>NZ_NSKB01000001.1 GCF_002286975.1 Halomonas salipaludis
TGCCGTGGTGCCGGCAGCTCAGAGGACTCGGCCCGGCGTTCGAGGCGGCGAGCGGTTCTGACGGAGAGGCCGGCCTTGGCGGCGGCGACCTCCTGGGTCTGGCCTTGTTGGCGTTGCGACATATAGAGCGTGACCTGTTGGCTGGTGACCGCCATACCGGCTCCCTGGTGGGTCGGGACAAGCGGTCAAGCTTAGGGCAACCGGCCACAATAGTTGTCGTCGGCCGGCCAGAGTAATTGTCGCTCTATAGTATTGAAACTTTTTCGCTTTTCTTGACTTCATCATGCTCCTGACCTCGCTTTCATCACCCCTTGTGACGGGATGCTTTGGCTGTCGCATCGGTTCAGGCACATGCTAGGCTTGTTCTATAATGCAAGATATTCCATAAAAACGAGTACGAGCTTTGCAAAAACGTACAGGTGGGCAGCTCAGGCAACCCTCGGTTATTACACAGAAAACAAGGAGTCATCTGGCGTGGAATGACTTTGAGACCGTTCTTGCAATCGCAACCGCAGGGTCTCTGTCTGGTGCCTCACGCGTTCTAGGTGTCAGTCATGCCACGGTGTTCCGACGTCTAGGTGATATCGAACAGCGTCTGGGTGTTTCTCTTTTTGAGAGAAGCCGGACCGGTTACCGGCCAACCCTTGCAGGGGAAGAGCTCGCCGACACGGCGAAGATTATGGATGAGGCTGCTCTGGCAGCCGAACGTAAAGTCGCAGGACGCGACCTGGAACCCAGCGGAGAAATCTGGACAACTACAACGGACTCACTGCTGATGGGGCTGCTCTCTCCCCTGTTCACGCAATTCCGGCACAGATACCCTGGCATCATGCTTGACGTCGCCGTCTCCAACCAGTTATTCAATCTCACCCGCAGAGAAGCTGACGTCGCCATCCGTCCGTCAAATCATCCGCCTGAAAACCTGATCGGTCGACCGCTGACCAGCATTGGACAGGCCGTCTACGGACAGCGAAGCCTTGGTCTGACACCTGGGAGGGGCATCGAGAGCTTTGCCAGCCACCCCTGGATTGGTGCAGGACCACGACTGCAGGACTCAGCACTGGAGCAGTGGATGGAGAATCATGCGCTGCAGACAGCTTGTGTCTACCGTGTAGATACTCTGGTCAATATACTCAGCGCTGTTCGATCCGGTATGGGGCTGGCTGTCCTGCCCTGTTATCTTGCGGACGAAGATCCGAATATTGTCCAGCTCACCGACCCCATCCCCGAGTTGGAATACGGACTGTGGTTTCTGATGCACCCGGATCTGCGAGGCGTAGTGAGGATTCATGCCTTCATGGACTTTCTGACGGAAGCCGTCCGTGCACAGAAACAGCGCCTGGCCGGACCATTATTGAACTAAAGCGGTTCGCCAGTACGAAAACTTCGTAGTAGCGGAAAATGTAAATATGAGAGCTATTTGTTGGATAACCCATCCTCAAGCCTTTTCGGCAGTTGAGGTGGCTATTTAAAGAGCTAGGAAGGCTCTTGGCTTTGTCTAGCGATACATGTAGTTAGGCCAAATATGGTCTTGGCTTTTACATAATGAATTTGCCTCCACAACAGCGTTGCACATGGTGTTGGTCAAGAAAAAGGAACGTACAATTATGACGATACGAAATGCGCTAGAGCGGGATCTGGCAAGGGTGGTTGAAATCTATAATGCTGCTGTGCCGACTAGAAAGTCTACTGCAGATACTCAGCCTGTCAGTATCGAATCGAGGTCCGAGTGGTTTCGTAAGCACGATCCCGAACGACGCCCACTTCTCGTCTATGAAAAAAACGATGAAGTCGTTGCTTGGATGAGCTTCGAAGACTTCTATGGGCGTCCTGCCTATCGGCATACGGCTGAGCTCAGTATCTATATTGCACCTGACCATCAAGGGCAGCACCTTGGCCGTACTTTGCTTAGTGAGGCGATGTCCCTTGCGCCAACCTTGGGTGTGAAAGCCTTGGTTGGCTACGTTTTTTCCCACAACCTGCCCAGTATCGGACTGCTGCAAGCGTTCGGGTTTCAGGAGTGGGGGCGGCTACCTGACGTGGCAGAAATGGATGGCAGCGAGTTTAGCCTGTGTATCATGGGTAAGCGGCTTGCTGACGAGCAGTGAAGTTCCCGTCAATGCACATACTGCATGATAGTCGGTGTTCAATACAGAGGTTACTCAAGGAGCAGTGTTTTGAAAATAACTGATTTACCATTTGGGGTGACTGACTGGTCTGACGTTGAGAAGACCGAACACACCGGAGAACAGGGGATCGCTTACTGGCGCACGCGTAATTTTGGCGATATTCGAGTGCGCATGGTTGAGTATAGCCCCGGCTATCTGGCGGACCACTGGTGTTCAAAAGGGCACATTTTACTCTGCCTTGAAGGTGAACTTCACACTGAGCTTGAAGACGGGCGCTGCTTTGTTCTCCAGCCGGGCTCTAGCTATCAAGTGGCAGATAACGCTGAACGTCACCGCTCATCAACCAAGCAAGGTGCCAAGCTGTTCGTCGTAGATTGATGCAGGTAATCTGTATTATTTTGGATGGCGATAGCGTCTAGCCTAGAAACGTCAACTGGGGAGTCTCGGTTGACCCGATGTCATCAATTTTCTTTGCCTTTGAATTCCAGCGCAAGAATCGGAGTGTTATCCGGTGCGGCTGGCCCTAGCTTAAGTGCATTCCATTAGTAGAAGAGAGAATGCACATGAAAAGCGTCAATAGCTCAATGGGGCTGGTGGAGTGGTTGTTGTTAATCGCGTTGTCGGTGCTCTGGGGTGGTTCATTCTTTTTCGTTGAAGTTGCGGTTGATGCCTTTGGGCCACTAACCATTGTAGCGCTGCGTGTTGGGCTGGCGGCGGTGGCTCTCAACGTCATTGTAGTCGCAATGGGGTTGAGCATGCCAAAGGATAGGAAGGCATGGGCTGGCTTCCTAGGCATGGGATTTTTCAATAATATGATTCCGTTTAGTTTAATCGTCTGGGGGCAGACGCATATTGCGAGCGGGCTCGCTTCTATTCTCAATGCCTCAACGCCCTTTTTCACCGTGGTCGCTGCGCACTACTTGACCAGCGATGAAAGAATGACCGGGGGCCGCCTCATTGGCGTTTTGATGGGCATTTCGGGTGTTGCCTACATGATGGGGGCAGAGGCCCTTGAAGGGCTTGCCACTAACACTCTCGCACAGCTTGCTGTTCTTGGCGCTGCGATCTCCTATGCCTTCGCTGGTATTTTCGGTCGTCGGTTCCGACACTCAGGTTGCTCGCCCTTGGTCACGGCTAGTGGGCAAGTGACAGCTTCGACCGTGGTGTTGATTCCTTTAGCGCTCCTGGTCGAGCGGCCCTGGATCCTGCCTATGCCTACAGTGGAGGTGTGGTGGGCGGTGCTTGGGCTCGCTCTGTTATCCACGGCGCTCGCCTATATCTTATACTTCCGCATTCTTGCGACTGCCGGTGCGACGAATCTTTTACTCGTTACCTTTCTCATTCCGGTCAGCGCCATTCTGCTCGGAACCGCGGTGCTGGGTGAGCAACTCGAGCCGCAGCATGTGGTCGGGATGGCTCTTATTGGGCTCGGGCTCGCCGCGATCGACGGTCGGCCATTGGGCATCATACGGGGTATTTGGCCCCCTAGATCGTAGCGAATGAGTTGGATCTTACTCTCATGCCTCATGAATCGAAGCCGATGCCGAAACGGTCCAGTGTTTTTAGAAACAGTGAGCGATGCCCGGTGTGGTCCTCGCGGGCTAGGTGACGTTGCGCGAGTCGTACTGCGCCGCTGCGTATCGGCTCGGGTGGGAAGGGCACTGGAAAGCGGCGCAGCATGCCAAGGCGTGTGCGTTCTGTTTGTTGATCGTCGAGCATATCGAGCATGGCAAGTGCCGCGAAACGGCTGGCCGAGACGCCTTGTCCGGTGAATCCCATTGCGTAGGCCAGTCGACCCTTGAACGCAGTACCGGCGAAGCAGGTCGTGCGCGCCGAAGTGTCGATGATCCCACCCCACGCATGGCTAAAGCCGACATCCGCCAAGCTGGGGAAGGCGTCACTAAAGTTGGCCTCCAGGCGGGCGTAACTTTCCGGGCGGTGCAAGAGCGCCTCGTCCTGGCGACTGCCGTAGTGGTAGATGGCGTCGAAACCACCCCATAAGATACGGTTGTCAGCCGTCTTGCGGAAATAGTGAAATTGATTGCCAGTATCGGCGATGCCGTGTCTCTCTTGCCAGCCGGTGGCAGATAGCTGAGCGTCGCTCAGAGGCTCGGTGACCAGCGTATAATCGAATATCGGGATTAGCGCCATCCGCAGCCGCTTTAAAAGCGGTACTGCGGCATTGGTGGCCATTGCTACGCGTGAGGCGCGAAGTTGTGCTTGTGGGGTAGTAAGGCAGACCTCTTGGGGTGTTCGGGCCAGCCCAGTAACGGGCGTATGTTCGTGGATGGCTATCCCTTGTTCCAAACACGCCTGACGTAACCCCGCCACCAGCTTGCCGGGGTTGACCAGCGCGTAATTGGGTTCGAAGAGCCCCGTGGCATATTTTGGGCTATCGAAGCGTTCCCGCAGCGCGTCTCCTTCCAGTAACGTCGTTTCGATACCAAATCTCGCATAAGCGGCTTGCATCGATTCAAGCCCTTCGGCTTGCCACGGTGTGGCCGCGACATTGAGCTTTCCATGGCGCTCAAATTCCGCATCGATACCGTAACGTGCGAGGTCTTCTTGCAGTTCATCGAGATTTTCCCGCCCTAGACGTACCAGCGTTGCTGCTTCTTTGGGCCAGCGCGCCAGCGCGTTGGATACCCCGTGCGAAATGCTGGGTGCACAGAATCCCCCATTACGACCGCTGGCGGCGTTGCCACAATGCGAGGCTTCGAGCACGACGATGCTTGCATCTGGATGGCGCTCGCGAGCCTTGAGTGCGCACCATAGCCCTGTGAATCCGCCACCGATGATGGCGAAGTCACAGGTACTTTCGGCGCCGAGTGCCGGGCAGGCCGGCTGTGGCGGTACCGTTTCCGCCCAGTAAGGGGTCTGGATGGCGGCGTCGAAGCGTGTCCTACTCATCGAGATACCACCCCCACGTCTGACGATGGTCGAATCGCGTGATCTGCTTGAGTTCGCGGTAGGCTTCGAAGCCGGCTTCGCCTAGCTCTCGGCCGATGCCGGAACTCTTGTAGCCGCCCCAGGGAGCCTGAACGAAGGTGGGCTGCGAACAGTTGATCCAAATGATCCCGGCACGCAACTTGGCCGCGACTCGGTCGCAACGCTCAATATCATCGGACATGACTGCTGCTGCCAGGCCGTAGGGGCCGTCGTTGGCCATGGCGATGGCTTCGGGCTCTGTATCGAATGGGTTGATGCACACCACTGGACCAAAGACTTCTTCACGCCATATCTCAGCGTCTAATGGCACATCCGCATAAATAGTAGGGGCAATGTAGTAGCCGGTTTGCATGCCGGTTGGCCGTCCGCCGCCGGTGATTCGCCGTGCACCGCTACTGCGAGCACGCTCGAGGAAGCCCATGATCTTGTCGTACTGGCTTTTGGCAACGATTGGCCCGAGTTTGACGCCAGCGTTATCCCCCGGGCCAATGACGATATTCTCAGCCGCTTCTTTCAGCCGCTCCAGCAGTCGAGGGTAGAGGGGGCGTTCAATCAACACACGAGACGTGGCCGAGCAGACCTCGCCCTTGTTCCAAAAAATACCGAAGAGAACCCACTCTACGGCTTTGTCGATATCGCAGTCGGCAAAGATGACAAAGGGCGATTTGCCTCCCAATTCCAGCGATATGGTGCGGATGCCCGCCGCCGCTGCCTGCATCACCTTGCGGCCAGTGGGGACTGACCCGGTAAAGGCGACCTTATCCACCAACGCATGCTCGGTAAGCGGTGCGCCTGCCTCTGGGCCGGTGCCGGTGATTAGG
The DNA here is from genome assembly GCF_002286975.1 of Halomonas salipaludis. Lineage (GTDB taxonomy): Bacteria > Pseudomonadota > Gammaproteobacteria > Pseudomonadales > Halomonadaceae > Franzmannia > Franzmannia salipaludis. Next base: position 5,900 of record NZ_NSKB01000001.1, read on the forward strand.
TTGAATACACCGGCGGGTAGACCGGCGGCATCGATGATCTTGGCCAGTTCTACGCAGGACATGGAACACAGTTCTGAGGGTTTGAGCACCACCGTGCAGCCTGCTGCCAGCGCCGGCGCCACTTTCCATACTGCCATCAGCAATGGGAAGTTCCAGGGTGTGATCGCCGTCACGACACCCACGGGTTCACGGCGGATACGACTGTCGAAACGGTCGTCGCCCACGTCGACTGCCGTGTCGCCCCGCGCCTCGGCTGCATCAGCCAGGTCGGCATAATAGTCGAAGCAGAAAGCCGCATCCTCGATGTCCCATTCGGCCTCGGGCAGCGGCTTGCCGTTGTCACGCGTTTCGAGCGCAGCGATCTCTTTCAGGCGTGCGCGAATGCCGGCCGCGATACGTCGTAGTGCCGCCGTACGTTCGGCCACAGGCCGTTCTGACCAGCGGCCGTCATCGAAAGCACGGCGTGCTGCGCGTACCGCGAGATCCGCATCCACGGCATCACCGGCGGCGACAACGGCAAACGTCGCCTCGGTCGCCGGATCAACCGCTGGGAAGCTTCTGCCTGACGCGGGGGCAACGAAGGCTCCGTCGATGTAGAGTTGTGTGGTCATCGCCTATGGTCTCCTGTGGGGTGTCGACTCAGACGTGCTTGCGTCCGCCTCCGGTGTAAAACCAGTCGTCGGGGTAGGGGTACCACCACTCCTGTCGGATTGGTTGGTGATCGAGCACCACCATCTTGGTGCGACGGAAGGCATCCAGGCCTTGGCGGCCCAGCTCCCGGCCCAGGCCGGAGGCTTTCCAGCCACCGAAGGGTAGGGCGTCATTGTCGATCATCGGGTTGTTGATCCAGACCATGCCGGCCTCGAGCCGTTCCGATGCTTCGTGTGCCTCGGCCAGGTCGGTAGTGAAGATCGAGGCGCCGAGGCCGAAGCGGCTGTCATTGGCGGCCTGCAGAGCGGCATCGAAATCATCCACGCGCACCACAGCCACGACCGGACCGAAAAGTTCTTCATTGAGAATATCCATGGCCGGCGTGCAGTCGGTCAGGATCGTCGGCTCATAGAACCACCCCGTCTCGAGCCCGGGAGGGACCCGCCCGCCACAAGCGACCTTGGCGCCCTTGGCGATGGCATCGTTCACCAGGCGCTGGACTTTCTCCCGCGCGGCTTGGCTGACCAGCGGGCCGATCTCTGACTTCTCCAGTCCGTTGCCGATACGCAGGCGCTGTGTCTCGGCGACGAAGGCGTCGATGAAATCGTCATGAATACTGTCGACGACGTAGAGTCGCTCGGTAGAGGTGCAGACTTGCCCCGACATATGAAAGGCTCCGGTGACCGCACCGGCAGCCGCGACTGCCAAGGGCGCATTGGCGGTGATGATCATCGGGTCGGAGCCGCCAGCCTCGATCACCGCAGGCTTCATGCGTTGTGCGGCGGCGGCAGCGACGGCCTGAGCGGTGGCTACCGAGCCGGTAAAGGCGATGGCATGTGTCCGCTCGCTCTTGACCAGAGCCTCGCCTATCGCCGCATCGCCGGGTACGCAGGCTACTAGCCCTTCGGGCAGTTCGTCGAATACCCGCATGAATTCCAGCGTCGAGAGCGTGGTGGCGGCAGCGGGTTTGATAACGCAACCGTTGCCGGCGGCGAGTGACGCTGCGACCGTCCAGCACATCAGCAGGATGGGGAAGTTGAAGGGCATGATATGGGCGGAGACGCCATAGGGCTCGTAGCGGGCATATTGGAGCGAGCCTGATTGCGTCGTGCCTGCGACCTTGCCTGCCTCGTCACGCGCCATCTCAGCATAGTAGCGAAAGATTGCGGCACAGTTGGCCACCTCGCCGATGGCTTCAGGGTAGGGCTTGCCCATTTCGCGGCTCATCAGCACGGCACACTGGCGGACGTCGGCGGCTTCGATACGGTTGGCGAGTCGGTGCAGGTGGTGGGCGCGGGACTTGGCATCCAGGCGCTTCCAGGTGGCCTGAGCCGAGTTGACGCGAGTAAGCACCCAGTCGAGCTCCTCGTTGCTCACCTCGGCCCGTACCCCGACCTCTTCGAGGGTGGCAGGATCGATCACCGGTTGAGCCGGACTTTCGCTGATATGGTAGTTCGGCACCAGGTAGTACCGAGGGGTTGCCGTGTCAGTCATGGGGCGCTCCTTGAGTGTCATGGTAACCGTCGCCTAGGGCGGCGCCTTTGGCCTGCCAGCCGGGCAATTGCGTGTTCAGCAAGTCCCTGATATCGGTGAGTCCGGCACTCGCCAGGCTGTTTTCCAGCTGCACGAGAACGCGGGGCAGGTAGGTGAGATAGTGCGTTTTACCTTCACGCCGACTCAGGCGTAGGAAAGTGCCGGCAATGCGGGTGTGGCGCTGGGCCCCTAGGAGCGCATAGCGGCGACGAATCGCCGTCGCATCTCCCGGCCGTTTGGGGGCACCGCTGATGTAGCGCTCCAGCATCTGCTGCTCCAGCCCCGGTGCCAGATCTCGCCGAGCGTCCTGGAGCAAAGAGACCAGATCGTACTCGCAGGGCCCCAGCACGGCGTCCTGGAAGTCCAGTAGCCCGCAGCGGGCCACGCCTTGGCGCTGCGGTAGCAGCATCAGGTTGTCGACGTGGAAGTCGCGCAATACTAGCGCTTCGGCCTTGCCTGCTACCGGTGTCAGCGCCTTCGCCCATAGTGTGCGGAACTGTCGCGCGAACACAGTATGATCGATGGCCGGGTTGACCTCAGGAGCATACCAGTCGCAAAAAACGTCGAGTTCGTCGAGTAGTGTCGCCATCTCATAGACGGGCTGGGATACCTGTGTCGCACCGTTATGATGGTGCAGATACAAGAGGGCGTCGACGGCGAGGGCATACAGCGCGTGCTCATCTTCGCCCGCGCCGAGGCAAGCCGTGTAGGTGCGGTGGCCGAAGTCCTCCACCAGCGCGAGCCCATGGGCGGGGGCGGCGCCGTGAATTATCGGTGCCGATAGCCCCAGCGTGCTGAGATGGTATGACAGCCTCAGGTAGGCCGTGAAGGCGATGGGATCCTGTCGGTCTTCCATCAGCAATAGCCCGGCCTCCGGTAAACGGAAATAGCGTCGCGGTGAGGCATCGCCAGCCAGTGGCTCAAGGCGTGCCTGCGCATGGCCGTGCTGTGCCAGAAAGCTGGAAGCGGCCGGTGGTAGCGCTGCTAGGCTGTGATCCATCGTCGTCATCGGATCATATAGACCTTTTTTACCGTCTCGTGAATCGTGCATGTCCCTTTCCAGTCCTGCGGGAAGAACGCGGCGGTATCTGGCGTGATCTCGATCACTTCACCGCTCTCATGGACATAGGTGCAGCTGCCCTCAAGGAAGTGACAGAACTCGTCACGCGTGACATGACACGCCCACTTGCCGGGAGTGCAGACCCACAATCCGCACTCGGATTGGCCGTTCGGGCCTTTGTGAAGCAGTACCCCGGAAGTGTGGGACTCTCCCTCGATCATCGTCGGGACCGTACCCCAGTCCACCGTATCGGTGATGTCGAGCGGTTTGTGCATGATAGGTGTCGGCATTTGGATATCCCTTTTAGCTGAGCATGTAGACATTGCGGATGGTTTCGTGAACCTCGGCCTCTCCCTCCCACCCAGCGGGAAAGAGTACACAGTCACGGGTGAGTCCCCGCTAGTTCGATCAGCAGGCGAGCCGCTTTTGCCTGACCGTCTTGCGACTGCATGTGCTCCGAGGTTGCCTTGAGACGCCTGGCCATGGCGGTGTCGCTGAGGCAGGTCTCGATCATTTCGATCAGCTCTTCATCGGTCCAGTCGTAGCGTTCCGAACGGAAGCCGTGTCCGGTTTCTTGAACACGCATGGCATTATCGTGGCCATCCCATACATACGACATGATGATGGCAGGCTTGCCGAAATAGAGGCATTCGGTGAACGAGTTATTGCCACCGTGATGAATCACCGCATCAACCTGGGGTATGACAGACGGCTGGGGGAACCAGCTATCGATGACGATGTTGTCGGGGATGTTGGAGTAATCGTCCTTGTAGTCGCCGACATTCACCAGTGCCCGATAGCGGCTCTTGCCGATCAAAGTGATCAAGCGTTTGAGCAGTTCGGTGTCTCCCGAACCGAGTGAGCCAAAAGAGACGTATAGCAGTGGCCCGTCATCGTTCTTCTTGAATTCTGGAATCGCATAAGGCTTATCCTGGCGTACGCAGCCCTCGAGGTACTGGAAGCGTAAAGGGTCGAGTGGCTGAGCACGGCGATAGGTGACCGGTGCCGGGTATAGCAGCAGGTTAAGGTGAGGCGAGGCCTCAAAGAATTGCCCGAGCGGGTAGGGGGCTTCGCCGGCCGAGGTCAGGAAGTCGTTGAAGTCATCATGAATCGGCTTGATCACCTCATTGAACTTGGCGCGGAAGGCCTGGTGGCCTGCTGTGTCATGCTCGCTCATACCAGACAGATGCGGCGGGATCGCTTCGTCTTCTATTTCGTTTTCCGAACAGGAAATGATCCGTACCCAGGGTACGCCATACTGCTTGATGGCTGGGAAAAGAATAACGTTGTCGACGGCGATCACATCCGGCTTAATGCGCGCGAGAACCGATGGAAGATCCTCTTCTGCCCATTTGGCACTGTCGACGATGGCTTCCCAGCACTCCTTGACATAGTTATCAAGCTGATCGATGGGGGACTTACGGAAATTCGGGATATGCCCGTTGATGAACTCATCCCAGAACTTGGCCATCTGCTCTGGTGGCATCGGCTCCGAGAGGTTGACGGGATACGACTCGAAACCGTAACTCTCATACACCTCGATAAAGCCAGGGTCGGAGAGAAAGACGGCTTTGTGACCTAGCCGTTCGACGGCCTGGGCGATACCCACCGAGTTGAGCGCCGGGCCGTACGCGGCTTCGGGGAAAAAGGCGAAGGTTTTGGTTGTCATGTCGTTTCCTCTCTCGTTGGGGCTTGCGCAGATCGCGCAGCGCTTGTCGTTGTTATTTACGTCACACGCTGGGGTGACTTAGACAGTGAATACGCGGGTATCGTGGGCAGACCAGCCGACGGTGACTTTCTCGCCAACGGCAAACGGATGACCTTCCGCTGCGTCTGCCGTCAGTCGCACCATCAGCGGTTGCGATGAAAGTGGCGTATCGAGATGCAGGTGCAGGTCAAGGCCGTGGTAGGCCATGGCACGTATCTGCCCACTCAGGCAGTTCTCGGCATCCGCTGCCCCCAGGCGTAGGCGCTCGGGACGCACTGCCGCCAAGACGTTATCCCCAGATTTGAGATCGCCTGGAAGTAGGGCGGATATTCGGCTGCCATCGGCGGCGCTAAGTGCGCCCGCGTCAACGCGCGAGGGTAGGAAGTTCATGATGCCGATGAAATCGGCGGCAAAGCGGTCGATAGGATATTCGTAGATGTCGCGCGGGGAGCCGCATTGTAGCAGTGCTCCATCTTTCAGGATCGCAATGCGGTCAGCCATCACGAGCGCCTCTTCTTGGTCATGTGTGACGACGATGAAGGTGATGCCGAACGTATTCTGGATATGCTTTAGCTCGAGCTGCATTTCCCCGCGTAATTTCTTGTCCAGAGCGCCAAGCGGTTCGTCCAGTAGCAGCAAGCGAGGCCGCTTGACGAGCGCTCGACCCAACGCCACTCGCTGTTGCTGGCCTCCGGAGAGCTGGTGGGGTTTTCGCTCGGCTAGGTGGGCTAACTGGATGGTGCTCAGCATTTCGTCAACGCGCTGATTAATTTCAGAGCGAGGCAGCCTCTCCATTTCCAGGCCATAGGCAATGTTCTGCGCCACGCTCATATGTGGGAACAGCGCGTAGGATTGGAACATCAGGTTGACCGGGCGATGATTGGGCGGTACCTGAGAGATATCGCGCCCGTCGAGCAGGATGCTCCCGGATGATGGGATTTCGAAACCGGCGAGCATGCGCAGCAGGGTCGTCTTGCCACTGCCGGATGCGCCAAGCAGTGCAAAGAACTCATTCTCGTGAATATCGAGCGTTACCCCATTGACGGCGCGAAGTTCGCCAAAGCGTTTCTCTATGTTCGCAAGCGACAGTAGGGGCCTAGTCATTGTCCCGGGAGCCTTCCACGGTTGAGGCGCTGTGATATGGCCAGAGCGACGACGGATAGCGTCATCACCAGCACGGCTAGCGCGTTGATTTCGGGCGTTACGCCAAAACGGATCATCGAGAATATCTGCATGGGCAGTGTGATCGAGTTACGTCCAGGGCCAGCCGTGAAGTAGGCAATAATGAACTCGTCGATGGAAAGGGTGAAAGCAAGCAGGGCGCCTGAGACGACTGCCGGCATTAACACCGGGAGTATCACGCGGCGCAAGGTGATGGAAGTCGTTGCGCCAAGATCGCTAGACGCTTCAACGATCGACCAGTCGAAGTTCTTGAGTCGCGCTCTTACGACTGCACAGACAAAGGCGAGATTGAAGACGGTATGGCTGATAATGATCGTATGTAGACCCATGCGTAAATCGAGCATGGAAAAGAAACTGAGCAATGCGATGGCCAGCACAATATCGGGAATAATCATGGGGGCAAAGATCAGCGTTTCGAGGAAATGCCCCCTGCGGCGACGTATCTCCACGCCAATTGCCAGAAGGGTGCCCAGCAGCGTTGCGGAAAAGGTTGAGGCAGCAGCTACAATTAGTGTGTTCAACGCCGCGCCGAGTATATCGCTATTGGTAATCAGTGCTGCGTACCAGTGCGTAGAAAAACCGGTCCAAGCAGTCGGCAGGCCACTTGCGTTAAAAGAGAGGGCAAAGAGCACCGATATGGGAATATAGAGAAAGGCAAATGTTGCCGAAAGAATCAGCAGCATGAGCCGTAGACTGCTGCGGTTAGTCATCGACCTTCTCCGACCGCTGCTGACCCGAAGCCTTTTCACTCGCGAAGGTTTGTAGTGTCAATAATCCCATCATGATAGCGATAAGAATCATTGATAAAGCGGCACCGAAGGGCCAGTCGTTTGACGTCAGGAATTGATCATAGATAAGGTTGCCAATCATCTGAAATTGCCCACCCCCCAAAAGAGCCGGAGTCACGAAGTTACCGATCGATAGCACGAAGACGAAAACAAAGCCGGTGGCGATGCCAGGCACAGTCATGGGGAGCGTGACACGACGAAATGTCGTCCACTCGGAGGCGCCAAGGTCACGCGATGCTTCATGGATCTCTGGGTTTAGCCTGGAGAGGGGGGCATAACAGGCAAGGATGACGAAAGGAAGATAGTTATAGACCAGACCAATGACCACGGCTGTTTCCGTGTAGAGCATCTGTGGCAGTTCGCCTTCTAAGCCGACTGCACGGGTAAAGGAAACAATCAATCCCTCACGATTCAGCAGAACGATCCACGCATAGGTACGTACGAGATAATTCGACCAAAATGGCAGTACCGCGAAGAAGAGCAGAATCGGCTGGTGTCTCCTGGGCATGGAAGCAATGGCGTAGGCGGCAGCATAGCCAATAACAACGGCGATGGTGGCTGCGAGTGCTGCTATGCCGGCTGACTTGAGAAAGATCCTGCCATAGAGTGGGTCGAATACCTGCGCTATATTGTCCAGTGAGAGCTCATAAACGATCCCCCCATAGGTGCCACGCTGAAAGAAGGCCAGCGCCAGGATCAGCAGGCAAGGTACTACCATGAACGCGGTAAGCCATGCCAGAGCTGGTGTCATCAAGTAAATAGGTTTGCGGTCAGTCATTGGCCACTCGATTACTTGCTTCCCGAGGTACGAAAGGTCCTGGCGTATTGCTGATGGCCGTGATAACGCCCGGGGCCCGTCACCCCGGGCGCTGCAGAGCGCTAGTTAGCAGCCTTTATTTCAGAAACCATCCGCGAGTAGGCACGCTGAGCATCACCGACGTTGCGTAGTTGCTCGTAAGTCATCATGTCGTTCGGCGTCATGCCAAGATTGGGAAATTGCTCGATCAGTGTTGGGTCAAGTGCTTCCATCGCCGCCTGGTTGGGAACCTTGTAAAGGATATTCTCGCTTGCCCAGCGATGATTGTCGGCATCTAGCACGTAATTGACGAACTCGTAAGCCGCTGCCTTGTTTTCCGAGCCCTTGAGAATCACCATTGTATCCACCCAGAGGTCGGAGCCTTCCTGAGGGATCACGTATTGAATATCAGCGTTTTCAGCAATGCCGTAGTTGCACCAGCCATCCCAGGCATGGACCATCAGAGCTTCGCCTGATACCAGCTTGGCGTAAAATGTCGTATCGTCGTAGGCCAGTAGGCCTTTCTTCGCTTCTATCAGAAGATCGCGAACATCGGCGAGTTTATCGGGATCGGTTTCGTTGACGGAGTAACCTTGGGCGAGAAAACCTGCCCCCAGGAGCCAGCGGTCGGTAGCCAACATTGTGGTTTTACCCTGCAGCTCATCACTGGGAGTTAGCAAGTCGTGCCAAGAGTCAGGCTGCCCGGTGACCAGGTCGGATCGGTAGCACAATCCGGTGGAACCCCATGTGTAGGGTACCGAGTAATGATTCCCAGGATCATGTTCCAGCTGAGTGGCTTCAGGATACAGATTGGCAAGATTCGGAATTTGCTCGTGATCGAGCTGCTCCGCTAATCCTAGGTGCTGTAAGACTTCAGCGAAAGGGGATGACACGAAGACCACATCATAGCCTCTACCCTTAGAGGCGATGAGCTTTCCCATTATCTCTTCATTGGTGCCGTGCAAGACGAGCTCGGCCTCGTTGCCGGTAGCTTCCAGGAAGCTATCGAGTGCTTCAGGCGCCATGTAGCCGTCCCAGTTGGAGATGACAAGGGCGTCGGCTGAAGCCGCGCCAGCACCGCAGGCAAGGCCGGCACCAAGAAGTAGTCCAATGCTGGATCGAAAACGCTGCATGTCGAGTCCTCAGTGTTGTTCTTATATTGCTCTCCAGGATATATCCGTCGTGGAGATCAGTCGGTGGCCTGCACTTGTTGTCCACCTCGTATGCTAGTATTAATCAAACCAATGATACGTCAATGTGTATTCGCTGTTCTTTTCTGCTAGCGGCTGTGGTTCGTTCATCAGCCTTTTCATGGGAGTGCTTGCATGGCTAAAAGTCGCCGGAACAGTCGACAGAATCATATTGCTTTGGCACAGCAGGTGATTGGCCTCGTGCTGGAGCGGGGAATGAGGCCTGGCGATCATCTCCCCGAGCAAGCCTTTTCCCAGGCCTGTAGTGTCTCGCGTACGCCGATTCGAGCAGCATTTAAGCTATTGGAAGAAAAGGAGATTCTTTCTTGGAGAGAGGAGGAGGGGTTTTTCCTTGAAATAGGTCGGGCAGACGAACTGACCGAGGCAGTGCATCGGCTGGAGGATATGGAGGATTCTCTGGCCCAAAGAATCCTGTCCGACCGTGCTGATCGGCGTATCGGCGATATTCAGTCCGTCAGTGCATTGGTGCGTCGTTATAATGTGACACGCAGTTCGGTACTAAATGCACTAAAAATACTGTCGAGGGATGGGGTGGTGACACAGCTCCCGGGACGGTCATGGGCATTTCAGCCGATGTTCGATACGCCAAAAGCCGTCGATGAAAGTCTCGCCTTCCGCCTCGCGACTGAACCTCAGGCCATTCTTGCACCAGGATTCATCATGGATATCAAGAAAGCGGGGTTGCTCAAGCTGCGGATGCAAGAGCTTCTTGAAACACAAGAGGGGCTTATCACTAGCACCGGCTTTCTGCGGCTTGATACCGAATTCCACAGTTTTATTGCCGAGTGTTCAGGCAACCGCTTTGCCCGAGGAGCGCTTATGGCCCATCATCGGCTGCGTCGTGCGACACAGAAGGACATTTCGATTCCCGATTTCAGGTTGCGGCAGTCACTGGATGAACACCTTGAAATTCTCGACAGTCTCGAGCGTCATCAATTCGAGCTTGCAGCGGACCAGATGGTGCTTCACCTGCGCCGCTCGCGAATTCGGCGCCCGCAAGCTGCCAATCGCGGCATACCACCGCTGATGCGAGGAGCGCATCAATGAGTCATCCCCGCGTGATCGCGTTGTTTCCTGAAGCGAGTTTTGGTGCTGCGCTGAACTGTGTGGGTATTGCACAGCAGTTACGCCATATGGGGGCCTTACCGGTGTTCCTGTGTCACCACGGTTTTACCGGTGTGTTTGCCGAGTACGGGTTCAAGGAGTACCACCTGCCTGCTCCATCCGAGGCTCAGCTGCATAGGAATGCAGACTACTGGCAGGCCTTTATCAATAGGCATCTTCCGCACTTCAACCTCAGCGCGGAAGAGCAGTTAGCCACCTACGTCGCACCCACCTGGGACGCGATAGTGGATACGGCGATCGATGCCGAAGCGGGGGTCGAAAGCCTGCTAGACCAGATTCGCCCAGATGCTATATTGCTCGACAATGTCATCATGTTCCCAGCCATCGTGCGTTCTGGGTATCCATGGGTGCGGATCGTATCCTGCGCTGAAACCGAGATTCCAGACCCCTTGGTGCCTCCTTATCTGTCTGGGCTGGCACCGCAAGACGCCGTGTCAGTGGCTCGATTCGAACAAACCTACTTGAATGTGACAGAGTCGGCGCATCGTCGCTATAACGCGTTTCGGCAGTCACGTGGTCTGCGCCCGTTGCCCCCCGGCTCCTTCCTGGAGAATTCTGACAGGCTCAACTTGCTGCTGGCCCCAAGCGCCGTGCGTTACTCGCGAGCGAGCCCTCTGCCTGCGGATCGTTTCGTCTTTCTGGAAGGCTGTGTCAGGGAAGAGTCGCGTTTTGATCCGCCTGTGCTGCCGGCCGACGATGGGCCTCTGGTCTACATGAGCTTTGGTAGCCTGGGAGCGATCGATACCGAACTGATTGGCAAGATGATCGATACGTTTGCCACGCTACCGGCACGCTTTGTGGTCAATGTCGGCGGGTTCCTCGAGGCGTATCAGCATGTGCCTGACAATGTGTATCTCGGTAGCTGGTTTCCGCAGCCTTCCGTCGTTAAACAAAGCGCGCTCTTTATCCACCATGGGGGCAACAATAGCTTCTGCGAGGCCCTGTTTCACGGTGTACCCTCGTTGGTCATACCCTACTGCTGGGATGGACACGATAATGCGCAACGGGCCCAGGCGACAGGTACGGGACAGCATCTCGACCGGGCGACCTGGTCGCCTGACAGCCTCCGCGCGGCGATCCTATCGTTGCTTCACGACACGCAAATGGCTGCCAGGCTCCAACGCATCTCTCGCGAGATGCAGGCCGATCCCGGGGCGCTACGCGCTGCAGAAGCGGTTATGGCAGCTCTCGACGTACCGAACCAATCTCTATCTGCTGAAAGACGTCGTCGTTGAGGCCTGCTAAGTTATAGTGTTGAGCGTAATTGTGCATTTCAAGTGATAAGCAATCATATGATATGCCTGTTGACATAATGAGAGTGAGGAGGTGTCTAAAAGTGCAGACGAGTACGATTAATCTAGCAGAAAAATTTGGTAAGTTCACAGAGCACTGGTCGCCTCGTGTAGTGGCCGAAATGAACGATTACCAGTTTAAGGTGGTTAAGTTTAAGGGGGACTTTGTATGGCATGATCATAAGGACACAGACGAGGTATTTCTAGTGGTTAAGGGGAGTATGGGAATAGAACTTCGGGATGGCATGGTGCACTTATCCGAAGGCGAAATGTATGTGGTTCCTAAAGGTGTGGAACATAAGCCCTTTGCGGAAAGTGAATGCCATGTGCTTCTCATTGAACCTCGTGGCATCGTCAATACTGGAGACGAAGGTGGCGAGCTAAAGGCGGAAAATGATATATGGATATAGCTTCTAGTTGTAGCAGGATGGTGAACCATGATTATGACCCGAGGTAACTCGTCATGAATCCAAGAATCAGCATGATCACCCTCGGCGTCAGGGATCTGGCGGCGTCGGTGCGGTTCTACGAGCAGGGCCTTGGCCTGCCGCGGATGGAGTCGCCGCCGGAGGTGGCCTTCTTCACGCTCAACGGCAGCTGGCTGGGGCTTTACGGCCGCGAGGCATTGGCCGAGGATGCCGGGGTGTCCGCTGAGGGTACCGGCTTTGCCGGGTTCACGCTTGCCCACAACGTCGAATCCGAGGCCGCGGTCGACGCGGTGATGGCGCAGGCCATTGCCGCCGGCGCCACTTTGGTGAAGCCGGCGCAGAAAGTGTTCTGGGGCGGCTACTCGGGATATTTCGCCGACCCGGACGGCTACCTGTGGGAGGTGGCGCACAACCCACTGTTCTGGGTTGGCCCGCGGGATGAGGACGCCTAGCCGGAGGCGGCGAAAAACTGGATAATGGCAGGATTTCTGCCCTCGCTTCGCCGAAGCTCCCCACGTCCGGTGCCCGTCCATGGAAATCAAGGTCAACTATCTCGACAACCTCCGCCTGGAGGCCAAGTTCGACGACTTCACGGTCATCTCCGACCAGCCGATTCGCTACAAGGGCGATGGCTCGGCGCCGGGGCCGTTCGACTACTTCCTGGCCTCCTCGGCGATGTGCGCGGCGTACTTCGTCAAGGTGTACTGCAACACCCGGGGGATCCCCACTGAGAATATCCGCCTGTCGCAGAATAACATCGTCGACCCCGAGAACCGCTACAACCAGATCTTCAAGATCCAGGTCGAACTGCCGGAGGATATCTCCGACAAGGACCGCCAGGGCATTCTGCGTTCCATCGACCGCTGCACGGTCAAGAAGGTGGTGCAGACTGGCCCTGAGTTCCAGATCGAGACCGTCGAGAACATCGACGAGGACGCCCAGGCCCTGCTGATGGGCGCCGGGGCGGGAGAGGGGACTAGTGCCGAGGGCAGCACCTGGATCGAGGGCAAGGACCTGCCGCTGGAGCAGACCATTGCCAACATGAGCGGCATCCTCGCCGACCTGGGGATGAAGATCGAGATCGCCTCGTGGCGCAATATCGTGCCCCACGTGTGGTCGCTGCACATCCGCGACGCCGCCTCGCCGATGTGCTTCACCAACGGCAAGGGCGCCACCAAGGAGAGCGCGCTGTGCTCGGCGCTGGGCGAGTTCATCGAGCGCCTGAGCTGTAACTTCTTCTACAACGACCAGTTCTTTGGCGAGGAGGTCGCGGGCAGCGCCTTCGTCCACTACCCCAACGAGGAGTGGTTCCAGCCCGGGCCCAACGACGAACTGCCCGACGGCATCCTCGACGACCACTGTCGGGCGATCTACGACCCGGACGGCGAGCTGCGCGGCTCGAACCTGATCGACACCAACTCCGGCAAGACGGCGCGAGGTATCGTGTCGCTGCCCTTCGTGCGCCAATCCGACGGCGAGACGGTGTACTTCCCCTCCAATCTGATCGAGAACCTCTATCTCAGCAACGGCATGAGCGCCGGCAACACCCTGGCCGAGGCCCAGGTGCAGTGTCTGTCGGAGATTTTCGAGCGGGCGGTGAAGCGCGAGATCATCGAGCAGGAGATGGTGCTGCCCGACGTGCCTCAGGCGGTACTCGAGCAGTATCCGGCGATCCTCGAGGGAATCCAGGCGCTGGAGGCTCAGGGCTTCCCGGTGCTGGTCAAGGATGCCTCGCTGGGCGGCCAGTACCCGGTGATGTGCGTGACCTTGATGAACCCGCGCACCGGCGGCGTGTTCGCCTCGTTCGGCGCCCACCCAAGCTTCGAGGTGGCGCTGGAGCGCAGCCTCACCGAGCTGCTGCAGGGGCGCAGCTTCGAGGGGCTCAACGACTTCATGCCGCCGACCTTCAACTCGCTGGCGGTGACCGAACCCAACAACTTCGTCGAGCACTTCATCGACTCCTCGGGGCTGATCTCCTGGCGCTTCTTCAGCAGCAAGGCAGAGGTCGAGTTCGCCGATTGGGACTTCTCCGGCAGTGGCGCCAACGGCAACGCCGAGGAAGCCGCGACCCTGTTTGGCATCCTCGAGGAGATGGGGCTGGAGGCCTACATGGCCGTGCACGATGACCTCGGCGCGCCGGTGTGCCGCATCCTGGTGCCAGGCTACTCCGAAGTCTACCCGGTGGAGGACCTGGTGTGGGATAACACCAACATGGCGCTGCTGTTCCGCGAGGACATCCTTAACCTCCACCGCCTGGATGACGACCAGCTGGCCGCGCTGCTCGAGCGCCTCGAGGAGACCCAGCTCGACGAGCACATGGATATCATCACCCTGATCGGTATCGAGTTCGACGAGAACACGGTGTGGGGCCAGCTGACCATCCTCGAGCTCAAGCTGCTGATCCACCTGGCGCTGGGCCAACACGAGGAGGCGCTGGAGCGGGTGCAGATGTTCCTGCAGTACAACGACAACAGCGTCGCCCGCGGGCTCTTCTACCAGGCGGTACAGGCGGTGCTCGAGATCGTGCTAGACGACGAGCTGGAGCTGGGCGACTACCTCTATAACTTCACGCGCATGTTCGGCGAGGAAACCATGGCCGCGGTGGTCGGCTCGGTGCAGGGCGAGGTGCGCTTCCACGGCCTGACCCCCACCAGCATGCAGCTCGAAGGCCTGGAGAAGCACCAGCGGCTGATCGAGAGCTACAAGAAGCTGCATGCCCACCGCGCCGCCAAGGCGGGCCTGTAAGCCGCGGCATCCGCCATACTCTCGCACCAATACCAAACGCCCCCGAGCCGGTCGCCTGGCTCGGGGCGTTTCTCTATGGGTGTCGAAAACGTTAGGTACCCTTCGACAACAGATCGTGTGTTATACCGTTTCAATAGGAGGCGCTAACATGAACGAACTGATTGTCACCACCTTCGATTGGGTTCCCGAGACGCCGCGCGGCTATGTACGCGACCTCAGGCTGTGCTGGGCGCTGGAGGAGGCCGGGTTGCCCTATCGGGTCGAGGGCGTGCCGTTTCACTCCCGGGATGCCGGGCATTTTTCCCACCAGCCCTTCGGCCAGGTGCCGTGGCTGACCGATGGCGATATCTCGATCTTCGAGAGCGGCGCGATCCTGCTGTATCTGGGCGAGCGCAGCGAGGTTCTGATGCCTGTTGACCCGCATCGTCGTCTCGAGGTCATCGAGTGGCTGTTCGCCGCGCTCAACTCCGTCGAGATGGCGAGCCTGCCCTGGTCGCTGTTCCACTTCGCTGGCGATACCCACGTTACGCCAGGCAAGCTGACGCTGGACAATTTCCTTGCCTCCCGGCTGCAGCATCTCGAGTCGATCCTGGCGCAGCGCGAATGGCTGGCCGGGACCTTCTCCATCGCCGATATCGCCATGGCAGACGTGCTGCGCCTCGTCGATCGGTTCGACGGGCTTGCGCAGTCTCCCACCTGCCGAGAGTACATCTCGCGGGCCACGGCTCGCCCGGCCTTCGTCAAGGCCCACGCCGATCAGCTGGCATTTTACGCCGCGGCGGATTGAAGGCCTGGCTCGGCTTAGTTGAGTACGCTGCTCTTGCGGCGCTGGGTCTTGTCGTCATACATGCGGTTGTCGGCGAGGGTAAGCACCGCCTGCGCGGGCACCTCGCTGGAGCTGGCGCTGCCCAGGCTCAAGCGAAGCGCTACTTCAATTCCCTCCCCCTCGGTGGTAGCGAGGACGCAGTGCTGGCCTTCCAGGTGCGTGCGGATCAAATCACCGACGCGTGCCGGTGCCGACAGGTCTGCGGATGGAAACAGGATCACGAATTCGTCACCGCCATAGCGGGCTAGAATATCGCCCTCGCGGCACTGCAGCTGCAGGCGTTCGGCGACGGTGGTGATGAGCTGGTCGCCAACCAGGTGGCCATACTGGTCGTTGATCTCCTTGAGCCCGTCGACGTCCATCATCAGCACCGCGAAGTCGATCCCTGGCTGCTGCATCTTGCCCTGGATGCTCTGCTGTAGCGCCGACTCGAAGAAGCCGCGGTTGTATAGCCCGGTGAGTCCGTCGCGCTCCGCCGCACGCTGTAGCGCCAGGTGCAGCAGCTTGTTCTCGGTCGCCGCGGCCAGCTGGTCGACGAACAGCGTCAGCACGCGCTCCAGGGCTGCGTCCAGCCGTGGGGCACGCACCACCAGCCAACCCTCGTAAAGGCTGAGCCGTCCTGCCATGGAGGTGGCATAGAGCTGTTCGCCGTCGGACCGTTCATTGAGCTTGAGGGTGCCGCCATCCTGCTCATGCAGCCTCGCCAGCCTGCTGCCCAGGCGACGCTCGTCCTCGAGGCTCAGGCGCAGGCCGGCCTCGGCCGCATAGCGTGTCACCTCGGGGCGCTGCCGCTCCTGAAGGAACACCGCAAACCCATACTCCGGGAAGTCGGCATGCAGGTGCCTCAAGGCGTCATCGAGCAGGGAATTGATGTTCGGCGCGCGGTTGGCCACCATGCCGAGGTCGAGAAGCGCGTGAAAGACCCGATTCTGGTACTGGATCTCGGTAATGCTGCGGCCGATCTTGCGATTCTGCCCGTTCATGACATAAGCCAGTGCCAGCAGGTAAATCACGGCACCGCTTACCTGGTAGATGTCCAGCCCCATGCTGACGTAGGGGCGGAACTCGAACCCCGCCAATACGCCCCAGCCCAGAGCCCCGCCGGCGAACAGCGCGAACGAGACGGCCATTCGGCGCAGGCCGCCCACCACCATGTTGTTCATGAAGCAGGCCAGGCCGATGAACAACGTGGCCCACAGGTAATAGTCGAGCACGCCGCACCAGATGCCGAACAGCAGGCTGTCGAAATAAAGGTTCCTGAACTCGGCGCGCTTGGAGTCGCGGGCCAGCACGGCATGTGCATAGGCCACCGCCGGCCATAGCAGCAGCAACAGGCCAGGCAATATCAGCCGCCAGCCGCTGCCCTCTGCCAAGGCGATCCACACCGTGAGGCCGAAGGTGTGGCAGAAGGCGAAGGCGCGCGGGGGCAGCGTCGCGAGGGCGAGCCGATGGGGGCGTTTCAAGGTGAGTTTCGCCCGAGCTGTAGATGGCTTGGAAACACTCATGCCGCCAGCTTCTCCTGATTGCGCCCATGCCAGCAAGGCGACGTTAGGTCATCTGGTGTATGGGCAGCATAGTGCGTTAGCGGGCATGCAGGGTCTCGATGCTGGCGATCTCCAGTCGAAAGGCACCGTCGCGACGGTCGGCAATCAACAGGCCGAGCGGCTGAATGTCGTCCAGCGCAAGTGGTGAGGCATCCTCCAGCAGGTGGCCACGGCGAATCGCCATGCGCTTCCACGACCATGCCTGCATAAACCGCTTGCATACATGCGGTCATCGACAACCTGGACACTCGCCGTCAACGGCAGTTCGCTGACGCTGGAGCCCTGGTGGGCGTCGCCGGCCGGCTGCCATCCAGTGCGTAGCGAAAGAAAGCGTGGTGACAGGGCCAGGTTTGGGGCAATCTGACTCAGCAGTACTTCCGATAATAATGAAATGAGGGGAAAAATATGCGGGTAATCATCGTCGCGCTAGCACTGCTGGTCTTCAGCAGCAGCGTGCTGGCGCATGGGGGAGGCTGTCGGAAAAGCTCCCCACCAGGGCAGTGCTGTCACATGGATAACAGTGTCGGCAGAGTGCACTGTCACTGAGACATGGTATGACAAGCCAACACCCCGAGCCAGCTCACCGGCCCGGGGTGTTGCCGTTTATGGCATCAGCCAATCCCACGACACCATCGCTACATCTTGCTGACGATCAGCGCCGCATTTACCCCACCGAAGCCAAAGCCGTTGCACAGCACGTGCTGGGTCGCGTGTTGGCGTGCCGAGCCCGAGACGAAATCCAGGTCGCGCAGATCCTCGTCGGCGTTTTCCAGGTTCAGGGTCGGGGGCAGGCGGTCGTGTATGACCGAAAGGGCGGAGAAGATGCTCTCCACCCCGCCGGCGGCCCCCAGCAGATGGCCGGTGGCCGATTTGGTCGCGGAGATCGGGATGCCGGCGAGGGCGTCACCAAAGGCGTTGCGCAGCGACGCGATCTCGGCCCGGTCGCCCACCGGCGTCGAGGTGGCGTGGGCATTGATGTGGTTGATCGCCTCGGGCGATAGGCCCGCCATTCTCAGGGCGGCGCGAATGGCCGCCGCGGCACCCGCGCCGTCTTCTGGGCCGGCGGTGATATGGTGGGCATCCGCACTGGTGCCGTAGCCGCTGAGGATGGCCAGCGGCGTTGCCCCGCGTGCTTCGGCGTGGGCCAGGGTTTCGATTACCAGCAGTCCCGCGCCTTCCCCCATCACGAAGCCGTTGCGGGCCTGGTCGAAGGGGCGGGACGCCCTGGTGGGGTCGTCCTGCTCGGTGGAGAGCGCCTTCATGGCATGGAAGCTGGCCAGCGAGAGCGGGTCGATACAGGCTTCGGCGCCGCCCACCAGCGCCACTTCGGCCTCACCGCTGCGGATCATGCGCATGCCGTCGCCGATGGCCTGCACGCCCGCGGCACAGGCCGTTACCGGGCAGCCCAGCGGCCCACGCAAGCCATAGCGAATCGACACATTGCCCGCCGCCAGATTGGCCAGGAAGGCCGGCACGGTGAAGGGGGAGAGCCGGCGGTGGCCGCGCGACGAGAGGGTGTTTTGCGCCTGGGTGATGGTGGGGAAGCCGCCGATGCCAGAGCCTATGATAGTGGCCGTCGACAGCCGGCCCGCATCGCTTTCGGGGAACCAGTTGGCCTGGGTCAGCGCCTCTTCGGCGGCGCCCATGGCGTAGAGGCTGAACAGCTCCAGCTTGCGACGCTCCTTGGCATCCAGCACCCGGTCCGGGTCGAGGCCGGCTTCCGGGTCATTCGCGATGCCGGGAACCGAGCCCGCCACCTTGATCGGCAGCTCGCCGGTGTCGAAGCGGTTGATCGAGGAGATGCCGGAGCGGCCGGCGAGCAGGCGCTCCCAGCCTGCCTTGACGCCGCAACCAAGCGGGCTGATCATGCCCATGCCGGTGATGACGAGTGGAGATTGCATGGTAAATTCCTGAACAGCTTGGGGTTGTGCCACGCTAGCACCGGACTTGATATGATCAAGATAATATTCAACGTGGGAGTGCGAGGTCGTCATGCCCTACTCGACGAACCACAAGGCCAAATCGCGGGAGCGCATCCTCAAGTCGGCCATCGAGCTGTTCAGCCGCAAGGGGTTCGAGAAGGCCTCCATCGGCCAGATCATGAAGCTGGCCAAGATGACCCACGGCGCCTTCTACGCGCACTTCTCCTCGAAGGAAGCGCTCTACCACGCCTCGGTACGTGAAACCCTGGAGAGCAGCCGCGCGGCTCGGCTGGTCAAGGGGCCGCTCTCGGTGAAGCACCTGACGGAACTGGTCGCCAACTGCTGGAACCTCCAGGAGCTCGAGCGCAAGTGCAAGCCGGGCCCCGAGACGGTACTGTTCAACGAGATCGGCAACGAGAATGCCGAGGTGCGCACGCTGTTCGAAGCTTCTTATCTGCGCATGAAAAAGATGCTGGAAACCCGCCTCATCGCCCTGAGCCGCCTCAAGAAACTCCCCTTCGAGCCCGACCGCGAGGTCGTTGCCGACAAGGCCCGCGTCATTCTTGCCTCCCTGGTGGGCGCCGTGGCCATCGCCAAGAGCCTGCCCGGCGAGCAGGAGCGTCAGAACCTCCTCAACGCCGCCCAGCGCAATATCCTGCAGATGCTCGGCGTCGACGAGAGCGAGCTGGACAGCATGCTGGGCGCCGCAGGGCAAGAGCAGAGCCCCGCGTAGCATATCCCTCTCTTCCCCTAATGCTTTTGTGCAGTGTTGACTTTGTTGGCGTTGCTCAGCGCATAGCGTTTGTTTACGGTAAGGCAAAGGCCACTGAAGATGGCCGTTTCACCAAGACGTACGCAAGGGCTGCCGCATCAGGGATGACACTGCCATCATCCATGTTGCCGGGTAGGGGCGGTAGCGTGCCTGGACTCCGTCATCAACCACTCAACCCAGCGGGCTGCGAACACCGGCGAACTCCTTACCCAGCACATGTGTATAGATCTGGGTAGTTTCCACGCTCTTGTGCCCCAGCAACTCCTGAACGGTGCGGATGTCCGTTCCTTGGCTAAGTAACTGCGTCGCGAAGCTGTGCCGCAAAGTATGGCAGGAGCCGGGGCGTGGTAACGATGCTGCTCGCATCGCATTCTTGACGGCCTTCTGCACCGCTGAAGGATGGATATGGTGAAGAACGACCTTGCCGGCATCATCGAAGCAGGGGCGGCTAGCTGGAAATAGCCATTGCCAGGCCAGGGATGTCCCAGCATTGGGATACTTACGGTCCAGCGCGTGGGGAAGCGTCACAGGAACGCTATCATGGCTCAGGCGATGTTCAAGTTGCTGTCCTTGTCGCCCTTTCCGGCTCTTATCGTCAGTACCTGACGGTCGAAGTCGACATCGCGTACACGTAGGCGGCAGGTTTCGAGTACCCGTAATCCCGAGCCATACATCAAGGAGGCCATCAAGTGCACGGGGCCCGAGAGTTGATTCAGCACGCGAACGACCTCTTCGTGAGACAGCACCACCGGCAGTCGGCGCGGTCGCTTGGCGTGCGCGAAATCACCAATATCGCCGAGAGGCTGATCGAGCACATGGCGATAGAGGAACACGATGGCGTTCAGGGCTTGGTTCTGTGTGGCCGCTGCCACATGGCGCTGCACCGCAAGGTGCTCCAAGAAAGCCCTGACCTCGGGGCCACCCATGCTAGCGGGATGACGCACGCCATTGAAACGAATGAAGTAGCGTATCCAGTAGCAGTAGGTTTTTACGGTGCGAGGGCTGTAGCGTCTCACCTTCATGGTGGCCTTCACGCGATCCATGAGCTTTGGAGGTCGGCTGTGCGCGTCCATAAGCTGCTCCTTGCATTTCCTATTGCTGGATTTATGTACAGTATTATTGGTTCCGACAAAACGCGCAAGCGCGCGAATTCTGCATAGATCGCCTAATTATTCTTAGCCTCATGAGATATCAATGGGTTAGGGGAAACGCGGTAGGCTAGATAAGATTGTTGAACGCGCCGGCGCGTTCAAGTGAATAAATGAGAAGGCAGTCTAATACCTGTTAACCCGTTTAAGAGGTCCAGTTTGAATATTGAAGTAAGTAGTGAAAAATCCGGTGATGAGGCGAGAATACATCATGTTACAGAACAGGCGTTTTTAAGCGCGCCTCACACTGATCATACCGAGCAGTTCATTGTAGATGCTCTTCGCCGCGCGGGAGCGCTGACGATCTCTCAAGTGGCTAAAGCTGATGGAGAAATTATTGGTCATGTTGCGATTTCGCCGGTCACTCTTTCAGATGGTGCAACCGGCTGGTTTGGGCTTGGGCCAATATCTGTTCTTCCTGAATTTCAAGGGCTTGGTATTGGATCTAAGCTAATGCAGAGTTCTCTTGACGCGCTTGAGGAAGTGGGTGCATCTGGCTGCGTGGTGCTCGGCGACCCTGCTTATTATGGGCGCTTCGGGTTCGAGGTTGTAGATGGGCTGGTCTTCCCCGGTGTGCCAGCTGAGTATTTTCAGGCGCTATCGTTTTCCGGCGAGTTCCCACAAGGGGAAGTTTCGTACCATGAGGCATTCTCAGCCCAGGGTTAACAAGGCCAAGCACAGCGACAGCTTTTCCGTTGCGGCTTCGCCTCCACTACAAAGCTGCGCGTGTTGGCGGCGTTAGCCTCACAAGGAGATCAGGGCGTGGTTTACTCGAATGCGTCTATTTATAGGGAAATTTCAGAAGAGGCATATTCAAAAATGTGCTCTCTTTTGGATGAGGGAAGAACGCCGAAAAATGATGGATCCGGTGGCTACATTATTAAGTATGATCCAGCCCGTAATTCATTCAAACAGTCGATGATTGTGGTGGTATTTACGGGTATGTGGCTAGAGGCAATTCTCCATCAGATAATAGTTGCCAGGCACGGCGGCGATGAATTCAAAAAGTATGATTTTAAGTCATATCGAGAAAAGTTAATTTTATTGGGTGTTTCATCTACCGAAGTACTGGATAAAGTAGATTCATTCAAAGCTACACGAAAAGAGTTAGTGCATGAAAAAGTCTTTTTCGATAACAGCGAAATTAAGGTGGCCCAACAAGAGGCAGAGTTGGCTCATCAAGTGATGTCGAGCGTGTCTCATGCGCTGGACATCTAAGGCTAACAAGTCAATTAACTTCGCGCCTACGGCGCCGGACGCAGCAAAGCTGCGCCGGTTATTGAGGCGTTAGGGGGGGGGGGCAATGAAGGCGCCGACTGATCTAGAGTTGCTCGATCACATATATGAAAGTTATTACTCAACGTTTTCGTCATACACCAAAGAAGACGCAGATAGGGATAGCAAAATATACGTCCCTATCGACTGTGCCGAGATCGCTAGGCACTTCGGTGTAGACAGGGATATTGTTTTCGGTCGCCTCTATTACCACTTGGAAAAGAAGTATGGGTACAAGCAAAGTGATGGAGTGAATGTGCATTTTTTTGCTCTGAGGGTAGGCGACGATATTAAATGCATAAACTTCCCACTTTTAGCCTCTGTTGTTGCGGGCCTAAGGCAAGAGTACAGGAAGTTTTGGCTAGCTACTGGCATTTCGATTGGGGCATTGGTCATCTCATCAATTTCACTTGGAGTAAGTCTGTTAGGCCCCTAACCAGTCGGTCAACCGGACGCCAAAAGCATCCCGCTTTTGGTCCCCACCGTTGCGCGCTGGCGCCGGTTACCTAAGCGTTATGTCCTTGAGGTCGCGGAGCAATAGTCAGTCATGGAATATCAATTAGATATTAAAGAAAATGCGCTCGATAGTTTTAATGAGGCGCTGGCTAAGTTTGAGCAAGGTGAAAATGGTGAATTACGCCATTATAAATTTGCCATTTTGCATCTCTCTCATTTTTTAGAGTTGGTTCTGAAGCTTTATGTAGCGTCGGTTGATAAAAATCTTGTTTTCAGCAAGTGCTACAAGCATGTCGAGAAACGAGCCAAAAAGGAATCTATAAATCTACATCAGGCATATCAGTTACTTTGCAAAGAAGGCTTTGATTTCGGATCATTGCTAGCGAGCATCCCCCACCCACATACGATCACGCTCGACCAAGCGCTAGAGTTTTCTAAATGTGAAAAATGTGGCGTTACTGGTGTAGATTTTGTCGACGTAGATTTTTGTAACGACATCGAGTGGCTAAAAGGACTTAGAAACAATATAGAACATTATCAGTTTAGGCTTCCACCGAAGGAAGTGCGCCTTTGTATTGGTCGTTTGGTTCGAGGGGTAGCAGAATTTGTTGATATTTTCAGTCTGTTTGATCTTGAAAGTGAAGTTGGTAAAGAGAGTTATCATGTTTTTGAAGTTTTGGCAGACGAATACGCTCACCTTCTAAAAGAGGCTGAAAGAGAGGTTGTAGAAAAAAAGGAAGAAACGTACAGGGGAGTAAGGCCAAAGCACTACGTGTTTATCGAATGGAACGTTTATCAGTGCCCTGAATGCTCGAACAATACAATGATACCATCAGACGATTCCAGCACCGGGTACAAATGCACCTTTTGCTCAAATGAGGAAAGCGACGAAATAGAAATTCCTTGTGATTGCTGCGGAGCGATGGCAACAGTAGAAGAAATGGCTACCTGGAAAATGGATGATGGTACCATCGAGAATCGGTGTTATTTTTGTTCTGGACAATACTATGCTGATAAAGATGACTGACATAACAATCGCGTCAATAGGGACTGGTTTTCCGCTGGCGCTCCAAACCAGCCCATTACGCGGGCGTTAGGGTCACGAACTAGTAGGAAGTATTTGGGAACTATGGAAAAGAAATTTCGGGGAAACGTCGCTGCGGCAAAAAGGCTGCTACTCACTAGGGCAGGAAATAGATGTTCCAACCCGAACTGTGGTGTTCGCTTGATTACTGATGACGGAATTCCCATCGCGGAGATCTGCCACATAGAGGCAATTTCGGAAGGTGGTCCCAGATACAACCCAGAAAAAATAATTAACAAAGAAGACGCTCGGAAAAGAATTGCTGATCTAGATAATTTAATCATTCTCTGTCCAAGCTGCCACAGGCTAGTGGATAGTGATCCTATCTATTACGATGCAGATTGGCTTAGGACCGCTAGAGAGGAACACGAGCGAAAAGTCTTAAATCAACTCGAATCAAAAAGCGCTCCTACTTCTAATAAGGAACTAAATCGCACGGTCACAAGCTTTCACCAAAGCCTGGATATCTGGCGAGAGAATATTGAAAATGGAGATGAAGAGTTCTGGCAATCCTTGTTTAAAACCAATCCAAAGCTAATAGCCCAAGCTATTCCGAACCATATTATTCAGATTGGCGATAAATGTTACCTTGGTGGGAAGGGTGCTGAGAATAAAGGCGGGAAGGTCGTTGATTTTCTATATGCAACCAATTTTAGCAAGAATTTTGTTGTTGTCGAGATTAAAACTCCAAAAACAAGGTTAATCGGAAAGGAGTATAGGACTTGTGTTTTCTCTCCAGCTGAGGACTTGACTGGCTCTATTGTGCAAGTCCTGTCATACAAAACTACTTTGTTGAAGGATTTCCACTCTGTCCAAAGAGACAACTCCTTTCAAGCTTTCGAACCTACCTGCCTTGTTATTGCCGGCAACTTAGAAATGGAAGCTGACGATGCGGGTAAGCGTGCTTCGTTTGATCTGTATCGCTCAAACTCGAACGTGCTAATAATCACCTACGATGAGCTTTTTTACAAAATAGAAAGTCTTTTGGAGCTGCTCGATGAAGGCTGAGACCCTAACAATCGCGTCAATCAGGACGCTCGCTAGCTCGCGCCTATTACGCGGGCGTAAGGCGTAAGGTAAGGACTCAATTATGAGAATTGATTATCTTGAGGATGCACCGGATTTTATCCCGTTACTTGCTCGTGAAATGGCGGAGCACTGGAGCAGCATTATCCCTGGAGAATGCTATGAGCGACGGTATGCGAAGCTAATTTCCCACCAGAATCGCGATCAGCTACCACTCGCATGGGTAGCGCATGAAAATGGTGTTCTGTTGGGCACAAGTGCTTTGAGAGTTTGTGACTTGGAAGGGAGAGAAGACTTAACCCCTTGGCTTGCAGGTATCTTTGTCATGCCGGATTACAGAGGCCGTGGAATCGCAGCTAAACTTTGCGAAGTTGCAGAAAGGAAGGCGTGGGAATGGGGAGTTGCAAGATTATATCTGCACACTCCTGATCAGCAAGGGCTCTATCGAAAACTAGGGTGGAGTAGTTTAGAACTAGAGGATTGGAATGGGGTTCAGACAGAAATTATGGTCAAAGATCGCGAAGCCTAACCAGGCGCATCAGTTCGCAGCCTTCGGCCGCCGGACGCTCGTAAACTCGCGCCGCTGTGCTTGGCGTTAGGCGATTACTCAACTCGGAGGCATGATGACAGTTAAGGAACCAGTCAAAAGCGTCGTAAATCAAAACACTCTACCTGTGGGTTTTCCTACACATGCTCATGGGACAGAATTTTGGGAGTGTTTGGGTAGAACAGTTGCCACATTTGGGTTCCTCGAAGAAGTGTTGGTAAAAGCTATTTTCGCTTTTACCGCTACTACGGAGTACAGCGAAGCTGAAATCGAAGAAGCATACTCAAAGTGGGTTCCTAAGCTAGAGAGATCCCTGTCTGATCAGCTTGGCGCGTTAATAGACACCTACGGAAAATCTGTACGCGATAATTCAGACGCGACAATAGAGAATCTTGATGACTTAATAAATGACCTTCGAGCCGCATCGAAAATACGTAATGTTTTGTGTCATGGCTCATGGCGTATGCCAGATAGTAACGGGGCGTCAATTCCGTTCTTTGTAAATCGCCAGAAAGAGGTTTTTGAAACATCAATTGATGTTGCTTTTCTGAACCAGGTTCAAAAGCATGCAGTAGAGTTAAGCTGTGCCGTAATAAATACTGTAACTCATATGGGGTGGCAGTTTCCAAGTAGTAATGGGCCGGGCGAAGTAGTATGGCGCTAAATATCCAGCATCGTCGCCTAACAAATAAAGGCACCGGACATCAAAACCGCCGCTTCGCTCTGGTTTTGCTGCCGGTGCTTTAGGCGTTAAGGGAAGCCAAAATTAAAGGGGGTAGATCGATTTTATTTTGATCAATGTAAATGGAGAAGGTTGATTTGTTTTTAACCAGGCTGACCGATTTAAAATCTATCTGACCCCCTTTGGTTCATTGCCCCCGTTCCCCGCCTAGCCCCTAAACCTGCGCGTATCCCCCGTCAACGAACACCTCGCTCCCTGTCATAAAGCTGCTATCGTCGGACGCCAGGAACGCCACCGCACCTGCGGTTTCCTTGGGATCGCCCAGACGCTCAAGCGGTACGGTCCGTTTCATTTCGCTCAGGGCTTCGGATGGGAGCAATTCCATCAGCTTGTCTGTTCTGGTCGGGCCAGGAGACATGACGTTCACGCGAATGCCGGTGCCCCTGAGATCATGGGCCCAACTACGCACCAGGTTTCTGACGGCCGCCTTGGAGGCGCTGTAGATGCTCATCGCGGGGGTGCCCATGCTGCCGACCGTGGAACCGGTGAGAATGATGGAGCCGCCGTTCGTCATCAGGGGAAGGGCCTTCTGGACGGTGAAGAGGGTGCCTTTGACGTTGATGTCGAAGATGTAGTCGTAGTGCTCCTCGGTGATCTGTCCCAGGCTCGCGAATTCGCCGACCCCCGCGTTGGCCACCAGTACGTCCAGTTGCCCTTTCTCTTTCTGGACTGTCTCGAATACGCGGTCGAGATCCTCCGGCTTCGTCACATCTGCCTGGAGACCCCTGGCGTTGGATCCCAGTACCTCAGCCGCGTTGTCGAGGACGTCCTGGCGCCGTCCGACAATGAAGACGAAGGCGCCTTCGTCGATGAGGCGTTGGGCCGAGGCCAGGCCGATGCCGCTGGCTCCGCCTGTGATTAGTGCGATTTTACCGTTTAGTCGACTCATGGTTGGGTCTCCTTGTGTGTTGACTCGATTCGCTTTCACGATATATAAGTCACTTACAAATGTTCAAGTATGCACCTTTTGGTAAGTATCGTTATGGCGAAAGGAAACTCAGAAAACCCGCGTTTCATTTGTGGCCTGCATGCGACGCTGCACGTGATCTCCGGGAAGTGGAAGCCGTTGATTCTGTTCTTTTTAAACAAGGGCCCGACGCGTTACGGCGAGCTCAAGCGAAGCGTCCGGGGCGTGAGCGACAAAATGTTGATCCAACAGTTGAAGGAGCTCGAGTCCGACGGCATCGTCCAGCGAACCGACTATGGAGAGATCCCGCTGCGCGTCGACTACTCGCTGACGCCTTTCGGGGCAAGTCTGGTGCGGGCCATGGAGCCGCTTTGCGGCTGGGGCGAAGCACACGAAGAGGACATTGCCGCGGCGATGGACCGCCGGAAAACCAGCCGGTAGGAAGCGAAACCGGGTGGCGGTTGGTGGATAGGCACCCAATCATGCCGTCCGGCGAGTCCTCCGGGTAAACCCGCACATTCAGTGTTCTGGTTCATAGCGCCATGGGTCCTGTTGGTGCAAAGTATCAGGGAGGCGGTATTCGGTATCGGATGCCAAAACAACGGGTGAACGGGCCCATAACCAAGCGGTCAACCGGACACCATACCCCTTGCGGGCTATGGTTCCCTACGCTCCGCTTCGGTGCCGGTTACCGCTAGCGTTAAGTGGAGAATTCGATGCTCCAAGGCAGTTGGGATAAGGTCGCCAGTGACGTCGATTTCAATCTAGAAATTGATCTAGCGCGATTTCTTGACTTGATCAGCCGAAAAGCTAAGGTGCTAGACTTTGGGTGTGGGTATGGGCGGATTTCCAACGAACTTACTGAGTCCGGGTACACTGATGTAATGGGCGTTGATCCTTCCTGCGCAATGATCGAACGTGGAAGGAAGGCGTTTCCAGGGTTGCCTCTCCTGCATTTGGATGGGATGGATCTTCCGTTCAGCGAGAATGCATTCGATGCCGTCGTCATTTGCGCGGTACTTACGTGCATTCCTTCACTTGATGAGCGGGGTAGAGTGGCTGCGGAAATAACCCGTGTGTTGAAGCCAGGCGGGGTTGTTCATATATCGGAGTTCTGTTCGGAAGAAAGTAAGAGCTTTATTTCCGGCCTCGGTTTACCGATGCGGTACAGTAGCCCGAAAGAGCTCCGCGACCTATTCGCTAGTTTTTCCTGCTTTCACGATGAGGTTGTGAGTGCAACTACTATGAGTGGTGATTCCACGTCCAGCTACCGCGCGTTCATCCGAAAGGCACTTAACAAAGCAATGCACGCGACAAGTGCGTGATTGCCGGCGTTGGGCCTAGAAGAAAAGAGGAGAAACAGCTTTGAGCGAATTCAATTTCCGCCAAGCGCGATCAGGTGATCTTGTGGCGCTTGTTGAGATGCTTGCTGACGATGATCTCGGTCGAACTCGCGAGTCACCGGGTACGCCGCTTGATAACGGCTACGCGTCAGCGTTTGAAGCTATAGAAAAAGATCCGAACAACGAGATCATCATCTGCGAATCAGAAGGCGAGTTGCTTGGCATGCTTCAAATAACCTTCATACCCTACTTGACTTATATTGGAAGCTGGAGAGCCTTGATTGAAGGCGTCCGCGTCTCTTCGTCTCAAAGGTGGGCAGGAATCGGCGGTCAGCTCTTCGAATGGGCCATCGAAAGAGCTAAAGAAAAAGGTTGCGTAATCGTCCAACTCACAAGCGATAAAAAACGTCCAAACGCCATCCGCTTTTACGAAAATCTCGGCTTCAAAGCGTCACATGAAGGAATGAAGCTATGGCTCAACTAAGGAGCCCAACAGGTCGCTGCAGTTGATGTCCGCTAGCGCGGCCACAACTGAGCTTTGGCGTGTGTACCAGGCATGGCACAGAACTAGAGAGGTGAAAGTCCTCTTGCTAGGTGTTCGCAGAGCCGAAGGCTAGGAGAAGGGCAAGGGCGTCATCGCGAGGTGGGGTCTGGAGGAAGCGCAATCCAAAGCTGCGGGGCGACGAACAGCAACCCGATATGAGGTGTGGTACATCCGGGGCGAGCGGGCACGTGACCGCGAAGCCCTCCATCTGCGGCGGGGGTGTGCTTTATAAATCGGGCGTTTACGCAGCGACAGTTCTGTGTCTTACCCTGGGAGGCCTGTCAGTGGTTCAGGGAAAGAGCTGAACCCCGGGCAACCGGTGTTGACCGACAGGCAGGAGTCAGCAGAGGGCATAGTAGGTTCAGCCGTGGAACCGAAGGCCCGAACAGAGACAGGAGTTGAGTGTCCGTGCAGAGGAGCAGGATGGTATCAGCAAAGCAGCTCACGCTGCCCCTGACATTACCAGGGGATGAACCTGCGCCTGGAGAGCGGGCCCGTCCCGACTCCGCTTAACCCTCACCGTGGATGGCGCGCGTACTGAGCAAGGACAACCTCAGTCGTGCCCTGAAACAAGTTCGACGTAACAAAGGTGCGCCGGGCATCGACGGCATGACGGTCGACGAGTTGCCGGACTATCTGCGCCAACACTGGCCAGCTATTCGCCAGCAGCTGATCCGGCAGACCTACCGACCGCAACCGGTGCGGCGAACCATGATCCCCAAGCCGCAAGGCGGTCTCAGGCCACTGGGTATTCCCACGGTCCTGGACCGTTTCATCCAGCAAGCGATTGCCCAGGTAGTCCAGCAAGATTGGGAACCTTGCTTCCATCCCCGCAGCTACGGCTTTCGCCCCGGACGCTCTGCGCATCAAGCGGTCCGATACGGACAGCATTGCGCTCGGGAAGGCCGCAACTGGGTGGTGGATCTGGACCTGGAAGCCTTCTTTGACCGGGTGAACCATGATCGGCTGATGGCACGCCTGAAACGGCACACGCCGGACAGGCCGTTACTCAGGTTGATCAACCGATACCTGAAGGCAGGGGGCCAGATCGACAACTGCAAAGCCCCGACACCCGAAGGCGTGCCGCAAGGCGGGCCACTGTCTCCGGTGTTGGCGAATGTGGTACTGGATGAACTGGATTGGGAACTGCACCGGCGCGGTCTACGTTTTGCGCGCTATGCGGATGACTGCCAGATATTGGTAGGCAGCCGTCGTGCGGGCGAACGCGTCATGGTGAGTCTAACGCGCTTTATCGAAGACTCACTGCGGCTCACAGTGAATACACGAAAGAGCGCGGTGGATCGGCCCTGGAAGCGCAGATTCCTGGGCTTCACCCTCAGCCGGAAAGGGCAGCGCTTGAAGGTGGCTAGCGAAGCCATCTCCAAGCTGAAAGCCCGGATCCGGATACTGAGCCGCCGAACACGGGGCCACTCACTGGTCCAGGTGATCGCAGACCTGAAAGAGACCCTGCTTGGTTGGAAAGCGTACTTCGACGAAGCCGAAGTGCTGAGCTCGCTGCGGGATCTGGACAAGTGGATACGGCGGAGACTGCGAAGTTACGTGTGGAAGCAATGGGGTCGAAGGGGATATCGTGAACTGAGAAAGCGGGGCGTCTCGGTCAGGTTGGCCTGGAACACTGCGAAATCAGCTCATGGGCCGTGGCGCCTGAGCCGTTCGCCGGCACTGGCGCAGGCGCAGGCACTTCCCGCCCACTACTTCCGGTGCCGTGGACTGCCGGAATTGGCAGTACGGTAACGGGTTGAATCAAGTCACTGAATCGCCGTGGTACGTGATCCGTATGCCCGGTGATGTGGGAGGAGGGGCATCGTGAGGTGCCTCCCTATCCCGATTAGCCACTGCGAGTGACTCATAGCCAAGCGACTATCTAGGGCCGTCCAAGTCGGAGTAGATTTACATGGGACTTTTGACCTTCAGCCTCAACATCACTCTGGACGGTTGTGTCGACCACCAGGAGGGAATTGCCGACGACGAGACGCATGCCTTCTTCACCGGTCTAATGGACGAGTGCGGGGCGATGCTGTGGGGCCGTGTCACCTATGAGATGATGGAGAGCTACTGGCCAGCAGTTGCCCGCGGGGATGTGGAGGCACCGCCGGCAGTGCACGAGTGGGCGGTAAAGCTGGAGGTCAAGCCGAAGTATGTCGCTTCGAGGACGCGAACGGACTTTCGGTGGACCAACAGCCACCACATCGCTGGCGATCTGCGTTCGGGCGTGCAAAAGCTCAAGGACGCAACTCCGGCTGGTGTGCTCGTCGGTAGCGGCAAGCTTGCAACTGAGCTGGATCGGCTGGACCTGATTGATGAGTACAAGTTTCTTATTCACCCAAGGATAGCTGGCCACGGTCCGACCCTGTACCAGAGCGGGCTGCCTAACACACGGCAGCTTGAGTTGGTTTCGGCGAAGCCGCTTAGTAACGGCGCAGTCTCCATGCACTACCGGCGCGTGCGCGGCTAACAATTTGCTGCACGCGGAAAAATTACTCGCTGCGCTCGCAATTTTCCGGTGAGCAAGGCGTTATGCGTAGAAATGGAGGATTGAATGCCCAAAGAGTTGTTTTTCCCAGTTATTGAAACCGAACGATTAACATTGAAGCCTTTAGCAATTGATGACTCGGATAGCCTACTGGAAATTTTTTCAGATCCTGAGGTTATGCGGTATTGGAATACTGCGCCTTGGACAACAATTCAGGACGCTATTGACTTCATTAATGAAAGTAACGATTCGATGCGGCGTCAAGAGTCGCTCATACTTGGCGTGTATCTGAAGTCTACAGGCGAATTGGCTGGAAAATGTATGTTGTTTAGCTACGACCAAGAATCCAAGCGTGCCGAGATCGGTTTTGGTTTGGGGTACTCTTGTTGGGGAAAAGGTTATATTAACGAGGCAGGAGAAGCCTTGATTAAGTACGGATTCGATTCATTGGGACTGCGGAGAATTGAAGCAGAGATTGACCCAGACAACCAGTCTTCAGCGAAAGCTCTAGTGAAACTCGGGTTTTCCCAAGAGGGTCTGCTAAGGCAGCGTTGGGAGGTCAATGGAATCGTCTCTGATTCGGCAATGTATGGACGATTGGTAAGTGACTGTCCAGTACAGCATAACCAGGCAATGCAGGCGACAAGCGCCTGATTGCGGCGTTAGCAATCCATCGGATTCCCGAGGTGATAATGGACTTTTTTGATAAGTCAGACATTCAAGGGTCTCTTCGACGAATTGAAGAGCTTTTAGACTGTGGAATATTCGAACCGAAAAACTCATCGCATGTACTGATGAGAGCGGCATTCATCGAACTGCTGATTTCACTTAGGGACTTGATGTATAAGACCGAGAAATACTCTTCCCGAATAGCTTTTAAAGATGATGTTCCCGTAGGAGGGCGGATAAATGATGTTAGTGATCTGATCAAGTACGTCAGAGACGCACTTTGTCACCCGGATTCGGATAATCACTACATCGAAAAAGGTAATATGAAAGCCACGTTCAATGTGGCGTTTGGTAGAGCAAAATTATTGAAAATAGGTGACTTCGAACAAGAATCGCTATATGACGACGACATTTGCTTTTTCTTTGGGTCGAAAGGAATTTACCTCAGAAGGCATATAATCCGGGCGTTCGAAGAAGCGAAGGGTAAACTTGAGCCGATAGTAAATTGCTAGCAAGCGCATGCAGCCGACAAGCGGCTGATGCGAGCGTTGAGGCTGTAGAAAAAGCCCACAGCCTCCGTCGTTTTGGTAGGATCGGGAAAACAGCCTAGGAGTGGTCAGCATGCCCCGCTTCAAGCCCTACAACCATGATCAGAACGCCATGGTGGTGATCAACTACCAGGACCAGCTTCAGCCCGGTACGTTCGAGCACGCCGTCCACTACCTGATCGAACACAAGCTGGACCTGTCGGTTTTCCATCCCCAGTACCGCAACCACGATACGGGCCGGCTGGCCTATGACCCTGCCATACTGCTGAAGATCATCCTGTTCGCCTATTCCAAGGGCATCACCTCCAGCCGCGAGATGCAGTGGTGCTGTGAAACCAACATCATCTTCAAGGCGTTGTCCTGCGATACCGTCCCTCATTTCACCACCTTGGCGAAGTTCGTCAGCAGCCATGCCGATGAGATTGAAGAGCTCTTTGAGCAGGTGCTGCTGGTGTGCCATGAGCAAGGCCTGCTAGGCAACGAGCTCTTTGCTATCGACGGCTGTAAGGTGTCCTCGGATGCCTCAAAGGAGTGGTCTGGCACCTTCAAGGAGTTGGGCGAGAAGCGGGAGAAGCTGCGACGTTTGATTCGTCATCACCTGCTGGGGCACTATGCGCGGGATGAAGCCGAGACGGAGGCCGACCTTGATCGGGATATCCGTCGAGCCAAGACGATCCTCTCGCTAGATGCTGCCATGAACAAAGTCGATCGCTTCCTAAAGACGCACAACCCAAGGATGGGCCAGGGGAGCCGGAGTAAGGAAGTGAAGAGCAACATTACGGATAACCAAAGCGCCAAGATGACCACCAGCAAGGGCACGATCCAGGGCTATAACGGCGTGGCCACGGTGGACAAGAAACACCAAGTCATCATCGATGCCCAGGCGTTTGGAGAAGGGCAGGAGCATCATACACTGCAACCGGTACTCGAGAGGGTGAAGGCCCGCTTCAAGAAGCTGGGGATTGCTGACAACATCTACCAACAAGGCACCGTCGTCACTGCTGATACGGGCTTCGCCAATGACAACGTTATCAGGAATAACTTTGAACAGCCGTAGGCTGGCCCGCAGGGCGAGTCTCATGGATGAGACGAGTAAGCCAATATGAAGTACCTGCACGAACGACAGATCAATGGCTATGTGCCAGATAATTAGTTCCGTAGCCGAGACCCGAGGTTTGCCGAGCAGAAAGACAAGTACGGCAAGCGGCACCAGAACCTGCCAGACAAGGGATGGAAAGCCACTTTTCCGGCCAGCGAATTCCAGTTCGACCCGGTCACCCTTAGCTGCATCTGCCCCATTGGGGAACCCCTGACTTACCGGGGACAGCGGGAAGCTGAGAATGGTAAGGTTCGGGCGCACTTTGAAGGTCGACTGCTGCAATGCCGGCACTGCCCCAAGAAGCACCGGTGCATGCAGAACCCCGCCTCGACAAATCACCGCAACGGAGCTGGCCGACAAGTCTCCTTTACGATAAAAC
The DNA here is from genome assembly GCF_002286975.1 of Halomonas salipaludis. Taxonomy (GTDB): domain Bacteria; phylum Pseudomonadota; class Gammaproteobacteria; order Pseudomonadales; family Halomonadaceae; genus Franzmannia; species Franzmannia salipaludis. The sequence continues at coordinate 39,744 of NZ_NSKB01000001.1, forward strand.
GCGACGGACAACCGAGCTACACAGACTGGATGAAGCACCGAGTGGATAGCCAGCAGGGTAAGGAAATATATAGCCATCGAATGTCAGTGGTGGAGCCGGTATTCGGCAACATCGGCACCACGAAACGCTTGAACCGATTCGGGCTCCGTAGCAAGAGAAGAGTACAGGGTCAGTGGCAGTTATACTGCTTGATACACAACATTGAGAAGCTTGCCAATTATGGTAGATTAGGCACGTGATACAGGGGCTACAAGGCCTAAATGTGGCCGCCAAATGCTGGTGATGAGTGTCTTTGACATCATCAAGGTACCGAAATGGTCAGCTAGGTACCTTGGCCAAAGAAAATGTCCATTTGGTGGGCGATACACAAAATCGGAAAATAGGCGGTGGGAAGGGCTAAGAATTAGGTTTTTCAACAGCCTCGTTGGGCTGAACGTACACAGTAGAAGGAGGTGAACGCTATGAGTGACAAGCGTGATGCCGTCGATTTCGCTGCAATTACGGCCGCACAAAAGGAGACATGGGACAAGGGCGACTTTCACCAGATTGCTCGACAAAATGTTTGCATTGCCGAGGCTCTTTGTGAGGCAGTTGATCCGCACGCTGGGGATCGCGTCCTGGATATTGCGTGTGGCAGCGGAACTGCAGCCCTGGTCGCGGCGCGAAGATATTGCGAAGTGACTGGTATCGACTATGTCCCCGCGCTGATCGAACGTGCGAAGCAACGGGCGATTGCCGACGATCTGGATATCGAGTTCAAGATTGGGGACGCACAAAGCCTTCCGTTTCCCGATGGTTATTATAACGCCGTACTATCTGTGTATGGCGTCCAGTTCGCACCTAATCAAGAACAGGCGGCGCGCGAAATGCTCCGTGTCTGCCGCCCGGGCGCTAAGATCGGACTAGCAACACCGGTTCCGGAAGGTTGGAGCGGCGATTTTTTTGCGACAAATGCCAAGCACATGCCACCTCCCCCTGGAATCAATCCCCCACTGCGTTGGGGAACCGATTCGGGACTCGTCGATCTTCTCGGTGAAGGTACGCGCACTATCTACAGCGAGAAACGAACGGCATTGCAGTACTACCGGTCGGTTGATCATGCTGTAGAGCTATTCCTGTCGTTCTTTGGCCCAGCAATCCGAGCATCCGAAGCCGGTGACAAGGCAAGCCTACGAGATGATCTAAAAGCTGTATTCAATCGCTATAACCGTGCATCCGACGGCACAGCAGTGATTGAAAATACGTACCTACTAACGATTGCAGTCCGGGCATGATCACACCTGGAACTGCCAATGACTGGCCCAAAAAGGCCATGCACCGGATGCCAAAAACCCTGCTTCGCGCCGTTTCTGCCACCGGTGATGGCAGACGTTAGGAGCCTCAATTACCATGACCATTGATCCATGGCTAAGCCGTTGGCTACCCCTTGTTCTTGAACGTGTAAACGATGGCCGCGTTCTTGAGATTGGTTGCGGACCTGGAGATGACACAGCGACGCTTTCAGCGGCCGGAATGAAAGTGCATGCTTTCGACATTTCAAGCTCGGCAGTAAGAAAGACTAAAATCCGCGTTCCCTCTGCAACGGTTGAGTGCAGAGATCTACGGGAACCGTTACCCGAGCAAGCAACTGGTTTTGGCGTCATCGTCGCGAGCCTTTCGTTGCACTACTTTGCTTGGAGCGATACTCAAGTTATAGTTCGACGCATTCGTTCGGCCCTCCGTCCTGGTGGAATTCTCCTCTGCCGCCTAAACTCCACCGAGGATCACAACTTCGGAGCAAGTGGAAATCCGGAAGCTGAACCTAACTTCTTCCTGGTCAATGGGGAGCCCAAGCGCTTCTTCGATAAGTGTTCCGTCGAGTCGCTGTTCGCAGAAGGCTGGAACACTCTCTCACTGGAGCATTTCACGACGAGGAAGTACGTCAAGGCGAAAGCACTGTGGGAGGTTATCCTTGAGCGCAGCGACGCCTAACCATTCGCTCGAGCAGACGTGCAACGACCAAGGCGCCTGTCGCTGCGCGCTGTCCAGCTCTAACGTTAGACGCCACGCACATAGGGAGCTTGCAATGCAACCAACTGTTGAAGAACGTCTTCGCTCGCTAGGTCTAGAATTACCCTCAGTTGCCAAGCCAAGGGGTAACTTCCGCCCCTGCGTCATCTCGGCGAGCATGCTCTATCTGTCCGGCAAGGGGACCCCTCTGCGCGAAGAGGGAGGCACCGTTCCAAAAGTAAGGGCGGAAGTTTCTGTCGAGCAGGGCCGGGTCTATGCTCAAGAGGTTGGCCTGTACCTTCTGGCGCTCATCAAAGAGGCGCTTGGAAGCTTCGAACGGGTGCAGCGTGTCGTCAAGGTTTTTGGCATGGTGAATGCCGACCCAAACTTCACTTCTCACACGGAAGTCATCAACGGCTGTTCTGACCTGCTTGTCGCAGTTCTTGGCGAGCGCGGTGAGCATGCCCGTTCCGCCATTGGTGTTGGCTCATTGCCCAAGGGGTTTGCTGTGGAAATTGAGGCCATCGTTGAGTTCTCGGAGCACAGTGACGCCTAACCTTTCCATGGAGCGGACGCCTTCCAGCCGGCTGCGCCCGCTTCCGGTCGCCACTCATGTAAAACGTTACGCGGAATGAAAGGGTATCGGGCCGTGGATGAATTGGAACGATTGGAACGAGAGCTGCACAGTGCTGGTACTCGGCAATCTGAGAGTCGGTTGAAGGAGCTTCTCCATCCGAACTTCCGAGAAATCGGCCGGTCTGGTCGTGAGTATTCACGGGCAACCATCCTGGAACGACTGGCAGATGGTGAGCCGCCTAAAGTTCATGCTGATCAGTTCAGAAGAATCGATCTAGAGCCGCAGGTGGCTCTGATTACTTACAAATCCGCCCATATTGCGGAAGGCGGTGGGCTCTACAGGCATAGTTTGCGGTCTTCGATTTGGATTCGGGGAGAGGAGGGGTGGCAAATGGTGTTTCATCAAGGTACTCCGGCGCAGGTGGCTTGCGATGAATCCGCGTAACCAGTCGCTCGAGTTCGCTCCGGCCCTGTTCGGGCCTGCGCCGGACGGGCTTTCCGCTCCGCTCCGCTCCAAGCTCGCCGCTCAGCTCGGCGTTATACATGAGACGGAACGCTTATGAGCCTGAAAAATCACTTTGAATTGCTAGCCACTTACAACCAGTGGATGAACTCGAAGGTTTATGCGGCTGCGGGGCAACTCTCTGCGACAGATTTGGTGAAAGACCGTGGGGCCTTTTTTGGCTCCATCCTGGGAACTCTGAACCACATCCTCGTTGGCGATACCATTTGGCTCAAACGTTTTGCTACTCATCCATCCTGCCTGAACTCATTGCGGGAGGTCGCTGACATTAAAAGTCCTGAGAGCCTAGATCAGATGCTCTTTGAAGACCTTGGTATCTTATCTGAGCAGCGAATCTGGCTGGATCGCCAGATTATCAACTGGACAGCCGAGTTATCCGAAGGTGATCTGGATTTCGTCCTCAGCTACCGAAACACCAAAGGGGTTGCTGCCAATAAACGATATTCGAGCCTGGTACTTCATTTCTTTAACCATCAGACTCATCACCGAGGGCAAGTCTCTACTTTGCTGTCACAGGCAGGCATGGATATCGGGGTTACTGACCTATTGGCCCAGATCCCGGAGGAGACTCATGTATAACCAGCCGCTGTTTCCAGACAATTTTTCCACCGCTTCGCGGCTCCAAAATTGCCGCAAAGTTTCGCGTTAGGCGGATAAACCTCGGAGGAATGAATGGAAATCAAATGTATTGCCGGGTTCGCTTCGATAACCAAATATCCAGAGGCAAGTGCCTCTTTGTATCAATATGCGTTAGGGCTGCCGCTGGAGAAGATGGACGATTATCGCTTCATGGATAAATTCCCTGGGGCGCACCATTTTGGTGTATGGCCTCTTTCAATGGCAGCCCAGTCTTGTTTTGGGCAGGACACATGGCCCGAGAGTGTTCCTGAGCCCACGGCCACGATTGAGTTTGAGCTCGCGGATGCCGCTGCTGTCGAGGCGGCAGTGCGAGAAATGAAAGAAAATGGACAGGAGTTCATCCACGAAACTCGAACTGAGCCGTGGGGCCAGACAGTCGCGAGATTCATGAGTCCTGAGGGAGTATTGGTCGGTCTGAGCTATGCGCCGTGGCTTCATGAGTGAACGCCTAACCATAGCGTCAACGCGGACCGGCTTTTCCGCTGACGCTCCAAAGCCGTCCGGCTACGCTGGGCGTTAGATTTCCGGAGTTCCGGCAAGGAGCTGAAAATTGAAAAATATGTTAGAGAAAGGAAAAGAGGTTCTGTCGGAGCAGTCTTTCAGCTTGCTTTTGGGAGCAGAGTTGGAAGTTTTTGAGGCCGGAACTGCTGAGTTGAGTCTTGAAATTAGGGATGACCTCAAGCAAAACAATGGTTTTGCGCATGGTGGCGTCGTTAGCTATTTGGCTGACAACTGTATTACCTTTGCCGGAGCGTCGGTACTAGGAAACTGTGTCACTTCAGAGTACAAAGTAAACTATGTTAGGCCTGCGATCGGAGATAGATTGGTCGCTAGGGCAACAGTTTTATACTCAGGAAAACGTCAATCTACGTGTGAGTGTAAGGTATATGCCCAAACAGATTCCGAGGAAAAGTTGGTTGCGGCCTCTCTTGGAACAATAAACAAGATTGATGCATCGTAATCTAACCAGGCCAGGCACAGCGACGGCTTTTCCGTTGCGGCTTCGCCTTCACTATAAAGCCGCACGTGCTGGCGGCGTTAGCTTTAGGAGAGGGGCCTTGACTCTTCAGGATGAACTTTCCGCCTTCTACGAGCGGAATGGCTTTGGTCAGGTCCTCGGGACACGGCCGCGTACCGTGCCGGTGTTCACCGGCTGTCTGCTGGTGCCATTGCCCAATATCGAGCTGCGTAACCGTTACCTGAAGTACCACGACCTGCACCATCTAGTTACCGGCTACACCGTTGGGCGAATCGGGGAAGGTGAGGTCAGCGCTTGGGAGCTCGGCTCGGGCTCCATGTTCGTATCGCCGATGCTCGGCGTCATGAACCTGATCGCGCTATCTACGGGGCTTGTTCTTCAGCCGCGGCGGATGTGGCGGGCGTTCATGCGCGGGACGAGGAGCCGGAACCTGTATCGCGCGGCGGATCGCGCGAATGTGGACGCGGGCGGGTGGTCCAACCTCGACTCGCTGCGCGCGTACTGCCTCGACCATGTGCAGCCGCGCGGATTACTACGGCCTCGAGCGGTGGAGTTTGGCATCTACTGCGTTTTGGCCATGTGTATCCATGCCGCAATCGCCGGCCCTGCTGTGGTTGCCCGTCTCATTACCGACATCACGCTAGGGTACAGCGTGTTTCAGGCGGTCAAGCCGAAGAAACGCGATGATATATATTGAACTAAAGCTAACTCCGCATGGAGCCGACGGCTTCGCCGCAGCTCATGCGGGGCGTTAAATCAGTAGTGGTACCGAAGCTGGGCGATTAGCAGAGCGTCATCCGTGACTTTGTAGACCATGCGGTGCTCTTCGTTAATTCGGCGGGACCAGTAACCAGCGAGGCTATGCTTGAGCGGTTCCGGTTTACCGACACCTTCGAACGGCTCGTGCTTGATTTCCTTGATCAACTTGTTGATTCGGTTAAGGATTTTTTTGTCAGTTTTTTGCCAGTACAGATAGTCTTCCCAGGCGGTCTCGGAGAAGATAAGTTTCATTCAAGAAGTTCCTTTTCCTGACCACCACCTTGCTCCAGCTCGGCAACGGATTCCAGCAAACGACGGGCGTTCTTTGGTGCGCGCAGGAGGTACGCGGTTTCTTGCAACGCCTCATAGTCCTCAAGAGAGATCATGACCACGGATTGCGACTTGCTTCGGGTGATGATCACAGGAGAATGGTCCTCACAGACCTGCTCCATGGTTTTTGCTAGATTGGTTCGAGCAGCTGTGTAGCTAATGGCATCCATAAGGTTGCTCCTGTACAGGATGTTGTCCTGTTCAAGATATCGTACATGAAAGAATTTGACAATCGGCTGTACAGCGACCGATTTTCCGCCGCTCAAGAATGACCTTGAGTTCGCCCCCGATGCTGTGGTGCTGGCGCTCGGGGTCAACGATGTGCTTCAGATGCGTAGTGCCAGCGCCTGGAGAGAGGACCTGCGCGAGCTGGTCTCGGCGGTGCGCGAGCGTTGCGGACCGGTGCCTGTCGTCTTCGCAGCCGTTCCACCCGAATCAGGAGGCCGAGCTCTTCTGTGCCGATCGGTTCCACCTGTCTCCCGCTGGCTACAGACTATGGGGGCAGCACTTGGCTGTGGTTGTCGCTACTGCATGCGGGGGCTCTCAGGCCTAACGCGGGCTCGCTCCTTATGCTTTTCGTTAGGCAATTATATATAGGAGACCATGGATGCTAGGAGTTCATGATGTTTGGCTTTTTTTGAGTGCGAGTATCCTGCTTTGGATTACTCCAGGACCCGACACCATGTACATTTTGGCGAGAACAGTATCCCAAGGTTGTCTGGTGGGGATGCTATCAGTATTCGGTGTAAGCACAGGAGTTCTAGCACACTCTGTATTTGCAGCAGTCGGGCTTTCCGCTATCTTGGCGAGCTCAGCACTAGGGTTTACGGTGGTGAAATTTATCGGTGCTGCATATCTGATCTACCTTGGCATTCAAGCCTTGCGCAGTGACCGAAAACTCTCATCATTCTCTGGCGTGGCGGCTCAAAGTCGTTCGAAAATATTTCGCCAGGGCTTCCTCACCAACCTACTAAATCCCAAAATCGCTATTTTCTTTCTCGCATTCCTGCCGCAATTTGTGGCACCCGATAGTAATAACGGCCCTGCTGTTCTCCTGCTTTTAGGCGGTATTTTTGTTCTGGGCGGCACACTTTGGTGTCTTTTACTGGTTGGGTTCGCCACCAGCTTCACAGAGGCTGTCAGGTCAAATGCCCGTTTATCAGGAGCTGTAGGTAAAGCCACAGGGGTTGTGTATATAGGTCTTGGTTTGAACCTACTTCGGGCGAAAATGTAGTGCTGGACTTTGGATTTTGCCTAACAAATCAATAGAGTTCGTTCCGGCCTGTGGACTCCCCGGACGCCTCTGTCGGGGCACCGCTCATTATCGGCGTTAGCTGCGAGGATGTCAGTCCAATGAAGATTCGGAAGTTTAAGCAAGGTGAAGAAAAAGAACTCTACGAGATCTTTTACAACACCATCAGAACGGTAAACATCCAAGACTATAGTGAAGATCAAGTGGCGGCATGGGCGCCCAGTTATATTGACATGGAGTTTGTTATGCAGAAGATCAGAGACATTGATCCATTCGTTGCGGTCGAAGATGGAAGGATCATTGGCTACGCTGATATCCAGCCTGACGGTTACATTGATCATTTTTATTGCCATCATCAGTTTCAGGGGCAGGGGGTCGGTAGGCGCTTATTTGTCGCTCTTGAGGAGGAGGCGGTAGAGAAAGGTATTCCCAGCATGTACTCGAATGTAAGTATTACCGCCAAGCCCTTTTTCAAGGCTATGGGATTCTCCGTTGAAAGAGAGCAGTTGGTAAAGGTTGGCGATCAGCAGCTTAAAAACTACCGGATGGTTCGGAGATTATGATCACAGCTAACATTCGCGTGAAAAGCGACGCCCGTACCTCGCTTGCTTTACGCGGGCATTATACCGTACGACCTTAGGAGTTCCGACGATGCCTAAAACCATCTTGATAACCGGTGCAAGAGGTCGAATCGGCTCAGCCCTCGTTTCCCATCTTGATACTCTTGACGAGCGATACGACCTCCGCTTGGCGGATCTTGATGCGGTGGATAAGCGAGAAATCGAGCTAGACATTACAAATCTCGCTGCATGCCGTGACGCATTTAAGGACGTCGATACCGTCATACACTTGGCCGGTGTACCTTCCCCGGAAGCACCGTTCGAGGCAATTCTCCCAGTCAACATAGGCGGGACATATAATGTTTTTCGCGCAGCTTCTGATGCGGGAGTGTCTCGTGTTGTCTTCGCAAGTAGTGCTCAGGCGATTGAAGGGTACCCGCTTGACGTGCAGGTGCGCACAGATATGCCTGTGCGGCCCAAGAATCTTTACGGTGTGAGCAAGGCATGTGGAGAAGCCTTTGCCGCATATTTTGCGTATCAGGAGGGGGTCGAAGCTGTAGCGGTTCGTATTGGCGCCTTCGAACAAGCAAGCGACTGGCAACGGATGAGTGAGCGCGATCTCAGCGCTTGGGTAGACCCCCAAGATCTTTGCGAGCTCTTTGTCCGCTGTATCGAAGCAGACTTGAGGGAAGAACCGTTCGCAATTGTTCACGGTATCTCGGACAACCGATTCAAAAGGTTAGACCTGTCTGATTCGCGAGCACGCCTAGGGTACGAACCAAAGGCCGACTCTTTCTCCGTTTGGCGAGTCGGTCTCTATAATGCGAGTGAGCCGGCATGACTATTTGTTGCAAGGGGCGTCTTGATGTACCCTTGAACTGTGTCGTTACGTTTCATCGTCGACAATGCATCGAGTATTTAAATGAATGTAGAAATCATCGATGATCGAGAATTTATCACCTCTGTTCAGGAGCAAGGCGGTGTTTGGGTGCTAATGGCAGGCCAATCGCTTTATGCCCTACAAGCGGAGGGTGGCTGGGGTCTTCCTGTTTGGTCGTCAGCAGAAAAGGCAGAAGTGTTCGCCGAGAATCTTAACCAAACAGGGTTGTCCCCGGTATTCGTACCGATGAGCAATTTCCTGGGTGCTGCCTGGTTGGGTTCGTCGAGCCTACAAATTGCCGATGTCTTAGCTTCGCCCTGCTACGGCCAAGAGTCTCTCATCTACACAGCTGAGGAACTCCGTGCCAGACTCAATACGTAACAATGCCATTAAATCTGTTCCGGGGCGATGGCCCTCCATCGGACGCCCCTGTCAGTTCATCGCTTATGGCTGGCGTTGGATGGCAGAAAACGAATAGAGGTGACCATGTTCAGAGGCATTAATGTTGTCTCCATATCAGTGTCCGACCTTGATGAGGCGCGAAATTAGATGTGATGACCCCGAGATATTTCCAGGGTATGTGACCTTCTGCAGCTTCTACGATCCTTTTGGAAATCGACTGCAGATGTGTAGTCCGGCTCCAGATTCTCGGAACCAGAAGTTGTGATACCGATCGCTCAACGCAGTAAAATTCCCCACTCCCTGCGGTCGTCGGACGCTCGCTCCTTGCGCCGTTCATGTTGAGCGTATCGAAGATGCGTTCAACGAAGGTGACAGGGCGTTTTTACGTGTACAAGCCCAACAAGCACTAGCAGCAGATGTTACGTGCGATGCGCGCTCGAGCTACTGCTAAAGCTGGTCGTTGGGCCGCACTACCTGCATCCTATTGGCCTCAGAGCCAGCGGCGCACCCTGGCCTTGTAGCTGAGGTAATTTTCACCGAATTTTCTAAGCATTGCCCGTTCCTCGATGGGAATGTACCAATAGTTTGTGAGGAGGCCGAATCCTAATAATGCGAGTAACGGAGTTGCTGAACCTTGCACTATCCAGACTCCAGTAAGGGTGATGAGAAAGCCCAGGTACATGGGATTGCGGGAGAATCGGAAAAGGCCGTCGGTTGTGAGAATATCGGGGTCTTTGAAAGTGTTTATATTGGTTCCAAGCTTTTTGAAAAGATGTGCATGCCATTGAGAAATGAACAGCCCGAGAACAATCACCGGTATTCCGATCCAGCGGGCATGCGCCTCCCAGAACCGCACGAGTGGGATGTACTGATTTAGTATGATCATATGCATGATAGTGAACAACATAACAGCGGGAGGTGGCAGAAATATGCGCATGAGTATCTCCGAATTAGTGTGTGATGTCGCGCAACTATGCCTCGTGTACAAGGCCATGTCATTAACCCGGGTTATCTTGCCGTGATAAACAATCCGACTCCATTGATCGCGAAGATGGTGCTTGAGCAGTTGCCCTCTGAAATACTGCCGGACTGGCATAAAGTTGATGCAGCTGTCCGGGTTAAACATGTACGAGCTGGCGATTTCCTGTTCAGGGTGGAAGAGCAGCACCCTGTTGTTTACTTCGTGAAACATGGAATTATTAAAATGGTTTATGAGACCATGGACGGGAAGGCTTGGATCAAGGCGTTTGCAGAAGAAGGCAGGTTTTTTGCAAGCCTGACGGCTCTGGAAACGAATGGACATACCAGCTTCTCAGCGTATGCTGTGTGCAATGCCACTGTTGAACAATTGCCCTATAAGGTGCTTCTCGAATTAGCAGATACTCATCCAGCTTGGCAAAGAGCCCTCAGGCGCGCATTCGAGATCTACGGATTTCGAAAGGAAACACGTGAGAAAGAGTTGCTGACGCTTTCCCCGGAGGAGCGTTACGTGCATTTCATTAAAGACCGGGAACGGCTAGCTGAGCGCCTAGCAGATAAGGACATAGCAGGTTATATCCGGGTCACACCTGTTGCCCTTAGTCGAATAAAAAGGCGAGTTCGGTAAATTCCCAGCAGAGTGCTTTACCCCGTTGGAAGAAATTTCCCCAGCATGCGAGCAAACCGGCATCATCATTCGTTGCAAGGATGCCCTGACGCGACTGTGATTCTTGTCGTTATGAATAAGGAGTTATTTATGAAGCTGGAGCTGCCGACACTGGTGTCACGAGATCCTGAATCATTGGTTGATTGCATTGCATATCGCCGCAGTTATAGAGAGTTTAGTGAAGCCGCGTTGTCGATTAACGCTCTTTCCCTGTTACTTTGGTCTGCCCAAGGAATAACTGGACAGGATGGTAAAAGGGCGACGCCGTCAGCCGGTGGGTTATACCCACTGCACCTCCGAATCTTGGTGCAACGAGTTGAGAGTCTAGAGCCTGGTGTTTACGATTATACGCCTGATGCTCATTCACTAGAACGAGTTGGTGGCCATGTTACGGAAGGAGTAGTCCGTGAACTTGGTATTGGCGATCAACCATGGCTGGAAGAAGCAGCGCTTGTCATTGGAGTCACAGTGGAACTCGAAGCTACCATTAAGCACTTTGAGTCTCAGCCACCCAATGGAGAGCGCGGTGTTCGATACGCGTATATGGAAGCTGGTGCTTTGACACAAAATGTTCATCTCCAGAGTACTGCTCTTGGAGTCGGTTGTGTTCTAGTAGCGGGATTCGATGATTCAAGGGCGAAGAAAGTATTGAGGCTGCCTTCAGGCTTGGAACCAGCAGCACTATTGTGTATCGGGATCAGGAAGAAATAAGTGGTTGTGGTATTGCAGCAAGCGCTGCTCTAGCAGGTATAAGCTATGTAGAGGCCAAGCGTAGGGCAAACGCACTGGGCATTTATGCCGCAGATACGTCGCCCTAGTTGCTTGAACTTTATGCCAGATACCCCTCGGAGCGCGCTGATGGGGAGCTCCAGGTGTTAGGCGCTCTGGACACTGTGATAGACCGACTAGTATCATCGTTGTATGTACCGTCGCTTTATAACGCTCCGGTTACGGAATTTATTGAAAAGCTGCGCTGAATGTTGGCGACGCTGTCGCTACTTCCATTATCCGTGACCTGGGCCGGGCTTGATGTAGATAGCCGTTGCCCAACAATGCCAGGCAACCGACGTTTGCACCACCCTCGGCTGGTGGCAGCGTAATGAGGATAAACATGATACGTGATTTCATTGCTTCGGATATGGATAGTGTTCTGAGTATCTGGCTAGAATCTTCGGCCAAGGCGCACGACTTTGTTGATCGCGCGTTCTGGGAATCCAAGCTGGATGATATGAGAAACATCTATATACCAGCCTCAGAGACTTATGTGTACGAATCGGGCAGTGAGGTGAAAGGTTTTTTTTCGCTCTATGAGGATACGCTGGCGGCCATTTTCGTGGCACCTGATTGCCAGGGACAAGGAATTGGTCAGATTTTGATGGCAAAAGCCAAATCGCTGCGTGAGCGTATTACCTTAGACGTCTACAAGGAGAATCAGAAGACCGTAGACTTCTATGAGCGCTGCGGTTTCCGGGTAGTGTCCGAAAAAAAGGACCCACACACAGGGCATGCTGAGTTGGTGATGGAGTTTCACTCATGCTAGGGGGCAGGCTTTGTCTGAAAAGTCGGCGAACGAAGGACAGACAGGGCAAAAATCGATGTGAAGACGGACTGGGCTCGCACACGAGTTTACGCGGTGTAAATGAGTATGCCGACTAAAATAACCCTTAACCACCTGCGCCGTTATGCCATTTCGCGCAGCCTGTTCAAGCCGCGAGCCTTGCAGCGCGCCATCACCAAACTGGGTTTCGTCCAGTTTGATCCGATACGTGCACCCGCACGGGCGCAAGACTTGACGCTGCGCCATCGTGTCACCGACTACCGAGCCGGTGACCTGGAAGCGCGTTACCCTCGTCTGGCTGTCGAGGAAGATTTCTTCGTTAACTACGGTATTCTGCCGCGGTTCACGCAATGCATGATGCACCCTCGAACGACGCGCACCGAGTGGCCGCCCTCACGCTGGGCACAGGCGCGTGCCGTACTGGAGTTCGTGCAGAGCCGCGGTGTGGTTCACCCACGCGAAGTGGACGCCGCCTTTGAGCATGGCGTGACCAAGAACTGGTTCGGCGGCAATAGCCGGGCCAGTACCCAACTGCTGGATGGCATGCACTATCGTGGTCTGCTGCGCGTGGCACGACGCGAAGGCGGCACGCGTCTTTACGCACCAGAGCTTGCCCATGAACGTGACCACCCGATGGACCCTGATGTTAGCCTGGACGCACTGATCGACGTGGCAGTGGCGAAGTACGCGCCGCTGCCGGCGGTCACGCTCAGCCGCCTCGTCACATGGGTGGCTTCTTCGGCGGTTCCGCAGTGGCGCGAGCGCCGCCGTGATGCACTGGCGCGTACCAAAGCACGGCTACCCCAGGCCACGGTGGGTGGGTGCCATTGGTACTGGCCGGTCGGCGAGAACCCCGGCAGTCGTCGCTTTGCCAACGACGACGTGTTGGACGAGCGTCTGCGCCTGCTGGCACCGTTCGACCCGGTGGTTTGGGACCGCGAACGCTTCGAACGCTTCTGGGGCTGGGCCTACCGCTTCGAGGCCTACACGCCGGCACCACAGCGCGTGCGTGGCTACTATGCGTTACCCATGCTGTGGCGTGGCCAGGTCATCGGCTGGGCCAATGCTGCCGTGCGTGACGGGCATTTGCAGTTGCAGCCAGGCTATGTGAGCGGACGTGCCCCGCGCGATGCTGCGTTCGAGTCTGCATTGCAGGAGGAGCGGGTGCGTTTGGAGTGGTTTCTCGGGCTGTGAGCGCTTTGGTTAAGGGCTGCACCTGATGGCCCGTTTCGATATCTCTTGGAATGAGGGTGGGGCCGACTACTTCGCTGCCAACGCCACGCTCACTTTCGAGCGATTCGGCCGGCCGATGGCCTGGGTGATCCAGGTGCCGGTGTCGGCAAGCTTGTTCAGGTCGATGCCGGTCTCGATGCCGAGGCCGTTGAGCAGATAGACGACGTCTTCACTGGCGACGTTACCGGAGGCGCCCTTGGCGTAGGGGCAGCCGCCGAGGCCGGCGACGGAGCTGTCGATTACGCTGATGCCTTCTTCCAGCACGGCGTAGAGGTTGGCCAGCGCTTGGCCATAGGTGTCGTGGAAGTGGGCGGCGAGCTTTCCCATGGGGATGTCGCGGCTCACGGTTTCGACCATGCGCTTGGCGGCGAGCGGGGTGCCAACGCCGATGGTGTCGCCGAGGGAGACTTCGTAGCAGCCCATCTCATAGAGCGCCTTGGAGACGTCGGCGACCTTGGCGGGGGCGATCTCGCCTTCATAGGGGCAGCCGAGCACGCAGGAGACGTAGCCGCGCACGCGCACCTTGGCTTGCTTGGCGCGTTCCAGCACGGGCTCGAAGCGCGCCAGGGATTCGGCGACCGAGCAGTTGATGTTCTTCTGCGAGAAAGCTTCGCTTGCTGCGCCGAATACTGCCACTTCCTCGACGCCGCACTCGAGTGCTGCTTCCAGCCCCTTGAGGTTGGGGGTGAGGGCGGTGTAGGTGACGCCTGGCCGACGCGTGAGGCCGGTCATCACTTCACGGTGGTCGGCCATCTGCGGCACCCACTTGGGCGAGACGAAGCTGGCGGCTTCGATGTAGGTGATGCCGGCGGCGGCGAGGCGGTCGATCAGTTCGAGCTTGGTGGCCGTGGCGATCGGGCTGGGCTCGTTCTGCAGCCCGTCGCGGGGGCTGACCTCGACCAGGCGTACCTGTTTTGGGAAGGGCATGGCGGCCTCCTGGTGACTGGTTTATGACGGGCAGCGCTGCGCGCTGCAATCGCGAATGAATTCGCTCCTAAAGGAAAATACCGCCAAACGCCGATGTAGGAGCGGCTTTAGCCGCGATAGGATTGGCTCGGCCAGCAGCGCTGCGCGCTGCAATCGCGACTGAAGTCGCTCCTACACTGGGTGGTGCTGTTCGCTGTAATCGCGACTGAAGTCGCTCCTACACTGGGTGGTGCTGTGCGCTGCAATCGCGACTGAAGTCGCTCCTACACTGGAGTGGCGCTGGTCGCTATTCGTCTGGTGTGAACTCGAGCAGCACATCCCCTTGGCCGACGGTATCGCCGGCGGCGAAGTGGAAGCTTTCCACCTGGCCGTCGGCGGGGGCGGTGAGGGTGTGTTCCATCTTCATGGCTTCCATGACCATCAGCGGCATGCCTTTCTCTACCTTCTGGCCGGCTTCGACGAGCAGCGCGACCACGGTGCCGTGCATGGGAGCGGTCAGGGTCGATTCTACTTCGTGGTGGCCGTGGTCGATGGCGTCGATGCGGCGCCACAGTCGGCGGCTTTCACCGCGAGGATCGACCATCACGATGCTGTTGTCACCCTCCAGCCGTGCCTGCAGGCGGCGGCGATGGCCGTCGAGGGTTATCGCCACGGCGTCGCCTTCCAGCGGCTGCAGGCTGGCGGTGAGGGTCTCGCTGCCGATGGTGAGGCACCACGGGGCGGCGTCGCTCTCGCGGGTGCCCTCTACCACTATGGTGCTGGTTTCATCCTGCCGGTCGCACAGGGCGATGCGGATGCCGTGCGGGGCGTTGAGGCGGAAGCCGTCGTGGCGGTCCCAGGGGGAGTCGCTCTCCCGCTCGTGGCCTAATTGGTCCAGGGCGATCAGCGCTGCGCTGGCGTATTCCTCTGTAGTGGGGTGCTCGGCGGCGAACAGGGTGGCGTGGTGGCGCTCGATAAAGCGGGTATCCAGCTCGGCGGCCTTGAACGCTGGGTGGGTGGCCAGACGCTGCAGGAAGGCGCGGTTGGTCACCACGCCCTGTACGTCCAGCGCGGCCAGCGCTCGGTTGAGAGTGGCGAGTGCCTGGTCGCGGTCGTCGCCGTGGGCGATCAGCTTGGCCAGCATCGGGTCGTAGTGCATGGAAACGGCGTCGCCGCTCTCCACGCCGCTATCCAGGCGCACACGCGCGCGGCCCTTTTCATAAGAGCTAAGGCCGGCGCCTGCGAGGTCCATAGCGAAGCGCGTCAGGGTGCCGGTGGCGGGCAGGAAGTCCTGCAGCGGGTCTTCGGCGTAGAGCCGCGCCTCGAAACTGTGGCCGCTGATGGTCAGTTCGTCCTGCTTGAGCGGCAGGGTTTCGCCCATGGCCACCCGCAGCTGCCACTCGACCAGGTCCTGGCCGGTGATCATCTCGGTGACGGGGTGCTCCACCTGCAGGCGGGTGTTCATCTCCATAAAGTAGAAGGCGCCGTCCCGCTCTTGTGAAGAGCCTTGTGAAGAGTCCAGCAGGAACTCGACGGTGCCCGCGCCCACGTAGCCGATCTCCTTGGCGGCGCGCACCGCAGCCTCGCCCATCTCGCGGCGCAGCTCGGCGGTCATGCCGGGGGCGGGGGCTTCCTCGAGCACCTTCTGGTGGCGGCGCTGTACCGAGCAGTCGCGCTCGAACAGGTAGACGCCGTTGCCGTGACTGTCGCAGAACACCTGGACCTCGACGTGGCGCGGCTGGGTCAGGTACTTCTCGATCAGCATGCGGGCATCGTTGAAGGCGGCCTGGGACTCGCGGCGGCAGCCGTCCAGCGCGGCCTGGAAGTCGGCGCCGGACTCGACCACGCGCATGCCCTTGCCGCCGCCGCCGGCACTGGCCTTGAGTAGCACCGGGTAGCCGATCTTGTCGGCCTCGCTACGCAGCAGGGCGTCGTCCTGGTCGTGGCCGTGGTAGCCGGGCACCAGCGGCACCCCGGCGTTGGCCATGCGCGCCTTGGCGGCGGACTTGTCGCCCATGGCGGCAATCGCCGCGGCGGGCGGGCCGACGAAGACGATGCCGGCGGCGTCCAGCGCTTCGACGAAGGCGCCGTTCTCGGAGAGGAAACCGTAGCCGGGGTGAATGGCGCCGGCGCCGCTGCGCTGGGCGGCCTCCACCACCGCCTCGACGTTGAGGTAGCTGTCGCGGGCGGCGGCGGGGCCGATGCGTATGGCCTCGTCGGCTTCGCGGACGTGGCGGGCGCTGGCATCGGCATCCGAGTAGACGGCCACGGTGCGCAGGCCCATGCGGCGTGCGGTGCGCATCACGCGGCAGGCGATCTCGCCACGGTTGGCAACCAGCAGGGTATCGAAGCGGGCGGTGGTCATGGGGTGTCGTCCTGTGGCGGGCGCCAGCGCGGGGCGCGCTTGTCGAAGAAGCTGGCCAGGCCCTCCTGGCCTTCGTGGCTTACGCGCAGTTCGCTGATCACGTGGCAGCTGTGCTCGCGGGTGGCATCGCTGTCGGGCTCACGGGCGACCTCGGCGAGCAGCGCCTTGGTGGCGCGCTGGGCCTGGGGCGAGCCGGCCAGCAGCGTCGCGAGCATGGTCTCGATTTCGTCATCCAGGTCATCGTGGCCCACCACCTGGTGAACCAGGCCGAGCCCAAGGCCGGTGGCGGCGTCGATCTCCTCGGCGGTCAGGGCGAAGCGGCGCGTCTGGCGCGGGCCGATGGCGCGCTGCACATAGGGGCTGATGACTGCCGGAGCAAGGCCGATCTTGACCTCTGAGAGGCAGAAGCGGGCCTTCTCTGAGGCGATGACGATATCGCAGCAGGCGGCGAGGCCCACGGCGCCGCCGAAGGCCGCGCCCTGCACCCGGCACACGGTGGGGCAGGGCAGGGTGTCGAGGCGCTGCATCATTTCGGCGAGCCTGCGCGAGTCGGCGAGGTTGGCCTCGAGGTCATACTCGACCATGCGCTGCATCCAGTTCAGGTCGGCGCCGGCGGAGAAGTGCTTGCCCTCGGAACCCAGCACCATCACCCGCACCTCGCCGCGGGTGGCGGCCTCATGCAGGTGTGCCAGGTGCGCGTTGAGCTCGGCGATCAGGCTATCGTCGAAGGCGTTGTGCACCTCGGGGCGGTTCAGCGTCAGCCGGGCGACGCCGCGTTCGTCGATGTGTTGCTGGCAGAGTGTGGTCGTTGCCATGGTGAAACCTCCCTCCAGTGGGAGCGAACTTATTCGCGATGGCTGTTTGCCCGGCAGGGCTGCGCCCTGCATCGCGGTTGAAACCGCTCCTACATTTGCCTCGGCGCCATTTCCCTGTGGGAGCGAATTTATTCGCGATGGGCTGTTTATCCGGCAGGGCTGAGCCCTGCATCGCGGTTGAAACCGCTCCTACATTTGCCTCGGCGCCATTTCCCTGTGGGAGCGAATTCATTCGCGATGGGCTGTTTGCCCGGCAGGGCTGCGCCCTGCATCGCGGTTGAAACCGCTCCTACATGTGCTTTGGCGCCATTCCCTAGTGGGAGCGAATTCATTCGCGATGGGCTGTTTGCCTGGCAGGGCTGCGCCCTGCATCGCGGTTGAAACCGCTCCTACATTTGCCTCGGCGCCATTTCCCTGTGGGAGCGAATTCATTCGCGATGGGCTGTTTATCCGGCAGGGCTGCGCCCTGCATCGCGGTTGAAACCGCTCCCACATTTGCCTCGGCGCTACATCCTGAACACACCAAAGGTGGTGTCTGCTATCTCGGCATTCATGGCGGCGGCGAGCGCGAGGCCCAGCACGTCGCGAGTCTGGGCTGGGTCGATCACGCCGTCGTCCCATAGCCGCGCACTGGCGTAGTAGGGGTGGCCCTGGTGCTCGTACTGCTCGCGGGTGGGGGCCTTGAAGGCTTCTTCGTCTTCGGCGCTCCACTCGCGGCCGTCGCGCTCGTGCTGCTCGCGCTTGACCTGGGCCAGTACGCCGGCAGCTTGTTCTCCACCCATGACGGAAATCCGGGCATTCGGCCACATAAACAGCAGGTTGGGCTCGAAGGCACGGCCGCACATGCCGTAGTTGCCGGCGCCGAAGCTGCCGCCGATCAGCACGGTGAACTTGGGCACCCGGGCGCAGGCCACCGCGGTGACCAGCTTGGCGCCATGCTTGGCGATGCCCTCGTGCTCGTACTTGGAGCCGACCATAAAGCCGGTGATGTTCTGCAAGAACAGCAGCGGGATCTTGCGCTGGGCACAGAGCTCGATAAAGTGCGCGCCTTTCACGGCACTCTCGGAAAACAGTACGCCGTTGTTGGCGACGATGCCCACCGGGTGGCCGTGGATATGCGCGAAGCCGGTGACCAGGGTGTCGCCGTAGTAGCGCTTGAACTCGTCGAAGTCGGAGTCGTCGACGATACGGCCGATCACCTCGCGCACGTCGAAGGGCTTCTTGAGGTCGGTGCCGACGATGCCGTAGAGCTCGGCGGGGTCGAGCCGCGGCGGCTTGGGAGGCTGCATGGCGAGCCGGCCGCGCTTCTGCCAGTTGAGCCGCGATACACAGGCGCGGGCCAGCTGCAGGGCGTGGGCGTCGTTCTCGGCGTAGTGGTCGGCCACGCCGCTGAGCTTGGCGTGGACGTCGGCGCCGCCCAGCGCCTCGGCGCTGATGCTCTCGCCGGTGGCGGCCTTCACCAGCGGCGGGCCGCCCAGGAAGATGGTGCCCTGCTCGCGGACGATGATCGACTCGTCGGCCATGGCCGGCACGTAGGCGCCGCCGGCGGTACAGGAGCCCATCACCACGGCGATCTGCGGGATGCCTTCGGCGGAGAGGGTGGCCTGGTTATAGAAGATGCGCCCGAAGTGGTCGCGGTCGGGGAATACCTCGTCCTGCAGGGGCAGGTAGGCGCCGCCGGAGTCGACGAGATAAATACACGGCAGGCGATGCTTGCGGGCGATCTCCTGGGCGCGGATGTGCTTCTTCACCGTGAGCGGGTAATAGGTCCCGCCCTTGACAGTGGCGTCATTGGCGACGATCACGCACTCCACGCCCGAGACGCGGCCGATGCCGGTGACGATGCTGGCAGCGGGCACTGCATCGGCGTAGACCTCATGGGCGGCCAGCGCCGAGAACTCGAGGAACGGCGAACCTTCGTCGAGCAGATGGTCGATGCGGTCGCGCACGAACAGCTTGCCACGACCTTCGTGCCGGGCGCGGGCCTTGTCGCCGCCGCCCCGGCGGATCGCCGCGCTCAGCTCGCGTAGCGCCAGCACCTCCCGGCGCATGGCCGCCTCATTGGCCTGGAATAGCTCGCTGCGCGGGTTGACTTGTGTCGTTAAGATAGCCATAGGAGTCTTTTTTCTCTTCAGGCATGAAAATAAGCGAGCGATATTCAGACAAGGCAAAAATTGACGAAAAAGCGGAGTTTACTGTTGTAAATGAGCATTTTGAGTCAATTTTTAACGCTGTATGAATGAGCGCAGCTATTTTCATTTGGATTCGTTGAAGATCTCGCGGCCAATCAACATGCGCCTTATCTCACTGGTCCCGGCGCCGATCTCGTAGAGCTTGGCGTCGCGCAGCAGGCGCCCGGTGGGGTAGTCGTTGATATAGCCGTTGCCACCCAGCAGCTGGATGGCGTCCAGCGCCAGCTGGGTGGCCTTCTCGGCGCAGTAGAGGATCACTCCGGCAGCGTCCTTGCGAGACACCTTGCCGCGGTCGCAGGCGCCGGCCACGGCGTAGAGGTAGGCGCGGCAGGCATTGAGGGTGGTGGCCATGTCGGCGACCTTGCCCTGCACCAGCTGGAACTCGCCGATCGCCTGGCCGAACTGCTTGCGCTCGTGGATGTAGGGCACCACCACGTCCATGGCGGCCTGCATGATGCCGATGGGCCCGGCGGCGAGCACGGTGCGTTCGTAGTCCAGCCCGCTCATCAGCACCCGCGCGCCCTTGTTCACTTCGCCCAGCACGTTCTCGGCCGGCACCTCACAGTCCTGGAACACCAGTTCGCAGGTGTTGGAGCCACGCATGCCGAGCTTGTCGAGCTTCTGGGCGGTAGAGAATCCCGGCATTCCCTTCTCGATCAGCAAGGCAGTGATGCCCTTGGCGCCGGCGGTTGGGTCGGTCTTGGCGTAGACCACCAGCACATCGGCGTCGGGGCCGTTGGTGATCCACATCTTGTTGCCGTTGAGCAGGTACTTGTCGCCGCGCTTGTCGGCGCGCAGCTGCATGGAGACCACGTCGGAGCCGGCGCCGGGCTCCGACATCGCCAAGGCGCCGACGTGCTCGCCGCTGATCAGTTTGGGCAGGTACTGGGCCTTCTGCTCGGGGCTGCCGTTGAGGGCGATCTGGTTGACGCAGAGGTTGGAGTGGGCGCCAAACGAGAGTGCCACCGAGGCGCTGGCGCGGGAGATCTCCTCCATGGCGATGCAGTGCGCCAGGTAGCCCATGCCGCTGCCGCCATCCTCGTCCGGCACGGTGATGCCGAGCAGGCCCATGTCACCGAACTTGCGCCACAGGTCGGACGGGAAGTCGTTGCTGGCGTCGATCTCGGCGGCGCGCGGGGCGATCTCGTCACGGGCGAAGGCGTTGACCTGGTCGCGCAGCATGTTGAGCTCGTCGGCGAGGCCGAAGTCGAGGGGCGTATAGGCGCTGTGCATGGTGGGCTCCGGAAACATCGAATGCTGGTTGTCAGCCTAGAATTAGTTGACGTTAACGTAAAGTGCGCGCAGCAATGATTAGACGAAAGGCCCAGATCAATGTCAGTCGTGGGATCGAGGTGTCGATGGGCGTTGGCTGCTACTACTGATGAAGTGGGAGAACGTCACGATAACGATAGCGGCTGCCGTACCGGCAGCCCGCCCGTTGGCGCTGCCGCTCGGCGCTGACGCCTTGGTTCCGTCATGCGGAGAGACCGTCATGAACCAGACTGCACAACCCGCCAACGAATACGTCGAATTCTGGAACGACACC
This sequence comes from Halomonas salipaludis, assembly GCF_002286975.1. Classification (GTDB taxonomy): domain Bacteria; phylum Pseudomonadota; class Gammaproteobacteria; order Pseudomonadales; family Halomonadaceae; genus Franzmannia; species Franzmannia salipaludis. The sequence goes on from NZ_NSKB01000001.1 coordinate 60,893, forward strand.
CTGGCCGAGAAGTTCACTCGCTACCAGGACATCCTGATGAACGGCTTGAGCTATCACAGCCGTGTCCCCCTCGAACACCTGGAGGTGCCCGCTGGCGCAGGCATTCTCGATGTCGGCTGTGGCTGGGGCGACACCGCCATTGCACTGGCGCACAAGGCCGGCCCCGAGGGGGAAGTGCTGGGGCTGGATTGCGTCGAGGCGTTTCTGGAGGATGCGCGACGACGGGCCGACGAGGCCGGCGTCAGCAATGTGCGCTTCGTGACCGCCGACGTCGAGCGCTACCCCTTCGAGCCGCTATACGACCTGTGCTTCTCGCGCTTTGGCATGATGTTCTTCGAGCATCCGGTGGTGGCCATGCGCAACGTGCACAAGGCACTGCGCCCCGGCGGGGAGCTGATGTTCATCGTCTGGCGCGATATCCAGGACAACCCCTGGCTCGGCCTACCCAAGCAAGTGGTGCTGGACTTTCTGCCGCCGCCGGGGGAAGACGCCCGCACCTGTGGCCCAGGCCCCTTCTCGATGGCCAATCCCGAGGTGGTGACCCAGCAGCTGGAGATCGCCGGCTTCGAGGAGGTGGCCTTCGAGCGTAATGATGGCCCGGTGGAGGTGGGCGACTCAGTAGAGAATGCCATGCGTTTCCAGCTCGCGCTGGGGCCGGCGGGGGAGGTATTTCGCGAAGCCGGCGATGAGGCGGAGCGGCAACGACCCCAGATCGAAGCGGCGCTGCGCGATGTCCTGGCGCCCTTCGAGCAGGATGGCAAAATCGTCATGGACTCCAGCTCCTGGACCATCACGGCGCGCAAGCCGGCGGCGTGAGCGATGGCCGGCTAGCTCGACACCATCTGGATGAGGCCATGGTAGAGGGGAATGCCCACGATCACGTTGAGGGGGAAGGTAAACCCCAGCGCAGCGAGCATCGCCAGGCCGATATTGGCCTCGGGGATGGCGCTGCGCATGGCCGCCGGTGCAGCGATATAGGAGGCACTGGCGGCAAGCGCGGTAAGGATCAGCAGTGAGCCGCTGGGCAGACCCAGCAGCAAGCCGACGCCCAGGCCGGTCATGGCCAGCAGCGGCGGGGCGACCAGCGCAAAGCTGAGCAGCCGCCAGTGGAACCAGGGGATGGGGCGCAGGGTCTCGGCGGCGGTCAGACCCATCTGCAGCAGGAACAGCGCCAGCACTGCATGGAAAGCGCCAGTGAACAGCTCGGTGACGTTGGCGCCCTGCATCGGGCCATACATCGCACCGATCACCGCGCCACCGGCCAGCAGAATCACCCCGCGGTTGGTCAGGGTCTCGTGCCAGATACCCTGCAGCGCCTCGGCGGAGTCGCTGCCCTTGTAGCGGCGATAGAGCGCGATGGCGACCATGATCGCCGGCAGCTCCATCATTACCAGGTAGAGGGTGACTTCGGCGCCGATCGGCAGGCCGCGGCCCTCGGCGAAGGCCAGTGCCACGGCGAAGGTGCCGGCGCTCACCGAGCCGTAGTGGGCGGCGATGCTGGCACTATCCGCCGGCGACAGCCGCACCAGGCGCCGCAGCACCGGCATCAGCGCCAGTGGAATCAGCGCACCCAATGCAGCGACCGCCAGCAGCTCGGGCAGCAGTGACCAGCGCAGGTTGCCATACAGCGCCATGCCGCCCTTGAGGCCGATAGTCAGCATCAGCAGCAGGCTCAGGGTGTCATAGGCGGCCTTGGGGATGGTCAGGTCGGACTTCACCACGCCGGCCAGCAGGCCAAGCAGGAAGAACATCACCACGATATCGGGCATCAGGGCATCTCGCGCTGGTGGAGAGGGTAGTAGAGAAGTGGTGCGCATTCTGCAAAGAGACGGTCATTGCTACAAATCAAGAGTTGGGCGATGTTATATAGATATTTATCTATATGGGGGCCCGATGAACATTCGCCATCTGACCTTTCGCCTGCTGCAGGTGTATGTCGCAGTGGTGGCCAGCGGCACGGTGAGCGAGGCAGCACGGCGCCTGCACCTGACCCAGCCGACGGTCTCGATGCAGCTCAAGCGGCTCGGCGAGGCGGTCGGCGAGCCGCTGCTGGAGAGCCGCCAGGGGCGCCTCTATCCCACCGAGGCGGGCAGCGAGCTGTATCGCGCCAGCCGTGAGGTGCTGGGGCGCTTCGACGACTTCGACGATTACCTCTCGGCGCTGCGCGGCGGCGAGCGCGGGCGCTTCTCGATTGCCCTGGTCAACACCGCGCAATACGTACTGCCACGGCTGCTGGGGCCACACAGCCGCGCCTTTCCCGAGGTGGAGGTGACCGTGCATATCGGCAATCGCCGCCAGATGCTGACCCGCTTCGAGCGCCAGGAAGATGACCTCTACGTGTTCAGCCACCCGCCGTCGCTGGCCCATGCTCGGGCCGGACGCTTCCTGCGCAATCCGCTGGTGGCGGTGGCGCCGCGTGGCCATCCGCTGGCGACACGCGAGCAGGTCGACATGAGCGAGCTGCTGGGCGAGCGCATGCTGCTGCGCGAGCCGGGTTCGGCCACCCGTATGCTGTTCGAGAGCTGGCTGCAGGAGCAGGGGCTGACGCTGGGGCCGACGCTGCAGATGGCCAGTAACGAGGCGATTCGCATCGGGGTGGCGGCGGGCATGGGCCTGGCGGTGCTCTCCGAGCATGTGCTGCCACCGGAGCACCCCGATATCGTTATCCTGCCGGTGGCGGGCCTGCCCATCGAGAGCCACTGGCAGTTCATCGTGCGCAGTGACCGGCGACTCTCGCATGCGGCCCTGGGCTTTCTGCGCTTCGCCGCCGGCCATCTGGACGAATGCGTCGAGCCGCGTTTCTTGAGCAACGAGCTGCAGGGGCTGCTGGATCGATTGGAGGAGGCGCCCCGGAACTTGACGACTCGGCGAACTGAGCCATAGTAAAGAGTAGACCGGTCGGTCTATGTAAGGAGCGTGCATGACGGTTGAAGCTAAGGAGATGTCCACTAAGGATCGCCTGCTCGAGGCGGGACTCGCCATGTTACTCAAGCAGGGCTACAACCACTTGGGTATCCAGGCCCTGCTGGCGGAAACGGGGATCCCCAAGGGGTCCTTCTACCACTACTTCCGCAGCAAGGAGGATTTTGCCCTGCAGGTAGTGGACCGCTATATGCAAGAGGTTCACCAGGGGCTGGATATGAGCCTGGGCAATCGTGCCCTGCCACCTCTGCAGCGGGTGCGTCTCTTCTTCGAATTATCGCGGGAGAAGTACCGCAGCGAGGGTTACCTCGGCTGCCTGTTGGGTGGGCTTGGCCAGGAACTGTCCGGGGTCAGCGACACCTTTCGGCACAAGATCGAGGGCTGTTTCAACCTGATCGCCGAGCGGATTACCGACTGTCTGGAGGAGGCGCGCCAGCGCGGCGAGCTGGCGGCGGAGCAGGACCCCCGCCAATTGGCGGACCGGCTGCTGGACTGCTGGGAGGGTGCTGCGCTGCGCAGTCGCCTACGTCGTGACCCTGGCCCGCTGGGGGCCATGCTCGACTTCTATTTCTCGGCCGCGACCCGCTAGGCGTTTTTTGCGCCGAGAAATAGACCGACCGGTCTGTTCCGGGTGGCTGCCAGCCACCCCTCACTAGTGGCAAGGGTCGGCTCCATGACCGACCCGGGAGGTATCAGATGACAACCACAAGCCTCTACCAGCGTCTGGGCGGCGAGCAGGGCATTGCCTTGCTGGTCGACGATATCGTCGAGGCGCATATGCAGAACCCCACGGTCCAGGCGCGCTACCTGCCCGCTCTGGACGATCCGGTGCATCTCGATGAGTTGAAGGGGCACCTGCGCGATTTCCTCTCCGCCGGTACCGGCGGCCCCGCGGAGTACCGTGGCAAGAACATGCTCGAGGCACATCGCGGCATGAATATCGGCGAGGCCGAGTACATGGCGGTCATGGATGACATCCTGGGCGTGCTCGATCGCCATGAGGTGGATCCGCAGACCCGCCAGGAGGTGCTGGGCATTGCCTATTCGTTGAAGGAGGAGATCTTGCACGTTTGACGCTGAGGTATTGGTGCGATGGGCTCGGCGCTTGGTGAGGCCGAGCCTTTTAATTGGGAGAGTCCGATGCTCGCGCTGGTTACGGGGATTTGCGCGGTGGTTTCAACTGGCTCTTTTTGACGAGTGGCCGCGCAGACGCAGTGCCTTCCAGAGCTGGGAAAGCAGGATCGTCGCAAGGAGAATGATGATACCCAGGGAGATGGGGCGGGTGAACAGTACTGTCCAGTCATTCTGGGAGATCAGCATGGTAAGGCGCAGGTTCTGCTCGGCCATGGGGCCCAACAGTACCCCCAGCACCACGGGTGCCAATGGAAAGGCGAGGCGATTGAGCAGGTAGCCGATCAGTCCGAAGGACAGCATGACATAAAGGTCCGTTACGTTGCCGTTGACGGTGTAGATCCCTATGGCCATCAGCACCAGGGTGGTGGGCACCAGCAATGCGGTGGGCATGCGCAGGATCTGGGCGAACAGGCGAGTGGCGACCATGCCGCCGAGCAGCAGGAGCAACATGGCCGTCAGCAGCAGCTGCCACATGAAGCCGAAGACCACATCGGGCGAACGGGTGAACAGCTGTGGGCCGGGTTGAAGTCCGTGGATCATCAAGGCACCCAGTACCAGGGCGGCGATCAGGTTGCCGGGAATACCCAGTGTCAGGGAGGGAATCATGGCCGAGGCGTTGTCGGCACTGTTACCGGATTCGGCCGCGGCGACGCCGATCGGGTTGCCGGTGCCGAAGGTTTCGGGATCGGGGGCTCTTCGCTTGGCCTCGTTGTAGCTGAGCAGCGCCGCCAGGTTACCGCCGGCACCGGGCAGGATACCGACACAGACGCCGATCACCGAGGAGCGCGTCCAGGTCCGCCAGTAGCGCCGCACCAGGCCCAGGCTGCCGTCACCGGCGGTGACACGAAAGCTGTCGGCATTGAAGTAGGATGCGTTGCGCTTTTCCGCCATCTCCAGCACTGGAGGCACGGCATAGAGCCCGATTAGGACGATCAGCAGATCGAAGCCGCCCACCAGGTAGAGGGTGCCGAAAGTGTAGCGCTCTGCTCCACTGATGGCGTCGACGCCCACCAGGCCGATAATGACGCCGAGCAAGGCGCTTAGCATGCCTTTGCTGATGTCCTTGCCGACCAGCACGGCAATGCTGACGAGACCGAAGATGGCCACCCAGAAATACTCCGAGGGGCCGAAGGCCAGGGTTACCTTGGCCAGCATGGGGGCCAGGGTCATCAGGGCCAGGGCGCTGACGATACCGCCGATGGCAGATGACCAGCATGCGGTCTTGAGGGCGAGTCCGCCTTGCCCCTTGCGTGTCATCGGATAGCCATCGAAGGTGGTGGCGATGGCGGCCGGCGTACCCGGAATATTGAGCAGGATGGCCGGGATGGAGCCACCGTACATGGAGCCGTTGTAGATACCGGCCACCAGCCCCAGGGCGATGACGGGGTCGAAACCGTAGGTCAGGGGCAGCATCAGTGCGATGGCCATGACCGGATTGAGGCCCGGCAGGGCGCCAATCATGATGCCGATCAGGGTGCCAACGACCAGGCTGATCAACGACCCGAGCTGCAGCGCCACCGGGAGTGCATTCAATAGTGATTCGAACATCGGGACACCCTTTCTACGAAGCGAGGAAGAACTCGACGGGTAAGGGGCGCCTCAGCACCATGGCAAACAGGCCGTACAGCAAGGTGATGAAGACCAGGGTGATGCCCAGCACTACCACAGGTCGTCGCTCTCCCAGCACTGGGGCCAGCACAATGATGAACAGGGCGCTGGTGGTATAGAAGCCCACGCTCGGCAGGGCCGTGTAATAGACCAGGCAGCAGCCCAGCGTGGCCAGGAAGCGTCCAGGGTGATCCACCAGGGCCATGACTGGCTGGCTGCTGGGGTGTCTGGCCAGGAGGCTCCGCGAACTTCGCCAGATCAGCGGCAGCGAGAACACCCCCATCAGGATGCCTGCCCCGATGGGGATGTAGGCGGCGTCGGCAAAGAAGTCCTTCCCCATCCAGGCCGTGGTGGCGCCAATGATGAGGAAGGCGATGCCAGAGAAGAAATCTCTGTAGGTCATGGGCATGATGGCTCTCTGAGCAGGCGCAGGTCAGTGTTGCTTCAGGCCGAGGCTTTCCAGGGTCTCGCCAATGGCTTGCGTCTCCAGCCGCAGCCGCTCGCGCAGTTCTTCTCCACGTACCAGATTGAGGGTTTCGCCCTGGGCGGTGAGGAAGTCCTGGAACTCCGGGTCTTCCACGGCACGGGCCACGGCGTCGGCAACCACGTCGGCGCGCGCCTCGTCCATGCCTTCCGGGCCCAGCATCATGCGCCAGAGCACGGTTTCCAGCTCCGGGTGGCCCAGGGCCGTGAGCCCCGATGCCTGGGGCAGGGCTTCGTTGTCATCGGCAGAGGTCACCAGCAGGCACTTGGCCTGGTCATCCTCGACATAGGGCAACACCGGGGTGATGGAGCCGCCGTAGATGTCGACGTGGCCACCGAGAAAGTTCTGCAGGGTCTCGCCGGCGCCACCGAAGGGGATGGGGCGGGCGGTGATGTCGAAGGCGTCGAAGATCCGTTCGGCGGCCAGGCGCATGGTGCCGCCGACGCCATCGTTGCCGTAGGTGTATTGGCCGGGGTTGGCCTGCAACTCGGCAAGCAATTCCTCGGCGTTTTCAGCCGGGAAATCAGGCGATACGCAAAGGGTGTAGGCACTCTGCGAGGTGCTGATGATCGGGGTCAGCGTCTCGTAGGAGTACTGCACGCGCTGCATGTGCGGCACCGTGGTGATGGGGCTGTTCCAGGTGGAGAGCAGGGTATAGCCATCGGCACGCGACCGGGCCAATTGGTTGACGCCGATGGCGCCACCGCCACCGGCGACATTGAGCACGGCGGCGGGTTGGCCGAGTTCCTGCTCGAGGTACTGGTTGAGCATTCGGGCGACGTTGTCCGTGCCACCACCGGCGGGTGCCGGCACGATGATTTCGATGGGGCGGTTGGGGTAGTCGCTTGCCAGGACGGGAGTGAAGGCAGTGGCTGATATGGCGGCAGCGGTGAAGAGCAGCGTGAGTTTCATGGTAGATACCTGTTGTTGGAATCGTGAGGACATGGGGCGAGCTTCGAGACTCGCTTCAGGTGTGTTGCTCGCCGAGGTTGACGCGATAGCGGAACCGCTCCGGGCGACCATGCACGCGGCGATATTCGATGATGCGTCCTACGGGGTTGCGCGCGATGCGCTCGATGACGGCAACCGGCGAATTGGCGGGCAGCTCCAGGTATTTGGCGCTTGCCTGGGTGGCGGTGCCGAACGAAAGCTCATCCGTCGCAGACGAGATCAGGATCCCGAATTTCTGCAGGAATACCGGATAGAGCAGGGGGCCCATCTCCTTGGGATCGAGTGACATCAGTCCATCGAAATCGGGCAGGCGCAGGTAGATCTCCTCGAACAGCAAGGGATCCCCGGCCCAGAGACGCACGCGTTCCAGCTTGAGGCAGCGCCCGCCAGCGTCGTCGCCAAAGGCTCGCTTGACCTCGGGCGGCAGGTCCACTTCCTGGCGGCTTAGGATCCGGCTCTCGGGAATCACCGGGCCGTCGGGGTCTTCCACGTCGTGAACGTGAAAGAAGCGGAACAGGTCGGCGCGAAATGCCGGTTGCTTGACGAAGGTGCCGGTTCCACGACGGCGTTCCAGCAAGCCTTCGTCAACGAGCTGCTTGAGCGCCATGCGCATGGTGGCCAGCGCGACGCCATACTCCTCGGCGAGGCGGTTCTCGGAGGGAATCATGTCGCCGGGGGACCATTCGCCATTGGCGATCCGCGAGGCCAGCTGATCGCGCAACCGAGCGTAGAGCGGGAGTCGTCCATCGGTGCGGGTCTTGGGTAGCGCTTGCATGAGTGGGTTCTCCCGGTGGGATTCCGTTGCCTTGTTGCTGTCACTAAAGACCAGTGTATACTTCTAGTCAACCAGTTCTCTAGAGAACTAGACTTAAGTTCAAGTCGGAACGCCGGGGACATGTCCCTGCCCGGATGACCGGACGGAGAGGAATCGAGAGTGAAGCGAGGATTCGACTGCCATGCCCACGTCTACGCCCGGGTGGATGAGGCCAAGGGATCCAACTATCGTCCGTCGCGGCCGGCACCGCTTGATGAGTGGCAGGGTTACCTGGATGACCGCAGGCTCCGTGGCGGTGTCCTCGTGCAACCCAGCTTCCTGGGGCACGATAACCGCGAGCTGCTGCAGATCCTGGACAAGCTCGGTGACGGGTTCAAGGGAGTGGTACAACTGCCCAAGCACGCGAGCCTGGCGGAGATGAAAGAGCTGGATGCTGCCGGTATCGTCGGCGTGCGCTGGAACCTCATCGAGCGGCGCCGCGAGCTACCTGACCTGGACGATCCCCAATGGATCGACTTCCTGGATCGCCTCAAGGCATTGAACTGGCACCTCGAACTGCACCTGGAGGGAAACCGACTTCCGGAGCTCTTTCCGGCACTCCACGCGCATGGTGTCACCCTGGTCATCGATCATCTGGGGCTGCCCGTTGAAGCCGATCCCTTTTCCGGCAGCGGTTTTCGAATACTGCTGGAGGCAGGACGAGCCGGGCGCACCTGGGTCAAGCTGTCGGCGCCTTATCGATCCCCCGTCAATGACCTGAGGCCGCATGCTCAGGCGCTGTTGGAGCACCTGGGGCGCGAGCGGCTGGTATGGGGCAGCGACTGGCCCTGGACCCGTCACGAAGGCAAGCACGACTACCGGGACACCCTCGACTGGCTGAGCGACTGGGTCCGCGATGAAGACGACCGACGCGTTATCCTGAACGATTCTCCGCGCAGGCTGTTTCATCTCGATTGAGGATGGTTTGAGAACGAAATCCAGAGCGAATGAAGACCCGGCCGCTCACACCGAGCGGCTGGGTCTTGGCGTTTTCAGGGTTTAGGCAAAGCTGCCGTGGTGCGTTCTCACCTTGGCCAACCAGGCGGCCAGGTGGGCGCTGAGTTCGGCGGCGTCGGCATCGGCGCCGTGGATGGCGCCCGACTTGCGCCTGCGCATGAACGGCAGGCCCATGGCGTAGAGGCCGGGAGCCACCACGCCGCCTTCGTGACGCAGGCGCCCGCGGGTATCGAATACCGGTACCTGGAGCCAACTGAAGTCGGGACGAAAGCCCGTGGCCCAGAGCACCGTCTTGATCTCACCGGCAGCCAGGTCGAGGCCCAGGCAGGGCCGCGGCGGCACCCGAGTGGGCGCCGGGCGCTCCGGAGTCGGCAGGGCGCCGTGCCAGTCGTGGGCGCTGGCCCAGGCGTCCAGGTTGTCTAGCAGCCGCGCCAGCTTGAGATCCGCGGCGGTGCAGTGAACGGCCAGCGAGCCCGAGAACTGCAGCCGAGAACCGACAAGGCCAGCCAGACGCCCCACCAGGCGAACGCCACGCCCGCTCAGAACGTTGAGGTCGAGATCCTCGGACGTGGCGTTGCCCAGCAGCTGCGGCGAAGGTTGACGCCGGGCGCGGGCGAGATCGTCCACCTCGTCGAAGCGCTGGTCGAGCATGCCCGCGTGCTCAAGCCACCATTGAATGTCACGGCCGCGGTAGCGTCGCGGCAGGCGCAGGTGCTGCCCCACGGCCAGAGTCACGGGTCGACTGCTGCGCTGAAGCTCGTCGGCCAGCTGTACGCCGGTGGCCGAGGCGCCCACTACCAGCACGCCGCCTTCTGGCAGCTGCCCTGGGTGACGGTAGGCATGCGGCGTCAGGCTCATGATCCATGGCGGCAGGGCCGCCGCCATGGTAGGCACGACAGGCAGCTGACAGGCACCGGTGGCGATGATCGCCGCGCGGCAGCGCCATTCGCCGCGGTTGGTGATGATTCGGTAGCCGTCTTCCTCCTGGCGCAGCGCGAGCACCTCGGTCGCGGTATACAGCGGGGCCGAAAGGCCCCGTGCATAGTCATCGAGAAAGGCGATCAACTCCGGCATGCTCATGAAGCCTTCCGGCTCCGGCCCAGTGTAGGCCTGCCCGGGCAGACGGCACTGCCAGTTGGGCGTGAGCAAGCGCAGCGACTCCCAGCGTTCGTGGCGCCAGGCGTTGGCCACCTCGCCGCGTTCCAGCACCACATGGTCGATGCCGTGCCGGGTCAGATGATGGCTCATGGCGAGCCCGGCGTGCCCGGCGCCGATGACCACGGCGGTCACACGCTTCATTTCAGCTCGACCTTCACGTGGCTGGGATTGGTCAGCAGGTCGTACACGGCCGAACGCTTCTGCGATTGGGCGACCAGCGCCTCGATATCCGCGTGGCTGGCGTCGGCGTCGATCTCGAACGTCACGCGAATGTCGTCGAAGCCGTTGCGCACCTCCGGGTCCATGCCGAGGATGCCCTGGATGTCCATGTCGCCCTCCACCATGGCCTTGACCGAGCGCAGCTGGATGCCGCGATGCTGGGCTACGGCGGCAACACCGGCGGTGAGGCAGGCGGCCAGCCCGACCAGCACGTACTCCACCGGGGTGGGACCGTGGTCTTCGGCGGCGAACACGTCGGGGTGGTCCGCCTGGTAGGTGAAGCGTGAGCGATGCCGCTGGGTTTCGCCGAGGCCGTGGAAGTCCTCGACGGCGATCTGGCTGTGCGTGCCGCGAATCCAGTCGCAGTGAGCGCGCCAGGTGAAGCGGGCGGCCTGCGGGGCCTGGGCCAGCGCTTCGCGGGCGCCCAGCAGGGCGGTGACATTGACGCCGTTGTCGATCTGTTGAGTAGTGGTGTGCATGGAACTCTCCTCTCGCTTTTTTCTCGTCGTGGGTGACCGTCAGCGGTCAGGAACGAGATTCGGTGGGGCACGTGAGACCCAGCGTGGGAGAGGGCGTGGTTTTTCAAGGCTGCGCCGTGGTATCGGCCGGTGCGATACGCTGAAAGGCCCAGATGCGGCTGACCGGCATGCCGGCCTGATGCTGGGCCAGGCGTACCGATTCGGCATCGGGCGCTTGGTAGAGGCAGTGCATGCGCCGCCGGTCGAGAGAGAAATGGCTGCGCAGGAAGCGCACGCGATGGTTGGATAGGCAGGCGGCTCCGGCGTTCTCCAGGGCCTGGATCGCCTCGAAGGTGACAGGGGCGGCGAAGTGGCGCTCGACCAGGACGTTGGCGGTCGCCAGCTCCGTGGCCTTCAGGCCGGGGGGATCGTGCACGCTGCCGCCCCACAGCGAGCTGATGTCGGCGCCGGCCTGGCGCAGGCCGATACGCGCCGATTCGATGTCGGGGGCCTGGAAATGGCAGACCAGGCGGCGTCCATCGCGTGCCAGCAGGCTCTCCTGCCATTGGATCCGATACAGGTCGAAACACGGCTGGGCCGCCTCGGTCAGTGAGCGTACCAGCGGCGATTCGAGGGGGCGCTCGAAGTCGCGTTCCAGGATGACGTCGATCATGCTTCGTCCTCGGCTGCGGGCTGGCTCAGCAGCGCTTGCCAGCGCCGTCGAGCCCAGCCGGCAACGGGCTGTCGCGCCAGTGCTTCGGCGGCCTGGGTATGCTGTTTCCAGCCGGCCGTGTCGCCAAGGCGCTGGGCACATTCGGCCAGCAGCGCGTGGGCCAGCAATTGCTCGCTGAGGCGTTCGAGCACCCTTGCGTGCTCCAGGGCTTCGCTGGCGCGGTGCCTGGCACTTTCGGTTCGTGCACGTGAGAGGTCGAGCCGGGCTGCTTGCAACAACAGCACGGCCAGGCGATGGCGCGCATCGGCGTGGCGCAGGGTGACGAGGGCGACGCTGAAGGGGGCGGGGTCGTCCTCCAGGGCATAGTGGCACAAGGCCTGCGCGGCAGCAGCATAGGGTGCCTCGCTGCCGTCGCGCAGGCGTTTGCCGAGCTCCTGCAGCAGGGCGCAGCGTTCCCGGGCCCGTGCGTAGTCGTCACGCTCCAGGTCGATCAGCAACTGCGTCTCCAGCGCTTGGAACTCACCCAGCCGATCACCCATGGCTCTGCACAGGGTGCGGGCCTCCATGAAGTAGCTCGCTGCTTTATCGAAACGATCCTCATGCAGGCTGAGCAGGCCTTGGGCCAGGGGGATGGCGGGGTGGCCGATACGCAGCTGGATGGCCAGCTCGCGCGCTTCGCTGAGCAGCTCGACCGCCCGGTGCAGGTCGCGTTCCAGCATCGCCAGGCAGCGGGCGGTTTCAGCCATGGCGATGACCTGTTCGCGGCCCCCGGCGCAGCGTGTTGCGCGCTCCGCTTGCAGTGCCTGCTCATGAGCATCACCCCACTGGCCGTGGGCCCAGCGTATATGGCTAGCCAGTTGGTAGCCGAGCCGCGCATGGGCGAGTGCGCCCTGTTCCAGGGCCAGCTCGGCAAGCGCCACTACTTCGCCGGCGCCACTCTCCCAATCCGCCAGGGGCGCGGCGCTATAGAGGATATCGTGTAGTTCCAGGGCCAGGCAGATACGCCGGGTGCCGGTCATGTCCTCGATCAGTGCCAGGCCTCGCTGGGCGAAGCGCTGGGCGTCCTGGTTGGCGAGGATACGCAGGCAGTAGCGTCCGGCTTCGATCACTGCTCGGGTAGCCAGTTCGAGGTCGCCGCTGGCATGAGCGTGGTGAACCAGGCTGCTGGCCTGGCGCATATCGTTGAGGGGCCTTGCGGCCAGCCATTCGGCAATACGCCGATGCATGGCCTGACGCCGTGCCGGCGAAATCGCCTGGTAGAGCTCGGTGGCCGCTTCAGCGTGGGTAAAGCGCAGCCCTTCGGCGCTGATGGAGAGCCACTGGTGACGTTCGGCGAACTCCAGCGCGATGCCGATTCGGTTGGTGTCGAGCCCAGAGACCTGGCCCAGCGTAGCGGGGTCGGGGGCGGGAGCCAGCAGCGCCGCCCAGCGCATCACTTCCAGGGTGTCGCCCTCCAGGGCGGGTAGCCCACGGTTGGGAGTGGAGCGAGGTGGCAACGCCGTGTCGGTACTGATCGGCAGTGGGCCTTGGGCTTGCTTGGCCTCGCGCCAGGCACGCAGCAACTGGCCGCCGGGTTGCAGGCCAGCCTCGCGGCTGAGGCGCACGCCCAGCTGCAGCTGCTGTTCGGCGTCGCGTGGGCGATGCAAGGCCAGCAGCAGGCGCACCAGTTCGGCGCGTGCCGCTTCGTCGAAGGGGGCAAGGCGCACCCAGGCGTGAGCGTGGGGAAGGGCGCGCTCGGGAGTATCGACGAGACGCTCGACCAGGGCCGCCAGTAACGTCGTCTGGGCACGCAGGGCGGCTTCGCGTTCGGCCAGACACCAGCCGTGGAAGTCGTGGAAGTTGGCCAGTTCCAGCCCCTCGAGAAAAGGGCCGCGGTAGCGGCAGGCGGTGCGTTCGAGGGTTTCGATGGCGGCGGCCGTCAACTGAACGGCATGCAGGCCAGCCACATCGACATCGATGTCCGTGGTATCCAGGCCCACGCCTCGCCGGTCGGCCATGAGCCGGGCTCGGCCTGGGGTGTCCATCAGGCGGCGCAGCTTCGACAGGCTCCAGCGCAGCGAGCCCCGTGGGTCGTCAGGTAGTTCCCAGAGCAGGTCGCACAGGTGTTCCCGGCTCAGGGGGCGCGAGTGGCGCGCCAGATAGGCGAGCAGGGCGCGTGTCTTCTTCGAGGGCGGCAGCGCCAATACCTGTCCGTCCCGAATCACTTCGAGATCGCCAAGCAGATTGAGGGTCAGCGCGTTCATTTCCCGGCCCTGTGAGGCATCCCAATCAGTATAGCCTGCGCAGTGTCCACGAGCCTGACTGCAGGCTGCGTCGCACCGGCAAAAAACCACGCTGGTTACCACGCCTGCTTACTCGGACCTGAGCGAGTCTCTACTCGGACCCCATCCCGAGGAGCCTCACATGACTCGATACATCAGCATTCTCGAAACCATCGGTCGTACCCCACTGGTACGCCTGGATCGCCTGGCGCCGCCGGACGTCAACGTATACGTGAAGGTGGAGGCCTTCAATCCCATGGGCTCGGTGAAGGATCGCATGGCGCTGGCGGTGATCGAGGCAGCCGAGCGCAGCGGCGACCTGCACCCGGGCCAGACGGTCATCGAGGCCACCAGTGGCAACACCGGCATCGGCCTGGCCATGGTCTGCGCACGCAAAGGCTACCCGCTGGTGGTGACCATGGCGGAAAGCTTCAGCCTGGAGCGGCGCCGGCTGCTGCGTTTCCTCGGTGCCCGCGTGGTACTGACGCCGGCCGCCGAGAAGGGCAGCGGCATGCTGGCCAAGGCAATCGAACTGGCAGACAAGCACGGCTACTTATTGTGCCGCCAGTTCGAGAACGAGGCCAACGCCGAGGTGCACAGCCGCACCACGGCAAGGGAGATACTCGACGACATGCAGGGCGAGCCGATTCATGCCTGGGTCAGCGGCTTCGGCACCGGCGGTACGCTCAAGGGCGTGTCCCGGGTGCTCAAGGCGGCCGATCCGCGTATTCGCATCGTCGTGGCCGAGCCCGACAACGCTCCGCTGCTGGGCAGCGGCGAGGCGCAGCCGGCAGGCGTCAGTCATCCGCGTTTCCGCCCGCACCTGATGCAGGGCTGGAGCCCCGACTTCATCTCGCCGCTGACCCAGCAGGCGGTAGCCGCCGGTGTAGTGGACGACGTCGTGCCGGTGGCCGGGGAGGAGGCGCTGCGGCTGGCCCGAGAGCTGGCCCGCAAGGAGGGGATCTTCGTCGGCATATCTGCCGGTGCGACCCTGGCCGCGGCCTTGCAGGTGGCTCGGCGGGCGCCGGCCGGCAGCCATATCGTCTGCATGCTGCCCGACACCGGCGAGCGCTACCAGTCCACGCCGCTGTTCGAGGGTATCGAGGACGAGATGAACGAGGAGGAGCTGGCGCTGTCGCGCTCAACGCCAGGTTGTCGCTTCGACACGCCGGCTGTCACTCCCGTATCGCAGGTTGTCACGCCACAGGAGGCGGTCAGCGATATCGAGGCCGAGCGCCGGCTCGACGACTACCTGACCCAGACGCCGGTGGTGATGTTCGCGCTGGCCTGGTGCGAGTTCTGTTGGTCGGCGCGTAAGTTGTTCGACCGCCTGGGGGTCGACTACCTGAGCGTGGATCTCGACTCACCCGCCTATCAGGCCGGCGACATGGGGGTGCGCCTGCGCCCAGTGCTGGCGCGGCGTTGCGGAGCGCCGACCATCCCGCAAATCTTCATCGACGGTCAATCCATCGGGGGCTGCAGCGAACTGTTCGAGGCATGGCACGACGGCAGCCTGGGCCGTCATCTTGCTGAGTGCGGCGTTGCATATGACGCCGAGGCCATCATCGACACCGAATTGCTGCTGCCGACTTGGCTACATCCACGTTCCGTCACGGCCTGAGGGAGAGAGACCCATGAGCTATATCGCAACGACGCCACCCGAGCAGGCCGAAGGCGAGGTGCAGGCCATGTATCAGCGCCAGCAGGCGCACTTCGGCTACCTGCCCAACTATGCCCGGCTGTTCTGTCATCGCCCCGAGGTGATGAAGGCCTGGGCGACGCTGATCGCCACTGTCCGCCGCCCCATGGAGGCGCGCCGCTACGAGCTGGTGACCGTTGCCGCCGCCCGTGCCCTGGGCAACTCCTACTGCTCCTTGGCACATGCCAAGTTCCTCTCGGAGCTGGTGGGCATGGCGGCCACCCAGGCCATGGTGCTCGGAGAGAAAGGTGCGCTCGACGAGGCCGAGTGCGACATCATGGCCTTTGCCGCCAAGGTGGCCTGCCGCGCTCAGGAGGTCGGTGCAGAGGATATCGAAACACTGCGCGCCCATGGGCTTGCCGACGACGAAATATTCGACATCGTCGCCGTGGTCGCCGGGCGCGCCTTCTTCACGCGCATTCTCGATGGCTTGGGGGCCGAACCCGATGCCGCCTACCGCGAGCTGCCCACCGAGCTGAGTGAGGCGCTTTGCGTGGGCAGGCCGATGGCTTTGAGTTGAGCCGGTCGTAAGCCAGAATGATGGACATCCCATAGGCATGGAGGAGATGCCGTGAGCGAATATACCGATTCGCTGCGCGACGTGTTCGAGCTGTTTGGCCCCATCACCGCACGGCGCATGTTCGGCGGCCACGGCATCTATCACGATGGCCTGATGTTCGCGCTGGTGGCCGACGAGACGCTCTATCTCAAGGTCGATGAGTACAACCTGGGCGACTTCGAGCGCGAGGGGCTCGAGCCGTTCGCGTACGACAAGGGCGGCAGGGTGGTGCAAATGTCCTATTACCAGGCGCCGGAGGAGCTGTTCGAGGACCGCGAGCTGGCTGCCGCCTGGGCACGCCGCTCCTTCGAGGCCGCCCTGCGCGCCCAGGCGGGCAAGCGCAAGGCGAAACCCTGATGGTCGGCTTGTTTGCCACCTCGGTGCAGCTTCTCCGACGGTGATGCTCAGATGGTGGGAGGCCCCTTGAGCTCGATGGTGTTGCCTTCGGGGTCTTCGAGGTAGAGCGAAGGGCCTGTGCCCTCGGCGCCGTAGCGCTGCATGAGTTCGCCGGCCTCGATGTCGTGCGTGGCTAGGTGTCGGCGAATCTCCTCCTCGTCGAAGGGCTCCAGGCGCAGGCAGAAGTGATCGAGATTGCGCCCCTCGCGGCCCGGGGCGGCGCCGCCACGCTGTCCCAGTTGGCCTGCCACGGGTACCAGGTCGATCAGGCTGCTTCCGGCGCGCAGCTGGATCAGGCCGATCTCTTCCTGACGCTTCTCCACCGTGCAGCCCAGCACGTCACAGTAGAAGGCGAGCATGGCGTCGGTGTCGCGGATGCGCAGCACCAGATGATCGATTCCTTGGATAGGCAGCATGCTTTCCCGGTTCTCTTGATGAGCCCATAGACACTATGGCTCAGGCGGTCGGTAGGCTCCAGCACTTGAGTCACTTCCACCTGCCGCGCCCTCGCTCCGGTACCATGCGGCCGAAGTAGAGCAGGCCGAAGATCAGCCAGGCCACGGTGAGTATCAGCGTGAAGCCAAGAACGGTGGGTGCACCGAACTGGGCGATGAGCGGCAGCGCACTTGGGCCGCTGCCTGCCATGCATTGCCTGGTTCAGCTTAGCTAAATTCGGCCACCGTCCAAGGATGCGATACGTTATCCTGTTTCGGTCGTAGCATGCTCGATACGGGACCAGAACCCCATTACCCGACGGTTCAAGAAGCACTACCATAATGCCTGGACATGTCATGGACAGCCTTCTTGTCGAAACCCGCAGCTATCCTGATCGCGAACTGAGCGATCGCCACGGTTTTCACCAGTTACTGCTGGGGCTAGACGGTGCCCTGGAACTGGAAGCGGCAGGGCGGCTCATTCACGTGACCCGCGGTGTGCTGGCCCCGGTAGCCAGCGGCGACCTGCATCATTATCTGGCGCCGGGAGACAACCGCGTGCTGGTGCTCGACCTCCCCGAGGGGTGGTGCGAGGCGCTGGTCCTGGATGGCTTGTTCGAAGGCTCGGCGCGGCGTTTGCCGGAGCCGCTGGTGTCCCAGGGAGAAAGGCTTGGCGGCACCGACCAGGCGCTGGCCCGCTGGCTCGAGCTGGCGCTTGGAGCCGGTGGGCGTCGGCTGGTGCCGCCGCGGCTCAAGCTGCTCGATCTGCTGCCTGCCATGCGCGCCGACCTGGCGCACCCCTGGCGCGTGGCCGAGATGGCCCGCCGCTGCCACCTGGCCGAGGCCGTCTTCGCCCGCCAGTTCCGTATGCTGACAGGCCAATCGCCCCACGAATGGCTGGTGCGGGAACGATTGGCACTGGCTCGCGCGCTGCTGCTGAGCGACGATGTCTCGCTGACCGAGCTGGCCCAGCACTGCGGATTCGCCGACAGCGCCCATTTTTCCAAGAGTTTCCGCCAGTGGCATGGGGTGTCGCCCGGCAAGTGGCGGCGTAGAGGTCAGGATTCGACAAGCGACAGCATGGCCTGAACGGCATGCTGAAGCCTCGACGTTGTTGATGAGGCTTGCGCCATGTTATCGCTCTCCCGCCGTCAGGCCACGGCCATCGGGGCCACCACCATTCTCAACTGGGCATTGCTCGCCACCCTGACGCAGTTCTCCGGGCCGGTGCCGCCGTTCCTGCTCACCGGGCTGGCCTTCGGCATCGCCTTCCTGTGCTTTCTGGCCTGGAGCCTGGGGCGGCGTGAGTCGTTCACGGCGCCGCTGCGTCAGGCGCCTTCGGTGTGGGCGCTGGGAGTGGGCGGACTGTTCGGCTATCACGCGCTCTACTTCGTCGCCCAGCAGAACGCACCGCCGGCCAATGCGGGGCTGATCAGCTATCTGTGGCCGTTGCTCATCGTGCTGTTCGTCGGCCTGCTGCCGGGGGAGCGACTGCTGCCCAGGCATGTACTGGGCGGGCTGCTGGGCTTTGCCGGGGCGGCGCTGTTGATTGGCGGCGATCTGGGCGCTGGCGGCAGCGTACTGGGCTATGGGGCGGCCTTCGCCTGTGCCCTGGTGTGGAGCGGCTATTCGGTGCTATCGCGAGCCAAGAAAGCGGTGCCGACCAGCGCCGTGGGCGGTTTCTGCTTGGTCACCTCGTTGCTGGCCTTCACCTGCCACGGCCTATTCGAGGCCACGCGCTGGCCCCAGGGCAGTGCGTGGCTGGGTGTGGCCGGGCTGGGGTTGGGGCCGGTGGGCAGTGCCTTCTTCACCTGGGATATCGGCGTCAAGCACGGCGACCTGCACCTGCTCGGGCTATTGGCCTACGCCACGCCGCTGCTCTCGACACTGGTGCTGATCGTGGCCGGCTACGCCGAGGCCACGCCGTTGCTGGCCCTGGCGGCAGGCGTGATCACCCTGGGCATGCTGGTAGGTAGCGGCGCGCTGGTTCGCCGCAAGAAGCGGGAGATCCCCGTGCGCTCCGCCTGAGGCGGGCGCACGGGGGCGGGAACGAGCCGCTCAAAACGAGCCTGACAGTGAGTCCACCACGATCAGCAGGAGCAGCGAGATGACCGGCCCCACCACGGCCATCGCGCGGTGAGTATCGTAGTGACGAACTAAGGCGTTGACGCGCTTGGCGACAACCCGCCCCTTCATGCCGATATTGCCAAGGCTCACCTGCTCGAAAGACATGTGACTCAGCGACTCGCGTTGATGCAGTTGTCGTAGAAGGTCACGGTGGCGGGCCAGTCGCTGAACAGGCCGATGATGCCGACATCGCGGGCCAGCACATCGAGGCTGAGCAGCTTGTCGCCCTCCTTGTCGATCACGTCATCGGTAGTGCGGTGGTACCACTCGCCGTCTTCGGTCAGCGGGCCGGAGCGTTCGAAGGTCCAGGCGATCAGGTCGAGCCCGGCAGCCTTGGCGCGCTCGGCGTAGAGCGAGGGCACGATGTGGCTTTCGTCGTCAGCGGCGTCGGGGTTGGAGGCCAGCAGCATCCACATCGGCGGGGCGAGGATCTGCACGCCCTGGTCGGCCAGCTCTGCCATGCTCGGCGACCAGGTGGCGGGGTCGCTGTGATCGAAATCGTCCTGGCTATAGCGACCGTCGAGGTAGACGGCCTGCTCGCCAAACTCAGGCTCGTTGTCGATCCAGTAGCGCACGTCGTCGAGCGAGAACGACTGGGCGTAGACGTCGCTGGCCGGCACGTCGGCGGCCTTGTACTCGTCGATCATCTTCTGGGCGTAATCGGCCTGACTCATACCGTTGAACGGCATCTCGACACTGGGTGCCTTGAGCTCCGGGGTCATCTTCACGCCCAGCGCCTTGAACAGTTCGATGCTGTCGGCATGGCTCATCAGGGTACCGCGGGTGGCATAGAGGTCGGTACGCCAGCCGGGGGTGCCGGCCAAGTAGCCGTCGATGCTGGTGGCTGCGGTGTTGGCCCCCTCCATCTTGCCCTCGAGGGTACGGAATTCCGCCAGGGTGATATCGCTGGTGCAGCACTGAATATCAGCGGCGTTGGTCAGTTCGCCCGCCTCGTTGAACGCCGGCGGCACGCTGCACTGCTGGGCCAGCTCGGTGGCGACGATGTTGGTGGTGGTGTGGAGGTCGCACTGGGAGTGGCGGCAGACGAGCTCCTGGTCGGCGGTGAAGGTGACGTCGCACTCGAGGATGCCGGCCCCCATTTGGGCACCGGCGAGGAAGGATTCACGGGTGTGCTCGGGGAACTGTAGCGGGGCGCCGCGGTGGCTGATACTGAAGTCGCTGCGCTGCCACTCGCCGGTATTGGCCGCGCAGTTCAGCAGCTCTGCCTTGAGTTCGCGTGAGCGCTGGGTCGCTTCATCCATGTCCTGGACCAGGAACAGTGGGCGGGGCCCCAGGGTAACGTGGCCGGCAGCGGCGATATCGTCCTGGGCGGCGCCGTTGATAGGGGTGAGCAGCAGTGCTGCCAGGCCAGCGCAAGTGAGCATCAAGGGGAGCGTCTTCATTTCAAGCCTCGCGTTTGTTCTAAGCCGGATAGGGGAAGCCACGCTGAGAGAGTGAACGTGTGGCATGACCGTGATGTTAAGGCCCTATGTCAGCCCCGGCGCAAGCCTTGGCCTCTCACTCGGCGTTGGGAAAGAATAGCTGCTCGCCGTCGATGGCGTAGCCGGCAATCGCCTCCTGGCCCTGGTCCGAGACCAGCCACTGGTGCCACTGTGCGGCGAGGTCGTGCTTGAGGTGCGGGTGGCGTTCGCGGTCCAGCAGCAGGCTGCCGTACTGGTTGAACAGCGCTTCGTCACCCTCGAACAGGATGGCGAGATCCTGGCGGTTGTCGAAGGCCAGCCAGGTGGCGCGGTCGGCGAATACGTAGGCGTCCATCCCCGCCGCGGTGTTGAGGGTCGGGCCCATGCCGCTGCCCAGCTCGCGGTACCAGCCGCCGGCGGTATCGACCCCGGCGTCTTGCCAGAAGCGTTGCTCGGCGCGGTGGGTACCGCTGTCGTCGCCGCGCGAGGCGAACGGTGTGCCGCTCTCGGCGATACGGCTAAAGGCGTCGAGCGCGCTGTCGGCGTCGGCGATGCCGGCCGGGTCGTCGCGGGGGCCGATCAGCACGAAGTCGTTGTACATCACGTCGAGGCGCTCGCTGGCATAGCCATCGGCGACGAACTGCTCCTCGCCCTGGGTATCATGAACCAGCAGGCTGTCGGCATCGCCACGGCGGGCGATCTCGAAGGCCTGGCCGGTGCCCACCGCAACCACGCGGACGTCGATACCGCTAGCTTTGCGAAACTGCGGCACGATATCGGCGAACAGCCCCGACTGCTCGGTGGAGGTGGTCGAGGCCAGGGTGATAAAGCGCTCTTCAGCGGTGGCGAGTGGCGCCGAGAGGGCGATGCCTAGCGCGAAGGTCGAGAGTAGATGGCGACGTGGCATGGGAGCTCCTTGTTGTCATGGTAGCGCTGTTCTAGCGGCGCTGCTTGCCAGCTACCAGGGCAGCTCGCCGCGTACGAAGGCGGCGGCCTCGCTGCTCTGGGGCGTATCGAAGAAGCGCTCGGCGGGGCTGTGCTCGAGCAGCCGTCCGGCGTTGAGGAACACCACGTCGTCGGCCAGGCGGCGCGCCTGGTTGAGATCGTGGGTGGTCATCACGATCTTGGTGCCGCGTTGATGAAACTGATTGACCGCCTCCTCGACGGCACGAATCGCGGCGGGGTCGAGGGCCGCGGTGGGCTCGTCGAGAAACAGGATGTCGGGCGCCAGCAGCCAGGCCCGGGCCAGCGCCAGGCGCTGCTGCTCGCCGCCGGAGAGCACCCGCGCCGGGCGCTGGGCGAGCGAGGCCAGGCCGAAGCGTTCCAGCGCTGCCTGGGCGCGGGCCTTGCGCAGGCGCCGCGGGCAGCCGCGGATCGCCAGCACATAGGTGAGGTTGGCCTGGGCGCTGCGCTTGAGCAGTACCGGGCGCTGGAAGACCATCGCCTGGCGCAGTGCCAGCGCCGGGCTCAGCGGCTGACCGTTCCAGCGGATCTGCCCGACGCTGGGTGTCAACAGGCCGTGGCAGAGGCGCATCAGCAGGCTCTTGCCGGCGCCGTTGGGCCCCATGATCAGGCTGCGGCCGGCGCCCAGGCGAAGGTCGATGTCGCCCAGCAGGCGCTGGCCTCGATGGCTGAAGCGCACGCCGTCGAGCGATAGCGGTAGCATCGGGGCCGTCGTGGCCTGGGCCAGATGCGGTTGGCTCAAGTCGCTCATCCCATCTGCCTCCTGGCGCGCTCGCCGAGCAGGTGCGCGGCGCCGTTGACACAGGCCACCAGCAGCAGCAGTACCAGGCCCAGGCCCAGCGCCAGCGCCAGGTTGCCGCGGCTGGTCTCCAGGGCGATGGCGGTGGTCATCACCCGGGTCACGCCGTCGATATTGCCCCCCACGATCAATACCGCGCCGACCTCGGCGCTGGCGCGGCCGAAGCCGGCCAGTACCACGGTGGTGAGGGCCACCCGGGCGTCCCACAGCAGGGTCGGCATCATGCGCGCGCGCCCCATCCCGAAGGAGGTCAACTGCTCGCGGTATTCGGCGAGCAACGCCTCGATATGCTGGCGGGTCAGGGCGGCGACGATGGGCAGTACCAGCACCACCTGAGCGATGACCATGGCGGTGGGCGTGAACAGCAGCCCGAGGCTGCCCAGCGGCCCGGCCCGTGACAGCATCAGATAGACCATCAGGCCGGCCACTACCGGCGGCAGACCCATGAAGGCGTTGAGCACCACGACCACCGCACCGCGGCCGGGGAAGGCCCACAGCGCCAGCGCCGCGCCCAGTGGCAGGCCGATCATGGCGGCGATCAGCACGGCGCTCAGCGACACCTGCAGCGACAGGCTGACGATATTCAGCAGCGCCGGGTCGAGGGTAACGATCAGGGTCAGCGCGGTGGAAAAGGCGTTGTCGGCGAGTGGCATTACGGGCTCCATGCAGGTCGCTGCATGATGTGCCGTTATGCCGTTATATGCATCATGTGCTGTAATCAATGCAGCCCTATGCAGCCAAATGCCACCCTTGACGCCTGAAAGGCCTGCCATGACCGCCCACGCCTACCTCACCACCCGCGAGGCCGCCGATTACTTGCGCCTCAAGGAGCGCAAGCTCTACGACCTGGTACGCCAGGAACTGGTCCCCTGCACCCGGGTGACCGGCAAGCTGCTGTTTCCGCGCCAGGCGCTGGACCTGTGGCTGATGAACCATCTGGAGGGCGACCAGCGCAGCCGCGAGCCACTGGCGGCGATCCTCGCCGGCAGTCAGGACCCACTGCTGGAGTGGGCGGTGCGCGAGTCGGGCTCGCAACTGGCGACGCTATGCCACGGCAGCGGTGACGGCGTGCGCCGGCTGCTGGCGGGGCAGGCGCTGGTGGCCGGCGTGCATCTGCTCGACCCGGATAGCGGGCGCTACAATGACCCGCTGGCACTGGGGTTGGGCGGTATGCGTGACCTGGTGGCGATCCGCTGGGCACGGCGCCGCCAGGGGCTGATGCTGGCCCCCGGCAATCCGCTGGACATTGCCGGGCTCGCCGACCTGGCCAGGCCCCAGGTGGTGCTGGCCCATCGCCAGCCGGACGCCGGTGCCGAGCGGCTGTTGTCGCTGCTGCTGGCGCGGGCCGGCATGCGCCTGGAGGCACTCGACCTGAGTCCCAACGTGGCGCTGAGCGAGGATGACCTGGCGCTGGCAGTGCGCCGTGGGGATGCCGATGCGGGGCTCGGGGTGGAGGCGGCGGCCCGGCGTCATGGGCTCGATTTCATCGGCCTGCACGATGAGTGCTTCGACCTGCTGCTGCGCCGCCGTAGCTACTTCGAGGCGCCGTTGCAGCGGCTGATGCGCTTCGCCCACGACCCGCGTTGCCGGGATTGGGCGGCGCGGGCCGGGGGGTACGACCTCGGCGAGCTGGGGGAGGTGGTCTATAACGCCTAAGGCGCGCCTAGCGTCATATTGTTTCCATATTCTGGACGCTTGTTGGTGGCAGAGATCGGATATAGTAATTAATGAACGCTGTTCGAGCCTGCCCGCCCATCAGAGGCGCGACCCCAAGCGGGGTCGAGATGCCGGCCGAACCGGGAGCGAAGGGGATAACGGACTGTTTCCTTATCCTCATGAGGCAAGACCATGCGACTGTTACCCCTGACGATTGCTGCCGTGGCACTGACCCTGGCCGGCTGCAGCTACTCGCCGGCGCGGATTACCCCCGAACCGCTGATCGAGATCGATGGCCGCGATCATCGCCACCATCGTGGCAGCCGGAATTCCCATCACTACTACCACTATGACGACCGTCGCCGCGGTGGTTTCTGCCCGCCGGGGCAGCGCAAGAAGGGACGCTGCTGAGGCCACACCAGCTGGTTCGGCCTAGCTGGGAGGAAGGCAGGGAGTAGGGCGTTTGACGCTCCATTGCGCGGCAATGGCTTTGGCCTAATGCTCAATCCGCATGCGTGCTGCAGCGCAGTATAGATGTCTCGACAGCGGCTGACGCTTCACGAGGTACCACTCAGCATAGTCGGCTGCCGAGCAGCAGCATGCCGGGGTCGAGGGCGTGCCAACCCCACCATGTCAGCAGCAGGGCACCGCTCAGTAGCGCCAGCACGGCAAGTCGCGTAGCCAGGCTCATGCGCTGATCTCGCTGGGAGTGGTGCGGTTGATGGGTTGTTCGTTGATGAACCAGTGGAGAGCTGCAGCCGCCACCGAAAGCAGGATGGCGATGTTCCACACCATGTCGTAGTCACCGTGGATGTCGTAAAGGTAGCCCCCCAGCCAGACGCCTAAGAAGGAGCCGAGCTGGTGGAAGAGGAAGACGATGCCGCCCAGCATGGAAAGGTGCTGCACGCCGAAGACCGAGGCCACAATGCCATTGGTCAACGGCACCGTAGAGAGCCACAGAAGCCCCATGGCGATGCCGAACAAGTAGGCGCTGGGCGGGCTTAGCGGGGTGAGCAGGAAAAGGGCGATGACGACTCCGCGGATCAGGTAAAGCCAGGTGAGTAGGCGTGGCTTCGAATAGTGTCCTCCCAGCCACCCGGCGGCGTAGGTCCCGAAGATATTGAACAGGCCGACCAGGGCCAGCACCGTGCTGCCAACGTGCACGGCAATACCGCTGTCGAAGAGGTAGCCGGGCAGGTGGACACCGATGAATGTCACCTGAAAACCGCAGACGAAGAACCCCAGACTGAGTAGCCAGAAACCGCGATGGTTGGAGGCCTCGTTGAGTGCGGTGGCTAGGCTGATATCGCTGGTGGCCTTGGCTGAGGGGCGATCACGTAGCATGGCACCAAGGGGCAGCATCAGCGCGGCGATAGCCCCCATCGCCAGCAGCGCTGCCGACCATCCCAGCCACCCCAGCAGGCCGAGGGTACCAGGAAGCATGGCGAATTGACCAAAGGAGCCGGCGGCGCTGACCATGCCCATTGCCATGCTGCGCTTTTCTGGAGCCACCGCACGTCCCACGGCGCCAAGAATTACCGAGAAGGTGGTGCCGGAGAGGCCCAGTCCGATCAGTACCCCGGCGGAGAGGGTCATGCCCAGTGGCGATTCCGAGATCCCCATCAACACCAGGCCCAGGGTGTAGAAGGCGCCGCCCACCACCACCACTCGGGCAGCGCCGAATCGGTCGGCCAGGGCGCCAGCAAAAGGTTGCGAGAGCCCCCAGAGTAGATTCTGAATCGCCAGAGCGGTGGCGAAGACACCGCGGCCCCAGCCCAGCTCCGAGCTCATGGGCTCGAGAAACAGCCCGAAACCGTGGCGTAAGCCGGTGGCCAAGGTCACGATCATACTGCCGAGTATGATAATTAGCAGTGAGTGGCGTCGGATGGCATCCATGTCGTCATAACTATTTGCAGGCTAGTGAATATCACCATACTGAGTCTGAGCATTCTTGCCTACTAACGACCGAGGGCAGCTTCCAGGATGGCCAGTTGCCCGGGTGCCAGGGCGTTCTCCACCGCGGTGATGCGCAGCACGTGGCCCAGCGCCGGGTCGGCGGGGCGGGCGATCAGCTTGCCGGCCTCGAGCATCTCGCGATGCACGCGCCCGGCCAGCTCGGCGCTGGGCAGACGCAGGCCGACGAAGTTGGTGGCGCTGGGCAGCACGTCGGCGCCCAGCGCGCGGAAGTGCTCGCTGAGCCGCTCGCGGCGCGCGCGCACCGCCCGCACGTGGGCATCGCTCTCCGCCGGGGCATCCAATACCACTTCGGCGGCAGCCTGGGTCAGCGTCGACACCGCATAGTGAATCCGTACCTTCATCATCACCGCCAGGGTCTCGGGTTCGGCGATGGCGTAGCCGACCCGCAGCCCGGCCAGGCCGTGGGCCTTGGACAGGGTGCGCAGGCGAATCACCCCGGGCAGCACGCGGCGCCCGAACTCGCTGCCGGCATCCTCGCGGAAGTCATGGTAGGCCTCGTCGAGCAGCAGCCAGCAGTCGTCGGGTAGGGCCGCGCGCAGCGACAGGATGGCGTCGTCACCGTGCAGGTGACCACTGGGATTGTCGGGATTGGCGAGATACACCAGCCGCGCCTGGTGGTCGTGGGCGGCGCGGGCCAGGGCCTCTAGGTCCGGCGCCAGGCGGCCGGGCCCCTCGTCGTAGGCGATTTCCACCAGCCGGCAGCCCTGGCCGCGGGCAAAGTAGCCGAAGGTGGGGTAGGTGCCGGCGGTGCCCACCACGCAGTCGCCGAACACCACGCTAGCGCGCAGCGCCAGCGCGATCAGACTGTCGGCGCCGGCGTCGACCAGCATGGCGTCCAGCGCAATGCCTTGCTGCTCGGCCAGGCGCTGGCGGATGCCCAGCGCCTCGGCGTCGCCGTAGCTGTAGACGTGCTCGGCCATGGCGTCGCCGAAGTGCTCGCGTAGTGCGCGATGGGGCATGTCGAGGCCCTCGTTGGAGCCCAACTGATGGGGGATCTCGCGTCCCAGGCGGCGCTCCAGCACGCGCACGCCGGGGAAGGGGTTGTGGGGGCCGTCGCCGCTGAGATGGTCGGGAAAGCGGGGCATGGGTGACTCCAAAGAAGCGTGAAACGAGGTGGCGGCGTTCAGTCGTTCGCCACGACCTTATGACGGTTGAGCAGCCCATGGGGGTCCAGGGCCTGCTTGAGGGTGCGCATCAGGGCGAGCTCTTCCCGGCTGCGTGAGAGCGCCAGGTAGTCGCGCTTTTCGAGGCCGATGCCATGCTCGGCGGAGACCGAGCCGCCGAGCGCGGCCAAGGGCGCATAGACGTGTTGCTCCACTGCGCGCCGGGTGGCCGGGTCCTGGCTGCCGACGCCCACCGAGAGGTGCAGGTTGCCGTCGCCGAGGTGGCCGAAGGTGACCACGCGGCCGGCCGGCCAGTCGCGATGGATCGCCGCCTCGACGTTGCTGACATAGCCCTCCATTTCCGCGATAGGCAGGCTGACATCGAAGGTGAACAGTGGCGAGAGGCCTTGGATCAGCCCCTCGATGTCCTCGCGGATGGCCCACAGCCCCTGGCGCTGACTGTCGGAGTGGGCCAGCACCGCATCGCCGATCAGCTCATGCTCGAGGGCCGTTTCCAGGGCCTGGGCGAACTGCGCGGCGTGGCTGTCGGGGTCGCTGCCTAGCGACTCGACGATGGCATAGAACGGCGCATCCGGCGTCAGCGGCGGCGCATGGCGTTGGCTCTCTACCGTCAGCAGCCGGTAGTGGCTCTGCCACATCGCCTCGAAGGCGGCGAGGCTGCCGCCCAGCGAGCGCCCAAGGTGGCCGAGCAGGCCGGTGAGCGCGGCGAAGCTCGGGCAGGCGACCAGTGCGGTCTGCACCGCCGGCGTGGGCGGCTGCAAGCGCAGCACGGCACGCGTGACGATACCCAGGGTGCCCTCGCTGCCGATGAACAGCTGCTTGAGGTCGTAGCCGGCGTTGTTCTTGAGCATATGGTTCATCGAGCTGACCACGCTACCGTCGGCGAGTACCGCCTCCAGCCCCAGCACCTGCTGGCGCATCATGCCGTAGCGGATCACGCGGATGCCGCCGGCGTTGGTGGCGATATTGCCACCGATGGTGCAGCTGCCGCGGGCGCCCAGATCGAGGGCGAACTGCAGGCCGGCCGCCTCGGCGGCCTCCTGGACGCGCTGCAGCGGCGCGCCGGCCTGCACGGTGAGCGTCGCGCCCACCGGGTCGAGGGTCTCGATGGCGGCCATGCGCTCCAGCGAAATGACCAGCTCATCATCGCTGGCCTCGGCGCCGTGTACCAGGCCGGTGAGGCCGCCGTGGGTGACCACTGGCTGGCGTGCCGCGTGGCAGGCGCGCATCACCGCGGCGACGTCCTCGGTGCTGGCCGGGCGCACGATGGCCGCCGCCTGGCAGGGGGCGCCGGTCATCCAGTCCACCACGCGAGCGGTGACCGCTTCGCCGGTCAGCACATGGGCGTCGCCGACGATGGCGGCGATCTCTTTCAGCAGGGCATCCATTCGTTGCTTGGTCTCCTTGTCAGGCATCGGCGAGTTCGTGCTCGCGGCCGGGAATGGCATCCAGCAGTTCGCGAGTGTAAGCCTCGCGAGGCGCCAGGAACACCTCCCGGGCCGGCCCCTGCTCGACGATGCGTCCGTGCTGCATGACGACGATGTGGTCGCAGATCTGTGCCGCCACCCGCAGGTCATGGGTGATGAACAGCAGCGATAGCGAGAGCTTCTGCTTGAGCTCCTCCAGTAGCTCGAGGATCTGGGCCTGGATCGATACGTCCAGCGCCGAGACCGCTTCGTCGGCGACGATCAGCTCGGGCTGCATGGCCAACGCCCGGGCGATGCCGATGCGCTGGCGCTGGCCGCCGGAGAACTCGTGGGGGTAGCGGTCGTCGGTGCCGTCGAGCCCCACCAGTGCCAGCAGTTCCTTGGCCTTGGCCATGGCCTGGCCCTTGGACGTGCCGTTGGCGATGGGCCCCTGGGCGATGGCGTAGCCGACCCGGTGGCGCGGGTTGAGCGAGGCGTAGGGGTCCTGGAAGATCATCTGCACGCGGTGGCGTTCGCGGCGCAGCGCCTCGCCCTGCAGGTGCATGAAGTCGGTGCCGGAGAGGCTTAGGGTGCCGCTGTCCGGACGCTCCAGGCGCACCACGCAGCGCCCCAGGGTCGACTTGCCGGAGCCCGACTCACCGACGATACCGATGGTTTCGCCCTTGACTAGCGAAAAAGAGACGTCTTGCAGGGCGTGTACCTCGCGGGCCGGCTTGAATAGCCCGCCCTTGGAGCGGAAGACCTTGTTGAGTCCCACCACCTCGAGCAGCGGGGTATCGGTCTCGGCGCCGCGCGCTTCGGGAATCACATCGCTGGGAATCGCCTCGATCAGCGCCCGAGTGTAGTCGTGGGAGGGGTGCTTGAGCACCGCCTCGGCTTCGCCGAGTTCGACGATCTGGCCGTAGCGCATCACACAGACCCGGTTGGCGATCTCGGCGACTACCCCGAAGTCGTGGGTGATGAACATCACCGCCATGCCACGACGCTGCTGCAGGTCGCGGATCAGCTCGAGGATCTGCGCCTGGGTGGTGACGTCGAGCGCCGTGGTCGGCTCGTCGGCAATCAGCAGCTCCGGCTCCAGGGCCAGCGCCATGGCGATCATCACCCGCTGGCGCTGGCCGCCGGAGAGCTGGAAGGGGTAGGCGCGAATCGCCTTGTCGGGGTCCGGGATGCCGACCTCAGTGAGCAGTGCCAGGGCCTTCTGCTGGCGCTCCCGTCCATTGAACTGGCCGTGGGCCTCGAACACCTCGGCGATCTGGGCACCGACCCGCATCAACGGATTGAGGGCGGTCATCGGCTCCTGGAAGATCATGCCGATGCGCAGCCCGCGCAGAGTGCGGTGCTGCTTTTCGCTGAGTTGCAGCAGGTCCTGGCCGTCGAAGATCGCCTCGCCACCGCTGGTATAGACGCCCTTGGGCAGCAGGCCCATGACCGCATTGGCGGCCATCGACTTGCCGGAGCCGGATTCGCCCACCACGCACAGGATCTCGCCGCGAAACACGTCGTAGCTGACGTCCTCCACGGCCAGGGCGCGGTCGGCGCCCTTGGGCAGCGCGATGCTGACATTACGCAGGCTGAGCAGGGGCGTCGCTTGGCTATCGGTCATGGTGTTTCCCCCCTCAGGAGCGCTCGCGGGCGAGTTTCGGGTTCAAGGCGTCGTCGAGGCCTTCGCCCACCAGGTTGAGGGCCAGTACGGTGAGCAGGATCGCCACCCCGGGGAAGAAACTCAGCCACCAGGCCTGGCGGATCACGGTGCGTGCCGCGCCGATCATGTAGCCCCACGACATCACGTTGGGGTCGCCAAGCCCCAGAAAGGAGAGCGCGGACTCCAGCAGGATGGCGGTGGCGACCATCAGCGAGGCCAGCACGATGATCGGCGACAGGGTATTGGGCAGGATCTGGCGCAGGATGATGGTGGTGTTGGACTGGCCCACCAGGCGCGCCGCTTCGACGTACTCGCGGTTGCGCAGCGACAGGAACTCGGCGCGCACCAGGCGCGCCACCGGGGGCCAGCTGACGATGGCGATGGCCAGCACGATGGAGGTGATGCTGGGCTGCATGATGGCCACCAGCACGATGGCCAGGGCGAAGTTGGGAATGGTTTGGAAAAACTCGGTAAAGCGCATCAGGGCGTCGTCGATCAGGCCGCCATAGTAGCCGGCGATGGCACCCAGCGGTACGCCGATGGCCAGTGCCACCGTGGTCGAGACCAGGCCGATTAGCAGCGACACCCAGGCGCCGTGCATCAGCCCCGCGGCCACGTTGCGGCCCATGGTATCGGTGCCGAGCGGAAAGCCGTCGACCTCCATGGGTGGCAGAAAAGGGCGCTGCACCATGCGCCAGGGCGACTCGGGAAACAGCAGCGGGGCAAGGATCGCCATGGCGATGATCGTGAGGAGAATGATCAGCCCGATCAGGGCGCCGCGGTTCTGGGCAAAGCGGGCGAAGAAGCTCATGAGCCCTCCTTGATGCGCGGGTCGGCCAGTCCGTAGACGAGGTCGGTGATGATGTTGAACAGGATCACCAGGGCCGCCGAGAAGAAGAAGATGCCCAGCAGCAGGTTGTAGTCGCGCTGCTGCAGCGCCTCGAACATCAGTCGGCCGATGCCGGGCCAGGCGAACACCGTCTCGGTGAGGATGGCGCCGCCGACCATCTGGCCCGCCTGCAGGCCGGCCAGGGTGATGATCGGCAGCAGCGCGTTGCGCAGGATGTGACGTCGCTGGATGACACTGTTCTTGAGCCCCTTGGCGCGGGCGGTCTTGACGAAGTCCTGCTGGCTGGCATCGAGCATCGAGGCGCGGGTCATGCGGGTGTAGATCGCCATGAAGAACAGCGCCAGGGTGGTGGCCGGCAGGATCAGATGTTTGCCCACATCGAGGACCAGGGCCAGTCCGGTGTGGCCGGCACCCACGGTGTACATGCCGTAGGCGGGCAGCAGGTCCAGGTAGACGGAGAACAGCACCACCGACATCAACGCGACCCAGAACAGTGGCGTGGCATAGAACAGCAGCGCCAGCGCCATGATGATCGAGCCGGAGGGCTTCTTGACGCGGGCGGCGGCCAGCGAGCCGGCGACGATGCCCAGGAACAGGGATAGCACGAAGGCGGTGCCGGTGAGCAGCAGGGTAGCCGGCAGGCGCGCCAGAATCAGGTCGAGGACCGGCATCTGCTGGCGGTAGGAGAAACCGAAGTCGAGCATGGCGACGCCGGAGACGTAGCGCCACAGCTGTACATAGAGAGGCTGGTCGAGGCCGAAGCGTTCGCGCAGCTGACGCAGGAATTCCTCGTCGGTGGCGCCGGCCTCACCGGCCAGGATGGCCGCGGGGTCGCCGGGGGCGAGCTGGATCAACACGAAGTTGAAGATGATGATCATGAACAGCACGACGACGGCCTTGAGCAGCCGCATCGTGATCAATCGGACGTAGAGCATGCCAAGGCCTCGGGCTGGGAGAGGACGCCTCGACCCAGGGCGTTTCACCGCCCCGGGTCAATCGGTGGGTAGCGATCAGCGATCTAGCCAGGTGTCCTTGAAGCCGTCGTTGACGCCCACGCCGGAGGTCACCAGGTCCTGGACATCGCAGCGGTAGAGGGTCGGGAAGCCGAGCTCCAGCAACCAGCCCACCGGCACATCCTCCTGGAGGATCTCCTGGACCTCATGATAGAGCGCTTCACGCTCCTCGTCGGGAAAGGCCGTGGCTGCCTCGTTGAACAGCTCGTCGACCCGCTCGTTCTCGTAGCCCTCGACGTTGTTCCAGGGTGAACCGCGCTCGATATTGGTGGAGAGGTAGGTGCGCGAGATACCCAGTGCCGGGTCGCCATACTGGAACAGATAGGTGAAGGCGAGATCGTAGTCCCAGTCGCCGAGGCGCTGGTTCCAGCCGCCGACGTCGGTGGCTTCGGTACGCACCTCGATGCCCACCTCGCGCAGGTTCTGCTGCACGGCCTCGGCCCAGCGCGTCCAGGTCTCGCCGTAGGGCAGCGGCAGCAGGCGTACCTCTTCGCCGTCATAGCCCATCTCGTCGAGCAGCTCGCGGGCACGTTCGGGATCGTGGTCGTAGGGTTCGAGGTCGGGGTTCTGGAAGCGCGCATTGGAGCCGAAGGCGCCCAACGGCACGTTGCCCAGTCCGTTCCACAGCACGTCGCGGGCGAATTCGCGGTCCATGGCGTGCATCACCGCCTGGCGGAAGCGCTTGTCGGCGGTGGGGCCTTCACGGTTGTTCATCCACAGCATGGCGAAGGGGCTGAAGTACTCGTGGCCCGCCTCAGTCATGCAGGTGTTGTCGAGCTCGGCCAGGCGAGGGATGTCGAAATTCTCGACGGTGCCATAGGGCAACACGTCGACGGTGCCGTTCTCGTAGGCCACCGCACGCGAGGCACCGTCGGGGATGATGTGCCAGTTGATGCCATCGAGGTAGGGCAGGTCATCCTCGTAGTAGTCATCGTTTCTGACCAGCTGGATCACCGTGCCGCGGTCCCAACTGTCGAATTTGAAGGGGCCGGTACCGATGGGGTGGTTGTTGTGCTCGTTGTCGCGGAAGTCGGTCCCCTCGTAGAGATGCTTGGGGATCATGGTGAAGGTGCCGGCCTCGAAAGAGATCAGGAAAGGGCCGAAGGGTTCGTCGAGGGTGAACTCGACGGTGTAGTCGTCGACGGCCTCGATCGACTCGATGTGCTGCAGCACGGCGCGGGCACTGGGGTTGAGCTCGCGGTGGAAGACATCGGCGGAGAACACCACGTCCTCGGCGGTGAAGGGCTCGCCGTCGTGCCAACTCACGTCATCGCGCAGGTGGAAGGTCCAGGTGCGGCCATCCTCGCTGACCTCCCAATCCGTGGCCAGCTGCGGCATGGGCTCGAGGTCGGTGGTGTAGCGCAGCAGCCCCTCGTAGATGTTGCCGGCCACGGTACGGGTCGGGGCGTTCTGGATCATGCCCAGCACCAGGCCCGGCGGCTCGGGCTGGATGATGGTGTCGATGGTGCCACCGTGGCGAGGCTCGTCGGCATGAACGGTGGAGACAGAAAGTGCCGCGGCGGCAATGGCCAGGGCCAGAGGAGTCTTCATAATGTACGTCCCTTGTTGTTGGTCTTGAGAAACACCGTATAAATGTCTGCGCGGGCGAACCACTGCGTTGCGCGATGCGCGAAATCCTCACCTATACCCCATAGGCTCCGGTTTCTGTGCTCCGTGCGCCTTGTGTTTCATCCCGCTCGCCGATTTATTCAGCGTTTCTATTGGTACGTCTTGTTGCTGTTGTACGTCGATGGCAAAAGCTCGTCGTCTTTGAACATAGCAACGCCCACCCAAGCTGTCGACAGTCGGTGGTCGACATGGCGTGATGTTTGGCCATACTGTAAATACATTAGCGTCTCAGGATTCTGGAGCAGAGGGACTTCAATGCATGCCAACCCCCCGCCTGCTGCGCCGCGGCTGCAGCAGACCAACCTCGTCGAGCAGGTGGCCGACTATCTCAGCGAGGCGATCATCGCGCGCCACTACGCGCCGGGGGTGCGACTGTCGGAGGTGCAGCTGTCCCGCGAGCTGGGCGTGAGTCGCGCGCCGGTACGCGAGGCGGCGCGGCTGCTGGAGAGCCGCGGCCTGTTGATATCGCGGCCGCGCAAGGGCTTCTTCGTACGCGAACTCAACGGCGAGGACCTGGCCGATGTCTTCGACCTGCGGCTGTGCTACGAGCGCCACGCCTTCGAACTGCTGGTGGCACGTTTCGACACCGAGGCCAAGGTCCAGCTCTCGCGGCAGGTCGAGATAATGTGTTCGCTGGCCGAGGGCAGTGATGATGGGCGCAAGATCGAGGCTGACCTGCGCTTTCATCGGCTGGTGTTCGAGATGGCCGGCAACCGCCGCCTGCTCAAGGCCTTCGACGACCTGTCCCACGAGCTGCGGCTGTGCATGGCGCTGATCGAGCGCACCCACGCTGAGCCCGAGCGCATCGCCGCTAACCACTGGCCGCTGATCGAGGCCCTGGCCAGCGGCGAACCCGAGCGCTGCCGCGAGGAGGTGGACTACCACATCGGCGTGGCGCGGGACTATGTGATTCAGGGGCTGGGCGCCTGACGCGCCAGCTGCAACCGAGCGCCGGGGAGGGACGATGACGAGTGAGCCGTTGAGTGAGCGGGAACAGCGTGTACTCGAGCAGTGCGATGCCTGCTTCGAGGAAACCCTGGCTCTGACCGAAACCCTGGTGCGTGAATATAGCGTGCTGGGCCAGGAGCAGGGCGTGCTGACGGCGATGGAAGCGGCACTCGAGCGGCTCGAGCTGCCAGTGGAGCGGGTGGCGATGGATGCCCCGAGCCTACTGCAGCACCCCCAGTATGCGCCGGTGGCGTGGTCCGGCGCCGGGCGCTACTGCCTGGTCTCGGCACTCAACCGCGATGCCCCGGGGCGACATCTGGTGTTCAATGGCCATCTCGACGTGGTGCCGGCGGAGCCCATCGATACCTGGACGCGTCCGCCCTGGGAGCCGTGGCGCCAGGATGGCTGGCTGTATGGGCGTGGCGCCGGCGACATGAAGGCGGGGGTGGCGGCGATGATCATGGCGGTCGCCGCGGTGCGCCGCGCCGGGGTGGCGATCGAGACGCCGTTGACGCTGCAGACCGTGATTGAAGAGGAGTGCAGCGGCAACGGCGCGCTGGCCTGCGTCAATGCCGGTTACGGCGGCGATTGCGTGCTGATCCCGGAGCCCTTCGGGCCGTGCCTCTACACCGGTCAGACCGGCGTGCTGCGCTTCCGGATTCGCGTCGACGGCGTGCCGGCCCACGTACTCGATGCCACCGCCGGCAGCGATGCCATCGAGACCATGCAGCGGCTGATCCCGGCGCTCAGGACGTTCGAGGATGAACTCAACGCCGAGCGCGAGCCACCCTACGACGCCTTCGAGCACCCGTTCAATCTCAACATCGGCCGCTTCGATGGCGGTAACTGGGCCTCCAGCGTGCCCGCCCACGCGGAAATCGAGGGGCGTATCGGTTTTGCGCCGGGAGTGGCGCCTGAGCAGATCATGCGGCGCTTCGAGGCCTGCGTGGCCCGCGCGCACCACGACCTGGCGCTGCCCGGCAACGCCCCCCACGTCGAATTTCACGGCTTTCGCTCGCCGGGTCACCTGGTCGACCTCGAGGCGCCGGGGATCGAACTGCTCGGCGAGTGCCATCGGGCCCTGAGTGGCGGTGAGCCCGAGCGCTATCTCTCCACCTGTATCACCGACCTGTGCGCCTTCCATGTGGCGGGCGGCGTACCCGGTAGCTGCTATGGGCCGGTGGCGGAACGCATCCACGGCATCGATGAGCGGGTCGACATCGAGTCGATCCGCCATACCCTCAAGGCCTACGCGCTGTTCATCTGCCGCTGGCAGCAGCTGGGCGACTAGTCCCGGGCCGCCGCGCTCAGCGGGCCGGCATGGGATAGCGGCGGTCGGCCTTGCCGGCCTTGGCTACCTGCCCCGGGGTGTCGTGGCCGATCAGCCCGGGCAGGGTGGCAGAGACTTTCAGCAGGGCGTCCAGGTCGACTCCGGTGGACACGCCCATGGCCTCGAACATATGCACCAGGTCCTCGCTGCAGACGTTGCCGGTCGCGCCGGGTGCGTAGGGGCAGCCGCCGAGCCCGCCGAGCGAGGCGTCGAAGCGGGTGATGCCCGCCTGCCAGGCGGCCAGCGCATTGGCCAGGCCCATGCCGCGGGTATTGTGGAAATGCAGCGTGAAGGGCGTCTCCGGGAAGCGCGCGAGCACGGCCTCGCACAGCCGCCTGACCTGGGCCGGGTTGGCCATGCCGGTGGTGTCGCATAGGCTCACGCCCTGCACGCCCAGGGCCAGCTGTCGCTCGACCAGATCGAGTACACGCGCCTCGGGCACCTCACCCTCGAAGGGGCAGCCGAAGGTGGTGGAGAGCGAGGCGTTGATGAAGACCTCGCGCCCCTGAGGGGGGGCGCGGACGGTTTCGACAATGGCCGCGAACTGCTCGAGGGACTGCGTCGGCGTCATGCGCAGGTTGGCCAGGCCGTGGGATTCGCTCGCCGACATCACCAGATTGACCTCGTCGACGTGGCAGGCCAGTGCCCGCTCGGCGCCCTTGACGTTGGGCACCAGCACGGTAATGCCAACGCCCGGACGGCGCTGGATGGCGGTCACCACCTCGGCGGCATCGCGCAGTTGGGGAATGGCCTTGGGCGAGACGAAGCTGGTCGCCTCGATGCGCGCCAGGCCGGTGGCGGAGAGGGCATCGATCAGGCCTATCTTGTCCGCGGTGGGCACGAACTCGGCTTCGATCTGCAGGCCGTCGCGGGGTGCCACCTCGTTGATCTGTAGTGAAGGCATGGGCGCTCCTTGGGGTTAGATGATGCCGGCGCTGCGCAGCTTGGCGCGAGTCTCGTCATCGATGCCCAGCTCGTCGAGCACCTCCTCGGTATGCTGGCCCAGGGCCGGGCCGCCGTTGCCGAGCCGGCCCGGGGTGGCGCTGAGACGCGGCAGTACGCCGGGGACCTTCAACGGGTCGCCGCTGGGGCGGGTGATGGTCTGGATCATCTCACGCGCCAGGTAGTGCGGGTCGCTGGCAATGTCGGCCGCGGTGTAGGGAAAGCCCGCGGGCACCCGCGCGGCATCCAGGGCGGCGAGGATCTCGTCGCGGCCGAGGGTCTTGCTCCAGGCCTCGATGGCGGCATCGATCTCGGCGGCGCGGCGGCTGCGCCCGTCGTTGTGCGCCAGCGCCGGGTCCTCGGCCAGGTCGTCGCGCTCGATCACCTTCATCAGGCGCTTGAAGATGCTGTCGCCGTTGCCGGCAATCAGCACGAAGTCGCCGTCGCGGGTGCGGTAGGCATTCGACGGCGTGATGCCGGGCAGGGCGCTGCCGCTGGGCTCGCGGACCTGGCCGGTGGCGTCGTATTCGGGCAGCAGGCTCTCCATCATGGCGAATACCGACTCGTAGAGGGCCACGTCGATCTCCTGGCCGAGCCCGCTGCGGCTTCGCTCCTGCAGTGCGAGCAGGGTGCCGATCACCGCGTAGAGGGCGGAGAGGGAGTCGCCGATGCTCACCCCGACTCGCACCGAGGGTTCGCCGGGGTGGCCGGTGAGGTAGCGCAGGCCGCCCATGGCTTCGCCGATCACCCCGAAGCCGGGCTTGTCGCGGTAAGGCCCGGTCTGGCCGTAGCCGGAGATGCGTACCATGATCAGTCGCGGGTTGAGTTCGGCGAGTGCCTCATAGCCGAGCCCCCAGCCTTCCAGCGTGCCGGGGCGGAAATTCTCGACCAGCACATCGGCCTCGCTAACCAGCCGACGAACCAGGTCCTGCCCCTGGGGGGTGCGCAGGTCGAGTGACAGCGAGCGCTTGGTGCGGCTCTGGACGTGCCACCACAGCGAGGTGCCATCTTCGATGATTCGCCATTTGCGAAGGGGGTCGCCGGTGCCTGGCGGCTCGACCTTGATCACGTCGGCACCGAATTCACCCAGCAGCTTGGTGGCGAAGGGCCCGGCAATGAGCTGGCCCAGTTCAAGCACCTTGAGGTTCTCAAGGGGGAGCTGGCGAGTCTCCGCAGTCGTCATGGCAGCACTCCTAGGCAGTATGTGACATAGCATGGCGCCTGGCATCGGTGCGAAGCAATTAGGCGATGGATAACTCGGGCTTCGTCAATCGCGAACACTTCGCTAGGATGGGCCTCTACTTTCCCCTCGAGAGTCGCCATGCGTCGTTTCGATCTCGTCACCCTCAAGCTGTTCGTTACCATCGCCGACGAAGGGCGACTGACCGCGGCGGCCGAGCGTGAGCACCTGGCACTGGCGGCGGTCAGCAAGCGCGTCCGCGACCTGGAATCGCTGGTCGGCACCACGCTGCTCTATCGCCGCTCGCGAGGGGTAGAGCTGACTCCCGCGGGCCAGGCCTTTCTGCACCATGCGCGGCGGATTCTCGAGAACATCGAGCGGCTGCAGGCCGAGCTCAGTGAGTATGGCGAGGGCATCAAGGGCCATGTGCGCATCCACTCCAACACCTCGGCGATCATCGCCTTCCTGCCTCAGGACCTGAGCGCCTTTTCGCGACGCTACCCGGAAGTCAAGATCGACCTGCAGGAGCGGATCAGCACCGAGGTGATCGCGGCCGTGCGCGACGGCCTGACCGATGTCGGCATCTTTGCCGGCCACGTAGCGGCGCCGGAGCTGCAGGTAATGCCCTACCGCAGCGATCGGCTGGTGCTGATGACCCCGCGCGACCATCCCCTGGCCGGACGCGAGACGCTCGATTTTCAGGAGGCCACCGCCTACGACTTTATCGGCCTGCAGCAGGACACCTCGCTGCAGTCACTGCTCCACGAGCAGGCGAATCGCGCCGGCCGCAGCCTGCGCATGCGCATCCAGGTGCGCAGCTTCGACGCCATCTGTCGAATGATTCACCACGGCATGGGGGTCGGCGTGCTCCCCCAGCGCACCATCTACCGCGACCTGCGCGATCTCGAACTATGCAGCATCCCCCTGGCCGACCCCTGGGCGCGGCGTGAGCTGGTGATCGGCGTACGCCGCTACGACACCCTGCCGGTGATTGCCCGCCACCTGGTCGATCATCTGGTGGAGGAGGAAGAGTCATGACCCCTGACGACGTTGAAGGGCGCCTTCTGCTGGCAGAGCGGTGCCACCTCCAGCCGGGTGATGTTGACGCGAGGCGACAGTTCGGCGATCTGCACGGCAACGTCCTCCGGCTGTAGCGGCCATCGGGTGGTCCGTGATCTGCCATTGGGATGCCCGCCGGTGGCGTTCTGGTATTCACCTTTAGTCGTGCCGAGGTGGGTTGGGGAGGCGGGAAGCCCGCTGCCATGGGATAAGCTTTGATATCGCCATTGACGAAGGCCCCCTTCATCAACGTCGATTTGAGCGTGGCTCGCGCTTGTACCAAGATCGAGTCACGACACGCCATCCTCAACCATAATCACAACATCAAAGGGAGAGTCCGATGCAAAAGTCTCTGCTCGCCACCCTGATCGCTGCCGGCATGCTGGCAGCGCCTTATGCCTTAGCCAATGCCATCGAGATTCAGGTCAACAACACCATGAGCGAGGGCGGCTCCGAGAGCGATGCCGTCGAGCGCTTTGCCGAGTATCTGGAGGAGCATGCCCCGGGCCGATTCGATGTGCGCCCGTTCCTCGCCGGTTCCCTGGGCGGTGAAAACTCGGTACTCGAGCTGCTCAATCTCGGCCAGACCCAGCTATCGATTACCGGCGGCAACTGGCGCCAGCAGTACGCCGAGGAGTATGACGCCATTACCGTGCCGTTTGTCTTCTCTACCTGGGAGGAGGTTGATGCCTTCATGGAGAGTCCCTCCGGCCAGCGGCTGATCGAGCAGGCTGAGGAGCGCGGCGGGCTGAAGTACTTCGGTAC
This sequence comes from Halomonas salipaludis, assembly GCF_002286975.1. Lineage (GTDB taxonomy): Bacteria > Pseudomonadota > Gammaproteobacteria > Pseudomonadales > Halomonadaceae > Franzmannia > Franzmannia salipaludis. The sequence goes on from NZ_NSKB01000001.1 coordinate 100,475, forward strand.
TCAGCATCGCGGGCCGCGCCACATGACCGCCAATCAGGCGATCCACTCACCGCAGGACCTCGAGGGCTTCCGCCTGCGCCTGCCGTCACTGCCGGTATGGTTGGAGGTCTGGGAGGAGATCGGCGCCCAGGTCGTCAATGTGCCGGCGCCGGAGATCTACCTGTCGATGCAGACCGGCCAGGTCGATGGCCACGAGAACTCCCTTTCTTCACCTTATACTCGCCAGCTGTGGGAGGTGCAGGACCACATCATCCTCACCAGCCATGTGCAGTTCCCTTGGAACTGGGTGGCCAGCAGTCAGTGGTGGGATGGTCTCGAGGCAGACGACCAGGATCTGATTGCCGAGGCGATCCATGTGGCACGCGAATACGGCACCGAGCGCGAGCGCGAACTCGATGAGTATTACCTCGAGCAGCTCGAGGAGCGCGGCATGACCATTATCGAGCCCGATATCGATGCCTTCCGCGACGCCGCCATGCCGGCCATCGAACGACTGCTCGATGGCATGGCCGATGGGGTGATGGACGATGCCCTGGGCGACGATGCCTAAGGCCATGGTGCCATGAGCGGCAACAGCGGCGACCCTGCGGGGCGCCGCTGTTGCATTGTGAACGACCTCTGAGGAGTCTGCCGTGTCCCGTTCTCCCACGCCGCCCGCCGCCACCCTCGACCGGGTGGCCTTTTACCTTCTGCGGGGGCTGACCTTGGGGTGCGATATCCTCGGGGTCGTGCTGCTGGCAGGGGTATTGCTGCTGCTCTCCAGCGCCGTGGTGGCGCGCGATCTGCTTGGCCTGGGCATGCCCTGGTCGGAGGAGGTCGCCTCGCTGCTGGCCATCTATGCGATCGGCTTCGGCTCACTCTCGGCCTGGGTGCGTGGCGAACACCTGGTGGTCGATCTGTTCAGCCACCGTCTCTCCGGCATGGCGCGGGGCGTGCAGTATCGGCTCGTCGCGCTGCTCTCATGCGGATTTTTCGTGCTCGCGGCCTGGGGCGCCTGGGTCATGGTGGGGGCCAGTGCCCACAATCGCAACGTGTCGCTGGGCATCAGCTTCAGTTACCTCTATCTGGGCATCCTGATTGGCTTCGCTGGCATGGCGGTGCTGTCGGCCTGGCAGGCGCTGCGAGGCCCCGTCGAGTGGCGAGCTGCGGCGGACATGCACGAGGAGGGGGCCTGATGCTCGAGCTGCTGATCTTCGTGGGTGCCCTGCTGGTGTTGATGGCCATCGGCCTGCCCGTCGTCGTGGCCATCGGCATTACCTCGTTCGTTGCGCTGGGAATGACCAGTGCCACCGGATTGTCGGTGGAGCTGATGTCGTTGCGCATGGTGCAAACGCTGAACAATTACACTCTGCTAGCGATACCACTGTTCATCCTGGCCGCCAATATCATGAACTCGGGGTCTACGACCTCGCGAATCTTCGATTTTGCCACTGCCTTGGTCGGCTTTACCAAGGGCGGGCTGGGGCATGCCAACGTGGTCGCCAGCTCGCTGTTTGCCACCATGTCGGGTACCGCGGTAGCCGATGCGGCAGGCCTGGGTAGCGTCGAGATCAAGGCTATGAAGGAGCGCGGTTACGATCTTGGCTATTCGGCGGGAATCACCGCGACCTCCAGCGTGATCGGACCGATCCTGCCGCCCTCCATCGCCCTGGTGGTGTATGGCTGGCTGGCCAATGTGAGTATCGGTGCGCTGTTCATGGCCGGCCTGTTGCCGGGCATCCTGATGGCGCTGATGTTGATGGGATTGACCGTGGTACTGGCGGTCACCAACCGGGTGACGATGCCGGCGCCGACGCCTTTCTCGGGGCGCGAGGTACTGCGCACCGGCCGTCGGGCGATTCTGCCGCTGGTGATGCCGGCGATCATCGTCGGCGGCATCTGGAGCGGGTTCTTTTCGCCCACTGAGGCCGGCGCGGTGGCCTCTCTCTACGCCTTGATTCTCGGCGGCCTGATCTACCGCGATCTGGGTCTAATCGATCTCTATCGTGCATTCCGCCGCACGCTGATGTTCAGTGCTGCGATCCTGCTGATCATCGCGGTATCGAGCTTCTATGGCTGGCTGTTGGTGCGCATTGGCATTCCCCAGGCGCTGGCCGGACAGGTGGCGGGGCTGGAGGTATCGACCCTGGTGCTGCTGCTCGGCTTTGCCCTGTTCTTCCTGCTGATCGGCTGCTTCATGTCGGTGATCGAGAGCATTCTGATCTTTACGCCGATCGTGGTGCCGGCGGCGCTGGCGGCGGGACTCGATCCACTGCATTTCGGCATCGTGATGGTCATCACGCTGTCGGTGGGTGTGGTGACGCCGCCGTTCGGCACGGTGCTGTTCCTGATGGTGGGGATTACTCGATTGCGCTACGGTCAGGTAGTGATGTCGGTGTTGCCCTTTCTGGTGCCGATTTTTGCCACCATCCTGATCCTGATCGCCTTTCCCAGCTTGGTGACCTGGTTACCGGCACGACTGGGGTACTGACGAGGACGTCCATGCAACTCTATTATCACCCCGACCAGGAGCGCCACGCCCCGCCCAGCTTTCTGCTTCGCGGCCGCCAGGTGGCCTCGCCGGAAGGGCCGTTGCGTGCCGAACTACTGTCTGCTGGCCTGGATGCGTGCGGCCTGTCACTGGTCGCGCCTGCCACCAACGACGATGAGCGACTGCGCGAGCGGCTGCTGCGCATCCATACGCCGCGCTATCTCGAATTTCTCGAGACCATTCACGCCCGCTGGCAGGCGTTGCCGGACGCCGCCGAGGTCGTCGCGCCCAACGTCCATCCCTGCGGCGGCGGCCACCACTATCCGCGTCATGCGGTGGGGCAGGTAGGTTGGCACATGCACGACATGGCCTGTCCGATGACCGCGGAGAGTTTTACCGGCATCCTGGCCAGCGCCGCCAGCGCCGAGGCCGCCGCCGAGGCGGTGTTGGCTGGCAAGCGCCACGCCTATGCGCTGTGCCGGCCACCGGGCCATCACGCCGGCCCGGAGCGGGCCGGCGGTTTCTGTTTTCTCAATAATTCGGCGTTGGTCGCCTCGGTGCTGCGCGAGCAGCATGAGCGGGTGGCGATTCTCGACGTCGACCTGCATCATGGCAACGGCACTCAGGATATTTTCTACGCGCGGGGCGACGTGTGGACAGGTTCGCTGCATGCCGACCCGACGGATTTCTATCCGTTCTTCTGGGGCGGCGCTGACGAGACTGGCGAAGGTGAGGGGGCTGGCGCCAATTTCAATATCCCCCTGCCATTGGGCAGCGACGGCGTGGCCTTTATGGCCGCGTTGGAGCGCCTCATCGAGGCCATGCAGGCGTTTCGTCCCACGGCGCTGGTGGTGGCGCTGGGGCTCGACGCCCACAAGGCCGACCCGCTGGCCGGATTGGTGCTTGAGACCGAGGATTTCACTCTCCTGGGGCAGCGTTTGGCAGCCATCAGGCTGCCGACGGTGATCGTCCAGGAGGGGGGCTACCCGACGCAGCACCTGGGGGCCAACCTGGCTGCGTTCATGCGTGGCTACTGTCAGACCTGACCATCTATTGCACACGGAGCAGCATATGAGCATCCAGTATCACGACAGCAACACCCGCATGAGCCAGGCCACCTTGCATAATGGCACCGTCTACCTGGCCGGCCAGGTGCCCGATGATGCCAGCGCCGACATGCGTGGCCAGACAGAGCAGGTGCTGGCCAAGATCGAGCGCTTGCTGGCCGGCGCCGGCAGCTCCAAGGAGCATCTGCTCAGCGCCCAGATCTGGGTCACCAGCATGGCTGAGCTCGACCAGATGAATGCCGCTTGGGATGCCTGGGTGGTGCCCGGTCGCCCGCCGGTGCGCGCCGCCACCGAAGCCAAGCTGGCCAAACCCGAGTGGAAGGTCGAGATCATGGTTATCGCGGCGATTCCAGGGGCCTGATATGCGTGTCATCTCAGCCGAAGAGGTCGCCGCGGCGCTGCCGTGGCCGGCACTGGTCGAGCGGCTGGCGTCGACCTTTCGCAACGGCGTGGAATCACCGCCGCGCCACCACCACGCCATGCAGCGGCCTGACGGCGAGGCCACCCTGCTGCTGATGCCGGCCTGGGAGCAGGCCGGGTATATTGGGGTCAAGATGGTCAACGTCTTTCCCCAGAATGCTGACCACGGCCTGCCGGCGATTGCCGGCGTCTATCTGCTTAGCGAGGGCGCCCACGGTCGCCCGCTGGCGTGCCTCGACGGCAGCGAACTGACCCGGCGGCGCACCGCCGCCGCCTCGGCGCTGGCCGCCCGAGAACTGGCGCGTGATGACGCCGAGACGCTGCTGGTGGTGGGGACCGGCAAGCTGGCGCCGATGGTGATCGAGGCCCACGCCGCGGTGCGCCCCATCAAGCGCGTGCGGATCTGGGGGCGCCATCGCGACAAGGCCGAGCGGCTGGCCGCCGACTACGCCGGGCGTTTCGACTGCGCGGCGGTGGAGGACCTCGAGGCGGCCACCCGTGAGGCGGATATCGTCAGCTGCGTTACCCTATCCAGCGAGCCGCTGATCCGCGGCGCTTGGCTCTCGCTGGGCACCCATCTCGATCTAATCGGCGCCTTCCGCCCCAGCATGCGCGAGACTGATGCCGAGTGTTTCTCGCGCAGTGAGGTGTTCGTGGATACCTACGCCGGCGCCCAAGGAGAAGCGGGGGACATCCTGCAGGCTATCGATGAGGGCGCCTTTCGTTTCGACGACATCGGCGCCGAGCTGGCCGAGCTGCTGTGCAACGAGAAGTCGGGACGCTCCTCGAACGAGGCGATCACCCTGTTCAAGTCGGTGGGGGCTTCGCTCGAGGATCTGGCGGCGGCCATCGAGGTCTGGGAGCAGCTCGAGGGGCGTGCATGACCTGTGCCACCGGGCTGTGGCACCTGTGACGATGCCATGAACCGACTTGGGCCATGAGCCAGCTGGCGGCGCCAGGTGATAACGCAGTAGGCTGGATACGCTTATGACAACGACCGGCGTTGGGGAGAGGTGACGTGCATATTGCGGTGATCGGTGCCGGCGTGGTGGGTGTGACCACGGCGCATGCCCTACAGCAGCGCGGCCACCGGGTCACGGTGGTGGAGTGCCTCGCTGCGGCGGGGCTCGAGACCAGCCGCGCCAATGCCGGCCAGCGCAGCTACGGCTATGTCTACCCCTGGGCCTCGCCGGCGATGCTCAAGAAGGCCCTGCCGTGGCTGGTCAAGCGCGACGGCCCGCTCAAGCTACGGCTACCGCCCTCGCGGCACACCTTGAGTTTTCTCGCGGCGACCTGGCGCTTTGCCCAGCAGCCCGGCCTGTTCGAGACCAACAAGCGTGCCATGCTGCGTCTTGGCGCTTATAGCCGCCAGTGTTTCGAGGCGCTGGAGGATGATGCGACGCTCGACTTCGATGCCGGTCGGGGCGGCCTGGTCGATCTGGCCAGCGACGTCGAGTCGCTCAAGGCGCTGCAGGTCAACGCCGGGCTGCTCGGTGAGCTGGGTATCGAGCATCAACTGATGACGGCGGCCGAGGTCGCCGAGCGCGAACCTGCACTGGCCGGCAGCCAGCCGCTGGTAGGCGGCATCTGGCTGCCCGGCGACGGAACCGGTGACTGCTACCGCTTCACCCAGGCGTTGGCCGCGGTCTGCGCGGCACGTGGGGTGGATTTCCTGTTCCAAACCCGAGTGACCGGCGCCGAGCGTGACAGCGGCGGCCATCTGCGTGCCTTGACGTTGGCCAACGCCACGGGAGAACCGCAGGCTCCGCTGGCCGCCGACGCCTTTGTGCTGTGTGCCGGCACCGCCTCGCAGCGCCTCGGAAAGCTGTTCGGTGCCCGACTGCCGATCTATCCGGTCAAGGGCTATTCGCTGACCATGCCGCTGCGCGATGCTGCCCTGGCACCTCGCTCGACGGTGATCGATGATCGCTACAAGGTGGTATTCACACGCCTCGGCGAGCGGCTGCGGGTCACTGGCTTCGTCGAGCTTGCCGAGCATGACCGGCAGATTCCAGCGGCGCGGCTGGCGACGCTACGCCGTGCCGTGGCAGCGCGATTCGCCGGCGCGGCCGATGTCGACGCCGCCGAATCATGGGCCGGCTTCCGGCCGATGACGCCGGATGGGCCGCCGGTGATTGGTGAAGGCAAGCGCAACAACCTATTCCTGAATACCGGCCACGGCACCTTTGGCTGGACCCTGTCGGCAGCCAGCGCCCAGCTGATCGCGCAACTGATCGACGGCGACAAGCCGGCGTTGGCCCTCGAGGCATTTCGTCCGGGGCGATTCGGCTGAGAGAGCGTCTAGCGGACAAAAGAAAACGCCATGAAGCCCGACGCTTCATGGCGTATTCCTTCCTCCCTGAGCACCGTCCGGGTGCCATGGCCGTGGCCATTTCCTGTTGGCGCTCCCTGCGCCGTCGCATCCTTGACGAGGTAGAGCAGTATCCTTTGCGCCCGCCCAACCGTTATAGGCCGGATAGATGACAGTCTAGTCACGATTGCGTGACCTTTCCTTGTCATCGCTCAAATCAGTGGCGATATGCTGCTCCAGCGCGCTGAGCAGCCCGCGCAGCAGCGAGAGCTCGCGGCGTGAAGGCTGGGCGCGGGCGAACAGCGTCTGCAGCTGCTGCTCGGTGGTGGCGTGGGGCTGGGTGAGAAAGCCGCTACTGGCCATGACCCGCGAGAGATGCGCCTGGAAATGCCCCAGCTGCTCACGGGTTGGCGGCTCGGCCTGGGCCGGGCGCTGATAGCGGTAGTCGCTGGCCGGCTGCCGGCGCCAGGCGCGGTGTACTTCGTAGGCCAGCACCTGCACCGCCTGGGAAAGGTTGAGGATGCCGTAGTCGGGATTGGCCGGAATGCTCACCTGATGGCTGCACTGGCGGATCTCGTCGTTGGTCAGCCCCGAGCGCTCGCGGCCGAACACCAGTGCCACTGGTGACTGGCGGGCATGCCCGACGACCGTCTCGGCCATGGCGTCGGGTTCATCGAAGTGGGGCAGCGGCAGGCTGCGCAGTCGTGCACTGGCGCCGACCACTTGCACGCAGTCAGCCACGGCGTCGCTCAGTTCATCGACCACCCGAGCGCCGTCTAGCACGTCCTCGGCGCCGGCCGCCAGGCGCGATGCTTCGACGTCGGGGTAGCAGCGCGGCCGCACCAGCACCAGATCACTCAGCCCCATGGTCTTCATGGCGCGGGCGGCCTGGCCGATATTGCCGGGATGAAAGGTCTGGACGAGGACGATGCGGATATTGGAGAGCATGGCGGGGCTTCGCTAACGGGCAGACAAGGGGGTATGTTACAGCGCCAAGCGCCAAGCTGCTGGGCGCTTACGCTTGGCGCTCGCGCTAAAAAAGCAAAAACCCCGCCGGCTGTCACCGGCGGGGTCTGTCTCAGGCGGTGCCTGGGCTGGCTTACATCATGCCGCCCATGCCACCCATGCCGCCCATGTCGGGGGCGCCACCGGCCTCTTTCTCGTCCGGGTCATCGGCGATCATGGCTTCGGTGGTGATCATCAGGCCTGCCACGGAACCGGCTGACTGCAGCGCAGAGCGGGTTACCTTGGCCGGGTCCAGCACACCCATCTCGAACAGGTCGCCGTACTCGCCGGTCTGGGCGTTGTAGCCGTAGTTGCCTTCGCCGTCCTTGACCTTGTTGAGGATCACGGAGGCTTCCTGGCCGGCATTGGTCACGATCTGACGCAGCGGGGCTTCCATGGCACGCAGCGCGATGGCGATACCGTGGGTCTGGTCCTCGTTGTCGCCCTTGAGGTCCTTGATCTTGGTCAGCACGCGCACCAGGGCGGTACCGCCGCCAGGTACCACGCCTTCCTCGACCGCGGCACGGGTAGAGTGCAGGGCGTCTTCGACGCGGGCCTTCTTCTCCTTCATCTCGATTTCAGTAGCGGCACCGACGCGGATCACGGCAACACCGCCGGCCAGCTTGGCGACACGCTCCTGGAGCTTCTCGCGGTCGTAGTCGGAGGAGGTGTCCTCGATCTGGGTACGGATCTGGCCGACACGCGCTTCGATGTCGCCTTCGTTACCGGCACCATCGATGATGGTGGTGTTTTCCTTGGACATGGTGATGCGCTTGGCGCTGCCCAGGTGGTCCAGGGTAGCCTGCTCGAGGGTCAGACCCACTTCCTCGGAGATCACGGTGCCGTTGGTCAGGATCGCGATGTCCTGCAGCATGGCCTTGCGACGATCACCGAAGCCCGGTGCCTTGGCGGCGGCGACCTTGACGATGCCGCGCATGGTGTTGACCACCAGGGTAGCCAGCGCTTCGCCTTCGATGTCTTCGGCGATGATCGCCAGCGGCTTGCCTGCCTTGGCAACGGCTTCCAGCACCGGCAGCAGTTCGCGGATATTGGAAATCTTCTTGTCGACCAGCAGCAGGTACGGGTCTTCCAGTTCCACCGCCATGGTGTCCTGGTTGGTCACGAAGTAGGGCGACAGGTAACCGCGGTCGAACTGCATGCCTTCGACGACTTCCAGCTCGTCTTCGAAGCCACGACCTTCATCGACGGTGATCACGCCTTCCTTGCCGACCTTCTCCATGGCATCGGCAATGATTTCGCCGATGCGCGAGTCGCCGTTGGCGGAAATGGTGCCGACCTGGGCGATGGCCTTGGCGTCGGTGCACGGCACGGCCAGGGACTCGATCTCCTTGACCGCGGCAATCACTGCCTGGTCGATGCCGCGCTTGAGATCCATCGGGTTCATGCCGGCGGTAACGCCCTTCATGCCCTCGTTGACGATGGATTGGGCCAGCACGGTGGCGGTGGTGGTGCCATCACCGGCAACATCGGAGGTCTTGGAAGCGACTTCCTTGACCATCTGGGCGCCCATGTTTTCGAACTTGTCCTTGAGTTCGATTTCCTTGGCCACAGAGACGCCGTCCTTGGTGACGGTCGGGGCGCCGAAGGACTTCTCGATCACCACATTGCGACCCTTCGGGCCCAGGGTGGCCTTGACGGCGTTGGCCAGGACATCAACGCCTCGCGCCATGCGCTTGCGGGCATCATCGGAGAATTTGATCTGTTTCGCTGACATTTTTAGTGGTTCCTAATCTGAGTTCGTGAATCTAACGCAGTGCAGTAACGGGTAGAGGCTTAGCCTTCGACCACGGCGAGAATGTCGGACTCGCTCATGATCAGGACTTCTTCGCCGTCGATCTTCTGCTTCTCGACGCCAAAGCCATCCTTGAAGATCACCGTGTCGCCGACCTTGACGTCCAGCGGACGCACTTCGCCGTTGTCGAGAATCCGGCCGTTACCGACGGCGAGGACTTCGCCACGAGTCGGCTTTTCCTGGGCATTGCCCGGGAGCACGATGCCGCCAGCAGTTTTCTGTTCTTCTTCGACGCGACGGACGACGACGCGATCGTGCAAGGGACGGATGTTCATTGCTCACGTTCTCCTGATGGTTTGCTGTGTCGTGATGGTTCACGACGGTCCATAACAGCTCCGGAAGCGGGCTTCCGGGAAGGCGATTGCCTTCATTGTCATTGGTGCCGAGGAGACCTCGGCACCGAAGCTCGTCTTCTAGCCCAACAGTGGGGGCTGGAGAAAGCCTTTCAAGGCCGCCAAGTAAAATTTTTTACGTTTTTCAGCCACTCAGCGGCGCGAGTCGTCGCGGCTGATGAAATCGCCCTCGATGGGCCCCGCGGGATTGTCTCGATGGCCGCGGTCATGCGCTTGCCAGTCGTCGGCCGGGCGCTGACCGCTGGCCCGATGCCAGTCGTCCGGGCTCGGCCCAGGCTGTTGATGGAAACTGAAGCCGCGCGCCTTGACGCCTACCCGGCCAAAGGCGCGGCCGAGCAGTTGCCGGGTGCCGGGAATCAGGCACATGAAGCCCAGTGCGTCGGAGACGAAGCCGGGCGCCATCAGCAGGGCGCCGCCAAAGATCAAGGCGGCGCCGGTAATCAGTTCACCAGAGGGCAGTTCGCCCTGGGCGAAGCGCTGCTGAGCACGCTGTAGGGTGGCAACGCCCTGGCGGCGCACCAGGTGGAGCCCGATGAAGCCGGTGGCCAGCACCAGCAGCAGGGTGGTGAGCAGGCCGATCTGGCTGCCCACCGAGAACAGGATGACGAAATCGAGCAGGGCGAAGAGGGTAAAGAGCAACAGGAAGGGCATGGTGACTCCTGGTGTAGTTTGGCCTTGATATGGAGGTGGAGCAGGCGTTTTCAAGTCGCGCGCGAGAATGGCCGATAACCAAGTGTGGCGCCGCATGTGCGGGTCTTCGCCAATGGTTGGCTGGGCGAAGGCAGCGTCTCGTGCTAGGGTAATTTATGTTGCGATGCACAATGGCGTCGGCCGCCCCGCACTGGACATGCCGAGCGGTGGCGCGCATCTAGCGAGAGGGCCAGGCACACTGGCACCCATAAGGAGATACCCATTATGCAGTGGAACGATTCGGTGGTGGCGATTACCGGCGGCGCGCGCGGGCTCGGCTTGGCCATGGCCGCGGTACTGGGGCGCAAGGGCGCCCGGATCGCGCTGCTCGACCTCGAGCGCGCGACGCTCGACAACGCGGCCAATGCGCTGCTCGACCAGGGCGTACAGGCAACCGGTTTCGTGGTCGACGTGGCCGACGAGACCTCGGTGCGTCAGGCATTCGACGATATCGCCGCGAAGCTGGGGCCGGTCTCCGGGCTGATCAACAATGCCGGGATCACCCGCGATGGTTTGCTGGTCAAGGCGCGGGACGGCAAGGTGGAGAGCACCATGTCCCTCGAGCAGTGGCGTCAGGTCATCGATGTCAATCTGACCGGCGTCTTCCTGTGCGGACGCGAAGCGGCCAGCCAGATGGTCGAGGCCGGCCAGGGTGGGGTGATCGTCAATATCTCGAGCATTTCCCGCGCCGGCAACATGGGCCAGAGCAACTACTCGGCAGCCAAGGCCGGGGTAGCCTCGCTGACCGTGACCTGGGCCAAGGAGTTGGCACGCTACGGCATTCGCGTCGGTGCGGTGGCGCCGGGCTTCATCGAGACCGAGATGACCTCCGCCATCCGCCCCGAGGTGTTGGAGAAGATCACCAAGGGCATTCCGCTGGGCAGCCTCGGCCAGCCGGCAGATATCGCCGAGAGCGTGGCCTTCATCTTCGACAACGCGTATTTCACCGGGCGGGTGATCGAGTGCGACGGTGGTCTGCGGATCTGAGCCTGCGCGCAAGAAGCCGGGCGGCCCAGTCAGGGTCGCCCGGTGAGCTCAGCAGAGTGGGGAGGAGTTGAGCTCCAAGGCCGGACACACATCTCGTCTACTGCTTGGGAAGAGGCTCCATGCCGGGGCCGCCTAGAAGCTTACCTGGTCGCGGAAACCGTCTACCGTGGCGGCGCCGATGCCGCTCACCCGGCTCATGTCGTCGGCGCTCTCGAAGGGGCCGTTGGCCTCGCGCTCGTCGATGATCGCCTGGGCGCGGGTTGCACCGATGCCGGGCAGTTCTGCTAGCAGCTCCGCGTCGGCAGTATTGACGTCGATGGGGGCCATTTCCTGGGCCAGGGCGGGCAGCGCAAACGTCAGCAGCAGGCTGATGACAAGCGCTTTGAAGAGTCCTTGCATACCGTTCTCCTTAGTAGAGTTATCAGTGGGTCGACACCGCCGGGCGAAGGTGCTGGGAGGCCCTGCGTGCTCTTTAACCATAGACAGAGGCGACGGCGCTGGGATGTGAGCCATTTCTCCATTTTCTGTAAGACTTATATAACAAAACATGAAAGCCATGGCTTACCGGCAGCGGATGCCACTGGGCTGATATACTGAGGCGTATCCCTCTCAGCCTGGACGGAGCCCTCCTCGCGCATGCCGATTACCTCTCCCTTGATCATTGCCCTCGACTACGCCTCTCTCGATGCCGCCCTGTGCATGGCCGATCGCCTCGATCCGCAGCGCTGCCGGCTCAAGGTAGGCAAGGAGCTGTTCACCCGCAGCGGTCCCGAGGTGTTGGACGCGCTGCACGGTCGCGGTTTCGAGGTATTCCTGGATCTCAAGTTTCACGACATTCCCAATACCGTGGCCGGCGCCGTGGAAGCCGCTGCCCAGCAGGGGGTGTGGATGGTCAATGTCCACGCCGGCGGCGGACGACGGATGATGGAGGCGGCCCGTGAACGGCTCGAGGCGGGCGGTCTCGACACGCGGCTGATCGCGGTAACGGTGCTGACCAGCATGGCCGCCGCGGATCTTGCCGAGGTGGGCATTACGGCCAGCCCCGCCGAGCACGTCGAGCGGCTGGCGCAGCTGACCCGGGACAGCGGCCTGCACGGGGTGGTGTGCTCGGCCCAGGAGGCCGAGCGATTGCGGACGCTGTGCGGCGACGCCTTCCTCAAGGTGACCCCGGGCATTCGCCCAGCCAGCGCGGCGGCCGGCGATCAGCGCCGGGTGATGACGCCGGCGGCGGCGCTGGCGGCCGGCAGTACGCATCTGGTGGTGGGGCGGCCGGTTACCCAGGCCGAGGAGCCGATGCAGGCCCTGGCGGCCATCGAGGCGGAGCTGGCGGGAAGCTGACGGCGACTATTCGCCGCGTAGCCCGGTGATCGGCCGAGTGGTGCCCCAGCTGCGGCAGCTGGGGCACTGCCAGTGCAGTTGGCGGCCATCGAAGCCGCAGCGTTGGCAGCGGTAGTGGGGACTGGCGTCGAGCAGCGACTGGGTATGCTGCTTGAGCAGCGTCATCGGTTGGCTCTCGGCGAGCCCGGGCTGGTGGCGATAGAGGTCGACCAGGTAGTCGATGCCGCGCAGGTTGGGCGCCTGGCTGAGCTGCTGGCTGACGAAGTCTGCAGCGGCATGGTCGCCGTCGCGCTGCTGCAGGCACTCGGCGAGCATGATAATGGCGCTGGTCGAGCGAGTCGCCTCGACCAGCGCCTGCAGCGTCTGCTCGAGGCCATCGGGATCCTCGCGGCGCAGGTAGGCGTCGCGCAGCGGGGGCAGTATCAGGGCGGTAAAGTCGGGATCCTGCTCGGGGATGCGTTTGAGCAGCTTGATCTCGGCCTTGTAGTGGCCGGTGTCGTGCTCCATGCGTGACAGCATCCAGGTGGCGCGTACGCAGCGCGGGTCAGTCTTCAGCGCCTGCTTCAGCCGTTTGCGGGCGCGTGACGGACTCGCCGAGTCGAGTTCCTGTTGCGCGAGTTCGCACTGCCAGTGGGCGGCGGCGCGGCGCAAGCCGTTATCCTCACGAATCAACGGCTGCGCCACCTCGAGTGCCGCCTGCCACTCCTTCTCACGCTCCAGTAGGTCGGCCAGCAGGCGCTTAGCGTGGCGCCGGGTGTCCTCGAGGTGAGCCTCGTGGATCAGGCCCTGCAGCAGCTTCTCGGCGCGGTCGAGCAGCCCCAGGTGGAAGAAGTCGCGAGCCAGTTCGAGTTGCACGCTGTCGCCCTGGTGGGCGGTCAGGGTGGGCCGTGCCAGCAGGTTCTGGTGGATCTTGACGGCGCGGTCGGCTTCGCCGCGGGAGCGAAACAGATTGCCCAGGGCAATGTGGGTTTCAATGGTATCGCTGTTGACCTCCAGGGCGGCGACGAAGGTCTCGATGGCGCGATCGGGCTGCTCGTTGAGGAGGTAATTGAGCCCCACGAAATAGTCGCGGGTCAGCGACGGCTGCTGCGCGGAGTCGTCGGGAGCGCGTTGTCGGCGGCCCAGCCACCAGCCGATGGCGACCGCTGCCAACACGAGTGCCAGCAGCATCGGGTCGAGCATTTAGGGCAGTTCCTTGAGCTCCTGGACGCGCAGACGGTCGAGTTCCTTGCGCTGCTGCTGGTTGTGGCGCTGGGCGCGGGTCAGCAGGGTGCGCAGGCGCAGGTAGACGCCGCTCATCGCCAGCATGCCCAGCAGCACCCCGCAGGCCAGGGCGCCGAGCAGCCACACCGAGAGCGATACCGCCGGCAGCTCGATCCAGATCAGGTTGAGCGGCATGGGCTGCTGGTTGTTGACGGCAAACAGGATACCGACCAGCAGCACGGCCAGCAGGATTATTGCCAGGATCACGCCTTTGAGCCAACGCATGGTGATGGATTCCTTAAGTCGTTCAGTAAAGCCGGAGCGGGGCGTCAGTAACCGAGGGCACGGCTGGCGTTGACCTGCTCACGAAGCTCCTTGCCGGGCTTGAAGTGTGGCACGAACTTGCCATCCAGTTCGACCGGATCACCGGTCTTGGGATTACGCCCTACGCGCGGCTCGCGGTAGTGCAGCGAAAAGCTGCCGAAGCCGCGTATCTCCACGCGCCCGCCATCGGCCAGTGCGTCGGTGATGTCGTCGAGAATCAGTCGCACGGCCGCTTCGACTTCCTTTATCGACAGCTCGGGCTGCCGCATTGCTATCTGCTCGATGAGTTCGGACTTGGTCATTGCTTGTCTCCAATGCGGTCTACGCCATATCCGGCTTTGTTGTTTGTCTTCAGCATACTGCGCAAACCGTGATAAAACAACGCACTAGACTGCGACTATCTGCTATCTCACGCAACATGGTCGGGGGCCGTCGTGTGCCACTGCGGTGGCTCGGGTATACTGCGGGCTCATTCATCGAGAGTTTCGAGGTTTCCCTTGAGCGAACAAGCGTCCGCCGACGACATCACCCGCAAGCGCCTGTATTGGCATTCCCGGCGCGGCATGTGGGAGCTCGATCTGCTGTTGATCCCGTTCCTCGAACATCGCTATGGCGATCTCGATGGCGCCGACCAGGCCGCCTACCAGGCACTGATCACCGAGGAGGATCAGGATCTGTTCATGTGGCTGATGCGCCGTGAATGGCCCACTGAGCCGTCGCGGCGACGCATCGTACAGATGATCGTCGACTATGCCGAAACCACCGGTAACGATCAGTACCGTACCCTCTAGGCTGGCGCTGGCCGTCCAGGTCGGCCTGGCACTGGCGGTGGTTGGATTGCTGGCCTGGGTCGCAGCGCCGTGGCTAGCCGCCACGGCGCTGCTGTGTCTGGCGGCAGTGATCGCCCAGTGGTGGCGGGGCCAACGCCCCTGGTCATTGCGCTATGCCAGGGGCGAGGGCGGCTGGCAGATGGCAGGTAGTGAGAGTGGCTGGCGACCGGTAACGCTCGAGCTGGGCTATATCGGGCCGTGGCTGATCGGGTTGCGCCTCGATGGGCGCCCGGTGTGGCTGTGGCCCGACAGTGCCACGCCCGTGGCACGCCGCGAGCTACGGCGCTGCCTGCTGGCCGAGCAGGCTGGCGGCTCGGCTAGTCGCTGGTGAGGTCGCTGAGCCGCAGGCGCGAGGCGAGCGCTCGCGGGGCCGGCGCGGGACAGTCACGGTTGAAGTGCAGGCCGCGGGATTCGCGACGCTGGCGTGCCGCCATCACGCTCAGGCGGGCTAGCCTCAGGGCGTGCTGGAGACGTGCCAGGGCCACGCTGACGGGCTGCTGATGGGCGTCGCGGCGTACTGAGCGCTCGAGTTCGCCCAGCGCCTCGGCGGCACTGGCGAGCCCGGCGTCGCTGCGCACGATACCCACCTGGCGGCTCATGATCTGGTGCAGGGTGGCGAAGCGCGTGGCGAGCCACTCGGGGCTACTCGCGGTAGTGGCCTGGGCTTGCCAGTGCTGCGTATCCACGTCCCGCGCACTCACTGCGCCTTCATCTGCCGTTGAGTCGTCGAGAAGGTGTGCGGCGGCGGCACGGGCGAACACCAGGCACTCGAGCAGCGAGTTGCTGGCCATGCGGTTGGCCCCGTGCAGGCCGGTGCAGGCGCTCTCGCCGATGGCGTACAGGTGTGGCACGCAGCTGGCACCATGCAGGTCGGTGGCGATGCCGCCGCAGCTGTAGTGGGCGGCCGGTACCACCGGGATCGGTGCCTGGGTGATGTCGATGCCACGCGAGAGGCAGTGGGCGTGAATGGTGGGAAACTGGCGGCGAATGTCCTCGGCCGCCAGGTGGCTGATGTCGAGCCAGACGTGCTGTCCCGCTTGGCGCTGCATCTCGGCATCAATGGCGCGGGCGACGATGTCCCGTGGTGCCAGTTCGCCGCGCGGGTCGAGCGCCGCCATGAAGCGCTCGCCGGCGAGATTCTTCAATATGCCGCCCTCGCCACGCAGCGCCTCGCTGATCAGGAAGGGAGGCCCCGCTGGGTCGTAGAGACAGGTGGGATGAAACTGCTGGAACTCCAGGTTCATCAATTCGGCGCCCAGCTCGGCGGCCATTAGCATGCCTTCGCCGCAGGCCGGCTGCGGGCTGGTGGTGTGCTGATAAAGCCCGCTGGCACCGCCGCTGGCGAGCACCGTGTCTTGTGCCAGTAGCGTCAGCGGCTCACCGTCGGCGCTCAGGCAGTGGGCGCCACGGCAGCGGCCTCGGCTGTCGCTGGCCAAGCGTACGGCGGTGAGGTCGTCACGCAGGGTGATCGCCGGGTGACGCCTGGCTTGGCTCAGCAGGGTATCTATCAGCGCGCGGCCGGTGGCATCATCGGCGTGGATCACGCGGCGCGCCCCGTGGCCGCCTTCGCGAGTCAGGTGGTAGGGGTAGAGGGCATCGGGGCTGGTGTCTGGCGTGAATGGCATGCCCAGACTGAGCAGCCAGTCGATGGCGGCTGGGCCATGAGAGACGGTGAAGCGCACTGCTGCCGTATCGCACAGACCATCGCCGGCGGTCAGGGTGTCGCTGACATGGGCCTCGATGTCGTCCTGGGGCGAAAGTACCGCAGCGATCCCGCCCTGGGCCCACTGGCTGGCACCTTGATGGTCATTGCGCGGACGCAGCAGGGTGACCCTACGCTGTTGTGCCACGCTCAGGGCCAGCGTCAGGCCGGCCACGCCGCCGCCGATGATCAGTACGTCAGGCATGGGCTTCCTCGTCAGGCGCGTGCCGGGCATCAGACAGTGGCACTCATGGGTGTTGCTGCAGCATAAGGCGTTGGGCGAGTAACGCAAAGCAGGGGTGGTTAGGCAATGGTGCCCGGAGCCGGGCTCGAACCGGCACGGTGTTGCCACCGAGAGATTTTAAGTCCATAAGCTAATCTTTGAACAGTTTGTATGTATCACCAAGAATTGCCATCTGGCGGGGGTTTACCTTATAATTAGTCCCTAGGTGCATCACGTAGCTTTGAACCTGACTGGTACATATTTGCTACATATTTTTTGCCGAGGGATACGCTATGACCACCAAGCAGAAGCTGGACGCGACCACCGTTGTGAGTTTGGCGCCGCCTGGCCCTGACGACATGACCGAGAGCGGCAATCCCAAGACCCAACTGGTCTACTGGGATTCTGTCATCGTGGGGTTTGGCATCCGCGTTGGCCGGGAGAAGATCGACCCCAAGACGGGCGAGCCGAAGCCACCAACCCGCACCTTCTTCTACCAAGGCCGCCTGAACGGTAAGCTGATGAAAGTCACCATTGGCAAGATGGGGCGCATCAAAGCCGAGGCAGCCCGCAAGGAAGCCAAGCGTATCCAGTCCATGATGGAGCTGGGCCAAGACCCCAGCCGCAAGAAGGGCGCCAGCAAGGCGGCATCAACCTTTGGCGAGATGATGACAGCCTACTGCGACCTGCTGACGGCTCAAGGCAAAGTATCGGCTCGCAACGTCAAGAATCAGATAGACCGAGATATCAAGAACGCTCACCCCCGCCTGTGGAAGAAGCCCGCCGCCGAGATCACGCTTCACGATTGCATGGCGATTGTTGGCGCCCTGTCTGACGTGGGTAAGAAGCGACAGGCTGACAAGATACGCAGCTATATACGTACCGCTTTCAGTGAGGCCATCAACTCCCACGGCGACGCAACCATGCCAGCGTCCATGCGCAAGCTCAACATCACGTTCAACCCCGCCCGTGATATGCGTAAGGTCAAGGGCAGCAGCAACGCAAAGGATCGAGCGTTAACGCTTGCCGAGTTCCGCGCCTACTGGCGCCGGGTGAAAACACTTCCTGAGCCCCATCGCTCTATTGCCATGCTCCACGTTCTGTCTGGTGGGCAGCGCCAGCAGCAGCTTGCCCGTGTGACCCTCCACGACATCGACCGCGACGGCCCGAGCATGCGCATACTCGACTACAAGGGGCGGCGGACTGAACCCCGTGTCCATATCATCCCGCTACTACCCGAGGCGCTGGAATCTATCGACCGCATTACAGGCAGCGGTGAGTACGTCTTTTCGTGCGACGGCGGGCAGCGCCCGATACACAACGTCTTCATCAATGACATTGCCAAGCGCATACGCGCTCAGATGGAGAAGGCGGGCGAGCTGGAGGGTGGGCACTTCACGGCAGGTTCAATCAGGGCAACGGTCGAGACTCGATTGATAGCCAAGCCGTACCGCGTCAGTTCCGATGTGCTGGGGCAGTTGCTCAGCCATGGCACTGGCGGCATTCAGCAGAAGCACTACCAGCACCATGACTTTTTCGACGAGAAGCTAGAGGCGTTGCAGATGCTGCTGCGCATGGTCGAGGGGCAACCCGAGCCGGGTGCCCAGGTGGTCGAGTTTAAGAGGGCGCAGGCATGAAAGACCCGCTAGAAGGGCTTGATGGCCAGGAACGGGAGTGGCTGGCCAATATCGCCCAGGCCGAAGGTCTAACGCTTGAGCAGGCGCGGCAGCGTAGGGACCAATCCGCCGAGAGGCTTTCAGGCGCGTTCCGGCGGGCAGCCGAAGCGCAAGGAATAAGCGAAGAGGAAATAGAACAAGCATATAAATCAGAAAAGTACATGATTGAGTTTACATATAAAATGAAAGGGGTTAAGTTTCCTGGCCGCTTTAGTATTGCTGCCGCCGCTGATACTGGCGAGCGGGTGCTATCTGCTTCTTCACGTGGTCATGAGAACACGCATGGTACCGAAGAGGATAAAATAAAGCGCTGGGGCGAGTATCAAAATTATCTTGATGAACTAATGCAGCGCAATAAATCGTTAAGCCTGACAGAGGCGCGCCGTAAAACAGCAGTCCATTTCGATGTAAGTGCAAAGACGATTCAGCGTCATACTGAAAGCCCAAAGTGAAAAAGTGAGGACACTGCCCGCCACTGTCCCCGCCCCCTCAAAGTGATCATGGACTCGTTCAAATCAACTGACGAGCGAGTCCAACTAATGAAAGCTGACACCTACTTAGAATCTACCATCTTCAAAGGCGGCACCCTTCCCCCTGATGCCGTCGTCCCTCTTCCCAAACTGATGAACCAGCGCGACCTTGCCGATTATCTTGGCAAGTCTACTGCCTGGTGCGAGCGCGCCCGCTGGGCTGGTGAAGGCCCCCGTTACATTAAACTTGGAAGGCATGTCAGATATCGCGCTGATGATGTGCTTGCCTGGATTGAAGAATGTGCCCGCACTTCTACTACCGGAGGTGCTGGCGAATGACCGCTTCCAAACTTCAACAACTGATTATCCGCATTGTTGGACGCCGCGACGGTATCGAGCCGGGCTTCCTCATTAACCAAGCTGTCAGAGAAGGCTACTCCGCGCAGGAAGTCCGCGAGGGTATCGACTGGCTGCTGAACACGGGGCAACTCGACTTCCACATCGAGCGATACGGCATTGAATACTGCTTGCCCGAGGGAGGTGTTGCCCATGGCTGACATGCAAAGAAAAGCGCCCGGCCTTGGGGAGGGCCGAGCGCATCAATATATGTCGTCTACTGTCAATGATACCACAACCGCCTTCACTGTCACGCTGTGGAAGAATAAGCTGGGCACCCAAAAGCGTGACTTGATTATGACATGGCCGGAGTTCTGCCAGTGGCTCGGAGACTTGCCCCGCGTATCGGTCAAGGATGACTGCCAGCTTATCAAGTTGGCCGAGTTCGGAGACGAGCGGACAGAAAAAGGCGCCCTCCGCCATGATGCCAACATAATGTCTATTACTGGCATCGAAGGCGATTATGACGATGAAGTCATGACGCCCCAGCAGGCGATAGAGAAGCTAGAAGCGCATGGGCTTCGTTCTGCTGTGGTACCAACCTTCAGCAGCACGCCCGAGAAGCCCCGATGGCGCGTTCTAACGCCGTTGGCTGAGCCAGTCTCACCAAGTGAGCGCCTAAAGTATTTGGAGGCGCTGAATGGCATTCTCGGCGGTGTTCTGTCTCATGAGTCGGCTACGCTGAGCCAAAGCTATTACGTTGGTGTTCGGGCTGGCGCTGACTTCTCTGTCATCCATACCTTCGGAGACCCCGAGCAGGGATATACACTCGACGGCATAGAGATGATGGACGGGCTCGACCACTTGCGCCTGCCAGTGCAGGGGGGCCGGTCGAAGGATAAGGGCGGCGATGCCAGAAACTTTGACGTGGCGATAGACGATTCCACCTTCGATGATTGGGTCGAAGATGTTTGTAGCACCGATGCTATTCACCCGGCCCTGGTGCGAATCGTGGCCCACTGCGTGGCCAAAGGCTTCGACGATGTGCACATTCGGCTTCTCTTCACCGGCCTAGCTGACCGCGTGGCTGCAAAGCGTGGGGCTGAGCGGGCCGACCTGATGCTCGGCAAAGAGCTAGACGACGCGATAAGCAGCGCCCGTGATAAAGGATTCGCGCCGCGCCCCTTCGACGACATCCTCGCTGATGCCAAGGCGCTTGATCAGGACAGCGACCCCAATACCATCGACGCGGTGATTAAGGAATCTGTGACGCTGCCGCCTATTCAGAAGCGCCGAGTACGCGAGGCCATAAAGCGGGGAACGGGGCTCCCGTATGGCGTCATGGATGAAGCCGAACGGGGTGCGTCCGATGATGACGAAGCCGACGACCTGGCACTAGCCCAGGGGTTGGCCGAAGAAATCGGGCGCGAAAACGTACTGGGCAGCGAGGCATTCGTCTGGCAGTGGCGCGATACAGGCGTCTGGCAAAAGCAGGAAGACCGGAGCGTAAAGCAGTGGGTGCAGGGTTACATTTCGGGGAAGGTGGGCGCCGTGAGGAAAACCAATGTCGAGAGCGTGGCGGATCTGTTCCGAACTGAGATATTCAGCCCCCACCATGAATTCGACATAGGTCCGCCGGAGTGCGTCAACACGCCGAATGGTGAGCTGGTGCTTGAGTCTGGAAACTGGACGCTTGTTCCGCACGACCGAGAGCACTATCGGACGACTCAAGTACCTGTCGAGTATGACCCGAACGCCCAGGCGTCTATGTTCGAGAAGTTCATGCTCGAAGTTTTCAATGGTGATCCTGATGCCGCCGATAAGCGTAAGGCGTTACTTGAAATGATGGGCTATACCCTGATGGCACACTGCCGTCATGAAAAGTTCATCATCCTTGTCGGCTCCGGTGCCAACGGCAAAAGCGTGTTGCTATCCGTGCTGGAAGCGCTCGCTGGTGTAGTGAACGTGGCAGGGGTGCAGCCGTCACAGTTCGACCGCTCATTTCAGCGAGCACACCTTCACGGCAAGCTGGCCAACATCGTGACCGAGATCAAGCAAGGCGAGATGATCGACGACGCTAGTCTAAAAGGCATCGTTTCAGGCGAGCCGACAACGGTTGAACATAAGTTCAAAGACCCGTTTGTGATGCGCCCGTTCTCTACTTGCTGGTTCGGCACCAACCATATGCCGCATACCCGCGACTTCTCCGACGCCCTGTTTCGTCGCGCCCTGGTGGTGGAGTTCAACAACAAGTTCAAGCCGGAGCTTGGCAACTGTGACCCGCAGTTGAAGGATAAGCTGATGGGGGAGTTGCCTGGAATCTTGAACTTGGCGCTTGAAGCATACGCGGAAGCGCTGCTGTTTGGCTTCACTATGCCGGATAGCTGCAAGCAAGCCCGAGAGCGCTGGCGGTTGGAGGCGGATCAAGTCGCGCAGTTTGTCGATGCGGAATGCCAGCCGGAGGCGGGCGAGCGCATACCGCCCCAGCGACTCTACAACGCCTATCGCGGTTGGGCAGATGAGAACGGCATTCATAAGAAGATGGGCCAGCGTCAGTTTATCGACCGGGTGGTGCTACTCGGCTTCGAGCGGCATAGAACCGGGAAATCCCGATATATATGCGGGCTCAAGTGTGAGCGCATCTTTAGCGAGTTCGTGGGGGCATGACATGAGAGTTATCGAGGCAACTGGAAGGGATCATCGCTACAACCTCATGATGCATATGGCGATGGACGAGTACGACGACTTAACCGCTGATGAGCGAGCCGAACGGTTTGCGATGGCGTATGTGTATGCGCTTCCCGAAACGGGAGTCACGGTACTGGCTGCTGAATATCACGGTAGTCTGCTGGGCTACGCCATCCTGACCCCTAAGAAAAGGGGGGCTGCTGTAAGGTTGCACTGGCTGTACGTCGGGAAGGCGGCCCGTGGGTGGGGTGTGGGGAGCCTGCTGGTGAAAGAGGCGGTAAAACGATACCGCTACCTGCAACTAGCCTGCCATCCGAGGCTGAAGCCGTATTATCAGCGATTCGGTTTCAGCGTATGGCGGAAGTCAATGAATGATGGCGACCTGATCGGTAGTACCACGAAGAAAGGTGCCCGCCTTCCCTTCATTGCCCGAATCATCCCTGGTGAAGCCTTTGATGCTGGGCGATGGATGGCAGCGCAGGTAGAGCGAGAACGTCGAGCATCGTGAAGTGAGAGCCCCGCCTAGCGCGGGGTTTTTCTTTTCTAAGGGCTGACGGTGACGGACAGTGACGCTAGTGACGGACGTTTCGACATTCCATGATGGGGGAGAAAGAAATAGTGACACTTATAACCGTCACTGAGTAATTGAATATGTTTTTGTGGGTATAGGGGAATGTGGGATTAAGCGTCACCCGCGTCACCTGCGTCACCACTGACACCCGAATACATGACCGATTGGTCAGCATTTCATCCCACCCCTATTTTGACCAGTACCCTCCGCGCATCGACACCGACACGCCTCTTATGGATATATAGTCCCCCTAAAAGACGTTCAAGCTACTGTTATATAGTAAGTTAATCTGAGAGGCGTATAATATGTATCAGATGAGTATCAGATGGTCGAGTTTGAACGGGTATTGGTCGCCACTTGATCGCCGAACTATCACCGCGTCCAGCACGAAAGGTAATTAGATATGGCAAGACTAAAAAGCCTGCCTGAATCCTTCACCAGCGGGTGGCTGGAGAATATCGACAAGCGAACGGCCTTTGGCTACGCGATGGCACGCCGCTATCACGAATTCACGTCAGACTTGGGCGGTGTCGAGAACCTGTCATTCCAGCAGCGGGTATTGGTCGAGCGTGCTCTATTCCTTCAGCAATGGATTGCCCAGTCTGAAGCGGCAATTGCAGAGGGTGGCGATGCGGACATGGGCAAGATCACCGCCGCTAACAATACGCTGATGGGCATCCTGTCCAAGCTGGGCCTGGAGCGTAAGGCAAAGAACGTTCCCTCGCTCGGTGAGTACATCGCCCGCCGTGAGGGGGCCGCCCAATGATCAAGCAAACCAATGTCTTCTGGATTGTGGCTGGCCGTCGTGGTGCCAAGTCTAACCCCGCCGCGATGCTGGCGATTCTGGAATCACTGAAGGTGGCCCGATGAACGTCACCATCCGCGACGCCATGACAGACCCGGCCCTATTCGGCGAGCAGTTCGGCGGGGAATCCTTCGAGGCGTGGCGGGCACTGCTGAGCGGCTTCTACGGGCTCGACCTGACCTATGCAGAGCGTAAGCACTGGAAGGCCCTCACAAAGCAGCAGGCAGCCCCCAGGGCGCCGCATGACGAGCTATGGTTAGTGGTGGGCCGCCGTGGTGGCAAGTCGCAGTGTGCCGCCCTCCTGGCCGTCTACGAGGCCGCCTTTCGTGACTACTCCGACCGCCTGAGCCCCGGCGAGGTGGCGACCATCATGGTGCTGGCCGCTGACAGGCGCCAAGCCCGCAGCGCATTCCGGTATATCACCGGCCTGCTGCACTCCAACCCCATGCTTGAACGGATGATCGTACGCGAGGACAAGGAAGCCGTAGAGCTGAGCAACCGCACCGCTATTGAAGTCCATACGGCGAGTTTCCGGGCCGTGCGTGGTTACACGGTCGCCTGCTGCATCGCCGACGAGATAGCGTTCTGGCGCTCCGAGGATAGCGCCAACCCTGACCATGAAATCATCAACGCGATACGCCCGGCCATGGCCACGCTGGACGGCCGCCTGGTGGCCCTGTCGAGCCCGTACGCCCGCCGTGGTGCCCTGTGGGACGCCTACAAGCGACAGTTCGGCAAGCCTGGCCCGATCCTGGTAGCCAAGGCGCCTAGCCGCACCATGAACCCGACGTTGCCCCAGCGCGTGGTCGATCAGGCCATGGAGCGTGACGAGGCCAGCGCTAAAGCCGAGTACCTGGCTGAATTCCGTAGTGACGTTGAGGGATTCATCACCCGCGAGGTAGTGGAGCAGTGCACCGTGCCGGGTCGCGTGGAGCTGCCCCCGACAGACAATGCCCGTTACGTCGCCTTCACTGACCCTTCAGGGGGATCGAAGGACGCCTGGACCCTGGCCATTGCCCACCTTGAGGGGCAGACCGTGGTGGTCGATGCCACCCGCAGCCGCAAGCCGCCGTTCTCACCTGACGCTGTGGTCGAGGAATACGCCGCCCTGCTGAAGCAGTACCGCTGCCAAGACGTTACTGGCGACCGATACGGCGGACAGTTCCCGCGTGAATTGTTCGACAAGTACGGCATTCGCTACAAGATCGCCGACCGCCCACGCTCCGACCTGTACCGCGACATGCTCCCGCTGATGAATTCCGCCCGCGTGGAGTTACCAGATTCGGCCCAACTGATGAAAGAGCTTGTTTCCCTGGAGCGCCGCACCGCTCGGAGTGGCAAGGACACCATCGACCACGGCCCAGGTGGGCATGATGACCTGGCTAACAGCGTGGCGGGCGCCATCGTCACCACGAACGGCAACACCGGCAGCAAAGCAGGCATCTTGCTACCACGCCGGCACCGCATGGGGATGCGCCGATGATTCCGATTCACACAGGCACCGCCGTCGAGAGTGTCACGGATGAAGAATTCGAAAAACTTCGGAGCACCGTGCTGCAACTGATCGAGCTGCAACAGCAGAACCATATCGAGGTGGTGGCCGCAGTCACCGCCCAGGTTCAACCGACACTAGCGCGGCTAGAAATCCAATCCGCCCTGGCCGAACGCGCCGGGGCAACACTGCATTAACCCAACCGCCCTGGAGGGCACTGCTATGCAATTCATTACCAACAACGTGCCCGCCGGCACTGATCAGAAAACCGAGGCATTCGCCGCTGATTTTGTCGAGCTGCTGAAAAAGCACGGCATTGACCCAGCCCATGCCAACCTGAGCTTCGATGGCAAGAACGTTGCCGTTAACACTAGCCGGAGCAAAGCCCCCGCCAAGGGATGGGCTGACGACCTGGCACCCGACGACCTGCCCAGCAAGGGCGCCCCCGTCGAGGATACCCGACGCACCGCGCCGACTGACCCCGACAAGTTTAACCCCGCAGACTTGGCACCGGAGGCCTGATCATGAGCAAGGATCTGATTCAACAGGCCGCCGAGCTGCTGGATAACCCGGACGCCAGCGCCCAGCAATTCAACGCCCTGGCCCGCGACGTATCCCTGGCCCGCGAACAGCTCTCCGCGTCGATGAATCCCGGCAAGCCTGCCGCGAGCATGGCCGCGTCGATGGATGACGCCATTGGTGCCATTGAGGCCGAGAATCGGCGCAAGCTGGAGGTCGAGGCGCTGGGCCGTTGCTTCACTCAACTGAAGGCCGCCGAGCGTCGTGCCCGTGCCGCCGAGGCTGCTGCTGGCTTTGATGATGCCCAGGCGTCGCTGGTGGCCCAGGCTGATCACGTCGCCGCGCTGGAGCGTCAACTGGCAGAGGCCCGCACCGAGCTAGGCGAGCAGGCCAAGCGCATGGAGCAACGTCGTCAGGCCGCCCCAGGCTGCACCGTGGATGGTGAGACAGCCGACCGCATCGCCGCGCTAGTGCATCCAACCCCTGACTTTGCCCCTGCTGAGCGCTCACACCGGACGACAGTTCGCCGCCAACTGGCTGGCTGATTCCTGGCCCCTACGGGGGCCGCTTCATTCTGAGGGGCAGCGATGGAAGCCGAGAGCATCGACCACCCGTGGCGCGTGTACTACCCCGAGGTAGACGAGTCACGGCAAACGCGGGCAGAGCTGGCTAATGCCTGTAGCAACCTGTTTGGCGCGGCACTCGGTCAATACTACTCAGACTGCACAGCGGCTCTCAGGGACAAGGCTCACCATGGCGACCAAGGCGAGGCGCTGGAAGATATTACTTCCGTGGATATGCCCCTGCTGCGCCACCTATGCCGCCTGTGTGACGCCGATGCGGATAGAGTGGCCTCCGCCATGATCCATGGCCTGGACGCCGGGAGGAAGTTCACTCAAGCCGCCATGAATCGGGCCGTTCCCGAGGTGTACGAGCGTTTTGGCCCTGAGCGGGGGGTAAGGACTAAATCCAATTGGCGGGAAAAGGGCGGGGGCATGGGGCCGTTGAGTGGGCGGGGGGCTAGTATTGTTGCCGAAAACGTTCCGCTAGCTCAGCCAAGGCATTGATTAGCTGAGGGTCTTGGCACATTAGATCATGGCCATCTGGTTCATCGAGTATATCAATGAGTAGATATTTTTCAGGATCATAATACCCACGCGTGTAGACGAGAATGCGACTTGATGTCTTGCGGGATCGACGTTGGTAGCGCAAGAGCCATTGGTCTCGTGCGGCTTCGTCAAATATGGGGATTAGATGGACGTGGCGCAATTCTTCATCTACTGCCAAGCGCGGGGTGCGAAAGGCGCTGTCTTTGCCAAAGGTTATATGCTCATATTCGCCAACCTGAAGCCAGTCGAGAAACTCATCACGAAGCTGACGGAAGGAATCTTCACCCAAGGCGTCTCTAAGCTGCGTTGTGGTGAATACCTTTGCCATTCAGTCCCTTAGGGTGGGGTTGCTAAATTTCTTAGGCGGCTAGGTTTCGATGAAGTCCGCGGTGCGGTAGCCTTTGATGCGCTGCTCTGTGGTTAGCTCACGGTTACGCTGAACAACCCTCTCAACGCCTCTCCCCATGACGACAAGGCCTCGCGCTCTTTTCTTGCCAGTGTATACGCGCAGCTTTTCCGCTACCTGATCATCACGGTGATCACGGCCTTGTAGGACAGAGGGTTTTCGATAGTCTTTCAAAATCATAGCGGCAGCCTCATAGTTGGACGTTGCCATTCCCATAGTATGGGGATGGTGAGGCGAGCTGTCCAATGCTTACTGAAGAGGGGGGAGAATGGTACGGGTGGCCGGACTCGAACCGGCACGGCCTAACGGCCTTCAGATTTTAAGTCTGATGTGTCTACCAATTCCACCACACCCGCATGGTGATACATAAGCGCTACATAAAAATTCAAGATCATTCTAAGATATTGAATTTAATGTGTTTTTTCCCCGATACCTGCAAGATTTTAAGTCTCTTGCGTCTACCAATTTCGCCATCCGGGCGGGAGTTCGAGCGGGGGATCTTGCACAGCGAAGAATATCGTACAGACGAAAATGGAGGCTGGAGTCGGAATCGAACCGGCGTACACGGAGTTGCAGTCCGCTGCATAACCACTCTGCCATCCAGCCTCTCTTGTCAGGAATAGCAAAAGCACATTCCCGACGAATCATGGAGCGGGAAACGAGATGCGATCGGACCGGCGCACCGGCTCGCGATACTGCTCGCTTCTAGCTTGTCCCATGCCGAATCATGGAGCGGGAAACGAGATTCGAACTCGCGACCCCAACCTTGGCAAGGTTGTGCTCTACCACTGAGCTATTCCCGCTTGATTCGAGTGCGTATTCTACGCATAACCCGCTGCTTGTCAATCGTTTATTACCGTTGGCAAGGCGGCCGAGACCGCCTTACATGGCGCGACTCAGATGCGGCCAGGCGGCACGTAGATATTGGACCATCGACCACAATGTCAGCGTGGCGGCGACGAACAAGGTGAGTACGCCCAGGTTGGCAATCAGCGAGCCGGGGGAGAAGCCCAGCAGCAGGAAGATCGACGTCATCTGCAGGGTGGTCTTGAGCTTGCCGATCCACGATACCGCCACCGTGCCGCGCTTGCCCATTTCGGCCATCCACTCGCGTAGCGCCGAGATCACGATCTCGCGGCCGATGATCACCAGCGCTGGCAGGGTCAGCCATACCACGTCATAGCGCTCGATCAGCAGCGCCAGCGCCACTGCCACCATCAGCTTGTCTGCCACCGGGTCGAGGAAGGCGCCGAACGGCGTGCTCTGGTCCCAGCGTCGCGCCAGATAGCCGTCGAGCCAGTCGGTGATTGCCGCTATGGCAAATAGCCCGGCGGCTAGCGGCATGCTCCAGCTGAACGGCAGGTAGAACACCACCACCAGCAGCGGAATGAAGGCAATACGCGCTAGTGTCAGGATATTGGGGATATTCATCTGTGCGTCGCAGGTCCTGGGGGGTGGACGGAAAGCCCTATCTTAGCGGTCTTGGCATGATTCATCCATGCGCCTCAGCCATGTAGCGCCTGATGAATGGCCTCGGCCAGGCTGGCACTGATACCGGGCACCTTGGCGAGGTCCTGGCGACTGGCCTTGCGCACGCCCTGCAGGCCACCGAAGTAGCGTAGTAGCTCGCGGCGACGCTTGGGGCCGACGCCGGGAATATCCTGCAGCGTCGAGGTGCGCCGCGCCTTGTCACGTCGCGTGCGGTGGCCGGTGATGGCGAAGCGGTGCGACTCGTCGCGGATGTGCTGGATCAAGTGCAGCGCCGGCGAGGCGCCGTCCAGCGCCAGGCTGCGCTCCACGGTTTCGATGAACAGCGTCTCGAGGCCGGCCTTGCGGGTGGTGCCTTTGGCGACGCCGAGCAGGCGAATGTCGGCGATGCCGAGCTCGGTGAACACCTCGCGGGCCATGTTCAGCTGGCCCTTGCCGCCATCCACCACCAGCACATCGGGACGCTTGCCTTCGCCGTCCTGCAGCCGCTTGAAGCGCCGCGTCAGCGCCTGGCGCATGGCGGCATAGTCATCGCCGGCGGCTACGCCTTCGATATTGAAGCGCCGGTAGTCCGACTTGATGGGGCCCTGGTGGTCGAACACCACGCAGGAGGCCACCGTGGCCTCGCCGTGGCTATGGCTGATGTCGAAGCACTCCAGGCGCTGCGGGGTGTCGGGCATGTCGAGGGCGTCGCGCAGCGCTGCGAAGCGCTTGGCCAGCTGCTGCTGGTTGGCGAGCTGGCTGGCCAGTTGCTGCTCGGCATTGGTTTGCGCCAGTTGCAGCCACTGGGCGCGATGACCGCGCACCTGATGAGCCAGGCGCACGCGCTTGCCGGCATGGGCGGAAAGGGCGTCCTGCAGCAGGCCGCGGTCGGGGAGCGGATGGGTGGTGATCACCTCGCTGGGTGCCTCGCGGCTCTGGCCCAGGTAGAGCTGGCTGACGAATTCGCCCAGCAGGGCTTCGGCGCCCAGGTCGAGGCCGTTGCTGGGGGCATAGTGGCTCGCGCCGAGCATGCGCCCCTGGCGCACGCTGATCACCGATACGCAGAGCGCGCCGGGGCGCTCTGCGAGAGCGATGATATCGGCATCGCCGCCCTCGGTGTCGACGAACTGGCGGGCCTGCAGCTGGCGCAGGTGCTGGACCTGGTCGCGCAGACGCGCCGCCTCCTCGAAGGCCAGCGCCTGACTGGCACGCTCCATGGCGGCGGTCAGCTCGTCGGTGACCTGTTCGCTCTTGCCCTCCAGGCACATGACGGCGTGCTCGAGGTCGCGGCGGTAGTCTTGCTCGCTGATGTAGTCGACGCAGGGCGCGCTGCAGCGCTGGATCTGATACTGCAGGCAGGGCCGTGTGCGGTGGGCGAAGACGCTGTCTTCGCAGTTGCGGATACGAAAGATCTTCTGCATCAATGACAGGCTCTCACGCACCGCGCCGCTGCTGGGGTAGGGGCCCAGGTAGCGGCCGTCGTCGCGTCGCGCCCGGGCGCGTTTGTACTCCAGCGCCGGATAGGGGTGGCGGTCGCTGACGAACACGAAGGGGTAGGACTTGTCGTCGCGCAGCAGGATGTTATACGGCGGACGCAGCTCCTTGATCAGGGTCTGCTCGAGCAGCAGCGCCTCGGTCTCGGTGCGCGTAACGGTGACCTGTATATCGGCGATGCGGCCTACCAGTGCCTGGGTCTTGGTATTCAGGGTGCCGCGGAAATAGCTGGCCAGGCGCGCCTTGAGGCGCTTTGCCTTGCCGATATAGAGCGTATCGCCCTGAATGTCGAGCATGCGATAGACGCCGGGGGAGGCGCTGACCGAGGCGAGAAAGTGCTTGGAATCGAAACTCATGGTGAATCACTGGCCGGAACTGCGGCCAGCATATCAGATCGGCGTTGCGCGCTCAGGCCTGCTCGCTGCTACGATAGCCGTCGACCAGGCCGTGACGCAGGCCGAGGTGGGTCAGTTCGACGTCGGAATGCACGCCAAGCTTCTCGAAGATCCGGTAGCGATAGGTGTTGACCGTCTTGGGGCTCAGGTAGAGTCGGTCGGAGATCTCGCTGACCTTCTGGCAGTTGACGATCATCATTGCCACCTGCAGCTCGCGATGAGAGAGGTTGTCGAAGGGGTTTTCGCTGGACTCCATCTTGGTGAGTACCAGCCGCTGGGCGATCTCGGGGCTGATGTAGCGCTGCCCGTCGAAGACATTGCGGATCGCCAGCACCATGTCGTCGAGCTCGGCACCCTTGCTGATGAAGCCGCTGGCGCCGGCATCGAGCAGACGCTGGGCAAAGGTTTCCTCGAGGAAGGCGGTCAATACCAAGACGTGGATATCGGCCATGCCCTTGGCGATCTTGCGGGTAGCCTCCAGGCCGCCGATCCCCGGCATGCGGATATCCATCAGGACGATATCGGGGCGAAGCTGGCGGGCCATGCTGATGGCTTCTTCGCCATCGATGGCTTCGCCAACCACGGCAATGCCGTCTTCGCCGTCGAGTAACCGGGCTATGCTGGTACGCACCAGATGGTGATCGTCTGCAACAAGGACCTTGATCAAGTCAGCTCCCGTATCTGTCCAAAAAGGGCGTCGGCATGCGGGGCGGTTCGCCCGACGCTGCAAGCTTAGCTTTAATTAGTACGCCAATCCATAGCGTTATCGTTACTGGCGATGGTGCTATCGTAACCCGCGATGGCAAGCCGCCTCCGGGCACTGCTTGACGCCACCAAACCCTTTGTATATCATACGCTTCGTCTTGTGAGAGGCGATCTTTCAAGATCCAGTGGCAATCCATTCTTGCCATTCGTGGGGCCTTAGCTCAGCTGGGAGAGCGCAACACTGGCAGTGTTGAGGTCAGCGGTTCGATCCCGCTAGGCTCCACCAACAAGATTCCCTGAAGCAGCCGCTTGTCGCACCGCGACAGGCGGCTTTTTCATTGGGCTATAAAACACCGCGAACGCCCCGCGGTCGTTGGCCGCGTGAGCAGCCCCCTGCCGACAACAGGGGGCTGCTTTCAGGACTCGACCCGGCCCAGTAGCAGGAATTCGAGCAACGCCTTCTGGGCGTGCAGGCGGTTGCCGGCTTCCTGCCAGACTACCGCACGAGGGTCGTCTAGCAGAGTTGCACTGATCTCTTCGCCGCGGTGGGCTGGCAGGCAGTGCAGGAATAGCACATCCTTGGCGGCGCGATCGAGCATTGCTTCGGTGACCTGAAAACCGCTGAAGTCGGCCTCGCGCTTGGCCTGTTCTTCCTCCTGGCCCATCGAGGCCCAGACATCGGTGGTGATCAGGTCGGCATCCTGGGCCGCCTGCTGCGGATCGTGCAGGATCGTGACCCGCTCGCCAGCGGCGGCCAGGATATCCTGGCGCGGCTCGTAGCCCTCAGGGCAGCACACTCGCAGCTGGAAGTCGAACTGGCGGGCGGCATTGATCCAGGAGTGGCACATGTTGTTGCCGTCACCTATCCATACCGCGGTCTTGCCGCGGATCTGGCCGCGCAGCTCGGTCCAGGTCATCACGTCGGCGAGCAGTTGGCAGGGATGGTAGTCGTCGGTGAGGGCGTTGATCACCGGCACGCTGCTGGCGGCGGCGAAGGCTTCCAGCCCCTGGTGGGAGAAGGTGCGGATCATCACCGCATCGACCATCTCCGAGAGCACGCGGGCGGTATCCTCGACCGGCTCGCCGCGACCCAGCTGAGTGTCCCGCGAGGAGAGGAACAGCGCATGGCCGCCGAACTGTGCCATGGCGGTCTCGAAGGAGACGCGGGTGCGCGTCGAGGACTTCTCGAAGATCATCGCTAGGGTACGGTTCGAGAACGGCGTATAGGTTGGGCCGTGTGTCTTTAGGCCGTTCTTGATGCTGATCGCGCGCCGAATCAGGTAGCTGAGTTCGTCGCTCGAGAGGTCCAACAGGGTCAGGAAATGGCGAGTCGCCATGATGTCGCTCCGCGAGAAAAAACAGTCATCCTAGCCATCCCCCCGCTGCAGCGCAATGTGCCCGGCGGTGCGCGCGATGGCAGGGGTGTTTTCGATGCGCGCGGATCAGTAGAATGGGGGGTAACGTCAAGCCAACCGAACAGGAGTGCTCATGAGCACCACCGCAGAGAATATCCAGCAGCAGATCAGTGAAAACCCGATCCTCATCTACATGAAGGGCACCCCGCAGCTGCCGCAGTGCGGCTTCTCGGCGCAGACCGTGCAGGCGCTGATGGCCTGTGGCGAGCGCTTCGCCTTCGTCAATGTGCTCGACAACCCCGATATCCGCGCCGAGCTGCCCAAGATTGCCAACTGGCCGACCTTTCCGCAGTTGTGGGTCAACGGCGAGCTGGTCGGCGGCTGCGACATCGTGGTCGAGATGTACCAGAACGGCGAGCTCGAGCCGCTGGTCAAGGACGCCGCCGCCAAGCAGCAGGACGACGCGTAACAACAGCAGCAAGCGCCCAGCACCAGCACCAGCACCAGCGGCTGGGTGCTGGACACGACGGTCTAGAACGTACGCAGCACGGCCCCACGGGAATCAATTCCCGTGGGGCTTGTGTTTGGTATCAGAATAGTGGGAGACGACACCCTGTGGCGCTCGGCGCTAGTCCTCCTCCATCCCCTGCTCGCGCTGGGCGAGATGCCAGCCGCCGAGGTCCTTGTAGCGATTGACCATGGCGCAGAACAGCTCAGCGGTGCGTTCGGTGTCGTAGCGCGCCGAGTGGGCCGACGAGTTGTCGAATTCGATGCCGGCGGCGCGGCAGGCGCGAGCCAGTACCGTCTGTCCGTAGACCAGGCCCGCCAGCGAGGCGGTGTCGAAACTCGAGAACGGGTGGAAGGGGTTACGCTTGATGCCGCAGCGCGCCACCGCGGCGTTGAGGAAGCCGTGGTCGAAGGCGGCATTGTGGCCAACCAGCACCGCGCGGGTGCAGCCATTGGCCTTTATCGCCTTGCGTACCGGACGAAATATCTCGCCCAAGGCTTCCGCCTCGCTCAGGGCGACTTTCTGGCGTAGCGGGTCGTCGAGCTTGATGCCGGTAAAGTCCAGCGCCGACTGTTCGATGTTGGCGCCCTCGAAGGGACTGATGTGAAAAGCGTAGGTGGCATCGGGGGCGAGTACGCCATCCGCGTTCATGGCCAGCGTCACCGCGGCGATTTCGAGGATCGCATCGCCTTGGGCATTGAAGCCGCCGGTTTCAAGATCCACGACCACCGGCAGGAAACTGCGAAAACGCTTAGCCATCAGATCGCAGGCGACTGTCTCGCTCATGTACCTCTCCCTACCCGATTAACGAATTCCCTGGCGGTCACCCGCTTCTGAATGCGCGAGAGTTTAACAGTTTTGCCAGGCCTTTGCCGCGGCGCGGCGGTATTCGTGGACGCCCATCGGCGCTATAATCGTACGGTTTCGACGTTTACTTAAAGGAGCCCAGAATGTCCGATGTCAAGAAGGTCGTCCTCGCCTACTCCGGCGGCCTGGATACATCCGTCATCGTCAAGTGGTTGCAGGAAACCTACGACTGCGAAGTCGTGACCTTCACGGCCGACATCGGTCAGGGCGAGGAAGTCGAGCCGGCGCGCGCCAAGGCCCAAGCGCTGGGCGTCAAGGAGATCTACATCGAGGACCTGCGCGAGGAGTTCGTGCGCGACTACGTCTATCCGATGTTCCGCGCCAACACTGTCTACGAGGGTGAGTACCTGCTCGGCACCTCCATCGCACGGCCGCTGATCGCCCGCCGCCTGATCGAGATCGCCAACCAGACTGGTGCCGATGCCATCTCTCACGGCGCCACCGGCAAGGGCAACGACCAGGTGCGCTTCGAGCTCGGTGCCTATGCGCTGAAGCCCGGCGTCAAGGTGATCGCACCGTGGCGCGAGTGGGACCTCAACTCCCGCGAGAAACTGATGGCCTACTGCGAGCAGCACCAGATTCCGGTGGATTTCTCCACCAAGAAGAAGAAATCTCCCTACTCCATGGATGCCAACCTGCTGCACATCTCCTACGAGGGCGGCAATCTGGAGGATCCCTGGGCCGAGGCTGAGGAGGACATGTGGCGTTGGAGTGTCTCGCCCGAGGCGGCACCGGAGCAGCCTACCTACGTTGAGCTGACCTATGAAAAGGGCGACATCGTGGCCATCGATGGCCAGACGATGAAACCCCACGAGGTGCTCGAGAAGCTCAACAAGCTGGGCGGCGACAACGGCATTGGCCGTCTCGACATCGTCGAGAACCGTTACGTGGGCATGAAGTCACGCGGCTGCTACGAGACCCCCGGCGGCACCATCATGCTGCGTGCCCACCGCGCCATCGAGTCGCTGACCCTTGACCGCGAGGAGGCCCACCTCAAGGACGAGCTGATGCCCAAGTACGCCGAGGTGATCTACAACGGCTACTGGTGGAGTCCGGAGCGTCGCATGCTGCAGGCGGCCATCGACGAGACCCAGAAGAGCGTCAACGGTGTCGTGCGCATGAAGCTCTACAAGGGCAGCGCCACCGTGGTCGGCCGCAAGTCTGAGCAGTCGCTGTTCGACGAGTCCATCGCCACCTTCGAGGATGACGCCGGGGCCTACGACCAGAAAGACGCCGAAGGCTTCATCAAGCTCAACGCTTTGCGTCTGCGCATCGCTGCCGGCAAGGGCCGCAAGCAGGACTGATCGCCAGGCGAGCGAGGAGGCACAGATGCTCAAGAAACTGTTTTCCGGCCTGCTCGGCGGCGCTGGCGACAAGCCCGCCGCCGAGGCCGAGCCGGTCGAGTACAAGGGCTACCTGATCGTTCCCGATCCCCAGGATCGCGACGGCCAGTACCGCGTCAGCGGCTGGATCCGCAAGCCGGTTGCCGAGGGCGAGACCCTCGAGCACCGCTTCGAGCGCTCCGACGTGGTCTCCGGACGTGAGGCCTGCGAGTCGCTGATGATCAGCAAGGCGCAGCGCTTTATCGACGATCTGGGGGACGCCATCTTCGACAAGTAGTCGCTTTAGCTGCTGTTGCACTGTCGCGCGGCGCCCTTCGGGGCGCCGCGCGCGGTTGTGGTGTGCCTATGCGCCCTTTGGCTTAACGCGCCGCGGTGGGGCGGGGCGCTACACTGGGGGCACCACCAAGGAGCCTGCCATGCGTCTGCTGCATCGTGCCTCGCCCTGGCGTGCGCTATTCGCCGGCGACGCGCCCCCCGATCCCTGTGATTGGCCACCGCTGCTGGCCCCGCTGGCCGATGCCGTGGCCGCACTGGGGCCGACGCCACGCCTTGCCGAGGCCAAGGCGTGGCAGCCGCAGCTGGTCGAGGCACTGCGGCGTCTCGACCTGCCGGCCTGGCGCATCGCCCAGCTGCTCAGCGACCATAACGACTGGCTCTACCGACAAGCCGTCGAGCAAGGCCTGAGTGCCATGCGTGGCTCCGGTTGGGGGGAGCCGCCAGCGCGCTTCTGCGTGTTGACGCTGGGCTCTGGCGCCCGCCACGAGAGCCTGCTAGGGCCGGACCAGGACAACGCGATGATTGTCGAGGACTACCCGGACCGTGCGCATACCGAGATCGACGGCTACTTCCAGGCGCTCGGCGAGCGCATGACCGATACGCTGGATGAGGCCGGTATCCCGCTGTGCAATGGCCATGTCATGGCGCGCTGGCCGATGTGGCGCAAGCGCCTCGGCGAGTGGGGGCGTCAGTTGGAGATCTGGACCGCCGAGCGTCGCGTCAAACGCGTGCAGCAGGCCAATATTCTGCTCGATTTCCACGCCGTCTACGGTGATCCGGCGCTGGCCGAGTCGCTGCGCGACCTGGTGGTGGCACTGGTGCCGCGGGCGGCGCTGTTCCTCGACGAGATGGCCAGCCTGTTGGATGAAACCCCGGTGGCGCTTGACCGCCTCGGGCGTCTGGTCGGTGACGATGACGGCGCGCCCCACGAGCGCGCCATCAACCTCAAACGCCAGGGGCTACTGCCGCTGACCGGCAGCGTGCGCTTGCTGGCACTGCGCCAGGGGTGTCGGGCGCCTGACACCCGTGGCCGGCTCAGCGAGTTGGTCGTGGCAGGCGTGCTGGACGCGGCACGTGCTTCCGCCCTGGGCGATGCCCTGGGGCGCCTTCAGGCGCTGGTGCTGGATGCCCAGCTGACCAGCCTGGCCGCTGGCCGTGCCGCCGATGGCTGGATCGATACGGCACGGCTCGACGACGCCCAGCGCCTGCTACTGCGTCACGATCTGCAGCAGGTTCGGCGCCTGATCAAGACGGCGAAGAGCATGGGCAACAATGGGTAACGCCGCCTCACTGCGCTGCAGATAGCGTCGTCAACAGCTCGAGTGCATCTTGGTGTGCCTGCAGGTAGAGGTCGCAGAGTCGCGGCTCTTCGCTCCCCGACGACCACTGCCGCATAGCGAAGCACTTCTCGGTGACTTCGATGCGCTGCAAGACCTTGCCATAGACGCCTGCGCGGCGGAGTGTGGCTGACATGGTGGCCGAATCGAGTCCAAGGCTGGTTAAAAACTCTTCACCGGGAATGCCAAGTAGCAGCTCGGCCGAGGAGAGCAGGCCAATGAAGTAAGCGTCCTGACCGCTCAAGCCCTCCTGATTGGCCAACAACTCGCAGGCTTTGGCACGGGTCAGCGCCAGTTCGGCATGTGCTGAGCTGGCGTTGCCCAGCAGGCCAAACAGGGCCGCCCAACTGGAGAGCTGCTGAAAACCGATTCTGGCTACGACATCGCGTAGCGAGCTGATCGGGGCGTGCTGGCTGAAGTAGGCGCTGTTGGCGATGCGAGTCAACTTGATGGCCAGCTCGGGGTCGGCTTGTATTAGCGCGATGACGGCATCGATGCTTGGTTCGTTACGGCAGAGGGCCTGGAGCAGCTGTGTGGCGTATAGGGTGGTGGCGGGCAGTTTCTTGCCATATACGGGCACCGGTTGTGCGTAGTAGTAGCCTTGGAAGAGGTCGAAGCCCATTTGCCGGTAGGTGTCGCGCTCCTCGCGGGTCTCCACGCGTTCGGCGATCCACTTGAGGTCCAGGTGCGACAGCCGTTGTTTGTGTCGTGCCACTTGCGACGCCTCGAGCGAGGAAATATCGACCTTGAGGTAGGATGACAGGGCGAGCAGGGGCGTCCACTCGGGGGTGAAGTTGAAATCGTCGAGGGCGAAACGGTAGCCCTGCGCATGCAGGCGTCGGACCGCGTCGATCAACGGCTGGTCAGGCGTGATGCGCTCGACGAGCTCGATCACCACCTGGTCGGGAGACACGGGCAGGAAGTGCGGTGACAGCAATAACGCGGCGGAGACATTGATGAAGGTGGGTACCTTGGAAAAGCTGACTCGCTGCATGATGGCAGTATTGAGGTGGTAGACGACTTCGGCCGTGGCAACTTCATCGCCGACATCAAGTGCTCCTAGTCCGGAGTCGCTACGATAGAGCAGTTCCACGCCGTGAATATCATCATGGATATCAAAGACCGGCTGCGAGGCCAGTAGCAGGGAGTTTGCACTAGTTGTTGGTTTGGGCATTCCGTTGACCTCGAGTTGGCACCCCAAACGTTATATCGACGCTTCCCGCGTCTTCTTTAACTGGGGCGGGAAATAGCTTAGCTGTCGAGGGGCTGCTGGCGCTCTTCTGGGCGTGCCTCGGGGAGGTCCATTACCAGGCAGGCGCCGCCCAGGGTGGGGGCGTTCTCGACCCACAGGCGACCGCCGAGGTGGGCGACGATGCCGCGGCTGATGGGCAGGCCCAGGCCGCTGCCGCGGGGGCGTCCGCGAGCCTTGCCGCTGTCGTGCTGCTGCTTGATCTGATGGAATTTCTCGAATACCCGCTCGCGCTCCTCGGCGCTGATCCCCGGGCCGTTGTCCTCCACCGCCAGGCACCAGTGCTGCTTGTGGCGCCACAGGCGCAGGCGCACCCGCGCGGCGTGTTCGTCGGCAAACTTGCTGGCGTTGTCGAGCAGGTTGATGATCACCTGTTCGAGGCGGTCCGGGTCGCCGATCACCCAGGCCTCATCGGCCTCGATGTCGACGCTCAGTGTTACGCCCCGCTCCTCCTGCACGCGCTGCACCGCGGCCACGCTCTGGCGTGCCAGGGCGGCGAGATCCAGCGGCTGGGGATTGAGGGTCAAGCGCCCGCTCTCGAGACGTGCCAGGTCGAGAATCTCTTCGATCAGCCGCGACAGTCGCTGGCTCTCGAGTACCATCACATCGAGGAAGTGAGCGCGCTTGTCGTCGGGCAACGTCTGGCCGTCGCGAAGGATTTCGGCGAAGGCGCGAATCGAGGTCAAGGGGGTGCGCAGCTCGTGACTGACCATGGCGACGAACTCGTCCTTGAGGCGGTCGAGTTCGCGCAGCCGCTCGTTGGCGGCGCGCAGCTCCTCGCCGATGCGCGCCAGCTCGGCGGACTTCTGTTCCAGGCGTCGGTTGTATTCGAGGGTCTGGGAGGTGGTGTCGAGGATGCTCAGCACGGCTTCCAGATCGAGTGCCTCGCCGCGCACCACCGAGTTGATCAGCACCCGCGCCGAGGCGCTGCCCAGCGCCCCGGTCAGGGCCTGCTCGGCGCTGGCGATGACCTCGGAGGGTACCGCCTGCTGGTCGTCGTCGTGCTGGCCGGCGAACACCCGCGCCGCGGCCGCCGCCCCCAGGTAGCGGGCCAGTAGCGCTTCCAGCTCGCCGCGGGTGGTCTGGCCCTGCCACAGGCTGGCGTAGCTGAGTCCGGAATTAAGGGCTTCGGTAAAGAGTGCTGCCTGGGTCTGCTCGAGACGGCTTTGGCGCGTGAACAGCGACACTCCTACCAGTACGCCGACGTTGGCCAGCAGGCTCCACAGCAGCGAGTGGCTGTAGATATCGGCATTCTCGAGGCCGAACAGGGCATAGGGGCGCAGCCAGGCGATGCCCAGCGGGCCGGCCTCGACGAAGCCGGGGGCGAGCCAGCCGGACTGGGCGAAGCCGGGCAGCAGCAGGGTATAGACCCAGACCAGGAAACCGGCGATCAGGCCGAAGGTGGCGCCGAGGCGGGTTGCGCCGCGCCAGTAGAGGCCGAGTAGCAGCGCCGGTGCGAACTGGCAGGCGGCGGCGAACGACACCAGGCCGATGGTGACCAGGCTGTAGGAGTCACCGACCAGCGCGTGGTAGAGGTAGCCGAGCAGCAGGATCAGTACGATGGCGACCCGGCGAATGCCCAGTAGCCAGCCGGTGAGTTCGACCTGCGAGCCGAGGTGCAAACGCGAGGAGCGCAGCAGCAGCGGCATCACCAGGTGGTTGCTGACCATGGTCGACAGGGCGATGGTCTCGACGATGACCATGCCGGTGGCCGCCGACAGCCCGCCGATGAAGACCAGCAGCGGCAGCCCCTCGAGGCCCGCCGAGAGCGGCAGGGTGAGCACGAAGCTATCGGGGTCGCTGGCGCCGTTGCCGATCAGCATGCCGGCCATGGCGATGGGGATCACGAACAGGTTGATGGCCAGCAGGTAGAGCGGGAACAGCCAGCTGGCGCGTTTTAGGTGGCGCTCGTCGACGTTTTCCACCACCAGCACCTGGAACTGACGGGGCAGGGTCAGGAAGGCCAGGAATGCCAGCACCAGGGTGCCGACCCAGCCCAAAGCGCCGCCGGGCACGGCGTCGAGGCTCAGTGCATCGACCAGCGCCGGGTGCTCGGCGGTACGCGCGAACAGGTCGGCGGGGCCGTGGAATAGCACGAAGACCGTGAAGATACCCACCGCCAGGAAGGCCACCAGCTTGACCAGTGACTCGAAGGCAATTGCCGCGACCATGCCCTCGTGGCGCTCGCTGGCGTCGAGGTGGCGGGTGCCAAAGAGAATGATGAACACCGCCAGCACTAGCGCCACCCAGAACGACTTGTCGATCCAGAAGCTCTCTTCGGCCAGGCGCAGCTCGGGCGGTGCCGGGTAGTTGACCAGCACGGCATGGCTCAGGGTGATGGCCTTGAGCTGCAGGGCAATATAGGGGGTGATACCGATCAGCGCGATCAGTGCGACCAGCGCGCCGAGGCTGCCGCTCTTGCCGTAGCGGGCACTGATGAAGTCGGCAATGGAGGTGATGCGCTGGGCGCGGGCGATGCGCACCATCTTTCGGATCAGGAACGGCGCGGCGAGCATCGCCAGCGTGGGGCCCAGGTAGATCAGCAGGAAGCTGGGGCCGTGCTCGGCGGCGCGGCCGACGCTGCCGTAGAAGGTCCAGGCGGTGCAGTAGACGGCGATCGACAGCGCATAGATGGTTGGCGAGCCGATCAGCGAACGGCCCTGCTCGGCGCGGCGGTCGCCCCAGGCGGCGATCACGAACAGCAGCGCCAGGTAGCCGAAGGCCACCGTCAATACCAGCGGCTCGGCCCTCATTGCGACCCTCGCGGCGGCTCAGCGGGCGGTGCATCGGATTGGTGCTGCTGTGTGGCGTCGTCGCTGCGCCCGCCTGGTTCGTGGCGATGTTCGAGCAGCCAGGCGGCCAGTGTGATGACCAGCGCCCAGGCAATGAACAGGTAGAGCGGCAGCCACGACAGGCCGTTGGTGGCGGGGCGGTCGGCGACCAGGATCAGCGGCGGGCTGAACAGCACCAGCGCGACGCCGATCAGGGCGACCAGCCGCTCACCGAGGCGTGGCGTCTTCATGCGCTGGCGTCCTCACGATCGAAGGCGCCGGCCTGCAGGGTCAGTGCTTCCTGCAGGGTGATCACGCCGCGTGCCTCCAGGCGTGGCAGCAGTGCCAGCCATAGCTCGGCGGTGAGGCGGGCATCGCCCAACGCGGTATGCCGGGCGCCCTCGGGTACGCTGAGGTCGAAGCGGCTGGCCAGGCTGTCGAGGTCGTGGCCGTCGAGGCTGGGGTCGAGAGCCCGCGACAGCAGCAGGGTGTCGAGCACCGGTAGCTGGAAGTCGACGCCGGCGCCGGGGGGCTGGATCGCCAGCAGGTCGAAGGCGGCGTTGTGGGCCAGTAGTACCGCTTCGCCGACATAGCGGCGAAAGCGTGGCAGCACTACATGCAGCGGCGGGGCGCCGGCCACGTCGGCATCGCGCAGGCCATGGATCACGGTGCTGGCCGGCGGAATCGGGCGGCCGGGGTCGACGCGCGCATCGAAGGTGTCGTCGGCGAGCAGGCGGGCGTTGACCACCCGGCAGGCGCCGAGGCTGATCACCGTATCGCCACGACGCAGCTCGAGCCCGGTGGTCTCGGTATCGAAGGCGACGATCTCCAGCGCGCGCAGTGAGCAGGCCGCCAGCTCGGCATCCGGCGGCGGCAGGTCGGCGATGCCGAAGTCGTGGAACTCCGGGCGCGGCGCCTTGTGGGCGGCGGGGGCGCCAACCCGCTCTACCGCAGGCAGTGGCAGCCGCAGCCGGGCGTGCTCACCGTCGGCATCGGCCAGGCTCCAGGCGTCACTGCCGTGCTGCTGGAGCAACTCGCCGATGCTCGGCGCCAGTGGCAGGCTCTCCAGGCGCTGGTCGTGCCACTCGGCCAGGGTGCGCTGGGGCAGCGGCGTACCGCGCCAGATCAGATCGAGATAGACGCGACGATTGCCCAGACAGAGTTCGCCTTCCAGGGCATGGCTTCCGGTGGCCTGGTGGAGCCGCTCGAGCAGCGCCTCGAGCAGCGCCAGCAGCGCCGGGGCGTCACCCTTGAACCAGGCTGGCATGCCGATCGGCGTGACCCGCGGCAGTTCGGGCAGATGATCGAGGCGCTCGTTGAGCGACTGCCAGAGGTCGTTGGACCACAGCGGCACCAGCCGCTCGCCCTGCTGCTGCAGGTCGTCGATGCGCTGACCCAGGCGTTCGATCTCGGCGGTCAGCGCACGACTCTCTTCGTCGATGACGGCGCTGATGCGGGTACGTAGATCGCCGGCCTCGGCGTGTTGAGCATCCAGTCGAGTCAGGGTCTCGGCGGCGCTGGCAAGCCCCGCGCCGTGACGGCGCAGGGCCGGCAGCAGCTCGCCGAGGGCGGCGCGGGTGTGGCTTTCGCCGGTGAGGCTGGCGGTGGTGTCGGTCAGCGTGATTAGGGTCTC
The DNA here is from genome assembly GCF_002286975.1 of Halomonas salipaludis. GTDB lineage: Bacteria > Pseudomonadota > Gammaproteobacteria > Pseudomonadales > Halomonadaceae > Franzmannia > Franzmannia salipaludis. The sequence continues at coordinate 142,686 of NZ_NSKB01000001.1, forward strand.
GCCCTGGCTTTGCGGTACGCGCTTGAGCAGGCAGCGCAGCCAGCGTTCGTCGCTGGGCACCAGCAGTTCGCGGGGGGCGCCGTCGTCGGGCAGCCGTGCCAGGGCGTCCTGTAGGCTGGCCACGCCGATCAGCCCCTCCAGGCGCTTGCCCAGGCCCAACCCGGGATGGCCGTCGAACAGCGTCTCGGCGGCGTGATTGAACAGCAGCAGGCGGCGGTGCTGGTCGCACAGCAGCAGCGGCATCTCCAACACCTGTAGCAGCGACTCCAGCTCGAGGCGGATGCGTGCCGCGCTGCGCGCGCCGTCGGTGTGGGCGGTGGCCAACAGCTGGCGGTCCTGGCGCCAGCCATCGCGCAGCCTGGCCAGGTCTGGCCCCAACCCCTTGAGCCAGCCTTCGGGGGGGTAGTCGTCGCGGGCATCGGGATTGGCCGCCAGGCGTGCCATCTGTACTTGCAGGTGGCGCAGTGGGGTGAACAGGCGGCGCTCTAGCACTAGCCCCAGCAGCAGGGTCAGTACGCCGCCGCCCAGGCTACCGGCCCAGAGCGCCACGCGCTGTACGCCGCTGGGAGCCAGTTCGGCATCCAGCCACAGCGCCAGCAGGGCGCCGCTGAAGAAGGCTAGCCCGCTGACCAGTAGCCAGATACCCACCAGGCGCTGGCGACGGGGCAGGTGGCCGCGGGCAGGGCGCGGCGCCATCAGCGTGCCTCGCCGAGCAGGCCCTGTACCTTGTCGACCAGCGCCTGGGTGGAGAACGGCTTGGTGATGTAGTCGTCGGCGCCCAGCGCCAGGCCCTTCTCACGCTCTACTTCGCGTCCGTGGGCGGTCAGCATGATGATCGGCAGCTTGGCGTGGGCGGGGTCGGCGCGTAGCTGCTCGAGCACGTCGAAGCCGCTGATGCCGGGCAGGCTGATATCCAGCAGAATCAGATCGGGGGCGCCGTCGACAACGCTTTGCAGGGCGCTTTCGCCATCTTCGGCAGTGACCACGTCGAATCCCGCCTGCTGCATCAGAAATTCCAGTGACAGGACGATGTTGGGTTCATCGTCGACCACCAGTACCTTGGCCATGGCGGCTCTCCCTTCTGCGATGGCGTATCTGTTGTCTGCAGTCTAGTGCGGCGACGATACCTGGCGAAAGACGACCTTGGCAGGAGGTGGCAGGGTGGTTGTCGGGTTTGGCGCGCGGAGCGGCGGCCCGGCCTGGTGGTCGGGCCGTCGGGTCGTTACGGCGTCCCTGAGCGGATTCGGTCGAGAATGATCGATGCAATATCCCTGCGCGCCTGAGGGTCCTGCTCCACCAGTTCCAGCAGGGCGTCGCGCGGGATGGCCAGGGTCTCTACCGGGCCATCCGCTGTCACCCGTACCGTTGCCGTTCGCGCTCTGGCTTCGAGAATGCCGATTTCGCCAAAATGGTCGCCTGGCTGGAGCGTTGCCACCTGCTGCGTGCCGTTCGCATCCTCGATCAGCACAGCAACCGTCCCGGTGAGCAGGATGTAAAACCAGTCGGCATCATCGCCCTGGCGAATGATGGTGTCGTCGGCCTCGAAGCGTTTCAGCGAGCCGGTTCCAGCCAACGTTCTCAGCCGCTCTGAGGTGAGCGCAGGCAGGGCTTTGTGCACACGGGTTGTGAGGTAGCGCTGGCGCAGCGCGGCCGCGATTTCGCCGGGCACCAGATCATCCTTGAGCACGATGGCCAGGAAGTCGTCCCGGGTCATCTCCAGCACCAGCGTGGGGGTAGTCGATAGACAGTTGGCGGTTCTGCGACCCTCCCCAAGCAGTCCGATTTCGCCAAAGTAGTTGCCTGGCTCGAGGCTGGCCAGGTGTTCATTCGATCCCGACGTTACCTCGACAGTACCTTCGATCAGGACATGGAATGTCTCGGCCTGCTCTCCCTTACGTAGGATGTAATCACCGGACTCATGGCGGCGTGGGGTCACATTGTCGAGTCTTTCGCGCATGGCGGGTTTCGCCAGGCGGCCACTTTCGAAAAGCTCATCGAGTGCGTTGACGGCAAGTTGCGTGTGATCCGTCTTTCCCGCCGCATGCTCGCTGCGCTCGTCAATAAAACGGATACGGAACTTGCGATCGGGTGCCGGCAGCGGAGCGAGGACGGTGCGCAGCGGATCATTGGCCGGTACGCGCTCGAAGGTGCGTCGGTGAATGATCCGGCTGATCGAAACCAGGGTGCAGGTCTCTACCAGCCCCCCTGCTGGGCAGACGCGTTTGCCATATCCGTAAGGCGCGTATGCACGGCGCTGTTTGTGTTCATTGCGTGGTGCGCGGCACCGGTCTGGATCGAAGCGGTGAGGCTGCGGATAAAAGTCGGCACTGAAGTGGTTAGGGACCCCGCTATAGACGCAGAATTGCCCCTTGGGAACCGTGTGGCCGTTGAATTCGAAAGGTTCATCGACCATGAATGGCATGCCCAGCGACACCGGATGTAGCCGCATCGACTCCTTGAGCGCCGCATTCAGCGTGCTCATGCCGCGCAGGTCGAGGCTGTCGGGCAGCCCGTTGGCATAGGCGCCGTCGACCTCTTCGCGCACGCGCTCGTAGTGTTCGGGGTTCGATAGCAGGTCGTGCAGAAGGAAGGCGACCGTGCGGTTCATATACACCACGGTACCGATAATGCCGTACTGCAGCGTTGCCACCAGATCCTTGCGCGGCAGCGGGTTGCCGTCATCGTCTGTGGCGCTGACCAGGGCATCCAGGATCGTATACGGCATGCCATGGTCTGCCGGGCGATTTTCATAGCGCGTGAGTACCTCATCCGCCATCTTCATGACGTCGCGCCGCAGCTTTTTGTAGGCCGGCAGATGGACGCTGAACTCCGGCACCTTCTTGACGCCTATGTTCATTACCCACACCGCGTAGCGGTTGGCGGTATCGAAGTAGGCGTCCAGGCTCTCACCACACAGTAACCGGCTGTATTGATCGAAGCTGACGCGCGTGCATAGATCCATCACCGACACGGTGCTGCCCGGCGGATGTCGATCCAGGCCCTCATCCACGCAGCCGACGAGGTCGGGAATAAACTCTGCGGCCAACTGACGGGAAAACGCCAGGCGTGCCTGATTGCGCAGATTCTGATACGCCCCAACGGGCTGCGTCAGCAGCACGACACCCCCGATCTGTTTGTCCACCGGACCGAAAAACGCCTCCCGGCTCATGCCCTGCTCGCGGAATTCCAGCAGATGGTTCAGCGATTCCGGGCCGGCCATGATGGTGTAATTGCGAAACAGGTAGTTGACCTGAAACACCGGGCCGAGCTTCTCGTAGGCCTCACTGAAAAACCGATTGGCGTCTTTGGTCAGCAACTCGATCGTGTTGCCGAGCAGGGGTAAGCCAGGCAGGCTGGGTGGGGGCGTGGACTCGGTGGACTTCGAATCAGTCATCAAGCAGATTCCTGTTGTTGGGTGCTTGTCCGGCGATAGGCTGCATGCTGGTGGCGCTGCGCCAGACTGAGAAAAGCGCGGGGCGCATCTTCATGCATTTCTGTCATGGCCCGCCTGCAGGCGGTCGACTTCCTGTTCCTGAACGCTGGGCAGTCGGTAGCAGCTCAGCCGAAAGACACCTCGCAGCAGCGTATCGTTGACGACCGTGAGATTATTCGTGGCCACGATCATGCGCAGGCGTCGCCGCGAGATCTTGACCTGCTCGCTGGCAGTGAAGCCTGGATTGTTGGCAATGTTGCGCAGCGTCGAGAGCGCCATACCGATCGACCAGCTGCAGAAGCGGCGAATGCCGACCTCAGAGGCGGGAATGCGCAGCGTATACTCTTGCGCCTGGCGCAGATGATGATGCGCAACGGCGACCAGAAAACGGATCCCGTCGCGATAGCCGGGATGATTCTGCCAGTCATGTATCCGCATCAGGTCAACGCCACGCGCCGCGAAGACGTCGCGCGGGAGCCAGCAGATACTGCGCTGGCGATCATCCCAGACGTCTTTCAGAATGTTGGTCAACTGCAGTCCCTGGCCGAAGGCCAGCGACAGGCGCCGAAGCTCTTCGCGCTGGGCGTGGATTGTCGGATTGATCTCGGCGAACAGCCGAGTCAGCATTTCGCCAACGCAGCCAGCAGCCACGTAGCAGTAATCGCGCAGGCTGTCACTGTCTTCGAGCCCATACGGGTTCTTGAGACGTTCGAAATTCGCCATGCCGTGGCACATGGTGGTTAAGCAATCGCGCAATGCCTGCTGCTGATCGACCGGCAATTCGCCGAAGGCGAGCAGTACGCCGGGTGTCTGGTCGATGAGTTCCCGTTCCAGGGGGGCTTGTACCAGTCCGGTAGCGAGCAGCGCCTCGGAGAACTTCCGGGCGGCGATGGGGTTATTCAGCCCATCCAGCAGGCGCTGGTAATGAGCGTCTTTTTCGTCGGGCGCCATGGCGGTGCTATCTTCCACCGTGTCGGCAATACGGCACAGTAAATAGGCATTGGTGATCGCCGGGCGCAGCGAAATCGGCAACTGCGGAATGGTCAGCGCAAAGGTCCGAGAAACGCCGGGCAGCAGCCGGTTCTGTAGGGCGAGCGAGGCATGCCTCATAGCAACGTCATCTCCGATGTCGGGAGCAGGTATATTTCCCGCTCAAGCCAGATCATATTGAATGCCTCCGACCTCTCGGGATTGACGTGGAAAAGGCTCTCAGCGATACACAAGGCAGGTTTTCTTACCTACATGCAGCCGGGCTATTCTGTTCGATTGGCCGCATCTACAGGCGTTAACCAGTAATTCACGGAAGCAAGGCCGCTGGATTGAAAGCGTACCGGCCCGGTCAGCGCCCTGCAACGACCCCGTTCACGTTAGGCCGGCTTTTTCATCAGGGTGATGGTCACCACTTATATTCCTTTTTCGTCTAGATGGCCTTTCATCTATAGCATTTCTTGCAAAATGCCGGGCATGAGCGCAGGCGGGCTCATCGGCCATCGACAGGCTTTCCCAGTTTGTGATTGGATCGGGGTGGGCATTAACCCCCCCACTGGCAGGGCGTACTCTGAGCCTCGAGATCGAAGCTTCGATGCCAGGCTAGCGCTGACGCCATCAAAGGCGTCGTGTAGTGTAAAGGCACTCTCCATTTCTAGCGATGCAGTGGCATCAAGGCGTGAGCATGGCTTCTGAAACAGCTTCCAAGGCGCTTCCAGAAACGACAGGCGAATCTCCCGTGCAGATCATGCTGGCCAATCCGCGCGGATTTTGTGCTGGGGTCAACCGGGCTATCGACATTGTCAATCGCGCTTTGGATGTATTTGGCCCGCCGATTTACGTGCGCCATGAAGTCGTCCATAACCGTTTTGTGGTCGAATCGCTACGCGAGCGTGGCGCGGTATTCGTCGAAGAGCTGGATGAAGTGCCGGATGACGTCATTGTGATTTTTTCTGCCCATGGCGTGTCGCGTGCAGTGCAGCAAGATGCCGAGCGGCGCGGTTTGAAAGTCTTCGACGCCACCTGCCCACTGGTTACCAAGGTTCACATGGAAGTGCTGCGCTACGCCAAGCGCGGCCAGGAGTGTGTGCTGATCGGTCACGCAGGACATCCCGAAGTGGCAGGCACCATGGGGCGCTACGACACCTTCCACGGTGGCCGCATCTATCTCGTCGAGGATGAACACGACGCCGCCAATCTGGAGGTCAAGAATCCTGCCCAGCTGGCATTCGTGACCCAGACGACGCTTTCGATGGATGATACCGCCAAGGTGATTGACGTCTTGCGGAGCAAATTCCCCGAGATCAGTGGCCCGCGAACGGATGATATTTGCTATGCCACCCAGAATCGCCAGGATGCGGTGCGTGAGTTGGCCGCTAAGAGCGATCTGGTGCTAGTGGTCGGTAGTGCCAATAGTTCCAACTCCAATCGCCTGCGTGAGCTCTCCGAGAGCATAGGCAAACCGGCGTATTTGATCGACAGCGCCGAGCAGATCGATGCGAGCTGGCTGGATAACGTGCAGCGCGTGGGTGTCACTGCCGGTGCCAGCGCGCCCGAAGTGCTGGTGAAAGGCGTGATTGAACGGCTTAAATCCCTCGGTGCCGCCGTACCAGAAGAACTGGCAGGTTGCGAAGAAACCATCACGTTCTCCATGCCCTATGAGCTACGTCAGCAGGTGATTGCTAGCAGCTGAGCGAGCTGAAATCCTTACGCAACTGCATGTGTGTGATGGCGAAATAACATCAGCAAGGTTGCCGGCCGTATAAGCGCTTTCTACATGCCCTGGCACTGGTGGTCGCGCGCGCTGCGGCCCAACCAGTAGTGTAAGAAAAACCTTGAGGAATGTTCGGGCATGGCATCAAAGACTCCCATCCGTACCTACAAGCGCTATTGGCACTGGTTGCAGTACGCTGGCGGTGTGTTGATCGTGATGCTGTTGCTTGTCGAGAAAACGGGCCTGCTGCCCTTCCCGTTGTTGGAGCGCCTGGAGTGGCAGGCTTACGACATGAAGGTGCGCAGCACCTTGTCGGAACAGGCGGACGCCTCCCTGGCCATTATCGACATTGACGAGCGCAGCCTTTACGAAGTGGGGCAATGGCCATGGCCGCGGGCTACGCTTGCGGATCTGGTGGACACGCTGTTCACCGAGTACGAGGCAGGGTTGCTGGGCATCGATGTGGTCTTTGCCGAACCTGAAACCTCGCTATGGCAACGGCACTGGGAGGAGCTCTCCCGCGATTACCCGGCGCTCGGTGAACTGCCGCCGCCTGTCGATGGCGACGAGCAGTTGTCGAACGCCCTGGCGGCCCACCCTGTTGTACTTGGTTACTATTTCCAGGCGTCACGCCAACCCGGGGATCCGCCCTCTGTCGGGCAGTTGCCTCGCCCGGCGCTCCTAGAGGCGTCTGACCCGCTGCCGTTTCCTGCGCCCGAGCGCTATACCGCCAACCTGCCGATCCTGCAACAGAGCGCGATGAATGCGGGGTTTTTCGATAACCCGCGTGTGGACGACGACGGTGTATTTCGTCGCGTGCCCATGCTGCAACGTTGGGAGGGGGAGCTTTACCCCAACCTGCCGTTGGCGATGTTGCTCACGCTGCTGGGCGAGCCACCGATCACAGCGGTGCTGGGGGAGGGCGCTGGGGTGACGCAGTTGGAAGCCCTTGACGTCGGCGGGTTCGAGATCCCGGTGGATGGTCGTGGCGCCGCCCTGGTGCCCTGGTACGGGGCGCAAGGGCATTTCGACTATATTCCGGCAGTCGATGTGCTGGAGGGGCGCCTGGAGCCGGGGGCGCTGGCGGGAAAGACGCTGATACTGGGGGCCTCCGCCCCTGGATTGATGGATTTGCGCTCCACGCCGGTGGGGGGCGTCTACCCCGGGCCCGAGATCAACCTCAGCCTGCTGGCCGGCATGCTGCACCAGAGCATCCACGCCCAGCCGCCGTGGGTGCTCGGGTTCGAGCTCGTGAGCCTGGTGGCCCTGGGCATGCTGATGGTGCTGCTCTATCCGCATCTCAATGCGCTACTGCTGGTCGCGATCAGTAGCGTACTGCTGGCGACGGCGCTAGGCGGTAACCTGTGGGCGTGGTATCAGGGGCTTGCGTTGCCCATCGCCGGCTTGCTGGTGCTGCTGGTGGCCCAGATGATGTGGCACCTGGCGATGAACTTTCTGCGCGAAACCCAGCAGAAGCGCTGGGTGGCCGAGCGCTTCGGACAGTACATTCCACCACAGCTGGTGGAGGACATGGTCGATAGCGGCGAAAGCTTCGGGTTGGAAGGGGAGGAGCGTGAGCTCACCGTGCTGTTCTCGGATGTACGCGGCTTTACCGCCTTTTCAGAGGCCATTGCGCCTGCAGAGCTTACTGAGGTGATGAACCGGCTGTTGACGCCGCTGACCGGCGCGATCCATCAGCACCGCGGTACCATCGACAAGTATATGGGCGATGCCATCATGGCGTTCTGGGGCGCACCGCTGCACGACACGCAACACGCCGAGCATGCGCTCGAGGGCGCCTTTGCCATGCTCGACGCGCTCGAGGCCGTCAACCGCGAATTCATGGCCGAGGGCAAACCCGCACTGGCCATGGGGGTAGGGCTCAATACTGGCCCCATGAGCGTGGGCAACATGGGCTCCAGCTTTCGCATGGCGTATACGGTGATGGGCGATAACGTCAACCTTGGCTCGCGCCTGGAGGGGTTGACCAAGGCCTATGGCGTGAGCGTGATCGTCAGCGAGAATACCGCCAAGCAGTTGCCCAGCTGGTGTTTCAGACGCTTGGATAAGGTGCGGGTGAAAGGTCGCAGCGCGCCGCTGTGGATTCTCGAGCCGCTCGGCCGCCAGGAGGCGCTGGGCGAATCACGGCGCGAGTGGCACGCCGCGTACGAGCAGGCGCTGGATCTCTATCACGCGGCGGATTTTGCTGCCGCCGGGCGCGCCTTCCAGGCGCTATCCGACCGGCAAGACGCTCCCACCCAGATGTACCTTGAGCGCATCGCGCTGTTCAAGGCAGCCCCACCCCCATCCGACTGGGATGGGGTATGGACGCATACGGAGAAGTGAGGTTATCTGGGTTATTCAGGTTGAGGTCCGATTTCTTCGAACACGCCGGTACCGCTGTAGTTGCCGATATCGCCCCAGGTTTCAATTAGGCTCATGATGGCGGCGGCGTCTTCGCCGATATAGCGGCCTGTGAAATTTCCGCCGTCGAAGCAGCCGCTACCACCACAGGTCACATCATCTAGCGGAATATTGGCGAGAGAGAAGCTTTCAGTTGCCACGCTGCCGGACAGTGTGCCAAATCCATCGAGATGAATCTCAATTTCAATACCACCAATGCCACCAACGTTGGAAAGCTCAATAGAGCTGTCGCTGAGAATAGGGATGATATCGCCACCTTCGTGGGGTACCAGCCCGGTGCCATCCACCCAGCTAAATGTAACGGAAGCCAATTCATCAATCTCGAAGGGATACGCTTCGTTTATCGTTAACTCCGGTGAGGCGGCGATAAAGACGACCGATTCCGGCAGCACATCGGTAGTGCCGTCCAACGTCACTTCCTGCCCGCTCTCCCAGTAGCCCCACACCACCTCGCCCGTTTCAATTTCTCTGGAACTCTGCGCGAAAGGCGGTGTGTTGGACTCATATAGCGCACCTATATAGTCAGTTCCGACGACGGTGGTCAGCGTGTTTTCAAAGACAACGGGCTCAAAGTCTAACCACGGCTCTGGTTCAGGCTCAGGCTCTGGTTCAGGCTCGGGTTCTGGTTCTGGTTCTGGTTCTGGTTCGGGCTCGGGCTCGGGCTCTGGTTCGGGCTCTGGTTCAGGCTCAGGCTCAGGCTCAGGCTCCGGAGCGGGGGTGGACGCGATGACATCTTCGGCATCACGCTCTGTATCGATCAGCTGTTCACTGCTCTCGGATTCACTCAGGGTGGCCTGCAGGTCCGCCGTATCCACGGGCGTCAGCGCTATTTCTTCGAAAAACGTGCTGCCCTGGGGCATGCTCTCCTCGAGTTGATCGAAGATACCGATGCCACCCGGTGCCAGGCGCGGCGGTTCATCCAACGCAGGGGAGAAATAGACCTGGCCAGGGCGCACCAGGGTTTCGCCGGCGGCGGTGGACATGACCAGCAGGCCGCTTTCCACATAGAGGTAACTGCCGGCTTCGACGTCGGGCAGGGAGGGTATTCCTTGCTCGGGAACATGCAGCATTTGGAAGCTGGTCCCGCGGATGCCCATGGTGGCGACCGGGGTGCTGTGGGTGACATTGTCAGGCGCGTCTCGGCCAATGGCGCCGGTGATGGCACGCAGGCCGCCGCGCACGAGCTCGCCACCCTGGGCGGAGTCTTCCGGGCTATCGTCATCGAGTTCATAGCGCTCGAGGGTGTAGCTGCTGTCTGGGCGAATGGCCTTGGTGCCGCCATCGCTGTAGCGCAGCTGTAGCGTGCTGGCACCTGCGGTGTGGAAGGTGTCACCGGCAAAGAAGTCGGCGCCACGTTCCGCGGCAATGCGTTCGCCATTGCGTTCGATGGTGGCGCTGCCGTGAACGAACATGACCTGCCCGGCAGGCGTGTCTGCGTGGGCGAGCATGGGCAGCAGCCCGGCACCAGCAATACCCAGCGATAGGCAGTGTGCCAGGGGATGTTTGGCAAAGAGGTTCATGTCCGGCTCCGTCAGAAAAGGTAGCGAATGCCGACTTGTGTCTGGCGGCGGCTCGTATCGAAGAAGTCGACCGACGATCGACGGCGCTCGACATCGGCACTGGCCTCTACCAGCCAGTCCCTGCTGAACTGGTAAAGCCAGGTGAGACGGGCCTGCCAGATACGGTCGCGGCGCTGCGTGGCGGAAAAATCGTTGAAGCGTGCGAAGCCGTCGTCTTGATAGCTGCGCAGGCGATGATTCAGGTCGGCGCGCAACAGCTGTCGCTCACCGATGGGGTAGTCCACGCCGCCGCCCAGGCGAAGCTGAGTCACGTCGCCGCCCTCGCGGTCGTCGTTAGCCCACTCCTGCTCGACCTGGGCCACCAGACGTGTGCGCCATGCCGAGTGGTGGCTGGTGAGTTGAATGCCAAGCAGGCCGGTATCATGGTCGTTTCTCGCGTCACTATAGCGGTTGTGCTGGACACCCAGCTGCCAAGTCAGCTCGCTGTCGAGCCCAATCGGTTGGCTGAGTTCCGCGCGGCTGCCCCAGCGAGTCAGCAGGCGGTCCTGGCTGCGCCCACTCCAGCCCTGCAGTGCAGCGCCGCGCAGTGTGAAGACGCGCTGCTGCGCCAGGTCGCGCTGGTAGCCTAGCTCGGCCTGCGCCAGGGTTAGATCGTAATCCTGTGCCGCTTCCCGGCTATAGCGCTGCGCCTGGCCCACGGCATTGAGCAGCCAGCGCGACTGCCCATCCACCGGGAAGGTCCCCTGGTAGCTGCCTTGTAACCGCTGATAGGTACTCGAATCGCGGGCAAATATCTGCGGCTGAGGTATAGAGCTCTCGTCAATCTCAATATCTGGATGGGCGAGCAAGGTCTCGATGGCATCACGTCTATTAGGCTGCAACGGGTCAATAGCGACCTCACCGGGAAAGCGCTGGGGATTACTGTCATGGCCGATGTCGATGCCAAAACGCCCTTGGTGCTGCGGGCTGTTCTCCGCGTGTTGGCGCTGCTCGATCGCGGCTTGAAAGCGCCCGATCGCTGCCTCTGCGTCAGGGGGCGGCGAGAGTGCCTGCAGGCGCTCGATCTCGCGTTCCGCGGCGGCACGCTGGTCGAGTTGCAATAGCGCCGCCACACGCTCCATGCGGGCACCTGCGTGGCGTGGTTGCCGGAGAATGACGCGCTCCAGCGCGATCAGGGCGTGGCTTGGCGCCCCGGCACGTAGAGCGGCTACGCCCAGCCAGTAATCGAATTCAGGCTCGCCGCCGTATTCTAGCTCAAGCGCTTGAAGCTGCTGGTAGGCGGCCTGATGTTCGCCTTGTTCGAGGGTCTGGCGGGCTGCGTCGAGGTCGGCGTGATAGGCCCAGGCGGATGAACAGAGCAGCACGAAGAGAACACCCACCCGTGAGGCGAGCCGGGCCGGCGAGAAGGTGAAAATTCGCCTCATGATGGAAGGCTCCAGGTCAATGAATCGGGTAGCGCATGCTGCAGTTCGGTAAAAATCTGCTCGCGAAGGCTGGGCTTCAGGTGAGTGACCCAGAGTGTCTTGGGAGGTGAATCGAGGCTGGCAAGCAGCGCGGTTAGACGGTGTGGCGTCAAGTGACAAGCGATTTCGGCCAGGGCATCAAGGTGGTTGGCAAAGGCACACTCGATGACCAGGCAGTCGAGTGTGCCTAATCGATTGAGCGATGCTGTCACGCTGACATCGAGGCCGGTGTCGCCACTGAAAGCGAATTTCATCGTGTCGTCACTCACCAGGTAGCCGCATGCGGGCACGCTGTGGGAGACGGGAAAGGGGGTGATGGTCAGCGATTCTCCCCCAATAGTGGGGAGCGTGAGAGCGTCCCACGGGCTTAGGGGAGAAAAGCGCAATACGGCATTATCGGAGGAGGGCAAGGTGCTGAAGTCCGGCCAGATAGCGCCATTGAAGATATGCCGTTTGAGTGTCTCGATCACCTCGGGCAGCGCATAGACCGTCAGGGCCGTCTCCTGCTCGACCATTCTTTCGTATTGGGTGTCGATGAGCAGGGGCAGGCTTGCAATGTGATCGAGGTGGGCATGGGTGAGCAGCACGCTGTCGATACATGCCATCTGAGCCGGGGTGAGTTGCTGGACGCCGGTGCCAGCATCCAGCAGCAGGTTCGGTGCGAGCAGGAAAGCGGTGGTGCCTTCCCGGCTTTCGATTCCGCCGCTGGCCCCCAGTGTCTGAATGTGCATGGCATCTATCCGTCAGCGATGGAGGTGAAAAGCAGCGCTATCGAAGGCACCATTTTCGCCTAAAAAAGGGGGCGTCAATTGGATGAGGCGTTCTGCCTATGTCGTCAGCTGAAGTCGAACCTTAGGCTAAACTGATTGGTTGCCGAGTGTCGAGTTACATGGATAGAACGCTGCGACATCAAGGCGGCCAAGCACCTCGAGGAAGATTTTCACATCCAGAGGCGTGGTCAGGGAGTGGTGGTGAATCGCCGCGGATATCCAGGTGAGCGTTCCGCTGCGGCGCTACTTGCTGTTGCCGTTGGCCTGGGTGAAGCGTGGTGCTAGCGGCCCCAGCCATAGCCATACCTGTAACACCACCAGCAGCGGCACCAGCCATACCGGCGCACCGGTTACCGCCAGCAGGATGCGGTAGATGAAGAAGGCGGTGATGCCCGCCAGCAGCCCCACCAGCGGAAACAGGAAGGGCCGCTGGTAGCCTGGGCGGCGGCTGAGGCGAAACAGCGAGCCGGTGAAGGCACCGAAGGCGGCGGACATGGCCAGGAGAGTCCAGAATGCATCCATGAGGAGGCCTCTTCGCGATGAAGGTGGGTCATCGCCGTTGGCGATGCCTATATGGGCAGCGTATCGCCGCCGCCTGGCGGTTGCCTTTCGACCTTCGATGTAATTTGCTCAGAAACGCCATGCCCGTGATGGATTTATCGATAATCAGGCGCCATCATTGGCGCGACGAGCAACTGCCCGATAAAAGCGAGATGACGGAAAACCGCCGCATGCGTTTTTCCCAGTGCAAGGAGCCTCTCACATGAGTGCAATCGTTCTGCTGGTGCTAGGTCTTGCCGGGATGGCCGGGGGGTACTTCGTGTACTCCAAGTTCATTGCCGAGAAGATCTATCGCCTCGATCCCGACTTCAAGACACCCGCCCACGAGTACGAAGATGGCGTCGATTTCGTACCCACCAACCGTTTCATTCTCTGGGGCCACCACTTCACCTCGGTAGCCGGGGCCGCGCCCATCGTAGGGCCAGCCATTGCGGTGATCTGGGGTTGGCTGCCGGCCTTCCTGTGGGTGGTGTTTGGTACCATCTTCTTTGCCGGGATACACGACTTCGGCGCCATCTGGGCCAGCGTGCGCAACAAGGCCAAGTCGGTGGGGGCGCTGACCGGCGATGTGGTCGGTAGTCGCGCGCGCAGCATCTTCATGATCGTCATCTTCCTGGTGTTGCTGATGGTCAACGCGGTCTTCGCGGTGGTCATCGCCGGCCTGATGATGAACTTCTCCAGCGCCGTGGTGCCGGTGTGGGGGGCAATCTTTGTCGCACTGATCATTGGCCAACTGATCTATCGTCGCATCCTCAGCCTGCCGGTGGTCTCGGTGATCGGTGTCATCGCGCTTTACGCGCTGATCGGCATCGGGCCGTCGGTGCCGCTGCAGATGCCTGCCGAGGTGGCCGGCTTCTCCGGTAATGCGGTGTGGATCCTGATCCTGTTCGGCTATGCCGCCATCGCTTCGCTGCTGCCGGTGTGGGTGCTGCTGCAGCCGCGCGACTATATCAATGGCTTGCAGTTGTTCATCGGCCTGATCGTCCTCTATGGTGCCATCCTGCTGCTCAATCCGAGCATCGTCGCGCCGATGGTCAACAGTGACGTGCCGGCGGGAACGCCATCGATGCTGCCGCTACTGTTCGTGACCATCGCCTGCGGGGCAATCTCGGGCTTCCACGGGCTGGTGTCGTCGGGCACCACCTCCAAGCAGCTCAACAAGGAAACCGACGCGCGTTTCGTGGGCTACTTCGGTGCGGTGGGCGAAGGCATGCTGGCGCTGGCTGCGATCCTCGCTGCGACGGCCGGCTTCGCGACTCTGGCCGACTGGCAGGCCATGTACACTGCTTTCGGCGCCGGTGGCGTGAATGCCTTCGTCGAGGGCGGTGCCTTCATGATTCACAATGGCCTGGGCCTGCCCGAAGCCACCGCCGCGACCTTGCTGACGGTGATGGCGGCGCTGTTTGCCGGCACCACCATGGATACGGGCCTGCGTCTGCAGCGCTATATTTTCCAGGAGTGGGGCGAGATCTATCACCAGCCATGGATGAAGAAGTCGGCCCCGGCCACCCTGCTGGCGGTGGGCAGCTGTCTGGTGCTGGCCTTCGGCGCCGGTGGTGCCGATGGCACCGGTGGCTTGATCATCTGGCCGCTGTTCGGCACCACCAACCAGCTGCTGGCGGGCCTGACCCTGCTGGTGATCACGGTGATGCTGGTGCGCCTGCGTCGTCCCATGTGGTACACCCTGGCGCCGTTGTGCTTCCTGCTGGTGATGACCATTGCCGCGCTGCTCATCCAGCTGCGTACCTTCTTCAACGACGGTAACTACTTCCTGCTGATCCTGGATATCGTGGTACTGGTTGCCGCGATCATGGTGGCCATGGAGTGTGCGGCGGCGCTCAAGCGTACCCGCGCGGACATGGCCGAACAGGGTGAAGGGTGACTGACGCCCCGAGGAGCGACTGATGCACGACGATCATGACACTGGGCATGATCCTCGTCGCGAAAAAATCCGGGCCTGGCTAAGCCAGGCCCGTTTCTTCGCCGAGGAGGTCTACTCCTCGCGCTATCGCGGCGCGATAGCCCGCGCCCGCCGCGACGAGGACGACCTGTTCATGCTGCTGGTGTTCTCGGAGATGATGGGCGTGCCCAATCCGGCCGCCTATTACACCCTCGAACTGCAGCCGCTGCTGCTCGAGCGTTTCCATGACTGGCACACACGCATGGGGATGGAGCGCTCGCCGCTGGATCACTTCAGGTGCTGCTAGCGCCGGCTGCTGAGACACACAAGCGTACCCATCAGCATCGCTTGGGTGGTAGTGCTCAGGGCTGATCCGTCGACAAGCCTAGGAGGGGGCGCCATGAACCCCTCCCTGGGGGCTACCTGGACCATCCCTGGTCCAGAACCCCCTCTTCGGCTTGTCCCCGGCGCCCCTCGCCGCTGGCCCTTGCGATAGCCCTGTGACATTGGGATAAGTGCATGATGAAAGCTTTACTGCAGAAACGCCTGCTATGGGTCGGCGGCAAGGGCGGGGTGGGCAAGACCACCGTGGCTGCCTCGCTGGCGGTGCTCGCCGCGCGTCGCGAACGGCGCGTGCTGGTGGTCTCCACCGACCCGGCACACAGCCTCGGCGATGTCTTCGACCGCGAGCTGAGCGACACCCCGCGGCGCCTGCTACCCAACCTCGACGCCATGGAGATCGACCCGGATATCGAGGTCGAGGCGCACCTGGCGCGGGTCACCGAGCAGATGCGCCGCTACGCCGCGCCGGAGATGATGAAGGAGCTCGAGCGTCAGATGCGTCTCACCCGGCAGTCGCCGGGCACCCAGGAGGCGGCGCTACTCGAGCGCCTGGCGCGGCTGATGACCGACGACCAGCTACCCTACGACCTGATCATCTTCGATACCGCGCCTACCGGCCACACCCTGCGGTTGCTGACGCTGCCCGAGGCGATGGCCGCCTGGACCGATGGCCTGCTGGCCCACAATCGCAAGTCCGAGGAACTGGGTAAGGTGCTCAAGCACCTGACCCCCAAGCGTGGTCGCGATGTCGCCACGCCCTTCGATGACCCCCAGGAAGACGCCTTCAACGATCTCGATGAGCGCACCCGTGACGTGGCGCAGACCTTGCTCGATCGCCGCCGACTGTTCCACCAGGCGCGGCGACGCATCGAAGACCCTGAGCAGAGTAACTTCCTGTTCGTGATGACCCCCGAGCGGCTGCCGATTCTCGAGACCGCGCGTGCCGTCGAGGCGCTCGAAGCGGTCAAGATTCCGGTGGCCGGGACCCTGGTCAATCGGGTGATTCCCGCGGATGCCGACGGCGACTTCCTGCGCGCGCGGCGCGAGCAGGAGGCGGTCTATCTGGCCAGTATTGATGAGGCCTTCAGCCATCTGCCGCGGCCACACCTGCCGTGGTTGCCCACCGACGTGCAGGGCATCGAGATCCTCGATGACCTGGCCGACCGGCTCGAATCGCTGGGGTTCTAGCCTTAAGTGTCGAGCAGATCGAGGCGACGTGTCGGCCAGTGGACCACGGCGGTGTGCCGTACCATGCGCTCGGCGAGTGCCGGGTGTTCTCGGCCAATCACCTGGCTGGCGAAGTCCGACAGGAAGCGTGACTTGAGCTCGGCGCGGGCGCGATCGACACCGATGTCCTGGTAGGGCGTCGAGGCCAGCAGCATGAAGCCGTCGTCGGGAATGCGCCCGGCGCGCATGTTGGCATCGATGATGCTCGCCGCGGTGCCGATCGGCTCCGAGAGATTGGGGCTGTAGGGGCCGACGATCAGCGCGGTATTGGGCACGTGCAGGAAGTCGAAGCCGCGGCCGATACAGATCACCCACTCGCGATGCTCGATATCCAGGGCGCGGGATACCCCACGCAGCGCCTCGACGTGTGCCAGGTTGCCCTCCAGCAGTGGCAGCAGGTCGCGCAGCGTGGCCGCCGGCATATCGGGGCAGAGTGCGCTGACGGCTTGTGTCAGGCCGGCAGCCTGATTGGCGTCGAGGCTGCCGATGTCGAGCACGCGGCCGTCGTCGCCGTGAATGATCAGCGCATCGCTGTCGGTTTCGAAGCCGCACACCAGCGGGTAGACGTGGCGGTGGTCAGCGCCGAACAGCTGCTCGGCCTGGGCGCGGATCTGGTAGGCATGGGCCAGCGCCGCCTGGCTGTCGCAGTCGAAGCCTGCGCAGCCGCGCGACCGCTCACCGCGGGAGAAGTGGTAGGTGATCAGCATCAGCACGCCATGACCAGCGCGGGCGGCTTCGCTGACGCTTTCGGCGAGCATCTCGCCCAGGTAGGGCCAGCCGAGGTGGAAGATGCCGCCGAGATTGCGAAACGGGCGAATGATGCCCAGCGGGGTGCGCGTGGCATGCGGCAGGTGAATCCGCCCGTCCATGCACTTCATCGCCACGATGCGGGTGGGATGCGCGGCGAGGTAGCGCTCCCGGGCCAGCCAGGCCGACGGGCTGCCGAAGCACTCGGCGTGGTCGCGGGACAGGGTCAGCAGCCACTCGATGCGCTGTGCCAGGGGGCGGTCATGTATCTGCATGGGCGGCTCGCTGGTATCTGTTAGAGGTCGACCTTGTCCTTGAACTCGCACAGGTCCTCGATCACGCAGCTGCCGCAGCGCGGCTTGCGCGCTACGCAAGTATAGCGGCCGTGGAGGATCAGCCAGTGGTGGGCATCCTGCCGAAACTCCTTGGGCACGTGGCGCATCAGTTTCTTCTCGACCTCGACCACGTCCTTGCCCGGGGCGATGCGGGTGCGGTTGGAGACCCGGAAGATGTGGGTGTCGACGGCAATGGTGGGTTGCCCAAAGGCGGTATTGAGGATCACGTTGGCGGTCTTGCGGCCCACCCCGGGCAGCGCTTCCAGGGCGGCGCGGGTCTGCGGCACCTCGCCGGCATGCTTGTCGATCAGGATATGGCAGGTCTTCATCAGGTTCTCGGCCTTGGTGTTGTAGAGGCCGATGGTCTTGATGTGCTGCTTGAGGCCATCAATGCCGAGATCGATGATCGCCTGGGGCGTATTGGCTACCGGGAACAGTCGCGCTGTGGCCTTGTTGACGCCGACATCGGTGGCCTGGGCCGAGAGTAGCACCGCGGTGAGAAGTTCGAAGGGCGTGGTCCAGTTCAGCTCGGTGGTCGGCTCGGGCATATGCTCGCGCAGCCGGGTGAATATCGCGTGGCGTTTCTCGGCATTCATGATGGCTTGCCCGGTGAAGGTGGCTGGGAGGCGAGGGCCTGCTCGAGCATCGCGCTGGCCTGTGCGATCTGCTGCTGGGCACTGGCTTGGGCGGCGGGGTCGTGCTGGCGCTCGGCGTGGGCCAGCTGCTGGCGGGCCTTGCGCAGCGACTGCTCGGCCGCGTTGACGGCCATGCGTTTCTGCTGCAGCCCCGGTGTGCGGGGCGTCGAAGGCGCCTGAGCCTGACCGAGCCGGCGGTCGAGTTCATCGAGCTTGGCCTGGTGCTCGGCGATGCGTGCTGTCAGGCTCCGGCGCTGCGTATCGTCCTCGGCGCGCTGCTGCTGACGCGTCAGCCGCTTGATGACCGCCGCCAAGCGCATGCGATTGGCGCGCAGGGCACTTTCGGAGAGCGTCGCGGCCTGCTGGGTGCCGGGTCTCGCCTGGCGTTGGGCACGACGCTGACGCTTGGCCTCGGCCTGGGCTGCCAGACGCTGCTGACGCGCTTCGAAGCGCTTGCGGCCCTGATCGGCGCGATAGGCCAGATAGCGCTGCTGCTGTGCTTCGCTGCTGGCGGCCTGCCACTGTGGATGGGGGAGCAGGTCGATACAGTCGACCGGGCAGGGGGCGACACACAGCTCGCAGCCGGTGCACTGGTCGACGATCACAGTATGCATCTGCTTGGCGGCGCCGAGAATGGCGTCCACCGGGCAGGCCTGAATGCACTTGGTGCAGCCGATGCACTCGTCTTCGCGAATATAGGCGGTCAGCGGCGACTGGGCCGGCTGTTCCAGCGCGATGACAGGGCGCCCGGTGATCGCCGCCAGCCGCGCCACGGTACGTTCGCCGCCCGGCGGGCAGCGATTGATTGCCTCGCCGTTGGCGACCGCCTCGGCGTAAGGGCGGCAGCCCGGTTGGCCGCACTTGCCGCACTGGGTCTGGGGCAGTTCGGCATCGATGGCGTCGATCAGGTGCTGCATGGGACACATATCATCATCGGCTGGCGGCTTGGCTATATGAGCCGCCCATTATAGCCCCCGCAGCGGTTGGCTTCGAGCGCCGCTCACGGCTCTTCCGCGGCGTCCAGCACATGGTTGCGGCCGGCGGCCTTGGCCGCATATAGCGCGCGGTCGGCCTCGCGCATCAGCGCATGCGGATCGAAAGGTGGCGACGTGGCACTGGCGACGCCGATGCTTACCGTCAAGGGGCTGCCGACCGGCGAGGCAACATGCGGGATATCCAGCGCCACTATCGCGGCACGCAGCGACTCGGCGAAGCCCATCGCAGTATCGTGGTCGCTATCCTCCAGCAGTAGGCTGAATTCCTCACCCCCGGTGCGTGCTACCAGCGGCCGCAGACCCGGTTCTGCACGATCGGCGAGACGTCGCATGCAGTCGGCAACCTGCACCAGGCAGGCATCGCCGGCCTGGTGTCCGTAGTGATCGTTATAGGGCTTGAAGTAGTCGATATCGAGCATCATCACTGCGACGCTGCCAGCGTTGCGTTCGGCGGTGATCAGCGCCTCGTCGAGCCGTGCGTCGAACAGCCGTCGGTTGGCAAGACCGGTGAGATGATCGTGGCGAGCCAGCTCGAGCAGCGACGAGGTGCGTGCGCGCTGCTCCTCGAGCAGTCCCTGAAACTCCCGGGCCAGGGTGCCGATCTCGTCGTCTCGGGCCAGCAGCGCCGCCGGGGTGGAGTGGGTCTTGGCCGGATCCTGCAGGCTATGAGTGAAACGCGTGAAGTCGCGCAGCGGGCGCAGGATCATACGCTCCAGCAACAGCAGCACCAGGGCAATGACCAGCAGCATCAGCGCGACGACGGAGCCCAGCGCATAGCGGAAGGTACGCAGGCTGGTGCGGATCGTATCGCGTGGCAGTTGGGTCGTCAGATTCAGGGCAAGCCCGGGCTGAGAGGCGGGCAGGTAGCGGCTGACTCTCATCAGGGAAGCCTCATCCTGATGCAGCAGGACGTGGATGTCGCCGGGCTCCGCTGTCAGGGCCGGCTCGACGCTGACGGGCAGCCCTGTCCGCTCATGGACACCTGCCTGCCAGGCCTCGTCGAGTAGCCGTACCTTGGCTAGCCAGCCGCGCGGCGGGCCGCTCTCATCGGTGCGCAGCACCGGGCTGATGCCGACCAGTGCGGGCCAGGGCTTGACGAAAAGATAGTCGCTGCCGCCCTCCATGACGCTCTCCAGGCGCTGCTGGAGGCTGGTGATGACCGCTGCCGCCCAGGCACAGTCGCCGCGCGGCTCGGCGCAGGAGGCATATCGGGCGCTGGCGGGATCGATGCCCGCCACCCAGTAGACGTTGCCGTCGGAGTCGAAGAACACCATCAGCTGGTAGTCCATGTCCTCGAACATGCTGCGGCTGAAGTTGACTTGCGCATAGCGGGGCTGCTGGCCCTGGACGAAGGCGTAGGTATCGTCCCAGTGCGCCCAGTCGCGAACCTGGGCCATCAGCAGCTGCTGATTGTGAGTAAGGCTGCGTTCGAGTCGATCGAGCTCCCGCGAGGCGACCTCGCGCTCTTCCTCGAGCAGGGCGGGAAGCACCAGCAGCCGGCCGATCAACCATAGCCCGGCCATGGTCATCAGTAACACACCGCCCAGGGCGAGCAGGAACCGGTGGCGTAAGGAGGTGAGGGGGAGTGGCATCGAGGTTTCCCGGGCGCCCGGTGACGCCGTCCTGTAAGAGATATCCTACAAAGCCTATCGGCGAGCGCTAATGATTCTTTAGTTCAGTGGCAAAAAAACGGGCGCCTGGGATACCCCCGGCGCCCGCTACGGCGTTGGCGAATGAGGTTACACCACGCGTTGGCCAGGCTCAGCGCCGGAGTCCGGCGACAGCAGGTAGATGCCGTCGTCGTTACCGGCGGCCAGCACCATGCCTTCGGAGACCCCGAAACGCATCTTGCGCGGCGCCAGGTTGGCGACCATCACCGTCAGGCGCCCCTCCAGTGCTTCCGGGGCATAGGCGGAACGAATGCCGGAAAACACCGTGCGGGTCTCGCCGCCCAGGTCGAGGGTCAGCTCGAGCAGCTTGTCGGCCCCCTCGACGTAGTCGGCCTTGGCGATGCGGGCGATGCGCAGGTCGACCTTGATGAAGTCGTCGAAGCCGATCTCTGCGGCGATGGGCTCCGCGGCCAGCGGGCCCTTGGGGGTGTCCTTGAGTTTCTGCTCTTCCACCAGGTCCTCCTTGGATGCCTCGATCATGGCATCGATCTTGTCGCGCTCGACGCGGGTCATCAGCGGCTTGAACTTGGCGACCTCGTGATCCAGCAGCACCTCATGGCGGCTATGCCAGTCGAGGCCGTCGAGCTCGAGGAACTCGCGGGCACCCTCGGCCATGGCCGGCACCACCGGCGCCAGGTAGACCATTAGCTGGCGGAACAGGTTGATGCCTACCGAGCAGATATCGAGGACCTCGTGCTCGCGCCCCGACTCCTTGGCCAGTACCCACGGCGCCTTGTCGGCAATATAGGTGTTGGCCTCGTCGGCGAGCTCCATCACCCGGCGCATGGCGCGGCCGAATTCACGTGCCTCGAAATCGGCGGCGATGTCATCGCCAGCGGCGATGAAGCGGGCCACCAGCTCCGGCTCGGCGCAGTGGGCCGACAGCTTGCCATTGCCCAGTTTCTTGACGAAGCCAGCGCAGCGACTGGCGATGTTGACCACCTTGCCGACCAGGTCCGAGTTGACGCGCTGGGCGAAGTCCTCGAGGTTGAGGTCGAGGTCGTCGACACCCGAGGTCAGCTTGGCGGCGAAATAGTAGCGCAGGTACTCGGGGTTGAGATGCTCGGCATAGGTCGCCGCCTTGATGAAGGTGCCCCGCGACTTGGACATCTTGGCACCGTTGACGGTGACGAAGCCGTGGCAGTTGACCCCGGTCGGGGTGCGGAAGTCGGCACCCTCGAGCATCGCCGGCCAGAACAGCGCGTGGAAATAGACGATGTCCTTGCCGATGAAGTGGTAGACCTCGGCGTCGCTGTCACGCTTCCAGTAGGCGTCGAAGTCGATGCCCTCGCGGTCGCAGAGGTTCTTGAAGCTGGCCAGGTAGCCGATCGGCGCGTCGAGCCAGACGTAGAAGTACTTGCCCGGGGCATCGGGAATCTCGAAGCCGAAGTAGGGCGCATCGCGGGAGATATCCCACTCGTTGAGCCCCGACTCGAACCACTCCTGGAGCTTGTTGCTGATCTGGCTCTGGACGTGGTCGCCGCGGGTCCAGCGCTTGAGGAAGTCGGCGAAGTCGGGCAGCTTGAAGAAGTAGTGGGTCGAGCTGCGCACCTCCGGCGTGGCGCCGGAGATCGCCGAGACCGGATCGATCAGCTCGGCCGGTGTATAGGTAGCACCGCACGCCTCGCAGTTGTCGCCGTATTGATCCTCGGCCTTGCACTTGGGGCAGGTACCCTTGATGAAGCGGTCGGCGAGGAACAACCCCTTGACCGGGTCGTACATCTGCTCGATGTCGCGGGTGGCGATATGGCCGGCGTCGCGCAGGCGAGTGTAGATCAGCTCGCTGAAATAGCGGTTTTCGTCGGAGTGGGTCGAGTGGTAGTTGTCGAAGGCCACGCCAAAGCGTGCGAAATCCGCCTGGTGCTCCCTGGAGACGCGCTCGATCAGTGCCTCGGAGGTGATGCCTTCCTGCTCTGCACGCAGCATGATGGCGGTGCCATGAGCGTCGTCGGCGCACACGTAGTGGCACGCATTGCCACGGCTCTTCTGGAAGCGCACCCAGATGTCGGTCTGGATGTACTCCAGCAGGTGGCCGAGGTGGATCGCACCGTTGGCGTAGGGCAGGGCGCTGGTAACGAGAATCTTGCGCGCATGGTGACGTGGCGAGTTGGACATAGTGGCGATGACGTTCCCCAGAAAATCAGACCCCCGATTGTAGCCATCTTCGCCGCCCGCTGCATCCGTGTGCCGCGCACGGCCAACGACATCGACGCCTGCAGCACGTACCATCCGAGTCTGGTAGGCAGCAGCGAGACACGGCGTGGCACAGCAGGGGTTTCTACTCACTCGACACTGGCGGGACACGCCGGCCGGCTGCGAGGTGTCATTCTGGCTGGCCACCGACGCCGGGCCGCGGTATGTGATACTGCCGCCACGCCCGTCGGTGGCTTTCGTGGCCGCCGCCGAGTGTCAGCGAGTGGAGCAACTGCTGGTGGAAGAGCGCGGCGTCGAGCTGCGCGAGCTGGCGCTGTGCGATTTTCAACAGCGCCCGGTGCTGGGGCTCTACTGCCGTCACCAACGCCAAATGATGCAGCTCGAGAAACGCCTGGCTGATGCCGGGGTCGCGCTGCTCGAGGCCGATATCAGACCCCCCGAACGCTACCTGATGGAGCGCTTTATTACCGCTGGCGTGTGCGTCAGCGGTAGCCTTGGCGACGCCGGCCGGGTGGTGGATGCCGATCTCAAGCCGGATGCCTGCTATCGCCCTGAACTGCGACTCTGCTCGCTGGATATCGAGACCAGCGAGCGCGGCGCGCTCTACTCGATTGCCGTGCAGGGCTGCGGCCAGCGTCAGGTCTTCATGCTCGACGAAAAGGGCAGCGCCGAACCCAATGTGGCGCCAGACGACATCGACCTGAGCTACTGCGCCACCCGCGCCGAACTGCTGGAGCGGCTCAATGAGTGGGTCGCCAGGCACGATCCGGACGCGATCATCGGCTGGAATCTGGTGCAGTTTGATCTGCGCGTGCTGCAGCGCCACGCCGAGCAGCTCGGTGTCCCGCTGCGGTTCGGCCGCGGCGGTGAAGCGATGAGCTGGCGCGCCCACGGCAGCCAGGCCAACCACTATTTTGCCGCGGCGCCGGGGCGGCTGATCATCGACGGCATCGAGGCACTGCGTCAGGCGACCTGGCAGTTCCCCTCGTTCAGCCTGGAGAGCGTCGCCCAGACGCTGCTCGGCGAGGGCAAGGCGATCGACAACCCCTACCAGCGCATGGACGATATCAACCGCATGTTCGCCGAGGACAAGCCGGCGCTGGCGCGCTACAACCTCAAGGACTGCGAGCTGGTCACGCGGATCTTCGCCAAGACCCAGTTGATCGACTTCCTGCTCGAGCGCGCCGCGGTCACCGGCCTGCCCGTCGACCGCATGGGCGGCTCGGTGGCGGCGTTCTCGCATCTCTACCTGCCACGCATGCACCGCCTCGGTTTCGTGGCGCCGAACCTTGGCGACATTGAGGGCGACAACAGCCCCGGCGGCTTCGTCATGGACTCGCGTCCGGGGCTCTACGACTCGGTGCTGGTGCTCGATTTCAAGAGCCTCTACCCGTCGATCATCCGCACCTTCCTGATCGATCCGGTGGGCCTGGTGGCGGGGCTCGCCGAGGAGCAACACGACCCTGGTCGCGGCCTGACGGTGCCCGGCTTTCGCGGTGCGTACTTCTCGCGCAGCCGCCACGCGCTGCCCGAGATCGTGGCCCGGGTATGGCGGGGCCGTGAGGCCGCCAAACGTGACGGCAACGCACCGCTGGCCCAGGCGCTGAAGATCATCATGAATGCCTTCTACGGCGTGCTCGGTTCGCGGGGCTGCCGCTTCTTCGATCCGCGGCTGGCCTCCTCGATCACCCTGCGCGGTCACCAGATCATGCAGCGCACCCGCGAGCTGATCGAGGCCGAAGGCCATACGGTCATCTACGGCGATACCGACTCCACCTTCGTATGGCTCCAGGACGCCCACGATGGCGATGCAGCAGAGGCCATCGGCCGCCGCCTGGCGGCCAAGGTCAACGCCTGGTGGCGCGATCATCTGCGCACCACCTACGATCTGGAGAGTGCCCTGGAACTGCAGTTCGAGACCCATTATCGGCGCTTTCTGATGCCCACCATTCGCGGCGCCGAGGAGGGCAGCAAGAAGCGCTACGCAGGGCTGGTGGAGGATGCCGGGGGGCAGCCGCAGCTGGTGTTCAAGGGACTCGAGACGGTGCGCGCCGACTGGACGGCACTGGCCAAGACCTTTCAGCAGGAACTCTACCGACGGATCTTTGTGGGCGAACCCTACCGCGACTTCGTGCGCGACTACGTGGCCCGCACCCTGGCCGGTGAGTACGACGAGCAGCTGGTGTATCGCAAGCGGCTGCGCCGCAAGCTTGGCGACTACCAGCGTAACGTGCCGCCCCACGTACGCGCCGCGCGCCTGGCCGATGAGCTCAATCAGCGCCTGGGTAGGCCACGGCAGTACCAGCACGGCGGCTGGATTCGCTACGTGATCACCGTCGCCGGCCCCGAGCCGCTGGAGCTGCAACGCTCGGCCATCGACTACCAGCATTACCTGACGCGCCAGCTGCAGCCGGTGGCGGATGCCATCCTGCCGTTCGTCGATGATGATTTCAGCGCCTTGATCGACCGGCAGCTGGGGCTCTTCTAGGCGCCGATGGCGGCGTCTCGTCGCATATCACCGAGCGGCGTAGTGCCCGAGCATGCTGGGCTCGGAGACATACTGCCGATGCGGCGCGGGCTGGCTCACGCCTCGCCCCGGTAGACGCCAAAGTGGTCGAGACCCTGGTCGGTGAGGTGCAGTGCCTGCATGCGGCTCATCACGCCCTGACCGCAGTAGAGCAGGTAGCGTCGGCGTGGCAGCGTCGGGGCCCGGCTTGCCAGTTCGAAGAAGGGTATCGCCAGCGGTTCGCCATGGGGCAGTCGTAGCGGCGCGGCGTCACGCTCCTCGGGGTGGCGAATATCGATCACGGTGGCGTCGGCGGCCTCGGCCAGTGTGTGGGGCGTGGCGATCTCGTCGATCTCTCCCAGCACAGGGGCGCTCTCCAGCAGGCGATCGCTGCGCGTCATCTCGGCGGCGGCGATGGCGGCGTCGAGCACCGCCTGATCGAAGTCCGCCTCGGCGGCCTCGAGCTGGGCCGGGCTGGGGCGCACGTGGGGGCGCTGCGAGACCACGCCGCAGTACTCGGGGAGCCGTTCGGCGTAGGTGGCGGTGCCGATGCGCCGGGCGTCGGCGATGATCGCCTGCTTGTCGCTGGCGATCAGCGGGCGCAGGATCGGCCGCTCGCTGACCGCATCGATCAGCCCCAGGTTAACGAGGCTCTGGCTCGAGACTTGGGCCAGGGCGTCGCCGGTGATCAGCGCGGGGATCCGCGCCCGGGCGGCGACCCGGTTGGCGGCGCGCAGCATCATGCGCTTGAGCACCACCCCGGCCAGGCCGGCCGGCACCCGGCGCTGGATCTCGTCGACCACGCCGCCGAAGGGCACGCTGATGAAGTTGACCCGGTGCGAGGCGCTGTACTGCTGCCAGAGGTGGTGGGTGACCTCGCGCACGCCTCGTTCGTGGGCCGGACCGCCGAGATTGAAGAATAGGAAGTGGGTCTTGAGCCCGCGGCGCAGCAGCCGCCAGGCGGCCACCGGCGAATCGAAGCCGCCCGAGATCAGCGCCAGCGCCTGGCCCTGGGTGCCCAGTGGGTAGCCACCGAGGCCTGCCAGGCGCCGGCTGACCAGCAACAGCCGTTGATCCTTGAGCTCCAGGCCCACGTCGAACTCGGCATGGCGCAGGTCGACGCGTGCACTGGGCACGGCCTCGAGCAGGGCGCTGCCCAGGTAGCGCTCGAGATCTTCCGAGCCGAAGTCGTGCTGGCCGCGGCGCTTGACGCTGACCCGGAAGCGCCGGCCGGGCAGCGCCTCGCGCCATAGCGCTACCAGCCGCTCGGCGGTGGTGGCGAAATCGATAAAGGGATACGCCTCCACCACCTGCACCTCATGAATGCCGGGAATGCGCGTCAGGCTGGCTTCGACGGCGGCATGTGCCGCGTCATCAAGATGTGCCGAGGGGCGAACCTCCAGCGCATCCCAGTGGTCGGCGACCCGCACCTTCGGGTCGATACCACGCAGCGTATTGCGGATATTGGTGCGCAGGCAGCGCACCATCTCCTTGCGCACCGCGCGGGACTTGATGGTGATTTCGCCAAACAGCTTGATTCGATAGCGCATGCGCTTCACTTCGAGGAGACACGAACGCGTCATGGTAGCAATCCGCTGCCACGCATCGCCAGTTGGCTCGCCATGGTCTAAGCACTATCGCTGCGACTCTTAGCGAGGGACGCCGGGGGCAGGCCGATGAGGAGGTTCTGCGCCATGGGTGAGGAGGATTCCTCCGAACGGGCTGGCCATGGATGGCCAGCACCGGTCCTGCTAGCGGAGCAGGATGCGAGAGCGCTGCAGGGCGCAGGTAGCGCCCAGGGACGGTTTACAGCGCCTCCTCTTAGGCCTGTCGACGGATCAGTTCCGAGCGATGTTGATAGCTGGAGTAGCATCGGCTCAGGGCAGTGGAATCTCGTTGACCTTGTGCGGGCTGTGGTAGCCGCGCTGCACCGCCGGCCGGGCGGCGATCTCCAGATACCAGCGTTTGACCGCAGGGTAGGCGTCGAGATCGATGCGCTGCCACTCGAAGCGCGACACCCACGGCCACACCGCCATGTCGGCGATGGAGTACTCGCCAGCCAGGTAGCTGCGCTCATCGAGGCGCGTATCCAGCACCCGGTAAAGGCGCTGGGTCTCGTCGAAGAAACGCGTCTCGGCGTAGGCCGCCTTGCCAGGGTTGAAGTGCAGGAAGTGGTGTGTCTGGCCGAGGATCGGCCCCAGGCCGCCCATCTGCCACATCAGCCACTCCATTACCCGGTAGCGCGGCTCGCCGTCGGCGGGCAGAAAGCGCCCATGGCGCTCGGCCAGGTAGTACATGATGGCACCCGACTCCATGAGGGTGACGCCGGTGTCGTCATCGCGCAGGGCGGGAATCTTGTTGTTGGGGCTGACCGCGAGGAACGCCGGGGTGTGTTGCTCGCCCTGGGTGAGGTCGACCGCGTGGGTGCGGTAATCGAGCCCCAGTTCCTCGAGCAGAATCGAGACCTTGCGGCCGTTGGGAGTGGTCCAGGTCCAGAAATCGATCATGCGCGCAGCCTCGTGGCGAAGGGGATCGAATAGCCAGCCTCGCACAGTCGCGGTGAGCTGTCATGGTGACGATGTCAAACGCTGTTCGAAAAGTGTTGACGCAGGTTTGAAAGCGGTGATATTTAGCGCTACCGGCAATCCGTGCCGGGCCTATCAACGCTCTTCGAGGGTTCGTGAACATGCCTCTGCGCCGCTGTTTACCCATTCTTCTGGTGGCTGCTCTCGCCACCGGTTGTGCCAGCACTACCATTGCGCCGCGCTACACCACCGACAATCCCGATGTCCTGCGGATCGGTGGCGAGCGTCCGGCCAATCCGGACCAGCGTACCGAAAGCGCCGGCTCCTACTGCCTCGAGATCGCCGAGCGCTGGAACGACCACGGCAAGACCCCGGACGGTCAGGTGCTGTGGGCCAAGGACACCCTGCGCAAGGTGGTGCCCTGCCGCTGACTCCCTCGGCTGGGCCAGATATCAGCGACCCCGGTGTGACGCTCACACCGGGGTCGCTGCGTTTAGTATGCTGTGAGCTCCTCGGATCCTGACCGGAGCAATGCCTATGCCCACGATGCAACCCGGGAACCATCTGCGGATGCGCCTGACGCTGAGTTCACCGCTGGCGGCAGTGTTGCTGGTGGTACTGTTCCTGAGCGGCTGTGGTAGCGACAGCGACAGTCAGGTGCCGCTCTACGTGCTGGCCTCAGAGGGTGATGCCTACGATGGTGAACGCGTGGTCACCCAGGGCGTGGTGCGACGCTTCGAGGATCCACTGCACTACTGGATCGAGGATCAGGATCTCAATCGCGTCGAGCTGTTTCCCCATGATGCCGTCGCCGAGCACCTCGGAGAGCAGGTGCAGGTGAGTGGTACCTTTCGCCTCGACGAGCGCGGCGGCCGCCGCTTGACGGTGACGCGCCTCGAGGCGCTGGGCGAGTAGCGCCAGAGGCTACTCGCTTGTGGCAGGCGGCACACGTCGTTGCTCGGCCACCAGCAGCTCCTGGCGGCTGCCCGGCAGGCAGCCGTCGCCTTCGCCGGCCAATAGCGGGCGCAGGATCTCCTGCATGCCCTTGAGTACCTGCACCGGCAGTGCCGAGGTGAAGCGGAAGTTGTCGGCATCGCTGCCCGGGACGAAGGCGGTCAGAGTGCCGAAGTGGTCGTCGCCCAGGTAGAAAACGAAGGTGGCGGTGCGGTTGCGCGCCTGGGAGCTTAGTACCTGTCCGCCGCGCCCCACGGTCTCGAAGCGATTATTGCCGGTGCCGGTCTTACCGCCCATTACCAGTGGTGTTGCGTCGTCGAGGCTGAAGCTGCCCTGCAGGCGGCGTGCGGTGCCGCCCTCGACCACCTCGGCAAGGCTTTCACGCAGCACCGCAGCCACTTCCGGTTCCATGACCCGCTGGCCGCGGGTGCCGGCAGGCACCAAGCGCGTCTCGTAGGGCGTGTCGGCGGCGAAGTGCAGGTCGTCGATACGCAGCGTCGGCAGGCGCACGCCGTCGTTGAGAATGATCCCCATCAGCTCGGCCAGTGCTGCCGGCCGGTCGCCGGAGCTGCCCACGGCGGTGGCCAGCGACGGCACCAGGTGGTCGAACGGGTAGCCGAGCCGCGCCCAGCGTTGGTGAATGTCGAGGAATGCCTCGACCTCGAGCATGGTACGGATGCGTACGTCGCGCGCATGGCGGTGGCGGGTCTTGAATAGCCAGCCGTAGACCTCCTGGCGCTCGCTGCGGCTGGCGTGGGCGGCTTCGCCGAACGTCGCCTCGGGGTGGTCGAGCAGATAGCCGAGCAGCCACAGCTCCAGCGGGTGAACCCGGGCGATATAGCCCTGATCGGAGAGGTCATGGTTGCCCGGCGCATAGCTGCGGTAGAGCGAGGCGATGCGCTGCTCGCTCAGCGCCTCGTCGGGCAACCGCTCGCGGATGAAGGCGGCAAAACTGGCCTCGTCGGCCTCCGGGAACAAGTAGCGATGCACCGCCGCCAGGCGTGGCGCGGTGGTGCGCAGGCCGTCGAGGAACAGTGCCAGGCGCGCGTCGCTCTCCTTGCCGCGGTACTTGTTCCAGAAGCGCTGCAGGAAGACTCGGCCTTCGCGGTCGGCGAAGCGCTGCAGGTAGTCCTGGCGGCGCGGGTCCTGATCGTCCTCGAGCAGCTGGCTGCGACGCTCGTTCTGGTGAACGCTGTAGCGTACCAGGTCGCGCAGTAGGCGTACGAAGGGCAGGTTGAGGGATTCGCGCAGCGACTCGCTGAGGGTCGGGTTGCGGCCATTGTCCTCGCGGCGGAAGTTGCTGAAGGTGTGACGCCCGCCGCCGGTGAAGAAGGCCTCATGGGGGCTGGCCGAATAGCGACGCTGCATGGCGTCATCCAGCAGGCTGCGCAAGTCGAGGTCGGGGCTGGCGATCAGTTGATCGATGACCCAGCGGCTCAGCGCATCCTGGCGGTCTACTTCGATACTGCGCAGTGCGTCGCCGCTCTTGCCGGCGTGGCGCTGATGCAGTTCGGCGATTACTTCCAAGTAGGTGGCGAGCACGCGCAGCTTGGCGGTGGAGCCCAGCTCCAGCTTGCTGCCCTCGTTGATGTCGAAGGGCTGGCCGGTGTTGTCGGTCTGGATGCGCACCCGATAGCCGTCTTCGCCGCGCTCGAAAAGCGTAAAGCTGTAGTTGACCTCGGCGGTCACCTCGGGTGCCAGCAGGCGCTCACCAAACAGCCCGATCTCGCCGGCGAAGTCAGGATCGGCAAGACGATAGAGGTAGTCGCTGACCTGGCGCTGCAGGTCGCCGTGGAGGGTGGTGCGGGCCGCCAGATCGAGGCGGTCGAGTTCGTAGAAGGAGGTGCCGAGTAGGCTGCCGAGACGGCTGCGGGCGACCTGCAGGCCCTTGTCCTGCGCGACCTGCAGGCGCAGTGGGTCGCGGGCGAAGTCGCGGAAGCTGAGCCGCTGGGCCAGCGCCGCGTCGCGCAGCATGGGATCGACCACCTCGGCCTCGGCGAGGATGCGCAGGTAGCTGTCGGTGAGCCGTTCGAGGCTCTGGCGCCCGGTGGTCAGATACCAGGAAGGGCGCCGCTGGGCGATCATCAGCGCCACTACCTGGCGCAGCGCCAGGCCCTGCTGCTGCAGGCTGGTCGGGCCGTTGAAGCTGGGCACCAGCAGCCGGTTGAGGGCGTCGAAGTCGGCGTCGAACCATACCCAGAGGCCGTCGCCGATGCCGTGCACCTCGCCGTAGCCAGGCGCCGCCGACAGCGGCACGCTGTTGAGGTAATCCAGCGCCACGTCCTGGCGGGCGGCGAGGGTCTGCGGCCCTTGACGGTAACCGCGCACGCTGGCGGAAATCATCTGGCGCAGCTTCTCGCGGGCCGAGCCGGTCAGGCCCTGGGGTGAGTGGCGATACTTCTCGACCTGGGTCGCCAGAGTACTGCCGCCGGACGACTGGCCCGAGACATCCAGAGCGCGGCCCACCTGCGACATGGCCGCCTTGGCGAAGCGTGGCCAGTCCACGGCCGGGTTGGCGTAGGGCGAGCGGGTGTCGAGCAGTTCGCGATTCTCGATGAACAGCAGCACCTGCGGCACCAGCGGCGGGATGGCATCGAAATGCGGGTAGTGGCGCTGCGGATGACGAAATGCATACAGCGTTTCGCCGCGACACTCCTCCAGGGTCAGGCCGGCGCGAGTCTTTTCGGGGTAGGGGGGAAAGAAACCGCGCTGGGTGTACTCGAGCAGCGCGGGTGAAAAGCGCGCCTGGCGCTCGACCACGAAGTCGCTGGCACGCAGCCGCGCCTCGAACTGGGGCAGGCGGGTGTAGCCCAGGCGGATATCGAAGGGACCGTGCTGTGGAAAGACGATGCGCTCGCTGGGGCCCGGCGACAGGGTATAGGTAAGGGTGCCGGCGTAGCGCGACAGCTCCTGGGCCTGGAAATGCGAGGTGCGCGCTTCGGCGACCAGCAGCGTGGCCAGGCTGACCGAGACCAGCGCCAGCGCTATCAGCAGGGTATTGCGTAACCAGTGGCGGCGTTTGGCCGGCACTGGCAGCGGCACGAGCTCATCCTCAGCCGCTTGCGGATGTCCTGCGTCAGACGAGACGGTTGCGCTCATGTGCCACCCCCAGCGCCTAGGTGCCCCGACGAGTTGTTTTCGGCATAAGCTTCGCCTTACTTTGTAGCGTAGCCTGCACTGCAGGAAAGTGGATGGCTTTATTTATTCTTTCTCATGGTCGACACAGGGACGAGTGCTATGAACCACACCACGGCCGAGTCGTGGCGCTATCTGCGGGATGCGCCGCACCTACCGCGCGCCGAGGGGCGTATCGCGGCCATCGACCTGGCCCGTGGGGTGGCAATCGCGCTGATGATCGTCAGCCATGCGGTAAGCGGGCTGCTGGGCCTGCGCCTGGTGCCGGAATGGGGCATGGTGCCGGTGCACTTGCTCACCAAGTTCTCGTCGTCGCTGTTTATCCTGGTGTTCGGCATCGCGCTCGCCGTGGCTTTTCTGCCCCATGCACGCGGCGCCGGCTGGCCGCGGCGACGCCTCAAGCTGTGGCTGCGCGGCCTGGAGGTGCTGTTCTGGTACAAGGCGCTGACTGTCGTCGAGATGCTGCCGCTGTATGCCCCGGAAGATATTCTCGCCACCCTGCTATGGAACAACTTCGCGATCTGGGTCGAGATCCTCGGCTTCTATGCCATCGCCCTGATATGGGTGCCGTTGGCCCTGCCGCTGTGGGCGCGTGCCCCGCTGTGGAGTCGCCTGGCGGCGATGGTGCTGGTCACCGCGCTGGCCGCCTGGCTGCAGGGCGTTGACTTCGGTGGCAATGACATCCTCAAGGCGCTACTGGTCGACCATGAGGACCATTACGCCTGGGGGCAGCTGTCGCGGGCGCCGCTGATCATGGCCGGCCTGCTGATCGGCGAGGCGCTGCTACGCTGCTATTTCACGCCCGCCTGGCGGCGCCGCCTGGTGATCACCCTGCTGGGCCTGGGGGGCGCCATGCTGGCGGCGTTCTTTGTGCTCGCAGCCCTCGGTGGCGAGGTTCATGCTGCGCTGATGGCGGTGGCGCGCAACGTTGGCAAGCATCCCCCGGGGCTGGCCTTCATGCTGTTCAGCGTGGGTGGGGCGCTGGTGATTCTGGCGGCAGCGCTGGCGGGCGGCGAGCGCTTGTCGCGAGTGCTGCTACCCATCACCCTGGTCGGCTCGGACGCGCTCAAGGCGTTCATCTTCCATATCGTGGCGATCTTCCTGG
This sequence comes from Halomonas salipaludis, assembly GCF_002286975.1. Classification (GTDB taxonomy): domain Bacteria; phylum Pseudomonadota; class Gammaproteobacteria; order Pseudomonadales; family Halomonadaceae; genus Franzmannia; species Franzmannia salipaludis. Next base: position 175,788 of record NZ_NSKB01000001.1, read on the forward strand.
TGCTGCGCTTCCTGCTCGACAGCTGGCAGGTCTACAGCTATCCCCAGGTACTGGGTATTGGCGTGGCGCTGGTGCTGGGGGCCGCCGGCTGGATCGCCCTGACGCGCTGGATAGGAGCCAACAAATGATACATCGCGCGATCTGCTGCCTGCTGCTGCTGCTGGCCAGCAGCGCTCTCCACGCTGCAGGCATGCACGCTGACTGGTACTACCAGGTCGACAAGCGCAGCGCCTGGCAGGCGCCGCTGGAGGCGCGCCTGGCCGAGCTGGAAGGTGACTTCCCCGGCCAACTCGGCGTCTATGTCCAGGACCTGCACAGCGGCGAGGCGCTGTCGTGGCGGGGTGAGCAGCACTGGTACCTGGCATCGCTGATCAAGGTGCCGGTGGCGGTGGAGCTCTTTGCGCGCCGCGACGAGGGGGCTTTGGGCCTCGATGAGCACATGACCCTGACCCGCAGCGACTATGTCGACGGCGCCGGCCAGACCAACTGGCAGGAACCGGGTAGCCGGCTGACGCTGCGCTTTCTGCTCGATGAGATGCTCACCGTCAGCGACAACACCGCCAGCGACATGCTGATCCGTCGGGTCGGCCTTGCCGCGAGCAATCGCCGTGCCCGGGAGATGGTCGCCGCGGCCGGCGGTGACCCCGACCAGCTGGGCGAGATCACTAGCCTGCTCGAGGTGCGCCGCGCACTGTTCGGCGAACTGCATCCCGGCGCCCGCGAACTGGGTGGCATGGACTATATCGCGCTGCGCCATAATGACGATCTCGCCACCCGCGTGGCCGCCTTTGCCGAGCGCCTCGGCGTGGCGCCAGGCGAGCTGGCGGTGGAGGGCTACGATGCCGCTTTCGACGCCTACCAGGATAGCGGGCTCAATGGCGGCAGCCTGATGGCATTCGGCGACCTGCTGGCGACCCTGGCCCGCGGGGCTCCCGGGCAGGCCGGCTTGAGCGCTGCCAGCCGCGAGGCGCTGCTGGCAGTCATGCAGCGCACCCGCTCCGGCGAGGCGCGGCTCAAGGCCGGGTTCGGCGACGACGTGATCTTTGCCCACAAGACCGGCACCCAGCATCGCCGCACCTGCGATGCGGGTATCGCCCAGCGCGGCAGTGACCGCCAGGTAGCGGTAGTAGCCTGCACCCGTGGCCCGCTGGCCGTGACGATCCATGAGCGGCTGCTGGCCGAGGTGGGGGCGGCCATCGAGGCCAGCGGCGTGCTAAGCTTGCCAGTCCCAACCCTAGACTGATGTTCAGGAGAAGTATCCATGGCCCGCGCCAGCGCACGTCACATTCTGGTCGATAGTGAAGATAAGTGTCTCGCCCTCAAGCAGGAAATCGAAGCCGGCAAGGACTTTGCCGAAGTCGCCAAGGCTCACTCGTCCTGCCCCTCGGGCAGCCAGGGCGGCGACCTGGGCAGCTTTGGCCCGGGGCAGATGGTGCCCGAGTTCGACAAGGTGGTGTTCAGCGCTGAGCTGAATCAGGTACAGGGACCAGTCAAGACCCAGTTCGGCTATCATCTGCTGGAAGTCACCGAGCGCACGTGACGCTGTTGTTTACCAACGGTAAACGCTGAGTTGAGCGCCGCGGTGTTTAGCGAGGGACGCCGTGGGCAGGCCGAAGTCAGGCCTGCCCACGGATCAGTCCCGAGCGACGTTTAATCGTGTTGGCTTGACGGTAATGGGTATTCGCTTTCGCTAAGGAGATCACCATGAATGAAGAAGCCTTCAATCTGAGCCTGCGCAAGTTTCTCAAGACCGTGGGCGTGAGTTCGCAGCGTGAAATCGAGCAGGCCGTCGACAAGGCCCGCGCCGAAGGCCGCCTGAGCGGCAACGAGTCGCTGCCGGCGAGCATGACGCTCAACGTCGAGGGACTCGATCTCACGGTCACCTTCGATGGCTCCATCGAGCTTGAATGAGCTGAGTCAGGCGGTACTGCCCGATGCGCTGGGCGCCGCCGAGCCGATCATCCGTATCAGCGGCCTCGAGAAGACCTATGCCGGCGGCTTCCATGCCCTCAAGTCCGTCGACCTGAGCATTCGTCGCGGCGAGATCTTTGCCCTGCTGGGCCCCAATGGTGCCGGCAAGACCACCCTGATCAGCGTGGTCTGCGGCTTGGTCAATCCCAGCGCCGGCGAGGTGCGGGTCGATGGCTTCGACAACGTGCGCGACTACCGTCAGGCACGGTCGCTGATTGGGCTGGTTCCTCAGGAGCTGACCAACGAGGCCTTCGAAACGGTGTGGAATACGGTCAGCTTCAGCCGCGGACTGTTTGGCAAACCGCCCAATCCGGCCCATATCGAGCGGATACTCAAGTCGCTGACGCTGTGGGACAAACGCGACAACCGCTTGATTACCCTGTCGGGCGGCATGAAGCGCCGGGTGCTGATCGCCAAAGCGCTGTCCCACGAGCCGCGCATCCTGTTCCTCGATGAGCCCACTGCCGGCGTCGACGTCGAGCTGCGCCGCGAGATGTGGGAGGTGGTGCGCCAGCTGCGCGACAGCGGCGTGACGATCATCCTGACCACCCACTATATCGAGGAAGCCGAGGAGATGGCCGACCGCATCGGCGTGATCAACGGTGGCCGGATCGTGCTGGTGGAGGAGAAGGCGGCGCTGATGCGCAAGCTCGGCAGCAAGCAGCTTACCCTGCACCTGCAGGTGCCGCTGGACGCCGTGCCGGCGAGCCTGGCCGGCTACGACCTGCAGTTGGCGGCTGATGGCAGCGAGCTGATCTACAGCTACGACGGTGCCGAGGAGGGCAGCGGCATCACCGCCTTGCTGGGTGATCTTGACGCTGCAGGCATTGCCTTCAAGGATCTGCATACCCGCCAGAGTTCGCTGGAGGATATCTTCGTCGACCTGGTCAAGGAGCGCCCATGAATCTGTATCCGGTGCGTGCCATCTACGCTGCGGAGATGGCACGCACGCGCCGCACCCTGCTGCAGAGCATCGTATCGCCGGTGATCTCCACCTCGCTCTACTTCGTGGTGTTCGGTGCCGCCATCGGCTCGCGCATCAGCGAGATCGACGGGGTCAGCTACGGCGCCTTCATCGTGCCTGGGCTGATCATGCTGATGCTGCTGACCCAGAGCGTCTCCAATGCCTCGTTCGGGATCTTCTTTCCCAAATTTTCGGGTAGCATCTATGAGCTGCTCTCGGCGCCGATCTCGCATATCGAGATCGTCATCGGCTACGTCGGCGCCGCGGCCACCAAATCGATCGTGCTGGGGCTGATCATCCTGGCCACGGCCGGGCTGTTCGTGCCGCTGGAGATCGCCCATCCGTTGTGGATGCTGACCTTCCTGGTGCTCACCGCGGTGACCTTCAGCCTGCTGGGCTTCATCATCGGCATCTGGGCCGACGGCTTCGACAAGCTGCAGCTGGTGCCGTTGCTGGTGATCACGCCGCTGACCTTCCTCGGCGGTAGCTTCTACTCCATCGACATGCTGCCGCCGGTGTGGCAGACCCTGACCCTGTTCAACCCGGTGGTCTATCTGGTCAGCGGCTTCCGCTGGAGCTTCTACGGCATCAGCGATGTCAGCCTGATGGCCAGCGTGGCGATGATCCTGGTGTTCCTGGCGCTGTGTCTGGCGGTCATCGCCTGGATGTTCCGCACCGGCTACCGCCTCAGGCCGTAACTCGCCGTGCCACGTTCCACTTTCTTCTTCCTGTCAGAATGTAACCTATGCCCGTATTGCAAAGCATCGTCCATCGCCTCGAACCCGGCAGCGACAGCGACCGCCTGGTGGTCAGCGCGGCCTCCGAGGTCCACCCCGAGAGCACGGTGATGGCCGAGCTGGTGGCTGCCATCAGCGATGCCTACAACCCCAAGCCCAAGGGCTGGGGCGCCTTCGCCGAGGGCGAGTCGGCGAGCCCGCTGGCCGGCTGGTTGAGCGCCTATCTCGACGCTGAGCGCGACTTTGCCGATATCACCCGAGCGATTGCCGAGCGGCTGGCCGGCCTGCTCGAGGACCGCCTCTCGGTGGGCGGCTATTTGGTGTTCGACCACAGCCGCCGTGGCGAGGCGGACAGCATCAGCCTGGCGCTGGTGCAGCAGCGCCAGGGTATCGGCATCGACGCCGAGCAGCGCGCGGTGCCGGCCGCCCAGCTCAACCTCGGCCAACTGACGCTGGCGGCGCGCATCAACGTCAGCCAGTGGCGCAGCGATTCACCCGGCGCACAGTACGTCTCCTTTCTCAAGGACCGCGGCGGCAAGAAGCTTGCCGAGAGTCTGGTCGAGTTGCTTGGCGTCGAAGAGAGCATCGATGCGCCCAGCGAAACCCGCACCCTGCTCAAGGCGTTCAGCGACTACGTCGAGCAGGGCGACTTCGACGAGACGGCCAGCCGCGAGAAGACCGACGCCCTGGTCGACTATGCCAGCGAGCAGCTCAGCCGCGGCGAGCCAATTACCCTCGATGAGCTCTCGGCGCTGGTCGACGAGCAGCAGCCCAAGGCGTTTTACGAGCATATCCGCCACGCCGACTACGGGCTGGCAGCGGAGATTCCGCCCGACAAGCGCACCCTCAATCAGTTTCGGCGCTTCACCGGACGCGCTGCGGGGGTCTCGATCAGCTTTGACTCGCATCTGCTGGGCTCGAGCGTCGAATACGACGAAGCGCGTGAGCGTCTGATCATCAAGACCCTGCCCAGCCAGCTGCGCGATCAGCTCCAGCAGCGCCAGAAGGGAACCTAATTCCGGTCATTATTGTCGCTAGTTGGAGACAGATAATGCTGGATGCCGAGGGTGGATTGCCTCGGCAATCGTTCACATGGATGGGGAGTATCATCATGCAACGCCTGTATTTCCTGGCACCCAATGCCGACACCACCTCAGATATCGCTGACGAGCTGAACCAGATGGGCCTTACCCAGGACGAGCTCCATGTGGTGGGACGCAAATGGAAGCCGCTGGAGCGTGAGGGCGTGCCGGTGGCCACCCTGCGCGAGACCAGCGACGTGATGAACGCGCCCAAGCGCGGTGTGCCGGTCGGCGCCGGCCTGGGGGCAGTGCTGGGCGTCGTGGTGCACTATGTGCTGGGGCCGAGCCTGATCGTGATCGTGCCGGCGATGGCCGTTTTCGGTGGCTTGTTCGGACTGTGGACCAGTACCATGGTTGGCGTCTCGGTGAAGGATGTGAAAGTCAGCAAGTACAGGCAGGCGCTCAATCGTGGCGAACTGCTGATGATTGCCGATGTACCCGGCGAACGCGAGGAGACCGTCAAACAGATGGTGCGTCGCCATCACCCTGAAGTGGTGATCGACAAGATCACCGCACGCGATGAGGCTCGGCCGGTCGGTAAGGGCCACTGATGGAGTCGTTTTTGCATGCTTGATTCGATTCAGCAATTCTTCCAGCGCGCCCTGGCCGAGCCTGAGGCCAGGGAGGATCGAGGTCTTACCCTTGAACTGGCCACTGCGGCGTTGCTGTGCGAGGTGATGCGTGCCGATTACGCCACCAGCGAGGCGGAACTCGCCACCCTGCGCCGCATGCTGGTCGAGCGCTATCACCTCAGCGACGCGGCGGTCGACGAGCTGATGGCGCTCGCCCGGCGCGAGGTGGAGGAGGCCGTCGACCACTACCAGTTCGTTAGCCTGATCAAGCAGCACTACGGCTATGCCCAGCGCTGCGAACTGGTGCAGCTGATGTGGCAACTGGCCTGGGCCGACGGCAGCATCGACCCGCTCGAGGAGCACCGCATCCGGCGCCTGGCCGACCTGCTTCACGTCGGGCACAGCGATTTTATCCTCGCCAAGCTGACGGTGCAGGAGGCGCGTGGCACAGGCAAGGACCAGGCATGAACAACGCGGCTTCATCGCCACGCACGCTGGGCGAACTACTCGAACGCCTGCAGCGCATCGATGGCCGTGACGGCCACGTAAGTCTCGATGATGTGCTCGACGAGCTGGGACGGAGGGCCTTCGGGCCGTTGCTGCTGCTGGCCGGTATCGTCACCATGGTGCCTATCATTGGCGGCATTCCCGGCGTGCCGACCGTGATGGCAGGCCTGGTGCTGCTGGTGGCTGTGCAGCTGCTGTTGCAGCGGCACGCCATCTGGCTGCCACGCTGGCTGCTCGACCGCAGCGTAACGCCTGCCTCGCTGCACAAGGCGTGCGCCTGGCTGGCGCGCCCGGCAAGACTGCTCGACGCGCTGCTGTACCAGCGCTGGGCAGCACTGGTCGGCGACCACGCCGTGTTGGCGATAGCGATCTGCTGTATCGGGGTGGCCTTGATGATGCCGCCCATGGAGCTTGTGCCATTCTCGGCCAACGGTGCCGGCCTTGCGCTGAGCGGCTTCGGTCTGGCACTGATGGCCAAAGACGGCCTGATGGCGCTGTTCGCCTTCGCGGTAAGTATTGCTACGCTGATAGCCATCGTTGCCGGGCTGAGTTGATCGAGCGCGCAGTCCGAACCCCTGACAAGGAAGCCTGCCATGGACAAGGTATACCTGATACTCAAGATCCTGATCACGCTGATCGTGGTGGTGCTGTTCGTGCAGAACATCCGCGTGGTCGAGGTCAATTTCCTGGCCTGGAGCCTGTCGCTGCCGCTAGCTATGCTGCTGGTGGTGGTCTATGTGCTGGGCATGGTCAGCGGCAAGAGCCTGATGGCGCTGGTCAGGCGCCTGCGCGCGTCGCGGCGCTGAAGCGCCGGCTACTCCACGGTGGTGATCACTGCATGACGTGGGTCGACGTGCCAGGCCACGCCGACTCGGTCGCTGTGCTCGAGCTCGGCGATGACCTGGCCGCCCAGCAGCAGGATGATGGCGCCGACCTCGAGGCTCAGCAGCACTACGATCAGCGTGGCCAGTGAGCCGTAGACCACGTTGACGAACGAGATCTGGGCGAAGTAGACCACCAGCAGCAGCCTGACCCCCTCCCATAGCAGCGCGGCCACGAAACCGCCTACCAGCGCGCGGCGTAGTGCGATGCGTACCACTGGCAGCACCTTGTACACGGCGCTGAACAGTGCAAACACACCAACGAAGCTAAACAGGTTCAGCGCTGCCTGTGAGAGTCCCGCCAGCGGCAGCTCGCGGCCGAGGATTGCCAGCCACAGGTCGTTGATGGCACTGGCCATCGACACCAGCAGGGTCAACCCGAGGATGCCGCTGGCGAGTACTAGCATGAAGGCATAGGGCAGCAGCGCTGACACCCAGGCGCTGCGCCGGCTAGGGTTGTCGGGCTGGTGGAAGATGATCGCCATGGCGTCTTCCAGCATGCGAAAGGCGAATGAGCTGAACAGCAGCAGTACCAGCAATCCCAGGGTGCCGATGGCATCCCGCGAGTCGACCAGGGCGCGCACCGCGTCGAGCAGGATATCGGCATGCGCTGGGGCCAGGTGCTGGGTCTGTACCGCCATCACCCCGAGCAGGTGCTGCTCGTCGACCACGCTTGCCAGCAGCACTGCCAGCAGCGCCAGCAGTGGCACCACCGAAAGCAGCACGTTGTAGCCAACACCGCCGGCCAGCAGGACGCCGCGATTGCGCATGAAGGCGACCACCACGCGCCAGGCGAAGCGGGCCAGGCGGGCTAGTAGCGGGGCATGCCAGCGGCGCGTGGTTTGCATCGATATCTCCTGATGGATGAGGCTCCTTGGCTATCCGTCGTCACGTGGTTATCGTAACCTGCGGCCATGCCTTGGTTTCAGGGTACTCTCCACCGCGTTCGCCATCCATCTGTAGGGAGCTTGACGATTGCACGACGCAGGACACATACCCGGAACCTGGCGCCACACCCTTGCGTTCACTCTTGCTTTCATTCTCCTCCTGGGGCTCGGTTGGCAGGGCATGCGCGTGCAGCAGGCGCTGCTGGATGCCAATGCCGAGGTCAATCACAGCCTCGAGTTGATCACCGTTATCAGGACATGCAGCTGACGCTGCAGGATGTCGAGACCGGTGAGCGGGGGTTCGTGATTACTGGCCAGCCAGCCTATCTGCAACCCTACCGGGAGGCCCGCGAGCGGATCGCCGATGAGCGCGCAGCGCTGCAGCAGCTGTTGGAGCGTCGCAGCGTTGCCGATCAGCAGGCGCTGGCCGAGCTCGATGCACTGATCGCCCGGCGCCTCGAAATCAGTCAAGCCAATATCACAGTGCGCGAGAGCGACGGACTGGAAGCCGCCTCGCTACGTCTGCTGGCGGCGGGTGGGCGCCAGACAATGGATCGTCTGCGCCTCAGTCTCGGTGCTCTGGAGCGCGATGAACGCAGCCGCCTGGCCGCGGACACCCAGCGCGCTGCCGAGCAGGCCGAGCGGGCGCGCTGGCTGGGCCTGCTCGGTGCGCTGTTGGCCGGCGGTCTGCTGCTGGCGGCGTTCATGTCGGTCAGTCGCAACCTGCGGCTGCGCCGTCAGCTGGCGCTCGAGGCGCTGCAGCGCGAGGCGCGCATGGCGGCGCTGCTCGAAGCGGTGCCCGATGATCTCTATCGGATCGTGCCCGGGCAAGGGGTCAGCCGCTTGCGCCAGCAGGATCCGGCAGCGCCGCCGGTGGACGCGGCCTTTGCCGAGGAGTTGCTCGCACGGCTTGGCGATGACGATGAGCTGCTGCATAGCTTTATGTGGCGCGCCGCCAGCGGTGACGAGTTCGACGTGCGCATGCTGCCGACCCGCGATGGCGAGTACCTGGCGGTGTGCCGTGATGTGACCGACCGCCTGCGCAGCCGGCAGCGGTTGCGTGACCAGCAGACTTTCCTGCGCAGTATCGTCGATGCCGACGAGAACCTGATCTTCGCCCGTGACGTCAGCGGCCGCTTTTGCATGTGCAACCAGGCATTCGCTGACTTTGTGGGCGTAAGCCCTGGCTACCTCGAAGGTCGCAGCGCCGCCGAGCTGCGCCACGGCCAGTGCCTGTTGCCGCTGATGGCCGGTGACAGCGAGCTGCTGGCCGGCAAGCCAGAGCAGCGTGCCATGGCCCTCGAGGTGCAGGACGCCGAGGGGCATACCCGCTGGCTGCAGCTGCTCAAGCGCCCGCTGACGCTGTCCGACGGCAGTCGCTACCTGCTGGCAGTGGCGGTGGATATCACCGGGCGGTGCGAGATGAAGCGCAGCGGGCAGTGGGGCGGCGAATAGGTGTTATTCGCCCTCGAGCAGCGTCTCGACCAGGCCATTGAGCTGCTGCTGGAACTGGCCGCCGGGGGAGGGGGGGTTGGGGTTCGAGGTGATTGCGATGGTCAGCTCGCGTTCGGGAATCACGTACAGCGCCTGGCCGCCGAAGCCGCGGCCGTAATAGGTCGGCTCGTCGGCCAGGGTGGTGATGAACCAGCCGTAGCCGTAGCCGTCGTTGGTCCAGGGCGAGCTGCCGCGGGCGGCCCAGGAGTCTTCGACCCAGCCCTCGGGCAGGATGCGCTGGCCGTTGAGCTGGCCGTCGTGGCGATACAGTTCACCGATCTGGATCAGCGCCCGCGGCGATAGCAGCATATCGTTGCCGCCGAAGTAGATGCCCTGCGGGTCGCGCGCCCAGGCCGGAATATTGATCGACAGCGGCTCGCCGAGCAGACGCTGGGCGAGTGCCAGGGTCGATTCGCCGCTGGCGCGGGTCAGCGCCGCCGAGAGCAGATGGCTGGAGCCAGTCGAGTAGAGCATGCGCCCTCCGGGCTCATCGACGAATGGCCGACCCAGGGCGTCTGCCACCCAGTCGGGGCTGGCGACCCAACTGCCGTAGTTGCTACCCGAGGTCCGTTCTAGCCCCGCCTGCAGGGCCATCAGGTGCCCGATCGTGATGTCGTTGACGCGCGGGTCGGCGCCGGCGGGTACGCGATCCCCCAGCAGCTCGACCAGCGACTGGTCGGCATCGTCGAGTACCCCCGCCTCGATGGCTGCGCCGGTGAGGGCTGCCAGCACCGTCTTCGACAGCGACTTGACGTTGGCCGGCGCGGCGGTGCCGGGACCGCCCTGATGATGATCGAGGACGATCTCGCCGTCATGGGCTACCACCAGTGCATGCACCCTGTCGAGCCGCTCGGTGGCTGCCTGCATGGCTGTCAGGGCCTGTTCGGAGGGGGCGCTGGCAGCTGCGCTGGCGGCCATCAGTCCAGCCAGGGCAAGGCTCGCCAGCGCGCTGATGAAGGCACGTGTTCCTCCCGGGGGCGAGACGGGCATAGGGCAATCTCCTTGTAGGTTGGCCTGGCTTCGAGCCGCATCCGGTGCGGTTGGTTCCCGGCCAGTCGCGTCAGTGGTGGCAGGATGCGGCAGGTGTGCAAGGTGGCTGAGGGCTGCTAGGCTGGAATCGTCGGTGCAACGAACGCCGACCGATCTGGGCAATGGCGTGCCGTCAGGAAGACGCGGCCTTGTTCATTACCTACCCCACTGCAAGGAGTGCTGCCATGCGAAGCATCATCTATATCATCGGTTTGATCGTTGTGGTCATGTTCCTACTGTCGCTGTTCGGCCTGCGCTGAGCCGGGATCCGGTGGTATGGCCATGTACGGCAGGTCCCGCTATCGGCCGCTACTGGCAGCGGGGCTGGCGTTGACCGTCACGCTACTCGGCGGTTGCGCTGCACGGATCATGCCCGAGTCACAGCTCGACACCCCACAGCCGGTTTATCTGGTCGACCACGGTCGTCACGCCAGCCTGGTAATTCCCCACGAGGATGGCCTTACGCGCTACTCATTCGGTGAGTGGCGCTGGTACGTGGAGGGCCGGCGTGGCGCCATGGCTGGATTGTCGGCTCTGCTATGGCCGACCGCCGGCGGACTCGGCCGCAAGGAGCATGCGGCGCTCGAGGCGCCGCCGCTGCCTGCGCGGGTGACGCCTGAAGGTCGCCAGCAGGTGTATGCTTTGAACGCCGAAGCAGTGCGCGTCGAGGCGCTGCGTCGACGGCTCGATGCCTATCATGCCGGTGCGCCCGAGCCGCCTGTCTACAGTGAAACCTTCGGGCTCTATTTCGTGCCCTACTCCCGCCACTACTGGGCCGGGCATCAGTCCAACCTCAAGGTCGTGGAGTGGTTGCAGGAACTTGGCATGCAGGTGCAGGGGTCGGCCTGGCTATCGCGTTGGCGCATCGTGGAAGATTGACGGCGAGGATCTTATGCTGAGGCTCAACAATCGGTAACAATCAGCAGGCTCGCTTTTCTGATCGTCACGAGTGTGTATGCTGAATGGTGAGCCTTACCCTAGCGTCGTGTAGGCAGTGACGGCGTCCATACGCAGTTACCAAGGGGAAACCACAAGATGGCACAACAATCGATGAGTGAGCTCTCACGAGACAACCGGGTACGCATCCTCGCCGGCATCGCGGTGATCGCGCTGGTCTACGCGCTGATCGCCAGTTCCGGCGCGAGTTCTGCGCGCGAGGAGCGCGATAGCCTCGAGGAGCGCGTGGCGGTGCTCGAAGGCGAGAATGATGCATTGCGCAGCGAAGTCGACACCTTCGCCGAGGCCCAGGGCAGCGTAGAAGAGGCGCAGCAAGAGCTGTCCACGCTCGAAGCCGATGCCGAGTCGGCCCGCGAGCGTCTTGCCGAGGTCGAGAGCGAGTTGGCCGACAGCGAGTCGCAGCTGGCCGAGCAGGAGGCCGCCTACGAGCAACGCCAGGCCGAAATGGAAGAGGAGCTCGAGACGCGCCGCCAGGCGCAGGAAGAGGAGCTGGCGGCCCGCCGCGACGAGCTCGAAGCGCAGGTCGAGGAGCTCAACGAGCAGGCCCAGGCGCTGGACGAGCAGGTGGCGCAGAAGCAGGCTGAGCTGGAAACGCTGGAAGCCCAGGCAGAAGAGACGCGTGAGGCCCGCGACAACGCGCGTGAGTCGTTCGAGGCACTGGAGGAGCAGATCGCCGAGGCCGAAGGGCGTCAGGCCGAACTGCAAAGCCAGGTCGAGTCTGGGCAGGACCACATCGCAACTCTCGAGGAGGAGATCGAAGCACTGGAAGCCCAGGCCGAGGAGCGCGAGGCCATGCTCGAAGAACTGGACGCCCAGATTGCGGCCTCCCAGCGTAGCTTCGACCATGTCGAGGAAGGGCTCAACGCTGCCCTCAACGAGTACGAGGCGACTGAGGCGCAGGTCGATGAGGCCGAGGCGCGTCTCAATGAGCTTTCCGAGCAGACTACTGCCCGTACTGAGCAGCTCGAGCGTCTTGAAGCCCAACTGGCCAACTGGCGTGACGAGCTCAGCGAGCTCGAAGCCAGCCTTGAAGCAGCAGCGGCGCAGCAGGAAGATGACGAGTGACCTGATCTGACGCCTGTGGCGCAGAGTCATGACACGGCGGCGAGCACCCAGTTCGCCGCCGTTTTTGGTGAGTCAGGCTAAAGTTGAGCATGGCACTTGGTTATAGCGCCCGCTACCGGGTTATACTCGCCGTTACACCGATCGGTGCCGACCGGTCGCCACGATCGACCAGCAGGAGCAAGCCGTGATCGAAGGGGTAAAGCATATCGTTGCCGTGGCCTCGGGCAAGGGGGGCGTGGGCAAGTCCACCGTGACCGTCAATCTGGCCCTGGCGATGGCCGCCGAAGGCTATCGGGTGGGCCTGCTCGACGCCGATATCTATGGTCCCAGCCAGGCGCAGATGCTAGGCATCGGCGAAGGCGTGAGGCCCCAGCAGGCTGGCGAGAACCAGTTCCAGCCGCTCGAGGCCCACGGCATTCAGGCGATGTCGATGGCCTTCATGGTAGATATCAACGAGCCGATGGTGTGGCGTGGGCCAATGGTTGCCGGGGCCTTCCAGCAGATGCTCAACCAGACTGCCTGGAACGACCTCGACTATCTGTTCATCGACATGCCGCCGGGTACCGGCGACATCCAGCTGACTCTGGCCCAGAAGGTGCCGGTGTCGGGGGCGGTGATCGTTACCACGCCGCAGGACATCGCCCTGCTCGACGCGCGCAAGGGCATCGAGATGTTCCGCAAGGTCAATGTCCCGGTGCTCGGCGTGGTCGAGAACATGAGCCTGCACGTCTGTTCCGAGTGTGGACACAGCGAGCCGATCTTCGGTGCTGGCGGTGGCGAGCGCATCGCGGCTCAGTACGAGACGCGCCTGCTTGGCCAGCTGCCGCTGACGCTATCGATTCGCGAGCAGTCCGACAGCGGCCGGCCGACGGTGATCAGCGACCCCGACAGCGAAGCAGCGGCGACCTTCCGCAACATGTCGCGTGCTGTGGTCGAAGGCGTCGCTGGCCAGCAGCCGCAGGGGCCGAGCATCAGCTTCGGTGACTGAATGCCGGCATTGCCAGCTTTGTATTCGTTGAACGGGCCGTTATCATAACGGCCCGATTTCTTTCTGGCCGCGTCACGGCGCGGCAGGCTTCGCCCCATCAAGGACGCCCCGATGAGTATCAAATCCGACAAATGGATCCGCCGCATGGCCGAGCGGGAAGGCATGATCGAGCCCTTCGAGGCCGACCAGGTGCGCTACGTGGACGAGCGTCGGGTGATCTCCTACGGGACCTCGAGCTATGGTTACGACGTGCGCTGTGCCGACGACTTCAAGGTGTTCACCAATATCCACTCGGCGGTGGTTGATCCCAAGGCCTTCGACGAGAAGAGCTTCGTCGATATCAAGGGCGATGTCTGCGTGATTCCACCCAACTCCTTCGCCCTGGCGCGGACTGTGGAGTATTTCCGCATTCCGCGTAGCGTGCTGACCATCTGCCTGGGCAAGTCGACCTACGCACGCTGTGGGATCATCGTCAACGTCACACCGCTGGAACCGGAGTGGGAAGGGCACGTGACGCTGGAGTTCTCCAACACCACCAACCTACCGGCCAAGATCTACGCTCACGAGGGCGTGGCGCAGATGCTGTTCCTGGAGTCCGATGAGGTGTGTGACACCTCCTACAAGGACCGCGGTGGCAAGTACATGGGGCAGCGGGGCGTGACCCTGCCCAGGACCTGAGCCGGCCCGGCTTCACCGGGAGCAGTGAGCGGCGCAGGGGACGGGGTGAAGCGGACATCTTTTTCAGGGACGAAAAAGCTAGCGCTTATTGATCCTCGTCCAGCTCCTCTGCGGCATCGGCATGCGACAGGCGCAGCCCCTGGGGCGGCAGCGGCATGCCGTCGAGGGTCGGGCCCTGGCTGCCGAGTTGCAGGCGACCCTGGAGGAACCACTTCACGGCGATGGGGTAGATCAGGTGCTCGCGGACGTGCACCTTGTTCTTTAGCGAGGCTGCATCGTCCTCGGCATCAACTGTCACCGCGGCCTGTACCACCACCGGCCCGCCGTCGAGCTCTTCGGTGACGAAGTGCACGCTGCAGCCGTGCTCGGTGACACCGTCGGCCAGCGCCCGGGCGTGGGTATCGAGCCCTTGATAGGCGGGCAGCAGCGAGGGGTGGATATTCAGCAGGCGGCCGTAGAAGCGCTGCACGAACAGCGGGGTCAGGATGCGCATGAAGCCGGCCAGCACGATCAGGTCGGGCTCGTGGCGTTCGATGACCTTGATCAGGGCGCCGTCGAAGGCCTCGCGGCTGTCGTACTCGCGATGCGGCAGGGCCACCGCGTCGATGCCGGCGTCGCGGGCGCGCTTGAGGCCATAGGCATCGGCCCGATTGGAGATCACCGCGACGATTTCGCCGCCCAGCTCATCGTAGGCCTGGGCGTCGATCAGCGCCTGAAGGTTGCTGCCGTTGCCGGAGATTAGCACTACCACGCGCCGCGCCTCGCTGGGTGCGGCGGTGAAGTCGTTGAGGGTATCGCTGGCCGGTGTGGGGCCTTCGGCGGAATGACTCATGCCGGGAGATTCTCCAGTTGGACCTGGGCCTCATCGCCGTGTCGCGGAGCGATCTCGCCGAGGCGATAGACGCGCTCGCCCTGGGCCTCGAGGTGGGCCTGCGCGGCCTCGGCCTGGGCCGCGGAAACCACCACCACCATGCCGATGCCGCAGTTGAGCACGCGGTGCATCTCGTGCTCGTCGACGTTGCCCTGCTGCTGCAGCCAGTCGAACACCGCCGGGCGTCTCCAGCGGGTCACATCGACGTGGGCGGTAAGGTTGTCGGGCAGCACTCGCGGTATGTTTTCGAGCAGGCCACCGCCGGTAATGTGCGACAGCGCATGCACCGCCACGCCGCTCTCCTTGATCAGCGACAGCAGCGGCTTGACGTAGATGCGGGTAGGGGCGAGCAGCGCCTCGCGCAGCGGCTGGCCGTCGAGTTGGGTATCCAGCGAGGCCGAGGAGACCTCAAGGATTTTGCGGATCAACGAATAGCCGTTGGAGTGCGGCCCGGAGGCTGCCAGACCGAGCAGCACGTCGCCGGCGGCGACCTGGCTGCCGTCGAGGATCTCGGACTTCTCGACCACCCCGACGCAGAAGCCGGCCAGATCGTAGTCGCTACCCGCGTACATACCGGGCATCTCGGCGGTCTCGCCGCCGACCAGCGCGCAGCCGGCCTGGAAACAGCCTTCACCGATGCCGGTTACCACGTCGGCGGCGATGTCCACATCCAGCTTGCCCGTGGCATAGTAGTCGAGGAACAGCAGCGGCTCGGCGCCGGCCACCACCAGGTCGTTGACGCACATGGCCACCAGGTCGATGCCGATGGTGTCGTGCTTGGCCAGGTCCATGGCCAGGCGCAGCTTGGTGCCGACGCCGTCGGTGCCGGACACCAGCACCGGTTCACGGTAGCCGCTGGGCAGCTGGCACAGCGCGCCGAAGCCGCCGAGTCCGCCCATCACCTCGGGGCGAGTGGTACGCTTGGCAACGCCCTTGATGCGTTCCACGAGGGCATTGCCGGCGTCGATGTCCACGCCGGCGTCCTTGTAGCTAAGGGACGCCTGGGGGGGCTGGGAGGAGCTGCTGGTCATGACCGATCCTGTCGAAGTACGGCGAAGAGATATAGGGTGAAAATGCGGCGTGAATTGTAGCATCACCTGACCGCGCCCGCACCGCCGGTGCGTGGCTAAGGCAAGGGTAGTGTCCACAGGAGTGGCCAACCAGCAACAGGGAGTAGCGGATGCGCAGAGAATGGTGGTTATTGGCCGTAGCGGCCGGCCTGGTGTGGCTGCTGGTGCAGCTCGAATCGATGTTGATGCCATTCATCGCCGGCATGATCATCGCTTATCTGGGCGATCCGCTGGCCAACCGTCTGCAGCGCCTGGGGCTGTCGCGGCCAATGGCGGTGAGTGGCGTGTTCCTGGTGCTGATTCTGGTGCTCAGCGTCAGTCTGCTGATCCTGATTCCGCTGATGGTGCAGCAGGCGCGCCAGTTTGGCGAAGTCGTGCCGACCATCTTCGAATGGTTCGAGACGGTGCTGGCTCCCCAGCTCCAGGCCTGGACCGGTTACGATCTGCGCGGTGAACTCGACAATGTGCAGGAGACGCTGGCCGAGCATTGGCAGGAAGCCGCCGGCCCCGCCGCAGACATCCTCAGTCACATCGGTCGCTCGGGACGCGCCTTCCTGACCTGGATCACCTATTTGTCGCTGGTGCCGGTGGTAGCCTTCTACCTGCTGCTCGACTGGGAGCGATTGCTGCACAGCATCCGCAGCCTGCTGCCACGCCAGTGGGAGCCGGATGTGACGCGGCTGGCGAATCGCTGCGACGAGGTGCTGTCGGCCTTCCTGCGCGGCCAACTGCTGGTGATGCTGTGCCTGGGGGCAATCTATGCGCTGGGCTTGACGGTGATGGGCGTGCGCTTCGGGCTGCTGATAGGGCTGATGGCTGGCCTGGCCAGTATCGTGCCATTTCTGGGCTTTATCGTCGGCATCAGCGTGGCGCTGGTGGTGGCGTTCTTCCAGTTCGGCAGCTGGCTGGCGCTGCTCGGCGTGGTGGTGGTGTTCAGCACCGGTCAGGCGGTGGAGAGCACGGTACTGCAGCCCAAGCTGCTCGGTGACAAGATCGGCCTGCATCCGGTGGCGGTGATCTTTGCCGTGCTGGCCGGCGGCAATCTGTTCGGCTTCACCGGCGTACTGCTGGCATTGCCCGCCGCAGCCGTCATCATGGTACTATTGCGAGAAGCCAAGGAACGCTACAAAAACAGCACCTTATATGATGCCGCGCGGAACGGCGACAGTGATGAGGAGCCCCCATGAGCCCTGGGCCTGCGCAGCTGCCGCTGGGTGTAGGATTGCGCGACGATGCGACCTTCGCCAATTTCCTGCCGGCTGGCAATGCCAGCCTGGTGCAGACACTGCGTGCCCAGTGGCAGCCCCACGGTGAACCGTTCCTGTTCCTGTGGGGGGCGAGTGGGGTGGGTCGCAGCCACCTGCTGCAGGCAGCCTGCCATGCCGCCACGGATCACGACAAGCGCGCGCTCTACCTGCCACTCGCTGAGTTGGGCCATTTCCCACCGCATATGCTCGAGGACTCCGAGCGTCTCGACCTGGTCGCCATCGACGACCTTGATAAGGTGCTCGGGCGGCGGCGCTGGGAGGAGGCGCTGTTCCACGCCTTCAACCGACTGCGCGATGCCGGCAAATGCCTGGTGATCGCCGCCTCTGCGGCGCCTCGCCAGCTCGACGTGGCATTGCCTGACCTGGCCTCGCGGCTGAGCTGGGGTACTACCTTCCACGTTCACCCGCTCGATGATGAGCAGCGCCTGGCGGCGCTCAAGCTGCGTGCCAGCGTGCGAGGCATGCAGCTGCCCGACGAAGTGGCGCGCTACATGCTGCATCGTGGCCCGCGGCGTCTCGGCGAGATGTGTGACGCCCTGGATACCCTGGACCGTGCCTCGCTCTCTGCCCAGCGCAAGCTGACCATCCCCTTCGTCAAGCAGGCGCTTGGCTGGTAGCCCCCTCGACCATTTCTGCACGCCGTGTTGCGCGAATCGGTCTACATTCAATGTGGGCTACCGTGGCAATGCCACCAGGAGGTGCGCGACACCAGTATTTCGGAGTGACCCCAGCAAGTACTACCGGTAACCATAAGAACCACAACTGACCGCCCGGATATGCGGTCGCCACTTCAGAGGTATCGCCTCATGAAAGTTCTTGCAGTCTCAGTCACCTCCGCACTGCTGTTGGGGGCCGCCACGGTGTGGGCCCAGCCCACCAGTGACGAGGCCCTCGAACGCATGCGTGGCATGCAGACCACCGGCCAGTCGCTGGCCATGCAGACGGTGCCTCAGGAGGGCGAGGTGGCCGATGCCATCCGCCGCAATCTGGAGCGTATCCGCCTGCCGCCGGGATTCCGGATCGAGCTCTACGCAGTGGTGCCCGATGCCCGGCATATGGCCGTCGGGCCCTCCAGCGGGGTGGTCTTCGTCGGTACCCGCAAGACCGACATGTGGTCGGTCACCGATCGTACCAAGAACCGCGTCGCCGACGAGGTCAAGCGCTTCGCGCCGGCGATCTCCTTCACCCAGCCGGGTCCCTGTTTCACCTCGGACGGCTTCCTCTACGTGGCCGAGCACAATCGCGTGCTGGTATTTCCGGCTGCCGAATTCTTCTTCGAGGGGCCCGATGTGGCGGTAGATATCGTGGTACCTAGCGGTGAGTTGATCCCTGTCGAGGAGGAGAGCTTCAACCACGGTGCACGGGTCTGTGCGCTGGGCGCCGACAACAAGCTCTACGTCTCGCTGGGCCAGCCCTACAACGTTCAGCCTGCCGAAAAGCGTGAACTCTACGAGGAGATCGGCATCGGTGGAATCGTGCGCATGGAGCGAGACGGCAGCCGCCGCGAGGTATTCGCCAAGGGAGTGCGCAACTCGGTTGGTATCACCTTCCATCCCGATACTGAGGAGCTGTGGTTCACCGACAATCAGGTCGACGGCATGGGTGACGATATCCCGCCCGGTGAGATTAACCATGCGCCCAAGCCCGGCATGCACTTCGGCATGCCGTGGTACGGTGGCGGCGATACCCGCACCGTCGACTATCGCGACGAAGAGCCGCCGGAAGGGCTGACATTCCCGGTGGTGGAAACCGTCGCCCATGCGGCGGATCTGGGATTGACCTTCTATCGTGGCGAGATGTTTCCCGACGCGTATCGTGGCGGCTTGTTCAGCGCTCAGCGAGGCAGCTGGAACCGTTCTACCCCGGTGGGTGCGAGGGTGATGTTCACTCCCTTTGCCGAGGACGGCAGTGGACCGAGTGGTGCCACCATCCCCTTTGCAGAGGGCTGGCTGGACGAGAGTAGCGGCGAGTACTACGGGCGGATCGCTGATGTGGCCCAACTGGCCGACGGATCGCTGCTGGTCTCCGACGATACCGCCGGTGCCATCTACCGGATCTCCTATGTCTCCCCAGCGGTCCCTGAGAACGAGACCTGAGGCGCATCGCTGATGCAACGGCCCCGCGTGCGGGGCCGTTCTGAACGCCTGGTACTCGGCGATCGCGATCAGCGTCGAGCTGCCAGATGGCAAGGCGCTCAGCGGCTCAGATTGACGTTGACCCGCTGGCCGCTGTTGAGCCTGACCTGATTGATGATGATCCGCGGCCTGCCGTCGGACGGCGTGACGCTGCCCGAGACGTAGTAGTCGCCGGCCGGCAGACCGTTGACGGTGAAGCGCCCGTCGTCGTCGGTGCTGGCCTGGCGGGTATAGGCCTGGGCGCGCGGGTCGGCGGGCTCCACGGCTTGTCCGGCCAGCGCCTTCTCGGCGGCTTCGGCAGAGTAGGTGGTGACCGGCGCCACCGAGACGCGACTGTTGCGACCGACCAGCGTGCCCGACGCGGTGTTAAGGGTCAGCCTGCCGCTGATCGAGCCGCTGCCGTGCTTCTCCAGCGCCGCGTATTCGGCCTCGGGGAAGGCTACTTCGCGGGCCACGCGGCCCGGCGGCGCGGCTTCATCAGGAGCGCGCTCGGCCTCGGTGCCGACGTCGGTGACTTCGATGCGTTCCGGAGGCGGCCCGGGGCTGGTGTCGATCAGCTGGCAGCCGCTGACGGCCAGGCCGGTGGCGACGATGACCAGGTATTTCATCAGACTCTTGGGCATTGCCTGTCTCCTACGTCCGTGTCTGCATCGCTGGGCTTGAGTCTATGTCGCCACCATTCCCGGCGCCAGCGTCACTTGAAAGCATGACGGGTCGCTACCATGGTAAAGGAAGGTGTCCTAGAGGCACGCATCGACAGGGAGGCGAGCATGACCAAGACACGACGCGAGCGCGACAGCATGGGCGAGCTGGAGGTGCCGGAGAGTGCCCTCTACGGCGCCCAGACTCAGCGTGCGGTGAACAACTTTCCGGTCAGCGGGCAGCGCCTGCCGATGGCCTTCATCCATGGTGTGGCCCACGTCAAGCTGGCTGCGGCGCGGGTCAATGCCGAGCTTGGCCTTCTCGATACGGCGCGCGCCGAAGCCATCGCCGCCGCCGCGCGGGAGATCCTCGACGGTCGCCACGACGAGCAGTTTCCGGTAGATGTCTTCCAGACCGGCTCCGGCACCTCGACCAACATGAATGTCAACGAGGTGATCGCCCACCTGGCATCGCGCCAGGATCTGCCGGTGGGGCCCAATGACCACGTCAACATGGGCCAGTCGAGCAACGACGTGATCCCCACCGCGCTGCATCTGTCCGCCGCTATCGGGGTCGAGCAGCGGCTGCTGCCGGCCCTCGACCACCTGCGCCAGACCATCGAGGCGCGGGCGGCCGAGCTCGACGGGGTGGTCAAGACCGGCCGCACCCATTTGATGGATGCCATGCCGGTGCGCATGAGTCAGGAGCTTGGCGCCTGGGCGAGCCAGGTGGCGCAAGCCAGCGAGCGCCTGGCAAGCGGTCAGCAGCGCCTCGGTCGGTTGGCCCAGGGCGGTACCGCGGTGGGTACCGGTATCAATGCCCACCCTGAGTTTTCCGAACGCATGGCACGCACGCTCGCCGAGCAGACCGGGCTGGCGCTGTCGCCCAACGACAGCCTGTTTGCCAGCCTGGCCTCCCAGGATGCCGCGGTCGAACTTTCCGGCCACTTGCGCGGCTACGCTTGCGTGGTGATGAAGATCGCCAACGACCTGCGCTGGATGAATTCGGGGCCGCTGGCCGGGCTCGGCGAGATCGAGCTCGAGGCGTTGCAGCCGGGCAGCTCGATCATGCCGGGCAAGGTCAATCCGGTGATTCCCGAGTCAGCGGCCCAGGTCGCGGCCCAGGTGATCGGGCTGGATAGCGCGGTCACGGTGGCCGGCCAGAGCGGCAACTTCCAGCTCAATGTGATGCTGCCGCTGATCGCCAACAACCTGCTGACCGGCATCGCGCTGCTGAGCAATATCAGTCACCTGCTCGCCGACCGTGCCATCGCCACCTTCAAGGTGCGCGAGGAGCATCTGCGTGAACCCCTGGCGCGCAATCCAATCCTGGTCACCGCGCTCAACTCGGTGATCGGCTATGACGCGGCGGCGGCGATCGCCAAGCAGGCCTATCAGGCCGGGCGGCCGATTCTCGATGTGGCCGAGGAGCAGACCGAGCTGTCGCGCGAGGAGCTCGAGCGCCTGCTCGACCCGGCGGCGCTGACCCGCGGCGGCATACCCGAGTGAGGTTCGCAAGCGAACATGGCATCAGGCCAAGGTAGATAGGCGGCACTGCTCGGAATTGATCCGCCGACAAGCCTACGAGGAGGCGCTGTGAACCCTTCCCTGGGCACTACCTTGCGCCCTGCTGCGCTCTCGCATCCTGCTCCGCTTGCAGGACCGGTGCTGGCCATCCATGGCCAGCCCGTTCGAAGCGATGCTTCTCACCCATGGCGCAAACCTTGTGTCTCTCCAGTGGGTGGTGATTAGCTACCACTGCTCACGGCCTGGGTGTCAGGCGATATGCAGGGTAACGTCATGGTTCTCCAGCAGCCGGCAGATGGTCTCCGAGGGGCGACGATCGGTGAACAGGGCATCGAGCTGGGAGATGTTGCCCTGGCGTACTACCGGGTTGCGGTGGAACTTGGAGTGGTCGGCGGCCAGGAAGACCTGCCGTGAGTTGCGGATGATCGCCTGGGCGACGCGCACCTCCTGATAGTCGAATTCTAGCAGTGAGCCATCTTCGTCGATGCCGCTGATGCCGATGATGCCGAAATCGACCTTGAACTGATTGATGAAGTCGATGGTTGCCTCGCCGATGATGCCGCCGTCGCGGGCACGCACCTGGCCGCCGGCGACGATCACGTTGAAGTCTTCCTTGTGCTGCAGGGCGGCGGCCACGTTGAGGTTGTTGGTGATCACCTCGAGCCCCTTGTGATGCTCGAGGGCATCGGCGATGACTTCGTTGCTGGTGCCGATATTGATGAACAGCGAGGCGTTGTCGGGAATCTTGGAGGCCAGCAGCTGGGCAATGCGGCGCTTGGCATCCAGGTTGAGGGTCTTGCGCGTGCTGTAGGAGGTGTTGACGGTGCTCGACTCGAGGCCGGCGCCGCCGTGCACGCGGCGGATCAGGCCTTCCGCAGCCAGGGCATTGAGGTCGCGACGAACGGTCTGGGGTGTGACATCGAAATGGCCGGTGAGCTGCTCGATGGCGGCATATCCCTGGCGCTTTACCAGTGCCACGATGGCATCCTGACGTTCCCGCTGATTCATGCGACCTCCTTGATGTTGTCGCCAGTCTACGTGATTTCGCCAATCTGAAACATCATACATGCGCGTCGGGCGATGCATACCAGGTGGCAGTGTTCGACTAAGGTGCAAGTGAAAGTCACCGGCAAAGGTTTGAGCCGTTCTCGGGACTAGTTTAGTCTCGAATCGTCGTAAACGAACATTGATGCCGCGAAAACGAAAATACCAATCAACCATCGAGGACCTCGCCATGCCCGCCTACCTGCTTGCCATCGACCAGGGAACTACCAGTTCGCGGGCGATTCTGTTCGACCGGCAGGCCAACGTCGTCGAGGTTGCCCAGCAGGAGTTCACCCAGCATTTTCCTGAAGATGGCTGGATCGAACACGAGGCCGAGGACATCTGGCGCAGCGTCGAGCAGACCTGCCGCCAGGTGCTCGAACAGGCCGCTATCGGCGCCGATGAGGTGGCGGGAATCGGCATCACCAACCAGCGCGAGACCACGCTGCTGTGGGATCGCAGCACCGGCGAGGTGCTGCACCGAGCGATCGTGTGGCAGGATCGGCGCACCGCTGACCTGTGCCAGCGGCTGCGCGATGACGGCCACACGTCGCTGGTGCAGTCGCGCACTGGGCTGCTGATCGACCCCTATTTCTCTGCCACCAAGCTGGCTTGGCTGCTGGAGCACGTCGAGGGCGCGCGGGAACGCGCCGAGCGCGGCGAGCTGGCCTTCGGTACCGTCGATACCTTCCTGATCTGGCGTCTCACTGGTGGCAAGGTACACGCCACCGATGCCACCAACGCCTCGCGCACCGCGCTGTTCAATATTCATCAGCAGTGCTGGGACGACGAGCTGCTGGCGCTATTCGGCATTCCGGCCTCGTTGCTGCCGGAGGTCAAGGATTCCAGCGACGACTTCGGCCAGGCCGAGGAGGCGTTCTTGGGCACGGCGCTGCCGATTGCCGGTGTTGCCGGCGACCAGCAGGCGGCGCTGTTCGGCCAGGCCTGCTTCGAGCCGGGAATGGGCAAGAGCACCTATGGCACCGGCTGCTTCATGATTCTCAATACCGGCGATAGTGCCGAGACCTCGCGCAACCGGCTGCTGACCACCGTGGGCTACCGCCTGAACGGCAAGCCGACCTACGCCATGGAGGGCAGTATCTTCGTGGCCGGGGCGACGGTGCAGTGGCTGCGCGACGGGCTCAAGCTGTTCCAGGATGCGGCCGAAACCGAGGCGCTGGCCAAGAAGACGCGTGAGGGGCACCACGTCTACCTGGTGCCAGCCTTCACCGGTCTTGGCGCGCCGCACTGGGATCCCCAGGCACGCGGGGCGATCTTCGGTCTGACCCGGGATACCGGTATCGCCGAGATTGTCGCCGCCGGCCTCCAGGCGGTCTGCTACCAGACCCGTGATCTGCAGGTGTGCATGAATGACGACATGGCCGCCAATACCGGCACGTTGCGGGTCGATGGCGGCATGGTGCGCAACAACTGGCTGATGCAGTTTCTGGCAGACATGCTCGGGGTGCCGGTGGATCGGCCCACGGTGCTCGAGACCACGGCACTGGGCGCCGCCTACTTGGCCGGCCTGCAGATCGGCTGGTACCGCGACCTGGACGAAATCGCCGAGCTATGGCGCTGCGAGCGCACCTTCGAGCCGAGCATGCCCGGCGACGAGCGCGAGCGCCTCTATCAGGGCTGGCAGGATGCCGTGGCGCGCGTCAAATCCTGACGCGGTATATCGCCAAGCGGCTGATCGCCAAGAATTTTTACGCTACTATTGCATTCGCGGGGCGGATGCGTAAAATACGCATCCGTTGCCAGGCAAGCCATATGCTGGGAAGCGGCAGGACCATAGCTCAGTTGGTTAGAGCGCCACGTTGACATCGTGGAGGTCAGCGGTTCAAATCCGCTTGGTCCTACCAGTTCAGGTGCATCATTGGCAGCACGCAACGGCAGTCACGAAATAGGACCATAGCTCAGTTGGTTAGAGCGCCACGTTGACATCGTGGAGGTCAGCGGTTCAAATCCGCTTGGTCCTACCAGAATCCAGAGACGGCCCCGTAGCGCATTCGCTACGGGGCCGTTTTGCGTCTGGCTGCTAGCTCGCGGCGGCGAGGTCGCTACGCGCGACGAAGACCGCGACCAGCTGCTCGATCCCGGCCTGGTCGGCGGCGCTGAAGCGCGCCGGCAGCGGGCTGTCGAGGTCGAGCACGCCCCATAGCTGCGTTTCGGCAAGGATGGGCACCACCAGTTCAGAGCGCGAGGCCGCATCGCAGGCGATATGGTCGGCCACGGCGTGAACGTCGGCGACGCGCTGGGTCTGGCGGCTGCGCGCCGCGGCGCCGCATACGCCCTTGGCGAAGGGGATCGGGTTGCAGGCCGGCTGACCCTGGAAGGGGCCGAGCGTCAGCAGCTGCGGCTGGCGCTGCAGGTAGAAGCCTGCCCAGTTGAGGTCGGGCACGCCATGCATGATGAAGGCGCAGGTCTGGGCGCTGTTGGTCAGCCAGTCGCGGCCGTCGAGCAGCGCCTCGAGCTGGCGTGCCAGTAGGTCATAGTCGGTGGACATGGTGTCTCCTCACGGCAAACGGCCGGCACAAGGCCGGCCGCTGCTGAGTTGCGCTATGCGACGGGCTTACTCCCAGCCGGGAACCGCGCCGCCGTCGAACAGCTCTTCGGCCTTGGCGGCCACTTCGTCGCGCTGGTAGGCGCTGACCAACTGGCGAATCTCCTCGCGCTCTTCATCGCCGGCGCGCACCACGATCAGGTTGACGTAGGGCGAGTCGGGACCTTCGCGAACCAGGGCGTCGTCGAGGCTGAGGCCAGCAGGCTGGGCGAAGGTGTTATTGATGAAGGCCATGTCGACATCGGGGAGTACCCGCGGCAGCTGGGCGGCCTCGATCTCGCGGAACTGGAAGTCGCGCGGGTTCTCGATCACGTTGACCGGCGTGGCTTCGAGGTTCTCGGGGTCGTCGAGCTCGATCAGTCCCTCGTTATGCATCAGGATCAGTGCGCGGCCTTCATTGGACGGATCGTTGGGCAGCGCGATAATGGCGCCGTCGGGCAGTTCATCGATGCTGGCGTGGCGCTCGGAGTAGGCACCGATCGGATAGACGAAGCTGCGTCCGGCGGCGACCAGCTCGTAGCCGCGGTCTTCGACCATGCTCTGCAGGTAGGGCTCGTGCTGGTAAGCGTTGGCGTCGAGGCTGCCGTCGGCCAGCGCCGCATTGGGTGAGACGTAGTCGGTGAATTCGACGATCTCGACGTCGAGGTCGTACTCCTCCTTGGCGATGCGTACCGCAACTTCCATGACCTCGGTTTCCGGGCCGGCCACGGTGCCGACGCTGATCGAGCGAGTCTCGGCGGCGTCGTCGCCGTTGCCGCAGCCGGCCAGCGCCAGGCTGCCGGCGAGCATCAAGCCGCCGAGCAGGCGCGACGGGGTGAACTGGCGGGAGAGGGTGTCATTCATGAGCGCTGTATCTCCTTGATGCCTCGAAGCGAGGCGGTGGAGGCGCCGCTATTCCAGGTGCGACGCCGAGTGAAAATGGATCACTTGTGGTCGGTGCGGCGTACCAGATGGTCACCTAGGCTCTGGAAACCCTGCACCATGACCACCAGGATCGCCACGGTGATCAGCATCACCGTGGGATCGAAGCGGTTGTAGCCGTAGCGTATGCCAAGGTCGCCGAGGCCGCCGCCGCCCACGGCACCGGCCATCGCCGAATAGCTGACCAGGGTCACCACGGTGATGGTCAGGCCGGTAATGATGCCGCCCAGCGCCTCGGGCAGCAGCACCTTGGTGATGATCTGCAGTGGTGTGGCGCCCATCGACTGGGCGGCCTCGATCAGGCCCGGCGAGATCTCGTTCAGGGCCCCCTCCACCAGTCGCGCCACGAACGGAATCGCGGCGATGGTCAGCGGCACTATCGCGGCGTTGGTGCCGATCGAGGTGCCGGCAATCATCCGCGTGAAGGGAATGATCGCCACCATCAGGATGATGAAGGGCACCGAGCGGCCGATATTGGTGACCACCCCCAGTACCCGATTGAGCGCCGGCTGGGCGAGGATCTGGCGTGGCCGGGTGACGTATAGCAGTACGCCCAGCGGCACCCCGAGCAGCGCCGAGAGCAGGCTCGAGACACCGACCATGTAGAGGGTGTCGAGGGTCGCCTTGAGGATCAGATCAAGCATCGCGCTGGACATGGCCGAGCAGCTCCACGTGAAGGTCATGGGTTTCGAGGTAGTCGATGGCCTCGCGGGTCTTGCTCTCCGGGCCGATCAGCTCGGCGATCATCAGCCCCAGGGTGCGGCCCTGGATGGATTCGACCTTGGCCTGCAGGATGCTGACGTCGATCTGGCAGTCGCGGGCCAGCCGCGAGATCAGCGGCGTCGACACGGCGTCGCCGGAGAAGGCCAGACGCACCACCGGGTGCGAGTGGGGGCCTGATGCCGCGTCGAGGCGCTCGACCAGTGCCCGCGGCGGTTCGAGCTTGAGGAATTCGTTGATGAACTCGCGGCCCAGTTGGGTGCGCGGTGCGGTAAAGAAGTCACCCACCTCGGCCTCTTCGACCAGGTCGCCGGCCGAGATCAGGCCGACCCGATGGCAGATCCGCTTGACCACTTCCATCTCGTGGGTGATTAGCAGAATGGTCAGGCCCAGGCTGCGGTTGATCTCCTGCAGCAGGGCGAGGATCGAGCCAGTGGTCTGGGGGTCGAGGGCCGAGGTGGCCTCGTCGCACAGCAGTACCTTGGGCTTGCTGGCTAGGGCGCGGGCGATCGCCACGCGCTGCTTCTGGCCGCCGGAGAGCTGCGCCGGATACTGGTCGGTCTTGTCGCTGAGGCCGACCAGCTCGAGCAGCGGGGTGACTCGCTGGCGAATCTCGCGGCGCGGAACGCCCATCAGCTCCAGGGGAAGGGCGACATTGGCAAAGACCGTGCGTGAGTCGAGCAGGTTGAAGTGCTGGAAGATCATGCCAATGCGGTGGCGGGCCTGGTTGAGCATGGTGCCGCTGAGGGTGGTGAGCTCCTGGCCGTCGACGCTGACGCTGCCGCTGGTGGGCCGCTCGAGCAGGTTGACGCAGCGAATCAGTGTCGACTTGCCGGCCCCTGAGAGGCCGATGACGCCGTAAATGGTGCCTTCGGGGACATGCAGGTCGAGCGGCTTGAGTGCCTCGACGGCGCTGTCGCCCTGGCCGTAGGTCTTGGAGACGTTGGAGAGTGTGATCATGGTCCTGTCGCGTTGCGGCGCTGGCGGGCTTGGGCAGCAGGCGGCCGAAAAAAAGGCCACCCTGGCGGGTGGCCATCAACGCTGGACACACCCTTTTAGCTGCACTTCTCGCTTCCCGTAGGAAGGAGGGCGCCCGCAATCTGGGGTCAAATCGGCGCCTGAATATGTGGCGCAAATTCTAGGCGGCGCACTCGGATAATGTCAACGACCTTAGTTCAAGATAAGGGTTGCTGGCCAATGGTATAGGAAATATTTCTGATTTTTTCCATTATGAAGAGGTTTTGACTGCCATTGTCCGGGCGCCGCCGGCGCGCCCGGCGTGGACGTCCGGCACGCCGATTCATTACACTTGATGGCTTTCCAGCGTCTGGTGCAACCGTCGGGCGCGGATCGATCAGGGGCGGGAGAGAGCATGTTCACAGGCATCGTACAGGGCACGGCGGCGGTCACCCGGGTCATCGAGAAAAGCGAGTTTCGCACCCACGTGCTGGCGCTCGACGCAGCACTGCGTGAAGGCCTTGCGCTGGGTGCCTCGGTGGCGCACAACGGCGTGTGCCTGACAGTCACCGCCATCGACGGCGAGGAGGTCAGCTTCGACCTGATGCGCGAGACCCTGAGGTTGACCAATCTTGGTGCACTCGAGGTGGGTGATAGCGTCAATATCGAGCGGGCGGCGCGTTTCGGTGATGAAATCGGCGGCCACGCCATGTCCGGTCATGTCATCACCATGGCCGAGTTGGTCGAGCTGGACGAAGCGCCCAACAATCGCCGGCTGTGGTTCGAGCTCGACGCAGAATTCGGTCGCTTCATCTTCGACAAGGGCTATATCGGCGTCGACGGCATCAGCCTGACCATTGGCGGTGTGGCGTCCGGTGCGGCGGGGCGGGTGCGCTTCTGCGTCAATCTGATACCCGAGACACTGGCGCGCACCGTTCTCGCCGAGCGTCGCCCCGGCGATCGCGTCAATGTCGAGATAGACCCGCAGACCCAGGCCATCGTCGAGACCGTCGAGCGGGTGCTGGCAAGCCGCGAAGGGCACTAAAACGCTTGCTTTGACCGCTCCGTCAAGTTTTCGTTGGTGGTACGGGTGGCCAATGGCGCAGCGCTTGCTTATAGATAGGGGGTGGCGGCGAGAGATGCCGACCATCACAACAATCAACGCAGGTCGCCATGCCCTCGATACGCGCCTCGCATCCGCCGGCGCCTTTGGGTACCATGTGCGGCTTTTCTCGCACCCTGGGCGCTGAGCGTCCACGCGCAGGACTGACCCATGAAACGACTGCTCGACAACCACTTCAAGCTGTCAGAACACAATACCTCCATCAAGACCGAGGTCATTGCCGGGATCACCACCTTCCTGACCATGGCCTATATCATCTTCGTCAATCCCAGCATCCTCTCCGAGGCCGGCATGGACTACGGCGCGGTGTTCGTCGCCACCTGTCTGGCGGCGGCGGTGGGCTGTCTGATCATGGGGCTGTGGGCCAACTATCCGATCGCCCAGGCGCCGGGCATGGGGCTCAACGCCTTCTTTACCTATGGCGTAGTGCTGGGCATGGGCTACACCTGGGAGGCGGCACTGGGGGCGGTGTTCTTCTCCGGCTTCATCTTCTTCCTGCTCAGCGTGTTCAAGATTCGCGAGTGGATCATCAACGCCATACCGCTCTCGCTGCGCCTCGGCATTGCGGCTGGCATCGGCCTGTTCCTGGCCATGATCGCGCTCAAGAACGCCGGCATCGTGGTCTCTAATCCGGCCACCTACGTGGCGCTGGGCGATCTCTCCCAACCGTCGGCGATCTATGCCCTGGTCGGCTTCTTCGCGATCACCGCGCTGGCCCATCTCAAGGTCACCGGTGCGGTGATGATCGGTATCCTCGGCGTTACCGTGGTGGCCATCCTGTTCGGCCACAGCGAGTACGGTGGTATGGTCTCGGCGCCGCCGTCGATCGCCCCGACCTTCATGGCGTTGGACTTCGCCGGTGCGTTGGACGTGGCTATGCTCAGCGTGATCTTCGCCTTCCTGTTCGTCGACCTGTTCGATACCTCCGGTACCCTGATCGGGGTGGCGCACCGCGGCAAGCTGCTCGACAAGGATGGCAAGCTGCCGCGCATCGGCCGGGCGATGATGGCCGACAGCGGGGCCTCCATGGCCGGCGCGGTGATGGGCACCTCGACCACCACCAGCTACATTGAATCCACGGCTGGCATTGCCTCGGGCGGGCGCACCGGCCTTACCGCGGTGGTGGTCGCCGGGCTGTTCCTGATCAGCCTGTTCTTCGCTCCGCTGGCTGGCTCAATTCCGGCCTATGCCACCGCCGGTGCGCTGCTCTACGTGGCGGTACTGATGGCCGGCAGTCTGGCCCACGCCGACTGGGACGACGTGACTGAGGCAGCCCCGGTGCTGATCGCTGCCCTGGCCATGCCGCTGACCTTCTCGATCGCCGAGGGCATCGCCCTGGGCTTCGTCAGCTACGTGGCGATCAAGACGCTGTCGGGCCGTTTCAGCGATCTCAACCCGGCGGTGATTGTGTTGGCACTGCTGTTCGTTCTCAAATTCCTTTTTCTCGACTGACCCGATGGGACCCGACCCCCGATGAGCATATACGGCGACTACATCAAATCCGTGATTCGTACCGTCCCCGACTGGCCGCACCCGGGGGTCAACTTCCGCGATATCACGCCGCTGCTGCAGAACAGTGCGGCCTTCCGCAAGCTGATCGACAGTTTCGTGCATCGCTATCAGGAAATGGATCTGGATGCGATCGCCGCCATCGATGCGCGTGGCTTCATTATCGGCGCACCGCTGGCCTACGAGCTGGGCTGCAGTTTCGTGCCGGTACGCAAGAAGGGCAAGCTGCCGTTCCGTACCGTCAGCGAGACCTATACCCTGGAGTACGGCAAGTCGGAGGTCGAGCTGCACTCCGACGCCTTCCAACAGGGCGACCGTATCCTGGTCATGGACGACCTGATCGCTACTGGCGGCACCATGCTGGCCGCCTCCAAGCTGATCACCCGTAGTGGCGGCCAGGTGGTGGAAACCGCCACCATCATCGACCTGCCGGAGCTCGGCGGGTCGCAGAAGATTCGCGACGCAGGCTACGGCGTGTTCGCAGTCTGTTCCTTCACCGAGGACGAGTAACCAGGTCCTCCCCTGTGGTTTACCGGTATATCGATCATGAGCGCCAATCGCTATCAGCAGCACTTCACCGTTTCCTGGGACCAGCTTCACCGCGATGTGCGGGCGCTGTGCCATCAACTCGTCGAGCGTGACTTCAAGGGCATCATCGCCATCACTCGCGGCGGGCTGATTCCCGCCGCGCTGATCGCCCGCGAGCTCAACGTGCGGCTGATCGACACCGTATGCATCAAGAGCTACGACCACATGGACCAGGGCGGCCTGGACGTCATGAAGGGCGTCGAGCACGACGGCGACGGCTGGCTGCTGGTCGACGACCTGGTCGACACCGGCAAGACCGCCCGTGCGGTGCGCGAGATGTTGCCCAAGGCACACTTCGTCACCATCTACGCCAAGCCCGAAGGGCGCCCGCTGGTCGACCAGTGTCTCACCGAGGTGGCCCAGGATTGCTGGATCCAGTTCCCCTGGGATATGGGGATTGCCTACGTCGAGCCGCTGGTCGATCAAGTGCGCGGCCAGACGCCCTGAGTGAGGAGAGTCATGATGCCGGAATCACCGCTTCCCGAGAGTTGGCAGGCGCATCTCGG
Organism: Halomonas salipaludis; assembly: GCF_002286975.1. Classification (GTDB taxonomy): domain Bacteria; phylum Pseudomonadota; class Gammaproteobacteria; order Pseudomonadales; family Halomonadaceae; genus Franzmannia; species Franzmannia salipaludis. The sequence continues at coordinate 207,046 of NZ_NSKB01000001.1, forward strand.
GGCCGAGCTGGAAGCCCCACACATGCAGGCACTGCGCGATTTCCTGGCCGCCGAGAAGGCCGCGCGCAAGGTCATCTACCCGCACTCGGCGCACTGGTTCCGCGCCTTTCAGCTGACTCCGCTTGACCAGGTCAAGGTGGTGGTGCTCGGGCAAGACCCCTACCACGGTCCCGATCAGGCCCACGGCCTGTGCTTTTCGGTGCGCCCCGGGGTACCAACGCCGCCGTCGCTGCAGAACATCTACAAGGAGCTGGCCCAGGACCTCGGCACCACGCCGGTCAACCACGGCTTCCTCGAGTACTGGGCGCGGCAGGGCGTACTGATGCTCAACAGCGTGCTCACGGTGGAGCAGGGCAATGCCGGCTCACATCGCGGTCGTGGCTGGGAAACCTTTACCGACCGTGCCATCGCCGCGGTCAACGAGCAGTGCGACCACGTTGCCTTCCTGCTGTGGGGCAGCTATGCCCAGAAGAAGGCCGCCTTCGTCGACCGCAGCCGCCACCTGGTGCTACATTCTCCGCACCCTTCGCCGCTGTCGGCGCATCGTGGCTTCTTTGGCCAGCGGCATTTCTCACAGGCCAACGCGTTTCTGGCTGCCCATGGCCGCGAGCCCATCGACTGGCAGCTACCCGCCGCCCCGGAAGCCGTTGGGCCTTAACCTGAACGCCTGATCAGGCTAGAATTGCGCGCAATTTGTCCATCCAATAGACGTCAGCCTGACGAGGGAGCTTTCCGCCATGAGCGTTCACGCCATCGACCATCCTCTGGTACAGCACAAGCTCGGCCTGATGCGCGAAGCGGGGATCAGCACCAAGAGCTTTCGCGAGCTGGCCGGTGAGCTGGCCAAGCTGCTGACCTACGAGGCGACCCAGGACCTCGAGCTGCAGACCCAGGAGATCGACGGCTGGAGCGGCGACAAGATCCCGGTGCAGCTGCTCAAGGGCAAGAAGGTCACCATCGTGCCGATTCTGCGCGCCGGGCTCGGCATGCTGGATGGCGTCACCGACCTGATTCCCAGCGCGCGGATCAGCGTGGTGGGACTCTATCGTAACGAGGAAACTCTCGAGCCGGTGCCCTATTTCGAGAAGTTCACCAACGACCTCGACGAGCGCCTGGCGATCGTCATCGACCCGATGCTGGCCACCGGTGGCTCGATGCTGGCTACCCTCGACATGCTCAAGGCCCGCGGCTGCCCGCTGATGAAGGTGATCGTGCTGGTTGCCGCACCGGAAGGCATTCGCCGCGTGCAGGAGGCCTACCCTGAGGTCGAGATCTACACCGCGGCCATCGACGAGCGCCTCGACGAGAACGGCTATATCGTCCCAGGACTGGGCGATGCTGGAGATAAAATTTTCGGCACCCGCTAATGGCTCAAAAATTCAATTACTCAATGCCCCTGATATTCAGGGGTTTTTTTTGACAAGACTCAAGTCATAACAAGAGGAAATGGTTGATGAACGACTCGACTGCGGCTGCGGTGGAGCCTTCGCCAAGCCTGCCCAAGACGCTGCTGACCGGCGCCCAGATGCTGTTCGTGGCCTTCGGTGCGCTGGTGCTGGTGCCGCTGTTGACCGGCCTCGATCCCAGCGTGGCACTGTTCACCGCTGGTGCCGGCACGCTGGTGTTCCACGCCGTTACACGCCAGAGCGTGCCGGTGTTCCTGGCCTCGTCGTTCGCATTCATTGCGCCGATCCAGGGCTCGGTGGCCAGCTTCGGCGTCTCCGAGACCCTCGGCGGGCTGTTGGCGGCGGGCTTGGTCTACGTTGCCATGTCGCAAGTGGTGCGCGTCAAGGGCACGGATTGGCTGCACCGCGTGCTACCGGCGGTGGTGGTGGGGCCGGTGATCATGGTGATTGGCCTGGCGCTGGCGCCGGTGGCGGTGGACATGGCCAGCGGCGAGACCAGCGAGCATATCGGCTACGGCCAGGCGATCACGCTGTCGATGATCAGCCTGTTGGTGACCCTGGTGCTGGCGGTGTTCGGCCGCGGCCTGTTGCGCCTGATTCCGATCATGGGAGGAATTGTCTGCGGCTATCTGCTGGCGCTGGCGATGGGCGTGGTCGACTTCTCGCCGGTGCGCGAGGCCAGCTGGCTGGCGCTGCCGAGTTTCACTGCGCCGAGCTTTCACTGGGCGGCGATCCTGTTCATGATCCCGGTGGCCATCGCCCCGGCGGTGGAGCACATTGGCGACATGGTGGCGATCGGCTCGGTGACGCGCAAGAACTACCTGGAGAAGCCTGGTCTGCACCGCACTCTGCTCGGCGATGGCCTGGCCACTTCAACCGCGGCGCTGTTTGGTGGCCCGCCCAATACCACCTACTCCGAAGTGACCGGGGCGGTGACCCTGACCCGCGCCTTCAACCCGCGCTACATGATCGTTGCCGCCTGCTTCGCCATCCTGCTGGCCTTCGTCGCCAAACTCGGCGCCGTGCTGCAGACCATCCCCGGGCCGGTGATGGGCGGGATCATGGTGTTGCTGTTCGGTTCCATCGCGGTGGTCGGCATGAACACCCTGGTGCGCGCCGGTCACTCGCTGACCGCGCCGCGCAACCTGGTGGTGGTGTCGCTGATCCTGGTGTTCGGCATCGGCGGGATGCAGTTCGGCGGCGGCCAGTTCACCCTGCAGGGCGTGAGCCTGGCGGCGGTGGTGGGGATCGCCCTCAACCTGATCCTGCCGCCGCCCCGTGAGGGCGAGTAAGCGCTCAGTGGTGGTGGCGTTCGCCGCTGCCGTCGGAGAATGACGGCGGGTTGTTGGCGCTGACGATCACGCACTCGCTGTCGCTGACGTTGCGAAAGCGGTGGGGCAGCCGCGAATCGAAGTAGTAGGCGTCGCCGGCGGTCAGCAGGCGCGCCTCGCCGTCGACGGTGAGCTCGATGGTACCGGCTACCACCACACCGCCTTCCTCCCCCTCATGCTCGAGCATATCGGCGCCGGTATCGGCGCCGGGCGGATAGCGCTCGTGGATGATCGACATGCTGCGGTTGGGGCGCCGTGCGCCGACCAGTCGCCACGACAGCTGGCCATCGCCGATCTCAGTGAGCTCGCTGGCGCGATAGAAAACCCGCTCCTGGCTGGTCTGTTCGCCGGCGAAGAACTCGCTGATAGAGACTGGCATGGCATCGAGTATCTTCTTCAGCGAGCTGACCGACGGACTGACGCTGTTCTGTTCGATCAACGAAATGGTGCTGTTGGTCACACCGGCACGCTTGGCCAGTTCACGCTGCGAGAGCGTGGCCCGCAGCCGCAGCTGCTTGAGTCGTGCACCGACGTTGAAACCACTCATGCGCTGTCCTTGTTGAAGATCCTTGACGGCATGATAGCGCGTCGCCCTGGCAAAGATAAGCCGATGATCCGGCTATGACTTTAGCCCCGTATGGGTGTCGCTACGGTCGCAGTGGCGGTACCCTTGGGGTAATCTGGAGCTAAAGACCTACGCCGCTGATCGGATTTGACCGTTCGGTCAAATCCGATCAGGATCGTGGGGTAAACGACGAGGGGCGTGACATGAACCAGCGGCTGCCGCTTAGCGGAGTGATTCTTGCCGGCGGCCAGGGCCGGCGCATGGGTGGCTGCGACAAGGGCCTCAGCACCTTCCTGGGCCGGCCACTGGTCGCCCACGTGCGCGAGCGCCTGGCGCCCTACGTCGAGGAGGTGGTGATCAACGCCAACCGCCACCTTGAGGAGTACCGGACGCTGGGCTGCCGTGTGGTGAGCGATCGCGAAGCGGGCTACCAAGGGCCGCTGATGGGCATCTGGAGCGGCCTGCTGGCCGCACGCCAGGCGTGGGTGGTGGTCGTGCCCTGCGACACCCCGGCGCTGCCCATGGCGCTAGTGCCGCGGCTATGGCAAGGCATCGGCGAGCACGACATCGCCGTCGCTCATGACGGCGAGCGTGCCCACCCGGTGGTGGCACTGATGCGCCGCGAACTGGCTGACGACCTGGCTACGGCACTCGCTGCCGGCGAGCGCAAGATCGACCGCTGGTACGCCCGTCACGCCCAGTGCTACGTCGACTTCAGCGACTGCCCCGAGGCCTTCGCCAATCTCAACAATCCCGAACAGTGCCAGGTCCTCGAGCAGCGCCTGGGCAATGGCATGCCAACGGAATCGCGATGACGCTGACCTTCGACGCGCAGCTACCGCTGCTGGGTATCGCCGCCTGGAGCGGCACCGGCAAGACTACCCTGCTCGAGGCCCTGTTGCCACGGCTGCAGGTCCGCGGGATCAAGGTGGCGGTGGTCAAGCATGCGCATCATGCCTTCGATATCGACCAGCCCGGCAAGGACAGCTACCGCCTGCGTGAGGCGGGTGCGGCACCGATGCTGATCGCCTCGCGGGCGCGCACCGCGTTGATGTTCAATACGCCCGACGCCGCCGAGCCGGACCTGGCGCAGCTGCTCGCACAACTGGCGCCGCTGGCCCCCGACCTGGTACTGGTCGAAGGCTTCAAGGCCTGGCCGCTGCCCAAGCTCGAGCTGCACCGCGCGGCGCTGGGCAAGCCGCTGCTGGCGCCCGACGATCCCTGGGTGCGGGCGGTTGCCAGTCCCGATATGCTGGATCTGCCGGCCGGCGTCGAAGCGCTCGACCTGGACGATCACCAGCGGCTGTGCGACTGGGTCGCCGCCTGGCAGCAGCGCTGGCCGCAGCAGGCGCTGCCGCGGGAGGTGCCGGCATGACACTGTCGTGTTTCGAGCTCGGCGAGCGCATGCTAAGCGTCGCCGAGGCGCGCACCGCCCTTGACGCACTGTTCGCCACCTCCCTCGACAGCGAACGGCTGCCACTCGAGGCGCTGCTGGGCCGGGTGCTGGCCGAGCCGTTGGTGTCGCCCATCGACGTGCCCCAGAACACCAATGCGGCGATGGATGGCATCGCGCTGGCCTGGCCCGAGCGCCCGGTGCGGCGCTGGCCGGTGGTCGGCGAGGTACTGGCCGGGCAGCGCTGGGGGCTGCCGCTGGCGGCGGGCACGGCGTTGCGCATCACCACCGGCGCGCCGCTGCCCGCGGGTGCGGACACGGTGATCATGAGCGAGCAGCTCGAGGCCGTGGGCGATCAGGCGGTCGAGATCAGCCGCACCGAGCGCGTCCAGCGCGGCCAGAACGTGCGCCAGGCCGGTGAGGACATCGCCTGCGGTCAGCGGGTGCTGGAGGCCGGTACTCGGCTGCAGCCCCAGCATCTCGGTCTGCTGGCCTCGCTGGGGCTGGCCGAGGCCCGGGTATATCGCCGGCCGCGGGTGGCGATCTTCTCCACCGGCGATGAAGTTACTGCGCCCGGCCAGCCGCTGCCGGCGGTAGGCATCTATGATGCCAATCGCTATACGCTGCACGGCATGTTGACGCGGCTCGGCGCCGAGGTCTGTGACCTGGGGATTCTTGCCGACCGCCGCGACGAGGTGGTCAGCGCCCTGGGCGACGCCGCCCGTGACCACGACATGTTGATCACCAGCGGTGGTGTCTCGGTGGGCCAGGCCGACTGGATCAAGGCGGCGCTCAATGAGCTCGGCGAGCTCGGTTTCTGGCGTATCGCCATTCGCCCAGGGCGGCCGCTGGCCTGCGGCCGACTGGGGGCGCGCCAGGTTCCCTTCTTTGGCCTGCCGGGCAACCCGGTGGCGGTGATGGTGACCTTTCTCGAGTTCGTGCAGCCGGTGCTGCGGCGCCTGCAGGGCGAGCCGGACTGGCAGCCACCGCGGCTGACGGCGCGCAGCGAGGCGCCGCTGAAGAGCCGCCTGGAGCGCGTCGACTTCCTGCGCGGGGTCTACCGCTGCGACGCCGACGGCCAGCTGTGGGTACGCAGTACCGGCGCCCAGGGCTCGGGTATTCTGTCCTCGATGAGCGCGGCCAACTGCTTGATCGAGATCGATGCATCGCGTGCAGGGGTGGCCGGCGGCGAGACCGTGACCCTGCAACCCTTCGACAGTCTGATATGAGGCATGCAACGTTATGAGCCTGACCCATCTCAACGCCCGCGGCGAGGCCCATATGGTGGATGTCGCCGACAAGCAGGAGAGCCGCCGTGAGGCGCTGGCGGGCGGCAGCATCAGCATGCGCCCAGCGACGCTCGCGCTGCTGGCCGAGGGCGGCCTGCCCAAGGGCGACGTACTGGCTACCGCACGCATCGCCGGCATACAGGCAGCCAAGCGCACCCATGAGCTGATCCCGCTGTGTCACCAACTGGCGCTGTCCAAGGTCAGCGTCGATTTTCGCCTCGACGAGCAGCGCAGCTGTGTCGAGGTCACCGCGACCTGCCGTCTGAACGGCCGCACCGGGGTCGAAATGGAGGCGTTGACGGCAGTCTCGGTGGCCTGCCTGACGCTGTATGACATGTGCAAGGCCGTCGACAAGGATATGCAGATCGGCGCGATCCGTCTGCTATCCAAGACCGGCGGCAAGTCCGGCGACTATCGCCGCAGTGAGATGCCGCCAAGCGTTGGCCCTCAGATCGTCACCGATGACTGCTACAGTGGTGAAGTAAGCCTCGGGCCGCATGCCGATTCGCGCAGCGTACGGGTCAAGTGCCTGGCTGAACTGCGCGAGCGGCTGGGCGTAAGCGAGCTGGAAATTCCCGTCGCCTCGCTGGCACGTCCTGACGTCGCCGCGCTCAAACAGGCTCTCAAGGCGCGCGATGCCAACTTCGCACTACTCGAAGAGGGGCGCATCCTGTGCGCCGTCAATCAAGTCATGGGTGGCGATGATACGCCGCTGACCGAAGGTGACGAGGTGGCGTTCTTTCCCCCCGTCACGGGAGGTTGATGATGATTCGAATCCAGCAGGCATCGTTCGATCCCGGCGCCGAGCAGCTTGCGCTTTGCGAGGGGCGTAGCGATATCGGCGCGGTGGTCTGTTTCACTGGCCTGGTGCGCGACTTCAATGAGAAACCCGACGTCGAGGCGCTGAGCCTCGAGCACTACCCGGGCATGACCGAAGCGGCGTTGGAGCAGATCGTCGCTGAGGCCGAGCAGCGCTGGCCGCTTGACGGCGTACGGCTGATTCACCGGGTCGGCAAGCTGTTACCGGGCGATGCTATCGTGCTGGTGGCGGTGGCCAGTGCGCACCGGCGCGCAGCGTTCGAGGCCTGTGATTTCATCATGGACTACCTCAAGACACGGGCGCCGTTCTGGAAGAAAGAACACACCTGTCACGGCGACTACTGGGTGGCTGAGCGAAGCACCGACAAACATGCTGCACGCCGTTGGGAGACTGTATGACGACGTTGATCGATGACTTCAACCGCCGCGTGCGCTACGTGCGTATTTCGGTGACCGACCGCTGCGATTTCCGCTGCGTCTACTGCATGAGCGAGGAGATGACCTTCCTGCCGCGCGCCCAGATATTGACCCTGGAAGAGCTGTCAATGGTGGCGCGGGCCTTCGTCGAGCTCGGCGTGGAGAAGGTCCGGCTGACCGGCGGCGAGCCGCTGGTACGGCGCGGCATCGAGCAGCTGGTCGACGAGATTGGCAGCCTGGGGCTCGCCGACTTTGCCATGACTACCAATGGTGCCGGCCTGGTCAAGCACGCCAAGGCGCTGCGCGATGGCGGCCTCAAGCGACTCAATATCAGCCTCGATTCGCTGGATGCCGAAAAATTTCGACAGCTTACCCGCACCGGGGACCTGCACAAGGTGATCGACGGCATTCGCGCCGCCCGCGACGCAGGCTTCGAGCGCATCAAGCTCAATGCCGTGGTGCTCAAGGGGCGCAACGACGATGAAGTGGTCGACCTGGTCGAGTTCGCGCGCCGTGAAGCCCTCGACATTAGCTTTATCGAGGAGATGCCGCTTGGCGACGTCTCGGATCACTCCCGTGCGGAAACCTTCTGTTCCAGTGACGAGGTGCAGGAGCTGATCGAGGCACGCTATCCGCTGCTGCCTACTACCGAGAGCACCCTTGGGCCGTCGCGCTACTTCCGCATGGCCGACAGTGACTCGCGGATCGGCTTCATCTCTCCCCACAGCCATAACTTCTGTTCGACATGCAATCGTGTCCGCGTCACGGTGGAAGGGCGCCTGCTGCTGTGTCTGGGCAATGAGCACTCGGTAGATCTGCGCGCGGTACTGCGCCGCCATCCGGGGGATATGGATGCCCTCAAGACGGCAATTATCGATGCCATGCCGCTCAAGCCCGAGCGCCACCATTTCACCACCGACGGGGACGTTCAGGTGGTTCGCTTTATGAATATGACCGGAGGCTAGCGGACAATTCTGCCACCCTGGCGATACTTGTCTGCCGCCAACGCCCGCCCTACCGATCGAGAGTGGCGGGTTTTTTCTTGCGGTCTTTTCTTGCCATGACGTAATATCGGCTTATACTTTTTAGCCAGGTATCGCGTGTATGTGTTCCCTGACTTTTACTAAGGAGGAGGCCGATGTCTTCCGAATCTCTGGAGCGTATCGCTCGCAATAAGAACGTTGCTCGTGCCGCGGCGCGTCAGCTGAGCATGGAGCAATTGCACAAACTCGCCGAGGTCATCGGCGAAGTGATCGAGCAGAAACAGGACGAGGACAAGCAGCGCCAGCAAGAGGAAGCCATGAAGGAGCGCAAGCTGGCCGAGATTCGTGAGGCCATCAACGACGCCGGGCTTTCTCTGGACGACCTGGTCGGCGAGCAGCCCAAGCGTCGTCGTGGGCGCCCGCCGAAGAACGCCAAGAAAGAGTGACTCGTCGAGCCAACGGCAATTCGGCACAGTGACAAGGCGAGCCTCCGGGCTCGCCTTGTCGTGTGGGTGAGGCGTCGCAGTAGGTGGGGCCGGTGGGCTATCGCTAGTGGGGTTCGCCGGCCAGCAGCTGCAGATGCACGGTAGGCAGATGGCGCATGCGCTCACCCAGGTAGTCGATCATGCGCGGCTGGAGCCGGCGGCGCAGTTCGGCGAGGTCGTCGGCGTCGAGCTCCTGCAACTGATGGTCGAGCCAGTCCCCCAGGTCATCTGCATCGAGATGCGAGGCGGCACTGTCATCGACCACCATCCGGCCGATACGGGTCCAGCCGTCGCCGTCGGGCGTCACGGTGATGGCCAGGAACAGGCTGCCGCGGCGCGATGCATCGCTGCCGTTGAGGCCCGGCGCCGGGGTCACGGCATTCTGGCTGACGATGCAGGGCGGCTGTGGGTGGCGGCTCTCGAGCTGCAGGCCTTGGCCATCGAAGCGCATCAGGTCGCCGTTGACCGGAATCAGCGGGGCAGCGATGCCGAGCTGCTCGGCGAGTGCTACGTGCGCCTGCTGATGGCGCCGCTCGCCGTGTACCGGCAGCAGGTGGCGCGGCTTGATCCAGTCATAGAAGGTCGCCAGTTCGCCCTGGGCCGGATGCCCGGAGGCGTGCAGTTCAGGATGCTGATGCTCATCGAAGAGGGTCACGCCGAGCCGACGCAGGCCGAGCTGCAGGCGCTCGATCAAGCGCTCGTTGCCGGGAATCGCCTTGGCCGAGAAGATCACGCTGTCGCCGGCCACCAACTCGAAGTGGGGATGACGATTCTGCGCCAGCCGCGACAGCGCAGCGCGCGGCTCGCCCTGGCTGCCGGTGGCGATCACCAGCACCTCCTCGGGGGGCAGGTAGCCGAGATCGCGCACCGGCACCAGCGGCGGCAGGTCATCCAGATAGCCGAGCCCGCGCGCCACGCCGACCATGCGTTCCATGGAGCGTCCCATCAGGCACACTCGGCGGCCGGTGCGCGCCGCCGCACGACCCACCGCCAGCACCCGCGCCAGGTTGCTGGCGAAACAGCTGACGATCACTCGCCCGGGGCAGGCGGCCAGGGTACGTTCGAGTGCCCGGGCGACGTCGCCCTCGCTGCGCGAATGGCCGGGCAGGGTGGCATTGGTGGAGTCGCCGATCACCAGGTCGACCGGCGCCAGCGACTGGAATAGCGCCGGGTCCATCGGTGCACCGATCAGCGGCTCGGGGTCGAGCTTCCAGTCGCCGCTGTGCAGGACCTTGTGATGCGGGGTCATGATCAGCAGCGCACAGCTTTCCGGAATCGAGTGGGTCAGCGGCAGGTAGCGCAGGCTGAAAGGGCCGTTGTCCAGCGCCTCGCCGGGTTCGATCACCTTGATCGCATCACTCGCCAGGCCGCGTTCGTGGAACTTGGCGCGCAGCAGGCCGGCGGCCAGCGGCGTGGCGTAGATTGGACAACCCCAGCGCGGCCACAGCCACGCCGCCGCGCCGATATGGTCCTCATGGCCGTGGGTGATGATCAGCGCCTGGGGTGCGATCTCCAAGCTCGCCAGGGTGGTCAGGTTGGGTACCTGCAGCGGCGTGTCGGGCAGGTCCTGGCGAATCATCATCCCGCAGTCCACCGCCAGCCAGTGATCCTGATAGCCGTAAAGCGTAAGGTTCATGCCGATCTCGCCGCAGCCACCGAGGGGCAGCAGCTTGAGCGGCGGGTGCTGGCGACGGCGAACGGTAACGCGGGGTTGCGGCATGAGCGGCTGCGGCCTGATGAGAGCGGACTTTCATCATACGGGAAGGCTCGCCGGCCCCACAACGCGCGTGTTCCGATGCCGTTGAATTCGTTACACTAACGCCGAGCCTGGCGGCGCCATGGCGTCTTCTCTTTTCCACTGATGGTTACCCGATGTCCGATTACTATCGTCTGGTCGTGTCCTGTCCCGATCAGGTTGGGATCGTTGCCCGCGTGTCTGGTTTCATTGCGCGCCAGGGCGGCTCGATCACCGAAGCCAGCCAGCACTCCGACCTGGCTACCGGCCGTTTCTTCATGCGTTACGAAATCCTCGCCGACTCGGTGGGGTTGAATGCCGAGCAGCTGCGCGAGGCGTTCACGCCGATCGCCACGGAGTTCGCGATGGACTGGGCGCTCACCGATACCACCAGACGTCCCAAGGTGGTGCTGATGGTGTCGCGGGAGAGCCACTGCCTGGTCGACCTGCTGTATCGCTGGACTGCCGGCGAGCTCGACTGCGAGATCCCCTGCGTGATCTCCAATCACGATGACCTGCGTGCCCTGGTCGAGTGGCACGGCATTCCCTACCACCGGGTACCGGTCAGTGCGGACACCAAGCCCCAGGCGTTCGCTGAGGTGGAGCGGTTGGTGGAGGAAGCCGCCGCCGACAGTGTGGTATTGGCGCGCTACATGCAGATCCTGCCGCCGGCGCTGTGCCAGCGCTATGCCGGACGGGTGATCAATATTCACCACAGCTTCCTACCGTCCTTCGCCGGTGCCAAGCCGTACCATCAGGCCTACGAGCGCGGCGTCAAGCTGATCGGCGCCACCTGCCACTACGTTACCGAAGAGCTCGACGCCGGGCCGATCATCGAGCAGGACATTCACCGTGTCAGCCACTGCCACACCGCCAATGACCTGGTGCGCTTCGGGCGCGATGTGGAGAAGGCGGTGCTTGCCCGCGGCCTGCGCTGGCACCTCGAGGACCGGGTGCTGATCCACGGCAACAAAACGGTCGTCTTCGCCTGATCGAACACGGAGCGCGCCATGACCTTTGCCGAGGTAGTGCTGATGCCCTGGATGTTGGGGCTCGGCTGGCTGATCAGTGCCGCGGTGCTGGGCCTGGCCCTGGCCCAGCGGCCGTGGCGGGCGCTGCTTGCCGACGTCGCCCTGCAGCATCGCTGGCTAGCGGCGCTGGTGGCGGTACTGCTGCTATGGCAGCTGCGTGCTCAGGCGGTGGACTGGCTGACCCTGCACCTGGTATTCACCGCGCTGCTGACGCTGATCTTCAAGGCGCCGCTGGCGCTGCTGATCTGCCTGGCGGTCAATCTTGGCATGGTGTTGCTGGGGCGCGTGGCCTGGCCGCTGCTGGGGGTCAACGTGCTGGTCAGCGGGGTGGTGCCGGCGCTGGTGATGGTCATCGCCTGGCGGCTGGTGGATCGTTGGCTGGCCGATAACCTGCCAGTGTTCGTGTTCGTCTGCGGTTTCTTCGGTACGGCGCTTGCCACCCTGGCCAGTGGGCTGACCACGCTAGCCATCGTCGGTCTCGGTACCAGCGACCCCGAGGCGTGGTTCCTGGCCTCGGAGTATGCGCGTTTCCTGCCGCTGCTGATGCCCTCCGAGGCCTTTATCAGCGGCATGCTGCTCAGCGTGCTGGTGGTCTATCATCCCGAGTGGGTGGCGACGTTCAACTCCCGGCGCTATATCGATACCAAGTAGCGGCCGCAGGCGGTCACGCTTCGTCGAATAGCGTCAGCTGCCGCTGGGCGTCTTCGGGGACCAGCCGAACCCCGACGCCGAGCAGTCTCACCGGGCGTGCGCCGCGCTGCCAGGCCTGCTCGAGCAGGTGCTGGAAGCCCTGCGGGTCGCCGGCGCTGCCCATGCCCTCCATGGTGGTCAGGCTGAAGTCGTCGAAGCGCACCTTGACGAAGCGCTTGTCGCTGGGCGGGTGATCGTGGCGTGCCAGGCGCTGCTGCAGCTTGTCGAACAGCGGCATCAGCGCCTGCCGGCAGGCGGGAAGGTCGGGCAGGTCGCGGTCGAAAGTGGTCTCGACGCTGACCGACTTGCGCTCGCGGCTGATCTTCACCTCGCGCTCATCGATGCCGCGGGCCAACTGGTAGAGGTGGCGGCCGAACTTGCCGAAGCGCTCAAGCAGGGTGGCCAGCGAACGCTGGCGCAGATCGTCGCAGGTGTGAATGCCCAGTCCTTCGAGCTTGGCCGCAGTGGCCGGCCCGACGCCGTGCAGCTTGCTTACCGGCAGCGGACGCAGGAAATCCTCCACGGCATCGGGGGTAATCACCGTGAGACCGTCAGGCTTGTCCCAGTCGCTGGCGATCTTGGCCAGGAACTTGCTCGGCGCCACACCCACCGACAGGGTGATACCGGTGCGTGCCAGGGTCTGCTCCTTGAGCCAGCTGGCCATCCAGGTGGCGCTGCCGCGGAAGCGTTCGACCTCGCTGACGTCGAGGTAGGCCTCATCCAGCGACAGCGGCTCGATCAGCGGGGTGAGCTCGGCAAACAGTGCCTGGATCTGCTGCGAGACGGCGCGGTAGCGTTCGAAATCGGGAGGCAGTACCACCAGCTCGGGGCACAGCCGCAGCGCCTTGGCGGTGGGCATGGCGCTGCGCACGCCGAAGGCGCGCGCCGGGTAGTTGCAGGTCGCCACCACCCCGCGGCGCTCGGCACTGCCGCCCACTGCCAGCGGCACCTCGCGCAGTGCGGGCCGGTCGCGCATTTCCACCGCGGCGTAGAAGCAGTCGCAGTCGGCGTGCAGGATCTTGCGCATCATGCGGCTGAGGCTTAGCCCAGCGCCTGGCCGTTACCGCCGCGAATCACGCCAACGCCAATGCCTTCGATCTCGAGTTGCTGATGGCGCAGGTCAATCTCGATGGGGGCGAAGTCCTCGTTCTCGGCGGTTAGCCACACCTGGTGCCCCTGGCGCTTGAAGCGCTTGACGGTGACCTCATCCTCGAGCCGGGCGACCACGATCTGGCCGTCGCGAATGCGCTCGGTGCGGTGCACGGCGAGCAGGTCGCCTTCGAGGATGCCGATGTCCTTCATCGACAGGCCGCGCACCCGCAGCAGATAGTCGGCGCGGGGCGTGAAGTACTCTGGCGGCAGCGGACAGTGGCGATCGATGTGGGCGGCAGCCAGAATCGGGCTGCCGGCGGCCACCTCGCCGATGATCGGCAGGCCGGGCTGGGCGCTGGCGTCGAGCTCGGGATCCTGCTCCTGGGCGGGGAGGCGGATGCCCCGCGAGGTACCGGCAACCATGCGAATCACGCCCTTCTTGCTCAGCGCGCGCAGGTGCTCCTCGGCGGCGTTGGGCGAGCGAAAGCCCAGGGCCCGGGCGATCTCGGCACGGGTTGGCGGATAGCCCAGCTCGGACATGGTCTTGACGATGAAGTCGTAGACGTTCTGCTGGCGTGGCGTGAGAGGGCGGGTCATGTGACCTCCGCAAGTGGGTGGCGGTGTTTGGTTAAGTATACAGTATGGCTGAGTATCCAGTAAAAGCGTTGTAGCGTTTAAAACGCGATGTTTGTGACCAAGTGTCATATTGCGTAGAATATGATTACGTTTAAAACAACCGTTTACCAATTCGGCAGGGGGGTACATGGCACAACCCGATACCGTGACGCGCATTCTCGACACCGCAGAGGTGCTGTTTGCCGAGCGAGGCTTCGCGGAGACCTCGCTGCGCAACATTACCAGCAAGGCCAAGGTCAACCTGGCCGCGGTCAACTACCACTTTGGCTCCAAGAAGGCGTTGATCCAGGCCGTGTTTGCGCGCTATCTGGACCCCTTCACCGAGCGTTTCCACGCTGCCCTGGATGAGCTCGAGACGGAGTACGCCGGCCGCGTCATACCGCTCGAGGTGTTGCTGGAGAGCATGGCAAAAACGGTGCTCGATGTCCCCGCCGAGCGTAACAGCCTGAAGGTCTTCATGCGTCTGCTGGGGCTGGCCTACAGCCAGGCCCAGGGGCACCTGCGGCGCTATATTCAGGATCACTACGGCAGCGTGTTCAGCCGCTTCTCCGAGCTGGTGCGCAAGGCCACCCCCGAGCTGCCCGAAGCCGAACGCTTCTGGCGGCTGCACTTCGTGCTCGGCACGGTGATCTTCACCCTCTCGGGGCTGGATGCGCTGCGCGACATCGCCGAGAAGGACTACGGCGACCACGTCAGCGTGCGCGACCTGATCCGTCGCCTGCGCCCGGTAGTGGTGGCGGCGATGAATGCGCCGCTGCCCGACGCGGCGCCGGATAGCCTGCCGGCGGCGGTATGATGGTCACTACTCCGCGCCTCGAACAGCTGCCCCCGGAGACAGGCCACTGGCTGGAGGTCGATCTCACGACCCAGCGGCTGTGGTGCTGGCAGGGCCGCCAGCGCGTCGCCGACTACCCGATCTCGAGCGGTGCGACAGGCATCGGGCAGCGTGACGGCAGCGGCCAGACGCCGCTCGGTTGGCACTACGTGCGGGCGGCGATCGGCGACGGCCAGCCGCCGGGCGCGGTGTTTCGCGGTCGCCGCCCGACCGGCGAGGTGTTCGACGCGACGCTGGCCGCCGAGTACCCGGCGCGCGACTGGATCCTGACCCGCATCCTGTGGTTGTGTGGACTCGAGCCGGGGTATAACCGCGGCGGCCAGGTCGACTCTCAGCGCCGCTATATTTATCTGCATGGCACGCCGCCGGATCAGCCGATGGGCACCCCGGCCTCCCACGGCTGCCTGCGGCTGCGCGATGCGGCGCTGCTCGAGGTGTTCGACTTCGCCCCGGCCGGCACGCCGGTGTGGCTCCACGACTGACCCATCCAGGGCGAGCTTGGTCGTCTCTAAGGGTGGGGCGCCGGGCCATCCCCTGTTGTCGGCCTGGCGGTTGGTCTAGAATCGGCTCCTTCTCTGCCAAGGAAGATGAACATGACGCAACCTATCGGCCCGGTGATGCTGGACCTGGAAGGGCCCCGGCTCAGCCGAGAAGAAGGTGACATGCTCAAGCGTCCCGAGGTGGGCGGCGTGATCCTGTTCTCCCGCAACGTCGAGGATGCCGTCCAGGTTCAAGCGCTGTGCGCGGCGATTCGCCGAGTACGCCCCGACCTACTGCTGGCCATCGATCAGGAGGGTGGCCGTGTGCAGCGCCTGCGCCAGGGCGTCACCCGCCTGCCGTCGATGGCGCAGCTGGCGGCCGGCTACGACGACGATCCCCAGGCGGTGCTGCAGCAGTGTCAGGATGCCGGCTGGCTGCTGGGCATGGAGATGGCCGCCTGCGGTCTCGACGTCACCTTCGCCCCGGTGCTCGATGTTGACGGTGACTCGATATTGATCGGCGATCGCAGTTTCTCTTCCGACCCGCAGGTCGTCAGCCTGCTCGGCGGTGCCTTCATCAGCGGCCTGCACGATGCCGGGATGGTCGCCATCGGCAAGCATTTTCCCGGCCACGGCGGCGTGGTGGCAGACTCGCATCACGAGCTGCCGGTGGACCCACGACCGCTCTCGGCGCTGCGCGAGCACGACATGCGGCCCTTCGCCGAGCTGGCTTCGCGCCTCGATGGGATCATGCCCTCCCACGTCATCTATAGCGCCTTCGACGACAAGCCGGCGGGGTTCTCGCGCAGCTGGCTTGGCCTGTTGCGCGAAGAGCTGGGGTTCAAGGGCGCGATCTTCTCCGACGACCTGCTGATGGCCGCGGCACGGGTCGCCGGCAGCCCTGGGCAGGCGGCACTGGCGGCCCTCGATGCCGGCTGTGACATGGTGCTGGTGTGCAATGACCGCGCCGCGGCGCTGGAGGCCCTCGATGCTTGCGCCGATCGCGCCGGCAAGCGCCAGGCCAAGCTGCGCTACGGACGCGCCAGGCCGAGCCTCGAGACGTTGCCGGCACTATCGCGCTGGCGCCGCGTGCATGCGCGGCTCGAGGCCCTGAGTGCCAGCCACGACGCCTGATGGGCACGAATACATCTCTATACCGCGACCCAGGACAACGATGCCTAACCTCGACCCCCTGTATCATGAGTCCCTCACCACCATGCGCGAGGTGATGGACAACGCCGACTGCCTGATCTCCCAGGCCGACGTCGAGCGCGCCCTCGATCGCATGGCCGACGAGATCAGCGCCGACCTGGGCGACAAGCTGCCGGTGTTCTACTGCGTGATGAATGGCGGCCTGATCACCACCGGCCACTTGCTGACGCGGCTGGGGTTCCCCCTCGAGGTGGATTACCTGCATGCCACCCGCTACCGCGGTGGCCTGCGCGGCGGCGAGCTGTTCTGGCGCGTTTCGCCGGAGATTCCCATGGCCGGGCGCCACGTGGTGATCGTCGACGATATCCTCGACGAGGGCGCGACCCTGGCGGCGATCCTGCGCTACTGCGAAGAAGCCGGTGCGGCGAGCATCTCCACCGCGGTGCTGGTCGACAAGCGTCACGACCGCAAGGCGGTGCCTGAGCTGACCGCCGACTACTGCAGCCTCGAGGTGGTCGATCGCTACGTGTTCGGCTTCGGCATGGACTACAAGGGCTACTGGCGCAATGCGCCGGGGATCTTCGCGCCCAAAGGACTTTGAATAAGCGGCTTTGAATATGCGGCGCCAGGTCGTCGCTACCGAGGGCTGGCCCGCCGGGTCAGCCCTCGGCGTTTTCGGCTAGCGCCAACAGCGCCTCGCGGCAGCGCCCCTCGACGTCGTCCAGCTCCTTGCGCATCAGGCGGATGTCCTCCTCCTGGCGCTGCAGGTTGGCGCGTTTCTCGGCCAGCAGCTCGAGCAGCCGTCGCAGCTGGCGAGCGTTGCCGTCGGGCAGGGCGTCGTAGAGCTCGATCACCTCGCGGATCTCGGCCAGCGAGAAGCCCAGCCGCTTGCCGCGTAGGGTCAGCTTGAGGCGCACCCGGTCCTTGTCGTGGTAGATGCGTGTCTGGCCGCGGCGCTGGGGCTCCAGCAACCCTTCCTGCTCATAGAAGCGGATGGTGCGCGGGGTGACCTCGAACATGCGCGAGAGCTCGCTGATCGAGTAGGTGCGGGGGGCGCTGTCGGGTGTCATGCCGTTCAGGGTACCGCGAGTTGACGTTAACGTAAATCGCCGATCATGCTGTGGGCATCCACTATCCTGCCTGGAGGCCCGATGTCCAACACCCCATCCCCCCTGCGCGTTACCCACTGGCCGACCCAAGATGGCCACCGTATCGGTGTGGCAACACTCGACGCCGAACGCTCCCTCAACGCCCTGACGCTGGACATGATCGAGGCCCTCGACGCCCAGTTGACGACCTGGCAGCACGACGACAGCGTGGTGGCGGTATGGCTGGAGGGTGCTGGTGACAGGGCGTTCTGCGCCGGCGGCGACATCGTCGCCCTGTACCGTGCGCTACAGGGCGACGCATACGCGGCGCGCGACTACGTGGTGCGCTACTTCAGCGCCGAATACGCCCTCGACTACTGCCTGCATACCTATTCCAAGCCGCTGCTGGCGTGGGGCGACGGTATCGTCATGGGCGGCGGCATGGGGCTGCTTGCCGGGGCCCGACACCGCCTGGTCAGCGAGCGCTCGCGGCTGGCGATGCCCGAGATCAGTATCGGCCTCTACCCGGACGTGGGTGCGAGCTGGTTTCTCAACCGCATGCCGCCGGGTATCGGTGCTTACCTGGCACTGACCGGGGCGCAGCTCAACGCCCGCGACGCCCTCGACCTCGGCCTGGCCGACCAGCTGGTGCCTGCCCAGCGTCGCGAGGCCTTGATCGATGCACTGTGCCGCGCCGACTACGGCAATGACACGACGCTGAATGACCGCGCCATCCATTCGGCCCTGGCAGCGGTGGCCGACCGCGACCAGGCACCGCCCGCCCAGCTGTGGCCGTGGCGTGACCATCTCCAGTCACTCACCAGCGCCGCTGATGCTGCCCAGGCCTGCGCGGCCATCCTCGCCGACCCCGAGCAGGATGACTGGCTGGACGCCAATCGCCGCCGGCTCAGTGACGGTTGCCCGCTCACCGCCCAACTGGCCTGGGGCATGCTCGAACGCCATCGCCGCGCCAGCCTCGCCGAGGCGCTGCGCGACGAGCTGAGCCTATCGCTGCGCTGCTGCCTGGAGGGCGACCTGGCCGAGGGCGTGCGTGCGCTGCTGATCGACAAGGACAAGCAGCCGCAGTGGTCCCACGCCGATGTCTCGAGCGTACCTGCGGCGAAGGTAGCGGCGATGCTGCACAGCGCCTGGCAGCGCGATGACCACCCCCTGGCCTCGCTCGGCGAGGAGGGCTAACGGGCGGATAGGGGTAGCGTTGGCGGCGCTTTTATTCTACATTCTATGAAAATATAGAAATTATTACGCCGCTACCCCGGAGCCAACCATGAGCCAGATTACCCCGATCACCTGGGACGACCCGTTCCGCCTCGTCGACCAGCTCAGCGAAGATGAGCGCATGGTCTACCAGACCGCCCACGACTACTGCCAGGACAAGCT
Source organism: Halomonas salipaludis (assembly GCF_002286975.1). Lineage (GTDB taxonomy): Bacteria > Pseudomonadota > Gammaproteobacteria > Pseudomonadales > Halomonadaceae > Franzmannia > Franzmannia salipaludis. Next base: position 225,870 of record NZ_NSKB01000001.1, read on the forward strand.
GCTGCCGCGGGTGCTGGAGGCCAACCGCCACGAGCGCTTCGACCGCGAGATCATGAACGAGATGGGCGAGCTGGGGCTGCTCGGCGCGACCATGGAGGGTTACGGCGGTGCCGGGCTCAACTACGTCAGCTACGGCCTGATTGCCCGCGAAGTGGAGCGCGTCGACTCCGGCTACCGTAGCGCCATGAGCGTGCAGTCGAGCCTGGTGATGTACCCCATCCACGCCTTCGGCAGCGACGCCCAGCGCGACAAGTACCTACCCAAACTGGCCAGCGGCGAGTGGGTCGGCTGCTTCGGCCTCACCGAGCCCGACCACGGCTCCGACCCCAACGGCATGAGCACCCGGGCCACCAGGATCGACGGCGGCTACAAGCTCAACGGCACCAAGAGCTGGATCACCAACTCGCCGATTGCCGACGTGTTCGTGGTGTGGGCCAAGGACGATGAAGGCGACCTGCGCGGCTTTATCCTCGAGAAGGGCATGGCCGGGCTCTCGGCGCCCAAGATTGAGGGCAAGTTCAGCCTGCGCGCCTCGGTCACTGGCCAGATCGCCATGCAGGACGTGGAGGTCTCCAACGAGCAGATCCTGCCCGGCGTCAAGGGCCTCAAGGGGCCGTTCTCGTGCCTCAATCGCGCCCGTTATGGTATCGCTTGGGGCACCATGGGCGCCGCCGAGGCGTGCTGGCACGCGGCGCGCCAGTACACCCTCGACCGCAAGCAGTTCGGCCGCCCGCTGGCCGCCAACCAGCTGATCCAGAAGAAGCTCGCCGACATGCAGACCGAGATCGCCCTGGGCCTGCAGGCGGCGCTGCGCGTCGGCCGCATGATCGACGACGGCCAGCTGGTGCCCGAAGCGATCTCGCTGATCAAGCGCAACAACTGCGGCAAGGCGCTGGATATCGCCCGGGTGGCGCGGGACATGCACGGCGGCAACGGCATCGCCGACGAGTACCACGTGATTCGCCATGTGATGAACCTCGAGGCGGTCAACACCTACGAGGGCACCCACGATATTCATGCGCTGATCCTGGGCCGCGCCCAGACCGGCATTCAGGCCTTTTCCAACTGATCGACCGGCTTAGCCCGAGTAGTAGGGGCATCTAAGCGAAGGACGCAGGGGACAGGCCGAAAAGGAGGTTTGCGCCATGGGTGAGGAGCACTGCTCCGAACGGGCTGGCCATGGATGGCCAGCACAGGTCCTGCAAGCGAAGCAGGATGCGAGAGCGCAGTCAGGGCGCAAGGTAGCGCCCAGGGACGGGTTTACAGCGCCTCCTTGCAGGCCTGTCGCCGGATCCGTTCGAGCGGTGCTGCCTATCTCCGATAGCCCTGTCCCGAGTGATCAAGGAGACAAGATGAGCGGACCGCTCGACGGTATCGTGGTGCTCGATATGTCACGCGTGCTGGCCGGCCCCTGGGCCGGTCAGCTGCTGGCCGATCTGGGTGCCCAGGTGATCAAGATCGAACGTCCCGGCAGCGGTGACGACACCCGCAGCTGGGGCCCGCCGTGGCTGGAAGACGCCGCCGGCGACCCGCTGGAAGCGGCGTATTTCCTGTGCGCCAATCGCGGCAAGCAGTCGCTGGCGGTGGATATCACCCGCCCCGAAGGCCAGGCGCTGGTGCGCGAACTGGCCTCGCGTGCGGATATCCTGCTGGAAAACTTCAAGGTCGGCGGCCTCAAGAAGTATGGCCTCGACTACGCCAGCCTCCACGAACTCAACCCAGGGCTGATCGGCTGCTCGATCACCGGCTTCGGTCAGGACGGCCCCTATGCCCACCGCGCCGGCTACGACTTCATGATCCAGGCCATGGGCGGCTTGATGAGCGTCACCGGTGACGCCGAAGGCATGCCGATGAAGACCGGCGTGGCGATTACCGACGTAATGACCGGGCTCTACGCCGCGGTGGGCGTGCTGGCGGCGCTGCACGAGCGTGGGCGCACTGGAGCCGGCCGGCATATCGACGTGGCGCTGCTCGACGTGCAGCTGGCGACCCTGGCCAACCAGGCCCTCAATACCCTAGTGTCGGGGCGTGATCCGCAGCGACACGGCAACGCCCACCCCAATATCGTGCCCTACCAGGCCTTCGCCTGCGCCGACGGCTACCTGGTACTGACGGTGGGCAACGACAGCCAGTTCGTGCGCTTCGCCACGCTGCTCGGCCACCCCGAATGGGCCACTGACCCGGCCTACGCCACCAACGGCGCGCGGGTCGCCAACCGCGACACCCTGGTGGCGCTGATCGAGGCCTGCCTGCTGGCTCGTCCGCGCGACGCCTGGCTCGCCGACTTCGAGACGCATGGCATCCCTGCCGGTCCCATCAACACCATTTCCGAGTCGCTGCATGACCCCCAGGTGCTGCATCGTGGCATGGTCACTACCCTCGAGCGAGGCGGCAATGCCGTGCCCCAGATCGGCAATCCGCTGCGTTTCGATGGCGACGGCCAGACCAGCCGGCGTGCACCGCCGGGACTCGGCCAGGACAGCGACAGCGTGCTCGCCGGGATGGGACTCAACGCCGAGCAGATCGAGGCGCTACGCGAGCAGGGGATCATTGCGTAGCGTCCAGCGCCATTGCGCCCGGCGGTAGCCGCTAGCGCGGTGACAAGCGCCGGTTGAGGCCGGTCTCGGCGATCATGCGTGTCGAGATCTCCTCGATGGAGAAGCGCGTGGTATCGATGAACGGTACATGCATCTGGCGGAACAGTCCCTCGGCCTGCTGCACCTCCTGCATGCACTGATCCATCGAGCAGTAGCGGCTGTTGGGGCGCCGTTCGCTGCGGATCGCCGCCAGCCGGCGGGCGTCGATGGTCAGGCCGAACAGCTTGTGGCGGAAGGGCGCCAGCGCCGCCGGCAGCTTGAGGCTGCCATCCTCGTCGAGGTCGTCGTCGGTGAGCGGGTAGTTGGCGGCACGGATGCCGAACTGCAGCGCCAGGTAGAGCGAGGTCGGCGTCTTGCCGCAGCGCGACACCCCAACCAGGATGATATCGGCCTTGTCGTACTGATGGGTGCGCGCGCCGTCGTCGTTGTCGAGGGCGAAGTGCACCGAATCGATGCGGTTCATGTAGGCATCATCGCGGCCGATCGAGTGGGTGCTGCCGACGCTATAGGTAGAGCGCGTGGCCAGCTCCTTCTCCAGCGGCTCGAGGAAGGTCGAGAAGATATCGACCTTGAAGCCGCTGGCCTGGCTGATCACGTCGCGGATGTCGGCATCGACGATGGTGTCGATGATGATCGGTTGGGCGCCGTCGCGCACGGCGGTGGCGTTGATCACCTCGACCAGTGCCTCGGCCTTGTCGACGCTGTCGATGTAGGGCTTGGTGAGCATGCGGATATCGACGCTCTCGAACTGAGCCAGCAGGCTGCGGCCAAGGCTTTCGGCGGTAATGCCGGTGCCGTCGGAAATGAAGAAGGCGGTACGGGTCATGGTGGTCTCGTCTGGTCGCGGTGGAGCGATTACTACACAAAACCCCGCGTGTTGTAAAAATCCTCCAGTGACTTCGCTGTTAGACCAATGGCGAATATGGCCTTGGCTTGGTAGGGTGAGCCACACTTCGCTAGCGGCCTCGCCGCGCTTTGCGCCGATACCGCCACAAGCGGTATTCCGCACCTGAACTAGGGGGTCTCGTGGAAGAGTACATTGTGTGGTTCGACCAGCTGGGCATGCACGACGTCGAACGCGTCGGTGGCAAGAACGCCTCACTCGGCGAGATGATCTCCAACCTGGCCGGGGCCGGCGTCAGTGTGCCCGGCGGCTTCGCCACCACGGCCCACGCCTATCGCGAATTCCTCGCCCACGAAGGGCTCAACGAGCGCATCAACCAGGCCCTGGCGCGGCTCGACGTCGACGACGTCGGCGAGCTGGCACGGGTTGGCGCCGAGATCCGCCAGTGGGTGATCGACACACCGCTGCCGCCGGCCTTCGAGGCGGCGCTACGCGACGCCTACCAGCAGATGGAAGCCAAGCACCCCAGCCTCAAGGCCGCGGTGCGTAGCTCGGCCACCGCCGAAGACCTGCCGGATGCCTCCTTCGCCGGCCAGCAGGAGACCTTCCTCAATATCGAAGGCTTCGACAATATCAAGCGCGCGGTCCACGAGGTATTCGCCTCGCTGTTCAATGATCGTGCCATTTCCTACCGGGTCCACCGCGGCTATGCCCACGAGAACGTGGCACTGTCCGCCGGGGTGCAGAAGATGGTGCGCTCCGAGACCGGTGCCAGCGGGGTGATGTTCACCCTCGATACCGAGTCGGGCTTCCGCGATGCGGTGTTCGTCACCGCCTCCTGGGGGCTCGGCGAAACCGTGGTGCAGGGCGCGGTCAATCCGGACGAATTCTATGTTCACAAGCCGACCCTGGCCGCCGGCCGGCCGGCGGTGCTGCGCCGCAACCTCGGCTCCAAGCTGATCAAGATGATCTACACCGCCGATGCCAGCGCCGGCAAGTCGGTGGAGACCGTCGAGGTGCCGCTCGTCGAGCGCGGCCGCTTCTGCATCAATGACGCCCAGGTCATGGACCTGGCGCGCCAGGCGGTGATCATCGAGCAGCACTACCAGCGGCCGATGGACATCGAGTGGGCGCTGGACGGCGACGACGGCAAGCTCTACATCGTTCAGGCGCGCCCCGAAACCGTGGTCTCGCAGCAGGAGGGCGGCAAGCTCGAGCGCTTCCAGCTCAAAGAGAAGGGCCGCACCCTGGTCAGCGGCCGGGCCATCGGCCAGCGCATCGGCCAGGGCGCGGTCAAGGTGATCCTGACCCCGGACGAGATGGACAAGGTCAAGGACGGCGACGTGCTGGTCACCGACATGACCGATCCCGACTGGGAGCCGATCATGAAGCGCGCCTCGGCGATCGTCACCAACCGCGGCGGGCGTACCTGCCACGCGGCGATCATCGCCCGTGAGCTGGGGATTCCGGCGGTGGTCGGCTGCGGCGACGCCACCGCAGTGCTCAGCGACGGCCGCGAGGTCACGGTGTCGTGTGCCGAGGGCGACACCGGCAACGTCTACGAGGGGCTACTGGCCTTCGACCGCAAGGTCTCGAGCGTTGACGCCATGCCCGAAATCCCGTTCAAGATCATGATGAACGTCGGCAATCCCGACCGCGCCTTCGGCTTCGCCGGCCTGCCCAACGCCGGCGTCGGGCTGGCGCGGCTGGAGTTCATCATCAACCGCATGATCGGCGTGCATCCCAAGGCGCTGCTCGACTACGACCGCCTGCCCCTCGACCTGCAGCAGAGCATCGACCTGCGCACCGCCGGTTATAGCGACCCGGTGAGTTTCTATATCGACAAGCTGGTCGAGGGCATCTCGACCCTGGCCGCGGCCTTCTATCCGCAGCGGGTCATCGTGCGGCTGTCGGACTTCAAGTCCAACGAGTACGAGAACCTGATCGGTGGCAAGCTCTACGAGCCCGGCGAAGAGAACCCGATGCTCGGCTTCCGCGGCGCGTCGCGCTACATCTCCGACGCCTTCCGGCCGTGCTTCGAGCTCGAATGCAAGGCGCTCAAGCGGGTGCGCGAAGAGATGGGCCTCGACAACGTCGAGATCATGGTGCCCTTCGTGCGCACGCCGGACGAAGGCAAGGCGGTGGTCGACCTGCTCGCCGCCAACGGCCTGGCCCGCGGCGACAACGGCCTCAAGGTGATCATGATGTGCGAGCTGCCGGCCAACGCGCTGCTGGCCGACGAGTTCCTCGCCCACTTCGATGGCTTCTCCATCGGCTCCAACGACCTCACCCAGCTGACCCTGGGTCTGGATCGCGACTCGGGGATCGTGGCGCACTTGTTCGACGAGCGTAACCCGGCGGTCAAGAAGCTTCTGGCGATGGCGATTCAGGCCTGCAAGGCCCAGGGCAAGTACGTCGGCATCTGCGGCCAGGGCCCCTCGGATCATCCCGATCTCGCCAAGTGGTTGATGGAGCAGGGCATCGACTCGGTGTCGCTGAACCCCGATGCGGTGCTCGAGACCTGGTTTATGCTCGCCGGTGAAACGCTGGGCTAGCAGCCTAGCTAGCGGGCCGGGGGGCAGGCCGTAGAGGAGGTTTCGATGCCATGGATGGCATCGGTAGCGCCCAGGGATGGTTTACAGCGCCTCCTCGCAGGCCTGCCCCCGGGCAAGCCACGGTTGGATTTAGCAAGCTACTAAGATGCTGCGCCCGCTCGACGACCCCGTCGAGCGGGCGCTTTTCGTCTATGCTGTCAGTCTCCCCCTAACGCCTGCGACAAGGAGCCCGTCCCATGCCTACTTCCATCGTTCCCTCCCGCCGTCGCCTGCTGCCGTGGGCGGTAGCCGTGACCCTCTGCGTGCCCCTCGCAGCCCAGGCCGAGGTGGCCTTCGACTACGATATCCCGGCGATCGCCCCGGAAGTCAGTTCCGGCAGCGAGGAGAAACCCGGCTGGGCCACCCAGCGCTTCGCCGTGGCCGCCGCCAACCCGCTGGCCACCGATGCCGGCTATCAGGTGCTCAAGGCCGGCGGCAGTGCGGTCGACGCGGCGATTGCGGTACAGATGGTGTTGACCCTGGTCGAGCCACAGTCCAGCGGCATCGGCGGTGGAGCCTTCCTGATGCACTACGACGGCGAGGCGGTGCAGGCCTACGACGGCCGTGAGACTGCACCGGGCGACGTCGATGGCGAGCTGTTTCTCGATGAGGAGGGTGAACCGCTCGACTTCATGGACGCCGCGGCCAGCGGCCTCTCGGTAGGTGCACCGGGTACCGTACGCATGCTCGAGCTGGCCCATGAGCGCCACGGCGAGCTGCCCTGGGCGGCGCTGTTCGAGCCAGCGATCGCGCTGGCCGAGCAGGGCTTCGCGGTCAGTCCGCGGCTGCATACCAGCTTGGCCGGTGAGGAGCGGCTACGCAACGACCCATTGGCAGGGCCGTTCTACTACCCCGATGGCGAACCACTGGCCGAGGGGCATGAACTGAAGAACCCGGCACTGGGGGCGATCCTGCGCGAACTCGCCGAGCACGGCAGCAAGGCCCTGCACACCGGGCCTATCGCCGAGGACTTGGTGTTTCGCGTTCAGGATCACGCCGAGCGGCCCGGCACCCTGAGTCTTGAAGACCTGGCCAGCTACTCTGCCGAGACCCGCACGCCGCTGTGCAGCGACTGGCAGGCCTATCGCGTATGCGGCTTTCCGCCGCCGTCCTCTGGACACCTGACCATCATGCAGATCCTCGGCGTGCTCGAGCACCTGCCCGCGATCGAGGCGCCGCTCGAGGATGACCGGCCGAGTGTGGACTGGCTGCATCAGTTTCTCGAGGCCTCGCGGCTGGCCTTCGCCGACCGCGGCAAGTATATCGCCGACCCCGACTTCGTCGAGGCGCCCGGCAACGACTGGAACAGCATGCTCGACCCCCACTATCTCGCCGGGCGGGCCGCCTTGCTGGGTGAGGAGAGCCTGGGTAGCGACGGCGCCGAGCCGGGTGAGCCTGGCGAGCTCACCACCGCTTGGGCGGTGCAGCCCGAGCAGCCCGAGTACGGCACCAGCCATATCAGCATCATCGACGAGCACGGCAATGCCTTGGCCATGACCACCACCATCGAGTCGGCCTTCGGTTCACGGATCATGGCCGACGGCGGTACTGGCCTGTCCGGCGGCTACCTGCTCAACAATGAGCTGACCGATTTTTCGTTCACGTCGCAAGACGCCGATGGCAACCCGATCGCCAACCGCGTCGAGGCGCACAAGCGGCCGCGTTCGAGCATGAGTCCGACACTGGTGTTCGATCGCGACAGCGATGCGCTGGTGGCAAGTCTGGGTTCCCCGGGCGGCGCGGCGATCATCCACTACACCGCCAAGGCGATGGTGGCGATGCTCGACTGGGGGCTGGACGCCCAGCAAGCCCTCGACCTGCCTCACGCCATCACCCTGGGCGGGCCGGTGTTCCTCGAAGAGGGGGGCTTCCCCGCCGAAGTGCTCGAGGCGCTCAACCAGCGCGGCCACGACGCCAGTGAGCGGGAGCTGGTCAGCGGCCTGCAGGCGCTGCAGGTCGTCGAGGACGGCTTCTACGGCGGAGCCGATCCACGCCGCGAAGGCGTGGTGATGGGGGAATAAGCACCTAGCGCAAAGTGCCGAGCCCCAGCCATCCAGCTTGGCGCTTGGCGCTATCAGCTTCTCAGCCAGTTCCTCAGCTTGACCAGCAGTAGCGCGCCGTCGCTGAGCTCGCGGCGGTCCTCGAGCAGCTCGGCGAGCAGATCGGGGCGGTCGGTGATGATATTGTCGACGCCCATGTCGATCAGCTGCGACATGCGTGCGCGGTCGTTGACCGTCCAGGTGTGCAGCTCGTAGCCGAAGTAGCTTGCGGCGCGGATCTCGGCATCGCTGACCCGGTTGTGACGTAGCCCGAGGGCATCGAAGCTAGTGCGATCGAGGGTGCCCGGTAGCACGAACTGGGCCAGCAGGGTGGTGCGTAGCTGCGGTTGGCGAGCCTTGATCTCGCGCACCAGCGACGGCGACATGGTGGCGATCAGTACGTCGCCATGGACGTCCTCGCTACCGCACCCTTGAGGCGGTTGTTGCGCCAAACCACGGCACTCCTGGCGCGCCAGGTTCTCGCGCCTCAGACTCTCGAGCACGGCATCGACCAGGTCCAGCTCACGGCCTGGGTCGGGCTTGAGATCGATCATCAGCGGGCTCTGGGTGCGGGTGCGGGCCAGGGCGTCATCCAGCGAGGGGATTCGCTCGCCGACGTAGGCGTCGCCGAACCAGCTGCCTACGTCAAACTGCTGCAGCTCCTCGAACGTCAGGTCGCGCAGTTGGCGCGAATCGCCAGCAAGACGCTGCAGGGTGCGATCATGATAGAGCACCACCTGGTCGTCGCCGGTGAGGCGCACGTCGATCTCGATGAAGTCGGCGCCGTCGAGGATCGCCTGGTCGACGGCCGCCAGGGTGTTCTCCGGGGCCGCCATGGAGCTGCCGCGGTGTGCGGTAATCAGTACCTCGTCGCGCAGCTCGAAGCTGTTGACGATTAGCCACGCCTGGCTGATCGCAAAGACGATCACCCCCAGCTCCACGGCCCAGGCCCAACGGCCTGGGTGAGCGTCGACAGTGGGTCGTGGCGGCCGCGGCTCACGATGTGCCAAGTGCAGGTAGAGGCACGCCGACAGTAGGCTGTTGGCGGCGATGCCGATGAAGGTTATCGCCAGCGTCAGCAGCACATAGCCGCTGAGATAGGCGAGCATCGCGGGTATCAGCACTGCGTTGCGCTCTGGCAGCCACCACAGCATCGGTGTGAAGACCCGGTCGAACAGCGACGAGATCAAAAACGGTAGGGCCACGATCACCACCAGCAGCAGGATCACCGCCGCGGCAATCGGGCGGCGGCGGCCGCGGGTCAGGCGATGGCTGCGTTTCAGGGCGCGCAGCGGGCTGAGAGTTTCGAGTACCACCAGCGGCAAGGCCAGGATCCAGCGGAAGTAGAGCGTTGCAGCAATGCTTGCCCAGACCAACGCCAGCGGCAGGCTGACCGCCAGGAACTGCCACAGTGCCGGTGGCCGCACACGCTGGACGTAGTAGGGGTCGAGGCCGCCGAGGAAGGCGCCGTAGAGCCAGCCAATCGCCAGCGCCGGCGGCAGCAACAGCAGCAGCTGGGCGCCGACCTGCACCACCACCAGCCCGGCCAGGGCTGGCAGGCGGCGCAGGCTACCCCAGAACGCTTCCCAGGCCAGCCGGTAGTGGTTGTCGCGGGGGCGCACCGCGACCAGGATCATTCCGGCCTGCTGCAGATAGAGCACCAGGAAGGTCAGGCCGATGGCGGCCAGTAGCCACAGCACGCCCCCCGGCGAGATCAGGATGTCGAACAGCTCGGCATTGCTGATCACCGGTCGGCCGAACTGGCCGAGCAGCGAGGTCAGGGTCCAGGCCACCGAAGGCAGCAGCACCGCCGAGGCGAGGACGGTAAAAAACAGGTGATAGGCGAGCAGAGGGCGAAAATGCTCACGCAGTGAGCGCAGCACGTCACCGTGTAATTGTGACAGTGACAGCATAGCAGTCCATTACTCCAACGGCAGGCGAGTCTCGGCAATCACGATACCGTTGTTGTCGGCGTACAGCCACTGGCCAGGGACGAGGCGGGCGCCGGCCATATGCATGGGTTGGTCGCGCTGGCCGCCGCCGTTGTCAGCGCCGCGCCGTGGGTGCACGCCCAGTGCCTGGACCCCGAACTCCATCTCGGCCAGCACGTCGACGTCGCGCACGCAGCCGTGGATTACCACGCCGACCCAGCCATTTTCCAGCGCCAGCTCGGCGAGGCGGTCGCCGAGCAGCGCGCAGCGCTGTGATCCGCCGCCATCGACCACCAGCACGGCGCCGTCGCCGGGCTCGGCAAGCATCTGCATCAGCAGGGCATTGTCCTCGAAGCAGGCGAGGGTCCGCAGCGGGCCACAGAATGCCTCGCGGCCGCCCAGGTTGAGAAAGACCGGCTCGAGCACCTGAACGTCAGGGTGAGCGTCGCAGATGTCCGGCGTGATGATATGGCTCATGCCTTGCTTGACCTTCGATCGCCGACTTTTCGTACAAACCTTAGCTATAAGGGCAGGCGGCAATTGTTGCAATAAAAAAACGCCCCGCATAAGCGGGGCGTTTCGGTCATCGGCTATGGCCATCGCTGCCAGGCAGCGGTGCCATCGATGTTGCGAGCATCGGCGACGATAGGCGTGATGCGGTCGATCAGGCTTCCTGGGCGACCGGAATCACATTCGAGGCAGCCTTTTGGTACTGCTCGATTTCATGGAAGTTCATGTAACGATAGATCTCTGATGCCATCGCGTCGAACTGTCCCATGTAACGCTGGTATTCTTCCACGCTCGGCAGGCGTCCTTCAACCGCTGCCACTGCGGCCAGCTCGGCGGAGGCGAGGTAGACGTTGGCGCCGTCGCCCAAGCGGTTGGGGAAGTTGCGCGTCGAGGTAGAGACCACGGTGGACTTGGCGGCCACCCGTGCCTGGTTGCCCATGCACAGCGAGCAGCCCGGCATTTCCATGCGCGCCCCGGCGCGGCCGTAGATGCCGTAGTAGCCCTCTTCGGTGAGCTGGTGCTGGTCCATCTTGGTCGGCGGTGCCAGCCACAGCTTGGTCTTGAGGCTGCCGGCCGGCTGCTGCTCGAGCAGCTTGCCGGCGGCGCGGAAGTGGCCGATGTTGGTCATGCACGAGCCGATGAAGACCTCGTCGATGGTCTCGCCGGCGACGTCGGAAAGCAGGCGGGCGTCGTCAGGGTCGTTGGGCGCGCAGAGGATCGGCTCCTTGATCTCTGCGAGGTCGATCTCGATCACTTCGGCGTACTCGGCGTCGGCGTCGGCACGCATCAGGCTGGGGTTGGCCAGCCACTCTTCCATGGCCTCGATGCGGCGGCGGATGGTGCGCTCGTCACCGTAGCCGCTGTCGATCATCCATTTCAGCAAGGTGATATTGGACTTCAGGTACTCGGCGACGCTGTCCTCACTCAGGGTGATGGTGCAGCCGGCGGCGGAGCGCTCGGCGGAGGCGTCGGAGAGTTCGAAGGCCTGCTCGACGGTGAGGTCGTCGAGACCTTCGATCTCCAGCACACGGCCGGAGAAGGCGTTCTTCTTGCCGGACTTCTCGACGGTCAGCAGACCATGCTTGATCCCGTAGTAGGGGATGGCATGCACCAGGTCACGCAGGGTGACACCGGGCTGGCGCTTGCCCTTGAAGCGCACCAGAATCGACTCCGGCATGTCCAGTGGCATGACGCCGGTGGCGGCGGCGAAGGCCACCAGGCCGGAGCCGGCCGGGAACGAGATACCCATCGGGAAGCGCGTGTGCGAGTCGCCGCCGGTGCCCACGGTGTCGGGCAGCAGCATGCGGTTGAGCCAGCTGTGGATGATGCCGTCACCGGGGCGCAGCGAAACACCGCCGCGGTTCATGATGAAGTCGGGCAGGGTGTGCTGGGTCTCGACGTCGACCGGCTTGGGATAAGCGCTGGTGTGGCAGAACGACTGCATCACCAGGTCGGTCTGGAAGCCCAGGCAGGCCAGGTCCTTGAGCTCGTCGCGGGTCATCGGGCCGGTGGTATCCTGGGAGCCGACGGTGGTCATCTTCGGCTCGCAGTACATGCCGGGACGCACGCCGTCCATGCCGCAGGCCTTGCCGACCATTTTCTGGGCCAGGGTATAGCCCTTGCCAGTGTCGACCGGCTGCTCTGGGGTCTTGAATACCTCGGAGGCTTCCAAGCCCAGCTCGTTGCGCGCCTTATCGGTCAAGCCGCGGCCAATGATCAGCGGAATACGGCCGCCGGCGCGCACTTCGTCGAGAATCACCCGGGTCTTGAGTTCGAAGGTGGAGAGCACCTCGTCGCTGCCGTGCTTGCAGACCTTGCCCTCATAGGGGTAGACGTCGATGACGTCGCCCATCTCGAGCTTGGTGACATCGAACTCGATAGGCAGGGCGCCGGCGTCTTCCATGGTGTTGAAGAAGATCGGCGCGATCTTGCCGCCGAAGCAGTAGCCGGCGGTACGCTTGTTGGGTACGTAGGGAATATCGTTGCCGAAGAACCACAGCACCGAATTGGTGGCTGACTTGCGCGAGGAGCCGGTGCCGACCACGTCGCCGACGTAGGCAACCGGGTAGCCCTTGGCCTTGACCGCCTCGATCTGTGCCAGCGGTCCCTTGCTGCCGGGCACTTCCGGTTCGATGCCGTCGCGCGGGTTCTTGAGCATGGCGTTGGCATGCAGCGGGATATCGGGGCGCGACCAGGCGTCCTGGGCCGGCGAGAGGTCGTCGGTATTGGTCTCGCCGGGCACCTTGAACACCGTCAGTGTGACCTTCTCCTCGAGCTTGGGCTTGGCCAGGAACCACTCGGCGTCGGCCCACGACTGCAGCACGTCTTTGGCCACGGCGTTGCCGTTCTTGGCGCGCTCGGCGACGTCGTGGAAGGCGTCGAACATCAGCAGGGTGTGCTTGAGTTGCTCGCCGGACTCGCGGGCCAGCTCGTCGTTGTCGAGCAGTTCCACCAGGGTGGCGATATTGTAGCCACCCTGCATGGTGCCGAGCAGCTTGACGGCGTGGATCTTGTCGATCAGCGGTGAGCTGGCTTCGCCCTTGGTGATGGCGCTGAGGAAGGCGGCCTTGACGTAAGCGGCCTCATCGACACCTGGCGGCACGCGGTCGGTGATCAATTCGAGCAGGAACTCTTCCTCGCCCGCCGGCGGTGTCTTGAGTAGCTCGATCAGCGCTGCGACCTGCTCGGCGTTAAGGGGTTTCGGCGGAATGCCCTCGGCGGCACGTTCCTCGACATGTTGGCGATAAGCTTCAAGCACGATAGGGCCCTCATCAAGTGTCTATGCCAGGACGTCGTCCGGTGCCGGGCGCGGTTGCCCGGCGCCAGTCGTATGCCGTCCTGGTTCTCGCGGTAACCATGTGAATGGGTGCAGCGGATCATACGTGAAACTGTCGACAATGTTAAGGAAGCGCGGCGTGGTGGGCCTTCAACTTTGGTCGCCGTGATGTTCGACGGACATGCGGCGACCAGATCGAGGGTGCTCCGGGCGGCTCGACGCGGTACCATCGGCGCCATGAATTTGCCTGACGGATTCAGCGGGAGAGGCTCATGAGTCGTCGGATCGTGTCGCCCTGCGTGGGCCTGTGTTCGACCACGGTGGGCGATACCACCTGCCGTGGCTGCCAGCGCCATGATCGTGAAATTCGCGACTGGCTGGGCTACGCCGGTGCCGAGCGCGAGGCGCGCATGCAGTCGCTTGACGCGCTGCGCGTGGCGGTCGCCGAGCGCTACCTGGAGGTCACCGATGCCGCGCTGCTCGAGGCGCAGCTGGTGCGCTACCGGATTCGCTTTCGCCCCGAGCAGCCGGCGCTGTCGCGGGCCATCGAACTGCTGCGGGTCGGGCGCCAGCGCATCAACGACATGACCCGCTACGGCCTTGCGCCGCGCAACGGCGCTGAAGCGCTGGGGCCGGCCGAGCTCTACGCGGTGCTCAACCAGGCACTGAATGCCGCCGCCCAGGCACGCAGCGACGCCGAACCCTAGAAATGTCTGACGTCGATTGTCTACAGCCACAGCCGAGCAACGGCCAACACATGCAAGAGAATCCAACCATGCAAGACGCACCCGAGGCGCTGCTGCCCGAGTCGCTGACCAGCTTCCTGCGCTGCCCCACCCCCGAGGCCTGGATTACCGCCGCGCTCGAGCATCAGGAGCTGCTGCTGATCGATCACGCCCAGTGCGAGAAGAAGGCCGCCTCCACGGCGATGAGCCTGATGTACCGCTACGTGGATCGGCCGCTGCTGCTGACCAAGATGTCGCAGCTGGCCCGTGAGGAGCTGCTGCACTTCGAACAAGTGATCAAGGTCATGGAGACCCGCGGCGTGACCTACCGCCATCTCAGCGCTTCGCGTTACGCAGAAGGTCTGCGCCGCCATGTGCGCGCTGAAGATCCGGCGCGACTGGTCGATATACTGATTATCGGGGCCTATATCGAAGCGCGTAGCTGCGAGCGTTTCGCGCGGCTGATTCCGCACCTCGACGCTGAACTTGCCAAGTTCTATCGCAGTCTGGTTAAGTCGGAAGGGCGCCACTTCGAGGACTACCTGATGCTGGCGCGCCGCTATGCCGAGGAGGGGGGCGATGCCCAGGTCGAGGCGCGTATCGTCTTCTTCGCCGAGTGTGAAGCCGACTTGATCGAGCGCAAGGACAGCGAGTTTCGCTTCCACAGCGGCCTGCCGTGCGCCGCATGAGCCGCACGGACAGACGTACGGGATACTGAGCAGATAATAACGCAGGAACCATCATGATGCGGGAATCACCTGTCAACGAGCAATTAGCGCTATTCGGTCATTTTTCCCTGATGCTCGGCGAGGACAGCCTTTCCCAGTTCAGCTACGACAAGGTCAAGGCCCTGCTGGTCTATCTGCTGCTGCATCGCCAGCCGGTCAACCGTTCGACCCTGGCCGAACTGCTGTGGCCCGACCAGGGGCTCTCGTCGGGGCGTACCAACCTGCGCCATGCGCTGCACTGCCTGCGCCAGTCGCTGGGTGATCAGGCCGAGCGGGTGCTGGTGGTGTCGCGCCAGACCATCGCCTTCAAGCTGCCCGACGAGTGGGCGTTCGACCTCCACGAGTTGCAGGAGATGCTCGATGCCCCGGCCGATATCGTCGCTCTCGAGTCGATCCTCGACATCTACCGCGGCGACCTGGTCGAAGAACTGCAGCTGTCGGCCTGCGCCGATTTCCAGCGTTGGCTGCTGCGTGTGCGCAACGAGTGGCGCCAGCGCGTCATTGCCTATGCCGAGGCCGTGCTCGAGTCCCACGACGAAGTGCCCGAGCACCTGCTGCGGGCGCTGGTCAGCCGCTTTTCCGGCTACGGCCCCTTCCACGAGCGGCTGGTGCGCCAGCTTGCCGAGCAGGGCCAGTCGGCTGCCGCCCATGAGCAGTACAACGCCTATCTGCAGCTGTTGGCGCTCTCCGGCCAGCAGCCCGAACCGACCTTTCTGCAGCTCGCTCGCCACTGGTCCGATGGCAAGGGTGAGTTGCAGCGGCTTTCGCCCCAGGGCGCCTTCTCGCGGGCACTGGCCGCCGACAGCTCGCCACTACGCGACGAGGAGATCGAGCAGCGCCAGCTGTCGGTGATGGCAATCCGCCTGCGCCTCAAGGGTGAGTGGCAGGATCGCGCCGAGACCCGTGCCTGCCTGGCGCTGCAGATCGAGCTGATGCGCTGGCTCGAGCAACAGTGCCACCACCTGGGCGGCTTCTGGCTGCCCGGCGCCACCGGTGGCCTCGGTCTGGCTTGCTTTGGCACCCACGGCCCGGCCCATCAGCTTGCCGAGCTGGTAGCACTCTACGAACACTGCCGGCGTGCGCTGCCCGAGGAGAGCGCGCGCCACTGGAGTGGCGACGCGGCGATTCCCAGCTTCGAGTTGGCCGCTGGTCTCAACAGCGGCCGCGTGGTGTATCTGCCCGAGCGCCAGCTGGTCGACCCGCTTGGCCAGGTGACCCAGGTGTCGTTGGAGCTGATGAGCGCCGCCGAAGGCAGCGAGCTGGTGATCTCCCAGGAGTCGAGCCAGCACATGCCGCCGGCGCTCGACCTGCAGCCGCGGCTATCGTCGCGGCTGCTGGCTAGCGACGGCAAGATTCGCCTGCGCGCCCTGGTGCTGGGCACCAACGAGGGCGGCCGCGAGGCGCTGCCGCCCAGCCTGATTGGTCGCGAGGCAGCGCTGCGCAAGCTGCGCGACGCCCTGGCCCGGGCCGGTATCGGCTTGCGCCAGAGCGTGCTGGTACGCGGCGCCTCGGGGATGGGCAAGTCGGCGTTGCTGGTCGGCTTTCGCCAGGTCGAGCAGAGCCTCGATGCGGCGGTGTGCTGGCAGCCGACCACGCGACTCTCGGTGCAGGTCCCTTATGGCGTGGCGCGCCAGCTGCTGCACTGGCACCTGGGCGATAACGTCGATGCCCAGGCGTTCGGCACGCTGCTCGAGCAACTGCCGGGGCTCAATCTGGACGCTGCCAAGCGTCAGCTGCTCGAGGAGGCGCTTGGTGTTCGCGAGCCCGAAGAGGTATCGACGTCGGCGCAGAGCGGTGAAGCCGTGGAGCTAGTGGTCAGCCTGATGCGACGGCTGATCGAGCTGCTCACCCAGGAGCGGCCGCTGGTGATGATGATCGACGACCTGCAGTGGCTGGATGAGCTCTCATTCAAGGTGCTCTCCGGGCTGCAGGCACGCTTGCCGATCAACTGTCCGCTGCTGATGGTGGCCAGCCATCATGGCCGCGAGCCGCTACCGGCCAAGCTGCACTGGGACCAGCAGATTGCGCTGGGGCGTCTCGATGCATTGCAGTCGTCGCGACTGTTGTCGCAGCTGGCGCGCCGCTATCGGCTGCATCTCAGCCCGCGGCTGCGTAATCAGTTGATCGAGCGCTGCGACGGTGTGCCGCTCTATCTGCAGGAGATCTGCCGACGCCTCGACATGGACCGCCGCGAGGGGCGCAGCGTACAGCTCGACGAGCTGCCCCGCGGCCTGCTTGGCCTGCTTGCCAGCCGCATCGACCAGCTCGACGTGGATCGTGAGATCGCCCACGTGGCGGCGGTGCTGGGGCGTCAGTTCCGGCTCGACTTCCTGGTCGAGTGCAGCGGCTGGGAGCCGGCGCGGCTCAAGCAGGCGCTGGAGCAGATGTGTCGCCTCGAGGTCATCGAGGCCTGCGACAGCGGCAGCGAATTCGACTACCAGTTCAGCCACCAGCTGTTGCAGGAAGCGGCCTACCTCTCCTGTCCCCGCGACCTGCGCATGCGTATTCACCTGCAGGTGGTCAACCTCATCGAGGAGCGCTTCCCGATGTGGATCAGTCGCCACCCCGGCGATTTCGCCACCCATCTGCGCCGCAGCGGCCACTACGCTCGCGGCGCGCGCTACTTCGAGCTGGCCGCCCGCGAGGCGCTCAAGGTCAGTGCCAACCGTACCGCGCTGAAGATGGCCGACTTCGGGCTTGCCAGCCTGCGCCACGTCGACGACCAGGGCGAACGCGAGATCAGCCTGCTGACCGTGCGTGGCCAGGCCGCCTTCGCTCTCGAAGGCCACGGCTCGCCGACCGCCCACGAAAGCTTCGTGCGCGCCCGTGAGCTGATGGCCAGCGAAAGCAGTAAGGAGGACTCCGAAGAGGCCGATCTCGAGCAGCGCTTCCTGGTCAAGTGGGGGCTGTGGGTAGGCTGCAGCCAGCGCCACGCGCATGCCGACGCCTTTTCACTGGCGTCCAACCTTTCTGCCCTGGCCGCGCGCCTCGACGACGTGCGCTACCAGCGCCTCGCCGACTACGCCCAGGCCACCTGCGAATACTGGGCCGGACGCATTCGTCAGGCCTACGACCACCTCGAGGAGATCGACCCGCTCAACCAGCCGATGATGATCGAGTGGCTGCCGTTCTCCGATCATCCTCAGGTCGCGGCGTCCTGCTACCAGGGCTGGGCGCTGTGCCTGCGCGGCGACTACCGCCGCGCCGAGCAGCAGGCCGAAGCCGCCATCCGCCTCGCTGAACGCTTCAAACACCCCGGCTCGCTGGCCATGGCGCTGCTGTTCTCGGCGGCGGTGTACCGTCAGCTGGGACATGTGCACCTGGCCGGCATGCGCGCACAGCGTGCCTTCGAGCTGACTGGTACCCCGGATCTGCATCTGTGGCAGGTGTCGTCGCAGAGCCTGATCGGCTGGCAGCGGGCGCTGGCCGGTGACACCGAAGGCCTGGTGATGCTGCAGGCGGGGATGGAGGAGTTCGACGAGGTGACCGGGCGCGAGCGGTATACCAGGCCGGTGCTGTGGTACGTCGACGCCTGCGTGGCGCTGGGCGAGTACGCCCGCGCCGAGGATTACCTCGACCAGTGTCTGCTGGTGGCCCAGGAGCGCGGCTCGCTCTACCTGCCGGAGATTGCCACGCAGCTGGCACGGGTGCGTCACCACCTCGGTCACCCCCGCGAGGCGATACGGGCGCTGGCCGAGCAGGCGCTGGCACAGGCTCGCGAGCATGAGAACCTGCACCAACAGCTGCATGCCCTGGAGCTGTGGCTGACGCTGATCGACCCGGCCGACGGCAAGGCGCGTGACGAGTTACGGCGGCTGCTCAGTGTGGTTTCGCACAGCGATGCGCCGGTATTGGTACGCTGGCGCAATTTGCTCGATCAGCGCGTCGCGGTCAGCATGGACAACTAGGCGGCGGGTCAGGCGTCGGTGGTGCTGAGCTCCAATGCAGCGATGCGCGCCAGCGCCTCGCTGCGCCGCTCGCCGCATAGTTCGGCGTCGAAGTCGAAGGCCCGGCATACCGCCGGGCGGCGCGGATCGCCGAACAGCCGACACAGGTTGTCTTCGTCGAGCTGTACGCAGCGTTCTCCGGCCGGCTTGCCGTGGGGCATGCCGGGAATCGGCGAGCTGATCGAGGGCGCGATGCAGCAGGCACCGCAGCCCGGCCGGCAGCCCGCCTCGCTCACGGCCCCGCCTCGGCGATGGCGCCCTTGTCGATCCCTTCGAAGGCCTTGACACGGATGCGTTCGCCGCACTCCCGGGCGATTTTCGCGGCGAGCCACGCGGCAATCTGCTCGACGGTGGTGGTACACGGCAGCACGGCGCAGCGCGCACGAGGCAGGCACAGGGCGAACCTGCCCTGGGGGGCCTGATAGTGGCAGCGCAGCGTATCGGCGTCGCCGTCGTCGATGACATCCTCGGCGTCGACCAGGTAGCGATCCGCCAGCCAGTTCGCCCAGCGTACTTCCAGCCCGGTGTCGCGTCGGCCCTGACGCCATACCTCGAGACGCGAGCGGTGGCCGTGGGCAATCCGCTGGCAGTTGCCGGCATGCCGCTTGAGGCCATGGCTGTAGGTATAGCTGGCGCCGTCGATGGTTTCGTCACGCAGCCCTAGGCGGATCGCCACGACACGCGGGGGAGGGCGTCGCATCAGCTCCTTGGCCAGGTGCTCGCCGAGCCGCTCGGCGCCGATGGCTTGCCAGGGCAACAGGGTGAAGGCCTGGCGTGGGCCACGCACTTCCATCGGGTAGGGCAGCTGAGTGCGTATCGCCAGTCCCTCGCGGCACTCCTCAACGCTGATGCCCGGCGCGCGGCTCGGTACCAGTAGCGTATGGTCGGCGCCGGCATCCAGTCGCGACTTGATCCACGGCTTGACCTCGCCGAAGTCGAACAGCATGCCGTCCTCGCCCAGTGCGCCGTCGAGCTCGGCATCGACATGCCAACTGGCGCCGATCAATCCGCGCTTCGGGCACCATAGCGAAACGTCGAGCTGGGTCAGGCGATTTACGAATAGCGTCATGCGAACCCCGCAATCTTGTGGGTCTGCAGCGACAGCTGCCAGCGCGGCGTGGCCAGGCAGTAGGCCAGGGTCGCCGCCAGTGTCGTGCCGTGGCCGCCACGCGGTGCCAGATCCATCGGCTGCAGGTAGAAGTGAGCGAAATCGAGTTCGGCGAAGCGCTCCGGCGGCGCTTCCGCTTGCGGATAGACCAGCTTGAGCTCGTCGCCGGCGGTGACCGCCAGCCGGCTGCTGCCCTTGGGGCTTACGCATAGCCAGTCGATGCCGGCGGGGGGCGCCAGGGTACCGTTGGTCTCCACGGCGATCTCGAAGCCAATCGCATGCAGGGCGTCGATCAACGCGGCGTCGAGCTGCAGCAGCGGCTCGCCGCCGGTAAAGACCACATAGGGCGTAGCCCCTTCACTGGCCACCGGCCACATCGCCTGCAAGTGCGCGGCCAGTTCCGCGGCGCTGGCGAAGCGACCGCCACCCTCGCCATCGACCCCGACAAAGTCGGTATCGCAGAAGGTGCACACGCTGCTGGCTCGATCCGCCTCGCGGCCGCTCCACAGGTTGCAGCCGCTGAAGCGGCAGAATACGCTGGCTCGCCCGGCACGGGCCCCTTCGCCCTGCAGAGTGTAGAAGGCCTCCTTGACGTGGTACATCAGCGCAATACCCCACTGTCGTGGCGCGGTGAATAGGCAATCGGATCGCCAACGCCGTTGGCGGCGAAGGCCGCCAGGCGCTCGCGGCAGCTGCCACAGCTGCCGCAGGCCAGCGCCTCGCCGCGATAGCAGGTCCAGGTCTCGGCGTAGTCGAGGCCCATGGCCAGGCCATCGGCGAGGATTTCGTCCTTGCTGCGGTACAGGTAGGGGGCGATGATCTCCACGGCATCGAAGTTGGCGATCGCCGCCACCGCGTTCATGCGCTCGACGAACTCGGGGCGACAGTCGGGGTAGAGCACGTGGTCGCCGCCGTGGGCGCCATAGTAGACCCGGGGCGCGCCGATATTGACTGCCTGGGCGATGGCCAGCGAGAGCAGGATCATGTTGCGGTTGGGCACCACGGTGGCGGCCAGGTTGTCGGCGGCGTAGCCGCCGTCGGGCATCGCACGACTGGCATCGGTCAGCGCCGAGTTGTCGATCAGGCCGTGGATGGCGCGAATATCGACCACCTGATGGGCCACCGCGAGGTGCTCACAGACGCTGCGTGCCACGTCCAGCTCGCGGGCGTGGCGCTGGCCGTAGTCGAAGGAGAGCGCGTGGACGCGATGGCCTTCGCGCACGGCGCGGTGAAGCACGGTGTAGGAATCCATGCCGCCGGAGTAGATCACCACGGCGGGTCGAGTATCGGTTGTCATGGGGCAGCCCTTGTCGGAGAATTTGTCCGGGGTCCGGTCCGGTAGCGGCGCCATTGTAGCCGCGCTGCTGGAGCCTGGCTATACGCCGGCCGGCCCGGTACTCTCGGGGCAGCGTCGTCACTACTGCAAGGATCGTCATGGCCACCATTGAGCACAGCGCCATTCTGCCGGCTACCCCGGAGCGGGTCTTTGCCCTGCTCGAGCGGGTGGAGGACTTCGCCGACTACTCCGACCTGATCGAGGCCATCGAGCCGCTGGGCGGGCAGCGCTATCGCTGGCATGTGCACGCGGTGGGCATGGACTGGACCTTCGACGTCGAGATCACCGAGCGCCAGGCGCCCGAACGGCTGGCCTGGGAGTCGCTGGACGGCGTGCGCAACCAGGGCTGCTACCGACTGCGCGAGGTCGGCGAGGGCACCGAGGTGTCGCTGACCATCGACTATCGCATCAACAACCGGCTGCTGGAGCGCGCCGTCAATCGTGCCGCCAAGCCGCTGGTCAATAGGGTCAGCCGGCAGATCCTGGAGCGCGTCGAGGCGCGTCTATAGACCGCAGCAGCGCTGCGTAAAAAACGTTGTTGCGGTTATGCGGCAGGGCTTATATTAGCGCTGTTGGAGCACCTGCTTCGGTACCTGGAACCTGCCGTCATGTGGAAAAGCTTGATGCTGTGCGTGTCGATCCTGGTCGTGCAACTCAGCGTGTTGCATTACATCGATCAGCGAATTCAACCGGGCAACCCGGCCTCATCGATGCTTGCCCAGCAGGATGACGATACGCCCCCGCCGATGGGTTAACTGTTGCCGGCCTCGCTCGGGACTGATCCGCCGCTAGGCCTACGAGGGGGCGCCGTAAACCATCCCTGGGCGCTACCTGCGCCCTGCTGCGCTTTCGCATCCTGCTTCGCTTGCAGGACCGGGGCTGGCCATCCATGGCCAGCCCGTTCGGAGCAGTGTTCCTCACCCATGGCGCAGAACCCCCTCTTCGACCTGCCGCCGGCGTCCCTCGCTACCGACGCTGCTTGCTTTACTAGCGATTCGGAGATGGTTTGACGGTAGACGGCATGATGTCGGCGGCGTTTCGTGGCACCATTGGAGCCTTTTGAACTTGGCTGCAGAGGCTGGGAAGGCTCGATGCAAAGCGACATGAACGACGAGGTGCGCGAAGCGCGCGGCCACTGGCGGCTGGTAGCGATCGGCGCCTCGCTCCTGATGGCGGTACTGCTGTGGGTGTGGCAGTCACCGGACTTGAGCGCTTTTCGCCAGTGGGCCGACGAGGCCTCTCACCACCCCTTGACCATGCTGGCGGTGATGGCGGTGATGGCCGTGACCCTGGCCGTGGGTCTGCCGGGCAGCATCGGCCTGTGGCTGATTGCCCCGTTCCATCCGCCCTGGGTGGCCACCCTGATGCTGATCGTTGGTAGCGTCGGCGGTGCGCTCGGCGCCTACTGGCTGGCTGCCACCTTTCGCCAGCGCTACACTCCCAAGGGGCTGACACGGCGCATCATGTACGTCATGAGCCGGCGTAGCGACGCCTTGACCCAGTGCGCCTTTCGCGTGCTGCCGGGCTTTCCCCACTCGGTGATCAACTATGCCGCTGGCCTGCTGCACCTGCCGCTGCGCACCTTCGTGATTGCCGCGGTGATCGGATTGGGCATCAAATGGGCGGTGTATGCCAGCGCTATTCACGGCGCACTGGAAGCGGTGGAAACCGGCGATGCGTTGAGCATCGACGTGATCCTGCCGCTGTTGGCGCTGGCACTGCTGCTGCTGCTGGGGGCTGGGGTGAGGCGGGCGGTGGAGCGGCGCCGCGGAGAAGAGCGTCAGGGCTGAGTGCTTAGACACTGTCCTGCTGTGGTTCTTCCTCCACGCCATCACAGTAGCGGGCGATGCGTCCACGGCCGGCGCGCTTGGCGATATACATCGCCTGGTCGGCGGCCTGGATCAGGTCCTCGGCGTTGACGAAATCGCTGTCGACCAGGCTTACCACGCCCATTGAGGCGCTGACACGAATGGCGTTGTGGTCGACGGTCACCGCCAGGGTGCGTGACGCCATTCGCTGCTGCAGCGTCTCGGCCAGGCGCATAGCGGCCTCGGCTCCGGCGCCGGGCAAGAACAGTACGAACTCCTCCCCGCCGTAACGTCCCCCGAGTATGTCATGACTCAGCAGCTCCCGCAGCAGGCCGGCGAAACCCTTGAGCACTTCGTCGCCGAGTCGGTGGCCATGCTGGTCGTTGAGCTGCTTGAAGTAGTCGAGATCGATGAACACCAGGCTGAGTTCGTTTCCCTGGTCGAGTGCCTCGCGAAAATGCTGCTCGAGCAGCGCCTCGAGGTGGGCGCGATTGAAGAGGCCGGTTAGCGGATCATGGCTGACTCGCTGGGTGAGATCGGCCTGGCGCAGACGCAGGCGTTCGATCTCCAGGCGCTGGTTGAGCAGCTGCTGGCTGAGCTTGAGGTGGTGGGCATGTAGCTGCTGCTTGGCCTCGAGCAGGGTGCGGGTAGCGTCGAATTCCGGTGGGCAGCTGATATGCATCAGCTCTGCGGTAGGGGGCAGCGTTTCCTGCAGGCCGCAGAGTAGCTCTATCAAGGCGTCTTCATCGATGCCCAGCGTCGGTACCAACTCCCGCAACATGTCGGTCAGCGGCATGTCGTCCGTTGCGGCGTGATTGTCAGCAGCGGAGCAATCGAGCCACGCCTCGGCCAGCGGCCCGGCGGCATTGACGCAGCGCTGCCCGATCAATACCTGGTCCAGCGGTAGATGGCTGTTAGCAATGCCGCTGACCAACTGCTTGGGTAGGCCCCAGCGCTGGGCCAGCCAGGCGCCAACCAGCGCATGATCGCAGCCCCACGCCTTGTGTTCGGCAGCACTCAACGCTGCGTGGTCATCGACGCTTGACAGTAGCGCGGCGTAGCCCCGCCTCAGGCAGGCGTCGAGGGCCAGCATGCCGATATCCTGTAGCAGGCCAAGGGTAAAGGCGCGCCCCGGTGAGGGCAGCGCCAGCTGCCTGGCTAGCGTGTAGCTTGTCAGCGCGCTGATCAGCGCGCGCTGCCAGAAATAGCTCAGGTCGAGGCCGCGAGCGCGGAACTGCTGCTGACTGGCGAGTCCGAAGCCCAACGCTACCGACAGCGTGGCATCGATTCCCAGCCGGGTGATGGCTTCCTGGCAGGTCTCGGCGGGCGTGTCATAGGCGTGGAAGACGCTGTTGGCCAGTCCCAGTATGCGCAGGGTCAGGGCCGGGTCACGTTCGATGGCGGCGGTGAAATCCTGAAGGTTGGCATCCGGCGATTCAGCCAGGGCGACGATCTGCATCACCGACGCCGGCAGTGAGGGCAGGGCGCGATTGTCACCCAGTACCTTGGCCAGTGCGTCGGGGAGTACCAGGAGTGTATCGTCCTGAGAGTGGCCGGCGGGAGGGGCAGCACTGTGCGTCGCGCTGTCTTGCTCTGCGAAGGGGGGCATGCCGGTCTCCATCCTGGTCTCTAGCTGCAAGGCCAGGAGCAGCGCATACCTCGAGGGCAGCGTGCCAGCCTGACGAATGTTATGTCGATGTAACCGACTATTGATCAGGCGCTGCGTTGAGGTCAAGGCTGGCGTCAGGCTTGTGAGGCGATTCCCGCCAATCCCTTGCGCTTGGCCTGGCCGTCTGGCCCATAGAGTGCCTTGCCGGCGGCCTCGTGCAGGAAGTTGAGCGTGCGTTGATTGTGACTGAGGCGGGTGGCGATCAGCTCGCCGTTCTGTGCATTCAGGTGGCGGGCGCGCTCGGCGCTGTCGCGCATCGCAAGCCAGGCGTCCAAACAGCCGGCATCGCGGGCCGCGGCCTCGGCGCCGGTCAGTCCCTCTGCGTAGCCGAGCTTGTGCTGGGCGCTGCGGCGCTGGCTCTCGAGTCGGTCGAGCTCATCGAACAGGGCCTGCTTGCCGGCCGCCAGCTCGTTGAGCTGCTGGCCATCCACGTGTCCGGCACAGAGCGCTTCACGCTCCTGCTCGAGCAGCGAGACCAGCGCCTCGAGGCGCTGCTGCTGGCGGGTCAGGTGGGCGACCAGGCTCATGAGCGCGGCTTGCCGCTGTCGTGACCGAGCATGTCGCGCACGCTGTCGATCAAGCCGTCGGCGATGCGCTCGGCGCGGATGTCGAGCTTGCCGTCGCTGATCGCCTGGCGAATCTCCTCGACGCGGGCCATGTCGATGTCCTGGCCGCTGCTGGCGCCGGTATCGCTCAAATGCGTGACCGCTGCCGGGCTGCCGGGCTTGGCCGGCGCGTTGCCGGTCGCCGCCGTCTTGCTGGTATTGCCGGGCTCGCCTTGCTGTGGGCGCGCCAGGGGATGGGAGCTATCGATTTTCACGGGAAGCCTCTCTCGTTCAGTCCTTTCCCCTAGTATCGGCGGGGAGAGGGCGAACTTGAATACTATTTTTGACAAACGGCGCCGAGGTTAAAAATCGACGCTGAGCCGATTGCGGCCGCTGACCTCTGCGTTGAGTATCTCGCGATTGGCTAGCCGCACGCGGACCTCGCGGCCCATGCCGCCGCTGTCCAGGGCCTGTCCCTCGCGGCTGATCGCAAAGCCATTGCCTACCGCTTCGATGCGTACCGAGGCGCCGCGTTCCACCAGCGTGACCTCGCGCAGCTGCTGCGAGGTAATGGCGCTGCCGGCGCGCAGTGCCCGGGCGCTCTCCTGGCCGATGACCTGATCGAGGTCGGTGAGTACGCCGCGCGGCAGGCTACCCAGTTCCGCTTCGCTGAGTTCGAGCATGTCGGCATTGATCACGGTGCCGGCGGGGATGTCCTGGCGCAACACCACATAGTCGCCGATTACCGCCACCGTGGCCTGCATGTAGCGGATTTGCTGGCCCTGATCGCCGCAGCGCACCCCCACCGAGATCCGTCCCTGAGATGGGGCGCGTTCATTAGGGATAAACGGTTCCGGCGACTCGCACGCCGGCAGATGCGCCGAGGGCGGATGCACTTCGATATGCACCTCGCTGCCCAGCGACTGGCTGCGCTCGTATAAAAAGCCGTGCACGCGCTCGACCAGCAACTGGCTTGAGGCGTCGGCGCTGGCCACCGTCGGCAGGCCCAGGCATAGCGCCGCCAGCAGTGCGGCCTGCCCCAGTCGCGGTGCAATAACAGTACGAACAAGATGAACTAGCGGCATGGTGACGTCCTCTGCAGCGCGCAGGCGAGGTTGACCGAGGATCACGATTCTAGGCCGCTTGGCAGAAACGCAACGCCGAAAATGACGCGCAAAGCGGCCCTTGTTTGTGACTTTGTCCTGACGCCGGCTCATCTATTCTCCACGCTGACCCAATACCCCAAGGGCCGCCAACGGCCATCGAGAAGGGAGGCTCAGCGGATGATCGACAAACTCTCGGGTGCCCTGAATTTCCATCAGGAAGCCCTCAATCTGCGCGCCGAGCGCCACGAAGTGCTGGCGGGCAATATCGCCAACGCCGACACGCCCAACTATAAGGCGCGCGACATGGATTTCTCCCGCGAGCTTTCCAAGGTGATGGAGAGCGGGCGGTCCGGTGGCCGTGGCCTGGCCCTGGCCACCACGTCGGCGCGGCACATTCCCGCCCAGGCCAGCGCACCGGCCACCCAAGAGCTGCTCTACCGGGTGCCGGACCAGCCGAGTCTGGATGGTAACACCGTGGACATGGACCGTGAGCGCACCCAGTTCGCCGATAACGCGGTGCGCTACCAGGCGGCACTGACCATGATCAACAGTCGCATTCAGGGCCTCAAGTCGGCCATGCAGTCCGAGTAACAGGAGCAGTCCATGTCGATGTTTTCCGTTTTCGATATATCCGGTTCGGCGATGAGCGCCCAGTCGCAGCGTATGAACGCCACCGCCAGCAACCTGGCCAATGCCGATAGTGTGGCCGGCCCCGACGGCGAGGCCTACCGCGCCAAGCAGGTCATGTTCGAGACCCAGGCCCAGGGCCGCCACGGCGTGGGCGGCGTGCGCGTCAGCGAAGTGGTCGAGGACCAGAGCCCGCTGCGCATGGAATACCGGCCCGAGCACCCGCTGGTCGACGAGCAGGGCTATGTGCAGATGCCCAACGTCGAGCCGGTCCACGAGATGGTCAACATGATCTCGGCGTCGCGCTCCTACCAGGCCAACGTCGAGGTGATGAACACCAGCAAGCAGATGATGCTCAAGACCTTGACCATCGGGGAGGGCTGATCGTGTCCAACGTCATCGATAGCAGCGTCATCAACAGCATGAATGCCACCGCCGGCGCCGGCAGCGCGCGTCAGTCCGAGGACCTGCGCGAAAACTTCATGACTCTGCTGATCACCCAGCTGCAGAACCAGGATCCGCTCAATCCGATGGAAAATGCCGAGATGACCTCGCAGCTGGCGCAGATCAACACCGTCAGCGGCATCGAGGAGCTCAACAGCACCCTCGAGGGTATCACCGGCCAGATCGATGCCGGCCACACCCTTCAAGCCGTCGGCCTGATCGGCCAGGGCGTGCTGGTGCCCGGCGATCGCATCCTGGTTGGCAAGGACGGCGCCACGCCGTTTGGCATCGAACTCGGTAAGTCGGCAGACAACGTCAAGGCGACGATTCGCGACGGTGGCGGCCAGGTGGTGCGCAGCTTCGATATCGGTGCGGTGTCGTCGGGGGTCGAGTCGTTCGAGTGGGACGGCAAGCTCGACAGCGGCGAGATGGCGCCGGAGGGCGCCTACAGCATCTCCTTCGAAGCCTCCGCCGGCGATGACAGCGTCGACGCCAAGGCCCTCAACTATGCCGTGGTCAGCGGCGTATCCACTGACAGCAACGGCTCGCCGCGCCTCGACCTGGGCGGCATCAGCGAACAGGCCAGCCTCGACGACATTCGTCAGATTCTGCGCCTCTGAGCGCCTCACTCACGATATGCAGCGTAAAAAAACAGCTACCACCACGGTGACACAGGGAGAAAGATCATGAGCTTTTCACAGGCCTTGAGCGGGTTGAACGCGGCGTCATCGAGCCTCGGCACCCTGGGCAACAATATCGCCAACTCGCAGACGGTTGGCTTCAAGGGCGCCAGCACCCAGTTTGCCGATGTGTTTGCCGGCTCGGTGGGGCTGGGCACACGGGTTTCAGCCACCGTGCAGAACTTCAACGAGGGCAACCTCGAGTCGACTAACCGCAACCTCGACCTGGCCATCAGCGGCCAAGGTTTCCTGCGCTATGAGCAGGGCGGCGAGATCGTCTACTCACGCAACGGCCAACTGAGCCTGACGCCCGATGGCACCCTGGTCAACGCCCAGGGCGCGCAGTTGATGGGCTACGGCCTCAACGCTGCTGGTGATGTGCAAGTCGGCGGTCAGCCGCAGGTGCTCAACGTGCCTGCCGACGAGATGCCGGCCAATGCCACCCAGAACGTGGGTACTACCATCAATCTGGATTCGCGAGAGAATGTCGGCGAGGGCTTGAGCACCACCCAGGTCAACGCTGCCGGCGGGGGCACGGAGGAGCTCAGTTATCACTACTCGAACAACTTCACCACATATGATTCATTGGGTAACCCGCGCAATGTGACGGTGTATTATGAGAAAGCACAAGATACACATGTAGATGGGGCCGGTGACGAGTATCCACTATTTGAAGACGAAAACGGTGATCAGTTTTATTTCGATGGTGCTGATTACCGTGATGTGGCGACTGAGACAGTCGCCACTGGGAATTTCTCACCGGTTGCAATTCCCAACGCTTGGAATGCCAAGGTGGTGATGGATGGCTATTATGATGATGCCAATGACTTCGAGGTCGCCTTCAACAACAACGGCACCTTAGCCTCAGCTCCGCAGCAGGATATCAATTTTGGTCCAGATTCCCCGCTGGGCAACGATCCTGAGCCGCTGAACTTCGAACTCAACCTGGCCGGTTCCACCCAGTTCGGTAACGACTCCACCACCAGCGCCCTGACCCAGGATGGCTACACTTCCGGTGCTCTCGTCGGTATTACCTTCGAAGACAACGGCACCATCATGATGAACTACGCCAACGAGCAGTCGCGGCCCGCCGGCCAGATTGCCCTAGCCTACTTCCGCAATCCGGAAGGCCTGCAGCCCAACGGCGACAACAGCTGGACGTCCACCAACGCTTCCGGCCAAGAACTAGTGGGTGCGCCGGGGACCGGCATCTTCGGTTCCATTGAGTCCGGGGTAGTGGAGCAGTCCAACGTCGATATGGCCAAGCAGCTGGTTGACATGATCGTCTCCCAGCGCGCCTACCAGGCCAACTCCCAGACCATCAAGACCCAGGACGAGATCCTGCAGACCGCCATCAACCTGCGTTGATGACGCCCCGGGGAGACTGAACCATGGATCGTATCCTGTATACCGCCATGAGCGGCGCCAAGCAGAGCCTCGACCAGCAGGCGGTGGTCAACCACAACCTGTCGAATGCCGCCACCGCGGGCTTCCGTGCCCAGCTCCACGCCATGCGCGCGGTGCCGGTGGAGGGCGATGGCCTGCTGGCCACGCGCACCTCGGTGGCCGCCACCACCCCGGGCTCGGATTTTTCTCACGGCCCGGTGAGCACCACCGGGCGTGAGCTCGACGTGGCGGTGGAGGGCAACGGTTGGCTGGCTGTGCAGACCGATGACGGCGGCGAGGCCTATACCCGCCGCGGCGACCTGCAGGTCGACGGCAACGGCATGCTGACCAGCGTTGGGCGCCCGGTGATGGGCGCCGACGGTCCGATCATCGTGCCCCTAGAGGCCAAGTTGTCGATCGGCGCCGACGGTACCATCAGCGCCATTGGCCCTGGAGAGGATCCCAATGCGCTGGTGCCGGTGGGCCAGCTCAAGCTGGCCGACCCCGAAAACCAGACCCTGATGCGCGGCGACGACGGCCTGTTCCGGCTGCCGCCGGGGGATGACGGCGAAGTGCCGATCCTCGCCGCCAACGAGGACGTGCGCGTGGTCTCCGGGGCGCTCGAGGGCAGCAATGTCAGCGCCATCGAGTCGATGGTGGCGATGATCGACACCCAGCGTCGCTACGACATGCAGATGAAGGTGATCGATAGCGCCGACGAGAATGCCCAGCGCGCCAATAATCTGCTGTCCATTCAAGGCTAAGGTTTTTCACCGGGTCACAACCCAAGGAATGTTCCCATGATCAAATCGCTGTGGACCGCCAAGACTGGCCTCGAATCGCAGCAGGTACAGATGGATGTCATATCCAACAACCTGGCCAACGTCGGCACCAACGGCTTCAAGCGCTCACGAGCGGTGTTCGAGGACCTGCTGTACCAGAACCTGCGCCAGCCTGGCGCCCAGAACGACATCCAGAACGCGCTGCCGTCGGGCATGCAGGTCGGCTCCGGGGTACGTCCGGTGGCCACCGAGCGCCTGCACAACCAGGGCGGCCTGGAGCAGACCGAGAACTCCCGCGACCTGGCCATCAACGGCAAGGGCTTCTTCCAGGTATTGATGCCGGACGGCGCCACCGCCTACACCCGTGACGGTAGCTTCCAGCTCGACCAGAACGGTCAGATGGTCACCGCCAACGGTTACCCGGTGGAGCCGGCGATCATCCTGCCCGAGAACGCGCTGTCAGTCAGCGTCGGTGAGGACGGCATCGTTTCGGTCACCCAGCCGGGCAGCACTCAGAGCCTGGAAGTCGGCCAGCTTAGCCTGGCGACCTTCGTCAATCCGACCGGCCTCGAGAGCATCGGCGGCAACCTCTACCTCGAGACCACCGCCTCCGGCCCGATGAACGAGACCATACCGGGTATGAACGGTGCCGGCCGGCTGATGCAGGGCTACGTTGAGACCTCCAACGTCAACGTGGTGGAGGAGATGGTCAGCATGATCCAGACCCAGCGTGCCTATGAGATCAACAGCAAGGCGGTACAGACCAGCGATGAAATGCTGGCCCGCCTGAGCCAGATGTGAGCATGACGCGGAGCACAGCATGAACAGGCACACTTCCTCAGGCGGCCGTTGGCGGCTGCTCGGCGCGCTGCTGCTGGCCGCCGTTGTCACCGGCTGCGCGCAGTTGCCGCGTCCATCGGTGGTCGGCGAGCAGGAGCAGGTCAACATTGCCGACCGCCCGCCCCCCGAGCCCAACGGTTCGATCTACCAGCCGAGCCGCGGCAATCATCCGCTGTTCGAGGATCGTCGTCCGCGCATGATCGGCGACATCCTGACCATCGTTCTCGATGAGGAAGTCAGTGCCAGCAAGAACGCCCAGAGCAATGCCGGGCGCAGCGGTTCGGCGGGGCTGTCGTTCCTCGAGCTGCCCGACGTGCTCGATCAGCTGGCCGACTACGGTTTCGACGTCTCTGGCAATAGCGATTTCACCGGTGGCGGCGGTTCCCAGGCCAACAACACCTTTACCGGCACTATCACCGTGTCGGTGCTCGAAGTGATGCACAACGGCAACCTGCGGGTACGTGGCGAGAAGCAGATCGCCATCAATCAGGGTGTCGAGTTCATTCGCTTCTCGGGGGTAGTCAACCCGCGCACCATCACCGGACAGAATACCGTGCCCTCGACCCAGGTCGCCGATGCGCGGATCGAGTACGTCGGCGATGGCTATATCAACGAGGCGCAGCACATGGGTTGGCTGCAGCGTTTCTTCCTCAATGTTTCACCTTTCTAGCGGAGCCGTGTGCCGATGAAGACGTTCCTGCGTGGCAGCCGCATTCTGCAAGCTCTGATGCTGGCCCTGGTGCTGGGCATGGCAGCAAGCCCGCTGCAGGCCGAGCGCCTGCGCGAGCTGGCCGACTTTGCCGGCGTGCGTGACAACGCCCTGGTCGGCTACGGCCTGGTGGTGGGGCTCGACGGCACCGGCGACCAGACCATGCAGGCGCCGTTCACCGGCCAGAGCCTGACCAATATGCTTTCGCAGCTGGGCATTACCGTGCCGCCGGGCACCAATATGCAGCTGCGCAACGTTGCCGCGGTAATGGTCACCGCCGACCTGCCGCCGTTCTCGCGGCCAGGCCAGCGCCTCGATATCAACGTCTCCTCGGTGGGCAACGCGCGCAGCCTGCGCGGCGGCACCCTGCTGATGACACCGCTCAAGGGCGCCGACGGCGACACCTACGCCATCGCCCAGGGCAACCTGCTGGTCAGCGGTGCCGGTGCCGAGGCCGGCGGCAGCAGCGTGCAGATCAACCAGCAGGCCGGTGGCCGTATCAGCGGTGGTGCCATGGTCGAACGCGAAGTGCCGCTGCAGTTGGGCGCCAACGGCGGCGTACTCGACCTGCAGCTCAAGGAGTCGGATTTCGGCACCGCGCGCCAGGTGGTCCAGGCCATCAACAATGACTTCGGCTGGCCGGTCGCGGCAGCTCAGGATGGCCGCACCATCCGCCTGCAGGGCCCCGCCGACCCCAACGACCGGGTCAACTTCATGGCCCGGGTCGAGAACCTGCGCGTCACCCCCAACGAGGCCCCAGCCAAGGTGGTACTCAACTCGCGCACTGGCTCGGTGGTGCTCAACAGCAGCGTGACTCTGCGCCGCGCTGCGGTCGCCCACGGCAACCTGTCGATCATCATCGACACCGATTTCCAGGTCAGCCAGCCGGCGCCGTTTGGCGAGGGCGAGACGGTGGTGGTGCCCGACACCGACATCGAAGTCGAGCAGCAGGAAGCCTCGCTGATGATGGTCGAGGGCGCCGATCTCACCGATGTGGTCAATGCGCTCAACGCCCTGGGTGCCACGCCCAATGATCTAATGGCGATCCTCGAGGCGCTCAAGGCCGCCGGGTCGCTGCGCGCCGAGCTGGAGATCCTCTGATGAGCAACGATCTCGGCGGCCAGTTCGCCCTCGACATGCAGGGCATCCAGCGCCTGCGGCATACCGCCAGCCGCGACCCCAACGCCGGCCTCGACGAGGCGGCCAAGCAGTTCGAAGCGCTGTTCGTGCAGATGATGATGAAGAGCATGCGCGAGGCTACGCCGCGCTCGGACCTGCTACACAGCCAGCAGACCGAGTTCTACGAGTCACTACTTGACCAGCAGTGGGCCCAGCACCTCTCCGGTCGCGGCATCGGGCTGGCCGAACAGCTGGTCAACCAGCTCGAGGGGCGCGGCATGCTGCCTGGGCGGGAGCAAGCCGACAGCGAGATCGACTCGTTGATTGCCGGGATTCCCCGCGGCACGCCGCGGGTGCTCAGCGATGGCTTGAGCGCTGGCAACATGACCAGCAGGGAGCCCGCTGAAAACGCTGATAGCGCAGTGTTGCCGGGCAGCTTCCTGGATGCCCTCGACCTGCAGCGTGGTGCTCAACGCGCCGCCGCCGAGTCCTCTGAAGCACCGGCCCACGCCGAGCGCAGTGAGCCGCGTGGCAGCCAGCCCGACCACGTGCGCGCCTTCGTCGACGAGCTGGCCGCCCCGGCCCAGGCAGCCAGCCGGGCTACCGGCGTACCGGCCGAGCTGATTCTCGCCCAAGCGGCGTTGGAGACCGGCTGGGGGCGCCATGAGATTCCCGATACCCGCGGCGGCAACAGTCACAACCTGTTTGGCATCAAGGCCGGCAGCCGCTGGCAGGGCGAGACCACCGATATCACCACCCACGAATACATCGACGGCCGTCGCACGCGGATCACCGACAGCTTCCGCGTCTATGACTCCTTCGAGGAGGCCTTTACCGACTACGCGGGGCTGATCGGCAACAACCCGCGCTATGCCGGCGTGGTCGAGGCGGCCAACGCTGAGCGGGCCGCCCACGCACTGCAGCAGGGTGGCTACGCCACTGACCCGGCCTACGCCGACAAGCTGGTCTCGATCATGAATACCCTGGGGCCGATCGATACTGCCGGCCCGACGCTGGCCAGCCGCGAGGCGCCTGCCAGTGGCAGTATTTTTGCACCGGGCAACAGCTGGTTTTGATTAAAGATGTGCATGGCACTGCCGATATAACAAGCATTGGCTTAAAGGAACGGAATCATGAGCATTTTTTCCATCGGCTTGAGTGGGCTTAACGCCGCTCAGAATGCCTTGAACACCACCAGCAACAACATCAGCAACCTCTACACTCCGGGCTATAACCGCGAGCTGACGCTGCTTGGTGAAGGCGGTGGGGCGGGCGGCGTCAAAGTCAACGACGTCCAGCGGCAGTTCAACCAGTACGTGGCCGACCAGCTCAATGCGTCGACCAGCTCGTCCAGCGCGCTCAAGGCTTACCAGGGCCAGGTCAGCCAGATCGACAACCTGCTTGCCGACCGCGACGCTGGCCTGGCGCCGCTGATGCAGAAATTCTTTTCGGCCATGGAAGACCTGGCCGGGTCGCCGTCCGACCCCGCCGCCCGTCAAGGCGTGTTGGGCGCGGCCGATACCCTGAGTGCCCAGTTCCGCTCCTTTGACCGTTATCTGGACGACATGCAGCAGGGCGTCAACGGCCAGATCCGGGACGAAGTCACCCAGATCAACAACCTCACCGACCAGATCGCCGGCTTGAACAAAGAGATCGCCCTGGCTCGCGCGCGTACCGGCCAGGCCCCCAACAGCCTGCTCAACCAGCGCGACGAGGCGATTGCCGATCTCAGCAAGCGCATGGATGTGCGCGTCAATATCCAGGACGGCAAGACCTACAATATCTCGCTGCCCAATGGGCAACCGCTGGTGTCGGGCACCAATCAGTTCGACCTCGAGGCCATCGAGTCGGCCAATGACCCGCAGCGCATGGTACTTGGCTACCGCGACGGCAACGGCAGCGTCTCCCAGCTCAACGAGGGGGCGGTGGCCGGCGGCACACTCGGCGGGCTGATGACCTTCCGTGCCGAGACCCTCGACAAGACCCAGAACCAGATCGGCCAACTGGCGGTATCGCTGGCGGCGGGCTTCAACGAACAGCATCGCCTGGGCCAGGACCTCAACGGTGACCAGGGCGAGGATTTCTTCAGTATCGGCCAGCCTCAGGCCTACCGTAATGAGCGTAACAACAGCGCCGTCGAGATTGCTGAGACGCGCTTTGGCGATCTCGACGACTTACGTGCTACCGACTACACCGTGCGGGTCACGGATGGTGGTGCGCCGGCCTTCGAAGTGGTGCGCAAGGACAATGGTCGAGTGGTCGACCATGCCTTTGATCCAGGTACCAACGAGCTGAGCTTTGGCGGTGTGGTGATCGGCTTCGACGGCGCTGGCTTCGAGAACGGCGACCGCTTCGAGGTGCAACCGGTACGCCGTGCCGGCGCCAGCATGGAGACCCAGATCAGCGACCTCGACAAGATCGCCGCGGCAAGCTTTGTCGAGACGGATGGCGACATGCCGATCAGCGGACTTAGTGCCGCCGAGGGCGTCTTTGACGAAGGGGGGGCTCCTTATACGCTGGAGGTTATCGACACCGCTGGGGTCTTCAGCATTGAGATAACGGCGGCAGATAATACTGTCACCACACTTGATCCGGTCACTGCTGGAGAAGAGATCACCATCGACGGTGTCACCTTTACTCTCGGCGATATCGAGGAAGGCCAGACCCTGACCCTTGGTGCCGCGCCTCCCGGCACCGGTAATAACCGCAATGCCCTGGCCATGCAGGGGTTGCAGGATGTCTCGCTGGTGGGCGGTACCTCGAGCGTCAGCCAGGCCTACGGCTCCATGGTCAGCGACGTGGGTAACCGCACCAATATCGTACAGGTCAACCTCGACGCTCAGCAGGGCCTAACCGACCAGCTGCGCGCCGTGCAGCAGTCCGAGTCCGGGGTCAACCTCGACGAAGAGGCTGCCAACTTGATGCGCTATCAGCAGTATTACCAGGCCAATGCACGGGTCATCGACATCGGCTCGTCGCTGCTGGATACCATTCTAGGCCTGCGTGCCT
Organism: Halomonas salipaludis; assembly: GCF_002286975.1. Taxonomy (GTDB): domain Bacteria; phylum Pseudomonadota; class Gammaproteobacteria; order Pseudomonadales; family Halomonadaceae; genus Franzmannia; species Franzmannia salipaludis. The sequence goes on from NZ_NSKB01000001.1 coordinate 261,729, forward strand.
GATTCGTTTAGGAGTTAACCGCAATGCGCGTCAGCACCGTGACCATGTTCGAGCAGAGCGTCTCGAGCATGAACCGCCAGCAGAATGATTTCATGAAAGTTGGCCAGCAGATCGCCTCCGGGCGGCGCGTGGTCAACCCCTCGGACGACCCCCAGGCCGCCTCGCGGGCGGTGGGCGTTGCCCAGTCCAAGGCGGTTACCCAACAGCATATGGATGCCCGGGTCAGCGCACGTAACTCGCTGTCCCAGGAGGAGAGCATCCTCAACAGTGTCAGCGATGCCATCGCCAGCGCCAAGACGCTGATGATCCAGGCCTCCAGCGATACCCTCAGTGACGTCGACCGCGAGTCCATCGCCAGCGAGCTGCGTGGCATCTACGAAACGGTGATCGGCCAGGCCAACGCCACCGACGGCAACGGCCGCTACCTGTTCGGCGGTTACCAGGACAACAGCCCGCCCTACGTGCGTGAGGCGGATGGCTCGGTAAGCTATGTCGGCGACGACAACGTTCGCGAACAGCGCATCGACTCCTCGCGACTGATGCCCGTCACCGACAATGGCAACAAGATATTTGCCAGCGTGCCCAGCGGCGCTAAGTACATTACCGAGATGGGCGACAATCAGGGCAGTGTGATCGTAGGCGGACCCACGGTGGTGGATTCGTCAGATCCAGGTTATGGGCAGCAGTACCGCATCGAATTCAGTGGGGATGGCGAGGATGCCACCTATACGGTGGAAACCTTCGATACCGCCACGCAGCAGTGGGTGGCACTCGATCCCGCTGGGGACTATCAGGACGTTGACTACGTCGCTGGCGAGCAGATCCGCTTTGGCGGCCTGAGCCTGACCCTGGACGGCACAGCGGCCGACGGCGATAGCTTTACCCTGGGCCGTGCCACGGAGATGGAGCCCAACCTGTTCAAGACCTTCGAGAACGCCCTGGCGGTCCTCGAACAGCCCGCCGAGACGCCTCAGCAGAAGGCCGCGCTGCGTAACACCCTCAATACCTCGATGCGCGAGCTCGACAACAGCCTCGACAACGTCCTCACCGTGCGCGCCTCGGTGGGCGCACGCCTCAACGAGATCGACGTGGTCGACTCGGTGGGCGGTAACCGCATGCTCAACTACGAGCAGACCCTCTCCGATCTGGTCGACCTCGACTACGCCGAAGCCATCTCCGAATACAGCCTGCGTCAGGTCGGCCTGCAGGCCGCGCAGAGGGCCTTCGTCGACATCCAGGGGATGTCGCTGTTCGATCGTCTCTGAGTGGTATGTGCTGCTCTCTTCACCGCTGCCTCGGCAGCGGTTTTTTTCAGGTCACCACCCTTAGACACTGCCCAGCGTGGTAGAGCGTGAAGCCACTTTCGTAGGCGGCGCTTCTCAGCCTGCGCGCGCTAACTGGCGCGTGGCGCTTGAGCGGCAGCGGCAGCAGGGTGTCGTCGCCATGGGCTATATAGTGGGCGAAGCCTTTGCCAACCACGCTACCGGTGGTCAGTCCGCGGCCGTTGTAGCCACTGGCGGCGAGAATCCCCGGTTGTGGTTCGAACAGGCGCAGGGTGTGATCGGGGGTGAAGCCGATGCGCCCGGTCCAGGAGGTTTGCCACTCGACCTTGCCGAGGTCGGGGAAGTAGCAGCGCTGGATGCGATTGGCCCACTGCTCGAGGTACGCCTGCGGGCGACCTTCGCCCTGGCCGAGGCTGCCGAGGATCAGGCGGCCCTGATCGTCACGGCGCATGCTGCTCAGCACCATGCGGGTGTCCCAGGCGCCCTGGCGCTGGGGCAGGATGCGCTCTGCGGCGTCGCTCTCCAGTGGCTGCGAGGCGACCTGAAAGAAGTGGCCGGGAAAGTAATGTCGCTTGACCGCATTCCACTCATCGCAAGTATAGGCGTTGGTGGCCAGCACCACCCGGTCAGCAGTCACCGCGCCTCGCGCGGTGGACACCCGCCAGCGCTCGCCGTCGCGTGCGATGCCGTCGGCAGCGCTGTGAGTGAACAGGCGCGCGCCCTGCTCGACGGCGGCACGTGCCAGGCCGTGGGTATAGGCGGCCGGGTTGAGTGTGCCAGCGCGTTCATCGAGCAGGGCGGCCCGGATCCTGCTGGTTCCGGTAAGCGCCTGGCACGCCTCACCTTCGACCAGGCTGACCGGCGCGCCGCGTGAGATCAGCTGGGCGTGGCGCCGAGCCAGCTCGTTACGGCCCTTGGCGCTATGGCCCAAGTGTAGGGTGCCGGTACGCGTCGCACTGCAGTCGATGGCGTAGCGCTCGATGATATCGAACACCGCCGCCGGTGCCTCGCCCAGTATTCGATTGACGCGCTCGCCATCGGTCTCGCCCAGTGCCTCGACGATATCGTCGGGTGGAATCCACAGCCCGGCGTTGACCAGGCCGACATTGCGACCCGAACCGCCGCTGGCCACCGACTCACCAGCCTCGAGCAGCACGCTGTCGACGCCCAGCTCGGCAAGATGCAGGGCGGTGCTCAGGCCGGTGATGCCGGCTCCCACGATGCATACCCGGGTCTCGATGGGCCCTTCCAGCGCCGGCGTTGGCGGTGCTGTTTCGCGGGCAGTGGTCTCCCACAGGCAGCGTGTTTGCATATCCGCGTCTCCTTGCGCACCCGACCCTGCGGCGCGCCTACCTGTTTCCCCATCAGTCAGGCGAGGGCGTATGAGGTCAGTCGAACTTGATCCCCTGCGCCAGCGGCAGTTCGCGGGAGTAGTTGACGGTGTTGGTCTGGCGACGCATATAGCTCTTCCACACGTCGGAGCCCGACTCGCGGCCGCCGCCGGTCTCCTTCTCGCCGCCGAAGGCACCGCCGATTTCGGCACCGCTGGGGCCGATATTGACATTGGCGATGCCGCAGTCGCTGCCCACATCCGAGACGAAGCTCTCCGCCTCGCGCACGTCAGTGGTGAAGATGCACGACGACAGCCCCTGGGGCACGTCGTTGTTGAGGGCAATGGCCTCATCCAGCTCGCGATAGCTCATCACGTAGAGAATCGGCGCGAAGGTCTCGTGCCTGACCAGCTCGTCCTGGGCGTCGACCTCGACGATGGCCGGCGATACGTAGTAGCCGTTGGCGTACTGCTCGGCTAGCTGGCGCTCGCCGCCAAATACCTTGGCCCCCTGGTCGCGGGCCTTGGCCAGCACGCCCTGCATGGCATCGAAGGCCTGCTGATCGATCAGCGGCCCGACCAACTGGCCCTCCAGCGGATTGCCGATCGAGACCCCGGCATAGGCCTTCTTGAGCCGCGTTATCACTTCAGCCTTGATCGACTCGTGGACGATCAGCCGGCGCAGGGTGGTGCAGCGCTGCCCGGCGGTGCCCACCGCAGAGAACAAGATGGCACGGGTGGCCATGTCGAGGTCGGCACTGGGGGCCAGGATCATGGCGTTGTTGCCGCCCAGCTCTAGGATGCTGCGACCGAAGCGTGCGGCGACCCGCGGGCCCACCTCGCGGCCCATGCGCGTACTGCCGGTGGCGCTGACCAGTGCCACCCGGGCATCGTCGACCAGCTGCTCGCCGGTCTCGCGCTCGCCGATGATCACCTGACTGAGCTGCGCCGGGGCATCGTCGCCGAAGGCGGCCATGGCGCGTTCGAGCAGCGCCTGGCAGGCCAGGGCAGTGAGCGGGGTCTTCTCCGAGGGCTTCCACAGCAGGCTGTTGCCACACACCAGCGCCAGGGCGGCGTTCCAGGCCCAGGGCGCCACCGGGAAATTGAACGCGGTGATCAGCCCCACCGGCCCCAGCGGATGCCAACTCTCGCGCATATGGTGGCCGGGGCGCTCGGAGGCGATGGTCAGGCCGAACAACTGGCGCGACTGGCCCACGGCGAGATCGCAGATGTCGATCATCTCCTGAACTTCGCCGAGCCCCTCCTGGAGGATCTTGCCGCACTCCCAGGTCACCAGCGCGCCGAGGTCCTGCTTGTGGGTGCGCAGCTGCTCGCCGAACAGTCGCACTAGCTCGCCGCGGCGTGGGGCCGGCACCTCGCGCCAGGCGAGAAAGGCGACCTCGGCCGCCGCGATCTGCGCCTCGACCTCGCTGGCGGAGGCCGAGTGTACGCGGCCAATGACGCTGCCATCGATGGGCGTGGTGACGGCCAGGTTGCCGTTGCGGTAGGCATCGGGGCTGACGCCGAGGCGCTGCATGATATCGTCGATCATTCTTGCTCCTATCATTGTCGTTTAGTGCAAAAGCGTGAATCGAGTATCACCAGCATGGTTAGGCGCCAGCAAACGATGTTTAATATACATATCATTCCCTAATTTCATGACCTGTGGAGGCCCAATGAATCGCCGCCACCTTCCTTCCCTGGCCGGTCTGCAGTGTTTCGAGGCCGCTGCCCGGCATCTCAGCTTTACCCGCGCCGCCGCCGAGCTGAGTCTTACCCAGAGTGCGGTGAGCAAGCAGGTGGCCCAGCTCGAGTCGGTACTCGAGCATCCGCTGTTCCGACGCATCCGCCGCCGCTTGCATCTCACGCCGGAGGGCGCCGTCTACCTCAGCGAGGCGCGCAAGATCCTCGCCCAGGTCGAGATGTCGACGCGCTACATGCAGTCCTATGGGGGTGAGAGCGATGTGCTCAACGTTGCCACCTTGCCGACCTTCGGTGCGCGCTGGTTGATCCCGCGGCTCAACGGCTTCCGCTTTCGCTACCCGCAGATCAACCTCAACATCAGCAATCGGGTCGAGCCCTTCGACCTGCAGCAGGAGCGCATCGACGTGGCGTTCTTCTTCGGTCACGGCGCCTGGCCGCGCGCCGAATGCGTCAAGCTGCTCGATGAAGAGATGGTGGCGGTGTGCTCGCCTCAGGCGCTGCAGCACGTCACGATCGACCAGCCGCTGGATATGACCCAACTGGTGCTGCTGCAGAGCGCCACGCGGCCCGAGGCCTGGCACGACTGGTTCGAGGCCCAGCAGCAGTACACCGAGCACAGCTATCACGGGCCGCGCTTCGATACGTTCTACATGGCCTTGCGTGCCGCCCAGGCGGGGTGTGGCGTGGCACTGGTACCACGCTTCTTGGCCGAAGAGGAGCTCCAGGAGGGCAAGCTGGTGATGCCCTGGCCGTTTGCCCTGACGAGTCGCGATAGCTACTACATGGCGTATCCCGAGCATATGGCCGAGCTCTACAAGGTGCGCTCGTTCATCGACTGGATCGGCGAGCGCATCGCGGCGCCAGCGGCTATGCCGGCAGCGTGCTGAGGATATGCTCGACGAAGCGTCTCACCTTGGCCAGTTCGCCGAGGTGTTCGGGGTAGACGAGGTAGTAGGCGCTGGCACTGAGCAGGCGGTGGGGGGCGGCGACGGCGAGGTGCCCGCTGTCGAGCTCCTCGGCGACCGTGAAGCGTGGCACCAGCGCCACGCCGCCGCCAGCCATGGCGGTGCGCACTAGCATCGGAAAGGTCTCGAAACGGGTGCCGTGGTAGCTGCGGTCGGTGCCGATGTGCTGCTCGGCGAACCACCGGTGCCAGGCATCCGGGCGGGTCGAGAGGTGCAGCAGCGGTAGCTCGCCGAGGTCGCTGGCCGAGACCGGCGCCCGGGCTGACAGCAGCGCCGGGGCGGCCACGGCGACCATCTCCTCGTCGGCGAGCTTGTGGCACTCCAGGTCGGGCCAACTGCCGTGGCCGTAGAAGAACGCCACGTCGATGTTCTGCCGTTCGAGGTCGAAGTCCTCGACGCGGTCGTGGAACTCCAGGCTGATGCGTGGGTTGGCGGCCAGGAACGCCGGCAACCGGTCGGCCAGCCAGCGCGTGCCGAAGCTCGGCAGGGTCGCGACCTTAAGCACCTCGCTATTGCCGCTGTAGGTCATGATGGCATGGGTCGACATCTCGATCTGCGCCAGCACCTTGCGTACGTCGCTGAGGTATATCGCGCCCTCCGGCGTCAACACCAGGCTGCGCCGCACACGGCGAAACAGCTTGTGCTGCAGGTGCGCCTCGAGCTGGGCTACCTGCTTGCTCACCGCGCTCTGGGTCAGGTTCAGTGCCTCGGCGGCGCGGGTAAAGCTCTTGTGCCGCGCGGCGGCCTCGAAGCACTGCATGGCGGTGGTCGAGGGTAAGTTTCGTGACATTTCGCTGAGCATTCCATGACGGCATGTGTGAGGCAATTTTAGCCATTAAAACGCACTGTTTCGGCAGTTTTTCGTTTACCCATGATAATACGGAATGCATAGCGCGCTTTTTTTCGTTTGAGGCGTGGGGCGGGCTCTGCTCTGATAGCGGTACTACTGGATATCGCAGCTGGAGGATGGACAACGCATGGAGCTTCCCTTTGTCAGCGAGTCGATGGGCGTGGTGCATCCCATCTGTGTGGAGCGGGGGCGCAATGCCGAGGTGTGGGACGAGCAGGGGCGGCGCTATATCGACTTCGTCGGAGGCATCGGCGTGCTCAACCTCGGGCACTGCCATCCGGCGATCGTCGAGGCGGCCAGCGCCCAGCTCGGCCGCCTGACCCACTCGGCGTTCAACGCCGTCCCGCACCGCGGCTATCTCGATGTGGTCGCCGCGCTGCAGGACTTCGTGCCGGTCAGCTATCCGCTGAGTGTCATGCTCACCAACAGCGGCGCCGAGGCCACCGAGAACGCCCTCAAGGTGGCGCGCGGCCACACCGGTCGCCAGGCGGTGATCGCCTTCGACGACGCTTTTCACGGCCGCACCCTGGCGGCGCTCAACCTCAACGGCAAGGTGGCACCCTACAAGCGCCGGCTCGGCGCGCTGCCAGGCCCGGTCTACCACCTGCCGTTCCCCAGCGGCGACGGTGGCGTCAGTGCCGAGCAGGGCCTGGCGGCGCTGGCGCGGCTATTCGAGGTCGAGGTACCGGCGGATGAAGTGGCCGCCATCGTGGTCGAGCCGGTGCAGGGCGAAGGCGGCTTTCGCCTGCTCGACCGCACCTTCGCCGAGCAGCTACGCGAGGTCTGCGACCGCCACGGCATGGTGCTGATCATCGACGAGATCCAGTCCGGCTTCGGGCGCAGCGGCACGCGCTTCGCCTTTTCGCACCTGGGCATCGAGCCCGACCTGCTGCTGATGGGCAAGAGCATCGCCGGTGGCCTGCCGCTGGCCGCGGTGGCCGGGCGCGAGGCGATCATGAACGCCCTGCCCAAGGGCGGGCTGGGCGGCACCTACTCCGGCAACCCGGCGGCCTGTGCCGCGGCCAAGGCGGTGATGCAGATCATGACCGAGTCGCGCCTGGGCGAGTGGGGCGCGCGGATCGAGCAGACCATCGTCGCTGCCCACCGGCGCTGGCAGGCCAGCGACCGCTTGCCGATGCTGGGCGAGCTGACCGGCATCGGCGCCATGCGCGGCATCGTCTTCCACGATACCGCCGCCGCCAGCGGTAGCCAACACCTGGCCACGTTGCTGACCACGGCCCGCGAGCAGGGCCTGCTGCTGATGCCCAGCGGACGCCACAAGAACGTCCTGCGGCTGCTGATGCCGTTGACTATCGAAGCCGAGCGACTCGATGAGGGCCTGGCGATTCTCGAGCGCGCCCTCGACTCGCTCGAGGCCTGACACGTAACCGCTATGCTGAGTAATACCGGCCACAGGAGGCCCAGATGAGTAATTGGATAGCCACAGACGAGATTCGCGGCAACTTCGCCAAGGCGATGTCGGAGATGTACCGCCACGAGGTGCCGCAGTACGGCACCCTGCTGGCGTTGGTCGAGGAGGTCAACCGCGAGACGCTGGCGGCGAACCCCGCGTTGCATGTCGACCTGCTCGACGCCGACGAGCTGGCGCGGCTCGACGTCGAGCGCCACGGTGCGATTCGCGTTGGCACGCCGGCGGAACTGGCCATGCTGCGCCGCCTGTTCGCGGTGATGGGCATGCACCCGGTGGGTTACTACGACCTCTCCGAGGCCGGGGTGCCGGTGCACTCCACGGCGTTTCGCCCGGTGGATGACGCCGCGCTCAAGCGCAACCCGTTCCGCGTGTTTACCTCGCTACTGCGCCTGGAGCTGATCGAGAACGCCGAACTGCGCCAGCGCGCCGCCGAGATCCTCGCCGCCCGCGACATCTTCACCCCCGGCGCGCGGGAGCTGGTCGCCACCGCCGAGCGCCAGGGTGGGCTCGACGCGGCCCAGGCCGAGCGCTTCGTGGCCGAGGCGCTGGAGACCTTTCGCTGGCACCGCGAAGCCACCGTCGACCTGGTTACCTACCGCGCTCTGAGCGACGAGCACCGCCTGATCGCCGATGTGGTGTGCTTTCGCGGCCCGCACATCAACCACCTCACCCCGCGCACCCTGGACATTGACGCAGTGCAGCGGCGCATGCCAGAGGCCGGCATCGTCCCCAAGGCGATCATCGAAGGCCCGCCGCGCCGCGCCTGCCCGATCCTGCTGCGCCAGACCAGCTTCAAGGCGCTGGAGGAGCCGATCCGCTTCGCTGGCGACCAGCAGGGCCACCATACCGCGCGCTTCGGCGAGATCGAGCAGCGCGGCGTGGCGCTGACCCGCAAGGGCCGCGCGCTCTACGATCGTCTGTTGACAGCCGCGCGGGAGAGCGGCGCGGACGCTGACAACGCCAGCCACCAAGCGCAGCTCAGCGAGGTGTTTGCCGACTTCCCCGACGACCTCGCCACGCTACGCCGCGAGGGGCTGGCGTTCTTCCACTACCGTGCCGTGCCCGGCACGACGGCTGAAACGGGAGGCGCTGAAAGCGACGTGGAGGCGCTGATTGCACGCGGTGCGTTGAGCGCTACGCCGATGACCTATGAAGACTTCCTGCCGGTGAGTGCTGCGGGGATCTTCCAGTCCAACCTCGGCGAGGCCGTGCGTGATGGCTATAGCCATTCCAGCCACTCGAGCCAGGCGCAGTTAGAAGAGGCGCTGGGGGTGAAGGTCATCGACGAGATCGCCCTCTACGAGCGGCGCCAGCAGATGTCGTTGGAGCAGGCACTGGCGGCACTCGCCTAAGCCCGGGGTTCTGCAGGCGGGTATCAGCTCAGCGGCGCCAGCGTCTCGAGTAGATGTTGCAGGAACGCCAGGCTGTCACTGAACAGCCGCTGCAGGAAGCGGGCGAAGTCGGTCATCAGCACCATCAGCAGGAATATGCCCACGGTCAGCGAGGTGGGGAAGCCGATATTGAATACCGTGAGCTGTGGCGCCGAGCGGTTGAGGATGCCCAGTGAGAGGTTGATGATCAGCAGCGAGCCGACCAGCGGCAGTGCCAACAGCATGCCTGAGACGAAGATGGTGCCGCCGAAGCGCACCAGCATCTCGAAGGCGCCGGCGTTGAAGCTGCCGATGCCGATCGGCAGGGTGACGAAGGTCGAGGCGAGGATCTCGATCACGATCAGGTGGCCGTTGAAGGCCAGGAACATCAGCAGGGTGATCATGTATAGCACCCGCGACAGGATCATGGTGTTGGTGCCGCTGCCGGCATCGAAGAAGGTGGCGAAGGCCAGGCCCATCTGCAGGCCGATGAACTCGCCGGCCGCCTGCACTACCGCAAACATCACCTGCATGGTCAGCCCGATGGCAACGCCGATCAGCATCTGCTCGACCATGATGCCAAGGCTCGCCCAGGAGATGAGCGGTGCATCGGGCAGTTCCGGCAGGCTGGGGCCAATCACGACCGTGAGCAGCACCGCCAGGCCGATCTTGGCCTGATTGGGTACCGATGAGTGGCCCATCAGCGGTGCGGCCATCATGAACGCGGTGATGCGCACGAAGGGCCACAGAAACAGCATCAGCCAGGTCTGCAGCTGGGCGAAGGTAACCTCGACCATGGGCGGGCGTCGTCAGCTCAACATCAGCGGGATGTTGGTGAACAGCTCGCGGGTGAAGTCGGTGATCAATTTGAGCAGCCAGGGGCCGGCGAACACCAGCACCGTGAACACACCGAGGATCTTGGGGATGAACGACAGTGTCATCTCGTTGATCTGGGTGGCGGCCTGGAACAGGCTGACGGTCAGGCCCGTGAGCAGGGCGGTGATGAGCAGGGGGGCGGCCAGGAACAGCGTAATCCGCATGCCCTGATAGGCCATGCTCATGACGACCTCGGGTGTCATGGTTTACTCCTTGCGCGGCGCTGGGGCGCCCCGCTGATGGTGGCGATGGTCATAGATAGAAGCTCTCGGCCAGCGAGCCGATGATCAGCTGCCAGCCGTCGACGAGCACGAACAGCATCAGCTTGAACGGCAGCGAGATGGTTGCCGGTGGCACCATCATCATGCCCAGCGACATCAGCACGCTGGCCACCACCAGGTCGATGATCAGAAACGGGATGAAGATGGTGAAGCCGATCTGGAAGGCGGTCTTCAGCTCACTGGTGACGAAGGCCGGCATCAGCACGCGCATAGGCAAATCTTCCGGTCCCTGCATTTCGCCGACGTCGGCCAGGCGTACGAACAGTGCCAGGTCCGGCTCGCGGGTCTGGGCCAGCATGAACTCGCGAAACGGCTGGCTGGCCACCAGCAGGAACTCGTCGAAGTTCATGTCGTCGGCGGAGAGCGGCAGCCAGGCATTTTCATAGACCTGGGCGAACACTGGCGACATCACGAAGAAGGTCAGGAACAGCGCCAGGCCGAGCAGCACCTGGTTGGGCGGCGCCGATTGGGTGCCCATGGCGGTGCGCAGCAGACTGAGCACGATGATGATACGGGTGAAGCCGGTCATCATCAGCAGCAGCGCCGGCAGGAAGGCCATCGAGCTGAGCAGCAGCAGGGTCTGCAGATGCATCGACCACTGCTGGCCGCCGTCCTCGGTGGGCTGGCTGGTGATGCCGGGGAGGGTGGCCTGGGCGAAGGCGGTGCTCGGCAGCCACCACACCAGCAGGGCGAGCAGCAGGACAAGTGCAAGGCGCCGCATCGAGGTCACGGCCGGCTGCCCTTGCCGCGGCCCAGGGCCTGGTCGGCACTGTTGCGGGATAAATTGTGCTTCAAGGCGCTGGCGAAGCGCGTGGCGAAGCTGCTGCCTTCCGGGTGTTCGGGTGAGGGCGGTGCAGTGTCGACCGGCGCGGCGCACTCGTGGAGCTTGTTGACCTGGCCGCCGCCCACGCCGAGCACCAACCAGGTGCCTTCGACGTCGACGATGACCACCCGCTCGCGGTTGCCCACTGCAGTGCTGCCGACCACCTTGAGGTGCTGGCCGTGCGCGCGCCCCTGCGGATGCAGGCGTTTGACCAGATAGCTGCACAGGAAGATGACCGCTACCACCAGCGCCAGGGCCGCCGCGGTCTTGCCCAGCGCCGCCATGCCGAGCAGGGCGTCGCTGCTGCCTACGCTACCCTCGAGTGCTGCCAGACCGCTGGTATCGACCTGCGGGGCGGACTCGGCTGTCGAAACGCGCTCGCTCATCGGTTGAGTTTCTGCACGCGCTCGGAGGGGGTGATGATCTCGGTGACGCGGATGCCGTACTTGTCATCCACCACCACCACTTCGCCCTGGGCGATCAAGTAGCCGTTGATCAGGATATCCATCGGCTCGCCGGCCAGGCCTTCGAGCTCGATCACCGAGCCCTGGGCGAGCTCGAGCAGCTGCTTGATGGTGATGCGGGTGCGGCCGAGCTCGACGCTGAGCTTGACCGGGATGTCCATGACCATTTCCAGGTCGCGGGCGGCACCACTGCCTTGGCCCTTGTCGAGGGGCTTGAAGACCTGGGAGCCGGCGGCTTCCGGCTGGCTGGCCGGGGCCTCGGCTTCGCTTTCGGCCTGCTCGGCCAGCGCTTCGGCCCAGGGGTCGTCCTCGGCGGGCGCCGCATCGCCCTGTTCGGCCATGGCGCTGGCCCAATCGTCGTCGGTGGCGCTCTGATCGGGCTTGTTGGGATCAGGCTTGTTGGGATCAGTCATTATCGGATTCCTTGGCTTGCGGCGTTGACCCTTTGACGAAAGTTTCCTTGGCCGACTTGGATGAAGCATGCTCGATCAGGCTGTGGACACGCAGTGCACGCTGACCGTGTTGGCTACCGTATTCGCAGCGCATCACCGGCACGCCGTCGACGCGTGCAGTGACGATCTCCGGCAGTTCGATGGGCAGCACGTCGCCAACTTCGAGCGACATCACCCGGCCGATGCTGCTGGGGATCTCGACGAAGTCGGCGATCAGTTCGATGTGGGAGCGCTTGATCTCGCCGGCCATGCGCTGGCCCCACTGCCGCTCCTCTTCGGGGTGGCTGTCGGTGAGCGGGCCGCTGAGCTGCTCGCGCAGCGGCTCGATCATCGAGTAGGGCATGCAGATCTGGAAATCGCTGGTCAGGTTGCCGACTTCCAGGTGGAAGGTGCTGTTGACCACGATCTCGTTGGGCGAGTTGGTAATGTTGGCGAACTTGACCTGCATTTCGGAGCGCAGGAACTCCACTTCCAGCGGGTACACCGAGCGCCAGGCTTCCTGGTAGGCGTCCAGGGCGAGTTTCAGCAGGCGGCGGATGATGCGCTGCTCGGTGTGGGTGAACTCGCGGCCTTCCGACTTGGTGAGAAAGCGCCCGTCGCCGCCGAACAGATTGTCGACCACCATGAACACCAGGCTGGGTGGAAATACCACCAGCGCCGAGCCGCGCAGCGGCTTGAGTGCCACCAGGTTGAGGTTGGTGGGCACCGGTACATTGCGCGAGAATTCGCTGTAGCTTTGGTAGCGCACGGTGTCGACGGTGATGTCGGCACTGCGCCGCAGCAGGTTGAACAGGCTCATGCGGAAGTGCCGCGCAAACCGCTCGTTGATGATGTCCAGGGCGTGCAGACGCTCGCGGATGACCCGATGCTGGGTGGCCGGGTCATAGGGGCGAATGCGCGCGTCGCTGCCCTTGCTATCGCTACTAGGGGCAGCCTCTTCTTCGCCGCTGACGCCCTTGAGCAGGGCGTCGATCTCTTCCTGAGAGAGCAGATCGTCTTGGGACATGGCGCTATTGCACTTCTCGATGAAGACTCAAGGGTTCAGCGTCGCGGTCACTGGACGATGAATTCGGTGTACAGCACGTCGTTGACCATCAGTGACGGCTGTGGGTCGGTCAGCGGCTGGTCGAACAGGGCCAGGATCTCGGCCGAGAGCTGCTGCTTGCCCTCGGGGCTGACCAAGTCCTCGGCCTGCTGGCTGGAGAGTAGCATCAGCAGCCGGCTGCGCACCTGCGGCATGTGCTCTTCGATCAGCTCGCGGGTGGTGTCGTTGCCGACCCGTAGCGACAGCCCGATATAGAGCAGCTGCTGGTCGTAGTGACGACTCTGCAGGTTGACCGTGAACGGATTGATGTCGACGAAGATCGGCGCCGGGGCGCGGGCCTCTTCGACCACGCTCTGGGCGCTTGGGTCGCTCTCTCCGCTGCGGCTGTCCATCATGTAGTACATGGCCGCCGAGCTGCCCATCGAGAACAGGATGATCAGCAAGCCGATGATCCACCAGGGTTTGCGGCTGCCCGCGCTGCGATTCTTTGCCATTGTCTTTGCCACCGATAGATGGGCGACCCCGAGGGGTGCATTCTAGAAAGCAGTATGGCGATAGCCGTGCCATCGCCATGGTTCGAAAAGGCCGGCCTAAACGGCGTATCTTGGTGCTTTACCAGATCCGCAAGGCCTTGACCTGCTACATCGTTATCGGCCCGGCGGACGAGACATTGAGGGTGACGACTCAACGCACTGCCACACGGTGCGCTCAGGCATAGAGGTCGACGCGGCCGTCGAGCTCCAGCGGACGGCCCGGCAGCGCCTCGGTGGTATCACCCACGGCATTGTCTTCGTTGCCTGAAGCGCTGCCGCCTTGCTGGCCGCTACCGCCGCCGTTGGCGAAGGCCATCTCACCCTGCTGGCCACCCGCGTGCTCGCCGACCGTTGCCTCACTCAGTGAAATACCCTGTTCCTCGAGGGCCTCGCGCAGCTGCGGGATGGCCTGCTCGAGGGCCACGCGAACCTGGGCGTGGGTCGAGAGGAACTGTGCTTGGGCGCCGTTCTCGCCGAGCTTGAGGCTCACCGAGAGCGGCCCCAATTCGGCGGGGTTGAGGCGCAGCTCGACGCGCTGGTCACCGCGCTGGCTGAGGTTGACCAGCTGCTGGCCGAGCTGCTGTTGCCACTGGTGACTGGCCACAGGAGCGCTCAGTGCGGCACTGGCCGGCGGCTGACCGAGCGGCTGCGGGCTGGCGGTGGTGCCCTGGGCGCTGGCGACCGGCGGTGCTGCTGGCATGCCGTTGGTCTCGCCGTTGGCAGCGCTGGGTGCCTCGCTGCGGCCACTCAGGGCGGCGAACAGCGGGGCTTCGCTACCGGACTGGGGCTGGCCGGCGGCTGGCTGAGGGCTGGCAGTGGTGCCGGGGCTCGCCGCGGGGGCGGCCTGAGCAGCGCTGCGCAGCGCTTGCTGAGTGATCTCGGCGAGCGCCTCGCGGCCGGCGGGCTGGACGTCCCGCGCGGCGGCGGGGTCGAGCAGCAGGGCGTTGCTTGCGGCGCGCGGCTGGCGCATATCGCCCTCGGGCTGGCTGAGGGCACGCGCCTGCAGCGTGGCCAGTTCGGCGCCCGGTCGTTGGTTGCTTGACGGGTTGCCCTGGACGGACTCGGCCAGTGGTCGGCCGGCGGCGTCGATCAGCGCCATGCGCTGGCGTACCTCGGTCAGCAGCGCCGACTCTTCTCCGGCGTCCAGGCTCACGGCACCTGCCAGCGGGCGATTGGCCTGGGCGTTGCCGTTGAGCAGCGCCTCTAGGGCGGCCAATGGTGATTCGGCCACTGCCGCCTCGCCCCTGGCTTCGTCGCTGACCTCGTCGAGCACGCCCTCGATCCATGTCAGCGCTGAGGCCTGGCCCTCGTCGTTGGCCACGTCATTGGCAATATCCTCGACCAGCCGTTCGGCCAGTGCTGCCAGGTCGATGGGTAGTTCCCCGTCGCCGCTGGCCTCAGGCTTGGTGTGACTCGCTTCCAGTAGTTGGGTGAGGCCTGCAGCGTTGGCGGCCTGGCTGAGCTGCTTGGCGAAAGCGCCGTCGGCAGGGAGCTTGCCTCCGGGCTGGGTGCTGGCGGCCTTGCCGGTGCCGGCTGTGGCGGTCAGAAGCGCAGATATGTCCATGGTGCCTCCTTGTACGGGCCAGCCGGTGGTTGCCGGCGAAGTGGCCGCGCGGGGTGGCGCGACCGGGTTGTGTCAGTGGCTGTCGTCCTGCTCGCGACGGCGGCGCAGCAGAGCATTGGTGCTCAGTTCATCGTTGACGCGCTGTTCGTGACGCTGGGCCTGCTGGCGGAGCTGGTCGGCGCGGCGGCTGGCCAGGGTGTCGTAGGAGCAGAGCTTGCGCTGCTCCTGCTGCCAGTGCTGCTGGCTCGAGGCCACGCGCTGCTCTTGATCGCCGAGGGCCTGCCTGGCGCGCACGATGGCGGCGTCAAGCGAGGCCAGGAACTGCTGATAGTTATGCATGGTGGCCGGGTCGATGCCGGCGTGCATGGCGTCCTGTAGGCGCTGTGCGTACTCCAGTCGGTAGCGGCCCAGGGCGTCGAGCTGGGCCACGGTGTGCTGCTGGGTGCGACGCTCGTTGGCCAGTGCCATGCCGGCGTTGTCGCGGGCCTCGCGGGCCAGGTCGAGAAGGGTGTCGAGCGGTTGCTGTTGCATTATTTACCCCCTCCAATGAGTGCTGTCAGCGACTGACGTGACTGGTCGGCGGTGGCTTGTTCATCGATCCGCTGCTGCAGGAACTGCTCCAGGTGCGGGTAGATCTGTACCGCATGGTCGAGCTGCGGGTCGTGGCCGGCGCTGTAGGCGCCGACGCTGATCAGATCGCGGTTGCGTTGGAAGCGCGAGAATAGCTGCTTGAACTGTTGCGCCTGGCGCTGCTGGTCGTCGGCGACGATGGCGGTCATGGCGCGGCTGATCGAGGCCTCGATATCGATGGCCGGATAGTGGCCGGACTCGGCCAGGGTGCGCGACAGCACGATATGGCCGTCGAGGATCGCCCGCGCCGAGTCGGCGATGGGGTCCTGCTGGTCGTCACCCTCGGTGAGCACGGTATAGAACGCCGTGATCGAGCCGCCGCCGCGTCGAGCGTTGCCGGCACGCTCGACGAGCCCCGGCAGCTTGGCAAATACCGACGGCGGATAGCCCTTGGTGGCCGGCGGTTCGCCGATGGCCAGGGCGATCTCGCGCTGGGCCATGGCGTAGCGGGTCAGCGAGTCCATGATCAGCAGTACGTTGCGGCCAGCGTCGCGGAAGCCTTCTGCCAGGCGGGTGGCGTAGGAGGCACCCTGCAGGCGCTGCAGCGGCGAGGTGTCGGCGGGGGCGGCGACCACCACGGCGCGGCGGCGCCCCTCTTCGCCGAGAATATTGTCGATGAAGTCCTGTACCTCGCGGCCGCGCTCGCCGATCAGCCCGACGACGATGACGTCGGCCTGGGTGTAGCGGGCCATCATGCCCAGCAGCACCGACTTGCCAACGCCGGAGCCGGCAAACAGGCCCATGCGCTGGCCGCGGCCGACGCTGAGCAGGGCGTTGATGGCGCGGATGCCGACATCGATCTGTGCCTCGATGGGCGCCCGCGACAGCGGGTTGAGCGGTGGTGTGGCCAACGGTGCGAAGGGGGCGTCGTCGAGCGGGCCCTGGTCGTCCAGCGGGCGGCCGTTGCCGTCGACCACCCGCCCCAGCAGCGAGTCGCCGATCGGGAAGCGCCGCGCGCTGCCGCCGTCGCCGTCGCTGAGCGGCAGTACCCGCGCGCCAGGGGAGAGCCCGCTGATCTCGGCCAGTGGCATGAGGAATAGTTTGTCGCCGGAGAAGCCCACCACCTCGGCCTCGGCGTACTGCGTCTCGCCGTGGCCGCTGAGTTCGATCCTGCAGGCGCTGCCCAGCGCCACCTTTAGGCCTACCGCCTCCAGCACCATGCCGGTAGCGCGCACGATGCGCCCGCTACTGCGGTAGTGGGGCACTGTTTCGATACGCGAGCTGACCCGCGACAGCGTCTTCTGCCAGTGGCGCTGGTGACGGTTGTCGGCGACGACGTCAACCATTGTCGGAGCCCTCTTCGCGGAGTGCCGCATCGCCATCACGGTCGCCGTTGGCGCGGGTGTCGCCTGGCTTGCGCTGGCGCACCATGGCGGTGATGGTGGCCCAGCGCCGCTCCCAGGTGGCATCCAGTTCGCCGCTGGGGCTGGTCACCCGGCAGCCGCCGCGGCTGATGGTGTCGTCGGGCTGCAGCTGCCAGTTGGCGGCATCGAATTCGTTACCGAGGTGAGCCTTGACCAGGCTCAGGTCGGCGGGATGTAGCCACAGCCGCGGGCGACCGCTGAGCGCCGGATCGGCGTGGAGCAGCTCGCGAACGATGTCGAGGATCTGCTCGGGATGGGCGTCGAGGGCCTCGCCGGCCAGCTGGCGCCCGGTGGTCAGCGCCAGCTCGACGAGGTCGTCGGCGATGTCCTGGTCGAGGCGGGACAGCGCCTCGCTGAAGTGCTGGGCCAGCGGGGCGAGTGGAGCCAGGGTCTTCTGGGCCTGGCGCTTGAGCTCTTGCTCGCCGGTCTCGCGGCCTTCGGCGAGGCCCAGGTCGTAGCCGGCCTGGTAGCCCTCGGCCTGGCCGGCGGCATAGCCTTCCTGGCGTGCTTCCTCGCGAACCTTCTCGCGCAGCGCTTCGATCTCGGCATTGCGCTGGAAGGCCTGCTGGCGGATCGCCTCGCGGCGCTTGCGCTCACGCTCTTGCTGGGCACGCTGAGGCTGCCCCAGCTCGTCCATCTGCCAGCGCCGCCAGTCGTCATCCTGGCGATCATCGAGATCGCGCCAGGCGTCAGACATAGGTGTCGTCTCCACCACTCAGTACGACTTCGCCGGCGTCGGCCAGGCGCCGCACCACTTGCAGAATGTTCTTCTGTTCGGTCTCGACCTGGGAGACGCGGATCGGCCCGCGGGCTTCCATGTCCTCCTGCATCAGTTGGGCGGCGCGCTGCGACATGTTGCGCATGAACTTTTCCATCAGCGCGTCCGGGGCACCCTTGAGCGCGATCACCAGGGAGTTGGTGTCGATCTCCTTGAGCACCAGCTGGATGGCGCGATTGTCCAGGTCGAGCAGGTTCTCGAACAGGAACATCTCGTCGATGATCTTCTGCGCCAGGTCTTCGCTGTGGGCGCGCACGGTCTCGATGACCACCTCTTCCTGGCTGGAATTCATCAGGTTGAGGATCTCGGCGGCGGTTCTTACGCCACCCATCTTGCTGCGCTTGAGATTCTGGCCGTCGAGCATGCCGCCGAGCACTTCGGTGAGCTCCTGCAGCGCCGCCGGCTGCACGCCGCTGAAGGTGGCGATGCGCAGCACCACGTCGTTGCGCAGCTTGTCGTCGAAGTGCTCGAGGATGTCGGCGGCCTGATGGCGCTCCAGGTGCACCAGAATGGTGGCGATGATCTGTGGGTGCTCGTCGCGGATCATTTCGGCGACCAGCGAGCCTTCCATCAGGTTGAGCGAGTCGATGCCGGAGCTGGTACTGGTGGTCTCGAGGATATCTTCGATAAGGCTCGAGGCGCGTTCGCTGCCCAGCGCCTTGGTCAGCACCGAGCGGATATGGTCGCTGGAGTGCAGGTTGATAGCGGTGAACTGCTCGGCCTCGTCATGAAAGTCGTTGAGGACCTGACGCATCTCCTCGTGGGAGACCTGGTCCAAGGTTGCCATCTCCTGGCTGATCTCCTGCACCTCGCGCGGCGCCAGGTACTTGAACACCTCGGCGGCGCTGTCCTCGTCGAGGGCGAGCAGCAGGATGGCGCTGCGGCGGGCGCCACTCATGGTGATTTGGGCGGTCTTGCTCATCAGCTGTTGCCCTCGTCTTTGTGGATCCAGCTGCGCACGATCATGCCGATCAGGCGCGGGTCTTCCTGAGCCATCTCGCGGACATCCTTGAGCTGTTGCTCATAGGCCGACGACTTGCGCTTCTTGCGCGGCGGCGGTGCGTAGCTGTCGTCCTCGAGCTGCTCGCTGGGCTCGCCGTCCTCGTCGTTGCCGACGGTGGCGCGGAAGCCCGGCTCGGGGATGGCGGCCGCGGCCAGCGGTTGCTCGGTGTAGCGCTTGATCAGCGGGCGCAGCAGCAGCAGGTAGAGCAGCAGGGCGATAAAGGCGATCAGCAGGTAGCGACCGGCGCTGATGGCCATGGCCTGGAGTTCCGGCGACTCCCACCAGGCGCGCTGGTCGAGCTCTTCCTGGTCGAGGGTGAAGGGGCTGTTGACCACTTCGACAGCATCGCCGCGCGCTTCGGAGAAGCCCATGGCCTGGCGCACCAGGCGGTTGAGCTGGGCGATCTCGGTATCGCTCAAGGCGACGCGCTGGGTGTCGCCGTCGGCATCGGTCTCTTCGCGGTAGTTGACCACCACCGCCACCGAGAGGCGCTCGATCTGGCCGCGACGATGCTGAATATGCTCGACGTTGCGGTCGACTTCGTAGTTGATGACGTTGTCGTGGCGCAGGTCGCTGGGGGCATCGCCCTCGGCCAGTGCTTCCGGCTCGATGGGATTGCCCTCGTCATCGAGGGGCTGGTTGATCGGCGAGGGGGCTACGCCCGGTGGGGTGTTGGTCAGTGCTCCGGGAATACCCATCGCCAGCTCATCGCCGCCGCGATAGGAGGTGCTCAGCTGCGAGCTGCGTACCGCGGCTTCGTTGGGCGCCTGGTTGGGCCCATAGCGCTCGGAGGTCTCCTCGCGGGTGGAGAAGTCGATCTGGGCGGCGACCTGGGCACGCACGTTCTGGCTGCCGAGGATCGGTGACAGGATGTTCTCGATGCGGCGTTTGTAGGAGCGCTCGACTTCGTCGATATAGGAAAGCTGGGTGCCGTCGAGGTCGCGGCTGGTGCCACCACGCTGCGAGAGCAGGCGCCCGGCCTGGTCGACCACGGTGACGTTGTCGGCGGAGAGTTCGGGCACGCTGCTCGAAACCATGTGCACGATGGCATCGACCTGGCCCTCGCTGAGGCTGCGCCCGCCATGCAGGGTGAGCACCACCGAGGCCTTGGCCGGCTCGCGCTCGCGCACGAACACCGACGGCTTGGCCATGGCCAGGTGAATGCGTGCCCGGTTGACTGGGCCGAGGGATTCGATGGAGCGCGACAACTCGCCCTCCAGGCCACGTTGGAAGTTGACCTGCTCGGCAAACTGGCTGACCCCGAAGGCCTGGTCGTCCATCAGCTCGAAGCCGACATTGCCGCCCTGGGGCAGGCCTTGCTCGGCGAGCTGCAGTCGCAGGGTATGGACTTGGTCGCTGGGCACCAGCAGCGCCTGGCCGCCAGGGCCCATGCGGTAGTCGACACCGCGGGTGTCGAGTTCGTTGATGATGCGTCCGCCGTCTGCCTCGCTGAGATTGCTGTAGAGCACGCGGTAGTCGGGGCTCTTGGCCCACAGCAGCAGGGCGATGATGATCGCGATGACCACCGCCACGGCGATCATCAGCGGCACCAGCGGATTGGCGCGCAGTTGCTCGGCAAGCTTGGCGGTCGTCAGGCCGCGCATCCCTGTCGTTGCGGCGCCCTCGGCGCTGCGCTGGTTGCCGGCCGGCTGTGCGCCAGCGTTGGTCTGGGCCTCGCTCACAGCGTGTCTCCTGAGGTCCTGCGGCGTTGCCCTGCGTCGGTGTCGAAAATCATTGCGCCATCCGGCTCCACAAGCTGTCCGATTCGCCGCCCAGTGTCGGCAGGCGGTCGTGTTGATGAACGCCATTATGCGGAGGTAGGTAAAGGCTAAAGGGAAGAAAAGCCGGAGTTTTGCTCGCCAATTGCCGCTTTGGTGGTAGCGGTTGCCTTGCTAGGCTTGCCTCACGCTCTCCAACCAGCGAGTCGAGACGCATGAGTACACCCGCGATTCAGTCGGCCGTGGCGCAGATGCAGTCGTTGGCGACCCAGGCCGCCGGCGCCCAGCACAAGGGCCAGCACCTCTCCACGGCGGTCGGCCAAGGCGGCTTTGCCAATGAGCTGCAGGCCTCGATCCAGCGCATCAACCGCCTGCAGCAGACCGCCAGCGCCAAAGCCACCGCCTTCCAGTCCGGCGACCCGGACGTGGCACTCAACGACGTGATGGTCGATATGCAGAAGGCCAGCGTGGCCTTCCAAATGGGCGTGCAGGTGAGAAATCGCCTGGTTACGGCCTATAAGGACGTGATGAATATGCAGGTCTAGGTAAACACTGAATAAAGGTCTGCACGAGCGAATCGCTGCGTTGCGCGTCATCTCGTTCGACGATTTCTTCAGTGCTTCCCTTGTTTAATACTGGCATTACATGACGATGCCCGGCCAAATGGCCGGGCATCGTGGTTACTGGTGGGTGGGCATCAGCTCTTGCGCAGCGAGGCGTCGAGGTGGTCGACCACCTCGGCCCAGTCGGCGTCGTCCTCCAGCGCCTCGTGAAGGAAGTTGGCCTGGGCGCGGCTCCAGAAGGGGGCGTCGGGCAGTGGCAGGGCGTCGGGCAGCGGGGAATGCTGTTCGATGAAGGCTTCGATGGAGGCGGCGTCAGCGGCCAGGCCGAGCTGTTCGAACAGCTCGCTGAAATGATGGACCGGTGGTTCCATGGCAGTTTCCCTGATGGACGATATGTCCCTACACCATAGCGGGTCGCAGCGGCCTTTGCCGCTCAACGTTCGCCGGCCAGCGCAGTGAGAAAGCGCCGCCTGCGCTCGGTGTCGTCGAGCGGCTGGGCCAGCAGGTGGACCAGTTTGGTGAAGGCGGCTTCCGGTGTCATGGCGTCGGCGGAAAGCACGCCGGCATCGGCAAGGCCGCGCCCGGCGGCGTAGTGGCCGATCTCGATGCCGCCGTGGGGGCACTGGCTGAGGGCGGCCAGCAGCTTGCCTTCGCCGCTGGCGCGGGCCAGTACGCCAAGCAGCTCAGAGTCGTCGGGAGCGTTGCCGCCACCCCAGACTTCGAGCAGGGCGCCCTGCACTGTGCTGGGCTCGAGCCAGGCAGCAACCTGCCAGGCGGCGATGCCGGGCCACAGCGCGATGCGTACTACGCTATTGCCGGCATAGTCGGGCAGCTCGAAGCGTGGTGCGCCGCGCTGCTGCTCAGCCAGGCCGCGGCTGGGATAGAGCACCGGGCGGTGGTCGACCAGTTCGCCGAGCAGCGGATAGTTGGGACTGGTGAAGGCATCGGCTGCCTGGGTATGCCATTTGCGCGTGCGGGTAGCGCGCAGCAGCTTGCCGGAAAAACACACCACGACCTCCTTGAGACCCGGCTCGGCGGCGAAGCGTAGCGCCGCCTCGATATTGTCCAGGGCGTCGGAGCCCTCGGCTTCCAACGGCAGCATGGCGCCGCTGACGACCACTGGGATGTCGATGCCCTGCAGCTGGTAGGCGAGGCTGGCAGCGCTCCAGGCCAAGGTGTCGGTGCCGTGTAGCACCACGATGCCGGTATAGCACTGGCGGCTGTGTTGTGCGGCGATCAGCCCGGCCAGCGCCTGCCAGGTGGCTGGGGTGGCGGTGCTGGAGTCGATGGGCTGTGGCGTCTCGACCAGCTCGTAGGGCGGCAAATCGGCGCGGCGTGCCGGCGGCAGGCTGGCTAGGGCGGCGTCGAGGCGGCGGCCGATGTCACCCCCGGGTGCCAGGCCCGCGGCGCTGGGCAGCATGCCGAGAGTGCCGCCGGAGTAGACGACGAGAAGCGGGCGAGGGGGCAGCGCCATGGCATGGTTCCTGTTGCGGCTCTAAGGATTCGGGCTGCCATGATACCCGAGGTTGGCGGTACGATTCAGTCGCCGACCCGGCGGCTGAGGAGGTCGATGCCGGCCATGTCGCCACGATCTCGGCGCTGCCAGCCGCCGCCGTGGACCAACCAGCGCCGCGGGTCATCGAGGGGCAGGTAGACATCTGTCTGTAACGCCCGGGGCCAGGCGCCGGGGATGTAGGTCAGCCCGCCATTTAACGAGATTGGCTCCTAGACCTCCAGGTTGATCAGGCGACCCTGCAGTTCGCTCAGCGATTCGGCGATGCGCAGTACTTCTTCACTGGGAATCTGGCGAATCACGTCACCGCTGTCGCGGTCGACGATCCGCGTCACGGTGCGCGAGTCGAACTCATCGAGGTGGAATTCGACGCCGTAGGGGCGCATCACTTCGTTGATACGCAGCACCGGCTCAATGAGATCACCCGCTGGTGGCAGCGCGGCAGCACCGCGCTCTGCCTGGCTCTCGGGGGTGGGGAGCGGGCTGTGACCGAGCTGTACGAGCATGCTGTCGAGGCGCTGCTGGGCGCTCAGGCCGCGAGTCGCGGGGCTAATATCGTTGATCAGGTCGCTCATGGTGGGGCCTCTTACCCTGCCGACTACTATTGTCATTGAATAGTATCGGCAGGGCGAGGAGGTTCTTTAGCGGTTGATCGATGGTTCGCTCACGGGCTAGGCGTCAGGCCGGCGTGGGGCTGGGCGTGGCCAACCGCGCGACCATGGCCGTGACCATCCGTGCCGAGTGGTCGGCAGCGGTTTCCAGGAACTGCTCGAAGCTAACGTGGTTGTCGTCTCCGCCGGCGATATCGGAGAGTGCACGGATCACCACGAACGGGCAGCCGTAGAGATGGCAGGTCTGGGCGATGGCGGCGGCCTCCATCTCGGCGGCGAGCATGGTGGGAAACCGCGAACGCGTTTTGGTGACCAGCTCCGGGCAGGACATGAACACATCGCCAGTGGCGATCAGGCCTTCGACCACGCGCACCTCGCCGAGCGACTCGACGCTCTGGCGTGCCACCGTGACCAGCCGCTGGTCGGGCAGGTAGGCGGCGGGCATTTGCGGTACCTGGCCGTGTTCATAGCCGAACACCACGGCGTCGACGTCATGGTGTCGCACTTCGCTTGAGATCACCACGTCGCCGATCTCGAGCCCTTCGCCGAAACCGCCGGCGGAGCCGGTGTTGATGATCGCCTCGGGCTGGTAGGTGTCGAGCAGCAGGGTAGTGCCGATGGCGGCGTTCACCTTGCCGATGCCGGACTGCAGGATCACCACCTCGACGCCGTGCAGGCGGCCGGTATAGAAGGTGCAGCCTACGTGCTGGCGGGTCTTGCTGTCGTCGAGCAGGCTCGCCAGGTGGGCGACCTCCTGGGCCATGGCGCCGATGATGCCGATACGCTTCATGCGAACACGTCCGTCCACTCGTCACGCTTGGCGAGGAACTCGCGGGCGATCTGCTGGGCGCCTGCGAGGCTGTGGCTGGCCGCCCAACCGCACTGCATCTCGTTGCAGGCCGGGACCTCTGTGGCGACCAGGATGTCTTCGAGGGTCTTGCGCAGCAGCTCGAGCACGTCGTCGTAGTCGTCGTGGTTGATCAGCGCGACGTAGAAGCCGGTCTGGCAGCCCATCGGGCTGATATCGACGACCTTGTCGCTATGGTTGCGCGACAGTTCGGCCATCAGGTGTTCGAGGGAGTGCAGTGCGGGCATCTCCATGTGCGCCTGGTTGGGCTGGCAGATGCGCATGTCGTACTTGTGAATCTGGTCGCCGTTGTCGCCGACCTTGACCCCGGCCAGGCGCACGTAAGGGGCCTTGACCTTGGTGTGGTCGAGATTGAAGCTTTCCACGTTCATCTGCTGTTCGCTCATGACGGCCTCGCGATGCTGGAAATGGGGGGCGTGTAGCCTTGAGAAGGCGCGCATTCTACCTGACTCGGCTCAGCCTTGCATGGCGTCGTGTAGGTCGGCGGCGTAGAGCGTGTTCTCGAGCAGCGAGGCGACGGTCATCGGTCCCACGCCGCCGGGCACCGGGGTGATGTGGCTGGCGCGCTCGGCGGCCGGGGCAAACTCGACGTCGCCGATCAGGCGTCCGTCGTCCTCGCGGTTGATGCCGACGTCGATGACGATGGCGCCGTCGCGCACCCACTCGCCCTTGACCAGCCCCGGCTTGCCGACGGCCACCACCAGCAGTTCGGCGCGCCGCACGTGCTCCTCGAGGTCGCGGGTGAAGCGGTGGCAGACGGTGGTAGTGCAGCCGGCCAGCATCAGCTCCAGTGCCATCGGCCGGCCGACGATGTTGGATGCGCCGACCACGGTGGCATTCAGGCCGCGGACCTTCAGGCTGCTCTCCTGTAGCAGGGTCATGATGCCCTTGGGGGTGCAGGGCCGCATCAGCGGCTGGCGCTGGGCCAGGCGCCCGAGGTTATAGGGGTGAAAGCCGTCGACGTCCTTGTGCGGCAGAATGCGCTCGAGGATCGGTCCTGCGTCGAGATGCCCAGGCAGCGGTAGCTGCAGTAGGATGCCGTCGACGCTGGGGTCGGCGTTGAGCTCGTCGATCATCGCCTCGAGGTCGGCCTGGGTGGTAGCGGCAGGCAGTTGGTGCTGGACCGAGTGAACGCCGGCCTCGTCGCAGGCGCGGTGCTTGTTGCGCACATAGACGTGGGAGGCAGGGTCGTCGCCAACCAGGATCACGGCAAGGCCGGGTGTGCGTGCGCCAGCCTCACGGCGCGCCGCCACCCGGCGAGCTACCTGTTGGCGTACGTGAGCGGCAATCGCCTTACCATCGATCAACTGGGCGGTCATCGAGAAATCCCCTGGAGCATGGTGGTCGCCCGTGGCTGGACGCGGGCTGAAAACGTCGTGGGCGGCGATTTTCGCATGCCCCGGGCCGGAGTCAAAGCGTCCATGCGCGACACTGATGGCGCTAAGGGCTTGACCAGAGGCGAAACATACGTAGAATACGCCTCGCATTGTCGGGGCCTCAGAGGCGCCGATAAGCCGAGCGAGATGTCGCCGGGGTGTAGCGCAGTCTGGTAGCGCGCCTGCTTTGGGAGCAGGATGTCGGGGGTTCGAATCCCTCCACCCCGACCATTTCAACCCTATGATTATATTGAATAAATATCATCCTTGGGTTGTCGGTATGAGCCTGAAGGTCGTAGAATGCGCCTATAGCTCAATCGGATAGAGCAACGGCCTTCTAAGCCGTAGGTTGCAGGTTCGAGTCCTGCTGGGCGCGCCAAGTAAGGCGCCGTCGTGGCGGGTTCGATGAGTGGCCTTGATCGGTTGTGGGTGACGCAGTGGTGGATGTAGCTCAGTGGTAGAGCCCCGGATTGTGGCTCCGGTGGTCGTGGGTTCGATCCCCATCATCCACCCCATTCGTCAGCATGATCGTTGTTGGTTGTCAGGTGTCAAGGTAGTGGTGGATGTAGCTCAGTGGTAGAGCCCCGGATTGTGGCTCCGGTGGTCGTGGGTTCGATCCCCATCATCCACCCCATTACCTCCCGCATGGTATTCTCTTCTCCCCGTATTTCGTCTCGCTACGCCGGTTGGCGTTGGCGATCTTTGGCGTATGTGTCGTGATAAATCCAGCCCAGTGAGGCAGCACGCCTTGCAAATAGCCGCATCGCCCCCATTGTCGAGGCATGACGCGCTTGCCAGCGGCTGGCGGGGTTCATAGAATTACCCCTTTGCTCTCGCTGCGCAAAACAGCCATTCACGCATTCAACAGACAACGCATTCATCAGAACGCCCAGTCGGTAGAGGACTATTCATGCAAGTTTCCGTCGAAACGACCTCCCAGATCGAACGCCGTGTAAAGGTTCAGGTGCCGGCAGAAGAGGTCGATCAGGCCGTTGCGGCCCGCCTCAAGGATACCGCCAAGAACGTTCGCTTGAACGGCTTCCGCCAGGGCAAGGTGCCGATGGCCGTGGTGCGTCAGCGCTTCGGCGGGCAGGTGCGCAATGAGGTCGTCGGTGAGGTGATGCGTGAGCGTTACGTCCAGGCGATCACCCAGGAGAGCCTCAATCCCGCCGGCTTCCCGCAGATCGAGCCGACCGTCAACGAGTCAGGCAAGGATCTCGAGTTCGTCGCGACGCTGGAAATCTATCCCGAAGTGGCGCTCAACGGCATCGAGGGCACCGAGGTCGAGCGCCCGGTGGTCGAGGTCAAGGACGCCGATATCGATCAGATGATCGAGACCCTGCGCAAGCAGAACGCTTCCTGGGAGAGCGTCGAGCGCGCCGCCGAAGACGGCGATCAGGTCAGCATCGACTTCCAGGGGTTCCTGGGCGATGAGCCCTTCGAAGGCGGCAGTGCCGAGAATCACGACCTGGTGTTGGGCTCCAACAGCTTCATCCCCGGTTTCGAGGAGCAGCTGGTGGGTGCCAAGGCGGGCGACGACCTGGAGCTCAAGGTCACCTTTCCCGAGGACTACCAGGCCGAGAACCTGGCCGGCCAGGAGGCGACCTTCAAGGTCAAGGTGCACAAGGTCAGCGCCCAGCAGCTTGCCGAGGTCAACGAGGAGTTCATCCAGCAGTTCGGCGTCGAAGGGGGTGATGTCGAGAAGTTCCGTGCCGAAGTGCACAAGAACATGACCCGCGAAGCCAAGCAGGCAGTGGATAACCGCGTCAAGCAGCAGGTGCTCGAGGCGCTCAAGAACGCCAACGACATTCCGGTGCCGCAGGCGCTGGTGCAGCAGGAAACCGATGCGCTCAAGCGTCAGGCCGCGCAGCAGTTCGGCCTGGGCGAGGACTTCGACGTCTCCCAGCTGCCCAACGAGCTGTTCGCCGAGCAGGCCAAGAGCCGCGTACAGGTCGGCCTGCTGCTGGCCGAGGTGATCAAGTCCGGCGAGCTCGAGGCGAGCGACGATGAGATCAAGGTCAAGGTCGAGGAGCTGGCTCAGCAGTATCAGGAGCCGGAGCAGGTGATCGAGTACTACCTCGGCAACGACCAGCTCAAGACCCAGCTCAAGTCGGCGATCCTCGAAGAGAAGGCGGTCGACTCACTGCTTGAACAGGCCACCGTCAAGGATGTCGAGATGTCCTACGAGCAGGCGCTGCAGGCCGCTCAGCAGCAGGCCGAGGCCGCTGATGATGGCGAAGACGACGAAGACGCTGAAGCCAAGGGCTGAGCCCCCGCAAGCGTTGACAGGCCCGGCATCCGCCGGGTCTGGCGTCATGATGTAAGGTAGACGATATCCGGGCCAGTCCGGATGCTTACCACAGCAGATAAAGGACATCACACAGATGGGCAACGAGTTCGATATTCAAAACGCCGGTGGCCTGGTGCCGATGGTGGTCGAGCAGAGTGCACGCGGCGAGCGGGCCTACGACATCTACTCGCGCCTGCTCAAGGAGCGTGTGATCTTCCTGGTGGGCCCGGTGGAAGACTACATGGCCAACCTGGTGGTAGCACAGCTGCTGTTTCTCGAGTCCGAGAACCCGGACAAGGACATCCAGCTCTACATCAATTCGCCGGGCGGCTCGGTAACCGCTGGGATGTCGATCTACGACACCATGCAGTTCGTCAAGCCCGATATCTCTACGGTATGCATCGGCCAGGCGGCGAGCATGGGGGCGCTGCTGCTTGCCGGCGGTGCCGCCGGTAAGCGCTTCTGCCTGCCCAATTCGCGGATGATGATTCACCAGCCGCTGGGCGGCTACCAGGGCCAGGCTTCGGATATCGAGATCCACACCAAGGAGATCCTCAGTATCCGTCACCGCCTCAATCAGATTCTCGCTGATCATACCGGTCAGGACATCGAGACCATTGCCAAGGACACCGATCGTGATAACTTCATGACCGGCGCCCAGGCGACAGAGTATGGTCTGATCGATGCCATGCTGGATAAGCGTCCGGCATCCTGATAGCGTGATTTGCTACTGAGATTTCACGATAGGCAACTCCGGCGGCTTACCGGCCGCCGTCCGTAATGAGGTACGCGAATGGCCGACGGCAAAGGCAAGGACGACAGCGGCAAGCTGCTTTACTGCTCGTTCTGCGGCAAGAACCAGAACGAAGTCCGTAAGCTGATTGCAGGCCCGTCCGTCTATATCTGCGATGAATGCGTCGATCTGTGTAACGACATCATTCGCGAGGAAGTCCTCGAGGCCGACGCAGAGGGCGACGAAGATCGTCTGCCGGCTCCGCGCGAGATTCGTCACACCCTCGACGACTATGTGATTGGTCAGGACCGCGCCAAGATGGTGCTGTCGGTGGCGGTGTACAATCACTACAAGCGGCTGCGTGCCGATGTGAAGTCCGACGATGTGGAACTGGGCAAATCGAACATCCTGCTGATCGGCCCGACCGGCAGCGGCAAGACGCTGCTCGCCGAGACTCTGGCGCGACTGCTCAATGTGCCCTTCACCATCGCCGATGCCACCACGCTGACCGAGGCGGGGTATGTCGGTGAGGATGTCGAGAACATCATTCAGAAGCTGCTGCAGAAGTGCGACTACGATGTCGAGAAGGCCCAGAAGGGCATCGTCTACATCGACGAGATCGATAAGATCTCGCGCAAGTCGGACAACCCCTCGATCACCCGTGACGTGTCGGGCGAGGGCGTGCAGCAGGCGCTGCTCAAGCTGATCGAGGGCACTACCGCCTCGGTGCCGCCCCAGGGTGGCCGCAAGCATCCACAGCAGGAGTTTCTGCAGGTCGACACCGGTGACATCCTGTTCATCGTCGGTGGCGCCTTCGCCGGTCTCGACAAGGTCATTCGTGACCGCGCCGAGAAGGGCGGCATTGGCTTCAATGCCACCGTCAAGAGCAAGGACGAGAGCAAGGGCGTCGGCGATCTGTTGCTTGGCGTCGAGCCGGAGGACCTGGTCAAGTTTGGCCTGATCCCCGAGTTCGTCGGTCGCCTGCCGGTGATTGCCACCCTCACCGAGCTCAGCGAGGATGCGCTGATCCAGATCCTCACCGAACCCAAGAACTCGCTGGTCAAGCAGTATGCCAAGCTGTTCGACATGGAGGGGGTGGAGCTGGACTTCCGCGAGGACGCCCTGCGCGCCGTGGCCGGCAAGGCCATGGCCCGCAAGACCGGCGCCCGCGGGCTGCGCTCGATTCTCGAGTCAGTGCTGCTCGATACCATGTACGAGATTCCTTCGCTGGAGGGTGTCACCAAGGTGGTGATCGATGAGTCGGTGATTGCCGGCGATAGCGAGCCACTGCTGATCTACTCTCAGCAAGACGAGGGCAAGGTGGCTGGCAAGGACGGTTGAGTCCGCCGCCGAACCGTGCACGGGGCCATGTCAGTCATGGCCCCGTTCGCTTGTAAACTGCCGGCGGTGCCCCCATCACCAGACCAACCACCCGATTTTGAGGAACGTCTGCGATGCAGCAGAACGCCGAACAGACCCTGAGTCTGCCCCTTCTTCCCCTGCGCGATGTGGTCGTCTATCCGCAGATGGTGATTCCCCTGTTCGTGGGGCGCGAGAAATCCATCCAGGCCCTCGAAGCGGCCATGGAGGCCGACAAACGCGTGTTGCTGGTCGCCCAGCGCGAGGCCGGCCAGGACGATCCCGATACCCAGGACCTGTTTGCGGTCGGCACCGTGGCCGAAATCATGCAGCTGCTCAAGCTGCCCGACGGCACCGTCAAGGTGTTGATCGAGGGCGCCTCGCGCGCCGATGTCGGCGCTATCAGCGTGGCCGAGGCCGGCTATACCCAGGCCAGTGTGGCGCTGCGCGAGAGCGTACCCTTGACCGAGCGCGAGCAGGAGTCGCTGGTGCGGGTGCTGCTCAACCAGTTCGAGCAGTACGTCAAGCTCTCCAAGAAGGTGCCCAACGAGGTGCTCAGCTCGTTGTCCGGCATCGAGGACCCGAGCCGGCTGGTCGACACCGTCTGCGCGCATCTGTCGCTGAAGATCGACGACAAGCAGCAGCTGCTGGAGATGGACCGGGTGCGCGACCGTATCGAGCATCTGATGGCGCTGATCGAATCGGAGATCGACCTGCTGCAGGTCGAGAAGCGGATTCGCTCACGGGTCAAGGATCAGATGGAGAAGTCGCAGCGCGAGTACTATCTCAACGAGCAGATGAAGGCCATCCAGAAGGAGATGGGCGAGCTCGAGAACGTGCCTAACGAGGCCGAGAAGTACGAGACGGCGATCGAGGAGTCCGGCATGCCCAAGGAGGCTGCCGACAAGGCCAATCAGGAGCTGGGCAAGCTCAAGATGATGTCGCCGACGTCCGCGGAGGCGACCGTGGTGCGCTCCTACCTCGACTGGCTGATCTCGGTGCCGTGGAAGAAACGTACTCGGGTCAAGCACGACCTGGCGCGTGCTGCGGCGGTACTCGACGAGGACCACTACGGCCTCGAAGAGGTCAAGGAGCGCATCCTCGAGTATCTTGCCGTGCAGAAGCGCGTCAAGAAGCTCAAGGGGCCGGTGCTGTGCCTGGTTGGCCCCCCCGGGGTCGGCAAGACCTCGCTGGGGCAGTCGATCGCGCGGGCCACCAACCGCAAGTATGTGCGCCTGGCACTGGGCGGGGTGCGCGATGAGTCCGAGATTCGCGGCCACCGCCGCACCTATATCGGCTCGCTGCCGGGCAAGATGGTGCAGCGCATGAGCAAGGCGGGGGTCAAGAACCCGCTGTTCCTGCTCGACGAGGTCGACAAGATCGGCATGGACCATCGCGGCGATCCGGCCTCGGCGCTGCTCGAGGTGCTCGACCCGGAGCAGAACGACAAGTTCAGCGACCACTACCTGGAGCTCGACTACGATCTCTCCGAGACCATGTTCATCTGTACCGCCAACTCGATGAACATTCCCGGGCCGCTGCTCGACCGCATGGAGATCATTCGGCTGCCGGGCTATACCGAAGACGAGAAGCTGGCCATCGCCAGACGCTACCTGGTGCCCAAGCAGCTCAAGGCCAACGGCTTCAAGGAGGGTGAGCTGGAGCTTGCCGACGACGCGCTGCTCGAGCTGATTCGCTACTACACGCGTGAGGCCGGCGTGCGTGAGCTGGAGCGCCAGATCGCCAAGGTGTGCCGCAAGGTGCTGCGCGAGCGGCTCGAAGCGGAGGCCAAGGAGGGGGCCCAGGCGCCACGCGTGCTGGCGGCGGTGGATGTCGAACAGCATGCCGGCGTGCGCCGCTACAGCTACGGCCTGGCCGACCTCGAGAATCAGGTCGGTCGAGTGACCGGCCTGGCCTGGACCTCGGTGGGCGGCGAGCTGCTCAATATCGAATCGGTGGTGACCCCGGGCAAGGGGCGCATCAACAAGACCGGCTCGCTGGGCGACGTGATGAAGGAGTCGGTGAGCGCTGCCCAGACCGTGGTGCGGGCGCGGGCCGTGGCACTGGGGATCGACCCGGAGCGCTTCGAGAAGGAGGATCTGCATATCCACGTGCCCGAGGGCGCCACGCCCAAGGATGGCCCGAGCGCGGGGATCGCGATGGTCACGGCGATGGTCTCGGCCTACACTGAACGACCGGTGCGCTGTGACCTGGCGATGACCGGCGAGGTCAATCTGCGCGGCGAAGTCATGCCGATCGGCGGGCTCAAGGAGAAATTGCTGGCTGCCCGTCGGGGTGGTATAAAGAAAGTGCTTATACCCGAAGAGAACCGTCGTGACCTCAAAGAGGTTCCGGACAACATCAAGAACGCCTTGGATATCATGCCAGTGCGTTGGATTGATGAAGTGCTGGACGAGGCGTTAGTGGCAAAGCCTGGCGTCAAGAGCGACGAGCCGCGCCAGGATGATAAAGGCGCGTCGCACTCAATGATCAGTACGCATTAGTGGTATTTTTTCCATTATGGCTGACGTAGAAGTCAGTCATGATGGGGTCTGGGGCCAATAGTTGCTTGACAGATCTTTGCGTGCATTGCTATAAATCATGCTTTGACGTGATCGAGTAAGCCGATAAAAGATAGCGCCGATTAAAAGTCAATTTCCGAAATAGTCAAGGGGTGAAGTGTGAACAAGTCCGAGCTGATCGAAGCCATCGCTGCATCTGCAGATATTCCCAAGGCGGCTGCTAGCCGTGCGCTTGACGCCATGGTCGATAGCGTGACTGACAGTCTCAAGAAGGGCGATTCCGTTTCTCTTGTGGGCTTCGGGACCTTTACCGTCAAGGAGCGCGCTGCGCGCACTGGCCGTAATCCCCAGACCGGCAAGCCGATCGAAATCAGTGCCGCCAAGGTGCCGAGCTTCAAGGCAGGTAAGGCGCTGAAGGATTCGGTCAACTAAGCAGGGTCAACGCCCCGCCGACGTGCCGTAATGCCGCCAGGCGCATCGCGAAAGCGGTGCGCCTTTTTTACTGGGCGCTATTCGCCGCACCGCGAGACGACGATAGTCGCCGCATGCGGCGGGCAGGTATAATATGCGCCTACTCGATCTCCAGGGATTTCGTGCCACTCTTCAGCTGAGGCTAGCATGCTGCAAAGTATTCGGGACCGCTCCAAGAGTTGGGGCGCCAAGATCATCATCGGTGCCGTCGTGGTGACCATGGCCCTGTTCGGGGTCGACTCGCTGGTGACGCTGTTCACCGGCAGCCCCGACGACGTGGCCGAGGTCAACGGCCAGACCATTACCCGCCAGCAGGTGGAGATGAACGTGCAGCGCGCCATCCGCAGCGGCCAGGTGCCGCCGGAGCAGGAGCGGGCGCTGCGCAACCAGGTGCTGAATGAGCTGATCACCGATGCGCTGCTCGATAGCTACGCCGAGGATGGGGGGTTGTATCTCTCGGAAGGCCAGCTCGACCAGCTGATCGTCACGCTGCCGGAGTTCCAGGACCAGAACGGCCGCTTCTCCTCCGACCTGTTCCGCAACCGCCTGGCCAGCGCCGGCTACTCGCCGACCAGCTTTCGCGAGGAGTTGAAGGCCGACATGCAGCGACAGCAACTGCAGCAGGGCCTCGCCTTTAGCGACTTTACCTTGGACAGTGAGCGTGAGCGGCTGGGTGAGCTGCAACGCCAGGCCCGCAGTTTCCGCTACTACCTGCTCGGCGAGGCCGACCTCGAGACGTCGCCGCAGGTCAGCGAGGAGCAGCTCGAGGCCTACTACGCCGAGAACGCCGACAGTTATCAGCGCCCCGAGCAGGTGCGCATCGAGTACGTGATCATCGATCGCCAGGAGATGGCCGCCGAGTACGACCTCGACGAGCAGCAGCTGCGCGATGCCTACGCTGAGCGTGGCCGTGATGCCGAGCGGCGCGTGTCGCACATCATGGTGACCTTCAACGGCGAGCGCAGCCGTGACGAGGCCGAGGCGCGTCTCGAAGAGGTCCAGGCGCGTCTGGACGCCGGGGATGAGTTCGCCGAGCTTGCCGAGGAGTACTCCGACGATACCTCCACCAGCGAGGCCGGCGGCGACCTGGGCACGGTCAGCCGCGGCTTCTTCGATGATGCCTTCGAGGAGGCGGCCTTCAGCCTTGGCGAAGGCGAGACCTCGGATATCGTCGAAAGCGGCAACGGCCTGCACTTGATTCGCGTCACCGAGCTCGACATGCCCAGTTTCGAGGCGATGCGCGATGAACTGCAGCGCGATGCGGCGCTGTCCGAGGTGACCGATGACTTCAACCGTCGCGTCCAGCAGTTGATCGATGACAGCTTTGCCGCCGATGACCTGCAGAGTGTGGCGGACGATATCGGTCTCGAACTGCATACCACCGACTGGGTGTCGCGTGATGGTGCCGAGGGCGTGTTGTCGGAGCCCGGCGTCATGAATGCCGCCTTTAGCGACGACGTGCTTGTGGAAGGCTTCAACAGCGAGGTGATCGAGCTCGACGATGACCGCCGCATGGTGCTGCGGGCTGCCGAGCATCGTGACGCCACGCTGCTAGAGCTCGATGAGGTGCGCGAGCGGGTCGAGGCCTCGGTGAGTGCCAATCTACGCCGTGAAGCGCTGCGCGAACTGGCCGAGGAGCAGATCGCGGCGCTGCGTGACGGCAATGAACTCGATCTTGACTGGCAGGCCGTGGAGGCCGCCGGCCGCCAGTCCGGCGCCGCACCACGGGCGGTCATCCAAGCCGCCTTCCGTCTGCCGCAGCCCGACGGCGAGACCCGCTACGGCCATGTGCTCGACGGCGACCAGGTAGCGATCATCGCCCTGGATGAGGTCGCCAGCGGCGAGGTGGATGCCGAGGTCGATGGCTTCGTCACCCAGATGGCCGAGCGCCTACGCGCCCAGGCGGCGATCCAGGGGCTGCTGGAGTACCTGCGTAGTACCGCGGAGATCGAGCGCCTCTAGGGAAACACTGAGCGATTTTTCAGCGCTTCCTAAGGCCATTCTGTCAATAGGTAAACGCGTGGCTTTGGCCGCGCGTTTTTTTACCTAAAATATGTTATAAAGTAACGATTGAGAGCCTGCGACTCGAGGTGACCATGCAGCGCAGCGATGACAACACGCAGCCGATACCGGTGCACGTGGTGACCGGCTTTCTGGGTAGCGGCAAGAGCAGCCTGATTCGCCACCTGGTGGCGCATAAACCCGCCGATGAGCGCTGGACCGTGGTGATCAACGAGTTCGGGCAGGTGGGCATCGACCAGGCGCTGTTCGAGTCACGCGACGACGTGGTGGTCAAGGGCCTGCCGGGGGGCTGCCTGTGCTGCCAGTTGGCCTTCGTGCTGCAGGCTGCACTGGTCAATCTGATCCGCCGCGAACGCCCCGACCGGCTGATCATCGAGCCCTCGGGACTGGGGCATCCCGCCGGGCTGCTGGACATGCTGCGCAGCGAGGCCTTCGCTGGGGTGCTGGAGGTGCGCGAGATCATTGCCCTGCTCGATCCGCGTCGCCTGGATGACCGGCGTGCCCGCGAGCACGACACCTTTCGCGATCAACTGCTGATGGCGGATGCCGTGGCCTTGACCATGGTCGACCTGAGCAGCGCGGCCCAGCGCCGCGTGGCCCAGCGCTATGTGGATGCGATGTGGCCGCCCAAGCGCTGGGTGGACGAGGCGCCCCACGGGCGCTTGTCGCCGTCGCTGCTGTTCACGGCGCCGACGACCAGTAGCCTCGAGAGGGCGCCTGGCGTTGATCACCGTCAGCGACCGGCGGCGCTGATGCTGGATGAGTTCAGTTACCGCGAGCCGGTGCCGGGGCAGCCGTGCTTCGCAGCGGGGGAGGCGCTGGGCCATGCCAGCGTCGGTTGGCGCTGGCACGCGTCGGACTGCTTCTCGCTGGATGCCCTGACGCAGCTGCTGGACGGTCTCGACCGGCACTTGCGCGTCAAGGCAGTGTGGCACACCGATGTCGGTTGGCGGCTGTTCAACCGCGGTGACGGCTGCGCCGAGCTCACCCCCAGCGCCTGGCGGCGCGATTCACGGCTGGAGGTGATCGGCGAGGCCGGTAGCTTGCCGGATCCCGGGGAGCTTGGCGCGCAGCTGGCGGCTTGCCGGATGGCCGAGCCACTAACCGAGTGACACGCTCAACCGCCAGACAGTGGGAACTCGAGCAGATGCGGCGGGCGTTGGGCCTCGATGCGCACTTCCCAGCCGCGCTGAGGCTGCCAGTCGCCGAGTACCAGGCGCCGCGCGGGCTGGCCGTCGACCTCCAGTACATGCACGCCGGGGCGGTGGGTGTGGCCGTGGATCAGGGTCGCGACGTCGTGCTCGAGCAGCGCCTTGTCGACCTCTTCGGGCGTCACGTCCATGATGTCCTCGGCCTTGTTGGAGTTGGCCTCACCGGACTGCTGGCGCAGGCTCTTGGCCAGTTCCAGGCGCGCCGCCAGCGGCATCGCCAGCACCTGGGCTTGCCACTGCGGGTCGCGGGCCTGGGTGCGGAAGGCCATGTAGGCCTCGTCGCGGGTGCACAGGCTGTCGCCATGCATCAGCAGCACCGGCTTACCGCCGAGTTCGACACGGTAGGGGTCGGGCAGCAGGGTGGCGCCGCAGGCCTCGGCGAAGCGTGTGCCGAGCAGAAAGTCGCGATTGCCATGCATCAGGTAGAGTCGGGTACCGCCGCCACTCAGCGCCTTGAGTGCCTCGACCACCTGGGCGGCTAGCGGGTCGTGATCCGGTGTGTCGAGGATATCGTCGCCGATCCAGGCTTCGAACAGGTCGCCGAGAATGTATAGGGCATCGGCCTGGCTGGCGCGCGTTGCCAGGTAGGCGAGAAAGCCCTCGGTAACCTCGGGGGCGTCGGGATGCAGGTGCAGATCGGCGATCAACAGAGTGGTCATGGCATGGCTCCGCAGGCGTCAGGCGAAATAAAACGCCCGCGGGTCGGCGGGCGTTCTAGTCTGGCTTCGGGATCAGGCGTCCTTGAGGTAGGCACGCTGGATGACCACGTCCTCGGCAGGCACGTCGGCGTGCATGCCGCGACGGGTCGTGGGTACCTCCTTGATGCGCTCGACCACCTCCATGCCCTCGACGACTTCGCCGAACACGCAGTAGCCCCAGCCCTGGATCGACTTGCCGCTGTGGTTGAGGAAGTCGTTGTCGGCAACGTTGATGAAGAACTGCGCCGAGGCGGAGTGGGGGTCCTGGGTGCGTGCCATGGCCAGGGTGCCGGTGAGGTTCTTGAGGCCATTATCGGCTTCGTTCTCGATTGGGTCACGGGTCGGCTTCTGGTTGAAGTCGGTGTCGAAGCCGCCGCCCTGAACCATGAAGCCGTCGATGACCCGATGGAACAGGGTCCCGTCGTAGTGGCCGTCGGTGACGTACTGTTCGAAATTGGCGGCAGTCTTGGGGGCCTTGTCGTGCTCGAGGCGAATAACGATGTCACCGAAATTGGTCTGCAGAACGATCATGTGGGCTTCCTGAGGGTCTGTAAGGGTGCGCCTTGGCGTAGCGCGGCTGCGTCACGCTATAATAGCCGTTTTGCATCGACACGCGAAGTCGCAAGGGCCGGGCCGTTACCCTCCTTGGGCCGAGGCGGTCGCCATCGCGCCAACCAGAGGTTTGCTCTCACACCATGACCACCGATACTACCAGCGCGCCGAATTTCATTCGCAACCAGATTCGCGACGAGATCGAGGGCGGTCGTGGCGACAAGATCGTCACCCGCTTTCCTCCGGAGCCCAACGGCTTTCTGCATATCGGGCACGCCAAGTCGATCTGTCTGAATTTCGGGCTCGCCGAGCATTTCGGTGGTGACTGCCATCTGCGCTTCGACGACACCAACCCGGCCAAGGAAGAGCAGGCCTACATCGACGCCATCAAGGCCGACGTGGAGTGGCTGGGCTTTCAGTGGGCGGGTGAGGTGCGCTTCGCCTCGGACTACTTCGACCAGCTCTACGCCTGGGCACAGCACCTGATTCGCGACGGCAAGGCGTATGTCGACGACCTCTCGCCGGACGAGATTCGCGAGTATCGCGGCACGCTCACCGAGCCCGGCAAGCCGAGCCCGTATCGTGAGCGCTCCGCCGACGAGAACCTCGATCTGCTGGAGCGCATGCGCCAGGGGGAGTTTGCCGAGGGGAGCAAGGTGCTGCGCGCCAAGATCGACATGGCCGCGCCCAATATCAATCTGCGCGACCCGATCCTCTATCGCATTCGCCATGCCCACCATCACCAGACCGGCGACAAGTGGAAGATCTACCCCTCCTATGACTTTACCCACGGTCAGTCGGATGCCCTGGAGGGCGTGACCCACTCGATCTGCACCCTGGAGTTCGAGGATCACCGCCCACTCTACGAATGGTTCCTGGCCAACCTGCCGGTACCCTGCGTGCCGCGCCAGATCGAGTTCGCGCGCCTCAACCTCAACTACACCCTGACCTCCAAGCGCAAGCTCAAGCTGCTGGTGGATGAACAGATCGTCGACGGTTGGGACGACCCGCGCATGCCGACCATCTCCGGCATGCGCCGGCGCGGCTATACCCCCGGCTCGATCCGCAAGTTCTGCGAGATGATCGGCGTGACCCGCGCCGATGGCGGCCTGGTGGATATCGCCATGCTGACCCATGCGATCCGCTCTGACCTCGAGGACAACGCCCCGCGTGCCATGTGCGTGCTCAAGCCGCTCAAGGTGGTGCTGACCAACGTGGCGGAGGATTTCGAAGAGGTCTATGACGTGCCCGGCCATCCGGCCCGCGACGACCTCGGCGTGCGCAAGGTGCCGTTGACCCGGGAAATCTATATCGACCACGACGACTTCATGGAAGAGCCGCCCAAGAAGTTCTTCCGCTTGGCGCCGGGCAAGGAAGTGCGCCTGCGCAACAGCTATGTGATCCGCTGCGATGAGGTGGTCAAAGACGCCGCCGGCGAGATCGAGGCGCTGTACTGCTCGGTGGATTTCGACACCCTGGGCAAGAATCCCGAGGGGCGCAAGGTCAAGGGCGTGATCCACTGGGTCAGCGCCGAGCACGGTGTGCCCATGGAGGTGCGCCTCTACGACAACCTGTTCCAGGTCGAGCAGCCGGACAAGGACAAGGACGCCGACTTCCTCGAGCACCTCAACCCCGAGTCATTGCAAGTGTGTCAGGCGATCGGCGAGCCGAGCCTTGCCGAGGTCGCGCCGGAGAGCCGTTTCCAGTTCGAGCGGGTCGGCTACTTCTGTGCCGATCGCCATGCCTGTACCGACGGCAAGCGGGTATTCAACCGCACGGTAGGCTTGAAGGACACGTGGGCCAAGGTTCAGAAGCAAGAGGCCCAGAAGCAAGAGCCAGGTCACAAGAAGGGCTGATATGCAGATTTACAACACGCTGACGCGGCGCAAGGAACGCTTTACCCCCATCGAGCCGGGACGGGTGCGCATGTACGTATGCGGCATGACCGTCTACGACTACTGCCACCTGGGGCATGCCCGGGTGATGGTGGCCTTCGATGTGATCACCCGCTACCTGCGTGCCCGCGGCTTTGAGGTGACCTATGTGCGTAACATCACCGATATCGACGACAAGATCCTCAAGCGTGCCGACGAGAACGGCGAGAGCATCGGCGCGCTCACCGAGCGCATGATTGCCGCCATGCATGAGGACGAGGCGCGGCTCTTCGTGCTGCGTCCGGATGCCGAGCCCCGCGCCACCGGCCATATTGACGAGATCGTCGCCATGATCGAGACGCTGATCGACAAGGGCTACGCCTACGCAGCGGACAACGGCGACGTCTACTACCGGGTGCGCAAGTTCGAGGGCTACGGCAAGCTCAACAACCGCGACCTGGACGAGATGCGCTCCGGTGCCCGAGTCGAGGTCGAGGCGCACAAGGAGGACCCCCTCGACTTCGTGCTGTGGAAGGCGGCCAAGCCGGGCGAGGCGAGCTGGCCCTCGCCGTGGGGCGAGGGACGCCCCGGCTGGCACATCGAGTGCTCGGCGATGTCGACCTGCTGTTTGGGCGAGACCTTCGACATTCACGGCGGCGGGCCGGATCTGACCTTCCCCCACCATGAGAACGAGATCGCCCAGTCGGAGGCGGCCACCGGCAAGCCTTACGTCAACACCTGGATGCACGCCGGTGCGGTGCGCGTGGACCAGGAGAAGATGTCCAAGTCGCTCGGCAACTTCTTCACCATTCGCGAGGTGCTCGAGCACCACGACCCGGAAGTGGTGCGCTACCTGCTGGTGGCCAGCCACTACCGCAGCCCGATCAACTACGCGCCCGACTCGCTGGCCGAGGCGCGCAAGTCGCTGGAGCGGTTCTATACCGCCCTCGATGGCTTGGATCTGGAGGGCGTCAAAGAGGTCGACAGCGAGGTGCTGGTCGAGGCGCAGCGCGCCTTCAACGCCGCCATGGATGACGACTTCAATACCCCGGTGGCGCTGGCCGCGCTGTTCGACCTGGTGCGTGAACTGAACCGCGCGCGCAAGGAGACCCCCGCGGCGGCCCCCGGCTTGGCGGTGGGCCTCAAGCGCCTGGCCGGCGTGCTCGGCCTGCTGCAGCAGGATCCGGCGCGTTTCCTCCAGGGCGGTGATACTGCGCTGCCGCTGCCGGCGGACGATATCGAGGCGCGCATCGCGGCGCGTGCCGCCGCCAAGCAGGCCAAGGACTTCGCCACCGCCGATCGCATCCGCGATGAGCTGGCGGCGCTGGGGATCGAACTCAAGGACTCCCGTGAGGGCACCACCTGGGTACTGGCCAGCGCCGACGACCCGGCGTAGCGGCGCTGCGCCAGGTCTTACTATCCGCATGTCCTTTGACGCCCGATTCACCCTGAGGGGGTCGGGCGTCTTAGATGGTATCTACAAATTACTGCGCTCGGCCATACTGCGTTGAAATCACCTTCAAAATACTCATTTACACACTCGTAAACTCCGCCTTTTTCAGCTGATTTCGCCTTGCCTGGCCTTCGCTCGTGACGTTTGTAAGCACCCTCTTGGATTACCTTATGAGCAATATATCGCTCACAGTATCGCATCATGGCAATATTTGAGTGATATATTGCTCAAACAGTGGGCTGGCTGCTATCCTTTGAGCATTATATTGCCCATTGGGGGTGCCATGCATCTCACGCTTCAACTCTATCTGGATCAGCACTGGCAGGATGTTGCCGAACTCGAACTGCCGGCGCCCGAGCGGGGTATTCAGGGTCGCGCTGGCCTGCGCTATCAGCAGGAATATGCACTCGACTGGATGTTCCGAGACGACGAACATGCCTGCAGCATGAACCTGCCCGTAGAACTGATGATGACGCATCGCAGCAAAGGCTGGTTCGGCTTCCTGGAAGACATCATGCCCGCGGGTGCCAGCCGGCGATACTGGGTCGAGCAGTTGGGGCTGCAGGGGCTACCTGCCGGTGAACAGGACAGTCGACTGCTTGCCCAGGGGACCATTGCTCCGGTCGGCAATCTGCGTATCAAGGAGGCCGTGCCGGCGCTGCCGGGCGGCTCAGGCTTGCGTGAACGACGCTTCGCGCTGGCCAGCGTGGTCGAGAGGCATAGCGACTTTCTCGAGTACGCCCAGCAGATGGGCGCCGCTTCCGGCGGCGCCACGGGAGCCGGCGGCGAGGCGCCTAAATTGCTGTTGCGGCGGAGCGCGGATGATGAGGTATGGATCGACACCTGGCAGGACGACCCGCAGCAGCGCGATGATTACCTGCTGGTGAAGTTTCCACGCGGTCGGCGCAGCCAGGATGACTGCGATATCCTGCGTGCGGAGTATCACTACTATCAGGAGCTCGCCGCGTTGGGGGTAGACACCATCGCCACCGATGGCATGCGGTTGATCGAGGGTGAGCGCTATCCGTCGCTGTGGCTGCCTCGCTTCGATACTGAGTGGCGCGGCGATCGGCTGGTGCGCCATGGCCTGGAATCCGTCTACTCTGTGCTTGGCACGCCCGCCGGGAGCCATCTGAATCACTTCCAGGTCATTCGTCGCCTGGTGTCTCTCCTGCAAGGACAGTTTCGTGTGGTTGAGCTGAACGAGCGCTTCGATCGAGAGGCGTTCGTGATCGAATGGGTGAAGCGCGACCTGATCAATGTGGCGTTGGGGAATTCGGATAATCACGGCCGCAATACCGCCCTTATCAAGCGGCCCGAGGGGATCTGGTTGGCGCCGATGTTCGATGTCGCCCCGATGAAGGCGGATCCCGAAGGCGTCACGCGCACCACTCGCTGGGGAGCACCCTTCGAGGAGGGCGGCGAGTTTCGTTGGTCCGCGATTGCCGATGCGCTGGACGATCTGGTCCCGGCCGAACGCCTGATGAGCGCGCTGCGCCAGTTCGCCGCTGAGCTGATGGGGGTGGAGAGCCGGCTGCGTCAGCGCGGCGTGCCTGAGCGCATTCTCTCCATGCCGGCGGTGGGGCTGGCATCGCTCGACGAGCGGTTGGTTCGCTGGGGGCTGCAATGAGAACGGGGCAGGAAGACCGTGAGGGGCAGCTGCTGGCGGCGCTGCGCTGCCTGCTTGCCGACGAGATAAGCGAAGGGCAGCTGCTGCGCAAGCTACGGCGCGAGGTGCTGGGTCTGTCGCAGCAGGAGTACGCCAGCCTGGTGGGCGTGAGTCGCCGCACCCTCTCCGACATGGAGGGTGACAGGGGCAATGTGTCACTGGCGGTAATGAATCGCGTCTACCGCCCCCTCGGCCTGCGGGTGGGGCTGCTACCGCGGCAAACGGCGCTGCTGCATGAGGTACTGGAAGCTGAGCGGCCGTCGCAACACGATGCATGACACGGTTTGACAGCGTCTGGCATCCTTCACTAGCCTATTTATCATGATAAATAGGCTGGCGGCGTGTCGTCAGCATCAACCAGGACGACATCATGGCGCTCACCTATGAGCAGGCCGGCGCGCTGGCCTGGCAGTGGCTGGAGCAGATCGCGCGGGTCAGCGAGACCGACGACCCGGAACGCAATGGCGTGACCCGGTTGTGCGCCACTCGCGAGCATCGCCAGGCGCTGGACATGCTGGGCGGCTGGATGCGCGACGCTGGGATGGCGCTGCGCAGCGACAATGGCGCCAACTTGATCGGCCGCTATGCCAGTGCCAACCCAGCGGCTCCTACGCTGCTTCTCGGCTCCCACCAAGACACCGTGCCCCACGGCGGCAAGTACGACGGCATCATGGGCGTGCTGCTGCCCCTGGCGCTGGTCCGCTACCTCGACCATCACGCCATTGCGCTGCCGTTCCACCTCGACGTGGTGGCCTTCAGCGACGAGGAGGGCACCCGCTTCAGCTCGACGCTACTCGGTTCCAAGGTGCTCGCCGGAACCTTCGAACCGGCCATGCTCGATGCCCAGGACGACCAGGGCGTGACCCTGCGCCAGGCGCTGATCGACTTCGGCTGCGACCCGGAGCGCATCGCCGACGACCGCTATGCGCCTGGCGAAGTGCTGGGGTTCGTCGAGGTACACATCGAGCAGGGCCCGCAGCTCGAGGCCGAGGGCCTGCCGATCGGCGTGGTCAGCGCGATCACCGGCATCGAGCGTCACAAGCTCAGTATCCATGGCTTGGCCGGCCACGCCGGCACGGTGCCGATGCATCTGCGCCAGGATGCGTTGGTAGGGGCCGCCCGGGTGATCGGCCTGGTCGATGAGCTGTGCAAGGCGACCGATGAGCTGGTTGGCGTGGTGGGCAAGATCGACAACTCGCCCAACGGGGTCAACGTGATCCCGCAGCGCACCGATCTCACCATCGAGCTGCGCTCCCCCGACGATGCCACGCGGCTGGCCGCCCGCGAGACGCTGCTGACACGTATCGACGCCGCGCTCGCCGAGCTCGACCTGCGCCTCGAGCAGCGGCTGATCTATGAGCAGGCCGCGGTGCAGTGTGCTCCGGCGCTGGTGAGTCGGCTCGAGGCCGCGGTCGCGGCGAGTGGCGTGACGCCGCGCACCCTGTTCAGCGGCGCCGGCCACGACGGCCTGGCGATGCAGGCCTTGTGCGATATCGGCATGCTGTTCCTGCGCTGCGAGCGGGGCATCAGCCACCACCCTGACGAAGCCATCGACCCCAATGACCTCGGCGTGGCGGTGGAGGTGCTGGCACGCTTCGTAACCGCCTTGGCCGAGGCGGAGCGCTGGTAGACCTGCTAGCGAACGGTAGCTGCCGCCAGGGGCGGTAGCGGAATGCGCCGCGGCCAGTCGTCGCCAACGATGAACAGCCGCTGCCAGCCAGTGGTGCCGTGCAGCATCACCGGCAGCGGCGCCGCGCGCGCCGCGAAGTGCGCGCGGATATGGGCATCCAGTGCCGGCATTGACAGCAGTTGAGCCGGCATCGGCGGGGCCAGCCAGTGCGGCTTGCTGAGCCAGGCGCCACGGGTGTCGGCGTCGAGTCCGTCCTGGAAGGCGGCCCACTGAGATTCATGCAGCCAGTGCCCGCGCAGGTGGTCGACGGTGGCCTCGCGAGGGGCGAGCAGGGCGGAGGCATCAGATGCCAGCGGGTAGAACAGTGCACCGGGAATCGCCAGGCGTTGTTGGATGCCGTTGAGCAGCGCATCCTCGACCAGCGCCGCTGAGCCAAGCAGTTGGCCGAGGGTGTCGGTATCGCTGACCCGATCGAGCAGCGGTAGCTGGTGGTCGTGAAGATGCTGTCGTTTGACCGCCAGACTGTCGACGCAGCCGGGGCCGATCCAGCGCGACTGGCTGTCGGCGCCGCCGGGGCCCTCCACCAGGCCCAGGTAGAACTTGATCGCGACCTCCAGGTGTACCAGGCGACCGTCGCGGCGCCGCTGGTAGATCAGGTCGAGTTCGCCCAGGGTGCGCTTATCACGCTCGATGCGGCAGTTGTGGGCAATCAGGCGCGTGCCCGGTGCGCTGGCCAGCAGGTGCTGCCAGAGTCGCTCGTGGTAGTGGCCGAGGCGACCGCTGGCGCTGTCGGCGACGCGCCGTTCCAGCGGCAGCGGGTCGTGCTGCTGGGCGTCGAGGTACTCGGTGAGGGCAGTGCCGATGAGGCCCAGCTCTTCGCCAGTGGGCCGCCCCGGCCACGCCATCGCCAGCAGGTCGGGGGCGGTGATCAGCCAGGCCAGGTCGCGAACCAGCGGGTGGCTGTAGCGTGCGATGAGGCGTTGATCGTCCGTCTGGCACATGCGACTAGCTTCCTTGATACTGAGCCCACACCCATTTGACACCGGAGCGGTTGCGATGAACAGGACGTTGACGTGGATGA
Organism: Halomonas salipaludis; assembly: GCF_002286975.1. Classification (GTDB taxonomy): domain Bacteria; phylum Pseudomonadota; class Gammaproteobacteria; order Pseudomonadales; family Halomonadaceae; genus Franzmannia; species Franzmannia salipaludis. The sequence goes on from NZ_NSKB01000001.1 coordinate 306,690, forward strand.
GTGCCGTGCTGGCCGGCGGCTTGCTGAGCCTGAGTAGCGCCCAGGCCGACGATCCCGTAGTGGTGTCGTCGAAGATCGATACCGAGGGGGCCGTGCTCGGCCAGTTGATCCTGCTCAGTCTGGAGCGGGCCGGTATCGACGTCGAGGATCGCACCCAGTTGGGGGGCACCAGCATCGTGCGCGAGGCGATCATCGCCGGCGAGATCGATATCTACCCGGAATACACCGGTAACGGCGCCTTCTTCTTCGATATGGCCGACAGCGACCTGTGGCGCGATGCCGAGGCGGCCCATGCCGAAGTTGCCGCGCTGGACCTCGAGCGCAACGGCCTAGTGTGGCTGACGCCCGCCAACGCCAACAATACCTGGGCGATGAGCGTGCGCGGCGATGTGGCCCGCGAGCACGGTCTCGAGACCCTCGAGGACCTGGCTGACTACCTGGCCGACGGCGGCGAGTTCATCTTTGCCGCCAGCGCCGAGTTCGTCGAGTCCGAGGCGGCGCTGCCGGCGTTCCAGGAGGCCTACGGCTTCGAGCTGAGCTCCGATCAGCTGGTGGTGCTGTCGGGGGGCAACACTGCCGCCACCCTGCGTGCTGCCGCGCTGCAGACCAACGGCGTTAATGCCGCCATGGCCTATGGCACCGACGGCGGGCTCAATGCCCTGGATATCAAGGTGCTCGAGGATACCCTGGCGGTGCAGCCGGTCTACCAGCCGGCGCCGCTGATCCGTGAGGATGTGCTCGAAGCCTATCCGCAGATCGAGTCGCTGCTGACACCGGTGTTCGAGGCCCTCGACCTGGAGACCCTGCAGCGCCTCAACGGCGACGTGGCGGTCGAAGGTGCCGACCCGCGCCAGGTCGCCAGCGAGTTTCTCGACGGGCTCTGAGCGACGTGAGTGATGTGATGTCGCCCGCCGCGGCGCCCAATCCGGTGCTGCTGGTGCTCACTGCACTGGCGGCATCGGTCATGCTCGGCCTGCCGCTGATCAGCGTGCAGCCCAATCGCATCATGCCCGGAGAGGGCCTGACGCTATGGGCCCTGGGTGGGCCGCTGGCGGTGGCCGCCGTGCTGACCCTGCTCGCCGCCCTGGCCTGGCTGGCGTGGCGGCCCACACGGCGTGCATTGGCGACGGCCCTGGCGCTGGTTGGCCTGTGCCTGGCGCTGCTGCCGTGGGGCCTGGTGGCGGTTGCGGCCGAGCAGATCGACCCCGACATGGCGTCGGCCAGGATCGGCCTCGGCGCTGGCCTGTGGGCGCTGCTGTTCGTGCTGCTGCTGGCGCTGCTGGAGCTGCTCAACCGCCTGGCGCTGGGGCCGCTGCCGCGCTGGGGGCTGACGCTGGTGTTGGCCTTGTCGCTGTTCGCCGCCTTGGCTGGCGGTGGGCTCGACAGCCTGGCGCTGATGCGTGAGTACCATGGCCGCAGTGCCACCTTTCATGCCGCACTGCGCTATCACCTGGTGCTGGTGGCGGCGGTGGTCGGCATCAGCTTGCTGTTGGCAGCCGCGCTGGCGCTGGCCATGCGCCGCTGGTCGCGGCTGCAGCGCGGCACCTTCAGCGTCCTCAGCGTATTGCAGACCATTCCCAGCCTGGCGCTGTTCGGGCTGCTGCTGGCGCCACTGGCCTACCTCGCCGCACGCTTTACCTGGCTGGGAGATCTGGGGGTTCGCGGTATCGGCTGGGCGCCAGCGCTGATCGCCCTGGTCGCCTATAGCCTGCTGCCGATGACCCGCAACGCCTACGTGGCCCTCGATGAGGTGGCCGCCGATGTCACCGACGCCGCCCGCGGCATGGGCATGAGCCCGGGGCAGGTGTTCTGGCAGGTGAGGCTGCCCTTGGCGCTACCGGTGATGCTGGAGGGCATCCGCATCACCGCGGTGCAGGCCATCGGCCTTGCCGCGGTGGCGGCGCTGATCGGCGCCGGCGGGCTGGGCACCTTCATCTTCCAGGGGCTGGGTCAGGCAGCGATGGACCTGGTGCTGCTGGGCGCCTTGCCGATCATCCTTATCGCACTGCTGGTGGATGGCGCGTTCAGCGCCCTGGCCGAGCAGCTGCGCCGATCTCAGGGACGAGGAGACACAGCCCATGGCGGATGAAAGACAAGCGGCAGCGGCCAAGATCGAGCTCGATGCGGTCACCAAGCGCTTCGGCGATGTCACTGCGGTGGATGCCATCCGCTTGGCCATTCCCCGCGGCGAGCTGTGCGTGCTGGTGGGGACGTCCGGCTGCGGCAAGTCGACCACGCTGCGCATGATCAATCGCCTGATCGAGCACACTGCCGGGCAGATCCGCATCGACGGCCAGCAGATCCGTGACTTCGACGAGCAGCGTCTGCGGCGGCGAATCGGCTACGCCATCCAGAGTACCGGGCTGTTTCCGCATTGGACGGTGGCGCGCAATATCGGCCTGGTGCCGCGTCTGCTGCGCTGGCCGGCGTCGCGCATTGCCGCGCGCGTCAGTGAACTGCTGGCACTGCTGGGCCTCGACGAGAGCGAGTTTGCCGGCAAGTACCCTCACCAGCTCTCCGGCGGCCAGGCGCAGCGCATCGGCGTGGCGCGGGCCCTGGCCGCGGATCCCGAGGTTCTGCTGATGGACGAGCCTTTCGGTGCGCTCGACCCGATCACCCGCGAGAGCCTGCAGGACGAGCTGCTGCGGCTGCAGTCGCGGCTGCACAAGACCATCGTCTTCGTCACCCACGACATGGACGAGGCGCTCAAGCTGGCCGACCGTATCGTGGTCATGGATGCCGGTCGTATCGTCCAGCAGGGCAGTGCCGAGGCGCTGCTTCAGGCGCCGGCCGATGCCTTCGTCGAGTCGCTGCTGGGCGGGCGCGACCGTGGCCTCAAGCACGCCGCGCTGACCCGCGTGGCCGAACGCATGCGCCCGCTCAGCGACGCCCAGCGAGGCGATCAGGCGCTGGAGACGCTGAGCGTTGCCGCCGACGACAGCCTGCGCCAGGCGCTGTCACTGATGCTGTGGCACGGCGTCGACAGCCTGCTGGTCAACGATGTCGAAGGGCAGATGGTCGGCAGCCTCTCGCTGCGCGATGTCGTGGTGGCGAGGGGGGCGAACTCATGAGCCTGGCGCGACGCTTGAGTGCGCCGCTGGCCTGGGCGCTACTGCTGGCGGCTCTGATGCTGCTGATGCCGCTGTTCGAGGAGGTCTTCCGCCTGGTCGCCCCGGACACGCGTGCGGTGATCTACCAGCGCGACAGCTTCGCCAGCTTGGTCGCCAACCATCTGCTGCTGGTCGGAGTAGCCTCGCTGTGCGCCATCGTGGTGGGCATGGGGGCGGCGATCCTGGTTACCCGCCAATGGGGGCGTGATTTCCTGCCCCTGGTCAGCCAGCTGGCCTCGATCGGCCAGACCTTTCCGCCGGTGGCGGTGCTGGCGCTGGCGGTGCCGGTACTCGGCTTCGGTAGCCAGCCGACCATCGTCGCTCTGATCCTCTACGGGCTACTGCCGATCGTGCGCAATACCCTGGTCGGGATCCAAGGCATTGCCCCAGGGGTGATGGAGTCGGCGCGCGGCATGGGCATGTCGGGGCGCCAGATTCTGTGGCAGGTGGAACTGCCGCTGGCACGACCGGTAATCCTGGCCGGCATTCGCACTTCGGTGACCATCAATATCGCCACCGCGGCGATCGGCTCGACCATCGGCGCGCGGACCCTGGGTGACCCGATCATCGCCGGCATCGTCAACGGCAATACGGCGTTCATCTTGCAAGGCGCGCTGCTGATCGCGCTGCTGGCGCTGTGCGTGGATAGCCTTTTCGAGCGGCTGCAGTTACGTTAGCCCCTGCTATTGGCAACCCTTCATCATATACCTCGGCTGTCAGTTGCTTGGCAAGAATGTCGGCAATAAAAGGCGGGCTGTTTATAATATTTCATTGAATTAAAAATTGCTAATTTCTCCCTTCCTTGTCAATGCGCCATGCAGGCGTATGGGGAATAGGTGGAGATAGTTCAATGGAAAACATATCAGTAAAGAAGATGGTGGCGATCCCTCTCTTGTTATTGCTTGGCATGATCGTGTTACTGGGCGGTATGGGTATGATGGCAGAGCGTGAATCGGCTCAGGTGCTGACTGAAATCAACCAGATCAGCGCCCAGCAGGCGAGCGCTGCCAACCGGGCGGAAACCAACCTGATGGAAGTGCGTGTGCGGCTGGAAAGGATGGTACAGCACTACCGTAGCGACCGGCCTGAAAGGGCGCAGGTCGCGCTAGAGGAAGCGCTCCAGGCACTCTCCAGAAGTGATGCGCGGATCGAGTCGCTCGCCAATGTCACGCTGCCCGAAGGCTCCGAACGGCGGATATTGATCGACAACATAGTGGATGGATACCGGTATGTCGTTAGTGATGCGCTGCGTGGCGATCTCGACAGCGCCCGGTTCGACGCCATCGAGCGCCAACTCGACCCTATTAACCAGCGGTTTCCTGCCTTTAGCGAAGCCATTGACGTGTTTAATCGTTATGCCCTGGAAAGAGGCAATCGGGTACATGCCGATAGTGTCAGAGATGGACAGATCTTATTGATAACGGTAGCGGTGCTAATAGTGGTTGCCGTCGGGCTTTATTTGGTGATGCAGCGCTTGCTTAATCGGTTACTGGTCTCACCGTTACAGCGTGCCGTACAAGTTTGTGAAAACATCGCCAAAGGCGACCTGACCAGCGATATAGATGCCAAAGGGCATAATGAGATGGGACGCTTGTATGCTGCGATGGCTAACATGCAGGAGCGCCTCGAAGAGATGATCGGCACACTGCACCAGAGTAGCGAAGCGGTGGCCAGTAGTTCGCAGCAAATTGCCAGTGGCAGTCAGGACCTGGCATCGCGTACCGAGCAGCAGGCCGCGGCGCTACAGCAAACCGCGGCGAGCATGGACGAGATATCCTCCATCGTTCGCCAAAACGCCGAGACCGCGAGCCAGGCCGAACGCCTGACCCAGGAGGCCTCGCGCAAGGCCGAAAGCGGCCAGCAAACGTCACACCAGACCAGCCAACTGATGCATGGACTGGAAGAGAGCTCGAAACGCATCAACGAGATCATTCAGGTCATCGACTCGATCGCCTTCCAAACCAACATACTGGCTTTGAATGCGTCGGTCGAAGCGGCCCGGGCGGGTGAGCACGGCCGTGGGTTCGCAGTCGTCGCCAGCGAAGTCCGCTCGTTGGCGACTCGAACCTCTGACTCCTCGAAAGAGATCCGTCACATGATCGAAGACATCTCCCAACGTATCATCGAAGGCGCCAATCAGGCCCAGCAGAATGGCAAAAGCATGGATGGCATCAATCAGGCGGTGACAAGGGTCAATGACATGATGCAGGCACTGGCGCTAGCGGCTAAAGAGCAAGAGACCGGCATCGACCAGATCAGCACGGCGGTGACCGAGATGGACTCCGCGACCCAGGAAAACGTGTCATTGGTCGAGGAGACCAGCACGGCGTCGGCATCGCTGCAGCATGAAGCCAGCTCCCTGGCCGAGCTTGTCGCCACCTTCCGGCTTACCCGTGCCGCCCAGCACAGCACTCCCACACTGGCCAATGCGTCCGTGGCTCCGCGCTTGCAGCAGCCAGACGCAAGCGTAACGGACGCTAGGCAAGTGTCATCTCGCTCCACTCCGGAGTGGGACACTTTCTAAGCGTTCACCACCATCTGGCGTATCGCGCTACCCTGCCGCTGTGCGGGGTAGCGCATAGGGCTGGACAGCAGCTGGATCAGCATAGGCAAGCTCAATGTAACATCGCGCTTGGTGACGTTAACGTAAACTGATGATAGCGTTGATCCAGATATGGGTGAGATGACGCCGAGCAGCTACCTTGAGATCAGGAGCATAGATCCCACCGCCCAACGGCCGCGCCCACAAGGCGACGCGTCTCCTCCGACCACTACCCCAGGGAGAGGATCATGAATCGCGACACTTCTACCACACACGTCCCGCACTTCATGACCGGTGATGAATGGCAGATTCCGACCTTTGCGCTGCTGCGCCAGAACGGCACGCTGCATGACGGCGCTGCGGCTCCGGAACTGAGCCACGACAAGGCGCTGCGCATCTACCGCGCGATGCGTTTCACGCGGGTGCTCGACGAACGCATGCTCGCCGCCCAGCGCCAGGGGCGGCTGAGTTTCTACCTGCAGTGCACCGGCGAGGAGGCCACCGTGGTCGGTGCCACGGCGGCGCTGCAGGATGACGACATGATCATGGCGCAGTACCGTGAGCAGGGCGCGTTGGCCTATCGCGGTTTCTCCATCGACGAGTTCATGAACCAGCTGTTCGGCAATGCCCTGGACTACGGCAAGGGCCGCCAGATGCCGATCCACTACGGCTCCGCCGAGTACCACTACATGACCATCTCCTCGCCGTTGGCGACCCAGATTCCCCAGGCGGTGGGCTACGCCTATGGCCAGAAGCTGGATGGTGAAGGGCGCTGTACCATCACCTTCTTCGGCGAAGGGGCCGCCTCCGAGGGGGATTTCCATGCCGCCCTCAATATGGCCTCGGTGCATCAGGTGCCGGTGATCTTTCTGTGTCGCAACAACGGCTACGCCATCTCCACCCCGACCTGCGAGCAGTTCGCCGCTGACGGCATCGCCCCGCGAGCCTTTGGCTATCGCATGCACGTGATCCGCGTCGACGGCAACGACCTGCTGGCGGTCTACCAGGCCACGCTGGAGGCGCGGCGGCTCGCCGTCGAAGACAACAAGCCGGTGCTGATCGAGGCCATGACCTACCGCCTGGCGGCGCACTCATCGTCGGACGATCCCTCCGGCTATCGCAGCCAGAAGGAGGAGGCGGCGTGGCGTGAGAAGGACCCGCTGGCGCGCATGCGCCACTGGCTCGAGCGCCAGGGCTGGTGGGACGACGACGAGGAGCGCCGGCGCGAGGAGCAGCTGCGCGACGAGGTGCTGGCCGCCATGAAGCGCGCCGAGCGCCAGCCACCGCCGCCGCTGGCCAGCCTGGTCAGCGACGTCTACGACGCAGTGCCGGCGGCCCTGGCCGAGCAGCTGGCAGCGCTGGAAGCGCATGTGCGCCGCTACCCCGAGGAGTATCCGCGCGGCGCGGCCGGGCTCGACGGCGTCGCTGGGTCAGCGGCGGGAGGGCGGTGACATGGCGCACATGAATATGCTGCAGGCGATCAATCAGGCGCTGGATATCGCCATGCAAAGCGACACCCGGGTGATCTGCTTCGGCGAGGACGTAGGCAGCTTCGGCGGGGTGTTCCGAGCCACCAGCCACCTGCAGGAGAAATACGGCAAGGCGCGTTGCTTCAATACGCCGCTGGTCGAGCAGGGTATCGTCGGCTTCGCCAACGGCCTGGCGGCCCAGGGCCACAGGGCGGTGGCCGAGATCCAGTTCGCCGACTACATCTATCCGGCCTTCGACCAGATCGTCAACGAGAGTGCCAAGTTCCGCTACCGTTCGGGGAATCTGTTCAACGTCGGCGGCCTGACCATTCGCACCCCCTACGGCGGCGGCATCTCCGGCGGCCACTACCATTCGCAGTCGCCGGAGGCCTACTTCGCCCACACCCCGGGCCTCAAGGTGGTGGTGCCGCGCAACCCGCACCAGGCCAAGGGGCTGTTGCTGGCGGCGATCCGCGACCCCAACCCGGTGCTGTTCTTCGAACCCAAGCGCCTCTATCGTGCCTCCAGCGGCGAGGTACCCGAGGGCGACTACCAGCTACCGCTGGGCGAGGCCGAGGTGGTTAAGGAGGGGGCCGATCTCACCCTGGTGGCGTGGGGCGCGCAGATGCCGATCATCGAGGAGGCCGCCGAGCTCGCCGAGCGCGACGGTATCTCCTGCGAGGTGATCGACCTGCGCAGCATCCTGCCCTGGGATCGCGACTGCGTGGCCGAATCGGTGTTCAAGACCGGGCGCCTGGTGATCAGCCATGAGGCGCCGCTCACCGGCGGCTTTGCCGCCGAGATCGCCGCGGCCATTCAGCAGCACTGCTTCCTGTATCTGGAGTCGCCCATTGCCCGGGTCACCGGGCTGGATACGCCGTTTCCGCTGACCCTGGAAAAGGAGTACCTGCCCGATGCCCTCAAGGTGCTAGAGGCGATCCGTGCCAGCGTCAATTTCTAGGGATGGGAGTCGTGTGATGAGCGAATTCAAGCTGCCCGATATCGGTGAGGGCATCGTCGAGTGTGAAGTGGTCAAGTGGCTGGTGGGTGAGGGCGACGCGATCCACGAGGACCAGCCGGTGGTCGAGGTGATGACCGACAAGGCGCTGGTCGAGATCACTGCGCCGGAGAGCGGCCGGGTCACCGCACTGCATTACGCCGAGGGCGAGAGCGCCAGGGTGCACTCGGCGCTGTTCAGCTATCGACCCGCCGGGCAGGCGGAAGCCGAGCCTGCGGCCGAGGCTGAAGCGGAAGGCAACGCTGCGTCGCCTGACGTGGGACCGACCTCGCTGCCGCCCGAATCGGCCAGTGCCGGGGCGAGTGAGCCATTGCCGGCGGCCGCGCAGCGGACCCCGGCGAGCCCTGCGGTGCGACGCCTGGCCCGGGAACTGGGCGTGGCGCTGAGCGAAGTGGTGGGCTCCGGCAAGGATGGCCGGGTCCTCAAGGAGGACCTGCAGGCGATTCAGCGGGCGGCGTCCCGGTCCGCTGTGAGCAGCGAAACGGCGGTACGCGTCGAGCAACAGAGCGGGCTGCGTGCGGCGATGGCGCGGCATATGCGCGAGGCGGTGTCGATTCCGCATTTCCACTATGGCGAGGAGATCGACGTCACCGCGCTGCTGGCGTTGCACCAGCGGCTCAAGGCCACGGCGGATGCCCGAGGCCAGCGGCTGACGCTGATGGCGCTGTTCATGAAGTCCCTGGCGCTGGCGCTGGGCGAGCATCCGCGCGTCAACGCCGGCTATCGGCTGGACGCCGACGAGGTGCACTTTCATCAGCACTGCCATATCGGCATGGCGGTGGACAGTCCCACGGGGCTGATCGTGCCGGTGGTGCGCCACGTCGAGCGCAGCAGCCTGCTGGCGCTGGCCGGCGAGATCGCGCGCTTGACCCAGGCCGCCCGCGACGGCCGAGTGGGCGGCGACGATCTCAGGGGGGCGACCATCACGCTATCCAATATCGGGGCGCTGGGCGGCACCTATGCGACGCCGATCATCAGCGCGCCTCAGGTAGCGATCGGCGCCATCGGGCGGGTACAGCACCTGCCGCGCTTCGATGCGGATGGTGCGGTGGTGGCACGGGCGATCATGACGGTAACCTGGGCCGGCGACCACCGGGTACTCGACGGCGGCGATATGGCACGCTTCTGCCAGGCGTGGAAGGGCTATCTGGAAGCGCCGGAATCGATGCTGCTGCATCTCGGCTGAGGCCGCACTCGATGAGCCAGGCGCCGCTGCAGCAGTTCTACATTCCCGAAGAGCAGTCGATCTATCTGCTCAGCCACGACGATGCGCGCAAGCTCAAGGAGTGGGTGGCGCTATGTCGCTCGCAGCTCGAGCAGCTCGGATATCGTGACATCGAGTTGATTGGCAAGGGTGCCTACGGCTTCGTCTTCGCCGGCCGGCCGCAGGCGCTAGACAGCGCCTGGTTGGTGTTCAAGTTCAACCGCATCACGCTGTCGGTACACCTCAAGGCGCGCCTCGAGGAGGAGGCCTTCATGCTCGAGCAGGTCGCGCATCCGCAGGTGCCACGGCTGGTGGCCTTTCAACGCGTGCGCCAGCAGTCGATCCTGGTCATGGAGCGCGCCCCGGGGCTCAACCTCGAGGAGGTCTCGCTACGCGAGGGGCCGCTGAGCCCACGCCTGGTGGTGCATATTGCCGCGCAACTGGCGGATATCCTGCGCGCCTTGCGCGGCGGGTCGCGGGTGGTGGTGCACGGCGATATCAAGCCCTCGAACCTGGTATTCGATGCCGCCAGCGAGCGCGTCGCGCTGATCGACTGGGGCTCGTCGGTGTTCGCCCAGCTCGACGCCGAGCTGCAGTTTCTCGGCGAGGGGATCAGCGCGCTGATGGCCGATGGAATGCAGCAGACCAATGCGCGGCTGGGCGATGTCTATTTCATTGGCGAAGAGCAGCTCAATGGTGCGCTGTCGTCGCCGCGTTTCGATGAGCAGGGCGCGGCAGCCACGTTGTATGCGCTGGCAGCGGGGCAGTCGTGCCGCTTCGCCTGGCGCGCCATGCCGCCGACCTCGCTGGGGCTGCCGCGGGAGTTTGCGCGGGTGCTCGAGGCGCTGCTCGATGACGACCCGGCGCTGCGCCGCCGTGCCGGCGACTACTTCCTAAGCGAGATGCCGCGCCTGGCGCGCCACGTGTTGATCGACCTGCCAGGCTCGCCACCGGCGCCGCTGGTACCGGTGTGGAGCCGGCGTGCCGACCGCGACATCGATACCGTGGTGTACAGCTCGCGGCGCGCGTTTCTGCGTGAGGAGGGGGCACTGGCTTCGCCGAGCGAGGTCAACGATGTGCAGCTCGATCGCTACTACAAGCAGTTCATGCAGGGCATGGGTGACACCGAGAAGGCCTTCCTGTCGGCGGTCAGCCGGCTGGGGCGCTATCCGGTGGTCGGTGGCCTGGCGGTGCGCTGGGAGCGCGATGGGGTCTATATCGACACCTCGCTGAATCTCCACGATCCGTCGCGGCGTGACGCCTTCGTCAGCGCGGTCAACGCCATGGTCCAGCTGGCCCGGGCCATCTACCGCCAGGGCATCTTCAAGAGCTGCCTGTTCAACGCCCGCGATACCCTGCATATCGACCGCGCCGAACCCAATCAGCCGTTTCGTGCCGAGCCGGGCATGGCGCTGCCCTATGAAGTCAGCGCGGTACCCGAGCTAGAGGATGAGAGTCGTGTGCACTCCTACTTCGAGGATGGCCCCGACCCTGAGGAGCTGCTGGTACTGCCGGCGACCATCATCAATGCGCTGGAGGCGCTCAACGGCATTCGCCATACCGGCATGATCATCTTCGAGGCGCTGCCCACCCATCTCAAGATACACAGCTATTATCGGCTGCTCGATCCCACGCAGGAGCGCACCTTCGCCGAGCTGCTGGCAACGATGCTCGCGGCGGTCGATCAGATCGAGGGGCTCGGGGTATCGGGCTATATGAAGATGCCCTACAAGGACACTCGCTTCTTTACCCATATCGAACGCCTGCCCGAGCGCTACTATCCGGCTAACCCGCGTGCCGAGAGCCATGGTAGGAGCGTTCCCGCTCGGGACTGATCCGTCGACAGGTCTACGCCCCCTCTACGACCTGTCCCCGGCGTCCCTCGCTAGGCGCGCTGCCCCAGGGGCGTTGACCGATTCGGCCCAGGGGCTAGAATGGCTCGCTAACTGCATTCTCACGCCCGGGACGACCCGGCGCGTGCCTGCCGTTTCGGGGACGGCCCCGCCCGACGTGAGTCATCGTTCATGCATATTGCCTGGATATACCTGCTGGCGGCAGGGCTGCTGGAAGTCGCCTGGGCGCTGGGGCTCAAGGCCTCCCACGGCTTCACCCGGCCATTGGCCAGCGTGTTTACCGTGGTCACCATGGCGGCGAGCTTCTATCTTCTCTCATTGGCCATGAAGAGCCTGCCGGTGGGCACCGCCTATGCCATCTGGGTGGGAATCGGAGCGCTGGGCACGGTGCTGCTGGGCATCGTGATCTACGGCGACAGCGCCAGCCCCTGGCGATTGTTCAGCCTGGTGTTGATTTTGGCTGGACTAATAGGCCTCAAGCTGGCCAGTTAGCTGTTACAGCAAGCCCTGGCGACGCATGGTGTCGGTGATGATCGGCACCGGCGTCATAAGGTGTTCGCACATCATCGCACTGGCGCGCTCGGCATCGCGGGCCAGCACCACCTCGACCAGCGCAGCGTGCTCCTGACGCTTGGCCTCCAGCGCGCTTTCCGAGAACACCGTCTCGCGCAGCCACAGATGGCGATAGCGCTCGACTTGGTCGAACAGGCTGTCGCGCACCTGAAGCAGATGCGGGGAGTTGCAGCCGGCCACCATGGCGGTGTGAAACGCCTTGTGGCGGCTGTCCCAGACGTCGAGCACCTCGTCCGGGCCGTTGACCTCCATGACCCGCGATAGGGTGTGGGCCTTGGCCAGGATATTGGCCTCCCAGGCATCGTCGCCGCGCTCGATGGCCAGGCGCAAGAGCATGGCCTCGAGCTGCGAGCGGGCGTCGTAGAGGTCGTGGAGTTCGGCCAGTGACATCGGCGCGACCCGGTAGCCGCGCTGGCTGATGGCGACCACCAGACGCTCCGCCACCAGCTGCGACAGCGCTTCGCGCAGCGGCCCCACCCCAAGGCCATAGCGCTCCTTGAGGGTGCTCATGAGTAGCTTCTCACCGGGGCGGAACTGGCCGCGGGTGATATCGCGCTTGAGGCCTTGATAGGCGCTGATGGCGAGGTTCTGGCGCGGTTGGCTGTCCGTGGTCGAGGGCATGGCGGTCCTTGGCTGAGTGACGATACTGCCCCGGATGATACTCAAACCGCGCGGAGCTGGCGAAATATTCGCCTGGAAGCTGATATTATCCAGTAATGTCAACATTCAGCCTAGCGTGAGGCGCGCGTGTACGATTTCATCATCATCGGCGGCGGGATTCTCGGGCTCTCCACGGCCATGCAGCTCAACCGCGTCTATCCTGGTCGTCGCATGCTGCTGCTCGACAAGGAGGAGGGGCCGGCGCGCCACCAGAGCGGGCACAACAGCGGCGTGATCCATGCCGGCGTCTACTACACGCCGGGCAGCCTCAAGGCGCGCTTCTGCCTGGCCGGTAACCGCGCCACCAAGGCGTTCTGCGATGAGCACGGGATCGCCTACGACACCTGCGGCAAGCTGCTGGTGGCCACCAACGCACTGGAGCTGGAGCGCATGCAGGCGCTATGGGAGCGCACCGAGGCCAACGGCCTGGAGCGTTACTGGCTGAGTGGCGCCGAGTTGCGTGAGCGGGAGCCCAATATCGTTGGAGAGGGGGCGATATTGGTGCCGTCCAGCGGCATCGTCGACTACGCCGAGGTGACGCGGGCCATGGCCGCCGAGTTCGAGCGCCAGGGCGGTGAGCTGCAATTCGCCACCGAGGTCACCGGCATCGAGGAGCGCCCCCACGAGGTGGTGCTAAAGACCCGCCAGGGCGAGTTCGTCAGCCGCTACCTGGTGTCCTGCTCCGGATTGATGGCCGACCGCCTGGTACGCATGCTGGGCAAGAACCCAGGCTTCACCATCTGCCCGTTCCGCGGCGAATACTATCGGTTGCCGGCCACCCATAACGCCATCGTAAAGCACCTGATCTACCCGATTCCCGATCCCTCGATGCCGTTTCTGGGCGTACATCTGACGCGCATGATCGACGGCAGCGTCACGGTGGGCCCCAACGCGGTGCTGGCACTCAAGCGCGAGGGCTATCGCAAGTCCGACGTGTCGCTGCTCGACATGGCCAGGATGTTCTCCAACCCCGGCATTCTCAAGGCGCTGGGCAAGAACCTGCGCCCGGGGCTGGTGGAGATGAAGAATTCGTTCTTTCGCAAGGGCTATCTCGAGGAGGTGCGCAAGTACTGCCCGAGCCTGACCCTGGACGACCTGGGCCCCTACCCCTCGGGAGTGCGCGCCCAGGCGGTGTCGCGGGAGGGCAAGCTGATCGACGACTTCCTGTTCGTCAATACCAAGCGCACGGTCAACGTCTGCAATGCGCCGTCGCCGGCGGCCACCTCGGCGCTGCCGATCGGTGCACATATCGTCGACAAGGTGCGTGCCCAGGTGGACGCCTGAGTCGAGAAGGTGTCGCCGTACCGGGCCATGCGGCCGCTAGTCGCGCTGGCCAAGCTCACTCCAAGCAGCGTAGGTGCTGAGAAACACGCGGCCGGTGATTTCGTCGAGGAAGTGGCTGCGGTTGAGCTGGTCCATCACCGGCCCCTTGATCTCGGCCAGATGCAGGGTGACGTTGGAGTCCTTGAGGCGCGCGTTGATGGCGTCGAGGCTCTCCAGCGCCGAGGCGTCGATCAGGTTGACCGCCGAGCAGATCAGTACCACGTGCTCCAGTTCGGGCCGGCTGGCCACCAGGTCGTAGACGGTATCCTCGAGATAGCGGGCGTTGGCGAAGTAGAGGCTCTCGTCGATGCGCAGCAGGGCGACGTGGCTGGCGGTTTCCACCTCGTGGCGGGTCAGGTTGCGGAAGTGCTCGGTGCCGGGCACGCGGCCGACCAGTGCACTGTGCGGGCGGCTGGTGCGATACAGGAATAGCCCGATGGAGAGTGCGACCCCGGCGATGATGCCTGCCTCCACGCCCTCGACCAGAGTCAGCAGGATGGTCACCGCCATGGCGGCGAAGTCGCTGCGCGAGTAGCGCCAGGTCTGGCGCAGCATGTCGATATCCACCAGGGTCAGGATCGAGACCGTGATGGTCGCGGCCAGGGTGGCGATCGGCAGGTAGTAGAGCAGCGAGGTCATCGACAGCGTGACCAGGGCGATGCCGAGTGCGGCGAAGGCGCCGGCGGCGGGGGTCTGGGCACCGGCATCGAAGTTGATCACGGTGCGCGACAGCCCGCCCGTGACCGGCATGCCGCCGCTGAAACCGGCGGCGAGGTTGGCACCGCCGAGGCCGATCAGCTCCTGGTTGGGCGAGATCCGCTGGCGCCGCTTGGCGGCCAGCATCTGGCCCATCGAGATCGACTCGACGAAGCCCACCAGGCTGATCAACAGGGCAGGGATCAGCAGTGCCCGCCACAGCGACAGCTCGCTGAACGGCAGGGTCAGCGGCGGCAGCCCTTGGGGGATGGCGCCGACCACCGCCACGCCGCCCGCGGCCAGCTCCCAATGCCAGCTGGCCAGCGTCGTGGCGACCACCGCGAACACCGGCCCGGCCTTGGCCAGAAGGTCGGCCAGGCCGTGCATCAATCCCAGGCGCAGCAGTGCATCGCGGCCGTAGCGGCGCATCAGCACCAGGAAGGCCAGGGTGCCCAGGCCGATGGCCAGGGTTGGGACGTGCACGTCAGTAAGATTAGGTGCCAGGGTGATAAGGCGCTCGAGCAGCGTGAAACCGCTGCTGTCGATGCCCAGCATACTGCCCAGCTGGCTGGCGGCGATGAGGATCCCCGAGGCGGTGAGAAAACCCGAAATCACCGGGTGGCTGAGAAAATTGGTAAAGAACCCCAGTTTCATCAGCCCCATGACGGCGAGCATGCCCCCCGACAGTAGCGACAGCACCAGCGCCGCCTGCAGGTATTCCGGGCTGCCGGGGCTGGCCACCGCCGACAGCGCGGCACCGGTCATCAGCGCGATGATCGCCACCGGGCCCACCGCCAGGGTGCGGCTAGTGCCGAACAGACAGTAGACCAGCTGGGGCAGGATACTGGCGTAAAGCCCCACCACCGCGGGAAGGCCGGCGAGAATCGCATAGGCCAGCGACTGTGGGATCACCATCACCGTGACGATAATGCCGGCCAGCAGGTCGGCGCCTAACAGCCGTCGGTGATAGTGGGGCAGCCAGGTGAGAATCGGCAGGTAGCGCTTGAGCATCACGGGCCCGTGTCGGAAGGCGATATGGCATTGATGAGTCTGATAAACAATCAAGGTTACCGGAAATCAACCAGGATGTTGATCGCTAAGCGACGGCTAGCAGGTAACATGCGTCATAACAGGTCCCTGATGCGAGATGCCGATGTCACTGGATACTCACTACCTCGAGAAGCAGCTGTTGGCGCTGCTGGCGATACCTTCGCCATCGCTGCATACCGCCGCGATCGCCGACCACCTGGCGGATGAACTCACGCGCTTGGGAGTGGTGACCCGGCGCACTGCCCGCGGTGACCTGCTGGCCGAGGCGCCGGGCGGCGCAGCGCGGCGGGCGATTACCGCACACATGGATACCCTGGGTGCGATGGTGGTGCGACTCAAGGACAACGGCCGGCTGGCGGTACGCCCGATCGGCTCGTGGAATGCACGCTTTGCCGACGGCGCGCGGGTCAAGCTGCATGACGAAGTAGGAGAGGTGTTGGCGACCGGCACCCTGCTGCCGATCAAGGCGTCGGGGCATGTCTACAATGAGGCGGTCGATCGCCTGCCGGCGGACTGGGCGCATATCGAGCTGCGCCTTGATCTGGTCGAGACCGCTCCGGCGGCGCTGCGTGAGCAGGGTATCGAGGTGGGCGCGTTGGTCAGCGTCGACAGCCAGCCCAGCGTCACCGAGAGCGGCTTTGTCAATGCCCGCCATCTCGACAACAAAGCAGCCATCGCCTGTTTGCTGGCGGCAATTCGCGCGGTTGGCCTGCCCGACGACGTGCGGCTGGTGTTCTCCTGTGCCGAGGAGCTCGGGGTGGGTATCAGCCACGTGATGTTCGACGGCATCGACGAGGTGCTCAACCTGGATATCGCCGCCCAGGGCGAGGGCCAGAACGTCTGCCACCACGGGGTGACCATCGCCATGCTCGACTCGCTGGGGCCCTTGCATCCCGTGGCGACCCGGCGGCTGATTGCGCTGTGTCGTGAGCAGCAGATCCCCTTTACCCGCGACTGCTTTCCCTACTACTACTGTGACGGCGACGCTGCGGCCAAGGCCGGCCTCGACGTACGCAATGCGCTGGCCTGCTTCGGCGCCGATGCCTCCCATGGCTGGGAGCGGGTGCACCGCGACTCGCTGCTGGCGCTGAGTCGGCTGGTCAGCGCCTGGCTGCCGGCGCCGCAGGGCTAAGCGTCGGGCGTTGATCTGCCCGGCCAGTGGCCCTGCAGCGCCAGGTATTCGCGGCTGGGAGTGCTGGCCGCGCCGGTGGCCTTGAAGAAGGTCTTCTCCAGCATCGCCTCGCGGGTCTCCATCAGCGCCTGGGCGGCACGCATATGCTCGGCCATGACACGGCTGGCGCGCTCGGCGTTTGCGTCGCGCAGCGCGGCGATCAGCTGCTGCTGGTAGTCGTGGCCGCGCTGGCGTAGCTCCGGGTAGGGCTGCTGATAGATGCGCTGGCAGACGGTGTGGTTCATCAGTAGCCGAATTGGGTAGCGACACATCAGTGCCAGCAGTGGATTGGGGCAGTGCTCGACCAGCAGCAGGTGGAATTCGAGCTCCTTGTGACGCTGGGTGCGCTCCTCCTCGAGGGTGGCCGGCGGGTGGTCGTAGTAGGCCATCACCGCCTCCAGGCCGGCGAAGGCCGCGGCGTCAAGCCGGCCGGCGATGCTCGCCACCAGCGCTGGCTCGAGCTGCTTGCGTACCTCGTAGATGTCGTGAATGGTCGGCGGACGAAAGAAGAAGTAGTTGCCGAGCAGCTCCATGCTGCGGTTGGCGCTGACCTCGGCGATAAAGGCGCCGCCCTTGGGGCCGGTGCGGGTCTGGATCAGGCCCTGTGCCTCGAGGGCGCGCAGCGCCTCGCGAATGGTACCTTTGGAGGCGCCCAGGGCGTCGATCAGATGCTGCTCCTGGGGCAGTCGCTCGCCGGGCGTCAGGCCGTGCTCGGCGATATAGTCCTTGAGCGCCTCGGCGATGGCATGGGTGCGCTTGCGGCGCGGAGCAGCGGCGGGCGATGACGAATTCATGGTGCTCCCGGCGTGGTGTTGGTCGAGGCGCTAGCCTGCCATGGCCCCCGCTCGGGGTACAGGCAGGCGGCGCGATGCGAATATTGGTCAAGCGCGTTCAGCGCAGGCGGTGCCTGGCGGCAGTCATCGCGGGCCTTGGGGCAGCGCGGCGCGAAGGCGCAGCCGGGCGGTGGGTCGAGCGGATCGGGCAGCTCGGCGGCGCTGGACTCGGCAACGATGGGCGGCCCGCCGGGTACCGGCGCGCTGCCCAGCAGCAGCCGGGTATAGGGGTGGGCGGGCTCGCTGAACAGCCGGCGCGCGGGGGCCTGTTCCACCACCCGCCCAAAGTACATCACCGCGATGCGCTGGCTGATGGTCTCGACCACCGACAGGTCGTGGCTGATGAACAGGTAGGTGAGGTCGAATTCGGCCTTGAGCCGACGCAGCAGCTGCAGCACCTGGGCCTGGACCGAGACATCCAGCGCCGAGACCGGCTCGTCGAGCACCAGCACCTCGGGTTCGGCGGCCAGCGCCCGGGCGATGCCGATGCGCTGGGCCTGGCCGCCGGAAAACTCGTGGGGATAGCGACTCACGAACTCGGGACGCAGATTGACCACCTCGAGCAGCTCGGCGATGCGCGCGTCCAGCGCCCGGCCCGAGAGGCCACGCAAGTGCTTGAGCGGGGCGGCGAGGATATCGCGGATACGCATGCGCGGGTTGAGCGAACTGAGCGGGTCCTGGAAGACGTACTGGATGCGTCGCGACAGCGCGTGACGGTCGTGGCGGCGCATGGTTTGCAGGTCTTCGCCGGCGAAACGCACCTGGCCGGCAGTGGGGGTGTCGAGCCCGACCAGCATGCGCGCCAGGGTCGACTTGCCGCAGCCGGACTCGCCGACGATGCCCAGGGTCTCGCCGCGCGCCACCTGCAGGTCGACGCCCTGCACGGCGTGCACGCCCGGTTTGGCCACGCCCAGCAGGCTGCGGCCACCGCCGAAGGTGCGCGTCAGCCCGGTGATGTCGAGCAGCGGTTCAGGCATGGGCAGCTCCGGTCGTGGTGCGGTTGGCCAGCGGCTTGATGCAGCGCACCTGGCGCTGGGCGTCGCTGGCGATCAGGGCGATGTCCCCCTCGCGGCAGCGCGGCTCGGCCAGGTCGCAGCGCTCGGCGAAGGCGCAGCCTTCTGGCAGGGCGTTGGCCGCCGGTGGCAGACCGGGAATCGCCGCCGGCTCGTGGTCGGGGTCGCCGAGGCGGGGCACACAGTCGATCAGCCGCCGGGTGTAGGGGTGGCGCGGATTGGCCAGCAGTTCCTGCGTGGGACCTACCTCGACGATGCGGCCGGCGTACATCACCGCCACGCGGTCGCAGATCTGCGAAACCACGCCGAAATCGTGGGTGATGAACAGCACCGCGGTGCCCTGCGCCTCGCGCAGCCGCTTGAGCAGGGCCAGGATCTGCGCCTGAACCGTGACGTCCAGCGCCGTGGTCGGCTCGTCGGCGATGATCAACTGCGGATCATTGGCCAGCGCCATGGCGATACCGACACGCTGGCGCATGCCACCGGAAAGCTCGTGGGGGTACTGGGCCGCGCGGCGCTCGGGGTTGGGGATCCGCACCTGGCCGAGCAGCGCCACGGCACGCTGATGGGCGGCCTGGCGCGACAGCGGCTGATGGGTGCGAATCGCCTCGACCAGCTGCTCGCCGACCTTGATCAGCGGATGCAGGGTCGAGAGCGGATCCTGGAACACGTAGGCCACCTGGTTGCCGCGCACCTTGCGCAGCTCACGGATGCCAAGGTCGAGCAGGTCGCGACCCTCGAACTCGACGCGCCCGCCGCTGATCACGCCCGGCGGCGAGGCCACCAGGCCCAGCAGCGACAGCGCGGTGACCGACTTGCCGGAACCCGATTCGCCGACCAGTCCCAGGCACTCGTTGGGCTCGAGGGCGAAGCTCACGCCGTTGACGGCACGGTAGGTGTCGCGGCCGACCTCGAAATCGGTGTGCAGGTCGTCGACCTCGAGCAGCGCCGGTGCCTGGTTGGGCACGCGCACCGCGTCATCGACCTTGGCATGGCGCCGACGGCGCAGGCGGGTCTGCGGCGCCGGGCGCGACAGCGCGCCGGACTTGAGGCGCGGGTCGAGGGCGTCGCGCACGCCGTCGCCGAGCAGGTTGATGCTCATCACCAGCAGGAAGATCGCGATCCCTGGCAGGGTGGCGACATGCGGGGCGTTGATGATCATGCGCCGGCCCTCGCCGAGCATCGAACCGAGGTCGGCTTGGGGCGGTTGGGCGCCGAGGCCGAGGAAGCTCAGTCCGGCGGTCTCGAGGATCATCCAGCCCACCGTGGTGGAGAGGGTGATGACGATCACCGGCAGCACGTTGGGCAGTATCTCGCTGAGCAGGATGCGCAGGTCGCCCTTGCCCGACAGCCGCGCGGCGTCGACGAACTCACGGTGGGCGATGCTCACCGTGGCGCCGCGGATGTTGCGCGCGAAGAACGGGATATTGACGATGGCGATGGCGTAGAGGGCGTTCATCAGCCCCGGCCCCAGCACCGCGACGATGGCCAGCGCCAGCAGGATATAGGGGAACGCCATCAGCATGTCGATGCCGCGCATCAGTACGTTGTCGGTGCGCCCGCCGAAGTAGCCCGATACCAGCCCGATCAGCGAGCCGATAAAGGCCGCCACCAGCGAGGCGGCGATGCCCACCGCGAGGCTGACCCGCAGGCCCCATAGCAGCCGCGAGAGAATATCGCGGCCGAGCTGGTCGGTACCCAGCCAGTGGCCCTCGGCGAGCGGCGGTTGTAGGCGGTTGGCGGGATTGGTGGCGTTGGGTTCGAGCAGCGGCAGCAGCGGGGTGACCAGCGCCAGCAGCACCAGAGCGAGCAGCAGCAGGCCACCGAATGCCGCCAGGCGGTTGCGCGCCAGCAGTTTGAGGAATGCCATCATGCCTTGATCCTCGGGTCGAGCCAGTACTGCAGCAGGTCGGCGCATAGGTTGAACAGCACATAGCTGGCGGCCACCACCAGCACGCCGCCCTGGACCAGCAGGATGTCGCGGGTCGAGATGGCGGTGACCAGCATGCGGCCGATGCCGGGCCACTGGAACACCGTCTCGATGTACACCGCACCGCCGATCACGAAGCCGGCCTGCACGCCGATCACCGGGATCAGGTTGACCAGCGCCACCTTGAAGGCGTGGCCGAGGATCACGCGATTCTCGTCGAGGCCCTTGGCGCGGGCGGTGCGAATATAGTCCTGGCGTAGCACCTCGAGCATGTTGGAACGGGTCAGTCGCGCAATCACACCCGCCGCCACTACCGCCAGGGCGATGGCCGGCAGCACCAGATGGCGCAGCAGGTCGGGCAGGTCGCCGCCGCCGTAGATCGAATACATGCCGCTGACCGGAAACCAGCGCAGTTCCACGGCGAACAGCAGGATCATCAGCATGCCCAGCCAGAAGGCCGGCACCGAGATGCCGATTAGTACCAGCAGGGTGATGATGCGATCGGCCCAGCCGTACTGGCGCACCGCCGAGACGATGCCGGCAACCACGCCGATCACCACGCACAGCGCCAGCGAGGTGCCGGCCAGGATCAGGGTCGCGCCGAAGCGCTCCAGCACCTCATCGAGTACCGGCCGGTTGAGATGATAGGAGCGCCCGAAGTCGCCCTGCAGGATATTGGTCAGCCACACCCAGTACTGCTGCGGCAGGCTGAGGTCGAGGCCGAGGTTGGCGCGCAGCCGTGCCAGGTTCTCCGGCGTGGCGTAGGAGCCAAGGATGGCCAGTGCCGGGTCGCCGGGGATCAGCGACATGATCAGAAACACGATCACCGTCAGCCCCAGCAGCACCGGCACCGTCATCAGCAGGCGGCGCAGTACGTAGAGATGCATGTCATCACTCCGCTTGGCGTGGGCCTCCGGGCAGGCGTGCCTGCCCGGGGCACGGCGTGCTTACGGCTTGCTGACCTCGTGGAGCAGCAGGAAGAACGACGGCTGCAGGCGGAAGCCCTCCACCGCGGCGCTGGACACCGCGTTCTGCTGCCAGTTGGCGACGAAGGCCCAGGGCGCGTCCTCGTGGACGATGGCCTGCATCTCCTTGTAGAGCGCGGCACGCTCGTCCTGGTCGACGCTGCGGCGGGCCTGCTCGAGCAGCGCGTCGACCTCCGGATTGCTGTAGTAGCCTGAGTTGAAGCCGCCCTGGTCGGGCATGGCCTCGCTGCGCAGGGCCAGGAACGGCAGGGTGTCCGGGTCGTTGGTCATCCACGCCATCTGCGCCATGTCGGCCTTGCCTTCGAGGCCCGGGTTGACCTCGCCGAGGAAGGTGTTCCACTCGTAGGTCGCGATGCTGACGTCGAGGCCTACGTCGGCCAGGTCAGCCTGGATCGCCGCGCCCATGGGGATTGGGTCGAGCATCCCCGAGCCGCCCTCGGTGACGTAGAAGGTCAGCTCGGCGCCCTCGTGGCCGGCCTCGGCGATCAGCTCGCGGGCGCGCTCCGGGTCGTAGGGGTAGGGTTCGAGCTCCTCGTTGTAGGCCCACTCGAAGGCCGGCGGAATCGGGCCGGCGGCCACCGTGGCGGTGCCCTCGAGGATATTGTCGACCAGCGACGCCTTGTCGATGGCGTAGTTGATCGCCTGGCGCATGCGCTGGTCGGCGAAGGGGCCCTCCTTGGTATTGAGGATCAGGAACCAGAGGTGCGGGCCGGCCTGTTCGGACACCTGGTACATCGGGTCCTCGGCGAACTGGGCGACGTTGTCCGGTGGCACCTCGACCATCAGGTCGATACCGCCGGCCATCATCTCGGCGACCCGGGTGTTGGCATCGGTGATCGGCCGAAACACCACCGCCTCCAGCGCCGGCGCGCCGTCCCAGTAGTCGGGGTTGGCGCTGGCCACCACGCGGCTGTTGCTCTGCCACTCCTCGAACTGGAAGGGCCCGGTGCCCGAGGGGTTGCGGCCGAAGTCCTCGCCGTGCTCCTCCACCGCCGCCGGCGAGACGATCAGGCCGGTGGGGTAGGCGAGGTTGGAGAGGAAGGGCGCATAGGGCTCGTCAAGGGTGAAGGTGACCTCGTGCTCGCCGCTGGCCTCGACGCTGTCGATGGCCTCGAAGAAGAACGCCAGCGGGAACGGGCCAGTGTCGTGGTAGGGGTGCTCCTCGTCGAGCATGCGCTCGAAGTGGAACACCACCGCCTCGGCGTCGAAGGCGCTGCCATCGTGGAAGCTGACGTCGTCGCGCAGGGTGAAGGTGTAGACGGTGCCGTCGTCACTGATCTGCCACTCGCTGGCCAGCGCCGGCTCGACCTCGAGGGTGCCGTCGGCGTAGCGCACCAGGCCGTCGTACATGTTCATCATGATGCGGAAGTCGTTGACCGCGGTGACCTGGGCCGGGTCCAGCGACTGCGGCTCGGCGATCTGGCCGACTACCAGCACGTTGGGCGGGGTCTGGGCGGCGAGCGGGGCGCTCAAGCCGGCCACGGCCAGCGCCAGGGCCGAAAGACCCAGGCCCTTGGGCAGTGCGAGGGAGCGAATCATCGTGCCTCTCCTGATGTTGTTGAGGTTGTCGTGGGTGAGCACAAGCGGCTACGCTGAAGGTGTTTTGTATTTATCATGATAAATGTCTCCCATTAGGTATGGCATAGCCCAGAACACGATGCAAGTCGCGGGGTGAGACAGGTGGATACGGGGATTTGCCGAGCAAGAGGGAAGCCGGGCCTTTGCTCATAGCGAGGGACGCTGGGGGCAGGTCGAAGAGGGGGTGTCGATGCCATGGATGGCATCGGTAGCGCCCAGGGATGGTTTACAGCGCCCCCTCGTAGGCCTGCCGACGGATCAGTCCCGAGCGAGCATCTGCGATTACACTGCCGGACCCTTTCATCGCCTGCGCCCCTGTCGTCCCTCGCCTAGGGTGGGGAAGGCAGACTTGCTTATGACCCTATTGGGACGAGGTGGCGGGAAGGTGGATTTCCCGACGATAGGGCAACCGCTGGGAGGTAGGAACACTGGGCCACCGGCAACCCAAGTAATGCAGAGTCGAGGGGGATGCAATGACCTACAGCATTATCGGATATGACTACGCCAGCGGTGCCCACGGCATCGCCTGCGCCACCGGCGGTCCGGCGCTGGGTGCCTTCGTGCCGCATCTGCGTGTTGGGGTTGGGGCAGCAATCACCCAGGGATACAGCACCAATGTACTGGCCGCCGAACAGGGCTTGGCGGCGTTGGCTGACGGCATGTCGGTAGAGGAGGTGGTGGAAGCGCTCCAGCGCGACGACCAGGGTGCCGCCTGGCGACAGATCGCGCTGATGGATGCCCGGGGCCGCAGCGCCGGCTGGAGCGGTGAATACAACGTACCGGTGGTCGCGCTACTGCGCGAGCCGGGCGTGGTGGTAGCCGGCAATATGCTGGCAAGTGATCGGGTCGGAACGCTGATGATAGAGGCGTATCGGCGTAGCCGCGCAAACGCCGACAACCTGGACGCCGCGCTGCTCGCGGCGCTGAACGCCGGCTGCGACGCCGGTGGCGATGCCCGCGGCACGCGCTCGGCGGCACTCAGGGTGCGGGCGCCGGGGGGGTTGCCGCTGGACCTGCGCATCGACGATGCCATGAATGCAGTGGTCGAGCTGCTGGCCCTCAAGCGGCGGGTCGACCAGGATCGCGACTATCAGGCCTTTCTTGGGCGGCTGCCGACGGCCAATGACCCGCATCGTCACTGATCGAGCAGGGTGGCATCAGAGACGGGAATTCACGTGAGTCAATCGATACGCGAATGTTGAAAGATTATAATTTTTAAAACTCAATGCAGGGGCCAGGCTAGGGGCTATCCTAACAACACGCCTGATCACAAGGCCACGACACGAGATGCCCAGCATGCTGAACGTCGATTCCCCGCTCTATCGCGAGCAGGTTGGCAGCGAATCAACCGCCGACCCCGCGCTCAATCACGCCTTCTGGATGCCGTTTACCGCCAACCGCGACTTTCACGCCAAGCCGCGCATGGTGACCGGCGCCGAGGGGCGCTACTTCATCGATCGCCACGGCCGCCGGCTGTTCGATTCGCTGTCCGGGCTGTGGACCTGCGGCGCCGGCCACAACCGCGAGGAGATCCGCGACGCGGTTTCCCGGCAACTGGGCAGCCTCGACTTCGCGCCGGGCTTCCAGGTCGGCCATCCGCTGGCCTTCGAGCTGGCGGAGAAGGTCGCGAGCCTGACGCCGGCGGGGCTCGACCACGTATTCTTCACCAACTCCGGCTCCGAGGCCGCCGACACCTCGGTCAAGATGGCCAAGGCGTACTGGCGTCTCAAGGGCAAGCCGGAGAAAACCCGTCTGATCGGCCGTGCCAAGGGCTATCACGGGGTCAATATCGGCGGCACCAGCCTGGGTGGCATCGGCGGCAACCGCAAGCACTACGGTCAGCTGATGGATGTCACTCACTTGCCGCACACCCTGCAGCCACAGCTCGCCTTTACCCGCGGCCAGGCCGAGACCGGCGCCGAGCTCGCCGATGCGTTGCTCGAACAGATCGCGCTGCATGACGCCTCCAACATCGCCGCGGTGATCGTCGAGCCGATGTCGGGCTCGGCGGGGGTCATCGTGCCGCCCAAGGGCTATCTACAGCGCCTGCGCCAGATCTGCGACCAGCACGACATCCTGCTGATCTTCGACGAGGTGATCACCGCCTTCGGTCGCTGTGGCGCCACCACCGGCGCCGAAGCTTTCGGCGTCACGCCGGATATCATGAACGTCGCCAAGCAGCTGACCAACGGCGCGGTGCCGATGGGCGCGGTGATCGCCTCGGGCGAGATCTTCGACACCTTCATGCACGGCGGCGGTGCCGAGCATGCCATCGAATTCCCCCATGGCTATACCTACAGCGGCCACCCGGTGGCCTGTGCCGCGGGCCTGGCGGCGCTGGAGCTGTTCGAGCGCGAACAGTTCCCGGCCCAGGTGGCAGCCATCGCGCCGCTCTTCGAAGACAAGCTGCACGCCCTGCAGGGGCGGCGGCATATCGTCGATATTCGCAACTACGGCCTGGCCGGCGCCCTGCAGCTGGCGCCACGCGACGGCGATCCCACGCTACGTCCCCGCGATGCCGCGGTAGCGCTATGGGACGCCGGCTTCTACGTGCGTTACGGTGGCGATACCCTGCAGTTCGGTCCGCCGTTCTCGACCACCGGCGATGAGCTCGAGCGGCTCTTCGATGCCGTGGCCACGACCCTCGATCATCTTGCCTGAACCCAGCGCTCAGGCAGCAATATACGTATTTCAGGAGTCAGCATGGAACAGGTTACCCATTTTATCGGCGGTGAGCGCGTCGCCGCCGAGCGCTATCTCGACATCACCAATCCCTCGACAGGTGCGGTGATTCGTCAGGTGGCGGACGCCGATGGCACTACCGTCGAGCAGGCCGTTGCCGCGGCCAAGGCGGCCTTTCCCGCCTGGCGCGACACCCCGCCGGCCAAGCGCGCCCAGGTGATGTTTCGCTTCAAGCAGTTGCTCGAGGACAACGCCGAGCGGCTTACCCGTCTGATCAGCGAGGAGCATGGCAAGGTACTCGAGGATGCGCTGGGCGAGCTCAAGCGCGGCATCGAGAACGTCGAATACGCCTGCGGCGTGCCGGAGCTGGTCAAGGGCGAGTACTCGCATAACGTCGGGCCGAGCATCGATGCCTGGTCGAACTTCCAGCCGCTGGGCGTGGTGGCCGGCATCACGCCGTTCAACTTCCCGGCGATGGTGCCGCTGTGGATGTATCCCATGGCCATCGCCTGCGGCAACACCTTCATCCTCAAGCCCTCGGAGAAGGACCCCACCTCGGCGCTGGCGATCGCCGAGCTGCTCGAGGAGGCCGGCGCGCCCAAGGGCGTGATCAACGTCGTTCACGGCGGCCGCGAAGCGGTCGAGGCGCTGCTCGACGCACCGGACGTGGAGGCACTGTCTTTCGTCGGCTCGACGCCGATCGCCGAGGCGATCTACTCCCGCGGCTGTGCCAACGGCAAGCGGGTGCAGGCACTGGGCGGGGCCAAGAACCACGCCGTGGTGCTGCCCGATGCCGATATCGACAACGCCGCCAATACCCTGATGGGGGCCGCCTACGGCAGCTGCGGCGAGCGCTGTATGGCGATCTCGGTGGCGGTCTGCGTCGGCGATGAGACCGCCGAGCGGCTGATCGAGGCGCTGCGGCCCAAGATCGATGCGCTGAAGATCGGTGCCGGCACCCAGCCCGGCCTCGACATGGGGCCGCTGGTTACCGCCGAGCATCGCGACAAGGTGCTCGGTTTCATCGACGACGGCGTGGCCGCCGGCGCCGAGCTGGTCGCCGATGGCCGTGGCCTGACCGTGCCGGGCCACGAGCAGGGCTTCTTCATCGGTGGTTGCCTGTTCGACAAGGTCAGTGCCGACATGCGCATCTACCAGGAGGAGATCTTCGGCCCGGTGCTGTGCGTGGTCAGGGTCGACAGCCTGGATGCAGCCATCGCGCTGATCAACGCTCACGAATACGGCAACGGTACCTGCTTGTTCACCGGTGATGGCGAAGCGGCGCGGCGCTTTGCCGACCAGATCCAGGTCGGCATGGTGGGTATCAACGTGCCACTGCCGGTGCCGGTGGCATACCACAGCTTCGGCGGCTGGAAACGCTCGCTGTTCGGCGACCTGCACGCCTACGGCCCCGATGCGGTGCGCTTCTACACCCGCCGCAAGGCCGTCAGCCAGCGCTGGCCGGCACCCTTCGAGAAGACCCACGCCGAGTTCACCTTCCCCTCCGGCGGCAGCTGAACCGCCTGCGTTGCATCGGTGGTTCGCGGGGCGCTCCGTCGTCAGGACAGGGCGCCCTGCGCGCGTCTACGGCCTAGGTCGATGCGGCCAATGTCGTAGCAAGAAACGCCCATGATTGCCGATATCCTGCATGACTCGACAATAATAAGCAGGAGTGAACATGGGCAAGCTAGTGTGCGCAGGGGCGAGTCTACTGCTGTTTGCCGCCGGGTGGCTGGGGGCGTCGTTTCAGGCCGGCTGGGCATTGGCGCTGGCGCTTTTGATGGCGGCACTGAGTGGCGCCGGGCTGGTACTGGCGAGGAGCTATGCGGTCTACGCCGCAGGCGAGGAACCGGCCGCCGGCGGAGCGCCTGGTGCGTCGCCGCTGGCCGACTATCGCTCACTCAAGGCGATGGCCTATCGTCTGATGGGCCGCGCCAGCCGCACGGCGATCGCCTCGGCCGAGGTGTCGCACCATGCCGACCGCATGGATCAGCGCCTGGCGCGCCAGGACCAGGTGGTCAAGGAGGCGGTGGCCAGCATGCAGGCGATCACCGCGGCCATCGAGCAGGTCACCCGCAGCGCCCAGCAGGTCGCCGAGCTCGCCGGACAGTCGCGGGTCTCCAATGCCGCCAGTCGTGATGCCCTGACCCAGGTGATCGAGGAGATGCGCGCCCTGGCGGCGCGCTCCGAGGAGGCGCTGGGACTGCTGACTACGCTCAGCACCAAGAGCGATAGCGTGCGCCACGTGACTGCGTTGATCGAGGATATCGCCGAGCAGACCAACCTGCTGTCGCTGAATGCCTCCATCGAGGCGGCCAGGGCCGGTGAACATGGCCGTGGCTTCGCGGTGGTGGCCGGTGAGGTGCGCGAGCTGGCGGGCCGCACCGCAGACGCCACTCGTCAGGTCGAGAGCCTGGTCGGCGAAATCGGCGACAGCAGCCAGCGGGTGGTGGAGACCATCGGCCACTTGATGCAGCGGGTCGGCGATCGCGCCCGGGAGGTCGAAACGGTCGGCCAGCAGCTCGCCGATGTCACCCAGCATGTCGACAGCGTCGAGGCGCAGATCGGCAGCATCGCCGAGGCGATGGCCGATACCAATGGCCACAGCCAGCAGATCGCCACCACCCTGCAGCAGCTCGACGTCGACACCGCGGCCAGCACCCGTGACATGCATGACCTGGCCGAGCAGGCGCGCGCGCTGATGGATGCCGCCGAGGGCGTCGACGCTGAACTCGCCCTGCAGCGCCTCGACGGTCGCCATCAGCAAGTGCTGCAGGCCGCGCGGCGCAGCGCCGAGCAGATCGGCAAGCTGTTCGAGCAGGCCATCAAGCGTGGCGAGATGAGCCTCGAGCAGCTGTTCTCCGAGTCCTATGTGCCGCTGCCCGATACCCGGCCGACCAAGTACCAGACCCACTATGATCAATTCACCGATCGCCATCTGCCGGCTATCCAGGAGCCACTACTCGACGCTCTCGACCTGGCCTACGCCATCACCTGCGATCGCCGTGGCTATGTGCCGACCCACAATCGTCGCGTCAGCCTGCCAGCCACCGGCGACTATCAGCATGATCTACACTACAGCCGCAGCAAACGGATCTTCGACGATCCAACCGGCCGCCGCTGCGGGGCGCACCAAAAGCCTTTACTACTGCAAACCTACAAGCGTGATACTGGCGAGGTGATGCACGATCTGTCGGTGCCGATCTTCGTGCAGGGGCGCCACTGGGGCGGTTTTCGTATCGGTTACCAGCCTGCGGCGGGTTGATGGCACATCGAGGAGGCGCGGCATGCATAGGCAGGGGATGCCGCGGGGAGCGGTCGGGTCACGGCTGGCCGGCAGCCTGCTGGGACTGCTGTTCAGTGCGGCGTGGCTGCCGGCCCTGGCCCAGGATGTCCAGGTGCTGGCGTCCTATCACCAGGGCAATCCCTGGACCGATGATCTGGTCGCGCATATCGGGGCGGCGGTGGAGCGCCGCGATGACGGCCTGGCGCTTAGCGTCGACTACCTGGATGCGCGACGCATCGATGAGAGCGAGGCCTTTGCGCTGCACCGTTCGCGTCTTGCCGGACGCCTTGCGTCAGCGCCTGCCGAGCATCTCATCCTGCTCGATGACGCTGCCCTGCGTTTCTATCTCGATTTCCCAGACGCGCTGGGCAATCCACGCCGCGTAGTGGCGGCGGGCATCAATGACCCTGCCCTTTGGGGGCCGGCGACCTATCGCGGCGTACGCCTGGTGGCTACCCAGCCGGTGGAGCGCCGTTCACTGGCGTTTCTGGCCGAACTGTTCGGTGCACCGCTGCCGCTGCTGGTGCTGGGGGACCGTACGCCGGTAGGACACAGCCTGACTCGATCGATGCTCGAGGCAATTGCCGCAAACGATCAGGTCGAACTGTTCGACGTGCTCTGGGAGTGGAATCCCGAGCAGGTGACTGAGGCATACCGTGCCGCTCCGCCTGGCACCCAGGTCTATCTGGTCGAAGGTCAGACCATGGGGGCTTCCGATATCGACGTCGAGCGGCGCGCCTGGTTGAACCAGCTGGAGGCGCGCGGCATAGCGGTCTTCTGCCACCTGCCGTACCAGATCGCACTGGGCTGTGCCGGCGGCGCGGTGCTCGACATCGAGCGGGTTGCCCAACTGCTGGTCGATTCGCTGCTCAGCCACGCCCATGACCAGCTGCCGGTGATACAGGAAGTAAGCAGCTACCGCTATCTGCTCGACGCACGCTGGCGCCAGCGGGCGGCGGGCAGCGATGATATCGAGTGGCTCAACGTCGAGCGCTATATCAGCGCGCGTACCGGCATGTCCCACCAGCTGCAGTGGCTGGTGGCCGGGCTGGCAACGCTGCTACTGGCGAGCCTGGTGGTGCTGGGCTGGCTGCGCTGGCGGATGTTGCGTCAACGCCAGCGGCTGCTGGTCGACCGGCGCACCGGCCTGCACACCCGCCAGGCCCTGGAGGCGGCGGCGCTGGCCAAGCCTGAGCGGGTGTTCAGCGGCTGGCTGTTCATGCTCAAGGCGCCGCAGTTGGATGATTTCCGCCAGCGGCTCGGGCATGAGGCCGCCTGGTCATTGATGCGCGGGCAACTGGCGCTGATTCTCCCGCGCCTGCCAGAGGCGTGGCAGCTCTATGTGAACCCCGACCTTACCCTGGTGGGGCATATCGATAGCGACGCCGAGGGCGATCCGGAGGTTCAGCTGGATCGCCTGCTGGCGGCGCTACCGCAGCTCGATGGCGGTCATCGCCGCCTGGAGTGGTATGCCTGCCTGGTGATGTGTCAGCCGCGGATGATCAATCTACCGGCCTATCTGGCGGCGCTGGAGGATGGCTTGCATCAGTTGGGGCGCGAGGGCTGGCAGCGGCCGCTGGCACGGGTCGCGCCCTACGACGAATCGCAGGGCAGTCGCTATCGCAAGCTCTCGGATGCGCTGCGTGAGGCCTTCGAGTCGCACAGCGAGCAGTTCTATCTGCTGATTCAGCCGCAGCTGGCGCCGCATGACGCCCGTCTGGTGGGCGGCGAACTGCTGATTCGCTGGCGCCACCCTCAGCTGGGCGAGGTGATGCCCGGCGAATTTCTGCCGATCGTCGATGCGCTGGGACTCAACGAGGCCCTCGACCGCTGGGTGATGGAGCAGGGGCTGGCCTGGTTCGAGGCGCACCGGATCCGGCTCCCCGAGGGCTTCGTGTTGGCCATCAATATCACCCTCAGCACGTTGGGGCGCGACGACTTTCTGGCCCAGCTGGGCCATATCATCGAGTCCCGGGAGCTCGATCCGGCGCGCATCGAGCTGGAGATCACCGAGCACGCCAATTTCCACGATCTCGGCGATATCGAACGGGCCATGACCCGGCTGAGACGCCTTGGCGTGCGCCTGGCGTTGGATGACTTCGGTACCGGGCATACCGCCTTCCAGTTGCTCCAGCGGCTGCCGCTCAATAGCGTCAAGCTCGACCGTGAGCTGCTGCAGGCGGCGGGACAGCACGGCCGCGCCCAGGATGCCTACTCGGCGCTGGTAGGATTCTGCCAGACACTGCGGCTGGGCATCGTCGCCGAGGGCGTCGAGACGGAGGAAGAGGCGCAGTGGCTGGTGTCGATGGGTATCGAGGTGGTGCAGGGCTTCTATTTTGCACGCCCCATGCCTTTCGATGATTTCCTCGAGCGCTATGGCAAAGGCTAAAGTTTCCGTTGTCCCTGCCGTTAACTAATATTACAAGATATTTCAGGATACGCTTGAGGATCGCGAGCTGCGGCCTAATTGACACTCGATGTTACTTTTCGGCGCTGTCAGGTGCGCCGTCGTCATGGTTACCCTGCTGGAGAAGGCCGGCCGGGATTGTTAACGGAGTCAGCATGTTCCAGGCCGCGAAAAGCGCCAAACTGGCACTCGATAGCACGCTGCTGGGAGATTCGCTCGAGGCGCTGTTTGCGCCGGCGCAGTTGATCGATGATGTGCAGTGGGTGAGTGGGTTTGCCGGACCCTCTCTGCAGCGATTGCTGCACGTACCGGCGTTACGCGAGCGCAGCCCGCAGCGTGACGCCCTGGGCAAGATGCCCGAGCTGGCCCTGGCCTGGCGGCGGCTGGCCTGTGGTGAGGTCAGTCTGAGCGACTGGCTGCCTCAGCATGACGCTGAGTGGGCAGCCTATAGCGATTTCGTCAGCTTCGTGATGTATGCCAGCACCCTGATTGAGCTGCACGATAAGCCGTCGTTGCGCCGCCTGCAGCACCTGCTGGGGCTGGCCGCGCTGCGGCTCAAGCTCGACCCGCTGATTCATCGTCAGCCCGAGCTCGCGGTGCGCTTGGGGATCATGATCGATACGCCTGGCTATCTGGTGGCAGTGGAGATCGCTGCCGCCTGCCAGCTGCGCGTGGCCTCGGTGCGTAATGCCATCTCGCGACGCGAAATGATCGCCGATCCGGCTCACGGCGTGCCGGTGGATGCGGCGCTGGACTGGATGGTGCAGCGCCGCGGCTTCCTCTATCCGGTGATCAACGCCATCACCCCGGGGCGGCGCATCAACGGTCGCCTGGCCAATCAGTGGCTGCAGCAGGACCCGCGGGTGGAGCAGCTGCGCCGCGTCACTCGGCTACGCATGATGCAGTGGCGGGTGCTGGGCTCTCGGCGCTGTTTCGGGGTCAACGAGCAGGGGCTGCACCACTGCCTGGTGACGTTGCCGGCCGATGATCCCGATGGGCTCGCCGCCGCTGGCCTCGACGCGCTAGAGGATCGCTCCGACGACAGTGCGGTGGCGCTCTACCGGCAGAGCTTCGCCGCGGCGGTGGTCGGCGGTGGTGCCAGTGAGGCGCCAATCCACCAGGGCGTGGTGCCGACCATGCAGGTGCTGGATACGCTGCTCGACTATCTCGCCGATACCGCTCAGGCGGCCCGCGGCGCGCCATCCGAGCGACCCTGCCAGGCCGACCAGGAGTAAAGCGCCAGGCCGATCCAGATGAGTACGAAGGTCGCCAGCTGCAGCGGCGTGATCGTCTCGCCGAAGATCAGCAGGGCGATGAAGAACTGAATGGTCGGGTTGATGTACATCAGGAAACCCAGGGTGGCCAGGCGCAGGCGTCGTGCGGCCCCGGCAAACGCCAGCAGGGGCAGGGCGGTGATCACCCCGCTGGCGATCAGCAGCCCGGTATGACGCGCCTCGCTGAGGAAGTGCGAGACGTCGAGGTGGGTCAGCCAGCCGAGTGCCAGCAGTGCCAGCGGCAGCAGCAGTAGCGTTTCAACGAACAGGCCTGACAGACCATCCAGCGGCACCTGCTTGCGCAGCAGGCCGTAGGTGCCGAACGAGAAGGCCAGTACCAGGGTGATCCACGGCAACTCTCCCAGCCCAATCAGTTGGATGGCGATGGCCACGCTGGCCAGGCCCACCGCCACGCCCTGTAGCGGTGCCATTCGCTCGCGCAGCACCAGCATTCCCAGCCCCACGTTGACCAGCGGCGTAAGAAAGTAGCCGAGGCTGGCCTGCAGCACTTGGCGGCTCTCCACGGCGTAGATAAAGATCACCCAGTTGAGGGCGATCAGCAGTGCGCAGCCGAGCACGCGGCCCAGTCGCCGCGGTTCACCCAGCGCCAGGCGTAGCGGCGTGAAGCGGCCGAGCACGGCGATCAGGCCGAGCAGGAACAGGCATGACCAGACGATCCGGTGAATCAGAATCTCCCAGGCCGGCACGCCGTCGAACAGCGCGAAGAACAGCGGGAAGCAGCCCCACATGGTGTAGGCGCCGAGCCCGAACAGGGTCCCCTGGGTAGCCTCGCTGAAAGGGGTGTGACGAGTGTGGGACGTCGGTGGCATGATGACCTCGAAAGCAAAGCACTAATCTACCATAGCCGTGCCAAAACCCTAGGCCTACGGGATGCAAGGAGGTGCCTAGTGTCAACGCTGCGAACCACCCTGGTGCAGTGCGATCTGCGCTGGGAGGCGCCGCTGGACAACTGCCGAATGCTCGAGGAGCTGCTCGGCGAACTGGACGCGCGCGACACCGACCTGATCGTGCTGCCGGAGATGTTTGCCACCGGCTTTACCATGAACTCGCGTGAGATGGCCGAGCCAATGGCCGACAGCCATAGCGTGGCCTGGCTGCGCGAGCAGGCTCGTCAGCGCGACTGCGTGATGACCGGCAGCGTGGCGGTGGTCGAGGCGGGGGAGTACTACAATCGGCTGATCTGGGCGCGCCCCGACGGCAGCCTGAGCCACTATGACAAGCGCCATCTGTTTCGCATGGCTGGCGAACATGAGCGCTATGGCATGGGCGAGCAGCGGGTGGTGGTGGAACTCAACGGCTTTCGCCTGCTGCTCAGCGTCTGTTACGACCTGCGCTTTCCGGTCTGGTTACGCCAGCAGCCCACGCCCAGCGGATTCGAATACGATGCGCTGCTGTGCGTGGCCAACTGGCCGGCGCCACGCCGCCACCCCTGGCGTACCCTGCTGCAGGCCCGGGCCATCGAGAACCTGTGTTACGTGGTTGGCGTCAATCGCGTCGGCGAGGATGCCAAGGGGCTCGCCTATGCCGGCGACTCGATGCTCGTCGACTTCAAGGGCGAGGCACTGATCGACGAGCCGCGCGATCGCCCCTTCCTGCGCACTGAGCATCTTGAACGCCAGGCACTGGAGGACTTTCGCCAGGCCTTCCCGGCATGGCAGGATGCCGACCCCTTTACCCTGCTCAATGAGATCCCACGCTGATGCGCCTCGACAAGTTTCTCGCCGATACCACCGACCTGACCCGCAGCCTGGCCAAGAAGGCGCTGCACCGCGAAGAGGTCAGCGTCGATGGCCAGGTGACCAAGAACCCGGCGACTCAGGTCGATGCCGACAGCGAGGTACGCTGGCTGGGCCGGCGCCTGGCGCTGGTAGGACTACGCTATGTCATGCTGCACAAGCCGGCCGGAGTCGAGTGCAGCGCGAGGCGTGGGCTCTACCCGCTGGTTCGCGAGCTGATCGAGCTGCCCAATGTCGAGCGGCTGCAGACGGTGGGGCGTCTCGATGTGGATACCACAGGCCTGGTGCTGCTCAGCGACGACGGCCAGTGGTCGCACCTCGTTACCTCGCCCAAGCGCCGCTGCGGCAAGGTCTATCGGGTCACGCTCAGCGACGCGCTGGAGGGTGAGGCGCTGGCCGAGGCGCAGCGCGACTTTGCCGAGGGCATACAGCTCGACGGCGAGGAAAAACTGACGCGGCCGGCCGAGCTTGCGATGCGTGCCCCGCACGAGGCCGAGCTGACCCTCTATGAGGGCAAGTACCATCAGGTCAAGCGCATGTTTGCCGCCATCGGCCACCACGTCGAGGCGTTGCACCGCGAGTCGGTGGGGCCGTTGGCGCTGGGCGAGTTGGCGCCGGGGGAGTGGCGTGAGCTGACGGCAGCGGAAGTGGCCGCCTTCTAGCCCTCGGGTGACGCAGCGTTGGTGGACCAGGTGGTGCTGCGGTCGCGTCCCTGATGTTTGGCCTGGTAGAGCGCCTTGTCGGCCAAGCCGAGCAGTTCGCCGGGGTGTGGAGCATGGCATGGATAAGTGGCCACGCCACAGGAGAGAGTGATGCTGGGCAGTCGGACGTTGCCATGCTGCAGGTTCACGTCGCGTGCTCGCGCCACCAGTTCGGCGGCGCGGCTCTCGGCCTGCTGCGTGGTGGCGCCCGGCAGTAGAGCAACGAACTCCTCGCCGCCCAGTCGGCAGACCACGTCGGCGCCGCGGAAGTGCTCCTGCAGCAACAGCGCGATGGTCGCGAGTACGCTGTCGCCCGCCTCGTGACCGTAACGGTCGTTGATCTGCTTGAAGTGATCCAGATCGATCATCACCAGTGACAAGGGCGTGCCCTCGCGGTCGGCACGGGTCGCCTCATGCTGCATCAGCTCATCGAAATAGCGGCGGTTCTTGAGGCCGGTGAGAGGATCCGTATAGGAGTAGCCCTCGAGCTTTTGCACCAGCAGGTCGAGTTCCGCGGTGCGCGCCTTCACTTGTGCCTCCAGCTGATGATTGAGGCGTGCCAGCTGATACTGGGTGTTGCGATAGTGCCACAGTGAGATCCCCACGATGGCCAGCGAGAAGGCCAGCAGTCCCAGGCTGACCGGCACCTGGCGCCAGCCCAGCAGGCCATGGGCCACCGCCATGTCCAGCAGCAGCAGGATGGCCATGAGTGTGAAAGCGACGATGATCCAGCGCTGCTCGGTGCCGAGGTGGGCGACTCGCCAGCTGGCCAGGGTCAGCATCAGCGGCAGGGTCATGGCCAGCATCAGGTCGAAGGGCGGGAAGGTGCTGGATACGCTCACCAAACCGCTCAGGATGCCCCCCAGAGCGCCCACCAGGTAGACCAGATGCAGCTGCCACAAGCGCTGCATCCAGCGGCGGGGCCATCCCTCCAGCCAGTGGGCAAGTAGCAGCCCCATGGCCACGGGGAGGGTGAAATAGCCGTTGGCGGCGATGCCATCCCATAGCAGTGGCTGGTTCAGCATCAGCTGACTGACCTGGGTCTCGGCGAGAATCATGCCGCCGGCGGCCAGCGAGAAGAGCGCGACGGCGGCCAGGCTGCGGCGCTGAGTACCGATCGCCGCGAAGGTCGCCGCCAATAGCGCCAGCAGCAGCGAGAAGGCACTGATGATCACATCGTCCAGGGAGCGCTTCACGACCATGCTCAGTACGTCCAGACGATCCATCAGCTTGACCTCTCCCCATAGGCCGATGTCGGTGTAGTCGGAGAAGACCCGGACATGGAGGGGCTTGCCGGCGAAGCCCTCGGGTAGCTCGATCATGTGCCAGGGCCAGCCGGCGAAAGTGCCGCGGCCCTGGTCATCGAACTCGCCGTATTGATAGAGCAGCTCGCCATCCAGGAAGAACTGGGCGATGAGGTCGATGCTGTAGATATAGATCACCGGATCACGCCAGTCGCCATCGGGCAAGGTGGTGCGCAGCCATAGGTGCTGCTGTCCCGATCGTGCGGGGGGATTGGAGGGGAAGCCGATCTCCTGCCAGCCCTCGGCGGCGTTGTCTTGGCGCCACGTCGGCCTGCCAGCGGCATCGAGCGGAGAGTCCCCCCAGCGCCACTCCCAGCCGGAAAGGTCCTTGGGCGGAGCAGTCGCTGCCGAGGCACTATGGGGCAGGATCAGGCAGCACGCGGCCAGCAGCAAAAACAGAATACGGGGCATCGGGCATTCATCGACTCGTGGCGTAGCGCCGAGTATAGGCGAGGGGGCGAGCCGAGTCGCGATGGCAGGCCTATGCACCTTCGGCGCTAGGCATCAGCCCGGCCGCGGCCACCAGCGCCTGGGTGTAGGCGTGGCGCGGCGCGGCCAGCACCTGCTCGCAGCTGCCTTCCTCGACGACGTCGCCTTCCTTGAGCACCATTATCCGATGGGCGACGGCCCTGACCACCGCCAGGTCGTGGCTGATGAACAGGTAGCTCAGCCCACGGCGCGCCTGGAGGTCGCGCAGCAGCTCCACCAACTGCTTCTGCACGGTGCGGTCGAGGGCCGAGGTCGGTTCGTCGAGCACCACCAGCTCAGGCTCGAGGATGATCGCCCGGGCCACGGCGATACGCTGGCGCTGGCCGCCGGAGAACTCATGGGGGTAGCGTGCCGCACAGTTTGCCGGCAGGCCGACCTCCTTGAGCGTGGCCTGCACTCGTCGTTCGACCTCGTCGCGACTCAGCTCAGGGTGATGAAAGCGCAACCCTTCGCTGATGATCTCCGACACCGGCAGACGCGGCGAGAGCGAACCATAGGGATCCTGGAAGACGACCTGGAAGCGCCGCCGGCGGCGGCGCAAGTCGTTACCGCTGAGGCGGTCGAGGCGCTCGCCCTCGAACACCACTTCGCCGTGGCTGGGTGTCATGCGCAGCAGCGCCATGGCCAGGGTGGTCTTTCCCGAACCGGATTCGCCGACGATGCCCAGGGTCTCCCCCCTGGCCAGCCGCAGTGACAGCGGCTGAACCGCCACGAACGGCGGCGGGCGACGCGAGAACAGCCGCTTGGGGCGCGAGAAGGCCACGCTCAGGTTCTCGGCACTCAGTAGCGGCTGACTGCCGGCCGGGGCCGGGCGCCCTTCGGGCTCGGCGTCGAGCAGGGTGCGGGTATAGGCGCTGCGCGGTTGCTGGAAGACGTCGGCCACCGGGCCGGTCTCCTGAACCTGGCCCTGGTAGAGCACGCACACGCGGTCGGCGTGACGGCGCACCAGGTTGAGGTCGTGGGTGATGAACAGCATGCCCATGCCGTGATGGTCGCGCAGCTCGGCGAGCAGTGCCAGAATCTCCTGCTGTACGGTGACGTCCAGCGCGGTGGTCGGCTCGTCGGCGATCAGCAGCTCGGGGTTATTGGCGATCGCCATGGCGATCATCACCCGCTGGCGCTGGCCGCCGGAGAGCTGGTGGGGCCAGGCATCGAGCAGTTCATCGGGGCGTGGCAGCTTGACCTGTTCGAGCAGTTCGCGGCAGCGCGCCCGGGCGGCGCGCCCGGAGAGGCCCTGATGCAGGCGCAGCGTCTCGCCGATCTGGCGGGCCACGGTATGCAGCGGATTGAGCGAGGTCATCGGCTCCTGGAAGATGAAGCCGACGCGGTTGCCGCGCAGCCCCTGCCAGTCACGGGGTTTCATGCGCGACAGGTCGGTGTCGCCGAGGAAGTAGCTGCCGCTGATCCGCGCATTGGGGGGCAGCAGGTGCATGGCGCCCAGCGCACTGACCGACTTGCCCGAGCCGGATTCGCCAACCAGGGCCAGGGTTTCGCCGCGGCGAACCTCGAGGCTCAATCGGTCGACCACGGTGATGTCGTCGAAGGCGATGCTCAGCTCATCGAGGCGCAGCAGGGTGTCATCAGGCATGAGCCTTGGTCCTCGTATCGGTGCCTGGCTGGGCGCTAGTGGCGTGCTGGATATGGCGCGGGTCGAAGGCGTCACGCAACCCCTCACCGATGAATACCAGCAGCGAGAGCATCAGCGACAGGCTGACGAAGGCGGTGATGCCCAGCCACGGTGCATGCAGGTTATTCTTGCCCTGGGCCACCAGTTCGCCCAGCGACGGCGCCCCTGGCGGCAGGCCGAAGCCCAGGAAGTCGAGGGCGGTGAGGGTGGTGATGGCACCGGTAAACAGGAACGGCACGAAGGTCAGGGTCGCGACCATGGCATTGGGCAGCACGTGGCGCCACATGATCAGCCGCGACGGCAGGCCCATGGCCTTGGCCGCGCGCACGTACTCGAGGTTGCGCGCGCGCAGGAACTCGGCGCGCACCACGTCGACCAGCCCCAGCCACGAGAACAGCAGCATGATGCCCAGCAGCCACCAGAAGCCGGGCTGCACGAAGCTGGCCAGGATGATAAGCAGGAACAGCACCGGCAGCCCCGACCAGATCTCGGTGAGGCGCTGGCCGATCAGATCGGTCTTGCCGCCGAAGTAGCCCTGGATGCCGCCGATCACCACGCCGGCGACCAGTGAGCCGGCGGTCAGCACCAGGGCGAAGGCCACCGACAGCCGAAAGCCGTAGATCACCCGCGCCAGCACGTCGCGACCCTGATCATCGGTGCCCAGCCAGTGCTGGGCATCCGGCGAGGCCGGCGAGGGCCGCATCATCTGCATGTCGAGGGTCTGGTAGGAGTAGGGGATGGGCGGCCACAGCGCCCAGCCGTGGGTGTCGATCTGCTCCTGCACGAAGGGGTCGTGATAGTCGGTACGGGTGGGCAGGAAGCCGCCGAATTCGGTCTCCGGATAGTCGACCAGCAGCGGCATGTACCACTGGCCGTCGAATTGCATGACGATCGGCTTGTCGTTGGCGATCAGTTCGGCGAACAGGCTGACCACGAACAGCGCCATGAAGATCCACAGCGAGACCCGCGCACGACGGTTGCGGCGAAACACTTCGAGCCGGCGCCGGGTGATCGGCGAGAACTGGGGGGAGAGTAGTGACATCGGCTCAGGACTCCCGGGTCTCGAAATCGATACGTGGGTCGACCCACACATAGGTCAGGTCGGAGATCAGCTTGAGGATCAGGCCGATCAGGGTATACAGGTAGAGGGTGCCGAAGATCACCGGATAGTCGCGCTGCATTACCGCCTCGAAGCCGAGCAGGCCGAGCCCCTCGAGGGAGAAGATGACCTCGATCAGCAGCGAGCCGGTGAAGAAGATCGTGATCAGTGCCCCGGGCAGGCCGGCGATGATGATCAGCATGGCGTTGCGGAACACATGGCCGTAGAGCGTGCGACGGTCGCTGGCGCCCTTGGCCCGGGCGGTGAGTACGTACTGCTTGTGGATCTCGTCGAGGAAGCTGTTCTTGGTCAGCATGGTCAGGGTGGCGAAGCTGCCGATGGTCATTGCCACCACCGGCAGCGTGATGTGCCAGAAGTAGTCCTTGATCTTGCCCCACGTCGAGAGCTCGTCGAAGTCCGGCGAGGTCAGCCCGCGCAGCGGGAACAGGTCCCAGTAGCTGCCGCCGGCGAACAGCACGATCAGCAGGATCGCGAACAGGAAACCGGGGATGGCATAGCCGACGATGACCAGCCCCGAGGTCCAGACGTCGAAGCGCGAGCCGTGATGTAGCGCCTTGCGAATGCCCAGCGGGATCGAAATCAGGTAGACCAGCAGCGTGGTCCACAGCCCCAGCGAGATCGACACCGGCAGGCGCTCGATCATCAGCTCCACCACCGGTCGGTCGCGGAAGAAACTGTTGCCGAAATCGAAGGTGGCATAGTCGCGCAGCATGCCGACGAAACGCACATGGGCGGGCTGGTCGAAGCCGAACTGCGCCTCGAGCTGTTCGATGAAGCGTGGGTCGATGCCGCGGGCGCCGCGCGATTCGTCGCGGGTCACCACCTCGGCGCCGCCCATGTCGAGGCGCGTGCTGGCCATGCTGTCGACGCCTTCGAAGCGCGCCAGCATCTGGTCGATGGGACCGCCTGGGGCGGCCTGCACAATGATGAAGTTGAGTAGCATGATTCCCAGCAGGGTGGGGATCATCAGCAGCAGTCGGCGCAGTGTATAGCTAGCCACGAGGCATCCTTCCGGTAGGCGTGGCGTCAGCGACGGCGCACGCGACGGTTGATCTCGGCTTCACGTTCGGGATCCACCCACCAGGCATCCAGGTCCATGCCGTACTTGGGGTAGGGTTCCGGCCAGTCGAACTTGTCCCATACCGCGATGCGTGTCTCGCCGGAATGGTAGTGGGGGATCATCGCGAACTGCCACAGCAGCACCCGGTCCAGGGCGCGGGTCAGGGTGTTGAGGGTCTCGCGGCTGTCGGCGCGGATCAACTGCTCGACCAGCGCGTCGACCACCGGGTGCTGTAGACCCATCAGGTTGCGGCTCTGGGGCACCTCGGCGACCGCGCTGGTCCAGAAGTCACGCTGTTCGTTACCCGGGTTGTTGGATTGCGGGAAGTGCGCGGTGGTCATGTCGAAGTCGAAGCTGCGCAGCCGGTTGAGGTACTGGTTGATATCGACGATGCGAATCGATGACTGCACGCCGAGGCGCGCCATATTGCGCAGCATCGGCTGCACCACCCGCTCGAGGCCGCTATCGTAGAGTAGTACCTCGATGCTCAACGGGCGGCCGGTCTCGGTATGGCGCAGTACGCCATCCTCGACCTCGTAGCCGGCCTCGCGCAGCAGGTCGAGGGCCACGCGCAGGCGCTCACGAAGATCATCCGGGTGCTCAATGGGGACCGGCTCCTCGAACAAGCGCTCAGGCAGTTGATCCCGGAACGGCTCGAGCAGCTCGAGTTCGGCGTCGCTGGGCAAGCCCTCGGCGGCCATCTCGGAATTCTGGAAGAAGCTCTCGGTACGCTTGTAGGTGTCATAGAAGATATTGGCGTTGAGCCACGGGAAATCGAAGGTCAGCGATAGCGCCTCTCTCACCCTTGGATCAGAGAACTTGTCGCGCCGCAGGTTGAAGACGAAAGCCTGCATCACCGAAGGATTGACGTCGGGAATCGCCAGGCGCTTGACCAGGCCATCGCGATAGGCCGGGAAGTCGTAGCCAATCGCCCAGGTGGCAGCGCGGGCATCGGTACGATAGTCCATCACTCCGGCCTTGAAGGCCTCCCAAGCGATGTCGCGGTCGCGGTAGTAGTCGTAGACCAGGCGGTCGATGTTATAGCGTCCGCGATTGACCGGCAGGTCGCGGCCCCAGTAGTCATCGTCGCGTACGTAGGTGATGCTGCGCCCGGGCTGAACCTCGCCGATGCGGTAGGGGCCGGAGCCCGGATGACGCTCGAGGGTCGGGGCGCTGAAGTCGCGGCTTTCCCAGTAGTGTTTGGGCAGCACCGGGAGCTGGCCGATGATCAACGGCAGCTCGCGGGAGTCGTTGCTGGCGAACTCGAAGCGCACGGTGTGGTCGTCGAGGGCCTCGACGCTCTGCACCTCGGCGTAGTAACCGCTGTAGAAGGGATTGCCCTGCTCGATCAGCAGCTCGAAGCTGAAGGCCACGTCGTGGGCGGTAACCGGTTCGCCGTCGTGGAAGCGCGCCTCGCGGCGGATGTCGAACTCTATCCAATGACGCTCGGGGTCGAGGCGAATGCCTTCGGCGAGCAGGCCGTAGAGGCTGAACGGCTCATTGGGGTTGGCTTCCAGCAGGGTGTCGTAGATCTGCGAGATGCCGATCGCAGCGGTGCCGCGGATGATGAAGGGGTTGGTCGAGTCAAAGCTCGAGCCGACCGCCGCCCGGGTCATGCTGCCACCCTTGGGTGCCTCGGGGTTGACGTGGGGAAAATGGCTGAAGTCGGCGGGTAGCGCGGGCTCGTCGTAGAGTGCCAGGCCGTGGACGGTGGGTACCTCGTCGGCCTCGGTGGCGGCGCCTGGCAGGTCGCCAGACTCGGCGTCCAATGGTGCGGTGGAGGCGTCGCTGGGCGGTGGCGAATCCGCCGCAGCCCCGGGCAGCTCGGCGCTGGCCAGAGGAGCGAAACCCAGTGCAACGGCACACAGGGCGGTCAGCAGCCACGGACGTAGAGTGGGGTGACGAGGTAGGGCGATCGACATCGAGACATCCTTGGACATTTCGCACGACGGGCGCGGCATCGCCGCGACCGCCAGCATGGCAGTAGCATAACGCAAAGGTGTCAGTCGTTCGGCGTTTTGACAACTCTCTTGGTCCAACGCCTTTCAACCCTGATCGGGTCGCCACCAAGGAGGGGCTTAGTTGGCGGCCAGAGTGCTCTGGGGAACCTGTAGAGTCTGGCCTGCACGGATCACGTCGCCGTTGAGGGCGTTGTAGTCGCGCAGCTCGGCGACGCTGGTACCGAAGCGCGAGGCAATCGTCGAGAGGCTGTCGCCGTTGCGCACCACGTACTGTTGCCAGCCCGCGGGGCCGTCGCCCGGGGCGATGCTGTCGAGGCCGGCGACCAGGTCGTCATAGCGATCGACGGGCACCAGCAGCACTGCCATGTGGTTGGGCGAGATGGTGCCCTGGAGAAGACCGGGATTGAGCGCCTGGAGCTCGTCGCGGCTGATCTTGGCGAGTTCGGCGGCGCGGGCGAGGTCGACGGGTTGCTCGATCTCGACCTTGGCGAAGACCGGAGTGTCCTCGATCTCCGGCAGCTCGACGGCGTAGCGCTCGGGATCATCGATGATGGTGGCGATGGCCAGCAGCTTGGGCACGTAGTTCATGGTCTCGCTGGGCAGACGCAGGTGCCAGTAGTCGTCTGGCTCGCCGCGGGCGGCAGCGGCACGACGCGCGTTATTGACGGTGCCGGCGCCGGCGTTATAGGCCGCCATGGAGAGCTCCAGGTCGCCTTCGTACCACTCCTCGGCCTGCTGTTCGAGGTAGTCCAGTGCCGCGCGGGTCGAGGCAACCACGTCGAGGCGGCCATCATAGGCACCGTTACGTGACAGACCGAGGGCATCGCCGGTGCCGGGCATGAACTGCCACAGCCCGCTGGCCCCGCGATGACTGCGAGCCGCAGGGTCGAAGGAGCTCTCGACGAACGGAATCAGGGCCAGCTCGCCAGGCAGGTCGCGGGCCTCGATTTGCTCGGTGATCCAGTGCAACCAGGGCCGCGCCCGCTCGGTGATCTCGGCGATGTTCTCGGGGCTCGAGCGGTAGTGCTCGATCCACTCGTCGACGCGCGGATCGTTCCGTGCGTCCTGCCAGGCGAAGCTGTCGCGCAGGCGTGCCCAGGCATCCTGAGGGCTGGCAGGCTTGAGTGCCAGGGCGTGCCAGAAGTTGAGCTGAGATGACGTCGGCGCCGAGAAGCCACGTGGGATATCGTCGACACGATACTCCGCGGCCGCACCTGCGGCGCTCAGGGTGATGGTGATACACAGCAGACTACCCGCCAGGCCCATGGCCAGGCGGCGCGTCGTTCGGTAGGTCATGTTGGGTGTTCCTCTGGGGCGCTGATGACGGCGTCCATAAGCATCAGAAGTTGTCTTTCCAAGCGCGCAGGGTGGCGAAGGTGGCCAGCGGAGAATCCGTTTCTCCGTGATGCGCTGCGGTGGCTTGCAGGGCTGGCTCGCCACTGCGCAGGAAGGGATTGATGTCGCGCTCGGTGCCGAGGTGAGAGGGTAGCGTTGGGCGATGCTGGTCGCGCA
Source organism: Halomonas salipaludis (assembly GCF_002286975.1). GTDB lineage: Bacteria > Pseudomonadota > Gammaproteobacteria > Pseudomonadales > Halomonadaceae > Franzmannia > Franzmannia salipaludis. Next base: position 350,879 of record NZ_NSKB01000001.1, read on the forward strand.
GCGCCTGGCACTGGGCAATCACCTCGTCGAGTCGGGGGTTGTCGGGGTCGGCGGCCTTGGCGAAGCGCAGGTTGGCCAGGGTGTACTCGTGGGCGGCGAAGACCAGACTGTCATCGGGCAGTTCGGCGAGCCGCTTGAGCGAGGCGTACATCTGCTCGGGGCTGCCTTCGAAGAGTCGTCCGCAGCCGCCGAAGAACAGGGTGTCGCCACAGAACAGCAGCGCCGGGATGCCGGCGGCAAAGTAGCTGATGTGGTCGAGGGTGTGTCCCGGGGTGGCGATGACCTCGAAGCGGCGTCCGAGCACGCTGCACTGGTCGCCGTCGGCCAGCACGTTGTCGACGCCGTCGATGTCGGGAGGACCGTAGACATGGGGGCGATAGCGCTGCTTGAGCTCGCCCAGGCCGCCGGTATGATCGTGATGATGGTGGGTGATCAGTATGGCATCGAGGGTCAGCGCTTCGCGCTCGATGAGTTCGATCACCGGGGCGGCGTCGCCGGGATCGACGACCACGATGCGCTTGGCGTCGCTCTGGCGCATTAACCAGATATAGTTGTCGCTCAACGCCGGAATTGGTGTCACGCTCAGCATTGGTCACTGTCCTCGGTGGCGGTCGGTCATCGCTGACTTAACCCGTCAGGCAGCCCACGTTATAGTCATGAAACGTGCAGGAAATTCCGCTAATCGAGCGCTGCCTCGGTGCAGGATCGCTACAAAACCCGCTACTCTGGAGGTAACCCCTGGCGCTGTCAAATTCGGATATAACGATATTGTTGGCGCAGCTAGTGCGTGACGGCCGCCGCTACTGGTCGTCGCCGGACGGTCGGGCCCACTGGCAGGCCGAACGCGCCTGCATCGGGCCGGTCTGCGAAGCGCTGTTCGGACAGCATAGTCTGGAGCTGGGCATGGGCCCGCCGCTGTGCGACATGTCGCCGATCCATCATGCGCTGCGCTGGTCGCCGACCCGCGAGCTGGCCGAGCAGCCGCAGACGCTGGTGTGCCTGCCGCATGCGCTGCCGTTGCCGGATGCCGCGCTGCAGCTGGTGGTGGTGCATCACCTGCTGGAGGTGGTGGCCGAGCCGCACCATGTGCTGCAGGAGGCGGCTCGGGTCACCGCCGACGGCGGCGAGCTGATCATCTTCGGCTGGGACCCGGTCGGCGTGTCGGGCTTGTCGCGGCTGCTGTCGCGGCGCCGTGAGCAGTTGCCGTGGCGCGGCCATTGGCGCACCCCCGGGCGGCTGCGCGACTGGTTGGCGTTTGTCGATTTCGAGATCGAGCGGGTAGACTACTGCGGCTTTCATCTGCCGGGCAGCCTGCCACGCAATGCCACCCTCGAGACCCTGGGGCGGCGCCACAATGTGCCGCTCGGCGATACCTTCATGATCCGCGCGCGGCGCCACTTGCAGCGAGCCCAGATCCAGCGTCCACGGCTCTCGCTAAAGGATGCCCTGGGCGGTGCCTCGCTGGGCCACGCGACCCGGGTCGGCCGACACGCCAACAGGAAAACGCCCCTTGAGTGATACTGCACTGCCCAGCGTAACCATCTATACCGACGGCGCCTGCCGCGGCAATCCTGGTCCCGGCGGCTGGGGCGCGCTGTTGATCAGCGGCGACCATGAAAAACCGCTCAACGGCTTCGAAGCCAGGACCACCAACAACCGCATGGAGCTGATGGCGGCGATCATGGCGCTGCGCGAGCTCAAGCGCGAATGTCGCGTTGCGCTGTGGACCGACTCCGAGTATCTGCGCAAGGGCATCACCGAGTGGATCCACGGCTGGCAGAAGCGTGGCTGGAAGACCGCCGCCAAGCAGCCGGTCAAGAACGCCGAGCTGTGGCGCGAGCTACTGGCGGAAACTCAGCGTCACCGCATCGAGTGGCACTGGGTCAAGGGCCATAGCGGCCATCCGGGCAACGAGCGCGCCGATGAGCTGGCCAACCAGGCCATCGATGCCAATAGCGCCGGCTGAACGCTGCCCGCCAACCATCTGAGAGGACCGTATGCGTCAGATCATTCTGGATACCGAAACCACCGGTATCGATCCCAAGGAAGGCCATCGGCTGATCGAGATCGGTGCGGTGGAGATGGTCAATCGCCGTTTTACCGGCAATACCTACCACCAGTACATCAACCCCCAGCGCGAGATCGAGCTCGAGGCGGTGGAGATACACGGCATTACCAATGAGCGGGTCGCCAACGAACCGCTGTTTGCCGAGATCGCCGATGACTTCTGGGCCTTTATCGCCGGCGCCGAGCTGGTGATCCACAACGCTGCCTTCGACGTGGGCTTCATCGACCATGAGCTGAGCATGCTCAACGCTCAGCGTGGTACACCCAAGCTGGGTCCGGTGGCCGACCACTGCGCGATCCTCGATACCCTCAAGATGGCGCGGGACCTGCACCCGGGGCAGCGCAACAATCTCGACGCGCTGTGCAAGCGCTACGAGATCGACAACGCACAGCGCGTGCTGCACGGCGCTCTGCTCGACGCCGAGATCCTCGCCGAGGTCTATCTGGCGATGACCGGCGGCCAGACGGCCCTGAGCCTCGATGCTTCCAGCACGAGCGGCGATAGCGGCACGGCGAGTGGTGCGGTGGGGATCCGGCGGCTGTCGTCGGAGCGTCCACGCTTGGCCACCGTGGCGCCCAGTGAGGTGGAGCTGGCGGCGCATTTCACCAAGCTCGAGTCGATTCGTCAGGCTGCCGGCGAGTGTGCCTGGGATTCGCTCAGCGGCTGGCCGGCCACGCCACCGGAGCATGGCTGATGTTGCGTCGTGAGCTGCCTCGCGGTGCATCCAGCGGATATCTGCTGTGGGTGGCCCAGGGGCAGGTTGCAGAAGGCGAAGGTGGCACGCCGCTACTCGCCGCCCAGGCCTGGCGCGAAAGCGACCTGCCGTTGGGCTACTGGCACGACGTGCCGGTAGCCCTGCGCCTCGGTGAAGCGCCTGACCCGCAGCACACCTGGCATGCCGGGCGCGAGTGGCTGGCACGGCTACCCGAAGGCTGGTTTGCGCTGCTCTCGACCGCGCTGCAGGTGGCCAATTGGTGGCGTGATCATCGCTTCTGCGGGCGCTGCGGGAGTCCCTCGCGGCATCTTTCCCATGAATTTGCGATGCACTGCGACAGCTGTGGTCATCGCAACTATCCGCGCATCTCGCCGTGCATCATCACCCTGGTGACCCACGGCGATGCCATGCTGCTGGCGCGCAGTCCACGCTATCCGGTGGGGCGCTATTCGACACTTGCTGGGTTCATAGAGCCTGGGGAGTCCGCCGAGGAGGCGGTGCGCCGCGAGGTGCTGGAGGAGGTCGGGGTCAGCGTCGGGCGGATCAGCTACTACCGCAGCCAGGCGTGGCCGTTCCCGCATGCGCTGATGCTGGGCTATTTCGCCGAGGCGGCCAGCCGGCGGATTCGCATCGATGAGCATGAGATCGCCGATGCGGCCTGGTTTTCGCCGCGGCGCTTGCCGCAGCTGCCGCCGCACTACTCGATCTCGCGGGCGCTGATCGAGTCGCACCTGCGGGCGGTTGCCAGGGGCGACGGCTGACCCCGCCGGCGGTGGGCTCGAGACGCTCAGCGGTTGGGGAACAGGCTGGTGAGCTTGGTGGCCAGCATGACGTTGCCGGTGGCCTTGAGCTTGCCGGTCATGAATGCGGTCATGCCATTGATCTCGCCGTTCATCACGCCCTTGAGGGTGTCGGTGGTCATGGCTAGTGTCACCGAAGGGTCGTCGTGCTCGCCCTGCTGGACGTCGAGGCTGCCATCCTTGACCACCAGGTAATAGTCGTCGGCATCGCTGAAGTTGAACTGGAAGATATCGTCCATGCCTGCCGCGGCGTTGGCGTCGAAGCGTTGTTGGAGCTTGTCGATGATGGGGTTGTCCATGTGGGTGTCCTGTGCTGAACGTGCGCGAGTAAGTGGTGCTGCGGAGAGTCCGGCAGCTATCATGAGCGTATTTAAAACGATCGTTTAAGGCAAGTGCCGCGGCCATGCTCGGATGGTCGCCCAGACTAACGATAAAGTCACAATGGCCGCTCGTACCAGCACTTTGACGAGGCCAGCAGATTTGATTGAGGAGAGTGTCTTGAGCGACGGGATTGGCGACATCTTACTATTCGTACTCCAGTGGCTGGTGCTGCTGGGTATCGTGGCGGCGTTGGTGGTGGCCGGGGTGGCGCTGCTGGGGCGGGCGCGGCAGACCGGCAGCGAGCGCAGTCGCCAACTGCGCATCGATGAGCTCAACGGTCGCTATCGGTCGCGCCGCCAGCGCCTGCAGCTGGCCCGCTTGGCGCCAACTGATCGCAAGCGCTCGATGAAGACGTGGCGTCGCGAGGAGAAGCAGCGTCGCAAGCATGGCGAGCAGGCGCTGACCGGCAGCGTCTGGGTGATCGAGTTTCATGGCGATATCAGAGCCTCGGCCACGCCGCGTCTGGCCGAGGAGGTCTCGGCGCTGCTGGCGGTGGCCGAGGCGGGCGACGAGGTGGTGGTGTTGCTGGAGTCTGCGGGCGGCCTGGTACACGCTTACGGTCTGGCGGCGGCCCAGCTCGATCGCCTGCGCGATGCGGGCATCGCCACGACGGTATGTGTCGACAAGGTGGCGGCCAGCGGCGGCTACATGATGGCGTGTACCGCCCAGCGGTTGCGGGTCGCGCCCTTTGCCGTGCTGGGCTCGATCGGCGTGGTGGCCCAGTTGCCCAACGTACACCGGCTTCTCAAGCGCCACGATATCGATGTCGACGTGATGACCGCGGGGCGTTACAAGCGCACCCTGACGGTGTTCGGCGAGAATACCGAGGAGGGGCGCGAGAAGTTTATCGAGGATCTCGAAGGCATCCATGGTCTGTTCAAGGAGTATGTGGCGGCGCGTCGGCCGCAGCTCGACATCGAGGCGGTGGCCACCGGCGAGATCTGGTACGGCAGTGAGGCAGTGCAGAATGGGCTGGCCGATGAGGTGGGTACCAGCGAAGCCTATCTGTTCGAGCGCATGGCCGAGGCCAGGGTGTTCAAGGTCAGTCTCGAGGCGCGTCGAGGACTGGGAGAACGCCTGGGGCTTGCCGTCTCGCAGGGCGTCGAGCGCGGCGTCGAACGCACCCTGGAGGCGCTCGACGCCAGTCGTTGGCTGCGGCGTTGAGCTTGGTGGCGGTTCAGCCGCGATGCGATTCAGTTGCGATACAAAGCGGCGAGGGTATCGATGACACGCCGGGCGTGATCGCCGTGCAGTGAATAATATATCGTCTGCGATGCGCGTCGGGTGCTGACCATGTTCTCGCGGCGCAGGATCGCCAGGTGCTGCGATAGCGCCGACTGGCTTAGGCTGAGCTTGCCATTGAGCTCGGAGACCGAGAGCTCGCTGTCATCGAGCAGGCAAAGAATGCGTAGTCGGTTCTCGTTGGCCATGGCCTTGAGCAGGCCAGTGGCATCGGCAAGGGTCGAGTCGCCGGCATCGAGCAGCTGGGCGGCGGCGTGGCGAGTGCTCATGGTCATCTCTCCTTATAGGTAGAATCTTGTTGTAGTGCTGGACGACACCGGAATCAGCGCTATCTAATCATTTAGTAAATGTTTAAGCGCTTCGCCACTCCTTCGGCAACAATAAGTTAACGCTGAATCAATGTTTCTTTGTAATCTGTTGGTTCTATTGCGTTTCTATCGTGTTATTGTCAACAATTGTGCGCGGCCTTGGCCTAATAGCCGATGGTATGAGAGAAATGCACGCGATTAGCTTCTAGAGTGTCAACAATTCGTTGCCAGCCCCGGGAGCTCCCATGAGTCGCTATTCCTCCGTCTATCGCCACGCCATCGACCAGCCCGCCCAGTTCTGGGGCGAGCAGGCCCAGCGTATCCCATGGTTCACCCCACCCACCACGCTGCTCGACTATGACGCTCAGGGGCATGCCCGCTGGTTCGTCGATGGCGAGATGAACACCTGCTATGCGGCGCTCGATCACCATGTTGAGAATGGTCGTGGCGACCAGCCGGCGGTGCTGTGGGACTCGCCGGTCACCGCCAGCAAGGCGCGCTACAGCTATCGCGAGATGCGCGATGAGGTGGCGCGGTTGGCCGGGGCGCTTGCGGGGCTTGGCGTCAGCAAGGGGGATCGGGTGGTGATCTACATGCCGATGGTGCCCGAGGCGTTGATGGCGATGTACGCCTGTGCGCGACTGGGGGCGGTGCACTCGGTGGTGTTTGGCGGGTTCGCCCCACACGAACTGGCAGTGCGCATCGATGACGCCGAGCCCAAGGTGGTGCTGGCCGCTTCCTGCGGCGTCGAGGTCGACCGGGTGATCGCCTACAAGCCGATTCTCGATGCGGCACTCGCGCTCAGCGAACATCGCCCCGAGGCCTGCGTGATTCTGCAGCGCGACGTGGGCGAGGCCGAGCTGGGGGCGCTGGATCATGACTGGCGCACGCTGGTGGCCAATGCCGCGCCGGCCGACTGTGTACCGGTCAAGGCCAGCGATCCGCTGTATATCCTCTATACCTCGGGTACCACCGGCAAACCCAAGGGCGTGGTACGCGACAACGGCGGCCATGCGGTGGCGCTGCACTACTCGATGGAGGTGGTCTACGGCATGCAGCCCGGCGAGGTGTTCTGCTCGGCCTCGGATGTCGGCTGGGTGGTGGGGCACTCCTATATCGTCTACGCCCCGCTGCTGGCCGGCTGCACCACCCTGGTCTATGAGGGCAAGCCGGTGCGTACGCCGGATAGCGGAGCATTCTGGCGGCTGATCGAGGAGTATCGGGTCAAAGTCTTCTTTGCCGCACCCACGGCGTTTCGCGCGATCAAGAAGGAGGACCCGGAAGGGCGTTGGCTGGCGCGTCATGACGTCTCTTCGCTGCGCACCCTGTTCCTGGCCGGCGAGCGCCTCGACCCGCCGACCTTCCACTGGCTCGAAGGCCTGCTCGAGGTGCCGGTGGTCGACCACTGGTGGCAGACCGAGACCGGCTGGCCGATCGCTGCCAACCTGCAGGGCCTGGCGCCGATGCCTACCAAGGCCGGCTCGGCGACCTATCCGGTGCCGGGATTCGACGTGCGGGTCCTCGACCCCGAAGGCGAGCCGGCTGGGGTGGGTGAGCAGGGCGCGGTGGTGATTCGCCAGCCGCTGCCGCCGGGCTGCCTGACTGGCGTGTGGCACGATCCGCAGCGCTTCCACAGCGCCTATATGGCGGCCTTCCCCGGCTACTACCTGACCGGCGACGGCGGCTATTTCGATGCCGACGGCTACTTGTTCATCATGGGCCGCACCGATGACGTCATCAACGTTGCCGGCCACCGCCTCTCCACCGGCGAGATGGAAGAAGTGGTGGGTGCCCACCCGGCCGTCGCCGAGTGTGCCGTAATCGGTATCCACGATGCGCTCAAGGGCCAGGTGCCGGTAGGGCTGGTGATTCCCAAGGACGGCTTCGATGGCGATGAGGCGGCCCTCGAACAGGCCCTTGTCGCGCGAGTCCGCGAGCAGATCGGTCCGATTGCCTGCTTCCAGCAGGTGCTGGTGGTGCCGCGTCTGCCCAAGACCCGCTCGGGCAAGATCCTGCGCAAGCTGTTGCGCACCATCGCCGACGGCGAACGCTTCGGGATACCGTCGACCATCGATGATCCCGGCAGCCTCGAGGATGTGCACGCGGCGATGTGCGAGCGCGAGCTGGGCCAGGCCAGCCAGGCGCGCCAGGGCTGACCGCGCCGCCGTCAACCGGTATACTAGGGACATAGACGACGCCACGCCCTGCGTGGCGTCGTGCCGTTCCATGAGGGTTCCCTCACCCCTCGATCACAAAAAGGTGCTGCATGTTCCATCTCTCCCCGCGCCAGGCCCGGCGCTGCCTACTGGCGCTGGTCAGTTTTCATGTGTTGGTGATTGCCGCCAGCAACTACCTGGTTCAACTGCCGTTTACGCTATTCGGCTTGCATACCACCTGGGGTGCGTTCAGCTTTCCATTCATCTTCCTCGCCACCGACCTCACCGTGCGGCTGTTCGGCAAGGCCCAGGCGCGGGCCACCATCACTCGCGTAATGGTGCCGGCGCTGCTGATCTCTTACCTGGTATCGGTGATCTTTCCCCGCGGCAGCTTCGCTGGCCTCGAGGGTCTCGGCGAGTGGAACCTGTTCGTGGCGCGCATCGCCCTGGCCAGCTTCATGGCCTACGTACTCGGCCAGCTGCTGGATATTCATGTCTTCGATCGCCTGCGCCATCTCAAGGCGTGGTGGGTGGCGCCGGCGATCTCCACGCTGTTCGGCAACCTGGCCGATACCATGGCGTTTTTCTCGATCGCCTTCTACCACAGCCCCGACCCCTTCATGGCCGCCAACTGGCTGGAGATTGCCTGGGTCGACTACGTCATCAAGCTGGCCATCAGTCTGCTGTTCTTCCTGCCGCTGTATGGGCTGCTGCTGGCCTGGCTGAGCCGCCGGCTGGTCGACTGGACCGGCCACCGCGACCTCGCACCGAGCGCCGCTGGCGAGGTTCGTTAGCCGGCGCCCAATGATTCCAAGGAGAGCCCATGAGCGTTGAATTGCACGCAGTCGATACCGGCGGAGACGGTATCCCGCTGGTGGTGGTGCACGGCCTGATGGGGAGTGCCGATAACTGGCGCTCCCACGTCAAGCAGTGGCAGCGCAAGCGTCGCGTGGTGGCGGTGGATCTGCGCAATCACGGACGCTCGCCGCACGCCGCGGGGATGCGCTATGCCGAGATGGCCGACGACCTGCTGGCCTGCCTCGACCGACTGGGCATTCAGCGCTGCCATCTGCTTGGCCACTCGATGGGCGGCAAGGTGGTCATGACGCTGGCACGACGGGCCCCCGAGCGAGTGGTCTCGCTGATCGTCGCCGACATTGCGGCGGTGCGCTATGGCCACGGTCACGATGCCATCTTTGCAGCCATGCATCACGTCGAGGCGCATGCGCCGAGTAATCGCCGCGATGTCGATGCACTGCTCGCCGAGCACGTCGAGGACAAGGGTACGCGACTGTTCCTGGCCACCAACCTGGCGCGTGGCGAAGACGGGCGCATGGGCTGGCGGCTGGGCCTCGAGCACATCGAGGCGGCCTATGAGGCGATCCGCGACGTGCCGGACGGCGAGGGTGCCTACCCGGGGCCGGCGTTGGTGCTGCGCGGAGGGCGCTCGGACTACGTCAGCGATGCCATGCTGCCGGGGCTGCGCGAACTGCTACCCCGCGCCGAGGTGGTGACCCTCGATGCAGGCCACTGGCTGCATGCCGAGCGGCCCAGCGACTTTCAGGCGGCGGTCAACGACTTCATAGCGGCCGTCGAGGGCTAAGCAGGCGCTTAGTCCGGCGGGCGAACCTCGAAGCATTGACTGTCGCCGCCGCGGTCACGGCGCGTGGAGGTCTACGGCCAGGCGTTCGAGCGGGTGGCGGCTGGCGATATGACCTCGCTCGTAGAGATAGTTCTGTAGCGTCGCATAGCGCTTGGCATCCAGTGCGGACGGACGCAGCGCCAGGCGGCGCAGGGTGTCCGGCCAGGCACGCTGGTTGATGGCGGTGGCAAGCGTGGGGTAGTGGCCGGTGATCAGCTCCCAGGCGTCGTCGGGATGATTGAGGGCCCACTCGGTGGCATCTTCCAGGGCATTGAGCAGGCGCTTGATCTCACTGCGTTGGCTGGCCAGGGTGTTGCGATTGGCCATCAGGATCAGGCCGTCGTGGCGCGGGATGCCGTAGGCCTCGACGCTGAAGCCACGTACTCTGAGACCTTCTTCGTCGAGATGGTGGGGCAGGACGTGGCGCAATGGCGCGATCAGCGCATCGACGCGTCCCTCGAGCAGTGCCTGGGCGGGACTGAAGTTGACGTAGTCGAGGACCAGGTCGTCGAGGCCGATGTCGTACTGGTCGAGCATGCCCGAGAGTATTGGCGACAGGCTGTCGTCGAGGGCGTAGCCGATGCGCTTGCCGGCGAGGTCGGCGAGTGTATCGATGTCGCCCTCGGCCGCCACGATGAGGCTGCTCAGTGGCGTGGGTATCAGGCTTGCGACGCGCACCAGCGGCAGTTTCTGGTCGACCAGCATGTGCAGCTGGGCTTGGCGGCCCAGCGCCAGGTCGGCGCGCGCCGCGGCGAGCAGCTTGGGCGGCAGGCTAGGGTCGGCGGGTACGTTGAGGGTGACGTCCAGCCCATAACGCGTGAAGTCGCCGCGCGCTTGCGCAACCAGCAGCGCGGCATGCTGGGGGCTCAGGTACCAGTCGAGCACGATACGCAGCTCGTCGAGGGGGGGCGGGTCGATGGGCTCGGGATTGCGCAGTGTGATCGACGGCACCGACTCATCGAGCGGTGCCGGCTCGGGGCGTGGAAAGACCTCGAACAGGATCGGGTGCTGGGCTGCAAAGGGCAGGGCCGCCGGGTCGATAAAGGGGATTGGGTTGCGCTGGCTGGCGGGCAGTGCCTCCTCGCCGATTTGCGTTACTGGCTCGAGTATCGCGGCCGGAGTATCGGCACCATCCTGGTCATCGCCCAGGGCGACCGTCGGGAAACCAAGGGTCACGGCGATAGCGGCGAGCAGTACCCACCAGGCCTTGCGATTGCGCAGGGTCGTCATCCAGGTCTCCAGCGGCGAGTCGAAGGCCGGCGACGAGGCCGGCCAGCAAGATTGTATCCTTGAGTGACGGCTGATGCCTAGCCACTAGCTCGGCAGAGTTTGTACAAGCTATTGAAAGTGTAGGACTATCGCCTTGCCTAATCGCCGTCGCGCAGGCGCTGTGGCATACTCGAATAACCTTTCGCTCGCGTACGCAGGCCATGGATAGCATCAATTCTCTCTTTCTGCTCAGCGGCTTCTTGATTGCCCTGAGCATTCTGGCCAGCCGTCTGTCGTCGCTGTTTGGCCTGCCGCTGCTGATCATCTTTCTGGGGCTGGGCATGCTGGCCGGCGAGGAGGGTCTGCTCGGCATTCAGTTCGACGACTATTCGCTGGCGTTTCTGATCGGCCACCTGGCACTGGCGATGATTCTGCTCGACGGCGGCCTGCGTACGCGGCTCAAGACCTTTCGCGTCGGCTTCAAGCCGGCGTTGTCGCTGGCCACGCTGGGGGTGTTTCTGACCAGCGGCATCATCGGCTTGCTGGCCATGTGGGTGTTCGACCTGACTCTGACGCAAGGGTTGCTGGTGGGGGCCATCGTCGGTTCCACCGATGCCGCGGCAGTGTTCTCGATGCTCAGCGGCCGCGGGATCAATCTCAATGAGCGCGTCGGGGCGACGCTGGAGATCGAGTCGGGTACCAACGACCCCATGGCGATCTTCCTGACCATCATGTTGGTCGAGCTGCTGGTGGGTGATATTGGCGGCATCACCCAGACGCTGCTGTTTCTGATCGAGCAGTTCGGCTTCGGTCTGGCGATTGGTCTCGGTGGTGGCTGGCTGATTGCCAAGCTGCTGCGCTCCCTCGACCTGGCCCCAGGACTCTACTCGCTGCTGGCACTGGCGCTGGGCTTCTGCGTATTCGGCTTGACCAGCGTACTGGGTGGCAGTGGCTTCCTGGCCATCTACCTGTGCGGCTTGATGATCGGCAATCGCCCAGGGCGCCACCTCAATTTCATCCTGCCGGTGCACGATGGGCTGGCCTGGCTGAGCCAGATTGGCCTGTTCCTGGTGTTGGGGCTGCTGGTCACCCCCAGCGATCTGCTCGAGTATGCACTGCCGGCCTCGCTGGTGGGGCTGGCGTTGATCTTCGTGGCGCGGCCGCTGGCGGTGCTGATCTGCATCAAGCCGTTCTTCAAGTTCCGCTGGCGCGAGATCGGCTTTATCTCATGGGTAGGGTTGCGCGGTGCGGTGCCGATCGTGCTGGCGATTTTTCCGGTGATCGGCGGGGTAGAGAATGCCTCGCTGTACTTCAACGTGGCCTTCGCAGTGGTGCTGATGTCACTGTTGATCCAGGGCGGCACGATTTCGCTGATGGCGAGCTGGATGAAGGTCGAGGTGCCGCTGGGGGTGACGCCCAATCGGCGTGGGCCGCTTGGAGTGTTGCCGGAGAATGATTACGAGATGTTCGTTTATCATGTCGACAACGAAGACCTCGATGACGTGCCGATCCGCCTGCTGCGCTTCCCCTCCGGAGCGCTGATCTCGGCGCTGTTTCGCCAGCACGCCATGCTTCACCCCAAGGGCAGTACCCGCCTGATGCTCGGCGACGTGGTCTGTGTGATCGGCCGCACCGGTGACCTGCCGGCCCTCAACCGCTTGTTCAACGGCGATGCCAAGCTCAAGCGCGAGCGGGCCTTTTTCGGCACCTTCACCCTCGACGCCGATGCCCTGATGAGCGATGTGGCAGCGGCCTATGGCTTGACCTTGAGTCCCGGTGAGCAGGAGATGACGCTCGGCGAGTTCGTGTCGCTGCGGGTCGGCGGCCACCCGGTGGTGGGCGATGACGTTGGCTGGCACGGCTTTCACTGGGTGGTGAGCGAGATGGAGGGTAATCGCATCACCAAGGTCGGTCTGCGGCTCTATCAATAACCACTGATGGCAAACAAGCCCTTGACCTGCGGTGAGAAACTGGTAATATTCTGCGCCGTGAGCCGGAGGGATGGCAGAGCGGTTGAATGCACCGGTCTTGAAAACCGGCAAGGGTGAAAGCCCTTCCAGGGTTCGAATCCCTGTCCCTCCGCCACTCACGATCGGAGCGTGGCGCAGCTTGGTAGCGCGCTGCAATGGGGTTGCAGAGGTCGCAGGTTCGAATCCTGTCGCTCCGACCAGATGGATTCAGATAAACCGCCACTCACGGGTCATGCCGGGTGGCGGTTTTTCGTTGTGCGGGTGTCAGCGTGGCCCGCGATGGCGGGTCAAGTGCAGCGCTGCGGCCAGCACCATCAGCGCCAGGCCGACGAAGGCTACCGGGTTGTAGGTGGCCCAGCCGTATACCCCGAGTAGGGTGCCAATCACCAATATTGCCCAGCGTGTCGTCTTGACGGTCATCATGTCTCCTCGGTTGGCGGTGCGTGATGGGCGTGGCGCGCTCCGGCGCCTATGCTGCATGTTGCACGTCGCGCACTTGCATTACCATTGTTCGATGGATGCCAGTGATACCGCCTCCAATCATCATCGCGCCTGCTCCGGGAGTGCTGCCATGCCGTTGATCGTGGGAATGAGTCTGCTGCTGGGTTGTCAGTTCATCGGCGAGCTGCTGGCCAGAGGCCTGGCGGTGCCGGTCCCCGGCCCGGTGCTGGGCATGCTGGTACTGCTGCTGGCGCTGATGATCCACGGTCGTGTGCCATCGGCGCTGCGCCACAGCGGCGAAGGTCTGCTGCGCTATTTGACGCTGCTGTTCGTGCCCGCCGGGGTAGGGGTGATGGTGCATGCGCAGCTGATCATGGCCGACCTATGGGTGATCGGTGTGACGCTGGTGGTGTCCACGGCGTTGACCCTGGCCGTGACGGCCAAGGTCATGAGCTGGCTCAGCCAGCGCCGGCTGCGTCGCGGCACTGGCGCATGAACATCGTTGCCCTCGATCAGCTGTGGGTCTACCTCTCCGGCCATCCGCTGGTGTCGCTGCTGGCCACGCTGGTGGCCTTCATTACCGCCAGCTGGCTCAATCGCAAGATGGGTGGGACGCCGCTGTTGCACCCGGTGATTCTCAGTATCGCGCTATTGATCGGTTTCCTGCTGCTCGCCGGCATCGACTACTCGACCTACTTCGAAGGCGCCCAGTTCATTCATTTCCTGCTGGGGCCAGCCACGGTGGCACTGGCGATCCCGCTGTATGATCATCTCGAGCGAGTGCGTGCAATGCTGATGCCGATCCTGCTCGCCTGCTGCGCGGGTATCGTCACTGCGGTGGGCTCGACGATCGGCCTGGCGGCATTGATGGGGGCGGCGCCGGAGACATTGCTGAGCCTGGCACCACGCTCGGTGACGTCGCCGATTGCCATGGGGATCGCCGAACAGGTCGGCGGTATTCCGTCGTTGGCGGCGGGGCTGGTACTGCTGACGGGGTCAGTGGGCTGTGCACTTGGGCCGTGGATCTTGCGTCTGATGCGCATCGAGGATCCCAGCGTGCAGGGCTTTACCATGGGGCTCGCCGCACACGGTTTTGGCACCGCCCACTGCTTTGCCTCGATGGGCGCCATGGCCGGAGCCTTCGCTGGCCTGGGCATGGCGCTGACAGGACTGCTGACGGCCTTTCTGCTGCCCTTGATGACCACGCTGTTAGGGTTGTGAGCGCGGCCTCACAGCTCTTCCCAGAGCTGTCGGCGGAACTCGTGTGAGAGCTCGGTGACCTTGTCGAGGCGTGCCAGGCTGGCCTCGGTCACCTCGTTCATGATCTCCTCATAGCAATCGCCCAGTGCGCTGTCGCTGTGCAGTCGGTCGGGGTCGAGCATGCATTCGCCGATACGCAGGTTGGCGTTGAGGCAGGCGAGCATGAAGGTGGTTTCGCTCTCGATTATCTGATCCATGGCCTTGAGCCACTGTAGCTGCAGGCGCGCCACCGGGGCGTTAGTAGCCAGCCACTGTTCGAGCCATAGCTGAGTCAGCGGCGTAGTGGTTGAAGGTGGGTGCTTGGTCGTCGGTGTCATGCTGGCCTCCCGGTAGCATGGGGTATCCTGAGCAGTATAGTCTGCCGGGGGGCGGCGACGAGTGGCGGATGCTGCGATGCGCCATTTTGCTGATGCGGGTCAAATTCGGCATCGAACTTTAGTCGTGAGGAGAGGCTATGTGGAGGGTTATCAAATCGGTACTGGCAGCGTTTTTCGGCGTTCAGAAAGAGCGCCAGCGCCAGCACGACTTCGAGCACGGCAAGCCGGGAGCCTTTATTCTGGTGGGCTTGCTGATGGGGGTGGTGTTCGTGGTGGTGATTGCGGCACTCGCCATCTACCTGGCCGGTTGAGGTCGTCAGCCGCTGTCAGCGTTGAGGGGCGGGGGTTGCCTTTCGACGGCAGATGCTCTTCTATATCGCGACAAGACACACCTAATATTGCACGTCGGTTGCGCCGCCGGTATGAGCAAAAACAAGTAAGGAGGAGCCAATGCGCAAGTTGCTCGCATTGATCACGGGTGGGGGATCGCTCTTGGGGGGCGCATCGCTGGCTCAGGCCAATGGCTGGAACATGCCCGTCGGGGTGACCGATCTCAGCACCGAGATCTTTTCGCTGCACATGACGATCTTCTGGATCTGTGTGGTCATCGGTGTGGTGGTGTTTGGTGTGATGTTCTACTCGCTGTTCAAGTTCCGTCGCTCCAAGGGTGCCAAGTCGTCGCACTTCCACGAGAACACCACCGTCGAGGTGATCTGGACGGCGGTGCCGCTGCTGATCCTGGTGGGCATGGCCGTGCCGGCCACCGCCACGCTGCAGAAGATGTACGACGCTTCGGATGCCGAGCTGGACGTGATGATTACCGGCCAGCAGTGGCGCTGGCGCTATGAGTATCTCGGTGAGGATGTCGCCTTCAACTCCAACATGAGTACGCCGCGTGCTCAGATTGCCGGCGACGAGGAGCGCGGCGAGCACTATCTGCTCGAGGTCGATGAGCCGCTGGTGCTGCCGATCAACCGCAAGGTGCGCTTCCTGCTGACCGCCGATGACGTCATTCACTCCTGGTGGGTGCCGGATTTCGCCGTCAAGCAGGACACCATTCCCGGCTTCATCAACGAGAACTGGGTGCGCATCAACGAGCCGGGCATCTACCGCGGCCAGTGTGCCGAGCTGTGCGGCATGGATCACGGCTTCATGCCGATCGTGGTGCACGCCATGGAAGAGGATGACTTCGATGACTGGCTTGCTGAGCGCAAAGAGGCCGCCGAAGCCGAGGCCATGGGCGTCGACCGCGAATGGGAAATGGCCGAGCTGATGGAGCGTGGCGAGCAGGTTTACGGCTCGATCTGTGCGTCCTGTCACCAGGCCGATGGCGGCGGTTCACCGCCCGCCTTCCCGGCACTAGCCGGCAACCAGGAGCTGATCGGTGACGTCGACTGGCATGTCGATGTGGTGCTCAACGGCGTATCGGGTACGGCGATGCCGGCATTCCGTAGCAACCTCAACCCGGTCGAGCTGGCTGCGGTGGTGACCTACAGCCGCAATGCCTGGGGCAACGACACCGGCGATGCGGTGCAGCCCGCAGAGATCGTCGAGCTACTCGAATAGACGATCACCCAAACGTCTCTCTGCCACCAGACAACGATAACGGAGATGTGCGATGGCTCCCAAATTGCCGCCCCATCACAGTTTGCAACACTCGAGCACGACCGCCACGGCCGGCGGTCAGGTGCACGACGATCATGACCATCACCCCCAGCCGCGCGGCATCATGCGCTGGCTGCTGACCACCAATCACAAGGAGATCGGTAGCCTCTATCTGATCTTCTCGCTGATTATGTTCTTCGTCGGCGGGATCTTCGCGCTGGTGGTGCGCGCCGAGCTGTTCCAGCCGGGGCTGAACCTGATCAATCCCGAGTTCTTCAACCAGATGACCACCATGCACGGCCTGATCATGGTCTTTGCGGCGGTCATGCCGGCCTTTACCGGGCTTGCCAACTGGATGATTCCGCTGCAGATCGGCGCCCCCGACATGGCCCTGCCGCGTCTCAACAACTTCAGTTTCTGGTTGCTGCCGGTGGCCTTCATCCTGCTGCTATCGACGCTGTTGATGCCGGGCGGGGGACCCAACTTCGGCTGGACCTTCTATGCGCCGCTGTCGACCACCTATGCGCCGCCGTCGACCACCTTCTTCATCCTGTCGCTGCACATCGCCGGGGTCAGTTCTATCCTGGGCGCCATCAACATCGTTGCCACCATCCTCAACATGCGTGCGCCGGGCATGCGCATGATGGATATGCCGCTGTTCGTATGGACCTGGTTGATCACCGCCTTCCTGTTGATCGCAGTGATGCCGGTGCTGGCCGGGGTGATCACCATGATGCTGATGGACATCAACTTCGGTACCAGCTTCTTCGATGCCGCCGGCGGCGGTGACCCGGTGCTCTTCCAGCATCTGTTCTGGTTCTTCGGGCATCCCGAGGTCTACATCATGATCCTGCCGGCCTTCGGTATCGTCTCGGCGATCATTCCCTGTTTCGCCCGCAAGCGGCTGTTCGGCTATGCCTCGATGGTCTATGCCACGGCGTCGATCGCGGTGCTCTCTTTCCTGGTCTGGGCACACCATATGTTCGTGGTGGGGCTGCCGCTGGCCGCCGAGCTGTTCTTCATGTACACCACCATGCTGATCGCGGTGCCCACCGGGGTGAAGGTGTTCAACTGGATCACCACGCTGTTCCGTGGCTCGATCACCTTCGAGGTACCGATGCTGTTTGCGCTGGCCTTCGTGGTGCTATTCACCATCGGCGGCTTCTCCGGGCTGATGCTGGCCATTGCCCCGGCCGACTTCCAGTACCACGATACCTACTTCGTGGTGGCGCACTTCCACTACGTGCTGGTACCCGGGGCAGTGTTCTCGATCATGGCGGCGGTCTACTTCTGGCTGCCTAAGTGGACGGGGCACTATCCCAGCGAAATCCTCGGCAAGTGGCACTTCTGGCTGTCGGTGATCGGCGTCAACCTGACCTTCTTCCCGATGCACTTCTCGGGGCTGGCCGGCATGCCGCGGCGGATTCCGGACTATGCGCTGCAGTTCGCCGACTTCAACCTGGTGTCGAGCCTGGGGGCCTTCCTGTTCGGTTTCTCCCAGCTAATCTTCGTATGGGTGATCATCAAGTGCGTGCGCGGTGGCGTCAAAGCCCCGGCCAAGGCCTGGGATGGGGCGGAAGACCTCGAGTGGACCGTGCCCAGTCCGGCGCCGCTGCACACCTTCGAAACGCCGCCGGACTTCAAGCCGGTACAGCACTGAACGCCTTGACGCCTGCCAGTTATTACAGCGGCAGGCATAAGGAGAGTCGGCATGATGAATCCAGTTCAACGTACGGTATTCCGCAGTGTCCTGGTGTTGATCGGGATGTTCGCCTTCGCCTTTGCGCTGGTACCGCTCTATGACGTCTTTTGTCGCATTACCGGGGTCAACGGCAAGGTCGACGAGCGTGCCCAGTCACTGATCAGCGAGGAGGTCGATCAGTCACGCTGGGTGACGGTACAGTTCATTACCCGTTCGGGCTCGGGCTTGCCGTGGATACTCGATGTCGAACAGCGCCAGGTCAGGGTGCATCCTGGTCAGCCTACCGAGATCGACTTCGTTTTTACCAATCGGAGTGGGGTCGCTCAATCGGGGCGCGCAGTGCCCAGTGTCTCTCCGTCGCGGGCATCGCGTCATCTGCGCAAGGTGAACTGTTTCTGTTTCGAAGAGCAGCGCCTCGAGGCCGGCGAGCGCATCGAGCTGCCGCTGGTGTTTCAGTTGACCCGCGACCTGCCGGAAGACGTCAATACCGTGACGCTGGTCTATACGCTGTACCCGGTGGACGAGGACAAAGCACAATTACAGGCGCAGGCAGCGCCGGCACCAGGAGGTGATGCATGAGTGGTGGCAGTTACTACGTACCCGCAACCAGCAAGTGGCCGGTGCTGGGCTCGCTAGCGCTGGGTGTGATGATGATCGGCGCCGGCATGTCGCTGGTACATGGCAATGGCACCATCGTCATGTCACTGGGGCTGATTGGCGTGCTGACAGTCATGGCGCTGTGGTTCCGCGATGTCGTGATGGAATCGCGCCAGGGGCTCTATGACGCCCAGATGGACCGCTCCTTCCGCCAGGGCATGGGCTGGTTCATCTTTTCCGAGGTGATGTTCTTTGCCGCCTTCTTCGGCGCGTTGTTCTATATTCGCGTGTTTGCGTTGCCGTGGCTCGACGGCGAGGGGGCCAAGGGCGTGGCGGCATTGTTGTGGCCCGACTTCTCGGCGACCTGGCCGTTGATGAGCCCGCCGGACCCCAGCGTCAGCGGGCCGCGCGAGGTGATGAATCCGTGGCAGCTGCCGCTGGTCAACACCCTGATCCTGGTGGCCTCGAGCATAACCCTGACCATTGCCCACGAGGGGCTCAAGGAGGGGAATCGCGCCGCCTGTCGCAATTGGCTGATCGCCACACTGCTGCTGGGCTTCGTGTTCGTCGTGATTCAGGGCGTCGAGTACTATCAGGCGGTGACTCACTACGGGATCACCCTCCAGGCAGGTATCTACGGCGCCACCTTCTTCATGTTGACGGGCTTTCACGGCTTGCACGTGATAATCGGTGTTACCATCCTGGCGGTGATGTTCGTGAGGATTCAGCGCGGTCACTTTGGCGGTCACGACCATTTCGGCTTCGAGGCATCGTGCTGGTACTGGCACTTCGTCGACGCGGTGTGGATCGGTCTGTTCCTGTTCGTCTACGTGTTCTGAGAAATGCGCTGAGCTGTCACCGGGCCCGGCACTTGCTGCCGGGCCTTCGCGTGATGGGGCGATGCTCAGGCCAGGTCGCCGATGTAAAAACCGTAGCCGAGTAGTACGATCAACAGGCCGGCCATCGAGACGCGTAGCTTCAGCGACGTCAATAGTCGTCGCGAACTGCCATGGTCGCGCAGCAGGAAGCCGGCACCCGCCGCCAGACTGGCGAGCATGGTAAGAAATGTCAGGGCGATCAACGCTTTCAGCATGGGATACTCCGTGAGTCATCAGATGCCCAGTTCAAGCAAGCCGGTGCAACATGTCAAGCGCTTATGGTGGTGGTGGTTGGCCTGGAGCCTGCTGGTCGCCCTGGGTATCGCCCTCGGCATGTGGCAGTGGGAGCGCGCCGCCGACAAGCGCGACTACCTGCAGCGCCTGGCCGATGCGCCGCAGTTGGTGGCCCCCCAGGAGACTCCGCCGGAAGGATCACGCATTACCCTGCGCGGCGAGTTCCTCGCCGACCAGACCTACTTTCTCGACAATCGCGTGGTCGAGGGGCAGGTGGGGGTGGCGGCGCTCACTCCGCTGCGTGGCGATGACGGCCGGCTGTGGCTGATCCAGCGCGGTTTCGTGCCCACGGCAGGCAGCCGGGTCGATCCCGATATCGATACGCCACAGGGAACGGTGACATTGAGCGGGCAGTGGCAGCCGGCCGGTGAGACCGTGCTGCTGTTCGGCCCCAACCAGGAGGGGCGGCGGCTGCAGCGCCTGGCGTTGCAGCCGTGGCAGGCTGCGCTGGGCGATTTTGCACATCCTGGCTGGGTGCACTTGCAGCAGGGGCCGGGGCTGTTTACGCCCTGGTGGCAACCCAGTGTGATGCCGCCCAGCCGCCATACCGGCTATGCCGTCCAATGGTGGGGGTTGGCATTGGCGGCGCTTGCGGTAATGCTGATAGGAGGGCGGCGCCTGGGACGCGATCTGCGTGAATCCCGCGACGCCTCGACAACGATAGTGCGGGAGCGGGAGCCATGAGCCCACTGAACAGACAACGAATGAAACTGCTGGCCTTGATCATGCTGTTTGCCGTGCCGCTGGTCAGCGCCTGGGTGATGGTCGAGTTTCGTATCGGGATTCCCGATGAACGCACCGCGCATGGTGAGCTCAATCCCGATGTGCCGCGGCTTGCAGATTGGCCGCTGGTTGAGCCGCGTCCGGCCATTGATCGTGGCGATTGGGTACTGGCCTTCGACTGTGTGGGTGGCTGCGAGGCCGATGCCGATCAGTGGTGGCGCCTGCATCGTGCGCTGGGGCGCGAGGCGCCACGCGTCACGCGGCTGCGCCTTGGCCCCGCCGAGTCTGCTCTACCCGGGGAGGTGCTGGGTGAGTGGCAGGAGCCCCCTGGGTGGCGCGATGGCGGCCAGCTGTGGCTGCTCGATCCCCAGGGGCAAGCGGTGCTGAGCTACTCGGCGGGGGTCGATCCGCAGGACGTGCTGGCTGATGTCAATCATCTGCTGCGCATGAACAGTGACCCGGCAACCGCGCCGAGCGATACATGAGGGTGACAAGGTAATGGATGGCGCGATGGAGAAACGGCAAGCGCGGCTCAGGTTACTACGACGCCTGAGCCTGATGGGGGTGGTGTTCACCACGCTGGTGATCCTGGTCGGGGTGTGGACGCGGTTGGTCGATGCCGGGCTGGGGTGTCCGGACTGGCCGGGATGCTATGGCCGGCTGGTGGTGCCTGATGCCGATACCGCCTCGTTGCACTCTCCGGATGCCCCGCTCGAGACCTTCAAGGCGTGGGTGGAGATGGTGCATCGCTATATCGCCTCGGCGCTCGGCCTGCTGGTGCTGGCGCTGGTGGCGCTGGCACTACCGCTGCGGCGGTTGGCAGGATTTCCCTGGCGGCTGACGCTTGTGCTGCTGGTGGTGATCATCGTGCAGGGCGCCTTCGGTGCCTTCACCGTGACGCTCCAGCTATGGCCACAGGTGGTCACTCTGCATCTGCTTGGCGGGCTCACGGTGATGTTGCTGTTTCTATGGCTGCATCTGCGCCTGCGCCAAGCCAGCGTCGAGGATGTGCGTCAGCCGCGGGTCAAGCGGCGCATGTCACCGCTATGGGCGCTGGTGGCTGCCCTGCTGGTGGGGCAGTTGGCGCTGGGGGGCTGGACCTCGAGCAACTACGCGGGAATTGCCTGTCAGGGTTTTCCGACCTGCAACGGTGAGTGGTGGCCGGACATGGACTGGAGTGACGGCTTCCACCTCACCCAGACCGTGGGACCCAATTATCTGCATGGCCAACTGCATGCCGATGCCCGTGCCGCCATCCACTATGGCCATCGCCTTGGGGCGCTGGCGCTGGGGGTGGGGTTGCTGCTGCTAGCCGTGGCACACTGGTCGCGGCGCAGGATGCGGCCGTGGATGCTGGGAGTCCTCGGCAGCTATGCGCTACAGGTGGCGCTGGGCATCGCCAATGTATTGCTGTGGCTGCCGCTCAGCCTGGCGCTTGTGCATACGGCGGGCGCCGTACTATTAATAGTGGTGTTGACGCTCGCCTACTGGCAGGCGAGCCTGACGCGCTCCCACGAGTCGGGAAACAAGCAAGTGGATAACGGTAAGGAGTGGGCGCATGCGTAATGCCGCGATCGAGCAGGGGGAGTTGCTGGCCGACGAGAGCATGGCGGCTGCGGCATGGCAGTGGCGCGATCTGATTACCCTGTGCAAGCCGCGCGTGGTGATCGTGATGCTGGCCTGTGCGCTGGTCGGCATGGCGCTGGCGACCCCCGGCATACCGCCGCTGGCCAGCGTGGTCTACGGTCTGGTGGGGATCGCCCTGTGTGCCGGCGGGGCGGCGGCCTACAACCATGTGCTCGACCGTCGCCTCGATGCCATGATGGTGCGTACCTCACGTCGTCCGCTGGCTACTCGGCGCCTGCCCACCCACTACGCCCTGCTATGGGCCACGGGCCTGTCGGTGGCTGGCTTTGCGCTGCTGCTATGGCAGGTCAACGCACTGACGGCGTGGCTTACGCTGGCGTCGTTGGTCGGCTATGCATTGATTTACACGGCCTTTCTCAAGCGTGCCACACCGCAGAACATCGTGATTGGCGGCGTTGCCGGTGCCGCGCCCCCGCTGCTGGGCTGGACCGCCGTCACTGGCCAGCTCGGCGCCGAGCCGCTATTGCTGCTGCTGATCGTGTTCGCCTGGACGCCGCCGCACTTCTGGGCGCTGGCCATTCACAAGCGTGACGAGTATGCCAAGGCGGGGGTGCCGATGCTGCCGGTGACCCACGGTGACGCCTTCACTCGACTGCAGGTGTGGCTGTATGGCTGGCTGACCGTGGCGGTGACGCTGATGCCGTTCGTGATCGGCATGAGCGGCATGCTCTATCTGGTCGGGGTCACGGCCCTCAACGTGCGTTTCATGTTCTGGAACTGGAAGGTGTGGCGGGGGCGGGACGAGCAGGCGCCGATCAACGCTTTCTGGTTCTCGATTCGCTACATCCTGGGAGTATTCGGCGTGCTGCTGTTCGATCACTACGCCGTCAACTGGGTCATGTGAGCGCCGCTACAATATGCGTTGGGGCTCACTTGCTGGATCGTCAGCGGCTGCGTATGGTGCAGGCATTCAGTTCCCATCCCCAACCCGAGTCGAGAGTTATGAGCGCTACCCTGTTCTGGAGTCTTGCGGCCCTGGCTGCAGTCATCGTCGCCGGACTCGGTGCCTACGCCGTCACCCTATGGCGTGAGGTGCGTCGTCGTGAGGCGTTCCGCCAGGAAGAGATACGTCGTGCGCACCAGAACTGCCTGGATAGCCTGGGGGCGATCGCCGCCGCCATGCGCGCCGAGCAGGTCGACCTGGTGGAGGGCGCCCTACGTTGCAAGGTACTGCTGGAGATCATCGATCCGGCGCTGGTCGAGCGCGAGGCGTTTCGGGTGTTTGCCAGCGTCCATGCCGAAACTCAGCACTTGAGTACTCACTCGTCGCGCAAGGCGCTGACACCCCGCCAGCGTATGGATGAGGATCGCCAGCGGCTGGCGGTGGAGGATGCCAACCGGCCGGCGCTGCTGGACGCAGCGCGCGAAGTGGAGAACCTTAAGCAGCGCTGGCCCGAGGGCCTTCACTGAGTCACGGTGTCTTCAGTTTCTTGTACAAAGCTGCTTTTTGGTATAGCTTTTAACTGCGGCTGCTGTTATATGTTAGCCGCTTGCGTTGATGACTGGTGCTCGATGCAAGGGCATGAGATCATGCGCATTAGCACATGAGCACTAGCCGAAATGTTGCAAATGTGCTTTCTTTTACCTTGAGTAGGTCGAAAAATTCGAGCTGGCTCGACGGTTTACCTGGATACGCGGTGTAACTCAAGTGTTACGACTAGCGCTGTGTTAAGAAGGAGTCTTACATGAAAAAATCAACGACTGGCTTGCTGATCGGTTCCGCGCTGGTACTTGGCCTTGCTGGCTGTGCTACCTCCGGACCGACAGGCGGTCAGACATCTGCCCAGATGTCGTCTTCCTCCTCTTCCGCTGACCGCGCCTGGTATCAGCACCCGGCCGTATGTGGTGTTGCTGGTGGCTTGATCGGTGGCAGCATCGGCTATGCGACCTCGGGTAGCTCAGACGAAGATCAAGGTGCTGCCATGGGCTTTGGTGTGGGTGCTGCTGCTGGCGCACTGCTGTGTGCCGATCGTACCCCCGAGCCGCAGCCCCAGATGGAGCCCGAGCCGATGCCCGAGCCCGAGCCCGAGCCGGAACCCGAGTTCGAGCCGGTGGTGCTGAGCAGCGAAGTGACCTTCGCGTTCGATTCCGCCGAACTGCGCCCTGAGGCCAGCATGACGCTGGACGAAGTGGCACATCGTCTGCGCCAAAACCCCGAGCTGCGTGTCAACATCGACGGCCATACCGATTCCGTCGGCAACCCGCAGTACAACGAGGGGCTGTCTCAGCGTCGTGCCGACTCCGTGCGTGCCTATCTGGTCTCGCAGGGCATCGCCGAGAACCGCATGCGCACCCGTGGTTTCGGTGAGGCGCGTCCGGTGGCTAGCAACGACACCGATGAAGGTCGTGCTCAGAACCGTCGCGTCGAAATCGACCGCCAGTAAGGCATAGCGCTACGGCGCACGATGCCTGAGCGGCTTTCGCCGCTCGCTTGACGAGGGAGTGCCATTGGCACTCCCTCGTTGCGTCCAGGGAGCGGATAGATGCCCGGCATGGCGCGCTGGGGGTGCCATCTGGTATCGTAGGCTGCTGTTTTTTCAGCATGCCTGACCGTACGTTTTGACACTCACCTGCTTGCGACACGTGATCCCTGGTATGGATCACCACTGCGCCCAAGGAATTGCCGCAATGCCCATCGTGACCCTGCCTGATGGCAGCCAGAGAACCTTCGACGAACCGCTTACCGTGATGCAGCTGGCCGAGTCTATCGGTCCCGGCCTGGCCAAGGCCTGCGTGGCCGGCAAGATCGACGGGGTGCCGGTCGATGCCGCCGACCTCATCGATCGCGACGCCACGGTTGCCATTCTCACAGCGCGTGATGAAGAAGGCCTCGAGGTCATTCGCCACTCCTGCGCTCATCTGATCGGGCACGCCGTCAAGCAGCTCTACCCCGAGGCCAAGATGGCCATTGGTCCGGTGATCGAGGATGGCTTCTACTATGATGTCGACTTCGGTCGCTCGGTGACGCCGGATGACCTGGCGGCCATCGAGACGCGCATGAAGCAGCTGATCGACGAGGAGTACGATGTCATTCGCGAGTACGTCGACCGCGACGCCGCGATGCTGACGTTCCTGCATCGCGACGAGACCTACAAGCAGGAGATCGTAAGGGAGATCTCCGAGGGCGAGACCATCCGCCTCTATCACCACCAGGAGTACGTCGACATGTGTCGCGGGCCCCATGTGCCCAATACTCGTCACCTCAAGGCGTTCAAGCTGACCAAGCTGGCCGGTGCCTATTGGCGCGGTGACGCCTCCAAGCCGATGCTGACGCGTATTTACGGTACCGCCTGGCCCGACAAGAAGCAGCTCAAGGCTTATCTCAAGCGTCTCGAGGAGGCCGAGAAGCGCGATCACCGCAAGCTGGCCAAGAAGATGGACCTTTTCCACCTCCAGGAAGAGGCCCCGGGGATGGTGTTCTGGCATCCCAACGGCTGGACCATGTATCAGGCGCTCGAACAGTACATGCGCCGAGTACAGATCGCCCATGGCTACCAGGAGATCAAGACGCCGCAGATAGTCGATCTGTCGCTGTGGAAGAAGTCGGGCCATTGGGGGCACTACAGTGAGCTGATGTTCACCACCGAGTCGGAGAAGCGCGAGTACGCGGTCAAGCCGATGAACTGTCCGTGTCACGTGCAGGTCTTCAATCAGGGCCTCAAGAGCTACCGTGACCTGCCGCTGCGCCTCGCCGAGTTTGGCAGTTGCCACCGCAATGAGCCCTCTGGCTCGCTGCATGGATTGATGCGGGTGCGTGGCTTTACCCAGGATGACGCGCATATCTTCTGCAGCGAGAAGCAGATCCAGGCTGAGGCCGAGGCCTTCATCCGCCTGACGCTGGAGGTCTACAAGGAGCTGGGCTTCGATGACGTGGAACTCAAGCTCTCGACGCGTCCCGATGACTTTCTCGGTGAGGCGGCGCTGTGGGATCGTGCCGAGGCGGGGCTCGAGGCGGCGCTCGATGCTACCGGCCTCGAGTGGGAGCTGCAGCCGGGCGAGGGCGCCTTCTACGGGCCCAAGATCGAGTTCGCGCTGCGCGACTGTCTCAATCGGGTCTGGCAATGTGGTACCCTGCAGCTCGACTTCAATCTTCCCGGCCGTCTGGGTGCCCAGTTCGTCGACGAAGATGGCGCACGCAAGACGCCGGTGATGCTGCATCGTGCGATTCTTGGCTCCTTCGAGCGCTTCCTGGGGATTCTCATAGAGCACTATGCTGGCGCCATGCCGCTGTGGCTCGCTCCGCAGCAGGCGGTGATTCTCAATATCACCGACGCCCAGCGCGATTTCGTCGTCAATCTCGAGCAGCGTTTGCAGAAAATTGGCCTTCGCGTCAAGGCGGACTTGAGGAACGAGAAGATCGGCTTTAAAATCCGGGAACATACGTTGCAGAAGGTTCCCTATCTCCTGGTGGTGGGAGATAAGGAAGTCGAGTCTGACGCCGTGGCCGTACGTACCCGCAGCGGTGAAGACCTCGGCACCCTCAGGGTCGATGATCTCATTGCCCGGCTGGTGGCCGAGGGAATCTGATTGCCGGCTGCCCCGGGCCACGGCAACGTCAACCAACACGGAGATGTAGCGATCAAGCGAAGCAACCCAAGAGGGCGTGTTCAGGACAAGCGCCCCCCGATGAACGAGCGAATTACCGAAGATCAGGTTCGCCTGATCGACAGCGACGGCGAGCAGTTGGGTGTCGTGCCCACCAGCGACGCGCTGGAGCGTGCCGAAGCCGCCGGTATGGACCTCGTACAGATTTCCAACGCCGATCCGATCGTCTGCAAGATCATGGATTACGGCAAATTCGTCTTCGAGCAGAAGAAGCAGAAGGCTGCTCAGAAGAAGAAGACCAAGCAGATCCAGGTCAAGGAAGTCAAATTCCGGCCTGGCACCGACGAGGGCGACTACCAGGTCAAGCTGAAGAACCTGATTCGCTTCCTCGAAGGTGGCGACAAGGGCAAGGTCACGCTGCGGTTTCGTGGCCGTGAGATGGCACACCAGGACATCGGCCGCAAGCTGATGGAGCGGGTTGCTGCGGATCTCGAGGATCTGGCCAATGTGGAGTCCTTCCCCAAGATGGAAGGGCGCCAGATGATCATGATCCTTGCCCCCAAGAAGAAGTGATCCGAAGGCAAGTCAACGGGTGGTTCGCCGCTGAGGCGGGCTACCGGCCTTGGGTTTTCTGAAAAACATCGAGCGGAGTAATTCTCATGCCGAAAATCAAGACCAACAGTGGCGCCGCCAAGCGCTTCAAGAAGACTGCCAATGGCTTCAAGCACAAGCAGTCCTTCCGTAGCCACATCCTGACCAAGAAGTCGACCAAGCGGAAGCGTCATCTGCGCGGGATGAAGCAGATTCACGACGCCGACAAGGCCCTCGTCCAGCGCATGCTGCCGAACCTGTAACCGGTTGATCCACTTTAACGTCAGGAGAATGCTATGACTCGTGTCAAGCGTGGCGTCGTTGCTCGTCGCCGTCACAAGAAAGTACTCAAGCAGGCCAAGGGCTACTACGGTGCTCGTTCGCGGGTGTTCCGCGTTGCCAAGCAGGCCGTGATCAAGGCCGGCCAGTATGCCTATCGCGACCGCCGTCAGCGCAAGCGTCAGTTCCGTGCCCTGTGGATCGCGCGTATCAATGCCGCGGCTCGCATCAACGGCCTGTCCTACAGCCGCTTCATCGACGGCCTCAAGAAGGCCGGCATCGAGATCGACCGCAAGGTCCTGGCCGATCTCGCCGTGCACGAGAAAGCTGCCTTTGCCGCCATCGTCGAGAAGGCCAAGGCTGCTCAGTAAGTGACGGTGCAGCGGTGGCCGACGGCGGTAAACGCTGCCTCGCTACCACGCATGCCGTAACGTCGCAGGGGAAGAGCCGCCGCTCTTCCCCTGTTTTTTTGTGACCCAGTGTCGGCCGCATGGCGCGGCCGACGAGATTCGGAGCTTGACGGATGGACCATCTTCCCACATTGGTCGCCGAGGCTCGCCAGGCCATCGACGCCGCCGATGACATCGCGGCACTGGATGACGTGCGGGTTCGCTATCTTGGCAAGAAGGGCGAGATTACCGCGCTGCTCAAAGGCCTGGGCAAACTGCCGGCCGAGCAGCGTCCGGCGGCCGGTGAGCGCATCAACGAGGCCAAGCAGCTGCTCGGCGGTGAGCTCGAGGCGCGGCGCCAGGCGCTGCAGCAGGCCGCCCTGAATGCGCGCTTGGCGGCCGAGCGCCTCGACGTGACCCTGCCCGGCCGCGGTCAGGAGAGCGGCGGTCTGCACCCGGTCACGCGCACCCTCGAGCGCATCGAGGGGCTGTTCACGCGGATCGGCTTCGACGTGGCGGTGGGCCCGGAGATCGAAGACGATTATCACAACTTCGAGGCGCTGAATATTCCCGCCGAACACCCGGCGCGGGGCATGGCCGATACCTTCTATTTCGATGCCACCCGCCTGCTGCGCACCCACACCTCACCGGTGCAGGTGCGCACCATGCAGGCCGAGCAGCCGCCGATCCGTATCGTCTGCCCGGGGCGGGTCTACCGCAGCGACTCCGACCTGACCCATACCCCGATGTTTCATCAGGTGGAAGGCCTGCTGGTCGACGAAGGCATCAGCTTCGCCGACTTCAAGGGCACCATCGAGGACTTCCTGCACGCCTTCTTCGAGCGCGACGACCTGTCGGTGCGCTTCCGGCCCTCCTACTTCCCGTTTACCGAACCCTCCGCCGAGGTCGATATACAGTGCGTGATGTGCAGCGGCGCCGGTTGCCGGGTCTGCTCCCACAGCGGCTGGATCGAGATACTGGGCTGCGGCATGGTGCACCCGGCGGTATTCCAGCACTCGGGCATCGACAGCGAGCGCTACACCGGTTTCGCCTTCGGTATGGGCGCCGAGCGCCTGGCCATGCTGCGCTACGGCGTCAACGATCTACGCTTGTTCTTCGACAACGACCTGCGCTTCCTGCGCCAGTTCGGTTGATCGCCACCACGCTCGCTTTGAGGAGACAGGATCGTCATGAAATTTTCCGAACAGTGGCTGCGTGAATGGGTATCACCGCAGCTGGCGACCCAGGCGCTGGCCGACCAGATCACCATGGCCGGCCTCGAGGTCGACGCCATCGAGCGGGTGGCCGGTGACTTCAATGCGGTGGTCGTCGCCGAAGTGGTGGCCAATACGCCACACCCGGATGCCGACAAGCTCAATGTCTGCCGCGTCGATGACGGCAGCGGCGAGCCGCTGCAGGTGGTGTGCGGTGCGCCCAACGTGGAAGTAGGGCAGAAGGTGCCCTTTGCCCGCGTCGGCGCCGTTCTGCCCGGTGACTTCACCATCAAGCCCGCCAAGCTGCGTGGCGTCGAATCCCGCGGCATGATCTGCTCGGCCTCCGAGCTGGGGCTCGAGGAGGCCACCTCGGCGGGAATTCTGGTGCTGCCGGCGAGCGCCCCGGTGGGCGACGACCTGCGGCTGTGGATGGGCCTCGACGACAGCACCATCGAGGTCGACCTGACGCCCAATCGCGGCGACTGCTTGAGCGTGCTGGGCATGGCGCGCGAGGTCGGGGTGCTCAACCGGCTACCGCTCGATGGCCCCGCCCTCGAGGCGGTGCCGGCGAGCCATGATCAGGGGTTTGCCATCGAGGTGGCCGACCCCGAGCGCTGTCCGCGCTATCTCGGGCGGGTGATCAAGGGCGTCGACGTGAGCGCCGCGACGCCGCTGTGGATGGTCGAGCGGCTGCGGCGCAGCGGCGTGCGTAGCATCGACCCAGTGGTCGACGTCACCAACTACGTGATGCTCGAGCTCGGCCAGCCGCTGCATGCCTTCGACCTGGCCAACCTCGATACGCGCATCGAGGTGCGCCGGGCGCGCCCCGGCGAGCGACTGACGCTGCTCGACGGCCAGGACATCGCGTTGCGCGACGACACCCTGGTGATCGCCGATGCCAAGGGTGCGCTGGCGATTGCCGGGGTGATGGGCGGCGAGCTGTCCGGCGTGAGTGCCGCGACCCAAGATATCTTTCTCGAGTCGGCGTTCTTCAGTCAGCTAGCCGTGGCCGGCCAGGCGCGCTCCTATGGTCTGCATACCGACGCCTCACACCGCTTCGAGCGCGGCGTCGATCCAGCCTTGACGGCGCGCGCCGCCGAGCGCGCCACTCAGCTGTTGCTGGAGATCGTCGGCGGCGAGGCGGGCCCGCTGGTCGAGGTGGCAAGCGCGGCTCACCTGCCTGGCGAGCGACAGGTAGCGCTGCGCGCCGAGCGCCTCGAGCAAGTGCTCGGTAAGCGTCTCGACGACGGCGAGGTAGTCGAGATCCTCGGGCGCCTGGGCATGCGGGTCGAGACCCAGGTCGACGGTTGGTCGGCGCGGGTGCCGAGCTGGCGCTTCGATATCGCTATCGAAGAGGACCTGATCGAGGAGTTGGCGCGCATACACGGTTACAACCGCCTGCCGGTGCGGCGCCCCGCGGCGCGTCTCGGCCTGCGCGCCGATCATGAAGTGCGCCAGCCGCTGGCCAGGCTGCGCCGACAGCTGGTGGCGCGCGGCTACCAGGAGGCGATCAGCTACAGCTTCGTGGCACCGGAACTGCAGCATGCGTTGCATCCCGGGGCGCGCTCGCCGCGGCTGGCCAACCCGATCTCCAGCGACATGGCGGTGATGCGCTATAGCCTGTTCCCGGGGCTGATCAAGGCGCTGCAGCATAACCTCAATCGTCAGCAGCAGCGCGTACGGCTGTTCGAGACCGGCCTGGTCTTCCGCGGTGAACTCGACGACCTCGAGCAAGTGTCGATGGTCGGCGCGCTGGTGTGTGGATCGCGCGAGCCCGAGGGCTGGGCCGGCGGTCGTGACAAGGTCGATTTCTATGACCTCAAGGGCGATCTGGAGAGCCTGATCGCACTGGGCGGCGATTCCGCCGCCTGGCGCTTCGAGCCGGCCGAGCACAGCGCGCTGCATCCCGGGCAGACCGCTCAGGTATTCCACCGCGGCGCGGCGGTGGGCTGGATCGGCACCCTGCATCCGGCGGTGCGTGCCCAGTTGGGGCTCAAGGTCGATGCGCTGCTGTTCGAGGTGCGCCAGGATGCACTGACCGAGGGCGTGCTGCCGACCTTCAGCGCGCTGTCGCGTTATCCCGAGGTGCGTCGCGACCTGGCGCTGCTGGTCGATGCGGACCTGCCGCTGCAGGCGCTGCTCGATTGCCTGCGCGAGCAGGCCAGTGAGTGGCTCACCGAACTCAAGCTGTTCGACGTCTATCACGGCCAGGGGGTGCCGGAAGGGTGCAAGAGTCTCGCCTTGGGCTTGACCTGGCAGCATCCTTCGCGCACGCTGAATGACGATGAAATCAATCAGTTAGTCGATGCAATCGTCACCGAGTCCCGTCAGCGTCATGGCGCCGAGCTGAGAGGCTGAGCGCCTCCGGCGCCAGGGACGGTGCCGCTATCCAGCGAGGGAATGATATGGGCGCGTTGACCAAGGCGGAACTTGCCGAACACCTGCACGTCGAGTTGGGACTCTCCAAGCGCGAAGCCAAGACCATGGTGGAGGCGTTCTTCGAGGAGATTCGTGGTTGCCTGCGTGAGAACGAGCAGGTCAAGCTGTCGGGGTTCGGCAACTTCGACCTGCGCGACAAGCGTGAGCGACCGGGGCGTAATCCCAAGACCGGAGAGGAGATTCCGATCTCGGCGCGGCGGGTGGTGACCTTCCGTCCTGGCCAGAAGCTCAAGAGCCGGGTCGAGG
Source organism: Halomonas salipaludis (assembly GCF_002286975.1). Taxonomy (GTDB): domain Bacteria; phylum Pseudomonadota; class Gammaproteobacteria; order Pseudomonadales; family Halomonadaceae; genus Franzmannia; species Franzmannia salipaludis. The sequence continues at coordinate 382,537 of NZ_NSKB01000001.1, forward strand.
ACTTCGATGGTGTCTCGATGATCTAGCCTCATCTACGCCAACGGCGCCCCTGGGGCGCCGTTGGCGTAGGGGTCATCCTCCCGCGCCGCTCTCCAGCAGGTAGGTGATCACGACCTTGATCACATAGCCAAGCATGCCGGCCCCGAGCACGATGAACAGCATGATGGTGCCGAACTTGCCGGCCTGGGACTTGCGCGCCAGATCCCAGATGATGAAGCTCATGAAAAGAATCAGCCCGCCGATCATCACAGGCGTTACCCAGGCCTCGAAGATCTCCTGCATGCTTGCTCCATGTCATTGAATGGCATGCCATTATACGCTTGTGGTAATATCCGACCAAATTTCTCAAGCAAAGAGCTCTCATGGCCACACTGAAGATCTTTGTCGGCACCATGTACGGTGGGGCACTGGATGTCGCCGAGCAGATAAAGCCACTGTTCGAGGAGGCTGGCTATCGGGTCGATATCTTCGAACAGCCGAGCCTCGACGATCTGCTTGCCGAGCCGCCGACGCTGGCGCTGTTCTGCGTCTCGACCACCGGCAGCGGCGACTATCCGGGGAACCTGGTGCCGTTCACTCGCGCCCTGATCGACCAGAGTCCAGCGCTTGGCGAACTGCGCTACGGCCTGATAGCGCTGGGCGACAGCTCCTACGGCGATACCTTCTGTGGTGCTGGACGTGCGCTGGACGCGCTACTCGCCGACCTTGGTGCCCAGCGCGTTGGCGAGCGACTCGAGGTCGACGCCATGGAGACCTTCATGGCCGATGATGCCGCGTTGCCGTGGGCCGAGGCGTGGATCGCCGAGCACGGCCTGCAGGTGGCGTGATGGGCGGGCCGAGTGCTGAACGCCTGACCGCGCTGCTGGGGGTGCTGGTCGTCATGCTGGCGACCCTGCCGCGCTACCTGGACGGTGGCCATGAGACGCGGCTGTCACTGATGCTGATGGCCTGTGCGGTGGTCGCGGCGGTCACACTGCTGCACTGGCGGCTGCTCGATAGCCCGGCGCGGCGCCGCGTGCCTGGCCTGCTTCGGCGGCTGGGGTTCTGCCTGCTGGCAGGGTTGGCGGTGATGGCCGGCTGGTATGCATTGGCTGCCAACCTGACCGGCTGGCAGGTGCTACTCTCCCACGGCACCACAGCAGGCCTGCTGATGCATGTGCTCAGCCTGTGGTGGCGGCGCGACCGCGCCGGGTCCGCCTGAGTTCGAGTCTCGCCTCCGAGCGCCAGCCCTGAATCTTGCTGTTGCGCCCCCGGCCGTGCCGGGGGCGAACCCATGGGTGGCGAGGGTCAGGCAAGCTGGTAGCAGGGCACGTAGGCGGTGCCAGGCAGTTTCATGCGGCCCTGAGCGACGAAGGAGGTGAGCAGGGCGTCGAGGTGACGCATCAGTTCGGGCTCGGCGTGCAGCGTGAAGGGACCGTGGGCCTCGATGGCACGGATGCCGGGCTCCTTGACGTTGCCGGCGACGATACCCGAAAAGGCGCGGCGCAGGTTGGCGGCCAGCTCGTGGGTTGGCTGCTGATGGTGCAGGGCCAGCCCGGCCATTGCCTCATGGGTCGCCTCGAAGGGTGCCTGGAAGTCGCGGGCGATATTCAGACGCCAGTTGTAGTAGAAGGCATCCTGCTGCTGGCGACGGAAGTCGGCGACGTCACTGATGCCGTCGCGCATGGCGCGCGCCACCCCGGCCGGGTCGTCGATGATGATCTTATAGCGCGCGCGGGCTTCCTCGCCCAGGGTGTAGGCAAGAAACTCGTCGATGCGCTTGAAGTAGTCGGCGGCGCTGGCCGGACCGGTGAAGATCACCGGGTAGGGCATGTCGCGGTTCTCCGGGTGCAGCAGGATACCCAGCAGGTAGAGAATCTCCTCGGCGGTACCGACCCCGCCAGGGAACACGATGATGCCGTGGCCGACCCGCACGAAGGCCTCGAGGCGCTTCTCGATATCAGGCATGATCACCAGTTCGTTGACGATCGGGTTGGGCGACTCGGCGGCAATGATGCCCGGCTCGGAGATCCCCAGGTAGCGGCCCAGGCTGCGGCGTTGCTTGGCGTGGGCGACATTGGCGCCCTTCATCGGCCCCTTCATGGCGCCCGGGCCGCAGCCGGTACAGATGTCCATGTCGCGCAAGCCGATATGGTAGCCGACGTCCTTGGTGTACTCGTACTCCTCGCGGGAGATCGAGTGCCCCCCCCAGCACACCACCAGCCCCGGGTCGCGGCCCGGCTTGAGGGCGCCGGCCTTGCGCAGGATATGGAAGACCGCATTGGTGGTGCCCTCGCCGGTGGAGAGGTCGAAGCGCTGCTGGGTCTGGATCTCGTTGTAGACGTAGACGATATCGCGCAGCACCGAGGAGAGCAGCTCGCGGATGCCGCGGATCATCTTGCCGTCGACGAAGGCATCGATGGGGGCGTTGGTCAGCTTGAGGCGAATGCCGCGATCCTGCTGCAGCACCTCGATGTCGAAGTCATGGTAGGTCTCCATTACGGCGCGGCCGTCGTCGGTGACGTTGCCGCAGTTGAGCACCGCCAGGGCGCAGCAGCGCAGCAGGTCGTGCAGGCCGGCGCGAGAGGTGTCGCGCAGGCGATTGACCTCGTGCTGAGAGAGCACCTCGAGGCTGCCTTCCGGCGAGATGATGGTGGAAATGGTCTCTGGCATAGCGGCGATCCTTGTCTTGCGGTCAGGCAGCCCTGCCACAGGCAAGCGGCCCTGGCAGGTTGTCATGAAATGCTACCATGGCCCGCGCGCCGGCCGCAGCGCTGCGGTGCTCAACGCGTTCTGATAATATGCGCTGAGTGATTCTTCATCTGCCAGTGAGTGCTGCGCTGCCCCATGTTCAACGCCCAATATTTCCGCACCTTCATTACCCTGGTGGAGACCGGCAGCTTCACGCAGACGGCGCGGCGTCTGGACATGACCCAGCCGGGGGTCAGCCAGCACATCCGCAAGCTCGAGCAGTATCTCGACAAGCCGCTGCTCAATCGACACGGGCGCCGCTTCACGCTGACCGACAGCGGTCGCCGCGCCTATGAGTACGCCATCAAGCTGTTCGCCGAGCACGAGCATTTTCGCCACTCGCTGGATAACGACTCGCTGGATTCCGGCGAGTGTCGCTTGGCGTCACCGGGTAGCGTGGGGCTGATGCTGTATCCCTTTCTGCTCAGTTACCAGCAGATGTATCCCGGGCTCACGGTCAGCTACCGCTTCGCCTTCAACGATGAAATCGTCCAGGACGTGCTGGCCGGGCGCTACGACCTGGGGATCGTCACCGACTTGGTCAAGCACGCCGAGCTGCATGTCGAGCCCTGGCACCAGGAGCCGCTGTGCCTGGTGGTCCCGGCGGACTTCACCGGCACCACCCTCAATGATCTCACGGGGCTGGGCTTCATCAGCTACGCCGACGCTATCCAGCATGCTACGCAGCTGCTCAAGGTCAATTTCCCCGGTGAGTTCCGCAGCATGAACCGCTTTCCTCAGCAGGGCTATACCAACGAGTTGTCGATGGTGCTCGACGCCGTGGCCCGCGGGCTGGGCTTTACGGTGGTGCCGCGGCTGGTGCTCGAGACCTCGCCCTGGCAGCGCCAGGTCAAGGAGTTGACGCTCAGCCAGCCGGTCCACGAAACGCTCTACGTGGTGACGCCCAGCGGCTCGCAGCTGCCGCTGCGTTATGCGCGGCTGCTGGAGGATTTTCGCGAGCAGCGTCGCCAGGCCCTCTATGGCTTCGCCGAGGAGCCGAGCTTCGGCTGACGCTTGCTGACCGCTGCCCTAACGCATACGCCCCGGCCAATTGGCCGGGGCGTATGCGTTGGACGGCGCGCGGTTGTGGCTCAGTCGCGGTACTCGTCGATGCTCGGGCAGGAGCAGATCAGCTGGCGGTCGCCGTGGACGTTGTCGACCCGGTTGACTGCCGGCCACACCTTGGCGGCCTTGACCGCCGGCGACGGGAAAGCGCCCAGTTCGCGGGAGTAGGGCCGCGACCAGTCGGCATCCATCAGGTCGGCCATGGTGTGCGGAGCATGCACCAGCGGGTTGTCGTCGGCCTGCCAGTCGCCGTTCTCGACCCGCGCGATCTCCTCGCGGATGGCGATCATGGCATTGCAGAAGCGGTCGATCTCGTAGCGCGACTCGGACTCGGTGGGCTCGACCATCAGCGTGCCGGGCACTGGGAAGGACATGGTCGGGGCGTGGAAGCCGTAGTCCATCAGGCGCTTGGCAATATCCTCTTCGCTGATCCCGGAGCTGGCCTTGAGCGGGCGGATATCGATGATGCACTCGTGGGCCACGGTGCCGTTGACGCCGCGATACAGCACCGGGTAGTAGCCGTCGAGGCGCTTGGCCACATAGTTGGCGTTGAGGATCGCCAGCTCGGTGGCTTCGCGCAGGCCGCGCGCGCCCATCATCTTGATGTAGGCCCAGGAGATCGGCAGGATCGAGGCGCTGCCGAAGGCGGCCGCCGAGACCGCGCCGCAGTCGGCGTTGACCCCGGCGATCGGCGTCACCACGTGGTTGGAGACGAACGGCGCGAGGTGGGCCTTGACGCCGATCGGGCCCATGCCCGGGCCGCCGCCGCCGTGGGGAATGCAGAAGGTCTTGTGCAGGTTGAGGTGGCTGACGTCGGCGCCGAAGTCGCCGGGGCGGGTCAGGCCGACCTGGGCGTTCATGTTGGCGCCATCCACGTAGACTTGGCCGCCGTGGTCGTGAACGATCTGGCAGGCCTCGCGCACGCCCTCCTCGAATACGCCATGGGTCGAGGGGTAGGTGAGCATGATCGCCGACAGGACCTCGCTATGCTGCTCGGCCTTGGCACGCAGGTCGGCGAGGTCGATATTGCCGTCGCTGTCGCACTCGACCACCACCACCTTCATCTGCGCCATGGCCGCTGAGGCGGGGTTGGTGCCGTGGGCCGAGCTGGGGATCAGGCATATATCGCGGTGGCCCTGGCCTTCGGCGGCCTGGTAGCGGCGAATCGCCACCAGCCCGGCGTACTCGCCCTGGGCACCGGAATTGGGCTGCATCGAGATATGGTCGTAGCCGGTGATCTCGACCAGGAAGGCGGCCAGCTCGTCGATCATCTGCTTGTAGCCGACCACTTGCTCGTGGGGCGCGAACGGGTGGATCTGGCCGAATTCCGGCCAGGTGATGGGGATCATCTCGCTGGTGGCGTTGAGCTTCATGGTGCAGGAGCCCAGCGGGATCATCGCATGGGTCAGCGACAGGTCCTTGTTTTCCAGGCGCTTGAGATAGCGCAGCATCTCGGTCTCACTGCGGTAGCGCTGGAAGGTGGGGTGCTGCAGGAAGTCGGAGTCACGCCGACAGGCGGCCGGAATACCGCTGCTGCCGGCGCTGACGATGGTTTCGTCCAAGGCACTCACCGACAGGTCGTGTTCCTCGCCGATCAGCACGTCGAACAGCACGTCGAGGTCGTGGGCGGTGGTGGTCTCGTCGAGGCTGACGCCGATGTCGCCACCCTCGAAGTAGCGCAGGTTGATCTCGTGGGTCATGGCGCGGCCGTGGATCTTGCCGGCATCGACCCCGGTCAGGCGCAGGGTGTCGAACCAGCTGTCGTGGGCCAGCGCAATGCCTTTGTGACGCAGCCCCTCGGCGAGGATGGTGGTCAGGCGGTGGATACGCGCGGCGATGGTGCGCAGCCCCTCGGCGCCGTGGTAGACCGCATAGAAGCCGGCGATATTGGCCAGCAGCGCCTGGGCGGTGCAGATGTTGGAAGTGGCCTTCTCGCGGCGGATGTGTTGCTCGCGGGTCTGCATCGCCATGCGCAGCGCCTGCTGGCCGCGGGCGTCCTTGGAGACGCCGATGATGCGTCCCGGAATCGAGCGCTTGAGCTTGTCGGTGGTGGCGAAGAACGCCGCGTGGGGGCCGCCGAAGCCCATCGGCACGCCGAAGCGCTGGGTGTTGCCGATCACGATGTCGGCGCCCAGGGCGCCGGGTTCCTTGAGCAGTACCAGGCTCATGATATCGGCGGCCACGCAGGTCATGATGCCGCGCTCACGGGCGGTGCCGAGCAGCCCGCCGAGGTCGCGGACTACGCCGCTCTGGCCCGGGTACTGCAGTAGCGCGCCGAACACCTCGTGTGCTGCCAGCTCCTCTGCCGGCGCCACGATCAGTTCGAAGCCGAAGTAGTGAGCGCGGGTGCGCACCACGTCGAGGGTCTGGGGCAGCACGTCATCGGCGACGAAGAACGCCTTGCTCTTGGCCTTCTTGTTGGCGCGCTGGCACAGTGCCATGGCTTCGGCCGCGGCGGTGGCCTCATCCAGCAGCGAGGCGTTGGCCAGCTCCATGCCGGTTAGGTCCATCACCATCTGCTGGAAGTTGAGCAGGCCCTCCAGGCGTCCCTGAGCAATCTCCGGCTGGTAGGGCGTGTAGGCGGTATACCAGCCCGGGTTCTCGAGCACGTTGCGCTGGATGACCGCCGGCACGTGGGTGTTGTGGTAACCCTGACCGATATAGGTCTTGAAGACCTTGTTCTGGCGCGCCAGTCGCTTCAGATAGTCGAGCGCCTCGGCCTCGGTGCGCGGCCCCTCGAGGGACAGCTCACGGCCCAGGCGGATGCCGGCGGGGACGGTCTGCTCGATCAGCGTGGCAATGCTGTCGATGCCGAGGGTGGCGAGCATCTGGTCGACATCGTCGGCGCTGGGTCCGTTGTGACGATGAATGAAGGCGTCGTGTCCGGCCAGGTCGGCCAGGCGTCGGGTCTCGGTAGCCATGAAACACCTGTCAGGGTAGTCGGGCGGTCAGTCCCGGGGATAAGGAAAGGGGCAAGGCCGGGTCGCTGGCGACCCGGCCGAAAGTCGTTCACTCTTCGGCATCGACCACTGCGCCATAGGCGTCGGCATCGAGTAGGGCGTCGAGGGCACCGCTGTCGCTGAGCTTGAGCTTGGCGATCCAGCCATCTTCGTAGGGCGACTCGTTGACGGTCTCGGGGGCGTCCTCGAGGGCGTCGTTAACGGCAACCACCTCGCCGCCAAGCGGCGCGTAGAGATCGGAGGCCGCCTTGACCGATTCGATTACGCCGAACTCCTCGCCGCTGGCCAGCTCCTGGCCGACTTCCGGCAGCTCGACGAAGACCACGTCGCCAAGCGCCTGCTGGGCGTGATCGGTAATACCCAGGGTGACGGTGCCGTCACCGTTGTCGAGCACCCACTCATGGCTCTTGGTGTAACGCAGGTTGGACGGAATAGCGCTCATAGTGGTTTTCCTATACGAAAAGGTTTTCTGAATCAGGGAATCGTACCGCCATTTGCACGCGATGGCGAGTCTCACGCGCATCGGGCGACGCTGTCCCAGGCTGACCGCCTATACAGGTTGGCTGCTGCAGGGAGTCTCGTCCAGCCCTGTGCAGTTGGCACCCCTCGACTACGCTAAGTAAACACTGCATCAATGCCTACGCGGGCGAATCACTGCGTTGCGCGGTGCTCGAAATCCTCACCTATACCCCATAGGCTCCGGTTTCTGTGCTCCGTGCGCCTTGTGCTTCATCCCGCTCGCCGATTTATTCAGTGCTTCCCTAAAGGCAAGCGATCCAGTGCGGTACCTGGCGGGTATTGGCGGTTGGTGGTATGCGCGGGGGCATGCTTGCGGACGCCGGGGGAGGCCAGTAAGCTGCTCTGTGTTTCGTATAAGAAATTAGTTTCTTTGAGTAGGGCGAGAGACGGCCGCGCCGGCGGCATGAGCCGATGATTTCACGCTGCAGTCGCATATTGGCAACGCAATGACCTGCAGTAGTAGAGCTTGGGCGAGGTTATCCGCTATGGTACGCCCATTCGACCACGGGGACGGCCTAGTCCCTTTGCGGTTGAGGCCAGGTGTCCGGCGCTGTGCTCAGCCCGGGGCACAACAATAACGAACCAGGATTGAAAGGAACGACCATGGAAACCTTGACCAGTCTCTTTACCGCCATCAACGGCGTGGTATGGGGCCCGTTGATGTTGATACTGCTGCTGGGGGTGGGCCTCTACCTCCAGCTGGGCCTCAAGCTGATGCCGATCCGCAAGCTCGGCATGGGCTTCAGCCTGCTGTGGCAGGGGCGCGACAAGCCCGGCGCAGATAAGTCCGACAAGGACGGCGAAATCTCGCCCTTCAATGCGCTGATGACGGCGCTATCGGCCACCATCGGTACCGGTAATATTGCCGGCGTGGCGACCGCGATTGCACTGGGTGGGCCCGGCGCGGTGTTCTGGATGTGGATCACCGCACTGGTCGGCATGGCCACCAAGTTTGCCGAGGCGGTCCTGGCGGTGCGCTATCGCGAGACCGACAGCACCGGCAACCATGTCGGCGGGCCGATGTTCTATATCAAGAATGGCCTGGGCAAGAAGTGGATGTGGCTGGGCGGTGCCTTCGCCTTCTTCGGCGCCGTGGCAGCGTTCGGCATCGGCAATACCGTGCAGTCCAACTCGGTCGCCGACGCCCTCGACTCGACCTTCGGCCTGCCGCACTGGATCACCGGGGTAGTGATCATGGTGCTGGCCGGGGCGGTGATCCTCGGCGGCATCAAGCGCATCGCCAAGGTCGCCGGCAAGCTGGTGCCGATCATGGCGATTGCCTACATCTCAGCCGGCATCGTGGTGCTGATCGTCAATGCCAGCGAGATCGGCAGCGCTTTCAGCATGATCTTCTACTACGCCTTCAACCCGCATGCGGCCATGGGCGGCTTTGCCGGGGCGGCGGTGATGGCGGCGATTCGTTTCGGCGTGGCCCGCGGCATCTTCTCCAACGAGGCCGGCCTGGGTAGTGCGCCGATTGCCCACGCCGCTGCCAAGACCAAGAACCCGGTGCGTCAGGGCCTGATCGCCATGCTCGGCACTTTCATCGATACCATCATCGTGTGCACCATCACCGCGCTGGTGATCCTGACCTCCACGGTATGGATCGACGGCGAGGCTGGGGCATCGTTGACCGCGCTGTCGTTCGAGGCGGCGCTGCCGGGGATCGGCAACCAGATCGTCTCGATCGCGCTGGCCGTGTTTGCCTTCACGACCATTCTCGGTTGGTCGTTCTACGGCGAGAAGTGCTTCCAGTTCCTGTTCGGCACGCGCTCGATCATGCTCTACCGCACCCTGTTCGTACTGGCCATCCCGCTCGGCGCCATGGCGCAGCTGGGCTTCATCTGGCTGATGGCCGATACCTTCAATGCCATGATGGCGATTCCCAACCTGATCGCGCTGGCGCTGCTGTCGCCGATGGTCTTCAAGTTGACCCGCGACTACTTCGACGGCAAGGAGGTGTTGCCGGGCGAAGATCTCTCGAATTGATCCCCGGGGCCACGGGGCGCAAGCCTGTCCCGTGGCCACCCCGCAAGCCACTCGCCAATGGACCGATAGCATGACGCAACTCAGCAAGACGCCGCTCTACGACCTTCACCGCGAACTGGGCGGCAAGATGGTGCCTTTCGCCGGCTATGAGATGCCGGTGCAGTTCCCGCTTGGGGTCAAGAAGGAGCATGAGCATACACGCCAGGCATGCGGCCTGTTCGACGTGTCGCACATGGGGCAAGTACTGATCCATGGGCCGTCACCCGCTGCGGCGCTGGAGACACTGGTGTCGGCGGATATCGTCGGGCTGCCCGCCGGGATGCAGCGCTATGCGCTGTTCACCGCGGAAGAGGGCGGCATCCTCGATGATCTGATGGTGGTCAACGCCGGTGAGCACCTCTATCTGGTGGTCAACGCCGCCTGCAAGGAGCAGGACATCAGCCATCTGCGCACCGGGCTCGGCAGCGACTACCGGGTCGAGGTCGTGGATCGCGGCCTGCTTGCCCTGCAGGGGCCTGCGGCGGTGAGCGTCATGCAGCGGCTGTGCCCGGCGGCCTGCGAACTGGTATTCATGCAGCATGCTCGTCATGAGATCGGCGGCATTGCGGTGTGGATCAGCCGCAGTGGCTATACCGGCGAGGATGGTTTCGAAATCTCGGTGCCGGCGGAACAGGCCGAGGCACTGGCGCACCTGCTGCTGGCGGAAGAGCAGGTGGAAGCGATCGGCTTGGGTGCGCGCGACTCGCTGCGCCTCGAGGCCGGCCTGTGCCTCTACGGGCACGATATCGACACCACCACCACGCCGGTTGAAGCGGGCCTGATCTGGGCCATCGGCAAACCGCGGCGGCGTGGCGGTGAGCGTGCCGCGGGCTTTCCGGGGGCCGATCTCATCCTGCATCAGGTCGAGGCCAAGGATCACACCCGCAAGCGGGTCGGCTTGCTCGGCGAGGGCCGGGCGCCGGTACGTGAGGGGGCCGAGCTGTTCAGCGCTGACGACGTCAAGATCGGCGTGGTGACCTCGGGTGGCTTTGGTCCCAGCGTCGGTCGACCGGTGGCCATGGGCTATGTGGCGATCGATCAGGCCGAAGCGGGCACCCAGGTGTTTGCCGAGGTGCGCGGCAAGCGCTTGCCGATGACGGTAAGCAAGATGCCGTTCGTGACGCCGGGCTACTATCGCGGCTGACGGGCGTCTCCATCATTTATACCGTTATCTTGCGGTGTTGCAGCATGGGAATACTATCCGGCCGTTCGTCAAGGCGAACGGCCTTTCGTCGTTGTCATCAGGTGTCGATGACGATATGCCGAAAGGTCAGGCTGATGCGGATGCCATGGCTTGTTCGCGGCAGCAGGGCATGCTGCAGCTGACGCTGCACGCCGGGCCCCATGACCAGCAGGCTGCCATGGGTCAGATTGACATTGAAGGCCGGTGCGCGGCGGTCGCGCCAGCGAAAGCGTAGCGGCCGCTCGCTGCCCAGGCTGACGGCGGCGATCAGCGGCTCCTGGCCGAGCTCTGGCTCGTCGTCGCTGTGCCAGCCCATGCGTTCTGCACCGCTGGCATAACGATTGAGCAGCACGCTATTGAATCGCGGCGCCTCGCTGAAGTCGCGCAGGGCATGAGCGATGCGCTCGGCCAGCCGCGCCACCTGTGGGTGCCAGGGCTCAGGCACGAAGTCGCGGCCGGAGTAGCGATAGCGTGCCTCGCGGTCGCCCATCCACACCTGGCGACGTGGGATCGGGTGCTCGCGGCCGAACAGCGTCAGGCTGGGCTGCTGCCAGTCGAGGTCTCGCTCGAGGCAGCCCAGCAACCGGTTCGCCTCGTCGGCGTCGAGCAAGGCGTCATGCCGCCATAGCGGCGGCATGTCGAGGAGGCTCTGCCAGGTGGTAGGGGGAGGCATAGGTCGAGCATGCCAGCGGTGTGGCGGCGTGTCACGCAAGTGTCGGTAGCGTCCACCAGCCGAGCAGCGCAAACAGGCCGCCGAGCAGCGCGCCGCCGATGACGTCGCTGATGTAGTGCAGGCCGAGGCCGACCCGCGAGACGGCGATCAGCACGGCCAGAGGGACCACCAGCGGGAGCAGTGTCGGCGTGGTGGCAGCGGTCAGCAGGCTGAACATCACCGCGTGCAGGGTGTGTCCGCTGGGGAAGCTGTAGCGGTCGCGCGGTACCTCGGCGCAGCATATCGCTTGAAAGGTGATCGAGGGACGTTCGCGGCACAGCCGCGTCTTGATCAGGCGGTAGACGCCTATTGCCAGCAGCGACAGTAGTAGATGATGCCACGTCAGCGACCAGCCGTGGGCGCCGTGGATCACCGGCATTGCGGCGACCAGTAGCACCCAGGCCGGCCAGTCGCCAAGCCGGCTGGCTGCACGCAGCAGCATTAGGATGCCGCGGCGGCTGCCGTGGCGGGCGAGCCGCTGGCAGAGCTGCCATTCGAGCAGATCGAGACGGTCAAAGACCGGCAGGGTGCGTGGTGCGGTCATGGGCGTGCTCCATGGCGGTATGCAGGACATGCAGGAAGCGCTCGGCAATCTGCGACCAGTGGCAGTCGGCCACGCGCACTCGCGCTGCGCGGCCCAGGCGGCCGTAGAGTGCCGGAGAGCGCGCCAGCTGCGCGGCGTGTTCGACGAAGGCGCTGGAGGCGTCGAGGGGCAGCGTCAGGCCGTGATGGTGGGGGACTATCCACTCGCCGGCGGCGGCATAGTCGAAGGCGATCACCGCCAGGCCGCTGGCCATGGCCTCGAGTACCACGTTGCCGTAGGTCTCGGAGCGTGACGGGAACACGAACAGATCGGCGCTGGCGTAGTGTCTGGCGAGCTGGTCGCTGTCGACGAAGCCGGTGAAGTGGGTCTGCGGCAAGCGCCGCTGCAGGCGCTGACGCAGGGGCCCGTCGCCGACCACCACGCTGACCAGATCGGGTTGTGCCAGGTGCATGGCCTGGAAGCTCTCGACCAGCAGGTCGAGGTTCTTTTCGCTGGCTTATCGGGACTGAAGTGCTGGCAGTCGATGCCGCGCCCCATCACGGCAACACGTTCGAAACCCTGGGCGCCCAGTATTTCGGCCTGCTGGCGGGTTGGCACCAGGGTGGCGCCGGTGCGGTTGTGGAAATGCCGCAGCAGGCCGAGCACGCCGCCGCGTAGCCAGCCCAGGCCATAGTCGCTGGCGTAGTGGTCGAAGTTGGTATGGAAACCGCTCAGGGTCGGGATGCCGAGGCGCTCGGCGCTGCGCAGCGCCGACCAGCCCAGTGGCCCCTCGGTGGCAAGATAGATCGCATCGGGAGGCCGGGTTCGCCACTCGCCAAGCAGCCGTCGGCCACAGGGCCGGCCGAACTGTACGTCTGGATAGCGCGGCAGATGAAAGCCTGGCACCTGCAGTTCGTTGGCCATGCGCGAATCGCGGTGCGCCTCGCGGGGGGCCGGCCGAACCAGCTGCAATGTCACCCCGCGTCGCCGGAGTTCGTCCGTTAACTGGCCCAGGGTATGGGCGACGCCGTTGATGTCCGGCGCCCAGGTTTCACTGACCAGGCATAAACGCATGAGGAGCTCCCGTGTGGTGAACTCCCTCCAGCTTCACCGACCATCATGACAGCAGGCCGACAGGCCGATGACGGATCGATGACGGTGGGCGCCTAGCGCAATACCTTGGTCGGGTCGACGGGCTTGCCGCCGTGGCGCAGGTCGAACAGCAGGTCATGGCGCTCGGTACTGTTGCTGTAGTCGACCTGGCACACCGGTGTGCCCTGGCTCACCGTCTGCCCATCGGCGACCTTGAGCTCGCCGCACAGGGCGTAGACACTCTGCAGGTTACCATCGTGGTGGACGATCACCACGCGCCCCAACTGACGCATGCTGCCGGCGAAGCGCACCTGGCCGTCGGCCACTGCCTTGGCCTGGCTGCCATTCTGGGTGGCGAGCAGCATGGGTTGCAGCGTGCCGCGGTCGTCTGGGCCGAAACGCCTGACCACACGGTAGTCGTCCAGTGGCCAGGGCCAGTTGCGTGCACTGCTGGGCAGATTGCCGGGGTCGGGGCGCTGGGCCGGCGGCCGACTGGCGCTGCTGCCACTATTGCTGGGCGTTGCACTGGATCCGCTCGAACTCGGGCCGCTGGTGCTTGTACCGCTGAGGGGCACCTGGATCAGCTGGCCGACCTGCAGACGATGGGCAGGTATGTTGGGATTGGCCGACTGCACGCGGGCAGGGTTGCTGCCGAAGCGTCGTGCAATACCCGAGTAGGTGTCGCCGGGGCGTACCTGATAACGGTAAGGACCGCCGGAGGGCGCGCGCTCCTGCTGAGTGGGGATCAGCAGGCGCTGGCCTACCGCCAGGCGGCGTGGCTCGACCCCGGGGTTGAAACGTGTCAAGCGCTCCAGCGGTACATCGGCACGCGCGGCGATGGCGCCGAGGGTGTCGCCACGCTGAACGGTAATCCACTGGCCGTTGATGCCGTCGAGCCGCTGCGGCGCCGACCCGGCGCCGGCACAGCCGGCCAGCAACCACGCCAGCAGCAGCATCAGGACGAGGTGTCGAGAGCGCGGTCCTTGTCCTGCCACAGCGCGTTGATCCATGTATGGAAGCGTTCCTTGTAGTTCGGGTCCTGATGGTAATCGCCGCCGGGCATCCACTCGGGCACGTCGAGACGCCGGATATGGCAGTGAATCTGCCCTTCACGGCCGCATAGGAAGCCCCAGAAGGTCGGGGCGGGGTTGGCGTAGCTCAGGGTGGCGTCGAGAATGCCGCTGAGGCTCCCGCCGAGTAGACCGGCGACCTGGGCGGTGCCACCGGCTTTGGGTCGCAGCAGGTGCCGGTAGGGGCTATTTTGCGCGTCGCGCTTGGCGGTTGTGAAGCGCGTGCCTTCAACGAAGTTGTAGATCGCCAGCGGCGTCTGGCGTGCCCGCTCGCACATGCGCTGGGTGGCGCGACGGTCGCGCTCGGCGAGGGTCGGGTTGCGGGCCAGCTGCTCACGGCTGTAGCGGCGCATGAAGGGAAACTCGAGGGCCCACCAGGCCTGGCCCACGATGGGGACCCAGATCAGCTGATGCTTGAGGAAGAAGCGCGGCATGGGGATGCGCCGGTGGAGCGCGAACTGCAGCACGAAAATATCGGTCCAGCAGCGGTGGTTGGAGAGTACCAGCCACCAACGCTGCGGTGACAGGCCGTCGGGGCGACGTATGTCGAGCCGGGGCTTGAGCCAGTAGCGCATCCACCACAGATTGGCACCGATCCAGTTGAGGGCCACGGCGTTGAGGCCGGCCAGCACGCGCAGCTTGGCGCGGCGTCCCGGGGCTAACAGCTTGAGCAGGATCAGCACGAACAGCGGGATGCCCCAGAACAGCGTGGTCGCGATCAGCAGCAGCACGCTGACCAGTCCCTTGAGGGTCGCCATGGAGGGCCTCCAGAACCGCAGCAAAACGCTAATCCTACTGCAAGATCAACGGGATGCCCAGCGCCGCTGGGCGTAAGGCAAGCCCTGCAAGGTGGCAGGCCTACTACCCTGGAGATGACCGGACTAGTGAAAAGCCATGACAGTGGGATGTCGAAAATCTGACCATTTTGAGTAGAGCGTCAGTCACGTCGCGCTTCTCGGCGATTGTGCAAGGGCTTTGCACAGCGTTATCCACAGGAAATGTGCATAACCTGGCCATGCTCCTCACGCTATCTTGCAGCGGGTGTGCTGGGGCAACAGTAGCTCTGCAGCACGCTCGGCGTAGCTTGGCAGGCACTTCTGCACCAGCGCCAGGCCGCCGAGGGCAATGCGGTGTTCATCGCCCTCGGCGAAGGCCATGCGTCGCGAGCAGGTCGGATAGAAGCGATAGTTGAGCAGTGGCGAGATCGGGAACACGCCGTGATAGCGATCGCTGCTGCCGATCAGGCCAGTCTGGCGCAGCTGCTGGTCGAGTTCGTCGAGCTCGTGGCCGAGGCGCTCGCTGTCGAAGCCAGCGTGATGCAGGCGTGGCCCCATTACCGCCAGCCAGGCCGCCAGCGGGTGTGCCATCTCGAGCAGCTGAAACGTCTGCCAGTCGGGCATTGGCCAGGGGCGGCCCCGGCACAGCAGGTTCTGACCGCGGGCGTCGGCGGGGTGAGCGATGTCGACCAGTGTCTTTAGCGCCTGGCGCGCGCTGCGTGGCAGCGTATTCAGCTGCAGCTCGCCGAGCATCAGCCAGGCGCCGTCGTCCGGGGCGGCGAGCAGGGTGGCCAGCAGCCCGCGGTCGGCCATGGCGTAGCGTTCCACCGGCCGGTAGCCAAAGTGCTGCAGGGTAGGCAGCACGGTGCTGGCGGCGTAGTGTCCATGATTGAGGGTCAGCAGCGCCAGGTATTCGGCAGGTGCATCGGTCGGCCAGACTCGCAGCGCGCCAAGCTCGGGGTGGAGGTGGACATAGTCCAACCACAGTTGTTGAAGGAATTCCTGGCGCTGCATGGTGTCCTTGCCTCCTGCCTCGAGCATGATTTTCAGCTGAGTATAGGCGGCAGCCGGAAGCGGCTTTCAACGCGGCGAAGACGCAAACGCCCGGCGCTTGTTCGATTCAAGGGCCGGGCGTGGCAGGCACTGGACGCGACGTACGAGAATTACTGTGCCGCGGTTTCCGGCATCAGCTCGTTATCCTTGGCGTACTGGTCGAACTCGGTAAAGCCGCCGATGTGAGTCTGGTCGATGAAGATCTGCGGCACGGTGTCGACTGGTTTGCCGATGGTCTTCTCCATGTCGGCTTTGGTGATGCCCTCCTCGTGGATGTCGACGTAGCGGTAACCGCCGATGGCACCGATATCGCTAAGCTTGTCGGCGAGCTCCTTGGCGCGCACGCAGAACGGGCAGCCGGGACGACCGAAGATCACAACGAACATAGGGGGAACTCCTTGCGGTGCAATATGAGACATTCAAAAACTATCGGGAAGCTGGCCGCTATTGTTTCGCAACTCGCGACCAGATGCCAATAGCGGTGCACTACACCAATGATGATCAGCGACTATGGACGGCCTTCAGCGCCCCTCGTCGGCACGCTTGAGAAGCTCGCATAGCGGGCGATGGATGGCCTGGCCGGCAACCACGATATTCTCGCCGTACAGATCGCTGGGTATGCCGCCGGGCGGCGCGTAGAGGTGTCCGGTTCGTGCACCGGCCTCGCGGGCGATCAGTACCCCGGCGGCGAAGTCCCAAGGCGATACGCTTTCGTAGTAGGCGTCGAGCCGGCCGCAGGCGACGTCACACAGGTCGAGCGACGCCGAGCCGTTGCGACGGATGTCCTGGCACTCGCCGAGTACCGCTTGCAGCCGACGCAGCAGCGGCGGGCGCGACTCACGGCGATAGGGGAAGCCGGTGGCCACCAGGGCGCGGCTCAGGTCATCGCAGCGGCTGGCGTGGATCGACTCGCCGTTACGCCAGGCGCCCTCGCCGCGCAGCGCGCTGAAGGTCTCGCCGAGGAACGGCGCATGCACCACGCCGAGCTGGGTCTGGCCGTCCTCGCACCAGGCGATGGATACCGCAACGTGCGCCAGGCCGTGGGCGAAGTTGACGGTGCCGTCGATGGGGTCGATCACCCACAGCGGGCCGCGTCGTTCGACCGCGTCGCGCTCGGGGGAGAGCTCTTCGGTGAGCCGGGCCTCGCCGGAGAAGGCGTCCTCGAGCCGCTCGGCAATCTGCTGGTCGACTGCCAGGTCGGTGTCGGTGACCAGTTCATGACCGGCCTTGTAGCGCTGGCCGAAGGTCTGATCGCGGCGCGCGTCGCGGATCATGCGGCCGGCGTCGTGGGCGATTTCGATGGCGGTGTCGAGGCGAGTAGCATGACGCATGGCGTCTCCTTGTGGCGTTGCCGTGACGAAGTGATCAGTCTACGCTGCGCGCCGGTGACGTCGCCATGATGACAGAGGAGAGACGCCGTGCAGTCCTTGACCGTCGAGCAGTATGCGCGGCTGCAGCAGCTGGCACGCCGCTACCAGCACCGCTGTGCCGCTTCCATCAAGCGCCACCCTGCGCGCAACCCGCGGCTGGGTGTCGACCTGCTGTGCTTTCAGCCGCTGCCCGAGCCTCACGCCGGCGACGAGCTTCTGGGGGCCTTGATCACGCCGATTTCGCTGGCGCTCTGCGTGGTCAGCGCCACGCCGGTCGCCGTGCGCGATGACATGCCGCGGCGCTGGCTGGCGCTACCCGGCGGCGAGTATCCCCTCGTGCCGCTGGCGCTGGGCGAGGATGACGGCCTGTGGCACTGTCCGTTGCTCGACGATGTATCTGACCTTGCCTCGCTGCACGAGGCCAATCGGCTGGCCCAGCATATGGTCGAGCGGGTGCTGAGCGAAGCCTAGCGCCGCACCGGTCGCTTCTGCAGCTTGCGCTGCAGGGTGCGGCGGTGCATGCCCAGGGCGCGAGCGGTGGCCGAGATGTTGCCGTCGTGCTCCTGCAGGACTTTCTGGATATGTTCCCAGGTCACCCGGTTGATCGACGGGGGGTTGTCGGCCAGCTCGGTGTTGGGGTCGCCGTCCTGTTTGTCGAGTGCGGCGAGAATCTCATCGGCATCGGCGGGCTTGCACAGGTAGTTGACCGCGCCGAGCTTGATCGCCTCGACCGCGGTGGCGATGCTCGAGTAGCCGGTCAAAACCACCACCCTGCAATCGGGCACTACGTCGAGCAGTTCGGGCAGCAGCTTGAGCCCCGAGGAGTGCTCCAGCTTGAGGTCCAGGGTGGCGATGTCGGGCTGCTGGCGGTGGGCCAGCATCAGCGCCTGCTCGGCGTCGCTGGCCACCTCGACCTCGAAGCCGCGGCGGGTCATGGCGCGCTGCATGACGTGGCAGAACATATCGTCATCGTCGATGATCAGCAGGCGTTGCGGTTGGTCGTGCATGCGCTTTCCTCGTGACGAGTGGTGCGGTGGCAGCCTTAACCTTGACTGGTATCCAGGCGCGGGAGTTTCACTTCGGTGAGGGTGCCGCCCTCTTCATGGTTGTAGAGACTCACGCCACCGCCGAGGCGGTTGATGGTGGCATGGGTCAGGAATAGCCCTATACCCATGCCCTTGCTCTTGGTCGAGACGAAGGTGTCGCCGAGCTGGTCGGCGATCGACATCGCCACGCCAGGGCCGTGGTCGCGGATGTCGATGATCACCTCGTCGGTGTCCCAGTCGAGGCTCACTGCGATGTGCTCGGGATTGGCGTCGGCGGCGTTGTTGAGCAGGTTCATCAGCGCCTGCTCGAGGGTGGCGTCCACCGCCAGGGTCGGCATGCCGCGACGCTCGGCGATCTCCAGGCGGTGGCTGACGTCGGGGCGCAGCACCAGCCAGCGCTGTACCACCTGGGCCAGCCACTCGCCGGCGGGGCGCCGTTCGGGCTCGGCCAGGCGGCGCCGGTCGGCGTTGGCCACCAGGTGCTGCAGCCGCGACTTGCAGATATCGACCTGCTGGCGCAGCAGATCGATATCGGCGCCGAGCTGCGGATCGTCTTGCGCATCCTCGCGCATCTCCTTGAGCAGCACGGCCATGGTCGACAGCGGCGTGCCCAGCTCGTGGGCGGTGCCGGCGGCCTGGGTGGCCACGGCCAGCACCTGCTCGTTGCGCAGTGCCGCCTCACGGGTACGTGACAGCGTCTGGTCGCGGCGCCGCAGCGCATGGGCCATCTTGTAGATGAAGAAGGTCACCAGGCCCGCCGAGAGGCCGAAGTTGAGCCACATGCCGAGCACGTGGAGGCTGATCGAGCCAACGATGATGCCGTGGCTGAGCTGTGGTACCGGCTCGAAGAACAGCATCAGGAAGGTGTAGCCGGCCATCGACGCGCTGGCGATCAGCCAGGCGAAACGCCACGGCAGGGTGGCCGCGGCGATGGTGATTGGCACCAGATAGTAGGTGATGAAGGGGTTGGTAGAGCCGCCGGTGAAGTAGAACAGCAGCGTCAGACCGGCGACATCGGCCAGCAGGTGGAACAGGTACTCGGTATCGGTGACCGCCCGCGGGCGACCCAGCCGCCACCAGGTGGCGACATTGATCAGGCCCATGGCCACGATCACGCAGATCACCGGCACCACGCGCAGTTGGAAACCGATCACTTCGATGCCGAAGATGATCGCCGCCAGGAAGCCGGTCCAGGTGATGCCGCGCACGATGGTCAGTCTTACCAGGTTGCGATTGGGCGTCGATAGCGGCAGGGGTAGGGCGGGATGCATGGGCGCTCCGAGGATTTTCTCGCGCCATGATAGCGCATTGCCGCCGCGAGCTCAGCCGCAAGGCGGCCTTGAGGCCCTGTTTTCAACTGCCTAGACTCAATGAACCACGCATGCAAGAGGAGTGTTGAGATGCGCGAGGAACGGATCTCCCAGGCCGAGTTGGTCGAGCGGCTGCACAAGTGCATGGCAGGTGAGCGGGTGGTGATTGCCACCCAGACAGCGCGCTATGCGGCGCGGATACAGCACGTCGGCGCCACCGGCCTCAAGGTGATTCCCGAGCCGGCGCTGGAGGATAGTCACGGCGCGCCGGGTGACCTCGAGGGCCATATGGTGTCGTTCGGCGACATCGAGTCGCTGGAGCTCGATGAGGTGCGCTACCTGGGCGAGCAGTAGCGGCGGGTGCGAGGTGGGGGCGTGATGCGCTATCATGCGCGCCACTCTTGTCGCCTGCGATACGGGCGACCGCTCATTCGTCATCAGGGCCGACCATGCCAGACACCGCCATCGCTCGCGAAGCCGAGCTGCGCCGTACGTTCGCCATCATTTCACACCCTTATGGCGGTGGGTGTTGCGCCGTGTTGCATCCGGTTGCCGAAATGGCTGAAGAAGCCTTGATCTAGAGCGGTTCGCCCTGCCGCTGGTGTTGCATGCCGAGGCGCGCCGCAGCATCCCGAGGCAGCCGATTTGAGTACACATCCGAGTACATATTCTCTCTCAGAACCTATGCTAACATTCGCGTGTACTCACGATGGTAATAGGGGACGGGGATGCCTCTCACCGATAGCTGGCTGAAAGCCAACCACGGCAAGGCCGTAGACAGGATCCAGACGCGTAGCGACCTGAACGGGCTGGGGGTCAGGATTTCCAAAAAGGGCAAGCTGACCTTCTACGTGCGGTACCGGATGAACGGCCAGCAGAACCAGAGTCGAATCGACCTGGGCTCCTACCCGCTCAAGAGCCTCAAGCAAGCCAGGGCGGAGGCCGAAGAGATACGCCGCCTGGTCGAGGATGGAAAGGATCCGAAGCTGGCCAGGGAGATGGAGCGCCTGGCGCAGGCCGAGGCACCCACTGTCAAGGAGCTGTTCGACGAGTGGCATGAGAAGTACTGCGTCAAGCACAAGTCCAACGCCCACCTGATCAAGCGCAGCTTCGAGATCCACCTATTCCCCGAGATAGGCCACCTGCCCGCCGACCAGCTGGAGCTTCGCCACTGGATGGAGCAGTTCGAGCGCGTGCAAGTGGGCACGCCAGCGATTGCCGAGCGGCTGGTCATCAACTCCAAGCAGATGCTGAAGTGGGGCGTGCGCCGCCAGCGCGTGCCCGAGAATGTGATCGCCCATGTCGGCACGCGCACCGACCTTCACATCAAGAAGAACATTGGCAAGCGGGTGCTTGACCGGGACGAGCTAGGGCTGGTGTGGGAGGTGCTGGAGCATTCCCGCATGACGCGCAAGAACGCCATTTTCGTCATGCTGTGCCTGGCCTTTGGTTGCCGCACTGGCGAGCTCCGGCTAAGCGATAAGGTGCATTGGGATCTTGATAAAGGGGTGTGGACGGTTCCGCCCGAGAATCACAAGACAGGGAAGGTGACCGGGCTGCCGATCGTCAGACCGATCATCGAGCCCGTTAAGGAGTTGGTGAAGGAGGCTATGCAGCTTTCGGCATCGCCTACAGAGGGGCCGCTGTTCAATAACAGGGATAGTGAGGAGAGAATCAGCCGTAGCTCTCTTTTGCCGCTGCCCTACAACATCATGCAGTGGCTGCGCCGGCACCGGAAGGTCGAGATGGCGCACTGGTCCATGCACGACCTTCGGCGCACGGTGCGAACCAATCTGTCGGACCTCACGGCGCCGCATATCGCCGAGAAGATGCTGGGGCACACCATGCCCGGACAGTGGCGGGTTTACGATCACTACGACTACCTGGCCGAGCAGGAGGAAGCGTACCAGGCGTGGTGGGGTAGGTTGCAGCAGGTGGTGGCGGCCGGTCAGGCTGCTTCGAGTGAGGCTTCGTAGGCTTCGATGTCGTCGATTGCCCAGCGATTGAGGCCCGCCTTGCCGCTGATGCGCGGTGCCGGCAGTGGGTTCTCCTTGCGCTTCATCCACCGATAAAGGGTGGTGCGCTCGACTCTGTAGCGCTCACACAGATCCTTGGTGGTCAGATAGCCTTTGACCATGAGTACTTTACCTCCGTCAATCACTTTCACTCTGCGGCTCAGGAATGGGGCCGGCCCACTCCAAGGGCGCCCATCCCGGCAGCATCTCGTGGTTGGTGAAACGCGGGCTGGTGGTGGGCTCGAGCACCTGCTGGCCGCCGACGCTCACCACGGTCACGAAGTTCTCCAGCGGGTCGACGCGGGTGGAGACCGACACCTCGGCGATGACTGGCCGGTTGAAGTTCCAGCCGCGCGCCCAGTAGTGGGCCACGCCTCCCGCGGCCACGACTTCATCCAGGGTGGGCGGCTTCGGCCGCCATACAAAGCTAGGCACCTTCCGCCTCCTCGGGCCAGTCAAAGCCCCTGGCCTTCATCCATGCCTTAGTTGCCCACCAGGCCTCGGGCGAGGCCATGCTTAGTCCCTCGCTCTCCAACCAGTTGTCGCACGCTTTTTCCACGGCGGACCTATGGGAGTCAGAGGCGCCGCCCGGGCGCCCCTCCTTGATGATGATCTCGCCGCCGGAATACCGGACCAGCACCGAGTCCTCGCCAGCGACTTGGGCCAGCAGGCCGAATATCTCGCCGACGCGCCCCATGCCCATTTCGCTGAACTTGGCGCCCTCGATGCTCAGGGTGAGCACGGCGCGCTGATCATCGTCCTGATAGCTGGCGGTCTCCATCACGATTCCTCGCTCTGCCGGTTGTGCTCAATGGCCTTGGTGGGGTCGACGGTTCGCCAGTCCGGCCAGTCGCGCCCCTCGTTCTTGACGAGCTTCGCGCCCAGACCGGCCGCCACCTCTTCGGCGGAGTAGCCGGCACGCCAGGCGCCGTCCAGGGCCAGCGACGCGACGTCGATCCACTCCTCGAGGTCGTGCGGGGCGGCCTCGATCTCCTTGAGCTCCTTGCGGATATGGTCGGTTACGCCCTGGCAGCGGCTGCCGGGGCCGAAGGCGCGGGTCGAGAACGCTATCTGGCGCTTCATGTGGGCCACCAGGTCGTAGCCGGACGTGTCGCCGCCGCTGGTGGCTGCCCACGCCTTGGCGGCGTCGCTGACCACCGGCTGCACCTTGTAGTTGCACACGTACTCGAAGTCGCCCCAGTGGTAGCCTTCGGGGTCGCAACCGTCTTCATCCAGTTGACTCTCGTCCGGACGGTCGACGCGATCTACTTGGCTGCTGATCTGGGTCGCGCGGCCGACGAACACCTGGGCGACTTGCTCATCCCAGCCGGTGTCGCCATCCAACCAACTGTCGATGAAGTCGGTGGCCTGCTCGACGGCCTCGGCCTCGGTACCGAAGGCCATCAGGCCCTGATCGGGACAGTAGGCGAACCACGGCTTGTCGTCGGTGACGTACCAGGGCGGTGCCTCACCGGGCTGTCTCGGGGCCGCGCGATCGAGGCTGGTGCGCCCGCCAAGGGCGTGGATCATGGCGGCGAAGTTGAGCACGTCCACCGGGTCGCCCTTGGCGATGTGGTTGACCAGCATGCTGTTCAGGCGGGGGATGCTGCAGGTCTCCCAGCCGCCCCGGCCTTCGCCTCGCTTGTCGGCGAGCTTCTTGCGCATGGCCAGCGCCGCGGCTTCCACCATGGCGTCGTCGGGGTGCAGTTCGTGAGGCGTCAGCGCCTCCTGAAGCACGTCGACATACCACTCCAGGTACTTGTACTCGTAGACCTCGCCGGCCAGGTCGGTGCGCTCCTCCCACATGTCGGGCGCGCAGGCGAAGTCGATGGCTTCTTCCATGCGCCGGCTGCGCTCAATAAGGGTGTCCAGCGCTTCCAGGATCTGTTCATCCTTGCCCTGGTGGGGCTCGCCGGCAACGCCCAGCCGCTCCGCCACCATGCCCAGCATCCGGGCCCGGTCTTCGGCATAGTCGGTAGCAGCTTCCAGCTTCTCCTCGGCCAGCATCAGGTCGCGGGTGTTCAGTACATGGCCGTGGGGCGACACGCCGGCCAGGCGCTCATTCTCCGCCTTCAGGCGCTCGTTCTCCTGCTCGACCGCCTGAAGCCGCTGAGCCACCGGGTTCTTCGGGCACTGGCGGTCGTGCTCCATCAGCAGCCGGTGGGCGGCCTCCATGTCGTCGACCTTGCGCGTGTCGTAGATGATGGCTTCGCCGCAGTAGATGCACGACGCCGCGTGGTTGCCCTCGGCATCGCGCAGCCGTCTCAGCAATCCCAGCACCACCTTGGGGTTGGCGGCGGCCACGAAGGTCTCGTTGGCCTCGGCGTTGGGGCGGCTGGTGTGGTCGGAGTACCGGGCGTGGACGATGCAGGGCCCGCGGGTGTTCTCGTCGTCGGGGTAGATGCCGCCGTAAGTGCCGCGCACCCAAGGGCCTGGCGTGGCCGCCTTGGCGGCGGCCTCCAGCGCTTCGATATCGATGATCATGTCAGTAGTCCTCTCTATGGGCAGCACATCGGCGAGCCGCCGCACCAGTGTTCATAGTCCTCAGCGGGGATCTCGCTGAGGTCGCAGACGATGGGTTGGTACTCGTGACAGCCGCGGCACTCGGCTTCGTACTCGCCCGGTCGCACCTCGACAACACCATCCGGGAGCGGTGCGCCTTCAGGCTGCCAGGCAAGGGAGTGAAGGGCAGGGCGCCACTCGACGTGCTCGCCACGGCGGCGCAGCTTGCGGGCGCGCTGAGCGCCGATCGGACGCCAGCCGGCGCGGATATCTTGGTTGAGCGAGTTCTTGCGTCGGGCTTTCACGCTGCATTCCTCCGTTGCTGCCAGTAGCGCAGGGTCACGCCCCGGGCCATGGCCATCAGCTGGTTGTCGAGCATCTTCACGCGATGTAGGCGGGGCGCTGGTCATGTCTCGGTAACCCGGTAGCCATGGGCCTGGTGGGTGCCGTGACGGTAGGGCACGACCTCCATCAGGCCGGCGAACTCTGGCAGCTCGCCTTCCTTTACGATCCCCGGCGCTGTCACCATCCAGAAATACGACGGCGGCACCAGGCCGCAGCAGTTCGACCCAGCCTCGGCCATGCGGGCTGTCTCCAGGGCGTGCGCCTTGGCATCGGCCAGCGTCTCCGCCCTGGCGAACTTGGCGCAGCGATATCGACCATCGTGGCAGCGGCAGTCTCCGCGGATATGGCGCAGCTCGGCCAGCCAGTCGGCGCGGCTGACCTTGATCTCGAAGGCGTGGCCGAGCCGGGCCTTGGTCACCGATGCCACGTCGGCCTCCGGGCCCCACACGGCCCCGCAGTTGGGGATCGTGATTTCGTGCTTGGCGCGGGCGCACCAGGCGTAGACCACATCCTGCACCACAGCTTCAGTGAGTGGCGGAAGCTCAGTCTCCATCGAGCGTCTCCTTCGTGGCCTGGCTTACCTGGACGACGGTGGCGATGTAGTCATCAATCACTTTTCGCAGGTCCTGGTCTTCCCAGCCTTCTCCTTGGGTCAGATGCCGAATGGCTGAAGCGCCTTTGGCGCGCTCACCGGCGTCGCGGAGCGCTAGGCTGACTTCCGGCGCCTGAGTCAGCACCCTGTGCCAGTCGTCCGGGCTCTCGGCGCCGCCGTAGCAGATGGCGCGATTGCCAGCCTTGCGAAGATCCTCGGCGTATGCCGCCAAGGCGTCACGCCGCTGCACGATGCTCTCCACTGCATTGAGGGCGGGCGCCGGCCCATTCCATCCGCCGGTGTCCATGCCAACGATTTCCTCGAGGCGCTGAAAGGCCTCGCACATTGCCCGGAATCCGGTCGCCTCACGCTCCACCCTCTGCTCTGCCTTAGCCAGCCTGGCTTTCAGCCTCTCCACCAGCGAAAGCGCCGGCCCTGTCGGTACCTCTTCGCCCTCGTCCACCAGGGCGGCCTTCAGGGCAGCCAGCTCCTCGCAGGCGTTGTGAAAGCAGCCGCGCAGCTGGTCGCGGTCCTGTTCCATCTCTATCAGCCGGCGGGCCAACTGATAGGCCGACTCGTTGTCGGCCAGCTGCTGGGCTCTCTCGTGAAGATCGAAGTTGGTCACCGGCCACCTGCCTTGCGCACGGCGCGCGCGATCTTCTGGATGGTGGCCGGGCCGATACCCTTGATGCCGGCGAGCGCCTTGCGCTTGGCCTCGGTACCGATCTCGCTCACCAGCTCGTAGCCGGCGTCCTCAAGCTGGGTGACGACGCGCGCCGGCAGGTCCAGGTCTTCGATGCGCTGGCAGCCGTTCTCCTTGCGCCAGTGGCCGGCCAGGCGGTGGATGGCGCCCTTGATGAAGACGGCGTCGTCGCCGGCCATGATGCCGTCGATCAGCCCGCAGAAGACCAGGCGGTGCTTCTCCGCCTGGTCGAGCGGCTTGCTGCTGACCATGTACCAGCGGTCGGGCTCGTGGATGTGCACCTGGTTGAAGGCCAGCTGAACGACGACGCGACCGTCGTCGCTCTTGATCGTGGCGTGCGGCCCCGGATCCTCGCCGGCCTTCTCGGCGGGCGCCTTCTCCTTGCGGGCCAGCTCGGCTTCCAGTTGCTGGACGCGCTGTCTCGCCTGGTGGCGAGTCTGGGCCAGCTCCTTCTTGCCGGCCGCCTTTTCGGCGGCCAGGCGGTCGGCGCGTTCGCGCTGCTGGTCGGCTTCGGCCTTGGCCTTGTCCCGACTGGCGGCCGCGCTCTCGGCGCGGCGCAGGGCGACAGCCAACTCCTCGCGCAAGTCCCTGTTGTCCAGGGCCAGACGGATAGCCTCGTCGTAGGGGTCGAGCGAGGCGCGCACGGGCGCGCGCCCGCTCTCGTGGGCGTGTGTGTTCATCATGGGCTCCAGCGGTAGTAGGCGGGCGGTCAGGCGCGGTGATTGGCCAGTTGCCGGCGCAGCTCGTGGTTATCTGCGCAGACGGCGACCACGGCTTCCAGGAAGGTGGTCGGCTTCTTGAGCATGCCGGAGCGGCGGATGACTTCATCCAGGTGCCGGCGCGCCTCCGCCAGGTCCGCGAGCTGGTCGGACAGGTCGAGCTGCTCGGCCAGGCGAGCCTTGTCGTCTTCCAACTCCTGGTTGCGCTGCATGACCTGCTCGCAGAACGAGCAGGCTGCCGTCTCGGCCGGGGTGTGGGCCAGCGATGTCATGCCACCTCCTTGAGCACCTTACGGGCGCCGCTGTTGTCCATGGGGGAAACCACGCCCTGACGCTCCAGGTCCTCGATGAGGCGCGCCGCGCGGTTGTAGCCGATCTTGAATTTCCGCTGCACGGCGGATATCGACGCTCGCCCGCTCTCGATCACGAAGGCCTTGGCCTCGCTCAGCAGCGGGTCGGGCTCGTCGGCGCCAGGCGAGGCGGGCGTAGGCGCCGACTCATCCATGCTCTTGAACTCGGGCACGGCCTCGCCGCCCAGTCCGGTCAGCAGCAGCTTGATGACGTCGCGCAGGGCGTTGACCATCAGGATGAAGTCGGTCTCGAGCCGCAAGACGGCGTCGCCGTCGTCGTCGGTATCGCCGGCCTCGTCCAGCAAGGCATCGGAGAAGCGCAGGCTCTTGAGCGTCAGGTCATCGGTCAGCGTCAGCGATACCCGCTCATCGAGGGTGATGCTCAGCTGAGAGGCCTGGCGCCCACACTCCAACAGCTGCTGCATGTCGTCGGTGTCGAGGTCGACGTTCTTGGCCGTTACCTTGCCGTCGTCGCCTTTCTCACGGAGCTGTACGCTGTCGCCGACTTCGAGCCAGGACGGGCGCAGGCTCGGGTCTTGCAGCCAATGCGTCATGACGCGCGTCGGCAGCGAGTGGGTGGCAACCGGCAGCACCTTCAGGCTGCCCAGCGTGGCGCGCAGCAGGTCCAGGGCCTCCTCGGCACGCTTCGCCGACGAGGTGTTGACCGCGATCATGCCGCCGGCCATGTCCCACCAGAGGTCGACCCGATGGCTGCGCACGAAGGCGCGGGGCAGGAACTCCTCGTAGACCTGCTCCTTGATGCTCATCTTCTCCGCGCGCGGTACCGGGCCGCCGCGAACGGCCTCGATCTCCTCGCAGCGGGCCTCCACCTCCTCCTTCACCACGGACGAGGGCAGGATTCGCTCCTGACGCTGCATGGTCAGCAGGAACTGGTTTTGGATGGCGTGGACCAGGGTGTCGCTCTTGCGCCCGGCCGGCGGCACCCAGCCTAGGTGCTTGGCCTCGTGGCCGCCCATGTCGCGGGTGGCGAAGCGGCCCATGGCCTCGGCCAGGGCTTCAACGGCGATGCTGCCGGCGGCGGGCAGGCGATACAGACGAAGGTTCTTGAACCACATGGCGATGTCTCCAGGTTGCGGTACCGCCCGGCGGGCGGCGAAGGTTAGGCGGTGGCGAACATGTCGGCTTGGCGCTGCTGCTGGACAACGCGAGGGGATAACCACAGGCATTCAGTCCGGGTTGCTCCACCACGCTGGCCAGAGGCTTGAACGTCTTTCTGCACTAGATGCCATCCAGGCAGTGATTCTCGGTACAGATCGCTGTCATAGCCGGATAGCACGACGAACCCTTGCAGCGACTTCAGCCCCGTGAGGAGCTCTATGTGCTCGGCCTCATCCATTTCATGGCGATAGACGAGCCGGTGGCCTTTCTGGCGAGTTGAGTCCAGGTAGGGTGGGTCTACGTAGTGAAGGGCGCGCTCTCGGTCATGCTGAAGCATCACGTCGAGGGCAGGACGGTTCTCGACAATTACCCCTTGGAGGCGCTCAACGTAGCTGGCAATGACTCGTGGGTAGTCCAGCCAGGTGGCGGCGATCTTGCCTCGAGGTCCGTCTTCTCCGGTGTAAGTTCGAAAACCGCTCGTCCCAGCTGTCGCAGATGCGGACCCAAACCCGGCTGAAGCGCGGAATAGGGTGCGCCGGGCTCGCTCAACGGGATCGGTGGTGGGCTGGTAGGCCAATTCGAACTCACTGCGAGCAAACGGCGTGAGGCGACAGAGCTTCGCGAGATGCTGGGCTTTCCACGGGTCTCGAAGAACGCGAAAGACATTCACCACGTCCTCGTCCAGATCGTTGTAAACCTCATGCTTTGAGGGAATCTTCTGGAGAAGCACCCCAGCAGCTCCGCCGAAAGGCTCAACGTAAACATCGAAGGCTGAATGCGGCGGAAACTGTGACATGATCCACGGTGCAAGCCGCCACTTGCCGCCGTGGTATCGCATTACAGGGCTGTTCATAGGGTCTCCAGAAAGAAGAGGGCCGCCTCAGTGGGCAGCCTTGGGGTCGGGTTTCTCGGGTTGGTGTAGCGATAGGCCGGCAGCGACCTGGCGAACCCATATCGGCGTGCTGCCCAGGGCGAACGTCTCGCCACTCCAAGCCAGCAGCAATGTGGTACCCATGACGCCAGCAATGGCCTCGGCGGCCGGCGCGGGTACCGCGTTGCCGATGCGTTCACGCCAGGCGCTGTCGTTCAGCCCTTCCAGCTCCAGGTGCTCACAGGGGTCGACGAGCCCCTGCAAGGCGGCGAGCTCGAGCGTCGTAAACGGCCGGTGCCAGCAGTCGTCCAGTGACCGGATCACGGCCACCAGCTTGTCGTTGGGCTCGGGCAGGCGTGGGTCGGCCACCGACCAACTGCCGTTGTCGTGGCCCGCGGATGCCGAGACGGCGCCGCATGGGGCCTGCCAGGGCACGACGCCGTAGTGTCCGGCGGTAAGGTAGTGGTCGCCCTTGCCGCGGCTCAGGCCTGGCCGTGGGTCGGCGACGGCATAGGCTCCCTGTCCGGTAGTGCTGCCCGATATGACGGTTCCGCTGTGCTCGTCCCAGCGGGTGACCATGTACTTGCCGAATGACGGCCCGGTGCGGCGAGGGTCCGCGACGGCGAAAGCACCTTGCCCGGGTGACTTCTGCCCGGTGATTGCGCCAGTGGGGCCGTCCCAGCGGCGGACGCCGTAGGCCTGGCCGTCCTTCCACTTGGCTGACTGATTGAAGCGAGGGTCTGCTACGGAGAACTTGCCGTTCCCCGGGCGACTGGCGCCGGCCACAGTGCCGGCCGCTTCTCGCCAGTCGTGCACGCCCAGGTAGCCGTTGTTACGTCCCTCGGGTACCAGCAGGTAGTCCTTGAGGAAGCCGTCTTCGACTGCCAGCCGGTTCAGCGACCGCCAGTCGCTGCCAGCCTCCACGAAGGCGAGCCTGACCCACGTCTTCCATTGCAGGCGCGGGATGCGGTGCATGGCGCCGGCCATCTCGTCGCCGGGCAACGGCATGTCGCCCAGCACGTCGCCTACGGCTCGCAGCGGGCGGCGAACCGGTTCATAGAGGAAGGGCGGCACCTTCTCGGCGTGCCTGGCCACCAGCAGGAAGCGCTTGCGGGATTGGGCGAGGTGCCCGATCTCGCCGCAATCATGCGTGGTCTCCGCGACGTGGTAGCCGTAGTGCTCGAGCATGGTCACGATGCGATCGAGGAGAGGTCGGCCCCGGTTGGCGATGCGAGGGACGTTCTCGAAGATGATCAGCTCCGGCGGGTCGTCAGCGAATGCCTCCATGGTCAGCCACATGCCGCGAAGCGTCAGGCGGTTGAGCGCCTGGTACCGGGGCGTGGTGCTGCGCGACTGTGACAGCAGGCCGCTGAAGCCCTTGCAGGGCGCGCTCAGGAAGACGATGTTCGGCGTCTCGCCGCCGGCTGCCGCCTGAATGTCGGCGGGCGTGGCCTCGCGCCAGTCCGCTGGCGGCTCCTCGCCATGGAAGTCTCGGTACTGGTCACGGTCGAACAGGTCGAGTGCGGTACCGGGCGCGCCGGACAGGCGCTGGAAGTCGGCGATGGCGCCAGGGTCGACGTCGATTCCGCCGATGCAGCGGAAGCGCGCCTCCATGTTGCCGACGCGCGCGTTCCCGCGATTGAAGCCCTTGGCTCCGCCTCCCAGCCCGCAGAACAGGTGGAAGTGCCGAATCTCGCGCTGCTCAATCATGCCTGCCGCCCTCCAGGTTGGCCTTGATCCACTCCAGTTCGCCGGCATGGCCAGCGTCCTGAAGCACGACGCGCCCCTTGGGGTCGCGGATGATGCGGTGATGGCCGCCGCTCCCGCGACGCGGGATGCGCTCGACCTGGTAGCCGTGCTTGGCCCACAGCCCATTGGGGCTCTCGGGGTGCGGCTGACCGGTCATGACAGCCAGGCCTCGAGCTGCTGGGCGGCGAGGGCGCTGGCTTGGGCGGCCCGGTGCCAGGCCTCGAAAACGGTGTCGATGTCGTGCATGTCGGTCTCCTCGAGCATGAAAAAGGCCACCTCGGTGGGGTGGCCTGTCAGAAGTGGTTGAGCCGCCTGGCGCGTCGTCGCGCGCGGCGCTTGGCGGCGTGCCGGCGCTGTCGTCGTACGCTGCCGTGCGGGGCGCCTCGTGGCGAGGTATCGGGATGCCGGCCCATGTCCGGGCCTTGGTGCCGAGCATGGCGGCGATGCTGGTCAGTAGGTTCATTGGCGCGCCCTCGGGTAGTCGTCGTGTTGCTGACCGTCGAGCAGGCGGCCAGCAGACTTCTTCCCGGCCCAGCCCATCACGGTGCCGTCGTCGAAGATGTGCTTCTCGCCACGGACGCTCACGCCCTCGGCCTGGCCCAACATGGGGATCCACTCACCCCACTGCTTGAACAGGAACGGCACCTCAGCACCGGCGCATTGATCGCGAATGACCCGAGCCCAATCCGGGTGCATCGGGCGCGCTTTCTTGCCGGACTCGCCGCCGACCACTACCCAATCCAGCCGCTCAAGCATGTTCACGTGGATGGCGGGGTTTTTGAAAGGAATCCACATCCCCGCGAAGCACACCGGCCCCAGTAGCGGCTCCATGCTCAGCCATCGGACGGCGGCCGGCGTCTCGAGCAGCAGCGGTATCCGCTCCTCAGCCGTGGCTTGGTCCTCAACGCTTACGCCGAGCCAGACGTTATCGAGAGGCCAGCTTCGCCAGTGTCTCTCGCCAAGATGCTGCAGGTGGTGATAGCGGGACTGGCCGTCCATGTGCGGGCTGATGATCGGTGTCGCTATGTCGTACAGCCCGCGCACCATCTCCACGGGAGGCCGTGGCTCATCCAGAGACGCCTTCCCTTGGTCGCGAAGCGCCTGCCGTGCCTCGACGCCACCCCGGTACCGGTTAGAGCTCATGTAGCGCTCATTGGCCCCCTTGGCTTGCTGGGCCAGCCAGGCGAAGAACTCCAGCATCCTCTGGGGACGCTTGGTCAGCACCTGGTAGGTGTGGTGGGGCGTGCTGGCCATGACGCCGAACACGGCGGCCACGAACTCGAACGGCACGCTCTCGTGGAACAGGTCGCTCATGCTGTTCACGAATATCTTGCGTGGCTTGGTCCAGCGAATCGGCTGCGTGAGCAGCCCGGGAAGCATCCGAATGGCGCCGTTCCACTGGCCGCCTTTGGCGAGCAGCCCGTCGTAGGCGCCCTTCCCCTCGGGGACGCCGCGACCGCGATCCATGGCGATGATCCGCGCCGCCTGGCTTTCGGCATAACAGTGCCGGCAGCCCTCGGAGACACGAGAACACCCACGAATAGGGTTCCAGGTGGCATCGGTCCACTCAATTTGCGTCTTGTCGCTCATGCCACCAGCCTCCCGCCCGGTACCACGCGAACCCTCGGCTTGGCCCTGGCCTGCATCCAGTCCTTGGTGTACGCGACCGGGTCGGCATGAATGTTCATGATCACCCCTGCCGCCTCAACGTGGTTTGTGATGGGCAAGACGAGGATTTTTCGGCTCCGCCTCCCTGCTTCAGGCAGCTCGCAGCGCAGCTCCACGCCTTCCCGGTCGTCGCGCTCCATTCCTGCCATGGCCGAGAAAGAGTCGCTGAACATGCCGACGTAGTGAGCGTTGAGGCTGAAGCTCGACGCACTGCCAACGTCCGGCGCCGCCTGCTCGGGGAAGACGCTCGCAATGTTCAACGGGTCGCACTTGATCAACCGGGCCTTGCCGGCAGTCAGGCAGGTATCCAGCAGAGACTCGCCAGCGTTTTGAGGCTTCCGATCAAAGATCACAGCCAGGCCTGCGTCGGTGAGGTAGAAGCGGCTGCGCGGATGCGCTACCGACGCCTCGACAAGCTTGGCCTCAGGGGCGAAGACGATGGGGTTGTTGCCGACCATTCGGCCCTGGGGGTCGCGCGCGATGATGGCGACATGGCCATTGGACGCGGCCAGCAGCACACCGCCCTTGGCGGCCGGGATGGCCTGCATTCCGATCAGCTTCTCTTGCACGCCGTCCTGGTCAGCGAAGCGCATGATCGGCTCCAGGAAGCACGCACTGAACTCGACAATGGTTTTCATGCCGCCTCCTTCGTGGCGCTTGGATGCCCGGCGCACGAGCCGTCGGGGTTCTTGTTGTCGCACTTGCCGGCAGCCAAGACAGTCATGCCCATCAGCTGCATCTCTCGCAGCTCGGCGCGTGCTGCCTGCACGCCGTCCGGGTGGGTGACTATCTCGCCGAGCTTCTTGTCGCTGTAGCTCAGCAGGACGTGAAGCGGGATGTGGATGTGGTAGGTAGTCGGGCCGTCGTGGCTGAGCTTGCTCATGCCGCCTCCTGGTCGCTATCAAGCTTGGCTGCCTTGCCGCAGAAGGGGCAGAAGTTGGCGGTGATGAAGGTGTCGACCTTCTGCCGCTTGAAGCCATCGCCGTTTTTCTTCGGTACCCAGGTCTCGCCCTGGTAGCTGATCATGAACGGCGACATCAGTCGGTTGCCGGCCATGGCGAAGCCGTAGCCCTTGAGCTTGGCATCGAAGTCTTTGAAGCCTTCGGGCAGCTTCGCCTTGACGTGCTCGGCCATCTTCTCGGCGACCTTCGTTTGGCAATCGCACTGCATGCGAACCTCCAGAATCAGGAAGCCCCGCGGCATGGCGGGGCAGGGTGGTTGAGCCCCGCGGGAGCGGGGAACGGTCAGGCCGCCTTGGCTTGATCGGCGTCGAGCGGGACGATCCGGCTCAGGTCGTCCTCCATGCTGCCGTCGGCGGGGCGGAAGCGGCCCAGCTCTTTCCAGGTGAACTTGCCGGCCTCGATAGGGTTGCTGGTGTACCCGCTGGCACCGGCGCGGTGGTAGGCGCCATGACCCTTGTGCCAAATCATGTAGAGCGGCTCGTCGGCCGGAAACAGGATACCTTTCAGGGTTTCGGCTCGCCGGAAGTCCATCGCCTTGATGGCCTTCGCCAGCTCCTGCTCGAGACGTCTGCGCCGCCGGCCGTCGTTGCGCTTGCGGCGCAGGTCCCCCGGGGAGTCGAGATAGATGGCGCCGCTGTGAAGGTTGAGCACCCCGTACTTGCCGGTGACCACCCACCACATGTTGTTGAGGTTGTAGTAGGCGGTGCCGACCACCATCCGGTCGTCGTAGCCGATCGCGTAGACGCGCGCGCCATGGGTGATGGTGCCACCGTCGGCGGACCTGGCATTGCACGCCATGCCGATGCGGGCATGGCCCAGCTCCGCGACGTAGTGGCCGCTGGAGCGATTGGCTTGCTCGACCCATTCCAGGGCGGTGAGCGCGCCCGGCCCGCGTTCAGCATGACGCCCATCGCGCATCTTGTCGTTGAACTCGTACCCGGTGAAGACGTTGCACAGGTAGGCGCGCAGCCGGCGGCGAGTGCGCTCCATTTCCAGCCACAACAGGTAGGGCATGCGCTTCTCTTTGTCGAAGTCATAGCGGCCGCCGTTGGGATTCTCGACGTTGGCCACGTTCTGCCACATTTCGAGCTTGATGCACCTGCCGGTGACTTCGAGCCGACCCTGTAGGTCGCCTTTTTGGCAGTAGCGGTAGCCTTCGGCGAAGCTGCGACTGTACTGCTCGATCATGTCGGCGGGCACCTCGGTCTTCCAGCCCAGGCGCCGCAGCTGCTGAGCCATTCGCAGAAAGACGTCTTTCTTGAACTGGCGCTCCCACTCCCGCCACTGCAATGCGTCGCGGCGCTCTGGGTCTTCCCAGACATTCAGGCTGGCATCGCCGAAGCTCACGGTGCCGTTTCGATCAATCGTTGGCATGTTGCCTCCTCATGGCCCTAGCCCCCGGCGATATTCGGGAAGCGGGCGAACGGGATCTCGTCGTTGAAGTCGTCGAAGCCGCCACCGCCTTGCGGGGCCTGGCTGGGCGGTGGCGCGCCGTAACCGGGCGGCTGGCTCTGTGGCGGCCGGCGCTGCTCGCCATAGCCTTGCGGTGAGCTGTAGCCGCGGTCATGTCCGCCGGACTGCTGGCCCTGCTCGCCGCGGGAGTCGAGCATCTGCACGTCGTTGGCGACGATTTCCGTGCTGTAGCGGTCCTGGCCGTCCTGCCCCTGCCACTTGCGGGTCTGAAGCCGCCCCTCGATGTAGACCTTGGAGCCCTTGCGCAGGTACTGCTGGGCGATCTCGGCCAACTTGTTGAACAGCACGACGCTATGCCACTCGGTGCGCTCCTGGCGCTGCCCGCTCTGGCGGTCGGTCCAGCTGTCGGTGGTGGTCAGCCTCAGATTGGCAACCGGGTTGCCGGACGGCATGTAGCGCGTCTCCGGATCCTGCCCCAGGTGGCCGATGAGGATGACCTTGTTCACTCCGCGTGCCATGGCGGTTCCTTGTAGGCGGGCGGCCGCGTGGGCCGCCCTGGTGAGTTACTGCGCGCTGGTCTTCAGTTCGGCCAGGCGCGCCTTGTAGGCCTCGTTGACCACCCCGTGGTCGGACTCCGGCACGTGGCGAGCCAGGTCGATGGCCTCGGCCATCTCGTCCCGGGTGGTGGCCTTCTTGATCTGCTCGCAGACGTAGGCGCAGGTGATCTCACCGCCGGGGCCGGCGCCCTCCGACGAGGGGGCGTCCGCCTTGGTCTCGGCCGTGGTCTCGTAGACCTCTTGCGCCTGGCGGCGCTGCTGGGACTTCTGGCGGCGCTGGGCCAGCTTGTCGCCGACCCGGCTGGCGGTACCGGCACGCTGCTGCTGGCCGCCGTTGGCGG
Organism: Halomonas salipaludis; assembly: GCF_002286975.1. Lineage (GTDB taxonomy): Bacteria > Pseudomonadota > Gammaproteobacteria > Pseudomonadales > Halomonadaceae > Franzmannia > Franzmannia salipaludis. Next base: position 417,880 of record NZ_NSKB01000001.1, read on the forward strand.
GTGCCTGCTGGACAGGCTGTCCGGCCTCGGGGGTGATGTCACGCTCCTCCTCGGCCATGCGGATGCCCTTCAGCTCGGGGGTGAAGGTGTCGCGCAGCGCGAAGCCGCGGGCGCGCATTTGCAGCATCCGCTTCGGGTACTGCTGCCAGGGGCCTTGCTTGCCCAGCAGCCCGGCGTCCTTGGCGTCGGCCATGCTGAAGGTGTAGTGGGCGACGTTGCCGTTCGGCCGGCGACGCACGGTGCAGTGCGCGACCATCTGGGCGCCTTCGCCCTCGATCCACTCGGCGAAGTCGGCCTCCGACCAGGCCGGCGCCGCGCGGCAGATGGCCAGCATCATGTCGCCCCAGATGGTGGGCCGACCGTTGATCACCGCGATGTTCTGGATGGCCTGAAGCGGGCTGGTGATGCCGAGCTCGACGCCGGTCTGCCAGGCGATCATCACGTTGCCGGGCTTGCCCTTGTAGTCCTTCGGCGCCAGGTCGCTCTGGGCGATCATGTCGGACATGCGCCACACGTCGTCGAAGGTGCGCGGCGTCATGGCCTGCATGAACTGGTTGCGCACCTCGTTGGTGGCCAGCTCGACGCCGCTGGCGGTACCGGTTTCCGTCGGGGCGTGGAACTCAGGCTCTTGCAGGTTCTGCTGCTGGACGGCCTCGGCGGTCTGGGTGTCGGTGGTCATGATTCGCTCCTTTTGACGTAGCCACGGATGAGGGCTTCGCGCTCGAACTCCTCATCGGGCGTGCGCATGGCGTAGAGAGGGGTGCCGAGACGGCGGTGGGTGAGCTGGGCCACATGGCCCAGCATCTCGTCCCAGGCGAGACGGTCGACGCGGCGGTCGCCTTCGATCACGTCGAAGTGCCCGTCGCTGTACTGCTGGATGATGAAGGTCCGCGCAAGCTCGCGGGGCGACAGGCGAGGCGGCTCGGCGGGTGCCGGCCGCCGCTTGGGGATGACGGTGATCTCGCCCATGTCAGGCCGCCTTCTCGTCTTGGGCGGCGCTCTCCTCTAGCTGCTCGAGCTCCGCCTTGTTGAGCTTGGCGACGCGGCAGTCGATGTAGCTGGTGGGCGCCACCTCGTAGCCGGCCCGCTTCACTTCCTTGCGGCGGTAGCAGGTGCCGTCGGGGAAGGCGGCCACGGCGGCGCTGCCCATTGCCTTCAGGATTCGCGCGCGGGCCGTCTTCGCCGTGGTCTCCAGGGCCTTGATTTCGGACTTGGCGTCCTCCTCGACCTTCTTCCAGTGCTCGAGCTCGGCCATTGCCACCACGCGGCCGTCGGTACCCGGATAGAGGCGCTTGAGCAGGTCGAGCGCCTTCGGGTGCTCGACATCGATGTCCGGCAGCTCGCCGCGCTGAATGGCGGCCCACAGGTCGCCTTCCAGGGCGATCAGGTCATCGATCAGCTCGTCGTCGCGCAGGATCGGGTACCAGCGGGTCTCCCAGCCGGCGATGGTCACCACCAGGAAGCCCCACTCGTAGCCGGTGACGGCCAGCTGCTGCTGCACCTGAATGAAGTAGTCTTCCGGCACCTCGCCACTGGTGCACAGCCCGCCGGTGGTGTGCACGTTGTCCGGCTTGCCCCAGCCCTGCGCGAACTCGACGTTCTTGAGCTCAGCCACGCCGGGGCCCTTCACGGTCTGGCCCATGACCAGCTCGAGCCAGGCGGCCTGTGCGTCGGTGACGCCGACGATGCGGCGGTCGATGTTGGCCAGCATGAACGGGTGCTCGGGGTGGGCCAGCATGAAGTTGTAGTTCTGCACGTTGAGCCCGGTGAACTCGGCGAAGCGGGCGGCGGTCACCGGCTCCATGACGTGGCCCATGGCCATCTTCATCTTGCGGCGGTAGTTGGCGTCGGCGTCGTCGCTGACCAGGCCCAGCTTGCGCTCGGCGATCTCGAACGGCGTGCGGTGCTCGCTGGCCCCGACGGCTGCTGCGGCCTCGCTGGCCCCGATACCGAGCCCGCGCAGCGACAGCCAGACGTCTTCCGGCATGCCGAGCGTGGCGACGCGATGGGTTTCGATCAGCTGCTGACGGGCGTCTTCGATGGTGATGGTGTTGGCGGTCATGACGATTACTCCGTGATGGACAAGTAGCGGATGCGGCCGGCCTGAATGGACTCGATGACGGCGTCCGCCTGCGTGGAATACAGGCCGGCATTGCCGATCAGATCGGCACGGATGGCGGCCAGGCGGCTGTCGGTACCGACGTCGGCGACGACGGTTCGGTCACCGCCTGGCTGCGCGGGGTCGAGGCCGACCTGGTGGCGCGTGCCGGCCTCGGCGGCCGCTGCCAGTCGGCGGGTGTCGATGGGGCGGCGAGGCTCGGCCACCGGCTCGGTAATATCGGGCTGCTCGGGCTCAGTGCCGGCGGGGGCGGGGATATCCACCGCCTCAGCCTTGGCCGCTTCCTGCTCGGCCTGCTTGCGCTTCATCTCGGCAAGCTCTTCCTGTGCCTTGGCGGCCTCGATCATGCTGGCCAGTTGCTGCATGGCCTGTTGCTTGGCGGCCAGCGCCTCCTGCGCGAACTCGGCGAAGCGGTCTTCACCGATAGGCTGCATGCGCAGGTCGTGGGCGGCGGCTCCGAGCTCGGCCGCCGACTTGCCGATCAGGTCGGCTGGCGTGCGGCGGATAGCCTCGATATCGCCGCGGATCTTGTCGACGCGCTCACGCTCGCGCCGCTCGGCCTCTTCCTTCTCGCGCTGCTTGCGCTGCTCCTCGGCCTTGATCTGTTCGTCGATGGGCTCCTCGAGCTTGCGCAGCTCGGCGGTGATGATCTTGGCCTCGTCGTCGATGTCGCGGCAGCGCTGAAGGGCGGGCGCCTTGATCTCCTTGCGCTTGTTCTCCAGCGAGGTGCGGTAGCCGCGAACGGTTTTTCGGGCCTCCTTGGCGTCCTTCATGCCCTTGGTGGTCCGGACGTCGTAGACGACGCCGTCGTACTGCTGCCTGAGCTTGGCCAGGGCGGCCGCCGTCGGCTTGTACTCGGCGACCTGCAGGCGCTGCTCGTCGACAACCTGCTCCGGGCTTTCAGCGGTAGCTGTCATGGGGTAATCTCCGTGGTGATTCGTTCGTGCGGATCAGTCTGTAGCCCCTGGCCAGTTCGCCCTGGTCAGGGGTTTTTAGTCTTCAAGCTCTGCAAGGCGCGCCCGGTGCTCGGTGACATCCTTGTTGCGGCTTGTACGCCACTTGATCTGCAATTCCAGCAGCCGACGTTCGCCGGCCAGAGTGGTTTTGAAGTAGTCTCCCGAGTCGTCCGCAGCCACCTTCTCGATCAGTCGGTTTCCAAGCAGATGGCGAACGATATTGGATAGGTCTGTATCACTTGCCTCTCGGTCTGAAACGTGCAGGCCTTGCGCCTGATTGGCGAAATACAAGACTTTTTCTTCGTTGTAGAGCTTTCCCATTGATCCCTCCTTTATGCCCAGGCGCGGGCATCCAAGCTGTCGATGTAGGCATCGATGCGCGCCTCGTCCCGGCTCTCGCGCAGGCTGGCTTCGTATTGCTCCAGGATGGCGAGGTCGTCATCGTCGCTGACCTTGGCCAGCAACCAGCCCGCCTTGTAGCCGCGGCGGTCGTAGACCTCGTACTCGATTTCCGGCCCGCTGGGCGGCTCGAAGAAGCTGCCCGGGTCGGCCGGGGTGTAGCCGGTGACTTCCACCTGACAGGGGATGCCGGCGATGCGCGCTTTCAGCATGTCAGCGCTCCTTGATCCAGATGGCGGCGGCGATGATCAGCCCGGCCAGCACGATGGATTGCGACACGGTCAGCGTCTCGGCCCAGCCGATCATGGCGTTGCGACCTCCTGGCGCTGCCGATGCCAGCGGACGACCGCCTGCAGGCTGCCGCGGGCATCACAGGCGGCGGTCAGGCTGGCGACGCGGGTTGCGTCTTCCCCGGCGGCGAGCAGACGGGAGAGCCCGCCGGCGAGCTCGGGGCCCAGGTTGGGGTCGTGAACGGCTGCGCGCAGCGCGTCCAGCAGCTCGATGTCATCGATATCCATGGCGGGACTCCTATCGAGTCAGGAAGACGAGCACGACGGCGGTGAGGATCAGCGCCATGGCGATGCTCAGCCCATGGGTGGCGATCGGCTCGACCATCACGCTCTCCAGAGTTGGAGAAGCGGAGCCTTGATGCCCTGGCGTCGGGCGATGTAGTCGGCGTAACGCCTCGCGTTGTCGGCCTGCTGGGCGGTGAGCGGGCCGTCCTCTCGCTTGCGGCGTGCCGGGGCGATAACCGGGCAATCCGGCCCTCGAATGATCGGGACGGCCCCGATGCCCAACCGAAGGCGGGCAACGTCAGCGGTGCGATTCATGGGCGATACCTCTCGTACAGCCAGGCCCCGGTACCGGCGATGGCGAACATGCCGGCGATCAGGGCAGCGGATCCGATGGCCCCAGCCAGAGCCGGGTCGATGTGATGCGCCAGGGCGCTGGCAATCGCAGCTGCAGGGTTCATTGCCAGACCTCCCTCAGCTCGCGTTTCAGCTTCATGTCGCGCAGCTTCTGGTCGATGAGTCGGCGGCAGGCGTAGCGGGAGGCGCCGCGCTGGTCGTTCTGAATGCGTCGCTCGTGCTTCGTGGCTGGTGTCATGCCAGGCTCCAGATGTCCGTAAAAAAGCCCGACGGGAAGCCGGGCAATGTGCAGGGAACTGAAGGGTGATGCCGCTGGCATCGAGAAGCACCCTGACGCCGCAACGGCGGGAGGGTCGGAGACCTACGGCGCCAAGGCGCTTCTCGATGGCCCCGATATGCTCAGGGCCAGCTGACACGACTGGGCATCGCTCTCTGCCCGGGCTGCCTGCCCGACGCCATGGCCCTCAATTGCCTGGCGCCCACTTGGTTGGCCGTGCCACCCACGCCTGCTGTTGCACTTAGAGCCTCTACTGGAGGCGGCGTGAGCCCCGTTGTCGCCCCACGGGGAGGGGATCGCAGATTGTGAAAGAGCGGTGATCCAGTGGGCTGCGTGCCGTGCTGTTGAAATGAAGGTTATGCATCAGTGCATATCCTGTCAATGCATTCGTGCAGATAATTTTGCACGTGTGCATATTCTTTCGCCATGTCAGTAGTTTGCAGGCAACAAAAAAACCCGCCGGGCGGCGGGTGGTGGTGGGGTTCTGCGGTTTTCTTGGGGCTGGCTAGGCGATCCGGTGGTGCAGTTTGCGGCGGAGGTCGGCCACGTTGTCCAAGCTGTGAACCATGTCGTTCGCGGCATTCATCAGTCGAGCGCCGTCAGCCTTGGGTAGGCTGAAGAAGTCAGAGCAGACTACGAAGGAGTCGAAATCGTGATTCTGCTGGATTAGGTGCTGCATAACGATAGTGGAAATTCTTGCCCTGTCCGGAGTGTTAACGCCAAACAAGTAGAGAGGGCGCCCGATTTTTTTGATAGAAAAATCAACGGGATATAGTTCCGCATCCTCAATGCCGGGAACAATGTAGTCCTCTGCCACCTCAGCCTGGCCGATAATCTCGTGGAGGATGCTTCGAAGGTCATCTCGGAATGTTGATTCAACCCTGGGGCGAGACCATAAGCCTAGGTCTTCGATTCTGGAGGCGCACTGACCAAGGGAAAATAGCCCTCTGAGCAAGCCGTCTGCTGGCACCTCAACGAAGAGCTCGCCATCATTCTCGTTTACACCAGACTCGCCAATGATCTGCTGGAACAGTCGCCCCCTGGGACCTGACAAGATCGAATTCAGATCGCTCTCATAGCTGAGCCGCATGAAAGTGGTTCCCATGTCAGAGATACGCCAACCGCCATCGCCTCGGGATAGATAGACCGTGTGGTGATCGCCGTCCCTAGCTACCAGGGGAAGGGAGACGCGGACGGAGTCCTTGCGCGCAGTAACTCGCACGTCCTCGCAGAACGCGGAGCAAAGCTGCTTTCTCAAGGAATCTACGTCAATCGTCATCGTTAGTGTTGCCTCCCCACATATCGTCATGCACTTCAGAGAGTGGCCCTGCTTGGCCGGGGAATTCTATGGAGCAGTCGCTGCACAATGCAAGGAGCGCCCCATGCAGGCTCTCGTAGCGCTCGGTACTTTCAGCATAGTGCTCCGCTTTGCGGCCTGCAGCCATATAGCGCTGTGTGGCTTTGTGGATGTGGCACTGATTGATGATTGTTCCCTTACCATCGAGCGGGTTCTCATGCTCATGGTCGCTGCCGTTGTAACGACAAAGGGTTACGTCCTTGTCTTTGCCTTCTGGGTGGCAGTACTTAAGTCCGCATGAAAAGGCTTCTTCGATACGGAGATTCTGGCGAAGATACACGATAAACTCTTTGCCACACAAAGACTTGGCCTTATAGCTTTTTTGCTTGGAGCCTTTCTGCTCCCTCCATTGTGCACGAGGGTTGGTCACGACCTTCTTTACGTTGAGCAGCGAGGCAATCTCTTCGTCAGTCAGAGTAAAATGGTCCATGTCACCCTCATGAGATGCCCCTGTGCATTTTCTTCATCGTGAGTTTCTCGGCACTTAGCGCAATCGCATGTCAGCGACCACCACGCCTACCACGCGGCAGTTGCCGTTGATCTTGATGTAGGGCTCGTGCCAGGCCGGGTTCAGCGCCTTGAGCATGCGGCCATGCCCCGGCTCCTCGATCAGCCGCTTGAACGTCGCTTCGCCAGTTTCGGTCATGACCGCCACCACGTCCTTGCCGTTCTCTGGCGCGCGCTCCGGGTCGACATAGATCAGCGTGCCCGGCAGGTACTCAGGCGCCATGGACTCGCCGACCACCCTGAGCACGAAGGTCTGCTCCGAAGCGCCGGCGGGGCGGGGGTGCCAGGTGATGGCTTCTGGGTCCCGCTCGACGTGGCAGACCTCGGTCCAGGCGCCGGCCTGTACCCAGCTGATTTCTGGGCACAGTCCAATGGCTTGAGGGGCAGGGGCTACGTCTTTTGACTTAGGCAGGTCGTGAGTCCGAAGGGAGAACAGGTCAGCGAGCTCAACAGGCTGCCGGCCACGGAGCTGGTCTGTGGTCACGCCAAAATATTCAGCGAGCTTCTGCACCTGCCTGTCCGTTGGGCTCTCGATTTTCCCTTGCAGGATTCTGGACAGCGTCGATTGGGCCACACCGCTTTCGCGAGCAACCTCAGTCGGCCTTTTTCCCGACGCCTCGATCAGCCGTGCCAAGACGTCTTTTGTTCTCTCTTTTTGCATGGATGCAATGATTGCCCGGCCAGATGCATAGGGCAAATGCATTTCACGTTGACAATTATGCATTGATGCATATCCTGTGTCATAGAAACGTCTTCCGAGGTTAAGGCCATGCATGGCACAGAACTCGCAGAAAAGCTGGAGGCACTCCTTGCTTCCGGCGTCACGTACAAGGCGATCGCTGAGCGTGCTGGATGTGACGCCTCGACGATCTATCGCATCAGGTCTGGGGCTATCACCAATCCGTTGTACTCCACCGGCAGGGCTATCGATGAGATGCATGCCGAGTTGAAGCCTCGCGCCGCCTGACATCCACCCTATCCAGAGGAGGGAGCCCCTGCCATGTCCGAAACCCGACACCCCAGCCGTGACGCTCTGCTGCGCGATGCCCTTGGTCGCCTGCGAGAGCAGCGCGGCATCGCCTGCGAGCGCTTCGCCCGCGAACTCAACCGCCAGGTGATGGCGTGCTGCCCGGCCAAGGCGGCCGACCTTCACCTGCCCGATCTGGATGGTTTCACCACGGTAGGGGATGAGTACGACCACGCGGTGATGAGTTGGGCCAAGCGCGTGCAGCGCTGGGCCAGCGGTGCCGTTGAGTTCCCGGCCTGGCTGGAGGAGCCCTGGTGTGCAGCGCTTGAGGTATTCGGTGACGACTTTGCTCGCGTCAGCCTGGCACGCCGCCACGGCTTCATGGGGGTCAAGCGGCCCGAGAGCGGGGATGAGATTTCCTGTGGGTTTGCCGCACTTGGAGAGGTGAGCCGAGAAACCGGGGATGTGATGGCCGTCATGTCGCGAATGCTTCACGACAACAAGCTGAGTCCGGCGGACCTTCCCATGGCCGACGAGGCGCTGGCCGAGATCGATGATGCCATCGTCGCGTTGATGAGCACGCGCTCGCTTATCGAGCGCAAGGTGCTGGGTCGCAACCCCGGCGTTCGCCTGGCGGTGGCCAAGAGCGGAGGGTAGCCCGTGATTATTTCCAGCGTGTCGGAATTGATCGATGTGGTGGGGAATGGCCGTCTGGCGGCGGCTTGTGACGTCCACCACGCCACCCCTTGGCACTGGCGCACCAAGGGCCTTCCTGCCCAACCCAAGCGTCGCGCCCAACATTACCGTCGCGTGCTCGCCGATCTGGCGGGCATCAGCACGTCGACGCTCTCCCGGCTCGAAGCCGGCGAGGAAATCGAGATCGACGATGTACGAAATGCCGGGTAATGCCCGGACACAACAACGCCCCGCGGTGGCAGCCGATCGGGGCGTTGATGCATTGACATATATGGAGCTGATTATGAACGACAAACCAACAAACGTCCAGTTGCTGGCCGTGGCTGGTGTCGACGTCCAGCAGGATGCGGAAGGGCGGTTCTGCCTGAATGACCTGCACCGAGCAGCTGGTGGAGAAAAACGCCAAGCGCCCAACGAGTTCTTCAGGCTCGGCACGACGAAGGAGCTTGTGGGAGAGCTAACCGGAGATTCCCGGTTTGCCCCTATGAACTCCATGCGGGGCGGATCCACCCCCGGGACCTACGTCTGCAAGGAACTGGTCTACGCCTACGCCATGTGGATCAGCCCCGCCTTTCACCTCAAGGTGATCCGCGCCTATGACGCCATGCAGACCCCGGCCGCCGCGGACCCACTTCAGGCGCTCTCCGATCCGGCCACCATGCGCGAGCTGCTGCTGGGCTACACGGAGAAGGTGCTGGCCCTGGAGTCCACCGTTTCCGAGCAGGCACCCAAGGTTCAGGCCTTCCAGCGCATCGCCGAGAGCGATGGTTCGCTGTGCCTGACCGATGCCGCCAAGCACCTGCAGGTGCGTCGCAAGGATCTGCTTGCCTGGCTGCAGGTGCACCGCTGGATCTACCGCCGCGCCGGCAACAAGAACTGGATCGCCTATCAACCGCGCCTGCACCAAGGCGTGCTCGAGCACAAGGTTTCCACCATCCCCCTGGAAGACGGCGGCGAGAAGGTGTGCGAGCAGGTCAAGATCACCCGCAAGGGCCTGGCCAAGCTGGCAGAAACCTTCGAGGGGGCTGCGGCATGAGCAACGTGCTGAAGTTCCCCGAGCGCTTCCATGAGCAGTCGCAGGCGCCCGCAGAAACGCCAAAGGGGCCTCAAGTGGAGGATGGATACACGAGGATTGCCAATCCGATCATGGACGCATTGTGCTGTGCGGATCTTACGTCACGCGAGTTCCGCGTGCTGCACTTCGTGATCCGCACCACCTACGGTTGGAACACCAAGGCATGCCGCATGACAGGAGAGTTTATCGCCAAAAAGGTGAAGCTCGACCCTTCGCGCTGCTCCAAGGTGCTCAACGAGCTCATTCGTCGCCGCGTGCTGATTCGACATGGTGGAAGTCGCTCTCCGGTATCGCTGAACAAGCACGTGGAGGAGTGGGAGCCGCGCGAAGGCGCAAAGCGCCAGGCGCCAACCAAACAATCCGACTCGGCCCAAGATGAGCCAACGCCCCCAAAAGGGGCCGACTCGGCCCAAGATGAGCCGACTCACTCGGCCCAAGATGAGCCTACAAAGAAAGACATGAAAGACATTCCCCCTCTCCCTACGGTCGAGGGGGAAGGCCCCTCCCCGGAAACCGGACAGAAACCGGAAGCCGAGAAACCCAAGCCCAAGGCGAAGCCCAAGGGCGGTACCAAGCCCAAGGCGGCAAAGCTCGACCTGAGCCAACTGCCTGACGGCGTGTCGCTGGAGGCCGTCGAGGGCTTCATCGAGCACCGCAACACGCTGAAGAAACCCCTCACGCAGCGGGCGCTGACGCTCAACGTCAACGAGGCGCTGCGTGCTGCCGAACGAATCCCCGGCATGACTGCCGACCAGGCCCTGGACGAGACCGTGATGGCGGGATGGCAGGGCGTGAAGGCCGATTGGCTGGCACGCCGCCAGGGGGCGACCGAAAACCCCGCCAAGGGCATGAACCCAGCTGAGCGGCTGCACGCTGCCAACCAGCAGGCCATCCGCGAAGCCGTGGAGCGCCGCAATGCCGATGCCGAGTGCAAAGGCGACCTGTTCGACAACGACGGAGGGCACTGGTGATGATCGACCGCGATTTCGAGGCATTCGCCGAGGTGTGGAGCCAGGCACAGGAGATCTACAACCGCAGCGTGACGTCCGGCACCATCGAGCTGGTTTTCCGCGCCCTGCAGGGGCTTGAGCTGGAGGAGGTGCAGCGGGCGCTGACCCTGCACATCCAGAGCCCTGACACCGGCCAGTTCCCGCCTAAGCCCGGCGACGTCATCAAGTACGCGCGTGGCGACAGCCAGAGCCGCACCCTGCAAGCCTGGGCGAAGGTGGAGCGCGCGATCCGCAGCGTGGGGCACTATCGCGACGTGTGCTTCGACGATCCGCTGATCCACGCCGCGATCGAGCGCATGGGCGGCTGGCCCAAGGTGGCCATGGTCGACACCGAGCGGGATATCGTCTGGCTGCGTCAGCGCTTCGAGGCGCAGTACCGCGCCTATGCCATCCACCGCCCCGAGGAGTGGCCGGCCTTCCTGGCTGGTGTGGCGACCCAGCAGAACACGCAGATCGGCCAGCATTCCCGCGGGCGCCTTCCCGGCAAGGATATCGCCGTCATCGGCGACCAGCGTCGCGCCATGCAGGTCGCCGAGCGTGGCCGCGGCGCCCTGGCCAACGGCACGCAGGTCAGCCGAGTGACTGGCGGCCAGCTGGCGGGGCTGATCGAGAACATGCAGACCAAGCAGCGAGGTGCGGCATGACCCAGCTCAATCTCAGCCCCCAAGCCCGCCAGGCACTGCATGCCGTTGTGTTCGCCGAGGAGCGCGAAGCCCGCGTCGAGGCATTGCTGCGCTTCGGCACCGAGGCCGGCGCCCGCGCTCTGCTGGAGATGGTTGCCGATCTGGTGACCCTGGCCGACCAGGTGATCGACAACGGTCGCGAGCATGCCGTCGACCTGCTGATTCAGGAAACCGACATGCACCCGTACTCGGCAGAGAAGCTCAACTACCCGAGCCTGAAAGGCGCGCTGGTGGGGCTCGAAGCCGCCGAAAGGGTACCGGCCCACGCCCGTGATCGTGTCTGCCCGGGTTGCGCCTACCGGCCGGGCAGCGTTGCCAATCAGTGCTTCACTACGCAGACCGACGCCGACTGCGTGTTGGAGAGCGGCGACGCCTTCCTGTGCCATGCCCGCGGCCTCGATGACGTGACCGACGAGCCGACCCGCCCCTGCATCGGCCACGCCTACGCCGCCAGGCAGCACGCCAAAGACTGCATGGAGGACCATCACGGCCCCGAGGGGGCGGCATGAACCGCTCCGCTTCCGCCAATCAGGTCGAGTACGTGATCCAGCACCCGGGGCAGCTGGCCCCGGTCATGAGCCAGGCCATGGCGATGGCCGGTCGCGGCCTCAGAGGCGGTCCGGTGCGCGTGGTCCTGACCCGCATCGAGGAGAAGCGCACCGACAGCCAGAACAAGAAGCTGTGGCCGATGCTCAGCGACCTGTCCACGCAGGTGGTGTGGCACGGCGTCAAGCTGGCCCCGCACGAGTGGAAGGACCTGGCCACGGCGGCACTGAAGCGTCACCGCATGGTGCCCGGCATGGATGGCGGCTTCGTCATGGTCGGGCTCAGCACCAGTCGCATGAGTAAGCGCGTGTTCTGCGACCTGATCGAATGCCTGTACGCCTTCGGTACCGAGCAGGGCGTCCAGTGGAGCGAGCCCGCTCTGGCCCTCTACGAGGAGTACAAGGAGGCCCGCCAGTGATCCCCAAGAGCAAGGCCTGGCGCTCTGAGCGCTATCTGGCATGGGTGCGCAGCCTGCCGTGCTGCATGACCGGCGAGGAGGGCTGTGAGGCTCACCACGTCATCGGCCTGGGGTGGGGCCTGTCCGGATGGGGGCTCAAGGCGCCTGACTCGTTCGTGATGCCGCTGACCCCGTGGGCGCATCGCATGGTCCACCAGCGCGCCGAGTGGCAGCCCTGGCAGGTGGAGTGGCTGCAGCAGACGATTCGCGCCGGCCTGACCGAGTTCGCCAACGACCCCGACATTCGCGAGCAGCTGACCCACGCGCTCGCCTTCATCGCCGCAAGGGAGGGCGCCACGGCATGAACATCATCGGTATCGACCCCGGCAAGTCCGGCGGTATCGCCTCCATCAACGCTGCCGGACAGGCAGCCGGCGACGTGATGCCCATCATCGGCAAGGAGATCGACGGCCACGAGCTGGCCCGGATCCTCACCGCGGCCTCTCCCGGACTGGTGATCATCGAGAAGGTCGGCGCCATGCCCAAGCAGGGCGTGACGTCGACATTCACCTTCGGCGCCGGCTATGGCCGCTTGCTGGGCGTGTGCGAGGCCCTGGGCATTCCGTACCGGCTGGTGACCCCGCAGGCCTGGAAGAAGCGCGTGCTCGCCGGTACCGCCAAGGACAAGGATGCTGCCATTGCGTTCGTGAAGCGCGCCTTCCCCATGGTCGACCTCACGCCGGGCAAGAAGCGGGTGCCCCACGATGGTATCGCCGATGCCGTATGCCTGGCCGAGTACGGCCGTCAGCTCATGGCCAAGGGGGCGGCGTGACGGCAACCAAGCTGGAGTGGCAGCGGGTCAGCAACTATTGCATCCGGGCCGGGCAGTACCGCATCGCCAAGGTGGTGCTCGGCGGAGACGAATGGTTCGAGCTGCATGCCGGCGAAGAGCACCTGGGCATGTGGCGTGGCAATGCGGCTGCCGCGAAACGGGCCGCGCAGAAGCATAACGACGGGTTGAAGGGCTGACGACTGGGGGTTGGCATGGAGCAGGTTGAGGTAGCAGCCAAGGCAGCGATAGGGCGCCGTCGAAACGGTGGGCCAGGCGTGCCCACCCGGCAAGAGCAGGTGATGCTCGCTCGCCAGGTGGGCGACAGGTTGCGGGAAGCCAGGGAGATGCAGGGCTATTCGCAGGTCAAGGCCGCCCAGCTGCTGGGGTACGCCAACTCCGCCAAGCTGGCCAAGATCGAGCTCGGCAACTACAGCTCGCAGATTCCGCTGTGGGTGGTGAAGCGCGCCGCCCTGCTCTATGACGTCTCCGTCGACTACCTGCTGGGTAACACGGAGAGCATGGAGATCGGCGAGAAGCGCAGCCACGCCGCCCGGGATGCCATCATCCTGATGCGTGAGGAGTGGGAGCGCCAACGCTGGCGGGACATGATCGCCACCCGCCAGGTGCAGGAGCGCGTCGAAGCCGTCGAGGAGCTGGTCAACCTGATGTCCAAGCAGGTCGGCGAGGCATGCGAGGCGCTGTCCCGCGTCGAGGAGCTGAACCCGCGCCGCTGGGAGAACGTCAAGGGCGGATCACGCCTGCAGTCCGCCGTCGAGCGTGCCGCCGCCACGGGACGCACTGCCGATTCCAAGCTCAAGCGTCTGCATCGCGACGCGCGTTCCGCTGCCGGCGGTGTGCAGCCCGAACTGGAGCTGGTGTACACCTGATGGCGAAGTTGTCGGAACAGCAGTGGCGCAAGGCGAGGGAAACCTGGGAAGCGGATTCGCGCGACGGCTACGCCTGGCTGATTCGGGAATTGGGGCTCGACGTGTCGGGCCCTGCCGTGCGCAAGCGCGCCCTCAAGGAGGAGTGGATCAAGGGCGGCAGCGAGGCGAAACCCGCCCGGAAACCGAAAACCCAGAAACCCAAGGCGAAAACCGGAAACCGGAAACCTCGGCAGAAACCGGAAACCCCCGTCGAGGAGCTGGAAGAGCTGCCGCCCGAGTTGGCAGATAAGGCGGTACCGCTGGAAGACGCCGAAACCATCCCCTGGGACGAGGCCGGAGAGGAGGAGGGCGGCGCATCTCACAACTTCACCCTAACGCGCGTATGCACACAATCGCTCGAGGAGGACTTCGGCGACAGCCCGCTGCATGAGATCTACGAAACCGATGCCAGCGGCCGCACCAAGTACCGCCGTCAGTACGCACGGCTCGCCTACAAGCATGCCCTGCTGGGTGCCACGCCCGCCCATGTCGCCAGCCTGCTCGAGGTGACGGAGCGCACCGTCTACGACTGGATGGAAGCGCACCCCGAATTTCGCGCCGCCATGGAGCAAGGGCGCGTCGACGCCGACGCCAACGTGGCGCGCTCGCTGTACAAGAAGGCCACCGGCTACACGCATCAGGCGGTCAAGGTGTTCCAGTACCAGGGCGCGCCCGTGGTGGTGCCCTACACCGAGATCGTTCCCCCGGATACCGAGGCGGCGAAGTTCTGGCTCAAGAATCGCCAGCCCGAGCTGTGGAAGGAGAAGGTCGAGATCGAGGAGAAGCCGAGCATTGCCCTGGTGGATCGCGAAGCTCGCCGGGAGCGCATCGAGGCCGCCCTGGCCAAGGCGGCTCAGGTCGAGCGCGAGATGCGCAACCGTGCCGACCGCCTGGGGCTGATCATCGACGGCAGCACGGGCGAGGTCGACGATGGCTAAGAAGCGCACCTTGCTGCACGAGGATCCGCGCTGGGAGGACTTCAGCGACGACTTCGCCGGCGACCTGGTGGGCTTCGCAATCGATGTCGTCGAGCTACCGCCGACGCCCCAGCAGATCACGCTCTACAACAGTGTGGCGCCGTCGCGCTCCATGGTCAGCGTGTCGTCGGGACACGGCACGGGCAAGACGACTGCCCTGGCGACCATCGTGCTGTGGCACATGCTGTGCTACCCGCAGTCGATCACGCTGCTGACCGCCAACGACATGGCCCAGCTGAAGGCCACGCTGTGGAAGGAGATCGGCCTGGCCGTCGAGCGTATCCGGCGCGGGCCCTATGGCTGGCTGGCCGAGCATATCGAGATCCTGGCCAATGGCCAGATGCGCATCATCGGCTTCCCCGACACATGGTTCGTCGAGTCCAAGACCGCCAACGAGAAGACCGCCAACAAGATGGCTGGCCGCCACGGTGAGTGGTTGATGATCATCGGCGACGAGGCGTCGACGCTGCCCGATGCGGTGCTGACCACCCTGCGCGGGGCGCTGACCGAAGAACACAACCGCATGCTGCTGACCTCGCAGCCGACCCGCAACGCCGGTTTCTTCTATCGGACGCACCACGACCTGAGCAAGCTCAACGGCGGCGACTGGACACCGCTGGTGTTCTCCTCGCTGGAGTCGCCGCTGGTCAGCGACCAGGCCTTGAAGGAGCTGTGGGACAGCTACGACGACGACGAGCGTCGCGTGCGCCTGCTGGGCCAGTTCCCGCAGGAGTCGGGCAAGCACATGATGAACCTGCCCGCGGCCGAGGCCATGTATCGCCGGGGGCGGATCATCGGCGACGACGAGCCCTATGGCTGGGTGGTGCTGTCCGACATCGCCAGCGGCGAAGGCCTGCGCGACAAGAGCACCGTTGTGGTCGCCCGCATCATCGGTTACGGGGAGCGCGGCCCCGACGCGCGGCGCGTCGAGATCGTGACCGTGCCGGTGCTGACCAACAACGTGCGCAGCAACCGCTTTGCCGGGCTGGTGGCGGAGAGCGGCGACCCCTACGACGGCGTGACCTACGTGGTGGACTCCGGCGGCCTGGGCATCAACGTCTGCCAGGACCTGGAGGACATGGGCAAGCCCGTCCACCGCGTCAACTGGGGCAATCCATGCTTCCAGAACAAGAACAAGGATCGCTACATGAACCTGCGGGCACAGGCCATGCACCAGGCCGCGCGCGCCGCCAAGGAAGGGCGGTTGTCGATCCTGACCGGCGAGCACCGCAAGACCATGCTGTCGCAGTCGAGCCGTATCCCGAAGACCTTCACCGACAAGGGGCGGATTCGCGTGCCGCCGAAGCACAGCAAGGAGTGGGAGGGCATGCCATCCCCCGACCTGTGGGACGCCGTGTGCTTTGCCTTCCTGGAGGGGTTGATCTACACCGCCAGCCAGGAAGGCGACGGCGACGGGCGCTCGCTGGGCGACTCGCTGGAGAGCGAGGCCGAAGCCTTGTTCGACGACGTGGTGTAACATATCGGCTTCAGGGGATAGAAGGGATCTAATGATGAAAACAGGAGTGATGGCAGCGCTTTTTGCAGGAGTGGTGGCGACCACCGCTTATGCCGAGCCGCTGTTTGAAGTGAACGAAAGGCTGGCGGATATCGAAGCGCGGCAACAGGCAGAGCGCCATGCCGCCCAGTCCACTACCAGACAGAGCGAGGCAATTGCCGAGGAGCGTCAGCGTGCGGCAGACAGAGCAAGGGCTGAACGAGAGCGCCTGAATGCCGAGCACGAGCGCCGGCAGCAGGAAGTTCGCCAGTCGAGAGAGCAGGCCGTGTCCGCCTGGGAGAACGCCCCTCGCCTGAATGACCGTCAGGCCCAGTTCATCAACGATGTCTTCGGAGGTGTCTACTCCCAATCAGACGAGTACGTTGCGGGCATCGGCCGCGTGTCGCAGTCCATGCTCAGGGTGGGGGTCGAAGGTGGTCGGCTCCACATGGCATTCGCCAACCGATCGCTGAATCCCGTCGTTGAATCCATCGATGAGGAGAATCGCTCGTTCAACTTCCGCATCGGCGGGGGAAGGCTGGCCACAATGCAGCGCTCCCCCAATATGGCGGTTCTGACGGGGTATAACGGCACCCAATACCTCTATTTCGTGCGCAGCCTCGCCGGAGAGGATCGTGAGCGGCTTGGAATGCCGCGCCAGGGGGTGGCAGCAGGTAGTGGCGGGCAGCCCCAGGCTGCTCAGGGCGCCCGCTCGGGCTCCGCAATTCTGACCGGCGACCAGGTGCAGCAGATCACTGCCATGATGCTTGATGCCTACCGGGACGGCCGGGCCGAAGAAATGTATCGCACCGAGATGCAGTGCTGGGTAGATGTGCCTGCCGGCGGCGGGCAGCGTGACGTGACCATGGAGGCGTGTGCCGTGGCTAACTTTGCCGCTACGGTTATTGAGGTTGCGAATGCCGACGAGCAAGGTCGCCGCCCGCATGCTGAGTACGATGCTGACGAGGCGATGAGCCGCGTCCTATCCCAGTGGTCTGCGCATGGCATGGAGGAGTCAGCGCTATCTGAGCGCCTGATGCAATCAGTGGATGCCAACATGAACACCATCGTTGCTGCACTGGAAGCGGCAGGAATGTAGGCCAGGACGCCGCGCTCTACCTGCCGAGAGGCTGATGATGACGGCGACATTGAACGAGGTGCGAACGATGCACATCGGAAGCAAGAGCGAGATTGCTGCGACGGTAGGCGCACAAGCCAGGAGTCGGCAGCCCGGCGACATCGAGCGGGCCCTGGCCGCCAGGGTGTTCGGGGCCGTTGACGACGAGGCCGGCCAGCTGCTGACGACCGGCTGCGAGCCCGTCGAGGAGACCGAACCCCTGACCCTGGAGCGCCTCACCGAGATGGTCGACCGCCTGAGGCTTCGCAATCAGTCCGAAAGCCCGTTCCCGCCCAGCCATCCGCTGCACGGCGCCTGGGAGATTACCGAGAGGCGCCGCCGGGACTGGTTGATGGCGGTGGATCCGTCATGCTGAGGCTGGTATCTCAGTGGTTGAGGCGGCGGGTGGCGCAAGACGATGCCCTGGACGAGCGTGACCTGCCCGACGCCGACCTTCGCAATCCGTTCGAGGGCGACTGGCTGGACGCTCACGAGCGCGCCACCGGCGAGCGCGTTCGTCTTTCCGCCCCGGGCCATGTAGGAAAACCCGACCGGGAGCGGTGACACCCCTCCCGCATCATGCCCCCATGGGAGTCAACCGTGAGGGCATCACCATGCAGCAACCTCCGCTGATCAAGTACAACCTGAAGGAGCGTGGCCGCCAGTTCCGTGGCGTGGAGCGCAACTTCGACATTCCGGCCATCGTGGCCAGCGTCAACAGTCCCGCCACGCAGGAGCGCGTGGCCACGCGCGGCATGTTGGGCTACTTCGGCCATTGGCCGCGCGTGCGCTTCGGCATGGAGCCCGCCGAGGGCGGCATGGCCGATGGCAAGGCCCAAGCCGTCGAGCCGGCGGTGGTCACCACCCATCTGCGGGCCTACGACGACGGCACCATCGAGCACCAGACCGAGTTCCTGGACACCGCCACCGGGCAACTGGCGTCGCGCATGTACGCCAATCGCGTCGGCGGCTTCTCGTCTGCCATCGACCCGCGCAAGCCTGAGCTCTACGGCTTCGACTGGGTGAACGACCCGAACTACTCGACCAACCGGGGCTATGACCTGGTGCTGGACAGCGTGACCAGCGGCGAAATGTCCTTCGATGACGTGCTGGCGGCCGAGCACGCCGACCAGATGGACGCCATGAACCGGCTGTTCGAGATGATGGACGCCAGCATGCGCCTGGCCCTGGATTCCGCCGCCCGCTTCGAGCGCGAGAACAGCGAGCTGCTCGATCTGCTGAGCAAGCACGAAGAGGCTGGCAAGGCCGTGCTGACCGACAGCGCGGCCACGCCCCGCGACGTGACCAAGCAGCTGGAGCGCGACCGCCAGTTCTTCATGGACAGCGCGCTGCCGCGCTTCCAGGATCCCGAGGCGAAAGTGGAGAACGACCGCGACTACCTGCGCCTGAAGCGTCGGATGTTCCTCCATGTTTGAGCCGGTCAAGGCCGGGCTCGGCGAGTTCATGCAGGCGTTCTATGCCGAGGTGGTGCCGACCACGCGCCCCCTGGTCGAATTCGTCGAGCGCGGCTTCCCGTACTGCGTAGCCTGGGCGCCGACGCGCATGGTCGACCGGGCCGAGGAGATGCTGGCCGCCTACCAGCGCAACGACACGCGCCAGGGGCCGACACGGCCGCCCGACCTGCCGGTCATCCTGGTGGCCGTGGCCAAGGACTGGGTGCCGGCCGGCCGCGAGTTCACGACGCAGATCGCCGACCCGGTGGACATCACCTTTCCCGACGACCCGAAACAGCGCTACTTCCGCGTCAAGGCAGTGGCCGGCGACGTCAGGGCGCAGGTGGCCATCTTCGCCAGCGACGAGCCGACGGCCAAGAGCCTGGCCGCCCAGCTGCTGCTGTTCCTCGACTCGCCGAGCCGGCGCCGCTTCCTGGCGCGCTACCCGTTCGCCGGCCTCGAGCACGAGTACCCGGCTCAGGTGGAGGCGCCCGACAACCCGGCCTCGAGCATCGACACCGGCAGCCAGAACCTGACCGTGCTGGCCGTCGACCTGACGCTGAAGTGCACGGTACCCATCTTCATGGCGCCCAAGGCCGGCGAGCCCAACGACGGCAAGGGCACGCCCGGTACCGACGACCCGGCGGGCTACCCGCTCACCAACGAGGTCGATGCCGTCGGCCAGGAGCCGAGCCCATGATCGAGCTGCAAGCCAATATCGCCGGCTATGCCGGCCGTCCGGCCACGGTGTTCGCCGCCTATGACGAAGACACCGGCATCCTGGTGGTGGCCGCGTCCGTCGACCTGCGCCCGCGGCGACCTGGCTGCGTGCTGATCGAGACCGAGACCCGGGCCGACCGGGACTCGCTGTTCGCCTACACCGACCTGAGAGAGGCCATCACCGCCTACTACGACCTGAAGGGCAGTGTGGCGTCCGATGGTCGCAGCGCCAGGCTGCGCTTCGCCGAGCGCGCCATGCGGGCCGATCCGGCAGGCGGTATCGAGATGGATGGCGTCGACGTCACGGGGCCGCTCTACCGCATCTCCCCGGACACCGGCAATGCGCAGGTCGGCGCCCTGGCGCTGTGCCGCTACGTCAAGCGCTACTCCGCGGTGGCCGATGTCGTCAACATGGCCGACGACCTGAACAATCTGCTGTCCGGCAGGGTGGTGACCATATGAGCGTCGACCATCACAGCCAGGCCGCGCGCGTCTACTACCGCCTGGTGCGCGACTTCGCCCAGTCGGTGCAGCCCTGGGAGCAGGCCATCTATCACGACGTGGCGCCCGACGAGCGCTGGGACATCACGCTGACCGCGCGCAAGGTCTACGGCGATGCCGGTGAGTTTCTGGCCGTCATGGCCGCCGCCGGGCTGGATTCCGTCGACCAGCCTCTGGAGCAGCAGCGCCTGGTGCTGCCCACCGCTGACCGCCTGCGCGCGTTCAAGCGCCGCGCCGGTTTCGAGTCGCGCGCCGACCACCGCAAGGGCGGCCGCCCGACGTGGAGGACTGACTGATGGCCGGAGACCGGCGAGCCATAGGCCGCTTGAGCGGCAGTGCCGGCGAGGCGCGCGCCCGCGCCCGCCAGGACGCCGACGAGCGCAGAGCGGCGCCCAACATCCTCAACCCCAACGAGGTGCGCGGCGACTACGACGCCGGCCGCCTGCTGATGACCACCCTGGGCGGACAGGTGCGGCCGATCACCGCCGACGACCTGGCCATGTTCCGCCACAACGCCCGCATGGCCGGTCAGCGCTTCAAGGGCGGCATCACGGCACGCCAGGTGGTCGACATGTCGCTGTTCGATGACCGGAAACGCGCCCGCCGCCAGATCACCACCGCGGTACCGACGGCCGGCCGAGGCCTGCGCGGCAGCAACGGCCAGGTGAGCTCCCTGGAGGTGCGCTTCATCACCAACGCGGGGCCGGACAGCGACGTCAGCCGCCACCACGTCACCGTGGAGTTCACCGGCTACCAGACGGCCATCGCGTCCGGCGCGGAGTCGCCCCAGCGGGCCGCCGCCCGCCTGCGCAAAGAGGGCGTGCGCTTCGACTGCGACTGCGGTCGGCACCGCTACTGGTTTCGCTACATCGCCACCATCGGCCGCTACAACGCCGGCCGGCCGGAGACCGGCTATCCCAAGATCCGTAACCCGAAGCTCAACGGCGTGGCCTGCAAGCACGTGCTGCGCGTCATGGCCGAGATCGAGGGCGGCAGCGCCGTGCAGGCCTTCCTGGCCCGCGCCATCGCCAAGGGGCGCCAATCCGAGGATGGCGCCGGCCATATCCGCCAGCGGCAGCAGGAGGCCGAGCGCCTGGCCGAGAAACAGGCTAGGCGCCCCCGGGGAGGGCCATCCAGTACCGGCGACCGCGACTACGACCGTGCACGGCGCGCGCTGCGCCGGCAGAGCCGGGCGACCACCACCAAGCCCAAGCGCACGGCCAGCGGCAGCAAGCGCATGCAGGCCCTGGGTGCGACGCCCGGCGCTAGGGATAAGCTGGTAGAGGCAGCCAGGCAGCTGGGCCTAACGCCAGAACAGGCTGTCGCCATTCTTCAGGGAGGTAAGCGGTAATGCTCAACAACGTGCCGTCCGGCATCAATGCCATGGCCCGCAACGTCATCATCCGGCATCCCAACGCCTACAACTGCGAGGTCTATCGCCGCCAGATCGGCCGCCCCGACCCGGAAGCCGGCGGCGCGCCGACGCTGGGCGGCATGATGGTGCTCAACCCCGAGGACGAGGACGACATCCGCTGGGAGATGGTCGGCCTGGGCTTCGCCTTGCCGGCCGAGCAGTTCCAACCGTCGCAGATGATGGACCGGCGCGACGCCAACAACGGCTATGCCGACGAGCTGCGCTTCCTGATCGAGCCCGAGGAGATGATCGGCGAGCCCGGCGGCTTCGAGGTCAAGAACCGCGACGTCATCTACCTGCGGCTGGGGGAGGGCGAGCAGGCGCCGAAGATCGCCTACGAGATCATCGCCGTCGAGGCCGTGGTCAACGTGCCGCCCTTCGTGCCGCGCTACGTCGTCAACCGCCGCGACGACCTGGACATCCTCGATCCCGACGAGCCGGAAGACGACGAAATCGCCTGATCCTTGCTGCTGTCGACCGTTGCCGGCCACGCGCCGGCTTTTTTGTGCCCGCAAACCCGGAAAATCGCCCGCCGACCCGTCCGGGAGCGGGCTCAGACTCACCCTATCCGGCCACCTGGTCGGCCTTGCACCTACCGTAGAGCAAAGGAGAGAGGGCTATGCCTCACCACTACCACAGCCGCGAGACCGCCGAGGTCGCCGAGTTCATCGATTCCTTCCGCCAGGAGTCGGTCAAGAGCGGCGTCTTCGATTCGGCCGCTGCCGACGACTTCCTGACCACCGCGATCAACCAGAGTGCCGGCGTCAAGGTGCCGCAGAAGCTGCAAGCCGCACTCGACGAGGCCGACGACAAGTCCGCATCCATGCTGTCGCGCGCCATCTTCGACGGCGCCGCCGTCTACGAGCAGGCCCACGGCGCCCCCTGCCCGGCCGACGTCATGCAGCAGGCCATTCACCTGGCCTACGCCACCACCAATGACGCGCGCCGCAAGATGGGCATGACCCTGGACTCCGCGACCAGCGAAGGCCATGACGCGCTGTCGCTCCAGCCCAACCGGGCGGTGGTCGCCATCCTGGCCGCCCTGACCGAGGCGATTCCGTTTGCCCACTACCTGCCGGCGGATATCAACTCCAACGAGGCCAAGCTGGCCATCATGACCCACCAGGCGGGCCGCGACTACGGTCGTTACAGCGCTGGCGGCATCATGGACGGCGCCAATTCCGGCGACACCTACATCTCGTCCAGCCGCGAGCACAAGTGCGAGGTCGAGACCGACGCCGAGGGCGACCCGACCGGCAACATCACCGGCAAGCTGACCGCCATTCAGGACACCGACGAGACCTGCGACCCCGATGCCGCAACGGTCAAGCTGCTGCGCGGCCGCGCCATCGTCTACGTCGACGGCATGATCGTCGCCAAGGAAGTGAGCTCCACCGGTACCGGCACGTCCGCGGTCAGCGGCCAGGTCGACATCGAGGGCACCACGCACCAGATCGGCGGCACCATCAACCCGGATACCGGCGCCATCGCTCTGACCGCCCAGCCGCCGCTGCCGGCCAGTTCCCACGTGCTGGTGGAGTCGTTCATCGACTACGAGCGCGCCCCGGAGCTGACGCCGGAGATCATCACCGCCGTCGACACCTTCCAACTGTTCGCCAAGCCGTGGCGGGTGACCACCCACCAGACCATCGACAGCCGTACCCAGATGGCCAACGAGCTGGGTCTGGACCCGTACAGCGAGGGCGTGCTCGGCATCCAGTCGCAGTTCGCCAACGAGCGCCACTACGAGGTGCTGCGCAAGGCGCGTCGACTGGCTGGCCGCAACCAGGAGACCTTCGACTTCGCGTGGGCCTCGCAGGGTGACTACAAGTCCCGGGCCGACGTGTGGCGCGACTTCAACGCCGTCGTGGGCGCCGTCAGCCAGCGCATGGCGCTGTCCACCATGAACCACGGCGTCACCCACCTCTACGTGGGCGAGAACGTCGCCGCCCAGATGCAGGGCCTGCCCGCCGATATCTGGGAGCCGTCCGGCGTCGTCGAGCGTCCCGGCATCTTCCGCCTGGGCCGCCTGTTCGGCCGCTACGACGTCTACTACAGCCCCAAGGTGGTGCTCGAGACCGCCAACAGCGCCGAGGTGCTGTGCGTGGGGCGTGCCACCGACGTGACCCGCAACCCGTTCGTGCTGGGCGATGCCGTGCCGCCGACCGTGATTCCGCTGGCCACCAACGCCGACCTGAAGTCGGGCGCCGGCTTCTACGCGCGCAACTTCACCAGCGTGAACCCGCACCAGCCCAGCTCCACCGGCTGCGCGCTGATCAACGTCACCAACCTGTTCTAAGGAGTAGCACATGACTCGACTGGTCATCGGGCGCCCCGCCGTAGGCGGGATGGGCGCCAACCAGAAGGCCAAGGAGGCGTTCAGCGGGGCCGAGTTCCCGCTGACCGTGAACGTCGCCAACAAGATGACGATCACGCTCAGCCTGCCCGAGGCCGGTATCAAGCTGCGCCCGCTGGCCAGCGGCGTGGCTACGTTCCGCGACTACGACCGCCTGCAGCGTGCGGTATCCAGCCTGGAGCAGATCGCCAGGCTCAACAACGCCGCCCAACTGGTCATCCTGGAAGCGGCCGAACCGTCAGCCGAGGAAGCCAAGGCCGCCGCCGAGCCTGCGCCTGAGGGTGATGCCGGCGAAACCGGCGACACCAGCGGCAGCGGCGACGGCGATAGCGCTGGCGGTGACGGCACCGAGCAGACGCCCGAGGGCGGGGTAGAAGTGGCGGTCACCATCGTGCAGGACGACGAGCAGGCGTTTGTCGTCGAGCTGGACGGCGTGCGCTTCGAGCCGCTGCGCAACCAGGTGCGCGAGGACGGCACGCTGACCGCCGGGGGTCTCAAGGCCTTCGAGGAAGCCAAGGCCGCCGCCGGGGCTGACGACTAAAAGGGGGCATCAGCCATGACCGTGTCATTCGTACGACAGCTCGGCGCCGAGTCGGGGGTTCAGCTGAACCCCCTGGTCGACGGCTCCGAGATTCCGACGACCGGCAATGAGGACCAGCTGTTCGCCATTGCCATGCGCGCCTCCCGCGGGCGCATCGACCGCGCTTTCAAGGTCAATCGCAGCAACGTCCGCCAGCGCCTGGGGCATGGCGAGCCGATGCGTGACAACGAGCTCAACGAGGCCTATGTCCACGTCCGTGAGGCGCTGGACAACGGCGCCTACGAGGCCGTGGTGGCGCGCCTGCACTCCGACGCCGCCGTGCTGAGCTGGATCGTGGTCCGGGAGGAAGTGGCCGGCGATCCCGAGGAGCCGACCGGGGGCTTCGTCTTCGAGGTGTCGGAGACCGAGCCCGAATCCGCCTTCCTGTTCGCCGTGAAGCACCTGGAGTGTTTCAACGACGGCGTGATGGTCGAGTTCCGGGCCGACGAGAAGCGCGAGGGCGGGGTCAACGTCGCCAACGACGTCATCACCCTGCGCCTGCTCGAGCCCAACGGCGACAAGCTCATCGAGATCACGGGCTCACTGGATCGCGACGCCAAGGACGACAGCGGCAACTCCTACTACCTGCCGAACGTCATCGAAAGCCGTACCGACCGCCTCGAGGTCCTGACCGGCGCCACGACCGTCATCGAGCCGGACTCCGACGCCTACGGCTATGACGAGATCTTCCGCGAGAAGTGGGCGACCTCCGAGGTGCTGGAGTACTTCGACGAGGGCGGTACCGCCTACGCCGTCGACGACTACGTGCGTGCCCGTGACCAGCTCTACGGCACTCAGCACGGCTATGCCTACATCGCGTCCGGCGGCAGCGAGGCGCCGGCACTGATCGCCGAGCTGGCCCGGCTGGGCTTCGACACCAACCGTCAGCTGCGCGTCGACGTTCCCGGGCATCTCGACGTCGAGGGCGCCATTGCCTTCGTCGAGCAGATGAACCTGGGCAGCATGGCCGAGGCGCACCTGCTGCACGTCTTCTGGGCGCCGCTCAAGAGCAATGACCCGACCGGCATCAACGGCAAGCGCCACTTCGGTACCGCCACGCTCAACATCGCGCTGGCGTGCGGCCGCAACGCGCGTGTCAACGCCAAGGGCTTCGCGCCGAAGAACTACCCGATTGCCGGCCGTGAGTGGCCGGTTCGCCGCCAGGGCATCGTGCAGACCTACACGCCCAACAACCAGGAGCTCAACGCCCTGGCCCGGGCGAAGATCAACCCGGTGGTCTTCGAGAACTACTCCGGGGGCGGTCGCTACGTGTTCCGCGACTCGCTGACCAGCGCGCAGGTGGATTCCAGCCTGAAGAAGCTGATCGCGGTCGCCGACATGTCGACCTCCGTCGACGATGCCGTCACGCGCGCCGGCAAGGACTTCCTGCAGCTGCCGATGAACGTCTCCATCAAGCGCATGCGGGACTTCCTGACCACTCTGTTCGAGGGCGCGGAAGCCTCCGGATGGCTGGTACCGTCCGACGACCCGGCCATGGGCGGCGCGGCCTGGCGCTTCGAGGTCCAGCCCAACGAGCAGCGGCCGTATGAACTCATGGATGTCCGCTACTGGCTGCGCTACGACGGCACCAACCGCCAGACCCACGTGACCCAGACGCTGAGCCGCTAAGGAGAGACCATGTCTGATCTGCAAAACATGCTGCGTGGCGTGATGTACCCGCGCCACAAGCAGCCCGACCCCAAGCCCGCCGCCGAGGAGTCTCGGCGGTACCTGCTGCTCGACGATGCCGGCGAACCGATGCTCGACAGTGCCGGCGAGCACGAGCACATGAGCCTGCGCATGGACGCCGTGGCCGTCATCCAGCAGTGGATCGAGGAAGACGACCTCGACGACGGCGAGAGCAGCGCCGACCGCCTGCTGGCAATGATGGTCGGCATCGCCGACGGCAACCAGGACGGCGAGCTCGACGAGGACGAGCACGAGGTCGTCGACGTCGCCCGTGAGGCGGCCTGGGACTACCTGTCGGCCCTGGGTATCGAAGACGAGGATATCGGCCTGCTGCTCGACGACTGGGACGACGAGGCCGCCGAGCGGATCCGCGACGCCGTGGCGGCCGCGCTGCCCGACGGCGACGACGAGGCCGATACCGCCATCGACAACTTCACCTTCGACGACGCCGACCAGGAGGCGGTCTTCGACGCCACCTACCGCAAGCGCACCGTCGTTCGCGGGGGCAAGAAGAAGCGCGTCAACAAGCGCGTGTCCGGCAAGGTGCGGCTGTCCGGCAAGCAGAAGCTGGCCATTCGCAAGGCGCGTAACAAGGCACACAGTCCGCGCGCCAAGGCGCGTCGCCTGAAGTCGATGCGCGTGCGCCGCAAGATGGGGATGTAACCCTTTTCGAGGGGTGTTGCTTGGCGGCCGGTGGCCGCCTTTTTTTCTGACGGGAGTCTGACATGGTGCTGCCATTTGATGGGCTGGGGCCGCTGTGGGACGGCATCAATCCCCACCTGATCGCCACCATCTACGAGGTCGACCACGTCGGCGAGCAGCTGGACGATAGCCCGTTGGTGCGCTGCCTGTTCGTCGACGACGCCAACCTCGAGGCCACGCTCAACTGGCAATCGCCGTTCGACGGTGCCGGTCCCGAGGCCAGGGCGCCGACACTGGCCGCCATGTTGCAGAGCGGCGCCATCCAGCCCATCGCCGAGCGACTGGGCGACGACGTCGGCGGCGCCACCCGAGAGGTGAGCGAGACCGCGCGCGGGCGCACGGGCATCACCAAGCTCAACAGCACGCAGGTGTTCAGCGGCATGCCGCCCGTCCGCCTTCAGGCGACGATCATGCTGCGTGCCTGGCGGGACCCGGGCGCCGAGGTCGAGGCGCCGCTCGACCAGCTGATGCGCTGGGTGCTGCCTCAGTTCCTGGCCCCGGAGGGCACGCTGCTGACCGCGGCGCTCGACTGGTACCAGCGCGGCGAGCGCGACGTCAACGGCTTCATCGAGGCCGCCATGCCGTCGGCGGCGCCGTCGCTGCTGGCCGTGCGCTACAAGGGCCGCACCTACGCCCCGATGGTGGTCGAGAACATCGGCGTGCCGCTCAACTCCCCATCTGACCGCTTTGGTCGCTTCGTCCAGATCCAGATACCGGTGACGTTCAGCACGCTGACCGCGCTGGACCGCCACGACTGGGACGCCATGAAAGGAGTGCCGTGATGATTCACTTCCCGACCCTGCGCACCCGACGCCTGACGGTGCGCCTCAAAGAGCTGGCGATGATCGACGCCATCGCCCTGGCGGCCATTCCGCCACACCTCAACGAAGAAGCGACGACCGTCTTCCTGCGCGCGGCCGTCGACGATGCCCAAGGCGTTTCCGATCCCGACCAGTGGACGGTGCAGGAGCGCACGATGGCTGTCTGCCACTACATGGCGTCGACCCTGGACGATGGCCCCGACTTCAGCCTGGCCGGTGGCAAGGCGCGTTTCTCCGACTACCTGACGGGCGAGCGTGACTACGGCGCCGACAGCGTAGACGTCGGCGAGATCGAGGGCGACCACTGGACGGCACGCCACCTGACCGGCGCCCTGGCCGGTGCCGTCGAGCGCTTGACCGGCGAACTGCCGGGCGTCGACGGCCTGGCGCACTGGCGAATCGGCCGCATGGCGGCGCAGCTCGTGCCCAATGGCAACGCGGTACCGGCCGAGGGTGATATCGACGCCGCTCTGCTGGAGCGCATGCGTGTCATCACTCGCTACCCCGAGAGTGTGTTCGCCCGCCTGTCGGCCGGCTTCGACGCCGCCTGCCAGGAGCTGGACCACCTGTTTCTGATCGATGCCGACGAGCACGGCCTGATGGCCCTGCCAAGGGAGGATAGCGCGGCTGGCAAGCCGCCGGCGCGATTTCCAGTTGGCGCCTGCCTCACAGACCTCGCGCGACAGTTGGGTGGAAAACCAGCGGCTGCTCGCCCATAGCCTGGCCCTATATTCGGCGACATCACTTCCCGACGCGCTGCGCATGACCGGCAGCGAGGCCGAGGCCTTCTTCGAGGGCAAGGCCTACGCCGATTGGCGCAAGGGGAAGGAGCAGGAACTGAAGCTGCAGGCTGCCGTCAGCGACCGCTTGAACGGTGTGATCAGGGCCTGCGGCGCAATCGTAAAGACGGTGGCATCACTGGGGCGTCGTTGACGGGCGTCGTGAGGTGTCCGGCCATGCGCGACAGGAGGGCGATGTGGCAGAACCAACTACCAGCGCAGCGGCGGCAACGGCGACGGCGACCGGTATCGGCCTGGCGGCCCTGCTGCCCTGGATCGACGCCAATGCCCTGATGGGGGCGGCGCTCGGCGCCGGCCTCGTGGCCTACAGCAAGTCCGACCTGCGAGCCTGGCAGCGCCTGGGCGCGCTGCTGTTCTCCGCCCTGTGCGGCTATCTCATGACACCCGAGATCGTGGCGCAAACCCCGGTGACCCACGACGGAGCGGGCGGGTTCATCGGCGCCATCGTCGTCGTCCCGCTGTCGCTGAAGCTCATCCAGCACGTCGAGAGGTTCGACCTGGCGACGTGGCTCGACCGCCGGAAAGGCAAGTGAGGCTCGGCAATGGCTGATACCGGGGTACTTCAAAGCATCGCGCCGGCACTGGCGGCCTTCAGCTACTTCATCGCCGCCATGCGCCTGGCCACCTTCCGCCGCGGCGCGCGCCGCTACAAGCCGTGCGTGTCGCTACTGGCCAGCGTGCTGATTGGCACCCTGCTGTGCGCCGGCCTCGAAGTCGTGTTTCTCAAGCCTGAGGTGAGCCTGTTCCAGACCGTGCTCGCCGCCCTGTTTTGTGTCCTGACGCTGCGTGCTCGGGGCAATGTCGCCAGCCTGATGAGGATGTCCTATGACGGCACTTCTGAGACGAGGTAGCCGCGGCGAGGCCGTGCGCGCCCTGCAACAAGAGCTCAACCGCCAAGCCGGCGCTGGACTGGTCGATGACGGCGTGTTCGGTCCCGTCACCGAGCGGGCGGTCAAGGCCTTCCAGCGCAGCCGGGGGCTGACGCCTGACGGGCTGGTCGGCCCCGCTACCCGCGGGGCGCTGGGCACTGCCCCGAAACGGCCGGCCCCCGGGCAGGGCGAGGCCAATCTGTGCGCCTTCCTGGACATGATCGCCTTCGCCGAGGGTACGGACCGTTACGGCGAGCAGGACGGCTATGACGTGCTGGTCGGCGGCGAGCTGTTTACCGACTTCAGCGACCACCCCAACAAGCGGGTCTGGCTGCCGGCCTATGGCATCCATTCCACGGCGGCCGGCCGGTACCAGATCCTGCACCGTTACTGGAAGCACTACCAGGCGCAGCTCGGCCTGCCCGACTTCGGCCCGGCATCACAGGACCTCTACGCGGTTCAGCAGATCCGGGAGCGGCGCGCCTATGACGACGTGCTGGCCGGGCGTATCAGCGACGCCATCCGCAAGTGCGCCAACATCTGGGCGTCCTTCCCGGGCGCGGGCTACGGCCAGCGCGAAGTCGCCGAACGCGAGCTGATCGCCTTCTACCGCCGGAAGGGTGGGCGGCTCGAGCACGAGACAGGGGAGATGACGGCATGAGGTTGACCGACGACGCCCGCAACTGGCACCGCCTGTGGTCGGTGCGGCTGGGCATTCTTGCCGCCGTGTTCGGCGGTGTCGAGGCCTCGCTGCCACTCTGGGAGGTCGCCTTGCCGCAGGGGGTGTTCGCCGTCCTGGCAGCCGTCTCCGGTACCGGCGTGGGCATCGTGCGCGTGATCAAGCAGAACCTGCCGCCTCACGGCGACGAGGCGGACCAATGAGCCGGCTCCGGCAAATAGTGGTCGCCGCCCTGGGGCTGTTGGCTACCGCGCTGTCGATCGCGCTCGCCGTCGTCGCCAGGCAGCGCGACAACGCCCGTCAGCGAGCCGATGACGAGGGCCGGCGGGCCGATACCGCCGAGGAGCGTATCGAACAGCGGCACAAGGCCGACACGGCCAGCGCCAAAGGCAAGGAAGAGGGGGAGCGTGATGTCGAGAAAGCCCGTGCTGACGCGCGTAGCGGTCGCCGCGACCATTTTGCTGATGGCTGGATGCGCGACGACTAGGACCGTCTTCGTTCAGGAGCCGTTGCCTGTGCCCGAGCGGCCGGCGCTGCCCGTCGTGACGGCCGCTGAGTTCGCCTGTCATCCCGAGGTGGATGCCGTGCTGCGTGAGCTCGAGCTGCCGCCCTATGACGGCTGTCTGGCGGCAGGTGCCTATGAGGCGCTGGCCACGCGTGACGCCATGCTGCAAGCCCATATCCGGCGCCTGGAGGCGGTACTGCGCACGACCCACTGAGCCAGGGCGCCGAGACCGAGCGGAAAACCCGGGGGCTGCGCGCTCCCGGGCAGCGATAGTCTGGGCGCTCAAGGCCATGGAACGCCATGGCTCGTGCTGACTTGATCCCAACCATCGAGGCTACGCCATGACCGTATCCAACGCCAACTACCTCAAGGGCTTCTACGACCAGACCAAGGCCATGGGGCAGAAGGTGGTCAACTCCGACTTCACCTTCGAGATCGAGGGCTTCGAGCAGAACTACCTGCTGGCCCGCCAGTGCCCGTGGCCCGTCGTCGCGCCGCAAGGCGAGATCGAGGTGCCGTCACCGCTGGGCGCCGCCCTGTGGGAGCCGCAACAGATCCGCGTCAACCACCAGGGGCAGGTGACCCTGATGGAAGTGACGGCCGGCAGCATCGATCAGATGCTCGTCGACATCATCACCAACGGCGGCACGTTCAACGCCAAGATCTACGAGGGCACGCCCGAGCGCTACCTGCGCTACAAGCGCATCACCGACGCCTTCATCCAGATCGACGACCCGGATCGCGACTGGGAGAACCGCAGCCAGATCCTGGCCTTCAGCGGCACCATGTTCTTCCACTACTTTGGCGAGATCGTGGAAGGCAACAGCACGGATTACCGCTGATGGCAAAGCTGGCCGACCTGGTGACCCGCTTCGTCGAGCTCGAGCGCGGGGCTGCCAACATCCTTCCCCCGGAATCCGTCACGGCGCAAGCCGTGGCGGCGGTGTCGTTCTATGCCGGCTTCGCGGCGCTGACCCACCTGGCAGAGGGCGCCGACATCGACGAGAACGTCGACATCACGGTGTCGGAGTGGGCCGAGATACGCCCGCTGTTCATCCTCTACGTCGAGCGTGAGAACGCGCTGCAAATGGAGGCGACCGGCATCCTGAGCGCTGGCGGCGGCTTTGGTCGCTCGAGCTCCGAGGTCGGCAGCGAGATCACGCAGCTCGAGGCCGACCTGCCGCGGCGCGTCTTCTTCCATCCCGTCGTCACGGTGTAGACCGCCATGGAGCTGTACTTCGGCGAGAACGGCGACCAGCGCATTCGCGGCGACTTCATTCGTCGCGCGGTGCTGCGTTCCGACCTGGTGCCGATACCGCTCACCCTGGAGGCCGAGATCCGCGCCGGCACGGAGACCGCCGAGCACTTCGAGGTCGGGCGCTCGATCACCACCTATGACGGCGACGAGCTGGAGATCATCAAGTCCGAGTTCATCCAGCAGGCGCGCATGCAGGCCGACGACCTGGCGGGCTACGTGCGCCTCATCGCCATCCTGAAACCGGTGGTCGAGGTCGCGTTCGTCAAGCCGCGGGCCGTCATCAAGCGCGGCGCCACGCTGACCGAGGTCTACCGCGCGTGCGGGGCCACGCTGCGCGGCATCGAGGGCGACTTCGCGGTACCGCGCTTCGCCTGCCTGGCGGGAGAGGCGCATACCTACCACATTGCCCGGGCTCTACAGGAGGCGGGCGGTGTCGTGCGTTGGCGGCATGGTCGCCTGGCCTTCATTCCACTGCCGGCGCTGTTCGATCAGGAGCCGGTCGACACCATCGTCAACACCGCCTCGGATGACGTCGAATCCGGCTTCCTGGAGCGGCACGACATTCCGTGGTTCTACAGCGTGGATGCCGACGGCCAGTTCGTCTACGGCAACCGCGGCAAGCCGCGCGCGGCCCGTTTTCAGCCCGGGGTCAACGAGGTCACGCTGCGCCACATGACGGGCTGTCTGGTGCTGACCAAGAACACGCGCCTCAAGTACACGCAGAAGATCGCGGCCGGCGACCTGATCGAGGTCGTGGGCGGCGAGCCGCTGGTGGCAATGACGGTGGCCACCCTGTTCGCGCCCGGCGCGGACGGCGACGCCCCCGAACAGTTCACCCGCGTTTGGCTGGGGAGATTGGAACCATGAGCGGAAGCGGCCTGCTGGCCGGCAAGTGGCCGGCCGTGGTCGACAGCTACGAGGCCGACACGCGCACGTGCGTGGTCAGCATCCCGGGCATCACCGACGGCGCCGAGACCGGCCTGGTGGCGGAGATCGAGTACCCGGTCGGCGACAAGTCGCGCCACGAGACCATGACCGAAATCGAGATCCTGCCCGGCGACCTGGTGTGGGTGGAGTTCATTCAGGGCGACCCGCGCTTTCCGCTGATCACCGGTTGGCGCAACCCGACGACCGGCAACTCCGCCGGCTGGCGGCGCTGGCACCATGCCAACATGCAGCTGCTGACCGACAGCGAGATGCGCCTGCACTCCGGCGGACTGGTGCACGTCAGCGCCGGAGACAGCATCACCCTGCAGGTCGGCGGCTCGACCATCACGCTGACGCCGGACGACATCACCCAGCTGTCCAGCATGATCAACCTCAACTGACAAGGAGCCCGCCATGGCTGCCAATCTTCTGTTTTCCTTCGACGACCTGAGCCGCAAGGACAAGGCGGTGCGCGACGTCGAGAAGTACTTCCGGCGTGCCGGCGCCAACCCGGTGAGCGTCGACGTCGATTCGCGGGTCAAGCGCACCAGCGGCGTCAGCTACCGCGAGATCGGGCTGACGTTCAGCGACAGCCAGGTGGTCAAGCTGCGCGTGAAGCGGCCGGGCGACATCTTTCAGGTGCTGCTCAACCGCAAGGTGGTGCCGATGGCCAACCAGGACGATCACGTCAAGGCCATCGGCGAGATCGTGCAGGCCATGGACCGCGGGCGGACCGCCTTCCAGAAGCGCCTGTCCCGGGCCAGGGTCGAGCTGCCCAAGCGCATGAAGACCGCGGCGCCGCGGATGGAGAAGCGCCTGGAAGCCAAGCGCGACGCCCTGCGTGAAGCCGTCGACGACGCTCGCCAGCAGCTGGCCGAGCTGCGCCCCGTGTCCTGATGGCGGCAACCGAAACCTGGACGCCGCCGCCCGACCTGCTGTTCAGCCTGCCGGAGACCGCCGGCCCGGTGGCGTTCACGATCAGCGTGGAGGTCGAGGGCGTCGACCCCGTGACCGGCGAGCCGGCTGTCGTCGAGGTCGTCGGCTACCGGGGCTCGATCACGCCAGAGCAGGCGCTGCTGGCCATCGAGGGCGATGCCGACGGCCTGACCGTTTCGGCCGACAGCCTGGCCGGGCTGTTCCCGATCGAGCACATCGACTATCGCCAGGACGGGCAGGTGGTGCGCGTGCCGTCCTGGGAGCAGTTGCCGGCCGAGGCTGAGGAGCTGATCGAGTACCGCCCCAGCCGAGCGCAGACGCGCGCCTACCGACTCGATGTCGTCGCCGACCTGGCCGACGGCAGCGAGGCCTACATGTCGTACCTGATCGAAGTGCATCAGGACTGGAGTGCCGGCCGTGACCGGCTGAGGAGCGAGATCGATGCCCGCCGTAACTCGACAGGGTGATGGCTGCACCGGCCACGGTGCGTTTCCGCCGCGCAACAGCACCGAGGGCAGCCCCAACGTGATGATCAACGGCCAGCCCGCCCACCGCCAGGGCGATGCTTGGGAGTCGCACTGCAATCCGGACGGCGTCTGTCACGACGGCGTGCTGTCCGCAGGCTCGGGCAGCGTCAACGTCAACGGCCGCCCGCTGGGGCGTATCGGCGACCCCGTGGATTGCGGCTCGGCAGTGGCGGCCGGATCGCCCGACGTCATGGCCGGCGGCTGACCACCAGGCTGCACGGCCAGGAAAAGCCGAGGCCGGCAGCCTGTCTCTCTCCCATAGCATGGCCCCATCTGCGCGCCCGTCGCGGCGCCCCGATCCACCCATTACAGGGGCCTACTATGTCTTCACCACCTGTTCTCTGGAACGACAGCGCGATGCCGGTCGGCATGACGCTGGCTCAGCTGCTGTACCGCATTCGCCGTGCCGATGCCGACGACGGCCTGGTGTTCGACAGCGTGACGCTCGACGACATCCTGGAAGATGCCGACGAGGTCTATGCGCTGGACGCCCTGGTGGCCACGCAGTCCACGCTGGGGCGCAAGGTGCGCGGCTTGGAGCGCGTGATGAACACGGCGACCGGCGAGCTCGACGTCGTGGCCTCGCAGGTCTCCAACCCGTTCCGGCGTCAGGGCGTGATCAACGTCGCCGCCGTCTTCGAGCTCAGCGACGGCCAGACGGTCACCATCATGTTCCACAACCCGGACGCGGGCAGCGCCAAGGCGCTGAAGCCGACCGATGACCTGATCAGCTGGAAGTGGCTGCTCAACAAGAAGGACATCACCATCGTCGTCGCTCCCGAGCGCGGTACCGACCTGCCGATTCGCCAGGTGGCGCGCCGCATCATGAAGCTGGCGGCCAAGAACTCCGACGCCTTCGCGCGCATGAACAAGCGACGCGCCGAGCGCCTCGAGCATATCGAGGGACTCAAGCTCGAGATCGGCGACCTGGAGACCGAGCTCGACCAGCTGACGAAAGAGATCGAGATCGCTCGCATCGAGGCCGAGGACGCCGCCCTGAATGCGCCGCCGGCACCGCCGACGCCCGCCGACGGGCTGCGCATGCTCGACGAGATTCGCCCCTTCCTGTCGCGCAGCCAGTACCGGGCCATGGCCACCGCCATTCGCAACGGCGAGGAGGCCGACGCCTACATCGACCGCGCGCAGGTGCTGGCCCGGGTCATCGACGGCATGGCCACCAGCTACGAGCAGGACGGCAAGGGCATGGATGCCACCGCCTACCTGCACTACTTCCGCGATGCCGGCGACTGGTACATCACCGAGAAGGATGCCAAGGGCGACGGTACCGAGCAGGCCTACGGCTACTCCGACAGCGGGCTTGGCTACATCAGCATCGACGAGCTGACCGATGCCGGCGTCGAGCTCGACTTGCACTTCGAGCCCAAGAGGGTGAGTCAGGCCGTCGGCGAGCAGCAGCCCCGGCAGGCCGCTGACGATGAGCCGCAGGCCGAGGAAGAGCCGGCGAGCCTGCCAGCCGAGCCTACCGGCAAGGAGACGCCCACCGGCGTCAACGCCGACGGCGAGCTCGAGCCCGAGGGTGCCGAGAACGTGGTCAAGACCGCCAAGGGCAGCGAGGTACAGACCGGCTTCACAGTGGTCGAAGCCGACGAGCTGATTGCCTCGCACGATATCAGCGGCAACCCCAACCCCGACTTTCCCGCCGAGCTCCAGCCGCGCGACCGCGGCCGCGATGCGTCCATTGCCTGGGTGCAGAAGACGGCCCGGCAATTGGATCCGGACAGCCTGGGGCGCACCCGCCGGGCCGATACCGGGGCGCCCATCGTCGGCCCCGATCGCGTCGTGGAGTCCGGCAACGGGCGCACGATGGCCATTCAGGAGGCGTACCGCGCCGGCACCGCTGAGGAGTACCGCCAGTGGCTGATCGAGGAGGCGCATCACTACAACCTGGACGCCGGCCGCGTGCGCGCCATGCGCAAGCCCGTGCTCGTTCGCGTGCGCACGTCACAGCTCGACCGCCGGGAGTTCGCCGTCGAGG
Source organism: Halomonas salipaludis (assembly GCF_002286975.1). GTDB lineage: Bacteria > Pseudomonadota > Gammaproteobacteria > Pseudomonadales > Halomonadaceae > Franzmannia > Franzmannia salipaludis. Next base: position 453,819 of record NZ_NSKB01000001.1, read on the forward strand.
CCAATCAGGACGACAAGCTGAGCATGACCGGCACCGAGAAGGCGCGGGCCGATGCCGACCGGCTGGATGACGGCTTGATCGCCAAGCTCGCCGACGACGGCAACCTGCTGTCGGCCGCCAATCGGGAGTTCATCAACGGCTTCCTGCAGTCGCTGGGCGACACCGAGGCCGCCCAGTACATGACCGGCGACGGCAACCCCACGGGCGCGCTGATCGCCCGCGTGCAGGCCGCCATCTTCGCCAAGGCCTACAACGACGACCGTCTGCTGGAGATGACGGCCGACGCCAGCAAGCCCGAGGTCGCCAACGTCATCAACGCCCTCAACGTGGCGGCGCCGGAGTTCATTCGCGCGCAGGCCGCCGACCAGGCCGGTACCGATGCGCTGACCAATCAGCTAGTGGACAGCGTCGAGGCCTCGCTCAACGAGCAGGCGGTACAGGCCATCATCGACGCCACCAACCTGGTACGCCGCGCCAAGGCCGAGGGGGCCAGCGTGGAGGAGGTCGTCAACCAACTGGGCCTGTTCGGCGACATTCCGCCGGCCACGGCCGCCATGGCGCTGTTCATCAGCCAGAACAACCGCAGCACCAAGCGGCTGGGCCTGGCCTTCCGGGCCATGGCCGAGTTCGTGCGCAAAGAGGCCGAGCGCGGCCAGACCGTGGACATGTTTGGCGAAGGCCAGCAGGCCAGCCTCGAGGAGATCATCGCCGCCGCCAACCGGGAGTTGGAGAAGGAGTACGGCGAGGGCAGCTACGCCATCGAGTCGCTGGACCTGTTCAGCGCGCCGGCAGCCGATCCTGAGCCCGAGCCCGAGCCCGAGCCCGAGCCCGAGCCCGCCCCGACCGAGGAGCCTGGTGAGGCAGTGCCGTCGGCACAAGGCGGTATTCGTCTGTATCACGGCACCGCCAAGGGGAATGCGTTCAGCCGATTCGACGCGAGCCGCGCAGGTAGCGGCGTCGGCAAGAACCGCGCCGACCAGGGCGACCAGATATACCTGACGGCGAGCCGCCAGGCGGCAGAGTGGTTTGCCGAGAAAGCCGAGATAGCGAGGCAGCTCGAGAATGGCGGAAATCCCGGCGCCAACGAGGACAACTCGGGCACGGTGCTTGCCTTCACGCTCGATGCCAGCGCCCAAGTGCTGCGCAAGCTCAGCATGCCGCGGGGGGATCAGTCGCAGGAAGTGATCCAGCAAGCCCGTGACGCAGGATTTGATGCCATCGCCTTTCCCGATCAGGGGTTCGGGACCGTCGAGGGCGACCCAAGAGTGGGCGAGATGTATTCCGACGGCGCCCCGCCGACTACCTACATCATTCTCAATGAAGCCAAGCTGACCGCCGATGGAGCGGTCGGCGAGGCGCCTAGCGAAAACGACATCGAGCAGGCGCGCCAGGCCACCGATATCGAGCCGACCGAGGAGGAGAAGGAGGGCGGCGACTACGCCAAGGGTGAGGTCGACATGCACGGCCTGACGCTCGCCATCGAGAACCCCAAGGGAACGGTGCGCTCCGGCACCACGCAGGAAGGCGAGGAGTGGTCGATCTCGCTGCCCCATGACTACGGCTACATCAAGGGCACCAAGGGTGCCGACGGCGACGAGGTCGACGTCTTTATTGGTCCCGATCTGGACAGCGAGCGCGTCTTCGTCGTCAACCAGGTGGGCAAGGACGGCGAGTTGGACGAGCACAAGGTCATGCTGGGCTTCGCCACCCGCGAGGCCGCCGAGCAGGGCTACCTGGCCAGCTATCGAGCCGGCTGGGATGGGCTGGGCAGCATGCAGGAGATGAGCGTCGACGGGCTCAAGGCCTGGCTGCCGAGCGCGGCAGCCGGCGAGCCGGCCAGCGGCACCGAGGAAGAGCCGGAGCAGGACCCAGCGCCCGCAGCGCAGGCAGACGTCGACCCTCTCGAGGCCGGCCGAGCCGTCGTCGAGCGCGACGAGTTCAAGGCGCTGACCCGCGACTTCACCCGCTCCCTGGCCACGATCAAGGGCATCGATGCCGGCACCATGCCCGGCATGGAGCGCTCGCTGTTCGTCAACTCCATCGCCGGCAAGGTCAAGACGCGGGCCAAGCGCGACCCGCTGCTGGGCGCCGTGCTGCTGGCCTGGTTGGCCGAGCAGCAGAAGGACTGGGACAAGCCGGCCATCACGTCCCGCAATGCCGTTTGGCAGGCGGCCGAAGACTGGGAGCGGTACCGCCCACTGTTCGACCGTGACGCCGCGCCCAGCGCCCCAGAAGCGCCCACCGACCCGCCCGCGCCCGCCGACAACGAGGAGGACCCGATGCGCCGTCAAGACCGGCAGTTCCTGCAATCCGTCATCGACGGCACGGTACCCGACATCCTGTCTCCCGAGCTGGCCGACCAGATCCTCGCCATCATGGAGCGCCAGGCCGGTGACGAGGAGATGGAGGCCATGATCGAGCAAGCCGGCAATGCCTACGAGCGCGCCATGCTGGCCGCCACCGACACCCTGTAAGGAGACACTGAGGAATGAAGCGGATTTTTGACGACGCATCGGCCGGTGGCGGCGCGCAGGCGATGATGACCCGGCTCAAGCTGGTGTCGGAGCTGGGTAGGGTGCGCAAGGAGCTGATCACTCTCCCGCAGGGCATCGGCGCCATGGCTGACCGGCTGCGCCTGGTGAAGCGGGCCAACGAGGTTCGCGCCGAGCTGAAGGCGGCCACCCTGGCCGCCGACCCGGCAAAGGCGATGCAGGCCGAGCGCGAGCCGCCGGAGCCGGTAGGCGAGCCGCGCCGCCAGACCGCCGGCCTGTACAGCCACGACGAGAAGCGCACCCGGGGGCAGCGTCAGAAGGCCAACGATGCCGCTGTCGAGCTGCTCGCCAGGGTGCAGTCCGGCGAGTTGCCCCGGGACGAGATCACCGACGAGCATCGCGCCGTGCTGGCCGGCTACTCCGGCAACGGCGGGGCGCTGGTCGGCGCCGATGGCAAGAAGGGGTCGGCCTACGAGTACTACACCCCGCCACCAGTGGCAGAGGGCATCTGGCGCGCCCTGGCGGAGATGGGTTTTGCCGGTGGCAAGATTCTCGACCCGGCCGGCGGTACCGGCATCTTCGGCGCCTCGGCGCCACGCAATGCTGCCGTGGACGCCGTGGAGATCGACGAGACGTCCGGTGCCGTCAATGAGCTGGTCAATGGCGGTCCCGGCTATCACGTGTCGGTGGCGCCCTTCGAGCAGGTGGCGGCCGCCACGCCCGACGAGGCCTATGACGCGGTGGTCACCAACGTGCCGTTCGGTACCGTCGCCGACCGGGGCGGCAACCAGAACCTGGACCCCAAGTACCAGAAGGAGACGCTGGAGGCCTACTTCATCCTGCGCTCACTCGACAAGCTGAAGTCCGGCGGGCTGGCCGCTTTCGTCGTGCCGCCGCGCTGCGTCTCCGGGCGCGGTGGCGCCGAGGTCAAGCTACGCCAGCGGGCCAGCCTGAAGGCCGAATTCCTAGGCGCCTATCGGCTGCCCAACAGCGTGTTCGGCGCCGCCGACGCGGACACGATCACCGACGTCATCTTCTTCCGCAAGTACGGCCGCGATGCCGCGGAGAAGATCGAGGAGCTGCACGAGCAGGCGCCCGAAACCCTGGCCGAGGCCAAGGTCATGTGGAGCGAGTTCGTCGAGGGGCGCTACTTCAAGGGTGAGGGCAAGCGCTTCGTGCTCGGCGAGTTCGTGCCCAAGGATCCCGAGAAGTTCCGCGACGTCGACCGCGTGAAGAATCCGGCCAGCATTCCCGAGGTCGCCAGGCTGATCCGCCGGCTGCCTGGTAGTCGCGTGGACTGGGCGCTGCTGGAAGCGGCCGAGACGCAGCCCATCGTCTACCGTGAGGGCGATACCCTCACTCAGGCCGGGCAGACCCTGCAGATGCAGGACGGCGAGTGGGTGCCGCTGGCGTCCGCTGACAGCGATATGCGAGGCGTCGAGCTGCTGGGGCGGTTCAAGGACGCCTACACCGCCTTCGATGCCGGCATGGGCTACGTCGATGCCGTCACGCTGCGCCAGTACATGCGCGATACCTCGCAGTCGCTGGACATGCCCGCCTGGCTGGCGTCGGCGCTGGCCGCGCTGGACAAGCTGGCCGACGACGAGGCGCGGGCGCGTGCCTGGGCGCCCGGCCTGGTGGGACTGGCCGTGTCGCAGGTGCTGGACGAGAACGGCCGCGGCAGCGGTACCGACTTCCTGACCGGCTACGCCAAGCTGTCGGCCGCCATGCGCGAACAGGCGGCCGCCGCCCGGCGCGTCAAGGGCGTGGACGGCGAGCTGCGCCGCGGGCTCGGCGAGCTGGTCACCCACTACCAGCGCAAGGCCGGATTCAGCGCGCTGTGGCGTGGCGACGTTCAGCAGGCGCCGACCATGCAGGTCAGCGCCGCCCACGGCTTCGAGGGCCTTCTGTACGAGAACCAATCGAGCTGGACCACCCTGGAGCAGGCGCGCAGCGTGCTGGGCGACGACTTCAGCCCGTTCGACAGCGACGACTGGTGCGTGTCCGCCGACGGCAGCCAGGTGTGCCGGGCCGACGACTACTTCGTGGGCAGCTACGCCGACTTCGTCAAGCGGATCGACGCCGAGATGGCGGCCGCGCCTGGCGAGCAGCTGCGCGCCAAGCTCATGCGACAGAAGGCGGTGGCCGCCGAGCGCATCGACCGCGTCGACGTGTCGCGCATCAGCTTCAACCTGTTCAGCCCCTACGTCACCCTGGAAGAGAAGGCCGAGTTCCTGCGCCGCTTCGTCCACCCCAGCGCCGTGGTGGCCATCGATGAGGCCAGCGGCGAGCCGCGCATCGAGTTCGATATTCCCGGCAGCAAGCTGACCGACCGAGAGAAGCTGATTCGGCGAATCGGCGCCTACCTGCGCAACGGCACCATCACCCTGGGCGGTACCAAGCTGGACATGGGCGATGCGGCAGGCATCCGCGAGCTGCGCGCCATGGTCAACAAGGCCAACGAGCAGTTCAACGGCTGGGCGCGAGGGAATGCGGTCGTCGTGTCGCGCCTGGAGGGGCAGGCCAACGACCCGGCCAGGCTGCGTTTCCGTCAGCCCGAGGACGAGAGCCCGCTGGCCATTCCGGGCATGAATCCCGAGCTCGAGCTGCACGGCTATCAGAACGCCTACGTGCGCTCCCGGGCCCGCGATTTCTCCGGCATCAACGGCTTCGACGTCGGGCTCGGCAAGACCTTCACCGCCCTGGCGGTCGCCCAGTACGTGCAGGCCATCGGCGCCAAGCAGAAGACCCTGTTCGTGGTGCCCAACTCGGTGCTCTCCAACTGGCACAAGGAGGCCGTCAAGGCCTACGCGAGCATCGACGACTGCCTGTTCGTAGGCCTGCGCGACGGCGAGGTGTCGTCTGCCGCCTACGACGAAGATCTCAACCGGGTGCTGGAGAACCGCCACCGCAAGATCTTCATGACCATGGAGGCCTTCGAGCGCATCCGCCTGCGTGATGACACGATCACCGGCTACGAGTCCTACATGCGGTCCGCCGACCAGTCCTTCGCCGAGAGCGAGGATCGCAAGGCCGACGAGCGCGCCAAGGGCAAGGCGGCCACCATCGTCGACGTGCTGGGCAAGAAAGAGGGCGCCGCCCCCTTCCTGGAAGACATGGGCGTTGACTCGCTGGTCGTCGACGAAGCCCACGTGTTCAAGAACTCGGCGACCACCGTGGACTTCAAGGGCGGCAAGTACCTGTCGCTGTCACCGGCATCCAAGCGCGGCCTCGACGCGCAGGCCAAGGCCTGGGCGATTCGTGGTGGCGACGGCGCCCGCGGCGATGGCGTCATGCTGCTGAGCGCGACGCCCATCACCAACAGCCCGCTGGAAATCTACTCCATGATGGCCCTGGCCGTGGGTCATGACCGGGTCAACGACCTGTTCGTCGGCACCTCGGGCGCCGACGGCTTCATGAACGCCGTGTGCCAGATCGAGAACGAGGATGATGAATCGATCGACGGCGAGAGCCGCGCCATCAACGTCTTCAAGGGTCTCAACAACGTCGACATGCTGCGCGGCGCGCTGCGCCAGGTGGCCACGATCAAGAGCGCCGATGACGTCGGCAGCCAGATCAAGGTGCCGGACGCGCCGGAGCGCGCCACGCCCATCCAGTTGCCGGAGTCGACCGTCGTGCAGCTGGAGGAGTACAAGCAGGCCTATCGCTATGCCGCCGACGCCATGTCGGAGCGTGGCGAGAACCGCGGCGACCCGGCCGCCTTCGAGCGCATCGCCGGCAAGTTCGGCGAGCCGATGGAGCTCGTCGGCCATCCGTTCAACCTGATCAACAAGATGACGATGCTCATCGCCGACCCCGATCTCGACGCCCGGGTGTCGCGCTACCTGATCAACGAGGGCGAGGAAGAGCAGGCGCGGGCACTGGTGGAGCAGTGGAACGCCAAGCCGCCGACCGAGCAGCGCACGCGCCCGGGGCCGAATGCCAGCGCCGACGAGGCGGTCAGCGTGAAGACCATCCGCGACGCCAACCGTGAGGTGGTCGGCCGCCAGTACAAGATTCCGGTCAAGGCCTGGATCGAGGGCGGCGCCATCGTGCTCGACACCGTGAGCGCTGACACGCAGGAGCGTTTCGAGACCATGGCCGGCAAGGCGGGCGTCGAGCTCGACGTCTCGGTACCGCCCAAGCTGGCGGCCCTGCTCGAGAACTTCCAGACCGAGGCGGCAACGCCCCGCGGCGTGGATGCCGACGGCAACCGCACGCCCCATGCCAAGCAGATCATCTTTTGCGACCTGCTGGGCATGCACAACAAGATCCGCCGGCTGCTTGTGCGCCGGGCCGGCGTGCCGGAGGCGGCCATCGCCGTCGTCACCGGGCAGCGCAACAACAGCCCGGAGGAGATCATGGCGGTGCAGGACGGCTTCAACGCCCCGGGCGAGGCCAACAAGTACCGCGTGATCATCGCCAACGAGAAGGCGGAGGTCGGCATCAACCTGCAGAAGGGCACGCAGGCCATCCATCACCTGACCATTGGCTGGACGCCGGACAGCCTGACCCAGCGCAACGGCCGCGGCGTGCGCCAGGGCAACAAGACCGAGCAGGTCACGGTCTACCACTACGACGCCGACGGCACCTTCGACACCGCCAAGCGTTCCCTGGTCAACAGCAAGGCCGACTGGATCGGCGCCATGATGAAGCCCGACGGCGGCGACAGCCTGGCCATCAGCGGCGGCATGAGTCGCGAGCAGATGGAGGCGCTGATCGACGTCGTCGGCGACGCTGACGCGGTGACGCGCATTCAGGAGGCGATGGCCGCCAAGGAGGCCGAGCGCCGGGCGACCACCAATCGCGAGCGTCAGCGCATCAACCTGGACACCATCGACAAGCAGAACCGCTTCCTCGAGGAGAATGCGTCGGCGGCCGACTGGGTGGCGCGCAAGGTGGGGCAGCTGATGTCCGCCATGGCTCAGACCGAGAAGGTGCGCAAGCGGCTGTCACGCGCCAAGTCGGAGTCGTCGCGGGCCAAGAACGAGAGCCTGCTGGCCGAAATGGAAGTCAGGGAGCGTGGCTTGCAGCGCCAGATCGAGGAGGCGGCGACCTTCCATCGGGCGAGCTACAACTATCAGACCCGCCAAGCCGAGCGGCTGGACGACGACCCGCTGAGCGTCCGCGAGGTGGTGACCACCTTCCTGGATCGCGCCAAGCGCGGCGAGAACCGCGCGTCCGACCTGGTGGCGGCGCTGCGCAGCGGGCGCCTGGGTTACGGCGCGGTCGACATCGCCGTCAACGAGGAGGCGGAGCTGGTCAACGAGTGGGAGTCCGAGGTCGACATGGCGCGCCAGATGCGCCGCCAGGCGGTGGAGAGCTATCAACGCCAGGCCAAGGAGGCCGGCGGCCTGCCGGCCGGCGTCGCCGAGGCCTTCGCTGCCGACAAGGGCGTGATGGTGGCCGACCGGCCGGTGATTGCCGAGTGCTTCATCACCGTCGATGACGACCTGTTCGCGGTCAGCCCCGAGTCCCTGGCGCAGTTTCGCCCCAGTGCGGTCGGCTACGTCGACGGCCGAGAGCAGCGGGCTACGCTGGCCGCCCTGGTGCCGCTGGGCGACGTTGCCTACCCTGGCAGCCGTGAGCACGATGCCTGCCTGGTGCGCGCGGCCGCGATGGAGGATGCCGCCGAGCGCGATGGCCAGACGCTGCGCCTCTACACCGATGCCTGCCCCGAGGTGGCCACGCGCCGCGAGACCACGGTCATGGCGCGCTATTCGGCCCGCGACTACTCGCTGCCGGCGCCGCACTTCCCGATTCCGCTGGATCCGGAGCGCGTCACCCCGGACTCCCCGGCGCTGGCTCGCATCGTCGACGAGCAGCGTCAGCTGATCGAGCGCTGGGAAGGCATGAGCTTCGTGGTGGCCGGCGATGTCGAGGTCGCGCGCGGCCAGCCCGGCCTGGTAGAAGCCCTGCGCGACTATGCCATCGCCCACGGACTGAAAGTCACGCTGGCCGACTTCGGCCCCGGGCAGATGTTCCGCCTCAAGCAGGTGGTGCGCGAGCACTTCGACGACGCGGCGTTCGAGGCGGCCCTGGTCGGCGAAACCGGTGAGGAGATCGGGCGCAGCGTCGAGCGCTATGTGACGAGTGCGGTGCCGTGGTTCGACTTCGAGGGCGAGGCACAGTCATACTTGCCGCCACACCTGCAGCACCGGGCAACGATGGCGGTCGCCGACAGGGCGCCGGCCGAGGAGCCGGGCGAGCCGGTGCCGGCCGTCAGCGACGACGGCGACCCTGACGAGATGGTGCTGGTCGAGGGCGAGACCCGCGCGTGGAAGGACCGCATCAAGGAGTACGGTACCCGTCACGGCAGCTATCGGCGCTGGATGCGCAAGGAGACGGCATGGCGCGTTCGCCGCCGGGCCTGGAACGCACTGCTCGCCGACTTCCCGCGGGCGGCGGAAGAACTCAACCTGAGGGCCTGACATGGCATTCACTGAACACCTGTTCGACAAGGACGACATCAAGGCGCTGGCCCGGCAACGGGCCGCCGCCCTCAAGGAGAATCGCGGCTTCTCCGACTTCCCCGGGTTCGCGCTCGGCGTGATCGAGCGCCGCCTGGCCAAGGACCCGCTTCGGTACCGGGACTACGGGCCGTACTGGTGGGCGGTCAAGGCGCTGATGATCGACAGCGGACGGGAGCTGGGCGAACGCGACGACCCGATGGTGCGCGCCGCCTACCAGGGCGACAGTCGCGAGGAGACCATCGTCATGGCCGACGAATTCCGCACCCTGTACCTGGCCACACAGGCCGTGGGTACCAACCAGTTCCTGCTCGACGGCGAGTCCGGCGACCTCTACACCCTCGAAGACGAGGACATGGAATCCCGCCTGCCCGGCACCTAAGCCGGAAAACCCCGCGCTGACCCACCCCCGGCATGGCCCACCATCGGGCCATGCCTAAATCATCTCCAAGGCATCGGCGAGGCCTGCTCTCACGACTCGGCATTGGTGCCAAGAAGTGGGAGAACGACCACCTCCCCGAGAGCCACGAAATCACGCCAGCCGACACCATGCTCTACGGTGCCGGCACGACGACGGTCGCGAGCCTCATGGCCTCGGGGACGCGTCAGGCTCGCACTCGCCAGGCCATCTACAACAAGTGGTCGCAGATGGAGTCCGACCCCATCGTGTCGTCGGCGGTCAAGCTGCTGGTGACGTCGGCCCTGGGCGGCCACGAGACCACGGGCGATATCGTCTTCATCGAGAAGCGGCCGGTAGCCGACGAGAACGACCAACTGGGCAAGCTGGTCGAGGACATCCGCGAAGACCTGTCAGGCATCCTGAACCGCGCCGCCTACCCCATGGCATACCTCGGGGGCGTGTTCGGCGACTCCTACGCCCGCATCTACACCGATCAGCGCGGCGTCGTCGACCTGTACGTCGACGAGCTCGTCAGGCCGCCGCTGGTGCAGCCGTTCGACCGCGGCAGCCGCACGGTGGGCTTCGCCATCTATACCGGCGAGCGCAACTTCCAGCGCCTGGACACCACGCAGATGGCGCGCCTCAAGATGCCGCGCAGCCAGTGGGTGCCGCAGCATGGCGTATTCGAGAAGTCGCTGAAGATCGCGCTCAGCACCGATGACGTCAACGAGCTGCCGCTAATGCCGGCCATGGCGGGCGGCTCGCTCATTTATCCGGCGGAAGACGCCTACGACAACCTGGTATCCAGCCTGCTGGGCCTGGTCGGCCAGCGCTGGATGGATTCGATCGACGAGCAAATGCTCACCGTGAACCTCAACGACATGTCGAAGGACATGCAGGAGAAGTTCATGGGCTCGATCACCGACATGCTCAAGCGCTCCAAGGAGATCGCCGAGGAAGCGGTCAAGGGTGGTCGGCCGATCATGGAGCGCATTCGGCACGTGATCCCCACCTTCGGCGACAAGCAGCTGACCCGAGTCGAGGGGGGCGGCCAGTCCGGCCGCGCCGATCAGGTGAGCATCGAAGACGTCATGCTGCACGCCCGCCTGCTGTCCGGCGCCATCGGCGTCGACCTGTCGATGATCGGCTTCGCCGACCAGCTGTCGGGCGGCCTGGGGGAGGGCGGGTTCTTCCGCACCTCGGCGCAGGCGGCCGAGAGCGCGCGCGTGATTCGCGTCGCCCTGGCCGACGCCTTCAACCATGTCATCGACATGCACACCCTGAAGCGCTACGGCGTGGTGTTCCCGCCCAGCGAGCGGCCGTGGCGCATCAACTTCTATGGCTCGATATCCGCGCTCGAGGCCGAGCGTCAGCGCACGCTCAACGACGGCATGGGCGTCGGCATCGGCCTGGCACAGGCCATTGCCGCCATGCGTGACATGGGGGCCAACAAGAAGATTCTCGAGGCCTTCCTGACCGACACCATGCAGCTGGACGAGGAGCAGGCCAAGCTCTACGCCCAGCTCGCCGAGATGGGCAAGGATGACGGCAACGGCCAGGGGTGGCCATGAGCCTGTTCGACAAGCTTTCCGGCGCCGGGGCCAGCGGCAACGTCATCGGCAGTGCCGACGGCGCGATTCGCTCCGGGGCCAGCCAAATCGGCAGTCGAGTCGGCAACCTGGCGGGGGGCGGCCGGCTTGCCGGCGCCGTCTCGCAGGCCGGCGCCTCCATCGGCGCGCAGGCTGCCAGCCGGGCCATGCACAGCCATATCCCGCCTGGCATGCGCAACACCATCAATGCCGGCGCGCAGGCCGCCAGTCAGATCGCTGGCGGCGACATCGAGGGCGGAATCCTGACGGCGCTGGAAGCCGGGCTGGCCGGCGACAGGCTGGGCAACCTGCTTGGCGGCCAGGCCAGCCAGGGGCGCTACTGGAGCGCGGCCAACATGCTGTATGGCGGCATCACGCCGTCGGAGGCCAAGCGCATCTATCAGGAAGCCGTCGACGCCCCGCGCGCCAAGAAGAACCTGTACCTGCTCAAGGTGCAGAGCGCGCTGGCCGGCGACTTCTCGCATGAGTTCAACCTGTTCTGCACCGATATCGACCGCGGCCCGAGCGAGGTCTCCGGCGGCAAGGCGCGCGCCGGCAGCGCCCAGCTCGACACCCTGACGCAGGCCGAGCCCGTGGTCTTGCGCATGACCACCATGGACGACCGCTCCGGCACGCTGAAGCGCTGGTTTGAAGCTCACGTCGAGGCGACCGCCCATGCCGACGGCTCGTTCGGCGTGCCGGCCGAGTACGCCATCGTGATCAGCATCCAGCATGCCTTCGTGGGTGATATCGGCGCCTTCACCGGGCGCCTGCTGTGCCGCGCCATGAGCTACGAGGTCGGGCTGTCGCGGCGTGAGGATGCCATGGAGGAGTTGCAGATGACGTTCACCCAGCTCGACACCTTCATGAGTCCGTAGCCATGCTCAAGCACGACAACCACGGCTTCCTGGTTGGCGAGCGCCTTGCCGCCGACGACATCACCGGCCGCCTGGATGCGATTCGCAACGAGGTCGCCGCCCTGCGCCGAGACATCGGCGGGAGCAACGCCAGCCCCGTGGCCAGGCCGCGGCAGGTCGAGCGAGTAGAGGCCGGCCCTGAGCATGCCGCCGGCAGCCCTTCGTCAGAGCCTGGCGCTGTCTCCAGCGAGGCGCGCCGCAACGAGGTCGTGATTCGCATCGACCGCCCGGCCGTGGCGGCGACGCCACCCGATCGCCAGGCGCCGGGGCGATACGTCTACCGCGCGGCGCAGGCCGCAGGCAGCGAGGGCGAAGCCTCGGCGGCTTCACCGTCGCGGCCGGCCAGCCAGGCCGAGCCCGGTCCCGCCACCTCTCAACCGGTCGCGCGCGCGACGGCGCGACCGGCAACGCCCAGCCCTGGCGCCGGTCGCGATGCCGGCGGCCGGTTCGTGCGCCGCTCGGAGGCGGCCTCGCCCGGCGGGCGGCAGCGGGGCGACGGCAGCCCGCGCGACGACGATGAGGACGGCGGCCGGCTGTCGACAGCCATCGACGGCATGGGGCGACGCCTGGGCGACGCCCTGCAAGAGGTCGGTACCGGCACCGAAGAGGCTGACCCGGCGGTCAAGGCCTTCAACGAGGTCGCGCAGCCGCTGTCCCGCGGCTTCAGCAAGATCATGGGCGGCGACAGCGACCGCAATCAGGAGCGTTGGTACCGCCGCTTCTGGCGGATGATGCGGCGCAAGAATCGCGACGACGAACAAGAGGGCAAGCGACAGCGCCGCATCCTGAAGAACATCGAGCGCAAGCCGGTGAGCGACGGCGGCGGCTCCATGCTGTGGCGAGGCGTCCTGCTGCTGCTGGCCCCGATCACGGCCATGCTGTCCCTGCTTGGCGCACTGCCCCTGGCGATAGCCGGCGCCCTGGCCTCGAGCCTCAAGTGGCTGCTGACCGCCATGGGCATGGGCAGCATGGCGCGCCGCATTCCGGTACCGGGCGCCGGGCGCCGAGCAGGCGGCCGGCACGCACCTCGAACGGCGGCACCACCCCCGGCTGCCGCGGCCGGGCAGGGCGGCAGGCAGAGCAGGGCGGCCGGTGCGGTACCGCCAGGCGCGGGGTCATCCCCCCCGGGGAGTGGCGGCCGCATAGGGGGCGCCTTGCGCCAGGGCGCCCGTCGCATTCCGGGCATTGGCGCGCTGCTGGGCCTGGGCTTCATGGCCAGCGACGTGGCCGCCAGCGAGCGCAGCGACGCCAGCCGGGAAGAGAAGAACGTCACCACCGGCCGCGCCGTCGGTGGCGGCCTGGGCGGTATCGGCGGCATGGCTGGTGGCGCTGCTGCCGGCGCCGCGCTGGGCTCCGTCGTGCCGGTCATCGGTACCGCCGTGGGCGGCGTAGTGGGGGCCATTGCCGGCGGTTTCTTCGGCGGCAGTGCCGGCGAGGTGCTGGGCGAGAAGGCCGGGCAGTGGCTGAACCGTCTGCAGGACACGCCAATCATCCAAGGCATGTCCGACAGCTGGCACTACGCCGCCGACTTCACGTCCATCTTGTGGGGCGACGTCAGTGATGCCGTGGCGGAGAAATGGGAGCAGGTGACCAACCGCTGGGAGTCGATTTCTTCCACGGTCCGAGAAGGCTGGGACAAGGCCGCCAGCGCTATCACCGAGCGCTGGAAGTCGGTGACCGACGACATGAAGGCGCGTTGGCAGAGCGCTGTCGAGCTTGCCGCCAGGAGCTGGGAAGCGCTCACCAGTGCACTTGGAGGTGTCAACGACTGGATTCGAGATAAGACCGGTATCGATATTGGGCAGTCGGCCAGCGATGCCGCCAACTGGATCTCGGACACTGCTGTTTCATCCGCGCAGTGGACAGCCGACCGGGCAAGCGATGCAGCTGGCTGGATATCCGAAAGGGCCGGGCAGGCCGCTGATAGTGTCAGCGGTGCGGCCTCAACCGCCTGGGATGGCGTGAAGGATGCCGGAAGCTGGGTCGCCGACACGACAGGCCTGTCATCGGCTGCCGCCTGGCTGAGTGGTGCGGCTAGGGAAGCTGGCGAGCGCCGTGAAGAGCGCCGTAGCCGCGACGAGCGTTGGCAGAGCGCCCGTGATGATCTGGTCGGGGCTTCTGTCCATGCCGGCGTTGATCCTGGGCTGGTGGCCCAGATTGCCTCGTTCGAAAGCGGGTTCAATTCCAATGCCGCGCCGATATCCAGCGATGCCAGTCGTAATAGGGTCCGTCAGCACGACGGCCGCATGGCCATGTCTTCCGCCCACGGCTACGGGCAGTTTATCGACGCCACTTGGACAGACGCCCTCAACCGCCATGGGGCCAAATACGGCATCGAGGGGGCGGGCAGCCTGTCGCCAGAGCAGGCCGCCGAGCTGCGCAGCAACCCGGCGATTCAGGCGGCAATGCTAGCCGAATTCACCCGAGAGAACGTCGAGAAGGGGCGCCGCCTGGGTGGCAGCGACGACGCGGCCAATGCTTACGCCTTCCACAACCTTGGGGATGGCGACGCCTCCCGCCTGCTGAGCGGCATGCGAGAGGGGATGACTGTGCGTGAAGCCCTGACACAGGGGCTGGGAGAGCGCGGGCGGGCCCGTGTCGAGCAGGTCATTGCCAACAATCCCAGCCTGTACCGGGACGGCAATATCTCGGCCGCTGAGGCCTATGCCGCCATGGGCGAGCACATGCGGGCCGGGAACGCCTATGCCGCCGACGCCCGGCAGCGGGCCACCGTCATGCTGGCTCAAGGCAGCGAGCCCGCTGCGCCGGCATCACCAACCGCGCCTGGCGTTGAGCCGACCGTCAGCACCGCACACCTGGCCCCGATGGGGCTGGCGGCCAACGGCCCGCCAGCCGGCGTTACGCCGCCGCCGGCCGCGCATGTCCCGGCGCCGAGCATGCCCCGAGTTGCCGAGGCGCCGACCGTCAGCGCGCCGCTGTCACCGCCGAGCTCTCACGATGGCGACCGTCGCCATGGCGGCCAGGGGCAGGACGTGTCGCGCGACGTCTCAGACCGGCGCATCGCCCACATCGTCACCGGCGCCTACAGCGGCATGAGCTGACCGGAAAACGCCAGGATTGCAGGCCGGTTGTCCGGCATAGCATGGCGGCATGACGACGATCACCGGCGATGACATTCAGGCAATGGTTCGGCACTGGCTGGAGACTCCGGTCAACGGCTATCTGGGCTCCGACTACGGCGCCGACGCCAACCGCCTTCTACAGCGTGCCCAGCAAGACGGGCGCGCCGACCGCTTCGTGCGCAAGCTCAGGCGGGACGTTGGCGTGCTGGAAGTGCTGCCCAGCAATGCTGTCGAGCTCTATGGCACGCCGGAGGGCGTCGACCGGCTGCGCCTCACCCTGGAGGTCGCAGGCCGCTCCTACGACCTCAGCGACTTCGGGGGCTCGTGATGTACACGCGCGAAGACTTCCAGCAGGCCATTGACGACAGCGTGGCGCGCTACCCGGCGGTGGGCGCGCTGTACCGTGCCCGCGACCCGCGCATCCTTCAGCACCTGGACGCGATCGCCACCATGCTGGCCATGTACTCCCAGCAGCTCGAGGTGTCACTGGCCGAGCCGTTCGAGAAAGTGCGCGACGCCACGGTGCTGGCCGACGCCTCCATGCGCGGCCTGGTGCCGAAGGCCAAGCCGGCACAGGTCACGGTCAAGCTGCATAACCCGACAGGCACGGCGTTCGCCGTCGCGCCAGGGCGCAGCATGCTGGATGCCACCGGCCGGCCGTTCCGTGTCGAGACGCCGGCAGAGGTCGGCCCGGGCGAGACGGCCACCTTTGAGGCCGTCCAGCTTCACGAGAGGGCGCGCGCGCACGTCGTGCAGGGGAGCCGCGCCTTCTATGCCGTCGAACTCGACATGGCCGATGACGATTCCTGGCTGTGTGGGCTGCACGTGACCGACGCGGACGGCGCCTTCGAGTACCGGGAGCGCTACACCAACACCCTGGCCGGCGAGCGCATCTATCACGTCGAGGCCGACGAGCGGCAGCGCGTCTACGTGCGCTTCGGGCAGTCCGGCGTGGTCGGCGTACAGCCGTCGGATGGCCGCCAGCTGACGATCACCACCTACTACTCGCTGGGGCGTATCGACGACTTCCGCACTGGCTCCCCAATGGCGTTCGAGGCCATGCAGGATCCTGTCGAAGCGCAGCTCGAGATGACCCTGGAAGTGGTGGCCAGCAATGGCGAGAACCCGCCGTCCATGCGCGCCCTGCGCGAGCTGGCCAAGTATCCCAGCGTCTACAACCACAACGCGGTCTTTCTGGGCGAGTTCGACTTCCTGGTGCGTCGGCACTTCCCGTCCCTGAGCTTCCTGTCGGTATGGAACGAGGGGGTAGAGGAGCGCCATCGCGGCATGAGCGTGGACAACATCAACGCCCTGTTCGTGGCCTGCCTGTCAGCCACGGGTGACGAGACGGTGCTGACCCAGCAGCCGGGGGAAGAGGTCGAGCCGCAGCTGATAGATGACGAATCGCTGACCGCCACGCAGCTTGCCATCCGTGAGCGTATCCATGCCGCCGACGACAGCTACCGGGTGCGTTTCTATACCCCGATCCGGGCGCCGCTGGCGGTCGCCATCGATGCCACGGTGGCAACCAGCTACGACGAGAGCGTGGTTCGCGACCAGATCCGCCAGGTGATGCTCGATGAGTTCGGCGAGCAGGCCGACCAGTCGCGCCGCGGGCAGAGTGCACCGCTCTACCAGCAGGTCTACCAGCTGCTCCGCCAACGAGTGCCGGCGCTCAGCGTCGGCCGCGCCGACCTGAAGGTCGCCATCGAAGACCCGGCAGGCGCTGCACGCCCCGAGCTGTGGCGCTATGTCTCGCCGGAGAGTCTTGATGTCAACGTGACGGTCGGCAACGTCAACGTGCCGTTCTGGGGGTCGGGCCTGTGAGCGTGAGCGACTTCGACTTCCCGGGCGCCGAACTGCCGGCGATCAGCCCGCTTCGAGAGAGCTACGCCAATGGCCAGATCGAGGCCGAGCTCAAGGCGCTGTTCGGCGACCTGTTCGAGCGCGTGGCCCGCGACACCTTCGATGCCAGCGTGCTCGGCGCCCCGCACCTGGGGAGCTTCGACCTAGTGCGTCGGACGGTCAATTACGACGGCCTGGTGCTGCTCCAGAACGCCAGGGAAGAGGCGGCAACCCGCTACCTGTATCGCGCGTGGAAGTCGGCCGACACACAGGGCCGAGGCCTGCATTTCCTGCGCACCTACTTGCAGCTGCTGTTTCCCGATCAAGCGACCGCCAATCAGTTGTGGCACCGCAAGGACGAGGAGTATGGAGAGGGCTTCATCAGGCCCGATCCCGACGAGGAGCCGTCTCTTTCCCCGCATGAAGACGTCGACAACGCCTTCCTTACTTCCCGCGTTCAAGTGGCGCTGAACGCCGAGGGCGCGGTTCGATTTTCGGATTCCGGCTTCGTCGACCTGTCGAAGATATCCCAGATCATTGGGGATGTTGTGCCGGCGAGAATGGTCCCCGAGTACCAAATCTATTTCCGAAGCTTTTCCAGCATTTATTACGCCGCCACTGTCGTGTCAGGGGCCGCCACCGACGTTCGTCCCTATCGCATAAACGAACGCGAACAGGCCCATGCCGCCTATCACGCAGCTGCGACTCACACCGTGACATCGACCGAGCTGCGCCCGCCCATTGTCAGCGACATCGAGAGGCGAACGCCTGTCGTTAATGGCTGGGGTGTGCACGGCGTGGTGTCGACGGAAATTCGCCCGCCGGTGTCCGCGACAGTGGTTCAGAATGCAGGCCTTTTCCACGGTTGCGGCATTCATGGCGTAGTGCAGACAGCGGTTTACCCGCTTCAATAGAGGATGGAGGCAATGGCCGAGTACTACACGATCTTGACGGATATCGGGCGGGCGAAGCTGGCTGCTGCTCAAGCGGGCGGCGACCCGGTGCGCCTGGCAACAATCCACGCCGGTACCGGCGGTGGCGACAACTACTACGACACCTATGGGCGCGAAGAGCTGGAGGCTCTGGACGCCCTGGTAGACGAGGTCTGGGACGACCCCATCAACCTGCTGAAGGTGGATGACAACAACCCTCATTGGGTCATTGCCGAGGGCGTTGTTCCGGCATCCGACGGCGGATGGATGATCCGCGAAGTCGGCCTCAAGGACATCGATGGCGACCTGATCGTGATCGGGCGCTACCCGCCGACTTACAAACCCCTGCTCACTGACGGCGCTGCTCAGGACCTGAAGATTCGCGCCATCAGCGAGTGGAGCAATGCCGAGCTTGTGGAGATCGTCGTCGACCCGACGGTGGTGATGGCCTCACAGAGCTACGTGCACGAGTACACCGACCAGCGCGTCGGCGAGCTGCTCGAGGAAGAGGACCCTGAAAAGGCCCTCGCCTCGAAGGCTTACTCGGACACTGCCGCAGGGCAAGCCGAGACCGCGGCCAAGCAGCACACCGACGAGCGCATCGATCCAGTGGACCGGCAAACCGGCACGCCCTATCGGGTCGTGGTGGTGGACGGCGTGCTGTGTATCGAAGACATGACCGAGGAGTGATGACATGAGAGGGATTCCGCGCAACCAGCTCAAGACGCGGGCTGATTTCATGCTGCTGCAGGAGGCGGCGCTGGCCGGCGAGCTGCGCCCCTACGAAGTGGCCGACCTGCGCCGGCATTGGCAGGCGCTATTGGACGGCCGTTTCGCCTACGAGGTGGATCGCGTGCTAGATGAAGGCGAGGCGCCGGATGGCGAGGAGCCCGAGTATCGCGTGATGACCGACGAGGACGAGGCCAGCGGTGAGGCGACCCGGACCCAATACCGGCTGGTCGAGACCGAATGCTCCCGGCTGGTCCGCCTGGGGTTCGAGGTCGAGGATGTTGAGGCGGCACTGGCGCAACTGGAGGGCAAGTAATCATGGCGGACAGCATTCTGGCGGTACCGGGCCAGGCGGCCGGCGAATTCAAGCTGATGGGCAAGATCCGGACGGCTGACGAGGTGCGCCTGGACGTGCCCGAGGGCATCCTGAACATCGGCGGCAACGGCAAGGGGTTTATCCTGCAGCCGCGCATCGACTGGGACCCGACCGCCCCGGCCAACCAGGACGGCAGCCTGGACAACCTGGCGCTGGGCGATGACGTCTATCTGTATGCCGTGCAACAGGCCAATGGCCGCGCGCACCTGGTGGCGAGCAAGAACATCACGGTACCGGATGGGTACGGGCCGGACGAGTCGCGACGCATTGGTGGCTTCCACTACGGGCGCTGGCGGCCGCTGTCCGAGCGCTACAATGCTGCCTACGATCCCTCGGTGATCGTCATGCCGACCAGCGTCTGGGACCTGAAGCATCGGCCGAAGTGTGACCCATCGGGAATGGTGGAGTTCATGCCGGGCTGGTGGGTAGATATCTACCTGGCGTCCGAAGATGGCGCCCCCTGGCCCGAGACCGTGCCGCTGTCGCGCTACAACGCCACGCCACTGACCGGTACCGAGGGCTATTCGCGCTATCTCGACTATCCAACCCTGCTCGCCAATGCCGGCAAGCGAGTGCCGACGCTGGACCAGTTCTATGTCTACGCCGACGGCGCTCCGCAGGGCAACGACGGCAACAACGACACAGCGTGGAGCGCCACCACCAACAGCGGCCGCACAGCCACCGGTACCGTCGCCAAGGCAGTGAGCTGTGCCGGTGTCGTCGATGCCGCTGGCAACGTCTGGGAGATGCTGCAGGACCACTACGACGTGGGCTCCACGTCCAGTGCCGATTACAACTATGACCGCACCATCGTCGAGAACGGCAAGGATGCTGGGCACAACCGTGGCGAGATCTACCATCGCCACTGGCGTATGTGGATCGCCGGCGGTCCATGGGGCAACGGCGTCCGGTGTGGGTCGCGTTGTGCGAGCGCGAACACCGTTCCCTGGACTGTGATTAGCGCTACGGGGCTGCGCGGTGTCTGTGACTCCCTATGACCATGAGCCCTGAAGGTGCCCCGCGGCAGCGGGGCCTTGTCCTACTCAATAAGGCCGAGAAACTGATCATTGACCTGGCGCCGACCATCGACAAGGTGCCCAAGCATCAGCGGTACCGCTATGCGGCGCGGCTCGAAGATGCGCTGTGGGACCTGGTGGCCCGGATCATTGAGGCGGTTGCCAGCGGCCAGAAAAGCAAGATCTACCGCATCGAGGAGCAGCTGCGATTCATTCACTCCCTGTTGCGGCATGGGGCCGAGCGCAAGCTGGTCCGGCCCGCCAGGGTCGGCGAGGCGGCGCAGCAGCTCCGGGAGATTGGCGCCATGATCGGCGCCTGGCGTAAACGGCTGCAGTAGCGGCTTTGAAGGGTGGTGTGGGCTTCGCCACTGGCGTATGTGGATCGCCGGCGGTCAATGGGACAACGGCGTCCGGTGTGGGTCGCGTTGTGCGAACGCGAACAACAATCCCTGGAATGTGAATAGCAATACGGGGCTGCGCGGTGTCTGTGACCACCAGTTAACAGAGAGGGCGGCGATGACCTCGCCGTCACCTGGATTCCCTGATAGGGGGTCAGCCATACCATCCTGGTCCCGCCATGCGGGCCGAATACGACAGACCGGGCGGCGTGAGTAGCGAAAGCGAAAGCCCCGCCCGGTCGCATTTCAAACACCCGAATGGAGGCAGTGTGGGGAAGCGGCATAAGCGCCTGATCGAGGCGATAGTGGACTGGGATAACTTGCAGGAAGCGCACCGCCTGGCGAGGCGCGGCAAGCGGGATCGGCATGAGGTGGCCACCTTCGAGGCCAATCTGTGGGAGGAGTTGGGTGCGTTGCAAATGGAGATGCTGTGGGGCAGCTACCAGCCCGGCCGGTACCGCAGCTTTCTGGTCTATGAGCCGAAACGGAGGGAGATCCTGGCGGCACCCTATCGCGACCGAGTTGCCCAGCACGCCATATGCACCCTGTGCGGCCCGATCTGGGACGCCGCCATGATCGACGACTCCTACGCCTGCCGGCCGGGCAAGGGGACGCATGTCGGCGCCACGCGCGTGGAGCAGTGGCTGCGTGGCATGACCGCTGCTGGCGGCGCCGTGTGGGTGGTCAAGATGGACGTCAGCAAGTATTTCGCCAGCATCCGCCACGACCTGGCCAAGGCGGTGGTGCGCGACAAGATCAGCTGCCCGGCAACGCTGCAGTTGATCGACGCCATCATCGACAGCACCGCCGATCCGGCCGATCCTGACCCGGTGGGCATTCCGGTCGGCAACCTGCTGAGCCAGTGGATCGCCAACCTTGTCGGCAACCGCATCGACCAGTGGGCCAAGCGGGAGTTGCGGCTGAAGCGCTACGCCAGGTACATGGACGATATGGTGGTGCTCGTGCGCACCAAGCAGGAGGCGCTGACGATCCGCGACCAGTTCGACGACAAGCTCGCCTCGATGGGCATGAGGTTCAGCAAGGCCTCGGTGCTGCCGGCGTCGCGTGGCGTCAACTTCCTCGGCTACCGCATCTGGGCTCACAAGCGGCTGCTGAGGCGCGATTCGGTGCGCCGGATCAAGCGCAACCTGAAGGCGATGCGCTGGCAGTACCAGCACGGCAAAACCGACCTCTTCACCATCCAGCAGCGCATCCGCTCGTGGATCGCCCACGCCGATCACGCCAACGCCGAGAACCTCAAGCGGAAGGTGCTGGGCAGCGTGAAGTTCAAGCGGTAGGCGGCGGCTAGACCGGCTCCGGCTCGGTGAAACGCCGGACGACCCGCACGGCGGAGAAGACGTAGGCAGGGTGCGCCGGATTCCACGGGATGCGATAATGCTAAGTTTAACGCCGATCAGCGCGAAGGCCGCGACAAGGGCACCTTTCCATTTAAGTACACATTTGAGTACATATTAGGCCAACCACCCTATGCAAGACACCACACAGGCCCATGAAACCGGGCTTCGACGCACTTTTGCCATCATTTCGCACCCCGATGCGGGCAAGACCACCATCACCGAGAAGCTGCTACTGTTCGGCAATGCCATTCAGCTGGCCGGGTCGGTGAAGAGCAAGCGTGCCGAGCGCCACGCCACCTCCGACTGGATGAAGATGGAGCAGGAGCGCGGCATCTCGGTGACCACCTCGGTGATGCAGTTCCCTTACAATGGACGCATCGTCAATCTGCTCGACACGCCCGGGCACGAGGATTTCTCCGAGGACACCTACCGGACCCTGACCGCGGTGGACTCGGCGCTGATGGTGATCGACGGCGCCAAGGGCGTCGAGGACCGTACCATCAAGTTGATGGATGTGTGCCGCCTGCGTACCACGCCGATCCTGACCTTCATCAACAAGATGGACCGCGATATCCGCGACCCCATCGAGGTGATGGACGAGGTGGAAACGGTGCTCAATATCCAGTGCGCACCGATGACCTGGCCGATCGGCATGGGCCGCCACTTCAAGGGCGTCTATCACCTCTACAACGACGTCATTCACCTCTACACCCAGGGCCAGGGCAGCCGGATTCCCGATGACAAGCGCATCGAGGGGCTCGACAATCCCCAGGTCGAAGAGGTGCTGGGGACCGACCAGGCCGAGGAGCTGCGCATGGAAGTCGAGCTGGTGCGCGGCGCCTCCCATGAGTTCGACCTCGAGGCCTACCGCCGCGGTGAACTGACGCCGGTGTACTTCGGTACTGCCATGGGCAACTTCGGCGTGCGCGAGATGCTCGACGGCTTTGTCGAGTTCGCCCCGGCGCCGCAGCCGCGCGACACCGACACCCGCGAAGTCAGCGCCGACGACGAGCGTTTCAGCGGCTTCGTATTCAAGATCCAGGCCAACATGGACCCCAAGCACCGCGACCGCGTGGCGTTCCTGAGGGTCTGCTCCGGCAAGTACGAGAAGAACATGAAGATGCGCCATGTGCGGATCGGCAAGGATGTCAAAATTGCCGATGCCTTGACCTTCATGGCCTCGGACCGCGCCCAGGTCGAGGAGGCCTGGCCCGGCGACATCATCGGCCTGCACAACCACGGCACCATCCAGATCGGCGATACTTTCACCGTCGGCGAGAGCATGCGCTTCACCGGGATTCCGCACTTTGCACCGGAGCTGTTCAAGCGCGTGCAGCTCAAGGATCCGCTGAAGATGAAGGCGCTGCAGAAGGGCCTGCAGCAGCTCTCGGAGGAGGGCGCGACCCAGGTCTTCATGCCGCTGGATAACAACGACTTGATCGTTGGGGCGGTGGGGTCGCTGCAGTTCGACGTGGTCGCCCACCGGCTCAAGGAGGAGTACAAAGTCGACTGCGTCTACCAGGCGGTCAACGTGCAGACCGCGCGCTGGATCTACTGCGACGATGCCAAGATGCTCGACGAGTTCAAGCGCAAGGCGAGCGCCAACCTGGCACTGGATGGCGGCGGCTACCTGACCTATATCGCCCCCACGCGAGTCAATCTGCAGATGACCCAGGAGCGCTGGCCGGATATTCGCTTTGCCGCCACCCGCGAGCACTGAAGCGACTCTCTCCGAGCTTGGGGCGTTAGGTACGGCGCCAGTGGCATGACAGCCGGCGCATGCGGTAGGGCCGGCTAACCTTGCCGCGTACAACGCTCACACGCTGTGAACCCCTCCCTGGGCGCTCCATTCTTCTTCCCTGAAGAATGAGGTTCGCTTTCGTACGCGGCAAGCGCCGGCCCGTTCCGGCGTAGGTGATCTCTCCAGCACGGTACAGCCTATGTTGATCGACGCCCACTGCCATCTCGATTTCCCCGACTTCGATGCCGACCGCGAGGCGGTCATCGCGCGGGCCAAGGCGGCGGGCGTCGAGGGCTTCGTGGTGCCGGGCACCATCCGCGCCCGCTGGCCGGACGTGCTGGCGCTGGGGCGCCGCGACGATGTCACGGTGTGCCTGGGGCTGCACCCCTATTTTATCGACCAGCATGGCGACGATGACCTGCAGGCCCTCGACGACGCGCTGGCGGCCAACCCCCAGGTGGTGGCGGTGGGCGAATGCGGTATCGACGCGCGTTTCAGCGAGAGCTGGGATGCTCAGTGGCAGCTGTTCGATGCGCAAGTACGCCTGGCCAAGCGCCATGGGCTGCCGCTGGTGATCCACTGCGTGCGCGCCAACGACCGGCTCGCTAAGCGGCTGCGTCAGCTGGCTTCGCCTCACGGCGGGCTGATTCACGGCTTTGCCGGTTCCCCCGAGCAGGCCCAGGCCTTTATCGAACTCGGCTTCGTGGTCGGGCTGGGTGGAGCGCTCACCCATCCGCGAGCCAAGCGCCTGCAACGTGCCGTCGCCGCGCTACCCGATGATGGCTATGTGCTGGAGACGGACAGTCCCGATATGCCGCTGGCCGGCCACCAGGGCCAGCGCAACGAGCCGCTACGTGTCGCCGAGGTGTGCCGGCAGGTAGCGGCGCTGAGAGGCCAGGATGTCGCACGGGTGGCCGCGGCCAGCAGCGCTACCGCGCAGCGGCTATTCGCTACTGGCAGCGCGGCCTCAGGACGCCGCGAATAGCGCCTCGGGGTCGAGGCGTTCCAGTGCGTAGGGCAGCTCCTGTCGCGTGCAGTGCCGGCCCGCGACCGCCAGTGGCTCGGCCAACTCACGGGTGCTGAGCACGGCCAGCAGCTCGATCCGCCCATGCGCGTCGAACTCGGCGGCGATCACATCTCCCTGGCGCTTGCCGTTGGCATCTTCCACGCCGTCGCCGGGCGTCGGCAGCGCATCCCCTTCGCACTGCAGGCGCGACAGGCGCTTCTTGACCTGGCCGCGGAAGTGCGCCCTGGCTACTACCTCCTGGCCGGTATAGCAGCCCTTCTTGAAGCTGATGCCGCCGAGTGCCTCCCAGTTGAACATCTGCGGCAGATAGGCGTCCTGGTGGGCGTCACCGACCCATGCCAGACCGGCCTGGATGTCCAGCAGGCACCACTGGGCGTTGCCCACCGGGGTTGCCTTGGCGGCGAGCCGCTGCCAGTGCGCCGTCATGACCTCCTGTGAGGCGATCAGCAGCCGCCGCGGTACCGGCCCCGGATGGTTGAGCAGCAGCACAGTGGCATCGCCTGCCTGCTGCCAGGGGTGAGGCACTGTCAGGCCGCTCTCGGTCTCGCAGAGTGCCGCGGCATCGCTGCCCATGACGCCGACCAGCGCCAGGTCGTCGCGGGCGCTGAGCGTGACCTGATAGAAGGGCGCGAACTTGCCCAGGTGTGCCTGCAGTGGAGCAATTCGCTCGACGGGCATGATCAGCCACAGGCGCTCGGCATCGATGCGCAGTAGCTGGGCGTTGGCGAGCATGCGCCCCTTGGCGGTGCAGAAACAGGTCAGCGGTGCGCCGCGGCCATCGGCGAGCTCGGCCTGGGCGCTGGTCTGGCCCTGCAGGAAGCGCACCGCACCCTGGCCGTGTATCTCCAGCACCCCGAGATGCACCAGTGGAGCGATGGCAGTCTGCTCGGGGGGCAGGGCGTTGGCGACATCGGGCGCGAAGGTGACGCGCTGAGGGCCGCAGGGGGCGGCGCCTTGGTGACGACTCCAGTCAAGCATGACGACTCCGGAAGGGTGGCATAACGGGCGCGGCTGAATGCCACGCATGGTACTCCAATGGGGGCACTGAGTGGCGATTCAAGGCGTGTCGCGGCCGCAGCATGCTAAACTGGCAGGCTTATCGTGACGATTGTAGGGAGCGCGACATGGCGCAGATATCGCTAACCTTCGAGGGCGTCGACGACGCCGAGTTGATCAACCGCATCACCACGGCGTTGATGATGGTCGACGGCGTCGACAGCGCCGAAGTCGGTCGCCATGGCGCCGACGTGGACGGCCGCGTGCGCCGCGAAGCGCTCATCGAGGCGCTGGCGCCGCTCAAGGTCAAGGTGCGCTGATGCCGATTACCGTAATCAGTCAGCAAGCCGGCACGCTGCGCCAGCGAGTGGAACTCGAGGGCTTCGACGACCTCTATGTAGACGCGCCGCGCATCGTGGGCGGAGAGGAGAGCGCTCCCGACCCGCATGACTACTTCGACCTCTCGCTGGGGGCCTGCAAGGCGATTACCGCGCAGATGTACGCCCAGCGCAAGGGCTGGGCCCTGAGCGGAGTGACGGCGGTGGTCAGCCGCGACGAGCGTGACGAGCGGCGTGGCCTGTATCGTCTCGAGGTTGCCCTGACCTTTCACGGGGTCGATGACCCTGAACGTCTGGCGCGACTCACCGAAATCAGCGACCGCTGCCCGATTCATCGTCTGATGACCAGCGCCACGGTGGAGATCACCACCCGGCAGGCCTGACGTCGAATTTATACCGTTATCTATCTGGTGGGGAAATAGCAGATGCAGAAGCGATTCGAGCTGCAGTCCAAGTTCCAGCCGGCCGGTGATCAGCCGCAGGCCATCGATGCCCTTGTCCGGGGCCTGGATGCGGGGCTGACCCACCAGACGCTGCTCGGTGTGACCGGCTCGGGGAAGACCTTCACCATGGCCAATGTGGTTCAGCGGCTGCAGCGACCTACCATCGTCATGGCACCCAACAAGACCCTGGCAGCGCAGCTCTATGGCGAGTTCAAGTCGTTCTTTCCCGACAACGCCGTGGAGTATTTCGTCTCCTACTACGACTACTACCAGCCCGAAGCCTATGTGCCGTCATCGGACACCTTCATCGAGAAGGATGCCTCTATCAACGATCATATCGAGCAGATGCGGTTGTCGGCGACCAAGGCGCTGCTCGAGCGTCGCGATGCGCTGATCGTGGTGTCGGTGTCGGCGATCTACGGCCTCGGCGATCCCGAGCAGTACTTGAAGATGCGCCTGCACGTCAATCGCGGCGAGCTGATCGACCAGCGCAAGATGCTGCGCCGCCTGGCCGAGCTGCAGTACACCCGCAATGACATGGATTTTCGCCGTGGTACCTATCGGGTGCGCGGCGACGTGATCGATATCTTCCCGGCCGATGCCGAGGAGGAGGCGGTGAGGGTCGAGCTGTTCGACGACGAGATCGATTCGATCAGCCTGTTCGACCCGCTCACCGGCGAGATACGCGGCAAGGTGCCGCGCATGACCATCTACCCCAAGTCGCACTACGTGACCCCGCGCCAGACCATTCTCGAGGCGGCCGAGAGCATCAAGGTCGAGCTGGCCGAGCGGCTCGACTGGCTGCGCAAGCATGACAAGCTGGTCGAAGCCCAGCGCCTCGAGCAGCGTACGCTGTATGACATCGAGATGATGTTCGAGCTGGGTTACTGCAACGGCATCGAGAACTACTCTCGCTACCTGTCCGGGCGTGCGCCGGGCGAGCCGCCGCCGACCTTCTTCGACTACCTGCCGGCGGATGCGCTGCTGCTCATCGACGAATCCCACGTCAGCGTTCCCCAGGTGGGCGGCATGTACAAGGGCGACCGCTCGCGCAAGGAAACCCTGGTCGAGTACGGCTTCCGCCTGCCCTCGGCGCTGGATAATCGCCCGATGAAATTCGAGGAGTGGGAGCGTATCTCACCACAGACCATCTTCATCTCGGCGACGCCCGGGCCCTACGAGGCCGAGCATACCGGCCAGGTGGTCGAGCAGGTGGTGCGCCCCACCGGCCTGGTCGATCCAGCCATCGAAGTGCGCCCGGCCTCGACGCAGGTCGACGACCTGCTATCGGAGATTCGCCTGCGTGCCGAGGTGGGCGAACGTGTACTGGTCACCACCCTGACCAAGCGTATGGCAGAGGACCTCACCGAGTACCTCGACGAGCACGACGTCAGAGTGCGCTACCTGCACTCCGATATCGATACCGTGGAGCGGGTCGAGATCATTCGCGACCTGCGCCTGGGCAAGTTCGACGTGCTGGTGGGGATCAACCT
Organism: Halomonas salipaludis; assembly: GCF_002286975.1. Lineage (GTDB taxonomy): Bacteria > Pseudomonadota > Gammaproteobacteria > Pseudomonadales > Halomonadaceae > Franzmannia > Franzmannia salipaludis. The sequence goes on from NZ_NSKB01000001.1 coordinate 481,462, forward strand.
GCTGCGCGAGGGCCTCGATATCCCCGAAGTGTCGCTGGTGGCGATCCTCGACGCCGACAAGGAGGGCTTCCTGCGCAACGAGCGCTCGTTGATCCAGACCATCGGGCGTGCTGCACGTAACGCCAACGGCCGCGCCATCCTCTACGGTGACCGGGTCACCGATTCGATGCGCCGCGCCATGGACGAGACCGAGCGGCGGCGTGACAAGCAGATTGCTCACAACCTGGAGCACGGCATCACCCCGACCACGGTGACGCGCTCGGTGGCCGATATTCTCGAAGCAGCGGCCGCGCCAGGGTCGCGCAAGAGCAAGGGGCGCAAGGCCGAGCGCAAGGTCGCCGAAGGGCAGGGCGACTACGCCGCCTCCCTCGATTCGCTGGATGCCGCGGGCCTGACCCGCGAGATAAGCCGGCTCGAGGATGCCATGTTCGAAGCCGCACAGAGCCTCGAGTTCGAGGAGGCGGCGAGGCTGCGCGACCGCCTGCACGAACACAAGGAACGGCTGTTGGCGCTGGGTTGAGTCGGGCGCGCCTTTATCGCGAAACACAGCGCGGCGGCAGCGTTATCTATGCCAAGTTGCCAACAGTAATAGTAGACAGCGAGGTAGGGTTTATACCGTTATCTTCGTGAACCCCTGGAATGGCAACTCATCCCTTCGCGCTAGCGCCTGATCAAGGTTTCCAAATGGGGTATAATCTGCGCCGCTTGACCGTTCCCTTGCCACGGTACCGCCTCCTGACCGCTGTGCCGTGCGCCTTTGCCATAGCCAAGGAGCTAGCCGCTGATGACCGTGATCCGCCAGGATGACCTGATCCAGAGCGTCGCCGACGCCCTCCAGTACATCTCCTACTATCATCCCAAGGATTTCATCGACGCCATGCATGAGGCGTATCAGCGGGAGGAGAATCCGGCGGCCAAGGATGCCATCGCCCAGATCCTGATCAACTCGCGGATGTGTGCCCTCGGCCATCGGCCGATCTGTCAGGACACCGGCATCGTCACGGTATTCCTGCACGTGGGCATGAACGTGCGCTGGGACGCCGAGATGAGCCTCGACGATATGGTCAACGAGGGCGTACGACGCGCCTACCAGCTACCCGACAACGTACTGCGTGCCTCGGTGCTGGCGGATCCTGACGGCGCCCGCAAGAATACTGGCGACAATACCCCGGCGATCATCCACCACAAGATCGTGCCCGGCGACACGGTCGAGGTGCATGTAGCGGCCAAGGGCGGCGGCAGCGAAGCCAAGTCCAAGTTCGCCATGCTCAATCCTTCCGACAGCGTGGCCGACTGGGTGATGGAACAGCTGCCCAAGATGGGCGCCGGCTGGTGCCCGCCAGGCATGCTCGGCATCGGCATCGGCGGCACCGCAGAGAAGGCCATGGAGATCGCCAAGGAGGCGCTACTCGACCCCATCGACATCCAGGCGCTGCAGGCCCGTGGCGCCGAGAATCGCGCTGAGGAGCTGAGGCTGGAGCTGTTCGATCGCGTCAACAAGAGCGGCATTGGCGCCCAGGGGCTCGGCGGCCTGACCACGGTGCTCGATATCAAGGTCAAGGATTACCCGACTCACGCCGCCAACAAGCCGGTGGCGATCATTCCCAACTGCGCGGCTACCCGCCACGCGCACTTCACCCTCGACGGTTCCGGCCCCTCGGCGCTGCCGGCGCCCAAGCTCGAGGACTGGCCGGAGATCACCCGCGAGGCGGGCGACAACGTCAAGCGCGTCAATCTCGATAGCGTGACCCCGGAAGAGGTCCAGTCCTGGCAGCCGGGCGACACCCTACTGCTCAACGGCAAGCTGCTCACTGGCCGCGACGCTGCACACAAGCGCATGGTCGAGATGATCGGCAAAGGGGAGCCGCTGCCGGTGGACATGCGCGGCCGCTTCATCTATTACGTCGGCCCGGTGGATCCGGTACGTGACGAGGTAGTCGGCCCGGCTGGCCCGACTACCGCCACGCGCATGGACAAGTTCACGCGCACCATGCTCGAGGAGACCGGCCTGCTGGGCATGGTCGGCAAGGCCGAGCGAGGTCCGACAGCGATCGAAGCGATCCGCGACAACAAGGCCTGCTACCTGATGGCGGTGGGGGGCTCCGCCTACCTGGTGGCCCAGGCCATCAAGAAGTCCCGCGTAGTAGGCTTCGAGGACCTGGGCATGGAGGCGATCTACGAGTTCGAGGTCGAGGACATGCCGGTGACGGTGGCGGTGGACAGCGCCGGCACCTCGGTCCACCAGACCGGCCCCGCCAAGTGGAAAGAGATCATCGCCGAGCGCGCCTGACACCCACTCATATTGTCGCAGCCCCGCCCCTGGCGGGGCTGCGCGCGTTACGGGTATGATGGCAACCCGATTCACGGATCAGGGAGCGTCCATGACATCCTGGCTGATGGGCCTGGCCATCTTCATGGTGCACCTGCTGGGTATTCTCTCGGCGGTGCTGGCACTGATGTCGAGCCGTACCTCCCAGGGCGCGATCGCCTGGATCATCTCGCTGATCACCTTCCCCTATGCTGCTTTGCCCGCTTACTGGATCTTCGGTCGGCCACGTTTCTATGGCTATGTTTCGGCCCGCGGCGAGCGCGACACGGTACTGCGACGCGTCCTGGCGCGCTACCGCGAGCAGATAGAGCCCTACTTGGCCGACCCCGTTATCGGTGAGATTCGCGCCGTCGAGCAACTGGCGATGATGCCGCTTACCAGTGGCAACCGCGCCGAGCTGCTGATCGACGGTGAAGCCACCTTCGCCAGTTTGTTCGCCGGTATCGATGCCGCCGAGGAGTACCTGCTGGTGCAGTTCTTCATCGTCCGCAACGATGCCCTGGGGCTGCAGTTCAAGGACCATCTCGAGCGCGCCGTCGAGCGCGGCGTCAGGGTCTACTTCCTCTACGATGAGATCGGCAGTCGCAAGCTGGGTGAAGGTTACCTCAATGACCTACATGACGCCGGGGTAGCGGTGAGTGCCTTCAACTCATCCCGAGGCGTGCGTCATCGCTTCCAGCTCAATTTTCGCAATCACCGCAAGGTACTGGTGGTCGATGGTCGTGAGGGGTGGCTGGGAGGCTTCAACGTCGGCGTCGAATATCTCGGCCAGCACCGCAAACACGGCCCGTGGCGCGATACCCATCTCAAGTTGGTCGGGCCTAGCGTACTCGGCCTGCAGGAGGCGTTCTGGGAGGACTGGCACTGGGCCACCGGCGAGGTGCTGAGCCTGACCTGGATGCCGCACAGCACCTGCGATGAGTGCCAGAACGTGGTGATCGTACCCTCGGGGCCGGCCGATCGGCAGGAAACCGCCAGCCTGCTGGTGCAGCAGGCGATCCACAGTGCCAAGGAGCGGCTGTGGGTCACCAGCCCCTACTTCGTGCCCGACCAGGGCGTCCAGGACGCACTGCGCCTGGCGGCGATGCGAGGTGTCGATGTGCGCGTGATGATTCCCGAGCGCCCCGACCACCTGCTGGTATTCCTGTCGGCGTTCTCGTTCCTGCCCGATATGCTGCGCGCCGGGGTCAAGGTGTATCGCTATCAGCCGGGTTTCCTGCACCAGAAGGTGATGCTGATCGACGATCACAGCGCCACTGTGGGTACCATCAATCTCGACAACCGTTCGTTCCGGCTCAACTTTGAAATCACTGCCTTCGTGCCCGACCGACGCTTCGCGGCCGAGGTGCGCTTGATGCTGGAAAAGGACTTCGCCGACTGCCGTCGTATCAGCTACGACGAGCTACGCAACCGCGCGCTGTGGCGCAAGCTAGTGTCGCGCGCGGCCTATCTGCTGTCGCCGATTCAGTAGCCGGCTGCGGCATATCGTTACAGCGATTCGACGGCGTGCTTGTCGAACTGCATTCTGCACGCTAACGTGCTGATTTTCATCCCGGCTCGCCCGTGTGGTGGCCATTCAAGCTTGATCGTCGGACACGGGAGTCGCGGTGAACCTCGAAACCAAATGGCTTGAAGACTTCGTTGCCCTGGCCAATACGCGCAGTTTCTCGGCGTCGGCGCGTCAGCGCCATGTCACTCAGCCGGCGTTCAGCCGCCGCATCCGTTCTCTCGAGCAGGCGGTAGGGGTGACGCTGGTCGACCGTTCGACCACTCCCGTGGGCTTGACCCCTGAAGGCCAGCTGTTTCTGGTCACCGCGCGCAATCTGGTTGAGCAGCTCAGCGAATGCCTGGGCCACCTGCGCGGCCTATCGATGGCCAACGAGGCGCTGGACATCGTCGCGGCGCACTCCCTGGCGTTGACCTTCTATCCGCAGTGGATCTCGCGCTTGCAGCAGGGCACTGGTGAGCTGCCGACGCGTTTGATCGCCATGAACATGGGCGAGGCGATCCATGTGCTGCGCGAAGGCAACTGCGATCTGATGCTCGGCTACTACGATCCCTATGCCAGCATGCAGCTCGATGCCGAGGTTTTCCCATCGTTCTCGATCGGTCAGGTCAAGATGGTGCCGGTATGCCTGCCGGATGACAGTGGGGCGGCACGCTTTCCGCTTGGCGGCAGCGAGTCGGTGCCCTTCCTCGCCTACACCCAGGGCGCTTTTCTGGGACGCAGCGTGCGCATGCTGCTCAAGAACGACCCGCTGCGCATGCGCCTGCGCACGGTCTACGAGACCGCCATGGCCGAGGGCTTGAAGGGCATGATGCTACAGGGCGCCGGCATGGCCTGGATCCCCGATTTCTGCATCCGCGACGAACTCAAGTGCGGCAAGTTGGTGAGGGCCGGCGGCGAAGAGTGGGACATTCCGCTGGAGATACGTCTGTATCGCTGCTCGCTGGTCCACAAACCCGGGGTCGAGAAGCTCTGGCGGCAGATGATGAAGTTGCCGCGTGACTTCCTGCAAGCCTAGCTGCCGCCGAAGTCGGCGGGCAGTCCCAGGAAGTTCTGGATGATGAAGAAGTGGTCCTCGAACAGGCTCTCGGGCTCGAGGTCGGCCAGCGCTACCCAGCGCGCGTGGTCGCCGCCCTTGGCCGGCTTGAGCTGGGGCAGCTGCTGCTCCGGGCGCAGTGCGAAGTAGAAGGCTTCCGCCAGGGTCCGGCCGCGCCAGCTGCGGTGGGGTTCGTCGAATAGCCGCTGGCCGCGCAGCGAGCCCTTGAGCACCGGCTCAGGCACCTTGAGGCGCAGCCGCTCGCGCAGCTCGCGCAAGCAGGCGTCCAGCAGGCGCTCATGGGGATTGATGAAGCCGCCGGGGAGGGCCAGCAGTCCCTTGCCCGGCGCCGCGGTACGCTTGACCAGCAGGACGTGGCCGGATTGCACCACCACCGCATTGACGGTGACGAAGATCGGCGGATAGGGGGCTTCGGCCCAGGCACTGCGATACTGTTCGAGAAGTTGCTGCTCCTCGATGAGGCGCTGAAAGGGTTCTTCGTCGGCGAAGGTGCCGAGGGCGGCATGCACGCTGGGCGGCAGGTCATGGGCCGCACCGGTGGAAAGGTAGTCGCCCGCCGAGGAGTGCGAACGGAACAGCCGCTCACGGATCTGGCTGGCCGAAATCCCCTCGACCAGCGGCACGCTGACCGACTCCCATTGCGGGAACAGCGACAGGTAGTAGCTGGATTGTCCGCGACTTGCGCCGATCAACCCGGTGCGCGGCAGGCGGCCGTGCTGGGGGCTGGCGACGTCGCGCACCTTGCGCTGTACGTCGCGTACCCAGACGTCGTCGTTATATAGCGCATCGAGCAGCGGTTCGATGTCGAGGCGCTGGTTATCCTCCTCGTCGAAGCAGCCGCGCAGCATCGCCTGGCGCTCATCGAAGCGCCATGGGTTGCGCAGCGAGCGCGCCTGCCATGCGGAGCCGACCAGCACGATCACCTGGCGGGCGCGCTTGAGCGCCTGGTGAATCACCGCCAGGTGCCCCAGGTGGGGGGGCTGGAAGCGACCGATGAAGACCAGGCAGTCGAAGTCGTAATCGTGCTGCGCGGATCGTGCTTGCTGGGGCGACGCCATGCGGGCTCCGTGGGCTGGTGAGTGGGGGCATTATCCGAGCTCGCTGGGCTGGCTGCAATGTGGCGTTGACCGTGCGTCTGCAGCGAGAGCCTCTCTGTCGTATGCTTTAGAGAACCCTAATCACGCCTGGGAGCCTGCATGATCAAGCAACACACCCTCTACTGGTGGCATATCGTTCACAGCGCCATTCAGCTGTGGCTGAAGCGCAATGCCTTCAGCTACGCTGGCTCGCTGGCGTTCTACACGCTGTTCTCGCTGGCACCTACGGTGATCATCGCGGTCACCGTGATCGGTGTGGTGCTGGGTGAAGATGCCGCCCAGGGCCAGATCGTTGCTCAACTGCAGGATACCATGGGACATGACGCCGCCACGCTGGTCGAGCAGGCAGTGGCCCAGTCGCGCATCGAGGAGTCAGGGCTCTTGCCCACTCTGCTGGGGGTTGGTGCGCTGCTGGTCGGGGCGACCACGGTATTCGCACAGATGCAGTTCTCGCTCAATACCATCTGGGACGTGATCGCCAAGCCGAGCGGCAACAGCCTGCTGATCTTCCTCAAGAACCGCGTGCTGTCGTTGACCGTGGTGCTGTCGATCGGCTTTATCCTGCTGGTATCGCTGGTGTTCGGGGTAGCCCTGCGTGCGGCTCTCAATCACGCCGAGAACCTGCTGCCGGTGTTGGGTGTGCTGGCGGGTAGCGCCGAATTCCTGATCTCGCTGTTGATGATCGCCGCGCTGTTCGCCACCATCTTCAAGGTACTGCCGGACGTGGTGCTGCGCTGGAAGGATGTCGCCGTGGGAGCCGCAGTGACTGCGGTACTGTTTGCCCTCGGCCGCTACGGTATCGCCGCCTACCTGGCCTATACCGCCACCGCCTCGACCTATGGGGCGGCCGGTTCGGTGGTGGTGATCCTGCTGTGGGTCTATTACAGCTCGCTGATCCTGCTGTTCGGCGCCGCCTTCACCAAGTGCCACCTGGTGGCCCGGGGCAGGCCTATCGTGCCGCGCAACTCGGCGGTGGTGGTCCGCCATGAAGTCGATGAGTGAGGAGAGCACCATGAGCAGATGCTGCGTCAAGGCCATGGTCGCCGGTAAGGTGCAGGGCGTCTGGTATCGCCGTTCGACCCAGGAGCAGGCGCTCCAGCACGGCGTCACCGGCCATGCCAGGAACCTGCCGGACGGCCGTGTCGAGGTGCTGCTGTGCGGCGAGAGCAGCGCCGTCAATGCGGTCATCGAGTGGCTGTGGAAGGGGCCGCCCGGCGCGCGGGTGACCCACGTCGAGCTGGAAGGCGTCGAATACCGTGATCGCGATACCTTCCAGACGCTGTGACGACTACTTGAGCGTGTCGACGATCCAGCTCACTACCGCCGGGCCGTCGGCGTTCAGGCACACCTCGACCGGCGGGGTGCGCGCCCAACGCGCGTCGATGAAGTCACGCCCCTCGGGGGCGAAGATCGTCTGCCCCTCGGCATCGCCATCGGTCACCACCGTCAGGTAGCCGCGGGCGCTGGTGAACAGCTGCGGCGCCATCAGCCAGGCCAGCGCACAACTATCGTGGGGGCAGCAGCCGTCGATGCCCAGCGCCTGCTGGTAGAAGTCGCGATAGAAGCCATAGCTGCCCTTGAGCACCTCGCCGAGACGCCCCTGGCCCGCGGCGATAGTGTCCATGTCGGCAGGGGAGAGCACGCAGCGGTGCGTGGCATCGAGCCCCACCATCACCAGCGGCCAGCCGGCCGTCAGGGCACGCGACGCGGCATGGGGGTCGTTGAACATATTGGCCTCGGCCACCGGCGTGACGTTGCCGCCTTCGCGAATCGACCCGCCCATGATCACCACCTGCTTGACCCGCTCGACGATGCCCGGGTCGAGCTGCAGGGCCGCTGCCAGGTTGCCCAGCGGACCCACCGCCACCAGTGTCACCTCACCGGGGCGGGCATTGATGGTGTCGACGATGAACTGCGCCGCACTGCGCGGATCGGGCTGACCGCTCACCGCCGGCAGCTCGATGTTACCCAGGCCGTTGGCGCCATGGATATGGGCCGGTGCCGGGTGTTTGGGCTTGACCAGCGGCGCTGCGGCACCCTGGGCCACGGGGATCGACTGGCCGGCCAGCTCACTGAGCAGTAGCGCATTGTGGGTGGCGGTGGCGATGTCGACATTGCCGTAGGTGGTGGTTAGCCCCAGCAGCTCGATGTCGGGATGGGCGAGGGCAATGGCGATCGCCTGAGCGTCGTCGACGCCCGGGTCGGTATCGAAGATGATCGGAGTCGTCATGCTGGGTCCTTGTGATGGAAAACGGTGAGTGTAGTGGCTTAGTATGCCGCGCCCATAAGCGCCGGCCAGTCGCGGAGGGCCGCCTCGACCTCGGCGGCCAGCGGTATGCTGGGCGCCGCTCCCTCGCGCTGGACGCACAGCGCCGAGGCCGTACTGGCGCGCCGCAGGCAGGCCTCGACGTCTTCGCCGGCCTGGCGGGCGGCCATGAAGTAGCCGATGAAGGTATCGCCGGCGGCGGTGGTGTCGATGGGCTCGACGCGATGTGCCGGCAGTTTCAACTGCTGGCGTTGGCTGTGGTAGCTGACCCCGTCGCCACCTAGAGTCAACACCAGCTCGGTGGTTGGCAGCCGCTTCGCCAGGGCCTCGAGCAGCCGCTGTGGCGAGCTCGACTCGGGCAGCTCGGCGAGTGCCGCGGCTTCGCCGCGATTGACGAACAGCAACTGGCAGGCGCTCAGCGGCAGGGCCGCGGCGGCCTCGTTCATCGGCGCGGGGTTGAAGGCGATCTCGAGTTGCGCCCGCTGGGCGCTGCGCAGCAGATGCCCGAGGCCATTGCACTCGTTCTGTAGCAGTAGGCCGTCACCGGGCCGGGTCTGGGCCAGCAGGGCATCGATTGCCGCTTCGCTGAAGCCGTGATTGGCGCCGGGGTGAAGGATGATGGCGTTCTCGCCCTGGTCATCGACCTGAATCAGCGCGTGACCGCTAGGCTCGTCGTGCAGCCCGGTGCCGTCGAGACCGACCCCGGCCTGGGAAAGGATCTGCAGGGCCCAGGCATCGGCCCGGCCCAGCCGCCCCCAGTGCTCGATCCGACCGCCGGCGCGTGCCATGGCCAGCGACTGGTTGGCGCCCTTGCCGCCCAGCACCTGCTGGAAGCTGCGGCTGGCCAGGGTCTCCCCGGGGCGCACCAGATGCGGCACGCGGTAGACGTGGTCGATGTTGATCGAACCGAAGTTGTGAACAGGGCGCGGCATGCGGGCTCCTTGTGTATGTGATCAGGCGCGAAAGGCTAGCAAACGCCGCTCAGGCTGTCCTGCCGGCGCGCCAGGCGCGCAAGTTGTCGACCGTGAGCTTGACCACGTTGGCCCGCGACTCGGGGCTGATCCAGGCGTTGTGCGGGGTGACGATCAGGTTGAGCGGCTCGCGGCTGGCGTCGATCAGCGGGTGGCCGTCGCGGGGCGGTTCCACCGGCAGCGAGTCGACGCCGAGACCGCCGAGGGTGCCGGCGCGCAGGGCAGCGAGGGCCGCGGCCTCGTCGACGATGCCACCGCGGGCACAGTTGATCAGCAGGGCGTCGTCGCGCATGCGGGCCAGCATCTCGGCATCGACCAGCCCGCGGGTGGCGTCGGTCAGCGGGCAGTGCAGGCTGACGATATCCGCCGTCGGCGCCAGTTCGGCCAGCCCGGGGCGGCTATCCTGCGCCTCGTTGCCGGGGCGCGCGGCGAAGGCCACCTGCATGCCGAAGGCCTCGGCGAGCTGGGCGACCCGCGAGCCGAGCTCACCCTGGCCGACGATCACCAGCCGCTTGTCGGACAGCTGCAGGGTACGATGGCCCAGCAGGCAGAAGAACGCACTCTCGCCCCAGCGCCCGGCGGCCACATCCTGTTGGTAGAGTGGTAGCCGATTGGCCAGGGCCAGCATTAGCATCAGGGTGTGCTGGGCGACGCTGGCGGTGCCGTAGGCGGTGACATTGCGCACCTCGATGCCGTGACGCTCGGCAGCGGCCATATCGATGTTATTGGTGCCGGTGGCGAGCACGCAGATCAGCTCGAGGGCCGGCAGCTGGTCGAGCAGCTCGGCATCCAGCACTACCTTGTTGACGATGGCGATGCGTGCACCGGCCAGGCGTTCGAGGCGCTGCGCGGGGTCGGTAATGGCGTGCACCTCGAGACTGTCGACCTGCTCACGCAGCGGTGCCAGGTCGACATCCTCGCCCAGGGTAGCAGCATCCAGGATCACGGCTTTCATGGCGGTTCCTCATCGGCATTGGTCAGGAGATCGGCTTGCCTTGCCCGCTAGGGGGCGCAACACGCTATACTATCCGGCTTTCAAGGCAGGCTTGGAAAGTCCCTTGTCTTGTAATTAGCCTCGTAGTGAGTCTTGTAATAAGCGCGGCTGGCCCTATATCACGGTTCGGTCGCAGGCGTTGCCACCGGCTGTGTGCGCCACGACCTTGTCGCATTGTGGTCTTTCGGAGAGATAAGAACCATGCCCATCTACGAATATGAGTGCAAGGCCTGTGGCCAGCGCCTGGAAAAGCTTCAGAAGATCAGCGCCGCACCGCTGACAGACTGCCCCAGCTGTGAACAGCCGGCGCTGAGCCGCCTGGTTTCGGCGGCCGGTTTCCGGCTCGCCGGTGGCGGCTGGTACGAAACCGATTTCAAGTCCGGCAGCAAGAAGAACCTGGCCGGCGACGGCGCCGACAGCAAGGCGTCGAGCAAGACCTCGAGCAAGGACGGTGCCGCGGCCTGAGCCGGGCGCCGTGCCTGACACTTTCGATCCATGCAACAGAACAGGATGTAACATGCGCAGCCATTATTGCGGCCAGCTCAACGAGACCCTGGTCGATGACCAGGTCACCCTGTGCGGCTGGGTACACCGTCGCCGCGACCACGGCGGGGTGATTTTCCTCGACATGCGCGACCGCGACGGCATCGCCCAGGTAGTGGTCGATCCCGACACCGAGGCGGCCTTCGCCACCGCCGATCGCGCCCGCAATGAGTACGTGCTGCGCATCACCGGCCGCGTGCGGCCGCGCCCCGAGGGCACCGAGAATCCCAATATGCCGACCGGCATGATCGAAGTGCTGGCCAAGCAGGTCGAGGTCCTCAACAGCGCCGTGACGCCGCCGTTCCAGCTCGACGAGCACGGCAAGGTGGGCGAGGAGGTGCGTCTCAAGCACCGCTACATCGACCTACGCCGCCCGGAGATGATCGACAAGCTGCGCCTGCGCTCGCGGATCTCGCACAATGTTCGCGCCTACCTCGAGAACCAGGGCTTCCTGGACATCGAGACGCCGATCCTGACCCGCGCCACCCCGGAGGGCGCCCGCGACTACCTGGTGCCGAGCCGTACCCACGCCGGCAGCTTCTTCGCACTGCCGCAGTCGCCGCAGCTGTTCAAGCAGTTGCTGATGGTGTCGGGCTTCGACCGCTACTACCAGATCGCCAAGTGCTTCCGCGACGAGGACCTGCGCGCCGATCGCCAGCCCGAATTCACCCAGATCGATCTCGAGGCCTCGTTCGTCGAAGAGGACGACATCATGGGTATCACCGAGGCGATGATTCGCGGGCTGTTCCAGGAGGTGCTCGACGTCGAACTGCCGCGCTTCCCGCGCATGCCCTACAGCGAGGCGATGTCGCGTTTCGGTTCCGACAAGCCCGACCTGCGCATTCCGCTGGAACTCACCGACGTCGATGACCTGATGAGCCAGGTCGACTTCAAGGTGTTCTCCGGCCCGGCGTCCGCCGCCGATGGCCGCGTGGCGGCGCTCAAGGTGCCGGGTGGCGCCGAGCTGTCGCGCAAGGCCATCGACGAGTACACCAAGTTCGTCGGCATCTACGGCGCCAAGGGCCTGGCCTGGATCAAGGTCAACGAGCGTGCCAAGGGCCTGGAAGGGCTGCAGTCGCCGATCGTCAAGTTCATGGAGAACGTGATCGATCAACTGCTCGAGCGCCTCGACGCCCAGGACGGCGACATCATCTTCTTCGGCGCCGACAAGACGCGGGTCGTCAACGAGGCACTGGGCGCGCTGCGCGTCAAGCTGGGCGAGGATCTCGACCTCTACACCCAGGCCTGGGCGCCGCTGTGGGTGGTCGACTTCCCGATGTTCGAGGCCGACGACGCAGGTCGCCTGCATGCCTTGCACCATCCGTTCACCGCGCCGTCGTGCAGCCCCGAGGCGCTCAAGGCCGATCCGGCGACGGCACTGTCACGCGCCTACGACATGGTGCTCAACGGCACCGAGCTGGGCGGCGGCTCGATCCGTATCCATGACCAGACCATGCAGCGCACGGTGTTCGAGGTGCTGGGGATCGGCGAGGCCGAGGCCGAGGAGAAGTTCGGCTTCCTGCTCGACGCCCTGAAGTTCGGCGCACCGCCCCACGGTGGCCTGGCCTTCGGCCTCGACCGCCTGGTGATGCTGATGACCGGCGCCAAGACCATCCGTGAGGTGATTGCCTTCCCCAAGACCCAGAGCGCCGCCTGCCTGTTGACCGATGCCCCCGGCGAGGTCAGCGCCGAGCAGCTCAAGGAGCTCAATATCCGGCTGCGCCAGAAGGCCAAGCCGGAGTCGGCCGGCGAGTGATTGCCGCGATGTCCCTACCGCAGTTCATCGGCGCCCGCGTGGCGCCGATGTCGTCTGGGCAGTCGTCATGCTGATTCTCGGCATCGACCCCGGTTCGCGGATTACCGGCTACGGCGTGCTCGACGTCTCGCTGGCCAAGCCACGCTACGTGGCCAGCGGCTGCATTCGTATCCAGGGCGATGACCTGGCTCAGAAGCTGGCCCAGGTCTACGCCGGTATCAGCGAACTGATCGCCGTGCACCGTCCCGGTGAGTTCGCCATCGAGCAGGTATTCATGGCCAAGAACGCCGATTCGGCGCTCAAGCTCGGCCAGGCGCGCGGTACGGCCATCGTGTGTGCCGCCAACCATGGCCTGCCGGTTAGCGAATACGGGCCGCGCCAGATCAAGCAGGCGGTCACCGGCAGCGGGGCTGCCAACAAGTCCCAGGTCCAGCATATGGTCACCGCGATACTCGGCCTCAGTGCCACGCCGCAGGCGGATGCCGCCGATGGACTGGCGATTGCCCTGACCCATGCCCATGCGCGGCTGGGCCTGGTGCAACGCGGCAGCTACGGTGGTCGCAGCGCCGCCAAGGGGCGCGGAAAGGGCTGGCGCGACTACCGTCCCGGCTAGTCCTGGGCGTGATTCGGAGGATTATCAAACAGTGTTTGAAGACGCTGGTCAGTCGTCGCGGCGACCAGTATAGTGGCAAGCCAGTCAGCTCAAGGATGTAGTGCATGATTGGACGCCTGCGTGGCACCCTGCTCGAGAAGCAGCCGCCCTGGCTGGTACTCGATGTCGGCGGGGTCGGTTACGAACTCGAAGCCTCGATGAACACCCTGCTGGCCCTGCCCGCCACCGGCGAGCAGGCCCAGCTGTTTACTCACTTGATCATTCGTGAGGACGCGCACCTGCTGTTCGGCTTCGGCCGTGAGCAGGAGCGGGCCCTGTTTCGCGCCTTGATCAAGGTCAACGGCGTGGGTCCCAAGCTGGCCCTGGCGATTCTCTCCGGCATGGAAGAGGAGCAGTTCATCCGCTGCGTAATGGATGATGACGCCAAGGCGCTGACGCGCCTGCCCGGGGTCGGCAAGAAGACCGCCGAGCGGCTGATCATCGAGATGCGTGACCGCTTCCCGCACTGGCAGCAGGGTGGCACGGCGCTGGATGAACTGACGCAGACAGCCGGACCGGCAAGCGCCAGCGATCCGCTGCTCGACGCCGAGGCGGCGCTGGTCGCGTTGGGCTACAAGCCCACCGAGGCCAGCAAGATGCTCAGCGGTCTCGACAAGGGACTCTCCACCGAGGCCTTGATCAAGGCCGCCCTGACCCGCAAGCTGGCAGGCTGAAGGAGGGACGCATGACTCGCCACGAGAGCAGCGCATGATTGACAGTGATCGCCTGATCGCGGCCCATGGCCAGCCTGGTGAAAGCCGGATCGATCATGCCATTCGTCCTCAGCGGCTGACCGATTATATCGGCCAGCCGGCGATGCGTGAGCAGATGGAGATCTTCATCAGCGCTGCTCGCGGCCGCGACGAGAGCCTCGATCACACCCTGGTGTTCGGGCCGCCGGGGCTGGGCAAGACCACTCTGGCCAACATCATCGCCACCGAGATGGGCGTCGACATCAAGTCGACCTCGGGGCCGGTGCTCGAGCGTGCCGGCGACCTGGCCGCCATGCTCACCAACCTGCAGCCAGGCGACGTGCTGTTCATCGACGAGATCCACCGCCTGTCGCCGGTGGTCGAGGAAGTGCTGTATCCGGCCATGGAGGATTTCCAGCTGGATATCGTGATCGGCGAGGGGCCCGCGGCACGCTCGATCAAGCTCGACCTGCCGCCGTTTACGCTGGTAGGGGCGACGACGCGTGCCGGGCTGTTGACCTCGCCGCTGCGCGACCGTTTCGGGATCGTCCAGCGCCTCGAGTTCTACGCCATCTCCGAGTTGACCGAGATCGTCACCCGCTCGGCGCGGCTATTGGGCGTCACGGCGGATCGCCCCGGTGCCGCCGAGATCGCGCGGCGCGCCCGCGGTACGCCGCGTATCGCCAACCGCTTGCTGCGACGGGTGCGTGATTTTGCCGAGGTGCGCGGCGACGGCACCCTCGATGCGGCCATTGCCGATAGCGCCCTGAATATGCTCCACGTCGATCGCCACGGCCTCGACCATATGGATCGTCGCCTGCTGCTGGCGATGATCGAGAAGTTCGAGGGTGGCCCGGTGGGCGTCGACTCGCTGGCCGCGGCGATCGGCGAAGAGCGCGACACCATCGAAGATGTCATCGAGCCCTACCTGATCCAGCAGGGCTTCATGATGCGTACCGCCCGCGGCCGGGTCGTCACCCGCCACGCCTACCAGCACTTCGGCATGGCCGCGCCGACGACGCCCGAGAGCAGCGATCCGGAGCGCGGGGCATGAGTGGCTTCCAGTGGCCGGTGCGGGTCTATATCGAGGACACCGATGCCGGGGGCATCGTCTACTACGTCAACTATCTCAAATACATGGAGCGGGCACGCAGCGAATGGCTACGGCAGCTCGGGCTCACCCAGCAGGGCTTGCTCGACGCCGATATCCAACTGGTGGTACATCGCCTCGAGTGCCGCTACGCCAAGCCCGCCCGGCTCGACGATGCGCTGCAGGTCAGCGCCCAGGTCGAGCGCTACGGCGCCTGCCGGATGAGCTTTCATCAACGCGTGACGCGCCGCGGGGAACCCTTATGCGATGCCTGGGTCGACATCGCCTGTATCGATGCGACTCGCCTCAAACCGACGCGGTGGCCAGCGCCGCTGCGTGCCGCCTTGGGCGGTCAACACTTGCAAGACTGACGAGGATACCCGTGAACGACTCCATGTCCATTCCCCATCTGATCATGAGCGCCAGCACCGTGGTGCAGTTGGTCATGCTGCTGCTGACGGTGGGTTCGATCGCCTCCTGGATCGTGATCTTCCAGCGCACCTTCGTGATGCGCCGTGCCAAGCGGGCCCACCTGGCGTTCGAGGAGCGCTTCTGGTCCGGGGTCGATCTCAACGAGCTGTACCGCGAAACGCCCTCCGAGCAGGAAACCAACGGCGCCGAGCACGTGTTTCGTGCCGGCTTTCGCGAATTCAACCGCCTGCTGCCCAAGACCCGCAGCCCCCAGGCGATCCTCGATGGCGTACAGCGCTCGATGCGCGTGGCCTGGTCGCGGGAAGAGGAGCGCCTCAACCTGCACCTGGTATTCCTCGCCACAGTGGCCTCGGCCAGCCCCTATATCGGCCTGTTCGGCACCGTGTGGGGCATCATGGGTTCGTTCCAGAGCCTGTCGATGGCCCAGCAGGCTACCCTGGCCACGGTTGCGCCATGGATTGCCGAGGCGCTGATCGCTACCGCCATGGGCCTGTTCGCGGCGATTCCCGCGGTGATCTTCTATAACCGGCTGTCATCGGAATCCGGCAAGCTGCTCGGCAAGTACGAAGATTTCGCCGAAGAGTTCCACTCCATCCTGCACCGCAATCTGCAGGGGCGTGGCGACAGCGACGCCGGCTGAGGGAGAACCGCTATGCATGGTCCATTCAACCGTGGCGGCAGTCGCAAGCCGATGGCTGAGATCAACGTCGTGCCGTTCATCGACGTCATGTTGGTGCTGCTGGTGATCTTCATGATCACTGCACCGATGCTCACCCAGGGCGTGCGTGTCGACCTGCCACAGGTCACCTCCGAACCGATCGACGATATCGAAGACAGTGAGCCGATCATCGTTTCGGTCGACCGCGAGGGCGACTACTATATCTCGCTGGGCGACGAGGAGACCGCGGTGTCGCTCGACGATATCGCCGACCAGATCATTATCATTCTCGACCGCCGCCCGGATACGCCGGTGATGGTGCGTGGCGATCGTAACGTCACCTACGGCCAGGTGGTCACCCTGATGAGTACCTTGCAGGTCGCCGGGGTCGCCAATGTGGGGCTGATCTCCGAGCCGCCCTCGAGTGAGAATTGAGGAACCTCATGGCCAGACACGATAGCCGTGTAGGCTATGGCCTGCCCACCCTGCTCGCCGTCGGCCTGCACGTACTGGTGGTGGTGATGAGCGTGATCACCTTGCCCAGCCGCGAGCCGGAGGCAACTTCGTCGTCGGTGGTGCAGGCCACGCTGGTAAGCACCGAAACCACTACCGACCAGGCGCTGCGAGCCGAGGAGGCTCGCGCCAGAGCAGCGCAGCGCCAGGCCGACGAGGAGGCCGCCGCAGCAGAGGCAGACGCCGCCGCCGCAGCCGAGCGCCAGCAAGCCGAGGCGGAGGCTGCCCAGCGCCAGGCCGAGCAGCAGGCAGAGCGCGAAGCCCAGCAGCAGGCGCGTGAGCAGGAGCGTCGCGAAGCGGAAGCCGAGGCCCAGCGGCGCGCCGAAGAGGCCGAGCGTCAGGCGCAGCTGCGCCAGGAGCAGGAAGCTTCCGCCGAGGCTGAGCGTCAGCGCCAGGAACAGCAGCGCCGCGAGGCCGAACAGCAGCGTGAGGCCGAGGCCGCCGAACGCCAGCGCCAAGAAGAGGAGGCGCGCCGCCAGGCCGAGCAGGAGGCCGAAGCCGAGCGTCAGCGCCAAGCCGAACAGGAGGCGGAACGCCAGCGTCAGGCAGAGCAGGAAGCCGAGGCCGAACGCCAGCGTCAAGCAGAGGAGGAGGCCCGTCGCCAGGCAGAGCAAGAAGCCGAGGCCGAACGTCAGCGCCAGGCCGAGGAGGAAGCTCGTCGCCAGGCAGAGCAGGAAGCCGAGCGCCAGCGCCAGGAGGCGGCGCGGGCCGCTGCCGAGGCCGCCAGCGATATCGATAGCCTGATCGCTGGCGAGCAGGAGTCGATCGCCAATGCGCGCCAGGCTGAGCAGGCTGCCAATAGCTTCCAGAACCTGGTACGCAACGCGGTGGAGCAGGCCTGGATCATTCCGGCTGGCTCGGCATCGGGCCTCGAGGCGACCCTGCAGCTCGATCTATTGCCCACCGGCGAACTGATTGGGGCTAGGATTGTAAGTAGTAGTGGGGACGGTGCCTTCGATCGCTCGGTGATCCAGGCCGTTGAGCGTGCCTCGCCGTTCCGCGAGATGCGCCAGCTGCCGCCGGCCGCACAGAGTCAATTCCGTCAGTTCAATCTGAGATTCCGACCCGGGGATGTACGCTGATGAAAGCCTTGCTGAACCTCTGGCTTGCCGCCTTGCTGGTGCTGTTTGCCGCCCAGGCCCAGGCCAATCTGACCATCGAGATCACCCGCGGCAGCGACCGCGCGATTCCGATTGCCATCGTGCCGTTTGCCGTTGAGGGCGGCGGCTCCCTGCCCGATGACGTCGCCCAGGTGATCAGCGATAACCTGGAGCGCAGCGGTCAGTTCGACCCGCTGTCGCGCAACTCACTCATTGCACGGCCCAGCAGCAGTAGCGACGTCACCTATCGTGACTGGCGAGCCGTGGACGCCGACTATCTGGTGGTTGGAAGGGCCAGCGAGGAGGGCAGCCAGTACCGACTCCAGTTCGAGCTGATGGATGTGCTGGGCCAGCGGCGCATGATCGGCGAGGTGGTAACCAGCGACCGCAACGAACTACGCAGTGCCGCTCACTACATGAGTGATCAGATCTTCGAGGCGATCACCGGACTGCGCGGCGCTTTCTCGACGCGTATCGCCTACGTCACCTCGGAAGGTACCGGCGACGACATGCGCTTCGCACTGTTCATCGCCGATGCCGACGGCCGCAATAGCCAGGAGATCCTCAGCTCCAGCGAGCCGATCCTGTCACCGGCCTGGTCGCCGGACGGCACCAAGCTGGCCTATGTCTCGTTCGAGACCGAACGTCCGGCGATCTATATCCAGGATCTGGCGACCAGCCAGCGGGTGCGCGCCACCTCCTTCCCGGGCATCAACGGTGCACCGGCCTGGTCACCCGACGGTCGGCGCCTGGCGATGTCGCTGTCCAAGGATGGCCAGCCGGAAATCTACATCATGGACATCGCCGGGCGCAGCTTCGAGCGCATGACCGACAGCAGCTCCATCGACACCGAGCCCAGCTGGTCGCCGGATGGCCGCAGCATCGTCTTCACCTCGGATCGCAGCGGTGGCCCGCAGCTGTATCAGATGGACGTCGCCAGCAAGCAGGTCGAACGCCTGACCTTCACTGGCAACTACAATGCCCGCGGCCGCTATTCGCCGGACGGGGAGTCGCTGTTTCTGATTCATCGTGGCAACAACGGTTATCAGGTGGCGCGCCAGGATCTTGGGTCCAATCGCCTCACTACGCTGACCGATACACGCTGGGATGAATCTCCTAGTGTTGCGCCGAATGGGAGCATGGTAATCTTCGCTACCCAACAGGGTAACAACGGTGTGCTGGGGGCAGTGTCGGCCGACGGAAGAGCCGCGTTCCGCCTGCCCGCAGCTCGAGGTGACGTTCGCGAACCCGCGTGGTCACCATTTTTGAACTGATCGACATTAGTGTCATTCAATTCTTACAAGGAGTTGAACATGCAATTCTCATCTTACGCCAAGGGTCTGGCGCTGGCCGCTTCACTCGTCTTCGTGGCCGGCTGTTCCAGCAGCGGCGGTACCCAGGACGGGTCCATGGATGGCACCAGCGGCAGCGGTGCTGCCGGCCAGGGTGTCGGTAGTGGCCAGGTCAGCGGTACCGGTATGAACGGCGGCAACGGCAGCAGCCAGGCCAGCCAGCAGGGCATTCCCAGCGTGCGTACCATCTACTTCGACTTCGACCGTGACACCATTCGCAGCGAGTTCGAGTCGGTACTCAATGCCCACGCCCAGTACCTGCGTGCCAATCCCAACGCCCGTGTGGTGCTCGAAGGCCATACCGACGAGCGCGGTACCCGCGAGTACAACATGGCGCTCGGCGAGCGGCGTGCCAACTCCGTGCAGCGCTTCATGGGCGTGCAGGGCGTTTCGCCCTCGCAGCTCGAAGTGGTCAGCTACGGTGAGGAGCGTCCCGCCGTGCGCGGCCAGAACGAAGACTCCTACGCCCAGAACCGTCGTGTGGTCTTCTCTTACTGAGCCACACTCGCCAGTGGAGTGAAGCATGAAACACAGCCTGAAAAGGCTGTGCGGCGCGGGAGCCCTGGTGCTCCCGCTGTCCGTTGGGGCCGCCCCGATCGTGGAGGACCTCTCGGCACAGCAGCAGCAGTCGCGCAGCTTCTATGAACAGACCGAAGTACGCGAGCCCAGCGGTGGCAGCCTGATGCTGCTCAACCAGTTGGAAGAGAATCAGCGTCAGATTTCCCAGTTGCGCGGCCAACTGGAGGAGTTGCGCCACCAGCTCGAGCAGATGCGCCAGCTCAACCAGGAGCGCTATATCGACCTCGAGGAGCGCCTGGCGGCAGTCGGCACCGTAGGCGGCAGCCCCAGCGTCGATGCCGGCGCCGCGCAGCAGGTAGCCACCGCCAGCGGTGACGGCAGCGGTGCCCAGGAGGCCTACCAGCAAGCTTTCCAGCAGGTTCAGGCGCGCGATTTCCCGGCAGCGATCAGCGCCTTCAACGCCTTCGTGGCCGACTATCCCGACCATGACCTGGCCGCCAACGGCTACTACTGGCTGGGTGAGCTGCACTCCGCCGAGTCGGATCTCGATGAGGCCGCAGGTGCCTTCCAGACCGTGATCGACGACTATGCTGCCAGTAACAAGGTCCCGGACGCGCTCTACAAGCTGGCACTGCTACGCGCCCGCCAAGGGCAGCCGGATGCCAGTCGCGAGCTGCTTGACGAGCTGATGGAAACCTACCCGGACAGCAATGCCGCGACCTTGGCCAGCGAATTTCTCAACCAATCAGGCCTATGACGGCCGTTGCCAGAGGAGCCCCGATGTCCTGCAAGATCGACTACCAAGCGCGCCCCGACCTGCTTGCCGGGCGCGTGATCCTGATCACCGGTGCCGGTGACGGTATCGGCCGCGAGGCCGCCAAGGCCTATGCCGCCCACGGCGCCACGGTGATCCTGCTGGGCCGCACCGTGGCCAAGCTGGAGGCGGTCTATGACGAGATCGAGGCCGCCGGTGGCCCGCAACCGGCGATATTCCCGCTCAACTTCGAGGGTGCTACGCTCAAGGATTTTCATGATATGGCGGAGACCCTCGACAAAGAGTTCGGGCGGCTGGACGGCGTACTTCACAATGCCGGCCTGCTGGGGCGCCTGACGCCTTTCGAGCAGTATGACCCGGCGCTGTGGGAGCAGGTCATGCAGGTCAATGCCAATGGCCCGATCTGGATGACTCAGGCGCTGATGCCGCTGCTACTGAGCAGCGACGATGCCTCGCTGGTGTTCACGTCGTCGAGCGTGGGCCGCAAGGGGCGTGCCTACTGGGGCGCTTATGCGGTCTCCAAGTTCGCCACCGAAGGCTTCATGCAGGTGTTGGCGGATGAGTTCGTCAACAATCCCGGCATCCGTATCAACAGCCTCAATCCCGGCGCTACCCGTACCCAGATGCGCAAGACCGCCTATCCCGGCGAGGATCCCAATAGCCTGCGGCGGCCGGCCGATATCATGCCGACCTACCTGTGGCTGATGGGGCCCGACAGCCGCGGTGTCACCGGCGAGCAGTTCGACGCGCAACCCCCACGCGCTTGAGCGAACCACGGCGCAGCGGCTACCCGCTGCGCACGGCTCGGCTCACATCTCGCGTATCAAGGCCCCCACCAGCTCCTGCGGCGTTTCGAACCACAGGTCTGCCGGCCAGCGGCCGATGTCATCCTCTTCGGCAATATAGCCATAGCCCACCGCCACGGCGGTCATGCCGGCACTGCGCGCGGCCTCTATGTCACGCAGGTGGTCACCGATGTACCAGCACTCTGCCGGCGCTATCGAGAGGCGACGTGCCGCTTCCCATAGTGGCTCGGGGGCCGGCTTCTTGACCGGCAGGTCGTCGGCGCACAGCAGTGCGCCGGGCGTCAGCTGCAGCGCCTCGATCAACGGCGCGGCGTAGGCGCGCGGCTTGTTGGTGACGATTCCCCAGCCACGTGGGGGCAATGCCCAGGCGTCGAGCAGGCGTTCGAGGCCATCGAACAGGCGGCTCTGGCTGGCGACATCGCGACCGTAGGCGTCGAGCAGAAAGGCGCGTGCGGCACCATGATCGGCATGCTCGCTGGCAAGTCCCAGCGCCAGGGTGACCAGCGCGCTACCGCCGTTGGAGACCTGGCTGCGAATCTGTGGATAGGGCAGCGGGGCGAGACCGTGATGGGCACGCAGCTCGTTGGTGGCCCGCGCCAGGTCGGGCGCGGTGTCGACCAGGGTGCCGTCGAGGTCGAACAGCAGGGCGCGCGGTGCTGGGCAGCTCACGCTCATGGCAGTTCACGACTGGCGTGCATCAGGTAGTTGACCGACACGTCGCGGGGCGCGAGGCGATAGCGGCGCATCAGCGGGTTATAGACCAGCCCGCTCTGCTCGCACACCTTGAGCCCGGTGGTACGGCACCAGCTCGACAGCTCGGCGGGGCGGATCAGCTTGCGATAGTCGTGGGTACCACGAGGCAGCAGCCGTAGCAGGTACTCGGCGCCGAGAATGGCAAAGGCATAGGCCTTGGGGTTACGGTTGATGGTCGAGAAGAACACTTGGCCACCGGGCTTGACCAGGGTCGCGCAGGCGCGTACCACCGAGGCCGGATCGGGCACATGCTCGAGCATCTCCATGCAGGTCACGACATCGAACTGGCCGGGGTGGCTGGCCGCCATCTGCTCGGCGCTGGCTTGGCGGTAGTCGACCGTCACGCCGCTCTGTTCCTGATGCAGGCGCGCGACGGCCAGTGGCGCCTCGCCCATGTCGATACCGGTCACCTCGGCGCCACGATGGGCCATGGCCTCGGCGAGGATGCCGCCGCCGCAGCCGACGTCGATGACCGTCTTGCCGGCCAGGCCGGCGCGGGCATCGATGAAGTCGAGACGCAGCGGATTGATGTCGTGAAGCGGCTTGAACTCGCTGTCCCTGTCCCACCAGCGGCTGGCCAAGGCCTCGAACTTGGCGACTTCGGCGCGATCGACGTTGCCATGGTGGGGATTGTCGTGTCGCTGAGCCGGATCCTGAGTGGCTGTCATCGGGTGCCTCTTGCTGTCCATCGGGGTCGTCTCATTCTACTCTGTCGGATGCTGGCTTGTCCGTCCCGCGGCGCGAAAGCGCAACTGTTGCCGTCTAGCGTCATCCACTGGCCGGGCGGCTATGGCATAATCCAACGGCATTCATGATCAGGAGGGATCCCGATGATCCGCAAGGCCGTACTTCCGGTGGCTGGCCTCGGCACACGCTGCCTGCCCGCCTCGAAAGCCATTCCCAAAGAGATGATCACCATCGTCGACAAGCCGGTGATCCAGTACGTGGTGGGAGAGGCGGTGGCCGCTGGCATCAAGGAGATCGTGCTGGTCACCCACTCCAGCAAGGCGGCGATCGAGAACCACTTCGACAAGCACTTCGAGCTCGAGGCGAGCCTCGAGGCCAAGGGCAAGAGCGAACTGCTCGAAGAGCTGCGCAACATCATCCCCGACGACGTCAAGATCATCAGCGTGCGTCAGCCCGAGCCGCTGGGCCTCGGTCATGCGGTGCTCTGCGCGCGGCCGGTAATCGGCGACAACGAGCCCTTTGCGGTACTGCTCCCCGATGTGCTGGTGGATGGCCATGGCCTGTCCGGCAACGACCTGGGCGGCATGATCGACGCCTTCGTCGCCAGCGGCCAGGCGCAGATCATGGTCGAGAACGTGCCGCGGGAGATGGTCTACAAGTACGGTATCGTGGCCATCGACGGCGACGCCCCGGCGGCCGGCGAATCGGCGCCGATGGCGCGGGTCGTCGAGAAGCCCAAGGTAGAGGATGCACCTTCGACACTGGCGGTGATCGGTCGCTACCTGCTGCCCGGTTCGATCTTTCCGCTGCTGGCCGACACCGCGCCCGGCGCCGGCAACGAGATCCAGCTCACCGACGCCATCGATACGCTGCGCGCCCGCGAGGGCGTGGCCGCCTATCGCATGCGCGGCGCAACCTATGACTGCGGCCACCAGCTCGGCTATCTCGAAGCGATCCTGGCTTTTGCCAAGCGCCACCCCAAGTATGCCGACGGCTTCGCCGAGCTGCTCGACAAGTACGCCGCCAAGGAGTGACGCGCCATGCGAGTCCTGATACAGGGAAGTGAGCTGGCCGCGGCTACCGCCGCCGCGGCGCTGGCCA
Organism: Halomonas salipaludis; assembly: GCF_002286975.1. Taxonomy (GTDB): domain Bacteria; phylum Pseudomonadota; class Gammaproteobacteria; order Pseudomonadales; family Halomonadaceae; genus Franzmannia; species Franzmannia salipaludis. Next base: position 505,112 of record NZ_NSKB01000001.1, read on the forward strand.
GCGTCGGGCACCGGGTGGCATGGCTGACGCTGGCCCAGCATCCGTGGCGTGAGCTCGAGCAGGCCGACTGGCTGATCCGCGAGCCCGAGCTGCTGCACCAGCTCCACGAGGCCCAGCGCGGTGGAGCCCTGCAGATCCTCGAAAGCGATGCGGGGCTGTCGACACTGGTCGGCGACGAGCCCCTCGACGTGCTGTGGTTGGCGCTAGCCCCGGACCAGCGTGAGCTCGCCACCCACAGCGTCGACCGGATTGCCGGGATCCAGTCCACGCCACTGGTGGTGGTCAACAACTCGACCTTTCCGGTGGGCGATACCGAGCAGCTCGAAGCGCTGCTCGGGCATGCCGGCCAGGTTGCCGTGGCGCTGCCCGACATGCTCGAGGAGGGTCGCGCCTGGCAGGCCTTCACCCGCCCCAGTCGCTGGCTGCTGGGCTGCGAGGACGATCAGGCCGCCGCCCAGGTGCGCGAACTGCTGCGTGCTTTCAACCGTCGCAGCGACAGCTTCCAGCGCATGCCGCGGCGTGCCGCCGAGCTCACCAAGCTATCGATCAACGGCATGCTGGCGACTCGCATCAGCTACATGAATGAAGTCGCCGGGCTTGCCGACTCGCTGGGTGTCGATGTCGAGCACGTGCGCCAGGGGATGGGTGCCGACCCGCGCATCGGCTACCAGTACCTCTACCCGGGCTGCGGCTTCGGCGGTCCCAACTTTTCCCGCGACCTGATGCGCCTGGCCGACGTGCAGTCGGCCAGCGGCCGCGAGTCGGCGCTGCTCGAGCAGGTGCTGGATATCAACGAGCACAAGAAGGAGACGCTGTTTCGCAAGCTGTGGGGGCATTTCCACGGCCAGTTGGAGGGGCTCACCGTGGCCGTATGGGGGGCTGCCTTCAAGCCCGGCACTGCGCGTATCGATCACGCGCCGGTGCTGACGCTGCTGCGCGCGCTGTGGGCCCAGGGCGTTCATGTGCGCCTGCACGATCCGGCGGCACTGCCGGCGCTGCGCAAGGAGGTCGGCGAACACCCGCTGCTGACGCTGTGCCAGGTCGATCCCTACGAGGCGTGCCAGGGCGCCGACGCGCTGATGCTGGTTACCGAGTGGAAGTGCTACTGGAACCCCGACTGGCGGCGTCTCGGCGAAGCGCTGACCGAGCGCCTGGTGCTCGACGGTCGCAATATCTACGATCCCGCCTATGTCGCCGCCCGCGGGCTGGTGTATCGGGGTATCGGGCGCCGTGCCGATCCCTAGCAACTGCTGATCACCGGCTGAGCCACAAGACGTCCTGCCTCGCGGGACGTCTTGGCATCGTTACCATGTCAGCTGAAATTCTGGTTGACGAAATCCCAGTTGATCAGCTGCCAGATGCCTTGTAGGTACTTGGCGCGCGCGTTGCGGTAGTCGATATAGTAGGCGTGCTCCCAGACGTCGACGGCCAGCAGCGGCGTCTGGTGATGGGCAATCGGGGTATCGGCATCATGGGTCGCCACGATCTCGAGGCCGCCGTCGGCGCGCTTGACCAGCCAGATCCAGCCGGCGCCAAAATGCTCGAGGGCAGCGGTCTCGAAGGCCTGGGTGAACGCGCTGAAGGAGCCGAATTCGGCAACGATGGCCTCGCCCACCGGGCCATGTGCCTCGCCGCCGCCGCTGGGTGACAGGCAGTGCCAGTAGAAGGTGTGGTTCCAGGCCTGGGCGGCCTGATTGAACAGTTCGCCGGCACTCGACTGGATGATCTCCTCCAGCGACTTCTGATCGTCATCGGTGCCCTCGACCAGGGCATTGAGGCGCGTCACGTAGGCCAGATGATGCTTGCCATAGTGGTATTCCAGGGTTTCGGCGGAGAGGTACGGCTCCAGCGCATTCTTGTCGTAGGGTAGCGCGGGTAGTTCGAATGCCATTGCCTGCTGCTCCTGCAAAAAGCCTTACGCTGCAACCATATATGCGTAAGTGGTGTCGCCAGATCATAGCAGCCTGGGGTATGCTCGCCAATGACGAGGGCGTCGCTCGGCCAGGCCGACGCCGCTCACGACGGGAGTGTGCCCCGTCCGTCTTATGACGCTCTCACGGCAAGGAGTCACCCAATGGCTGAGCGCCCGGAGGAACAACGCCTTTCGTCGCCGATAGTCCCCGATGTCAACGCTAGTCTGACCGCCCATCATCTGCGCCAGCCACGTAGCGCTCGGCTGTGGCCGCTTTGGCTGATGATCCTGGTGCTGATCGCAGCGCTGGCCGGCCTGGCGTTCGCTGCCTGGCAGGAGCGACTGCTGCTGCAGCGCGAGCTGGATCGACTCGAAGGCCAGCTCTCCAACGTGCATGCGCGCTTCGACGGCCTGGACCAGGAGCAGGGCAGTGAACTCGAGCCAATCACCGAGCGTCTGGCGTCGCTTGATGATGGCCAGCAGGCGCTGCGTGATCGCCTCGAGGAGCAGGAGCAGTTGATCGAGTCGATTCGCGTTGCCAGCGCCGAGGATGAAGCGGTCGAGCGCCTTGCCGCGCAGTTCGAGGAGTTGAGCGCAGAGGTCGAGTCCCTCGACGGCCTGATCGGTGTGGTGCGCCAATCGCTGGATGCCCTGGAGGAGGGCGGCGAGCAGGCCAGGGCAAGCCTTGACGCACGTCTCGAACGGTTGGAAACGCGCAGCGATGAGCAGATGCCTCGTCTCGAGTCGCTCGGCGAGCAGTGGCGTGATCTCGATCCGCGCCTGGAGGACCTCGAGGCGCAGCAGCAGGCGCTTGCCACGCGCCTCGACGAGCGTCCCGAACTCGATCCACAGCGTCTCGATCAGCTCGCCAGCGATCTCGATGCGTTGCAGGAGGCACTTGAGCAACTAGACGCGCTGCGCGAAGATGAGCAGCAGGAAGTTGCCGAACTACGTGACCGACTGGACTCTACCCGGGCCGAGCTCACTGAACTCAGACAGTCGCAGCTAGCGACGAGCGCGCAACTGGAAGCTATGCAGAGCCAGTTGGGAAACTGATATGGAATTTCGCGCATTGACGCGCCTGGGGTCGGTGGTGGCCTGCCTGGCAAGTATCGCACCGGCCTGGGCGCTGGATGCCGACGTACAAGGTATTTCCGGACGCCCCGCCGACAATATCGCTATCTATCTCGGTGGGCTGGATGCCGCCCAGTACAGCCAGTCGCGGCTCGAGTCGGTGGTGCGTCGGCGCAGCATGGAGGCGCTGCGGGTCTACGGCTACTACGAGCCCCAGCTACAGCTGGGGTTTGCCGGCGATCCGGTGGAGCGCGTCACCGTGATGGTCGAGGCGGGACCTCAGGTGGTGATTCAATCGCTGGATTTTCAGGTGCGCGGCGAGGCGAGACGCGACGAGACGTTCGTCGACGCTCTCGAGGCGTTTCCGCTCAGCGAGGGCGAGCCCCTCGAGCACGCCCCCTATGACCGTCTGCGCAACCGTCTCTCGTCGCTGTCACTGGAGCGCGGCTACTTCGATTCACGCTTTCTCGATCGGCGCATGGAAGTGCGCCCCTGGGAGCAGAGCGCGCGCCTTTATCTGACTCTGGACAGCGGTCCGCGCTACCGCTTCGGTGAGCCACGCTTCCATGGCAGCCATATCGACGAGGATCGCCTGCGCCGCATGCTGCCGTTCGAGCCGGGTGATCCTTACCTGGCCGGCGATATCGCGCTCTACAACCAGCGACTTGGCCAGAGCAACTGGTTCAGCTCGATCAGCGTGCGCCCCCGGGTCGGCGGCAATGCCAGCCTGGCGTTGGATGCCCCAGCAGGCCCCGGCTGGTGGCAGCAGGCCGACCTGCAGGGCGAGGGCGCGCCCGCCGGTCCGCCGGCGGACACCCCGGTCGAGGGGCCGATGATAAGCGCCCAGACGCTTGCCGCGGTGCGCAGCGTTACCCCGCAATCCCTCGACGTGCCCATCGACGTCAACCTGGTACCTGCCGATCGTCACCAGTTCGAAGTCGGGGTGGGTTATGCCACCGATGTCGGCCCGCGACTGCGGTTTGGCTGGGAGCAGCCATGGATCAACCGCCTCGGCCACAGCCTCAATCACGACCTGTTCCTGTCTGGCCCGGAGCAGCGCTTCACTGGCGAGTATGCGATTCCGCTGGAGGATCCGCTGCGCGATAGCTACCGGCTGCAGTACGGCTTTCGTCATCGCGACAGCGATGACACGCGCAGCCTCGAGGCCTCGATCGAGCTGGCGCGGCGCTGGGAGTTCGATAACGGCTGGGTACAGAGCGCCTACCTGCGCAGCACCTTCGAGGACTTCAGCCAGGGGGTCGATGAGGATCAAACGTTCCTGCTCTACCCGGGGATCAGCTGGTCGCGCACCCGCACCCGCAACCCGCGTTTCCCGAGCTGGGGCGACCGTCAGCGGGTGGCCTTCGAATACTCCAATACCGCCTGGGGCTCGGACATCGAATTCTTCCGCACCACCGCCGACTCGCAATGGATCCGCATGCTGGGTCGTGACAACCGCTTCATCGGCCGACTCGGCCTGGGCAGCATCGAGACCAGCGAATTCGAACGCATGCCACCCTCGCTGCGTTTCTTCACTGGCGGCGATCGCTCGGTGCGCGGCTATGCCTACGAGAGCCTTGCGCCGCGAGACGAAGAGGGCGCCTTGCTGGGGGGGCAACAGCTGTTCACCGCCAGTCTCGAGTATCAGCGCCGGGTCACCGGCGACTGGTGGGGCGCCACCTTCATCGACACCGGCGACGCCTTCGATGACTGGGGCCCCGACCAGCTCAACACCGGTGTCGGCCTCGGCGTGCGCTGGATCTCCCCGGTGGGACCGATTCGCTTCGATGTGGCTCACCCCTTCGACGATGACGACAACGACTGGCGAATTCATTTCGCGATCGGACCGGAGTTCTGACCATTACTCGACTGACCTGGGCGCTGGTACGCGCTGCATTATGGCTGCCACTATGGCTGATAGGACTGGTGATCTTCGCCCTGGGACTTGCGCTGTCGCCGTGGGGTACCGGCGTGCTGCTGGAGCAGGGCCAGCAGCGTGGCTGGTACAGCTATGAGGCGGCGCAGGGGGCGCCGCTCGATCGCCTGCGCATCGACGGCTTGCGTCTCGAGGCCGGACCCGCCAGCGTAAGCATGGCGGAATTCGAGCTGGCCTGGGCCGATGACTGCCTGCTCGGCGGACGGCTGTGCATCGACCGGCTGGCGATACGTGGTTTGAGCGTGCGCTTGGCGGCTGCCGATGACGAGACGCCAGCCGCGGAGGCGGCCGACGATCCCGGGCCGATCTCGCTGCCTTTCCCGATCGAGCTGCGCGCCCTGTCGCTCGAGGATATCGACATCCAGCTGGCCGACGGCACCCGCCTGTACTGGGCCAGCTTCACCAGCGGGGCAACCGCCGAGGGCAGCGACCTCGAGCTGCACACCACCCAGCTGGCGGGCCTGCGCGTGATGCTGCCGCTGACCCCGGGGGCCAGGCTGGCACTACCGGCCGATGACGACACCACGCCGCGCATCGAGGCCGCGGCCATCGATGCCGCCATCGCCGCCCAGTCGCCGCTGCCGGCGCAGGCCGCCGCCGAACTGGAGGGCCTGGCCAGCGTGCCGCTGGAGGAGCGCGAGCGTATCGCCCTGCCGGAGATCTCACTGCCCCTCAACGTCAGCGTGCCATCCCTGGAGATCCTCGACAGTGAGCTCCAGGGGCCCGTCGAGTATCGCGTCGAACGCCTGGCGCTGGCAGTCAGCGCAGCGGACCAGCAGGTCGATGTGACGAGTCTCGAGCTGGCCACCGCCGACGCCGACCTGTCGCTGGCCGCCAGCGTCACGCTGCGCGACGACTATCCGCTCGAGGCGCAGCTCGACGGTGAACTCTATCTGCCGGAGATCATGCCCGAACTGGCCGGCGAGCGGCTCAGCCTGACTCTGGCCGGCAGCCTCGCCGCGCTCGACGCCCAGCTGACCACCAGCGGCCAGATCAACACCTCCATCTCGGCGCAGCTCGATGTCCTCGATCCGACCCTGCCGATGCGCGTCAGCGCCCGCGCCGAACGCCTCGAGTGGCCACTTCCCGCGCAGCGTGAGCAGCAGGGCGACGCCGCCGAACCGCCCTATGCACTCAACGACCTGGTGCTGCGCCTCGAGGGGAGCCTGTTGGCGTACCAGGCGGCGCTGTCGGTGAATGTCGAGGGGCCCGAACTGCCCGCCATGCGGCTGGCCCTGAATGGCAACGGTGATCTCGAGCAATTCGCCTGGACGCCGCTATCGGTCAGCGTCCAGCAGGGCGGCTCGCTGATCAGTCACGGCGAGGTGCGCTGGTCCGAGGGGCTGGATGTCAACACCCGGCTGCAGCTCAACAACCTCGACCCGGGCGCCTTCACCGACGCCGTGCAGGGCCGGCTTAGCGGCAACGCCGCGCTGGGCTTCGCCCAGTCGCCCGAGGGCTGGTCGCTGGAGGTTCCCACGCTGAGCATTCGCGGTGAACTGCAGGAACTGCCGCTGGCCCTGGATGCCGAACTCAGCGGCAACAGCGAGATGCAGTGGGATATCGCCGCGCTGGATCTGCGCCAGGGCAGCAACCGCCTGACCGCCCAGGGCCGGGTCGCCGAGCGCCTCGACCTGAGCGGCACCCTGCGCGCGCCAGATCTGGCCAGCCTGTCGCCGCAGCTGGGTGGCAGCCTGCAGGGCGACTTCGACGTGGCCGGCACCCTGGAGGCGCCGCAGTTGCGCCTCGATCTGGTCGGCGACTCGCTCTCCGCCGCCGACAATCGTCTCGCACAGCTGACGCTGAGCGCCCGGATCAGCGGGCTTGACGATCCAAGCCTGGATGCGACTCTCGAGATAGCGCAGCTCAACGCCGGCGGGCAGCGCTTCTCGAGCATCAGTCTGGAGCTCGATGGTCGTCTCTCGGCGCACCGCCTGGAGCTCGAGGCGCTCGCCGGGCCCGGCATGCCGCTATCACGTGCGGCGCTGGCCCTCGACGGCAGCATGAACCAGGCGCGTGATCGCTACCGGGCTAGCCTGTCGCCGCTCGAGGTCGACAGCGAGCACGGCGACGTGCGTCTCGACCAGCCCATCGAGCTGGCCGCCAACCTCGACGCCGGCAGTGTGCAGGTGCAGCCGTTCTGCCTGGTCTACGCCCGCGGCGGACGCCTGTGCGTCACCGACACCCTGAGCGCCAGCGGCGAGCAGGGCAGTGCGGCGCTGGCGATTCGCGACCTGCCGATGTCGCTGCTCGAGGAGTTCATGCCCGAAGGCTGGTCGGTGGCTGGCGAAACCCAGGCCGAGCTGCGCGCCGAGTGGGCTGCGGGCGGGGCGCGCTGGTCACTCGACCTGGGGCTGGGCAGCGACCTGACGCTGAGTGGCCTGGACGCCTTCGGCCAGCCGTGGGAGCTGCCGGCCTCGCAGCTGCGATTGGAGGTCGACGCCACCCAGGCCCGTGCCGAGGCCGAGCTCGACGTGTCGCTGGCCGATGCCGGTGACATTCGTCTGCTCATCGATATCGACGATCCGGTCAACCAGGGGCCGCTCAGCGGGCGCCTGGTGCTCGACGACATTCGCCTGGCGCCCTATCAGGCGCTGGTCGCCGACATGCAGACCCTCGAGGGTTCGGTGACCGGCGACGTCGCCATCGGCGGTAGCCTGGCGGAGCCCAGCCTGGATGGCGACATCCGCCTGAGTGGCCTGGAGGCGCGCGGCGGCGACGTGCCGGTAGAAGTGCGCGACGGCAGCCTCGAGATCCTGCTGGCCGGCGATCGCGCCGATATCCGCGGCCTGATCGCCGCCGAGCAGGGCCAATTGAATATCGATGGCAGCGCCAGCTGGCCCAGCGCCGACGCCTGGCAGGCAGCCATCACGCTGGACGGCCGCAGCGACCCGCTGCTCGCTGAGCTGCCCGATATCGGCCGGCTGCGCATCGCTCCCAACCTGTCGATCGAGGCCGACCCCGAGCGCCTCGAGGTTCGTGGTCGGGTCGAGGTACCCTGGGCACGCCTCGAGATCGGCCAGATGCCCGCCACGGCGGTTACGCCGAGCAGCGACGAGATCATCATCAGCGAGCGCGATGAGCGTCGCGCCCAGCGTGAGGCGGCACGGGCCGCCGAGCGTGCCGAAGAGGGCGCCGACGAAGCCACTTCCCAGGCACTGGCCCAGGCCGGCATTCAACTCGACGTGCAGATCGACCTGGCACTGGGTCCCGATATGCAGCTCGAGGCCTATGGCCTGGAGAGCGGCCTGCGCGGCAACCTGCAGGTGCGCCAGCAGACCGGGCCGGTACAGCTATTCGGCGAGGTCAACCTGGTCGACGGCCGCTTCCGCGCCTTCGGTCAGGACCTGCTGATTCGCCGCGGCCAACTGCTCTTCAGCGGCCCCGCCGACCAGCCGCTGTTGGACTTCGAGGCGATTCGCAACCCCAACGTCACCGAGGACGAGGTGATCGCCGGGTTACGCGTCACCGGCGCTGCCGAAGCCCCCGACCTGCAGGTGTTCTCGGAGCCGTCGATGGACGAGGTGCGGGCGCTCTCTTATCTGCTGCGCGGCCGCGCACCAGGCGATGGCGATGCCGACGGCGCCTTGGCCTCGGCGCTGATCGGGCTATCGCTGTCGCAGACCGGTGGCGCAGTGGGGCAGATCGGCCAAGCCTTTGGCGTCGATGACCTGGCGCTGGAAACCGCCGGCACCGGGGACGAGAGCCAAGTGGTGGTCAGCGGGCAACTGACCGACGATCTGCGCGTCAGCTACGGGGTCGGGATCTTCTCGCCCATCGCCGAGCTGACGCTACGCTACACGCTATGGCGTAATCTGTATCTGCAAGCGGTCTCAGGGGCAGCCCAGGCCGTCGATCTGGTCTACCAGTTCAGTCTGGGGCGCGCCGAGCAGACCCGCTGAGGCGCACGACGATAAGCGAGGAATAGTTCTATGCCATTATCCGACAACAGCTCCCTGGTCGCCCCCGAGCACGCCTTGCCGGGCCGCGACACGCCGCTGCGCATCAGCGGTCGGCATCTGGTCAATGGCGCCAGCATGCTGCCGCCGTTTCCCGACGGCCTCGAAGAGGTGGTGTTGGGGCTGGGGTGCTTCTGGGGCGCGGAGCGGCTGTTCTGGGAGCTGCCCGGCGTGCACGTTACTGCGGTGGGCTATGCCGGCGGCTACACACCCAACCCTACCTACGAGGAGACCTGTACCGGCTTGACCGGACACACCGAGGTGGTGCGGGTGGTCTTCGATCCGGCTCGGCTGCCGTTTACGGCGCTGCTGCAGGTGTTCTGGGAGGCCCATGATCCGACCCAGGGCATGCGCCAGGGCAATGACCTGGGCAGCCAGTATCGCTCGGCGATCTACACCACCAGCAGCGCCCAGCTGGCGGCCGTGGAGCAGAGTCGTGACGCCTACCAGCGGGCGCTTGAGGAAGCCGGTCGCGGCACCATCACCACCGAGATCGCCGCCCTCGAGGCCTTCTACATGGCCGAGGAGTACCACCAGCAGTACCTGGCCAAGAACCCCAACGGCTACTGCGGGCTGAAGGGTACCGGCGTCAGCTGTCCGATCGGCTAGCCGAAGGCATCGCCTGTCCGCTGGCGGCGCTGCCTAGCGCCGCCCAGTCGTTGAGCTGCTCGGCAACGCGCCGACCCAGCCATGACCGCAGCCCTCCGCGACGGTATTCGAGGAAGCCCACGTGGCCGCCATGGCGGGCAATCTCTACGCGCACCGAGTCCGACGGTGTCGGCAGGCGGTCGAACAGGTCACCAGGCATGAAGGGGTCGTCGGCGGCGTGCAGGATCAGGGTCGGCAGCTCGATATCGCCGAGCAGGCGACCCGCCGAGGCGCGGCGATAGTAGTCACTTGCCGAACTGAAGCCGTGCAACGGGGCGGTAACCTCGTTGTCGTAGGCCCAGAAACTGTCGAGTTCCTTGAGCTGGTGCGGAGATAGCGCGATCGGCATGGGCCCCTGCGCCATCTTGGCCATTACCTTGCGCTTCAGCGAACGCAGCAGATGTCGCTGATAGACGCGAGCGAATCCGCTGTTCAAGGCATCGGCACTGGCGGCCAGGTCGAGGGGGGCGCAGATGGCGATGGCACCGGCTAGATCCAGTCCATCGCCGCCCTGTTCGGCAACTAGTTTGACCAGCATGTTGGCCCCCAGCGATACCCCGGCGGCGACCTTGATGGCGTGGGGATAGCGCTGGGCGAGCTGGCCGATCACCCAGTAGGCATCTGCGGTATCACCGCTGTGATAAGCCCGCGGCAGGCGATTGGGGGCCTGGCCACAGCCGCGGAAGTGCATCATCACCGCTCGCCAGCCGGCCTGCTGGGCACTCCACAGCAGCTCGCTGGCGTACGGCGAGTCGAGCGAGCCCTCGAGGCCATGGAAGAGAATGAACAGCGGGGCGTCGTCATGCCTCGGCGCCTGGCGCAGCCAGGCCAGCTCGACGAAGTCACCGTCCGGCAGGTTGAGAATTTCGGTGTTCCGCGCCAGCCGCCGCCGCGGTAGCAACCGCGGTAGCAGCGTCTGGACATGGCGATTACTGAGGCCGCGCGGAGGGCGGTAGTCAGCGGGAACGATGGTGCGTGACATGCCGGTCTCGGTGAGTGGGCGTACTTCCAGCTTATCGCGCTGACGGCGCCGCGCAACCTGTATCGGAGCGAGACCCTCAATCGGCTTGGTGAGGGGGGCAACGGATCCGCTGCGGTCGACTCGGCAATGGCCTGGGATCAGTGGCCGTTGTCGGCGGCCAACGTCAGGTTGCGCTGGCCGGTGGCGGTGATGGCGACGTTGTCTTCGAGGCGAATCCCGCCACAGGGTGCGAGCCGGTCTACCAGTGCCCAGTCGATCTGCGCCGCCTCGGCGCCGCAGCGCAGTGGTTCGAGCAGCATAGGGATCACATAGCAACCGGGTTCGATGGTCACCACCATGTTCGGCGTCAGAGTGCGCGTCAGGCGCAGAGCGGGATCGCTGGTGGGCGGCGGTAGCGGCGCGCCAGCAGCGTCCTGCCGGCCGCCTACGTCGTGGACCTGAATGCCCAGCGAGTGGCCCAGCCCGTGCGGGCAGAAGGCGCGGGTAAAGCCGGCCTCGACGGCCGCCTCGGCGGAGCAGCGCAGCACACCGTGTTCGACGAGCAGCTGGGCAAGCTCATGGTGCATCTGACCATGCAACGCGACGAAGGCGACCCCCGGCGCACAGGCTGCGACCAGGCGCTGATGCAGGGTTTGCATGCTGGCGATCAGCGACACGAAGAGATCCGGCGCCTCCGGGCCTGCCCAGGTACGGGTGATGTCGGCGCAGTAGCCGAGCTCACGGTGGCCGGCATCCACCAGCAGGCTATGCCGCTCGCCGGGAAGCGTCTGCGCATAGTGCTGGTAGTGCAGCACGCCGGCGTGGCGGTTGAGGGCCACGATACTGTCGTAGGGCAGCGACGCCTCGCGCTGCCGGCTCGCCGCCAGATAGGCGAGGTGGATATCGAGCTCGCTGACACCACCCTCGAATGCCTGGCGCGCCGCGGCATGCCCGGCCAGCGCAGCGCGATTGGCGTCGATCAGGCAGGCCTGTTCGTGGGCACTCTTGTGCAGTCGGCCGTGGTCGAGCGCGGCGAGCAGCGCCGGCGGGTTGAGCGTAGCGCCCATGGCCTTGGCCTGTTCGGCGTCGAGCTCGCCGATCACTGCGCGGCGCTTGGCAGCGCAGGGCGGAGGCGTCATCTCGTCACTCAGCCGAATCTCGAATGCCTGGCTCCAGGCCGCGTCTGGACGCCGGGCGGGGAGATGCCAGAAGTCGTCGGGGGCATGGATCTGCAGCAGCGGCCGTTGCCCGGGACGGATCAGCAGCCAGCTGTGACTGAGCTCGGGCAGCGGCGCCCAGTGCATGAAGTGGCCATAGGCGCGAAAGGTCGCGGTCTGATCGTCGGCGTAGTGCTGGTGGGGCGCGCCGCTGTAGATCCACAGCGCGTCAACGCCTGCCGCCTCGAGGTGCGCGGCGTAGGCCTGCTGTAGCGCATCCAGATGGGCCAAGTGCAGGGCGTCGCGGTCGCGCATCGAGGCAACGCTCATGGCTCGATGGGATCGAGGCGATCGACGCGGTAGAGCTGTGGCACCTGGTCGAGCCCTTCGACGGTGCAGTCGAGGTCGGTGACCCGGCCGTCGCCGAGCCCATAGACCCAGCCATGCACGGCGAGTGGCTGGCCGCGCTGCCAGGCGCGCTGAATGATCTTGTTGCGCGCCAGGTTGTCGACCTGAGCCTTGACGTTGAGCTCGCACATGCGGTCGACCTGCTCGTCCAGACTCAGCGCAGCAAGGCTCTGGCGATGGCGGCTGTAAAGGTCGCGTACCGAGTGCAGCCAGAAGTCGACGATGCCGTTCTCGCCGCCCTGGACGGCGGCACGCACCCCACCGCAGCCGTAGTGGCCGACCACCATGATGTGCTTGACCTCGAGCACGTCGACCGCGTACTGCACCACCGACAGGGCGTTCATGTCGTTATTATGCAGCAGGTTGGCGACGTTGCGGTGGACGAAGACTTCACCGGGAGGCAGGGCGATGATCTGGTTGGCCGGCACACGGCTGTCTGAGCAGCCGATCCACAAATAGTCGGGATTCTGCTGCTGCGAGAGGCGCGAAAAGAACTCGGGGTCCTGTTCGCGCATCCGCTCCGCCCACTCGCGGTTGCGCTCGAGCAGCGCTTGCATGCGTTCTTTCATGACGAGGAAACCTGTAGCAGTGGCATGGGTGGGGCTTCTTTTACCGTGAGTCTGGCAGCCGGTCAACGTCGTCGCCACTCCCGGCGCTGCCCGAGGGCTGGTATCATCTGCGCAGCGTTTCAATGCTTTAGCGTATTTCAGGAGATGCCAGTGTCCCAGTACGACTACGATCTTTTCGTCATCGGCGCCGGTTCCGGTGGCGTGCGCGCCGCGCGTACCGCGGCGGCCACCGGCGCGCGTGTCGCAGTAGCCGAGGACCGCTATCTCGGCGGTACCTGTGTCAACGTCGGCTGCGTGCCCAAGAAGCTTTACTCCTATGCCGCGCATTTCCACGACGCCTTCGACGACAGCGCCGGTTTCGGCTGGACGCTACCCGAGGCGCCGCGCTTCGACTGGGCCACCCTGCGCGACAACAAGATCGCCGAGATCAAACGCCTCAACGGCATCTACGGGCGCCTGCTCGAGGGCGCTAACGTGACCCTGATCAACGCCCGCGCCAAGGTGCTCGATGCCCATCACGTCGAGGTCGGCGGTGATACCGTTAGCGCCGAGAAGATTCTCGTTGCCGTCGGCGGCTGGCCCTGGGTGCCGGACTTCCCTGGCAACGAGCACGTTGTCGATTCCAACCGAGTGTTCGACCTCGATGCCTTTCCCGAGCGCTTCCTGGTGCTTGGCGGCGGCTATATCGCAGTGGAGTTCGCCAGCATCTTCAACGGCCTGGGCAGCGAGGCGCATCTCGTCTATCGCGGCGAGCTGTTCTTGCGCGGCTTCGACCGCGAAGTGCGCGAGTTCACCCGCGATGAAATGGCCAAGAAGGGTGTCAAGCTGCATTTCGAGACCAATATCGCGCGCATCGAGCCGGCGGGGGACGCCTATCGGGTCACGCTCACCAACGGCGAGGCGCTCGAGGTCGATGCGGTACTCGCCGCCACTGGTCGCAAGCCGCACCTACAAGGCCTGGGCCTCGACCAGCTGGATATTGCGCTCAACGATGATGGCACCATCAAGGTCAACGAGCGCTACGAGACCTCGGTGCCGTCGATCCTGGCGCTGGGCGACGTCACCGGCGGTCCCGAGCTGACCCCGGTGGCCTTGGCTGAAGCCATGCACATGGTCCAGCACCACTTCAGCGACGCGCCGCCACGCCCGCTCGACTATCACAACATCGCCACAGCGGTGTTCTGCCACCCCAATATCGGCACCGTGGGACTCTCCGAAGAGGCGGCTCGCGAGCAGTTTGGCGAGGTGCGTGTCTACACGGCCGACTTCCGGCCGATGAAGCACACGCTGTCGGGCAGCGACGAGCGCTGCCTGATGAAGCTGATCGTCGATGACCACAGCGACAGAGTGGTCGGCGCGCATATGGTCGGCGAGGAGGCCGGCGAGGTGATCCAGGGCATCGCCATCGCGGTGCGGGCAGGCCTCACCAAGCTCGATTTCGATGCCACCGTGGGCATTCACCCCACTGGCGCCGAGGAGTTCGTCACCATGCGTAGCGTGACGCGTCGCTGAGCGCGCCTGCCTGACGACCAAGAGGCCGGCCGCCTGCGGGCGGCCTCTTGCGTTGATGGCAAGGTGCTATCCCTGCATCAGTAGGCGCCGGCTTGGGCTAAACTGCATGGGTGACATCGTCATCAGGGGGCTTGCCTTGCCAGCTGGGCTGCGCCCACATAACTCAGGATTATGGATTGTGCGCCACACGATAAAGGGCTTTTTGATTTATCTATAAGCGCTTGTTATCATATGGCGCAAATTCGCCAACTGCGAAGTATAACGATGAACGTATCCGCACAGCCGTTTACGACCTCCGCCGATCTTGCCCGCCCCAGCGTCGCCGACGCGGTGGTCGGTAAATCGTCTTCTCAACTGTTCATACGCAAGCCCAACCCGGACGATGGCTGGGGGGTCTATGAGCTGGTCAAGGCCTGCCCGCCGCTCGACGTCAATTCCGCCTACGCCTATCTGCTGCTGGCCACCCAGTTTCGTGACAGCTGCGCCGTGGCGACCAATGAAGAGGGCGAAATCGTCGGGTTCGTCTCGGGCTACGTGAAGAGCAACGCGCCTGACACCTACTTCCTGTGGCAGGTAGCGGTCGGCGAGAAGGCCCGCGGGACCGGCCTCGCGCGGCGTCTGGTCGAGGCGGTCATGACCCGCCCGGAGCTCGCCGATGTGCATCACCTCGAGACCACCATCACCCCGGACAATGATGCCTCCTGGGGGCTGTTCAAGCGTCTCGCCGACCGCTGGCAGGCGCCGCTCAACAGCCGCGAGTACTTCTCTACCGACCAGCTCGGCGGTGAGCACGACCCGGAAAACCTGGTACGTATCGGCCCCTTCCAGCCCGATCGTATCTGATCCCGTATGCGCCCCGGGCGGCCGTCTTGGACGTTGCCGCAGGGCTCCCCTTTGTCTGCGTGACAACGTTCACGCCTAGCCATTTTTAATCAGGAGGTCGACAATGCAGACCCAGATTCTCGAACGTATGGAATCCGAAGTTCGCACCTATTCACGCTCGTTTCCGGTGGTTTTCACCGAAGCCAAGGGCGCGCGCCTGACCGACGAGGAGGGGCGGCAGTACATCGACTTCCTGGCCGGCGCCGGCACTCTCAACTACGGCCACAATCATCCCAAGCTCAAGCAGGCGCTGATCGACTACATGGCCGGCGATGGCATCATCCATGGCCTCGACATGTGGACCCGTGCCAAGCGTGAATATCTCGAGGCACTCGAAGAGCTGATCCTCAAGCCGCGCGGCCTGAACTACAAGGTGCACCTGCCGGGCCCGACCGGCACCAACGCCGTCGAAGCCGCGATTCGCCTGGCGCGCGTGGCCACCGGCCGCCACAACATCGTGACCTTCACCAACGGCTTCCACGGCGTGACCATGGGTGCGCTGGCCACCACCGGCAATCGCAAGTTCCGCGAAGCCACCGGCGGCATCCCCACCCAGGGCGCCTCGTTCATGCCGTTCGACGGCTACCTGGGTGAACACGCCGATACCCTCGACTATCTCGAGAAGCTGCTCGGCGACAACTCCAGCGGCCTCGACATTCCCGCTGCAGTGATCGTCGAAACCGTACAGGGGGAGGGCGGCATCAACCCCGCCGGCATCGAGTGGCTGCAGCGCCTCGAGAAGATCTGCCATGCCCACCAGATCCTACTGATCGTCGATGACATCCAGGCCGGCTGCGGTCGTACCGGCAAGTTCTTCAGCTTCGAACACGCCGGCATCACACCGGACATCGTCACCAACTCCAAGTCGCTGTCTGGTCTCGGGCTGCCGTTTGCCCACGTGCTGATGCGCCCGGAGCTCGACAAGTGGAAGCCTGGCCAGTACAACGGCACCTTCCGCGGTTTCAATCTCGCCTTCACGACGGCCACCGCCGCCATGCGCCACTTCTGGAGCGACGACACCTTCGAGCGCGATGTGCAGCGCAAGGGGCGTATCGTCGAAGAGCGTTTCCAGCAGCTCGCCGAATGGCTGACCGCCCAGGGCATTCCCGCCTCGGAACGCGGCCGTGGCCTGATGCGCGGTCTCGACGTGGGCAGCGGCGAGCACGCCGACAAGATCACCGCGGAAGCCTTCGCGCAGGGCCTGATCATCGAGACCAGCGGCCACGATGGGCAAGTGGTCAAGTGCCTGTGCCCGCTGACCATCAGCGATGAGGATCTGCTCGAGGGGCTGGACATTCTCGACGCCAGCACCAAGAAAGTCTTCGGCTAAGGCGCTATGCTGCCAAGCATGTTTTGATAGAAGGTCAGGCAGTAGAGTAGATAGAGCAGGGCACTGGGCATGCCTGGCACCCTGAACATCCACGGCCCGCCGCGGCGGGCCGTCGTTACGTTACGCGCCTGTCGTCACGGCACCCGCGATTCACAGCATTCAGGAGATCACATCCATGATCGTTCGTAACCTCGAGGAAGCACGCCAATCCGAGCGCCTGGTCAAGTCGGAGAACGGCAACTGGGACAGCACGCGCCTGCTGCTGGCCAGCGACAATGGAGGTTTCTCCTTCCATATCACCCGTATCTACGAAGGCACCGAGACCCACATCCATTACAAGCATCACTATGAAGCGGTGTTTTGCATGGAAGGCGAAGGGGAAGTCGAGACCCTGGCAGATGGCAAGATCTGGCCGATCAAGCCGGGCGATATCTACATTCTCGACCAGCACGACGAGCATCTGCTGCGTGCCAGTAAGACCATGCACCTGGCCTGCGTGTTCACGCCGCCGATCACCGGCACCGAAGTGCATCGCGAGGATGGCTCCTACGCGCCGGCCGACGACTGAGCAGGACGCTTGATACAGCGCCACATCAACGCCCCGGCAGGAGGAAATCTGCCGGGGCGTCGACGTATGGGTGTCTCGGCCAACATTGCCGGAACTTCGCATAATATATATTATGTTAAATTGACTCTATGCAGCACAGTCTATTGCAGCAAACCCATTGGACACGCCTCCGCCACACTCCTTATCATCAGGCGACCAGTTTCAAGGACTCCCTCTATCCCATGTCGATTGTGATGCGGATTCGACGCGCCCTGCCTGCCACGGCACTCGCCATCCCGGCACTTCTTGGTGGCTGTGCTCTCCTGCAAGGAGAACCCGAGCCTCCCCCTGAGCCACCGCTTACCCAGATGCAGTTCGAGTCACGGGTCATCCAACTGGAGCAACAGCTTAGCGAGCGCTGCGACATCCAGCAGCAGCTACTCACCCAGCATGCCAACGATACCCGCCGCCTGACCGCCGATGTGCGCGAAGTCGGCAGCCTGCTGCGCGACATACGCAGTGATATCGACCTGCTCGCCGACGAGCCGGTGATCATTCCCGCTCAATGTGAAGAAGATGCCGACAGCCCGCTCGATAACAAGGAGGTCTTAGGCCGCAGCGAATGGATCGGCTTGCCGGACGTGGGCACCTATCTCAAGGCGCGCGTCGACTCCGGCGCCAACACCTCGTCGCTGTCGGCCACCGATATCACCCGCTTCGAACGTGACGGCGACACCTGGGTGCGTTTCAAGCTGGCCTTGAGCGAAGACGATGTCGTGGTCGAACGGGTGCGCGACGAGTGGATCGAGGCGCCGGTGGTAAGGCGCGTGCGCATACTGCAAGCGGCCGGTGAAGAGTCGCGGCCGGTGGTGCGAATGATGATGACGCTGGGTCCGATTCGCGAGCAGGTCGAGTTTACGCTCAACGATC
The DNA here is from genome assembly GCF_002286975.1 of Halomonas salipaludis. Classification (GTDB taxonomy): domain Bacteria; phylum Pseudomonadota; class Gammaproteobacteria; order Pseudomonadales; family Halomonadaceae; genus Franzmannia; species Franzmannia salipaludis. Next base: position 522,937 of record NZ_NSKB01000001.1, read on the forward strand.
GTAGCCATCTCAACTACCCTGTACTGTTGGGACGGCGTTTCATGATGGACATTGCCATGATCGACGTCGCAGAGACCTACCTTCATCCACGCCCCGAGTTTCCGGGTGGCCGGCCTTCAGATGAGGCCAGCGAAGATGAAGTCATGGACGATGATGAAAACGAAGCCAACGGCGACGAGTCTTGAGCCGTTGCCGCTGATGGGGTCGTGAGACCCCTTCGTTGCACAAGGAATTGACATGTCCCGCCTGCCCTTCTATTTACTCGTCGGCGCCTTGATGATCGCCGGCATCGCCCTCAGCGTGCACCGCCACGTGCAGTTCGAGGTCCCCTGGACGCCCGGCGAACAGCGCCAGGTGTGGGAGATCGAGGCCCAGGTCAACTTTACCGCTCAGGGTGGTCCGGCCATGGTCGACATGGCGCTGCCGTCGCATCAGCAGGGCTACCGTGTATTGACCGAAAACACCGCCTCACCGGGCTACGGCCTGTCGTTCCTCGAGGATGAACGCGGTCGTCGCGCGCAGTGGTCGATACGCCAGGCCGCCGGCAGTCAACTGCTCTACTACTCCGTACAGTTGCTGGTCGCCCCGGATGCCCGCCCACCTCAGTCACGGCGTCCCGAGTTGCAAGAGGACATCGTCTGGGAGCGTCCCTATGACACCGCCGCCACCCAGGTCATAGAGCGTGCCTGGCAGCGCTCCGCCAGCCCTTTCACCTTCGCTCGCGAGCTGATCCGCGACTTCAGCGATGATCGCCAGAGCGAGAACTCGCGGCTGTTGCTCAATCAATTCGAGCGCGCCCCGCTGCTGGTTCGCCTGCTGAATGATGCCGGCGTACACGCTCGGGCGGTCAGTGGTTTGATGCTCGAGGATGGGCGCCGCCGGCAGAGCCTCTCCACCTGGGTGCAGGTCTTCGATGACGATCGCTGGTCGCTGTTCAACCCGGTCACCGGAGAACAGGGACGCCCCAACAACCTGTTGATGTGGGAGGATAGCGGCCAGGCGGTGCTCGAGGTGCAAGGGGGAACCAACTCGAGCATCAGCTTCTCAATGATCCAGCACAACCAGCCTGCCGCCGCGGCGGTGCGTAACCAGTTGGCCAACGACACCCTGATCAACTTCTCGATCCATAGCCTGCCGCTAGAGGAACAGGCACTGTTCCAGACCATCCTGCTGATCCCGATTGGTGCGCTGGTGGTGGTACTGCTCAGGGTGCTGATCGGTATCAAGACCTCGGGTACCTTCATGCCGGTACTGATTGCCCTGGCGTTCATCCAGACTACGCTGATGACCGGCCTGATCGGCTTCCTGCTGATCGTTGCGGTAGGCCTGGTGATTCGCAGTTACCTGTCACGCCTCAACCTGCTACTGGTGGCGCGAGTGTCGGCGGTGATCATCACGGTCATCGCCATCATCTCGCTGTTCTCGGTGCTCTCCTATCGCTTTGGCCTCAACGCCGGGCTGACGATCACCTTCTTCCCGATGATCATTCTCTCCTGGACCATCGAGCGAATGTCGATCCTGTGGGAGGAAGAAGGCCCCAAGGAGGTACTGATCCAGGGCGGCGGCAGCCTGTTGACGGCGGTGCTGGCCTACCTGGCGATGAACAACCCCTGGGTGCGGCACATCACCTTCAACTTCCTTGGCGTGCAGATGATCTTGATGTCGTTGATTCTGCTGCTGGGCAACTATACCGGCTATCGGCTGCTGGAGCTGCGCCGCTTCAAGCCGGTCACGGAGGATTGAGCCAATGTGGACCACGCCAGGACGGCTCAGAGCCAAGGGCATCGTCGGCATGAACCGGCGTAATATCCGCTATATCGGCCGCTATAACGACCGCCGCCTCTTTCCGCTGGTGGACGACAAACTGAAGACCAAGCTACTGGCCAAGGAGTACGGCATTACCACGCCGGCGCTGATCGGCACCATCAAGAGCCAGTTCGAGGTCAAGGGCGTGGCCAGGATGGTCGCCCCCCACCCCGGCTTCGTGATCAAGCCGGCCAAGGGCAGCGGCGGCAAGGGCATCCTGGTCATCGAGCGGGTCGAAGGCGACAGCTACATCAAGCCCAGCGGTGCCAGCCTGAACCATGTGGATATCGAGCGCCATGTGTCCAACATCCTGTCGGGTCTCTATTCACTGGGCGGCTCACCGGACGTGGCGGTGGTCGAGGCGCTGATCAACTTCGACGAATCACTATCCGTATATACCTACGAAGGCGTGCCGGACATTCGCGTGATCATCTTCCAGGGCTACCCGGTCATGGCCATGATGCGCCTCTCCACCGCAGCCTCCGACGGCAAGGCCAACCTGCATCAGGGCGCGGTCGGCGTAGGCCTGGATATCGCCAGCGGCGGCGCGCTACGCGGCGTACAGTTCGATCGCTCGCGCAGCGATCACCCGGACACTGGGCATGAGCTCGCTAGCCTGCAGATCCCCGGCTGGCAGACGTTGCTGGAGCTCGCCGCCGGCTGCTTCGAGATGACCGGGCTCGGCTATCTCGGCACCGACATGGTGCTGGACCGCGACCAGGGTCCCATGCTGCTCGAGCTCAACGCCCGCCCTGGGCTGGCCATTCAGATGGCCAACGGTGAAGGGCTGCGGCCACGCCTCGACCTCATCGAGCGTCAGCCACCGGGGGTTAGTGTCGAGGAGCGTGTCGCCTTCGCCCAGCGCCACTTTGCCCGCCGCGGCGAGCTGCAGGCAGTCGAGCAAGTTCCCTGCCCAGCGTGATTGGCCGTCGGCGGGTTGGCCGCGTAGAATAACCGCTCATTGCATAATCAGGCTCATCATGTCCGACGCCAATTCCCTGATCCAGCAAGCGGATCGGCAGTGCCAGCAACGTGGCGTGCGTTTCACGCCGATTCGGCGACGCGTGCTCGAGATGATCGCCAGCGCCGACGGCGGTCTGAAGGCCTATGATCTCCTCGACAAGCTCGCCGTGGAGCACGCTTCGGCGCGCCCGCCAACGATATATCGCGCCCTGGAGTTTCTCATCGAACAGGGGCTGGTACATCGCATCGAGTCGCTCAATGCCTATGTCGCCTGCCCCTGCCCCGAGCACGCCCACGGCTTTCAGCTGCTGATCTGTCGCGCCTGCGGACGCGTCGAGGAGCTGCATCTCGACGACGTCAACGCTCAGTTGGCCAGCCGGGCGCGTAGTCTGGGCTTTCGCGTCGAACGCCAGACCATCGAGCTACTGGGGATCTGCGAGGAGTGTAGCGCATGAGTCAGCTGTTCAAGGATCTCGAACGCGCCAGGGTTGGCGAAGGCGTGGAGCTCGACTCCCTGCTGGCCGCGGTCAAGTGGAGCGCCGACGGCCTGATACCCGCCATTGCTCAGCAGCACGATAGCGGCGAAGTGCTGATGATGGCGTGGATGAATGCCACGGCGTTGCGTGAAAGCCTCGCTACCCGCCGGGTCTGCTACTGGTCGCGCTCACGCGGCAAGCTGTGGCGCAAGGGAGAGTCGTCCGGCCAGCAGCAGCATCTGGTCAGCGCCGCCCTGGATTGCGACGGCGACACCCTGCTGCTACAGGTCGACCAGCACGGTCCTGCCTGCCACACTGGCCGGCGCAGCTGCTTCTATGTGGCCCTGGATGCAGACCGGGCGCGCGTCAGCAGCGAGCCGCTGATCGACCCGGATGCCCTCTACGGTAAGGGCCAGGCCTAGGATATGCGCCGCCTGGCCGGATGTCTGCGCGGCTTTCTGCACCTGCTGGGCCGACTGGCGAGCCGCCTGCTGGGCGGGCTGATGATCGGTCTGGTGCATATCTATCAATGGCTGATCAGCCCCCTGCTGGGCCCCCGCTGCCGCTACTGGCCGAGCTGCTCGCACTACACGCTGGAGGCGCTCCAGGCGCATGGCCCCCTCAAGGGCGGCTGGCTCGCCCTGCGTCGCATCCTGCGCTGCCACCCTGGCGCCGAGGGGGGTATCGACCCGGTGCCCGGAGGACCAAGCGAGCGACTATGCCGCGAGGATCCCGAGCTCGACGAGCACTTTCGGCCCCGTGACGGCGCCTGTCGCCACCACTGATTCCCCCTGCGAACCTGCCTCCCCTGTAGTAGCCCGCTACCACCTCGATGGCGCCTGGGTATGCCAGAGTGATCGTCTCCGCCTGTGTCGGAGACGCCAATCACAAGATCACGAAGAGGAGTGTCGTCATGTCCACCCAACGACTGTTGCTGCTGTGTGGGGATTTCGTCGAGGACTACGAGATCATGGTGCCTTTCCAGGCCCTGCAGGCGGTGGGCTATCGGGTCGATGCGGTCTGCCCCGACAAGGCCGCCGGCGATTCGGTGGCCACCGCCATCCATGACTTCGAGGGTGACCAGACCTATACCGAGAAGCCCGGCCATCGTTTTACCCTTAATGCGGATTTCGCCAGTGTCACGCCGGCCGACTATGATGGCCTGGTCGTACCCGGCGGCCGGGCCCCGGAATATCTGCGCCTGAATGGTGACGTCACCGCTCTGGTGCGCCACTTCTTCGAGACCAACAAGCCGGTGGCGGCGATCTGCCATGGGGCCCAACTGCTGGCCGCTGCCGGCGTGCTCGAGGGTCGGCGCTGCTCGGCCTACCCCGCCTGCCGGCCCGACGTGGAGCTGGCCGGCGGCAGCTATGCCGATATTGCCGTGGATGACGCCATCACTGAGGGCAACCTGGTCAGCGCGCCGGCCTGGCCGGCGCATCCAGCCTGGATCGCGCAATTCCTCGCCCTGCTCGGCACGCGGATCAGCCACGCCTGAACGCACCCGGCATCCTTGGCGCCGGACGCCTCGTCGCGGCGGCGGCGCCAGACTATGCTATGGGAGAGACAAACCCCATGGCATACGAGGAGAATTCGACGATGTGCAGGCTCTTCGTGGGTGCCGACCCCCACCTATGGGAGGCGCAGACCCGCTCCATCCGCCTTGATGGGGTCTCCACCAGCGTGCGACTGGAGAGTTTCTTCTGGTACCTGCTCGAGGAGATCGGCCGGCGCGACGGGCTGACCCTGGGGCAGCTGCTGACGCGCCTGGCCAGAGAGTCCGGCGAGGCCGGCCATGACCTGGCTAACTTCGCCTCGTTCCTGCGCGTCTGCTGCGCCCGCTATCAGGCCCTGCAGCTGGCCGGCGACATTCCCACCGATCACGGCGTGGCGATCGCCGCCCTTGACGCACCGGCGATCCTGGCTCGGGAGCGGCGGCGTCGACGCGACGTCACCGCCCCATCGACAGTTGCCTAGTGGCTATTCGGTCCGACCGATACCGGCAAAGCCCTCGCCGACGATGGCCTCCAGCCGCTCGGTGAGCAGCGGGTCATCGAGGACGGGAAAGTCGCGCCGCAGCTTGCCGCTCACGCTGCCGTGCTGTCTAACTGCGCGAATGATACGGTCGATATGTTCATCAGGCCCCTCCACCCACTCCTTGATCGTTTCGCGAGTCATGTGCCAGGCTCGCTGGATGGCTGCCTGCTGGTGCATTTCATGCTCCAGCGTGTAGCGCACAATCTCTTCGAGATATTCAACCTGATCGGTCAGGTCGGGATACCGCCAGGTAGGTCCAGCCTCTTCATAGGCAGAGAAGGTGAAGTCAGACTCGATTCCGTCAGGGTATGCCTGGCGTCGAGTCAGAAAGTCTACGGCATCACCGTAACGCCGCATCAGAGGTCGTGAATAACGCTCCAGCACCCGGTCATACTCGATACGCCGCATCGAAGACGAGGTGATGGCCGCCGAGATCGGCAGGATAAAGGGCTCCGGCACGGCGCCGTCGCGTCGCAGCGTATCATTGATCAGGAAGCGCGAGATCCGCCCGTTGCCGTCTGCCAGCGGATGTATGAACACAAAGCCGAAGCTGGCCACAGCTGCCCTGGTGATGGCATCTTCAGGCCCTGTCGAATCGAGAAACTGGCTGAGCCCACCGAGCAGACCGGAGAGCCACTCCCAAGGGGGGCAGACGTAGTGCACGACAGGCCCCTGGCCAATGGAGCGACTGCCCACGAAGACGGGAGATTGGCGCAAGCCCGGCTGGATGGTCGCAACGCCGAGGATCGCGCTCTGAAGTTCACTCAGCGTTTGAGCGGAGAGCGGCTCTTCTTGCTGCCCACAATAAGCCTCCATGGCGGCGGCGAAGCGCTGTATGCGCCCCTGGTGGCTGCCCTCATGCTCGATGACAAAACTCGCCTGGCTCTCCTTGATGGTCAACCAGACGGCGCTGCGGCGGAGGATATCGGCACCGAACTCCCCTTCCATGCTTTCCAACTGGCGACGTATATCATAGCCGCGCGACCGTTCGACTTGTGGGGTTCGCCGAACCATGGGGCAGTAATCTGGTGTGCCAGGGAGGTTATCGTTGATACGCCACCGGCGGTTCCGCCTCGGCTGTGTTGCCGTTACATAGTCATCGGGGTTCAGCGCATCCCGGTAGTTACCCCCGGTCTTGGTGATGTCAAGGTGCTCTCCCGTGAGCCATTCATACAAGAAGCCTGCCCGGCGGGCATACTGGCCGGTGGGCTCGCTACGAACCCATGCAGCAAGACTCTCAGGAGGTAGGCTCCGGAAGAGTCGCGCCAGGAACTCGAGGTGTACGCCCTCATGCTTAAGGGCGAAGGTGAGATGACCGGGAAGTGTCGCCGGCGGACGCATGCTTTCAAGATAGGCCTCGCTACGGCGACCATCATGCTCCAACGTATGGCGAGCACGACCGATACGACTCTCGACAGGGAAAGGCTGGACGACATCCAGTTCATAAGTCGAGGCTAGCCACGCGTAGCCGATTTCGCCGCCCATTTCCCTTGCCAAAATGATTAACTCACCTAAAAAGCGATTATTTTTATAGCCTAGCTCATAAAAATGATTATATGGAGAGGCGCTAGCACTCAGGCGGCTTCGCGCTGGGCAACATCGTAAATCCGCGTCAGCATGGCGTGCAGGCCGTTGCTGCGGGTCGGCGAAAGGTGCTTGTCGAGCCCCAGCGCCTCGAGGAAGCTGGGTTCGGTAGCGACCACCTCCTGGGGTTGGCGATCATTGTAGATGCGCAGCAGCACGGCGATCAGCCCCGAGACAATAGCGGCATCCGAGGTGGCGTCGAAATGCAGGCGCTCGCCGTCGCGGGCGTGGCGAATCCAGACGTTGGACTGACAGCCCTGGATCTTGTAGTCAGGGGTCTTCCACTCATCGGGGAAGGTCGGCAACTGCTTGCCGAGGTCGATGATGTACTGATAGCGATCCATCCAGTTGTCGAACATCGCGAATTCGTCGATGAGCGCCTGCTGGGCCGCCTGGGTCGTGGGTTCCTGCGTTGACATGATGGCTCCTTCTCCTCGAATGAGGTCATTATACCGGCCCATCGCCGCTCGTGTCCGCCCCGCTCCGCCGACTGTCGGTATACAGCGAATGACGCGAGACCTGCTGCTGCCACTCCTCGGCTTCGGCGTGCAGGTAGCGCGCCGTGGTGTCGAGCCGTGCATGGCGAGCGGTCATCGCCAGGTAGCGCAGTTCGACGCCGCGCTGCGCCTGGTGGGTCAAGGCGGTATGCCGCAGCCAGTGCGGTGAGGCCTGGCGCAGCCTGGGCGCCATGGCCGCCAGGGGTGGCGCCACGTCGCCGCGAACCCCCGCGGCCTCCAGGGCGCCTGCCGCCTCGGCGAAGGCCGACTTGATCAGCCGATAGAGCTGGTTGTCGCCTAGCCCACGCTTGCCATCCAGCCCGCGCAGCAGCGGTCCGCTATCACGCGAATCGGGCGCCGCGGCGAGTTCCAGTGCCTGGCGCCATTCACCGAGCAGCGCCAGTGCTTCCGGCGGCAGCGGAATCTCTACGCGCTTGTCGCCCTTGCCGGTCACCCGCCACCACCAGCCCCCCTCGATCAAGTACACATCCTCCATACGCGCCGCGGCCAGCTCGGCGATGCGCGGTGCCAGCAGATAGGCAAAGCCGAACAGGAAGCGACGCCGCTGCCAGCCCAGCATCTCGCGCCTGCTGGCGCCCTCCCCCGGCGGCTGGTTGATCCAGGTCCACAACCAGTCCCACAGCGGTCGCTCGAGGTAACGCTCGATGCGCCCGCCGCGATTATCGAGCCGGCGGCGCTTGTCGCGCATCAGCCGAAAGGGGTTGTGACGCACCCAGCCGGCGTCGGTCAGCCAGGCAAACATGCCCTGCAGAATCACCAGGCTCTGCCGACGGCTAGCCGCCGACAGTGGCCCACGAAATGGCCGCCATTCGCTGCTGGCCCGTGGCCGCGGCGGTCCGATCCAGCGCTCGGCGGGTCGGGGGTCGGCGAGAAAGGATTCGAACTCGGCGAGGTGCTCGCGGCGCAGCCCCTCCAGCGCCAAGCCGCGCCCGGCCAGCCATAGCAGCAGACGCTCGGCCTCCTTGCGATAGGCGCGCTGGGTCTGCGGGCTGGCCGCGTACTCCGCCAGCCACAGCCTGACCGCCTCGCTATCACTGTGGGCAGCGATATGCACGCCGTCGTCATTTGGCAGTAGCGCCTGCTCAGGCTGGGTCGTCGCAAGCCCGCCAAGGGGCGCTATCTCGTGCCGTTCCAACTGCCCGCCTCCTCGGTTGCCCGTAGCCCCCAGTATCGAGCCATTGCCGGCAGAGAATCAAGATAATGCGGGTAATCATGAATTTATCGGCTATTTCATAGTGTATTTTACGTAAAACATAATACGTAAAGAGCTTCCCTTTCAGTCGCTGCGGGGCTAGGCTGCGGCATGGCAACGAGCGGTTTGCACCTACCGTGACAAGGAGAGCGATATGGCGAGGAACGGCGTGCAGTTCGAGGACGTACAGCGGGCGGTCGATGCCCTGCTGCAGCGAGGCGAGACGCCCAGCGTGCAGAAGGTGCGCGAGGTATTGGGTACCGGCAGCTTCACGACTATCAGCGATCACCTGCGCGAGTGGCGTCAGCAGCGCGAGGAGAACCGCGCTACGCCCCACCCCCAGGCGATCCCCGAGGCGCTGCAGTCACTCATGGGCGAGCTGTGGCACAAGGCGGAAGAAGCCGCCAGCGAAGGCCTTGCACACTATCGCCACGAGGCCGATCGACGCGTCGAGGTGGCACAGCAGGCCAGCGCCGAGAGCCAACGACTCGCCGAGCATGCCGCCCAACGCGAAGCCGCCCTTGCCGAGCATCTCGCCCAGGTGCAGGCCAGCCTGGATGAGCGCAGCCAACGCCTGGCCAAGGCCGAAGCGGAGCGCGATGCACTGCAGTCGCGGCTGGCGGAGGCCGAACACCAACATCAGCGGCTCACGGCACAGCTGGCTCAGCTGCAGCAACAGCGTGATCGGCAAGCTGAGGCTCACCGTGAGGCTCTCGAGGCACAGGCCGAGCGCCACCGCGAAGCGCTACAGCAGGAAGAGCAGCGCCATGAGGCCGCCGAAGCACGCCTGATGGGCCTGTTGGATGCCGCTCGCCAAGAGCGCCAGACTGCAGACAAACAGCACGCCGAGCGCCAGACTCAGCTGGAGGCGCGCCTCGAGGCGCGCGACCAGCAGCTACAGGAGCAGCGCACCGCTCTCGCCGAGCAGGAGCGCCGTCAACGCGAGGCGAGCCTGCAGCGTCAGCAGGCGCAGGATGCGCTAAGCGATGCACGCCAACGTAGCGATGCGCTGGCCAGCCAGCTGAGCTCTCGCGAACAAGCGCTGGAGGAGAGCCGCCAGCGGCTAGCCGAAGTGGAAGCACGGCTGTCCCGAGCCAGCCTGCCACCCTTTACCTACTGAACGCATGCCCAAACGCAGCAGAGCCGCTCATGGAGCGGCTCTGCAAGAGAACAGGCTGGCGGGGAGCGACCGGCCTAGACGCCGGCCACCTTAGCGGTAGTAGGCCTGACTGGTGTCGGTATGGTCGGTGACGTCGCGAATTCCGGCGAGCTCGGGGATACGCTCGATCAAGGTTTTCTCGACGCCGTCCTTGAGGGTCAGGTCGACCGCGGCACAGCCTTGGCAGCCGCCGCCGAACGCCAGTACCGCGACGTTCTCCTCGGTCAGCTGGATCAGCTTGATCTCGCCGCCGTGGGCGGCAAGGCCGGGGTTGATCTCGCTGTAGAGCACGTAGTTGACGCGGTCCTCCAAGGGGCTGTCGGCGTTGACCTTGGGCATCTTGGCATTGGGGGCCTTGATGGTCAGCTGACCGCCCATGCGGTCGGCGTTGAAGTCGACCACCGCCTCATCGAGGAATGCCAGGCTGTGCTTGTCGAGGTAGACACGGATCTTGTCGAGCTCGAGCAGCTCGTCGCTCGGCTCCTCTTCGCCCGGGCGGCAGTAGGCCAGGCAGGTCTCGGCGTAGGGCGTACCGGGCTGGGTGATGAAGATGCGCACCGCAATGCCCTCGACGTTCTGCTTCTCGAGCAGTTCGGCGAGGTACTCCTGGGCGCTATCGGTAATCTCGATGCTCTGGCTCATGATGTCGTCAGTCCTGGAACCGATGGGCAGATGAATAGTGCCATGGTAAGGAAAAGTCCCCGGCGACACAATCCCGAGTGAAATACTCGGTTTTGTCGCCCCTGCCCCGCGTCAGACGCTTTCTGTTACCATACGCGGCTATATCGAGACGGCGTGGGACGCCTGCCCCACCCCTCGCTGCAGACCCTGACGCTGGAGACGTATCCCCATCATGGCCGCCGTTGACACCGCCGTTACCGCCTTGCTTCATGAGCAACTCGCACGCCGTATCCTGATTCTCGACGGTGGCATGGGTACCATGCTGCAGAATGCCGACCTCAGTGAGGCGGAGTTTCGCGGCGAGCGCTTCAAGGAGTGGCCCAGCGACCTCAAGGGCAACAACGACCTGCTGGCACTGACCTGCCCGGACGTGGTGACGCGGATCCACCGCGACTACCTCGAAGCCGGCGCCGACATCATCGAGACCAACACCTTCAACAGCACGCGGCTCTCCCAGTCCGACTACGGCATGGAGGACCTGGTGCCAGAGCTCAACCGCGAAGCGGCGCGGCTGGCCCGCGAGGTGTGCGATGCCGTCGCCAGTGAGACCGGCGTACCGCGCTATGTGGCCGGGGTGCTTGGCCCCACCTCACGCACCGCCTCGCTGTCGCCGGACGTCAACGACCCGGCCAAGCGCAACGTCACCTTCGACGAGCTGCGCGACAACTACTACGAAGCCGCCGAGGCGCTGATCGGGGGCGGCTCGGACCTGATCCTGATCGAGACCATCTTCGACACCCTCAACGCCAAGGCGGCGATCTTCGCCCTCGAGCAGCTGTTCGACGATCGCGGCGAGCGCCTGCCGGTGATGATCTCCGGCACCATCACCGACGCCTCCGGGCGCACCCTCTCGGGCCAGACCACCGAGGCGTTCTGGAACTCGATTCGCCACGCCCAGCCACTGTCGGTGGGCCTCAACTGCGCGCTGGGCGCCGCAGAGCTGCGCCCCTACCTCGAGGAGCTCTCGACCAAGGCCGACACCTTCGTTTCGGCCCACCCCAATGCCGGTCTGCCCAACGAGTTCGGCGAGTACGACCAGACCCCGGAGGAGATGGCGGAGATCGTCGCCGAGTTCGCCGACAGCGGGTTGGTCAACATCATCGGCGGCTGCTGCGGCTCGACGCCCGAGCATATCCAGGCCATTGCCGAGGCGGTGCGCAATACCTCGCCGCGCCGGGTGCCCGAACGCCCACGGGCCTGCCGTCTGTCGGGTCTCGAGCCGTTCAACATCGAGCACGACTCGCTATTCGTCAACGTCGGCGAACGCACCAACGTTACCGGGTCGGCGCGCTTCAAGCGCCTGATCGTCGACGAGGATTACACCACCGCCCTCGAGGTGGCCCTGGAGCAGGTCGAGAACGGCGCCCAGGTCATCGACATCAACATGGACGAGGGCATGCTCGAGTCCCAGGAAGCGATGGTACGCTTCCTCAACCTGATCGCCGGCGAGCCGGATATCTCCCGGGTGCCGATCATGATCGACTCCTCCAAGTGGGAGATCATCGAGGCCGGCCTGAAGTGCGTACAGGGCAAGGCGGTGGTCAACTCGATCTCCATGAAGGAGGGCGAGGATGCCTTCCGCGAGCAGGCCACCGCCTGCCGTCGCTACGGCGCGGCCATCGTGGTGATGGCCTTCGACGAAGATGGCCAGGCCGACACCTTCGCGCGCAAGGCCGAGATCTGCGAGCGCGCCTATCGGCTGCTGGTGGACGAGATCGGCTTCCCGCCGGAAGACATCATCTTCGACCCCAACATCTTCGCCATCGCCACCGGTATCGAAGAGCACAACAACTACGCCGTCGACTTCATCCAGGCCACCCAGTGGATCCGCGAGCACCTGCCCCACGCCATGGTCTCCGGCGGCGTGTCCAACGTCTCCTTCTCGTTCCGCGGCAACAACCCGGTGCGCGAGGCGATACACTCGGTGTTCCTCTACCACGCCATCCGCGCCGGCCTGACCATGGGCATCGTCAATGCCGGCCAGCTGGCGGTCTACGACGACCTGCCCGCCGAGCTGCGCGAAACGGTAGAAGACGTGGTGCTCAACCGGCGCAGCGACGGCACCGAGCGGCTCCTCGACATCGCCGACAAGTACAAGGGCGACGGCTCCGGCGCGGCCAGGAAGGAAGACCTCGAGTGGCGCAGCTGGCCAGTTAACAAGCGCATCGAACACGCCCTGGTCAAGGGCATCACCGCGCATATCGAGGACGACACCGAGCAGGCCCGGGCCCAGGCCGCGCGCCCCATCGAGGTCATCGAAGGTCCGTTGATGGACGGCATGAACGTGGTAGGCGACCTGTTCGGCGACGGCAAGATGTTCCTGCCCCAAGTGGTCAAGTCGGCTCGCGTCATGAAGCAGGCGGTGGCCTATCTGATTCCCTATATCGAGGCCGAGAAGAGCGAAGAGACCAAGGCCAAGGGCAAGATCGTCATGGCCACGGTCAAGGGTGACGTCCATGACATCGGCAAGAACATCGTCGGCGTGGTCCTGCAGTGCAACAACTACGAGGTGATCGACCTCGGCGTGATGGTGCCCGCCGAGAAGATCCTGCAGACCGCCCGGGAGCACAATGCCGACATCATCGGCCTGTCCGGGCTGATCACCCCATCGCTGGATGAAATGGTCCATGTCGCCAAGGAGATGCAGCGCCAGGGATTCGAGCTGCCGCTGCTGATCGGCGGCGCCACCACCTCCAAGGCCCACACCGCGGTCAAGATCGAGCCGCAGTACCAGCACCCGGTGATCTACGTCACCGACGCCTCGCGGGCCGTCGGCGTCGCCGGCCGGCTGCTGACGCCGAGCCTCAAGCCGGCCTATGTGGCGGAGATTCGCGACGAGTACGAAAAGGTTCGCGAGCGCAACGCCAAGCGCCGCCCCAAGGCCGCCGACCTCTCCTACGCCGAGGCCCGCAAGCGGCGCTTCCGCACCGACTGGGCGAGCTTTACCCCGCCCGCCCCGCAGTTCACCGGACTCAAGGTCTTCGATGACTACGACCTCGAGGAGTTGATCGAGCGCATCGACTGGACGCCGTTCTTCATGAGCTGGCAGCTGGCCGGCAAGTACCCCAAGATCCTCGACGACAAGGTGGTTGGCGAGGCGGCACGCAGCCTGTTCGCCGACGCCCAGGCGATGCTCGCCAAGCTGGTCGACGAAAAGCGTGTCCAGGCACGCGGCGTCATCGGCCTGTGGCCGGCCAACAGCGTCGATGACGATGTCATCGAAGTCTACGCCGACGAGTCGCGCAGCGAGGTGGTCGAGCGGCTGCACCACATCCGCCAGCAAATGACCAAGAATCGCGACGGCATCTGCTACAGCCTGGCCGACTTCATCGCCCCCAAGGAGAGCGGCAAGCCCGACTGGATCGGTGGCTTCGCGGTCACCACTGGCCATGGCGTCGATAAGCTGAGCAAGGCCTATGAAGCCGCCGGCGACGACTACAACGCGATCATGGTCCAGGCGCTTACCGACCGCCTCGCCGAGGCTTTCGCCGAGCGCATGCACGAGCGGGTGCGCAAGGAGTTCTGGGGCTATGTGCCGCAGGAACAGCTCGACAACGAGGCGCTGATCGCCGAGAAGTACCAGGGCATTCGCCCGGCACCGGGCTACCCGGCCTGCCCTGACCACACCGAGAAAGCCACCCTGTTCCGGCTGCTCGACGCCGAGCGCCATAGCGGCCTGACGCTGACAGAGAGCTTCGCCATGTGGCCGGCGGCGGCAGTATCGGGCTGGTACTTCGCGCATCCACAGTCGAAGTATTTCGCCACCGGCAAGATCACCCGCGATCAGGTCAAAGTGCTGGCCGAGCGCAAGGGCATGCCGCGCGCCGAGCTCGAACGCTGGCTGTCGCCGGTGCTCTCCTACGACGCCGATTGACCATCGCCTGGGCCCGCGCTAGCGGGCCCTGTCACTCACCCGCTGGAACCCGGCATGCTGCCCGAGCCCACCCGACGCCGTACCATTCTCAAGCTGGCACTACCGATCATCGCCGGGATGCTTTCCCAGAGTCTGCTCAACCTGATCGACGCCGCCCTGGTCGGGCGCCTTGGCGAGGTGGCTCTGGCCGGTGTCGGCATCGGCGGCTATGCGATGTTCCTGGTCACCGCCATACTGTTCGGGCTCTCCTCCGGGGTCCAGGCGCAGACCGCGCGCCGCCACGGCGAGGAGGCCTGGTCGCAGCGCGCCACGCCACTCAATGCCGGCCTGTTGATCGCACTGGCGGTCGCCGGCCCGCTGACCCTGCTATGCCTGTGGCAGGCGCCGCGGCTGCTGACGCTGATCAACCAGGAGCCCGACGTCACTGGCGTGGCGGTGGAGTATTTCCGCTGGCGCGTGATCTCGCTGGTGCCGGTGGCAATGATCTTCTGCTTTCGCGGCTACTGGAATGGCATCCAGCAGACCGCCATCTACCTGCGCATCATCCTGTTCATGCACCTGGTCAACGTGGTGGCCAGCATCGGGCTGATCTTCGGCTACGCTGGGCTGCCCGCCATGGGTCCTGCCGGGGCAGGCGCCGGTACCAGCCTGTCGCTGTTCGTCGGGGTCGTGATCTGGCTGCTGATCAGCGCCCGCCACGCCACCGCCAGCGGCTTTCTGTCGCGCTGGCCGCGGCGACCGACCTACGCCAGCACCCTGCGCCTGGCAACGCCACACTCCTTCCAGCAGTTATGGTTTGCCGCGGGCTATGCGGTGCTGTTCTGGATTCTCGGCCAGCTGGATACCGCGAGCGTGGCGGTGGGCCATGTACTGGTCAACCTATCGCTGTTCCTGATCCTGCCGGGGGTAGGCTTGGGCATGGCCGCCATGAGCCTGGTGGGCCAGGCGATGGGCCGCGACGCCCACCACGATGCCCACCGTTGGGGCTGGGACGTGGTCAGAGTCGCCTGGGCCTGTCTGGCGCTGCTGGCCCTGCCCATGCTATTGATGCCGGAGCTGGTACTTGGCCTGTTCCTGCACGATGCGGCACTGATAGACATGGGCCGCCTGCCGCTGCGCCTGACGGCTGTGATGATCGTGCTCGATGCCGCCGCCCTGGTACTCGCCCAGGCCCTGCTCGGCGCTGGCGCCAATCGCACCGTGATGACGCTGACCCTGTCGATGCAGTGGCTGCTGTTCCTGCCCCTTGCCTGGCTGGTGGGTGTCGCCCTCGAACAGGGCCTGGCAGGCATCTGGTGGGTGCAGCTGGGCTATCGAGCGCTCAACTCGCTATGTTTTGCCATGTTCTGGCAACGGCGGCGCTGGCAGCGTTTGGCGGTCTGATAACGATAACGAGGAGACGTGTGCATGCGTGTGTTGGCCATCTGCCTGCTGTGCCTGGTGTCACCGGTGCTGTTGGCCGCTCCATTGAGCGTCACCTTCATCAATCCCGGCTATCAGGGCGAGCGCTTCTGGGACATGGTCAGCAGCACCATGCGCGCCGCGGCCGACGACCTCGATATCAGGCTTACGGTCCACTACGCTCAGCGTGATCGACACGTCATGCAGGCACTCGCTGCAGAGGCGCTCGAGGGCAAGCAGCCACCGGACTACCTGGTGCTGGTCAATGAGGAGCAGCATGCCGTCGACCTGCTCGAACAGGCCGAGGTGCGCGGCGTTGACGTGCTGTTCCTGCTCAACGGGCCGAGTGCCGAGCAGCGTCTGCATACCGGTGAACCCGGCGAGCGCTACCGCCACTGGATCGGCGTCATCGAACCCGACAACTTTGCCGCCGGCGCACGCATGGCCAGGGCACTGCTGGAGGCGGCACCAACACAGCCCTACCCGCTCCCCACCCTGGCACTACTCGGCGATACCCTCACGCCCGCCTCTATCGGCCGCAATGGCGGCATGCTCGACGTATTCCTCAAAGAGCCGCGAGTCCGCCTCGATCGCCTGCTGACCGCTCACTGGAACCAGGAAGAGGCGCGTACCCTGACCGCCGGCTACCTGCGCTGGTTGGAGCGGCGCAACGAAGCGCCCGCGCTGATCTGGGCGGCCAATGACCCGATCGCCATCGGCGCCATCGAGGCGCTGCAGGACGCCGGCTTCGCCCCCGGAGAGGACGTGCTGCTGGTCGGGCTCAACTGGTCGCCGGAAGGCATCCAGCGAGTTGCCCGTGGCGAGCTGCTGCTCACCGACGGCGGACACTTCCTGGCCGGCGCCTGGGCCATGGTCATGCTGCGCGATCTGGCCGACAACGCCATCGACATAGCGGATGCCAGCATCCGCTTCCCCATGGAGGCCCTGGATACCCACGACGTGGCTACGTTCGGCAAACGCCTCATCTCACCGGATTGGCGAGACATCGACTTTGCGCGTTTCCGCCATACCGCGAGTGGCTATGACTTCTCGCCTCGGCGCGCCCTCGACATGCTGATGGAGGCTCAGCCATGAGCCGACGGCCGAGCCTCAATCAGCTGTTCATGCTGCGCCTGGTACCGCTGGCACTGCTGGTGGCCATGGCGGTGAGCCTGGCCAATGCCTGGCACCTGCACAAGCGCTTCGAAGTCGAGCTGGATCGCAAGGAGACCGAACTGCTACGAATCGGCGCAAGCCTGCTGGCCGCCCCGCTGTGGAACTTCGACAGTCAGGCCGTCGACGAGCTGGTTGAGACGCTGCTGGCTGACGCCGATGTGGCCAGCGTCAGTGTCTACGACGACGCCAATACACTGTTGCTGTCACGCGATGCCGACCACGACCTGCAAGGCCTCCAGCAGCGGCGTGCCGCCATCATTTTCGAGAATGCCCTGCTGCGCCGCCAGCTTGGGCATCTCGAGCTGACCTTCACCCGCCAGCGGCTCAGCGAACAGATCGGCTGGTCGGTGTTCTTTACCCTGCTGGCGGTCACGCTGGTAGTGGTAGCGGTGTTTGCCTGGACCATGCGCTTCAATCGTCTCCACGTGGTGGCCCCGCTGAATGCCATTCTCGATACGCTACGCGCGATGCGCAGTGGCCAACCCTTCATGCCGCTGGTCAGTCACGCGCCGGGCGAGGTCGGCGATGCGCTCCAGGCCTACAACAGCTTGGCAGTGCAGCTCGACCACGCACACCAGGAGATCGCCGCCCAGTCCCAGCGCGATGCCCTCACCGGCCTGCTCAACCGCCATGGCTTCTATTCCCACCTGAGCGATTGGCTGGAAATGCATCCGCAGCGGCCACTGGGCATACTGCACATGGACATCAATCATTTCCGCTGGATCAACGAGAGCTTCGGCCAGGATGCCGGTAGCCAGCTGCTGCGCGATATCGCCAACCGCCTCGAAGATCAGCTTGACCCGCAGCTATGCCTGCCGCTGGCGCGGCTCGGCAGCGATGAGTTCGTGGCCGCCTTTGCCGATATCGATGCGCCCGGCCTGGCCCGTCACGCCCGCACCTTGCAGCGCAACATGCTGGAGCCCTTCGAGGTCTTCGACCAGCAGGTGTTCGTGTCGATGAACCTGGGCGGTGCACTCTTCCCCCAGCACGCCGCCACCGCCGAAGGATTGCTCAAGGTGGCGGAGCTCGCCCTGCACCGCGGCAAGGAGCGCAGCCCCGGCGAGTATCGGCTCTACCGGCCCTCTACCGTGCATCTGCCGGCCCACGAGATGATCGCGCTGGAGCGCGATCTGCATCGCGCACTCAATGAGGATGGCCTGCGCCTGATGCTGCAGCCCATCGTCACCGCCGACTCCCAGCCCAACGCCCGGGTAACGCTGGCCGGCGTGGAGGCGCTGGTGCGCATCGAGCATCCCGAGCGAGGCGTGCTCTCCCCCGACACCTTCATTCCGGTCGCCGAGGCCTCGGGACTGATCCTGCCGCTCGGGGCCTGGGTCATGGAGCAGGGCTTGGCCTGGCTCGCCGACGCGACCCGCCAGGGACTCGACACCCAGACCATCGCATTCAACGTCTCAGCGCGGGAAATTCACGCCGGCGGCCTGGTCGAGCGTCTCGCCGACGGCCTCGAGCGGCATGACCTGGCCGCGCAGCGCATCATCCTCGAAGTCACCGAGAACGTGATGCTGGAGCGCGACAGCGTCGTACGGGAAACCTTCGATGCGTTACGCGCACTGGGCTGCAAGCTTGCCATCGATGACTTCGGCACCGGTTTCTCATCGTTGAGTTACCTGCAGCACCTGCCCTTCGATATCGTCAAGATCGACCGCTGTTTCGTCGGCGAGGTCCATACCGCCCCTCGTCAGGCGGCGCTGGTAGCAGCAATGATCGAAATGGGTCATGCTTTGGGGTTGAGCGTTACCGTGGAAGGCATCGAGCTTCACGAGCAGGCAAGCCGCTGTCTTGCCAGCGGTGCCGATCACCTCCAGGGCTATTACTTCTGTCGGCCGCTACCGGCTGCGGAAGCGCTGGCACGCTTCATAACTCTTTAATTAAAATCTATGATCATTTATTCTTTCAAAGAATAACGCCAGGGGAGTATCGTCCTCCCATCGGCCATACCCATTCGCCCCGACTAGCAGGACAACCCTGAATGTATCGGTACGACACCTACGACCAGACGCTCGTCGACGAGCGCGTCGCCCAGTTCCGCGACCAGATGGCCCGCCATCTGGCCGGGCGCCTGCCGGAAGAAGAGTTCCGCCCGCTGCGCCTGCAGAACGGTCTGTACATCCAGAAGCATGCGCCGATGCTGCGCATCGCGATTCCCTACGGCATGCTGTCGAGCACCCAACTGCGCGCCCTAGGTGATATCACGCGGCGCTACGACCGCGGCTACGGCCACTTCACCACGCGTCAGAACCTGCAGCTCAACTGGCCGGCGCTGGAGGATGTGCCCGAGATTCTCGCCGACCTGGCCAAGGTACAGATGCATGCCATCCAGACCAGCGGCAACTGCATTCGCAATACCACCAGCGATCAGTTCGCCGGCATCGCCAGCGATGAAGTCGAGGATCCGCGCCCCTGGTGTGAGCTGATCCGCCAATGGTCGACCCTGCACCCCGAATTCGCCTTCCTGCCGCGCAAGTTCAAGATCGCCGTCAGCGGCGCCGCCGAGGATCGTGCCGCCATCCAGGTTCACGACATCGGCCTGCGGCTATGGCACGACAGCGACGGCAGCCTCAAGGTCAAGGTGCTCGCCGGCGGCGGCCTGGGCCGCACCCCGATGATCGGCGACGTGGTGCGCGAGGACCTGCCCTGGCAGCACCTGCTGACCTATCTCGAGGCCTGCGTGCGCGTCTACAACCAGTTCGGCCGCCGCGACAACAAGTTCAAGGCGCGCATCAAGATCCTGGTCAAGGCGCTGGGTATCGAGGAGTTCCGGCGGCGCGTCGACGCCGAGTGGGCACATCTCAAGGATGGCCCGCAGACCCTGAATCAGGCCGCCGTGGACAGCGCCCGCGCTCACTTCGTCGAGCCCGAACGGCGCGCGGTGAGCGAGCAGGACATCGCCGCTTTCGAGGCGCTGCGCGGCGAGAACCGTGCCTTCGCACGCTTCGTGACCAATAACGTCACCGACCACAAGGTGCCTGGCTACAAGGCCGTGACCCTGTCGCTGAAGCGCCGCGAGCATGCCCCCGGCGATGTCACCGCCGACCACATGGACGCCGTGGCCGACCTCGCCGAGCGCTATAGCTTCGGCGAGCTGCGCGTCACCCACGAGCAGAACCTGGTGCTCTCCGACGTGCCGGTGGACCAGCTCGAAGCGCTGTGGCAAGAGCTCGAAGCGCTGGGCATGGCCAATCCCACCGTGGGCACTCTCAACGACATCATCTGCTGCCCGGGGGGTGACTACTGCGGACTCGCCAACGCGGTGTCAATCCCGATTGCCCAGGCACTCCAGGAGCGCTTCGAGGACCTCGACTTCCTCTACGACCTGGGCCCGCTGGACCTCAATATCTCCGGCTGCATGAACGCCTGCGGCCATCACCATGTCGGCCATATCGGCATTCTCGGCGTCGACAAGAAGGGTGAGGAGTACTACCAGATCTCCATCGGCGGCAATGCCACCGACGACGCATCGCTGGGCAAGATCCTCGGCCCCTCCTTCTATCGCGAGGATGTGCCCGAGGTGATCGACAAGGTGCTCAAGGTGTATGTCGAGCAGCGCCATGACGACGAACGCTTCCTCGACACCTATCGCCGCATCGGCCTCAAGCCGTTCAAGGAGCGAGTCTATGCCTGATACACAACTCGAGCATGCCCAGACGCTGATCAAACTGGGCCAGCCGGAGCAGGACGAGTGGGCGCTGTCGCGGGTCGAGGAGGCGCTGCCCAAGCAGCGTCCGGTGATCGTACCGCTGGCCCTGTGGCAGGCCAACGCCGAGGATCCGCAGCTGGCGCCGTGGCTTGCCAGCGATACCCTGCTCGACGATGAGCTGGCCAAGGCCCTGGCCAAGGCACCGCTGGTGGCCATCGACTTTCCCGCCTTTACCGACGGCCGCGGCTACTCTCTGGCACGGCTGCTGCGCGAGCGCTATGGCTACCAGGCAGAGGTGCGCGCCATCGGCGACGTGCTGGTCGACCAGCTCTACTACATGAGCCGCTGCGGTTTCGACGCCCTGGCCCTGCGCGACGATCAACACCTCGACGATGCGCTGCGCGCGCTGGGCGCCTTCAGCGTCAGCTACCAGCCCGGCGTGGACGTTCAGGAAGCGCTCTTCGAGCGCCGCCTGCGCGAGGCCAACGGCGCCTGATCCGTGGCTGTTCGACGGCACGACGCCCGGCTTAGCCGGGCGTCGTGCGTTTGGCATCATGCATGACAGGCAGGTGTAGAGTGCACAAGGTTCAGCCGCGGCGCTTCTGCTGACGTTCGCGGTTGTTGGCCCGCGCCCGCTCGGACTTGCGCAGCATCACCAGGGTGGCGCCCAGTCCGCCCTGTGAAGCCGGCGCCGAGGCGAAGGCCTGCACCTCGTCGAACTGCTGTAGCCACTTGACCAGGTAGGAGCGCAGCACGTTGGGCGGGCTGTCGATCTCGCGGCCACGGCCGTGGATCACCATCAGGCTGCGCAACTCGGCGTGGTGTGCCTCGCGGATGAACTGGAAGAGCTCGCGGCGGCACTCGGCCAGGGGCCGCTTGAGCAGATGCAGCCGTGCCTCGGCGGGGTAGCCGCCCTGTCGCAGCCGCTCGAGCACGCCGATCTGGATGCCATCGTGGCGATACTCCACCGGATCGTGGGCGCCGATCAGCTCGACGAAGTCATCGGACAGGAAGTTGTCGTCGTTGGTGGCATTGGCAGCATTTTCACGGCGTGCCAACTGGGCATCGCTGGGCGCCCGGCGAGCCGGGCGAACATCGGCCTTGTCACGCCCTCTCGGCAAGGGCCGCACATCACCCATGAGCTGACTGAAACTAACGTCATCCTGTTGCATGGGCTCTCTCCTCACGTCGATACTCGAGCGACCATTATCATCATGTCGCTCTGACATCGAAAGCTTGCCACGGATTCGACTCCTATGCGCAAACGCTATCCGCTGATAGCTACCCTCGCCCTGAGCCCCTTGCTGCTGCTTGGCTACCTGTGGCTGACCATGCTCAGCCCGCTCACCTACGACCGCCCCGATCACCTGCCTCCCGTGGCCGAAGGCGAACATCGAGTTTTCGTTTACGGCACGCTGCGTTACCCGCTGGTGCGCTGGTGGGTATACGGGCGCACGGGGTCGCCACAGCCGGCTAGGCTGGAAGGCTTTCGGCGTACACGACTCGACCTCGAACCTGCCCCGGATGATGCTGTCGACGGCCTGCTGCTGCACGTCGACCATGACGAGCTGGCGCGACTCGACCGCTATGAGCGGCTCGGCATTCGCTACGAGCGAGTCCCCAAGCAGCTGACTGATGGGCGTACTGCCTGGGTCTATCGGCGTTTATAGGAGCTAGTCTGTTGGTTGGTGCCATATGTATAGATAACGGTATAAACACATCCCCCCTGGTAGGGCTACCGCTTGTGACCGCCTCTGCGGGCACTCTACAATGGCCGGCTATGCTCGCCTGCCAAGGAGACGTGATGGCTGCCATCATCTACTACCACAACCCGCGCTGCTCGAAATCTCGCCAGGGTCTGGCGCTATTCGAGGCGCGCAACATCGAACTCAAGGTGCGCCATTACCTCGACACGCCTCTCGATATCGCCGAGTTGACAGAATTGCTGGCGCGTCTCCAGTCTCCCCTTGCCAGCCTGGTACGCACCAATGAAACCAGCTGGAAGGCCATGAACATCGATATCGGCGACCAGCAGCGCACCCTCGAAGCCATTGTCGAGGACCCGCGACTCCTGCAACGCCCCATCGCCGACGATGGTCAGCGAGCGTTTATCGGACGCCCTCCCGAGGCCATGCTGGCCCTGCTCGACAACGCCTGAGCTCGCCCAATTGACTGGAGCCAAGATGTCTTCATCACTGCCCTATGTACTGGTCCTCTATTACTCCCGCCACGGCGCCACCCGCCAGATGGCCGAACAGCTCGCGGCAGGCGTCGAGCGTATAGCGGGTATCGATGCCCGGCTGCGCTGCGTACCGCCGGTCTCGACCACCTGCGAAGCGATCGAGCCCGAGATTCCCGCCGCGGGAGCCGTCTACGCCAGCGCCGACGACCTGCGCCACTGCGCCGGGCTCGCTCTGGGCAGCCCCACCCGCTTCGGCAACATGGCCGCACCGCTCAAGTACTTCCTGGACGGTACCAGCGAGCTATGGATGAACGGCGCGCTGATCGACAAGCCGGCCACCGCCTTCACCTCGACCTCGAGCCTGCACGGCGGCCAGGAAACCACGCTGATCACGATGCTGATGCCACTACTGCACCACGGCATGGTCTATGCCGGCCTGCCCTACAGCGAAACCGCACTGTTTACCACCCAGAGCGGCGGCACCCCCTACGGTGCCAGCCACGTGGCAGGTAGTCGCAGCGAGCGACCGCTCGACGACGACGAACGCAGCCTGTGCCAGGCCCAGGGCCAGCGCTTGGCTCGCCTGGCGCTCGCCCTGGGTGCGGCACGGAGTGCCAGCACATGAAGCAGATGCTGGAACGCTGGGAGGCGCAGTACGGTATTGACGCACTCACCGAACGTGCCCGACGCGGCGTACTGGGTAGCTATGTGCTGCTGCTGGTACTGCTGGTCTATAGCGGCACCGTCATTCACAGCATCGAGGAAGGTGGCTGGATCCCGGTCCTGGTACGCGGCCTGCCGCTGGTCCTGTTCCTGCCCTCGATCATTGCTCGCCGCCCCCGCGGCCACGCCTGGCTGGCCTTCGTCAGCCTGCTCTACTTCATGCAGGGCGTGATGGTTGCCACCCTGCCCGGCCAGGGGCTGTTCGGCATGCTCGAGGCGCTCACGGCAATGACGCTGTTCGCCGCCAGTACCTGCTATGCACGTTTTCGCAGCCGCCAGCTGCGCCAAGCGAACTGATTCGCCACCTCGCAGCCGTCATGGCTGCGACATAACCTGGGTTACCGGCAGCCACGAACGGCTTCATCTAGCATGCACCAATGGCCCATTGCAGGGTCAATATTCTCGGTTGAGCCCAACGCCGAGAGCGGCGAAGATGGTTACACGCTTTCAGGAGATCGACATGACACGAGACATCGCCGATATCAGGCGTGACTATGAGGGCGGCCGCCTCGACGAAGACGGCACCCCACAGACGCCCTTCACGCTGTTCGACGAATGGTTCCAGCTGGCGCTCGAGTCCGAGGGGGACGATGGTAACGCCATGACCCTGGCCACCGCCGACACCCAGGGCCTGCCCCACGCGCGGATCGTGCTGCTCAAGGGCTATGACGAGCAGGGCATGGTGTTCTACACCAACTACCACAGTCACAAGGGCAGCGAGCTGGCCAACGTGCCTCAGGCGGCACTGGTGTTCTGGTGGCCATCGCTATCGCGCCAGGTGCGCGTCGAAGGCCGCGTCGAGCAAGTCAGCGCCGAGGAGTCCGATCGCTACTTCGCCAGCCGCCCTCGGGGCAGCCAGCTAGGCGCCTGGATCGCCACCCAGAGTGTCGAGATACCCGACCGCCACTGGCTCGAGGAGCGCCAGTCGCGCTACGAGCAGCTGTACGCCGAGCAGGAGATCGCTCGCCCAGCCCACTGGGGCGGCTATCGCCTGGTCCCGGAAATGCTCGAGTTCTGGCAAGGCCAGCCCAGCCGCCTCCACGACCGCATCCGCTATGAGCAGCGCGACGGCGACTGGCACAAGTACCGGCTCGCCCCCTGACGGCCGACGGCGTCCCACAGAGGGCGTCGTCTACTCCATGGCACTGTCGAGGCGCAACTTCTGCCAGTCGCTGACCGGCTCGTTGAGACGCAGGCTGGCGTGCATCACCTGCTCTTCCATGTCGTAGCGCAGACGAAAGCCGAGGTGCTTCATCAGCGCACGCATCGGATGGTTGTCGACCATCACCGTGCCGACCATCTCCAGGGTGCCCACCCCGCGGCAGTAGCGGATCATCTTGTTCATCAGCAGACTGCCAAGGCCGTGGCCGTGCATGTCGTCGCGAATGATCACCGAAAACTCGGTGCGAATGTTGTCCGGGTCGTTCCACACCCGCACCACCCCGAGCATCTCCTTGCTGCCGTCATCGCGATGATGCTCGGCGATGAACGCCATTTGCCGGTCGTAGTTGATATGCGCCAGCATCGATAGGTCGCGCTTGGTCAGATCGGCCTTGTGATGAAAGTAGCGAAAGCGAATGCTCTCCTCGGAGAGCTGGGTATGAAAGGCGGTGATCAGCGGCGCATCCTCGGCGCGGATCGGGCGCACCTCCACCGCCATATCGTTGCCCAGCGTTACCCACTCGCGCAGCTCCTCGGGATACGGCATGATCGCGTGGCGCGCCGGGGGCCCAAGGTCCATGGCGAAGTCCACCGCCACCACGCCATCGCGATTGAGCAGCAGCGGATTGAGCTCCAGCCCCTTGAGCGCCGGCAGGTCGGAGGCCATCTGCGAGAGCTTGACCAGCAGCTGACAGAGCCGTGCCAGGTCGCGCTGCGGGTCGCGGGAGTGCTCGCGAATCAGCTTGCTGGCGTGGGTCCGCGCGATAAGATCGTCGGCCAGTGTCATGTTGAGCGGCGGCAGCGCGACGTGGCGGTCGGCCAGCACGTTGACCTTGTAACCACCGATACCGAACACGATCACCGGGCCGAAGATCGGGTCGCGGGTAATACCGGCGCATAGCTGCATGGAGTGCTTGCCGCGCTGCATCGGCTGCAGGCAGAACTCGCGGATGGTCACGCCGGGAAACTTCTCGACGACCTTGTCGCTGAGCTGCACCACGCCCTCGGCGACCTGCTCTGGCGTCACCAGGTCCTGCAGCATGCCGGCAGAGAGCTTGTGCGGGTGGCGGCGATAGCGATATGGCACCACGTTGTGATCGTGGACCACCTTTAGCGCCATCGGCTCATCGAAGCTCGCCGCGGCCGCTTCGTCGGCACTATGCAAGTAGCGACTAGGGGCAGCGGGAATCCCGTAGGTCGCCAGCACCTGGGCCGTCTCAGAGTGTGTCAGGCTCTCGCGGCCATCCTCCCGGGCGCGTTCGATCAACGCATGGCAGCGCTGGCGAATCTCTGCGGTCGTCGCGAAGGGCAGGCTCGGCGGGGTCTCCTGGAGCAACGCCTGGACGCGCTGGTAGTCGACCATGTGCATGAAGGCCTTGACCGCCTTCTCCGGCGAGATATAGGTAGGAATACCGGCCAGGTTGCACTCGTGGCGTGCCGAAAGCGCCTCCTCGAGGCCCATCCAGCTGGTCAGCAGATTACGCTTGAAGCGCTTGCGATTGGCGACGATGGCCTCGGCGGTAAGCCTGGAGGGCGCCATGCGGGTCGGCGCATGCACCACCAGCACCGCATCGACATCGGGGTCGGCGGCGACCACCTCGAGGGCATCGACCATGCGCTCCGGCGTGGCATTGCCGCCCAGGTCCACCGGATTGCGCCCCGGCAGGCTCATGTCGAAAGCGCCGCGGGTCAGGGCATCGCGGGTGGTGTCACTGAAGCTGGCAAGCCGCCCACCGGCGCTGATCAACTTGTCGATAGCCAGCATCGCCGGCCCCAGGCCGTTGGAGACGATCGCCAGGCGATCGCCGCGCAGCGGCTTCATGCGCGATAGCGTCTCCAGCGCATCGAACAGCTCATCGGAGTCATCGACGCGCACCACCCCGGCGCGGGCCAGGGCAGCGTCGAAGATCACGTCGCGATTGGCAATCCCCGGGGTCGGTGCCAGTCCCGAGAGATCCGACTCCGGCGTTCGCCCGCTCTTGATCGCCAACACCAGGCGATTGCGCGACGCCTCGCGTAGCGCGGTCATGAAATGCTGGGCGTCGTGGATGCGCTCGAGGTGCAGCAGGATCGCCTGGGTCGGTGCGTGCTGATTGATGTAGTCGATCAGGTCGGGCAGCATCACGTCGACACTGTCGCCCAGGGTCACCAGGTGCGAGAAGCCAATCCCGCGCCCCGCGGCCCAGTCGATCATGGCATTGCCGAGCATGCCCGACTGGCCGAGATAGGCCACCCGCCCCGACTTGACCGGCTGGCTGGCATAGGTGGCATTGAGCTTGCGCCCGGGCACGATCAACCCCAGGCACTCCGGCCCCAGCACGCGAATCCCGCTGACCCGGGCCGCCTTGATCATGCGCTCGCGAATCGAACCACCGTCGCCACGCCGGTCGTCGAGGTAGGCACCGCCTGAGAGCACCATCACCGCCTTGACGCCGATGCGACCCAGCCGCTCGATCAGCTTGGGTACGCTGTCCACCGGCGAGCAGATCACCGCCAGGTCGGGACAGGCCGGCAGGTCGCCGACGCGCTTGACGCAGGCCACGCCGTGCACGCTGGCGTAGCCCTTGGGATTGACCGCCCACAACTGGCCGGGAAATCCCGCTTCCAGCAGGTTGCGCACCACCAGCCCGCCCATGGAGTGGGACTTTTCCGAGGCGCCGATAATCGCCAGGCTGCGCGGCTCGAAAAAATGCCGCAGAAATCGTGTACCCAAGAACTCTCTCCTGAAGCCTTCTGCTCCCTTCCCTCCCCTGTGTACGACTTATTGACACTGTCGTGCAAGGCCCCAGGCCGATTAAGGTCGCAGCATCTCCCGTGGAGCCTGCGATGATCACCGCCTACATTACTCATCCCCGCTGCATGGATCACCATATGGGGCCGCAGCATCCAGAAAGCCCGCTGCGCCTCGAGGCGATTCGCGCGCGCCTGGCCCTGGCCGGCGTACTGCAGCAGACCATGCAGTCGGAGGCCAAACCGGCCACCGACGAGCAGCTGCTGAGGGTCCACCCGGCGCGCCACCTCCACGCCCTCGACAAGTGCGTGCCCGACGACGGCCTGGTGACCATCGACTCGGGCGACACCCTGATGAACCCGCATAGCCTCGATGCCGCACGCGTGGCCGCCGGCGCCGTGGTGCGCGGCGTCGACCAGGTGTTTCGCCACCAGGCCGACAACGTCTTCTGCGCCGTGCGCCCGCCCGGCCACCACGCCGAAGCAAGCGACGCCATGGGCTTCTGCTTTTATAACAACGTCGCGGTGGGCGCGGCCCATGCGCGGGAAGCCTACGGCGCCCGGCGCATCGCCATCCTCGACTTCGACGTGCACCAGTGCAACGGCACCATCGATATCTTCAAGGACGATCCCGAGATACTGATCTGCACCAGCTTCCAGTTCCCCTTCTACCCGTGGCGCTACCTGCGCAGCGACCACCACAACGTGGTCAACACCCCCCTCGAGGCAGGCTGCGACAGCACGGCCTTCAGGAAAGCTATCGAAGACGATTGGCTGCCCGCGCTGCACGCCTTCAAACCCGACCTGGTACTGCTCTCGGCGGGCTTCGACGCCCATCGCGACGACCCCATGGCCGAGCTCAACCTCGACGAAGCCGATTATCACTGGGTGACCCGGCTGGCGCTGGAGATTGCCGCCCTGTATGCCGACAACCGCCTGGTGTCGGTGCTCGAGGGCGGCTACGACACTGACGCCCTGGGCCGCTGCGCCGAGGCCCACGTCAAGGCCCTGCTCGGCCAACCCTGGTCATCCTGAGCGGAGATCTGACACGGCGCAATGAGGCAGGCACGCGGCGCGCCTGGCCAGCCGGTCAAGACTCGGCTGTGGTATGCTTCAGGAAATTAAATTTCCAATAGTGAACTGCCGATGAGCGCCACCACCGATCAAGACGCCGCCCTGCGCATCGCCTCAGGGCGCAAGCCGTTCGTCGAGCCGCTGCGCCTGGGTGAGCGGCTCAAGGAAATTCGACTCGCCAATCACTGGACCCTGGAAGACGTCAGCCAGCGCACCGGGCTTGCCCGTTCGACGCTGTCGAAGATCGAGAACGACCAAATCTCACCCACCTTCACTGCGGTGCAGAAGTTGATCGGTGGCCTGGGCATCGACCTGCCGCAGCTGCTCAGCCCGCCCAAGCCCCAGAGCCGCACCCTGGGGCGCCGTGACCTGACCCGGGTCGGCGAAGGTCAGCAGCATCCCACGCCGACCTACGAGCATGAGCTGCTATCGTGGCAGCTGGCCCAGAAGCGCATGATCCCGTTCAAGACCATCGTCCGCGCGCGGGGCTTCGAGGAATTCAGTGAGTGGGTCCGCCACGACGGCGAGGAGTTCCTGATCGTGCTCGACGGCGACATCCTGCTGTATACCGAGTTCTACGAGCCGCTGCGCCTGACCCGCGGCGACAGCATCTACTTCGACAGCGACATGGGCCATGCGCTGGTCTCGGTGAGCGACGAGGATGCCGTGGTGCTATCGGTGTGCACCCGCGCCGAGGGTAGCTGAGTCGCTCTCGTTGCTGACGCGACTCAAGAGGCCTTGCGATCACCGGGACGACGCGGTGGCACATCGTCGAGCAGCAGGCGCCCCGCGGCATTGATCGCCTGAAAGTGGCGGCCCTTGGCCCGTGCCACCAGCAGCACGCCGAAACGCTCGGCCAGCTCGACGCCCTTCTGGGTCACACCGGAGCGTGACACCAGCACGCTGATTCCCATCTGCGCCACCTTGAGCACCATCTCCGAGGTCAGGCGTCCGGTGGTGTAGAAGATATCCGCCTCGCCAGCCTGGGTATCCTCCAGCCACTGGCGCCCCGCCAGGGTATCGACCGCGTTATGCCGCCCCACGTCCTCGACGAAATCCACCACCTGGTCCTGACGGCAAAGCGCGCAGCCGTGCACCGCGCCGGCACTCTTGTAGGTCTCGTTGTAGGCGCCCAGGTTGTGCAGCAGGCGCCCCAGGGTCGACTGCGCCAGGCAGGTATCGGGCAGTTCGGCAAGCCCGGTGACGTCCAGCAGGCGACCGAACACCGTGCCCTGACCGCAGCCGGTGGTCACCGTGCGCTGGCCGAGCCGCTCCTCGAGGTCCTCCGGCAGCCGGCGGGTAACCACCGCCGCCGCCTCGACCTCCCAGTCGACGTGCACCGCCAGCAGGTCCTGGCGCGAACTGAGCAGCCCCTGGTTGCGCAGATAGCCCACCACCAACGCCTCGGGCTCGGCCCCCAGCGTCATCAGGGTGACGATCTCGCGCTTGTTGAGATAGACCGTCAGCGCGCGTTCGGCGGCGATCGCCTGGCGACGCGAGCTACCAAACTCGTCAATCACCTCGACCTCGAGGGTAGTTGGCAGGCGCGCCCGGCTCAGGCTGATGGCTGTCATGTCGTGAGCTTCCCCATGCGGTTCAATGGCTTGACCATGATGGCACTCCTGTCGCTTACTGTCTGCAGTCATCCCATCGAGCAGCCAATATGTCGACACCCAGCCTACGCCAGCTGAGCCTGACACTCGCCGGCGAGAACAGGACCGTCAAGGGTTTCACTCGCATGCAGTGGCGCATCGCCGCCCTGGCGCCGGGCGACCAGGGCCCACATGTGCTCGACCTGCAGCTCTACATGACCGAGCGCGCCGCCTACCGCTTCAACCTTACCTCGCGCGAGCCGCGCCTGTTCGTGCGCTGCGGATTCTCCGGCGAACACCCCCGCCCCACTGCCATCACCGCCAGCCAGGACGTCGCCGCCGGCTGGATGGACGGTGAGCAACAGGTGCTGGAGGCGCCGATGCCCATGGCCATCCAGGTGTGGCTGGAGGCCTACCTGGCACGCCATGGTGAAGCCCCCGCCGAGGGTCGCAAGAAGAAGCGCAAGGGTGCCGGGCGAGCGCGGGAGGACCAGGTATGAATCGCTTCGCGCGCTGGTCGCAGCGCAAACGCGGCCTGGAGAGCGACCCGCCCCCTGCTGACGAAACTCGGCATAGCGCCCCGCTGGTAAACGATGCCGACTCCCCCCCAGCCGACGACGACGCGGCGCTCGACGTCTCCTCGCCAGGCGGCGGCGAGCCGCCCCCCGAGGGCAGTCTCGACCATACCCTGCCCGACCCCGACAGCCTGGGCCCGGGCAGCGATTTCAAAGCCTTCCTGGCCCCAGGGGTAAGCAGCGCGCTCAAGAACCGCGCCCTGCGTCGCCTGTGGGCCAGCGGCAACTACAATGTACGTGACGGCCTGGACGACTACGATCTCGACTATTCGCAGATGCGCAAGATGAGCGCCGCCACCAGCGAGAACGTTCGCAAATGGGGCAGGAAGGTGCTCGACGAGCTCGAAGAGCAGGACGAAGCGCCCGCAGCGGTCGATGACAGCGAGTCCGACGACGCAGCTGCTAAACTCGAATCTGAGCATGTTGCACGGCATAGCGCAGAAAGCGTCGAACCGCCGCCAGACGACGAGCGTTGAACGCGCTCGGCCATGGTCAACTGCGCATAGGACTAATGAGGCATTGGCGACGCTGCACACAGGCGTCGACACTAGTTGCATTATATCGGCCCGCCATCATAATGAGCGCGCTAATGATAAGGCCAAGCTTTATAAGCAATGCCACGAAAGCGGTGCCATGACGCCGCTTCACGCCTGACCCGATGATGAGAGACCATGATGCAACGCATCGCGCTGACCCAGCTCGACGCGCAACACAACCGGCAGGCGAAGTCCGCCGCGTTGACGCGCGTATCCTGGCCAACCAACCTGACGCCGGCAAGCGTCAGTTATCAGAGTCACGGGCACGTGCTGATCATTGGCGAGGCCGCCAGTTGTCGTGCCGCCTGTGACGCCCTCGCCCCCCACCTCGGTGCGGAGGCACTGAGCAGCATTACCCTGATGGTCGACGCTGCCGGCAGCGCCGCGGCGACACTCGACGAGCTGCCCCCGAACGTGATCTGCCAGCGTGCCGACTTCACCCGCCAGACGCTGTCGATCAGCGGCTACCTGGGTAATTTCAGCGTACTCCTAGAAGGTGCCGGCGAGTCCATTGACCTGGCCAAGGCCAGCCTCACGCGGCCGCACTTCGATCTGGTTCTCGACTTAGGCGCCACACCCTGCCTGACGCTAGAACTACCGCCACCCGGCTATCATGCCGTGACGCCGGGCAGTGACGCTTATCACGACACTCTGGCGTCCCTGCCGGAGATGATTGGCGAGTTCGACAAGCCCAAGTACTTCCAGATCGATCACGACCTGTGCGCTCATGCCGGACGTGGCCAGCAGGGCTGCACGCGCTGTCTCGAGGTCTGCCCGGCCGATGCCATCGCCAGCCAGCAGAAGCGTATCGAGGCGTGGATCGAGATCGACCCGTTCCGCTGCCACGGCGCCGGCAGCTGTACAGCTGCCTGCCCCACCG
Source organism: Halomonas salipaludis (assembly GCF_002286975.1). Lineage (GTDB taxonomy): Bacteria > Pseudomonadota > Gammaproteobacteria > Pseudomonadales > Halomonadaceae > Franzmannia > Franzmannia salipaludis. The sequence continues at coordinate 554,915 of NZ_NSKB01000001.1, forward strand.
GGGCCATTCAGTATCGGCTGCCCAAGCCCGAGGCGTTGCAGGACTACATTGCCCGGCTGCTGGCCGCCTACCATGAGGCCGACGGCCAGGCAGCGGTGATCCGTTTTGCCGACCATGCAAGTCTCGCCGCCGAAACATCCGAGCCCGCAGGGCATATCCTCGACGTGCCCCTGGAGGAGCTCGGTGCGGCAGGCCTCGACGACTGGCTCCTGGCCCTGACCCAGGGCGCCAGCGAGGTACGCATACAGCGCCCCGTTGAGCTACCGCCACGCATGGCGGCCCAGGTCGAGACGCAGCTTGCCGAAGCCCACGCCCTCCTCGAGGCGCTGGGCCATGACCGGCGCCGCCTGGTGCTGCTCGAGGCTGGCAGTGATGGCGCACAGCGCGATGCGCTGCCGACCCTGCAGGCGCTGCCGGTTGGCCCCTTGGCTACCGGCACCAAGCGCCACCGCCTGAATGCCAGCCTCGACTGGCTGGGCCAGCATGGCAGCCCCTCCGGCGAGCGTCATGACCTGCCTCAGGGCGCGCCCTTTGGTGGCCTGGCGATCGACAGCGACGCCTGCACGCTGTGCATGAGCTGTGTCGCGGTGTGCCCCACCCCGGCCCTCAAGGGCGGCGAGGCGAGTCCGCAGCTGAGCCTGCGCGAGGCCGACTGCATCCAGTGCGGCCTGTGCGATAGCGCCTGCCCCGAGAACGCCATCAGCCTGGTACCCGGTTTCCTGGCAAGCGACGCGCGTAGCGAACGGCAGATCGCCAAGCAGGAGCCTGCCTTCGAGTGCATCAGCTGCGGCAAGCCGTTCGCGACGGTCAGCACCATTGCCAGCATCAAGGCCAAGCTCGCCGACCACCCCTACTTCGCCGGCGATGCCATGGCGCGCCTTGAGATGTGCGAGGACTGCCGCGTCAAGGACGTATGGCATGAACTGGCCCGCAACCCCCATGCTCAGCTGAAGGTGTGACGCCATGAACCATGCCACCGACACGCCCAGCGCAATCGACGACAGTGACGCCCTGCGTGCCGATGTCTACCGCCTGCTGAGTCGACTGCTCAGCGCGCCACCGGATGCTGCGCTGCTGACCTTTGTCGCCGAGCTGGAAGCCGAAGGCGACGAGACCGCGCTCAGCCAGGCTTGGCAGGCCCTCGCCCAGGCCGCCGGTACAGCCGATAGCGAGGCCCTGCCACGTGCCCACTTCCGCCACCTGATCGGCGTAATTCAGGGCGAGGTCGTGCCCTACGCCTCCTGGTATCTACACGGCACCCTGATGGACGAACCAGTGGTCGCAGTTCGCCGTGACCTGCGCCGTCTGGGACTCGAGCGCGACCCGGCGGTCAAGGAACCCGAGGATCACCTGGCGGCGCTGTGTGATGCCATGGCCTGGCTGATCGAGCAGGCGCCGGCCGAGCAGGCGAGCTTTTTCAATCACCACCTGGCGAGTTGGGGCGAGCGCTGCATGCGCGACCTGGCCGCCGTGGACACCCCGTTTTATGCCAGTGTCGGTCGGCTCGGTCAGGCCTACCTGGCGATGGAAGCAGAGCGTCATGACGCCGCTCTCAGTGCGGTGCGGATCGTTGATCCAGCGCCCAACTGAGGCATGGAGGCAAGCGCTACAACCGCTACGCTGTTAACAGACAAGAAGCAACGAGGAGAAACACAGCATGCCTGACCAACATAACCCTCAGCGGCGTCGTTTCCTACGTGTGATGGGTATCGGCGGCGCCGCTGCCGGTACCGCCGCGGTGATCGGCAACGTCACCCTGGTGCAAGCCGACAAGCCCGCCAGCACTACCCAGGATGCGCCACTGCGCTATCGGGAAACCGATCATATCCGCGCCTTCTACGCCACGCTGCGTGACTGACGCCTTCGCGGTTCACGGTTAAGAGGAATGATTCGATGCGCTTGACAAAAAAAGCCACCACTCCCGTCAAGGCGGGGCTGGGCATCTCCCGCCGCCAGTTCCTGAAGCGTAGCGGTGCCACCACCGGCGGCCTCGCCGCTGCCGGCTTCATGGGCAACGGCATGCTGCGCCCGGCAGAAGCCAGCGGCAAGACGCCGGTGTCCGATGCGCCGGTCGAGACCAAACGCACCATCTGCTCCCACTGTTCGGTGGGCTGTGGCGTCTATGCCGAGGTTCAGGAAGGCATCTGGACCAAGCAGGAGCCGGCCTTCGACCACCCCATCAATCGCGGTGCCCACTGTGCCAAGGGCGCCTCGCTGCGTCAGCACGGTCACTCCACTCGGCGTCTCAAGTACCCGATGAAGCTGGTCAACGGCGAGTGGCAGCGCATGAGCTGGGACGACGCCATCGACGAGATCGGCGACAAGCTGCTGGAACTGCGCGAGGAGTACGGCCCGGACAGCGTCTACTGGCTGGGCTCGGCCAAGTTCAACAATGAGCAAGCCTACTTCATGCGCAAGCTGGCCTCGATGTGGGGCACCAACAACACCGACCACCAGGCGCGCATCTGTCACTCCACCACCGTGGCCGGGGTAGCCAATACCTGGGGCTACGGCGCGATGACCAACTCGCTCAACGACCTCCAGCACAGCAAATCGATCATTCTCATCGGCTCCAATCCTTCCGAGGCGCACCCGGTGGCCATGCAGCACTTTCTGCTGGCCAAGGAGCGCAACCAGGCAGAGATGATCGTCGTCGACCCGCGTTTCACCCGCACCGCGGCCAAGGCCACGCAGTACGTACGCATCCGCCCCGGCTCCGATGTGGCCTATGTCTGGGGCCTGTTGTGGCACATCTTCGAGAATGGCTGGGAGGACAGCGAGTACATCGCCCAACGCGTCTACGGCATGGATGACGTGCGTGCCGAAGTCGCCCAGTTCACCCCGAACGTGGTCGAAGACATTACCGGGGTCCCCGAGAGCGTGATGTTCGATACCGCCAAGCGCCTCGCCGACAACCGCCCAGGCTGCGTGGTGTGGTGCATGGGCGGTACCCAGCACACCACCGGTAACAACAACACCCGCGCCTACTGCATCCTCGAGCTGGCGCTGGGCAATATCGGCAAGTCCGGCGGCGGCGCCAACATCCTGCGCGGCCACGACAATGTCCAGGGCGCCACCGACCTGGGCCTCGGTTCCGATTCGCTGCCTGGCTACTACGGCCTCGCCGAAGGCGCCTGGCAGCACTGGGCGAAGGTCTGGGATGTCGACTATGAGTGGCTGCAGAGCCGCTTCGAAGACGCCGAGTACGCCGACGGCCGGCCGATGAACAGTGCCGGTATTACCGTGTCGCGCTGGGTCGACGGCGTACTCGAGGACGACGAAAACATCTCCCAGCGTACCGCCCTCAAGGCGATGTTCTACTGGGGGCACGCGGTCAACTCCCAGACCCGCGGCCCGGAAATGCAGCAGGCGATGAAGAAGCTCGACATGATGGTCATCGTCGACCCCTACCCCACCGTGGCAGCGGTCATGCACGATCGCAGCGACGGCGTCTACCTGCTGCCCGCTGCCACCCAGTTCGAGACCACTGGCAGCGTGACCGCCACCAACCGCTCACTGCAGTGGCGTGACAAGGTCATCGAACCGCTATTCGAGGCCAAGCCCGACCACGAGATCATGTACCGCTTCGCGCGCAAGCTCGGCTTCGGCGACGAGTTCGTCAAGCATATCGAGATGAACGGCGACGAGCCGCTGATCGAGGATATCCTGCGCGAGATCAACCGCGGCATGTGGACCGTCGGCTACACCGGCCAGAGCCCCGAGCGCCTCAAGGAACACCAGCAGAACTGGCACACCTTCAGCTTCAGCAACCTGCGCGCCGAGGGCGGCCCGGCCGACGGCGACTACTACGGCCTACCCTGGCCGTGCTGGGGCACGCCGGAGTTCCGCCACCCCGGCTCCCCCAACCTCTACGACACCAGCGTGCCGGTCAAGGAAGGCGGCATGGGCTTCCGTGCCCGCTTCGGCATCGAGCGCAACGGCGTCAACCTGCTGGCCGATGGCTCGGCGCCGGTGGAGTCCGACCTCACCGACGGCTACCCCGAGTTCACCGCGCAGATGCTCAAGGACCTCGGCTGGTGGGACGACCTGACCGATGAGGAGAAGGAAGCCGCTGACGGCGAGAACTGGAAGACCGACTTCTCGGGCGGCATCCAGCGCGTGGCCATCGAGCACGGCTGCGCGCCCTACGGCAACGCCAAGGCGCGCGCCGTGGTCTGGACCTTCCCGGACGAAGTGCCCAAGCACCGCGAGCCGCTCTACACCACCCGCCGCGACCTGGTCGAGCGCTTCCCGACCTGGGACGACTTCGACTCGATCATGCGTCTGCCGACGCTCTACAAGACCATTCAGGATCGCGACAACTCCAGCGAATACCCGATCATCCTGACTTCCGGCCGCCTGGTCGAGTACGAAGGGGGCGGCGAAGAGACCCGCTCGATGTCGTGGCTCGCCGAGCTGCAACAGGAGATGTTCGTCGAGATCAACCCGGCCAACGCCAACGACATCGGCATCAGCGACGGTGACGAGGTGTGGGTCGAGGGTGCCGAGGGCGGCCGCGTCAGGGTCAAGGCGCTGGTCACCCCGCGGGTCGACCGCAACGTCGCCTTCATGCCGTTCCACTTCGGCGGCATGTTCCAGGGCGAGAACCTGCGCGATCGCTACCCCGACGGTGCTGACCCCTACGTGCTGGGTGAGGCGGCCAACACCGCCACCACCTACGGCTACGACCCGGTGACGCTGATGCAGGAAACCAAGTGCACCATCTGCCGGATCGAACGCGCCTGACATCGCGACCCTGAACGCTTGACGGCGTGGCAGGTTTGCCACGCCGGTATAGGAGAACAACCATGGCCCAGATGAAATTCATGTGTGACGCCGAGCGCTGCATCGAGTGCAACGGCTGCGTCACCGCCTGCAAGAACGCCAACGACGTCGAATGGGGCATCCAGCGCCGCCGCGTCGTCACCCTCAACGATGGCGAACCCACCGAGGTGTCGATCTCGGTGGCCTGCATGCACTGCGACGATGCGCCGTGCATGGCGGTGTGTCCCACCGACTGCTTCTACAAGACCGATGACGGCATCGTGCTGCACGACAAAGACCTGTGCATCGGTTGCGGCTACTGCCTCTACGCCTGCCCGTTCGGCGCGCCGCAGTTCCCGCAGCAGAACGCCTTCGGCGAGCGCGGCAAGATGGACAAGTGCACCTTCTGCGCTGGCGGCCCCGCCGACAGCAAGGAAGAGGAGTACGAGAAGTACGGCGCCAACCGTATTGCCGAGGGCAAACTGCCGCTGTGTGCCGAGATGTGTTCGACCAAGGCGCTGCTGGCCGGCGATGCCCAGACCGTGGCCGATATCTTCCGCCAGCGCGTCGTACAGCGCGGCCACGAGGACGGCGCCTGGTCCGAGGTCAACCGCCAGGGACCCGACACGGCAGCAGCACGCATGGATAACCTGGCCTACGACGCCACCCGCCAAGGGTAAGGAGGCCTCCCATGTCCCTGCTCAGACATGCCTGTATCGTGCTGCTGATGGCGCTGCTGACGCTTGGCGTCGGCGGCCAGGCGGTGGCGCAATCGGCGGACCCCGACCGTGAGATCTCGACCGCGGTGGGGGCCGCCAATGCCGACACCTGGCGCCAGGTCAGAAGCGGCGATGTCGATGCCAACTATCGTGACTCGCGCCACGACTCCAACTACAACCTGATCAACGCCGCCGGCCAGACCTGGCGGGAGATCCGCAACCACTGGGTCACGCCGTTCGGCCTGATCGCACTGGGTGGCATGATCGCCATGATCGTGCTGTTCTACGTGATCTTCGGTCGCAAGGAACTCGATGAACGCCCCACCGGCCGCAAGCTGTTTCGCTGGTCGGCGCTGGAGCGCTCGCTGCACTGGAGCGTTGCCACACTGTTCATCATCCTGGCGCTGTCGGGGCTCAATATCCTCTACGGCAAGTTCGTGTTCCGCTCGCTGTTCGGCGATGCGGTATGGGGCGCGATGATCTCGGCCTCCAAGGTCTCGCACAACTACCTGGGGCCGCTGTTCGGGATCCTGCTGCTGATCATCCTCGCCAAGTTCTTGAAGCATAACCTGCCCAAGAAGCATGACCTGGCATGGTTCAAGAAAGGCGGCGGGCTGATCGGCAAGGGCCACCCCGACGCCGGCTTCGCCAATGCCGGCGAGAAGGTCTGGTACTGGCTGTTGGCCACCGCCGGCGTGGCGGTGATCATCAGTGGCCTGGTGCTCAACTTCCCCAACTTCGACCAGACCCGCGACACCATGATGTGGGCCAACGTCATCCATGCGGTGGCGGCACTCGGCCTTACCGCCGTGGCACTGGGCCATATCTACATCGGCACCGTCGGTACCGAAGGCTCGCTGGAGGGCATGAAGACCGGCTACGTCGACGAAGCCTGGGCCAAGGAGCACCACAACCTGTGGTACGAAGAGGTCAAGGACCAGGCAGTCGATGCCGAGACCCTCGAGCAGCCGAGTGGCGACGGCGGCGAAAAACCGGCCCCCAGCCAGCCTGGTTGACCCTGATCCCGAAGCAGCTGTTAGCAAGGGACACTGGGGGCAGGTCGAAGAGGAGGTTCGATTCCAGGGGTGAGGAGCATTGCTCCGAACGGGCTGGCCATGGATGGCCAGCACCGGACCTGCAAGCGAAGCAGGATGCGAGAGCGCAGCAGGGAATCGGTAGCGTACAGGGAGGTATTCATAGCGCCTCCTCGTAGGCCTGCCGCCAGACCAGTCCCTTGCGGTGCTGCCATGCGTAGATCGACTAGCGGACACCGCCTACGGGCGGTGTCTTTTGTTATGCTTGGCGTCAAACGCCAACACCTGTTTTCGACACGAGGATGACCATGCAACATCTCGACGATGCGACCCGCACCGAACTCGAAGCCGCCGCCTTCCGGCGCCTGCTCAAGCACCTCGACGAGCACAAGGAAGTTCAGAATATCGACCTGATGGTGCTCGCCGGCTTCTGCCGCAACTGCTTCTCCAAGTGGTTGGTCAACGCCGCCGACGAGCGCGATGTCTCACTCGACCTCGACGCCGCCCGCGAATACGTCTACGGCATGCCCTACCAGGAGTGGAAGGACAAGCACCAGACGCCGGCCAGCCCCGAGCAGCTAGCCGCCCTCGAGGCCCGCCATTCACACAAGGGCTGAACCATGAGCGACGATCGCAACACCCTGGTACCGCTCAACGTTGCGGTGCTGACAGTCTCCGACACTCGCACCGAGACCACCGACCGCAGCGGCCAGACACTGGTCGAGCGGCTTACCGCTGCCGGCCATCGCCTGGCCGACAAGCGCATCGTGGTCGACGACGTCTATCGTATCCGCGCCCAGGTCGCCGCCTGGATCGCCGACCCGGCGGTACAGGTGATCCTGACCACCGGCGGCACCGGCTTCACCGGGCGTGACTCTACCCCGGAGGCCGTCCGGGTGCTGCTCGACAAGCCCATCGAGGGCTTCGGCGAACTGTTCCGCCAACTCTCCTTCAAGGATGTCGGCAGCTCGACCATCCAGAGCCGCTGCCTGGGCGGGCTGGCCAATGCCACCGTGGTGTTCTGCCTGCCCGGCTCCACCGGCGCCTGCCGCACGGCATGGGACGGCATCCTGCTCGAGCAGTTGGATAGCCGCCACAAGCCGTGCAACTTCGCCAACCTGGTGATCCCTGAGCGTGGCACCCATGGCTGATGACCTGCAGCCCGTGGAAGCCGCGCTGACCGCCCTGCTTGACGGCGTCGCACCGCTGGCGGCGGAAACCGTGCCGTTGGCGGTCGCCGGCGGGCGCGTGCTGGCCAAGAGCGTCACCGCATGCCTCGACGTACCCCCCTTCGATAACAGCGCCATGGACGGCTATGCGCTCCATCATCGGGACGCCGGGAAGTGGCTAGCGGTTAGCCAGCGCATCGCTGCCGGCCAGTCGGCCCAGCAGCTACAGCCCGGCAGCTGCGCGCGCATCTTCACCGGCGGCGAGATCCCGCCCGGGGCCGACTGCGTAGTAATGCAGGAGAGAGTGCAGGAACGCGTCGAGCTCGACGGCGAGCGGGCCCTGATGCCAACGGACATTCCCGCCGGCGACAACCTGCGCCGGCGCGGCCGTGACGTCAGCGCCGGCGACGTACTGCTCGAGGCCGGCCAAACGCTGAATCCCGCAGCGCTAGGCCACCTGGCCGGCCAAGGGATTACTGAGGTGAGCGTGACGCGCCGGCCCAGGGTCGCCCTGCTCTCCACCGGCGACGAGGTGATCGACCCCGGCCAGCCGCTGGCCGCGGGACAGATCTACAACTCCAACCGGCCGATGCTGCGCCAGCTGCTCGAACAGTTCGGTGCCGAGGTGGTGTTGGCCGAACGCGTGGCCGACGACTTCGATGCCACCTGCCGCTGCCTGGCCGATGCCGCCGCCCGGGCCGACGTCGTGGTGACCACCGGCGGCGTCAGCGTCGGCGAAGAGGATCACGTCAAGGCAGCGCTGACGCAGCTCGGCGAGCTCGACCTGTGGCGGCTCGCCATGCGCCCCGGCAAACCGCTAGCACTCGGCCGCCTGCCGCGCACCGACGACAGCACGGCGCGCTTCGTCGGCCTGCCGGGCAATCCGGTCTCGAGCTTCGTCGGCGCCTGGCTGTTCCTGCGCCCGCTGACCGGCGCCCTGCTCGGCTGCCCGGCACTCAACGAGTTGCCGCGGCTGCGCGCCCGCGCCGAGTTTGCCACCACCACCCAGGCCCGTCAGCACTATATGCGCGTGGCACTGGACTTCACTGCCGAGGGCATCGGCGCCCGCGCCTTTCGCGACCAGAATTCAGGTGTTCTCTCGTCCTGCATTCAAGCCGATGCGCTGGCGGTGATCCCGGCCCATAGCGAGGTGCGCCAGGGTGACGAGATCGACTGCCTGTGGCTGCAGTGAGCGTTTACGCGGGCCTGCGACCGTCGCTCTCCAGCGCCGCATGCACGGCAGGCCACAGCCGCTGAAAGTCATGCTCCAACGCCGCATAGTCGTCGTATAGCCACGGCACCAGCTCGGCCAGCCGGTTGGGACCCGACAGGCGCCGGCCGATGCCGGCCACCGCGCGGCAGGTGAAATCGAAATCGGCGTAGCCGCGCAGCCAATCGTGCGCCACCAGCGACGGTACCATGTGCTCCAGGCGCGCCGGCGCCGAGCGTGCCGACAGCAGCCGATAACAGCGCTCGACCAGCTGCTGCTGCTCGGCCATCGCCGCGGTGTCGCGAGAAAGGAAGTGATCCCACACCAGGTCCAGGGCAATCGCCGCATAGCGCCGCTGGGCGCGCGGCGCTCGATGACGCGCCGCCAGTACGCTGGGATGACGATCGACCCAGGCGTCGACGCGCCGGTGATGGCGAATGCCCACCGCCGTGGCATCGGGCCAGTCACCGAGATCGCTGCCCTTGACTCCATCGGCGATCAGGTTGCCGTAAAGGAAGTCATCGCTGCCGCGACGCGCCAGCCAGGCGTGGGCGAGAAAGTTCATGGGCAGGCCTAGAGGCAGTTGGCAGGCTTGGGCAGCCCCGCCAGCCGCGCCCCGACCTTGGCCGGACTGTCCGGAAACAGCCGCATCAGATGCAGCGACTTGCCCTTCTCCGGCCCTAGTGCCTGGCCCACCGCCTTGACCAGCGGCCGCATTGCCGGCGACGCCTCGAAGCGGGCATAGAAGTCACGCAGCACCTCGATCACCTCCCAGTGTTCGGCGGTCAGCGTCCGCGACTCTTCGGCAGCGAGTGCTTCGGCTACCGCTGGTGACCAGTCATCGAGATCGATCAGGAAGCCTTCGGGATCGAGTGGCACCTGTTGAGCACCCACCTGAAGATAACGGTATATTTCCGAGGAGGCCATTAGAACCAGCTCACCGTCTTGTCCGCTTCTTCGGTCAGGGTGACGAAACCGTCGGCATCCACCACCAGCACCTCGGCGGCACAGCGGCCGGCCAGGCCACGCGCCTCGAGGTCCTCGCGCAGCGCAAACAGCCGCCCGTTGAGCTCACCGAAGTGGCGTATCAGCGACGGCAGCGCCCCCTGCACGCCGTCCTCGATCAACAGCAGGCGGTCGTCGGGGCCCATCGCCGCCAGCGCCTGCCGATAGACACGGCTCTCGGTGGGGGAACGGTTCAAGGTGTGCAGGATCATCGCAGTCTCCCCGCCTCAGAAATTCAGGACCAGCGGATGGGCCGCCAGCGTCGCCGCCAACTCGGGCGGTGCCAGCGTCGTTACCGGCAGCAGCAGATCGGCCGTGCCAAGCCCGCGCTCGTCGAGGGCCTGGCAATCGACCAGCAGCGTGTCGATATCATACATCGCCAGCATCTCCAGCGTCGGTTGGGTGCCCTTCTGTCCCAGCGCTCCGGCTGCCTGGCCGGCAACCAGCGCGGTGACGCCCTCACCAACGAACAGCAGCGTCACCCGGCGGCCGAAGGCGGCGGCCACCAGGGCAGCATCCAGGCCTTCGCGCAGCCAGCTGCTGCCGTGGGGGGCATGGCGCAGTATCACCAGCACCTCGCCCTTCATGCTGTCATCGTGCATGGCAACCTCACGGGGAGAAGGTGATCAGGCGGTCGTGGCTGAGCCCGGCATCGATCAGCTGGCCGAGGCCAGTGAGCTCGAACGGCGCCTCGAGGCTATGGCCCTGCTTGCCGTGGCGGGCCGCCTCGCGCTCATCGAGCAGGCCGCGACGCAGCCCGGCGGCGATACACACCTTGAGCTGGGTGCCGTGGTTGTCATGCAGGGCACGGAAGCGATCGACCAGATGCGGTTCATCCTGGGGCGGTGCAGCCAGCCGGGCGGCATTATAGACCCCGTCATGGTAGAAGAATACCGTCTCAAGACGATGTCCACGGGCAATCGCGGCCTCGCCGAAGCGCAGCGCCGAGTGCGCCGCCTGACGGCTGTAGGGCCCACCCTGCACCAGCAAGGCGTATCGCATAGGACCAACCTCCTTCTTGCTTGACAGCCTACCCAAACAAACAGGCCCCACCATCTAGGCGGGGCCTGCTTGACCCAGGGCTATCGCAGATAGATAGCACCGCTCAGAACTGATCCGTCGACAGGCCTGCGAGGAGGCGCTGTAAACCCATCCCTGGGCGCTATCTTGCGCCATCCATGGCGCAAACCTCCTCTTCGTCCTGTCCCCGGCGTCCTTCGCTTAGCGGCAACTGCGACCACCCTGCTGCACAACCGCGAGCCCTAGGCTCAGTCGCTGCTCATGATCCCCAGGATCGACAGCAGGCTGACGAACAGATTGTAGATCGACACGTACAGGGTAATCGTGGCGAGGATGTAGTTGGTCTCGCCGGCACGGTGCACGATCTCGCTGGTCTGGAACAGGATCGCTGCAGAAGCGAACAGCACGAACCCGGCAGATACCGCCAGCGACAGGGTCGGAATGTTGAAGATCAGCGCCGCGACCATGGCCAGGATCAGCACGATGGCGCCGGCCAGCAGGAAGTTACCGAGGAAGCTGAAGTCCTTCTTGGTGATCAGCGCCACCGCCGACAGGCCGATGAAGGTCGCGCCGGTCATGGCCAGGGCGTTCATGATCAACGCCGCGCCATTGGGCATGGCCAGATAGGCGCTGAGGATCGGCCCCAGCGTAAAGCCCATGAAGCCGGTGAAGGCGAAGGTTGCCAGCAGGCCGGCGGCGGAGTTGGCGGTCTTGTGGACCAGGAACATCAGGCCATAGGCGCCAATGAAGAACACGAAGATATTCATCCGCTCGATACCCATGGCCATGGCGGCCCCAGCGGTCACCGCAGAGAACAGCAGGGTCATGGCCAGCAGGGCGTAGGTATTGCGCAGCACCTTGTTGGTACTGACAGCGCTCGCCTGGCGCTGTGTCACATGGGACTCTTGGTAAGCCATCGATCAATGCTCCCTGAAATTGTAGATCTTGCGTGAACCAAGGATGCCGTCTCGCGGGTGTCGGTGCAAGACTTTCGGTTAACGCTTTGAACAACAATGTCTAAGCCGAGTTCCACCGTTACTGAACGCGACGCTTGGTGCGCGCCGTGGCCTCGGCGCTGAGAGGATCCTCCGGCCAGGGGTGCTTGGGGTAGCGCCCGCGCATGTCCTTGCGCACCTGCGGATAGCCGTTGGCCCAGAAACTGGCGAGATCCCGCGTCACCTGCAGCGGGCGGCGGGCCGGTGACAGCAGGTGCACCAGCGGCGTCACCCGGCCGTCAGCCAGGCGCGGCGTTGACTGCCAACCGAACAGCTCCTGCAGCTTGGCGGCCAGCAGTGGATCGTCCCCAGCGAGGCAGGGCCGGTAGTCGAGGCGCACGGCATTACCGCTGGGCAACGTCATGCGCTCCGGGGCCAGCACCGCCAGGCGTTGGCGCAGCGTCCAGTCGAGCCTGTCTAGAGCGTCCAGCAGGTAGCGCCCCAGCGGCAGTCGAGGGATTGCCTCGAGCCGCGTGATGCCATCCAGATAAGGGCCCAACCACTCATCAAGGGCGTCCAGCAGTGCCGCCTGGGACCAGTCGGGCCAGGGCTCGCCGAATTCACGCCGCAACAGCGCCACCCGCCCACGCAGCTGGTCAGCCACGTCATCGAAGGGCAGCGTTGCGTTGCGCATCAGCGCCGCGAGGAGCGCGCCGCGAACCGCCTCGGGTGGCAGCGAGGTCATTGGCCGTCTGGCCACCACCAGCGCATCCAGCGCACGCACCTGCTCGCCAAGCAGCCGCCCCTCCTGCTGCGACCACTCGACCCTGTCCTGCCACTCGGCAAGCGACGGAAAGCACGCCTCGAGACACGCCAAACTGACCGGCGCCGCCCGGTAGATACTCGCCGCCGTAGCGTCGCCGTCGAGTTCGGCGGCCACCAGCAGCTCGGCGTGGGCCAGCGGATGGCGCTCAGGCAGCGTCGCCTGACCGCCGCCGGCCAGACGAAAGCGCCCCACAGCCAGTTGCTGGGCAATCCGCTCGGGAAAGGCCAGCGCCAGCAGTTCGCCTAGTGCATCCAGATGTTCGACCGACAGCGACACCCCTGCGCTGCGGCATAGCCGCTTGGCATCGCGCTGCCACTGGCGGTGCTCCTCGGGATGCGCGAGACGCTGCTCGAGGGCGCGGGTCAGGTCCACCTCACGCTCGGCGTCGCGCCCTTCCAACAGCGCCACCAGGGCACAGGCCAACGCAACGCAGCCGCGCTCGGCGGCGTGCTCGAGCATCACCGCCAGGCGCGGATGCGTCGGCCAGCGCGCACAGCGCCGGCCGCGCTCGGTCAGATGATACTGCGCATCGAGCCCCCCCAGGCGCTGCAAAAGATCGCGGCCTGCAGCCAGCGCGGCGGCCGGCGGCGGGGTGACCCAGCTCAGCGCAGCGGCGTCGCTGATCCCCCAACGCGCCAGCTCGAAGGCCAGCGGCGCCAGATCGGCCTGGCGTATTTCCGGCTCGGCATGGGCCACCAGCGGCAGCTCCTCGGCCCACAGCCGATAGCAGACGCCGGGGGCCTGACGCCCGGCGCGCCCGCGTCGCTGGTCGGCGCTGGCGAGGTTGACGTGACGGGTGGTCAGGCGCGTCAGGCCGGTGCGGGGCTGAAACAGCGGCACACGCTCGCGTCCGGCATCGATCACCACCCGCACGCCGTCCACGGTGACGCTCGACTCGGCAATCGCCGTGGCCAGCACCACCCGCTGGCGCCCGTCGGGGTCTGGACGCAGCGCGCGGCTCTGCGCCTCCAGCGGCAGCCGGCCGTGAAGCTCGACCACCGCAGGTGCTGCCGAGCGCTCAGCGAGCACCCCGGCCAGGCGACGGATCTCGGCCACCCCGGGCAGGATCACCAGCACGTCGCCCGCCGCCTCGGCGAGCGCCTCCGCCACCACATCGGCCTGCTGGCGGGCCGTGTCGTGGGGGTGGTGTGCAGCACGCAGTGGGCGATAGTGGGTAATGACCGGATGACTGCGGCCCGGGCATTCGATCAGCGGGGTCTCTGCGCCCAGCAGCGCCTGAAGCGCCGCCACGTCAAGGGTCGCCGACATCACCAGCAGGCGCAGGTCATCACGCAGGCCCCGCTGTACGTCGAGGGTCAGTGCCAGTCCGAGATCAGCCTCGAGGCTGCGTTCATGGAATTCGTCGAACAGGATGCCGTTCACGCCCTCGAGCAGCGGATCGTCCTGCAGCAGGCGGGTCAGTACCCCCTGGGTGACCACCTCGATGCGCGTATGCGGCCCGACCCGGCTCTCGCCGCGCATGCGATAGCCCACCGTCTCCCCTACTGTTTCGCCGAGCTGCTCGGCCATATAGCGCGCCGCCAGCCTGGCAGCCACCCGCCGCGGTTCGAGCAGCAGCAGCTTGCCGCGACGGCACCAGTCAGCGTCGAGCAGTGCCAGGGGCACGCGGGTGGTCTTGCCGGCCCCGGGCTCGGCGACCAGCAGCGCCGTGTTCGACGCCTCCAGGGCGCCGACGATGGCCGGCAGCCGCGCCTCGATCGGCAATACGGACACGGAACTAGGCGGGCTGAGCGAAAATGGCGGCAAGATCGATCTCCGCCGTCTGCGGACGCAGGTCGAGCAGCGCTTCGAGACTGTCGAGATGAGCGTGCAGCGCAGCCCGTGCCGCGCCGCTGTCGCCTGCGGCCAGCGCGTCGCGCAGCCGTGGGTGGTCGCCTTCCAGGTAGCAGGAGGCAAGCCCTGAGTGCTTGTAGAGGGCGATCACGATCGAGGTGCGCAGGATCAGGTCGCTGAGCATGGCGCCGAGGATGCGGTTGGGCGAATGCTTGGCCAGGGTGTGGTGCAGCGCCAGCGAGTGCTCGATCCGCTGCGGCTCGTCACCGCGGGCATGGGCGTCCGCCTCGGCCTCGCATAGCTCGCTCAGGCGCGCGTGCCAGGAGGGGGCCGGCTCGAGCGCCAGCAGGGCCACTACTTCGCCCTCCACCAGGCGCCGCGCGGCGAATATCTCGCGGGTCTCGTCGACGCTGGGCGCACTGACCCGCGCCACCTGGTTAGGCTGCTGGGTGATCACGTGGTCCGCGGCCAGGCGCGTCAGCGCTTTGCGCACCACCGAGCGGCTGACGCCGAAGATGTCGCCCAGTGCCACTTCCGGCAACCGGGTATTGGGCGGCAGGCGCTGCATCAGCACCGCCTGGCGGATACGCTCGACGATATGCTGGTCGTTGATGCGGACGCCCGAAGCGACGTCGGCGAGTACCTCGTCCTGCCAGCGGCTACTCATGGTGTGCTGTCCTCGACGCGTGTCCACGCGCTACGCTCTTGGGAAGTGTCATCCAGACATGATGCAATACGACTGCTGACCATTACATCATCTATTTGTATACAAAGTCAGCCTTGCCGACGCCCGGTGACGCCGCACCCCTTGAGTATCACCGTGCACAGGAACTCGGTGATGCGCTGGTAGTCCTCGTCGCTCAACTCGTTGCGGTCGGTGATGCCCAGCACCTGGGCCTCGAAATCGGCGTAGTGCTGGGTCGACGACCAGATCAGGAAGATCAGCCACACCGGGTCGATGCGATCCATCAAGCCGCGTTCGGCCCACTGCTCAAAGACCCGCGCCCGCGCCTCGACCCAGTCGCGCAGTTCGCCGCGCAGGTACTCCTGCAGGAACGGCGCCCCGCCGAGGATCTCGGCGGCGAATAGCCGCGAGCCGCGGGGATGGTCGCGGGTCAGCTGCATCTTGCTGCGAATGAAGGCTTCGAGCACCTCGGCGGGGTCGTCGTCGACGCTGATATCGTCGAGCATGGCGTTCCAGCGCGCCATCATGCGTTCGAGCAGGGTCACGTAGAGCTTCTGCTTGCTGCCGACGTAGTAGAGCACGTTGGACTTGGGCAGCCCGGCGGCCTCGGCGATGGCCTGGACGCTGGCGCCGCGGTAGCCGTGCTGGGCGAACACCTGCTCGGCCGCCTCGAGGATGGCCTTCTCGTTGCGCAGGCGGGTGACGGTGGATTCGGCCACTGGGGTCGCGGTCATGGCTCAAGCTCTTGCGAATGGAGCCCACAAGCTTGCCGCAGGCGCCTGCGCCCTGCAACGGCTGGCCCCGATAACGATAAGCTCTACGATAGCATCACCCTCCTCTGTAGCATCACCGCTCGAGACTGATCCGGGGGCAAGCCTACGAGGAGGCGCTGTAAATCGTCCCTGAGCGCTACCGATGCCCTGCTGCGCTCTCGCATCCTGCTCCGCTTGCAGGACCGGTGCTGGCCATCCATGGCCAGCCCGTTCGGAGACATGCTCCTCACCCATGGCATCGAACCTCCTCTTCGGCTTGCCCCCGGCGTCCCTCGCTGCGTCCTGGTAGCTGCCCCGTCGGCAATACCCCCCGCTTGGCCTGTCCCTGGCACTAGTCCCTCTAGGCCTAACCCTCTCGAGAATTTTCTGCGCCAGAACCTTGCGCTCTCACCGAGGATGGGCCACGCTTATCCATAGTTGACCATTTGGTCAGAACCCGACAATATCACCCTAGCGTTACCTTGTCAGGCCGGCACGGCCTGGCGAGCACAACAACGAGCGGATCCTGCGATGATCGACTTCTACCTCAACGGCAAGCGTCAGCGGTGCGACGACGTGCCCGCCGACACCAGCATTCTCGAACTGCTGCGCACCCGCCTGGGCCAGACCGGCACCAAGGAAGGCTGCGCCTCCGGCGATTGCGGTGCCTGCACCGTGGCCATCGGCGAACCCGGCGACGATGGCGCGCTACGCTATCAGGCCGCCAACGGCTGCATCACCCCCGCCCACCAGCTCGACGGCTGCCACCTGGTGACCGTCGAAGGGCTGGCCCGCGGCGATGCACTGCACCCGGCCCAGGCCGCCATGGTCGAGTGTCACGGCAGCCAGTGCGGCTTCTGCACGCCGGGCATCGTGATGTCGCTGTTCACCCTGCACGAGGAGCAGCGCCGCGCGCCGGCGCCGTTGAGCCAGCAGCGCCTCGAGGAGGTGCTGGGCGGTAACCTGTGCCGCTGCACCGGCTACCGGCCGATCCGCGATGCCGCCCTGAGCATGAGCGACTATCCCGACACCCACCCGCTATGGGCCGATGACCCCGACCTGGCCAGCAACGTCGCGCGGCTGCGTGCAGCCAAGGCCGCCTCTAACAACGGCGGCCACTATGTGGCGCCGCGCGACCTCGCCGCCCTGCGCAAGCTCAAGGCCGAGCGCCCCGAGGCGCGGCTGGTGGCCGGCGCCACCGACCTGTGGCTGGAGACCACCCAGCAGCTCAAGGCACTGGACGATCTGATCGATGTGCGCCAGGTGGCCGAGCTCAACGCCATCGAGGAGACGCCGCAAGGCTGGTGGGTCGGCGCCGCGGTCACCTACTCGCGCCTCGAGCCGCTGTTCGGACAGCACTACCCCGCCTTCGCGCACCTGCTACATCGCTTCGCCTCCAAGCAGATCCGCAATCGCGGCACCTTGGGGGGCAACGTCGCCAACGCCTCGCCGATCGGCGACTCGCCGCCGGTGCTACTGGCCCTCGACGCCCGCGTCAGCCTCGACGGCCCCAACGGCGAGCGCGAGCTGCCGCTTGGCGACTTCTTCCTCGACTACAAGCAGACCGCGCTTGCTGCCAACGAATTCATCCGCGCCATTTTCCTGCCGCGGCCCAGCGAGACGCAGAATCTCAAGGTCTGGAAGCTGTCCAAACGCCGTGAGGACGATATCTCGGCAGTGCTGGGCGCCTTCGCCTGGCGCCTCGAGGGCGGCGTGATACGCGACGTACGCCTGGCCTTCGGTGGCATGGCGGCGATTCCCAAACGCGCCACCGCCGCCGAGGCTGCCCTCGAGGGCCAAGCGCCAAGCGCCGATGCCTTCGCTGCGGCGCGGGCAGCGCTCGCCGGTGACTTCCAGCCGATGAGCGACGTGCGCGGCAGCGCCGAGTATCGACAGGTGGCGGCGGGCAACCTGCTCGAGCGCCTGCGGCTGATGATCGACACTATCGACGCGGAGGTGACCCTGCATGCGTACGCTCACTGATATTTCGCCCGCTTCCGTCAAGGCGCGCGCCGACCAGCAGGGCCGCAACAAGGGCGATGGCCCGCTGGCCCGCGAGGTCAGCGACGTCACCCGCCAGGGGGCGGCAGGTGCCAGCCGCGCCCACGAAAGCGCCATCAAACACGTCACCGGCCGCGCCGCCTATATCGACGACCTCCAGGCACCGGCGGATACCCTGCACGTGGCGCTGGGGCTGTCGCCGGTGGCCCACGGCCGCCTGACCCGCCTCGACCTGGAGAAGGTCAAGGCCGCTCCCGGTGTGGTCGATGTGATCACCATCGTCGACGTGCCCGGCCATACCGATATCGGCCCGGTGTTTCCCGGCGACCCGATCTTCGCCGACGACGAGATCAGCTACGTCGGGCAGTGCCTGTTCGCGGTGGCCGCGGATAGCCACCAGGCGGCGCGCCGCGCCGTGTCCCTGGCCGAGATCGAGATCGACGAGCAGCCGGCCAGCCTCGACCCGGTGGCCGCCGCCGAGCGCGAGGAGTTCGTGCGCCCCACCCACGTGCAGCACAGCGGCGACTGGCAGGCAGCGCTGAGCGGTGCCGCCCACGTGATCGAGAGCGAGCAGTTCGTCGGCGGCCAGGAGCACTTCTACCTCGAGGGCCAGGCCTGCCTGGTACAGCCCACTGAGGACGAAGGGGTGATCGTGCACACCTCCAACCAGCACCCCAGCGAGACCCAGAAGCTGGTCGCCGAGGTGCTCGACATTCCCTTCCACGCAGTCACCGTGGAGATGCGCCGCATGGGCGGCGGCTTCGGCGGCAAGGAGACCCAGGCCTCGCCGTGGGCCTGCATCGCCGCGATCATCGCGCGGCGTACCGGGCGCACCACGCGCGTGCGCCTGCCGCGCGCCGAAGACATGCGCGCCACCGGCAAGCGCCACCCCTTCCACAACCGCTATACGCTCGGCTTCGATGCCCAGGGCGTGCTGCAGGGCGGCGACATCACCGTGATCGGCGACTGCGGCTACTCGCCGGACCTCTCCGAGGCGATCGTCGACCGCGCCATGTTCCACGCCGACAACGCCTACTCATTGGGCCGCGCGCGGGTCACCGGCCACCGTGCCCGCACCCATACCGCGTCCAACACCGCCTTCCGCGGGTTCGGCGGCCCCCAGGGCATGATGATCATCGAGGCAGCGCTGGACGATATCGCCCGGCGCCTCGGCGAGGACCCGCTGACCATCCGCAAGCGCAATCTCTATCGCGCCGCCGAGGAGCACGGCATCAAGCGCGACGTCACCCACTACGGCCAGCCGGTGGAGCAGCTCGGCCTGCTTCACGACCTGATCGCCCAGCTCGAGCAGAGCAGCGACTACTGGGCGCGCCGTGAGGCCGTGGCCGCCCACAATGCGCGCAACCCGATCATCAAGAAGGGCCTGGCGCTGACGCCGGTGAAGTTCGGCATCTCGTTCACCGCCAAGCATCTCAACCAGGCCGGCGCCCTGCTCCACGTCTATACCGACGGCAGCGTGATGATCAATCACGGCGGCACCGAGATGGGCCAGGGCCTGCACACCAAGGTGTGCCAGGTGGTGGCCCGCGAGCTGGGCCTCGACCTGGAGCAGGTACGCATTACCGCCACGCGTACAGACAAGGTGCCCAACACCTCGCCCACCGCGGCCTCCAGCGGCGCCGATCTCAATGGCCAGGCCGCCCGCGATGCCAGCCTCAAGCTCAAGGAGCGGCTGTTCGACTTCGCCGCCGAGCACTTCGGTGCCGACCGTGGCGGCCTCGACCGCGAGGGCATGCGCCTCGAGGGCGGCGAGCTGATCGCCGGCAGCGGCGAAGCGGAGCGCCGCATCGCCTGGGGCGAACTGGTGCAGGCCGCCTACCTGTCGCGCATCTCGTTGTCGGAGAAGGGTTTCTACTCCACGCCGCTGATCCACTACGACCGCGAGACCGCCAAGGGCCGGCCGTTCTACTACTACGCCTTCGGCGCCGCGGTGGCCGAGGTCAGCGTCGATACCCTGAGCGGCGAGTACCAGGTGGATCGCGTCGATATCCTCCACGACGTCGGCGACTCGCTGAACCCGGCTATCGATATCGGTCAGGTCGAGGGCGGCTTCATCCAGGGCATGGGCTGGCTGACCAGCGAGGAGCTGAAATGGAACGACGCCGGCCGCCTGATCAGCGACGGCCCCGCCACCTACAAGATCCCCGCCTTCGGCGATCTGTCGCCGCTGTTCAACGTCGCACTGATGCAGGGCCACCCCAACTCCCAGGCCAGCATCTACCGCTCCAAGGCGGTGGGCGAGCCGCCGTTTATGCTCGGCATGAGCGTGTGGTCGGCGCTGCGCGACGCGCTATCGAGCCTCGTCGACTATCGCCTCTGCCCACGGCTGGATACGCCAGCGACGCCGGAGCGGGTGCTGATGGCCGCCGAGGCGCTGCGCCAAGGTGCTGATACTCGAGAGACGCAGCATGCACCGGCCTGAGGCATCCCTGCAGCAGCAAGGCACTGCCCTGCCCTGGCACGCCGCACTGCATTCGCTGCAGCGCGAGGCGCAGCCGCATGCCCTGGCCAGCGTGGTCGGCGCGGCAGGCTCCACGCCCCGCGAGCCCGGCGCCAAGA
This sequence comes from Halomonas salipaludis, assembly GCF_002286975.1. Lineage (GTDB taxonomy): Bacteria > Pseudomonadota > Gammaproteobacteria > Pseudomonadales > Halomonadaceae > Franzmannia > Franzmannia salipaludis. The sequence continues at coordinate 575,409 of NZ_NSKB01000001.1, forward strand.
TGGTGATCACCGAGGACGCCGTACACGACACCCTGGGTGGCGGCAGCTTCGAGTTCCAGGTCATCGCCTGCGCCCGCGAGGCGCTGGCCCAGGGTGAGTCCGGCACCCGCCTCGAGGCCTTTCCCCTGGGCGGGCGCAGCGGCCAGTGCTGCGGCGGCTATGTGCATGTACTGATCGAGCTGTTCGCCGGTGCCGAGATGCAGGTTGCGGTGTTCGGCGCCGGCCACGTTGGCCAGGCCCTGGTGGGCTTGATCGCCCCGCTGGCCTGGCGCGTGCACTGGTTCGACAGCCGTGACGACGTCTTTCCGGCAACGCAGCAGCCACGCCTGGTAAAGCACCACGCGCCGGACCCGGCCGTGGCGGTGGCCAAGCTGCCCCGCGGTTGCCATGCGCTGGTGATGACCCACGACCACGGCGAGGACTGCGCGCTGGTCGATGCGCTGCTGGCCCGCGGCGACTGCGCCTCCATCGGCCTGATCGGCTCGCATAGCAAATGGGCCAGCTTCCAGCGCCGTCTGCGCGATGCCGGGCACCCACAGGCGCGCCTGGAACGCGAGGTGCGCTGCCCGATCGGGGTGGCCGGCGCCAAGGGCAAGCTGCCCTACGAGATCGCGCTATCGGTAGTAACCGAGCTGTTGACGCTCAAGCCTGCCGTAGCGCACGACGATCGCCGCGGCGTGGCCCCGGACACCCTGCGCGAGGCGTTTGCGCCCCCGACGAACGAATGACGGCCGGGGCCAAGCCCCCGCCCAGACGGAGAACGACATGACCAACGCTGCCCCTTCAGCGGGACGCCTGCTGCGCGGCCCCGTGGTGAGCTTTCTCAACGACCCCGGTGAAGGCGACACGCCGGAGCCGGGAAGCCTGCTGCACCTCGAAGACGGCGCCATCTGGCTGGTCAATGGCCGCATTCAGGCGATCGGCGACTATGCCGAGCTGGCCCCGCAGCTGCCCGCCGGCATCGAGCGGGTCGACTATGCCGGCAAGCTGATGATGCCCGGCTTCATCGACAGCCACGTGCACTATGTGCAGCTCGATATCATGGCCTCCTACGGCCGCCAGCTGCTCGACTGGCTCAACGAGTACACCTTCCCCGAGGAGTGCCGCTTCGCCGAGCGCGCCCACGCCGAGAACGTCGCCGAGGCATTCCTCGATGAGCAGCTGCGGGTCGGCACCACCACCGCCCAGGTGTTCTGCACCTCGCACCCGGTGTCGGTGGACACCTTCTTCGCCGCCGCCCAGCGCCGCGGCCTGCGCATGCTGGCCGGCAAGGTGCTGATGGATCGCCACGCTCCCGAGGCGCTGACCGACAGCGTCGACAGTGGCGTACGCGACAGCGAGCGGCTGATCGGCGACTGGCACGGCAAGGACCGCCTCGGCTATACCCTGACGCCGCGTTTCGCGCCGACCTCCAGCCCGGCCCAGCTGGATACCGTGGGCGGCATCCTGCGCACCGCCCCGGACCTGCACCTGCAGACGCATCTGTCAGAGAACAAGGGCGAAATCGACTGGGTCGCCGAGCTGTTCCCGGACTGTCGCGACTATCTCGGCGTTTACGAGCGCTATGGCCTGGTGGGGCCGCGCAGCACCTTCGCCCACGGCATCCACCTCGACCAGCCGATGCGCAACCGACTGGCCGCCGCCGGTGCCAATATCGCCTTCTGCCCGACCTCCAACCTGTTCCTCGGCAGCGGGCTGTTCGACCGCCTGGCATGCCGCGAGGCGGGCCTCAACACCACCTTGGCCAGCGACGTCGGCGGCGGCACCGATCTGTCGGGACTGGCCACCCTCAAGGCGGCCTACCAGGTCGGCCAGCTGCTCGGCCAGCCGCTGACCGCCTGGCAGGGCTTCTACCGCCTGACCCTGGGCAATGCCCGGGCGCTGCACCTCGATACCCATATCGGCAGCCTGCGCCAGGGCAAGGAAGCCGACATCGTGGTCCTCGACCCCGCCGCCACCCCGCTGCTGGCCCGCCGCAGCGCCAGGACCCGCAACCTCGCCGAGCAGCTGTTCGCGCTGATGATGCTCGGCGACGACCGCAGCGTCTATGCCACCTGGGCAGGCGGTGAATGTGTGCACCAGCGCGACGTCGCCTCTACGCCCTGATAGCCATCCACGGGACTCCGTGTAGCAGGTACATGAGCGTTGCGCTGATTGGGCGGCCATCCACAATGGTCGCCCCTTTTTATGCCTGCGTCATATGCTTGCTTGACCCAGCTCAAGGCACGTTTCCCTGCTGCCCCTTAGCCTGATATGGCACCGCTTTCTCGTCTCTGATGTGGTGTGAAAAACGGATATAGGGATAAGAAGAGGGGAAACCAAACATGCAACACAAGACATCCTGGATCGGTGCAATTGGCGCAAGCGCGCTGCTGGGAATATCGCTCAGCGCCAGCGGCGATGACGGCTTTGCCGACTATCGTGAGCGCTTCGAACCACTGCCACATTTTCCGCCGATTCCTGCCGATAACTCGCTGACCGAGGAGAAGGTCGACCTCGGCAACATGCTGTTCTTCGAGCCGCGCATTTCCGCCAGTGGCGTGATCAGCTGCGCCACCTGCCATAACCCGGCGCTGGGTTGGAGCGACCGTATCCCACGCGCCACCGGCCACGACGGCCAGATCGGCGAGCGCAACACCCCCACCGTACTCAACGCGGGATTCCTCGAATCGCAGTTCTGGGACGGTCGCGAACCGGATCTCGAAGGCCAGGCGCTGGGGCCCATTGAGGCCGATATCGAGATGGCCATGCAGCTCGAGCACGCCATCGAACGGCTGACCGAATTCTCGCTGTATCAGGAGAAGTTCGCTGCCGCCTATCCTGATGACGACGACCCCATCAGCACCGACAACCTGGCCAAGGCGCTGGCCAGTTTCCAGCGTACCTTGAATACGCCGAACTCGCCCTTCGACCGCTACCTACGCGGCGATCTCGACGCGCTCAACGAGCAGGAAAAGCGCGGCATGGCGGCCTTCGTCGATAACGGCTGCGCCGCTTGTCACAGTGGCCCCGCCTTCACCGACAGCAACTTCCACCGCATCCAGGTGCCGGGTTCCAGCGACGTGGGTCGCTACGAGGTTACCGGTGAGGAGCGCGACATGTACCGCTTCCGCACCCCAACGCTGCGCAACGTCGGCGTGACCTACCCCTACATGAACAACGGCGCCACCGCGACCCTCGAGGAAGCTGTCGCCATCATGGGCAGCGAAATGCTCGGCCGCGAGTTCGAGGAGGACAAGATCGACGATATCACCGCCTTCCTGCACACTCTCACCGGTGAGATGCCGGAGTTCGAAGTGCCGGCACTGCCGTAGCACCGTATCGTCAGGACGGCCAGCATGACGATACCGGCTCAGGCCGGTGTCGTTGTCTGAATACCCAAGCAGCACCAGGTGGCGATCTCGGCCCTCGATGGTAGTCTGGACATAGCGCCAATGCCTTTATCCAGCGGAGAATCGCCCATGACCGTCACCCTGGCCTCCCCCCAAGCCGTCGATCAGCCCGAGTGGATTCGCCTCTATCGCGGCTACGCCGACTACTACGGCGTGGCGATGACCGAGCAGACGCTGGACACCGTATGGGGGTGGATACATCTGGAGGACATGGCTTTCTACTGTCGGCTGGCGAAGAACGAGGACGGCCAGGCCATTGGCCTGATGCACTACCGCGCCATGCCGTCGCCGCTGCGCGGCACGTACATCGGCTTTCTCGATGACCTCTATGTCGACCCGGCCCACCGCGGCGGCGGTGCAGTCGACACGATGCTCGACGCGCTGCGTGAAGAAGCGCGCGGCCACGGCTGGCCGTTCGTGCGCTGGATCACCCGCGAGCAGAACTATCGCGGCCGCGCCGTCTATGACCGCCACGCCACGCATAGCGATTGGCAGACCTATCAGCTCGACATCCAGTAAACAAGCGACGCGAACAGGACGTTCACCCTATGCAATGGATCAGCGATCACGCCCCGGCGATCAATGCGATCGCCGGTGTCCTCACCCTCTTCGTCTGGCTGTTCTACGCCCAGCTGCTCTACAACGGCTATATCCGCCAGCGTCGTGCGCGGTTGATCATCAACCGCGGCCAGGGCAAGGACATCGACTCACTCTGCCTGATCAGCAACATGAGCGCCGAGGCGATCTTCATCCAGCACATCGTGGTACGCATCGAGACCTCGCAAGAGCCGCTGCTGCTCGATGTCAGCGACTACCAGCAGTCCAACGACGACGGGCAAACCGAGTATCGCAGCCATCAGGGGCCGCTCTCCTCCGGCGGTTACCTGCATATCGGCACTTTCCAGGCGCTGATAGAACGGGTTGCCGAGGCCTACGATATCCAGCTTGACGGCCACCGCCCCACCGCTGAGCTGACCTTCAAGGCCATCGAGCTGCGGGTGATCGCCATCTACGGCTCAGAGGATCGGCCAGTGGGCGCGCGACGTCGCTTTCTACTGGACGATGACGGCGACGCCTGCTCGATCACCCCGGCCCAGATCGATACCCAACGTCTGGCGAGTCGCCGCGACCGGCGCCTGGTCAAACAGTGGATGCGCAATCTGGAGTAATAAGCTCGGCTTGCTTTAGGCCATTGAATCCAGACGCGCCAGCAGCTCACTGCGCCGCGCGTCGTCCATGAAGGCCACCTCGATGGCATTGCGTGCCAGTCCCAGCAGGGTGGCCTCCGTCCAGCCGAAGGCGCGCTGGCAAGCCAGGAAGTTGTCGCACATACCACCGCCGAAATAGGCCGGATCATCGGAGTTGATGGTCAACAGCAGCCCAGCCTCCAGCAGCTGCGGCAGCGGATGGTCGTCGATGCGCTCGACGACCTTGAGCTTGACGTTGGAGAGCGGGCAGACCGTCAGCGGCATCCGCAGTGCGCGCAGCCGCTCGACCAGAGCAGGATCCTCGAGGCAGCGCACGCCGTGATCGATGCGGCACACGTCGAGCAGATCCAGTGCCTGGGTGATATAGGCCGGCGGCCCCTCCTCGCCGGCGTGGGCGACCCGTGCGATCCCCAGCGCCCGGGCGCGCTCGAACACCTCGACGAACTTCTCCGGTGGATGACCGTGCTCGGCGCTGTCCAGCCCGATGGCGTCGAGCATTTCCCAATAGGGCGCGGCGCGCTCGAGCACCTGCATCGCCTCGTCCGCCGGGCGGTCGCGCAGAAACGCCATGATCAGGGCGCTGCTCAGGTCGAGCTCGCGCCGGGCCAGCCGGCAGGCACGGGCCAGCCCTTCGATCACCGCGCCGAGTTCGATGCCCCGCGCCAGATGCGCCTGGGGGTCGAAGTGCAGCTCGACGTGGACCACGCCTTCGGCGCTGGCGCGGCGGAAGTAGTCCATGGCCAGGTCGAAGAAATCCTCGGCCGTGCGCAGCACGCTCATGCCCTGGTAGTAGAGATCCAGGAACGACTGCAGGTCATCGAACTGGTAGGCCGCACGCACCTCCTCGACGCTTGCATAGGGCAGCGCCACAGCGTTGCGTTCGGCGAGGGCGAACATCAGTTCGGGCTCCAATGAGCCCTCGATATGCAGGTGCAGTTCGGCCTTGGGCAGGCGGGTGATGAAGTCTTGCATGATGAGTTCCTGATCAGGCAGCGGCACGGATTTACTCCATCCTGCGACACTTTGACCGTTTGCGCAAAACCACCCAGAGCGACGCGTGCCAACGTTGGATACCCAACATTGCCGCACGCAGCATCGTTCGGGACTATGCCGTCGCCAGGCCTCACAAGGCGTTATCCGAGGCTAAGTGTGCTTCGAGGCCACCACCCGCCCCGCCGCTAATTGCGTCCAGTCGCTCACCCCTAGCGTCGCCAGCGGCTGCCCCTGCCGCTGATGGCAGAGCAGCAGCAGGCTGCGTCCAGCAAGCCAGTGGTCGAGGCGCGCGGCGATGCGCTCGGCGAGCGCCGCATCGAGGCCGGCGAAGGGCTCGTCGAGAATCACGATGCGCGGCTCGGCCAGCAGCAGCCGCGCCAGGCACAGGCGCCGGGCCTGGCCACCCGAAAGCTGTTGGCCGCCCTCGCCGACCCGCGTTGCCAGGCCCTGAGCCTGCTGCGCCCAGACCTCCAGCTCGACCGTCGCCAGCGCCTGCCACAGCTGGGAGTCGCTGGCCTGGGGAGCGCCCAAGCGCAGATTGGCGGCCAGGCTGTCGTCGAACAGCTCGCCCTGCTGGGTCAGCAGCCCGACGCAGCCGCGCACCTCGTGCAGTGCCAGCTCCGCCAGCGGCTGGTCGTCGAGGGTCACCCGGCCCACCTGGGGGTCGATCAGCCGAGTGGCCAGCTGGGCCAGGCTCGACTTGCCGGCCCCCGAGGCACCCAGCAGCGCCAGCCGCTGTCCGGCCTCCAGGCACAGCGAGACTTGCTCCAGCGCCGGCTGCAGCGCCCCCGGATAGCGCAGCGACACTGCCTCGAACGCGAGGCGAGGCGTGGCCGAGTCTAGCGCCGCCGGCTGCTTGGGGTCGTCTATCGCCCCCTGGGCGGCGCCCAGGGCGTTGAGGCGCCGGGCCGCGGCACGGGTCGCCCCCAGCTGGGTGAAGGCGCTGGGCAGCAGCCCCAGCGTCTCGGCCAGCGCCAGCACCGCCAGCGGCATCATCACCACCAGCGGCCCGCTCAAGACGCCGCCAGCATAGGCCAGGCTGGCCAGCCACAGCACCGCCAGCAGCGTCACGCCAACCCCCAGCCCCACCAGGGCATTGCCGAGTGCCGCACGCCGACCGAGCAGACGCTGATCGGCATACAGCGCCTGCTGGTGCTCGTCCAGGCGCCGACGATGGGCCGCCAGGCTGGTATAGGCGCTGAGCTCGGCGAGCCCCTGGACATGCTCGATGGCGCGGCTGCGCAAGCGGTCCAGGCTGGCCACCCGACGCTGGCTCGCCGCCATGCCCAGGCGCGCCTGCCCCAGGGTAAGCAACATCCACAGCCCCAGCAGCAAGCCGCCCGCCAGCGCCCCCGCCCAAGGCAGGAACACGCCAATCAGCAGCGTCAGGCCGGCAATCGCCAGCAGTGCCACCAGCGGCGGCGCGAGCAGGCGCAGGTAGAGGCTGTCGAGGGTGTCGATATCGGCGGTCAGGCGGTTCAGCCACTCGCTGGCGCGCCGCTTCGACAGCGCCTGGCCGTCGAGGCGCACCAGCACCCGGAACATGCCGCCACGCAGGTCGGCCAGCAGGCGCAGCACGCTGTCGTGGTTGTAGACTCGCTCGAGATAGCGGGCCACGGTGCGGGTCAGCGCGAAGAAGCGAATCCCACCGCCGGGCACATAGACGTCGAGACTCGCCGCCACCCCGGCTGCCAGCAGCATGCCGGTCAGCGCGGTGGCGGTAATGAACCAGCCCGACAGCGCCAGCAGGCCGATACCGGCGAAGGCAGTGATCGCCATCAGCAACGCGCCCAGCGCCAGCCGCCCACGGCGTCGGCCGAGCAGCTTGAGCCAGGGGCGTAGCTCGCGGTAGATGCTCGCCAGCCGGCTCATGGCATCACCTCATCGATGCGCCTGCCGTTCTCGAGGCGTACCACGCGGCCGGCCATTCCCATCAATGCCGGATGGTGGGTGGCGATGACCAGGGTCCGCCCCGCCGCCGTCAGCGCCTTGAGCGCCTCGATGAGCGCCATCTGGGTGTCGTCGTCGACACTCGCGGTAGGCTCGTCGAGCAGCACCAGCGATGCGCCCGACAAGAACACCCGTGCCAGCGCCAGGCGCTGGGCCTGGCCGCCGGAGAGCCCGGCGCCGCGCTCACCCAGCGCGGTGTCGATCCCCGCCGGCAGCTCGGTGAGCAGCTCGCCGAGCCCCGCCTGCTCGAGCGCCCTCTCGATATCCGCGTCGCTTGCCTCCGGGGCCGCCAGACGCAGGTTATCGGCCAGGCTGCCGTGGATCAGCAGCGGCCGCTGATCCATCCAGGCGACCTCGCCGGCCGGCACCGTCACGCGTCCCGTGTCGCTGTCGACGAAGCCGGCAATCAGCTGCAGCAGCGTCGACTTGCCGGCCCCGGAGGGGCCTACCAGGGCGACGCACTCGCCGGGTGCGATGGTGAGATCCAGCGGCCCCAGCACTCGCCCGCGACCGGCAAAGGTGACACTCACCCCATCCAGCGACACCCCCGACTGGCCGTCGCTTGGCTGGCGCCGGGCGGTGCCTTTCGCCAGCGGCACATTGAGCAGCGCCACCAGCGCATCGGCGGCGCCCAGCGCCGCGGCACGGTCATGATAGTGCTGCGACAGGGTGCGCAACGGCTGGAAGAATTCCGGCGCCAGCAGCAGGATCAATAGGCCGCTGAACAGCGTCAGTTGCGGCGAGGGGCCGTAGTCGATATAGCCAAGCAGGCCGAAGCCGATATAGATCGCCAGGACCGCGATGGCCACCGCGGCAAAGAACTCGAGTACCGCCGAGGAGAGGAACGCCAGCCGCAGGGTGCGCATGCTCAGGCGCCGATAGTCGTCGGCGGCGGCGTGCACCTCGGCGCTGGCCTGCTCGGCGCGATTGAACAGCTGCAGGGTGGTGATGCCGCGCACGCGGTCGAGAAAATGCCCCGCCAACCGGCTGACGGCGGCGAACTGCTGCCGGTTGAGGCGCTCGGCGCCGATCCCCACCAGCGCCATGAACAGCGGGATCATCGGCGCCGCCAGCAGCAGGAAGATCGCCGCCAGCCAGTCGAGCCACAGCACCAGCACGGCGATGACCGCGGGGATCGCCACGGCCAGGCGCAGCTGCGGCAAGAAACGCGCGAAGTAGCCATCCAGCGCCTCGACCTGTTCCACCAGCTGGCCACCCAGGGCGGCGCTGTGGCGCCCACCCAGCCGCACCGGCCCCAGCGCCTCGATATGCGCCAGCAGCTCGGAGCGCGCCGCCTGGCGAATGCGCAGGCTGGCTTCCTGGCCGGCCACCTCCTGTGCCCACTGGGCCGCCGCGCGCAGCGCCAGTACGACGATCAGCGCCACCCCCAGGCCGGCAAGCGCCGCCGGTTCGGCATCATCCACCAGCAGTGCGCTGAGCCAGCCGGCAATCAGTGCCATCTGCACGATGGTGGCCAGTCCGACGCACAGCCCCGCGCCCATCGACAGGCCGATCAGACGCCGCTGGCGGGCGGCCAGGCGGCCCAGCCAGCGGCGCGGCGTCAACGCTGCGTCTTGCGGCCCCACGCTGGCGACCTCAGTGATAGCCCTCACCCACCTTGACCTTGCCGCGGAACACCCAGTAGGTCCAGGCGGTATAGGTCAGGATGATGGGAATCACGAACAGCACCCCGATCAGCAGGAACAGCTGCGACTCGGGCGCCGAGGCGGCATCCCAGATGGTGTAGTCCGGCGGCACGATCACCGGCCACTTGCTGACCACCAGGCCCAGGTAGGTGAACAGGAAGATCCCCAGTGTCGACATGAACGGCAGCAGCTCGCGGCGCTGCCTGATCGACATCACCAGCAGCGCCATGCACGCTGCGGCCAGTCCCGGCAGCACCCAGATGATCTGGATATTGCCGAACCAGCGCTGCCAGACGACGGGATTGACGAACGGCGTCCACAGGCTGATGGCAAGGAAGATCACCACCACACCTACCAGCAGCTTGGGCGTCAGTCGGTAAGCCCACTCCTGAATGTAACCCTCCGACTTGAGGATCAGCCAGGTGGTACCCAGTAGCGCATAGCCGATCATCATGCCGATGCCGGTGAGTACGGTGAACGGCGTCAGCCAGTCGAAGGCCCCGCCCACGTAGGCGAAGTTCTCGGTCTCGAAGCCCTGGATATAGGTGCCGACCACCGCGCCCTGGGCGAACGCCGCCACCGACGACCCCCAACAGAAGGCGCGGTTCCACCAGTGGCGATTCTTGCGCGACTTGAAGCGTAGCTCGAAGGCCACGCCGCGGAACACCAGCCCGGCCAGCATCAGGAACACGCCGATATAGAGCGCCGGCAGGAACACCGAATAGACCAGCGGGAAGGCTCCCAGCAATCCGGCACCGCCCAGCACCAGCCAGGTCTCGTTGCCGTCCCACACCGGCGCCACCGAGTTCATCATCACGTCGCGGGCGTCCTCGTCGGGGGCGAAGGGGAACAGGATCCCCAGGCCCAGATCGAAACCATCCATGAGCACGTACATCATGATGCCGAAGCCGATGATCACCGCCCAGATCAATGACAGGTCGAACATTTCCATGGCTCAGCTCCTCTGTGCCGGTGCGGGATCGTCGTCGAAGGGAATATGCGTCGCCGACCACGGCCGCTTGGGCCGCTCGACCTCATCGATCAAGCGCTCCTCGTCCTTGGGCAACATGCCGTTACGCACCACCCGGGTCAGGTAGTAGACCCCGGCATAGAACACCACCGCATAGACCGCTGCATAGCCAATCAGGGTAAACAGCGCCATGCCGCCGGTCAGCGACGGCGTCAAGCCCTCGGCGTGGCTCATCATGCCGTAGACCAGCCACGGCGCGCGCCCCGACTCGGTGACGATCCAGCCAGCCAGTACTGCAATGAAGGGTGTGACGCTCATTAGCCGCAGCAGCTGCAGGTAGCCGCGATGCTCATAGACCCGGCCACCGCGACGCAGCACCAGCCCCGCCAGCGCTACCGCAATCATCACAAAGCCCAGGCCGACCATGACCCGGAAGGCCCAGAACACCAACGCCACCGGCGGTTGCTGCTCAACGCTGACCTCGTTGAGCCCCGGCACCTCGCCGTCCAGATCGTGGGTCAGGATCAAGCTGGCCAGGCGCGGAATGCCGATCTCCAGGCGGTTCTCCTGGGCCGCCTGATCAGGCAGCGCGAACAACAGCAGCGGGACGCCTTGGGCGGTCTCCCAGTTGCCCTCCATCGCCGCCACCTTGGTCGGCTGATGCTCCAGGGTATTGAGCCCGTGGAAATCGCCCATCAGCGCCTGGGCCGGGGTCAGGAACAACAGCAGCCACAGGCACATCGACAGCGCACGCTTGTTGGCGTCCACGTCGCGCCCCTGGAGCAGGTACCAGGCGCTTACCCCGGCGACCACGAAGCCGCCGGTGATGAACGACGCCAGCGCCATGTGTCCGAAGCGATACGGGAACGACGGATTGAAGATCGCCTCCATCCACGACACCACGTAGAAGGAGTTGTCACTGAACTCGACCCCCGCCGGGGTGTGCATCCAGCTATTCGCCGAGAGAATCCAGAACGTCGAGATGAAGGTGCCCAACGCCACCATGATCGCGGCGAATAGGTGTACGCCCTGGGGCACCTTGCCGCGCCCGAACAGCAGCACGCCGAGGAACCCGGCCTCGAGGAAGAAGGCGGTCACCACCTCGTAGCTGAGCACCGGCCCGAGGAAGTTGGCGGCGGCCTGGGAGAAGTTGCTCCAGTTGGTGCCGAACTGGAAGGACATCACGATGCCCGACACCACCCCCATGCCAAAGACCACGGCGAAGACCTTGGTCCAGAACACCGCCAGGCGCTCCCAGGCGGGGTTTTCGGTCTTGTAGAACAGGCCGTGCAGCAAGGCGATATAGGATGCCAGGCCGATGGTGAAGACCGGAAAGATGGCGTGAAACGAGACGACGAAGGCGAACTGCATGCGTGACAGGACGAGCGGATCAAGCTCCATCATGATACTCCCTACGAAGACACTGACTCGTGATCGCCGCGATCGATGCGAAGGGATGGCGGCTCGCCACCACGTCTTGTCACTCGGGCCTGGCAGGCCGTTGCGCATTTCTGTGCGACTGACGGGGCGTTGCAGCCTAAGCCTAGACGCTTGGCAGCGTTAATACCCGTTACCGGCGCCCTATTGCGCCGGCTTGGTCATGTTACGTATAGGAGGCGTACGACTAAAGAAGGTTTCTTCGCTAACGGTGTGTCGCGTTGCCGCAGGGCAGCACACCAGCTCTCGTGCATGGCCTAGATGATGGCGCGACGCACCCGTGCCGACACCCACTCCGAGGCCAGTACCGTGACGAATATCATCAGGAAGATCACGCTGACCTGGTTCCACGCCAGACTGTTGATCGCCGAGTTGAGCTGCAGGCCAATGCCGCCGGCGCCGACCAGCCCCAGCACCGTCGACTCGCGGATATTGATGTCCCAGCGGTAGACGCTGATCCCGGCAAAGGCGGGCATTACCTGGGGCAGCACGGCATAGCTCATCACCTGCATGCGACTGGCACCGGTGGCGTTGATCGCCTCCACCGGGGTCGGGTGGATCTCCTCGATGGCTTCATAGAGCAGCTTGCCGACGAAGCCGATGGAGCGTAGCGCGATGGCGATGATCCCGGCGAGCACGCCTGGCCCGAGGATGGTCACCAGCAGCATCGCCCAGATCAGTGAGTTGATCGAACGCGAGGAGACGATGACGACCAGTGCGGCGCTACGCACCAGCGGATGCGGGCTGGTATTGCGCGCCGCCAGAAAGGCCACCGGAAAGGCCATGGCGATGCCCAGCAGCGTACCCAGGGTGGCGATGTTGAGGGTATCCCACATCGGCTGCCACAGCCGCTGGGCATAGCTCCACTGCGGCGGCAGCATGCGGCTGATCAGGTCGCTGCCCTGGCGGCCGGCGTCTTCGACGAACACCCACATGGTGTTGTCGGAAATCAGCTTCCAGCACAGCAGGAACAGCGAGATCCCTGCCAGCCAGGCGAGATAGCCCAACCACTGGGCGCGGGTGGTGCGCAGGCGCCAGATCGGTTCACCCTGCTCATTGGTCGAAACCGGCATTTATTTACTCCTCTATAAGACGATGCAATGCGCGCAGCCATTGCATCACTGGGTCCAGCGGCGCACGTGGCTGGAGCTGTACTCGCTCAGCAGCACGATGCCGATGATGATCAGCAGGATCGCCGCCGAGGTATCGTACTCGTAGCGGCTGATCGACGTATTGAGGGTCGCGCCGATGCCACCGGCACCGACGATGCCGATCACCGCCGACTCGCGGAAGTTGATGTCCAGCCGGTACATGGAGAGACCGATCAGGCGCGGCATCACCTGCGGCTGCACCGCGTGGTTCATGGTCTGCAACCAACTGGCGCCAGTCGCTCGCACCGCCTCGACCTGGCGCCAGTCGAGGTCTTCGATGTCCTCGGCGAGCAGCTTGGCCATGAAGCCGATGGTGGCAAATGCCAGGGTGATCATCCCCGCCAGCGGGCCGAAGCCGAACATCACCACGAACAGGATGGCGATGATGACCTCCTGGAAGGTGCGCGATACGGTGATGATGCCGCGACACAGCAGATACACCGGCAGCGGCGAGATATTGCGTGCCGCGCCGAGCCCTACCGGGATCGCCAGCACGACGCCGATCACCGTCGAGGTCAGGGTCATGGTCAGGCTTTCCAGCAGGCCGTTGACGATATCGCCGCGTCGGCTGACGAAGTCCGGCTGAGCGAAGGCGGACAGGAAATTGAGCCCGCGGCTCATGCCCTCGGCGACCCGTTCCCAGTTGACGCTGATCGTGCTCAGCGCCAGCACCAGGTACAGCACCACGCCAATCACCAGCAGCCAGCGCAGCCGCGCATCGCCGATCAGCGCCAGCCGACGCCACTCGCCCTGCTCGGCCAGGCGTTCACGTGCAGCACTCATCGCCCGCCCCCCATGGCCAGCGCCGGTGCCGGCGTTACCTGCATGGCATCGTCAGCGTCTTCTTCGCCCTCTTCGTTGCTCCAGTCCTCTTCACCGTAGATGGTGGTAAGGATCTCGGCGTTGAGTTCGCCGGGCTTGCCATCGAAGACGATCTCGCCGCCACGCAGCCCGACGATGCGATCGGCAAACTGCCGCGCCAGGCTGACATCGTGGATATTGATGATCGCCGCCAGGTCGCGCTCGGCACACAGCTCGCGGATCAAGCGCATGATCTGGCGCGAGGTCTTGGGATCGAGGCTTGCGGTGGGTTCATCGACCAGCAGCAGGCGCGGGTCCTGCAGCAGTGCACGGGCGATACCCACCCGCTGGCGCTGGCCGCCGGAGAGCGCATCGGCGCGCTTGTCCAGCGCATGCCCCAGGCCGACCCGCTCGAGCAGCCGAAACGCCTCGATCACATCGGTCTTCGGGTAGCGGCGCAGAAAGCTGCGCCAGAAACCGACGTAGCCGAGCCGCCCGGAAAGCACGTTCTCCATCACCGTGAGGCGATCCACCAGCGCATACTCCTGGAAGATCATCGCCATGGCCCGACGCGCCTGACGCAGGCGTCCGCTCGAGAGCCCGGTGAGCTCGGTATCCTCGAGGTGAATGCTGCCACCGCTGGGCTCGACCAGACGATTGACGCAGCGAATCAGGGTGCTCTTGCCGGCCCCCGAGGGGCCGATCAACGCCATCACCTGGCCGCGTGGCAGCGACAGATGGATGTCGTTCAAGGCCAGATCGCCGGTGGCATAGCGCTTAGTCACCGCGCTTAAGGTAAGCATCTGAGTATCTCCCGTCGCGACGTGCCGCCGGGGGATATGCATCCCCCGGCGGCACGTCCGTCACGTCGTTGGCAGCGGTCAGTCGCAGTCGTAGGTCACGCCGTTAGCGTCGGCAATGGTGCGAATCACCGCCCAGTGCTCCTGGTAGGTGATCGGAATGAACTGCGACTCGCCGGAGTTGGCGAACTCCTCCTCCAGCGCACTGCCCTCCCACTCGAAGGTCTCGAACGCCTCAGTGACCCGCTCAACCAGCTCGGGGTGCAGGTTGTAGACATGGCCATAGGCGGTGGTAGGGAACGTCTCGGAGGTGTAGATGACGTCATAGTCACCCTCCTCGACCACGCCGCGGGCGATCATTCGGTTGCTCACCGAGTTGGCGATGGCCGCTGCGTCATAGTCGGCATTGACCACGCCCAGAATGGAGTTGTCGTGGCTGCCGGAGAATGCCGCTTCGAAGTCTTCATCGGCTTCGAGGCCATACTCCGAGCGCAGCAGCGCCGACGGTGCACGGAAGCCTGAATTGGAGGTCGGCGAGGTAAAGGCCAGGTTGCGACCCTCGAGGTCTTCGACACGCTCGATGCCGCTGCCCGGGTAGGTAATGATCTCCATCTCGTAGCCGAACGAGCCATCCTCGGAGGCCATCATGGTGAAGGGCACAAAGCCCGAGCAGTTGACCGCTACCGGCACGCCACCGGTATTGAAGCCCGCTACATGCAGGCGGCCGGCACGCATCGCCTCGAGCTGGGCCGAGTTGGACTGCACCGGGAAGAACTGAACCCGCTTGCCAGTGACCTCCTCCATGTGCTCCAAAAAACCCGCCCAGACTTCGGCATAAACCGCCGGATCTTCCACCGGGGTGTAGGCAAACACCAGCGTATCCGGATCTACCCACTGCGACTCGTCGCTGGGGGCATCGGCGACCATGTCGCCATCGGCATCGCTGAAGCGTTCTGCCAGGTCGGCGCTGGCCAGGCTCGAGCAGAGCACCAGGCCGGCGGCGCCGGTGCTCAGAAGGGTGCGATACAGTGCATGCGGAAATGCCATGGGAGTGCCTCGTCTTGGTGGAGTCTACGGGGCACCACCCTAGGCGGCGTGGATGACAATCCGGCAACTGTTGCGTGTCAATTTGGCGACACGCCGATGACACTCAGGGGGTCAGTACGTTGCCTACCAGATAACCGCTATAGGCCACGAACAGTGCCAGCAGCGTCGCCCCTTCATAGCGGTTGATACGCCCCGCCCGGCCGCGCCAGCCCAGCGCAAACAGCGCCAGCAGACCGGTCATCACGGCCATCGCCAGCCAGTCACGGGCCAACACCTCGGGAGCGGCCTCGATGGGCGTGATCACGCCGGCGAGCCCCACGACCGCCAGGGTATTGAACAGGTTGGAGCCGACCACATTGCCCAGTACCAGATCGTGCTCGCGGCGGCGCAACGCGCTGATCGACGCGGCGAGCTCGGGCAGCGAGGTGCCCACCGCCACCACCGTCAAGCCAATGATCAGGTCGCTGACGCCGAAGGCCGCCGCGATCTCCACCGCGCCCCACACCAAGATCCGCGAGCTGACGATCAGCAGCGTCAACCCCAGCAGGGTCCACAGCACGCCGCGCGACAGCGACATCGACTGCTGTTCGAGGCTTTCGGCGGTGTCGCTGGCCAGGGCATCCTCGCGGCTACCGCGCTGGCGACTGCGCCAGATGCTGAAGCCGATGAACAGCGCCAGTACCACCAGCAGCACGGCGGCCTCGGTGCCACTGATCATGCCGTCGCGCAGCTGCCAAGCGGCCAGCAGGGTCACCGCGCCCAGCATCGGCAGCTCCTGGCGTAGCACCTGGGAGTGCACCGCCAGCGGCGAGACCAGCGCCACTAACCCCAGGATCAGACCGATATTGGTGATATTGGAGCCATAGGCATTGCCCAGCGCCAGCCCCGGGCTGCCTTCCAACGATGCCAGCGCCGAGACCATCAGCTCCGGGGCCGAGGTACCGAAGCCGATCACCAGCATGCCGATCAGCAGCGGCGACAGCCCCAGGTGGCGGGACGTCGCGACCGCGCCGTCGACGAAGCGCTCGGCGCTCCACACCAGAATCACCAGCCCAACCACGATCGCCGCTAGCGGCAGCCATATCATCATATGCCGTCCTCTTCGTATCCCCGGAGACCACTTGCATCGAACATTCACGATTGAATGTTTAACTGTGGTGTCACAGTCGGCATAATGCCAGACTGGATGGGCTGCACGGCACTAATTCAGTGATTGCCGGCTCACCCCTCGACGGTACCGCTGACCATGACCGACAACGCCATCGACACGTGCCAGGAACCTGGACCACCGCCCCGCACGCGGCGGCGCCTGCGCGCCTGCCATGAATGCGATCTGGTGGTGGCGTTACCGCCGCTGCGCGCCCGTGAGCGAGCCGACTGTCCGCGCTGCGGCCACACCCTCAGCAAGCGCCATTACCGCCCTGCCCAGCGCAGCATGGCGCTGGCCTGCAGCGCTCTGGTGGCACTGATGATGGCGGTGAGCTTCCCATTCATCAGTTTTCAGGTCGGCGGCGTCGGCAATCGCATCGAACTCTCCGAGACCGCCTCCACCATGCTCGGCTTCCACCAGCCGCTGGTGGCGATCGCCGTGGCGCTGACCATCATCGTACTGCCGGCGGTCTACCTGTGTGGCATGATCTGGCTGCAGTTCGGGCTACTGCGCCGCCAACCGCTGCCGTTCAGCCGCGGTATCGCCCGCTCGCTGGCACACCTGCATCCATGGATGATGGCCGACGTCTTCATCATTGGCGCCCTGGTCAGCCTGATCAAGGTCGCCGGCATGGCCCAGATCGAGTTCGGCGTGGCGTTCTGGGCCTTCTGCGCCTTCGCCATTCTGCTGCTGTATACCACCCAGTCGGTTGACTCGGATTGGATGTGGTTCTCGCTGGCCGGCGAACCGCTGGCGCCCCGCGGCGTGCGCACCGGCGAGACCGCTGCCCCACAGAAAGTCACCGGCTGCCCCACCTGTGGCCTGATCAACCGCCTTACCGCCGACGGCCACGGCCAGTGCCGACGCTGTGGCGAACGGCTGCATGCACGTCTACCGCACAGCCTGCAGCGCACCTGGGCACTGCTGGCCGCCTCGGTGGTGATGTACGTCCCGGCCAACGTCTACCCGATCATGACCACCACCTCCTTGGGTCAGACCTCGCCGTCGACGATCATCGGCGGAGTGGTCGAGCTATGGCAGATGGGCGACTGGCCGGTAGCCACGGTGATCTTCGTCGCCAGCGTGATCGTGCCGGTAGGCAAGATCCTGGCACTGGCCTGGCTGTGCCTGATGATCAACCGCAGCGACGAGTTGAGCAATGCCAGCCGGACCGTGCTCTATCGCATCACCGAGTTCATCGGCCGCTGGTCGATGATCGATGTCTTCGTGGTCGCCATGCTGGTGGCGCTGATCCGCGCCGGCGCGCTGATGTCGATTACGCCTGGCCCCGCAGCGCTTGCCTTCGGCGCGGTGGTGGTGCTCACCATGCTCGCCGCCATGACCTTCGACCCACGCCTGATCTGGGACGAACCGCCCGCCCTCGACAGCACCGAGCGCGACGCTCGAGGAACCGCCTGATGACCGAAGAACGCCCCGCTGCCCCGCCCCACAAGGCCAAGCGCCGCCGCCAGGCGCGCCTGTCGCCGATCTGGATCGTGCCCTTCATCGCGGTCCTGATCGGCCTGTGGCTGGCCTATGACAACTATCTGCAGCGCGGCACCCAGATCACCCTGGTGATGGAGAATGCCGAAGGCATCGAGGCCGGCAGCACCTTGATCAAGACGCGCAACGTCGAGATCGGTCGAGTCGAGCGAGTGGGCCTCTCCGACGATCTGCGCAGCACCGAGATCACTGCCCGCATCAACCCCGATGCCGAACGCATGCTGGTCGACGATACACGCTTCTGGGTGGTCAAGCCGCGTATCGGCCGCGAAGGCATCAGCGGGCTTGGCACCGTCCTGTCGGGGGCCTATATCCAGTTGCAGCCTGGCAGCAGCGATGCGCCGCGCCGCGAGTTCGAGGTCCTCGACCAGCCGCCGGTCGCCGCCCAGGACGCCGAAGGCATTCGCATCAATCTGCTCAGCCAACTGGGCAACTCGCTGCGACTCGGCGACCCGGTCACCTATCAGGGCTACACCGTGGGCCGCGTCGAGGCCACCGAGTTCGACGCCGACAACCGTCAGATGCGCCAGCGACTGTTCATCGAGAGCCCCTATGACGTCCTGGTTACCGAGAGCACCCGTTTCTGGTCAGCCAGCGGCATCGACCTGCGCCTCGACTCCGAAGGGGTGCGCGTCAACGTCGAATCCTTCGAAGCGCTGCTGGGTGGCGGTGTGACCTTCGGCGTGCCAGAGGACGTCCCTCTCGGACCGAGGGTCGCCCCCGACACCACCTTCAACCTCTATCCCGACGAGGACAGCGCCCTGCAGGGTAGCTTCAACCGTTACCTGGAGTACGTGATGCTGATCGATGGCACCGTGCGCGGCCTGTCGCGGGGCGCCCCGGTGGAGTTCCGCGGCGTGCGTATCGGCACCGTGGCCAGCGTGCCATGGAACTTCAGCGCCACCCAGCCAGAGGGTCGTCAGGGCTTTGCCATCCCGGTACTGGTGCGTATCGAGCCGCAGCGCATCGCCAACGATGATGACAATGGTCGCTTCGACCTGGACGAATGGGAGGCGCGCTTCGAGCGGCTGTTCGATATCGGCCTGCGCGCCTCGCTCAAGAATGGCAACCTGCTCACCGGGGCGATGTTCGTCGACCTCAACTTCCAGCGCGACCTGGAGGGCGAGTACGTCGCCGAGGTCTTCGAGGAGCGGCGTGTATTCCCCACCACCTCCGGCGGGTTCGCCCAGATCGAGGCCCAGGTCACCAACCTGCTCGACAAGCTCAACAACCTCGAGATCGAGCCGATTCTCAGCGGCCTCGACCGCAATCTGGCGCAGTCCGAAGCGATGCTCGATGAAGTCCGCCAGTTGACCGCCACCTTCCAGGCGATTGCCGACGATCCGGCCACCCGGGAGATGCCGGATAACCTCAACCGCAGCCTGATCGAGCTGCGCGAGACGCTCTCCGGGCTATCGCCGGAGTCAGACGTCTATCGCGAGTTGACCGGCGCCATGCAGCGCCTCGAGCGGCTGATGCGCGACCTGCAGCCGGCCGCCCGCACCATCAGCGAGCAGCCCAGTGCGCTGATCTTCGACCGCCGTGGCGACGACGACCCGGAGCCCAGGGCACCGCGGGACTAGATGCAAAACCGCGTCCGATCGACCATCATGGTGCTCACCGGCACGGCCCAGGCCGTGCCGCCTAACACGGAGATCACGACGTGCTGCAGTTTCGCTCATGCGACCACTCGACCCCGTTCGGCCCACGCTGGCCTAGCATCGCCGTACTGCTGCTGGCACTCACCCTGCTGGCCAGCTGCGCCAGCGGTGGTGGCACCAGCGCCCAGCGCTATAGCCTGCCGGAGGGTGCCGAGCTCGACCAGACCAGCCGCGTCGAGATGCCCAGCCAGCGGCTGGTGGTATCGCGGGTACGCGTCACCGACTACCTCGACGCCGAGGGCATCGTCATGCAGCTCGACGACATCACCGTCAATCGCGCCCGCCAGCACCTGTGGGCCGAGGACCTGCCGCGGCAGCTGCAGCGCGGTTTGCGCCAGCGGCTCGCCGAGCGCCTGCCGGACACCCAGGTATTCGGCGAGGATGGGCGCCGCGACGGCGCTTACGAGCTGCGCCTCGACGTCACCCACTTCCAGGGCCGTTACGATGGCCAGGCCATCGCCCGCGGCGAGTGGCAGCTGCGCGATGCCCGCGGCGAGGTGATCGCCCTGGAGCCATTCGCGGCGAGCACCACCCTGGACGCCGACGGCTATCCGGCGCTGGTACGCGCGCTGGGCAGTAGCTGGGACAGCGTCGCCGACCAGCTGGCCGACCGCCTGCGAGAATTGCGCTAGGCTGGATACGTAAACTGCCTGCACCTGGCCATACGGCGTTAAAACTGCCTGACGACTAACGTCATCACCCGCCACAGGACTCATGACATGGACGACCAGCAGCAACAGCGACACGCCCTGGCTCTCGAACTCAAGGCCCGCGCCGAGCGAGTCGAACACGCTCTGATCCAGGCCATCGACGGCCAGGACGCCACCGAGAAACGCGCTCTGCTGGGTCAGGCGCTCGAGGATATCGTCGCTCTGGAAGCCCTGGCCGAGGCTCACCCCGACATCCAGCTGCCACCGCTGCCGCGCATCCGCCAGGGCATGGCCGGGCTGGCGCTGATGCTCTACCAGCAGGGCGCCTGCGACGGCTTGAGCGAAGACCAGCAGCACGCCTTCCTCGACGCCCATGCCGCGCCGCTGACGGCGGTCGATGGTGTCGGCACGGTGACCGCCCGACGCCTGCTGCTGGCCGGGATCACCAGCGTGGAGGCACTACGCGCTCTGTCCCGCGAGCAGCTCGAGGCCATCCCCGGCATTACCAACGCCACCCTGGCGCGCCTCCAGACCGGTCTTAGTCAGTAGGACGAGTGCAGACAGGCCGTCTCGCTCAGGACTGATCCGTCGACAGGCCTGCGAGGAGGCGCTGTAAACCCTCCCTGGGCGCTACCTACGCCATCCATGGCGTAGAACCTCCTCTTCGGCCTGTCCCCGGCGTCCTTCGCTCGGGGCTTCTGCAACACTCCTGCCTTAATCAGTAAATCATTAGCAGGCAGGGGATATTTCTGTCATCATACTGCGCTGCGGCACTTTACGGTCCCCTCTTGCCGCGCCTGTCATCGATTTTTTTCACGTCGTGCCCCGGGACTCACGCCTCTCAGCTGATACAGAGGCGAGCGGTCACGTCGTGCTATCCGGAGTTTGCATGAGCTTTTCCGACCTCGGCCTGCGGGCCGAACTGCTGCGCGCTGTCGAAGAACAGGGCTATACCACCCCCACGCCGATTCAGCTCAAGGCGATTCCCGCCGTGCTTGAAGGCCGCGACATGCTCGCCAGCGCCCAGACCGGCACCGGCAAGACCGCCGGCTTCACCCTGCCGCTGTTGCAGCGCCTGGCCGATGGCTCGCGCCCCAAGCCGCGCCAGATCCGCGCCCTGGTGCTGACCCCGACCCGTGAGCTGGCCGCACAGATCGGCGAGAACGTCACCGGCTACGGCCGCTACCTCAAGCTGCGCTCCCACGTGATCTTCGGCGGTGTCGGCCAGCAGCCCCAGGTCGATGCGATCCGTGGTGGCCTGGACATCCTGGTGGCCACCCCCGGCCGGCTGCTCGACCTGCACCAGCAGAAGCACGTCGACCTCTCCCAGGTCGAGACCCTGGTGCTCGACGAAGCCGACCGCATGCTCGACATGGGCTTCATCCACGACATCAAGAAGATCCTGCGCGTGCTGCCGGCGCAGCGTCAGAACCTGCTGTTCTCGGCGACCTTCTCCGACGAGATCCAGCGCCTGGCCGGCGGCCTGCTCGACAACCCCACCATGATCGAGGTGGCGCGCCGCAACACCACCGCCGAGCTGGTCGACCAGGCCGTCTACAAGGTCGACCGCGAGAAGAAGCGTGAGCTGCTCGCCCACCTGATCAGTACCCAGCAGTGGTATCAGGTGCTGGTCTTCACACGCACCAAGCACGGCGCCAACCGCCTGGCTGAACAGCTCTCCAAGCAGGATATCCCGGCCATGGCGATTCATGGCAACAAGAGCCAGTCGGCGCGCACCAAGGCACTGGCCTCTTTCAAGGCGGGTGACCTGCAGGTGCTGGTCGCCACCGATATTGCCGCTCGCGGCCTGGATATCAGCGAACTGCCCCACGTGGTCAACTTCGAGCTGCCCAACGTTGCCGAGGACTACGTGCACCGCATCGGCCGCACCGGCCGCGCCGGCAGCGAAGGCAAGGCGGTATCGCTGGTCTGCGTCGACGAGCATGGCCTGCTCAAGGGCATCGAACGGCTCATCAAGCGCGACCTCGAGAAGCGCATCGAGCCGGGCTTCGAACCCGACCCCAACGCCAAGCCAGAGCCGATCGAGAACGGTCGCCGCGGCCAGCAGAAGCGCAGCGGCGGTGGCAACGGTCGCGGCAACGCCGGTGGCCAGCGCGCCAGCGGCAACCGCAGCGACCAGCCGCGGCGCAGCAGCGATGACGCCCGTGCACCGCGCCGCCGTCGCGGCGGCCGCTCCAAACAGGCCTGAGCGTTATTCGCCACCACGCCAATGGCCACCCTCCGGGGTGGCCATTTTCGTTAGTAGATCGCGCTGTCGCTGAATTGCCACTCCGGCGCCGACGTTAGCCCCGTGCAGCACTGGTGAATACGGCCGACGCGCTCATAGCCCCTGGGCGCCACGCCGCAGCCAGTCGTGTACGAAGACCAACTTGCGGCGCGCCACTTCGGAGAGCACGAAGGGATAAAGGTCCGACAGCCCCATCGCACGATTGATATGGTTGACCGCCATCACCTGATGCGTCGCGACATGGATCAAGCGCTCGGCATCTGCCTCCATGTAAGGGTCCCAGCCGTGATACGGCAGGTCGCTGGAGGAGAGTCCCGCGGCGACGAAGCTATCGGCGATATCCGTAAGGTGCAGCAGATGGGCCGCGGTTTCGGCCCAGTCCTCGTGGGGGTGCGCGGAGGCATAGGTGCTGACGAAGCTCGAGCGCCAGCCGGCGGGCGGGCCTTGTTGGTAGTGCCGCTGCAGGGCTGCGGCGTAATCTTCACGCTCGTCGCCAAACATCGCCCGGAAGGCCTCGAGAAAGTCATCTCGCAGGCTGAGCCGCCACCACAGCATGTGCGAAATTTCATGGCGCATATGACCGATCATGGTCCGATAGGGCTCTTCGAGCGCCTCTCGACGCGTCGCGCGCAGCACCGGGTCCGCTTCCGCCACGCTGATGGTCACCACGCCACCCGCATGCCCCATGGCCACCGGCGTCGGCCCTTCGGCCAGCATGTAGAACACCGGGGGTGCGCCGGGGTCTTCCGGGCGGAACCAGTTCCAGCGCCCCAGATTGTCCAGCACCCAGCGCTTGGCGGCCTCGGTCTTGGCCCAGTGGGGCATGGCATCGGGAATCGCGGGATCCGGCGCCAGTGCGGTCATCGCGCAGGCGCGACAGAACGCCCCCTGCTCGGGGGCGATCCAGTTGCAGCCGATCACGTCGCGATTGGCGCAAAACGGCGGCATGGTGATCATCGCCCTGGCCTGCGGGTCATAGGCGACAGGCGTACCCGTGGCAGTAGCGAGGTTGTCGAACCACAGGGACCCGGGACCGACCGGGTTGGCAAAGACGCGCATAAGGCAGCCCCTCCTGGACAAACGCCAGAGCGCGGCACTCTGGTAAAGATAGCGGCTGAATGCAGCACTCCACCCTACAGCCTACCATTGAAGCGTCAGGCGCCCAGCCACCTATCGTTGCGCGAAGGAAAAAACCAAGACGCTCGGCGACGACATCACCAGCGCGGGGAGTCTCGATCTGCATGTGCCGGCTAGGTCAAGCGTGCGCGCAGCCGTGTCACTGCCTGGCTATGCAACTGGCAGACCCGCGATTCGCTGACGCCCAGCACCGCGCCGATCTCCTTGAGGTTGAGCTCTTCCTGGTAGTAGAGCCCCAGCAGCAATTTCTCGCGCTCGGGCAGCAGCTCGATGGCGTCCACCAGCCGCTGGCGCTGCTCACCGTCGACCAACGCGGCGAACGGCGACGGCGGTGCGCCCTCGCCATTGCCCGGTTCGACGCCCTCCGCCACCAGCTCCTCGTAGGGCAACAGCTGGCCACCGTTGGTGTCGCCCAACTGCTGATGGTATTCGGCAAGCTCGATGCCCAGCTCGTCGGCGATCTCCTGCTCGTCGGCAGCCCGCCCCAAGCGCTGCTCGGTTCGCCGCACCGCTTCGTCCAGCGCCCGCGCGTTGCGCCGCACACTGCGCGGCACCCAGTCGCGACTGCGCAGCTCATCGATCATCGCCCCGCGAATGCGCTGGCTGGCGTAGGTCGCAAAGCTCGCTCCCTGCCCCGCATCGAAGCGGTTTAGGCAGTCGAGCAGGCCGACCATGCCGGCCTGTATCAAGTCGTCGAGTTCGACGCTCGCCGGCAGCTTGACCTGCAGCGCCAGCGCCTGACGGCGCACCAGCGGCAGATACTGCTCGAGCAGTGCGCCTTGATCGATCTTGCCCTTTGCCGTGTACATCGCTGTCGTTGCGACCTCAGTCAGCCTGGAAATCGAATCGTGACCGCCGCAGCGGTCTCATCACTCTGGCATTATCGCGCGACAGGCCACAGCACCAAGCCGGGAATAGCCTCATTGGCCAACGGTTTTTTGCGCCTTTGCAGCGGCCGGCCGGCGATGATCGACGATCACCTGCAGCCCGTTTACCTGCACCGGCTTTGCGCCCTGGCCAAGGCGGAAACGGAAGTGCAGCGGCTGCACCGCGGACAGCCCTGCCAGCCCCTGGCTCTGCCCCCTGACACCATTCAGGCGCAGGCAGCGCTGAGGATGACACAACCACGCCTCGAGCAGCGCCCCAGGCGGGGTGGCATACTGCCAGCTGATACGCGCAATCTGCGCATCGGGTGGTGCAGCACCACTCAGCGCGCGGCTGTCGGTGTCACGCCCGGGCACCGCCACTCGCACGCCCTCCGCCTGGGCGACCCAGCTGCCCGACACCGCGGGCGTCCCGGCCTGCCCCCAGGAAGCGCCGGCCAGCAGTACCATCAGTGCCCCCAGCCACGCCTTCATGACCGCTGCCCCGCTTGACGCACCATCAGCAGGCGAATCCCCAGAAAGTCGGCGGCGGCCTGGCGCAGGTTGTTGAGCAGCCCGCGCGACACGCCCAGCCTCGGGTGCAGCAGCAGCAGTCCATGGGGCCCGCCACGTTCGGCGAGTCTTCGCAGCAGGCAGTAGCTGCGCCGGAAGGCGTCTGGATCGCTGTCGACCCACAGCGCCCAGCGGGTCTGCTGGGCGGCCAGCGTGGCCAGGTGTGGGCTGTTCTCATCGAGCGCTACCACCCGCCACCCCTGGGGATCACCCACCCAGGCCTGTCCCTGGTGTCGCCAGGCATCGAGCAGGCGATAGACCCGGGCGGTATCGCCGTCGGGCAGCCCTACCACCAGCAGCGCCCGGTCGCCCGAGCAGGACACCGCTGCATCGCGGCGCGGCGTAACGACCGATGGCGTATCGACATCCGCCGCCGTTGTCTGGTCAAGCTCACCGGCCCACTGGCGCAGCCCCGCGGCCTGGTCCTTGAACGTCATGCTCGACATCTCAGGCGGCCACCTCCCGGAACACGTCGCGCGCGGTGAACAGATGAATCAGTGCATCGAGCAGCGTCGCTGCCTGGCGGCTGCGCTGGCTACCGAGCAGCGCCAGCAGCTGAGCGCGTACGTCCATGGCCCAGTCGCCGTCAGCGGCGGCCAGGCTGAGCGCCACATTGGCCAGCCCATGGGCGAGCTGCAGCCGCAGCTCGGCGTCGCAGGCGCCCAAACCGGCATCGGCCAAGCCCTGCCAGGCGCGACGCGTCAGCGCCGGCATCTCCGCCAGCAGCAGCTGCTGGGCGATCAGCGCCTGGTCATCCGGCGCCTCGGGCGCCAGCCAATAGCGCCGCGCCAGGCGCTTGCCGCTGTCGCGATCAACGGGTATAGCGGTGAACAGCGACAGCGGAATCGCCGCCTCGCCGCCGCGCCGCGCCGCATACTCGACCGTCATGCGCTGCAGCGGAAGCGTCACAAGACGCCCCTGGTGGCGACACGCCAGCTCGCTGTCCGGGGCCGCCAGCGCGGCCAATTCGGATACCGCCACCCGCCGCCCGTCGGCCAGCACGCGCTGATTGGGCTTGGCCGCGGCCAGCCACGGCAGTTGCCAGGCGCTCAGCCAGGCCAGCGCATCCGGTGCCGGTAGCGTGGCCAGCACGTGGGCCTGGGGGCCGAGTTGCTGGGCACTCCACTCGAGTCGCTCGACGTCGCCCGCCGGCAGGCGCTGAGTCTGCCAACCGCTGGCCAGCAGCTGGCCTTCGCTAGTTACCGCCCCGCACGGCAGGCGCCAGTCGCAGCCGTTGACCCTTTGGGTGCCCCACAATAGGGTCAGGGCACTGCTGTCACAGGCCTCGCGGGCCGCAGCTAGCTGTGCAGCGTGCAGGCCGTCAAGGGCGGCACGCTGATGCCCCAACGGCTGGCTGGCAAGCTGCCAGGCACCCTCGACCAGCGCGAAGCCGGGCTGCTGGGCGCGTAGCGCGTCGAGCGCCGCGCGCAGGGCACGCCCCTGGCCGAGCAGGCCTCGCGACAGCGCCGTAAGACGCTTCTGACCGCTTGCCACCGGCTCGCGCAGCGCGCTGAACTCAGGCGTGAACGGCGAATCGTTCTCGACCCATAGCGCCTCGGCGACCAGCGCCCCGGCATCGGCCAGGCTCAGATCTTCCGGCACCTGCTGGCCGTGGGACACATAGTGCAGGCACAGCCCGTGGCGAATCACGCTATCCAGCAGCGGGCCCAGGCGCGCGGATTCGTCACGCTTGGTCAGGATGCAGTCGTCGAGTCGGTTGCCAGCCGCCCGCGCCGCCTGGCGATAGCTGACGATGACATCCTCGAGGGTATCGCCATGGCTGGCGGCATTGAGCAGTAGCAGCAGTCGAACCTGGCGCCCGCTGGCGGAGAGCTGCTCGATCTGCTTCACCAGGCGCTGATCGCGCTGGCTCATGCCCACGGTATCGATGATGATCAGCCGCTTGTCGCTGAGCCGCGCCAGCGTATCGTCCAGGGGGGCATCGGCCTCCTGGGCATGCACCTCGACACCCAGCAGACGCGCGTAGATGCGCAGCTGCTCGTGGGCACCGATGCGGTAGCTGTCGGTGGTCACCAGCGCCACCCCGTCGCCACCATGGCGCATCACGTAGCGCGCCGCCAGCTTGGCGGTGGTAGTGGTCTTGCCGACCCCGGTCGGCCCGACCAGGGCAATCACCCCGCCCTGGTCCAGCAGCACCGCCTCGTCGCCAGGCGTACTAAGCCGTGCGCCGAGCTGACGGCCCAGCCAGGCGTCTTCGGCGGCAACGTCGCAGACAGCATCCAGCTCGGCGGGCAGCTCGGCGAGCAGTTCCGCCGCCAGGCGCGGACCGACCCCCGCCGACCACAAGCGCTGATGCAGCCGCGCCAGCGGGTCACGATCGCTGCGCTGGTCGCGCTGCTGGCGCCCCAGCATGTCGCGCATCTCCTGCATTTCACCGAGCAACCGCTCGCTGAGCGCGGCAAAATCGGGCTGTGCGGCGGCCGGTGCCGCGGCAGCGGTTGGCGGCTCAGGGCGATATTGAGGCTCGGGCGCCGAACGTGCCGCGGCCTGGCTGGCATAGGCCCGCGCCTGGCGCGAAGCGTCGGCGGGCGAACGCAGTCCCGGCGCAGCTTCCGTTGCGGGCGGCGAGGCTGCCCCAGCGGGCGCGGTCATGCGCCCATGGGCATCGTCGGCCAGGGCGAGGACTTCCACGCCGCCCTCGACGTTGCGATTGGAAAGAATCAGGGCGTCATCGCCCAGGGCAGCACGCACCTGGCGCATTGCCTCGCGGCTATTGACGCCGAGGAAACGTTGAACACTCATCGCACGCCCCTCACAGGCTGGGATTCAATGGCAGATTCAATGCACGGGCTCATCCGCGCGCCCCCACCGTACTGGTCACGCGCAGAGGGCGGTCGTCGGGTATTTCGGCCTGGGACAGCACCACCAGCTGACGCAGGCGGCGTCGCAGGAAGCGTGACAGCACCGCGCGCAGGCTGTGCTGGACCACCAGCACCGGCGGCTCGCCGGCCATCTCCTGGTGGTTCAGGGCCTGCTCGGCCTCGCTCATCAGGGTATCGGCGAGACCAGGCTCGAGCGCCCCGCCGTTGTTCATGGCCTGCATCAGTACCTGTTCGAGGTTGGCATCCAGGCCAATGACGTGGAGCTCCTCGGTGCCGGGGAACCACTGCTGGGTGATCGAGCGGCCCAGTGCCACGCGCACCACCTCGGTGAGGCTGGCTGCGTCGCTCTGCGGGCTGGCATGCTCGGCCAGGGTATCGAGAATGGTGCGCATGTCACGGATCGACACCTCCTCGTCGAGCAGATTCTGCAGCAGCCGCTGCAGCGTGGTGAGGGTGATTGCCTTGGGCACCACATCCTCGACCAGCGCCTTGCTGTCGTCGCCCAGCTTGTCGAGCAGCTGCTGCACCTCGTTGCGGCCCAGCATCTCACTGGCATGGCGATACAGCAGGTGGTTGAGGTGGGTGGCCACCACAGTGCCGGCATCGACCACGGTGTAACCGTAGACCTGGGCGTGCTCGCGCTGGGCGGTATCGATCCATACCGCCGGCAGGCCGAAGGCCGGGTCGGTGGTCTCCGTGCCCTCGACATGCCCGGAGACCTGCCCCGGATCGATGGCCAGCCACTTGCCCGGGAAGGCCTCGCCGCGCCCGACTTCGACGCCCTTGAGCGAGATCACATAGGTGTTGGGTCCCAGCTCCAGGTTGTCACGAATATGCACCACCGCCGGCAGGAAGCCGACGTCCTGGGCGAATTTCTTGCGCACGCTCTTGATCCGCCCCAGCAACTCGCCCTGCTGACGATGATCGACCAGTGGAATCAGCCGATGACCGACCTCCAGGCCCAGCGTATCGACCAGCTGCACGTCGTCCCAGCTGGCCTCCGGGGCCTCGGGTGGCGGCGGCGCTTCGGCCTTGATCTCTTGCTCGGCGATGGCACTCTCCTGGCGACGCATCAGCCACCAGGCCAGGCCGCCGAGCAGCGCGGTGAAGAACAGGAACACGAAGTTGGGCATGCCCGGGACCAAGCCCAGCATGCCCATCACGCAGGCCGACAGGATCAGCACCTGGGGATTGACGAACAGCTGGCTGATCATCTGCTGGCCGACATCTTCATCGGTCGTGACCCGCGATACCGTCACCCCTGCCGCGGTGGAGATCACCAGTGCCGGGATCTGCGCCACCAGGCCATCGCCGATGGTCATCAGGGTGTAGGTGCGCGCCGCATCGCCGAAGCCCATGCCGTGCTGCAGCATGCCGATCAGCAGCCCACCAATGATGTTGACCACCATGATCACCAGGCCGGCCATGGCATCACCGCGCACGAACTTGCTGGCGCCGTCCATGGAGCCGTAGAAATCAGCCTCCTGGGCCACCTCGGCGCGCCGCTTGCGGGCGTCATCCTCACCGATCAGGCCGGCGTTGAGGTCGGCATCGATGGCCATCTGCTTGCCGGGCATAGCGTCGAGCATGAAGCGCGCGCCGACCTCGGCAATGCGCCCGGCGCCCTTGGTGATGACCATGAAATTGATGATCACGAGGATCAGGAAGACCACCAGGCCGACCGCAAAATTGCCGCCGACCAGAAACTGGCCGAACGCCTCGATCACCTTGCCCGCGGAGTCGCCCCCGCTGTGGCCCTCCATCAGGATCACCCGGGTCGAGGCCACGTTCAGCGACAGCCGCAGCAGCGTGGTAAACAGTAGAATCGCCGGGAAGGCGGCAAAATCGAGGGGTTTCTGGGTGAACATGCTGACCAGCAGCACCATCACCGCCAGGGCGATATTGAAGGTGAAGAACATATCCAGCGCAAACGGCGGCAGCGGCAGGATCATCATCGACAGGATCATGAGGATGAGGATCGGGCCGGCCAGCAGCTTCATACGCACGCTGCCCATCCAGTCGTGGCGGCTCATCAGGTCAGTCAGCGCTCTCATCGAGGCTCCTCGTTTGCATCATTCTCTCCTGACGCCGCGCCTGGCGACTTGACGTCGAGTTCGGCCGGTACCGGCAGGTCACTAGGCGTATCGGGCATCTCTTCAGCTCCGGCGTGGGCTCGCTTGAGGCGGAACGCCCAGGCCAGGACCTCGGCCACCGCGGTATACAGTGCGAACGGTATCTCGCGGTCGAGGTCGACGTGGTGGTAGAGCGCTCGCGCCAGTGGCGGTGCCTCGAGCAGCGGCACGCCGTGCTCCTCGCCCAGCTCACGAATCCTCGTGGCCACCGCGTCGGCGCCCTTGGCGACCACCCGCGGCGCCGACATCAGGCCATCGTCGTAACTCAGCGCCACTGCATAATGGGTCGGGTTGGTAACGATCACATCCGCCTCGGGCACCTTGCTCATCATGCGGTTACGCGCCATCGACTGCTGCTGCGAGCGGATCCGCGCCTTGAGATGCGGGTCACCCTCGGACTCCTTGTGCTCGCGCTTGACCTCATCCTTGCTCATGCGCAGCTTCTTGGCATGGCTCCATAGCTGATAGGGCACGTCGATCAGGATCACCACCAACAGTGCCAGCACGATCAGCCCACAGGCCAGCGCCGCCAGCTGCATCGCACTGGCCAGCGCCTGCTGAATGGGCTGGTCCATCAGGCTCAGGTAGCGGCCGCGATTGGTATACAGGAAGGTCAAGGCCACGCCCCCCACCAGCGCCGACTTGGCGATCGCCTTGAGCAGTTCGATCACCGCCTGGACGCCGAACATGCGCTTGAGGCCCTTGAGCGGGTTGAGCTTGGACAGTTTGGGCTGCAGCGACTTGGCGGAGATCAGCCAGCCGCCGAGCAGCGCCGGAGCCACCAGCGCCACAACCATCAGCAGCAGGAACAGTGGCAGCATGGTCAACAGGGTGTGCTGGCCGATATTGAAGATATGCGTCAGCATCGGCATCACCTCGAAGGCGTGCCGGCGCTCGAACAGGAACGCCTGCTCCATGGCCAGGCCCAGCTGGTCGTAGAGCATCGCGCCCATGGTGTACAGGCCGATGACCCCACCCAGCAACAGCATGAAGGTGGTCAACTCCCGGGAACGCGCGACCTCGCCATCCTCGCGCGACTTCTGCAGGCGGCGTGGCGTGGCTTCTTCGGTCTTTTCCTGATCGCTGCTCTGGTCGGCCATGGCGCTTAGGCGTCTTCACGAAGCTGAGGGGTGGACGCTGGCCATTGTCGAGAAAGGTGGGCAAGGGTGATACGCCAAACAGCGCGGCAATCGTGGCGTTATTCACGACTACCGCGCCAGGGTACAGGCTGCAGGGGCTATCCGCTCGGCCTAGAAACCCAGCTCATCGAGCAGGTCGTCGACCTGATCCTGAGAGCTCACCACGTCGGCGCCTTCGGGTTTGATCTGGGGGCCGTTGAGCAACGACTCCTCGCGCTTCTTGGCATCCGCCTCCCACTGCCCCTCAGCACGGCGCTGCATCTTCTCGCGCTCCTCGCCTTCGGGCACGCTGTCGAGCAGCACCTGGACCAGCTGATGCTCGATCTCGCGGATCACCTCCATCATCTTCTTGATGACCTGGCCGGTGAGGTCCTGGAAATCCTGCGCCATCATGATTTCCATCAGCTCGGCGCTGGTGGCCTGGGTCTGGGCCGGCACCTTGCCCAGATAGCCGCGGGTCTCCTGAACCAGCGCCTTGGCCTCGTCGAGCTCCATGGGGTTCTCGAACCACGCTTGCCACTGCTTGTCGAGCGCCTCGGCCTGCTCACCCAGCGAGTCCTGGATCGGCTGGGCGCGATCGATGGCATTGAGCGCGCGATCGGCGGCCTGCTCGGTCATCGACGCCACATAGCTGAGGCGGTCGCGGGCATCGGGAATCGCCTCGGCAGCACGCTCGATCTCCTTGTCCAAACCCAGCTCACGCATGCTCTCGCGCAGCATTCGCGTCAGGTGGCCGATTCGCTGAACCAGATCTTCATCGCCGGCCGCCCCCTGGGCAGACGCACGCTGTGCATCGCTCATAATCGTCATCTCCTTGAGGCCGGCTGTTGGCCATCGATTAATGAAACCACCCTGCTCACATGCCCAGCTTCTCGAAGATCTTGTTGAGCTTCTCTTCGAGGGTAGCGGCGGTGAACGGCTTGACCACATAGCCATTGGCGCCGGCCTGGGCGGCAGCGATGATGTTCTCCTTCTTGGCCTCGGCAGTCACCATCAGCACCGGCAGGTCCTTGAGGGCGTCGTCGGCGCGAATCTGCTTGAGCATCTCCAGGCCATCGAGGTTGGGCATGTTCCAGTCCGAGACCACGAATTCGAAGTTGCCGCTGCGCAGCTTGGAGAGCCCTTCCTGGCCGTCCTCGGCCTCTTCCACGTTGGTGAACCCCAGCTCCTTGAGCAGGCTACGCACGATCCGGCGCATGGTCGGAAAGTCGTCCACCACCAGAATACTCATGTTCTTGTCGGCCATCGGTGTTCCTCGTTACGTCATGACGGTCAATCAGGGCCGGCGCGGCCGGCCCGCTAGGGGCATTACGTCGCAAGCGACGCGTTCAAAACTCTTCCCAATCGTCTTCGGTCACCGCCTCACGGCGTTTGCGCGTGGCGGGTTCCGGCGTCTGGGAGCGCGTCAGTTGGGCTGGCGTCTCGTGCTGGGCGTGGCCCTCTTGTGCTGCCGGCAGCGCGGCGGCCTGGTCGCCGGCCTGCAGGCGGAACACCGCTACCGCCTGCTCGAGCCGGCTGGCCTGATCCTCCAACGACATCGCCGCGGCAGCGGCCTGCTGTACCAGGGCGGCGTTCTGCTGGGTGACCTCGTCCATCTGGCTGACGGCCTGACTGACCTGCTCGATGCCGTCGCTCTGCTCCTGGGAGGCCGCCGATATCTCGTCCATGATATCGGTGACGCGCCTTACCGCCGCCACCACCTCCTGCATGGTCTCTCCGGCCTGCTCGACCAGCGTCGAGCCCGCCTGGACCTGGGACACCGAGCCCTCGATCAGCGTCTTGATCTCCTTGGCGGCATCCGCACTGCGCCCCGCCAGGTTACGCACCTCGCCAGCCACCACCGCAAAGCCACGGCCCTGCTCGCCGGCCCGCGCCGCCTCCACCGAGGCGTTGAGCGCCAGGATATTGGTCTGGAAGGCAATCGAGTCGATCACCCCGGTGATATCGGCGATCTTCTGCGAGCTGCCGGAGATACCGTGCATGGTGGTGATCACCTGGTCGACCACCTCGCCGCCACGACTGGCGGTGCTCGAAGCGTCAAAGGCCAGGCCACTGGCCTGACGCGCGTTGTCGGCGTTCTGTTTCACCGTCGCGGTCAGCTGTTCCATGCTGGTGGCGGTCTCTTCGAGCGAGGCTGCCTGCTGCTCGGTGCGCGACGACAGATCGGCGTTGCCGCTGGCGATCTCGCGGGTCCCGACGTGGATCGAGTTGCTGCTCTGGCGCACATCGCCGACGATACGCATCAGGCTCTGCTGCATATTGCGCATGGCGTTGAACAGCTGGCCAATCTCGTTGCGACCCTGGACGTCGATCCGTTCGGACAGGTCCGCCTCGGCGATGCGCTCGAGACTCTTCACCGCCCGACCCAGCGGCCTGACCAGCAGCGCACGCAGCACCACGAACAGTGTGATCACCAGCAGTGCCACCAGCGCCAGCATGCCAATTTCGAGCCAAGTAAACAGCTGCGCCTGGCGGTCATAAGCGGTGCGCTGTTCCGCCACTCGACCGCCCGCATGTCTGACGAAGGCCGCCGATGCCTCGGCCAGCTGCGCGCCGGGTTCCTGCATCTCGGCGCGTACCCGGGCGAAGCCGCTGGTATCCATCTGCTCCAAGGTCTCGGCCTGTTCCCTCGCCATCGTCATCAGCGTCGCGAAGTACTCGATGACCGGCTCGGCCAAGGCCTCTCCCTCATGGCTCTTGGGGGCATCAATAAAGTGCTGCATCCGCACCTGAGCACGCTCCAGAAACGCTTCGGCCGTCTCGCCGGCGTCGCGAGCCTCGCCCATGCGGCCGACCATCATATGCCCGAGCCCCGCTTCCAGATTGACCCTGGCCTGATTGAGCAGGGATTCGGCGCGATTGAATTCATTGAGCTGTCGATCGCTGACGTGCGCCTGCAGTTCGATGGTCTGGCTGGCGCTGCGCGACTCCAGTGTATTAAGTACCAGTAGCGCAGCAAACATCACAACAAAAGCAGCCAGCACCGCGTTGACCAGTAGACTTATCTTGAGATTGCGCAGTAGTCCCATCATCCCGGCGTTTCCTTAATGGTATTTTTTATCCCACTCCGCCCACTTACCGGCGGAGTGACGTTGCTCAATTGCAGGCAGCCCCACATCTATACCCGCTGTGCACGGCCTGACGCCGCGACCAGCGCCATCAGCCGGGGGGCGATATCATCCAGGCTGACGACTTCGCTGGCACCGCCCAGTGCAATCGCCTCGCGGGGCATGCCAAACACCACGCAACTCGCCTCGTCCTGGGCCAGGGTCACCGCCCCCGCCTCGCGCATGGTCACCAGCCCCTTGGCCCCGTCCTTGCCCATTCCGGTCAGTAGCACGCCGATGGCATTGCGTCCGGCGTGCTTGGCCGCCGAATCGAATAGCACGTCAACCGAGGGGCGATGCCGGTTGACCGGCGGCCCGTCGTTGAGGCGTGCCACATAGTTCGCACCGCTGCGCGCCAGCTCCAGATGCTGGTCCCCCGGGGCGATATAGGCGTGCCCCGGCAGTACGCGCTCGCCGTCCTGGGCCTCCTTGACAGTGATCCGGCACAGCTTGTCGAGGCGCTCGGCAAACGACCGGGTAAAACCGCCCGGCATATGCTGGGTGATCAGGATCGCCGGGCTGTTGGCCGGCAGCGGCTCGAGTACGTGGCGGATCGCCTCGGTACCACCGGTGGAGGCGCCGATGATCAGCAGCTTCTCGCTGGTGATCAGCGGCGCCTTCAGCGCCTGGGGCGCCGGCGCATCGCTGCGCCGGGCCTGGCGCGGCCGCGAACGCGCCGCGGCACGAATCTTGTCGGCGATCAGCTCGGCATAGTCGAGCATGCCGCTGCGAATTCCCAACGCCGGCTTGGCCAGGAAGTCCACCGCGCCCAGCTCGAGGGCACGCAACGTGACTTCGGAGCCGGCCTGGGTCAGCGACGAGACCATCAGCACCGGCATCGGCCGCAGCCGCATCAGACGCTCGAGAAAGTCGAGGCCATCCATGCGCGGCATCTCGACATCGAGGGTCAGCACATCAGGGTTGTGCTGCTTGATCAGGTCGCGCGCGGCGAGCGGATCGGGTGCTACCGCGACCACTTCCATATCGTCATGGTCGTTGATGATCTCGCTGAGCAGATCACGAATCAGCGCCGAGTCATCGACACACAGCACCTTGATCTTGGCTGCACTCAAGGCAGACCTCCTTTTCAACAATCAGCCGCAGCTTCGTCCAGCGAAGCGTCATGCTAGTGATATCGGCGCATACCGGGGAGACTTTAGGCGCTTGCTCAAAACCGCCACTACTCGACGATGTAGCGGCCAACGCCTGGCGAAACATCAACGCTTCGGGGTCAGCACGTAGACGGTCTGGCCGCGCAGCCGAAACACCTCGCTGATATAGGAAAAATTCTCGGAATGCCCGGCGAACAGCAGGCCGTCCGGCTTCAACAGCGGCGCGAAGCGCGCCAGTATCTTGGCCTGGGTGCTCTTGTCGAAATAGATCATCACGTTGCGGCAGAAGATGGCGTCGAAGGGCCCTTTCACCGCCCAGCTAGGCGCCAGCAGGTTGAGCGACTCGAATTCGACCATCTCGGTCAGCTCGGGTCGCACCTTGGCCAGGCCAATACGCTCGCCGCCGCCCTTGAGGAAGAAACGCTTGACCCGCGACTCATCGAGCTTGCGCACCTGCTCCATGGGGTAGATGCCGGCTCGGGCACGCGTCAGCGCTTCGGTGTCGATATCGGTCGCCACCACCCGCGCCTCCTTGGCCCGCGGCCCCAGTGCCTCGGTCAGGCACATGGCGATGGAGTAGGGCTCCTCGCCGGTGGAGGCAGCAGCGCTCCACACCCGCACCGGGCCGCTCTGGCGCGCCACGTGCTCGGCCAGCAGTGGAAAGTGATGCGCCTCGCGAAAGAAAGCGGTCAGGTTGGTGGTCAAGGCGTTGGTGAAGGCCTCCCACTCCTTGGCCGCCGGCTGGCGTTCGAGCCGTGCCAGGTAGTCGCCGAAGCGCGTCAGCCCGTGGTGGCGCAGGCGCTTGGCGAGGCGGCTATAGACCATCTCGCGCTTGTGCTCGGCGAGCACGATGCCGGCACGCTCATAGATCAGCTGACGGATACGCGTGAAGTCGCTTTCGGTCAGCTCCAGATCCCGTTCCAGCATACTGCTGGAGGCCCAGCCGGCGCTGCTGGCCTCCTGTCCCGGCGGCATATTGCTCAAAACTCCTCCCACTCATCGGCGGTTGCCGGCTGAGGTGCCTTGGCGGTGGGCTTGCGATGATCGTTCGCCTCGCCGTCATCAATACGCTCCACGCGCTTCTCGACGCGTTCGGCTCGCGCCTCGACGCGCTGCTCCTGATGCTGCTGGCTGGCAAGCGCCGCCTGGACGCGCTCGACCTGCTCCATGCCGGCGCCGCGCAGGCGGAAGGCCGCCACCGCGTTGGCCAGCATCAGCGCCTGGTTCTCGAGTTCCGCGGCGGCACGCGCCGAGGACTGGACCCGGGCGGCGTTCTGCTGGGTCACCTCGTCCATCTGCGCGATGGCCTGATTGATCTGGGTAATACCGCCACTCTGTTCGTCCGAGGCCGCGGTAATCTCCCCCATGATGTCGTTGACCCGGGTCGCCGCGGACACCACCTCGCCGATCGAGGTCTCGGCGCGCTTGACCAGCTTGGCACCGCTGTCGATCTCGGCATTGGAGCCGTCGATCAGCTGGCGAATCTCGCGCGCGGCATCGGCGCTGCGCCCGGCCAGGCTGCGTACTTCACCGGCCACCACCGCGAAACCGCGGCCCTGCTCGCCGGCCCGCGCCGCCTCAACCGAGGCATTGAGCGCCAGAATATTGGTCTGGAAGGCGATCGAGTCGATCACGCCGATGATCTCGCTCATCTTGCGCGAGCTCTCGGTGATGCGCTGCATGGTCGCGACCACATCGTTCATCACCTCGCCGGTACTGCGCACGCTGCTGGCGTTCTCCACCGCCAGGCTACTGGC
Organism: Halomonas salipaludis; assembly: GCF_002286975.1. Lineage (GTDB taxonomy): Bacteria > Pseudomonadota > Gammaproteobacteria > Pseudomonadales > Halomonadaceae > Franzmannia > Franzmannia salipaludis. The sequence goes on from NZ_NSKB01000001.1 coordinate 612,679, forward strand.
CTGACGGGCGTTGTCGGCGTTCTGCCGCACCGTGGCGGTCATCTCCTCCATGCTCGAGGCAGTCTCCTGGAGGGAGGCAGCCTGCTGCTCGGTGCGCGCTGAAAGGTCCTCGTTGCCGCTGGCGATATCCCGCGCCGCAGGCGTCACCACGCTGACCCCCTGATTGACGTCACCGACGATGCTGCCAAGGCTCTTGCGCATGGTGTCCAGGGCGCCGAGCAGCCGCCCGACCTCATCGTTGCGCCGCGCCGGCACCTCGGCGGCGAGATTGCCGCCGGCGATCTGCAGCGTGAAGTTCATCGCCTCGCGCAGCGGCCTGACCAGCGCGCGAATGGTCATCACGCCCATGCCGATCAGCAGCAGCAGGCCGGCCAGCAGCACCCCCAGCTGAGCCACCAGCATCAGTTGCTGCCCCGCCTCGGCTTCAGCGGCAAGCGCCTGGGCGTCGGCCTGCTTGTCGGCGATCAGCGCATTGATGTCGCCGGCCAGCGCCTGGCCCATCTCGTTGCTGATCTCGTTATGCGAGGTGTAGGCCTGGTAGTAGTCGCGCGCCTCCAAGTGGCGAACCGACATCATCAGGCCATCCTGCAGGACGTGTTCGAGCTGCTCGCCGAACGCCGTAACCTCGGGCGTCTGATTGACCTCACGAGCGGTAAACTCAGCCCAGATCTCGCCAATCCGGTCGACCACCATCTGGGTGTCGCGGCGCGCGGCCTCGAGGTCGGCGCTCATGGCGTTGCTGATCGGCCGGTCCATGCCCTGACGGCCCTGGGTCAGCAACTGGTCGACCTGCTGCAGGCGCGCCACGTCCTCGAGGCCATCGCGGTTCAGGGTCTGCAGCCGTTCGCCGGAGACTTGCAGGCCGTAGAGGCCCAGGCTGCCGCTAACCACCAGCAGCGTCACCGCCACCACGACCATGGTGGTCATACGGGCGCGCATGGTGCGCAGGTTGAGCCTTGCTGCCAGGCCAGCCAGGCCGCGCCGGCGCAGCTTGCCGCGCTCCAGGGTCAGATGCTTGCCCTGGCCATCGCGGATCTTGCGATAGGCAGTCTCGGTGGCATCGATGGCCTCACGGCTTGCCTTGATCCGCACCGAGGTGTAGCCCGCCACCTGGCCGTTCTCGATGATCGGTGTGACGTTGGCATCGACCCAGTAGTGATCGCCGTTCTTGCGGCGATTCTTGACCATTCCACGCCAGGTCTCGCCGGCCTGTAGGGTCTGCCACAGATTGGCGAAGGCCTCAGGCGGCATGTCGGGGTGGCGCACCAGGTTATGCGGCGCACCGATCAGTTCCTCATGGGTGAAGCCGCTAACCTCGATAAAGGCCGGATTGGCATAGGTGATGCGGCCCTTGAGATCGGTGCGCGAAATCAGGAAGTGCTCATCGTCGAGCACAAACTCACGTTGGGTAACTGGTTGATTATTCTTCATTCTCACTCTCCCGGAACGGCCTCGACGATGATGGATGGCATGACTTAAAAGGTTTCCCACTCGGCTTCTGACTGACGACTGGCAGGCTGCTGCGGCAGCGCAGCTGGCCTCTCCGACGCCGTCAGTGAGGATTTCACAGGCGCCGCGTTTGCCCGCTCGGCGGCCTGAGCCAGGCGAAAGGCCGAGACGGCTTCGCGCAAACGGCTCGACTCGAGCTCTAGTTCGCTTGCCGCGCTGGCCGCCTGCTGAACCAGGGCGGCGTTTTGCTGGGTCACCTGATCGAGCTGGGTGATGGCCTGGTTGACCTGGCCGATGCCGTTGCTCTGCTCCTGGGAGGCCGAGGCGATCTCGTCCATGATGTCGGTGACCTTCTGCACCGAATCGACGATCTCGGCCATGGTCTTGCCGGCCTGATCCACCAGCGCGGTACCCGCCTCGACCTTGCTCACCGAGGCCTCGATCAGCTTACGAATCTCGCTGGATGCCTCACTGCTGCGCCCGGCCAGGTTGCGCACTTCACCGGCAACCACCGCGAAACCGCGACCCTGCTCGCCGGCCCGCGCCGCCTCCACCGAAGCGTTCAGCGCCAGGATATTGGTCTGAAAGGCAATCGAGTCGATGACCTTGATGATCTCGGTGACCTGGTGCGAACTGTCGTTGATTTCACGCATGGTGCTGACCACGTTGCCCACCACCTCGCCACCACGGCTGGCAGTCTGCGAGGCGGTAGTGGCCAGTTGGCTGGCCTGGCGAGCGTTATCCGCGTTCTGGCTCACCGTCGACGTCAGCTGCTCCATGCTCGAGGCGGTCTCCTCGATGGAGGCGGCCTGCTGTTCGGTGCGCGCGGAGAGATCATTATTGCCCTGGGCGATCTCCTGGGCACCGACAAAGATCGACTGACTGCTGTTGCGCACGCTACTGACCGTGGTCGACAGGCCCTTCTGCATATGCTCGAGCGAGGCAAACAGCTGGCCGATCTCATTGTTGCCACGCCGCTCGATGGCCGCCGACAGGTCGCCCTTGGCCATCTGCTCGAAGTGCACCACTACCCGCTTGAGCGGGCGAATCACATTGACGGTCACACCCCACAGCACGATCACGATGGTGGCAGCAGCCGCAGCTAGCGCCGCGATGATGGCCATCATCAACCAGCCGGCGATATTCATGAAATCGCTGTAGAGTGCCTGCCCCTCGGCGTCGGCACGGTCGAAGAAGGCGACCGAGTCGCGATAGAAACGATCCGTGTAACGATTTGCCAGGTCGCGCAGCTCGAGAAAGGCCTGTGGGTCGTTGTTGGCCAACGCCTGCTGCTGTGGGCGCAGCACATCGGCCATCAGCGTCTGGAACGCAGCCTCGATCTCATGCAATATCGCCCGGTGCTCAGGCTGGGCCGGCACGGCTTGAAAATTGGCGAAGGTCGATTCGATACGCTCGAGCTCAGACGCCATGCCCTCCGCCTGCTGCCGGGCCTGCTCAATCTGCTGGCGGGAGCGCGCCTCTCCCAGCTCCTCCTGAATATGACTCAACGCCAGCCGAGTCGAGAGCAGCTGGGAGTTAGTGCGGTTCAACTCGGCACGCTGATCGACATTGACTCGATTAAGTGTCTCAAGCGAACGTTCACTATAGTTGACGGCATACAGACCCAGTGCACTGAGCACCGCGATCAACACAGCAAACACGGCCAATACCAATCCCCAGCTCACGCGTACCGTCATATTGTCGAGTAGCTTCACGTCAGTCCTTTCTCCATTTCGACATTACCCCCTCCCCAACAGGCGCTAGCGCTCTAGCACGCAGGCATGCATGAAAGGTCACTTATCAACTATCGGCAGAAGAGCTCAAGTCTTTAGCCTGGAAGGGAAATATCTAAATAAATCAGGAGGCCGAAGCCTCCTGACATGATCGCTAGTGGCCACAGCGGTGATCAGCTGGTGGCCTCTGACACCTGCAAGCGTGCCGGAGGCTGCCACTGAAAGCCGCCAGACGGCGCGCCCGCAATCCGGAAGCGTGCGATGTGCTGGCGAAGCAGACCACTCTGCGCCTCCATGCGCTGGGAGGCCGCGGCGCTCTCCTGGACCAGCCCCGCATTCTGCTGGGTCATCTGATCCATCTGTGTGACGGCCTCGTTGACCTGCTCGATGCCGTGACTCTGCTCGACAGAGGCAGCCGAGATCTCGCTGACCAAGGTGCTCAGCTGGGTAATGCTATCGACCATCCCGGTGATGATGACGCCGGTATCGCGCGCCTGCTGGCTGCCCTTAGCGGTCTGGCTATCGGAATTCTCGATCAGCGACTTGATCTCGCTCGCCGCCTCGGCGCTGCGGCTGGCCAGATTGCGCACCTCGCCGGCCACCACGGCAAAGCCGCGCCCCTGCTCACCTGCACGGGCTGCCTCCACCGAGGCATTGAGGGCCAGAATATTGGTCTGAAAAGCGATCGCTTCGATGGTATCGACAATCGTGCTCATCTGACTGGCACTGGCGTTGATGCTCTCCATGCTGGAAACCAGGGTCTCCATGGACTGCCCGCCACGCTGGGCGCTGTGCGTCGTATCCTCGGCCAGCGCACGAGCATGCTCGGCGTTCTCGGCATTCTGCTTCACTGTCGCCGTCAGCTCTTCCATGCTCGAGGCCGTCTCGGCAAGGGAGGCAGCCTGCTGCTCGGTGCGGGTTGCAAGCTCATCGTTGCCGGCGGTGATCTGCACCGCAGCCGCGCTGACATCATCGGCACTGAGATGAATATCGCCGATGGTACTGACCAGCGCCTCGCGCATACGGTTGATATCGTATAGCAGGCTGTGGCGATCGCCTTCTGTGAGTGCCGCCTGATGCGTCAGGTCACCGTCTGCGATGAGGGTTACCACCTCGGCCGCATAGCGGGGATCGCCGCCTAGACGCCTGGAGACATCGCGAATCACCAGCCCCATCAGCAGTGTCAAAGGCAACCCGATCGCCAGCAGAATGACGGCCGTGCGCAGTAGACCGGTCATGAACGCTGCATTGATGTCGTCGATATAGACACCGGTGGCGACATACCAGTCCCACTCTGCGAAACGCTCTACATAGCTGACCTTGGCCGACTGCTCCTCGCCGCCTGCGCGGCGCGAGTAATACTCGACGAAGCCGCCCCCCTCGCTGCGAGCGATATCGAGCAGATTGACATAGGTACGATTGCCCCTTGGATCCTCGAAACCACTCATGTCATCGCCTGCGCTGCGCCTGGCGTGGGAGACGATATGCATCTGGCTGTCGAAGGCGAAGATATACTCGTCTTCCCCGAAGCGCACGCTACCCAGGTTGTCCAGTGCGCGCTGCCGAGCCTCTTCCTCGCTCAGTTCACCGGCCACGACACGCTGCTGCAGCGATTCCAGCTGGCTCATGACGCTCTCGATGACGTAGCGTACGCTCTCGCGCCGTTCGCTCTCGATGGTCTGGCGATTCTCCCAGCTCATCCATCCAACCAGCATCAGCATTGCCAGCCAGATACCCCCCAGCAAGCTCCACAGCTTGCTGGTCGTCGTCATTTGCGTCACTTCACAATTCCTCTACCGCAAGCCGCAACGATTGCGCCTTACTCGGCAACGTGGTCGACCAGCGCCATCTCTTCGCTGGTCAACAATTTTTCGATATCGACCAGCACCAGCATGCGGTCCTCGAGGCTACCCAGGCCGCTGAGGTAATCGGAGGACAGCGTGACGCCAAACTCCGGCGCCGGCTTGATCTGTTCGGGCGTCAAGCTCATCACGTCGGACACGCCGTCGACCACGATGCCAACCACCCGTTCGCCAACGTTGACCACGATGACCACGGTCTGGCCACCATACTCGACGCTGTCGAGGTGGAACTTGATGCGCAGGTCGACGATCGGCACGATCACCCCGCGCAGGTTGGTCACCCCCTTGATGAAGTCAGGCGCATTGGCGATCCGCGTGACATTCTCGTAGCCACGAATCTCCTGCACCTTGAGGATATCCACGGCGTACTCCTCTTCACCCAGCGAGAACACCAGGAATTCGCGGCTATGGGCGTCGGCCGCGGCGACGTTGGCAGCGTTGAGGTTGCTGGTCATGACGGTTCTACCTCCTTGAAAGGCACGGGCGCGTTGACGCCCGAGGGAAGACGCGAGGCGTGACGTGCCTCTTTCTTGGTTCGACTCAGGCGGTGCATATCGGCGATATCCAGGATCAGCGCGACGCTACCGTCGCCGAGGATGGTGGCGGCGGAGACACCGGGCACCTTGCGATAGTTGGTTTCGAGGTTCTTGACCACCACCTGCTGCTGGCCGATCAGGTCGTCGACCAGCAGCGCATAGCGGCGCCCTTCGCCCTGCACGATCACGGCAATCGAGTCGGTGAGCTTGGTGCGCGCGTTTTCCACGTCGAGCACCTCGTGCACGGCGATCACCGGCAGGTACTCGTCACGCACCTTGAGCAGGATGTCGTCGCCGGCCATGGCGTACAGCTCCTCCTCGGTGGGCTGCAGCGACTCGAGCACCGCGCCCAGCGGCAGGATGAAGATCTCTTCGCCAACCTTGATCGACATGCCATCGAGGATCGCCAGGGTCAGCGGCAGCACGATGCGGGTGGTAGTGCCCTCGCCAGGACGCGATAGGATCTCGACGTGACCGCCCATGCCCTGGATATTGCGCTTGACCACGTCCATGCCCACACCACGCCCGGAGACGTCGCTGACTTCCTGGGCGGTGGAGAAGCCGGGGGCAAAGATCAACTGCCAGACCTCATCGTCGCTCATGCTGTCAGAGACGCTCAGGCCGCTCTCACGGGCCTTGGTCAACAGCTTGTCACGGTTGAGGCCAGCGCCGTCGTCGATCACTTCGATCAGGATATTGCCACCCTGATGCTGCGCGGAGAGCGTCAGGCGACCGGTGCGCGGCTTGCCGGCAGCCTCGCGCTTGTCGGGCGTTTCGATGCCGTGGTCGAGGCTGTTGCGCACCAGGTGGGTCAGCGGATCGATGATGCGCTCGGTAAGACTCTTGTCGAGTTCGGTGGACTTGCCCTCGGTGACCAACTCCACGTCCTTGTCGAGCTTGGCGGCCAGGTCACGTACCAGCCGCGGAAAGCGGCTGAACACATAGTCCATCGGCACCATGCGGATCGACATCACCGCCTCCTGCAGGTCCCGCGCATTGCGCTGCAGCAGGCTCATGCCGTTGACCATCGCGCCGTGGGCCACGCCATCGAGCTCGCTGGCGGTCTGGTCGAGCATCGATTGGGTGATGATCAGCTCGCCGACCAGGTTGATGATCTGGTCGACCTTGTCCACCGGCACGCGTATCGACGTCGACTCACCGCCGGCTGCCTTGGCCTTGGGTTTACTGCTCGGCGCCTTGGCAGGCGCGGCCTTGGGCGCCGTGCTGGCAGGTACTGCAGGCTCGGCGGCAGATGGCGGAGCGGCAGGCTCGCTGGCAGGCGCGCTATCGCCACTGTCCTGCACAGCAGCGGGCAGCGAGCGCACTTCGACCTGATCGGCGTCGATGATAAAGCACATCACCGCCTCGATATCGTCAGCGCTGGCGCTGGTATCGAGCGCTACCAGGTAGCGCTCTCCCTCACTGCGCTGTGACAGCACCTCGCCCAGCTGCCCCAGCTCCTCGACCAGCAGCTCGCGGTCCTTGTCGGCGACCTTGATCAGCGCCACCTCGAGATGACTGCCACCGTCACCGGCCGCTGCCGACTCGGGTTGGGCCTCGGGCTCGGGGTCGGGGTCAGGCTGAGGCTTGGCAGCGGGGGCCGGTGCGCCCTCGTCGACCGCGACGCCCATCTCTTCGAGAGCCATCTGCTGCAGGGTCTGGCAGATTCGCGCGTAGGCCTCGGCGTCGGGCTGCTGGCCATTGCGGTAGGCATCGAGCTGGTCGTGCAGCATATCCTTGGTTTCCAGAAAGGTGTCGACGATGTCGCGGCGCAGCGCCAGCTCGCCGCGACGTGTGTGATCGAGGATGTTCTCGAACAGGTGGGTGGTGTGCTGTAGCACATCGAAGCCGAAGGTGCCGGCACCGCCCTTGATCGAGTGGGCGGCACGGAAGATGGCATTGAGCTGCTCGGCGTCGGGATCGTCGAGATCCAGCTCCAGCAGGTGCCGCTCCATATCGCCGAGAAGCTCTTCGGCTTCTTCGAAAAATGTGTCGTAAAAGTCGGTGATATCCATGCGCATTCCCTGAAAGATTAAACCGCTAGTCGTTACTCAGCGTTTCGTCGAGCCCCTGGCGGAACTGCTCGACCGGCGAGGCGTCGATCTCGTCGGCCAGCCGCGAGGCAGCAGGCGAAGGTATGCTTCCGCCACCCGGCAATCCCTGCGAGCGAATCGCCTGGGCCGAGCGCTCGTCGAGCACCACGATGGCAATCCGCCGATTGACCGGATCGTCGGGCTGGGTCTCGGACAGCGGCACGCGATCGCCCATGCCCGCCACCCTCAGCAGCTTGTCCGGGTCGAGCCCGCCGGCCACCAGTTCACGCCGTGAGGCGTTGGCACGGTCACTGGACAACTCCCAGTTGCTGTAGCCGCGATATCCCCCGGAGTAGGGAATGCTGTCGGTGTGGCCGCTGAGGCTGAGCGGATTGTCCATATCGTTGAGCAGCGGCGCGATGGCGCGCAGCAGGTCGCGCATATACGGCGCTACCGCATCGCTGCCGAGCTCGAACATCGGCCGCTGCTCGGTATCCACCAGCTGTATCCGCAACCCTTCGGGGGTCATGTCGAAGCGGATCTGACGGCGCAACTCGCGTAGCTGCGGGTCGCCCTCGATCAGGGTCTCCATGCGCTGCTGGAGGTTGCGGAAACGGCGAATCTCATCGCTGCTGCGGCTCTGGGTACGCATGTCGATGCGCATCCGTTCGCCTTCTTCATGAACCGGGTCCGGGCCGCCGCCTGGAATCGCACTGTCACTGGAGGAGGTACGGTCGCCGCCAGCAATCGCCACCGCCAGCGGCGTACGAAAGTACTCGGCCACGCTCTCCAACTGCTCTTCACTGGCCGTGGACAGGATCCACAGCACCAGGAACAGCGCCATCAGCGCGGTCATGAAGTCGGCCAGCGCTATCTTCCAGCTACCACCATGATGCGCATGTACGACCTTCTTGCGCTTGATGATGATCGGGCGGCGGTCGTCGCTCATGCGCCCCCCGTGCCCGTGCTCTTGGCGGCACGAACGTGATCCTCGAGCTCATTGAAGGTCGGGCGTTCGGCGGTGTGCAGCGCCTTGCGGCCGAATTCCACCGCCAGCTGCGGCGCATAGCCGTTGAGACTGGCCAGCAGTGTGACGCGGATGCACTGCAGCATCTTCACCGCTTCACCGACCTGGCGATCGATGCGGCTGGCCAGCGGATTGACGAAGCCGTAGGCCAGCAGGATGCCGAGGAAGGTGCCGACCAGGGCGTGGGCAATCATGTAACCCATCTCGTCGGGGCCGGCATCGGCAGCGCTCAGTGCCTTGATGACCCCCAGCACGGCGGCGACGATACCGAACGCCGGCAACGCATCGCCGACCTTGGCCAGTGCATCGGCGGGGATGTGCGCCTCGTGCTCGAAGGCCTCGATCTCATGCTCCATCAACTCATCGATTTGGTGCGGATCCATGTTGCCGCTGATCATCAGGCGCAGGTAATCGGTGAGAAACCCCATGATCATGGGATCCGCCTGGATCTTGGGATACTCGGAGAACAGCGGGCTCTCCTGGGGATTGTCGATATCGCGCTCGATGGCCAGCATGCCATCGCGACGAGCTTTGGCCAGCAGCTTGTACTGCAGCGCCATCAGCTCCATGTAGGTTTCCTTGTTGTACTTCACCGTGCGCTTGAGCTTGGAGGTTGTACGCAAGGTCGCGAGCATCGCCTTACCGTTATTGGCCGCAATGAAAGCACCAATCGCCGCACCGCAGATCATTAGGATCTCGGTGGGTTGGTAGAGCGGGCCGAGGTGGCCGCCGGCAAGCGCAAAGCCGCCAAATACGGAGAATGCAACGATCAAAAATCCAATGGGTATCAGCACGACCGGTATCCTTTGGGCTACGGCATGGGTGGCTTCAACACAGTTATCGGCACGCACTGCGCTGGCTTGAGGGCCAATCGACAAAAACTTGTGGTGCAGCTGCGTCATCCAGACATGAAAAACCCCGCACCAGGCGGCACGGGGTGGGCGATACAGCAATGGGTCTAACGCGCGGCGGCGACGGCCTGCTCGGTTGACGCCGCGGCCCTGGCCTCGGCCAGGCGTTTGCGAGTCTTGCCGGCACGCGACGGCGGCTGACAGATGCCGCACACGAAATCCTGGCTGGGAGTGTGCGCATGGGCCACGAAGTGACCACCGCAGCTGGTGCAGGGATTGAGTTCGAGCATGTCGCTTTCGAAGAATCGAATCAGCGTCCAGGCGCGCGTCAGGCCAAGCACCGGCTCGGCCTCGTCGAGGTCGACCTGCTCGAGATACAGCCGAAACGCCTTGACGAAGGCCTCCATCCGCTGGCAGCCATGATCCTGCTTGAGGCGAAGGTAAATGTTGTAGAACAGCGAGGAGTGGACGTTGGGCATCCAGGTGATGAACCAGTCGGTCGAGAACGGCAGCATGCCCTTGGGCGGTGACATGCCGCGCACCTCCTTGTAGAGGCGAATCAAGCGAGCACGGCTCAGGTCCGTCTCGGTCTCCAGTACCTGCAGACGCGCCCCCAGCTCGATCAGCTCGATGGCCATCTGCACCTGCAGCATTTCGCTGACGAGGCTCTTGTCCGCCATGCCTAGCCCTCCTGCAGCGCAGCCGCGCCCGTCGGTGCAGCCGCCATCAGCAGTGAGGCATGGGTCTGGGAGAGCCCCTGCTCGCGCTGGTTGTGGGTCAGCTTGCGCAGTTGGTCGGCATCCTCGTAGCACAGTCGGCACAGCAGCTGGTTGGTCCGCGACAGCTTGCCGAGCTGTTTGGCAGAGAGGGTTGCCAACAGCTCGGCCATCTCTTCGGTTAGCTTGAGGCGGAACATCGCCGAGGCGCGGTCTTCGCTCAGCAAACGCTGCACCAGCAGCAGATAGGACAGGTTGAGATCCTGGATCTCATCCAGAATGGAATCGGTAGTCATAGTAAGTGTTCCCTGCGTTATTCGTTATAAGGCCGAGCTCTTATGGCTCTGGGCAGTGCGTAATGCGCCATTGTGCCCTTATTATCTTCGCCCCTCATGATCACTCTTGGGCGATCACTCTTGGGCGCCTGCTCAGTTGTCGGTGATCGACACGAGCTAGGATGTACATAGTTTGAGACTTTTATATGACGCCTTTCAACACCTAGCTTCAGCAGGCTGATGTAAAGGCACTAGACCTTGCTCTGGGTCCAGTGGCAGAGAGGAATGGAAAAACAGCAGGTTAAGCGAAATTGCAAAATTTGCACGTAGCGATTTAGAGACAACAGGGCGCGCACGCAGAGACAATTTATTACAATTTGTCTCTCATTACTGACGGTTTTCTTCCTCCAGGGACAGCTCCCGGGCCCAGATCAGCAACTCGGCAATCACTTCGTAGAGGGTCGAGGGTATCCGCTCGTCGATATCCAGCTGCATCAACAGGCTGACCAGCTCCGGAGCGTCGTGCACGAAGACCCCCTGGCGTCGCGCCTCGGCGATGATGCGCTCGGCCAGGTCTCCGTAGCCGCGCGCCAGCACCCGCGGTGCGCCATCGCTCTCCTGATAGGCCAAGGCCACGGCCTGGCGACGCCTGGGTGGCGTAGCACGCTCACTCATGACGATCTCCCTCCTCGACGCGCAGACGCGCCAGCAGCGCTACCTCCTGGAAGCCGCGAGCCGTCAATCGGTCACGTAGGCTCTCCTTGCCCTCTTCCAGGCGCTGGACCACGTCACGGGACACGCTCTCCAGGGTCAGTGCCACCCGCTCGCCTTTGAGGCGCAGATCGACATGGATCTCGCCCAGGGCAGGCAGCGTCAGCGACAGCGTCGAGTGCCAGGGCGGATCTTCTTCCTCCTGCGCACTGCCCTCCCCACCCTGTGGGGGGGGCTCACGTTCGTCGGGCAGCTGGATCATCAGCGCCATGAAGATACCCGACCATACATCCCCCTCCCAGCGCAGTATCGGCGTTACCAGCACCTCCAGCTGGTGGCGGATCAAGCCCTGTAGCAGTTCGTTTGCCGACTCCGTCAACTGCCCCGCGGCGCGCGAGGCGACTGGCTCAGTGCCTTCCGCCGCCTGGGCAGCGAAAGCTGCGGCGGCCTGGGCAGGCAAGGCCGGCGGAGCAGTGTTAGACGCGGGTGGCGCTGACGCCAAGGAGCCTGGCGCGGCGAATGATGGCTGTGAAGATAACGGTATATATCCACCTGTACCAACTGCGTTGGTCGCACTACCAAGGCCCTGCTGGGCCGCCGGCATGATACCCAGCGGCGCCGACGCAGTACGGCTACCGAGCGGCACGAAGGGGCCGCTGAACACCAGGGCTCCACGCGGCGACACCGGCGCCGCCGGCCACTGCATGGCACCACCGCCAGCGGGTGGCGCCAACGCAGCGGATGCCACCTGGGGCGCTCGCTGCCCCTGACTCAGTTGCATCTGGGGCTGGGCATCCAGCACCTGGCGCGGCAGCTCACCGCGGAACCAGCGCCCCAGGTGGGATTCATAGAACAGGCCGCTGTGATTGATCGATGACTGCAGCTGAGTGGCCAGTTGGCCGGCGGAAACCGCCGCCGGCTGCGAGGGTTCCACTAGCGGTGCAGCGGGACGCAGTGTTGACGGCGGCGCGGGGAACTTGACCAGGATGTCGGCGATGGTGCGCGCCGCCTGGCTGAAATGCGTGTGCGTGGAGGCTGGCGCATCACCAGCGGGCAGCGCCGGCCCCGGTAGCCGCCCGCCTTCCCTCGCCACCGCCCCGGTCAGGCCCTGCACGGCGGGCTGGCGCGAGTCGAGGCGAGAGTCGCTGTGCACCGCGCGGGGCGCACGACTGGGGTCAGTAGGACGGACCGGCTCGTTCAACTCACGTTGGGTCGGCAAGTCGACTCGCTTGCCCAGCACCTGATGCAGCAGGGTGTCGAGCAGTGGCGTGATACCACTCACGAGCTGCCTGGCGGGTTACGCATGGTCTCGCCGGTAAACACATACTCGGCGTCGACCACATTGCTGCCACTCGCGGTGCGGTAAGCGCGGCTCAGGTCGCGCTTGCGTTGGCTGGTACCGATCAGCGCCCCCAACTCATCACGTCGCGCTACCAGCCTCTCACGCACCTCACGATCGCTCTCGAGGATCGCCTCGAGCAGCAGCGCCTTGCGCTGGCGATTGCGAGTATCGAAATCGAGCCCCTCCTCCAGGCGCGACAGCCGCTCGACTTCCACGACATAGCGTGCCTGCTGCTGGATCAGCTCGCTCCAGGCCTCGCCACGCGCCAACTCAAGCATGCCATCGGCCTGCACGCGCAGCGCCTCGTAGCGCTTGAGCACCAACGCCTGCTTGTCGGAGCTCGAGAGTTCGCCGGCGCTCACTGACCGCTCGCTTGCGCGCCGGGCTGGCTACCAATGTCGCGCCAGGCAGTACCAATGTCTTCGAGCAGCTTGCCCGCCTCATCGAGGCTCTGTTCGTCGTTGCGCAGATTGGCGGCCAGCAGCAGGCGCGCGATATAGTCATACAGCGACGCCAGGCGCTGGGCGACGTCTCCGCCACGCTCGGCATCCAGTGACGCCATTAGGCCGTTGTTGACGATATCCAGCGCCTTGGAGATCGACTTGCCCTTCTCGGCGGTGTTGCCGTTCTGCATATGAATCCGTGCCGCACGAATCGACGCCTGGGCACCGTCGAACAGCATCACGATCAACTGGTGAGGGCTTGCCGACATCACGCCGCTCTCGACACCGACCTTGGCGTAGGCATTGGCACCGCGACCATAGGCGGCCGCTCCGCGCATCGCACTCATGTCATGATTCCTCTTTTTCGATGGCTACCTTTTTACCAGCCCCGGTGACCGACGGTCGTGGAAAAAGGCTTGGCGTTAGTGGTCAATTCAAGCTATCGGCCCCTGACTGGCGATCTTTAGCCATTTTTTCTCTCAACGACCGCACCCGGCCTGGGCCGGGTGCGGTCGTCTGCATCGCTGAGCCCCGTTCATTTCAGCCGGGGGTTACTCCCCGCAGCCGCTCTCCGCGGCGACGCAGCAGTTCGAGCGTCGTTAACAGCAGCATCGACAGCAGCACCAGCAGCGTGGCCACGGCGAGAATGGTGGGGCTGATCTGCTCGCGAATCCCCGACCACATCTGAATCGGCATGGTGCGCTGCTCGGGCCCGGCGATGAACAGCACCACCACTACCTCGTCAAACGAAGTAATGAAGGCAAACAACGCCCCCGACACCACGCCCGGCGTCACCAGCGGCAGCACCACCTTGAAGAAGGTGCGCGTGGGATTGGCGCCCAGGCTGTGTGCGGCACGAATCAGGGTGGTATCGAAACTCGACAGCGTCGCGGTGACGGTGATCACCACGAACGGGATCCCCAGCGCGGTATGTGCCAGGATCACGCCCAGATAGGTCTGCGCCAGGTTGATCCGCGAGAAGAAGAAGAACATCGCCGCCGCCGAGATGATCAACGGCACGATCATCGGCGAGATCAGCAGCGCCATGATCACCCCACGTGCCGGCATGTGCCGGCTCGACAACCCCAGCGCGGCGATGGTGCCAAGCAGGGTGGCCAGGATCGTCGAGGCGATGCCGATGATGAAGCTGTTCTTGATCGCGTTGAGCCAGCGGCTGGAGGTGAAGAAGTCCTGATACCAGCGCAGCGAATAGCCCTGCGGATCGAAGGTCAGCATCTCCTGGGTAAAGGTGAAGTAGGGCTGCGCATTGAACGACAGCGGAATGATCACCAGCAGCGGACCGACCAGGAACAGGAAGATCAGCCCACACAGGCCCAGGAACACGTAGTGCCAGATGCGCTCACCGCGGGTGGCATAGGAAGGAATCGCCATGAGTTACCCCAGTTTGACCTTGTCGACACCGACCAGGCGATTGAAGACCAGATAGAAGACCACCACCACGCACAGCAGGATCGAAGCGATCGCCGCCGCCAGGCCCCAGTTCAGCGAGGTCTGCATGTGGTAGGCGATATAGTTGGTGATGAAGCGCCCGGACTGGCCGCCCACCAGCGCCGGCGTAATGTAGTAGCCGATCGACAGGATGAACACCAGGATCCCCCCGGCAGCGATGCCGGGTATCGTGAGCGGGAAATAGACCCGTCGGAAACACAGGAAGGGTCGCCCGCCCAGCGAGCGCGCCGCACGCATATAGCTCGGCGGGATGGTCTTCATCACCGAATAGAGCGGCAGGATCATGAACGGCAGCAAGATGTGCGTCATCGCCACCACCGTGCCGATCTTGTTGTGAATCATCTGCCAGCGCGCTTCATCGGCAATGACACCGAGGAACACCATGATATCGTTCAATACCCCTTGAGACTGCAGGATCGCGATCCAGGTCGTAGTACGCACCAGCAGCGACGTCCAGAACGGCAGCAGCACCAGTATCATCAGCAGGTTGGAGTGGCGCAGCGGCAGGTTGGCCAGCAGGAAGGCGATCGGATAGCCGAGCAGCAGCGTCATCAAGGTGATCAGCCCGCTCATCCAGAAGGTGCGCCAAAACAAGCTGACGTGAATCTGCTGGTTGTCGGGCGCCATGGTGATATCGCCATCAGGCGTCAGCTGTCGATCCAAGGCCGACAGATAGTACGTCATGGTAAAGGGCGACGCTTCTCGCTCGATCAGCTTCCAGGTATCCAGCTCGCCCCAGCGCGTATGGGCATCGATCATCGCCTCACGATAAGGCGGCTCCATCGAGCCCAGCCCCCGCGCGGTGCGGTTGATCGCCGAGCGCATACCCGAGCGCTCATAGTTGAGCCGGCTGGCCAGCAAACCGAGGTTGCGCGCCGCCTGGCCCTCGCGAAGATCCTCCACCAGCGCCTCGAAAACCGGCTCATCGGGCAATGCCTGACGATCCCAGTGCTCCAGCGCCGCCACGGTGCGAGGCAGATGGGTACTCACTTCGGGGTTGGCGACACTACGCGACAACATTTCAAAAATCGGGATCACGAAGGCGATCCCCAGGAACAGCAGCAAAGGCGACACCAGTAGCAGCGCCTTGAGTTTGGAGCGACGCACGGCACGACGCAGGCTGACCTTGAGCGGTACGCCGTCGGCCGTGGTCAACGGAGCAGCAGAGTCGGACACGCGGACCTCACCATCAGTCAGTCGACAGGAAACGGACGTCGCGCCACCCAGAGGGTGGCGCTACGGTGGGTCTTACTGTGCCAGCCAGGCGTCGAAGCGCTGGCTCAACTCGTCGAGGTAGTCGGCCCAGAACTCATCATCCTTCTGGATCGCCGTGGCGAAGTTGGGTGGGTAGGTCGGCATGTGCGGCGTCATGTCGATACCTGCTTCAGCGTGGGTCGACACCATATCGGACGAAGACATGCGCGCGGGGCCGTAGGAGATATACTGCGCCTGATCGGCGAGACGCTGAGTATCGGTGGCGAAGTAGAGATAGTCGCGCACCTTGTCGAGCTTACCGGTGGGCACGACCCAGCCATCCAGCTCGAACACCTGAGCGTCCCAGATGATGTCGAACGGCTGGTCCTCGCTGACCATGGCATCGAAGATCCGGCCGTTGTAGGCCGATGCGAAGGCCACTTCCTGGTCGGCAAGCAGCTGCGGCGGCTGAGCACCCTCTTCCCACCAGATCACGTTGTCCTTGATGGTATCCAGCTTGGCGAAGGCGCGCTGGATGCCCTCCTCGGTCTCGAGCATGTCGTAGACATCGTCACGATCGACGCCGTCGGCGATCAGCGCCCACTCCAGGTTGTTGATCGGACGACGCATCAGCGCCCGCTGGCCGGGGTAGTTCTCGAGATCGAAGACATCCTCGATGGTGCTCGGCTGGCCATCCTCAGGGAACATCTCGGTATTGAAGCCAACGATGTTGGAGTACACGATCGAGGCCACGAAGCACTCGCCCAGGGCGCCGTCGACGAAGTCCTCGCTGGGCGGTGTGCCGTCTGGCGCATCGGCCAGCAGCTCATCATGGTCGAGGGGCTCGATCAGCCCCTCGGCGCAGGCAATCATGGCATCCGCCGGCAGCATGTCGACCAGGTCCCAGGTGACGTTGCCGGCCTGGGTCTGGGAGCGCAGCCCCGCCAGGGCATTGGCGCTGCGATCGATATTGACGATCTCGTCACCGGTCATTTCCATCCACGGCTCGTGGTAGGCACGCTGCTGACTCATGCTGTAGGCACCGCCCCAGGAGACGATGTTCAGCGTCTGCTGCGCATGGGCGCTGACCGCCACGGCGAGCGCCGACAGCCCCGCGACGGCAATGCCGGCCCCCTTGAGAACGCGATTGTGGATAATGGTCTTCATAGAGATTCTCCGGTTGTTGTTGTTGCAGTTGCCGCCGGCATCGGTAGATGCCGCGATACGGCGATCTTGACTACCGCTCCTCAGGCATCCAGCGCGCGGCAGTCGGCGCTCGACCAGCCGACCTGAATCTGCTGGCCGGGGCGCATGACGCCGAACCCCTGGGCATTGGGCGTCTTGAGAATGAAGTCCTCGTTGCCACACACCGAGAGGCGCGTGCGCAGATGATCACCCAGGTAGATGACCTCCTGCACCGTGGCGGTAAACTGGTTATCGAACTGCTCGGCGGCATCTTCGCGCAGGATGCTGACCCGCTCGGGGCGTAGCGACAGCGTGGTCCTCGAGCCCACACCGCCCACCGCCACCGGCTTGGCAATCACCGTGTCGCCGCTGTCGAGACGCACCTTACAATCATCGCCGAGACGCTCGCTGACCTCGCCCATCAAGCGGTTGTTCTCGCCGATGAAGTAGGCCACGAAGGCGTTCTCCGGACGCTCGTAGAGCTCATCCGGCGAGGCCAGCTGCTGTACCACGCCGTCGTTGAATACCGCGATGCGGTCGGACATGGTCAGCGCTTCGGTCTGGTCGTGGGTGACGTAGATCATGGTCACACCGAGGCTAGCGTGTATGCGCTTGATCTCGTACTGCATCTCTTCGCGCAGGTTCTTGTCGAGCGCGCCAAGCGGCTCATCCATCAGCACCAGCTCAGGCTCGAACACCAGCGCCCGTGCCAGCGCCACCCGCTGCTGCTGGCCACCGGAGAGCTGCGCCGGGCGGCGGTCACCGAACTCCTCGAGACGCACCATGGCCAACGCCCGGGCGACCTTCTCCTTGATCTGTGCCTTGCTCAGATGGCGAACCTCCAAGGGGAAGGAGAGATTCTCGGCAACCGTCATGTGCGGAAACAGGGCGTAGTTCTGAAACACCATGCCAATACCGCGCTTATGCGGCGGCAAGCCGCTAATCGGCTCGCCCTTGAGCAGGATCTCGCCATGGGTGGGAGTTTCGAAACCCGCCATCATCATCAGGCAGGTGGTCTTGCCGGACCCGGATGGTCCCAGCAGGGTTACGAATTCGCCCTTGCGGATGTCCAGATTGAAATCCTTGACCACCAGTTCAACGCCATCGTAGCTCTTCTGGACGTTGGTAAAGCGCGCAAAGATTTCATCGGTTTCAGGCGGGACAGACGCTACTGGCGCCGCCGACTCGGCTTCGGGGGTATCTGTCATGCCGCTTCCCTGAGTTTGTCGTTGTTTTGTAAAGCACTGCGTCGACATTAGTCGCATCAGGGGGCCAACCACAACCCCGCCAGGGGACAATCAACGTTGAATATTACCTGTGTCGCATTTATGCATCTTGGCTAGCGAACGTCTGTTTACATCTCGACACCGCTCAGTCCCCTGAGGCGTGGTAGCATTGCTTAGCTCCCTGTTTGCCGCCCTCGATGCCCTGGAAACGCTTCCGCCGCGCAATGAAGATCCCAGCACCGCCAATGAATGACGCCAGCTTGATCGCCGCGCGACACGGCCGTCGTCTGACACTCTTCATCTGTCTGATGCTGCTGGTAGGTCTCAACCTGCGCCCTGCCCTGTCGTCACTCTCCCCGCTGCTGGGCCGCATCCAGCAGGAGACCGCCCTTACCCCGCTGGGCATTGGCACACTGACCACCCTGCCGGTGCTGTGCCTGGGGCTTTTCGCCCCCTTGGCGCCGCGCCTGGCGCGACGCCTGGGCCCGGAACGCGCACTCTCGCTGGGCCTGCTGGCACTCGCCGCCGCGCTGGCAATCCGCGCCCTGCCCAGCCTCTGGTTGCTGTTCTTCGGCACCCTGCTGGTGGGTGGCGCCATCGGGGTCTGCGGCAGCCTGCTGCCGAGCCTGGTCAAGCGCGAACTGCCACGCGGCGCCGACCTGATGACCGGCGTCTACACCATGGCGTTGTGCCTGGGCGGCGCCCTGGGTGCCGGTATCAGCGTACCGCTGGCCGAGCTGCTCGGCAGCTGGTCGCTGAGCCTGGCCAGCTGGTCGCTGCTGGCGCTGGCGGCACTGATCGCCTGGCGGCTCGGCATGCCGCAGCCACGTCCTGAGCCCCTATCCAGTGACCAGCCGACACCGGCGGTTTCGCTGCTGCGTTCACCGCTGGCCTGGCAGGTCACTGGCTTCATGGGCAGCCAGTCGTCGCTGGCCTATATCGTGTTCGGCTGGCTGCCGGTCTTGATGCAGCGCCGCGGTCTTGGCGAAGGCGAGGCCGGCTGGCTGCTGGCAATGTCGGTGATGTCGCAACTGCTGGCCGCCCTCGGCGCGCCGTGGCTGGCGCGGCTGGGTCGCGATCAGCGCCTGGCAGCGCTGTTGCTGTTGGGGGCCAGCGCCGGCGGCATCCTGATTCTGCTGTTAGGCCCGCTCGAGGCCCGCTGGCTGGGGGCCGCCTTGCTGGGGGTCGGCCAGGGCGGCTGCTTCAGCCTGGCGCTGACGCTGATCGTGCTGCGCAGCGGCACCCACCAGCTGGCCGGCCAGCTCTCCGGCATGGCCCAGGGCATCGGCTACTGCCTGGCCGCCCTGGGACCGCTGAGCGTCGGCCTGTTGCTGCAATTCGGGGCCGGCAACCGCACCATCAGCCTACTGCTGATGGTGATCGTCTCGCTTGCCGCCGGCTGCGCCATGCTGGCCGGGCGGCAACGCCGCCTCGAGGTCGCAGACGGCCGAGCCGTCACTCGCTAGACAGGCGCCAGGGCAGTGTATCGCCCGCTAGCAGCGGCACGATCACCCCGCCCTCGGCGTAGGGCAGCGTCTCGGGCAGTTGCCAGCGCTCGCGCACCAGCGTCACCTGGCGCGAATTGCGCGGCAACCCATAAAAGTCCGGCCCGTGATGGCTGGCAAAGCCCTCCAGCTGCTCCAGTCGCCCAGCCTGCTCAAAGGCCATGGCATACAGCTCGAGGGCGGCAGGCGCGGTGAAGGCCCCGGCACAGCCACAGGCGGACTCCTTGTCACCGCGGGAATGGGGGGCGCTGTCGGTGCCCAGGAAGAACTTGCTGCTCCCCGACGTCGCCGCCGCCAGCAATGCATCGCGATGCCGTTCACGCTTGAGCACCGGCAGGCAGTAGTAGTGCGGCTTGATGCCACCAACCAGCATATGGTTACGGTTGAACAGCAGATGATGGGCAGTGATGGTGGCGGCGATATTGGCCGACGACTCGCGCACGAAGTTCACCGCATCTTCGGTGGTGATGTGCTCGAACACCACCCTGAGCTGCGGAAAGCGGATCAACAGCGGCGCCATCACCCGCTCGATGAAGACCGCTTCGCGATCGAAGATATCGATCTCCGGACTGGTTACCTCGCCGTGCACCAGCAACGGCAGGCCAACCCGCTCCATGGCCTCGATGGCCCGCGAGCAATGGTCGATATCGGTGACCCCGGAGTCGGAGTTGGTGGTGGCCCCGGCCGGGTAGAGCTTGACCGCATGCACGATGCCGCTGGCCTTGGCCCGCTCGATCTCCTCCGCGGGGGTGTTGTCGGTGAGATACAGCGTCATTAGCGGCTCGAAGTCGCTGCCCTCGGGGAGCGCCGCGAGGATTCGCTGGCGGTAGGCATGGGCCTGTTCGGTAGTGGTCACCGGCGGCGTCAGGTTGGGCATTATGATGGCACGTCCGCACTGCCGCGCGGTGTAGGCCACCACTGAGGCGAGGGCGGCACCGTCGCGCAGGTGCAAGTGCCAGTCATCGGGTTGGGTCAGGGTAATCTGGGTCACGGGCAGGCCTTATAGAGAGAGTACGCTGTCGTTACACCATCGCGATGGTAAAAACCACGCCATTATAGACGAACGCTGGCCTCACGGTCAGCCGCGCGCCCAGGCATGGTGAGCGGCTCCATTAGCCTGATAACATTATCGCCTTTGGTCTCAAGGAAATCTCGATGCCACCCACCGTTGCCGCACGGCCCTCGCTCAAGGCCGACGCCTTGCTGCTCTCGGTCACCATGATGGCCGCCGCCGGGTGGATCTTCTCCAAGGAGGCGCTGGATGGCCTTCCGCCGCTGCTGTTCATCGGCACGCGGTTTCTGCTTGCTGCACTGTTGCTGGGGGTGGTCGGCTGGCACGCCCTGCTCAACCTCGATGCCCGGCAGTGGCGCCAGGCCGGTGCAGTGGGGGTACTGTTCATTGGCGCCATCACGCTCTGGATACTGGGCCTCGATGCCTCACAGCACCTTGGTGAAAGCGCCTTCATCAACAGCCTGTGGATCCTGATGGTGCCGCTCATGGCACGCTTCCTGTTCGGCGACCGGCCGCCTGCCGCCACCTGGCTGGCGCTGCCGGTGGCAATGCTGGGCTTCGCCTGCCTGTCGCTCAATAACGGCTTTCGGATCGAACCCAGTCAGTGGCTGTTCCTCGCCTCGGCGACGCTGTTCGCCCTGCTGTTCAACGTCAACAGCCAGGTAGTCAAGCGCGTGCCGCCGCTACCCTTCACCATCATCCAGATGCTGGTGCTGGGTGTCGGCTTGACGCTGATGTCGGCGCTCAGCGAGCCCTGGCCTCGACAGGTGGCCCCTCCCACCCTGGGGTGGTTGCTGGCCAGCGTGCTCATCGCCAGCGTAATGCGCTTCTGGGTGCAGCTCTACGCCCAGCGGCTGACCAGCTCCAGCAACGGCGCGGTAATCATGATGCTCGAGGCGGTATGGACGGCGCTCCTCGCCGCGCTGTGGTTTCGTGAAACCATGAATCCACTGCAGTGGCTCGGCTGTGCGCTGATCTTTACCGCACTATTGATCAATCGCTGGCACTGGCTACGCCGCCTATGGCATAAACGCCCCGCGACATAAGGTAAGCTGACACAATGACGATGGGTAGGCACGGGATAACACAATGCTAGCGGTACGCACATCGGGCGATTTCGTCGCTCTGCTCGAAGGCTTGATATGGCTATTGCTGGCCTGGTCGGCCAGCTATTCGGCCGCAATCGGCGAGCCCCTGCCCAGCGTCGCCATGCTTAGCGTGAGCGCTACGCTGGTATTCGTTTGCTGGGCACACAGGCCATTTCGCCTGACGCTGCAGCGCTACCGCATCCGCCGTCGCCGCACCGAGATGCTGATGCACATCATCGCCCTGCCGCTGCTGCTGGCACTGTTTTTTGGGGTGTTGATCGAGAGCCTGCTGACGCCGCTCAGTGGCCAGCAGAAGATGCTGAT
Organism: Halomonas salipaludis; assembly: GCF_002286975.1. Lineage (GTDB taxonomy): Bacteria > Pseudomonadota > Gammaproteobacteria > Pseudomonadales > Halomonadaceae > Franzmannia > Franzmannia salipaludis. Next base: position 634,661 of record NZ_NSKB01000001.1, read on the forward strand.
GTATAACGTCCTCGCCACCTCTGGATGGCTGGTCTTCGCCCTGACACTACTGGTCAAGTACCTGATGTTCCGACTCAAACCGCGCTGAAATGGGGCAAGCTGGTTGGCAGTCTGGGGCTAAAACGACTAAGGTAATAGCACTGTGTCGCAGTCGCGCGACTCGCCAGGCAATACCCGTCTACTCATGAATGTCTCGATTCGTCGTTACCTAACACGTTTTGCGCTGGCCCCCTCAATGGCTTTTGCCGTGGGTGCGGGTGTTGCGCTGGCCGACGATGACATGCCGATTCACTACAGCGGCGACTTCACCGAGCTTGCGACGCTGGATAACGGCGTAGTCCTGGAAGGCGCGGAACTGGCGATGCCCGATGGCGCCACGTCTGGCTTTCGCCTGCTGGCTGGCTACTTGCTGCCAAGGCTGCCACGGCTAGGCGTCGGCGCCGAGATAACCTACCTGGTGACCGACGAGACCCCGACTGCCATCGATAACCAATCGGTACTGCTCAACACCACCAGCCTGCAAGGTGCCGTCACCGCCGGCCTGCATCTCGGCAACTTCAGCCTGTTTGCCAAATCCGGCCTGGCCGACTGGAGCGGCGACCTGGAAACCACCATGGCCGGAAGCGATGCCCAGGAGCAGGACATGGCCATGGGCGGCACCGCCCAGGTTCACGGCTTCGGTGCGCGCATGAACTTCACGCCACGCACCGTGGCACATCTGCAGTACGAGCGCATCGACGCACCGCGCCTCGAGCACCTCAACCTGACCTCCGCCAAGATCTCCTACCACTTCTAAGCGCGCAGCGCTGCCCGGCTAGATCAACCCCATCGCGGCTAAAGCCGCTCCCACTTTTGCCTTGGCGCCATGACCCTGTAGGAGCGAATTCATTCGCGATTGCAGCGCGCAGCGCTGCTGGGTTGGATAAACCTCATGAAGCTGAAGCCTCTCCCACATTGGCCTTGGCGCCACTCCCTGTGGGAGCGAATTCATTCGCGATTGCAGCGCGCAGCGCTGCTGGATCAGCTCCATCGAGACTGACGTCTCTCCCACATTGCCCCTGGCGCCACTCACAGATGAATGATCACCTCGACGCGGCGATTCTTGGCACGCCCCTCTTGTGAATCGTTGCTGGCCAGCGGGCGGGTATCGCCAAAGCCCACCGCACGCAGCCGCGAGGGCGACACCCCCTCATCCGCCAGGTAGCGCAGAATCGCCGTGGCCCGGGCGCTGGAAAGCTCCCAGTTGGAGGGAAACTGCGGCGTATTGATCGGCCGGCTATCGGTATGGCCCTCCACCGAGACCTCACCATCATGGCGCTGGATCAGTGCCACCAGGCTCTCGATAACATCGCGGCCAGCGCCTGTCAGTTCAGCCTCGGCGGTGGAGAACAGCAGGTTGTCCTCGACCCGCAGGCTGATGCCCTCGGCCACCCGCGACACCTCCACCCCCTCGAGGTCGGGCAGGTGCGGCGCTTCTGCAATGCGCTGCTCCAGGGTCTCGGCAAGCGTGGTGGCCACCGCCACCGCCTCGGGGTCGATCTCCCGCGAGCGCTCGGGCGCAGTATCGGTCACCACGACGACCAGCTCCTCCAGCGGCACCTCGAGGTTGGCGCCGTTGGCCGCCACCACCTGCGGGCTCGGCGGCTGCCAGTCGGCCATCACTGGTTCGGCGGGGAACGGTCTCGCCGGAACCGGCGCCACAGGCTCCGGCGCCCGGCGCGCCACCCCAAGCGCCACCACCACCGCCGCCGGATCGATACGCGCCGCGGCGCCGTTCAGGTACGGCTCCTGAGGCGCCATCGCCGCCAGCATCTCCTCAGGCAGCGGCACCCCCAGGTAAGGGGCTGGCGTAGCATCCACCTCGGTATAGAGCGTCACCGGTTCGGCATCGCTCTGACCCAGACGAAACGACAGCGCGAACAGCAGCACGAACAGCGCCACCAGCAGCGTCATCACATCGATGTAACTGACCATCCAGCCGCTGCTCGCTTCGGCATCTCCCGCCTCCTCGAGCAGCGCATCGTAGCGCGAGGTATCAGGCATGCTTGCGCAGCCTCACCGGCCACTGCAGGCGCCGCCCGGTCTTCTCCATCGGTTCGTCGAGCAACACCTGGTCGCGCAGTTCATCATGGTGATTGGCCATGAACGACTTGAGCGTCTCCTCGATGAACGACGGCAGCCGACGCCGCGACATCAACGACACCCCCTCGAGCACCATGTTCATGGCGATCAGGCGCTCTTCGGTTCGCCGCTCCAGCTTGACCGCTATCGGTTTGAACACCAGGTTGGCCAGCACGATGCCATAGAAGGTGGTCAACAGGGCCACCGCCATTTTCTCGCCGATTACCCCAATCTGGCCGGTATCCATCACCTCGAGCATGTTCACCAGCCCCACCAGGGTGCCGATCATGCCGAAGGCCGGGGCGTAGAGTGCCATGGTGCGAAAGATCTGCGCCTCGGCCCGCTCCCGCGCCTTCATGCGCGCCACCCGCCAACGCAGCAGGTCGAGGATCTCCTCTTCGCGGGTATTATCGATTACCAGCTGCACGCCGGTGCGCAGGAAGGGATTGCGCACGTCATCCTCCAACGCACGCTCCACGGCATGGATGTCGCCCTTGAACCACAGCCGCGACAGCCGCACCAGTTCCTGGATATCCTCCTGTACACGGCTGTTCTCGCGACGAAACACCAGCGCCACCAGCCGCACCACTCGCACGACTTCCTTGAGCGGGTAGCTGATGAAGGTCGCCGCCAGGGTGCCGGTCAGCACGATGGCCAAGCCTGGCAGGTTGATGAAGCTGGCCGCCGACTCGGCGCTCAGCAAGAGGACACTGGCCAGCATCAAGATACTGGCGGCGATGCCGATAAGCGTTGAAGGATTCATGCGCTCGCCCATGGTAGATGACTCGAAAGAGACGTCGTTCAGGCTGACATGATACTCACCGCACTACCCGGCAAAGGGTCGAAAAGCCGCCATTCGTGGGGCTACTCCGGCGTAGGCAAGGCAACGAACAGACTATCGCGCGGCATAACGATCAGCGGTCGCCAGCATCTCCGGCAGGCCAATGGCGTCGTTGAGCTTATCGAAAGCGGCCATGCGGTCGCGGAACGGCTCGGTAGAGCCGTGCTGCTTGAGGCTCTCGAAGTAGGCAGAGACCTGACGAATCACTGCCGAGGCAGCGATATCCAGCCGCGACGCTGCCGCCCGGATCGAACCGGTCTCGACCGTCAACGGAAGTAGGTCAAGCGCTGGTGGGGGATTTCCATGGCCAGCCCCGATAGTCACACTTAGCGCGAATTTATTCGCGATTCGTGTGGGAGATAATTCATTCGCGATTGCAGTGCGCAGCGCTGCCGGTCAACCCAACCCCATCGTGACTGAAGTCACTCCCACATTTGCCTTGGCGCCACTCCCCTGTGGGAGATAATTCATTCGCGATTGCAGCGCGCAGCGCTGCCGGTCAACCAATCCCATCGTGACTGAAGTCACTCCCACTTTTACCAACGGCGCCACTCCCCTGTGGGAGCGAATTCATTCGCGATGGCAGTGCGCAGCGCTGCCGGTCAACCCAACCCCATCGTGACTGAAGTCACTCCCACTTTTACCAACGGCGCCACTCCCCTGTGGGAGCGAATTCATTCGCGATTGCAGTGCGTAGCGCTGCCGGTCAACCAATCCCATCGTGACTGAAGTCACTCCCACTTTTACCAACGGCGCCACTCCCCTGTGGGAGATAATTCATTCGCGATGGCAGTGCGCAGCGCTGCCGGTCAACCCAACCCCATCGTGACTGAAGTCACTCCCACTTTTACCAACGGCGCCACTCCCCTGTGGGAGCGAATTCATTCGCGATGGCAGTGCGCAGCGCTGCCGGTCAACCAATCCCATCGTGACTGAAGTCACTCCCACTTTTACCAACGGCGCCACTCCCCTGTGGGAGCGAATTCATTCGCGATGGCAGTGCGCAGCGCTGCCGGTCAACCAATCCCATCGTGACTGAAGTCACTCCCACATTTGCCTTGGCGCCACTCCCCTGTGGGAGCGACTTCAGTCGCGATGGCAGCGCGCAGCACTGCCGGTCAACCAATCCCATCGTGACTGAAGTCACTCCCACTTTTACCAACGGCGCCACTCCCCTGTGGGAGCGAATTCATTCGCGATTGCAGTGCGTAGCGCTGCCGTCAACGCCCCACGGCATAGCCCTGCATGTGGCGCGCCGAGGCGCCAGCGTGAAGCATGCCATCGCGCACTGCCACGGCACACACCCGGCCCAGCGCCCACTCATCCTGTATCGCCAGGTCATGGCCTTTATCACGCAGGGCCGCCAGCACCGCCGGGGAGAAGCGGTTTTCGATCAGCACCCGCCCCAGCACGCACTCACGCGGATGGAAGGATGCCGGGAAATGGCGCACCTGAAACTGCGGCGCATCAATGGCGCGCTGCAGGTCGTAACCGTAATGCACGATGCGCAGAAAGGTGGTCAGGCTCCACTGGTCCTGCTGGTCGCCGCCGGGCGAGCCCAAGGCCATGCACGGCTTGCCATCGCGGGTGACCAGCGTCGGTGTGAGTGTCGTGCGCGGACGAACGCCGGGGCGCAGTGAACTCGCCAGCCCAGGCGTCAGCCAGGTCATCTGCGCCCGCGTAGAGATCGAGAAGCCCAGCCCCGGCACGCTGGGCGAGCTTTGCAGCCAGCCGCCACTGGGCGTCGCCGACACCATGTTGCCAAAGCGATCGACGATATCCAGATGCACCGTATCGCCCTCCACCTCAGGCAGCGGCGCAAACGTCGGCTCACCGCCGCCGGGCCCAATCGTAGGCTCGCTACCCGCCAGTGCCATGATCGCCGCTATCCGTGCATCGCCGCCCTTCAGCCCCGGGCGCATCTCCAGCGACGCCTGCTCACCGATCAACTGGCGTCGAGCCGCGTTATAGTCAGCGCTGAGCAACGTCTCCAGCGGCACCTCGGCGCCTGCCGGGTCGCCGTACCACGCCTCGCGGTCGGCGAAAGCCAGCTTCGCCGACTCTGCTACCCGGTGGACGAACGCGGCGCTCTCGGGACCGAAAGAGGTGAAATCGACATCCTCAAGCAGCGCCAGCTGCTGCAGGAATACCGGCCCCTGGCTCCAGGGACCGCACTTATGAACGCGATAGCCTGCGTAATCCGCGCTTACCGTGGCCTCTTCACTCGCTGACCAGCGCGCCATGTCCTCGCCGGTCAGCAGCCCGGCACGGCGCTCCCCGGTGCTGTCCATCAGCGGCTTGCGATAGAAGGCATCGACCGCCTCGGCCACGAAGCCTTCATAGAAGGTCGCTCGGGCACGCTCGATCTGTGCCTCACGGTCGGGGCCCGCCAGCATCGCCTCGGCCAGAATACGCCGGTAGGTGCGAGCAATCGCCGGCGAACGAAACAACCGGTCGGGACGCGGCGCAGCGCCGTCCACCAGCCACTGTTCGGCAGAGCTCGGCCACTCCTGCTTGAAGAACTCGGCAACCGGCAGAATCGAGGAAACCACACGACCGAGCAGCGGAAACCCGTTCTCCGCATAGTCGATGGCGGGCTCCAGCACCGACGCCAGCGGCATGCTGCCGTAATCGCGCAGCAGTCGCATCCAGGCGCCGAACGCCCCCGGCACCACGGCCGGCAACAGCCCGGTGCCCGGCACTGTCTTGAGCCCTAGCTGCGCGAAGTGCTCCGCGGTGGCCCCCGCCGGCGTCACCCCCTGGCCGCAGATCACCCGCGGCGCCGTATCGTCATGGCGCATCGCGATGATCGGCACCTCGCCGCCAGGACCATTCAGATGAGGCTCGACGATCTGCAGCACGAAACCCGCTGCCACGGCCGCATCGAAGGCGTTGCCGCCCTTCTCCAGCATTGCCATCGCCACGCTGGAGGCCAACCAGTGCGTAGTAGTGACGACCCCGAAGGTGCCCTTGATCTCAGGACGAGTGGTGAACGGCGGCAGGCTGGGCATGGCGATCGGTTCCTCTTGTTGTTGAGCACCACCTGATACTGGGCGGCTCAGGTTGTACTTGAACCTACCATGTTTTACAGGCAGGATCATTAGAGCTATATAGCTATATTAACAACGACAACTGAACGCGGTGGCCCATGACACTCGACAAGATCGTCAACGCCTGCCTACCCCACTTCGAGAACGAGCACCTCGGCGTGCCGAAGTACGCGCGCTTCTATAACGCCATCAAGGAAGCCGTGCATGCCGGCCACCTCATGCCCGGCGACAAGCTGCCCTCGGAGCAGGAGCTATCAGCGCGACTGCCGGCGAGCCTCGGCACCCTGCAGAAAGCGCTCAAGGCGTTATCCGACGATGGCATCGTGATTCGCGAGCACGGTCGCGGCACCTTTATCCGTGACCAGGAGATCAAGTTCGAAGATATCCGCGTCTTCCGCTTTCTCGATAATGGCCGGCCGCTGCCGTTGACCCTGCAGGGCCTGGGCATACAGGCGGTAGAACTCTCCCCGGAACTGGCGACATTCTTCGGCCGCGACCGAGCCGCTGTGATTCAGCGTCTGGTACAGGTCGAGGGCGAGCCGTGGACGTTCAACGAGTTCTTCCTGCCACTCGAGTACGCCCATGACCTGATGGATAAGCCGGCCAGCGACTTCGATGGCCTGTCGCTGCACGAGCACCTGTTTCAGACCCAGCGCATTCTCACCAGTCACTTCGTGCATCGACTCGGCGTCGCCCCCTTCTCCGCTGACGCCAGGCGCTTTCTCGGCCTCGCCGACGATGTCAGTCACGGAATGCAGTGGCGGGTGCACGGCTACTCGCGCGATGGCAAGCCAACGACCTTTCAGCGCTTCGAGGTCCAGCCCGGCCATCGCGATATCGAACTCAGCACCCAGGCAGGTCAGGGGCGCGGCACCTGACACCTTGATATAACGCCGCAATCGACGCTTCAAACCGCTCAATCAACAATAAAGGTAATCACATGACCCAGGATTCCAGCCACAACGATAACGGCCCCATCGACGCGCGCCGTCGGCAGCTGTTGAAAGCCGGCATGATAGGCACCGGCGTCGCCATGTTTCCCGGTATTCTCGCCGCATCGCCGACCCGCGAGCTGCGCTGGGGCTCGGCAAGCCTCGGTTCGACCGGCTATATCATCATCGAGGCACTTGCCCAGGCCGTGCAGCGCAATAGCGATATGCGTACCACCACGCTTTCAACCTCGGGTGGCGCCGAGAACATGGTGATGGCAAGCCGCGAGGAGATCGAGTTCGGCCAGACCACCTCCACCGACTGGCCGCCGGCCACCCAAGGCGAACGCCCCTTCCCCGGGCCCATCGATGCGCGCCAGATGTTTGCCTATACGGTGTGGAATATCCCGCTGATCGTGCGCGCCGACTCCGACATTCACTCCCTGGCAGACCTCGCCGGCAAGCGCGTAATGCCGTCCACCGCAGGCGGCGCCACGGCCATCATGCACCAGACCATTCTCGAAGCAGCGGGCGTTGCCGACGAGGTCGACTGGACCTATGGCTCATGGAACGACACCTTCAGCGCCTTTCAGTCGGGTGCCGTCGACGCCATCCCCTCGACCCTGACCAACGGCCGCGCCTCGCCGGCACTGGCAGAAATCGACAGCACGGTGGAGTTCCGCGTGCTGCCGATCGAGCCCGAGGTACTCGAGCGAGCCCAGGCCATCAACTCCGGCCTGCTGGCCACCACCGTCAGCGCCGAGCAGTGGGACAAGATAGAGGGCGAGATGCTGATGCCCGCCATCTCAGGCGTACTGGCCGCACGCCCCGGCGTCACCGACGACGAAGCCTATGCCGTCTGCAAGGCGATCTTCGATGACCCGGAGCAGGTGCGCCGCGTCGGCTCGCAGCTGCAGGACATCGGCGTGGAGTTCGCGGTGGAATACCTGCTTTCCGACTACCCGGTCAATGCCGGCGCCGCACGCTACTTCCAGGAGCGCGGTGTATGGCGCGATGAGCTGATCGTCGCAGACCCGGTCTCCGCGTAACCCTGCTACCTGCCATGCACCGCGGTGCATGGCAGCCGCTCAACGATGAGAATGAAGGCCACCCATGACGCCCAAGCTGCTCAACGACAAGCGCGGCTACATGAATACCGCCAATCTCGTACTGCTCCTCACCCTGGTAATGGTGGCCACCCATCTGCTGCAGGTATTCAACTACTACCTGCCATCCGGTCAATTCAAGGCGCTTCACCTTGGCTTGGCACTCCTGATCATCTTCACCAGCGCCACTGGCCATGCGCGGCACTGGCTGGGCCGGCTAACCTATGCCGGCTGTTTTATCGTCGCTGGCATCGCCGCCGGCTATGTGTTTCTCGAATACGACGGCCTGATCACCGACCGCGTATTTGGCCCCGAGCCAATGGACGTGGTGATCGGCTGCTTGCTGATCGCCGTAAGCCTGGTCGCCGCATGGCAGCAGTGGGGGCTGACCATCCCGCTAATCGGTGTGGTAGGCCTGCTCTACGGCTATTTCGGCAATACCCTGCCCACCCAGTTGCTCTACCACGCCGGCATGGGCCTGGAGCGGCTGGTGTCCTACGCCTCGATTCCTAATTTCCAGGGCGTACTGGGATCGCTCACCGAACTCTCCGCCGGCACCATCTTCATCTTCATGGTCTTTGCCGGGCTGCTGAAATCGACCGGTGGCATCGACTTCATCATGGGCTTTGCCACCAAGCTCGCCGGCAACTCGCGCGGTGGCCAGGCCAAGATTGCCGTACTGGCGAGCGCCTTCATGGGCATGATCTCGGGCAGTACCGTGGCCAATATCGCCAGTACCGGCACCATGACCATTCCGACCATGAAGCGCACCGGCTTCAAGGGCCCTTTCGCCGGCGCCGTCGAAGCCGTCGCCTCCACCGGCGGCCAGATGACACCGCCGGTGATGGGCCTGACGGCCTTCCTCATGGTCGGCGTTACCGGCCTGGCCTATGACCAAGTGATTCTCGCCGCAGCACTGCCGGCAGCACTCTACTATTTCTATCTGATCCTCGCCGTGCATCTGCAGGCGGCCCGCGAGGGGATCGAACCCAACCAGCAGGCAGCCACGCAGACACTCCCCGCCAGGCAGTTACTGGCCCGCTACGGCCACCTGCTGATCGCCATCGGCGTACTCGTCTACCTACTGGTCAGCCGCATGCCGCCCTCCTACGCGGCGGCTTACGGCTGCCTGGCGATCATCGCGCTCGAACTCATCAGCAGCATGCTGCGCCAGCACCGCCAGCCGCTCCATGCGCTGACCGGAGCGTTCACCCGGCTGATCGACGGCCTGCGCGAAGGTGGCTTCAGCGGCGCCACCATCGCAGTGATCGTCGCGGTGATCGGCATCTTCGTCGAAGTGCTCACCGCCACCGGCTTCGCCCAGAAGCTCTCCTACCTGATGCTCGGCATTGCCGACGGCAGCCTTGGCGTACTGCTAATGATTGCCGCCGTGGCCTGCCTGATCTTCGGGCTTGGCCTGCCCACCTCGGCGGCCTACATCCTGGTCGCTCTGCTCACCGCCCCGGCGCTGGTCGACATGGGCCTGAGCCTGATGGCGGCGCACATGTTCGTACTCTATTTCGCCGTCTTCTCGGCGCTAACGCCACCGGTTGCCGTCGCCTCGCTGATCGCCGCACGCATCGCCGAAGCGCCATACTTCACTACCGCCATGCAGGCGGTGAAGATCGGCCTGCCGGGCTTCTTCCTGCCCTTCCTGTTCGTCGCCCGGCCCGAACTTCTGCTGATGCAAGGCTCGTTGCTGGATCAACTCTTCGTGTTCGTCATCAGCATCATCGCCCTGGCCGCTCTCAACGTCGCCATGGTCGGCCAAGGGTTCATTCGCAGCGCATGGCCGGTCAGGGTGGTACTGCTGACTGCCGCGACGCTAACCCTGGTACCGGGGCTGCTGGGCACCTTGCTGGGCTGTGCCGTGATCCTGGCGATATTTGGCTACCAGTACGCGGCAAAAGCCAAGCAGCCCGCCGTTACCCGCGCCGCCTAGCGGGATGGCATCGAGCTATATTCCATCAGTTGAGAGGCTAGATAGGCCAGGTTGTCACGCCCCTTGCCGATCAGTACCAAGGCTGACGCATGGCGACGGTGCGTCCGGGTGACGCTGGAGCCGCTGGGCGTCCACTGCAGCAATAAGCAGCCACTCGGCGTCTCCTCACTGGCAACAAACCCTTTGGCCCGCAGCAGAATCGACGTGGCTGCGTCGAGTACCTGGGTCAGCCTGCTGATATCGACAGGGCCCGGCAGGGTGAGCGTAAAAGAGACTAGAGCACCTGGCACCAACGGTTTTAACTCAGGCACGATGGCTTCGCCAAGGCAGTCTCCGCGGTGTGTAATGACGGCAGGCTGTGGGGGTGCTGCCCAGGATATCTGGGCATTGGGGCTCAACGCCTGCAGTTGGTTACGCCTTGCGTCACACTCGTTTCTACTCAGCCCTTCCCATCGGTTGATAACCATCGCCGGTGCTTCAGCCACTTGATGGCGCACCAGGTCACCGACGGTTGCATCCTCCAGAAGACGCCCGATAGCAGATATATCGACAAGCAGCTTGACGTCGGCCAGATAGTAGCCAGGCGCTGAGTTGAATAGCTGCATAAGAGGCCTAGGCTGAGCCACACCACTCGCTTCCACCACCAGCCATTGCGGAGGACGGGGCCAACGGGATATTTGCGTTAACTGCGACGACAGGTTCCCCGACAACCCACAGCAGGCACATCCGTTGGTTAGCCGTATGACACCTCCCTCTCTCGATTCGATCAGATCGGCATCGATGTTCATACTGCCAAAGTCATTGATCAAGAAAAGCGCATCGCTGATCTTGCCATCCGCAATCATTGCATTGATCAGGGTGGTCTTACCGCTGCCAAGAAAACCGCATAGTAGATGCACACCGATAGATTGGGCGCTATCAAGCATCAGTTGGCAGCCCGCCAAGAAGAGTCGCGTGGATACGAATATCCTTCAGAGCAATACTCTCATCCAGCGGGTCATCGTCCAGCACCACAACGTCCGCCCACTTGCCCGGCTCAAGACTACCAATATGCCGATCTAGGTGCAGGGTCCGTGCCGCACCAAGGGTAATGGCCTCGAGCGCTACCTGACGGTTAATCGCCTCCTCCACTCCTAAGACAGCTCCCGATGCCGTTTGACGGCGATGAGCGCAGTGGGCCGTAAACAGCGGCGAGAGCGGTGTGACAGGGGCATCGCAATGGATACCGAAGGTAATATCAAGTCGGTTGGCGCTGGCAGTCGGCTCCAGGCGCTGACAGCGATCGAAACCAAGCGTGCGTGATAGGTGAATATCACCCCAGTAATAAATATGGTTGGCAAAGATATTGAGGCAGGCGTCCAGCTGTTTGACGCGATAGAGCTGATCCTGGCGAATCAGCTGGACATGCTGCAGGGTGTGGCGATGATTGAGGCGTGGCCAAAGGCAGAGAGCCTCCTCCAAGGCGTCCAGCATCACTTCAACGGCTTCATCGCCATTGGTATGAATATGCAGTTGAAAGCCTGCTTGGTGATAGTGCAGCACCATGTCGTGAAACGTCTGCGGAGGTGCGTTCCATACGCCATTCCCTTCAACATCTAGATAGCCTGGCCACTGTAATCGTGCGGTGTAGTTCTGGATCGCCCCATCGGTCACCAGCTTCACAATACCGAAGACGAGTTTATCGTGGCCCTGCGTCATGGCCTTTGCCAGCTGCTCACTGCCCTCCTCGGGCGCCCACCCCAGTGCATTGAGCGCTGGCACCAAGCGTACAGGGAAGCTCGGCTCCAAGGTCGTACTGCGCATCGACTCGACGGCACCATCGCTGAGTGGGTTAAGCAAGTCGGTGATGGTCGTAATGCCCTCACGCCGAGCCGCTCTGGCATACTGACGCAGCGCCTCAGGTTGGCTAGCCTGCTCGAAGAAATCGATACCATAGCGATCAAACACCAGATGCATGGCCGGCATTTCCTGCAACTCACCCACGCATTCACCGCCAGCATTTCTTACGATTCCATCTATCTCTTTGCTGGCGATAGTGGCCTGCTCGATCACCGCCGAATTCACCGTCATGACATGCAGACTGGCATGCATGACAATAATCGGTACTGTATCGCTGACCGTATCCAGCAAGCCTTTATCCAAGCGCGCGCCACTGAAGTAGATAGGATCGAACCCCCAGGCGATCAACGGCTCGCCCGGCGTCAGTCTGGCCAGCCCTTCGGCCAGGCGTGCCTGAAGAGACGCCACGTCTCGCAGCCCCGACCAGCGCTGCCCCGCCGGTGACTGCTTGTCGAACCAGCCGAGATAGATGTACTCCCAGATGGCCCCTTCCAGGGCATGACTGTGTCCCTCCACGAAGCCTGGCATCAGCACCTTGTCGGCATAGCGATCGTCTACTGTCACTTCACCAAAGGCACGTGCCTGCTCTAGCGAACCGAGGCTCAATACTCGCCCATCCTTGACGGCCAGACAGTCACCTTCCGGCTGCGAAGGGTTCATGGTGATAATGCGACGTGCCGGGTAAAGCGTAATGGTCATACTTACTCCTTACTGAGACGGTACGGCCAGTCGACGCTCCACCATACGTGCCATGATGCTAGCTCCGACAGGCAAGATGCCATCGTCTAGCACATAACTGGGATTATGCAGTGGAATCGAGCCCGCATGCCCCACCCAGCAGTACGCCCCGGGAATCACCTGCAGCATATCGGCAAAGTCTTCACTACCGGTTACCCGGCGATCCACCAGGCGTGCGTTCTCTTTGCCAACGATATCCGCAGCCGCGTCGATGTAGGCGCTGGCACAGTCGGCGTCGTTAACCAGAACACTGAATATATTGCGCAAGTCGATCTCTATACGTACATCATGAGACAGCGCTAGCCCCTTGCAAATTCGACGCATGCGCTCATGCACTGCCTCGCATAGCTCATCTTCAAAGTAGCGGACGGTGCCAGATACGGTGGCACTATCAGGAATGACGTTGTACGCAGACCCGGCATGAACCTGGGTAACGGAGAGCACCAGAGGACTGGTCGGCGGCGCGTTACGGCTGACCACCGCCTGCAGTTGCTGGACTAGCTCAGTGGCAATGATGATGGGGTCGCGGGATTGATGGGGCATGGCGGCATGGGAGCCGACGCCATGTATCGTAATATCGAAAAAGGTAGCCCCTGCCATCGCGGGCCCTGGGGTAATCGCGACCTGTTCGGGCTCGCTCCCCGGATCATTGTGCAGGCCATACACTTCATCACAGGGAAAACGCTCGAAAAGCCGGTCGGCGAGCATCCGACGGGCGCCACCCAAGCCCTCTTCCGCTGGCTGAAAAATCACCACCACGGTACCCGCAAAGTTGCGACTCTCCGCCAGGTAACGCGCGGCCCCTAGCAGAATCGTGGTGTGACCATCATGGCCACAGGCATGCATCTTACCGGCATGTTGGGAAGCATACGGGAGGTCGGTCGCCTCATGGATCGGTAGCGCATCCATATCGGCACGCAGTCCAATGCAACCGCCATCTCCCTGACCCTTGATAATGCCTACCACCCCGGTGCCGGCAATCTCCGTGTGAACCTCATCCAGGCCCCACTCCCGCAGTTTTTTTGCGACCAAGGTGGCGGTGCGCGACTCCTCGAAACCCAGCTCTGGATGAGCATGAAGATCGTGACGTATCGCCACCAGCTCATCCTGAAACTCACTGATACGACTGATCGTTGGCATAATGCCTCACTTGTTGATGGTTATTATGGTGATCAAAAATAGGCGGTGGTTATGCGCTAAGCAGCTCGCAGCAGTTGGCAAAGTCCCACTCACGTCCTGGGGCAGCACCGATGAGCATCCGCGTATAATCGTGGCGTGGGTTCGACAACACCTCGCGGGCACTGCCGTGCTCAACAATGGCGCCATACTGCATGACGATGACCTCATCGCAGATCTGCGCCGCGACCCGCAGATCATGGGTAATGAAGAGAATCGCAATACCCAAACGCGCCTGCACCTCATCCAGCAGATCCAACACCTGCGCCTGGACCGATACATCCAGCGCCGACACCGCCTCATCGGCCACCAGCAAGTCCGGGCGCATCATCACCGCGCGTGCAATGGCGATCCGCTGGCGTTGACCGCCGGAGAACTGATGCGGGTAACGCTCCAAGGCATCCCCGGGCAGGTCAACCAACTCCATCATCTCCAGCGCCCGCTCATACGCCTCATGACGGGGCGTGCCAAAGTTGACCGGCCCCTCAACCAGACTACGGCCAACGGTCCAACGCGGATTGAGCGAGCGAAAGGGATCCTGAAACACCACCTGGAAATGCTTGCGATGTGGCCTTAGAGCCCGCCTCGACAAGGTGGCCACCTCTTTGCCAGCGACCCGTATTGATCCCGATGTCGGATCGATCAAACGCATAATGCTGCGTGCAACCGTGGTCTTGCCGGAGCCACTCTCTCCAACAATCCCCAGCGTTTGGCCGCGCTTGACGGTAAGATTGATATCCCGTGCGGCATGCGTGCCGGGTTTTCGCAAGAACAGACCTCCCCCGCTGTACACTTTCTGCATATCGCTGACTTCCAATACCGGCTCAGTGCTTTCCTGCGAACGCGCCCCCCTGGGTATCAGGCTAGGCACTGAGCGCAACAGTCGCTTGGTGTACTCCTCCGAGGGGTGGCGAAAAAGCGTTTCTACCGGCGCCTGTTCGACGATCTTGCCGTGCTTCATTACATGCACCGCATGGGAAACTTCCGCGACGACTCCCATATCATGTGTAATAAATAGTACCGCCGTGCCATGCCGCTCCTGCAACTCGGCGATCAGTGACAGAATCTGTGCTTGGGTGGTGACATCCAGCGCAGTGGTTGGCTCATCGGCAATCAGCAACTTTGGCTCCAGCGCCAACGCCATGGCGATCATGATCCGCTGCCGCTGTCCCCCCGAAAGCTGGTGAGGATAAGAGCCATAAATACGCGCCACATCAGGTAGATACACCTGCTGCATCACATCCAGAACTCTATCCCTGCAGTCTCTCTTCGATAGCTCGCGATGGGTTTGCAGTACTTCCGCGATCTGATCCCCAACGCGCATGACCGGGTTCAGCGCCGTCATCGGCTCCTGGAAAATCATCGCCATACGCTGCCCACGAAGCGTGCGCATCTGAGAGGGCGTCAGCGTGAGTAACGATTCTCCATCCATGTCTATTTCGCCGCCAGAGACCTCCAAGGCTCCCTTAGGCAAAAGCCCCATCACGGCCAACGATGTTACCGACTTACCGGAGCCACTTTCGCCCACAAGACTAACGGTTTCTCCTTCATGTACCTGCAAGCTGATGTCATCCAGCACCAGGCTTCCCGGGCCCTCCTCTCCGCTCAGCCGAACCGAGAGATGGCGGATATCCAATACCGCTTTCGAACTGCTCTTATCATCGTTCTTGAAACGCATCATCACGCCTCCCGCTTCTTGAGCCGAGGATCGAGCATGTCTCGGGCGGCATCACCCAGTAGGTTGATCGATAGGATGCACAGCGACAGGATGGCACCGGTCCAGAAGATCAGGCCCGGTTTGACCTGAAAGTAGGTGCGACCTTCGGCCATGATATTGCCCCAGGTAGGAATGTCGGTACTCACGCCAGCCCCTAGAAACGACAGTATCGCTTCGGTAAGAATCGCCGACGCGCATATATAGGTCCCTTGAACGATCATCGCCGGCACGGTATTCGGCATTAAGTGCTGCCAGAGGATCTTAGGCATGGAGCTGCCCAACGCGATCGCCGCTTCCACATACGGCTCCTCACGCGCGCCAAGCACCACCGAACGCACCAGGCGAACCACCCTCGGCACCTCAGGAATGGTAATGGCCACGATCACCGACCAAACACTGGGGCCACTCAAGGCAACCAGCGCAATCGCCAGGAGAATGGCGGGGATCGCCATCAGGCTATCCATGATACGCATGATCACCGCATCCGCGGCACGGAAGAAGCCAGACACTAGGCCAATCATCATGCCCACCACAACACTGAACAATGCGGCCCCAACACCTATCAGCAGCGATACTCGCCCACCAGTCATGATGCGACTAAACAGGTCCCGACCATACTGGTCAGTGCCCAATAGATGCTCCGCGCTGGCCGGTTGAAGCCGATTTAGCGACCCCATCTGCATCGGGTCGTAAGGCACATATAGCGGCGCCAATAGCGCCGATAGCACGATCAAGAACAGCACGACAGCCGCAACCATCGGCCCCGCCCCGAGGCGCCATTGACGTGGCAGCGACAGCATTCCCAGCACGGTCTGCATGGCGGCGGAAGGTTGGGTAGCATGAGCCATCAGTAGCGAATCCTCGGATCGATTATCGTATAGGAAATATCAATCAGTAGATTAACCAGCACGTACAGTCCGGCCGTCAGCAGAATCATTGCCTGTATTACCGGGTAATCACGGGCCAGGATGGCATCCACCGTCAAACGGCCCACTCCGGGTATATTGAAGACACTCTCGGTGACCACTACCCCAGCAATCAACAGCGCGAAGCCGGTACCAATGATCGTCATAATCGGTACCGCAGCGTTACGTAGCGCATGGCGGAAAAGAATCGAACCTTCCCGTAACCCTTTGGCTCTAGCCGTGCGGACATAATCCTCTCCCAGCACATCCAGCATGCTGGCACGCGTCATCCTTGCAATCAGCGCCACATAGATTGTCGCCAGCGTGAAAGACGGCAGTAGCGCGCGCTGGAAGAAACCGAGCAGATCCTGCGTAGGGGCCGTATAGCCCTGCACTGGCAACCAACGGAGTTCAATGGCGAAGATCTGTATAAAGAGATAGCCAATTACAAATACCGGTACCGAAAATCCTAGAACCGAGAAGCTCATCACCGCATAGTCAACCCAGCTACGGTGACGCCAAGCGGCCAGCACCCCCATGGGCACTGCTATCAATACGGAGAGAAAAATCGTCAGCATGGCAATATTTAGCGTTGGCCAAATGCGCTGACCGATCATGGTGCTAACAGGCGTATTGGAAATGAGAGATACCCCAAGATCCCCCTGGAACATCATTCTCACCCACTGAAAAAACTGTTCATACAGAGGAAGGTTGAGCCCTAAGCGGTCACGAATCCGCTCTAGTTGAGCAGGTGTCGCTGAGTCACCTGCCAGGATGGCCGCAGGGTCTCCCGGTGTAAGCCGTAGTATCAAAAATACAAACAGGGCGACGATAATCATGACCGGAACAACGGCCAGCAATCGCCTAATGATATAGCCCAGCATCCGCTCCCCCTCACAGGCCCGCTGTGATAAACGCACTTTGCATGTAATGGCGGCGGGACCTGCCCGCCGCCCTACTCAGCGGCTACTGTTTATCGATATTCCAGAACACCGGAACCGGCGAAGGAATCATATCGGTGATATTATCCCGGCGTGCTTGCGGCATGATGTACTGCCCCAGCGGGATATAAATCACCTCATCGAGGGTATGTACTTGGAGTTTACGTGCGGCCTCCTGCCGCTCCTCATCCGACTCGGCAGCGATAAACTCGCGACGCAGCGCCTCAAGCTCTTCATCTTCCGGCCAGCCAAACCAACCATCTTCACCACGACCATTCAGCATGACGTTGATCAGCGGCGAGGTAATCTCCGGCACCATCCAGTTGGTGAAGAAGATATTCCAACCGCCCTCATCCGGTGCTGACATACTCGCGCGACGGTTGACCAGGGTCTGCCAATCCATGGGCTGCATATCCACCTCGAAACCGGCTTGGCGCAGTGCCTGGGCAGCAACTACCGGCTGAGCGGAAAGACTCGTTACATCGGTCGGCTGCATCAACACCACGGGTGTGCCGTCATAACCAGCTTCCTCGAGCAATTGCTGCGCGGCTTGAGGATCACCGCCGCTGGTCAGCGACTCGGAGCCACTCTCATCAGCCAAGGGAGTGCCACAACCAAATATAGCGCCGCAAATCTCGTAATACTCGGAGTCCCCCATCATGGTCGCCAGGACGTCCTCCTGGCTAAGCGCCAGCAATGCGGCTTGACGTATCTGCTTGTTATCAAAGGGCGGATGTTGGAAGTTGAGGCGTCCCATGGTTTGATAGCCGAGCGGGTCACGATTTTCCACCACCACATCCGGGCTCGACTCAAGAATCGGCAATAAGTCGACCTGCACCTGCTCGATATAATCGATCTCACCGGTAGTCAGCGCATTGATAGCGGTTTGAGCATCCGGCATGGTCGTCCACACAACCCGATCGACGTTGACCACCTTGCCGCCCGCCATCCAGCTAGGCTCTTCCTCCCGCGGCACATAGTCATCGAAGCGCTCGTAGGTGACGCTCACACCGGGCTCGTACTCGTCTTCCAGGAAGCGAAATGGCCCCGAGCCAATGTGCTCGGAGATCGATGAATCGGCCGATGTGTCCGCAATACGCGCCGGCATGATGAACGCGGGCACGGCAGACTGCTTGGCCAGGGTATCGATCAATGGCGGATAGGGCTCGGAGAGCGTCCAGGTAATCGTATGCTCATCCGTGGCTTCCAAACTCTCGGTGACATCAAATATCAACTGACCGCCCGAGTCGCGCTCACCCCAGCGTTCCAGAGACGCCACCGCGTCCTCGGCCGTCACTACCTCGCCGTCGTGGAACATCAACCCCTCACGTAATGTCAAAGTATAGGTGAGTGAGTCATCGGATATCTCCCAGTCCGCCATCTGCGGCTGAGGGTTGAAGTCTTCATCCGACGCCAACAGCACATCGTAAATCATATAACCGTGATTACGCGTGATATGTGCTGTAGTGATGATCGGATCCAGTACTCGCAAGCTTGAGTGCATTACGGCAGTAATCGTGGTGTCATCACTCTTGGCGGTCATTGGTAATGTCAGGGCAACAGCGGTTACCGCTGCAACAGCAGCCGACATGGGCTTGATACGGAACGTATTGCATAGATTGGGTATTGTCATTAGTAGTCCCCTATGATTGCTTTCCCGTCGTTGGGAATAAAGGCACGCCCCCATCACCGGCATCGTCAGTGATGCCACGGCTGCAGTCAGTCGACTGGATGGAAGGCATCACCAAGTGGGCCAAGACGCATGCCAGGCGTCAGATGCTTCCAGGGCAGATCGGAAGGGCTGAACGCCATCGGGCCGGGCGCAAGGCAAATCAAGATATGCGCTGCAATAGAAGTAAAGTCGGCTCGAAAATGCGTAGAACTTTTGACCACTAGAATATCGGTCGTTTCTGGCTCGATACCCACAAAGCGGAACATCTCACGGTCAGCTAGTTGGGCTTTGTGGGTGGTAACCACGACCCTGACACCGCCAATACGCAAGCAGGCGGAAAGGCCAAGATCAAGCGATGCACCACCGTAGTACGAGCCTCGTGCAGTCAAGTGGCCATCCGACAATGTCTCAACGGTCGCTATCACCTGATAGGGACTATCGCCTACCACACCAGACTGGCCTCCCAAGTCGAATGCCAGACTCGCCCCCTCGCCAGCCTTATGTGCTTCGAGCGCCGCGTCGGGGTCGACCAGGAGACCCAGGGCCGCGTCCGCCACCTCAGCTTCGACCAGCGCACGCAGCATGCCGGTGGTATTGGAATCACCACCAGCCCCCGGGTTGTCCTGGGTATCGGCAAGCACCACAGGCCCGACCGAGCCAGCCTTAACAAGCCGTTGGGCCTCCGATACCCCTTCAGCGGCAGAAAATGTTTGCCCCACAAAGCTCACCTCAGCCTTGGCAAACTCATCAGCCAGCTGCTCGACCGCGGCGTTGGCGTCAGAACCATAGGCCACCAGACTCGGGCCACACTCGTTAAAATCAGCCGCCGGAAAGCCCATGAATAGCGAGGCACTGATAACTGACTCCCCCTCTAGCTCAGCGAGACGCGCATACAGCGACGCAGCCGGCTCGAGGTCGGTAGACTGCCAAGGGATAGGGATCAAATAGTCAAGGCGGCGAAAAGCCTTGGTGGGCTGGGTACCGGATCTCATTAAATAATCCAGGCCCTCTGCGGCACGCCGGCCGGTTTCCGCCATATCCACATGGGGGTAGGTGCGAAACCCTACCAGCATATCCGCCATATCCACCATTCGAGCAGTGATATTGCCGTGCAGATCCAAACACGCCACCACCGGCATAGAAGGGCCCACGACGGCTCTCACTCGTGCCAGCAGCTCGCCCTCACCATCGTCCAGATGTTCGCAAACCATGGCGCCATGGAGGTCGAGAAAGACGCCGTCTAGTGGACCCGCAGCCGACAGCCGAGTCACCAGTGCCTCGGCGATATCCTCGAAGGCCTCCTTGGTGACATGCGCAGAAGGAATGGCGCCCGCCCACAGAAGTGGCAGCATCTGCCAGTCACACTCGCCTCCACGCTCCACAGCCCCGGATATGCCCAGGTTTATTCCTCGACAAGCACTGAACATGGTGTCGTCGTGCACCATGGGCATGTAACCACCGCCCTGTACGAAATCAGCGTAGGTCGCTCGGGTCGGTGCGAAGGTATTGGTCTCATGCAGAAACCCTCCCATTGCTACGCGGTAAGTCATTGTTATTTTTTCCTTTATACAGGGAAGCAGAACCTCTGCTTAGCGGCCATTTCGTCAACAAGGGTAATCTCTGAAATGGACACAAAGTATCGCCCAGCGATACAATCGTATTGTTTTATTGATCACCATCAACCTTAGTCGCAACGTTACGATCACGCAAACATAACGGAAAATATTATGCAGCGAACCATGAGATCTCTTTTGAATCAGCGTGTTATTACTGAAAACCAGAGAAACGACCCGCTGTTCCTGCAGTCCGTTGCCAGAGCCATGCAGGTCCTCTCGGCATTTCATACGGCTGATGGCGCCATGAGTCTGTCTGAGATCGCCCAGCAGGCCGGGATCGACAGGAGCGCCGCACAGCGAATTGTTCATACCTTGCGCGAACTGGGCTATCTCAAACGTGATAATGAGAATAGCGGCTTTCTTCCTGAGCTCAGGATTCTCGATCACACTCTCGATTACTTAAGTCTCAATCCAGTAATACGCAACGCCACCCCGGTGCTGTTGGAGCTAAGGCGTAATATTCGCGAGCGAGTCGACCTCAGCCTCTTCGATGACACTCGCGTGGTTTACGCTGCCCGTATGCAAAGCAAGCGGGAAACGTTTTTTGCCACTCTGGTTGGCCATAGCGTGCCCACCTTCTGCAGCTCGGGCGGGCGGGCCATCCTCTCACGCCTTAATGACAACGAGGTGCGTGATATCCTTGACAGGTCCGACCTAAACCCAGTCACGCCACGTACGATTACTGACCCTGTCGCCATTCTTGACAAGGTCCAAGAGGCCCGTGAACAAGGTTATGCATTGGCAAGAGAAGAAATTCTCATCGGAGAAATCGCGCTAGGCGTGGCCATCACCGACAAACATGACCGTCCCTGTGGCGCGATACACGTGGCTGGCTCGCTAAGCGATTGGACAACCGACGCATTTCGAGACCGCGTCTTCCCACTTGCGTCGGAAGCTGCCAGGGCGATATCGCGCTTTTGAAGCCTGCCCGGACGCAGTCCATTGCCCAGCAGCGCATAAAGGGATATTTGAACGCCGATTTGCCGCATGTCTCAGGCTGTGCCAGGGTTAGCAGTGTTATGGAAAATTCAACAACAAGAGGAATTATAAACCATGGCTGCCCCCCCCACCCTCAGCACACTTACCATCGGCCTGGTCATTGCCGCACTCCCCCTGAGCGTCGCCATGGCGGGCGCTGACTCAACGGTAAGCGTCCGTGACCTCTACGACGGCAAGCTCATGCCCGACGAGCAGGTCACAGCCTATCGCAACATAGATGCGCTGTTTCCATCCCGCACTGTCAGGGCATCATCAACGCCCCACGCCTTTGGCGAGCGCGAGGTGGACGTTGAGGGTTTCACCTTTACCGACGATGACACCACCTACGATCTCTACGACTTCATGTCGCTCAACCGCGTCAGTGGTTTGATCGTCGTGCACGACAACGACATCGTCTTCGAGCAGTACGCCCTGGGCAACGACCGGGACACGCGCTGGATGTCGATGTCCGTGGTCAAGTCTATCGCCTCCACGCTGATTGGCGCCGCGATTCAGGACGGCCATATTGGCAGTCTCGACGACAATGTCGTGGAGTACGTACCAGAGCTAGCGGGCAGCGGCTACGATGGCGCCACAGTGGAACATATCCTGCTGATGGCCTCAGGGGTCGCCTGGGATGAGACCTACGACGATCCGGACTCGGACCGCCGCGAGATGCTGGAGCGCCAGATTGCCCAGGAGAGCGGCGCCATTGTGCAGCAGCTGGCCGAGCTCGAGCGCGTGGCAGCCCCCGGGGAGGTGTGGAACTACAGTACTGGTGAAACGCAGCTGCTGGCTGCCATCATCGAAGGGGCCGTCGGCACCAGCGTGTCCGATTACCTCTCGGACACCCTCTGGGCAAGCTATGGCATGGAGCACGACGCTGCGTGGTGGCTAGACGGCGAAGATGGCCAGGAAATTGGCGGTAGCGGCCTTCTGGCGACGCTGCGCGACTATGCCCGGTTCGGCCAATTCTTCCTCGATGAGGGGCAGGCAACCGATGGAGAGCGGATCTTGCCAGAAGGCTGGGTTGAAGCCGCCGGGCGTGGCCATGACATTGGCGGTGAGCCTATCGCCTATGGCTATTCATGGTGGCCGGTGGGTGATGAGGGTGCCTTTGCCGCCGTTGGCATTTTCGGCCAGTGGGTGTTTATTCATCCTGACAAGAACATCGTGATCGCCATGACCGGCGCGCAACCGAAGTCGCTCGGCTTCGAGATTGTCCCGGTAAGCCGGTTTTTCCACGCTCTCGCGGATGCCATCACCGAATAGCCTTTCAAGCGGCTCCCACAATTGCCTTGACGCCACTCCCACATTTACCTTGGCGCCACTCCCCTGTGGGAGCGAATTCATTCGCGATGGCAGCGCGCAGCGCTGCCGGCCAACCCAACCCATCGTGACTGAAGTCACTCCTACAATTGCCTTGGCGCCACTCCCGGTGGGAGCGAATTCATTCGCGATTGCAGCGCGCAGCGCTGCCAAAATAACCCAACCCCATCGTGACTGAAGTCACTCCCACAATTGCCTTGGCGCCACTCCCGGTGGGAGCGAATTCATTCGCGATTGCAGCGCGCAGCGCTGCCAAAATAACCCAACCCCATCGTGACTGAAGTCACTCCTACATTTGCCAACGGCGCTACTCCCTGTAGGAGCGAATTCATTCGCGATAGCAGCGCGCAGCGCTGCCGGCCAACCCACCCCATCGTGACTGAAGTCACTCCCACCTTTGCCAACGGCGCCACTCCCTGTGGGAGCGAATTCATTCGCGATTGCAGCGCGCAGCGCTGCCGGCCAACCCGCCCCATCGTGACTGAAGTCACTCCTACATTTGCCAACGGCGCCACTCCCTGTGGGAGCGAATTCATTCGCGATGGCAGCGCGCAGCGCTGCCGGCCAACCCGCCCCATCGTGACTGAAGTCACTCCTACATTTGCCAACGGCGCCACTCCCTGTAGGAGCGAATTCATTCGCGATTGCAGCGCGCAGCGCTGCCGGCCAACCCACCCCATCGTGACTAAAGTCACTCCCACCTTTGCCAACGGCGCAACTATCACACCCTGGTGCTGAAAGACGACAACGCCGCCTCAATGATCGCGTGGCGGCGTGTCATGGCTCGTTTGTGTTAGCGCACTAGCGTTTGGCATTAGCCTTCGATCGCAGCGTCACCGGCATCGATCCACTCCTCGATCAGATCGCGGTTCTCCTCGATCCAGTGGCGAGCACCGGCTACCGGATCGTCGCGTTGCTCGATCTCTGCCATCAGGCTGCCAAGGCTGTCATCGTCCATCATCCAGGCATCCAGCACGGCGCTCAGCCAAGGATCATCGCTGGCAAAGTCCTTACGTGAGAACCAGTAGATAGTCTCGCTATCGCCAAAGATGTTCTGAGGGTCCTCCAGATACTTGAGATCATACTCCGCGAAGGCCCAGTGCGGGCTCCACAGCGTCACGACGATATTTTCCTCACGCGTGATGGCGTCATCCAAGGCAGCCATCATGGCAGGGTCGGAGCTGTTGATCTGGGTCATGGGCAGATCGTAAGCCTCGATGGCGTCGTCGGCCAGGCCGGCGATGGCGGATCCGGAATCGATGCCCAAAATGGCGGGCCTGCCCTGGTACTCGAAAAGGGCCTCGTGTTCGACGAGCTCGGGAATGCTATCGATTTCCGCATAGCTGGGCACCACCAGGCCAAGCCCAGTGCCCTCATACCAACCGTCGTGCACGTCGATTTGCGCTTCATACGGCTCCAGGAAGTTGGCATCGGTGACTGGCAGCCAGATCTCCAGGGAGATATCGAAATCCTCATTCGCCAAGCCGCTGTAGATCACGCTCTTGCCGGCTTCCGTGAGGTTCACCTCGTAACCGTGCTCTTCCTCGAGCACCAACTTCCACATGTTGGCGACAGCAACGTTCTCGGCCCAGTTGTTCATGCCGATGGTGATGTCACGCGTCTCGGCCTGGGCAGTGTTAAGGGCAGTGCCGGCCACTACCAGGCCAGCAACGGTCATGAGGGGAAGGTATCGAGTCGTTGTCATATTGTCTCCTTCAGTGTGGTTACAGTGGGGTGATGCGGCTCACGGGACCAGCAGGCTCTCCTCGAAGGGAAAGCGTGAAAGCAGCCGCGTACCGGTCTCGGTGACCAGCAGCTGCTCTTCGAGCTTGACGCCCTCACGTCCACCCTCGGCGCCGATGTAGCTTTCCACGCAGAGTGTCATGCCGGGCTGTATCTCACCGTCATAGCCAGCATCGGGAAAGTCATGGATGTGGTAGAGATAGGGGTATTCACCGGTCATGCCGACCCCATGCGCCGAGAGGTAGTAGCGGTTCGCATGAAAACGCGAGGGGATGTCCCAGGCGCGCTCGGCATAGTCTCGAAAACCCATTCCCGGCTTGATGATCGAGATGTTGTGCTGGACCTGTTCATTGGCCAGCCGGTAGAGCTCACGCTGTTCCGCGCTGGGGCGGTCTGGGCCGACATGAAAGGTGCGCGAGAAATCCGAGTAGTAGCCGTGGCAGCCGACAACATCGGTATCCAGGGCGACCAGTTCATTAGCCTGCAGCGGCTTCTGGCCGGTTTCCTGGAACCACGGATTGGTGCGCTGGCCGGAGTTGAGTAAGCGCGTTTCGCAATAGTCGCCGTCGCGCTCGATGATCGCTTGATGAAGGACCGACCATAGCGCGTTCTCGGTAACCCCAGGGCGTATGGACTCGCGCAGGGCTGCCACACCGGCTTCGGTAGCACGCAGCGAGGCAATAGCGCACTTCACTTCTTCCGGCGACTTGATGCAGCGTGCCAGCTCCACCGGCTGTTGCGCATCGACCAGGCGAACGCCAAGTTCAGACAGGGCAATGGCGCTGCCAGCGTTCATGCGCTCCATGCCGACTCGAGCGCCAGCCCCCCCCTCTGCATCGAGGAGGGACTTCATTTCTCTGGCCCAGGCTTTTTCGCGTTGCGCGATATCCGGCCCTGCGGCGACGAAGCTCGCCGTCATCGCTGGGCGTATCTGGTCGATGGTTTCCAAGCCCTCGGCGAGGTGCTCGCATCCGGTGAATTCGAAGAGGATGACCCGATGATCGGTCACCAAACAGTAACGCGCCGGTGTATTACGAGCGCTGAACACCTGCATGTTCCGCGCGCCGGTGGCATAGCGGATGTTGACAGGATCCGAGAGGATCAAGGCGCCGATATCCAGCCGTTGCATCATTTCGCGGACCCGCCTCAGGCGGTAGCCACGCACCGCCACCAGGTCGATCTCGCCCTCCATCTCGCTTGTGCCTACCAAGTCGAGGGGGTGGCGGTTGCTGCGTTCGGCATGCCAGTCGAAGTTGGCCATGACACCTCTGTCTGAACGTCGCTTTTGATAAGATAGACTTTCTTAAAAGTAGTCCCCTCATCCTATATTCTTGGTTATTGGAAGTGTATGGTCTCTCTTGTTATGGAAATCAGTAAGAATAACTTATGAAAAGCTTTCGCCACCGGTTACCACCGCTATATGCCTTGATGGTTTTTGAGGCGGCCGCAAGAGAACAGAACTTCTCGCGGGCAGCACGAGAGCTGCACGTCTCTCAGGCGGCCGTCAGCCAACAAGTTCGGCACCTGGAGGCGTACCTGGAGACGCCGCTGTTTCGCCGCCAGGGACGAGGCGTGACGCTCACCCGTCCCGGGGAGCTGCTCAAGGAGCGGGTCAATGCGGCGCTAAGCTATTTAGTGGATGCCGTAGAGGAAGCGACTCTGCCTCAGCAGTCGCTCGGCGTCAGCCTTTCCGCCAACACCGCCATGTCACATCTCTGGTTAAGCCCCGCCATACACGCCTTCCGTCGCCACTATCGCGATGAAGCGCTTCACCTGCGCATGGTCACCAGCGACCGCAGTAGCGACCTCATCGCCGATGACATCGATATCGCCCTGCTCTACGACACCCCACCGCGCCCAGGCTGGCAAATGGAGCCCTTGTTCGAAGAGTGCCTCTTCCCAGTAGCGGCCCCACACTACCTGGACCAGCATGGGCGACGCCTGGACTCGGCCAAGGCCTTGCTCGACCACCGACTGCTGGACTTCGAGCGAATCGAGCCCAACTGGGTGAACTGGGAGCGCTGGTTCTCTGCCCTGGGTATCGAGGCAAATAACCTGGCTCCGGAGAGCGTATTCAACAGCTATTCGCTGCTGCTCGATGCCGCGGAACAGGGGCACGGCGTGGCGCTAGGCACACGCCATCAGATTGATGCGCGTCTCGCGGATGGTGCGCTTGAACGGCTCGGCAGCTTTCAAGTGACCACCGGGTGCCACTACTGGCTGGCCCTACGCCATGACAGCAAGGCCAATCGCGAAGCACGCCAACTGGCAGACTGGCTGCGCGCTTGGGTGGAAGCGGACCAAAGCCGGCAATCGTGACTACTGAAGGACCTTCGAAATAGTGGTTTGTCGCCATACCCATTGTGGGAGCGAATTCATTCGCGATAGCAGCGCGCAGCGCTGCCGGCAAAGACCTCCGCACAGCCTCACGGCCCATGATCTAAAAATAAGAACACTTGCCACCTTTCATTAGCGCATGGGGCTTCACAATACTCAGGGACGCACACCACAGGCATAGCAACAATCACAATCCGACCAGGAAGGACGTCCCATGCCTCTTTCGACGCTACTCGACTGGCGCCTGCACGCGCTGGTCATACTCATATCGCTACTCTCGGAATTCGTCGGTATCCAGCAGATCCCCATGGGGCCCGGCACCCTGCTGCTGTTACCGCTGTTCTACGCCTTCGTCCTCGGCGTGATTCTCAACCCCAACGTCACGCGCACCGCGGCTAAGGTACTCCCCCAACGGATCAGCGAGGCCGCCGGCCCACTGATCCTGCTGTCGATCATGCCGTTCATCGCACGCTTCGGCTCTACCATCGGCCCCGCCATCGAAGACCTCATCGATGCCGGCCCGGCGCTGATTCTCCAGGAGCTGGGCAACCTCGGCACCATGCTGATCGCGCTTCCCGTCGCCGTGCTGGTATTCAAGATGGGCCGCGAAGCCATCGGCGCCACCTACTCGATCGCCCGCGAACCCAATATTGCCGTGATCTCCGACAAGTACGGCCTCAAGGGCCCGGAAGGCATCGGCGTGATGGGCACCTACGTGGTCGGCACCATGTTCGGTACCCTGTGGTTTGCGCTGATGGCCGGCTATATCACCTCGCTGGACATCCTCGACCCGCGCGCCCTGGCCATGGCCTGCGGCGTGGGTAGCGGCAGCATGGTCGCCGCCTGCTCGGCCGCAATCGCAGGGACGCTACCAGAGATGCGCGACGAGCTGCTCGCCTTCTCCGGCGCCAGCAACCTGATGACCTACGCCACCGGGCTCTACCTGACGCTGTTCGTGGCGCTGCCCATCGCCGAGAAGCTCTACTCTCTGCTGAGCGGCAAGCGCAAGGCCAAGCCGGTGGGTGCTCAGGTCACCGCCAGCAATAGCGGCGTTGACAGCGACATTCCCGCCGAGCCGCGCCCCGAGCAGGACCTCGGCAAGACCGCTATCGTCATGGCCGCGGCCTGTGCCGTCGCTTGGGTCGCCAACACCATCAACGGTGCCGGCCTGATCGAGGCCCTGCCCGGCATGCTGATCCTCTACGTGATGACCATGATCGGCCTGGCCGTCACGCGCTATGCGCCGTTCTACCTGCCCGGTGTGGCCTGGGTCTCGCTGGTCAGCATCCTGTTCACCCTGCCCTGGACCCCAGGCAATGCCTGGCTTGTCGAACAGCTCAGCGCGGTCAACTTCCTGGCCATCGTCACGCCGGTGCTGGCCTATGCCGGCCTGGCGCTGACCACTCGCGAATTGAAGATGTTCCGCCAGGCCGGCTGGAAGCTGGTGATCCTGGCCCTGCTGGTCTTCACCGGCACCTTCGTTTCGTCGGCGCTGATCGCCAACGCACTGCTGTGAGGCCAGCACCATGAATACCAGCACCATGACCGACATACAGATCGACCCGGAGACGCTGCGCGAGTGGCGTCACGACTTCCACCAGCACCCGGAGACCGCCTTCGAAGAGCATCGCACCAGCCGCAGGATCGCCGAGATCCTGCGCGGGGCCGGGCTCGACATCGTCACCGGCCTGGGCGGCGGCACCGGCATCGTTGCCACCCTCGATGGCAACCTTGGCGAAGGGCCCAGCATCGGCCTGCGCGCCGATATCGACGCCCTGGATGTGCCCGAGGCCACCGGCCTCGCCTACGCCTCCCGCACCCCCGGCAAGATGCATGCGTGTGGCCACGACGGCCACACCACCATGCTGCTGGGAGCCGCCTGCCAGCTGGCCCGCGCGCCAGAGTTTGCCGGACGCGTCCACTTCATCTTCCAGCCCGCCGAGGAGAGCGAAGGCGGTGGCCGGGTGATGGTCGAGGAGGGCTTATTCGAGCGTTTTCCCATGGACGCCGTCTACGGCGTCCACAACTGGCCGGGGCTCGCCGTCGGCGAGGCCGCGGTGCACGACACCGCGGTGATGGCCGCCTTCGACGTCTTCACGCTCAGGCTCAAGGGCAGCGGCTGCCACGCCGCCATGCCGCACCTGGGCAGCGACGTGATACTCGCCGCCTCGCAGCTGGTTACCCAGCTGCAAGGACTGATCAGCCGCGAGACCCCGGCGCATCAGACGGCGGTGCTCAGCGTCACCCAGATCCATGCCGGCGACGCCTTCAACGTCATCCCCGAGACGCTGGAGCTGCGCGGTACCCTGCGCTGCTTCGATGAACCGCTGCGCCAGCATCTGGCCCAGCGCTTCGAGCAGGCGGTGGATGGGCTGGCCCAGTTCCACGGTCTGAAAGCTGACCTCGACTACCAACCGCGCTACCCGGCGACCTTCAACACCCCGGAGCACGCCCAACGCTGCGCCGAGGTACTCGAGACCATGCCGCAGATCGCCCGCGTGCACCGCGACCTGCCCCCCAGCATGGCCTCGGAGGACTTCGCCTTCATGCTGTGTGAACGCCCAGGCGCCTACATCTGGCTCGGCAACGGCGAACACAGCGCCGCCCTGCACAACCCCCACTACGACTTCAACGACGCCCTGTCGCCCATCGGCGTGAGCTACTGGACCCAGCTCGTCCAGACGCTGCTGGCCCAGCATCCCGACAGCCCGTGATATGGAGGTCCCCTTGATCAACTCCGTTACCGTCATCGGCCTGGGTAACATGGGCCGCGGCATGGCCCTGACCCTGCATAAGGCCGGCTTCCAGGTCCAAGGCAGCGATATCGACAGCGCAGCGCGAGAGCGTCTCTCCGCTGACGGTATCGACACCGCGGCGCCAGACGCCCTCGCGCCGAGCGACGCCTACCTGCTGTCGCTACCTACCTCAGCCCACGTCAGTACGGTGCTCGAGGAGGCGCCGGGCTTGTTGGCCAAGGCCCCCCGCGGCAGCCTGATCATCGACACGTCCACCAGCGACCCGGTCGAATCGCGACAGCTCGCCGCCAAGGTCATCGCCGCCGGCCTCGAGTGGCTCGACGCCCCGGTCAGCGGCGGTCCCAGCGGCGCCCATAGCGGGCAGCTCGGCATGCTGGTGGGAGGCGAAGCCTCCACCCTCGAACGCGCCCGACCACTGCTCGACGCGATGACCAAGAGCATCACCCACGTCGGCGAGGCCGGCAGCGGCCACGTGGTCAAGCTGGCCAACAACTACCTGTGTGCCGCCCACCTGCTGACCACCGCCGAAGCCGTGGCCATGGCCCAGCGCGCCGGCGTCGACCCGGCCGCCTGCCTGCAGGGGCTCAACAGCGGCTCGGGCCGCAGCGCCGTCAGCGAGGTCAACTTCCCGCGCTGGATCCTCGACGGGAGTTTCGACTCCGGCTTCAGCATGGGGTTGATGCGCAAGGACCTGCGCCTTGCCTACCAGACCGCCCAGCAGCTTGGCCTGGACGACAGCCTCCTCGAGCGGGTTCGCGATGCCTGGCACGACGAGCGCCTGGCGCTGGACGATGCCGACGACTTCAACCGCATTACCGTGCAGCTGCTGGAAGCGGCCAGGCAATACGCCGTCGACCAGCCCAAGGAGGACCGCACATGAACGCCCTCAATCAACAGGCCCGCGACCGCCTGGGCCTGCTGCTCGACGCCTACGGACTCGACCCGCAGCAGCCCAATGCCAACTGGGTAGACGGCCAGTTCGTCGGCGGTGACGGCGACACCATCACCCTGCAGGACCCGGTCACCAACCTGCCGCTGCTGCACTACCGGGACGCCGGCGAAGCGGTGGTCACGCAGGCCATCGAGGCCGCCCATAGCGCCCAGCAGGAGTGGATGGCGCTAAGCGCCAGCGAGCGCGGCCGGCGCATGCAGGCCGCCTCGCGCGGCCTGGAAGGTCATGAAGAGTCGCTGGCCAGGCTCGAGAGCCTGATCGCCGGCAAGCCGGTGCGCGACTGCCGTGGCGAAGTCGACAAGGTACGCGAGATGTTCGAGTACTACGCCGGCTGGTGCGACAAGCAGCACGGCGAGGTCGTCGACGTGCCCAGCTCCCACCTCAACTACGTGCAGCGCGTGCCCTACGGTGTGGTCGGCCAGATCACCCCCTGGAACGCCCCCATGTTTACCTGCGGTTGGCAGCTCGCCCCGGCGCTGGCCGCCGGCAACGCCGCGGTGCTCAAACCCTCGGAGCTCACCCCGCTGACCTCAGCGGTACTGGCCATGCTGCTGGAGCACAGCGGCCGCCTGCCTGCTGGGCTGATCAACATCGTCAACGGGCTCGGCCATACCACCGGCAGCGCCCTCACCACCCATCCGCAGATCGCCAAGCTGGTGTTCGTCGGCTCCCCCGAGACCGGCCGGCTGATCGCCGAGGCGGGGGCCCGCCGGCTGGTGCCCAGCGTGCTGGAGCTGGGCGGCAAATCGGCCAATATCGTGTTCAACGACGCCGCGCTCGACGACGCCGTGGCCGGCGCCCAGGCGGCGATCTTCGCGGCCGCCGGACAGAGCTGCGTGGCCGGCTCGCGGCTGCTGCTGCAGCAAGACATTGCGGAGAAATTCTGCCAGCGCCTGGCCGCCGCGGCGTCCACCATCGAGGTGGGCCTGCCAGGGGAAGACGAGACTCGCATGGGGCCCCTGCAGAACGCCGCCCAGTATCAGCGCGTGCGCCAGCTGATCGACGAGGCCATCGCCGAGGGCGCCGAACTGCTGACCGGTGGCACTAGGCCCGAGGGTCTGCCCGACGACGCCGCTCAGGGCAACTTCCTCGTCCCCACCGTGCTGACCAAGGTGCGACCGGAGATGGCCATCGCCCAGGAGGAAGTGTTCGGCCCGGTACTGGTGGTCATGACCTTCGAGGATGAGGCGGACGCTATCCAGCTTGCCAACGGCACCCCGTTCGGCCTGGCCGGCGCGGTGTGGAGTCAGGACACCGGCAAGGCACTGCGGGTCGCCCATCAGCTGCGCGCCGGCACGGTGTGGGTCAATGGCTACAAGAGCATCAACGTGATGTCGCCGTTCGGTGGCTTCGGTGACAGCGGCTACGGCCGCTCCAGCGGCCTCGACGGCCTGCGCGAGTACACCACCACTCGCAGCGTCTGGGTCGAAACCGCCCCCAAGGCCAGCGCCGCCATGGGCTACGGCAGCAACTAGCGCGCTACGTTCAGTGCTTGGCGGGCGGGTCGTCGCAGCGAAAGGCGCTCATCCAGTGCTGCAAGTGGCGCAGCAGCTGCAGCGCCGCCCGCGGCATCCGCCGGCCGACCCGTGTCACCATATGCGCGTTGGCCTCGCTGAAGCGACGCCCGACCACGCCGCGGGCCACCAGGGTGCCCTCCTCGAGCTCCCTGGCTGCGGCAAAGCGCGGCAATAGCGTCACACACAGCGAGGCACGCGCCGAATGCTTCAGCACCTCCAGCGAGCCGGTCTGGATCCCCACCACCGGCCGGTGACCGGCCTCGCGAAACGCCGCGTCCACTAGCGACCTGACCCCATGCCCGGGATGCCATAGCGCCATGGGATGGGTCGCCAGCTGCTCGATGGTGAGCGGCGCGCTGTCACCGGCCAAGGCATGACAGGGCGACATCAGCAGCACCAGCGGCTGGCGCGTCGAGCACCAGAAGCGCAGATGCGGGTGCACCTGCTCGTGGTACATCAAGCCGATATGCGCCTCATCGTTGACCACCGACTCGATGATCTGCTTGGTACTGCCGGTGTCCACCTCCAGGCGCACGCCGCGATGCGCCTCGGTGAATTCGCGCAGCGGATGGTCGATCACGTCGCCGACAAAGCCCTCGCCGACACACAGCGTGATCTGCCCGGTCTCCAGGCGCTGGTAGGCATCCAGCGCATCGCTGAACTCGCGGTCGAGCAGCGTGCGGCGCTGGCAATAGTCGAGCAGCATCTCCCCCACCGGCGTCGGGCGCACGCCGTCGCGGCGGCGCTCCAGCAAGCTGGCATCCAGCGCCGTCTCCAGCAGCCCGATCTGCCGGCTCACCGCCGAGGCAGCGATATCCAGTCGCGACGCCGCCGCCCTGATCGAACCGGTCTCGACCGTCAACTGGAAGTAGATCAAGCGCTGGTGAGGGATTTCCATACGTAGCTCTATTTTAGTGTAGGAGCGACTTCAGTCGCGATGGCAGCGCGCAGCGCTGCCGGCCAACCCAACTCCACCGTGACTGAAGTCGCTTCCACAATTGCCTTGATGCCACTCCGATGTGGGAGCGAATTCATTCGCGATTGCAGCGCACAGCGCTGCCGATCAACCCACCCCATCGTGACTGACGTCACTCCTACTTTTGCCAACAGCGCCATTCCCTGTAGGAGCGAATTTATTCGCGATGCAGCGCGCAGCGCTGCCGGTCAACCAATCTCATCGTGACTGAAGTCACTCCCACATTTGCCTTGGCGCCACTCAAGAGAGTCGCTGGGCACGTCCTGCCACTTTACAGCAAGGTCCCAGTCACTTCCGGCATGAGCCCGTCCAGTGGCACGACTGCCAAACAAGATTGCAAACTCGAGACCTGCAATACTGCCAAGGCAGGCTGCAAGAGCATGATGTTGATCGGCACACAGCAGATGACGGGTCTTCACACTGCCTCCTGTGCAAGCTGGCCCAATGCGGCATTGCCACTTACATGCTAATCCACATAGGTCAGGTTGGTCTCCCAGCTCTCGCTGCTAACCTCGATGGCGGCCTGGACCCCCGCCGCGTCGCCGGCCTGGAAGGCGGCATAGATCGCCTTGTGATCCTTCAAGGCCACCTCGGGCAGCGTCTGCATCGAGGTCTCCAGGGCGGCTTCGATCAGTTGGATCAGCGTCTCGCCGACGCGGATGGTCATCGGATTGTGGGTCGCGGCCAGGATGGCGCGATGGAAGGCCACATCGTGATGGGCGGTCTGTTCGCCGTTGGCGATGGCCGCCTCCATGGCCTCGATGGCCTGGCGAATCCGCGCGTGGTCCTCCGGGGTGGCGTTGTGCATGGCCTGCAGGGTGTAGGCCGGCTCGAACATCAGGCGAAACTCCATCACGTCGCGGGTCATGCCCCGGGCCAGGATCATGCCGAAGGCCATCGGATCGACCAGCGGGTCTCCCGGCTCGCGGCGGATAACGGTGCCCTGCCCGCGACGCACTTCCACCACACCGATCGCCTGCAGCATCTTGATCGCCTCGCGCACGCTCGACTTGCCGATGCCCAGGCTATGGGTGAGCTCGCTCTCCGAGGGGAGGTAGTCGCCTGGCTTGAGTTCCCCGCGAATCAAGGCCGTCTTGATCCGCTCGAGAATCTGCATGGCGACGGAACTGCGCTCGATGGAGCCACCGAAGGAGTCGCTCGAGAGAGGCCGTGTGGCAAGCCGGGGATTCAGACTCATGGGTTATCTCACTGTTGGCGTCATAGCGCATGTTACCAAGCCTAGCTTGCAAGAGTGGCAAACTCCTGACTAGTATAACCTACATGACATCAGACATCAGATGTCTGCCATGAGAGGCCATTGGACCACATAATGACAACATCCAAGCTCGTGGTGCTGACCACCGGCGGCACCATTGCCAGTAGCCAGAGCGATTCAGGGCGTCACCGCTCCGGTGCTCTCCAGGGCGAGTCGCTGCTGTCGCAAGTCTCGCTGCCGCCGGGACTGACGGCCGAGATAGAGGTTCGCTCGGTGCTGCAGAAGCCCAGTAACGCCATCTCGCTAGACGACCTGATGCTGCTGCGCCAGCAGTGCCTGGCGCTCGGCGAGTCCCCCGAGGTGGTCGGCATCGTCATTACCCACGGCACCGACACCCTGGAAGAGACCGCCTACTTCCTGGACATCACCCTGCCCGGCCGCATACCCGTGGTGATCACCGGGTCGCAGCGCGCGCCCCACGAACCGGGCACCGATGCCTTTCGCAATATCGCCGATGCCATCCAGTTGGCGGCATCACCGCAGGCCCGAGGTCTGGGCACCCTGGTGCTGTTCAATCAGACGCTGTTTGCCGCCCGCCAGGTGCGCAAGGTCAACACCTTCCAGCTCGAGGGCTTCGCCGCCCCCGAGACGGGCCCGCTCGGCTACATCGACGGTACGCGCGTCCATCTCGCTGCCAGGCCGATACGCCCGCAGCCGCTGGTCGCTTCCCTGGACGCCGCGCTGCCCCGGGTCGATATCCTGCCGGCATATCTCGACGCCCCTGCCGACATGATCGACGCGGCCATTGAACGCGGTAGCCGGGCCCTGGTGATCGACGCCCTGGGGCGCGGCCATGTGCCACCCACCTGGCCCAGCCACATTGCCAAGGCAGTCGCCGGAGGCACACCAGTCGTCATCGTCAGCAGTTGCCAGCGGGGGCCGATAGAAACCGTCTACGAATTCGACGGCAGCCTCTGCGACCTGGTGGTCGCGGGCGCTATGCCGCTGCAGGATCTCAGTGCCCGCAAAGCCCGGCTGGCCCTCGCCGTTCTCCTCGCCTCCCCCCTGCGCGGGTCACTGAAGGCGAGCTTGAAAACCCTGACCAGCGCCGATGCCGCGTGACGATTCGTCGCCGGCTGAGCGCGCCATCAGGGCCGCAAACCAGTGCCAGTAACGACACCCACTGACCTCAAGAGGCAAACCATGAACAACAAACTGATCAAGACGTCCCTCGTCGCCGCCGTGGCCGCCGCCACCTTCAGCATCGGCCAGGCCAACGCGGCCGATTACACCTTTACCTTCGCCCACGTGCTGATCGAAGACACCCCGAATGGCCAGGCCGCGCTGCGTTTCAAGGAGGAGGTTGAAGAGAACTCAGACGGCCGCATCCAGATCGACGTGCTGCCCGCCGCTCAGGTGGGGGGCGATGTCGAAATCATCGAGCAGATCCAGATGGGCCTGGTGGATATCGGCATTCCCCCGTCGGCCACGCTCGGCAACTTCGAAGAGCGTTTACAGATTCTCGACCTGCCATTCCTGATCCCCGATTACGACACCATGGTCGAGCTTCTCGACGGCGACGTCGGCCGCGAGATCCTCGACACCCTCAACGATCACAACATGTACGGTGTGAACTTCTGGGGCGCCGGTTTCCGCCACATGACCAACAACGACCGCCCCATCGAAACGCCGGAGGATCTCGAGGCCATTCGCATGCGCACCATGCAGGCCCCGATCATCATCTCCACCTATGAGAACTTCGATGCCAATGCCACCGCCATGGCCTTCACCGAGGTATACAACGGCCTGCAGCAAGGGGTGGTATCCGGCCAGGAGAACCCGCTGGCCAATATCTACACCATGCGCTTCCACGAGGTGCAGGACTACCTGTCGTTGACCAGCCACGCCTACCACGCCTATGCGGCGGTGATGAACACCGATGCGTGGAACTCGCTCCCCGAGGATCTCCAGGAAGTCATGCGCGAGGCCTTCGACAACGGACGCGACGCGTCGCGCCAGCTCACCCTCGAGGATGAAGTCGAGATCATGACCTCGCTGGAAGGCCAGATCGAGATCAACGAGATTTCGGCCGAGGCCCGCGAAGCCTTCGTCGAAGCGAGCATCCCGGTACACCAGGAGTACGAAGACGTGGTCACTACCGAGCTGCTGCACAAGGTCTACGACGTCGTCGGCATCGAGTACTGAGACGCCACGGGCGCCCTTGCGGCGCCCGCTCTCAATCACGCGTTTCTCCACGAAATGGCCTAACCATGTTCGCAACGCTCAACAGGATTCTCGATCACGTGGAAAGCGTGGCGATGGTGGTGTTCATGTCCATCGCCACCATCCTCACCTCGCTCCAGGTGATCTACCGCTACGGCTTCAACAGCTCGCTGTTCTGGGTCGAGGAAGTCGTCATCTACTCCATCATCTGCATGAGCTTCGTCGGCGCCAGCATGGGCGTGCGTAACGGCGTACACATCTCCGTCGATGTGCTGAACGCCTTCGTGCCGCCCTCCGTCAATCGCTGGCTGCATATCATCGCCGCCGTGCTGGGCATTACCTTCGCCTGCTTCCTGGCCTACTACGGGTTCCAGCTGTTCTTCAACACCCTGGGAAGAGGCCAACGAACGGCGGCATTACGCCTGCCGATGGCCTGGTTCTACCTGCCGATTGCCATTTCCGGGCTGCTGCTGGTGGTTCGCTACCTGTGGGTCATCCATCAAGCCTGGACCAAACCGCCGGTCAGCCTCGCTGAAGAGCTTGCCGCCGAAAAAGACAAGCTCGTCTGACGCCTGGAGTTCGTTATGATCACGGCACTTCTGCCCATCTTCTTCGCGGTGCTGCTATTGGGGCTGCCGATCTTCGCCGCCCTGGCATTCGCGGTCATGCTGGCCATTCAGTTCTTCGGCACCACCGACCCGATCATCGTGCCCATGCGCATGTTCACCGGGATGAACAACTTCTCGCTGATGGCGATCCCGTTCTTCATCCTGGCCGCCGAGCTGATGCGCATTGGCGGCCTGTCCGGCCGCCTCATCGAGCTCGCCAAGGCGCTGGTGGGCTGGGTACCCGGTGGCCTGGCGGCCGCCACGGTGCTCTCCTGCCTGCTGTTCGGCGCCATCTCCGGCTCCAGCCCGGCCACGGTGGTGGCGATCGGCTCGATCATGTTCCCTGCGCTGGTCGCCGCCGGCTACGACAAGCGCTTTGCCATCGGCCTGATCGCCACCGCGGGTACCCTCGGCCCCATCGTTCCACCGAGCATCGCGCTGATCATCTACGGTTCCGTCACCGGTACCTCGGTGGGCCGGCTGTTCGCCGCCGGGCTGATCCCCGCCCTCCTGATCGCCTCGCTGCTGATCGCCTACTGCATCATCTATGCGTCGCTCAAGGGCTACCCGCGGGCGCCCTTCCCCACGTTCAAGGAAATCACCGCCGCCTTGCGCTCGGCGGCCTGGGGCCTGGGCCTGCCGTTCATCCTGCTCGGCGGCATCTACAGCGGCATCTTCACCCCCACCGAGTCGGCGGCGGTGGCCTGCATGTACGGCCTGTTCGTGGGCATGGTGATCTACCGCACCATCGGCTGGCGAGACCTGCTCGGCACTCTGCGCAGCTCGGGACTCACCTCGGCCACCCTGCTGCTGATCACCGCCGGCGCATCGGCCTTCTCGTGGCTGCTGGCGATCACCGGCACCCCCACGCAGCTGGCCAACCAGGTGCTGTCGCTCACCGACGATCCGATACTGGTCATGGCCCTGTTCAACGTGGTCATGATCGTGGCCGGGTTCTTCCTCGACAGCGCCTCGGCGATCATCGTGCTCTCGCCGCTGCTCGAACCGATCGCCGGCCGTGTCGGCGTCGACTCCGTGCACTTCGGCGTCATCACCCTGGTCAACTTCTCGGTGGGCATGATCACCCCGCCGGTCGGCCTCAACCTGTTCGTGGCCATGGCGATCTCGCGGATGTCGCTGGTGGAGGTCTTCAAGGCCTGCCTGCCGCTGATCGTGATGATGTTCATCGCCCTGATCATCCTCACCTATGTGCCATTCCTCAGCACCTGGTTGCCGTCGCTGATCTACTGAACCGGATGGGAGAAACGAAAGGCGTATGAACGAACTCACATCACTCGGCGCCAGCATCGATGGCCAGCGCTTCTGGGACGACATGCTCGACCAGGCCAGGATCGGTGCCCTGTCGCCCCGCGGCCTGCGCCGCCTGGCCCTGGACGACAACGACAACCAGGCGCGCTGCTGGCTGGTCGACCGCGGCCGCGCGCTGGGCTGCGAGACGTACTACGATGCCCTGGGCAACGTCTTCCTGCGTCGTGAAGGCGAGGACCCGAGCCTTGCGCCGTTGCTGATCGGCAGCCATCTCGACAGCCAGCCCAGCGCCGGCTGCTACGACGGCACCCTCGGCGTACTGGCCGGCCTGGCCGTGCTGCGCGCGCTGCACGAAGGCGACATCCGCCACAGGCGGCCGGTCGAGGTGGTCTCCTGGACCAACGAGGAAGGTGCCCGCTTTGCCCCCGGCGCCTCCGGCTCGGCGTGGTTCGCCGGCCAGCGCGACGCCGCCGAGATTCTCGACGCCACGGACGATGACGGCGTGCGCTTCGCCGATGCCCTGGCCGACTGCCTGGCACGCCTCGACGCCCACA
Organism: Halomonas salipaludis; assembly: GCF_002286975.1. Classification (GTDB taxonomy): domain Bacteria; phylum Pseudomonadota; class Gammaproteobacteria; order Pseudomonadales; family Halomonadaceae; genus Franzmannia; species Franzmannia salipaludis. Next base: position 673,712 of record NZ_NSKB01000001.1, read on the forward strand.
CCGTCAGCTACCGGCCCGAGCCGTTCACGCCCCACGCCTTTCTCGAGCTGCATATCGAGCAGGGGCCGGTGCTCGAGTCGATGGGGGTACCTGCCTGCGCGGTGACCGGCATTCAGGGGGTCAACTGGTACAGCGTTACGCTGCTAGGCCAGGCCAACCACGCCGGCACCACCCCCGAAAGCGCCCGTCGCGATGCCTTCACCGGCGCCCACGCCCTGATCAGCGCGCTGCGCGAAGCGGTCGCCGAACACGGCGAGGCGGTGCGCTTCACCATCGGCAAGTTCGCGTTGGAACCCAACGCCACCAACACCATCCCCCAGCAAGCGACCTTCAGCATCGACCTGCGCCACCCCAGCGCCGCGGTGCTGGCCGCCCTCGACGAGCGCTTCCAGCGGCTGGCCTCTGAGACGTGGTCCGGCTGCAGCGCCGAGCTCAGCACCAGCTCACGGGTGGCGCCGGTCGACTTCGATGACGACCTGGTCGAGATCGTCGATACCAGCGTCAAGCGCTATGCCCCCACGGCCCCACAGCTGGTGTCCGGCGCCTTCCACGACGCCATTCACCTGGCCCATCGCTGCCCCACTGCCATGCTGTTCATGCCGTGCCGCGACGGGATCAGCCACCATCCCGACGAGCATATCGAGCGTGCCGACGCCGAGATCGCGGTGCGCGCCCTGGCCGACAGCGTCGGCACCCTACTAGCCCGTTGATACCCTTTATCCATCAGGAGAACACCATGTCACTTGCCGATGCCCTGGCCCAACGCGGCCTCAGCCTGCCGGCCATCCCCGAGCCCCGCGGCACCTTTCTCCCCTGGTCGCGGCTGGATAATCAGCTATTTCTCGCCGGCCAGATATGCGAGCGAGACGGCAAGGTACTCTACCCCGGCAAGGTAGGCGCCGAGTTCGACCTGGAAACCGGCAAGCTCGCCGCCCAGGCCTGCGCGCTCAACCTGCTCGCCGCGCTGAACGACGCCGTGGACGGTGACATGAGCCGCGTCGTGCGGTGTGTCAGGATGAACGGCTTCGTCAATGTCGCGCCGGGGTTTCACGACGTGCCGCTGGTGATCAACGGCGCCTCGGAGCTGTTCATCGACCTGTTCGGCGACGCCAGCCGCCACGCGCGCACCGCCATCGGCGTAGCGACCCTGCCGGGTAACGCCGCCGTCGAAGTCGAATCGATCTTCGAGATTCGCTAATCATCAGGAGCCACACCATGACCACCACACCGCTCCAGCAACCGCTGCGCGCCCTGCACCGGGCACTGCGCGACGGCAGCGTGAGTGCCGCCGCCCTGGCCGAAAGCGCCAACCAGGCCTACCGCAGCCGCGGCCAGCACGACCACGCCTACAAGACCTGGAACGGCGACGCCGCCCAGGCCTTCGCCAACGCCACCGATGCCCTGCTCAAGCAGGGCGGCGACGCCGGCCCGCTGATGGGCCTGCCGGTGTCGATCAAGGACATCTACGCCGTGCCCGGGCTGCCCACCTATGCCGGCTCGTCGCGCCGCCTTCCCGCCGAGTGGGAACGGCCCGGGCCGGTGGTCAGCACCCTGCTCAACCAGCTGCCGGTGGTGATGGGCAAGACCCATACCGTCGAGTTCGCCTTCGGCGGCCTGGGCACCAATGCCCACCACGGCGCGCCGCGCAACCCCTGGGATCCGGCCGCCCATCGCACCCCGGGTGGCTCGAGCTCCGGCGCCGGGGTCTCGCTGGCCAGCGGCACCGCGGGCCTGGCCTTCGGCACCGACACCGCCGGCTCGGTACGCGTGCCCGCCAGCATGACCGGTGTCGCCGGCCTCAAGACCACCGTAGGGCGCTGGTCTACCGCCCAGATCGTGCCGCTCTCCACCACCCTGGATACGCCGGGACTGCTGGCCCGGCGCGTGGATGACCTGGCGTTCGCCTTCGACGCCCTCGACCCTGGCCTGAGCCCGGGTAGCGCAGGCCTGCCCGCCATGCCCGACCTTGCCGACCTCACCTTCGGCGTGCCGGAGCACTTCTTCTGGGACGACTGCAGCCCCGGCATCGCCGAGGCGGTCACCCAGGCCATCAAGCAGCTCGAGACCGCCGGCGCGCGCATCGTCACCATGGAGCTGCCCAAGACGGACGACGCCTTCACGCTCTTCCAGCAAGGCGGCCTGGCCGCCGCCGAGCTCGCGGCGTTCCTGCACACCTCGCTACCGAATGCCATCGACGCGCTGGATCCCAACGTGGCCGCCAGGATCGCTGCCGCCGACGGCATGCCAGGCTGGGAGTACGTGCGCCGCCGCCAGGTCATCGACGACCTCACCCGCGCCGCCACCCAGCGCCTGTGGCAGGTAGATGCCATGCTGACGCCCACCGTCGCCATCACCCCACCGACGCTGGAGAGTCTCGAACCCGAGGGCGCCTACCCCAAGGCCAACATGAAGGCCCTGCGCAACACCGTGATGGCCAACTTCATGGGGCTCTGCGCGCTCACCCTGCCGGTCGGCCGCGACGCCGCCAACATGCCCGTCGGACTGCAGGTGATGGCCGGCCCCTGGCAGGACGCCCGACTGCTCGCCATCGGCCAGGCCATCGAGGCCAGGCTTGGCAACAGCCTCGATATTCTCGGTGAGGTGCCAACCGTCGGTTAACAATGTGGGAGCGAATTCATTCGCGATTTGTGGGAGCGACTTCAGTCGCGATTTGTGGGAGCGAATTCATTCGCGATTGCAGCGCGAAGCGCTGCCGGGGCAATCCCAACCCCATCACGACTGAAGTCACTCCTACATTGGCCTTCGCGCTGATCTCTTGTGGGAGCGAATTCATTCGCGATTGCAGCGCGCAGCGCTGCCGGAGGAGGCAGTCAACCCCATCGTTACTGAAGTTACTCCTACATTGGCCTTGGCGCCGCTCTCTTGTGGGAGCGAATTTATTCGCGATTGCAGCGCGCAGCGCTGCCGGGTCAATCCCGCCATTAAGTAATAGCACCTATAGCGACGCGGACAGCGTAATGGCACTCGCCACCTGCCAACCGTCGCGCCCTTCGGCCTTGACCCGATACAGCGCCTGGTCTGCGGCGGTATAGGCTGCGGCAAAGGCTTCGCGCTGGGCAGAAAACTGAACTCCGCCCAGGCTCAGGGTGACGTAAGCGCCGGCAGGATGGCCCGGATGCGGCAGTGCCGCTCGACGCACCTCCTCCACCACAGAGGCGCAGGCCTGCTCCAGGGTCTGGGTGCCGTCGCAAGGCAGCAGTGCGGCAAACTCGTCGCCACCCATGCGATAAAGCCGTGCACTGCCGCCAAGCGCTCGGTCGATCAGCGCCACCAGCTCGCGCAGCAGGCGGTCGCCGTCCGGATGGCCAAGGGCATCGTTATACTGCTTGAAGTAGTCGATATCGATCAGCAGAAGCCCCAGGGAGCGGCCCGGCTCGGCCAGCACGTCGTCATGCAGCGCGCTGCGATTGCCGATGCCGGTAAGTGGGTCGCGCAACGCCTGGGCCATCCAGCGCAGGCTCTCGCGGGTGGCGCGGTCCGCCAAGCGGTGCTTGAACACATGCATACCCCAGAACAGCAGCCCCAGCAGATAGATCACGAAGCTGCCCGCCAGCACCAAGGTCTGGTGGCGGCGGGTTTCCTCGACGAAACGGGTGGTTACCTCGCCGCGGCGGTCGAGCTGGTCCATCTCGATTTCGGTCAGGCAGCGAATCGGTTGCAGCAGGTCCTGGCTGAGCAAGGCCGGCGAGGGTATGACATCGTGACCAAGGGTGTCATACAGACCATCCAGCCGACGCAGGCTCGGCACCGTGCAGGCGTACTCGTTACGGTAGAGACCGATATCCAACAGACTGTAGCCCAACTCGATCTGGAAGCGGGCGCGCTGCGCGACGTCGGGCCCGTCATCCTCCAGGAGAATGCCCAGGCTCTCCTCGAGGTAACGGCGCGAACGGGTCGCCAGCTGCTGGCCAGTCAGGTTGCCGGACTGGCTAAAGTAGGCGTGAATGTCAGGATGGACCCAGCGCGTCTCATAGGCGATCAACAGCATCAGCACCGTGAAGCTCATCAGGCTGAGCCACAGCCAACCGGGAGTGCGCCGCCTACGAGGAACTCGGCTCACTAGTGTGCCTCGATCTCGCGAATCATCCATACCCAATCGTTGAAATTGCGCAGGCTGTCTGGGTCGCGATCGCCGTAGTCGCGCTCCACCAGGCGCACCGGCCCGCGTTCACGCACGCCCAGCGGCTCGCCGTCCTGGTGGGTCACGAGTATCCAGTTGGGGTCGTCCCAGCCGCCCAAGGTCACCACGTAGTCGTCCCAGGCGGTGAAGGTCAGCTGCTCTGGCAGCGCACCAAACTGCTCCACGAGTAGCTCGCGGAACACCAGTCCGGTCACCACCACCTCATCGGCCAGGTAGGGATCGTAAAAGGTAAAACGTACATCGGCACGTTCGCGCAGATCCGCCACCGACAGTTGAGTTTCCTGCTCGCCATGTTGGAATACCACCGCATCGGGGCTGGCCAGGGCAGCACCCGCCGGCCACAGCGTAGCGGCCAGCAGAGCGGGATGAATAGGCATGAGCGTACGATGGCACAGCACACTGAGTGGTGGCATTTAAAGAATCCCCTGCGTGGATGTACTAATAGTTTTTTATTACTACGAGTCTAGCACGAGGGCTTACCCTGAACAGGCGCCACTCCCTGTGGGAGCGACTTCAGTCGCGAATGCAGCACGCAGCGCTGCCCGAGCCAGCCAACCCCATCGTGACTGAAGTCACTCCTACATTAGCCCTGGCACCACTCCTAGCGTGGGAGCGAATTCATTCGCGATTAGCGTGGGAGCGACTTCAGTCGCGATTGCAGCGCGCAGCGCTGCCCGAGCCAGCCAACCCCATCGTGACTGAAGTCACTCCTACATTAGCCCTGGCACCACTCCTGGTGTGGGAGCGAATTCATTCGCGATTAGCGTGGGAGCGACTTCAGTCGCGAATGCAGCGCGCAGCGCTGCCCGAGCCAGCCAACCCCATCGTGACTGAAGTCACTCCTACATTAGCCCTGGCACCACTCCTGGTGTGGGAGCGAATTCATTCGCGATTAGCGTGGGAGCGACTTCAGTCGCGAATGCAGCACGCAGCGCTGCCCGAGCCAGCCAACCCCATCGTGACTGAAGTCACTCCTACATTAGCCCTGGCACCACTCCTGGTGTGGGAGCGAATTCATTCGCGATTAGCGTGGGAGCGACTTCAGTCGCGAATGCAGCACGCAGCGCTGCCCGAGCCAGCCAACCCCATCGTGACTGAAGTCACTCCTACATTAGCCTTGGCGCCACTCCCCGTATGGGAGCGAATTCATTCGCGATTGCAGCGCGCAGCGCTGCCTGGCTAGATCAACCCCATCGCGGCTAAAGCCGCTCCCACATTAGCCTTGGCGCCACTCCCTGTGGGCCTGTGGGAGCGAATTCATTCGCGATTGCAGCGCGTAGCGCTGCCCTGCTAGCCAACCCCATCGCGGCTAAAGCCGCTCCCACATTAGCCTTGGCGCCATACCCAGTGTGGGAGCGAATTCATTCGCGATGCAGCGCGCAGCGCTGCCGATTAACGCCTCCATCATCGAAGGCTTCTTCTCCTTGCGCACCCGCGCCACGTAATTGGCACCGCTGGCGGCCACCTCGCGGCGCCCCTCCTCCGACAGCTTGATACACTGGATAAGCTCGCTCAGCACCGCGGCCTCGTCGGCAGAGTTATGTTCGCGAATGCGTGAACGTGGGACGTTCACCTCTCTATGCGAGCGAGTTTTTCCTTGAAGCATAATCGACTCTCTTAGGCTGCTTGGAGCGCAACACCGATATGTAAGCTAAAGCCCAGGTGCTAATGACAGTGGGATTACTGAAGTGAAGAGGCCGGTTACCGGCCTCATATTTCAAAATATGATGGCGTATCTCAAAGTGTATTCTTGTACAAATTACCACCCTTCATAATTAGAATAAGCTGCTCATCCGGCTTAGTAAGCACAGTAATGTCATTGAGGGGATTATTTTTTAGGACAATAATATCGCCTCTGGCGCCCGGAATAATTTCACCAAAGTCACCGGTATGATCATAAGCATCGGCAGCATTGCTAGTGGCGGCGCGAATCAACTCATCGGTGGGAACAACGTCTTTACGAAGGTGGAACTCGTTAAGCTGGTGACGCTGCATACGACCCAGAAGATCAGAGCCATAGAGCATCTTGACGCCATGCCGCTGGGCCATTTCGAGCGCCTTGCCTCCTGCATCGAGCACCTCAAATACCTTGCGCTGCAGGTGTTCTGCCATACCGGCCTCAACGCCTTCCTTGGCCAAGGCGTCATACGTTGAAAGCGTGGGCGTTAAGTAGGCATCATGCTCGAGGAATAGTCGGCAGCTCTCCTCATCCATCAGGTTGCCGTGCTCAATGGTCTTCACACCACGGGGGATCAGGCGATTAATGGCACGCGCGGTATAGGCATGTGCCATAGTGTGTATGTTGGCTGCAGTGGCCTCCTCCACGATAGCATCGATCTCTTCGATGGAGAACTGTGTGCTGTCGATCCGGTCAGTAGGTGAGGAAACCCCGCCAGATGCCATTATCTTGATTTGGGTAGCCCCTTTCCGAATCTCATCGCGCGCCGCACGGCGTACCTCGCTGACGCCATCGCATACCCGCCCCAGCCCGGAACAACAGAAGCAGCCTTCGAATGTGTTCTGCCCAGGCCCCCGCATATCAGCATGACCACCGGTCTGGGAAAGTGCATTGCCCGCATACATGATGCGTGGCCCAATAAGACTATCTTCGTCCACAGCCTTGGCCAGCCCATGATCCGCACCACCTGCATCGCGCACGGTGGTAAAGCCACGCATCAGCATATCTTCTAGCAGTTCACTGGACTTGGCCCCGACGTAAAAAGGCGACAAGGTCTCAAGAAGTGCAAAGTTTGGTGTAATTGCCGTAACGTGCACATGTGAATCCACCAAGCCTGGCATCAAGAAGTGTCCATTGACATCAACGACCTGATCGTCCTGGCCATCTAACGGAGAGTCACTGACGGCAACAATACGACCATCTTGTACACGAACTTGCTGGTCGGCCAGCACCTTGCCACTACGCGTGTCGATTACATTAGCATTAATGAAGCGCGTCGTTTTCATAGCTTTTTCCTAGTCAGGTATTTCGCAGTTTTATCAAAACATTTTCTGCGGGAGGTATAGCGATAGTGCCGGAATGAGCACAATCAGCAGCAGGGCGAAAACATCCATCACGATGAACCAGCTAACGCCCTTGAAAACTTCAGGAAGTGTGACGCTTTTCCCTAGAGCACCTTTTATCACGTATACATTTAGTCCAATCGGGGGTGTTACCAAGCCCACTTCTAAAAGCTTGACGACAATTATACCGAACCACAGCAGATTAAGATCCGCACCTTCAACCAGTGGCAGAATCAGCGGAAGTGTGAGTAACAGCAGCCCAATGGAGTCAATGAACATGCCAAGCACGAGATAAATAAGCGCCACAGCAAGAATAATCCACCATGTCTCAGTGCTAACACCGAGGATCAACTCTGAGAAAGCGGCGGGGACGCCACTCATCGCTAAGAAGCGAGTGAAAAACAAAGAGCCGATAAGAATGATGAAAATCGATGCAGTGCTAACCGCAGTGCGCATTAACGCCTCTCGAACGGCTGAAGCCGTCAGCGAGCGTCGTGCGAACGCGATTACGGCAGCAATGGTAGTGCCAACGGCCCCAGCCTCGGTGGGAGAAAAAATGCCAAGAAAAATCCCGCCCAGTACCGAGCCAATCAGCAATGGCAAGGGCCAAATATTCTTGAAAGCGTCCCATTTTTCATCCCAGTTAGAGCTGACATGGACGTCACCAGCAAGGCTGGGGTTTAGCTTGGTACGCACCATGATCATGGCAATGTAGAGTAGCGCCGAAACCACGCCAGGTATAAAGCCAGCCATGAATAGCTGCCCAACCGATACTTGGGCATAGACGCCATAGAGAACCAGCAGCACACTAGGAGGAATTAGAGAACCCAATGTACCGGAAGCCGCTACGGTACCAGTGGCTAGGCCCTTATCATAGTTGTGCTTGAGCATTTCAGGGACAGCGATGCGAGACATAGCAGCTGAGGTAGCAACGCTGGAACCCGAGGCTGCCGCAAAAAAGGCGGAGGCCATAACACTGGAAACAGCGAGCCCCCCTGGTAACCTTGCCAAATAGAGACGCATGGCATGGAACAAGCCTTGCGTCATATGTGTAGTAGTACACAGATATCCCATGAACAGGAACATTGGTGCAGCAGTCAGTTCCCAGGTGCCAGCGAAATCGAACGGAGTTGCGGAAATCATCCCCCAGGCAACTCGCATGCTGGTCATTTCACTTATGCCAATAATCGACACCAGACCAAGAGCAATGCCAATGGGCACGCGCAAGGCGATCAACGTCAAGGCAATGGCAATGCCTGCCACACCTATCTCAAGGTTACTCATTAGGAACTCCTACGGTGCTTGGCGTAATCGCAGCGCTTTGATCATATTAGCGAGGATTGCAAGGCACATGGCCGCGAAACCCACCGGTAGTGCCCAGCGGCTAGGCCACAGATAGAACTTGAAATTAGCCATGGCAGTTTCAGCTCTCAATGTAGCCCGAACTGCATCTTGATAACTCTGGTAGCAAAGCATGCCAAAATATATCAGCCCGAGCGTACACGCAAAGAGATAAAACAGTAGTTGTACCAAGGGAGGAAACCTCCCAACGACAACATCAACCCTGATGTGTTCCTGTTTTAGCTCTACATAGGCAAGCGGAAGAAACACGATGGCAACCATGTAATAGAAGGAGACAATTTCCAACGTGCCGGGAAACGACTTCCCAAACACATACCGCAATCCTACGTCGAGAGAGACATGCAGCGCCATGAGCACCAAGAACATGGTCGCAAGCACCAGAGCACTCTTGGCCACCCATTCACTAAGGGATTCGAAGATTCTGGCGATCATGCTGGCTCTCTCCTATTTCCGTTAGAGGCCGAAAGTCCAAGTTCCAGTAAAGTCTCCCTCCAGAACACGAGCATATCGCGATAGAGCTCAGGGTCATCGCGCCAAATACTTTGTGCGCCCATGCCTCGCATCATGCATAACGTCGCATTAAGCGCCACACGTTTTTGATGTGAAGTATGTTCGGCGCTGGCAACCAAGTGCTCCCAGATACGTTCTAATGAGTCGTTGAACTTACTCGCCAGGGGCACTAGAACTTCCATGATGTCGGGATCAGTTCGCGCATTGGTAAGGTACTCCAGGGTTACCATGTACATGTCCCCCTTGAAGTGCTCATGCAATGCAACCAAGAAATTGTCAAAGTTGAGCTCGCCCGCTTTGACCTTCTTTGCCATGTCCCGGACACTTTCAACCTCACGATTGAGAAGATCCTCCAGGGCAGCCTGCATCAACGAAGTCTTGGATGGGTAGTGATGAACCAAGGCCCCACGGGAGACACCTGCCTGGCGTGCAACGTCAACTGTTGAAGTAGCACGTATGCCCTTTTCAAGAATGCACTCAATTGTCGCCTGGGTTACCCGGGATTGAGTCTGACGCGAGCGCTCTTCCTGATTCTGTCGCTTTACCATAGCTGCCCTCTCTTGGTCCAAACCGCCTCTGTGAGGCGGCCTGGATCTCAGCGGAGTTAATAAATACCGTAGTCTGCGGGCAGCTTATTAAAAATTTCTTCCATTGCCAATTCAGCCAAGGCCTCTTCGTCTTCACGGTCGACATTGCTGATAAGCTCTTCCCACTTTTCGTATGTCGCCAGAAAGTCATCAATCAAGGCCTCTGGATCCTCGACACCATACTCATCGCGAGCTCGGTCGTAGACATTTGAGAGGGCTTCATCCCGGAAGTTTTCCGCAGAAGCCAACAGGTCATCACCAGGCTCATAGATATTAACCCCGTTTGACGCTGCTTCTTCCATTGCAGCATCGGCAGAACTGATATACTGAACGACCATGCGTGTCATGGCTTTAGCACTAGCTTCCTTGAATACCTCTCGATGCTCGTCATTGAGACTGGACCAGAAGTCCGAATTAAAACCCCATTGCGGGCCGGACCAGTACATCCCAGTAGAAAGCAGCGTGGTGTGCTCAGCAACCTCCCACAGCGAGCGATCGATCAAGTCATTGACGGCATTGGTCGCACAATCCAGAGAACCACGGTCGAGGCCCGTATACATCTCACTTGAAGGAACATTGACCGGTGTACCGCCCGCCTCTTCGACCCATGCAGATACCGTAGAGCCTGCAGTGCGGATTCGCTTTCCACGTAGCTCATCCAGGGTGCGAACAGGTTCACGACACATCAGGACATATGAAGGAGTGTTATAGGCACCGAGGTAGACAATGTCCAACTCTTCCCACTCAGCGAGCTGGACGGGGTTATTGAGACTGAAGTTGGTGACCGCAAGAACGGTAATCAGTGGATCATCATAGTTAAACCCCAGTTCCTGAACGGCATTTGCGACCGGCATTTCGGAAGGGGTGTAAATCGCGGCATGGTGCGCGACTTGAGCGATGTTGTCCTGAATGCCTTGCAGGCTAGCGCGCGGTGACAGCAGCACGGTACCCGTGTAGACATCAGGCTGAAGTTCACCGTTTGAAAGCTCCTCGACCGTCTCGGCCCACTCGATGTAGCCAAAACGGGAGAACGGGTGCTGCTGATCGTAAAACGAATTGGCGATGAAGGAAGTCGAGGCGTGAGCGGAAGCCACGAAGGCAGGTAGCGCCAAGGTAGCGACAGCCAGTGTCAGCGTATTGCGGGCAAGGTTCATTTACATCTCCAGGCCGACATGATCGGCTGCTTGTTGCTATTGTGTTGTGATGTCTGGATGGCACGGCGCCGAATGGCCAATGCGCTCGATTCAATCTAGACTCTAGGCATTAAAAAAACAAGCAGGTCTGTTTGTTTTTGCCTGTCACGCACCCAGACATACACGTAAGGCCATGATATAAATGGATAAAAATATCACCCTGGACATAGCAGGCACCTGGCGAGGGATTCGTATGATGCTGCCATTGGCCGCTTTCACCGTGGCGTTTGGCTTGGCGTTTGGGGTAACCGCGGTCCAGCGAGGGCTGGCCGACTGGGAGGCCATGCTAATGAGTCTCTTCGTGTTTGCAGCACCATCGCAGTTCGCAGCCCTGGATCTATGGCACTCACCTTTACCGCTGCTAGCGCTGGCCGCTACTACCCTGGCGATTCATACCCGCCACATGCTGATGAGCGCTGCGCTCTATCCCTGGCTCAAGCCACTCCCCCGCCGACAGCAGCTCTCCATGGTGATCTTACTGACCGACTCCAACTGGGCAATGGCACTGGGGGAGTATCATCGCGGGGAGCGCAATCTTGGCGTTCTGCTCGGAGGAGGCATCGCACTATGGAGTGCCTGGGTGATCGGGACTGCAGTGGGGCTCGCATTCGGTGGTGGGATCACCGAGCCAGAGCGATTCGGTCTCGATGTGATCATGCTGTGTTTTCTGTTGATGATCGTGGTAGGGGGAAACCCTAGAGCCGTGATGGCTCTGCCCTGGCTCGCGGCGGCGCTCAGCGCCTTGATGGCCTACTGGTGGTTACCGCCATATCTACACGTGATGGTCGGCGCCATGACGGGTGGGCTAATCACCATGATGTTACCAGGTCGCTGGTTTGGAGCGGATAGCTAATGGACACACCCCTGGTATGGCAATCGGTATTGGGCATCTCATTGATGGTTGTGATCGCCTATGGATCTAGGGTGCTTGGGCTGCTGATCATGTCAAATGTACCACTTGGCCCCCGGGTGAGACGCTTCGTCGATGCCATGTCGAGTTCAGTGCTTATCGCGGTAATAACACCCATGATCGTTCATGGTGACGGCGGAGTGCGTCTAGCCGCAATAGCCGCCGGTGCTGTCGCCGTAGGCTTTAGAAGCCCACTCGCGTCAATCGCTGTGGGCATGATGTGTGCTGCCTTGTGGCGCTTGTGGCTCGCTTGAGAAACCAGAATGGATCGCCCCAAGGTTCGTAGACACCTCGAGGCTTTATACTGAAAGCATTGAGCAGAGCGAGCAGCACGACTTGATCCAACGCGACTGCTCCCTGCTGCAGGGCTTCCACTTACCAAGCCGATGCAGAGGGAGGCTATCCTGACGCAGCCCGATCAGGAGAAAAGGAAACGTTAATGTAGCGTGTGCTGACATTCCTTCCATGGTATCGGGGCGAATTTCGTCGCGATTTTTGCCTTAGCACCATACCCAGTGTGAGAACGGCTTCCTTCTTGGCTGTGGCGCCACCTCCCCCGTGGGAGCAACGTCAGTCGCGATTATCTCAAGCGTGCTGCAACTGCCTTGTGCAGCAGTGCATCAGCGCATTCACTTCGAACTGCTTGTGCTGCACGTATTCCCACAGTGGCCGCTCCAGCTCTGGTGTGCCGTTGGCGCCCAGCAGTTGTCTCGCAACACTGTGCGTTTCAAAGGCAGTGGCCAGTGCCCTCTGCAGCTCCTGGTCAACGATTGCTTCATCGATAATGAAGAACCTGTCCTGCGGCTCCTGAGCAGGCTCCTGGAGCCGGCGTACATCGAGCACGCCCACGCAGGCGCCGAGGCCCAGGCTCTCGGCAGCATCCCGCAGTGAGGTGATACGTTGTTCACAGGCGATGCCATACTCTGCCATTTGACGGCTTAGTACGGTGCTAAACGTGATGAAGCGCAGGGCAAGCCGGCGGTAGCGCAGGACAGCCTGAACCTCAATGCTATTGATCAGCCCTAACTGGTCCTGGGGAAGCAAGGTAAGCGTCTGGATATTGGTCATGCTGGCAATCTCGGAAGATGGGTATGTCCCTGCGCAGGGGCAATCGCCCGACGCCATGCCCATATTGTTATGTGCCGCCTGGATGGGTGGCCAGGATCCGCGATCATGGCGACGCGCTATCCTCGTGCCAGTGAGGCTAACCGAGCGGCGCCACCCAGTTCTTGATCAGCATCAAGATTATGGTGAATCCACCCCGCCCAGGGCTATCGGATAGCGACGTCAGCATGCCAAGCAAGCCGGACTCAGAATGTATAAGAGCGACTTCATTCGCGATGCAGCGCGCAGCGCTGCCTGGGCCAGCCAACCCCATCGTGACTGAAGTCACTCCTACATTAGCCTTGGCGCCACTCCCTGTGTGGGAGCGAATTCATTCGCGATGCAGCGCGCAGCGCTGCCTGGGCCAGCCAACCCCATCGTGACTGAAGTCACTCCTACATTGGCCTTGGCGCCACTCCCTGTGTGGGAGCGACTTCAGTCGCGATCTGTGGGAGCGAATTCATTCGCGATTGCAGCGCGCAGCGCTGCCGGGCCACTCATCTCAGCCTATGACCTGATGGTGCAGCAGGTTATTGGCTATTCTCACTCGCGTGGCCACCCTCGAATTGCTGTTCGGTATGTCGACAGTGCGCTAGCGCAAACTGCAAATCAGACAATTCTCTCAGCACCGAAGACATGCGCATCCAGCCAATGAGTATGCCGACCATGAAACAAGCAGGATACAACATCAGAGGCGTATCAAATAGCTGATCCCAATCGGCTCTAGCCAGGTGATCGATGAGTAACCCCAGAATAGGAGATCCAATTATGATGCCCCGAACCACCTGCTGCTGACGATAAAGCCTATTCATGAAAGAGGTCAGATATTTCAACCTCAACCGTGCATTGGGAAAGTCCATGCTGTCTAGCTTTGCGATCATCTGCACCGATTTGGCCAATCGCCTATCCTGCTCCTGCATGAGGTCATTACACGGATCGATGATGGCACTCATCCCCTGCCATATAGGCACCAACATCATCCAGATAGCATAGAGATATAGGAAGACCACATACATTATGAGTGCAACATTGGCGCCGGGAAGCGACATGATCCAATTCCCAAACAGCCATAAACTGGTCATGACGATAGCCAACGAGATAAGCACGATAATCGTGTGCCAAGCGAGAAAGCCAAGCTTCTTTTTAGGCCTTGGAGATAGGCTCCGGAGCATGGCGAGAAGCAACATAAAGCTGGGGTCATTGATTGGCTGATGCCGTGAGACGATCTCGCTGGGAGTCGGTCGATTAAAAGGCTCTTTCATACAGTCAATGAAGGTTTCCCATAACGAGCTCATACATACCTCCTTGCAACGAGATCATCCAAGACGGCTAGCGTTCACGTTCAGGAGGTAGTATCTCATCTTTAAAAATATATCGCTAATATAACGCTGAGTTCATAGATAACACCCCGAGATTGACGCCATTAGGAGGCGCCTGGCCCTGCAGAGCAAGCACGATATTATCCACGGCAAGCTGCGCCATCGCCGCACGCGTCTCATGGGTCGCCGAGCCGATATGCGGCAGCAGTACCACCTGCGGTAACCCCAGCAAGGGAGACGTAGCAGGCAGCGGCTCCTGCTCGAAGACATCCAGCCCCGCCCCGGCAATCTCGCCCTCCTGGAGCGCTGTGACCATGGCCGCTTCATCGACTACCGGCCCCCGGGCGATATTGACGAAGATCGCCGAGCGCTTCATCTGACGAAAAGCATCGGCACCGATCAAATGCCGCGTCGAATCCGTTAGCGGCACCGTCACGCAGACAATATCGGCGCAGGCCAGCAACTCCTCGAATGAGCAGCTACGGGCGCCTAGCTCAGCCTCGAGAACAGGCTTGGGCGAAGCGTTGCTGTAGATTACCGGCATCCCGAAGCCCAGCGCGCCACGCCTTGCCACGGCAGCCCCAATACGCCCCATACCCACCATGCCAAGCGTTTTGCCGTGGACATCGCGCCCGAACTGCGCCTCATCGACATGCGCCTGCCACTGCCCCTCACGCACGAAGCGATCCAACTCCGGCACGCGACGCGCGGTAGCCATGATCAGCGCAAAGCCGGTATCGGCCGTCGTCTCGGTCAAGACGTCGGGGGTGTTGCAAAGCACAATGCCGCGGCGGCTCATCTCATCAACGGGAAAGTTGTCGTAACCCACCGAGATCGTCGCCACCACCTCCAAATGGGGGGCTCCATCCAGGAGCGCCGGCGTAACGGAGAGCTTGCCCCCTATCAAACCATGCGCACGAGCCAAGGCCGCGTGGTACTCGTCGAGATTATCGTCGTCGAGATGCGGAAAGTAATCGACGTGAAACTTGCCCTCTAACTGCTGCAAATGGTCAGCATGCAGCCGTCGCACCGCCACGATCCGTTTGTTCATCGTCATCCCCTGTCGCGTGTCGTGCAGCGCTTAGCTCATGATGCCGATATGCCAAGGCACGAATTCATTGTCGCCCAGGCCCAGCAACTCGCTCTTGGAGCGCTGCCCCGACGCCGTGGCCAGCATCTGCTCGAAGATGCGCTGGCCCATGGCCTCCATATCGCAGGTGCCGTCGATGATCTCGCCGCAGTTGATATCCATATCGTCGCTCAAACGCTCATACATCGAGGTGTTGGTCGCCAGCTTGATGGTGGGCGACGGCTTGGCGCCGAACATCGAACCGCGCCCGGTCGTGAAGGCCACCAGGTTGGCGCCCCCAGCAATCTGGCCGGTAATCGACACCGGGTCGTAGCCCGGTGTATCCATGAAGACCAGTCCTTTGGCGGTCACCGGCTCGGCATAGCGGTACACTGCCATCAACGGGCCAGTGCCGCCCTTCATGGAGGAGCCCAGCGACTTCTCGAAGATATTCGCCAGGCCGCCGACCTGGTTGCCAGGGCTCACCTTGCCGTTGATCTGCACATCGCGGCCCACCGAATACTCCTCTTTCCACCAGCGCACACGCTCGACGAGCTTTTCGCCCACCTCACGACTCGCCGCGCGGCGCGTGAGGGTATGTTCCACACCGTAGATTTCCGGGGTTTCGGAAAGAATGGCGGTCCCGCCATGGCGTGCCAGAATGTCCACCGCACGGCCCAGTGCCGGATTGGCGGTGATCGACGAGAAACCATCAGAACCGCCGCACTGAAGCCCAACGGTCAAGTGGGCGGCAGAGACCGGCTGGCGCTCGACGCGATTGGCCTCGGGCAACAATGCCTCGACGGCCTCCACGCAAGCCTGGATGGTCTTGGTCGTGCCCCCCATCGCCTGCATGGTAAACGTCTGCAGGCGCCCACCGGCATCGAGCCCCTCGTCCTCCAGTAGCCCGTTGATCTGATTGCGCTCACAGCCCAGCCCAACGATCAGCACGGCGGCAAAGTTGGCATGCCTGGCATAGCCGGCAATGGTCCGACGCAGCAGGGCCATCGGCTCGCCGGTCATCTCCATCCCGCATCCCAGGGAATGGGGAAAGGCGACGACACCATCGACGTTAGGGAAGTCTGCCAAACGCTCCTCCGTGAACCAGTCGGCGACCTTGCGCGCCACGGTGGCCGAGCAGTTCACGGTCGAGAGAATGGCGACGTAGTTGCGCGTAGCGACCTGGCCATTGGCGCGCACGATGCCCTGGAAGGTGGCCACTTCATTTTCGGGTACCGGAGTGACGGGAACATACCCCTCGGCATGGCGATAGTCGCGATCGAACTCCTCGAACGCCACATTATGGCTATGCACCATATCCCCGGCCGAAATGTCACGCGAGGCAAAGCCTATCGGCACGTTGTACTTGAGGATCGCTTCGCCCTGCTGGATTTCACGCGTTGCCAGTTTATATCCAGCGGGGATTTGGGCACGGCTGGTAACCTTCTCCTCGGCTAACGCCATGCCCAGGGCGACCTCCTGGCGAGCCACCACCACGTTGTCGTCCGGATGCAGGCGGATGGTAAGACCGGCAACGTGCTTGCCGGTGTGCTGAACTTGCGCTGTCATGTGTCATTGTTCTCACGCTGGCGCTCGCCCCATGCGGACCCAAGGGCGAGCGGAGTGGTTCGGGGGTGATCCGTTCAGGCTCTGCGGCCGGGCATGTCGAATCCCGCCATGTCCAAGGCACTAGCCAGGGCCTTGCGCTGCTCGGCATCCAACTCGACCAGCGGTGGCCGCAATCGATGCCAGGCGTCATCGCCGCCATACAGCGCAGTCGCCGACTTGAGCGCTGGAATCATGGGAAACTGCTCGAATACCCCCCGCAGCGCGGAAAGGGCTTGCTGCTGCTGTTCGGCATCAGCGCCCTGCCAATCCCTGGCCAGCGCGGCAATCGGGCCAGGATTCACATTGGCAGTGGCACTGATGCACCCTGCCCCGCCGGCCCTCAGGTTCTGCAGCAGGAAATGCTCGCTGCCGGCATAGATATCGATCTCCTCGCCAAAGGCCTCGATCAACGCCTGGGTATTGGACCAATCGCCGGAGCTATCCTTGATCCCCGCAATGGTGTCGGGGTAAGCCTTCAGCAGTCGTTCAACCAGCGCCAGACTCAACGGCACCTGAGAGACCGGCGGGATATGGTAGAGATAGACCCTTAGCGCCGCGGATCCCACGCGCTCGATAACCTCGGAAAAATAGCGAAACAGCCCCTCATCCGAGACACCCTTGTAGTAAAACGCCGGCAACATCAGCACACCCGCACAGCCATGTTCGACCGCACTGCGTGTCAATTCGACGCTGTCGCCAATCGCGCAGTGGCCGGTGCCAGGCATCATCCGCGCAGCGGGTATACCGGCCGCTACCAGAGAGTCGAGCAGGCCGCGCTTTTCCGACACGCTCAATGAGGTGGCCTCAGAGTTGGTGCCAAAGATCGCCAGGCCAACGTCGTTGCCGAGCAACCACCTGCAGTGCTTGGCAAAGCGGTCGCTATCCGGCTCGAGGTCAGGGCCGAATGGCGTAATCACCGGGGACCAGACTTGCCCAGCGCGATGCAATCGATTCATACGTCTCTCCTGCTGAAGTGGGTCACTGCCAATCATCAACAGCGAAGCGTGCCAACGCATCGGCATCGAAATCGAAGCCCAGGCCCGGCGAGGTGGGCAGCATGAGGCGGCCATTGTCACAGCTGAGCTGGGTATCGATCAGGCGGCGGAAGTTGAGCACCTGGTCGTCGGCGAAATACTCGACCATGGGCGCATTCGGCGTCGAAGCCACCAGATGCACATGCAGATCGTGGAACCAGTGCGGGAAGACCTCGACGCCATAGCTGGCCGCCGTGGCCGCAATACGGCGAAATTCGGTAATCCCACCGCATACCGCCGCATCGGTCTGGAGGATCATGGCCGCCTCCTTGTCCAGCAGCTCCTTGAAGCGCCAGCGGCCCGCCTCGATCTCCCCGGTAGCCACCGGCACCGGCGTGCGCTCAGCCAAGCGGCGGTGATTATCGATATCGTCGGGGCTGAATGGCTCCTCGATCCAGTAGGGATCGTAGGGCTCAGCCATGCGCATGAAGGCAAGGGCCGAGGGCAAATCGCGCCAAGCATTATTGGCATCCATCATGACCAGTACGTCCGGCCCCACCGCGTCTCTAACGGCAGCAAGACGCGCCTCCTCCTCGGCAAGGCTGTCACGCCCCACCTTGAGCTTCACCGCCTTGAAACCGTTTGCGACGTGAGCACGCATTTCATCGGCCAGGTGCGCGGGGGTCTTGCCCTCCAGGTAATAGCCGCCGCTGGCATAGGCAGCAACGCTCTCGGTCTCGTTGGCCCCCAGCATCTTGTAAAGCGGCAGGTTGGCAGCACGGGCATTGCGGTCCCAGAGCGCCGTATCGATGATGCTAATCGCGCGCATCACCGAACCGGCGCGCCCATGCAGCAACGCCTCCTGGTACATCTTGCGCCACAGCCCTTCCACGCGGTGAGTGTCCTGACCCAACAGCACCGGCTTGAGCAACTCACGCACGGCCTGAGTGACCAGTCGCCCGGCATTGCTGCCGCCGTAGCAGAAACCGATGCCCTTGTGGCCGTCGTCGCCTACCACCTCGACCACGGCATAGTCACGCTTGAGCACCTGGCGATTCGAAAAGCTGGTGGGGTTGTCCAGCGGAACACTAACCGTGCGTGCCTTAACTTCAACAATCGTAGCCATCGGGTCTCTCTCCTATTTCGAAAATGATGGTGATCAGGCGGGTTTCTTGAACTTGGATGCCACCGCACCCAACAGCGGCGTGGACTGGATGACCGAAAACGCTGCCAGCAGTAGCAGGCACAACGCGATCGGACTCTTGACGAAGACCATGAAGGTGCCACCGCCAATCAGCATCGACTGCTGGAAGCTGGTTTCCATCACAGGCCCCAGGATCAGCCCCACCACCATCGGTGCCGGCGACATGCCCGCCTTGATCATCCAGTAACCGAACAGACCGAAGGCAAACATCAGGCCGACATCGAAGAAGCTATTGTTGATGGCAAAAGACCCCACTACGCACAGCACGATGATGGCGCATGCCACGAACCCATCCGGCACCTTGGTCACACTGACACAGAGCCGCGTGAACATCAGACCGACGGCCAGCAGTGCAAAGTTGGCCACGATCACGGCCCAAATCAGGGTGTAGGTGACTTCACCGTGTTCGGTAAGCAGGTTGGGGCCAGGCAGGATCCCATGCACCATCAAGGCGCCCAGAAGAATGGCCGTTGATGAGCTCCCGGGGATCCCCAGGGCAATCGTGGGGATCAACGAGCCCCCCACCACCGAGTTGTTAGCCGCCTCGGGTGCCGCCAGGCCGGCAACATCGCCCTTACCGAAGCGGCTCTTGTCCTTGGAAAAGCGCTTGGCTTCGTTGTAGGCAAACCAGCTGGCGGTATCACCGCCGGTGCCCGGAATCAGCCCGGTGATTATCCCGATCACCCCCGAACGGAAGATATTGGGCATCAAGATTTTGATATCCTTGAGCTTGGGCAGCAGGCGGTCGGTAATCTTGTTGGCCACCCGCTTGGCGCTAAGGCCACTTTTCTCAATCAACAATAGCGCCTGGGGAATCGAGAACAGGCCGATCAAGGCGACAGTAAAGCTGATCCCGGAGAACAGGTTCATATGCCCGAAGGTCATGCGCGGGGTACCGGTAATAAGGTCCATGCCCACGGTGCTGACCAGCAAACCGATACCACCGGATAGTAGTCCCGACACCACCGAGCCCTGGGAAAGGGAGCCGATGATGGTGATACCCAGTACGGCAACGGCAAACAGTTCGATGGGACCGAACTTCAACACCAGGATCCCCAGCAGCGGCGCGGCAACCAGCAGCGCAATACCACTCATCAAACCACCGCAGAACGACGCAAACAGCGAGATCCCCAGCGCCTTGCCGGCCTTGCCCTGCTGCGAAAGCGGATAGCCATCCAGCACCGTCGCCGCCGCCGCCGGCGTACCTGGCGTATTCAGCAGGATCGCCGCGATCGACCCGCCATAGGAGGCCCCGACGTAGAGCGAGGCCAACATGCTCAGCCCAGCCCCCGGGTCCATGCTGAAGGTGATCGGAAGCAATAGCGCCAACGCCATGGTGGCCGACAGCCCGGGCATGGCACCCACGAACATGCCCAACAGGGTCCCGCCGATGATCAGCAGCAGGTTCCACCATGTCAGAACATTCAAAATCCCAGCGAGCAACATGCTCGAATCCATGATTCACTCCATTATCGGTAGTGGCGCTAGAAAGAAGGCAGCGCTGGCATATTCAGGCCAAGGAAGTGGAAGAACACCAGGCCGATAACCAACAACAAGGCAGCGACACCAATGCCCGCATACTTGATACTTACGCCTCTAACGACGAATAACGACGCCGCCAGAAACAGCGCTGTCGCAATGAAGTACCCCACTACGCCAATGCCGTAGACATACAACAGTGCAAAGCCGTAGATAATGAAAGCCTTGGCGATACCCCGTACGTTGCGCTGCTTCTCAGTATCGGCCGACGGTCCCTCTGACGTTGCAAGGCCAAGTTTCATTCTTGACACAACCACTTCCTGCACAATCAACGCCACTGAAAGCAACCCCACTACTGTCGAGAATATAAGTGGAATCTGAGCCGCCCTCGTTGGATAACCGCTATTATTGACAAAGAAAAATATCGCCAAAAACACACCGAAGGCACCCAGCGACAGGCGACTCACATTCATATCCTAACCTCCAACTTTAAGAATCAACTATCAGGCATCGTCTTCAACGTTTGCCCATATCTCGATGAACGTTTCCTCCATGCGCTTCATCATATCCATATAATCATCGCCGGTGATGATATCGATATAAAAAGCACGCTCTTCAGCCAGTGCCAGGAACTCTTCGTTGGTGGCCAGTTCTTCGAAGGCTGCGATCAGCTCGTCGCGCGCCTGGTCAGGAATGCCCGCCGGTGCGCTATAACCGCGCGATGAGCCATTTACCACGTCGTAGCCGATCTCTTTCAGCGTCGGGGTATCGGGCAGCATGGGCAGGCGCTCTTCCGAGAACACCGCCAGCGGCCGCAGGCTATCAGCGGTGATATGGCCATAGACGATGCCCACATTGTTGAAGCTGGCATCGATCTGCCCGCCCATTGCAGCGGTGGCGGATGGACCATCACCGGCAAACGGCACCTTTTCAAATTTCAACCCGGTAGCATTCTCAACCATGATCGTAGAAAAATAATCATCGCCGCCTACACCTGAGTTACCGATGGTAATACGCCCAGGGTTCTCCTCGGCGGCTTGCAACAACTCCTCGATGGTTTGATAGGGGCTGTCGGGGTGAACCACGATAACGCCAGGGTCGGTTACCACATTAGCGATAGGCGTCAGTTGATCAATGTTATAATTGATAGATTCATTGATGATGTAGTTTGTCATCAACATCGGCGTGTTGGTAATGCTAATGACCGAGCCATCTTTCGGCGACTGATTACCCAGACGAGTCCAGGCGATGGCGCCTGCTGCACCCGGGATATATTCATTGACGAAGTTTACGCCAAGAATGTCTCTGAGGAATGGCTGGGTAATTTGCGCCAGTGCATCACTACCACCACCTGCCTGAAAGCCCTGGAGGACTCGAAGCTCATCAGTAACAGAATACTCAGCGCTTGCCGACAGAGGAATTGCGGCTGTCAGTGCAAACAGTGAGAGCGAAGCTGGCAATAAGAGTTTTTTCATCAATCTTTACCTTTGTTTATGATTTTGTCTTAAGGCGCTGCATGATTTTTATTTGGCATGCCGGAAAAAACGTAGTACGTTGTTGACATGATTGTCAATAATCTTATTGATAGTACGACCAAAGTTCAACAAGGCTGCCAGCGGCAAACAGAAGGAGATTTCCGGTGAAATCAGATGACTACCCCAAAGGGATGGGCAAAGGGCTGACCAACTACGGCGATGAAGGCTTCTCGCTATTCCTGCGCAAGGCGTTCATCAAGGGCATGGGGTACACCGATGACGCCCTCTCCCGCCCGGTGATAGGCATCGCCAACACCTACAGCGGCTACAATGCCTGCCACGGTAACGTCGAGGCCCTGGTCGAAAGCGTGAAGCGCGGCGTGATGCTGGCTGGCGGGCTGCCGATCGACTTTCCCACGATCTCGCTGCATGAGTCGTTCTCTCACCCGACCAGCATGTACCTGCGCAACCTGATGGCACTAGATACCGAGGAGATGATCCGCGCCCAACCGATGGACGCGGTGGTCCTGATCGGTGGTTGTGACAAGACGGTCCCTGCACAACTGATGGCCGCAGCGAGTGCCGGCGTTCCCGCCATTCAGCTCGTCACAGGCCCCATGCTGAGCGGCTCGCACCGCGGCACCCGAGTCGGCGCCTGTACCGACTGCCGCCGCTACTGGGCGGCCTACCGTGGCCAGGAGATCGATGACCAGGAAATCGCCGAGGTCAACGACAAGCTGGTCCCCACCGTCGGCACCTGTTCGGTCATGGGAACCGCCAGCACCATGGCATGCCTTGCCGAGGCCATGGGCATGATGCTGCCCGGCAGCGCCGCTGCACCGGCGGTATTTGCCGACCGCCAGCGCATTGCCGAGCAGACC
Source organism: Halomonas salipaludis (assembly GCF_002286975.1). Lineage (GTDB taxonomy): Bacteria > Pseudomonadota > Gammaproteobacteria > Pseudomonadales > Halomonadaceae > Franzmannia > Franzmannia salipaludis. The sequence continues at coordinate 696,570 of NZ_NSKB01000001.1, forward strand.
GGTACCGAGGCCGTCAGGCTGGCCATGGAGAAGGTCTTGCCCGGCGATATCATGACCGAAGCCGCGTTCGAGAATGCCCTGCGCGTACTGCTCGCCCTGGGCGGCTCCACCAATGCCTTGATACACCTCACCGCCATAGCCGGGCGCCTCGGGATCGATGTCGATCTCGACCAATTCGACCGCATGAGCCGCGAAACGCCAGTACTCGTGAACCTCAAGCCATCCGGCGAACACTACATGGAGCACCTGCACCACGCTGGCGGGCTGGCAGCGCTACTGCGCGAGATCCAACCTCTACTGCATCTCGATGCGCTTACCATCAATGGCAAGACCCTGGGCGACAATCTCGCGGCCAGTCCGCATATCCTCAACCAGCAAGTGGTGCGCCCACGCGACAACCCCATTTACGCCCAGGGCGGCATGGCAGTGCTGCGCGGCAACCTGGCGCCGCGCGGAGCCATCATCAAGCAGTCGGCCGCGTCAGCGGCATTGATGAAGCACTCGGGACGTGCCGTCGTGTTCACTGGCCTGGAAGACCTGGCCACGCGCATTGACGACCCGGACCTCGACGTCAACGCGGACGATATCCTCGTGCTGCAGAACATCGGCCCCAAGGGGGCTCCAGGAATGCCCGAAGCCGGCTATATCCCCATTCCCAAAAAGCTGGCAGCACAGGGCGTAAAGGATATGGTGCGCATCTCGGACGGACGCATGAGCGGCACCGCCGCCGGCACCATCATCCTGCATGTCTCGCCCGAGGCCGCTGAGCTGGGGCCGCTTGCGCTGGTGCGTGACGGCGACCGCATTGCACTGGACGTAGCGGAACGACGGCTGCAATTGCTGGTCGATGAGGATGAGCTCGCGAGTCGTAGAGCATCGATGTCGCCTCGCGTAGAACCCAGCAAGGAACGTGGCTACCGCAAGCTGTTTCTCGAGCAGATTCTGCAAGCGGAGGAAGGCTGTGATTTTGCCTTTTGCCGGCCGGACATCTCTTCACGAGTGCCACGCGCCCGCTAAGGAAGCGCTGAACAAATCGACGAGCGAGATGAAGCGCAAGGCGCCCGGAGCACAGAACCGAGCGAAGCGACAAACAGCCTTAGGCTGGCCCCGAAGGGGCGAGAAGCCGAAGGCTGCGAGTCAACCGGAGCCTATGGGGTATAGGTGAGGATCCGCCGGTCCGACGCCTCGGCACCGCGCAACGCAGCGATTCGCTCGCGTAGGCATTTGTGCAGTGTTTCCCTAAATACCCAGGTCACGGGGATTCTGGTAACCTATCGGCATCCGCATGAAGCGGTTGCCGATATCGCCTCTACACCTTATTAGCGTCAGCCAGGATAGCTGCCTTTGTCATGACACAGCTCAAGCAATCTCCATCTCAATCTGCCTCCACCAATGTCGATGACATCGTTTCAGCTATCGAGGAAGATATTGTTCTCGGGCGCCTCAATCCGAAAGAACGACTGGTAGAGGAAGATCTGATCGAGAGGTTTTACTGCAAACGCCATGTCGTGCGGCAGGCCCTTTTTCAACTCGATGCCATCGGCTTGGTGGAGCGGATAAAGAATCGCGGTGCCTTCGTAAAAGCCTATACACCCAAAGAGGTGGAAGATCTTTACGCCATGCGTGAGCTTCTAGAGACTGCCGGCGCGCAGTCAATCCCGCTGCCTGCTCCACCGAGCATGATCGAGGAACTGACAAGCATACAGAACCAACACCGTGAAGCAGTCGAAACGCATGACCTGCGGCGCGTTTTCCGGCTTAACATTGCCTTTCATCGCACCCTGTTTTCGGCCACGGGCAATGCCTACCTGATTGAATGCATCAACGATTTCGCCCAGAAAGCCCACGCCATTCGCTTCACGGCCATCACCGATGCAGAGAGCCTGGAACAAGCCTGCAGCGAGCATTTCGCCATGATCGATGCCATCAAGCGCCAGGACCGTGAGCTGCTCTGCCAGCTTTGCCGCGAGCACCTCATTCCCTCCAAAGAGCGCTACCTCAGCATTGCCAAGCTTCGCCATACCCAATAGGCAAGGTAACGGCGATAAATACATGTGGAAGCGACGTTTGCCGCGATTAATGTGGGAGCGAATTCATTCACGATTAGTGTGGGAGCGACTTCATTCACGATTAGTGTGGGAGCGACTTCAGTCGCGATTGCAGCGCGCAGCGCTGCCCGGCTAGCCAATTCCATCGCGGCTAAAGCCGCTCCCACATTAGCCTTGGCGCCACTCCCATGTGGGAGCGACTTCAGTCGCGATTGCAGCGCGCAGCGCTGCCAACCTCAATCGCAGATTGAAACCACCCGGGCTCCAGCGTCTACACACGCCGATTCGCAAGATCGTAAATCTCTTCATCTCGCCGCGCGCCCACAGCAATGATCAGCACCTGGATAGCAAGTCCATCTACTTTGTAGACGATCCTCGTGTTCCCGGTACGAATCCGCCTACAGCCAGCTAGAGCACCCCGAAGGGGTTTGCCAAGCTTGTCAGGCTCGCCATCGCGGATCCGCTCTTCAATAACATCTAGAACGCGATTCGCTGCGGCCGAGCCCAACCTGATCAGATCTTGCTGAACATCAGGGTGGTAGATCAGGTGCCAGGCCATGGCTTAATCGCCATGACCAAAGAGGGAGCGCATGTCATCGTGCGAGATGGCCTGATCTGCCTGGTAGCTCACCAGACGGTCCCGGGAGATAGCTTCGATACGAAGGTCCTCAAGCTCGTCGACGAGATCCTGGTAGGCCTGGACGTTCATCAGTACAGCTGCAGGCTGGTTATCTTTGAAGACTACGAGTCGCTCGGTCGAGCGTGATGAGACCTCTTTGAGCCTGGCACTGAAATTACGTGCCATGGCGGTCGCTGATACTGCGTCTTCGGGGCGTTCGAGTAAGGTGGCCATGATGCCTCCTCTGGCATGCATTTATCTACACACTATTATACGCACAATATAATGCAAGAAAAGCCTTGCCGACAAGGGGCTCAGCCTCACACAGCATTTGCCAAGCCCCCCCGCCGCCTGACTCACGCTCTAACCTTCAGCGCGCAGCACTGCCCAGGTCGATACCACCCAACCCCATCGAGACTGAAGTCTCCTACATTAGCCTTGGCGCCGCCCCCATGTGGGAGCGACTTCATTCGCGATTGCAGCGCGTAGCGCTGCCCAGGCTAGCCAACCCCATCGAGACTGAAGTCTCTCCTACATTGGCCTTGGCGCCGCCCCCATGTGGGAGCGAATTCATTCGCGATAGCAGCGCGTAGCGCTGTCGAGGAGTTACCGCTCCGGCGGTGTGTCGTGGCGCATGGCCCCGATGTCGGTTTCGGTCAGGCCGGTGGCTTCGGCTATCTGGGCATCGCTGAGCGCGCCGAGGGCAATCAACTTGCGGGCGATATCACGCGAGGTTTCCTGCCGACCTTCATGCCGTCCTTCTTGACGACCTTCCTGCCGTCCTTCTTGACGGCCTTCCTGGCGCTCCTTCTTAGCCCAGTTTTCGAGTTTCTCTGCCAGCATATCTTTGTCCTCTACCAGACTGTTGAGCCGATTCAGGTTGACGCCCGCCCCAAGCCACTGCAGATGGCGCTTGAGCCAGCGGGTGATGATGGCATCGGTGCGCTCCTTGTGGGGATCGTTCTGAATGATCGCCACGATGCGGTCAACGGCCTGCTGCAGCGCGTGGCGGTCGGCCGTGGCGTTCTCGATGCCGAACACACCGCTGAGTGGCGTGTGGCGCTCAAATAGCTCCTCGTCAGTATAGCGCCCCTCGTCGATCAGGTAGTAGCGCAGGTGTGGCTGATAGACCCGCAGGAAGGAGGGCGGTTCCGGCTGCACCATGTCGTAAATGTCCTGCCGGGCCGACCAGCGCTGGCTGCCGTTGTAGAGCACGATGGGCAGTATCGGTGGCAACCCCTGGCGCGGGGTGGTTGTCCTCTGCTTGAGCAGATGATCGTAGAAGCAGGCCACGTAGTGCATCAGCCGGATCGGCATGGTGTGATCCACTGCCGACTGAAACTCTAAAAGTATATACAAGAACACCTGCTGCCTGGCGCCCTGCCAACTGATGTCGACCGACCACACCACATCCTCGAACTTCTCCTCGAACAGCGGGGTGATGTAGTTGCCGCTGTGGCTCTCCAGGGTGGTGAAGTCCATCAACTCGGCGATCTCGGTGGGGGCAAAGCCTTCGATCAGCTGCTGGACGAACTCCGGGTAGCTGAACAGCTCCTTGTAGCCGGTATCGTGGTGGTTGCTGGCCATGGGGCATACTCCTCCAGATAGCGCTGTATGAAATTACAGTACTCACTGGCGGTGCGCAACGTTGCCACCCAATCCCATCGCGGCTAAAGCCGCTCCTACATTAGCCTTGGCGCCGCCCCCCATGTAGGAGCGAATTCATTCGCGATTGCAGCGCGCAGTGCTGCCCAGGCCAGGACAACCCAACCCCATCGCGGCTAAAGCCGCTCCTACATTAGCCTTGGCGCCGCTCTCGTGTAGGAGCGAATTCATTCGCGATTGCAGCGCGTAGCGCTGCCCGGCTAGCCAATCCCATCGCGGCTAAAGCCGCTCCTACATTAGCCTTGGCGCCACTCCCATGTGGGAGCGAATTCATTCGCGATTGCAGCGCGCAGCGCTGCCCAGGCCAGGACAACCCAACCCCATCGCGGCTAAAGCCGCTCCTACATTAGCCTTGGCGCCACTCCCATGTGGGAGCGAATTCATTCGCGATTGCAGCGCGTAGCGCTGCCCAGGCCAGGACAACCCAACCCCATCGCGGCTAAAGCCGCTCCTACATTAGCCTTGGCGCCGCCCCCCATGTAGGAGCGAATTCATTCGCGATGCAGCGCGCGGCGCTGCCCAGCTAGCCAACCCCATCGCGGCTAAAGCCGCTCCCACATTAGCCTTGGAGCCACTCCCATGTGGGAGCGAATTCATTCGCGATTGCAGCGCGCAGCGCTGCCCAGGCCAGGACAACCCAACCCCATCGCGGCTAAAGCCGCTCCTACATTAGCCTTGGCGCCATACCTAGTGTGGGAGCAACTTCATTCGCGATTGCAGCGCGTAGCGCTGCCCGGCTAGCCAACCCCATCGCGGCTAAAGCCGCTCCTACATTAGCCTTGGCGCCACTCCCATGTGGGAGCGAATTCATTCACGATTGCAGCGCGTAGCGCTGCCCAGGCCAGGACAACCCAACCCCATCGCGGCTAAAGCCGCTCCTACATTAGCCTTGGCGCCATACCTAGTGTGGGAGCGACTTCAGTCGCGATTGCAGCGCGCAGCGCTGCCCGGCTAGCCAACCCCATCGCGGCTAAAGCCGCTCCTACATTAGCCTTGGCGCCACTCCCATGTGGGAGCGAATTCATTCGCGATTGCAGCGCGTAGCGCTGCCCTGCTAGCCAACCCCATCGCGGCTAAAGCCGCTCCTACATTGGCCTTAGCGCCGCCCCGTGTAGGAGCGAATTCATTCGCGATTGCAGCGCGCAGCGCTGCCTGGCTAGATCAACCCCATCGTGACTGAAGTCACTCCCACGCTGGCCTTGGCACCCTCAATGCAGGAGCAAACTCACTCGCGACGTTGAGCCCGGTCACGATCGAGGATAAGGTCGCGTGCCAGCTTCCTGATGATGCCTAGACTATGCAGCCTCCACCTCTCAGTCGCTACCTTCTCCTGCTCGTTATCGTCCTGCTGGCGGGGTGCAGCGCAACCCGCTCAAGCGAGCACGCCACTCAAGGCGTTGAACAGGACCTCGCTGCGGCCGGTCTACGCGAGGCCGATCTTGGCGCTGCCAGCCTCATGCGCGCCTGGTACCGCTCAACGCCAGAAGCGCCCTCGGTTTGGCACATCTATGTGGAAGGCGACGGCCACGCCTGGCGAGGCGCCGGCCAGCCCAGCAGCAACCCAACACCGCGCCAACCAGTGGCCATGCGTCTCGCACTGGAAGACCCGCATTCTCACGTTGCCTACCTGGCTCGCCCCTGCCAGTTTCTGCAACCGCTCCCCGATGGTTGCCATTTCTCGCTATGGACCACTCAACGCTACGGGGCCGACGTCGAGAATCAGATGCTCGCCGCCCTGAACGCCATTGCCGGGGGGCAAAGCGTACGCCTGATCGGCTTCTCGGGAGGTGCTCACCTCGCCCAGCAACTTGCCCAGCGCCATCCCAACGTCGAGCTGCTGATCAGCGTAGCCGGCAACCTCGATGACGCTAGCTTCGCAGAGCATCATCGCCTGCCTGCTCCACGCACCGCCTCGCCTCCTTCTGGCACCATCCCCTTCTACAGCCTGGCGGGAGGCAACGACGACATCGTGCCGCCCGCACTCGCTCGGCAGCAGCTCGCGCGCCAGGCCCATGGCTGTCATCACCTGGAGGTCCACCCCCAGGCCGAGCATACCGGCCCCTGGCATCTCGACTGGCACAGCATCGAGGCCTTTCTCGAGGCGTGCCAGTAACCACGCACCCACTAAACAGAAACGCCCACTCCGCAGGGAGTGGGCGTTTCTTCAGCTCAGCAGCAACTGACCGTCACGATCAGAAATCGTAGCGCAGCGTCAGCTCACCAGCGTTGGCGGTCATGCTATCGGTCCAGCCATGGCTCAGATCCAGCGAGGTAGTGAAGCCACCCTCACTGTAAACGTCCACCCCCACGCCAGCGGTATAGCGCGTCTTGTCGACACCGCCACCCTGGACGAGGAAGGTGTCTTGCGGTGCAAAAGCAAAGGCGGCCATGTTGCTGTTGGCCTTGCCCTGCAGGTCGTGGAAGATCCCCAGCGTCAGACGCGGCTCGACCATCAAGCCGCTGATCTGGGTCAGGTGGCCAAGCTCCGCCTGGGCACCCAGCTCGAAGCGCTCGACGCGCTGCTCATCCAGGCTCAGGTTCATCGCACCGGCGCCAGACTCTGAGTAAGCATCCAACGCAAGGTGTGAGTAATCCAGCGAGAAGCGCGGTGTCAGCGTCGTTGCGCCATCCAGTGCGAAGGCATAGCCCGCCGCGGCACGTGCCCCGCGCTGGCGACTGTCGTAATCGGCGCGAGCGGTCTCATCCATGGTGCGGCGCAGCGACTCATTGCGTCCCCAGCCATAGCTCAACTGGGCATCGAACAACCAGTTGCCATAAGCGCGGCTGGTATAGGCGATCAGCTGGTCGAAATCGACGTCACCCTCGGCCAAACCATCACGGCCGCTGGTATCGGTATTACTGTGCGCCCAGCCAAGGCCCAGCACGGTGCCATTGTGAAGCTCTGCATCTGCCCCCAGCACGAAGCCACGGGTATCGCTGTCGTAGCCTTCAACGCCGTCACGCATGCGCTGCTCGACCTCGGCATAAAGCCCCTTCAGCCATACGCCCTTGCCTGCCACGGCATCGCCGGCGGCAACGCCTCGAGCACGGCTCGACACCAGATTACCCGCCGCCTGGCTAGCAGCATTGATGCTCTCGATGCTGGCACCGCTACTATCGGGTAACAGCTCAGCGAGCCGCTCGCCGTCGCCGATGGCATCGATCAACGCTGCCACAGCCTGCTGGTTACCGTTTTGCAGAACACGATTCAACGCCTGGCCCAAGCCATCCAGTTGGCGCGCCTTGGCACCACGTGCGCTACTCATATCAATGGCCCGACGCGCCACCTCACGGCCATCAACACCGGCGTAAGATACCAGCAGCTGGCGTCCATCCTCGCTCAGCGCAACCTCGCTGACGCGATAGAAACCAGAGGCGGTTTCGAGATTGAGCGCACCCAGGTCGAAATCCAACTCGTCGGCTTCCAGCAACACCAGCTCACTGCCATTGCGATACGCTTCGCCGTTGCCGAACACCAGCGTCGAGCCATCCGCCAGGGTTACGCGCTGTGCGCTCAAGCCACTCAGCCGGTCGCTAGAGAACTGCAGCGTGGCATCGGCGTCCTGCTCGTAGGCACCATCGATGGCGTGAATGCCATCGACCACGAACACGCCGCCACGGTTGCGAATCGTCCCCTGGTACTCGCCACCGGCCAGGGTCACCGTCGCCCCTTCGAAGTCGATGTCGCCAATCACTTCGCCGCCTGCCAGCAACGCGGAAATATTGCCACCGCTAAGACGCATTGCCTGGCCAGGCTCGGTACTGATCGACTGATGCACCAGCCCCGCCAACACGCCGTGCTGCTCGATGGTGAGCTCACCGGTGATATTGCGAACATCGATAGCCGCCCGACCACCCTCCGAGAGCATGACAGCATCGGGCGCATTGACGATGCGGCCCTCTATATGAGCATCATTCAGATACACCACCGAGCCAGGAGACGCCATCAATCCACGGTTGATGATGTTGCCCTCGAGCCGAGCGCCTTCCACGAAGGCGATATTACCCTGGAGCCCTACCATGCCACCCTGTTCGGGGTAAATCAGCCCATTATCATCCTGCTCCCCCAGGATCAACGACTCTTCAAGCTCTGAAGGGGAAAGCAAATCGTCGAGAGTGATTCCCCTGCCGGCATCATTGACGATATCACCCTGAAGCGTGGCATAAGACACCACCACGTTATGATCGAGGGATAGCATCAATCCCGGTGCATTCTCACCCGCTTCGCGGTTGATGATGTTGCCACGCAGCACCGTGGGAGGGTCCAGCGGGTAATCCTCGCCAAGGATCAGAATATTGTGGCCTTCTGAAAAAAGTACGCCCTGGTTGTAGATCGAGACTCGCTCGCTCCCACCCTCGAATACCGGCAGTGAACTCAGCAGTGCAGCATCTGCATCCGCCGCGGAAAGACCGGTGAGCTCGGCGTGCTTGATAACGATACCAATCGCAGGGTGTACTTGACTGTAGTAGGCGGATTCATAATCGAACTCGTCACTAGAGTTGGGATCGACCTCGCCCACTGCGACAATCTGCGAGGTATTCACCACAATGCTCGGCGATTCCCACTCCCAATCGGTTATCTCAACGCCATCGCGACCCTCGGCGATGATGGCGTCCGGATTCTGCCGATCATAGGGAAATTCGCCGCTGAACTCCCCCACATACAAGAAGATCGGATCTTCCAGTGTATCTTGTGAAGAACCACCCTGAGTGGCTTCCGTCAATGCTGGACCGGCAGGAACGATCCGGCCACCATCCATCGTCGCCGGCTCTTCCAGAATCCTGTACTGATAGTACGGCACGTGGCCGTAAGGGTCTTCCCAATCATCGCCCGGGGCTGCCTTGGCGGCGCTCACCCCTACAGCACTGACCATGGCCAGCGATACGGCAACCACGAGCGGCTTTTTGCGCAATTCCATTCCCTGCTCCCTGCTTTTTCATTCTGATTAGCGACGTGGTTTCACCACACCGGAATGCTAATCGGCAGAGCAGGAAATAACTTGAGCATTATTTAATATCAAGAGGTGCGACAGCAACGTTTAATCATCGATTAAACTTATAGAAGCCTTATGGCCTGGCGCCTTATTAACGATATCTTCAGAGCAAAAATCAACCAACAGGCAAGCAGAAAACAGCACGCCCTCAGCGTATCCCGTTGCGGGCTACGACCTCGCCAGCCTGCTGCTTGTGCTGCAGCAAGTGAAATACATAGGCATCGGCCTGGCGCTGGTGATGGTGGATATGGATCAGCCCACCACGGCCGCGCATGGCACGCTGCTTTACTCCCCAGCCAATCAGCCGCCATTCGAGGTCGACTTCCTCGGCGCCGTATCCCTCGAAATCGCTGTCAAAGCCGTTGACGGCCATCAAGTGCTCGCGCCACACGCCCATATTGGCGCCCAGCAACGCCAGCGACTTGCGGCTCCATAGCCGGGCTGCCCAGCGTGGCAGATGCAAGCCGAACTCGGCGCGGGAGAGGCCGCCTCGCAGCGACTGGAAGAGCAGCCATAGCGGATGCTCCAGGCTGGCCAGGCTCAGTTCGCCCGTCTTGATCCTGGCTGTCAGCCCTTCGGCCGTATCCACTCGCCGGCCAGCCACCATATGCCCTGGGCGAGTCCAGTCACGGTGGTCGGCAATGAAGTGGCGCATCGGCACACAGTCGCTGTCGGTAAGCACGATATAGTCGGCCCGGGAGCCTTCGATGGCACGATTGACGATCTGCGCCTTGCGAAAGCCGCGGTCCTCATGCCACACATGGCGGATGTTCAACCCCAAGCAACGGTACCGGGCGACCACCTCGGCCACCTCGGGCTCGGAGCCATCATCGGCGATACACAGGCTGAAATTCCGATCCGTCTGCCGACGATAGCCCTCCAAGGTCAGCGTCAGCACCTCCGGATCGTTATACGCCGCCATGACGACTTCCAGCGATATATCAAGGGATGGCAACGGCATGGCCCTCATACGATCTCAACACGCCAGCTGGCGCTCACGAGCCCGGAAGCCCGCCCATAGCACCGGCAGCAGGAAGGCATACACCATCACCCCGCTATTGTGCGCCAAGAAGACCTGGGTAAGGCCGAAATCGAAGTAGGCCACCGGCAACAGCACGCCGGCCACCGCAAAGGCCCGCAGCTGCATGTCGGGCGCCGCAAGCTGACGAGCAAACAGCCGCATCGGCACCAGATATAACGCCAAGAGCACCACCAGCCCCAACAGGCCGCGCTTGGCCGTGGCGTCGATGAACTCGTTGTGGGCGTGGTCGAAGGTAGTGATGAACGGATGGATCACATCGTCATCGGCCATTCTCTGCATGCCCACCTGATAGCCGTTCTCCCCCCAACCCAGCAGCGGCTTCTCGGCAATTAGGTGCGCAGCCCCTTTCCACATCTCGAAACGCGCCCCCACCGATGACGTGCGGTTCTCCTGGCTTGCGTAGCGCTGGATATCATGCACCGCCTGGCCGACACGCGACTGGACGCCCGTTTGAGGAATGGCATAAGCCATGGTGCCAACGACCAACACCGCTACCAGGGCCAGCGTTTTCCACTTGCCTGGCAAGTCCCGGCCATAACCGCGGTACAGCACCCACAGCACCACCGGAATGCCTACCCAGCCACCGCGGGTCCCCGAGAACAGCGAGCCAAGCACGCCGCCTGCGATGCCCAGCGCCAGCAGCGCCACCCACAGCTTTGCGCGTGGTTGCACCAGCGCCCAACCCAGCCCGGCAGCACACAGGATCGCACTCAGCATGCTGATATTGCCGAACTGGATCACATAGGTGTGTCCTCCGGCACGCTCAACGCCCTCGACGAGCTTTTGCCAGCCCGCCCAGCCACCGGCGAGAATGCCGCCGGTCGCCAGGCCGGCCCAGATCGCCGCCGCCCTGGGAGGAAACGCCAGCACCAGCAGCAGCGCGGGGATCGCCAGCAGGAAGCGCGCCGGCCTATCCATGCCTCGCGAGCCCTGGCCGTCCCACCACGCCTCGGCGATCACCACCAGCGCATAGGCCGTAAATACCGCTATGATCACCAGGTCTGCACGACCCAGTGCCAACTCCCCCCGCTTGCCCAGCAGCACCACACTGCCCAGCAGCAGCATCACCGCCCCCAGCGAATAACCGCTCGGCACCACCAGCGCAATCGCCATCAACAGAAATGCCGCCATGCTGGTATAGATCCGCATGCCAGAGCCGGGTGATGCCGGTAGTGCCTGAGCCATCGTCACGATGCAAACGCCTCGCAGAAGCAAAAACGAAAAGAGCCGGCATAATGCCGGCCCCCATAGTCGAAATCAAGAAACGCCCCTGTAGGAGCGAATTCATTCGCGATGCAGTGCGTAGCGCTGCTGAGAAATTACCGCCCCGGCGATGTGTCGCGGCGCATAGCCCCGATGTCGGTTTCGGTCAGGCCGGTAGCCTCGGCGATCTGGGCATCACTGAGCGCGCCGAGGGCGATCAGCTTGCGGGCGATATCCCGCGAGGTTTCTTGCCGTCCTTCTTGCCGTCCTTCCTGCCGCCCCTCTTGACGGCCTTCTTGGCGCTCTCTTTTCGCCCAGCTCTCCAACTTCTCTGCCAGCATATCTTTATCCTCTACCAGACTGTTGAGCCGCTCTAGGTTGACGCCTGCTCCTAGCCACTGCAGGTGCCGCTTGAGCCAGCGGGTGATGATGGCATCGGTACGTTCCTTATGGGGATCGTTCTGGATGATCCCAACGATGCGGTCAACGGCCTGCTGCAGCGCGTGGGTTTGCCAGGGGTGCCACCACCCAGTGTGTGGGAGCGACTTCAGTCGCGATGCAGCGCGTAGCGCTGCCGGGTCAGTACTAGCCCATTGGGGGCGCGCCGCGACGCATAGCCTCGATATCGGTTTCGGTCAGGCCGGTAGCCTCGGCGATCTGGGCATCGCTGAGCGCGCCGAAGGCGATCAGCTTGCGGGCGATATCCCGCGAGGTTTCCTGCCGGCCTTCTTGACGGCCTTCTTGGCGCTCTCTTTTCGCCCAGCTCTCCAATTTCTCTGCCAGCATATCTTTATCCTCTACCAGACTGTTGAGCCGCTCTAAGTTGACTCCTGCTCCTAGCCACTGCAGGTGCCGCTTGAGCCAGCGGGTGATGATGGCATCGGTACGCTCCTTGTGGGGATCGTTCTGGATGATCCCGACGATGCGGTCAACGGCCTGCTGCAGCGCGTGGCGGTCAGCCGTGGCGTTCTCGATGCCGAACACACCGCTGAGTGGCGTGTGACGCTTCAACAGTTCCTCGTCAGTATAGCGTCCTTCGTCGATCAGGTAGTAGCGCAGGTGTGGCTGGTAGACTCGCAGGAAGGCCGGCGGTTCCGGCTGCACCATATCGTAGATGTCCTGCCGGGCCGACCAGCGCTGGCTGCCGTTATAGAGCACGATGGGCAGTATCGGCGGCAGCCCCTTGCGCGGGGTGGTGGTCCTCTGCTTGAGCAGATGATCGTAGAAACAGGCCACGTAGTGCATCAGGCGGATCGGCATGGTGTGATCCACCGCCGACTGAAACTCTAAAAGGATGTACAGGAACACCTGCTGTCTGGCGCCCTGCGAGCTGATGTCGACAGATCACACCACGTCCTCGAATTTCTCCTCGAACAGCGGCGTGATGTAGTTGCCGCTGTGGCTTTCCTGGGTGGAAAAGTCCATCAGCTCGGCAATCTCGGTGGGAGCAAAGCCTTCGATCAGTTGCTGAACGAACTCCGGATAGCTGAACAGCTCCTTGTAGCCGGTATCGTGGTGGTTGCTGGCCATGGGGCATACTCCTCCAGATAACACTGTATGAAATTACAGCACTTGCTGGCGGTGCGCAACGTTGCCCCCAACCCCATCGAGACTGAAGTCTCTCCCACATATGCCAAAGCGCCGCTCCCAGTGTGGGAGCGAATTCATTCGCGATTGCAGCGCGTAGCGCTGCCAGGCCAACAGCGGTCAATACGCATTCTGCCCCGCAAACCCCTTGAACACGGTGAGGAAGATAATCTTCAGATCCAGCCCAACCGACCAATTGTCGATGTACCACAGGTCGTGCTCGACGCGTCGCTCCATCTTCTCCACCGTATCGGTCTCACCGCGCAAGCCATTGACCTGCGCCCAGCCGGTGATGCCCGGCTTGACCTTATGCCGACGCATGTACGACTCCACCATGCCGCGGTAGTGATCGTTATGCGCCAGCGCATGGGGCCGCGGCCCAACGATCGACATGCGCCCCTGCAGCACGTTGTAGAACTGCGGCAGCTCGTCCAGCGAGGTGCGGCGCAGAAACGCCCCCAGGCGGGTTACCCGCGGGTCATCCTTGGTCGCTTGCGTCAGCTGCCCGCTCGACTCCTCATGCACCTCCATGGAGCGGAACTTGTATACCTTGAAGCGCTTGCCATTGATGCCCGTGCGGTACTGCTTGAACAGCACCGGCCCCGGCGAGCCAAGCTTCACCGCCACGGCAATCGCCAGGCACAGCGGCAGGATCAACAGGCTGATCAAGCCACCCAGCACGATATCCTCCAGGCGCTTCACATAGGGCGCCATGCCCGCCATGGGGCTGACGCTCAGGTCCAGCGCATAACGCCCAGCGACCTGGCTGGCCCGGTGGTTGAGCAGGCGCATATCCTTGAGGTCGGGAATCAGCCGCACATCCATCATCAACTGCTGAAAGGCACGGAACAGCACCTGCACCTCATGGCCGCGCTCCAGCGGCACGCAGATCCAGATCTCGCTGGCACCTGATGCCTCGACACGCTGCACCAGGCGCTCCAGGTCCACCGCCTGCGGCTCGCCGGCCAAACGATGGACCCCTGCGATCCCATAACCCTCGGTGGCATGGCGGCGCATATCTCGCGCCACGCCCAGCACATGCCCCTGCGGGCCGACCAGGAACACCCCGCGCCGCAGCCGGCCGCGGCGGAACAGCGCCGACACCACCTGATAGGCCACCACCCGCGCCAACACCGAGAAAAGAAACGACCCCAGCAGCGTAAAGCCGACCCATAGCCGCGAATAGCGCTCGGCCACATGCGCCAGAAACAAGAACGACATCACCACCAGGGCAATCCCCAGCCACACCACCACCAAGCGCAGCAGCACATGCGCGAAGCTCGACGTGCGCCAGTCCTGGTAGGCGCCATGCAGCCCATTGGCCAGCACCACCAGCATCGCGATGGCCAGCAGCGCCAGGCCATACAGCTCGATCAACTGCCACTCGCCGAAGCGCGCCCAGTAGACCAGCCAGCCAGTAAGGAGTACCCCGATGAAATCCACCGCCGGTCCAATGATCTGGAACGGCTCATATTTGCTGGAACGAGACCTACGGCTCACTACACCCCCACTTCACGCGACGTTGCGGCAACGCCAGTTGCCCATGGCTACGCTCTAGAGCGCTTATTGCGGTAATGCTTCACAAGATCGCCGGCAAAAAGCGCCAGAAAGATCGAGTAGTCAATGGTATAGCGTTTTATCAGCTTTGGCTCATCGTAGATGCGATAGAGCCAGCGCAGGTTCATGCGATCCATCCAGGCCGGATAGTACTGCGCCCCGCCCTTGGCCGTCTGATGCAGGAAGCCACCACAGGTGTAGCCCTCTCCATGCCAGCCGGCATCCGCCAGGTCCACCAGCAGCCGCTCCTGCAGCGGCGCGCCCATGCCCACCACCACGATCTCCGGCGCAATTGCCACCAACTCGGCGATGAATGCCGAACGCTCCTCATCGCTGGCAAAGAAGCCATGCCGCACACCGGCAACCTGCAGGCCATCGAAGTGGGCCTTCAGCGTCTCGGCAGCCTGCTCCGGCACACCGGGCTCGCTACCCACGAAGAACACGCGCCGCCCCTCACGAGCCGCGCCAGCCAGCACCTCATCGGCCAGCGAGGTCATGTCGAAGCTGGTGCGGGGCACGCTTACCCCCGCCAGCTTCATCAGCTTAGCCAGCACGATACCGTCGTAATGGATGGCATCGAAGCGGCGGAACAGCCCGGGATGCTGCCGGGCAATGCGGTATGAATAAGGGTTCAGAAAGGTTACCAACGCGGGCTCGTGACGCTCGGGTGAAGCCGCACGCGATTTCAGCAAGTCGATCATTGAGTCATCATCCTGCGTCACGGCTGCGAGCCTCGGGCAGCAGCGATAGAAAATCCGCCATGAAGCGCTCGAAGGAGTAGCGCTTGGCAAGGGCATCGGCTATCTCGGCTGACGGCTTGGGATCGTCAAGCATGGCATCCATGGCGGCCGACCAGGCATCGATATCGTCGATCTCCAGCACCTCGCCGTAGATGCCCTCCGCCGCCGTCACCGCCTCCAGCTGAGCCGGCACATTGGAGACAACGGTATAAGTACGACTAACGATCGCCTCCAAAAGCGCATTGCTCATGCCCTCATAGCGTGACGGCATAAAGAACGCCCGCGCCCCCCGCAGCCACGCGTTAACTTCCGCGTTGCTCTTTACCCCTGGCATCTTGACCCGCGAGGCAACACCCAGCCGCTCGGCAAGCGCCTCGAGTGCCGCGCGGCACTCACCCTCGCCCAGAATCACCAGGTCGCCGGTATAGCGGGAACGGGCCAACGCCTCGATCAACAGCGCATGATTCTTCTGCTCGCTCAAACGCCCTACCGCCAGCAGATAATCGCCGTCGATAGGCGCCTCATCGTCGCCTCCCTGGGGCCCATCGACACAGTTGTAGATCACCTTGTGCGTCAGTTGCCGCCCCGCATAGTGGTCACCGAAGGAGTCGCGAACCGCTTGCGATACATACGTGACCGTGCCAAGACACCCCAACCTGGCCAGCCAGCGATCGGCCAGCTGCGTAAGGCGGCCGTAGGAGAACAGCGGATTGCGATGAGACACCACCACCGGCACGCCGAGCAGCCTACCCGCCATTGCCGAATAGAGATTGGCGTAGTGGGTAAAGGCAATCACCTTCTCGGACCCAGCCCTGCGCAGCGCACGTACCAGGCGTGGCAAAGAGAGCAACAGCAGCGCAATAGGCCGTTTCTCGGGCAGCAGGTACTCCACCACCACACCAGGCTCGATGTAAAAGTCGGCCTCGGCCTTCTTGTAGAGGAAGATCAAGGTCGGTGAATACCCCGCCCTCACCAGCCCGTTGGCCAGATTGATCGCTGCCTTCTGGGCACCGCCGGCCTCGTACTGGGTGACGACTATCGCTAGCCTCATGAGCGAGTGGCCAGAGTGGCGGCAAGGGCCGCAGCCCGAGCCTGCCAGGTGTACTTCTCCAGGAAGATCGCCTTGGCCCGCTCAGCTAACTGCTTGGCCAGCGTCGGCTCGTCGCGCAGCCGTGCTAACGCACCGCCCCATGCCTCCACGTCCTCGCAGTCGCATAGCAAGGCATTCTCACCCTCGATTAACACTTCCCGCAGCACGGGCAGGTCAGAGGCAATGATGGGTTTGCCCGCCGCCATATACTCGAAGGCCTTCAAGGGTGAGGTCCATTGGCTGATCTCACCCACATCGTACGCCGCCACCTTGCGCTGGTTGGGTAGCAGCACCACGTCGAAGGCCTTGATATACGCCTTGGCCTGCTGATGCGAGACATAACCATGGAAGACGATATTGTCGGTACCGGCACATTCACGCTTCCAGTGGTCGAGGTCCTCCTCCATCCCCCCCACCACATGAAAATCTGCCCAAGGGCAACGTGCCGCCAGCTGCGAGACGATCTCCATCCCCTTGCCCTTATAGAGATGCCCCACATAGCCCACCTGTATGCGCCCTTCGGCAGCATCGAGCGACATGGGAACCACATCGTCCGCCACCGGATCCGCACCATCCGGTGCCACCACTACCCTGCCCTTGATCTGCGGATAATCCTGCTCCATACGCCGCTTGAGCGCATGGGTGATCACCACCACTTGCTTGAGCCGAGGGCTCTTCAATAAACGCTTGAAGAATATCCTGCCTAGCAGCTTTCGCTCACCCATCGGCATATGGGTCTCAAAGATCACCGGCTTGCCCAGCAAGGCAGAAAAGTAGCAAGCGGCAAAGTTGCGGCAGAACACGACATCATAGCCGCCCCGCCAAGCATGCCAGGCCGATAGCGCACCGAATAGATAGCCCTGCCCGGGAAGCTTTGGCACCGCAAGGTTCAACAGCGAGAAGTTCTTCTCGACCCCATAGTGCGAAAATACATCCTCCACCCCGGGCTGGGCGGTGGCATGCATCTCCGACGCGATCAGCGTGACATCGTGGCCGTTATTCGCGAAGGCTTGGCTCATCTTCATTACATGCACACTATTCGCCGTGCGCGAGGGCACAGTGGAACTTGAAACATACAGAATCTTCATCAACAGCCCATTCTTTAGCTATGCTCCAGCATCCGCTGAAAGGTCTCGTTTCGTGCAGCGAGCTCGTCGTAGGTACCGCTATCGAGTACACGGCCGGCGTCCAGCAGATAGATGGTGTCGCACTCCTTCACCGTGGAGAGCCGGTGCGCAATCATGATGATGGTCTTCTTGCCGGCAAAATCATGGATGGCATCCATTACCAGCTTCTCGGTGATGCCATCCAACGCACTGGTGGCTTCATCCAGCACCAGCACGCTGGCATCGTCGTAAAGGGCGCGGGCAATGCCGATACGCTGGCGCTGGCCGCCCGAAAGCTGAATGCCGCGCTCGCCGACTCGGCTATCCAACCCATCGGATAGTTCCTCGAGCAGCTCGGCCATATGCGCCATCCTGGCCGCTTGCCAGACCCGCTCATCATCGATCTGGTCGCTGGGAATGCCAAAGGCGATGTTCTCGCGGATACTGGCATCGGCAAGGAAGATGCTCTGCGGCACGAACCCCAGGCTATTCTGCCAGGCCCGCACATCGCCCTTTGCCAGCGGCTCACCGTCGATAAGAAGGCCGCCCCGGTCGGCATGCACCAGCCCCAACAGCACATCGATAGCGGTCGATTTCCCCGACCCCGACGCCCCCACCAGGCCAATCACTCGGTTGACCGGCAGCGTGATCGTTAAACCGTCCAGTGCCGGCTCGCGCTTGCCAGGGTAGTGAAATACCACCTCCTGCAGGGCCACACTATGCTGCGGTACCAGCTTGCGCCGCACCGGCTCGATAGACAGGTCTTCATCGCGGCTAGCTTCCAGATCGGCCTCGATGCTGTGCAACGCCGCGACATTGCCGCGCAGCATCGCCGCGCTGGTGTAGATTTGCTGCAAAGCCGGCAGCATCTTGAACCCCGCCAGCGCGTATACCGACAAGAGCGGGATGGTATCGGTCAAATTGCCTTCGTGCGCGGCCAGCAAGTAGAGAATCAGCATGATGACCGCAGCAAAGGCCACCAGCTCCATGGCATAGCGCGGCATGAACGCCAGCGCCTTGGTGGCGCCATGGGCCCGGCCAAATTCCAGGCTATCCTGCTCGAAGCGCCGGTTGAAGTCCTCCTGGCGGCCGAGCAGCAGGGTGTCCTTGATGCCACCGAAGCCCTCATTCATTAACTTGAAGCGCTGCTGCTGCATCTTGGAGACCGCATTGCCATGACCGGAAAGCTTCATGCGCACCGCCTTGTACAACAGCAGGTAGATCGCCAGGAACAGTGCCCCGCCCACCAGCGCGACCAGCGGATTGAGAAAGAAGATAAACACCGCCATGGCCGCGGCCAGCACCGCCTTGGCGTTCATCTGCATCAGGGGTGCAATGATGTTGTTGGTCACCCGCAAGCACTCTTGGGATATCTTGTTGGTCAGCTGGCTGCTGCTACCGCTGGCGTGGAACAACCACGGTTGGTGCATATAGTGCTTGTATAGCCGCACGCTCAATTCCGCGCCCACCTGGCTTGCATACATTGAAAGCCGCCAGGTGGTGTACATCGAGACGCATGCCGCCCCGGCCAGCACCACTAGCACCGCAATACCAACGACGAAGACAAAGGTGCCCGGGTCTTCGAAGCCAGACGCCTGAAACAACTGCGCCGGCAGGCCCTCGCCCTGCAGGCGCGAAGCATCCCCTGCGATGGCCATGAACGGGCCAATGGCCAGTACGCCGGCAATTTCCGCGAATGCCATGAGTACTACCAGTACCTGCAGCTTAAGCAGGCGGCGACGCTGTTGCACGGTGAGCAGCATGTACAGCGCTTTGATCGTCGAAAACATAGTTAACCCAGTGCCAGAGTGAATGCCGCATCCATGTTAATGGACCGGCTTCGATGCCATATGCTGACGCGCCATTACCAGCAACATCACCTGCATGTAGGCATAGAAGGTGGCCATCATCTCATGATGAATGGCAGCCTCGGTGAGGTTATAGAGGGCAAACCCCGCGGTGAACACCAGCGCCACCTGTGGCCAGGGGTTATCTGGCTCGCGACGGTGCAGGCGCCAATGGAAGATGGCTGGCATCACCAGATAGCCAAACAATGCCAGCAGGCCAAGCACACCACCGGTGGCGGCTACTTCCATGTATTGGCTATGGGCGTGGCCTCGGCTTACGCCGAGCACCCACTCGGTTATCACGCCCTGCTCTACCAGCTCAGCATTCAACGACTCACGCTCATCGTAGCCAAGCCCGATCAACGGGCGCTCCAGGAACGCATGGCTGGCGGCGGTCCACAACTGCAGGCGCCCACCGCTGGAAACCGCCGCCTCGATATTGCCGTCGGCGAGGTTCGTCACCTCGTTGACGGTGTAGTCGACTCGCTCCTGCACCGCAGGCAACATGGCATAGCCGATCAGCGGGAGGGCCAGCATGGCGGCAATCGCCCCCGCCACCACTCGCTTGCCCAGACGATCGATGTTCAGTGCCAGGCTCAGCACCAATAGCAGCGGCATGGCCAGAATTGCCCCGCGTGCCAGGGTAAGCAAGCAGGTAATCCCTGCTGCTACCGCAGCAGCCAGCAGCCAGCGACGATAACGGCCGTCGCGAATCAGGCACACCGCCAGAAAGCCCATGGCACAGCTAAGGTAGCCCAGGTTGATGCTGAACAGAAAACCATCGGCACGGTAGTGGCCCAGCCACTGGGTTTGCACCAGCGCCACCGCAAAAGCGCCAATGCTACCGATGATCACCCCAAGCTCCATGAACTGGCGCAGCTGCCTCACATCCACCGGATACACCAGATGACGGAGCATCAGGTAGATGGGCACCAGCGCCACCATATGTGCCCCTGGTGCCAGGTAGCGCGACTCCGGGTCGAGATAATAGATCGGCAGCCGGGATAGCAAGAACGCTCCCAACAAGCCGATCACCACCCAGTCGAAACGGGTAACCGTAAGCGACCGCCGGTACGCCACCAGGTAACCAATGGCGTATAGCATCAGCACCGCCACCACCGCATGACTGCGCACAGGTGTAGCGATCAGCAACACCAGAACCAACAGCAAAGACCATTGATTGAGCGCCAGAGCCCAATGCCGAGAATACAAGTTGTTCATTCAGCGCTCTGCTCTGAGGGAGGGGAATAATCGAAGCATTCGAAGTCCTGGCGATAAAGCGCCTCGAGCCTGCTAAGGGTGGGAGAATCAAGCCCAGGCGTCTCACCTCGTGAAGTTTCTTGAGAGGTGCTATGGGGCGCAAAATGGGTAAGCGGCCAGTCTATTCCCAGCTCGTTACATAGGCGGCACCAATCCTCCTCAATGTTTTCTACCTTGCCGATGAAATCCAGCTTGCTGATATCATTAGGCACCAACGCCACCTGCGGTGCCCAGTGAGCATTGGCATACAAGCCGCCCTGCTCAAGATAATCGATAAACTCGCTCATGGTTACGTCGTGCGCAACATCCCGTTTCATCCACTTATTGACATAGTGAGACTTTTCGCCACCGGCAATTTTATCACGATAACATGATAAAAAACGCTTGATGGGATGACGCACGAAAGTAAAGTGAGTGAATGCCTTCACAGTTGCCAACTGCTTCTTGCCAACTTGGCGAGGACGAATATAGTAAGACTCTTTCAACTGTGAAAGCTCATCCATATCAGTTGGTGTGCGACCCGGCATATTTTCGTACAAACTCGAAAATATCGTTGAGTTAGCCGCCTTGGGAATACGGTAATAGACAAAACTAGCGTCTTGAGATATAGATATTTTTTGATCCAAGATCAAGAGGCTTACGCGACTTCTCTTAAAATACTCATTAAAGAATGGGCGAGAACGTAAATATAACCCCTTGAGCTTAAACATCAACATAAACAACACCTTTGATAAAATAGGTAAAACCAGAACCAATAATAACAAAAAGCGCCGGACGGAGACACTCTCCCTCCAGCGCTTCTAAAGATTCATCAAAATACTCACAGCTGCCTAGCGAGCCCCAAAACCAGTAAACAGTATCCGCACCGTCTTGAGGCTGATCAGCACATCCAACCACAGTGAGACATGCTTGATATAGTAGAAATCGTACTCAAGCTTGCGCTGCATGCCTTGCACTTCGGCGGCATAGCCCTGCTCCACCTGGGCCCAACCGGAAATGCCTGGCCTCACGACATGGCGATAGCTGAAGAAAGGCACATCCTTTTCATACCACTCCGACAAGCTGACCGACTCTGGACGCGGACCAATAAAGCTCATCTGCCCCCTCAGGATATTAAAAATCTGAGGCAGCTCATCGATGCGGTATTTTCGAATCCACTTACCCACCCGGGTAATGCGCGGATCGTCTTCCGAGATGGTGAAGTCCTCACCGCTCATGTCGTGGTACATACTGCGGAATTTGTACATCAAGAAGGGTCTTGCTCGGTATCCCATTCGAGGCTGTAGAAAAAACACAGGCCCTGGGCTATCCAGCTTGATGACCACTGCAGTAATTGCCATGATTGGCAGCAGAATCGGGAGCAGTACCAAAGCGCCAAGCGTATCGGCAAGCCGCTTGAAGCGAAGGTATAGCAGCGGAGGCAGCAAGCTACCGAATTCGTTCTCAGACAGGCTGTCTATTTGCACACGGCCCGAGAGGGACTCGTGGATCTGTCGGATATGGTAGACAGGGATGTGGCACAACGTGCAGGTGGCGAGGAATTTCTCCCACTCCGGCGGCAGATCCTCGGCACGCAGATCGGCTACAATACCATCGTAGCGAGTGCCCTCCAGATTAGGCCTGGAAAGCATGCGCAGATCTAGGCGTCGAGATCCCATCAGCCGGTTGGTATTGCCATAAGGCACCAACGCAAACTTTAACTTGCGATAGCGCCGCCCGATGAAGTAACCAACATAAAACCACGCCAAACTGACAAGATAGCCACCAAACAGCACCTGGCGTGTGTACACCTCGCGGCTAAAGAACAGCAACGCAACCACAATCAGGAAGGCGATCGACACCGTTGGCAATATATATGCAGCAAGCTGCGTGCCAGGAAATGTGCTCAGCCGACGAAGCGTAAGCGTCGACGCGGTGAATGCCAAGCAAATCGCGATGATCGTATTGCTTCGCACAGGCGGCAGGTGATGCCAGAACTCCCACCCCCACCTCTCGAGTGATGGCAGCATCACCACCAGCGGCAAGCCCACGATCAGGTGGATACCAATCCCTAGCAGCAACACCTCGTACCAGCGTGAATGCCGGCGCTGAAATTCACGTTTCATAGTGCGTGGCCAGCATGCTTACCCACCTCAAATACAATTACCTATCATTCGTCTGCTGCTCCCAGCAGCAGCGGCGCAGATAGTCTCATATCCGCAAGGTAAAAGTCACCGCTGCTTGCGCATAGCACTGGCGGCATGATGGGCCAGATACCAGCCAGAGGCGAAGACACCAAGCGCTTCCTGCTCGCGATAGATTGCGTATATGTCACGCAGCTTGGCGAGCTTGTTGGTCGAGAGACTGTTCCCTCCCGCATGATAGACTGCGTGCACACCCGGGTACTTGTGAGCCGGTCCGCCTTTGCGTGTCAACGCCAGCCACAAGCCCCAATCTTGGCCCCGCCTGACATCAGGCATATACACCTTCCCCAGCGCTTCTTGATCATATGCAGCCGTCAGGCAACCTATAGGGCAGCTGTGAAGAAGATCGCGGTAGCTGACCTGGTCTGGCGCGACAAAGGAGGGCTGCGAAGCCCCCGTCTGCCGATTCCGCTGTTCATAATCGCCATGACTGAAGGCTACACGCTTGCTCTGCATGAAGCCTATTTGCGCCAGCAGCTTGCCGGGCAGCCAAAGATCATCACTGTCGAGGAAAGCGATATAGCGACCACTAGCAGCTTCGATGCCTAGGTTACGAGCGGCACCGGCCCCCCGATTCGGCTGAAACAAACAAAGGAGCTTATCGTCACGGTCGCTCCATTCCTCCAACACTGCAGCAGTGCTATCTGAGGATCCATCATCGATAATAATATGCTCGTAACTAAAATCACCATCTTGATTACAGACGCTATTTATCACTCGAGGCAAGTGATCCGCCCCATTATAAACAGGCGTAATTATAGAAACCTGAATACTACTAGACGACATTTCGATTCTCGACGTGATCAGCCAGGTGCATTATATTGACATTACTACCTTTCTCATGGCGGCTAAAAAAAGAACTTTCTGAAGATTTGATACTCATGCTGGAAAGAGCGTTTTCAGGGGGCTTAAAGCATACTAGAACAGTAGAATCCTGCTTTATCCTGTCAAGAACGTCAAAGGCACTACTAAACCAACCACCAATCAATGAGGCCTTATTTTTACTGAGCACATATTCAAGCTCATAAGGGTAGTCAAGACGGATGCATTCAATGTCAAACTCGTCCTTAATTAGTTTCAATGACTCATCGCTTTCAGACCAATGTGCAATGTAGCGTATGGGATGTTCGCTATTTTTCTGAACGATAGCCAACCATTCGCGGTAATCTTCCCATACCAGCTCTCCTCTATCGACAAAAGGGGCACCTAAAAAATCAAAACGCGGCTCAACTACTGCATCGACCATTATTGACTTTATATAATCATAATGGTTCTCTGTAGACTCACAGCCAATGGCAATAGCCTCGTCGTTGTATAAGGTGAAAAAACTCGGATTAAACCGTACACTATCGATGTCACCATAGAACAAGCGGGCTACCAGTATTTTCAAAAAACACCCTAGCCTACTACCTGGATACTCGATGCCGAGCCAGTTATGCCTTCCCTTCCTCTTACGCGCCTCTAAATATGATAGTGTGCTAGTTCCATCATCAAGTATGGTGACTCTTTCCGCAGATGAATGAGCTGCAGCCAACATTTCTTGGTTCAGAATATTGCCAATAAAAACTTTACCCGCGCTTTCACATTTTGGAACAACCTCATTTTTTATGACCCTTTTATTATATATGAGTGATTGAATAGCATGTATCGGTTGATATCCAGCATCTGGCTTCATGAGTGATACATGAACACATTCGTCAAAAACGTCGCCCACAAACTCAGCAGCCAATCCCAAAACATCACCGAACCCATTCCCTTTATCAAGCACAATCAATAGTGTTGTACATGAGTCAGAAAGTAGTGTCCTGCGGGCCTCGATAGCATTCAGCAAGTGAAGGGGCGCAGAAATCAGAAAACAAGCACTGTAATTCACAAGTCAATCACGTTAATATTATATTGACCACCTTTTGCATATCGCTTATAAAACATTTTAGCACTAGACAGCGCAGGTGTTGAGCTATATTTTTCAAGGTTAAACCTGTATGCATCAACTTTCACATCTGAGTTCTTCGAAACATACTCTAAAGCTGAACAAAACCAAGATGCCACAACAGAAGGCCGTTCATTACTTATAGCGAAAGAAAACTCATATGGGAGATTTTTTCTCATGACTGTAAAATGAAGTGACTCACGAATTTTTTCCCCAAATTCATCACTTTCTGCCGGGTGCAGAAGATAGCAAATATCAAGATTTGGGTAAAAGGTTTTTACTTTCTCGAGCCATTCCACATAATCTTCAAGCGGTATACCATCTCTTTCTACTAAGGGCGCACCTAGGAAGTGAACAACATCGCTAATTGTATAATCTTTATTCTCTTGAGAGCTCAGCCAAGTGTAGCTATTTTTAACACCACTAAAACCTATTGGAGCCATATTGGAGTATTGCGAGAATAAAATATATTCATGAGAATACGGGGGGCGCATCAGCAACCCACTCAGTATATGAACGACTCCATAGAGAGTGAAATAAAATTTTTCTTTTGAGCGCTCACTTTCTATATCATCACTACTTTCATAAACATAATCTTCTACTGGATCATATTCCAAGTAGTTTCTTTTCTTGTATAAAACTCTCTCAGTCAAAGTTCCATCATCTATAAGCACTAGCGAATTTGGTCTTAGCCAAGCATGAAGACGCTTCATCATGAAATTGTTCAAATATGGCATACACAAGAATGAACATCTCTTCCATGCAATTATTTTTTTACGCCACTTGCGCATTGATAAGTATTGACTCTTTGCTGATTCTATTCCTTGCCAAAATCCTATATCTTGCTCATGTCGTGGATCATTCTCTATATAAATGATCTCGCCCCACTCGAGTAAGCCAATCACTTGCTCCAGCCTATCACGATGATTGTCTATTCTAGGAAGAAGTAGCAGAACACAAGATTCCGGATTTATTCGCCAGTGCTTTACCACTTCAATGGAGTTGAGAATGTGGAGCGGCGAGATACATATAAACAAGCTTATATCTTTATCGGCAGAAACCAAAGTATTCATCTCTTTAACTCGCCAGCTAAATGTGTCAAACCTATCGCTTCCTGCATGTAATCTGGAAAATCGCTCCGTAACAGAAGTTTAGCTTTTTCATACCACACATACTTAAAACGTTGTGATAAATTATTTAAATCCATTTTATGGGGAACAGAAAGTGTGAATAAGAAAATAATATCGTGAACAGTTTTCCCACTTTCTTTATCTAACCTCTCTACCCAGCCATTCCTATTAATATCACTTATTTTCTCTTTAGCGACGCCCGTTTCGGACAAGGCTCTCATCACAGCATCGTGTAATTTTTCACCTTTTCTTACTCCCACCGTAGGAATTAATGTATATACCTCTTTAAACCGATTTTCCACTTCCTGCAGAAGACAACTATCTTCTGTGACAAGCAGAATACTCACCTTGACTTTAGGAGTCGTCTTATTCGCTTCCGAAGGGACTGACTTTATGTTGACTTTATCTCCACTTTCATGCCTTGCATAGAATTGACTCGCAGCTTCTAAAATTACCGCCTGTCGCTTTTGTTTATTTCTAGGCAGCTTTACTGGAGGAATGCGGTAACCGACTAAATTCATATTTTTTATGTTTGCAACTGCCAAATTATCTAGTGCTGTACAAAACCAGCTGCATACTATGGCCGGTCTTCTCTCCATAAAGCACAATTCTACTTCATATGGTAATCGATAACGAAGAACTGAAATACCCAAACTAGCTTCTAGTTTGTTAGCAAATAAGTCACTCTCACGTGGATGCAATATATAAATAAATTCTCGCGAACCATACTCGTGCACAATAGAGCGAAGCCACTCAAAATAAGTTGATTCTGGCACACCCTCCCTTTCAACCAATGGGGCTCCTAGAAAATGAACTGATTTACCACTTTTGGAGCCCGACTCCGCTTTCCTTTTGAGCCAGAGTAACTTATTCTCGCTCCAATTTGCAGGACCCACCGGCCATAACTCATAAATTGAAAAATAAATTTGGTTTTTTGGTAAGTCTTTATTAATAACTTTCTCATCACCATCTATCAAGGCAGATGTATGCTTCGGCAATCCAAGTATCCCTAACACTTGTTTGTATATGGCATCCCTAATGTATTCTTTCGCCCTCGCTGCATTCGCTTTTCTGACCAATCTCCATGCAAATAACACACCTGGAATACGTTTCAAAAGATTTTTTAAACCAGCCCACACGAGCAATTCCTCTTATCTTAACGAAATCATAGGAACAGTCACGAACACATAAAATAGCTACAAATAGATACTGAGATAATCGTTATTGTTTTTTTGAAGAAAAAGCCATTTGCCTTGCCAATACATACGATAATGTACCGTCGTCGTACCATATCACTTGCCTTGGCTTTAACCAGTTCACCACAAAGCGATTCATTACCAGTCGATTTAAAGGGCAAAAAATTCTTCTAACTTTTTTAGACGATACAAGTTGACTTTGCCATTTTCTATGATACTTATATTGATACCATAGGCCTAAGAAAAACCGCCACCCGCGACTTATTCTTGGGCGATCATCTATCCATATCACTCTACCCCAATTCCCTTGTTTAAGTATTGGATAGATATTTTCAGGATTGGTTAGCGGTGGCATAGTTATTACAATCCATACATTGCCATGCTCAATTTTAAATTTCTCACATGCCTCTAATGCATTAAGAACATGTAGAGACGTATTACACAGCATAACCGCTTCAGGCTGGCTGCATTCCTTGTCTAAAGCAGAGGTTTTATTATCTGCATTACCAATATCTGGCATATTCAGTTCTTGATCTGAACTCATTTTTGCTACAGAGCCTCTTGTTGCAAAGAGACATCCGGAAATGGCTTCTTAATAATTGCTCTATCAGTATCTTTCTGCTGAGCGATGATTGCCATGGCTAGCCGTATACCTATGTCTCTCTCATTAGCCGCCGCATCGAAGTCCTCAGACATACAAGGAGAGATATATGCATCTAAGTGACCAGTAAAGCTCAACTTTGCGAGCTTTCCAAGAAATAGACGAATATCATCTTGAGTATGTAACACTCCTTCTTGAATTTTTCTAAGAGCTATTTTAGCATCTTTCAGCGACCTTACTTTATATATCCCTGGTGCCTCCTGAAAGAGTATATGCCCCATAACAATTGCTGGCTTTCTCCACAGCCACGCTTCCCATGCGGCAGTACCTGTAAGCGTAGCTACTGCCCTACATTCACGTTGAAGATCTGCAGAAGATAAGTCTAAGCTAGCCAACTCCACATTCTGATTTTTCAATATTTCACGATACCAACCTAATGGACGGCGAGTTAGATCCTGAACAGGATGCTCTTTCACCATCAGCGTCCAGCCACTGGGTAATGCTTCTGATAACACACGAATAGCACGAAGTTGATCGGAGTACATACCACCTAATGGACAGGAGCTTGCCTCTGGTTGCATATGCAAAGGGAAATATACAAATGGTCTAGCCGGCAATTTCTTTTCCGCCAATTCCTTATATATTTTATTATTCTCTCGCTCAATTTTATATAATTCTACTTTACTACTCAATGTTATCCATTCGCCTTTTAAAACATGCTTTATTTTTTTCTTCCAATCAATCACACCATCATCATTTATTTTCCTTGAGAATTGCTTTGGCAACACTACCTCACTTCTCTCTAGTACTTCTTTAGAAGCTTCCGACAAGCTTTTTCCGGCAACTACTACCTCATCATAAATCAAGCGCAAGTCATCTGGCAAAGGAGCTCTGGCTTCGTCGTCACTAATGCTATCGCAACTTATTACACTTCCATCTCTATCGTATACTTTTCCATGTTCGTATAATGAATATGGGATGTACAAACGAGCACTTACACCTGGTACGATTGGTAGACGATAAGGAAAAGCTGCTGGAATGTTATAGATTTTACATAATTCATAACATATCAAATCGTCTACTAAGTGCGGAACATTAGAATTGACATATGCTACTAACTTTCGCTTATTAACAAATTCATTCCAATATGCTATTTTGTTTCTAACACTATTCCTTCTGTTGTCATATACATTTATAGACGGAGTACTAATCTCTTGGCGAATATGAGTACGCCCCTCCATTTCCATAATGGTTGCTTCAAGTTTAAGTAGTTTTTCCCACTTAGGTTGGTCCAAGGGAGCCGAAGATTGCGAGGTTCCCCTGATAACTAGCCGGTGTTCTTGCGGCATAATATTGTCGTCCTTAGCATAGTACCTTGCCGCAGGAGACACCAACATTACC
Organism: Halomonas salipaludis; assembly: GCF_002286975.1. GTDB lineage: Bacteria > Pseudomonadota > Gammaproteobacteria > Pseudomonadales > Halomonadaceae > Franzmannia > Franzmannia salipaludis. Next base: position 725,769 of record NZ_NSKB01000001.1, read on the forward strand.
TTTGAATTCAATTTCTCTTGAAAGCTCTTAAGAACGATAGGCCCTGTGCCCAACCCAGTAAATCGGGATTTATTTTTAGGCGTAAAAGGGAAACCAAATGCTAAGATAGTAGCCATACTAAGCTTTACCCCTAGAGCTCATCAAATTTATTGACAGAAAATAGGCTGTTTTCCTTTACATAAGACCTTGCGTCTTTATATTCACTAAACTTCAGCATGAAAATAAAATCCATATCAAACTCTTGGGCGACGACATGATCGTAACGAGCATCACCAAAAAATAGTGCAGGGTATTTCCAGTTATAGCGAGCTTTGGAAGCTCTCACTAATTCCATCTTATCATCTGGATTACCATATATATCTGTAAAATAACGGGCAAGATCCTTTTTTTCCAGCGCCCATTTCACCTCGTTCTGCTCGCCCCCTGAAACCACAAAACAGTGGCTTTCCTCAGGTAGTGACTCTAGGAATTCGCGTGCTCCCGGTGCGATTGCACACTGGGCTAACCCCTCTCGGACTTTTTCAGCGTAACGCTCCAATGCTAGCATGTACTTATCATGCGGGAAGTCATTGAAACCCAAGATGGTATCGAAGAAATAGTGAAATTTTTCCTGTCGCGAAACTCCACCATTTTCCGAATTGTATTTAACGAGTTCCTGGGCAGCCTCTTCTCCATAATCAACAGCTGCCAAATAGAACGCTTCTGATTTCACCCGATTACTATCAAGTAAGACCCCATCACAATCAAAAAAATAGGTCGGGTAACTGAGGATATTATGGTTTACGCTTCCCATAGCTCACCTCATTCCATTCTGATCTAAGGCTGCTATTACTCGAGCCACATCTTCAGGTTCATCAATGGCAATCGAACTGCCCGAAACAGGGATCATTCGAATTTCATAACCCATTTCGAGGAAGCGAAGAATCTCGATATCTTCGGATGCTTCTAGTGGCGTTTTCATTCCTTTAGCCGCGAATTCTGCCAGTGCTTCAGGTGGAAATGCATAGATACAGACTTGTTTTCTAGATGTGGTGAATTCCCGCTGTTTATTCCCTGGAATCGGTGAACGGCTCATATACAGCAATCGCCCATCTGGTCGAGCCACAACTTTCGGTACATTTTTACTAAAATAATCAGCCTCGTGAGTTATCTCACAAGTAGCGTTTAGAATCTCTCCAGGATACTGCTTTGCTGCTTCAATAACTGCTTGTATGTCTTCGGGACGTATTAACGGCTCATCGCCCTGCACGTTGATGTAGAGATCGGCTTCTAGCTCTTGGGCAGCTTCAGCCAAGCGGTCAGTGCCGGTAAGGCAGCTAGACGAAGTCATAACCCAGCGCATTCCCTGCTCTTCGCAATGCGTCGCTATACGATCATCATCCGTTGCCACAATGACTGAGTCGGCTCCTAATACAGGTTCGCAGCGCTCCCACACCCTGCGTAGAAGCGTTTTTCCTGCAACGTCTACCAATGGCTTACCCGGGTAGCGGCTAGAGCGATATCGAGCAGGGATTAGGATAAGACATTTCATTAATTATACTCCGGCGCGTATACACTTTTCTTCTTGAAGCTTAAGTTTGTAGGTGTAATCGATATTACCTGGAGAGGTTCAGGACTAGATTTATGATATAGCTTCAGTGCTTCTTCAATTTCAATATGCCGTGGATCATGTGACTTATAGCCATCTAGCCCACAAGCTTGCACGGAAGATGCGCCTGCCGCATTTACCAGTGCTATAGCGTACAAAAGCGTAAGTGGCGTAGGTATCACACACTCAGTTTCACTGATTACGAAGCGCGAGGCATCAAGCTTAAGGCCATAGTCCATCAACTTCCAGTTTTTGAGTGAGTCACGCATTTTCTCAGGGATTGCACCTGCCGGGGTAATAAGCTGTCCCGTATGCTGATGATAGTAATCCTGGTCCATCAGCATTCTATTGGTGTTACATGCAACCCAGGCGTCGATGCGATCTGACGGGAACCAAGGATTACTGTTCAGACATATCACAAAAGGATCATGCTCATCTATGTAATGTATGAGAGCTTCCATGTGATCACGGCTGCTTTCCCCCGGTCCAATTAGCAAGACATTACGGTCTTTGAGCCAGTCCTTGGCAACCCAACTGCCCTCTACGGAGTGCTGCTCGCCACCACCGACTGCCTCAAGCAGGGTAGAATAAGAGTAGCCCGACGCTTTTGTTTCCCCGAGACGCTGAAGCGCCGCGATGACTTGATCGTGGTCATAGCGGCCCTCACTAAGCATTTCCTGGACGTAAGTAGGGTGAACGCCATACAGTGCCGAAAGATGGTAAAAGAGATTCGGCCCCCATTTGCAGCGTTCCTGCATGGGAAGGAAATCACTCACGACCAGATCAAGAAGGCTGTCTAACCGTGATTCACGTATGTTTTTCCTAGCCAGTTCCAACAACAAATACTCGAGGCGCACATTCCCTGCGCCTCTCCCCATTCCCAATACAGTTGCATCCAGCCATGTGGCCCCTGCTTCATAGGCCGCGAGCGTATTGGCCAAGCCATTACCCATGTTGTCATGAGAGTGGAAGCCAATTTCTCCACTCCAGCCTTTGCGAAGCGCCTTGACGGTATTGGCCACGTCCTCTGGCCACATGTTGCCGAGAGAATCGGCAAAGTAAAGTGCTTCCAGCGGCCACTCAGCCATCGCCACGGCTTTAGCCGTAATCTCGTCGGGCGAGCGTCCACCGGCCTGCATTAGATTGAAGCCAATCTTATACCCCAGTTCATGGAGCGCATAGATCGCTTCCTCACAGGCTTCGGCTTCCTTGAAGTGAGCAGCAATTCGCACGAGCTCTACAGGAGACTCATCTGCCGGAGAGAAAGTCTCCATCACTTGAGCACGAGGATTTCCCCCTGCCAATAGGTCCTTAGCATTACACATGACACCCAAGGTAACGCCATCGGGTACCCTTAGCGTCTCAAGCCATTTGTCGGTGGCAAAAGCATAGGCGCCGTAAAAGGTCTCTTTGTCAATGAACCTAAAGCCAATCTCTACAAAGTCTATTTTTGCATCGGCCATTGCTTCAAGGTACTTTTCAACCAAGACTTTATCGAAGTCCCAATCGTTATAATAACCGCCATCTCTAAGCGTGCAATCGATAATTTTCATATGCCCTCCTAGCATCTTAACTATTTCGCTTTATCATATATCTTCATCAATTTCATTATCAGAGAAGGTTTTCACCAATTTATCACGCCGACTCTGTACAACATTTGATATTTTCGAAGCATTAGCTTTAATAAAGTCTACAGTCCCAGCAGCAACTAACTTACCATCATCCGCACCAACTAAGTGGATATCCACCTTACGGTTATGCACTCCCTTACCTGTTTTATCACATGCAACAAGATAACGAATCTCTTTCCTTTTCAACTCTTCCCACAGTCCGGGATCTTCTCTCAAAGTTTGCACATTGACAAAGACTATACTGTCCTTATCAATCTCAAAATTTCCAGCAGCCATTTTGGTATTTCCTTTGAGTGATAGGACCTTCCTATCACTACTGATAATGACCATTTTAGTTATAAGACTATCAAGTTCGCTATATCTTTGACCAACTAGAATTCTGGCATAGTGTCTTAGCGTATATCTATTGACAGGCACATCTGTTGTAATCCCAATGGTCTGGCCTGACTCAATAAACAATCGTCTACCACCATTATATATACCATCTTTCATCACGCGTACTACAAACTTGTCTGGCAGACAGCTGTATGACTGACCTGTTCCATTTCCATGTGATAAAAAATCACAGACGCGATGGATTGCAGGAAAAAGTCTTGAATATGTCGCCATCGTTTGAAACAACTGCTTAAAGGCGGCCATGGTAAATCTGAACACAACCAAAAAGCCGAGGATAAAAGTCCAGCTAACTTGGTTAATTAATGCTAAATATCCCATATAGGTAAGCAGCACGAATATCCCTATCGCCATTATACACTGGCTCATATACTCAGCCTCAGCTAAGGCTGTAAAGCGTCTCCTAAAAGCATCAGATGCCTTTATAAAGGCACCCCCACTATCGTGAGCAGATAGAACTGGCCGCCCTTTTTTAACATTAACCTCAGTTAGCTCATCGCCTCTTTTTAATATATCTAAAGTGCTTTTTCTAGCTGGAGAGCTCAGCATTTCATGGTCTTTTGTCGCTTTCGTAGCACCCAAGTTAATTATATAGTAGACGGGACCAGCCAAAAAAACCAAAATAATAATAAAAATTGTTGACTGCCAGCTCAATAGACTCATGACAACAAACCCTACTGGCACTACGAGTATGGCGACAACACTTTGCAAAATTCGTCTGACAGCCATACCACATTGGCGTGCGTCAGAGTTTTGAAGCCTATTCAGTTCAAGGTATAGTCTATTTTCACTCATGTAAGCTGCAGGCACAGTCAGCTTGCCACCAAACGAAGTAAGTATTTTCCCAGCACAGTGAACTTGAAACTCTGCACCTAGAGCAATACTTAGCTTTTTTGCAAGATACACAAGGTAAAACCCTGCTATAAGAAACACCAAAGCACCTATTAGCAGGTACAAAAAAACTCCTGTGTGAAGAAGATCTTTTACTGGGCCAAGAAATGGTACCTCGCCATTAGTTTCAAACAAGTTCAAAAAATATAGTATTGATGCTAGTGAGACCCCACTCAAGAACACTCCAATCCCTGATGCAACCACCACCTTCATGAAGGACTTTGTATTACTTATCCATACCTCTTTTAGCAGCCATAGAAACCCAAGATAATATCTACGACCTTGCCCCATGATTCTTTCGACATGCATTAAACGCAATCAGCTATCCGCCATAGAATAAGTAAATTTTAAACCAACATCTACCCGATATATTAAAAAATATCATTTACTGTAGAAACCTTAGACACCCACATAGAATGCTTGACTGTACTTTTCTTTCAACCTTGAGATATCTTCTCTATATTTTTCCCTCCATTCTTTTATTTCTATGTCATTCAATAAAATCGGCTTCCCTCCCATCTCTCCTTCATTAAACTGACTTTCTAAAACTTTCCTCATGGCTCTTTTTGCTTTCTTCCTATCTTGAGGATTCAAACTAGGGGTCTTATTGATTTCCTCATTAAAAGCTCTTGACAGCCTTAATGGAATCTTGCCAAAGGAGACATTCACCATCTCTTCCCCTGGGATTTGGAAATCATGGTTTATATTTCGTCCATAATAAAAACTCATTATCTTTTTATGCATTTCTTGAGGGGATTGTTTATAATCCTCATAATCCCATAGAAAAACATTTTCCTCTCCGAAATTTCCGACTATTGAATCAACAACCGGCGCCCAACTAAACCCATCCTTCTTTATTCCTAAATGATATTTTTTAAACTGCTTTCCCATCCCATGTTTCACTAGCCACTTATAACTTGACTCGATGAATTCGTCGTAACTTCTTATGCTAAATGAAACTTTTACATTTGATTCTTTCAAGCCATCGCTGAAAAGTGAACAAATTTTGCTTGCATTAGGATAAATCACACCTGATTTACTTAGGTCGAGCCCGCCAAGAAACCCTTCGTAAGAGATTAGAACATCCTTTTTCCCATCAACACTCTGCAAGAAGTTGTTAAATTTTTGGGGAAACCTACTAGTAAGTTCCTTTTCCTCTATGGACCAAGAAGCCCACTCACCTAGCTCCTCTTTTAGGTCTTTCTTAACATAAAGTTCGACATTGGATTCATGAAAAAAATCATTATTTTCTTTCAGCCATTTTTGAAATAGAGTTGAGCCAGTTTTGTGAGCGCCAAAATGGAGATAAACATTGTTCATATCACTTCCTTTATGATCAATCAGACAGAAATCTTAATCAATTTCTTGACTAATTCCTGCTGAGTAAATATATCGCTCTTTAAAATTACTTCTGCGCGCGGTGGTACCTCATAAGGACTATCAATCCCGGTAAAGTCCTTGATCTTGCCCTCCCGCGCCTTCTGGTACAGGCCTTTGGGATCGCGCTGCTCACATACGTCCAGCGGGGTGTCGACGTGCACTTCGATAAAGGCGTCGTCGTCGAACAGCGCGCGCACCGCGTCGCGGTCCTTGCGGAACGGCGAGATAAAGGCGGTGATGACGATGATGCCGGCTTCGGCAAACAGCCGCGCGACTTCGCCGACGCGGCGGATATTCTCGGCGCGGTCGGCTTCGCTCATGCCGAGGTCCTTGCACAGCCCGTGGCGCACGTTGTCGCCGTCCAGCAGCATGGTGTGGTAGCCGCGCCGGTTGAGCTCGATGTCGAGAGCATTGGCGAGCGTCGACTTGCCGGAGCCGGAGAGCCCGGTGAACCAGATGCACTTGCCGCTGTGGCCGTTGAGCTGCTCGCGCATGGCCTGGGTGACGCTGGTGCGGTTCCAGACGACGTTGGCCTTGCTGTCGTGGGCGCGGTACTCGTAGGGCGTTTCGCTGTCGGTGGGCTGGTGGATCATGCCGGCGCCGACGGTGACGTTGGTCAGCCGGTCGATGAGGATGAAGCTGCCGGTGCCGGGGCTCTTGCGGTAGTCGTCCACCGGTACCGGGGCGGTGAGCTCGACGCTGCAGCGGGCAATACTGTTGAGGTCGAGGTGCTCGGCGTGGCGGTGTTCGAGGGTGTTGACGTCGATCTGGTAGTCGATGGCGGTGACCTTGCCGGCCAGGTCGCGGGTGGCGAGCTTGAGGTCGTAGAGCTTGCCGGGCTCGAGGGCAGTGTCGTGCATCCAGACGATGTCGGCGTCGAAGCCGACCACCAGCGGGACTTCGGCCTCGGCGCTGACCAGCCAGTCGCCGCGGGAGATGTCGATCTCGTCGGCGAGCGTGAGGGTGATGGCCTGACCGGGATAGGCGACGTCGAGGTCGCCGTCGAAGGTGACGATGCGTTCGACTGCACTGGTCTTGCCCGAGGGCAGCGCCTTGACCGCTTGCCCGGGGCGCAGGATGCCGGCGGCCAGGGTGCCGCAGTAGCCGCGGAAGTCGAGGTTGGGGCGGTTGACGTACTGCACCGGGAAGCGCAGGTCGCTGAGGTTCTGGTCGTGGGTGATCTCGACGCTTTCGAGCAGCTGCAGCAGCGTGGCGCCGGGGGCGCCGCTGGCGTCGCGGTACCAGGGGGTGTGCTGGCTGGCGTCGACGACGTTGTCGCCGTTCAGCGCCGAGAGCGGGATAAAGCGGATGTCCGGGGCGTGGAGCTTGGCGGCGACCTCCTGGTACTGCGCGACGATCTCGTCGTAGCGCGCCTGGGAGAAGTCGACCAGGTCCATCTTGTTGACCGCGATCACCAGGTGCTGGATGCCCAGCAGGTCGGCGATGAAGCTGTGCCGGCGGGTCTGGGTCTGCACGCCGTAGCGGGCGTCGATCAGGATCACCGCCAGGCTGGCGGTGGAGGCGCCGGTGGCCATGTTGCGGGTGTACTGCTCGTGGCCTGGGGTGTCGGCGATGATGAACTTGCGCTTGTCGGTGGAGAAGAAGCGGTAGGCGACGTCGATGGTGATGCCCTGCTCGCGCTCCGACTGCAGGCCGTCGACCAGCAGCGCCAGGTCGACGGCGTCACCGGTGGTGCCGCTGGTCTTGGAGGCCTGGGTAATCGCCGCCAGTTGGTCCTCGTAGATCATCTTGGAGTCGTGCAGCAGCCGCCCGATCAGGGTCGACTTGCCGTCGTCGACGCTGCCGCAGGTGATGAAGCGCAGCAGGTCCTTGTTCTCGTGTTCCTTGAGGTAGGACTCGATATCGTCGGCGATCAAGGGCGAAGAATGAGACATAATCAATCCTGAAGAAATAGATATAGGGAAGGTGACTCGAGCGGACTATCGCGGTTGAAACCGCTCCCACAACACCGGGTTATTTGCCCTGTAGGAGCGACGTCAGTCGCGATCATCGGTGTCTACTAGAAATATCCCTCGCGCTTCTTCTTCTCCATGGAGCCGGCCTGGTCGTGGTCGATGGCCCGGCCGCTGCGTTCGCTGGTCTTGGTCAGCAGCATCTCCTGGATGATCTCGGGCAGGGTCGCGGCATGCGACTCCACCGCGCCGGTGAGCGGGTAGCAGCCCAGGGTGCGGAAGCGTACCCACTTCTCCTCGGGCACTTCGCCAGGCTCAAGCGGCAGGCGCTCGTCGTCGACCATGATCTGCATGCCGTCGCGCTCGACGATCGGCCGCGGCGCGGCGTAGTAGAGCGGCACGATGGGGATCTGCTCGAGGTAGATGTACTGCCAGATGTCCAGCTCGGTCCAGTTGGAGAGCGGGAACACGCGGATCGATTCGCCCTTGTTGACCTTGGCGTTGTAGATGCTCCACAGCTCCGGGCGCTGGTTCTTGGGGTCCCAGCGGTGGTACTTGTCGCGGAACGAGTAGACCCGCTCCTTGGCGCGGCTGGCCTCCTCGTCGCGGCGCGCACCGCCGAAGGCGGCATCGAAGCCGTGCTGGGTCAGCGCCTGCTTGAGCGCCTGGGTCTTCATCACGTCGGTGTACTTGGCGCTGCCGTGGTCGAAGGGGTTGATGTTAGCCGCCCGCCCCTCCTCATTGGTATGCACGATCAGCTCCATGCCAGCCTCCGCCGCCATGCGGTTGCGGAACTGGATCATCTCCTTGAACTTCCAGGTGGTGTCGATGTGCATCAGCGGGAACGGCGGCGTGCCCGGGTAGAAGGCCTTGCGCGCCAGGTGCAGCATCACCGAGGAGTCCTTGCCGATGGAGTACATCATCACCGGATGGCGGAACTCGGCGGCGACTTCACGGATGATATGGATCGACTCCGCCTCGAGCTGCTTGAGGTGGGTTTGACGTTCGGGGGTGATTCCAGACATCGACAATACCTTGGAAAATTATATTCGCTGAAGCATTCAGGGGAAAAGCGCAATGAGGCTAATCAATATATATTTAATTCAAAACTTTATTGGCTTGAACCTCAAGACTATTAGCCATATTTTGCAGGATGCTCATGTTAGCATAGGCAGCAGTGAGTGCATCGAAGAGTACTCGAGGATTTTCAATGTACTCATGAATCATCTGATTACGTAACTGTCTTAGAGCTATCCAATCCTCAGACGAATCAAGCCAACCGTATTTCTCAGCCTTTTCTAGATTAATTAGGACCTGCAGCATATTCCAGATGCCGTACTTCCTTCTTCACCACTCGCATGAGAAACTTTAGGCGCTCTTGCTGCTCATAAGATGTTTTCACAGAGCAATACCTTGTGCTTTGGCGACACGATGAATTGCAGCTTTAGGCATATTGGGTGCATCAAGAAGGATATCGATTTTTCTATCCCCTAACTGCTTGATAATTTTGGCCTGGAGTCTTGCAACATCCCAAGCTGGACGTTCAACAAATGTATCTACTTGTACCAGCAAGTCTATATCACCACCTCTTGCCGCATCATCCGTTCGTGATCCAAACAGTACGACCTGTGCATCTGAGCCAAAAATATCCTTAGTGGCAGATTTAATAATCTTAATATCCTTTTCGCTCAGCCTCATGACACTACTCCCTACTGCAAGCTGGCACGCAGCGCGCTTTCCCAGCGCTCGTCGCGCTGCCCGCAGACGATGAAGAACGGGTTGAGCACGCTCTCCTGCTGGTTGCAGCGCAGTGGTTCGAGGGTCTCGACGTTGAGCACCTCACCGCCAGCGGCGGTGACCACGGCCTGGGCGGCGGCGGTGTCCCATTCGCTGGTGGGGGCCAGGCGCGGGTAGAGGTCGGCGTTGCCTTCGGCTACCAAGCAGAGCTTGAGCGAGCTGCCCATGGAAACGCACTCATGGGCAGGCAGGCCGGCGCAGAAGGCCTCGAAGGTCTCGGCGCCGTGGCGGCGGCTGCCCACTACTTTCCAAGGTGCAACTTCGGGGTCGGGCAGTTCGCGTACCTGGATGTTGGCATAGATGCCCTGGGCGATCTTGAAGGCCTCGCCACCTACCTGGCCCACCCAGGTGGTCTGCAGCACCGGGGCGTAGACGATGCCGAACACCGGGACGCCCTCTTCGATCAGCGCCACATTGAGGGTGAACTCGCCGTTCTTGTTGACGAACTCCTTGGTGCCGTCCAGCGGGTCTATCAGCCAGTAGCGCTGCCAGGCCTGGCGGGTGGCATAGGGAATCTCGGCGGACTCTTCGGAGAGCACCGGCACCTCGGGGGTGAGGTCTTCAAGGAGTGCGACCAGCGCGTGGTGCGAGGCCATGTCGGCCTCGGTGAGCGGGCTCTGGTCGTCCTTGGTCTCGACGCTGAAGTCGCGGGCATAGATGGCCATGACCTCGCGGCCTGCGGCATGCACGCCCTCAATCAGGCGGGCGCGTAGTACGTTCGATACGAAAGCGGTCAAGGAAAGGGCTCCTTAGTATTCGGGCGTCGGGCTCGTTGCGGGCAGCTCGTGGCTAGAACCCCCACACCAGGGGGATCAGCCCCACGGCGGTGGCGCCGACGATAAGGCTGAGCGGCGCGCCGAGGCGCAGGTAGTCGGTAAAGCGGTAGCCGCCGGGGCCCAGCACCATCAGGTTGGTCTGGTAGCCCAGCGGGGTCATGAAGCTGGCCGAGGCGGCGAACATGATGGCGATGACGAACGGCATGAAGCTGACGCCAAGCTGCTCGGCCACCGCCACGGCGATGGGGAACATCAATACCGCGGCGGCGTTGTTGGTGATCAACTCGGTGAAGATCACCGTCATCACGTAAACCAGCGCCAGCGCGGCCCAGGGCGCCAGGTCGTCGATCAACAGCAGCCACTGGGCGACCTGGGCGGCGGCGCCGGTGGTGGTCATGGCGGCGCCCAGGGCAAAGGAGGCAGCGATGACCACCAGCACCGAGAGATCGACGTAGCGGCGTGCCTTGCTGGCGGTGATGCAGCGCGTGGCGAGCATGGCGCCGCCGGCCAGCAGTGCGGCCTCGAGGATGCTGAGCAGCCCAGTGGCGCTGGTAATCACCATGCCGGCGAGAATCCCCAGCGCCAGCGGTGCCTTGCGAAAGTCTGGCGGAGTGGAGTCGTTGAGCGCGCTGACCAGCAGGAAATCCTTGCGGTAGCGGTACTGGTCGACGAAGTCCTGGGTGGTCTCGAGCAGCAGGGTGTCGCCCACCTGTAGCGTAATCGCGCCGAGCTTGCCGGGGATGCGCTTGCCGTGGCGTGAGATAGAGATGATCACCGCCTGGTAGCGCGAGCGAAATCGCGAGGCCTTGACGGTCTGGTTGAGGCCGCCGAAGTCGGGGCCGATCACCGCCTCTACCAGGCAGCGCTTGTGGTGGGCGATGTCGAGCTTGTGCACGTCGCCACTGGCGGGCTGCAGGCCGTTGACTCGGCGCAGCTCGCGGGCGCACTCCGGCGCGCCGATGAAGATCAGGATATCGCCGGCCATCAGTTCGGTCTCCGGCGGTACCGCGGTGAGCAGCCGGCCGTGGCGTTCGATATCGGCCAGGTAGCCGTGGGTCAGGCTGCGCAGGCCGGCATCGGCGATGGTCTTGCCCACCAGCGGCCCTTTCTCGGCGACGATCACTTCCACCGCGTATTCACGCGCCTGCTCCAGCTGTTCCAGCGCCCCTTGGCGGTCGGGTAGCAGGCGGTCGGCGAACAGGTAGAGAAAGGTGCCACCCACCAGTACCAGCGGCACGCCAACCCAGGCCAGCGAGAACATCGAGAGGCCAATGCCCTTCTGGCTCTGCAGCAGGCCATCCACCACCAGGTTGGTGCTGGTGCCGATCAGCGTGCAGGTGCCGCCGATGATGGCGGCATAGCTGAGCGGCAGCAGCAGCTTGGAAGGCGGCAGCTTGAGGCGTGCGGCCCACTCCTGGATGGCGGGGATGAACATCGCCACCACGGTGGTGTTGTTCATGAAGGCACTGAGACCGGCGGTCGGCAGCAATACCCGCAGTTGGGCCTGGCGCAAGCGTGCGGGCTGGCCTAGCAGCTTGTGGGCGATCCATTGAATAGCGCCGGTCTCCTTGAGGCCGGCGGCCAGCACATAGAGCACCGCGATGGTCATCACCCCGGGGTTGGAGAACCCCACCAAGGCCTCGCCGGGGCTGAGAATGCCGCTGACGATGAGAAAGCCCATGGCACCCATCAGGATGATATCCGGGGCGATGCGCGTTAAGGCCAAGGTACCGAGCACCGCCACTACCGTGGCGAGGGTGATGACTGCAGAAATTTCCATTCAGTGAGTCGCCATGCGGTCTGTCATGTCCTGAGGTAGGCAGGTGGTGTAGCACGTTGGGCAGCGCTGCGCGCTGCAATCGCGAATGAATTCGCTCCTACACGGGAGGTATTGCCTCTTGGTTAATGTAGGAGTGACTTCAGTCACGATGGGGTTGCTCTACCCCGGTAGCGCTGCGCGCTGCATCGCGAATGAATTCGCTCCTACACGGGGGGTATTGCCTCTTGGTTCATGTAGGAGTGACTTCAGTCACGATGGGGTTGCTCTACCCCGGCAGCGCTGCGCGCTGCATCGCGGCTGAAGCCGCTCCCACACTAAGGGCGGCGCCAATGCCAATGTGGGAGTGACTTCAGTCACGATGGGGCTGGGTTGGCCCAGCAGCGCTGCGCGCTGCAATCGCGAATGAATTCGCTCCCACACTGGGGTGGCGCCAAGGCCAATGTGGGAGTGACTTCAGTCACGATGGGGTTGGGTTGGCCCAGCAGCGCTGCGCGATGTGTTTGCCATGTCAACATCAAAGCGCTGCCCGACACGGCTGATGTGGTCAAGCAGTGCATCGCTGTCGATCTCGTCGTACCTGATGATATCGAAGAGATAGGGCGTATTGAGTTGGTCCAATCTATCAAGCAGCCGAGACAGATCGACATCGGTGATCTTGCCGAAAAGCACCAAGTCGATATCCGACCCCGCACGACTAGTGCCCTTGGCTCGCGAGCCATAGATCAGCACCTTTTCGACGCCGGGCGTCGAGGCCAGCACTTGGCGGATATCGCTGAGCGCCTCTTGCGGCAGGCCGAATGTCACAGCCGCTCTTCCATGCTCTGCTTGAACTGCCGTAACGCCGGATAGTACCGGTCCACGATCTTTCTGAACTCGGCCTCCAGGATGCTCTGCCGGTAGGCGTGCACCGTATGGTTCCGGGTTTCAATCATGTCCATCCAGGCTTGCCCGTTCTCTACCAATCCCACGTTGAACGCCTTGCGTGCCGCGCTGCGCGAGCCGGTAATGTTCTGAATACCCTCATATTCCAGGTAGTCCTTCATGACCTTCCAGGCGAGCTCGTGAGTGAACTCGAAGCGCTGGATGATGCCTTCCTTGATGATGTCCAGCGTGGTGTCGCCGTACTCGTCAATGGCGCTCTCAAGCTGTGTGAAAGCACTCACAAAATTAGTAAAGCGTTGTTGCCAGCGGATATCGTCGGGCATGGTGGCCTCGTTGCACTCATGATGGCGCTATTTCGGCAGTGCTGCGCGCTGCAATCGCGAATGAATTCGCTCCCACACTGAGGCAAGTGGGCTCTACCGCTCGGGCACGCTACCGCCCGGGGATTGTGAACGGACGCTTTCCCGGGCCCTTTGGTCGGCAGTGTGCCGGCAGAGCGAAAAGACGCCATAGCAGGCTTGCCTCCCGTCCCTGGGAGAGGTCTGCCCTACTGATCCATGCCCTCGTCATGAGGTCCATGACTCACTATGCGCCTTCCGTTGCCGCTGGCCTATCAATGTTGGTGGCCATCCCATCGCATAGGCTGTGCTGCGCGATGCGAGACGCCACTATTCTAAGGAGTGGCGCAAATCTGCTCCAGCCGCCCCCCGTAGCATTTTGTTGAACGTCTAACTTTAGTTGTGCCCGCAAGGATACAGGCTGCATGAGTGGAGGCAAAGCCAAGTCTATCAGTCACTTATACATTCACCAAGGTATGCTCCTTGCGTACAAGAAAGGCAGCGCATGCCAGGCATGCAGGTGGCTAAAGTCAGCCATTCCTCAGCCGATACTTCACACACAGCGATATAACAACACCGTATACTCAGAGAAGCTCATGCAGCCATCCATTGGTACTTTCCGCCGCACCCTGCTCGCCGCCGCCTGTGCCGCCAGCGCCCTCACCGCTCATGCCGATGTGCTGACCGAATTTACCTTGACAGCAGACAACGCCGAGATCGGCGAGGTGGGCTTCGAGCAAACTTTTTTGACAGATAGACAATTCAATGACGGAGGCTTCAGTGTTGGCTCGACGATCTATCGTTATGCCTCACAAGGCTTCACGCCCGATACCGCTGGCGAGTATATCTTCGGCCAGACCTTTGCCCCCTTCGATAGTGCGATGATCGTCTACCTGGGCAGCTTTGATCCCGAGTCCCCGGGCGAGAACCTGCTGGCATTCAATGACGACAGCACCCTGCCACCCAGCAACGACTGCAATCGGCCTGGTAATACCTCTACGGTCCGCTGTCCGGCCGTTCAGGAAAGCCTCGACCGCGGCCAGCAGTACACGGTGGTCATCCTCTCCTACACCCCGTCCGATAACGACTTGGTCGACTTCCCGCTGTCGTTCTTCGTGCTTGGCCCGGGTGGTGTCTTACTAGAGGAGGCGCTCCCCGAAGAGATCGTCGAGGAAATTATCGAAGAAGTTGCTGCCTTGTCGTTGTTCGAAACTCCGGTTACCAATAGCCCGAGCCAACCCGGTGGCGCATACCTGGACCGAGTGGTGAACCAGTTAATGCAGCGCGATCCGGATGGCCCCCTGCTGCAAGCGCTGGCGGCATTAGCCGACTTGGACGATACCCAGCGCGCGCGTTTCGTGCAAAGCATGAGCTCCAATGTGTCGCGCAGCGGGACACGAGATGCCAATGTCAGCGCCAGCCGCAGCATGCTCAACACCCTGGGCAAGCGTTTTGCCAGCACCGGCATGGGTGGCCAGATGGGGTCTAACCTCAATCTCACTAGCACCCTGGCCGGCAACACCGCTCAGCAGCAACTGGAAGGCTGGCAGGCCATGGGTGGGCATGGCGTGGATGCCAGCATCCTGCGCTACGGCGACCACGAGTCCGTGGATGGCCTGCTGGGCATGGCGTCACAGCTCTCACACCAAGGGGCGAGCACGCCCGGCCAGTTCAGCAGCTGGGCTGAAGGCTATGTGAGCAAGGGCAGCGGCGACGGCTACGACTTCCGCACTTACGGCGCGCTGCTGGGCATGGATCGCTGGCTGAACGAGGCCTGGCTCGCCGGGCTGTTCATGGGCGTGGGCCAGGGTCGCGTACAGGGCGACGATGCTGCCAATGCGCGCACCGAGATCGACAGCGTCAGCGTGGGTGCTTACACCGCCTGGCGGCGCGATGCGGTGATCCTGGATGCCACCCTGATGGCCGGCTTCGGCGACAACGAGCACCGCCGTGAGATTGCCGGCACGACCACCGAGGTGGTGGAAGGCAGCAACCGCAGCGAGGACATGACCCTGGCGCTGGGCGCCAGCTATGTGATCGATCTCGATAACGACTGGGAACTAGTGCCCAATGCGCGGCTGATGCACAGCTGGCTGCATCAGACCGCCTACACCGAACACGGCGACTCGTCGCTGAGCATGGAATACGGCTCGCAGCGACAGAACGTGTGGCGCACCAGCCTGGGGGTGGATGCCGGCCATGTGATGCGCCGCCGTGAAGCCAGCGTGATTCACCTTACCGGCGGCCTGGCCTGGGGCATGCGCGACCAGTCTGGGGGCGCCACCCAGGCCTCGCTCAGCGCCGACACCGGCGGCGGCAGCTTCGTGATCACCCCGGATAACCGCAGCGTACACAGCGCCGATGTGACCACCGGCCTGAGCTGGGAGCGCGAACTGCAGGGCCACAGCAGCGTAGCCATCAGCGGCCAGTACGAAGGCTCCTTCTCCGGCCGCGAAACCGAACACGGTGCGCGCCTGGCGGCGGCCTATCGCTGGTAACCCAACCGGCAGCGCTGCGCGCTGCAATCGCGAATGAATTCGCTCCTACAGGAGGTATCTCGCCGAGGCCTATGTAGGAGCGGCTTTAGCCGCGATGAGCTTGCCTACCCGGCAGCGCTGCGCGCTGCAATCGCGACTGAAGTCGCTCCTACACGGGGTGGCGCCAAGGCCAATGTAGGAGAGGCTTCAGTCTCGATGGGGTTGCTGGAGTGGTATTCTGCTGCAACGCACATATACTGTATATATAGTCAGTAAATTACAGATGGTGCCCCATGGCCAGCAACCACCACGATACCGGCTACCTGATCGACGAGGGGCGCTATACTGATGAGGAGCTGTTGGAGCGCCACACGCCACTCAGCGGTGTGTTCGGCATCGAGAACGCCACGGCCGACCGCCACGCGCTGCAGCAGGCCGTTGACCGCATCGTGGCGATCATTCAGAACGATCCCCACAAGGAGCGTACCGATGCCATCATCACCCGCTGGCTCAAGCGCCATCTGCAGTGGCTTGGGGCGGGCGTCAACCTGAATCGGCTCAACAGTCTGGTAGAGGACAAAGATATGCTGGCAGAGAAGTTGGAGAGCTGGGCGAAAAGAGAGCGCCAAGAAGGCCGTCAAGAAGGACGGCAGGAAGGTCGGCAGGAAGGCCGCCAGGAAGGTAGGCAGGAGACGGCCCGCAATTTGATCTCCCGCACCGAGATGGACGATCAGATGATTGCCGAGATTTCCGGCCTACCGCGCGAGGTCATCGCCGCACTGCGCGCCGAGGCCCAGCGCTGAGGCGTTAACCGGCAGCGCTGCGCACTGCATCGCGAATGAATTCGCTCCCACATGGGAGTGGCGCCAAGGCCAATGTAGGAGCGGCTTCAGCCGCGATGGGGTTATAGCCACTTGGCATCCCATAGCGGATATTGCCCGATATTATCCACCAGCCCTGCTCTTAATGGATTGGCCACGATATAGCGTGCAATGCTGCGTAGGTCTTCCTCACCACGTAACGCTCGATCATGGTAGCCAGGCTGCCATACTGGGCCACGTCGATTGAGATAACCGTTGATGGCTCGTGCCGAGCGCCCTTTCAAGCGCCGCACCACAGCACCCAGCTCCGTGTATTCAAGTACGAAAAGCCAGTGCAGATGATCTGGCATGACCACATAAGAGAGCGAAGAGACCCAGCCATCCTGCTCCAGTGCCTGCATTTCCTTCACCACACACCTTGCCGGCGGCCAGGAGCTCAATAGCGGCAGTCGTTGTTGCGTACACGTGGTTATGAGATAGACATGGTGCTGCAGCGAGACACGTCCGCGACGCAGCGCTTGGCTATGGGGCTGAGTTGTAGAGCCCATGTTGAAACATCCCTACTTCTTTTTTATTAGCATAGTCGGTTTTAAGCCGTCGCTAGCCGCGATGGGTTAGCCTGCCTGGCAGCGCGGCGCGCTGCATCGCGACTGAAGTCGCTCCTACACGGGGGCGGGGGCCAAGGCAAATGTGGGAGCGGCTTCAGCCGCGATGGGGTTGCCCTACCCCAGCAGCGCTGCGCGCTGCAATCGCGACTGAAGTCGCTCCTACACGGGGGCGGGGGCCAAGGCAAATGTAGGAGCGGCTTTACCCGCGATGGGGTTGCCCTACCCCAGCAGCGCTGCGCGCTGCATCGCGACTGAAGTCGCTCCTACACTGGGAGAGGCGCCGAGGTTAATGTAGGAGCGGCTTTACCCGCGATGAACTTGCCTGCCTGGCAGCGCTGCGCGCTGTATCGCGACTGAAGTCGCTCCTACACGGGGGCGGGGGCCAAGGCAAATGTGGGAGCGGCTTCAGCCGCGATGGGTTAGCCTGCCTGGCAGCGCTGCGCGCTGCATCGCGACTGAAGTCGCTCCTACACGGGGGCGGGGCCAAGGCAAATGTGGGAGCGGCTTCAGCCGCGATGCAGTGGCTTGAGGATGCCCATTTCCTTGAGGGTGTCGATCTCTTCATGAATCTCGTCGCAGAAGGCGTCGGCGACCTTGCTTAGCGGGCGGCTCTTGGACTTGAGCAGCGCAATCTCCCACTCGATGGCGGGATCGAGCGGCTTGGATACGACCGATGTGCCGTGCAGCAGCAGTTCGGCGATGGGGTCGACGACGGCAATACCCACGTTACGGTCGACCAGCGCGCAGACCCCTCGCATGTGTCTGAGCTCAGCGGCGATATGCCGTTTGATGTCGATGGCTTGCATGATGTAGTCGACCCTGGCGCGCAGCGGGCTGTCGGCCATCAGCTCGACGAAGGTCTGGTTTTGCAAGTTGACGATGGGCACCACCGGGTCGCCCGCCAGCTCGTGGCTGCGATGCATGATGCAGCGTGCGCTGCAGCGCGCCAGACTGGTGACGCTGGCGCCGTAGGTATCGGCCTCGAGAGTGATGCCAAGCGCCACGTCGCAGGTGTTGTTGTCGATCATCTTGAGCAGTTCCTGCAGCCCGGCATCGACCACCCGCACCCCAACCTTGGGGTGGCGCTCCTTGAAGCGTTTGATCACGTCGAGCAGGAAGGTGTCGCAGAAGATCGGCTGGGCTGCGACCACCACGCTGCCCAGTTGGTTGTTGGAGATCGCTTCGGCATCTTTCTGGGTATCGCGGATGCTGGCCATCAGCCGCAGCACCGAGGCGTGGTAGAGAAACGCCTCTTCGGTGGGCGCCAGCTGGTTCCTGCTGCGCTTGAACAGCGCAAAGCCCAACTCCTCCTCCAGGCCGCTCAACAGGCGGCTGACCATCGACTGGCTGATCGCCAGCGCCTCGGCCGCGGCCTTGGTGGTGCCGTGTTTCATGAAGGCATCGAAGGCTTCGATCTCCTTGAGTTTCATAAGCTCTCCTGGCGCTTTATGACAGGGAAGCGGCATGCAGTATTGCGCCACCAGTAGAATCAATATGCATAGCAAGGCATTTTTTTGCAATGTATTTCATACCCGCCTATGCTGAAACGGCTCGATAGCTCGCTCCCCAGGTGAGCGTCTGCCACAACAACATGAAGGAGACGAACATGAAACGTGCCTTGAGCCTGGCTGCAGCCACCCTGCTGGTGAGCTGCGCCGCCAATGCCCAGAGCTACCCGTCGGAGTCGGTCACCCTGGTGGTGCCCTACGGCCCGGGCGGTGCGTCCGACCTCGCCGGCCGTGCGCTGGCCGAGTCGGCCCGCGAATTCCTCGGCGAGCCCATCACAGTGGTCAACCAGTCCGGCGCTGGCGGCATGACCGGCGCGCGGGACGTATCGCGCTCCGACCCCGATGGCTACACCCTACTGCTGGCCCGCGTCGGCATGGCGCTATCCCCCGCCGTCAACGCCAACAGCAGCGTCGACTGGGACGAATACACCTTCCTCAGCGCCCTCGAAGCTACGCCGATGATCCTGGCAGTGGCCGACGACTCGCCCTATGAGAGCGTCGAGGAGCTGCTGGAAGGCATCGAGAGCAATCCCGGCGCCATGAGTTATGCGGCCTCCGGCGCTACCGCCATCGATGGCTTCACCGTGCAGACGCTGCTCTCCGACGCCGGCATGGATCCGCTCTCCGCGGCGACGCTGGTGCCGTTCCGTGGCGGCGGTGCGCTGGCTACGGCGCTGCTCGGCGGCCATGTGGACTTCCTGGCGATTGCCGCCGGCTCACTGATGCCGCATATCGAGAGCGGCGACATGCGCCCGCTGATGGTCTATTCACCGCAACGCATGGATAGCCTGCCGGACGTGCCGACCGCCGAGGAGCTGGAGTACGAACTGGCCGGCCAGGTTGTCGGTTGGAGCGCGCTGTACGGCCCGCCCGATCTGCCGGAAGAGGTGGTCAACACCTGGGACGAGGTGCTCGAGCAGGTCGCCGAGAGCGATAGCTGGCTGAGCCGCGCCGACGACCGTGGTTCGATCTCGACCATCGGCAGCGTCGATATGGCGACCTATGCCCAGGAGCAGTACGAGTTCTATCGCGGCCTCGCGGAAGAGTTCGGCTACCTGGAGTAACTCGGCGACGCTCTGGCGTCCGCCGGCTAACTGAACCATGACAGGCATCGGGAGGGGCATATGGGTATTGCACGCGGCGTGATCATAACGGCGCTGTTCGGGTTCGTGCTGTGGGTATTGATCCCTATCTATGTGCCCCGCCCCAGCTTCATTCCGGGGTTCGCTCCGCCGCCCGACATGTGGCCGCGGACGGTCTCGATCATCGGCATGGTACTGGGGCTGTTGCTGCTGGGGCTGTCGTTGTCGAAGAAGACCCAGGCCATCGCCGACCCGGAGGACGCCGGCTCGATCCGCGGCGACACGCCGCTGCCCACCCTGCTGCTACGTTTCGGCTGGTCGGTACTGGCGTTCGCGCTGTTCGTCGCCGCGGTCTCGCTGCTCGGCTTCCTGCTGGCCAGCATCCTGCTGCTGGTCGCCATGCTGGTGCTCACCGGTTATTGGCGTAACAGGTGGGTCGCGCTGATCGTTGCCGTTGCCCTGCCGCTACTCCTCTACCTGTTCTTTTCCAGCGCGCTCAATACGCGCTTTCCCACCGGCAGCCTGTTAAGGGCTCTGGGCGTATAACGCACCGCGTATTACAGGATCGACACCATGCTCAATGACCTGTTGATTGCCTTTCAGGCGGTCGCAACGTTCGAGAATTTCCTGATCATGGCCGCGGGCATCTGGGGCGGCGTGATCATCGGCGCCATCCCTGGCATGACCGGCACCATGGCGGTGACCCTGGCGCTGCCGTTCACCTTCTATATGCAGCCGATCCCCAGCATTTTGCTGCTTGTCGCGCTCTACAAGGGCTCGACCTATGGCGGCTCGGTCTCGGCGATCCTGATCAAGACGCCGGGCACCGCCTCGGCGGCCTGCACCACCCTGGATGGTTACCCGCTGGCGCGCCAGGGCAAGGCCGGCAAGGCGCTGAATATGGCGCTCTACTCGTCATGTACCGGCGACTTCATCTCCAATATCTCGTTGATCTTCATCGCCGCGCCACTGGCCCTGCTGGCGCTGCGCATCGGCCCGCCGGAGTACTTCATGTTGATGGTGTTCGCGCTGACCACTGTGGCCGGGGTCTCGGGGCGCTCGCTGCTGCTGGGGCTGGTCTCGGCGTGCCTGGGGCTGCTGCTGGCCACCGTCGGTGAGGACATGTACGGCTCGTTCCGCTTCGATCTTACCGTCGACATGCAGGGCGGCCTGGCGGTGGCGCCGGTGCTGATTGGCCTATTCGCCATCCCCGAGCTGCTCAAGATCGTGGTGTTCCGCAATACCGAGGCACAAAAGCCGATGCAGCTGGGCGACAACAAGGTGACCCGCGCCGAGCTGCGCCGCTCGCTCAAGTCGATGCTCAAGGGCAGCATGATCGGCGTGGTGATGGGGGCGATTCCGGGTATCGGCCCCTCGGCGGCGGCGTTTTCGTCCTACGGCGAGGCCCAGCGTAGTTCGAAGCATCGCGAGAATTTCGGCAAGGGCGAGGTCGAGGGCATCGCCGCCTCGGAGTCGGCCAACAACGGCTGCTGCGGCTCGACGATGATCCCGCTGCTGGCGCTGGGCGTGCCCGGCGACGTGATCACCGGGGTGATGCTCGGCGCCTTCATGATCCACGGCATGACGCCGGGCCCGATGCTGTTCGAGAACAACCTTCACGAAGTCTACATGCTGTTCATCGGTATGCTGTTCTCGTCGATCCTGCTGTTCGGCGCCGGCAAGGCGACCATGCGCTTCTTCTCGCATATCTCGCGCATTCCGCCGGGGCTGATGGCGCCCATCGTGCTGATCCTGTGCCTGTTCGGCATCTTCTCGATCTCCAACAGCATGTACGACGTGATCGTGCTGTTGGCCATGGGCGTATTCGGTTTCTTCATGTTCCTGTTCGCGATACCCGCGGCGCCCTTCCTGATCGCCTTCATCCTGGGGCCGATGCTGGAGGAGAACCTGCGCCGCGCCCTCGCCATCTCCCGCGGTGACCCGAGCATTCTGGTGTCATCGCCCATCACCTGGCTATTCGCCTCGCTGGCCGTGTTCGTGATCGTGATCACGATTCGCCAGCAGCTCAAGAAAGCCAAGGCCTGATCTCCCCACTCTTTGCCAAGGACTCGACACCATGCATGCCAGTGCCCAGCCCCATCCGCGACTCGATGCCGCCATTTCGCACCTCGCAGACCTGATCGGCTTCGATACCACCAGCGCCTACTCCAACCTGGCGATCATCGCGCATCTGCGGACGTTCTTCGCCGAACTGGGGGCCGAGGTCACGGTACTGCCGGATGCCAGCGGCGAGAAGGCCAACCTGGTGGCGCGGCTGGGCCC
This sequence comes from Halomonas salipaludis, assembly GCF_002286975.1. Lineage (GTDB taxonomy): Bacteria > Pseudomonadota > Gammaproteobacteria > Pseudomonadales > Halomonadaceae > Franzmannia > Franzmannia salipaludis. Next base: position 747,917 of record NZ_NSKB01000001.1, read on the forward strand.
CGCCGACGTGCCGGGTATCGTGCTTTCGGGGCATACCGATGTGGTGCCGGCCAACCCCAAGAGTTGGCAGAGTGATCCGTTCTGCATGGAGCAGCGCGGCAGCCGCCTCTACGGCCGCGGCACCTGCGATATGAAGGGCTTCGCGGCCTGTGTGATGGCGGCAGCGCCGGCCTTTGCAGAGGCTGAGCTGAAGCGCCCTCTCTACTTCTGTTTCTCGCACGACGAGGAGGTGGGCTGCCTGGGCGCCCCGGCGATTGCCCGGCACCTGGCCGAACTCGAGGTTCCCCCGGCGCTGGCCATCATCGGCGAGCCCAGCGAGATGCAGCTGATCAACGGCCAGAAGGGCAAGATCGCCATGCAGGTCACGGTGCACGGCGAAGGCGGCCACTCCTCCTTTGCCCCGCAGCACGTCAACGCCGTGGAGTATGCCGCGCGCATCATCGCCATGATCGGCGAGCGATCGCGACGATATGAGCGAGAAGGCCCTTTCGACCATGACTTCAGTGTGCCCCATGCCACTGCCCTGGCCACCATCGTCGAGGGCGGCGTGGCCACCAACGTTACCCCCGATTCCTGCCACTTCATCTTCGAGCTGCGCAGCATCGACCAGGAGGCCGCAAGCGGCGACATGCAAGCGCTCATCCATGAGGTCGAGGCCGCCCTGCTGCCCGAGATGCGCGCCCTCGCCCCCGCTGCCGGCATCGAATGGCAGGAGATCTTCTCCTACCCCGCCATGGGCGACGCCACCCATAGCGAGATGTTCAAGCAACTCGAGCCGATCCTGCCGCCGCGCGGCGGCAAGGTCTCCTACGGCTCCGAGGGCGGCGTGTTCGAAATCGATGGCGGCATCCCCTCGATCATCATCGGCCCGGGCTCGATTCGCCAGGCCCACAAGCCCGATGAGTTCATCGAGATCGACCAGCTCGGCCAGTGCCTGGCGTTCTTCGACGAGCTCGATGCCTGGATGAGGCGCTGACATGACAAATCCGTTGACGATCGATGCCGAGCGGCTCTGGCGCCATCTCGACGAGCTGGCGCAGATAACCGACCCGCAGGTGCCCTGGACACGCCGCGCCTTTACCGAGCGCTATCTGCAAGGCCGCGCCTGGCTGCGTGAGCGCATGCACGAAGCCGGGATGACGACTCGCCTCGACGAGGCCGGCAACCTGATCGGCACCCTGCCCGGCAGCGAGCCGTCGCTGGCGCCGCTGGCCACCGGCAGCCATATCGATACGGTGCCTAGCGGTGGCCGCTACGACGGTATTCTCGGCGTGCTGGCCGGCCTCGAGGCGGTGCGCAGCCTGCAGGAGGCGGGAGTACACCTGCGGCACAGCATCGAGGTGATCGACTTTCTCTCCGAGGAGCCCAGCGAGTACGGCGTCTCCTGTATTGGCAGCCGTGGCATGGTCGGCAAGCTCAGCCCGGCGATGCTCGACTTCCAGGAGCCCGGCGGCGAGCGGTTGTTCGATGCCATCCGCCGCATGGGCGGCGTGCCCGAGGCGCTGGGCGAGCCGCTACGCCAGCCTGGCGCCCTCACGGCCTTCGTCGAGCTGCATATCGAGCAGGGCCGGGTGCTGGAATCCCGCCAGCTGCCGATCGGCGTGGTCAGCGATATCGTCGGCATTCACCGCTACGATATCGTGGTCACCGGCCAGGCCGACCATGCCGGCACCACGCCGATGGATCTGCGCCGCGACGCCCTGGCCGAGGCCGGCGGCTTGATCAAGCATATACAGCAGGAGGCTAACCGCCAGGCCCAGGGCGACACCTACCTGGTCGCCACCGTGGGCCGCCTGACGGTGTCGCCCAACGCCAGCAACGCCATCCCCGAGCGCGTCGAGATGGTGCTGGAGGTGCGCAGCAACGACGCCACCCTGCTCGAGGGGTTCTTCCCACCCCTGCTTGAAGACACCCGGCGCCAGCTCGCCGGCAGCGGCGTCGATATCGACGCCACCCCGCTAAGCGAAGGCCTACCCACCCAGTGCTCGCCCGACGTGCAGGCACAGATTGCCGCCGCCGCCGACTCGCTGGGCCTCGAGCATATGGCCATGCCCAGCGGCGCCGGCCACGACGCCGTCTACATGGCCATGCTCGCGCCCACGGGCATGCTGTTCGTCCCCTGCCGCGACGGCCGCAGCCACTGCCCGCAAGAGTCCATCACCCGCCAACAAGCGGCCGACGGCTGCCAGGTGCTGGCAGAGACGCTGCGGCGGCTGGATCAGCTCTGACTGCTGCGGCCAGCAGCGCTGCGCGCTGCATCGCGACTGAAGTCGCTCCTACACTGGGGGTGGCGCCAAGGGAAATGTGGGAGAGACTTCAGTCTCGATGGGGTTAGTCTACGCCGGCAGCGCTGCGCGCTGTATCGCGAATGAATTCGCTCCTACACGGGGTGGCGCCAAGGCCAATGTGGGAGTGACTTTAGTCACGATGGGGTTGCTCCACCCCGGCAGCGCTACGCGCTGCATCGCGAATGAATTCGCTCCTACACTGGGGCAGCGCCAAGGCCAATGTGGGAGAGGCGTCAGTCTCGATGGGAAACGTTGCAGCGTTTCGATCATCATGATGAGTGATCGTCGGCCATGCTTCCGCACTCCGTATCGCGCTGATCCATGAAGTAAAGGATACGGCCATACTGTTCGCCATCTCGGTAGCTGATACTGCAATACATATCAGCACCGAGGTATTCAGTATAGCGATAAAGATCGGGGATATTGCGATAGTGATATTCATAGCGCCCATTCCCGTCAGGCAGACGATGCGTTATTTTATGGCCATAGCGCGACGAATAAGATAGCCATGCACCAACAGCATTCCCATCTTCCATATGACCTTTGTCAAACAGGAACATATCACCATCAAGAATTCTCATATACACGCCGTTCAACACGCCATGACGGTATTGAAGAAAGCTGATTAGAGCAGCATCTTTCGAATATTCATAATAGTTGCCGTGTAGTTCGCCATCCTCATCATAGTGTTTCCTCACCACATGACCATTCCTACGCGTTTCGATCCAAGTCCCTACCCTGGTGCCATGGTGGTAAATACCTTTCATCACAACATCGCCTACCGTAGCGACCTCACGACCCTCCTTTCTGTAAACCAACACGGCGTTATCAACGTAGGCCCCGTGAAACCTTCCGTCCAGCTTCTCTCTCCTGCTACGCACCACCCTACCACTATGGCTAAACCTTTCCTCCAATGACCAATCGGTATTTTCATTATTAACTCGCCAGGTACGTTGCGTCAGACTCTGATCGTTTCTCGCCAGACTTTCCCTCAACGTACCAGTACCATGGGGCGTCTGCCTGCGCGTCGTGCGCACTTGAATGCCTCCGTCATTATAATAACGAAGACCGACTAGCTGCTCTCCATTTTCGTCATTATACCTCAACTCTACCAAGCCACCCGTGGTAGAGAAACGCTTGTGCACTATCAACGTATCATTACGATAGTACTCGTCAACGCGCAGGCTACCATCGCCTCGATATCTTTGCGCGCCACCATCACGCAGGCCATGGCGGTAGTGGGTAACCGTACAAAGACGTTCATTGTCACAGTAATTTTCTGCCACGCCATGTAGCTGTCCGCTGTGATAATGATACCTGGATATTAACCGCCCCTCCTCGTCATAGGTGAGGCTCTCACCTTGTCTGGAGCCGTTGAGATAGTACCCTTGCTCTTTCAAACTACCGTTTTCATGGTAAGTGGAAAATGATCCATGCATGACGCCGGCAAGAGAAAAATAAATATGTGATAATCCACCACTCTCATGATAGGTAATGGTCATTCCCTGTAGTCGACTACTTTCATCTGCCGTCGCCAACATCATGGTATTGCCATTGGCATGGTATCTCGTGACTTCTCCAACCAGATGACCATCATCCAGAGAAGGCTTATCGAGATATCCTCTGAGCATTTTACTTCCATCTAAATCATATAGATGATATGCCCATCTTTCGCCCTGCTGCTCTAAGGGAGTTATATAACTGTGTGCCTCGCTGGCACTTTCTACCACCTTGCCTCGAGCATCCAGATAGATTCGCTCGCCCACCCCATCATACCCATGATATGAGTATGCCATTATCCCCATGGCCAAGATCACCGTCAGGGCAATCGCTACCACTCTATTCTTTTTCACTAACTTTAAATACAACATGCACTTCCTTGATAAGGCACCACCACTTCGCAGACCTATCACAACAAAGCCAATAACAGAAGGAGCAATGCCATGACGATGGACAGCATCGCATATACCTTCTTGGAATTGGCACTCGAAGCGCGGCCGTAGCGGTTATCACCGGAAGATCCTGGCACCAGCACCAGGGCGAGTAGCAGGAAGGGATAGGCTGGGGCAACTAGGTAGAGCAACATCCACCAACCCGATGCGCCGAAATCATGTAGCCGCCGCGCGCCATGAAACACGTTGATGACGAGCGCCATCAGCGCAATCACGAGCGAGGCCAGGGTGATCATCTGGCCATACTCCAGATAGTACCGACTCCAAAGCACATTGGAGAGCGCGGCAAACAGTACCAAGAAAAGTAGTAGCGTCAACGAGAAGAGCACATAGCGCACCCTGCCCAGGCGGCCCCGGCTTTGGAAAAAACCCTGCCAGACGCCTTCAGGTATCCGCTGGTCGGTCATGTCGTTGGGTTCAGAAACGCTCATTGAATCGATCCATGGCTCTCTAGGTCCAGCGTCGCGTGGCGTACCTCATCGCCTGCCGTCAACGCCATGACGGCTTGTTCCAGGCTCCATTGATCGATGCTGCTGCGCTGGCTACGCACGGCGAGCCTGCCGGCTTCGTTGATGACCCAGGCGACATCGCTGAGTGGCCGATCGGTGAGCCGGGCAGCCAGTTCGTCCAGCGCTAGACCGCGTGCGCTTGGACGCTTGTCCAGCTCATTGGCGAGCATCTCGGCAACGGCTTGCTGGCCGGCATAGCCGACTTCCAGCATGAAGTCGAAACGCCCCCGCCGACGCAGGGCACTATCCAGCGCCTCGGGACGGTTGGTCATGCCGAACACCATGACATTGCGCTGCCCGGCCGAATCGATGAGGCGTAGCAGCTCCGAGATTTCCTCGATCTTATGGTCGTCACGCACGTTCTGGCGGTTTGCTCCCATGGCATCGAGCTCATCCATGATGATCAGGCTCGGCGCGTCACGGGCGGCCTGCTCGAACTCCTGCCGGAGGCGCAGGCTGGTCTGGTGGATGTAGGTGCTACCGACACTGCCCAGGTCGATCTCCCTGACCGGCCAGTCGAGATACTCGGCCAACTGACGAACCGCATAGGTCTTTCCCGAACCGGGCGGGCCATAGAGCAGTACGCCGTTGGGAGGGCTTATCTGCATGGCGTCATAAGCATCCTTGCGGCGGTAGTAATCGACGATGTATTCGTTAAAGAAGGCCTCGAGCCTCGCCTGACCAGGCAGCCTGAAGGGGGCGGATGGCAGTACCTGGCGACTGCCCTCAGAGACCGTTTGCCCAATGCCGAGCACTTGCATGATGCTGGTCACGTCCTGCACGTTCAGCCAGTCATTGAAACGCAGGATCTCTTGAGGCGAGAGACTACCGTCGGCGATCCCTCCCGTGAGCAGCGCCGTCGCCAGGTCACGGCGCTGGCTGGCGCTCTCTGGCTCGCGCTGGGTGGGTAGACATAGCTGCTCTTTGGGCCAGTAGAGCGCCTTGCCCCAATGGCATTCCGGCATCGACCTGAGGGCATGTGCCAGCCGCATCAGGTCACGAGGCGCCATGAAGTCCGCGCGCTGGGGGATGTCCTCGACGGCTAGCGGCTGATGCTGCTTCTGAAACAGACACACCCAGTAGCCATCAGGCCCGTATGCCTCGCTCCAGCAGCTTCCCTGCTCGAGCTTTGGCGCCAACACCTGTTCCCAGGTGCTGGCCATGGCATGCGAATGAGATAACACCAGGGCTACGTGGTCGGCTGGCTGAAGATCGAGAAGTTGGTAGCCGGGCCCTTCATGCATCAGCCCAGCCACTCGATGCTCCTTGCCCAGCGTCGTCATCAGCGGAAACCAGGGGAACGTTGCCATGTCGCTATCCCCGCATCAGGCCGGCGATTTCACTGGCCGTTGCCGCGTGGACCTGATGCTGTGCCTGGTTGTTGAACATCTGGTTGTTAATGCCCTTCAGTCCTGTGATGTCGTTCTTTTGAACGGCCTCCTGCCCCTCCTTGACCAGCCGGGCATGGCGTTCTGCGTCCACCGCCGTCGCGCCTTTCTCCGACAGGTTGCGGAAGACGCTGACCACCACCTCCGGGCGTTCGGTCATCAGGTCATAAACGGTCGCATCCATGTCGTTGAGAATCTGCTCGGCGTCATTCAGCGCTTGCTCGTCGCCGCGCTTGAGCTCCTCCAAGGCGCTGTCTGCCATACGTCTGAAGCGCTCGCTATCCCTTGGCATGTTGCCGCCCTCTATCTCGCGGTCATACGCCCTGACGAGGTCGGTGTGGCGCCCATGCAGCATGGTGGCGCGATGTTCCGGTGAGTTGACCAGCTGCGAAAGGTCTTGACGCAAGGCACGCACCCGCTCGCTGATACCGCGACGTACCTCGGGATCATTGGCACGTTCGGCGGCACGCCGTTGCTCCTGGATCGCAGCACCGATGTGACGGATGTCGCTTCGCGCCATTTTGCCCAATGCCGTATCGGCCTGCTTGAGCTCAGCATTGGCTTCATCGAGTAGCCCCGTCAGCAAGGCCTCGCCGTCATGGTCGGCAAAGTTGCGATGGCCATCGGTGTCGGCGTAGAGGTGTCCCGTATCGAATGTTTGCCCCACTGCGGGAACATCGATGACGACACGCAGGATCCCGCTGTCATTCATCCGCCATTGGCAGATGATCTCATCACCCTTGTTGATCGCCATACCGGGTAATAGATCGCTGCTGGAGATACGGAAGGCACCAACACTCAGGTTCTGCTCGGGATCGTTGACGTTCTCGGCATGCTGGTACAGCTCTAGCGCGATGTAGTCGTTACTGCCCGATTTTACGTCCCGCGCCGCGCGAAACGACTTGGTTCCCTCCGCCGGCAGTAAGGTGCCTTTGTCGACCATCGGTTCGAGGGTATTCGAGGCAATATTGCCATCCATCTCCACGACCTTCGCCGAGATGGTCTGTGTCGCCGGTATGCCCGCCGCACTGGCATGGGTCCTGAGAATGACGATCTGCTTGCTGGCATCGGTCAACGGCCGTCCATCGGCGGCGAAGACGCTGATGCGGAAGTGGTTCTCTCCCTGCTGGGCAACCGGGAGTCGTATCGCTGTATTGCCGTCCAGCGGCTGCCGACCGGAGGTCCAACCTTGCGTGCAGTCTACCTGTACCTCGAGTGCATCGCGTTGAGTGGCAGCGCATGAAATCTTGAGCCGCGCGGTATCTCGCGAGGTGCGCGAGGGGAAGTCGTAGCGCAGGGCATATTCGGCGATCTCCACACTCTCCCGCGACGACTTGCGTGCCGTTCCATCGTCCCCCCACTCACGGCTCTCGGCATAAATCGCGGCACCGTAGCTTACCGCCACCATCGGATCGACGGTGATATCGGCAACGATCCCCAATTGGTCGGCCACCCGTTCCGCCAACCAAGGGGTCTTGGTGGGCCCACCGATGAACAGCACTCGATCCACGTCACTCGCCTGGTAACCGTTCTTGGCGAGTATCCGACGACATAGCTCGATGGTCTCATCTACTTGTGGCTCGATCAGCTGACGTAGCTGTTGCCGCGTCACCGGGACGTCGAGATAGACAGGCTCACCGCGAAGGTCGCGGGTGCCGATCTCATCGCTGGAGACAAAAACGGTTTCGCTCTCGCTTCTCGATAGCGCAATCTTGGCCCGCTCGGTGGCCAGTCGGGCGATACGCAGCAAGCGCTGGTAATCCGCTCCCTTGAGAAAATCATCGGGCAGCGTGAAGTGTTGCTTGAGCCAGGGAACGACCAGGCTGTGGAGGATCTCGCGGTCGAAGTCCCGCCCCCCCAGCATGTTGATCCCCAAGTTGTCGAGGACGTTGACGGCTCCACCGACACTCTGGACCAACGCGACATCGAAGGTGCCTCCCCCCAGGTCATACACCAGGAATAGCCCCGTATTGAGCTCACCATCGGCAATCGCCGCCATGGAGGCAGCAATAGGCTCCTGCAACAGACCCACGGCCTGAATCCCGGCGTCGCGAGTCGCCCGCAGCGTTGCCTCACTCTGCATCTGATTGAACGCCGCAGGAATGGTGACGATACAGCCTTCGACCTGCTCATCGGGAAATGCCTTGAAGACCTGGCCCAGCAATTGGCGAACGATATCCGAGCTGGCCTGTTCAGGGGTCATCGTATGCCCATTACCTAGCGTCAACTCGGTAGACGTGCCCATCAGACGCTTGAAGCCCGATGCCACGTTCTCGGGCGCCAGCACCATCTGCTCGAAGGCGCGTTGTCCATAAAGCTTGCTTCCCTGAGCATCCATGTAGATAACGCTAGGAAGGATGTTGTCGCCACCTTCCATGGTCACGACGTCCACTTGGCCGCGGTGATAGCAGGAAACCGCACTATTGGAGGTACCAAGGTCGATGCCAATGTACATATTCAATCTCTCTCTGCGACGATAACGCGGCCGAGGTGCACCACTTCGCCGCGCTGTACGATGGTCGGCTCGATGGTCTGAGTCACGACCAGGTCACGCTCACCGGCCACCTCTTCGTTATTGATCACTTGCACCGGCAGATTGGGTTCATAGCGCTGGTGTGTATAGTCCACCACTTCCAGCGCCAGCGGTGCGAGCATACGTTCTACCTGGCGCACCGAATAACGCAGCTGTGCCGCCTGCTGCTTGAACTCGCTGGCAGGGAGAGCAGTAAGCAATGACTCGCAGATCTTTTCGACACGCCAATACTCTAGAACCATGCCTTTGGAAAACTCTATATCCATTTCAACCTCATTGGCCTTGGCATTAAAACTCAAAGTGTGGCCAGGAAAATAAACAAGATCAGTACAACGATGGCAAAGCCCCAGCCGAGAATACTGACCAGCGCATCATCCGGCATGTTTTCCATGGCTTGCTGCTGCGTCTCCAGGTAGCGTCGTTTCTCTTCATCATCGCGAAACCTTTCATAGCCTTTTTCCACCCATCGGGAGAAATCACCCTTCATGCCTCTCAACATACTGGTCTCGATACCGGCCTGAATTTCAATCCATAGCACATGATTCCAACGCGCCTTGAGACGTTTCCCTGAAACGCCCTCAAATGGATAGTGCTTCTCTATCTCTACCAGCTGATGAACGGCATAAATAATGAGTTCCGGCTTTTTTAGCTTGGCCACTACCTCTGATATTCTCACCCAGGCCCCACGCATCGTTTCTTCATCACCGGCACGCTGCAAGAGCTCAATGAGCTCTTGGAAAAAATTATTCTCCAGGCCTGGGGCAAGGCTTCTACTCTGATGCTTGACGAGATTCCATTCTAGCTTGTCGCTTTCCTCTTCCAGTGTTCCTGCCCAGTGGCAAAAATCCGGCTCACTCTCTTCCAAAGCGTTAAGGTCGCGGACTTCCTGCAAGATCCCGACGACCTCCTCTGCTTTCGCCTGGAGACGTGGCATCAACTGGGTCATTTCATAAGCGGCGTTGGCTATGTTCAATGCCGACGCTGGAGCATAGCTATTAAGCGCCAAGGCGTTGTTGAGGTAAGACCCCACCACTGCGGCGCTACGAGGCTCATCCAGCCCCTTGCGGTAGCTGCTCAATCGGAGGGGCTTGGAACACTCTGCCCAGTCGCGCAACTTTTCGATGAGTGCTTCCTCAATGACACGGTACTCATCGGCATCGATTTCACGCTCATCTTCGAGTTCTTCGTCGAGTAGCTTCCTCAAGGCCGGCAACTTATCGTCTATCTCATCTGCGAGGCGATCCAGAGGACGTTGAACCCAGCGCTGGTATAGAGCAACCAGGCAGTTAATAAAGGTGCTCGTTGCCGATGTCTTCTGAGCGCTTTCCAGTGCTTCCGAAAGCACTCCAGGCAACGCTTTCTCATCCTTTGACAGTAGCGCGAACAGCGCATCGGCATGAGCCTGGATGCAACGACTGAGTTCGCTTTCGACCTGGTCACGATTGACAAGAGGGAAGCCGCTAGCGTCTCGCTGACGATTGATAATCTCGGTAACACTCTCCGACTCAACCGTGGCCCAGAGCTGGATTATAGATTTCAGGTCGGAAGACGTCACCGTCTCGCCTGCGCCAGCCAGCATGGCGAAGCGAAAGTTGACGGCCGCGAGCGGCGGCCATTCCGAGGGTGGCGTGGCCCACCGAGCCTTGACCGCCCGCTGGGCTTCATCGGCCTCGACACCCGGCAACCAACTGACTTCCGCTGCCAGGCGCGGTAATGAACTACTCAGCAGTTGATATAGCCGTAATGCCTCGCGCTCATTGATGAGGTGATCATCGATGGCATCTTCGTAGCGATCAGTCAGTGCCTCGAGGCCCTCACAGGGCGACGAACCGAGAACGTAAAACGGATTATTATCAAGAGAATGGCCAGCGTGGATCAGCTCGGGATATATCTTCTCGGACTCAGTCGACACTTTTTCCGCCAGCTCGCTCATTCTCGTTCACCCTCAATTATCTTCCGGTCTCTTATGGAACCAAATAACATGTTCAGCCATTTATCACTCAATGGCTGAATATCAACGCACTACGATGCTCGACACGTTATATTTTGCCGCTCGGTTAGGCAGTAGCCCATTCATGTCATCGGATACTTTTCCGGCGATCATACGCTGGCATGCAGATCGGTTCGCTCCGGCAGGACGGCTAGTTCCCTGCACGAACTCAAGCTGCCTTTCCGTCTGACTGACAGATCGACTCCCCATATCACCGACGATGATATCGATATATCTGCTGCCGGTTTCGATACGCGTCTGATCGAAGAACTCTTGATCGAGATGGGATATCATCTTTTTGTGCCCTATCGGCAAAGGCATTTCGAAGCCAAAGAGAGAAAAGCTGACTACCAGAGGGGGTGGGGGCTCGGTCGTATTGACACGAATAACGCACATAAACCTACGACTTCTACGCTCACCAGTGCTTCCACCATAGTCGTGGACATCTTCTGTGTAATAAACATCGGCGTTGGCACTCTCCCAAATCAACGGGATGCTATAGCGCTGACCGTGTTCGACACCCAGTACTTCCAGTGCGTCTTCATCGGTCTCTGTAATTTCAATTTCCAGCACTGGGCGCAAGTCAGCTTCTGGCATGAGTCGTGATTCGACTATTTCAGCCAACTCTTCGACCTGCTCTCTAGACAGGTCATTTTCCGATGGCAGCTTTACGAGCAACCCACCGTCAGACCAGCTCATGTCGTATGAATAGTCACCAGCGTCATCAATCGCATTACTGACTTGCTGCTCGGCCAGCGTACGGTCTCCAACACTTTTCTGGAAGGAAACCTCCAGCTCACGCCCACAACCCACCAGGCATATGGCGATACATGCCAGCAATATTTTATGTTTCATTTGCATCAATCCCTTGCGCACATCATATCCATTGCCAGCTTTTCATCAGCACTCGGACGATAGGCGGCGTACACTACGACAAAGGCACGTAGGATGGAATGCAACGGCCTACAGTGACAGCAATGTCTCACACGTTTTGTAGGTTATATCCTACATCTGAGAGGTGCTGTCACCGCTACGAAGGGATACGGAAAGAGGAGAAAGCGAGCAATGCTGGTACACACATGCGATCTCGTCGTGTAAGACATTGACTACATCCCATGTAAGCTAAAAACCATTCAACACGCCAATCAAAGCATCTATCATGGCCGCTTCATCACGGTAGTATCTACAGCATCGGCATGAGAGCCGACGCTGTATTCCCTTCCCACCATCTGGAGCCTTGCGTGTTACCTCTGACATTCAAACAATCGTTCGACATCGACTTCGTTACCGACCTCTACCAGCGACTCCAGCAACATGACGATGGCATCACACTGATTCTTCGCACCAAAAGCGGCCGCAAGACAGAGGACATTGACAAGGCATGCATAGGTGAGATTCGCAGTGCGACTAACAAAGCACTGTTCGCCATGAATCACAAGGAAGGCATCGTTCACTACGATAAAGCTGGCAGTCTTCAAGAACCGTTACTCGCCTTCCTCAAAGAGCGTCAAGTCGCCCAACAACCGGTCAAGGGCGATCTAGCTACTGTCTGTACTGGGATATACGTTGCGCTGATTTCCATCGTTGGGCTGATATACGCCAACAACAACGATGCGCCGATGCTCTATATGCTACTGCTTACTTGCCTCGCACTCACTCTGCTCGGCCTGACCATGCTGTCTCATGCTTACAAACCTGATCAACGCAAGTGGTCACTACCTGCGATCATCGTGCTGGCTATCGGGGCACTCCCCACGGCGCCTGCCAGCCTGTTGGTACTACCCATGATCTCGACCTTCGGCCAACGCAAGCTTCAACGCCTCCTCAAGCAGGATGAACCAGCCGCGAGCGTGGCAGACTAGCCATCCCAGAGCACCGGCTAGATAGCTGATGAATTCGCTCCTACACTGGCGTGGCGCCAAGGCCAATGTGAGAGAGACGTCAGTCTCGATGGGGTTAAACGCACCACCAGTGCTACGCTATGTCGCTCTTGAACGATGCCTCGGGAGGCAAGCGCGTGCTGGAAGGGATGCTCATCGCGGTGGGAACCGGTTTTGGCCTCGGCACCCTGCCTCTGGCACCGGGGACCTTCGGCAGTCTGCTGGGCCTGCCGCTGGCTTGGTGGCTGCTGCGCTATCCACTAGCGATTCAGGCATTCCTTGCGGTCCTGCTGATCGCAGTGGCCATCTCGCTATGCCACTATGCGGCGCTGGCAGTTGGCGGCGGTGATCCGTCGCAGATCGTTGCCGATGAGTTCCTGCTGTTCCCGCTAGCGGTTTTCGGTCTGCAGGCCGCGCGTAACCCCTGGGTAATGGCCTCTGCGTTGCTGTTATTCCGCCTCTTCGACATTCTCAAACCGCCGCCGATACACTGGGTGGAAAGCTGGCCTGGCGGCTTGGGGATCGTCGCCGACGATGCGCTGGCAGCTCTCTGCACCTGGGTCGTGATGGCGGGCTTGTTGCAGCTTCGCCGGTGGCAGCTGAAGCGCACAGGCCAATAAGGGGAACGCATCCGCGCGCCGACGTTGACAGCATCTCGGCCATTGCGTATATAGCGCGAACACTACCCACCGCGAGCCCCCATGATTCTTCTTGCGACGATCATCGTTGCGTCACTTGCCATATCGTTCTTGTGCTCCGTCCTCGAAGCCGCACTGCTTTCGCTCACGCCAAGCTACATTGCCCGGCTCAAGGAGGATCGACCTACCGCTCACGCCGCACTGGCGGCACTCAAGGCCAATATCGACCGGCCGCTGGCCGCCATACTGACGCTTAATACCATCGCGCATACCGCCGGCGCCACCGGCGTTGGCGCCCAGGTGGCGGTGCTTTTCGGCGAGACCTACATTGCCGTGGCCTCCGCAGTCATGACGCTGCTGATCTTGGTGCTCTCGGAGATCATTCCCAAGACCTTGGGCGCGACCTACTGGCGCCAGCTGGCGCCGTTCCTGCCCCCGCTGCTGCGCGTCATGATCGTGCTGCTGATGCCGTTCATCTGGCTGTCGGAAAGGATCACCCGGCGGATGGGAAAATCCGAGCACGACGTCGATCTGCGCGCCGAGATCAAGGCGCTGTCCAGCATCGGACTCGAGGAGCGCGTGCTTGACCCGGACGAGTCACGCACCATCATCAATATCCTCAACCTGCATGAGATGGCGGTGAAGGATGCCATGACGCCACGCACGGTGTGTGAAACGGTGCCCCCGGAGATGACGGTTGCGGAGTTTGATGCGCAGTATGGCAAGACGCCCTTTACCCGCCTGCCGGTCATGGACCAGAGTGAGCACGCCTTCGGCTATGTGCATCGTTCCGATACCTATCATGCCGATGATGCGCAGACCATGGGCGAGCTGAAGCGGCCCGTCGTCAGCATTACCGACACCACCAGCATCGAGCAGGTCTTTTCCGATATGCTGCGAGATCACCACCACCTGCGGGTAGTACACGACGAGCACGGCACCTGGGTGGGGTTGATCACGCTGGAAGATATCATCGAAACCATCCTCGGCCAGGACATCGTCGATGAAACCGATGACGTGCATAATCTGCGTCAGTACGCCAAACAGCGCTGGTTGAGGCGCTTGAAACACCACGCATCGCCGCGCTGACCTTCGCGCACCACTGCCTCGAGATACCGCCAATATGCACAACGATCCTGGTTCACACGACGACTCGCGGCCGACGCCAGCAGCCACCCCACCGCACGCGCCACAGAGCCGCACCGAGCAGCGGCTGGAGCGCTACCTGTGGAATTCACGCTTCCTGGTCATGATGGCAGTCGTCCCCAGCCTGCTGGGCGCGGTCGTGCTGTTTACCATCGGCACCATCGACATCGTCAAGGTGTTGATCGATACCGTGATCTATTACCTGTTTGGTGGTGTCGAGGACATTCACGATAGCGTGGTGCCCAATATCATCATGGCCATCGATATCTACCTGATCGCCATCGTGCTGTTGATCTTCGGCCTCGGCGTCTACCGACTGTTCGTGTCACCCATCGAGCAGGCCGAGGATCATACGCCCCATCACCCGTTCAACGTGCAGTCGTTCGACCAGCTCAAGGACAAGATCGCGCGGGTGGTGATCCTGGCGGTAATCATCGAGTTCTTCCGCGCCGTGGTGGATATACGCTTCCAGACGCCGCTGGATGCCATCTATCTGGCACTCTCGGTATTGGCACTTGCCGCCGCGCTCTACCTGATGAGCCTCGCCCAGCGTAAGGAGTAGCCACCCGGCAGCGCTGCGCGCTGCAATCGCGACTGAAGTCGCTCCTACACTGGGAGTGGTGCCAAAGCCAATGTGGGAGAGACTTCAGTCTCGATGGGATTGGCCTACCCCAGCAGCGCTGCGCGCTGCAATCGCGACTGAAGTCGCTCCTACACTGGGAGTGGCGCCAAAGCCAATGTGGGAGAGACTTCAGTCTCGATGGGGGTGATCTACCCGGGCAGCGCTGCATCGCGAATAAATTCGCTTCTACGCTGGGGGGCGGTGCCAAGGCCAATGTGGGAGTGATGTCAGTCACGATGAGGTTGGGTTTGGCTGACGTTGGCTATTACGTCGATATGGTGCCCGGCCGCCTTGGCCCAGGCGTCTATCTCGGCCTTGAGGGCCGCCTTGGCGTGGGCATCGCCGTGGACCAGGCGGATCTCGCGGGGCGGCTTGCGCATGCGGCGGATGAAGTTGAGCAGGTCGTGCTGGTCGGCGTGGGCCGAGTAGCCGCTGATACTCTCGACGTGAGCGCGAATGTCGATGCGCTGGCCGTCGATCTCGACCCAGCCGCCGCGGGGGCCGTAGCGGCGGATGTCGTTGCCCAGGGTACCGGGGGCCTGATAGCCGACGAACAGCACGGCGTGGCGCGGGTCGCCGAGCATCTGGGCGAGGTAGTTGACCACCCGCCCACCGCTGGCCATGCCGCTGGCGGCAATCACCACCGCGGGCCGGCCGCTGCTGGCCAAGTAGGCCACCGTACGCTGGTGGGCGTCGTGACCTTCCACGGTGGTGAGATTGTCGAAGCTCAGCGGATGGCGCCCGCCGCGTAGCAGGCGGTGGGCCTCGGCGTCCCAGTAGGGTTTGAGCTCGCGGTAGAGCTGGGTAAAACGCGCAGCCAGCGGCGAGTCGATGATGATCTCCAGCTCGCGCCAGCGCGAATCCTTGGCGGCGTGGATCAAGCCTTCCAGTTCGTAGAGCAGCTCCTGGGTACGGCCGATGCTGAAAGCGGGAATGATCACCGTGCCGGCGTTCTGCAATGCTTTTTCGATGGCGGCCTTGAGGCGCGCCCTGCGGGTGCGGCGCTGCTCGTGCAGCCGGTCGCCGTAGGTT
Organism: Halomonas salipaludis; assembly: GCF_002286975.1. Classification (GTDB taxonomy): domain Bacteria; phylum Pseudomonadota; class Gammaproteobacteria; order Pseudomonadales; family Halomonadaceae; genus Franzmannia; species Franzmannia salipaludis. Next base: position 763,895 of record NZ_NSKB01000001.1, read on the forward strand.
GACTCGAGTACCAGCACGTCGCAGCTGTGGGGTGGTTTGGGTGCCGGCAGCAGTGGCGTGTAGGGGGCGCCGAGGTCACCGGAGAACAGCGTGCGCTGGCGTTTGCCGCTAGCCTGCTCGAGGCTGTCGACCTCGATATAGGCGGAGCCGAGGATATGCCCGGCGCGCTGTAGCCTGACCTTGACGCAGTGCCGGGCATCGTCGAGCAGGGTATGCCAGGTGTTGTACTCCAGCGCCACCAGGCGCCCGCCCACTTCGCCGAGGAAGCGCTCGATCAGCTGCGCGTCGCGGGTGAAGCCGATGCGCAGGGCGTCTTCGATCACCAGCGGCAGCAGCCGCGCCGAGGGCACCGAGCAGAGAATCGGGCCGGAGTAGCCCGCCGCCAGCAGGTAGGGCAGCCGGCCGATATGGTCGATATGCACGTGGCTGACCAGCAGCGCCAGTAGGTCGTCGACGCTGAACGCCACCTGATGCTGCTCGAAGGCGCTGTCGCCGTCGGCGTCCTGGCCCTGGAACAGGCCGCAGTCGACCAGCAGGGCGCGGTCTGCAGCTAGCTGCAGCCGATGGCAGCTGCCGGTTACCCCCTCGACGCCACCGTGATGACGAATCTGCGGATAGTCGTCCATGCCCCAGGTTCCTTTGCGTGCTTATCTTTTTTGTTCAGCCTACCCGATGGCCTGGCCTGCCGCCAGGAGGTCAACACACAACGAGGCGGCTTCCTGGAGTGGAAGCCGCCTCGCGGTATTGGCCGAGACCTGTCAGCGATCTCGGTGCCAGCTTTGCCGCTGCTTACTGCGGCGCTTGCTGCTGCTGTTGCTGCTGCTGCATCTGCTCCTGCATCTGGCGCATCTGCTCTTGCTGCTGGCGCGCAGCTTCGTCGAGGGCGTCACGCTGCTCCTGGGTCATGGCCGCTTCGATGCGCGACTGCAGAATGACGCTTTCGGCGGCGATCTCGGCGGTGACTTCACCCAGCTGGGTCGCGGTCTGGCGGATGGCGTTCTCATCAAAGTCGGGGCCGGAGTGGTCGAGCAGCTGCTGCTCGAGGGCCTGGACTTCGTCCTGGCGCTGGCCAACGCCCTGCTGCAGCTCGGTGAGGTAGCCGGCGATCTGGTCCTGCTGCGCCTGATCCAGCCCCACCATCTCGTCCAGCTGAGCGACCTGCTGCTGGGGGCTCGGCGCCGCCTGCTGCTGCGGAGCCATTTGCTGGGCGACGGCCGGGACGGCCACCAGGGCGGCAAGCATTGGAGCCGCGAGGCGCGTTACAAAGGACATATCATCTCCGTGTCAATACAGTGATATACGACCCTAACGCGTTTACTACCGGGGTGGGAACCGGCATATGTGTCATTCTGTAACGAGCGAATCAGGCGATCTTGCCTAGCGACAGCATGGTCCGCATTAGCAGGCTGACCGACTCGCTGGGCTGTTGGTACTCCTGCATCAGCGCCCTGACACGGCGCTCGAAGGCCTCCTGATCGTCACGCTGCTGGGCCTCACGGCGGGCTTCGGCGCTCATCACGGTGGGCATGTCGCGGGGCACTTGGCCCCTGTCGAGTGCCGCAAGGGCATCGGCGAAGGCATCGTCGAGCTCGCGGAATTTGCGCAGTTTCTCGCGCTCGTCCATAGGTTTGGGGCGTTTTTCGTATCGCATTCTTGAGTGACTTATCTCTCGTTATGAATCGTCAGACCATACTTACTGAGCTTGCGCACCACGCTGGGCTGACTGATGCCCAGGCGCCGGGCCATGGCATAGGTACTCGGATGGTCGCGGCACAGTGATGCGAGGATATCGCGCTCCACCGCCGCCATCGCCTGCTTGAGGGTTTGCCCCTCGGGTAGCAGCATATTGCCAGGTGTGGACGCAGCGGATGAGCGATCACTAACCAGTATACCGGGTTCCTGGCCGGCGGCGAACCTCTGCTGCCCCACTTCAGGCTCAATCAGGTCGCCGGGCGACGATAGCCAGGCGCGCTCCAGGGTGTTTTCGAGCTCTCGTACGTTACCCGGCCAGTCGCGGGTCATCAACTGCGACCACAGGCCGGCATGCAGCAGCTTGTTGCCGCCATAGCGCTGGTTGAGTCGGGCCAACTGCAACTCGGCGAGCACCGGAATGTCTTCACGGCGCTCGCGCAGCGGCGGCAGCGTGACCGGTATCACGTTGACCCGGTAGTAGAGGTCGAGGCGAAAGCCGCCCTCCTCCACGCGCCGGGCAAGATCCTGATTGGTGGCCACGACCAGCCGGAAGTCGACCCGCCGCGGCCGGGTATCGCCCAGCCGTGTCAGGCTACCGTCCTGGATCACCTTGAGCAGCTTGGTCTGCATGGCCAGCGGTAGTTCACCGATCTCGTCGAGAAACAGCGTCCCGCCATCGGCCTGCTCGAGCAGCCCGGCGCGGCCGTGGCGGGTGGCGCCGCTGAAGGCGCCGGGTTGATAGCCGAACATCTCCGACTCGAACAGACTCTCGGGAATCGAGGCGCAGTTGACGTCGATGAAGGGGCCGTCGCCACGCCTGCTCCAGCGGTGCAGCTGGCGGGCGAAAGCGGTCTTGCCCACCCCTGACTCGCCGAGCAGCAGCACGGTGGCGTCGGTGGGCGCCACGCGCTTGAGCAGCACGGCGATCTCGCGCATCACGCCGCTGCGCACCTCGAGGCTGTCGAGCTCCAGGTCGTCGCCGATCGAACCGCCGCCGCTGCGCTTGAGGTGGTCGCTGAAGCGCTGCTGCAGCAGCGCATACTCGTCCTGCAGCAGCTGCAGGTCGGTGAGATCCATCGAGCGGCTGACCACCCGCTCGAGCTTGCCGGCGATATACACCGGATGCGCCTGGGCGATCACCCGCCGCCCGGTGGCGGTCTGCTGCATCAGCTGGGCGGGCTCGCCGGTGCGCATCACCTCCAGGCTTACCGAGGGCTTGAGAATGCCCTTGGTTTCCAACGCCTGCACCGTGGTGCGACAAAGCGCCTCGCGGCTCATGCCGTATACCGCTGCGGCACCTGGGCTGACGTCCAGCACCCGGCCCTCGCCGTCGACGATGAAGAAGTGATCGCTGGCCGTCTCAACGATGGTGGCCAACACTTGGCTGTCGATGTCGCGCATGGCAGGTCTCGATGAAGGCGAAAGTGATACGTTAACGCATCATTGATGCATTTTTAAATCAATTTGGCGGCGCAATGATGTAAAAACGCATCACCCTGCCGGAAACCGCCTATAAAACAGTCGCGTAAACTTGGCACGCAATGTGCACAAGGAAAGGCAGGCAGCGCTGCGCGCTGCATCGCGACTGAAGTCGCTCCCACAAGAGGAGTGGCGCCGAGGCCAATGTAGGAGCGAATTCATTCGCGATGGGGTTGAGTTACCCCAGCAGCGCTGCGCGCTGCATCGCGACTGAAGTCGCTCCCACAGGAACAAAGTGCCAAAGGCCAGTGTAGGAGCGAATTTATTCGCGATGGGTTTGAGTTACCCCGGCAGCGCTTCGCGCTGCATCGCGACTGAAGTCGCTCCCACAAGGGGAGTGGCGCCGAGGCCAGTGTAGGAGCGAATTCATTCGCGATGGGGTTGAGTTACCCCGGCAGCGCTTCGCGCTGCATCGCGACTGAAGTCGCTCCCACAGGAACAAAGTGCCAAAGGCCAGTGTAGGAGCGAATTTATTCGCGATGGGGTTGGCCCGTAACACCATTACACAAGGAGAACAGCATGAGCGACTTCAACCAGCCGCTGGGCGGCAACGAGATGCCGCGTTTCGCCGGCCCGGCGACCATGATGCGCCTGCCCAGCCAGGACAGCGCCGCCGGCCTGGACGTGGCCTTTATCGGCGTTCCGATGGATATCGCCACTTCCAACCGGCCCGGCACGCGCCTCGGGCCGCGCCAGATCCGCGACGAGTCGCGCATGCTGCGCCCCTACAACATGGCGACCCGCGCCGCGCCCTTCGACAGCCTGCAGGTGGCCGATATCGGCGACGTGCCGATCAACACCTTCCACCTGCCCAAGAGCGTCGACATCATCAGCGCCTTCTACGATGAGGTGCTGCGCCACGACTGCAAACCGCTGACCATGGGCGGCGACCACCTGATCACCCTGCCCATCCTGCGCGCCATGGCCAACAAACACGGCCCGGTGGGCCTGATCCATATCGACGCCCATGCCGACGTCAACGAGCACATGTTCGGCGAGCCCCTCGCCCACGGCACGCCCTTCCGTCGCGCCCAGGAAGAAGGCCTGCTGGCCCACGGCAAGGTGGTGCAGATCGGCCTGCGGGGCACCGGCTATGCCGCCGAGGACTTCGACTGGTGTCGCGACCAGGGCTTCCGCGTGGTGACCGCCGAGGAGTGCTGGTACAAATCGCTGGCGCCGCTGATGGCGGAGGTGCGCGAGCAGATGGGCGATACGCCGGTCTATATCACCTTCGACATCGACGGCCTCGACCCCTCGGTGGCCCCCGGCACTGGCACCGTCGAGATGGGCGGCCTGACCTCGGCCCAGGGCCTGGAGCTGGTGCGCGGCGCAGCGGGCCTCAACATCGTCGGCGGCGACTTGGTCGAGGTATCGCCGCCCTATGACCCCAGCGGCAACACCGCACTGATGGGCGCCACGCTGCTCTATGAAATGTTGTGCGCACTACCCGGCGTCAAGCACCAGGATTGATCAAGCCGATATCCCCCACTGACTGACGACAACAACGAGGATGACCTCATGCCCTCTTCCGACACGACCCAAGAGACGGTGCCCCGAGCGCCGCTAGACCGTGGCAACCTGCTGAAATTCCTGATCCCCTCGGTGATTGGTGTGAGCCTGTTCCTGATTCCGTTTCAGGTCGGCGACACCATCAACATCGGCATGGGCCTGATGGCCGACGGCCTCAAGGCGCTGCTCGACGGCGCGCTGCCAGCCATCGCTACCGTAGTGCTATGCCTATCGGTGGTACTCACCGCCTGGGTCAAAATCTCCAGGCCGGCCTTCGCCGCCGAGGGCGTGTTCAAGGACATGTTCGATGTCGGACCGGTGTGGTTCGGCATGCGTATCCTGGGCGCAGCCTTCGCGCTGATGACCTTCTTCCAGTTCGGGCCCGAGTTCGTCACTGCCTCTTTCACCGGCGGCGTGATGCTCAACGACCTGGCACCGGTGCTGCTGACGTTCTTCTTCTTCGCCGCCATCCTGCTGCCGTTTCTGGTCGACTTCGGCTTCATGGAGTTCATCGGCAGCCTGGTGCGCAAGCCGTTCCGGGTGATCTTTCGCCTGCCTGGGCGCAGCGCCATCGATGCCACCGCCTCGTGGATGGGCTCGGGCACCGTGGGCGTGCTGATCACCACTCAGCAATACGAGAAGGGCTACTACAATCGCCGCGAGGCGGCGGTGATCGCCACCAACTTCTCGATCGTATCGATCGCCTTCAGCCTGCTGATCACCAGCTTCGTCGACCTCAACCACATGTTCGTGCAGTTCTACTTCACGGTGGTGGTGTCGGGGCTGATTGCCGCCATCATCGTGCCGCGCCTGCCGCCGCTGTCGCGCAAGCCGGATACCTACTACGAACCGGTGGGCTGCCAGCTGCGCGAAAAGCGCACCGACGACATGGGCGTATTCCGCTACAGCCTGACCATGGCGGTGAAGCGCGCCGAGAACGCCCCAGGTCCGCGCGAGCTGCTGCGCAACGCGCTGTTCAACGTCGCCGACATCTTCCTGGCGCTGCTGCCGCTGGTGATGGCAATCGGTACCGTGGCACTGATCCTGGCCGAGTTCACGCCGCTGTTCACCTGGCTCTCCTACCCGATGGTGCCGGTGCTCGAGCTGCTGCGCATCCCCGAGGCCGAGGCCGCCGCACCGGCGACCCTGGTGGGCTTCGCCGACATGTTCCTGCCGGCGGTGCTGGCGACCAATATCGAGAGCGAACTGACCCGCTTCGTGATCGCCTGCCTGTCGCTGACCCAGCTGATCTACATGTCGGAAATCGGCGCGCTGATCCTCAAGTCGAAGATTCCGCTCAAGCTATGGGAACTGCTGGTAATCTTCCTGCTGCGCACGGCGATCACCTTGCCGATCATCGCCTTCATGGCGCATACCTTCTTCTTCTGAGGCAGATGTGATGACCGACACCTCCATGACCTGCGCCGAGCTGCTGATTCGCCTGCTGCGCGATACCTATGGGGTCGACACCCTGTTCGGGATTCCCGGCGTGCATACCGTGGAGCTCTACCGCGGCCTAGAGGGCAGCGGCATGCAGCACGTCACGCCGCGCCACGAACAGGGCGCCGGCTTCATGGCCGATGGCTACGCGCGGGCCAGCGGCAAACCCGGGGTGTGCCTGATCATCACCGGGCCCGGCATGACCAATATCGCCACCGCCATGGGCCAGGCACTGGCCGACTCGGTGCCGATGCTGGTGATCTCAAGCGTCAACCGCCGCGATACCCTGGGCCGCGGCCAAGGCCGGCTGCATGAACTGCCCAGCCAGCAGCAGATGATCAGCGGCGTGGCGCGCTTCAGCCACACCCTGCTCGATGCTGAGGCCCTGCCCGAGGTGCTGGCACGGGCCTTCGCGGTATTCCGCGGGGCGCGGCCGGGGCCGGTGCATATCGAGATCCCCATCGACCTGTTCAGTGTGCCGGTGACGGCGCCACGGGCCTGGCAGGCGCCGGCGATCTACCGCGCCGCACCGGACCCCGAGGGCCTGATCCAGGCAGCCAGCTGGCTACGCAGCGCCGAGCGTCCGCTGGTGCTGCTCGGTGGCGGCTGCGTGGATGCCCCCGAGGCGGCGCGTGCGCTGGTCGAACGCCTCGATGCGCCGACGGTGACCACCATCAACGCCAAGGGCCTGCTGGGTCGCCACCATCCGCTCGACCTGGGCGCCAATGCCGCCCTGCCGGCGGTACGCGAGCTGGCCCGCGACGCCGACGTAATCCTCGCCGTGGGCACCGAGCTCGGCGAGACCGACTACGACGTAGTGTTCGACGACGGCTTCGCGCTGGCCGGCACGCTGATTCGCATCGACCTCGACCCCGAGCAGCTGGTGCGCAACCAGCGCCTGTCTTTGGGGCTGGTGGCCGATGCCGGGCGCAGCCTGGCGCTGCTGCTCGAGCACTTTCCCACCCCGCTACAGCGCCACGGCGTGGCCCGGACTGCGGCAGCACTGGCGGCCCTGGACCTGGCCCACGACCCGGCCTTCGCCGACTTCGTACCGTTCTACGCTACCCTGGCCGAGCAGCTGCCCGAGGCGATCCTGGTCGGCGACTCCACCGCGCCGGTATATGCCGGCAATCACCTGGTCTCGCAGCCGGCGCCGCGCCGCTACTTCAACGCCTCGACCGGCTACGGCACCCTCGGCTACGGCCTGCCGGCGGCACTCGGCGCCCAGTTGGCGCGGCCCGACCTGACGGTGGTGGCGCTGGTCGGCGATGGCGGCGTCATGTTCACTCTGTCGGAGCTGGCCACCGCGGTGGAGGAGCGGCTGCCGGTGGTGATCCTGCTGTGGCACAACACCGGCTACGAGGAGATCAGGCGCTATATGGATGCCCATGGCGTCGAACGGCTCGGGGTGGATATCCTGCCGCCGGACTTCCTGGCCCTGGCGCGCGGCTTCGGCTGCGTGGCCACCCATGTCGACGACCCGGCAAGCCTCAGTGAAGCCCTGGCCTCGCGCCCGCTGGACGGCCCCTTTCTGATCGAGATCGGCGCCGAACCCTGGCAAACCCATCGCGAATGAATTCGCTCCTACAGGGTCATGACACCAAGGCCAATGTAGGAGCGACTTTAGTCGCGATGGGGTTGATCTATTCCAGCAGCGCTGCGCGCTGCATCGCGAATGAATTCGCTCCTACAGAGAGTGGCGCCAAAGCTAATGTAGGAGCGACTTCAGTCGCGATGGGGTTGATCTGGCCCAGCAGCGCTGCGCGCTGCATCGCGAATGAATTCGCTCCCACAGGGAGTGGCGCCAAAGCTAATGTAGGAGCGACTTCAGTCGCGATGGGGTTGGGTGGTATCGGCCCGGCAGCGCTGCGCGCTGCAATCGCGAATGAATTCGCTCCCACAGGGAGTGGCGCCAAAGCTAATGTAGGAGCGACTTCAGTCGCGATGGGGTTGATCTGGCCCAGCAGCGCTGCGCGCTGCATCGCGAATGAATTCGCTCCCACATAAGGGAGTGGCGTCAAGGCCAATGTAGGAGTGGCGCCAAGACACACATAGGAGATCTCAGGTGCAACGACTCGATCATCACTATATCGACGGCCGCTGGGTGGCGAGCCGCGGAGCACGCTGGCTGCCGGTGTTCAATCCGTTTCGCGAGCAGGCGATCGCCGAGGTGACCGCCGGCGATCCGGCGGATGTCGACGACGCCGTGGCCGCGGCACGCCGCGCGCTGCCCGCCTGGCAGGCACTTGGTGGCGCCGCACGTGGGGGCTATCTCGATGCCTTCGCCGACGCCCTGACGCAACGCCGCGAGGCGCTGGTGCGGCTCTCCAGCACCAATAACGGCAAGGTGCTGGCCGAGGCCGAGATCGACCTCGACGACGCCATCGCCTGCTATCGCTACTACGCCGAACAAGCCCGGGCGCTGGACGCCCGCCAGGGCCAGGCCGTGGCAATAGAGATGGAAGGCGTCGAGGCGCGCTGCTACTTCGACCCGGCCGGTGTGGTGGGGCTGATCACGCCGTGGAACTTCCCACTGGTGACCAGCGCCTGGAAGCTGGCCCCGGCACTAGCCGCCGGTTGCACCGCGGTGCTCAAGCCCTCGGAGGTCACCCCGCTGCCTGAGCAGGCGCTGGCCGAGATCGCCGCCGAGATCGGGCTTCCCGCCGGCGTGCTCAACCTGCTGCACGGCGACGGCGAGGGCATTGGCGCTCCGCTCACCGCCCATCGCGACGTCGACAAGGTCTCGTTCACCGGCAGCAACCGGGTCGGCGAGGCGGTGATGCGTGCCGCCAGCGAGGGCTCGCGCGGGGTCTCGCTGGAGCTGGGCGGCAAATCGCCAATTGTGGTGCTCGACGACGCCGACCCCGAGCAGGCCGCCGACTGGATCATGGCAGGCATCTACTTCAACGCCGGCCAGATCTGCTCGGCCACCTCGCGGCTGATCGTCGATAGCAGCCTGGCCGATGCGGTCTACGCCGCCCTGGCCAGCCGTATCGACGCGCTGCGGCTCGGCGACCCGCTCGACGAAGCCAGCGACATGGGGCCGCTGACCAGCGAGCGCCAGCGCGAGGCGGTAAATGCCTATCTGGCCATTGCCGAACAGGAGGAGCTCAGCGCGGTACGCGACGGCCGTGATCGTCACTTGCCCGAGCAGGGCTACTTCCTGGCACCAACGCTGTATCGCGATGTGCCCACCACTAGCCGCCTGTGGCAGGAGGAGATATTCGGCCCCGTGCTCTGTGGCCACTCCGCTACCAGCGAGGAAGAAGCGATCGAACTGGCCAACGCCAGCGACTTCGGCCTGGCTGCTACGGTAATCAGCGCTGATCCGGCGCGTGCCAAACGCGTGGGCCGCCAACTTCGCGCCGGCAGTATCTGGTATAACAGCGAACAGTTGGTATTACCGCAAACCGGTTGGGGCGGCTTCAAGCGTAGCGGTATCGGCCGGGAACTCGGCCCATGGGGGCTTTCCGCCTATCTCAAAGTCAAGCATATCGTCGGGCCGCAATAACGCCGCGACGCTATTCGGGACTCGCCACAAACAAAAGGCCGCGCAGTTTGCGCGGCCTTTTGCCAGATATCAACCCGGGTAACGCAGTATCACTCTTCGATACGTACCAGCCAGGACTCGACGGTGTCGTTGCCGAACTCGTCTTTCCATGCCTTGAGGGTCTTCTGATTGCCACCGCGAGTCTCGACGACTTCACCGGTGTTGGGGTTCTTGTAGATCTTCAGCTTGCGCTTGCGGCGACCACCGGCTGCGGCAGAGGGCGACTTGGCGGCGGCCTTGTTGGCCGGCTTGGGGTCAAGCAGGTCGATCACGTCAGCGGCCGACTTGTTGAACTCCTTCATCAGCGCTTCGAGCTTTTCCTTGAACTCGAGCTCGGCCTTGAGGCGCTGATCGCTTTCCATGTTGTGCAGTTCTTCGGTGAGCTGCTTGAGAAGCTGCTCTTTCTGCATGTAGGTGCTAAGCAGAGACATTGCATTTCCTTTCTTTAACGGATGTCAGTTTGCGGGATGCCGACGCATTATCACCGCAATCGATGCTAAGTTTCAATATCATAGCGAGATTATCTCGACTCCTCAACTTAACGCCAGTCAATTAATCAACAGCCTAATAGCCGGACTTATTGTTTAAAGCCATGCGTGCGCCTACATGCAGCGGGCTTGCCCCGCCCTGATAGCCTGCCTGGCCTGTTCTGATCATCCTGCCCGGCCGACTGCTGGTGCCCTTCCTTAGGCTTTGTTAACCTACTTAAAAACATAGGTTTACATAACTTCTACAAGGTCTCCCCATGCCGTCAAATACCCTATGGCACCCCTACGCCCAGATGCAGACGCAGCCAGCCCCCCTCGAGGTAGTCGGCGGCCAGGGCCCCTTCATCGAACTTGCCGGCGGTGAGCGGCTACTCGACGCCACCTGCTCGTGGTGGTGCATGATCCACGGCTACGGCCATCCGCGCCTGGTGTCGGCGATCCAGCAGCAGGCCGATACGCTCTGCCACGTGATGCTTGGCGGGATGTCACACGCCCCGGCCGTCGAGCTTGCCGAGACCCTGGTGCGCATCACCCCGCCGGGCCTCGATCACGTCTTCTTCTCGGATAGCGGTTCGGTAGGCATGGAAGTGGCGATGAAAATGGCAGTACAGTACCAGGTACTGCGCGGCCGCCCGCAAAAGCATCGCATGCTGTCATTGATGCGCGCCTACCACGGCGACACCAGCGGCTGCATGGCGGTCTGCGACCCTGAAGAGGGCATGCATTCGCTGTTTGCCGGGCTGCTGCCGCGCCACCACTTCGCACCGGCGCCCACGGCGCCCTTCGATGCCTCGCCGCAGGATGTCGACGCCGATATCGCTGCCCTGCGCACGACCCTAGAGGCCTGCCACCATGAGGTGGCCGCGCTGCTGATGGAGCCGCTGCTGCAGGCCGCCGGCGGACTCAACATGACCTCGCCCCACTATGTCCGCGCCGCCCGCGAGCTGTGCGACGAGTTCGACGTGCTGCTGATCTTCGATGAGGTTGCCACCGGCTTCGGCCGCACTGGCAAGCTGTTCGCCGCCGAGCATGCCGAGGTCACGCCGGACATCATGGTGCTCTCCAAGGGGCTTACCGGCGGCTATCTGGGGCATGCCGCGACCCTGGCCACCGGCCGGGTCTATAACACCTTTCTCAGCGACGACGACGGCCACGCCTTCATGCACGGCCCCACCTTCATGGGCAATCCGCTGGCCTGCCGGGTAGCGCTGGAGAGTATCGCGGTGTTCGAGGAGGAGGACTACCTGGGCAAGATCGCCGAGCTCAACGCTGTGCTGCGCGAGGAATTGCTCAATGAGCGGGTAGCGCGCCACCCCGCGGTCAATGACGTGCGCGTGCTCGGCGCCTGTGCTGCCATCGAGTTCAAGGATGCCGTCAGCCTGGCCGGTGCCCAGACCCACGCGCGCCGCCAGGGTGTCTGGCTGCGCCCGTTTGGCCGCTGGCTCTACACCATGCCGGCCTATATCACCACGCAGGATGAGCTACGCCAGATCACTGCGGCGATGACCTCCTGGGTCGAGCAGTGTTGACGCCCAATGGTTCTCCAGGCGGCCTGCGGGCCGCTTTTTTTGTGCTTGAGCGGCGGCTAAACAGGATTGTCGCAGTTGCCCTAAGCGAGGGACGCCGGGGACAGGCCGAAGAGGAGGTTCTACGCCAGGGATGGCGTAGGTAGCGCCCAGGGATGGTTTTACAGCGCCTCCTCGCAGGCCTGTCGCCGGATCAGTGCCGAGCGGGGCTGCTATCTACGGGCCGCCTTTTCCGTGCTTGAGCGGCGGCTAAGCCGATCAGTTGGCAAGCTTGGCGAGATGTTCCATACTGACGAGCTATCGGGCTAGCATCCTGTCATACCACTTACCCTCAGGACCCGCCGATGCAACGACTGAATAACAAGACCGCCCTGATTACCGCCGCCGGCAACGGCATTGGCCACGCCGCAGCACGGCGCTTTGCCGCAGAAGGCGCACGGGTGATCGCCACCGACATCGACGCCGACGCCCTGGCCACGCTGCACACCACCGCGGGCATCGAGACACGCCGCCTGGACGTCACCGATAGTGCACAGATCGCAACTCTGGTCGCCGAGCTCGAGCGCATCGACGTGCTGTTCAACTGCGCCGGCTACGTCGCCGACGGGAGTCTGCTGGAGTGCGAGGAGAGCGCCTGGCAGCGCTCCTTCGAGCTCAACGTAACCGCCATGTTCCACCTCACCCGCGCGGTACTGCCGGGTATGATCGATGCAGGCGGCGGCAGCGTGATCAACATGGCCTCGGTGGCCTCGAGCCTCAAGGGCGTGCCCAACCGCTGCGCCTACGGCGCCAGCAAGGCGGCAGTGATCGGATTGACCAAGTCGATCGCCGCCGACTATGTCGGCCACGGCATTCGCTGCAACGCGATCTGCCCGGGCACCGTCGAGTCGCCGTCGCTGCGCCAGCGCATCCGCCTCCAGGCCGAGCGCCAGGGCCGCGACGAGGCCAGCGTGTTCGCCGAGTTCGAGGCCCGCCAGCCACTGGGGCGACTCGGCCGCGCCGAAGAGATCGCCGCCCTGGCCTGCTACCTAGCCGCCGACGAATCCGGCTATACCACCGGCACCACCCATACCATCGACGGCGGCTGGCTAACCTGACCCAGCCCCTTTCACAGCAAGGAAACGCCTATGAAACTGCTGCGCTTCGGCCCTGCCGGCCACGAGAAACCCGGCGCCCTGGATGCCCAGGGCAGAATTCGCGACCTCTCGGCACATGTCACCGACCTGAGCGGCGGCCATCTCGACCGTCGGGCGCTGGCCGAGCTGGCCGCCCTGGATCTCACCCAGTTGCCCGAGGTGGCCGGCGATACTCGCCTGGGGCCCTGCGTGGCCGGGGTCGGTAAGTTCATCTGCATCGGCCTCAACTACTCCGACCACGCCGCCGAAACCGGCGCCGAAGTGCCGCCCGAGCCGGTCATCTTCAACAAGTGGACCAGCGCCATCTGCGGCCCCAACGACGACGTGATCATCCCCCGCGACTCGCACAAGACCGACTGGGAGGTCGAGCTGGGCGTGGTGATCGGCAAGACCGCGCGCTATGTCGACGAAGCCGACGCCATGCAGCATGTGGCCGGGTTCTGCGTGGTCAACGACGTCTCCGAGCGCGAGTTCCAGCTCGAGCGCAGCGGCACCTGGGACAAGGGCAAGGGCTGCGATACCTTCGGCCCACTGGGTCCGTGGCTGGTGACCCCCGACGAGATCGACGACCCGCATCGATTGGCCATGTGGCTGGAGGTCGACGGCAAGCGCTATCAGGACGGCAACAGCAACACCATGGTTTACCAGGTGCCCTACCTGATCAGCTACCTTAGCCGCTTCATGAGCCTGCAGCCCGGCGACGTGATCTCCACCGGCACTCCGCCCGGCGTGGGCATGGGCCAGCAGCCGCCGACCTACCTGCGCCCCGGCCAGACCATGCGCCTCGGCATCGACAGCCTCGGCGAACAGCAGCAGCGCGTGGTCGCCGAGCGCGACGCGCGATGAGCAGGAGCCAGCTATGACCTCTCCGATTGCCAGCGACGCCGGTCGTCTGACCAGCCTGCGCGTACACGCCGACGACAACGTCCGCGTGGCACTCAAGGATCTGCCGGCCGGCAGCGAGATCGACGACGGCGCCACCCGGGTGCGCCTGGTCGAGCCGATCCGCCACAAACACAAGTTTTCGCTGGTCGACCTTGCCGAGGGCGACAGCGTGGTCATGTACGGCGTGACCGTGGGCCGCGCCACCCGGCCGATTGCCGCCGGTGCCGCCATCACCACCGACAACACCACCCACAGCACCGCCTCGAGCACGCCTCAGGCACGCCGCGGCGAGTGGCAGGCGCCGGACGTCGGCGCCTTCACCGGCCTGACCTTCGACGGCTATCGGCGTACCGACGGCAGCGTCGGCACCGCCAACGTCTGGCTGGTGGTACCGCTGGTGTTCTGCGAGAACCGCAACATCGAGGTGCTGCGCCAGTGCGTGGCCGATGCGCTGGGCGAAGATCCCTACCGCGATTACAAACGCATGGCCCGCGAGCTGCTTCACGGCGACGCCGCCGCCGCTCCCTCGCCCCAGGCTGCCGCCGAGCGGCTGTTCCCCAACGTCGATGGCGTGCGCTTCCTGACCCATACGCTGGGCTGCGGCGGCACCGACGACGATGCCCTGGCGCTATGCCAGCTGCTGGCCGGCTATATCTGCCACCCCAACGTGGCCGGTGCCACGGTGCTCAGCCTGGGCTGCCAGAAGGCCCAGATCGAGATGATCCAGCAGGCCGTGGCCAGCCGCGACCCGCAGGGACTGCGCCCGGTGCACTACCTGGAGCAACAGGCCAGCCAGAGCGAGGAGGCGCTGATCCGCGATGCGCTGACCACCATCTTCGACGGCCTGGCCGAGGCCAACCGCACCCCGCGCACCCCGGCCCCGCTCTCGGCGCTGAGCCTGGGCGCCGAGTGCGGCGGCTCGGACGGTTTCTCGGGGCTCTCCGCCAATCCACTGGTGGGCGCGGTGATGGACCGGCTGGTGGCATTGGGCGGTAGCGGCATGCTCAGCGAGTTCCCTGAGCTGTGCGGCGTCGAGCATGAGCTGGTGGCACGCTGCACCGACGACCGGGTGGCCGAGCGCTTCCGCGCATTGATGAGCGCCTACCAGCGCCACGCCTCACGGGTCGGCGCCGACTTCTCGATGAACCCCTCGCCGGGCAATATTCGCGATGGCCTGATCACCGATGCCATGAAGTCCGCCGGCGCCGCCAAGAAAGGCGGCGACAGCCCCATCGTCGACGTGCTCGACTACACCGAGCCGCGCACCCGCGCCGGGCTGAGCCTGCTCTGCTCGCCGGGCAACGACGTCGAGTCGACCACTGCCCTGGCCGGCTCCGGCGCCAACCTGATCCTGTTCACCACCGGGCTTGGCACCCCCACCGGCAACCCGGTCACCCCGGTGTTGAAGATCTCCAGCAACAGCGAGCTGGCGGCACGCATGAGTGACGTGATCGACTTCGACGCCGGGCCGATCATCCGCGGCGAGGCGCAGATCGACGAACTCGCCAACGACCTGCTCAGGCTGTGCATCGACACCGCCTCGGGCCGCTACCAGCCGCAGGCAGTGCGGCTGGCCCAGTACGACTTCATCCCCTGGAAGCGCGGTGTGTCGTTGTAAGTTTCGCCAAGGCCAATGTAGGAGCGAATTCATTCGCGATGGGGCTGCTCTACCCCGGCAGCGCTGCGCGCTGCATCGCGACTGAATTCGCTCCCACACTGGGAATGGCAACAAAGCCGTTGTAGGAGCGAATTTATTCGCGATGGGGTGGCTCTACCCCGGCAGCGCTACGCGCTGCATCGCGACTGAAGTCGCTCCCACACTGGGAGTCGTGCCTTTGGCATGGGTGGGAGGATGTCCTGCAACACCGGGAGTGGCGCCAAGGCCAATGTAGGAGCGAATTCATTCGCGATGGGGCTGCTCTACCCCGGCAGCGCTACGCGCTGCATCGCGACTGAAGTCGCTCCCACACTGGGAGTCGTGCCTTTGGCATGGGTGGGAGGATGTCCTGCAACACCGGGAGTGGCGCCAAGGCCAATGTAGGAGCGAATTCATTCGCGATGGGGTGGCTCTACCCCGGCAGCGCTACGCGCTGCATCGCGACTGAAGTCGCTCCCACACTGGGAGTCGTGCCTTTGGCATGGGTGGGAGGATGTCCTGCAACACCGGGGGTGGCGCCAAGGCCAATGTAGGAGCGAATTCATTCGCGATGGGGTGGCTCTACACCGGCAGCGCTGCGCGCTGCATCGCGACTGAAGTCGCTCCCACACTGGGAGTCGTGCCTTTGGCATGGGTGGGAGGATGTCCTGCAACACCGGGAGTGGCGCCAAGGCCAATGTAGGAGCGAATTCATTCGCGATGGGGTTGCTCTACACCGGCAGCGCTACGCGCTGCATCGCGACTGAAGTCGCTCCCACACTGGGAGTCGTGCCTTTGGCATGGGTGGGAGGATATCCTGCAACACCGGGGGTGGCGCCAAGGCCAATGTAGGAGCGAATTCAATCGCGATGGGGTGGCTCTACCCCGGCAGCGCTGCGCGCTGTATCGCGACTGAAGTCGCTCCCACACTGGGAGTCGTGCCTTTGGCATGGGTGGGAGGATATCCTGCAACACCGGGAGTGGCGCCAAGACCAATGTAGGAGCGAATTCAATCGCGATGGGGTGGCTCTACACCGGCAGCGCTACGCGCTGCATCGCGACTGAAGTCGCTCCCACAGGGAATTGCGCCTCAGCTGGCGTCGCTGTCGGTAAGCCGCTTCTTCAACTGCGCTCGGTTACCTCAATGCGTCCTATCCATTTCGTACACCGCCTTCTCGATGACATCTGACGAGACGCCCTGTGCCCTTAGCGCCGCTACGAGCCGCTGTACGCCATCATCGAGAAATTGTGCTTCGTCGCGACGCAGCCCTTCGCTGACGTAGGCCTTAAGCAGCGTCTGATACCCTTGGAAACCTTTCAGGGGGGCGATCGCCTTCAACGACTCGACCACATCTACCGGGACTCTCAGAGTTACCGTCGTCATAGGACGGTCTTTACTCAAACGTGTCTTCAATTTGTCATCCAGCATAGATCGCCTCCTCTTTTCTCGTCGCACGGCGAGCTGACACGATACGGATACCCTCGTCTTCAAATTCGATAAATACCACGAACAGCAAACGGGTATATGCGTCAAAGCCAATCACGGCGTCACGGTCTTCTTCATTGCGCGAAGCATCTTGGAGCACCAAGAGCGGATCATCGAAAACTGTGACCGCTTCTTCAAAGCTGATGCCATGCTTGTGCAGATTCCGGGAAGCCTTACCACCATTCCAGAAAAATACCGTACCGCGCAGCTCAGAGCGAAAATCCATGCAGCCACCTTGTAAATACATTGTATTTACCAAAACAGTGAGCGACAAGTGTCATTCTTCGTCGCTCGAAAGCCGCTTCTTGAGCTGCATATAGGTGCCGTAGTGGCGGTCGAGGTGGCGGCGCATGGCGGCTTCGGCGGCGTCGGGGTCGCGGGACTCGATGGCTTCGACGATCTCGATATGCGCGGCCATGGCGGCCTTGTCTTCGTTTTTCTGCTGCAGCACCTGGGCGCGGCGGTCGTCGAGCCACTCGGAGAGCGATTCGTGGATGGCGTCGAAGATCGGGTTGCGGGCAATGTTCGCCAGCACCCCGTGGAAGGCGTTGTCGGAGCGCTTGAAGCGCGCTTCGTCGCCCACTGCGTCGCGGTTGTCGTCGAGCGCGGCGCGCAGCCGGGCGAGGTCCTCGTCGCTGGCATGCTGGGCGGCGTAGCGCGCCAGCGAGATCTCGAACATGGCGCGAGCTTCCTGAAAATATTGCTGCCCATCGGGCTTGGAGAGCAGCTGCCGAGTGACGCCGGAGAGCCGCGCCATCACCGCCTCGGCGGTGGGCCGGATGACCCGCGCCCGGGTACCGCTGTTGATGGCGATCAGCCCCAGTTGCTGAAGGTGGAACAGCGCTTCGCGTACTGCCGGCCGGCCGACGCCGAACTGCTCCATCAGCTCACGCTCTGAGGGCAGCTGGTCGTTCTCACTCAGGCGACCCTCGAGGATCTCAGCCTCGAGCTGCTCGGCAACCTGTTCGGACAGCGTCTTGCGCTCTACGCGGTACTTGCTCATCTACGTCCCTCTTGCTCTGCTTGGGCGCCCGCCACGTGCTGCGACGCCGACATGCCGACCATGTTACTGCATTATACCTGCAGCGGCAGCGCGACTGGACGTCGCTATAGCGGCGTCAGGGCACCGATCCCCAGGCGCTCGGCAAGCTCGGCATAGGCCTCACGATTGGCCGTGTCGAGGGGGATGCCCTCGGCGTCGCGCTGCGCCATGCAGCGCCACTCACGGTCGCCAGGCGCCAGCACCTCGGCGTCGGCCACGCCAGGCTGACTGCGCAGGTCGGCCAGGTAGTCGCCAAGGCGCTGCTGAAAGTGCTCGAGATCGATGAAACCGGCCGGATTGATGGCCAGGAAGAAGTGGCTGACGCCGCGCGGCGTGGCCATGTCGTCGCCGACCATGGGCAGCAGCCGAAAACCGTTGAGCATGCCGGATAGCGTCGAGCTGAGGATCTCGGCGAGACCGCCGAGGCCGGCGCCCTTGAAACCGAACTCGCTGCCCCCCAGCGGCAGCAGCGCGGCCACCTCGCCGGGCGTGCGGGTCACGCCGCCGGCGGCGTTCGCAGCGACCTGGTCGGGTAGCTGGCGGCCAATGGCGCCATACTGCTGGACGCGGTTCCAGGGAATCGAGCTGGTTGCCATATCGAACACGTAGGGGTTGCCTCCCACCACCGGCGCGGCGAAGGCAATCGGGTTGGTGCCGTGGAAGGCTCGCTCGCCGTGGTGCAGTAGCACGAAGGGATCGGAATTGCTCACCGTCAGCCCCAGCATGCCCTGCTCGGCAGCCGCCAGCGCATAGCAGCCGGCGGCACCGTAGTGCGAGGAGTTGGCCACTGCCACCGCGCCAATGCCCATCTCGCGGGCCATCTCCACGGCGTGGGCCATGGCGGTGTAGCCGGCCAGATGGCCGATGGCGTGATCGGCGTCGAGTTGGCCGGTGGCCGGCAGGCGCCGGGTGAACCGCAGCTGCGGCCGCGGGTTGATACGGCCGCCGGCGAGCTCCTCGAGATAGTGAGGCAGCAGGCGCAGGCCGTGGCTGTCGGTGCCCCAGCGCGAGGCGGTCACCAGCGCCCGGATCACCGCGTCACGGCTGGCGTCATCGGCCCCGCGCTGAGCCAGCGCCGCATCCATGAAGCGCTCCAGGTCATGGCGGGCCACGCGAATGGTGGTATAGGCATCAGTCATGGATCAGTGCATCCTCCGTTGCGTCGATCAGCGATAGATCAGGGTCGGTAACCACATCGAGATGGCAGGGATGAAGGTCACCAGCAGCAGGCAGAACACCAGCGGAATCAGGAATGGAATGGTGCCGCGCATGCAGCGCTCGAAGCTGACGTTGGCGACCCGCGATAGCACGTAGAGCACCATGCCCACCGGCGGCGTCAGCAGGCCGATCATCAGGTTGAGCACCATGATCACGCCGAAATGCACCGGATCGACGCCCACCGCCATGGCCAGCGGTAGCAGTACCGGTACCAGGATGGTGATGGCGGCGATGGTCTCCATAAAGCAGCCGACGATGATCAGTACGATATTGGTCATCATCAAGACTGCTACCTTGCTGTCGGCAAAGGGGCCCAGTAGCGCAATGACGTTCTGCGTGACCTGATTGCTGGTCAGAATCCAGGCGAAGATCGACGCGGCCGAGACGATGAACAGAATCACCGCCGTGGTTTCGATGGTCTCCATGCTGACCCTGAGCAGCTTGCGCCAGGTCAGCGTCCGATAGACCACCACACCGAGCAACAGCGCATAGAATACCGCCGCGACCGCTGCCTCGGTGGGCGTGAAAGCACCGCTGATGATACCGCCGACGATGATCACCGGCGTCAGCAGTGACAGGAAGGCCTGGGCGAACGTACGCCCCAGTACGCTGAACGAGAACACGGTATCGCGCTGATAGCCCCGGCGCCGCGAGATCAGGAAGATCATCAGCATCAGCATGGCGCCCATCAGCAGCCCGGGAATCAACCCAGCGGCGAACAGCTGGCCCACTGAGGCCGAGGCCATCACGCCATAGATCACCATCGGCAGGCTGGGCGGGATGATCGGCCCGATGGTCGACGAGGCGGCGGTGATACCCACCGCGAACTCCTCGTCGTAGCCGGCGTCCTTCATCGCCTTGACTTCGATCATGCCAAGGCCGCCGGCGTCGGCCACCGCCGCACCTGACATGCCCGAGAAGACGATACTCGCACCGACGTTGACATGGCCCAGGCCACCGCGCATCCAGCCCATTAGCGCCTTGGCAAAATTGAAAATGCGCTCGGTGATGCCGGCATTGTTCATCAGGCTACCGGCGAAGATGAAGAACGGGATGGCCAGCAGCGGGAAGCTGTCGATACCGTTGATCATGCGGTGGGCAATCACAACGTTGGGCACCTGCCCGGTGATCAGCACGAACAGCAGGCAGGACCCCGCCAGGCTGACCGCGATCGGCACACCCAGCACCAGCATGCTGAACAGCGAGAAGAACAGAAATGCCAGATGGTAGCCCATCACCGCCAGGATGATGCAGCCGAGTACGGCCAGCAGAGACAGCGACGGGGTCACGATGGGCTTGTGCCAACGCATCACGGAGAGTCGGGACATGCATGGCCTCTTGCAACGTTGTCGTTATTCACGGTCGCCAGACCCGGCTATGGCCGGTACGGCTCGGAAAGGTAGTGCTTCACCATGCGCTGGACGCCACGCAGGGCCATCATCACGAAGGCCCCGCAGACGGCGTAATAGAGCACGCTTTTGGGGACATCCACCGAGATCATCATGCCCCCGGTTCGCCCCGCCAGTTGGTAGGTGATCCAGGCCAGCGTCATGAAGAACAGGACACACCCCAGGTCGACCAATATGTTGAGTATTCTGACAAGCCAGGACGGCATGTAGTGATAGAAGAACTCCACCATGATGTGGCTGCCCTTGCGCACGGCCATGACACTGCCGATGAAGCCAACCAGTATCAGCAGGTAGCGTGCTATTTCTTCTGTCCAGGTGGTGGAATCGCCCAGGACATAGCGGGTGAAGAACTGCAGGAATACGACGAAGATCAGCGCCCAGAACACCACCAGGGTGATGTAGTCTTCGACGCTGTGATCGGCGAAGCGGAAATTGTCATCGTCCTCGAAGGCAGATTCGAAATCGATGACGGGCCCCTGCCCCTCGGGTTTATTCGACATGGCATGCCTCCTTGCCTGTTCCACCCGGCATGCCGGGCGGAACAGGTGGTCGGGATCATCGCGAGCTTACTGACCGATTGCCTGCAAGCGGTCGTAGGTCTCTTCATCCCAGGTAGCCGCCTCGCCGAGGTGATGCGGCATCACCACGTCACGGAAGGGGGTACGATCCACTTCGTTGACGGTAGTGCCCTGCTCCTCGAACCAGGCGACCAGGTCCTGCTCGGACTGTACGATCTCCTCGGTGTTGTTCCTTGCCGCCTCCTCGAAGACCTCGCGGAAGATCTCGCGATCCTCCTCGGACAGACTGTTCCAGCGCGGGCCACCGACGATGGTGATCAACGAATCGGTGATGTGCCCGGTCAGATTGATGTAGTCCTGAACCTCGTGAAACGCCTTGGCACGAATGGTCGGCAGCGGGTTCTCCTGAGCATCTACCACGCCCTGCTGCAACGCCAGGTAGACTTCGTCGAAGGCGATCGGGGTCGGGTTGGCACCGGCCGCCCGCGGGAACATCATGTACAGCGGCGCATTGGGCACACGGATGCGCAGGTTCTCCATGTCCTCGGGCACGTTGATCGGGTCGTTGGAGGTGACGTGGCGCTCGCCGTAGTAGTTGAGCGCGATCGGCACGTTGCCGGTGGCGCCCTGGTAACCCTCGGAGATCTCCTGGAAGAGGTCGCTGTCGGCGTAGGCCTGCCAGTGATCGAAATCACGGAACATGTAGGCGGCCCCGGCGATGCCCATTGGCCCGTAGGAGCGACCGGCAAACTGGGTCCCCGTATAGATCACATCCACGGTGCCCAACTCTAGTCCCTCGTTGATGTCCTCCTCTTTGCCCAGCGACGAGGCGGGATGGACCTGCATGGTGTAGCGCCCCTCGGTGCGCTCCTCGATCTCGTCGGCGGCCCACTCGGCCCACTTGTGGAAGGGCTCGGAGGTCTCGTAAACATGAGCGAAGCGCAGGTTTTCCTGGGCGTAGGCGGCGCCGGCCAGGCTCACCCCAACCGCCAGCAGCGAGAGCGAGAACCAGCGTGCGAGAGGAAGATGGCGTTGTGTCTTGTTATCCATGGGTGTGCTCCTAGTCGTTGTTTTAGCCTAGCGTTAGTGTTGTGCTGTATACGTATCATACCACCCAGCTTGAAACTAGCCGCTCACTGGTCACCGCGCAACCTCTGCAGCGCGACTATCGACTAACGGCGTAGTGTCGCGCCCCCAGCATGCTACGGTGCAGTTCGACCAACAGCTGTGGGTCGCCAAAACCGCCGGCCTTGGTGACCACCGGACGCCCGGGATCGCCGTCGCACAGCCCCACCACCACGCCTGGCGACCACTCTGCCGAAACCGTCAGGTAGCGAGCACCGAGCCGCGTCAAAATGGCCAGTGCCGTATCGCCGCCGGTGGCGAACAGCAGGCCCGTCGGATAGGCCGCTAGCCATGCGGCGACGCCCTCCGCCAGGGCTTGGGCCACCTGCGCTGCATCGCGCTGCCCGCCGCGTTCCGGGCGTAGCAGCAGCCGCGCCGGTAGCGCTGGCGTATTGCACAGCTGTTCGGGTGTGAGCGCGGCGAGGTCGGGGGCGTGGCCGAGCAGTTGCCGGCACTGCGCATCACTGCGCGGCGCCCGCGAGCCGACCACATACAGCTGGGCCTGACGCGCGGCGATGGCCTGACACCCGCCCTGCAGGCGACCGAACAGGCGCTGGGCGACGGCACTGGCCAGGCCCGCCGCCCCGGCCAGGCAGAACCCGCCGCCAGCGCGCACCACGCCATCGTAGAGCATGGCAAGCTCACCTTCACTGCGGCTATCCACCACCGCATCGCACTTCGCGAGGGTTATCCCGGGCTGCGCCACGACCCGTTCGAGTGGCAGCCCCTCCGCGGCAAAGGCCTCATCTATCGGCCCTAGTAGCGGGGGCGAGCGGGCATCGAGGCGATAGTCACTGTCGGCCAGGCGCACGCCGTCTACCCACACCTCTGCGGCGCGCACCTCGCGATGCTGGGTCGGCACCGCCGGCGCCAGCAGCAGCGGCAGCCCCAGGGCCTGCCTGAGCGCCTGGCACTCGGCGACCACCTGGCCGCGCAGGGTGGAATCGACCTTCTTGAACCACAGTCCGGGCGCCAGCGGGCGCAGTGCCTCGAAGGCAGCCGTGACCCGCTCAGCGGCGGCCTCGGCCGGCAGGTGGCGCGATTCGGTGTTGATCGCCACCACCTCGGGCGGTGCGCCCTGCCACTCGGCCAGCAGCCCGGGCAGCGCGTCCACGGCGACCACCACCCGGGCGTCTGCACCGCGAGCGGCAAAGGGCGCACAGGCGTCCAGGGCGCCGGTGAGGTCGTCGGCGATGATCGCTAGCCGGCAGCGGCTCACACCATGCCTCCCGCCACCAGGCGCTGGGCATAGGCCAGTGCCGACCCCAGGTTGGTGGCGTCGGCGCGCCCCTGCCAGGCGATATCGAAGGCGGTGCCGTGGTCTACCGAGGTGCGCTGGATCGGCAGGCCCAGGCTGACGTTGACGGTGGTATCGAAGGCGATCAGCTTGACCGGAATATGCCCCTGGTCGTGGTACTGCGCCACTACCAGGTCGAACTCGCCGCGGCTGGCGCGGTAGAACACCGTGTCGGCGGAGATCGGCCCCTGCACGTCGAAGCCCGCCTCGCGCAGGGCCCCTACCGCCGGCGCGATGCAGCGCTCGTCCTCGTCGCCGAAGATACCGCCTTCACCGCAATGTGGGTTCAAGCCGGCCACGGCGATGCGCGGCTGGGCCAGGCCCAGCGCCTCGAGGTGGGCGTGCCCTGCCTCGACGGTGGCGATGATGCGTTCGGGCGTGACTCGGTCGATGGCATCGCGCAGCGAGACGTGGGTCGAGACGTGCAGCGTGGAGAGTGTCTCGGATGCCAGCAGCATGAACGACGACGGCGCACCGGTGAGCGACGCCAGCATGCCGGTATGGCCGTCGTAGTCGTGGCCGGCGGCGTGCAGCGCCGCCTTGTTGAGCGGTGCGGTGACGATCACC
Source organism: Halomonas salipaludis (assembly GCF_002286975.1). Classification (GTDB taxonomy): domain Bacteria; phylum Pseudomonadota; class Gammaproteobacteria; order Pseudomonadales; family Halomonadaceae; genus Franzmannia; species Franzmannia salipaludis. The sequence continues at coordinate 787,898 of NZ_NSKB01000001.1, forward strand.
CCGGCGTGCCGCGCCTGGACCAGCTGCACCGCACGCTCGACGCAGCGAAACGCCATGTCGCCGGCGGCGGCACTGATCTTGCCATCGGGGATCTCGCCCCCTACCGGCGCCTCCACCGCGGCCACCGCCACCCCCTGGTCGGGAAGCGCATCGCCGGGCGACCAGGGCATCAGCGCCAGCGGCGCCTCGATCAGCGCCGCGGCACGGCGAAAGATCGCCGGATCCCCCACCAGCAGCGTCTGGCGGCGTGTCTCCTCGGTCATTCCAGCCAGCGCCCGGCAGATGATCTCCGGCCCGATGCCGGCCGGGTCGCCCATGGTGATGGCGGTGGCGAACGGGGGCGCTGCAGCACCCGCTGTCTGGGATTCACTCATGGCATTAATTGCCCTCCGTTGACCTCGATGACTTGCCCGGTGACATAGCCGCTCAGCGCTTCGCTACCTAGGAACAGATAGGCGCCGACGCACTCGTCGGCGGTCCCCAGTCGTCCCATGGGAATACTCGCCCGAGCCGCCGCCATGTGCGCGTCGTTGGAGTGGCGGACGTGAAAGTCGGTGGCGATGGTGCCAGGTGCCACGGCATTGACGCGGATACCCTCGGCGGCGAGCTCCTTGGCCATGTTGCGCGTCAAGGTACTCACGAAGCCCTTGGCCGAGGCATAAAGGCCGGCGCCGGGGCCGCCGCCGTTGCGGGCGGCAATGGAGGTGGTATGAATGATATTGCCGCCCCCCGCACGACGAAGATGTGGCAGCGCCGCCTGGGAGGCCATCACCACCGACCGCACGTTGAGGTCCATGACCTGGTCGTAGCGGTCGTCGTCGATCTCTTCCAGCGCCACGCGGCCCAGCATGTCCCCGGCATTGTTGATCAGCACATCAAGACCGCCCAGTTGTTCGGCGGCCTGGTCGACCACCCGCTTTACCTCCGCCGAGCGGCTGAGGTCACCCTTCAGGGCTAGCCCTTCGCCGCCCGCCGCGCGGATCGCATCGACAACCTGCTCGGCCCCTTCAGCACTAGCGTGGTAGTGCACCCCGACCCTGGCCCCCAGCCGGCCCAGCTGCAGCGCCACGGCCGCACCGATGCCACGGCTGGCGCCGGTGATCAGTACACGCTTACCTTTCCATTCGTCGAACATGACATCACTCCCCGGGCCTTGCGATCATGTCTGTAGATGCGCTACGCCCTATCGATATGGTGAATTACGCTGTTATAGTATTGGCATACCTTTCATACAAGACGACATCAATAACATGATAGGCGATGACCGGCCAGCCGCCAGCTCGCCGCCAAGGGAGACATCATGACCAGCCACCGTACATCCAATCTGCTGCCCCACGACCTCGACCGCGCGCTGCTGGTTGGCCGCGCCTGGCGCGATGCGCCGCAGCCGCGCCCGGTACTGATCACGCTGCGTGATGGCGAGGCGATCGACATCAGCCACCTGGGGCCAACCATGGCCGACCTGCTGGAGCGCGACGATCTGGTCGAGGCGCTGCGCGGCGCCGAGGGCGATTCGCTGGGTAGCGTCGAGACGCTGCTCGACAACTCGCTGGCCGAACCGCAGCGCGTGCCCTTCCTGCTCGCCCCCTGTGACGTCCAGGCGGTCAAGGCGTGCGGGGTGACCTTCGCAGTGAGCCTGATGGAGCGGGTCATCGAGGAGCAGGCCGGCGGCGACCCGGGGCGTGCCAACACCCTGCGCGCTGAGCTGCAATCACTGATCGGCAGCGACCTGTCGCAGATAGTGCCAGGCTCCGACGAGGCCATGGCACTCAAGCGCGAACTCCAGGCCCGCGGCGGCTGGTCGCAGTACATGGAGGTCGGCATCGGCCCCGACGCCGAGGTGTTCTCCAAGGCGCCGCCGCTCTCCTCGGTGGGCTTCGGGACCACCGTGGGCCTGCACCCCGCCTCGCAGTGGAACAACCCCGAGCCGGAGATCGTGCTGGCGGTGGACAGCCGCGGCGAGGTCAAGGGCGCGACCCTGGGCAACGACGTCAACCTGCGCGACGTCGAGGGTCGCAGCGCCCTGCTGCTGGGCAAGGCCAAGGACAACAATGCCTCCAGTGCCATCGGCCCGTTCATTCGCGTGTTCGACGACACCTTCGGCATCGACGACGTGCGCCACGCCAAGGTCTCGCTGCGCATCGAGGGGCAGGACGACGACTTCCTGCTCGAGGGCGAGAGCGACATGGCCGAGATCAGCCGCGACCCGCTGGACCTGGTGGGCCAGACCATCGGCGCCCACCACCAGTACCCGGATGGCGTGATGCTCTACCTGGGCACCATGTTCTCGCCGATCCAGGACCGCGACGGCCAGGGCCAGGGCTTCACCCACCACCTCGGCGACCTGGTCACCATTGCCACCCCAACACTGGGTGCGCTGGTCAACCGGGTCGGACGCAGCGACCAGCTACCGCCCTGGACCTACGGCATTCGCCAGCTGATGCGCGACCTCAGCCAGGGTTAAGGAGGCAGATATTGATGAGCACCGATACGCTACTCGATGCCCTGCATGAGCGACTCGGTGGGCGCGGCCTGCTGCGCGACCCTGCCGACATGGCCCGCTACGGCGTCGACTGGGCCGGCGAGCGGCTCGGCCAGCCGCTAGCGGTGGCCCGCCCGGCCTCTACCGCGGAGGTGTCGGCCACCGTCATGCTGTGCCGCGAGCACGGCGTGGCCATGACGCCCCAGGGCGGCCATAGCGGGCTGGTGGCGGGTGCCCTGCCCGCCGCAGACGGTGGCGAACTGGTAATCAGTCTGGAGCGCATGGACCGGGTGCGCGAGATCGACCCGATCAACTTCAGCATGGTCGTCGACGCCGGCTGTATCCTCGACAACGTCAAGCAGGCGGCGGCCGAGCACGACTGCGACTTCCCGCTGTCGCTGGGTGCCCAGGGCAGCTGCCAGATCGGCGGCAATATCGCCACCAACGCTGGCGGCCTCAACGTGCTGCGCTACGGCATGATGCGCGAGCTGGTGCTGGGGCTCGAAGTGGTACTGCCCGACGGGCGCATCTGGAACGGCCTCAAGGCGCTACACAAGGACAACCGCGGCTACCCGCTGCAGCAGCTGCTGCTGGGCAGCGAGGGCACCCTGGGCATCGTCACCGCGGCGGTACTCAAGCTCTCGCCGCGCCAGACCCAGAGCCGTACGGCGCTGCTCGGCCTGCCCTCGGTAGAGGCGGTGATTGCGCTCTACGGACTGGCACGCCGCGACTGCAGCGACCTGCTCAGTGCCTTCGAGCTGATTCCGCGGCGCTGTATCGAGCTGGCCATGGAGGCCACGCCGACGCTCAGCGACCCGCTCGACGACGCCTACCCCTGGTACGTGCTGATGGAGGTGGCCGCCAGCGGCCCGCTTGACCTCGGCGCGATGCTCGAGCACCTGCTCGAACAGGGCATGGAGCGCGAGCTGGTGCTGGACGGTGCGCTGGCGGCGAGCGACGCCCAGGCCCAGCAACTGTGGCAGTTTCGCGAGAGCATGCTGGAGGGCCAGCGGCGCCGCGGCGAGCACCTGCGTACCGATATCGCGATGCCGATATCGGCGATTCCGGCCTTCGTCGAGCGCGCCTCAACGGCGATCATGGCGGCGTCGCCGGCCTGCGAGATCATCGCCTACGGCCACGTCGGTGACGGCAACCTGCACTTCAATATCCTGCCACCCACCACGCTTGCCGATGCCGACAAGCACGCCCACCTGCATGAGCTGGAGGCGCTGCTGTTCGAGGTAGTGGATGAGGTCGACGGCAGCATCAGCGCCGAGCACGGCATCGGCCGCACCAAGCAGGCCGCCTACCTGGCGCGGCTCTCGCCGCTGGAACGCGAGCTGGCAGATGGCATCAAGACGCTGTTCGATCCCGCGCATGCCATGAACCCAGGGCGCATTCTGCCCCGGCCGTAAGGGCTGAGCGCAACGCTCAACGGGTGCTGAAACGCCCCGCTAGGCCACGCAGCGCGTCGACGAACAGCACGCTGTCGACGCCCACGCCGACGAAGCTGCAGCCGGCATCGAGGTAGCGCCGCGCCTCGGCTTCGTCGACGGTGACGATACCCGCCGCCTTGCCGGCGGCGCGGATACGCCGCACCCCATCGTCAATCGCCGCCACCACCTCGGGGTGGCCCAGGTCGCCGAGATGCCCCATCGCCGCGGAGAGATCCGCCGGCCCGATAAAGACCCCGTCGACGCCCTCCACCGCGGCAATCGCCTCGAGGTTCTCCACGCCGCGCAGGGTCTCGACCTGCACCAGCAGGCACATCTGGCGGTTGGCCTGCTGCAGGTAGTCGGGCACCTGCCCCCAGCGCGCCGCGCGCGACAGCACATGACCCACGCCGCGCATGCCCTCAGGAGGATAGCGCATCGCCGCCACCAGGGCGGCGGCCTGCTCCGCCGACTCGACCATCGGCACCAGCAGATTCTGTACGCCGATATCCAGGTAGCGCTTGATCAACACCGGGTCGCCCACCGGCGGCCGCACCACCGGGACGCTGGTATAAGGCGCCATGGCCTGCAGCTGGGCGAGCAGGCTGGATACGTCGTTGGGGGCGTGCTCGGCGTCGAGCAGCAGCCAGTCGAAGCCCGCGGTAGCGGCCATCTCGGCGACGTAGGGGCTGGCCATGCCCAGCCAGATGCCGGTCTGCGGCTGGCCGGCCAGCAGCCGTGTCTTGAAGACGTTTTCCTGCATCACGCTTCCCTCTTGTAGACGCTTGTCTTGGCGACGAGGCTAGCGGCGGCGCTCGAGCTCGCCAATCACCTCCGGCACCGTCAGCGCCGGGTCGTCGATGCTCTGATAGAGGGCGTGTACCGCTGCGGCGACGCCACGCTCGACCCCCAGCTCGTCGGTCATGGTGTGGTAGTAGCCGAGATCCTTGCTGGCGTTGGCGACGCTGAAGCGGAAGCCGCCCGGGTCACCGTCGGCGATGAACGGCCGCAGGCGCTCGAACACCACCCCGCCGCCGCCGCCCTTGCCGAGTACCTCGAGCAGCGCCACATCGTCGATGCCGGCGCGCCGCGAGGCCGCCGCGGCCTCGGCGAGCACCGCCGAGAAGCCCAGCGAGACGAAGTTGTGCAGCAGCTTGAGCGTATGACCGGCGCTGACGTCGCCGGCGTGGGCGATGTTCTCGGCGAAGCACGCCAGCACCGGGCGCAGCTCATCGAACAGCGCCTGGGGCGCGCCGACGATCAGGTTGAGACGCCCCTCCTCGGCCTCCTTGGGGGTACGGGTCATGGCGGCATCCATAAAACGCCCTTGTGCCTCGCTGACGCGCTTCGCCACCCGCTGGGTGGCGCTGGGCAGCGCCGTGGAGCAATCCACCACCACCGCCCCGGGCACCAGCCCCTCCAGCACGCCGCCGGGCTCGAACAGCACCGCCTCGACCTGCGGCGAGCCGGTCACGCATAGCAGCACCAGCTCGGCGCCCTCGGCCACCTCGCGGGCGCTGGCGCGGGACTCGGCCCCCGCCGCCAGCAGGTCGTCCACCGGCTGGTTGCCGGGGTGGTCGAGAAAGGTCAACGAATGCCCGGCCTTGAGCAGGTTACTGGCGATGCCATGGCCCATCAGCCCGACGCCGACCATGCCAATGCGAAACACTCGATCTGACGCTTCAGGGGAGTGACTCATATGCGGCCTCCAAAACAAGATAACGGTATAAATAGCCAGGTTTTGTCCGTAAAGGCAGCGAGCGAAGGTCAGACAAGGCAAAAATCGGCGAAGACGGACCGGGCTCGCGCGCGAGTTTACGCGGTGTAAATGAGTACTTTGAGCCGATTTTTAACGCCGTATGACCAAGCGCAGCCAGTTTACGGATAAAACCTAGTCATGCTGGATCGCCACGGTCTTGATCCGCGTATAGCTGCGCAGGCCCTCGAAGCCCTTCTCGCGGCCGTGGCCGGAGCGCCCCACGCCGCCGAAGGGCAGCTCGATACCGCCGCCGGCGCCGTAGTTGTTGACGAATACCTGGCCGCTGCGGATGCCCCGCGCCAGGCGCAGCTGGCGCCCGCCGTCGCGGGTCCAGACCCCGGCACACAGGCCGAAGTCGGTGGCGTTGGCCAGGCGCAGCGCCTCGGCCTCGTCGTCGAAGAGCTGCACCGCCAGCACCGGGCCGAACAGCTCCTCGTTGAGCACGGCGTGGCCGTCGGGGATCCCGGTAAGTAGCTGCGGCACCACGAAGTGCCCCTCCTTCGATGCGCCCTCGGCCAGCCTACCACGTGCCGCGATGCGAATGCCGTCGGCCTCGGCGGCGGCCAGGCGCGCTTCTAGCCGCGACTTCTGGCGGGCATTGATCAGCGGCCCGCAATCGGCATCGGCCTCGCCAGCGTCGCAGCGCAGCGCGGCGAAGCGCTCCACCAGGCGCCCGGTGAAGGCCTCGGCGATCTCGCGCTGGACCAGCAGCCGGCTGCCTGCCGAGCAGGTCTGACCGGCGTTCTGGATGATCCCGCGCACCACGGTATCGAAAGCGGCATCGAGGTCGGCATCGGCGAACACGATCTGCGGCGACTTGCCGCCCAGCTCCAGGGTCACCGGCACATGGTGCACTGCTGCCGCCTGGGCCACCTGGGTGCCGGTCTCCGGCGAGCCGGTAAAGGAGAGATGGTCGATGCCCGGATGCGTGGCCAGCGCGGCGCCGGCCTCGCGACCCAGACCCGGCACCACGTTGAGCGCCCCGGCAGGCAGGCCATGCTGGGTCGCTAGTTCGGCCAGGCGCAGCACGCTCAGGCAGGCGTCTTCGGCAGGCTTGAGCACCACCGTGTTACCGGTGGCCAGCGCCGCCGCCACGCAGCGGCCGAAGATCTGCGCCGGGTAGTTCCAGGGGATGATCTGGGCGCACACGCCGTAGGGCTCGCGCAGGGTCATCACCGTGAAGCCGGTCTCATAGGGGATGGTCTCGCCGTGGAGCTTGTCGGCGCCGCCGCCGTAGAAGCGGAAGTAGCGTGCACAGGCGCTGATGTCGGCGCGGGCCTGGGTCAGCGGCTTGCCGGTGTCGAGGCACTCCAGCGCCGCCAGCTGGGCGTGGTCGGCCTCGATGGCCGCGGCCATGGCCAGCAACCAGGCGCCGCGGTCGCGGGTACTCCAGCGTGACCAGTCGCCGAGCTCACCTTCGAAGGCGCGGCGCGCGGCACTCACCGCCGCATCCACTTCCGCCGCCTGGCCGCGCGCAATGCGGGTAGTGACGCGGCCACTGGCCGGGGCTTCCATATCCAGCAGCGCCTGGGTGGCCTGCCATTCGCCGCCGATCAGCGCCGCCTGGGGCGGCATTTGCGGTGTCTCTGACATCGTCTTGCTCCTTTATCCATATACCAGGGTCACCAGACCCATGGAGATCCATGGCAGGTAAGTAATCAGCATCAGGCAGGCCAGCACCACCAGCACGAAACGCAGTAGCCATGGCAGCATCTGGTCGATCGAGATCTTGGCCACCGCACAGGCGGCAAACAGGTTGACGCCCAGCGGAGGGGTGATCATGCCCAGCGCCAGGTTGACCACCATCACCAGCCCGAAGTGCACCGGGTGAACGCCGAACTGCATGGCGATCGGCGTGAGGATCGGTGCCAGCACCAGGATCGCCGCCGAGGTCTCGATGAACATGCCCACTACCAGCAGCAGCGCATTGACCACCAGCAGGAACATCAGCGGGTCATCGATGGTGGCGGTCACCGCATTGGCGATCTGCGCCGGCAGGCCGATACGGCTGAGCAGAAAGCTGAACAGCGAGGCGGCGGCGATGATCAGCATCACCGCGGCGGTAGAGATGACGCTCTGGCGCAGGATCGGCACCATATCGGCGAGCTTCAGTTCACGGTAGTAGAAGCCCCCCACGATCAGCGCGTAGAACACCGCCACCGCCGAAGCCTCGGTGGGCGTGAACACGCCGCCGTAGATGCCGCCGATGACCACCACCGGCATCAGCATCGCCGCCCAGGCGCGCTGGAAGGAGGAGACGAAGCCGGTGCTGTCCTTGTGGTCCTCCTTGCCGAAACCGCGCGCCTTGCAGAACAAGTAGAGGAACAGGATCAGCGCCCCGCCGATCAGGAACCCCGGCCCCACCCCGGCCAGGAACAGCTGGCCAATGGAGGTATCGGTACTGACGCCGTAGAGGATCAGCGGGATCGACGGCGGAATCAGTACCCCGAGCTCCGCCGAGGAGGCCTGGATCGAGGCCGCCAGCGGCTTGGGGTAGCCGTGCTTGACCATCGCCGGGATCAGGATCGCACCAATGGCGAAGGTGGTCGCCACGCTGGAGCCGGACACCGCGGCGAACATCATGCAGGTCAGCACGCAGGACATCGCCAACCCGCCCTGGACCTTACCGACGATCGACTTGGCCAGGTCGACCAGGCGCTGGGAGATCCCCCCGGCGGCCATCAGGTTGCCGGCCAGGATGAAGAACGGGATGGCCATCAGCGGGAACTTGTCGATGCCGATGAACATCTGCTGCGGCACCAGCAGCAGCGGCAGTCGGGTGAAGAATTCGATGCCGATGATCGACGCCAGCATGATCGAGATGGCGATCGGCACGCCGAAGGCGAACAGGATCAGCAGCGAGAGTCCGATGACCAGGTTCATGAGCGTGAGCCTCCCTTGTCGTCATCGGCGAGGTCGTGCTGGACCTGCTGCAGCTCGACCTCGGGGCTGACCTCGCTGTTGTCGGGCCCCACCGGCTCGCGCCCGCTGAGTTGGGCGAACAGCCGCGCCAGCGCCGCGACGATGGCGAACGCCGACCCGGTAGGGATCGCCGCGTAGGCGTAGGACATCGAGATATTCATCCCCGACATGGTCTGGTTGCTGACGCGTCCGGTCATCTGGATGCCGAAATGGATCAGCACCCCCAGCACCAGCAGGCAGCACAGCACGATAGCGGTCTCCAGCCATAGCGCAAAACGCTGCGGCACGATCTTGTAGATCGCCTCCACGGCCATCATGTAGCCGCCGCGAAACGTCGCCGCAGCGGCCATGAACACGCACCAGATCATCGCCGCCCGCGAGGCGACTTCGGTCCAGGTCGAGGGGGCGTTGAACACGAAGCGCGTCAACACCTGATAGAAACTGAGCGTCACCGAGATCACCAGCATGACGATGGCGATGGCCATCGCCAGACGCGTCAACTGGCGCTCGAAGCGCAGGAATGCAGCGAGCATAGTATCACCAAGAGCGAAGATGCCCCCGGCGTGGGCCGGGGGCTAGCGGGTCGAATCAGCAGCTGGCGGCTTGTTCCTGGATGCGCTCCAGCATCTCGCTGCCATGCTCAGCGGTGAAGATCTCGTAGGCCGGCTCTACGGCGTCCTGGAAGGGGCCGATATCGATGTCGGTCTTGACCGTCATGCCGTTCTCTTCGAGCAACGCGACACCCTCCTCCTCGAGGCGCGAGACTTCTTGGCGAGTGGCTTGTGCCGAGGCGCGGGCGGCTTCGTGGAACCACTCACGCTCCTCGTCACTCAAGCCGTCGAGCAGGATCGGCGAGCCAAGCACCGCAGCGGGCGAATAGACATGGCCGGTCAGCGACAGGTAGTCCTGCACTTCCCAGAAGTTGGTGGCCACGATTACTGTGATGGGGTTCTCCTGACCGTCCACGGTGCCCTGCTGCAGGGCGGTGAACAGCTCGGGGAAGGCCATTGGCGTGGGCCGCGCGCCCATCTGGCGGAAGGCCTCCTGGTGGACTTCGTTCTCCATGGTGCGCACCCGCAGGCCTTCGGCGTCGGCCGGCGAGGCGATCTCGCGGCTGCTGTTGGTCATGTGGCGGAAGCCGTTCTCGGACCAGGCCAGGCCGACCAGGTCATGCTCGCCCATCTTGGCCAGCAGTTCGTCGCCCAGGTCGCTGTCGAGCACGCAGCGCGCCTGGTCGTAGTCTTCGAACAGGAACGGCAGGTCGAGCACGTAGGTCTCGGGCACGAAGTTGCCGAGCGGCCCGGTGGAGGTGATCACGATGTCCACGGTGCCGATCTGCAGGCCCTCGATCATCTCGCGCTCACCGCCCAGCGAGCCGGAGGTGTGCTCGGTGACGGTGAAGGCGCCATCGGAGAGCTCTTCGAGGGTCTCCTTGAAGGCTTGGGCCCCTACCGCATAGTGGGAGTTGGAGGAGAGTGTATGGCCGAGGCTGACCTCGGTGGCGGCCTGGGCCTGCAGGGCCATGCCGGCCAGGCCGAGGGTGACGGCACCGCCGATGGCGGTGACCAGGGGACGACGAGCTAGGCGTGTTGTCATGTGGCATTCCTCTATTGTTGTCGATACGGCGCTTGGCGCCGTGCCATTGATGACGCATCAGGTGCGTCGCTTGCTCATGGGCTGCCAACGCTCGGGACTGTTCCGGCGGCAGGCCTGCGAGGAGGCGCTGTAAACCATCCCTGGGCGCTACCGATGCCATCCATGGCATCGAAACCTCCTCTTCGGCCTGCCCCCGGCGTCCCTCGCTATGCGCCCGGGCTCAGTAATGTTCTGCCACGAACGCATCGATGATCTGCGTGAAGTCGTCGTCGCCGGCGAAGCCCAAGCGGTCGGCCTTGGCGGTGTCGAAGCGCGCCGGCCAGCTGGCGATGATCGCCGCGATGCGCGGGTCGGGTGCGTGGCGCACCCGCGCCACGGCCTCGTCACCGGCGGCCTGGCCCAGCGCAGCGAGCATCTCGGCGACGCTCACGGTGATTCCCGGCAGCATGAAGGCGCGGAACTTGCCCAGCGCCTCGCCGTCTACCTCGGCACCGTGCACCAGCGCCTCGACCACCTTGCCCGGCGACATCACGAACAGCGGCTGCTCACGTGGTACCGGGCAGATCGCTTCCTCACCGTTCAACGGCTCGCGCAGGATGCTCGAGGCGAAGCTCGACGCCGCGGCGTTGGGCCGGCCGGGGCGGATCACGATGGTCGGCAGGCGCAGCACCCGGCCGTCGACCAGGCCGCGGCGGCTGTAGTCGTTGATCAACAGCTCGCACATCGCCTTCTGCGCGCCGTAGGAGTTCTGCGGCTGCAGCGCGGTCATGTCGTCGAGGGTCTCGGGCAGGTCGCCGCCGTAGGCGGCCACCGAGCTTGCCATCACCAGCCGCGTGGCGCTCAGTTCACGGGCGCGGCAGCCTTCCAGCAGCGCCCGGGTGGCGTCGAAGTTCACCGCCATGCCGAGGTCGAGGTCTGCCTCGGCGGCGGAGCTCACCACCGCCGCCAGGTGGTAGATGACGTCGGGGCGGCCGTCGAGCACGCTGTCCCAGGCGCCGGGGGCGGTGATATCCAACGCGTGGCTATCGAAGGCGATGCCCGCAGCGTCGGGGACCGCGGCCTCGCTCTGATCAACCAGGGTGAAGCGGCTGATCGGCTGGCCGCACAGCTCACCGCGGTCGACCAGTCGGTGCAGCAGGCGCTGGCCGAGGAAGCCGGCAGCACCGGTAATCAGGATATGCATATCAGTTGGCGTCCTCTTGTTCTTGAAATCCGTTCTTTAAATCCGTGGTTGTGGTGTCGAGGCATTAGCTCAGCCGGGGAGTAGCCCGAACCTGCGTCCCCAATCCAGGCCCTGGCGAGTATCGTCGACCGGTCGATACTCGCAGCCGATCCAGCCGGTGTAGCCCAACGCCTCGAGGCGCTCGAACAGCGCCGGATAGTGCACCTCGCCGACGTCGGGCTCGTGGCGCTCCGGCACCCCGGCGATCTGCACGTGGCCGATGGCGGCGAACTGCCGCTCGAGATGGCGCGTCAGGTCACCGTCCATGATCTGACAGTGGTAAAGATCGAACTGCAGGCGCAGGTTGGGCTCGCCGACCTCTTCGAGCACCGCCATGGCCTGGGCCTGGCGGGACAGAAAGAAGCCCGGCATGTCGCGGGTGTTGATCGGCTCGATGAGCAGCTCGCGGCCTGACTTGGCAGCCTCGCGGGCGGCGAAGCGCAGATTGTCGATATAGGTGGCGTGGTGGGCGGCGCGGTCGGCATCCGCCGGCAGCACACCGGCCATGGCGTGCACCCGCGGGCAGCCCAGCGCCTCTGCGTAGCGCAGCGCCTCGCCAACGGAGTCGCGGAACTCCCCTTCGCGCCCCGGCAGGCTCGCCAGGCCGCGCTCGCCGGCCGCCCAGTCACCCGGCGGCAGGTTGAACAGCACCTGCTCGAGGCCGTGTTCGTCCAGCAAGCCGCGCAGGGTGTCGGGGGCATGCTCATAGGGGAACAGGTACTCGACCCCGCGGAAGCCCGCCTGGGCAGCCGCCGCAAAGCGGTCGAGGAAGTCGTGCTCGTTGAATAGCATGCTGAGATTGGCGGCCAGTCGAATCATCGTGGGTATCCAGTTTGGTTCACATCAATCACGCGGGAAGCGCACCTCGAGTTCGGCGACCTGCTCCGGCGTCAAGGCTCGCGGGTTCTCGCCGCGCAGCAGCAGGAACAGCTTGGCGGTCTCCTCGAGCTCCTCGGTAGCGTAGACCGCCGCTTCGAGGTTCTTGCCGGCCACCACCGGGCCGTGATTGGCCAGCAGCACCGCGCTGTGCTGGCCGGCCAGGCCGCGCACCGCATCGCCCAGCGTCGGGTCGCCGGGCACGTGGTAAGGCACCAGCGGCAGGCGGCCGACCCTCATCACATAGTAGGCGGTAAGCGGTGGAATGCAGTCGCAGGGGTCGATGCCCGGCAGGCAGGAGACCGCCACCGAATGGGTCGAGTGAAGGTGCACGATGGCCCCGGAGCGCGGGCGCTCGGCGTACATCGCCATGTGCAGAAAACTCTCCTTGGTCGGCTTGTCGCCGTCGAGCAGGCGGCCGTCGCCATCAAGGCGCGAGATACGCGCCGGATCCAGCCGCCCCAGGCAGGCGTTGGTCGGCGTCATCAGCCAGCCGCCATCCTCGAGACGCACGCTGATGTTGCCGCTGGAGCCCATGGTCAGGCCGCGGTCGAACAGCGACTGGCCGAGGGTGGCGATCTGCTCGCGCAGCTGGTTTTCCTGGCGGGAGGCGTTGCCACTGCTCATGTCCTGCCCTCCCCGGTCAGTTCATCCAGCACCGTGAAGGCGCGGGTGAAGAAGTCCTCGCCGCCGAAATTGCCCGACTTGAGCGCCAGCGACAGCGGCGCCTGGCCCTGCCGCGGCGCCTGGGTCCAGGGCACGCCGGGGTCGATCTGGCCGCCGATGCGCAGCTGGCGAATGCCCAGCGCCGACACCACTGCACCGGAACTCTCGCCGCCGGCCACCACCAGGCGCCCGACGCCTTCATCGACCAGGGTGCTGGCCAGCTGGCCCAGGGCCTGCTCGACCAGCTCGCCGGCGCGGGCCACGCCCAGCGCCTGCTGGGCGGCCTTGACCCGTTCGGGGTCAGCGGAGGCGTAGACCAGTACCGGGCCGCCGCTGGCGAGGTGCTCGCGGGCAAAGGCCAGGGCGGCATCGAGATGCGCCCCGCCTTCGGCGAGCTGCAGAGGGTCGAGGGCCATGCCGGGGTGATGCGCGAGGAACTCGGCCACCTGGCCCAGGGTCGCCCGCGAGCAGCTGCCCGAGAGCACCAAGGCGCCACCCGTGGAGGCATCCAACCGCCCCGGCTCGGCCACCTCGGCCAGCCAGCCGCGGCGGCGATACTCGGCCGGCAGCGCCTGGCCGAGGCCGGAGCCACCGGTGACCAGCGGCAAGTCGACCACCGCCTCGGCCAGCACTTCTAGGTCGTGCTCGTCGAGGCTGTCGCAGATCACGTGGCGTACGCCATCCGCCGCCAGGGCGTCGAGATGCGCGCGGGTGGCGTCACCGCCCTGGGCCAGCACTGGCCGGGCAGCCAGGCCCACCGGGTGCGGCGTCTGGCGACCCAGCACCCTGACCAGGTCGGCATCGGTCATGGGGTTGAGCGGGTGGTGCTGCATGCCGCTGTCGTTGAGCAGCCGGTCACCGACGAACAGGTGGCCCTGGTAGACACTGCGGCCGTTGACGGGAAAGGCCGGCACCATCACCGTCTGACTCCCCTGAAGACGCTCCAGTAGCGCATCGGCCACCGGACCGATATTGCCAGCGTCGGTGGAGTCGAAGGTGGAGCAGTACTTGAAGAAGATCTGCCGCGCACCACGCGCCTCGAGCCATTCCAGCGCCGCCAGGGAGTCGGCCACCGCGTCCTGCGCCGGACAAGAGCGCGACTTGAGCGCCACCACCACCGCATCGACGTGGGTATCGATAGCGCCCAGCGCGATGGCCTCATCGGGCACGCCGATCAGTTGCACGCAGCGCATGCCAGCGCGCACCAGGTTGTTGGCGAGATCCGTGGCACCGGTGAAGTCGTCGGCGATGGCCCCAAGTACCAGGCTCATGGGTCACCTCCGGCGTCGGCATCGTTGGCCGCCTGGGGCAGGTCGATGCCCGACAGGCGCTGGTAGACCTTGATCACTGCCGCGTCGTCCTCGCGGCCGAAGCCGGCGCCCTTGGCGGCGGTGAACTGCTGCAGGGCACTGGCCGCCACCGGGGTGGGCATGGCCAGCTCGCGTCCGGTCTGGTGCACGATATTGAGATCCTTGACGAAGATATCCACCGCAGAGAGCGGCGTGTAGTCGCCCTCGAGAATGTGTGGCACGCGGTTCTCGAACATCCAGGAGTTGCCCGCCGAGTGGGTAATGACGTCATAGACGGTGTCGGGGGCGAGACCCATGCGGATGCCCAGCGCCATTGCCTCGGCGGCGGTGGCGATATGCACCCCGGCAAGCAGCTGATTGACCAGCTTCATGCTCGAGCCAACGCCGGGCTCGTCGCCCAGGCGATAGACGGTCGCGGCCATGGCGTCGAGCACCGGCTGGGCCTTGTCGAAGGCGGCGGCGTCACCGGACGCCATCACCGAGAGATCACCGCTGCGCGCCTTTCCGGCACCGCCGCTGACCGGGGCATCGAGCATCGCAAGCCCCGCGCCGGCCAGCCGCTCGCCGAGGCCACGGGCCTGGCTGGGCGCCACGGTGGCACACTGGAGGACCAGGCTACCCGGCGCCAGCTTGCCGACCAGGCCCTGCTCGCCGAACAGCACCTGCTCGACTTGCTCGCCGTTGACCACCAGCAGCACCACGATATCGCAGTCGGCCAACTCCCCCGGTGTGGCTACGCTGTTGCCGCCGTGAGCCACGAAGGCATCTCGGGCATCCGCCGAGACGTCGCAGCCGGTCACGGTCAGGCCCCGCTGGTGAAGTGCCAGCGCCGTGCCCATGCCCATGGCGCCCAGGCCGACGACGCCGACGTGCGGAGCTGTTCTCTTACTGGTCTGGCTCACCGGTTACTCTCCCCTTGCCGAGGTATGGGTCCACGCTTGATCTGCTCGTGCCGAATGGGCCATCGCTTCAGCGAGGGACGCCGGGGGCAGGCCGAAGAGGAGGTTTGCGCCATGGATGGCGCAAGGTAGCGCCCAGGGACGGGTTTACAGCGCCTCCTCGCAGGCCTGCCGCCGGATCAGTCCCGAGCGGTGCCGCTGCCATGCGCTTGCTCGGCTCAACGATTGCACCGCTCTTTCGCGATGACTGCTCTTTCGCGATGACTGCTATCCAGCGAAGACGTCTGGTAGCGCTGTTATGTTAGCGCTAACATCCTTTTTAGTAGAGACCATCGCCATCAGCAAGACAGGTTTGCAAGGACACGACCAATGTCTAAGTCATCTCCCCCGCGTCGAAGACGCGGCTCGGCGCGCACCACCCTGAGCCAGGTCGCCGATGTCGCCGGCGTCTCGGCGATCACCGTATCGCGGGCGCTCAACGCACCGGAGCGGGTCAACGCCGAGACCCGCCGGCATATCCTCGCCACCGTCGAGCGGCTCGGCTATGTGCCTAACCTGGTCGCCGGCAGCCTGGCCTCGGCCAGCTCGCGCTTTATCGCGGTGATCGTGCCGTCGCTGGCCAATGCGGTATTCATCGAGGTGATCCAGGGCCTGCAGGAGACCTTCGAGGCCGAGGGCTACCAGATCCTGCTCGGCAACACCGACTACGACCTCGACCGCGAGGCTCAGCTGGTGCGCACCTTCCTGGGCTGGTCATGCTCGGCGCTGGTCACCGCCGGGCTGCGCCACAGCGACGCCTGCCGCAGCCTGCTGAGCCAGTGGGACAAGCCGATCATGGAGATGATGGAGCTGGGCGAGGCGCTGGACCTCAATGTGGGGCTGGATCACAGCGAGGCCGGGCGCTGCATGGCCCGCCACCTGCTGACGCGCGGCTATCGCCAGATCGTCTACGTCGCTGGGCGCATGGCCGAGGACTACCGCGCCGGGCTGCGCTACGCCGGCCATCGCGAGATACTCGAGGGCGAGGGGCTGGCAGCGCCGCTGCTCGACCTCGCCCACCTCGGCAGCCTGGAAGCGGGCGCCGCGGCCCTGGAGCGCGTACTCGAGACCCACCCCCGCGCCGACGCCATTCACTTCGCCAACGACGACCTGGCCACCGGCGCCCTGCTCCACGCCCAGCGCCTCGGCCTTGGCGTACCCAAGGACATCGCCATTGCCGGCTTCAACGGCCTGCCGCTGGGCCAGCATGTAACGCCGAGGCTGACCACCATCCGCTCGCCGCGCCAGCATATGGGCCAACTGGCCGCCCAGCGGCTGCTGGCGCGCCTGCAGGGAGACGTGGTGTCACGCCGCCAGGACGTGGGCTTTGAACTGCTGCCCGGCGACAGCAGTTAGTACGCGCGGGGTAGCGCGCAAAAAAACGCCGCCTCCCGAAGGAGGCGGCGTTGTTCGATCCAGCGAATCGCGGCTAGCGCGCGACGCCGATCAGTCCTGACCCATCTGCTGCTTGATCAGATCACCGATAGTGGTCGCGCCACTGCTGTCGGTGCTCTCTTCGCGCAGCTTCTTCAGGTTCTGACGGGTGTCGTCCTGATCCTTGGCCTTGATCGACAGGTTGATCGCGCGGTTCTTGCGATCCACCCCGACGATGCGGGCCTCGACGCTGTCGCCTTCGTTCAGCACGTTGCGCGCATCTTCGACGCGGTCGGCGCTGATCTCGGAGGCCTTGAGGATGGCAACGACGTCGGTCGCCAGCTCGACGTGGGCTTCCTTGGCGTCGACTTCGACCACACGGCCGGTGACGATGGCACCCTTGTCATTGACAGCCAGGAACTCGGAGACCGGATCGGTCTCGAGCTGCTTGATGCCCAGCGAGATGCGCTCACGCTCCGGATCGATGGAGAGGATGACCGCTTCGGCTTCGTCGCCCTTCTTGAACTGACGCACGGCTTCTTCGCCGGTCTCGGTCCAGGAGATGTCGGACAGGTGCACCAGGCCGTCGATGCCGCCTTCCAGGCCGATGAAGATGCCGAAGTCGGTGATCGACTTGATGCTGCCGGCAACGCGGTCGCCCTTGTTGTAGCGTGCGCTGAAGTCTTCCCACGGGTTGGTGGTGCACTGCTTGATACCCAGCGAGATGCGACGACGCTCCTCGTCGATATCCAGCACCATGACGTCGACATCGTCACCCACCTGCACGACCTTGGAGGGGTGGATGTTCTTGTTGGTCCAGTCCATTTCGGAGACGTGAACCAGACCCTCGACGCCCTCTTCCAGCTCGGCAAAGCAGCCGTAGTCGGTGAGGTTGGTGACGCGGGCGGTGACCTTGGTGCCTTCCGGGTAGCGCGCGGTGATGTTGACCCACGGATCTTCGCCGAGCTGCTTGAGGCCCAGCGAGACGCGGTTGCGCTCGCGGTCGAACTTCAGCACCTTGACGTTGATCTCGTCGCCTACGGCAACGATCTCGGACGGATGCTTGATGCGCTTCCAGGCCATGTCGGTGATGTGCAGCAGGCCGTCGACGCCACCCAGATCGACGAAGGCGCCGTAATCTGTGAGGTTCTTGACGATACCCTTGATCTGCTGGCCTTCCTGGAGGGTGGCGAGCAGCGCTTCACGCTCGGCGCTGTTCTCGGCTTCGAGCACGGCGCGGCGCGATACCACCACGTTGTTACGCTTGGCGTCGAGCTTGATGACCTTGAAGTCCAGCTCTTTGTGCTCGAGGTGCGTGGTGTCGCGCACCGGACGCACGTCGACCAGCGAACCCGGCAGGAAGGCACGGATGGAGGCGACGTCGACGGTGAAGCCACCCTTGACCTTGCCGTTGATCACGCCTTTGACAATCTCTTCTTTCTCGAAGGCGGCTTCCAGCTCTTTCCACGCCTCGGCACGCTTGGCTTTCTCGCGGGACAGGCGGGTCTCACCGAAGCCATCTTCGACGGCCTCCAGGGCCACCTTGACTTCATCGCCGATGGCAATGGTCAGTTCGCCATTGTCATCGCGGAATTGGGAAACAGGGATCTGACCTTCGGACTTGAGGCCGGCATTGACGGTGACCCAGTCACCTTCGATGTCGACGACGGTGGCCATGACAATGGCACCCGCCTCCATGTTGATGTCCTGGAGAGACTGTTCAAACAACTCAGCAAAGCTTTCGCTCATGATGTTCCTGTGATCAACGTTTTGATGGCGGCGAACCGCCCTTCTCCGTACCACCAGCGAGTACGGGCCTACTGCAATGATCCCCGGGGACGTTGGCGCTGGTTCGACCTGGCCTGGCTTTCTGAAATGAGACTGCCGTGCCACGTCATGACGTCTTGCCGGGGGCTCCGTCATGGATCGTCAGGTCACGCGGTGAGGCCTCGCTGGGCCAGCAGCTGCGTCAACCGATCCACCACTTCCGGTATGGTCAGGCGCGTGGTGTCAAGCGTAATGGCGTCATCGGCCGGCTTGAGCGGGGCCACGCTGCGCTGCATGTCGCGCGCATCGCGTGCCTGAATCTCTTTTAAAAGACTCGATAGACTAGCAGTCACACCGCTTTCCTGCAACTGCAGGTGACGCCTCCGAGCCCGCTCCTCGGCCGACGCGGTGAGGAAAATCTTCAGCGGCGCATCGGGGAACACCACGGTGCCCATGTCGCGGCCATCGGCGACCAGCCCCGGCGCCACGGCGAAGTCGCGCTGACGCTGAAGCAGCGCCTCGCGCACCGGGTTGAGCGCGGCCACCTGGGAGGCACGATCCCCGGCCTCTTCGGTACGAATCGCCCGCGTCACCTCCTCACCCTCGAGCAGCACCTGGGGCTCGCCGTCGGCGACCAGGAATTCGACGTCGAGGCTTCCCGCCAGCGCCGCCAGGCCCTCGGCATCGTCCAGCGCCACCGCATGCTTGACGGCGGCCTGGGCGGTCAGCCGATAGAGCGCGCCGGAGTCGAGCAGGTGCCAGCCGAGGCGCTCGGCGACCAGCCGGCTGATGGTGCCCTTGCCGGCGCCCCCCGGGCCGTCGATGGTCAGCACCGGTGCTTGCGACGTGCTATCACTCATGCGCCCTCCCCGCCGTCGGCTCGCTCCTCGCCCAGGCTCAGGCCGACCTTGCGCGCCAGGTCGATGAATCCCGGGAAGGAGGTCGCCACATTGGCGCAGTCGTCGATGACGATCTCGGCGTCGGCGCGCAGCGCGGCGATACTGAAGGCCATCGCAATGCGGTGATCACCGAGGCTGTCGATGTGCCCGCCAGCGTAGCTGGGGCCGTTGCTGCCCTCGCCCGGGGCGCGACCGACGATGTCGATGCCGTCGGGGTGCAGGGTGTTGTCGACGCCCAGCGCGGTGAGGCCGTCGGCCATCGCCTGCAGGCGGTCGGACTCCTTGACCCGCAGCTCCTCGGCGCCGCGCAGGCGCGTGGTGCCCTCGGCGTTGGCCGCGGCGATGAACAGTGCCGGGAACTCGTCGATGGCCAGCGGCACCTGGTCCTGGGGAATCTCGATACCCTTGAGCGGCGTATAGCGCACGCGGATATCGGCCACCGGCTCGCCGCCGACCTCGGCCTGGTTGCTGAGCTCGAGGTCGGCGCCCATGGCCTTGAGGATATTGATCACGCCGATGCGGGTCGGGTTGATGCCGACGTGCTCGAGCATCAGGTCGGCCCCCGGGGTGATCGCCGCGGCGACCAGGAAGAAGGTCGCCGAGGAGATATCCGAGGGCACGTCAATGGGCCCTGCGGTGAGCATACCGCCGCCCTCGAGCCAGCAGGTGTCGCCGTCGCGCTGCACGGCGTAGCCGAAACCGTTGAGCATGCGCTCGGTGTGGTCGCGGGTCGGCGCCGGCTCGCGCACCTGGGTGACGCCCTCGGCGTACATGCCGGCCAGCAGCAGGCACGACTTGACCTGGGCACTGGCCATCGGCATGTCGTAGTTGATGCCGGCAAGGCGGCGTCCACCCTTGATCTTGAGCGGCGGGCGCCCGCCTTCGCGGGTCTCGATCTCGGCGCCCATCAGGCGCAGCGGGTCGGCCACGCGGCCCATGGGGCGCTTGGTCAGCGAGGCGTCGCCGATCAGCTCGCTGTCGAAGGCCTGGCCGGCCAGCAGGCCGGCGAACAGCCGCATGGCGGTGCCGGCGTTGCCGACGTAGAGCGGCCCGGCGGGCTGCTGGAGGCCATGCATGCCGACCCCGTGAATGGTCACTCGGCCCTGATGCGGGCCTTCGATGGCCACGCCCATCTCGCGGAAGGCCTGCAGGGTCGCCAGGCTGTCCTCACCCTCGAGGAAGCCCTTGACCTCGGTGACGCCCTCGGCCAGGGCGCCGAGCATGATCGAGCGGTGCGAGACCGACTTGTCGCCGGGCACGCGGATACGGCCGGTCACGGTGCCACCGGGGGCCACCCGGTAGCGAAGCGCTTGCTGTTGCATGGTGTGATCACTCACCTGGTAGCGGGTCTTGTTGAGTAGCGTATCGAAATAGTGCCGGGCATGGCTGGCGCGGTCGATGGTGGCCAGCATGGCGTCGCCGTCGCCGGCTTCCACCTCGCGACGCAGCCGCGCCAAACCGGCCTCGAAGTCGTCGAGGGCGTCGAGCACCGCGCGCCGGTTGGCGGTGAAGATATCGCGCCACATCACCGGGTCGCTGCCGGCGATGCGGGTGAAGTCGCGAAAGCCGCCGGCGGCGTAGCGAAAGATCTCCAGCCGCTCGTCCTGGCGCGCCAGGGTGTCGACCAGCGAGAAGGCCAGCAGGTGCGGCAGGTGGCTGGTGCGCGCCAGCACCTCGTCGTGGCGCTCCACCTCCATCTCCAGCACCTCGGCGCCGCACGCCTGCCACATCGCCCGCACCCGGGCCACTGCCTGGGGCTGGGTATCATGCTGCGGGGTGAGGATGACCTTGTGATGACGGAACAGCGCGGAGTTGGAGGCTGCCACGCCACTCTTCTCGGAGCCGGCGATGGGATGGCCGAACACCAGCTGCGGCGGCACGCGGCCGAAGGCGCGCTGGGCACAGTCGCGGATCGCCGCCTTGGTGCTGCCGACGTCGGTGATCACCGGCCAGGCGTGCTCGGCTCGCTCGGCCAGCGCCTCGGCCAGCGTCGTCATCACGCCGTCCATGGCCAGCACCGGCACCGCCAGCACCACCAGGCTGACGCCTTCGAGCTGCTCGGCGAACCGCGTGCCGCCGCTGTCGATCACGCCCATCTCGATGCCACGGGCAATCTCGTCGGCGTCGCGATCGCACCCGGCGATGGCACCGGCAAAACCCGCTTCCTTGAGCGCGGCGGCCAGTGAGCCGCCGATCAGGCCGAGGCCGACAATCAGGATCCGCGTTTCCTGCATGCCTGTTTCCTGCATGCTTAGAGCACGCCCATCGGGTAGGAGCCGAGCACCTTGAGATCGGCGGCGCGCAGCCGCACCTCCTCGAGCACCGCGGCGACCCGTGGCTCGTCGCGGTGGCCCTTGAAGTCGATGAAGAACACGTAGTTCCACACCCCGCTGCGCGAGGGGCGCGTCTCGAGGCGCGTCAGGTCGATGGCATGGCGGTGGAACGGCTCGAGCAGCTCGTGCAGCGCACCCGGCTGGTTGCGCATGGCGACGACTACCGAGGTCTTGTCCTCGCCGGACATCGGCACGTCGTGATTGCCGATGATCAGGAAGCGCGTGGAGTTGTCGGGGCTGTCCTCGATCTTCTCGGCGATGCGCTCCAGGTCATACAGCTTGGCTGCCATGTCGCCGGCAATCGCCGCGCTGTGCCACTCGGTCTTGACCAGCTTGGCGGCCTCGGCGTTGGAGGCCACCGCCACCCGTTCGGCGTGGGGATAGTGGGCATCCAGCCACTTGCGACACTGGGCGAAGGACTGCGGGTGTGAGTAGATCCTCGACACCTTGTCCTTGCGGGTATTGCTCGACACCAGCAGGTGCTGGTGAATGCGCAGCACCGCTTCGCCGCAGATGCGCATCGACGAATCCATGAAGGAGTCGAGGGTATGGTTGACCACGCCCTCGGTGGAGTTCTCCACCGGCACCACGCCGTAGTGCACGGCGCCGGCCTCGACTTCACGGAACACCTCGTCGATGGCCGCCATCGGCAGGCTCACCGCACTGTGGCCGAAGTGCTTGAGCGCCGCCTGTTGGGTAAAGGTGCCTTCAGGGCCGAGATAGGCGACCTTGACCGGCTGCTCGAGCGCCAGGCAGGCCGACATGATCTCGCGGAACAGCCGCGCCATCTCCTCAGCGTCCAGCGGGCCTTCGTTGAGGGCCATGATCCGCCGCAGCACCTGGGCCTCGCGCTCGGGGCGGTAGAAGACCGTATCGGGATCCTCCTGGGTCTTGATCTCGGCCACCCGCTTGGCGCAGGCAGCACGCTCGCTGATCAAGCGCAGGATATCGCTGTCCACTGCGTCGATGCGTTCACGCAGTGCATCGAGACTCTTCGGGGTATCGCTCATGGTCATCCCCTTCTATGTTCGAAATCGGTCATGAACTCGATCAGCGCGTCGACCCCCGCCTCGGGCACGGCGTTGTAAAGGCTGGCGCGCATGCCGCCGACGCTGCGGTGACCCTTGAGGTTGAGCAGCCCGGCCGCTTCGGCCTCGGCCAGGAACGGCGCATTGAGCGCCTCGTCGGCAAGCACGAAGGGCACGTTCATGCGCGAGCGGTTGCGCGGGACAATCGGGTTGGAGTAGAAGTCGCTGGCGTCGATGGTGGCGTAGAGCTTGGCCGCCTTGCGGTCATTGATGGCGTTCATCGCCGCCAGGCCGCCGACATCGTGCTTGAGCCACTCGAACACCAAGCCGGCCAGGTACCAGGCGTAGGTCGCTGGGGTATTGAACATCGAGCCGTTCTCCGCCATGACCTTGTAGCTGAACATGGTCGGCGTCTCGGGCCGTGCGCGTTCGAGCAGGTCGTCGCGCACGATGACCAGCGTCAAACCGGCCGGGCCGATGTTCTTCTGCGCCCCGGCGTAGAGCACGCCGAACTTCGAAACGTCGAGCGGCCCGGAGAGAATCGACGACGACATGTCGCAGACCAGCGGCACCTCGACCTCGGGAATATAGTCGAACTCGAGCCCGCCGATGGTCTCGTTGGCGGTGTAGTGCAGGTAGGCGGCATCGGCGGAGAGCTGGATCTCCTCGGGGCGCGGCACGGCGGTGAGGCCGTTGCCTTCGCTTGACGCCGCGATATGCGCCCCGGCCAGGTGCTGGGCCTCGCTGATCGCCTTCTTGCCCCAGATACCGGTGTACAGATAGTTGGGCGTGCCGCCGCGGCCCAGCAGGTTGTAGGGCAGCATGGCGAACTGCATCGACGCGCCGCCCTGCAGGAACAGCACCCGGTAGTTGTCGGGGATCGCCAGCAGCTCACGAATATCGGCCTCGGCTTGCTCGGCGATGGCCGTGAACTCGGGGCTGCGGTGACTCATCTCCATCACCGACAGGCCGCGGCCCTGGTAGTCGAGAAGCTCGTCGCGGGCTCGCTCGAGTACCGCCTGGGGTAGCGCCGCAGGTCCGGCGCAGAAGTTGTAGTGACGTGTCATCAGCGTGAGTCCAGATCCTCTGTCTTGGGTCCTTGTGGGAGTAACCCCATCGCGACTGAAGTCGCTCCTACATTGGCCTTGGCGCCGCTCCCTGTGGGAGCGAATTCATTCGCGATCTGTGGGAGCGGTTTTTAACCGCGATGTAGCGCGCAGCGCTACCAAGCAGCCCCCCTTCGCGACTGAAGTCGCTCCTACATTTGCCAATGGCGCCGCTCCCTGTGGGAGCGAATTCATTCGCGATCTGTGGGAGCGGTTTTAACCGCGATGTAGCGCGCAGCGCTACCAAGCAGCCCCCCTTCGCGACTGAAGTCGCTCCTACATTTGCCAATGGCGCCGCTCCCTGTGGGAGCGAATTCATTCGCGATCTGTGGGAGCGGTTTTTAACCGCGATGTAGCGCGCAGCGCTACCAAGCAGACCACCCCATCGCGACTGAAGTCGCTCCTACATTTGCCAATGGCGCCGCTCCCTGTGGGAGCGAATTCATTCGCGATCTGTGGGAGCGGTTTTAACCGCGATGTAGCGCGCAGCGCTACCAAGCAGACCACCCCCTCGCGACTGAAGTCGCTCCTACATTGGCCTTGGCGCTATTCCTCGCTTTCACCTTTCTCGCCGTCGCCTGCGCCCTGCTCCGCGTCACCTTCCTCGGCGTCGGCGGCTTCGTCGTTAACCGGTTCATCGCTCGGCTCGTCGATACGCACGGTCTTGACCAGCTTTTCGTCGTTGCCGAGGCGAATCAGCATCACCCCCTGGGTATTGCGCGAGGTGATCGAGACTTCGTCGACCCGGGTGCGCACCAGGGTGCCGCGGTCGGTGATCAGCATCATCTCGTCGGCGGAGTAGACCTGCATCGCCGCCACCAGGGAGCCGTTGCGCTCGCTGGTCTGCATGGCGATCACGCCCTGGCCGCCGCGTCCGCGCAGCGGGAACTCCTCGAGGCGAGTGCGCTTGCCGTAGCCGTTCTCGGAGGCGGTGAGGATATAGATCTGGCCACCGTTGCCGTTGTCGATGACCGCGCCGTTCTCGTCCTCGCTCTCGACGTCGGCCTCGGCGTCGATCTGCTGGCTCTGGGGGATGATCAGGCTGATCACCTCGGCGCCTTCCAGCAGGCGCATGCCGCGCACGCCGCGGGCGGTACGGCCCATCGAGCGCACGGCGGTCTCTTCGAAGCGGATCGCCTTGCCGTTGGACGATAGCAGCATGGCGTGGTCGCTGCCCGAGGTGATGGCGGCGCCCACCAGGCGGTCGTCCTCTTCGAGGTCGATGGCGATCAGGCCCACACTGCGCGGCCGCGAGAACTGGTCGAGGCTGGTGCGCTTGACAGTGCCCTTGGCGGTGGCGAAGAAGATGTAGCTGTCGGCGCGGTAGTCGCGCACCGGCAGAATCGCGTTGATCGCCTCGTCCTCATCCAGCGGCAGCAGGTTGACCAGCGGCTTGCCCCGCGAGCCACGACTGGCGTTGGGCATCTCGTAGACCTTGAGCCAGTAGACCTTGCCCTTGTTGGAGAACAGCAGCACGGTGTCGTGGGTCGAGGCCACCAGCAGGTGCTCGATGACGTCCTCATCCTTCATGGCGGTGGCCGACTTACCGCGCCCACCACGGCGCTGGGCCTGATAGTCCGAGAGCGGCTGGGTCTTGGCATAGCCGGAGCGCGACAGGGTGACCACCATGTCCTCCTCGGCGATCAAGTCCTCGATGCGCAGGTCGAGGTGGCTGGCCTGGATCTCGGTGCGGCGTGCGTCGGCGAACTGGTCGCGTACCGCGATCAACTCCTCGCGGATCACCTCGAGCAGGCGATCGGCGGAGGCCAGGATCTCGCTAAGCTCGGCGATCTTCTCGAGGATGCTGAGGTACTCGTCGAGCAGCTTCTCGGTCTCGAGCCCGGTCAGGCGGTGCAGCCGCAGCTCGAGAATCGCCTGGGCCTGGGCCGGCGAGAGGCGGTATTCGCTACCGGCCTGATTGAGGCCGAAACCCTCCTCCAGGTCTTCCGGCTTGCACGAGGTGGCGCCGGCGCGCTCGAGCATGCCGGTCACCTGCCCTGGCTGCCACACCGCGGCCAGCAGTTTCTCCTTGGCCTCGGTGGCGCTCGGCGAGGCCTTGATCAGCTCGATCACCTCGTCGATATTGGAAATAGCGACGGCCAGGCCTTCGAGGATATGGCCACGCTCGCGAGCCTTGCGCAGTTCGAAGATGGTGCGCCGGGTCACCACCTCGCGGCGGTGGCGAATGAACGCCTCGAGCACTTCCTTGAGGTTGAGGATCTTCGGCTGACCGTCCTCGATGGCGACCATGTTGATGCCGAAGACGTTCTGCAGCTGGGTCTGGGCGAACAGGTTGTTGACCACCACCTCGCCGGACTCGCCGCGCTTGACCTCGATCACCACCCGCAGACCGTCCTTGTCGGACTCGTCGCGCAGCTCGGCGATGCCGTCGATCTTCTTGTCCTTGACCAGCTCGGCGATCTTCTCGATCAAGCGCGCCTTGTTCACCTGATACGGCAATTCGCTGACGATGATGTGATCGCGGCCGGTCTTGTCGTCGTGTTCGATGGTGTGGCAGGCGCGCACGTAGATGCGCCCGCGGCCGGTGCGATAGGCCTCGAGGATACCGGCGCGGCCGTTGATGATGCCGCCGGTGGGGAAATCAGGCCCCGGGACGTGCTCCATCAGGTCGTCGACCGTCAGGGTGTAGTCATCGATCAGCGCCAGGCAGGCGTTGATGATCTCGTTCATGTTGTGGGGCGGGATATTGGTCGCCATGCCCACGGCGATGCCCGAGGAGCCGTTGATCAGCAGGTTGGGCACCTTGGTCGGCAGCACGTCGGGGATACGCTCGGTGCCGTCGTAGTTGTCGACCCAGTCGACGGTCTCCTTGTCGAGGTCGGCCAGCAGCTCGTGGGCCAGGCGCGCCATGCGCACCTCGGTGTAACGCATGGCGGCGGCGTTGTCGCCGTCGATGGAACCGAAGTTGCCCTGGCCGTCGACCAGTACGTGGCGCATCGAGAAATGCTGCGCCATGCGTACGATGGTGTCGTAGACGGCGCTGTCACCATGGGGGTGATACTTACCGATCACGTCGCCAACGACACGCGCCGATTTCTTGTAGGGTTTGTTCCAGTCGTTACTGAGCTCGTTCATGGCGAACAGCACGCGACGGTGAACCGGCTTGAGGCCGTCGCGCACGTCGGGCAGTGCTCGGCCGATGATCACGCTCATCGCGTAATCGAGGTACGACTGCTTCAGTTCGTCCTCGATGTTGACTGGCAGAATCTCTCTGGCAATGTCACCCATGGGTCGTCAAATCCTTTGCACTGCGACAGGTTGGCGCTACGGGATGCTTTTGGAATAGCCGCGTAACAGCAGAGCCGGAGTATATCACCGAGCGCAGGCAAAGGCAGCCGCCGGCGCCTCTGCATGGGTCGTGGCAGCAACCTAATCGCGACTAAAGTCGCTCCCACATTTGCCAGAGGCGCCATTCTCCTGTGGGAGCGAATTCATTCGCGATTGCTGCGCGCAGCGCTGCCGGGCCGCGACAACCCAATCCCATCGTGACTAACGTCGCTCCTACATTGGCCTTGGCGCCACTCATAGTGTGGGAGCGAATTCATTCGCGATGCAGCGCGCAGCGCTGCCGGGCCGATACCACCCAACCCCATCGTGACTGAAGTCTCTCCTACATTGGCCTTGGCGCCACTCCCTTGTGGGAGCGAATTCATTCGCGATTGCTGCGCGCAGCGCTTCCGGGCCGCGACTACCCAATCCCATCGTGACTAACGTCGCTCCTACATTGGCCTTGGCGCCACTCCCTTGTGGGAGCGAATTCATTCGCGATTGCAGCGCGCAGCGCTGCCGGGCCGCGACAACCCAATCCCATCGTGACTAACGTCGCTCCTACATTGGCCTTGGCGCCACTCCCTTGTGGGAGCGAATTCATTCGCGATTGCTGCGCGCAGCGCTTCCGGGCCGATACCACCCAACCCCATCGTGACTGAAGTCTCTCCTACATTGGCCTTGGCGCCACTCCCTTGTGGGAGCGAATTCATTCGCGATTGCAGCGCGCAGCGCTGCCGGGCCACTGGCACCCCTGCCCTGCATTCGCCATAATGTGCCTCCTTTTACACTCAGGACTGGCCATGTGGTTCAAGCACTTGCATCTCTATCGCCTGCATGAGGCACCCAGCATCTCCGGCGACACCCTGGAGGATGCGCTGGCCGAACAAGCCTTCCGCCCACTGGGCGGCAGCGAAGCCACGCGACTCGGCTGGCGCCCCCCGGGTGGGCGGCGCAGCACCCAATACGTGCACGAGCTGCAGGGCCATCGCCTGCTCAGCGCGCTGCGTCAGGAGCGCCTGCTCCCCGCCAGCGTGGTGCGCGAGGAGGTCGAGGAGCGCGTTGCCGACCGCGAGGCTGCCGAGGGCCAACCGGTCAGCCGCAAGGACAAGCAGGCGATCAAGGAGCAGGTCTATGAAGAGCTGCTGCCGCGCGCTTTCGTGCGCAGCCAGAAGGTCGACCTGTGGTGGGACACCCGCGGCGGCCTGATCGGCATCAACGCCTCGAGCCGCAAACGCGCCGAGGAGATCCTCGACCTGCTGCGCCAGACCCTGGGCAGCCTCAAGGTCACCCCGCTGGCCAGCCAAACGCTGCCGGTGCGTGCCATGACCGAGTGGCTCAACGATGCCGCCTCGCGCCCCGAAGGGCTGCTACTCGGCGACCAGGTGGAGCTCAAGGCCCAGGGCGACGACGGCGTGCTGCGCGCGCGCCAGGTCGACCTCGACAGCGACGAGATCCATACCCTGCTGGCCGGCGGCCGCCAGGCCACCCGCCTGGCGCTGGAGATCGAGGGCCGGCTATCACTGGTGCTCCATGACGACCTGGCGCTCAAGTCGCTGCGCTTCAGCGACGCCTTGCTGGATGAGGCCAACGCCAGCGATGATGGCGATGACGCCATCCTGCGCATGGAAACCGATTTCGTGCTGATGGCGCAGGCACTGGCCGCCGCCAGCGAGCAGCTGCTGGGCTGGTTGGGCGGCGAAGCTAGCCAAGACTCCACCTCCTCCGTTACCGCTAACCTGGCCGCAACACCGTGACTGCTGACTCACCCGCCACCGCCGAGGACGCCGTTCGCCAAGCGGACCCGTTCGCCAAGATCCGCCCCTATCACGACGACGAGGTCGCCGAGGTGCTCGCGCGGCTGGCCAACGACGCCGAGCTGCTCGACGCCCTGACCCAGTTCAAGCTGCCGCGCCTGGCGCGTTTCTCGCCGCGTCTGGCGCGGGCCATCGCCGGCGTCGCGGTACGCCGTGAGGTACGCGGCGTGGCCAGCGTTTACGATTTCCAGATGCGCATTGCCGGTTACATGCAGCGTATGATCCGCACCACCACCGACGCCTTCGAGGTCGAGGGGCTCGACGCGCTGGACGACGACACCGCCTACCTGTTCATCAGCAACCATCGCGATATCTCGCTGGATCCGGCCTTCGTCAACTACGCACTTTACCTCGCCGGGCGCAATACGGTGCGCATCGCGATCGGCGACAATTTGCTGCAGAAGCCCTACGTCAACGACCTGATGCGCCTCAACAAGAGCTTCATCGTGCCGCGCTCGGCCAAGGGCAAGCGCGCCATGCTGGCCGCCTACCAGGCGCTGTCGGCGTACATTCGCCACTCGCTGAGCGTCGACCGGCACTCGGTGTGGCTGGCCCAGCGCGAGGGCCGCGCCAAGGATGGCATCGACCGTACCGACCCGGCGATCATCAAGATGTTGACCATGGCCCGCCGTCACGCCGACAAGAGCGCTTCAACCGGCGACGCCATCGCCGAGCTGCGCGTGGTGCCGGTATCGATCAGCTACGAGTATGACCCCTGCGATGTGCAGAAGGCCCACGAGCTCTACGCCATGCACACCGAGGGGCGCTACCAGAAGGTGCAGTACGAGGATATCCGCTCCATCGTCGCCGGTATCATCGGCCACAAGGGGCGTATCAAGCTGACCTTCGGCACGCCGCTCGACGCCGACCACGACAGCCCCGAGTCGGTCGCCGCCGAGATCGACCGCCAAGTACTCGGCGGCTATCGACTGTTTCCCAGCCACCAACTGGCCCTCGAGGCCAGCGGCAAGGCACCCGACCTGATCTGCCTCGACGGCATCACCGACGCCGATCGCGAACAGTTCCGCCAGCGCCTGGAGCAGGTGCCCACGCACCTGCGCGACTGGTGGCTGGCACAGTATGCCAACCCGGTGCTCAGCCGCGCCGGGCGCATCTAAGGAGCCGCTGCCATGGGTCACGCCCACCCCTTCGACCGCGGCACCCAGACCCGCGAGGCGCACCGCATCACCCTGATCGGCGCGGTGATCGATGCGCTGCTGGGCGTGCTCAAGGTGGTGATGGGCCTCGTCGTCGGCTCCGCGGCACTGGTCGCCGACGGCGTGCACTCCTTCTCCGACCTGGTCACCGACGCCTTCGTGCTGGCCGCCACCCACTACGGCCGCCAGGCACCCGACACCAACCACCCCTACGGTCACGGCCGCATCGAGACGCTGGCCACACTGTGGCTGGGCAGCATCCTGATCTTCGTTGCCGGCGGCATCGCCTGGGCCAGCCTGTCACGGCTGTTCGACGCCGCGTCGATCCCCGCACCCGGGGCCTGGGCCATCGCTTTGGCGGTGGTAGCCCTGCTCGCCAAGGAGTGGATCTTCCGCGCCACCATGCGGGTCGCCAAGCGCGTCAATTCACGCCTGCTCGAGGCCAACGCCTGGCACTCGCGCAGCGACGCCCTATCCACGGTGGTAGTGCTGGTGGGGCTGATCGGCGCCCAGCTCGGCGCCGGCTGGCTCGACGCCGTGGCCGCGGTGGTAGTAGCGCTGATGGTCGGCAAGATCGGCGCCAATCTGCTGTGGGAGTCGAGTCAGGAGCTGGTCGACACCGCCCTTCCCGAAGAACAGCAGCGCCAGATGCGCGAGGTCGCCGAACAGGTGCCCGACGTCTACAACGTCCACGACCTGCGCACCCGCACCGTGGGCGGCCACGTACTGCTCGACTTGCATATCGTGGTGCCACCGCGGGTTACCGTGTCCGAAGCCCATGAGATCGGCAATGAAGCCAGCCGCCGACTGCGTGACGCTTTCCCGACCCTTACCGACGTCACCTTCCATATCGACCCTGAAGACGACCAGGGCAAGATAGACCCCAGCCTGCTGCCCGGCATGCCGCTGCGCGAGGACGTCGAAGGCAAGCTCGACGAGGTCTGGGCGCCACTGCCGGTATGGCAGGCACGCGTCGCCCTCGACCTGCACTATCTCGGCGACGCTATCGATATCTCGATCTTCGTGCGCGAGCTGCCCGCCGGCCAGACCCTCGCCGAGGCCGCCGCGCTGCTCCGCGAGCATGCCCGCCAACTCGCCTGGGTGGGACGCCTGCGCGTATGGCTTGGACCCGGCAAGGCCTGATAAGCTGGGGCTTGACTAAGAGGGTGTTTACAAAAGCCACCGCTAGTCAGCATAACGCTAATCGCCTCACGCAGGGCGCCACCCATGGCCAAGCCACCTTCCAGCGGGTTTCACTGCTCGCGCCGCCGCTTTGTGGTGGGCGCAGCCTCGCTGTGGCTGGCTGCCGGCCTGGGGTTGGTCACCACGCCGGCCAGCGGCAATCTCGACCCCTCGCGACTGCGCAGCGTGATGCAGTCGCGCTACGGCGGTCGTGGCGTGGCGGTGCTCGAGGAGTGGTTCGCACTGCTCGAGCGGCTCACCGGCACCGATGTCGATACCCAACTGCGCGAGGTCAACGACTTCTTCAATCGCCGCGTGCGCTGGGTCGACGACATCGACAACTGGGGCCACGAGGACTTCTGGGCCACGCCGCTAGAGACCATGGGCCAGGGCAAGGGCGACTGCGAGGACTACTCTATCGCCAAGTACATCACCCTGAAACAGCTCGGCGTTCCAGGCGAGCAGCTGCGCATGATCTATGTGCGCGCGCGCATCGGTCGCAGCCAGATCACCCAGGCGCACATGGTGCTGGGTTACTACGAGACACCCAGCGCCGTGCCGCGTCTCCTCGACAACCTGGTGCCGTCGATCACCCCCGCCAACCAGCGCAGCGACCTCGACCCAGTATTCAGTTTCAACAGTGAAGGGCTGTGGGCCGGCAGCTCGACCCAGTCCCGCGCCGACCCCACCCAGCGGCTGTCACGCTGGAGCAGCGTGCTCGGCCGCATGCAGGACCAGGGCTTCCTATGACCTTTCCCAATGACACCGCCGGCAGCAGGCAACGGAGACAACCGCCATGTCACTGATCAAACAACTGTGGCTGACCATTCTGCTACTGCTGCTGCTGGCCTTCGGCGGCAGCCTGATGATCGGGCTGACCTCGCTCAAGCAGTACACCGAGCAGGAGATGCGCATCAAGAATGCCGACAACGCCAACGCCCTGGCGCTGTCGATGAGCCAGCTCGACAAGGACCCGGTGACCATCGAGCTGCTGCTGGCCGCCCAGTTCGACACCGGCCACTACCGCCTGGTGGAGCTGCGCTCGCCGGAGGGCGAGGTGGAGATCCAACGCCAGGCCGATGAACGCCTCGCCGAGGTGCCCAACTGGTTCGTCGAGCGGGTACGCTTCGATATTCCCGCTGGCGAAGCCGTGGTACAGGACGGCTGGCAGCAGTACGGCACCGTGATACTCGAAAGCCACCACAGCTACGCCTACCATGCGCTGTGGCAGAACGCCCAGCGGCTGGTGGCCTGGTTTGCGCTGGCGGCGCTGATCAGCGCCGCGCTGGCCTGGTGGATCGTGCACAGCATCCGCCGCCCGCTGCACGCGGTAATCGAGCAGGCCCGCGACATCGGCAACCGCCGCTTTACCACTTCCGAGGAGCCGCGTACCCGCGAGCTGCGCCAGGTAGTCACCGCCATGAACCTGCTCTCGGCAACGGTGCGCGACATGCTTGGCCAGGAGGGCGAGAAGCTCGAGCGGCTACGCCGCAAGCTGCAGCAGGACGAGATCAGCGGCGCCGACAATCGCGGCCACTTCCTGCAACAGTTAGAACGCGCCCTGGACGTCGACACCGGCCCCGGCGCGGGCAGCCTGGTGATGGTGCGCATGGCGCGGCTCAGCGAGCTCAACCACCGGCTCGGCCACCAGGCCACCAACCGCCTGTTGGCCGAGGTCGCCAGCGCTCTTCGGCAACTCGCCAGTGTCTACGGCGGCGGCCAAGTGGGACGTCTCAACGGCAGCGACTTCGCCTTGCTGCTGCCCGGCGACGACGACCTCGAGGCCCTGGCCAAGGCCCTCAAGGCCAAGCTGCACCCGCTTACCGACGGCACCACAGCACCGATCGGCCTGCCCATGGCGCTGATCGCCTTTACCCATAGCGACGCCCGCAGCGAACTGCTCAGCGCCCTCGACGGCGCCCTGGCCCGCGCCGAGGACGACGGCGACCACGCCGTCGCCATTGCCAGCGGTGCCGCCCACCAGTCGCTGTTCAGCAACCGCGACGACTGGCGCCGTGCCATCGATACGGCCCTCGGCGAGGGGCTCTATCTCGGCCACTACCCGGTACTCGATGCCAATGCCATGCCGCTCCACCACGAGAGTCCCTCGCGCCTCAAGATTCAGGGCAAGTGGCAGCCCGCCGGGGTCTTCATGCCGTGGATCTCGCGGCTCGATATGAACGTCGACTTCGACCTGGCGGTGGTCAGGGCCGCGCTCGAGCAGATCGACGCGGATGGCAAGCCGCTGGGCATCAACCTCTCGCATCAGGCCGCCTGCGACAGCCGCTTCTTGAGCAACGTCAAGCCGCTGCTCAAGCAGTATCCGCAGGCGGCCGCCAAGCTGTGGCTGGAGCTGCCCGAGTCGGTGGCCGTGCATCATCTGGAAGGATTCCGCGGGCTATGCCGCGAACTGCAGCCGTTCGGCTGCCGAATGGGGCTCGAGCACGTCGGGCCCGAGTTCTCCAAGCTCGCCGATCTACACGATATCGGCCTGGCCTACCTCAAGATCGACGCCTCGCTGGTTGCCCGCATCGACGAGCAGCCCGACCAGCAGGCGATTCTGCGCGGCATGGCGACGCTGGCCCACTCGCTGGGCGTGCTGGTGATCGCCGAGGGGGTAGCGCAAGACGCCGAGGCCGAGACCCTGTTCGATCTCGGCCTCGACGGCGTGACAGGGCCCGGGGTACGCCCCGACACCCCAGGCGGCGAAGCGGAGTAGCGCTCGCTGGCTAGCGACAGCGGCGTCAAATGGTGTCGCTGTCGCTATCGTCCATCAGCCCCACGTCATTGACGCGGCGGCGCAGGCTCTGGCGGGCCATCAGCTTGTCGCGGGCCGCATCCGGCAAGTCGGTGAAGCTGATCACGCCCTTGTTCATCAGCACCTCGATCACGTCCTCCAGCACCCGCACAAACTCGAGGTCGGATTGGCGCAGTTCGTCGTTCTCCTGCCTGGCAGCGGCATTCAAGAAAGTCGCCAGCTCCGGGGAGTCACTGGCCAAGGGCTCTCGACATTCAGACGTCATCACCCTGCTGACCTGCTCGATATCACCGGCATCGTTACGTTTGATATACATAGGCCATCGTCTCTTCGCAGTTGGCAACAGCATAAACGAATACGCCCCGCCCAGCATTGCTGGGCGGGGTATGGTGATACGCTAGCTCAAAGCCAGTTACTGATCGATATGCAGCTGGCCGTTTTCGATCATCTTGGCAATCAGGTCGGCGCTATCTCCCGGACTTGCCCCGAAGTCGCTGAACGACTTACCTTCCAGGCGAATGGTCTGGTCGGCGTTTTCCTTACTGCCCGCCAAGCTACCATCGGAGCTGATATAGAGCACCGTATCACTGCCCTCTTGTTCGGCAAACACGAACTGGCCAATGGTCGCTTCGCTTTCATCCTGCAGTAGGTCGGCAATATCCAAGGTGTTCTGGCCATTACCGAAGTCGGTGACGATATCGTGAGCGGGGGTATCCGCATCCCCTTGATCGCCAAAGTTCCACTTGAAAACATCGTCACCGGCACCGCCCGCTAGGATATCGTTCCCCGCTCCACCAATCAGCAGGTCATCGCCCGAGCCGCCAATCAGGATATCGTCGCCGGCACCACCATCGAGAATATTATTACCGCCGTCATCTCTATCGGTGTCGGCGAGGGACTGCCAATTATCTCTTACGTACTCGATGATCTGCTGGTCATCCGGCGCTTGCCCCTGATTGACCTCCCACTTGAGATACTCGACCAGGCCGACATAACCAAGGCCGTCATGCTCACCAGCAATGAAGTGATCGCCGGTCTCGCCATTGGTCCACTCGAGGTGATCGGTATTTACCGTATCGCCAAAGATGATGTCATCGCCATCACCACCACGCAGGATATCGTCACCCAACTCATCGAGCTCATCGTACTCGACACCGCCCTCGAGCGCTGAATCGAGATCCTCAGCCGTGTGAACGATGCTTACCGAGCCGGCAGGTGCCGATATTTCACCCTCGCCCCAGTCGAACTGGCGATACATACCGTTGGCATAACCCCAGGAAACCTTGCCATCCATGAAGATGTTGGCGTCCCCCTCGACACCGTTGGTGGTGAAATACTGCAGGTACTGTTCACTGACGTCACTGCCGATACCCACCGCGTTGACCGCACTGAGACCCGCCAGCTCGGAAAACGCCTGCAGCGAGTCCTGCATCACCCAATATGTCGGCTCGGTGCCGGGGCCGTATAGCTGGTCGTTGTAGTACGAGTACGTCGGATCACCATCGGTGAGGAAGTAGGTCAGGTTCTCGAAATCGTCCTGCCCTTGCCCATTCTGGCCGTTGAACCAGGCAACGGCTTGCTGGAAGGCGGCCATGAAGTTGGTGCCGCCATCGGCACTCAGGCTATCGATGGCATCGATGAGCTGCTGAACATTGTCACTATCGAGGTTCTGGATCGTGACGGCAGTTTCGGCATGGGTCGAGAACGGCACCAGTTGCACATTGACGACACCATCATGCTGTTCCAGCTGATTGGCGAGGTTGATCAGTGACTGTTTGGTCAGCTCCATGAGACTCAAACCAGGCGTACCCGATGCATTGCTCATACTGCCCGACACGTCGACGATCAACGAAATATTGTAATTCTGCCCCGGCTGGATGATCAGGTTCTTACCGCCGATATCCCCGATCAGAAGATCGTCGCCACCATCGGATTCGAAGGTATTGTCGCCGTTACCGCCGACGAAAAGCTGGTCGGGTTCGGGAGCGCCGACATTGAGCGCGCCCTCGGCAGCATCACCGTCGCCGTCGATTCCCTGCAGCGGCAGGTTCAACTCGATATCGGATGACAGCCCCCCCTCTATCATGGAGAAGTCGCCTAGCGTGAAGTTCGCACCGCCACCTCCGGTAATCTCCAGCGCCTCGAACGGCGTGTCGCTCGTCACCTGGAAGGTGTAGCCATCCTGAAGGCCCTCGATTCTGACACCATCCCCTGAGAGGCTAATGGACATCTGCGAGGTAACGTCAGCACCATTCTCGTCGAAGACCCGGATATCCTCGAGACTCAAAGCAATCGGCGTACCACCTGCCGAAGTCCCGGCAATACCACCGTTCTGCGCAATACTGGTCGCAGTGACGCTACTGAATGCGTGGATCTCCAGTGCCGTCGTCGAGCCAGGAGAGCCATTGATGGCCACGGCCTGAGCAAAACTGCTGATACTGTTGTTCGAGTCCCAG
The DNA here is from genome assembly GCF_002286975.1 of Halomonas salipaludis. Classification (GTDB taxonomy): domain Bacteria; phylum Pseudomonadota; class Gammaproteobacteria; order Pseudomonadales; family Halomonadaceae; genus Franzmannia; species Franzmannia salipaludis. The sequence continues at coordinate 824,267 of NZ_NSKB01000001.1, forward strand.
CTGGCCGAGCGGCCGGCATTACCGCCTGAACCGCCTATATCGAGGCCCTTGACGAAGTCAAAGCGCGCCACTTCGCCATTGCCGATCGACTGGCCACCGGAGATGCCGATTCCATTACCAGTGCTGTTATTGACCTTGTCGCCGGCAGAGGTCGATATCAGGACATCATTGTTTTCAATGCCATCGTCAATGTTCAAACCATAAACGGTGCTATTACTGCCACCGACGCCACCACCGATGGTAGTAGTGAACTCGGTGCCGTTGAGGATATTGCCGAATACCTCAACGTTGAAACTATCCCCTGCTGGATCGAGAGTGATCTTGAATCCGACCTCACCCGATTCCGTCTTGGCAAACAGCACCGACTGGTCACCGCCCTCATAGGAGTAGGTCAATGCTTCGCCATTCAAGAGTAACTGATTGCCGTTGAGATCGGTGGCCGGTGTACCTTCCTCGATAGTGAAGATCACGTTTCCTACGCCGTCGGCACCGGCGGCATCGGCAAAGTTGATGCTGCCGGTGAAGCCGTCTTCGAGCTGGGCTGTATCGGCAAGGAATGAAGAGGGACCGTCGTCGATGAAGCTCAACCGGTCGCCCAGGTCGATGGCAGCGGTGGTGCTGTCGCCGTCACCGTCGGTGGCCGTGGCACTGAGCTGCAGCCCGCTGCCCGTCAGATCGAGCACGTCGGCCGGGTCGCTGCCATCCGGGTGCGACAGGGCCAGCAGTTGGGTCAGGGTAACCTCGCCGCTCTGGCTGTCCACGCTGATGGTAAAGGCCAGCTCGCCGCTGGCGGTGAGGCCTTCGATGACGCCGCCGTTGTCGACCAGGCTAATCGCCTCGCCGCTGGCGGTGGCAGTCAGGCCGGTGGCACCGCTACCGTCGACGCTCAGGGCGTAGCTGACACTGCCTTCGCCATCGGCACCGAAGTCGATGTCGAAGGCGCCGGCGAAGCTGGTCGTGGCCGGCTCACCGAAGGCGCTCTCGTCAACACTGAGGGTTTCGAGCTCGGTGGTGTCGGTGTCGAGGCCCGGCACGTCGTCGACGATGCTGATGTTGCCGCTAAGGTCGGTACTCAGAGTGTCGCTGACGGTGTCGCCATCACCGTCGGTGACGGTGACCGTGGCTTCGACACCGACCAGGCCGGCCGGCAGCGTGAGGCTGTCGGCACCCTGGGCGTCATGGTCGAGGGGCGCGGACTGGGTCACGGTGACCGTGCCATCACTGCCGATCTCGATACGCAGCACTTCGCCGTCAGGCGTGCTGCCGGT
>NZ_NSKB01000010.1 GCF_002286975.1 Halomonas salipaludis
ACCAATCCCGCCACCGGCGAGGCCCTCGAGCCGGTCTACCGTGGCGGCAGCCAGGCCGAGGTCGAGCGCGCCTGTGAACTCGCCGAGGCGGCCTTCGACGCCTACCGCGAGACCACGCTCGAGGAGCGCGCGACCTTTCTCGAGACCATTGCCAGCGAGATCGAGGCCATCGGCGATGAGCTGACCCAGCGCGGCATGGCCGAGACCGGCCTGCCCCAGGCGCGCCTCGAGGGCGAGCGCGGCCGCACCTGCGGCCAGCTGCGCCTGTTCGCCGCGGTGGTATGCGCCGGCGAGTGGCTCGATGTGCGCCACGACCCGGCGCTGCCCGAGCGCCAACCCATGCCTCGCGTCGACCTGCGCCAGCGGCATATCGCCCTGGGCCCGGTCGCCGTGTTCGGTGCTAGCAACTTCCCGCTGGCGTTCTCGGTGGCCGGCGGCGATACCGCATCAAGCCTGGCCGCCGGCTGCCCGGTGGTGGTCAAGGGTCACTCCGCCCACCCCGGCACCTCCGAGCTGGTAGGTCGCGCCGTCCAGCGCGCCGTGGCCAAGTGCAACCTGCCCGAGGGCACCTTCTCGCTGCTGTTCGGTGCCGGCAACGAGATCGGCCAGGCGCTGGTCAGCGACCCACGCATCCAGGCGGTGGGCTTTACCGGCTCGCGCAGCGGCGGTACCGCCCTGATGAAGACCGCCCAGGCCCGCTCGCAGCCGATCCCGGTCTACGCCGAGATGAGCTCGATCAACCCGGTGTTCCTGCTGCCGGAAGCGCTCAAGGCCCGCGCTGACAAGATCGCCGAAGGCTTCGTGGGGTCCTTGAACATGGGCGCCGGCCAGTTCTGCACCAACCCCGGCCTGGTGCTGGGTATCAAGGGCGAGGCGCTGGACGCCTTCGTCAAGGCAGCCGGCGAGGCGGTCACCGCCAGCGCTGCCCAGACCATGCTCACCCCCGGCATCCACGGCGCCTATGCCGACGGCCTGGGTGCCTTGGCAAGCCATCCCAAGGTCCGCGAGATCGCCCGCGGCCAGAGCGGTGAAGGCCCGTACCAGTGCCAGACCGGGTTGTTCGTCGCCAGTGCGGCGGACTTCCTCACCGATGAGGCGCTGCAGGCCGAAGTCTTCGGTGCCACCTCGCTGGTGATCGAGTGCGCCGACCTGGCCGAGATGCAGCGCGTGGCCAAGGGGCTGGAAGGCCAGCTTACCGTCACCCTGCAGATGGACGACGGCGACCTGGACGCGGCCAAGGCGCTACTGCCGACGCTGGAGCGCAAGGCCGGGCGGATCCTCGCCAACGGCTGGCCCACCGGGGTCGAGGTATGCCACGCCATGGTCCACGGCGGCCCCTACCCGGCGACATCCGACAGCCGCACCACCTCGGTGGGCAGTGCCGCCATCCAGCGCTTCCTGCGCCCGGTGTGTTACCAGGCACTGCCGGCGGGCCTGCTGCCCGAGGCGCTCCAGGACGACAACCCGCTGGGCGTGAGCCGGCTGGTGGATGGCAAGCGCGAGGGATGACAGCAGTCGGCCGATAGCCAAGGGCTGATATCGAAAAAGGGAGCCAATAGAAAGGGGCATGGCGTGAGAGCGCCATGCCCCTTGTAGTTTATATCGCGTCGGGAAGTATGGCATCGCTGGCGTATTCGGCGACGCTGAGGCCCGTGACACCCGGCCGGCAGCAGAAGAGCCCCCCGGCCGCCGCCTCATCACTGCGCTGCGAAGCGGCGGTGGTGATGAATAGCAGGTCCAGCCCGGCACCACCGAAGGCGCAGGCGGTAACCCGTGAGGCGGGCAGCGTCAGCGTCTCGTCGAGCCGTCCATCGGGCAGGAAACGGCTAATGCGCCCGCCCTCCCAGTGCGCCACCCACAGTCCTCCCTCACGATCGCAGGCCATGCCATCGGGGTAGCCTTGGGTAGACGGGAAGCGGATATGCTCGCGCTTGCGGGCGACATTGCCCTGCACATCGAGATCGAAGGCATGGATCACGCCAGCCGAGGTATCGCTACGGTAGAGCGTGGCACCATCGGGACTGCGCGCCGCCCCGCTGGCGACGCGCGCCAATCGGCAGCACGCCTCATCCAGCGCCCAGCTGTAAGTCTTGCCGCTCGCCAGATCATGGGCGTAGCGTCGCGAAGCAAGCGTATCCACGAACAGCAGTTGTCCGGCGTCGCCACGGTCGGGGCACCACAGCGGGGCCGCGCCCAGCAGCGCCCGCCCCTTCCAGACACACTCGATAGCAGTGGCCTCAACCATGGCGGTCACTCCCCATGTCGATGCCATCAATGCGAGTGCCGCGGCACCTCAGCGCCGCGACAGCCGACCAGGAAGTCGAAGTCGCAGCCCTCGTCGGCCTGCAGCACATGCTCGATGTACAGCTGGCGATAGCCGCCGTCGCTGGCGATCCGTCGCGAGGCCGCGGTGGGGTCGCTTTGCGCCAGGCGCGCCTCGAGCTCGGCGTCGTCGATGTCCAAGTGCAGTTTGCCGGCATCGCAGTCGAGCTCGATCCAGTCGCCGTCACGCACCGCCGCCAGCGGGCCGCCTGCGGCCGATTCGGGCGCCACGTGCAGCACCACGGTGCCGTAGGCGGTGCCACTCATGCGCGCATCCGATATCCGCACCATGTCGGTGACACCCTGCTCGAGCAGCTTGGCCGGCAGCCCCATGTTGCCGACTTCCGCCATGCCGTGATAGCCACGTGGGCCGCAGTTCTTCATCACCAGCACGCTGTCGGCGTCGACCGCCAGGTCGGGCGCATTGATGCGTGCCTTGTAATCGTCGAAGTCTTCGAATACCACCGCCCGGCCGCGATGAGTCATCAGCTCTGGGCTGGCGGCCGAAGGCTTGAGCACCGCCCCGTTGGGCGCCAGGTTGCCGCGCAGCACGCACATGCCCCCGTCCTCGCGCAGGGGCTTGTCGAGCGGCCGAATCACCTCGTCGTTGTAGAGCGGCGCGTCCTCGACGTTCTCCCACAGGGTCTTGCCGTTGGCGGTCAGGGCGTCCTTGTGGGGCAGCCGGTCGGCCTCGCCGAGGCGCTTGAGTACCGCCGGCAGGCCGCCGGCGTAGTAGAACTCTTCCATCAGGAAGCGCCCCGAGGGCTGCAGGTCGACGATGGTCGGCGTGCCGCGGCCGATGCGCGTCCAGTCGTCCAGCGCCAGGTCGACGCCGATACGCCCGGCGATCGCCTTCAAGTGGATTACTGCGTTGGTCGAGCCGCCGATGGCGGCGTTGGTGCGAATGGCGTTCTCGAACGCGTCACGGGTCAGGAGCTTCGATAGCGTGAGGCCTTCGTCGACCATCTCGACGATGCGATTGCCGGACAGGTGCGCCAGCACGTAGCGCCGCGAGTCCACCGCGGGAATCGCCGCATTATGCGGCAGCGAGGTGCCCAGCGCCTCGGCCATGCAGGCCATGGTCGAGGCGGTGCCCATGGTGTTGCAGGTGCCCGCCGAGCGCGACATGCCGGCCTCGGCGGCCATGAAGTCGTGCAGCGAGATGGTCCCGGCCTTGACCTGCTCGGAGAGCTGCCAGACCACGGTACCGGAGCCGATGTCCTTGCCCTTGTGCTTGCCGTTGAGCATCGGCCCGCCACTGACCACGATGGTTGGGATGTCGCAGCTGGCCGCGCCCATCAGCAGCGCTGGGGTGGTCTTGTCGCAGCCCACCAGCAGCACCACGGCGTCGAGCGGATTGCCGCGGATCGCCTCCTCGACATCCATGCTCGCCAGGTTGCGGGTGAACATCGCCGTGGGCCGCAGGTTGGACTCGCCATTGGAGAACACCGGGAACTCCACCGGATAGCCGCCGGCCTCCAGCACCCCCTGCTTGACGTGCTCGGCAAGCTTGCGGAAGTGGGCGTTGCAGGGCGTCAGCTCCGACCAGGTGTTGCAGATGCCGATGATCGGCTTGCCCTGGAACTCGTGGTCGGGGATGCCCTGGTTCTTCATCCAGCTGCGGTACATGAAGCCATTCTTGTCGGCACTGCCGAACCACTCGGCACTACGCAGGCGGCGCTGGCGATCGGTCATGGGAAAGTCTCCGGTAATGGGGGGTCAGGCACGCTGGCGGCGGGTCTGCTTCCAGCGGTCGAACATCACCGCCAGCAACAGGATGGCGCCACGCACCAGGTACTGGTAGAAGGTCGGCACATTGAGCAACCCCATGGCGTTCTGTACGCAGCCCATGATCAGCACCCCGACCACCACGCCGGTGATGGTGGCGACGCCGCCGGACAGCGCCACCCCACCCAGCACGCAGGCCGAGATCACCGCCAGCTCCAGGCCCATGGAGGTATTGGGGTCGCCCAGCCCCATGCGCGAGGCCAGCAGCACGCCGACGATGCCGGCCACTACGCCCTGCAGGCCGAACACGATGATCTTGAGCCTGCGCACATTGACCCCGGCCAGGGCCGCCGCTTCCGAGTTGCCACCGGTGGCCAGCACATTGCGCCCAAAGGCGGTCATATTGAGCACCACGCCAAAGATCACGAAGCAGGCGAGCATGGTCCAGACTGGCAGCGTCAGACCGAGAAAGGCGGCGCTACCCAGATCGAAGAACCCCGGCACGGTGATCATCACCGCGTCACCGCCGGAGGTGATATAGGCCAGGCCACGCACGAACTCCATCGCCGCCAGGGTGGCGATCAGCGAGTTGATGCCAAACTTGGCGATCACCAGGCCGTTGAATACCCCTACCGCGGCGCCAGCGGCAATACCGCCCAGCACGCCGATGAACACGCTGCCGGACGTTGAGGTGACGACCGCCGCCACTACTCCGGCGAAGGCCACCGTGGAGGCCACCGACAGATCGACCTCGCCCAGCGCCAATACCAGCATCATGGTGGTGGCCAGGCTGCCGATTAGGGTGATCGAGAGCAGCAGTCCGACCATGTTGCGGCCGGTGAGAAAGTCGGGGATGAACACCGCCAGGGCCACGAACAGCAGCAGAAAAATGGCGATCAGACCCGACGTATCGAGCAGCGTACGCAACGGCTTGATCAACCCCCGACGCCCTGCCGGGCGCTCCGGCAGAGACTCGCCAGCGGCTTGCCCCAGTTTGTTGGTTGTCATAACGTCGATTCCTGAAAAGAGTTACGGATCAGGCTGGCAGCGCCAACCCCAGAAGGCGTTCGGGCGTAGCCTCATCCCGGGCCACCACCTCGACCAGTACGCCATCGCGCATCACCGCGATGCGGTCGCAGATCGAGCTGACCTCGGCCAGATCACTGGAGATCACCACCACGCTCTTGCCCTGTTCGGCCAGGTCATAGAGCAGGGTGTAGATGTCCCGCCGGGCACCCACGTCGATGCCGCGGGTCGGTTCATCCATCACGAATAGGTCGATCTCTTCGGCCAGCCAACGGGCCAGGATGACTTTCTGCTGGTTGCCCCCCGACAGGGTGCCGATGGCCGTGCGTGGGCCGGGCGTCTTGACGCTCAGCCGGCGAATGTACTCTTCGGCATTGGCGCGCTCGCGTCGCGGATGGCGAAACGCCCCCCAGCGCGTGAAGAAGCGACGACAGCTGATATTCAGGTTGTCGGCCACGCTGGCGATGGGGAAGATGCCCTGGGACTTGCGATCCTCCGGGCACATGGCGATACCTGAGCGAATCGCCTCGCCGGGGCTCTTGAAACGTCGCGCTTCACCGTTGAAGCGCACCACCCCGGCTTTCGGCACCTCGACGCCGCATACCAATCGCAGCAATTCACTGCGCCCGGCCCCGACCAGGCCGAAAAGCCCAAACACTTCGCCGCGCTTGACTGCGAAGCTTACCGGCGCCTTGAGGCCGCGACCTTCGATGGCATCTACCTCCAGCACCACCTCGCCCTGCTCGCGGGACCGATAACCATAGACATCCTCGATATCGCGCCCGACCATCTCGCTGACCAGGGTGTCGTGGTCGAGGCGGGTCATGTCCTCGTGGGTACGGATGTGCTGGCCGTCGCGGAAGATGGTCACCGCATCGCACATCTCGAACACCTCCTCCATGCGATGGGTAACGTAGAGCACCACCCGCCCCTCGTCGCGCAGCCGCTTGACGATGCGCTTGAGCTGTCGCGTCTCCTGCACCGACAGGCTGCTGGTGGGCTCGTCGAAGGCGATGATCCGGGCATCACGTAGCAAGGCACGGCCGATCTCGATCATCTGCTGCTGGCCAATCGACAGATCGCGAACCTTGGTCGAGGGATGAATATCGCCCTCGCCGAGATCGGCAAGGATCGCCAGCGCTCGCTCACGCAGCTGGCGGCGCTTGATGAAGCCATTGCGGGTGGGGAGCTGACCCAGCAGCAGGTTCTCGGCCACCGTCATGTTCGGCGACAGCGTCAGCTCCTGATAGATAATGGCAATCCCCTGAGCCAGCGCCTCGCGGGCGTTGGCGAAGACATGGCGCTGGCCATCGATCCACAGGGCGCCCTCGGCCACCCGGTTGATGCCACTGAGGACCTTGAGTAGCGTCGACTTTCCGGCGCCATTCTCGCCCATCAAGGCGTGCACCTGGCCGGCATGGGCGGCGAAGCTGACGCCATCCAGTGCACGCACACCGGGAAACACGACGCTGATGGTGTCGAAGCGAAGAAAGGGGGCAGACATAGGCGTGCTCTCCACAGGGTACGTATCCCGGGCCATGCGGCCCGGGGTGACGTCAAAGACCGAGCTCCTGGCGTACGTCCTGCCAGTTGTCGCGGGTCATCAGGGTGCCGGAGGTTTCGGTGTTGGCCGGCGGCTCCTCGCCCTCGGTGATCCAGTGGTAGAGGTCTTCTGCGGTCTGGCGACCGTGCATGGTGGAGCTGACCGCCACGGTGCCGTGGAAGCCGGTGGGATTGTCGCGAGAGAATTCGGCGAAGGCTGCCCCCGAGCCGTTGATGCCGACCCCGATCACGTTGTCGGCGGCCAGGCCGTACTGCTCGGTGGCACGCACCCCACCGAGGACACTCTCCTCGTTGAGCGCATAGATGATCCAGTGCTCGAAATCACCGCGCTGGGAGAGCACCGGCGAGGCAGCCGAGAAGGCACCGCTGGTATCGGTGCTCTGCTGGGGTGCATCGAAGATATTGTCCTCGGGGAAGCCCCACTCCAGTAACGCCTGGGTGGCGCCATCGGTGCGTTCCACCGCCGTGGGCAACTCATTGTTGGTGATGCGCAGGGCGCCGACCTCCTGGGGGTCCCAGCCACGCGCCTCCATCTCGGCGGCGATCGCCTCACCGACCTGTAGGCCGATCTTGGTACCCGACATCCCCAGGTGGGGGACTCCTTCCAGCGGCTCACCACTCGAGTCGACGAACTGATCATCCACCGTGATCACCTTCATGTCGTACTGATTGGCACGATTCATGATCGCCGGCCCCAGCCGTACGTCCGGTGGGCAGATGACGAAGCCCTGGGCGCCCTGGGAGTAGAGGTTGTCGATGGCACTTAGCACCTCTTGCCCATCCCTGCCGCCTAGGCGTACGACGCTGAAGCCGAGCTCCTCACCGCGTTCGGTGGCGGCCCGCTGCTCATTGATGAACCAGGCCTGTTCAGGCTGCTTGACGATGAAGCCAATTTTGACATCGTCATCCTGCGCCTGGGCGCTGCCCATCGCTGTCAGCATGACAGCACTACCAAGTGCCAGACGGGTGAGTGTTGTGTTGATTGGCATGTCCCTCTCCTATGCTCTCCGCAAGAGTCTTGTTGTTGTCGATCAGCGAGCGTGCCTCGTGATGGACGACTTCAACCTAGATAGCCGATTGATAACCATCAAATACACAAAACATCAGTTTCTGATATTAATATGGTTATCATAAAACGATAGAGGCCGAGCCCATGGGCATGCTTGACGAGGAGTGGTTTCTCAACACACGACTAAAGTTGCGTCATCTGCAGCTGTTCTTGGCCCTTGACGAGGAGCGCAACCTGCACCGGGCCGCCGTCCGCCTGGGCATGAGCCAACCGGCAGCATCGAAATTGCTCACCGACCTGGAGATCCGGCTGGAGGTACGTCTCTTCGAGCGCCATGCCCGTGGACTAACGCCCAATTGGTACGGCGAGGTCATGGTGCGCCATGCCCGCAACATGCTGTCGGAGCTGCGCCACACCGGCGAGGAGATGAATGCGCTGCGCATCGGCAACGCCGGTACGGTGACGATTGGCACGGTGATGGCGCCGGCCGTGACGCTACTGACCAGCGCCATCGAGCGCGTTCACCGCGACCTGCCGGCGCTCAAGATCGGTGTCGAGGTAGACGTCAGCAAGGCCCTGGTGCCGCGCTTGCTGGAAGGCGAGCTGGACTTCGCCATCACGCGTATTCCGGCAGGGTTTCAGGCGGAGCATTTCGTGTTCGAGGAGATCGGCGAGGAGGACCTGTGCTTCGTGTGTCGCCAGGGCCACCCGTTGACCGGACAGACACCGCTGACGCTAAACGCCATGGCCGCTTACCCCTGGTCGTTGCAGCCGGTCGGTGGCCTGATGCGCCAGCGGGTCGACAGCCTGTTCCTGCACCATGGCGTCGCGCCACCGCGCCAGATCGTCGACACCACCGATGTGCTGGTCTCGCTGGCCTTGGTCGACAAGTCGGACACCATCACCGTGACCACCCGCGAAGTCGCCGAGCTGCTGTGCGCCCCACCGCGTTTCCGCGTGCTGCCCTTCAGCGAGCACCTCAGCGTTCAGCCCTATGGGCTGGTGAGCCTGCGCCAGCGGCGTTTGTCACCCGGGGCCAGCGCCCTGATGACGACCCTGCGGGAGTTGATCGCCCACACCCGCATCGCTGCGCGCTGAACGGCAGGCAGGGACTCATAAACGAAGCAGGCCGGGGACGATGTCCCCGGCCTGCTTGCGTTGCCGAACCCGACCGCCGCGAGGGCGGTCGTGGTATCAGGCGCTGGTGCGGCGAATCGGCGCGTCGCCGTCGCTGCGCCGACGCGGTGCGCGCTCCGGCGCGCCGCTGTCTTCGCTGATCTCCAGCGGACGACCGGCGACACGGGCGCGAGCCATCTTGGCCAGGATGCTGGACGGCAGCGAGCTTGGCAGCTCGACCACCGAGAAGGCGTTGCGGATATCGATGCGGCCGATACGGGCGCCCTCGATGCCGCCTTCGTTGGCCAGCGCGCCGACCAGTTGGCCGGGCTTGACGCCATCCTTGTGACCGACTGACACGCGATAGCGGGTCATGCCTTCACGCGGGGCGCTGTCGCGACGCTTGGGCTTGCCGTCACGCGGGGCGCGATCGCTGGCACGCTCGGCGCGCGGCGCCTGCACACGGCCGATCGGTGCTTCGTCAGCGCGCGCCATGGCGGCGAACACGCAGGCCAGCTCGATCGGATCGTTACCTTCGGCCACCAGGCGCTCGATCAGCGCTTTCTGCTCGTCGGCACCCGCAGTGATCATGCCCTGCACGCGCTTGGAGAACACCTCGTCGCGGTGAGCGCGGATCGTCGCTTCGTCGGGCAGCGGCATCTCGGCCATGTGCTGGCCGGTGGCCTGCTCCATCCAGCGCACCTTGCGGGTCTCGCGGAAGCCGACGAAGGTGATGGCGATGCCGGTCCGGCCGGCACGACCGGTACGCCCGATACGGTGGGTGTAGGCCTCGCTGTCCTGCGGCAGGTCGTAGTTGATGACGTGGGTGATGCGCGGCACGTCGAGGCCGCGGGCGGCCACATCGGTGGCGATCAGCACGTCGACCTTGCCGCGCTTGAGGCGCGTGATAGTGCGCTCGCGCAGGCTCTGGTCGAGATCCCCCGACAGGCCGGCGGCGTTGACGCCGCGTGCGGTGAGCTGCTCGACCAGCGTGGTGCAGGCGGCACGGGTACGCACGAAGACGATGGCACCGTCGACCGGCTCGACCTCGAGAATGCGCGCCAGTGCTTCCAGCTTGGCGCCGCCGTCGACGCGCACCATGCGCTGGTCGATGCTGGCCGCCGTACCGGCGCTGGCCTCGATGGCGACCTTGACCGGGTCGACCAGGTAGCGATTGACGATGCGCTCGATCTCGGCCGGCAGCGTGGCCGAGAAGAATACCCGCTGGGCATCCTTGGGCGTGTCGGCGACGACGCGCTTGACGTCATCGATGAAGCCCATGCGCAGCATTTCGTCGGCTTCGTCGAGCACCAGAGCGGAGAGGCCGTCGAGCTTGAGGCTACCGCGATCCAGGTGGTCGATGATGCGGCCGGGAGTGCCGACCACGACTTGAGCACCGCGCTTGAGGGCGCCGAGCTGCTCGCGATATTCCTGGCCGCCGCACAGGGTGGCGACTTCCAGGCCCTTGAGGTTCTGGCCGTATTTGCTGAACGACACAGCGACCTGCTGGGCCAGCTCACGGGTCGGTGCCATCACCAGCACCTGGGGCTCGCGGCGGTCGAGGTCGATACGCGACAGGATCGGCAGCGCGAAGGCTGCGGTCTTGCCGGTACCGGTCTGGGCCTGGCCCAGCATGTCACGGCCTTCCAGCAGCGCAGGGATGGTCTGCAGCTGGATCGGCGAAGGAGTCTCGTAGCCCAGTGTTTCCACAGCGGAGAGAACGGCAGGCAACAGAGCAAGATCGCCGAAGCTCGGCGAAGCGACAGAAGTCGAGGTCATCAATCACACCTTGGTAGGCCGGTCATTACCGGCAACAGAGTTTGGTGGTGTCCCTGATCCCATCAATACGCCAAACCGTCACGGACGGACTGGCCTGCCCCTTGGGGCAACACGGGCGGAGTCTGGGACACCGGTCGCACCTGGCATCCGGTTCGCGTACGAAGATTCGGCTGGGCCGAACCGGCTCGGGCCATGGCGGGCAGCTGCTCACCTAGACCCTCGGCGAACCGCTGTGGCGACCGTTTGCGCCGCGCGGAAGACAATCCGCGTTCCTGGGCGCTCCATCTACATAGTCGGACGCATCTGGCGTCCTGCAAAGCGTCGTGCAGCATCATCCAATCAAGCAGCGATGAGCGACGAACCGTTACGATGGTGGGGTCAACACATGCGAGGAGCGCGCATGCTAACATCGCCATCCGACCCTGGCCAGTCTTTTCGCGGCCGCCACTCTTGCCCTCATCGCCTGACCTCGTCACCTCGCCGTTCATAGAGGTTTCATCCAACTGCCCTCGATCCGCCATCGAATCAACACGCGTCGGTCATATCTCGCCGCTAGAGTCGCCCCATGAGATCGATCTCATCGATCACGCGTTCATGAGGCAGCGACATGGCAGATCTACTCAGCGTGGCGAAGTTGGCCGGCGTTTCCCGCGCCACGGCGTCGCGCACCTTCGCCACTCCCGAGCGGGTAAGTCCCGCGACCCGCCGCAAGGTAGAGGACGCGGCCACCCAGCTCGCCTTTCGGCCCAACAAGGTGGCGCGCCAGCTACGCGCCCGAGCCACCAAGATGATCGGCGTGATGGTACCCAGCCTTAACAATCCGGTCTTCGCCGAGCAGCTACACGCCATGGAAGTGGCGGCCCGTGAAGCCGGCTATTCACTGATCGTCACCACCAGCGGATACGACCCCAGCCGCGAGCAGGCGATCGTCGAGGAGATGCTCAGCCAGCGCGTCGACGGCCTGGCGCTCACCGTCGCCGTGGCCCGCGACAGTGCGGTGCTGACCACGCTGCAGCGCGAGACTACACCCTGCCTGCTGGTCTACAACCCGCCCCACCCCGGCGGCCTTCCCGCCATCGGCGTCGACAACCGTGCCGCCATGGCCGAGGCCACCCGCCACCTCATCGCACTGGGCCACCGCCATATCGGTATGGTCGCCGGCCCGCTGCTGCAGTCGGACCGCGCGCGCCTGCGCTATGCCGGCTACCGCCAGGCCATGCGCGAGCATGGGCTCGCGCCGCAGCCATTGATCGAGATGCCGCGCCACACCCAGGCCGAACTGGCCTGCCTGGCGCCGGCCCTGGCGGGTCCCAACCGCCTCACCGCCGTGCTCTGCACCAACGACCTGCTGGCCATCAGCCTGATCGGCGAACTGCAGCGGGCCACGTTCTCGGTACCAGACGACCTCTCGGTGATGGGCTTCGATGGCATCGACCTGGGGCGGCGCCTCTACCCCTCGCTGTGCAGCATGGAGCAGCCGCGTATCGAGATCGGCCGCGCGGCGATTGCCAGCCTGCTGGCCATGATCCAGGGGCAGTCGCCCCCTCTCCCCTTCCTCCCTCACGCACTGCGAGAGGGAGAAAGCGTCGGAGCGCCTCCGACGTCCCGGCAAGCCCCCACCCTTCGCTCACCTCAGAGGAATACACCATGAGCGCTTCGCGTCTTCGTCAAACCCTGCTGGCTAGCGCCCTGCTCGGCGCCAGCTCCCTGGCCAGCGGCGATACTGCCATCTGCTACAACTGTCCGCCGGAGTGGGCCGATTGGGGCACACAGCTGCGTCTGATCGAACAGCAGACCGGCATCCGCGTACCCCAGGACAACAAGAATTCCGGCCAGTCGCTGGCGCAGTTGGTGGCCGAGCAGAACAGCCCGGTAGCGGATGTCGTCTACTATGGCGTGACCTTCGGCATCCAGGCCATGGAGGCCGACGTCGTCGCGCCCTATCAGCCGGCCCACTGGGACGAGATCCCTGAGGGGCTCAAGGATCCCGACGGCCACTGGTTCGCCATTCACTCCGGCACCCTGGGCTTCATGGTCAATGTCGACGCCCTGGACGGCGCACCGGTGCCTAGCTCATGGGACGACCTGCTCAAGCCCGAGTACCGCGGTATGGTCGGCTACCTCGATCCCGCCAGCGCCTTCGTCGGCTATGTCGGTGCCGTAGCGGTGAACCTGGCCAAGGGCGGCGATCTCGATGACTTCTCACCCGCCATCGACTACTTCAACGCCCTGGCCGACAACGCCCCCATCGTTCCCAAGCAAACCAGCTACGCCCGGGTACTCTCCGGCGAGATTCCGATCCTGCTCGACTACGACTTCAACGCCTATCGTGCCCGACACGGCGATGGCGCCAACGTCGAGTTCGTCATTCCCGAGGAGGGCAGCGTGGTGGTGCCCTATGTGATGAGCCTGGTGAAGGATGGCCCACACGCCGACAACGGGCGCGAGGTGCTCGACTTCGTGCTCTCGGATCAGGGCCAGGCAGTGTGGGCCGATGCCTACCTGCGTCCGGTACGCGACAGTGCCATCTCCGAGCAGGCGCGCGAGGTGTTCCTGCCCGACAGCGACTACGCACGCGCCCAAACCGTGGACTACGACGCCATGGCGGCGGCACAGCGCCAGTTCTCCGACCGCTACCTGTCAGAGGTGCGGTGATCATGTCGGTGGTATCACAGCAGCGGCCCCAAGCGGGGGCCGCTTCATCGCGCAAGCCGGCGCCAACCGCCGGCCTGAGGGGGCTGGGGCATCCGGCCATATTGGCCTTGGTGCCGGCCTTGACGCTGTTCTGTGCCTTCTGGCTGCTGCCTTTCGCCCGGCTGGTACTGATGGGTGCCGAGGTCGACCGAGGCAGTGGCGTCAGCGCCTACCTGGCCATCCTCACCCACCGGCAATACCTGACCAGCCTCGCCGCCACGCTGGGCATCTCCCTGGTGGTATCGCTGGCGGCGGTGGGCATCGCGGGCCTGGCCGGCTTCTTTCTTGCCCGCCACCGCTTTGCCGGCAAGTCGCTGCTGGTCGCCAGCTTGACCTTCCCGTTGGCCTTCCCGGGAGTCGTGGTCGGTTTCCTGGTGATCATGCTCGGCGGGCGCCAGGGCGCCCTGGCGCAGTTGAGCCTGTGGCTGTTCGACGAGCGCTGGATGTTCGCCTACTCGCTGATGGGGCTGTTCGTCGGCTACCTCTACTTTTCCATTCCCCGGGTGATCACCACCGTGATGGCGGCCTGCGACACCCTCGACCGCAGCCTGGAGGAGGCGGCGCGCTCGCTGGGGGCCAGCACCTGGCGGGTCGCGCGTGACGTGATCGTGCCGGGCATCGCGCCGGCGCTGCTCTCCACCGGGGCGATCTGCTTTGCCACCAGCATGGGGGCCTTCGGCACCGCCTTCACCCTGGGGACCCGCATGAGCATTCTGCCCCTCGATATCTATGGCGAATTCACCAACTACGCCAATTTCTCCATGGCCGCCGCCCTCTCGGTGGTGCTCGGCGTGATCACCTGGATCGCCTTGAGCGTGGCCCGAAAACTGGCCGGTGGCGGCCTGGGAGCACCGGCATGACGTCACGCCTACGCTTTCTGCTGCAGCTGGGCTTCACCCTGCTGGTATGCCTGTTCATGATCGTGCCGGTGGCGATGTCGGTGCTCGCCGGGCTCACCGAAAACTACTTCGTCGGTCTCCGCAGCGGCTTGACGCTGCGCTGGGTCGACGAGGTCTGGTCACTCTATTCCGACACCATCTGGCTATCGATTCGGCTGGCGCTGGCCTGCCTTGTGGTCACCGTGCTGCTCGGCGTGCCGGCCGCCTACGGCCTGCTGCGTAGCCGCCGCCGCTGGGCCAATGCCATCGAGGAGACCCTGCTGCTGCCGGTAGCCGTGCCCGGCCTGGCCACGGCCCTGGCGCTGCTGCTGGCCTATGGCCACTACCGCGAATTTCGCGACAGTTGGCTATTCATCCTGGTCGGCCATGTGCTGTTCACCCTGCCGTTCATGATCCGTCCGGTCCTCGCCGTGATGCGCAGCGCGCGCCTGGCGCTGCTCGAAGAGGCCGCGGCAAGCCTCGGTGCCGGCTTCTGGCGACGCTTCCTGACGGTGGTGGTACCCAATTGCATGAGCGGCATTCTGGCCGGCGCCCTGATGGTGGTCACCCTGTCGATCGGCGAGTTCAACATCACCTGGATGCTGCACACGCCGCTGAACAAGACGCTACCGGTGGGGCTGGCCGACAGCTACGCCTCCATGCGCCTGGAGATCGGCTCGGCCTACACCCTGATCTTCCTGGTCATGATCGTGCCGCTGCTGGTCGCCATCCAGTGGCTGGGGCGCCTCACCGGCCAGCGTCACTAACCTTTGCCGATATCCTGCGAGACCGATATGAACTCATCCATCAGCATCGACCTGGAAGCGTGCGGTCGCACCTTTGCCGGTGGCCACACCGCCTTGCACCCCCTCGACCTGAATATCGCCGCCGGCGAGACTCTGGTGCTACTGGGGCCCTCCGGCTGCGGCAAGACCACCACCCTGCGCCTCATCAGCGGCCTGGAACGCCCCGACCCCAACGGCCGCGTGCGCTTCGACGGGCGCGACGTCACGCCGCTGCCCATCGAGAAGCGCAAGGTGGGCATGGTGTTCCAGAGCTATGCCCTATTCCCCAATATGAACGTCGCCGCCAACATCGCCTACGGGCTGCGGATCCAGCGCCTGCCGGCAGCCGAGATCCAGCAGCGGGTGGACGAGGTGATGGCCATGACCGACCTCGGCGGCTTCGGTGAGCGCCGCATCGATGAGCTTTCCGGTGGCCAGAAGCAGCGCGTGGCGCTGGCCCGCGCCATCGCCGTGCGACCCCGGGTACTACTGTTCGACGAACCGCTAGCCGCCCTCGACGCCAAGCTGCGCGATCGGCTACGCATCGAGATCGCCAGGTTGCTCAAAGAGCTGGGAATCACTGCCGTCTATGTGACCCACGACCAGTCGGAGGCGATGGCGCTCGGCGATCGTATCGCCGTCATGCACCAGGGGCGTATCGTCCAGCTCGGTACACCGCAAGAGATCTACCATCGCCCCGCCAGCACCTTCGTCGCCGACTTCATTGGCGCCGTCAACCGCCTGCCGGTACTCGCCGCCGGCGCCGCGGGCCGGCTGGCAGTCCACGGCGGCGAGTTGGTCAGCCCGCACCTGCGCGGCAAGCGCACCCTCTACTGCCGCCCCGAAGACATCCAGATCGTGGCGCTGGACGCCGCGGCCATTCGCGGCCGTGTCATGGAGAGCGTCTTCCTCGGTCAATCCCAGCGCCTGCTGGTGGATACCGGCAGCGACGCCCCACTGCAGGTGGATGCCGGCTCGCGCCACCAATGGCGAGCCGGCGAGGCCATCGGCCTGGCGATCCCTCCCGAGGTGCTGTTTCATCCCGAGCAGCACCCCGACGCCGCCCGGGCCGAGGAGGTGCCACATGATTGAGCCGTGCCTGATCGCCCAGATCAGCGACCCTCACATCAAGGCCGAGGGACGCCTCTCCTATCGCCAGGTCGATACCGCCAGGGCGTTGCGCCAGGCCATCGACAAGCTCGAACGGCTGATACCACGCCCGCAGCTGCTGCTGATCAGCGGCGACCTGGTGGATTTCGGCAGACCCGACGAGTACGCCACGCTGCGCGAGATACTCGCTGATTCGAGCCTGCCGATCTACCTAATTCCGGGCAACCACGACCACCGGGAGAACCTGCGCGCCGCCTTCCCGACACTCACACACCTGTTTCAGCATCCGCGCTTCGTGCAGTGGGCGGTGGACGACTACCCGGTTCGGCTGATCGGCCTCGACTCCAGCGTGCCTGGGGCGTCCCACGGTCTGCTGTGCCCGGCGCGCCTGCAGTGGCTCGATGAGACCCTGCACCAGCAACCGACCCGCCCGACCCTGGTCATGCTGCACCATCACCCCTTCGCCAGCGGCATCGCGCATATGGATCGCCAGCCGCTGCGCCATGCCAGCGCCCTGGCCGAGGTCATTGTCCAGCATCCCCAGGTCGAGCGGGTGCTGTGCGGCCATCTGCACCGCAGCCTCCAGGCACGCTTCGCCAACACCCTGGCAATGAGCTGCCCAGGCGTGTCGCACCAGGTCAGCCTGAGGTTAGACGGCGCAGGCACGCCGAGCTTTCATCTCGAGCCGCCGGGCTATCTGCTGCACCACTGGACGCCCGCTGCTGGCCTGGTGACCCACCAGGGATTCATCGACGACTACCCGGGCCCGTTCCCCTTCTATGACGACAACGGCTTGATCGATTGAAGGGGCGGGCACGACCGCATGCTATGATCCCTCGCCGACACCGTTCAGGAGCCCTGCATGCCTAGCCTGTGGATCGATGCCGACGCCTGCCCCAAGGTCGCCCGCGAGATCATCGTGCGTGCCGCCGAGCGCACCGCCACCCCCACCTGGTTCGTGGCCAACCACCAGATCCCGCTACCGCCGTCGCGCTGGGTCAAGTCGCTGGCGGTGGCCAGCGGCTTCGACGCCGCCGACAACGAGATCGTCGCCCGGCTCGAGGCCGGCGACCTGCTGATCAGCTCGGATCTGCCGCTGGCCATGGAGGCCATCGACAAGGGTGCGGCGGTGATGACCAGCCGCGGCGAGATGCTCGACAAGAGCAATATAAAAGCGCGAGTCCAGATGCGGGATTTTATGGAAACCCTGCGCGCCAGCGGCGAGCACACCGGCGGGCCCAAGGGCTACTCCGACGTTGACCGCCGCGAGTTCGCCAATGCGCTGGATCGCTGGCTGGCGAAGAACGCCTGAACTTATAAAGCATCTGGCCCGGGTCCAGATGCGCCTGATACAAGATCTACATGGAAACCCTGCGCGCCAGCGGCGAGCACACCGGCGGGCCCAAGGGCTACTCCGACGTTGACCGCTGCGAGTTCGCCAATGCGCTGGATCGCTGGCTGGCGAAGAACGCCTGAACTTATAAAGCATCTGGCCCGGGTCCAGATGCGCCTGATACAAGATCTACATGGAAACCCTGCGCGCCAGCGGCGAACACACCAGTGGCCCCAAGGGCTACTCGGACATCGACCGCCGCGAGTTCGCCAATGCGCTGGATCGCTGGCTGGCGAAGAACGCCTAAGGTGTTACGCGTCGGGGCGGCCGGTGCTCTTGCGCACGATGAGCTGGGTGCTGAGTGTCTGACGCCTGACCACCGGCTCGCCGCGCATGAGTCCCAACAGCAGGCGCATCGCCTGCTGCCCGATCTCATTGCGCGGCTGGCTGATGGTGGTCAGTTCCGGCTCGCAATACTCGCTGAAGCCGATGTTGTCGAAGCCGACCACCGAGAGCTGCCCGGGCACCGCCAGGCCGAGTTGGCGCGCAGCCTTGAGCACCCCGATGGCCATCTCGTCACTGTGGCAGAAGATGGCGGTGGGTCGCGTCCGGCCAGGCTCGAGCAGCGCCAGGCCCTGCTGATAGCCAGAGCGAAAGCCGAAATCGCCCTCCACGATACGCGCCTCGGCAACCAGGCCATGGGCGGCCAGGGTGTCGTGATAGCCGCGAACCCGCTCCTTGCAGATCGGGTTGGCAGCGGGACCGCTGAGCGTGGCAATGCGTCGATGCCCCAGTGAGATCAGGTAGTCGATGGCGTGACAGGCAGCCTGGTGGTTATCGATGGCAACGGTGGGCAGGTCGATATCGGCAAAGAACTCACAGGCCATGACCAGCGGGAAGCTTGACTGCCCATCGGCCTGGCGGACAAGCACCATGGGCACCTCGGCGGTCAGCAGCAAGATACCGTCGGCCTGATTGGTCGGCAGCAGCTCGAAGTAAGCCTCCGCCCGTGCCGGGTCATGCTCGCAGTCACCGATCAGCACCTGATAGCCGGCCAGATGCGCAACCTCCTCCATGCCGTTGATGATCTCGGAAAAGAAGGGATTGGAGATGTCCGGCAGCAGCGCAACGATGGTCTTCGACTCGGCACGCCGCAGGTTGCGCGCCGCCACGTTGGGCGCATAGCCGACGTCGGCGATGGCCTGGGCGACCCGCTCACGGGTCGTATCACTCACCTTTTCGGGGGTGGCCAGGGCGCGGGATACCGTCGCCGTCGAGCAGCCCGCGACCCGGGCGACATCCTTGATGGTGGGCATTGAGTGGTTTCGCTTGCCAGATACCTTGGCGCGTAGCATATCGCGATTGTCCTGATGGAGGTAATGCCCTGCACGCTCGTCAGGGCCATGGCGTTTCTTTCGCTCGAATGTAAAGCTTTACACTAGCATGACCATCAGCACCACCCTCTTCGCGACATCGCCTCCCCCTGCTTCCTGCATGCCCATCGATGGATGAAACCAGTTTTTCACTCATACATTGGTCTAAAAAAAACAGCAGCTTGCGCACCACTAGCTGGCCAAAAAAGCGTGTACTTCCGGTGCATTACGGCTATTTCATCGCCTCCCCTGCTACTCCTGCTCTGGCTTGACCCTCTTAGCCGCCTCTGCTGACATGTAATCCATTACATCAATGCCGGGCTGGATGTCATTCACGCCCAGGCCACGCGATCCGAACCACGAGGTGCACGATGAAGACCATCAAGGGGCCGGCACTCTTCCTTGCCCAGTATGTGGGCGACGAGTTTCCCTTCGACAGCCTGGCGCATCTCGCCCCCTGGGTGGCATCCCTCGGCTTCAAGGGGGTGCAGATCCCCACCTGGGACAAGCGGCTATTCGACCTCGAACAAGCGGCCGAGAGTCCTGAATACTGCCGCGAGGTCCAGGCACTGCTGGCCGAGCATGGCCTGGAGATCACCGAGCTCTCGAGCCATCTGCAGGGGCAGCTGGTGGCGGTGCATCCGGTCTACGACAGCGTGTTCGACGGTTTTGCCCCCACCGAGTTGCACGGCGATCCCGTTGCACGCCAGGCCTGGGCGGTGCAGCAGCTCAAACTGGCGGCGCGCGCCAGCGCCAACCTGGGACTGAGTGCCCACGGCACCTTCTCCGGCTCACTGCTGTGGCCCTTCCTGTATCCCTGGCCACAGCGCCCCACCGGGCTGGTCGAGGAGGGCTTCGCCGAGCTGGCCAGGCGCTGGCGACCGATCCTCGATGCCTTCGCTGACGCCGGCGTCGACCTGTGCTTCGAGATTCATCCCGGCGAGGACCTCCACGATGGCGCCACCTTCGAGCGCTTCCTCGAGGAGGTGGATCACCACCCGCGCTGCTGCATGCTCTACGACCCTTCCCATATGGTCCTGCAACAGCTCGACCACCTGGCTTTCCTCGACCGCTACCACCCGTGGATCCGCATGTTTCACGTCAAGGACGCCGAATTCCAGCCCTCCGCCAGCCAGGGCGTTTACGGCGGTTATGCCAACTGGATCGATCGTGCCGGGCGCTTCCGATCCCTGGGCGATGGCCAGGTCGACTTCAAGGGCATCTTCTCGAAGCTCGCCCAGTACGACTTCGACGGCTGGGCGGTGATCGAGTGGGAATGCGCCCTCAAGCATCCCGAACAGGGCGCCGCCGAGGGAGCACGCTTCGTCACCGACCACATCATCCGGGTCACCGAGCGTGCCTTCGACGACTTCGCCGATGCCGGCACCGACCGCCAGGCCAACCGCGTCCTGCTCGGACTCGACTGACCACCCACCAAGCACCCGCAAGGAGCCCGCCATGACGCACGACTCAACGCGACCCCGCCTGCGCCTGGCCATGATCGGCGGCGGCCAGGGCGCCTTCATCGGCGGCGTCCACCGCATGGCCGCCCGCCTGGACGACCGCTTCGAACTGGTTGCCGGCGTCTTCTCGTCTCAGGCCGAGCGCAACCTGGCCACCGCGCATGAGCTGGGCGTCGACAAGACGCGCTGCTACGCCAACCACGAGGCACTGCTGGCCGGCGAGACGCCACGCGAGGATGGCGCCGAGGTCGTCGCCATCGTCACCCCCAACCACCTGCACTTTCCGGCAGCGCTGGCGACGCTGGAAGCTGGATTGCACGTGGTATGCGAGAAACCCATGACGCTGGGCGTCGCGGAAGCCGAGCGCCTGGCAAGGGCCGCCGCCGCCAGCCAGCGGCGTTTCGTGCTGACCCACAACTATGCGGGCTACCCGCTGGTCCAGCATGCCCGTGCGCTGGTCGCTCGTGGCGAACTCGGGCGACTGCGCCATGTGCAGGTGGAGTACCTGCAGGAGTGGCTCAGCGAGGCACCAGACGCAGCCAACCGCCAAGCCGCCTGGCGGCTCGACCCCGCCCGTGCCGGGGCAGCCGGCTGCCTGGGCGATATCGGCGTTCACGCCTTCCAGCTGGCCCAGTTCATCAGCGGCCAGCGCGTCGACCAGGTCAGCGCTGAATTGAGCAGCGCGGTGCCTGACCGCGCGTTAGACGACAATGTCCAGGCGCTGCTACGTTTCGATGGCGGCGCCCGCGGCATGCTGTGGGCAAGCCAGACCGCGGCGGGCTTCGAAAATGCCCTGAGCATCCGCGTGATTGGCGAGCGGGGCAGCCTGCAGTGGGCCCAGGAGACGCCCAACGAGCTGTGGTTCAAGCCACTCAATGGCCCCAGCCAGCGCCTGACGCGCCGCGATGACGCCCTGAGCGCCGAGATCGGCCGCGGCGTGCGCCTGCCGGGCGGCCATCCGGAAGGCTATATCGAGGCCTTCGCCAATCTCTACCAGGCACTGGCCGACGATCTGGCGGCAGACGAACACTCGGCCTGGCTGCCGGGGATTGCCGATGGCGTCGACGGCATGCGCTTCATCAGCGCCGCGCTCGCCTCCAGCCAGGCAGCGGGCAGCTGGACATCGCTGACGCAGAGGGGGGCCCCCGATGCGTGAGCCCATCCTGCGCCTCGAGGGCATCGGCAAGGCCTTCGGCCCGGTCCAGGTACTAGAGGACATCTCACTCTCCCTCGTCCCGGGCGAGGTGCTCGGCATCCTCGGCGAGAACGGCGCCGGCAAGTCGACCCTGCTCAAGATCGTCAGCGGCATCTACACCCCGAGCGCGGGCACCATTCACCTGGACAGCGAGGCACTCAGCGCCCTGGATCCGATCACGGCGCGCCGCCACGGCGTGGCGATGATCCCCCAGGAGTTCAATCTGGTCTCGACCCTGCGCGTCTACGAGAACGTCTTCCTCGGCCAGGAGCTGCGTCGCGGCGGGCTACTCGACCACGGCGCGATGCGCCAGCGTACCCGGGAGCTGCTGGCCTCTCTGGAGGTGGCGCTCGATCCCGACCTGCCCATCGAACGCCTCAGTGTCGCCGAGAAGCAGATGGTGGAAGTGGCTCGGGTGCTGGTCAACGAGGCGCGTATCGTCATCCTCGACGAACCAACCACGGTGCTCACCGACCGCGAAGTGGCGGTGCTGTTCAAGGTGGTACGCACGCTGGTCGCCCGCGGCGTAGCGGTCATGTTCATCTCCCACAAGCTCAAGGAGGTCAAGGAACTCTGCGACCGGCTACTGATCCTGCGCGATGGCCAGCAGGTCGAGCTGTGCGAAGTGGGCGAGCTCAGCGAGGAGGACATGGCGCGCAAGATGGTCGGCCGCGAGCTGTCGCAGGTCTATCCCGACAAGCCCCCTGCCGCGGCGCATGAGGCCTCGCCGGCACTGCAGGTGCGCGGCCTGAGCCTCAAGGACGTGCTTTACGATATCGACCTGGAGGTCCACCGCGGCGAGGTGCTGGGTCTGGCCGGCCTGGTGGGGGCGGGTCGCACCGAGATCGCCGAGACGATCATGGGCCTGCGCCGCAGGGACGGCGGCGCGCTGCATATCGACGGCAAGGCAGTCGATATCCGCTCGCCCAACGAGGCACATGCCCACGGCCTGGCCTACCTCTCTGAAGACCGCCAGGGCAAGGGGCTGCAGCTCTCCTTCAATGTCATGCAGAACATCACTTCGCTGAGCCTGAAGCGTTATGTCCGCGGCCTTATCCGGCATGCTGCCGAACGTCGCCAGGCCGAACACTACCAGCAGCGGCTCTCGATCAAAGCCGCCAACCTGGGCGCCCCCGTCAGCAAGCTGAGTGGCGGCAACCAGCAGAAGGTCTACTTCTCCAAACTGCTCGATATCGAGCCGGACATCCTGCTCCTGGATGAGCCCACCCGCGGCATCGATATCAGTGCCAAGCAGCAGATCTACCAACTGATCCGCGAGCTCACCGAGCAAGGCAAGGCGGTCATCGTGATCTCCTCCGAACTCGAGGAGATCATCGGCATGTCCGACCGCGTTCTGGTAGTCCGCGAAGGGCGCATCGCAGTCGAGCTGAACGGCGACGACATCAATGAAGAGCAGATCATGCTGTATGCCGCCGGCGCACGACAGCACGCCAATTGCGAACGAGTGGGGACGTAAAATGAACCAGTCACAGAATACCAAACCGGCGGCAGCGCTCGTCATCCAGGGCCTGCGCAAGATTCCGCTGAACGCCGCTATCCTGGCCCCCTTGGTGGCACTCATTCTGCTGTTTGCCGTGTCGTCGCTGGCCAGCGAGTACTTCCTCAACACCCGCAACATCTCCAACGTGCTGCGTCAGGTCTCCTACACCGGGATCATCGCCATCGGCATGACCTTCGTGATCATCGCCGGCGGCATCGATCTCTCGGTGGGCTCGATGGTGGCGCTGGTCGGTGTGATCGTACTCTACGTGGTCAACGCCATCAGTGACCCCGTCCAGGCGGTGATCCTGGCGATGCTGGCAGCTATCGTGGCCGGCTCGCTGTTCGGCCTCTTCAATGGCCTGATGGTCACGCGAGGACGCATTGCCGCCTTCGTGGTGACGCTGGCCAGCATGTCGATCTTCCGTTCGCTGGCGCTCTACTTCACCGATGCCGCCGAGGTCTCGACGCGCAACCCGATCTTTTCCAACGTCGGCGGCGGTTTCTTCCTGAGCATACCGATTCCGGTCTGGGTGTTCTTTGGCCTGGCCATCGTCGCCCACGTCCTGCTGTTCCATACCGCGTACGGTCGGCATGTCTGCGCCGTAGGCGCCAATCCGCAGGTGGCCCGTTACTCCGGCATCCGCGTCAAGCGCATCGTGCTCTCCACCTTCGTCATCGCCGGCCTCTGCGTTGGCCTGTCGGCGATCATGCTGACCTCACGCCTCAACTCGGTAAGCCCCAGCGACGCCGGCTACTTCTACGAGCTGGATGCCATCGCTGCGGTGGTCATCGGTGGCACCGCGCTATCCGGTGGGCGTGGCACGGTATGGGGCACCGTCATCGGAGCGCTGATCCTCGGCATCATCAATAACATGCTCAACCTGACCGGGGTCTCGCCTTATCTGCAGGGACTGGTCAAGGGCGCGGTGATTCTGCTCGCGGTTCTGCTGCAGTACAAACGCGCCGCCTGATGCCATTTTCGGCCGCCGTGACCTCTTCGGGTGGCGGCCACTCCGGGCGTGGCCATCCCCCGCCCGCTTACGAACCACAACGAAACGGGAGCCACAATCATGACCTTCTCACGCCTGATGAAGACTGCGGCACTGACTGCCGCCCTGACCGGCACCGCCGGCCTGGCCAGCGCCGACGACTATCATATCGGCGTCACGGTACCCTCGGCCGATCATGGCTGGACGGCGGGCCTGATGTGGTGGGCCCAGCAAGCCACCGATGAGCTGAGTGAAAAATATCCAGACGTCAGCTTCACCGTGCTTTCCGCCAATTCCGGCACCGCCCAGGTCTCCAACGTGGAGGACCTGATGATCCGTAACCTGGATGCACTGGTGATACTGCCCTACAACCCGGCGACCCTGCAGTCGGTGATCTCGGAAGCCTACGAGGAGGGCATCTATACCGTCGTCGTGGATCGCGAACTGGAGATCCCGGCCCAGGACGTCTTCCTGGCCGGCGACAACCCCGGCCTTGGCGAGCAGGCCGCGCGCTATATCGCCGACGAGCTGGGTGGCGAGGGCAATATCCTGGTTCTGGAGGGGCCACCGATTCCGATCAACAGCCAGCGCGTTGACGCCTTCAACCGAGTCATGGGGGAGTACTCGGGGATCAACATCCTGGCCTCCCAGAATACCGATTGGAATCCACAGCAGGCACTGAGCGTCACCGAGGATCTGCTCGGAAGCAATCCCCAGGTGGATGCCATCTGGGCCGGTGACGACGATGTGCTGGTCGCGGCACTGCAGGCCATCGAGGAAAACGAGCGGGACGATATCCAGCTCGTGGTGGGCGGGGGTGGCTCGCAGCGGGTCATTGAGATGATTCGCGACGACCATCCCATGGTCAAGGGCACCGTCACCTATCCCCCCAATATGATTGCCTCGGCAATTGCCTTGGCCGTGCACGGCGTCAAGGGCGAACGCCTGGGGGACATGTATCACGGCATTCCGTCACGTGTGATCCTGGCCGCCGACCTGATCACCGCCGACAACGTCGAGGCGTTCTACGAACCCGACGCAGCCTACTGATACAACGGCTTCCCCTGCACGACGGCCGCGCCCCTTCGCCGGGGCGCGGCCGTTGCGTGATACCGCCGTCACCCCTTCTCGCGAATCCCCTGCCCCGGCAGCCGCTGGCGATCATGGCCGCGATCGAGGTCGAGCAGCGGCCCTTTGGGTACGATGCGGGTCGGATTGATGGTGTCGTGGCTGTAGTAGTAGTGGCGCTTGATATGGTCGAAGTCCACCGTTTCCTTGATGCCCGGCCACTGGTATAGCTCACGCAGGTAGTTCGACAGGTTCGGGTAGTCCTCGATGCGCTTGAGGTTGCACTTGAAGTGGCCGTGATAGACGGCATCGAAGCGCACCAGGGTGGTGAACAGCCGAATATCGGCTTCGGTCAGCCACTCGCCGGCCAGATAGCGATGTGCGGCGAGACGCGCTTCCATGCGATCCAGCGCCTCGAATAGCGCCACGACATGCTTGTCGTAGACCTTCTGGTCGGTGGCGAAGCCCGACTTGTAGACACCGTTGTTGATATGGTCGTAGACGTCGGCGTTGACCGCGTCGATGGTCTCGCGCAGATCCACCGGGTAGAAATCGAGACGATTGCCGGTCAGCTCATCGAAGGCACCGTTGAGCATGCGCAGCAGCTCGGCGGACTCATTGTTGACGATGCGGCCACCCTGTTTGTCCCACAGCGCCGGCACGGTAACGCGGCCGGTGTAGTGCGGATCGGTGAGGGTATAGAGCTCGCGATGATAATCGACGCCGTTGATCGGGTCACCGCTGGCGCCCTCTCCACGGTGGTAGGTCCACCCCTGGTCGAGCATCAGCGGGCTGACGTGCGAGACGCCAACCAGTGCGTCCAGCCCCTTGAGCTTGCGCAGGATCAAGGTGCGATGCGCCCAGGGGCAGGCCAGCGACACATAAAGGTGGTAGCGATCCGCCTCGGCGGGCAATCCCGGCTGGCCAGCGGGGCCGGGACTACCGTCGGCCGTCACCCAGTCGCGCAGCTGGGCGGATTCACGCACGAATTCACCGCCATGCTTGTCGGTATCGTACCACTGGTCGTGCCATTTGCCGTCGATCAACAGGCCCATCGGCCACCTCCGGATCATGAGAAGTCGAGTAGCCATAGCCTACCCCTCTCGACCCGGCGCTCAAGCGCAAGTTTTGCGCCTACTCATTCGATGGCGTCGAATCGACGACGCTCTCACAGCAGCTGGCAACGGCCTGGCTCAGGGCATCGGCCATGGCGTGGGCGGCGGGACCTGCGCGGTCACGATCGCGATAGATCAACTGCATCGGCACCTCGCGAATACCGCCGGCGCTTAGCGGCAGCGGCACCAGGGTGCCGCGCTCCAGTGACGGCTGGATGCGGGTTTCCGGCACCCAGGCAAAGCCCAGGCCGCGCTCGAGCATGTCCACTGAAGTGTCGAGATGGCTCAGCGTCCAGCGCTGCTCGGCCTTGAGCCAGCCGGCATCCATCGACTGGCGCTGGGCCGAGTCGCGCACCACCAGTTGGCGATGCTGCTTGAGATCGCGCAGGTCCAAGGGCCGACCGAGCCGGTGCAGCGGATGGTCGGGGTGGGCCACGGCAATGAAGCGCACCGTCACCAGCGGTTCGCCGAGAAATCCCTGGGCTGCCAGCCCCGAGGCCACCAGGTCCGCGCGGCCATCGTAGAGCATCTCGATGCCGCCATTGAGCACCGTCTCGTGAAGCTGTACGCGCACCCCGGGGTAGCGGGACGAAAAAGCATCCAGCGCTTGGGCTAGGGCATCCGGCGGGAATAGCTGGTCGATGGCCAACACGATCTCCGCCTCGAGCCCTGCGGCCAGGCTTTCGGCCACCTCTTCGAGCGCCTCTGCGCTCTCGATCAGCTGACGGGCACGCCGCAACAGCAGCTCACCGGCCTCGGTCAGCCGCACTTGGCGGCCTACCGGTTCCAGCACCTTGACGCCGAGCTGCTCCTCGAGCTTGTGCACGGCATGATTGAGCGTAGAGGGGCTCTTGTGCACCGCCTCGGAGGCGCGCACGAAGCCGCCATGGTCGACCACGGCCGCCAGCATCTGCCACTGCGATAGGGTCACACGGGACATTTCGAATTCCTCGAACAGTTGCAGCAAAACTATGCGCTTCTGATACCGCCTGTCCATCATCGATAATGACAGGCATAGGTACCAACCCTTTCTCCAAGGAGATACGCCATGACCCACTCCCCTGTCCGCCAAGTCGTCTCGGTGGTACGCAGCCAACCCAGCCAGGATGGCGACGGCGTCAAGATCAAGCGCATCCATGATTTCGGCGGCGGCATCGATCCTTTCCTGATGCTCGACGAGCTCGGTTCCGATCAACCGAACGATTATATCGGTGGCTTTCCGCCCCACCCACACCGCGGCATTCAGACCCTGACATACGTGATTCACGGCGGCCTGACCCATGAAGACCACATGGGCCATTCCAGCACCATTAATGCCGGTGACGCCCAGTGGATGCATACCGGACGCGGCATCGTTCACTCGGAAATGCCGCTGACCGACCATCACGGCCTGCACGCCTTTCAGCTGTGGCTGAGCCTGGCGGCCAAGGACAAACTCAGCGAGGCCACCTATCGCGATGTGCGGTCAACTGAGATGCCACACCTGCATGGCGAAGGTGCCAAACTGATTGCCCTCGGCGGCAAATGGCACGCTATCGAGCCACGCCATGACGTTGTAGGCCCGCTGGATGCACTGGCTGGTAATGGTGGCGTCGCCCATGTCATTCTCGAACCAAGTGGGCGACTATTGCTCGAGCAGGAGTCACCAATGCTTGCTGTCTATGTCTTCGCCGGCGAGCTCGAGATCGGTGAGCAGCGCATCCCGGCGGGCCACCTGGTTCGGCTGGGCGACGGGCAACAACTGCCGCTCTCGAGTGAGGCCGGCGCCCAGGCGCTGCTCCTTGCCGGCACGCCGCATCGAGAGCCGATCGCTCACTACGGCCCCTTCGTCATGAACAGCCAAGATGAGCTCGAACAGGCCTTGAACGACTACCGAAGCGGTAGACTGACAGGATAATTCACTTGAATTGTTGCCCAGCGAACGCGCATATACAGGCAGAAACGCTGTATCGCTGGGCATTTCCAGCATGACCTACCGCTAGACCTAAGTCGAACAGCGTTGCCAAACCGCGGCCGAAAAGACTGTATGAACGTACAGACTAGGCATCACAAGCGCCTTGGGGTAAGGTTCTCGTGCCTTTTTACGTTCATCTACCAAGTCACGGCCTTTATCATGTTGCGAATTCTTCATTCGCTGCCCCGCACGCACAAGTTACTTTTACTACCTGTTGCCACCATGGTTACTGTGCTGGGTACGCAAAAAATCATCGGCGCTTTCGATAGCTCCAGTGAAAGCCCTGTTGCCGCTTCTCCGATTCATATTCCCCTCGATTCCAACACAAACCGCGACACAGCTGCCCTCGACTTCGAACGCAGTGCTGTGTCAGAAGCAGTGGAAATGGCCAGCAATGCGCTGGATGCCACCCGCCAGTACGTCCCCATTGCCGAACTGGCTGCCCAGGAAATCGTCGACATCGACGTGCTCTCCACGGCGCATGCCGGTGATGAGCAAATGCCAATTGTCGCGCTCACCCCCGAGTCGAGCAACGCTGACGACGAACAACAGCAGAGCGACTCGCCAGCAACCATCGATACCGATGTCCTGCATCTCGCTCTGCACCTTCCCGAGCTGGGCCAGACCGACGATCTCAACCAGGTCGGCGACTCCTCCGGGTTCGACGTCGAAGCGCTGGCGTCGCACACCTCCTACGAGGACTATCTCGACGGACCCTTGGTACTGTTCGATGATGGCGAGGTGTTTCTCGATGAAGAGCTGGTAGCCGAACAGGCCTATGTGCCCGAATGGGAGACCTATACGGTGCAGCAAGGTGACACCTTCGCCGTGATGGCCCAGCAGACGCTGGGTCTTGGCTACAGCGAAGTGCTGCAACTGCTCGACAAGATGCCCGACCGCAATGTCCTGACCCGTTGGCGGGCCGGGCATAATTTCGACTACCAGCTCGATGAAGATGGACAACTCCTGGCGCTGCGTGTGATGAAGAATCCACGCAGCGGCTTCTTGATAGAGCGCGACCCCGACACCGCGTTCGAGGTATCGAGCATCGAGAAGGCCGGCGAGCCCACCCAGCGCCTGTTTGCCGGCACCGTCAGCGGCAGTTTCGGCCGCTCCGCCGAGGCCACTGGCCTATCCGCCTCCGAAGTCGCTCAACTGAGCAACTTGCTGGAGAAGAAACTCGACTTCCGCCGCGACACCCGTCGCGGCGATCGTTTCCAGGTACTGGTAGAGTCCGACCTGATCGATGGCCAGAGTCTCGACTCCCGCGTGCTCGCGGTAAAATACGAGGGCGCCCGGATGGACCTGACGGTCATCCGCAATAGCTCCGACAACCGCTTCTATACGCCGGAGGGCTACAGCCTCGATCCCGCCTTCGAGCGCTACCCCTTCAACGGCAATTATCGCCAGAGCTCGTCATTTAACCTGCGCCGCAAACACCCGGTCACCGGTCGGGTGAGTCCGCACTACGGCACCGACTGGGCGATGCCGATCGGCACCTCGGTCAATGCCCCGGCCGACGGTCGCGTGGAGAAGGTCGGCAATCACCCGCTGGCCGGCCGTTTCATCGTGGTACGTCACGACAACGGCTACCGGACCCGCTACCTGCACCTCTCTCAGCCGCTGGTCAGCCGCGGCGATCGCGTAAGCATGGGCGAAACCATTGCCAAATCAGGCAACACCGGACGCAGCACCGGCCCGCACCTGCACTACGAGGTGATCGTCAATGGTAACCAGGTCGACCCGATGCGCGTCGACCTGCCCGAGAACCAGAGCCTCGAAGGTGATGCCCTGGCCGCCTTCCAGCGCGAGTCCGAGCGCCTGCTGGTGACCCTCGAAAGCGGCGAGACCGGCACCGTCATCGCCAGCACCAGCACTGGCGAGCCCGAACCCCGCCGCCCTGGCGACGACAGCTAGACTCCCGCGCTTGACGCCACGACGCCCCGCCCTGCGGGGCGTCGTCGTTTCTAGGCCTTGGCCGGCAGCGTCGCAGTACCGAAGCGCAGCAGCAGCGCATAGCTCAATACGGCCACCAGCACGCCCACCAGCGGTGGCAGCAGCGGCGAGAGATAGGCGGCCAGCGAGCCCAAGGCATAGGCCAGCAGTCCCACCCAGTGAAAGGCCGGCAGATCCGCTGACTCGAGAGACGGATAGCGCCCCTTATGGCGCAGCCAGAAATCGGCCATGATCACGCCGCCGATCGGTGGGATGAAGGTGCCCAGCAGCACCAGGTAGGGAATCAGCAGGTCGTACATGCCGCCGACTGCCAGCAGCGTACCGATAGCGGCACCAACCACGGTCACCAGCCGTCGGCGGGGCGTGCGCAGCAGGTTGCAACCGGCCACGGCGAAGTTGTAGATGGTGTTGTCCTGGGTGGTCCAGATATTGAGGAACAGCATCAACACCGCCAGCACCACGAACCCTTGCGCCAGCATCACGTCGACGATGTCCGCCTGCTGATAGATCAGCGCGCCCAGCGCACCGGTGAGCACCATCAGCCCGTTGCCGACACAGAAGGCCGCCAGGGTGGCGATCACCGCGATTTTCGGCGACCGCGCGAAGCGGCTCCAGTTGGTCGCCTGGGTCCCGCCACTCACGAAGGTGCCGATGATCACCGTGACGGCCGCAGCAAAGCTCATGCTGCCAGTGGATGTCTGGCCTAACAGGCCGGTCAACCCGCCAATATCGTGCATGCCGGTATAGAGGCTGATCAGGATGAACAGCAGCATGGCCGGCACGGCAAAACGCGACAGCCAGTCGAGGCCGCGATAGCCGATCATCGCAGTGATGCAGAAGGCCATGCCGAACACCACCATCAGCGGGATTTCCATCCAGCCGGGCAGATTCGTGGTTTGCACCAGGATCACCGCAATGGTGGCCGTCCCCCAGGCGTACCAGCCGATCTGGGTGAAGCCGAGCAGCAAATCGGAGAGCTTGCTGCCAAGCTCGCCGAAGCAGAAGCGCCCCATCAGTACCGAGTTGAGGCCACTGCGACAGGCGATATACGCCAGTGCCGCGGCATAGCCTCCAAGCAGCAGGTTGCCGATGGTGATCACCCATAGCAGCTCAGCAAAGGTGAACGCCGTGCCCAGCGAACCGCCCGCCCACATCGTCGCCGTAAAGAAGGTAAAACCCAGCAGCACCATGGTCGTCGAGAGCAGCCCTTTGCGGCGACTTGCCGGCACGGCGCTGAGCGGATAATCGGATGTTTTCATTGTTGGCTCCGGAATGAATGAAATGCCTGTCTAGCGGGAAGGCCGACACGACAGCGCCCCGGGCTGATGGCCGGGGCGCGGCGCGTGCATTACTCGAACGACGCTATCAGGGCATGCGTTCGGGCTCGATGGCCGCAGCCGTCGCCGACACGTTCACCGGCGACATCACTTGGCTTGCCACATAGTAGATCACGGCACCCAAGGCCGAGCCGGTAAACCAACCGTAGTCGTAGAACCAGTACATGGTACCGGTCAGCAGCGATACCACGGTCAGTGCGACGGGAATCCCGAAGGCGACGAAGCCAGGCCAGTTGACCGCCGGATAAGCGCGCCCATCCTGATACAGGCTCGGCACATCGAGCCGCTGGCGCTTGATCAGAAAGTAGTCCACCGCCATGATCCCGGCGATGGGCCCCAGTAGGCTCGAATAGCCCAACAGCCAGTTGGAGTACATCTGCTCGAGCGACACCCCGGAGGTAATCACCCCGGCCTTCTGCAGCAGATCATAGCCCATCAGCAAGACCCCCACGACGCCGGTGATCAACACACCGCGGGTCTGGTCGACCAGCTTGGGCGCCACGTTCTGGAAGTCGTTGGTCGGCGAGACGATATTGGCGGCGGTATTGGTCGAGATGGTCGCAATGATGATCAGCAGCATGGCGAGGGCCACCCAGAACGGGTTGTCGATCATGCCGATCAGACTCACCGGGTCGGCCACGGTCTGCCCCACCAGCGATTCGGACGCCGCCGTCATCACCACCCCGAGGGCAGCAAAGAAGAACATGGTCATGGGCAGGCCCAGCACCTGGCCGACGATCTGATCCTTCTGGCTCTTGGCGAAGCGGCTGAAGTCGGGAATGTTGAGCGACAGCGTCGCCCAGAAACCCACCATCGCGGTCAGCCCGGCGAAGAAGTAGCCGTACACCGGCGCCCCTTCCGGGCGCGACGGTGGCTGCGCCAGCAGCTCGGTCATCGACATGTGCGGCCAGGCCCAGAACATCAGGCCAATGGCTACCGCCAGCAGCAGCGGCGCGGCCAGGGTCTCGAGCCACTTGATCGACTCGGCGCCGCGAATCACCACGTACAGGTTCATGGCCCCGAAGACGAAGAAGCCGACCACCTCACCCAGGCCCCCCAGTGCCTGCCATGGGGGAAAGATCGTCGCCAGCAGCAGGTGAATCGCCAGCCCACCGAACATGGTCTGCACCCCGAACCAGCCACAACCGACCAGTGCCCGCACCAGACACGGCACATTCGACCCCAGGATGCCGAACGATGAGCGCAGCACTACCGGAAACGGGATCCCGAACTTGGTGCCGGGAAAAGCGTTCAGCGTGAGCGGTATCAGCACCACCACGTTGGCCAGCAGGATCGCAAACAGCGCCTCGCCGACACTCAGGCCGAAATAGGCGGTGAGCACTCCGCCCAGGGTATAGGTGGGTACGCAGATCGACATGCCCACCCACAGGGCGGCCACGTTCCATTTCGACCAGGTGCGTTCATGCGCCTTGGTCGGCGCGATATCAGCATTGAAACGTGGACTGTCGCGGACGTCGTCGCCCTCCTCGAGCTCGATCAATCCTTGCCTATCCACCATCCTCGATGCCTTGACGGTCATTGTTGTTCTCCTCGTCACTCATATCGTCACAACGCCTGGCGGCGTACGTGTCAGATGCAACGCAATAAGCGTGCCCAGTTGCGCCATTGGCGACGCATGACGTCACTGCCAGTCTCGCCGCAGGGCATGCCCAGGGCCTTCAACTCAATGATTTTTGTGAAAAACTGTCCCTACAGACAGCTTAATTGACGTCATTTCAGCGAAAGGAAAAGCCAACTACGCAGTCATCTCCTTTACGCTTCATGACAGGCTAGTCAGTTTTCATAATGGTTCAAGGTTCATTATCGAGCTAACAAAAACCTTCAGCCATGGATCATAAACCATTGTCATGTAATGAAAATATATAGAGAACACGTTTCTCCATTATGGTGCAGAGAATCACCAAAATGGGGATGTAACCGCACAGAACTACAAATAAAACTTTCAATACAATAACTTATAGACAAACTGGCTGGGTGGAAAAAAAGTTCTTGCAGGAACCTGTCAATGGCGACTAGCTTAAAAAACTGTCTAATGAGTCAACTTTATTGACAGCCGAGATCGTGCCTTGGGCCCTTCCCGCACCACCACGGCAGGGAGGCTGTCCTGACAACAAACACAAGATGAGTGAAATGCCATGCAGAAGATGAAGATTGGTCTGATCCAGATGGCGCTGAACACCAGTACCGACCTGGAACCGGACGCCATTCGCGATGCCATGAACGACGCCCACCTGCCACTGATCCAGCAGGCCGCCGATGCAGGCGTGCAGGTGCTGTGCTTTCAGGAAGTCTTCAACCAGCCCTACTTCTGCCCCAGCCAGGACCCCAAGTGGTATGCCGCCGCCGAGCGGGTACCCGAGGGGCCTACCTGCCAGATGATGCAGAAGCTTGCCGCCAAGCACCACATGGTGATGATCGTGCCGGTCTACGAGGAGACGGTGACCGGGATCTACTACAACACTGCGGCGGTCTTCGACGCCGACGGCAGTTATCTCGGCAAGTATCACAAGACGCATATCCCCCAGGTCGCCGGCTTCTGGGAGAAGTTCTACTTCAAGCCCGGCAAGTCGGAGTGGCCGGTGTTCGATACCGCCTACGGCAAGATCGGCGTCTACATCTGCTACGACCGTCACTTCCCCGAGGGCTGGCGGGCGCTGGCACTCAACGGTGCCGAGGTGATCTTCAACCCCTCGGCGACCGTGGCCGGGCTGTCCCAGTACCTGTGGGAGCTCGAACAGCCGGCCTCGGCCGCTGCCAACGGCTGCTTCATCGCCGCCATCAACCGCGTCGGCAGCGAGGCGCCCTGGAACATCGGCGAGTTCTACGGTTCGAGCTACATCGTCAATCCGCGCGGCAAGATCGAGGCCCAGGCCAGCGACAAGGACGACGAGCTGCTGATCCATGAGATCGACCTCGATATGGTCCGCGAGGTGCGCAACAACTGGCAGTTCTTCCGCGACCGCCGCCCGGATGCCTACGCCCGGCTGACTGACGGCGAATGATCCCGACACCAGGAGACGCACCATGAGCCTATTGATTCGCGGTGGCACCGTGGTCACCGACAGCGACACCTACCGCGCCGACGTCCTCTGCGATGACGGCAAGATCCAAGCCATCGGCAGCAATCTAGAGGCGCCGCAGGGCGGCGAGGTCATCGACGCCGACGGCATGTACGTGATGCCTGGCGGCATCGACCCACACACCCATATGCAGCTGCCCTTCATGGGCACCGTGGCCAGCGAGGATTTCTATACCGGCACCGCCGCGGCGCTGGCCGGCGGCACCACCTCGATCATCGATTTCGTGATCCCCCAGCCCGGTCAGTCGCTGCTCGAGGCGTTCGAGACCTGGCAGGGCTGGGCGGAAAAGGCCGCCACCGACTTCGCCTTCCACGTCGCCATCACCTGGTGGGATGACAGCGTGCGCGAGGAGATGGGCACCCTGGTGCGCGACGACGGCGTCAACAGCTTCAAGCACTTTATGGCCTACAAGGGCGCGATCATGGCCACCGACGACATCTTGGTGGAGAGCTTCTCGCGCTGCCTGGAGCTCGGCGCGGTGCCCACCGTGCACGCCGAGAACGGCGAGCTGGTCTACCACATGCAGCAGAAGCTGCTGGCCGAGGGCATGATCGGGCCCGAGGCGCACCCGCTGTCGCGGCCCCCCCAGGTCGAGGGCGAAGCGGCCAGCCGCGCGATCCGTATCGCCAGCACGCTGGGCGCGCCGATCTATCTTGTTCACGTCTCCACCAAGGATGCCGTCGACGAGATCGCCTATGCCCGCCAGCAGGGCCATCCGGTCTACGGCGAGTGCCTGGCCGGTCACCTGGTGCTCGACGACAGCGTCTACCTGGATACCGACTGGGGACGCGCCGCGGCCCACGTGATGAGCCCGCCGTTTCGCCCCAAGGGCCATCAGGAGGCGCTGTGGCACGGCCTGCAGTCGGGCAACCTGCAGACCACCGCCACCGACCACTGCTGCTTCTGCGCCGAGCAAAAGGCCGCCGGCAAGGACGACTTCACCAAGATCCCTAACGGCACCGCCGGGGTCGAGGACCGCATGGCGGTACTCTGGGAGGAGGGGGTCAACAGCGGCAAGCTGTCGATGCAGGAGTTCGTGGCGCTGACCTCGACCAACACCGCGCGGATCTTCAACCTCTATCCGCGCAAGGGCGCGGTGCAGGTTGGCGCCGACGCCGACCTGGTGGTGTGGGACCCCAAGGGCACCCGCACCATTTCGGCCGAGACCCACCACCAGAACGTCGACTTCAACATCTTCGAGGGCAAGACGGTACGCGGCATCCCGCGTCACACCGTCAGCCAGGGCAAGTGGGTATGGCGCGACGGCGAGCTGCGCGCCGAGCGCGGCGCGGGCCGCTACCTCGAGCGCCCCGCCTACCCCGGCGTATACGAGCTGCTCAAACGCCGCGCCGAGCTCAATGCGCCAACGCCGGTGAAACGCGCCTAGCGCCAGGCCCCTGACAGGCCCACAACAACAACGAGGTATTACCGTGAAACATGACCTGACCCATCTGCCCCGGGCCGGCGATGCCGTCGCCGGCCGCCCGGGCACGTCGTCTGAGGCGCTGGAGGCCAACTTCAGCGACCTGCATCCGCCGCTGACCCAGCGCCAGGCGCTGATCGAGAGCCAGCGCTGCCTGTACTGCTACGACGCCCCCTGCATCGAGGCGTGCCCGTCGGATATCGACATTCCGCGCTTCATCCGCCAGATCAGTGAGCAGAATATCGACGGCGCCGCGCATACCATCCTCGAACAGAACATCCTCGGCGGCAGCTGTGCCCGGGTCTGCCCCACCGAGATCCTCTGCGAGCAGCGCTGCGTACGCAATCACGATGCCGAATGCCAGCCGGTGCTGATCGGCCTGCTGCAGCGCTATGCCACCGATCACGCGCGCTTCGACGGCCATCCGTTCCAGCGCGCCGCCGACAGCGGCTACCAGGTGGCGGTGGTCGGGGCCGGGCCAGCAGGGCTGGCCTGCGCCCACCGGCTGGCGATGCTCGGCCACCGGGTCACCGTCTTCGAGGCCGAGGCCAAGCCCGGCGGGCTCAACGAGTACGGTATCGCCCGCTACAAAATGACCGACGACTTCGCGCGCAAGGAGGTCGAGTTCCTGCTCGAGATTGGCGGCATCGAGATGCGCTACGGCCAGCGTCTTGGCCACGACCTCAGCCTGGCGCAACTGCATAGCGACTACGACAGCGTGTTTCTCGGCCTCGGCCTGGGGGCCAGCCGCCAGCTGGGGCTGACCGGCGAGGATGCCCCGGGCCTTGCAGCAGCCGTGGACTACATCAAGCAGCTACGCCAAGCAGAGGATCTCGTGGACCTGCCGCTGGCTCGCCGCTGCGTGGTGATCGGTGCCGGCAACACCGCCATCGACATGGCGACCCAGATGGCACGCCTGGGCGCCGACGAGGTGACCCTGGTCTATCGGCGCGGCGTGGAGGCCATGTCGGCCACCGGTCACGAGCAGGAGATCGCCAAGGTCAACGGCGTGCGCATGCTGACCTGGGCGACGCCGCGTGAGGTGCTGCTTGACGCCGAAGGCCGTGTGAGCGGCATGCGCTTCGAAAGAACCCACGCGACCGAGGGGCAACTGCAAGGCACCGGTGAGACCTTCGAGGTCGAGGCCGACGCAGTATTCAAGGCCATTGGCCAGGGCTTCGATGACGACAGCCTGAACGACCCGGCGGCCAGCGAGCTGGCCCGCGACGGCGAGCGCATCCGCGTCGACGACGCCTTTCGCACCTCGCTGCCACGGGTCTACGCCGGCGGCGACTGTGTCGCGCCCGGCCAGGATCTCACCGTCCAGGCTGTGCAGCACGGCAAGCTGGCCGCCCACGCTATTCATCAGGATCTCTTGGCCAAGCAGGAGGCCGCATGAACACTCGCACGGACCACCTCGTCAACGGCGTCGACCTGTCCATCGACTTCGCCGGGATCAAATCCCCCAATCCTTTCTGGCTGGCCTCTGCACCGCCCACCGACAAGGCCTACAACGTCGAGCGCGCCTATCGGGCAGGCTGGGGCGGCGTAGTCTGGAAAACCCTGGGTGAAGACCCGCCCGCGGTCAATGTCTCGTCGCGCTACTCGGCACACTTCGGCAATAACCGTGAGGTGCTGGGCTTCAACAATATCGAGCTGATCACCGATCGCTCGCTGGAAGTGAATCTCGAGGAGATCACTCGGGTAAAGCGCGACTGGCCGGATCGCGCGCTGATCGTCTCGATCATGGTGCCCTGTGAGGAAGCGGCCTGGCGGCATATCCTGCCACTGGTGGAAGCCACCGGTGCCGATGGCATCGAGCTCAACCTGGGCTGCCCCCACGGCATGCCGGAGCGCGGCATGGGCGCGGCGGTGGGCCAGAACCCCGACCTGATCGAGCAGGTCGCGCGCTGGTGCAAGCAGTATTACTCCAAGCCGGTGATCGTCAAGCTGACCCCCAACATCACCGACATCCGCGTGGCCGCCCAGGCCGCCCTACGCGGTGGCGCCGACGCGGTATCGTTGATCAACACCATCAACTCGATCACCAGCATCGATCTCGACAATATGGTGGCCAAGCCTACCGTCGGCCAGCAGAGCACCCACGGCGGCTACTGCGGCAGTGCGGTCAAGCCCATCGCCCTGAACATGGTCGCCGAGATCGCCCGCGACGCCCCTACCCAGGACCTGCCGATCTCGGGTATCGGCGGCATCTCGGACTGGCGCGATGCCGCGGAGTTCGTGGCCCTCGGCGCCGGCAGCGTGCAGGTGTGTACCGCCGCCATGCTGCACGGGTTTCGCATCGTCGAGGAGATGAAGGACGGCCTGTCGCGCTGGATGGCCGAGCAGGGCTATCGCTCGCTCGATGAGTTCAGCGGCAAGGCGGTGGCCAATACCACCGACTGGAAGCACCTCGACATGAACTTCAAGACCATCGCGCACATCGACCAGGACACGTGCATCTCATGCGGGCGCTGCTATATCGCCTGCGAGGACACCTCCCACCAGTCGATCGCCCAACTGATCGACGCCAGCGGGGCGCGGCGTTACGAGGTGATCGAAGAGGAGTGTGTGGGCTGCAACCTGTGCCAGATCACCTGCCCGGTGCAGGACTGCATCAGCATGCTGCCCCAGCAGACCGGCAAACCCTATATGAGCTGGGATCAGGACCCGCGCAACCCCTTCCGCCAGGCCAGCTGATCACAGGCCGATCGCCCCGACCGCACTGCCAAGGGCAGTGCGGTCGGGGCGCCTGCAATGAGATGACGCGTACCGGTATGCCCGGTGCCCCTCGCGAGGATAGAGCAATAGCCATTCTTGGGCAGACTCATAGACCAAATGCTGAATTTTTCAGCGCCCCCTAAAGTCGCGCCTAGCCAAGCCGATTGGGTGAGTGCTTATCGCCAGTAAACCCAGCACTCCCATGAGACAATAAAATATGGCTTCTTCGGCTCCCAAAGCCTCGTTCTTGCTAGGCCTGCAGACTCGTATTCTGGCACTCGTGCTACTCCCCCTATTGCTGACCACCGGCAGCCTGGTGGCCCTGGATGCATATACCCGCATCCAGAGCAGTCATGACGCCCTCGAGCGACAGCGTGAACTGCTCATCGAAACCCGCCAGGCGGGTGTGCGAGACGTGGTGGAAAGCGCCCGCACGGCCATCCAGCCAGTGTTGTCGAACCGCAGCCTCAGCGATGCCGAGCGCCAGGAGCAAGCAGCTGAAATCGTGCGTGCCATTAGCTTCGAAGGCGACAACTACGTATTCATCTATCAGTATGACGGACTTAACGTGGTCACTGCCCCCATGCCCGATAGAGAGGGCACCCATATGCTGGACGTTCAGGCGCCTGACGGCGCTTATATCATCAGCGACCTGATCGATGTCGCGCAGCAAGGTGGCGGCTATTACGCCTATCCGTGGGAGCACCCGGCCACAGGCACGATAGAGCCGAAGTATTCCTATGCCACCAGCGTGCCGGAATTTGACTGGATGATCGGCGCAGGCGTCTATACCACCGATATCGATGCCGCCATGGCCAGCGCCGAGACCCAGGCGGCAGTCGAGCTGCGCCGTTCTCTTCTGACCTCTGCCCTGGCAGGACTTTTGATCTTCGTTGGCGTATCGGTGATCGCCATCTGGCTAGTGCGACGCACGGTGCAGCCGATCCGCCGCACCGCCGAAGCCATGCGCGACATCGCTAAAGGACAGGGCGACCTGACTCGCCGTCTGAAAGTGGAGAGTCGCGACGAAATCGGTGAACTGGCAGCCCAGTTCAATGCCTTCGTATCACGGATGCAAGACACCCTACGCGACGTGCGCCGCAGCACCACTAGTGTGCAACAGGCCGCCCAGGAAATAGCCCAGGGCAGCGACGAACTGGCCACACGTACCGAACAGGCCGCAGCCAACCTTCAGGAAACGTCGGCCTCCATGGAAGAGATCGCGGCAACGGTCAACCACAGCACGCAGTCGGCCGAGCAGGCCAACCAGCTGGTTCAATCCACGGCATCAGTGGCCCGCGAAGGGGAAACCGCGATGCAAAGTGTCGAGCGCACCATGAGTGATATCGACGCTTCGGCCAGCCGTATCCGTGAGATTATTACACTGATTGATGGCATCGCTTTCCAAACCAATATATTAGCGCTCAATGCCTCGGTTGAAGCAGCCCGGGCCGGTGAACATGGCCGCGGCTTCGCCGTGGTCGCTCAGGAAGTGCGCACCCTGGCTAGTCGGAGCGGCGATGCGGCACGCGAAATCCGAACCCTGATCGACGCTTCTGTTTCACATACGCAGGAGGGCAGTATTATCGTCAAGCAGGCTGGCGCCACCATGCAGGAAATTGTTACCAGCGTTGCGCGAGTCACCGATGTGATTGCCGAAATCAGCGCCGGTGCTCAGGAGCAAAACGAGGGTATCGGTCAGATCAACACGGCCGTGGCAGAGATGGACACCATGACCCAGCAGAATGCTGCAATGGTGCAGCAAACCTCCTCGGCCGCCATGCAAATGCGTAACCATGCCGAGCATCTCAGCACCATGATCGGGACCTTCGTGCTAGGCGATGATATCCAATCTGCAGCCACCCTTACGGGGAGCAACAGCCCGCCCAGGTTGCAACGCGCTAACGATGAAAAAACCGAGGAATGGGAAACATTCTGAGTTCCCTCCCTCGATAGCACACCCCGCCAGGCCAGCTGAGTACCGGCTGATCACCCCGACCGCACTGCCAAGGGCAGTGCGATCGCGCTACGCCATGTTCCCTGCCGTCAGGGCGACAAACACCACCAGCATCACCACCTTCGATCTCGGCAGCCTAAATAGCCTCGGCGCTGGTCAACCTAGGCCGACAGGCCGATGCCGCGCAGGATCACCGATGTCACCGACTGCACCGCCCGCTCGAACTGGATATCATCGAGCGGGCGGTCGTCGTTGAGCAGCGCAATCTGGTAGTCGAAATCCGCATAGTGCTGGGTCGAGGCCCAAATCATGTAAAGCAGGTGCGACGGCTCCACCGGCAGAATCTTGCCGCTTTCGACCCACTCGCGAATCTTGGCCTCCTTGAGCTTGGCCCACTCGTAGAGGTTGTCGCGCAGGCGCTCCTGAAGCACCGGTGCGCCCTGCATGACCTCGGCTGCCCAGACCTTGGAGCCATAGGCGCGATTGCGTGAGTGCTGCATCTTGGCGCGAATATAGCTCGACAGGACGATACGTGGATCGTCGTAGAGCTCGAAGCACAGCGCATCCTGCTTCCAGACCTCGAGCAACCCCAGCAGCACCTCGCGATACAGCTCCTCCTTGGTCGCGAAGTAGTAGTGCACGTTCGACTTGGGCAGGTCAGCCAACTGAGCAATATCGCCCATGGCGGCGCCCGCATACCCCTTC
Source organism: Halomonas salipaludis (assembly GCF_002286975.1). GTDB lineage: Bacteria > Pseudomonadota > Gammaproteobacteria > Pseudomonadales > Halomonadaceae > Franzmannia > Franzmannia salipaludis. The sequence goes on from NZ_NSKB01000010.1 coordinate 41,204, forward strand.
TCGGCGAAGACCCGCTCGGCGGCGAGCAGGATCTTCTCGACATTACGGCGACGAATATCGCCCTTCTTCTTGGCCATCCCGTCTCCTTGCACCCGTCTCACGCTGAACGCTGGCCACCGCCCGCCGACGAGGCCCTATCCAGCGTACCATTTTCCACCCCCAGGGCGGCGCAAGCACGCCCAAGCCGACGCCTAGCCGCCCCAGTTTCCTGCACCCTGGCATGGCGTAACCACACTGCCATTGCACCAACATGCACCATGCAGCGCAGCATAGCGCGCACCCAAAACATCACAAGCCCATGAATAAAAAGAAAAATACAAGAAACGGCAAACTAATTGCTTAATGAATGACAGATATTGACGTGGACCAGGCTCAAATCGAGTACGAGTGCGTCGACCTGACCTTCAACGGCGAAGGCCCTGATCGTGAGTTCGACCGTCACTTGACGAGGCTAGTCCCATGGATATTCGCAACAAGGCCAACAAGATCCGCCTGTTGAGCTTCAACACCCCCCAGATGCGGGCCTTCCACTTCTCGTGGTTCGCCTTCCACATTTGTTTCTTTGGCTGGTTCGGTATCGCCCCACTGATGGCGGTGGTCCGTGAAGACCTCTCGCTGACCCAGACCCAGATCGGTAACACCATCATCGCCTCGGTGGCAATCACCGTGATCGTGCGCCTGCTGATCGGCGTGCTCTGCGACCGTATCGGCCCACGCAAGGCCTACTCCGGGCTGCTGATCCTCGGTTCGATTCCGGTAATGGCCATCGGCTTCGCCAACAGCTTCGAGACCTTCCTGCTGGCACGCCTAGCCATCGGTGCCATCGGTGCCTCCTTCGTCATCACCCAGTACCACACCACCATGATGTTCGCGCCCAACGTGGTGGGTACCGCCAATGCCACCAGCGCCGGCTGGGGCAACCTGGGCGGTGGTACTACGCAGATCCTGATGCCGCTGATCTTCTCCGGCCTGCTGATGCTGGGTGTCAGCGAGACGCTCGGCTGGCGCCTGGCCATGGTGGTACCCGGCGTGGTGCTGTTCATTACCGGTATCTGCTACTACCGCTTCACCCAGGATGCGCCCAACGGCAACTTCGAGGACCTGCGCGCCCGGGGCGAACTACCCCAGGCAGACGGCGACAGCGGTGCCGGCCAGACCTTCCTGGCGGCGGCCAAGGACATCCGCGTCTGGGCGCTGTTCGTGGTCTATGCCATCTGCTTCGGCGTCGAGTTGACCATCAACAACATTGCCGCCATCTACTTCTTCGATCACTTCGACCTGACCCTGGCCACCGCCGGCCTGATTGCCGGGCTGTTCGGCTTGATGAATATCTTCGCCCGTACCATGGGCGGGATCTTTTCCGACCTCTTCGCACGCAACGGTGGCCTCAAGGGCCGCGTGCGCTGGCTGTTCATCGCCCTGGTGTGCGAAGGCATCGCCCTGGTGGCCTTCTCGCAGATGCACGTGCTCTCCTACGCCATCGGCATCATGCTGGTGTTCAGCCTGTTCGTGCAGATGGCCGAGGGCGCGACCTACGGCGTGGTGCCCTTCATCAACAAGCGCGCGCTGGGCGCCGTGGCCGGCATCGTCGGTGCCGGCGGCAACGTCGGTGCCGTGGCAGCGGCCTTCCTGTTCCGCTCGGAAGCCATCACCTATCAGCAAGGGCTGTTCTACCTCGGGCTGATCGTGCTGGTGCTGGCCTCCTGCGCCCTGCTGGTGCGCTTCTCGCCGGAGACCGAAGCCGAAGAGGCCGACGCCTACCAGGATGCCGTGGGCGAAAACACCGGTGCCGGGGCACTCTCGCTGCGCTGAGCGTAACCCGCGCCGACACCAGGCTCGGCTCGACAGCAAGCCGCCGCTCGCAAGGGCGGCGGCTTGCATGACGGGAGATGATGCGTCATTTACTCAGGAGGTCTCGCCCATGAACCCCGCACACCGCCTGCTGCAAGCCGCCAAGCGTAGCGAGATCGACAACCTTCAGCACCTCGCCACCACCTGCGAACTGGTCGGCGATATCAGCCGCTTCATTCATGCGCTGCAGAAAGAGCGTGGTGCCTCGAATGTGTTTCTCGCCTCCCATGGCCAGCGCTTCGCCAGCCGTCGTCTGGAGCGGGTGGCCGACAGCCTCACCCGCGAGCGGGCCATTCGCGAGCGCCTCGACCACCTCCCGCAATACGCCGCGAGCAGCGCTCGCCTGCTCAAGCGCATCGCCTGTGTATGGGTCGCTCTCGACGACCTCGCCGGCCTGCGCCGCGACATCGAAACGCTGGCGATCAGCGCCGATGCCGCGACGCGCACCTACAACCGGTTGATCGGGGGGCTGCTGGCCGTGGTCTTCGATGCCGCCGACACCGCCGACGACCCCGACGTGACGCGCTCGCTGGTGGCCATTTTCCACTTCATGCAGGGCAAGGAGCTGGCCGGCCAGGAGCGCGCCTGCGGGGCCATCGGGTTTACCGCCGGTGAGTTCGACGCCCCCCACCGCCAGCTACTGCTGCAGCTGATCGACGCCCAGCAGCGCTGCTTCGATACCTTCAGCGAGTTTGCCAGCGACGCCACCCGCGAATATTGGCAGCAACAGCTGTCGCTGCGTACCCAGGACGGCATCCAGCAGCTGCGCGAGCGCGCCTGCACCGACGCTGCGCAGCAGTTGGACCGCGACCTGGGCGAGACCTGGTACGAACTGACGACCGCACGCATCGATACCATGCAGCAGGTCGAGGCGCAGCTGGCGGCCGAGCTCTCGCAGCTCTGCCATCGCAAGATCGAGCAGGCCCAAGCCGACATCAACGACCAGCAGCAGTTGGACGCCTCGCTTCAGGATGCTATCGAACACTGCTCGACCTGCGAACAGCTGGCCGACCTTTTCCCACAGGAGGCCACCCACGAGCTCGGCCAATTGACCGCCAATGCCGTGGAATCGAGGCTCAACCGGGCCCTGATAGACCTGATGCAATCCCAGAATGCGCGACTGCAACATATCAGCGATGAGCTGGAAAATACCCGCAAGACACTTCGCGAACGCAAGCTGATCGACCGAGCCAAGGGCATGATCATGGAACATCAGCAGATGAGCGAAGAGGAGGCGTATCGTTTCATGCGCAAGGCCTCCATGGATCAGAGTAAGAGCATGGCCGAGATGGCCAAGACCATTATCGATCTGGCCGATATTCTACAAAAGCGCCAGGCCTGAGGGCGTAAGTGGTGCGATGCATCATGAATGCGCACCAATACAACGCCAAGCGAGATATCACCGAAACCAGGCCACTATACGCAAGTCCTTGTTAGCGAAAGAAACAGCACCATTACAGATAAGAATGGCACCCTAACTGCAACGGTATTGGCGTACGCTGAGTCAACGACGGTTCAGCTCCCAGGCAGTTCTCAATACCGGACAACGGCGTCTGATAAGAGTCCCCCAGTGAGTGGGGGCTTACATCAGGCGCCGTTTCTTTGTTTGGAGCCATCATATGAACAACAACAGATTCAAGGGTTACTCCCCTCAGCGTCGTCGCTTCCTGAAGAACTCCGCCACCCTGGTCGGCGGCTCGGCGCTGCTCAGCAGTTTGCCGGTGAGCTGGGCCTTTGCCGACGGCAAGCCGGAGACCACTGCGGCCAAGCTCGGCTTTATCGCCCTGACCGATGCCGCTCCGCTGTTCGTCGCCGATGAAAAGGGCTTCTTCGCCAAGCACGGCATGACCGATGTCGAGGTACTCAAGCAGTCGTCCTGGGGCACCACCCGCGACAACCTGGTGCTCGGCTCACAGCGCAACGGCATCGACGGTGCGCATATCCTCACCCCCATGCCCTACCTGATCAGCTCCGGCGCGGTCACACCCAACAACCAGCCGGTGCCGATGAGCATCCTGGCGCGCCTCAATCTCAACGGCCAGTGCATCTCGGTGGGTAGCGACTATGCCGACCTCGAGGTGCAGCTCGATACTCGTGAATTCGGCCAGGCCCTGGCCGAGAAACGCGCCGGCGGCGACGAGGCCAGTGCTGCTATGACCTTTCCCGGCGGCACCCATGACATGTGGATTCGCTACTGGATGGCGGCGGGCGGCATCGATCCCGACCGTGACGTGTCGACGATCACCATCCCGCCCGCCCAGATGGTCGCCAACATGCGCGTTGGCAGCATGGATACCTTCTGCGTCTGCGAGCCATGGAACCACCAGCTGGTCAACCAGGGAATCGGCTATACCGCCAATACCACCGGCGAACTGTGGAACGATCATCCGGAAAAAGCCTTCGCCATGCGCAGTGACTACGTGGAAGCCAACCCCAATGCCACCCAGGCCTTGTTGATGGCGATCATGGAGGCACAGATGTGGTGCGAAGATCCGGCCAACCATGAAGAGATGGCACAGATCTGCTCGCGCCGGCGCTGGATTCACGCCCCCTATGGCGACCTTATCGATCGTATCCAAGGTAACTTCGACTACGGTACTGGCCGAGTCGTCGAGGATCATCCGCAGATGATGCGCTACTGGGATCGTCATGCCTCTTACCCCTACAAGAGCCACGATCTTTGGTTCCTGACCGAGAACAAGCGCTGGGGATATCTGCCGCAAGACATGGACAGCGCCGCCCTGGTCGAGCAGGTCAATCGCGAGGATCTGTGGCGCCAAGCCGCCGACCGACTCGGCGTGGCATCAAGCGACATTCCCGACTCGACCTCGCGGGGCGTCGAGACCTTCTTCGATGGCAAGACCTTCGATCCCGAGAATCCCCAGGCCTACCTCGACAGCCTCGAAATCAAGCGCCTGGCCTGAGCGTCATCGACACCCACCGACTCACTGATAGCGGAGAATCGCCATGCGCGCTTCACCTAGCACCGATAGCGCCAGTCGCCCACTGCTGGGTGGCTGGACACCCAACCTCCAGGGCATCAGGGACACCCTGGTCCAGAAGCTCCTGCCACCGGTGATCATCCTCGCCGTGCTCGGGGCGATCTGGGAGATCCTGTGCTCCTCACCTGGGGCAACCCTGCCCCCACCCTCCCAGGTGCTCACCGACACCTGGGAGCTGATCGTCAATCCCTTCTATGACTACGGCGGCAACGACAAGGGCATGGGCTGGCAGATACTGGCCAGCCTCGAGCGGGTCGCCTACGGCTATTTGCTGGCGGTGGTGGCCGGCATCAGCCTGGGCGTGCTGGTCGGCCAGTCCACCTGGGCCATGCGCGGGCTCGACCCGGTCTTCCAGGTGCTGCGTACCGTACCACCGCTGGCCTGGCTGCCGATTTCGCTGGCCGGCTTCCAGGACAGCACACCGTCGGCCATCTTCGTGATCTTCATCACCGCCATCTGGCCGATCATCATCAACACCTCGGTCGGGGTACGTAACATCCCCGAGGACTACCGCAACGTCGCCCGGGTGATACGCCTCAACGGCATGGAGTATTTCACCCGCATCATGCTGCCGGCCGCCGCGCCCTATATCTTCTCCGGCCTGCGCATCGGCGTGGGCTTGTCGTGGCTGGCCATCGTCGCCGCCGAGATGCTGATCGGCGGGGTGGGCATCGGCTTCTTCATCTGGGATGCCTGGAACGCCTCGATGATCAGCGACATCGTGCTGGCGCTGATCTACGTCGGCATCGTCGGCTTCATCCTCGACCGCATGGTCGGGTACATCGGCAACCGCGTCACCCGCGGCACCGCCCAGGGCTAACGGAGACTCCCCATGACCCAACGCTATCTCAGCATCGAACAGGTCGACATGACCTTTCACACCAAGGGTGGCTCGAGCAATGTGCTCAAGGGCATCGACCTGAGCGTCGCCCGCGGCGAGTACATCTCGATCATCGGCCACTCCGGCTGCGGCAAGTCGACCCTGCTCAATATCATTGCCGGGTTGACCGAGTCCACCTCCGGCGCGGTGATCCTCGACGGCAAGGAGGTCAACGCCCCGGGCCCCGATCGCAGCGTGGTGTTCCAGAACCACTCGCTGCTGCCGTGGCTGACCGTGTATGAGAATGTCGCCCTGGCGGTCAACAAGACCTGTGCGCGTACCAAGAGCAAGGCCGAGCGTCACGCCTGGATCCTCAAGAACCTGGAAATGGTCGGCATGGGCCACGCCCTCGACAAGCGCCCGGCGGAGATCTCCGGTGGCATGAAGCAGCGCGTCGGCATCGCCCGAGCGCTGGCCATGGAGCCCAAGGTGCTGCTGCTCGACGAGCCCTTCGGCGCCCTCGACGCCCTGACCCGCGCCCACCTTCAGGAGGAGGTGATGCGGATCCAGGATGAGCTCGGCAACACCGTGATCATGATCACCCACGACGTCGACGAAGCGGTGCTGCTCTCAGACCGCATCGTGATGCTCACCAACGGCCCCTCGGCGCGTATCGGCGAAGTTCTCGACATCGACCTACCGCGACCGCGCAACCGCATCACCCTGGCCGATGATCCAGCCTACAACCACTACCGCCAGGAGGTGCTGCGATTCCTCTACGAGAAGCAGCGTAAGGTCGAGCAGCTCGCCGAACGGCGCGACAAAGCCCCCACCGCCGAGGCCTCAAAGGCCCGCGCCTGAAGACAGCCGCGCCGCCTGCGGGCGGCGCGGCCTTTCTCCGCATGACGACAAAGGTGGCAGCCCGGCGGGTGTCGAGCCATGCTCATAGCCATCGCCCGCGACACGGAGCCCGCCCAGTGACAGATTCCCCTCGCGTCACGGTATTCTATGACGAACGCATGCTGGCCCATGAACCAAGCGCCGATGCCGCTTTCCTCCCCGGCCGCATGGATACTCGCATCCGCCAGCTGCTCTCCGGGCTCGGCGTGCCCTGGAAATACCCCGAGCATCCCGGCCGGCTTACCGCCATCAGCCAGTTCCTGGCCCTCGCGCCACTTCAGGGCGTCACCTTCGCGACAGGAAAAGCGGCCACCGCCGAGCAGCTAGGACGCGTTCATACCTCGTCGTACCTCGAGCAGGTGTACAAGCTGCGCGGCCAGTATGCCTGGCTGGACGTGGATACCACCGCGGTATCGCCGGGCAGCGTGGATGCCGCGGAAGTGGCCGCCGGCACCGCGATTGCCGCCGTCGAGTCGGTGGTCGCTGGCGCAAGCGACAGCACCTTCGCCCTGGTACGCCCGCCGGGGCACCACGCCGAGCCAGTGCGTGCCCGAGGCTTCTGCCTGTTCAACAATGTGGCGGTGGCCGCCGCCCACGCCAAGGCGACGCTGGGCTGCCAACGCATCATGATTCTCGATTGGGATGCACATCACGGCAACGGCACCCAGGACATCTTCTGGGCCGACCCCGATGTGCTGTTCATCGACCTGCACCGCGGCGCGCCCTTCTATCCCGGCAGCGGCAGCCTGGACGAGATCGGTGAAGGACTCGGAGAAGGCACCACCGTCAACATTCCGCTGCCGGCCGATGCCGGCGACGCGGCCTACCTGCTGGCCTTCGAACGCATCATCGAACCCGCGGCGGACTGGTTCAAGCCCGACCTGATCCTGGTCTCGGCAGGCTTCGACCCTCACGCCCACGACCTGGCACTCAACGTTTCCTACCGCGGCTTCGCCTCGATGACACACCGCCTCAAGCAGCTTGCCACCCGCCACAGCCAGGGCCGGTTGGTGTTCGTGCTCGAAGGCGGCTACAACCTGATTTCGCTGTCACACGGCGTCAAGGCCGTGCTCGAGGTGCTCGCAGGTGCAGTTCCGCCGCCGCCGGGCGAGTGCGGCATCGCCGAGGTCGAGGCAGCCGCGGCCTTTCACTGCCGCGCCTTTGTCGATTCGTGACGTTACCACCCTGCGTCATGCAGGCAGGCCGGCGACCAGGCTGATCAGCACGCCGCCCAACGCCATCACCGCCACTGCCGCCCAGGCCGGCAGCTTCCATATCGTCAACAGCAGGAAGCCGGTCAGCGCCAGGGCGAACTCATGGCTGCCAAGAATGGCGCTGGTCCACACCGGCTGATAGAGCGCGGCACCGAGAATACCCACCACCGCGGCGTTGGCGCCGCGCATCAGCGACTGGGCGCTGGCCCACTGGCGAAAGCGGTTCCAGAACGGCAGCACCGCCACCAGCAGCAGCATGCCCGGCACGAAGATCGCCAATAGCGCCAGGGTCGCGCCAACCAGTCCGTTGGGCAGCGGCTCGAGTACCGCACCGAGATAGGCGGCGAAGGTGAACAGCGGCCCTGGTACCGCCTGGGCCGCGCCGTAGCCGGCCAGGAAGTCGTCCGGGGTGACCCAGCCCGACTGCACCACCTCGGCCTCGAGCAGCGGCAGCACCACGTGGCCGCCGCCAAACACCAGCGCACCGGCGCGGTAGAAGGCATCCAGCAGCGCCAGGGTCTGCGACGGCGTGCTCCAGGCCAGCAGCGGCAGCCCCACCAGCAGCAGCATGAAGGCCACCAGTGCGACCCCGCCGGCACGCCGTGTCACCGGAAAGTGCACCTCGCTGACCGCGTTCTCCACCGCGGCACGACACAGCACAAGGCCTGCCAATCCGCCCGCGACGATTGCCGCTACCTGGCCCAGCGGGCCGCTGACCATCACCACGACCAGCACCGCAGTCAGGGCGATGGCAGCACGCTGGCGGTCCGGGCACAGGTTGCGCGCCATGCCCCACACCGCATGGGCGACGATGGCCACCGCGGCCACCTTGAGGCCGTGGATGATGCCGCTACCCACAGGCCCCTCCATCACCGCCGCGCCGACGGCGAACAGCACCAGGATAATGGCCGACGGCAGGGTGAACGCCAACCACGCCATGGCAGCCCCCCAGGGGCCGGCGCGCATCAGTCCCAGCGCAAAGCCAACCTGGCTACTGGCCGGGCCAGGCAGGAACTGGCAGAGCGCCACCAGATCGGCGTAATCCTTCTCCGACAGCCACTTACGACGCGCCACGAACTCGGTGCGGAAATATCCCAGGTGGGCAATCGGCCCACCGAAGGAGGTCAGCCCCAGCATCAGAAAAGCGCGAAAGACCTCCTGGATGCGGCCCGGATGGAGGGTAGTCATGATCGGAATTCCTTGACTGGCGGTATGGGTAACGCGAAACGCCGTCTCATGATGCCACACCTGCGTGACGCCCTCGTTACGCGTACACTGGCGGCTCCCTCGCCAGGAGCCCATACGTGTCACCACCGTCAGCCCCCGATCGTGACAGCAGCAATCCCCTCGCCGGGTTCTTCGGCGTGTTTCGCTACAGCCGCCGGGCGCTCGGCCTGGTGTGGGAGACCTCGCGCTGGATGACCCTGGGGCTGATGCTGTGCACCCTGGTCGCCGGCGTGCTGCCGGCGGTGGCGGCCTGGGTTGGCCAACTGATCGTCGACGGTGTGGTCGCCGCCATGGAGGCCCACCGCGCGGCCAGCGACCCCGAGCTGCTTACGTTGATCACCCCGGTGCTGTGGCTGGTGGCGCTGGAGGGAGTGATCATCGCGCTGATTGCGCTTGCCCAGCGCGGCCTCGCCGCCCAGCAATCGCTGCTGCGGGCGCTGCTCGGCCAGAAGGTCAACGTGATGATTCTCGAGAAGGCCGGGAAGCTCTCGCTGGCGCAGTTCGAGGACTCCGAGCTCTACGACAAGCTGACCCGCGCCCGCCGCGAGGCCTCTACCCGTCCCCTGGCGCTTGTCAACAAGACCTTCGGGCTGCTGCAGAACGCCATCTCGCTGGCCAGCTTCGGTGTGCTGCTGGTGCAGTTCTCGCCCTGGGCGCTACTGCTGCTGGTGGCCGGCGCCCTGCCGGTGTTCATCTCCGAGGCCAAGTTCTCCGGCGACGCCTTCCGGCTGTTCCGCTGGCGCTCGCCGCAGACCCGCATGCAGATCTACCTGGAGACGGTGCTGGCCCGCGAGGACACCATCAAGGAGGTCAAGTTGTTCGGCCTCGAGGGGCTGTTCCTGCAGCGCTATCGCGACATCTTCACCCGGCTGTTCGCCGAGGATCGCCTGCTGACGCTGCGTCGCGAGAGTTGGGGCTTCCTGCTCGGCCTGCTCGGCACCCTGACCTTCTACGGCGCCTACGGCTGGGTAGTGGTGGAGACCATCGCCGGGGGCCTCACGCTGGGCGAGATGACCATGTACCTGATGGTCTTCAAGCAGGGCCAAGCAGCGCTCTCGGCCAGCCTGACCGCGATCAGCGGCATGTATGAGGACAACCTCTACCTCTCGAACCTCTACGAGTACCTGGAGCAGCCGGTAGAGGACGACGGCGGCACCCTCACCCAGGGCGCCACGCCCGGCGATGGCCTGCGCTTCGAGCGCGTCGGCTTCGCCTATCCCGGCGGCGAGGCAGTGCTCCACGATATCAGCCTGCATCTCGCCCCGGGCCAGAGCCTCGCCCTGGTGGGCGAGAACGGCTCCGGCAAGACCACCCTGATCAAACTGCTGACGCGGCTCTACCACCCCACCCAGGGGCGCATCCTGCTGGATGGCAGCGACCTGCGCGACTGGCAGACCGAAGCCCTGCGCGAGCGCATCGGGGTGATTTTCCAGGATTTCGTGCGTTACCAGCTGCAGGTCGGCGAGAACCTCGGGGTCGGTGACACCCACGCCTTCGATGACCAGCAGCGCTGGCAGGAGGCCGCTCGCCACGGCATGGCCGACGACTTCATCGCGCGCATGGCCAGCGGCTACCAGACCCAGTTGGGCCGCTGGTTCAAAGGCGGCCAGGAACTCTCCGGCGGGCAGTGGCAGAAGATCGCCCTGTCGCGGGCCTACATGCGCGAGAATGCCGATATCCTGGTGCTCGACGAGCCCACCGCGGCGATGGACGCCGCCGCCGAGGCGGAGATTTTCGCGCGCTTCCGCGAACATGGGCACGACAAGATGACCATCCTGATCTCGCACCGCTTCTCCACGGTGCGCAGCGCCGAGCAGATCCTGGTCATCGACCGCGGCGAGATCATCGAGCGCGGCACCCACGACCAGCTGCTGGCCGCCGACGGCCGCTACGCCACGCTGTTTAGGCTCCAGGCCAAGGGATATCGCTGACGATCCAGGCTCAACGGTTCTCTCCCAACTGCTTGACGCTTGTTCAGCGATTGTTTATAAAAAAAGAGTCACTTCATTAGGTGAGTGGCATCAACCCCATCCAGAGACCGTTTTCTCATGCGCTGGCAAACCCGCGTCAATCGCCCAAGCAAGCTACATCGTATTGCCAATAATGCGATGCGAGCCTGCCGTTGCCGCGTGCCAATCCGATACTGAGAAACGATGGCCGCGGCATGTGTCGCGGCCATGTGATTACCCCCGCTGTATTTGGTCATCTCCTGTTCGCGCTGCATCCCGGCCTCCCGCAAGGAGACCGAGAAATGGCAATTTCCGCTAGCCTCAAGAGCCTGCTTCATGCGCTGCGCAGCCGTGCAATCAAGCGTCGTCAATTCGCTCAACTCAGGGAGTGCGACCCACGCATGCTCAAGGACATGGGCCTGCGTTGGGAGCGCGGCACCCTGGTCGCCATCAATCCCGAGCGCGAGCCATCCGAGGGCATCACCCGCGACGCGCATGAGAGCTGTCCCCACTGCGGGAGCAGACTGACGTAGCCAACGCCCCGGCCACAGGATGTGGCCGGGGCGTTTCGTACAAGTCTAGGCTTGCAGATACACCACATGACTGTGGGTGTACTCGTAGAGCCCATGCTTACCATCGGCACCGCCGATACCCGACTTACGCACCCCGGCATGGAACCCCTGCATCGCCTCGAAATTCTCACGATTGATATACGTCTCGCCGAAGTCGAGTTCACGACAAGCTTGCATGGCGCTCTTGAGGCTGCGGGTATAGATGGATGACGTGAGGCCGTACTCACAGTCGTTTGCCAGCGCGATGCCTTCATCCAGGTCGTCGATGATCTGAATCGGCAGCACCGGCCCGAAGACCTCCTGCTGCATGATCTCCATCGTCTGGCGACAGCCGGCGAGCACGGTAGGCTGGTAGTGATAACCCGCCTCCAGGTCGGCAATTTCGCCACCAGTAATTAGCTCTGCGCCCTCGCGCCGAGCGGTCTCGACCATGCGTGCCACCTTGTCGAGGCCGGCACGGTTGATCAATGGGCCCATCTCGACCGCGGCATCCGCCAGCGGATCACCAAAGCGCGTGGCACTCATCGCCTTGGCCATGCGTGTGATGAACTCAGCGGCCACGCCGCGCTGGACGTAAACCCGCTCGGCGCAGTTGCACACCTGGCCGGTATTGATGATGCGCGAGCCGCGGATGGCGTTGACCGCCAGATCGAGGTCGGCGTCGTCCAGCACGATGGCCGGCGCCTTGCCCCCCAGCTCCAGGTTGAGCTTGGTGATGTTGTCAGCGGCACTGGCCATGATCCGCGAACCGGTCTCGACACTGCCGGTGAAACTGATCATGTCTACTTCAGCGCTCGACGTCAGGGCACTGCCAGCCGCCGCGCCGGTGCCGCTAACCACGTTGAAAACACCCTTCGGCAGGCCCAGGCCATCGAGCAGCCGGGCAAACTCGAAGCAGTTGTTGGGGGTCTCCTCGCTGGGCTTGATAACGATGGTATTGCCGGTCACCAGCGCCGGCGCCATCTTGCGAGCAATTAGGAAGAATGGGAAATTCCACGGCAGGATGCCGGCCACTACGCCAAGGGGCTTGCGAAACAAGAAGATGCTTTCCCCGACACGGTCACTCTCGATGATCTCGCCTTCGATCCGACGACCCCATTCGGCCATATAGTCCAGATAATCGGCAGTGAAGTTGACTTCCACCTCGGCCAGGCCGCTGACCTTGCCCTGCTCCTGGGTAATGGTCCTGGCCAGTAGCGCCACATTGTCACGCAGGGTGTCGGCGAGCCGATGCAGGAAGGCCGCACGTTCCACGGCCGGGGTCGCCGCCCAGCCCTTCTGGGCGCGGCGTGCCGCCGCCAAGGCGCGTTCGACCTCCTCACCTCCGGAGGCCGGTACCCGAGATAGCAGCGCCTGTGTAGCGGGATTGAACACCTCGAGATGGTCGCGGGCCGACTCGAAGGCACCATCGATGTAGTTCTGATAGGTAGTAGGCTGGCTCATGCTCTGTCTCCCTTAGTAGCTATGTTGTTGCTATGCAGTGAAGGATGTCAGTAGGTGGTCGAGGGCGACGCGCCGGATGGCCCGCCCTTGTAGCGGGCGATGGTCTCCAGCGCCCCCTGGCGCAGCAAGCTGATATCGATGCCCACGGCAATGAACTGGCAGCCCAGGGCCTGATAACGGCGTGCGTCGGCTTCCCGCGGCGCGAGAATGCCCACCGGTTTACCAGCGGCCTGGATAGCCGCGATGGCATGCTCGATGGCGGCCTGAACCTCGGGATGCCCCGGATTACCGGGGTGTCCCATGCCCACCGATAGATCCGCGGGCCCAATAAAGACCGCATCGACGCCTGCGGTGGCGGCGATCACCTCAACATTGTCGATTCCCTTGGGCGACTCCACCTGTACGATCAGGCAGAGCTCCTCGTGGGCCCGGGTCAGGTAGTCGTCCACTCCGTCCCAGCGGGTGGCGCGCACCAGACCGCCGCCCACACCGCGAATACCATGCGGCGGATAACGCATGGCACGCACCAAGCTCGCGGCCTGCTCGGCACTCTCGACCATCGGCACCATCAAGGTCTGGGCACCGATATCGAGCAGTTGCTTGATCAGTGCCGGATCCTGGTTGACGCTGCGCACCACCGGAGCAGTGGCATAGGGCGCCACTGCCTGGAGCTGAGCGAGAATGGTCGGCAATGTGTTGGGAGCGTGCTCGCCGTCGATCAGCATCCAGTCGAAACCAGTGGTGGCGGCAATCTCGGCGGCATAACCGGTACCGAAACCAGCCCACAGGCCATACTGGGCGCTGGATTCATGAAGCGCTGCCTTGAATGTATTCTTAGGCATTGTCATAACCGAGTCCTATCAGATGAATGTTAGTCAAAAGCGCCCAGCAGCTCAGGCAATCCTAGCGTAATCAATGGCACATACATGATGCATAACAAGCCAACGACCAGAACCATGAAAAATGGAAAAAGCGGGCGCATAGTTTTCATATAATCAACCTCGGCTATCTTACATCCCAGTAAGATTATCAAGGCAACGGGAGGAGTCAGTGAACCAAGCAACAGTGCGATGATCACTACGACCGAAAAGTGAATCATGTCGAAGCCGAACATCTGGGCAATAGGAGTCAAGATTGGCACCATCAAGATAAGTGCTGAAATCGTTTCAACAAACATACCAACCAGGATGAGCGCAAGCACGATGAGAAGTAGCACAATCGCCGGCTCACTGGTTACACTCGCTAGCCAGGCGGCCAGGGTTGCAGGGACTCCCTCTCTCGCGATAATCCAGCTAAATAGTGCTGCACTACCAAGAATGATAAGAATACTTGAAGAGGTCACTGCAGATTGCAAGGCAAAGCGATAGGTCCTCCTGACATTAAGCCGATGAGTTAGCAAGCCAAAACCGAGGCCATAGGCAACAGCCACGATCCCGGCTTCCGTGGGCGTAAACAAGCCCGTCTGAATACCACCGACGATGATCACCGGCATGACGAGAGCAGGTGCCGCCTTTAGAAATACCTTTCCGATCTCTCCCAAACTGGCTCGGGAGTGCCTCGGTGCCCCTATTTCATCAGCCTTTAGGTACACCAGTCCCATCATGATGACTGCCAAGAAGAGCCCTGGCACGATCCCGGCCAAGAAGAGTGTTCCGATAGATAGTCCTGTCATAGCGCCATAGATCACCATCAGCAGACTAGGAGGAATAATTGGTCCTAGAATAGCCGAGGCAGCCGTGATAACCACAGACCATTCTGGCTTATACCCTTCCTTCTTCATAGCTGGTAGCATCATCCCACCCACAGCGGCAACATCTGCCGATGCTGAGCCAGAAATACCAGAGAAAAGCACACTGGTCATAATGTTGACCTGACCGAGCCCGCCGCGGACATGGCCTACCAGGGATCGAGAAAAGCCAACAATAGCAGAGGTTATACCTCCATAGTTCATCAAGTTACCAGCAAATATATACAATGGAATAGCAAGTAGAGGAAAACTGTCGAGAGAACTGAAGAAGCGTTGAGGAAGCACCAATAGTGGTACCCCGCCATCAATTATCAAGACAGTGACAGCGCTAAGCCCCATGGCAAAAGCAATAGGTACACCCAAGGCAAGAAAAGCCGTGAACAACCCAAACATCAAAGCAACGATCATACGACTTCCTCTATGTCCAATGGATCCCTTGCTTCATCACGACGAACAATGAGAGCAATAATCGTCAGCACACTACCGAGGGGGATAGGAGCGTACAGCCAAGCCCGTGAAATCCCCAATGATGGCTGCATAGCTCCCATTGCGCGCTCCATGAACAGATATCCCCAATATGCCAAGAAGAGACAGAAGATAATCGATATGATCGATACCACAGCACGCCTCATCATCTCAAAGCGAATGCATTTAAACTGGAAGAGCTCTACTTTTATTTCATCGCACTTATAAACCACCACAGGAGTTCCCATCAGCACTAGCCAAACCAGAAGCATCCTGACCACTTCTTCTGTCCAGAAAAGTGGCAGCCCTAGGAAGAACCTATTGATCACCTGAAGGAAGATCAAAACCATGATCGCCGCAAATATGGCGACGACCATGGCTCCCAAGGTGGCAAATGCATGATCTAGATAACGACGCATTTGCAAACTCCTTCTAGAGTCACTGTTGGTCGATGGACTCTAGGAGTTCTACGGCACCAATGTCAGCTGCAAACTTTTCACGAAAGCTTGCCAAAGCATCTTGGAAAGGCTCAGGATCCACTTCATTGATGGCGATGCCTTCTTCTGTCAGTTTGTCGAGCCAGGACTGCTCGCGCTCAGCCCACTCGCTGCGCTGCATTTCAGCAGATTCCAAAGCAGCACGTGTCACTGCGTCACGATTGCTATCAGATAGATTGTTATAGAAGTCTTCATTAATGGCAAAGCTACCATCGAAGAGAATATGACGTGTCTTGGAGAGTGACTCAGCAACTTCGTAGATTCTAAAGGTGTAACCAACCTCCGGAGTTCCTTCCATCGCATCCACCAAGCCCGTTTGCATAGCCGTATAGACATCAGGCATAGGAACCGGCGTCGGCTGAGCCCCAAGTGCCGAGAAAGTGCCAACAAAAACCGGTGATTCCGGGACACGAATCTTCAAGTTTTTGAAGTCGTCAGGGCTCTCTATTACGTCATCCACCAAGTAGGTATCTCGATAGCCTGCCAGGATCCAGTTGAGCGGCCTGACTCCGGAAGTATCGACCAACTGCTCAATCAGCTGCTCACCGATCTCACCCGTTACCACCTGTTCCCAATGCTCGGTGTCGCGATAGAGAAAAGGCAGCGTTAGGAGCCCAAACTCAGATACGTAGTTGGCATATAGTCCAGACTCTCCATAGCCCATCTCCAGAGTGCCTAGTTCGACGGATTCAATGATTTCTCTCTGCCCTCCCATCTGGCCAGATGGGAGGATCTGTACCTGTACTTCACCATCACTATATTCGGCCACCAGGTCACGAAAGCGCTCGGCAGCCATGTGCTGCTCCGACTCCGTAGGGAGGTGATGCGCAAAATTGATCTTGACATCGGCAAGAGCACTGCTGACCGACATCATGGAGATGAGTCCCACAATGCCACTAGCAGTTGCCGTAAACATAGCTTTGCGTGCAATTTTATTTGACTTCATTATAGTTTACCTCACTCTATCCTACGTTTTATGCCCCTTCTTACTGAAGAAAGGTCATTGTGTATTCAGACCACTACTCAATGTTGGTACGGCCTAGAGAGTCCGCACTCGGGATTCAACCGCACCCCGAAGCCAGGCTTATCGAGGGCGGAGGCTGACATGCGCCCGTTCTCGGGTACCGGCTCATCGAGCAGCAGCGGGTTGAACATAGGCACCACCTCATCCGCCTTGGGTGCCATCATCAGGAACTCGGCGAAGGGGCTGTTGTGCCGGGTGATCACGAAGTGGTAGCTATAAACCGAGGAGCCGTGGGGCACCACCAGCTTGTTGTGGGCGTCAGCCAGCGCCGAGATCTTGATCAGCTCTGTGAGGCCACCGCACCAGCCAACGTCGGGCTGAATGACATCGCAGCACTCCATCTCCATCAGCAGCCGGAACCCCCAGCGCGTGGCTTCGTGCTCGCCGGTGTTGACCAGCATGCCCTTGGGCACATCGCGCTTGAGTTGGGCATAGCCCCAGTAGTCATCCGGCGGCAGCGCTTCTTCGATCCACTTGAGGCCAAACTCCTGAGCCCCTTGGGCCAGACGAGTGGCATAATTGAGGTCGAGGCTCATCCAGCAGTCGTACATAAGCCAGAAGTCTTCACCCACCGCACGGCGCATCTCAGCCAAGTGCGCCAGATTGCGCTTGAGCCCCTCCTCGCCCTCTGCCGGACCATGTGCCAGCGGCATCTTGCCGCCAATGAAGCCCATCTGCTTGGCTAGATCGGGACGCGCTCCGGTGGCGTAGAAGGTCAGTTCGTCACGTACCGGGCCACCGAGGAGCTGATGAACCGGCTCTTCGCGCACCTTGCCCAGCAGGTCCCACAGCGCCAGATCGACGCAGGAGATGGTGTTGATCACCACCCCCTTACGCCCGTAATAGAGGGTGGCATTGAACATCTGGTCCCAGATCTTCTCAATCTCGGTAACACGCTTACCCTCGATGAAACGCGCCAGATGCTTCTCGACGATCCAGGCACCGATCTCACCACCGGTGGTAACGGCAAAGCCCACGCTGCCGTCGCTGGCCTCGACTTCCACCACCAGGGTGCCGAGCACATTGAGCCCGAAGCTGCGCCGGGTCATACGGTACTCAGGGTACTTGCTCATTGGCGTGGCGATCTGCGCATCTATCCAGTGCCCCTCGGCTTGATCGTGGTAGTCGGCGCCGCCGCCGCGGACGGTATAGGCACGCACCTGGTTAATGGTCACTTCGCTCATGGGCTCCCTCATGTCGGACGAAATACGACGTTGATGAGGAAGTTCTACGCAAGGGCAGCGAAAGCGACCAATGAGAATCACGCTGCCCCCGATACCTTTAAGGTATCAAAAAACCGAATCCCGCTTGATGCCTGGCATAGCGCTTAGCGCCAGCGTCCCTGCCAACATGCGGAATTAGACTAATGTCTCACGCCTTGACGCCTGGTCATCTCCATAATGTCAAGGTATCGAAATAGACGGAGTTCTTGGATGGATGGCTATCAGACACTGATCGGCCGGCTGCGCTATAAGCATCTGCTGATGATTTCGACGCTAGGCTCGCGCCGAAATCTTCACCAAACCGCTGCAGCCATGCATATGTCGCAGCCGGCGGCGACACGCATGCTCAGCGAGATCGAGAAGGTATTCGGCTGCCAGCTGTTCGAGCGCACCGCCCGCGGCATGCACCCCACCTCGCTCGGCGAGATGCTGATCGACTTCGCCGACAACGCCTTGACCCGCCTCGATCGCTGCGCCGAGGAGGTGCGTCGCTACCAGCTCGGCGGTCGCGGCCAACTAACCGTCGGTGCCATCATGGGCGCGGCGCCGGACTTGGTCGCCCAGTCGATCATCGAGCTGAAGCGCCAGCGCCCGCTGCTGCAAATCCGGCTGATGGGCGAGACCAGCGATCAGCTGGTGGAATTGCTCGAGCAGGACAGAGTGGACATCGCTATCGCCCGCTATGCCACCTCGATCCAGCACAACCAGTTCGATTTCGAGCCGCTGGGCAACGAGACCATGATCACCGTGGTGCGCCGCGGCCACCCACTCTGCAGCAGCGAGCTGCCGCCGCTGGAGCAGCTGTTGGAGACCTGGCCGTGGATCCTGCAGCCCATGGCAACGCCGGCCCGCCAAGCGCTGGAGAAGGAGTTCGAGATGGAGGGGCTGGTATCGCCCCGCGATATCATCGAGTGCGGCTCGATCTTCGCTGCGCTGCAGCTGGTGCAGCAGAGCGATGCCCTGCTAGTGATGGCCGAGACGATACTCCGCGACCATCTGCAAACCGGGCTGATCGAGAGGCTACCGCTGCTGCTCGGGCGCACGCTATCACCGTTCGGCCTGCTGACGCGAAAGGACACCCTCTACGGCGAGCCGGTAACCGGCTTCTGTGAGATCCTGCGGCGCAACGCCGCCGATTGGCGATGAGGCGCATATCATTAGCCCCTTACTCATTAGCCGGGTGAATATCCCCCTAAGAATCTCTAGAATCGAGGTTTCGCTTCGCTGCCGGACACGCCATGAGTTCTGCCCACGCCGCTGATCCCCCCGCCGAAGAACAGATCGCTCTGCATCGTCAACCCGGCTTTGTGAGTTTCCTGGTATCACGCCTGGCGGCGGTATTCGCCATGCAGATCCAAGCAGTGGTGGTGGCCTGGCAGGTGTATGCGATTACTCGCGATCCGATGTCGTTGGCTTATGTGGGCCTGGCCCAGTTCCTGCCCATGGTGGTGCTGTTGCTGCCCGCCGGCGACCTGGTCGATCGCTTTCCGCGTAAGCGCATCCTGCAGCTGAGCTGGGGCGTTCAGGGGATATGCAGCGCCCTGCTGCTCGCGTTATCGCTGGCCGCCAGCGAGCGGGTCGGGGCCTTCTATGCGGTGCTCGCGCTGTTCGGCTGCGCCCGCGCCTTCACCGGCCCGGCACTGCAGAGCCTGCTGCCCAATATCGTGCCTCGCAGCCAGCTG
The DNA here is from genome assembly GCF_002286975.1 of Halomonas salipaludis. Taxonomy (GTDB): domain Bacteria; phylum Pseudomonadota; class Gammaproteobacteria; order Pseudomonadales; family Halomonadaceae; genus Franzmannia; species Franzmannia salipaludis. Next base: position 60,820 of record NZ_NSKB01000010.1, read on the forward strand.
GCCCAGGCCATCGCCTTGAACAGCTCGATCATGAAGATCGCGGTAATCGGTGGCCCACTGCTCGGTGGGATCCTCTATGCACTCGGCGGGGGTGGGCTCGCCTATGCGGTATGCCTGGGCTGCTTCGCTATTGCGCTGGTTCTACTCCTGCCGGTGCCGATCCGCTTCGCCGAGGCTAGCCAGGCGCTTGAGGCCACCGCCTGGCGCCGCTTTACCGCCGGCATTGGCTATATCCGCCGCCAGCCGATCATCCTCGGCGCCATCTCGCTGGACCTGTTCGCGGTGCTGCTCGGCGGAGTGGTCGCGCTGCTGCCCATCTACGCCCAAGAGGTGCTCCACGTCGGCCCCGAGGGGCTCGGTGCGCTGCGCAGCGCCATCGCCGTCGGCGCCCTGCTGATGGGGATCTATCTCGGTGTGCGCGGTATCAAGCGCCACGCCGGCATGGTGATGTTCGTCGCCGTGGCGATATTCGGCATTGCCAACCTGGTGTTCGCCTTCTCGACGCTGTTCTGGCTGTCGCTGATCGCCATGCTGGTCGCAGGTGCCGCCGACATGATCAGCGTCTATGTGCGCATGACGGTGATCCAGTTGGCCACCCCCGACGCAATGCGCGGTCGGGTCAACGCCGTCAACATGCTGTTCATCGGCTCCTCCAACGAGCTCGGCGAGTTCCGCGCCGGCAGCATGGCGGCCTGGCTCGGCGCCGTGCCGGCGGCGGTAATCGGTGGCCTCGGCACTCTGGCCGTGGTCGGCGCCTGGATGCGGCTGTTCCCCACCCTGCGCCGCGTCGACCGCTTCGATGACGCCTCGCGCTAAGGGTGTTCAGCGGCCTGGCGATTTGCGTCTAGACTGGCTGAGGAGTCGTCATTACAAGGAGAGTCTCATGCCCGCCACGACCCAACATACCGGCAGTTGCCTGTGCGGCGCCGTCACCCTGAGCGTCGAGGTCGCCACCGACGCGGTCGCTGCCTGTCACTGCAGCCTGTGTCGCCGCTGGGGCGGTGGCCCGCTGCTGGCCCTGGAGGGCGCCAGCTCGATAGACCTGGTCGGCGAACATAACGTCACGGTGTATCCCTCCTCCGAGTGGGCCGAGCGCGGCTTTTGCCGGCACTGCGGCACCCACCTGTTCTATCGCCTCAAGAGCGGCGAGCACCACGCCGTACCGGTGGGACTGGTCGACCAGGGCCACGGCTGGCACTTCGCCACCCAGATCTTCATCGACGAAAAGCCCAGCTACTACGACTTCGCCAACGACACCCACGACATGACCGGCGATCAGGTGTTCGCGGCGTTCAATGGCGAAGATCAATGATTAACCAGCAGCCACCCGACTCGCGACCGCGCTCAATCTCTCCCGAACAGGTTCTTCTGTACTTCCCGGAGATGCTCCTCGAGTAGCGCCCTGGCGGTATCCTCGTCGCGATCGCGCAGCGCCGCGACAATCGCGCGGTGCTGCATTTCGTAGCGCTTGCGCCGCTCGGGGGTGAGTGAAATCCGTTTGAGACGCCCCCACTCGCCCTCTTCGCGCACCACATTGGTCAGCTCCAGGATACGCAGGAAGAAACTGTTGTGAGTGGCTTCGGCAAATGCCTGGTGCAGCGCGCCATCCCAGTGTTCGAACTCCTCGATGGCAGTAGCACCCTCAGAGCGGAGGATGCACTCGTCCATGCGCTCGAAATCCGAGGCCGTGGCATATCGCACAATCAGCGCCACCATCTGCGGCTCAATCAGCAGCCGCGCTTCCATCAGCTGCGCCGGACTCGTCTGGATGGCCACCGCGCGAGCGCCCGGTTCACCTTGAGGCTCCACCAGCTCGCCGACACGCTCCGAGACGAAGGTGCCGCTGCCCACCACCTGGGTGATCAAGCCCTGCTGCTTGAAGTTACCGAGTACCCGCCGCACTGCCCCGCGCGATGCAGCAAAGCGCTCGCTCAGCTCGCGCTCGGTAGGCAGCCGATGCCCTGCAGGGAAGCTGCCGCTTTCGATCTGCTGCTGAAGATAGCGGGACAGGGAACGCGCGCCGTCGGCGCGTACCGCCTTGCCCAGTGTCTTGTCACTCACAGGCTGTCCTTGCTCCTGATGCCAAATCATTCATTGATGCAGCAAAGTTATACCATTTGGTCCCACTTTTCAAAAAACCTCCCTTGAATTGGTACATTTTTAGTTCTAGTCTCGATGGATACGGGACCAAAACAAACCTATGGAGAACCAAGCCAGATGAAATTCGCCACGCTCCGCTCCAGCCCCGACCAGCCGACTTTCGTCGCCCTGGTCGATGGGGATGCCCAGCGCTACTGGCCGCTATCCGATCTGATATCCGGCTTCTCGGGAGATATGCACCAGCTCATACAGGCATGGGACAGCATCCGGGAGACGTTATCCCCCAGCGGCGACGGCCTGCCGCTCAGCGAGGTCCGGGTAGAAGCTCCCATACACCCGCAGCGCAATATGTTCTGCGTGGGCAAGAACTACTTCGAGCACGCCGCCGAATTCAGCCACTCGGGCTTCGACAGCAGCACCAATGCTGACGATGTAGTACCAAAGTGTCCCATCATCTTTACCAAGGCGTATAGCACCCTGATCGCCGACGGCGACGAGATCCCACGCCACGCCACGGTGACCGAGCAGCTCGACTACGAGGCCGAATTCGCCATCATCATTGGCAAGGGCGGGCGCGGTATTCGCAAGGCTCAGGCCTTCGACCACGTGTGGGGCTACACCGTGGCCAATGACGTCACCGCCCGCGACCTGCAGAAGAATCACAAGCAGTGGCACCTGGCCAAATCCCTGGACGGCCTTTGTCCGATGGGGCCTTGGATCACCACCGCCGACGAAATCGATCCCAGCAACGCCAGCATCAAGTGCTGGGTCAACGGCGAGCTGCGCCAGGACTCCAATATCGGTCAGCTGATCTTCGACATTCCCACCCTGATCGAGACCATTTCGGCCGGTATTGAGCTCAAGCCTGGCGACGTCATCATCACCGGCACCCCGGTCGGAGTCGGCATCGGCTTCGAGCCCCCCAAGTTTCTGCAGACCGGTGACGTGGTCCGCGTCGAGGTCGAGGGCATGGGCGCCATTGAGAACCGGGTCGGCCAGTAGCCCCCTCAGGTAAACGCACCGGGTCAACAATATTTCACAACAACACCAGGAGCACGCCATGTTTACAAAGACACACCCCCTCAAGACACTGCCAGCCGCCATGCTGGTCGCCGCCGGCGCTATTGCCGCCACGCCCGCCTTGGCCGACGACTTCTACGAGGGCAAGACCATCGAGATAGTCGTGCCCTTCGGCGAGGGCGGCGCCACCTATGTCGCCGCCAAGTTCCTCGAGCCGTTCCTCGAGAAGCATCTGCCCGGAAGTCCACGCGTGGATGTTCAGACCCGCCCCGGCGGCGGCTCGATTCTCGGTGCCAACTGGTTCGAACAGAACGCCGAGCCGGACGGCGAAACCATCCTATTCACCACCTCCTCCACCTCCAACCCTTATGTGTTGGGCATGGAAGCCGTGGAGTACGATCTTGCCGCCATGCGCCCCGCCTACAGCCTGCCCTTCGGCGCGGTGATCTATGTATCGCCGCGCACCGGTATCGACTCACCCGCGGGCCTCAAGGAACCCGATATGCCACTGATCTATGGCGGTATCGCCGCGGCGGCCAGCGATCTACCGACGCTGCTGGCCTTCGAGCTGCTCGACCTCGATATCCAGACGGTGCTCGGCTTCGACGGTCGCGGTCCGGCGCGCCTGTCATTCGAGCGCGGCGAAACCAATATCGACTTCCAGTTCACGCCGGCCTATATGTCGCAGGTGGTCGATATGGTCGAGGCCGGCAGTGCGGTTCCCATCATGACCGGTGGCTCGGTCGGCGAGGATGGCGTACTCAGCGCCCGGGACGCGGCCTTCCCGGATTATCCCTCGGTCTACGAAGTGTATGAAGAGCTGAACGGCGAAGCCCCCTCCGGCGTTGAGTGGGACGCCTTCCAGTCGATCGGCGCTGTGACCTTCAACTACGGCCTCACCGCTTACCTGCCTGCAGGCACGCCGGACGAGGTTCTCGAGATCTTCGAAGCCACCATCGCCGCCATCAACGACGACCCCGAGTACCAGCAGCAGAGTCAGGATGCCGTGGGCGGCTATTCGCTGCTGCCCGCTTCCGAGGTCACCGAGTCACTCAGTGAGGCGCTGCAGCCTTCCGACGAGGTACGTGAACACCTGCGTACGCTGCTCTCGGAAGAGTACGACGTCGACCTCTAATGCCAACGCCACTGCCGCGGCCAGCCACCTCCCCCACGGGTGGCATTGGCCGCGGTTTTTTGATCCCCGCATAGGACCTGTCTTGTGCTAGAGAACATTACAACGGCCCTGGCGATCCTGTTCGAGCCCATGCGCCTACTGGCGCTGTTCGCCGGAATGCTGGCTGGCATGGTATTCGGCATGCTGCCGGGTCTTGGCGGTGTCGCCGCGGTATCGATCCTGCTGCCGTTCATCTACCTGATGGACAGCTACTCCGGGCTGGCCATGCTGCTGGGGGCCATCTCGGTGATCTACACCGCGGATACCATTACCTCAGTACTGCTCGGCGCACCGGGCTCGCCGGCATCGGCGCCGACGGCCATCGAGGGGCATGCCCTGGCCAAGCAGGGCAAGGCATCGCTGGCACTCGGAGTGGGCTTTTTGGCCTCGATGGTCGGCGGCCTGTTCGGTGCGCTAATCCTATCGGTGGCGATCCCCATTGCCGGCCCGCTGGTGCTGGCGCTGGGCACGCCGGAGCTGTTCATGTTCGCCCTGGTAGGACTGTGCTTTGCCGCCAGCATGGTCGGCAAGGATATCGTCGTGGGCCTGGCCGCGGCCTGCTTCGGCATTCTGCTGGGCGTGGTCGGCGCCGCGCCTGCCGCCGCCAACTACCGCTTCATCTTCGGCCAATCCTATCTGATGGACGGACTGTCGCTGCCGATCGTCGCGCTGGGGCTGTTTGCCGTGGCCGAGCTGATCGGTATGGTCGCAGCCGGCGGCGGCATCGCCAGCAAGTCGATGGCCATGGGCAAGTGGGGCGAGAGTTTCCGGGAATTCTGGCGCAGCCGCTGGCTGATCGTGCGCTCGTCGATCATCGGTATCTTCGGCGGTTTCGTGCCTGCGGTTGGCGCCAGCGCCTCGACCTGGATCGCCTACGGCCACGCCATGAGCTCGACCAAGGACAAGCGGCGCTTCGGCAAAGGCGAGATTCGCGGGGTGGCCGGCGCCGAGGGCGCCAACAACGCCACGGTGATCTCCGACCTGGTGCCGACCATGCTGTTCAGCGTGCCCGGTGGCCCGGCCGCAGCGATCTTCCTCGGCGCGCTATTCTCGTTCGGCTTCTATCCCGGTCCGCGGATGGTCAGCGAGACACCGGACCTGATGTACATGATCGTATGGAGTGTGGCGCTCGCCTCGGTAATGGGCGCCGCACTGTGTTTCGCGGTGACGCCGTACCTGGCTCGCTTGACGCGCATCAACTTCGCACTGATCGCTGCGCCGCTGCTGCTGATCATGGTCGCCGGTGCCTACCAGGGCACCCAGACCTTCGGCGACATCCTCGCGCTGCTGGTGCTGGGCGTGATCGGCTGGCTGATGAAGAACGCCGGCTGGCCGCGGGCACCGGTGCTGGTGGGCTTCGTGCTGGCCACGCCCATGGAGCAGTACTTCTGGCTGACCACGCAGATCCACGGCTTTACCTGGCTGACCCGGCCCGGGGTGCTGCTCATCGCCTCGCTGATCGTCGTGCCGATGCTGCTCAATCTGGTACGCCGATGGCGGTCGTCGAAGGCCTCCACCTCAGCCGATCAGGCAGGTTCTCAGCCGGCTAGCGACGACGATGCACCCCGCGACACCGCCGTTCTGCTACTCGCCTCGGCACTGCTGCTGGTCACCTTCGCCTACGCCTTTTACGAGATGCTGGGCTTTCGCAGCAATGCCCGGCTGATGCCCGCGGTGGGCATCGTCCCCGGCCTGGCGCTGAGCGTCTATATTCTGGGCCGGCAGCTCAATCGGCTGCGCTGGCAAGGGCGGATCATTCATCTAGGCTCACGCCAGGAGCTGCCGGTCCTGGCGGGCATTCTCGCCTACGGCGTGGCGATGTGGCTGATCGGCTTCAGTCTGGCCACCCCGCTGCTGCTGGCCTGGCTACTGCTGAAATGTGCGGGCATGCGACTGGCCAGCGCGGCACTCTACGGCGCCATCGTATACGCCACCGCCCAGGGGATGTTCGCGCTGATGCGTCTCACCCCACCATCGGGCATCTGGTTCAGCTTGCCGATGCCATGGTGAGCTCGCACCACCCCATGCATGCTGGACAAGGCAGTACATTGGCGTAGCCTGGGCGTATCACTCACACCACATGGAAGGATCTGGTATGACACTGACAGTAGGCGACAAGATTCCCGACGTCACGATCAAGACCAATGGCCCGGATGGCCCCCAGGACATCTCCACCACTGAGCTGTTCGCCGGCAAGCGGGTGGTACTGTTCGCCGTGCCCGGCGCCTTCACCCCCGGCTGCTCCAACACCCATATGCCCGGCTTCGTAATCAAGGCCGACGAGATCTTTGCCAAGGGCGTCGACACCATCGCCTGCATGGCGGTCAACGATGCCTTCGTGATGGGTGCCTGGCAGCGCGCGCAGAACGCCGAGGCCTTCACCATGCTGGCCGACGGCAACGCCGAGTTCGCCAAGGCCATCGGCACCGAGATGGACGCCAGCGCCGGCGGCATGGGCATACGCAGCAAGCGCTTCGCGCTGATCGCCAACGACGGCGTGGTGGAGTACATCGGCATCGATGCCAAGGGCGTCGACAAGAGCAGTGCCGAAACGGTGCTGGCCCAGCTGTAACCCCAGCCAGCAATTCCGCACACAAGCCATCCATAGACAAGGAGGCGCCACCCAGGATGGGCGGCGCCTCCTTGTTCCTACGCCCGCTTGACCGCCACGGCCATGCTCAGCAGCAGGAACGAGAGCGTCTTGCCATGGCCGTCCAGGTTGAGCGCACCGTTGACCCCGCCTTGCAGCACGTCGTCTATCACCAGGTTCATCCCGGCCAGGCCCGGCATCGGGTAGCGCCGTACGCGGCTGGCACCGCGGTGGGCGAACAGCGCCAGCACGCGCTCCTCGGTGACCTGCTCCAGCAACAGGGCGTAGTGATCCGGATCATAGGCGAACAGCGCCAGGTTGAGGCGGTCCCCCTTGTCGCCGGCGCGGGCATGGGCCAGGCGATGGAGCGGCACCGTGACGCTGTCGTCGAGGGGCTGGCCCGGCGACCGCTCGGAGGGTGACACCAGGGTCGGTTCAACTGGCGACATGGTAGTGACTCCTTTTGTCGAACAGCGTGGCAAAGGCTTCCACGTCACTGCGCTTGACCAGGTAGGAGGCCGTGCATACTCGACGTTGAAAATGACGGCGCACGCCGCCACCCCCTGCCGGACCGGCGCAGTACAACGCCAACAGTTCCTGGGTGGCACGCTCCACCCAGCGTCGCTCGGCATGTTCCGCGGCCAGCCGCAGGCGGTAGTCGCCGCTGGCGCTGCCTGGCATCGTGCGCTGCAGGTCGCCGGCATCGCTGTCGAAGACACTGGCAAGACCGACGATATCCAGTCGCGTACGCAGCTCCGGCGGCGCACGAAACGTCAGCCGCTCGCGCAGCACCTGGGCAGCGAGCTGCGCCCGGGCCAGGGCGTTGGGTCCGGCATAGGAGATCTCCGCCTCGCCCTGCCAGCCGCCCTCGTAGCAGACCGTGGTCTTGAGCCGCTGCGGCGCCGCCTTGCCGCGAATGCCGCTGACCGCCACCCGATCGGGGCCGACCTGGCTGACCTCGACGGCAGTGAGATCCACCACCACGTCGGGGGTCAGGTAGTTGGCCGGATCGTGGACTTCGTAGAGCAGCTGCTCCTTGACGGTACGCTCGGTCACGCAGCCGCCGGTGCCCGGGGGCTTGGTCACCACCAGGCTGCCATCCTCCTCCACCTCGATGATCGGGTAGCCCACCGTCGCCAGGTTGGGCACCTCCTTGCATCCCGGGTCGGCAAAATAGCCGCCGCTGACCTGGGCCCCACACTCGGCGAGGTGGCCGGCCATCATGCCGGCGGCCAGGCGATCCCAGTCGTCCCAGGCCCAGCCGAAATGGTGCACCAGGGGGGCCAGAAACAGCGCCGGGTCGGCGACCCGTCCGGTCACCACCACCTCGGCCCCCAGCGCCAGCGCCTCGGTCAGCGGCACCGCGCCCAGGTAGACGTTGGCGGAGATCAGCGCCTCCTCACCGGGCAGTTCGCGGTTTTCCGCCTCCCAGCGCTGCAGGTCGAGGCTGGAGAGATGCGCCCGAATATCATCGCCATGGACCCGGCCGATCCGCACCTGGGGAAAGCCAGCGCGCCCGGCCAGCTCGGCGACCACCTGGCAGGCACCATCCGGATTGGCGGCGCCGAAGTTGCCGAGGATGGTGATGCCGTGGCTCAGGCAGTCGCCCAGCACCGGTGCCAGCAGCTCGGCCAGCAGGGGCTCGTATCCCGCGTCGGGAGCCTCGCGCATGGCGCGATGCGCGGCGGCCAGGGTGCGCTCCCCCAGGGTCTCGAAAACCAGAGCCGATGGCTGTCCGCGGCGAATCAGCTCGGTCACGACGGGAATCGCCGCATCGGTACGGTCACCGGAGAAGCCGGCCCCGCTCCCCAACAGGAAGGTCATGGGTGCGTCTCCTTGGCATGGACGCCCTGGGGCTTCGGCGTGCCTGAACCCGAAGCGTGGGCCGTCGATGAAATCCGCTGTCGGTTACGGGCATAGAGCCCCGCCAGCACCAGCAGGGCGCCTATCGTGGTCAACCAGCCGGGGGTCAGTGCCAGCCCGACCACCAGCAGCAGACCCACCACGTCCAGGATACGACTGCCGGTGATCGCCACCCGCGACATCAGCGACGCGAAGGCGAGCACGAACACCACGCCCTGGGAGCTGGCCAGCAGGATATCGACCCAACTGCCGAAGCCGGCCAGTGCCGGGTAGATCAGCAGCAGGAAGGGAATGACGTAGATCGCCGCCGCCAGGCGCACGGCCTCCCCCGCCGCCGGTAGCCAGTTGGTGCCGGCGATGCCCGCCGCGACGAACACGGCCACGCACACCGGCGGGGTGATCACCGACAGCGTGGCGAAGTAGAACACGAAGAGGTGGGCGATCAGCGGCTCGACGCCGATGGTGGTCAGTGCCGGTGCCAATACCGACGCCACCAGCACGTAGGCGGCGGTGGTGGGAATGCCCATGCCTAGAATCAGGCACACACCACCGACGATAAAGGCCACCAGGAACAGTGATTCGCCACCGACATTGACGATCAGGCTGGCCAGGGTCACGCCGATACCGGTCATGCCAATCATCGCCACCAGGATCTGGGCACCGGCGAGCAACACGCCGATGATCACCATGCCCCTGCCGGCATCCATCAGTCCCGAGAGCAGCTTGCCGGCTATCTCGCGCAGCGGCATCTTCGCCAGCAAGGCGAAGGGCACGAAGGTCAGGATCGTCATCAGGATGCCGTAGAAGGCCGACATCTGGATCGAGCGCCCGCTGAGCACCCCGTAGAAGAGCCCGCCCAGCGCCGCCAGGATCGGGATGATCCGCTCGGGGCGCAGCACTTCGGGCCAGGTGGGCAGTTCGTCGTCGGGCACCACCTGCAGGTTGCGGCGCTTTGCCACCAGATGGATGGTCAGGAAGACCCCCAGGTAGAAGAGGATCGCCGGCAGCAGCGCGGCAATCGCGATACGCAGGTAACTCTCGCCGAGGATCTCGGCCATGATGAAGGCCGCCGCCCCCAGGATCGGCGGGGCGATCTGGCCGCCGGTGGAGGCCACCGCCTCCACGCCGGAGGCGAAGGGCCGCGGGTAGTTGAGGCGCTTCATCATCGGGATGGTGAAGTTGCCGGTGGTGGCCACGTTGGCCACCGCGCTGCCGCTGACCATGCCGAACAGCCCCGAGGCCACGGTGGCCACCTTGGCGGCCCCGCCCGGCGAGCGGCCGCTGATGCGCAGTGCCATGTCCATGAAGGTCTGGCCGCCACCGGTGTGCAGTAGCAGGCAGCCGAACAGCACGAAGGCGGCAATGGTCGTGGCCGCCACGCCCACCAGCATGCCCCAGACGCCCAGGTCTCCCAGGTAGATGGTCTCGGTGATGTAGTAGACATCGAAGCCACGGTGCCCCAGCGGCCCGGGAATGGCGGCCCCCAGCCAGGCATAGGCCAGCCCCGCCATCACCAGCAGCGGAAAGATCACCCCGATGGCGCGGCGCGACAGCTCGAGAATGGCCACCAGCAATACGCCGGTGAACAGCATGTCCCGGGCCGATGCCCAGGGCAGCTCCACCAGAATACGCTCGTGATTCATGGCCACGTAGCCGCAGGCCAGCACCACGCCCGCCGCCAGGGCCAGGTCGACGGCCAACCCCAGCGGGCGCCAGCGCTTGCCGGCCCCCAGCGGGTAGACGACCAGCCCCAGCAGGATCACCAGCGCGAGAAAGATGCTGCGCTGGACCAGGCTCTCGAAAGGGCCGGTGGCCGAGGTATAGAGAATCAGCCCGCCCAGCATCAGGGCCAGCACTTTGGTCAGGTTCGCGCGCATGGCAGGCACCTATCGATCGCCGTTACTGGGCAGGCTTCAGGGCATCGGGAATCTCGTGGCCCTGCTCCTCGAAGTAACGGGCTGCACCGGCATGCAGCGGCACGGTGCCCACGTCGAGGGTCATGCTAGCGAGGTCAGCGTCACGAACGGCAGAGAACGCATTGGCCTGCGGCTCGGGGTTTTCCATCACCGCCTTGACGATCTGATAGGCGGTCTCCTCGTCGAGGTCCGGGTGGGCATGCACGGCCACGCCGAAGGCCCAGGTGGTATAGGCGGGAATGCCTTCGCCTGCGCCTTCCGGCACGTCGACGATGGCCACGTCCGGCATCTCGGCGCGCAGCGTCTCGGCCTGTTCGCCCGAGAGCGACAGTACGTTGATCGGCGTGAAGGTGGCGATATCCATGGTCGAGCCGTCGAGGCGATTGCCGACCCCGGACTTGGCATAGCCCATGATCCGGCCATCCTTGATGGAGTCGACCACGTCGGTGGTCGAGCCGCGCACGTAGTCCGGCGCGATACCAAGTTTCTCGAGTACGGCCTCGGTGGTGCTCTCGGTGGCAGAACCGGTGATACCGGGGTTGAAGCGCACGTCTTCGAGTTCCTCGAGGGTGGTGACGCCGGCATCCTGACGCATCACTACGTTCTGCGGCGCCACGGTATAGACCCATAGCAGGCGACTATCCACCGGGCGACCGTCGAAATCCTCGAGGCCGGCATAGGCATGGTAGCCGGTGTTGGTGGTCACCAGCCCCATGTCGATCTGGTTGCGACCGAGGCGGCGCAGATTGTCCACGGTGGCACCGGTCTCGGCGACCGACGAACTGACGCCGTCGATCTGGCTGTTGATGATCTGATTGACGGCGACGAAGTAGCCGTAGTGGCTGGAGGAACTCGAGGTCGAACCGATCAGCAGGCGTTCATTGGCCTGGACGGCAGACGCGGCGGCAAGCAGGCCGACGCTGGCGGCCATGGCGGTGAGCATCGTCTTGATTGGCGTTTTCATGGTGGCTCCTTGGCGGGCTTGTTGTTGTGTTGTGGTGTTGCGTTAGGAATCGTCCCACTTAGCAGAATGGGTCGGGGGTTATATTTTGTATATTGAATTGTTTTTAACTTGTGTTTTACTTCTTAAATGAATCCAAGCATCCAGCAATTGCGCGCCTTCGTTGCCGCGGCGCAGTCATCCAGCCTCGCCGAAGCCAGCGAGCGCATTCACCTCTCCCAGCCGGCGATCTCCATCGCCCTGCGCAAGCTGGAAGAGACGGTGGGCGGCGCCCTGTTTTCGCGTGCCACGCGCCAGCTCAGCCTGACACCGGAGGGTGCCGCCTTCCTCCCGGTGGCGATACGGCTGCTGCATGACTGGTCGGAGGCCTTCGAGGATCTCGAAGAGCGTTTTTCCAAGCAGCGCGGCAAGGTGACGGTTGCTGCCCTACCCACCCTGGCGGCGGGGCTGCTGCCGGGCATCATCGCCACCTTTCACGCCCGCTACCCACGTATCAACCTGAGCCTGCACGATGTGCTGGCCGAGCAGGTCAGTCAGATGGTGCGCGAGGGACGTGCCGATCTGGGCCTGTCGGTGGAGCCACATGATGCCGAGGAGCTGGCCTTCACCCCCGTACTCGAGGACCGCTATGTCGCCGTCTGCCCCAACGGGCATCCACTCCTCACGCAGCAACGCGTTGAGTGGAGGCAGCTGGCCGGCTACCCGTTCATCGGCATCAACCGGTTATCCAGTTCACGCCAGGACATCGACCGCATCATGGCTGACGTCGGCGCCACACTGGATATCCTCTGTGATGCCAGCCAGATTGCTACCGTGGGGCGCATGGTCGCTGCAGGACTCGGCATCAGCGTACTGCCACAGCTGAGCTTTCGGCAGATCGCCACCGGGGGCATCGACTACCGGCCGCTGATAGCGCCCGACGTCAAGCGGCCACTGGGCATCGTCATGCGCCGTCGCCACGCGCCCTCGGCTGCCGCCGCAGCGCTACACTCCCTGATCATTGAACACGTCGTCGAGGGGTGGGGATGAGGTGTTTGCCGGCCCTTGTGCGTCGCCGGGGTGACTGGTCAGAATAGTTGGCTGCCATCATCGAGAGACCGCATGGACATCACCCCGATCACCCGCGATGACTTCCGCGCCTTCTGGCCGACCTTCAAGGCCATCGTCGAGGCCCAGGAGACCTACGCCTTCGACCCGAACATGGACTTCGACACGGCCTGGCGGCTGTGGTGCGAGCTTCCGCAGTTCACCTTTGTCGCCAAGCAGGACGGCGAGCTGCTCGGCTCCTACTACCTCAAGCCCAACGCCGCCGGACCCGGCGACCATATCTGCAACTGCGGCTATATGGTCACCCCCCAAGCCCGCGGCAAGGGGGTGGCCCGTGCCATGTGCGAGCACTCCCAGCGGGTCGCCATCGAGGCCGGCTACCTGGCCATGCAGTTCAATGCGGTGGTCGCCACCAACGAGGTGGCCATCCGCGTGTGGCAGACGCTCGGCTTCGAGATCATCGGCACGGTGCCTGGCGGCTACCGCCACCGCGAGCTGGGGTTGGTGGATACCCGCATCATGTATAAGGCGCTACGCTAGCCGGGCTCCACACCCGGCCATCTATTGCCACTTAGTGACTGATCATCCAGGGACGCGCCGACGGAAACATCTTGTTGCCTTCGGCGGTATAGAAGACCTGCGGCTTACGCTTGTCATGATGGCACCCTCCCTGCTCCCGCTCGCTCAGGGCGTTGCCGTGTCGCGGTTCATGTGCGGCGCGCTCGTTGCGGGCCATGGCCTGGCGCCTCTCCGGCGCCATGTCTAGCAAGTGCGGCGGCACCAGCAGCACACGGGGTGACAGCACCTGGCAGCTTGGACAAGGCCAGACCTCACCCGACGCGCTGATGGGGATCAGTTCATGAAACAGGCCATGCTCGGCGCACTTATAGTCGTACAGTGGCATGAGTGACTCCTTCCCTCCGCTCATTCATGGGCAGTGGCGTTGACAGCGTCATTTGTCCTTAGCCAGTGGCAGGTCGATGTTGCCCTTTACGTGCTGCTTGGGCCCATCGGCATTGGGCTTTACATCGAACTCGAAAATATCGGTGGGCAACCACAAGGTGGCGCAGGCATTGGGAATGTCCACCACACCGCTAATATGCCCTTGGACAGGGGCACAACCCAATAGCGAGTAGGCCTGAGCACCGCTATAACCGAACTTCTTGAGATACTCGATGGCGTTGAGCACCGCCTGGCGGTAAGCCACGTGCACGTCGAGATAGTGCTGCTTGCCCTGCTCATCCACCGAGACGCCTTCGAAGATAAGGTAGTCGTCGTATTTCGGGGCCATCGGGCTGGGCTTGAAGATAGGATTCTTGATGGCGTACTTGGACATGCCATCCTTGATAAGCTCCACTCGTAGGTGAATCCAGCCCGCCATTTCGATGGCACCACAGAACGTGATCTCCCCATCTCCCTGGCTGAAGTGCAGATCGCCTACCGAAAGCCCACCATTCTTCACGTAGACCGGGAAGTAGATCTTGGAGCCCCGCGATAGGTCCTTGATATCGCAGTTACCGCCATGCTCGCGAGGCGGCACAGTACGCGCCCCCTCCTCGGCAGCTCGCGTCTTGGCCTCCCCGCTCAGCTTGCCCATGTGCGCGGTGTCGGCATAGGGCAGGGTGGCAAGTGCAGGTATTCGTTCAGGATCGCTATCGAACAGCACTTTCTCACGCTTGTTCCACTCTTCCAGCATCTCCTTGGATGGCAGGCATCCGATCAGCCCCGGATGGATCAGGCCAGCGAACTCGACCCCGGGTATGTGGCGCGACTTGGTGAACATGCCATTGAAGTCCCAGACCGACTTTTGGGCTTCGGGAAAGTGCTCAGTGAGAAACCCTCCACCATTCTGCTTGGAAAAGAAGCCATTGAAGCCCCACTGACTCTCTTGAAAGGTACCGATATCGAGAATGTCCACTACCAGCAGATCGCCAGGCTCGGCGCCTTCCACCCCCACCGGCCCGGATAGGAAATGAACCTGGGTCAAATCCACATCCCGCACATCCGAGGCGTCATCATTGTTATGGATCTGTCCTCCGGTCCAGTCATGACACTCCACGATGAAGTCGTCACCGGGCTTGACCATAGCCGCCATGGGGATATCCGGATGCCAGCGGTTATGGATGTTTTCGTTCTCGTAGGGTGGCTTATCGAGGTCGATCTTGATGATGGTCTCGGCCATGGGGGCAACTCCTTGTGTTGTCGGTGTTGTAGCGTCTTGCGCAATCGGCTGCCAAGGTAACGGCAACCCCGCCTGCCCCTTTCACTATAGGCCAACCACTCAACGTTACTTAGGCGACGCTTCCCACTGCACCCCGTGACCCAACCGCGGGACTGGTCCCGACCATGCGCACCACGCTGCCGACCACGATCAGGCACGGCGAGGGCAGCGGCTGATCCGCCAGTTGGGCCGGCATATCTGCCAGGCTGCCGATCAGTGACTGCTGCTCGGACTTGCTGGCGTTGGCCACCAGCATGATCGGCCAGTCGCCGGGCAGGCCAGCGTCGCGTAGCCCGGCGCAGATGGCGGCGACCTTGGAGAGTCCCATATAGAACACCAGGGTCTCGTCGCGGCGCGCCAGCGAGGCCCAGTCCGGCGTGCCGTCCTCGCGGCATAGCTGGGCGGTGACGAAGCGCAGCTGCTGGGCATGGCCGCGGTCGGTGAGCGGAATGCCCATGCTCGCCGCGGCGGCCGAGGCGGCGGTAATGCCGGGCACGATCTCGGCGGGCACCTGGGCCTGCGCCAGGGCGGCCAGCTCCTCCCCCATGCGCCCGAACACCCCAGGGTCGCCACCCTTGAGGCGCACCACCGACTTGCCCTCGCCGGCCAGGCGCACCATCAGCGCACCGATCTCGGCCTGGGGCACGCTGTGGTGGCCGCGCGCCTTGCCCACGTAGTAGCGCTCACGGCCGGCGGGGATCAGTGCCAGCACCTCCTCCTCCACCAGGCGGTCGTAGACCACCGCATCGGCCTGCTGCAGCAGCCGCGCGGCCTTGAGGGTCAGCAGCTCGACATCGCCGCTGCCGGCACCCACCAGGTACACCTTGCCGGGTCGACACTCGCCGCGCAGCGTCACGCCGGGGGTGGCGCCTGAGGGCTCAGCGCCGAGCGCGGTGAGGTAGCCCGTCATGCGCCGGCTGAGGCGGACCAAGGCATCAGGCCACTTGGGTTTCAGGGGTCGGCTTGGTGCGCGCATGGGTGCGTTCCTCTTCGAGCAGTGATTTGAGTTCCGGAATACAGCTGCCGCACTGGGTGCCACAGGCGAGCCGCGCGCCCAGCGCCTCGACGCTGGTATCGCCGTCGCGAATGGCGGAGACGATCGCCTTCTGGCCGACCTGGTGGCAGCTGCATATGGTGGGGCCGGTATCGGCGGCGCCGTCGTCGCAGCCGGCCAGCAGCCGGCGGCGATGGGTGTCGCTCAGTTCGGCATCGTTGAAGCGCTGCTCGAGCCAGGCCAGGCCGGGTAGCTCGGCGGGCGGGCCGACCATGGCCCACCAGCACAGTCGTCCATTACGCACCGCCGCGGCGCGCAGCCGCCCATCGCCGGCATCCTCGCACCACAGCGTCGCCGCCTCGGGCAGCCAGGCCGCCAGGCGCTCGAGCCAGTCGTGCTCGACTTGCCCGCTGGCCAGCTGCCAGCGCTGGCAACCGCGCATGGGAATGCGTGCCCAGTAGTCGCTCTCGCACCAGGGCGCAGCGTCGCTGAGCGCTTCACTGAGTGCTTCGCTGACCAACAGGGTGGCCTCCCAGGCGGTACTCAGCGGCGCCAGGGCCACGGCGCCGTGCTTGGACTCCGGCTGCCCCGAGAGCGGGTCGGTGTAGCCGCTGATCAGGGCGCCGCTGCGCGCCTGCTTGGTGAAGCGGTCGCTCCAGTGCATCGGCACGAACACCTCACCGGCGCGCTGGCTCTTGGCGACGCGCACCCGGGCGCGATACTCGCCGGCCTCACTGCTCAGCACCGCCAGGCGCTGGTCGGCGACGCCGTACGCCTCGGCATCGTCGGGATGCACCTCGATAAACGGTTCGGCGCGGTGGTTCATCAGCCGTGGGGCGCGCGCGGTGCGGGTCATGGTGTGCCACTGGTCGCGGATACGCCCGGTATTGAGGCGCAATGGCCGCGCCGCACTCAGGCGCTGCTCGGGACCACGCGGAGTGATCGGCACCAGCCGCGCCAGGCCGTTGTCGGTGGCAAAGTGGCCATCCTCGAACAGCCGCGCGGTGCCCCGCGGCGCCTGGGCGGTGACCGGCCACTGGATCGGCGCCAGCGCATCATAGGCGGCGCGGTCGAGGCCCGCCAGTCCGGAGATATCGAACAGCCGCCTGGCGCCCGCCGGCTCGGCAGCGTTCTCGAAGCCCGAGAGCCGGGCATGCTCGTCGAAGATCTCGCTGGGGTGGGCGTAGGCGAAGGCCTCGCCGTAGCCCAGCCGCTTGGCGACCTCGCACATGATCCACCAGTCGTGGCGCGCCTCCCCGGGGGGCGGTAGCAGGCCGCGCTGGCGCGAGATGCAGCGCTCGGAGTTGGTCACGGTGCCGTCCTTCTCCGACCAGCTCGAGGCCGGCAGCACGATATCGGCATAGGCCAGCAGGTCGGTGTCGGTGACGCACTCAGAGACGATCACCAGCGGGCACTTGGCCAGTGCCGCGCGCACCCGGGCGGCGTCCGGCAGGCTCACCGCCGGGTTGGTGGCCATCACCCACAGCGCCTGGACCTCACCGCGCTCGATGGCACTGAACAGCTCGACGGCCTTATGGCCCGGGCCCTCGGGCAGGGTCGGCATCAGCGACGCGGTGCGCCAGAAGCGGGTCACCCGATCGATGGCGCCGGGGGTGTGGTAGTCCATATGCGCGGCCAGCTGGTTGGCCAGCCCGCCCACCTCGCGGCCGCCCATGGCATTGGGCTGGCCGGTGATCGAGAAGGGCCCGGCGCCGGGCAGACCCAGCTTGCCACCGGCCAGGTGGCAGTTGATGATCGCGTTGCACTTGTCGGTGCCGCTGGAGGACTGGTTGACGCCCTGGGAGTAGAGGGTGACTACGTGCAGTTGGCTGGCAAACCAGTAGAAGAAGGTCTCCAGCGCCTCGGCGTCGAGATCGCAGTCGGCGGCCACCGATTCGAGGTCGCTGGCCTCCTCGCGGGCCGCAGCCAGCGCCTCGTCGAAGCCCTGGGTATGGCGCGTGAGATAGAGCTCGTCCAGCTTGCCCTTGGCCGCCATCCAGCTCAGCAGGCCGTTGAACAAGCGCGCGTCGCTGCCGGGCTTGAGTCCCAGGTAGAGGTCGGCGATTTCACAGCTGTCGGTGACCCGCGGATCGATCACCACCACCCGCATCAACGGATTGCGGGTCTTGGCCACCTTGATGCGCTGATAGAGCACCGGATGGTTCCAAGCCAGGTTGGAGCCCACCAGCACTACCAGCTCGGCCTCCTCGAGGTCCTCGTAGCAACACGGCACCGCATCGGCGCCAAAGGCACGCTTGTAGCCGGCCACCGCCGAGGCCATGCACAGCCGCGAGTTGGTATCCAGGTGCGGCGTGCCAAGGAATCCCTTGAACAGCTTGTTGGCGACGTAGTAGTCCTCGGTCAGCAGCTGGCCGGAGAGGTAGGCCGCCAGCGCCTGATTGCCATGCTCGTTGCGGATCGCCGTTAAGCGGCTGGCCACGGCGTCCAGCGCTGTGTCCCAGTCGACCTCGGCGCCATCCACCCACGGCCGAGTCAGGCGCCCCTGCTGGCCCAGGGTCTCGTGCAGCGCCGAGCCCTTGACGCACAGGCGCCCATAGTTGGCCGGGTGCTGGCGATCCCCTTCCACGGCGGTTATCGCCCCACCCTCGATGGTTGCGGTCACGCCACAGCCTACCCCGCAGTAGGGGCAGGTGGTCTTTGCTTGATCGCATATCGGCGCTGAATCATCGGCCTGATACATGGTGACTCCTCGTTTCGCCGCCGCCCGATGCAAGGGCTAAAACGCAAAAACGTCCACTTTCGACATCTCAGGATGTCGATAGTGGACGTCGCTGTCGGGTGAGAGCCGGCGTTGGCCCTCGGCAATTATCTATGCTGTAGTCATAGTAATAGGTACATACCAAGCAAGCGCCATGCCAGCTACACCCTAGCCCGCCGCCACTGCCCAGCGGGCCGGGTCTGGCGACATACCGTGGGCAGCGCCCCGCATCTGATGGGTGGCGCTCCTCGCACCACAGCATTGCGCTTGGCCTGGGTTTTGCACCAGTATGACGCGGCGCAGCAGCCTGCCGAGGAATACAAAGCCGCCCATTTGGTAGCGCATGCGCCGCCACACCGGCCACGGAGAGGGCGTTTGCAAAAGAGGCAAACGAAGACGAGTGCAGCCCTTTTGCAGACGCTCTATGGGTCGACGTGGAATATAACTTGCAGTACCTAAGTACGTGCGCCTCAACTACAGCGAGACGAGCCCACACCATGCCCCCAGCGCTTGATGTTCTACTGGTCGATGATGAAGAGGTGCGCGCCGCCATGGTCGAGGAGGCGCTGGTCAGGGAAGGTCATCGGGTGATCTGCCACCTCAAGAGCCCTGCCAGCCTCAATGATATGGTGGCCAGACATCAGCCCGACGTGGTGATCATCGACATGGAATCGCCGGACCGCGACACCCTCGACAGCATGACCCAGCTCAACCGCGAGAACCCGCGCCCGGTGGTGTTCTTCGCCGACCAGCACGACCCCGACACCATGCAGTCGGCACTCAAGGCCGGCGTCAGCGCCTACGTGGTCGACGGCCTGGTGCAGGGGCGGGTCAAGCCGATCATCGAGGTCGCCATCGCCCGCTTCGAAGCCTTTCAATCGATGCGCCAGGAGCTCGATCGCACCCGTACGCAACTCACCGAGCGCAAACGCATCGAACGTGCCAAGGGCCTGCTGATGCGCCACCAGAGCTGTGACGAAGAGCAGGCCTACCAAATGCTGCGCAAGCTGGCCATGGACCGCGGCCAGCGCATCGCCGAGGTCGCCACGAGCGTCATCGACATCCTCGAACGACTAGAGAAAGGCTTATGAACACGCTTCCTCCGGCCGAGCTGTCGCGCCTGCAGCTGGGCTTCATCCCGCTGCTCGACTGCGTACTGCTGGTGGTCGCCCGCGAGCGCGGCCTGTTTGCCGATCAGGGCCTCGAGGTCACGCTATCGCGCCAGAACGCCTGGTCGACGCTGCGCGACAAGGTCGCCGCCGGGCTGCTCGACGGTGCCCATATGCTGGCGCCGATGCCACTGGCCATGAGCCTGGGGCTGGGGCGCGCGCCCTGCGATACCCTGGCGCCGATCACCCTGAGCCGTAACGGCAACGCCATCGTACTCTCCGAAGCGCTGGCCGACGCCTGCACGGCTCGCCTCAGCGACGACCCGGCCGCCAGCGCCAGCGCGCTGGCCGGCTACCTGCCCGGCGCCAGCGGCCCTACGCGCCTGGGGATGGTCTACCCCCACTCCTGCCAGCACTATCAGCTGCGCCAATGGCTGAGCCTGGGCGGCATCGATGCCGATCGCGACGTCGAGCTGGTGGCGCTGCCCCCGCCGCGCATGGTCGACGCCCTGCAGCAGGGCAAGATCGACGGCTTCTGCGTCGGCGAGCCCTGGGGCAGCCTCGCCGAGCACCGCCAGGTCGGTCGCATCGTCGCCACTGGCGCCCAGCTGTGGCCGGAGCAGCCGGAGAAGGTCCTCGGCGTGACCCGCTCCTGGGCGAATCGCTACCCGGCGACGCTAGCCCGGCTGATTCACGCACTGACCGCCGCCAGCGACTGGCTCGCCGAGTCGCCGGCCAACCGCCTGCAGGCTCGCGACTGGCTGGCCCTGCCGCCCTACCTCGACCGCTCGGTGGGCCACCTCGCGACCCTGCCCATCGACGCCCCGCCACTGCGGCAGCGGCTCTGCGGCCGCGATATGCTGCGCCCCGACCCTGCGTTTGCCGAGCTGCTCGCCGAACAGATCGACCAGCAGCTGCGCGATCAAGGTCAGCAGCTCGATCTCGCCACCCTCAGCGAGTGTTACAGCGCCGTGCATTTCGACCGCACCCTGCACCACTGATGTGCAACTGGCCCCGTTATGGGGCCAGCTCCTCCCCTACGCCACACCTCCAGTCGACTGAAAATCCTACTAAAAGGCGAAATTACTGCCGGTTGGCAGGCGCTTTGCTTTAGCTAGAGCAACGCAATAATTCGGCGGCATCGCGGTCGCCCGACGGTCAATGGTGATCGTCACCACCAGACACAGACGTCTTGGCTTCCTGCTCCAGCAGGACGCCGAGGCGTCTTTTTTTTTGGCCGCATGCTCCAGTCATCGAGGAGTCGACCGACATGACACCAACGTCCCAAGCCCCAATGCCCGAAGGCCCTAGTCACCGCGACCGGGTGCTGATCATCGGCAACGGCATGGCCGGCCAGCGGCTGGTCGAGGCGCTGCTGGTCCGGCCCACGCCGCCGTCACAGATCACCGTGGTCGGCGCCGAGCGGGTGCCGGCCTACAACCGCATCCTGCTCTCGCCGCTGCTGGCCGGCGAGCTGGACCACGCCGCCCTGACCCTGCGCGACGCCGACTGGTATACCGAGCAGGGCGTTGAGTTGATCCTCGGTGACCGCGTCGAGCGTATCGAACGCCAGGCGCGCCAGGTGATCACCGCCAGCGGGCGCCGGCTCGACTACGACCGCCTGGTGCTGGCCACCGGCTCGCGCCCGGCCATGCCCCCGGTGCCCGGCATCGATCTCCAGGGTGTCCACGGCTTTCGTGACCTGGAGGACGCCGCCACCCTCACGGAGTGCGCGCAAGGCGGCGGCAGCGCCGTGGTGATCGGCGGCGGCCTGCTGGGCCTGGAGGCCGCCGAAGGGCTGCGCAAGCGCGGCATGGCGGTCAGCGTGCTGCAGCGCGCCTCGCGGCTGATGAATCGCCAGCTCGATGCCACCGCCGCCGGGCTGCTCGAGGCTGAGCTCGCCAGCCGCGGGCTCACGGTTATCACCGACGCCCGGCTGGCCGCCGTCGAGGACGACGGCCACGGCCGGGTCGCCGCGGTCCACCTCGAAGATGGCCGCCGCCTAGTCACCGACTGTGTGGTAGTAGCCGCGGGGATCACCCCCAATGCTGAACTGGGCCACGACGCCGAGCTCGACAGCGACCGCGCCATTCTCGTCGATGCCCACCTCACCACCAGCGACCCGGCGATTCACGCCCTCGGCGAGTGCTGCCAGTTCGAGCAGCACACCTACGGCCTGGTCGAGCCGATCTGGCGCCAGGTCGAGGTGCTCGCCGCGCATCTCGCCGGTGAGGCGGTCGGCGGCTACGTCGAGCAGCCCAGCGCTACCAAGCTCAAGATCAGCGGCGTGTCGCTCTACGCCTTCGGCCCCACCGAGGCGGCCCCGGAACACGACGTGCTCAGCTACCACGACCCGGAGCGCGGCGACTACCGCCGCCTGCTGCTGCGCGATGGCCGCCTGGAGGGCGTAGTGCTCTACGGCGATACCCGCATCGGCCCCTGGGCCTTCGAACAGGCCCTGGCCGGCAGCGACCTCAACGCCTGCCGCCAGGCACTACTTTTCGGCCCGGCCGATGTCCAGGCGCTGCTCGATGCAGCCGCCGAGGACGCCGACCGCGCCGCCGACTCCGCTCATCTGCAACGCCCCGTCGAGGAGGCCGCATGACTACCCCCGCATCCACCAAGCAGCGCCTGATCATCATCGGTAACGGCATGGTCGGCCATCATCTGGTCGAGCAGCTCGTCGAGCAGGGCGCGCTGGACCGCTACCAGGTCACGGTGTTCGGCGAGGAGCGCCACCTGGCCTACGACCGCGTACATCTCTCGGAGTACTTCAGCGGCCGCGATGCCGACTCCCTGGCGCTCTCCACCGCCGACTACTACGCCGAGCACGGCATCGAGCTGCGCCTCAACGAGGCGGTGTTGACGATCGACCGCCAGGCCAATGAGGTGGTCACCGACCAGGATCGCTACCCGTATGACCGGGTGGTGCTGGCCACCGGCTCCTTCCCCTTCGTGCCGCCGATTCCCGGCAACGACCGCGACGGCTGCCTGGTCTACCGCACCCTCGAGGACCTCGATGCCATCCGCGCCGCGGCTGAGAAAGCCAATACCGGCGTAGTGGTGGGCGGCGGCCTGCTCGGCCTCGAGGCGGCCAACGCCCTGCGCGGCCTCGACCTGGATACCGCGGTAGTCGAGTTCGCCCCGCGGCTGATGCCGATGCAGGTCGATACCGAGGGCGGCGAGCTGCTGCGCGAGAAGATCGAGTCGCTCGGCGTTCAAGTCCTCACCGAGCGCGCCACCCAGTGCATCGAGGACGGCGATACTGCCCGCCATCGCATGGTGTTCCAGGACGACAAGATCCTCGAGACCGACCTGATCGTGTTCTCGGCGGGCATTCGCCCCCGCGACGAGCTGGCCCGCGACTGCGGCCTGGAGGTCGGCGAGCGCGGCGGCGTGGTGATCGACGACCAGTGCCTGACCAGCGACCCGCAGATCCTTGCCATCGGTGAAGTGGCGCTGTGGAACCAGAGCATCTTCGGCCTCGTCGCCCCCGGCTACCAGATGGCCAAGGCCGCGCTGTCGACCCTGATGGGCGGCGAGACGCGCTTCCAGGGCGCCGATATGAGCACCAAGCTCAAGCTGCTCGGCGTCGACGTCGGCTCCATCGGCGATGCCCACGGCAACCAGAACCCCGGGGCGCGCAATTTCCGCTATCTCGACCAGATCAAGCAGGAGTATCGCAAGCTGGTGGTCTCCAGCGACGGCAAGCAGTTGCTTGGCGCCATGCTGGTAGGCGACAACGGCTACTTCGACACCCTGATGCAGTACTACGACAACGGGCTCGAGCTCCCCGACGACCCCGCCTCGCTGATCCTGCCGAGCAGCGAAGGCGCCCCGGCGCTAGGCCCGGACGCGCTGCCGGAAACCGCCACCATCTGCTCGTGCCACAACGTCACCAAGGGCGATATCTGCGCCACCATCGACGCCGGCGCGGTGGACCTGGCCACGGTCAAGGGCGACACCAAGGCCAGCAGCGGCTGCGGCGGCTGCGCGGCACTGCTCAAGAGCGTGGTGGACCACGAGCTGACCGCCCGCGGCGTCGAGGTCGACCAGTCGATCTGCGAGCATTTCGCCCATACCCGCCAGGAGCTCTACGACATCGTCCGCGTCGAGGGCATCAAGACCTTCGGCGAGCTGATCGAGACACATGGCCATGGTCTCGGCTGCGATATCTGCAAGCCGGCGGTGGCCTCGATCCTCGCCTCCTGCTTCAACGAGCCGATCACCGACGCCGCCCATGTGCCGCTGCAGGACACCAACGACACCTTCATGGCCAACATGCAGAAGAATGGCACCTACTCGGTGGTGCCGCGTATCGCCGGCGGCGAGATCACCCCGGACAAGCTGGTGGTACTCGGCCAGGTGGCCCAGAAGTACGGCCTCTACACCAAAGTCACCGGCGGCCAGCGCATCGACCTGTTCGGCGCCCGCCTCGAAGACCTGCCGGATATCTGGGGCGAGCTGATCGAAGCCGGCTTCGAGACCGGCCATGCCTACGGCAAGTCGCTGCGTACCGTGAAATCCTGCGTCGGCAGCACCTGGTGCCGCTACGGCGTGCAGGACAGCGTGGGCATGGCGATTCAGCTCGAGAACCGCTACAAGGGCCTGCGCGCGCCGCACAAGATCAAGTTCGGCGTCTCCGGCTGTACCCGCGAATGCGCCGAGGCGCAGAGCAAGGACATCGGTATTATCGCCACCGAGCACGGCTGGAACCTCTACGTCTGCGGCAACGGCGGCATGCGCCCGCGCCACGCCGAACTGTTCGCCACCGACCTCAACGACGAGCAGCTCTACCGCACCATCGACCGCTTCCTGATGTTCTACGTGCGCACCGCCGACCGTCTGCAGCGCACCTCGGTGTGGCGCGAGAACCTCGAGGGCGGGTTGGATTACCTCAAGGAAGTGATCCTCGACGACAGCCTCGGCCTCGGCGATGAACTCGAGCGCCAGATGCAGACGGTGATCGACAACTACCAGTGCGAATGGGCCGATGCCATCAGCGACCCGGAGAAGCTCAAGCGCTTCCGCAGCTTCGTCAACGACGCGCGCCCGGATCCGGACATTATCTTTACCAGTGAGCGCGGCCAGCTACGCCCGGCTTAATGGAAATGGCTGCGCGAGCGAATCGCGTTGTTGCGCAGCCCCCCGAAGGCTCGCCTAACACCCCGTTATGTCTCGCCTTCGGTGCGCCACGCGCCTAGCGATTCATCTCGCTCGCCGATTTCCCAGAACTTACAGGATGCATCCATGAACACTGCGACAGCACTAAAAGATGAGGCACACACCGACGTGACCTGGCAAACCATCTGCACCAAGGCCGACCTGGTAACCTTCTCCGGCGTCGCCGCCTGGCTCGCAACCGCCGAGGGCCCGGCCCAAGTGGCAATCTTCTATTTGCCAGGCCACGCCCAGGAACTCTATGCCATTGACCACCACGACCCTTTCTCCGATGCCAACGTCATCGCCCGCGGCATCGTCGGCGATATCAAGGGCGAACCGGTGGTCGCCTCGCCGATCTACAAGCAGCACTTCCGCCTCGAGGATGGCAGTTGCGTGGAGGACGAGAGCGTAACGCTGCGCACCTGGCCGGTGCGCTTCGATGGCGAGAAGGTCGTGATCGAAGCCTGAGGTAGGTCGGCGTGAAACAAAAAAGCCGCCGGTGCTCAGCGCACTGGCGGCTTTTAGGGAGTAGCTACAGCAAAGCACAGACTATGGCCTGTTAATTAGTTACCTCAATGTACCATTTAGGCTTGATGCGCCCGAAATCACGTCGAACATTCGATTTCAATGCCTTCTTGGAGTCCAGCGCCACCGCCTCGCCACCTTCTCTGACAAACACGACCCAATGCCAGAATGGTTTGCCCTGCTCCAGGCGCCATTTGATCGCCATTAGGGCCTTGTCTGGCAGGCGTCCCCACGACTCGAATGGTGTTTCTTTCGGTGACACCGAAATCCCGAGTTCACGTAGAAGCTTGCGAACGTGGGCTGTCTCCGACCAGAGTGTCGGGTCTGCAGCGTAAATTCCCAGAGCGTTTGCCCTGCGCTTGGCTTCTGCATAGCTAATGCCCGCTAGAGTAGCACTTGCCGCAATACCACAACCGCTGATTTCTTCCTGGATGACTGGTTCCATGTCTCTACCGATTAACGACCTGCTTCAGCGGTGACGCGAGCACGTAGAACACGGGCCATCCGCTGCAAGCGCTTGTTGGGCTTGTACACGCAACCACGCATCGCCACATTCGTTGAACGCATCTTCGATGCGCTCAGCATGACGAGGCAGTGTGCTCGAGGGGAGATGATCTCTGTGAAACCACTGAATATCGTCGGCTTCATCGCTCAGATGAATAGTACCGTCCATGCGAGTGCACAGAAAAGTAAACGCTACAGCTTCCTGCTCGGGCACAGAATAGACACCGATTAAGTGCTCAACTCTCACAACAAGGCCCACTTCTTCCAGAGCTTCACGCTGTGCGGCTTTCCACGGCGATTCCTGGCGCTCTACTTTTCCGCCAGGTAAATTCCACGCATCGAAATCCGTCCGGTGACAAAGCAAAACACGTGACACATCGTCAAGAATGATAGCGAATGCTCCAAGATTATGCACCTTACGCCTCCTTATCAGAAAGTTCAACGCGCAAGTTGGGCATCTTCATTATCGACGCCATGACCCATGAGGGAGTTCAATGTCCCGTTCGGCCTTATTTATGGCGTCTTTCAGGCCTGCGACATCTAACGGAATACAATATGCTGGTTTGGCGCGTTCAAATCTCCAGCTATCTTCAAGGCTCCCGACATCAACCACGTCGAAACCAAATTGATGATGTAGCCGAGCCACAATTTGCTTTGCTTGCTTATCGTCTCCAGCTATCGGTAAAGACCGCTTAGCGGAACCGAAGCTATTGATAGACTCTATCTGCAAATCGGCTGCGAGAATCGCATTAAAGGCCTTAACTACACACGCCCCTGGAAAGTGCCTAGCGACCATAGCACTTGTCGTTGTCCTCAATTCATCTAGCTCGGTAACTCTCCCGTCACGCTCTGGATAATAGTTGTTAGTATCGATGACTATCTTGCCTTCCAGAAGAGTTGACTTAATTTCGAACACTTTCTTGAATGGCACAGTAAGAATCACCACCTCACCAAAGGCCGCAGCGTCCGCTGAAGTTCCCGCCGAGCATCCAATATCAGCGGCGAGCACTTTTAATGTTTCCGGGCCGCGAGAGTTACTGATCATCACAGCGTTCTCGTGAGCAACAGCAAGCTTGGCGAGCGCCTGACCGATGTGACCTGCTCCAATAACTCCAATCTTCATACTAACTCCTTTCCGGCTGCCCGATGTCTGGCTCATCTTCGCCGCTTTTCGGCATCAAATGGAGCCACTTGTTAAGCTCTTTTACGTAACACGGAATGAAGTAGATCAGGAATCCACTCTGGCTTGAACTGAGAAGCTTTTTCTTCACGCATTTCTTCTAAGCTCCACCATTTCCATTTTTGAATAGTACTCTTTTCCTCATCCGTCCATTTCGCCGCAAATACGTCTGCGCCTGAAGGCCATTCAACTAAAAAGTATTTTTCGAGCCAACGAGCTGGTACCGACCTCGCTACAGCGTATACTTCATCACGATCCCTTAGCACCTCTCCGACCTCCTGTCTTAGTCCCGTTTCCTCATACAGCTCCCGCTTCGCAGCTTCGGCATAGCCTTCACCGGGCTTCAGCTCTCCTCCCACTGTTGCCCAAAATGGAGACTGGTGCTCGTCTTTGTATAAAAACAGCAATAACCGTCCTGATTCGTCAACGATTATCAGCCGTGATGACTTCCTTGTTTCCATTTCCTAATACTCCATTACCACCTGTCCCTGTTAAATTTTATAGCGCCATATGCAGCAGTGGATAAGGCTTACCCTGACCATCTACTGGTGAGCGACTCGTTACTGTAAAACCAAGATGTTGGTAAAAACCTAGCGCTTGCTCATTCTGTTCATTCACGTCAACCTTGGTTGCTCCCTGATCTTTGATTGCATGGGCCGCTAACAAAGCACCAATGCCCTTGCCACGCACATCAGGTGAAATGAACAGCATTTCTATATTACCATCATGCACACCACAGAATCCCAGTATTTCACCATTACTATTTTTGACACACCTTAAATCAACAGCATCAAGGTACTGCTCCAGGATTAACGGCTTTAACTCCTGTAGATCATCTTCAGCCAAAAAGTCATGGGTTGCTCTGACCGATGCTTCCCAGACTTCTATCAGCTTAAGGTGATCTGTTTTTTCTACGATCTCAATATTCATCACTAAACCTGATTGAAAATTTAACGCCCGCTATAAATGGCCGAGTGAAACGAGGTTCGGCGACCGCAGGGAGCGAATTCAATGGCTTTGTCACACGCTGACTTCATACTTGAGGTCATTCGCTTCATCCCCTGTCATCCCGCGAAATCCCCACTGGTGCGGCTGCTGCTCCTTGATCGTAATTTCAACGTCAATTGGCGCTAGGGATAGCTGCGACTCGAGCTGTTGGAAAAGCGACTTGATAAGAGCCTTTTGCGTCTCCGGCTTCCGACCCGACATCATATTGATTTCTATTACCGTATAGGCATCGCTTCTGCCGCCGGGGTAATAAAAATCCTCTCGCTCTAAAGGCACAATCCTATGCGCTCGCTTGTCTTCTGGCATACCCAAAACAGATTGCATACATTCGTGAATCACATTCGATAGCTTCGCCTTTATAGGATTCAACCGATCTTTTACTCCATAAATTACAATCATGCGATTTCCTTAGTACGTGTAACGCGGCTGTAGAAAAGCTCGATTCTGAGCCTTTCTTACTGCCTATATCCTGATTTTTGTACCACCCACCAACCGGGCAATTTGCTTGGCCAAGAAACCTAGCTGACCCTGTACCTTCTTCATTGCCACGAAGTCCGAATCGGTTCAATCGTTTCGTGGTGCTGATATTGCCGAATACCGGCTCCGCCACTGACATTCGGTAGCTATGGTCCTGGTTGAGGTAACGGAACTGGGTGTCTTGCCCACGAGGCGCATAACCGGGATGACGAGGCGGATCAGCATATTCATGTCACCAACACACGGCGTCTTGGTGATGAAGAGCCCGCCGGGCGCAAGCAACGAGCGAATATGGTTAGGCACCACCGGCAGGTTTCCCGCCAGGTGTGAAACACTACGAAGCCTCTCGTAGAGCGGTTAGTGACGCACCTTAGATACGCTACCGCCCCTACCTGGCAGCATTGATGATGCTTGGCATCATCCTGGTGCGGCAGTCCATGCGTACCCTGTCATTGCATGAGCCATCTTCAGTGGCCTTAGCCCTATTACCGTAACCGAGCAGTGTGTCAAGGGCAATTCTCACTAAGGCATGAGGCAGTGTTGTGGTCACGGGCAATCGTCAATGCACGGTTTTGTCAGCATGCTTCCAGCTCGTCCTCCTTGAGGATGAGCATCGACAGGATCTTGTCGCCGACCGGTTAACGCTTAGCATGCACAACCCGCGTTCGATACCGGTGCCGATTCTCGTTGCAGCCACTGCACAAAGGATCGACTCTCGGGTTCCCCTTCCTTCGCAGCGTAGTAGACAAGGCGCAGGTGACGCTCATCATCGATTGTCAGGGTAGTATGCTCAAACGTCACGTGGCCTACCGTAGGGATCAGTAAATTGCGAACTCCCTGACATGGGCCATGGATATTTTGCTGTTGCCACCAGGCCTTAAAATCTGGTGATACCGTTTCCAACTCTCTCACCAGATCAGTGATATCTGGGTCGTGGATGGCACGCACGAAGTCACGACGAAAGCTCGATAATATCTGGAGTGCCTGTTCATCCCAAGGGGTAAAGAGCTCTCGCAGTGCCGGACTAGTAAACAGCATCCATAATAGATTGCGCTGATTTCCTGGGACCCTTGTAAAGCCAAAGACTCGATCGGCAGCTGAGTTCCAAGCCAATACATCCCAGCGCAGGTTCAGCACATAAGCCGGGCGTGTAGGGAGATCTTCCAGCAAACGGCCGACTATCATAGGTACCTTGCACGAGGTGTGCCCGGATTCCTGGGGCAACCGCCGGTGAGCCAGTAAGAACAAGTGGCGACGCTCGGTCGCATCCAACTTGAGCACCCGAGCAAGATTGTCGAGAAACGTTGAGGACACCTTAATGTCCCGACCTTGCTCCAGCCACGTGTACCAGGACAAACCAACCCCAGCCAAAGCCGCCACCTCTTCGCGCCGCAACCCAGGTGTACGGCGTCTGCCACCAACCGGTAAACCAACGTCCTGCGGTGAGATGCGCTCTCGGCGGCTCCGCAAAAAATCAGCCAGTTCTGCCCGAGGATGTTGCTCGAGTATCTGAGGCGTGCTCATCCAGTTACCTCAAGTAATAGCATAAACGGTCAAATTGTACTCTTCGAAAAACCGAAGAAGAATACCTTGTCTGGCTGACGCACCCGAGCCAGAGATCTTATCCGATCAGAAAAAACATCTTGATATTGCGTAGATCCACAAAGGGTAATGAGTATGCAAACAGCCAACCAATCCTCCATCTACCTAATAGCGTTGGGAGCCTTTTCCCTCGGCATGGCCTCCTATGTTACTGCAGGGCTGATTCCGATGATCGAAGACTCCTTCGCGGTATCCGTGGCGGTGGCTGCACAGTTGGTAACCGCTTTCACCCTGGCCTATGGGCTGGGCTCTCCTATTTTCGTTGCCCTGACCCCAGCACACCGCCAACGCTCAGGCCTGCTGCTTGCCCTTGGCGTTTTCATCATAGCCAATGCTGCCAGCGCATTGGCCGAGAACTTCACTGCGCTGATGGTATGGCGCGCCATTGCCGGTATAGGTGCCGGTGTCTACCTGGCCATGGGCATTGGCGCCTCAGCCGCCGTCTCGACTCCTGAACGTCGCGGCAAGGCTATCGCCATCATCATGGGCGGCATGGCCAGCGGCGTGGTACTGGGCGTGCCACTCAGCCTGCTGTTTGCGGAGCAGATGGGGTGGCAATCAGCGCTGTGGCTGGTAGCACTCCTCGGCTTGATTGCCTTTATCGGCTTAGTGCTGAGACTTCCCGTCCTACCGGCAGCTAAAACCAGCTCGCTGGGACAGAAGCTAGCGATCCTCAGCGACGGTCATGTACTGGTTATCCTGACGGTCTCTCTGCTGGCAGCCGTTGCCAGCCTGGGGATGTATACCTTTATCGCTCCCCTGATGACTGATCCGGTTTATGGCGCCGTACGCTCAGTCACTCCCTATCTCTGGGTTTGGGGCATTGGCGGCGTGCTGGGCAGCTTCCTCATCGGTCCGTTAGTGGATCGTCTCAAAGGGCCCCAGCTGACCTTTGCCATCATGCTGATTCTGGCAGCTTCTCTGTTCGTGCTGCCGCTATCAGCCGCTCTTAATGCCTGGGTAGTGATGCTGCCGATCGCCACCTGGGGCGCCGTCGGTTGGGCCCTGCAGGTACCGCAAAACAATGAGTTGATTCGCGCTCGTCAAGCACAGGGCGACGGTAACCTCGCCATTGCCCTTAACGAGTCGGCCCTCTATCTGGGCAGCGCCATTGGCGCTGCGGCGGGCGGTTTTGTACTGTTGCTACAGTTACCTGTCTGGACATTAGCCGCCTGTGCCGGCGGCGTAGCCATCCTGGGGGCCTTGCTGCAGACCCTTAACCTGCGTCGGCAGCCAAGCCGAGTGGCCGAGACACAGGTCAGGCCCTGCAAATAAGTCATCAAAGTAGGCCGCCGAGTGTTGACGCACGCTTCTGGTCATTCGCGGCGCGCCAGGAGTAGGCCGACCCCAGCGCTCCCCATCAGCCCCGCGCATACCCGATTGAACAGCCGTCGCATCGCGGGGCGCGAGAACCAGTAACGCAAGGCTTTGCCAAAGAACGCATACCCGGCGATGGCGACCCACTCGAGCATTAAAAACAGCACGCCTAGGACCAGGAACTGGCCCGCCACATGGCCGGCGGGGTCGACGAACTGCGGCAGAAACGCGGTAAAGATAAGGATCGCCTTGGGGTTACCGGCGGCCAGCAGGAACTCTTGCCTCGCCAGTTGTAACAGGCTCTTTCCACCCAGGGCCTGCCCCCCGCTGTCGGAGGTATCTGCCGTCCATAGCTGGAACGCCAACCAGATCAGATATAGCCCTCCCACCAGCTTTATCGCCAGGAAGAGCTTCTCAGAGGTATATAGCAGCGTGGCAAGCCCGGTGGCCGCTAGCGTGATCATGCCCACGAACGCTACAAGGCGGCCGATACCGGCATAGCAGGCCACCTTGATGCCGTAGCGCTTTGCATTGGCCATGGAGAGTAGGTTATTGGGCCCAGGGGCCATATTCAGTGCAAAGCATGCGGGTATGAATAGCAGTACGGTCATTAACGTCACTGTCGTTTCTCCTCCCTGATATAGACGATGGCATCGCCATCACGCCGGATGACACCGAGTGCCGCGACCACCCCACCCAACAGCGCCACGCCGAAGATCCAAAGCGCAGCACCGTGGCCAAAGGTATCGGCCAGCACCCCTGTGGTGATGACCGGAATGCTGAAGCCGAGGTAGGCCATCAGGAAATAGCCGGCGCTCGCCCGCGACGAGTGCTCCTGCGCCACGTCAAGCACGCCACTCAGGCCACCCAGATAGATAAAACCATAGCAGGCGCTACTTGCGGCAACGGTCCCCAGTAGCACGGCCACCAATTCGCCCTGCAACGCGCCCCAGGCAATCAGTGCATAGGCCAGCGGCAAGATGACCAGGCCCACTTGCGTCGCCATCTGCGGCGCCAGCCGCCTGGCCCAGGGTTGGAACAGCACACCGCAGCTGCAGATACCAAAGGTCGCAAAACCGGCCCAGCCCGCTAGGCCATGCTGGGCCAGCGCTGAGGGCAGAATCGCAATCACCAGTCCTACACTGGCCCATGCCAACAAGATGGCCAGCCCGTAACCAAGGGTGCCTGATGGATAGGCAGGCAAGCGCAGCATCTCCGCTTGCGCCAGCCGGGGTGAATCGTCCTTTAACGTTATCACTAGCATGAATGCCAGAGAAGCGGCGCCCAGATAGAGCCATAGACTCGGTGGTGTCAGGGTTGGCGTATGCAGCACGAATAGACTGGTGAGCGCCGCGCCCAGGCCGAATCCTAGCGCGGTACTGGCCGTTACCCAGTTGGCGGGCCTGCGGGTGTCCTCACCGGCAAAGAAGCCACACATGTACGCTGGGGCGACTGCCGACGTGAGTGCCGTACCGATCCCCATCAGAAAGCGGGCAAAGCCTAGGGTCACCAGGCCGGGCAGCAGGAGCGTCAAGGTCGTGGCGGCCAGGCACAGCAGCAGCGCCGTCACGATCAACGGCTTGCGCCCCACCCTGTCGGCAAGCCCATTGAGCCCCAGCAGCACCGGCAAGATGCCAAGCACATAGCAGGCAAACGCAACGCTTGTGGCACCCACTCCGGCACCGCTTCGCGCAGCCAAGGCATCGTATAGCGGCGCTTGCAGGTTCACCGCCGTGGTGATCATGCACAGGGCAAAGGCAAAACGGAGGGCACTGGTTCGAGGCATGGCGAGACGCTCCCTGTCGGACGAGATCATCGATGGCATGGCAGCTCAGGCTCGCATCCGCACGAAGTCGCGGTAAGGTACACTTCTCAGCGGTTATCACGGCACTGTTCCCGCGTTTTGCCGAACGGTTGGATGCAACGGAGAGCCCCTATCCATGAAGCTGCGCCTCGACAGGCACTCGAACACGCCCATCGTCCAGCAGCTGGTGGATGGCATCGGCGGCTGGATCGAGCACCACGCTGCCGGTAGCGGTCAGCGACTGCCTTCCATCAGGCGTCTCGCAGCGGATCACGACATCAGCCGCAATGCAGTGATCGAGGCCTATGATCAGCTGGTGGCGCACGGCGTGATTCGCGCCCGACCGGGCTCCGGTTTCTATGTTGCCGTGAGCGCAACCCGGGATGCACAGACGCCACCTGTCGGCATGGAGGATGTCACCGATGAGATGTGGCGACTCTTCCAGGCGGATGAGGGCGAGCTGAAGCTGGGATGCGGTTGGCTACCGAGCCACTGGCGAGAGAACGACGACCTGACCTACGCCGTGCGTCAGGTGGCTCGCCATAGCGGGCCAAGCCTCTTCGATTACAGCACGCCCCTGGGTGCACCGAGGCTGCGGCAGCTGATTCAGGAGCGGCTGCGACTACTCGACATCAACACCCAGGCCAACCAGATTCTCATGACCGGAGGCGGCAGCCATTCGCTGGATCTCATCGTGCGGCTGTTGCTGTCCCCCGGCGATGTGGTGTTCGTCGAGGCCCCGGGCTACTACAACCTCTTCGGCCTGCTACACCTGCAGCGGGTCAGGGTGATTGGCGTTCCTCGCCTCTCCGATGGGCCGGACACGCAGCACCTCGAGACACTGCTTAGCCGCTACCGGCCCAAGCTGTTCTTCACCAACAGCGTGTTCCAGAACCCCACCGGCACGACCCTGGCGCCCACCGTCGCACATCGTGTGCTGCAGCTGGCGCAACGCCATGACGTTCAGATCATCGAAGACGACATCTATGCCGACTTCCAGCATGACCCTACGCCACGGCTCGCGGCCCTGGATGGCTTGGAGCGGGTAATTTACCTGGGCAGTTTCTCCAAGAGCCTGTCCAGCGCATTGCGGGTGGGCTTCATTGCCACCCAGGCTCCGCTGCTGAAGCGCTTGGTCGATATCAAGATGCTCACCACAATCTCCACCTCGCCTTTTGCCGAGCAGGTGGTTGCCACCATGCTGGAGAACGGCTCTTACCGAAAATTGACGGAGCGGCTCAGGATAAAGCTCGCCGGGCAGATGGCCGCGACACTAGATCTGGTGAAAAAAGCCGGATGGGAGGTGTTCTATCCCCCTGCCGGCGGCATGTTCATCTGGGCTCGCCACCCCGCCGTCGAGCGCTCCTCACAGCTCGCGGAGCGGGCCGCTCAGCTCGGCATTCGACTCTCCCCGGGGGATGTGTTCTTTCCCCACAGAGATGCCTCGCCCTGGCTGCGTCTCAATGTGGCCTATGCCAGCGACCATAGGGCAGCAAGCTTCCTCAACAGCCCAATGGCTTGATGCCCCCCATGGCATCGGTTCGACGTGCCGTCCTTTCAACAGGTGCCACCTCAAAGCCGTTCGAGCAGTTCGGCCCGATAGGCTTCATGCAGCAGTGCGAGAAAGGCCGTACTCGAGCCGTGGGCCTTGCCGAGCCGGCCATGATAGAGAGCGAGCTCAGCCAGCGGCTATTTTCTCTCCGCCACTGCCCGGGCAGCAAATATCCAGGTTGGCAACCGAGCACGGCTCAACCAGGGCAGCCTGGCCAGCAGGGCAATCGTCACCAGTGCAAAGCCAAGCCGTGCCCACAGCAGGCCGGAGAGATCGGCACCCATCAGCATGATCAGCAGCGTGTCCTCGATGAGGCTATGGCATAGCCCGAGGAAACAGAGCGTGAGGACGATATCCCGCGGGGTCAGCCGGCCCGACTGCGCCTCTCGCAGCAGCAGGCCGGCACCGAAGCTCAGCCCCAGCGTAATGCCGATCACGGTGATGTTGGCCGCCGCCGGGCCGATCCCCAGCAGCCGCAATAGAGGGAAGAGCAGCTTGTGAATCAGCCGCTCGATGCCCAGCCGCCGCAGCAGCCTCAGCAATATCATCAGCGCCAGAATCACTACGAAAATGGTAATCAGCATCGTGGCCTGGTCTTGCAGCCAGGTGATAAGCGAGGCGTCCCGTGGCGTCGGCTGCCACACCACGTGGTTGGCATGCTGGAGCCACCCCCCAAGGGAATAGCTCAGGTGCAGCAGCCAGCCCAGCAGCCAGGCCCCTCCCACGCGGAGCAGCAACGTCAACCACCAGGGCACGCCGGCCATGCGCGCCACTGCCCCTTCTATCGGCAACGAGTGCCCCACGGCCATTAGTGTACCGAGCACGGTTACCTGCGCCACGGTAAGGGACGTATCCCGGGTCACCTCGAAGAAGATTACCAGCCCGGTGTAGATGTTGGTCAGCAGCGAGGCTGCCCACACCAGGCTCAGCGGCTCGGGCAAGCCCAGCGGTGACATCAGCGGCGAGAGCCAGTAGCCGAGCTGCTCGGTCATGCCCAGCATCTCTAGCGCTTTCACGATGAGCAGGGCGGGTACCATCACCTTGAGCAGGGTAAGGTAGACCGTCCAGGCCTCGCGAAGCAGCTGCCCCATAGTGCTGAGCAGGCGGACGGAAATTCGTTGTGTCATATGAGCCGTTCCATCAGATATGTCAGCCACTGACTCTACCCATGGCCTGAAGAATGCGATGGCGTTATTGGCTCGAAACGGGAAGAATGTTGCCTTTTGAGGATCGTGAAGGAAATTACCTGCACATGGACAAACTCGACCTGAGGATTCTCGATCAGCTGCAACGCGATACCAGCCTGACCAACCAGGCACTGGCAGAACAGGTCGGGCTTTCCCCCTCGGCGTGCCTGAAGCGCGTTCGACGCCTGAGGGAGCGCGGCATCGTTCAGCGCGAAGTGGCGATACTGGCGCCCGACGCTCTTGGTGCCAATTTGCATATGCTGGTGGAAGTCACCATGGCTCGCGACAACAAGACACTGTATGGCCAATTCATCAAGCAGGTGGAGGCGGCACCCGAGGTAACCCAGTGCTATCAGGTCACTGGCGAGGTGGACTTCGTGCTGGTCGTCAGCGTGCCCAATATGGAAAGCTATGACCGCTTCTGCGACCGCGTACTCGATGCCAGCGATAACGTGCACAAGTTCCGTACGCTGATTTCACGCAAGCGCACCAAGTTCGAGACTCGCCTGCCGCTGGATATTTAATTTCTCCCTTCGAATAGCGCCGCTTCCACGGGCGTCCCCTCCTCTGCTATCGGCCGCCACGTTACTTCATCGCGCCCTCATCGCCGGCAGGCCAACGCCGGTCGACTGGAAGCCGCCATCAGCGGCCACCACCTGGCCGGTCACGTAAGCCGCCTTAGCGGAACACAGGAAGACGATCACTTCGGCGATCTCGCGCTCCGAACCGTAGCGGTTGAGCGGAATGGCGTCGTGGTAAGCGGCGCGGATGTCGGCGGTGTGCACGGCCAGGGCCAGCTTGGTATTCACCGGACCGGGGGCCACGCAATTGGCGCGAATGCCGTGCTCACCAAGCTCGGCGGCCTGCTGCTGGGTCAGATGGATGACGGCTGCCTTGGAGGTACCGTAGGCCACCCGCAGGGTGCTGGCGCGCAACCCGGAGATGGAAGCGATGTTGACGATCGCCCCGCAGGCGACTTTCAGTAACGGTAGCAATGCCTGGGAGGTGAGGAAGACGCCATCGAGATTGGTGGCCATGACCTCTCGCCAGGTGGCGTAGTCGGTGTCTTCCAGAGGCCGGAAATCGGCGACGCCGGCGTTGTTGACCAGGGCGTCTACACGGCCGTGGCGGCGCGTCAGCTCCCGGGCCAGCTCGGCCACCTGATCGGGCTCGGAGACGTCGCATACCAGCGGCTCGGTGCCGGTCAGCGTAGCGGCGGCCTTCTCTAGCTCGGGAGCGTCGCGGTCGACCATCACTACCGTGAAGCCCTGCTCGATAAAGAGTCGTGTGGTCGCCAGGCCGATGCCACGGGCGGCACCGGTCACCACGGCGATAGGGGGAGAAGTTGTCATTATCGGCTCCTTGCCGGTTGAATCAGTTCAGCGCGTTCACCAGCATCAGCGACAGCGCGGGGAAGGCGGCGATGATCGCCAGGCCTATCAGGCAGATCAGCATGAACGGCAGGGCGCCCTTGGCCACCTGCTCAATGGAGAGCTGGGTCACGTTGGCTGCCACGTAGAGGTTGATCCCCACCGGCGGAGTGATAAGCCCGATGGAGAGGTTGACCATCAGCAGCACCCCAAACCACACCGGATCCCAGCCCATCTGGTGAACCACCGGCAGGAAAATCGGCAGCGAAATGAACATCACGGTGACGGCGTCCATGAACATGCCTACCAACAACAGGATCAGCATGATCACCAGCAGGATCACCCATTCGTTGTCGCTCAGGCCGAGCAGCAAGCCTGAGTAGGTGCCCACCAGGTCATCCACGGTGACCACCCAGCCGAACAAGCTGGCGTAGGCTACCACCAGCATCACCACCGCCGAGGACGCCGCAGCATCACCGAGCGCCTCGTAGAGCTTGGGCACGCTCAGGGTGCGATAGGCCAGGGCTCCGACACAGAGGGCGTAGACGGTGGCCACCAGCGCCGCCTCGGTGGGCGTGAAGACGCCGGAGTAGATGCCCCCCAGGATAACCACCGGCGTCATCAGGCCCCAGAAGGACTCGCGGAAGGTCAGCCATAACCGCCGACGGTAGGGGAATTCGTGATAGGGCATCAGACCCATGGCTCTCAAGCTGGGTGAATCCTTCAGGCTCGACGCTCCCGTTGGGTGGCGGGAGACGCGCCCCAGCGGCAAGGTCACCATCATGATCAAGCCCATCAGGGTGCCGGGCAGGATGGCGGCGAGAAACAGTTTGGAGATGGAGGTTTCGGCGATCACCCCGTAGATCACCAGGCCGATGGAGGGTGGGATCACAATGGACAGCGCCGCCCCGGTACAGACCAGACCAGCCGCATAGGCACGGCGATAGCCGTCCTCCTCCATGCCCTTGATGATCATCGGTCCGATCGCTGCCACCGAGGCGGGCCCCGATCCGCTGACCGCCCCCCAGAACAGACAGACTACGGTACCGACCACCCCCATGCCGCCTGGGAGGCCACCGACCAGTACGCGGAAGAAGCGGATCATGCGTTCGGCGATACCCAGCGAGCCCATCAGGGTACCCGCCAGGATGAAGAAAGGGATCGCCAGCAACGAAAACTTGGTGATGCCGGTGGCGATCAGGTCTCCGGCTATGTCCAGGCCGAAGCCCATGTGCCACATGGCATAAACCGCGGAGAGACCCAGCGCGAAGGCTATCGGCACACGCAGCAGCATCAACAGGAAGAACACCAGGACCATCCGGGTACCGGCGGGGAGATCGGCGATGAGCTCAAACATCGGGAATGCTCCGATCCACGGCACGCCCCTTGCGCGCCTCTTCCACCAGACGCTGCAGGTAGCGGATGATGATCAGCGCGAAGCCGAACGGCACGGCAACTTGATAATACCAGGCCGGCAAACCGAGCCCGTAGGAGCGCATACCAGAGTTCAGCTGATTCATCAGCACTTCCAAGGAGAAGTAGGCTGACAACGCCAGCAGGAGGATAGACAGCGCCCCGGAGATCACGAACACCACCCAGCGCAGGGCCACCGGCAGGGCGTCGTAGAGGATGGTGACCGCCAGATGCTCCCCCCGACGGGCGGCGATGGCAGCGCCGAAGACGGTCAGGATCAGGAAACCGTTGGTCAGCAGCTCCTCGGTGGCCGCCAGGGAGTAATTGGTGCCATAGCGCACCACCACGTTGGCAAAGCCCAGCAGAGTCATGCTGAGGAAGAGCGCCGCACAGACGATCTTCTCGGCTTCTCGTAACAGGAATCTCATGTCAGGCCCAGTCTTGGCAGGAACCGAAAGGTCCGGGCCGAGACCCCAGGGAGGCACGGCCCGGAATGCGGTAGCGGGCTGTCAGTCGCCGCTGGCGTCGATCGCCTCCTGGAAGGCAGCGACGATCTCCGGTCCCACCCTCTCGGCCCACTCGGCAAAGGCCGGCTGGGTCGCTTCCCGGAAGGCAGCAATCTCCTCTTCTGAGAGCTCGGTGATCTCCATACCCTGCTCGCGCAGGAAGTCGAGACCCTCGGCGGTACTCTCGCGGGTGATATCCACCTGGTAGACCATGGCCTCCTCGGCCGCCTGGCGAATTGCCGACTGGGTGTCAGCGTCGTAGCCGTTCCACTTCTCCCTGGAGATGCCCAGGAAGATGGGATCGTAAGAGTAGTGCCAGGCCGTCAGATAGTCCTGTACCTCGTAGATCTGCTGGGGAATGATCACGGCGCCGACCGGATTCTCCTGGGCGTCCACCACACCCTGCTGCAGGGCCGTCATGGTCTCGGTCCACTGCATCTGCTGAGGGTTGGCGCCCAGGGAGTTCATCACATCGACGTACATGGGACCCGCCACGCGCACGTTCAGGCCCCGCATATCCTCGGGGGTTCGGATCGGACGCACGCTGTTGGTGAGCTCGCGGAAACCATTCTCGCCCCAAGCCAGCACCACGATCCCCCTCTCCTCCAATATCTCCTCAAGCAGTTCGACCGGTTTGCCCCGGGTCGTGGCATCGACCTGGTCGTATGTGGCGTAGAGGTACGGCAGGGAGAAGACCGCCATCTCCGGTACCAGTGGGGTCACGTTGATGGCGGAGGTGACCAGCAGGTCCAGAGCGCCCCGCCCCACCATCTCGGCTTGGCGCATTTGATCGCCACCGGAGAGCTGGGCGTTGGGGAAGACACGCACGCCGATCTCGCCATCGGTGGCTTCCGACACCAGCTCGGCAAAGCGCTCCGCCCCCTGGTGCCAGGTGGTGGAATCGCCGGTGTTATGGGACAGGCGTAGCGTCTCGGCGGAGGCGGTACCGGCCGCCATTGCCCCAGCCACGGCAACGGTCAGCACAAGCTTGCAAAAACCCAGGCTTTTCATTGTGTTGTACTCCTTCTGGCGCGCTCGTTCAGTCGAGCCTAATTCTTGTGTCTATATCTGGCTCTTATTGATCCACATCGTGGACCACTAATCATAAATCCAACAAGTCAAACTTGCCAAACCCTTTTGTTAAAGTCAAAGTAAAGCGTAATTACTCATTATAAGCACATGAAGCGCTAGAGACTGATAGTCCATATTATGGAACAAGATAAAGTCAAAGGCAGCGGGAAGACATCCGGCGCCCAGAGCGTCGACCGGGCCCTGGCCCTGCTGAGTCTCCTGGGCCGCCACTCGGGGGAGGGGCTGTCACTCTCCGAGCTGACGGCGCTGAGCGGGCTCAACAAGCCAACTGTCAGGCGACTGTTGCTGGCCCTGATCAACGGCGGGATGGTCGATCAGTGCAACCCCACTCATCGCTACCAGCTGGGGCCCGAGGCTTACCTTCTCGGGCTGCGCGCCTCAGAACACCACGGCCTGGTCAGGACCGCCACCCGCAACGTCGCTCGCCTGGCCAAGGCTACCGAGGACGCCGCCTGCCTCTCTGTCCGGCGTGGACTCTATTCGCTCTGCCTGCACCGGGAGGATGGCCCCTACCCGATCCGCACCTATGCCCTGGTGCCGGGGGCCTATCACCCGCTGGGTGTAGGCGCCGGCTCGCTGGCCATGCTGGCGGCGCTGCCCGATGACGAGGTCGAGACCACCCTGGAAGCGAATCATCAGACGCTGGCCGCAGAGTACCCGTCGTTGATGCCCGAGCGGCTCCGGGAGCTGGTCATGGAGACCCGTCAGCACGGCTACGCCCTGAACCCGGGCCTCGTCTTTCCCGACTCCTGGGGCCTCGGCATTGCCCTGTACTGGCCCGACGGCACCCTGGTCGGAGCGCTGTCGCTGGCGGCCATCGAGAGCCGCATGCAGGAACCGCGATGCCGCCAACTACTACCCCTGCTCAAGCAGGAAGCGAAGGACATCGAGGCGCAGATCGCCCGGCAATACGCAAAGCACCCTCACGGCTAGCACCTCATCGGCAATAGAGGCGCAGCTGGACATATCGAGACAACGAGGGGCACCGGTCAAGCCCCGAATCGGACACGTGCAGACAACAAGAGTAAGGAGTGACACACGTGACACAGGCACAGATCGTCGGTTGGGCACACTCTCCCTTCGGCAAGCTCACCGAGCCCGATACCGAAACCCTCATGAAAGACGTGGTAAGCGATGCCCTGGTCCACGCCGGGGTCACCCACCAGGACATCGACGGCATCTTCGTGGGCGTCTACAACAACGGCTTCTCACGCCAGGACTTCCAGGCCGCCCTGGTGGCCATGGGCGATGAGCGCTTTGCCCATACCCCCGCCACCCGTTACGAGAACGCCTGCGCCACGGGCAGTGCCGCCCTGCATGGAGCGCTCGACTTCATCGAGTCGGGGCGCGGCCGCATGGCCCTAGTGGTCGGCGCGGAGAAGATGAGCGCCACCCCGACCGCTGAGGTGGGCGACATCCTGCTCAGCGCCAGCTACCACCGGCACGAGGCCGACATTCAGGGCGGCTTCGCCGGCCTGTTCGGCAAGATCGCCGAGAGCTACTTCCAGCGCTACGGTGACCGCTCCCGCGAGCTGGCCATGATCGCCGCCAAGAATCACGCCAACGGCGTCGCCAACCCCTGGGCGCAGATGCGCAAGGACATCGGGGTCGACTTCTGCGCCACTGTCTCCGAGCGCAACCCCATCGTTGCCGGGCCGCTGCGCCGCACCGACTGTTCGCTGATCTCCGACGGTGCTGCCGCCCTGGTCGTCGCCGACGCCGAGACGGCGGCCCAGATGCGGCGCGCCATCGGCTTCCGGGCGCGCACCCAGGCCAACGACATCATGGCGCTGTCGCAGCGTAACGTGCTCGAGTTTCGCGGCGCTGCCATCGCCTGGCAGCAGGCGCTGGCGGCATCAGGCCTCACCCTCGACGACCTATCCCTGGTCGAGACCCACGACTGTTTCACCATCGCCGAGATGCTCGAGTACGAGGCCATGGGGCTCGCCGCCCCCGGCGAGGGCCATCGAGTGATCCGCGAGGGCCTGACCCACAAGGACGGCAAACTGCCGGTCAACCCTTCGGGCGGGCTCAAGTCCAAGGGCCACCCGATCGGCGCCACCGGGGTGTCCATGCACGTCATGGCCGCCATGCAGCTCATGGCGGAGGCCGGCGACATGCAGATACCCGGTGCCCGCCTCGCCGGTGTCTTCAACATGGGCGGCGCCGCCGTGACCAACTATGTGTCGATCCTGGAGCGCGTCAAATGAGCATGGACCTGGCCAACGGCATGACACCGGTTTCCACCCGGGTGATGAACCTCTCCCACCTGCTCACCGAGACCGCCCGGCGTCACCCCGACGACATCGGCTTCGTGTGGGGCGAGCGCAGCTGGCGCTGGGCCGAGATGGAGGCCCGGGCCGAGGCCTTCGCCTACGCCCTGGTAGAGGAATTCGGCGTGCGCAAGGGCGACCGCCTGCTGGTGCAGTCGGCCAACTGCCACCAGATGTTCGAGGCGATGTTCGCCTGTTGGCGGGCCGGGGCCGTTTGGGTGCCCGCCAACTACCGCCAATCGCCAGCGGACATCGCCTGGCTGGCGGCATCCTCCGGCGCCAAGGGGCTGCTTTGCGGCGCCGCCTTCGCCGAGCACGCCGCGGCCTGCCAGGCCCATGTGGAATACAGCGTGGCCATTGGCGAGAGCGATTTCGCCCCCGACTACGAGACCCTGGTCGCCCGCCATGCCGGACGGCGCCTGCCAGCGGTGGCAGTGCAGCGCGACGACCCGGCCTGGTTCTTCTTCACCTCCGGCACCACCGGCCGGCCCAAGGCCGCAGTACTGACCCACGGCCAGATGGCTTTCGTGGTCACCAATCACCTCTGCGACCTGATGCCCGGCACCGGCCCCGAGGACGCCTCTATCGTCGTCGCGCCGCTCTCCCACGGTGCCGGCATCCACCAACTCGCCCAGGTGGCCCACGGCGTCAAGACGATCCTGCCGGCTGGCGAGAAGTTCGACCCAGCCGAGGTTTGGGCGCTGGTCGAGAAGTGGCAAGTCACCAACGTCTTCACCGTGCCGACCATCGTCAAGATGCTCGTCGAGCATGACAGCGTTGACGAGCACGACCACACCTCGCTGCGCTACGTCATCTACGCCGGTGCCCCCATGTACCGTGCCGACCAGGTGAAGGCACTGAAAACCCTGGGCCCCGTGCTGGTGCAGTACTTCGGCCTCGGCGAGGTCACCGGCAACATCACCGTGCTGCCGCCGGCCTTTCACCACATCGACGATGCCCGCATGAAGATCGGCAGTTGCGGTTTCGCACGCACCGGCATGCAAGTGCAGATCCAGGACGCTGAGGGCAACGAGGTCGCCTCGGGTGAGACCGGCGAGATCGCCGTAATCGGCCCCGCCGTGTTCGCCGGCTACCACGACAACCCCGAGGCCAACCGCAAGAGCTTCCGTCACGGCTGGTTCCTGACCGGCGACCTGGGCCATATGGACGAGCAGGGCTTCGTCTACCTGACCGGCCGAGTCTCGGACATGTACATCTCCGGCGGTTCCAACATCTATCCCCGCGAGATCGAGGAGAAGCTCCTGGCCCACCCGGATATCTCTGAGGTGGCAGTACTCGGCGTGGCGGATCCCGTCTGGGGCGAGGTGGGCCTCGCCGTCTGCGTGC
This sequence comes from Halomonas salipaludis, assembly GCF_002286975.1. Lineage (GTDB taxonomy): Bacteria > Pseudomonadota > Gammaproteobacteria > Pseudomonadales > Halomonadaceae > Franzmannia > Franzmannia salipaludis. The sequence goes on from NZ_NSKB01000010.1 coordinate 104,854, forward strand.
CCTATCCTGGTGCCGTCCTCGACGCCGACGGCATGGCGGCCTGGCTGGACGGAAAGCTGGCCCGCTACAAACTGCCGCGCCACTATGTGTTCTGGGAGGAGATGCCCAAGTCCGCCTACGGCAAGATCACCAAGAAGTTGATTCGCGAGACACTCATCGAACGCGGGGACCTCAAGGAGGCGACATGAACTCTGATGCCCGACATGCCGGGTCGATGCGTCGCATCATGCATCCGGGACCGTGGGCCGACCAGCGCCATCAGGCAGTGCCCTGCCGAGTAACCCAGCGCCGTCTCGTTCTACGCGGCGGCCAGACGCTGCACGCTGCCGTGGTCATGGCCCTGGAGGAGAGTGGAGCCCGCGCTGCCTATCTCGAACTGGCGGAGGCAACGATGGCATCGCTGCGCTACGTCATTCCGGCAGACGATGAAAGCGGTGAGCACGCCGCCTGGTACAGCGCCACCCACGAACTCGCGCCACCGGCGCTCCTCCATCGCGCCGGTCTGCATGTCGGCCGCCGCGACGGTAAGCCGTTCCTGCACTGCCACGGCCTCTGGGAAGGCGCCGACGGCAGCCAGGCCATGGGACACATGCTACCTACCGAATCGGTGCTGGCAGAGGATACCGAGGCGACCTGCCTGGTGGTGGAGGACGCCCTGCTGGAGGTGATTCACGACGCCGAGACCCGCTTCTCGCTGTTCGCACCGCGCCCCGAGGGTCCACCGTCGACGGGTACCAACGCGTTGCTGTTCACGCTTAGGCCCAACCAGGATCTAGGCGAGGCTGTAGAGGCCCTCGCCGACCGCTACGGACTTACCGAAGCGCAGCTATCGGGCCTCGGCAGCCTTGTCGGCACCACCTTTGCCGACGGCAGTGTCTTGAGCAGCCACGCCACTGAGGTGTTGATACTCAGCGGCCGCCTGGAACATGGAAAAGCTATCATCGAGCTTGCCTCGGTAGGCATCGACGGCATACATCGTCAAGGGCACCTCGCCCCCGGCCACAATGCCGTCTGCGTCACCGCTGAGCTGATACTCCATCAATGATCCAGCCTGCGGCGTCTGAGCTTTGACGCACTCTGTGGATTCCAGCCGCGGTATTGTGTCCGACTCGTTGGATTGCGCATGAGCGGTTGAGGTTGTTCTTGCTGTTATCGGGGCTTGCCGATTCAAGCTAGTTAGCCGGCATAAGGGCGTCAAACGGCAGTGTCAGGACGCGCTGATGACCAGCGCCTTGCGGAAAGACGACGTTGAGCTTCGCACCTGGCCAGCGCGTTCGACGGCGAGCGTGTGATGATCGAGGCGTGAGAGCACGGACACCCACCGAGCGCCCGTGCTGATTCAACGCTTGAGGAAGTTGCTCTTGACCAGGCTCACCACCTCATCCATGCGCCCGGCGAGCACTGCCTTGCCGGAATAGAGCGCGGTGGAGGCGACCTGCCCGGCTTCCACCTTGGGCGGCATCACCAGCTCCATGGGGTTGACCTTCACATCCAGCAGGGCTGGCCCCGGCTGGGCGAACAGCTCGCCGAGGGCCGCGTCGAGCTCGTCTTCGCGCTCGACGCGCTTGCCCCACATGCCGATGGCCTCGGCCACGCGCCCGAAATCTGGGTTGGTTAGGCCGGTGAAGGCATCGAGCAGCCCTTCCACCTTCTGCTCCAGCTCGACGAAGCCCAGCGAGGCGTTGTTGTAGACCACCAGCTTGAGCGGGATCCGCTCCTGCACCAGGGTCAGCAGGTCGCCGAGCAGCATCGCTAGCCCGCCGTCGCCACACATCGCCACTACCTGGCGCTGTGGGTAGGCAAGCTGAATGCCGATCGCCTGGGGGTAGGCGTTGGCCATGGTGCCGTGCTGCAGGCTAGCCAGGGTGCGACGCCGGCCATGGGTCTGAATATGGCGCAGCATCCACACCATCGGGCTGCCGGTATCAGCAGTGACGATCGCGTCCTCGGCGGCCAGGCGGTCCACCGCCAAGGTCAACTCCTGGGGGTGGATCAGGCCGTCATCGCGGGTGTTATGCGCCGACTTCTCCAGCGACTTGCGGTAGCGCTTCAGGCACTTGTCGAGCCAGCGCGTGCTGGTCTGCTCCTCGACCACCTCGAGCAGCGCCTCGCAGGTGTCCCGGGTGCTGCCGACCAGGCCGATATCCACCGGGTGGCGGCGCCCGATCTGCGCAGGGTCATGGTCGACCTGGATGATAGTCGCCTTGTCAGGGTAGAACTGGGTCCAGGCGAAGTTGCAGCCCAACAGCAGCAGAGTGTCGCATTCGGCCACCGCTTCATAGCCGCCTTCCAGACCGAAGACCCCGGTCATGCCCACCTGATAGGGGTTGTCGTGTTCGATGAAGTCCTTGGCTCGCGAGGTCCAGGCCACTGGCGCCTTGAGCTTCTCCGCCAGCGCCAGCACCTGCTCGCGGGCGTGTTCGCAGCCGGAGCCGGCGAAGATCGAGATCTTGCCGCCGCGGTTGAGCTGCTTGACTGCCGGTACGAACGATTCGGCGCTGGGGCGCAGCGCGTAGTCGAAGCGATGCGCCCGGTAGGGCAGGTCCTGGGACGGCGTCTGGGTAAACAGGTCGCCGGGCACGATCAACACCGCTACGCCGCGCTTGGCCAGCGCCGTCTGGGCGGCGATGGCGGCCATGCGGCGGGCCTGCTCGGGGGAGGCCAAGGTCTCGCAGAACACGCTGTACTGCTTGAAGATCGGTGACTGGTCGACTGCCTGGGGGAACCCCACTCCCGACTCGCCAACCGGTACCTGAGAGGCGATGAGGACCACCGGCGCACCATTGCGGTGGGCATCGTACAGGCCGTTGACGAAGTGCAGACTGCCCGGCCCGCAGGAGCCGGCACACAGCGCCAGCTCGCCGGTCATGTAGGCCTCGCCGCCGGCGGCGAAGCCGCCTACCTCCTCATGGCGTACCGGCACCCACTGGATATCGCTCTGGCGCAGGCTGTCGGTGAAGTGATTGAGCGTATCGCCGGCCACGCCATAGCAGCGCTTGGCGCCGGCCTGCTGTAACGTCTCGACGATGATGCTGGCTACGTTGTGGCTCATGTGCGAATCCCTCCGCGTCAGCGGCAGCCAGGATGGCTGCCATTTCAACCCGCTGCCCTCATGGCACGGGTCATGTTTCCAGCCTAGGCCTTGCCGCGGGCGGGTTTCAAATCCCCGCCGGCGTTAAGCGTTGACTTGGTGGGCGGCGACGGTGCCCACTATGCTCAGCACATATTGCATTGCATCAACGCCAGGGAGGCGACATGCCAGAGACCAAAGCCATTGACCTGGCGCTTCAGGGCGGAGGCGCACACGGCGCCTTCACCTGGGGCGTGATAGACCGCCTGCTGGAAGACCCGCGCATCGAAATAGAGGGCATCAGCGGTACCAGTGCCGGCGCCATGAACGCCGTGGTGGTGGCCGAGGGGCTGACCCGCGGCGGCGAGCAAGCCGCGCGGGAAGGGCTGGAGGCCTTCTGGCGCGCGGTCAGCGACGCCGCCATGACCAGCCCCATCAAGCGCACCCCGCTGGACATGCTGCTCGGCAACTGGAGCCTCGACCACTCCCCCGGCTATCTGATGATGGATTTCATGAGCCGCGTGGTGTCGCCCTACCAGTTCAACCCCTTCAACCTCAATCCGCTGCGCGACCTGCTGGCCGAGCTGGTCGACTTCGAGCGGGTTCGTCGCTGCGACTCGCTCAAGCTGTTCGTGTGTGCCACCGATGTGAAGAGTGGCAAGCAACGGGTCTTTCGCCGCGAGGAGATGAGCGCCGATGCGGTGATGGCCTCGGCCTGCCTGCCGTTCATGTTCCAGGCCGTGGAAATCGACGGCCGCGCCTACTGGGACGGCGGCTACGTCGGCAACCCGGCGCTGTTCCCGCTGATGGAGGAGTGCGGCTCGCGGGACATCGTGATCGTGCAGATCAACCCCATCGAACGCGACGAGGTGCCGACCAGCGCCGCGGCGATCCTCAACCGCATGAACGAGATCACCTTCAACGCGTCGCTGATCAAGGAAGTGCGCATGGCTGCCATGCTCAAGGGCCTGATCAGCGATAGCGGCATGGATATCGGCTGCTACCGTGACACCCTGTTCCACCGCATCAGCGCCGACGACGCCCTGGAAGGGCTATCGGTGTCGAGCAAGATGAACGCCGAGTGGGCGTTCCTGTGCAAGCTGCGCGACAGCGGCCGGGCGGCCTGCGACGCCTGGCTCGATGCCTCCTTCGACGACCTCGGCAAATGCTCCACGCTGGACATCGACAGCGTCTACCTGCAACAGGAATGACACAGCGTTGACACCAAAAGTGGCGAAATCGAAGCTCACGGCACATGCTAATATCGAAAGCATGACTGCCACACTCGAAGAGGAGGAACGTAGCGCACGCATCATGGAAGCGACGCTGGGCACTAGATGACAGCCTGTCACATGACCGTAAGGTGTCACTGCCAGTGTCGACATTGCCGTCAACCAAGGAGTGCTTCCACCGATGGTACGACTCGACAAGAAGGCCACGAGGCTTTACGTACTGGACACCAACGTCCTGATTCACGACCCCGCCGCGCTTTATCAGTTCGAAGAGCACGATGTGGTCATCCCGATGACCGTCCTCGAAGAACTCGACAAGCACAAGAACGGCATCCGCGAGATCGCGCGTACCGCTCGGCAAGTCAGCCGCACCCTCTCCGATATCACCAGCCAGGTCAGTTTCGACGACATCCAGCAGGGCATCCCCATCCCTCGCATCAGCGGTGAGACGGGGCGTTTGCGGTTTCTCTGCTACCAGGACCTCAAGCCCCTCGACAACCTCGAGGACAGCCCCGACAACCGCATCCTCGCCGAGACCTGCCGGCTGCGCGACGAGCGTCCCGACGCCTCGGTGATCCTGGTCACCAAGGACATCAACCTGCGGGTCAAGGCCTCGGCGCTCAGAGTGCCGGTGGAGGACTACCTCAACGACCGCGCCTTCTCCGACAGCGACGCCATGATCGAGGGCGCCAAGGTCTATGCCGATGCCGGCCAGGACGGCAACGGGCTGTGGGAGTGCCTCAATGTCGAGGTCAGGGTCGAGCGCGTCGACCACCACACTTTCTACCAGCTCAGCGGCGAGACGCCGCGCGACTGGCACGTCGGCATGCTGGTCTCGGACAGCGACAACGGCGCCGACTTCGAGGCCATCGTGCGCGAGCTGACACCCAGCACGGCGCGCCTGCAGCTGCTCACCAACTACCGCCACCACGCCGGGGTGTGGGGCGTGCACGCCCACGACAGCCGTCAGAACTTCACCCTCAACCTGCTGATGGACCCGGAGATCGACCTGGTCACCATCGCCGGCAACGCCGGTACCGGCAAGACCTTCATGACCTTGGCCGCTGCCTTCCAACAGACCCTCGACGCCAAGCAGTTCGAACGCATCGTGTTCACCCGCGCGCCGATCCCCATGGGCGAAGACATCGGCTTTCTGCCCGGCACCGAGGAGGAGAAGATGTCACCGTGGATGGGCGCCTTCCACGACAACATGGACAACCTGCTGCGTAGCGAGGATGGCGACACCAGCTGGGACAACGGCGCCACCCGCCAGCTGCTCGGCTCGCGGGTACAGATCCGCTCGCCGGGCTTCATGCGTGGGCGCACCTTGAACGACACCTTCCTGATCATCGACGAGGCGCAGAACTTCACGCCCAAGCAGCTCAAGGCGCTGGTCAGCCGTGCCGGGCGCAACACCAAGATCGTCTGCCTGGGCAACGTCGGCCAGATCGACACCCCCTACCTCACCGCCAACACCTGCGGCATGGCGGCGGTGGTCGAACGCTTCCGCGACTGGCCCCACGCCGGCCATATCACCCTCAAGAGCGTCGAACGCTCACGCCTGGCGCTGGCCGCCGAAGAGCTGCTGTAACCCACCCCAGCACCCCGAATCCCCGCGCCTCGGCAATGCCGATGCGCGGGGATTGCCGTGGGATCGTACTCACAAGCTTCCATCAGGCTTGCCCACTGCACCACCTCCTCAGGTGACGCCCATCAGACTCGTCATGTTGGTGCAGTTACATTGCAGGCTAACGAAGCCGTACTGACGAATGTCCTCATACCTCGTTGTCTAATGAAGGAATACTCGAACTTGGCATGGATGCTGCGATGTCCCCATTGTCTGACATGGAGGAATCGCAGATGCATGAACAACAAACGCCATTATCATCCGGCGGACGGGACAGGACAGGCGCCATCACAGGACAGCTGACCCGCCGCCATTTCCTGCAGGCCCTTGGGGCCGTCGGCGGCGCGGGCATGCTGATGTCGGGACTTGCCGCCTTCAATATCGGCATCGCTTCGGCCCAGGATCGTCCGCCCCCCCTCTCCGGTGACGGTAACGGCAAGACGGTCATTATCCTCGGCGCCGGATTGGCCGGCTTGGTTGCCGCTTACGAACTAGGCCGCCAAGGCTATAACTGCAAGGTACTGGAAGCCCGCCGGTACTCAGGGGGGCGCTGCCAGACGGCACGCCGGGGTTTCGTTCTGCCTCAGCTGGGTCAGGATGACGAAGTCTGTGACTTCGATGACGGCGAGTACTTCAACCATGGGCCCTGGCGAATTCCCTATCACCACCGCTCGACACTCCACTACACCCAGGAATTCGGGATTCCCCTCGAGATTTTCGTCAATCACAACGAAGCCGCCTTTGCCTACCGTGATGGAGAAGGTGCCCTGAACGGCCAGGCAGTGCGCCAGAAAGAAATCATCGCCGATATGCGTGGCCATACAGCGGAGATCCTCGCCAAGCATGTCGACCAGAATGCCCTGGACGTTCCCCTTACTGCCGAGGAGCGTGAGAAGTTTCTGGAATTTCTGGTCGGCGAAGGCCATCTCGACCGCGAGAGCCTCGATTACTTGGGTACCGGTGGCCGTGGCTACGCCAGCGACCCGGGGGCGGGTCTCAACCCGGGTGAGGCCTCATCGCCACACGCTCTCTCAGCGCTGCTGAATTCCGACCTCTTCGGCATCGTCAGCTCGGTGAGCGGTTACACCCAGCAAAAGACCATGTTCCAGCCGATCGGCGGCATGGACCGCATACCTCAGGCATTCGAAGAACAACTCGGTGACACTATCACCTTTGGCGCTCGGGTTACCCGCCTGCAACAGAGCGAGGACGGAGTGGTGGTGGACTATCAGGACGGTGACGCCGGAGAGTCCCGGCAACTGGCGGGGGATTACTGCCTATGCACCATTCCGCTGTCGGTGCTGCGCAATATCGAGAATGACTTTACGGAGGAGTTCCGCAGTGCCATGGACGCCGTTAGCTATACCCCGACCTGCAAACTGGCCCTGCAAATGAAGAGCCGGTTCTGGGAGGTCGAGGACCATGTCTTCGGCGGCCACTCTTTTACCCACAATAGCGAAGTGGGCAACATCAGCTACCCCTCCACCGGCTGGCAGGGGAAAAAGGGCATCCTGCAAGGGGTCTACAACTTCGGCGCCAATGCCGCACAGTTCAGTGCTCTGCCCCGGGAGCAGCGTATCGACAAGGCCCTGGGCGTCGGCGAGAAAATTCATGCCGGCTACCGGCGCGACTTCGAGACGGCCTTCAGCACCGCCTGGCACCTGGTCCCGGAAAACCTTGGCGGCTGGGCCAGCTGGTCCGACGAGGCTCGACAGAACAGCTATCCGCTACTCAATGAGCCTCAGGGGCGCGTACTGCTGGCCGGAGAGCACCTTAGCTACATGACAGGCTGGATGGCAGGCGCCATCGAGTCATCCTGGCTGCAGATCGAAAAGCTGCACGAGATGGCGATGTCCTCATGAAGCAGCTGATCACTTTCCCCCTCATTACCGCCCTGCCGCTGATGGCAGCACTCCCCGCAAGCGCCGATGGCGAATCCCTCTATCAGCAGAACTGCTCGGCCTGTCATATGGTCGATGGCAGCGGCATCCAGGGCGCCTTTCCCGCCCTCACCGATAGCGACTTCGTCGCGGGTGATCTGGAGGACTTGATTCGGGTAGTGGCCTATGGCCGCGCCGGCATGCCCTCCTTCGGCGAAGAGCTGGCCAGCACAGAGTTGGCTGAGATCCTCGGCTACATTCGTGAAACCTTCAATGACACCGACACCGACCTTAGCGCCTCAGATATCGAGAGGCTGAAAGTAACGGCAACCGCCAAAATGGGAAGAGAGGAGTAACAATGACGATCAAGTACGCAATTGCCACCACTCTGCTGGCTACGGCCATGGCGACCGGAGCCCAGGCAGACGCCATCGAGCGCCATCCGATACCGGACTCGGATTTTCCAATCCTGCAGGCCGTAACCCTCAGCGACGTTAATCTCACCTACCTCAGCGGTACCGTGCCTCTGGCCGATGACGACGGTGAGTTCGGTGATACGGAAGCACAGACGATCTCCGTGCTGGAGCGCATCGAGGGGAACCTGGAGCGGCTCGACCTCGATATGTCGGATGTCGTCAAAATGACCGTATTCCTGGTGCCCACCGAGGAAACCGGCCGTATCGACTTCAGCGGCTTTATGGATGGCTACACCACGTTCTTCGGCACCGAAGATCAGCCTAACCTCCCAACCCGTTCAGTGGTCGGTGTCGCCGACCTTGCTAACCCGGAATGGCTGGTGGAGATCGAGGTGGTAGCCGCCACCGAACGCTGAGCCACCGCCGCGCCCCGGATATCCGGGGCGCAGCAGCCGTTAACCCGCCAGCGCCAGCCACAGCACACCAACCAACCCTACCATCAGCGGCACTGCCCAGCGGCGCAGCCAGGCTTCCCAGCGCTGCAGTGCCATCAGCCAGGCCATGGCATGACGTCCACAGCCAGCGGCGAGATCCTGGGCGGTTTCCTGGGCATTGCTTAGCCGCGCCACCCCGCGGCGCAGGGGGCCACTCAGCGAGCTTGCCAGGTGCACGTAGAGCGGCCAGAGATCGCCGGGTGGCAGGCGTTCGGCACGGCTGATGCGCGTATGCAGCCGCGGTTCGAGATGGCAGGCCACCACCAGCGCTGCGGTGACTACCGCCCCCAACATCACCGGCCACAGCAGGCCAGGAAGCTCGCCCCAGGGCGGCAGGTCGGTGGCTTGCACCGCGCCGGCGGGCGCCTCGGGCAGCGTCAGCCACCAGGGCACGGCGGCGGCCAGCAGCGCACACAGCGCCCAGGCCAGGGTCATCGACAAAGGCGCCGGGGCAGCGCCATGGCGGCGCGCCTCCCGCCAGGCGTGGGCCTGGCACCACAGGGTGCGAGCCATCAGCAGGCTGGTGCCGAGTGCCGCCCAGGTCAGCAGCGTGACCAGCCAGCTCCAGCCGGCGTCGTAGAGCCCCGCCTTGAGCACCCACTTGGCCATCAAGCCGCTGGCCAGGCCGCCGGCCAGCGACAGCGCCGGCAGCGCCAGCAGTAGCCACAGCAGCCAGCCCGGCAGCCGCGGCGGATGCTCGGTGATGCCTACGCCCAGGAACAGCGCGCCCTTGTTGAGCCCGTGATGGACGGCGAACAGCACCAGCGCCGGGGCCAGCATCGGCCACAGCGACGGGGCGATAAGGGCCAGCCCCACCAGCGTGGTCATCATGCCCATCTGACTGACGCTGGAGTAGGCCAGCACCGCCTTGGGGTGGCGCTGGGTCACGCCATACAGCGCCGCGCCGAAGGCCGCGATCAGTCCCGCGATCATCATCACGCGCCCCAGCCCGGTAAGCGCCGTCAGCCCCAGCGGCAACGTCTGCCACCAGCCCAGCAGGCCGGCCTTGATCATCGCCCCGCTGAGCACCGCACTAGCAGGCGTTGGCGCCACCGGATGCGCCAGCGGCAGCCACACGTGCAGGCCGATCACCCCGGCCTTGACGCCGAAGCCCAGCCACAGCAGCGCGGCCATGGCATTGGCCTGGGGCGCCACCGCCAAGCCTTCGCGCAGGCCGGTCAGGGTCAGCGTCTCGGCGCTGGCCGCCGCCCACAGCAGCCCGGCCAGGATCATGCCCTCGCCGAGGATCGCCATGATCAGATAGGCGCGACCGCCGCGATACGCCTCGCGGCTGCCGGCATTGACCACCAGGCCGTAGGCGGCGAAGGTCATGATCGCGAAGCCGGTGTAGAAGCTGGCAATATCCTCGGCGACGATCAGCATCAGGTTGCCGGCCAGGGTCAGCGGCCAGAGCAGCACGAACGCCTGCAGGTCGCGCTCGGCATCCGGGTCGCCATGCCGCGCACGACGCGCCTTGCCGCCCAGGTAGCCATGGGCGTAGCCACCGGCCAGCGCCCACAGCAGCGCGGTGAAGCCGAGCAGCGCGCGGCGCGTGCCGTCCAGCCGCCACTCGCCGCCGAGCAGCCACCAGTCAAGCGTGAGCGACGCCTCGGGCAGCGCCAGCGCGACGCCCAGGGCCGGCAGCGGCGCACTGGCCCACAGCGCTACACGCCAGCGATACGGCCAGTCGCCAGCGATGCCCGGAGGCACCACATAGCGCCCCGAGCTGCGCTGTTCGATTAGCGCGCGGCCGTGACGCCAGGCCAGGGTGCCCGCCACCAGCGCCGCCATGGCCAGCGGCCAGGCCACCGTCAGCAGTAGCATATGCGCCAGGCTCATGGCAGGTACTCCTGAGTGGCGATCAGGCTTGCCCAGCTCAGCGGGCTGAACGGCAAGCCGGCAAAGACACCCGCCAGCAGGCTGAAAGCCGCCGTGGCCAGCGCTGGCCACAGCAGCCAGGCGCTGGTCTCGAGCCGGCCCAGGCGACGCTCCTCGGGCCAGGTGCCGACGCCCTCCAGCGGGCCGGGCTTGAACCACAGCCGGTAGAGGATCGGCAGGAAGTAGGCGGCATTGAGCAGGCTGCTGGCCACCAGCACCGCGATCACCCACGACATGCCGGCCTGAATCGCCCCCATGCCCAGGTACCACTTGCTGAGAAAGCCGACCAGCGGCGGGATGCCGATCATGCCCAGCGCCCCCAGCGTGAAGGCCAGGCTGGTGCCGGGCATGCGCCGCCCTACCCCGTCCAGCTCATCGATACGGTGGATACCCAGCTCCTCGGCGTAGTTGCCGGCGCAGAAGAACAGCGTGACCTTCATCAGCCCCTGATGCAGCAGATGCGCCAGCCCGGCGATGGTCCCCATCGGGCCGAACAGGCTGATGCCGAGCATGATGTAGGAGACCTGGCTGACCGTGGAGAACGCCAGGCGGCGCTTGATATCGACCTGGGCCAGGGCCCGCAGCGAGCCGTACAGGATGGTGAACGAGGCCGCGATGGCAAGCCCGGTCAGCAGCCCCAGCTCATAGCTCAGGGCGATGCCATAGACGTCGTAGACCACGCGCACGATGCCGAAGGCCCCGGCCTTGACCACCGCCACCGCGTGGAGCAGCGCGCTGACCGGCGCCGGCGCCACCATCGCCTGGGGCAGCCAGCCGTGCAGCGGCACCAGCGCCGCCTTGACCCCTAGCCCCAGCATCAGCAGCACGAAGATGCCGATCAGCCATGCATGGTGCTCTGGCCCCAGATCGGCCAGCACCTCGCGCTGGCCGAAGTTGACCTCGCCGGCCAGCACGTGCAGCGCCACTACCGCGATCAGCAGCAGCACGCCACCGCTGACGGTGTAACGCAGGTAGGTGGCCCCGGCGGCCAGCGCCTTGGGCGTGCCGCGGTGGACCACCAGCGGATAGGTGGAGAGCGTCAGCAGCTCGTAGAACAGCATGAAGGTGAACAGGTTGCCGGCCAGGGCGATGCCCAGGGTGCTGGCCACGCACAGGCTGAAGAAACCGAAGAAGCGCTTGCGGTTAGGCGAGCCTTCCAGGTAGCCGATGGCATACAGGGTGGTGAACAGCCACAGCAGCGACGACAGCCCGGCGAACATGATGCCCAGCGGGTCGGCACGCAGCTGGAAGCTTACCCCCTCCACTACCGTGAAGCCGAAGGCGTAGCTGTCGCCGCGAGCCAGCCCGGCCACCATCAGCGTTACCAGGCCCAGTTTGAGCAACGCCGCCCCCAGGTTCAGCGTGGTACGCGCCAGCCAGGCGCGCTCCGGCAGCAGGAAGATCAGCGGCGCCACCAGCAGCGACGCGGCCAGGGTCACCAGCAGCAATCCTGGGTTGTCGTTCATGGCGGGCCTCCGATCAACGACACCAGCGGCGCGGCGGCCAGGCCGGCGCCCATGGCGGCCAGCGCCAGCAGCAGCGCGATGATATCCAGCGACACCGGCGGCACGCGGATCTCCTGCTCCTGCTCGGGGACGACAAAGCAGTAGCGGAAGACCCGGAACACATAGGCGGCGCCGAGTAGCGTCCCCACCGCGACCACCACCACCCACTGCCACTGCTGGGCGAGGATCGCCGCGTGCAGCAGCATCCACTTGGCGGTAAAGCCGCCGCTCGGTGGCAGCCCCAGCAGCGAGACCGCAGCCAGGCCGAACACCAGCAGCGACAGCGGCAGGCGCTGGCCGACGCCCGACAGCCCGGCCAGGTCACCGCGCCCCATGGCCAGCACCAGGCTGCCCACCGCCATGAACATCGCCGCCTTGGCCAGCGCGTGGCTGATCACCAGCAGCCAGGTGCTCTGCCAGGCCAGGGTGGCGACCGCCTCGGCGGTGCCGAACAGCAGCGGAAACAGCAGCAGCAGGTAGCCGACCTGGGCCACCGTGGAGTAGGCCACCACCCCCTTGAGCTCGGTCTGGCGCCAGGCCAGCAGGCTGCCCCACACGATGGCCACGCTACCCAGCCAGCCGAGCAGCTGTGCGCCGCTCAGCGCCGCCGGCGCCAGCGTGGTCCATATGCTCACGGCCATGAAGAAGGCGGCCTTGATCACCAGCGCGGCGTGTACCGTACTCACCGGGACCCAGGCCGCGGCATGGGCCGGCGGCAGCCAGCCGTGCAGCGGAAACCCCGCCATCTTGATCAGCAGCCCGGCGCTGATCACCGCCAGCCACCAGGGTGCGACCTCGACCTCGGCCAGCGCCACCAGGCTCAGGTCGGGCTGCTGGCCGGCCAGCCAGGCCACTGACGGCAGTAGCAGCAGCGAGCCGCTGAGGGTGCACAGCAGATAGCGACGCCCGGCCTCCTGGGAGGCTTGGCTTCCGGGCAGCAGCATCAGCGCCACAGCGCATAGCGCTGTGACTTCCAGGGCGAGGTACTGGACGACCAGGTGGCCACTGGCGAACAGCGTGTACAGCGCCAGCCATAGCAGCGCCAACAGCGGCCACAGCAGCAGGCTGCGGCGGCGCGGCGCATCGCTTGCCGGCAGATAGCGCACGCCGTGCAGCGCACTGGCCCCGACCACCAGGGTGGTCAGCGCCATCAGCAGCAGTGACAGACCGTCGGCATGCGGAAACGGCATCGGCCCGCCGGTCAGGAGGGTTTTTTGTTGGCGGCTTTCTCGATCAGTTGCTCGGCCTCACTGGGAGAGGCCTTGGTGACGCGTTCCATGACGTCGGCGCGCAGGCCGATCACGGTATTGCAGGATGCACAGAATACCTTGTCGTCGGGGTTTCCGACTTGCGAGACACGTGCACGGTGACTACCGCAGTTGGGGCAACCGTCGGGCAGGCGGATGTCTTTTGACAGATCGTGCATGCTCACTCCTCCTTGATAGCCTCTGGAATAGACTTGGGGCAGCAGTGCCGAGTTCAAGCCCCGCCGGCCGGGTCGACGCGCAACACTACGCTGAGATTATTCGCCGGCATTTCTTCCACCGCCACCACCCCCAAGGCGTGACGCTCAGCCAGCGCCAGTATGGTCTCCAGCTCGCGAATGCCCCATTCGGGGTTGCGCTGGCGCAGGTCGGCATCGAAGGCGGCGTTGCTCTCGGCAGTGTGCTCGCCGTCGCGCATGAAGGGGCCGTACAGGTAGACCATGCCGCCCTCCGGCAGCCGCGCGCCGGCCTCGGCGAACAGCGCCTCGCTCACCGTCCAGGGCGAGATATGCAGCAGGTTGATGGCCACCAGCGCATTGAAGTCCGGCACCGGCCAGGGCCGCTGGATTACGTCCAGCGCCAGCGGCGCCAGCAGGTTGGCAGGCCCATGCCCGGCGCGCCACGCCTCGATCGAGGCGCGGGCGGTAGCGCTAGGGTCGCTGGGCTGCCAGCTCAGGTGCGGCAGCGCGGTGGCGAAGTGCAGCGCATGCTCGCCGCTGCCGCTGGCCACCTCGAGCACCCGCCCACGCGGCGGCAGCCAGTCGCGCAGCACCTTGAGAATCGGCTCGCGATTGCGCGCCGCCGCCGGGCTCGACAGGCGCCGGTCGGGCCCAGGCGCCGCCATTGGGTCGAGGGAATCCATGTTCACTCCTGTGTCAGGCGGTCCGCCAGCCAGGGGCCGATATCGGCGACCTGCTGCGGGCACAGCGAATGCGGCATGGGGTAGCGCCGAAAGTTGACCGGATAGCCCATGGCGCGGGCGCGCTCGGCGCCGGCCTTGCCCAGGCTTTCCGGCACCACCGGATCCATGCTGCCGTGATGGGCCTCGATGACTAGCTCGCGGTTGGCCTCACTGGGTGTGATGCTGTCGGCGGTGGCGAAGTAGGTCGACAGCGCCAGCAGGCCGCCCAGCGGCTGGGGATAGGTCAAGGCCGCCTCGTAGGCCACCGCGCCGCCCTGGGAGAAACCGGCGATGATGATCCGGCGGCTGTCGATGCCGGCCGCGATCTCGGCGTCGATCAGCCGATGCACGCGTGCCGCCGAGGCGCGCAGCTGTGCCTCGTCGACGCGACGCCCGAGGTTCATCTCGAGGATGTCGTACCAGGCCGGCATCTGCATGCCGCCGTTGATGGTCACCGGCATACGCGGCGCATGCGGCAGCACGAAGCGCACCGCCAGCGAGGCCGGCAGGTTGAGCGCCGGCACCAGCGGCTTGAAGTCATTGCCGTCGGCGCCCAGGCCGTGCAGCAGGATCACGCAGGCATTGGCAGGCTTGCCGCTCGGCGGCTCGATGACCAGCTCGCCGGGGTCGTGGGAGGTCGCGTCACTCATGGTGGGGTCGAGTTCCCTGATTGGCAAAACCCTCACCCTACCCTAAAGCGCCGCGAGCGGCGAGATGGAGCCGCCGGGAGGTAGAAATATCTGGGCCCAGAAACGCACAAGGCCCGCACATGGCGGGCCTTGTATTGTCCCTCGGAAGGGACACATCAAATGTCAGCGATTAGATGACTTTGATGTTGGAAGCCTGAAGGCCTTTCTTGCCCTGGGTGACGTCGAAGGAAACCTTCTGGCCGTCTTGCAGGGTTTTGAAGCCGTCAGCTTGAATTTCGGAGAAGTGCGCGAACAGGTCGTCGCCGTTATCGTCCGGAGAGATGAAGCCGAAACCTTTGGTGTCGTTGAACCACTTAACGGTACCAGTTGCCATTTTTCAATTTCCTAATGCTTGATGATGTTGCGGGAATTACCCGTATCGAGTGGGTAAGACAAGGAGATACACCAGGCGACCGAAATTGATCTGACAACGTTCGATTTCTACTGACGATATACAACTTGCTAACCAACTACCAAATCAGAATGCGCGTTTCTCCGCCGCGAGTCAAACATATTTTTCACTAGCCTGTCGGGGCGTCCAGCGCACGCCGCACCGCCACGTCGCGGCCGTAGATGTCGGGTCGGAAGGCGATGCCCCCAAACTCGTCGGGGCTCGCGGTCCAGTAGCTGAGGATCACCGGCACCCGATTGGCCAGCGAGACGTTGCCGGTGCGCCCATCCTCGATGCGCGTGGCGATGTCGCGCGCGCTCCAGCGCTGGCTGTCGGCCAGCAGCTGGCGCGCCAGCTCCTCGACGTGCTCGACCCGAATGCAGCCCGAGCTGGCGGCGCGCTGGGCGCGGTTGAACAGCCACCGGGCCGGGGTGTCGTGCAGATAGATGGCATGATCGTTGGGAAAGCGAATCACCAGGTTGCCGAGCGGGTTGTCGCCCCCCGCCGCCTGACGCAGCATCACGCCGCCGGGGTTGTCCCAGTCGACCTCAGCGGGGTCGAGCTCCTCGCCGCTCGGCGCCAGCACGCGCAGATTGGCTTCCTCGAGATAGCCGAGGTCGTCGCGGATGCGCGGCAGCTTGTCCTCGCGGAAGATCGTCGGCGGTATCGTCCAGGTCGGATTGAAGGTCAGATGGGTGATCGCGGAGCGAATCGACGGCGTTTCGCGATACGGCTGGCCGACCACGATGCGCGTGCGCCAGTCGTCGCCATGCTCGCGCACGTGATGCAGTTCGTAGCCGGCGATGTCGACCAGTACGTAGGAGGCCGGCAGGTCGTGCAGCAGCCAGCGGGCGCGCTCGAGGTTGACGCGCAGCTGGTCGACGCGCGCCTCCACCGGCACGTTGAGCGCCTGCCGGGTGTGGCGCCCGACCACCGCATCCGGCTCGAGCAGGTGGCGGTGCTGGAAGAAGCGCACCTCGCGGGCCAGCTCGGCATCGAAGCGCTCGGCATCGTCGCTGGCGTTCGCCCCAGCAGCCAGCTCGACCTGCGGATAGTAGTCGGCGTCGGCCGGCAGGCTTGCCGGGTCGCGCTCCACCGCCAGGCGCTGGCGCAGCAGCGCCACATCGGGATGCCGGTCGCCCTCGCGCAGCGACTCGCCGCGTTCGGGCAGCTCGGGCCAGCCACCGCTGGCGGCCACGCCACGGTAGTGCGAGAGCCCGTCGCGCAGCGCCTGGTAGAAGCTGGCCTCGGGGCGCGCCTGGTCGAGTGCCGCCTCGACATCGCCGGCGTCCAGCTGCTGCGACAGCGCCGCCCAGTCCGGCGTGTAGCCGGTCAGCGCAATGCTCCAGTCCTGCTCCAGGCGCCGCGGGTCGGTCTTGCCGCGTGCCAGATGGCGCATCGCCGTCAGCAGGCCGCGGGTCGCCTGCAGTTCGAAAGCGACCCGCGCCGCCTCGTCATCGCCGAGTGCGGCCCGGCGCTCGACGAGATCATCGGGCAGGTAATCGTCCGGCGACAGGCCGTCGTCCTGCAATGTGGCCACCGCCCCGACTAGCGCCTCGACCCGTTCGGGCGACTGCCACAGCGCATGATGCGCCCGGCTGCGATAAAAAGCGGCGAGATCGGCATCCCGCGAGCCGCTGGCGGCCAGCTGCGACTCGATGGCCGGGGCCAACGTCTGAGCGCCACCCGCGGGCAGCGCCAGCAGCGCCACGCACAAGCTCATCCCCACCACGAGCCACGCTCGCGCCCTGTTCCACTGCCCTGCTGTCGTCATACGACGTCTCCGATACCGTCCCTGGTTTGGCTGATGCCACGTCTTCTGTTCATAATAGCGCCGTTTATTGGTTCATTCTGTTGCGCCGGAGACGTCATAACAATGCCAATCGCCACACGCCTCCCCGTCGCCGGGCTTGTCCTGGCGCTTTTCGTGCCCGTGTCTGCCCAGGCCAACGTGCTGCTCGCCGATACCCTACAGCGCCTGGCACCCGATGCCGAACCACAGGTGCTGCGCCTCGCCGCCAGCGCCGTACAGTGCGCCGACCCCGATGCCGAGCGCCTGGCGGTGATCGATTTCTCGCGCAGTGCCAACCAGCCGCGGCTATGGGTCTTCGACCTCGAGCACCAGCAACTGCTGTTCGAGGAACTGGTCTCGCACGGCCGCGGCAGCGGCGACGAGCAGGCTGAATGGTTCTCCAACATCCCCGACAGCTATCAGTCAAGCCTGGGGCTATTTCGTACCTTGAATAGCTACTATGGCGCCAACGGCTACTCCATGCGCCTCGAAGGGCTCGAGACCGGGGTCAACGACCTGGCCTACCAACGTGCCATCGTGGTCCACGGCGCCGACTACGTCAGCGAGGACTTCATTGCCGAGAATGGCCGCCTGGGCCGCAGCTTCGGCTGCCCGGCGGTGCGCCAGGAGATCGCCCGGCCGCTGATCGATAACATCAAGGAAGACCACTACCTGTTCGCCTACTACCCCGACCCGCAGTGGCTGGCGGAATCGGCCTACATCAGCTGCGGCCAGGTGGCGACCCTGGCCAACAGCATCGACGCCCGTGGCGGCTCCCTCGAGCAGTCGCTGGACATTCATTACCAGGCAGCGAGGTAGCCGATGGCCGTGCTACTGTTCCGGCTCGGCGGCGTGCCCGAAGAGGAGGCCGCCGAGGTGCGGCAACTGCTCGACGAGGGCGGCTTCGATGTCTACGAGACCAGCGAAGGGCGCTGGAAGCTCTCGGTGGCTGCGATCTGGCTGCGCGACGAAGCGCAGCTGCCCGAGGCGCGCGCCGCCCTGGATGCCTACCAGGCCCGCCTCAGCGAGCGCATGCAGCAGGACCTGGCCGAGCGCGAGGCCCGTGGAGAGCCGCTCAGCCTGTGGCAACGCCTGCGTGAGCGGCCGCTGCAGGTGATCGCCCTGACCCTGGCCGCCGCGGCGGTCCTGACCCTCTCGCTGCTGCCGTTCGTGTCGCTGTAGCCGCGCCCCCTCTGCGTTGACGAATCGCGTAGAAAGACGCCCCCCCGGCCAGCAGCCGAGGGTTCGCAGTATCTAGCGTGTCGCGGGCAATGACACCTCTACAAGCCTGTCAGCACGAAAATCAGCATCGCGATCATGCCCAAGAGAAAGCTCACACTTGCCGCACCCGCAAAGAACTTCATCATCACATCCCACCTCCCTGTACAGCGCACGTACCGTTGGCAGCATCGCAGCCTTCTCCCCTCGATACGCTATCCCAGGTTATGGCTCACCCACTACTGCGTTATCCGCTGAAGCAACAGAACGCCCCCTGAGGAAGAGGGCAAGAAGCAGGGGGTTCCGGGGCTCGGTGGACGCCTTGGCTGCCAACGGGCAACGTTTTCGGCGCTTGGCAGCAAGCTACTCGACTGTGCATGATGAATGCCTCATCCCGTGTCCAGGAGCGACCATGCTGACCTTCCACTCGCCCGATACCCAACTGCGCCAGCCCGTCAGCGAACTTCACGGCGGCGAAATGGTGTCTCCCTTCGAGTGCCCGGCGCGGGTCGAGATCATCCTGCGCCATCTGCGCGCCTCGTCGTTGGGCGAGATCCGTGCCCCCCACGCCTACGGGCTCGATCCCGTGCTCGCCGTTCACGACCGCGGCTACATCGACTTCCTGGCCGGCTGCTGGGACGCATGGCAATCTGCCGGCCTGCCCGGCGAACCGACGCCGTCGGTGTGGCCTAGCCGGTGCATGCGCGGCGACCGCATTCCCGAGCACATCGACGGCAAACTCGGCTACTACGCCCTAGCCGCCGAGACGGCGATCTGCGCCGGCACCTTCGCCGCCGCCCAGGCCAGCAAGGACATCGCCCTCGCCGCCACGGACCATGTGCTGGACAACGCCACCCCGGCCTTCGGCCTGTGCCGACCGCCCGGCCATCACGCCGCGAGCGACCAGTTCGGCGGCTACTGCTTCTTCAACAATGCTGCCATCGCCGCCCAGCATGCCCTCGACCGCGGCCTGTCGCGAGTCGCCATCCTCGACGTCGACTACCATCACGGCAACGGCACCCAGCAGATCTTCTATGACCGCGACGATGTACTGTTCCTGTCGCTGCATGGCGACCCCCTCGAGGCCTTCCCCTATTTCCTCGGCCATGCCGACGAGACCGGCAGCGGCAGCGGCGCGGGCTACAACGTCAACTACCCACTGCCTACCGGCACCGACTACCCTCGCTGGTGCCAGGCGCTGGAGCAGGCCATGCAGCGGATTGGCGACTATCGCCCCGAACTGCTGATCGTTTCCCTGGGCGTCGACACCTACGAGCACGACCCGATCAGTGCCTTCAAGCTCGCCAGCGACGACTTCGGCGACTACGGCCGCCGCCTGGCCCAGCTCGGTCTGCCTACCGTCTTCCTACTCGAGGGTGGCTATGCCGTGGAGGAGATCGGCCGCAACGTGGTCAAGGTGCTACACGGCTTCGAATCGGCATGATGCCAACGGCAGGATCGCGCCGCGACGGCTATGTTGGAAGTGACACGCAGGACGCTCTTATCCGCTCAGGAGATTTCAATATGCACAAGCGACTCATCACCCTCTGCCTCGTCGCCGGGCTCTTCGCCACGCCGGCCCTGGCCCAGAGCGACGCCGACCAGCACTCCATCTCCTGGGGCCCGCAGGTGGAGGGCGAGCGCTTCGAATACAGCGCCGATGGCGAGACCTATCACGGCTACCTGGCGCGCAGTGCCAGCGATGATACGCCGCGGCCCGCGGTGCTGATCGTGCATGAGTGGTGGGGGCTCAACGACTACGCCAGGCAGCGCGCCGACCAGCTCGCCGCACTGGGCTTCGTGGCCCTCGCCGTGGACATGTACGGCGCAGGGCAGGTCGCCGATCATCCCGACCAGGCCGGAGAGTTCTCCTCCCAGGTGATGCAAAACTGGCCCGCCGCACGCAGCCGCCTCGAGGCGGCCATGGCGCAGCTGCGCGAGCATCCCGCCGTGGCTGACACTGGCATGGCGGCGATCGGCTACTGCTTCGGCGGCAGCGTAGTGATGAACATGGCCCTGGCCGGCATGCCGCTGGATGCCGTGGTCAGCTATCACGGCGGGCCTACCCAGGCCGTGGAATCCCCCGCCAGCTTCGACGGCGCGGTGCAGATCCACAACGGCGCCGCCGATCCCATGGTATCCCAGGACGATCTCGGCGCCATAGCCAGCGCCCTCGCCGCCACCGGCGCCGAGGTGGAAGTGATCAACTACCACGACGCCACCCATAGCTTCACCAACCCGGGCGCCGATGCCGCCGGAGAAGCGTTCGGCCTGCCGCTGGGCTACGACCCCATCGCCGATGCCGCCTCCTGGCAAGCCACCCTGCTGCTGCTGGATCGCACGCTCAACCCCTGAGCCTATGACGACCCATGCCTGGTGAGCGGCCAAGATGGCCGCTTCATCACCCGCTTGCACCCTGCCGCCGCTGCTCGGCATGATATGAACCACCACGACCGCCTGGTCGCTCCCCATTGCCGTATAAGGATGCCGCATGTCGCCGTTCCTGGCCCGCCTCGAGGAAGTCAAATCGCCGCGCATCGGCCTGGGTTGCATGAATCTCTCCCACGGCTACGGCAACCCACTGCCCGAAGGCGAGGCGTTGCACGCCCTGGAAGCCGCCTTCGACATGGGTTACCGACATTTCGATACCGCCACCCTCTATGGGGCGACCGCCAACGAGCAGTTGCTGGGCAAGGCGCTCGCAGGCAAGCGCGATCGGCTGCTGCTGGCCAGCAAGGGCGGCATGGCCATCGACCCGGGACTCGGCAAGAAGGTCATCGATGGGCGTCCCGACACGCTGCGACGCCAGTGCGAGGCGAGCCTCGGGCGCCTGCGCACCGATCATCTGGATATCTACTACCTGCATCGGCTGGATCCTCAAGTGCCCATTGAGGAGAGCGTCGGTAGCCTGGGTCGCCTGGTGGAAGAAGGCAAGATACGCAGCATCGGCCTGTCCGAGGTGTCAGCGGCTACCCTGCGGCGTGCCAGTGCCGAACACCCCATCGCAGCGGTGCAATCCGAATACTCGCTGTGGACGCGTAACCCCGAGATCGCACTGATGGATGCCTGCCGTGAAGCAGCGATCCCGTTGGTCGCCTTCAGCCCGCTGGGCAGGGGCTTCCTGGCTGGCGCCGTCAGCGACTGCGCCGACCTCGCCGAGAACGACATGCGCCGGCAGATGCCACGCTTCAGCACCGAACACCTGCCGCATAACCTGCAGCAACTGGACGCCCTTAGGGGCGAGGCCAAAGCGCTCGGCGTCTCTACCGCCCAGCTCGCCCTGGCCTGGCTCACCGCCAAGGGCAACGACATTCTCCCGATCCCCGGCTCGCGCTCGGTGCCCCATATGCGCGAGAACCTGGCGGCCGAGACACTGCAGCTGGATGCCGCCTGCGTGGCTCGGCTGGATGCCATGATGACCCACGACCGGATAGCTGGTGGCCGCTACACTGAAGCGCAGCAGTCGGAAGTCGATACCGAAACCTTTGCCGGTGGCTCACCTAGCATGCCGACCACATCCTGACCAGGTCGTTATAGGTCCCCGTCAGCGCCGTCGGTTCGGCGTGCGAGAGCAATTGAGAGAGTGACAAGACTGGCAAAAAAGCGTTACATTATAACATTATTGATAATTCCTAATGATGCTTAACATCACGGTCGGCGCATGATCATTTACGCATGGCACGACTGCCCGAGCAGTAGTGACGCAGCGCCTCGCTTATGCCAACTTGCATACCGAGGCAGGTAATCTGGTTCTGAATTGAGAGGCCCTATGCCGTACACCGCCGAAGAGGCACGCATGATCGCCATGCCCGACGACGACTACATGAGCACTGAGCAGCTGGACTTCTTTCGCCAGCGCCTGCTCGAGGAGAAAACCCAAGTAGAAGAACACCTGCGTGAGGTGCGTGATGCCATGGCCTCGCATGAGCGCGACAGTGACGAACTGGATCAGGCGGCCTTCGAGGAGGAGCTGCGACTGCAGCTACGCCAGGCCGACCGAGAGACGCGCCTGCTGGCCAATATCGAAGAGGCCCTGCGCCGCATCGACTCGGGCGATTACGGCTACTGCGAAGAGACCGGCGAGCCGATCGGCATTCCGCGTCTACTGCTGCGCCCCACTGCCCGGCTGTGCTTGGAGGCCAAGGAGCGCCAGGAGCAGCAGGAGAACCACTACCGCAAAGCCAGGGGAGAGGGCTGACGCAGCCTCGCTCCGCGCGCTGCCGAATGGCAGTGAAACCCCTATAGAGGAATCTATGGAACCTCCGAGTCGCCTTTACACGACTGCCCCCTTGATCGAACGCGCCGCATCGTCTTGCGTAGTGCGCCGGAGCCTGCCCCTGCCTATCCGCTAGGCCGTGGTTCCTGCGCGCCCAAGTGACGCGCGCCAAGGAGCCACACCATGAGCTATGCCGTTCTCGCTGCCTCTCTGCGCAGCGCCCTTCAGCGTCAGGACACTGACGCCATCCACCACCTTGTCGCCGAGATGCAGCTTGCCGCCGAGATGGAGGACGCCAGCCTCGCCGAGCTGATGCACTTCATGGATGCCGACGAGCGTACTGACCTCTTCAACGCCGACGGCGTGGGCGTGCTGATCTACTTCGCCATCGCCACCGCGGTGCTGGGCCTGCCGACCTGAAGCACCGGGGCGTCGGCCGCAAGTGGCGCGCCTCCGACGCCCCGCCCTCCCTTCCTCCTGGTGCGTTGCCGGAAGGTACCGCTGGTCAGCGCCTGGCTGATGGCCAGCGGCCGCCACGACTCGCTGGTGGAGAAAGTCGTCGGCCAGCTGAGCCTCAAACCCTCGGCATGAGCCGCGGGCTGGAATGTCTCGTAGCGGCTCTGCCCGCCGCGCCGCAATAGAGTGATTGACAAGCCGCTGTTCCTTTTATAGAACGTTCATTTAAAGGAACACCACAAGGCTCCGTCATGGACAAGCTCTCCCTCGGCACCCTGGGCCAGCATCTGCAGGCCCTTCGGCTGGCGCGGGGCTGGTCGCTATCGCAGCTGGCCGCCGCCGCCGGCATCGCCAAGTCGAACCTGTCGCGCCTCGAGCAGGGCAACGGCAACCCCACCCTGGACACCATCTGGCGCTTGGCGGTGCAGTTGGGCGTGCCCTTCGGCACCCTGGTGGCCCCCATCGCCGTGCCGCTGGGCGAGGATGGCGTGGAAGTGCGCCTGATCGACCAGGGCAAGGACCATCCCCAGGTCGACGCCTACTGGATGCGCTGCGCGCCGCATACCCTGCGCCACGCCGAGCCACACACACCAGGCGCCCAGGAGTCCCTGACCCTGATCAGCGGCGCCCTGGAGGCCGGCCCGGAAGGTGCCACCAAGATGCTGGTGGCCGGCGACAGTCTGACCTTCGCCGCCGACCAGCCCCACGCCTATCGTACCCACGACACCTGGGCCACGCTGCTGATGACCATTGTCTATACCGGCCAAGGAGACACCCTATGAGCCAGGCCTCCCAGACGCTGCCACGCCCGTGGCTGACCGGCCTGCGCGAGGCCATCCCGCTGCTCGGCGGCTATGTACCGGTCGCCATCTCCTTTGGGCTGATTGCCACCCAGGCCGGTTTCAGTGCCTGGGAAGCCGTGCTGATCTCGACGCTGCTGTATGCCGGGGCCGCGCAATTCCTGTTCGTCGGCATGGTCGCCGCCGGGTCGCCATTGTGGCTAGTGGTCGGCATGACACTGCTAATCAACCTGCGTCATGTGGTCTACGCGCCCAATATCGCGCCCTGGCTGACCACCAGCCGCTGGTGGCCCTGGCTGATGCACGGCCTTACCGACCAGATCTTCGCCCTGGCCCATAGCCGCCTGCCGCAGATGCCGGCCGACCGGCGCCTCGGCTGGTTCACCGGCGCGGCCCTACTGGCCTGGTTCAGCTGGATCGGCGGCACCGCGCTGGGCGCCGTGGCCGGCGAAGAGCTGACCCGCCGCTGGCCACTGCTGGGTGAGGTGATGCCGTTTGCCATGCCGGCACTGTTCCTGGTGCTGTTGGCACCACGCTTCACCTCGCGACGCTGGTCGCTGGCGCTGTTCAGCAGTATCGCCATCGCCTTGCTGCTCAACGTGTTCGGGCTGACCAATGCGGCGATCCCCCTCGCCGCCATCTGTGGCGCCGCCTGTTTCTACCTGGTGAGATCCGGCACCACTGCCCGAGGAGATCGCAATGAGTAATGCCCTATGGCTCGCCATGCTCGCCACGGCGCTGGGCACCCTGCTGATGCGGCTGCTACCACTGCTGTGGATGCGCCGCCGCCTCGCGCGACTCGACGGCGATGACGATGGGCTCGACGCCATGCCTCAGTGGCTCGGCATCCTTGGCCCCTTGATGATCGCTGCGGTGCTGGGTGTCTCGCTGGTCCCTACCACTGCCGATGCGACGTCCTGGCTCGCCACCGCGATTGGTGTGGCCGCCACCCTGGCGGTGTGGTGGAAACTGCGCTCGCTGGGCTGGCCGGTCGCCGCGGGTGTGGCGGCCTATGGGGTGGTGATGCTGCTTGGGTAAGGCTTTCTACCCAACGCTCCCTAATGGAAAGGGCTGGCAGCCATGTGCAGGAATGCTAAAGTTATTGTGCCGCCCCCATGAGCAGCATCCCCGGCGGCTAACACGAAGGAATGGCACCACTTCTCGTGGTCAGAAAAGGGACGTCCAATGAAGATTAAACATTCCATCTGTACTGGAATCGCTCTGCTTGCCCTCTTTGTCACGACAGCTGCCCAGGCCGAGGAACCGCTGGCAGAAGCCGAACTCAGCAGCGGTCTGGCCATCGCCCAGGTGACGGAGGCCAGTCGTGCTGACGGCGTTCTTACCGTCAGGGTTGGCTTTGTCGCGCCGGAGGGCGCACGCAACACCACCCAGAGCGAGCGGGAAACGATCTATGGCTCCGTCAGTAGAAATGTTTACCGTCAGGATCTCTATATCATCGCAGGCGAGAATCGACATCTGCTGCTGGCCGACACCGAGGGCACGCCTTTGACCGTCCGAACGCTGCAGATCACCCGCGACGGCGATAGGGTTAGCGGGACCTGGTGGGGCAAGTTTCCCGCCCCCGAAGAGGACATAGAGAGCTTTTCACTGGCCCTCCCCGGCGGCATGCTCTTCGATAACGTGCCGATCAGCGATGAGTAGTCGATTAGCGTTCACCGCTGCCTGGGGAGGTATCGCACTGATGGCGAGCATGGCGTTTGCCGCCGATGACGACATGCGCGCCCCCGATCTCCCATCCGCTGTGATCTTGCCAGTCGAACGGGTGGTGCTCCCGATCGAACGGACGGTGATTCCGATTGAGGGTATCGCCTTGGGCACCGTTGTCTCGGTATCGTCACTGGCCGAGCAGGCGATGACCCTCTCCGACAGCAGCGACACCATCGAGACCACCGTTGTCGACGACCAGATCCGGCTATCGATATCCGGTGACGTACTTTTCGATTTCGACAGCGACGCGATCCAACCTGAGGGCGCACAGGTACTCGAGGAACTGGCAGCCTTGCTAAGCGAGTCCGATATTGAAGCGGTGCTTGTCGAAGGGCATACCGACAGCATCGGCTCGGCCAGCTACAATCTCCAATTATCGGAGCGTCGCGCCCAGTCGGCCATCGATTGGCTGACCGAGAACGAGGGGCTTTCCGGTATCGAGTTCACGCCTGAAGGCCACGGCTTCGAACGTCCGGTGGCGGACAACACCCATTCGGACGGGTCCGACAACCCCGAGGGTCGCCAGCAGAATCGCCGCGTCGAATTCGTCATCGATGAGGGTGGCTGAACACAGCGTGAAGCGGCGCTTCGCTGCAGCTGCCGGGCGACTGGCCCTGCTGCCGATGGCAGCTTCCGCGGCAGCTAATTGCCCCGCCGAGTCCAACGCCGACCCGACCTCGCCGACGGCGTGGAGCCGGGAGTATGGCGACAGCCCATCCCCTTGTCAGAGCTTGACGGTGGGATCGTCAAAGCCGCGGGGGACATACAGGTTGTGCTCGCCTAGGTTCTTGACGTCCGTTTCACCGCACAGCGCCATGGTGACATCCAGCTCCTTGTGGATGATCTCGAGCGCCCGGGTCACGCCGGCCTCGCCTGCCGCCCCCAGGCCATAGGTGTAGGCTCTGCCGATATAGGTGCCCTTGGCGCCCAGGGCCAGCGCCTTGAGTACGTCCTGGCCTGAGCGAATCCCCGAATCGAGGTGCACTTCCACGTCATCGCCGACCGCGTCCATGATCGCCGGCAGCATGCGAATGGAGCTGACGGCGCCGTCGAGCTGGCGGCCGCCGTGATTGGAGACGATGATGGCATCGGCGCCAATCTCGGCGGCACGCCGAGCATCCTCCGGCGCCATGATGCCCTTGACGATCAGCTTGCCACCCCACCACTCCTTGAACTGGGCAATACGTTTCCAGTCCAGCGAGACGTCGAATGCTTCCGCCGTCCAGGTGGAGAGCGACGAGGGGTCGCTCACCCCTTTGGCATGGCCGACGATATTGCCGAAGGAGCGGCGCTTGGTGCGCAGCATCTCCAGCCCCCAGGGAATCTTGGTGGCCATGTCGGCAATCGAGCGCGCGGTCAGCTTGGGCGGGGCCGACAGCCCGTTCTTGATGTCCTTGTGACGCTGGCCAAGCACCTGCAGATCGACCGTGACAACGATCGCCGAGCAGTTGGCAGCCTTGGCGCGCTCGAACAGGCGACGCATGAAGTCGTCATCCTTGAGCGTATAGACCTGGAACCAGAACGGCTTGGTCGTATGCTCGGCCACGTCCTCGATCGAGCAGATCGACATGGTCGAGAGCGTATAGGGCACGCCGAACGCCTCGGCCGCCCGGGCCGCCTTGATCTCTCCATCGGCCGACTGCATGCCAGTGAGCCCAACCGGCGCCAGCGCCACCGGCATGGCCACGTCTTCACCGATCATCTGACTACGCGTGGTGCGCCCGGCCATATCCACCGCCACCCGCTGCTTGAGGTGGATATGCTGGAAGTCGCTGGTGTTTTCGCGAAAGGTTTGCTCGGTCCAGCTGCCGGACTCGGCATAGTCGTAGAACATCTTGGGGGTGCGCCGCGCGTAGTGGCGTCGCAGATCTTCGATATTGGTATAGATCGGCATTTCGGCTCTCGGCATGTCGTTGGTGTCTTAACGTTATCCACATGCCGTCGACAAAGCCATCATGGCCCCTCCCCCAAGGCGATACGAAAGGAGATGCAATAACGGCGATTTACCGCTAATAAGAGAAGCTATAACGATAAGGATGACTGAGCTTAGTAAGGAGCCGCATGGAGTCACCGCCGATCGCCACCCAAGACCGCCCGTGGGTCCACCACTACGGCCAGATTCCGGCCGAATTGCCGCCCCCGGAACACCCCAACCTGGCCGCGTTGATCAGCGCCAGCGCCGAGCGCTTCGCCGCTCGGAAGGCGTTCACCAGCTGCATGCCCAATGGCATGAACGGCTCCCTGAGCCATGCCCAGGTCGATGCCGTCTCCGACGCCTTCGCCGTCTATCTTCGCGAAGGGCTGGGGCTGGCGCCCGGCAGCCGCGTGGCGGTGCAGCTGCCCAACTGCCTGAGCTACCCAGTGGTGGTCTTCGGGATCCTCAAGGCCGGCTGCGTGCTGGTGAACACCAACCCGCTCTACACCGCCTCGGAGATGACCCAGCAGTTCGCCGACAGCGGCGCCGAGGCGCTGGTCATCGTCGATCTGTTCGTCGACAAACTGCCCGAGGTGCTGCCCCATACCGCCATCCGCCATGTGGTGGTGGCAAGCCTGGCGCAGTTCTTCCCACCAGTGGTGCGCCAGGTGGTGAAGGCGGTACTCAGGTACTGGAACCAGGTAATCCCGCCCTGCCGCGTGGCGGCGACTCCGCTTGGCCAGGCGCTGGCCCAGGGCAGGCAGCTGCGCCAGGCGCGCGGGATCGAGGTCGCCAACTACTGGCGCGACCTGGGCCTGGAGAGCCTCGCCGCGCTGCAGTACACCGGCGGCACCACCGGCATTGCCAAGGGCGCCATGCTCAGCCACGGCAACCTGCTCGCCAATGTGGCGCAGATCGACGCCATGGCCGGCTCGCATATCAGCGACGGTGAGGAGTGCGTGCTCACCGCCCTGCCGCTCTATCATATCTTCGCCTTCTCGGTGAACCTGCTCGCCTTCTTCAAACACGGCGCCCACAACGTTCTGGTGCCCAACCCGCGGCCGATACAGAACCTGCAGCGGGCGATCGAGAATTACCCGATCAGCTGGATCAGCGGGGTGAACACACTGTTCAATGCCCTGCTCAACGAGGAGTGGTTCACCCTCTACCCGCCGCGCCGGCTGCGCGCGGCAGTGGCTGGCGGCGCGGCGCTACATGCCGCCGTGGCCGAGCGCTGGGAGCGAGTCACCGGCACTCCACTGGTGGAGGGTTACGGCCTTACCGAGAGCTCGCCGGTGGTGTGTTTCAATCCGCTGGTCGGGACGCGCAAGCCGGGCAGCATCGGCATCCCAGTGCCGGATACCGAGGTCCGCCTGATCGACGCCAGCGACCGGCCGGTCGCTCGCGGTGAGGCGGGGGAGCTCACCGTCCGTGGGCCCCAGGTGATGCAGGGCTACTGGCAGCAGCCGGAGGCAAGCACCGAGACCCTGCGCGACGGCTGGCTGCATACCGGCGATGTCGCCGCCATGGACGAAGACGGCTACCTGCGCATCGTCGACCGCAAGAAGGACCTGATCCTGGTCAGCGGCTTCAACGTCTACCCCAACGAAGTGGAGGCGTGCATCGCCCTGCTCGACGCCGTCCACGAGGTGGGGGTAATCGGTGTGCCCGACGCCGAGACCGGTGAAGCCGTGCGCGCCTATATCGTCACCCGCGGTGAACTCGACCGCGAGACGGTGACAGCCCACTGCCGGCAGCATCTGGCCCGCTACAAGGTCCCCAAGCAGGTAGCATTCATCGATGACCTACCCAAGAGCCCCATCGGCAAGGTGCTGCGCAAGGACCTGCGCGCCGACTACCTGAAGAAGCATCCTGACACCGCCACCGCCGGGAGCCGCGTATGCTGAGCCCACTCGAGGAAACGCTGCTGGCCATCATGATGGCCGTGATCATGCTGGGCATGGGGTCGTCGCTGACCTTCAAGGACTTCCGCATCGCCATGCGCCACCCCCAGGCAATCGGCATCGGCTTCGCCTCCCAGTACCTGTTCATGCCGCTGATCGCCTTCCTGATCGGCCGCGCTCTGCAGTTGCCGCCCATCCAGGCGGTCAGCCTGATCTTGATGGGCTGCGTGCCCGGCGGTACCACCTCCAATATCTTCGCTTACTTCTCGAAGAGCCTGCTCGGCCTCTCCATCCTGATGACGGTCTGCTCGACCCTGCTGGCGGTGATCATGGTGCCGCTGGTGCTGGCCCTCTACACCACCGGCATCGACGCCGCCTTCCGGATCCCCTCGGGCAATATCATCGCGGTGCTCGGCGTGTTGCTGGTGCCGACCCTGTTCGGCATGTGGCTGCGCCGGCGCAACGCCAACCTCGGCGCCTGCACCGAGTTGATGGGCGGCATCCTCGGCGTGGTGGTGATCGTCTTTTTGATCGCGACCTGGGTGCCACGCAACTGGCAGCTATTGATGACCACCGGCCCCGAGATCTACCTGGCGGCCATCGGCCTCGGCCTGTGCGGCTTCCTGATCGGCTACTGGTTCAGCCGTGCCGCCCGCCTCAACCCGCTCAAGGCGCGCACCGTGTCGCTGGAGACCGGGATCCAGAATGGGCCGCTGGCGGTGCTGATCGTGACCCTCTCGTTCAGCGGGGAGACTCAACAGCAGATGCTGTTGATCCCGGTGATGTACTCGCTGTTTATCGTCATCACCTCCACCGTCGTGACCTTCTACTACCGCCGGCGCAGCCTGCGCGAGGAGCTCGCCCGCGACCAGGCGAAGGTCGAAACCGCGGCGGCGGCCAGGGGCTGAGGCGTAGCAAGAACCACCAGGCGAAGCACTCACTTGCTTGATCTGCCACTGGAATTCTTGCCATCCCAACTTCACCATTGCAGTAGGGATCTAAAAGGGGCTCGTGTTGATGACTCATCATGGAGGAGGACGCGGCAATGGCCGATCAACCACGCCAGCAAGTGAACTATGAGGATATTTCTGGGGACCAGGGGGGAGGCGGCGAGCGATCCGCCAAAATGATCTGGGGCCTGCGCGCCTTCGGGCTGGTCATGGCACTGATCGTGTGGATCGCCATGGGCTTCGCCGAGGGGCTCTCATCGGACGCTCGCTGGGTCGCCGCAATCGGCACCCTGATGGCGGTATGGTGGATGACCGAGGCGATTCCACTCTCGGTGACCTCGCTGCTGCCGATCGTGCTGATCCCAATGCTCACCGAGCGCACCGTGAGCCAGGCCACCTCCCCCTATGCCAGCCCTATCGTGTTCCTCTTCCTCGGCGGCTTCTTGATCGCCATCGCGATGGAGAAGTGGAACCTGCACCGCCGTATTGCGCTGCTGACGCTGGCACGAGTGGGCGTCGAGCCCAAGCGCATCGTCCTAGGTATGATGCTCGCCACGGGCTTTCTGTCGATGTGGGTCTCGAATACTGCGACGACACTGATGATGCTGCCCATCGGCCTCTCCGTACTGGCCCTGATTGCCGAGCGAACTGACACCACGGACACCGACGGCCAGTCACAGCACGAGCACCAGCCGGGCCATGTGGACATCATGGCCGACGACAACATCAAGCGCTTCGGCCTGTGCCTGCTGCTGGCGATCGCCTGGTCGGCCAGCATGGGCGGCCTCGGCACCTTGCTCGGCAGCCCACCCAACGCCATCGTCGCCGGTTACGCCGCCGACGAGCTCGGGCGCAACATCGGCTTCCTCGAGTGGATGATGCTCGGCGTTCCCCTCGCTTTCACCTTCATCTTTGCTGGCTGGATACTGATGACCCGGGTGCTCTACCCCTTCAAGGTCGATGAGATCCCCGGTGGCAAGGAGATGATCGCCGGCGAGATCCACAAGCTTGGCAGGTTCAGCCAGGGCGAGAAGATGGTGATGCTGGTGTTCTGCTCGGCGGCATTCCTGTGGGTAGTGCCGGGGCTGCTCGGCAATCTCCCCGGGATTGGCGAGCGGCTGGGACCGCTGGGTGAACTCAACGACACGGCTATCGCCATCGCCGCCGGCATCGCCATGTTCATCCTGCCCGGCAAGGGCCGTGGCGAGATGGTACTGACCTGGCAGGATGCCGAGAAAGGGCTGCCGTGGGGGGTGCTGCTGCTGTTCGGTGGTGGCCTGAGCCTCGCCGGTGCCGTCGCCGCGTCCGGCCTCGACGGCTGGTTCGGTGAGCAGGTCACTGGCCTCGGCATGCTGCCGATCATCCTGCTGGTGGCTGCCGTCGCCACGATCATCATGTTCCTCACCGAGGTGACCAGCAACACCGCCACCGCCGCGACCTTCATCCCCGTGCTCGGCGGCGTTGCCGTCGGCATCGGCGCGGATCCGATGACGCTGCTGATCCCGGCCGCCTTTGCCGCGACCTGCGCCTTCATGCTACCGGTGGGTACGCCGCCGAACGCCATCGTGTTCGGCACCGGGGCCGTCTCCATCGGCCAGATGGCACGTGGCGGCGTGGTGCTCAACGTCGTGGGTATCGTCCTGATCACCCTGTTCTGCTACCTGATCGGCGGCTTCGCACTGGGGCTCGAGTTCTGATCGACGGTAAAAGCGGTGCCGGGCGGGATGCCGCCGGGCACCGCTGATAAACAAGGCCTCCTTACGCTCAGCTGATGTTCATCGCTACGGAAGTCATGGACGGACTTCCGCACCTTTCTAACCTATATCGCCAGTTCATCTCGCCCCTCCTCCTTTTCAACTGACCACCATCTTTGGGCATTTGACACTACATACAGGACTCAATTGGGTTGCGTCGAGGCTAGCGTCTCTTGCGACCGCTTGGCCAAGATCGCTGGTGCCGTCTCCTTGAGACCCAGCGCCAGAATGCCCGCAAGGACACAGATACCACTCATCAGCCATAGCGGCGCGGACTGGCCGGCAACGTCGGCTGCAGCACCGGCCAGGGTAGGCATAACACCGCCACCCAGTATTTCGCCGATACCACAGACGAAGCCGAGCGTGGTGGCGATGTAACGTGGGTCGACTGTTTCGGAGGGAACGATGGCCATGAACAGCGGAAATATCCCATTCAAGGACCAGCCGAAGAAAAACAGGATGGCCAGGATGAACGCGTGTCCTTGGAAATACATAGCGCTCAAGGTCAGAATCAGCCCCATGAATGGCGTGATGATCATGACCGGCTTGCGACCCACCTTGTCGGAGATACCGCTGACCACGAAGCTTCCGACGGCAGCCGAGATGCCCAGCGTTCCCATCAGCCAGCCCATCGCTTGGGGGGAGTAGCCCCGCACACTGGTGAGGTAGATCGGCATGAAGGACCAGCAAACCACCAGATAGCCGATCAGCAGGATCGCCATGAGTGAACAGATG
Organism: Halomonas salipaludis; assembly: GCF_002286975.1. Taxonomy (GTDB): domain Bacteria; phylum Pseudomonadota; class Gammaproteobacteria; order Pseudomonadales; family Halomonadaceae; genus Franzmannia; species Franzmannia salipaludis. Next base: position 137,670 of record NZ_NSKB01000010.1, read on the forward strand.
ACGATGTTTCGATGCGCGAGCATCTCCTTGATGCTCGGACGCTGGAAGGCGGGTTGATCATCTACGGCGGACGGAACCGGAGCGATTCCAGGCTCACGCATCAGCCACCAGAGAAGTCCGGCGGCAAGCAGCCCGGGAATCCCCGCGAGGAAGAAAGCCTCTCGCCAGCCAAAGGTCGAGGCGACGGCGACCAGCACCACCGGGGCCGCGAAAGAGCCCAGCAGATTCGACCCGAAGTTCTGCATCACGCCCATGGCCACGCCCCGGCGCTCCGGCGTGACTTCCATGGCCGTCACCGTCTGCGATATCGGCAGGATGGGGCCCTCTGCGACCCCCATGAGTAGTCGCGCGCCAAGCAGCATTAGGAAGGAGGTGGCGAGCCCCGTCAGAAAGGAGCAAAGGGAAAAAATGATGGTGGCCAGAATGAGGAAGATCTTTCTTCGCCCACTGCGATCGGACATGGCACCAAATACGATTCCCGATATGGCCCAGGCAATCGATAGCGCAGAGGCTGTCAGGCCTATTTGAGTATTCGTCAGTCCGAGTTCGGGCTGAACGAATGGCATCAAGAAGCTCAGCGCATTCCTATCGAAAAAGACGATACCGAAGTTCAAACTCAGCAGTGCCACCAGAATAATCTGATAGCGTGAGCTGGCGCGGGCGTTGGGCATGACGTTAGCATTGTTGTTGTTCATGGCTAATTAGCACCTTGCATTGTCGAGTGCGGTTTTTCAGAGCCTCGAATACCGATGGCACGTTCTGCAGCGGCACCGTCTCGGTAATCAAGTGGCGAGGTTCGATAGCGCCGGCATTGAGCATATCCAAGGCACTTTCGTACTCGTGTTGGGAAAAGAAAGCAGCCGTCTGAAGGCGTATCTCCTTCGACAAGGCGGCAAAGGGAATGAAACTGTCAGGCTTGGTACACAGACCAAGGAGCAAAATGGTGCCATGGGGGCGCACCTGATCGATGGCTTGGGCAATGAGGCCTGGAACACCGGCACACTCGAAAACGATGTCCGCTTTTCCTCCGAGCTCACGCTCCGCGCCCTTCACGGGATCGTCTGGCGTGCAGACGAAACCGGTCGCCCCCATGTCATGGGCCCGCTGCTCCTGGTACCGGGCGATGTCCTGGATGACGACCTGCCTTGCCCCGAAACGACGCGCCCAGAAAGCAACCGCCAGACCGATCGGACCGGCCCCCAGAACCAGGACGCGATCGCCGGGTTGCATGCCGGAAAGCCGAATCCCATGAAGCGCGACGGCAAGCGGCTCGACGATGGCGCCGTCATCCGTGTTCACGCCATCGGGTAGCGCAATGCACTGCCGTGCCGCGGTTGCCGCATACTCGCCATAGCCCCCGCCCTCGAGCACCATTTGCCGACACCAGGCCGGGTCCCCCGACCGGCAGGAGAGGCAGTGCCCGCAACTTCGGAATGGCATGACGGAAACCAGCTGCCCCGTGCGCAGATTGTCGACCGCGGCGCCGCAGGCAACGATCTCACCGGCATACTCGTGACCCATCACATCGCCGGGGCAGAGTCCGAAGACGGCATCTTCGGTCATGTGCAAGTCCGACCCGCAGATCCCACACCGCTTCACCTGGATGACGACCTCGTCATCGTCCGGCGTGGGATCCGGAAGCTCACGGATTTCCAAAGGCCTATGTAACTCATGAAAAACGGCAGCACGCATCAGCCTACCCTCCCCAGAGACGTCCCCCCATCGATGACCAGCTGTGCTCCCGTCATGTACGAGGACGCATCCGAGGCCAGGTAGAGGGCGAGCGCCTTGATCTGCTCCGGTTCCGCCAACTGCCCGAGGGGCACCTTGGCATCCCAGCTGCGGCGTACGGTTTCGTCTTTGAGCCAACCGCCGCCGATATTGGTGATAAAGCCCCCCGGCGCAATGGTATTGACACGTATCCCAAACTCCGCGAGCTCCAAGGCCAGTTGGCGGACCATATGCGAGACACCGGCCTTGGCCGGCATATAGGGGAGCCCCACCACGGGCTCAGTGATGATGGCGGCATTCGACGAGGTGACGACGATGGATCCGCGACGACGAGGTTTCATATATTTCGCCGCCATACGCACGGTGTTGAAAGTACCGGTCAGATTGATGGCGATCGTCCGGTCCCAGCGTGCGGGATCCAGGGTATCGACCTGCCCCTCTTCGTTGCGCCACCCGGCTGGATTCCAGAAGCCCGCGCCCGGATCGATCCCCGCATTGGCGAAGACGATATCCAGGCCGTCGAAGCGGCGAACATGTTCCTCGAATGCCAGATCCGTTTGAACTCTGTCGGTCACATCGAGTGCCTGGGCATATACCTCGAAACCTCGCTCTCGCAACCGAACTGCTTCATGCTCCGCGGTCTCGGTATCGATATCCGTGAGCGTGACCCTGGCACCGTTTTCCGCCAACACTTCTACATACGCGAGCCCCAGGCCCGAGGCACCACCCGTTACCAATGCCGAGCGCCCCTCGACACTGAATTGTTCAAAAATGCTCATGGCATCCCTCACAGAAACAGCTGATCGTTAATGGGAATGCCGTTTTCTTCGCAATAGGTTACGTAGTGGTTAATGAACCAGAAGACATCGAGAGTCTCTGCCCACTCTCCGTTTTCGTCGTAGAATTCGTTGGCTCCCTGCATCCAGAACAGCGCTTTCATGCCATTCGGCTCATCGGTCACCAGCGTGTGGGCCTGGCCGGGCATTTCGGTGATAAATTCACCGGGCCCGCAGGTCCAGTCATACTCCAGATAGCGAAATGTCCCCTCCATTCCGACAGCCCAGACCATGCCACGGTGCTTATGCGTGCCAATGACGCCCGGGCCTTTTATCCATAAGATATTGCAGTAGACATTGTTCCTGACATCGAAAGCGAGATGGCGTATCGCCGCGTTTTCGCCAAAAGGAACCCATGGGCTCTCTGTTTCTGAAGTCCCGACGTAGCTCCCTTCTCGTCCAAAACGATCCTGCATCGCCTTCATCGGCTCGGGTACTTCGACGACCTTATAAGCAGTGCTTGCAGGTGCATTTAACACGGTCTTTCTCCTCTAAATGTTGAGACGTATGTCTTGCCAATCAACTAAGAGCAAGCGTCGTGCCACCAACACAGAGGAATAGACCTTTGTATAATAAACAGGCATAACTCCCCATTGAGCCAGCAGAATCTCCCCCACCTTGAAGACCAATGGATAACGGCAAAGAAGAGAGCGATCCTTTAAGATTTATAAAATTTATTATTTTTACATAATTTTTTTGAAAACCGAGACAAGATCGAATTCGTTTCTACGACTTTGGTAGGGTGAATAAATGCCCAGAGAACTGCGCCTTTCGGAGATCGCAGCGCAAGCGAAGCGAGCCAATTCCGTCGAAGATGCGCTGCATGCCGGAGATCCTCCGACGCTACACGACTTGACGGAGAGTCTTCGCTTCACACCCAACGACGGACGAATCTGGTTCGATACACGACGCATGCTGCTGTTTGGCGCCAACTCTTTTGGCGCCTTGCGTCGAGAGCTGATCGAGGCCCTAGGCCCCATCGGTGCACGCGACTTGCTGATGCGCGTCGGTTTCTCGGCCGGTGCTTCGGATGCTACGTTCGTGCGCAAGCACTGGCCGGATAGCGATGATGCCGGGGTACTAAGCGCAGGTGAGCGCTTGCACGCCGTCATGGGGATGGTCAAAGTCGAGACGATACGGCGCGATCACGATATTCCGAATGGCACTTTCGACGCCGAGTTTCTCTGGCATGACTCCATCGAAGCCGCTGAGCACGTCAAAGCATACGGACTATCCCAGGAACCGATCTGCTGGATGCAGCTCGGCTACGCCAGCGGCTATGCCAGCGCCTTCTATGGCAAGCGCGTGATATACCGTGAAGTGGAGTGCGCCGGCTGCGGCGCGTCGCACTGCCGTATCGTGGGTGAAACGACAAATGAGCGCATGGACGACATCGATGATCTCAGTTGGCTGCAGCTCGATCGGCATACATTGCCAAACACCGAGACACCGACTCGCACCGCTCGCAGAAAGACCGAGGCTTCGTCTCCCCGCGTAGACAATCCCAGCGGTGACGGCATCCAGAGAATCGTGGGCATCTCTGCCGCTGTCAGCGTCGCCTTGCAGAAGATAGAACGTGTCGCCCCTACACCTGCCACTGTGCTGCTCAATGGCGAGTCGGGCGTGGGCAAGGACCTCTTCGCCAACGCGCTACATCGCAACAGCCTGTTGGCCGATGGCCCCTTCGTCGCCCTCAACTGCGCGGCAATCCCCGATACGCTGATAGAGGCCGAGCTGTTCGGCGTGGAGAAAGGCGCCTTCACAGGGGCGGAGCGCACCCGGCCCGGGCGCTTCGAACGCGCCAATGGCGGCACCCTCTTTCTCGATGAAATCCCGTCACTGAGCCTGGAAGCCCAAGGCAAGCTGCTGCGCACGCTGCAGAATGGCGAAATCGAGCGCGTCGGCGGGGGGCAGTCGATCCAAGTCGATGTGCGGATCGTCGCCGCCTCGAACAAGGATCTTTTCCAGGAGGTGCAGGCCGGCCGCTTCAGAGAGGATCTCTACTACCGCCTGAACGTCTTCCCGATCCGACTTCCGCCGCTCCGGGAGCGACGCGATGATATCCCGCTGTTGGTCGAGCATTTTTCACGCCACTACGCCGGGCGCTATCGAAAATCCATTACCGGGCTTACCCGGAAGGCCTCCGACGCCTTGCTGGAATACCACTACCCCGGCAACATCCGCGAGCTTCAGAACCTGGTGGAACGGGGTGTCATCAATGCCATGGATGGCGGGCCGATCGATGTCTTCCACCTGTTCGAGGACGCCGGGTTCTCCTCAAACCCTGGCCCCAAGCTAAGAATCAACGACGCGGGAGATCTCGAGACGACCGGCCCTGCCGATTCCGCTGACGCCAGACCATCCAGCAGTGTCGACGAACCTGAGGCCGAGCGGGAGGTGGAGATGCTCGAACGCGTACTCAGCGCTACCGAAGGCAATGTCTCCCAGGCCGCACGCGAACTTGGCATCACTCGAGCCAAGCTGGCCTACCGGCTCCAAAAACTGGGGCTGGATCCCGGTGCGTACCGCTACCCCAACAAAAGGTGAGTGCTGTTGGGCATCAATTTAAGCGCTCATTCGGGGCCTCGAAGGCCTCTGGGCTGACCATGCCAGTCGCACTGGCCTTGCCCAAAAGAGTCTCCATTGGCACAACTTGCCAGCCATAGGGCACGCAGCATCGTGCCAAAATCGGGTTGGTATCGAGATATCCTGCTATCTCGCTCGGGTCCTGGCCGCTTTGGTAATCGCCCTCGCGCATTCTACGAGGGGAGGGCCAAGTTGCTTCAACGCCTCCGGCAGCGTCCAGCGGCTGGTCGGCGCCGTGATATGCACTGCCGCCACGGGCTCGCCCACCGCATTCAACACCGGTGCGGCGACATTTAGATCGCCGATGAAGAATTCAGCATTGTTCCACGCCACCCCCTGGGTCCTACACTCCTGAATGATCGCCACCAGCGCATCGATGTCGGTGACCGTATCGGGGGTGTGCTCGAGCAGCTCGGTGCTTTCTAAATAGCCGCGTACGACTGTCTCGGGCAATACCGATAAGAAAGCGCGCCCTGACGCTGTGCAGTACATCGGCACGCTGCTGCCGATGGGCATATGGATGGGGATGTAGTGGCGGCTGGTGAACCGCGCCACGTACACCATGTCGTTGCCACTGGGCTCGGTGAGAGAAACCGTCTCCAGGCAGCGATTGCTGAGGTCAGACAGGTAGGGGTTGGCGCAATCCACCAGCAGGTCGGTTTCGAGATACTTCGCCGCCACGGTCATGATCTTGATGCCGATACGGTACTTTCGGGTACCTGGCACACGCTCCAAATATCCCAATTGCTGCAGGGTGTGAGTGATGCGCTGCACCGAGCCCATGCTCATGCCGCTGAGCTCCACCAGTTGCGACAGGCTCAACTGGCCGTGGTGTGCATCGAATAGGCCGAGCAGGCTGAACGCCTTCTCGATGGATTGGTTGAATAGTGCCGAGCGCCCTGCATCCGGTTCCTTTCTTGTCATTCTGCGATCATCCTTTGTCTATCGTTCAAGCCAGTCCTTGAGCCGATAGTAATTCACCATGCTGCCGACATAGAAACGCTGCAGCCCGTGCAGCGGAATCGGCCGAATGGGCGTGATCGGAAAAGGCAGGCTGTCTTTCAGCGAGTCACTTCCCAGCGTTTCACCGATGAGCTTGCCCAGATGCGTTCCCATGCCTACGCCACGACCATTGTACCCGAGTGCCACCGTGAGCCCGGGAGCAGGTTGGTGGACATGAGGCAGGGCGTCGCGTGTGAGCGCCACGCGACCTGCCCAGCGATACTCGATCCCAACGTCTTGCAAGGCAGGGTAGAGCTTATGAATGGCGCGCTCCAAGTGGCGAAAATCCTGAGCGCCCTGCGGCTCGTGAAAAGGGCCACGCCCCCCCATCAGGAAACGCCCCGAGCGGTCACGGCGGAAGTACAGCAGCAGCTTGCGCGCGTCCGAGACCACCACGCCTCCCGGCAAGATCGTCGCGCCTTCCGCCTCGGACAGCGGTCGGGTCGCTATCTGGTAGCTGTTAGCGGCAATCAGGCTCTTTTCCAGCCCCTTATACAGCCCTCCGGTATAGCCGTTGGTGCAAAGCAACACCTGGTCGGCCTCGACGTTCCCGCCATTGGTTAGCGTCACCTGCCACTTGCCCGCTTCACGCTGCAGGGCTTCAACCGCCGAGCGTTCGAAGAGCCTTGCGTCTGCCGCTTCGGCCGCACCAGCCAAGCCACGGGCATAGGCCAAAGGATTCAGGCCACCCGCCCGCGGATCGCACCAGCCACCGAGATACGCCTCGGAGCCCAGGCGCCTGGCGCACTCGTCGCGATCGAGCCACTCGACCTCGACGCCTCGCTCCGACCACTGCCGGGCTCGCGACTGGATGACGTTCAAGGCGGTATGGGTGGCCGCAGGCTGGATCCAGCCATGACGCATGGCCTCGCAGCGTATGTCGTGACGACGGATCAAGTCGAAGACGACGTCGGCATTGCGCGCACTGACATCGATCATCCGCTCACCGCGCTCTCGGCCATAACGGGCGATCAACTCGTCTGGATCATACTTCAGCCCCGGTATCACCTGGCCACCATTGCGGCCCGAGGCCCCCCATCCTATCGAGCTAGCGTCGACGAGGAGCGTGTCGATCCCTCGCTCGGCAAGAGCCAAGGCCGCGGATAGCCCCGTGAAGCCGCCGCCTACTACCAGTACATCGGTTCGATGATGCCCTACCAGGGCGGGTCGAGGTGCAGCCGGCGGCGCGGTATCGGCCCACAGCGAAGGCGACATCGGGGTATCGGTCATGAGGCGTATCCTTGCGTTCTTTCGCTGTATCAGTGATTCAGTACACGCCGCAGGAAGTCCTGCGTGCGTTCATGCTGGGGCTTGCTGAGCACCGTCGCGGCACTGCCCTCCTCGACAATCTGGCCGCCGTACAGAAAGCACACCCGGTCAGCGACCTCGCGGGCGAAACTCATCTCATGGGTGACCACGACCATGGTCATGCCCTCCGTCGCCAGGTCGCGCATGACCTTGAGTACATCCCCCACCAGCTCAGGGTCCAGGGCCGAGGTGGGTTCATCGAAGAGGATGGCATCGGGTCGCATCGCCAAGGCGCGGGCAATGGCCACGCGCTGTTGCTGCCCACCGGAGAGTGACTGCGGATAGGCATCCACCTTGTCGCCAAGCCCCACCTTCTCGAGCAGCTCGATGGCGTGTTGGCGTGCCTGCTGGCGAGGCTCGTGCTTGACGTAGATAGGCCCCTCCATGACGTTCTCGACGACCGAACGGTGGGGAAACAGGTTGAAACGCTGGAAGACCATGCCGACCCGCGTACGCAGCTGGTTGATGTCCTTCTGCTGCGTATCGACGCGGTTATCGTTGATGGCTATTTCCCCCTCATCGTAGCTTTCCAAGCCATTGATGCAGCGCAGCACGGTGGACTTGCCGGAGCCCGATGGGCCGATGAGACAGACCACTTCGCCTGCTTCGACTCGCAGACTGACCCCCTTGAGCACCTGGGTCTGGCCAAAGGCCTTGTGGATATTATCAATGGTGATCACTTGCTTGCCCCCTTCGCGGACTTGCCGAAATAACGTTCCAGGCGATTGACGCCGAAGATCAGCGGCAGGCTGAGGGCCAGGTACATCAGCGCCAGCATGGTATAGACAGTGGTGTTCTGGAAGGTGGAGGCGGCTATCAACTGGCCGGCACGGGTCATTTCGGCAACCGTAATGGTGGAGGCCAGCGACGAGTCCTTGAGGATCATCACCGAGGTGTTGCCATAGGGTGGCAGGGTGATGCGGATGGCCTGAGGCAGGATGACCCGGCGCATGATCAGTCGACTCTTCATGCCAATCGACTTGGCAGCCTCTATCTGGCCTGCATCGATGGCTTCGATACCAGCGCGGAAGTTCTCCGCCTGGTAGGCACTATAGGCAATGCCTAGCCCGATGATGCTCGCCTGGAAGGCGCTGAGCTGTATGCCAAGCTCGGGGATCACAAAATAGATATAGAAGAGCTGCACGATGATGGGCAGGCCCCGTAGCACATTGACGATGGTGCTCGCCGTCATCGCTAGCGCCCGGATGGGTGACAGCTTCATCAGGGCCAGTATCAACCCCAGCACGGTGCTGAGGATCAATGCCCCAAGCGTGATTTGCACAGTGACGACTGCGCCTTTTAGCAGGATCGGGAAGAACGCTGCGACGTCGGAGAACTCCATAGTCTGCCTTCTGGTGTCATGCGCCCCGCGTAGGCGGCAACAGCGTGCCGCCGCGGCATGAGCGATTCATCAGGAAAAAGGGGGAAGGCGCCGGTCAAGTCCGGCGCTGGGCACTCGCCGCTACAGACCCCATGCGTCGAAGATGGCCTCTAGGGTGCCGTCTTCTTGCAGCTTGGCGAGCGAGACATTGACCTGTTCCAGCAGCTCGATATTATCCTGGGCGACAGCCAGGCCAATGTAGCCGACCATCTGCTGCTCATACTCTTCGGCGAGTTTCAGATCAGGAAAGCGCCCCTGATTCAGCTGATAGCTCATGATGGGCGCATCGCCCACACCGGCAACGATCCTCCCCACCGATACATCACGCATCATGTCGGCGAGGGTGTCGTAGTTGCGAATCTCGGGAAACAACCCACTCTCCTCGAGCTGACGGACATACGTCGTGCCCACTTGGGCTCCAATTACCTGGCCTTCGAGATCCTCAAGCGTAGCGATGTCTCCCGAGTAATCACGCTGGATGATGACGCCCTCGCCATAGGGATAGACATCGTCGCTGAACGCTACCACCTCGGCACGCTCCGGGGTCTTGAGCATGGCGGCCGAAATGATATCGATCCTGCCGGACGTCAAAGACGGGATCAGGGCGTTGAACTGTGACTCCTGCACGGTCACGTCATAGCCCATGTCTTCACCGAGTGCATTGATCACCTCGACCATTGCACCCGTGATTTCATTGGTCTGCACATCCAGAAAAGTAAAGGGGATACCACTGGGAGTGCCGCCGGCACGCAGCGTTTCTTGGGCTTGAGCAGTGCCGAGCCCACTGGTCAGTAGAGCGAAGCCCAGTATCCCTGGCATCAAGCATTGCTTGGCCCATTCGGCAGGGCGACAGAGCCGGGTCTTCGTACAATTCAGAGAGTCGGTAAACGTCATGGGACACCTTGTCTAGATATTGGATTGTTATCGACAGGTCGTGCCTGAGGCACACCTAGACACTAGACGAGGTTATTTTTATCGGCAAGAGTTATTTTTTATCGATATTCGATAAAGCAACACGACGCCTGTGCGACTAAGCCAGATTAGGGGGCAGCAGGCGGCTGTTGAAGCGAGCGTAATCGTCGGCATCTCGATCCTGCTGCGCGACATCTACGTACTGTTTACCGGGCATACACCGTCGGTCCGCAAGGTCGTAAGCCTGTCGTGTAGCTGACGATGGCTGGCAAGCCCACGGGCCCACCGGTTCATGCTGTCGCCATCAGTTCGCGAATCCGGGCGCGGTAGTGCTCGGTGCCCTCCAGCAGGCGGTCGATGACCGGCTCGACGCCCCAGAAGCGTTCGCGAATATCAAAATCGATGACTCGCGAATGATCGCTATCCAGCGTCCCCAGGCGTTGATGAAAGCGTTTGGCCAGCTTGGGATAGCCCATCGGCTCGGTTTGCGCCGCCAGCACCAGGAAGGTGGCCAACTCTTCGGCGAACGTCGGATACCGAGCGCCGTGGTCGGCCAGCCAGCGATAGAGATCGGGGTGGATGTTGTTGAACACCCCGCAGAAGCCGGAAGCGCCGGCGCGCAGGGCGGGCCAGGCAATCGCTGCGTTGGCGTTATTGATGCCCAACGGGGTGTCCTTGACCAGCGCGATGCGCCGGATGACCGTTTCCAGATCGCAGGAAACGTCCTTGAGCAGCGCGAACCTACCAGTGTCGGCGCAGTAGCGCAGCTCGTCATCGCTGAGAAGGCGACGAAACGGTGCTGGGCATTCGTAGAGGCCCAGCGGCATCTCGGCCGGCAGGGCCATGAGCAGCGCATCCAGGTTGTGGCGAAAGACCTTGGCCGCGTCGTCCTGCGCGGCCAGACGGTTAGTCACCAGCACGATGCCGTCGATGCCGGTGTCTACCAGTGCCTCGAGCTCGCGTCGCTGCTCGCCCGGTGAGTCGGAGACATGGCCGGAGGCGACCACGGGCACGCGCCCCTTTACACGCTCGGCGGTGAAGGTGGCCAGCGCGACACGCTCCTCTAAACTCAGATACTGCATCTCCGAGGACTGACAGACCGCGAACAGCGCCTGCGCGCCGTTGGCCAGATACCACTCGATCAGCGCTTCGTAGCCGTTCCAGTCGATCTCCCCGAGCTCGCTGAAGGGGGTCAGCATGACCGGGATGATGCCATTGATCGCATGCGTCATCGGGCAGCCGCCTCCAGCGTCTCGGGATTGATCACATAGGGGGTGAGTGCGCTGACGTCGCCGCCCAGCCAGGCCAGGACGTTATCGACGCAACGCCGGGTGACGCGTGCCTCAGCCATGCTGTCCATGCCCGATACGTGAGGGCTGAGAATCACGTTCTCGAAGCGCCGGAGTGGGCTGGTCTCGGGGAGTGGCTCGACCTCGAAGACATCGAGCCCGGCGCCCCCCAGATGGCCGCTCGCCAGCGCCTCGACGAGCGCCGCTTCATCGATCAGCGGCCCGCGCGAGGTGTTGATCACGATCGCTCCGCGCTTCATGCCGGCGAACGCTTGGCGGTCCAGAAGATGACGGGTCGCCGGCGTCGATGGCGCATGCACCGACACCAGATCGGCCCGCGACAGCAATACCTGGAGTGACACCTTGGTTACCCCGGCGGCCTCGGCCTGGGCATCGCTCAGCGCCGGGTCGTGCACCAGCACCTGCATTCCCTGACCGAGCAGCCGACGCGCCATCGCGCCGCCGATCCGGCCCAGGCCAACCAGTCCGGCGACACGCCCCCAGAGGCCGGGGTGGAAGCCGTCGAAGCGCCACTCCCCGGCCTTGACCTGGGTGTCGCGACGGGCGATGCCGCAGGCCAGCGCCAGGGCCATGGCGTGCGCGTACTCGGCCACGCTCTCGTGATTTTCACCGAAGGCCATGGCCACGGGTATGCCAGCTCGCGTCGCTGCCGCCACATCTACCTTGTCGTAGCCCACTCCCCAGCGGGCAATGATCTTCAGGTCGCGAGCCGCGGCCAGCACCTCGGCGGTATAGGGCTCACCACCGGCGATCGTCGCCACCACGTCCTGCGCCAACATCTGGCTCAGCGTCGCCGCATCTGGCAGGCGTCCAGTCTCGTTGACCTCGACCCGGTAGCCCGCCTCGCGCAGCGGATCGAACAGCGGACTGGCATCCGTGAATTGCTCAGTCAGCACAAGTACCTTGTTTGCGGTCATGACTCACTCGATCAGATTGGGAAGGAAGGTGACCAGGTCAGGCCACAGAATCAGCAGCGAGATCGCCAGGATCTGCGCGGCCAAAAACGGCAGGATGGCGATGAACATGCGGCCGATACGTATCTCGCCGATCTGCGCCGCCACGAACAGACAGATGCCCACCGGTGGCGTCATCAAGCTGAGCGTCCCCGAGAGCAGGAACACCATGGCGAACTGCATCTCCTCGATACCCAGGGCACGGGCGATGGGCAGCAGGATCGGCGCCAGCAGCAGCACCTGCACACCCGGCTCCAGAAAAAAACCGGCGATCAGCAACACCGCCAGCACGAAGAACAGAAAGATTGTCGGGTCGCCAGCGAACAGTACCGTCATCTCGCGCACGCCACTGATCGCTCCGGTCACCGTCAGCACGTAGGAGAGCACCGAGGCCCCCGCGATGATCAGATAGAGATTGGAGGTGGTACGGATCGCACTCTTCAGCGCCTCGATCACGCTCGGTCCAGAAAGCGTGCGCAACACGAAACGCCCCAGCACCAGCGCGTAGACGCAGGCGACACCTCCGGCCTCAGTGGCGGTGAAAGCCCCCGAGAGCGTCCCCCAGACGATGAACAGCGGGATCGAGAACACCAGCAGGCTCTCCAGCGCGAGCTGCCCGCCCGGCTTGCGCACAGCCTCGATCTCTCCTTTCGGCAGGCCCTTGCGCAGTCCGGTGAGAAACACCACCACGGCGCAGGCAAGGCCCAGCAGTAGGCCAGGCACGATGCCGGCAACGAAGAGCTTGATGATCGAGACCTGCGCCACCGAGGCGTAGACGATCATGATCACGGAAGGCGGAATGATCGGGCCGATCATCGAGCTGGCCACGGTGACCGCCGCGGAAAACTCGCGGGTGTAACCCTGCTTGGGCATACCGGTGATGAATATCTTGCCCAGCGCGGCGGTATCGGCGATCGCCGTGCCGGAGATCCCGGCGAAGAACATCGATGCCAGGATGTTGGCGTAGGCCGCACCGCCCTTTACCCAGCGTGTCATCTTGGCAGCGAAGGTGATCAGCGTTTCGGTGATCCCGCCGCGGTTCATGAGTTCACCGGCGAAAATATAGAACGGCGCCGCCAGCAGCGCGAAGTTGTCCAGGGAGCTGAAGAAACGGGTCGGGATGAGCACCATCGGGAAGCCCGCGAGCCACGCCGCGGCGGCGCCGGTCAGCCCCAGCGCGATGGCGATCGGCGCCCCGACGAGAACCAGGGCGAAGAAGCTGGCGAATACAGCTGCGGGACTCACGCGTCGGCCTCCAAGGATGCACGCTGTGGCGGATCGATCCAGGCAGCGACGACCTGGATCGCGATCAGCAGATAGCCCACGATCACGGCGGCGTAGGGAATCCACATCGGAAGGCGCATCGACGGTGACACCTGACCGGTATCCAGCAGGTAAGGTAGCCCGAAGCCCACTACCACGGCGGACAGGGTGAGCGTGGCGAACAGTGACACCAGCGCCGCCGCTTCCCGCAGTATCCGCCAGGGCACCAGATCGATCAGGTCGATCGCCATCTGCTCGCCGCGACTGAAGATGCTGCCGGCGGCCAGGTAGACCGCCCAGACGATGCCATAGCGCATGGCCTCCTCGCTCCAGCCAAACGGTTCCCCGAGCAGATAGCGAGCCGCCACAGCCAGAAAGTTGATCGCGATGATGAGCGCGAGCATCAGCGCGGCCAGGTTCTCGCAGGCAGCCGACAGCCGCCGGCTCGCACGAGTAAAGGCCCGGCAGCCACGCCAGTTGGCGATAGACTTCATGATGTCCCTATACGGCACGTTGGGTGGAACGCCATCGGCGAGCCTTATCGACTCTCGCCCTTGGCGTAGATCTCCTTCTCGATGTCGCGCACGCTGGCCACGAACGACTCGACGTAGTCAGCACCAAGATTTTCCGACAGGAAGTCCAGCACCGGCTGCTGAGTCACATCGCGGAACTGAGCCTTCTCTGCGGGGGAGCTGACATGCACATCGACCCCCATGTCACGGATCCTCTGGGTATCGTCGAGGTAACCCACACCCTTCTCGGCCAGCATGATGGCCTCGTAGAGCTGTACGCCATCGATCACTGCCGCCCGGGCCTGATCGCTCAGGCCGTCGAGGAAATCGGGGTTTGCATAGACGAATACGGCCGAGAAGATATGTTCGTCCATCGACATGTACTTGACCACCTCGGCCCAGCCACCATTGATGATCGTCGATGGCGGGTTTTCCCCACCATCCACGACCCCCTGACGAATCGCCATGGCGCTCTCGGGGAAAGGAATCGGGGTCGGCGCGGCACCCAGGCTCTTCATCAGCGCGATCATCACCGGGCTCTCCATCGAGCGCAGCTTGAGTCCCCCCACGTCAGCGGGGGTCTTGATCGGGCGAACGTTGTTGACGAAGTTACGGAATCCGTCAGCGGCGAACCCCACGATGCGCAGCCCAGCCGTATCCTCCACATCACTGACGAAGTCCTTCATGATCGCTGACTCGTTCATGAAGGTGACCGCCACCCGGGTCGAAGGAAAAAGATAGGGGATTGAGAACGCCTGTACCTTGGGGTAGAAGGAGGCGAGCGCGCCGTCGGTGGTAGCCGTCATCTGGAAGATATTATTGCGCACATTTTCCAGTATCTCGCGGTCTCCGCCGACGCCGCCGTGCAACAACTGAACCTCGACTTCACCGCTGGAGTGAAAGTCGACGTACTGCTTGAACGCCCGCATGGCATGGGTTTCCGGATTATCCGATTCGGGAAGTGTGGTCGCGAAGCGTAAGGTTTCCGCACCGGCCATGCCGGCGAAAGCCAAGCTGATAGCCGTGAGGACGAAACCACCAAGCATCTTTTTCATGAGCACTTCCCCTACACTTTACGTAACCGATCGACTGTATCCATCCCATGGCGATAAGATGTAACATGTTAGACAGATGTCAACCAATTAGACCAAGGTGGAAGCCTTATCATCAACCGGAAAGACGCCGCACCATGACGGACCAGGAAAGCACAACCACCGATGTACCGCAGGAGAAGCCCTCTCACTCGATGAGCCGCACGGCGTACGAGCGCATAGAGACCTTGTTGAATTGCGGCGCACTGCACCCGGGGCAGGTGGTGTCCCAGCGGGAGCTGGTGGACATGACCGGCGCGACGCTGGCCTCGATCCGCATCGCCATCCCGCGGCTGGAGGCGGAGGGGCTGCTGCAAACGCTACCCAAGCGTGGGTTGATGGTGCCGAGTCTCGATGTCGCCTTCGTGCGCGACGCCTATCAGCTACGTCAAATGATCGAAGTGGGCGCGATCGAACACGCTGCGACATCGCTGCAGCCCGGCCAGATCGCCGCCTGGATCGAACGCCACGAGACGCTGCTAGACTTGCTCGTGCAGGATCGCCACCGGGAGATCAGCGCCGAGCTGCAAGCCCTGGACTGGTCGATGCACGAGAGCATCGTGGCGGCAATGGGCAACAAGCTGATCGACAACACCTACCGCGTGACCTCGATCAAGACGCGCATGGTCGTGCAATCGCGACTGCAGATCACATCCGACAACGCGCGTCGGGTGCTGGAGGAGCATCTGGCCTTTCTTCGCCCGCTGGCGAATAGAGACATCGATAGCGCTCGGGCCGCGCTGAGCCAGCACATAAGCAATTCGCTGGACTTAGCGCTGGGCGCAAGGAACTGAATAGAGTCCGTCAGATTGGTGCCTGAACCGCACCGGGATGGGGGGTGCGGACGGGATCTTGGGCTACATCGGAGGATGCCTATCAGGCCTTCACCAACGCCCTGAACAAGACCGGCATCCAGCTACCCAAGGGCCAACGCAGCCACGTACTCAGGCACACCTTTGCCAGCCACTTCGTCATGAACGGTGGCAACCTGCTGACCCCGCAAAAGATACTCGGGCATCAATCGATCCAAATGACCATGCGCTATGCCCACCTGGCACCCGATCACCTGGTGGAAGCGGTCAAATACGGCCCGAAAATGCCTGTTGACACAATAGGAATTTTGGTACAGCGGCAAGAGGGAAATATACGCTAAGGTATTGATTTTGGTGGGCCCAGCTGGACTCGAACCGGCGGCCAAGGGATTATGAGTTCGCTTTTAAATCAATAAGTTACTGATACCCAAGGGAAAGCGACAGTAATCGAGCGAAAGGTACAGTTCTTTTAAATCAGTAGCTTAGCGAAGGCTGAGGATAGTACATGTAGCTGATGTGTGTACTATAATGTACCTCTGAACAGGCTATGGCAAGATGGCTACGGTACAGGATCCATGCCTTGCATGAGCAGACAAAGAAGCGTGAAACCAAACCAGTACAGTCATGATGATATGGCTGTGTGGCTTAAGTGGTGAAGAATATGCTCCAAGGCAATAATATCATAGAAAGAGCAACAGACAACATTGTATAATCTGGAAAAATCGACTAACGCAGGAAAGTGATGGAAAACAGAAAGCAAAGCCTTGAAGAGTTCGTCACATGGTGCAAAAGGCATATCACAGGCGATGAAAAGGGAGAAGCTCAAATATTTCTTGACCACCTTTTTAAGGCTTTCGGACACGAGGGGCTTAGAGAGGCAGGAGCAACTTGTGAGGTACGAGTTAAAAAAGAAAAAAAAGGGACTAGTTTTGCCGACCTAGTATGGAAACCCAAAGCCCTTATTGAAATGAAAAAAAGAGGCGAAGACCTCTCAAAACATTATCGCCAAGCCTTTTACTACTGGACGAGACTTGTACCAGACCGACCAAACTGGGTAATACTATGCAACTTTGACGAGTTTTGGGTCTATGATTTCAACACACAGATGGATACGCCGGTAGACAAAGTATCTCTACGCGAGCTTCCTGACAGGTATGGGCCGCTTGCCTTCATGTTCTTTAAGGAAGATTTACCTGTATTCGGTAACCATCAAGAAAAAGTCACCCAAAATGCTGCAGACAAGCTTGTGGATATCTTTCGCTCTTTAGTTGAAAGAGGCGTAGATCGAGAACTAGCTCAGCGCTTTTCACTACAGGCTCTCGTTGCCCTGTTTGCTGAAGACATAGGGCTGTTAACAAAATACTTTTTCTCTAGGCTTTTAGAAGACTGCACTTCATCTGAAAAATCATACGACTTAATCGGGCAACTGTTCACTGAAATGGACACTCCTGGAACAACCTCAGGTGGAAGATTCAAGGGAGTTCCTTATTTCAACGGCGGGCTTTTCAATAAGCCTGCCAGAATTGAGTTACAAGACAATGAGGTTGGGCTGCTAAAAGAAGCCGCAAGATTTGATTGGTCAAAGGTAAGGCCAGAAATATTCGGCTCAATATTTGAGCATAGCATGAACAGTAGTGAACGAAGGGCATCAGGGTCACATTACACTACTCCCGTGGACATTATAAAAGTCGTAAGCCCAACAATAGTAGAGCCATGGCAAGAAAGAATTGAAAGCGCTAAGACTCTAAAGGGGTTAGAAACCCTGCTTATGGAGATTGAGGGTTTCAAAGTACTTGATCCTGCATGTGGCTCTGGCAACTTCTTGTACATTGCATACAGGGAAATAAAACGCTTAGAGGCGCGCATTTATGAACGCATGGCAGAATATAGAAGCATCGACCCCTCTCAGCGCCCAATGGGTTTCGTCAGTACAAGTAGCTTCTTTGGTATAGACCGAAACGAATTTGCCGTAGAGCTTGCTAAAGTCACGATGATGCTTGCGCACAAACTCGCGATAGATGAGCTTCATATAAACGAACAAGCCTTACCACTGGACAACTTAAACGACAACTTTACAGTCTGTGACGCACTAATAAACAAAGATGGTGAAAGAACAAAATGGCCAGAGGCAAACGTTATTATTGGCAACCCTCCCTTTATTGGAGCAAAGCGAATAAAGCCTGAGAACGGAGATCACTACAGCAAGCTTCTAAGGGCTGCATACCCTGAGATTCCAGGCATGGCAGATTACTGCGTTTACTGGTTTAAAAAAGCTAACGACTTTCTCATCGAATGTACTTCAAAAGACTGGAAGTCTGGGCGAGCAGGTTTGGTAGGAACTCAAAACATCAGAAGCAATGCCAGCCGGAAGGGAGGTCTTGACGCCATATGCAAAACTGGAACAATTATTGATGCGGTAGACAATCAGCCTTGGTCAGGAGAAGCAAATGTAAATGTATCAATTGTGAACTGGGTGAAATCTAAAGACACCTCAATTATTGGAAAGAAGAAAAAGCTATGGTCGATTATCAAGCAGGAAAGGAAGAAAACACCTAAGAAAGGAAAAGGACCAGCAAAAAAATACTACGAGCTAGCTGTCAAAGAAGTTTCTCATATAAATGCTTCACTGTCTGATAAGACTGATGTCGGAAATGCTCATGTGCTTAAGCACAAAGACTCAATAAAGCAATCTTTCCAGGGTATAACTCCAGGCCATGAAGGCTTCGTGCTACCAAAATCAGAAGTGGAAAAGTTTCCAAAACCTGAAAGAGGAATATTTTTCCCTTACTTAGTGGGTGATGAGTTCTTGAGTGGGAAAAGTGCCGATCGGTATATTCTTGACCTTGGGCAAAGCAATATTTTAGAGGCACAAAAATATAAACACGCTTTCTCCTACATTCAAGATACAATACTTCCGGATCGGAAAGAGGCTGCCAAAGACAGGAATGGCAATATTAGACCTCATCACAAAGCATTCCTTAAGAGGTGGTGGCAGTTATCCTGGAGACGAGAGGAAATGCAGAATTCTATTGAGAAACTGCCACGATACATTGCCTGTTCACGGGTCACGACGAGGCCAATCTTCTTCTTCGTTAACTCCAAGATAAAACCTGGCGATGCTTTACAAGTTTTCTCTTTCTCTGATCTTTATAGCTTTGGTATTTTGCAGTCGTCTGTGCATTACAGCTGGTTCCATGCCAAGTGCTCTAACATGAAGTCTGACCCCAGATATACGTCTCAATCTATATTTGAGACATTCCCTTGGCCACAAGATGCTTCAACACGCCAAATCGGAGATGTCGCTGAAGCTGCTAAGAATCTCTGCTCAATAAGAGATCGTTATCTAAGCGAAAACGACTCCGGGCTTAGAGGAATATATAAAACACTCGACCTTCCCGGCGTTAACCCTCTGAAAGAGGCACATGAAAATCTTGATAGCGCAGTCGAGAAAGCTTATGAATTTTCTACAAAGAAAGACATTCTATCGCAGCTTCTAGAGCTCAACGAAGAAGTATACCAACGAATAGAAAGGGGAGAAGAAACCACACATCCAGGCATACCCACCAGCTATACGGGAAACAAGGAGCTTCTGAAGTGACCCCCTCCATAGCTGCACAGGTTATAGTGCAGCAATCAGGAGGACGAGATGAGTAACGAACCCACCGTCAAACGCTGGACCGCCAAGCGCAAAGCCGCCGTGGTCATGGATATTTTCAAGGGCAAAACCACCGTCGCTGAAGTGGCTCGCCAGCATGACCTCACCGTCTCTGAGGTCGAAAGCTGGATTGAAGAGGCCCAGCGTAATATGGAAAACGGGTTCCGGGCCCGCCCCAAGGACATCCGCGAACAGTATGAGTCCGAACTGCGGGAAACCAAGGAGGCACTGGGCGAAGCTCACTTGCAGATCTACGCGCTAAAAAAGTTCAAGCTATGCGACGTCAACTACTTTGGCCGCTTGGCGACAATTAAAATGGCCGGTTGGGTGGGGTAATTGTCGTCAGTCTGACGACCCGGCTTTTCCTCCTTGTAATTGACGTTGATAAGCACGCTTACGGTAGCTTTCCCCGCTCAGCTCCATCAGCGTGGCGTGGTGCACCAACCGGTCGATGGCGGCCACCGCCATCATGCTGTCGGGGAAGATGCTGTCCCAGGCGCTGAACGGTTGGTTGGCGGTGATG
>NZ_NSKB01000011.1 GCF_002286975.1 Halomonas salipaludis
AAACGTTTACTCAATTCCGATCCGAAGATCGGTGACGAGTCGCTTGCCTTGATGATGTGGTGACTGATCACCTCGTCATCGACAAGCGCCCACATGAATTACCTGATCGATTGTTAAAGAGCGTCTCGCTGTTGCCGTGGCTCGTGAAGAGCCGCCGGCGCCCGGCGAGGAAGGCGTATTCTACAGAAGCAGCGTGGCGTGTCAAGCCGTGGCGGGGAGCGTCATATCGATAGAACCGATCTCGTCGCGCCCTGCCAGGCGCCTTGCGACGCACTGCCGAGTGATGCGCATTCTACCGTCTCCGGCGGCTCTGTCAATCGCTTTCTCTTTCGTATCGACAAGAAAAAACCCAACAAAACCAACTGCTTGCACCTCTCTTCACCGCTACCAACGTATGCCCGTCGGCAGCAGCGGATGCGTACTTTACGGCTTTACCTTGAGGCCCGCAAGCCCTCGGCGAAGAAAAACTTATCCACACCCCGCAAGCCGCGAGTGCCTGTGGATAGCCGGCCGCGAACAGCAGCCCGCCAGACGGGCCATGCAGACGACAACGCCCGCGCGAGGCGGGCGTTCGACCAAGGCGTAAAAGATCAGGCCTCGGGGGCGTGCTTCATCTTGCGCATCACCGCCAGCGCCGGCCCCGAGACCACATAGGCTCCGAACAGCAGCAGCAGCATCACCGAGGGCTGCACCGAAATCATCACGAAGCCGAGTACGATGGCTAGTAGCACCACGAAGGGGACCGGCTTCTTGAAGTCGATGTCCTTGAAGCTGTGGTAGCGAATATTACTAACCATCAGCACCCCGGCGGCGGCCACCACCAGCAGCATGAGCAGCTTGAAGCCTACCGCATCGGCATCGAAGCTGTTGAAGGTCCAAACGCTGGCGGCAACGAAGGCCGCCGCCGAGGGACTGGGCAAGCCGATGAACCACTTCTTGTCGGTGCTGCCGATCTGCACGTTGAAGCGGGCCAGGCGTAGGGCGGCGCAGGCCACGTAGAGAAATGCCACAACCCAGCCGGTCTTGCCAATGTCCTGGAGGATCCAGGTAAAAGCAACCAACGCTGGGGCCACGCCGAACGACACCATATCGGAGAGGCTGTCGTATTCGGCGCCGAAGGCGCTCTGGGTATTGGTCATGCGCGCCACCCGGCCGTCGAGGCCATCGAGCACCATGGCGATGAAGATCGCCACTGCGGCGGCGGTGAAGTCACCGTTAATGCCGGCCACCACGGCAAAGAACCCCGAGAACAGCGCCGAGGTGGTGAACAGGTTGGGCAGCAGATAGATACCCCGTCGCCGTACCTTCTTGCCATCCTCTACCGCCTCTTCGATGACTTCGGTCTCGCGCACGAAGGCCGAGGCGATGTCTTCGTCGGCACGCGACGGAGGCACCTGTTCGGCACGATCCTGCTCTGGCGTGTTCGGCTCTTGGCTCATAATTCTCTTTCCATTGCCCAAAAAAAGCGCCGCGGCGCCTTTTCCATTCTACACCCTGACTCGTATTACGATAGCGACAGGGCGCTGTCCAACGGCGGCAAGGCTCCAGCAACGACAAGGGCGCGGATATCCGCGCCCTTGTCAGCATGCAACACCGGTTCGATCAGTTCTTGGACTTGTCGACCAGTTGGTTGGCGGCGATCCACGGCATCATGGAGCGCAGCTTGGCGCCGACCTGCTCGATGTCGTGCTCGGCGTTGAGGCGACGACGCGCGGTCATCGACGGGTAGTTGCTGTTACCCTCGTTGATGAACATTTTGGCGTATTCACCGGTCTGGATGCGCTTGAGCGCATTGCGCATGGCGGCGCGAGACTCGTCGTTGATGATCTCGGGGCCGGTGACGTACTCGCCGTACTCGGCATTGTTGGAGATCGAGTAGTTCATGTTGGCGATGCCGCCCTCGTACATCAGGTCGACGATCAGCTTGAGCTCATGCAGGCACTCGAAGTAGGCCATCTCCGGGGCGTAGCCGGCCTCGGTGAGGGTCTCGAAACCAGCCTTGACCAGCTCGACGGCACCGCCACACAGCACCGCCTGCTCGCCGAACAAATCGGTCTCGGTCTCGTCCTTGAAGGTGGTCTCGATGATCCCACTGCGGCCGCCGCCAACGCCCGCGGCGTAGGAGAGCGCCAGCTCCTTGGCGGAGCCCGAGGCATCCTGGTGGATGGCGATCAGGTCGGGAATACCGCCGCCCTTGACGAACTCGGAGCGCACGGTGTGACCCGGGGCCTTGGGCGCGATCATGATCACGTCCAGATCCTTGCGCGGCTCGATCTGGTTGTAGTGGATGTTGAAGCCGTGGGCGAAGGCCAGGGTGGCGCCTTCCTTGAGATTCGGCTCGACCTCGTTCTCGTAGATCGCCTTCTGGTTCTCGTCCGGGGCCAGGATCATCACCACATCGGCGGTCTTGCACGCCTCGGGCACGGAGGCGACCTTGAGGCCTGCGGCCTCGGCCTTGACTGCGGAGGAGGAACCTTGGCGCAGCGCTACGGTGACGTCGACGCCGGATTCCTTGAGGTTGTTGGCGTGGGCGTGGCCCTGGGAGCCGTAACCGACGATGGTGACCTTCTTGCCCTGGATGAGGGACAGGTCGCAATCCTTATCGTAATAGACGCGCATTGGGATTCTCCTGAGATATTGCGGATATGGAATTCAGCGTTGATGGCCACCCGCACCGTCTGTCGCGGCGCTGGGCGTCGTCGAAACGATGACGACACCTTAAGACAGGCGCAGCGTTGCGTAAAACGCTATATTTGCAATACCACATTGCATCTATTGAAATACATCACATGGACATGCGTCCCCTCAAGCACTTCCTGGCCCTGGCCGACATGCTGCACTTCGGCCGCGCCAGCGATGCCTGCCATATCAGCTCCTCGACGCTGTCGCGTTCGATCCGCCAGCTCGAAGAAAACCTCGGCGCGCCGCTGTTCGAGCGCGACAACCGCCACGTCGCCCTGACCCGCCAAGGGCAGATGTTCCAGCACTATGCCCGCGATGCGCTGGAGCAGTGGGAGGCCATCCGCCACTCGTTGATGAGCGAGGCCCGTGAGCTGGCTGGCGAGATCAGCATCTACTGCTCGGTGACCGCCAGCTACAGTTTCCTCTACGCGCTGCTCAGCGAGTTTCGCCTGCGTCACCCGCGCATCGAGCTCAAGCTGCACACCGGCGACCCCGCCGAGTCGGTGGGGCGGGTACTGGCCGGCGAGGAGGACATGGCGATCACGCCCCGGCCACGCACCCTGCCCGATGGCCTGGCCTTCAAGCCGATGACCACCTCGCCGCTGGTGTTCATCGCCCCTCGCGAAGAGACCAGCTGGATGCCCAGCACGCCGCAGACCCCCAGCGCCGCCCAGTGGGCCGGCGTGCCGATGATTCTCTCCGAGTCAGGCCTGGCCCGGGAGCACTGCGACACCTGGTTCAAGGCGCTGGGCGTCACGCCGCAGATCTATGCCCAGGTCGCCGGCAACGAAGCCATCGTCAGCATGGTCGGCCTGGGCTTCGGGGTCGGCGTGGTGCCCAAGATCGTGCTCGACAACAGCCCGCTGCGCGACCGGGTGGCGGTCCTGCCGGTCAAGCCCGAACTGCCCCACTACGACGTCGGCCTGTGCGTTGCCAAGCGCCGCCTCAAGAGCCCGCTCATCCGTGCGCTTTGGGCGGAAGTGTAAAGAGCGCCTACGAAAAAGCCGCCCCGGAGGGCGGCCTATGGAGCCTATCGAGCGCAGTCGTAAATCAGAGCGACAGCACCTTATCGCCACGCGCTATCCCCGACACCCCGGTGCGCGCCACCTCGAGAATGCCCACCGGCGCCATGGCCTGCAGGAAGGCATCCAGCTTGCCGGCATCGCCGGTGATCTGCACCGTGTAGAGGCTCGGCGTGACGTCGACGACCTGGGCGCGGAAGATGTCGGCGGTGCGCTTGACCTCGTCACGCGCGGCACCCAGCGCCTTGACCTTGACCATCATCAGTTCGCGTTCGATGTGGTTGCCCTCGGTCAGGTCGACCAGCTTGACCACGTCGATCAGCTTGTTGAGATGCTTGGTGATCTGTTCAATCACCCGGTCATCGCCGATCGTGGTGACCGTCAACCGCGACAGGGTCGGGTCTTCGGTGGGCGCCACGTTGAGCGTCTCGATGTTGTAGTTGCGTTGGGCGAACAGCCCCACCACGCGGGACAGCGCGCCGGGCTCGTTTTCCATCAGGATCGAAATGATATGGCGCATCAGGTCCGCTCCGTCTTCGAAAGCAGCATGTCACGCATGGCGCCCAGCGGCACCTGCATCGGATAAACGTGCTCGCGCGGGTCGACATAGATGTCGAGGAACACCAGCTCGTTGTTGTCGGCGAAGGCCCGCTCGAGGGCGGGTTCGAGATCCTCGTGACGCTCTACCTTGATGGCGGTAAACCCGTAGGCTTCGATCAGCTTCTGGAAGTCGGGCAGCGACTCCATGTACGAGTGCGCATGGCGCGACTTGTAGTTGAGGTCCTGCCACTGGCGCACCATGCCCAGCGACCCGTTGTTGAGATTGACGATCTTGACGCCCACCCCGTACTGCTTACAGGTCGACAGCTCCTGCATCATCATCTGGAAGCTGCCCTCGCCGGTGATGCACACCACATCGTCCTGGGGGTAGCTCTTCTTGATGCCCATAGCCGCCGGGAAGCCGAAGCCCATGGTGCCCAGCCCCCCCGAGGTGATGAAACGGTTGGGCTTGTCGAACTTGTAGTACTGCGCGGCAAACATCTGGTGCTGGCCGACGTCGGTAGTCACGAAGGCCTCGCCGCGGGTAATCCTGCACACCGCCTCGATGACCTCCTGCGGCTTGAGCGCCTCGCCGGGCTCGGAGGGCTCGTAGAGCTTGCCGCGGCGCTCCTCGCGCCAGCCGTCGATCTTCTGCCACCACTCGCCGAGGGCGTCGGGATGGGCGATCTCCTTGCCCTGCACCAGGCTGATCATCTCGTTGATCACGCTGGCCGCCGGCCCGACGATGGGCACATCGGCACGCACCGTCTTGGACACCGAACTGGGGTCGATGTCGACGTGCACGATCTTGGCCGTGGGACAGAACTTGGAGGTGTTGTTGGTGACCCGGTCGTCGAAGCGCGCGCCAATGGCGATCACCAGGTCTGCATGGTGCATGGCCATGTTCGACTCGTAGGAGCCGTGCATGCCCAGCCAGCCGAGGCACTGGTCGTCGCTCTGCGGGAAGGCGCCGATGCCCATCAAGGTGGTCGTGATTGGGAAGCCGAGCTGCTTGACCAGGTCGGTGAGCCCCTCGCAGGCGCGACCGGTGATCACCCCGCCGCCGGTATAGAACACCGGCCGCTTGGCCTTGAGCATCAGCTCCACGGCCTTCTTGATCTGGCCGGTATGGCCGCGGGTCACCGGGTTGTAGGAGCGCATCTTGACCTTCTTCGGGTAGACGTACTCGTAGCGCTCGGTGGGCGCGGTCATGTCCTTGGGAATATCCACCACCACCGGACCGGGACGGCCGGTAGAGGCCAGATAGTAGGCCTTCTTGAGGACTTCCGGAATCTCGGACGGATGCCGGATCGAGAAGCTGTGCTTCACGATCGGCCGGGTCACGCCGATGATATCGGTTTCCTGGAAAGCGTCATCGCCGATCAGGTGGCTCATCACCTGGCCGCACAGCACCACCATCGGAATCGAGTCCATATAGGCAGTGGCGATGCCGGTCACGGCGTTGGTCGCGCCGGGTCCGGAGGTCACCAGCACGGTGCCTGGCTTGCCGGACGCGCGAGCATAGCCGTCGGCAGCGTGGGTCGCCGCCTGCTCGTGGCGTACCAGGATGTGCTTGACCTTGTCCTGGCGAAACAGCGCATCGTAGATATGCAGCGCTGCGCCGCCTGGGTAACCATAAATATATTCGACGCCCTCATCCTGCAGGAAGCGGGCGATCATGTCGGCGCCGGAAAGCAGTTCCACGTGTGTTTCTCCCCTGGAGGTCTCGAGTGCGATCCATGTCCCAGTGCGGGTCATGGGGTCGAGTGCGACAGTACGTCGCTGCCGGCAGTGCCGGCACCTGATGCCAAACCCTGGCTAATCAGCCCTGTTGGGGCCTGCACTCTCATTCGGCAGCATCGATCCATGCAGCATGAATCGGCGCTGCCTTTCACGGCGGTTCGCCGTGTCGGGGGCGTTGGCCAGACCGAGCGGTTAGCCCGGGCCGGAAGTCCTTCGGCGGGTAAAGGCCATTCGGCCTACCCTTCGCGCGGTGAGTGGGGATTGCCCGTATGGACCGCGCCCGCAATCAGGAACCGACAAGATTCCAATAGCGCGGCTGGGCTGTCAACCGCCAAACCGCCTTGGGTAGCCCAAGGTCGACAATTGAGCAAGGAGCAGACATTAAAAAGCCCGTCTCGATCAGCGAGACGGGCAAACGAGGTCGGACGCGACCGTTTAAACCATTATCGGCAGCTGCCTCATTTCCTGAAGTGTAGCTGACCCTCCTCGGCGCTGACCTTGATCACGTCGCCGGGCACGAACTTGCCGCCAAGCAGGTCCTGGGCCAGCGGGTTCTCGATGCGGCTCTGGATCGCCCGCTTGAGCGGCCGTGCACCGTAGACCGGGTCGAAGCCGACCACCGCCAGCTGGGCCATGGCATCGTCGCTGACCTCGAGCCCCAGCTCGTGCTCGGCGAGGCGTGCGCGCAGGCGCTCGAGCTGGATCCCGGCGATCGCCTGGATCTGCTCCTGGCCGAGGGCATGGAACACCACCACCTCATCGATGCGGTTGATCAGCTCGGGGCGGAAGTGGTCGGCGACCACCGCCATCACCATCTCCTTCATCTGTGCGTAGCCCTGCTCGCTGTCGTCTTCGCTGGCACCCATGCGCTGGATGATGTCCGAGCCCATGTTGGAGGTCATCACGATGACGGTGTTGCGGAAGTCCACGGTGCGACCCTGGCCGTCGGTCAGGCGGCCGTCTTCGAGCACCTGCAGCAGGATATTGAAGACATCGGCGTGGGCCTTCTCCACCTCGTCGAGCAGCAGCACCGAATAGGGCTTGCGGCGCACCGCCTCGGTCAGGTAGCCGCCCTCCTCGTAGCCGACATAGCCGGGAGGAGCACCGATCAACCTTGCCACCGAGTGCTTCTCCATGAACTCCGACATGTCGATGCGCACCATCGCCTCTTCGGTGTCGAACAGGAAGTTGGCCAGCGACTTGCACAGCTCGGTCTTGCCGACCCCGGTGGGGCCGAGGAACAGGAACGAACCGTTGGGGCGGTTGGGATCGGCCAGCCCGGCCCGCGAACGGCGCACGGCGTTGGCCACCGCAGTGACCGCCTCGTCCTGGCCGATCACCCGCTGGTGCAGGGCCTCTTCCATGCGCAGCAGCTTGTCGCGCTCACCCTCGAGCATCTTGGCCACCGGAATCCCGGTCCAACGCGACACCACCTCGGCGACCTCCTCCTCGGTGACGTTGGAGCGCAGCAGGGTGTGGGTCGAGGTATCTGCCTCGCCGGCCTCACTCTCGGCGATCTTGCGCTCGAGGTCGGGGATCACTCCGTACTGCAGCTCGGACATCTTGCCCAGGTCGCCCTGGCGCTTGGCGGCGTCGAGTTCGACCCGGGCCTTGTCGAGGGCATCCTTGTACTGTGCCGCGCCCTCGATGCTGGCCTTCTCGGATTTCCACACCTCTTCGAGGTCGGCATATTCGCGGGCCAGCTCGTCGATCTGCGCCTCGAGGGTTTCAAGACGCTTCTTCGAGGCCTCGTCGGTCTCCTTCTTGAGGTGCTCGCGCTCCATCTTGAGCTGGATCAGCCGGCGGTCGAGGCGGTCCATCTCCTCGGGCTTGGAGTCGAGTTCCATGCGGATCCGCGACGACGCCTCGTCGATCAGATCGATGGCCTTGTCGGGCAGCTGGCGGTCGGTGATATAGCGCGCCGAGAGCCGCGCCGCGGCAATGATCGCCGAGTCGGTGATATTGAGGCGATGGTGGACCTCGTAGCGCTCCTTGAGGCCGCGCAGGATGGCGATGGTGTCCTCTTCGGAGGGCTCATCCACCAGCACCTTCTGGAAGCGACGCTCGAGGGCTGCGTCCTTCTCGATGTACTTGCGGTACTCGTCGAGGGTGGTGGCGCCCACGCAGTGCAGCTCGCCGCGGGCCAGCGCCGGCTTGAGCATGTTGCCGGCGTCCATGGCACCCTCGGCCTTGCCGGCACCGACCATGGTATGCAGCTCGTCGATGAACAGGATCACCCGCCCCTCTTCCTGGGCCAGCTCGTTGAGCACCGCCTTGAGGCGCTCCTCGAACTCGCCACGGAACTTGGCACCGGCCAGCAGTGCGCCCATATCCAGCGACAGCACACGCTTGTCCTTGAGGCCTTCGGGCACCTCGCCATCGACGATGCGGTTGGCCAGCCCCTCGACGATGGCAGTCTTGCCGACGCCGGGCTCACCGATCAGCACCGGGTTGTTCTTGGTGCGCCGCTGCAACACCTGGATGGTACGGCGGATCTCGTCGTCGCGGCCGATCACCGGGTCGAGCTTGCCCTCGGCGGCCCGCGCGGTGAGGTCGAGGGTGTACTTGTTGAGCGCTTCGCGGTTGTCCTCGGCGTTGGCGTCGTCGACGCGCTGGCCGCCGCGCAGGCTGTCGATGGCGGCTGCCACCGCCTTGCGGGTCAGGCCGGCCTGGGTCAGTGTCTTGGCCAGGCTCCCGCCCATCTCCAGCGCCGCCAACAGCACCAGCTCGCTGGCCACGAACTGGTCGCCGCGCTTCTGGGCCTCGCGGTCGGCGAGGTTGAACAGCCGCACGAAATCGCGGGATGGCTGCACCTCGCCGTCGAACTGGCCCACCTTGGGCAGGTCGTCGACATACTGCACCAACCCCGCACGCAGGCGGCCGCTGTCGCCGCCGGCTTGCTGGATCAAGCCCTTGATGCCACTGTCGCGGGCATCGAGCAGCGCCAGCAGCAGATGGCCAGGGTCGAGTTGGTTGTGGCCACGGCCCACCGCCAGCGATTGGGCATCGGCCACCGCGCTCTGCAGCTTGCCGGTAAATTTATCGGGTCGCATTTACTCTTCCTCCATCGGGGTGACGGCGCGTTCGGACGCACCGCTTGGCCCTGTCAATAACGTCTTGACATCATCAATGGAGTCGGCGGGGGCCGCTTTCAAGAGGCGCGCGGGGAATAACCCTGAGAGTTGATATAGATCAAGAGGGAAGCCCGGTTAGCGCAGCCAGATCACGCTGGCCATGCGGCCGGTCTGGCCGTCGTCGCGGCGGTGGGAGTAGAAGCGCGGCTCGCAGGCGGTGCAGAAGTGCCCGCCGCTGATTTGATGCACCCCGAGGCGCTCGAGACGCAGCCGCGCCAGCTTGTAGATATCGGCCATGTAGTGGCCGAGCCGATAGGGGCTGGGTTCGAAGGCCGATGCCGCCTCCGGCTGTACCGCGACGAAGGCCTCGAACACTTCGGGGCCGACCTCGAACTGGGCGTTGGAGATCGCCGGACCGAGCCACACCAGCAGCTCATCGGGTTCGATATCCAGCGCGGCCATGGTGGCCTCGAGCACGCCGCCGGCGAGGCTGCGCCAACCGGCGTGGGCCAGCCCCACCTTAGTGCCCAGGCGGTCGCAGAAGAACACCGGCAGACAGTCGGCAGTCTGGATCACGCAGGCGTAGCGCTTGTCGTCAGCCACCGCCGCGTCAGCCTGGGGCACCTCGGGATCGTACGCCTGCTGCACCGCCGCGCCGTGCACCTGGTCGAGCCACAGCAGTGGCCGGTCGTCGTCGAGCTGGGCGCGCAGCAGTTCGCGGCAGCGCTCGACCATGGCCGGGTCGTCGCCGACGTGCAGCGCGGTATTGAAGGCCGCGAAAGGCCCCTGGCTAGGGCCGGTCTCGCGGGTGGTGACGAAGGCGCCGACCCGGGTCGGCGCCGGCCAGTCGGGCAGGATCAGCGTCGGGTGTGGGTGCAGATCGTCGGCGGCGTGCATCGCGGGCTCCTCAGCGCATGGTGGCGTGGTCGTCACGCAGATAGTCGAGCAGCATCAGCATGTCGTCGGGCAACTCGGCACGGTACTCGACCCGCTGGCCGCTGGCCGGATGAACGAAGGCCAGCTTGCGGGCGTGCAGCGCCTGGCGCGGAAAGCCGCGCAGCAGCTCCTTGAGCGCATCGTCGGCGCCCGGCGGCAGCTTGAGGCGCCCGCCGTAGAGCGCATCGCCAATCAGCGGGAAGCGCTTGTGGGCCAGGTGCACGCGGATCTGGTGGGTACGCCCGGTCTCGAGCTTGCAACGCACATGGGTATGGTGGCGGAAGCGCTCGGTGACCCGGTAGTGGGTCACCGCCGGTTTGCCGTTGCCAGTCACCGCCTGGCGCTTGCGATCCTTGGGGTGGCGGCCGATGGGCGCATCCACCGTACCGCCTGAGGTCATCACCCCGGTGACCACGGCGTCGTACTCGCGGGACATGCTACGCGCCTGCAGCTGCTCGACCAACGCGGCCTGGGCGGCCAGCGTCTTGGCCACCACCATCAGCCCGGTGGTGTCCTTGTCGAGGCGGTGCACGATGCCGGCACGGGGAATGCTCGCCGCCGCCGGGTGGTGGTAAAGCACGGCATTGAGCAGGGTGCCGTCCGGGTTGCCCGCTGCGGGGTGGACCACCAGCCCCGCCGGCTTATTGATCACCAGCACCTCGGCATCTTCGAAGACGATATCCAGCGCCATGGCCTGAGGCTCGAAGCGAGTGTCGTCCTCGAGCTCGGCGCGCAGCAGCAGCTGCTCGCCGCCATGGAGCTTGTGCTTGGGACGCAGCTGCTCGCCATCGACGGTCAGCGCCCCCTGCTGGATCCAGCCCTTGAGGCGCTCGCGGGAGAAATCGTCAAACAGCTCGGCAGCCGCCTGGTCGAGGCGCTGGCCGGCCATGGCGTCGGGGACGCGGGCGTCACGGTGTAGGGTCTCGGACATGATGAAACGGCGGGGCCTGTGTGTTTTGCAAACGGGTGCGTTATAGTGAGCCGATTGTGGCAGATTGCGAACGATTCTAGCATGGCCACCCGGGTTGTTTGATACGAGGATCAAGATGCGCGTTATGCTTACCGGCACCCGGTTCGGTGCCTTCGCCCTCGCCGTGACCCTGCTCAGCGGCTGTGCCCTGTTCGGCGGCGGCAGTGACGACGAAACGGAGTCAGACGACGACCTGCCCCAGGTGTCGGAACAGGAGCTCTACCAGCAGGCCCGCGCGTCGCTGGAATCGGGCCGCTACTTAGCCGCCGTGGAAGAACTCGAGACGGTAGACAGCCGTTTTCCGTTCGGCGACTACGCCGAGCAGGCCCAGCTCGAGCTGATCTACGCCTACTACGAGACCGACAATTGGGAAGCGGCGCGCGCCGCCGCCGGGCGCTTCATACGCCTGCAGCCGGACCACCCCCAGGTCGACTACGCCTACTACATGCGCGGCCTGTCGGCCTATCAGGCCGGGCGCTTCAGCCTCGAGCGGCTGCGGCTGGTCGACCTGTCGCGCCGCGACCTGGGCGCCTCGCGTGATGCCTACAGCGACTTCAGCGAGCTGATCCAACGCTACCCGGAGAGCGAATACGCCCCGGACGCCCGCCAGCGCATTATCTACCTGCGCAACGTACTGGCCGCCCAGGAGCTCCACGTGGCCGACTTCTACCTGCGCAAGGGCGCCTATCTGGCCGCCGTGCAGCGCGGTCGCTGGGTGATCGAGAACTACCCGGAGGCCACCGCCAACCGCGATGCCCTGGCGGTGATGGTGGAAGGCTACCTGGGTCTCGGCATGCGTGACCGCGCCCGCGAGGTGCTGGCCACCCTGATCGAGAACGACCCGCGCCATGAGCGCCTGAGCGGGCGCACCTTCCGCCCGCTGCATGTCGACGCCGACTCGATTTCGGCCTGACAGCATGGGGCTGCGAGCCAACGAGCCCACGGCATAAAGCAGAGCGCCACCGCCCATTGGGCCGGTGGCGCTTTTTTGGCCCGTAGCCCGTAGCCCGTAGCCCGCGAGCCTACTCCCCCGGCTGCCAGCCATTGACGATCGGGTAGCGGCGGTCACGCCCGAAGCCACGTGGCGTCACGCGCACGCCGACCGGCGCCTGGCGCCGCTTGTACTCGCAGCGATCGACCAACTGCACCACGCGATAGACATCCTCACGGGCGAAGCCCGCCTCGATGATCGCCTCGGCACTCATGTCGCCCTCGATGTAGCGCGCCAGGATGGCGTCGAGGGTATCGTAGTCGGGCAGCGAGTCGCTGTCCTGCTGGTCCGGTGCCAGCTCGGCGGAGGGCGGGCGGGTGATGACCCGCTCGGGGATCGCCGGCTCCTGGATGTTGCGCCAGCGCGCCAGGCGGTAAACCCAGGTCTTGTAGACGTCCTTCAGGGCGTTGTAGCCGCCAACCATATCGCCATAGAGCGTCGCATAGCCCACCGCCATCTCGCTCTTGTTGCCGGTGGTCAGCACCATCAGGCCCTTCTTGTTGGAGATCGCCATCAGCAGCACGCCGCGCACCCGCGACTGCAGGTTCTCCTCGGTGGTATCGCGCTGGGTGCCGGCGAAGCTCTCGGCCAGCGTCTCGCTGAACGCCTCGACCATCGGCGCGATCGGCATCACCTCGTAGTTGACGCCCAGCAGACGGGCCTGTTCGGCGGCGTCCTGCTGGGAGATCTCGGCGGTGTAGTGGTAGGGCATCATCACCGCGTGGACGCGCTCGGGGCCCAGGGCATCCACCGCGATGGCCAGCGACAGCGCCGAGTCGATGCCGCCGGACAGTCCCAGCACCACGCCCTTGAAGCCACTCTTGTTGACGTAGTCGCGCACCCCAGTCACCAACGCACAGTAGAGGCTCTCCTCGGCCTCGACCTCGGGCTCGGTCTCACCGCCGCGGGGTACCCAGCCGGCTTTCTCCTTGACCAGTTGCACCGGCATCAGCCCCACCTGCCAGTGCGGCGCCTGCACCTGCAGCTTGCCCTGGGCGTCGACGCAGGCCGAACCGCCATCGAATACCAGTTCGTCCTGGCCACCGATCTGGTTGACGTAGACCAGCGGCAGCCCCACCTCGGCGGCGCGCTCGGCAAACAGCGCCAGGCGCTCGGCGGGCTTGTCCTGGTGGTACGGTGAGGCGTTGAGAGTCACCAGGATCTCGGCGCCGGCCTGCTTGGCGAGGCGCGCCGGCGCTTCCTGCCACATGTCCTCGCAGATCAGGATGCCGAGCTTGGCGCCCTTGTGCTCATACACCAACGGCTCGCTGCCCGGCGCAAAGTAGCGCTGCTCGTCGAATACCTGATAGTTGGGCAGCGCCTGCTTGGCATACTCGGCTACCCATTCGCCCTGGTAGAGCAGGCCGGCGAGATTGTAGCGCTGCCCCTCGCGCATGCCCGGGTAGCCGACGATCACCAGCACCTCGCGGGACATCTTCTCGGCCATCCGCGCCCGCGCCTCACGCAGCCGCGTCTCCATCGACGGACGCAACAGCAGATCCTCCGGCGGGTAGCCGGTCAGGAACAGCTCCGGCAGCACCACGATATCGGCACCATGCTCGATACGCGCCTCGCGTACCGACTCGATGGCGCGCTCGGTATTGCCGGGAATATCACCGACCAGCGGGTCGAGTTGGGCCATCACCAGCGTCAAGTCTTGCATGGGCGTGAAAATCTCTCGAAACTCATAGATAGCCCATTGTCCCGCATGGCCGCACCGCTGGCAAAGCCGCGACGCGTGCCCGCCTCCCGCAAGGAGTCATAGAAGGATGAACCTGTTGATCATTCGCCTGATCATTTTCGCCGTGCTGTTCTTCGCCGGCCTCAAGCTGTACCGCATGTACCGCGAGTGGAAACTCGACCGCGAGGAGCTGCTGGACCATGATGCAGGCGACAGCGACGCCAACCAGATCGTGCGCTGTACCTACTGCAAGGTGCACCTGCCCGAAAGCGATGCCCTGCGCGAGCGCGGCGAATGGTTCTGCTCCAGCGCCCACCGCGACAAGTATCTCGAGGAGCAGAAGGACGAGTAGCGAGGGGCTTCGAGCACCCAGGGGTGGGGTCGCAGCGTGTCCACAGCGCCCTGTCGCCGGCAAGCCACGGGGCATCGGCGTGAGTGCTGTGTCACGCAGTAGCGCTCAGGCGCCCTTCCAGCCGATAGGGACTCGGGTCGAGGATCGCTTCGCGTCCCAGCAGCTGATCCACCAGCAGCCGCGTCGAGGCCGGCGCCAGCACCAAGCCATTACGGTAGTGGCCGGCATTGACGCTGAGGTTGTCGAGCCCCGGCACGCGGCCGATAAAGGGCGTGCCATCCGGCGAGCCCGGCCGCAGCCCGGCCCAGTGGTGCTCCACCTCGCACTCAGCCAGTGCCGGCACGATACGCGTGGCACTCTCCCACAGCGACTCCCTGGCCGCCCGGTCGGTGCCCTTGTCGAAGCCCGCCTCTTCCAGCGTCGAGCCGGCCAGCACGCGGCCATCGCCACGTGGAATCACGTAGCGGCCATCCATCAGTACCACTCGCTGCACCAGTCCCGGCGGCGCCCTGAACAGGATCATCTGCCCCTTGACCGGGCGCACCGGCAGGCCCACGCCGAGTGACCCGAGCAGCTCGGCGGCCCAGGCGCCACCGCAGACCACCACCTCACCTGCAGTGAAACGCTCAGCGCCAGCATTTACCGCCGTGATACGCCCTGCCGCGTGCGAAAGCCCGGTCACCTCGCAGCCCTCCATGAGACGCACCTTGGGCATCGCCAGCAGGCGTTCGCGCAGCGCCTTGACCAGCCGCGGATTGCGAATGCTGCCCAGCGTCGGCATCCACAGCGCGCCATCGCAGCCCGGCACCGCCGCCGGCTCCTTGGCGTAGAGGAAATCGGCCGCGACTCGCTCCAGCGGCTTGCCCACCGCTCGCGCCCAGCCCAGCGCCCGCGCCTCGTCATCGACGCGCAGGTACAGCAACCCCTTCTGGCGATACTCTGGGTCGATACCCGTCTCTTCCAGCAGCCGCAGCGCAAGCTCGGGGTAGTAGCCTTCCGACCAGGTCGAGAGACGCGAGATCGGCGCCGAATAGCGCCACGGGTAGAGTGGCGAGACGATGCCGCCGCCGGCCCAGGAGGACTCGCGGCCGCACGCGCCGCGCTCGAGCAGGGTCACCTCGTGGCCGGCATCGGCCAACTGCAGCGTGGTCATCATGCCGATGACACCGCCGCCTACGACTAGGAAATCACTCACAGCAGAATCCGATATGGCTTACACAGGCTTGGGCTAGGGTGACAGTAGCGGCACCAGGGATGGAACGCGCCTGCCAGGGAGGCACCCATGCACCCACCGAGCCACCAAGACTATCACGAGACGCCAGCGGCAAACCGCCAGCGCGTACGTCATCTAACTCAGGGGTTTACGCTGATCGAGCTGCTGGTCGTCATCGCCGTGGCGGTGATCATGGCCACCTGGGCCATTCCCAACTACCAGCAGTTTACCGCACGCAATCAGGTCGCCGCTGAGGTGATGCGACTCAAGTCGGCATTGGCAATGACAAGAAGCGCGGCCATCATGCGCCGCAGTCAAGTAACCCTCTGCCCCAGCCCAACCCTACAGTACTGCGACGTCGCCGCTGGCTGGGAGAGTCCCCTCGCGATCTTCGCCGGAAGCGGCGACGATGGGGATGCCGAGTTATTGCGCACTCTAGGCAAAAGCCGCCTAGAGTCGCTGACCTACCGTAAAGACAACCGACCTGTGCGCTATCAAGCGCTGGGGCGGTCAACAGGATATAATGGGACTTTTCGATTGTGTGGCCGAATGGAAACAGGTTCACATGTTATCGTCAATAACACTGGTCGCATCCGTAGTTATAACAGAAGGCCCAGCACTTGCTGAGCAATAAAACATGAATTGCAGCAAGCACTGCAATATTATAAAAAACCTTCCCATATCGAGAGAACAGGTCACCGCCAAGACATCACCTTAAGCTCGTCAGTTTTCTTCATATCACTAATATCTATCAAACCATCTGACACAGGCTCCAAAAGCCGCGCAACAGTGTCGAGAACTTCTACTGAATGGACAAAAGAAAAGTCACCCCCGCCATTCAAGTTAGAAGTAACACTAGCTTGCCCAATGCCAAAGCTCCAATCCCCCTCTCTAGCTCCTGGTGACCCTGCAATAGACGCGTGAACTAACGCCCCTCTTATAGAACCTCCACCACCATTGTATGCCAAGGTTTGGCCAAGAACGACAATAAGGCCCTCATATGTATTATTGCCACTCCAACTAAAATTTCCATCAACAACTAGAATGCCTGACTTTGCCGATGACTCATTATAAGAATATGTTCCACTTTCAGGCTGGACATATGATATCTTTGGGCTATCAGGTGTGCCAAGCACCGCCAGCGCATCCGCATCATTTCCATAATGATCAACAACATTGTCAACCAGCTCTTGCAAAGCGGTGGCGCTGGAGAAAATCGGATACCCACCCTCTATATAGACCACATACTCCCCATCCACGTTTGTCGCATAATTACCAGACTTGTCGGGGCCACCTTCAATCGCAGACATAACTGCAGAGACATCACTTTCTCTTGATACTGAAATAGATGTACCAATATTACCGTCCCCCTCACGCCCCATCTTAAAACGGCCACTACTAAGCGCCTCAAAGTCATATAGATCGCTTGTGACGGTTAATGGGTCAAGGTCACTAAGCGGGACAAGTCCGACACTCACCTGTGCCAAAACAGGATGACTCAAGGCCCCAGTTCCCCCGGCCAAGCCAACAATGTAAACACCCTCGCGCAAGCCAGCATCATTATCACCATCAACATATATAATACTGTAAACACAGACATCTACCTCAGAGCAATCCAAAGAGCTATCACTGTAACCGAAATAACTATGCCAAGTATCATTTGAGAAAATATCGGAATATGAAAAACTTGAACTTGGTGAAAGCTCTTCAGCTATTTCTTCGACACTTTTCTCCGAAAATTCATCACCCCACAAGCTCCTGAAGCTATCCAACCCTAGGGACACGGCTCCTTCTGCGCCCATTTGCGCCGAGGCTTGTGCTTTATAATTTCCGGCTAACCGTTCATCAATCTGCGAGGACTGCATGCTCGATAGACCAAGCATCAACGAAACGACTAATAAGGATAGAACGACTATTAGCGCTGCGCCTTTCTGGTGTTTCATTACCGCACCCCGAGGAGTCATATCGGCTTCATCTACGCTACGCTTACTCATTCGTTACCGCCGCGGTGCGATTAACAGCATGAAATTCGACAGAATCAGGCGCACCATCAGCAGTAGATATAAGTGACAACTTCACTACAAGAACTCCCCGATCCCGTAAATTATCGTCTATGATGAACGCCACATCATTATCTTCAAAACCGGCAACCACCTGATCGAAATCGCCGGCCTGCACAGAGTCACCACACCTCTGGCCCATTTCTAGCGCCCGTCCCAACTTTGGCCCAACCTCTGTGCTACTGATTCTGTAAGCTTTATGGACATCGCCAGATCCAGGACAGCTAACAAGATCTCCCCTGTTAGGCACTATCAAGGTTAGCATCTCACCGTTCCAGTTAATGCTTGCGGGATCAGCGCGACGAATATCTCTTAGCAAAATCTCAACGGAAAAATTCACTGCCGCCTGCTTTTCGCTTAGCGTTTCCACCTGGCGATTGGTCTGAAAGACTGTCAAAAAAAGCCGCCCAGCTCCCAAAATGATAACCAAGCCAATCACCATGGCAACCATTAGTTCGACCAAGGAGAAGCCGCCATTTCTTTTCATTTTCAACTCCCCGGCAAGCGAATCGTATATTCGAATACCGGGGCATCTTCATTTTCAAACCGGCGATCCGACCAGCCCACGGAAATATCAAACTGGCAACCTCCGCTGTCACTGACAGGGCTGCTATTCAGCTCGGGAAGAAACGCTACCCACTGAGCATGCCAGCTGCTTCCGCCAATGTTCTGCGCTTCCTCCCAACTGGGGCATACCAGCTCATCCGGGGCGTTGGCCATAACTGCCCAAAGCCTTTCCTGGGCATCCTGAGCAGCCAGAGAAGCAAGCGAGCGCTGGTACGCCGCATGCGCACCCTGCAGGGCCTTGAGCTGCATCACGGCCACACCAAGCATCCCGATGGACAGCACCAGCAAGGCAACCAGTGCTTCAATCAGAGTGAAACCCGCCTGCGCTTTGGGTAAATGGCACTGTTTCTTCACTCTTCTACCTTTTCAGGATCATTATCAGAAGCCTTGCCGGTACGCCCCATCACCGTTACCTGCATACGCCTGCAACACGCCGCTATCTTCTACCGCACAGCCTACACGGTGCCCGAGAGCATTAGTCACCGTCGCCAAAATGACGCCAACGGTCAGCATTACCAACACTCACTTGGGCTCCTCACACCCTGGTGATTCAGCGTCAGGTCGCTGTTACATCGATCGGGCTGGGCCGTGGTTGCGGTTAACGTGAAGGTGCTGGCCGTCCTTTCAACAGAAATCGTGTAGATCCCATCTGCTGAGGCATTGGTGAAATCACAGTCCTCATAAGACGCCTGCACGGTATAGCAGCGTTCGAGTTGCTGGGCTGCCTGCATCAGCCCCGACTGGCCGTCGGTACGGCGCGCGTCCTGCACATAGCGCTGGTAGCTGGGATAGGCGATCGACGCCAGGATGGCGATGATCGCCACGGTGATCATCAGCTCGATCAGAGTGAAGCCCCCCTGCCGCGCCGGGCGCAGGGAGGCGAAGCCAGTAGCTTGCCCTGCGCTCACTGCGGTGCCCCCCGCCTGCGGTTGCCCTGCCTCGTCGCACCACCTCTCACTGGAGCCTCCATCGCGCGCCGCGTCTGACAGTCTTCAGGCGCAAAAAACCGGGCAATGTGCCCGGTTTCATGACCAGTCTATTTCGTCAGAATAGCCCACTCCGGGCTAGTACTCATTCGCTAACGATAACACGCTCTCTCAACTCGCGCGGCATGGAAAACGTAATCGTCTCGGCGCGGCCTGAGAGCTCCTCGGGAACGTTGGCGCCAAGCTGCTGCAGCCGCTCGATGACGCCCTTGACCAACACCTCCGGGGCGCTGGCCCCGGCAGTAAGGCCGATGGCAGTGACGCCGTCGAGCCAGGCCGGGTCGACCTGGCTGGCGTCATCGACCAGGTAGGCCGGGGTACCGACCCGCTCGGAGAGTTCGCGCAGGCGGTTGGAGTTGGAGCTGTTGGGGCTGCCCACCACTAGCACCAGATCGCTCTCTGCGGCCAGGCCACGCACCGCGTCCTGGCGGTTCTGGGTGGCGTAGCAGATGTCATCCTTGCGCGGCCCTTCGATCTGGGGGAAGGTCGCGCGCAGGGCATCGATGACCTTGGCGGTGTCATCCATCGACAGCGTGGTCTGGGTGACGAAGGCCAGCCGGCTGGGGTCCTTGACCTGGAGCGCGGCGACGTCGGCCTCGTCCTCGACCAGGTAGATGGCACCGCCGTGGGCGGTGTCATAGCGGCCCATGGTGCCTTCCACTTCGGGGTGGCCGGCGTGGCCGATCAGGATGCACTCCTGGCCGCGCTTGGCGTAGCGCAGCACTTCCAGATGCACCTTGGTCACCAGCGGGCAGGTGGCATCGAATACCTTGAGGCCACGCTGCTCGGCTTCTTCCTGTACCGCGCGTGACACGCCGTGGGCGGAGAAGATCACGATAACGTCGTCGGGCACCTCGTGGAGCTCCTCGACGAAGACCGCACCGCGCTCACGCAGGGTGTCGACCACGAAGCGGTTGTGCACCACCTCATGACGCACGTAGATCGGCGCGCCGAACACATCGAGGGCGCGGTTGACGATATCGATGGCGCGGTCGACGCCGGCGCAGAAGCCGCGGGGGTTGGCCAACTTGATGTGCATGGCGTTCTCTCTTGCCGTGGGCATCAATGAGTGGTGGCCGGGCGAACCTGAATCACCTCGACCTCGAAGGTCAGGGTACGCCCCGCCAGCGGATGATTGAAGTCGACCTCGACCTGCTCGCCGTCGATGCTGGCGATCACCCCGGGCAGCTCGCCGCCGGCAGCATCGGCAAACGACATCACCGTGCCCACCTCGGGCTCGACGTCGTCGAAGTCGTCACGCTTGAGCAGCTGCACGTTCTGCGGATTGTGCTGGCCGAAAGCGTGCTCCGGGGAGATCTGGTAGCTGCCGGTGTCGCCGTCGGTAAGGCCTGCGAGGGGCGCCTCGAAGCCCGGCGGCAGGTTGCCGTCGCCGACCTGAAAGGTGGCCGGGCGCTTGTCGCGGGTCGAGTCGACCACGGTGCCATCCTCGAGCTTGAGGGTGAAGTGCAGGGTGACTTCCATGCCGTCAGCGACGCGATGGACGCTAGCAGGTTGATCGCTCATCTGTGTCTCTCTTGCCGTGGGCGGGGCGCTGCCGTGGACTGGTTGGATGCGCTGGCCGCCGTGAGGTTCAGCGCCGTGCGTCGCGAATCGATTCGAAAATCAGGCCCACGGCACCGAGGGTAATACCGATATCCGCGACGTTGAAGGCCGGGAAGTACCAGCCGGCAGCGTGGAAGGAGAGAAAGTCCACCACGTAGCCGTGCACCAGGCGATCAAAGAGGTTGCCCAGCGCGCCGCCGATGATCAGCGCCAGCGACGGCGCCAACAGCACCTCATGCGCCCTGAGGCGACGCAGCCAGATCGTCAGGCCGATGCTGGCGCCAATGGCGATCAGCGCAAAGAACCAGCGCTGCCAGCCCGGGTGCCCGGCCAGGAAGCTGAACGCCGCGCCGGGATTGTGCAGCAGCGTGAGGTTGAAGAACGGCAACACCTCCACCGGGCGGGCGTAACTCAGCCAGGCGCTGGCGGCGGACTTGGTCGCCAGGTCGAGCACGACCACCGCCGCGGCCAGCCATAGCCAGCGCAGCGGTTTGTGCATCGGAGGGGCGGAGCTCTTGTCGGTCATTTCGGCAGTCTCAGGCATCGTAGCTCTCAGGCATAGCGCCGGGTTTCACCCGGGCCGTCGGGTAGGTTGCTGATACAACGCCCACACAGTTCGGGGTGCTCGGGATGGCTGCCCACGTCCTCGCGGTGGTGCCAACAGCGGTCACACTTGCTGTGCTCGCTGGCGGCCACGGCCACCTTGAGGGTGTCCAGTTCGGTGGCCTCGGCGGCGCTGCCGTCGGCGAGCGGCGCCAGGTGCACGTCGCTGGTCAGCAGCACGAAGCGCAGCTCGTCACCCAGCTTGGCCAGCGTCTGATGCAGGCCGTCGTCGACGTAGAGGGTCACCTCGGCGGCCAGGCCGCTCTTGATCTGCTTGGCGTTGCGCGCGTCTTCCAGGCACTTGTTGACCGCCTGCTTGACCTCGAGCACCTGCTCCCAGAAGTCGCGACCCAGCGGCGCATCGTCGGCCAGGGTGGCGAGGCCCGCGTAGTACTCCTCGAGCAGCACGCTGTCGGCGCGCTTACCGGGGATGTGCTCATAGATCTCCTCGGCGGTAAACGACAGGATCGGCGCCACCCAGCGCGCCAGCGCCTCGACCACATGATAGAGCGCGGTCTGGCAGCTGCGGCGGGCCAGCGAGTCGGTCTGGGTGGTGTACTGGCGATCCTTGATCACGTCGAGGTAGAAGCCGCCCAGCTCGCGAGAGCAGAAGGTGTGCACCTGCTGGTAGACGTCGAGGAAGCGGTACTCGTCATAGGCGGTCTGGATGCGCGCCTGCAGCTGGGCGGCACGGTCGACCACCCACTGGTCCAGCGCCAGCATATCGTCGAAGGCCACCGCATCGCGCTCGGGATCGAAGCCGTTGAGGTTGCTGAGCAGGAAGCGCGCGGTATTGCGGATACGCCGGTAGACGTCGGCGGTACGCTTGAGGATCTCGTCGGAGACCGCCATCTCGCCAGAGTAGTCGGTGGACGCGACCCACAGCCGCAGGATATCGGCACCGAGCTTGTCCATCACTTCTTGGGGCGCGACCACATTGCCCACCGACTTGGACATCTTGCGGCCCTGGGCATCGACGGTGAAACCGTGGGTGAGCAGGCCGCGATACGGCGGGTGGCCGTCGATGGCGCAGCCGGTCAGCAGCGAGGAGTGGAACCAGCCGCGGTGCTGATCGGAACCCTCGAGGTAGAGGTCGGCACGCGGCCCCTCGGCGTGGCCGAGCTGGTGGGAGTCGCGCAGCACGTGCCAGTGGGTGGTGCCGGAGTCGAACCACACGTCGAGGGTATCGGTGACCTTGTCGTAGTCCGCCGCCTCGGCGCCGAGCAGCTCGGCGGGGTCAAGGCGGAACCAGGCGTCGATGCCCTCCTTATCGACGCGGCTTGCCACCTCTTCCATCAGCTCGACGGTGCGCGGGTGCAGCTCACCGCTGGCCTTGTGCAGGAAGAACGGGATCGGCACGCCCCAGTTGCGCTGGCGCGAGATGCACCAGTCCGGCCGGTTGGCGATCATCGAGTGCAGCCGCGCCTTGCCCCAGGCAGGGGTGAACTGGGTGGCCTCGATGCCCTCCAGGGCGCGCTGGCGCAGGGTCTTGCCGTCGTTGCCCTCGAGATCCATGCCCACGAACCACTGCGCCGTGGCACGGTAGATCACCGGCGTCTTGTGGCGCCAGCAGTGCATGTAGCTGTGGGTGATGGTCTTGTGGGCCATCAGCGCGCCGGCATCGGCGAGCTTCTCGACGATCTG
This sequence comes from Halomonas salipaludis, assembly GCF_002286975.1. GTDB lineage: Bacteria > Pseudomonadota > Gammaproteobacteria > Pseudomonadales > Halomonadaceae > Franzmannia > Franzmannia salipaludis. The sequence continues at coordinate 22,628 of NZ_NSKB01000011.1, forward strand.
CGGATTGGCCTTCCAGATCATCTGGCCGCCGAAGAACGGCAGGTCGTCGGCGTAGACGCCGTTGCCCTGCACCGGACTCTTGATCTCATCGAAGCTCATGCCGTGAGCGCGGCAGGTGACGAAGTCGTCGACCCCGTAGGCCGGCGCCGAGTGCACGATGCCGGTGCTGCCCACCTCGGACTCCACGTAGTTGGCGAGATACACCGGCGACAGCCGATCGTAGAGCGGATGGCGAAAGTCGATCAGGTCCAGCGAGGCGCCCTTGGCGGTGGCGACCACCTCGCCGCTGAGGCCGAAGCGCTCCAGGCAGCTCTCGACCAGGTCGGCGGCCAGCAGCAGCAGGCGCTGGCCAACGTCGACCAGCGCATAGTCGAACTCGGGATGCACGTTGAGCGCCTGGTTGGCGGGGATGGTCCAGGGCGTGGTGGTCCAGATCACGATGGCGGCCGGCTTGGGCAGCTGGCCCAGCCCAAAGGCCGCGGCCAGCTTGTCGTCGTCGGCGCAGGGGAAGGCCACGTCGATGGCGTCGGACTGCTTGTCCTGGTACTCCACCTCGGCCTCGGCCAGCGCCGAGCCGCAGTCGAAGCACCAGTTGACCGGCTTGAGCCCCTTGAACACGTAGCCACCCTTGACCATCTCGGCCAGGGCGCGGATCTCACCGGCCTCGTTGGCAAAATCCATGGTCTTGTAGGGGTGCTTCCAGTCGCCGATCACCCCCAGGCGGATGAAGTCGCGCAGCTGCTCCTGGATCTGCTCACCGGCGTACTCGCGACACAGGCCACGCGCCTTTTCGGGGTCGAGGTGCTTGCCGTGGGTAGTCTCGACCTTGTGCTCGATGGGCAGGCCGTGGCAGTCCCAGCCCGGCACATAGGGCGCATCGAAGCCGGCCAGGCTCTTCGACTTGACGATGATGTCCTTGAGGATCTTGTTGACCGCATGGCCGATATGGATGCTGCCGTTGGCGTAGGGAGGGCCGTCGTGGAGCACGAAGCTCTCGCGGCCGCGGCGCTCGTCGCGCAGCCGCTGATTGATATCCAACTGCTCCCAGCGCGCCACCCGGTCGGGCTCGCGCTTGGGCAGCATGCCGCGCATCGGGAAGTCGGTTTCGGGCAGGTTCAGGGTGTGCTTGTAGTCGCTCATGAGTGTCCGTCAGCGTCGCGCCCGGCAGCCGCATCGGCGGCCGAGGAGTCGTAAGTCGCAGCCTCGCGCGCCAGCGGCGCCGATGCCAGGGGAAGAGTATCGTCGAGCCCGCCTGCATGGCGGGCAAAGTAGCGCCGCGCCTGGGCCTGGTCGCGGGCAATCTGGGCCTTGAGCGGCTCGAGGCCATCGAAGCGTATCTCGCCGCGCAGGCGGGCGCAGGGCACCACCGTCAGCCGCGCACCGTAGAGGTCGCCGTCGAAGTCGAACAGGTGCACCTCGAGTACCGGACGTGTGCTGCCCATGGTGGGACGCCAACCGACATTGGCGACCCCAGGCAGGCGGCGCCCGTCGGGCAGCATCACCGCCACTGCGTAGACCCCGCGCAGCGCCAGCGGCAGGCGCAGCAGCGGCAGATTGGCGGTGGGCACGCCGATGGTGCGCCCCAGCTGCTGGTCGCGCACCACCCGGCCGCTCAGTACATAGGGCCGGCCCAGCATACGCTCGGCCTGGGCGAAGTTGCCGCAGGCCAGCAGGGTGCGTACCCGGGTGCTGGAGACCCGCTCATCGTCCAGCGTGAAGGTACGGGTATGCTCGACGCCCACGCCGCGCTCGGCGCCGACCTCGGCGAGCAGCGTGAAGTCGCCGCTGCGGTCGCAGCCGAAGCGGAAGTCATCGCCTACCACCAGGTGCTTCACATCGAGGCCGTCGAGCAGCACGCGGTCGATGAACTGCTGGGCGGTGAGGCTGCGCAGCGCGTCGTTGAACGGCAGGCAGAGCACGAAGTCGGCGCCGTGCTCATCGAGCAGGGCGACCTTGTCGCGCAGCCGGGTCAGCCGCGGCGGCGCCTGATCGCCGGCGAAGTACTCCCGCGGCTGCGGCTCGAAGACCACCACGGTCACCGGCACGCCAAGCTTGCGAGCGCGCTCGCGGCACTGCTCGAGAATCGCCTGGTGGCCGCGGTGGACGCCATCGAAGTTGCCGATGGTGGCCACGCAGCCGCGATGCTCGTCGCGCAGGTTGTGCAATCCTCGAATCAGTTGCATGCGTTGCTCGCGTACTCCGTGCCGTACCTCAGCGAATAAAACCATCGATTATAGCGGCCCACACTACGGGCGCCTATGCCGCCGCCTAACCATTCAACTTGAACTGGCTGGGCCGCACGCCCAGCGCCAGCAGCCAGGCGAAATAGGCCCCGGCGCCGGCCACTACAAGGGTCGCCAGCCAGCCGACCCGGGTCCAGACGCCCCAGCCCAGCCAGGCCTGCCAGTCCGGCGCCAGCCCCCACAACAGCGCGCCCATCACCGCACAGCCGCCGCCCAGCTGCAACGCGAAGCGCCCCCAGCCGGGCTGGAACGTCAGCACCCCTTCGCGGCGCAGCAGATAGCCCAGCAGCCCGGCGTTCATGAATGCCGACAGCGCCGTGGCCAAGGCCAGGCCGGCATGCGCCAGCGGCCAGATCAGGATCAGGTTGAAGATCATGTTGGCCGCCATGGCGATGATCCCCACCTTGACCGGGGTCTTGGTGTTCTGGCGAGCGAAGAAGCCCGGCGCCAGTACCTTGATCAGCATGAAGGCGACCAACCCCAGCGAGTAGGCGCGCAGGCTCATCGCCGCCATACGGATGTCGTGTTCGGTCATGGCGCCATAGTGGAACAGCGAGATCAACAGCGGCTCGGCCAGCATCACCAGCGCCAGCGCCGCCGGCAGCCCCAGCAGCAGCACCGCGCGGATCGCCCAGTCGAGCATTCGCGAAAAATGCTGCGGCGACTGCTCGGCGTGGCGCTTGGAAAGCGCCGGCAGGATCACCGTACCGATGGCAATGCCGAACACCCCCAGCGGCAGCTCCACCAGGCGGTCCGAATAGTAGAGCCAGGAGACGCTGCCCGGCGTCAGCAGCGAGGCCAGCACGGTATCCAGCAGCAGGTTGATCTGCGATACCGAGACCCCGAACAGCGCCGGCGCCATCAGCAGCAGGATGCGCTTGACGCCGCTGTGGGCGAAGTTGGGCCAGGGCCGCGGCATCAGCCCCAGGCGCACCAGGAACGGCACCTGGAAGGCCAGCTGCGCCATGCCGGCGATCAGTACCCCCCAGGCCAGCGCCATCGCCGGCTCGCTCATCAGCGGCGTCAGCAGCACCGCCGCGCCGATCAGCGACAGGTTGAGCAGCACCGGCGTGAAGGCCGGGATGGCGAAACGGTTCCAGGTGTTGAGCACACTGCCGGAGAAGGCGGTCAGCGAGATCAACAGCAGATAGGGGAAGGTCAGCCGCAGCATGTCGGCGGTCAGCGCCAGCTTGTCCGGGTCGCGCCCGAAGCCCGGCGCAAACACCCACACCAGCCAGGGCGCGGCAAACATCGCCAGCGCCGTGATCAATAGCAGCACCACCGCCAGGCTGCCGGCCACCGCGTCGAGCAGCTCGCGCACCTCCTCGCGACTGTTGCGTGCGGCGTACTCCGAGAGCACCGGGATAAAGGCCTGGTTGAAGGCGCCCTCGGCAAACAGCCGACGCATGAAGTTGGGGATCTTGAAGGCAACGAAGAAGGCATCGGCGCCGTTGCCAGCGCCAAACAGCGCAGCCACGACCACGTCGCGGGCCAGGCCCATGACCCGCGACAGCATGGTCATGGCACTGACGATCAGCCCCGAACGCATCAGCCCGACCCGCGCCGGTGGCTGAGCGCCCGCGGCGGGAGCTGGGTGGGGCGGCGGCTGAGATGAGGAGTCGTCGTTGGCCACGTCGAGGCGTCACTTCCAGGGCTGATGAATAGCAGAACCAGGCACAAAAAAACCGGCCGCAGCCGGTTCTTTTGCAGAGAGCGTCCGGCTTACGCAGCCAGCGCCTTAATTCGCTTGTTCAAGCGGCTCTTCATGCGCGCCGCTTTCTTCTTGGACAGCACGTCCTTGTCGGCGATGCGGTCGATGACCGGCTGCGCCTGCTTGAAGGCGTCCATGGCCTGGGCGTGGTCGCCGCCGTTGATGGCCTTGATGACGCGCTTGACGTAGGTGCGAACCATGCTGCGCTGGCTGGCCTTGAGGACGCGACGGTTCTCGGCCTGACGGGCGCGCTTACGGGCTTGCTTGCTGTTAGCCACTTACTGTCTCCTTGGAGAATTATTTCACCGACTTACGGTAACTAGTTGACCAAGCTGGGATTATGCTACCACTCCCAACCGGTTTGGCCGTACTGGGTTGCACTCAACCACCGGGCCGTGTCTGAGAGGATGGCATATCCTATCATGCTGTTGGCGCGCTTGCTACTGCGAAACCCGCACGGCACGGGCCTCACAGCACCACCAGGTTGTCGCGATGGATCAGCTCCGGGGCTTCCATGTAACCGAGCAGCGCCTCGATCTGATGACTTGGCTTGCCGAGCAGCCGTGCGGCGTCTTCGGCACCGTAGTTGACCAGCCCCTTGGCGACCCGCTCGCCGTGCTCATCGACGCACACCACCATATCGCCGCGCACGAAGCTGCCGCTGACCGCAGTGACCCCCACCGGCAGCAGGCTCGAGCCGCGCCCACGCAGCACCTTGACCGCCCCGGCATCCAGGGTCAGGCTGCCGCGCACCTGCAACTGCCCGGCCAGCCAGCGCTTGCGCGCGGCGAGCGGCGCCTGCTCGGGGCGCAGCAGGGTGCCCAGCCGTTCGCCCTCGATCAGCCGCGTCAGCACCTCAGGCTGGCGGCCACTGGCGATCGCCGTGACCGCGCCGGAGCGCGCCGCCAGCTTGGCCGCCAGTACCTTGGTGGTCATGCCGCCGCGCCCCAGCGCACCGCCGCCGCCGGCCATCGCGGCCAGCGCCGGATCGCCGGCGCGGCCCTCGTGGATCAGCTTGGCGGTCGGGTCGTGGCGCGGATCGGCGTCGAACAACCCCTCCTGGTCGGTGAGGATCACCAGCGCATCCGCCTCGAGCAGGTTGGCGACCAGCGCACCGAGGGTGTCGTTGTCGCCGAAGCGGATCTCGTCGGTGACCACGGTGTCGTTCTCGTTGACCACCGGCACCACCCGCAGATCGACCAGGGTGCGCAGCGCCGAGCGTGCATTGAGGTAGCGCTTGCGGTTGGAGAGGTCATCGTGGGTCAGCAGGATCTGCGCGGTGAGCAGGTCGTGGCGGGCGAAGTGGCCCTCGTAGCACTCGGTGAGGCCGTTCTGACCCACCGCCGCGGCGGCCTGCAGCTCATGCACCGCCGAGGGCCGTGCCTGCCAACCCAGGCGCACCATGCCCGCCGCTACCGCGCCGGACGACACCAGCACCACCTCGATACCGCGGCGATGCAGCTCGGCGATCTGGTCCACCCAGCCGCCGATGGCCGGCTCGTCGAGACCACGGCCGTCGTTGGTCAACAGCGCGCTACCGATCTTGACCACCACGCGGCGGGCGCCGCTCAGCGCCTCACGACCGGGCGTCTGCGGGTTGCTTTCCACTTGGCTCTCCAAGGCGATCATCCTGTAACTCAGAGCAACGACACGGACGAGTTACTGCACGTACTCCACTTCGACATCATAATCGTCGTCGTCGACGTCGTCGTCATCCTCGTCGTGGCGCTTACGCTTGCGGCCCAGCCGCGCCTCGGTGCGCGCCACCGATTCGGCCTCCATGCGCGCGCACATCTCACGCTCGCGCTCGGCGGCGGCTTCGTCTTCGTTCTCGAGGCGGCGCTGCTCGGTCAACCAGCGGTGCGCAGCCTGCACCAACGCCTCGGTGCCGTCGCCGGAGATCGCCGAGATGCGATACACCGGCCCATCCCAGGCGAGCCGCTCGAGAATCGCCTGGGCGGCGGCCTCGCGCTCCTCCTCGGGCAGCAGGTCGAACTTGTTGAGCACCAGCCAGCGCGGCCGCTCGGCCAGCGTCGGCGAAAACTGCTCGAGCTCATGCACGATTGCCTCGGCGGCCTCCACCGGGTCCGACTCGTCGAACGGCGCCACGTCGATCACGTGGAACAGCAGCCGGGTACGGGTCAAATGCTTGAGGAAGCGCAGCCCCAGGCCAGCCCCGTCCGAGGCGCCCTCGATCAGCCCCGGCACATCGGCCATCACGAAGTGCTCGTGCATGCCGAGCTTCACTACCCCGAGATTGGGCACCAAGGTGGTGAAGGGGTAGTTGGCGACCTTGGGCTTGGCCGCGGAAACCGAGCGGATCAGTGTCGACTTGCCGGCATTGGGCATGCCCAGCAGGCCGACGTCGGCCATCACCTTCATTTCCAGGCGCAGGTTGCGCCGCTCGCCCTCGGTGCCCGGCGTGGTGCGCCGCGGCGCGCGGTTGGTCGAGGACTTGAAGTGGATGTTGCCCAGCCCGCGGCGGCCACCCTGGGCGACCAGCACCACCTGGCCGATCTCGGTGACGTCGGCGATCACCTCGAGGGTGTCCTCGTCGATCACCGTGGTGCCCACCGGCACCTTGACATGCAGGTCCTCGCCGGCCTTGCCGCTCATCTGGCGACCCATGCCACCCTGGCCGTTCTGGGCCTTGTAGAAGCGCTGATACTTGAAATCGATCAGGGTATTCAGCGCATCGTCACCGATCAGGTAGACACTGCCGCCGTGGCCGCCATCGCCGCCGTCCGGGCCACCCTTGGGCACGTATTTCTCACGGCGGAAGCTCAGGCAGCCGTTGCCGCCGTTGCCGGCTTCGGCGATGATCGAGGCTTCGTCGACGAACTGCATGTTTCACTCTCCTGACGGGCATGGCCGTCATGATACGCAAAAGGCCCCGCCGTGGCGGGGCCTTTTACAGCAAGTTCATAGCGCTCTCAGGCAGAGACGACGCTGACGAACTTGCGGTTTTTCGGACCCTTGGTCTCGAACTTGATCACGCCATCGTTCAATGCGAACAGGGTGTGATCACGGCCGAGGCCGACGCCATTGCCGGCGTGGAACTTGGTGCCGCGCTGACGCACGATGATGTTGCCAGCTGTCACTACCTGGCCACCAAACAGCTTGACGCCAAGGCGTTTGGATTCGGAATCGCGGCCGTTGCGCGTGGAGCCGGCTGCCTTCTTATGAGCCATTGCAAATACCTCGCTCTATCAGGGGGCGTGTCCGCTTAGGCGGAGATCCCGGTGATCTTGACTTCAGTGAACCACTGGCGGTGGCCCTGACGCTTCATGTGGTGCTTGCGGCGACGGAACTTGATGATGGTCACCTTGTCGCCACGGCCGTGGGACACGACCTCGGCGGCAACCTTGGCGCCATCGACCAGCGGTGCGCCGACCTTGATGTCGTCGCCGTCGCCGACCAGCAGCACCTGGTCGAATTCCAGCGTTTCACCGGTGGCGATTTCCAGCTTCTCGAGCTTCAGGGTTTCGCCTTCCTGAACGCGGTACTGCTTGCCACCGCTCTTGATAACTGCATACATGTCGTAACTCTCCAGACACTCATCGGGGTTGCGCTCTTCATCGGCCTGCGGCGAGTGGCGCCCCTTTCGGCAGCCATCTGACAGGGAGCATGATGAGTTGGGTCGCGGATTATAGCCGCCAGGCACGCGTGACACAAGCCCTGCGGGTGGTGCCCATCCTCGCTTGACGCCCCCATGGGGCGCCCATAGCATAGCCCTCAATCCAAGGTCGGCCCGCTTCCGGGCGACAGGCCCCACCCCTTACAAGCAGCGCGCCCATGCAGCCGACAGCATCGCCCCTTCACGCGACGGTGGCAGAGGATTTCGCCGCCGTCGACCGCACCATCCTGGCCAAGCTCTCCTCACGGGTGCCGCTGGTCGAGTCCATCGCCGGCTATATCGTCGAGAGCGGCGGCAAGCGGCTGCGCCCGCTGCTGGTGCTGCTCGCCGCCCGCGCCCTGGGCTACGACGGTGACAAGCATATCACCCTGGCCACGCTGATCGAGTTCATGCACACCTCGACGCTGCTCCACGACGACGTGGTCGATGAATCGCACATGCGCCGCGGCAAGGCCACCGCCAACGACGCCTGGGGCAATGCCCCCTCGGTGCTGGTTGGCGACTTCCTCTATTCGCGCTCCTTCCAGATGATGGTCGAGGTCGGCTCGATGCGCGTCATGGAGGTGCTCTCAGCGGCGACCTGCACCATCGCCGAGGGCGAGGTGCTGCAGTTGACCAATGTCGGCAACCCCGACATCGACGAGGCCGCCTACTTCGACACCATCCAGGGCAAGACCGCCATGCTGTTCGAGGCCGCCAGCCACAGCGGCGCGATCATCGCCGCGGCCGACGCCGAGCAGGAAGCCGCGCTGCAGCACTACGGCCGCTACCTGGGGCTGGCCTTCCAGCTGGTCGACGACCTGCTCGACTACCAGGGCGACGCCACGGCGATGGGCAAGAACGTCGGCGACGATCTTGCCGAGGGCAAGCCGACCCTGCCGCTGATCCACGCCATGCGCGAGGGCACCCCGGAGCAGGCCAAGCTGATTCGCCAGGCGATCCGCCAGGGCGGCCTCGAGCGCCTCGATGAGGTGCTGGCGATCGTCGATCAGACCGGCGCGCTGACCTATACTCGCCAGCGTGCCGAGGAGATGTCCGCCAAGGCCCTCGAGCAGCTCGAGCGGCTGCCGCCGAGCCGCTATCGCGACAGCATGGCAGAGCTGGCCCAACTGGCCGTGGAACGCACCACCTGAGCCGCCTGGACACTTGCATCACGGCACAAAATCCGTATACTTCCGCATCGTTGAGGCGCTAGCCCAACCGCGTCGGAGCGTAGCTCAGCTTGGTAGAGCGCTGCCTTCGGGAGGCAGAGGTCGTAGGTTCGAATCCTGTCGCTCCGACCAAAGAACATAGAAAAAACCGCCACTTAGCTCATAGCAGCAGTGGCGGTTTTTCGTTACCGGGCCGCCAGGTTCCAAATAGGTTCCACGCATCTGAGTTTCGCGAGTCAAGGACCGTCCCTGCCGCTGCCCCCTGCATCCCCTGACGCGGAACCCTTCGGCGCTTGCCGACATCCGCAAGCTCGGCACGCGCCCGCCTGCCCAGCAGTGGCCTCACGGATCATCCGCCCTGGAGGGAGGTGGTCATCATGACAATCGGGCATGGCCTTCCCGCCCCAAGTTTGATGAGATAGGTGCCAGTCACCACGGCCGCTCGATGCGGCCGGCTCATCGCAAAGGGAAGCGCCAGACCATGATCCTCACCCTCAACCAGCTGGAGCGGCACCTCTTCAGGGCCGCCGACATCCTGCGCGGGCGCATGGACGCCTCGGAGTTCAAGGAATACATCTTCGGCATGCTCTTCCTGAAGCGTTGCTCGGACGTCTTCGAGCAGCGCCAGGAGGAGGTCCGCGAGCAGCTCAAGCAGGCTGGCGCTGGGGAGATCGATATCGCTCACCAGGTCGAGTTCCCCGACTGGTATCGCGCCACCTTCTACGTGCCGCCGCAGTCACGCTGGCAGCACCTGCTGAAGGAGGCCCATCAGGGTGTCGGCAGTGCGCTCAACAAGGCGCTGGCCGGCCTGGAGGAGCACAACCCCAGCCTCGCCGGGGTGCTGGAGCACATCGACTTCACCCGCAAGGTGGGCTCCACCACCCTGCCGGACAAGAAGCTCCGCGACCTGATCGTCCACTTCAGCGAGTACCGGCTGCGCAACGAGGACTTCGAGTTCCCCGACCTGCTCGGCGCCGCCTACGAGTACCTGATCCGCGACTTCGCCGACTCCGCCGGCAAGAAGGGCGGCGAGTTCTACACCCCGCGCCCGGTGGTCCGCATGATGGTGCGGCTGATGGATCCCCAGGAGGGCCACAGCGTCTACGACCCCTGCATGGGTTCGGCGGGGATGTTGATCCATGCCAAGGAGTACCTGGAGGAGCAGGGCGGCGACCCGCGCCGGCTCAACCTCTTCGGTCAGGAGGCCTCCGGCTCGGTGTGGGCCATCGCCAAGATGAACATGCTGCTGCATGGCATAGGCTCCGCCAACCTGAAAAACGACGACACCCTTACCGACCCACAGCACGTGGAGGGCGGGAATCTGGTGCGCTTCGACCGCATCCTCACCAACCCGCCCTTCTCCATCGGCTACACGCCGAGCCAGCACTTCCCGGAGCGATTCCACTACGGCAGCGTGCCGGAAGGGGCCAAGAAGGCCGACCTGATGTTCCTGCAGCATATGGTCGCCTGCCTCAAGTCCGACGGCCGCCTGGCCACCGTCATGCCCCACGGCGTGCTGTTCCGCGGCGGCGACGAGAAGCGCATCCGCGCCAGCATGCTGGAGGACGACCTGGTGGAGGCGGTGATCGGCCTGGCCCCCAACCTCTTCTACGGCACCGGCATCCCGGCGAGCATCATGGTGCTGCGCGCCAAGGGCGCCAAGCCCGAGGAGCGTCAGGGCAAGGTGCTGTTCATCAACGCCGACCGCGAGTTCTTTGAGGGCCGCGCCCAGAACCACCTGCTGCCCGAGCACATAGAGAAGATCGCCAGCACCTACGACGCCTTCGAGGAAGTGCCCGGCTTCGCCCGGGTGGTGCCCATCAAAGAGCTGCGCGACAACGACTACAACCTCAACATCCGCCGCTACGCCGACAATACCCCGCCGCCGGAGCCCCAGGACGTGCGCGCCCACCTCAAGGGCGGCGTGCCGGTGGCCGAGATCGACGCCAAACGCCCGCTCTTCGACGCCCAGGGCCTCGACCCCATGGCGCTCTTTATCCCCAGGGCGAACGACCCCGACTATGTGGACTTCGCCGAGCTCCTGAACGAGAAGCGCGACCTCAAGCCCGCCATCGAGATGGATGCCGGCCTGCAGCACAAGGAGGCCAGCGTGATGACCGCCTTCGAGGCCTGGTGGGCCGAGCACGGCGCCAGCATCACCGGGCTGACCGGCAATGGTGGGCGCCTCACCCAGCTGCGCGATGAGCTGCTGGGCAGCTTCACCGCGGCCCTGGAGCCCACCGCCATGCTCGACCGCTTCGCGGTGCGCGGCATCATCGCGGGCTTCTGGTTCGACAACAAGAACGAGTTCCGCACCCTGCAGGCCCGCGGCTGCCTGGGCGTGGTGGACGCCTGGCGCACCAGTATCGTGAGCCTGCTGGAAGACGAGCAGAGCAAGGTCAACCCGCTGGACCACCGCCTGGTCCACTTCCTGCTGGAGGAGTACGTCGCCGAGCTGGAGGCGCTCGCCGCCCGCAAGGCGGAGCTGGACGCCCAGATCAAGGCCGCCGAGGCCAAGCCCGAGGGCGATGACGCTGACGAAGCCGACGCCGATAGCGGCGAGGACGACGACGCCCCGACGCCAGAGCAGATCAAGGCCTGGAAGAGCCAGCGCACCCAGGTGCGCAAACAGCACAAGGCCAAGGTCGCCAGCTTCGAGGAGCACCTCAACGCCGCCGTGGACGCCCTCGATGAGCCCGCCGCCGCCGAGCTGGTGGGCACTATCCTGCACAACGACCTGAAGGGCATTCTGGAGCGCTATATCCGCCAGCAGCGCCAGCAGGTGATCACCGCCTTCGAGACCTGGTGGGACAAGTACCGCGTCACGCTGACCGATATCGAGACCGAGCGGGATGCCGCGGCGAGAGAGCTGCAGCAGTATCTGGAGGGGCTGGGGTATGTCTGAGTGGACAACCATTGCAGAGCTGGCAGATACAAACCCAGGGTCACTTCCGGCGAATACGGACCGAGGTTTCAGGTTTAGATACATTGACCTCGGCTCCGTAGATGATGGTGCCATCGACTGGCAGAGAGTCCAGTATATTTCCTACAAAGATGCGCCAAGTCGTGCGCGACGTGTCTGCATAACTGGGGATGCTCTGTTTGGCACTGTTCGACCTAACCTACAATCCCACGGCTACGTCCCAGGTGGCCATATAGACCCCTTGGTGGCCTCAACAGGTTTTACTGTTATTCGGGCTCATGAAGACGTGGCTGATGGTAGATATATTTTCTTCTCCCTGCTCAGTGAAAACATCCTCAGGCAGTCAGTTAACGCGGCAGTAGGCTCCAACTATCCCGCCGTCACCGATAGGGACGTGCGTCAGTTTAGGTTGTTCGCTCCTCCTGTCGAGCAACAGTCAAAAATTGCTGATGTTCTTGCATCACTCGACACCCAGATCCAGAAGACCGAGGCGCTGATCGCCAAGCTGGAGAAGGTCAAGGAGGGCCTGCTTCAGGACCTGCTGACCCGCGGTATAGACGAGAATGGCCAGCTTCGCCCCAGCCCTGAGCAGGCACCGGAGCTCTACAAGGATTCGCCGTTGGGGTTGATTCCCATCAGCTGGGAGATTCGCAACTTAGATCAAATTGCAGATGTCGTTGATCCACAGCCAGATCATAGAACACCACCAGCCGTTGAAGATGGGGTTCCATATGTTGGAATTGGTGATTTCGACAGCGAGGGAGCAATTGACACAGCATCTTGCAGGAAAGTTTCTTTTTCTGCCTATGAGAAACAAAAGTCTAGTTTTTCAGTGACTCCTGGCGACATTATTTACGGAAAAATAGGAACGCTCGGCAGACCAAAAAAACTTCCAAATGGCACCTATGCTCTCAGCGCCAATGTGGTGCTAATACAGCCTTCCTCCTATAAAGCCCTCCTGTTTTATGCCCTTAATTCTTCACGTACTGAGAAGCAGATTCTTGACATAACAAATACCACCTCTCAGCCAGCCTTGGGGATAGAAAAGGTTCGGAAATTGCTTTTCCCCATTCCAGAACTAGGTGAAGCTGAAGAAATCTCTATCCGCCTTGAGAAGCTAAGTGACTGTATTCAGCGTGAGGCCTCGCGATTAATTAGCCTTAATCTTATTAAGCAAGGTTTAATGGATGACCTCCTTACCGGTCGCGTCCGCGTCACCCCGCTGCTCGACCAGGCCCAGGCCACCACCCCAGCATAGACCGGAGCTCTTACAACAACATCACAACACCAGGATCACATCGCACAGGGAGCCGCCATGACCACCTTCGACAGCACCAAACGCTCGCTGCCCGAGCTCCTCAAGGACATCACCACCGGCAAGATCCAGCTCCCCGACTTCCAGCGCGGCTGGGTGTGGGACGACGACCACGTGCAGAGCCTGCTGGTCAGCATCGCCCGCTCCTTTCCCGTGGGGGCGGTGATGCTGATGGAGACCGGCGGAGAGGTGCGCTTCGAGACCCGCCCGGTGGAGGGCATCGACCCCGACAGTGTGACCAAGCAGCCCGACCAGCTGATCCTCGATGGCCAGCAGCGCCTCACCAGCCTGACCCAGGCGGTGGGCCTGGACGCCCCGGTGAACACCCGCACCGCCAAGGGCAAGCCCATCAAGCGCCACTACTATTTCGATATTCGCACCGCCCTGGAGGGCGAGGATCGCCTCGAGGAGGCGGTCATCGCGGTGGACGAGAACCGCCAGACCCGCAAGAACTTCGGCCGCGACGTGGACATCGACCTCTCCAGCCGCCAGCTGGAGTGCGAGCAGCTCTACTTCCCCTGCGACAAGCTGCTGTCGCCCAACGACTGGGCCGGCGACCTGTTCAAGTACAACAAGGACGAGATCGGCACCTACTTCGAGTTCCAGGAGAAGATCATCAGCGCCTTCTCTGCCTACCAGCTGCCGGTGATCGAGCTGAAGAAGGAGACCTCCAAGGAGGCGGTCTGCCTGGTGTTCGAGAAGGTCAACACCGGCGGGGTGCAGCTCTCGGTGTTCGAGCTGATCACCGCCAGCTACGCCGCCGAGGGCTACAACCTGCGCGACGACTGGTTTGGCTCCGATATCCGCGATGTGCCCTCCCGCAAGGCGCGCTTCGAGGAGCACGAGCTGCTCCGCGACGTGCAGAGCACCGACCTGCTCCAGGCCATCACCCTGCTGCAGACCCGCGAGCGCAAGCTGGAGGACCTCAAGGCCGGCAAGACGGGCAAGCAGGTGCGCCCGGTCAGCGCCAAGCGCGCCTCGGTGCTGGATCTCCCTCTCGACGCCTACACGCGCTGGGCCAACGCCGTGGAGAAGGGCTTCGTCGAGGCCGCCTACTTCCTCAAGGGCGAGTGCTTCTACAGCCGCCGCGAGCTGCCCTACGCCACCCAGCTGGTGCCCCTCGCCGCGGTGATGACTCTGCTTGGCAACCGTTGGCGCGAGCCGCGCATCCACGCCAAGCTCTCGCGCTGGTTCTGGAGCGGCGTGCTGGGCGAGCTCTACGGCGGCGCCGTGGAGACCCGCATCGCCCTGGACCTGGAAGAGCTGATGAACTGGTTCGAGGACGACGCCGAGCTGCCCCGCACGGTGATCGACGCCTCCTTCGATCCCACCCGCCTGGAGTCGCTGCGCAGCCGCAACAGCGCCGCCTACAAGGGCATCAACGTGCTGATCCTGCGCGAGGGCGCCGAGGACTTCTTCTGGAAGGGCGATATCCAGGCGCTCGACCAGCAGGGGGTGGAGCTCGATATCCACCACATCTTCCCCCGCGCCTGGTGCGAGGCCCAGGGGCTCTCCTATCGCATCTACGACTCGATCATCAACAAGACGCCCATCTCCGCCAGGACCAACCGCATGATCGGTGGCGACGCCCCCTCGGCCTACCTGGCCCGCCTGCAGGATCATCAGCAGGTCCAGCTCGGCGACGAGGCGATGAACGCCCTGCTCGAGGGCCACCGCATCCCCGCCGAGACCCTCCGCGCCGATGACTTCGACGCCTTCTACCAGCAGCGCAAACGCCGCCTGCTGGAGATCATCGAGAAGGCCATGGGCAAGAAGCCGCTGCTGGGCTCCGACGAGGGAAGCCCGGAAGCTGTCGAGGAAGGAGCATACGAGGTCTAAGCCTCGTTGCATCGACAACCTCAATAGCGGCAGCGACAAGCGTGCCGCCCTCACTATCGAATGAAGGACTCAGGGATGAAGGAACTTACCGTCATCGGTGTGGGTGGAGCCGGCTTATCGCTGGCTCAGCAGGCTCACAAGCGGATTGGTGGTCGCTTCTTGGCCATCAATACAGATCGTGAACAGCTCAAAGGCCTGCCTGCGGGCCAGGGCCTGGTGATAGGTCCACACAGCTGTGGAGGCAAGAGTGCCGTATCTCCGGCTCGCGGTCGCAAGGCAGTAGAAGAGTCTCTGGGCGACATCAGGGCTCTATTGCCGGACAGCGGCAAGGCGGTGCTACTCGCTGGGCTGGGAGGTGGCGCCGGCACCGGGGCCATGCCTACCCTCGCCAAGGAGGTCATCCAGCGAGACCTGAATCTCCTGGTGGCCGTGACGCTGCCCTTCGGGCTCGAGGCTGAGAGACGCGAAGCCGCTCTGACAGGACTGAAGGAGCTGGAGGCAACCGGTGCCACCATCATCACTCATGATCACGCGAAACACCTCACCGGCTTCTCTGGCTTGGAGGAAGCTCTAGCAAGTAGCGCTGAAGCCCTCGCGGAGCGAGTTCAGCTCTGGATGGAGGGTGAATCCGATGCTCAATGACCTGTTCATGACCGATGCGCTCATGGAGGTCGTCAGCGATGCTCGCAGGAGGGCCAACAAGCATGGGGAGCGCTTCAATATCTTTTCCATTCTCAGAGTGCATAGAAACGAAGCCGAGACCCACTCTAGGTTCCTGCATGAGCTGCTGAAACCCCAAGGCCGTCACGGTGAGGGTGGCGCCTACTTGCAGCTGTTTCTCGAGGACGTGCTTGGTCTCCAAGCGTCTGGTGAAGATCCCTATCGCGTCAGCCGGGAGCTGGCTACAGAAGAGAAGCGTCGAGTCGATATTGTCATCGAGTCACCAGATGCCATCGTGGGTATCGAGCTAAAGATTGATGCGGCCGACCAGCAAGCCCAGCTTCATGACTACTACCAAGAGCTTGAGTGGCGCGCAGGCAGTGAAAAGCAAGTAGTCCTGGCGTACCTGACATTGGATGGCAAAAGGCCGTCGGCCATGAGCCTGAATGGGCTACACAAAGAGAAGGTAGTCTGCCTGTCTTTCGCAGATAACGTCTCACTCTGGCTCGAGGCCTGCATTGAGAAAAGCCAGCACAAGCCGGCTCTAGCTCATGCCATCCAGCAGTATCAACAGCTGATTCATAACCTGACAGGGAAGGGAGGAACGATGGGCGACTTGGTGGCCGGCGAGCTGAACAGTGACGTGGAGCGGTTCAAGGAAGCCCTGGAGGTCGAGAAGTCACTTCCCAAGGCGAAGGCATCCGTTCAGGAGCTGTTCTGGCAGGAGTTGAGAGCCGCACTCGAAGCCCAGTTTGGCGTCACTCCGAGCGTCTACGGTGGCAAGAGCATCGCGGCCATTTCCCAAGACTACTACTCGAAGAACAGAAACAACAAACATGTCGGCATCAAGCTGCCGATCTGCAGCCTGGAAAGCAGAAATGTCTATCTCTACGTCAACCTCTACCATGCCGTTCACTATGGCCTCCGTGTGGAAGACGAGTCAGGCACCGTCGTCCCCTCCCCTGACTTGAGGGAGATGGCCCGAATGGCGGTGGGAAAGGGAAATGCCGTGGCTGACGGCCATGCTGACTGGCTGGCCTGCTACTACTACAACCCGGCAGCGGGCGATGACGAGAAGATCATCAACTTCGATGCTTTCAATAGCGCCGCCGTCGGCCTGCTGGATCCCGAGGTGCGCCGCACATTGATCGCGGACATGGTGGCTCATCAGGCTGAGCTCGCCGCGAAAGCCAAAACACTACGTAGCCGATAACAGCAACGGACGCGCCAATGCCAACCTACGGAAACATCCTTCTCAAACAGGACGAGAACGGCGCCTTCACTACCGCCCGGCGGGCGCCGCTGGGCTTCACTGATGGCCGCAACGAGGCCTGGCTGCGCGATCTGCTCGCCGGCCACCCGGACCTGCTGCCCATCGAGGAGGTCGATCCCTCCTTCGCCCCGCTGGCGCCGCTCTGCACCGAGCTCTCCACCGAGGCCGGCCCGGTGGATGCGGTCTTCATCAGCCCTTCCGGCCGGCTGACGCTGGTGGAGTGCAAGCTGTGGCGCAACCCCGAGGCGCGGCGCAAGGTGATCGCCCAGATCCTCGACTACGCTCGGGCCGTCTCGGGCTGGAGCTACGCCGACCTGCAGCGCCGGGTCGCGACTGCTACGGGTCGCAAGGGCAACGTGCCCTTCGAGGCCGCCCGGGAGCTGCAGCCGGACCTGGATGAGTCCGCCTTCGTGGACGCCACCGCCCGCGCCCTGCGTGAGGGGCGTTTCCTGTTGCTGATTGCCGGCGACGGCATCCGCGAGGGCATCACCGGCATGGCGGACCTGATCACCCGCAACGCCGCACTCGGTTTCAGCTTCGGGCTGGTGGAGGTTGCCCTCTACCAGTTCGGCGAGCAGGGCCTGGTGGTGCAGCCGCGGGTAGTGGCCAGGACCGAGACCATCGAGCGCACCTTCGTTCACCTCCAGGCGGGTGAGGGTGGCGCGCTCCAGGAGGTCGCCGAGGAGGCCGAGGCGAGGGGGGAGGTCAGGGGCGAGTCTTCCACGATGGCCGATGAGCGCGCCTGGTGGGAGCCGCTGACGCGCATCCGCTTCGATGACCCGGAGCAGGAGGCACCGACCTACCGGCCCCGCAACCACGTTCGAGTGCCCATGCCCTACCCGGGGATCTGGCTCACCGCCTACCGCTCGATGGGGGATGGCGTCTGCGGCGTGTTCTTCACCGGGGCCAAGTCGGAGGCCAGGCAGGTGCTCGAACGCCTTAACGAGGAGCGTGAGCAGATCCTGGCCGAGCTTCCCGAGGGGAGTGATAACCGCCGCTCCAGCGGTGAGCTCGGCTTTGCCAGCTATGCTCAGCTCAGTGACTTCACCAGCGACGACGAATGCCGCGAGTGGCTGGCGCAGCAGCTCAACCAGTTCGTCAACGCCCTGCGCCCGCGGTTGAAGACGCTTGCCAGGTAAAGAGGGGCAGCTGCCGTTACAGGACCTCGATGAACTCACGCAGCCGGTCGGCCGTGACGATCAGGCCGCAGGCTGCCAGGGTGTCGAGGTACTCCTCGGCGCTCCTCGGTGGCCGACGCAGGCTGGCGCGATGGCGATGCACGGTCCTGAGCACCAGCCCCTCGTTCAGCTCGAACTGCTGCTCCAGAAAAGTATCGGGATGGACGGCCTCGATTCCGAAGCCGGCCAGGGTATCGGCGGGGAAGTCCTTCAGATTGAAGGTGACGATCAGCTGCGCCCCGGCGCGAATGGCCGCGGCCAGCACGTGACGGTCATCGGGGTCGGGCAGCTCGAGGGCCTGGATCAGCGGCTCATGCCCGGTAACGAGGGCATCCGGCACCGCCTGATCCATGAGCTCGACAGTTCGCGGTAACGCCTCGGCCAGCTCGGGGCGCTTCTTGAGCAGGTTGCGCGTCCACTCATCGTGGATCTGCTCGGTCCAGCGCGCCGCGTATAGCCCCGAAGTGGCCAGGCGCATCAGCAGATCCCTCAAGGGCGCGGGATAGAGTACGCAGGCGTCGTAGACAACCACGAAGCGCATCAGTAGCCCATATCCAGGTCCTGGGCTTGATCGGCCAACTCCTGTAGGGCAGCCTCGGATGCCTCCTCCTGCTGACGCTTGTAGGCAAGCAGGTCTTGAAGGCGAATCCGGCGATGCGTGCCCACTCGGGTGAACGGCAGGGCGCCCTCCTCCAGCAGCTTGACCAGGTGGGGCCGCGAAACATTGAGCAGGTTGGCGGCTTCCTGGGTTGTCACCTCGGCATGGGTGGGAAGGATGGTCACAGTATTGCCTTGGGCCATTTCTGTCAGCAAGTCACGCAGCAGCACCAGCGCCTTGCGGGGCAGCACCAGATCCGCTCCATCCAGCTTGATATGCGCACGGTCGCTCTCGGGCCGCTCGCGGAGCAGCTGGCTGAGCTCGGTGGCACTGGCCCTGGCCAAGCGGGTGAGCTCAGCGTCATGGGGCACGGTATCCTGGGCGTTATGGTTCATGGCATGACCTCCAGGCAACCTCCGCTAGTGTTGGTGGCTGTCTCGTGTTCCATCGTTACTAGCCAGGCTATTCGAAATAAACAAAAATCGCAATATTCGAAACGGGATATTGGCCTCTGGGCTGGTATGCTCAGCATAGTGAATTCACCTTGGGAGCCGCGGCATGGCAGGACCCGAGTACACGGATGTCGAGAAGCCCTTTATCGACCAGTTGGTCGGTCAGGGCTGGGAGTTCCTGGCCGGCTCGGTGGACGATCCCGCCGTGACCTATCGCGAGAGCTTCGCCCAGGTGGTGATGGAGCCCCTGCTGCGCGAGCGGCTGCGCGAGATCAACCTGCGTGATGGGCAGCCCTGGCTCGATGAGGCGCGCCTGGAGCAGGCCGTTGCCGCCATCACCCGGCTGCCGGCCAGCAGGGTGCTCGAGGCCAACCAGCAGGCCACCGAGCTGCTGCTGGGCGGCCTTCCGGTGGAGGGGCTCGAGGGCTGGGACGGCGGCCGCGGCCAGACCCTGCGCTACATCGACTGGGAGGAGCCCGCCAACAACGTCTTCACGGTGGTCAATCAGTTCAAGATGAAGTGCCCGCCCGGCCACGATGGCGCCAAGGGCCACGTGATCCCGGACCTGGTGCTGTTCGTCAACGGCATCCCGCTGGTGGTGGTGGAGTGCAAGAGCCGCAGCGTGCCGGAGGGGATCAGCCAGGCGGTGGACCAGCTGCGCCGCTACCACGACCAGCGCTTCCTGGAGGGCGAGGTCGGCGAGCACGAGGGGGCGCCGGCGCTGTTCGCCACCAGCCAGTTCCTGGTGGCCAGCAACTTCGATGAGGCCCGCGTCGGCACCATCGGCGCCCGCTTCGCTCACTACCTGAGCTGGAAGACGGTGGCGCCGATGCGCGAGGCGGAGGTGGCCATCGACCTGGGGGTGGCGGATCTCTCCGCCCAGCAGCGCCTGATCGCCGGCATGCTCACCCGGGCCAACCTGCTCGACATCATGCGCCACTACACCCTGTTCATGAACCTCGGCGGCCAGACCATCAAGCTGGTCTGCCGCTATCAGCAGTTCCGCGGCGTCACTCGGGCCGTCGAGCGCCTGAAGAGCGGCAAGACCCGCCGCCAGGACGGCGAGGCCGACCGGCGCGGCGGCATCGTCTGGCACACCCAGGGCAGCGGCAAGAGCCTCTCCATGGTGTTCCTGGTGCGCAAGCTGCGCACCGACCCGACGCTGCGCCGCTTCAAGGTGGTGGTGATCACCGACCGCAAGGACCTCCAGGCCCAGCTCTCCGCCACCGCCGAGCTCACCGGCGAGAGCGTCGAGAAGGCCGGCAACACCGCCCAGCTCAAAAAGCTGCTGGGCCGCGACGGCCCCGGCCTGGTGTTCGGCACCATCCAGAAGTACCGCGAACCGGATGCCGAGGGGGAGGAGGATCAGAGCGGCGAGGATGCTGGCGCCGGGCTCGACACGGGCCGCCGCGATGCCGCCGAGGCCCTCAAGAAGCCGACGCTCAGCGAGCCTTTCGAGGTGCTCAACACCAGCGAGGAGATCCTGATCCTGGTGGACGAGGCCCACCGCACCCAGGCCGGCGACCTGCACGCCAACATGATGCGTGCCCTGCCCAACGCCGCGCGCATCGGCTTCACCGGCACGCCCATCATCATGGGCGACAAGAAGCGCACCCACGATATCTTCGGCGAGTACATCGACCGCTACACCATCAAGGAGGCGGAGCAGGACGGTGCCACGGTGCCGATCCTCTACGAGGGGCGCACCGCCAAGGGCGCGATCAGGGATGGCGCCAGCCTCGACGGCCTGTTCGAGGACTTGTTCCGCGACCACAGCAAGGAGGAGCTGGAGGCGATCAAGAAGAAGTACGCCACCAAGGGGCAGATCTTCGAGGCACCGCAGCTGATCCAGGAGAAGGCCCAGGACATCCTACGCCACTACGTCACGAACATCCTGCCCAACGGTTACAAGGCGCAGCTGGTGGCCTACAGCCGCCGCGCGGCCCTGCGCTACTTCGAGGCCCTGGAAGCGGCCCGCGCCGAGCTGCTGGAGGAGGCGCTGACGCTCTCCCCCGAGGACAAGGCCCTGGACGACACCCAGCTGCTGACGCGCCCGCCCCGGGTCAAGGCGGCGATCCAGGCCTGGCGCTATCGCGACGTCTTGCGACAGTTGGAGTTCGCTGTGGTGTTCAGCAGCGGCAACAACGACGACGCCACCTGGGCCAAGTGGAGCGACCGCGGCGCGGTGGAGAGCCACATCAAGCGCTTCAAGAAGCCGCTGCCGCCACTGGACGGGGCAACCCCCAAGGACCCGGCCAAGCACGACCCGCTGGCCTTCCTGGTCGTCAAGAGCATGCTGCTCACCGGCTTCGATGCCCCGATCGAGGGTGTGATGTACCTGGACCGCTCCCTGCGCGAGGCGGAGCTGCTGCAGGCCATCGCCCGGGTCAACCGCACCGGCCACGGCAAGCGCCACGGCATCGTGGTGGACTACTTCGGCGTGGCTAACCACCTCAAGGAGGCACTGGCCGCCTACAGCGAGGAGGACATCGAGGGCGCCCTGCAGAGCCTCAAGGACGAGATTCCCCTGCTGCGCGACCGGCACCTGCGGGTGGTCGATGTGCTGCGCGGCCAGGGGGTGGATGACCTCGACGACACCGAGGAGGCGGTGCAGGCGCTCGCCGACGAGCGGGTGCGCGCCGAGTTCGCGGTCAAGCTCAAGGAGTTCAACCGCGGCCTGGACGACGTGCTGCCGCGCCCCGAGGGGCTCGAGTTCGTCAACGATGCCAAGCGGCTGGCCTACATCCACGCCTTGGCCCGCAACCGCTACAAGGACACCCCTGAGCTCGGCCGCGACATCGGCAACAAGGTGCGCAAGCTGATCGACGACTACGTGATCTCGCTCGGCATTGACCCGCGCATCCCGCCGGTGCAGCTCACCGACGCCGAGTTCGATGAGCACCTCGGCCGCCAGGTGGGGGACCGGGCCAAGGCTTCGGAGATGGAGCATGCCGTTCGTGCCCACACTCGCAAACACCTGGACGAGGACCCGGTGAAGTACGGCCGGCTCAGCGAGCGCCTGGAGGAGCTGCTGGAGCAGCTAGATGGCCAGTGGGCCGAGCAGGTGGAGGCGCTCAAGACCCTGATCCAGCAGTTGCGCGACGGCGCCCGGGTGGAGGGGGAGGAGATCCCCGAGATGCCGGCCCACGCCGAGCCCTTCTGGCGGGAGCTGGTGGCCAGCAGCGGCCTTGCCGTGGAGGAGCTAGACGAGGCCAGCGCCCAGAAGCTGCTCGAGGCCACCGAGGAGCTGGTCGGGCTGATCCAGCAGGAGATCGCCATCCCCGACTTCTGGAAGCCCTCCCACATCCCGGACCAGGAGGCGCTGCGCCAACATATCTTTTCCAGGCTGATGATCAAGCGGCTCGTGCCCTTCGACCAGGCCAGCGAGGTGGCCCAGCGACTGCTCGATCTCGCCCGCAGCAATCACGACAAGCTGGTGAATGCATGACACAGCTCGCCGTTGACGATCTGACCCTGGAGGTGCGCGAGAGCTCGCGCCGCAAGACCCTCGAGATCACCGTGGAACGCGACGGCGAGCTAGTCATCGCCGCGCCACGTGGCACCGACGAGCGGCTCCTGCGCGACTTCGTGATTGAAAAGCGGTTGTGGATCTACCAGAAGCTTGCCGAGAAGGCCGAGCGCCGCCGCCGGCTGCCGCGCAAGGAGTACATCAACGGCGAGGGCTTCCTCTACCTGGGGCGCAGCTACCGGCTCAAGCGCGTGCCCTCGGAGGCCCAGGACACCCCACTCAAGCTCGTCGCCGGGCGCTTCCAGCTGCGGGAGGATGCGCTTCCCGACGCCCGTGAGCACTTCGTTCGCTGGTACAGCGCCCGCGCCAGCGACTGGCTCGCCGCCAGGGTGAGGGAGCACGCCCGGCGAATGGGCGTCGAGCCCGCCGGAGTGAAGGTCCAGGACCTGGGCTACCGCTGGGGCTCATGCGGCAAGGGCAACCGGGTTTACTTCCACTGGAAGACCATCCTGCTGCCCCGGCACATCGCCGAGTACGTAGTCGTCCACGAGCTCGTTCACCTGCACGAACCTCACCACACCCCGGCCTTCTGGCGCCGCCTGGAGCGGGCCATGCCGGACTATGAGCAGCGCAAGGCCTGGCTCGCCCGAAACGGGATCGAGGTGGAGGGGGTCTAATTGTGATCTCTCGACCGTTACGATGAGGGACGCCTCACGGGAGCATCGTCAAAAATAACCGTCAACTCGGCACGTACATCTTCTCAAGGCTTGGAGACTCCGGGAATCCTGGCACAGTCCAAGCTCGCGAAAGCTACTCATCGACTCCCAGTGGCTGAAGCAGCTCCACGATATCCACGCCCAGCCCATTCGCAATCCGCTCCAGGCCATCGACGCTGATATTGGTCACACAGCGCTCCAGCTGTGAAATGTAGGTACGGTGAAAGTCTGCCAGCTCAGCCATCTGCTCCTGGCTCAACCCCCGCTCGCGGCGAAGTCGCTTCAGGTTCGCTGAAATCCGCTGCCGCGCGGTACAGGTAGGTGGTGAAGGCATGGTGTCGGTCATGCCGGGATACTGACCCTCTACTCCCCATGCATCTACAGACTAACCATCTACTGCTTATGAATCTCATTGTGCTAGCCTATGGGATAGGGTAACTCCATGCCTCTTGACCCTTGGCGCACCGCTACAGCTTTTCCAGGTCAGAGGCAGTCTTCATCAGCTGGGAGATAGCATAGTGACGGAAAATGTTGTAATAGCAATATTTTATTCTTTAATCTTTTTGCTACTTTTCTGGAGGGTTAAAGTAAACAACCACACTAGCCGCACTCTAATAGTGAGCTTTATTTTTGTAATAGGAGTTCTGCTTGCAGCGCTAACTGCCACTGGATTCCTTATTTGGCTTCTATATACCATTGCCGACATCCCAAGTTCTGAACCTGTCACAATGGGGTTTGCATCTCTAATACTGGCGGCCTTGATTCAAGCCTGGAGGTGGAGTATATCTATTATAAAAGCCACCCAAAAAGACTCCTAAAATGTCACAAAAGGCACAGGGAATGAAAAGACAAATATACTTTACAACAGAGCTCCTTGATAAGTGTGACTGGCATTTGAATAATGGAGAACGGAAATGTTTCACCCCCTTTGGAGAAGTCATAGAGGACCAGAGTGGAGAGTTATGGCTGTTGATGGGAAATGGAGCACGCAATGAAAAGCTCCACGTCATAGAAGAGAATGGATCTTTGCTAGTAGGCGCCCCGCGCTCCAGGGTGTACAGCTCGTTATTGCCAAAAGTTGAGTACGACACCTTCCTTGATGAAGTTGTGGACTGGATTAAAATATATAAATATCTTATATTTTTCGTCTATGTGGCAGCATGGGCGGTAGAACTTTTATCCGTGTCCAGGTTAGTATCCGCCGCAATCTCTTTTCTGGCAATACTAGTTGCTGTGCACATGGAAATGGGAGGAAAATCACTTTCCTCATTTATAAAATCCTGCGCATTCGCCTCTTTCATTTACATTGCAATATTATTCGTAATAACGTTTATTTTCGGTGTTTTGTTTATCACTCTGGCAGGCATGGGAATCATCTACATCAGTGAAGCTACAGAATTCCTCGTAGGGGATAGATCTATCCTGGATTTTTTTAATCGTTAAAGGGGCGAAAGGGCTGACATACTACAGATAACACCTGAGCATCTCAAAAACTTCGGTACATCCCGAATGTGATAAATACTCCGCTAACAGTGGATAATTTCTATAGGCGATTTGATCATCCGGGATCCTACAACTAACAATAGGGGGAGCCACACGATGACGCCAAAGGAAATACAGGCACAAATCCTGAATCATTGGTGGACACAGCACCGCAGGCAGGCATCGAAACTGGGCCCGGAGCAAAATCAGCGACAGTCGATGGCTCTTGCCCGGATAACACGGTCGGAGATGGACAGCCTGATAGCGATCGGTCTGGACGAGCGGACGGCGTGGAGCGAGGCGTCACGCCTGGCGCTGGTGCCGCCGCCGACATCCGAGGACATCGCAGCAGACCCCGACCAGATGCCGACGCCTGAGCCCACCGCCCCTGACTTCAGTAAAAACCGCATCTTCACTGCGGAGATGGCCGAGCAGGCCCGGGCCAGGCTCAAGCGTATGCTGGGCCAGTAATACCGCGGAGCCTGCCCTGACGTCAGTCCTCGTTCGGTAACAAGCTCTGCTCCTCCCGCTTGCCGCCTGTGGCGATGGCCTTCACCAGCGCTGTCAGTGAGTCGTCCTCCTTGATCCCGAGGTTCAGCTTGGCGTCCAGCATCCCAAGGTGCTTGGCGACGTTCTCCAGGGCCTTCGCCTGATCCTGAGTTTTGATCTCCATACCATCCTTGGTGGTCTTGAGCCCGGCGTACAGGGCACGCGCCTGGGGGCCGAGCCGGCGGGTGTCGGCCACAAACACGATGGCATCGCCTTCTCCGTCGCACTTCGGGCAGTCTGGATGCGGATCAGCGCTGCGGAGATAGCCGTAGCCTCCATCGTTGCTGGGCGCCTTGCGCGGCGTGCCGGCGGCCTCGGACTGGCGACAGGCTTCCTGCCACTCCTCCTCGTCGACCCACTGGTAGCGGTGATCATCGCCATAGCAATAGCGGCAGGCGCAGCGCCGATGCTGCACCAGCTCGTTGACGTCGGCAGTGGCGATCTCCCACCAGCGCCTCACGACAGTTTCTGCGTCGATCTCCAATCGGTGGGCGATCTCGGCCTGGCGCTCGCGGATGTAGGCGTCCACCTTCGGATTCCCGACAATCTCGCAGCCTGAGCGATATGGATCCTTTGCCTTGCCGCCGGCACGCCGATAGGCGGGTCCAGCTTTACCGTCGACCAAGTACTCGTCAGCGACGCGTTTCTGGAAGTCGGTGAGGTCATTTTCGTTCTTCTTCGTGGGGTTGGGCGCTCGCTGGGTTAAATCCTTCATGGCGGTGTCCTCAAGTTCAGGCGGCGGGTGGTGGGCAGTCGATAATGGCGTTGACCATGCCCTGCAGGTTGGTCAGGCGAATGCAGACATAAGCGGCCAAGGGCCCGTGCAGTCCCTCCCTGATCTCCTCCAAGGCAGCCAGACAACCCACCAGGGCCTCGTGGTCGGGTGCCCCCTGCAGGGTGGCCAGCACCTCCTCGGCTTCAGCGGTCCCGGCTCTCATGGCGCGCAGGTTGGCCAGCAGGCGGCGAGCCTCGGTGATGGCGTTATCCACGGCGGAGACCTCCTCCAGCAGGCCCGTCGAGTCACTTAGTGTGCCTGGGCCTCGGTACTGCCGCCGGGCCTCCTCGCCAACGGCAACGAGTTCTCCTCGCAAGGACAGACACCAGCCTCCGCAGCGCCCACAGGCGCCGCAACGCTCGTGCTGCAGCACCATGCCGGTTTTGCGCTCTGACGCCGGCACCGTGTGCCCACCGCACGGGCACCCCTTCATGTCGGCACCAGCGTGTAGGTCTGGCGGGCGGGATCGTATCCCAGCACCAGAAAGCCCTTGTCCACCAGCTCGATAGCTGCGTCGATGGCTTCCTCATCGGGTAAGTCCTGGCCAATACCAGTTTTCTTCAGGCATTCGCCCACGATCAGGCGCAGCGCCTTCTGGCTGCCGGGACTCAAATCCTCCGCCCCTTCCTTGGGCCAGGATGTGCGATGCGCTTTCGGTGATGAGGCGCGCGCCATGTTCAACCCTTTTTTACCCCTCAACTGCAACCCCATAGCTGCACCTCCTACCTGGTAACTTATCTGTGTAGTCCTCAGGCATACCGAGGAAATGGCAAAAACCGCTTTCTCGGTAGTCCTGAGGCTTACCGTCGGTAGTCCTGAAGAATACCGAGGACGCTTTCTCCGTAGTCCTGAGGCTTACCGTCGGTAGTCCTGAGGAATACCGAGATATTGAAACCACGATCATGCCTTCCAACTCATGTAGCACTTGGGTGCGATGGACTTATCGATGCTCTCCACCACCTCGTTGGTGAGTGCGTAGACGGTCGCGTGCTTGGTTTTCCGGTTGAAGGTGCCCTTCTCGAGGACCACAATGAAACCACGATCCAGCAGCTCGGCAAGCGCTCGCTCAGCAAGCTTCTGTCCGACATCAAGTCGGCGCATCACCTCGCGGACGCTCATGTAAATGCGGTTGTCCCGGTTGTACAGCGCCCGGAACTCCACCAGTAGCGCCCTTGCCGCCAGGCACAGTGATCGATAAGCGGGGCTCTCCAGTTCATGCCGGTAGAGCCGGACGTGAGGCTTGTCCTGTCTCCCTCTAGGCATCAGCCCCCCTCGGCGTAGCCATCAGCAAGGCGATAGCGCTTGATCCACTTCCCGGGGCGCCCTGGCCAAGGATGCCGCTCTGAGACGATCGAGAAGCCTTTCTGACGCAGCTCCCGCACCGCGGCAGGGGCGTGCGCTATTTCCAGGTTCCGTTGAAGCTCAGCAGCGCTCTGAGGCCCTGCCCGAAGAGCTACTAGGACACGGCCTGCGTGTGTGGCAGGCTCGACCTGAGAGGTGATGTTTGAGTTGGCTCGGGTCTGCTCCCCGGACTTTTTCATGATATTCATGATCACCGCCCCCTCATATCTCGCCGATGGTTGTGACGGATGAGGCGCCGGGTCAGCCAGCGCCAGCAAGCGGCGATAGCGAAGGCGGCTTCAAACATGGCACGGCCCTCCCTTGGCCAAGGAAGCCACAGCAGTGTTCGCATAGACATCACCATCGGCAAGCCAATCAAGAACGTCCTTAAGCCGATAGCGGACCATCCGTCCACGCTTCACGAATGGCGGTGCCGGCCGACCGAGTAAGCTGCCGGTGATGCGGGACTTTCGGGCGGTGGAAGGTTGGGCGGGAATAAGGCCAGGGAAGACAGCCGTCTCGGGCAGCTCGATCAGTGCCGGGTCGAAACCGTCACAATAGCGGGCCAGGGCGTTGGCGAGGATGTCGCCTGGTGGTTGTTTCTTGGTAGGCATCGAAGCATCTCCAAGTTGCTGGTTGATGCTTCAATGGTGGCTAAGGAACCGGTAATAGAATATGCCGTTAGCATGCAGACTGTACAGTTCAGAGCCCTACGCCTAGCCTCTTTTCCGCAGCCAGTCATAAATGGTTCTAAACTTTACAGGCTCTCTTTTCTCTATCTCTTGGGCAGCCGCTCTTAAGCTCTTAAAGCGACACCTGTTCTCATCATAATATTTATAAACGTCTTTCTTTATTAACTCTGTCTCAGCATGCCTCCCCCTTGCAGCTTTTGAAGCATTCTCTTTCACTGTATCGCGAACATGCTCCCACACTTTAAGCTGCTGCGAAAGCATTGATACCCAATGGTAGCCAGCGACACAATCGTCCCCCATGGCCCTTGAAATTATTAGACCATCAATAGCATGAAGTATAAATGAATGAATACCCAACTCTATCAAAACACGCGTAGCCTCACTTTCACTTTCCCACAAGTGGCACATCACGTTGACAGCAATGGCTGAACTGCCCATGTCATCAACCTCTTTTCTGGTCATAGGTTTACCTTGGGCATCAGTAAAACAACTGTTTCCATTAGAGTACGCGTCTCTAACCATCATCACATAGGGCACAATTGACAGATAGCAAATTTTCTCAACCTGATTATTTTCCTTAACCCCTCCTTCTAAAACACCATTTAAAAAATCAAATGACTCTTTACCTAAGCCCCATACCTCCGGGCTATAAAACTCCCGAGGACCATCGCAAAGAAAAAAGAACTCTGGACTTTCCCTTCTAAAAGTTTTGACCACATCAAGCACTTGTATAGCAAAATCAAAAACAGAAATCTTCTCTTTCTTGAGCTCTTCACTCAAATCAAAATCATCAAGCGCACCCTTACTTAATGTTACACACTTTTCATACATAAGCACCTCTCCTCGCTCTCTCAATCTAAGCGTGGCCAGCCAGTATGGTGGAATTCCCGCGCATTAGGCGAGCCACCCTAGCCCAGCCAACGAGACGGCTCACGCCATCCGCGCCAGCCCTATCAAACAAGTGCCCGTCGGGCATCATCCTTTGCTGTATCCGCCTCCTGGCCCGGCGCAAGCTTGGCAAACGCCTCCACGGCGTCGCGCTTGTGGTCTGGCGCCAGGTGAGCGTAGTGGGCGATGGTTGTCTGGATTTCGGCGTGTGCCATCAATTTGGAGACTGTCAGCAGGTCGGTACCGGCCATGACCAGTTGGGACGCGAAGTTGTGGCGGAGGGTGTAGAGCTGCAGGTCGTCGGGCAGCCCTCCCAGTTTGCGGACGGCAGCCCACGGCCGTTGCATCGCGGTCTGAGCCATTCGCCTGCCGTTGACGGACGAGGCGAACACCAGGCCGGCCATCGGCTCGCCCTGCTGCTTCCACCAGGTCTTGAGTACGACTACGGCTGCCCGGGACAGCGGGAAGGTCTGGGGCTCTGGGCGACTGTGCGCGGTCTTCTCGATCACCTTACGGATCGTGGCGAAGGCCAGGTTGACGTGCTCCCAGCGCAGGCCGAATAGGTCGCCGGGACGGAAGCCAGTGAAGTACATCACCTTGATGAACGGCGCGACATGATCGACGTAGGCCACCCGGTCCAGGTCGGGCAGATACGCCTTGCCGTGGGCTCGGCTGCTGCGCCGCTGCTCGCGCTTGAGCTCTTGATAGGTCTCCAGGCCGGCGAACAGCTTCTCGACCTCCTCCAGCTCCAGATAACGACGCTCGGCGCCCTGCTCGGCCAGCTCGTCCTCGGTCAGCGCCGGTTTCTGCAGCTTGATGCCCTTCAGCGGGTTGGCCGGGATTACCTTCCGCTCGGCGGCGTGCTCCAGCATCGTATAGAGGGCGCCGTAATCGCGCCTGAGGGTGGAGAAGGCGCGGGGACTGGATGGAGGCTCGCCCTTGTCCTTCGGCGGCTTCACGGCCTCCTGCTCGGCCTGCCAGCGCTCGACATCGGCACGGGTGAGGCTGCCCATCGGCTTGTCGAGCCAATCGAAGAAGGCATAGCGGATACGGCGCAAGGTGGCGGCCCCATCCTTCTTGCGTTTCTGGTAGGCGGTATAGGGGCCCTCCAGGTAGGCGCGGAGAGTCTGCTGCTGCTGGCGCTCGGCTTCGGCCTTGGCTTCCTCGAGCACGGCGCGTGGGTCGCCGCTCTGGGCAACTATGGCCAATGCCTCTTTGGCATCCTCACGAGCTTGGGCCGCCGTAAAGGGGGCGCCGTAGCGGCCGAGAGTCAGCACGCGACGCTGGCCAGCGGTGTTGTAGTAGGACACGCGCAGAGCCAGCCCTCGCTTTCCGGCACGGACGTGATAACCGGAGAGGTCAGCGTCCCATACTTCGTCGCCCTCGGGCAGCTCGCGCGCCAGTCGCTCGAGCACTCGGGTCGTCAGCTTCTCTGTCACCTTTGCCATGCCCCACCCTTTTCAGGTTCCAAATAGGTTCCAAATGTAGGATATAACGGGCAATACCAAGCAACAAAGGGAAATCTGCAATCACAACACAATTACTTGTTTTTCATTGAAAAATTCGTTGATCATTGGTGATGTTAGTTCCTGTGGATTTACAGTGATCACGCCTTCGGGAGGCAGAGGTCGTAGGTTCGAATCCTGTCGCTCCGACCATAGAATCCCCTAACGCCCTGCGATCACTCGCGGGGCGTTTTCGTTGTGCTAATCTGGCCACTCCACGCCGCTGCCGGAGCGTCAGCATGCTGACGGTTGCCCAACAACAGACGTTAACCACCCTGCTGCGCCAGGCGCTGCCCCCACTGCAGGCCATCTACCTTTTTGGCAGTCAGGCCAGCGATCAGGCCCAGCAGGATAGCGACATCGATCTTGCCATCCTGCTACCCAGGCCGGTGGACGCCGAAGCGCTTTGGCACCTCGGCGACCAAATCGCCGGCGCGCTCGGGCAGGATGTCGACCTGGTCGATCTACGCCAGGCAAGCACCGTGATGCGCCATCAGGTCATTACCCATGGTACCCGCCTATGGCAGCGCGACCAGGCAGCGGACGAATTCGAACTCAGCTGTTTGAGCGAATACTGGGACCTACAGATCATGCGCCGCGGCATCCTCTCCGATATTCGCCAGCGAGGCAGTGTCTATGACCGATGACGTGCTGCTCAACAAGGCAGCCACCATCGAGCGCTGCGTGGCTCGCGCCCAGCAGGAGTATCAAGCCGCAGGCGCAGGGTTCGCCCAGGACTTTACCCGCCAGGATGCTGCCATTCTCAACTTGCAGCGCGCCTGTGAGGCTGCCATCGACGGGGGCTCCCACCTGGTTCGCCGCCAGGCCTTGGGCGCACCGCAGAGCGCCCGCGAGGTGTTCGATCTGCTAGCCGCGGCCCAACTGCTCGACGCGCCGCTAGCCGACGTGCTGAAACGCATGACCGGTTTTCGTAACATCTCAGTGCACGACTACCAGAAGGTTCAGATCCCGATCGTTGTCGCCATCATCACCAAGCATAGTGACGACTTGCTGAGCTTCGCCCGGCGGCTGATCGAACTGAGCTGAGCTTGCTCGTCACTCCCCAGCCAAGATCCAGCGCGCCGCTTTCTCGGCAATCATCAGCGTCGGTGAATTGGTGTTGCCGCTGGTGATGGTCGGCATCACGCTGGCGTCCACCACCCGCAGGCCGTCGACGCCGTGCACCCGCAGGTGCGAGTCGACCACTGCCATGGGATCCTCGGCGCGGCCCATTTTCGCCGTGCCCACCGGATGGAAGATGGTGGTGCCGATGTCGCCGGCTAGCCGCGCCAGGTCCTCGTCGCTCTGGTACTCGATGCCGGGCTTGACCTCCTCCGGCTGATACTTGGCAAAGGCCGGCTGCTCGGCGATGCGCCGGGTGACCCGCAGCGAATCCGCCGCCACCTTGCGATCCTCTTCAGTGCTCAGGTAGTGGGGCGCAATGGCCGGGGCTTGCCGCGGGTCGGCGCTCTTGATGCGCACCGTGCCACGGCTGGTGGGGTTGAGATTGCAGACGCTGGCGGTGATCGCCGGGAAGTCGTGCAGCGGCTGGCCGAAGGCCGGCAGGCTGAGCGGCTGAACATGATATTCGAGATTGGGGTGGCGATAGTCGGCGCTGCTGCGGGTGAAGGCGCACAGCTGCGACGGCGCCATGCTCATCGGGCCGGTGCGGTGGAGCAGATACTCCAGACCGATCTTGGCCTTGCCCAGCCAGCTCGCCGCCAGGGTATTGAGGGTCTTGGCACCGCTGACCCGATAGACTGAGCGGATCTGCAGGTGATCCTGCAGGTTCTCCCCCACCCCCGGCAGTTCGCGCACCACCGCAATGCCGTGCTGAGCGAGCAGGTCAGCGGGGCCAATACCGGAGAGCTGCAGCAGCTGCGGCGAACCGATGGCCCCGGCGGCCATAATCACCTCGCGCTTGGCCGTCACCCGGGTGACGGCGCCTCCACGCTCCAGCTCGACGCCGCTGGCGCGAGGCTTTCCATCACTACCGCCCTCGTCGAACAGCAGCCGATGTACCTGAGCGGAGTGCCACAGGGTAAAGTTGCTGCGCTTCTCACACACGGGACGCAGGAAGGCCTTGGCGGCGTTCCAGCGCCAGCCGCCACGCTGGTTGACCTCGAAGTAGTCGACGCCTTCGTTGTCGCCGCGATTGAAGTCGTCGGTGCGCGGAATGCCCGCCTCCACCGCCGCCGCGGCGAAGTCGTCCAGCACCTCCCAGCTCAGGCGCTGCTTCTCGACCCGCCACTCACCGCCGTGGCCGTGAAAGTCGCGGTGGCCGGCATCGGCGTCGCCGCCTGCGTCCAGGCGCTGGTGATCCTCATGGGCAATGAAGTCCGGCAGGCAATTCTCCCAGCGCCAGGCCTCATCGCCCAGCGCCTCGGCCCAGCCGTCGTAGTCGCGCGCTTGGCCACGGATATACAGCATGCCGTTGATGCTCGAGCAGCCGCCCAGGGTCTTGCCGCGCGGGTAGATCAGCGAACGGCCGTTGAGCCCCGGATCCGGCTCGGTGCGAAACAGCCAGTCGGTGCGCGGGTTGTCGATGCAGTAGAGATAGCCCACCGGAATATGAATCCAGTGGTAGTTGTCGCGCCCGCCGGCCTCGATCAGCAGCACCCGGTTGGCCGGGTCGGCGCTCAAGCGATTGGCCAGCAAGCAACCGGCGGTGCCGGCGCCTACCACGATGTAGTCGAACTCTGCCGCATCACTGTGCATCGGCGCACCATCTCCCATCGCTGTGTCATGCGGCATCGACGCCGCTGGCCCACCCCAGCCTACCGGGATTCCCGCCGCCAACAATTGACCTTTCGGTTAGCGGGCGGGCGCGCGGTGAATGATAGAATGCAGAGCTCGCAGCGACGTCGGGGATAGCAGCGATGAAAGTGCTAGTGGTAGAAGATAATGACAATCTGGCGCGCTCCATCTCGGCGGCGCTCGAAGACACCGGATTCCAGGCCGAGGTGAGCCGCGATGGCCGTAGCGCCGAGCACTGCCTGGAGGTGGGCGCCTACGACCTGCTGGTCCTCGATCTGGGGCTTCCGGAGCTCGATGGCATCAGCCTGCTGCGTCGCCTGCGCCAGCGTCAGGACACTATCCCGGTGCTGATCATCTCGGCGCGGGATGCCCTCGATCAGCGCATCCTGGGGCTCGAAGAAGGTGCCGACGACTACCTCTGCAAGCCCTTCTCGCTGGACGAGGTGGCCGCCAGGGCCAAGGCGCTGGTGCGTCGCGCCAAGCAGTTCGGCGGCGACACTCTGCGCAGCGGTCGCCTGGAGTTCCACCCCGATGCCATGGAGCTGCGCCTCGACGGCGAGCCGGTGGCACTGCACCGCCGCGAGTTGGAGGTGATGGAGTATCTGCTGATCAACCAGGGCCGCCTGGTCAGCAAGGGGCAGATCGCCGATCGCCTCTCCACCACCGACGACCCGGTCAGCCACACAGCAGTGGAGACCTATGTGTCTCGCCTGCGCAAGAAACTCGGCGTCGATGTCGGTCTCAAGACGGTGCGCGGCCTCGGCTACCTGCTCGACCCCCAGGATGGCGGCTGATGCGTTCGATTCGTGCCCGCCTGCTGATCTGGATCGGCCTGCCCTTCACTGGCCTGGCCCTGTTGGCCCTGCTGGCCAGCCACTACCTGCTGTCGCGCCAGATCAACGAGACCTTCGACGACATGCTGCTCAACGCCGCCGAGCGGGTCGAGCGGCGTATCCACTCGGTAGATGGTGAGCTGCGTATCAATATGCACTATTTCAGCATCAGCACCTTAGGCAGTCGCGGCGACGGCAAGATCTTCTATCGCATCCAGGAGGTCGATGGCAGCATGCTGGCCGGCTTCGCCGGTCTTCAAGGTCCGACTACCGGGCTCGACCAGCCGCTGTTCTACGACGTCGACTATGCCGGCAACGCCCTGCGCGCCGTCGCCCTGACCTTCCCACTGACCCGCGCCAACCAGTCCCGCCAGATCGAGGTGATCGTCGCCGAGTCCACCGAGCCGCGCCGGGCTCTGATCAGCGATTTCATGCTTACGCTGAGCAGCCTGATGGCGGTGGGCGGCCTGCTGGCCATCTCCATCGCCCTGCTCGCCATCCACAAGGGCCTGGCACCGCTGAATGCCATCCGCCGCGCCCTACACCGCCGCTCACAGCATGACCTGGAGCCGTTGGTTGGCGAGGTGCCACGGGAAGTCGCGCCGCTGATTCAGAGCATCAACCAGCTGATGGAGCGCATGCGCCTGAGCATCCAGAATACCCAGCAGCTCAATGCCGATGTCTCGCATCAACTGCGCACGCCGGTCTCGGAGATTCGCGCCCTGAGCGAACTTACCCTGACGCGCAGCGACGAGCCTGAGACCCGCGCCAACCTCGGTGAGATCAGCCGCATCGCCGAGCACGCCGGCCACACCGTCGAGCAGCTGCTCAGATACGCCAAGACGCGCCATGAGCTTGTCGACAGCGCCACCCTGGCCAGCGTCGACCTGGTCGCCATCTGCCGCGACGCCTGCAGCCAGGCTGCCGCAAGCGTCTATCAGCGTGGCCAGGAGCTGGCCCTGGAAGCCGACGAGTCCTCACCGCCGCTACTTGGCGACCCCATCATGCTGCGCTGGATGGTGCAGAACCTGATCGACAACGCCAGCCTCCACGCCGGTGGCGAGCAAGCCTACCGCGGCAGCATCCAGGTCGCCGTCGAGTGCCGTGATGGCCGCTGCTCGCTGGCCGTGCGCGACGACGGAGTAGGCGTCGCTGAGGAGCGCCTGATACGTCTCACTGAGCGCTTCTATCGCGCCGATACGCGTACCCAGGGCAGCGGCCTCGGGCTGGCCATCGCCGAGCAGATCGCCCAGGCCCATGGTGCCCGGCTGATCCTGCGCAACCGTGAGGCGGGAGGGCTCGAGGCCCTCGTCAGTTTTCCGGCCCTGGCTGCGCATAGTGCGTCCGCACCCAGCGCAACATCCACGGCGTCAGCGCGATAAGCAGCAGCAGGCGAAGTACATGGTGTGACACCACATAGACCGGGTCGACGTCAACGGCCACGGCGATGACCGCCATCTCGCCCACCCCGCCGGGCAGCAGCGCCAGCAGCACCGCGACGAAGCTCAGCTCGGTGAGGAATGCCACCAGCAGTGCCACCCCCACCGCCAGGACCACGGCAAACAGTGCAAACAGCAGCCCAACGCGCCCCACCGTCACCACGCGACGCCACGAGGTGGCCGAGAAACGCGAGCCGATGGAGCTGCCGAGGATCAGGAAGGTGGCCAGTAGGCACACGCTGGGCAGCGCCAGCGGCACACCGAGGCTGGTGAGCAGCGCACTCACCAGCAGTGGGCCGAGGAACTCGGCCAACGGCAGCCGCAGGCGACGCCCCAGCCACCAGCTTGCCGGCGCCAGCAGCCACCAGAGTAGATCGAGGGTGAGCCGCCCGGCGTCATCCGCCATGCCGACTTCATCGACCAGCAGCGCCGCCATCAGCGCGGCCGACGACACCACCACCGCCAGGCGCATGGAGTGAGAGATGGCGATCCAGCGCACGTCACCGCCGGCGCGCTCGGCCAGCACCAGGGCCGTATTCATGCTGCCCGGGAAGGCGCAGAACAGGGCGTTGAGCGGGGCGACACCGCCGCGCAGGAAGAGCGCACCGCCGCCGACCAGCAGCAGCACCATATAGAGCAGCATGGCGATCACGCTGGGATACCATGCCGCCAGCTGCACCAACTCGCCGGCATCGACGCGCTGGCCGATGAACACTCCCAGCGTGGCGATGGCCAGGCGGTGCAGCCGCGTGTCCACCGCGGTGGACACCCCCAGCAGCGACACCGCCAGCACCATGAACAGCGCCCCCAGCATCCATGCCAGGGGCAGCGACAGCAGGCTGGCAAGCGCGCCGCCCAGGGCGCCAAGGGCCAGGGTCCGCCCGGTCAGCGGCCGGATCTGCTTAACTCGATGCATCGGTCGAGGTGCGGCGCGTGCGCCCCAGCCGCGCCATCAGTGGCCGACCGAACAGCGACACCAGCATCAGTACCAAGATGCCCATCGCCACCGGTCGCTCGAACAGATAGGTGATGTCACCGCCGCTGATCTGGTGGGAGTGCAGCAGCGATTTCTCGGCCATCGCCCCCAGCAGCATGCCGATCACCATCGCGGGCACCGAGTAGCCGTAGTGGCGGAACAGCCATCCGACCACGGCGAAGATCAGCACCGTCGCCGGCCCGGTCATGTTGCCGGTGAGGCCGAAGGAGCCCATCACCGCCAGTACCAGCACCGACGGAATCAGATAGCGCATCGGCACCTTGATGATATTGGCCAGCAGCGGGATGAACAGCAGCCCGATCACCACCAGCAGGAACACCTGGGCGAAGTTGGCGAAGATGATGGCGTAGACCACATCGGTCTGCTGGCGAATGAACTGCGGGCCGCCGGTGATGTTGTGCATGGCGAAGGCGGCCAGCATCACCGCCGTGGCACCGCCGCCGGGGATGCCCAGGGCCAGCAGCGTCGCCATGGAGCCCGCTTCCGAGGTGCTGTTGGCCGATTCGGACGCCACCACCCCCTTGGGATTGCCCTTGCCGAAGGAGGCGGGGTCAGAATCGCGGCGCTGGGTCTCGACGTAGGAGAGCAGGTTCGACACCGATGACCCCACCCCCGGCACCGCGCCGACGAAGACCCCGATCAGGCCACCGCGGATCATCACCCACGGATAGCGGAGGGCCATGCCAAAGCCCTCGAAGATCTCGCTGATACGCACCTTGCGCGACGCCTCGGACTCGACGATAAAGCCTTTGTTGGCCAGCTTGAACAGCTCGGAGGCGGCGAACATGCCCATCATCGCCGGGATCACCGGCACACCGTCGAGCAGGTAGGTCTGGCCCATGGTGCCGCGCGCCATGCCCAGCTCGTTGAAGCCGATGGTGCCCACCAGCAGGCCGACGAAGCCCGCCATCAGCCCCTTGAGCACCTGTTCGCCCTTGAGGCTGGCGATCAGCGTCATGCCCCACAGGATCACCGCGAACATCTCCGCCGGGCCCAGTTTCAGGACCATCAGCGAGAGCGGCTGGATCATCACGAACAGGATCAGATAGCCCATCAGCACGCCGATCACCGACGACGCCAGGGCGATGCCCAGGGCCTGGTTATGGCGCCCCTGGCGGGCCATCGGATAGCCATCGAAGGCGGTGGCGATCGCCGACGAGGTGCCGGGAATATTCATCAGGATCGCCGGGATGCCGCTGCCGAAAGAGCCGCCGGTGAAGATCGCGGTCAGAAACAGCATCGCCTGGACGAAGTCCATGTACAGCGTCATCGGCAGGAAGATCGCCATGGCCATGGAGATCTGCAGCCCCGGCGTGGCGCCGAAGATCAGGCCGATGATGATCCCCGGCACCACTACCAGCCAGGGGCTGAAGTCGGAAAACAGCAGATTCAGGCCCTGCTCGACGGCCGTGAAATCGATCATGGTGTTACCCCGTTAGCCCTGGAGGATCAGCATGTGCATGGGATAGGGCAGCATCAGCGCGAAGAAGAACGCCACGCCGAAGCCGAAGGCCAGGCTATAGCCGCCGAGTAGCAGCCAGTTGCGCTCGCCCTTCAGCACCAGGAAGGCCGCAATGAAGAGCACCGTGGCCACATCGAAGCCGAGCGTCTCGAGCGAAATCACATAGGCGGCGAAGAGCCCCACCACCGGCAGCGTCTGGCGCAGCGGCTCGGCGTCGGGGCGCACCAACAGCGTGCCCTTGCGCAGCCGTATTGCCAGCTCCAGCAGCACGATGCTCAGCACGATCAGGGCCAGCGGAAGAATCAGCAGCAGGTTCTGGACGGCGGACGACACGCGAATGGCATCGAACAGATACCAGAGCGTAAAGCCAGCCAGGGCCATGAGGACCAGCAGGTCCCCATAGTCGCGATCACGGGTGGTCATCACATCACTCCCAGCCGCCCCATGCAGGGCATGGGGCGGCGGCAACGGATAGCATCAGTTGAGCAGGTGGGCGTACTTCTCGAAGGTCTCGTAGTTCTCGCGCATCAGCGCGTTGGCACGCTCGGGGCCGACCCAAACGCCGCCGATGTCCTGGCTTTCGAGCTGATCCTGCACCTCTTTGCGCGCCAAGGCGTTCTGGATCGCATCGGCCAGCACTTCATAACGCTCGGGATGCTGACGCTCGAATTCGCTGGTCACCGCGAAACCGCGCATCGAGCCCTGAAGTACCGGCACCTCCAGGTCCATCTCACTGAGCGCTTCGTTGATCGGCGGCGCATCCCACTGGTCGATACGCTCATCATTGACGATCGCCAGCGGCGTCAGAAACTCACGAATCCCCTCACTGCCCTGGGCGCTGATCGATACGAAATCGACCTGCTGGCCGGCGACCGCCGAGCGCGCCTCACCGCCGCTGTTGTAGGTCACCAGGTTGAGATTGTCCTGCGGAATACCGGCTTCATCGAGCAGCAGGCGCACCATCAGATGACCCGCTGAGCCCTGCACCACCGAACCACGCACCTGGCCGGGGTTGTCGCGAATGGTCTCGAGCAGCGTCGGCAGGTCCTCGAAGCCACTGTCCTTGTTGGCCGCGATCAGATCGAGATCGAACCACTGGAAATTGAGGTAGGAGAAGTCATCGATGCTGTAGTCGGCGCCGCCACTCAGGATGGTGTTGGTCAGGTAGGGAGCGAACGTCGAGGCGTACAGCGTATAACCGTCATCCGGCATGTTGAGGATGTAGTTGGCCGATACCTGGGTACCGGCCCCGGGGCGATTGGTCACCTGCACCGGCACCCCGAGCTCCTCGGAGACAAAGCTGGACATGGCCCGAGTCATCCGGTCGGCGCTGCCCCCGGTGCCGAAACCGACCACCATATTGATGGGGCGATCGGGAAACTCCTCAGCGGCCACCGGCAGCGCCAGCGTGGTAAGCATGGCGGCAGCGCCAATCAGCAGCGACTTCCCCTTGATGATATTGAGCGTATTGAGCATGACGTTTCGCCTCTTGTAAGCATTTATTGTCACAGGCGAGCACCTGTGTGGGAATGCACGCTATCCGACGAAGCTGTCACCAAGCTTGCACGGCGCCAGATATAGACCAAAGTTCAAGGCATTCACCACTCTCCTCGTCACCCTACCGACATGACGTATTACGCCAACTAATCGACGCTTAGCGTAGCGTCGGCACGCCGCAGCTCGGCGACACTCCCTGCATCACATCCATCGCGGGAGGAGCCTCTCCATGAATCGCAACGTCATCCTGACCTGTGCCGTTACCGGCGCCGGCGACACCACCGCCAAGAGCGACAAGGTCCCCGTCACCCCCAAGCAGATCGCCGATGACTGCATCGCTGCGGCCCGGGCTGGCGCCAGTATCGCGCATATCCATGTGCGCGACCCCGAGACCGGCGGTATCAGCCACTCCGTGGCGCACTTCCGCGAGGTGATGGAGCGGGTCCGCGAGGCAGACGTGGATATCGTCATGAACATCACCGCCGGCGGCGGCGGCGACTGGATCCCCGACGCCGCGGACCCCACCCGTGGCGGCCCGGGCAGCGATATCCAGACCCCGGCCCAGCGCCACGAACCGGTCGCCGAGCTGCTGCCGGAGCTGTGCACCCTGGACTGCGGCAGCCTCAACTTCGGCGACATGATCTACGTGAACAGCGCCGACTGGCTGCGCGAGCATGCCAGGCTGGTGCAGGCCGCCGGGGTCAAGCCTGAGCTGGAGTGCTTCGACCTGGGCCATGTGTGGTTCGCGCGCCAGCTGCAGCAGGAGGGCCTGATCGACGGCGACCCACTCTACCAGCTATGCCTGGGCATCCCCTGGGGCGCTGAGGCGGACACCGAGACCATGCTGACCATGCGCAATAAACTACCCGAGGGTGCCCACTGGGCAGCCTTCGGCATCGGCCGCCAGCAGATGCCGATGGTCGCCCAGGCGGTGTTGCTGGGCGGCCATGCCCGGGTCGGCCTGGAGGACAACCTCTATCTGAAGAAAGGGGTACTGGCCAGCAACGGCCAGTTGGTGGAAAAGGCCGCCACGCTGATCGACAACCTCGGCGCTCGGGTGATGACCCCCGCCGAGACCCGCGCTCACCTGTCGCTGCGCGACCCACGCAGTGGCCAGATCGTGGAGAACGTCGTCGGAGGTGACGCATGAGCCGCCAACTCAGCGTGATCGGCACCGGGGTGATCGGCAACGGCTGGATCGCCCGCGCCCTGGCCCAGGGTTGGGATGTAGTGGCCTTCGACCCGGCCCCTGACGCCCCACAGCGCACCCGCGCCTTCGTCGACAACGCCTGGGCCTCGCTTTCGCGCCTGGGCCTGGCCGAAGGCGCCAGCCCGGCACGGCTCACCTTCGTCGATAGCCCCGAGGCTGCCGTGGCCGGCGCCGACCTGATCCAGGAGAACGTGCCGGAGCGCCTCGATCTCAAGCGCGAGATTCTTGCCGCCCTCGACGCCGCCGCCGAGCCCGAGGTGCTGATCGGCTCCTCCACCTCCGGCTTCAAGCCCAGCGACCTGCAGCGCGACTGCACCCGGGCGCCGGGGCGGGTGATCGTCGCCCACCCCTTCAATCCGGTCTACCTGCTGCCGCTGGTCGAGCTGGTGGGCGGTGACGCCACCAGCGCCGAGCATACCCGGCGCGCCCAGGCGCTATACCGCGAACTGGCCATGCGTCCGCTGGTGGTACGCCGCGAGATCGAAGGGCATATCGCCGACCGCCTGATGGAAGCGCTGTGGCGCGAGGCCCTGCATCTGGTCAACGACGGCGTGGCCACCACCGAGGAGATCGATGCCGCGGTGGTCTACGGCTGCGGCCTGCGCTGGTCGCTGATGGGTACCTTCCTGACCTTCCACCTGGCCGGCGGCGAGCCGGGTATGCGCCATATGCTCGAGCAGTTCGGCCCCGCGCTGAAGCTACCCTGGACCAAACTCGAGGCCCCCGAGCTCACCGATGAGCTGATCGACAAGGTGGTCGAAGGCTGCGAGCACCAGGCCGCCGGCCGGCCGGTCAGCGAACTCGACCGCCGCCGCGACGACTTCCTGGTCGAGCTGCTCGACCTGGTGCACAAGTACTGGCCGGAAGCGGAAGGTCTGGAGGGGCGCATCTGATGGTGATCCTCGAGACCCGGGTGGCCCCGGCGTGGGTCGACTACAACGGCCATATGAACGACGCCGAATACGCCAGGGTCTTCTCCCTGGCGGTGGAGGCGCTGATGGACCATATCGGCCTGGATGCCGTGGGGCGTAGCCGCCATCGCTACACGCTCTACACCCTGGAGACCCACCTCTGCTACCGCCGCGGCGCCCTCCAGGGCCAGCCGCTGCAGGTGGCGCTGACCTTGCTGGATCGCGACGCCAAGCGGCTGCACGCCTTCTTCGAGCTGTTCGACGAGGAGCACAACCTGCTGGCCAGCAGCGAGCAGATGCTGATGGGCATGGACCAGCAGAGCGGCCGCCCCGACGCCTTCCCGGCGCCGGTGACCGAGACCATCGCCGCGCTACCTCACGCCGAGCAGGGGAACTGGCCGGCGCTGGCCCAGCGCAGCATCGCTATCCGGCGCTGAGCGGATGGATATCGAAGCCTTTATCCAACGCTTTGCCGCCGGCCTGGACGAGCTAGAAGGGCTTGCACCAGCGGCGGCGAGAGCTCGCTACGACGCACTCTGTGCCGGCCTCGCCCCGCACGACCCGGCGGGCCTGCGGGTCGAGGACACGCGGCTCGGTGGAGTGGCGGTGCGGCGTTTTCTACCCGATGGCGCCCGGCCCGGGCGGGTGCTCTTCGTACATGGCGGCGGCTTCACCATCGGCTCGATTAGAAGCCACCATGGCGTAGCGGCGAGTCTCGCCGCCCACCTCGATCGCGAGGTCATCAGCGTCGACTACCGCCTAGCCCCGGAGGCGAATTACGCCATGATGCTCGCTGACTGTCGCGCCGTGGCCGAGACCATCGCCCCGCTGGCGATGGTCGGCGACAGCGCTGGCGGTCGGCTGGTCATGGATCTCGCCGCCAGCTGCGCGCACGCTCCTCCCCTGGGGCTGATCTACCCCCCGGTGGGCGGTCTCGACGCCTCGACGCTGGGTCCCGACGCCCCTCTACTCAGTCGCGATGACGTGCTGTCGATTGGCCACAGCTGCCCAACAGCGCTGCCTGTCGCCGCCGCGGCGCAACCGCCCGGACTGACCCTGCACGTCTTGAGTGTGGAACACGACCCACTCACTGCGCCGCTGGAAGCAGCCATCGAGCACTGGCGCGATGCCGGGGCAAGCGTCGACTACCGCTGTGCCCCGGGCATGGTGCATGGCGCCCTGCATGCTCACGCCCTGCTGCCCGAAATGCACAGCGCCTGGCAGGCGTTCTGCCAGGCGCTGAAGGGTAGTCTCTAGTCACCCCACCACAGCGGCAGGCACATCAATCGTAGCTAGCGCTCACCGCTTCGATAGCCGGTGTACCGTCGCGTGCCTCGACGCCATCCAGCCACTCCGCCACGGTATCGAGGTTAGCGCCGATCCACTCGCGGGCCACCTCGTCGGCGGGGCGGTCCTCGTAACTGTAGCCATTCACCCAATCATTCTGGTCTTCGATATCGACCACGAACTGGGACAGGAAGCGGTGCAGTTCAGGATCATTGCCAGCCAAGCTGGCGGGCACGATGGTCCACACGGTACTTTCGATCGCGGCGATACCAGCATCGTCGGCATCCTCGAGATAGACGAGATCGAAGCTGACGTTCATCCAGTGGGGTTCCCAACCGACGAAGGTCACCCACTCTTCGTCGGCCATCATCTGCTCGGCTTGAGCCAGCATCGCCGCGGTAGAGCTTTCGCGCAGGTTCCAGTCGCCAAGCCCCGCCAGATCCTGGTCGATGGCCGCGAGGATGGCGTTATTGACCCCGGTGCCGGCCTCGATTCCCTGAATCTCACCGCCGAAACGCTCCCGATGTGCTGCCAGGTCAGCCACCGAGTCGATCCCAGCCTCATGAACGTAGCGCGGCACCACCAGCCCGGAGTTGGCGCCCTCGATATTCGACACCAATTTCTCGATCTTACCGGCGTCGACCAGCGGCTCGACCATATCGGTCTGTACCGGGTACCAGCCGCCTAGATAGACCTCCAGGTCATCCCCTGCGAGTCCTTCGAGAATCACGCTCACGGCCAGTTCACGCTGACGCGTATCGTAGCCCATGGCCTCCATCAGCTGTGCCGCCACCTCCGACTTGACGGTAACGCCGGGCCAAGGCGGCACCCCGAAACGCACCTCGTCCACATCGGCCTGAGCCTGGCCAGCGATCAGTAGTGGAGCCAGCAGAGCGGCACCGCACAGTACGCGCGGCGACAAAGCGACATTAGCGAACATGGGGCTTGC
Source organism: Halomonas salipaludis (assembly GCF_002286975.1). Lineage (GTDB taxonomy): Bacteria > Pseudomonadota > Gammaproteobacteria > Pseudomonadales > Halomonadaceae > Franzmannia > Franzmannia salipaludis. The sequence continues at coordinate 66,367 of NZ_NSKB01000011.1, forward strand.
CTCTTGTTGAAAGTGTAAAAACCAGTCTGCACGCTTCAGGAGAACAAACTTGACCCAAGACGACATCTTCACCACGCTATACGCCCTGCTCAGATGGCCATGAGCTGCGTCTTGGCATTGGCAGCCAAACGCACCAATAATGCCCGATCATGAGACTCCACTACTGCGGCCCCGAGCCGGAACCCATCGGATTTCTGCTGCTACCGCGCTTCGCCATGGTGGCGCTATTTTCCGCCATCGAGCCGCTGCGGATTGCCAACCGCATGGCGGGGCGCGAGCTGTTCCGCTGGCAGTTGATCAGCAGCGACGGCGCCCCGGTGGAGGCCAGCAACGGCATGCCCCTGGGGGTCGAGATGGCCCTGCAGCAGGCACCCGACTTTCCCAGCCTGGCGGTCTGCGCCAGCTTCGCCCCCGAGGTGGGCCTGACCCCATCGCTGCTGGCTGGGCTCCGCGAACGGGCGGCTCGAGGCGGCGTGCTGGGCGGCGTGGATACCGGCTGCGTAGCGCTGGCCGCGGCAGGGCTACTCGACGGCCAGACCGTGACCCTGCACTGGGAGAGCCTGCCCGACTTCCGCCGCCGCTTCCCCACCATCGACGCCGTGGAGTCGCTCTACGAGGTGGATAGCCGGGGCTTCTCCTGCGCCGGCGGCAGCGCCGCCATCGACATGGCCCTGGACCTGGTGCGACGGCGTCACGGCGACGCCCTGGCGGCGCGGGTCAATGCCCAGCTGGTGCACGCCCGGGCTCGCCTGCCCGCCAGCCGCCAGCGCCCCGGCGCGCCGCCTCACCTGCCCACCGAGCTGCGCCGCGCCATCGGCCTGATGGAGGCGAACCTGGAGTCGCCGCTGGCCATCGCCGACCTGGCTCAGCGCCTGGCGCTCTCCTGGCGTGGCCTGGAGCGCCTGTTCCTGCGCTACCTGCAGCGCTCGCCCCGCGACCACTACCTGGGGCTGCGCCTCGACCACGCCCATGGCCTGCTGCTGGAGACCCCCCACCGGGTGCTGGATATCGCCCTCGCCTGCGGCTTCGCCTCTGCCTCCAGCTTTACCCGCGCCTTCCGCCAGCGCCACGGCCTGACGCCCAGCCAATTGAGGCGCCAGCAGGATCAGGCCTGGCTGTCGAATGGTGCATAGTCGGCGTCGAATGGTGCTGCTTCCCGCGGCGGCGGTGCAGACAAGCTAGGCGACTCCATTCCCTCAAGAGAGGTCGCCATGAACTCGTTCTCGTCCCTGCCGCTCACCCCGGACTACGACAGCTGGCCCATCGAGGCCGATATTGTCTCGGTCGACCACGACGCCCGGGGGGTCACGCTGGGCTGGAGCGACGGTCGCAAGAGCCGCTACCACGGCATCTGGCTGCGCGAGAACGCCGCCGACGAAAGCACCGTGAACCCGGCGACCCGCGAGCGCATCCTCGACCTCTCCCGTCTCCCGGGCTGGCCAGAGATCGCCGCCGCCGAGATCGATGACGCCGGCGCGCTGTGCGTGGCCTTCGCCGCAGAGGATCGCCACCTGCGCTTCCACCCCGGCTGGCTGCGCGCCCACGACTACGACAACGCCGGCGACCCCGAGGCGCCGCTGGTGCCGGTCAGGCTCTGGCACGGCGGCCCCGGCGCAGATCCAGACAGCCTCGAGGCCAGCGGCCTGCTCGATACCGAACCGGCTGGCGATGCCGAGGAGGCGATCCTCGCCCCCGCCCTGGAAAGCGTGCTGGGCAAGGGGCTGGTGCGCCTGCACGGCCTGCCTACCGAACCCGGTTCGCTGGAGGCCATCGCCCGGCGCATCGGTCCGGTCCGGCCCACCAACTTCGGCCTGCTGTTCGACGTCAAGGCCAAGCCGGACCCGGACTCCAACGCCTACACCTCCATCGCCCTGCCGCCGCACACCGACCTGCCGACCCGCGAATATCACCCCGGCTTGCAGATGCTGCACTGCCTGGAGAACAGCGTGGCGGGCGGCGAGGCAGTGATGCTCGACGGCTTCGCGGTGGCCGAGGCGCTGCGCCAGCGTGCCCCAGCTGCCTTTGCCACGCTGACCCGGGTGCACTGGTGTTACGCCAATACTGCCAGAATCACAGACTACGTCTGGTATTCGCCGATGATCCGCCTCGACGCCCGCGGCGAGCTGCTCGAGGTGCGTATCGCCGACTTCCTGCGCGGCCCCCTGCAGGCCCCCTTCGAGGAGGTGGAGCCAGCCTACGAGGCGCTGATGACGCTGCAGGCGATGCTGCGCGAGCCGCACTTCGCGATCCGCTTCACCTATGCGCCCGGCGACCTGGTGATCTTCGACAACCGCCGGCTACTGCACGCCCGCGACGCTTTCGAAGGCAGCAGCGGCCACCGCTGGCTGCAGGGCTGCTACATGGAGCGCGACGAGATCCGCTCGCGCTATCGCATGATTCAGCGCGCCCGGCGTCAGAGAAGTCACTGCCATAGATGATGCAACCGCCGTTTCAGCTAGTCGGCGGTGGTACTTCTCTGTAGGGGCTCGGGCTTATCGCGCGTTCTTGTCATTCTGCCCCGAGGCTCGTTCCTCAAGGTAGCGTTGGCCGCGTTCGGTCAGCCGGTAACGCTGTTTGCTGCTGCGGGGCTTGTCCGGCAGGGTCATCTCGATCAACCCCCTTGCCAGGGCAGGTCCCAAATAAGCTTTACGGAAGTATTCGGCATCCTTCAAGGACAGCGACGCCTGGAGCGCCTGCCGCGACATTTCCCCTTGCAGGACCCCACACAAGCGAGCTTCCGGGGTGACTTCCGGGGTGACTTCCGGGGTGACTTCCGGGGTATCGGGATTCAGTCGCACCTGCCCCCTCTCCTCGGCTACGTCCGGCCGCGGGAAACGCAGCACGAACCAGTGCGGCGAAACCTCGATCTCGGGTTCGGCCACACCATACTCATCACACAGCCGCCGGATGCGCCGGATGCCGGAGCCGATATGCTCCACGGCTTCCATGCGATGCAGCATGCCGAACAACAGCGGGTTGCGCGGAATGCTCTTGATGCCCAGGTCTGACTCGCTCATACCGGCGGGTAGGCCGCCAGGGCTGACCACCTCGACCCGATCCTTGAACACGTAGACATGCACGTTGGCAGTGGAACGGTAGTCGCGGTGCACCAAGGCGTTGACCACCGCCTCACGCAGCGCCTCCTCGGGAAGCTCGGAGCGCTCCTCGCGCTTCACGTGCTTGATGATGTAGGCGACGTTAAGCTTGGAAAGCAGCCAGGCCATCACCTCGTCGATCATCGAATAGACGTCGCCATTGAAGCCGCGACGGTCGAGGATATGCACCTTGTCGGTGCCCATGAACAGAGCACAAGCCACGTCGGCACTAATCGAGAATGCCTGGATGTCGCGGGCCAGCAGCCAGGCACCAGCGTGGGTCATCCTGCCGTCGTCGGTCAGCAAGTGTAGGTTCTTGAGTGCGGTGTGTGGCGGCATCTCAGCGGGGATGCGCGCCCGGCGGCGGAAGGTGTCCCAGACCTCGTCGGTCAGGTCCTCCTCCAGGGAGAAACGCTCGCAGGGCGTCTCGTCGAAGTGGATCAGCCCCTCGCAGTAGAAGAACTCGCGGATTTCCTGGCGCGACATCTGCTGGGAGGAGGCGCCCTCGCGCAGGTAAAACTTGCCGCCGAAGGAGTAGGGTTTGCTGTGCTGGGCCGGCACGGTTACGCACAGTACCGCGCCTGCGCTCTCCACCTCCACGGCGATGGGTGGCTCGGCGGAGCGCGCCGTGGCCTGCACGTCGGACTTCAGCTTGTTGTGGTCGGCCACGCCGACCACCTCGCCGGCGTCTGTTACGCCGATCAGAATCACCCCGCCGGTGGTGTTGGCGAAGGCGCAAATCTCCCGCCCCAGGCCGGAGGTGCCGGCCTTCTTGAACTCGGTGGTAAAGCCCTCCCCGAGCGCGAGCAGGTCGTTCAGCGCCTGGCGGTTCATGCGGCGAGCTCTCCGCTCATCAGCTTGGGCAGCAGCAGAACCTGGGTCTTGCCGCCTCGCGACGGAAGACTGGCCTCGATCTCCTCCTTTACCGCCAGGTAGCGGCTGAAGCCATGACGCAGGAAGACCAAGCCCATCACCGGCAGAAAGTATTCGTTGCTGGCATAGTTCGAATTGGCGCGCAGGTTGTCTGCGGCACTCCACAAGCGCTTCTCCAGCGCCTGAATATGTTCCAGTTGGGGCAAGACCTGCTCCGTTAGCTGTTCCCTGTAAACCTGGGCGGTTTGGCACCGACCAGGCAAGCATGCAATCAAATGAGCAAACAGTACCATCGAACGCCGATGGCGGCAGCACGAGCATCGCGGTCTGGTAGGACCTCAGCCTGAGCAAGCACTACTATGCGGGGCCGGGCGATATTTACAGCGAGCCGCGCTCGGCGGTGGTACTCGGGGCCTCATTGAAGCGGCGCCGATAGGCCCGCGAGAAGTGCGCCAACTGAGTAAACCCCGCGGCCATGGCCGCCTGGGTAACGCGGCAGCGGCTGTCGGCGAGAATCCGCCGCGCCTGATCGAGACGCAGCCCCAGGTAGCACTGCTTGGGGCTCTCGCCGAAGTGGGCCATGAACAGCCGCGTCAGCTGGCGCTGGGACTGGCCCACCAGGCGACACACCTCGGGAATCGGCAGCGCCTGGGCCAGGTTGGCCTCCATCACTGCCAGCGCGCGCACCACGCTGCGCGGTAGCTCTTCATAGAGGTGGCGCTGGGCCAGGGAGGCCTCGCCCCGGGCCCGCTGGTGGACCAGCTGGCGCCCCACCGCATTGGCCAGGGCCGGCCCGTAGGCGCGTTCGATCCAGTCCAGCATCATGTCGATGCTAGCGGAGCCCCCGGAGCCGGTCAGCCGCTCGCTGCCGAACTCGTAGCGGGCCTGGCTGATCGCCAGGTGGGGAAACTCCTGGCGAAAGGCCGGCACGCTCTCCCAGTGCAGCGCCACCCGATACCCCTCCAATACCCCCGCCCGGGCGAGGATGAAGGGCGCCGTATCCAGCCCACCCAACCAGCCGCCATGGGCAGCGATGCGCCGCAGCACCGCGCGCTCCGTCGCCCCTACCGTCAGCTCCGCCTCATAGGAAGAAACTACCATCAGGCCGGCACCGTCGGTGAGTGTCTCCAGCGAGTCATCCACGTCGATACGCACCCCGTTGCTGGCCACCACCGACTGCCCGCTGGCGGAGCGCAGGCGCCAGGCGAAGAGATTGCGGCCGAAGCGGTTGGCCACCCGCAGCGGCTCGAGCAGACAGAACAGCGTCAGCATCGAGAATTTGGGCACCAGCCACACGTCCATGGTGTGCTCGGCCTCATCGGGGGTCAGCAGCGGCGGGGAGTCGGGCCGCGGATAGGGCCACTTGTCGGGGTAGATATCCATTGTGGCCAATAAAATCAAGCATACGGCCAATTTTATCAAGTCCATATCCGCAACCGCGGATATGGTAATAGCACTCACCCAACGCCAGTGACCGAATCTTGTGGAGACGCCGTCATGACTCACGTCAGGCTCCAGTCCGAAGGCCAACGCCTGGTCCTCGACCAGTGCGATCAATCACGGGAGTTCACCGCCCTGTGGCTGCGCGAGCGCAGCTCCGACCCCCAGACCCGGGACCCGCGCACCGGTCAGCGCCTGATCGAGGCCGCCGAGCTGCCGCTGGACCTGCGCCTGGAGTCGGCGGAGAGCGTCGATCACGCCCTGAGGCTGCACTTCAGCGATGGCCACCGCTGCGACTTCCCGCTGCAGGAGCTGCTCGACGAGGCCGTCGACCCGCCCCAACGCCTGTGGGACGCCGCCAGCGCCCCCGCACCCCGCGCCGACTTCAGTGCTGCCCTGCATGACGACGCTGCCCTGCTGGCCATGCTCGAGGCGCTGCAGCGCGACGGCTTCGTGATGGTCTCCGGGGTGCCCGGCGAAGAGGACGGCATGCGCCCGCTGATCGACCGCATCGGCCCGCTGCGGCGCACCAACTGGGGCGGCATCGCCGACGTCAAGTCGGTGGCCAATGCCTACGATTTGACCATGACCCAGCGCGGCCTCGAGCCGCATACCGACAACCCCTACCGCGACCCCATCCCCGGCTATATCTGGCTGCACTGCCTGGCCAACGCCGCCGAAGGAGGCGACAGCACCCTGGCCGATGGCTTCATGGCCGCCCGGCTGCTGCGCGAGCGCAACCCTGAGGCCTTCGACTGCCTGAGCCAGGTGCGTCCCGGCTTTCGCTACCGCGACGACACCACCCACCTCGAGAGCGAGGGACCGCTGATCGAGCTGGATAGCCACGGCGAGCCCATGCGCGTGCGCTACTCCAACCGCACCGAACGGATGCCGGCTCTTGCCCCCGACGTGCTCGATGCCTACTTCGCCGCGCGCCGCGCCTTCCATGAGCTGATCACCGGCGAGGAGCTGACCCTGCATCTCAAGCTCGATCCGGGGCAGATGCTGATCATCGACAATTACCGGCTGCTGCACGGGCGCCGCGCCTATCAGCTGGCCGGCGGCGTGCGCCACATGCGCCAGGGCTATGTCGACCGCGACAGCACCGCCAGCCGCCGGCGGGTACTACGCCGCCAGGCCGAGACCAACGCCTCAGGAGAGCCCGCATGAATCAAGCTCGCTTCCGTCACTTCGGCGAGGCCCAGCGCGACGACTGGGCACTGATCGACGCCCGCTTCCGCGACTACGTCGAGGATGCCCCGCGCCGGGTGCTGGCCCATCTGCACAACCTCGCCGGCGACACCCACGGCTACCCGGTGGACCGCTACCAGCACTGCCTGCAGACCGCCACCCGGGCGCTGCGCGACGGTGCCGATGAAGAGATGGTGGTCTGCGCCCTGCTCCACGATATCGGCGACGACCTGGCCCCGGCCAACCACGCCGAGGTCGCCGCGGCCATCCTCGAGCCCTTTATCGACCCCCTCAACACTTGGATGATTCGCCACCACGAACTCTTCCAGGGCTACCACTATCGCCACTTCTTCGGCCAGGATCGACACGCCCGCGAAGCGTATCGCGATCATCCGGCCTATGCGCGCACCGTGCGCTTCTGTGACGACTGGGACCAGGCCAGCTTCGACCCCGACTACGACACCCTGCCCCTGGAGCACTTCCTGCCCATGGTCGAGCGGGTACTGGGTCGTACGCCCCGCGGCGGGCTGCCCGAGCCGCTGGCCAAGCACCGCGTGGAGCACGACTGACATGCCCCAGACCTGTGCCAACTACCTGCTGCGACTGCTCGAAGCGTATGGCGTGGACACCGCCTTTGGCATTCCCGGGGTGCATACCATCGAGCTCTACCGCGGCCTGGGCGACAGCGCCATCCGCCACGTTACGCCGCGCCATGAGCAGGGCGCCGGTTTCATGGCCGATGGCTATGCCCGCGCCAGCGGCAAGCCCGCGGCCTGCTTCATCATCAGCGGCCCGGGGATGACCAATATCGCCACCGCCATGGGCCAGGCGCTGGCCGACTCGGTGCCCATGCTGGTGATCTCCAGCGTCAACCGTCGCGACACCCTGGGGCGCGGCCAGGGACGGCTGCACGAGCTGCCCAGTCAACAGCAGACCCTGGCCGGCGTCAGCGTCTTCAGCCATACCCTGCTCGACCCGGCGGCGCTGCCGGAAGTGCTGGCGCGCGCCTTCGCGATCTTCCAGAGCGCCCGGCCGGGACCGGTGCATATCGAGATCCCACTAGACCTGCTGGCTGCGCCTCTGGAGGCCCCGCCACCGCGCCCGCTACGGGTCTACCCGCCGACAGCCCCGGCGGCCGCCATCGCCCAGGCCGCCGACTGGTTGGCCGGGGCCGAGCGCCCCCTGCTGCTGCTGGGCGGCGGCTGCGCCAGCGCCCCGCAGGCGGCCCGCGCTCTGGTCGAACGCTTTCAGGCCCCGGCGCTGACCACCATCAACGCCAAGGGGGTCCTGGGTCAGGACCACCCGCTGGACCTGGGCGCCACCGCCAGCCTGCCCGCCACGCGCCGCCTGGCCGCCGAGGCGGACGTGATCCTGGCCCTCGGCACCGAGCTCGGCGAAACCGACTACGACCTGGTGTTCGATAACGGTTTTCGCCTCGACGGACGGCTGATCCGGGTCGACATCGATCCCCAGCAGCTGGGCCGCAACCAGGCCGCCGACCTGGCGCTGCTGGCCGACGTCGGCCAGGTGATGCACGACCTCGCCGAGGCGCTACCACTGCGCGCCGACGACGGCCGCGCCGCGGCGGTGCGCGACGCGCTGGCCCTCGAGGCGGACCCGGAGCTCGCCCCCTATGTGCCGCTCTATGCCACGCTACGGGCGACGCTGCCCGACGCCATCCTGGTGGGCGACTCCACCGGGCCGGTCTATGCCGGCAACTTCCTCGCCTCGCTGCCGGCACCGCGGTACTGGTTCAACGCCGCCACCGGCTACGGCACCCTCGGCTACGGCCTGCCGGCGGCGCTCGGCGCGGCGCTGGCCTGCCCGCAGCGCCCGGTGGTGGCCCTGGTCGGCGACGGCGGTCTGCAGTTCGTGCTCGGCGAACTGGCCACCGCCCGCGATCTGGGGCAGCCCGTGGCGGTGGTGATCTGGAACAACCACGGCTACGACGAGATTCGCCGCTATATGGCCATGCACGAGGTGCCGCAGCTCGGCGTCGATCTGGCACCGCCGGACTTTGCCGCCCTGGCCGACGCCTACGCCTGCCGCTACCGGACGGTGGGTGACCCCGCCTCCCTCGGCGAGGCACTTGCCCTTCTCGGCGACGACGACTCAGCGTTGCTGATCGAAGTGGACGCGGCGGCCTGGATGGCGGCCACCGCGCCACCCTCCCATCGATAACCGACAACAAGGATCCCTGACATGCGCAATACCACCCGACTCACCGGCCTCATCCTCATCGGCCTGCTGCCGCTCACCGCGCTAGCCCACCAGGACGCCAGCGATGAGCTGCGTCTCGTCGTGCCCCCCTGGCCGGGTGTTACCGTCAAGTCGGAGATCTTCGCCCAGCTGGCGGAGCCCCTGGGGTATCGGGTCAAGGCGCTGGAGGTCAGCTCAACCGTGGGCTACCAGACTCTGCAGAGCGGCGACAGCGACGCCTTCCTGGCCGGCTGGTTACCCGCCCAGCAGCAGAGCTACGACGCGGCCATGGCGGCTGGCGCCATTGTCGATCTGGGCAACAACGTCACTGGCGCTCGCATGGGCTTCGCGGTGCCGGGTTATGTGGCTGAGGCTGGCCTGACCAGCGCCGAGCAACTCGCCGATGCCGAGATTGCCGAGCGCTTCGATCATCGTATCTACAGCATCGAGAGCGGCTCGACGGTTACCGATATGCTTGAGGGTGCCATCGAGGCGAATACCTATGGCCTGGGTGACTGGGAGGGAAAGCCCTCTTCCACGCCAGGTATGCTCAGCGAGGTGGCCGCCGCCGTGGACGAGGGTCGCTGGATTCTCTTTTATGGCTGGACACCCCACTGGATGGTGCCGGAATACGACGTGCATATCCTTGACGATCCGGCAGGCGTCTACGGCGACAATAATGGCCGCAGCGACGTCAAGACCATCGTCGCCAAGCGTTACGCCGAGGCGAACCCCAATCTGACACGGCTGCTCGATCAATTCCGCTTCTCAGCCGACGAGCAGAGTGAGTTCATCAGTGCCTTCAGTTTGGAGGAACGCGAGCTTGAGGTCGTTGCCCGCGAGTGGCTTGACAATCATCCTGAGCGCGTAGCGAGCTTTCTGGAAGGCGTGACTACCCGCGACGGTAAAGAGGCAATCGCTGTTGTCGAGGCCGAGCGATGAACGCGGCGACGCCCGAGGAGCGCGATATTCGCCATGACCTAGCGGCCGCCTATCGGCTGATCGCTCTGGACGGCATGGACGACGGCATCGATACGCATATCTCAGCGCGCCTACCCGGCGAGCGCTTTCTGCTCAATGCCTACGGGCTGCGTTTTGCCGAGGTGCGCGCCGACAGTTTGGTAACGGTGGACGCCGACGGCCAGGTGCTCGATGACCCCACCGGGCTGGGCATCAACCCGGCGGGCTTCACCATACACAGCGCGCTCCACGCCGCCCGTCCCGAGGTCAACTGCGTACTGCATACCCATACCGTGGCCGGCGTTGCCGTCTCGTGTCTTGAGGCGGGTTTACTACCGCTCAATCAGTGGGCGCTGCAGTTCTACCACCGGCTGGCCTACCACGACTTCGAAGGCATCGCGCTGGCACTCGATGAACGCGAGCGGCTAGGCGACGACCTCGGCAATCACTCCGCGATGATCCTGCGCCAGCACGGCCTGCTGACCTGCGGAAAAAGCGTCGGTGAGGCCTTCCTGCGCATGCGCGACTTGGAGCGCAGCTGCCAGGCACAACTGGCAGCTCAGGCCACTGGTCAGCCGCTGCGTCAAGTATCGCCGTCCATGGCCGAGCACGTGGCAACACAATACGAAACCTGGGCAACGTCGTCGGTCGGCGGCGACCGCGCCTGGCAGGCCGAACGGCGCCGCCTTAACCAGGCCGACGTTTGCGGCTAACCGACATCACAACGAGAGCCCTATGCACTATTCACGACTGACCGACCGCATCGCCGGCGAAGGGGCCGCGGCCTGGGATATCCACTACCGCGCCCTGGCCCGCCAGGCCGCCGGCGAGGTAATCACCGTGCTTTCGGTGGGCGATCCCGACTTCGCCACCCCGGCACCCATCGTCGAGAGCGCCGTGACCAGCCTGCGCGGCGGTGCCACTCACTACCCCAACGTGCAGGGCAAGCTGGCGCTGCGCCAGGCCATCGCCGACGACTACCGTCGTCTGGGCCTCGACATCGGCCCGGATAACGTCATCGTCATGGCTGGCGCCCAGTGCGGCCTCTATGCCGCCGCCCAGTGCCTGCTCGACCCCGGCGACGAGGTGCTGGTCCCCGAGCCCAGCTATGTCACCTACGAGGCGGTGCTGCGCGCCACCGGTGCCGAGCTGGTGCAGGTACCGCTGGACGGCGAGGCGGCGTTCCGCCTCGACCCGGCGGCCCTGGAGGCGGCCATCACCCCGCGCACCCGGGCCATCCTGCTCAACAGCCCGCACAACCCCACCGGCCAGTTGATCGACGCCGAGAGCTGGGCGGCGATCGCCGCGCTGTGCCGCCGCCACGATCTGTGGCTGATCTCCGATGAGGTCTACGCCGAGCTGATCTTCGAGGGCGAGCATATCTGTCCCGCCAGCCTGGTGGGCATGGCCGAACGCAGCGTGGTGATCAGCAGCCTTTCCAAGTCGCATGCCATGACCGGCTGGCGGCTGGGCTGGGTGCTGGGCCCCGAGGCGCTGATCCAGCACCTGACCCACCTGGCGCTGTGCATGCTCTACGGCTGCCCCGACTTTATCCAGGACGCCGCCTGCGACGCCCTGACCACGCCGCCCACCGAGCTGCAGGCGATGCGCGAGGTCTATCGGGCGCGCCGCGACGCCGTCTGCGCGGCCCTCGCCGAGAGCCCGGCGGTGACGGCGATCCGCCCGCCGGCGGGGATGTTCCTGATGGTGGATATCCGCGCCACCGGCCTCTCCTCCCAGGCCTTCGCCGACCGCCTGCTCGACGAGGAGGGCATCTCGGTGCTCTCCGGCGAGGCCTTCGGCCCCTCGGCGGCGGGCTTCGTGCGCCTCAGCCTGACCGTGGAGGCCGAACGCCTCGCCGCGGCCAGCCAGCGCCTGGCGGCCTGTGCGCAACGCGCCCGAGATGAGCGCGCCCTGTCACCGTCCCCGGCCCCGGAGGCCGATTGCCTATGACATCATCATTCGAGCGTCCCCTCCGTCCCCAGGCCGCCCCCGCAGTGGCGGCCGACCACCTGATCAAGCGTTTTGGCGAATTGGAAGTACTCAAGGGCGTCTCGCTGAGCGTCGCCGAGGGCACCGTCACCTCGATCATCGGCGCCAGCGGCTCCGGCAAGAGCACCCTGCTGCGCTGCATGAACCTGCTGGAACGCCCCGACCGCGGCGAACTGGCGATTGCCGACGAGGCGATTCGCTTCGCCCGCAATCCCCAGGGCGACATCGTCGGCCTGGACCGGCGCCAGCTGCAGCGGCTGCGCGCCAAGGTCGCAATGGTCTTCCAGCAGTTCAACCTGTGGCCCCACCTCAGCGTGCTGGGCAATGTCATCGAGGCCCCCATGCGGGTCAAGGGGCTCTCCCGCAAGCAGGCCACCGCGCTGGGCGAGCACTACCTGGAACGGGTCGGCATGGCCGACAAGCGCGACGCCTATCCTGCCTTCCTCTCCGGCGGCCAACAGCAGCGGGTCGCCATCGCCCGCGCCCTGGCCATGGAGCCGCGCCTGCTGCTCTTCGACGAGCCCACCTCGGCGCTGGACCCGGAGCGGGTCAACGAGGTGCTGGGGGTGATCCGCGGCCTCGCCGACGAGGGCCGCACCATGCTGCTGGTCACCCACGAGATGCATTTCGCCCGCGAGGTTTCCGACCAGCTGGTCTACCTCGACCAGGGCTGCATCGCCGCCGAAGGCACGCCGCAAGACGTTTTCGACGATCCCCGCTGTCGCCACTTCGTGGCGCCCGCGGCCTGAAGGCTCCACCTAACCATAACGACAGGAGAAGACCATGAAGTTCCCCCTGATGATCGCTAGCGCCGCGGCCGCCATCAGCCTCGGCCTCACCGCCCAGGCCGCCGACCCGCTCAAGGTAGGCATCTCCGGCGAGCCCTACCCGCCCTTCACCTACAAGGCCGCCAGCGGCGACTGGACCGGCTTCGAGGTAGAACTGGCCCACGCCATCTGCGACGCCATGGGCCGCGACTGCGAGATCACGCCCACCGGCTGGAGCGGTATCATTCCCGCCCTCAATGCCGGGCGCATCGACATGATCATGAACTCCATGTCGATCACCGAGCAGCGTCAGCGGGTCATCGACTTCACCCGCCCCTACTACTTCACCCCCGGCGCCTATGTCGCCGCCAGCGACCTGGCGCTGGACATCCCCGATGACCTGGACGGCCTGATCATGGGGGTGCAGAGCGCCACCACCAACGCCACCTATGCGCGCCGCGAGCTAGGCGATAGCGGCGTGGACATCCGTCTCTACGATCAAGCGGAACAGGTCAACAACGACCTGCTGGCCGGTCGCCTGGACCTGATCCTCGCCGACGAGATCGCCATGCTGCAGTTCCTCGACCGGGACGAGGCGAGCGGCTTCGAGGTCAAGGCCACGGCTCCCCATCACGAGGCCTACGGCGAGGGCATCGGCATTGGCCTGCGCCAGGAGGAGGACGATCTGCGCGAGGCGCTCAACGCGGGCATCGCCGCGGTGATCGAGGACGGCACCTGTGGCGACCTCTCCGAGCAGTACCTGGGCACCGACGTCTGCGTCTACGACTGAGCCGTCAATGGCTGCCATACCCCCGGCGCCAGCGGCGCCGGGGGACTTCGTTGTGTGACCGAGGAAAAGCTCAACCATGACTGCGATGACACCGGAGGGGCTCGGCGACTGGGCCGGCCCGATCATGGCCGGGGCCCTGACCACGCTGCAGATCGCCGTGCTGGCCTACGCCATTGGCCTGCTGCTGGGACTGCTTGGCGCAGGCGCCAAGCTCAGCCCCTGGGCGCCGCTGCGCGGCCTGGCCACCGGCTACTCGACGCTGATTCGCGCGGTGCCCGAGCTGCTGCTGATCATCCTGCTCTACTATGCCGGCGCCCAGGCGCTGGAGGCTCTACTGGCGCATCTGGGCATGGCCGGCGCCGTGCAGATCACCGGCTTCGCCACCGCCGTGGGGGTGCTGGCCTTCGTCCAGGGCGCCTACATGACCGAGGTGTTCCGCGGCGCCATCCTGGCCATCCCGCAGGGCCAGCTGGAGGCCGCCGACGCCTTCGGCTTCTCGCGCTGGACGCGCTTCCACCGCATCGTGCTGCCGGGGATGCTGCCCAACGCCCTGCCGGGCATGTCCAACCTGTGGCTGATCCTGATCAAGGACACCGCCCTGATCAGCGTGATCGGCTTCAACGAGCTGTTCTTCACCATCCAGCAGGCCGCCGCCAGCAGCCGCGCCTACTTCCTCTTCTACGCCGCCGCCGGCGTCATCTACCTGCTGATGACGCTGACCTCCACGGCGCTGTTCGCCCGCCTCGAGCGCCATGTGCGCCGCGGCCAACCCACGGAGGCTTGAGATGGACTTTTCCTGGCTGAGCGATCCCTTCTACCAGGCCTATCTGTGGGAGGGCTTCGTCAATACCCTGTGGCTGCTGCTGGTCTCGGCGCTGGGCGGCATGCTCCTCGCCGTGGCGGTGGCCCTGGCCCGGCTGCGCGGCCCGCGCCCGCTGGCCTGGCTGGCCTGGGCCTTTACCACCGTGATTCGCGGCACCCCGCTGCTGGTGCAGTTGTTCTTCTTCTACTACGGGGTGGGCCGGCTGCTGGAGGGGGTCCCGGGCATCCGCGACAGCCTCTTCTGGCCGCTGCTGCGCGAGCCCTTCTTCTTCGGCGCCCTGACCTTCATCCTCAGCGTCGGCGCCTACTCCGGCGAGGTGATCCGCGGCGCCATGCAGAGCGTGCCGCGGGGCGAGCTGGAAGCCGGCCGCGCCTTCGGGCTGTCGTCCTTCCAGGTGCTGACCCGGCTGTGGCTGCCGCGGGCCATCCAGCTCTGCCTGCCGACCCTCACTGGCGAGATGATCCTGCTGCTCAAGTCGGTGCCGCTGGTCTCCACCATCGCCCTGATGGACCTGCTGCAGGCGGCCAATATCATCCGCGACGAGACCTTCCTGGTCTACGAGCCGCTGCTGCTGATCGCCGGCATCTACCTGGCCACCACCGTGGTGCTGACCCTGGTACTGCGCCTGGTGGAGCTGAATTTTCCCGGCATGCAGCCGACCCGGCGCCGCTGGCTGCCCACTCGCTAAGCACGCCGCGGCTTGCTGCCACTGCCGTCCGGCCGGTTTCGCACCTCCCGTGGCGACATGCCAAACTGGGCGCGGAAGGCGCGGGCGAAGCTCGAACTCGAGGTGAAGCCACAAGCGAGCCCCGCCGCGAGCACGTCGAGGTCGGTCTCCTCGAGCAGCTGCCTGGCGCGCTCGAGCCGCCGCCGCAGGTACCACCGGCGCGGCGAGGTGGCGAGATGCTGCTCGAAGAGCCGCTGCAGCTGGCGCGGCGAGACACCGCTGCGGCGTGCCACCTCGGCGAGGCTCAGCGGCTCCTCGAGGTGGCGCTCGATCAGCGCCACGGCCTCTATCAGACGACGATTATGCGTCCCCAGGCGGCGTACCAGCGACATGCGCTGCTGGTCATCGCGGGTGCGCATGCGCTCATGCACCAGCTGCTCAGAGACGTCGATGGCCAGCTTGGTGCCATGGCGCCGGGCGATCACCTCCAACGCCATGTCCATGGCCGCGGCCCCGCCGGCGCAGGAGAAGCGCCGCGTACCGAGCTCGAACAGCTCGTCGGAGGTGGCGATCGCCGGAAAGCGCTCACGAAAGGCCGGCAGGCTCTCCCAGTGCAGCGTCACCCGCTCGCCGCCGAGCAGCCCCGCCGCGGCGAGCAGGAAGCAGCCGGTATCGAGCCCGCCCAGCACACAGCCGGCCTGGTCGAGGTGGTGCAGCCAGGCCAGCAGCGGGCGCTTGAGGTGTTGTTCCGGCGCAAAGCCGCTGCACACCGCCAGCGACGGCAGGTCATGTACCTCGCCGATGGCCTGATCGACGAGCAGGGTCATACCGTTGGAGGCGGTGACCGGCTCGCCGTCCTCGCTGATCAGCGTCCAGTCGAACAGCGGCCGGCCGCTGAGGCGGTTGGCAATGCGCAGCGGCTCCACCGCGGCGAAGAAGGCCATCATTGAGAAGCTCGGCAAGAGCAGGTAGCCGACGGTTTCGGGTAGCGCACCGCGATAATCGAGTCGCAATCTCTCCTCCTCCCGGTGGACGCCCAACAGGCGCCTAGAGCCAGTCCTCAAGGCGCAGTGCCCGACTGCTCCAGGCGCCCAGCCGGCGCAGCCAGCTGCCCGGCTCGCGGCGCAGCACCTCGGGCTGGTCGGCATTATCGGTATGCCACTCGAGGCTGCCGGCCTCATCCAGGCCCACGGCATAGCTCAGCGAAGGGCTCATGCCCAGCTCGGCCAGTGCCCATAGCTCACGATTGAGGGCCTGGCTTTCCACCAGCACACCTACTTCGCTGTTCCACCAGATCGAGCGCGGGTCGATATTATAGCTGCCCACGAATAGCTGATCGCGGTCGAAGCCCAGCGCCTTGATATGCAGGCTCGACGACGACGCCCCCGGCACGCCGAGGCTGGCGCTCTCCTGGTGATCGGCCCGCAGTTCATAGAGGCGCACGCCGCTTTCGAGCAGCGCCGGGCGATAGCCGGCATAGGCACCGTGCACCGGCGGCACGTCGGTGGCTTCCAGCGAGTTGGTGATCACCGCCACCTCGACGCCATCCCGTGCCAGGCGCTGCAGCTGGGCGGCGCCCTGGGGAGTGGGGATGAAGTAGGCCGAGATGATCAGCAGTCGCTGCTCCAGCTCATCGATGACCTCGACCAACTCCCCGGAGAGAGTCTCCTCCAGCGCCGGCCGCCCGCGCCCCGCCAGCTTGGCCGGCGGATCCCACAGCGCTTGCCCGGGCGCCCAGGTCAGCGGCGCCAGCAGCGCCCCAGGGGTGGCCTCAGCGAAGCGCTGGCGCAGCGTCACCAGGTAGGGCGAATCGTGGCGCTGCTCCTCGAGCCACGCCGCCAGGTCGTCGCGCAGTTCGCGCCAGGCGTCGGGCTCGGCCTGGCGGAAGCGCGCCATCGGCAGCGCCAGGTGATGGCGCCAGTAGTCGTCGAAGCTGCGCGACAGGTCACGCGCCACCGGCCCCACCGCCAGCAGGTCGAGGTCGGCGAAGTTGCGCTGCTCATCGGCGTTGAAGTACTCGTCGCCGAGGTTGCGCCCGCCGGTAATCGCCACCGCGCCATCGCTCAGCCACAGCTTGTTGTGCATGCGGCGATGCTGGCGGCGCAGGTCGGCGGCCATCATCACCCCGCGACTCAGCAGCGTGCCGCGCCCCCGCAGCAGCGGATTGAACAGCCGCACCTCCACCTGTGGGTGGCTGTCGATGGCGGCCAGCAGGGCTTCGTTGTTGAGGCTGGCCAGGTCGTCGAGCAGCAGCCGCACCCTGACACCGCGCTCGGCGGCATCCAGCATCTGCGCCAACAGCACCCGCGAGGTGAGGCCATCGTCGGCGATATAGGTCTGCACGTCGAGGGTGCGCTCGCTGCGCGCCAGCAGTGCGGCACGCAGGGCGAAGGCCTCGTCGCCGTCGACCAGCAAGCGAAAACCACTCTGCTCAGGGGCCTGCTGCGCATGCTGCTCGGCCACCCAGCCGCCCAGCGCGGTCGCCTCGCTCTCGTGCAGCGGTAGGGCCCAGGAGTGGCTGCGCGCTACCGGTACCGGAGCGCAGCCCGCCAGCAGCAGGCAGGTGGCCAGCAGCGCTGTCAGGACGAGGCGTGCGCCGGTGCTGGCGCGACCAATCACCGCAGGTCACTCGTCATGCTGATGCGCCACCTGCTGCTTGCGTCGCTTGTTGCGTCGGTAGAGCCGCGCTAGTGCAATGCCCAGCGCCGCCACCACCATCAGCGCCAGGGTCACGCCCTGCCAGGCACGCGCGGCATCGCCGAGCAGCGTCTCCAGGGTGATGATCACGATGAAGCCGAGTGCCTGGCTGGCGATCGCCAGGGCGCGCAGAATATCGAAGGCAGGCTTGGCCATGTGCAGCTCCGGGGGTGACAGTCGGGCGCAGCGTCAGTACGCTTCTAGCGCATGGCGCTACGCGCCCTAGTGTAACAGCGGCCGCCCGAGGCCGCCGCCCCCCTGACCCGTTGGAGCTTGCCGGATGGACGCCATCGCCATTGGCCCAGTGCTGCTTTCCCTGCCCCGCCTGTATGCCTTCGGCGCAGGGCTGATCCTGCTGCTGGCCAGCCTGATGCTGCTTGGCCTGCCCAAGGGCACCCATGCCCGCTGGTTCAACGTGCTGGTGATCGTGTGGCTGATCGGTGCGCGGCTCGGCCATGTGCTCAGCCACCCCGACGCCTACGCCGCGGCGCCGCTGGATATCGTCAAGTTCTGGCAGCCCGGCTTCCATGGCCTGTGGGGGCTGCTGGCGGCACTGATCTGGACCGCCTGGGCGCTGCGCGAGCACCTGATCAAGATGCTCGGCGGCATGGCGCTGGTGATCGGCAGTTCGGCGCTGTGGCTTGCCGTGGTCACCGTCTCGCCGTTGGGTGGCGAGATCGCCCTGCGCGAACTGCCCGACCTGACCCTGGACAACCTCGACGGCGAGCCGGTCACCCTCAGCGAGATCCAGGACGAGCTGGTGATCGTCAACCTATGGGCCACCTGGTGTCCGCCCTGCCTGCGCGAGATGCCGCTGCTGGTCGAGGCCGACCAGCGCGACGGCGTCAGCGTGGTGATCGCCAACCAGGGCGAGGACCTGATGCAGGCCATGCGCTATCTCGATGAGCAGGAGTTCGTGCTCAGCTACCCGCTGCTCGACCCGCATCAGGAGCTGACCGTGCTCAGCGAATCGCCGGGACTGCCCACCACCCTGCTGTTCGACGCCGATGGCCGCGTCCTCGAACAGCACATCGGTGAGCTGACCCGCGCCCAGCTCGAGGACTGGCTCGACCGCCACTGAGAGGCGTATCAGCCGTACGCGCCACGATCAGCGCTTAAGTGCCGCGCCAGTTTCCGTTACCATACCGCGCCCCGCCAGCGTCGTCGGCCCACCGCCGCGACAGCGGGGCGCGTTTTCGTTGAGCATCCGAGGCATCATGAGCGAATTTTCTCCCGGTCAGCGCTGGATCAGTGACGGCGAAGCCGAGCTGGGCCTGGGCACCATCCTGAACGTCGATTTCCGCAGCGTCACCGTGCTATTCAGCGCCAGCCAGGAAACCCGCACCTACAGCGTGCATCAGGCGCCGCTGACCCGGGTGGCATTTGCCCCCGGCGATCGCGTGCAGTCCGCCGAGGGCTGGCAGATGACCGTCGACGACAGCAAGGAGCTCGACGGCCTGGTGGTCTACATCGGTGAGGACGACCAGGGCAACCTGCGCGAGCTGCCCGAAGTACGGCTCGCCGACAGCATGCAGTTCGACCAGGCCCGCGACCGCCTGCTGACCGGCCAGGTCGACCGCAACGACTGGTTCGACCTACGCTTTCGCACCCTGCACCACCATCAGCGCATCGAACAGAACCCGGCACTGGGCCTGGCCGGGCCCAAGATCGACCTGATCCCTCACCAGCTCTACATCGCCGACGAGGTCTCCCGGCGCCACGCCCCGCGGGTGCTACTGGCCGACGAAGTGGGCCTGGGCAAGACCATCGAGGCGGGGCTGATCCTGCATCGCCTGCTGCTCACCGGCCGCGCCGAGCGCGCCCTGATCCTGGTCCCCGACAGCCTCACTCACCAGTGGCTGGTCGAGCTGCTGCGCCGCTTCGCCCTCGACGTGCGGCTGCTCGACGAGCACCAGAGCCTGGCCCACCTCGACGGCAATCCCTTCGAGTCGGCGCAGCTGATCCTGGCCAGCCAGCAGTGGCTGTTCGCCAACCCGCAGCGCCAGACCCAGGCCCAATCCTGCGACTGGGACCTGCTGATCGTCGATGAGGCCCACCACCTCGACTGGCATCCCGAGCACGTCGGCCCCGGCTACGCCTGCGTCGAGGCGCTGGCGGCGCGCACCGAAGGCGTGCTGCTGCTCACCGCCACCCCGGAGCAGATGGGGCTGGAGAGTCACTTCGCGCGGCTGCGCCTGCTCGACCCCGAGCGCTATCAGGATCTCGAGCATTTCAAGGCCGAGGAGCTCGGCTATGCCCAGGTCGCCGAGGCAGTGGACGCCCTCGAACGGCTGGCCGGCGAGGACGCCCCCCGCGACGCCGACCGCGACAGCGTGGCGGCGGTGATCGACGACAACGACAGCCAGGCGCTGCTGGCGGTGCTGGTCTCCGCCGAGAGTAGCGTTGAGCAGCGCCAGGTGGCGCACCGCGAGCTGCG
Organism: Halomonas salipaludis; assembly: GCF_002286975.1. Classification (GTDB taxonomy): domain Bacteria; phylum Pseudomonadota; class Gammaproteobacteria; order Pseudomonadales; family Halomonadaceae; genus Franzmannia; species Franzmannia salipaludis. The sequence continues at coordinate 86,298 of NZ_NSKB01000011.1, forward strand.
CGAACAGTTGCTCGACCGCCACGGCACCGGACGGGTAATGTTCCGCAACAGCCGTCGCCACGTCGGCGGCTTCCCGGCGCGCCGGCTACACGTCACGCCGCTGGCGCTGCCCTCGGCGTATCGCCGCGTGCTGCGCCGTATCGAGCGCGACGAGGACGCGCTCGACGAATTGCTGATCGAAACCGGCCTCGACCACCCCGAGGTAGTGCTCTATCTCGACGCCATGTATCGCGCCCTGCCTCACGATCCGCTCAACGAGGAGCCGTGGTGGCGCATCGACCCCCGCGTCACCTGGTTGCTCGAGCTGCTCACCGAGGTCGGCCGCGACAAGCTGCTGGTGATCGCCCACGACCGCGACACCGCCACCGACCTGGCCAAGGCGCTGCAGGCGCTGGGCGGCATCCACGCGCCGGTGTTCCACGAGGGGCTGTCGCTGATCGAGCGCGACCGCGCCGCGGCGGCCTTTGCCGACCTGGAGGACGACGGCTGCCAGGTGCTGGTATGTTCCGAGATCGGCTCGGAAGGCCGCAACTTCCAGTTCTGCCGCCACCTGGTGATGTTCGACCTGCCGCTACACCCCGACCAGCTCGAGCAGCGCATCGGCCGCCTCGACCGCATCGGCCAGCGCCACGCCATCGAACTCCACGTGCCGGTGTTCGAGACCAGTCCGGGGGAGCGCCTGCTGCGCTGGTACCGCGACGGCATGGATGCCTTCAGCGCGCCCCACGGCATCGGCAGCGACCTGTTCGCGGCCTTCGGCGACGCCCTCGCCGACGCCCTGCTCGACGAGGAGAGCCTCGCCGAGGTCATCGACGAGACCCGCACCCTGTTCGAGGCGCGCCTTGCCGAGCACGATGCCGGCCGTAACCGCCTGCTGGAGTGGGGAGCGTGTCGCCCGGCCCGCGCCGATGCGGTGATCGACGCCATCCGCGAACTCGACCACGACAAGGCGCTACCGCGCTATCTCGACCAGGCCATGGATATCTTCGGCGTCGACAGCCAGGAGCTCGGCGGACGGGTACTGCACCTGCAGCCCAGCCAGCACATGCTCGACGGCCTGCCGGGGCTGGTCAAAGGCGAAGAGGGCTTCTCGGCGACCCTATCGCGCAGCGTGGCGCTGGCCCGCGACGACGTCCAGCGCCTCTCCTGGGAGCACCCCCTGCTGCGCGAGATGATGGGCCGCATCCTCGACGGTCAGATGGGCAACACCGCCCTGGCGCTGCTCAAGCACCCGGCGATCCCCGCCGGCCGGCTGATGGTCGAGCTAGTGTTCCGCACCCACTGCCCGGCGCCCCGGCGGCTGCATCTCAACCGCTTCCTGCCGGCCACCGCGGTGCGTGTGCTGCTCGATGAGTCCGGTGCCAACCTCTCCGACAAGGTGTCGTTCAGCGGGCTGTCCAAGAACCTGCAGAAGGTCAAGAAGGCGGTGGCCCGCGATCTGATCAAGAGCCGCCACGACCAGCTGCGCGGTCTGCTGATCCAGGGCGAAGCCGAGGCCGAGCGCGAACTACCCAGCATCGTCGAGGCGGCGCAGACCCGCATGCGCGAGGCGCTCGACGGCGAGCTGTCGCGCCTGCAGGCACTGGCCGAGCGCAACCCGGCGGTACGCGCAGATGAACTCCAGGCACTGGTCGACGAACGCCGCGCCCTCGACGCTGCCATCGAAGGCACGCGCCTGCGCCTCGACGCAGTGCGCGTGATCGTCACCGTGGACCATGACAGCCGCTGAGGCGACGCGGGCCACGGCTAGTCGAGGATCGCCGCCAGCGCCTTGTCCAGGGTCGGGTAGGTGAAGGTGAAGCCGGCCGCCTCGAGGCGCGCCGGGCGCATGTCGGCACCGGTCAGCAGCAGCCTCGACATCTCGCCGAAGGCGGCCTTGAGCACCATCGCCGGCACCGGAAAGATGGCCGGACGCCCCAGCTGGCGCGCCAGGCTGCGGCTGAAGGCGGCGTTGGTCACCGGGTGTGGCGCCGAGCCATTGAAGGGCCCCTCGAGGTCGTCGCGTTCGAGCAAGAACTCGATGGCGCGTACCAGATCCTCGCGGTGCACCCAGGGCATGAACTGGCGGCCATCGCCGAAGCGCCCCCCCAGCCCCAGCTTGAACGGCGGCAGCATCTTCTGCAGGCTGCCACCGCCCTGGTCGAGCACCAGGCCGATGCGTAGCAGCGCGACACGGGTACCGTGCTCCGCCGCGCCGCGTGCCACGCTCTCCCAGCGCTCGCACAGCCGGTGGGCGAACTCGTCGTGGGGCGCGGTCTCCTCGGTGACCGGCCGCTGGCCAGGCTCGCCCTGCTTCGGCTGGGCACCGTAGTAACCCATCGCCGAGGCCGATACCAGCACGCGCGGCGCCTGGCCGTTGGCCGCCAGCTTGGCGCACAGCATCACCAGATCCTGGGTGACGTCGCTCCGCGAGTCGATCAGGCGCCGTTTCTGCTCGTCGCTCCAGCGCTTGGCGGTGATCGATTCCCCGGCCAGGTTGACCAGTGCCTCAGGCGCCGCGTCGAGCGCTTCCAGCACGTTGGCGATGACCTGGGCGCCCTCGGGCAAACGTTGGCGGGCAGCGGCCGGGTCGCGGGACACCACCACCAGTGGGTGCCCGGACTCAGCCAGTCGCTGGCACAGTCGCTGCCCCACGAAACCGCTGCCGCCGGTGATCAAGATGCGCATGGCCAAGCTCTCCTTGCCAAGTCAGTGGCGAGTTCGCCAAGGATTATACAAAAGCTGTACTATACCTAATAATCTAACCGACATTCTCACACCGACATGGATAACGCCATGCCTCCGCTCTCTTCAAGCATAGCGGTGATTGGCGCCGGCATTGCCGCACGCTGGCTCGAGGTGCCCGACTGACCGGACACCAGTGCATTGAGCGTTAACACAACAAGCCTCGCCGTTGGCCGGCGGCAGCGCTAGAATAGCCTCGCTTTGTACAGGGGCATTGCCTTGTACAACATTTTGCACCATCCTGAACATCATATACGTTAAGGTGATCGCCGCCATTGATCACCACTATGAACGAGAGGCATCAGAGCGCATGAGTGACAAGGCGACCCATCCGGCCGATGCGCCGCTCTACCCGATCCGCGAAGTCTCGCGCCTGACCGGCGTGAACTCGGTCACCCTGCGCGCCTGGGAACGCCGCTACGCCTTGATCTGCCCGCAGCGCACGCCCAAGGGTCACCGCCTGTATGCCCGCGATGACATCCAGCGCATCGAGAGCATCCTGCAGTGGCTCAATCGCGGGGTGCCGGTCAGCCAGGTGCGCGAACTGCTCGACCAGCCCAGCACCGTCGAGGCCCCGGAGCCCGCCGCCGGTGACTGGCCCAGCCAGCGCCAGCAGCTGATCGCCGCCGTCGAGAGCCTCGACCTGGTGCGCCTCGATAGCCTCTATAACCAGTGCATGGCGCTCTATCCGGTCAGCACCTGCCTTAGCGAACTGTTCAAGCCGGTGGTCGAAGCGCTCGAGGAGCACTGGGACGAGCAGCTCGGCGCCGCCCTGCAGCGGCGTACCTTCGAGGCCTTCCTGCGCACCCGCATCGGCACGCGGCTCTACCACGCCAACCTCAATAGCCAGGGCGCCACGCTGCTGATCAACCGCCTGCCCGACGATCACGGCACGCTGTGGGATCTGCTGGTGGCGCTGGCCGCCAGCCAGGCCGGTTACCGGGTGCAGCTGTTCGATGCGCCGCTGCCGCTCAACGAGCTACCGCTGGCGGTGGAGCGACTGCGCGCTGGCGCGCTGCTGCTTTGCAGCGGCCACTCCGAGCGCGCCGACCTGGTCCGCCGCCAGCTGCCGCGCCTCGCCGAGCAGCTCGAGGTGCCGGTGGGGCTGTGCGGGCCCATCGCTCGGATCCGCGCCGGTGATCTCGCCGACAGCCAGGTGGCGGTGCTTGGCGATGACCCGCTGCAGGCCATGTCGCGCCTGGCGCCACTGCTGCGCGCCTGAGCCACGCCCCAGCCCCGCAGCATCGCCGGCCGCCATGTCGAACACGACTGCCGCACAAGGATGCCCGCCATGACGCCTCGCCTAGTCTGGTTTCGCAGCGACCTGCGCACCCATGACAACACCGCCCTAGCCGAGGCCGCCGCCCGCGGCCCGGTGATCGCCGTGTTCCTACGCTGCCTCGACCAGTGGCAACAGCATGGCCACGGTGCCAACAAGCTCGACTTCTGGGCGCGCGGCGTGGCCGCGCTGCGCGACGACCTGGCCGGGCTCAACATCCCCCTGCTGTATCGCGATATCGGCCACTTCGACGCCGCCCCCCAGGCGCTGCTGGCAATCGCCCGCGAGCACGCTGCCGAGGCACTCCATGTCAACGCCGAATATCCCCTCGACGAACGGCGTCGCGACGAACAGGTGGCCGCCGCCTTCGACGAGGCTGGCCTGGCCTTTCATGCCCACCACGATGCCGTGGCCTTCGCCCCCGGCGAACTGCTCACCGGGCAGGGCGACTACTACAGCGTGTTCACGCCCTTTGCCAAGGCCTGGCATCGCCAGGTCGACGCGAAGCGCCTCGCCCTGCGCGAGACACCCGCTCCCCAGGCGAGCCTGGCGATCGACAGCGATCCGCTACCGGCCCTGCCGAGCCTCGCCGACACCCCCATCGACGGCCGCCACTGGCCGGCAGGCCAGAGCCCCGCCGTCGATCGCCTGGAACGCTTCCTGCGCTACCGCGGCAAGCACTATCACCAGCAGCGCGACTTCCCAGCGGTGCGCGGCACCAGCGAGCTATCGCCCTACCTGGCGCTGGGCATGATCTCGCATCGCCAGTGCCTGCAGGCGGTGATGAGTGACAACGGCGGCCGGCTGGCCGACGGCGACGCTGGCCTCAGCGCCTGGGTCAGCGAGCTGATCTGGCGCGAGTTCTACCAGCACATCGTGGTCGGCTTTCCCCGCGTGTGCCGGCACCGCGCCTTTCAGCAGCACACCGAAGCCCTCGCCTGGCGCAACGACGATGCCGGCTTCGCCGCCTGGTGCGAAGGGCGCACCGGCTATCCGCTGGTCGACGCCGCCATGCGCCAGCTGGTGCAGACCGGCTGGATGCACAACCGCTTGCGCATGGTCACGGCAATGTTTCTGACCAAGCACCTGCTGATCGACTGGCGCCGCGGCGAGCGCTTCTTCCTGCGCCACCTGGTCGACGGCGAGTTTGCCGCCAACAACGGCGGCTGGCAGTGGGCGGCCTCCACCGGCACCGATGCCGCACCCTATTTCCGCATCTTCAACCCCACCACCCAGTCGACGCGCTTCGACCCGCAGGCCAATTTCATTACTGAATTTGTACCGGAGTTGTCCAGCATAGCGGCCAAGAAGCGTCACGCCCCCGTGGGCGACCTCCTCGACAGCGCCGCTTACCCGGCCCCCATCGTCGACCACAAGGCCGCCCGGGCGCGCGCACTGGGCGCCTTCAAAGCCCTGAAGGACTGAGCCCTACCCCAGCCACCTCGAACGGAGCCCCGCCATGCACCAGGATCCTGCCCTGGAGTCGTTCTGTGACTTCTACAATAAGCTAGACAAAGCCTCTACAAATCTACTGCCAGAGGTATACACTAGGGACGTGGTGTTCCAAGATCCGCTGCATCGCCTCGACGGGATCGCGGCCCTGACCGGCTACTTCGAGCGGCTCTACGCCAACCTCGAAACCTGTCGCTTCGCCTTTGGCGAGCGCCAGCGTCTGGCCGACACCGCCTTCGTAACCTGGACCATGACGCTGCGTCATCCCAGGCTCGCCGGCGGACGGGACTACCACGTGGAGGGCTGTTCGCGGCTGCGTTTCGCGGCCAGCGACGGTCCCCACGGCGAGCGGGTCTGCCAGCATCGCGACTACTTCGATGCCGGCGCCCTGCTCTACGAGCGGCTACCGCTGCTGGGCAGCGTGATCCGCCAGGTCAAGCGTCGCGCCGGCTAGGCACTGAGACTGGTAGTGCATCCAGCCTCGCCCTGGCCGCGTAGATGACCAGGACGGCCGGCGCCGTCGAATCGCTGGCCAGGAGGAGGCATGACCACACTGCAACGACCGCGGCGCATCTGGTTGACGGGGGCCACGTCCGGCATTGGTCTGGCGCTAGCCGAACGGCTGCTGGCTGACGGCCACCGCGTAGCGCTGAGCGCGCGCAATGTCGATAAACTCAATGCCCTGGCGGCGAGCTCCGACAACGCCCTGGTGGTCCCCCTCGACGTCGTTGATCACAGCGCCGTACGCGCCGCCGGCCAGCGCCTCGAGGCTCAGCTCGGCGGGCTCGACATGGCGATACTCAACGCCGGTACCTGCGAATATCTCGATGCGCGCTGCTTCGATGTGGACCTGGTAGAGCGAGTCTTTGCGCCCAATTTCTTCGGCGCCCTGTACGCCATGCAGGCGGCGCTGCCGCTGCTGCGCCGCGCCCGCGATCATGACGGCATTCGCCCGCTGCTGGCCGCCACCTCGAGCGCTTCAGCCTATGTGCCGCTACCCCGCGCCGAGGCCTATGGTGCCTCCAAGGCCGCCCTCAGCTACTTCCTGGAGTCGCTGCGCCTCGATCTCGACGGCGAGGGCATCGACGTTAGCGTGATCCATCCTGGCTTCGTCAAGACGCCGCTCACCGACCGCAACGACTTCCCGATGCCGATGCGCATCAGCACCGAGCAGGCCGCAGCGGCCATCATCAAGGGCCTCGACCGGCGTCAGCTCGACATCCATTTCCCACGCCGTTTCACCAACCTGGTACGGCTGATGGGCATCCTGCCACCGCGACTGCGGCGGCGCCTCGGCCTGCGCATGGTGCAAGCCAACGGCCACAGCAGCGGAGGTGACGCATGACGTCGCGACAGCGTATCGCCATCGTCGGTAGCGGCATCAGCGGCATGGCCTCCGGCTACTACCTCACGCCTCGGCATGAGGTAACCCTATTCGAGGCCGAGACCCGGCTCGGCGGCCATACCGCGACCATCGACGTCAGCCTCGACGGCCGCGATTACGCCATCGACACCGGTTTCATCGTCTTCAATGACTGGACCTACCCGCATTTCCAGCAGCTGCTGGCCACCCTGGGGGTGGCCAGCCAGCCCACCGAGATGAGCTTCTCGGTGCACGAGACCGGTCGCGACTTCGAGTACAACGGCCACACCCTCGCGTCGCTGTTCGCCCAGCGGCGCAACCTGGTGAGCCTGCGCTTCCATCGCATGCTGCGCGACATCCTGCGCTTCAACCGCCAGGCCAGCGCCGACCTCGACGCCGAGCGCCTCGACCCGGCCATGACCCTTGGCGACTATCTCTCGGCCGGCGGCTACGGCGAGGACTTCCGCACCCGCTACCTGCTGCCAATGGGTGCGGCGATCTGGTCGGCGAGCATCAGCGACCTGATGGCCTTTCCGCTGCAGTTCTTCGTGCGCTTCTTCCGCCATCACGGCCTGCTGTCGGTCAGCAACCGTCCCCAGTGGCACACCCTGGTGGGCGGCTCACGCGCCTACATCCCGGCACTCACAGCGCCCTACCGCGAGCGCATTCGCCTGGCGAGCCCGGTACACGCGATACGCCGCGACGCCCGGGGCGTGACCCTGACCAGCCGTCACGGCGAGGAGCGTTTCGACCAGGTAGTGCTGGCCTGCCACGCCGACCAGGCGCTAGCCATGCTCAGCGACCCGAGCGACGCCGAGCGCGAGATCCTCGCGGCGCTGCCGTATCAATCCAACGACGTGGTGCTGCACACCGATACCCGCCTGCTGCCACGCCGCCGGCGCGCCTGGGCCAGCTGGAACTATCGCCTCGACGGCCGCGACGCCGGTGCCCGGGTCTCGGTGACCTACGACATGAATATCCTCCAGCGCCTCGAGAGCCCACACACCTTCTGCGTGACGCTCAACGACAGCCAGGTCATCGACCCGCACAAGGTGCTGGGACGTTTCGACTACGCCCATCCCCAGTTCACCCTCGCCGGTGAGGCCGCCAAGGCGCGCCATGGCGAGATCTCCGGCAGTCAGCGGCGGACCCACTTCTGCGGCGCCTACTGGCGCAGCGGCTTTCACGAAGACGGCGTATGGAGCGCGCTGCGCGTGGCCCAGTCGCTGGGCAGCGACGCAGCATCGTCGGCCGGCACCCAGCCCTTGGCCGAGGAGCGCGCATGAGTCAGCCACACTCGCGCATCTACCGCGGCGAACTGCGCCACCGGCGCTTCACTCCGCGCGCCCACGCCTTCAGCTACCAGGTGTGGATGGCCTGGCTCGACCTCGACGAACTGCCAGCACTGTTCGACGGCGTGCCGGGCTTCAGCGCCCGCCGCCCGGCCCTGGCGCGCTTTCGCCGCCAGGACTACCTGGCGCCCCACGACCGCCCGCTGGCGACGCTGGTGCGTGAGGAGCTCGAGCGCCAGCTCGGCGCTGCCCCGGGCGGACGCATCTGCGTGCTGACCCAGCTGCGCACCCTCGGCATGGGCTTCAACCCGATCTCGGTGTACTACGCCTACGATCGCGACGGCGCCCTGCGCGCGGTGCTCGGCGAGGTCAGCAACACCCCCTGGGGTGAGCGGGTGCGCTACGCCTGCGCGGTGGACCCAAAGCGCCACAGCCACGCCGCCGAGTTCGCCAAGGCCATGCACGTGTCGCCCTTCAACCCCATGGACATGACCTACCGCTGGCGCTTCAACACCCCCGGTGAGCGGCTGCTGCTGCACATGGAGAACTGGAAGGACGAGCGCTGTCACTTCGACGCCACCCTGACCCTCGAGGCCCACCCGGCGACCCGCGGCGTGCTGCTCGCCAGCCTGGCGCGCCAGCCGTGGATGAGCCTCAAGACCCTGGCCGGCATCCATTTCGAGGCGCTGCGGCTGTGGGCCAAGGGCGTCCCCGTTCATGATCACCCCCAGCGCGAGGAGACACCGTCGTGAGTACGACACGCTCTGCCACCTCACAGGACCTGTCGCGCCACGGCAGCCGTCTGATTCGTCTCGTCAAGCCGCGCCTGCTGGCCCAGCTGGACGCCCTGGAAGGCGGTCAGGTCACCTTGATCGAGGGCGACCACTGCCAGCGGCTGGGCCGCGGGGGCTCGCTGCACGCCACGCTACGGGTACACCGCCATGCGGCCTGGAAGCGCCTGGCGCTGGGCGGCACGGTGGGTGCCGCCGAGGCTTACATGGACGGCGACTGGGACTGCGACGACCTGGTCGCCCTGACGCGGCTGTTCGCCATCAATCTGGCGCGCGTCAACGGCGAGGTCGAGAACGGCAGCGCACGGCTCGGGCGCTGGCTGCTGAATGCGCTCTACGGCCTGCAGCGCAACACCCTACGCGGTTCGAAGCGCAATATTTCGGCGCACTACGACCTCGGCAACGAGCTGTTCGAGACTTTTCTCGACCGCCAGCACCGGATGTACTCGAGCGCGCTGTTCCCCCACGCCGAGGCAAGCCTGGAGCAGGCCTCGACCCACAAACTCGACGTGATGCTCGGTAAGCTCGATGTCGGCCCCCAGCACCACCTGCTGGAGATCGGTACCGGCTGGGGCGGCCTGGCGATCCACGCCGCCAAGACCCGCGGCTGCCGGGTGACCACCACCACCATCTCCGCCGAGCAGTACGCGTATACCGCCCGGCGCATCGCCGCGGAAGGCCTTGGCGATCAAATCACCCTGCTGCAGCAGGATTACCGCGAGCTGGAGGGGCGCTACGACCGGCTGATCTCGGTCGAGATGATCGAAGCGGTCGGCCATCAGTACCTCGATACCTACCTGGCGACCCTCGACCGTTTGCTCAGCAATGACGGCCAGGCGATGCTGCAGGCCATCACCATTCGCGACCAGCGCTTCGAGGCCGCCAAGCGCGACATGGATTTCATCAAGCGCTATATCTTTCCCGGCGGGTTTCTTCCCTCGCATCACGCCATCCTCGCCAGCCTTAGCCGACGTACCAGCCTCAACGTGCTGGCGCTGGACGAGATCGGCCTGCACTATGCGCGCACCCTGCGCGAGTGGCGCCAGCGCTTCGAGGCCAGCCTCGATAGCATCCGTCGCATGGGCTACGACGAGCGCTTCATCCGCATGTGGCGCTACTACCTATGCTACTGCGAAGGGGGCTTCCTGGAACGCACCATCGGCACCTGCCACCTGCTGCTGGCCAAGCCCGGAGCGCGCCCGGCACCGCTGACCGGCGCGGTAGGAGCCTGGCACGCCTACAGGCCCCGCAGGTACACCGGGCAGTGAATAAGGTGGCGCCTCGGCTGAGAGGCTCAGGCCGACTGCGGCTCGCCCAACTGATGCGCCTCGACCTCTGCCGCCGGCAACGGCCGGGAGAACAGGAAACCCTGCACCAGCGGGCAGCCGTGCTGGAGCAGGAACTGGCGCTGAGCCTCGGTCTCCACCCCTTCGGCGATGACCTCGAGATCGAGGCCGCGAGCCATGGCCAGTACCGCGCTGACGATCGAGGCATCGGCCGGATCGTCGGGCAGGGCGCTGACAAAGGCGCGGTCGAGCTTGAGCTTGTCCACCGGCAGGCGCTTCAAGTAGCTCAGCGACGAATAGCCGGTGCCGAAGTCGTCGATGGCGATCTGATGGCCCAGCGCACGCAACGCCGCCATGCGCGGATAGATATCACCGGCACGCTCGTCGAGCAGCACCGATTCGGTGAGCTCTAGCCCCAGCATGCTGGCCGGCAGCTGATGCTGCGACAGGCAGGCCGCCAGCCGCGACTCGAGATCGCCCTGGATCAGCTGGATCGCCGAGATATTGACCCATACCGGCACCGCCGGCATGCCGGCCAGGCGCCAGTTGGCCAACTGCGCCGCGGCGCGCTCGACCACCCAGTTGCCCAGTGCACTCATCATGCCGTGGCGCTCGGCCAGAGGAATGAAATCACCCGGCGAGATCATGCCGTGCTGCGGATGGCGCCAGCGCAGCAGCGCCTCCATACCGACCAGCTCGCCACTGTCGAGACGGTGCTGGGTCTGGTAGTGAAGCTCGAGCTGGCCGCCGCTGGCCAGGGCTGCGCGCAGGTCGTTGACCAGCGCCAGTTGGCGGTCACCGGCGACGTCCAGCGACGGGCGGAAGCGCTGGTCGTGATTGCGTCCGTGACGCTTGGCGCTGTACAGCGCCGACTCCAGGCGCTGAAACAGCACTCCGGAGTCGCGACCGTCCTCCGGCGCGCGGCAGCTGCCGATGGTCAACCCCAGGCGCAGGCTATCGCCGTTGAGCTCGAACGGCTCGCTGAGATGCGCGCGCAGGCCGGCGACCCACTTGTCGTGATCATCGAAGGTGGTGGTACGAATCACCATGAACTCGTCGCCGCCGAGCCGCCCGACCACTCCACCGGCGACGTGCCCGGCCAGGCGCTGGCCGAAGCGCGCCAGCAGCCGGTCGCCGAGATCGACGCCCATGGCATCGTTGACCGCCTTGAAGCCGTCGATGTCGATCAGGGCGATATCCAAACCCTCGCCGGCGCGCAGGTGGCGCAGCCGCGAGGTCATCAGGTCATGCAGGCGGCGGCGGTTGGGCAGGCCGGTAAGCGGATCCTCGAAGCCGATCCGGCGCAGATCCTGCTCGCGGGCCTTGTGGCGGGAAATATCGGTAAACATGCCGACATAGTGGCTGATGCGGCCGCGCTCATCCGGGCAGGCCTGGACGCGCAGCCACTCGGGGTATTCGTCGCCGTGCTTGCGGCGGTTCCAGATTTCGCCTTCCCAGCGGCCGGTGGTGGTCAACGACTGCCAGTAGCGCTCGTAGAACACCTTGTCGTGACGCCCGGCAGAGAGCATCGACGGATCCTGGCCCTCGACGTCATCGCTGGCATAGCCGGTGATCTTGGTAAAGGCGGGGTTGACGGCAACGATGCGATTGCGCGCATCGCTGATCATCACGCCATCTTCGGAGAGCATCAGCGCCGCCTCGGAAAGCCGCGCACGGCGATGCTCGCGGCGCACCTGGCGCCAGGCATCGAACAGGCCCAACGCAATGATCGCCACCACCGTCAGCCGCAGCCACACGCCCGGCAGCCAGCTCACCGCCGCCAAGCCAGCCAGGGCCAGCCAGACTAGCGGCCGGCTAAGCGAGAAGTGTGGCCACATGGCACAGTGTCATGAAATCGGGGATCAATGCGTTGCCCTGCCTCGTGGCGGTTTGTCATCATCACTGGATTATCGGCATCATGCCCCCAGGCTGAAGGGCAATGCAAAAAATGCCCGCCAACGCAGCGACATACGGCCGGCGTGCAATCGCTGCCCGCTGTCAGTAGAATGCAGCCAGTCCGCGTGCAGCGCGCTCCACAATAAATTCGACTCTCGGAACGACTCAGTGACCAAGCAAGAATCCTATAGCCGTGACGAGCTGCTGGCATGCAGCCGAGGCGAACTGTTCGGCCAAGGCAATGCTCAGCTGCCGGCCCCCAACATGCTGATGCTCGATCGCATCGTGCGCATCAACGAGGCAGGCGGTGATCACGGTAAAGGCGAACTGATCGCCGAGCTCGATATCAGCCCCGACCTGTGGTTCTTCGACTGCCACTTCCCCGGCGACCCGGTAATGCCCGGCTGCCTGGGCCTCGACGCCATGTGGCAGCTAGTCGGCTTCTATCTCGGCTGGCTTGGCCACCCCGGTCGCGGCCGCGCCCTGGGCTGCGGTGAGGTCAAGTTCACCGGTCAGATCCTGCCCGAGGCCAAGAAGGTCACCTACCATATCAATATCAAGCGCATCATCACCCGGCGCCTGATCCTGGGCATGGCCGATGGCACCGTGACCGTCGACGGCCGCGATATCTATCAGGCCAACGACCTGCGGGTCGGCCTGTTTACCTCTACCGCGAATTTCTGACAGGAGGCTCCCATGCGACGAGTGGTAGTCACCGGACTGGGCATCGTGTCCTGCCTCGGCAACGACCAGCACCAGGTCCTCGATGCGCTCAAGGCAGGGCGCTCGGGTATTCGCTTCAAGGATGAATACGCCGAGCGCGGCTTCCGCAGTCAGGTCGCTGGCGTGGTCGATATCGACCTCGATGCCCTGATCGACCGCAAGCTGCGCCGCTTCATGGGCGATGCCGCGGCCTACGCCTACGTCTCCATGGCCCAGGCCATCGAGGATGCCGGCCTCAGCGAGGCCCAGGTCTCCCACGAGCGCACCGGCCTGATCGCCGGCTCCGGCGGCGCCTCCAGCGCCAACCAGGTCGAGGCCGCCGACGTGATGCGCGACAAGGGCCTGCGACGCGTGGGGCCCTACCGGGTGACGCGCACCATGGGCAGTACCGTCTCGGCCTGCCTGGCCACGCCGTTCAAGATCAAGGGCGTCAACTACTCGATCTCCTCGGCCTGCGCCACCTCGGCGCACTGCATCGGCAGCGCCGTAGAACAGATCCAGCTCGGCAAGCAGGACGTGGTCTTCGCCGGCGGCGGCGAGGAGGAGCACTGGACACTCTCCTGCCTGTTCGATGCCATGGGCGCGCTCTCGACCCACTATAACGACATGCCGGACAAGGCCTCACGTCCCTACGACAAGGCCCGCGACGGCTTCGTCATCGCCGGTGGCGGCGGCATGCTGGTGCTCGAGGAACTCGAGCACGCCAAGGCGCGTGGCGCCAGAATCTACGCCGAGGTCACCGGCTACGGCGCCACCTCCGACGGCCACGACATGGTGGCACCGTCCGGCGAGGGCGCGGCGCGCTGCATGCGTCAGGCACTGGCCACCGTCAACGGCAGCATCGACTACATCAATACCCACGGCACCTCAACGCCGGTGGGCGACGTCGCCGAGCTCAAGGCGGTACGTGAAGTGTTCGGCGACCGGACCCCGGCGATGAGCTCGACCAAGTCGCTGACCGGCCACTCGCTGGGCGCCACCGGCGTGCAGGAGGCGATCTACTCGCTGCTGATGATGGAGCACGACTTCATCGCCGCCTCGGCCAATGTCGATGACCTCGACGAGCAGGCCGCCGGCTTCGATATCGTGACCCAGCGTCGTGACGATGCCCAGGTCAACCGCGTGCTCTCCAACAGCTTCGGGTTTGGCGGCACCAACGCCTGCCTGGTACTGGAGACGCTCAGCGACTGAGCGTCACGCGTAGCAACCGCATGACGACGAACGGCGCCCCTCGGGCGCCGTTCGTCGTCAAGGCCCATGCAACCGCTCAGCCGGGCAACGGCTCTCCACGTCCGACGGGAGCTGCGGGCCGCGGCACTTCGGAAATCTCCGCCAGCTGGCCCTCGATCCACGCCTCGACCTCGACCAGTACGTCTTCCGGCGTACGCCCGCGGGTGTCGATCGGCTCACCGACGCGTACCGACAGCCGCCCGGGGTTCTTCACCCAGTGGCGCCCCGGCCAGCGCTCTCCGGCATTATGCGCCACCGGCAACACTGGCATGCCGGCGCGGCAGGCGATCACTGCCCCACTCTTGTTGTAGTGGCGACGCTGGCCCGGTGCAACCCGTGTGCCCTCGGGAAAGATCAATACCGACAGGCCTTCCTCCAGGCGCTGCTTGCCTTGGGTCAGCACCTGGCGCATGGCACGGGCCGGCTTGGAGCGATCCAGGGCAATGGGGTGTAGCAGCCGCAACCCCCAGCCGAACACCGGAATATTCAGCAGCTCGCGCTTGAGCACCGTGCACACCGGCGGCTTGAGCACCTGCAGGAACAGCGTCTCCCATTCGCACTGGTGGTTGGAGAGGACCACGCAGGGCGCATCGGGCAGGCGCTCGCGACCGCGAATGTCATAGCGCACGCCACAGCTGATCCGAAACCAGGCAATGATGGCGTGGTTATACAGGTTGAGCAGGCGGTAGCGCCCGGCCAGCGGCAGCAGCGGCGCCAGCGGCAGGAACAGCACGCCGCACACCAGCATGGTCAGGAAATACCCGGCATAGAACAGCAGACTACGCAGCAGGTTCATGATGCCGCTCCACCGCTGCGCCCGCGGCACCAGGTGTCGAGCATGCGCCCCACCTCCAGCCGCCACGGCTTCTGGTGCACGCCGAAGGCTTCCAGTACCCGCCGGCAGTTGAGCACCCGGCGCAGCGGCTGGTCGTGGTGGTGATTGAGCGCCTTGAGCGGCCCCAGTTCGACCTGCTCGCCAAGCCCTTCGAGGCGCGTGGCAAGCTGGGTGCGCACCATCGAGGCAAAGGTGTAGCCACTGACCGGCTCGGTGCCCGCCAGGTGGTAGGCGCCCCACGCCTTGGCACCGCAATGCTGCTGGTGCAGCATGCCAAGCAGCGCCATGGCCGCGGCATCCGCCGAGGTCGGACAGAAGATCACATCCTCGGCCACTCGCACCTCGTCGCCGGCCAGCAGGCTATCGATCAGCTCGCTGAGCCAGGCGCTGGCGCCATCCAGCGCGAACAGCGGCCCCAGGCGCACGATCAGGTGCTCGGCGTGCTGCTGGCGAATCCGGTCGCCGACCTGGATCAAGCGCCGCAGGCTCTCGTCACGCGGCGCAGGTATCACATGTTCGTCGATAGGCGCATCGTGGCCATCCTCGTAGAGCTGGTCGGAGACACACCACACCAGCGGCGTACGCGTGGCACGACACGCCACCAGGCACGCTTCCACCGCCTCGGCGTGGGCGACTACCGCCGCCGGCTCGGCGCTGATCGGCCTGGCCAGCGGCGGGATCACCAGCGCGTCGGGGGCCAGCTCGGTGAGCGCCTCGGCGCTGATCGCCGGGCGCTCCTCGATCATCAGCCGGGTATCGCTGCGCCGATTGGCCTCACGCGCCAGTGCCAGGCTCAGACAGTGGCCGGCATCGAGTATCAGCAGCCTCACGATCAGAACGGGATTTCGTCGTCGAAGTCGTCGAAGCTACCCGGTGCCGGCGCCCCATAGTTATTGCCCTGCTGCTGGCCGCCCTGGGCCGGCGGCTGCTGGGGAGCAGGTTGCGGTGCCGGCTGCGGTGCCGGCTGCTGCGGCCGCGGCTGGCCCTGGCCAAACCCACCGCCTTGAGGCGGCGGCTGCGGCGCATTACCACCCTGCTGAGGGTAGCCGCCCTGCTGGGGCATGCCGCCGGCGTAGTTGCCCTGCTGCTGGAAGTCGCCGCCCTGGCCAGCACCGCGACTATCGAGCATCTGCATGTCGTTGGCGACGATCTCGGTGCTGTAGCGATCCTGACCGTCCTGGCCCTGCCACTTGCGCGTCTGCAGGCGCCCTTCGATATAGATCCGCGAGCCTTTCTTGACGTACTGCTGGGCGATCTCGGCCAGCTTGTTGAACAGCACCACGGTGTGCCATTCGGTGCGCTCCTGACGCTGGCCGCTCTGGCGGTCGGTCCAGCTGTCGGTGGTGGCAATGCGCAGATTGGCCACCGGGTTGCCGGAGGGCAGGAAGCGCACCTCCGGGTCCTGACCGAGGTTACCGATCAAGATGACTTTATTCACTCCACGAGCCATGTCTCGCTCCTTGATTGCCGGGCGACGTCATGACGCCCCCAATGTCTTGTTGACCACCAGCCAACGGCTAGTGGTTTCGCTTGATCCCCACCACGCGTGCCAGGGCATCGCTGTCGAGGCGCTGGCGGTCGACCTTGAGATAGGCCAGCCGCTCTTCCGGCACCACCAGTACGTCCTCCACCCCAGCCACGTCGGCAAAACGCTCCATCAGCGTCTCCAGGGCATCACCATGCGCCTGCTCGTCCAACGCTACCACTTCACTGGCCAGATGGCGCGGCGCCGGCATCCGCCAGATCGCCGCCAGCCAGCCCAGCCCAACCAGCGCACTGCCATAGAATACCGCATCATAGCCCCACTGTTGGGCCAGGGCACCGCCCATGACGCCACCCAGGAAGGCACCCAGGAACTGGCTGGTGGAGTAGACCCCCATGGCGGTGCCCTTGGCCCCCGCCGGCGCCAGCTTGCTGAGCATCGACGGCAGCGTCGCCTCGAGCAGATTGAAGGCGGTGAAGAAGCCCAGCAGCAGCAAGCTCATCGACACCAGGCCGACGGGCAGCGCACCGAGCCCCAGCAGGCACAGCGCCATGCCGGCCACCGCCAGCAGGAACACGCCGCGCATGCGGTGACGCTTCTCGGCAAAGATCACCAGCGGCACCATGACCACGAAGGCCAGCGCCATGACCGCGAAGTAGACCCAGCCGTGATGCGGCAGGGCGATGCCCACTTCCAGCAGGCGGAACGGCACGGCAACGAAGATCGCCATCAGGATCAGGTGCAGGGCAAAGATCGAGATATCCAGTCGCACCAGGTCGCTGCGCCCCAGGGTCGCCTTGAGCTGGGCGCGGTCGAGCAGCACGTCGCGATGGCGCAGCCGGCGCGGCGCCTGGGGCACCAGCCGCCACAACACCAGCAGACTCAACGCCGCCAGCAACGCGGTGAACCAGAACACCCCGGATAGACCGAAGCCGCTGGCCAGCCACGGACCGATGACCATTGCCAAGGCGAAGGCCAGGCCGATCGACATGCCGATGGTGGCCATCGCCGCGGTGCGCACCTGCTCGCGAGTCTGGTCGGCGAGCAGCGCCATGATGGCCGCCGCCACCGCCCCGCTGCCCTGCAGGCAGCGGCCCAGAATCACCCCACCGATGCTGTCGGCCAGTGCGGCGACCACGCTGCCGAGCATGAACAGTACCAGCCCGGCGGCGATCACCGTCTTGCGTCCAATGCGATCGGAGAGCAGCCCGAAGGGAATCTGCAGGATCGCCTGGGTCAACCCGTAGGCACCCAGCGCCAGGCCGATCAGCAGCGGCGTGGCGCCGGCCAGGTCGTCGGCATATAGCGCCAGCACCGGCAGCACCATGAACAGCCCCAGCATGCGTGAGGCATACAGGCTGGCCAGGCCGATGATGGCGCGGCGTTCGGTGGCTAACAGCAGACCAGAGAGCATGCGCAGTGCAACGTGTCGAACTCGTATGGACGGGCGCGGGACGCCCGAGGATGATGGACCGAGTATTCTACCGACTCGCCGCCGTACAGGGAATCCATGCCGTAATGCCGCTGCATGATATGCGCCTTTGCCGCGACTCATGGCGGGGCCGTATAATCGAGCTTTTGCGCTGCGCATGAGGTGGTAATGGACAGGATTCTGGTCAGGGGTGCGCGCACCCACAACCTCAAGCAGGTCGACGTCGAGCTACCCCGCGACAAGCTGATCGTGGTCACCGGGCTGTCCGGCTCCGGCAAGTCGTCGCTGGCCTTCGATACGCTCTACGCCGAAGGCCAGCGCCGCTACGTCGAGTCGCTCTCGACCTACGCCCGGCAGTTCCTGTCGATGATGGAGAAGCCCGACGTCGACCATATCGAGGGTCTCTCGCCGGCCATCTCCATCGAACAGAAGTCCACCTCCCACAACCCGCGCTCCACCGTCGGCACCATCACCGAGATCTACGACTACCTGCGCCTGCTGTTCGCCCGCGCCGGCACCCCACGCTGCCCGGAGCACGGCGAAGATCTCGAGGCCCAGACCATCTCGCAGATGGTCGACCAGGTGGTGGCACTGCCCGAGGGCAGCAAGCTGATGCTGCTGGCACCGGTGATCAGCGGCCGCAAGGGCGAGCACCTGCAGTTGCTCGCCGAGCTGCGCGCCCAGGGCTTCGTACGCGCCAGGATCGACGGCCAGATCCTCGAGCTCGACGACATCGCGCCGCTGGACAAGAACAAGAAACACGACATCAGCGTGGTGGTCGACCGTATCAAGGTCCGCGACGGCCTGCAGCAGCGCCTCGCCGAGTCCTTCGAGACCGCACTCGGTCTGGCCGACGGCGTGGCGGTGATTCACTTCATGGACGGCGAGCACGAGGACATCAACTTCTCGGCGCGCTTCGCCTGCCCGGTGTGCGGCTACTCGATTGCCGAGCTCGAGCCGCGCATGTTCTCGTTCAACAACCCCGCCGGCGCCTGCCCGAGCTGCGACGGCCTCGGCGTTCAGCAGTTCTTCGACCAGGCCAAGCTGATCAGCCACCCCGAACTGTCGCTGGCCGAGGGCGTGATCAAGGGCTGGGACCGGCGCAGCGTCTACTACTTCAACCAGCTGCAGGCGGTGGCCAGCCACTACCGCTTCGCCCTGGAAACCGCCTGGCAGGATCTCGCCCGCCACGAGCAGGAGGTGATCCTCCACGGTAGCGGCCATGACGACATCGCCTTCAGCTACGTCAACGACCGCGGTCGCAAGGTCACCCGCGAGCACCCCTTCGAGGGCGTGCTGCCCAACATGCAGCGCCGCTACCGCGAGACCGAATCCAACATGGTGCGCGAGGACCTGGCCAAGTACCTCGCCGTACAGCCCTGCCCCAGCTGCCACGGCACCCGGCTGCGCCAGGAGTCACGCCACGTCTATATCGACGATCGCACGCTGCCGGAGATGGTGCGCATGCCGATCGGCGAGGCGCTGCGCTATTTTCAGCAGCTGGCGCTACCCGGGCGCAAGGGCGAGATCGCCGTCAAGATCGTCAACGAGATCCAGGCGCGCCTGGAGTTCCTGGTCAACGTCGGCCTCGACTACCTCAACCTGGAGCGCAGCGCCGAGACCCTCTCCGGCGGCGAGGCCCAGCGCATCCGCCTGGCCAGCCAGATCGGCGCCGGCCTGGTGGGGGTGATGTATATCCTCGACGAGCCCTCCATCGGCCTGCACCAGCGCGACAACGACCGCCTGCTCAAGACCCTGGTGCATCTCCGCGACCTGGGCAATACCGTGATCGTGGTCGAGCACGACGAGGAGGCGATCCTCGCCGCCGACCATGTGCTCGACATCGGCCCGGGCGCCGGCGTCCACGGCGGCCAGATCGTCGCCCAGGGCACCCCGCAGCAGATCAAGGCGTGCAAGCAGTCGCTGACCGGCCAGTACCTGGCCGGCACCCGGCGCATCGAAGTGCCGCCGTGGCGGATTCCCGGCAACCCCGAGAAGCAGCTGCGCCTCACCGGCGCCACTGGCAACAACCTGCAGGACGTAACCCTGACACTGCCGCTGGGGCTGCTGGTCTGCATCACCGGCGTCTCCGGCTCCGGCAAGTCGACGTTGATCAACGGCACCCTGATGCCGATCGCTGCACGCGAGCTCAATCGCGCCACCACTCTGACCCCGGCTCCCCATGTCGGCATCGAGGGCCTCGAGCAGCTCGACAAGGTCATTGACATCGACCAGAGCCCCATCGGCCGCACCCCGCGCTCCAACCCGGCCACCTACACCGGCATCTTCACGCCGATCCGCGAGCTGTTTGCCGGCACCCAGGAGGCGCGCTCGCGGGGCTACAAGCCGGGGCGCTTCAGCTTCAACGTCAAGGGTGGGCGCTGCGAGGCGTGCCAGGGCGAGGGCATGATCAAGGTCGAGATGCACTTCCTGCCCGACATCTACGTGCCCTGCGACGTCTGCAAGGGCAAGCGCTACAACCGCGAGACGCTGGAGATCAACTACAAGGGCAAGAGCATCCACGAGGTGCTGGAGATGACCGTCGAGGAAGCCCTCGAGTTCTTCTCACCGGTACCCGCCATTGCCCGCCGCCTGCAGACCCTGCTCGACGTCGGGCTCTCCTACATTCGCCTCGGCCAGAGCGCGACCACGCTCTCCGGCGGCGAAGCGCAGCGCGTCAAGCTGGCCCGCGAGCTGGCCAAGCGCGATACCGGCCAGACGCTCTACATCCTCGACGAGCCCACCACCGGCCTGCACTTCGAGGACATCCGCCAACTGCTCACCGTGCTGCACCGCCTGCGCGACCACGGCAACACCATCGTGGTAATCGAGCACAACCTGGATGTGATCAAGACCGCCGACTGGATCATCGACCTCGGCCCGGAGGGCGGCTCCGGCGGCGGCCAGATCATCGCCGAGGGCACCCCGGAGCAGGTTGCCAAGATGGCCGGGTCCCACACCGGCCACTTCCTCAAGCCGCTGCTGGAAAGGCAAGCCACGCGCTCCGAGCCGCGGGCCACGAGCACGGCGGAAACCTGACAAGCGGGAAGCCACCAATGGTGAGCGGCGCCGGGGACAGGTCGTAGCGGGGGTCCGATTCCAGGGGTGGGGAGCACTGCTCCGAACGGGCTGGCCATGGATGGCCAGCACCGGTCCTGCGAGCGGAGCAAGATGCGAGAGCGAAGCAGGGAATCGGTAGCCTACAGGGAAGTATTTATAGCGCCCCCGCGGAGACCTGTCGGCGAGCAAGCCGCGACTCAAGGCCATCAGGATCAGCAACAGTCAAGCCAGAGACAAAAAAACCGGCTCCTCGAAAGGAGCCGGTTTTGTCTGCCGTGCCGAAGGCAACGCCGGGGATCACTCCTCGGCGGCAGCCTCTTCGGCGATCGGACGATCGACCAGTTCGACATAGGCCATTGGCGCGTTGTCGCCGGTGCGGAAACCGCACTTGAGAATACGGACGTAACCGCCCGGACGCTCGACGTAACGCGGACCCAGCTCGTTGAAGAGCTTGCCGACCGTCTCTTTCGAGCGAGTGCGGCTGAAGGCCAGACGACGGTTGGCGACGCTGTCCTGCTTGGCCAGGGTGATCAGCGGCTCGATATGACGACGCAGTTCCTTGGCCTTGGGCAGGGTAGTCTTGATCATTTCATGCTCGACCAGCGACACGCACATGTTCTTGAACATGGCCTGGCGATGCGAGCTGGTACGGTTTAAGTGGCGACCACTCTTACGATGACGCATGGTTGTGATTCCTTACCAAACTGGGACTCGAGTCGACGCTCACGCGGAGGCCTTGTCGTCCTTCAGGCTTGCTGGCGGCCAATTCTCCAGCCGCATGCCCAGGGACAGACCGCGCGCTGCCAACACGTCCTTGATTTCATTCAATGACTTCTTGCCGAGATTCGGGGTCTTCAACAGCTCCACCTCGGTGCGCTGGATCAGATCGCCGATGTAATAGATATTCTCGGCCTTCAGGCAGTTGGCACTGCGGACGGTCAACTCGAGATCGTCTACGGGACGCAGCAGGATGGGATCGATATGATCCTCCTCCTCCTCCACTTCCTGTTCCTTGTCGGCTTCCAGGTCGACGAACGCACCCAACTGCTCCTGCAGAATGGTCGCGCTGCGACGGATCGCCTCTTCCGGATCCAGGGTGCCGTCGGTTTCCAGGTCGATGACCAGCTTGTCGAGGTCGGTACGCTGCTCGACACGCGCCGCTTCAACGGCGTAGGAAACCCGGCGAACGGGGCTGAAGGTCGCATCCAGCTGCAGGCGACCAATGGCCCGTGATTCGTCATCCGCACCAAGGCGGGTATCCGCCGGCTCATAGCCACGGCCGCGAGCGATCTTGAGCTGCATCTGCAGCTCGGCGCCCTCGTTGACGTGGGCGATGACGTGCTCGGGGTTGACGATCTCGACGTCGTGGTCGGTGGCGATGTCACCCGCGGTCACGATGGTCGGGCCCTGCTTGTTCAGCGAGAGCACCGCCTCGTCGCGGCTGTGCATCTTGATCCCCACGTCCTTAAGATTCAGGAGGATCTCGATGACGTCTTCCTGGACCCCTTCGATCGCACTGTACTCGTGGTCGACACCCGCGATCTCGGCTTCCACCACGGCACAGCCGGGCATCGACGAGAGCAGGATGCGACGCAGAGCATTCCCCAGGGTGTGACCGAAGCCGCGCTCGAACGGTTCGAGCACGATCTTCGCGTGGTGCGCGCTGATCTCTTCGACCTTGATATCGCGAGGACGGAGAAACTCTGTCACTGAACGCTGCATATGAACACCTTTCAGGCTGCCAAACGGATACTCGGTACTCTGCTCCGGGCCCTTGCGGGCCCGGCATCACCCGTCGGGTGATTACTTCGAGTACAGCTCGACGATCAGGTTTTCGTTGATGTCGGCAGACAAGTCGCCACGTTCAGGCAGGGCCTTGAAAGTGCCTTCCATCTTCTTGGAGTCGACGTCGATCCATGCCACATCGCCGCGGTTGGCGGAGATCGCCAGTGCGGACTGGATGCGGGCCTGGTTCTTGGCCTTCTCACGAACGGACACCACGTCACCCGGCTTGACCTTGTAGGACGCCACGTTGACGGTCTTGCCATTGACGACGATCGCCTTGTGGCTGACCAGCTGACGCGCTTCAGAGCGAGTCGAGCCGAAGCCCATGCGGTAGACGACATTGTCCAGTCGGGATTCGAGCAGCTGCAGCAACACTTCACCGGTCGCGCCCTTGATGCGGGCCGCTTCCTTGTAGTAGTTGCGGAACTGCTTTTCGAGTACGCCATACATACGACGCACTTTCTGCTTCTCACGAAGCTGCAAGCCGTAGTCGGAAAGACGCTGACGGCGCTGGCCGTGCACACCCGGGATCTGCTCGGATTTGCACTTTTTCTCGAAGGGAGTGACACCGCTCTTCAGAAAGAGGTCGGTACCCTCACGACGAGACAGTTTGCACTTCGGTCCAATGTAACGAGCCATGAATCTGTCTCCTTAAACGCGGCGTTTCTTCGGCGGACGGCAGCCGTTGTGGGGAACGGGCGTCGCGTCGGTGATGCTTTGCACGCGGAAACCGGCGGCGTTGAGCGCGCGCACGGCGGATTCACGGCCTGGACCGGGGCCCTTGACCAGCACGTCGACGTTTTTCACACCATACTCGGCTGCAGCAGTCGCTGCACGTTCGCTTGCCACTTGAGCAGCGAACGGGGTGCTCTTGCGAGAACCACGAAAACCCGAACCACCGGCAGTCGCCCATGACAGAGCGTTGCCCTGGCGGTCTGTGATCGTCACGATCGTGTTGTTAAAAGAGGCATGGATGTGGGCAACCGCATCCACTACCTGCTTTTTCACCTTTTTACGGTTACTACGCGGGTTAGCCATGTTGATGTTTCTTCCTGTCTTAACGCCAGAACATGCGTGTTATTTGCGGATCGGCTTGCGCGGGCCCTTGCGGGTACGCGCATTGGTCTTGGTACGCTGACCACGCAGCGGAAGACCACGACGATGACGCAGACCACGGTAGCAACCCAAGTCCATGAGACGCTTGATATTCAGCGTCACATCACGACGAAGGTCACCTTCTACGGTGTACTTGCCGACTTCAGAACGCAGGGTGTCCAGCTCTTCGTTGGACAGCTCCTGGATCTTGGTGGTCGGCGCAATACCGGCAGCAGCACAGACTTCCTGTGCACGAGTGCGGCCAATCCCGAAGATATAGGTCAGCGAGATCGCCGCATGCTTGTTGTCCGGGATATTGACGCCTGCAATACGGGCCATCAGCTTACTCCGAAGTTTGCGAAAAACCGCTTGAATGGCTGCGCGGGCGAATCGCTGCGTTGCGCGGTGCTCGAAACCCTCACCTATACCAATAGGCTCTGGTTCCTGCGCGCCGTGCGCCTAGCGCTTCACTCCGCTCGCCGATTCAGTCGGCGTTTTCTGAGCGGCTTGCTCGATTAATCATCTACAAAAGGCGCAACAGCATACCCCTTTCCCTACCAGAGGGCAAGAGGCATGCCGGCACCCGGTTGAATCACAGACCAGGGATCAACCCTGGCGCTGCTTGTGCCGCGGTTCGATGCAGATGACACGCACAGCGCCATTGCGTCGAATGATCTTGCAGTTACGGCACATTTTCTTTACGGAAGCTCGAACTTTCATCGTTCTCTCCAAATCGCAACGGCGCGCCTCAGCGCATGATGCCGCCGCTACCGTAGCCTTTCAGGTTGGACTTCTTCATCACCGACTCATACTGGTGCGACATGAGATGCGACTGCACCTGGGCCATGAAGTCCATGATGACCACCACCACGATCAGAAGCGAGGTACCGCCGAAGAAGAACGGCACGTTCCACGCCACGATCAGGAACTGGGGCATCAGGGAAACCGCAGTGATGTACAAGGCACCGAACAGGGTCAGACGGGTCATGACCTTGTCGACATAGCGAGCAGTCTGCTCACCAGGGCGTATGCCCGGCAGGAAGGCCCCTGACTTCTTGAGGTTGTCAGCGACATCCTTGGGGTTGAAGACCAGCGCTGTGTAAAAGAAGCAGAAGAATATCACCGCCGCGCCGAAAAGCAAGATATACAGTGGCTGTCCTGGCCCGAGAGCCAACGACGCCGTCTGCAGCCATTCCATGCCCTCGCCGGCGCTGACCCACTGGCCCAGCGAGGCGGGGAACAGCAGGATGCTGGAGGCGAAGATGGCCGGGATGACACCCGCCATGTTGACCTTCAGCGGCAGATAGCTGCTCTGGCCGGCATACATCTTGTTTCCCACCTGACGACGCGGATAGTTCACCGTGATGCGGCGTTGGCCGCGCTCGATGAACACCACGAACGCCACGGTGGCGATACCCAGTACCGACAGCGCCAGCAGCGGCAGTACGTTCCAGGCGCCTTCGTTGCGCGCCAGCTCGAACGCCTGGCCCACAGCACCCGGCAGACCTGCGACGATCCCGGCGAAGATCAGCAGCGAAATGCCGTTGCCGATGCCCTTCTCGGTGATCTGCTCGCCCAGCCACATCATGAACACGGCGCCAGCGACGAAGGTCGTCACCGCCGTGAAATAGAAGCTGAAGTCGGGAGTATAGGCGATGCCCTGCCCGGCCAGACCGACGGACATGCCGACTGCCTGGATGAAGGCCAGCAGCACCGTACCGTAGCGCGTGTACTGGCTAATCTTGCGGCGGCCGGCCTCGCCTTCCTTCTTGAGCTGTTCAAGATGGGGCGAGACCGCAGTCAGCAGCTGCATGATGATCGACGCCGAGATGTACGGCATGATGCCGAGGGCGAAGATACTCATGCGCTCCAGGGCGCCACCCGAGAACATGTTGAACATGCCCAGGATGGTGCCCTGCTGCTCCCTGAACAAGGCAGCAAGCTGGTCAGGATTGATACCGGGCACGGGGATGTGGGCACCGATCCGGTACACCACGATGGCGAGGAGCACGAAGCGCAAACGCGCCCACAGTTCACCCAGACCGCTGCCCATCGCCGGCATTTTTCCTGACTTAGCCATTTAGTCCTCTACCTTGCCGCCGGCAGCTTCGATCGCAGCACGGGCACCCTTGGTGACCTTGATGCCACGAACGGTAACCGCCGTGTTCAGTTCGCCGGAGAGGATCACCTTCGCATGCTGCGTGGCGTCCTTGAGCACGTTGGCATCCTTGAGGGACTGCAGGGTGACGTCGCCACCCGCGACCTTGGCCAGCTCGGCCAGGCGCACTTCCTCGGACACCAGCGACTTCATGGAAGTGAAGCCGAACTTGGGCAGACGACGCTGCAGCGGCATCTGACCGCCCTCGAAACCGGGCTTGACCGAGCCACCGCTGCGCGACTTCTGGCCCTTGTGGCCACGGCCACCGGTCTTGCCCAGACCGGAGCCAATGCCACGACCGACGCGCTTCTCGGCGTGCTTGGAGCCCGGTGCCGGGCTCAGGCTATTGAGTTTCATGGATTACTCTCCCTCAACGCGCACAAGGTAGTTCACCTTGTGGATCATGCCGCGTACGGCGGGGGTGTCTTCCAGTTCGACCGCATGACCGATTCTGCGCAGCCCGAGACCCTTCATGGTGGCCTTGTGCTTGGGCAGAATGCCGATGGTGCTGCGGGTCTGGGTAACCTTGAGTGTTGCTGCCATGGTGTCTTACCCCGAGATCGCTTCGACAGACAGGCCGCGCTTGGCGGCGATGTCGTCCGGAGACTGCATGGAGGCGAGACCATTGATGGTCGCGCGCACCACGTTCACCGGGTTGGTGGAACCGTAGCACTTGGCCAGGACGTCATGGACGCCAGCCAGCTCGAGCACGGAGCGCATGGCACCACCGGCGATGATCCCGGTACCCTCTGAGGCCGGCTGCATGAATACCTTGGAGGCGCCATGACGGGCCTTCACCGGGTACTGCAGCGTATGGCCGCTGAGGCTGACCTTGATCATGTTACGGCGCGCCTGGTCCATGGCTTTCTGGATCGCGACCGGCACTTCACGCGCCTTGCCGCGGCCGAAGCCGACACGACCATTGCCATCACCAACGACGGTCAGTGCGGTGAAACCGAAGATACGGCCACCCTTGACCACCTTGGCGACACGGTTGACCTGCACGAGTTTCTCTTGCAGATCGCCGTTGTTCTGTTCGTTCTTCGCCATCGTAAAAACCCTTTAGAATTCCAGGCCGCCTTCACGAGCGGCGTCGGCCAGGGCCTTGACTCGACCGTGGTACTTGAAACCGGCCCGGTCGAAGGCAACCTGAGTGATGCCCGCTTGCTTGGCGCGTTCGGCAATCAGCGCACCAACCTTGGAGGCGGCGTCCGAATTACCTGTCGCACCCTCGCGCAGGGCCTTGTCCAGCGTCGAAGCGCTGGCCAGGACCTTGCCACCATCCGGCGAGATGATCTGCGCATAGATGTGGCGTGGGGTACGGTTTACGCACAGGCGGAACACGCCCAGCTCGCGAATCTTGGCGCGAGCGCGGCGGGCACGACGGAGACGAGATTCTTTCTTCGCGTTCATAACCCTGCCTTACTTCTTCTTGGCTTCTTTGCGGCGGACCTGCTCGTCGCCGTACCGGATACCCTTGCCCTTATAGGGTTCGGGCGGACGGAAGGCGCGGATTTCCGCGGCGACCTGGCCGAGCTGCTGCTTGCTCGCGCTCTTCAGCACGATGATGGTGTTCTTCGGGGTTTCCGCAGAGACACCTTCCGGCAGCGTATATTCGACCGGGTGGGAGAAGCCGAGTGTCAGGTTGAGCGTCTTGCCACTTGCCTGGGCACGATAGCCGACGCCATTGATCTCGAGGGACTTGGTGAAGCCCTCGCTTACACCGGTGACCATGTTCTGGACCAGTGCACGGGTAGTGCCGGCCATTGCCCAGCTCTTGGCGGACTCACTCGGCACGAAGGTCAGTTGACCCTCTTCCTGGCCGATGATCACGTCGCCATGAATAGTCATGGACAACGTGCCTTGAGCGCCCTTGACGCTCAGCTGGTCGCCGTCGAGTTTTGCCTCGACGCCGCTAGGCAATTTAACCGGATATTTGGCTACGCGGGACATTCCAAACTCCTAGAATACGGTGCAGATGACTTCGCCACCGACACCAGCCTGACGGGCCGCACGATCGGTCATCACGCCATTGGAGGTGGAAACGATCGCGATACCCAGGCCATCGGCGACTTTCGGCAGTGAAGCCTTGCCCTTGTACTGGCGCAGGGACGGCTTGGACACCCGCTGAATGTGCTCGATGACGGCCTTGCCCTCGAAGTACTTGAGGGTCACGGTCAGCTCGGGCTTGGCACTTTCAGCGACGGCGAAGTCGTGAATGTAGCCCTCTTCCTTCAATACGCGGGCCACCTCGACCTTCAGCTTGGAGGACGGCATGGTGACCGTCTCCTTGGTGGCCATTTGCGCATTGCGGATACGAGTAAACATATCCGCCAGCGTATCTTGCATGCTCATTACGTTGCGCTCCTGATGATTCTACGTGGCCGTTACCAGCTGGACTTCTTGAGTCCAGGGACGTCGCCACGCATGGCGGCTTCACGCAGCTTGTTGCGGCCGAGGCCGAACTTGTTGTAGAAGCCGTGCGGACGGCCAGTAATCCGGCAGCGGTTACGCTGACGCACCGGGCTGGAGTCGCGCGGCAGCTGCTGCAGCTTGAGCTGCGCGTCGAAGCGCTCTTCGTCGGAAGCGTTCACGTCGTTGATGATAGCCTTGAGCTCGCGCCGCTTGGCAGCGTACTTCTCGACCATCTTGGTACGCTTGAGTTCGCGCTCTACCATGCTTTTCTTTGCCATGATCCCACCCTTATTTCTTGAACGGGAAGTTCAGCGCGCTCAGCAGCGCACGACCTTCTTCATCGGTGTTGGCAGTGGTGGTGATGGTGACGTCCAGACCACGGATCCGATCGATCTTATCATATTCGATCTCCGGGAAGATGATCTGCTCACGCACCCCCATCGAGTAGTTGCCACGACCGTCGAAGGACTTCGGGTTGAGACCACGGAAGTCACGTACGCGGGGGATCGCGATATTCACCAGGCGGTCCAGGAAGTCCCACATGCGCGCACTGCGCAGTGTGACCTTGATACCAATGGGCCAGCCTTCACGCACCTTGAAGCCCGCGATGGACTTGCGTGCCTTGGTGACCATCGGCTTCTGACCGGAGAGCTTCTCCAGATCGCCGACGGCATTTTCGATCAGCTTTTTATCGCTGGTCGCTTCGCCGATACCCATATTGAGGGTCACCTTGGTGATCCGGGGTACCTGCATAACGTTGGCGTAGCTGAACTGCTCTTTGAGTTGAGCTGCCACCTCGTTCTGATAACGTTCTTTCAAGTTCGCCATTTTGCTACCCGACTCGCGTTAGGCGTCGATCTGCGTCTGCGTCGACTTGTAGATACGTACCTTGGTACCGTCTTCCTTCACCTGGAAGCCGACGCGATCCGCCTTACCGGTCTCCGAATTGAAGATGGCTACGTTGGACGCGTGAATCGGAGCCTCGCGCTCGACGATACCGCCCTGATTGCCCGCCATGGGATTGGGCTTGGTGTGACGCTTGATCATGTTCACACCGGACACCACGAAGCGGTTTTCGAGAACCCGCTTAACGGTGCCACGCTTGCCCTTATCCTTGCCGGCGATGACGATTACTTCGTCATCACGTTTGATCTTTTGCATATCCGCCTCGCTCCTTACAGCACTTCAGGCGCCAAGGAAATGATCTTCATGAACTTTTCATTACGAAGTTCACGAGTGACCGGCCCAAAAATACGGGTTCCGATCGGCTGCTCGTTGGTGTTGTTCAACAGAACCGCCGCATTTCCATCGAAGCGGATCAGCGAACCGTCGGGACGACGGACGCCGCTGCGGGTGCGAACGACCACCGCCTTGAGAACCTGGCCCTTTTTGACCTTGCCCCGCGGGATGGCTTCTTTCACCGTTACCTTAATGATGTCACCCACTCGGGCGTAGCGGCGGTGTGAACCGCCCAGCACCTTGATGCATTGCACCCGGCGCGCTCCGCTGTTGTCGGCGACATCCAGCATTGTCTGAGTCTGAATCATCGGTTTTCTCCAAACCTAATCTGACTGCACTGGTTTCGAAGGCGCTTGTCGAACTTAGCCCTTGGCTTGCTCGACCACCTCGACCAACGTCCAGGCTTTCTTCTTGGACAGGGGACGCGATTCCTGGATGGAAACGGTGTCGCCGTCCTTAGCCTGATTCGCCTCGTCATGGGCGTGCAGCTTGGTGGAGCGCTTCATGTACTTACCGTAGATCGGGTGACGCTCGCGGCGCTCGATCATAACGACGATGGACTTGTCCATCTTGTCGCTCACCACCTTGCCGGTGAGCGTACGGGCTTTCTTTTCTTCGGCCATCTCAGTCACCTGCCTTCTCGTTGAGCACAGTCTTGACGCGGGCGATATCCCGACGGACCTGCTTGAGCAGATGAGTCTGGCTCAGTTGGCCGGTGGCCTTCTGCATGCGCAGGTTGAACTGCTCGCGGAGGAGTTCAAAGAGCTGCTCATTAAGCTCTTCTACTGACTTTTCACGAATTTCCTGGGCTTTCATCACATCACCGTCCGTTTCACAAAGGTGGTGGAGACCGGAAACTTCTGAGCGGCCAGGCTGAATGCCTCACGCGCCAGCTCTTCAGAAACGCCTTCGATCTCGTACAGGACACGGCCTGGCTGGATCTGAGCGACCCAATACTCGACCGAGCCCTTCCCCTTACCCATACGGACTTCCAGGGGCTTCTTGGAGATCGGCTTATCCGGGAACACACGGATCCAGATCTTGCCACCACGCTTGACGTGACGGCTGATGGCACGACGACCCGCTTCGATCTGGCGGGCGGTAACGCGACCGCGCCCCGTGGCCTTGAGGCCATACTCACCGAAACTCACTTTGCTACCGCGATGCGCCAGGCCACGGTTGCGGCCTTTCTGCATCTTGCGGAATTTCATACGCTTGGGTTGTAACATCGATTCGCTCTCCCCTTACCTGGAACCTTTCTTCTTGGAGGGCGCGTTCGTCGGCTGCTTAGCCTTGGCGCGAACCTCTTCGATGCCCCCGAGGATTTCACCCTTGAAGACCCAGACCTTGACACCGATGATGCCGTAGGTGGTCTTGGCTTCGTAGGTGGCGTAGTCGATGTCCGCACGCAGGGTATGCAGCGGCACACGGCCTTCGCGGTACCATTCGGTACGTGCGATTTCCGCACCGCCAAGACGACCTGACAGCATCACCTTGATGCCGCCTGCGCCGAGGCGCATGGCGTTCTGTACGGAACGCTTCATGGCGCGACGGAACATCACACGGCGCTCGAGCTGGCCGGCGATGTTCTGCGCGACGAGCTGGGCGTCGAGTTCCGGCTTGCGGACCTCTTCGATGTTGACGTGCACCGGCACACCCATCATCTGGGTGACGTCGCGACGCAGCTTGTCGACGTCTTCACCCTTCTTGCCAATCACGATGCCCGGACGGGCAGTGTGAATGGTGATACGGGCGTTGTTGGCCGGACGCTCAATGTGGATGCGACTCACGGACGCATTCTTCAGACGCTCCTCGAGGAAGCGACGCACTTCGAGATCGTTGTTCAGCTTGTCGGCATAGGCACCGCGCTCGGCGTACCACACCGAGGTATGGTCTTTGACGATACCCAGCCGAATACCTGTCGGATTTACTTTCTGACCCATCTGGTCGACTCCTACTTCTCGGCTACCTTGACGGTGATGTGGCAGGTGCGCTTCAAGATACGATCCGCACGGCCTTTGGCGCGCGGCTGGATGCGCTTGAGCGTCATGCCCTCATCGACACAGATGGTCGAGACACGCAGCTCGTCGATGTCCATGCCGTTGTTTTCTTCCGCATTCGCGATGGCGGACTGAAGCACTTTCTTGACCAGCTTGGCAGCCTTCTTCGGTGAGAAGGTCAGCAGGTCAATAGCTTCGGCGACCGGTTTACCGCGCACCTGGTCAGCCACCAAACGGGCCTTCTGGGCGGATAAACGAGCGCCACGCAGCTTAGCTGTGACTTCCATCTCTCAATCCTCTCTGGCTTACCGTTTGGCTTTCTTGTCCGCCGCATGACCGCGATAAGTGCGGGTGGCAGCGAATTCGCCCAGCTTGTGGCCAACCATTTCCTCGGAGACATGCACCGGGACGTGTTGGCGACCGTTATGGACTGCAATGGTGAGGCCCACCATGTTCGGCAGGATCATGGAGCGACGCGACCAGGTCTTGATCGGTTTGCGGTCGCTCTTCTCCACTGCAGCCTCAACCTTCTTCAGCAGATGAAGGTCGATAAAAGGACCTTTCTTCAGTGAACGTGGCACAGCCGTTACCCCTTAATGTGTGTTACTTGGCCTTGCGGCGACGAACGATAAGCTTGTCGGTGCGCTTGTTCTTACGGGTCTTGTGGCCCTTGGTGGGGATACCCCACGGGGAGACCGGGTGACGACCACCGCTGGTGCGGCCTTCACCGCCACCGTGCGGGTGATCCACCGGGTTCATTGCCACGCCGCGAACAGTCGGACGCACACCTCTCCAGCGCTTCGCACCGGCCTTGCCAAGTTGACGCAGGCTGTGCTCGGAGTTGCTCACTTCACCCAGGGTCGCACGGCACTCGGCCAGGACCTTGCGCATCTCGCCGGAGCGAAGACGCAGCGAAGCATAGTTGCCTTCGCGGGCGACCAGCTGCGCGCTGGTACCGGCGCTGCGTGCGATCTGCGCGCCCTTGCCGGGCTTCAGCTCGATGCAGTGCACGGTGGAGCCCACCGGGATGTTACGCAGCGGCAGGGTATTGCCCCGCTTGATGGCTGCGTTGACGCCGGACTCGAGGGTATCGCCAGCCTTCACGCCCTTGGGCGCGATGACGTAGCGGCGCTCGCCGTCCAGGTACTTGAGCAGTGCAATGTGGGCACTGCGGTTCGGGTCATACTCGATGCGCTCAACGACGGCGGGAACGCCATCCTTGGTGCGCTTGAAGTCGACCATACGATAGTGCTGACGGTGACCACCGCCCACGTGGCGGGTGGTGATGCGACCGTTATTGTTACGTCCACCGGACTTGGACTTCTTCTCAAGCAGCGGCGCGTAAGCGCGGCCCTTGTAGATCTCGTCGTTGACGATCTTGACGACGTGACGACGACCGGCGGAAGTGGGTTTAGTCTTGACTACTGCCATGATCCGTACTCCTGCCCTTATTCGGCGCCAGAGAAGTCTTCGAGCGTCTCGCCCGCGGCCAGGGTCACATACGCCTTGCGGTAACCCTTGCGCTGGCCGATGCCATGTGCGGTGCGCTTGGTCTTGCCCTTCATGTTCAGGACCTGCACGCGATCGACCTTCTTGCCGAAGAGAGCCTGGACGGCCTTCTTGATTTCCGGCTTGGTCGCGTCATCCGCCACCTTGAACACATACTGATTGCGCTCAGCGGCGAAGGCGGCCTTCTCGGTCATGTGCGGACCAAGCAGAACCTTGAATACACGTTCCTGGTTCATGCCAGCTTCTCCTCGAATTTACGCAGAGCAGAGACGGTGACCAGCACCTTGTCGAAGGCGACCAGGCTCACCGGGTCGGCAGCGGCAACGTCCACTACATCCACGTTGGGGATGTTGCGGGCGGCCAGGTAAAGCTTCTCGTCGACCTCTTCGGTGACGATCAGCACCTTCTCCAGACCCAGCTCGCCGAGCTTGGCGACCAGCTGCTTGGTCTTGGGCGCGTCGACGGTGATCTCCTCGACCGCCACCAGACGCTCCTGACGCACCAGCTCGGAGAGGATCGAACGCATCGCCGCACGATACATCTTGCGGTTGACCTTCTGCGAGTGGTCCTGGGGACGCGCTGCAAAGGTCACACCGCCACTACGCCACAGCGGCGAGCGGATGGTACCGGCACGGGCGCGACCGGTGCCCTTCTGGCGCCACGGCTTCTTGCCGCCGCCGCGCACGTCAGAGCGGTTCTTCTGGGCACGGCTACCCTGGCGACCACCGGCCAGATAGGCGGTGACGACCTGGTGTACCAGTGCTTCGTTGAATTCTTTGCCAAAGGTCGCATCGGACACTTCGACAGTGCCGGCGCTGGCACCTGCGAGATTCAAATTCATCGGTTCCAACCCCCTCAGCGAGCTTTGACGGAAGAGCGCACGACGACATCGCTACCCGGCGCACCAGGGACAGCGCCCTTGATCAGCAGCAAGTTGCGTTCGGCGTCGACACGGACGACTTCCAGGCTCTGCACGGTGCAGCGGACATTGCCCATCTGACCGGCCATCTTCTTGCCCTTGAAGACGCGACCCGGGGTCTGGCACATGCCGATGGAACCCGGCGCGCGATGCGACAGCGAGTTACCGTGGGTGTTGTCCTGGGTGCGGAAGTTCCAGCGCTTGACGGCGCCTTGGAAGCCCTTGCCCTTGGAGGTACCGGTCACATCGATGATCTGACCAGCTTCGAAGAGGGATACGGTGAGTTCGCCACCCACTTCCGGAGCTTCGTCGCCTTCGGCGAGACGAAATTCCATCAGTGAACGACCGGCCTCGGTACCTGCCTTGGCAAACTGTCCAGCTTGCGCCTTGGTCAGGTGCTTGGCCTTGCGGGAACCGGTTGTCACCTGGACTGCGCTGTAGCCGTCGACATCGACGGTCTTGACGCGAGTCACGCGGTTAGGCTCAACCTCGATAACGGTTACAGGCACGGATGCGCCATCTTCGGTGAAGACACGGGTCATGCCCGCCTTCTTACCGACTAAACCGATAGTCATGTTCAGTCTCCTAATAGTGTACGGGGCTATCACCCGCTATGGCTGCCCTTTCCAGAGCATTCCACTAGCACGTTGTATGACGCCATCCCGGCGTGGCGGCTGCTGCTCGGCGATCTGTAAGCCGGGCGCTGGGCCGCAAGTGTCTAGTGAGGTCTTAGTCGAGTTTGATTTGCACGTCCACGCCAGCGGCGAGGTCGAGCTTCATCAGTGCGTCAACGGTCTTTTCGGTGGGTTCGACGATGTCGAGCACACGCTTGTGAGTGCGGATCTCATACTGGTCGCGCGCGTCCTTGTTGACGTGCGGCGAGATCAGGATGGTGTAGCGCTCACGGTTGGTCGGCAGCGGGATCGGACCGCGCACCTGAGCACCGGTACGCTTGGCGGTTTCTACGATCTCCGCGGCGGACTGGTCGATCAGGCGATGGTCGAACGCTTTCAACCGAATGCGAATCTTCTGGTTCTGCATTAGCCCTAAACTCCAATGGATGTCGACGGCGCGAGCCGTCTACCCACGCATTCAAAGGATGCGCATTATAGGCATGGTGTCAGCCGGAGTCAAACACTCTGGCGAAAACATGCGCAGAAAGGGGGCCCCCGCAGGAGCCCCCTTCGATCATCGGGCGAGCCTAAGGCTTACTGGATGATCTTGGCGACAACACCGGCGCCGACGGTACGGCCGCCTTCGCGGATCGCGAAGCGCAGGCCGTCTTCCATGGCGATCGGAGCGATCAGGGTGACAACCATCTTGACATTGTCGCCCGGCATGACCATCTCGACGCCTTCCGGCAGTTCACAGGTACCGGTCACGTCAGTGGTACGGAAGTAGAACTGCGGACGATAGCCCTTGAAGAACGGCGTGTGACGACCACCCTCGTCCTTGGACAGCACGTAGACTTCGGCTTCGAAGACGGTGTGCGGAGTGATGGTGCCCGGCTTGGCCAGGACCTGACCGCGCTCGACGTCGTCACGCTTGGTGCCGCGCAGCAGAGCGCCGACGTTCTCACCGGCACGACCTTCGTCGAGCAGCTTGCGGAACATCTCGACACCAGTGACGACGGTCTTGGTGGTGTCCTTGATACCGACGATCTCGATCTCCTCGCCAGCCTTGACGATACCGCGCTCGATACGGCCGGTAACCACGGTGCCGCGGCCCGAGATAGAGAACACGTCCTCGATCGGCATCAGGAACGGCTGATCGATGGCACGCTCCGGCTCCGGGATGTACTCGTCCAGGGCCTTGATCAGGTTGGCAACGGCGGTGGTGCCCATGCCGTTGTCGTCTTCACCGTTCAGCGCCATCAGCGCAGAGCCGATGATGATCGGGGTGTCGTCGCCCGGGAAGTCGTACTCGGAGAGGAGTTCGCGCACTTCCATCTCGACCAGCTCGAGCAGCTCTTCGTCGTCGACCATGTCGGCCTTGTTCAGGAACACGACGATGTACGGCACGCCGACCTGACGCGACAGCAGGATGTGCTCACGGGTCTGCGGCATGGGGCCGTCGGCTGCGGAACAGACCAAGATAGCGCCGTCCATCTGGGCAGCACCGGTGATCATGTTCTTGACGTAGTCGGCGTGGCCCGGGCAGTCGACGTGCGCGTAGTGGCGCTCTTCGGACTGGTACTCGACGTGAGCGGTGGCGATGGTGATGCCGCGCTCACGCTCTTCCGGAGCGTTGTCGATGCTGTCGAACTGGCGCCATTCGCCGCCGAACACCTCGGCAGACACGCGAGTCAGGGCCGCAGTCAGTGTGGTCTTACCGTGGTCGACGTGACCGATGGTGCCGACGTTGACGTGCGGTTTGGAACGTTCAAATTTTTCCTTAGCCACTGCTATAACCTCTTTACGTTAGCTAACGGTTAACCGTTCTGGTTGATGACGGCTTCAACGACGCTGGAGGGCGCCTCGTCGTACTTTGCAAACTCCATGGAGTAGCTTGCGCGGCCCTGGGTCTGAGAGCGCAGGTCGGTCGCATAACCGAACATCTCACCCAGCGGCACCATTGCGCGGATGATCTTGCCCGAAGACGAGTCATCCATGCCCTGCACCAGACCGCGACGACGGTTCAGGTCGCCCATGACGTCACCCATGAATTCCTCGGGGGTCACGACTTCGACCTTCATCATCGGCTCCAGCAGCACGGCCTTGGCCTTTCTGGCACCTTCTTTGATCGCCATGGAAGAGGCGATCTTGAACGCGGTCTCGTTGGAGTCCACGTCGTGATAGGAGCCATCATACAGCGTGACCTTGACGTCGATCATCGGGTAGCCCGCGATGACACCGTTTTGCAGCTGCTCATAGGCCCCTTTCTCGACAGCGGGCACGTATTCCTTGGGAACCACGCCGCCGACGATTTCGGAGGAGAACTTGAAGTGGACTTCTTCGTCCTCTTCCTTTTCCGCTTCGGTGAACGGCTCGATGCGCAGCCAGACATGGCCGAACTGGCCACGACCGCCGGACTGGCGCACGAACTTGCCTTCCTGCTCGACGCTGCCGCGAATGGTTTCGCGATAGGCGACCTGCGGCTTGCCGATGTTAGCCTCGACCTTGAACTCGCGACGCATGCGGTCGACGATGATATCGAGGTGCAGCTCGCCCATACCGGAGATGATGGTCTGGCCGGTCTCCTCGTCGGTCTTGACGCGGAACGACGGGTCCTCCTGGGCCAGCTTGCCCAGTGCCACGCCCATCTTCTCCTGGTCGGCCTTGGACTTCGGCTCCACGGCCACCGAGATCACCGGATCCGGGAATTCCATGCGCTCGAGGACGATCTTGTCGTTGAGATCGCACAGGGTGTCACCGGTAGTGACATCCTTGAGGCCGATACAGGCGGCGATATCGCCGGCGTAGACCTCTTTGATCTCCTCGCGCGAGTTGGAGTGCATCTGCACGATACGGCCGACGCGCTCCTTCTTGCTCTTGACCGAGTTGAAGATGCTGTCACCCGACTTGAGCACGCCCGAATAGACGCGGATGAAGGTCAGGGTGCCGACGAACGGGTCGGTGGCAATCTTGAACGCCAGGGCCGCGAACGGCGCGCTGTCGTCAGCCTCGCGGGTGGCGATGGTGCCATCCTTGTCGTCCAGTTCACCCTCGATGGCCTTGACCTCGGTGGGTGACGGCATGAACTCGATGACGCCGTCGAGCACCGCCTGGACGCCCTTGTTCTTGAACGCCGAACCGCAGGTGACCAGCACAATCTCGTTGGCCAGGGTGCGCGCGCGCAGGCCGGCCTTGATCTCTTCAATCGTTAGCTCGCCGCCCTCGAGGTACTTGTCCATCAGCTCCTCGGAGCCTTCGGCAGCGGCCTCGACCATCTCCTCGCGATACTTCTCTGCGGTTTCCTGCAGCTCGGCGGGGATGTCGGCCAGGTCATAGCTCATGCCCAGGTCGTCTTCGTTCCACAGAATCGCCTTCATCTGCAGCAGGTCGATGACGCCCTTGAAGTCTTCCTCGGTGCCCCAGTTGATCTGGATCGGAACCGCATTGGCGCCGAGGCGCTCCTTGAGCTGGTCGACAACCATGAAGAAGTCGGCGCCGGCGCGGTCCATCTTGTTGACGAACACCATGCGCGGCACTTCGTACTTGTTGGCCTGGCGCCACACGGTCTCGGTCTGCGGCTGCACGCCGGAGGAGCCGCACAGCACCACCACCGCGCCGTCGAGCACGCGCAGCGAACGCTCCACCTCGATGGTGAAGTCGACGTGCCCCGGGGTGTCGATGATGTTGATGCGGTGCTCATCGAACTGCTTGTTCATGCCCTGCCAGAAGCAGGTGGTCGCCGCGGAGGTGATGGTGATACCACGCTCCTGCTCCTGCTCCATCCAGTCCATGGTGGCGGCGCCATCATGAACCTCGCCAACCTTGTGCGACAGGCCGGTATAGAACAGGACACGCTCGGTGGTAGTTGTCTTACCGGCGTCAACGTGGGCGACGATACCAATGTTGCGGTAACGCTTGAGCGGAGTCTTGCGTGCCACGATGGAATTCCCCATTGGTTGCACGTGCTACCCGCCAGGGCAGCACGTCGTGTATGGAAGTCGGCGAGCGCGCCGTGCTTAGAACCGGTAGTGGGAGAAAGCCTTGTTGGCTTCTGCCATGCGGTGCACGTCTTCGCGCTTCTTGACTGCCGCACCCTTGCCTTCGGCAGCATCCAGCATTTCGCCGGCGAGACGCTGCACCATGGTCTTTTCACCACGGTTGCGAGCGGCGTCTACCAGCCAGCGCATGGCCAGGGCCTGACGGCGAGAGGGACGAACTTCCACGGGCACCTGGTAGGTTGCACCACCGACCCGACGAGACTTGACCTCGACCATGGGCTGGATGGTTTCCAGCGCCTTGTCGAAAATCTCCAGCGGCTCTTCCTTGCTGCGCTCGATGACGATATCCAGCGCACCATAGACGATCTTCTCAGCAACAGACTTCTTGCCGCTGATCATCAGGTGGTTCATGAACTTGGCCAGGCGCTCACTTCCGAACTTGGGATCCGGCAGAATCTCGCGCTTCGCTGCTACTCTTCTTCTAGGCATGATAAGCCCTCAGTAAAGGGTCCTTCAGGTAAACTCGAGACTCGCCACGCGGGCCGCTCGACCTTACTCTTATCTGACCGTTGCAATGCTGTATGTCATGTCGTCCCGAGTTAGGACTTGGGACGCTTGGTGCCGTACTTGGAACGGCCCTGCTTGCGGTTCTGGACACCCGAGGTGTCGAGAGCGCCGCGCACGGTGTGATAGCGCACACCCGGCAAATCCTTGACGCGGCCACCGCGAATCAGGACCACGGAGTGCTCCTGGAGGTTGTGGCCTTCACCGCCGATGTAGGACGACACTTCGAAGCCGTTGGTCAGGCGCACGCGGCATACCTTACGCAGGGCCGAGTTCGGCTTCTTCGGGGTGGTGGTGTAGACGCGGGTGCAAACGCCGCGCTTTTGCGGGCAGGCCTGCAGCGCCGGCACGTCGCTCTTGGCGACGGGACGCTTGCGCGGCTTGCGCACGAGCTGATTAATAGTTGCCATGGTCTGTTGCTGACTCCAATGATTGCCTTAGCCTTTACTGTGGGTGCGGGCGTACCCACCCCACTATTAAAGGCTGCGCATTCTACTGTCTTGCTGCAATGCCCGTCAAGCCTGGGCCCGACCAGTGCGGCGCCGCTGCCGGCGCCGCACTGCAAGACACTGCCTAGATGTCGTCTTCATCGGCATCGAGGGCGGTGAGCTGAGCGCCCAACTCCTGCTCGACATCGAAGGCCGACGGGCTGAGCGTACGCTCGGCGTCTTCACGCTTGCGCTTGCGCTCGGCGTGGTGGGTGAGACCAGTACCGGCCGGGATCAGGCGTCCCACCACCACGTTTTCCTTGAGGCCGCGCAGGTAATCGCGCTTGCCGGTTACCGCCGCCTCGGTCAACACCCGCGTGGTCTCCTGGAAGGAGGCCGCGGAGATGAACGACTCGGTGGCCAGGCTGGCCTTGGTGATGCCGAGCAGCAGGCGGTCGTACTTGGCGGGGAACTTGTCTTCCGCCGCCAGCCGCGCGTTCTCCTCCAGCACCCGCACCAGCTCGACCTGATCGCCGGTGATGAAGCTGGAGTCGCCGGCATCGGTGATCTCGATCTTGCGCAGCATCTGACGCACGATTACTTCGATGTGCTTGTCGTTGATGCCCACGCCCTGCAGCCGGTAGACCTCCTGCACCTCGGCAGTGATGTACTTGGCCAGCTCGGCCACGCCCAGCAGGCGCAGGATATCGTGGGGGCTGCTGGGGCCGTCGGAGATAACCTCGCCGCGCTCGACGGTCTCGCCTTCGAACACCGCGATCTGGCGCCACTTGGGGATCAGCATCTCGAACGGCTCGCCGGATTCCGGGGTGATCGCCAGACGGCGCTTGCCCTTGGTCTCCTTGCCGAAGCTGATCACGCCGCTGATCTCGGCGAGGATCGCCGGCTCTTTCGGCTTGCGCGCTTCGAACAGGTCGGCCACGCGAGGCAGACCACCGGTGATGTCCTTGTTGCCGGACGCCTCCACCGGGATACGCGCCACGACCTCGCCAATGCCCACCTTGGCGCCGTTCTCGGCCGAGATGATCGCCTTGCCCGGCAGCAGGTACTGCACCGGGGTATTGGAGCCCGGCAGTGCCACATGTTCGCCGGCGTCGTTGGTCAGCATGATCATCGGGCGCTTTTCGCGACCCGCAGCGGGACGCGCCGCCGACTCGATCACCTCGATCGACGACAGGCCGGTCATCTCGTCCACGCTGCGGTGGATGGAGATGCCTTCGTCCATGTCGATGTACTGCACCTTGCCCTCGACCTCGGCGACGATGGGGTGGGTGTGCGGATCCCACTTGGCCACCGCCTGACCAGCGTCGACGGCATCGCCGTCCTTGACCGACAGCTCAGCGCCGTAGGGCAGCTTGTAGTACTCGCGCTCGCGGCCGTGGTCGTCGGCGACGGCCAGGGCGCTGGAGCGCGAGACCACCACCAGCTTGCCATCGGCACGCTCCACCGACTTGATGTTGTGCAGGCGCACGCGCCCACCGTGCTTGACCTGGACACTATCCACTGCCGAGGCCCGCGAAGCGGCACCACCGATGTGGAAGGTACGCATGGTCAGCTGGGTGCCGGGCTCACCGATCGACTGGGCGGCGATGACGCCCACCGACTCGCCGATATTGACCTGATGGCCACGCGCCAGGTCGCGACCATAACAGGCCGAGCAGACGCCGTGAGCGGTCTCACAGGCGATGGTCGAGCGCACCACGATCTCGTCGACCCCCATGGTGTCGAGCTCGGCGCACCACTTCTCGTCGAGCAGGGTGCCGCGCGGAATCAGCACTTCGTCGGTGGCCGGGTCGATGACGTCCTGCGCCACCACCCGGCCCAACACGCGCTGCGCCAGGGAGACGATGATGTCGCCACCCTCGATCACCGGGTGCAGGGTCAGGCCCTCTTCGGTGCCGCAGTCGGTCTCGGTGATCACCAGGTCCTGGGCCACGTCGACCAGACGACGGGTCAGGTAGCCGGAGTTGGCGGTCTTGAGTGCCGTATCCGCCAGACCCTTACGCGCGCCGTGGGTGGAGATGAAGTACTGCAGTACGTTCAGACCCTCACGGAAGTTAGCGGTGATCGGGGTCTCGATGATCGAGCCGTCGGGCTTGGCCATCAGGCCACGCATGCCCGCCAGCTGGCGGATCTGGGCGGCACTACCACGGGCCCCGGAGTCGGCCATGATGAACACGCTGTTGAACGAGTCCTGCTCCACCTCGTTGCCGTCACGGTCGACCACGGTCTCCTTGGAGATGCCCGCCATCATCGCCTTGGCCACCTTGTCGTTGGCCTTGGACCAGATGTCGATGACCTTGTTGTACTTCTCGCCGGCGGTGACCAGGCCCGAGGAGAACTGATCCTCGATCTCCTTCACCTCGTCCTCGGCGGCATCGACGATGCCCTTCTTGGACTCGGGGATGACGAAGTCGTTGACGCCGATCGAGGCACCCGACCAGGTCGCCATGCGGAAGCCGGTGTACATCAGCTGGTCGGCGAAGATCACCGCTTCCTTGAGGCCAGCGCGGCGGTAGACCTCGTTGATCAGCTTGGAGATCGCCTTCTTCTTCATCGGCTGGTTGACCAGCTCGAAAGGCGCCCCCTTGGGCAGAATCCGGAACAACAGGGCACGGCCCACGGTGGTATCAAAGATCGAGGTCTGCTCGATCTTCTCACCGCCCTCTTCCTCCGCCAGGTACTCGGTCAGACGCACCTTGACGCGAGCATGCATGGAGACGCTCTGGGTACCGTAGGCGCGCTCGACCTCTTTGAGGTTGGAGAAGACCATCCCCTCGCCCTTGGCGTTGATCTTCTCGCGGGTCATGTAATACAGACCCAGCACCACGTCCTGGGACGGCACGATGATCGGCTCGCCGTTGGCCGGCGACAGCACGTTGTTGGTGGCCATCATCAGCGCCCGCGCCTCGAGCTGGGCTTCCAGGGTCAGCGGTACGTGGACCGCCATCTGGTCACCGTCGAAGTCGGCGTTGTAGGCGGCACACACCAGCGGGTGCAGCTGGATCGCCTTGCCCTCGATCAGCAGCGGCTCGAAGGCCTGGATGCCGAGGCGGTGCAGGGTCGGCGCGCGGTTGAGCAGTACCGGGTGCTCGCGGATGACATCGGCGAGGATGTCCCACACCTCGGGCAGCTCGCGCTCGACCATCTTCTTGGCCGCCTTGATCGTCGAGGCGTAGCCCAGCGACTGCAGCTTGGAGTAGATGAATGGCTTGAACAGCTCCAGCGCCATCTTCTTGGGCAGGCCGCACTGGTGCAGGCGCAGGGTCGGACCCACGGTGATCACCGAGCGGCCGGAGTAGTCGACGCGCTTGCCCAGCAGGTTCTGGCGGAAGCGCCCCTGCTTGCCCTTGATCATGTCGGCCAGCGACTTCAGCGGACGCTTGTTGGAGCCAGTGATGGCGCGGCCGCGGCGGCCGTTGTCGAGCAGCGCATCCACCGACTCCTGCAGCATGCGCTTCTCGTTGCGCACGATGATGTCCGGCGCATTGAGGTCGAGCAGCCGCTTGAGGCGGTTGTTGCGGTTGATCACCCGGCGGTACAGATCGTTGAGATCCGAGGTCGCGAAGCGGCCGCCGTCCAGCGGCACCAGCGGACGCAGGTC
Organism: Halomonas salipaludis; assembly: GCF_002286975.1. GTDB lineage: Bacteria > Pseudomonadota > Gammaproteobacteria > Pseudomonadales > Halomonadaceae > Franzmannia > Franzmannia salipaludis. The sequence goes on from NZ_NSKB01000011.1 coordinate 129,490, forward strand.
CGGCGGCAGCACCGGCAGCACTTCCATGACCATCCACGCCGGCGCATTGCCGGACTTGTAGAAGGCCTCGAGCAGCTTGAGGCGCTTGGACAGCTTCTTGATCTTGGTTTCGGAGTTGGTCTGCGGAATCTCCTCGCGCAGCCGGTCAATCTCCTCGGCCAGATCGATGTCCTTGAGCAGCGCCTGGACCGCTTCGGCGCCCATGCGAGCGTCGAAGTCGTCACCGAACTCCTCGAGGGCCTCGAAGTACTGCTCGTCGTTGAGCAGCTGGCCACGCTCCAGCGTGGTCATGCCCGGGTCGATGACCACGAAGCTCTCGAAGTAGAGCACCCGCTCGATGTCACGCAGGGTCATGTCGAGGAACATGCCGATGCGCGACGGCAGCGACTTGAGGAACCAGATGTGCGCGACGGGGCTGGCCAGCTCGATATGGCCCATGCGCTCGCGGCGCACCGCGGCCTTGGTCACCTCGACGCCGCACTTCTCGCAGATGATGCCACGGTGCTTCATGCGCTTGTACTTGCCGCACAGACACTCGTAGTCCTTCACCGGACCGAAGATCTTGGCGCAGAACAGGCCATCCCGCTCCGGCTTGAAGGTGCGGTAGTTGATGGTCTCGGGCTTCTTCACTTCGCCGTAGGACCAGGAGCGGATCATTTCCGGTGACGCGAGCGTAATCTTGATCGCGTCAAACTCTTCGGACTGAGCCTGCGATTTGAGGACTTTCACCAAATCTTTCATTGGGGGGCTCCTAGCTCTCTAACTCGATATCGATGCCCAGCGAGCGGATTTCCTTCACCAGCACATTGAAGGACTCCGGCATGCCTGCCTGCATAGTGTGGTCGCCGTCGACGATGCTCTTGTACATCTTGGTCCGCCCTTCGACATCGTCGGACTTGACCGTGAGCATCTCCTGGAGGGTATAGGCCGCGCCGTACGCCTCCAGCGCCCAGACCTCCATCTCGCCGAAGCGCTGACCACCGAACTGCGCCTTGCCGCCCAGCGGCTGCTGGGTGACCAGCGAGTAGGAGCCGGTAGAACGCGCGTGCATCTTGTCATCGACCAGGTGGTTGAGCTTCAACATGTACATGTAGCCCACCGTCACCGGCCGGTCGAAGGATTCGCCGGTACGCCCATCGAACAGCGTCATCTGACCGGAATCCGGCAGGTCGGCGAGGGTCAGCAGGTGCTTGATCTCGTGCTCCTTGGCGCCGTCGAAGACCGGGGTCGCCATGGGCACGCCGCCCTGCAGGTTCTTGGCCAGGGCGATCACCTCGTCGTCGGACAGCGAATCGATGTCCTCATGACGGGTACCCGCGGTGTTGTAGATCTTGCCGAGGAAGTCGCGGATCTCGCCGACCTGCTGGTCGCGAGCCTCGCGCAGCATGCGCTCGATCTTCATCCCCAGGCCACGCGCGGCCATGCCGAGGTGGGTCTCGAGGACCTGACCGACGTTCATCCGCGACGGCACGCCGAGCGGGTTGAGGACCACGTCGACCGGCTCGCCACCGGCGTCGAAGGGCATATCTTCGATCGGCATGATGGCCGAGATGACGCCCTTGTTACCGTGACGCCCAGCCATCTTGTCACCCGGCTGGATGCGCCGCTTGACCGCCATGTAGACCTTGACGATCTTGAGCACGCCCGGCGCCAGGTCGTCGCCCTGGGTCAGCTTGCGCTTCTTGTCCTCGAAACGCTCGTCCATCTCCTTGCGACGGTTCTCGAGCTGTTCGTCGGCCTGGGCCAGCAGCTCGTTGAGCGACTCGTCCTGCAGACGCAGCTTGAACCACTGCTGACGCGGCAGCTCCTCGAGGTACTCGTCGCTGAGCACGTCGCCCTTCTTGAGCTTGGGCCCACCGTTGACGGCCTGGCCGTCGAGGGTGCGCTTGAGGCGCTCGAAGGTGGCGTCTTCGGCGATGCGATAGGTCTCCTGGAGATCCTTGCGCACTTCGTCGAGCTGCATCTGCTCGATGGACAACGCCCGTGAGTCCTTCTCGACGCCGTCGCGAGTGAAGACCTGGACGTCGATCACGGTTCCGCGCATGCCGGTCGGCGCACGCAGCGAGGTGTCCTTCACGTCGCTGGCCTTCTCGCCGAAGATCGCACGCAGCAGCTTCTCTTCCGGGGTCAGCTGGGTCTCGCCCTTGGGCGTGACCTTACCGACCAGGATGTCGCCAGGGCCGACTTCGGCACCGATGTAGACCACGCCGGCCTCGTCGAGCTTGCCGAGGGCCGACTCACCGACATTGGGAATGTCCGAGGTGATCTCCTCGGCGCCCAGCTTGGTGTCGCGGGACACGCAGGTCAGTTCCTGGATGTGGATGGTGGTGAAGCGATCTTCCTGCACCACGCGCTCCGAGACCAGGATCGAGTCCTCGAAGTTGTAGCCGTTCCAGGGCATGAAGGCGATGCGCATGTTCTGGCCCAGGGCCAGATCGCCCATGTCGACGGACGGGCCGTCGGCGAGGATGTCGCCACGCGCCACTTCGTCACCGGGGCGCACGATGGGACGCTGGTTCATGCAGGTATTCTGGTTGGAACGCACGTACTTGGTCAGGTTGTAGATATCGACGCCGGCTTCGCCGCCGATGATCTCATCCTCGTTGACCCGCACCACGATGCGCTTGGCGTCGACCGAGTCGATCACACCGCCGCGGCCGGCCACGGCGCAAACGCCGGAGTCGCGGGCCACGAAGCGCTCCATGCCGGTCCCCACCAGCGGCTTGTCGGCACGCAGGGTCGGCACCGCCTGACGCTGCATGTTCGACCCCATCAGGGCGCGGTTGGCGTCATCGTGCTCGAGGAACGGGATCAGCGCCGCAGCCACCGACACCACCTGGCGCGGCGAGACGTCCATCAGGGTCACCTTGTCGGGCGCCATGAAGGTGGTCTCGCCGCGGTGGCGGACCTGCACCAGGTCGTCGATCAGCTTGTTCGACCCGTCGACGGTGGCCGAGGCCTGAGCGATGATGAAGTCGCCCTCCTCGATCGCCGAGAGGTGCACCACATCGTCGGTGACCTGGCGATCAACGACCTTGCGGTACGGTGTCTCGAGGAAACCGTAGCTGTTGGTGTGGCTGTAGGTGGCCAGCGAGTTGATCAGGCCGATGTTGGGGCCTTCCGGCGTCTCGATCGGGCACAGCCGGCCGTAGTGGGTGGCGTGAACGTCACGCACCTCGAAACCGGCGCGCTCGCGGGTCAGGCCGCCCGGGCCGAGTGCCGACACGCGACGCTTGTGGGTCACCTCGGAGAGCGGGTTGTTCTGATCCATGAACTGCGACAGCTGGCTGGAACCGAAGAACTCCTTGACCGCCGCGGCGACGGGCTTGGCGTTGATCAGGTCCTGGGGCATCAGGCCTTCGCTCTCGGCCATGGAGAGACGCTCCTTGACCGCACGCTCGACGCGCACCAGGCCAACGCGGAACTGGTTCTCGGCCATCTCGCCCACGCAGCGGATGCGACGGTTGCCCAGGTGATCGATATCATCGACGTCGCCGAAGCCGTTGCGGATCGCAATCAGCTCCCTGAGCACGTCGATGATGTCCTGGTTGTCGAGCACCCCGGAGCCGGTGTCGCCTTCGCGGCGCAGGCGACGGTTGAACTTCATGCGGCCAACGCCCGACAGGTCGTAGCGGTCTTCGCTGAAGAACAGGTTACGGAACAGCGTCTCGGCGGCCTCCTTGGTGGGCGGCTCGCCGGGGCGCATCATGCGGTAGATCTCGACCAGCGCCTCGAGCTGCGACCGGGTGGTATCGAGCTTCAGGGTGTCGGAGATGAACGGACCGCAGTCGAGATCGTTGGTATACAGCGTCTCGAGGCTGGTGATACCGGCCTGGGCCAGCTTCTCCATCAGCTCCGGCGTGATCTCGGTGTTGCACTCGCAGATCAGCTCACCACTGTTGGGATCGACCTGATCGCGGGCCAGGGTCTTGCCGTACAGGTACTCCATCGGCACCTCGAGACGCTCGAGGCCCGACTTCTCCATCTGCCGGATATGCTTCTGGGTCACCCGGCGGCCTTCCTCGACGATCACGCTGCCGTCGACATCCTTGATGTCGAAGGTGGCGGTCTCGCCACGCAGGCGTGACGGCACCAGATCCACCGAGAAGCCGGACTTCTCGATATGGAAGGTGCTGGTCTCGAAGAACTGCTCGAGGATCTCTTCGGCGCTCATGCCCAGCGCGCGCAGCAGCACCGAAGCCGGCAGCTTGCGGCGACGGTCGATGCGCACGAACACGCTGTCCTTGGGATCGAACTCGAAGTCGAGCCACGAGCCGCGGTAAGGAATCACGCGAGCCGAGTAGAGCAGCTTGCCGGAAGAGTGGCTCTTGCCCTTGTCGTGATCGAAGAACACGCCCGGCGAGCGGTGCAGCTGGGAGACGATGACGCGCTCGGTACCGTTGACGACGAAGGTACCGTTCTCGGTCATCAGGGGGATCTCCCCCATGTAGACTTCCTGCTCCTTGATATCCTTGATCGCCTTGTTGGATGACTCGCGATCGTAGATGATCAGGCGCACCTTGACGCGCAGCGGTGCAGAGTAGGTGACGCCGCGCAGCTGGCACTCCTTGACATCGAAGGCCGGGGTGCCGAAACGGTAGCTGACGTATTCGAGCGCGGCGTTGCCCGAAAAGCTCTCGATCGGGAAGACCGACTTGAAGGCGGCATTGAGGCCGATCTCCATGCGTTCTTCCGGCGCCCGATCCTGCTGGAGGAAGTCGTAGTAGGAATCAAGCTGGATGGCCAGCAGGTAGGGCACATCCATCACTTGGGGCAGTTTGCCGAAATCCTTGCGGATGCGTTTTTTCTCAGTGTATGAGTAAGCCATCTGTATTCCCCAGCTTGTTCACCATGGGTGACCGATGCGTGTCGGCGCCACCCGACGAGAGCACTACCGTCAGGCGCTGACGGCAAGCCCCCGTATGAGAGCTCGCCGTCGGAATTCGGCTAGCGGCTACGCCAACATGGCGGCCGGCTAGTAACAACAGAAAAAGGCCGGCAGCGGGTGTCCCGCCACCAGCCGTGGAAGCTTACGCAGCGCGTGAAGCCGTGGGCACAAGGATTACTTGAGCTCCACGGACGCGCCGGCTTCTTCCAGCTTTTTCTTGGCTTCTTCAGCGTCGTCCTTGGACATCGCTTCCTTGATGGTCGCCGGAGCGCCGTCGACGGCACCCTTGGCTTCCTTCAGGCCCAGGCCGGTGATCTCGCGAACGACCTTGATCACGTTGACCTTCTTCTCGCCAGCGCCAGTCAGCACCAGGTCGAACTCGGTCTGCTCTTCAACAGCTTCGCCAGCGGCAGCCGGGCCAGCCACGACGGCAGCGGCAGCGGACACGCCGAACTTCTCTTCCATCGCTTCGACCAGCTCGGCGACTTCCATCACGGACATGTCGGCGACGGCGTTGATGATGTCTTCTTTGGTCAGTGCCATTGTCAAATTCCTAAACTTTGCGGGAGCCTCGGTCGCCCGAGCGCTCATTGATACAGTGTTCGATTCAGACAGCGGGATCGAGTTCGCCGATCAGGCGGCCTCTTCCTGCTTCTGGTCACGCAGCGCAGCGAGAGTACGAACCAGCTTGCCAGCGGACGCTTCCTTCATGACGGACATCAGCTTGGCGATGGCCTCGTCGTAGGTCGGCAGCGTTGCCAGGCGATCCAGGTCGGAAGCCGGGATGAACTCGCCTTCGTATGCCAGCGCCTTGACCTCGAATTCCTTCTCACCCTTGGCGAACTCCTTGAACAGGCGGGCGGCAGCGCCCGGGTGCTCATAGGAGAAGGCCAGCATGGTCGGACCCGAGAACGTCTCGTTGAGGCACTCCCAGGGAGTACCCTCGAGGGCGCGGCGTGCCAGGGTGTTGCGCACAACACGGATCTGCACGCCATTCTCGCGGGCCTGCTTGCGCAGGTCGGTCATTGCCCCTACGGCAACGCCACGCGAGTCGGCAACGACGACGGAGAGCGCATCCTTGGCCGCTTCACTGACCTCGGCAACGATCGCTTTCTTGCCTTCGAGTGCTAGTGGCACGGTGATCACTCCTTCGTGCCGGAAGCCCGTATCGAGCATTCCGGTGGTTACCATCTCCCCCACCCGCCAACTGGCCCGGTGGAGGTCCTGGATGATGGTGCTCACCAGATGACTGGCGGCCACACCATCTGCGCAGGCACCCTCAAGGGGCGATTAAGCCGCTCCAAGGAGCGGCACCTGCGGTCTTTGACGGTGCCCCGCCGTTACGCCTTGACGCCGCGCACGGGGACCGCAAAGTTACTGCCTGTTGCGTCGATACTCGCCTGGCTTACACCAGCGCAGAGTGGTCGACGGTGATGCCCGGCCCCATGGTGGTGGACAGGGTCACCTTCTTGAAATACACACCCTTGGAGGTGCTCGGCTTGAGCTTCTTGAGATCGGCGACAAGCGCGTCGAGGTTGCCCTGAATCGCGGCTGCGTCGAAATCGACCTTGCCCAAGGTAGTGTGGATGATACCGTTCTTGTCTGTACGGAAGCGCACCTGGCCCGCCTTGGCGTTCTTGACGGCGGTGACCACATCGGGGGTCACGGTGCCGACCTTGGGGTTCGGCATCAGGCCGCGCGGACCGAGGATCTGGCCCAGCTGGCCAACCACGCGCATGGCATCCGGTGACGCGATGACCACGTCGAAATCGAGCTGGCCTTTCTTGACCTGCTCGGCCAGGTCGTCCATGCCGACGATATCGGCACCGGCTTCTTTGGCGGCATCGGCATTGGCACCCTGGGTGAAGACGGCAACGCGCACGTCCTTGCCGGTACCGTTGGGCATGACGGTCGCGCCACGCACCACCTGGTCGGATTTACGCGGGTCAACGCCAAGGTTGATGGCGACGTCCAGCGACTCCTTGAACTTGACAGTGGACAGCTCGTTGAGCAGCGCCACGGCTTCTTCCAGGGAGTAGACCTTTCCGGCCTCGACCTTTTCGTTGATCAGCTTGGCACGCTTGGTCAGTTTAGCCATGATCAGAGGCCCTCCACGTTGAGGCCCATGCTACGGGCACTACCGGCAATGGTACGCACGGCGGCGTCGAGATCGGCAGCCGTCAGATCCGGCTCTTTGGTCTTGGCGATCTCTTCGAGCTGCTCGCGGGTCACGGTACCGACCTTCTTCTTGTTCGGCTCGCCTGAGCCGGACTTGATACCAGCGGCCTTCTTCAGCAGCACGGCTGCCGGCGGCGTCTTGGTGATGAAGGTGAAGCTGCGGTCGGAATAGACGGTGATCACCACGGGCGTCGGCAGACCCGGCTCGATGTCCTGGGTCTCGGCGTTGAACGCCTTGCAGAATTCCATGATATTGACACCGTGCTGACCCAGCGCAGGGCCGACGGGGGGACTCGGATTGGCTTTACCAGCTGCGACCTGCAGCTTGATGTAAGCCTGTACTTTCTTGGCCATGGGTAGACTCCAGTTGGGTAGTAGCGCCTTGCGGCTCCCCGGGTTAATGAACCGCCCAGCGGCTCATACGATACGTTCAGGTCGAAACTCAGTCCTTCTCGACCTGTGAAAACTCGAGCTCGACAGGCGTCGAGCGGCCGAAGATCAGCACACTGACCTGCAGACGGCTCTTGTCGTAGTTGACCTCTTCGACCACGCCATTGAAGTCGGCGAAGGGGCCATCGACGACGCGCACCGACTGACCCGGCTCGAACAGGGTCTTGGGGCGCGGCTTGTCGGTACCGTCCTGCACACGGCGCAGGATGGCATCGGCTTCTTTCTGAGTGATCGGCGCCGGCTTCTCCTTGGTGCCACCGATGAAGCCCATCACGCGCGGCGTCTCGTTGACCAGGTGCCAGGTGCCATCATCCATCTCCATCTCGACCAGCACGTAGCCAGGATAGAACTTGCGCTCGCTCTTGCGACGCTTGCCGTCGCGCATCTCCACCACTTCCTCGGTCGGCACCAGAATCTCGCCGAAGCGGTCCTCCATGCCATACATCTTCACGCGCTCGATGAGCGAGCGCATGACATGCTTCTCGAAACCGGAGTAGGCATGCACGACATACCAACGCTTGGACATGGAATCTCCTAACCGATGACGCCGGACATCGCCCAGCCTAGAATGGTGTCCATCAGCCATAGCATCAGGCCCACCACCAGCACCGCCACCAGCACGATGGCAGTGGTCTGAATGGTCTCGGGGCGGGTCGGCCAGACCACGCGCTGAATTTCCTTGCGCGCACTGCGAGCGAGCTCAAGCAGATCGCGCCCCTTGGTAGTAGTAAAGCCGACTACCGCGGCCAGAGCACACAGCGCCACCACGCCCAGCACCCGATAGAGGATGGCCTGATCGGCAAAATAGGAATTGCCAACCACGGCAACGACCACCAAGGAAACGACCACCGCCCACTTGAGCCCGTCGTGGCGCGACTCCTGCACCTCGGCGTTATGTTTCATGAAAACGAGACTCCTCAGGGTGCGGCAATCGAAACATGAAAGTATAAGAGATATCGCCAGCCTGGGGAAGACTGGCAGGCCAGGAGGGAATCGAACCCCCAACCTGCGGTTTTGGAGACCGCTGCTCTGCCAATTGAGCTACTGGCCTGTATCGGCGCCATTGCTTCGCCCCTTTTGCAGGCAGCCTACGCAACAGCGGGCGCAATGATAGCGGAAGCGATCCCGCCTTACAACCCCCGGCGCGCCTCCGGGAAAAGAAAAGGCGAGCACTTGGCTCGCCTTTTTCAATATGGAGCTCATGGACGGATTTGAACCGTCGACCTCACCCTTACCAAGGGTGTGCTCTACCCCTGAGCTACATGAGCAAAACTCTACGACTCTCTACAACTACTGCGCTGGCCAGAAACTGGAGCGGGTAGCGGGAATCGAACCCGCACCATCAGCTTGGAAGGCTGAGGTTCTACCATTGAACTATACCCGCCTACCCACTTTTGCAGCCGGACGGCAGCACGTCGGCAAAATCTGGTGGAGGGGGAAGGATTCGAACCTTCGAAGCTTTCGCGGCAGATTTACAGTCTGCTCCCTTTGGCCACTCGGGAACCCCTCCAGGCCGCGGCAAATTCTACCGCTTTTCTCAGATTTGTCAAGTGGTTACCCGATGGATATCTGACCGCCGCCGGGCGCCGCTATGGCTGAGAACGCGCAAAATTATGTCAAAGCAGCATCGAGAAGGCAAGCCCTGCGCGTATCTTTTCCAGCGCCACCGGCGCCGGGACCCGCGGCGCCCCCGACAGCCGGCCGGCCCGCTCGGCACTGGTCAGCGGGAAGCAGGCCTCCAGGCCGCCGTAGACCATATCCGGCCACAGCGCATGGGGCACGCGCATGCCGCGCGAGATGACCCGCGCATCGCCGCCGGTAAGCAGCAGCGGCATGGCCACCCCCTCGCGATCACAGACCTCAGCATAGATCCGATTCACTGCGCTGACGGCAGCCATATAAATACCGTGATTGACCGCCTCGACGGTATTCTTGCCCGGCGCCAACAGCTCATCGGCCTCGCTGTCGGGGTCGATGGCCACATTGCGAGTACCCAGCTTGAGGCTCTCCTTCATCAACCGCAGCCCAGGCAGGATATAGCCGCCCAGATGACGCCCTCCGGGTAGCACGAAGTCGATGGTGATGGCGCTCCCGCAGTCGACGCTGCAGCAGCCACCAGCCAGGTGGTAGCTGGCCAGCGCCCCCATCCAGCGGTCGACTCCCAGGCGCCCCGGCTCCTCATAGCCATTGGTGACCCCCAGCGCCTCACGGGTCGAGTGCGCCACATGCACCACCCCTACGCGACGACGCAGCAAGGCCACGGTATCCAGCAGCACCGTTCGTCGCGCTACGCTGGAGATACGCACCGCCTCCACCACGTCGAGGTCGGGGATATCCGAGCCTGGCCGCCACTCCTCGCGCGTCCACACAGCCCCCCGCGAACGAATCTCGCTGCTGACACTATCCTTGAGCCGCCATTTGGAGAGCGTATTGCCAATATCCAGATCGAGAATCATGAACGTCCACGCACGCTGATTTCGCCACCCGCCAAGCGTCGCTGCTCACCGTCATGGCGTACCAGCAGGTTTCCTGCGCCATCGATACCCTCGACCCGCGCCACATAGCGCCCATCACGCTGGATCACCTCGACCTCCCGATCGGCATAGGCATGGCGGCACGACCATGCCGGCTGCCAAGCAGAGAACCCCTCCTGCTCATAGCGCGACAGTAGATCGAGCAACCCAGCCACCAGCTCTGCCGCCAACTGGTTACGCGACACCTCTGGCACCACATCATGTACGGCGGCCACCGGTTGATCGATACCCGCGCGTACCTCGGCGGGCAGATCGACATTGAGCCCCAGCCCGACCACCACCTCGCACGGGCCCGCCAGATCGCCGCTCACTTCGAGCAGGATGCCCGCCAGCTTGGCCAGCCCACCAGGCGTCTCGAGCAGCACATCGTTGGGCCACTTCAGCGCCACCACCAGCCCGTGGCGCTCGAGCACCTCGGCCGCCACAACCCCCACCGCCAGACTCAGACCTTCAAGGACATTGGCGCCGCCCTCGAACCGCCAGCCCACCGACAGCATCAGGCCTCGCCCCCAGGGGCTCTCCCAGCCACGTCCGCGGCGCCCCCGGCCAGCGCTTTGCGACTCAGCCAGGCACACCTCGCCGTGCCCCGCCCCCTGCGCGAAACGCTCGCGCAGGTATGCATTGGTCGACGGCACGCTCTCTTCGATGATCAGGCGACTCAGGCAGGTACGGCTATTACGCGGCAGCTGGGCGACGATGCCGGCACCGTCGAGCAGCTCCAGGGGCGTGGCCAGGCGATAGCCCAGTCCCTTGACCGCCTCAAGGGGAACATCCATGGCCTCGAGCTTCTTGAGCTGCTTCCATACCGCCGTGCGCGACACGCCCAGCCGCTCACCCAGCTGCTCGCCGGAATGAAACTCACCATCACGCATCAAGCGGATTAGGTCACCAATGGTCATTACAACGGCCCCAGCCGGGAAAACCCATATTCTATCGGAAGCGGCCTATCAGCGGGAATGCCGCGACCAAAGTGCAACGCTCACCCGCCTCAAACGACGAAGTCCCAATCTCTGCCGAGAACGGGGCTTCTGGGTATGAAAAAACCCCAAGCACTTGCGTACTCGGGGTTTCTTCGAAATAAGTGCCTGACGATGACATATCTCGCATGGGGGTGAGACCGCCCAGCCCTTCGCGGCACCGCCGCGAGGGCGGTCGAACGCCCCGAGCTGGCGAGGGGCCGGCCCGCGAAGCGGCCCCACATATAAAGAGCCGGGTTTCCCCATGCCCATGAAAAAACCCCAGCCTCTTCCGAAGCTGGGGTTTTGGTATAAGTGCCTGACGATGACCT
>NZ_NSKB01000012.1 GCF_002286975.1 Halomonas salipaludis
ATCACCGCCAACCAACCGTTCAGCGCCTGGGACAGCATCTTCCCCGACAGCATGATGGCGGTGGCCGCCATCGACCGGTTGGTGCACCACGCCACGCTGATGGAGCTGAGCGGGGAAAGCTACCGTAAGCGTGCTTATCAACGTCAATTACAAGGAGGAAAAGCCGGGTCGTCAGACTGACGACAATTACCCCACCCAACCGGCCATTTTAATTGTCGCCAAGCGGCCAAAGTAGTTGACGTCGCATATTCAATACCTTAGCACACCGTCCCAGAGCGATAACGGCGACGTGGCAGAAGGGAGTGTCGACGACTCGATCATGGGAAAAATACCCTCTCGATACCAAGATGGGCGGGGAGGCATTGATCTTGAACGTGTGAGGCTGGACCAGCACGAGGCTCGGCGACAGGTAACTCGGGGGATGATACGACGTATCCAAAAGCGATGGTGGTGACGCTGAGAGCAGAAAGAGCGAAATGCTCATAATGTTTGCAGTACCGTGAAGGTTCACGCCAGGGCTGACCAACGCCCTGCGTAGCGCAGCCGCTGATCAGCGCCATTTCACGTTGCCAGGTAGCGAGGTCTTCCTGATATTCGTGCTGTGTCGACTGACGGTCTACTCCCCTACACTATGCACATTGTCAGCCGCGTCTACTGTCTGTGAAATCAGGGTTGATATGGTCATCGGCCCCACGCCCCCAGGTACAGGCGTATATGCCGAACATCTTTCTACAACACTGCCCAATTCTATATCACCCACTCCACCCTGGTGGTAGCCGGCATCAATGACGACAGCGCCATCCTTGATCCAGCTGCCCTTGATGAATTCAGGTTTACCCACCGCCCCCACGACTACGTCTGCATTTTCTATGATTCCAGGAAGCCCTTCCGTCCTTGAGTGGCATATGGTTACCGTAGCGTTGGCATTCAGCAGCATCATTGCCATGGGCTTACCAAGGATAGGACTTCGACCTACGACCACTGCATGCTTGCCGGCGAGGCTAATACCATAGTGACTGAGTAGCCGCATGACGCCCATGGGGGTGGCAGAGCCGTAGGATTTCTCTGCCATGGACATCCTGCCGAAACCGTGGCAGGTCACACCGTCCACATCCTTATGGAGAGCGATTTTGTCGAAGCAGACGCGCTCATCAATTTGCGCTGGAACAGGATGCTGAAGAAGGATTCCGTGTACGTCGGGGTTGTTGTTTAATTCAGATATTTTTTCCAGCAATTCTTCCGTAGTGGTAGTTTGAGCAAGCTCTATTTTCAGGGATTGCATGCCCACTCTTTCACACGCATTGCCCTTCATTCTGACATAGGTTGCCGAAGAGGGGTCATCGCCAACCAATATCGTAGCCAGTATTGGGGCGACTCCATTGTTTCGTTCCTTGATCCTCGCCACTCGTACGGCCAGCTCGTTCTCGATTTTTTGCGACAGCGCCTTGCCGTCCAATACTACTTTGTTCAACCTGTCCCCCTCTAAGGCTGGAGCCAGTCCTCACAGGGCAAGGGACATGCTCCACGCAGTGGCAATGAATGAAAGTGACGATAGGTATCACGATACCACAAGGCAGCCAATGCCTGGCTATACGCCCCCTCCATCCAAGGTGATATCAAAGTGTAGAACGTCTTCCCGGCGACCGAGCTTGCTGTACAAGGCAATTGCCGCTTGGTCTTCCTCGCCGGTATCTGCCTGGACGAAGATGGCGTGGGCGCCGCGCCGCGTCCCGATTTGCTTGAGCTGCTCGATCAGGGCAGTGGCAATTCCTTGCCGCCGGTGGACTTCCGCTACCGCCAGGTCGTAGATGTAGATCTCGCTGCGCGGCTGCTCGAATTTCTTCAGCTCATAAGCCGCCAGCCCACCAACGACCACACCACCCTTCAGTGCAACCAGGGCGATAAAACCGTCACTCTCGAGCATCTGGCGCATATAGCCGGCATCAGGAGGGCTGCCGGTATAGGTCTCGGGCTGGTCGAATACCTCGCCGAAGGTAGCCAGGAGCCCATCCATCAGTGCCAGATCATCGGGGGTGAGTTGATGGATTCGATAGTCGCCACTATTCATTCGATAGTCCTCTCGCGAGCTAGTCATTATGTCATTTATTGTTGTTATTCACGAAGACGCCAACCCGTATGGGTTGATCATGCGCCCTTATGGATGGCACTGATTGATACACGTCTCCTCCTTTTGCACATAAGGCTGACAAAACAGAAAGCTTTATAGTAGAAGCGAAGCCGCAGCAAGCAAAAACTATTGCTGTGCTTTGACCGGTTATTTCGCACCTTCGCGAGCACGTCGCTCTGCTTCGATTTTCAGCGCTGTTACGCTCCTTTGCAGTGATGCAGTCAGCATCCTCTGCATCGGGCCTGCAAAGACCAGCACGAGCCTCCCGTCGAAAGACTCTTCCGTGCGTACACGCGTGCCCTCGCCCTCTGCCTCAAACACCCACGTGTGGACAGCACGAATGCCGAGTGGCGCACGTCCAGTCCAGCCAATCATTCGCCCCGAGTCGACTGCCTGGAGCGTCGATGCGATCGGCACACCGCCCGCTTTCCATCGGAACCTCTCCCCAGGCGCAAGAGTCCCGCTGAAATGGATAGATGTCACGTCTGCGTTCCACTCCGGCCACGTTAAAAGGTTCGTTTTCACCGCCCATACCAATGATGATGGGGCATCAACATACGCCTCGGCTGAGGCGATAACTGATGCATCACGATTGATCTCCACAGAAATAACCTCGATCACTTAGATGCCAAGTATCGCGTGGCATGACGCTACACTCAGCTACTGGTACGTTGCATTTCCTGACGATACAGCTCTAAGTCCAACCCCAAGAACTTAGTTCCTGGGACTGGATTGTTCGTCACCGGCGGATGCTTAGCGAATCCATATGATTTGTACAATTTCAAGGCTGTCTTGAACTCAGGGAGAACATCAAGACATATTTTTTTGTAACCGCTAGTGATGGCTTCTTTCAATATTCTGTCAACTAGCTTGGCACCCAAATTACTTCCACGCGCACTGGGGCGGATATAAACTCGTTTCATTTCACAAGCCGTGTCATCCAACTTTCTAAATGCCGCGCACCCAACCGGGCTATCGTTTTTCTTCAACAAGAAAATCTTAGATTCTTCAGAGCCATACTTATCCGGCAATCTATCGAACTCCTCCTCATTATTCTGAAAAGAGAGATCCGCAGAAGTACTATTCACATACTCATGGTATAGGTCAAGAACGTCGCTCAAGTCAGCCGGAAAAACTGCTCTTTCTATTTTATACAACTCCCCCTCCTACCTGTCAGGACATTAAATCATGTGAATTATAGCGGAGAAAACCAGCAGCCTCACACTAAAACATCTATACATTTGCAGATGTTCTTATTTTTTCAGCGAGCTCGGCAAGTACGACATCGTCTGCTCGCTTGTAATCATGAGACGAGATATAGCCTTCATAGTTTTCAAAGTATTTATCTAAACTAGAAGCAATCGGCTTGAACTCATGACTGCCACCCGTACCATGCATCGGAAATAGCTTAGCATGCAGGTGATCCACTCCGTATCCTTCAAAGATCATGCCCGTTCGAGCGACGCCATCAAGAGCATTATCGAGTAGGGTGCCGACTCGCTTCGCTGCTAATACCAGTGCAGACACCACCTCATCTTCCTGAGCAAACAGGTAGCTCTCGGTATGCTGCTTTGGAATGACTACCGAGAATCCAGGCGTATTCGGAAAGATTGACAGGAAAGCCAAATGATCTGGGCCCTCCCATATCTTGTGGCACGGGGCTTTGCCGCTTACAATATTGCAAAAAATACAGTTCATATTCGTCTCTATATCTGTAATGTATAACGACGTCCGACATGTTAGGTAGTCAAGACGACTACAAGCTACCCGCTTGATAAGCGAGGGGAGGCAGCATTAGACTCAGTCAGGAAGGCAGCAATGTAAACACGTATTATTCACTGGAGGGAACCTCTCCGGACACCCTGGATCCTACCCTTGCCGATGTTCAGCTTGGCGCTTTCATTATCACTGAAGATATCTTTCACTTCCTAGCCTCGCTTCACCTGGACTTTTCACCGACCCTAATCTGATCAACTGTCGAAGTAGCCCCACCACACACCACAACCAGGATATTGCTAAAACTCTTAAGTTCTGGTGAATTCTCATATACCACTGCCAGGCTTGCACCGCAGGCTGGTTCGACCAATATGCGATGATCGTCAAGAAAACGCTCGCAAGCAGACAGTGCGCTTTGATCGGATACCACGACACTGCGGACTGGGTGGTCTTTAGACCATTGAAAGGCTTGCTCACAAACACGCTTGGCACCAAGCGAGGTGGCGATGCTCGTTATCTGTTCCAGCTCTACCGTATGGCCAGCTCTTACGGCTGAGTTAAATGAGGCGGCGCCCATCGTTTCTACAGCTAGAACGGGAATATCACTCCATCCATTGCGATGTAGCCCTTCAATCACGCCAGACAGTAAACCACCGCCGCCGACGGAGAGTACAACTGCATCTGGCTTAAGGCCGGAGCGAAAAACCTCATCAATTAGCGTCGCGTGACCTTGCCAAAGCAATGGGTCATCAAAGGGATGAAGAAATGCATCTGATACGTCGATCAACGATTGTGCAAAGGCGTTGGCTTCTTGCCAAGAGGTACCGTGCACGATGACCTGCGCTTTCTCCAACTGTAGAAGCTCCTTAGCTCTTTCAGTAGTGGTTTCAGGCACCACAACCGTTACCGGAACACCTAAACGTCGGCCAGCGTAGGCAACAGCCAAGCCAGCATTTCCTCCAGAGGAGGAAATGAATCTACGAGCACCTCGAGAAAGGCAGGTCTCACACGCATAACCAATGCCCCGAATCTTGAATGAACCAGATGGTTGCAACGCGTCGAGTTTAAGCCAGACGGAACGCCCCGAGGTAACGCTCATCGTGCAGGATTCAATTAGTGGCGTTTCAATGTGTAGTGTCATAAATCCCCATATCTCTTCCAGCCCGTGCGGCTTCATAGTGAAGGCGAAGCGGCTGCATTCGTTGCTTCATACGCTTCCATGGAGTGGACCACTCCAATAGCAAGAGTGCCGAGAGTTAAACACCAGTCCATGTGGCCGAGCACGCTACCGCCCCTACCCTGCACGATACGATGGCGACCGCCATCCATGCGATAGTCGCTGTGCTGCTTGTAGTCGCTACTCTCTCTACCTTTTGCCCCGCCATCCTCAGCGGCCTTAGGCCAAGAATAAACAGGGCTGGCTTCGGTTGCAAAACAGCCAAACACGAAGATGCCAATCCAATGGGCAAGTATGGCGCGATTGGTACTCCGTGTTTTGCGCTACCCGCCATACTGTTGGTGAGGCATTGCGTATCATAAGAGGAGGTGCGTCATGGCCAGCGAGCCGAGCTATCAGGGGAGCTGCATTTGCGGCGCTGTTCGTTTTACCGTTCAGGGCGAACCGGTCGCCATGGGCTATTGCCACTGTGAATCTTGCCGACGCTGGTCGGCCGGCCCGGTGAACGCCTTCAGTCTCTGGAAACCCGAGGCAGTAAGCGTTACCCAGGGTGCCGACAAAATCGGCAGTTACAACAAGACGCCAGGCAGCACTCGTCAGTGGTGCCGGGACTGTGGCGGGCACGTCTTCACCGACCATCCGGAGCTAGGGTTGATCGATGTCTACGCCGCCGTAATGCCGGATTTTCCTTTTTCTCCCGGCATCCATGTGCATTACCAGGAGACCGTGCTGCACCTTCAAGACGGCCTGCCCAAGATGCGCGATGTCCCCAAGGAGATGGGCGGTTCGGGGGAGCATCTCCCGGAGTAGGTGACACGGCGCTTGCTCTGCGCCGCGCTACCTATCCGAGGCGTAGTTAGTTGCGCTCAGGATGTCGGAGGCATCACACCGGCATAGCGCACGCCGCTGAGCAGCGCCATCTCGCGCTGCCAGGTGGCGAGGTCCCCCTGGTTGAACTGGTGGAGGGCGTCGTGACCACAGGCGCGGGCCATCACCTGCATCAGCTCGATGGAGGCGCCAAAGAAGGTCTTGAGGCGCTCTGCCGAGGCATCCACGTCGAGGCGCTTGCGCAGGTCTTCGCGCTGGGTGGCGATACCCGCCGGGCAGTTGTTGGTGTTGCAGATGCGGGCGCCTACGCAGCCGATCGCCTGGATGGCGCTATTGGAGAGCGCGATGCCGTCGGCGCCCAGCGCCATGGCCTTGACGAAGTCGATCGGCACACGCAGGCCGCCGGTGATGATCAGCGTGACCCGGCCGCTGGCCTTCTGCTCGTCGAGGTAGCGACGCGCCCGGGCCTGGGCGGGGATGGTCGGCACCGAGATATGGTCGCGGAACATCGTCGGGGCGGCCCCGGTGGCGCCACCGCGGCCGTCGAGGATGATGTAGTCGGCGCTGGCGTCCAGCGCGAACTGGATGTCGCGCTCGATATGATTGGCGCTGAGTTTGAAGCCCACCGGCACGCCACCGGTCACTTCGCGCACGCGGTCGGCGAAGCGCTTGAAGTCGCCCACGCTGGAAAGGTCCTCGAAGGTCGGTGGCGAGACCGATGGTTCACCGGCGGTGATGTGGCGTACTTCGGCGATCTTGGCGGTGTTCTTGTTGCCGGGCAGGTGGCCGCCGGTACCGGTCTTGGCGCCCTGGCCGCCCTTGAAGTGGAAGGCCTGGATTTTCTCCAGCAGCGCTTCGCTGTAGCCGAACTTGGCGCTGGCCAGTTCATAGAAGTAGCGCGAGTTCTCAGCCTGCTCTTCGGGTAGCATGCCGCCCTCCCCGGAGCAGATGCCGGTACCGGCCATCTCGGCGCCTTTGGCCAGGGCGACCTTGGCCTCCTGGGAGAGCGCGCCGAAGCTCATATCGGAAACGAACAGCGGGATCTTGAGGGTCAGCGGCTTCTTGGCCTCGGGACCGATCACCAGTTGGGTATCCACCGCAGCGTCTTCCATCAGCGGCTTGGTGGCCATTTGCGCCACCATCAGCTGCAGGTCATCCCAGTGCGGCAGGGTGTGACGCGGCACGCCCATGGCGGTTATCGGGCCGTGGTGGCCAACGCCCTTGGTGCCCTCCTTGGCGAGCTGGTGGATGAACTCCACGGTGGGCTCTTCTTGGCTGGCCTTGGGCTCAGGCTGGCCACCGCTGCTCTTCTGCTCGGCGGCGGCGTCCTTGCTTTTGGGACTCTCCTGGCCTACGTCATCGTCGCTGAACTGCTTGTGGGTACCATCGCAGTACGGCGCGTCCCGGGTGTGCTTGCACTGGCAGAGAAAGGCGTCGCCGTCCTTATCGGCCTTGAACATCTTGGGCGTGATGCCGGTGCCGCTGTGGGAGCCGTCGCAGAACGGCTGGTCGCTGGAGCGTCCGCACATGCAGAACGCATACTCCTCACCTTTGTTCAGGCTTACTTTAGTGGGCTTGTTCGCCGCGATGATGGGTTGGCTCATGGGGACTCCGTGTTGTGGTTATTGGCGCGAGCCGGGTGTCAGGCCCGGCGCGTGGCGCTATTCGTCAACGGTCGTTGCCACTCTCCATTGAGCTAGCCTAGAGGGTTTTGTTCAATCACGCCGAGCCAACGGCTGTGATGGATACCTCAATTTCGTTCAATATCGGTCGGCGCCGTCACGGCAGACTCCTGACACTGTGTTCCAGGAGACGAACGATGAACCTTGCCATGATCCTGCCAATGTCGGCCTTTGCCCTGGCCGCGTCCATTTCACCGGGACCGGTGAACCTGGTGTGCCTCAGCAGCGGTACTCGCTACCCCATCTCACGTGGGCTGGTCTTCGTTACCGGCGCCACCCTGGGCTTCGTTGTTCTGTTCCTCGCCGTGGGCCTCGGGCTCTACTCACTGCTGACGATGGTGCCAGGGCTGAAGGACGCCCTACGCTGGGCCGGCGTAGCATTTCTACTCTATCTAAGCGTGCAGCTGTTCCGCGATGATGGTCATCTGCCGGAGGGCGATGCTCAGCGAGCCCCCGGGTTTCTAGCCGGCGCGCTGATGCAGTGGCTCAACCCCAAGGCCTGGCTGGCGTCGGCCTCCGGCATCGGTGCCTACACCGGCGGCGATGTCGGTCTGCTGTGGCTGTTCGCCGCCCTCTATCTGCCCATCTGCTGGCTTTCGCTGGGTAGCTGGGTCTATGTCGGTGCCTTTCTACGCCGCTACGTGCAGCGCCCTGGCGTCCTGGTCGCCGTCAACCGGGGGCTGGCGGTGCTGCTAGCGGTCAGCTGCGTCTATCTCTTATTCGAGTAACGGGCTTCGGTACTGATGGGGTGTAGCGGCCACCAGACGCTTGAAGGTGCGCTGGAAATGCGGCTGGTCGCTGAAGCCGGCATTCAGCGCTGCCTCGGCGATCGGCTTGCCCTGCTTGAGCTGGCGCTGGCCTAGTTGAATGCGGCGATTGATCAGGTAGGCATGCGGCGTGAGGCCGAAATGCTGCTTGAAGGCACGGATCAGGTGGCCGGCGCTGTAGCCGGAGCGCTGGCAGAGGGCATCCAGCGATACTTCCTCAGCAACGTGCTCATCGAGGTAGGCAGCCAATTCGCGCAGGGTGGCCGGCGGTAGTGAGCGCGGCCTGGTCGGCTGCCCCGTCAGGTGATGCATTAGCGCCGAGAGATATTCGACCAACTCGCTCTGCTTGTTCAGAAGGTCGCGCTGCGGGTCCAGCAGGGCATCGGTCATGCAGCGATAGCCGGCGTACCATCCAGGGTCGGCGATTACGGCGGCGGAAATGTCCTGCCAGCACGGCGTATCGATCAGCCCCGCTGCATGGCGCAGCCGAGTCAGCCACTCGGCGTCCACGTAGAGCATGCGGTAGGCCCAGGGCTGGCCGTCGACAGGATTGCAGGCATGCACCCAGTCCGGGTTCATCAACACCAGGTGCCCGGCGTGGATGCGATACTCGTCATCGAGGTAATGGAAGGTGCTCTCTCCAGCAGTCACCGCCCCCAACGACCACTGGGTATGGCTATGTCGGGCGTAGCCGACCTGGCGGCCATCCTCGACCACGCGCAGCTCCACATGGGGCATACGCGGCTCGCGCCAGAAATGGGGCTGGTGGACATGTGCCATGCTCGGATCGTCTCGCTACCAAGGAAAGAAGCGTGCTCAGCCTCGATGCGATAACTCTACGACATTCGCCGCCGTCCTTCGAGGATGCTGGCGACTCGGCAGCGCTGCGCGCTGCAATCGCGAATGACTTCGCTCCCACAATGATCTTGCAGCGAGGTAGTCAGGTCATTTTAGCCGTTCCAGGCGCCCCTTGCGGCGCACGATGTTCTTGTAGTCCCACTGGATATCCCGCGCCTTGCCGAGCCAGCGGCGTAGCGGCTCTGCGTCGATCTGCTCCACCGCGGTATAGCGGACCTCGGCGGCCTTGAAGCTGCCTTCCTTGCGCAGCCCGCTCTCATCGAAGGATTGTCCGCTCCAGAACAGCAGCCGCACGCAGTGCTTGAGCTTGCTGTAGCCGACGATGGGATTGCCTTCCAGGAACCATACCGGGTGGGCATGCCATAGCTTGCCCTCTGCGTCGGGCAGATAGCGCTCGATGGCATGGGCCAAATACTCGCATATCTCCCGGTCGGCCGGCGCCTGGCGCGCGTGATACATCTGGATATCGGGATGCATGGCGACTCTCCTGTAGCAGTATCACTCCCAGGATAATCGGCCAGACAGGTAAAAATTCGACAGCCGCCCCAGGGGAGCGGCTGTCGCGAGCTGAATTGGCGGTGCCTAGAACTCGGACCAGTCCTCGACGGCTTCAGCGGGTTTCTTGTAGTCCTGTCGGGACTTTTCAGCAGCGGGCTTGGCCGGCGCCTCAGGCGGTTGGCTGCGCTCGCTCTGCTGATGCGTCAGCTGTGTGGCGTGCGGCTCAACTGGCGCGGCCTGGTCGTCGACGCGGAAGGTGGCTATCAGCGCGGCGAGATGCTTGGCCTGGTCTTCCAGCGAGGTGGCAGCGGCGCTGGTCTGCTGCACCAGCGAGGCATTCTGCTGGGTGACCGAGTCCATCTCGGTGATGGCACTGTTGATCTGCTCGATGCCGCTGTTCTGCTCGCGGGTAGCACTGGAGATCTCGCCCATCAAGGCAGTGACCTGGCGGATCGACTCGACGGTCTCGCCGATGGTGGCGCCACTGCGTTCGGCCTGCTCGGCGCCGCTGGTGATCTTGGCGGTGGTCTCTTCGATCAGCGTGCGGATCTCCTTGGCAGACTCGGCGCTGCGCGAAGCGAGGTTGCGCACTTCGCTTGCTACCACGGCGAAGCCGCGGCCCTGCTCGCCAGCGCGGGCTGCTTCTACCGAGGCGTTGAGAGCCAGGATATTGGTCTGGAAGGCGATCGAGTCGATCACGCCGATGATGTCGTTGACGCGGCTGGCACTGGTGGAGATTTCGCGCATCAGCTGTACGGTGTGCTCGACCTCCTGGCCACCAGCCTCGGCGCGCTGCGAGGCAGACGCCGAGAGGCCGTCGGCCTGCTGGGCGGTCTCGGTGTTCTTGCTCACGGTGGCAGCCATCTCTTCCATGCTCGAGGCGGTCTGCTGCAGCGCCGAGGCCTGCTGCTCGGTGCGTGAGGAGAGATCCTGGCTGCCCAGGGCAATTTCGCCGGCGCCGGTGAAGACGCTGTCGCTGCTGCTGCGCAGCGACACCACCAGGGTCTTGAGCTTGTCCTGCATGCGCGCCAGGGCGCTGTAAAGCTGGCCGATCTCGTTGCGGCCGCGGTCGCGAATCTGCCCGGTGAGATCGCCAGCGGCAATCCGCTCAAAGTGATCGATGGCCTCGCGCAGCGGCGTGACCACCACCCGCATCATCGCCAGGCGGATCGCCACCGCGGCGAGCAGCGCCACGACCAGTAGCGTTATGGCGATCATGCCGACCATGTCGCCA
This sequence comes from Halomonas salipaludis, assembly GCF_002286975.1. Taxonomy (GTDB): domain Bacteria; phylum Pseudomonadota; class Gammaproteobacteria; order Pseudomonadales; family Halomonadaceae; genus Franzmannia; species Franzmannia salipaludis. The sequence goes on from NZ_NSKB01000012.1 coordinate 10,889, forward strand.
AGCCGGCCGACCTCATCGATCACCGCGTTGCCGCGCCGTTCGGAGTAGGCGACGAAGTCCTCCATGGCGGCGTCGAGCTCGGCCCCCAGCTCGGCCATCTGATCCTGGCTGCGCTGCACCTGGAAGGGCGCGGCATCCATCAGCGGCTCTAGCCCTTCCACTACGTAGGCATCGTAGGCGGCGATGATCGCCGCCACGTAGGGCGCCCGTGAATCGTCGGCGTCGATGGGCACGGCACGGAACTCGTCGAAGCGCTCATGGGCCCCGGCCAGGGCCTCCAGAGCCTGCTGCTGGCTCTGCTGGCCACGCTCAGCGTTACCTTGCGTGCTCAGGCTGGCAAAGCGGTCCAGCATGATCTGCGCGCGCAGCACGTTGACCTGGGTGCGGTTGGCCATCGTGGAGAGCTCCACGTTGGTTTCCGCGAGCTCATGCAGCGCCTCCTCGCTGGTGGCGCTGGCATAGAAGCCCAGCCCGCTGATCAGCCCGATCATCAGTACCAGCGCGGCCAGTGCTGCCGTCAGGCTCCACTTTATGGATAAGTGTGTCATCTGCCTCGTCCCCTCGCGATGGCGATATTCAACATGTCATCGGCCGGTGGGGGACGAGGTTGAGGAGAAATGAACCGATTACGACTAAAGCATGAGGCCTGAAAGCTACGCCTCTACCACCACCTCGAAGCCGCCGTAGATCAGCCGCTTGCCGTCGAACGGCATGGGGTTGACGTCGGGCTGCAGGCGCGGGTCTTCCATCACCTTGGCCATGCCGCGGTCGCGTACCTCGCGGGACGGCCACAGGATCCACGAGAAGATCACCGTCTCGTCCCCCTGACACTTCACCGCTAGGGGGAAGGAGGTGAGCTTGCCCTCGGGCACGTCGTCGCCCCAGCACTCCACCATCTGCAGCGCACCGTGCTCCTTGAACACTAATGCAGCGTCGCGGGCATGCTGAATGTACTTGTCACGGTTGGCGGTGGGCACCGCGGCGACGAATCCGTCTACATAGGTCATGGCTGATCTCCTTCGTCTCTGGGGTGGTGCCCGCACCAGCGCTGCCAGGGCGGGCGGAGATGTCTCTTCAACGAGTATCGAACGACACGCCGCGAAATCGACATCGACCAGACCTTGGGCATGCCAGGCGCTGCCCGTCTATGCTGATCACTAGGAGAGTTGCATACAGCGAAGGGAGGCGCACGCACAGGTCATTAGCGGCCCAGGCGGCCGAAGGAGCACTACCATGACCATTCCGATGACGCTTCGGGAGTACCTCCGCGCCTGCGACATCGACTACGAGGAGGTGTCCCACCCACGCGAAGTCACCACCAGCCGTATCGCCCAGCGGTCGCATATTCCCGGCGATCAAGTGGCCAAGGCCGTCATGCTGCATGGTGAATCCGGCTATGGCCTGGCGGTCGTGCCCAGCACCCACGACACCGATCTCGACAGCCTGACGGCGCTGTTCAAGGAGCGCTTCGAGCTCGCTTCCGAAGAGCAGATCGTCAGCAGCTTCGACGACTGTGATCCCGGCGCCGCACCTCCGGTGGGCCAGGCCTACGGACTCAAGGTCTATGTCGACGACATGCTGCGCCACCAGCCGGACATCTACTTCGAGGCGGGCGACCACGAAACCCTGCTGCACATGAGCGGCCGCGAGTTCGAACGCCTGATGGACGGCGCTCCCCACGGCCGCTTCAGCCACCATCGCTGACCCCATACCGAGGCCACCAGCGCCTCGCCTCCCCCGCGCTGTCGGCCGGTGTCGCTTGCCGGCAGCGCGCACTGCGCCTACAACTTGAGCATGGACACGCTTCCGGCATCCCATACCGCTGGCCGTGGGCCACTGGCGGTGATCCGTTTTCTTGGTCTGGTGCTGCTCGGTGCCCTGGTGGGCGGCATCGCCGCGCTGGCCGCGGTCGGCTTCGTGACGATCGTGCTGTGGCTCAACGAGGTGCTACTGATATCGCCCCGCAGCCGCATGATGTTCGATCAGCGCGGCATGCTGGTCGCCGCCACCGTCGCCGTACCGACACTGGGCGGATTGATCGTCGGCCTGCTACACCGCTATATCCCCGAGGGGCGGGCGCACTCCCCCGCCGATGTGATCGCCGCCGTGCAGACCCGCCGCGGCCGCTTGCCGGGCCGTGCCGGCGGAATGTCGGCGCTTAGCGCGATGATCTCACTCGGCGCCGGCGCCTCGGTGGGCCAGTACGGTCCCTTGGTTCATCTTGGCGCGACCCTGGGGTCACTGGGCGCACGCCTGCTGCGCATGAGTCGCTCGGACGACAACATCACCATTGCCTGTGGCGTGGCGGCGGCCATTGCTACCGCGTTCAATGCCCCGCTGGCGGGGATCGTGTTCGCCCATGAGGTGGTGCTGCGCCACTACGCGCTGCGCGCCTTCGCCCCGGTCGCCGCGGCGGCCATCGTCGGCTATGTCATCGCCACCAACGTGCTCGAGCGCGGCGCCCTGTTCCATGTCGCCGACACCGCCGTACCACGCCCCTGGGAGTTTGCCCTGTTCGTGATCATCGGCGGCATGGGGGCCCTGGTCGCCGGTGGCTATATGCGCGCCATCCTCGGCGTCGGACGGCTAGCCGGCCGTGTGCCGCTGGCCGCGCCGCTGCGGCCGGCCCTGGCCGGCGCGCTGCTCGGGGTGGCTGCCCTCTGGGTGCCGGACATCCTCGGCATGGGCCAAGAGACGTTGCGCTTCGCTACCATTGCCGGGGCCTTCGGCAGCGGCGAGCTATTGCTGGTGCTAGTGCTCAAGCTGGCGGCGACCGCGCTGTGCCTGGGCATGGGCTTCAGCGGCGGCGTGTTCAGCCCGGCACTGGTGATCGGCACCCTGTTCGGTGCCCTGTGTGGCACCCTGGTGGGCCAATTCAGCGATGCGCCCCAGGCAACCTTCGTGTTCTACGCCGTATGCGGCATGGTGGCGGTCACCGCGCCGGTGATCGGCGCTCCCCTGACCAGCCTGCTGATCGTCTTCGAGCTCACCGGCAGCTATGCGCTGACCACCGCGGCACTGGCCAGCGTAACCCTGGCCAGCCCGATTGCCGCCCAGCTGTTCGGCCGCTCGCTATTCGATATCCAACTCTCGAACCGCGGCCTGGATCTCTCCGCCGGGCGCGGCCGCGCGCTGCTGCAGGCCACCCAAGTAGCCGAGCAGCTGACCCGCGACTGCGTGACCCTGGCTCCCCGCACGCCGGTTCACGAGGCCATCCGCGCGCTGGGTGAAGCACGCCATGCCGAGGCCTACCTGGTCGATGCCCGGGGCCGCTACTGCGGCTGCGTGACGCTTCCCGAGCTGGAAGCGGCGCAGCAGGCAGGCCAGGCAGACAGCCATATTGCCGATTTCATCGTCACGGCACGTCCGGTGCTGCATCCCGACAGCTCGCTATGGGATGCCATGGCACAGCTCGAGGAGGTCACTGGCGAGGCCCTGGCGGTGGTCGACGCGGAGCGCGACGACGCCTTCCTCGGCGTGGTCTACGAGGCACGCATCGCCCGCGCCTATCTGCGTCACAACGATGCGTTACGCAAGGAGGAACATGGTACCGGTTAAGCCAGGCTCGCTGGCCCTGATGCTGGTCGGCTGCGCGGCGCTGACGCATGCAGCCGATGATGATGCCTTACACGTCCTGAGCTGGGGAGGCGCCTACGAGCGCGCTCAGCAGGAAGCCCTCTTCACCCCCTTTACCGAGACGACCGGCATCGCGGTTGAGGTGCACCGCTACGATGGCGACCTGGCACCGCTGCGCCGTGCGGTGGCCGAAGGCAATGTACCCTGGGACGTCATTGACATGACCCGCAGCCAGGCCATGGCGGCCTGCGACGCGGAGCTACTGGAGCGCTTGCCGGCCGACCTGCCCGCCCCGGCGCCGGATGGCACGCCGGCCAGCCGCGACTTCCTGCCCGGGGCAATCGGGGAGTGCGCCCTCACCCACAGCGTCTTCGCTACCGTGGTGGCTTACCGCCGCGATGCCTTCCCCGGGCAACGTCCCACCCACATTGGCGACCTGTTTGATCAGCAGCGCTTCCCCGGCCCGCGCGCTCTGCAACGCACCCCGGCGGTCAACCTGGAGTGGGCGCTGCTCTCCTATCGGGTGCCCCGCGAGGAGCTGTACGACCTGCTCAGCACCCGTCGCGGCCTGAGCCTGGCACTGGAGCGACTCGACACGCTCGATGAGATCCACTGGTGGGAAGCCGGTGATACCCCGCCACAACTGCTTGCGGATGGCGAGGTGGTGATGGCCTCGGGCTATAACGGCCGTTTTTTCGATGCCATGCTGGATCAGGAGACCCCTATCGAGATTCTCTGGGACGGCCAGGTGCAGGAGCATGAGACCTGGGCGATGCCACGCGGCGTCTCGAACCGGGATGCCGCCCACGATTTCATCCGTTTTGCCACCACCAGCGAGCGTCTCGCCGAGCTGGCGCGACGCATCCCCTACGGCCCAGCGCGCCATTCGGCCAGCCTGCAGGTCACCACTCACCCGCAGAGCGGCCAGGACATGCGCCTGCATATTCCCACTCACCCGCTGAACAGCGCCGGCGCCATCGAGAAGGACGAGCAGTGGTATGCGCGCACCCAGCAGCGCATCGACGCCTTCTTCGCCGACTGGCTGGCGTCGCGGCCCTGATGGCGACTGCCAAGGCAACGGCGACTGGGGTATCATGAGCGGCGACTCACAGCCATGACCCGCCCCATGCCCAGTATCGATGTGGTGATCCGCCTGACCCGCGACGAGTGCCTGGCCCACTATGAGGGCCGCGCCCAGAACGTGCACACCCGCAGTCTGGATGGCCGCAAGGTGATCTTCCCCACCGCTGCCCTGACCCGTATCGTCGGCCGCGACGGGATCGACGGCGTGTTCCGGCTGCACTTCACCGCGGCGGGCAAGTTCGCGTCCATCGAGCCGTTGCCGCGACGCTGAACGTTTAAACTACCAACTCGACTTTGTCGGTCGTTGGGCTAGTCTCTAATCGACGACAGTTTCCCTTCGGACGCGCCCATGCCAAGCCTTCTGGGCCACCGCTCGCCGCTGCGGTGGCTACTGCTCAGCGCGCTACTGATCACCGCCCCCTTGAGCGCGGCGAATGAGCCTGAGCTCGAGCGTGTCACCCTGCAGCTGGCCTGGTATCACCAGTTCCAGTTCGCCGGTTACTATGCCGCCAAACAGCGAGGCTACTTTCGTGAGGCCGGCTTCGAGGTGGAGATTCGCCACGGCGGCCACGACGTCTACGGCCGCCCCATCGACCCGGTGGAAGATGTGGTATTTGGCCGTGCCGACTTCGGCGTGTCGCGCTCCGACCTGCTGCTCTATCACAGCCAGGGCCTGCCGGTGGTGGTGCTGGCCAATATCATGCAGCGCTCGCCGCTGGTGTTTCTGACCCTGGAGGAACACGGCTTCACGCGCCTGGAAGAGGTCGGCGAGCGGCCGATCAGCGTCACCCTGCCCGACGTCGATGCCCGGCTCAGCGCCGAGACCCTGGCCAGCTTCCACCGTGCCGGCCTCGACCTCGAGCGGCTAAACAATCGGGCACCGAGCTGGGCGCTGGACGACTTGCTCGACGGCACCACCCAGCTGATGCCCGGCTACCTCACCGACGCCCCCTACTTTCTCGAAGCCTTCGGCGCCGAGCCGGTCACGATCACCCCCGAGTCGTATGGCATCGACTTCTACGGTGACCTGCTGTTTACCCGCGCGGCACTGATCGAAGAGCGGCCGGAGCGGGTCGAGGCGTTCCAAGATGCTGCCCTGCGCGGCTGGGCCTACGCGCTGGACAACATCGAGGAGGTGGCCGAGCTGATCACTCAGCACTACCCGACGCGCAACGCCCTCTACGATATTCACTTCCTGCGCCACGAGGCCGAGAAGCTGCGCGGCCTGATGCAGCCAGAGTTGATCGAGATCGGCTACATCAACCCCATCCGCTGGGAAAGCATCGCCGAGGTGTATGTGGAGCTCGGCATGATCGAGCACTACGACCTGGAGGGATTTCTCTATCGGCCACCGGCCCCCGCCAGCACCGACTTCAAGCGCCTGGTGCGCTGGGCGCTGGGTGGCGGGATCCTGCTGCTGCTGGTCATCGGCCTGGCCAGCTACCTGCTGATGATCAACCGCCAACTGCGCCACGAGGTGGCACGCCGCCAGACAGCCGAAGATTCGCTACGCGAGCTGGCCGAGAAGGATGGCCTGACCGGCGTCGACAACCGCCGGCTGTTCGAGGAGCGCCTGCAGCAGTGTGTGGCCCATGCCCGGCGCCATCACCAGCCACTGACGCTGATCCTGTTCGATGTCGATCACTTCAAGCAGGTCAACGACTGCCATGGACACCTGGCCGGCGACCAGGTGCTGGTGGAAATTGCCCAGATCACCCGCCCGCTGCTGCGCACCGACGACCACTTCGCCCGCTACGGCGGCGAAGAGTTCGCCGTGCTGCTGCCGGGCACCGATCACGCTGAGGCGTTGCAGGTCGCCAAGCGCATCTGGCAGGTCAACCGCGACCACCGCGTGACCAGCAACACCGGCCCAATCTGCTATAGCCTGAGCCTGGGGGTGGCCAGCCTCGACGAGCGAGACCAGGATCCGCACGATCTGGTCAGGCGTGCCGACGAGCGGCTCTATCAGGCCAAGCACCAAGGCCGTGATCGCTATTTCGGCGCCGCCGGCTACGCGACCAGCACCTAGCTGGTGCGCCGCATGCAACTCATTTTCATCGCATAACCTGGGTTAAGGTAACCGCCAACCCAGGGGTCCAATGTTAGAGAGTGTGGGGTCATGGATGACTCGTTGCGGCCAGGATGCCGCTCACACCCCCTGCGTTGCCCTGATCGCGCCCAGCCGCGATCAAGGCACTCTTTTTTTACGCGCAGTGCATCCTGTCAGCTGACAGCAGCACCCGCCTGCGCTCTGCGCTCCGGTAGCATGCCGCGGTCGAGAATGAAGCGGATGATCTCCTCGAGCCCCACCCCGTCGTAGAGGTTGGTGAACACGAACGGCCGCTCGCCACGCATCTTCTTCGAGTCCCGCTCCATGACCTCGAGCGACGCATGCACCTGCTCGGCAATGTCGATCTTGTTGATGATCAACAGGTCCGACTTGGTAATGCCCGGCCCGCCCTTGCGCGGGATCTTGTCGCCGGCGGAGACGTCGATCACGTAGAGGGTGAGGTCCGAGAGTTCGGGACTGAAGGTCGCCGAGAGGTTGTCGCCGCCCGACTCTACCAACACCAATTCGAGTTTGGGATGGCGCGCCTGCAGGTCGTCGATGGCGGCCAGGTTCATGGAGGCGTCTTCACGAATCGCGGTATGCGGGCAGCCACCGGTCTCGACGCCGAGAATGCGCTCTGCCGGCAGCGCGTCGTGCTTGAGCAGGAAGTCGGCATCCTCGCGGGTATAGATATCGTTGGTGACCACGGCGATATCGTAGTGGTCGCGCAGCGCCAGGCACAGCTGCTTGAGCAGCGCGGTCTTGCCGGAGCCCACCGGGCCGCCGACGCCAACGCGTAAACAATGGGTCATGTCATGTCTCCTCTTGTACTCTTTCGTCATCATCCTGTCGGTACGGGCGACTCACTGGACTAACCACGCCACGCGTCCGAAACCCTGGCACCCCGGTCGGACTCCCACGGTCGGAAAGACGGCACATCCCTGTGCCGGCTTTCCTCGATCTTCTTCCCTGAAGATCGCCCGCATCGTCTCGACCGTGCTGCCAGCGGACGCGCGAGGTGGATTCGCCAGTGATCGCCCGGCCTTGCTAGGCGCTTGGCGCTCAAGACTAGCTTCTGAATAGTCGGGAATATTGCGTTTCATGCAGCGCGCTGGCCATTGCCAGGCCGGGCAGCGCCGGGCCGAGTTCGTCGTCGTCCAGGCCCAGGGCCAGATCGACGGCCGCGACCAGCGCCGGGCGCAGCCGTTCGACCAGCCGCTGGGCGGCGGTATGCCCCAGCGGCAGCGCCTTGCAGGCCACCGCCAGCTGGTTCTCGAGCCACGCCCAGGCGAAGCCGAGCAGTGCCTGACGTTGGGTCACGCCACGCATTCGGGCGGTCCAGGCAAAGAGTGTCACGTAGCCGGCGTCAGGCGGCAGCATGCCACTATCCGGCAGTCGCTCAAGGCTTCCCAGCAGCCGCGCCAGCGAAGCGCCGAGGCGACTGTCTTCGGCGGCCAGCTCGGCGGTCTCGCGGTTGGCGGCAAGCCAGGCATCCCACTCCGCCACGCCATCAGCGTCGTCCTGACGCCAGGCCGTGTGCAGGCGCGCCAGCGCCGGCAGTTCGCAGTGCGCCAGGCCATCATCGAGCACGCCCTCGAGCCATTCACCGAGGCTCGCCTCGTTGCTCACCCAGCCCAGCTCGAAGGCGCTCTCCAGGCCTTGCGACCAGGCGAAGGCACCGATCGGCAGCGCCGGGCTGACCAGCTGCAGCAGGCCCAGCAGCGCCAGGTCGTCGCCCTGTGCCGGCGACTCAGTGGCCATGGGGGTGATCATGGTCGTGTGCATGTTCATGTGAGTGGCCATGCGAATGGCCGCCGGTCTGTTGGTAGGCGCCGGGCTCGGGGTCGAAGGGCGCCTGGTGATGCTCGAGGGTCGCCCCCAGCAGCTCGGCCAACTCTTCGAGCACATGATCCGGCGGGAAGCGCACCCAGCCCTGGTCGGGCCGTGCATCGTCGCTGCCCAGCGCCAGCTGCACGTGGCGATTGCCGAGGTGGTAGGCGAGCCGCGCCAGCGGCAGCCCGGCGGCGACCCGGGCGGTGACCACCGGCTCGGCGGCAGCCTCGATGCGGATCACCTCGCCGCTCTCGGCGCGCAGGCCGTCGCCGGCACGCAGCACCGGGCCGCGGTCGAGGAACAGGCCCAGTTCGCGGCCGCTATCGCTCACCGCCTTGAGCCGGCCCTTGGTGCGCGGCTCGAAGGGCAGCGTCAGGGTGTCGCTGGCCTGGCCATGCTCGATGGGGCCCAGGCGTTCGGTCAGTTTCAGCATTGGTACAACACTCCTCGAGGCAAGCCAGCCTTGCCCTCTCTCAACACCACGTGACCGAAACCCTGACACCCCGGACGGGCTCTCGCGGTCGGAAAGACGGCACCTCCCTGTGCCGGCTTTCCTCGATCTTCATCCATGAAGATCGACCGCGTCGCCTCGCCCGGGATGTCAGCGGCCACGCGAGGTGTCGCGATGACAAGCTGGCTTACTATGCCGCTGTCAGTGACAGCCATGATTCAGAATAAATGATAGCGCTGCGCCAGCGGCAGCTCGGTGGCCGGCTCGCAGGTCAGCAGCTCGCCATCGCAGCGCACCTCGTAGGTCTGGGGGTCGACCGTCAGTTCGGGGCAGGCGTCGTTGAGCTTCATGTCGCCCTTGCGCACCCCGCGCACGTTCTTGCAGGCAGCAAGCGCGCTGTTGAGCCCCAGCCGCGCCTTGATGCCGCCGTCGATGGCCGCCTGGCTGACGAAGCTGAGCCGAGTCTGGCTGGCGGCACGGCCGAAGGCGCCGAACATGTAGCGATAGTGCACCGGCTGCGGCGTGGGGATCGAGGCGTTGGGATCACCCATGGGCGCCGCGGCGATCATGCCGCCCTTGATCAGCAGCGCCGGCTTGACGCCGAAGAAGGCCGGATCCCAAAGTACCAGATCGGCGAGCTTACCGACCTCCACCGAGCCCACTTCATGACTGATGCCATGAGTGATCGCCGGGTTGATGGTGTACTTGGCGATATAGCGCTTGGCGCGGAAGTTGTCGGCGCCCAGTGCCTCGTCCTCGGGCAGCAGGCCGCGCTGTACCTTCATCTTGTGGGCGGTTTGCCAGGTGCGACAGACCACCTCGCCGACCCGGCCCATGGCCTGCGAGTCGGAAGCGATCATCGAGATCACCCCCAAATCGTGGAGGATGTCCTCGGCGGCGATGGTCTCGCGGCGAATACGCGAATCGGCGAAGGCCACGTCCTCGGGAATATTGGGATCGAGGTGGTGGCACACCATCAGCATGTCGAGATGCTCGTCGATGGTGTTGACCGTATAGGGCCGGGTCGGATTGGTCGACGACGGCAGCACGTAGGCCTTGGAGCAGGCAGTGAGGATATCCGGCGCGTGGCCGCCGCCGGCACCCTCGGTGTGGTAGGTGTGGATGCCGCGCTCCTTGAAGGCGGCCAGGGTGTCCTCGACGAAGCCCGACTCGTTGAGGGTGTCGGTGTGGATCGCCACCTGCACGTCGTACTTTTCCGCCACGCTCAGGCAGTTGTCGATAGACGCCGGCGTGGTGCCCCAGTCCTCGTGCAGCTTGAGGCCCATGGCGCCGGCCTCGAGCTGTGCCTCCAGTGCCTCCGGCAGGCTGGCATTGCCCTTGCCCAGCCAGCCGATGTTCATCGGCATGTCGTCGACCGACTGCAGCATCTTGCCGATATGCCAGGCACCCGGGGTGCAAGTGGTGGCATTCGAGCCGGTGGCCGGCCCGGTGCCGCCGCCGAGCATGGTGGTGATGCCGCTCATCAGCGCCTCTTCGATCTGCTGGGGGCAGATGAAGTGGATATGTGCATCAATGCCGCCGGCGGTCAGGATCTTGCCCTCACCGGCGATGATTTCGGTGCCTGGGCCGATAACAATCGCCACATCGGGCTGGGTATCGGGGTTGCCGGCCTTGCCGATGGCCGCAATGCGCCCTTCTTTGAGGCCGACATCGGCCTTGACGATGCCCCACCAATCGAGAATCAGGGCGTTGGTGATCACGGTGTCCATCACCGCATCGTCGACACGCTGGCTCTGGCCCATGCCGTCGCGGATCACCTTGCCACCGCCGAACTTGACCTCGTCGCCGTAGTGGGTGGCGTCCTTTTCCACCTCGATCCACAGCTCGGTGTCGCCCAGGCGCACCCGGTCACCCACGGTGGGGCCGTACATGTCGGCGTAGGCCTGTCTCGAGATCTTCATGACTGGCCTCCTTGGTCTGGTTTCTGCGCCTTTCGCGCGGCTTCGGGCGCGGTAGAGAGCAGCGCACCCATGACATCGCCGCGGAAGCCATAGATATGCCGCGTGCCGGCGTAGGGAATCAGCGTTACCTCACGGGTCTGGCCGGGCTCGAAGCGGATCGCCGTGCCGGCGGCAACGTCGAGGCGATAGCCCCGTGCGCGGTCGCGGTCGAAGGTCAGCGCCGGGTTGGCCTCGGCGAAGTGGTAGTGGGAGCCGATCTGGACCGGTCGGTCGCCGGTGTTGGCAACCTCGACGCTGATACGCTCGCGCCCTTCGCAGAGCGCGATCTCGCCGTCCTGCAACTGATACTCTCCGGGAATCATGGCGAGCTCCTCAGACGATAGGGGTGTGGACGGTGACCAGCTTGGTGCCGTCGGGGAAGGTGGCCTCGACCTGCACCTCGTCGACCATCTCGGCCACGCCCTCCATAACGTCGTCACGGCCGAGGATCTCGCGGCCGAAACTCATCAGCTCGGCCACGCTGCGCCCGTCGCGAGCGCCCTCCATGATCTCGAAGCTGATCAGCGCCACCGCTTCCGGGTAGTTGAGCTTGAGGCCGCGGGCTTTCCTGCGTTCGGCAAGCTGTGCGGCAGAGAACAGCAGCAGCTTGTCCTTGTCTCTTGGCGTCAGTTCCATAGCGCGTCCCTCATATCATTGATGTTTGCTGGCAGCGCGTCGCGCTGCCGAGGTAGCCAACCTCATCGCAACTGAAGTCACTCCCACCTTTGCCTTGGCGCCACTCCCCTGTGGGAGCGAATTCATTCGCGATTGCAGCGCGCAGCGCTGCCCGGCCGTGGCCAGACGACTCCCATCGCGACTGACGTCGCGGCGATCTCGCTTGGGCCTGCCTCATCATGTCAGCCAGATCCGTGGCGTATGCGCCTGGCGCTCCAGCAGCGCAGGCCTGAGCAGTTCCCAGGCCTGCTGGCAAATCGCCCAGGCCTCGTTACGCTCATGCCCCAGGTAGCGCAGCAGCAGCACGCCGTGACGCAGCGTTACCGCCCAGCGGGTATTGTCCGGCAGTGCCTCGCGCAGCGCCTCGATGGCCGCTGCGGCATCGCTGTCGTTAAGCCCTACTGCCCACAGCGTCGCCTGCACGCTGGCACCGCCCTGCCCCCAGCGGCCGCGAAAGCGCCGGTGCTGGGGATCCAGCGGCTGGCGCTCCAGCCACAGTGGCTTGCCGTCCCGGATCAGGCGGAAGCGCTGCTCGATGCACCCGGAAACGTACGGCAAGCGGCTCGCCGGGCGGCCCAGCGCCAGCACCTCCCAGCCCAGGCAGCGCGCATTGCCGTGCAGCGCTATGTCGGTCAGCTGTGCGCCGCGCGAGCCATCGAAGGCGATGGTCTCCTGGGGCAGCCACTCGAGGCTGGCACCGTCGTCGACGCTGAGCCGGGTCTGCTGGCACCAGGCCACTCCTTGGCTATCGGCCTTGTAGAGTTTGTTGGCCGCCGGCGTGGTCAGCAATGCATGACTGCCGCCCGCCAGGCGCGCCGAGATATTCAGCGCATCGCCGCTGACCAGGCCACCGGGGGGATGCAATAGATAGACGTGGCAGGCCCCTTCGCGGCCTTCGGGGTAAAAGGGACGCTGCACGCGCAGCGGGCCCTGGTGGCGCGCCTGGACCATGCGGGTGACGCCGTCACGGCGCTCGAACCCCAGCGCCAGCGAGGCCGCCCAGTGACGCTCGGCATCGAAACGATGCCCCGAATCGTGAGCGCTTGGCAGGGCGTGCGGAATAGCCGTCATCTAGCGGGTTCCATCAAATGGGTGAACGATACGCAGTATGTTGCAAGCAGCGTACCATCTTGGTGAAAAGCCACTAGCACCCATAAAAAACAATCGCTTAAAGTGTATACAAAAGCGTCGCCGCTGACCTAATGCACCATATAAGCGCCCCATCGGAATATCTTCGCACCACATTGGCGCACCTTGAGAGCAGAGCGCACCACCAGAGGGCAAAACCCGCCAAGCGACTAACCACCGGGCGGGTGCTGGGCGCTGCCGAACCTAGACCGTCAGATGCTGCTTGATCAGTTCGTCGGAGAGCTCGGCGATGGGCCCCTTGGCCACGTGGCGGCCGCGATCCATGATCACGAAGCGGTCGGCGTACTTGCGGGCGAAGGGCAGCTTCTGCTCCACCAGCAGCACGGTCAGGCCGTCCTCATCGATCAGGGTGCGGATGACCTCGCCGATCTGAGCGACGATATTGGGCTGAATGCCCTCCCCCGGCTCGTCGAGGATCAACATCCTCGGCTCGATCACCAGCGCTCGGCCGATGGCCAGCTGCTGCTGCTGGCCGCCGGAGAGATCGCCGCCGCGCCGGTGGCGCATCTCCTGGAGCACCGGGAACAGCTCATAGATGCGTTCGGGAATGCTGCGCTTGCCGTCGCTGCGCGCAGCGAGGCCGGTACGCAGGTTCTCCTCGACGCTCAGCAGCGGAAATATCTGCCGCCCCTGGGGCACGTAACCGATGCCCAGCCGCGAGCGCTCCTCGACCCGCTTGCGGGTCAGCTCGATGTCATCGGCGAAGCGCAGGCTGCCGTCGGCCACCCGCTCCTCGCCCATCACGCACTTGAGCAGGGTGGTCTTGCCCACCCCGTTGCGGCCCATCACGCAGGTGCACTCACCGGCCGGCACCTCGAGGGTCAGGTCCCACAGGGTATGGCTCTCACCGTAGTACTGATTGAGCTTGTCGACCTTGAGCATCAGGCGGCCTCCTCGCTTTCACCGAGGTAGACCTCGATTACCCGCGGGTCATTCTGCACTTCGTCCATGCTGCCCTCGGCCAGTACGCTGCCCTGATGCAGCACCGTGACCTTGCGCGCAATCGAGCGCACGAAGCCCATATCGTGCTCCACCACCACCACCGACTGCTTGCCAGCCAGGCCGGTAAGCAGTTCCGCCGTGCGCTCCATCTCCTGCTCGGTCATGCCCGCCACCGGCTCGTCGACCAGCAGCAGCCGCGGGCGCTGCATCAGTAGCATGCCGATCTCCAACCACTGCTTCTGGCCGTGGGAGAGGACCCCGGCCGGCCGCCGGCGCTGCTCGGCAAGGCCGGTCATTTCCAGCACTTCGTCGATACGCTCCCGCGCCGGGCCGTCGAGGCGCGCAAACAGAGTCGGCAGCACACGCTTGTCGGCGGTCATGGCCAGCTCGAGGTTCTCGAACACCGACAGCGCCTCGAACACCGTGGGCTTCTGGAACTTGCGACCGATGCCCAGGGTGGCGATCTCGGGCTCGTTCATGGTCAGCAGGTTGTGGCGGGTACCGAACCACACCTGGCCCTGATCGGGGCGAGTCTTGCCGGTGATGATGTCCATCATGGTGGTCTTGCCGGCGCCGTTGGGGCCGATGATGCAGCGCAGTTCGCCATCGTCGACGGTCAGGCTGAGGTCGTTGATGGCCTTGAAGCCATCGAAGCTGACCGTGACGTCCTCCATGTAGAGAATCGGCCCGTGACGTACGTCGACTGGCGACTCGGCGGGGGCCATGAAGTCGAACACGCGATCGCGCTGGGATAGCGACTTGATCAGGCTCATGGGGTCACCTCCTGGGCGTCGGCGTCATTGCGACGCCGCTTGAAACGATAGGCGAGCAGTCCGGCCACGCCCTTGGGCAGGAACACCGTGACCAGCACGAACATCGCGCCGAGGGCGAACAGCCAGGCATCCGGCATGACGCCGGTGAATACCGTCTTGGCGTAGTTGACCAGGATCGCCCCAATCACCGCGCCGTACAGCGTGGCACGACCACCCAGTGCAACCCACAGTACGATCTCGATGGAGAAGATCGGCGAAAACTCGCTGGGGTTGATGATACCCACCTGAGGCACATAGAGTGCGCCGGCAAGGCCGGCAAGCATCGCCGAGACCACGAATACGAACAGCTGGAAGCGTTCGACCCGGTAACCGATGAACCGCGTGCGCGCCTCGGCATCGCGGGTCGCCACGCAGACGCGGCCGAGCTTGCTGCCGACGATGGCGCGACACACCACATAACCCACCGCCAGGGCCACCCCGGTGGCCAGGAACAGCCCCAGCCGAGTGGCATCGCTCCTCAGGTTGTAGCCGAGAATATCGCGAAAATCGGTCAGTCCATTATTACCGCCGAAGCCCATCTCGTTGCGGAAGAAGGCCAGCATCAGGGCGAAGGTCAGCGCCTGGGTGATGATCGACAGATAGACCCCGGTAACCCGCGAACGGAACGCCAGGAAGCCGAACACCAGCGCCAGCGCCCCCGGCGCCAGCAGCACCATGATGAAAGCGAACCAGGCCATGTCGAACCCCTGCCAGTACCACGGCAGGCTCTCCCAGTTGAGGAAGACCATGAAATCCGGCAGTTCGGGATGCCCGTAGACCCCACGGTCGCCGATCTGGCGCATCAGGTACATGCCCATGGCATAGCCGCCGAGGGCGAAGAAGGCGCCGTGGCCGAGGCTGAGGATCCCCAGGTAACCCCACACCAGATCCACCGCCACCGCCAGCAGCGCATAGCTGAGGTACTTGCCGAACAGGTTGACGGTATAGGCGTTGACGTGGAGCGGATGCCCCGCCGGCACCACCAGATGCAGCAGCGTGACCAGCGTCATCGCCGCCAGCAGTACGCCGAGGAATAGCTGGGTCGAGCGCTCATTGAACGGTTGCGTTAACCACATCGCGATCAGCCCTCCGCCGCACGGCCCTTTTGCGGAAAGAGTCCGCGGGGGCGCTTCTGAATGAACAGGATGATGAACACCAGCACGATGATCTTGGCCAGCACGGCACCTGCCCAGGGCTCGAGAATCTGGTTGATCACGCCCAGCGACAGGCCGGCGACCAGGGTGCCCCAGAGGTTACCCACGCCGCCGAACACCACCACCATGAAGGAGTCGATGATGTAGTTCTGGCCCAGGTTGGGGCCGACATTGGTGAGCTGCGACAGCGCCACGCCGGCGAGCCCGGCGACACCGGAGCCCAGCGCGAAGGTCATGATATCGACGCGGGTCGCGCGGATGCCCATGGAGCGCGCCATGGCCCGGTTCTGGGTCACCGCACGCACCTCCAGGCCGAGCCGGGTACGGCGCATGATCAACATCAGGGCGGCGAATACCACCAGGGTAAAGCCCAGCACGTACATGCGATTGAGGGTCAGCGACAGAGCATCGTTGACGACCAGCGAGCCACTCATCCACTCCGGCGTCACCACGGTGCGGTTCTGAGGGGAAATCGCCGTGCGCACCAGCTGCTGGAGAATCAGGCTGATGCCGAAGGTCGCCAGCAGCGTTTCCAACGGCCGCCCCTTGAGAAACTGGATCACGCCGCGCTCGATGGCGATGCCAGCCAGGGCTGCGACCATGAAGCCTGCGGGTATCGCCAGGATCAGCGCCAGCCCTGGCTGGCCCGGCAGTAGCTGCTGCATCGCCCAGGTGGTGTAGGCGCCGAGCATGATCAGCTCGCCATGGGCCATGTTGATGACCCCCATTACGCCAAAGGTGATGGCCAGGCCAATCGCTGCCAGCACCAGCACCGAGCCGAGACTCAGCCCGAAGTAGAGCGTCTCGAGGCCACGGTTGATGCGCAGATTCTGTTCGATGCTGTTGACCGCCTCCTGGGCGGCGGCAGCCAGCAGCGGGTCGTCGCTGCTGGCCGCACGATTGAGCGCCACACGCACCCGAGAATGCAGGCTGCCCTGCAGGGTCTCGACCGCCTCGACCTCGCCCTGTTCGAGACGATGAATGGCCAACGCCAGGGTCAGGCGCTGGCGCACCCGGGAATCCGCTTCCTCATCGATTACGGCCGCGATGGGCTCGGCCAGCTCTGAGTCGACCTCGCCGAGCAGACGCTCCGCCGAGGCGCGGCGCAGCTCGAGGTCGGCCGCGTAAAGGTCGACCACCGCGATGGCGCTGCGCAGCTGGTTGCGCAGCGCATTGTTGATACCGATACGATCCAGCTCGCGGCGCGACATCTCGCCGAGCGCCTCACCGTTCAAGGCATCTTCCACCGGCCAGTCGCGGCCCGTGTTGTCGAGCACCACCACGAAGCGACCGTCATCAGCGCGCTGCAGGCGGCCGTCGAGCAGCGACTGCAGCCAGTAGCGGGCCCGGTCATCTTCGCTGGCGACGATGGCATCGATGGCTTCGCCCTTGGCCGGGAAGCTGTCGACGTCCAGTGCTTCGAGCAGTTCAAGGGCCGCGGTGTCGCGCTCGGCGTCCTGGGCATGGGCAATGGCGGGGGGCAGGATCAGCATCAGCAGGGCCAGCAGGCCCGCCAGCAACGCCTGGAGCCAGCGCCGCGCCCACCACTGGGCACGGCAACGGCCGGCCTCGGCCAGCGTCGGCCAGGGCCACGGGAAATTCCTCATCGGGCTTTTCCTCTGGAATGAAGTCAAAGGAGATGGCGTACCGTTCCGCCGCCCCGAGGGGCGGCGGAGAGCGTAGGACTTACTCGGCCAGGGCAGCTTCGGCTTCTTCGGCCGCGGTGCTGCCACCACAGGAACCGGTGGACACGTTGAAGTTGCCGCAGCGCATCGGCGCGCGCCAGTCGGCAATCAGGTCGCGCGAGCCCGGCAGATAGTCGGACCATGCATCACCGGCCACGGTGGAGGGCGTCTGCCAGACGATGTCGAACTGGCCGTTGTCCTGGATCTCACCGATCAACACCGGCTTGGTAATGTGGTGGTTGGGCATCATCGCCGCATAGCCGCCGGTAAGATTGGGCACCGTCACGCCAATGATGGCGTCCTTGACCGCGTCGACATCGGTGGTACCGGCCTTGCGTACCGCCTCGGCCCACATGTTGAAGCCGATGTAGTGGGCCTCCATGGGATCGTTGGTCACCGCCTCCTCGTCGCCGGTGTAGTCGATCCAGGCGTCGATGAAGTCGTAGTTCTCATCGGTATCGACACTCATGAAGTAGTTCCAGGCCGCCAGATGACCGACCAGCGGAGCGGTGTCGATCCCGGTCAGTTCCTGCTCGCCCACCGAGAAGGCCACCACCGGGATATCCGCAGCATCAACGCCCTGGTTGGCGAGTTCGGTGTAGAACGGCACATTGGCATCGCCGTTGATGGTCGAGACCACCGCGGTCTTCTTGCCTTCGCTGCCGAAGCGACGGATGTCGGAGACGATGTTCTGCCAGTCGGAGTGGCCGAAGGGGGTGTAGTTGATCATGATGTCTTCGTCGGCCACCCCGAACTCATCCTTCAAGTAGGCCTCGAGAATGCGATTGGTGGTACGCGGAAAGACATAGTCGGTCCCCGCCAGCACCCAGCGCTCCACGCCGACCTGATCATGCAGGTAGTTGACGGCGGGAATCGACTGCTGGTTGGGTGCCGCGCCGGTGTAGAAAACGTTCTCGGAGGACTCCTCGCCCTCGTACTGCACCGGATAGAACAGCAGGCCGTTGAGCTCCTCGAACACCGGCAGCACCGCCTTGCGCGAGACAGACGTCCAGTTGCCGAAGACCACGTCGACCTCTTCCTGAGCCAGCAGTTCGCGAGCGCGCTCGGCGAACAGCGGCCAGTTGGAGGCGGGATCGACTACCACTGCCTCGAGCTCACGACCCAGCAGGCCGCCCTGCTCGTTTTGCTGCTCGATAAGCATTTCGACGGTGTCCTTGAGCACCGTTTCACTGATCGCCATGGTGCCCGACAGCGAGTGGAGGATACCGACCTTGAT
Organism: Halomonas salipaludis; assembly: GCF_002286975.1. Lineage (GTDB taxonomy): Bacteria > Pseudomonadota > Gammaproteobacteria > Pseudomonadales > Halomonadaceae > Franzmannia > Franzmannia salipaludis. Next base: position 29,497 of record NZ_NSKB01000012.1, read on the forward strand.
CGGATCGTCGGCCAGCGCCTGGCCGGCGCCGGTCAGGGTGCCCGCCGCCAGCATGGCGGCGATGAGACGACGGGGAGTAAAGGATGCCTTGGGTGCGTTCACGAGATTCTCCTTGCGGAATCTGGTTGTTATACGCCGTCGCGGGCGCCTGGCCCGCACTGCGGCGTTGTGTCCAGCGTCGCGTCAGCCCGCAGCGGGTACCGCGCGTGGCTATCGCATAGGAGATATCGCAAGGGTTATGCCAGCGCCGACAAGAGGCCCTGGTTTGTTAGCCATTTCAATCAGTTGAGAATAATAGGTTGAGGCGTCATCGACGCCCAGCGCACCATTAGCGTGCAATGCATGGGGCGCGCACCAGTGCAATGCGCCAAAATGATGAAACAGCGCGCACCCACACGGTGCAGCGTGCGTAAAACAAGCCGGCCGCCCAACGGGCGGCTGGCTTGCATCAGGGCCGGCGGCACTCAGTCGGGATAGAAGGCGGCCTCGTCGAGGGCCATCAATGGCTCGGCCCCGGCATGGATCTGCTGCTCGAGGGCCAGGGTATGCGGCAGCATGCGGGCAATGAAGTGGCGACCCACGCTGAGCTTGGCCTGATAGAACGCCGCCCCGGCCGGGCCATCCTGGCGCAGGCCATGCTCGGCGGCACGGGCCATCTTCCACCACATCCAGGCATAGGTAACGTGGCCGAACAGCTGCAGGTAATCGTGGGCCGCGGCGCCGAGCTCCTCGGGGTGGCCATCAGCGCGCTCCAGTAGCGCGGCAGTGACCGCCTCGAGACGCGCCAGCTCCTGCTCACAGGCGCGCTGGAACGGCGCCAGGGTATCGCTGGCCTCGCTGGCCAGGTCGGCGCGCATCACCGCGGCGAAGCGCTCGACGTAGGCGCCACGATTGCGAAATAGCTTACGCCCCACCAGGTCCATGGCCTGTATACCGTTGGTGCCCTCGTAGATCATCGCGATGCGCGCATCGCGCACGTACTGCTCGGCGCCCCACTCCACGCAGTAGCCGTTGCCGCCGTAGAGCTGCTGCGCCTCGACGGTGGCCGCGAAGCCGCGGTCGGTGAGAAATGCCTTGGCTATTGGCGTCAGCAGCGCCACCAGGTCGGCGGCCTGCTCACGCGCCGCGGCATCGGGATGAAACTTGACGCAGTCGAGCTGGCTGCCGACGAAGGCGGCGAAGGCTCGGCCGCCCTCGTTCCAGGCGCGGGTATTGAGCGCCATGCGGCGGACATCGGGATGCACCAAAATGGGGTCCGCGGGCTTGTCGGGGGCCGCCGGGACGCTCGGGGCACGACTCTGCAGACGTTCACGAGCGAAGTCCATGGCGCTCTGGTAGGCCACTTCGCCGAGACCGAGCCCCTGGATGCCGATCGACAGGCGCTCGTAGTTCATCATGGTGAACATGGTCGCCAGGCCCTGGTGCGGCTCGCCGATCAGGATGCCCTCGGCGCCGTCGAAGTTCATCACGCAGGTGGCACTGCCCTTGATGCCCATCTTGTGCTCGAGGCCGCCGCAGCTCAGCGCGTTGCGCTCGCCGAGGGTGCCGTCGGCATTGACCTTGAACTTGGGCACCAGGAATACCGAGATGCCCCGGGAGCCGGCAGGCGCATCGGGCAGTTTGGCCAGTACCAGGTGGACGATGTTGTCGACCATGTCGTGCTCGCCGCCGGTGATCCAGATCTTGCTGCCGGTAATCGCGTAGCGGTCGTCTGCGAGCGGCTCGGCGCGGGTCTTGATCAGCCCCAGGTCAGTGCCGCAGTGGGGCTCTGTAAGGCACATGGTGCCCAGCCACTCGCCGCGGTGCATGGGCGGCAGGTAGATCTGCTTGATGGGGTCCGGGGCGTACTGGTCGAGCAGCAGGGTGGCGCCATTGTTGAGCGCTGGATAGAGCGCGAAGCTGGCGTTGGTGGCGTAGAGCATCTCCTCGAAGGCCACCGTGAGCATCTTGGGCAGGCCCTGTCCGTCGTAGTCGGGATTGCCGCCAAGTCCCAGCCAGCCGCCCTCGGCGAGGGTCTTGCAGGCCGCCTTGAAACCGGCAGGCGTGCTCACCTCGCCGTCCTTGAGATGGCAGCCCTCGGCATCCCCCGTCTGGTTGAGCGGGAACAGTTCGGCCTCGGTGACCCGTGCCCCCTCCTCGAGGATGGCATCGGCGAGCTCGGCACCGAACTCGGCGGTAGCCGGCATCGCTGCCCACATCATAGGTGCTTCCAGCACCTCGTTGAGGACGAAACGCATGTCGGTCAGTGGTGCCCGGTAAAAGGCCATGGTGTCTCTCCTGGTCGGCGGCGGTCACCGTCTATCGCGGCAACCACCAAAATTCAAACGATTGCTTGAATTCTAGACCAGTCACCTACGGGCTGTCATAGCGACCTTGGGCGTAGACCGCCAATAGCAGCGCGGGGGCGCCGGCTGTGCCGACGCCCCCGCGTAGCTCCTGAAGGACCACGTCTCAGGCCTGAGCGCGTACTCCGGCAATGGCCTTCTTGACCAGCGGCAGAGCCAGCGACAGCACCGCGATGATCAGCAGCCACATCGAGATCGGCTTGTCGATGAAGATCGACCAGTCGCCGCCGGAGATCTGCAGCGCGCGACGCATCGACTCCTCCATGATGGCGCCCAGGATCAGTGCCAGGATCAGCGGTGCCGCGGGGAAACCGAACAGCCGCATGCCGAGCCCCAGCAGGCCGAAGCCCAGCAGCAGCAGCAGGTCGAAGACGCTGAAGCTCATGCCGTAGACGCCGATCATGCAGAAGATCAGGATCAGCGCCAACAGCAGCGGACGCGGCATATCGAGGATCTTGGCGATCAGCGGAATCAGCGGCAGGTTGAGCACCAGCAGGAAGATGTTGCCGATGTACATGCTGGCGATCACGCCCCAGAACACATCCGGACGGCTCTCGATCATCGCCGGCCCGGGGGTCACGCCCATCACCAGCAGCGCCCCCAGCAGTACCGCGGTGGTGCCCGAGCCGGGTACGCCGAGGGTCAGCAGCGGCACGAAGGAGCCGGTACAGGCGGCGTTGTTGGCCGCCTCCGGCGCCGCCACGCCCTTGATGTTGCCCTTGCCGAAGGTGTCACCGTCCTTGGCCAGGCGCTTCTCCATGCTGTAGCCCAGGAACGAGCCGATGGTGGCGCCGGCCCCCGGCAGCACGCCGGTGAAGAAGCCCAGGATCGAGCTACGCCCGATCGGCGCGGCGATGTCGCGACACTCGCGGCCGGTGAGCTTGAGCGAACCGATGGCATTGCGCGGCTGCTCCTTGCCCCCACCGCCGCGCAGCAGCATGTAGAAGACCTCGGCCAGGGCGAAGATACCCAGCGCCACGACCAGGAAGTCGATGCCGTCGAGCAGGTGGGCGGCACCGAAGGTGTAGCGCTCGGTGCCGGTCTGCAGGTCGATGCCGATGATCGAGATCATCACCCCGACCACCGCGGCGATCAGGCCCTTGACCAGCGACTTGTCGGACAGCGAGACCACCGCGGTGAGGCCCAGCACCATCAGCGCGAAATACTCGGCGGGACCGAAGCTCACTGCCACCTTGCCGAGCAGCGGCGCCACCAGCATCAGGAAGACGATCGACACCGTGCCGCCGATGAAAGAGGAGTAGGCCGCGATTGCCAGCGCCTTGCCGGCCATGCCCTGCTTGGCCAGCGGGTAGCCGTCGAAGGAGGTGGCCACGGTGCCGGCGACGCCCGGCGCGTTGAGCAGGATCGACGACGTCGAGCCGCCGAAGATTGCGCCATAGTAGACGCCGGCCATCAGGATCAGGCCCGATGACGGCTCCATGGCGAAGGTGATCGGGATCATCAGCGCCAGCGCACTGATCGGCCCGAGGCCGGGCAACATGCCGATGATGGTACCAGCAAACACCCCGAAGAAGACGTAGGCGATGTTCATGGGCTCCAGCGCAATGCCGAAGCCGTACATCAGGTTATTGAAGGCTTCCATGGAAGTATCTCTCTCACGTGACGTTGACGTCGGCTCAGAGCGGCAGAATGCCCGTCGGCAGATAGACATCCATGACCTTGGTCATGGTCAGATACAGCGCCAGCACGACGCCAAGCGATACCGCCATGTTGACCCCGTGGCGACGGTAGCCGTAGTACCAGGCCAGCCCGAAGGAGAGCGTGGTGGAAGCGACAACGAACCCGATGGGTGCCAACAGCAGCGCGTAGAGCACGATGGCCAGCGAGGTGATCACCACCCGCGACCAAGGACGCAGCAGCAGCGGCTGGGCCTGTTCATTGGGGTCGAGCTCGTCGGGTATGTCCTGTGCCTTGGGTTTTTCAAGGAACAGCAGCAGTGAGAGGCCAAGCAGCGTGAAGCCCAGCACCTTGGGGAACAGGTCGGAATCGACCGGGCGCGGCAGCGGGAAGTTGGGGATCTGCCAGGCCATGGCCAGGTAGCCTACTGCCACCAGTGCCAGGCACAGCGCCAGGATCTGGTTTACGTTGAGTCGTGTCATGAGGAGTCTACCCCGAACCCTATGAAGGCGGGTTCAAGTGTCACATTCAAGAACGCGTGGGCCTCGCTAGCGAGGCCCACGCCGCAACAGCGCTGGGTGGTCGACTTAGTCGCCGAGCAGGCCCAGCTCGCTCAGCACTTCGCTGAACTGCTCTTTCTGCGCGTCGAGGAAATCGCCGAACTCTTCGCTATTCTGATAGGCATCGAGCCAGCCCAACTGGTCGCGGGCGTCGGCCCAGCCATCGGTCTCGAGCATCTCGGCGAAGAGGTTCTCGTAGTAGGCCACCGCCTCTTCCGGCATGTTCGGGGTGCCCATCACGCCGCGCCAGATATCGAAGGTGTAGTCGATGTCCTGTTCGAGGTAGGTCGGGATGTCGGCCAGGGCACCACCCAGGCGCTCCGGCGCGGAGACGCCCAGCGCACGGATATCGCTGCCCTCGCCCAGCTGGCCTGCGGCTTCGCCGGCACCGGTGATGACCGCTTCGACGTGGCCGCCCATCAGATTGGTCATCGCTTCACCACCGCCAGAGAACGGGATGTAGTTGACGTCCGAGGCATTGAGACCTGCTGCCGAGGCCATGCCAGCCATAGAGATGTGGTCCATGGAGCCCGGCGCGCTACCGCCGCCGACGCTGAGGCTGGTGTCCGCTGCCATGGCTTCGATCAGGTCGTTGAGACTCTGGTATTCGGAGTCGGCCGGAACCAGCACGATGGAGTAGTCGGTGATCAGGCGCGCGATCGGCGTGAAGTCGGTGTGATCGTAGCGCGAGGTGCCGGCCAGCGGGACCAAGATGATCGGCGGGCTGGTGGCGAAGATCTTGTGCGGGTTGCCGTCGTCGCGGGCAATCTGCGCCCAGGCCACGGCACCGCCGCCGCCCGGGGTGTTGATCGCCGCGTAGTTTTCCTCGGCGAGGCCCTCTTCCTGGATCACCCGCGAGGAGGTGCGCACCAGGGTATCCCAGCCGCCCCCCGGATTGGCCGGGGCGATGAACTCTACCGAGCTGGTCGGCTGCCAGTCGTCGGCCTGGGCCGTGGCGGCGCCGAAGGCCATGGTCGCGGCCAGCGGCAGGGCCAGGAAGGATAGACGGGTAAGCTTGGCGGTCATGGCGTTCTCCACTTCAATTGCTTTGGTTGTTATCGGCACGCTTGCGGTGCCTCGATACGTCTCGTCCTGCACCCTAGTGCAAGGTGATTCGGGCCGACAAGCTTGTGGCGATAAACGATAAAAAGCGCATTAGCGGCATTCTGCTCATTATGTTCACGCCGAAGTATTGCAGGACGAGTGCCGTCCCTCATCCGCCCTCGCCCAACCACTCATCGGCACTGCCCACCAACCGGTAGCGGCGCTCCGGCCTGCCTACATCACCATAGCCCAGTTCGGCACGCGCCACGTCCACCGATACCAGAAATTCCAGGTAACGCCGCGCCGTGGAGCGACTGGCGCCGATCAGAGTAGCCAGCTGCATGGCGGTTAGCGGGCCGGCCTCCTCACGCAGGGCACCCACTACCGCTCCCAGCGTCAGGCGGTCGATGCCCTTGGGCAGTGCCGTGCGGCTGGCGGCGGGAGCCTTTTCGGTACTCGCGCGCATGCGCCCCAGGGTGCGGTCGAGCTCCTCCTGGCTCATCTCGGCCTTGTGGTCCAGCGCGGCACGCTCCTGGCGAAAACGATGCAGCATCTGCGCCATGCGCGCACCTTCGGTGGGCTTTATCAGGTAGTCGAAGACACCACCACGCAGCGCCTCGGCGATGGTTTCGACCTCCTTGGCGGCGGTGATCATCACGATGTCGAGATGCGCGTGACGACGACGCATCTCCCACAGCAGTTCGAGACCCTCGACGTCGGGGATATAGGCATCCAGCAGCACCAGATGAATGCTGCTCGCGTCGCGGGCGAGAATCGCCATCGCCTCGGCGCCGGTCTTGGCCATGCCGACCACCTCGAAGCCATCGCTCCGCTCGATGAAGGCGCGGTTGATATCGGCGATGCGAAAATCGTCCTCGACGATCAGGATCCCATACACGGGTTCGCTCATCTGTTTCCCTATTGTTGTATGCGTTGCTGGCGTGTTGTTGCCGTGCTCAGGCATCGCTGACGCTGGTCGCACGGCACAGTGTCTTGTCGAGCACCACGGTGAAACCGGCACCACCCAGCTCGCTGTCCTCCAGGGTGATGGCGCCGCCGTTCTCCTCGCATAGCCGGCTGACCAGCGCCAGGCCGATACCGCGATGCTTGCCGGGCTTGGTCGAGAAGCCCTCGCTGAAGATCGATTCGACCTGCTCGGGCGGCACGCCGGGGCCGTTGTCCTCGACCTCGATCAGCAGCTGGTCGCCGAGATCGGTGAAGAAAAGCCGCACCCGCGGCTGGCGCGGGCCAGCGTCGGCATCGAGGCCAGCCGCGCTGGGTGTGCCGATGCCCTGCACTGCGGCATAGCAGGCGTTGTCGAGCAGATTGCCGATCACCGTCATCAGCACCTCCTGACCGTGCAGCGTCAGCGGCTCGCCGAGCGAGCTCTGTTCGTCGATCTCGAGCTGCACGCCCAGCTCGCGGGCGCGGGTCAGCTTGCCCATCAGGGTACCACTGAGGACCGGGTCGGCGACGTGGGCCATCAGAAACGCCATCTGCGCCTGAGCCCGCTCGCTCTCCTGATGAATCAGCGCCAGCGCCTCCTTGACCCGGTCGAGCTGCAGCAGGCCGGAGATGGTATACAACTTGTTGGAAAACTCATGGGCCTGGGCACGCAGCATGTCGACGTCGCGGGTCACCGCGCTCAGCGCCTGGGACAGGTCGACGATCTCGCGCCGGCTGCGGAAGGTCGCCACCGCCCCCTCGACCTCACCTTCGTGCATCACCGGCACGCGGTTGACCACCACCGGATGATCGCCCAGCCACATCTCCTGGTCGAACTGGCGTTCGCCACTGTCGAGCACCTCCATCAGCCGCGAGTTGGGCACCACCTCCTGGACCGGCTGGCCGAGCACCTCACGCTCGCTGGGCAGGTCGAGAAAGCGTCGCCCCTGCTGGTTGAGCAGGGTGATCTGCCCCTCGTGGTTGACCGCCAGGATGCCCTCGTGGATCGACTGCAGGATGGCCTCCTTCTCCATCGCCAGGCGTGCGATCTCGTGAGGCTCGAGCCCCAGGATCACGCGCTTGAGGTGGCGCGACAGACCATAGGCGCCGGCGAAGCCGAACACGATCATGAGTGCCACCAGCATCCAGCCGAGGTTGGTATGTTCGATGACATCCAGCTCCACGCGATCGAGCATGAAGCCTACCGAGACGATGCCGACGATATTGCCCTCGGCGTCGAATACCGGCGTCTTGCCGCGAATCGCCTCGCCCAGCGAGCCGGTGGCCTCGGAGACGTAGGACTCGCCGTGGATCAGCGCACGATCGTTGTCGCCACCGACCATCGACAAGCCGAGCCGCTCCTCCAGCGGGTGGGAATAGCGAATGCCTTCCTCGTCGCCGACCACCACGTAACGGGCCCCGGTCTCGCGGCGGATGCGCTCGGCGATGGGCTGGATGGTGGCACTGGGATCGTCGTCGTTGAAGGCCTCGATCACGGCCGGGATGCTGGCCACCGAGAGCGCCACCGACAGCGCCCGCTGGCCGATCTGGTCGGCGATGATCTCGGCCTTGCGGTGATTGAGGTAGGCGCCCTGGGCCAGCAGCATGCCGGCCAGCAGCGCGCCCACCAGCAGCATCACCTGCAGCCGGAAACTGCGCAGCTTGAGCCCACGGCGGCTGCGGCGCCGCCAGCGGGCGACTTCGGCGATGACGTCAGGACGGGTAGTGCGCATACGGGGCCTCACTCGGCGCTGACGCGCACCGGCGCGACACCGCTGCGTAGCATGTCGAGCTCCTCGGCGGCGCGCCGCGACAGGTCGATGATACGGCCACGCACGAAGGGGCCACGATCGTTGATGCGCACCACCGTTTCGCGGCCGTTGTCGAGATGGGTGACGCGCACGCGGGTACCGAACGGCAGGCTGGGATGCGCCGCAGTAAGCGCCCGCTGATCGAAACGCTCGCCGCTAGCGGTCTGGCGACCGTGGTAACGGTCGGCATAGTAGGAGGCGATGCCCTCCTCGGTGGCCACGCCAGCGCCCGACTGGCGCGACGCCTCGCGGCTAGCGCAGCCAGCGAGCAGCACGGCCAGCGACAGCAGCGCACATAGTACCATTAACCGCACTGACCCGCGGGCGGCAAGGCGCGTGGGAAGTCCATGCATGTCGAGCGGCCTACCTCTGACAAAGTCGCACTCAGGCGCTGTCGGCGTTGGCCTCGGGGGTGGGGTGCTTACCCTCCTGCCAGCCACCGCTGCCGGCCCCGCGCGGGTCGAACCACGCCAGGCGCGCATGCAGCGCCACTACCTGGCCGACGATGATCAAGGTCGGCGGCTTGATAGTGCCCGCCGCAACGTCCGCGGGCAAGTGCCGCAGGGTGCCAACATGCACCCGCTGGCGAGCCGTGGTGCCCTGCTCGATCAGCGCCAGGGGAGTGTCGTCGGCCAGGCCATGGGCGCGCAGCGCCGCGCTGATGATCGGCAGCCCTCCCAGCCCCATGTAGAACACCAGGGTCTGTCCGGGGTGGGCCAGGGTCGCCCAGTCCAGCTCGCAGCTGCCGTTCTGCAGATGACCGGTGATGAAGCGCACCGATTGGGCATGGTCGCGGTGAGTCAGCGGAATACCGGCATAGGCGCCACAGCCCGCTGCTGCGGTGACCCCGGGGATCACCTCGAAGTCCACGCCAGCCGCCGCCAGGGTTTCGAGTTCTTCGCCGCCGCGGCCGAAGATGAACGGATCGCCGCCCTTGAGGCGCACTACGCGCTTGCCCTGGTGCGCCCAGTCCACCAGCGCCTGGTTGATGCCCTCCTGAGGCACACTGTGCTGCGAACGCGCCTTGCCGACGTAGCATCGCTGGGCCTGGGGATTAGCCATGGCCAGGATCTCCTCGCTGACCAGTCGGTCATGCAGGATTACCTCGGCGAGTTGCAGCCGCTTGAGCGCCTTGAGCGTCAGCAGCTCGGGATCGCCCGGACCGGCGCCCACCAGAGCAACCTGACCGCGCGGAAAGTCACGGCGATTGGCCAGGCCGACATCGGCGGTTAGCGAGGGATAAGAGGCCATCATAAGAACCAAAAGGAATAAAAGAGACAACAGATATGCCGAAGTTTAGAGCATCATGGCAGGCGCCGCCAGCCTGTCGGACACACGATACTGCCCCGCCGGCCGAGGCCGACAGGGCAGTGACTAGCGCTGCAGGCGAGGTCAGGCGCCGCGCGGACGCCGCAGGCGCGGGCTCGCCACCTCACCGATGACCACCACCAGCGCCAGCAGGGCCAGCAGCCACGGCCACTGCGACGCCAGATGCAGGGTCGCGATGCCCAGCGCATCGACGAAGATCAGCAGGATCCCCAGCGGGCTGACGTAGCGAATCATGAACAGCCACAGCGCGTGCTGGGTATCGGACAGGCCGAGCTCGGCCTTGAATATCTCGTGGCGCAGCAGGAAGCCGGCCATCAGCGCCATCGCCAGGCCACCCAGCGGCATCATCCAGCGCGAGGTCAGGTAGTCGAGCCAGTCGAAGGCGTTGCGCCCCGCCAGGGTCCAGTCGGCGCCCCAGTTGAACGACAGCATCGCCAAGCTGCTGACCAGCCACAGCACGATGCCCACGCCCCAGGCGGCGTGCTTGCGCGCGATCCCCTTGCTCTCGTTGAGCCAGGCCACGGTGGCCTCGATCATCGAGATCGACGAGGTCAGTGCCGCCATCGACAGCATCACGAAGAACAGGACGCCGAACAGCGTGCCCAGCGGCATCGACTGGAAGGCCAGCGGCAGGCTCATGAAGATCAACCCCGGCCCCTCGCCGGGATCCATGCCGTTGGCGAAGATGATCGGGAAGATCGCCAGGCCGGCCATCAGCGCCACCACGGTATCGGCGGCCGCCACGCTGAAGGTGGTGCGGGCAATCGAGCTGCGGTCGGGCAGATAGGCGCCGTAGGTGAGGATCGCCCCGGAGGCCAGCGACAGGGTGAAGAAGGCGTGCCCCAGGGCCGCCAGCATGCCCTCGCTGGAGAGGCCTTCGGCGTTGAAGGAGAACAGGAAGGCGACCGCCGCGCCGAAGCCGCCGGAGAAGACGCCGTAGCCGATCAGGATCGCCAGCATGATCACCATGCCCGGCATCATCCAGCTGACGCTGCGCTCGATGCCGGCCTGGACCCCCTTGCTGACGATCAGCATGGTCAACACCACCACCAGCGTGCTCCATAGGCCGAGGTTGAAGGGGTTCTCGTTGTTGGCGACGAAGATCGCCACCATGTCGTCGACGCTCGACCCGCCCAGCGAGCCGCTGAGCATCTTCCACAGATAGGAGAACGACCAGCCGGCCACCACCACGTAGAAGGAGAGGATCATGAACCCCGCCAGCATCGCCATCCAGCCCACCAGCGACCACAGCCGCCCGTGTCCCGACTCGCGGGTGACGCGCCGGATGGCGTCGATGGGACTGCCGCGTCCGCGCCGGCCAAAAGCGATCTCGGCCATCATGATCGGCACCCCCACCGCCAGGATGCAGGCCAGGTACACCAGCACGAAGGCGCCACCGCCAAATTCGCCAACGATATAGGGAAATTTCCAGATATTGCCGAGGCCCACCGCGGAGCCGGTGGCGGCGAGCACGAACCCCAGCGGCCGAGCCAGAGATTCTTGGGTTGTTGTCTTGTCGTCATTGCCAAACCTTTCGAGGAAGCTTGTTATTGTCGGCGATTACCGAACGATTCGCTACCGAAGCGCCAGACATCATCGTCATTGACCAGATAAAACGTCATGAACGGCATAAAATAACGTTTCTTTTGAAACGATATGCTGCGTGAAGCGCCCCCGACAAGCGCTGATCGTCGCCTGTCACCCTTGCCTCGCCAGAAAATCGTCACGAAAACCTGACACCTGCACCCGAGCACCATCCCGCGCTTCCTCGGTTACACTGGGGCACGACTCGAACGACACGACACAGGATACTTGCCGTGAGCCACGCCCCCTCATCGCCGCCGCCCGAGCTGCAGCTGGAGCAGTTCCTGCCCTATCGCCTGGCCCATCTCGCCGAGCGCATCAGCCAGTCGTTGGCGCAGATCTACGCCCGCGAGTTCGAACTCAGCATCGCCGAGTGGCGCATCCTGGCATGGCTGCATCAGCGCAGCAGCCTAACCGCCAGCCAGATCTGCGAGCTCACCGACATGGACAAGGCGCGGGTCTCGCGGGCCGTCAAGTCGCTGGGCGAGCGCCAACTGCTGGCCCGCCAGCGCACCCACCGCGACCAGCGCAGCATGCGCCTGAGCCTCACCGAGGCGGGACAGGCACTGATGGCCGAGGCGATCCCACTGGCCCTGGCGTGGGAGGGCGAGCTGGTCGACGCACTCAGCGGCGCCGAATATCGTGACCTGTTCCGGCTGCTCAACAAGCTCGATGCACGCCTGGATCAACTGGTCGAGGCTTGACCCGACCCAGGCCTCCGGCTAGATTTAGTTTCAAATGAAACAAAATAAGTCTAGTCAGGAGATTCGCCATGCCATCCCAGCATGCCGTGCCGTCGTACCACTGCGGCTTTCGCAATCACGTCTCGAGCGAGGCGCTGCCCGGCGCCCTCCCCGAGGGCCAGAACTCGCCGCAGCGCTGCGCCTACGGCCTGTATGCCGAACAGCTGACCGGCTCGGCCTTCACCGCGCCGCGCGGCCACAACCTGCGCAGCTGGCTATACCGTATTCGCCCCTCGGTGGTGCAGAGCGCCTACCGCCCGCTCGACCATCCACGCTGGGTGACCGCCCCCGACGCCTCGGCGCTGGCCGATCCCAACCAGATGCGCTGGGACCCGCTGCCGCTGCCCACTGAGCCCAGCGATTTCATTGACGGCCTGACCACCATCGGCATCAACGGCGATGCTCAAGGCCAAGCCGGCTGTGGCGTGCACGTCTACGCCTGCAACCGCAGCATGCAGCGCTTCTTCTACGACGCCGATGGTGAGCTGCTGATCGTGCCGCAGCTTGGCGATCTGGTGGTGCGCACCGAGATGGGCGTGCTCGAGGTGGGCTGCGGCGAGATCGCGGTGATACCGCGCGGCGTCAAATGCCAGGTGCGGCTGGCCGAGGGCAGCGAGGCGGCACGCGGCTATGTGTGCGAGAACTACGGCGCCCCCTTCGAGCTGCCCGGACTTGGCCCGCTCGGCGCCAACGGCCTGGCCAACCCCCGCGACTTCCTGACCCCGCCCGCCGCCTATGAAGACGTGGCGGGCGAGTTCGAGCTGCTGGTGCGTTTCGCCGGCCGGCTGTGGGTGACCCAGCTCGACCACTCGCCGCTTGACGTGGTCGCCTGGCACGGCAACTACGCGCCCTACAAGTACGACCTGGCCCACTTCAACACCATCAACACGGTGAGCTTCGACCACCCCGACCCATCGATCTTCACCGTGCTGACCTCGCCCTCGGACACCGCGGGCGTGGCCAATATCGACTTCGTGATCTTCCCGCCGCGCTGGATGGTGGCCGAGAACACCTTCCGCCCGCCCTACTTCCATCGCAACCTGATGAGCGAGTTCATGGGCCTGATCCATGGCGAGTACGACGCCAAGGCCGAAGGCTTCGTGCCCGGCGGCGCCAGCCTGCACAACTGCATGTCGCCCCATGGGCCGGATGCCGAAACATTCGACAAGGCCTCCAGCGCCGATCTCAAGCCCCACTATCAGGCCGCCACCCTGGCCTTTATGTTCGAGAGCCGCTATCCGTTCCAGACCGTGCCCGGCGCACGCGACGCCAACTTCCGCCAGCGCGACTACGTCGATGTCTGGTCGACGCTGCGCTCCCACTTCGACGACGAGCGGCCCTGATTCCCCTGACGACAAGGATTCCACGACGATGAAACTCGCCACCCTCAAGCTCGACCCCAAGCAGCAGCGCCGCGACGGCGAACTGGTGATCGTGTCCCGCGATCTGCGCCAGGCCGTCAGCGCCAGCGATATCGCCGACACCCTGCAGCAGGCCCTCGAGGACTGGGACGCTGTCAGCCCTCGGCTCGAGCAGCGCTACGCCGAGCTCAACGCCGGCAGCGCCATGGGCGCCTTCGATCTCGACACACGCGAGCTGCACTCGCCGCTGCCGCGCAGCTACCACTGGGCCGATGGCTCGGCCTATCTCAACCACGTCAAGCTGGTACGCCAGGCGCGCGGCGCCGAACTCCCCGAGAGCTTGTGGAGCGACCCGCTGATGTATCAGGGCGGCGGCGACGTCTTCCTCGCCCCGCATGAGGACATCGCAGCGCTCAGCGAGGAGCACGGCATCGACTTCGAGGGTGAGATCGCGGTGATCACCGACGACGTGCCCATGGCGGTAACGCCGCAGCAGGCCGCCGGCCATATCAAGCTGATCATGCTGGTCAACGACGTCAGCCTGCGTGGATTGATCCCCGGCGAGCTGGCCAAAGGCTTCGGCTTCTTCCAGGCCAAGCCGGCCTCGAGCTTCTCGCCGGTGTGCGTGACCCCCGACGAACTGGGCGACGCCTGGCAGGACGGCCGCGTGCACCTACCGCTGAGCGTGCACCTCAACGGCGAGAAGTTCGGCGAGCCCGAGGCCGGGCCGGACATGATCTTCGGCTTCCCCGAGCTGGTGGCTCACGCCGCCAGGACCCGCCACCTGGGTGCCGGCGCCATCGTCGGTTCGGGCACCGTGTCCAACCCCGACCCCGACGGCGGCCCTGGCAAGCCGATCGCCGACGGTGGTGTCGGCTACAGCTGCCTGGCCGAGGTGCGCATGGTCGAGAAGATCCTGTTCGATGAGATCAAGACGCCCTTCATGCGCTTCGGCGACAGGGTGCGCATCGAGATGTTCGACCGCCACGGCCACAGCATCTTCGGCGCCATCGACCAGCAGGTGGTAAAGTATCAGCCCAAGTGAGCGGCCAGGAGAGGCAAGCATGACCACGCTATACGGCTACTACCGCTCCTCGGCGGCCTACCGGGTGCGCATCGTCCTCAACCTCAAGGGGCTGGCCTACGACCAGGTGCCGGTCGACCTGGTCAAGGGTGGGCAGCGCTCTGAGGAGAGCCTCGCCCGCAACCCCCAGGGGCTGGTGCCGGTGCTCGAGACCGATGACGGGGTCCAGCTGACCCAATCACTGGCGATCTGCGAGTACCTGGAGGAGTGCCATCCGACCCCGCCACTGCTGCCGGCGGACCCCGCCGGACGGGCGCGGGTGCGCGCCCTGGCGCAGCTGATCGCCTGCGAGATGCATCCGCTCAACAACCTGCGCGTGCTCAGGTACCTGGTGGATGAGCTGGGCGCCAGCGACGCAGCCAAGCTGGCCTGGTACCGCCACTGGATCGCCGAGGGCTTCAGCGCGCTGGAGGCCCAGCTCTCCCGCGCGGCGGGCAGCGGCGACTTCTGCCACGGCGACTGCCCGACCCTTGCCGACGCCTGCCTGGTGCCCCAGGTGTTCAATGCCGAACGCTTCGACTGCGACCTCGGCGACTACCCACGCATCCAGTATATCGTCGCCAACTGCCGTGCCCTGCCCGCCTTTGAGCAGGCCGCGCCGGCGGCGCAGCCCGACGCACGCTAACTCCCCCTACCGACACGGCGCCGTGCAACACGCACAGCGCCGGTTTCTCAGCCCACGGTCATGCCATCCCCTCGCACCAGTACGCCATCAGCGGAACCACAGCGCATCGAGGATCCCGCTCGGGTAAGTGAGGCTCATGAAGTGCGCCATGGCGACCAGGAAGACCCCCGCACCCGCTGCCAGAATCACGGCAATCCAAGGCTTGAGCTTGGCAATGAACAGCAGGAAACCCAGGCAAAACAAAATCGCCGACGAGACCAGCCCCAGGCTGAGAATCATGCCCACGAGGGCGAAGAAACCCAATATCCAGAGCATCTCTTCACGCAGCGGCAACCATGTCCAACCAGCACCGGCGAGCGTCAACCTGACCACCTCAGCCGCCATGGAGGCCAGGATGATCGCCATGGCAAGCAGCGGGAAGACGCTTCCGAGCAGCGACATCTGACGAGTTTCATGCCAGGTCAACAGCGACAGTGCGAGCAGGCCGATGAACAGGAGGATATCGATGTTGCTGAGGCGAAGCTTGCCTCCCTCCTGAGCCTCCGAATCCCCCGCCCCATCGCGCTTGAACTGCGAGGTAGGCTCATTGGCTTGCGTACGCTTACGGCGGAAATGCTGCAACAACGGCAGGAACAGCGAGATGCCAATCATGGCAGCGATGATAGCGACACCAGGCCGTGCAAAGGCACTGCTGCCTTGGAACTGCACGGCTTGGTAGAAGTAGGTTTCAGCACCGGCAGCGAGCACGAAACCGATCAGGAAGGCGGGACGCGACCAGCCGGCACGCTTCATCAGTACACCCAGCAAGCCGACCAGGCCCAGCGCTATGAGGTCACCGGTGGAGCGCGTCGCTTGATAGGCCGCGAACAGGATCAGCGTAGTGATCAAGGGCGCCAGAATGACAAAGCGGACACGGGTCAGGCTGGCGACGGGCCCCGCCAGGCCAAGGCAGAGTGCCGCGCCCAGGATATTGGCCAGCGCCAACGACCAGATGATCGTGTAGGTCAGGTCGAGATGCGTTTCGATCATTCCGATCCCGGGCTGCAGGCCCAGCAGCAAGAGCCCGCCGAGGAAAACGGCGGCGGTGCCCGAACCGGGGATGCCGAACAGCAAGGTGGGCACCATGGCACCACAGGCGGTGGCATTGTTGGCCGACTCGGGGGCAATCACCCCGCGAATGTCGCCTTTACCAAACTGTGATTTGTCCTTGGCACTCTGCACGGCATGGCCGTAGGTCAGCCAGTCCACCACCGAACCGGCCAGGCCGGGAATGGTGCCGATCAGGCTCCCCGCCCCGGCGCAACGCATCACCAGGCCGCGCTCTCTTGCAACGTCCCCGAAGCCTTGTCGCCAGCCCTTGCCAAGGGCATAGGTCTGATTGGCGATGGCCCCGCGCCCCTTCAGCAGGTCGATGATCTCCGGCAACGCGAAGATACCCAGGCCGACGACCACCAGCGGCAAGCCATCGTAGAGATAGTCGATATCGAGGTTGAGCCTGAACTCACCCGTGGCCGGTGCCATGCCGATACCACCTACCAGCAGCCCCAGGCCGCACGCCGCCAGGCCCTTGAACATGTCGCCCCCTGACAGGACGGCCACCATCGACAGCCCCAGCAGCGTCAACATGAAGAGCTCTGAGGACGAGAAAGAGAGCACCACCGGCCGCGCAACGACGATGAACAAGGTAAGCACAATCGCGCCTATCAGGCCGCCGATCATCGACGAGAGAAAGGCACTCGACAAGGCGCGTGCCGCCTGGCCCTGCTTGGCGAGGCTGAACCCATCCAGCACAGTGGCTTGTGAAGCACTTGACCCGGGAATACCCAATAACACCGATGCAAAGGTGTCCCCGGTAGGAATGACCGCCACCAACCCCATCAACATGCCCAAAGCAATCGCAGGATCCATGCCATAGAGGAATGGCAACAGTATTGACATGCCTGCAATGCCGCCTAGCCCGGGGATAATGCCTACGATTAGCCCGATGGAAACACCAAGCATCATGTAGAGCAGATGGGGCAAGGTGAAAACTTGCCCTAAGCTAGATAGCAATACATCAAACATAGGAAGAATCTCGTAATAAATGGCAGCGTGCCGGGCCGCCCACCCAAGCGGACAGCCCGGCGTCTAGGTGCACGTCAGATTGAGGCACCAAAGCGACTTTCGAGCCACTCGGCCAACCATTCACGAGTACCATCATCGAGGGTCATCACCTCCTGCAGGTGACGCTCTGCCACGCTTCCATTGACCAGGCTATAGGGGCCGAGCTGGGCTTCGGACTCTTCCAGGAAGCGCTCGTCATTGATGAATGCGCTAGCAGCGCTGCGGTAGTCATCGATGATATCCTGAGGCGTATCGGCAGGTAGCATGATCAGCTTCTGCAGCGCAAAGCCGGCGGCAAAAAACTGGCGAAATGCATCGTAGGCAGGACCTTCGGGGGCGGCACCGTGGAGTTCTGCATAGACTTCACTGAAGGTAGGCAGGTCGGGGAACGCCGGGTCGCGCACCAGCTCACCCTCATCATTCAGCATGCCCAGCGAGAATAACGGGATGGCGTCTCCCGCTTCCACCAAAGGCTCAACGCTGCTGAAATACGCGGAGGTGGTCTGAAAATCGATCTTGGCCTCTCCGCGCTCGAAAGCCAGGCGGCCTTCGCCACGGCTGCGCATGCCGAACACCGCCGTCACGTCCATATCCAGCATATCCAGCGCTATCAATACCGGCATCTCGAGACCGGTAGGGGTTTGCGCGGCAAACTTCACCGGGGTTTCGAGAAGCGCCGCCATGACAGCGTCCTGGTCTTCGCCCAATTCGCTGCTGGCATACACCACCCCGCCGGTGGGCGAGGCGAGGACCGGCAGCCAGTCGGCATAGTCGTAGCGTACGCGATCTTCGTTCAGCATGGCCGGGAACTGCGTCGATGCCGACGTGGCAAGGATATGACTGCCGTCGCTGCTTGCCCGTCTGGCGAACACGTTGGCCCCATTGATCGAACCGCCGCCAGGCACATTGTCGATCATGATGGTGGGGGCACTTTCCAGGTATTCAGTAAGCCAAGGGGCAAGGAATCGCGCCCACACATCGGTACCACCACCCACACCAAACGGGACGGTGAACGTGACATTGCCCGGCACATTGCTATCGGCATGGCCGTAGCTTCCAAACAGCAGCGCAGCACTCACTACGCCAGCCTTAACAAGCTTGCCAAGCCCGGGGGCCAAGCCAGTTTCTTTGCGGTGAAACAGTTTCATGGCGTTACTCCTTTCTACTTATAGGATATATGCGATACTAGGCTTACCATCCAAGCGCCAAGGCGCTTGCCATTCGGGGCCAAAAGGGCCTATAAAAAAGTCAAAATCATGCGCTGAGTGCTGGATAAAAGATGTCCCCACTCATTATTTTGCGTGCTGTTCTTATCATCGAGACGCGCGATACGTCACCACTTCCTCCGCCACCGTGTGACACATCGAGCTCCATGACACCGAGAGGGTGCTCGATACTCACACTTTGCAGAAGATCCCCCGGGCCAAGGTGGCCTGCCTTGACTGCCACACGGTTGGCCAGCGTCCCCTCGACGCTTATGGCACTTGCAAGTGCTATTGCCCCGGTCACGGCTATCGACTTATGGCAGCTATGTGGGACGAAGTATCGGGCACGCAGGGTACACGCCGGCGCATCCGAACAGGAGACGATGATCGGCTTGGGCAGAACGCTCTGAGTCACGTCTCCCATGCCCATGAGCCGCCCCGCCTGGCGCCTAATCTCTTCCAGGCGGTCCAGCATGTCACGGTTGGCATCCAGCTGCTCGGCCGTTTCATTGCCTTGCACACCCAGTGCGTTGGCTTCCACCAACACCACGGGAGTTGCCGCATCAATGCAGCTCACCTCGACCCCATCAATGACATCGACGGTGTTGCCGGTGGGCAGCAGGTGCCCGGTCTTGGCGCCGACGACATCCAGAAAGCTCAGACGTATCCCTGCGGCACTGCCGGGTACACCGCTAATCGAGACATCACCTTCGTAGCAGACCTGCTTGTTCGGCGTGGAAACCTGGCATTCGATGAACCGCTGAGTGTTGAGATTGCGGACACGAACACTGGTGATACCTTCATCAGCCTCGACCAAGCCGGTTTCAATGGCGTACGGGCCAACTGCCGAAAGCATATTGCCGCAATTTGGATTGAAGTCGACATGTCGCTTCAGCACATCGACCTGGGCAAAAAGATAATCGACATCGGCATCTGGATGGGTGGATCGCTCGACAATGGCCACCTTGCTGGTCAGTGGATTTCCCCCACCGATACCATCGATCTGCAGCAGATGACCCGAGCCCATCAGCCCCAGGAGCAAATCGGCCCTGGCCGCTTCCGAATCGGGTAGATCCCTCATTCTCAAGAAGGGCCCCCTAGAGGTGCCCCCCCTCATGATGATGCAGGGAATGCTATTGCTCATGAATCATATCTCGGCTCATGTTTGACGTGATATGAGCTTGTCACCCCGCCTTTGATGCCTCAAATGCAAATATACATGCAAATTATGGCGATACGCGCATTAATGTGCTAGCGTTATTAGTTGAAAACAATGATGCAAGAGACATGTCATGCTACATAGGGTCGAGTTCCTGGATCTACAGGCGTTCGTGCTGGTCGCCGAGCTGGGTAACTTTCACGAGGCTGCCAAGCGGTTGCATCTCTCACAGCCGGCATTGTCACGCCGCATTCAGAAGCTAGAAGAGGTCCTGGAGGTGTCGCTGCTCGAGCGCACCACCCGCCGTACACGCCTGACGGCGATCGGAGTGGACTTTCTGCCGAGGGCACGTCGGGTCATCGAAGAGTACGAGTCTTCGATCTTCGGCATCAGGGAGCTGGCGACCCACAAGAAAGGCACCCTGACCATCGCCTGCCTGCCGACGGCCGCCTTCTACTTTCTGCCCAGTGTCATTCGGGTGTTCAGCGAAGCCTGGCCCGGCATACGCATCCGCATTCTCGACGTCAGCGCCAACGAGGGGTTGGAGAAGGTGGTAAGGGGGGAGGCGGATTTCGGCATCAACATGATCAGTGCGCAGAACCCCGAGGTGGACTTCACGCCCTTGCTGAAGGACCCCTTCGTGCTGGCACTGCGCTCCGATCACCCATTGGCCCATAAAGCCGAGATCCAGTGGGACGACCTTCACGACGTGCGCTTGATCACGGTGAGTCGCGACAGCGGCAACCGTACTCTGCTGGACAACGCCCTATCCGCCGATGGTATCCGCTTGAACAGCTTCTACGAGGTGCAGCATTTGTCCACCTCGCTGGGTCTGGTCGAGTCGGGGTTGGGCGTGGCGATCCTGCCCCGTATGACGATGCCGGGTGCCGACCACGACACGCTCTGTTCACGACAACTTCCGGCACCCAACATACAACGGACCATCGGCCTGGTGACCAGCAACTCGCATAGCCTGTCGGGGACGGCACAGCTGTTCATCGACCTGTTGCTCGAGAAGTGGGGGAACGACAGGGAGGGTGAGTTTCACTAGGTTGGTTTGTACGAAAAGTCGGCGAGCGATAGCCAGTTACGGCAAAAACCCCGCGGCATGGGCCGCGGGGTAAGCGTCAGGAGCGGTATGTCGAGGGGCTCAGTCGTCCTTGATCACGCCGCGGCGGATCTGATCCTCCTCGATGGATTCGAACAGCGCCTTGAAGTTGCCCTCGCCGAAGCCGTCGTTGCCCTTGCGCTGGATGATCTCGAAGAAGATCGGGCCGATCACCGTTTCGGTGAAGATCTGCAGCAGTACCCCCTCGCCTTCGGCACCGTCGACCAGCAGGCTCAACTCGCGTAGCTCGGCGACGTTCTCCTGATGATTGGGCACCCGCGCATCGACCTTTTCATAGTAGGTGTCCGGGGTGGAGAGGAAGGTCACGCCGTTGGCACGCAGGGCACGCACCGTGGCATAGATATCGTCGGTGGCCATGGCCAGGTGCTGGATGCCTTCGCCGTTGTACTCGCGCAGGAATTCGGCGATCTGCGAGTTGTCGTCGGCGGACTCGTTGATCGGGATGTGCATCTTGCCGCACGGCGCGGTCATCGCCCGCGACAGCAGCCCGGTCTTCTTGCCCTTGATGTCGAAGTAGCGATTCTCGCGGAAGTTGGCGATGTCGGTATAGAAATCGGCCCACTTGTCCATCTGGCCGCGGTCGACGTTGTGGGTCAGGTGGTCGAGCACCTTGAGACCGACGCTGCGCTCGTTGGGTTGGCTACCAGGAATCTTCTCGAAGTCGATGTCGTAGATGGTGCGGCCCTGGCCGTCGACCCGGTTATCGACGAAGTAGAGCAGCGAGCCGCCGATACCGCGTACCGCCGGAATGCCGACCTCACCGGGCCCGACCGGATTCTCCACCGGCTCGGCGCCGTTGGCCACGGCATGCTCGAAGGCCTGCTCGGCGTCGGCCACCTTCCAGGCCATGGCGCAGGCGCTGGGGCCGTGGATCTTGGCGAATTCGGCGGCGTGGCTGTTCGGCTCGGCGTTGAGCACGAAGTTGACGCCCTCCTGCTGGAACAGCGAAACCTGTTTGGAGCGGTGCTTGCGGGTCTCGGTGAAGCCCATCTGGATGAACAGCTGGCGAAGTGCCTCCAGGCCTTCGGCGCTGGGTGCGGTGTATTCGACGAACTCGAAGCCGTTGGTGCCGATCGGATTGTTTGCGCTCTGCTGCGCAGCGACCTGTGCCGGTGCGTTCATGGAGACCTCCTCAGGGTGTTGTTGTGGGTCGTGACCAATGTCGTGCCCCCAGACTAGAGCCCCGGCCACACCGCGAGCAGTGCTATTTCATGCCTCTGGCAAGGTGTTCTGGCAATGCAGCGTCGGCCGTTGTAACGGTTCCTTGCCAGCCACTGGCAGCCGTGATGCTGCGCCGCCGCTGCGGTCGAAACCCCTGACACCCCGTAACGAAAGCCTTACAGCTCACGGCAGCATCGCGCCGCTGGCGAGCCGCCATGCCACCCACGCCAGGATCATCGCGATCAGTGCGTCGATGATCTGCCATACGCGGGGGCTGGCCAGACGCGGGGCCAGCCAGCCTGCAGCAGCTACCAGCCCGAAGAACCAGCCGAACGAGGCCAAAGCGGCGCCGATGAAGAAACCCAGCGGGCTCGGCTGCACCGCGCCGATGGCGCCCAGCAGTACCAGGGTCTCCAGATAGACCTGCGGGTTGAGCAGGGTTACCGCCAGGGTCGCCGCCAGCGCAGCACGCCAGGAACCCTGGGAGCCCGTGCCGGCCACCAGTGCATTGCTGAGCATCGCGCGGCGCAGTGCCAGCCACGCCTGCCAGGCAAGAAACGCCGCTCCCGCCCAGCGCGCCACCTCCATCAGCAGCGCCTGCTGGGCAATCAATGCCCCTAGCCCCAGCACTCCCAGGCCAATTAACAGCCAGTCACACAGCGCACACACCCCGGCCACCAGCCAGGCATGCTCACGACGTAGCCCCTGCTGCAGCACGAAAGCATTCTGGGCGCCGATGGCGACGATCAGGCCGGCACAAATCAGTAGTCCATGGGTGAGGGAAATCAGCACGCGCAACTCCTCTTGGCAGCATCGATTGGAAGATCGTGCCGAGCAGGCTACGCTGTGCGCTAAAATTAATGAAATTACTAAAGCAACTGAGTGATTAGAAATAATGATGAGCGAATCGACCGCCACGGCGCGCCAAGATGCTCGACTATAAGCTGCTCGCGGCGCTGGCTGCGGTGGTCGACCAGGCCGGCTTCGAGCGCGGCGCGCGCCAGCTCGGCCTGACCCAGTCGGCGGTATCCCAGCGCATCAAACTGCTCGAGGCCCGCCTCGGACAGCCGGTACTGATGCGCAGCCCGCGCCTGGCGCCGACGCCACTCGGTCAGCGCCTGCTCAACCATGTGCAACAGGTGCGGCTGCTCGAACACGACCTGCTCGATGAGGTCCCGGCACTGGGCAGCGGCGATGAGCCGCGGCTGCGCCTGGCCATCAACGCCGATAGCCTGGCGACCTGGTGGCCGGAGGCCGTGGGCCGCTTCAGCGACCGGCATCGGGTGCTGTTCGAACTGGTAGTGGAAGATCAGGAGGTCGCGCTCAAGCGCATGCGCGACGGCGAGGTCGCCGGCTGCATCTGTGACTCACCGCGCCCGGTGCAGGGGGCACGCAGCCACGCGCTGGGCAGCATGCGCTACCGTGCGCTGGCAAGCCCGGCCTTCATTGCCCGTTATTTTCCCAATGGCATGACAGCGGCGGCGCTCAAACGCGCCCCGGCGCTGGTATTTGGGCCCGATGATCGGCTCCAGCATCGCTTCCTGGCGATGTACGGCGTCGAACCACCGTTCCCCTATCACCTGTGCCCGTCATCACAGGGCTTCGTCGGGCTGGCCCTGGCCGGTCTCGGCTGGGGGATGGTACCGGAGCGTCAGGCCGCTCGCGAACTCGGCGATGGGAGCCTACAAGAGATCGACCCCAGCGGCCATCTGGCCGATGGCCGACTAGTGGATCTCTCACCGCAGCGGGTCGTCGACATCCCACTCTACTGGCATCACTGGCGTCAGGGTGGCCAGGTGCTGGATGCCCTGACCGATCACCTGCTGTCGCTCAGCGATAGCTGGCTGGTGCCGCCGGACGCCACGCCCGGCGGCTGACGCGCTCAGGCGGCTACGCTGCCGTGGGGGTCGATGACGAATTTCTTCGCCACGCCACCATCGAAATCGGCATAGCCCTGCGGCGCGTCGTCCAGCGAGATCACCTGAACGTTGACCGCCTGGGCAATATGCACCCGCTCGAACAGGATCGCCTGCATCAGCTGGCGATGGTACTTCATTACCGGGCACTGGCCGGTGTGGAAGGAGTGCGACTTGGCCCAGCCCAGGCCCAGGCGCATCGACAGATTGCCGTGCTGGGCATCGGCGCTCTCGGCCCCAGGGTCCTCGGTGACGTAGAGCCCGGGAATGCCGATCTGGCCGCCGGCACGGGTGATGTCCATGCAGGCGTTGAGTACCGCAGCGGGCTGCTCATGAGAGTGATCGTGACCGTGGCAACGCGCCTCGAAGCCCACCGCATCCACCGCACAGTCGACCTCGCGATCACCGAGAATCGGTTCGAGCATGTCGGCCATCGGCGTATCCTGGCGCAGATCGAGGGTCTCGCAGCCGAAGCTTTCGGCCTGGGCCAGGCGCTCTGGGTTCATGTCGCCGACCACCACGCAGGCCGCCCCCAGCAACTGCGCCGAGACCGCCGCCGCCAGGCCTACCGGGCCGGCACCGGCAATGTAGACGGTACTGCCCGGCCCCACTCCGGCGGTCACGCAGCCGTGGAAACCGGTGGGGAAGATATCCGAGAGCAGCGTCAGGTCGCCGATCTTGTCCATGGCGAGCTCGCGGTCGGGGAACTTGAGCAGATTGAAGTCGGCGTAGGGCACCATCACGTACTCGGTCTGGCCACCGACCCAGCCGCCCATGTCGACATAGCCGTAGGCCGCCCCGGGGCGCGCCGGATTGACGTTGAGACAGATGCCGGTCTTGCCCTCCTTGCAGTTGCGGCAACGACCGCAGGCAATATTGAACGGCACCGAGACGATATCGCCGACCGCGACGAACTCCACGTCTCGGCCACACTCGATCACCTCGCCGGTGATCTCATGGCCCAGCACCAGTCCCTGTGGCGCAGTGGTGCGGCCGCGCACCATATGCTGGTCACTGCCGCAGATATTGGTGGTGATTACCCTGAGAATCACCCCGTGCTCGCACTTGCGCTTGCCCAGCGCCAGTTCGGGAAAGGGAATGGCCTGGACCTCGACCTTGCCGGGGCCCATGTAGACCACCCCGCGATTGGCTTGACTCATGGCTGGCGTCCTTCACTTGTGGTGTTGTTGGCGCCTACAGCCTAGTCGAGCCAGCCTGGTCGAACGTCTCAGGTGAGGCATCGACATGCCTGAAAGAGACATGCGCCGAGTTCACTGCCCGCCGGCGGAGTTACCACGCCGGTTGTCGATCGTCTATGCTCAGTAAACACCTCGTCGCAAGCCTAACAAGATGTCACCGCACGCCCTGCCGTCACCCTAGCCAATGCCCGGAGAGTCCACGCTAACGGAACAGGAGACTGCCATGACCAGCGACCCCCGCATCGGCCCCGTCCCGCTCCCCGACACCCGCGCCCGTCGCGTCGTCGAGCAGTTGCTGGAGGGCTCCGGCGTGACCCTCAACGGCAGCGCCGACTGGGACATTCAGGTGCACCATCCCGATCTCTTCTCGCGGGTGCTCCACCAGGGCACCCTGGGGCTCGGCGAGGCCTACATGGATGGCTGGTGGGAGTGCCCGCGCATCGACGAGATGGCCTGCCGGCTGCTGATGCACGGGCTCGGCGAACGCGCCCATACGCCCTCCGAACGGCTGATGTACCGCCTGCAGACCGGCTTCTTCAATCTGCAGAGCAAGGCGCGGGCGTATATCGTCGGCGAAGCGCACTACGACCTCGGCAATGATCTGTTCGAGCGCATGCTCGACCCCACCATGTGCTACTCCTGTGGCTACTGGAAGCGCGCCGACTCTCTGCACCAGGCTCAGCTCGACAAGCTCGACCTGGCGGCGCGCAAGCTCGAGCTAGAGCCCGGCATGCGGGTGCTCGACATCGGCTGCGGCTGGGGTAGCTTTGCCGAATACGCTGCCCACCACTACCGCGCCGAGGTGACCGGCATTACCATCTCCCACGAGCAGGCGGCGCTGGCCCGCGAACGCTGTGACGGCTTGCCGGTAGAGATCCTGCTGCAGGACTACCGCGACCTCGACGGCCGCTTCGACCGTATCGTCTCGATCGGCATGTTCGAGCACGTCGGCCACCGCAACTATGCCACCTACTTCAAGACCGTGGAGCGCCTGCTCGAGCCCGACGGCCTGTTCCTGCTGCATACCATCGGCTCCAACAGCTCCGACATCACCGCCGACCCCTGGGTCAACAAGTACATCTTCCCCAACGGTGTGCTGCCCTCGGCGATGCATATCGCACGGGCTGCCGAAGGGCACCTGCTGCTCGAGGACTGGCAGAATTTCGGCGCCGACTACGACCCCACCCTGATGGCCTGGCTGGCCAACATAGACGCCAACTGGCACCAGATCGCCGACGTCTACGGCGAGCGCATTAGGCGCATGTTCCGCTACTATCTCTCGGTGTGCGCCGGTGCCTTTCGCGCCCGCGACCTGCAGCTCTGGCAGCTGGTGTTCTCGCGCGGGCGTGCCGGGCGCTACGACGCCCCGCGCTAACCGAGCCATGACAAAGCGTCACGCCCTGTAGTCAATCGCTTACATCCTTTGCAGGGTGACGCCTCCTCATGCTTAGGCGTATATTTGCCTGCTTATATAATGAGGTGCCCAACACCCGACGAACAACAAGAAACACCAACGCAGCGGAACGCCTAGCCAGGAGGCCAACCATGCCTGCCGATGACAGCGTGCTGCCCGAGACCATGGAGAGTCTCGCGCAGCTCAAGGCCATGACCGAACGTATCCCCGGCATGATCTTCCAACTCTTTCGCAGCACCAGCGGCCAGCTGCGCTTTCCCTATCTGGCCGGCAATGCCACCCTGGTCCGCGCAGGCGAGCGCCGCCTGCTCGCCGACGATGCCAGCTATGCTTTCGCACGTATTCACGCCGAGGATTTTCCACGCCTGATGGCCGCCATCGAGCGCTCGGCCAAGTCGCTGACGCCGCTGGCCAATCAGTTTCGGCTCTATCAGCCGTGTGGCGAGGTTCGCTGGATCTCGGTGCGTGCCCAGCCCGAATGGCGCGGAGACGGCACGCTATGGCATGGCCTGATGATGGATGTCAGCGAGCAGGTCGCCCATGAGGCGCATCTGCGCGAACTCTCCGATACCGACGAACTCACCGGCCTGGCCAATCGCCGCAAGTTGATGTGCCGCCTGGACGAGGAGATCTCCTCCGCACGCCGCCACGGCTCGCCGCTATCGCTGATGCTGATCGATCTCGACCACTTCAAGGGTATCAACGACACTTGGGGACACTTGCAGGGCGACCAGGTGCTCGAGGACCTGGCAAGACTCTGTGAGCAGCAGCTGCGTGAGGAGGACATCCCCGCGCGGCTGGGCGGTGAAGAGTTCGCCGTGATCCTGCCGCTGACGCCGCTATCGCACTGCCTACCGCTTGCCGAGCGCCTGCGCGAGGCGATTGCCCTCCACGACTTCGGGTTTGGTGCGGGGCGCGTCACGGCCAGCATCGGCATCGCCGAGTACCGTCTCGGCGAGCCCCGCGAGGCCTTTATCGAACGCGCCGACCGCCGGCTCTATCGCGCCAAGCACCAGGGCCGCAATCAGGTACTGAGCCAGCCCTGACCCACCCTTTCAGCGCCGCCGACACATTTCCGCAGGGTGACGCAGCTGAGCCAGCAGGTAGGCCTTGAGCTCGGCATCCACGCCCTGCTCGTCGAGCGCCGTTGCCATGCACAAAAGCCAAGCGTCGCGCTCCTCGGGGCCGATATCCAAGTGACGATGCGCCCCCGGGATGCTGATCGGCCCGAAACGCTCGCGATAGCGCTTGGGACCGCCCATCCAGCCGATCAGAAAGGTGGTCAGCTTGTCCCGCGCCTCGCCGAGATCGGCGGGATGCATGGCGCGAATCCGCTGCGCCTCGGGCAGCCGCTGCATCGCCGCATAGAAGCGCCCGACGAGTGCGGCCACCGCCGCCTCGCCGCCCAGCGCCTGCAGGGTACTGTCGCCAACGCCGTAGATTCGTGCCGTATCGCTCATCCTACGTCTCCTCGCTGACCGGCTCGCTGACATGGATGCCGAACAGGCTGGCTTCGCCGGCGCTGCGACCGAGCTGCTCGGGTGCGACGCTGCGGCCGTCGCGGACCATGACATGACCGCCCTGGCCCTGAACACCGCCGATCACGCTGCCCACCAGGTAGGTGGGGAAGATTGCCGGGTCGTTCTCGTAGTTGGGATTGTGGATCAGGCCGATCATCTGGAAACGCCCGCGGGTGTTGCGCAGCGACTCCAGCGAGTCCTGAATCAGCCGCCGGTGGGAGAGCTTGGAGAACAGGCCGTCGAGCAGGATCACGCTCTCGCGGCTGTTGCGCGCCCGCCGCTTGTGGTGGCCGGGCAGTTCGCGCAGCTCGCGCTCGATGGCGAACTCCGAGAGCTTGACCAGCCACATCAGCGATACCGCCTCGCGCTGGCCCTCGGACATGTCCTCGTTGAGCGAGAACAGCCGACCGTGGGGACGGATGGCGTCGTGCTTGAGGCGAATCGCTACGTCGTGGAACAACCCGCGGTAGATGCGCCGGCGAATCTGGCGCAGCAGGTCGTCGTCGCGGCGCCGTGCATCGCCGTCGGGCATGCCACCGTCGCGCTCGGCGCGGCGCTTCTGCGCCAACTGGTGCTCGTCGATGTCCGCCAGCAGGGTGGTGATCAGCTCGCGCAGCGGCTCGCCGTCGATCAGCGACGCCTTGACCTCGAAATAGGCGCCGCCCTCGCCGTGGCTGCGCGCCACGCGCTTGAGGATATCCAGGTTGCCGGCGGCGTCGGCGATGATCGAGCTCAACCGCTCGACCAGGGTGCCTTCGATCTGCTCGCGTGAGGCATGCAGCCGCTCGACACGCTGGCGATGCTCGCCGAGCTGAGCGTCGAGCTGGTCGTGCAGCGCCGCCAGATCGGCCAAGGCCGCTGCACTGACGCCCTTCAATGCCGCCAGCCGCGCGCGCTCGGTATCGCTGAAGGCACGGCTCTGGGCAGCCGCCTCCAGCGCCTCGGCCAGGCGCCGTTCGAGGGCACGCACCGCCTTGTCCTGGCGCTCGCGGTCGCGCGCCCGTTCACCCAGGTTGAGATCATCAAGCGCATCGATCAGGGTCTGCTGGCAGGCCTCCAGCGCCGCCGGATCGGGCAGCGCCGCCTCACTGCCTGCCAGCCGCCACCAGTCGTCCAGCGCTGCCTGACGCGGCGCCTGGTCGGGGTCGTCGAGGGGCCAGGCGCACTGCGGCTCGGCCTCTGCCAGCCGCTGCCCCCAGCCGCTGGGCAGCTCGCGGACCACCGCCAGCCACGCCAGGGCCAGATGGTCGACCCACTCCATGGCCCGGCGCTGGACGCCGAGCCGCTCGCTGACGCTGTCACGCTCCTCGCGCTTGGCCTTGAGCTGCTCACGGCACTCGCCGCGCTCGCGCTTGACCCGAGCGATCTCGCGCTCGAGTTTCTGCCCGCCGCCACCGGCGTCGCGCACGTCGAGGTAGGCGCGGATCCGCGTGAACGAGAAGTCGGCGCGGCGGTTGGCCGTGGCCAACTGCGTCTCGAGCTGCTCCTGCACCTCGGCGGCGGTCTCGATAAAGGCCACGCCACCCTCGGCCTCGAACTCGGCCAGGGCGCGCAGCCGGTCGCGTTCGCCATCGGCGAATAGCCCGCGCTGCTCGGCGTCGAGTTCGCTGAGACGGCGCTCGAGGGTCTCGCGCTGGGCCTCGGCGTCATGCAGTCGCTCGCCGACCTCGGCCTGGCGTTCGGCCAGGGCATCGAGGCGCGCCTCCAGCGCTGCGAGCCGCTCCGCGCCACCGGCGTTGGCAAACTGCTCCGCCGCCAGCCAGGTCTCGCCATGGCGCTCCAGCGCCTGCTGCGCATCGACCAGTTGCGGGCGTTGCTCGGCCAGTTCGCTCTCGGCCGCCAGTGCCGCCTCGGCGGCGGCCTCCAGGGCCAGCTCACCACCGGCTTCCAGGTAGCGCTGGTAGTCGTCGATGCAGCTCAGCGCGGCGTCGCTGAGGCGCGGCGCCAGCGCCGCCTGGCGCTCGGCCAACGCGGCCTGCTCGGCACCCAGCGCCTCCAGCGCATCGACCACTCCGGCCTCATCGGCCTGCCTGGCGCGTACCGCCAGGGCGTAGGCCTCGCCGTGGGGATCGAGACGCCGGCATTCGACCTCGAGTGCCACCTGGCGCTCGCGGTCGGCGGCCAGGCGCCGCTCGGTGGCCTGACGCAGCTCGTCCAGGTAGCGCGGGTCGAGGGCCGCCTTGACCGCCAGCGTCTCGACGCCCTGTACCGCACCAAGCGGCGAGCGGCCGGCCTCCAGCCGCGTCGTCAGGGCCCCGGCTTCGAGTACCGGCAGCGCCAGGCCGGCGTCGACCAACAGGCCGGCGACGTCTTCGGCATTGGCCTCGCCCTCGACCACCGGCGCGAACAGCACCCCGGCGGCCTGGGCCAGCCACTCGCGGCGCCGGGCCTCGGGCCAATGCGCGGCGTTGAGCACTTCGTGCAGCGGCTGCCAGGCGATCTCCTCGCGCTGCAGCAGGCGCTCGGCCTCGGCTTCCACCGCACGGCGTTCGAGTGGGTCGCCGCTCAGGCTCTCCAGATAGCGCTGGCGCTCGGCAATGGCGCTATCCAGCGACTCCGCCTCGCTGAGCAGTCGCGGGTAGCGGCGCTGGGCATCGCGCAGCCAGTCCGCCGGGGCCAGTTCGCTGCGTTCGGCGAAGCTCAGCCGCGCCTGATGCAGCTCGCGCAGCTCGGCCTCGCGCTGGGCGAGGCGGTGCTCGGTATCCGCCAGTTCACGCTCGCGCTCGCGCAGGCGGCTACGCAGGTGCACCGGTTCGTCATCGCCGTGCAGCTCGGCGTAGCGCCGCGCCGCCTCGGCCAGCGGTGCCAGCCGCGCCTGCTCGCGGCGGGCATCCTGCTGGCGCTGCTCGGCGTCGCGGCAGCGGGTCTCGAGTTCGGCCAGCTGGGTCTTGCGCCGCGACCAGAAACCGCGCGGCTCCTCCTCCGGCCAGCCCTCGACGAAGGCCTGCCACGGCCCTTGACCCTGGCTGAGCAGGCCCTGCTCGCCGGCCAGGCGCTGCTGCTCGTCGCGCAGGGTGGCCGCCTCTTCGCGCAGCTCGCGGCACTGCTCGAGCAGCGGTTGGCGCTGCTGCTCGGCGGCCTCGCGGGCCTCCTCGATCAGCGCCTCGCGCTCGTGCTTCTCGGCCAGGCGCTCGGCGGGCACTTCATGGGGGTGACGCTGGCGGAACTCGGCGTGCCAGGCGGCGACCTGCTTGAGCTCGCCGCTGCGACCCAGATGCGCGTTGAGGGCGCGGCGCGCCTCATCGGCCTCGCGGCGGCTGGCCTCGGCGGTGTGTTCCGGCGCCTCCAGCTCGGCCTCGCTGAACAGGCCGTCGGCGAGCGCCTGGGTATAGAAACTCTGGTTGTCGACGAACTCGCGCTGCTGCCCCTCGAGGCGCTCACGGTCGTGCTCGAGGCCCTCGAGCTGCTGCTCGAGGCCGTCGAGGTCATGGCCTAGCTCATCGAGGTAGGTGCGGTCGGCGATCACCTCTTCGCGGAAGCGGTTGCCGTCCAGCGCTTCGAAGGCATCGGCCGCGCTGTCCAGCGCCTCCAGCGCACGGTGGCGCGCGCTGTCGTCGTTGAAACTCAGCGTCTCTGCCAGCCAGTCGCGGGCGGCGGCAAAGGTCACGTGGCCCAGGTCGCGGGCACTCAGCCACTCGGCATCGGGCAAGTGAATCAGCCGGCGGTGGGCATCGACCCGCGCGCCGCGCTCGGAGAGCGCCTGGCGGACGCTGCGCTCGCTGGCGCCGCTGAGCCGTGCCAGTAGCCAGGTCGAGACCCGCGGCCGGCCGGTGTCGCCCACCGCCCAGGCCAAGCCCGCCAGGGGCGCGGCATCGACGTCGGCGTCGGACGGCTGCCGCGGCAGCCCCGGCAGGCCGGCCAGGGCCTGGCCGCCAAGCAGGCGCTCGAGGCTGGCCAGCCCCTCGTCGAGGCGCTCGCGGGCTTCGCGGGCCTCGAGCAGCGCCGCGCCGTCGGCACTCAGCGTCGCCAGGTTGGCCACCTTGTCGGCAGTGCGACGCTGGTCGCTCTCGGCTTCGTCGAGGCGATGGCGCAGCTCGGTGATATGGGTGCCGGAGTTGAGGATCACCTCCTCGATCAGCTCCTCGCTCTCGTCGGTCTCGCCGCGGGTCGCGCCGGAGAGGATCTCCGGCGCCAGCACCTCGAAGAAGAACGCCTGGTCGGCCTTCTCGCCGCCGCGCGGCTTGATGGCGTTGAAGATCTGGCTCTTGTCGGCGCCGCCCTCCTTCTGGAAGGCGGCCAGCTGCGCCAGCTCACGGCGCGACACATGGGCACCCACCGCGTCCAGCCACTCCTCGCGGTTGTGGGTCAGGCGCACGTTGCGGCTTGCCATGGCGGTCTTGATATCGCTGTTGGCGTACAGCGCCAGCATGCCGTCGGCGGTCAGGTGGTGGACCGGGATGTCCTCGAGCCGCCCGGGGTAGTGGTAGAACGACAGGCCACTGCCGTCGCTGTAGCCATAGAAGCCGAACACGAAGGTCTCGCCGGCGACCTCTTCGCCGGCGGCGGCGAGCATGTCCTCCTGGCGCTCGCCGCCGCTGCGAGAGCGAAACTCGACGCGCAGATGGCTCCAGCTGCGCCCCTGGCCGGCGACGGTCGATGGCGAGCACTTGCGTCGCGTGCGCGAGATCAGCGTGCGGTCCCGCGACAGCAGACCGATCAGCGCCTCGGCGAGGGTGGTCTTGCCGAAGCCGTTCTCCATGCTGATGGCGCTGGACTGGCCGCGCAGGTCGAGCAGCAGGTGACGCATCTTGGCGTCCCACGGCGAGGCGATGTCGCCGTGCTTGTTGAGCAGGTTGGCGACTTCGATACGGTTGATCACGCTCATGCGTCGGCCTCCTGGTGGGCGGCTTGTGGCATTTCCGCTGAGGCCTCGTCGGCCAGGCGCCCCTCGGCCAGCGACTGCAGGTGGCCGAGCTGGTGCAGGCCGACCTGCTCGCTCTCCAGGGCGCCGAGCAACGTCTGCTGCCAGATATCGCCGCCGGCCTCGTCGCCCTCCTCGACCAGCGTTTCCCGCGGCGACTCGAGCAGCCCGGCGCGAGCCTGCAGGTCGATGAAGGCGCGCACCCGGCGGTTGAGGTCCTCGCCGCGTTCATCGAGCAGCGCGCGGCTGGCCTCCGGCGCCGCCTCACCCAGGCTGCGCAGCGCCTCGAGCTGCTCGCGCAGCAGGTCTAGCAGCTCGTTGCTGGCGAAGGTCGCCTCCTGGTAGCGGCTGACATCGGACAGCGCACGGTTGTAGCGGGTATAGAGCAGGGTATGCATCAACAGCCACAGCTGCAGGTACCACTGGGCCAGCTCGGCGCGGCTCTCCTGGCGCAGCTTGAGGGCCTCGAACACCGGCTCGCGGGTGTACAGCGGCGGCTGCTCGAGATCCGGGTCGGGCAACAGCGCGTAGTAGCGCGAGCCCGGCGCAATGCCCGGATAATCGCCGGACTCGAAGGCCTTGAGACGCAGCCCCTGGCCAGCCAGGAAGTCGCGCAGCGCCTCGCGCTCGAGATCGCTGGCATCATCGATCAGCGCGCAGACATCGCGCTCGGAGAGCTGCCCCTCGCGGGCGGCACGCCGCTTACGGCCGCTGCCCGGGGCGCGTTCGGCACTGCGGTAGCGCAGCAGGTAGGCGACCACTTCGCCCATTTCACTCATGTTCATTGCGGATCATCCTGATCGGAGAGGCGCAGTGACGGGGTCACTGCGCCGCGGACACATCGGCCGTCAGCGAGGGTCAGCTCGAACGGCGTGGCGTCGATGCCCACCGCCAGGCGGTCATCGAGCAGTTGGGTATCGACGAAGGTGTTGAGCAGCTGGGCCAGGCAGTCGCCCTCTTCGAAGCGGTGCCAGCCCTCGGCCAGCGCCGCCGGCAGCGACAGCGGCTCGCGCTGGATGCGCTGGCGCAGCGCCGGGCCACGGGCCTCGAGGAAGCGCGCCAGCAGCGGGTCCTCGGGGGCCGCGTCGTGCTGCTCGTCGAACACCAGGGCGGCGTGGCTGGTCTCGGCACGGCGCGACTCCAGCAGCGGAATCAGCGGCGCCATGCGCGGCACCGCGACCTGCACGTGCAGCGGCATCAGCCGCGCCACCAGCGCCTGCTGTAGCGCCGCCGGCGGGGCGCTATTGAGCAGTCCGCGGGCCAGGTCGGCGAAGTCGACCACGCCCATCGACTGGATGCGCCCCTCGGCGATATCGGCGAGCAGCTCGGCGAGGCGCCGCGAGAGGTTCTCGATGGCGGTCAGCACCCGGCCGATGGCGCTGGACAGCATGCGCAGGTCCCACTCCTCGCCGCTGGCCGCCTGCTCGGCCTCACGCCACTCGGCGAAGCGTTCCATCAGCCGCGGTGCGGTGAGCTGGGCGCGGGCGTCAAGCAGGGTACGCTGAATGCTCGACAGCGCGTTGTGATAGTGGCGCTGGTTGTCGAGCAGTGCCGCCAGCTTGCCTTCGCGGGTGGGATTCTCGCGCACCCGGCGCAGCTCCTGGGTCAGCCCGCGGATCGCCAGCAGGATCTGGTTGGTGATATCCGGCACCCGGGCGAAGTCGCCGCGGGCCAGCGCCGCCAGCACCTTGGCGGCGTCGTATTCGGAGTACAGCAGGTCCTCGACCTGGCTGGCCAGGGTCACCGCCTGGCGGCCGCTGGCGGTCAGCCGCACCTGGCCGGTCTGGCCCTGCTTTTCGATCAGCGCGGTGCGCTTGGTGCTGCGCGAGGCGCGCGCGGCGCTATCCTCGACGCCGAGTTGGCGAAAGTGCAGCTCGCTGGGAGTGGCCAGCAGGTTGATGACGAAGCTGAGGTCGTCGTGGGGCAGGTCCGGGTAGGTTTCGCGCAGCTGCGCCAGGCAGCGGCTCTGCGAGACGAAGGCGCTGTTGGTGGCAAAGTCGACATCGAGCAGGTAGTCGAGCAGCAGGCAGCCGAGGTCCAGCCAGTAGCCGTCGCGCAGCCCGCGGCGGCTCTCCTGGCTGACCTGCACGAACGGCGAGCCGGGCTCGTGGCCGCTGTCGTGCAGGTCGATTAGCCGCGTGGTGGCGACGAGTAGCTTGCTCCAGGCGGTCATGGGTCTTCCCTGAGGGCAAAGCCACCATTATGCCAAGGAGTGCCCCTCCAGGTCATGGACGATTATGGAAAACCCGAACGGTAGAGACCAACCCGGGGCTGATCCGGCGGCAAGCCTACGAGGAGGCGCTGTAAACCCATCCCTGGGCGCTACCTTGCGCCATCCATGGCGCAAACCTCCTCTTCGACTTGCCCCCGGCGCCCCTCACGTGTCAGGCCGTAGTCGCTTGTGGCATCAGCGCTAGCACCCAGCCGAGTTGTGCAAAGCCGAGGCGCGCCCAGCGGTGTAGGATAGAGGCTTTGGCCATACAGGGAGGCTCGCCATGCCCCGCGATTCACTCGACACCACGCTCAAGCAGGTCTTCGGCTACGACGACTTTCGTCCCGGCCAGCGCCAGGTGGTCGAGGCGCTGGTGGCAGGCCGCTCGGCGGCGGCGATCTTTCCCACCGGCTCCGGCAAGTCGCTGTGCTACCAGCTGCCGGCGCTGCACCTGCCGCACCTGACGCTGGTGGTGTCGCCGCTGCTGGCGCTGATGCAGGACCAGCTCGACTTCCTGGCCCGCCACGGCATCGCCGCCGCCAGCATCGACTCGCGCCAGAGCCGCGAGGAGGCCAGCGCGGTGATGGACGGCGTGCGCCGCGGCGAGATTCGCGTGCTGATGATCTCGGTGGAGCGCCTCAAGAATGAGCGCTTCCGCGGCTTCCTGCGCCAGGTGCCGGTGTCGCTGCTGGTGGTCGACGAGGCCCACTGCCTCTCGGAATGGGGCCACAACTTCCGCCCCGACTACCTCAAGCTGCCCGACTACCAGCGCGAGTTCGGCATTCCCCAGGCGCTGCTGCTCACCGCCACCGCCACGCCGCGGGTGATCGAGGACATGCGCGCCAGCTTCGCCATCGACGCCGAGGACGTCACCCTGACCGGCTTCTATCGCCCCAATCTCAACCTGCTGGTCGAGCCGGTGGCCGCCGAGCAGCGCGCCCGCGCCCTGCGCGACTGGCTGCGTCCGCGCCTGGAAGGCCCCTCGCCGCAGCCGAGCATCGTCTACGTCACCCTGCAGAAACGTGCCGAGCAGCTCGCCGCCTACCTCAGCAAGGCCGGCATCGACGCCCGCGCCTACCACGCGGGCATGCAGAGTGAGGCCCGCGACGCCCTGCAACAGGCGTTCATGGCCGGCGAGGTCAACTGCATCGTTGCCACCATCGCTTTCGGCATGGGCATCGACAAGGCCAATATCCGCAACGTGGTGCACGTCGACCTGCCCAAGTCGATCGAGAACTACAGCCAGGAGATCGGTCGCGCCGGGCGCGACGGCCAGCCCTCCGACTGCCTGATGCTGGGCGGTCGCGACGCCCTGGCGGCACTCGAGAACTTCGTTTACGGCGACACCCCGGAGCGCGACGGCATCCTGCGGGTGCTGGAGGTGATTCGCGAGGCGGCGCCCCACGGCCAGTGGGAGCTCACCCTGAATGCCCTCTCGCAGCACAGCAATATCCGCCCGCTGCCGCTCAAGACGCTGCTGGTGCAGCTCGAGCTGCGCGGGGTGATTGCGCCACGCTACGCCTACTTCGCCGAGTACCGCTTTCAGTACCGGCTCGAGCCCGAGGCGCTGATCGAGCGCTTCAGCGGCGAGCGGCGCGACTTCGTCGCCGCCATCGTCGAGGCGGCACCGCGCGCCAAGACCTGGTGCAGCCTGGACCTCGACGCGCTCAACCGACTGGGCGCCGAGCGCGGCCTCGATGTGGCCCGGCCGCGGGTGATCCGGGCGCTGGAGTACTTCAACGACCAGGGCTGGATCGCGCTGGAGAGCAAGCAGATGACCGAGGTCTATGCGATCACCCAGCCGGATCTCGACGTGCAGGCCCTGGCCGACGCGCTGTTCGACTACTTCCGCGACAAGGAGCGCGCCGAGATCGCCAGGCTCGAGGCGATGCTGGCGCTGTTCGAATCCGACCAGTGCCTCAGCCGCCGGCTCGCCGAGTACTTTGGCGATGCCCACGCGCCGCAGCAATGCGGCCACTGCTCGGCCTGTCGCGGCCAGGTCGCACGGTTGCCCGGCGGCGAGGCGCCAGCACCGCTGGACGCCCAGCAGGTGGCGACGCTGTGCCAGCCGCTGCTCAACCGCATCGCCGAGAGCGCCGATGCACCGGCACCCAGCGTCGATCTGCTGACCCGCTTCCTGACCGGCCTCACCACACCGCTGCTGACCAAACTCAAGGCACGCCAGCTCGATGGCTTCGCCGCCCTGGAGGCGTGGCCCTACGCCGAGGTACGCGAGGCGCTTGGCCAGCAGTTCGATGGCTGACGCCGATCAGTGCCGCCAGCGTTGCCAGCCGATCATCAGCAGATGCACCGGCAGGTAGACCGCCAGCGGCCACAGCAGGGTAAGCAGGAACAGGTAGAGCAGCGGGTCGAGGGTCTCCTGGGTCTGGCCGAAGGGGCCGTGGACCCAGTTGATATTGCGCTCGGCCTCGGTGAACAGATAGGTCAGCGGCACCACGACCCAGGTCAGCAAGGTCTGCCACAGCAGCGCGCGGCGCGCATAGCCGAGCTTGGCCACGCCGATACCCGCCACCAGCGGCAGCACCACATGATAGAGCGACATGGCCCGCGCCATGGGCGGATGCTCGGGGTCGAACATGTACTCGGTGCCACCGATGGGGTGGACGCCGGTGAGTGCCGCGGTGGCAACGTCGAAGCTCCACAGGCCACCGACCAGCGCCACCGCCAGCCACTGCATCGACATCAGGGTGCGGTGCTCGGCCCACAGCGCCACCAGCAACAGGAAGCTCGCCACATTGCACAGCCAGAAGAAGTTCTGCGCACCGAGCAGCACCACGTAGCTCGGCGCCCAGATCAGGATCCATAGCGTAAAGGCCAGCTTGAGCCAGCGCGGCACCACTGCCGGTGGATAATCGACCATGACCGTCTCCTTGTCGGTGCACTGCCATCACTCTAGCAGTTCAGGGCAGCTCGCTATCACCACTGCCAATGCCGTGGCGCTTGAGCTTGTTGGCAATGGTGGTATGCGACACCCCGAGCCGCTTGCCGAGCTGGCGGCTCGAGGGGTACTGCGGATAAAGCGCGGCGAGCACGCGCTTCTCCACCTCGCCGAGAATCTCGCCCAGCCCGCCGTCGAGGTCGATACCGGCCAGGCCCGGTGCCTGGCCGACGTCCGGAAGGCGCAGGTGCTGCGGCTCGATGGTCGCCTGTTCGCACAGCGACACCGCCTGGAACAGCACGTTCTCGAGCTGGCGCACGTTACCCGGCCAGTGGTAGCTGGAGAGCCTGGCCAGCGCCGCCGGCGTCAGCTGCGGTAGCGGGCAGCCGATCTGGCGCGCGGCGCGGTCGAGGAAGTGCCCTGCCAGTTCGTCGATGCCGTCGAGGCAGTCGCGCAGCGGCGGCACCTGCAGCGACAACACGTTGAGCCGGTGGTAGAGGTCGTGGCGGAACAGCCCCTCGGCACATAGCTGCGGCAGGTCCTGCTGGGTGGCACAGATCACCCGTACGTCGAGGTAGGTCTCCTCGTCGCTGCCCACACGGCGAAAGCCGCCGTCCTGCAGGAAACGCAGCAGCTTGACCTGTAGCCGCGGGCTCATCTCGCCCACCTCGTCGAGGAAGATGGTGCCGCCGGCGGTGAGCTCGAGCAGCCCCAGCTTGCCCTCGGGGCGCGCGCCCTCGAAGGCGCCCGGGGCGTAGCCGAATAGCTCGGTCTCGGCCATCGACTCGGGCAGGCCGGCACAGTTCAACGCCATGAACGGCGCCTGGCCGCGCGGGCTGGCCAGGTGGCAAGCCCGCGCCAGCAGCTCCTTGCCGGTGCCGGTTTCGCCCTCGATCAGCAGCGGCGCGTCCAGCGGCGCCATGCGCCGCGCCTCGCGAATCAGCTCGGCGAGCCGTGGGCTGGCCTGAAAGATCGCCTCGAAGCCGCGCAGCTCCTGGCGCTGTACCTGGTAGATGCGTTCGCCGATGCGATCGGCGCGATGCAGGGTCACCACCGCGCCGGCCAGCGACGCCACGTCATCGTCGTTCTCGCTGTGCAGCGGCGCGATGTCGGCCAGGTAGGTGGCCTCCTTGAGCTTGAGGCGCAGGCCGTTGACGCGGGCATTGTTGCGGCGGATCAGTTCGGGCAGGTCGAAATCCGGCAAGTAGCGGTCCAGCGACAGCCCCGGCACTTCGTCGACGCGGACCCCGAGCATCTGCCCCGCGGCGCGGTTGGCGGCGACGATGCGCCCTTCCATGTCGATCGACATCACCGGATCGGAGAGCGACGACAGCAGCGCATCGAGCTCCAGGTGGCGCCGTTCGCTGGGCATCAGGTTGACGCGCTTGACGCTGAATACCCCGGGGATGGTTTCCAGGGTCGGCCTGAGCGTCGCCAGCTGGGCATTGAGCAGCCGCGGCAGAAACAGATAGATGGTATTGCCGTGATCACCGCCGACCTCGCCGCGCGCCACGTTGACGCCATAGTCGGCGAAGCGGGAGACGATGTCGCGCAGGATGCCGATACGGTTCTGGCAGTGGATCTTGAGACGCATGCAGGGTCCTCGAGCACCATCGCGGATGCCGCTAACGTTAGCGTCAAGCGGCCGTGACTCTGCTGTCAAGCTAGCGTGACAGCTGGCCACCACTCAAGGCGCTGAGGTCGTTAATCTGTGCTTGCGCGTCGGTCGAATGCGACTTTCCGTAACGTTTTCTTGCCATCTCCGGCGACACGGCCAGTTTATTTCGTCCAGAACCTCCTACCCGCATGACAGCGCAGCGCCGACACTGAAGTGAATTCCCATGCTCGACAATAACCACAAGCTTCAGGGAGAGCCTGCCCATGACCGCACACAAGACCGCCAAGGCGAGCAAGTACCAGGCCCGCATGCCCGATGAGCGCGGCCATATCCGCTACAGCGACCAGGATCACGCCACCTGGCAGACGCTGGTCGAGCGCCAGACGGCGATCATCGACGGCCGCGTCTGCCAGGCCTACCTCGACGGCCTCGAGCGCCTGGCACTGCCCCATGATCGCATCCCCCAGCTGGCCGAAGTGGATCGGGTGCTGGAAGCCGCCACCGGCTGGCGCACCGCCCAGGTGCCGGCGCTGATTCCGTTCGATACCTTCTTCGAGCTGCTCGCCAGCCGCCGCTTCCCGGTGGCAACCTTCATCCGTGCCCCGGAGGAGCTCGACTACCTGCAGGAGCCGGACATCTTCCACGAGATCTTCGGCCACTGCCCGATGCTCACCAATCCTGACTTCGCCGAGTTCACCGCCACCTATGGCAAGCTGGGCCTGGCCGCCACGCCCAAGCAGCGGGTCTACCTGGCGCGACTCTACTGGCTGACCGTGGAGTTCGGCCTGGTCGATACACCCCAGGGGCGGCGCATCTACGGCGGCGGTATCATCTCTTCGCCCAAGGAGACCTTCCACGCTCTCTCCGAGGCACCCGAGCACCACCCCTTCGATCCCGTGGATGCGCTGCGTACGCCCTACCGCATCGATATCCTGCAGCCGCTCTACTACGTGCTTGACGATCTGCATACCCTGCACGACCTTTCACGGCAGGACATCATGGCCATGGTCGAGCAGGCCATGACGCTCGGCCTGTTCGAGCCCAAGTTTCCGCCTAAGGCGGCCTGAGGCGCACGGCGTGCCGCGCGAGACCTTTTCAGACCGTTACGGTCTCATCTATCACTATTCAGCCAATCAGGAGACCCCATGAGCGATCTATCACAACAGCAGTGCGAAGCCTGCAGCTGGGACGCCCCCCACGTCACCGAGGCCGAGATCAGTGAGTATCGCCAGGCCATTCCCGAGTGGCAGATCGTGGAGCGCGATGGCATCATGCAGTTGGAGCGCGTGTTCACGTTCCGCAACTTCAAGCAGGCCCTGGCGTTCACCAATCGCGTAGGCGAGATCGCCGAGGCAGCCGGCCACCACCCGGCGCTCCTGACCGAATGGGGCAAGGTCACCGTGACTTGGTGGTCGCATGAGATGAAGGGCCTGCACAAGAACGATTTCATTCTTGCCGCCAGAACCGACGAGGTAGCCGAGTAAATGTTCGAGCCGATTCAGCGGGTCCCCGGGGATGCCATCCTCGGATTGATCGAGGCCTTCAACCAGGACACCAACCCCAACAAGGTCGACCTCGGGGTCGGTGTCTATCGTGATGCCAAGGGCAACACGCCGGTGATGCGGGCCGTCAAACAAGCCGAGGCGCTGCTGCTCGACAACCAGACCACCAAGACCTATATCGGCTCTCACGGTGATCCACGCTACGGCCAGGTAATCCAGCCGCTGATCTTCGGCGCCGACTCAGCGGTGCTCGAGGCACGCCGCGCCAGCGTCACCCAGTCGCCGGGCGGCACCGGCGCACTGCGCCTGGCCGCCGACTTCATCAACACCCAGTTGCCCGGCAAGGGCATCTGGGTCAGCGACCCGACCTGGCCCAACCATCAGGGCATCTTCCAGGCCGCCGGCCTCAAGCTCAGCAAGTATCCCTACGTGGACGCTGACAATCGCCTCGACTTCGACGGCATGCTGGCGGCGATCAAGCAGATCCCGGTGGGCGACGTAGTAGTGCTGCACGCCTGCTGCCACAACCCGTCCGGCTTCGATCTCTCCCAGGCCCAGTGGCGCGAGGTGCTCGAGGTGGTCAAGGAGCGCGAGCTGCTGCCGCTGATCGACTTCGCCTACCAGGGCTTTGGCGACGGCCTCGACGAGGACGCCTTCGGCGTGCGGCTGTTCGCCGAGAACCTCGATGAGCTGCTGATCACCAGCTCCTGCTCGAAGAACTTCGGCATCTACAGCGAGCGTACCGGCGCGCTGATCGCGGTAGCCAAGAACACCGAGCAGATGGAGAACGTGCGCTCCCAGATGGCCATCGTGGCCCGCGAGAACTACTCCAACCCGCCCTCCCACGGCGGCGCGGTGGTCACCGAAATTCTCGAGTCGGCGGAGCTCGCCGCCGTCTGGCGCGAGGAGCTCAGCGAGATGCGCAACCGCATCAACGGCCTGCGCCAGGACTTCGTCGCCGCGCTCAAGCCTTACGGCCTCGACGCCAAGTACGCCTGCATCGCCGAGCAGCGCGGCATGTTCTCCTACACCGGCCTGACTCCCACCCAGGTCGACCGCCTACGCGATGAGTTCGGCATCTACATGGTGCGCTCCGGGCGCGCCAACGTGGCCGGTTTCTCTACCGAGAACCTCGACTACCTGGCCAAGGCGATCGCCGCGGTCAACTGAGTCAGCCCCTCGCCACCGCTCCATCCAGCGCCCGGGTTCTCCCCGGGCGCTTTGCCGTGTGGTCCCTGCGTTGACGGCATCACTTGACCATTCAGTCAGGCAGGGCGACACTGCCGTCAGCCTTGTATACAAATTAAACAACCCGTGAGGCGCCATCATGGCCACCACCGCTGTGCACTACCCTTGGTACAAGAAGGAGGATACCGACGCCTTCTTCGCACTGTTCCAGAACAACATCGCCAACTTCGTGATCATCGCCCTGACCATGCTCGGCATGGGCTTTCCTGCCGGTATCGTGTTCGGTCAGGTGCTGCCCGGCGCCGCCGTGGCGGTGATGGTGGGCAACTTCTACTACGCCTGGAGCGCGGCACGCCTGGCGCGCAAGGAGAATCGTGCCGACGTCACCGCGCTCTCCTACGGCATCTCCACGCCGGTGATGTTCGTGTTCCTGTTCGGCGTACTGCTGCCCGCCATGCAGCTCACCGGCGACGCCGACCTGGCCTGGAAGATCGCCGTGGCGGCCTGTTTCATCAGCGGTGCCATCGAGGCGCTGGTCAGCCTGATAGGCCGTTGGGTACAACGTCATCTGCCGCGGGCGGCCATGCTCGGCGCCGTGGCCGGCGTGGCGCTGACCTTCATCGCCGGCGAGATGCTGTTCAAGACCCTGGAGATACCGGTGATCGGCCTGCTGGTGATGGCGATCATCATCGTCGGCCTGATCGGCCGGATCAGCATGCCGTTTCGGATTCCCACCTCGCTGTTCGCCATCGTCATTGGCACCGCGCTTGCCTACCTGATCGGTGCCACCGAGGACGGCCAGTTCAGCGACGCCTTCACCCATCTCGGCTTCTACCCGCTGCTGCCGACCCTGGCCTGGTTCGAGGGCCTGGGGCTGCTGTTCACCAGCATGCTGGCGGTACTCACCGTGGTGCTGCCGATCACCCTCTACAACGCCATCGAGACCATGAACAACGTCGAGGCCATGGAAGCCGCCGGCGACAAATACGACGTCCGCGAATGCCAGGCAGTGGACGGCGCCGGCACCATGATCGGCGCGCTGTTCGGCGGCGTTTTCCCGACCACGGTGTATATCGCCACCGTCGGCGCCAAGTGGATGGGTGCCGGGCGCGGCTATAGCATCCTCAACGGCGCGGTCTACGCCGTGGCTACCATGTTCGGCCTGATCGCCATGCTGGCGGCGATCATTCCGGTCTCGGTGGTGGCACCGATCCTGGTGTTCGTCGGCATGTCGATGATCGCCACTGCCTTCCAGACCAACGACACCCGCTACTACCCGGCGGTGGCGCTGGCGATGCTGCCCTACTTCGCCAACTATGTGATGACCCGCTTCAACAACGCCGCCGGCGAAGTGGTCACCGATATCTCCACCGCCATCGTGGCGCTGGGCCAGGGGGCGATGTTCACCGCCATCCTGCTCGGCGCCATGACCGTGTCGGTGATCGACCAGCAGTTCCGGCGTGCCGCCGTGTTCGCGCTGTTCGCCGCCGGTTTCTCCTATATCGGCCTGATGCACGCCCCGCGCCTGGCCTTCAACGCCGCCCCGGACTTCGCCCTCGGCTACCTGGTCATGGCGCTGTTCTTCGGCTTCTACGCCCTACAGGGCGTCCGGCGAGAACGCCCGCTGCCGGCCGGCGAC
Source organism: Halomonas salipaludis (assembly GCF_002286975.1). Taxonomy (GTDB): domain Bacteria; phylum Pseudomonadota; class Gammaproteobacteria; order Pseudomonadales; family Halomonadaceae; genus Franzmannia; species Franzmannia salipaludis. The sequence goes on from NZ_NSKB01000012.1 coordinate 73,291, forward strand.
TGATGCCTTGAAAGCAACGGGCCCCGTCCACTGGACGGGGCCCGCTGGCATTCAGCCTTGGCGGGTGATCCGATAGAGCTGCCAGGCCAGCAACCCTGCCAGCAGGTTACCCAGCGCTGCCCCCATCGCCAGTCCCGTCAGGCCACCGGCCAGCATGCCCAGCCACAGGCAGGGCAGATAGCATATGAATAGCCGAGCGGCGGACATCAGCATGGCGCGCAGCGGCCAACCCAGGGCATTGCCCGCCGACACCACGATCATGCACAGCCCGAGCAGCGCATAGCTGGGCAGCAGGAAGCGGATCAGCAGGGCCAGGTCGTCGCGAATTTCGGGATTGCCCGACAGCCCCTGTGCCACCCACGGCGCAGCCGCGGCCATGACGAGCCCCAGCAGCAGCTGCCAGGCCACCACTGCCTTGGCGGCAAGCCGCATCAGGCGACGTATCTGTGCCCAGTCGCCGGCGCCGTAGCAGCGCCCCAGCCAGGGTGGCAGCGACATGGTCAGCGCCAGCACCAGCATCAGCGACAGGGTCTCGAGGCGGCTGGCGAGCCCCCAAGCCGCTACCGCGGTTTCGCCCAGCTGCGAGACCACCGAGATCGCCAGCATCGCCGCCAGCGGCGGCATCAGCTGACTGACCATGGCGGGGCCGGCGATACCGGCGAACGGCAGCGCCGAACGGCGTGCCTCGAGCAACAGGCCGCTGCGCCCCAGCCAGTCGGCGCGGCGCAGTCGCGGCCATAGAATCAGTCCGCCACTGCCAAAGGCGACCACCGTGGCCCAGGCGGCACCGGGTAGCCCCAGGCCAGCCCAAGGGCCGACGCCAAAAATCAACAAGGGGTCAAGCAGCAGGTTGATCAGGCTGGTGATGACCATCAACTTGCCCGGCAGCCGGGTATCGCCATGGGCGCGACACAGGCTATAGCCGAAATAAAGCACCGCACCGAACCAGGCCGCCAGCAGCTGCGGGCCCCAGTAGTCGCGGATTAGCGCCAGGCTCTCGGGGCCGGCCCCGAGGCGGCTGAAGATGGCCTGCTGGGCCAGCCAGAGGGTGATCGCCAGCAGGCCGATCACCAGCCCGCCCAGGCCCAGCACCAGGCTACCCAAGCGCCTGGCACGCCGCGCTTCCCCGGCACCCAGCGCACGCGATATCAGCGCGGCGATGGCGATGCCCAGGCCGACCTGAATGCCGATGATCAGGAACGTCAACGGAAAGGTATAGGATTGGGCTGCCAGCGGCGCAGTGCCCAGGCGGGCGATAAAGGCGCTGTCGACCAGTTGAAAACCCAGCAGCGCCAGCACGCCGATGGCCATCGGCCAGGTTTGGCGCCAGAGTTGAACGGCGAGCGGCAGTGAGGAAGAGGTGGCGGCGGACACGGGCACTCCAGTCGATCGGGGCGCCTAGTCTACTCGATCTCGCCAGCGGCTTGGCAGCCGGCTCAGCTAACGATGCGCGGCTGCTGACCGACCAGGCCGGTCAGCAGCCGGGTAGTATCGGCGGCACTCATCGGCTTGAAGAAGTAATAGCCCTGCACCAGGTCGCACTTCATCTCGCGTACCAGCTCGAGCTGCTCTTCATTCTCCACTCCCTCGGCGATCACCTCGAGCCCCAGCCGATGACCGATGAACACCGCCGCGGCCATTATCGCGCGGTCGCTGGGATCCTTGGGTGCGTCGCGCACGAAACTGCGATCGATCTTCAGCGAGGTGACCGGAAACAGCTTCAGGTAGCTGAGCGACGAGTAGCCGGTGCCAAAATCGTCGATGGCGATCTTCATGCCGCGGTGATAGAGGCCGCGCAGGGTGTTGAGAATGTGCTCCTCGGCCTCGATCAGCACGTTCTCGGTCAGCTCGATGCCGATATCCAGGGGCGTCAGGTCGAATTCGCTCATGCAGGCTTCGAGATGCTTGAAGGTGTTGGCCATGGCCAGCTGCTTGCCGGAGAGATTGATATCGACCCGTGCACCGCCCAAGCCTCGTCGTTTCCACTCGGCCTGTTGCCGACACGCTTCGCGGATCACCCACTCGCCGATCCGGTGAATCAGCTGCGAGCGCTCGGCGACCGGAATGAACTCCGCTGGTGAAATGGCCCCGCCCTCCTTGGGGAACCAGCGCAGCAACGCTTCGAGGTTCTCGATACGCCCACTCATGGCGCTGACCTGGGGCTGGTAGTGAAGCACCAGCTCGTTGTCGGCCAGAGCCAGCTGCAGCCGCTCCGCCAGGCGATGCTGGTGCAGCAGCTCATCGTGAATCTTCTGGTTGAAGAACCAGCAGCGGTTGGGCGCCGACAGCTTGGCACGGTTCTTGGCGGCGTCCGCATTGTGAATCAGCTCACGGGCATTGGCGCCGTTATCCGGGAACAGGCTGACCCCCAGGCTGGCGGTGACATGCACTTCACGGCCATCGAGCAGGAACGGCCGCGTGAAGCTGTCGAGCACCTTCTCCACCAGCTGTAGCACGTCGTTACTTTCACGCAGGTGCGGAAAGGCCAGCACGAACTCGTCGCTGCCGAACCGAGACAGTAGATCCGAGCCACGCTGACAGTAGCGCAGCCGTTTGGACACCATCGACAGCAGCAGGTCACCCTGTTCATAGCCCTTGGCATCGTTGATCTCGGCGAAGCGGTCGAGATCGACGAACAGCACTGCCAGATATTCACCGTGGCGCTCTGCCGTGACGATGAACTCTTCCAGCTCGCGCTCGAAGGTATGTCGGTTGGGAAGCTGGGTCAGGGCATCGTAGCGGGTCACGTACTCGAGCTCTCGACGCGCTTCCTTCTGTTCGGAGAGATCGACATCGACGCAGAACATCAGCGGATCATCGCTGTGCTCGGCCAGCATCAAATGCTGGGAGAAGACCGCCACCGGCATCCCGGCTTTGTTCTTGAGCTCGAGCTCGGCGGCAGGAATCTCGATGCCCTTCTCGATCCAGGCATGATGCGCCGCAATCACGCTATCACGCATGTAGCCGGGAATGATCAGGTCTTCCAGCAACTGGCCTCGCGCCTCTGCTGGCAGGTAACCATAAAGCTTGGTGCTCGCGTCGTTCCAGTAGATCACCCGGCGACAGCTGTCATAGCCCTGCACGGCCACCTTGGGCAGGCTTTCGAGCAGCGCACGAAAGCGCAGCTCGCTTTCATTGTGGCGCTGCTCGGCCAGCGCCAGAGCACTCAGCTCGTCATCGGCCGCCACTTGGCCCAGGCCCGCACTCGTTGTCGCTGCCTCAACCGCCATGGCACCCGCCTCATGGCGATCGGCCCGGTATTGGCGACGCCGTCCGAACCACCACCCACCGGCCATCGCCGCGGCCAGCCAAAGGCTCAACGGTATCAGCAGCCAGGCACCGGATGCCGGACCGACCAGCAACAACACTGCCCCCAGCAACGCCAGTAGCAGCACCAGGCTAAGTAATAGGCCGCTGCGCGATCGTTGTCGCTTATACAAGATGTGCTCCCCTGCAGCGCCACCCGAATATCCCCGCGAGTGAGCGCATCAATTTCATGAGCCAATCTTACATGGCTTCGCCTCCTGGCGCAGCGGGCAGCAACCCTGCAGCCCCGTCCTCCGTCGATGAGTTCGCCCATTACACACCGGCTGACTGACCTAATAGTAGCCACCTATCCGCGATATGACGAAATTTCTACACAGAGCACGTTTTATTGACATTATTTTTCATTTGTTTTCATTCTGTTTCGTGTAGTACCCAATCCACGCCGAGTCATCCGGACTTCGGCCTCGATTAAGAAAGGAAAAGACCATGAAACAGGAAAGCCTCAAGCACGGTTACGACGTAACCAGCATGCCCTTTGACTTTGCTCGCAGCTACTGGGAGCCCAAGGTGCACAGCGAACTGGCCGAGCAACACTGGAGCGCCACCGACGTGCGCGCGCAGATCGACCTGCCGGCCTGGCAGGGCTATCTCGCCGACCTGCCCCGCGACCCCTATGTCAACCAGCGCTGGAAGCGCATGGACTGGCTGATGCTCAACGATCGCGACGAAGTCGAGGTCATGGGCGACTGCCCGATGGCACAGGGCGGGTTGTTCAATGATGCGGATAGCATGGCCGACGTGCTGCGCTACTATCCCAGTTTGGAAACGTCCTTCATCGAACGCAGCGACGTCAAGGCGTTCGTCAAGGCGTGGGCCAAGCTGTGGGGGATCGGCGCTCGTGAGCCGATCCTGATGCAGATCACCGGCATGCGCGGCAGCGAACCGCTGGACCCGCTGCAGGGCCAGGGTATCCACTCCGATGGCTGCAAGTACCTGAGCATCATGGTGGTGAGCCGCGACAACGTCAGCGGGGCCAACAGCCTGCTGTTCGCCGACAAGGCCGGTACACAGCCGCTCACCAAGCAGGTTCTGGCACCTGGTGACGTGCTGCATATCCGCGACGACAAGCTGTTCCACGGCGCCGACGGTATGACTCAGGATGATCGTGACAAGCCCTATGAGCGCTTCATCATCATCATCAACAGTCGCTTCGTCGATGCCTTCCAGAACAAGATGCTGCGTCGTCACTTCCCGGATGCGGTGCTCAACGAAGGTCACTGACCGCTAATCCGTTAGCCAGGAAGACTCCCCGCGCTTAACCATCCCAAAGCCGGTGCACGCCTCGTGCGTGTACCGGCTTCTTGGTTGCCGTCCCGGCACAAGGCGCCGGGAGCGAACGATGGTGTACCGCAACACCCCAGAATGGGATTACTGACGGATGCCTTCGAAAGTGACGTAGAGCTCGAGCTCATGCATCGATTCGGGGAAATCACTCATATCGATGCCGTAGTCTTCCAGGGTCAACATGGTCGAACCCTCGAAGCCGGCACGGTAGGAGCCCCACGGGTCTTCGCCCTCCCCCATCAGCGTCACCGGCATCTCGATCTCGCGGGTTTCGCCCTTGAGCGTCAGCTCGCCGGTCAACACGCCCTCGCCGTCGTCACCCGGTTCGAAGCCGGTGGTAACGAAGCTCGCCTCGGGGTACTGGTCGGCGTCGAGGAAGTCGTCGCTGAGAATGTGACGATCGCGCTCTGCATGGTTGGTATCCAAGCTGGTCACATCGACGTCGAGGGAAACGCTCGAGGCCTCGAGGTCGTCCGGGTCATAGCTGAACTCACCGCTGAAATCGCGGAACGTGCCGAGGATATAGGAGTAGCCGAGATGATTGATCTTGAACTGCACGAAGGCGTGCTGGCCCTCGATGTCGATCACATAGTCATCGGCCTGGGCCTGACTCAGCGGCACCAGGGCGGCGGCGCCGATGGCGGTCAGCAGTGCGGTCTTCTTCAACATTCCAATGTCTCCGTTGCGTCGTTGCCCGCTCACTTGGCGGGAAGCTTGGGTTGACCGGCCCGTGGGCGCAGCATGCGCACCAGGGTATCGTGCCGGTCGATGAAGTGATGCTTGAAGGCAGCCAGGGCGTGCCCCGTGGCGAGGATCATCAGTGCCAGCGCGCTGTACCAGTGCACATTCCCCGCCACACTCGCCTGGTTGGGCAGGCCATGCACGATCGCTGGCGCCTCGAACCAGCCGAACACGCTGATGCCGCGGCCGTTGGCGGTCGAGATCATGTAACCACTGATCAGCACCACCAGCAGCAGCACATACAACAGGATGTGCCCGGCGTGGGCCGCTACGCGCTCGAGGCGATGGCCTTGTGCATGCGGCGTAGGCTGGATGAGCCGCCAGGCGACTCGCAACAGCGTTGCCAGCAGCAGCAGCACGCCTAGTGAGCGATGCCACCAAGGGCCCAAGTTGTACCAGTTATCGAAATAGCTGAGCCCGGTCATCCACCAGCCCAAGGCGAACAGACCGATGATGACTACGGCACTTAGCCAGTGCAGCAGGATGGCCACCAGGCCCCAGCCCTTCGTGGTATTGCGCCACATAGTTACGGTCCCATGTAATAAACCGAATATTCCTGACGGTAGCCTAGTGGCTTTGCCGCAGTGGCGCAGCGCCAGCGCGGGAAATGCATCGTTCACGTTAGAGAAACGGTCGCCTCAGCGAGCTTGTAGCTGTTCCAGCAGCAGCGTCGCGGTGGGAGCACTCGAGGCCGGGTTCTGGCCGGTGACCAGCAGGCCGTCATTGACCTGATAGGGAGCGAAATCATCCACGCTACGCAGGTAGTCGCCACCCAGCCGCTTGAGCTCGTCCTCGAGCAAGTGCGGCACCACCTCACTCAGACCGACGGCCTGCTCTTCGCTATTGGCGAATCCCGTGACCCGCTTGCCCTTGACCAGCGGCTCGCCATTGGCGGCCTTGGCCTTGAGCAATACCGTAGGTGCGTGGCATACCGCGCCCACCGGCTTGCCGGCAGCGACGAAGGCCTCGATCAACCTCAGCGAATCGGCGTTGTCGGTCAGGTCCCATAGTGGGCCGTGGCCGCCGGGGTAGAAGATGGCATCGTAATCGGCGGCGTTGACCGTATCCAGGCGCAGGGTGCTGGCCAGCTGGGCCTTGGCGTCGTGGTCCGACTCGAAGCGGCGGGTCTCCGCGGTAAGGGCGTCCTCCTGGGTGGAGTTGGGATCTACCGGCGGCTGGCCGCCCTTGGGCGAGGCTAGGGTGACCTCGGCACCGGCGTCCTTGAAGACATAGTAGGGAGCGGCAAACTCCTCGAGCCAGAAGCCGGTCTTGTGACCGCTATCACCCATGGCGTCGTGCGAGGTCAGTACCATCAAAATCTTCATCGTTACCCTCCGGGAACGCGTGTCGGCATGCCCTGAATAGATGGCGACGCTCGGCCAAGGTTCAACCCCGCGGCCAATAACCTCGCAGATCGCTCAGCGACCGCTAGGCGATGCCAGCAGTTGCTGAGTCTGCCAGGCGATCATTTGCGCCTCGTCGGTGGCCAATACCCATAGCCCGATGGTGCTCTTGGCGCCGGCAATCGAGGTCGCGTGAGCGCGGTTCGCGGCCGTATCCAGGTGCGCGCCCAGCCAGTCACAGCCGTCGACGATGGCGGCGCGGACCGTGTCGGCACGTTCACCGATCCCGGCAGTGAACACCAAGTGGTCGAGTCCGCCAAGCGCTGCCACCAAACTGCCGATCTCACGTACGATACGATACACGAACAGCTCGACGGCGAGCTGTGCCGCCGGCTCACTGCTGGCCAGTAGCTGGCGCATATCGGCGCTGATACCGGAGACACCCAGCAGTCCGGCCTCGCGGTACAGCAGTCGCTCTACCTCAGCGGCACTCATGCCGCACTGCTGAATCAAGTGCAGCACCAGGCCAGGGTCGAGACTGCCGCTGCGGGTGCCCATCATCAGTCCATCCAGTGCGGTAAACCCCATGCTCGAGGCCACGCTTCGCCCCCAGGCGATAGCACATAAGCTCGCCCCGCTGCCGAGGTGAGCAATGACCACCCGATCTCCGGGCTGCCCGCCCAGCTCCTCGCTGAGCCGTCGGCTGACATAGTCGTAGCTGAGGCCGTGGAAACCGTAGCGGCGCATACCCTCGTCGTGAAACCGCTGCGGCAGCGCAAAGCGCTGGGCCAGCGCCGGCTGCCCGGCGTGAAAGGCGGTATCGAAGCAGGCGACTTGCGGCAGGTCGGGACAGCGCTCGGCCAGCGCGCTTACCGGCGCCAGGCAGTAGGGTTGATGCAGCGGCGCCAGTGGCGTCAGCGCCTCGAGCGCTGCCAGAGTTTCTGTATCGATACGGGTCGCCTCACAGTAGTGCACGCCACCGTGGACGATGCGATGCCCCACCGCGGCAAGACGCTGCCAGCCAATCTCGGCCTCCAGCCAGTCGAGCAGATAGGCCAGGGCCGCCTGCTGTTGAGCGTCATCGCCGTCGCCGTCAAGGGTCAGCGAATGCTCCTGGCGCGGCCGCCCAGGGTCGGCGTCGAGCTGCCAGCGCGGCGCGGCACCAAGCCCGCTGATCTGCCCGCTCAGCGCGCAGGGCATTGCCTCAGGCGCGCTCGCGGCGGCCGCCTCGAAGAGCGCGAACTTGAGGCTCGACGAGCCGCTGTTGAACACCAGCACCAGGCTCATGTCGGCTCCGCCTGGCGCTGATGGCGCGCCACCAGCAGTGCCAGGGCACAGGAAGCGAGCCGGGTGATGGCATCGTCGGCGCGGCTGGTCAGCACGATCGGCACCTGCGCGCCCATCACCAGGCCGGCACCGCTGGCATCGGCCAGGTGGGTCAACTGCTTCATCAGCATGTTGGCGGCCTCCAGGTCGGGAGCTACCAGGATATCCGCGCGCCCGGCCACCGTCGAGTCGATGCCCTTGGTCCTGGCGGCGTCTTCCGAGATGGCGTTGTCGAAGGCCAGCGGCCCATCGAGCAGCCCGCCGCTGATCTGCCCGCGCTCGGCCATCTTGCACAGCGCCGCGGCATCCAGGGTCGAGGCCAGGCGTGGATTGATCGTCTCCACCGCCGATAGCAACGCTACCTTTGGCAACTCGATATCGACCGCGTGGGCCAGCTCGATGGCGTTCTGCACGATATCGCGCTTGACCTCGAGACCCGGGGCGATGTTGATTGCCGCGTCGGTGATGAACAGCGGCCGCGGATAGGTGGGCACGTCGAAGGCCATCACATGGCTTAGCCGCCGCCCGGTGCGCAGGCCCGAATTGCGCGAGACCACCGCCTGCAGCAGCTCCTCGGTGTGCAGAGCGCCCTTCATGAGAGCATTGGCACGCCCCTCCCGGACCAGCGCCACGGCCTGTTCGGCGGCGGCGTGGCTGTGCTGCGTGGCGATCAACTCGAAGCCATCGATATCGATCTCTGCCGCCTCGGCAGCAGCCCGGATGCGCGCTTCCGGGCCCACCAGCAGCGGGATGATGAAGCCTTTGCTAGCGGCCTCCCAGGCACCTTTGATCGAGACCTCGTCGACCGGGTGCACCACCGCCATGGTCAGCGGATCAGTATGCTCGGCGGCATTCAACAGCTCATGCAGGTGGCCCCGCTCTGCCAGCCGCAGCTGCGGCATCACGGTGCGCCGCCGGCGTACCTTCTCGCGCGGCGCCACCACCTCGGCTTCGCCTTCGATGACGCTCTCGCCCTTCTGGTTGGCGCAGCGGCAGTCGAAGGTGATGCGCGAGCTTCGTGCGTCCTTGTCGCGCACCTTGACGCTGACGGTGAGCACGTCACCGAGCCGCACCGGCGCCAAAAATCGCAGCGACTGCCCGACATAAATAGTGCCAGGCCCCGGCAGTTCGGTACCCAGCACAGTGGAGATCAGCGCTCCCCCCCACATGCCGTGGGCGATCACCTCCTGGAAACGCGAGCTCTTGGCATAGTCCTCATCGACGTGAGCAGGATTGATGTCGCCGGACATGATGGCGAACAGCTTGATGTCTTCGAGGGTCAGGCGCTTGTGGATAGAGGCGCTGTCGCCGATCTGGATCTCGTCGAAGGTGCGATTCTCGATATCGTCGTCGCGGGGTGCTTGCGCGTCGCTCATGGTCATGCCCTGATATGGTGGCCGGCATCCACGTAGAGCGTGGTGCCGGTCAGCGCGGCGCCGGCCGCAGACGCAAGATAGACCACCGACTGGCCGACTTCATCGACACTGGCCAGGCGCCGCAGCGGTGAGCGCGTCTCGCCGTCGTGGACGAGGGCATCGAAATCCTTGAGGCCGGACGCGGCACGGGTACGGATCGCCCCCGGCGACACCGCATTCACACGAATCCCGGCCGGCCCCAGCTCGGCGGCCAGGTAGCGGGTCGCCGACTCCAGCGCGGCCTTCACCGGCCCCATCAGGTTGTAGTTGTCGACCACCTTGTCCGCGCCGTAGTAGGACATGCAGATCAGGCTGCCGCCGTCGCGCATCAGTGGCTCGGCCAGCCGCGCCATGCGGATGAAGGAGTGGCAGGAGAGATCCATGGCCAGCGCAAAGCCATCGCGGGAGCAGTCCACCACGCGGCCATGCAGATCCTCCAGCGGCGCATAGGCGATGGAGTGCACCACGAAGTCGAGCCGCCCCCAGCGCTCGACGGCCCGCCTGAACAGCGCCTCGAGCTGGGCATCGTCCTGAACGTCGCAGCAGTAGAGCTCGGGCTCGCCAAGCTCCGCGGCCAGCGGTGCAACGAAGCGCTCGGCCTTGAGCGAGGCATAGCTGACGATCTGTTCGGCACCCGCCTTGTGACAGGCTTGCGCACAACCGTAGGCGATGCTGTCGCGATTGGCCAGGCCGGTGACGATGCCGACCTTGCCCTCCAGGGAAAACGCGTGGCCCATCTCGACCCTCTCCTTGTCAGTGGCAGTCCGGTAGCGGCAGGCGGAGCACCTTTGCTGCCGCACTGCAGCATAGACTAGCGTAAGATGCCCCACCGTGCAGGTTGCGCGACTGCCCGAGCTGCATCTGCATGCCCAGACCAACCCGCTGGTACTCAGCGACGCGCGCTGACAGCACTGCTCAACGAACGGCTGTAGCGCTCAGAGGGTACCGCCTATCTCGATATGAAAGCCCAGGTCGATCACCCGCTGGGTGATCGGCGTGCCCTGGATGCGCGCCAGCAGCTCGCGGGCGGCGGTCTCGCCGATCGCCTCACGGGGGGTGAGCACGCTGGCCAGGCGCGGTGCCATGACTTGGCCGACGTCGTGGCCATGAAAGCCGGCGATGGCGACTCGCTCGGGCACCGCCACGCCGCGCCGCAGACACTCGAAGTAGGCTCCCACCGCGACGTCGTCGTTGGTGCAGAACAGTGCGTCGGTATCAGGGTGCTCGGCCAGTAGCTCGGCCATCTGCGCCGCCCCGACGCTGTAGGAGGAGCGCATCGAGGTATACAGCGTCAGCGGCGTCAGGCCGTGCTCACTCATCGCCTGGCTATAGCCCTGCTCGCGCTGGCGGGTACGTTCGTCGAGGCGCACCGCCAGGTAGACGATATGCCGGCGACCGCGACGAATCATCTCGCTGACCATGGCATGGGCAGCGGCCACGTTGTCGTAGCCCACCGCTTGGTGAAACGGCGCCAGGTGGGTATCCATGATCTCGACGCTGGGGATCCCAGCGGTCTCGAGCATGCGGCAGGTGCGTCGCGTGTGCAGGCTGTCGGAGAGGATCACCCCGTCGACATTGTAGGAGAGCAGCGAGGCCAGGCTGCGCTCCTCGAGTTCCGGGCTGTAACCGTAATGGGATAGCATCAGATGATAGCCGGCCGGCTCGGTGGTCACCTCGATGCCCTTGATCACGTCGGCGAAGACCTGGTTGGTCAGCGACGGCACCATCACGCCGATGGCCCGACTGGTCGCCTTGGAGAGGATATCCGGCGCGCGGTTGGGTATGTAGCCAAGCTCCTCAGCAACCGAGAAGATATGCTCGCGAAGCCCTTCGGAGACCGTCTGCGGGTCACGCAGACAGCGGCTGACGGTCATCTTGGTCGCCCCGACGCGGTCGGCGATATCCTGGAGTGTTGGTCGTTTTTTCTTCACGAAGCCCTGAGCGTCAGCGGTGAGTGGCGAAAATCGTCACTCACCTTAGCCAATGTGCAGGCAGAAATCATGCCCTCCGCGGCGTACTCACGAGCCACGCTGCGGCGCGTTCAATGATCGACTCGGGCGGCTCGCTGACCGCCACACTGAGCGCTTCTTCCGGTACCGGTGGCTCGAGATCGGCCAACTGGCTGTCGAGCATGCCATCCCCCTTGAAGAAGTGTCCTTCACGCCCGGTGAGGCGTTTGCGCAGCAGCGCCCGGCTCCCTTGCAAGTAAACAATCGCCAGCTTAGGGTCGCCGCTCCGCAGAATATCGCGATAGCGCAGCTTTAGCGCCGAACACCCAACTACCACCGAGCGGTCGGCGTGACGATAATCGGCAAACACGTCTGCAAGAGTCATCAACCAGCCCCGACGATCATCGTCATCGAGCGGCGTGCCGCGCGCCATCTTGGCAATATTGGCCGCCGGGTGATGATCATCGCCGTCGATGAAATCGGCATCCAGACGCTCCGCCAGCAAGCGTCCAACGTGGGACTTTCCCGAGCCCGAAACCCCCATGACCAGAATACGATACGACGTCATTACACAACGTTCCTGTCTCAATTGCCGCCCACGGCGGTGAGGTTAGGCAGCCAGGTCACCAGGCCGGGGAAGGCGATCAGGATCACCGCCATGATCAGCAGGGTGGCGTAGTAGGGCAGCATCGCCCGCACCAGCTGCTCCATGGTCACCTTGCCCACCCCGCAGCCGACGTACAGGCAGGTGCCCACCGGCGGGGTCAGCAGGCCGATGCCGAGAATGAACGCCATCAGCACGCCGAAGTAGACCGGGTCGATGCCCACCGAGGTGACGATCGGCGTCAGCATCGGCGCCATGATCACCATCGCCGGGGTCAGGTCCATCACGAAACCCACCAGCAGCAGCAGGCCGGCGACGATCAACAGCAGCCAGAACGGCTCCTGGGTGATCGCCTGCACCTGGGTCACCAGGGTCTGCGGCACCATGTTGATGGTCAGGAACCAGGCGATCACCGTGGCGAAGGCCAGCAGCAGCAACACCATGCCGGTCAGCCGTGCGGTGCGGATCAGCATGCCCCACAGCTCGCGGACGTGGAACTCGCGGTAGACCAGCAGCGAGATGACCAGCGAGTAGAGCAGCGCGGCGACCGCCGCCTCGGTGGCGGTAAAGATGCCGCCGATGATGCCGCCGATCACGATCACCGGCAGCACCAGGGCCAGCCAGGCGGCCTTGAACGCCTGCCACAGGAGGTCGAGGCGGAACTTGCGGGTCTGCCCGGCGCCGCCGAAGCTGGCCATGATGAAGGTGGTGACCATCAGCCCGATGCCGATCATCACCCCGGGCACGATGCCGGCGATGAACAGCCGGCTGATCGAGGTCTCGGTGACGATGCCGTAGAGGATCAGCGGGATCGACGGCGGGATGATGATGCCGATCACCGAGGAGACGGTGTTGATCGCGGTGGCCTGGGGTGCCGAGTAGCCCTGCTGCTTCATCGACGGGATCATCATCGAGCCGGTGGCGGCGGTATCGGCCACCGCCGAGCCGCTGATGCCGCCGAAGAACATCGAGCCGGTGATCGCCACCTGGCCAAGCCCGCCACGGATGAAGCCGACCAGCGCGCCGGCCAGCTCCATCAGCCGCCGGGCGATGCCGCCGGCACTCATCACCTCGCCGACCAGGATGAAGAATGGAATCGCCAGCAGCGGGAAGTTGTTGACCCCGCGTATCGACTGTTCGATGAGGATCGACAGCGGGATATCCGAGATCACCGCCATGACCACCGCGGCGATGCCCAGGCCAAAGGCGATCGGCAGCCCCAGCGCGAGGGAGGCGAACAGGAT
>NZ_NSKB01000013.1 GCF_002286975.1 Halomonas salipaludis
GGGCAGGGTCGCGGCATGCGACTCCACCGCGCCGGTGAGCGGGTAGCAGCCCAGGGTGCGGAAGCGCACCCACTTCTCCTCGGGGACTTCGCCTTCCTCCAGCGGCAGGCGCTCGTCGTCGACCATGACCTGCATGCCGTCGCGCTCGACGATCGGCCGCGGCGCGGCGTAGTAGAGCGGCACGATGGGGATCTGCTCGAGGTAGATGTACTGCCAGATGTCCAGCTCGGTCCAGTTGGAGAGCGGGAAGACGCGGATCGATTCGCCCTTGTTGACCTTGGCGTTGTAGATGCTCCACAGCTCGGGGCGCTGGTTCTTGGGGTCCCAGCGGTGGTACTTGTCGCGGAACGAGTAGACCCGCTCCTTGGCGCGGCTGGCCTCCTCGTCGCGGCGCGCGCCGCCGAAGGCGGCATCGAAGCCGTGCTCGGTGAGCGCCTGCTTGAGCGCCTGGGTCTTCATCACGTCGGTGTACTTGGCACTGCCGTGGTCGAAGGGGTTGATGTTGGCCGCGCGCCCCTCCTCGTTGGTATGCACGATCAGCTCCATGCCCGCCTCCGCCGCCATGCGGTTACGGAAGGCGATCATCTCCTTGAACTTCCAGGTGGTGTCGATATGCATCAAGGGAAACGGCGGCGTGCCCGGGTAGAAGGCCTTGCGCGCCAGGTGCAGCATCACCGAGGAGTCCTTGCCGATGGAGTACATCATCACCGGATTGCGGAACTCGGCGGCCACCTCGCGGATGATGTGGATCGACTCCGCTTCGAGCTGCTTGAGGTGGGTCTGGCGTTCGGGAGTAAGGCCGACTATATCGTTCATTACACTACCAAGTTGGTTAATAATACAGAAAAAATTTTAAGCAGGTCGCACTCTAATTTTGGTTGACCGTCTGAATGCGTATAATCATTCATACATCAGAGATAGTCTTGCAGGACTTTCAAATCATGAAAATATATTCTATATATCTTACTTTTTTAAACGCTTCTTAAAAAAAGAAAACTTCCTTATAAAGAACATTTTTAAGAGCTGTACAAACAAAAAAACAAGCTCGCGAAAGGAAAAAGAAGGCAAGCTAGAGAACAAGTTAGCGGCTGCCTTGCTTGCAAAATATGTCGCTAACCGACTATTTCCTTTCCTGGAGTAGTATTGCATTATCCAATATTGGGTGTTAATAGAGTGAGCTTTTCTCTTTCTATCATCTACTAATGACCAAACACCACCCTCATGACGACGATAGACTGCGGGGATGATTTCAGGAAGGTATTTTGACCCTCCAAATTCGCCGAGTCTGCTCAAGAAAAAGTCATCACCATTTACCACTTGCGAGTGCTCAGGAGGTGCTTCCCCTAACTTATTCACGAACATAGCTGAGAGTGTAAGAACGTAGACACCTCGTTGCAACTCCATTGCCGAAAAATCACGCTTTTGATTATCGCGCAATTTAGTCTCTCGAACAACGATACCATTTTCTATCACACAAGCGTCATGACCACATACAGCAAAACCCGGGTTGCTTTCTAGGAAGTCAGCCTGTATTTGTAGCTTATTTTCATCAAGCCAGTAATCATCCCCTTCGCATAAAGCGATGTATTTACCGCGAACCAAGTGTGCCGTGAAATTTCCTGGCCTTTTCCCTTGCGAGTATTGATTTTCTTTTTGCAACACCCCCCTTATAATAAAGGGATAGCGCTCCATATACTCAGATATTATCTTATCGGTTCCATCGGCCGATGCATCATCATGTATTATTACTTCAAAAGGAAAATTAGTACGCTGCATTAAAAAACTATTTATCGCATCCCGGATATAGCCAGCATGATTATAAGCATTACATTTAATTGACACTAATGGTGATGATAAATCGCCTTTCCAGTTTGATATTATCTGGTCCTGATCTTGAGGCTCAGGGGGCCTAGGAGCATGATCTCCAAGCTGTAAACCAGTGCGTGAAATACTTCCAGCTTCTTTTACGTTCATTATTCCACCACTAATATTTTTTAAAAAGATAAGAATATTTTTCCTCAACATCAAGCATGCTTGCTCTTTAACAGCATCTTACGAATAATGGGAAATCTCCCACCTGCCATTTCAAAAAACAAACTAAACCCAGGCACCCTAAAAACGGCGCAAAGCAAAATATAAGCCACACTTCCTAATACACCATATATCAAAACCTCAAGAGTGGACGAAAAATAAGATATACTGACAGCCCAATAAACAACTCCGCTTACAAATGAGGATATAATAAATGCAGGAAAGAAATCTTTGAATTGCTCAACGACAGAGTAACCAATTAACTTATCAGAGTAGTAGCTATTGGGTATGTAAGCCAAAACCCCAAGAAAAACCTGCCCTATCAATATTCCAATAACCCCGAATCTATAGCTGAAAAACAAAATTGAAAATGTCATCACTTTCTTGAGCACAGAGATCCCAAGATATAAATCCGACCTCCCTTTTACTTTAAGAATATTTAAATTAATTGCATGAAGTGGGTAGAGAAGGCTAGCAATACACATTATTTGCAGATATGGTATCGCAGGTTTCCAGCGATCAGGAAAAGCTATATCAAAAAGTGGAGATGCTAATGCTGCGAGCATAAATACGCACGGATATAAAATAAATGTCGTGACCTGTAGGACTTTTCTATACCCTTCTTTAAGTCTTACGCTTTCATCTTGAAGCTTAGAAAGGGCAGGGTAAGTGACTTTTTGTACTGCCCTGACAAGTTGATCTACTACAAGCTCTTTAATTCGATGTGAAAAATAATATAACCCAGCGACTGCGGCCCCAAAAAGGCTTGCGATCACCAAGACATATATGTTTTTTGTTATTTGGGTGAGAAGATTCGCCAAGAACAACTTATAACCGAAGCTATATAACTCTCTCAAAACCAAAAAATCAAAAGTGAAGCTGGGGCGCCAATTTTGCATCCACCATAAGAACAGGGCCAAAAGTAACGAACTAAGTAGCAATTGAACAATTAGTGCCCATACACCACCGTCAAAATAAGCAACAAAAACCGCAGTAACGCCTGAAATAAAACTTGCAGGTATCGATGCTTTTAGCTGAAGTTTAAAATTGAGATCACGGGTCAGTATAGCGCTTTGTATTATATGTAGCGAGTTGATAATCACAACCAGACCTGCCACTCGGATAAGTTGAATTAACCTTTCTTCATCATAGAAATTAGCAATATATGGAGCGCCAACATAAAGGATTAAATAAGCGACCAAACCTAGAAAAATATTAGCGTAAAAAGCAGTATTTAAGGCATCTTGATCAACTTCTTTCCTTCTTATAACTGCCTGTTTTATTCCAGAATCCATTAGTGAAGAAGCAATAGTGACAAAAACAGAAATCATTGCCAACAAGCCGAAATCTTCTGGGAGCAGCAACCGAGCAAGCAATAAGGTCACAAGCAAGCTGATCCCTCGCTTGCTAAACTGCTCTAAAAAGGTCCAGAAAATTCCGCTTACAGTACGAGCTCTTAACAAGTAATCAACCCTCAGGGAAAGACATAATAATTGATAGCACTAGCAGTACTATGATTTATTAGCATCACTAACTCGTATCACTCTTGCAGGGTTCCCTGCAACAACCTCATATTCTGCAACATCTTTTATGACGACTGAACCAGCTCCGACACTAGAAAAGCACCCCAATGAGCTTGCTTTTCCGGAAGGCACAATGGCACCTTGTCCAATGAACACTCCCCTACCTAAGGCAAGATATGCTCCTACAACACATAAACCAGCGACAAAGCAACCTTCATTGATTATCGAATGATGGCAAATCAGCGAGTTATCGCAGACAATAGAAAAACGCTTGATGGTAGCCTTGGCTTGAACCGCCACATTTCTTTTAAGTATCACCCCCTCCTCAATGGTAGCGCTAGGTGATACCTCAGTTAACGGATGAATAAGTGAAGGAATAATACCTCCATTTTCGAGGATGTCACCTGCAGTCTTCATCCTGACCTGGTTATTACCCATAGACAGGGCAAATTTTTTCCCTTGCCCCCCCCTCTTTGTTGCCAGTAGTGAGTCTATAGAGCTGATGATCTGGAGACCATGAAAATACTCACCATCACGTTCATCATTGTAATGGTAAAGCCCTCTCACCACATAGCCGCAAGTTTGTGCCAACTCAATTATAACAGCCGTATATGGTCCAACTCCAACCACATAAATATCATCCTTCATGCTCAAGCTCACAGATTACCGAACGCCTTTTACCCGATGCCAGCACAGGAATGTCACTGACAACTTCGACTTCCACTTCCGCCTCATTGCCAAATATGTTTTTCACACAATCAATGATGACCTTATCGTCAATAGGCCGATATAGATTCAACTTGACGACATAGCGACTAGAGGTTTTCTGAATAAACTGCCACTGCTTAATTTCAGGATAAACTTTCAATGTACGGGATAAGGTAATAGGGTGTATAGGATCCCCCCCAGCACTAAAGACTAAATCCTGCTTACGGCCATATATGGCAGAAAGATATGAATACTCTTGTTCAGCCTCTTCTCCGCGACTTATGACCCCGGTGTCGCCCGTATCATAGCGAATCATCGGAAAAGCGTAGTTAAAGAGGTCTGTCACTACGATTCGACCCAGCTCACCCGGCTCCGCAGGCAGATCGCAGTCCAGCTTGAGGATTTCAAAATAGTAGCTGGCATGGTTTAGCTTGAAGCCTTCATTGCCGGCTAGCTGCTGAGCCAGCACACCCTGCTCTTCATTAGAATAACGAGAAACAATATATGCACCAAAATGTTGTTCTACTTTATCCCTGGTCTCGTCATGCAGATGCTCAGAAATGGCAATCAGGGTCTTGAGTGTCTTGGTCTTTGCAAGCGAAGACGGGTTGTTTGTGACGAAGTTTACGAGCTGTGATAACCAGCTAGCATAACCGATTACCGCAATCGCTCTCTTCCGTTCAATGAATTCCAACAGCTCAGTCAAGCGCTCATCGCCCATGGAGCTAGCGTCAAACTTATACACATTGTCCTTAAATGATTTAAATCGATCGGCTTTATTATCTGCATTGAAGGCCTGCAGCTGAACCAGAGGTTCGTGGGAAAGATACCCCGCCAGCTCGCCAAAATATTTCAATTCAGCAATTCTTCTCGCACGTTTTCGAGTATCCTGGGGAACTTTAAACACCATACCAGTTGAGCCACTGGTTTTGGCGATATGCATGGAGCCGCGTTGATGCGGTACCATTGCAGGAGGTACGCAAACGTCCCGGTAGTTCTCGATTAAAACCTGCTTGTTAACTACAGGAAAATCTTGAATCCCCCTGCCGGTCAGGCTTTTATAAAATGGCGAATTAGTAGTAGCATAATCCAGTAAATCAGTTATTCGTTGGCTCTGCTTTTCTAGACCCAGGCTTGGCTCAGATAACTCTTTTCGAATTTCTTTGAGGTTGGCACCAATACCTTGACCTTCCATGCGATCACGAGCAAAGAAAACAACCCTTCGCAAATTTCCACCTAAGCTCATAGCACTCCCTCGCCTAAGCTGCTAACCACAATTTCAATAACCGAATTAGCAATTAATTCTTGGTCATTCTCAGACAAGCCATAAAAAATTGGCAAGCATATAATACGACTTGCGACATCTTGCGAAATACCAGCTCCAACCGCTTTTCCATATGAAGCAATGTCTAGTGATGGATAAAAGTAACGCCTTGCTGAAATGTCCTTCGAGCGCAAATGCTCGAGCGTTGCAAACAACTTTTCCTGATCTTTAAGCATCATCGGAAAATATGCATAATTACATGAGGCCGATGGATTTCGATACTGTAGTTGAACCTTACTTTTAAATGCAGCCTCGTAAGTGTGCCAGGCTTTTTCCCGACCCTTCAGATTTTCATCAATCTCATCTAATACACATAGTCCCATGGCTGCCTGGAATTCACTCATCTTGGCATTGATCCCGACATCAGTGATTTCTTCGGGTGCAGCAAGACCAAAGTTAGTCATCCTGCGAGCGCGCTCCAAGTCCTCTTTACGCTTGAAGATAATGGCACCGCCCTCAATGGAGTGAAACAGCTTGGTCGCATGAAAGCTAAGGGTTGTGGCATCACCGTGCTTTAGAAGGCTCTCTCCTTTATACGTCACACCAAATGCATGGGCACCATCATAGATGACTTTTAGCCCATGCTGGCAAGCAATAGCTTCAATAGTCTCAACGTCACAGGCATTACCAAATACATGGACAGGTACAATAACTTTAGTAGTCGATGTAATGGCTGCTTCTATATTGGCCGGGTCGAGGCACCAGGTATCGGGATCTATATCGACAAACACCGGCTCCACGCCTTCCCACTTCAGTGAGCTTGCCGTTGCCACATAGGTAAAGGGAGTGGTAATCGCTTCGCTTGGCCTATCACCACTAACATTCAAAGCACGATAGGCAATCTGTAAAGCGAGCGTACCATTACCAACAAGCAGTAGGTTCTCTACTCCCAAATAAGCTTCCAAGCGCTGCGTCAATTCCTGTACCAATGGCCCATTGTTAGTCAGCCATGCTCGCTCATAGATACCATCGATATATCGGTCCAACTTTTCACGGCTCGGCAAATAGGGCTTGGTAACAGGGATCATAACGATGCGACCTACAGAATTTGGAAGGAAAATCAGTTATCAATCTTCGTCGATTAATGAAAGAAGATACTTTCCATAGCCATTTTTGGAGAGTTTATCGCCAGCGACTTTAAGCTGAACAGTAGACATCCAGCCGTTTCGCCAAGCAATCTCTTCCAAGCAGGCAATTTTATAGCCTTGGCGCTTTTCGATTGTTTCAACGAATTGAGCAGCCTCAAGAAGGCTCTCATGCGTACCAGTATCGAGCCAAGCAAAACCGCGCCCCAGCTGCTGGACGCTTAGGTCGCCTCGCTCAAGATACGCCTGGTTCACGCTGGTAATCTCAAGCTCGCCACGATGTGAAGGCTTCACCTGCTTGGCGATCTCGATGACATCGTTATCATAGAAGTAGAGACCTGTCACCGCATAGTTTGACTTGGGCTTGTCAGGTTTTTCTTCAATTGAGAGGGCGCGCTTCTGTTTATCGAACTGAACTACGCCAAAGCGCTCAGGGTCTTTGACCTGGTAGCCAAATACCGTGGCCCCCGTTTCCTGTGCCGCGGCACTCTTCAGTTTGGGGCTGAAACCTTGGCCATAGAAGATATTATCTCCAAGTACCAAACAGACACTATCTTCACCTATAAATTCTTCGCCTATGATAAATGCCTGCGCCAGTCCATCCGGGCTCGGCTGCTCGGCATAGGCGATGCTGATACCAAACTGTTGGCCATCCCCTAACAGACGGCGGAAGCTCTCATTTTCTTCAGGCGTCGTAATGACCAGCACATCACGAATACCCGCCAACATTAATACTGACAGCGGATAGTAGATCATGGGCTTGTCATAAATCGGCAGAAGTTGCTTGGAGACCCCCATGGTAATAGGGTAAAGGCGTGTTCCGCTACCACCAGCAAGAATAATACCTTTCATAACACTCCCTATTCCTTTTTTCCAGATACGACATAAGAACAAAATTCAAGAACTTTCTTCTTGTTAATATTGATATCCTCAGTAGCATCCAGCACGAGAACATCAACGTCATACCGCTGTAAGACTGAAAGTATTTTTCTTTTGCTTTTCTTCGATCTTTCAATAAATTCGGTTACTTCTTTTTCGCCAGCATAATAAAACCAGTCATTTCCAGCCCCAGGCTTTTGGGAGCTTCTTGCTTTCAAGTTCTTGATAATCTGAGTTGTAGGCGCGTCATACATAAGTACTGAACGGTTTTCAAAAAAACGCTGCAGTTCAGTATGTAGCTTATTCTCACCGTTTTCATTCAACTTTTCATGGTACCAAAGCAGTTCCTTGGAAAAATTATGCGTAACGCCTTCATCAGAGAAAAGGCCGCGAGCTAGCTTCGTGTGTCGGAAATACACATCTGCCGCAATTTCTTTTACGAAAAACTCATGGAGTGACACTTTACGCTGAAGTGTCTCCTTACCTAAAAATACATTTTCGTATTTTTTCTTCAAAAGGCACTCTATAAATAACGCATCTTTTTCTTGAAGCAAGGAAAAACTGCTACCATGATAGTTGCTTATTTTTTTAACATCTTGCCTAAAATACCACCCCCCCTCTAGCTCAGACCGGAGATGATTATAAAAATAGGTCTTGCCTACTCCCGAGGGGCCTATTAGCTCGATAATATGACCTACAGAGGGACGCTGATGTTTATCAGTAGTTAAATCTTTAGGAATCTTGCTTAGCTGAACACCATTCGTTATCAATAGCTTATTCAGTAGCGAAGTAAGTTGCATACACTCCTCCTTATCTTACTTCACATAGAGCTCAGCGGAACCAACACCCAACCTTTCACGCTGGTAGCTGCCATCCTGGACTCGGCGGCACCACTCGAGGTTTTGCAGGTACCACTCCACCGTTTTGCGAATTCCACTCTCGAAGGTCTCCGCAGGCGTCCAGTCAAGCTCGCGCTCTATCTTGCTGGCGTCGATGGCGTAGCGCAGGTCATGCCCGGGGCGGTCCGGCACATACGTGATCAGCGAGTGGTAGGGCGAATGAGCAGAGGGAGCCAGCTCGTCGAGCAGCGCACACAGGGTATGTACCACATCGATATTACGCTTCTCGTTGTGGCCACCGATATTGTAGGTCTCCCCCGGCGCTCCCTGGGTCACTACCCGGTATAGAGCGCGGGCATGGTCTTCAACGTATAGCCAGTCGCGAATCTGCTCGCCTTTGCCATAAACGGGCAGCGGCTTGCCCTCCAGGGCATTGAGGATCACCAGCGGTATCAGCTTTTCAGGAAAGTGATAGGGCCCGTAGTTATTCGAACAGTTGGTGACGATGGCAGGAAGGCCATAGGTACGCGACCAGGCGCGCACCAGGTGGTCCGAGCTCGCCTTGCTCGCCGAATAGGGTGAGCTGGGAGCATAGGGTGTCTGCTCGGTAAATAGTCCTTCCGGCCCGTCCAGATCCCCATACACTTCATCAGTAGAGATATGATGCAGCCGAAACGCTGCTTGACGAACGCTGTTTAGGCCCTGCCAGTACTGACGTGCGACCTCAAGCAAGGTGTAAGTACCGACGATATTGGTCTCGATAAAGGCTGCAGGCCCATCGATGGAACGATCTACGTGGCTTTCAGCCGCCAGGTGCATGACGGCATCGGGCTGGTGGCGCTTGAAAACATCAGCCAGGGCTGGCTGATCGCACACATCGAGTTGCTCGAAGGCGTAGCGGGGGTTATCGGCAACGGACTGCAGCGACTCGAGGTTACCCGCGTAGGTGAGCTTGTCGACATTCACCACCTGGTCATCGGTGTCATTAATCACATGGCGAATGACCGCCGAGCCAATAAAGCCAGCGCCACCGGTAATCAAGAGTTTCATAACGGGCCTTCTGTCATCCTGACATTGCTTACGTTGACGGTTACGCCGATGTGATGTGGCGGCCGACAGAGTAGTAGGTGAAGCC
Source organism: Halomonas salipaludis (assembly GCF_002286975.1). Classification (GTDB taxonomy): domain Bacteria; phylum Pseudomonadota; class Gammaproteobacteria; order Pseudomonadales; family Halomonadaceae; genus Franzmannia; species Franzmannia salipaludis. Next base: position 9,525 of record NZ_NSKB01000013.1, read on the forward strand.
TTTATTGCGCATGCGTGCCGGCTGGAACATGTTGCGCCCGTCAAACAGGGTCGCCTGGCTGAGCTGAGACTTGATGAGGTCAAAATCCGGGGCGCGGAAGCTCTGCCATTCGGTGACGATCACCAGTGCATCGGCACCCTTGAGGGCCGCTTCTTTCGTGCCACACAGCGTCAGGCCGTCACGCGACCCGTAGATACGCTGGGTCTCTTCCATGGCTTCAGGGTCGTATGCCTGCACCTTGGCACCAGCCTGCCACAGCGCTTCCATCAGCACCCGGCTGGGCGCTTCACGCATATCGTCGGTGTTGGGTTTGAAGGCCAGCCCCCACACGGCAAAGGTCTTGCCGTCGAGCTGCCCATCGAAATGACGAAGAATCTTGGCAAACAGCGTGGTCTTCTGCTCCTGATTGCGCGCTTCGACGGCCTTGAGCACCTTGGCATCGAAGTCGATATCGCCGGCCGTGCGGATGAGTGCCTGCACGTCCTTGGGAAAGCATGAGCCGCCGTAGCCCACTCCGGGATAGATGAAGTGGTAGCCAATCCGCGGGTCGGAGCCGATGCCCTGGCGCACCGCTTCGATATCGGCCCCTAGGCGTTCGGCCAGGTTAGCCATCTCGTTCATAAAGCTGATCTTGGTGGCGAGCATGCAGTTGGCGGCATACTTGGTGAGCTCAGCGCTGCGTACATCCATGACGATGATCTTGTCGTGGTTGCGGTTGAACGGCGCGTAGAGCTCACGCATCACCTCGATGGTGGCTGCGTCCTGGGTGCCGATGATGATGCGATCGGGTTTCTGGCAGTCGGCGACGGCGCTGCCCTCTTTTAGAAACTCCGGGTTGGAAACGACGTCGAAGCCCAAATCAGTCCGGCCTCGCTTGGCGAGTACCTCTGCCACCTTGGCTTTCACCTTGTCGGCGGTGCCAACGGGGACCGTCGACTTGTCGATAATGATCTGGTCGCACTGCATATGCTCGGCGATGGTTTGCGCCACCGCCAGCACATACTTGAGGTCTGCAGAGCCATCTTCGTCGGGCGGGGTTCCGACGGCGATGAACTGCACCTGGCCGTGCTTGACCCCCGCCTCGGCATCTGTGGTGAACTCTAGCCGGCCCGCGGCATGGTTCTCGCGCACCAGCGGTTCCAGCCCCGGCTCATAGATCGGGATCTGGCCCTGGATCAGCCGCTCGACCTTCGACGCATCCACATCCACGCACACCACATGGTGGCCTACATCGGCGAGAATCGCGCCCTGCACCAAACCAACATAACCTGTTCCAAAAACCGTGACGTTCATGCCACTCCTTCCATGTTCTTGATGGCGCTGCTCCACTGCGCATGCTCAGGAAGCATCGCTAGTGCCAAACCTCACACTTGGTAGTAGTCGCGGTACCAGGCAACGAAATTCGCCACGCCCTGCTTGACGGGGGTAGCCGGCTTGTAGTCGACGGCCTTCTCGAGCTCGCTGCTGTCGGCGAAGGTATCGGGCACATCGCCCGGCTGCAGTGGCAGCAGATCTTTCTTGGCCGGCTTATCGAGCGCCACCTCGATCGCCTCGATGTAGGCACTCAGCTTGACCGGGTCGTTGTTGCCGATGTTGAACAGCCGATACGGCGCATTGCTGGTCGCGGGATCGGGGGCATCGCTGTCCCAATCGGGGTTCGCCGTGGCCACCTGGTCACTGGCGCGGATCACCCCTTCGACGATGTCGTCCACGTAGGTGAAGTCGCGCGTGTGGTTGCCATGGTTGAACACCGGAATCGGCTCATCGGCCAGGATATTCTTGGTGAACTTGAACAGTGCCATGTCCGGCCGGCCCCAGGGCCCATACACCGTGAAGAAGCGCAGCCCGGTGGTCGGCAGGCCGAATAGATGGCTGTAGCTGTGCGCCATCATCTCGTTGGCCTTCTTGGTCGCGGCGTAGAACTGCAGGGGATGGTTGGCACCTTCATGCTCGGAGAACGGCATCTTGGTGTTGGCCCCATAGACGCTGCTGGTACTGGCGTAGGTGAGGTGCTGCACCTTGGCGTAGCGGCAGGCCTCCAGGATATTGGTGAAGGCCACGACATTGCTCTCGACGTAGCTGTGCGGGTTCTCCAGTGAGTAACGCACGCCGGCCTGAGCCGCCAGATGGATGACGCGCTCGATGCCATGCTCATTGAAGCAGTCGTTCACCGCCTGCTGATTGGCGAGGTTGTCGCGCACGAAGTGGTAGTCACTGCCAGTGCGCTTGGCGGTTTCTTCCAGTATCGCTAGTCGCGCCTCCTTGATGGCCGGGTCGTAGTAGTCATTGACGCTATCGAAGCCGACCACGCTGTCACCGCGCTCGAGCAGCCGCTTGACGGTATGGAAACCGATAAAGCCGGCATTACCTGTTACTAATATTTTCATGAAATCACAACCTGAATAAAGAACTAGCGGTAATTGTAAAAGTAATAGCCATAGTGCCCTGAGGCCGTCGACGCCTTGCGCTCCATGGCATTCAAGATCGCGCCCTGCACCACAAGACCGTTGCCTTCCAAGCGCCGCTTGGCTGCCATGATCTCACGCACCGGGTTGGTCTCGAAACGCGCCACCAGCAGGGTGGTATCGCACTGCTTGCCGACCACGCTGGCATCGGTCACCGCAAGCACCGGCGGCGTATCGACGATGATCAAGTCGAACTGCTGGCTAAGGGTTTCCATCGCCTCGGCGAAGCGTGGCTGCATGAGCAGCTCCGAGGGGTTGGGCGGCGCCGTGCCACGCGTGACCACCCAGTAGTTATCCATGCCGGTGGGCTGAATGATCTCGTCAAGCGATATCTGCCCAGCTAGGAAGTCTGCCAGGCCGTTCTCGCTCTTCTTGCCGAAGGCGTGGTGGATATGACCTTTGCGCAGGTCGGCGTCGATGAGTAGTACCCGCTTGCCTGCCTGGGCGCTGACGGCCCCCAGGTTGATGCTAACGAAGCTCTTGCCAACACCGGGGCTTGGGCCGGTAATCATCAAGCGATTATTGCGCCCTTCGAGCATGGCAAAGTGCAGGCTGGTACGCAGCCCACGCAGCGCTTCGAGTGCCAGATCCGCTGGCTCGCGTTCCGCTAGCACCCCGACCACGATGTCCTGAGCGGGCTTGCGGCGCTTGCGCTTGACCCTTCGGGCCAGCTTGTTCTGCGCCGTGGAGAGCGGGATAGTGGCATATACCGGCAGGCCAGCGGACTCGATCTGCTCGGGTGAGTCCACGCCGCGGCGCAGCAATTCACGCAGCAGGACACCGCCAACCGCGAGGATAAAGCCCAGTAGCGTGGCGAGAACGGTGGTTTTTGCCTTGTTCGGTGCCACCTGCCCTGAGATGACGGCACGATCGATGATGCGGATATTGCCGATGGTACCTGCCCTGGCAACCTGCAGTTCCTGCATCTTGTTGAGTACGTTGACGTAAATTGCCTGGGTAACCTCAACGTCGCGGGTGCGTCGCACGACTTCCTGCTGGGCAGCCGGCAGCTCATTGACCCGGGCATTAAGCTCGGTGCGGTCCTGCTCGATCTGGCGCTTCTGCCGTAGTAGTGCCTGGTAGCTGGGGTGGCTAGGGGTATAACGCTGCGCCAGCTCCGCCTCCTGGAACTCCAGTTCGTTGAGACGAGTATCGAGCTCGATATAACGCTGGATGGCGGCCTGAGCCTCACTGCTCAGGTCCACGCTGTCCAGGTTGGCCCGGTACTCGTTGAGGCTCTGCTCGGCGCCAACCAACTGCTCGCGCAGCTCCGGGGCCTGCTGTTCGAGGAACTCCAGGCTCTGCTGTGCCTGGGCCGATTGGCGCTCGACGTTCTGGGTCAGGAAGGTTTCGGCCACCGCATCTAGAGTGCGAGTAATTTCCTGAGTATCCGGTCCCATCATGGTCATACGCAGCATGCCGGTCGGCGAGCCTCGTCCTCCTGCCTCGACGACCTGCAGGCGGCTGCCGATGGAGCGAATGGCCGAGTTGCGGTGCTGCCTCAGCAGTTGAAAGCGCCCACCAACGGCGGCATCGAAGCGTTCAATGGTCAATTCCAGGTCGCCATCGAGGAAGACCGCAGGTTCGCCAATGTTGCCATTGCCTACCGCCTCACCGTTGACCAATACGCGATAGCGGTCGTCGATGATACGTTCCACCAGTATCTGCTGGCCGCGGCGCCTCTCGGCCAATTCGAAACGCGGCACATCAATGCTCTCATCGCCCCATATATGCGGCTGCCCCTCCATAAAGGATGGGCGAGGAATATTACGTCGCAATACGAAATTGCCGATGACAGGGACTTCCACCGGCCGGATGATAATGTCCTGGCTCAATCGGTCGACGACTTGCCCAAGCACCATGCGGGATTGCAGTATCTGCAGCTCCGCTGGCGTATTCAGTTCTTCTGCCCCGATGACGTTGCCAATATCGCCCAGGGGGCTCACGGTCGAGCGCCGCTCAACCTGTACCAGGGCATCGGATTGATAGATCGGTGTGGCCAACATCCCGTGAATGATGCCGACCGCTGCGAATAAGCCGGTGACAAAAATAATCAACCACTTATGATCGAACAGCACGCCGATCATACGGCCCAGGTCGATCGTTTCCTCGGGTGGGGCTTGCGTCACAGATTTATCAGACATTGGGCTCTACTTCGAAAAGTGGAAAGGAAAATATTGGGCAACTGTTTCATAATCGCGACGCCCATCCCTCTGTAGCATCAACCAAAAGTTGGTGAACATGCGTGAAGACTTCCCGGCTCTTGCGGTAAGGGTCGGGAATGTCACGCCCCTTGCCTGCATCGAGCCACTGGCCAAGACGCATGGTCTTGCCCAGTGTTTCAGGCCAGCGGTTGGCAATTTCACGCCGCTGGCCATCGCTCATCACCAATACCAGGTCGGCGCTGGCCAGCATTGCACTATCCAGCTGGCGTGCTTGATGGCTTTCGAGGTCAAGTCCTTCGGCCAGCGCCAGCTGCAGCGCGTTGGGTTCCACCCCCTGCCCGACCATGGCCCCGAGCCCGGCGGAATCGACGCGAAGCTCGGGGCGCCGCCTGCGCAACATGGCCGCAGCCACTGGGCTGCGGCAGATGTTGCCGGTGCATACCACCAGTACATGATCGAACATGCTTAGAGTAAATCCTCGAGGTTCTGGCTAGAGCCACGGATGTTACCCGGCAGCCCGATCGACGGCAGCAACAAGCTGATCACACGGTTCCAGCGTGCCAGCGGCGCCGTAGTCACGTATACGATATCCCGCGGCTCGAGCGGAAAACCACCGGCAAGGGCAAATGCCGTGGCATCGTTGACGTCCAACTGATATACCGTCGCCAGTTTGTCGCTGGTTTCAGGCTGGCGGCGCAGCACGAAGATACCCGATGGGTCGGCGGTCACTTCATTGATCCCACCAGCCCGCGAGATGGCATCCGAGAGTGACAGGCGCTCCCGGTTCATCGACAGGTTACCCGGTGAGCGTACCTGGCCCATCATGGCGATGCCCTGGTTCTCGGCGGTAGGCACGTGAATGATATCGCCATCACGTAGCAGGCGATTCTGACGCTGGTCGCCCTCGCTGAGTAGCGCGTAGAGCGACAAGCGCTCCTCCTGGCCGTCGCGAATAAAGGTCAGGTCGTGCCAGAACGCTGCAGATGTGGGACCGCCCACCTCGCTGATGGCATCGATGATGGTCATGGGGACGTTGGTGACCGGCACGATGCCTGGGTCGTCAACCGCCCCGGTGACATAGACTTTCTGTGAGTTGAAGGCCGCCACGAACACATCGACCTGGGGGTCGGTGAGGTATTCGGAGAGTCCATGCGTCAGCTGCAGGCGGATCTCATCGGAGGTCTTGCCCGCCACATTGATGCGCCCCAGGAAGGGGTAGAAGATGGTGCCATCGCCGCGCACCTGATTGCCGGCCTCTGCCGCGCTGCGCTCGGCCCCCGCCGGAATCGTCAACTCCGGGTGGTCGTACACCACGATGCTGAGCACATCCCCCGGGCCCACGTTGTACTCATAGTCGGATAGTTGCCCGCGTAGCTCATCCGGCATGGGGCTTACGCGTCGCTCTGCGCGCTCGAGGGAACCTATGAGCTCCGGCGTGATAGGTTCGATATCGACCAGATGCGAGAGCTCAGGGGCATCTTCAGTGTCATAGCTCATATGCCCCCCAGGGGCGATCACGCAGCCCCCCAGCGCGAGTACTGCGAATAGCGTCATGATATGGCGTGAAGCGGTTAAAGTACGCATTGGCCGTTCCCCCGATCCTTTCAATTGTCGTTTTGCGCCCTATCCCTGGCGAACTCTTCCAGGCACGCTACCGCCCCGGAGTGTAGTAAGGCGCATCTCCGAGGCCTGAAGCGTTAGTACGCTTGCATATACTGATTGTCTCAATGGCCAATAGCCGACTCACAGGGAGCCGCGTCGACGCATTGCTGCTTTTTCTCTTCAAGACGTATCCGTAATCTTCCGCTGCTCGCGGCCTGAAAGCCCGCGGTTGGCGGTCATTACCACAGCCGCCACGATACGTCCTTGTCGCTCACTCTCTTTTCACACCCGGCGCCCTTGTGCGCCCGGCCGATCCGCCATCCTAGCGGTGCTTTGGTGAATAATAGGCAACGCTGGCTGCCACGGGCTCCTCGCGTGGGCCGGCCTCACTGGGCGTTTCACTCAATGTCTGCCAGCTAGGGGGGATATCGGCTGGTGATTCAGCGCCTTGATGGCTTGGCACAGCGTCGGCAGCGGGTGCAGAACCTGCTTTCGGCTCGTCACTGGCTGCTTTGGTGCCGTGGTCGACGATATCGCTCTGGGGGTGGTACTCGGTAGGCGCTTCCATCAAGACCTGACGCACCATATCGCCCTCCTGGTTAACACAGGCAGCGTGAAGGGAGAGCAGGATGGGCTCCAGCTCCTCCCAGCTCAGCGCCGCCTCATTGGCCGTCATGATGCGCGGGTGTCCGGTCTTGCCGACGGCTTCGGTAACCAGAAGCTCTTCGTAGAGTTTTTCGCCGGGACGCAAACCGGTAAAGATGATGGAGATATCGCCCTGGCGCCCCCCCTCTGCCAACTCGTTCAATTGGCTGCGCCGTTTTCTCGATAACTGAGGGTGCAGAGTCCCGCTCGACTGGGGGAAATACGGCTCGAGGCCGGTCAGTCGCACCATGCGCGTTGCCAGCTCGGCAATGCGTACCGGCTTGCCCATGTCGAGCACGAAGACGTCTCCGCCCTTGGCCATCCCACCGGCTTGTATTACCAGCTGCGCGGCTTCGGGAATGGTCATGAAGTAGCGGGTGATTTCCGGATGCGTGACGGTGATCGGGCCACCATTCTCGATCTGCTTACGAAACAGCGGCACGACGGAGCCAGAAGAGCCAAGTACATTGCCGAATCGCACCATCGTAAAGCGAGTCTTCTGCTGTGAGGCGGCAAGCGCCTGGCAGACCAGCTCTGCCAGGCGCTTGCTGGCTCCCATCACATTGGTCGGTCGGACTGCCTTGTCAGTGGAAACCAGCACCATGTCGTCGACCCCCGTGGCAACCGCTGCCTTGGCCACGGCCAGCGTGCCGAAGACGTTGTTCAGCACTCCTTCACAGGGGTTGTACTCCACCATGGGCACATGCTTGTAAGCCGCCGCATGGTAGATGGTGCGAACATCGAACGTTTCCAGGAGCTGCTCGATCCGCTGGCCGTCACGCACCGACGCGAGAATCGGCACCACGGCCCCCTTCAGCGTTTCCGCTTCAGCGATACGCTTTAGATCCAGCTCGATGCGATAAAGTGAATATTCCGACACATCCACCAGCAGCAGCTTGCTAGGCTGCTGCCTCAGAATCTGGCGACACAGCTCGCTGCCAATCGAGCCGCCGGCGCCGGTTACCATGACGACCTTGCCGGTAATGTTGGCGCCCATCAGAGATTGCACGGGCGGTACAGGGTCGCGCCCCAGCAGGTCTTCTACTGCCACGTCACGCAGCTCGTTGAACTTGGCCTTGCCGGACACCACGTCCGCCATGTCGGGGATGGTCTGCACGGGAATCGAGAGCGGTTCGAGCGACTCGATGATCTCCTGTCGCCGCGCGCGCGTGGCCTCCGGCACGGCAAGCAGGAGTTTCTCTACGCCATAGTTGTTGATGATGCGGGTGGTATCATCGGGGGAGTGCACCCTGAGCCCCTGCACATGGGTGCCTTGCAGCCGGGGAGCAAAATCGACGAAGCCTACCGGTTCGTAGTCACGACCATGGCGCAACGACATCACCAGCTGCCGGCCGGCGGCACCGGCACCGTAGATCAGCACGCGCGTCTTGAGCCGCTGCTGGCCACGCTGATATAGCAAGCGCAGCGCAAGCCTGACGCCACCGATGGTCATCAAGGCCAGCATGATGTAGATAAAGGGAACGGAGCGAGGCACCGGCAAGTTGAATACGCTGCTGACAACGGCCAGCGTAAGTGCCGAGCTCAACACGCCAGCCATGATGGCTTGAAACGCCTTGAGCCCCATGTAACGGATGATGGAGCGATAAAAGCCCAGCTTGACGAAGATGATCAGGCTTACTGGCACCACCACCGGCAGGGCCATCCACACCTCAGGGTCGAGCAGGAAGCGCGGCGAGTCGAGACGCAACAGCATGGCGGTAAAGAAACTGATAACGACCAGGAGGGAATCGGCCAGAAGCTGAATGACCTGCTTGCGGCGACGCGGCAGGTTGAACAGCTTTTTGAGCAGTTGAGTCATACTGTGTCCCTTTGCTGAGCAAGACCCGCTGCGCCAGGGTCATCCTGAACCCCTGTAAGGCGCTAGCGCCCATCAATGTAACATCTCACATCGACCAGTGTAACATTAAGTATCCGACATCGCGAGCAAGAAAAGCGCTAGCAACCTGGTACTGACACTAATGAAGCATGTGGTCAATCTAGGTGGCCTGACGCATGCTCGGGCAGGAGCGTGGCCGCAAGCATGCTAGTGGGGTATGCTTATGCACCAATTGCCATGACGCGCCGCGCCCCGACCCGAGCATGTAGACCAAGGTCAAACATAGACTAAGTCGGCCGGCGACGCTCCCACATGTTGCTACATTTAACGCAAGGTGCCTGTTGAGACCGATGGACGCACAGTACACGCCCTTTGAGATCGAACGCGACGCCCAGCAGTACTGGGACAAAAACCAGTGCTTCAAGGCGGTAGAAGACGCCAATCGCGACAAATTCTATTGCCTGTCGATGTTCCCCTACCCCAGCGGCAAGCTGCACATGGGGCATGTGCGCAACTACACCATCGGCGACGTGGTGTCGCGCTTCCAGCGCATGCAGGGCAAGAACGTCATGCAGCCGATGGGCTGGGACGCCTTCGGCATGCCGGCGGAGAATGCCGCGATCAACAATCGCGTGCCGCCCGCCAAGTGGACCTACGACAACATCGACTACATGCGCAACCAGCTCAAGGCGCTGGGTTTCGCCTACGACTGGAACCGCGAGTTCGCCACCTGCGACAGCGACTACTACCGCTGGGAGCAGTGGTTCTTCACCAAGCTGCTCGAGAAGGGGCTGGTCTACAAGAAGATGTCGACGGTCAACTGGGATCCGATCGACCAGACCGTGCTGGCCAACGAGCAGGTGATCGACGGCTGCGGCTGGCGCTCCGGCGCGCCGGTCGAGCGCAAGGAGATCCCGCTGTGGTTCCTCAAGATCACCGACTACGCCGATGAGCTGCTCGCCGACCTCGACAAGGTCGAGTGGCCCGAGCAGGTCAAGACCATGCAGCGCAACTGGATCGGCAAGTCGCGCGGCGTCGAGATGTCCTTCGACATCAAGCAGGCCGATGGCAGCCCGGACGAGCCGGTCAGCGTCTACACCACCCGCCCCGACACCCTGATGGGCGTGACCTACCTGGCGGTAGCCGCCGGCCACCCGCTGGCCAAGACCGCTTCAGCGGGTAATGCCGAGCTGGCGGCGTTCTGCGAGGAGTGCGCCCAGGGCGGCACCTCGGAGGCAGCGCTGGCCACCAAGGAGAAGAAAGGCATGCCCACCGGGCATGTTGCCGTGCACCCGCTGAGCGGCCGCGAGGTCCCCGTCTATGTGGCCAACTTCGTGCTCATGGAGTTCGGCACCGGGGCGGTGATGGCGGTGCCCGGCCACGACCAGCGCGACTGGGAGTTCGCCACCAAGTACCAGCTGCCCATCGAGGCGGTGATCGCCGACCAGCATGGCCAGGCGCCGGATCTCTCCGAGGGTGCCTATGTGGAATATGGCCGCCTGATCAACTCCGGCGAGTTCGACGGCCTCGACTTCGAGGCGGCCTTCGATGCCATCGCCACCAGGCTCGAGGGGCTGGGCGTCGGCGAGGTCAAGACCAACTTCCGCCTACGCGACTGGGGCGTGGCCCGCCAGCGCTACTGGGGCGCACCGATCCCGGTCAAGTATGGCCCCGAAGGCCAAACCGTGCCGCTCACCGACGACGAGCTGCCGGTGGCACTGCCGATGGAAGTTACCGTCGACGCCTCGGGCTCGCCGCTCAAGAAGATGCCGGCGTTCTCCGATCTTGGCGACGGCTGGGTGCGCGAGACCGACACCTTCGATACCTTCATGGAGTCGTCGTGGTACTACGCGCGCTTCTGCTGCGCCGACAACCATGAAGCAATGCTCGACGAGCGCGCCAACTACTGGCTGCCCGTCGACCTCTATATCGGTGGCATCGAGCACGCCATCCTGCACCTGCTTTATGCGCGTTTCTTCCACAAGCTGATGCGCGACTTCGGCCTGGTCGACAGCGACGAGCCCTTTCAGCAGCTGCTGACCCAGGGCATGGTGATCGCCGAGACCTACTACCGCCTCGAGGCCAACGGCGCCAAGACCTGGTTCAACCCCGCCGACGTCGAGGTCAAGCGCGACGACAAGGGCCGCCCGATCAGCGCGCTGCTGATCGAGGACGGCCAGCCGGTGGAGATGGGCGGCATCGAGAAGATGTCCAAGTCGAAGAACAACGGCGTCGACCCGCAGTCGATGATCGACCGCTTCGGTGCCGACACCGTGCGCCTGTTCATGATGTTCGCCGCCCCGCCGGAGCAGTCGCTGGAGTGGTCAGACTCCGGCGTCGAGGGTGCCAACCGCTTCCTCAAGCGGCTGTGGCGCCTGGTCAATGAACACCTCGCCGCCGGCACGCCAGGCGCGCTGAACACCAGTGCCCTGAGCGACGCCCAGCGCGACCTGCGCCGCAAGACCCACGAGACGATCAAGAAGGCCAGCGACGACATCGGCCGTCGCACTACCTTCAATACCGCCATTGCCGCGGTGATGGAGCTGACCAATGCGCTGGGCCGCTTCCACGGCGAGGGAGAGGAGCCAAGCCCCCAGGACCTGGCCGTGGCGCGTGAAGCGGTGGAGACCAGCGTGCTGCTGCTGGCGCCGATCACGCCGCACATCTGCCATGCGCTGTGGGCAGCGCTGGGCCATGCCGAGCCGGCCATCGACGCCGCCTGGCCGCGCCTCGATGAGTCTGCCCTGGCCCGCGATAGCATCGAGCTGGTGGTACAAGTCAACGGCAAGCTGCGCGCGCGCCTCGAGGTGCCGGCAGACGCCGACAAGGCCGCCATCGAGGCCCAGGCGCTGGCTGCCGAGAACGTGCAGCGCCACACCGAAGGCAAGGCGGTACGCAAGGTGATCGTGGTGCCGGGCAAGCTGGTCAATATCGTGGTCGGCTGAGCGCCACGATCGTCAACCTCACAAGGAGCGTTCCATGCAGCGTCGCCGCTTTCTTCACCTGACCCTGGCCGCCGGCGCCGGCATGGCGTTGGCCGGCTGCGGCTTTCGCCTGCGCGGGCTGGAGACCCCGGTGCTGTCACTCGACAGCATCGCCCTTGTCGCCGCCGACAGCGACCTGACCCCGGCGGTGCAGGCGGCGCTGGAGCGTGCCGACACCGTGATTCGCGACGACGCTCCGCTGCGCCTCAACCTCGGCAGTGAGTCGTTCAGCGAGAGCCGCCGTACCTTCGGCAGCGCCGCCAGCCGCGAGATCGAGCTGACCCTGCGTGCGCCCTTCTCGGTGCAGCGCCAGCGCGACAACGCCTACCTGCTCGACCAGCAGCAGCTCGAGGTGAGCACCAACTTCAGCATCAGCGACAACAACCTGCTGGCCCAGGATGACATTCGTCAGGAAGCGCGCCAGGAGCTGCGCGAGGAAGCGGCGCGGCGCCTGCTCGATCGCCTGCGCGCCCTCGACGACCAGCCAGCGTCGTGATGCAACGCGTTCATAGGCTTTCTACGTGAAGATATTCCCCGACAAGCTACCCGATGCCATTGCCAGCAAGCTGCCGCCGGTGGTGATGGTCACCGGCGATGAGCCGCTGATTCATATCGAGGCTTGCGATGCAGTACGCGCCGCAGCCCGCCAGCAGGGCATCGAGGAGCGCGAGGTACTGCACGTCGAGAGCGGCTTTCAGTGGGGGCGGCTCACCGAGTCCGCCGCCAGCATGTCGCTGTTCGCCACCCGCAAGTTGATCGAGCTGCGCCTCGGCAGCCAGGCCGCCGGCCAGGAGGGCGGCCGGGCGCTGGAGGCCTACGCCGAGCAGGCCAAGGGCAGCGACAACGTGCTGCTGCTCAGCGCCGGCAGGCTCGACCGCAAGCAGCAGCAGAGCAAGTGGTTCAAGGCGCTGGACAAGATCGGGCTGTTCGTCCCGGTGTGGCCGGTGGACCACCAGCGGCTGGGCTTCTGGATGCGCGACCGCGCCAGCCGCCACGGCCTGCAGCTCGATATGGAGGCGGCCAAGCTGCTCGGCGAGCGCACCGAGGGCAACCTGCTGGCCGCCGACCAGGAGCTGCAGAAACTGGCGCTGCTGATGCCGCCCGGCGCGCGCCTCAACGCCGAGGCGATCGCCAGCGGCGTCGACGACAGTGCGCGCTACGATGTCTTCACCCTGGCCGAGGCATGCCTGCGCGGCGAGCGTGAACGGGTCTCGCGGATCGTGCGCGGCCTGCGCCAGGAGGGCGTCGAGGCGCCGATCATGCTGTGGGCACTGACCCGCGAGCTGCGCATCCTGCTATCGCTCTACCAGCACCTCGACCAGGGCCAGAGCTTCGAGCACGCCTGCAAGGCGCAGAAGCCGCCGATCTTCGACAAGCGCCGCCCCGCCTACCAACAGGCGCTCAACCGCCTGCCCCTCAAGCGCCTGCACAAGCTGCTGCTGTTCGCCCAGCGCCTCGACCTGGCGATCAAGGGCGCCGCCCCGCTGCCGCTGTGGGACGGCATCCACGACCTGGCCCTGACCCTGGCCGGCGGCCGTGGCCTGCTGGCGGAGTCGCCACTATCGTACAAGGTGGGCTGAATTGACCCTTCCAGCAGCCCTCGGGCATGCTTCAAGAGTTTGACCACAAAAAGGAAAATCATAATGAATCGCTTCGCACGCTGCACACTGGCCGCCGGTGTTTCGCTAGCCATGCTCACCACCGCCCAGGCCTCCGAGTTCGCTGACATGGATCCTGTGACGCTACGCCTGGCCCACGTGGTCAACGAGCAGGACGGCTTCCATATCGCCGCCGTGAAGTTCCAGGAACTAGTCGAAGAGCGCACCCAGGGCGCCGTCAACATCGACATCTACCCCAACGCCACACTGGGTGACGAACGCACCCTGCTCGAAGGCATGCAGATCGGCAGCATCGACATGGGCGTGATCACCAACGGCCCAGTGGCCAACTTCGTCGAAGAGATGGCGGTCTTCGAGCTGCCGTTCCTGTTCCCCTCACCGGAGGCCGCCTATCAGGTTCTCGACGGCCCCATCGGCCAGGAGCTGCTCGACAAGCTCGCCGACGTCAACCTCAAGGGGCTGGCCTACGCCGAGCGCGGTTTCCGCAACCTGACCAACAGCCAGCGTCCGGTCAGCGCCCCCGACGACCTCGACGGCCTGCGCATTCGCGTGATGGAGAATCCGGTCTACACCGATACCTTCCGCGAACTCGGTGCCAATGCCATCCCCATGGCCTGGACCGAAGCCCTGACCGCCATGCAGCAGGGCACCATCGACGGCCAGGAAAATCCGGTCAACGTCATTCACTCATTCAATCTCGACGAAACCCAGTCCTACATGACGCTGTCGCGGCATACCTATGCCCCAGCGATCTTCGTCATGGGCATGCCAGTGTGGAATCAGCTGCCCGAGGCCGCTCACGACGTCCTTCGCGATGCCGCCCAGGAGGCCGCCGAACATGAGCGGCGCATGAACGCCGACATGGAGGCCGAGCAGCTCGCCGAACTGCGCGATGCCGGCATGGAGATCAACGATACCCCCGATATCGAGGCCTTCCAGGCCGCCGTGGCGCCTGTCTACGACAAGTATGGCGAGCAGTTCGGCGACTACCTGGCACGCATTCGGGAGGCGCTCGAGTAAGTGCGATTGCTGCTCGCCCTGCTCCCGCGGCTGCAGCGTTTGGAGCGAGCCGTTGACGCCGTCATCCAGCCCCTGGTGTTCGCTGGCATGGCGGCGTTGATCGCCACCATTACGCTGCAGATCGTCTCTCGCGTACTGTTCAGCGCCGTCGGCTGGACGGAGGAAGTGTCGCGCTTTCTGCTGATCTGGATCACCTTCCTGGGTGCCACCCTGGCCTTCCAGCGCGGCCGGCACATCGCCGTGACGTTCGTCGTCGAGGCTCTGCCAAGGCGCCTGCAGCGGCTGGCACGTATCGCCGCCCTGCTGGTCGCGCTTAGTTTCATGATTGCGCTGGTGGTGATCGGCTATCAGTACATGCACGTCCAGAGCTTTCAGCGCTCGGCCTCACTGCGCCTGTCGATGACCTATATCTACGCCGTGATACCGCTAGCCGCAGCGTTGATGAGCTGGTATGCCCTGGTCGACCTGATCGAGGCACTGGTGGCACCGCCCGACGACATCGACTCAGGTAGCGTCAACGCCGAGGAACCGCCCGCATGACCGGCCTGCTGTTCGCGCTGTTCTTCCTATTCATGCTGCTCGGGGTGCCCATCGCCCTGGCCATCGGCGCCAGCACCCTGGTCGCCATCCATGCCCAGGGCGTTCCCCTGATGGTGGTCACCCAGCAGATGTTCCAGGGCATCAACTCCTTTGCCCTGGTGGCGATCCCCATGTTCATCCTCGCCGGCGACCTGATGGCACAGGGCAAGGTCAGTGAAAAGCTGGTGGACTTCGCCGACGCCCTGTTCGGCTTTCTCAAGGGCGGGCTTTCGCTGGTCTCGGTGGGCGCGGGCATGTTCTTCGCAGCCATCTCCGGCTCCGGCGCTGCCACCACCGCAGCGGTAGGGTCGAGTCTGGTGCCGGAACTCAAGCGCAAGGGCTATGACCCGGCCTCCGCCGCCAGCCTGATCGCCGCCAGCGGCACCATTGGCGTGGTGATTCCCCCGTCGGTCCCCATGATCATCTATGCCGTGATCGCCCAGCAGTCGGTTTCCAAGCTGTTTCTCAACGGCTTCATACCCGGCCTGATCATGGGGTTGGGACTCGCCGCGATTGCCATCACCCAGGCCTATCGACGCAACTACCCTCGCGGCACGCCGCTGTCGATGGCGACCATCTGGCGTACCCTGAAGAGCGCCAGCTGGGGCCTGATGACGCCGGTGATCATCCTTGGCGGCATCTTTTCGGGGATCTTCACCCCCAGCGAGGCAGCCGTCGTGGCGGTCAACTATGCCCTGCTGGTGTCGCTGTTCGTTTATCGCGATCTACGCCTGGCCGACGTCTACCGTATCCTGATCCGCTCGGCGATCACCACATCGGTGATCATGCTGGTGATCGCCACCTCCGCGGTGCTGAGCTGGACCCTGTCCAGCTGGCAGGTGCCCGGCGCCATCGCCCAGGCGGTGCTGTCGCTATCCACCGATCCCTACGTGATCATGCTGCTGATCGTGGCGATCATCCTGCTCACCGGGGTATTCATCGAGACCGCCAGCGCGCTGATCATTCTCACCCCGGTGCTGCTGCCGCTGGTCACCCAGCTCGGCATCGATCCGATCCACTTCGGCATCATCATCGTCATGGGGCTGGCGATCGGCATGATCACTCCGCCGGTGGCGATCAACCTCTATGTGGCCTCCTCGGTCACCCAGCTGCCGTTGGAACGCATCACCCGCGCCATCCTGCCCTACCTGCTGGGATTGATCTGCGTACTGCTGCTGGTGGTCTACGTTCCGATCATGCTGGGCTGGTCGGGATGAATGTCCGCCGGACTACCTCATAGCTCGTCCCGATAGCGCGCCAGCATCGCCGCCTGACTCTCCGGTTCACCGCTGCCGCCGGCCTGATCCTGGATCATCTTGCCCATGCTCGGCAGCACCGAACGTTCGTGGCGACTGTCGTCTGCCCACAGGCGCGAGCGCATCAATGCCTTGGCGCAGTGCAGGTAGGCCTCTTCTACCGTTACCCGAATCACCACCCGCGGCGTACGACGCTCGTCTTTCACTTGCGCCAGTAGCGCCTCGTCCACCGACACCTCGGCCGCGCCGTTGATGCGCAGGCTCTCATCGATGCCGGGGATCAAAAACAGCAGCCCGAGGCGCCCGCTGGCGATGATATTGCTCAGCGAGTCGAGGCGGTTATTGCCCGGCGAATCGGGAATCAGCAACGTGGTGTCATCGACTACCTTGACGAAGCCCGGCGACCCGCCGCGTGGCGAGGCATCGTGCTGGGCGCCATCGCCGCTGGCCAGGACCACGAACGGCGACAGCGCGATGAAGCGTCGGCAGTGCTGATCCAGGTGGCTGAGCTGCTTTTGCAGGGCACGCGGCTTGGTAGGTGGGTAGAGCGCACGCAGTTCCTCAAGGGAGCGGATCATCGCTATCTCTCTGAATACTTGACCGATGTCCAGTATCGCACGCTTCGATGACGTCGTCGCGTCGCTGTCAACCGGCCAGATTGGCGAGCCGAGAAATCAGCGTATAGTTGGCCTCCATCGCCATCAGCGCGACCAGGAACAGCAGCACCCCCGGCGGCACCAGCACAGTGTAGATGAGCGACAGGCGCTCCCAGGCCATGTGCATGAAGAAGGCCACGATCAGGCCGGCCTTGAGCAGCATGAACAGGGTGATCAGCCCCCATTTGGGATATCCCTCGAGCCCCGAGATATCCACCAGGTAAGACAAAACGCTGAGCACGAACAGCCATATCCATACGCGCAAATAGACGCGCAGCTCAGGCTGGTGATGACTGTTGTGTTGGTCCATGCCGACCTCCTACCACAGATAGAAGAACGCGAAGATGAATACCCACACCAGGTCGACGAAATGCCAGTATAGCCCCAGGCTCTCGACCATCCCGTAGTTGCCCTTGCGGCCGGTGAGGAAGCCGGGTCGCTGGCCATCCAGCGAGCCGCGCATCACCTTGACCGCCATGATCACGATGAAGATCACGCCGATGGTGACATGGGTGCCGTGAAAGCCGGTGATCAGGAAGAACACCGCACCGAACTGGGCTGCACCCCAGGGGTTCTCCCAGGGTCGTACGCCCTCTCCGATCAGGATCGCCCACTCGAAGGCCTGCATGCCGACGAAGCTGGCCCCGAGCAGCGCCGTGACCAACAGCAGCGCGGCGGTCTTGCGACGGTCGTTGGCATAGCCGTACTTCACCGCCAGGGCCATGGTGCCGCTGCTCGAGATCAGGATGAAGGTCATGATGGCGATCAACAGCAGCGGGATCGACTGCCCGGCGATGGTCAGCGCGAACACCTCACTGGCATCCGGCCAAGGCTCCACAGTGGACATGCGCAGCACCATGTAGCCAACCAGGAAGCAGGCGAAGATGAACACGTCGCTGAGGATGAACAACCACATCATCGCCTTGCCCCAAGGCACGTCGAACACCCGCCGCTCCGCCGACCAGTCGCGGACTAACCCGGCGGCACCGTGGGGAGACGAGGCGTTGGAATCGGGATTCGCCATGTTCATGTCCTCAGCAGCAGAACGAACAGAATGCCCCACACCACCAGCAGGAAGTGCCAGTACAGCGCGCACAGCTCGACGCTCTGGCGTATGGCGCCAGGCGTGGCGCCCTGCTGTAGTCGGAACAGGCAGCGCGACCAGACGAACAGCCCGCCGAGCAGATGCACGGCATGCAGCGCCGTGAGCAGAAAGAAGAACGCATTGGCCGGATTGGCCGCCAGGTAGTGACCCGCGGCCTGCAGCTGCCACCAAGCCAGCGCCTGGCCGAGAATGAAGGCGATGGTCAAACCGCCCCCAGCCAGCAGCCCACGCAGCAGCCGTGCCGGCTGCTCGTGCCGGGCGGCGCGCCAGGCCAGCTGCAGCGCCACGCTACCCAGC
Organism: Halomonas salipaludis; assembly: GCF_002286975.1. Classification (GTDB taxonomy): domain Bacteria; phylum Pseudomonadota; class Gammaproteobacteria; order Pseudomonadales; family Halomonadaceae; genus Franzmannia; species Franzmannia salipaludis. Next base: position 27,755 of record NZ_NSKB01000013.1, read on the forward strand.
ACCAGACAGGCGCTGTTCCACCACAGCAAGCCGGGCACCGCTAGTGGCCGCCAGTCGTGGGCCATCTCCTGACGCATCAGGTAGGCGCTGATGGTCAGCGCGAACAGCGAGGTGACCACCGCCAGAAACACCGCCAAGCCCACCCGCGGGGCGGTCGCCGCACGTGGCATCTGGCGGCTCTCCACGCCAGCTGCCTGGGCCTCCCAGGGGCGCACATTGATCGAGTGACTGAACAGCCAGCCACCGAACGCGGCCATCAGCACCGCCAGGAACACCAGCGAGACGGTCATGCTCATGACGACCTCCTTGGCGCTGCGTCATCGGCTTCGACCGCCTCGGGTGGCATGTTCTGAGGCAGGAAGTCCTGCTTGGCGCCGGGCACGCTGTAGTCGTAGGCCCAGCGGTAGACCACCGGCAGTTGGGCACCGAAGTTGCCGTGGCGCGGCGGGGTGTGCTCGGTCTGCCACTCCAGGGTGGTGGCCTGCCAAGGATTGGGCCCCGCTTCACGGCCGTGGAAGTAACTGCGCACCAGGTTGTAGAAGAACACCAGCTGCACCAACGCGACGATGATCGCCGCCACGCTCATGAAGGCATTGAGGGTCTGCATCGAGTCGGCGATATAGCCGGTCTCGCCGTAGCCGTAGTAGCGGCGCGGCACGCCAGCGAAACCCATGAAGTGCATCGGGTAGAAGATCGCATAGGTGCCCAGGAAAGTGACCCAGAAGTGTACCTTGCCCAGGGTGTCGTCCATCATCCGACCGGTGATCTTGGGGTACCAGTGGTAGATCGCGCCGAACACCACCAGCACCGGTGCCACCGCCATCACCATGTGGAAATGGCCGACCACGAAGTAGGTATCCGCCAGTGGCACGTCGACGGTGACATTGCCCAGGAACAGCCCGCTGAGCCCACCGTTGACGAATGTGAAAATGAAGCCGATGGCAAACAGCATCGGCACCGTCAGGCGGATATTGCCGCGCCACAGCGTGAGCACCCAGTTGTAGACCTTGATCGCGGTGGGCACGGCGATGATCAGGGTGGTGGTGGCGAACAGGAAACCGAAGTAGGGATTCATGCCGCTGACGAACATATGGTGGGCCCAGACCACGAAGCTGAGCACGCCGATGATGATGATCGCCCACACCATCATGCGGTAGCCGAAGATGTTCTTGCGCGCATGGGTGGCGAGGATGTCGGAGACGATGCCGAACGCCGGCAGCGCGACGATATACACCTCGGGATGGCCGAAGAACCAGAACAGATGCTGGTAGAGCAAGGGGCTGCCGCCCTCATGGCCGGACTGCTCGCCCAGATTGAGCATCTCCGGCATGAAGAAGCTGGTGCCCAGCAGCATGTCGCAGAGCATCATCAGGATTGCCACCAGCAGCGCCGGGAAAGCCAGCAGCGCCATCACCGTGGCCATGAAGATCCCCCAGATGGTCAGCGGCAGGCGCATCAGCGTCATGCCGCGGGTACGCGCCTGGAGCACCGTGACCACGTAGTTGAGCCCGCCCATGGTGAAACCGGCGATGAACACCGACAGCGACGCGAACATCAGCAGGATGCCGCCGTCGATGCCCGGCGTGCCGGGGCTGATCGCCTGGGGGGGATAGAGTGTCCAGCCGGCGCCGGTGGCGCCCCCCGGCACGAAGAAGCTGGCCATCAGGATCAGCACGGCGGCCAGATAGAACCAGTAGCTGAGCATGTTGAGGTAGGGAAAGGCCATGTCCCGGGCGCCGCACATCAGCGGGATCAGGTAGTTGCCGAAAGCGCCCAGGAACAGTGCGGTGAGCAGGTAGACCACCATGATCATGCCGTGCATGGTGACGTACTGCAGATAGCTGGATGGGTCGATCAACGAGAAGGTATTGGGGAACCCCAGCTGCAAGCGCATCAGGATCGACAGCACCAGTGCCACCAGCCCGATGGCGATGGCCGTCACACCATACTGGATGGCGATCACCTTGGCATCCTGGCTCCAGATGTACTTGCCGATAAAGGTCTTGGGGTGCACCAGCTCCATGTCGTCGAATTCCCCCGCCGGGGCGTGGGGCACGCTGTGCTGTCCATGGTCTGCCATCGCCTACTCCTCCCTAGCCGCTGACGTCACCGCCGCCACCTCGCCGCTGGGCTGCGGCAGGGTCATGATGTAGGCCACCACGTCGCTGACCGCCTGCTCGTCGACCAGCACCTGGGCCATCTCGATCATCTGGTTGCCGTAGGGATCCTCGCGGTGACGCCCGCGAATCCCTTGCCGGAAGTTCTGCAACTGGCGCTCCAGGTACCAATCCGGCATACCCGCCAGGCGCGGACCGTTGGTGGCGCGGATGCCCTGCCCCTGCTGGCCATGGCAGTTGGCGCAGGTGCGATAGCGGCGTGCACCGCGCTCGGGGTCGCCGGCATCCAGGCTGGCCTGAAGCGGTTGGTCGGGCAGGGTTTCGATATAGGCCGCCACGTCGGCTATCGCCTGGCGGTCCGGCAGCATGCTGGCGAACGGACGCATCTGCTGCCCGTAGCTGTCGTCCTCATGGGTGCCACGAGCCCCGCTGCGGAACAGCTCGAGCTGACGCTCCAGGTACCAGGCGTCGAGCCCCGCTAGCTTGGGTGCATTTAGGACCTGATTGCCCTGCCCTTCGGCGCCATGGCATGCAGCGCAGCTGGCGTAGCGCGCCTCGCCTGCCTCGGGGTCACCCGGCGCACGGTCGGCGAGTTCGGCATGGGTGGGCCGCTCGGCGAGCCAGGCGTCGAAGGTCTCCTGCTCGACCACTTCGATGCGCCCGCGCATGGCGAAGTGCGCGATGCCGCATAGCTGGGCACAGACGATCTCGTACTCGCCGAGTTCGGTGGGCGTGAACCAGAAATAGGAGGTCTGCCCCGGCACCATGTCCATCTTGGCGCGGAAGTTGGCCACCTTGACGTTGTGCAGCACGTCCTTGGAGCGCAGTACCATCTTGACCGGCCGATCCACCGGTAGCAGCAGGTGTGGCGCGGTAATCAGGATATCGTCCTGGCCCGCCGGGTCGTCGATCAGGCCAAAGGGGTTGTGCTCATCGATAAAGCGATTATGGGCCGAGCCGAAACGGCCATCCTCGCCCGGGAAGCGAAAACTCCAGTGCCACTGCTGGCCCACCACCTCGACCTCATGGGCATCCTCAGGGGGGGTTACGAAAGACGCCCAGACCACCAGGCCAGGTGCCAGCAGGCCGGCAATGCCCAGCGTGGTGATACCGGTCAGCCACACCTCCAACGACTTGTTCTCAGGGTCGTACTGGGAGCGCCGACGCTGGTTGAAGCGGTAGCGCACGATCACATAGGCCAGGAACAGGTTCACCGCCAGGAACACCGTGCCGGTGACCCACAGGGTGATCTGGATGGTGTCGTCGATCGCCCCCCAGTTGGAGGCCAGCGGGGTGAGATACCAGGGGCTGAAAAAGAAGAACAGTACCGAGCCCACCGCCAATACGATGACCGCAATCGCTATTGCCATCGGCTGCCCCCTTGTTCACGCCTATATTATTGTCAGCCCACCATCAGGCTTCTTTATGTAACTTAAACCCCAGTACCACAGTGATGGCGTCGCTCTTCCGCTGTCACCTTGTCGATAATCACCTCGGGGTGGTGGCGGTGAATCGCCGAGTAGACTTTCGACTCGCGCTCGTTGGAGACGTCCACCATCATCAGAAAGGCGCCGCGTTCGATCTCGTCCTCGTACTTGTCGACCTTCACGTCGTGAACCGAAACCCCGATCATGGTGCTGGTCCAGACCCCAAACAGGCCACCGAACACGCCCATGCCGGCGATCACCACGCTGATCCCGATGTCACCGAGGCCCTCGCCCAGCACGTAGTAGACCAACACCCCGAGCGCACAGCCCAGCGGGATGCCGAACAGCAGGCCACGCAAGGCGGCATGCCCCACATCGGAGGTCTGGCGCAAGGTGGCATTGTTGACGCCACGCTCCTTGAGATGCACCCAGTCGCGCCCGGTAACGTGCACTTCATTCTGGGACAACCCCAGATCCTCCAACTCATGGGCGATATTGACCGTAGTATCCAGGTCGGGGGTGAGAAAGTAGAGGCGCTGCATAACATGCCCTCCTCGATCGGGTGCGGGCGACGCAACGCGACATGGCGCACCGTGAACTAGTGCAGTCGCTTACTTGATAATTCATCCCTAAACTATCACGGCGTCATATACGACCCGCTTAGTTGGATTTGTCTTTATCAAGGTTGTCTATATATTACATTCAAGCAAGTTTCTTTTATGTCGATTATGACTAACGGGATGCGCGCCGCTGATACACTAGGATGAAAACGCCGCCACTGACGGGTAAACTGCCGATCACCGATAGCCGATCAACCACCACTCGACACAGGACCCGGCGCCGACCATGGGCAGCTCCCCCCCGCTCTATCTGCAGATTCAGCAGCACCTGCTGGAGAACATCCATGGCGGTATCTGGCCCGCACATCATCAGATTCCCCCCGAGGAACAGCTGGCCCGCGACTTCGGCGTCAGCCGCATGACCGCCAACAAGGCGATTCGCGACCTGGTGCAGCAGGGCTACCTGACCCGCCAACCCGGGCTCGGCACCTTCGTCACCGACCGCAAGGCGGAGTCATCGCTGGTCGAAGTGCATAACATCGCCGAGGAGGTACGCAGCCGCGGCCACGCCTACACCAACCAGGTGCTCGCCAGCGACGCCATCGCCGCCGACGACGAGGTCGCCCTGCGCCTCGGCGTGCGTCTCGGTACCCAGGTCTTCCACACCCTGATCGTGCACTGCGAGAACGCGATACCGATCCAGCTCGAGGACCGCTACGTCAACCCGCGCTGGGTGCCCGACTACCTGGCCAACGACTTCTCGCGTCACACCCCCAACGAGGTGCTGGTGGCGGCCTGCCCGATCACCGATATCGAACACGTGGTCGAAGCGGTGCTGGTGGATGCCGCCACCGCCGGCCATCTCGACACCGAGACCACTCGCCCCTGCCTGAGCATGATCCGCCGCACCTGGTCCGGCGAGCATCTGATCAGCTACGCCCGGCTGATTCATCCCGGCGAGCGCTACAAGCTGCGCTCCTCGGTGCACCGCAACGGCTCCTGAGCAGAACATCGAAGGCCGGGCATCGGCCCGGCCGTGTTGAACCGCGACGCATTACCCCCCGGATAGCGCCAGGGCCAGATACCCCGCTGGCACCGCCAGCAGCAGGCTCAATGCCACGCGCATGAACCACACCACCACGATGCGAGCCACCGATAGCGGAATACTGGTGGAGAGGATGCACGGGATCGACGCTGAGAAGAACAGCACCCCGGATACCGACACCACCCCGGCGGCAAAGCGCGCCACGAACTCGGCTTCCGCCATCAGCAGCGCCGGCAGGAACATCTCGGCGAGCCCCGCCGCCGAGGCCTGGGCCAGGGCCGCACCGTCATCGAGCCCCCAGATCGCCACGAACGGGTAGAACAGCCAGCCCAGCCATTCGAACAACGGCGTGTACTTGGCCAACAGCAGGCCCAGCAGCCCCACCGACATGATCGACGGCAGGATGCTGATCGCCATCACCAGCCCCTCGCGCACATTGAGCGCCACGCTGCGGTGCAGGCCCGGCGCCTGTTCGGCGACTCCGAGCCCGGTGTGCCAGGCGGTGGAGAGCCGCTTGCCGGGCAGCGCCTCGGGCTCGCCGTCCGACTTGCTATCGTCCATCCGTGACAATGGCGGCAGGCGCACTGTCACCGCTGTAACGATAAAGGTGATGGCCAGAGTCAGCCAGAAATAGAGATTCCATACGCTCATCAGGTCGAGGGTGCGAGCGACGATGATCATGAAGGTCGCCGACACCGTGGAGAAGCCGGTGGCAATGATCGCCGCCTCGCGCGCCGAATACTGACCCGCTTGATAGACCCGGTTGGTGATCAGTAGCCCGATCGAGTAGCTGCCGACGAAGGACGCCACTGCATCGATGGCGCTGCGCCCCGGGGTGCGCCACACCGGCCGCATGATCGGCTGCAGCAGCACGCCGATCAGCTCCAGCAGCCCGTAGCTGATCAGCAGCGCCAGAAACACCGCACCAATCGGCACGATCAGCCCAACCGGGATCACCAGCCGCTCGAACAGGAACGGCAGCATGTCGGGTTCGTGCAGGAAGCCTGGCCCCCAGCCGGTCATCGCCATCAGCGCCGCGGCTACCCCGGCAATCTTCAACACACTGAAAATGCGCTCGGTAAGACTGCGGTTCCAGTAGCCCTTGACCAGCGGATAGGCGGCACCGGCCACGATCAACGCCAGGGCGTAGAAGCCGCTCAGGTCACCGAGCAGAGTTCGCGCGCCGGTGACCATATGGTCGAGCAGGATGGTGGTACTGCCGGCAATGGTCACCGGCACGAAAAAGATCAGGATGCCCAGCGCGCTGGGCAGAAACAGCTTGAGCACGCTAGCGGGCCGGGCGGTTGCCCTGGGACGGCCCCCATCGCTTGCGGTGTGGTGGTCTGACATGGGGAGTGACTCCCTCTGGTTGTCTGGTTGGCAGTAGCGGAAATCGCACGGACGGCAAGGACACCGACAATATGTATATACAATGCATCAACCATTCCTGCCAATCCCGACGCCACCCGAGCGACTATACTTTAGTCTTATCAAGTCCGTTGAGGCGCACTTGATAGCCGCCAGGAAAAGAAATAAAAAATATTTAATATCAATGAAATAAGAATAATTCGTCAATCTTGTGAGCAAGCCGTGACAACGACATGCCGACACCGCACTTGACGTCGCCAGCGTGCCCGGCTAAATGTATATACAAATAGACCATTGCAAGCAGGAGGCCCTATGTCAGGCACTCAGCCAACCGCCACGCTATGGCGCGACGTCACGCTCTTCGACGGCCATCGCACCCACCCCGAGCCGATGGCGGTGATCGTCGAGGCCAACCGTATCGCCCAGGTGGTGCCCATGGCCCGGGCGGACGATGCACGGCTCGCCGAGTGCCGCGAAATGGCCCGCGGCGGCGTGCTGACCCCCGGCCTGGTGGACTGTCATACTCACCTGGTGTTTGGCGGCTCGCGGGCCGATGAATTCGAGCAGCGCCTCGAAGGCGTCAGCTACGAGGAGATCGCCCGCCGCGGCGGCGGCATCCTCAGCACCGTCAACGCCACCCGCGCGGCCAGCGAGGACGAACTCTTCGCTGCCGCCCGGCCGCGCCTCGAAGCACTGATGGCCGAGGGCGTGACCACGGTGGAGATCAAGTCCGGCTACGGCCTGACGGTCAGCGACGAGCTCAAGATGCTGCGCGTGGCACGCCGCCTGGGCGAGGCGCTGCCGGTGCGAGTGGTCACCACCCTGCTCGGCGCCCACGCCCTGCCGCCGGAGTTCGCAAACGACAGCGATGGCTATATCCGCCTGGTCTGCGAAGAGATGATCCCCGCCGCGGACGCCGACGGCCTGGCCGACGCAGTGGACGTGTTCTGCGAGAAGATCGCCTTCTCGGTAGCCCAGTGCGAGCGGGTTTTCGCCGCCGCCAAGGACCACGGCCTGCCCATCAAGGCCCACGCCGAGCAGCTCTCCAGCCTCGGCGGCAGCGCCGCCGCGGCGCGTTTCGGTGCCCTCTCCGCCGACCATATCGAATACCTGGACGAGGCCGGCGTGGCCGCCCTACGCGACGCCGGCAGCGTCGCCGTGCTGCTGCCCGGCGCCTACCACACCCTGCGCGAGACCCAGCTGCCGCCCATCGACGCCCTGCGCCGCGCCGGCGTGCCGATGGCCGTAGCCACCGACGCCAATCCCGGCAGCTCGCCGATCTTCGACCCGACGCTGATGCTCAACTTCGCCTGCACCCTGTTCCGCCTTACGCCTCAGGAAGCGCTGGCCGGCATGACCGCCCACGGCGCCCAGGCACTCGGACTCGCCGAACAAGGCCTCGGCCGTATCCAGGCCGGCGCCCCGGCGGACCTGTGCCTGTGGGACGTCGACACCCCGGCGGCCCTCGCCTATGCCGTGCAGCCCGGCCGGCTACGCCAGCGGATCTTTAACGGAGCGCTTCGTCATGACTAAGTCCATCGATATGTCGGCCTGGGCAGGCCGCGAGGACCCCGAGGCCGACAGCCTGCGCTGGCATCAAGCGATCCAGCCGCTGATGCCGGACAGCCCACCTGGCGTTGCCCTGCTGGGTTTCGCCTGCGATGCCGGCGTGGCGCGTAACAAGGGGCGTATCGGCGCCGCCAAGGGGCCTCGCGCGCTGCGCCAGGCGTTGGCGCCGCTGGCCTGGCACCGCCAGGCGCCGGTCTATGACGCCGGCGACGTGACCTGCCACGGCGACGCCGACATGGAAGCCGCCCAGGCGCGCCTCGCCGAGCGGCTGGCCACCCTGCTCGCGGCGGGCCAGCGTCCCATCGCCCTCGGTGGCGGCCATGAGATCGCCTTCGCCAGCTGGTCCGGGCTGGCCCGCCACCTCGACGCCAGCGGCGAACAGAGGCCTCGGGTCGGCATCATCAATCTCGATGCCCACTTCGACCTGCGCGACCCGGCGCATGTGCGCTCCTCCGGTACGCCCTTCGCGCAGATCGCCGAGGCCTGCGAGGCCCGCGGCTGGCCGTTCCGCTATGCCTGCCTGGGGGTGAGCCGTGCCGCCAATACCCAGGCGCTGTTCCATCGCGCCCGGGAGCTGGGCGTACTGGTGCACGAGGATCGCGACTTCCAGCCGCCCCGGCTCGAGGCCATCCAGCGCGACCTGGAGCGCTTCATGGCGCGCTGCGATCACCTCTACCTGACCATCGACCTCGACGTGCTGCCCGCCGCCGAAGCCCCCGGGGTCAGTGCGCCAGCAGCCCGCGGCATCCCGCTGGCCCTGCTCGAACCGCTTATCGAGGCGGTACGCGACAGCGGCAAGCTGCGCCTCGCCGACCTCGCCGAGCTCAACCCCGACCACGACATCGACCAGCGCACCGCCCGTGCGGCGGCACGCCTGATCCACCTACTGACCCTGGATTGACCCCACAGGAGACCGCCATGAACGACCACCAGAGCATCGACCCGCGACACGATGCGTCGCGCCAGATCGCCGCCCCCACCGGCAGCCAGCTCAGCTGCAAGAGCTGGCTCACCGAAGCCCCCATGCGCATGCTGATGAACAACCTTCACCCGGACGTCGCCGAGCGCCCCGAGGACCTGGTGGTCTACGGCGGCATCGGCCGCGCCGCCCGCGACTGGCAGTGCTTCGACACCATCATCGAGACCCTCAAGCGCCTCGAGGACAACCAGTCGCTGCTGATCCAGTCGGGCAAACCGGTGGGCGTCTTCGAGACCCACAGGGACGCCCCGCGGGTGCTAATCGCCAACTCCAACTTGGTGCCGGCCTGGGCCAACTGGGAGCACTTCAACGAGCTGGATAAGAAAGGCCTGATGATGTACGGCCAGATGACCGCCGGCTCGTGGATCTACATCGGTTCCCAGGGCATCGTCCAGGGCACCTACGAGACCTTCGTCGAGGCCGGGCGCCAGCACTACGACGGCAAGCTCAGCGGGCGCTGGATCCTCACCGCCGGCCTCGGCGGCATGGGCGGCGCTCAACCGCTGGCGGCGACCCTGGCCGGGGCCTGCTCGCTGAACATCGAGTGCCAGCAGACCAGCATCGACTTCCGCCTGCGCACCCGCTACCTGGACGAACAGGCCGACGACCTCGACGATGCCCTGGCACGCATCGAGCGCTACACCGCCGAAGGCAAGGCGGTTTCCATCGGCCTGTGCGCCAACGCCGCCGAGGTGCTGCCCGAGCTGGTCAAGCGTGGCGTGCGCCCGGACATGGTCACCGATCAGACCAGCGCCCACGACCCGCTGCACGGTTACCTGCCGTCGGGCTGGACCTGGGACGCGTACGTGGCCCGCGGCAAGTCCGAGCCCGCCGCGGTGGTCAAGGCTGCCAAGCAGTCGATGGCAGTGCATGTGCAGGCCATGCTCGACTTCCAGCAGATGGGCGTGCCGACCTTCGACTATGGCAACAATATCCGCCAGATGGCCCAGGAAGAGGGTGTGGAGAACGCCTTCGACTTCCCCGGCTTCGTGCCGGCCTATATCCGCCCGCTGTTCTGCCAGGGCATCGGTCCGTTCCGCTGGGTGGCGCTGTCCGGCGATCCGGAGGACATCTACAAGACCGACCAGAAGGTCAAGGAGCTGATCCCCGACGACCCGCACCTACACAACTGGCTCGACATGGCCCGCGAGCGGATCAGCTTCCAGGGGCTGCCGGCACGGATCTGCTGGGTCGGCCTCAAGGATCGCGCCCGCCTCGGCCAGGCCTTCAACGAGATGGTCGCCAATGGCGAACTCAAAGCGCCCATCGTGATCGGCCGCGACCACCTCGACTCCGGCTCGGTGGCCAGCCCCAACCGCGAGACCGAGGCGATGATGGACGGTAGCGACGCCGTTTCCGACTGGCCGCTGCTCAACGCCCTGCTCAACACCGCTGGCGGCGCCACCTGGGTCTCGCTGCACCACGGCGGCGGCGTCGGCATGGGCTATTCACAGCACGCTGGGGTGGTGATCGTCGCCGACGGCAGCGATGACGCCCACGCCCGCCTCGGCCGGGTGCTGCGCAACGACCCGGGCACCGGGGTGATGCGCCACGCCGACGCCGGCTACGATATCGCCAAGCAGTCCGCCCGCGACAACGGCCTCGACCTGCCGATGCTCAAGTAACCCTCACGGGGATACCGACACCTCTATACATGACACCTGACGGTGCCGACGTACCGCAAGCATGTCGGCACCGCTCTATGACGTCAGAACAACAACACCCAACGGGGGATCTCCTATGTCAACACAAGGTAAGAAAAGTCTGAACCGCAAGGTCTTCATACCGGCCTTCGCCATCATCTTGCTGGCCGTCACCATTGGACTTGCCAACAACGAGTTGCTGGTCAGTGTCGCCAGACAGCTATTCTACCTCTCGCTGTCCGACTTCGGCTGGCTCTATCAGTTACTGGCCGTAACAACGCTAGGCATCACCGCTTACATCTTCTTCTCCAAGGCCGGCAACATTCGCCTGGGTGGCGAACATGCCAAGCCCACCTTTTCCATGGCAACGACCTTCGCCATGGCGCTGACCGGCGGTATCGCCACGGGGGTCGTCACCTACTCGGTCAACGAGCCGATCATCTATCTGGGCAACGTCTACGGCGAGATCGGCAATCAGGCCTTCGAGCCCGGCAGTGCCGAAGCTGCAATCTTCGCGCTGGCCAGGAGCTTTCATAATTGGAGCTTCATTCCCTATGCCATGTACTCCATCGTTGGATTGATGATCGGCTATATGCATTTCAACCGCCAACAGCGCTTCTCGATCTCGTCGACCCTGACACCGATTCTCGGCAATACCGAACGCAAGCCCTTGGTTCGCGCGGTGGTCGATATCATCTCTGTACTGGCGATCGCCCTGGGGCTCGCTTCGTCGCTGGGCGCTGGCCTGGCCCTGATCAGTTCCGGCCTCGAGGTCGAATATGGCATCGCCTCTAACCCCACCACCTGGTTGATCCTGACGCTGGTCATCTCGGCCATCTTCATCACCTCGGCGCTTTCCGGACTCAAGCGAGGCATCCGCGTACTATCATCGATCAATGCCTATATCTTCTACGCCTTCGTCGCCATCCTGCTGATCATCGGTCCGCTGAACTATATCCTCAGCCTGTCGGTGACCAGCCTGGGTTACTGGCTCGATAACTTCTTCCTGTGGTCGTTCGACACCAAGGAGTCAGGAGGTGAGGCCCTGGTGACCTGGTGGACCATGTACGACTGGTCGATCTGGATAGCTTATGCACCGCTGATGGGGCTGTTCCTGGCGCGAATCTCCTACGGCAGGACGCTACGTGAGTTCCTCGTCATCAACTGGATCCTGCCCTCGGCATTCGGCATTGTCTGGTTCGCCATCTGGGGCGGGTCAGCCATCAAGTGGCAGATGGATGGCACCCTGGATCTGGTCGAGGTAGTGACCGAGAGCGGCGCGGTATCGGGTCTCTGGGGCTTCCTGCAGCATCTGCCGCTATCCGCCCTACTGATTCCGCTGGCTATCCTGACCCTGATCATCTCCTTCTCCACCGCCGCGGACTCGATGTCCTCGACCATCGCCACCATCTGCACCAAGAACATGACGGCAAACGAAGAGCCCCCCCGTAAGCAGAAGATTCTCTGGGGACTCTCGATCGGCGTCATCGCCTACATCATGGTGGCCTTCGGTGGTGGTGCCCAGGGCGTGGATGGCATCAAGTTCCTGGCTGCGGCTGGCGGCTTCACCGTGCTGTTCCTGTTCGCGCTGATCGTGGCCTCGGCGGCAAAGGTCTTTATCATGCGAGGATCTCCTGAACAGCAATCAGTTGCCCTGGACCAGCAGGCGGATGAGGCCTATGAGTAACTCTTTGCGACATATCGAGCTCGGCGCAATGCCTACAGACTGGCAGCAGGTGGTCGAGGTCGCGCGCCACGGGGCCTCCCTGTCGCTGTCTTCGGTCGCCTGGGAACGAATCGCCGCGGCACGCCAGGCTGTCGAGGAGATCGCCTCTTCGGATACGCCCCATTACGGCATCAATACCGGCCTGGGGGCCCTGTGCGACGTGGTACTCGAGCGACACGAGCTGCAACGCCTCTCGCACCACACGCTGATGAGCCATGCTTGTGGCGTCGGTGCGCCGCTGCGCACGGAGCAGGTCCGGGCGATCCTGTGCTGTGCCGTCATCAACTACAGTCATGGCTACTCCGGCATCAGCCCCACGCTGGTAGAGGGACTACTACAGTTGTTGAACGAGGGCATCACCCCCGTCGTACCCTCGCGGGGCTCGGTCGGCTACCTCACCCACATGGCGCACATCGGCCTGACCCTGATCGGCCACGGTGAGGTCGAGTTCCGCAGCCAGCGGATGCCAGCCAAGCAAGCGTTGGATGCCATCGGCATGGCCCCTCTCTGCCTCGGCCCCAAGGATGGCCTCAGCCTTGTCAACGGCACCCCGGCCATGACCGGCCTGGCTTGCCTGACGCTTGACGATACCGCTCGCCTGGCCGCCTGGGCCGATGTCATCGGCGCCATGAGCTTCGAGGCCCTGGGCGGCCAGCAGGATGCCCTGTTACCCGAGGTGACACGCCTCAAACGGCATGAGGGCGTCCAGCATGCCGGGGACAACCTGCGCCGACTGCTGCAGGGCAGCCGCCGCCTCGCACGCTGCCGGGGCCAGCACCTCCAGGACGCGCTCAGTCTGCGCGCGATGCCCCAGGTGCATGGTGCCTGCCGCGACCAGTTCGATCATGCCGTCAGGCAGATCAACCATGAGCTGGATTCGGCAACCGACAACCCCCTGGTGATCACTGCAGCAGATGGTTACCGCGTCGTATCACAGGCCAATCCGCACGGCGCCTCGGTGGCCATGGCATGCGATCTCCTGGCAATCGCCGTGTGCGAGTGGAGCTCGATCTCCGAACGCCGCGCCTATCGTCTCGTAACGCCCCAGGCCAGTCGGCTGCCGCCGTTCCTGACGGCCGAGAGCGGGGTCAAGTCGGGCATGATGATCGCCCAGTATTCGGCCGCCTCGCTGGTCGCCGACAACAAGCGCCTGGCCCAGCCCGCGGTTACCGACAATTTCCTGACCTCCGGCCTGCAAGAGGACCACCTGAGCCTGGGCGAAAGCGCCGCCCTGAAGCTGGACCAGGCCCTCGACAACGCCTTCCAGGTGCTCGCTATCGAGTACTTGCTGGCCGCTCAGGCCTTCGACCTGATCGATGACCGGGACGTTGCATCGGGCACCGAACTGGCCTGGAGGACGCTGCGGGCGGCGATTCCGTTCTACGCGGAGGAGCATGCCCTGCACTTGGACCTGCAGGCCGCTTGCGACCTGCTTCGCGATGCGTCACGGCAGGCCCCCTTCATCGAGCTTGCCCCCCACCTATATCCTGGTAAGAGGTAGACATGCCACATCTCGAGATTCACCCCGGCAAGATGACCCTGGCCCAGGCGCGCCAGGTCTTCGAGGCGCCCATCCAGGTGAGCCTGCCCGACAGCGCCAATGCCGCCATCCAGCAAGGCGTCGACTGCGTCAACCAGGTCGTCGCCGAGGACCGCACCGTCTACGGCATCAACACCGGCTTCGGCCTGCTGGCCCAGACCCGCATCGAGCACGAGCACCTCGAGGACCTGCAGCGCTCGTTGGTGCTGTCGCATGCCACCGGCGTCGGCCCGGCCATCGATGACGCCCTGGTGCGGCTGATCATGGTGCTCAAGGTCAACAGCCTGGCGCGCGGCGTCTCCGGCATTCGCCGCGTGGTGCTCGACGCACTGATCGCACTGGTCAACGCCGAGGTCTACCCGCATATCCCGCTCAAGGGCTCGGTGGGCGCCTCCGGCGACCTGGCACCGCTCGCCCATATGAGCGTGGTACTGCTCGGCGAAGGCAAGGCCCGCTACCAGGGCGAATGGATCCCCGCCCGCCAGGCACTGGACATCGCCGGCCTCCAGCCCATCGCCCTGGCGCCCAAGGAGGGCCTGGCGCTGCTCAACGGCACCCAGGTCTCCAGCGCCTATGCGCTGAAGGGGCTATTCGACGCCGAAGACCTCTACGCCGCCGCCACGGTCTGCGGCGCGCTGACCGTCGAGGCCACGCTGAGCTCACGCTCGCCCTTCGACCCGCGCATCCACGAGGTGCGCGGCCAGCAGGGCCAGATCGACGCCGCCGCGGCCTACCGCCACCTGCTCGGCGAGCGCAGCGCGCTCAGCGACTCCCACGTCGACTGCGGCAAGGTCCAGGACCCCTACTCGCTGCGCTGCCAGCCCCAAGTGATGGGCGCCTGCCTGACCCAGCTGCGCCAGGCCGCCGAGGTGCTGGCGGTAGAGGTCAACGCGGTTTCCGACAACCCGCTGGTGTTCGCCGAGCAGGGCGACATCATCTCCGGCGGCAACTTCCACGCCGAGCCGGTGGCCATGGCCGCCGACAACCTGGCGCTGGCCATCGCCGAGATCGGCTCGCTGACCGAGCGCCGCATCTCGCTGATGATGGACAAGCATATGTCGCAGCTACCGCCGTTCCTGGTCGAGAACGGCGGGGTCAACTCCGGCTTTATGATCGCCCAAGTGACGGCGGCGGCTCTGGCCAGCGAGAACAAGGCGCTGGCGCACCCGCACAGCGTCGACAGCCTGCCCACCTCGGCCAACCAGGAGGATCATGTCTCCATGGCACCGGCGGCCGGCAAACGGCTATGGGAGATGGCCGACAACGTGCGCGGGATACTGGCCATCGAGTGGCTGGCGGCCTGCCAGGGCCTCGACTTCCGGGTCCAATCCGGCGAGCGGCTGACCAGCACAGCGGCGCTGGAGCAGGCTCGTAGCGCCCTGCGTGAACGCGTCGCCTACTACGCCAAGGACCGCTTCTTCGGCCCCGATATCGAAGCCGCCAGCGAGCTGCTGGCAGCGCGCATCTTGAGCCCGTTGATGCCCACCGGTATGCTGCCCAGCGCTCGCTGAGCCACCGTGATCTACCCCCGCGGCGCCTGGCCGCGGGGCTCGTCATCCCTGCTCAATCCAACCATAAGAGTGCTTCATGAATGCCATCGTTCTGGCCATCCTGGTGATGGTCTCCCTGAGTCTTGCCCGGGTTTCCGTGGTCTTCGCGCTGATCGTCGCCACCCTGGTCGGCGGCCTGGTCGCCGGCATGCCGCTGGGCGAGATCCTCGACGCCTTCAACGACGGGCTCGGCAACGGCGCCACCATCGCGCTCTCCTACGCCGTGCTGGGCGCCTTCGCCGTGGCGCTGTCGCGCTCGGGCATCACCGAGCTGCTGGCCAACCGCGCCATCGCCGGCCTCAACCTCGACAGCGACGGCGGCAATCGCCGTCTGGTGGC
The DNA here is from genome assembly GCF_002286975.1 of Halomonas salipaludis. Taxonomy (GTDB): domain Bacteria; phylum Pseudomonadota; class Gammaproteobacteria; order Pseudomonadales; family Halomonadaceae; genus Franzmannia; species Franzmannia salipaludis. Next base: position 43,618 of record NZ_NSKB01000013.1, read on the forward strand.
CTACACCCTGCTGGCGGCACTGCTGGCCGCCGCGGTCAGCTCCCAGAACCTGATCCCGGTGCATATCGCCTTCATCCCGGTGCTGGTGCCGCCGCTGCTCAAGCTGATGAATCACCTCAACCTCGACCGCCGGGTGGCGGCCTGCGTGATCACCTTCGGCATCACCGCGCCCTATATGCTGCTGCCGGTGGGCTTCGGGGCGATCTTCCTCAACGATATCCTGCTCGCCAACCTCAACGAAAGCGGTGCCGCGCTGGGCCTCGAGGTGACCCGCAGCATGGTACCCATGGCGATGCTGATCCCCATCGGCGGCATGGCGCTGGGCCTGGCCGTGGCGGTACTGTTCAGCTATCGCAAGGGGCGCCGCTACGAGGACCGTGACCTGGCCCACGGCGACGAGACACCCGCCGAGGCGGCACGCCATCTGGCGCCCTGGCAGAAAGCCGTGCTGGCCGCCTCGCTGGTGGGCACGGTGGCGGTGCAACTGGTGACTGGCTCGATGGTGCTGGGCGGCATCTTCGGCTTCGCACTGCTGTCGGTGAGCGGCGTGTTCCGCTGGCACGAGCAGGATGGCATCTTCACCGAAGGCATGCGCATGATGGCGCTGGTGGGATTCATCATGATCACCGCGGCGGGGTTTGCCAGCGTGATGCAGGCCAGCGGCGAGGTCGAAGGTCTGGTGGCCGGCTCCGCCGAGCTGATCGGCGACAACAGGGGCCTGGCCGCGCTGGTCATGCTGCTAGTGGGGCTGTTCATCACCATGGGCATCGGCTCGTCATTCTCGACCATCCCCATCATCGCCTCGCTCTACGTGCCGCTGGCGCTGGGCTTCGGCTTCTCGCCGATGGCAACGATAGCGCTAGTGGGCACCGCCGCGGCGCTGGGCGACGCCGGCTCGCCGGCCTCGGACTCGACCCTGGGCCCTACCGCCGGCCTCAACGCCGACGGCCAGCACGACCATATCTGGGACACCGTGGTGCCGACCTTCCTGCACTACAATATCCCGCTAATCGCCTTCGGCTGGGTCGCCGCCATGACCCTGTAAGGCGCATCACGCGAGTCTCAGATGCTGCCGCACTCGGCGTCTGAGCCATCGACGGCTGGCTTGATATGGATCACTGCAGTGCAGCATTGTCTATGCTACACCTGCTTACCATCGATTCCCGACAAGGAGGCCAGGATGCCTGACCAGCCGTCGACTCGCTCTGCCCATGGTGCCAGCACTGCCTGGCATGCCCTTTCCGCGGAAGATGCCCTGGCCGAGCTCGACAGCCAGGCCGAGGGCCTCAGCGACGCTGAGGCCAAGCAACGCCTCGAGCGTTATGGCCCCAACCAGCTCCAGCAGGCCGAGGGCCGCCCCTGGTGGCGACGCCTGCTCGAACAGTTCAACAATATCCTGATGATGATCCTGCTGGTCGCTGCGCTGGCGAGCCTGGGCCTTGGTCATACCCTCGACGCCGCGGCGATCGTCGGCGTAGTGGTGATCATCGCGCTGATCGGCTTCGTCCAGGAAGGCAAGGCCGAGCAGGCGCTGGACAGCATACGCAACATGCTCTCGCCCCAGGCCAAGGTGCTACGCGGCGGCCAGCGCCAGACCATCGACGCCGAGGCGCTGGTGCCGGGTGACATCGTGATGGTCGAGAGCGGCGACCGGGTGCCCGCCGACCTGCGTCTGATCGAGGCCAAGCGACTGCGCACCGAAGAGGCCGCGCTGACCGGCGAGTCGACACCGGTCGACAAGCAGCTCGAGCCGGTCGACGCCGTCAGCGAGCTTGGCGACCGCACGGCCATGGCCTATGCCAGTACCATCGTCGTCCAGGGCACCGCCCGCGGGCTGGTGGTGGAGACCGGCACGCGCTCGGAGATCGGCCGCATCTCCGAGATGCTGCGCGGCGTCGAACAGCTCAAGACCCCACTGCTGCGCCAGATCGACCGCGCCGGCCGAGTGCTGGCGCTGTTCATCCTCGCCGCCGCGCTGTTCACCGGGCTGTTCGGCATGCTGGTCCACGGTCAGCCCCTCGGCGAGATGTTCATGGCCGCGGTGGGCCTGGCCGTCGCGGCGATTCCCGAAGGCCTGCCGGCCATCGTCACCATCGGCCTGGCGCTCGGCGTACAGGCCATGGCCAAGCGCAACGCCATCATCCGCCGGCTGCCGGCGGTGGAGACACTGGGCTCGATCTCGACGATCTTCTCCGACAAGACCGGCACCCTGACCCGCAACGAGATGACCGCCCAGGCGATCTGGCTGGCCACTGGCGAGATCCGCCTCGACGGGGTCGGCTTCGCCCCTGAGGGCGCCTTTCACCGCGTGGACGACCACCGGGCCAGCGAGAGCGCCCTCGACCTCGATGAGCAGCCGGCACTGCGGCACTTTCTCAAGGTCGGGGTACTGTGCAACGACGCCGAGCTCGCCGAGGAGGATGGCCGCTGGCTGATCCACGGCGACCCCACCGAAGGCGCCTTGGTAGTGGCTGCCGCCAAGGCCGGCATCGAGGCCCGCGAACTGCGCGGTGACCACCAGCGCCAGGATGCCATCCCCTTCGAGTCGGAACGCAAGTACATGGCTACCCTCCACGAGTTCGACGGCGAGCCGCGGCTGCTGGTCAAGGGCGCACCGGACCGCCTGCTGGAGATGTGCCACCGCCAGCGCAGTGCTGACGGTGACAGTGTCGAACTCGACGTGCAGGCGTGGGAAGCACGCATCCACGACCTCTCCGCCCGCGGCCTGCGGGTACTGGCGCTGGCCGAGAAGACGCTCCACGACGTCGATGAACTGGCCGATGAGCACGCCGAAGAGGAGCTGGTGCTGCTGGGGCTGGTGGGGCTGCTCGACCCGCCCCGCGAGGAGGCGATTCGCGCCGTCAAGCAGTGCCTGGAGGCCGGCATCCGCCCGGTGATGGTCACCGGCGACCACGCCGTGACCGCCCGCGCCATCGCCCAGCAGCTGGGCTTCGCCCACACCGAGCGAGCGCTGACCGGCCGTGAGGTCGAGGCGATGTCGGATGCCGAGTTGGAGGACTGCATCCTCGAGGTCGACGTCTTCGCCCGTGCCGCCCCCGAGCACAAGCTGCGCCTGGTCAAGGCGATGCAGGCCCGCGGCGGGATCTGCGCCATGACCGGCGACGGGGTCAACGACGGCCCGGCGCTGAAACGCGCCGACGTCGGCGTGGCGATGGGTATCCAGGGCACCGAGGCGGCCAAGGAGGCCGCCGAGATGGTGCTCGCCGACGACAACTTCGCCACCATTGCCGGCGCCATCGAGGAGGGCCGCAAGGTCTACGACAATATCCGTAAAACCATCACCTTCCTGCTGCCGACCAACGGCGGCCAGGGTCTGGCGATCATGCTCGCGGTGCTGGCCGGCACCCTACTGCCGGTGACCCCGCTGCAGGCACTGTGGGTCAATATGGTGGTGGCGGTAACCCTCGGTCTGGCGCTGGCCTTCGAGGACGCTGAGCCCGACATCATGGCCCGCCAACCACGCGATGCGGACGCCGCGCTGCTCGATATGTTCCTGCTGTGGCGGGTGGTGTTCGTCTCGGTGTTGCTGCTTGCCGGGGTATTCGGCATGTTCAGCTGGATCCTGGCCCAGGGCGGCAGTGAGGAGCTGGCACGCAGCGGCGCGGTCAACATGCTGGTTACCGGTAGCGCCGCCTACTTGATCAATAGCCGCTACCTGATCAACAGCTCGCTGTCCTGGCAAGGCGTCTTCGGCAGCCGGCCGGTATGGATCGCCATCGCACTGGTGATGCTGCTGCAGCTGGCCTGGACCTACCTGCCGTTCATGCAAGTCATCTTCGCCAGCGCCGCGCTGGGCGTGAACCACTGGCTGATGATTGTGGCCGCCAGCGTGGCGCTGTTCCTGGTCGTCGAGGGAGAGAAGTGGGTGCTGCGCCGCCGTGGCCGCCACGCCCAACCGGCGACGGCCGGTTGACCCCCAGCCGGTGACAAAACTGCTACTGTTGAAATAACGAAACGCTCATAAACTTGGGCAATCGCAATAACAACAGAGCAGGGAGAGCCGGCGTCAATGAGCGCGCACGCAACGGATCAGGAAGTCACACGACGTGGCAGGATCATTCAGGCGATGCATTTTGCCGCCACCCGGCTGCTGCGCGCCGGCGACGATAGCGAAGCTCAGCAAGCGGTGTTGGCTCGCCTCGGCGAGACCATGGACGTCAGCCGGGTGTACATCTTCCAGCTACACCGTGATGCCCATCGCGGTTTACTGGCCAGCCAGCGGCTGGAATGGGTGCGGGCCGACGTCAACGCGCAGCTCGACACCCCGACGCTTCAGCACATGCCCCTTGACGCAATTGGCAACGGCCGCTGGACGCAGCAGCTCGAGCAAGGCATGGCGATTACCGGGCGGGTTCGCGATATGCCGGCGTCAGAGCAAGCCCACTTCATCGCCCAAGGCATCCTGTCGCTGGCGGTAATGCCGATCCAGGTGGATGACACCCTGTGGGGCTTCATTGGCTTCGACGATACCGATGAAGAGCGCGAGTGGTCGGGCATCGAGCTCGATGCCCTGCAGATGGTCGGCGACGTGCTCGGCGCCAGCATGGCCACCCACCGCGTGCGACGGCAGCTCAACGAGCTCGCCTACTACGATGCCCTCAGCGGGCTGCCCAATCGCACCCTGTTCGTCGAACGTGCGCGCCACGCCCAGCGCCGTGCCAAGCGCTTCGGTCGCAACTTCGCGGTGCTGCTGCTCGACCTCGATCGCTTCAAGGTCATCAACGAGACCCTCGGTCACCGGCTTGGCGATGAACTACTGCGACAAGTCAGCCAGCGCCTGCTGCATGGCCTTCGTGCCGTCGATACTGTGGCCCGCTTGGGCGGCGACGAGTTCGTGATCCTGCTCGAGGACCTGATGATTCCCCAGGACGCCATGATCATTGCTGGCAAGCTGCTCGAGCACTTCAAGCAGCCCTTCATGCTTGGCGACCAGACACTCTTCGTTACCACCAGCCTGGGTATCAGCGTCTACCCCGGCGATGCAGACGATATCATCGAGCTGCTCGAATATGCCGAGGCCGCGATGTATCGCGCCAAGGCCCGCGGTCGTAACTGCTACGACTTCTATACCACCGAATTGACCGCGGCCGCCCAGGCCCAGCTGTTACTCGAGACCGAGCTGCGCTATGCCTTGGAGCGCGGCGAGTTCGTGGTTCACTACCAGCCGATCGTGGCCACCGCCAGTGGACGAATCATCGGTGCCGAGGCGCTGGTGCGCTGGCAGCACCCTGTTCGCGATCTTGTCGCGCCGGGGCTGTTCCTGGATGCCGCTGAGAGTGGTGGCCTGATTGGCGAAATTAGCCAGTGGGTGCTGGAACAGGCCTGCACCCAGGTCGCCGAGTGGATCGGCCAAGGCCTGTCCCTGGAGCGGCTGGCGGTCAACCTGGCCGGTCCCCAGATCGATGGCGGCGAGCTGGTGGCCTCGATCAATCATGCGCTGAAGGTCAGCGGACTCAGCCCAGATAAGCTCGAGCTCGAGGTCACCGAGACCTTCATCATGCAACACGCCAAGCGTGCCATCGAGGCACTCGGCCAGCTCAAGGAGCAGGGTATCAGCCTGGCTATCGACGACTTCGGCACCGGCTATTCGTCGCTCAGTCACCTCAAGCAGCTGCCGATTCACAAGCTCAAGATCGACCGCTGCTTCGTCCGCGACATCCCCGGCGGCGCCAACGATGCCGCCATCGCCCGCGCGATCATCGCCCTCGGCCACAGTCTGGGACTGACGGTGACCGCCGAGGGCGTCGAGACCCCCGAGCAACTCGGTTTCATGAGCGTCGAGGGCTGCGATGCGATTCAGGGCTACCTGATCAGCCGACCGCTACCCGCCGACGCCTTTGCTCGCCTGCTGGCCGGCCCGGCGCCGCTGTCACCCACACCACCCCCGGAGGTCTAACAGCATTATTCATGATTGCAATTTGAAATCGTTATTCATTTTCAAAACAAATAGATACCCGCCTTTGCTAGACTGAGGTCGTTCCAACGCGACCCGCCCCACCTCGAGTTCAACGACTCGTCCACGCACCGCTGCACGCCTTACGTGTGCTGTCGTCCGGGTCGCGCTCTGCAGTGTTCGGCATCATGATCCCGATCCTGTCGCTGATCGGCCACGGCATCGGCTACGTGCCGGCAGTGATCGCCGTACTGCTCTACTCGCAGCTGCCACGACATCAGCGAGCGACTCGATCCTGAAGAAACCTACGCCCGGGTCAAGGAACTCGATGCCGAGATCGGCCTGGTATGGCTCGAACCGTCTAATGCCAACAACACCTATGGCCTGGCGATGCGCGAGGAGGATGCCGAGGAGCGCGGCATCGCGACCATCTCCGATTTGGCCGCAGCGATCAACGATGGTGAGGAGCTGACGCTGGCCTCCAACGTGGAGTTCTACGCCCGCGACGACGGCCTGCGCCCGCTGCAGGAGATGTATGAGTTCGAGTTCGGCCACTCCAATGTCAGCCGCATGGATACCGGCCTCACCTACCCGGCGCTGCGCGATGGCGAGGTCGATGTCTCGGTGGTATTCGCCACCGACGGGCGCATTCCGGCCTTCGACCTGCGCGTCCTGCAAGACGACCTCAATTACTTCCCGGCCTATGCGCTGACCCCGGTGATCCGTGCAGAGACCCTCGAGGAGTTCCCCGAACTCGAGGAGCAGCTCAACGCCCTGTCGGCGCTGCTCGACGATGCCACCATGGCCGGGCTCAACGCCCGCGTCGACGTCGAGCGCGAGACCATCGAGCACGTCGCCGAGGCGTTCCTCGAGGAACATGACCTGCTGTAACCCTCAGAACCTTCAGCTCAGCGTGCATGGCTGGCACACTGCCACCAGCATCGCAAGCTCAACCTTCCCAGCTACGGCGGTCTCGAGGAGGGCAAGTGGTTCACCCCTGGCCGCGACTTGCCCCAGGTTGCGCTGGACCAGGGCTGGTCGGTCAGCCCACAGATGCCGAGGCGCGCTTCGAGCTACCCACCCACCGTGACGCCGACACCGCGCTGATTCGCCGTCTGCTTGACAAAGAGTTAGCAAAAAAGGCATGAAAATCATCGGCATCTGACTCTATACTGATATGGCATCGCCGCAAGCACGGATGCCAAGACGCAAGACTCAAGGATCATCAAGAAGCCGGAAGCCACTCCCAAAAGAAAGGAACCATCCCATGATGAAGAAGCTCTCTCGAGTCCTCAGCCCGCTGTTGATCGCCTTCCTGGTCCTCGGCAGCCTGCCGGTTGCGGCTGCGCCGCAGGCCGCGCCAGCCAACTCACTGGTCACCACTCAGGATGCCCTGAGCGCCGACCAGGTCAGCGCCGACCGCGAACGCATCAACGAAATGCTCTCTCGCCAGGACGTTCAGGATCAGCTGGTCGCCCAGGGCGTCGACCCGGCCGATGTCGAGGCCCGCGTGGCGGCACTGTCCGACGCCGAAGTGCGCCAGATGGCCGAGCAGCTCGACGACCTGCCGGCCGGTGCCAGCGTGGTTGGGGCGCTGGTCTTCATCTTCGTACTGCTGCTGGTCACCGATCTGCTCGGCCTGACCAACGTCTTCCCGTTCACTCGCTGAGGCAGCCGCATGTCTCATCTGCTTGAACGGCAAGCGCCGCGACAGCAGTCACAACGGCAAGCATGGAACGCCCGCACTGCGGGCGTTCTGCTGTTGATGACTGCCCTCCTACTGCTCGGCGGCTGCGCCACCGGCCCACGCCTGGCCAGCCCCGTCGACATGGGGGTCGCCGAGCGCACCTATATCGACGGCGTGCCCTTCCACGCCCAACGCGACTATCAGTGCGGCCCCGCCTCGCTGGCCATGGTGCTCAATTATTCCGGCGTCGATGTCAGCGTCGACAGCCTGATTCCCCAGGTCTTCCTGCCCAACCGCGACGGCAGCGTGCAGCCCGAGATGCAGTCGACGGTGCGCCGCTACGACCGCATCAGCTTCGTGCTCGACGGCAATTTCACGTCACTGCTCGAGGAGCTCGATGCTGGCCATCCAGTGGTGGTGATGCAGAACCTGTCGCTGCCGCTGTGGCCGATGTGGCACTACGCGGTGGCAATCGGCTACGACCTCGACGAACAGCTGCTGACGCTGCACAGCGGCGAGGAAGCCAACCGCCTGGAGTCGTTCCGCCGCTTCGATGCTACCTGGGCGCGCAGCGAGCGCTGGGCGATGGTCGCCCTGCCCCCCGGTGAACTGCCGGTGAGCGTAGGGCCACGTCGCGCCATGGACGCCATCGCCTCGTTCGAACAGGCCAACGACGCCGAGGCTGCGCTGCCTGCCTGGCGCGCAGTAACCGAGCGCTGGCCGCAGGACGCCATGGCCTGGTTCGCGCTGGGCAATGCCGAGTATGGCGCCGGCCGCCCCGAAGACGCTGCCAATGCTTTCCGGCATGCCACCGAGCGCCAGCCAGACCTGGCCGTGGCCTGGCTCAACCTGGGGCTGACCCTGGAAGGACTCGGCCAGCGCAGCGAGGCGCACCGGGCGCTGCAGCAGGCCGCCATCCTGCCCAGCCGCTGGCAGGACGACGCCGAGCAGGCGCTGACCCGTTTCAACGACTGACCCCTATTACCCGCGGCCGCCCACGAGCGGCCGTACCACTCAGGAGACCCCCATGCGCATCGCGATCTACGGCACCGGCGGCGTTGGCGGCTACTTCGGCGGCCGCTTGGCCGCCACAGGCGAAGACGTTACCTTCATCGCCCGCGGTGAGCATCTCGCCGCCATCCAGCGTGATGGCCTCAAGGTGCACAGCATCCACGGCGACTTCCATGTCGCCCCAGCCCAGGCCAGCGAAGATCCGGCAAGCGTCGGTCCGGTCGACCTGGTGATCGTCGCCGTCAAGGCGTGGCAGGTGGCCGACGCCGCGGCCGCCATGACGCCACTGCTCGGCCCCGACACCTGCGTACTGCCACTGGAGAACGGCGTCGAAGCCGCCGACCATCTGGCCCGTGAGGTTGGCGCCGAGAGAGTCATCGGCGGGCTGTGCGGCATCCTCGCCTGGCGCGAGGCCCCCGGGGTGATCCGCCATGCCGGCATCGAGCCCTTCATTCGTCTCGGCGAACTCGACAACCGCAAGAGCGAGCGGGTGGCCGCCATCCGCGAGTGCCTGGCAGGTGCGCAAGGCATCACCGCCGAGGTCGCCGAGGACATCCAGGTGGCGATCTGGAGCAAGTTTCTGTTCATCTGTGCCATGAGCGGCATCGGCAGCATCAGTCGGGCACCGATCGGCGTGACCCGCCGCCTGCCCGACAGCCGTGCGCTGATCGAGTCGATCCTCGAGGAAATCTATCGGGTAGGAGTGGCCAAGGGCGTCGCGCTGCCCGACGACGCCGTGGCGCGGGCAATGAAATTCATCGATGCCCTGCCGGAGAAGAGCACCGCCTCCATGCAGCGCGACATCGTCGACGGGCGGCCATCCGAGCTGGAGTCGCAGAACGGGGCGGTGGTGCGCCTGGGGATCGAGCTCGACGTGGCCACCCCGGTCAACCGGGTGATCCACGCCGCGCTGCTGCCCCAGGAGCTGGCGGCCCGGGAGGCCGCCGCCGAGCGGGGAGCTAAATGACTCAGCCGCGCTGGTAAGTGCCGACCAGGCGGTTCATGCCCAGCAAGTGCGGCTCGACCTTCTCGAGCAGCTGGCTGAGCGTCAGCCCGGCGGGCAGTTCGAGCTCGGCGTCCAGCGCCAGCACCCAGAAATAGTAGAGATGCAAGCCGTGCCCTTCCGGGGGCATCGGCCCCATGTAGCCGTCGCCCCCACCGTCGTTGAGCCCAACAGTACCGCTGTCGGTGGCTTCCTCCAGCGAGGTCACCGAGGCCGGCAGGTTATACAACACCCAGTGCACGAAGCCGTACTGCCCCTCCTTCACCAGCGGCGCATCCGGGTCGTGGCAGATCAGCGCATAGCCCCGGGTGCCCTCCGGCGCGCCTGACCAACTCAGCGCTGGCGAGACGTTGTCGCTCTCGCCCGTGTACTTGCTGGGAATCTGGCCATGATTGGCAAAGGCCGAACTCTCTAGCTGCATGGTCGAGGGTGCAAATGCCATAGAGACGATCCTCCTTGGCTGTCGGATTGAGAGCGCCAGCATCGAAGATGGCCGTGTGCCTGTCAACGCGCAAGCGCCGCGAAGCGACTAGACTTCAGCATAGCGCGCCTGCATTGGGCAGCCTGCCTGCCCCACGGACTCCGCCACGCCAGCGCCTTAGGTCCGGCGACATGATAACGGGGAGGATAGAGCACATGGCTCTTCGCAACGCCACTCACCGACGTACCTGCCTCGCCGCGCTGCTGCTCGGCCTGACGCCACTTGCCCAGGCCGAGTCGCCACTGGTCATCGGCACCGCCAGTCCTACCGGGGTCTACCACATTACCGGCCAGTCGCTGTGCCGACTGCTCGATGCTCCTTGTGAAGCCCGCACCTCGGGTGGTTCGGTAGACAATCTCGCGGCACTGCGCAGCGGCGAGCTGGAGATCGCGCTGGCTCAGTCGGATCTGCACTATCACGCCACGCTGGGCATCGAAGGCTTCGCCGAGGCCGGCCCAGACAACGGGCTGCGCGCGCTGTTCTCGGTACATAGCGAGCCCTTCACCCTGGTGGTGAGGCGCGATGCCGGCATCTCACAGTTCACCGATCTCGCCCAGCGCTCGGTGAATATCGGCAATCCCGGCTCCGGGCAACGCGGCACCATGCTGCAGTTGATGGATGCCCAGGGCTGGACGCTCGACGCTTTCACAGTGGTCAACGAGCTACCCGCGGATCAACAGTCACTCGAACTCTGCCACGGCAGGGTCGAGGCCATGGTCTATACCGTCGGTCATCCCGATGCTTCCATCGCTCAGGCCATCCGGCTATGCGATGCCGCCATCGTCGACGTCGAGGGTGACGCCGTAGAAGCGCTGATCGCGACTGCCCCCTACTACACACACGCCGAGATTCCCGCCGGTCTGTATCACGACGACCAGCCAGCAGTACAGACCTTCGGTGTGCGCGCAACGCTGGTGGCCAGCGAGTCAGCCGACCCCGAGCGGATCTACGCCCTGGTCGCCGCGCTTTTCGACAACTTCGAGCGTTTCACCTCCTTCCACCCCGCCTACTCGCTACTCGAGCCCGAGAGCATGATCCGTGATGGGCTTTCGGCACCACTTCACGAGGGCGCCCAGCGTTACTACCGCGAGCGTGGTTGGCTGGTGGACGATACCCCTGACGACGACGAGGCTACCTAACCGCCTAGTCGCCTCATCAGTCCTTCGGCATGGCGCAGCCGCTTGCTGAGGTAGCGGCGTGTCTCCTGCTCGCCCGGCGTCTCATCGTGGGCCCAGACCCGCAGCGTGGCAACCAGCAGCGCCGTCAGGCCGATCTCCTCAACCTGGGCGCGACGCGTGCCATAAGGCGCCTCGAGCATCGCCGCCTCGCGCAGCCACTGTACGGTTCGCGAGAGATCGAAGACCATCGGCACCCAGGTATGCAGGTGTGGCGGGTGTGCCTTGCTGCGCAGCATCTCGACGCTGACGCGACGATGCGCAGCCAGTGCATCGAACCACGCCAGCAGGCAGTGCTCGATACGCTCGCGGGCCGCCCAGTCGGCGAACCCTTCGGGCTTCTCGGCGAGCATGGCGCGCCAGCCGCGCAGGAACCAGGCGTCGGCCACGGCGTCACGGTCGCGATAGTGGTCGAGCACCGCGGCGGCCGGTATCTCCAGCGCTGCCGCCACGCGAGTCAACTCGACACCCTCCCAGCCCGTCTGCTCGGCCATCGCCAGCGCCTGGGAGAGAACCCGCTCGGCGAGGAAGTCATCAGTGGGAGCTTCACGCTGAATCGGCGTCATTGCCATCGGTGTCCTCCTGACGCGATGTTGCCTGTGCTATTACCATAGGCCCCATACAACCCAGGAGGAAACCAGTATGTGGCAACAAACGGAGATTCGCCTGGCCCCACGCGCTCGCGGCTTTCATCTGATCAGCGACGAGGTGGTCGCCGCTATCCCGGCCCTGGGCGATTGCGAGGTTGGGCTGCTGCACCTGCAGCTGCTGCACACCTCGGCATCCTTGACGCTCAACGAGAACGCCGACCCCGACGTGCGTCACGACATGGACGCCTTCCTGCGCCGCCTGGTGCCCGGCGACCTGCCCTACTTTCGGCATACGCTCGAAGGCCCCGACGATATGCCCGCCCACGTTGCCGCCAGCCTGTTCGGTACCCAGCTGACCCTGGCGGTGCGCGGCGGGCGCCTGGCCACCGGCACCTGGCAGGGCATCTGGCTTACACCCGAAAAGACTAATTGACACCACACACCTGACATAGGATCCTTTTGACATAAAAGGTGCCTTTCAGGTGTTCAAGCTTGGCTATACGAGAGAAATTCAACTACAAACTCATGAGATTGGACACGAGTAGTTCAGATGAGTTTGGGATGCCATGGGTAGTTGATGACACGCAGAATGCTATCTACGATTGTCCTCAGATCTTTCATGAAAACGGAGAGCCTTGGGTTGAAGCCAATATCTACGCTATCCAACGGCTAGCAGCCGGGAAAAATATTGAGACCGTCAACGCATTGATGAATCACCTGCGTGACTATGCAGAGTTCCTAGAAGGCGTAGGCGTGGATTGGCGGCATTTCCCTAATAAGAAGAAGCAGCGATGTCTCGTTCGGTACCGCGGCCATCTGATTGAAAGGCGTGACGAGGGAGGTTTGTCGCCAAGTACTACCTCGGCCCGAATGAGCGCAGTGGTGGCTTTCTACCGATGGGCCCATAGAGAGGGACTCATCGAGAGAGAGAACCTCTGGGAAGACAAACAGCAGGTCATCAGTAGATATACCCTGGTCGGCTTGAAACGGACAATCGCCATAACATCCAGCGATCTCGCCATACCCAACAGAAAACGGCCAGGAGCCTCCGTGGAGGATGGCCTGCTGCCGCTGAGCAACACCTCTCGAAAGACTTTACTCGCTTTCCTGAAGCGTCAGGGGATGACCGAGCTCTACTTGATGTTCGCGATCGGATTCTACACTGGGGCTCGCATCGAGACAATCCGCACTCTTCGCCTTTCGACTCTTGAATCGGCTCGTAGCGATCCATCCATAGATAATCTTCAGCGTGTACCGGTTGGACCACCTACTCAAGTAAAGACTAAGTTCGGCGTAAGCGGCGACCTCTTGTTTCCTTCATCCATAATTGTTCTTCTCCAAGAATATGCCATGAGTGCTAGGCGACTGGTTCGCCAAGCCCGAGCCACCGGAGAGGAAAAGTCCCTTTTGTTTCTTACCACAAGGGGAAGAAAGTACGAGGAGGGGTCTTTCACACGCCTCATGTCCGAGCTTAGAAAGAAGCTAATGAAAAACGGGCATGTGGAATTTGGTCGGCTTAAGTTTCACCAGAGTCGTGCCACTTTTGGCACCCAACTGATGCGGTTATGCTTGGAGACCATGGAAAGGACGGATGATGCCATCATTTTTGTCAGGGATGCAATGCTTCACAAGGATGAATCCACAACCTGGAAGTACATCAGGTTCGTGCAAAGCGACCCGATTAAAGAGAAACTGTCCGACCAGTTTTTTGATTTTTTCTCGGGACGGGAAAATGATTCCGATGCACTGATCGAAGATGTAATTAATGAATAGTCTACCTGATCTAATAGTTCGACATAAGAAAGTCGAGAATAAAGCGCGTTTCGATCTCCGGCGATTTCTTTATGTTCGCACATATACTAGCAACGGGAAGGCCTTAGATCCAAGGTGGTTTTTCCGCCAGATCGAGCAAGGCGATATCCGACCGAAAAAAATTCAACGACTGGATTTGGTTTTGGAAATCAAAGATTTCCTAGAAATGAAACTGGTTTCTGGCTCCTCACTTACCACTGTAGAGGGATACCTTTCCGACCTACAGCTATTTCTTGACTTTTTCGACCAAAACGGAAAAGACGTAAATATCAATAATCTCGCAGATGCATACCTAGAATACTGTGAAAACCTTTTCCAAAAGTGCAACAAAAAGCCGCCTGATATAAAGAAAACTACTGCGATTGGATATGCATCTAGTCTTTCGACTATTTTCGGCGAAATTCTTGAAATACCAAGAAGTGTTAGCTTGGTTAACCGAACGAGGTTAGAGTACCCCTCCAAATCGAAGAAGGCCGTTGGAAGAGAGGCAGATAAGCAGAATCTCGAAGACACCTATAAAATGGGTAGTTTCTTGATCGACCTTTCTTCAGGCATTACTATTGATACAGTGCTTGGGCAGCTTCCGCTGCGAATTCCTATCCGCAATGCATTAGTCGACAACAATGAGATTATTATAAGTTTAAACAAGACCCGAGTGGTAAACGAGGATGCTGTTTTTCAACCGCCAGACAGCCTGACAAAAGAGGAAAGACGCTCAGTCAATCAGATAAAGAAATCACGTGCGCCTGTAGACAGCATTATAGGAACAAAGCGAGGGTATCTTGTAACGCTCAGGGTTACGGCGGAATTTCTGATATTCATTGCCCAAAGCGGCATGAACGTAACGACTGCGGAATCTCTTAAACGTTCCGAATTCAAGTATAAGCCCATTGGTGAAAAATGGCATGTGAGGGCGTTCAAAAGACGCCGTGGCGGCGAAGTCATGTTTAGCATATACAAGTCGTATAAGCCCCACCTCCAAAAGTATTTAACATTCATAGATCATTTTTTCCCGGAATCAGACCTCCTTTTCCCATGGTGCGATATGGGAGGGAGGATGTCCTCAGGAGGAAGAGTTCTTTATAAAACGATAAGAAATTTATTAGAAAAGCACGACATACCTTGGATTCAACCAAAAACACTAAGAAACACACGATCTAACTGGTTTCTGCGGCGGTCAGGTGGAGACGAGGAATTAACGTCTGAGATGCTCCAGCATGTCAAGGAGACGCTGCGCGAAAATTACGAGCTTCCTAGCCAGCAGCGTGCCGCAGCAGAAATCACAAAGTTCTGGCATAGTGGTGATCCTATCAAACAGGGTGACCTGAAGGTCTCCATAATTTCGGGGCAATGCTCTGGCGAGCCCGTACCGATGGAGGACAAACCGCTTTCGATCGTCTCACCAAATTGCAGCAATCAGTCGGGTTGCCTATGGTGCAAGAATATGAGAGACATTGATTCCTTGGACTACGTGTGGTCACTGGCTTCATTTCGGCACCTCAAAACGATCGAGGCGGCAGGTATCACCACGAGAGAAACGATACCAGCCGACATAGTGATAGAGAGACTCACGAAAAAGATGACATCTTTCAAGGAGGGAAGCAAAAAAAGGAAAGAATGGGTAGATGAGGCCGAGATGCGTGTGGCTGAAGGTGACTACCACCCCCATTGGTCAGGGATATTAGAATTTCTTGAGGAGTAGAAAATGAAAGTATCCCTCCAGTTCATGGAGCCAACAACTCTGGTTACGCCAGAGTCTCCGTCGTACCGCCCTCCTTCGTTTCCGCCGCCGAATGATTGGCCCGTGTCAGTCGATAGAAAAGGTCATGCGTTGTCGGTTTATGGCGATGATTACTGGGACTTCTCTGCACTTGGTTATTATGGTTTTAATTTCGGCCAACATCACCTATCAAGCGAAAACTTGTCTCTTATCAAACAAGCAACAGTTTTTATCATGTATCACCCTAGGCTTTTTCCAGGGAGGGTAAAGAGCTGCAGAAGCTACTTTGATGCATTGGTTAAAATCGGTCGTGTCTGTGATCGCCACCGAATCAAGATCTGTGATCTGCACAAATTCCCGAGAATCTTTCCATATATTGTTAAAGCCCTTAAACACGCCAGGATTAAAGATACAATATCACAACTTTATAAACTGAAACTTTATGAAAGCGAACTAGGATTTTGTATCGCCAGTGATGGACTTTTAAAATTACTATCCAAAGAAGCCCAGGAGTACGCAGTAGTCCAGCATCCGTATATTCCACAGCGTCTGTGGAACTATCAAGTCGAGAGGTTAAATGAGGTAATAAGTGATTTTTTAAAGAATCAAGACACTATTGAGAAAGCGTTCAATTGGATGCATCGCTCATATTCACACAACCTGAAAGTGGGTCCTGCCAAGTATCAATCTCCATTCACAAGCCGGCGCCTACACCGAAACCGTCGTGTTTTGTATGATGGGAGCTTTGACGAATTTTTACATGCATACGGTTTGTTTGGGTTGTTTGAACGCTGGCTTGAACCGGAGCACAAGCCGGATTTTGGCTATATGTATAGCACACAAGCCTTCTCAAAGTATCTCACATTTGTACGTGATGCTTCAGTCCTCTACATCCTGAACTTCAGCATGCAGCGTAAGCAGGAGGCAATCTCACTGAGAAGTGACTGCTTTCATGTGGAGCGAGACAAATATCTGGGGGAAGTATGCTTTCTTTTCGGGGAGACCACGAAAACTGACGAAGACTCTGATGCCAGATGGGTCGTCCCGAACACAGTAAAAAAAGCCGTTGATGCTTGTACAAGGATTGCTCGCCTCCGTTTGTCCGTCTTACCGGACAATTTTGATCTATCAAAAGAGGACAATGAAAATCCCCACCTGATGTTCCCCTCAACAGAGCTATGGTCTTCAAACTCAAGTAAGGTCCGGACTTCTCTAATGCGTCATGGAGCTTTGGTCAGCAAACAGACGCTGGAATACGAAAGTGTAACCCGACGAGGCCTCAAGTTGTTCGATAGCAACGTGCTTCAAATCACGGAAGATGATGCACGGATAGCACTCTCGTTGACACCAAACCTTTATGAGCGGAAATGGTTTAAGGTCGGAAAGCCTTGGAGCTATTCCTCACATCAATTGAGGCGAACGCTCGCTGTCAATATGTTCGCGTCGAATGAGATATCAGTTAGCTCCATCCAGCACCAGATGAAGCACTTCTCGCGAAACATGACACTCTATTACGGAAGGCACTACACCAAACTTCGCCTGAACTCCGTTGCTGAAGCAGCACTGATTTTGGAGTCTTACAACAGCGTCTATCAGCGGCTGGTTGATGTCATCGATGATGAAATTAGTAATGTGAAACCTCACGGAAAAATTCCGGGATTTGACCAAGTCATCAATCTCGTCGATGCCGGAGAGGAAATGAAGCTGATGAAGCTCGTACGAAGTGGGCAGGTAGGCGTTCGAAGGACATTGCTTGGATTCTGTATGAAGGCGGGGGCTTGTGAATACGGAGGGATCGAGTCCATATCAAAGTGCGCGAAGGGTGATGGCGGTGGTATTTGCGCAGATGCGATCTTTGAGGAAAAGAATAAAGACAAGCTTCTGAGATTACGGGCTTCTCACCAGAATGAGCTTGAAAAACTACCTACCACAAGCTTACGCGCCGGAGCTCTGAAGCAAGAAATTCATGCTATCGAGGTTTATTTAGATGTTATCAAAAGAAACAGGTAAGAAGCGGGCAGTTGACTTATTTGAGGAAGCATTCAATCGGTTAAAGCAAGGTAACCCATTGAATCTCCCGTCTAATACTCCAGTGAGCCTCTCTAACGTAGCGAAAGAGGCTGGTAAAACACCATCTGCTCTTAGATCGGAGCGATATCCGGAGCTGCTACAACGGATCAAAGCACACATGGCGTTGGTGAGGGAAAAGGAGGGGTTGGAGCAGAAAGCTTCAGCCAAAAGCCGCAATCGCACTCTAAAGCAAAGTCTCTATGACTGTAAGAGACAGCGAGATAGGCTTTTGTCCATTTGCCACTCTCAACAGGCGCTAATCGACGAGTTGAGAGACGAACTACACCGTCTTTCTGAGGGTTAGCTTATTAAGCTCAGTGAGGAAAATAATAGTTTATAGTAAGAGAGATGTTTAGTGGTAGGCTGCGACACAGGGCGATAGTCCAACAGAAGTGTCATGCCTATTTTGTGCGGGACCAGAACGATCAAAATAAAAAGCTTATCAAACGCATAGTCTTGGAGAGATGAATGATCTGTAGAAGTTTCTTCTGCTGGTAATTAGAAGGCTTATACGGAAGTTCATTAGCTTATATGTAAGAATAGATCGGTGTGTAGAATTGTTTCAAAACGGAAGACTACAATTCATACATCATGTCATCTTATCCATGATTGATGATTGATTTTTATTTAGTGGGCGACTCACGTCGATCGCCCTGGCCGGTTTCTCCATTATTACCGCATCACATATCATGTTATTATATCATAAGCCCTTAATTTAAATGGGTAAGATTTCATATAATAGCTCTTAGACCTTTTTGAGCTAAAAGCCATCGCATTTAGATCCTAATGATCTATTCTTAAAGATATAGGCTTAGGTAGTTCAAGCCGAATGCAACCCCATCGGCACAACCTTAAGTGCTTTATCTGACTACCGTCAGCCAGAAAATGAAAAGCAGGGCCGCTTTCGGCCAGAATGTAGTGGTCAAGCGTTTTTGGCCACTGAGTTTTGAGCATTCCAGTAGTTCTTTTCTGTCACATTCGGCGGCAGCCCGTCGTTATGCTTGTGCGGCCTGAGGCTGCTGTAGTAACCGATCATGTAATCAGTGACAGATTGCTTCGCCGCAGCAACATCGGGATAGCCAATCTCTGGCATCCACTCCGACTTCAAGCTCCTGAAGAAGCGTTCTGTCGGGGCGTTATCCCAGCAATTTCCACGGCGACTGAGACTCTGCGTCATCTGGTAGCGCCAGAGCATCTGTCGGAATGCCAGGCTGGTGTACTGGCAGCCCTGGTCTGAATGAAATAGGAGGCCCAATGGCTCTCCACGCGACTCGTAGGCCATGGTTAGCGCCTTCTTCACCAGTTCCGTATTCGGAGACAAGGACAACGCCCAGCCTACGGGCTTACGCGCATACAAATCGATGACCACCGCCAGATAAGCCCAGCGAGCCCCTGTCCAAATGTAGGTGATGTCGCCACTCCATACCTGATTTGGCTCCTGTACATCGAACTTGCGGTCGAGAAGGTTCGGGATATCCAAATGCGGTTGATCCGCCTTCTTGTAGGCATGGCGTGGCGGCTGTGTGCTCACCAGCTCCAGCTGCTTCATCCGCCTGCTGGCCCGGTAACGACTCAGCGGTGTGCCTGCCTGCGTGACCATCTTGGCGATGCTGCGCGCACCGGCAGAGCCGTTGCTGACGGCATACGCTTCGACAACTTGCTCCAGCAGCTTCTGCTCAGCCTCACAGGGCCTTCTATCCCGGTCACGCCAGGCCCGGTAGCTACTGCGATGCACCCCAAACACCTGACACAAGTGCTGCACCGCATAGCTCTCTTCAAGTCGCTCGATTATCGAGAACTGTTCAGGGAGTCCGACATCAAGAGAGCGGTAGCCTTTTTTAATATTGCCTTCTCCTCCTCCACTCGGTGCAGCTTGCGTTTCAGCTCCTGAATCTCGCGCTGCTCCGGCGTCAGAGCCTCACCTTTCACCGGTGCTTTGCCTGCCCGCTCAGCCCGAAGCCTGCGTACCCAATACTCCATGGTGGATTTGCCAACACCCATCGCCTCACACGCTGCCTTCAGCGTGTAGCCCTGATCGACCACGAGCTGGTATAGAGCGACAATTACTCTGGCCGGCCGACGACAACTATTGTGGCCGGTTGCCCTAAGCTTGACCGCTTGTCCCGACCCACCAGGGAGCCGGTATGGCGGTCACCAGCCAACAGGTCACGCTCTATATGTCGCAACGCCAACAAGGCCAGACCCAGGAGGTCGCCGCCGCCAAGGCCGGCCTCTCCGTCAGAACCGCTCGCCGCCTCGAACGCCGGGCCGAGTCCTCTGAGCTGCCGGCACCACGG
>NZ_NSKB01000014.1 GCF_002286975.1 Halomonas salipaludis
CCAGCGCCTCGACCACGCCGCTGTTGTCGAGGGCTTCACGCAGCAGCAAAGCGCCGCTGTCGCTGGTGGTGCGCTGGCCGCTCAGCTCAACACGGACAGAGCCGTTGCACGAGGGCGACCAGGTCGTTAGGGTTTCACCCATGGCGAGTGGTCCTCTTGAATCGTGTTCTGGCAGGAACATCCTGATTCTACAAGAGAAAACCACTTGCCATCTTCGTTTTCAGGTCGGCCTCATGAATAAGCCAGGCTGACGCCAGCCCAGCGCAAGACCCTGAAACAGCTGCTGGATGCGGAGCTCAACGCGAGGACATGACCATGGGCCGTAACATCTTTGACGAGCTCGTCGAGGGCTTCGATGCACTGGCAGATGAGCGCCAAGGCAAGCGCACGCTGCGCTCCCACTCCGTAGAGCTGGAGGAGGTTCCCGACGTCACAGCCAGCGAGCTCATCGAGCTACGAGAGCGGCTGCATATGTCTCGCCCGGTATTCGCTATGTACCTGCGCACCAACCCCAGGACGCTGGAGAACTGGGAGCAGGGCCGCGCCAAGCCCAACGCCCAGGCGAAGACCCTAATTCGTCTGGTTCAGAAATACCCCGAGACCATCGAGCATCTCGCATCCCTCAGCTGACCCCAGTGGAGCTTCCCCCATACTGGGTCTATGCTAGAGATCTGATGTATCCAGGGAGGGAAGCCCATGGCCCTGAAATCACTTCTGGCCCGAGCTGTCGCAGCTGGCAATAAGGCACATCAACAGAGCCAGCAGGACGGCTGGTCCGATGGATGGCACACCCGGGCGAGCACAGCGGAGTCGTTGCGCGTGCTGCGTGACTCCACCGCCGATGCGGCCAAGTCTACCGCCCATACCGCCACCACCCAAGAAGGATGGCGGCGGATTGCTCGTGGTGCCGGGAAAGTAGCCGGTGGTGCCGCCATGATGGCCGGTGGCGTGGCTCAGGGAGTTATGAGCGCCTCTGCTGGGAGCGAGTGCTCTCATGTCAGCGACCCATGGAATGCCAATACCAATGATCCCCGCACTGACCGCATAGTAGGGCTGTATTACGACCATACTGGCGCTCCCATTGATTGTCTCGGCAACCCTTTGTACGAAGACTAGATACCACCTCTCCTAACCGAGCAGGTGATCACCTTGATGGACTGCGGCGCCGATACCATCAGTGCGGCGCGCACTACATGCTCGCCTATCCCATCGAAGCCTGCCCGGCTCTTCTATAAGTTGCACATCAACTGCTCAGGCGATAACGGCTATCAGCTGGCCATCGAGTGGGGAAGCCCGGACGAGATTATCCCGTAGCGGCCATACTGGCGTGAAGACGAATTGATCTAGGAGCGTTCAGGATGAGCAAGGTGAAACTTTTCGGGCACATGTGGATTGCCCGCAACCTCACCGAGGTCGAGGTCAGGAAGTTATGCGGCTTTCTTACTCTCGGCCTCCGACACCTCGATGCCTACCAGTACAGCATGGAAGTCACGCCAGTCTATGAGTCAGCCATCTCCCGTATGGAAGTGCCTAGCTTGCCTATCGTGAAGATGGCACGACAGGATCACGTCAACAGCTTTTTCGAGGAAGGCAAACTTCAACTCGGCTCATTCGAATACTACAGCCGCCATGACCACGGTGAAGTCGGCGACAAGCTGGAAGGGGACGTCGTCCTGCTCGCCGAAAGGGAAAACTTCACCACTGCTGGGCGGTTCGCCGGAGGCTTCGACCACTACCTACTGTGCACGTACCGAGGAGATCCGGATCCCGAAACGCTGGCGAAATTCGAGTATGACAGCGGCTTTATCATCCGAGACCCAGCGGGCTTCGCCACTGCGATACAGCGAGCTCTAGGTGCACATGGCCATGAATATGCCAGCTGCGTGTATAGCCCTCACAAAGCGCTGCGTGGGAAAGTACAGCCAGGCTTCAGCATCGACCGCATCGATCACCGCACCATCGAGATGATCAGCTCCGCGCGACACTTCATCAAACCAGATCGATTCGCTCACCAGCGAGAGTTTCGCTTTACCTGGGGGATGCCTTACGACGTCAGCGAGCCATTTATCGTGACCTGTCCAGAAGCCGTCCAATATTGCGAGCGCCTGCCCTCATGAGTGACAGCTGGAGGCCCTGGAGCGATGGGTCGAGCCGCTGATTGAGAAGCTCAGCCCCACCGAGCCCCGCCATCTCGCCCGCCTGGAGGCCCACGACCTGCGTATCAGTCAGCTGGAGCGCATCAAGGCCCTGCAAAATCCCGACGGTAACACCTCCCTACCTGCCTCAAACCGCCCTTAGCGACCAGGCCCGCAGCATCCGCCAGCGCGCCATGTTCGCCAAGCGCCCCACCGCATGCTCCCTGAAAATGAAGGCCGGCCCCAATGCCACTGCGGTCGGCCGCGTGACGCGCATCGCATGCGGCCATCAGCTCGACCTGCGCAATCGCGTCGAGCCCGGCGGCCCCATGCCCAACTGAAGTGGCCCCCGCCCCCCTCTCCGGCTGGAAGCCCGAAATCGACGCCACTTCCTGGCTGATCACCGAGGTCACCCAAGATCTGGCCGACACCGCCATACTAACTCGCTGCGGTTTGAAGTTGTGATGGGATGAAAGGAGGCGGCAACCTCATGAAACGCAAGGTTTAATCAAGAAACTGCGGCCAAAATAGCTGATCTCCAAGGTTGATCTACCTATGCAGTGGGCCTATAGTCCACCACACTTAAAGACAGCATAAGACAGTAGAACGAACCGGCGATGCACCGGTCACAGGGCGAGAGGAACTCGGGGAGGGAGCCATGACGGCACTCGTTGGTATTGGGCTGTACAGCCCCAAGCAGGCAGAGAGGCTCATCGGAGTCGAAGCGGACAAGATCCGCCGCTGGCTGCTGCGCGATACCTCACCCCTCGGCCCGCTCTGGCACCCTGAGCCCGAAGCCCTGGGTGCCGAGGACACCCTCAGCTTCCGGGACCTTCTGGAAGTCCGAGCGGTGGCGCAGTTCCGCGAGTACGTCACCATGTCCGCGATTCGCGAAGCGCTCGCTAGCCTACGTGACTACCTCGAACGCGATTATCCGCTGACCCATCCTCGGCTTCTCACCGATGGCAAGGCGGTATTCCTGCGGCACCTTGAGGAGAACGGTATAGAAGCCCTGACCGACCTCGGCAAACGCCAGGCCGTCTTCCCCGACGTCATTTTCCCCTCTCTGCTGAAAGGTATCGAATTCGATGCCAGCGAGAATCCTGTCCGCTGGCATCCCGACCCCCAAGACCCTAGCATCGTGATCGACCCGAAGCTCGCCTTCGGCAAGCCGATCGTCCTCCCTTGCCACATGTCGACCCATGCCATCTACAGCGCCTTCCAGGCGGAAGATGGCGATGCCGAGGCCGTGGCAAGGAACTTCGAGATCTCACTGGATGAGGTGAATCGCGCCGTTAACTTTGAAAAAAGGATAGCGGCAGGTGCACTTCTTCATTGACGAAAACCTAAGCCACCGCATCGCCAACGCCCTTCATCACCTCGCTCAGCTGCGCACTGAAAAGCACAGCGTTGTTCATGCCCGCGAGTTCAATGCCCGTCCTGGTGTTCCTGATCAGGAGTGGCTGGAGCGCCTTCAGCAGGAAGGCAACTGGGTGATTCTCTCAAAGGATCGGTTCAAGAAAGGCGACCCAGAGCGGCTGGCTTTTGAGAACGCCGGACTGACCATCATCAACCTGGGAAAGGACTGGAGCCGGCGCAAGGTGTGGGATACGGCTATCCAGTTGATCCGATGGTGGCCGACTATTTCCAAGGAAGTCACCCAGACGAAAGGCCCCATGCTCTACGAGCTCCCCTGGGGGATGTCCGGCAAGCTCAAAGGCCGCAAGCTACCAAAACCTTAGTAAAGCCCCGACCATTCCTACCCCAGTTTCCCACCAGAGCCGCTCGCTTGGGTTTGGCTGCCACCCTTCTGCCCGGCACTTTGAGATGGAGATGTGGACTGGGTCACGCTCCGCCCCAAGGAGTCACCAACTTTCATCCCTGACCACCCCAGCACCGCCACCCACAGCGTCGGCAGCACCAGAAACATCATTCCCTCCACGAACTGCAGCACCATGCGGTCGTAGAGGTTATTGGCGGCGGAGAGCCAGCTCAGCTTGGCGGCGTCGCTGCGGTAGAGCAGATCCACCAGGTTGGCATTGATCCAGCGGGCGAGCTCCCACCAGAAGGTCAGGAACCACATGGCGAAGAGCCCGAAGGTGGCCATGCCGGCGACCTTGAAGCTGTAGCTGGAGATGACCATCACGAACGGCAGGCAGATGATGATGGCCATCACCAGGATACCCTGCACCATGGGGAGCGCCTGCTTGAGCATGTCCATGCCGGCCTGGAACGGCAGGATCGACAGGGTGCCACCAATGGCCGAGCCGGCGGTGACGGTGGCGTCCCAGAAGCTGCTGCCACCATCCAACCCACGAAAGCCCACCACGGCCTGATCCAGGTTGCCGCTGGCCGCGCCTGAGCGGGGGCTGACCAGACGACGGATCACATAGTCCTCAGCGTTACTGCTGGTGAAGATGCTGCGGAAGCTGTCCCAGAACCCGGGGTCTACCTCTTGGTGCAGACGGGCCCAGAGGCCAACGCTCTCGGCTGACCACCACTCCTGGCACGAGGGATAACCCGGCATACCGGGGCCGGTGTTGGGCCGGGAGACATCCCGACTGGCATCGTAGGGAAAGCCGGCGATGGGCCGTCCCGCGTAGAAGCTGTCGTAGTAGCCGGGCGTGGCCTGGAAGTAGTTGGAGCCGATCCAGTCCACGTCCATGGCACGTGTCGTCTCAATGGTCCCGCCCTCTTGCAGCAGCCGATTGCGCGCCGGACCGAAGCACTGACGCTGAAACTCGCCCACCTCCTGTTGCAGCCCCGGGTCTTCGATGCTGTGCAGATCCAGCTCCATACGGATCGACTCGAAATCGGTCGAACAGGGAATGGCGTGGACGGCCGCCGCAGTCACCCCATGTGAGACGGCATGCACGCCCGCCCACCACAGCGGCATCCTGGCCTGCTGGCCTCCGATGGAATTCTCGGTGGCTCCAAACGCCCCCTCGGACCAGCCGCCGGAGGCGAACTGGCGGGTGCCGCACTCCAGCGACCGGCTCTCGTCGATGTCGGCGGTGGCCAGCTGGACCTGCAGCAGCGGCAGGCAGGTGAAGGCGTAGGCCAGGATCATGGCGTAGAGCCGGGTCTCGATGCGGTTGACCGTGAGGATGCCCTTGGTCCCCGCCTCGTCGCCCTCCTGCCGGGCCTTGAACCACTCGGAGAGCACCAGGGTGATGAACGGCACCGCGGCGATGCCGGTGCCGACCATGACGTTCCAGATGGCGTTGTTGATGATCCAGCCCAGCAGCGTCATGGCGTTGGCGAAGTAGTCGAACACCACCAGCGGCGCGGTCAGCAGGCCTCCCATCAGGCACCTCCCAGCCGATTGATCAGGTTGGTGACCTCGATAAGGACCAGGATGCCCAGGGCCATCGCCTCGAGCCGCCGGAGCTTGGCGAGCGCCTGCCGCCCGTCGTCATAATCTCGGCGCAACCATGCCACCGCCCGGGGGCGCACCTTGCGCCACCAGACCAGAGCCAGTGCGGCGTAGAGATTCAGCCGCCAGGCCAGCAGCCACGGCCAGGCGGCCTGCCAGACGCTATGGTGGGCCTCGAGCCCACCCAGCAACCGCACGCTGATCACCAGAATGATCCCGCTGAGCAGGAACATGGCGATCAGCACCGCCAGGGCCAACAGTAGTGACGGCCAGCGGGTTGGCTTCATCCAGGAAAAGCGCCGTGTCATGAATCGCCGCCCTCCCCGTCGGCTGGGCGGCCGCGGCCGTCCAGCACTGCATCCGGCCGGAAAGTCTCGCCCTGAGAGGCTCCTTGTCCGCGACGGGAGGCTCGCTCCAACGCGATGCCGGCGGCGCTGTTACTCAGCGCCTGGCGGATCTCCATCTCGGAGCGCAGCGACTCGATATCGCGATCCAGGGCCACCAGCTTGCGATCCAGCGCCGACATGCCCTGCTCATTGTCAGCGACCCCCGGGTCACTGCTACCGGCCAGCAGCAGCCGACGCGCCCACAGCGCCTTGGTCAGCGTCCTGGCCAGGGCCATCTCACCGCTCAAGCGGTGAATCAGCAGTGAGGCCTCGGGGTCGGTGCGCAGCGACTCGATCACCCCACGGGAGACGGTCAGGCCGTCACCGGCGGAGACCTGGCGCAGGTTCTCCGGCGTCAGCGGCTCACTGCCGTCGACCAGCCTCAGGAGCTTGCCGTAGACCTCCTGCTGCTCACGCTCCAGCTCGCGCACCAGGCCACTACCAGCCTGAGTCTCGCTGCGCTCGCAGCCGTCGCAGGTGCGAATCGACTGCTCGCCGATCACCGTCTGGGTCCACTCGGCGGCCACTTCCGGGCTCTGCCAGACCGTGCACATGCCGCCCAGGCAGCTCCCTGTCCCACTGCCTGACCCTGAGCCGCTACCGCTCCCACCGGAAGCCCCGGCCAGCCCACCACCGCCGATCCAGGTGCCCTCGTTGGTGGCCACCGATCCCCAGCCGCCACCGCCTCCGACAATGGGGGCCGTGCTGGTGGTGTCGTCACGGCCGTGCAGCAGGTTGTAACCAGCGCGAGCGGTGTCCTGCACCACGCGAATCGGCGGCTGATCCTGCCCGCCGCGGCGCTGGCCCCCTACCCAGGTCACGCCCTGGTTTCCGCCTGACTGGTCGACCTGCTCCTGAGCCGCGACGACGTCGGCGTTGGACTGGGCCGCGCTCTGCCAGCTCTCGGCCGCAGCCATCTGCTGCCACCCCTGCCCGCTGACCATGTCGGCCATCCGCTCGGACATCTGGCGGCAGGACATGGAGGCGCGGTCGAAGTCGACCCGCCCCTGCAGCACGCCGTTGCTCAGGAGGTCATAGAGGCCCGGGTTGGCCCGCTGGATGACCATGGCGGGCAGCGAAGCCACGGCACCCTGAGCGTTCTGGACCACTGTGCCCATCAGATTCTGGAAGCCGTTGGTGACGCCGTTGAGCTGGTTAGAGACCGTGGCGCCGATATCGAAGTTGCCGCAGGTGGCATTCATGTTCCAGCTGATGCCGATTCCACGGCTGTTGGGGTTGTAGCCCCGTCCGGCGGAGACGCTGAAGGGGGAAGCGCCGCCGATCTGGTAATAGAGCGCATCGGCGGATTGCGCCTGAGCCTGGGCAGCATGGGTAGACAGCAGCCCCACCACCAGGGCACTGGCCAACGGCGCAAGGGCGAAGCGTCGTATACGAGTTCCTTTCATCGGCTTCTCTCCTTCAGGGGACTGCATACAGCAGGGTCTGGCCGCGACGCTTGCAGCAACGATAGGGGAGCCACAACGACCAGGCGTAGTCACCGCCGGTATCCAGGCGGTCACCGTAAGTGTCGGTGACTCCACGGTCCGGCCACACCCGACAGGATTTGCTCATGCCGGGCGTCAGGCGCTGCCAGCGATGAGTAGAGGGGTCACCCTCCTTGACCGGCCCGGGCGGCCAGTAGCCGTCGCGGCTTTCCGCCACCAGCGGCGTGTAGACGTGAGGCTGACCCGTGCGGGTGACGATGTCGGCAGAGCGCTGGGCAGTGGTCGCCGCGGTCTTGTAATCATGCACCTGGGTCAGGAAGCCGCTGCGCGGATAGACGTTGCCCCACAGGTCGCCGGGCTGGCCCAGCTCACGCATGCCGGGCGTGAGCGCCTCCGGGTAGAGCGACTCGGGAATCCCGCTGCGCCACGCCAGGGCGTCCAGGGTCGAGAGGTGGTAGGGCTGGAAGGGTGTCGCTGCCCCAGCGCACGACATGCCGAAGGCGCTGGCGAAGCTGCTGAAGGCACCGCCGGCCGGGTGTCCGATGGCGTCCACGTTCTTGAAGCGCAGGTGCTCGTGCCGAGCCCGGTTGGCATCCGAGGTGCTCTGCCCGCCGGCCAAGGCCTTACCCAAGGGTGGCGAGAGGGTGGCCACTTCCCACCAGGGGTTGTCGCCAGTGTTCTCGTAACTGGAGACCACCAACTCGGGGATGTAATGGCGCACCTGCACCGAGGTGCGTATCGAGCAGCCCGACCAGGAACAGTTGAGCCAGACGCAGATACCGATGACCTGATAGTCCAGGCATTGAGTAGAAATCGACGACGCCACAATCTCTGGTGTTGTTAGCGCCTGGGCGGGCCTCTCAATTACGCCCAGGCTCAGCACAGCGCCAATCAACAGAGCGCCCAAGGTCCTGTAGCGCATCATGGGCGGCTCTCCTGACTCAGCAGGCGATCGGCTTCGTTCAATGCCTGCGCGACGTCCGGCTGGCCGTAAATCACATGGCGACCATCGATCACCACGGCGGGCACTTTCTCGACACCCAGCTGCCAGGCCCTGGCCAGCCCGAGATAGCTATCGGCATAGCGGTCAGCAGTTTCCTGCCACGCGGGCGTGGTCATGCGCTCGCGCATCAAGGCTGCAGCAACGTCAGGATCTGCGGGCAACTGCTGAGACAGCAGGGCATCCAGTCGTCCAGGCACATCGAGTTCGATGACCGCTGCACCAGACGGCACATTGATCACCGGCTCTCCGGCGGTGGTAAAGACTTCGATGGCTGGCTCAGCGAGTACGGGGCCTACCAGGCAGGCAGATAGGCTAAAGGCAGCCAGCCAGCGGCGTGGGTGGTGTCTCTCCATGCGTGCCACTCCAATAGATCAAGGAACTGGCATAGCATTGCCAGGTACATCCAGAGAGACAGCAAGAAATGTTAATTCCGTTGAGAGGTGTTTTCTGGGGTCGTCACCAAAGGCCACCCCATCGGGTTATCAATATCGCAACCCAACTCATCATTTTAAATGACAAGAAACATTGAATCATTCCCTAACCACCACCATAATATTCCCCAACACTCACCCACCACGAGGAAGTTCATGTCCATTCTCAACACCTACATGCAGAAGGAACAGCAGCTCAAGCAGCTCCAGGAAGAGCTCGACAGGCTGAAGAACGACGACCGCCTGAAGACCGAGCTAGATTTCAAGAATCACCTCGAAGACCTGATGCGCGAGTTCGACAAGTCAGCCGCTGACGTCATCAAGCTTCTGGATCCAACGCATACCGCTGACAAGAGCTCCAGCAGCGCCAAGAGCACCGGCCGCGCCAAGCGCAAGCTGAAGATCTACAAGAACCCGAACACTGGCGAAGTCGTCGAGACCCGCGGCGGCAACCAGAAGACGCTGAAGGCGTGGAAGGAGGAGTACGGTGCCGAGACCGTAGAAAGCTGGCTCGTCAGGACTGAGGACTAATACTCTCGTAGCCGGCCTGCCAGTAGTTGGCAGGCCGGCTGCTTTCGGCCAGAAGCAGACGTTGCGATCACGCTGATATAACGCCTTGCTCACCGAAAAATTGGGAGCGCAGCGAGCAATTTGTTAAATGCATTCACCCCAACTAACTGCGTTTTCTTTTATTTTGCAGTTCCTCATTGAAATCGGAAAGACAGGCCAAATCGTCTTCGATCTCTTGAATTGTAGGAAATGGGTCTCCGACGGCAGGAGCACTATCATGGCCACGGAAGTACGTGCTACATCTACTCATTCCTTGTTCTACTCGATCAAAATCAGATTGACTTATATCATCAATTAACCGCCGCAATCTATTTGTTTGAACGGCCCTACCGAACCTAGTAACTACTTGATTCAATAGCTTTTCTTCAACCAGTCGTTCCCAAGCTTCTCTCAGATACCCATAAAAAGCATATGAAGCTTCACGGAACTCTCTTTCTGTGCCGTCTTCGCCAATCTTTCTAAGCTCACGAACTTTTTCTTGAAGTTGTTTAACTCTTTTACTTGTTGTCAAAGCATCCCAAGGAGGCGTTGAGCGGACTATGCCGGCTCGTTTTCTACTTCGCTCAAGGCATATCTCATTCAAACTAGGGCCATCTACTCTTTCAATTTCTTCCAGTAAAAGCTTATAGAAAACAATATCATGTGTTAGCACCACAACTTGCCTGTCTTTAGATTCTTCAACAAGTCTTTTGGCAACTCTGTGACTCCATTGGTGACTTAGAGAGTTCACCGGGTCATCAAATATGACAGCAGATTTCCTTCTGTCGGCTTTCATTTCAGCCAGAAAACAGGCAATGCTAATACATCTCTGTTCACCTTCACTTGCCACTTTAGAGACCAAGGGTTCTCGCCCATCCAATATCTCCAGCTTCATGAGTTGAGCGCCGGACTTCCCTCTAGTTCTAGGAGAAACCTTGAATCTACTGAAGCCAAATTTATCAAGTTCAGAATTAAAAGCTTTAACTAGAGGCACAACCACTTCTTGCTTGCAAATCTCTGAATTCTTGTCAGTAATTGGCCGCGACTTGCATTGCTCCTGAAGGTTTTCATATTTAGCCACTAGCTTATAACGTTCTATATTAGAAATTATTGAGGTTATGTTATCCCGAAACAGCTTCTTGTCGACTAACTCCTGTAGATCAGATTCCTTTCTTTTTATGATTTTATCGGAATCGTCATCTTCAGATATAGATGCGAGAGAAGCCTCAATATTACTTACGAGCTTGTTGATTTTCTCTAAAATTTCCGTCTCTTCGGGAGTTACTTTTTCTGGCAAAATCTCACCACAAAAAAGGCCCTTTCTCGACTCAAGATCTTCGAATAACTTTAAAATTTTTATTCGGAAATCATCAAAAATCTCATCCGCCAATGTGATAGCAGCGGCGTATGGAGTTAAATCAAATCGATAATCTCTAATATTTTTCTTTTTTGAATCCAGATGATTCTTACTAGCAGACGCAATTTTTACAGCGTCGCTCGCAAGAAACTCTACAAAGCCTGCCATTTTCTCAGACGAAAATTTACCAATCTCTTGTAAACATAGTGGGCATAACTCATTCTCTTGGAGTGGAAAAGAACCACCTTGATCCAGAGATATAATATAGCGCTCTGCGGAATCCCACATCAGCCGCCACTCATCGCCTCCAATATCTCTAACTGGTAAACCCGAAAACGTTTTTTCTTTTAAATCATCAGCTATTTCCTTCTTTTGCAGGCAATCTTGCTCATTTTCTTTTAAATCACTAAAAACTTTAACACTTACGACTGAAATAGATTTAGCAACAAACTCCTTCAGAGGGGTAAGCTGCCGTAGCTGGTTTGACAATTCTTTTCTTATCTGCTCTGGCGATTTTGATCTATAGGAATCTATCTCTTTTGTTAACAGTTCGATCCTTTCAATTTCCTCATCAGTCGCGGAGTATAATTCGACTTCTGATAGAACTGTGTTTCTGGACATGTGACTAACAAATCGTCCTGTTTTTGTATCTTGAAAAGAAGGCAGGCTAACAAAGCCATTTCCAGGCATGGTTTCCTCAGTAACGCGCCGACTAACGTAATCAACTGCTTCAGCCAAGTCCTCCAATACATGTAGCCCCGAAGGTTTATAGCCAAGTTCGTCCTCTTTTGTTACAAAATGCTCGGCAGCCTGGCTATCGAAAACTCTTATTGACTTTAGATTTGAGTTACTTTTAAATCTCAAATTCCATTCATTTGACTCTACATCTCCATCAACATTTATAGATATATTGGCGGAGCTTGGCTGATCTGATTTTTCAAACACATTTCCAAGTATTTCAGGAACACCCCCTCTTGAAAGGCAGGCGTGTTTTATTATTCTCGCGTATGAGGACTTTCCCGCCCCATTATCGCCGTAAACAACCGTCATTCCATTTTTTAAAAACGACAGAGTTTGATCGCCAGCTAAGGCCCCAACATTGGCTACGCTATCAATTTTATCCAGTGTTACTTCATTTATCTCGTCGCTTAACCCCGTCGTGTCAATTGGACCTTCGAAAAGTTTCGATATTTCTTCGTCCGAAATAATCTTGTGCTCAACCAAGGCTAGATTGTAAATTTCATCTAAGTGTTTATTGGATAATGCACCTTCGCTCAGGGACAATTTTACTGAATGTTGCCACCATGCGGGTTTATCCTTTATCCATCCTACGATTTTCTCTATTGGTAACATTGGCACTTTATCCCTAACCTAGTCCTCACGAGGCTTTTATCATTTTTGAAGGTTCTAATTTTCCGGGTTTAACGCCCGGCACACGTGCCTATTTGTAGACGAGTAGCGGCGGAGAAGCTGTCACTGTGCTGCCACTTGTTAGAATTTGTTGCCATACGCACCTCTCTCAACAGGAGCACTCAGCCCAAACTTAGCTGCAACAGATTTAACGGCCAAGACGAACCATTCTTGACTATCTGGATGTACTAGGACTTTCTCTATGGCTGCTGCTAAGTCCAAGTTGACTGTCACACCGAGGGGCGTCTCTTTCTCTGGCCTGTAGGCTGAGTATGTACTTAATAAAATTCTAGCTTCTTGCTCGAAACTGAAATGTGGACGCTTTATGAAGAACGGAGCGCTATAAGAAAGCTGACCTTTCACATCTTCAGGTCGAGAATACTGAACATTTCTCAGATAAAACTCTCTGCACCCCCTATCTATTGTGGATATGTTAGTCTTCAGCTTTTCCACTGTTGTTTGAATGGCGACTGTATTGCCTCCACGCCCATAGAGCTCCCACATCACCATATTTTCTTCGACATTTTTGTGCCAGCAACTTACGTAGGCGTTTCGGCACAGATATAACTGGAAGTCATCCGCATTTTTTATTGGCGAACCTTCTTTCTCTTCAAACCTTTCGTAAGCGCTTTGAATAGCATTTCTCATCTCGTCGGGAAAGCGCCCCTCGCTTTGGTCTTTGAACGTGTCAGACCTAGCAAGCCAAAGACTACACGAGTCTAGCAATGACACGAATTTTGCGAGATCCATATAGCGCCATAATTTCGTGTCACTAGACAAAGAATCTTCAACTTTGAGCGGTAGGTTGCGCAAATTATTTCCTCAGAATTCTAACAAGGATGAACGAACAGGCTGCCTTTTCCACCATGGCCGCTTTGGGTCGACAGCAGCCTTTGAGAAACATCTAATCAACCCTAGTTGTTCAGATAATGGTTTGTCCAGAACAGATGGCTCTTCTATGGCCTCAGACTGCTCAGAGCCTCGTTAAGCGCCCTCAGTGCTTGATTATTTTTCTTTTCCCCCATCTTACTTATATTCGCAAGCTTCCACATCACAGCGGGCAGCTGGCCAACACCCTGAACAGGGAATAACGACCAATCAGGCATACCTTTCTTGAACGAAAGTAAAAAGCGAACATCATTGTCGGTGATGAGCTGGCCCAGGCGTTCCAACAACCTATGGCGCACTTCTTCCAGCTGCTGCAGAGGAATATCAGTTCTGGCCATACCGACAAATTCCTTGCGGTAGACTGCTTCCAGCGGCTTCATTCGCGGGTTAATGATTTCGTTCATCGGCCTGGGGTGACCAAGCAGGTAGACCAAGAAGCCTTCAAAGATACTGCGATCCAGGCCACCTTGGTCCAGCAACAGCTTCACATCGAAAAGATCACGAGGGTGCTGGCGGTCCAGAGCGGCGCAGAGCTTGCCACCGTAGAGATCCGGCATCGACACAACCTGCACCGAGGCAAAGCCGTATTCGTCTTCCACCGTCTCGACCACATCGAGCCGCTGAGGCGGATGCACGGTGCCGCGAAGCACTGGCGAAACCTCGAGTGTCACCTGGCTGTGACCTCGGCGCACCAAGACTCTGAGTTCATCATGGCGGTTACCCTTGAGCTCGGCGTTCACCCCAGGGAGTTGAACACCGATGGCCTGTGCCAGTCGTTGTAAAGCCTGGCGACAACGGAGCAGTGTTACATCCCGAGGCTCCAGCGGCAGGTAGGCGAGGTCGATATCGACCGACAGACGCGGGAAGGGTTGGACGAAGAGGTTGATGGCCGTACCGCCTTTGAGCGCAAAGCACGGCTCGTCGTTGAGAAACGGCAGTAGCGCGACCAGCAGGCGCACCTGTTCGTGATAGCGGGGCTCAATGCTCATCCGTGAACGCCTCCGGGACCGTGACCTGGTATTCCTTGTCCAACCGCCCTCCCTTGCAGAGCTGCCGCTTGCCCTTCCCCAGGTCGAGGCTGTGGGTTTCAAGTCGATGGTACCAGGCGTGGCCGGCATGGCGAGCCAGTACCAGAAAAGCACGCTTGGTCTTCACTGAGCGGCACCCTGCCAGCAGCGCCTGTAGCCGGCGCGGGCGCAGCGTATTGAGCCCGGTGAAGGTATCCACCAGCTCGCTGCTGAACAGCAGCTCGTTGGGCGTGATGGCGATCCACTCGAGGATAGCGCGCTCCGGAGTCGAGACCCGAAGGGAAAATCCCACCCTAGGCGGGTTGTAGTCCGTGAAGCTGCCAGGCAGACCCATTGGCAGCCCCTTATCTCTGTGCAGAGCGATAGCTCCGGCCCAGTTGGCCTGACTCAGCCATAGCGGCAGCTGGGAGCGGGGCTCCGCCCCATACAGGTGAGTGGTGTCATGCCCGATGGGCAGATAGTGGACGAATCCCTGCAGGGAGAGGGCGGTCTGGCCGCCCGGCCAGAACGGCGGTGCAGCGGGGTCGCTGAGCGCCTGCAACGCAAAAATCCCGCTCTCCCAGGTCAGCGGGTCACCTGCCCGACAGTAGGCACCTCGCCCGAGGCGCCTTAGCCAGCCAGCCTCTGTGAGCTTAGCTGCATGGTTGGCGCTAATGCCGTGGGCCTCCAGCCACGCAGTGGTCACCACGGCGCCATGAGGGATCTTCTGCCACAGCTGGTTTATTTTCATCGTCATAGGTTGCCTAATCAGCCAACTATGGTGCTCATCTTAAACCATAGTGGTTTAACTATAGCGCCTGAAATGGAAGATTAGGCCAACTCCATCGACTTTTCTAAACCCGTGTCTACGTCGTGGGTCCGATCCCCCGGGCCTCATCCAGCCGCTGGGCGATATGCAACACAGCCTCGAGTTCCGAGCAGCCCTGCTCGCGCATCACCCGCATCCGCTCGGCCTTCTCCTCGCCTTCCGTGCCGGCCAGGGCCAGGTAAAGGCTGGGGGGCACTACCCGGAACAGCGCTTCCAGACGCCCGGACAGCACCACCCCCTCGGTATATTTCTTGGAGACCTTGGTGGCGGAGGCCATCAGCTTGCGCTGGGTGGCGGTGAGTTCCTTGAAGCGGCTGACCTGCTCGATCTCGTCCGGCGGCATGTAGAGACACAGCCAGAACTCGATCATGTTGAGTAGCTTGCGGGCTGCGTCCGGGAAGTCCTCGAGGTTCTGGGTAGCCATCCAAATCCAGTGGGAGAGCTTGCGGCCCATCTTGCCCACCTTGACCAGATAGGGGCTGAGCAGCGGGTTGACGGTGAGCAGGTGGCACTCGTCAATGACCTGGACGATGGGCCGCCCGCTGTACTGGTCGCGCTCGGCCAGGTTGGTGATCATGTTGGTCAAGCTGATCACCGCCAGGGCGAGCTGGGCCTCGTAACCCTCTCGGGCGAAATGGGCCAAGTCGATGATGGTCACGTCGCACTCGGGCCAGGAGGTGCCGGGGCGGTTGAAGACCTCGCCGTCGAAGCCGTCGCAGAACAGCCCCATGGCCTCGCCCATGTCATAGGCGCGGCGCTGCCGCTCCTCGGGGATCTCCGTATCGCGTGAGATCGCATAGAGCGCCTCGCGCACGTCCTGAGTCATGCAGTCGCGGCCCTCTTCCCGACAGCGCTCCGCTGCACGGTAGATAGCGTCGCGCACCATACGCCGGTCGGCGCGGCGAAACTCCCGCTCCTCCTTGGGGTCGCCGCCGGTGATCATCAGCCGGGCGGTGATCTCCATCTCGCCTAGCAGGTCGCGTTCCTCGTCGGGCTGCTCCTCGTCCTCCTCCAGGGGTGCCTCCTCGAAGGGGTTGGCGTCCTCGGCGTCTCGGGCCAGGCGGCGCTCCTCCACCTCGTTCTCCAGTAGCCGCGTGGCCGCTGCGAACGGCGGCAGTCTGGCCCCACAGCCCGGCGACAGCTTGACCTGGTTAACGCTCATCCCCTTGCGCTCGAAATACTGGCCCAGCAGCCCGAAGCTGTTGCCCACCTCGATAATGAACAGCCGCGGGCGGTGCATGGCCATGACCTGGCTCAGCACGCCGTTGAGAGTGGCCGACTTGCCGGCCCCGGTGGGGCCGAACACCAGCATGTGGGCGTTGGCCGAGCGATCCTCTAGGTTCAGCGGGTCGAAGCTGAAGGTCTCGCCGCCACGGTTGAAAAAGGTCATCCCCGGCCGGCCGGTACCGCGGCCGCGCCCGAACACCGGCGCCAGATTGGCCAAGTGGTGGACGTAGTTGAACTGGGTGTACCAGCGGTTCTTGCGATCCTGCTCCGGGTCGAAGTTCATCGGCAGCCAGCGCAGGTAGGTGTTCAGGCCGGCGACTTCATCTTCAGGATCCACCGGCGAGAGGTTGACCTGCAGCAGCTGAGTGGCCAGCGCCATGCTGCGCTGCTGGAGGTCCTGCTCGTTCTCACCCATCAGGAAGAAAGCCAGGGTGCTCTGGTAGAGCTTGTGGTTCTGGCCCAGGTAGCGGCGGGCGGTCTCGCAGTCCTCGCGGACCTGTCGGGCTAGCACGCTGTCGCCCACCGCCTTGCTGTGCAGGCGGTTGATATGGTCCTCCAGGGGCTCCTGGGGCGTCGCCACGATGGTCAGCACCGCCTCGGTGCCTTCAGGCAGCTTGTCCATCAAGGCATTGCTTGCCTGCCCGTCGGAGCGGCGCACCTCGCCGGTGAGATGCCCCACCACCGGCGCTCGGCGCATCTCCTCCACCACCACGCAGCACTGAGGCAGCCCATCGAACCACCACAGCCCCGTCTCGACGTCGCCGCGGGGCGAGTTGAAGAGCATTCCCTCGGCCAAGTCATAGTTCCAGGCCACGTCATCGGCGTCCTCGGGGTAGTCGCACAGGGAGTAGAAGCGCGCCGGCTCATCGGGGGCCAGCCGCGGCCGCGGGTTGAACCGCGGCAGCAGCCAGCGGTGAAAGGCGCGCCCGTCGTAGCGCTCCAGACGCAGGCCCGCGCCGTGCAACGCGGCGGCCAACCTATCGTACACCTGGTTGACCGTCTGCTCGGGAGAGAGTCCTCGCTGACGTTCCCCGGCCTTGCGCTTCTTGCCGAGCCAGCGGTAGAGCACCAGGCGCGTGCGACGGGTCTGGCCCCGCCAGCGGGTCTGGGTCACGCCGTCATCCTGGAACAGCCCACCGGGTTTGGAGATCGCCTTGAGGTGAGCGCCCATGCTCGCCAACCAGTCCTGGGTGAACTCGGTCTCCCGGGCCCGCGGCCGCACATAGTCCCGCATGCGCTCCAGGTCGGGGCGGGCGTCGACCTCGTCCTTGACGAAGAGCTGCACCACCCAGGGGTGCTGCTCATACTCCGGCAGGCTGTCCTGAATGGCGGCCTCAATCTGGTCGCGAATCGCCTCCAGAGACTCCGGGGCGCGGCCCTCGGTGGCGATGGGGAAGACCTCGGCCACTACCCCCACCGAGACGCCGTCTTCCAGCAGAAAGCAGCCCGACTCGGGCAGGTACTCCACCCAGGGCAGGTAGTTGCTGAACGAGGGTGCCCGGCGGAAGTGCGCGCGCAACTCGGCCACGGAGGGCGCCTTGCCCCGGGGCAGAGCCAAAGGTCGCCCCTGGATATCATGTCTCAGGGCAGCGAGGGCATCTGGCTCGATCGACTGGGCTTCAGGGTCTCGCGCATAAGGCGGCGCCGATAGCAGCTCATCCAGCCCCTGTCCTTGGTCGTCATCATCGGCATTGGCACTACCGAAGAGTCGATTCATCAGCGCATCGAACTGAGACATCAGAGAGCCCTCCCATCGACCCAGTCCGCAGTGGCTCGCGCACTCTCACCGGGCATGGCGTACTGAACGCGTTGATAGAGGGGAAACACCGTCGAGTAGCCGGGTACCGGCACTTGCTCCGTACCTGCCAGGTGGGGAAAGACGTACATCACCAGGTCCGGGTTGGGCAGGCGACGGAACTGGCTGTAGATCTCGTTGCCCACATCGCGACTGTAGCGCAGGTGCTCCGTTACCATGTCGTCACTCTTCAGCGGCCGGCGCAGCTCGCTGCGTACATCCAGCAGGCGGCGCTCACCGGTGCTGTGGCCGGCCTGGTGCTGCCAGATCTCCATCATGGTGGTATCACCCACCGGCATCAGCTCTTCCTGAGAGGTCGCACACCCGGTCATCGTCAGGCTCGTGAACAAGACAGCCATCGACATGGTGGCGCTACGGCAGATCGAGATTGGCCGCACTCGAGCGGTCATATCGCACCCTCCTTCCTTGGGTTTCATAGTCGATAGGCAGCTCACGCTCGATATGGATGGCGACCGGCTGACCCGGGGGAACATAGACAGCATCGAAGGTCTGGCCGAAGCGCTCCTGCACCCACTGGCGCACGTCGGACACGCCGCCAGCCAGGGCCTGGCTGGCGGCATAGCGACCCGAGTCACCAGTCAGGCCGCTGACCACGCCACCGCTGTCCACACTGGTGGTGACTTCGTTCATCGCCATGGCATCGGCACCGGCCTCGGCGGCGCCCAGGATGAAGCTGGTGAGCAGGAACTGCTGAGCATTGGTCTTGCGATCCCCGGGGATGCAGGGCAGGCCCCGCGGGTCGGAGAGCCAGCCGAGGATGGTGCGGTTCGAGCCGTCACCGGAATTCACGTCCTCCGGGGCCGGCAGGGTGCGCACGGTTCCATCCTCGAAGACGAAGGTCATCGAGTTGACCTGGCCACGCACGCAGGAGAGCGTCCAATCACCGGTGGCGGTGCCGCTGACAATGGCACTCTCCACCTCAGGCAAGGTGACACCGTTGGCGGTAAGGTTCTCGCGGCCGATCACTACCTTGAACGGATAGGGGTCGTTGACGGTGCCATCGATCGGCACCCGGCCCAGCAGCGCCGTCATGGCCACCGAGCCCATCAGGGTGGAATTCTCCGGCAGCGTATAGGCGGGCTCCACGCTGGATTCATCGGGACGTCCGGTCACCCGGCTTTCTGCCGCGCTGGAAGCATGCTGGGCCGCTTCGCCCAGTTCCTCGGCGGCCTCACGGAAGCCGGTCGGGAAGGTAGTCTCGCCACGCCCACGCTCATCCTCCTGGGCGTCCAGGGGCTCGACCCAGGTCAGCGCATGCTCCGAGCCAGGGCCCGAGTAGGATGTCCCATCAGGGCCACCACCTCCCTCAAGACCCAGGCCGATGGGCAGGTCATCATCACGTTGCCCATCCACCTGGCGGCGCAGCTGATCCAGCTGACGCTGCAAGGTGCCCAGCATGGAGCTGTCCGGCTTGGACCGCGCGATCTCCTGACGTAGCCGTTCGCGCTCACGGCGCAGTGCTTCATCGATGGCACCGTCCACATCCTGGTGGCGGCTCATCAGCTGCTCGTTCTGGTCGCGCAGCGCCTGTGTTTCCGCCTGAGCTTGCTCCAAGTCGCGACGCATGGCCTGCACGTGGCCGACCAAGGTGGCCACGGTATCCCGCGGGGTATCCCCCTCGATGCCCAGCGCCTGCAGCTCGTCATCGGTCAGGCTTAGCGTCGGGTCAGTCTCGGCGATTTCTGCCTCAGAGTCGGCTTCGCCTCCGCTCAGGCTGCGCACCAGGATCAGCAACACGATCACCAACAGCCCAGGCACCAGAATCTTCAGCAGGGTATTGCTACGCAGTGTCATGAGGTGCCCTCCTCGACCTTATCCTTCTCCTCCAGCGGGATCAGGGCCCTGTCCAGGCCGCCGCGCTGAGTGACCAGAAAGACCGTGGTGGTGTCCTCCATGGAGCCTCGCGGCGCCAGATAGGGGTGCATGAAGGTCGCGGAATAGAACTCCCCCTGCAGCCAGCGCGGATCCATCTCGAAGGCGCGCTGCCGATCGTTGTTCTCGAGCTTCACCGCGGTGACCGTCCAGCCATCGAGCCGCCAGGCGCTCAGGGGCGTGGCGGTCACCGGCAGCGACGGCAGCAGAGTGCTCAGCGACTCGGGCAGCCGCATGGGCACGCGAGAGACGCCGCGCAGGGGCTCGATGGTGCGCTGCGGCGCATAGAGGGACTGGGCGGCATGCCGGGTCAGTAGCACCGGTACAGGCGTGGTGGACGCGCGCTGTGCAGCAGTGCCTGACGCTTGAGCCGACGATGGCGGGGTCGATACTGTCTTCGCCCCGCCGCTGCCCGAGGAAGAGCTAGCCGGGGATGACTCTCGGCTATCCACCACCAGGATCTCCTCGCTACTAACGCCCTCCCCGGCCGACAGGTCCAGCAGCAGCACATCCCCGCTCTCCACGTCTTGCACGCGAACACGCTGGGTCTCGAAGGTCTCGAAGGCCTTCAGGTAGAGTACGCCCCCGGCGCTCTGTACGCGCAGTACCTCGGGATTGGCCAATGCCGGTGGCAGGCCCACGCGAACGTTGCGGTCCAGGGTGACAATCCGCTCCTCATCCACCGGCAGCGGTATCTCCAGCGGTCGACGTTCCCAGTGCATGACCTCCACCGCCAGCGCCTCACCGGCGAACACGGCGGTGACCAACCAGGCCAGCATCACACGCTTCATGAGGAGCCTCCTTGCTTCTCTGCATCTGGTACCGACAGCCGCTGTGGAATGCCATCGAAGCAGTCCACCTGCAGGCCCCAGGGGTTGCGCTGAGGGTCTACGTCGGCCCTCACCACCCGCAGCGGGTAGCGAATGAACAGATCGCGAACCGGCGTGCCGGCGTACTGTTCGTCGATGGCCATATCCAGGGTAACCACCCAAGCATCACGACTAAGGATCTCCACGGAATCGGCGCGATAACCTCGCCCGGGAATTTCGTAGATGCCGCGTACCCGGCCGGAAAGCTCCTGGCGGCGATCGCGGTCCTCGTAGTCCTTGGCCAAGTAGCGCTGACAGGAGGGGGTAAGAAAGGGTGAATAGGCCCTCAGGTTGCGGCGGTAATCGGCTTGACCATCCGCGGGCCAGCGATTGATCTGCTGCCAGACGTAAAACCCGAAGGCATAGACGCTCGACGGGTCGACCTCCCACCAGGCGCGGGTGCTGCCTGAGCGCAGGTCGGGCGGGTTGTGGATGGTCAAGTTCTCGGGAGCCGACTTCCAGCCCCACCACAGACCAGCGCATAACAAGGCCAACACCAAGATGACCAGGCGCAGGGTGGTGATATGGGCATCCCGTGCGCTAAGGGCGTGACGAAAGCGGCTCATGGGCGTCCTCCCGGTTGGTAGCGCATCCGCCGCCGTGAGAAGGGACCGGAACGGGTGATCAAGGCGTCGGCTCCCCTGAGACGGATGCCCTGCCGAGCGAGACGAAACTGTAGGCTGCGGTAGAGCCAGGAGGCGGGACGGCCGCGACGTAGCCGCCGCATCACGGCGCCACCGACGTAGAGCGCCATGCCGGCACAGGCAAACGCCACGGTCGGCACCATGGCGATGGCTCCCAGCAGCCAGGCGCCGATCGCGCCCGGAAGCAATCCCGCGGCTACTCCGCCCAGAGCCATCATCCCAACCTCGTGCCCGGTCATGCCCCGAAACACCACCGGTGCGGCATTCAGGCGAGTCGGCAGAAAGTCGAGACGGTTAACCATCAGAGGATCTCCGCGGCCTTGGTCGCCAGCCAGATAATGGCTATGATCAGCACTACCCCCACGACGACCACTACGCCGAACTTCGACCACTCGCCGCGAACCCGTGCCTCGTTGAAGGTGGCAATGGCGGCAATCGCGACGATCAGGAACGCCACCGTGGCCAGTATCAGGCCGCCCAGGGCGCCGAAGTCATAGAGATAATTCTGTAGCGTGGTGAGAAGGCCATCGCCCTCCCCCCGTGACGGCGCCTCCATGGTGGGCAGTCCCTGCGCCATGGCCTGAGCCGGCACAAGTCCTGCCGCGGCCATCATGGCGAGGCCTCGGGTACGAACACGGGAGCAGAGTGAACGCACGGTAGTCATAACGAGCTCCTTCTTGAGTAACGAATTGTTGAATGACGCAGAGTGCGAGGCCGGCGACCTCAGAGGAAAACCCAGAACATCACCACGACCAGGAAGACGGCGCGCAGCGCGGCAAAGCCGAAGTCATCGCCGCTGACGCGCCCCTTGGCGTAGCCTCGATAGGAGGAGATGGCGCTCCAACACGCCCAGAGCAGCACCACGGTGCAGCCCACCCCGGCAATAAGGACTCCCAGGGGTGGCGCCTCGAAGCCGGCACCGGCGGCAAAGGCCTCCATTAGCGCAACTCCCGCAGGTAGTCCCCGGCGAGGGGCACCGGCTGGCGGGGCGGCAACCGAGGCGGTTCGAGTACGTCATCGATGCCCTTGTCCACGGCTTGGATATCCCGGCGCAGGCGCGGCACATCCAGGAAGACACGAGTGGTCTCAGGGTCGAACTCCCCAACGCGGCTCTCGAGCCGATCCACAATGCGCTGGATCTGGGCCAGCTGACCCTGGATCAGGGCCAGGTCCTGGCGGGCGATCTCATCGCGCACGACGTCGCGGTCGTTGGCATAGGCGGAATGGGTAGCGCCGAACTGAGCGGTCAGCAGCGTCAGAAGCAGGGGCGACAGGGCCCGTGGCAAGCGGCGAAACGTCATGACAAGACAGTCCATCCGTTGGCTGGCATTGTCCTCATCCTGTCGCCCGCCAGGGTGCAGCGCAGCAGGAAACCATAAGCGCCGCACACGACGTTTATCTTCGCCTGCTCAATACCCTAGACACGCAAGCACCGGAGCCCGCACCGGCTCCGGACGATAGCGGCGAGGCCGCGGAAGGCCTGCGATGTGGAGTTTCAGAGGTACTTCTTGAAGCTTCCCGTGGCGATGCTGACCAGCAAGCCAAATAGGGCCGCGCAGGGCAGCAGGAAGGCGTTGGGATGAATGGCGAAGGGCACGCTCAGGTAGAACAGCCAGCCCACCACGAAGACCGGCGTGATGGCCCGCTTGGCATGGTGGTAGATAAACGCGGACTCGCGTCCCGCGCCGAATCGGCGCAGGTCGCGGCGCACCAGGCCGTCGACGAAGCCGACCAGGGCCGCCAGGGCGAAGAGCGGCGAGGTGAGCAGCAGGATGACCACGCGGGTCAGGGTCATCAGCGTGACGTAGAGGGCCGCCTGCAGGTAGGTATGCAAGGTACCCAGCCATCCACCCTGAGTGGCGTTACTCTCCAGCCATCCCGAGATGCCGCTTCTGATGAACAGCCAATCGTAGGCGTTGGTAACGGCACCCGTGGCCAGTGCCACTGGGTCCGAGACCAGCAGCGAGCGCGTGAAGTGGGTATCCAGTCGGGCCACTTCGGTTTCCAGGGTCTCCAGCGCATGCTGGGCCCCGGGCTGGCTCCACCACTGCCAGTGGATTCCCGCCCACTCGACCAGCACCGACATCAGCAGCGACACGACCAGCACCGCCATAATCTGAAATGGAAGCCCGAACAGCGTGGAGAACCAACCGCGTCGGGTTTCCTGGGCACGTTCCGCCGTGGCCATCTCAGTGCACCCTGACTGGCGTCAGCGAGCAGAGCAGCGACCAGCGGCGATCGTGGTAGTGCAGGATCAACCGCCCCTCATGAGGGTGCTCGCCCTGCTCCCATACCGGCGAAAGCCCCTTGCGATAGGCGTGCTGGGTCAGCTCGACGCGGTCGATCCCGATGACCACGTAGTCGAGTAGCCCGAACAGGGCCTGAGGCAGCTCACTCAGGGAGCCGCTCTCCAGGGCAACACTGGAGACGATGGCGGTTGCCGCGTTATCAGGCATCATGGGAGTTGTCTCGATGTTCATCACGGTTCTCCATCTCTTGGGCCAGCGGCCACTCGTTGAGCAGCTGCTCAGCCTTCTCCACCTGCCGGCGCGCCTTGGCCTCGTCTTTGTCCTGCGCCTCCGCTCGAGCTTCTGCCCGCGCAGGCGGCGGCTCCTGGGCATCGCGGGCCCGCATCGGGAGTTCAGCCCCTAGCTCGCCCAGATCCAGGTTCACCGGCGGCGGCATGACCGCGGTCCACCACTGCTCGCCGGTGGTGTAGTCGCGCTTCATGCGCTCGGCGAGCTCGGCGATGCTGCCGGGGA
Source organism: Halomonas salipaludis (assembly GCF_002286975.1). Taxonomy (GTDB): domain Bacteria; phylum Pseudomonadota; class Gammaproteobacteria; order Pseudomonadales; family Halomonadaceae; genus Franzmannia; species Franzmannia salipaludis. The sequence continues at coordinate 24,007 of NZ_NSKB01000014.1, forward strand.
TGTCCTCGTGCCTATCGGGCAGCGGCAAGGGCATGCGCACCTTCCAGAGCTGGCCGCCCTCGAGCAGAGCGAAGGCCTGCCCTTTGGGCAGCGAGACCACGTCCGCCGGCTCGATCATCGGCACCTGCACGGTGCTGATGCGGTCGCCGCCGGAGCTGGTGAAGTCGATGTCGTTGGCAATGTCGCTGGAGTCGGAGGCCATGCTGACCAGCATGCGGGTGGCCACGTTGACCTGGCGCAGCTGTCGGGTCAGCAGCTCGGCGGTCTTCTCCTCGCGTACCCGCAGCATCACCAGGTTGTTGAAGTTGCCGACCACCTGACCGGCCTTGGCGGCATTGCCGATGCGCGCCTCGATGTCGGAGAGGGTCTGGGTATAGGCAGTGACCTGAATGCCGGCGCCGCCCCCCTTGTTGATGAGCGGGATGAACTCGTCGCCCATCAGCTCGTTGAACTCGTCGCAGTGCAGGTTGATCGGCACCTTGCCCATGCGCTTGCCGTTCACCGCCGGCAGACCGTCATCGATGCCGTGCTTGTAGATATGGCCGGCCACCGAGACCAGGTCGGCGAACATCGAATTACCCACCGCCTGGGCTACCTCGAAATCAGACATGGCATCCAGGCCTACGTAGACGATGCCCCGTTTGCGGATGATCTGCTGCCAGTCGATGATCGGCCGGGGGTCTTCGATATCGTCGTAGTCCGGCGAGAGCAACTCGGCGATACGCCCGGTGGTCAGCTTCTCCAGCAGCGGCAGAAGGCTCGCCACGATCTTGTCGAAGTAGGTTTTGTCGTAGCGCACGGCGCTGCGCAGCCCCTCGAGCACGGCGTCCACCACCTTGACCTGCTGCAGATACTGCTCGATGGCCACCACCCGCTTGTCGCGCCCCTGAAACTGGCGGGGGATGTTCTTGTCGTTGAGCTTGCCCTCGATGGAGGTGATGCGCTCCCAGGCGTGCTGGTCATGGCGCGTCAGGGTCTGCTGGGCGTACTCGATCATCAGGCCATCGATGTTCACCACATCCGAGAGGATCTGATCGTAGGTGGGGCGCTGCCCCAGGGCATGACGGGCCCGTGCCACGATATTGACGAAGCGCCAGGCGAACTCGCGGAAGGCGGCGCTGTTGCCCTCGCCGGAGAGCTGGCCGGCAAGCCGGGTGGCCACTTCCGAGATGCGCCCGAAGCGGCCCACGGCGTTGTAGCGCGCCGAGATATCCGGCCAGCCCAGATGAAAGACGTAGAAGGCGTCGCCGCGGCCCGCCCGCTGTGCCTCGGCATACATGCGGATCATCAGGTCTGCATCGCCCTTGGGGTCGAAGGCAATCACCACGTCACCGCGATGGATGTCCTGGGTGATCAGGATCTCGGCGAGCCGGGTCTTGCCAACCCGGGTGGTGCCCTCCACCAGGGTGTGACCCACCCGCTCCCCGAGGGGCAAGTAGACATCGCGCTCCTTCCACTCCACGGCATGCAGTGCTGCCATGCCGCCCACCGGCGGCAGCGGGCGCACCGGATTCCAGGGCACATCCGACCCGAACAGCTTCACCAGCGGCCGACCGGCAGCATGGCGCTCCAGCCGGTTTTCCATCTCACGGGCCAGGCGGTAGGCCGGCCCCGGGCGCAGATAGCGCTGCACGTGGGGCTGCTGGCTCTCATGCAGCCGCTGGGTGTGGCGCGCCTCCCACTTGAAGCCCTTGCCCATCCACAGCAGCCGCTGGCTAACCGGAATCTGCCGGCTGCGCAGCGCAAAGCGCGGCAGGCGCTTCATGTTGCGACGGTAGCGCAGCACCACCCAGGCCTGCCGAGCCCGCCACAGCCCGAAGGCAGCAAAGCCTGCGGCCATGCCGTAGCCCACGCTGGGCGACAGGGCCAGCGACCAGGGCGCCATGATGCAGAGTACCGCACAGGCCAGGCAGACCAGGGCAGTGTTGAGCTCTACCGCCGGGCGCAGCAGCGCCTCCAGGGGGTGTGTCTGGTTCATTGCGCGCTCCTACTGCTCCAGCCCCTGAGACGTCACCAGCACCGGGTAGTGGGCCAGGCCCAGCCGACCGGCCAGGTCGTCCCCCGGCGTGGGGCGCAGCTCAAGCCCCGGCGCCGCCTCGCGCAGGCGCTCAAGCCCCTCGGGCGTGGCCACCTCGACGATCAGCCCCACCGCGTTGAGCTCGCGCAGGGTCTCCCCGCGGGCCTCCAACCAGCGCAGCGACAGCGCATCGTCACCGACCAGGAAGAAGGGCGTCATGCGGCTCGGCAGCTCCAGTGGACGAAAGCGCACCTCGCCGGGCGATAGTCGCTCGCTGGTCACCGGCAGCATATCCGCCTCGCTGAACGGCACCGGCGCACGCGTATCCGGGGTATAGCCCTCCTCCTCCGGCACGTCGGCCATGCCGATGGCCACGAAGTAGGGGCGGGCCGGCTCGCCGCCATGATCGGCGAGCACCTCCAGGGCAGGCCACTCGGCCGGGGACATGCTCGGCATCTTCTCCGCCTGGGCGCCGGCGGCAAGCAACGCGAAGAGCCCACTGACCAAGGCGGGTAAAGCTCGGCAGCGACCGTCACGCATCAGGCACCTCCCCCGACGTATCTTCACCGTACTCCCCCAGGTACTCCTCCCAGGAGCCATGGGCCTCTTCATGGCAGTAGTCGATTGGCGGCTCGATCTCGTGGGGCTCGCGCCAGGCCGGTGCCCCGCAGTAAGGACAACGATAGGGGGCAGAGTGAATCATCGGTGGAACCTCCCTTAGTTAGCCGCCAGCTGCCGCTGGCGAGACGTTCTAAGCCGCTCGAGCTCGGTGGCAACGATGCGGCGGTAGCGGGCTGCCGGCTCTCCCCCGGCGGGACGGTGATAGCGCCCGGCCGCCTGCACCCAGTCGCCAGTGGCATCGAAGTGGCCGCGCAGCAGGCGGGCCGCCTCCTCCAGGTTGGCGTAGGGATTCAAGGCGTCACAGGGATGGGAAAAGCGCTTGCCGGCGCCGAACAGCTGCGGCTGCCAGCGCACGTTAAGCTGGGTGATCCCCACGTCTACGAGGCGGGTCTCCTCGAGAGCCAGCAGCAAGGCGTCGCAGGCGGCCTCGCGGGTCGCGAACTGGAAGCCCTCCCCCGCCACGTTCAGGGTCCAGGGCCAGGGCCGGCGCCCCACCTTCAAGCTGACTACCGATTCCGCCGTGGCCACTGCATAGAGCACTTCTGGCGGGACCTGATGCAGGCTTGCGGCGTCGAAGTACGCCGGCGGTACTACGGTGGCATTCGCCAGCGATGACAACACCGCCAGGCTGCAGCCGACGGCACAGCCCATCACCATGCGCCGATACGCTTTCAGCCCCCATATCGTCGCCCTCATCTCGGGTAGACCTGAGGCAGCGACCCCACAGCAATGCCACGCTCGGGGTCCGACTGTCCGTGATTCAGGGTAATGTCGCGTGCGCGCACGCGGTCGGCCGGCACACCCACACGTCGCGCCCAATCACGTATCACCGAATCGTCGCCGTCGCTGTCGAGCACGAAGATGTCCATCTGCGTGCCCTGGGCCAACAGCTCGCGGACGGTGCTGTCACAACGCTCGCAGTCATTCACTGCCACATGCACCGTCAAGCGCGCCTGAAGTGCACCTTCATCGGTGAAGTGAAAGGCATTGCGTGGCCTAAGCGTGAACTCATCCACCGGCATCTCGTTGGGGTAGAGGCGCTGCCAAGCCGCGTCATAGGCCCGCTGGAACGCCAGCTCGCGCTCGGTGCGGGCGCGTTCCACCTGTACCAGCAGCTCCGCATAGCGGCGGCGCTCCTCGGCGCTGCGTGCCTCGACGCCGAGTGCGGTGATGGGATCCAAGTTGGGCGACCAGATCCCCCGGGGACCTTCCATCAACGCCTCGTAGCGCTCCCAGTCGCGCTCAGTCAGACCCCAGATCTCGGCCTGCTCCGTGCGCGTGCGAGTGCGCTCGCTCTCGAGCATCCGCTGCGCCTCCTGAATCACGCCGGAGGCATCGGGGCGGCTCTCCGGGATGGACTGGGCATAGGCCTGGCTCCCCAGCAGCGTCATAGCCATGGTCGCCAAAGGCAGGGCAGCGCGTTGCATGAATGTCATCGCAGGATCTCCGGTGGCATCAGGGAATCTGTACGTCGACCGAGTGGCCGTTGTGGCGGAAGACCGCATGGGAGCCGCGAATCGCCGACAGCTCCCAGCCATCCTGGCGATCGCCCACGCCCAGCAGCCGGATGTCGCGCAGGCTCGACAGTCCATTGGGTGACACGCCCACATAGGGGTGGCCACCGCGGGACTCGACGCCGGTGACCTGGAACGGAGGAGACGGCGGGGCCGCTGACCGCGACGCCTGGCTTGCAGGTGCAGGGCGTGGCGCGGCCTGCTGACGCTGGCCCTGCTCGAGGCGCTCGCTCAGCGTCTGGATCTGCTCGTTCTGGGCGGTGATGCGCAGGTTGAGCTCGCTATCCAGGCGGCTCAGCTCCTCGGCCAGACTAGCGAGGCGGGGCTCGAGCTGCTCCAGCTGAGCTTGCCTGGCAGTGATGGCAGAAGCAGTTTCCTGAACTTGCTGTTCGGCCTGTTCGAGGCGCTGATCCAGACGCGTCAGGTGCTGTTCCAGAGCGACCTGATGTTCCTCCACCCGTGCCAGCACCTCCTCCAGAGGCACCACCGCCTGCTGCACCTTGTACTGCACCAAGGATTCCACCGGAACCTCGTCGGGAGCCGGTCTCACCAGCAGGGCCCCTGACACCACAGCGCCGACCAGGCTGACCGCCAGCAGGCCATAGAGGGCCTTCCTGCTGACCTTCCCTGCCCCTCGCTTACCGCGGTGCTTCGCAGAGGAGGCAGGACCAATCGGCTTGTGGTCGGGCGATAGCTCAGTGGGCTCACTCATCGCTCACCTCCGCCACCGTCACGATGCTCTCGTCACGGCTGTCGTCGTCATGGCCAGGCACATAGCGGATATCCCGCACCTGATAGCAGACCTCTCTTGCCACCGGGTCGACCTCCAGCTCCCAGGCATCGCCGCCCAGCACCTGCAGGGCCTCGCGCAGCGGCATGGGGCCCAGCCGGTAGTGGGCCGCCGGCAGCGGCTTGCGATAGAGGGTGCGCTGAGCGGGACCGGGTGCCGGACATAGCGAGTAGCCGGTATAGCGTAGGGTGTGATGCAGCGCGTCCTCCACGGTGGTGGTCATGGAAGCGGGAATACGCACGTCAATGGTCTGCTCCATGAGGTGGCGCTGGCCCAGCGAGGCTTGAGTCGCCACCAGCTGGTAGCGCCCGGTGCGAATCACCTCGACGGAAGGCAGTTCGTCACTATAGATGTCCGGCGTCACGGCCTCGGTCGTCGGCGGGTTGGGGCCGGTGACCACGGCCCGATGCCGCTCGCCATCGACGTCGAAGTGCGGCAGCGAGAGCACCAGAGAATCGGCACTCGAGGGTTCGGGAGCCTGTGGCGTCTGATGGGCACAGCCCGCCAGCAGCGTGGTGGTGATCAGCGCAGCGATCGAGAGGGTGGGAATGTTGAGCATGCGTTGCCTCAAGGGAGTCCATTCAATGGCGTTGAGGCAGGAGGTTCTCGGGTTTGCGGGGGCGGGTCGATTGAAAAGCGTAATCAGGCGGGGAAAGGAAAAACGCCCCGGAGCGGGGCGTTCTTCGCGGGTTGGCGATCGTCAATGCAGGGGCATGACGCGGCGGGGTCATTCCCAGCCAGGGTGAGGTTGATAGAAGTGCTATGGATCAGTGCATGGCCGGCGAATCGAAGGAGCCGGCCGCTTCTCCCGAGTGGGCAGCGGAATAGCCGTTGCCTGCTTCAGGCTGCTCCGCTGAGCCAGCGGAGCTGTCGTTACCGGCTCCCTGCTCATCGCGGCGAGGTGCCTGGTAAACCATCTCGCCGTTCACCTTGATCCAGCTGATGAACAGCAGGCGAGCCTTGAGACTAACGCCGGTCTGGCCGGCCTTGTCGCCCTTCGCGTAGACGAAGGTGTCCGTCCAGAGGTCGCCCAGCTTGAAGCCCACCAGCACCTTGCGGCCCTGGTACACCGCCTGACGGCAGCGTTTGACGAGCACTTCGGCATCGCGGCCGCTGATTCGGCAGTCGAAGCGAGTGTAGCCCACATCGTCTGCGGGGCCATTCAGGGCCGCGATATCGCATGCCCAGAACGCTTCCCCGCGCTTCGGCTTCACTTGCCGGATTCGGTTGAGGTAGCCAAGGCCGGTGATATGCAGGTCGAAGAAGCCAGTGGTGGCACTCTGGTGAGTAGTGGTCTTCATGTGTGTCTCCTCGGTGGATACAAATGAGCCCCAGGGAAACACTTCGCCCCCTCAGGGAAGTCGAATGGCTTCCCCGGTGGGCGATAGATTCAGGCGTTGGCTCAGGTCATCAGCACGCAGTGGTGCCGAGAGCCGGCCAGAGTAGTTTTGCAGCAGTCGCAGGACGCCGTTGAGAACTCTTCGTCTCGCTCGCTATCGCCGAAGACTATGTAACTCTCGTCGCGCTGCGCTGCCGCAATGGAGAGACGCACCTCCCGCTCGCGGGCGGCTGCACTCTCTTCATCCAGGAAGTGATCCAGCCCGGTGGCATCGTCATTAGCGATGATCATCAGGCAGTCGGTACAGACCATGAAGTGGTCGTCAACAATCGTGGCCATGGGGCATTCCTCCAGTTTCCAGGGGGTCCGCCCCCCTGGGGAGGCATCTCCCCGAATGGGTGGTAATCGCAGTGGCATCCAACCCTGATGGGCGGCCTCGTCTCGGGATGCGCGAAGCCTTGGGAGGCGGCGTACCGCCATGCGGCGCACCCTTGAAACGCCTGGGTGCCTGGGTATCTCGGTTGGAGCCGGTCGAGACCACCGGGCCGCCAGCGGCGGCACTTGCCCACTGGGAGGCTGCCCGTCAGCTCGGCAGCATCTCCTCGATATCCTCACTCGCAAGACGCGGCACGCCACGTCTTGGGATTGAAGACCATAGAGGGCATCAACAGGGTCGTCGCCGTATCGACAAGTATCAGGATGTCCGCCATGCAACTGGAGCCAAGGCATGTCCCTCGTTGCCATGCTTCGCTCACGGTGGCACCCGAATCTCTTCGCGGACGCATTCGGTCGATCAAGCACAGATCCCTGTACAAAGGGCTCCCGTTGGTGATGCGGCGGGCTCCGCAGAAGGGCAGGCGTTTCCAGCATGGAAACGTCAACCGGCCTGCCCACTACCCTGGATCAAGGTAGCCGGCAGGCCGGTCGTCGTATGAGATAGGTGGCCAACCAACCAAGCTGGCCTGGGACTAATGAACCTCGAACCCCGACTGTTGATGATGCAGTGTGAGCCGTATAGGCGGGATGGGGCGTACTCGTCTCGCGAGGTGCGAATACTTTGGGGGATTGAGCGTTGGCGCTCAAAGGGCGTTGCGTGATGACCGTCAGCAACCAACGGGGTACAGCTCTCATTATTGAGCCTACCCCTCTTAGGGTCAAGATGATGACGCCTTGCGCCGGCTATCGACGTCTTTTCCGGGCGTCTTTCTCTTCGGCTGAGGCATCGTCACCGTGGACGCTCGCGCATGCTGCACCAACTTCTCCACCATGCCGGCCTGACGGCCCATGAACTCCTGCAGCGCCAGGCGTCCTGCCGCGACGTCATCCAGCGCCTGCTCCCAGAGCGCCGTCATGCCGGGGTTGGTGATGGCAGAGGGCAGTGCATCAATGAGCTGCTGGCCGGTCGGGGTGGAGACCAGTGCGCGCTTCTGCCGCTTGATGAAGCCCCGCTTCAGCAACGTCTCGATGATGCCGGCCCGCGTTGCCTCGGTGCCGATCCCGGCGGTCTCCTTGAGGCGGGCCTTCAGGCGCTCGTCTGTCACGAACCGGGCGGCATGCTTCATGGCGGCGATCAGGGTGCCCTCGGTAAACGGCTTGGGCGGCGTCGTCTGCTTGGCCAACATCTCGAGGTGCTGCGCCTTGCAGGACTCTCCCTCGCTCAGGGCCGGCAGTGGGGGCGTCTCCCGGTCTTCCCCGCTGCCCTCGTCCGACGCCGCTCGAGGGAAGAGCAGGCGCCATCCCTCCACCTTCACCTGCCGTCCCGAGGCCAGGAATACCTCACCCTCCAGGTCCACCCGCACCTCGGTCTGATCATACTCGTGAGCCGGCAGGAACTGAGCCAGGTAGTGGCGACGAATCAGGTCATAGACGTTGCGCTCGGCGTCACTCAGCTTGGCCAAGTCACACGGCACCGCCGTTGGGATGATGCCGTGGTGCGCGGTGACCTTGCTGTCGTTCCAGACACGGCTCGTGCGGCTCGTGTCCAGGCGCTGGCGAAGCCGCGACAGCGTCTCATCCGAGTGCAGCAGCATCGTCACGATGCGCTCGGCATCCCCGAGCTGCGACTCCGGCAGATACCGGCAGTCGGTCCGGGGGTAGGTCGTGGCCTTGTGGGTTTCGTAGAGTGCCTGGGCGGTGTCCAGCACCTGCTGGGCACCGTAGCCAAAGCGGCGAGAGGCCTCCTGCTGAAGCGATGACAGGTCCATCAGCAGCGGGGGCGACTCTTTCTTGTGGGTCGTCTCGAGGTGGCTGATGTGTCCCTGCTGCCCGGCGACTCGCTGGACCAGTGACTGGGCCGCAACCTCGCTGACGCAGCGCCCGGCGGCATCCAGGATCGAGGCGTCGCGTGGCTGCCACTTCGCCTGGAAGGTACCGCCCGCCGTCTGGAACTGAGCCACGACTTCCCAGAAGGGTTGGGGCACGAAGTTCGTAATCTCCCGGTCGCGATCCACCACCAGCCGCAGCGCGGGCGTCTGCACGCGCCCCACCGAAAGCACGCTCTGGTGCCCCTGCCGCTGGGCCAGCACCGTATAGGCCCGGGTCAGGTTCATCCCGACCAGCCAGTCGGCCCGACTACGCCCCAGCCCGGCCAGATAGAGCGGATAGGTCGCCTCCCCAGACCTGATGCTGGCCAACGCCTTCCGGATCGAGGCATCGTCCAGGGCCGAAAGCCACAGGCGGGTCACCCTCCCCCGGTAGCCACAGTAATCCAGTAGCTCGCGGGCGATGGTCTCCCCTTCCCGGTCGGCGTCGGTGGCCACTACCACTTCGGTCGCCTGGCCCAGCAGCTTCTTCACGACACCGAACTGCTTGCGGCCACTCTTCTTGACCTCCATCTTCCAGGTCGAGGGGAGAATCGGCAGCGCCTCCAGGGACCAGCGCTTGAGCGCCGGGTCGTACTCCTCTGGCGGCGCCTGCTCGAGTAGGTGACCGAACCCCCAGGTCACCACGTTCCCGCCGCCGTGCAGGTAGCCCTCGCTACGCTGGCCAGCACCTATCACACGGGCAATATCACGGGCCTGCGAGGGCTTCTCGCACAGGAATACACGCATTGGCTCATCTCCCTCATGAACGTCGAGGGCAGCATGGCAAGTCCATAGAGGCGAGCGAAGCAAGAAAGGAAACGTCAGCGACGCGGCTTTGTACCACCAGGCATCAGGCTTTCGCCATCAGCTCAGCAGCGTCCATGACGTCACCCAGGAGAAACAGCATCTGGGTGCCAGACGAGCCGGCGCCCCTAACGATAGGCCGGGGTGGCGCATGGCCGCGAAGGTCGCGGCCATGCCGAAGGGCATGCTTGAGCTCGGTGACACGGACGCCGAGCAGCTGAGCCGCATGGCCAATGCCGATCCGCTCGTTTCTCAGCTCCCGTGATGTCACCAAGTGCCCTCCTCCCTGCGTTAACGAAGCGCCGTGCGGAAGCGCTGCTCGAGCACCTCGCCCATGGCATCTCCATCGTACCTGGCATTGGCAGTCGGCAGGTACTCCACGTTGATGCGAGAGCTGCTACCGTCGCGCTGAATCTGAGCCTTCAGCACGAGAGAGTGCTCGGTGCCGTTGACGGTCTGTCTGGCGTAGTCGCTCATCTGATAAAAGGCGCCGGGCGTGGCATCAAAGTGCCATGCATTATCCATCATCGCCCACTGGTCAGAGTTACTGTTCGGGTTGAAGTCCACCTCCGAGCGGAATCCGAACTCGGAGCGCACCCTCGCATAGGCCGTATCCACGTCCAACGGCGACGCCATGCTGAACCGCCCATGCCGATTGCCTGCAGCTGTTCCCTGGTCCCGGCCAGCTGCCACAGCGTCTTCTTCGATAGCAGGCTGCTGCTCGGGATCGTAATTGATAGGCTGCCCCGTCACCGGGTTATTGATGCAGGTCAGGCAGCGCCCTTGAGAGTAGAGGTGGTCCTGAGTGGTACAGCCCGCTGCCACAGTCACAATAGCGCCAAGCCCAACCCAACACAGGACTCTCTTCGCCCCCTTCATCGCTCTCCTCCTTGATTCATCCATGATCACGCAGCGGTTATTCCCCGTAGCCTTCCTGGCTCGCTCCCGGGCCGCTGGCATATTGCTCCGCCGGCTGCTGGTGGCTATGGGGGGTATCCATGATTACCTGAGCCACCCGATGAGGCAAGATGGCCACCCGGTCTGCCTGTACCTTGAAGGCCGTGCGCGTCTCGCCGTTCTGCTCCCAGCTGTCCTGAACCATCTTGCCCACCACCACGACCCGCATCCCTCGCTGATACAACCGCGACCACCGCTCTGCTTCCCGGTGCCACCACTCCACGTCTGCCCAGAAACCACCGCGATCCACCACTTCCCCATCCTTGGGGACCAGGTTATCGAACCGCACGTTGAGCCTGAGCAGCGTGCGGGGCGGCTGATTGTCACGCACGGGGAAGGTCCTGACCTCGGGGTCACTGCCGATATTTCCCTCACCGTAGAAGCGTGTGCCCATGGGTATCCTCCTTGGTCGTTATCGCTGAAAAGAGACCGCATGTTCGATATCCGCTAGCGCCTTACCAATTCGCTTGATCGACCAGTTGATCGTGGCCGCCTTGGCATTGAACACGCAGCGCTGGACTTCTAGGTCGATGACGGATTGCCGCATCGCCTCGGATATGTCAGCACGTGACAAGAACGTCTCCAGCAGCCAAAGCCCCATGCTTCTCTGCTTATTATCACGCCACTGAAGCGTTCTGGCCGGAATGCCTGATTTACCCCAAGGGGTCAGCCAGAGATCGGTCGATTTCAGCAGACCGCCATTCGCCTGAGACGCCATATCGATCGCCTCCTGACGAGCCACTCTTGCCGAATCTTCCAGCTCATCACGTAGACGAATCAGCTCTCCCTTACCCTTAAAGGGTTTTAAAAAACCCTTTGCGTAGCTGTTGAATGCGTCATTGCCATAGCTGTTCGATGCGGTATTCAAGCTGCCCCCTCACTCACTCTCAGTGATTCCACTGGAATCACCCAAGACCCGCCCTCCGGCTCCACCGGCGAAGTGATTCCACTGGAATCACCCCAAGACCTGCCCTCCGGCGCCGTCGCCCAGGTGATTCCAGTGGAATCACCCCAGAGACCTCCTCCGGCACCACCGCCTAGGTGATTCCAGTGGAATCACCCTGCCGACCCTCTGGCCACGCCCAAGACCTAAGTAAACTTGATGACAGTGGAATCACGCTCCCGGCACTCCGGCCACTACTCCTCCGCCGAGGGCGGTGGGTCACTTTCCACCGCGCCTGCGCCACTGGCCGCCTTGGCCTCCGCCGGCCTGGTAATCGGCGGCGCAAACTCGCTGCGGTGCTTCCCGGAGAGCACATCGTCGGGCAGCTCACCGAACTTCTCGATGGCATTTCGGGCCTTGGCGTTGTTGGCAGCGAAGTCGTCGCGGGTGGCACCGCTGAAGCCCGGGTACTTCTGGGTACTCGCACACAGGCTGCGCAGGAGGTGTCCGCCAACCCGGACGTACTCCTCCATCTGGCGCCGACCGATCAGGGCAATGTGGTGGGCAAGCATGACGCGCCTGACGAAGCGGTCGAAGTCGATCAGCAGGCGCAGGGCGAGCCATCCATGCTGGCCGCCGGTATAGACGGGGATCTTGAGCGGCTGCTGGTTGAGGTTTTCCTCGACATCCAGCTCTGGCGGCAGCTGTGCCATCAGGCTATCCAGCTCCTGGAGGCGCTGGTCCAGCTGAGCGCGAGTCTCGGCAAGCTTGGCATCCAGCTGCAGGAGCCAGTAGTCCGCATAGGGGTCATCCTTGGCTGCATTCTGCTTGATCGCACCGCAGATCAGCAGGAACTGCCGCATGCCGATTATCTGTGGGCGCCCCGTCTCGACCCCACGGCCCTTCCAGATCCGTGCGGCGTGGTGGGTATGGAGCGTCAGCTCGATCTTGCTGCGCAGTGCTCCCAGGCGATCAACGGCCATGTCGCGTCGTCCTCATGCTGATGTGTGTCCGCGGTATGGCAGGCACTGTCAATCAGTTGGTAAGTGGGAGACAGCGGAATCGTTAATGGCTGCTGAGTGAGTTTTTCCCGCCAGCCGGCCATAGCCCCAGCTTGCGCAGGCACTGCTCTCGGGCCGCCTGGGCCTCCTCGGGAGACGTGGTGCTGGACGGAGTGCTCGATGCCGTGGGTGCCGCAGGCTGCCTGAGTGGCTGAGTCGCGGCACGAGGTGCAGACCGCTGCATGGCGGGTGGAGTGCTCTGACTCACACTGCCCGTTCGGCGTTCGGCCTGGGTCTTGGCGTAGCCGGTCGCGACGAACTCGCCGCCGATAGCGCGCTTGATCAGCCCCCGCAGGAAGCCTTTGGGGTTTCTCACCGAACCGCTGCTCACGCGGCCCGCCGCCTCATCGAGAATGGCTTGCTGGGTGTCGCCTGATAGCCCCGACATCAGCAGCTGAGTCGCCTGACGCTCGCTATCATCCAGCGAGAGACACGCCGGCCAGTGCAGGTTCACGGCTGACGTACCTGTAGGTTTTACACAGTGTGAAGTACGTACTGTACGTGGAGAACTGCCCGAGTTTTCATGGAGAACGGCATCGATAGCCTCATAAGCTCTTGATTCCAGACTTGGTTCTCGATGAAAACCGGGGGAGTTCTTGTGGCTCACCCTGCCGGGTTCTCGCTGAGAACTCGGCGCTTCCCCCTGGTTCTTCTGCTGAGTCGTGGTGGAGAACTGAGTGGCCTGACGCTTAGCCGGCGAGGGAGGCCGAACCTTGCTGGAGCGAGACGCCAGAGTATCGAGACGCGTCGGTAGCTCATGGAGTGCCCCGGCCTCCTGGAGCTCCTCGAAGACGATGGCGGCCACCGCCTTGACCACCTTGTTCTGGTGATTCAGACAGCGGCACACATACTCGACGTAATCGGCATCCAGCACCGAGGCCTCGGCGGGAGAGAGCGGCTCATCGTGCAGGATGTAGACGTTGCCGATGATGCGGCCATTCTGCGCGTTACGCGCCCGATGCCCGAGGCTCACCCAGCGGGTCAGCCGGAGAACGGCGATGACGCGGGCGACCGTGGCGCGCGAGGCCTTCTGCCCCGGAGCCCCCCGCAGCAAGGGCTGCAGCTCGTCGTAGGTCGGCACCGCGGTGGTTCGGTCCGGATTCACCAGCATCCGCATCATCTGCCAGCCGAGCTTGTCGACGTGCCCAAGACGCGGATCGAGCAGCAGCGCTCGCGGCACGGTCTCATGGGGATTTCCGAAAAACAGCAGCCCATCGAGGCCTGAAGCAGCCTCCCCTGGACGGTCCGTCTCGCCGTCCGGAACGGCAGACGCCGGGGGCTCTCCCCGGCGCTGGGTCATCTCAGAAGCCGCTTGGCCGATCAGGCGATCCAGCCCTTGTCGAGTGGCATCGTGCAGCTGCACCATCACCGCTCTCCTTCAGGTGCCATCCACTCTTCGGTTGGAGGTGCCGTGCGCGGCTGGCCGGGATCACCCCACTGCTTGATGAGGTGCCACACCACCGCCAGCGGAATGTCGGTCTCATCGGCGAGGGTGACCATGCCCTGTAGGTCATCGGTCGACCTGGGGTTCAGCGCAATATGCTGCCAGCGCTCCCAAGCATCGTGCTCGGCCTGCTCCGATGGCATCGCCAAACGCCCCTGCCGCGGCGCAATACCCAGCAGCTGACGCCGCGTCGAGCAGTCGTTACCGGTCAGGCCGAAGAAGGCCCCCATCATGCTGACGCTGGCCCCCAGTCTCAGGCAGCGGTCGATCAGGGTTTCACGATCCTGGTCGCGATCGATGCGCGCCAGAACCCCACGTAGCGCGGCATGATCCACTGAAAAGCGCGCCACCACAGGTCCCGCGCAGGCCAGCGAGTCGATGTCACTCGCTCTCAGGCGGCGAAGGGTGCGCAGCTCCTCCTCGCTGAAGCCGAGGGCCAGCGCTCGGCGCATGTTGCCCTCCCGAAGAAATCCCATGACCTGGCTGAGCAGCGCCTGATTCAGGTTGGCGGATGAAGAGCTCATGACTGGGCCTCCTGTTGTACCTGCAGGTGTTCACGAAGGCGGCGGATCAGCCGCACCAGACGGAAGAAGCGAAGCAGCACCGCATCGTCCCAGGCGCTCTCTTTCCCCTCTTCATAGTGAGTGCCGAACAGTGCTCCCCACAGGGTGGCGTCAGAGGGGTACTCGGGATTGAGCTCGCCGCGCAGGCTGGACAGCGCTTGCCAGGCGAAAAGCGCTCGGCGGTCGGCGGCGTCCGGCAGCGGGTTGAGGTCGAAGCCGATGCCGTCGTCATCGGCGATGACCACATCGCTGCCGCCGAAGCCGCCCCAGCGGGCAATGACCTGGACCAGCTCACGTATGCGGATGCGCAGCGAGCGGGGCTCATCCTCTACCCCTTCGATGAACCAGACGTCGGCAATGGGCGGGGTGATCTCGCCGGAGAGCACCGGTGCCGCCAGTGGAGCCAGCTGCTCGAAGTCGAAGCTGGGCACGCCGAGCTCACTGGCCAGGTGGTGGCGATAGCCGCGCTTTCCCGGGCTCTCTTCCCAGCTTGACTGGGTCAGCCCTTCGAGGCGGGCGGCCTGTTCGGCCTCCGTCCGAGCGGCGCCCTCGGGCCAGTCGATTTCCTCCTCAGAGAGCGCGGCCATGGGCGCAGGGCCAGGTACCGACGTCGGTTCTCCGAGCCCAGACACCACGGGAGACTGCGACTCGCTCAGCTGCTCCTTTTCACGCTCCAGCGCGGCGACCTGCTGGCGGAGCCGGAGCAGCTCAGCGCTCTCCGTCCGCCCCTCGTCGGGGTTCACGTTTCTTCCGCTAAGGGTGCGCGGCGATGGCAGCTGCTCGGTTTGCAGTTCAGGGTCAGGCGTGGGCGCTTTTTCCTTCGGGGCACCACCTGCTGCCGTATCAGAAGAGCTATCAGGCAGCGGTGGATAGAGCGAGGGCGGCTGGGCATCGGGATCGCGCATCTGCTGCAGCTCAACGTCCAGGGCCTCGAAGGCCTGATGCTCTTCCAGGTCCCAACGCCGCTTGCGATAGGTGACGATATTATCGAGGGTCAGCTCGCAGACGTTGAAGTGCACGCCCGTGTTGTCGGCCAGCATGCCGCACAGCCGATCCACCACGATGCCCCAGTTCATCTCGGTCTGACCCTCGTCATCGAACCAGGCCATGGTCTGGTGCCAGGCTTCGGCAAAGCCCTGGGGCTCGACCTCCTGGGTGCAGCGCTCCCAGATCAGCCGGCAGGCTTCCCGGTAGCTGATAAGCTTCTCGACCTGCGGCCTCCCCAGGCCGCTGTAGAGGGTGTTGGGCAGCGTGGGCAGCAGATGCTCGACGGTATAGAGCATCTTGCTGATATGGCTCTGGGCCACCTGGTAGCCGTCCTCCGACAGGCGCTTGACCAACTCGCGCTGCGATAGCGATTCACCGCTCTCCTCCTCGTACATCGCCTTGGCATCCATCACCCCCTTGGCTCGCTCGATCCAAAGCAGCTGGCCACGGTTGTCGTTCTCGCTGAGGTGACCCGTCAGCATCTTCACTTCCGACTGCCAGGGTCGGTATAGGGCATAGAAGGCATGGAAACGCGACTCACCGGTCTCCTCAAAGAGCTCGCGTAGGATCTGCAGGCGGGTATTGCCGCCGTCGCAGATGGTGTAGTGCTTCTCGCCCGGCCGCTGGGTCACCGGGGGCTTGTGCTTGAGACCCGCGGCACGGATCGAGGCCTTGATATCCTCATACTTGGAGTTCTGGACCTGCCGTGGGTTGTGCTCATAGGGCTTGAGCATGTCCAGGGTCACCCAGACCGCCATCTCCTGGTCTGGCGGCGTGACGGCGTCGACCGGCTGCCCCTGGCGCCTGGGTCCCGGCTGCGTCAGTCGGTCCCGCAGCTGTTGATCGGTAGGACGCTTCATAGGAGGGCTCCCTCTACGATAGACACGACGGAGGTGATGACAGTGGAATCACTCTTCATGGCGGTACCGCCTCTCCCACTCCGCACGGCGCAACTGGGAGCGCGCATTGAGCTCGGCGCGGCGGTCCTTGGTGGTGAAGGAGGTGAAGACCGGCGCACAGCCTGGCTTGCTGAATCGCAGGTGACCACCGCTGGTACGCTGCACTTCCCAGCCCTGGGTCGCGGCATAGCGAATCAGGCGCTGCATCCCCTTGCACCCCCGCGCTACGGAAAGCGACTTACTCATCTGCGGCCTCCTCGATCTCCCAGAAGCGTTTCAGCAAGGTGTCACCGCCTTCGATGAAGGTGTGGATCTCATGGCCGCTGTAGGTGGCCATCCGAATAACCGCGAGGGCGTCTGCCTGAAGGTCTGCATCGAGCCCTCGCAGCCGCTGCATCTCGAAAGGCCAGCGGTAGCCGTTGTAGAGCCCGAGCAGGAGGCGACGAAGATGGTGGGACTGACCGCTATGCCCCTGGGCCACACGGACCAGGTGCTCCAGAGCGGCAAGGCCCTGCTGTTCAGCCTCGAGCTGCCGCTGGCGAGTCTCGTGCATCACCTCGGCCAGGGCTTGGGAGAGCCGGGAACGGGGCTCCGGTGTGCGTACGCGGTGCTGGCTCATGGGGTCACCTCCTGGCGCTGCCACGCCAACGGCTTGAAGCGCGCCGACTCCCCCTGGAACGCCAGGTGCACGGTGCCGGTGGGCCCGTTGCGCTGCTTGCCGAGGATCAGCTCAGCCAGGCCGTGGCTGTCTTCGTTGTCGGGGTGGTAGACCTCATCGCGGTAGATGAAGGCGATCACGTCGGCGTCCTGCTCCAGGGCACCGCTGTCACGCAGATCGGCCATGCAGGGTCGCTTGTTGGGGCGGGTCTCCAGGGAGCGATTGAGCTGCGACAGGGCAATGACCGGGGCACGCAGCTCCTTGGCGGTCTCCTTGAGAATCCGGCTGACCTTGCCCACCTCGAGGGTGCGATTCTCGCTGCCCGGCTCCTGAAGCAGCTGCAGGTAGTCCACCAGGATCATGGAGGGGCGACCGAAGCGCCGCGTCATGCGGCGTGCGCGTGCCTTCAGGCTGGAGGCGGTGATGCCGGAGACATCATCGATCAGCAGCTTCCCTTCCAGCTGGGTGAGCCGATTGACCGCGGCGGTCACCTTCGGCCAATCCTCGTCTTCCATCTTCCCGGTGCGCAGCTTCTGCAGGGAGACATTGCCGAGGCTAGCGATCAGCCGGAGCATCAGCTGCGCTTCCGGCATCTCCAGGGAGAAAATAAAGACCGGGCCGGCAACGTCCTCTGCCGTCAGGGCATGCTCCGCGAAACCGAGCCCCATGGCGGTCTTGCCCATGGAGGGGCGACCGGCCAGGATGATCAGATCCCCTGGCTGCCAGCCCGCAGTCATGGCGTCCAGCTCGCTTAGGCCGCTCGGGATGCCCGTCACCCCACCCTGTGCATTGAAGGCCCGGTCGATGACGTTGATGGCCTCACCGAGCATCTCCTTCATGGAGCTCAGCTGCTCATTCCTCTCTTCCGTCAGGGCAAAGAGCTTCTGCTCGGCCTCCTCGATCAGCTCGGTGGCCGAACGGCCCTGAGCCATCAGGGCCTGCTGGTTCAGGGTGAAGCAGGTATGGATCAGCTGCCGCAGGGCATGGCGGTCCCGCACGATCTCAGCATAGGCCTCGACATTGGCCGCACTGGGCGTATTGCGTGCCAGCTCCGCCAGGAAGGCGAGACCTCCCACCTGTTCAAGCTGACGCGCTTCTTCCAGCGCCTCGGACACCGTCACGACATCCATTGGCTGGTCGCGCTCCGCCAGCCCTTGAATCGCCTGAAACACCAGGCGATGGGCCTGCTGGTAGAACATCGCCGGTGCCAGGCGGTCGGCAACCTCATCCCACATGGCGTTATCCAGCAGCAGACCGCCCAGCACCGACTGCTCCGCCTCCAGACTATGCGGCGGCAGGTAGCCGGCCTCCGGACGCTCCTCGGCCACCCGAAGTTCGGCCAGGTTCTCAATGGCACTCATCGTGGCAGCCCCCCTGCATGGCGGTGGTGCAGACCATGGCGTCGATCAACGGCAGCCACTCGGGGTTGAGCTCACAGGCCATCGCCTTGACCTGGTCGGCGGCGGCGGGCGACTTGCGGCCGGCGGGCCGTCGCGGTTCGAACTGATGCGCGGGAAGGCCCGCGCTGGCGGCCTGTCGGAAGGCCACACCGGCACGGATGGTGCTTTGCATCACGCTGACGCCCTGCTCGCCGGCGGCGAACATCTCCGCCAGCGTCTGGTGGATGCCCCGCGCATCGGCGGTCTCATCCAGACGGTTAACCAGGACGGAAACGGGGGGAACGGAGAGGTGGGTGAACTGGCTAAGCGCTTCGAGATCGCGCAGCAGGCCGACGGTGCCTCGCACGAACTCGCGGGCGGAGAGCAGCTCGGGGGTGATGGGTGAGAGGGCATGATCGGAGGCCAGGACGGCCATCTCCAGGGTGATGGAGCGTGCGCCCTGGGTATCAATCAGGATCAGGTCATAGCCCGACAGCCTGGAGAGCAGCTGGGCGAGACGGAAGCGGCCATCCGGCGCGTTGAGCAGCAGCTGAGGGAGCTGGCCGGCGTGATCGTTGGAGATCACCACATCCAGGTTGGGATGGGCGGTATGCGATATGACATGGGCAGGAGCGGTATCGCTGAGCGCGATCAGCTCGTAGGTGCCGCCGGGGGCTTCGGTGCGGAGGGGGTAGTAGCTGGAGAGAGTCGGCTGGCTGTCCAAGTCGATGAACAGGACCTTGAGGCCCGCATCGGCCAACAGGCCACCCAGATTGGCAGTGACGGTGGTCTTACCGACGCCGCCCTTGGTCGAAACAACGGAAACAACACGCATAACCTCACCTCGGTTCCAGATGGAATCAAGTGTGAGGCTGATGATCTGTAGCTATTTCACGAAGACGGCTTGAGCCACACCACAATTAAGGAGGGCTTCCACTTCTCTCTCGCAAGGTGCTGATTTTGAAGAGTTTGAAGTGGTGCCGGCACCAGGAGTCGAACCCGGGACCTACTGATTACAAGTCAGTTGCTCTACCAACTGAGCTATGCCGGCGCGGGCAACCCTTCAACTACTTGCATCCACTCGATGCTTCGGAAACTGGGTTGGCGATGGCTGGGGTACCAGGATTCGAACCTGGGAATGCCGATACCAAAAACCGGTGCCTTACCACTTGGCTATACCCCAGCAGCGTGGTGGCCAGAGACGGAATCGAACCGCCGACACGGGGATTTTCAATCCCCTGCTCTACCAACTGAGCTATCTGGCCCCTGCCAACGGGGACGTATTTAACTAGAATCCCTTCACCCCGTCAAGCCTTTTTAGATCAACCGGATGCCACGCCTGTCCGGGTCACTGGCTGGGGGGAACATAGCCCTCGGCCTGGTCGGTTTCACGGTTGTCGAGGAAGCGCTCGAGCTGTTCCATCAGGTACTCGCGCGCCTCGGGATCGAGCAGGTTGAGGTGCTTTTCGTTGATCAAACGGGTCTGCAGCGCCTGCCACTCGTCCCAGGCTTGCTTGGAGACACTGGCCTGGATCTCCTGGCCCTTCTTGCCGGGGAGCGGCGGCTGCGGCAGCGCCTCGAGTTCCTGTTGGTACTTGCGACAGAACACGGTCTGGCTCATGGGTCACTCCTTGCGATAGGCGTTCAGGCGTCGTCGAGATGTTGGGCGAGGCTGCCCAGCAGCGTCTTGACCGGCGCCGCCAGGCCAATGGTGACAGGCTCGGCGAGGTGATACCACAGCCGCCCCGGGGTGTTGACCATCTGCGCTGGACGGCAGGCGACCGGCTGCGGCGTGATCTGCAGGTGGAAATGGCTGAAGGTGTGGCGAAACGCCCGCCAGGCCGGTTCCCGGCTGGCCTCCGGGGCATGCACGTCGAGCCATGCCTGCAGGGCGTCAGGGTCGTCGAACTGCGGAAAGCACCACAAGCCGCCCCACAGCCCGGCGCCGGGACGCTGTTCGAGCAGCACTCGGCCCTCTCCATCGTGCAGCAGCAGCATGATGGTGCTGCGCTCGGGCAGCGCTTTCCTGGGTTTGGACTCGGGGAAGCGCTTCTCTTCACCGCGGGCATGCGCCACGCAGACGTCCTCGAAAGGACACAGCAGGCAGCTGGGCGTACCCCGGCGGCACAGGGTGGCGCCGAGGTCCATCATTGCCTGGCTGTAGTCAGGCAGGCGCGCTGCCGGCGTGTAGTGCTCAGCCAATGCCCACAGCCGGCGCTCTACCGCCGGGCGCCCGGGCCAGCCGGGCTCGGCATGCAGGCGGGTCAGCACCCGCTTGACATTGCCGTCGAGAATCACCGCACGATGCCCGGTGCTGATGCTGATGATGGCACCGGCGGTGGAGCGACCGATGCCGGGCAGCGCGGCCATGGCCTCGAGGCTGTGCACCGGGAACTCACCGTCATGCTGCTCGACTACCCGGCGCGCGGCCTTGTGAAGGTTACGGCCCCGCGCGTAGTAGCCGAGCCCGGTCCACAGGTGCAGCACTTCGTCCTGCTCTGCCGCGGCCAGGTGCTCGACGGTGGGGAAACGCGCCATAAAGCGCTCGTAGTAGGGAATCACCGTGGCGACCTGAGTCTGCTGCAGCATGATCTCCGAGACCCATACGCGATAAGGGGTCTTGTCATGCTGCCAGGGCAACGACTTACGGCCATATTCATCGAACCAGGCCAGCAGGCGCTGCTGAAAGGCATCCGGAGCGAGCACCGGGGATGGCATATCGGTCATTGGAGACTCATCCCTCGACGGGTGAAATAAAAAAAAGCGCCGACGGGTATGTCGGCGCAGGTGACTGACTTGCTAGCTTCAGTTGAACAGACCGCGCAATCCCTCGCGAAGTTCCCGCCCGGCGCCCTCATCGAGCCCTTCCAGGGCACCACCGAGGCGCTCTTCGATCTCTTCCACCGCCCGCGAGGAGGCTTCGTCGCGCAGAATCTCGCCCAGCGCGCTCTGGAAGGCAGAGCGGTCGAAACGGCACCACTCGCTGCTCTCCTCGCTCAACTGGCCCTCGCAGCGCACCGGTAGCGGCACGCGTTCGAGGCGCGGATTGACGCGGCAGGCGGCATCCGCCGAGTCGACCAGGCGCGCCGCCGCGCGGTAGTCAAATACCTGGGTTGCCAAATTGATCTCGCCGTCGCCGTCGAGGCGGATCCCGGGGATGCTGATCTCCAGGTCATCGTTGTGGGCCACGCCGTCGCGCACGGTGAAGCTCGCCTCGGCACGCTCGAAGCGGGTATCACTGCTCCAGTCGCGGCTCATCTCTTCGCCGTCCAGCGCCGCCACCACGCCACACAGTTCCTGGGAGACATTGACGTCGAAGAGCGCGCCGTCGTCGATGCGCAGCGCCAGGGTGCCGTGCAGGTTACGGGTCATCAGGCCGCGGTTGTCGCCGCGGGTGGTGAGATCGCCGTCGAGGCTCAGGCGTCCGCGCAGCGGCGACTCCTGGTCGGCCAGCGCGGCGTAGAGCGGCACCACCTGGACACGTTCGAGACGCGGCGCAAAGTCCCAACGCGGTGTTTCTTCGCGCTGGTCGAGTTCGCCGCTGGCGGCCAGGCTGCCGTCGAACAGCTGGCCCTCGAAGCGCGACAAGCGATGTACGCCCTCGCTGCCCTCGACGGCCAGCTCGGCATTGCGGATCACCAACCCCAACGCCGTGAGCCGCTCGAGGCTCAACTCGCCGTCGAGACTCAGCGGCGCCAGCCAGGCGACCGGCAACGCGGCCTCGTCGTCATCGGCATAGGCCATGCGGCCCAGTAGCTGGCGCAGCATGGCGCTTTCGGCGGCCGGTTCGGTGGGCGGCAGATAGGCGTCGAGGTCCAGGCGGTCGCCCTGCAGGTCGAACGTCAGCGAACGGCCGTCGAGCCCTGCCCCCAGGCGTCCGGTAAAGGTGCTGTCATCGACGACCATGGTCAGATTGGTGAAACTGAACCGCTCCAGGTCGCCCTGCAGCGGGCTGGTCAGCGCCACATCGCCGAGCGCCGCGTCGCTTGTGGTCTCAGGCAGGGCGTCGAAGCGCGCCAGCCATGGCCGCAGCGACAGCGGCGCCAGGCTCACCAGGCCGGTATAGCGCGGCGCATCGAATAGCTCGGTGACCGTCACGCTGCCGCTGAGATCGAGGTCATCGGGCCCGCTCAGTTCCAGGCTGCGCAGGTGCAGGTGCTGCTCGTCGAAGTCGAGATCGGCGATGAAGCCCAGGCTCAGTGACAGCGCGCGGTCACCGGCGGCGGGATGCACCAGGCTACTGTCGAGGCGGCCGCCGTCAATCTCCAACTGCCGAGTCTCGCTATTGGCCACCAGCTGGCGTAGTTCCAGGTTGGCCTGCTGCTTGCGGTCCCCCAACGCTGCCAGGGTGGTGCTGGTTTCGAGGCTGAGGTTCTCGAGCTCGTAGCGGCCGTCGCGCAGGCCCAGCCGCACCCGGCTTTCGCCGCGTACGCTGCTGACCCACTCGGGCTCGACCTCGTCGCTCTCCTGCCAGGCGGCATCGGGGTAGGCCGAGAGCCGGAAAGCGCTCTTGAGCGGGAAGGCGCGCTGCGGATTGACGTTGCTGCCACTGATGTCGAGGCCGGTGACGCGCAGCTGCAGGTCGCGTTGCCAGTCGCGATAGCGCACCTCGCTGCCACGCAGAGTGACGCTGGCGACATTGAGCGCCACACGCATCCCGGCATCCTCGCCCGCAGCCGGCCCGGCGGAGGCCGGTGCCAGCGCTTCGGCGGCCTCTTCGCTGCGCTCGTCGAGACGTTCGAGCAGCACTTCCCAGTTGCCCTGGCCCTCGGCGTCGCGATCGAGGTTGAGGCGCATGCCGTCGAGCGTCAGGCCCTCGATGGCGATTTCACCGGTGAGCAGTGGGGCAAAGGCCAGGCTGACTTCGGCCTTGTCGAGGGCAACGAAGGCCTCTTCGTCGCCGGCCTGATCCGGTAGCCAGGCCTCGGCGTCGACCACGCTAACCCCCAACCGCGGGTAGAACGACCACGACAGCGGACCGTCGAGGGTCAGCTCGAGGCCGGTCTGTTCGCGAACCACGTCGATCAGTCGCGGCTTGAGGTCGTTGGGGTCGAAGAAGGTGGTAACATAGACCACGGCACCGACCACCACCAGACCCAGTACCCCGATGACCGCCAGCAGGGTTCGCAGTAGCGCTCTCATTGATGTCCTCCCCGGGAACTGCGCGGATTAAGTTCGAAATAGTCGCCCTCGGGCGAGGCGCGATAGCCAAGCCGAGTCAGTAGTAGCTGGTCGCCCATCTGCAGGGTTGCGCTGGCCACCCGCAGCATGCGCCGTTCGGCGGCCGCCGCCTCGCCGACCAGCGCCAGCAGACGTGAACCGACGCCGCGTCGGCGGGTGGTCTTGCGTACACAGGTGTAGGCTAACCACCAGGCCTCGGCATCGATAATCACCGCTACCGCGCCCAGCAGGCGGCCATTGAAGCAGGCACAGCAGAACAGTCCTCCACCCTCGAGGTGATCGCGAATGAAATCGTCGGCGGGCGCAGGCAAGCGCTCGGCAGGTGCATCGGCATAGATACGAGAGAGGTCGAGGGCGGTCTGGTCATCCGTTGACCAGTCGCGGTGATCGACCCTGTGAAGCGTAACCGGCATGTTTGATCTCCCCTGGCCGGGACGGCACATCGGATCGTCCGTCAATGACCCGCATTGTAGCGGATGGGGCGACCGATTCTCTATAATGGATGGCTCGACCGCCGCGCCGTCGCCATGCGAAGCGTCCCGAATCCAGCCAATGCGCCCAGCGCAGGAGACTCAGCCCCATGACCGAGCGTACCGCCACGGTTTCTCGCGACACCAAGGAAACGCAGATCACGGTGAGCGTGAATCTCGACGGCCAGGGCCAGCTCAGCGGCGAGAGCGGCGTGCCCTTCCTCGACCATATGCTCGACCAGGTGGCACGCCACGGCCTGATCGACCTCGATATCCAGGCCCAGGGCGACCTGCACATCGACGACCACCATACCGTCGAGGATCTCGGCATCACCCTTGGCCAGGCCTTTGCCCAGGCGATCGGTGACAAGCGCGGCATCTACCGCTACGGCCACGCCTATGTGCCGCTCGACGAAGCGCTGTCGCGGGTGGTGGTAGACTTCTCTGGACGCGCCGGGCTGTTCATGGACGTCGAGTTCACCCGCGCCGCTATCGGCCGCCTCGATACCCAGCTGTTCTGGGAGTTCTTTCAGGGCTTCGTCAACCATGCCCAGGTGACCCTGCATATCGACAACCTAAAGGGCTTCAACGCCCACCACCAGGCCGAGACCATCTTCAAGGCCTTCGGCCGTGCCCTGCGCATGGCGGTTGCCGAAGACCCACGCATGGCCGGCCAGATGCCGTCGACCAAGGGCTGCCTGTGAGCAGCGATGCCCACAGCCCTCACCACCGTCCCCTCGTAAGGAGCGCCTCATGACCATCGCCGTGATCGACTACGGAATGGGCAACCTGCACTCTGTCGCCAAGGCGCTGGAGCATGTCACCCACGAGAACGTCGTCGTCACCCGCGACCCGCGCCGCATCCACGGGGCCACGCGGCTGGTGCTGCCCGGCCAGGGGGCGATTCGCGACTGCATGGGCGAGCTCGAACGCAGCGAGGTCAAGGGGCTGGTACTCGAGCTGCTGAGCAAGGCCGAGAAGCCACTGCTGGGTATCTGCGTCGGCCAGCAGATGCTGCTCGACGACAGCGAAGAGAACGGCGGCGTGGCCTGCCTGGGCTTCATGCCTGGGCGCGTGCGGCGCTTCCCGGTGGATATGCACGATGCCCACGGTAACCGCCTCAAGGTGCCGCACATGGGCTGGAACCAGGTGGGCCAGCACCAGCCCCATGCGCTGTGGGAGGGCATCGACGACGGCGAGCGGTTCTATTTCGTGCACAGTTACTATGTCGATGTCAGCGACGACGCCACGCTGTTCGGCACCACCGACTACGGTACTACCCAGGCCCACGTGGCGATCGGCCGCGGCCCGGTGTTCGCTACCCAGTTCCATCCCGAGAAGAGCTCGGCGGCGGGCCTGCGCCTGCTGGAGAACTTCGTCAACTGGACGCCGTGAGCCGAGCGCCACTGCCGCCGCCACGACGACTCATTCTGGATATGGCCGCCTGCCCGGGCGCCGAAGAGGACACGACATGCTGGTAATTCCCGCCATCGATCTCAAAGACGGCCAATGCGTCCGCCTCAAACAGGGCCGCATGGACGACGCCACCAGCTACGGCGACGACCCTGTGGCAATGGCCGCTCGCTGGGTCGAGGCCGGCGCGCGGCGTCTGCATCTGGTCGACCTCAACGGCGCCTTCGAAGGCAAGCCGGTCAACGGTGACGCGGTCACCGCCATCGCCCGCGCCTATCCCGACCTGCCGATCCAGATCGGCGGCGGTATCCGCACCCCGGCGACCATCGAGCACTACCTGGCGGCCGGTGTCACCTATGTGATCATCGGCACCCAGGCGGTCAAGGAGCCGGCCTTCGTCAGCGAGATGTGCCGTGCCTTCCCCGGCCATGTGATCGTCGGCCTCGATGCCCGCGACGGCTATGTGGCCACCGACGGTTGGGCCGAGGTCTCCTCGCTCAAGGCCACCGAGCTTGCCAGGCGCTTCGCCGGCGACGGCGTATCCAGCATCGTCTACACCGATATCGCCCGTGACGGCATGATGGGCGGCGTCAACGTCGAGGCCACCGCCGAGCTGGCCCGGGTCGGCGGCCTGCCGGTAATCGCCTCGGGCGGCGTCACCAACCTCGGCGATATTCGCGCGCTGAGCGCGGTGGCCGGCGACGGCATCCTCGGCGCCATCACCGGGCGCGCCATCTACGAGGGCAGCCTCGACGTTGCCGAAGCCCAGCGTTTGTGTGACGAGCTGGGCGACCAATTCACCCAGGCCGGGAGCTGATCCATGGGACTCGCCAAGCGCATCATCCCCTGCCTCGACGTCGACGCCGGCCGAGTGGTCAAGGGCGTCAACTTCGTCGGTATTCGCGACGCCGGTGATCCGGTGGAGATCGCCAAGCGCTACAACCAGCAGGGCGCCGACGAAATCACCTTCCTCGACATCACCGCCAGCCACGAGAATCGCGGCACCACCGTGGAGATGGTCGAGCGCATCGCCGGGGAAGTCTTCATCCCGCTGACGGTGGGCGGCGGCATCCGCAGCTGCGAGGATATTCGCACCATGCTCAACGCCGGTGCCGACAAGGTCTCGATCAATACTGCGGCGGTGACCAACCCGGAATTCGTGCGCGAGGCCACCGAGCGTTTCGGCAGCCAGTGCATCGTGGTCGCCATCGACGCCAAGCGAGTCTCCGCCGAGGGCGAGCCGCCGCGCTGGGAGATCTTCACCCATGGCGGGCGCAAGCCCACCGGCCTGGATGCCGTTGAGTGGGCACGCAAGATGGTCGATTTCGGCGCCGGCGAGCTGCTGCTGACCAGCATGGATCGCGACGGCACCAAGGCCGGCTTCGATCTCGGTGTGACCCGCGCGATCAGCGACGCGGTCAGTGTGCCGGTGATCGCCTCGGGCGGGGTCGGCACTCTCGACCATCTGGTCGCCGGCGTCATCGACGGCGGCGCCGATGCGGTGCTCGCCGCCAGCATCTTCCATTTCGGTGAGTACAGCATCCCCGACGCCAAGCGCTATATGGCCGATCGCGGCATCGAGATGCGTCTATAACCTGAGGGCAGACATGGACATGACACCACGGAAGGCCATACTCGCGATGCTGGTAGGCGTGGCAGTGTCAATCAGTTCAGCAGCAACCGCCGAGTCGTCACGGTTCGACTGGCCACCGACGCTCGAGCTCAACCACGTGCTGGTGCAGACCAGCCTCTATACCCGCCACTTCAACCCTCAGCCGGACCATACCAACCAGCAAAACCTGATCAGCGTCGAGCTGCACAACCCACACCGCTGGCTGGCGGGCACCGCCTGGTTCAAGAACTCCTTCGACCAGCCTACTTGGTACTTCTATGCCGGACGCGAATTCCCGCTATGGCGCCCCAGCGACAACCTCACCGTGCGCGCCAAGCTCACCGCAGGCCTGCTGCGCGGCTACAAGGATGAGCGCCAGGACAATATTCCCTTCAACCACTACGGCATTGCCCCGGCCGTCCTGCCCAGCCTCGGCGTGCAGTGGGGTCGTTTCGAGAGCGACGTGATCGTATTCGGCACCGCCGGCATGATGGTCACCGGCGGCATCCGCTTCTAGTCGTGATCTCAAGCGTCGTCGAGTGACAGCCCAAGGTTGCTGATCCCGTCGTTGCGCCCCAGTTGGCGCAGCGCCTTGAGCGTGTCGCGGTCGAGCGGGTGGCGCTCGACGCTGTCCAGCACTTCGCCCTGGAAGGCCTGCTCATCCTCCATCAGCGGGTGGCTGCGCACCAGCTCGGCCAGCCGCGCCTCGTCCTCTTCGCCTTCGCTCAGCTCGATGAAGGCGCGTACGCCGCCGCGCGAGCTGAGGCTGACCTCGAACACCGCTTCCTCGGCATCGCCGCGCAGAGTATCGAGCAGCGCCGACAGCGCCACCACCGCTTCCAGCGCCCGCCGCGCACCGAAGCTGTCATCATCGGCCGGCGGTTCGAGCTCGGCGAGCTTGTCAGCCTGGCGCTCGAAGTCGATCTTCGCCTCGCGCACCGCAAGCGACTCCCACACCAGGTCGAGAATCACCCGCAGGCCGCGCACGTCGCCGTGGCCGCTGTTCTCGGCATACAGGGCATAGTTGGGCAGCAGTCGTTCGCAGAGCGCGGCCATGAAGGCCTGACGTTGGCGCGGGCCGAGCTGGCGCAGGCGCTGATTGAAGCCGGGGGCGCTCATGGTATCTCCTTGGGGTAGCAATCTCGGCCACCGTGTACGAAAAGCGGGCTCAAGGCCACAGCAGCGTGGTGGGTACGCGGCCGCTGGCGTCGAACACCACGCCTTCGGCGCGCAGCTTGTCGCGCTGGCGCTGGGCCCCGCCGTGATCGGTTACGCGGCGCGTGGCGTTGATCACGCGATGCCAGGGCAGGCCGTGGCCATCGGGCAGATGGCGCATCGCCGAGCCGACCATGCGCGGCGTGGCACCCTCGGTCATCTTGGCGACCCGCCCGTAGGTGGTCACACGGCCGGCAGGAATCTGCGCGACGATGGTGTAGATCTGTTCAAGCAACGCAGCATTGGCCACTAGCCACCTCCATCATCTCGCCGCCGCTGGACAGCTACGCGTCGGCGTGTTCATCATGGATCGATATGCACATCTACTTTCTGCACCACGCCGACCACCTGGGTCCCGCACGGTTCGCCGACTGGCTGACCGGCATGGGTCACAGCTACAACGGCTGCCTGCTGCACCGCGGCGAGGCGCCACCGCGGCTCGAGGACTGCGATGCACTGATCGTGCTCGATGCACCACTCGACCTCGCCCCGCCCCACGCCGACTGGCTGAGCCGCGAGCGCAAGCTGATCCAGCGTGCGCTGAAGAGCGGCAAGCCACTGCTCGGCGTCGGCTTCGGCGCCGGGCTGATCGCCGAGGGCCTGGGGGCCATCGTCTCGCCGGGCACCTACCCGGAGCTCGGCTTTCACCGCGTCACCCTGGCCGAGGACAGCCCGTTCGACCTGCCCGAGCAGTTCGAGGCCTTCATGTGCCACCGCGACATCTTTGGCCTCCCTGAAGGCGCGCTACCGCTCGGCGCCAGCACCGCCAGCCCGGTGCAAGGCTTCAGCTGGGACGGCGGCCGGGTGGTGGCGCTGCAGTGCCACCTCGAAGCCACCGAGCCCAGCGTGCGTGCACATCTCGACGCACAGTCCGGGATGGCAACCGTCGCCAATCAGCGTTTCGTCCAGCCCCGCGACGAGATCCTCGCCGAACCGCGGCGCTTCGACCAGCTCGCCTCACTACTCGACCGCGTGCTGCTCGACTGGCTGCGCAGCGTGCCTGGCTGACCAGTCGCGGGCCGCGGCCAGGCAGCTGTCCCAGTCGCCGACATGGAGAAACGCCCGTTCGCCCTTCTCCAGCTGATGGCGGTACATGGGGTCATAGTACTCGGTGAGCAGCGGCGCCAGCCACGCCTCGTGGGCCTGGCGGTCGCCGCGGGCATGTTCGCGGAAGGCCAACTGCTGCAGGCGTTGTAGACGCGCCAGCCGGGCGCTACCGAGCCGCCTGGCGAGTCGTGCCAGCGACGAGGTCAGCTGCTTGCGCATCAGCGCCCAGCCCAGCCACTCGCCGAACTGCGAGCGATATACCTCCCACAGGTCATCGATGTAATCCTTGCGAATCTGCGCCAGCCGCCAGTCCAGCGGCATCTCGACGCGAACCCGCGGCGCCTGCTGCATGGCATGCCAGAACGCCAGCGGCACATTGACCGCACCGATATGGCGCGACTCGTCTTCTACCACCAGCGGCCCCGGCAGTGACAGCAGCCGGCGACCCATGTCGTGTTCGAAGTCGATCTGCGAGGGCGACTGCAGCGGATGGCGTCCGAACGCCGAGCCCTTGTGGCGCGCGCACGCTTCCAGGTCCAGGCCGCCGGGCAGGCGCTGAATCAGCGCCGTCTTGGCACAGCCGGTCAGGCCACCCACGACCAGCAGCGGCTGCTCGGCGGCGGCATCGATGCGTGCGCACAGCGCCTGGCGCATGGCCTTCCAGCCGCCGCGTATACGCGGCCGCTGCAGGCCGGCCTCGGCCAGCCACTGCTGGGCGACCTGGGAACGCAGCCCACCGCGGAAGCAGTAGACGATGGCGTCCGGGTGCCTGGCCAGCAGCCGCTGCCAGGCCTCGACGCGGCTAGTCTTGAGGCTGCCGCTGACCAGCTGCTGGCCCAGCGCGATGGCGCTTGCCTGCCCCCGCTGCTTGTAGGCGATACCCACCCGGTGGCGCTCCTCGTCGTCCATCAGCGGCAGGTTGACGGCACCGGGCAGGGCGCCCTGGGCAAACTCTACCGGGGCGCGCACGTCGATCAGCGTACGGCCCTCGCTCAGCAGGGCCAGATCGGGGGCGACCTGCGGTAGCTCGCTCATCCACTCACCCGAATCAGTACCGGGCCGTCGGCCTTGACCATCTCGCCGAACGGCTGCAGTTCGATGCCGTGGGCGCGACCGATGCGCTCGACGTCGTCTTCCCAGGAGGGGTGTACGGAGAGCAGCAGGCCGCCGGAAGTCTGCGGGTCGCATAGCCACTGCCAGTGCGCCTCGTCCATCGCCGGCAGGCTTTCACCCAGCGCCTGGCGATTGCGGTCGCTGCCGCCCGGCACCGCGCCCTGGCGGCGGTAGGCTTCGGCCTCGGCCAGGCGCGGCAGCTGCTTGAAGTCGATCCGCGCGGCCACGCCGCTGGCGGCACACACCTCGGCCAGGTGGCCGGCCAGGCCGAAGCCGGTGACATCGGTCATGGCGTGCACGCCCTCGACCTTGGCCAGCGCCACGCCGATATCATTGGCCTTGAGCATGGTCTCGCGGGCCAGCCCTTGATGGCCGGCCTGGAGCAGCCCGCGCTTCTCGGCGGTGGTCAGCATGCCGACGCCCAGCGGCTTGGTCAGGTAGAGCAGGTCACCAGGCTTGGCGGCGTTGTTGAGTTTGAGATGCTTGAGGTCGACCAGGCCGTTGACTGCCAGGCCGAAGATCGGCTCCGGGGCATCGATGGAGTGGCCGCCGGCCAGCGCCAGGCCCAGCTCGCGGCACACCGCCTGGGCTCCTGCCACCACGTCACCGGCGATGTCGGCACCCAGCTTGTCGAGGGGCCAGCCGAGGATGCCCAGCGCCATCACCGGCGTGCCGCCCATGGCATAGACGTCGCTGATGGCATTGGTGGCGGCGATGCGGCCGAAGTCGAAGGGGTCATCGACGATCGGCATGAAGAAGTCGGTGGTGGCGATCATTCCGCGGCCGTCGCCCAGATCGTAGACCGCGGCGTCCTCGCGCCCCTGGTTGCCGACGATCAGTCGCTTGTGACCGGCGCCAGGGCCAGCCTTGGCGAGAATGCTGTCGAGCACGTCCGGGGCGATCTTGCAGCCACAGCCGGCACCGTGGCTGTACTGGGTCAGACGAATGGCACTCATCGGGCTCTCCTTGCGGCAGTGATTGAATTGAGTCTAGCTGACGGCATCACAGCGCCTCGATCGCTTCGGCGAGCTTGTCGACGGCGATCACCTGCATGCCCGGCGGGGAGCTCTTGGGGGCATTGCCGCGCGGCACGATGGCACGGGTGAAGCCGTGCTTGGCGGCCTCGACGATGCGCTCCTGACCGCTCGGCACCGGGCGAATCTCGCCGGACAGGCCGACCTCGCCGAATACCACCAGTTCGCGGGGCAGCGGGCGGCTCTGCAGGCTCGACACCACCGCCAGCAGTACCGCCAGGTCGGCGCTGGTCTCGAGTACCTTGACCCCGCCGACCACGTTGAGGAACACGTCCTGGTCGCCGGTGAACAGGCCGCCATGGCGATGCAGCACCGCCAGCAGCATGGCCAGGCGATTGTGATCGAGGCCCACCGCTACGCGGCGCGGATTGCCCAGCGCCGAGTCGTCGAGCAGCGCCTGCACCTCGACCAGGATCGGCCGAGTGCCCTCCCAGACCACCATCACCAGGCTGCCCGAGCTCTGCTCCTCGCTACGCGACAGGAAGATCGCGCTGGGATTCTTGACCTCCTTGAGGCCGTGCTCGAGCATCGCGAACACCCCCAGCTCGTTGACCGCGCCGAAGCGGTTCTTCTGGCCGCGCAGGGTACGGAAACGCGAGTCGGCACCGCCCTCGAGCAGCAGCGACGCATCGATCATATGCTCCAGCACCTTGGGACCGGCCAGCGAGCCATCCTTGGTGACGTGGCCGACCAGCAGCAACACAGTGTTGGACTGCTTGGCAAAACGGGTCAGCGCCGCAGCGGATTCGCGCACCTGGGCCACGCCACCCGGCGCCGAGGCGATGTCGTCGAGGTGCATGGTCTGGATCGAGTCAATGATCAGCACCTCGGGGCGTTCACGCTCGGCGACGGCGAGGATCGTCTCGACGCTGGTCTCGGCCAGCATCTTCAACCCCTGGGTAGGCAGCTGCAGGCGGTGGGCGCGCATCGCCACCTGCGACAGCGACTCCTCGCCGGTGACATAGAGGGCGGACTTGTGCTGGGCCAGCTTGCAGGCGGTCTGCAGCAGCAGGGTCGACTTGCCGGCCCCCGGGTGGCCGCCGAGCAGCACCGCCGAGCCCGGCACCAGGCCACCACCCAGCACGCGATCGAACTCGCCGAAGGTCGACGAGAAGCGCGGCACTTCACTGAGATCCACCGCCGCCAGGTCGATCACCTCACGCGACACGATCCCGGCGTAGCCGCTGCGGCCAGTGGTCGAGGGCGCGGCACCGGCACCCGGCCGCGCCGCTGCCAGGCGCACCTCGCTCAAGGTGTTCCATTCACGGCAGCTCGAGCACTGGCCCTGCCACTTGCTGTACTCGGCACCGCACTCGGTGCATACGAAGGCACTCTTCGCCTTGGCCATGTTGGCATCCCACGCAAACGAAGGAGCATTCTAGCAGCCAGGGCCCACGGCGCCGACTCCCGAAACGCAGCGGGGCGGCCCGAAGGCCGCCCCGCTGTGCTACCGCATGCGTCGTTTACTGACGCTGCAGCTGCAGCATGTCGTTATTCTCGAAGCGCCGACGCTCGGGGTCGATCAGTTCCAGGGTGGTATCATCCACGCGCAGGAAGTAGTAGATCTGCCCTTCATTATCGGGTGTCAGCTCGTAGACGGTGGCGTTGGGATCATCGGCACTACCGCTGAGGACTTCCCAATTACCTGTGTAGTTCTCGCTGGGCGGGTCCTGGGGATGCTCGCGATAACTGGCCTCGAGGGCGAAGGTACGCTCCTCGTCGGCGCTCTGTTCATCACCCATCATCCGCACGTCGATATCGATACCCGCGCAATTGCGGCAAGGGAGCGTGCCCTGATAGACCGCCTCCCCGTCTGCGGCCATATCCGGCGCGGGGCCTTCCGTCGGACCGGCGGCACAGCCCGCCATCACGGCAAGCACGGCGGAACCGGCCAGCAACGTCCTGATTCGCATGAGAGTCCTCCTAACCATTGGGCCTAAGTGTCGCGAACCGCGACCACTACCTGACAGCATAACCGACAAGCAAGGCGCGCGGACAGTTCCGCGCGCCTACTGCGTTCAAGCAGTGGCTTCGGCCAGTCGTGGGTAATCGGTGTAGCCTTCGCTTCCACCACCATAGAATGTCGCCGGATCCGGCTGATTGAGCTCGGCGTCCTCGGCAAAACGCTCGACCAGATCGGGGTTGGCAATGTACGGCCTGCCGAAGGCCGCGGCATCGCCCAGGTCGTTCTCGATCAACGCCTCAGCGCGCGACGCCGTATAGTGACCGCAGTAGATCAGGCTGCCGCTGAAACGCTCACGCAGTCCACGACGGAAGTCGTCGCTCAACTGCGGCCCTTCGCCGGTCCAGTCCGGCTCGTTGATATGCACATAGGCGATACCACGGCGCGACAGCTGCTCGGCCAGATAGTCACTCATCGCCTGGGGCTCATCGTCCTGGAGTCCGAAGATCTCGATGAACGGCGATAGACGAATACCCACACGACCGGCGCCCATTACCTCGCAAACCGCATCGACCACTTCCAGGACCAGCCGCGCGCGATTCACCACGCTGCCACCATAGCGATCGTTGCGATGGTTGCTACCGGTGGCCATGAACTGCTGCAGCAAATAAGCGTTGGCAGCGTGAACCTCGACCATATCGAAGCCGGCGCGCTTGGCGTTGTGAGCCGCATGGCGATAGTCGGCGACGATCGCCGGCAGCTCGTCGGTCTCCAGTGCACGCGGTGTACTGGTCGGATGCTGGCCAGCGCTGCCGTCCTCGAACTCGATAAAGCAGTTGGCGCCTTCGGCGCGCAGCGCGCTGGGCGCCACCGGCGCCTGGCCGTCGGGCTGTACCGACTCGTGGGAAATCCGGCCGACGTGCCACAGCTGCAGGGCGATACGCCCACCCTCGCGGTGCACGGCATCGACCACGCCCTTCCAGCCGAGCACCTGCTCATCGCTCCATATCCCCGGGGTGTAGACATAGCCGCGGGCAGTGGGCGAGATATTGGTGGCTTCGCTGATGATCAACCCGGCACTGGCGCGCTGGGCATAGTAGCGCTGCTGCAGCTTGCCGGGCACACCGTCCGGCGTGCGCGCCCGGGTCAGCGGCGCCATGATCACTCGATTGGGCAGTTGGAGGCTGCCAACGGTCAGTGGCGACAACAAGGTCGAATAGGCCATCGTGATTCCCTGTAGTGGACGTGTGCCTGCATAGATGGAGATCGTTAGAGGGCTAATCAAGGCCTCGGTTCACTCATCCGCCGTAGGCGAACACCAAGCCAAGCACGATCGGTATCACCACCAGGCTACCCAGGTTGCCGATCAACACCAAGGAGGCGACTTTCTGGGGCTCCTGGCGATACTGCTCAGCGACCAGGTAGTTGAGTACCGCCGGTGGCAGAGCGGCAAAGACCCATAGCGTCGTCGCCTGCAGGCCGGTCAGATCGAGTAGCCAGACCAGCGGCGCAGCAATGATCAGCCCCGATAGCGGGCAGAGCACCGCCCCCAGTGCGCCGGTCTTCCAGTCGCCGAAGTCGATGTCGAGCATACGCACGCCGAGGGCGAACAGCATCAGTGGAATGCTCACGCTGCCCAGCATGTGCAACGCCTCCAGCAGCCAGCCAGGCAACGCCACACCGCTGAGGTTGACCGCCAGGCCGGCGATGCTGGCCAATACGATCGGCATGCGCAGCAGCCGCCACATCGGCGTGCGCGGATTGAGCATGTACAGCCCCACCGAGAAATGCAGCAGCATCTCGACGATGAACACCACCACCGCCGCGGGCAGTGCGGCCTCGCCGAAAGCCAATACCAGCAGCGGGATCCCCATGTTGCCGGAGTTGTTGAACATCATCGGTGGCAGGAAGGTCTTGGGCTCCAAGCGCAGCCACTTGACCAGCGGCCACAGCAGCAGCCCCGATCCCAGCACCACGATGGCCGCTGCCGCCGCAAGGCCGGCATACTCTTCCAGCGGCGCCTGCCCATCGGCGAGTACCGCAAACACCAGCATCGGGACGAACAGCTCCATGCTCAGCGTGTTGAGCCCGCGAATGTCCGGGGTGCGGAAGCGTCCATACAGCGTTCCGCAGCCGGCGATCAGAAACACCGGCAGCAGCGTGGCGAGAATTTGAGCAATCATCGAGCGATCCCTGTGCAGAGCGGCACAGCCTAGCATGACCGGTGCTTGCGCTGCGCCCGAGGCCGCGTCACCATGACCAAAGTGCTATCCACAGGCGCCCATGCGCCCCCTGTCTATGCGAGTGACCATGAGCAAGTTCTGGAACCCGATCGTCCGGGAGCTGACCCCCTACGTACCCGGCGAGCAGCCACGTGAGCAGCTGATCAAGCTGAACACCAATGAGAACCCTTACCCGCCGGCGCCAGGCGTCGAGCAGGCGCTGCGTGACTATCCCGTCGATCACCTGCGCCTCTATCCCGACCCCGAGGCCACTGCCCTGCGCCAGGCACTGGCCGAGGCCCACGGCGTCGAGCTCGACCAGGTGTTCGTCGGTAACGGTAGCGATGAGGTGCTGGCGCTGGCCTTCCAGGCCTTCTTCTGCCAGGACAAGCCGCTGTCGATGCCGGCCATCACCTACAGCTTCTACCCGGTCTACTGCCGCCTGTACGGCATCGACTACCGCACCCTGGCACTCGGCGACGAATGGCAGGTGCCGCTGGAGGCCTTCAGCGCCGACAGCGGCGGCGTGATCTTCGCCAACCCCAATGCGCCGACCGGCCACGGTCACGGCCGCGAAGCGATCGCCGCACTGCTCGAGCGTGTCCGTGACTGCGTGGTGCTGGTGGATGAAGCCTATGTCGACTTCGGCGGAGAGAGCGCCGTTCCGCTGGTATCCCGCTATCCCAACCTGCTGGTGACCGGCACCTTCTCCAAGTCGCGCAGCCTGGCCGGCCTCAGGCTCGGCTATGCCATCGGCTCCCGCGAGCTGATCGAGGGCCTGGAGCGCATCAAGAACTCGTTCAACTCCTACCCCATCGACAGCATCGCCAATGCCGCCGGTGTCGCTGCCCTACAGGACACCGAGCACTTCGAGGCGTGCCGCGAGAAGGTCATCACCACTCGCGAGCGCACCCGTCGGCGCTTGAGCGAGCTAGGCTTCGAGGTACTGCCGTCCCAAGCCAATTTCGTGCTCGTTCGCCACCCCCGGGTCGACGCCGCCCAGCTATTCGCCGGACTGCGTGAGCGCGCGATCCTGGTGAGACACTTCAACACCGAGGCGCTGCGCGACTTCATGCGTATCTCCATCGGCACCGACGATGAGATGGACAGCCTGATCGAGGTGCTGGAGTCGCTCTGTGGTTGAGGCCATCAGGGGCTGTGGGAGGACATCTCCGCGAGCCCCTCGTTAGTATCAACGCCAAGCCTCCACGATGCGCTGATACTCGCCACTCGCTTTAATCGCCTGGAGTCCGGCATCGAAGTCACGCAAACGTTGCTCGGTGCCGGGATTGCTCTTCAAGCCCGCGACATACTCTCTGCTAGCACCAAATTCAGGTAACTTGTCGAACTGCCCCTGCAGTCCCATCTGCTGGAGCACCTTGTCCCAGATCGTTTCGTAGCCCGCGAAGCCGTCCAGCCGTTCCCGTTGCAGCATGCGAAAGCCCTGCTCAATGCTATTGAGAGGGTACTTCGATATCCCCTCATACCCGTTCCACTCATCGCCTAAGTTGTAGTCCCGAACCATGCCGATGGTTTTGCCCTCCAGAGAAGCCAGTCCTCGCCACTCGATATCCGTGGCCCGATTGACGTACACCAGAAAGGCCGCATCATTCACCGGCGACTCGGAATAGGAGAAATAGGCCTGTCGCTCGCGGTTGATGCCGGTCGGATACAGCAGGTCGGCGTTACCCTGCTTGACGTTTGCTATCGCTCGCGCCCAGTGCGTGATCACCAGCTCAACGGTATAGCCCTGGGAATGAAAGCTCTCTCTCACGATATCCCAGCTATAGCCTCGGAACCCGCTAGTATTGCTCCCCGGGGGCACCACCACTTCTGAGATGGGAGAGCCCTGACCCTCAACGTAGAAACCATAGGGGGGGTAATCGTAGAGCGTAGCGATCCGCACTCTTTTCTCTTCCGCCTGCTCTTCTCCCGCGAAGGAGGTTGCCCATGCCATCAGGCAAAGCGTTGCCCAAAAGCCGCCTCGTCGCCATCGCATAGCCCTCCTCCCCGGTTAGCCGTTCTGCTTACCCACTCTCAGGAAAACGCAACATAAGTGTTCTTTACGCCATTCTAAGCTGCCATGAAAAAACCCCGAACACTAGGTGCCCATCTATTAACAAGTGGGCACCTATTCATGACTCCTCCAAGCACCGAGCGTGAGATTCGCCGCCGTGGTCGCTATGCCCCTTCCTTCCCGGTCAAGATCGTTGCGGCCTGCCTCAAGGGCGATGCCTCGATTGCTCAGGTCGCCCTGCAGCATGGGCTCAACACCAACCTCGTGCAGACCTGGATCCGCAAAGCCAAGCGCCACAGCCAGTTGCCAGTCGTGCCAGACTTCATGCCTCTGCCGGTGCCGCCGGTAGCGGGTAACCTGCCAGCGCCGATCACCACCGCCGGGGAGATCCGCATCGAACTGCCCTCGGCACACGGTACGATCACCGTGCATTGGCCAGTGACCAGAGCGGGGTTTCCCCATGCCCATGAAAAAACCCCAGCCTCTTCCGAAGCTGGGGTTTTGGTATAAGCGCCTGACGACCGGGGCGGCCTCCCGCTACTCTACTCGTCTCATCCTGAGACTCGCCCTTCGGGCCAGCTAAAGCGGTTCCCGTTTGTTCCCGACAAACGGGGTCCATGGGAAACCCCCAAACGACGAAGCCCCGACCAATTGGCCGGGGCTTCTGAATAAGTGCCTGACGATGACATATCTCGCATGGGGGTGAGACCGCCCAGCCCTTCGCGGCACCGCCGCGAGGGCGGTCGAACGCCCCGAGCTGGCGAGGGGCCGGCCCGCGAAGCGGCCCCACATATAAAGAGCCGGGTTTCCCCATGCCCATGAAAAAACCCCAGCCTCTTCCGAAGCTGGGGTTTTGGTATAAGTGCCTGACGATGACCTACTCTCGCATGGGGAGACCCCACACTACCATCGGCGC
>NZ_NSKB01000015.1 GCF_002286975.1 Halomonas salipaludis
TATAGAGCGACAATTACTCTGGCCGGCCGACGACAACTATTGTGGCCGGTTGCCCTAAGCTTGACCGCTTGTCCCGACCCACCAGGGAGCCGGTATGGCGGTCACCAGCCAACAGGTCACGCTCTATATGTCGCAACGCCAACAAGGCCAGACCCAGGAGGTCGCCGCCGCCAAGGCCGGCCTCTCCGTCAGAACCGCTCGCCGCCTCGAACGCCGGGCCGAGTCCTCTGAGCTGCCGGCACCACGGCACTGGCGAACCCGATCCGACCCCTTCGCCGATGTGTGGGAGACCACGCTCGTCCCCCAGTTGGCCGCTGCCCCGGGCTTGCAGGCACTGACCCTGCTGGAGTGGCTGCAGGAGCAGCACCCCGGCCAGTATCCGGACAGCCTGCTGCGCACCCTGCAGCGCCGGGTCAAGGGCTGGCGGGCCGCGCACGGCCCGGAGAAAGAGGTGATGTTCCCGCAAACCCATGGCCCCGGGCTGCGCGGCCTCTCCGACTTCACCGAACTCAAGGGGATCGTCATTACCGTGGCAGGGGAGCCGCTTGATCACCGGCTCTACCACTTCCGCTTGGCCTACAGCGGCTGGTGTGATGTGCGGGTGGTGCTCGGTGGAGAGAGCTACCCGGCGCTGGCCGAAGGCCTGACCCGCGCGCTGGAGCGCCTTGGCGGTGTCCCCGCGGAGCACCGCACCGACAGCCTGTCGGCGGCCTTCCGCAACCTGGGCCGGGAGACGGAAGCCGACCTCACCGTGCGTTATGCCGCCCTGTGCGCTCACTACGGCATGACGGCCACCCGCAACAACCCGGGGCGCGGCCATGAAAACGCCAGCATCGAGTCGCCGCATGGTCACTTCAAGCGGCGCCTGCAGCAGCGCCTGGCGCTGCGTGGCTCCCAGGACTTCGCCAGCCTCGATGACTATCAGGCGTTCCTCGATGAGGTGGCCGCCGCGATCAACCGCCGCAACGCGGCCCGCATCACCGTCGAGCGTGGCGCGCTGCAGCCACTGCCCAGCCGGCCCGGTACCGACTACAGCGAGGTGACGGTGCGCGTCACCACCTCCAGCACTATCCAGGTGCGCAAGGTGCTCTACTCGGTGCCGTCCCGGTTGATCGGCGAGCGGCTGCGTGTACACCTCTACGACGATCGCTTGGTGCTGCACCACGCGCAGCAGGAGTTGCTGACGCTGCGGCGACGGCATGCCACGCCGGAAAGCGGCCGGCTGCGGGTCATCGACTACCGCCATGTGATCGGCTGGCTGGTCCGCAAGCCCCGGGCGCTGGCGGGGCTGACGTTCCGCGACGAACTGTTGCCGAGCGCGGACTGGCGCGAGCTGTACGCCCGGCTGACCGCCGCCTTGCCGGTCGCCGAGGCCTGCAAGCGCATCGTCGGCGCCTTGGCGCTGGCCGCCGAGCAGGACCAGGCCGAGGCGATCGCCCGCTACTGGCTGGGCGCCCTGGAGCGAGGGAAGAGCCCAACGCTGGCTGAGCTTCAGGCCCGCTTCGCCGCCACCCCGAGCCACACGATTGCGTTTCCCCAGGTGACTCAGCATGAGATCGCCAGCTACGACCATCTGGTGCCCAGCGTGCCGGCCACAGAGGTGCGCTGCCATGCCTGATGCCCAGACCCTGCCACTGCTGCTGCGACAGCTCCGCCTGCCCACCATGGCCGCCTGCTGGACCCAGCTGGAAACCCGCGCCCGGGCCGAGAACTGGAGCCTGCCACAAACGCTGGCCGCCCTGTGCGAGCACGAACTGGCCGAGCGTGAGCGACGCCGGCTGGCCCGGCACCTCAAGGAGGCTCGGCTGCCGGTGGGCAAGACGCTGGAGACCTTTGAGTTCGCTGCCATCGCGGCGGAGCAGCGCCGGCAGCTGAGCACCCTCGCGGGCGACACGCAGTGGGTCGACCAGGCCCACAACCTGCTGCTGTTCGGGCCCTCCGGCGTCGGCAAGAGCCACGTGGCGGCCGGGCTCGGCCATGCGCTGGTCGACCAGGGCTACCGGGTGCGCTACGTCACCGCCTCAAGCCTGGTCCAGGAGCTCCAGGCCGCCAAGCAGGCCCTGCGCCTAAGCGATGCCCTGATCAAGCTCGACAAGTACGCCGTGCTGGTGATCGACGACATCGGCTACGTCAAGCGCAGCGAGGCCGAGACCTCGGTGCTGTTCGAGCTGATCGCCCACCGTTACGAGTCGGCCAGCCTGATCATCACCGCCAACCAACCGTTCAGCGCCTGGGACAGCATCTTCCCCGACAGCATGATGGCGGTGGCCGCCATCGACCGGTTGGTGCACCACGCCACGCTGATGGAGCTGAGCGGGGAAAGCTACCGTAAGCGTGCTTATCAACGTCAATTACAAGGAGGAAAAGCCGGGTCGTCAGACTGACGACAATTACCCCACCCAACCGGCCATTTTAATTGTCGCCAAGCGGCCAAAGTAGTTGACGTCGCATAAGCTGGGCCGCCTCCAAGCGAAATTCCGGGCTGAACGTTCTCTTCTTCGTCATCATCTGCAGCTGGGCCGCCTCCAAGCGAAATTCCGGGCTGAACGTTCTCTTCTTCGTCATCATCTGCACCTGACTGTCTATGGGAGTGATCATACACCCAAAACCAGGTGGCCAGATTCACTATGCCACTACAGAAGCGGCCATTGAGATATTTCTGATATTTAACGCCGCCAACCCGCGCGGCTTTGTAGTGTAGGCGAAGCCGCAACGTAAAAGCCGTTGGACTTCCCCCAGAAAAGTGGACACGCCCCATCAGTTAACCTCCTCGAACTCTACCGGAGTCCGGTAACCAAGGCCACTGTGCAACCGATGGCTGTTATAGTAGCCATCAATATAGTCCCTGATATGCTTGCGTAGCTGACGCAACGTCATGAAGCTGGTGGCGTGCAGCAACTCTCCCTTCAGCGTTTTGAAGAACGACTCCACTTCTGCATTATCAGTACACTGTCCCGGGCGGTTCATGCTGTGCCGTACACGGTAATGATTCAGCAGCGCCTGGGTCTTGTGAGCCCGGTACTCGATGCCGCGATCCGTATGGAACAGCAGGTCAGGTGCTGGTTGCCAACTTAGGAAGGCTTCACGCAGGGTGGCTCGAGCAAAGTCTGCGCTCAGACTCTCGCCCAATCGCCAGCTGATGATTCGACGTGAGAATAGGTCCAGTCCCACCGCCAGAAACACGTATTTTTTACCCAGCTTGATGTAGGTGACGTCGCTACTCCATTGCTGGTTTACCGCAACCGGCTTTTGGGCTTCTAACCGGTAATTTGGCAGGGCTTTCAGGTCGTCTCGACGTTTGCTCAAGCGGCGATAGACGCGCGTGACTCGGGCCTTCATGCCCCATTCCCTCATCAGTCTGGCCACCCGGTTCTCACCTACCGCAAGACCTTCTCGGCGCAGGGCCTGATAGACCCGGGGACTGCCATAACGGCCCTTGCTGGCGTTGTAGACTCTGCGGACCTTCAACAGCAGGTCTGCATTTTCAGCGGCTCTCTGGCTGGGCTTCCGGTTTGCCCAGGCGTAGTAGCCAGACCGAGAGATGTTCAGGTGGCGACATAGCGCCTTTACTCCGTGCTGTCCTCGGTGTTTCCAGACGAATCGGAACGCTTCCGTCGTTCCTCTGCCTGAAAACGTTGAAACTTTTTTAGGATGTCATTCTCCTCCTCAAGCTCCGATACGCGGCGCTTCAGGCGAGCGACCTCATCCTGCTCCTGAATCTTCTGCTTAGCATCAGGCGGGGCTTTCTTGACCCGTTTCATAGAGAACTGTCCCTCTCGGTATTCCTTTCGCCAGCGTGACAGCATGAAGGGGTGAATATCCAGTGCTTCGGCAACGCCTTTGACGCTTCTGTGGGCCTGGTGGCTCCACTCCACCGCTTTGACTTTGAACTCGGTGCTATAGCGTTGCGTTTTCTTCCCCGTGATCATCTCGGGCATCGGTTCTCTCCTGTTGGGGAGTTATCGATGCGTGTCCACTGGAGTGGGGGAACTCCACGTCGCGGTGCTTGGCATTGTTATGAATTGCCAAGAAATTCATCGAGCGTCATGCCAACTAATAGCTCTTTAGATCCCCCCCCGAGCTGCCGCCGCATTGTTCGTTCGAATGCGTCGATCAAGCCTTGATCTGCCTTGCTACGAAGCGCCTTTAAATATTTATCAAAATGGAGGCGCACACTCTTAGCCACCAGGGGGATGTTTAGGATTATCGACTCCACTCCTTGCGAGGTATCAAGTGTTCCATCAGGATTCTTAGGATAGGTGGCGTAAATCGGCTTTTGGCCTGCTTGGCTGTAGCTTACTCGAAAGCTCAACATACCTTCATGTACCAGGCCGCACCGAACATGCTTGTATATATGATTTGCGGCTGATTTAACTCCTGGCTGATCTGACGTGAACACGCGGCAAAACCCCGCAACAAAGAATTTACGTGATTTTTTTCACTGCTTTCGCCGGCATAGTGGCTTTCAATTGCTTCAAAATACGATGAAAGCAAAGTTGCGGCAGCAACGTGTCCGTATTGGTTGTTTAGAAGCATTTCCACAGGCGAAAATACGTACCCAATCCACAGATCCTCAAAAACATCAATCAGGTCATCAACTGTTGGGTTATCAAGCTTAGAATGATCGTATTTAGGGCTTAGGCAATACTCCACATTCTTTCCTCTTCATAACGCCGCGCTCTGCGGCAAATTTGGAGCGCAGCGAAAAATTTGTCCGACAGCAGCGCTTGGTTAGCTTTCATCGCTCATACGCTCAGTTCGAATATTAACCATAGAGTCGAATTCTGTGCCATTCCATGTCCTATCAGCTGACCACCGGGCATATAAATAACCTGTGCCAGTGTTCTCGTAGGTATTCAGATAAAAACTGTACGTATCAAGAAACAGCTGCTCCAAGTATTTGGAGATGCGGTTTTCGCACTCATAGAATGTAACCCAGAGAAATTGTGATTCTGGCCATTTATTTTTGACATGGCTCAGAACTCTGCTTTCAGCAATACCTTTACCTACGTAGACACATAGCATTGAATTAATGCCATGGTCATCGCACTCGCACATTGAAACCCAAAGGTGATAGATACCTGACCGCCCTTTTAAGCCTTTCAGGTGATCATTGATGGTTAGAACTTCCGCACCATCAGCCTCTTTAAGGATTTCAATTGGTAAGACAGTGCAAAAATCGCTTTCGTTAATTATCTCGTGAACTGATATTGGCTTTTTAAGCTCACTAGAACATACCTCATCGAAATGCTCATACTCAGTTACAAGGCACGGAACCCCAAACTCTTCACAGTGATACATAAATCTACTCGCAGAAAGCTAACGCCCACATAAACCGCGCGAGCTTGCGAGCGTCGGGCGAACGAAGAGAGCGAATTTAATGTGCTTGTTAGTGGTGTGACTGGCAAGGTTTTTCGAGGTAAGAGTCCAATGCACATAGGAAGCGGGAGGAATACCCCCAAACCTAGCAGAA
This sequence comes from Halomonas salipaludis, assembly GCF_002286975.1. Classification (GTDB taxonomy): domain Bacteria; phylum Pseudomonadota; class Gammaproteobacteria; order Pseudomonadales; family Halomonadaceae; genus Franzmannia; species Franzmannia salipaludis. The sequence goes on from NZ_NSKB01000015.1 coordinate 5,474, forward strand.
AAAGAGTGGCCCGAAAGCAGAATGAATTGACGCTTTTTAGAACGTATTCTTTGATTTTACACAAGTTGCTTGCAAGCAAGCTATTTCTATTTTCGTTCATAGGTAGCACCTCGCTATTTTCCGTGGAGACTCGAACTCCAAAGTGATTGTAAAAGTTAACTGTTAAATCGTATGCCGCGACAGAAACTGCCACAATATTAGTTAAAATTTCGAACCACTCTCCCGCGCTACCTATGTGCACTGGATCCTGAACTATAACATAAAACGCCATATTTTTCAATGCATACGACTTGATCACTAACGCCGCGCTCTTGGGCAAACCGAAGCGAAGCGTAGGTTTGTCCCTAGCAGCGCCTTGTTAGCCATTTAGCCCATCATATTTTTGATCGAATATCATGAATATTCTAGTATTTACTCTCTCGATCCAATCGAGGATATTGATCATGTTCTCATCTAGGCAATCGATTCGTTCTAACCAGAGTCGGTATGACTCATTGCAAAACTTGAGTGTTGGACATATATATCTCACATCAGCCTCATGGTAGAACGGATATACGGAAAACGTAGAGTCTTCATTCTTTTGAAGACACCAATCCATAGATTCGTTCCACGAACCATGTATTGACTCTGACATCATCCCGTATGTGTACTTGTAGAGATCCTCATCCGTGATTTCCTTGAAAATATCGAAGAATGTTTTGCCCTGAAGTCTCCATCGATTTTTCTTTTGCTCTTTGAAATTGTCTTCTGAGAAGCCCTCCAGATCCATCTTTTCCTGCACAGACTTGAGCAGACGCTTCCCTGCCTTTGTCTCAAAGAAGCGAGAACCCTCTTTGAGTTCACGAAGTATCCTCAATCGGTCTTTGTACGAGCACTTTCTGTAATCTTCGATTACATCTGAATCGCTCATTAGCAGATATTCTGCTGTCACTGCGGCTTCGATTAATGGCCTTTCTAGAATGCTTATAATTTCAGCATTATCTTGCTCGTAGTAATTTACAACCTCTTTGAGCAATTTCCATATCCTAGTTAGCAAGCCCAAAATTGGAGCATCTTCTAAGCTGAAACCAGTAGGATTACGATCAACATTCCGAACTCTAGTAATGTAGTCATAAATCTCTGCCACATCTCTAACAAAAGTCCCGGTAAATCTATTTATGTCATCTAGTGACTGTAAGCCTTGCCCTACGTATTCCTCATCGTATCGGCCTATGATTTTCTCTATTTCATCCATGCGCAGTACTTTTTCGTATGGCTAACGCCGCCAGCACGTGCGGCTTTGTAGTGAAGGCGAAGCCGCAACGAAAAAGACGTCACGGTGACAGGCCTTGTTAAAAGCCGATTTCGCCAAGAACGACACCTACCACAATACCAACAAAACCTGCTATCGAGTGGTCTTTGACCTTCGATTTCCAACTATTTCCCTCAGCAATCTCGCACCTTAGTCCGCCAATGGTCTTTTCTAGTGACTCAATCATAAGAGTTTGTTTTTCCAGCACACCAGAAAGAGCTTCGATAGAACCACTAGACGATCCGACTAGTGATCTAATCTCATCTTGGTGCATCACTCTAATATTTTCGCCGTTTCGTATGTAGGCTCCAGAATCACAAAAAACAATTTGATCTGATTTTTCGACCGTTATAACAGCTACATTCAGAACAATACGGATTTTCTGTATATCGAATTTCACAATATCTGCTCTGCTGAGCATTCCAATAGCTTTTGTGATCTTTGACCGTGCGGTGTCTGGGTCTACTCCATCTATGGTGGAAGAGTCACTAACCCCAAGCAGAATTGTTCCACCATCTGCGTTTGCAAATGCAGATATAACTTTTGCGACAATCAGTGGCGAGACGTCGGCACACATAAACTCAACGTCTTGGCTCTCTCCACGAGACATCACTTCAAAAATATCGACTTCCAATCTATAATACTCCGAGTCTCTTTGGCTTTTAACGAGGCTGTAGAAAAACTCGATTCTGAGCCCTTCCCACCGCCTGTTTTCCGATTTTATGTATCGCCCACCAAATGGACATTTCCTTTGGCCAAGTGGCCAAGGTACCTAGCTGACCATTTCGGTACCTTGATGATGTCAAAGACACTCATCACCAGCATTTGGCGGCCACATTTAAGCCTTGTAGCCCCTTTATCACGTGCCTAACCGACCATAATTGGCGAGCTTCTCAATGTTGTGTATCAAGCAGTATAACTGCCACTGACCCTGTACCTTCTTCTTGCCACGAAGCCCGAATCGGTTCAAACGTTTCGTGGTGCCGATGTTGCCGAATACCGGCTCCACCACTGACATTCGATGGCTATATATCTCCTTACCTTGCTGGCTATCCACTCGGTGCTTCATCCAGTTTGTGTAGCTCGATTGTCCGTCGCGCTCTATCGTAAAGGAGACTTGTCGGCCAGCTCCGTTGCGGTGATCTGCCGAGGCGGGGTTCTGCATGCACCGGTGCTTCTTGGGGCAGTGCCGGCATTGCAGCAGTCGACCTTCAAAGTGCGCCCGAACCTTACCATTCTCAGCTTCCCGCTGTCCCCGGTAAGTCAGGGATTCCCCATTGGGGCAGATGCAGCTAAGGGTGACCGGGTCGAACTGGAATTCGCTGGCCGGAAAAGTGGCTTTCCATCCCTTGTCTGGCAGGTTCTGGTGCCGCTTGCCGTACTTGTCTTTCTGCTCGGCAAACCTCGGGTCTCGGCTACGGAACTGATTATCTGGCACATAGCCATTGATCTGTCGTTCGTGCAGGTACTTCATATTGGCTTCATTGGCGAAGCCCGTATCAGCAGTGACGACGGTGCCTTGTTGGTAGATGTTGTCAGCAATCCCCAGCTTCTTGAAGCGGGCCTTCACCCTCTCGAGTACCGGTTGCAGCGTGTGGTGTTCCTGCCCCTCTCCAAACGCCTGGGCATCAATGATGATCTGGTGTTTCTTGTCCACCGTGGCCACGCCGTTATAGCCCTGGATCGTGCCCTTGCTGGTGGTCATCTTGGCGCTTTGGTTATCCGTGATGTTGCTCTTCACTTCCTTGCTCCGCTTCCCCTGGCCCATCCTTGGGCTGTGCGTCTTTAGGAAGCGATCGACTTTGTTCATGGCAGCATCTAGCGAGAGGATCGTCTTGGCTCGACGGATATCCCGATCAAGGTCGGCCTCCGTCTCGGCTTTATCCCGCGCGTAGTGCTCCAGCAGGTGATGGCGAATCAACCGTCGTAGCTTCTCCCGTTTCTCACCCAGCTCTTTGAAGGTGCCAGACCACTCCTTCGAGGCATCCGAGGGCATCTTACAGCCGTCGATAGCAAAGAGCTCGTTGCCTAGCAGGCCTTGCTCATGGCACACCAGCAGCACCTGCTCAAAGAGCTCTTCAATCTCATCGGCATGGCTGCTGACGAACTTCGCCAAGGTGGTGAAATGAGGGACGGTATCGCAGGACAACGCCTTGAAGATGATGTTGGTTTCACAGCACCACTGCATCTCGCGGCTGGAGGTGATTCCCTTGGAATAGGCGAACAGGATGATCTTCAGCAGTATGGCGGGGGCATAGGCCAGCCGGCCCGTATCGTGGTTGCGGTACTGGGGATGGAAAACCGACAGGTCCAGCTTGTGTTCGATCAGGTAGTGCACAGCGTGCTCGAAGGTGCCGGGCTGCAGCTGGTCCTGGTAGTTGATCACCACCATGGCGTTCTGATCATGGTTGTAGGGCTTGAAGCGGGGCATGCTGACCACTCCTAGGCTGTTTTCCCGATCCTACCAAAACGGCGTGGGCTGTGGGCTTTTTCTACAGCCTCAACGCTTGCAGCATGCGCGCCCACGGAATGGAGCCGGAGGCGCAATGTAGTGGGCGTCGCCGTGCTGCACTGGTTAGAGTGCATTTTGCCGTGCGACCCATTGTGTATGCTCACGAGAGAAAGCGAGCTCTGCTTCATTAATAAAATCTGATAGATCTTCTTCAGATTCTATTTCTTCGAGGCGCCCTTGGATTATCCCGATTTCATGTGCGGTTAGCGTATAGGCCGAGGCCAATTCATTGAACTTCTTTATTTGCATCCAGCCGATAATTGACGACGCTAGCACTATTAGTGGCTCGAATGGCCAAAACTGCCATTCTGGGAATGAGGGACGGAGCACTAGTAGGACAATCGCAGCTCCATAGGTTGCCGTACACACGACGACCCAACGCGTTGCAGCTTTTTTATTGTCTCTCGCTTTCTTTGTGTACCAACCTCGCTGCTCCTTAATACGGTTTTCCATGTAGAACTGCTTACGTTCCTCAATCGATAGCGCTCTAATGTCATCCATCGAACCAGTGATCTGATCATCTGCGGCCGAATCTGGAGGGATACGGTCTCCGATGTATCGGTTGGCTCGTAAGATTTCGCGTAAATGATTTCTGAACTCAGCTCGAATTATGCGAACATCAGTTACATTCTCAAACGGAGCCGATCTGATACAGTAACGCCAAGTTGAGGTTTTAATTGATTCTGCAAGTGCCCGCCCCTTATACCAATCTTGCTCCGGTTTAGTCTTGAAGCGATAAAGCAACAACGCAGCAAGTGCAATAAATACTATTGTATGTATTGACTGAACTTCTCTACTAGGATCGGCCACCATCGAAATAACTGCGGCTAAGATCAAAAGGCAGTATTCCGATTTAAGGAGTCGGTGATACCAATTCTGAGATTTCTCGGACAAATCACTTGCAGCTTTATATAGTGCCGGATAATCCAAATCCTGAGATTTCAAGGGGTTATCTCCCTGATACCCGAAACGATGGTATTAGCGTTCCAGCCAACCATCTTATTTGCTGCCAATGACACACTTATCGGTGTCCGCTCTGCACCCCATGGAACAATTCCAAGAATGGGCTTACCGAGCGATTGAGCAAAGTCAATTTCAAACTGGATCCAATCACTATGGGCTGCATACATTCCCGCGAGCACAACTACGCACTGGGCGGGACGAATCTGCTGACGAAGCTCTTCTTCAAGCGCACGGACCGACATTTGCCCAAATCTCTTGTCAACGGGCACCGAGTAGTTTGTCCACGAAAAGTTAGGAGCTGCGTTTAAAAATTTGATCGCTCGGTCATACCGTTCGCTGTAACGCCAGGCATGGCTAACGAAAAGCCTGTAATTGTGTAGGTAAGGCATATACCTTATCTCCGATTGAATTCATTCTGTGATGTCTGACTTAGTATTCTCTAACAGGTATTAGATAGCGCGCTCGTTTATTGACTTGAACGAGCACGCGCGTTCAACAATGTTATACCGCACGCAAAAACACTCACAACCCATTGAAAACCCTATGACTTAAGTATAGCTCGGCAGTATAACACCAATCATCATGCATGCTACATATCCTCAATGGTCGTGCTTGCTGCCTTTGTCGCCATGTCAGCTTTGGGTCGAAAACGGACCTGATGGCGACATAATAAGCTGAATATCAAGGCAGTAATGCCTTGAGCAGATCTGAACAGCCATAACGAAGCCCCGATTTCTGAATATCCTAATGTTCAGTCAGCTTAGCACTTTTGTCCCCACAGCGCCCGGACCAGGCCTGAACGTGCCGCGGTCCCTTGGCAAGGTCTACTGCATGCCTGATACTGTATGTATATCTAGTGACAAGGAGGCCCTCCATGCCGCATGACACGCTGATCCTAGCCCGTCGCGAACCGCCGTCGCTACCGCTACCTTTTCCGCTGCCGCTGACCCGCGCAGGTCTGTCGGGCTTCCCGAGCCCGGCTCAGGACTATGAAGGCCGTACCCTGGACCTCAATGAGCGGCTGGTGAAACGGTCAGCCTCAACCTTCTTCATGACGGTGACCGGCGACAGCATGGAGTCGCTGGGCATCCAGGAGGGGGACCTGCTAGTGGTAGATAGCTCGATAGAACCACGGCCCGGGCATATCCTCGTCGCGACGGTGGAGGGGGAGCTAGTGGTCAAGCGCTACGAGCTGCTGGGCAACCGGCCTTACTTCACCTCGGGTAACCCTCGCTACCGTCCGATACCCGCCGCTGACCTGGAGTGCCAGGCCTGGGGCGTGGTCCGGGCGGTGATCCACGAGTACCCGGTGTAGCCAGGGGGCCACCAAGTGATTGGACTGATCGATTGCAACAATTTTTACGTGAGCTGCGAGCGGGCGTTCCGGCCGGATCTCGACGGTGTGCCGGTCGGTGTCCTTTCGAATAACGATGGCTGTGTGATTGCCCGTTCCAACGAGCTCAAGGCCCTGGGGGTGGAGATGGGCACGCCCGCCTTCGAGTTGAAGCAGCTGCTGCGTCAGCGTCGCATCGTGCTGCTGTCGTCCAACTACGAGCTCTATGGCGACATGTCATCACGGGTGCAGCAGGTGCTGGAGGAGTTCTCGGCCGGGGTAGAGCCTTATTCCATCGATGAGATGTTCGTGCGCTTCGATGGGTTTGCCCCGGAGCAGATGCATGACCATGCCCAGGATCTGTTTACCAAAGTGCGTCGCTTCACGCATATCCCGGTCAGCGTGGGGATCGCACCGACGCGCACCCTGGCTTTATCCGTAGAAAATCAAACCTGCCGGAAAGTTCTACCAAATCTGTGTCCTGACTTGTGCAAGTAATGCAAGCAATAATGTTCAACATACATGAATCATGAATTGGTCCAGTTGGAGCGGAGTGCGCCAAGCTTGGATTTTGATCGACAGATAGCGACAACGAAGTAGTGCCACTTCCACAGTTTCTACCCCAGGAACTTGATCATCACCCCGGCGGCCACCGCCGAGCCGATCACCCCGGCCACGTTGGGCCCCATGGCGTGCATCAGCAGGAAGTTGTGGGGGTTGGATTCCAGCCCTATTTTGTTGGAGACCCGCGCGGCCATCGGCACCGCCGAGACACCGGCCGAGCCGATCAACGGGTTGATCGGCATGCGACTCACCGTGTTCATCAGCTTGGCCATCAGCACCCCGCAAGCCGTGCCGATGGCGAACGCCACCATGCCCAGCGCCAGGATCCCCAGCGTCTCGAAGGCCAGGAAACGGTCGGCCATCAGCTTGGAGCCCACCGAGAGCCCCAGGAAGATGGTCACGATGTTGATCAGCGCATTCTGGGCGGTGTCCGAGAGGCGCTCCACCACGCCGCATTCACGCATCAGGTTGCCGAAGCAGAACATCCCCAGCAGTGGCGCGGCATCCGGCAGGAACAGCACCACCAGGATCAGCAAACTGAGCGGGAAGACGATCTTCTCGAGCTTCGACACCGGGCGCAGTTGCGTCATGGCGATCTCGCGTTCCCGCTTGGTGGTCAGCGCCTTCATGATCGGCGGCTGGATCAGCGGGACCAGCGCCATGTAGGAGTACGAGGCCACGGCGATGGCACCCAGCAGCTCCGGGGCCAGGATGCTCGCCACATAGATCGAGGTGGGACCGTCGGCGCCACCGATGATGCCGATGGCGGCGGCCTGGTTGAGCGAGAAGTCCATCCAGCCCATGGCCGACATGCCCACCGCCCCGAGCAGGGTGGCGAAGATGCCGAACTGCGCGGCGGCGCCCAGGAACAGGGTCCGGGGGTTGGCCAGCAATGGGCCGAAATCGGTCATCGCCCCCACGCCCATGAAGATCACCAGCGGGGCGATCCCCGAGGCGATCGCCACGTTGTAGAACTGGTAGAGCACGCCGTTGGCGTAGCCGACATCCATGGCCACGTCGTTGGCGGCGCGCACCAGCGTCGGCGAGAGGTCGCCATGCAGCGCATCAGAGAGCGTCCCACGCCATGCCTCGATACCGGCGACCGGGTCCAGGGCGACTCCCAGGGCCGCGGCCATCTGTTCGAGCACCCCGGGACGCGCCAGGTGCGCGGCCTGCTCAGCCGCCGACAGGGCGAGACCCGCCTCGGGGATGTTGGCCAGAATCCCGCCGAAACCGATCGGCACCAGCAGCAAGGGTTCGAACTTCTTGGCAATGGCCAGGTAGAGCAGTCCCAGCCCGACCAGGACCATGACGCCCTGCCCGAGGGTCAGATTGTAGAGCCCCGAGCCATACCAGAGTGTCAGTAGCTTCTCCACGGGGGCTCCTTACAGCTCGACCAGCACGTCACCGACGGCGACACTGTCACCCTCGCTGACCCTGACGGCGGTGACGGTACCGGCGCTGGACGCCCGCACCTCGGTCTCCATTTTCATGGCCTCGAGAATGATCACCACATCGCCTTCGGCCACCGCGTCGCCTTCACGCACATTGACCTTGAAGATGTTGCCGGCCAGCGGCGCGCTGATCGTTTCGCCGCTCGGCGCGGGCGCGGCCTCTTCGGCCGATGCCGTGGCACTTGGCTGCTCGCTGACCTGGCCGACCTCGCCCCCCTCGGAGACCTCGACCACGTAGGCCTTGCCATTGACCTTGATGGTGTAGGTCTCAGGGCCGGCGGCGCTTCCCTGGGCCGCCGGCACCTTGGCCTGGCCTGCCCCCTGTTGAGCGGCAACCGGCGCGCTCGCGGTGGCATCGTCCTTGCCGGGCGCCTGGGGCGCTGGCTCGAAGGCCTCGGGGTTGTCGCGGTTCTTGAGGAACTTCAGGCCGATCTGCGGGAACAGCGCGTAGGTCAACACATCGTCGATCTGACGCTCGCCCTCGGCCAGGCGGATGCCCTCGACCTTGGCCTTGTCCTTGAGCTCGGCGGCCAGCTTGTCCATTTCGGGGCTGAGATTGTCGGCGGGACGGCAGGTGATCGGCTCACCGCCCTCCAGCACCCTTGCCTGCAGTTCCTCGTTGAACGGCGCCGGCGCGGCCCCGTACTCGCCCTTGAGCAGCGCCTGGACCTCCTTGGAGATCGACTTGTAGCGCTCCCCCATCATCACGTTCATCACCGCCTGGGTGCCGACGATCTGGGAGGTGGGGGTGACCAGCGGGATAAAGCCCAGATCCTCGCGCACGCGCGGGATCTCCTTGAGCACGTCGTCGAGCTTGTCGCCGGCGCCCTGCTCCTTGAGCTGGCCTTCCATGTTGGTGAGCATGCCACCCGGCACCTGGGCAATCAGGATGCGCGAGTCGATGCCCTTGAGCGAGCCCTCGAAGGCCGCGTACTTCTTGCGCACCTCGCGGAAGTAGTCGGCAATCTCCTCGAGCAGCTCGAGGTCGAGGCCGGTGTCGCACTCGGTGCCGGCAAGGATCGCCACCACCGACTCCGTGGGGCTGTGGCCGTAGGTCATCGACATCGAGGAGATCGCAGTGTCGACGTTGTCGATCCCCGCCTCGGCGGCCTTGAGGGCGGTGGCGGTGGACATGCCGGTGGTGGCGTGGCACTGCATGTGGATCGGGATGTCCACGGCGGCCTTGAGCTTGGTGACCAGCTCGAAGGCGTCATAGGGCTTGAGCAGGCCCGCCATGTCCTTGATGGCCAGCGAATCGGCGCCCATGGCGGCGATGCTGCGGCCAAGTTCCACCCAGCCGTCCAAGGTATGCACCGGGCTCACGGTATAGGAGAGCGTGCCCTGCGCATGTCCCTCGACCTTGCGCACCGCCTGAATGGCACGCTCGAGGTTGCGCGGGTCGTTCATGGCATCGAAGACGCGGAACACGTCGACGCCATTGGTCTTGGCGCGCTCGACGAAGCGATCCACCACGTCGTCGGCGTAGTGGCGGTAGCCGAGCAAGTTCTGGCCGCGCAGCAGCATCTGCTGGGGGGTGTTGGGCATGGCTTCCTTCAACGCCCGTATCCGCTCCCACGGATCCTCGCCGAGATAGCGGATACAGGCGTCGAAGGTGGCCCCGCCCCAGGACTCCAGCGACCAGAAGCCGACCCGATCGAGCTTTTCGGCGATCGGCAGCATGTCATCGAGCCGCATGCGGGTGGCGAACAGCGACTGGTGGGCGTCACGCAGGACAACATCGGTGATCCCAAGCGGGCGTTTGGTGTCAGTCATGAGCAAGACCTTGTCGTTATGAATGGAAGGGGAAAGGGGGGAGCGGCCGCCTCAGCGGCGGTGGCGGCGGCGATAGCGGTGCACCGCGGCGGTGATGGCGACCATCACGTCATCGTCCTGGCGAGGCGCCGGCGGGCGGCGGTTGCCGGTCGCGACAGGGGCGGGCGGCTCGGGAAAGAAGCGGCCGATGGTCTTGGACATCAGGGTGGTAACGATCACCAGCACGGTAAGAAAAACAAAGACAAAGCTCATTCCCAAAGCCATGAGGGCCAAGCCCTCACCCATCAAAATATTTGCGCTCATCAGCTTCCGTTGTATTCGATACATTTATACAAAATGCCTCAGTCAACGTCATCAGCTCATATAAGAGTTGGCATAACTAAAGCTTCCAGAGTATTTGTCCCGCCATGAGCGTTCATGTGGTCACCGCGCGGCCCGATCAGGCTGAGGGGCGCGCTACTACCGCTGCGCAGCGCCTGCAGCATAAAAGGTTCGAGCGACAGGACGGCCCCCCCAGCTCGGGGGGTAGCCCACAATCACTCGCATCAGGGGGTGTTGCTGTCAGGATTAATGGATCCGTTGGCTCATGTTGCAACCGTCCTAGCTGCTCTCGGGAGGGGCCTTCATAGGCCCCTGCCCGCTAGCTGGCAAACGGCGATGAACTATCCCGACACCGGACCGAGGAAGTTGCTTCAGGTGGTCTTGTTGCGCTTGCGCTGACGGTACTGATCGACCACCACGGCGGCGACGATGATGGCGCCCTTGATGATGTCCTGGTAGTAGGCGTCGACGCCCAGAAAGGTGAAGCCGCTAAGCATCACGCCCAGGATCATGGCGCCGATCACGGTGCCTGCGATGCGGCCGACGCCACCCGCCAGGCTGGTGCCGCCGATGACGGCGGCGGCGATGGCATCGAGCTCGTACATCATGCCCATGCCGGCCTGGCCGGTGCCGGCACGGGCGGCGGCGACCACGCCGGCCAGTCCGGCGAGCAGGCCGGCGATCGAGTAGACGAGCACCAGGTGGCGGCGTACGTTGATACCGGAGACGCGGGCGGCCTGGGGGTTGGCGCCGATGGCATAGGTGTACTTGCCATATCGAGTGTATTTGAGGGCGATATGGAAGAAGACGGCCACGGCCAGGAAGATGATCACCGGATTGGCGCCGGAGCCGATCCAGGTGAACTGGTCTGTGAGCATGCTGACCGGCTGACCGTCGGTATAGGCGCGCGCCATGCCACGGGCGCTGACCATCATGCCCAAGGTGGCGATGAAGGGCGGGATCATGGCGAAGGCGATCAGGGCCCCATTGACCAAGCCTGCCAAGGCGCCGACCAATAGCCCGGCCAGCAATGGGAGTACCCAGGGCAGGTCGGTGAGGGCGGGGTAGACAGCACGCAGGTAATCGGACTGCTGGGCGAAGCTGGCGGTGACCATCGCGGTTAATGCTAGGACCGAGCCCGAGGAGAGGTCGATGCCGCCGGTGATGATGACCTGGGTGACCCCGATGGCGATGATGCCGATGATCGAAACCTGCAGGATCATGATCAGCAGGCGGCGGGGGTTCATCAGGAAGGAGTCGCCGCGTATCGCCCAGCCAAGGACCTCGAACAGTAGGGCGATACCGATCAATACCAGAAAGATGCTGACTTCGGTCGGTAGCTTTCTCTTGCGCTTCTTGGGCACCTCGAGGTGCTGGGTGCTTTCGGTGTTCGTAGCCATTGTCGTTCTACCTCTGTGTTGTTCGTGTCGGTGAGCGCTCAGTCATGCGCAACCGGCGGCTGTACCGGGGCGGAGGCGAGCTCCATAATGTTCACCTGGTTGGCTTCGCTGCGATCGAGGAAGCCGGTGACCCTGCCCTCATGCATCACCATGATGCGGTCGCTCATGCCAAGCACCTCGGGCAGTTCGGAAGAGATCATGATCACCGCCACGCCATTCCTGACGAGCTCGGTGATCAGCTTGTGGATCTCGGCCTTGGCGCCTACGTCGATGCCGCGGGTGGGTTCGTCGAGAATCAGGATACGAGGCTTGGTCATCAGCCAGCGACCGATCAGCACCTTCTGCTGATTGCCTCCCGAAAGGTTGCCGATGCGCTCATCCATGGAGGGGGTCTTGACGCTCAGCCGCTCCGTCATCGAGTCGCACTCCTGGTCGAGTCGATGCTGTTCGACGAAGGTGGCCCGGGTGTAACCGTCCCGCAGCACGGCCATTTCCATATTCTCGATGACCGAGAGCCCCAGGAACAGGCCGGTCTCCTTGCGGTCCTCGGTGAGCAGCGCCAGACCGCGCAGCATGGCTTGGTGTGGCGAACTGATGACCTCTTCCTTGCCATCGATGACGATCCTACCCGAACTGGGCGGTGTCACGCCGAACAGGGTCTCGGCCACATTGGTGCGCCCCGACCCCACCAGGCCAGCGAGGCCGAGGATCTCGCCGGCGCGCACCTCGAAGCTGATGTTCTCAAATACGCCGTCTAGGCTGAGGCTGTCCACCGACAGCACCACATCCCCGATCGGCACCTCCTCCTTGGGAAACATCTGGGTGACCTCGCGACCGACCATCAGCTTGATGATCTCGTCGGAGGTCATGTCACTGGCCGCAGCGGAGTGGATGAACTGGCCGTCGCGAAACACCGAGATGTCGTCGGCGATCTCAAACACCTCGTCCATCTTGTGGGTGATGTAGATGATCCCCTTACCCTGGGCCCGCAGGTCGTTGATGATCCGGAACAGGTGCTCCACCTCGCGATCGGCCAATGACGAGGTGGGCTCATCCATGATCAACACGTCGGATTCATAGGAGACGGCCTTGGCGATCTCGATCATCTGGCGGCCGGCCACGGTGAGGCGGCGAACATCCATTTCCGGGTCCATATCGATGCCCAGTCGCTCGAACAGCGTCTCGGTCATCCGGTTCATCCTGTCGTGGTTCACCATGCCGAAGGCGTTGAGCGGCTCACGCCGGATCCAGATGTTCTCGGCGATGGTCATGTAGGGCATCAGGTTGAGTTCCTGATGGATCATGGCAATGCCGGCTTCCAGGGCACCCAGCGGGCCGTGCAAGTGCAACGTCTTGCCATTCAATCGGACCTCGCCCTGGTCGGGGATATAGACACCGGCAATGATCTTCATCAGGGTCGACTTTCCGGCACCATTCTCGCCCATCAGGGCATGCACGGTGCCAGGGCGGACCTTGAGCTGGACGTTGTCCAGGGCGACTACGCCGGGAAAGGTCTTACGCACACGCTCAACTTCAAGTAAAAATCCGGCCCGATCTTTATTGAGCGTCTCACTATAATTATTTGGCTCCATAACAGCTCCGCAAAAGATTCACATTAAAAAAATTAACCTGATAGCATTCAAATTCTGCCTCAGAATAATTCAAATTAAACGGAGGATTCCTTAACAACACACCAGCCTAAAACATCGATCGAAAGCCCAGCGATCCAGGCAGGCCAATAGTCAGCCCACCCGGTCAGCGAGAACTTGTTATTTAAAATTATCAACATTGTCTAAAGTAACAATCTCAAACGGAATTTCGACTCGACTTTCAAATTCTTGACCTCTAACAATCTTCAAAGCCGTATCAAGAGAACCCTGAGCTTGACCTGTTGCGTTCTGAAATACAGTAACATCAAGGTCTCCGGACCCCAGCATAAAGAGACCATCTTGGGTGCCATCCACGCCCCCAACGACCACATCATCCATTGATATTCCAGCCGACTTCATTGCCATTATTGCGCCTATAGCCATTTCATCATTATTGGCAAATACAGCATCCGGAACAACACCAGAACTAACCCAGTTGGACATAACATCCATTGCAGGAGTACGCATCCATTCAGCCGTCTGCTCACCTAAAATATTTATGTTATTGCACTCGTCGGTATCAAGAACATCTCGAACTGCAGCTGTCCTACCACGCTGACCTGTTGTACCAAGCTGCCCCATCAAAATAACGGCATCACCTTTTCCGTTAAGTTGCTCGCATATATATGTAGCCTGGAGCTCTCCTGCCTGATATTCATTGGAGCCCACCCAAGCTTGTTTATCAGGAAAATCCTCCATGTTAGATGGCAACATGTTTACAAAAACCAGCGGAACATCACTTTCATCTGCAATCCTAGAAAAAGTTACTCCAGAATCAGCATCAACCAACATTGTAATGATGGCATCCACATCATTAGCAATAAAGTTTTGTATTTGAGATTGTTGGCGACCAATGGAGCCTTGAGCGTCTGAAACTTGGATAGAAACCTCATCCATAGTATCAGAATATGATTGCAAGCTGCGCCTCAAGTCGGTGAGAAAATTATCATCAAATCTTGACATGCTGACACCAATATTGATGTCCGCATGGGCCGAAACTGATACAAAAGAAGACAATGCCACTACTACAAAGCTGAGCTTTTTCATAATCCACCTCTATTACTATTGTTATTCCCGCAAAGCCTTACGATGCAGGATTGGCTCATGAACCCATAAGAATAAATGGTTTTCATGAAAGGTTTCTCCTGGTTCACACAAGAACCAAGAAGATCATAAGAGTTAAACAGCTAATGGAGTAAGCCAGGGTTGATTTGCATCTTCATGGCTATCCACTACCGCATCGACAAAAGCCACCCCTTTTAGCCCATCATAAGCGGTGGGTAGGTTTTGCCCGATCGGTCCGGGATCACGCCCGCTCTGTCGAGCAAGGATTGCTTCTGCAAAGCCCGCATACAGATTGGCAAAGGCTTCGAGGTAACCCTCTGGATGACCCGGCGGCGTGCGCGTGCGTACCTTGGCATCTTCGGACAGTTCCTCGGCACCACGTTTGATGATCAGGGTACGACCATCGAGCGAGGCCAGTACGAGTTCATTTGGTTGTTCCTGGAACCAAGACAAAGAGCCCTTCTCGCCAAAGACACGAAGTCGGACACCGTTGGAATTACCCAAAGCCACCTGCGATGACCACAGCAGGCCACGCGCTCCCCCCTCATAACGCAACATGACGTGAGCGTTATCATCTAGGGCTCGCCCCTCGACAAAGGTTGAGAGATCCGCGGTAAGGGATTTGAGCTTTAGGCCCGTCACGAACCCTGCGAGATGATAGGCATGCGTGCCGATATCGCCGATCGAGCCACCACGGCCATTCTTTTTAGGGTCGGTACGCCATGAAGCCTGTGCACTGCCCTGGTGCTCGATCGCGGTTGCCATCCACTCCAGCGGATATTCCACTTGTACGGTACGCACGCGTCCGATTTCGCCGTCCGCTACCCGCTTCCGTGCCTCATGCACCATCGGGTAACCCGAGTAGGTGTAGGTCACGCCGACAAAGCGTCCACTCTCGCGCGTGAGTTCCTCGAGCGCCACCGCATCTTCGAGCGTTGCCGTGATTGGCTTCTCGCAGATCACGTCGAAGCCCGCCTCAATGAAGGCGCGCGCGATCGGATAGTGCGTGAAGTTCGGCGTGCAGATGGCCACGGCATCGATCCGATCCTCACGCGCGAGTTCGGCGGCGACCATCTCCTTGTAATCGCCATAGCTGCGGTCGGGGTCGATACCCTGGGTCAGGGCAAAGGCCCGGCCACGCTCGGCGTCCACGTCGAAGGCACCGGCGACGAGCTGCCAGGCGCCGTCGAGACGCGACGAAATGCGGTGGATGTTGCCGATATAAGCACCCTGGCCACCGCCAACCATGCCAAGACGAAGGGGTCGTTGATAGCTCATTTGTCCTCCAGCCCGAGTATTGCCCGGTTGGCGCTACGATTGGCGCCGGATTTCACGAAGTCGTCAAAAGCACGACCCGAGACCCTGATGATGTGGTCGTCGATGAATCGCGCACCCTCGGCTGCTCCATCTTCGGGATTCTTGAGGAAGCATTCCCACTCCAGCACAGCCCAGCCGTCGTAGTCGTAGGTCGCAAACTTAGAAAAGATCGCGCCGAAGTCGACCTGGCCATCGCCCAGAGAACGGAAGCGCCCCGCGCGCTTGGACCAAGGCTGATAGCCGCCGTAAATACCCGACTTGCCATCGGGGCGGAACTCGGCATCCTTCACATGGAAGCATTTGATCCGGTCGTGGTAGTGGTCGATGAAAGCCAGGTAGTCGAGCTGCTGCAGCACGAAGTGCGACGGGTCGTACAGCATGTTCGCCCGGGGATGCGCCTTCACGCGATCGAGGAACATCTCCCAGGAGTGGCCGTCATGCAGATCTTCACAGGGGTGAATCTCGTAGCAGACATCCACGCCATGGGCGTCGAAATCGTCCAGTATCGGCATCCAGCGCTCGGCCAGTTCGCCGAAGGCCTCATCCACCAGGCCTTCGGGCCACTGTGGATAGGGGTACAGGTAGGGCCAGAGCAGCGAGCCGGAGAAGGTTACATGGCGATCTATGCCAAGGCGCTGCGAGGCACGGGCGGCGTAGCGTAGCTGCTCCTCGGCCCAGGCCCTGCGCGCCACCGGATTGCCGCGCACAAATTCGGGCGCGAAGCTGTCCATGATCTGGTCGTGAGCGGGGTGCACAGCAATAAGCTGTCCTGTAATGTGCGACGCCAGTTCGGTGATTTCAAGACCATGATCGGCCAACAAACCCTTCATCTCATCGCAATAGCTCTCGCTCTCTGCGGCCTGCTTCATGTCGATAAGGCGTGTATCCCAGGTCGGAATCTGCACGCCCTTGAAACCTTTGTCCGCGGCCCACTTGGCGAGTGACTCCAGAGAATTGTATGGCGCCTCATCGGCTGCGAATTGTGCCAGGTAAACACCTGGACCTTTGAGTGTCCGCATTCTTTTATTCCTCCAGTGCTTGGGCAGGCACGGGAGGCACCGCATCGTAGCCGCCCCAGACGGACTGGTCGAACTGGACTACTGCTCCGGTCATCATTCCGCTATCTGGTGAGGCCAGAAAAAGCACCGCGCGCGCCACTTCTTCCGGCTCCAGCAAGCGCCCGAACGGCAGAGTCGCTGAGATTTTTTCGAGCCAATTCGGGTCGCCAGATTCTCGCGCCTGCAACTCCTTTTCATTGTCGGACGCCATCCAGCCGATATCGAGCTGATTCACGCGAATCCGGTTGCGCATCAGCGCATAACCCGAATTTCGCGTCAGGCTGGCAAGCGCACCTTTGGAAGACGAGTAGGACGAAAGGAATGGTTGACCGGCACGCTCCGAGACGGAACCGATATTGATGATCGAGCCCTCGATTCCCTCTCGAATCATAATTTTCGCTGAATCCTGCATCAAGAAGAATGGTGCGCGCACATTGACCGCAAACATGCGGTCGAAGAGTTCGGGTGACGTATTAAGAAGATTGCCGCGATCCGTCAGGCCGGCAGCGTTCACGAGGATATCCACCCGACCGAAATAGCTATCGGCCTGTGAAATCACATTGCGGCAATCGTCTACGATGCCGAGATCTGCCTGCACGAATCGAACCTCGGTGCCAGTCTCACCGGTAATCGAGGAGGCGATGGCGTTACCCTTCTCGACACCACGGCCACAGATGATGATACCTGCAGCCCCGGCACGCGCGAAGAGACGGGCGACAGCGGCACCAAGCCCCTGAGTACCACCCGTTACAACACAAATTTTCCCATCGATGGCATTCATTATTGCAGTACCTCATAACCTGCGGCGGCCATTACACGCATCAACTCGCGATGCCCTTTCTCCGCCATTTGCAAAGGTGGATTGGCGACAGGGTCCTGCTCCGCTTCCACTACGAACCAGCCTTCATATCCCTTGTCTGCCAAGGACTTGACAATGTCTTCGAAATCTAGCGAGCCGTCACCGGGCACCGTGAAGGCCCCTTTGACGACTGCGTCAAGAAAACTCTCCTTGGTGCGGTCCAGTCCATTCAAGACATCCCCCCGGACATCCTTACAGTGCACCTGGTTAATGCGGCTATGGTACTTCTCGATGACGCGCAACGGGTCCCCGCCTGCAAACACCATGTGACCGGTATCGAACAACAGCGGCACGGTGGAGTGCTGCATGAAGATGTCGAGCTCCGCTTCGGTTTCGATTGCGGCCCCCATGTGGTGGTGGTAGGCGATTGGCATTCCCTGCTCCTCACACCAGTCGGAAAATTGCGATACCTTGCGCGCATAGGCGACGATCTCTTCCTCGGTGAGTTTCGGCTTTGTGGCCAGCGGTGCGCTCATTACGCCCTGGATTGAGCGCGCGGTCTCGCCGTAGACGATACATGGCGCTTTTGCGGCCTTGAAAAAAGCCAGTTGCTGGGCGATCCGCGCTTTTTCCTTCTCGATATCACCGTCGAGCAGAAGACCCGAGAACCAGCCGCCACAGACCGACATGCCGAAGGCATCAAGGATGGGGCCGAGTTCCCTCATGTCCATCGGGAAGCGACGGCCCGTTTCCATGCCGGTGAAGCCGGCCACCGACGCCTGTCGCAGGCACTCTTCGAGACTCACGTCATCCGAGAGAGCTTCGAGGTCGTCGTTCCACCACGCAATGGGAGCGATCCCAAGTTTAGCTTTCAGCATTCCTTAAATCCCCACTCGCCGCTTTGAACGGATGGCGTCGTGTGCTTTACGTGCCTCGCGCACACTCTCGTACGCCGACACCTCGGGCACGCCAACATCCCAATCCGCATCGCCCGGCACCCATGCATAAGCGTCGGAGACGATGCTAAGCACTGTGGTACGGTCGTTGTTCTGCGCCCACTCCATCGCCTCTTCCAGATCTTCGAGGCTTTCACATTTTCGCGCATAGGCGCCCATCGACTCCGCGTGCTTCACGAAGTCGACGTGGAGTGGGTTCTCGGGATTCTGGATCCGGCAGTCCTTGAGCAGGTTGTTGAAGCCTGGCACGCCCTTGAACTGCTGGAGGCGGTTGATGACCGCGTAACCGCCGTTGTCGCAGACGACGACGATCATTTTGTGGCCGGTAAGCACGGCGGAATAGATATCCGAGTTCATCATCATGTAGGTGCCATCGCCGATCATGACGATCGGAGTGCCACCGGCCGCGCCAGGCCCTTCCTGCGCCATCGCGCACCCCCAACCGGCAGCGATCTCATAGCCCATACAGCTGAACCCGAATTCGCAGTCGAAGGTGTTGGGGTTCTTGACCCGCCAACCCTTGATAATCTCGCCTGGGGTTCCGCCAGCTGCGCCGATCAGCGTATCGTTCGGGCGTGCCACCTTGTTGAGTACACCAATTACCTGCGCATAGGAGGGTATTGCCGCATTGGAGGGCGCCTGGTGCTCATCCAGCAGTGCATTCCATTCATCGAAGAGCCCTTTCGCTTTGGCCATATAGCTGGCCGGCATGGCGAAGTCGCCCAGCGCGGCGTCAAGCTCGGCAACAGTCTCAAGCGCGTCACCAACAACCGCGATCGCCCGGTGTTTGGTGGCATCCCAGCGGGCGGCATTGACCGAAATGAATTTTGCGTCCTTGGAGAAGGCGGTCCAGGAACCGGTGGTGAAGTCCTGCAGGCGCGTGCCGATGGCCAGGATGACATCTGCCTCGGCCGCCAACGCATTGGCCGAGGTCGAACCGACGATCCCGATGGGGCCAGCGAGAACCGGGTGATCGTGGGTCAGAGCGCCTTTGCCCGCAATGGTTTCCACCACGGGAATCCCGCGCTTCTCCGCGAATGCCGCCACCTCGTTCTCGGCGAGGGAATAACGCACGCCGCCCCCCGAAATGATCAACGGATTCTTAGCTGTCTTGAGCAGCGCGGCGGCTTCTTCTATCACCTTGCGATCTGGACGCGGACGCGGGATCGACCAGACCTTCGGCTCGAAGAAGGCTTCCGGGTAATCGAACGCCTTTTCCTGGGTATCTTGAGCCAGACCGATGAATACCGGACCACAGTCGGCCGGATCAAGCATCGTGGCAAGGGCCTGGGGCAGCGAGGTGATTACCTGTTCGGGGTGGGTGATGCGATCCCAATAGCGAACCACCGACTTGAAACTGTCGTTCACGGTCACAGTCGGATTGTTGAAGTGCTCGACCTGCTGGAGAACGGGATCGGGCAGTCGATTGGCAAAGGTATCGCCTGCAAGGAGCAGTACCGGCAGGCGGTTCGCCATCGCTGTACCCGCCGCAGTCACCATGTTGGTGGCACCTGGACCGATCGAAGTGGCCGCAATCATCGCTTGGCGGCGACGCTTGGCCTTAGCGAAGCCAACAGCGGCGAGTGCCATCGACTGTTCATTCTGCCCACGCCAGGTCGGCAATTGATCCTGAACGGCCTCGAGCGCTTCTGACAGGCAGGTCACGTTGCCATGACCGAAGATACCAAACACACCTGCGAATAGCGGTACGCGCTCGCCATCGATCTCTATGAACTGGTTGCTGAGGTATCGGACGATGGCCTGAGCCATAGTGCATCGGACGGTAGACATAGCTTCTCCTGTATACGTTCTGCTAGGCGCAAGCAGCCATAGCACTGGCTTGTTATCAGCAACACTATTGCAGAAATTTATTTTCTGCAATGTTAATTGCTGATGGCACGACTAAAGTGTAAGGTCAGCTGACGCTTGAGGGTTCGGAAACGGATAGGAAAGGAAAATACATCGAAAGATCAAAGCTTTATAAGATGACGGACAGAGCCTGTTCTTCATCGCCATCGGCCAGTACCAGAGCCACTCGCACAACGAGCAGCAATAGCTAGTCCTTGGGATGGCAACTCTTTATTCTGCGCCCGCCTACGCGTGAGGTGTAGTGGTCAAGTGTTTTTGGCCACTGAATTTTGAGCATTCCAGTAGTTCTTTTCTGCCGCATTCGGCGGCAGTCCATCGTTATGCTTATGCGGCCTGAAGCTGCTGTAATAACCGATCATATAATCAGTGACAGATTGCTTCGCCGCAGCAACACCGGGATAGCCAATTTCTGGCATCCATTCCGATTTCAGGCTCCTGAAGAAGCGCTCTGTCGGGGCGTTGTCCCAGCAATTCCCACGGCGACTGAGGCTCTGTGTCATCCGATAGCGCCAGAGCGTCTGTCGGAACGACAGGCTGGTATACTGGCAACCCTGGTCCGAATGAAACAGAATGTCAGCTGGCTCTCCACGCGATTCGTAGGCCATGGTCAGTGCCTTCTTCACCAGCTCTGTATTCGGAGACAAGGACAATGCCCAGCCTACGGGTTTACGGGCATACAAATCGATGACCACCGCCAGATAAGCCCATCGTGCCCCTGTCCAAAGATAGGTAATGTCGCCGGTCCATACCTGGTTCGGCTCCTTTACATCGAACTTTCGATCGAGAAAGTTCGGAATATCCAAGTGCGGCTGATCAGCCTTCTTGTAGGCATGGCTTGGCGGCTGTGTGCTGACCAGCTCCAGCTGCTTCATCCGCCTGCTGGCCCGGTAACGACTCAGCGGCGTGCCAGCCTGCGTGACCATTTTGGCGATGCTACGCGCGCCGGCAGAGCCGTTACTGATGGTATGCGCTTCGACAATCTGATCCAGCAGCTTCTGCTCAGTCTCAGAGGGCCTTCTGTCCCGGTCACGCCAGGCCCGGTAGCTGCTGCGATGCACCCCAAACACCTGACACAAGTGCTGCACCGCATAGCTCTCTTCAAGTCGCTCGATTATCGAGAATTGTTCAGCGAGTCCGACATCAAGAGAGCAGTAGCCTTTTTTAATATTTCCTTTTCGTCCTCCACCCGACGTAGCTTGCGCTTCAGCTCCTGAATCTCACGCTGTTCGGGCGTCAGAGCCTCACCTTTCAGCGGTGCCTTGCCTGCTCGCTCAGCCCGAAGCCTGCGTACCCAATACTCCATGGTGGATTTGCCAACACCCATGGCCTCACACGCCGCCTTCAGCGTGTAACCCTGATCGACCACGAGCTGGGCCGCCTCCAAGCGAAATTCCGGGCTGAACGTTCTCTTCTTCGTCATCATCTGCACCTGACTGTCTCTATGAGTAATCATACACTCAAAATCAGGTGGCCAGATTCACTATGCCACTACAAGCTGTCCGCGACACTATATGTGCCAATGGCATGGCATCAGGCAACTGCTTTAGAAGACGCTCAGTTGAAAGTCACGGGCGAATCGACATTAATGACTGCTGGAGAATCACTTCTGCTGGCCATTGGCTTTCCCCCCTCGTGTGCGGCGGGTGCGCTTGCGCTCGTTGCCGGTAACCGTCGCGATCTGGGGTGCCTCCTCATCCGGCTGGAGTATGGATGCCAAGGCGATCGCGATGCTCTGAGAAAGGCACATAGGCGCAGCCAGGGAGCGGGAAAAGGTGTATTCCTCTTCCGGAATGGTGAATAACACGGTCGAACCCTTGGCCAGAGGCGAGAGCTGACTGTCGGTAATGCCGACTACCGAAGCTCCTGCATCGTTCGCGATATCGGCTATGTTGATGACCTCTTTCGCGTAATGTCGGAACGCGATGGCGACCAACACATCGTCCGCCCCTATGGTTCTCGCCATTTCAGGGGCTAGGCCTCCCGCGGAATCGAGAAGCACTACACGCTGCTTCAACATCGTTAGCAGATAGCGGAGGAAGATGGCGATGGGTTCCGAGCGGAGCTGTCCAGAGATGTAAATCGTATCGGCATCTTTCAATAGCATGGCTGCCTGTTCGAGGCTTTCCGCGGCAACCGAGTTCAAAAGTTCCTGCAACGTAGCGATGTCCCGCACGACGAGGTCATGCATGAAACCGACGATACCGTGCTCGCGACTTTTTCGGATATCGGTTCCCAGGGCCTTGACACGCTCCTCATACCCGGGCGCAGCCGTCGCCAAACGGGACTGGAATACCGTCTGCATCTGCTTAAAACCGGAATAGCCGAAATTCTGCGCAAAACGAACCAAAACTGAGGGATGGACACTGCACTTGGCCGCAACCGAATTCACGGACTCCATCGCCACAATATTCGGGTTCTGCGTCACGTAACGTGCAACTTGCTTATAGCGCTCCGACAAATTTTCATATTGATTGGTAATTTCATTGACAATCCGCTCGTAATTTTCGGGCGGTGACAGGGGGTTAGAAGAAGAACTGCTTTTCTGGGACATAAGGTGACATCCATTAGAAATGAGCTTTCGATGGCTATAGTGGTATCATGAAGCACATGCAAGTGCCCAGCCCATCGTTGATCCGACCAAGAACACACATGCAACATCTGCTGCCATATGCCAATTTGCCTGTCAACTCTCCGGTCCCTGCGCATCCGCGCCATTTTGTGAATCACGCAGCCTCAGGACACCGGCATCCAGCAACCCTCCTTCGACGACCGCACAGCGGTATCGACTACCTTCTGGATTTCCCAGGCTTCACGGAAGTCCGGTCCTTCCGGGTCTTTGCCTCGAGCGATTGCCTGCAAAAACTCAGCAACCTCGATCGTCTTGAGATCATTGAACCCTAGCTGATGTCCCGGGGCCTTGCAGAAATACCCGTAGGGTGTGTGTTGCGGTCCTGCTTCGATACGCTGGTATCCCGAGTATTTCGGATCATTTCCGGCCTTGAAGTGTAACAGTTCATTAAAACGTTCCTGGGTAAAGGCCAGCGAGCCTTTCGAGCCGACTAACTCGAAGCCGAGTTGCATCTTGCGACCGGTAGCGACCCAGCTCGCCTCGATGGAACCCCGGCAGCCACGGGAGAACTGCACCGTCAAGCGCGCAATATCATCCAATTCGACCGCTCGCATCTCGCTCGCTCCAGACGCAATCGGCCGCTCCTTGATCACGGTTTCGAGATCTGCATAGAGGCCAGCTATCGGACCAAGCAGGAAACGTGCGATGCCGACGATGTGGCTGCCCAGGTCCGCGATGACGCCCGCTCCCCCGGACGGATCAAAGCGCCAGCTGTAGGGCAACCGAGGATCCGCCATATAGTCTTCGGCATGAATACCGCGAAAGCTGATGATTTCACCCAACTCTCCAGACTCCACCATCTGCCGCGCCAGTTTGAGCAACGGATTTTTAATATAATTGTAGCCAACCTGCGTCACCACACCCGCCGCTTCGGCCGCTTCCGTCATCGCCTGCGCATCGGCTGCAGTCGGCGCAATCGGCTTTTCGCAGTGCACATGCTTGCCCGCGGCGATCGCGGCCAACGCCTGCTCCCGATGCAGGGTGTTCGGTGTCGTGATCGAGACGACCTCCACCTCGGAATCGGCCACCAAGGCCTTCCAGTCGGTGGTACTGCGCTCGAAACCGTACTGGATACGCGCCCGTTCGAGTGCTTCCTGGTTGATATCGCCGATTACCTTGAGAACCGGGTTGAGGCTGCCTGGGTAGACCCCCGCGGCAGCACGATACGCCAATGCATGCGACTGGCCCATAAAACCAGTACCAATAATGCCAACACCTATATCACGCATTTTTCAAACCCCGTCGTTTATTACCGTTGTTGAAACCCCACCCGCTAGCAGCGCTTGGCAGTGCGAGTGCCGTGAGAACCAGTGGATATACTGCGACTATATCTCAATAGCACTCGCAAGAACTGTTGATAGGGTGCTGCCATGCCGGCGTTACACCTTGACGACTTTACCGGTGCGCACCGATTCCAGAGCGCAGTTCGCCAGGTGCAGTGCCTGGCGGCCGTCGTAGGGAGTCACAGGTACCGGTTTGCCGCTTCCAACCGCCCCAAAAAACGCTTCGAGCTCGGCTCGAAAGGCATCGTCGTAGCGCTCGAGGAAAAAGTTCAGTAGAGGATCGTGGACTTCGGTCTGATCCTGATTGTAGCGCCGCAACGTACTCGGCCGAAGGTTGTCATTGAGCAGCATGCCATTCGAGCCGAACACTTCCATCCTCTGATCGTAACCGTAAACGGCTTTGCGACTATTGTTGATGTGGCATTGCTTACCGGAAGCGGTACGCATTACGACCATGACGGTGTCATAGTCGTCGTATTTCTCGACTAGGTCCGGGCTTACCAGCCGGCTGGCAGTCGCCAACACCTCGGTGGGCTCTTCGCCTAGCAGCCAGCGCGCCATATCGAAGTCGTGGATGGTCATATCACGGAAGATACCACCTGAAGCCTGCACATAACCTTCCGGCGGCATACCGGGATCACGGCTGGTGATTACGACCTGATGCACATCGCCTATCTCGCCGGCGTCGATCGCCTGCCGCATGGCCGCCGCACTAGGATCGAAGCGACGATTGAAGGCGAGCATAACAGGCACGTCTTTGTCTTCGAGCTGCCTCAGCGCCTCATCCACTTTTGCAATGTCCAAGTCAACGGGTTTCTCGCACAGCACAGCCTTGCCCGCTTCGACCGCCTTGAGCATCAGGTGGACATGCGTATCGGTTGGGGTCCCAATAATCACAGCATCGATATCATCGCGAGCGATCACTTCGAGTGGGTCGGTAGCCGCTTCACAGCCTATCCGCTCGGCAAGCGACTTTGCGGCCTCTTCAAACGGGTCGACGACGACCACAAGCTGCGCGAGCCGACTGGCGGCGACAGCCGATGCGTGAACCTGCCCGATTCTTCCGGCGCCCAAAACAGCTGTACGAATCATGTGAAATCTCCATTGCTATTGCGTCACGCTACGGGCATGACAGCTTTGACCAAACCTGTATAAAGTCGTAACGACACATCCTCAAGAGAAGCCAACTTCCCTGGCATTGACCACCAATGCCGGATCTAGATCGCCGGAAAAACAGTTGAGAATATTCTCGACAGCGGCCACTGACATGCGCATCGCGGCTTCCTGCGTCAGCCCGGCCACGTGCGGGCTGAGCAGTAGCCGGGGGCAATCCAGTAGCGGATCACCAACCGCCGGTGGTTCATCGACGAGTACGTCGAGACCGGCACCGCCGAGTCGGCCAGCGTGCAGGGCATCGGACAGCGCCCGTTCGTCGATAATGCCGCCGCGGGCGGTATTAACAATGATTGCAGACGCTTTCATCCGCGCCAGCTCCGGCTGGCCGATCAGCGGCTTGCCATCTTTCAGCGGCATGTGCACCGAGAGAAAGTCCGCGTCGGGCAGAGAGGTGTCGATACTGGCGACAGGAGTACAACCCTGCTCCCGGATAAAGTCGTCGCTCTGGAAAGGATCGTATACGGCGACGTGCATGCCGAATGGCAGGGCCAGCTTGGCCACCCCCTGGCCAATACGCCCGAATCCCAGCAGTAGCAGTGTCCGACCGGCGAGCTCGACGGCTGAAAAAGCGTTGCGGCAACCCCAGTCCCCACTGCGGACGCCAGTGTCGTGATGAAGCGCCTGCTTGGCAACCGCGAGCATCATCATCAGCGTGTGCTCCGCGACTGAACAGGAATTTACGTCTCCGACGATAGCAAGTGGAATACCGCGTTCGTTGAGCGCCTTGACGTCGACGGAGTCATAGCCGACACCGTGGCGGGAAACGACTTTCAGGTTCTTGCCAAGCTCGACCTCTCCCGCCGTCATAGGCTGCGTGCGGATCAGAAGGCCGTCGGCCTTGTCGAGCAGCGGCGCATAGCTTTCCGTGCTCACCTCTTCGATTAGGTCGAAAGTCACGCCCGGTGCGTTGCGCAGCCGCTCAACGCCGGCGTCGTGAATCCTGCCAGCCACTAGAATATGCGGCATAGTTAGTACCCCCCCACTTCGTTGGACGTCGAGCCGCCAGCTTCGCCCCGAAGAGCGCGAACCTTGTCGACGCTCGCTTTAGCAGCCCCCACCAGCAGCCGGACGTCGTTGGACACCGTTACCAGGTCGAAGCCCCACTCGAGTGCGCGGGCGGCGTACTCCGGCGTTCCGTTGTGCAGGCAGGCGCGCAATCCCGCTTGCTGTGTACGGGTCATGATGTGCTTGATCGCCTCGATTATCTCCGGCTCTTCGCGGTCGAACCCGGTGCGGTACTGGCGCCCGGTCAATCCGAGGGTCAGATCGGCCGGACCGATATAAACCCCGTCCAGGCCCGGCGTCGCAACGATTTCATCGATGTTGGCAACCGCCTCCGCCGTCTCGATCATCGCGAAACACAGCATCTGGTCGTCCGCGTGCTGGCCATAGTCGGCGCCCGCAGAGAAGGTGACCCGGGTCGGACCAAAGCTGCGAGTACCGATCGGCGGATACCGCACATAGGACACCAGACGCGCCGCTTCTTCCGCATTGTTGATCATTGGACAGATAATGCCGTAGGCGCCAGCATCCAGCGCTTTCATCACCGAGCCCGGATCCAACCAAGGCACCCGTACCATGGGTGCCACGCCGCTCGCGCGCATCGCCTGCAACATGTTGGTACCGACTTCGTACCCCACGAGACCGTGCTGCATATCGATGGTGACGGCGTCATAGCCTTGCTCGGCCATGATCTCCGCTGTGAAGGGGCAGGCAATGGACAGCCAGCCGTTGATGACCTGACCACCCTCAGCCCAGATCTGTTTGATTCGATTGGGAACCATGTCGTACCTACCTCTAGACTGTAATTTGCGCGAGTTTGACATTGGTGTAGTCATGGATGCCTTCGGCACCGCCTTCACGCCCCATGCCGCTATCCTTGATGCCGCCGAAAGGCGCTTCGGCCGCCGCCAGCGCAAAGCTGTTGACCCCGACCATACCAGCCTCGAGCCGGGCCACGACTTCGCGCATGCGCGCCGGATCCCGGGTAAAGGCATAGGCCGCCAGACCAACGGGCAGCGAATTGGCGCGGGCATACACCTCCTCGGTGTCGCTGAACGCGGTGATAGCGGCGATAGGGCCGAAGTTCTCCTCGGCCATGGCCAGGGCATCGTCCGGCACGTCGGCGAGTACCGTCGGCTCGAAGAAATAGCCCGCGCCGATTCCCTCGGGGCGCTTGCCGCCGGTGACTACGCGCGCACCGCGACCGATGGCGTCGGAAACAACAGCTTCGATCGCATCAAGCCGCCGCTGGTTGATGAGGGGTCCCATCTGGGTCGTTTCGTCTAGCCCGCTGCCCAGCTTCAGCAGCTGCGCCCTTTGGGCGAAGCCTTCGACGAAACGGTCATAAAGGCTTTCGTGAACATAGAAACGGTCGGCCGTGACACAGACCTGCCCAGCGTTGGCGTATTTGGTGGGCACGCAGAGGTCGAGGACCTGCTCGAGGTCGGCATCTTCAAAAACGATGACCGGTGCGTTGCCGCCCAGCTCCATGCTGACGCGCTTGACGGTGTCGGCGGAGTCGCGAATCATCTGCTGACCGATCCGCGTCGAGCCGGTCAATGAAATCTTGCGCACCACCGGCGAGGCCAGGACCGGATCGTAGGTGCTGCTCGTCGGACCGACGACGAGATTCACGACGCCCTTGGGGAGTCCCGCCTTGCGGAGGCATTCGAACAGCACCATCGCCGTGCCCGGCACCTCGCTCGATGGCCGCACGATCACCGCGCAGCCCGCCGCCAGGGCCGGCGCCACCTTGCGGGCGATCAACACGGCCGGAAAGTTCCAGGCGGTAAAGGCACCGACGACACCCACGGGTTCGTGGTGGACTTCGATACGCCCGCCCGGCACGCGGCTTTCTACGATGCGACCGTAAAGACGACGGGCTTCCTCGGCGTACCAGCGGAATTGGTCGATGGACAGGACCCACTCCCGGCCGGCCTGTACCAGCGGCTTGCCGGTTTCCAGGGAGATGCGATGCGCCGCCTCGTCGGCTGCCGCCACCATCTGATCCGCCACGGCATGCAGCAGATCGGCCCGGTTCCAGGCGGCAGTTGCGCGCCACGTCTCGAACCCTGCCGCCGCAGCCTCGATGGCCGCCTCCGTATCCTCGAAGGACGCCGCCTGAACGTCGCCCAAGACTTCAGCAGTGACGGGATTGAGTACCGAGATGACGGTATCGCTGCTCCCTTTGCGCCATTCACCGTCGATGAAAAGTCCGTAGTTGTTGTACATAGCGTGGAGGCTCTCCTGAGTGTGATTACCTGGGAGCACCGGCATTCGGCCCGCCGCCCCTTCCGATTTCTCCGGTAACGCGTACCAGCTGACCGGGCCGCCCCCGATCACCTGACTACGTCCGCAGTTCCATGGCAGCACGATAGCGCCACCGCAGCTTTAATTGCAAATAATTTTTTAATGCAACTATGATTGCACAATCGGTTCGGGCACCCGACTGTCGGCCGCAAAGCTTCGTCTGCCCGAAGGCGCGTCGACGCGACCCGGAGCCTCGGCGTCAGCCCAGGCAACCTGCGCCCCTGGCCGGCAGTCCCACGCCACGGGACCAAGCTGCCAGGCGATCGGCGCGCAACTGCAATTTTAGTTGCAATTTCAGTTGACCTGCAATTTTAGACGCAATATGCTTTCTCGTCATAGCAGATCGCCGCGCAGCATGAGCATCTGATTTCCGTCCGACACCCTGCAGTCCCCAAACCCGAGCTACGCGATCTCAGTTCGATATCGGCAGGCGCAGAATGAAAAGCGGCGTACTTCAACGGCACGGCTCTACGCTGACACTCACTTTGATTCGAGGTACCGATATGCCAAACACAATCAATCATTTCGTAAACGGAGAAGAGAGAACTGGCCGGGGCACGCGTACCAGCCCGGTGTTCAATCCCGCTACTGGCGAACAGTCCGGCGCCGTGACGCTGGCCACCACGGAAGAAGTACGGGACGTCGTGGAAGTCGCCAAGAAGGCCTTCCCCGCCTGGTCCACCACGACCCCGTTACGACGCGCCCGAATCCTCAACCGTTTCCTGCGTATCCTGGAAGAACGCACGGATGAACTGGCAGCCGTGATCACCGCTGAGCACGGCAAGGTCCTGTCCGACGCCAAAGGCGAAATTCAGCGCGGCATGGAAGTCGTCGAGTTTGCGGTGGGCGCACCGCAACTGCTCAAGGGTGAAGTCACCGAGAACGTCGGCACCCGAGTCGACAGCCATGCATTGCGGCAGCCGCTGGGTATCGTCGCCGGCATCACCCCCTTTAATTTCCCGGTGATGGTGCCGATGTGGATGTTCCCGGTCGCCCTGGCCTGTGGCAACTGCTTCATCCTGAAGCCCTCTGAGCGTGATCCGTCCGCATCGCTGCTGATTGCCGAATGGCTCAAGGAGGCGGGCCTGCCCGACGGCGTTTTCAACGTGGTCCAGGGAGACAAGGAATCGGTCAACGCACTGCTGAACGATCCGGACATCGCCGCAATCAGCTTCGTCGGTTCGACGCCGATCGCTCGTTACATCTACGAAACCGCCGCGCGCACCGGCAAGCGCTGCCAGGCGCTGGGCGGTGCCAAGAACCACATGATCATCATGCCGGACGCCGATCTCGACCAGGCCGTCGATGCGCTGATGGGAGCGGCCTACGGTTCCGCCGGCGAGCGCTGCATGGCGATCTCCGTCGCGGTTCCGGTGGGTAGGCAAACCGCCGACGCCCTGGTCGCCAAGCTCGAGGCACGGCTGCGGGAGCTCAAGGTGGGCCCCGGTACCGATACCGCCGCGGAAATGGGGCCGCTGGTCACACGCGAACACCTCGAACGCGTGCGCGGTTATATCGACTCCGGCGTCGAGGAAGGCGCCAAGCTAGTCATCGATGGCCGGGATCACAAGGTCGCTGGGCACGAAAACGGCTATTTCATCGGCGGTACGCTGTTCGACCACGTCACGACCGATATGAAGATCTACAAGGAAGAGATCTTCGGCCCGGTCCTGGCCGTCGCACGCGCAGATTCCTACGAAACCGCTGCGCGCTGGATCAACGAACACGAATTCGGCAACGGCACCGCGATCTTCACCCGTGACGGCGATGCCGCCCGTGAATTCGCCCACCAGATCCAGGTCGGGATGGTCGGCGTCAACGTGCCGATTCCGGTACCGATGGCCTTCCACTCTTTCGGTGGCTGGAAAGCTTCGCTCTTCGGCGACCACCATATGCACGGCCCAGAAGGCGTTCGCTTCTATACCAAGCTGAAAACCATTACCTCGCGTTGGCCGACCGGCATCCGCTCCGGCGCGGACTTCGTCATGCCGACCATGCAGTAACCAAAGTACGGCTCTTGCAGACGTCGAAGTCTGCGCATTATGCGGCCCTTTGGCCGTGTCGATATCGCAACAGTATCGGCAGGTATTGGCCCGGTGAACGTCAACTGCCGGGGCAATACTTTTTTGCAGTTCACAAGACCACATAGTCCCAATGGCAGCCAGCTAGATAATCCTATTCCAATACTGATGCGTTGGCCCAGCGACAATTCCTAAATATCAAATCAACGGAGAGGGGAGCAGTTATGGAAAACGATCAAAACTTCCCCACCAACCTCGATACTGGTCCGTCGGTCAGCTACCTAACCCTAGAATGTCACAAAGTTGCTGACACTTTCGTTCGCAACGAAGGAGAATCTTATGAGCGCAAACTATGTTGTAGGAACTATCGGTCGCCGCCTCCGACTGGGCGTTGTAGGCGGTGGCCCAGGCTCATTTATCGGTTCAATACATCGGGGTGCCGCACTGATGAACGAGCAGTACGAGGTTATCGCCGCCGTTCTCTCATCCGACGCGGCGCGGTCCACTGCTTACGCAGCCGCCCTAGGAATCCCTCGCGGCTACGACTCAGCACGGGAGATGATCGAAGCGGAAACCGCCCGCGAAGACGGCATCGACGTCATCGCCATCATGACGCCTAACAATAGTCACTATGAAATAGCACGTCTGGCCCTAGAAAGCGGCCTGCACGTGATCTGCGAGAAACCTCTTACCAACCATTACCACGAAGCCATAAGCCTGGCCGCACTAGTCAACCAAACTGGATTGCAGTTCTGTGTGGCTTACGGCTATGCGGGGTATCCCATGGTCCGCCAGGCAAAGGCAATGGTCGAGGCCGGGGATCTCGGTGAAATTAGAATGATTCAATGCAATTACGTTCAGGGGCATTTGGCCGAGATGGCCGAAGACGAAAAAAATGGTACCAACTGGCACATGCTCCCTGAAGTCGCCGGTGAAAACCTGATCGTCGCTGATATCGGCACGCACTGTTACCACCTCTGCTCCTATGTCACAGGCATGCAGCCCGAACAGTTGAGTGCAGATAGCTGCACGATGGTACCGGGCCGCACCGCAACCGACTACACCAGTATTCAGTTGAGGTACGCCAATGGGGCTCGCGGCTCCCTATGGGTGACCCAGGCCGCAGCAGGGGCGGAGCATGGACTTTATCTGCGCGTGTTTGGCAGCAAAGGCGGCATCGAATGGCATCAGGAGTACCCCAACGAACTGCTCTTCCGCAGCCTGGACCAGCCTGCTCAGGTGTTTACCAAAGGTGGGCCGGGCCTATACGAGAGCGCCAAACATGCCAGCGCAGTCCCAATCGGGCATCCGGAGGGCTATCGCGAGGCTTTCGCCACCCTTTATCGCGACTTCGCAGAAGCTGTCACAGATGCGCTGACAGCCCAGGCGTCACCGAAAGATCCCCTGCTATTCCCGCAAATCGAGGACGGCGTACAGGGCGTGAGATTCATAGAAGCCGCCGAGGAGTCAAATCGCGGCAATGGATTCTGGGTTCAGGTCATTCCGAAGTACGACTATTCGATGATATAGCGCATTATCAGTCCGAGTTTGTCCCTCCTTGGCCTGAGACGCATACACTGCCTGTCGGTATAAGGCTGTCTGACATACTGACTCTATAGCTATGGAGATGTCGATTTCCAAGGGGAACAGACCGAAGGCCCCGACACATGCCACCTTGAGTCCGGTACTGCTGAAGTTGCTCAGGGCCAGCCAGGCGTCATCGAAACCGAAGGTCAACGTTCAGCCGTTAGCCTCAATCGATTTCAACCACGACGCCGACCACATCACACCCGCGTGAGCGACGGCTTGGTCAAGGTGATGGTCTGGTACAACATCGAGTGGGCTTCTAGAATCGCATACTCTTCTCCACCCTGGCGATGCTGGCCGCTGACGTCGGCAGCGCCGCCCCCCAGGGGAAGCTGCCAGCACTGACGCTCCACCCCATGCGGTATCATGACGCCGGAGCACCGCCATGGGGCGGTATCGTCGTATTCATTCGTCCCATTCAAGGAAGTACCATGTCGCTCCCCGACTACTCCTGGCTGGCCTGGACCCTCATCGTGGTGTCCACTTACCTGACCGGTGTCTCCAAGGGTGGATTCGCCGGAGGCTTCGGCACACTCTCGGTGCCGCTGATGGCGCTTGCTATCGGCCCCGTAGAGGCGGCCGGCTTGCTGCTACCGCTGCTTCTGGTGATGGATGGTTTCACGGTGAAGGCCTGGTGGGGGCATCACAACCGTCTCGAGGTGCGTCACTTGCTCCCAGGGTTGGTCATCGGGGTGATCATCGGCACCCTGCTGATTGGTCGCTTGGACGAGGATGGCGTCCGCCTGCTGCTGGGCGTGATCTCCTTGCTGTTCGCGGCCTACATGCTGTTCAAGCCCTCGGCGGGCCGCCCCATCACGACTCGCTGGGCACTGCCGGCCGGTGCTGGCTGCGGCTTCACCAGCTTCCTGGCGCATGCCGGGGCGCCACCGCTCAACCTCTACCTGGTTCCCCGGCGGCTGAGCAAGGAGGCGTTCATCGCCACCAGTTCGATCCTCTTCGCAGCGCTCAACCTGATGAAGCTGCCGCCCTACCTGTGGCTCGGAGAGATCAACCTGACCAGTGCCGGGGGATCGCTGGTGCTGGTACCGGTGGCCTGGGCCGGGGTGCACAGCGGCCTGTGGCTACAGCACCGGGTCAGCGAGCGCCTCTTCTACCGTCTGGTGATTCTGGTCATGGCCATCGTCGGCGTGCAGTTGCTGGTCAAGGCACTGGGGTGAGACGCCCCTAGCGGCTAGCAGAGGATAACTTCTATAGGCGATTTGATCATCCGGGACTCTACATATAGGCATTGAAAAATATGATTATAGGTTCAATTTCTCTCGGAGAATTTGGTCACGCAGTACCCCATTCGCTTTTTCCGAGCAAGCCAGCTCTCGCTCCACAGCGATAATGCGGGCGGCCAGTTCAGCTTTGGTTTGGCGCATCAAGTAATGCATGCGACGCCGCTCCGCGTCGCTGGGTCTTTCCACCTCGCGAGCAAGTGGCCGACCAACAGTACGCCGCCGGCGAACAGGTTGGGCGGCTTCTTCGTATAATTGACGGCATTCAGGATTTCGAAGAATGGTGGATTCTGAAACACCAACTCCCGTGTCGGAGAGTTCACGCGATATTCTCGAAATACGTCCCAGTGTCACGGGGCTGCCAGTCTCCTGTAGCCGGTTGATCGCTCTGCGCACGATCACTACGCTTCGATTGCGACGCTGCTGATGACTGCGTTTCAAACCGGCCATCGCCGCCTCTGAACGCGCCTTACGGGATGGTCGTGTCATCTCTCCTTTCTCCCGATGGTCAGTATGACGGGATCGGCAGCCGCCTGATCAGCTTGTTCCAGCAGTTCCATCTCGGCCAACACATCGTCGCAGCTCGCCATGGCTTCCTTTGCCTTGCGCCCTTCGGCGGGCAGGTTCTGTGCTTCCGCCATTTTCGCCATCTGCGCACAGGCCTGCCGGTAGATGATCACTTGGTCACGCTTGCGCCAGTCGGGCGCATTCCCGGCACAGCCGATGCAGGCGAACTTGATGGGGCACTGACTGGCCACCGTGCACCGTCCACCGATAACCGGGATCAGTGCGCCCACCTGCTCCTGCGCGGCTTCGATCTGCCGCCGGATTTGCGCTGGGGATCGCACATGGGTACGGGACAGGTCCACACGGCTTTCAAAGATCTTTTGTTGTAACTCCATCAGCCTGGCCGGCGTCGGTTGGGAATAGTACTCGGTCACTCGCACATCTCGCTGCTTCATGAGGAGTGCGATCACATCCACAGGCGTGTTCAACGCCCGCATTTCCGTGGCAAAGCCGTGGCGCAACAGGTGGGAAGTGACCCGTACGGCCTCACCGGCAGCAGTTTGCAACGAGATGCCGTGCAACATGATGGACATCGTCGCATTGACATCCTTATGACTGAAATGCCTTCCGGCATGCTGCCATAAGTAGGGCGCCGGTCGAAGTTTGTGACGCAAGCTTCTGGTAGGCGGGATGGTCTCCAGGTACTGTCCTCGCTCACGCTGGAACTTCCACCAAGCGTGTAGTGCCCTCATGCAGCGCTCGTCAATATAGTAGGGCTCTTCTGCCTGGCGTCCCTTGGGGATCGCGCGGAAAGCAATCGCTTCACGATCTTTGGAGAGAAGCACTCGTGATAAGTTCTCTTGACTCAATCTTATCTGCAGGAACTCGTTCATGCGAGCCCCGGTCTTGGTCATGATCTGAATGGCCGCATGCCCGACGAGAGCAGCTAGCCTGAGTGCCTCCAGTGGAATAAAGGTTATGTCAAGATCCCGTGAGATTCGCTCCAACCAATGGGATATAGACACACCCCAAGTTGATCGTGGCGGGAGTTGGAAAGCCGCCTTTGAGAAGCCGTTATGCCTCAGAAAGTCAGAATCGATAACTTGAGACTTAAGCACATTGGCCTGCAAAAGCTCGATGAACCAGTAAGGCTCTATCAAAGTGGCATCATCACGAGCATGGCCACCCTCATAGCTTAGGAAGTAACGTGCCTGGTTACATACCGCCGCACGTATACGCTGACGCTGATCCTGATGATAATAGAAGTCTTCTGCCACGGGCTCATGCACAGAACGCAATGTTGCTGCATCCCAGAGCCTAAAATGCTGCTGTGTCGGTCGAGTGCGGCCTGATGTTGATACCGTTTCATCGGTGATCGAGAATGACATCGGCAGGGCTTCCCCTTCCCGTTTATGATGGGCAATGGCGTCCTGCAAGGCTGTATGCAGTCGCTCGACCTGAATGCTTCGGCGCTCGGCCACATCACGAAGCAGATAGAATTGATCATGTACAACGGCGGTCGCTGCCTTGCGACGCATCCTCTGGTCGGTTCTCACGTCTCGATGGATAGTGGAGCGGTGCCAGAAGTGGTCATCCTTCAATCCACTGAGCTGCCAGGGCGCCACGGCCCGGCGCTGCTCGGGTGTCAGTCTAAGCAAGTAATCCTCTTGTTTGCGCAGCAGGCGAAAATAGGTCTGCAGGAACCGACCGCGTTTGGGTGAGCCTTCTTCTGGCAACACCTCACCATCATGGTATCTTTGGTAAAACACCTCAGGGTCAAGTGCGTCGATATCCGGTAGCTTCAACTGTTTCAGATAGCGCGACATGTTGGCAAAGAAAGTGATGTCGTTAGGCCGGTTTCCGTCGGCGAAAGTCATGACAAAGAAGGCCACGTCCCGCAGTTTCGGCTGCAAAATGGAATGGATCATTCGTCGTTGGGATTCATTGAAGGGCCGTCCCATACTCAATGATTCCAGAAAGGTCAACGGCAGGTGATGGAGTGCTGGTGATACGCTGTCGAATACCATCTGTAGAGTGATCTCCTTCCATACCCGCAATGGCCTGGCCTGATGCCCCGTCTCTGCTTCCCAACGCCGGATTTCTTGTTTAATGTGACGATCATTGTGATCGGAAATCCGCAGTACCTCGCTGTAGGCTACCGTATGTCCCTCACGGTGTAGGTGCTCAATGGTCAGACGTGTGAGCCGCGTGAGCACTTCACGTGAACGCCGCGTATTGGGAAGCGAATAGCGAAAGGTGTTGAAGTCCCGACGCCAGCCCTCATAGGCCTCACGACTGTCGACCGGGGCGCTCAAGAGCTCATCGGCCAATGTTGCCACATAGTGGCGCGAATACCCCGACACGGTGGCTACGCTAAATCCTAAGCATCTACTGATGTCGGCCAGCTTGAAGGGAGTGCCGAGCCGGCGACGACGGTCCAGTTCGGCCTTGATCGATTCGTTCCGCTGGTTCAGCGCATGATTTTCGCCCACGAGGACGGTGGTACCGTAGGTGTCGAGAGATTTCCAGGCAACCGTGCGCGCTACCTGATGACCGGTCTCCTGCTCCCAGAGAACCAACTCCTCATTGAGGATCTGTCTTCGTCCTCCCGTAATGGCTTCAACTGCGTTCACCGTCATCACCGCGTTCTCGCGATGCAGCTGTTCGATGACCAGCCGCGCAAAGCGTCGGAACAGCACCGGACCACTTGTTGTGCGCGTAATAGAGGGGCGAAAGGTGCGGTAGTCACGTACCCAGCGTTCATAAGCTTCTTGATTCTCGACTGCCGTGTCCAACAACTCCGCTGCCAGTTCACGGACATAACGCTGGGTAACGCCACTGATCGTCTTGCGATCGTAGCCGGTTACCGCCATAATTTCCTGGTTCACGAATGCCACACCCAGCTCGCGTCGGCGATCAAGATCGGCACGTATCGTAAGCCGTCGATGCTCCGGATCGACGCGGTGTTGCCGTGCCGGCGGCGTCATGGTTTCAGCATCTCATCTAACATTTTCTGGCTCTCGGTTATTGACTCGGGACGAGGAGCCGGTTGGGAACGGCGAGCGCGATCATGCCTGTGCTCACGTTCGATGCGAGCATGAATGCGATGAGCCAACTCCGGCAGGTTATGTCGGCGGATAGCTTGGTCATAGATTGGCAGCATGTCGCTTGTCCAGGCCATGAGCTCACGTAGGGCACCACGCAGGCTCTGCAGTTCCTCGGCGGATCGGGCACGCTGGTGGATGTCATTGAGCGCCTGTGTCACGAACCAGTGGCGGACCTGATGGCAACGCACTTGTAGGCCCGCGGCGCTGAGAGCCGGTGCCCAATAGTCGCGGCGGAAGTGGTCCGGGTTCATTGATGTGCCGCGTCGAGTCAGAAACAGTGGAATGCGGTGAAGGGCTTCCACAGGGAGTTCAGCGAGTTCCGTAAGCCCATATCCTCGGGGATCTAGCCGAGCACGCTGCTCGTCCACATATCGTCGCAAGACCTTGGCCGTGCGGTCGGTAATGAACAGCCTTTTCACTCGGCGTCCATGACTTCCCTTGCTGATCGCCAACATCTCTCGCATAAAACCACTCTGTACCCAGTCCGCCACGCTGAGTTGGCAAGCCTCGTGCACACGGCAGCCGCTATCAAAGAGGATACGTACCAAGGCGGTTTCACGTAGTGTCCACCCCCACTGCTCACCAGCTGACATGACCCTGTTCATCAAGGCTGGTTCATCCAGTATCTCGGGTAACCATTGATTCCCTTTCAGCCGGAAATAACTGGCGGAAAGGCGCATCTCTCGAACGCCGTCTACGCCACTGTCAGCAGGCATGGGCATTCGACCATGGGCATCGACAAACGCTCGGAGTTGCCGGCGGCGCTCCTCTTCGATGTAACGACGGGCGCCGTCGGCATCCATCGGATTGCCATGGTGATAGTGACCGTGCTCATGCAGTACCGTGTAGAACGATCTCAGCGCCGCCAGGAGCCGTTCCAGGCGCCGGCCAGTCTGCCAAGTCGGTTCGATCCGGCGAGTTTCGAATCCACCGCGATCTCGACCTAACGCCACGATGCACTTCATTTCCGAAGCGAGGAAAAAAGCCAACACTACCCGCACCTGAGCCGGTGGCCCCAGCAACTGCCAACCCTGTCGAATCACGACGGGATGATCTGTCGCCCATGAAGCAAAGGAAACCACTTCCCTCGTGTAGGCTCTTGCCGTCAGCGATGCATGGTGACGCACGGACAGGCAGGCATAGAGGGTCAGCTCCGGATGCGGCAACCCATCGCGATCCACCACATGAAAGGGATAGCAACCTTCGGCACGCAAGACTCGATAAACCGGCATAAGCGGTTACCTCCCCAAGGCAAGGCACACTGATGCTACCTGCACATGTTCTATGACTGCATTACAGTATCTTTGATGAGAAAGAACCCACTCTGGAGTATAGAGCCAAGTTGGCTAATCGGATGGCCAAGAAGCTGCCCCTCTACGGTGGCGTCTGCGTGATGAGGCCGGGTACCAAGGAGTGTGAGGCGCTGCTGAAGCAGGTTGCCCTTGGCGACGTATGGGGCGTGGGGAGACGGCTGGTCGAACGGCTCGCACTGCTCGGCCTGCACAGCGCCTGGGATCTAGCTCAGGCGGATGCCAAGCAGATTCGTCGGCGCTTCTCGGTGACCCTGGAGCGCACCTGCCTGGAACTGAAGGGCATCCCCTGCATCGAGATGAACGACCCAGGCGACGCTCGACAGCGCATCATGACCTCGCGCTCCTTCGGGCGCCTGACTGATAACCGCCAGCAGATCCATCAGGCCATTCGTCAATTCGCTCAGCGCAGTGCCGAGAAGCTGCGCGCACAGGACAGCCTGACGCGCGCCGTATACGTCTTCCTGAAGACCAATCGGCACCGGCCTGACCTGCCACAATACTCCCCCAGTGCCATTGTCGAGCTGCCATCACCCAGCGATGACAGCCGCGCCATCCTGCATGCGGCCAGCCAGGCCCTGGATGCGATCTACAGGCCTCGCTATCGCTTCATGAAAGCGGGCGTGATGTTGGTCGACCTGATCGATGCCAACCGTGAGCAGCTCTCACTGCTGGATACTCCACAGAGCCAGGCTGAGAGTGCGCGTAGCGAGCAGCTGATGTCCGCGGTCGACCAGTTAAACCAGAGGATGGGTAAAGGCACCGTCACCTTCGGACGAGCAGAGGCCGGTGCTGCTTGGCACCTGCGTTGCGCCAACCGAACGCCACGCTGGACCACACGCTGGGATGAGCTGCCCATCGTCCGACCGGGATGCTTGCGTCGGTAATCACCTACATACATTGCCGAGTTGTCCTACAGCCGCGCAGACACCCTGGCCATATGCTCTTCGTAGACGATGGAGGGCAACATGCGACACTGCGTTTTCACGCTGTGCGGTACCGAAGTTGAGCTGAGCATGGTACGCGACCCGACTAACCACGAGTGGCTCGCCATCACGCGCTGGCACCCTGAGGAATTCCCACAGCCAATCACTTACATCATGCCGCCCCAGGCAGCGGGCACAGATGAAGAAATGGCATGGGAGACGGCCAAGGACTGGGCTAGCCGTAACCTCTCACGCGACTGGATCGCCGTCGTCAGCACGGAACAGGACATTCAGCGGCTGGCCGCCGCACGAAGCCAGATGTTGCATTGAAACGCTGACGGTATAGTCGGTGTCGACGCTATCGTGCTGGCTCGATCAGGTCGGCTCCGTCGTTGGTCGGGCGGTTGACGCGGGTGCTGACCGGCCAGTGAGTGATCAGCTGTGCATCTAGGTGATGGACCACATGACGGATGGTCTCGCGGTCGGTCAGGTGTGGGTCGAGCCACGGCTCGAGGCTTTCGGCATCCAGGGCCAGCGGCATACGCGAGTGGACCTCCCCAGCGACTCCGCGGGCCGGCTCGGTGATGATGGCACACCCCGGCGTGCCATCCGCCCGTTTGGTCCAGATCCCCGCCAGCCAGAGTGGCTCGCGATCCTCACGGCACAGGAAATGCGGCTGCTTCTTGCCATCGGTAAGCTCCCATTCAAACCAGCCATCAGCGGGCACCAGGCAGCGGTGATGGGCGAAAGCACCGCGGAAGTACGTTGAGGTCACGACCTTCTCGACCGTCGCATTGATCGGCTGCGGCGCCTTCTCGCCGGCCCAATGAGGGCGATAGCCCCACCACAGCTCAGTCATCAGTAACGGCGCCTCGTCATCGCCGCGGCGCACTGCCGTGATGAAGGTACCCGGGGAGACGTTGTAGCGCTGCGCCAGAGGCTGCTCAGGCTCGGCTAGCGGTAGCTTCAGCGAAGCCGACAGCTTGGGGTAATCACTGTAGAGAGCGAAGCGTCCACACATGGCGTACCTCGGAAGCCTGACAACTAACCTGCTGACGCAGCAACGCTCATCGACGGTCCCCGCCATTCACCATAGATCATGCCGATACCTTCAGCTTTCCAAGGCGTAGGCCGACAGCGCTGCGGGTTGATTTAACTGCGGCGTCGCCATTTCCATAGCCTGGCGGGTGGCTAGGATACCCCAAGCGATTCACTGAAGCGGGCATTGCCGATGATCATGTAAGGTCTTCTTGCTGTGTACTGAAATAGTAAGGTGGCGGTTGAACATCACGTAGCACGTTCGCGGCCGCGGTCAGGCCGGCGGTCGTGAAACCAGTCCAGCCAGTCAACTTCGAAAGCGACAGGCCCCGTCTCACCATCAACGACAGGCACGGCTGCGCCAAGTAGATAGCGCATGAAGCCATCCTGAAACCGTTCCGGGATGTCTTGAATCCGCACATACGGGGTTCCTGTTGATGTATGGTGCACGTTGACGATCGGCTCACCTGCTTCGCGCGGCCCTTGATGCTGCGTGCGTCGACCATCACCCAACGTCTTTTGCATTTCCCAAAGCTCATGCGCAATAGCCAGCATGGCACGAGACGCCATAGGGTCCGCAGCTTCCAGCCGCAAGCCGTGCTCTTGCAGCAAAGAGGCATGATCATTGAGATCATCAACCAGGATCTGGATGTCATGGTCGGAGAAGACAACCATTAGATACTCCGAAGTTATGGGCTATTGAGCGTTATGAGAATTCGCCGCATTCGATTTTTCCCAAAGCCTCGCGTATCGACTGCCGCCCTCTAGACGTGCCGAGCAGATCCATGGGCCGCGAGCCAGATAGCGCCGGCACCTCGCAGTGCAGCCACTCGCGAGCGATGTCGGCGTCCTCGAACACGTTAACGACGTAATCCAGCACAGCTTCAGCATCGACCACCTCAGCGACGGGATGGCCACGCTCAGTCACTTGCTTGATCGCTTCGACCTTGAATTCTTCGGTGTATCGCTGGCGACTCATGGAACCTCCTGGGTATAGAGCGACAATTACTCTGGCCGGCCGACGACAACTATTGTGGCCGGTTGCCCTAAGCTTGACCGCTTGTCCCGACCCACCAGGGAGCCGGTATGGCGGTCACCAGCCAACAGGTCACGCTCTATATGTCGCAACGCCAACAAGGCCAGACCCAGGAGGTCGCCGCCGCCAAGGCCGGCCTCTCCGTCAGAACCGCTCGCCGCCTCGAACGCCGGGCCGAGTCCTCTGAGCTGCCGGCACCACGG
>NZ_NSKB01000016.1 GCF_002286975.1 Halomonas salipaludis
GGCCTGACGGCCGCTCTAGAGTTTCTACGTGACGGGGATGTGCTGGTCGTGTGGCGGCTGGATCGACTGGGACGCTCACTGCCGCATCTGATCGAGGTGGTCAGCACCCTGGAGGCGCGTGGTGTCGGATTCCGGTCGCTGACCGAAGCCATCGATACCACCACGCCGGGTGGGCGACTGATATTCCATGTGTTCGGTGCCCTGGGGCAGTTCGAGCGCGACCTGATCCGTGATCGCACCAAGGCGGGACTGGCTGCTGCCGCAGCCCGTGGGCGCAAAGGGGGACGCAAGCCCGTCGTCACCGGCGACAAATTGAAGCGGGCAAGGGACCATCTCGCCAATGGGCTGAACGTCCGCGAGGCTGCGTCACGCATCAAGGTCAGTAAGACGGCTCTCTACGCCGCCTTGAAGGCCAGCCAGCCTGATGTCCCAGACCATACCTGACACTTCGTGCAGTCGCCTTAATTATTCTATGTGAATAAAAGGTAGGCTTTCTTTACCCCGGCTTATTCATGAGGCACGTCTGAAAACGAAGATAGCGGATGGTATTCTCTTGAGAAATCAGAACGTTCCGGCAAGAACCTGATTCTAGAGGACCATCCGCTATGGGTGAAAGCGTATCTCCCTGGATTCCGTCCTGCAACGGGTCCATCCGCGTTGAGCTCGACCGCCAACGCACCACCGGCGACAGCGGCGCGCTGCTGCTGCGCGAAGCCCTCGACAGCAGCGGTGTGATCGAGGCGCTCGAAGACAACCTGATCGATCCGCGCCATCCGCTGCGCATCCGTCATTCGCTGGCCAGCCAGCTTCGCACTCTGTGCTGCAGCGCGCGATGGGCTGGATCGATCTCAGCGATACCGACACGCTTCGG
Organism: Halomonas salipaludis; assembly: GCF_002286975.1. Classification (GTDB taxonomy): domain Bacteria; phylum Pseudomonadota; class Gammaproteobacteria; order Pseudomonadales; family Halomonadaceae; genus Franzmannia; species Franzmannia salipaludis. Next base: position 872 of record NZ_NSKB01000016.1, read on the forward strand.
CGTGACCCGCTCTGGCGGCTGGCCTGCAGCGATGCACGAGGGATGACATCCCTGGCCCAGGACCGACCCTCTCAGCCACACTATCGCGGCTGATGACCTGCCTCGGGCGCAACGACAACATCGATGCCGTGCATGAAGGCCTGCTGCGGCTGGTGGTCTGGCGCCTGACTTCGCTGAAAAACAGTGAGCGTCCTAAGCAGCTGACGCTGGACATCGACGGCCTGCCGATCGAGGTGCACGGCCATCAGGGCGGGGCCTTTACGGTGCCCGCATCTACTCGCCGCTGGTTGCCTCGCTGGCCGAAACCGGTGACATGGTGGGTGGCCTGCTGCGTGAGGGCAACGCCGGCCCGGCCGAGAATGCCGATACCTGGATCCCGCATCTGGTACGGCGTCTCCACGAGAGCACCGGCGCCCAGGTTCGGGTGCGCATCGACGCCGGTTTCACCGACAATGACACGCTGGAGGCGCTGGAAGAGCGCGGCATCGAGTACCTGGGCAGACTGCGCAGCCACAAGGGCCTGCAGACACTGGCCGCGCCATACTTGAAGCGGCCCCGAGGCCGCCCACCTGAACAGCCTCGGGAATGGTGCCATGACCTTGAGTACCAAGCAGGTTCCTGGCCAGCGACACGGCGCGTGGTGCTGGTGGTGCAGGAACGTCCCGATGATCTGCTGTTGCATGCCTTCTTCCTGGTCACCAATCTCAGCAAGTTCGACTGGCCGCCGGAGAAGGTACTGGCGCTCTACCGCAAGCGCGGCAGCGCCGAGTCGCACATGGGTGAGGTGAAGTCAGCGCTCGACGTGCACCTCTCGTCGACCGACCGCGGTGCCTCCACGGTTCAGGATGTCATGACCCGCAACGAGGTGAGCCTGGGCCGGATGCGCGAGCAGGTACTCAAGGTAGCGGCCACGCTCTCGCTGCACGCCCGGCGCATCACCGTTCACCTCGGCGATGCGGCTGACAAATGGTGGCCGGCCTTGCTAAAGGGGCTGCCGAAGCTGACCGCGTTGAGTTGACGCTCCAGCAAGACACCACAGCACCATAAGTTGAGCGACCGCAGTGGCGGTCAGCAATCACGGCTGCCTCGAAGGTCGATGTTGATAACTGAAAGCTATAGAAAATCGGCAATAAGGCAGCATTCAGGCATTACCCAGCTGGCTTTTCCGCCAGAGATGTGGGTCCTGATAAGCGATGCTGCCGGTTGGAAGCTTCAAGCCGGCTCATCAGCATTCTCGTGAATGAGGCGGGTTCACCTCGGCGCTGCCGCTGATAAATGGTGGCCGACGCTGCTGAAGGGGCTGCCGAAGCTGACCGCGCTGCACTGATGCTCTACGCGATGACGAGTGACCGAGAACAAGGCGATCATAATGATGGCCGGCGAGCACGGCTGCCCGAATGGCCACCATCTATGCCTACACGATATAAAAGAACCCACCAACCATCCTAGAAGGAATAAGCGGAGTGCCCTTCAGACGACAACCGCTGCTGGTGCCAAGCGCAGCCGACAAGCCATGGGGTCATAACGCGCGATTCGGTACCTTCGTGAATAAGGCGGGTTTACCTATTATTCATGGAGTATCCTTGGCAATGGGTGCTCACTGATTGCGCTCATGAATTCATTTAACGAGCTAGTTATGGCAGCGCCATCAAGACCTCGAGTTATAAAAATCAGATTCGAATCATTCTGGTCTTTCGGCCAGTCGTCAATATGCTCCGGCGGATGGATAGTATGTTGCACACCATGCAACACTACTGGCCTAGGGTCTCCATGCACATGGAGAACTCCCTTGACCCGGAGGATATTACGGCCGTGCCTGTTAAGAAGCATTGAAAGCCAGATTCCAAAGCAGGTCCAGTCCACTGCTCCCTGAAAGCGAAGCCGAAAGGACTGCACTCCATGCAGGTGTTCATTCTCCGTCATCGTATATTTGCGATGTTTCGGACCAAGCCAGCCTTGCACTTGTTCCGGCTTCCAGCACTTGATATGCGGCCCATCTTCAAATAATTCGCTGCTCGGCTGGGCCTGCGCGTCCGATCCCAGCAACACTGCGGTAGGATTGATGGCTTGCACCTGATAGGTTACTTCTTCGATCTGCGTATGCGTTGCCATTTCAGCTTTGCTCATCACCAGCTTGTCAGCCGCTGCTACTTGCTCAGCCCATACAAAGTGGTCTTGCTGGCTTTGCTGGGCATTAATCGCATCCACGACTGTGACGGTGGCACCGGGTCGAATGTGGTAGCGTAACGTGGAGTCAGCAGTGATTGTGGAGGCGATCGGCCCCGGACTTGCTAATCCAGTGGTTTCTATAATGACCCTCTTAAATGGAGGAATTAGTCCTTCTTCGCGCTGGTACAGTAGGTCAAGCAGTGCCTCCGACAGCTCTCCACGGATTGTGCAACACACACAGCCACTTTTCAGGAGTACAACATCTTCAGAAATTTTCCCGAGCAATAAATTGTCGAAACCGACTTCCCCGTACTCGTTGATTAATACCGCTGTGTCACCGTAGCTCTCAGATTCCAATACCGCCTTGAGCAAGGTGGTTTTACCGCTACCAAGAAACCCGGAAATGACGTTCACCGGAAGAAGTCGCGAGGGTGAGTCACTCATCTTGTCAGGCTCTGAAGGAAGCCCACATCCAAAGGATCAAATTTGCTATTTGTCATCACTTCAACCTGGTGCCAGACCCCACCCAGATCATGAACGATCTCATGCTTTCCGGTGGCGGTGGAAAGAATATAACTAGCTGACTGAAAATCCTCAATATGTGCAAGCCTTGAGGACAGCACCCGATTGATCAGCGCAATGCGGTATGCCCTTGCCCGACGTCGTTCGTAATGAGCTGCTTCGGGATCCATAATCCCGATGGTCCAGTGATTCTCTCCTCCTAGGGCTCCGCATAGTCCGCACATGTGAATGTTTTCTCTGAATAGGGAATGATACGATGCCTGGGTCGCGGTCATTACTAAGCATTGGCACCGCTTTTCGGCGACTGCCTGCTAGACTAGACGCGTGGATGCCGCTTAGAAAAATCATCCGCAATCTCGTTGAAGGTGCAAAAATGTACGCCCTCATGACCAAGTATATGCTCAATCATCCGCTCCAGCATCATCAAAACCTGCGGCCGGCCAGATACGTCGGGATGGACCGTCATTGTAAATACAGCATAGTCGTTTTCGCGATAGACCCAATCAAACTGGTCCTGCCACATCTCCCCCAGATGCCTGGGACTGACGAAGCCATGGCTGTTGGGGGATTTTTTGATGAACAACATTGGCGGTAAGTCATCCAGATACCAGTTCGCCGGGATCTCGATAAGGTCCGTTTCCTCGCCACGTTGCAACGGCTTCATCCAATCTTTGGCCTTCTTGGAATAATCGATCTTCGTCCAAGAATCGCCAACACGTACATAGTACGGATGGAAATCGTTGTGCATTAGGCTGTGATCGTACTTAATGCCACGCTCCAAGAGTAATTCATTGGTGATTGGACTGAATTCCCACCAAGGGGCTACATATCCTGTGGGTCGCTTGCCAGATAGTTTTGTTACCAGTTCAATGCTGTGGTCCAGCACTTCGCGTTCCTGCTCCCTAGTCATTGCAATGGGGTTTTCATGGCTATACCCATGAACACCAATTTCGTGACCCGCGTCAGCGACAGCCTTCATCTGTTCTGGAAAAGTCTCGATGCTATGGCCGGGAATAAACCAAGTTGTCTTAAGGTTGTAGCGTTCAAAAAGTTTTAGTAGCCTGAGCGAACCGACCTCACCAGAGAACATGCCGCGCGAAATGTCATCCGGTGAATCCTCCCCGCCATAGGAACCTAGCCAACCAGCCACAGCATCCACGTCCACGCCGAAAGCAACAAAAATTTCCTTCTTTGACATTGTCGTATCTCCTTCTGATTATATTGGCGAGTAAACTCCACGCCGTCTATTACATCTATATGGTTTCTTTTCCTCAAATAATCTCACTGACCAGCATGAGTAAGCCCGGAGACTCCTTCGAAAAGTGACACCCTGGGAGACCACCCCCACTGGTCATGTGCACGGTCGATAGCCAGGGGAGCGGTCAAGTACTCTCTTTTTATCTCTTCATTGCAAAACGTGACCGATAGAGGCCCAATTGTTTTTCGCACGATTTCAGCGATTTCATCCATTCGCCATTCCGCTCCAGGTGCAACATTTGCAACGATTCGTCCAGGGCGCCTATCAAGCGTCGCCAGCTCTATTGCACGTACGACATCGTCAGAATGGATCAACTGTCGCTTCGACCAAGCATTTTCTTTAATAACCGTTTCGCTCTTACGTAGAGCACCTTCAACCAATGCTCGCACCGGGCAATATGTCTTCCTATCAGGCCCATAAACATGGGCAATGCGCAATAAAGCAGCAGACATGCCGAACTGAGCCACGTAACTCGTGATCAACGCCTCACATGCAGCCTTGGTAGCACCATATACATTGGTCGGTACCAAGTCGCGATCTTCGTGCACAGGGCCCTGTTCCACTTCTCCATAGACCATAATGGTTGAGCACTGTACGATTCTAGGAATATTATGGAGGCGCATTAATTCCAAAATATTAATTGTTCCAGAAATATTAATATCTGCAATTTCGTCAGGCCTATCCTTCAGCACCATGGATCCCGAAACACCTCCACCATGTACGACAACATCAATGGGGGGGCTATCATTTAAGAAGGTTGAGAGCTGATGGATATCCCTCACGTCCAAGACTTTCGTTTTAAGCCTCGTATGTATCAAATCACAAGGATGCACATCTATTCCTAACACAGTATGGCCAGAAGCAGCAAGTCTCATGGCCAAATTGCGACCAATCATGCCAGACACACCTGTTACAACAACATTTAGTAATTTTTTTTGGCTCATATTTAAAACCCAAAGAGTCGTGGTAATGTTAAAACTAGCGCCGGCCAGAACATACAAATGGAAAGAAAACCGAACTGTATTATCACATACGGCCAGACGGCCGATACGATTTTCCCAATCGAAAGACGGGTTATACCAGACATTACAAAGAGTAGCACGCCAATGGGAGGGGTAATGGAACCAATTACAATGTTGAGAACGAAAAGCAAAGCAAAGTGCAGAGGGTCCAGTCCATACTCAATCGCCAATGGCGCGAAAAGGGGCACCAGCATTATGAAAGCGGCATTTGCCTCAATAAACATTCCCACACAGGCGAGAATAATCATAACGATAACCAGCATAAGATACTTATTATCAGTTACTGCACGCAACCATTCGGAAAGCGCTTGTGGAATGAGTTCAATAGTGAACAAGAAAGTAATTGTTGAAGCGAAAGCAATGAGCGCCCCGACTATCGATGTAGTTATTGCAGCACGAAGCAGAACCCCGGGAATATCTTTTATTTTCAACTCGCGGGTAACGGCGAAACCAATGAATAATGCGTACAATACCGCAATTGCACTTCCCTCCGTTGCGGTAAACGCGCCACTAATGATACCGCCAACAACAATAATAGGCATCAAAACTATGATTAAGCCACGGCGCAACTCACGAAGAATTCTTTTTAGGCTTATAGGTTCGCCGGTAAACGGATAGCCGCGGCGCCATGCCACCCAAGAAACATAGCACATGAGAATAAAAGCAAGTAGAATACCAGGTAATACTCCAGACAAAAATAATGCGCTGACAGACACCGAAGGTCCCGCCATGATGGCATAAACAATCATACCCGCACTCGGTGGAATAATAGGACCAAGGTTAGCCGAAGCTATCACAAGACCCGCGGCAAATTTTTTATCGTAAGCCTCAGAAAGACTCGGCACTAACGTGGATCCGAGGGCGCTTGCCGTTGCGATAGCAGTTCCAGAAACAGCCGATAACCCCATGGATGAAAGTATAGTGACATGTGCTAGACCGCCCCGCACACGTCCGATTAAACTATTGGCAAGGGATATGATACGTGCCATTGCTCCGCCGACAACCATGAGCTCGCCGGCCAAGATAAAGAAGGGAATCGCCATTAGTGGAAAGGAGTCCACGGCATAGAGCATGCGCTCTGGTAGAATGGATAGACTCATGTCCCCATACCAAAGCCCAGCGAGCGAAGCTACGCCAATGGCAAAAGCGAGAGGCATGCCAAGTAGCGCTAACAACACGAAAATTCCGATAGCGATCTCGATCATGATTTCATACTTTCCTTCACTTCTTCGACAAAGCTAGATGGCAACTCACCACCAAGGGCCAGGTCGAGACTTTGGGAAGCAAAATGCAAAGAGCAATGAAACCCTGCCCACAACAACGGAACATAGAACCATCCGCTACTCAAAGGTAGTGACGATAGCGTTTGATTCCAAGTGGACATGGTTGCCCGTGTGCCGACGACAGTCACAACCATCATCAAGAAAATGCCAACGACATTCAATCCTATGATAAGCCCCCTTTGAAAAAGTGGAGGAAGAAGATTTTGCAAAATGTCTATCCCCACATGTCCTCTTATCTTGAGAGCCAAGGGAATGGCAAAGAAGATGAGCGCCACGAAGCAAAGACGAGAAACCTCCCACGCCCAATCCAATGACGAATTAAAAATGTATCTCAAAACGACCTGTGTGGAAACAACCACAACAAGTGTCGCCATAAAAACGATAATCACAACAGACACTAACGCATCTATCCGACCAAGAAGTCGATTCAGAAAAACTCCTGCAGCATAAACTGCCGCAGGAGAATTTGTATCTTTGTGTTTATTCTTCAACGCCGACATCCTCGAGAACCATATCGACCAAATCGGAACCAATGCGCTCACGCGCACTGTCGATGATACTACTGGTCATTTCACGCATTTCATCACGCAGCTCATCCGAGATGGGCGTAAATGTCATACCTTCCTCAATGAGCGCTTCTCGAGCCGCCTCATTAGATTCCTTGTTGTAGCTGCGCTGCCATTCAATAGCCTCATCCATGGAGGTGCGAATTGCCTCCTGATACTCCGGATCCAAGTTTTCGAATGCATCTTTGTTTGCCAAGTACACCACATAATCGTAAAAGTGCGCGGTATCGGAGAAATGATTCTGTACCTCTTGGAAACGATTCGTCAGGATGATGCTATATGGGTTTTCTTGCCCATCTACGACGCCTTGCTGAAGCGCTGAAAACAACTCAGCAATGTCGAGCGGCGTGGGATTGGCTCCAAGTGCGCGGAACGTGTTTAGATGCACCTCGTTGGGCTGCATGCGAAGACTTAGGCCATCGAAATCTTCGATCGAATTCAATGCACGACGAGAGTTTGTCACATGTCGCGCCCCGAGGTCACCCCACCCCAAGGCGATGACGTCCCTCTCCTCGAACCGTTCGGACAAGATATCCCCAACAGGACCATCCACAAGTTCGAAAGCTCTTTCCTGGTCGGGCAGCATGAACGGAAGAGACAGTGCTTCTATTTCCGGCACCACCCCCGTCCAAAACGATGGGCCCGACCAAGACATGAAAATGGAACCACGACGTACCTGATCCACCTGTTGTGAAGCCCCTCCCAACTGATTGGATGGGAAGAGGTCAATACGTACTTCGCCATTCGTTTTTTCAGATACTGCGTCTCGAAATCTCTCCATTGCCAGACTGCTGGAGTGGTCGGGCTGAAAGCTCCCAGATGCCCTAAGCGTGACTTCCTGGGCAGAAGTTAACCCGCTAACTCCCAAACAACTCAGTGCAGCAGTCAATGTAGCATATTTAACCATTTTCATAGAAATACTCCCACTTTAATTTGATCAAGTGATCTATTGATTTTTAGAGTCTAGTATTTCGTGAACCTCTTGAACAGCCTTATTTAAGTAGCTGATTTCATTTGGCATCCATTCTCTTGTATTTTTATTCTCATGTACCGAGATCCACCCCACCAATTCGTCATCTCGAATAAGGGGCCCTAGCATTTGTGCCTTGACGCCATAAATCTCAATGAGTGCAATTGGCGGCGCTGGCGTGACGTCCAGGCAAGACGTCTGAACCAGAATCTCCCGGTGGCGCTCGAGCCATTCCACCGTTTCCAATTTCCGCTGATCCAAGGAAGTTTCTCCAGATAATGGATTAATGTTTTTCGCCAATGCCTCGCCCGCTGGATCATCAACATGAAAGGAAACTCTCGGCAAGTCGATACGAAGGGTAGTGCGGCTTGCCTTGGTCGCCTCAAGCAATTTTTCGAGGACATTATTAAAGGCTTCTACCAGCCTTTCACGCTCGTCAATATGGTTAGCTTTATTCATGATGTCCCAATATTTATGTAATTATGCATTGATGCCAAAAATTCTGACACTGAAGTTTTTAAAAATTCTCGACAGATCTAAAGTACTCAAAACATATCACTGCATCAGGGTGGAGGTATCGTTTCTTCGAGCCTCGCGATTATGTCGACTTCACCCGTCGTGGAGAGCAGTACGGCTAGGGTCAAACGCGCCTTGCGAGCACTGAGATCACGTACCGCCAAGCATCCTCGCGCTTCTAGACTGACTAAGCTGCCCGGGAATTCGTAACGGGTATTGACGGGCCCTTCCGGACAGGACGACACCACCATCACCGTTAGGCCAGCCGCCACGGCGCGGTCAATGGCATCGAGCCAGGTCGGCGGCACATGCCCCCTGCCCAGTCCGTCGATGATCAGGCCTCTGGCCCCGCCAGCCACCACTGCGTCTACCAGATCGGGGCTGGCCCCCAGATACACCGCTAGAATGTCCACCCGTGGCAGCACATCGCCCAGCGGCAACGAGGCCCCACATCGCGGCATCTGCGCCAAGTGCACACGATGGCCATCCACATAGCCCAGCGGCCCGTATCCCGGCGCGCCAAACCCCTGCACCTGATAGCTGTTTAGCTTGCGAACGTGGCGCGCGGCATAAATCGATTCGTTGAACACCACCGTCACGCCGAGCCGCGCCATCACCGGTTCGGCGGCGGCGCTGATTGCACTTGCCAGATTGCGAAACGCATCACTACCCGCCTCATGGGGGGCACGCTGGGAGCCCGTGACCACCAGGGCGCAGTGATCAAGCGACAGAGTAATGTCTAGAAAGTGCGCGGTTTCCTCAAGAGTGTCGGTACCGTGAGTCACAACGATACCGTCGACATCGGGGTCAATCGCCAGGCGCTTGCATATGCGAGCCATCTCGACCAGATCCACTAGGTCGACCGCGTTGCTGGGCTTCTGCAGAATTGATCTGACCTCGACCGTCAACTGCTCATTTTCCGAGAAAGCAACACGCTCCAGCAGTGCCTCGCCGCTCATCGCGCCAGAAATGTTGAGGCCCGACGCGCTTGGCTCGCTGGCGATCGTGCCACCGGTGGTCAGCACAACGACGTGTCGCTTGGTCATCGATTCTCCCCGAGTGTGTTACGGACCCCTGTGCTCAGAAGCAACCTACAAGATATCTGCTGTAAGGATATCTGATGTCTGATGTCTAAGAAGCATGCTAGACTCTCTTCACGTCGAGACGCAAGTGTCGTTTGCCAAGATTTTCATCAGGCCAGGTGCAGACTCCGGCACAAGCGAAGGCGCAAGCGACCCCGCGGAGCAATCCAGCCTGCCATTCTCACGTATACCATCGACAACACGAGACTCGCTCATGAGGACCAAGCCACAACCGGCTGTCACCCCAATGGAACCGACCCGCTTTGGCGGCTCTATGGAGCGCAGCTCCATCGCCTTTCAGATACTCGAGCGTATCAAGACCGCCCTGATCCGCGGACAATTAAAGCCTGGCGACTATCTGCCCTCCGAGACCGAGCTCACCCAGAGCCTGGGTATCGGCAAGTCGAGCGTGCGGGAAGCCATAAAGATGCTACAGGCGATCGGCATTGTAGAAGTACGCCGCGGCCAGGGAACCATCATCCGCCGCGAACCCGGCACGCCGCTGGTCGACCCCATGGCGTTCGGGATGATCCTGGCCCGCGGGATGACGCGCGACGTCCTTGAATTTCGCCAGATGTTCGAGCCCGCCTACACCCTCCAGGCCATGGCCAATGCCACCCCTGAGGATCACGCCAGCATTCGTCACGCTATCACTGCCTTGGCAGCAGCCATCGCCAACGGCGAGCAGACCTCGCGACACGATGTCTCTTTCCACCGTGCCGTGCTGCGGGCTACGCACAATCCGATGACAATTCGTGTCGGGGAAACCTTGATCGAGCTGATTGAAGCAGCCCTTGAGACCTCAATGCAGACACTGCCGGAAACAGCCCTGAAAGATCATCAAGCAATTTATGCCGCCTTCCAGGCAGGGGATACCAACGGCGTGCTTGCCGCCATCGAAGAAAGCAGCAAAAGCTGGGAAACCAACCTCACGTATCCCGATGATCCGTGAACTTGTAAACCAGCCGATGCTCACGATCGATTCAACGTGGCCAACCGCTTAGGTCAAGCGGTGCGTGATCCGAACTTTCTCAACGCTCGACCTCGGCGATAGCTTCATTCAGTTGCTTCACGTTCCCTGAGGTTGCCATCAGGTAGGCGGCCTCTTATTAAGTTCTACGCATTCTGGCGTGAAAGCGAAGTGATCTTAGTGAAAGGCAGGATAGAGAAACGGCGGTAAATCCGAGTAAGCTGATGTTCACCACAAACGTCTGCTCACGGATACCGCCGTTGCCATGTGCGAGAGGGGAAGCTTCTTGGCCATCCGATTGGCCAACTTGGCCAGGGTGCGCGTCGGTGCGATCCCCACGCTGACCGGGATATGCGTGAAGCGACGGACCTTGGTAAACAGCTCTTGGGCATGGACATGCATCTGATCCGGGGAAAAGCCATCGAAGCGCACGAACATCTCATCAATGGAATATGGCTCGACCCCGGCAGAGAACTCCTCCAGCACCCGCTGCACCTGTGACGACATGTCGCCATACAGCTCGTAGTTGGACGACAGCAGCACGATGCGATGCTGACGCAGCAGCTGCTTCAACTCGAAGGCGGGCGTGCCCATCTCCACCCCCAGGGCCTTGAGCTCGTTGGAACGGGCAATCACGCAGCCATCGTTATTGGAAAGGACGCCGACCGGCACACCATCGAGATCCGGCCGGAACGCCCGCTCGCAGCTCACGTAAAAATTGTTGCAGTCGATCAGCCCAATCACTCGGAGGCTCCCTGGCTACACCGGATACTCGTGGATCACCGCACGGACCACGCCCCAGGCCTGGCACTCCAGGTCGGCAGCGGGGATAGGACGGTAGCGGGGATTACCCGAGGTGAGGTAAGGCCGGTTGCCTAGCAGCTCGTAACGCTTGACCACCAGCTCCCCCTCCACCGTCGCGACGAGGATATGCCCGGGCCGTGGGTCTATCGAGCTGTCCACCACCAGCAGATCCCCCTCCTGGATCCCCAGCGCCTCCATGCTGTCGCCGGTCACCGTCATGAAAAAGGTCGAGGCCGACCGCTTCACCAGCCGCTCATTGAGGTCCAGGGTTCGGCCTTCATAGTCTTGAGCCGGGCTCGGGAAGCCCGACAGGCCTGCGCGGGTCAGCTGTAGCGGAAAAGGTAATGGCAGCCACGGCGGCTCGCGATGGGCCGGGATCAGTTTGTCATGTGCCATGGAGGCCTCCTTGATACTAGATATGCATGGCTATGTTGGTATCTGTTGTTGGTTACCGCCGATCGCCGCACGGAGCCACGCTTCCTCGGCTGGCTTGGCGGTTTCAAACAGTCGCCGCCATGCCAGGTAATTCGGTAAATACGCTGTTCCCACCCCATGAAAGCGTCCCATCCAGCCCTTTAATCGGCTGATATAGCTGTTGACGTTCTGAATGTGGTATTCCTTGCCAATCACTCGCTGGTTATCGAGTGTGATCAGTCGGTGATGGGCAATCCCATGCTCAGCAGAGAAGGTCTTATACCAGCTGTGCCCGTCCGAACATAAAATCGAATCCCGATCGATGATCGGTGCCAGAAAGTCGTGGACAGTAGCCTTCTGAAGCATCGAATCCACCAGATCACTGACGTGGCCGTTGCGATCACGCACGATAACGACTGAAATTTTATCCGCTTTTTTCTTCCTATTGCTCTGTCCGCCACGCTTCCGAGGCTTGCGGTGCGTGAGGTAGCGTTTTCCCTTGCAGGACTCCGCAAAGAAGGTCTCGTCTACCTCGATAATGCCGGACAAGGCATTGACGTTGGCACGGGCACTCTCTCGCAGGAAGCGATGACGCCAACGGAAGGCTGTCTTTAAATCGATACCCACTCGGGCTGCCGAGACGCGTAATGTCAGGCTGTCTCGCATGCAGCGCAGGTAGTTAAACCATTTGTCACGGTGGTGCAGCTTGGCCAGGGGCGTTCCAGTAAGGCCATTGAACGTCTTGCGACACGCAGGATTCCGGCACCGATACCGCGGCAAACCACCGGCACGCCCCCATTTGACAGGATGCTCATTGCCGCAGTGGGGACATGGAGGGTGAGATCTTGACGTCTCAATCAGGGTGTCCGCTTGGGCGTTGATTTGCCCAATCAGCTGATTGGAAAAGTACTTTTTGAGATCGACGGGGAGGCGAACCAGTATCTGCTCGAGAGATTTGAGGTCTGCACGCTTCATGGTGTACTCCAGGGGAAACTGGATATACAGTATTTTGGAAGCACGCCAACAGCAGATACCAACATAGCGATATGCATACAGTATCGGGGATGAAAAATACCTTGCCAAGAGCTCGCGGGAAGATGCGGCTCGGTATGCAGAGGCATGCTATGAGGCCTTTAGACGTATTTGATGATTTCTGTATTTCTTCAACAGCCTTTCGTCGTGGAGACGGCTGCCTTTCAGTCCAGTAGCGTCCCTTATCTCGTTCGCTATAGAGTGACTCTTTCTCTTTTTTACGATTTTACGACTTTCTGTATTTTTCCGTCAGCAAGTCTCTCACCTCATCGGCCATTTTGCGCCCTCTCATCGCGCAGTCGGCTTTGAGTTTGGAATGCAGCTCCGCTGGAATGTCGATAGTGAGGCGCTTCATAGGCTCCTTGGGAGCATCCTGTGTTCTGGAGCCCACCCAGGCATCCGCTGCCGTATCGTCAGCTGCTTTCTTGGCGGAGGGCTTTCCGCCGATCGACACCTTCTTGCTACTCATGAGAAACGCTCCTGCAGTTCTAACATCACGGCCTCGATCTCCTGAGAGGCAACTCCATCTCGGTCTTGTTCGTAGACGGCTTTGCCAACTGCGGCGGCTTCAGCAAAAACCACACGCTGCACCACGCTGGCTTCGAGCGTCGGTAGTTCATAGGCCTCCAGAGCCTCGCGGACATCACGACCAATAGCGGTGTTGATAATTTTACGGTTAATTACAAATACAGATTTCAAGCTTTCTTTAAATACAGATGCTTCCTGTATGAGCTTCACTACCTCGTCCGCTGCCCAGATGTCGTAGGGAGACGGTTGGACAGGAACCAGTACCACGTCACTCGCCATGATGGCGGAACGGGCTAGATCAGTGACGCGAGGTGGCCCATCGATCACGATGGCGTCGTACCCCTCGCCCACTACAGGAAGTTCTTTGTGAATGCTGGGCTTGGGCAAACCGACGACAGCGAATAAGGGATTTTCTTCTCGGGCCGCCGCCCAATCTAGGGCGCTACCTTGGGGGTCAGCGTCAATCAGCAGCACCCGCTTTCCAGTTCGTGCCAGAGCTGCGGCAAGGTTAACGGATAACGTCGTTTTACCAACGCCACCCTTTTGGTTGAGCACTCCTATGATCATAAGAAAGCCTTAAATAAAGAAATACGCTTTTGATTAAAATCGTATTTGAAGTTTTTGTCAACCAAGGAATTAAGAAGGTCGCATGGACCTAGGTAGATGTTGTGTCACAACAGCCATTTTGTCCTCACTTCGTAGGGCGACCGCCTGGAGAGAGTGGGGGGAGTCGAGGCATCAGGGCCCAAGTAGGTATTGTGTCGCAACAGCCATTTTGTCCTCACTTCATGAGGGCGACCGCCTGGCCCGGCCTGGAGAGAGAGCGGGGGAGCCGAGGCATCAGGGCCCAAGTAGGTATTGTGTCACAACAGCCATTTTGTCCTCACTTCATGAGGAAGACCGCCTGGCCCGGCCTGGAGAGAGAGCGGGGGAGCCGAGGCATCAGGGCCAGGTAGGTATTGTGTCGCAACAGCCATTTTGTCCTCACTTCATGAGGGCGACCACCTGGCTCGGCCTGGAGAGAGAGCGGGGGGAGCCGAGGCATTAGGGCCCAAGTAGGTATTGTGCCACAACAGCCATTTTGTCCTCACTTCGTGAGGGCGACCGCCTGGCTCGGCCTGGAGAGAGCAGGGGGGGGGGAAGAGAGGCGACAGGGCCCTGGTAAATGTTGTGTGACAATGAAAGCCATTTTGTCCTCACTGCCCCGTTTCCGGTGGCAAATAGGACCGTGAGTCTAGATTATTTCTTTATTTCTTTATTTCTTTATTTCTGGCATGCTTTTCGCGAAGCCGATTAGCAACCTGCTCATAACTCTCCCCTGGGCGGGCGGTGTGGTCTAGCAAGTGCTTAGGGTAACCGAAGAGTGATTCTTCATCTTTAGCTTCCAAAAGGCGAGGAGGTTTCTGGTCTTTTTTGGAGCCGAATTTGAACTGTATGTGTGTGACTCGACGGCCGGTTTTACGTTGCCCCCATGTGACAGAGAGATCGCTGTGGTCATTGACGTCGTTCACTGCCGGCTCGATGACCCGTCGCTTCAGGTCGCGGATAGAGGGGTACTTGTCTTCTAGATTCAGGATGTAGCGTAGCCAGTCGATCTCCACCTCACGTTCGCCACGTCCCCGCCACTGGATCAGTAACTCATACAAGCGTACTCCGTAGCTACTGGTCATTCCCGAGACATTCTGTAGGCGGTACTGACTAAATTCCGCCGTAAGCTGACTGAGGTAGGGAATGATGTCCTTGGAAAACCTAACCTCTACAGCCCCTTCATCTTCACGGTAGAGAATACTCTGTACCCAGCGTGTCAGCAGTACACGAGGCCGGGATCCTTTGCCGTTAGGATACTCGGTGATCCGAATGGCCTGTTCCCATAGTTTTTTTGAGGCCTGTTTGAGGGCTCTATACTCATGGTTAGCTTTGAACCCCCCCATATCCGCGAGGGCGTTAGCAGTTACGGTGTAACGGACATCATCTGTGACGACCTCATCCCGTCGTACCTGAGCAATCGCTGCTAGAATCAGCTTGCTCTCGGCGACAGTGAGACTATGGGCAGCCTCAATGAGAGCATTTGATTTGACGACGAGGTCTGTACTGGAGGGATTGTTGCTCGGCATATTGGATTGGGCCTGCACTAGAGCGGATGTGTGACATTATTATAGGACATGACACATGATGGCGTCACATAATAGAGCCATTTAGTCCCAACTTTGAAAGCCATTTAGTCCCAATTTTGAAGCCATCATGTCCTATAATGACAGCCATTCCGTCCCAATTACCCGCCATAAGTATATGTTTTTAATCAACTATCAGCACGCTAAAAGGATGAAAAGGAAAAAAGGACAGAAAAGCGCGCTACGCGCTCGCCTACCCTCCGCTCGTTCCTCGCTCCGCCCCCGCTTCGCGGGCCTGAACGATGACGCGCCAAAGGCGCGGCTGACGGGCGCTCTCGAGCCGCTTCGCGGCTGCGCGCCCTGGGCGGCGCAGCCTGCCCGCTAAAGTGCCAAGCCTCGCTGGGCCGAACCCCAGCCTCGTGCGGGAACAAGGCGCTTCGCGCCTGGGTTTAGCAGGAAGGAGGTCAATCCACGCGCAGGCGGTGTCGCAAAGATCCGTGGCGCCGCCCAGGCTGAATGATATACTTGTATAGCGCCCACCCTGCCGGAGGAGAGTTCGATGCTCGCCCTACGCCTGCCCACCGAGATCGAGGAACGCCTGGAGGCCCTGGCCAAGGCCACCGGTCGCACCAAGAGCTACTACGCCCGCGAGGCGATCCTCGAGCACCTGGATGACCTCGAGGACATCTACCTGGCCGAGAAGACCCTGGAGCAGGTCCGCCGCGGCGAGATGACGACCCACAGCCTGGACGACGTGGAGCGTGAGCTTGGCCTGGCGGATTGAACTCACCGACGAGGCGGTCAAGCAGCTCAAGAAAATCGGCCATGCCGACGCCAAGCGCATTCGGGACTACCTGCGCGGGCGTCTCCAGCCGCTGGAGGACCCCCGGCAGCTGGGCAAGCCACTGACTGGCCAGCTCAGCGAGCTGTGGCGCTACCGCGTGGGTGACTACCGCCTCATCGCCAGCATCGAGGACGCGGAGATCCGTATCCTGGTGGTACGCATCGCCCACCGCAGCAAGGTCTATCGCTAAGGCCTGCCGCGGTGGCGCTCCAGAGCCTGAGTTACTCCCCCAGCGGCAGCTGGCCCTGATCCTCCTCCCGCTGTTTCGCTTTGCGGCTCTCCAGCGCCTCCATACGGGCCGCTAGGGCCTCACCCTGTACCTCGGCCTTGGTCCGACCCTTTTCGGCCTCCTGGGCGCGTTGCTGGGCGTCCTGGAGCTGCTTTTCCAGCGCAGCCAGGCGCTCACGGTACTCGTCGCGCTGTTCGGCCAGGGCCTGTTTGTGGGCCTGGGCGTCCTGTTGGCGGGCCTGCCGCTCCTCCTGGAGCGCCTTAGCGCGCTCCTCGGCCTGCTGCTGGGCGGCTTCGGTGCGGGTCTCGGCCACGGCCAGGGCGCGTTCGGCTTCGATGCGGGCCTGATCGATCTGCTTGGCCTCGCGCTGTGCCGTAATGCGCGCCTCCCGCTCCTCGTCGCGCTGCTCCTCGAGGGTGGTCACGCGGTTGCGGGCCTCGGCCAGCTGCTGTCGGGCCTCGTCGCACTGGGTTTCCAGCTCCTTCACCCGCTCGCGGAACTCAGCCACGGCGCTGCGCGCCTCGTCGCGCTCGCCAGTCACCCGATCGCGCTCGCTCTCCAGGGCCTCGACCTGGCCGCTCAGCGCCTCGACCTGCTCCTCCAGCTGCTCGCCGGTGGCCGACAGCTCATCGGCGGTGTGCTGGGCCTCCAGGGCGTCGGCCTCGGCCTCGGCGCGGGCCGCGGCGGCCTGGCGTTCCAGCTCCTCGGCCAGGGCGGCGGCCAGCTCGTCAGGCAGGCGGGCGGCGCGGCGCTCGGCCGGCGCCTGGGTGGCCCGCCAGGCCTTGAGGTGGCGATGGATGGTGTTGGGGCTGCCGGTGCCCAGCTGCTCGCGGATGCGCTGGATGCTGGGCTTCTCGCCCTGCCCCACCAGGGCGTCGGCGACGGTGGCGACCTGCTCGTAGGTGATCCCGGTGCGTGCCATATCGTACTCTCCGCGGCTGTATCGTAATTCGTATTTCATATTATATGTTATACGGTACAAAATACAATACAAAATATCACTACGATATAAAACATCCCGGCGCCGCCGCGGTTTTCGGGCGTCCAGGCACGAAAAAACCCCGCCGTAGCGGGGTTTGCGTGTCGGGCGGCTCGCCTGGTGAGGGGGAGCGGGCCGGTATCAGGGCGTCTGCTGGACCTGCTGTGCGATGCCATCACGCTCGCGGGCCAGGCGCCGCTGGCGGTTCTGGTGGGCGTGGCGCTCGATCTGCACGTAGGTGAACAGGCACACGCCGGCCATGAACAGGCCGAAGCCGGTGACCAGCCAGCCGAATGGCGTCATGGGACGTCTCCCTCCTGATTTCATCTGGGCAAAGGTGGGGCTGTCCCGATCAGGCGAAACCACCCGCCTCGATGTGGTTGAGGAACCGTAGCACGTCCTCGCCTCGGCCCTCGGCCACGAGCGCCGCCGCGGTCACGTTGCCGAGTGCGGCGATCGGGTGTGACTGGTACCACGCCCTGGCGGCGTGCCTCGATCCTGCCCAAGGCTCGATCGTTACGAGAATTCTGCCCTGCAGCGGGGTACTCATCGTGATGTGCTCCGGGTCGGTCGGATTACAGCTTAGCGCCTGGTCCGAATGTCGTGAACCACCTCACTCGCGGCAGGGCTGCTGGTTCAGCCAGCGCGATGATCCCAGGGTGTCGTCGTGACGCATCCGGGATGGGGAAGATATACCGTTAACTGACTTCGCTGCCTGAACAGCCAGGTCGTCCGACCTGGACGATATCGCTGTTGCCCTGGTGGGGGCGTCGGCCCCTCCAGTGTGGCTGACCAGCCGGTGGTGGCATCCCATGTTTTCTCGGGGCTGTCGAGGAGACTGTCGAAAACCCCCTTATAGAGAGAGTACCTCTCTATACAGGAGATTTTCATTGCCGACCCACGCCCACACCCGGCCAGCCGCAAGATTTAGCACGAGAGCCAGCCTACCCTGTCAGACACTCGACTCGCTCCGCGGTCTCTGTCTGCCAGGGGCTGGCGGGGGGCTGCGCCCCCTCGACCCCCCAACCTCGACCCCGGGGGGCACTCATGGCTGAGCCCTCCAAACGCACACCACCGCTGACCGAACGGGTGACGCTCAGGCTCCCCGCCGACACTGCCAACCAGTGGCGGCAACAGGCGAAAACCGCCGATCTAACGATCAGCGACTGGTTGCGTCGCCGTGTCGATGGTGGCCATGCGGTACCGGCCGTAAAGCCGAAACGGCAGCGGCGTCTCCGCACCCTGACTGCCGATCCCGAACTGCTTCGGCAGCTGGCTGCAATTGGTAGCAACGTGAACCAAGTCGCCCGTGTTCTGAATAGCATCGGCCTGACGCCTAGCGACCATCTGTGGCTACTCACCGAGCTGTCCGCCATTCAGCGCGAGCTGCACAGGCTTGCCGAGCTGCCCCGGTACGACCCCGATGACCAGGGCGAGGAGGGCGAGACATGCACCTGAAATTCCTCCGCCACGGCCAGGGCAGCACCGCCGGTGCGGTGCGCTATCTCCTCCAGGAACGCGACCACAACGGCAAACGCCGCGCCGAGGTCACGGTGCTGCGCGGCGATCCACACCTGGTCGCCCAGGTCGCCGATGCCAGTCCGCACCGGTGGCGCTATACCAGCGGCGTCATCGCCTGGGCGCCCGAGGACGAGCCCACCGTCGACGAGATCGCCCAGGTCCTCGGGGAGTGGGAAGCCACGGCGTTTGCGGGTCTGGAGCCCGATCAGTACGCCACCTGCGCCGTCCTGCACCGCGACGACGACGGCACCCCGCATATCCACACGATCACCGCCCGTATCGAGCTGACCACCGGGCGGGCGCTGAATGTGGCGCCCCCTGGCCATGAGCGGCTGTTCGACCCGCTACGCGACGCCTGGAACCACGACCAGGGCTGGGCACGGCCCGACGATCCTGACCGTGCACGGCTCGTGCAGCCTGGCAACGAGGCGGAGGGCCGGAGCAAGCCCGGTCGGCATCCTCGGAGCCGGATCGATATCACTGAACACCTCGAGGAGCTGGTCACAGAGGGGCTGGTGACCAACGCTGCCGAGGTGTGCGAGGCGCTGGCCGAGATTGGTGAGATTACGCGCTCAGGACGCGATTACGTCAGCGTGCGCCCGGAGGGCGCCACGCAATCTATCCGACTACGAGGAGACCTGTTCCGTGACAACTGGACCATCGAACACACCCTTGAGCGAGAGGCTCGCCGAGCGCAGACAGCAGCAGCTGGCCGAGCTGGACGACGTGACCCGGCGGCAGCTGAGCGAGCACGAGAACGCCTTGCAGCAGCAACTGAACGACGCGCGGCGTACCACCGAGGCCGCTATCAGCGACGAGACCCAGCGGCTGAGAACGATGTTGTCCGAGGCATTGGGCCAGATCGAGCGGCAGCAGACGCGGCGGCTCTCGGGCTGGGAGACGGCGCTGAGCGATTCGGAGGCGCGACAGCGGCAACAGATCGAGGGCATCGAGCAGAGGCTCGCGGACGCGGCGAACCAGGCCGAGCGGCTGGGTCGAATCGGAGGCCTGCGGAGCTGGACACGTCCGGCGGCGATCACCGCGGCCGTGATGCTGGCCGTGGGGAGCGTGACGGCGGGTGGTCTGCACCTGGCCGACCGGCTGATCGACAGCCGCGTGGAGTATCTGATAACGCTCCGCCAGGAAATTCGTCGGGCCGAGAACCTGCCCCGGCTACAGGAGGGCATGGAGATCGAGGTCCGGACGATCCAGGGCGAAAATTATCTCGTGTTGGAGGGAATAAACCCGGGGATGCGGGTGCTCACGATCGACAATGGACAAACCCCAGTGATCCCACTGACCAGAGAGGACTGAGCAGTGACAGAACTAGAAATGATGCTACTTCGGCAGTTAGAGCAACAGCAGCACGACTCCGAATCGCTGGTCAGTGGGCTATCAACCGATCTCGCGAGATTGCAGACAGCGCTGAACGCGCAGCAGGCCGAGAGCCAGGCGCTGCGTCGGGAGCTCGCGCACAGCGACCGCCAGAACGCCGAGCTGATCGAGCGTCTGACAGGGCGCGTCGACGCGCTCACGACGTTGTTGGGCGATTTGAGGATGCGATAGGGCAGGTGACAACTGCCTACGAGGCCTGGATAGCTCGCCAGCATGAGCGAGATCGGCAGGATCGCGAGCGGGAGGAGCTCGCACGAGCGAGGCGTCAACGGTCGACTGCGGTGGTCGATCCCGCACCCGCCCGCCCGGTGCCGAGGGAGTCGTCTCAGGAACCGTCCTCCTCCCCCGGGTGGGCGCCGGATCCGGGAAGAGAGGGGCCGGGGATGGGGTAGCGATGACCAGCGGCACCTACCTCGCATCTGGAAAGCAGGGCGCCGACGAGCGCTACTCGCAGGGTTATCCGGGGTACAGTTCGTCATGGCTGAGCCCCGGTTGCACCGGCTCCATAATGGTAAAAGCGGTGATATCCGCCACCCGTTTTGCCGCCATCCTGCCCTCCTGGCGAGGCCATAGCCTGACCCCGGTGAGCAGCTGCCCCACGTAGGGTGGACGATCATCGCCTGGGCTGAAGCGCGCATCCTCGAGGTACGTATTCCAGAAGCCGCCGGCGCCGAATACCCGGTACCAGCCTGCGTGCTGCGACTCGTAGCGTCGCCAGCAGCGCGTGATCACGTAGAGGCCCTCATGCGTACGGCGTGTGGTATCGGCCATTTTAGTACTCCTCCTCGAGAACCTGGGCCAAGCGCTGGCACAGCGGCTCGATCGCTTCGTTATTCGCGGGGAGATCGAGGTCGTGAAGTGCCAGCTCCACCCATTTTTCCAGCGCATCCTGGTTGCTGATCGTGATGGGCTGGCCGAGGCAGGGGGCCAGGACCAGTGCCGGGTGTTCCACGTGCAGCCTCAGCCTCTGTGTCATGGCGTGAGTGAGCCGGCGAATGGCGCGCTGCGTTTCGCAGTGATCGAAAAACGCCTGGAGGGAGGGGCTCTGGGAAAGGCTGAGCATGCGGGTCTCCTCTTTTTGATTAAAATATGCTTTATTTGAAGCCTGAAATCGACAATACAGAAGATGGAGAGAGCGTTGCAAGCCTTTTTTGTCGATTCTATGTATCATTCGATGCACAAGAGTGCGGAGCTTGATGCGTGATACGGTTTAAAATCAAAGAATTGATCGCCAAGAAAGAGTTCGTCGAGGAGCGTCGCCTCACGATCGGGGAGGTGGCCAGCGCGGCGGGCATCCACCGGATGACCCTGTCGAAGATGATCAATCAGCGTGGCTACAACACCAGCACCGAGAACCTGAGCCGGCTTTGCGGGTATTTCGATTGCCGGGTGGAGGAGTTAGTGGAGTACGTGCCTGATAGGGCGCCGAGTGAGTGATCCCGGGCCCTGTGTACCGGCCGCAATATGCGGCATCAGGTGTCGCATGCCTGTGGTAGCAGCCGTTGGCAGGGGCTGAGCGATATCGCGACCAGGAGCACCCAACTGAGGCTTGGGATTGGCTACGGCAAGACATACTCCACCAGTATCGAGAACCTGAGCCGGCTATGCGGGTATTTCGACTGCCGGGGGTGAAGTGGGCGGCGTGTGTATCGGGAATCACGACGCCGCTTATTGTTAGTTATTTGCTATCATGTGAGTTTATTTGATAGCTATTATCTACTTCATGGCGGGCTATATTCTGGCCACTATAGCCCTACGACTCAGCCCTGCACGCAGCGATTCAGTTCGCTGGCAGTCAGGGTGAGGAAACCGGCCAACGCGCCGGTTTCTTCGTTTCTAGGGATCGCATCTCGTGCAGACGGCTTTTTTCATCGACGGCTATAACGTGTTCTATGGGTTACTGGCCGGCACGCCATACAAGTGGCTTGACCTTCCCGCCTTGCTGGGAGCCGTGGTTCACGAGAATGACCCTCTGAGCCAGGTGGCCGAAATCCACTACTTCACCTCTCCGGTTCAGCCCTCCTTGGCGACGCGCGGCCGCCAGTCCAAGCAAGCTCAGGACACCTACGTCAGAGCGCTCAAGGCGCGTGGCGTCGCGGTCCACTGGGGGCGTCATCGCCTGGATCACCGCAAGGCGCCGCGTTTCGTGTCCCGAGACGTGCCCGCTTCCCGGGAAGACCAGGTGGATATCTGGAACCTGGAAGAGAAAGAGACCGACGTGCGGATCGGCATTGCAATGTATCGCATGGCCGCGAAGCACTGCTGGCGAGGCGAGTGTGATGACCAGGTGCAGCAGGTCGTGCTGGTGTCAGGGGATACGGATATGACCCCTGCGCTGGAGGCGATCCGTGAAGACTTCCCTCATCTTCGCGTCGGTATCATCGTGCCCCACCGAAATGATCGTGAGCGCAAGCCGCCTGGCTCCCTGCAGAAGCATGCTGATTGGATGCGTCGCTACATCTTGCCAGAGGAGCTTGAGGCGCATCAGTTGCCTGTGCGCGTGCATACGCGCAAGAAGCCGGCGGATAAGCCCGATTATTGGTGATGCTGCAGGAGACCCGCCAGTGAGTGACTTTCGCGATGAACGTATCGGCTTGACCCATGCCGCCCGTCTGTTGGGTGTGTCGGTCAGTGAATTGAAGGCGGCCATCCACCAAGGGACACCCTTGAGAGGGGCAGACCCGCCACAGCCCGTGGTCAGAGCCGGCGAGAACCGGGGTAACCTGCTGTTCCTGGCCGGTGACGTGATGGACTGCGCCGAGGCACTGGGGAATTCGGGACGGAACCCTTAACCCTTGCCGCTGCGGTAACCAGCCGGTAGTCACTGCTCGCAAAACCCCCTGACCGACCCGGCGCCACTGGACAGTGTTATCGCATCTGCAGTCTATGTGGGTGGTAGTTGGGACTCGCAAAACCCAGCCCAGCCCCCTGATTTCCGAAGCCGGTAGCTGATGGTCGCAAAACTCGTGGAGCGCCGGTGAGAGCCTAAGGATGGGAGTGGTAGCTGATGGTCGCAGAATCCCCCGGGGGCCGGGGATATGATCCTTGGCACCCTGACGGGCCTGGGCACGATAAGCGCCATAATCTTGCTCGTAGACCGCTGCCGGCCCCGGCTGTGCCTAAGCAACTGCCCTGTGTGTGCCGGATCAAGCTCTTCGTCGCGGCCGGAAGTGACCAGCTGCTGAGGTGCCTGGCCATCGAAGGCGGGGAGGCGGTCATGGTGAAACCAGTTGAGGGCCAGCTGCCTAGGCCACAGAGCCGGGGGAAGAGGCCTGGTGGCTCTTCCCGGATGACCAGGTGACTCCCCCCCCCCCCAGGCTACGGGTGGGGCGAATGGCTCAATGCACCTACGGTGTGGGTCCTGATATTAACCAATTCAGGTATTCATATTGACTTGACTATTTATGCTTAAATACCTGTATTTTAATGGTTTTTTTATTTTTTTGATAGTTAATCGCAATTACTCTATCTAGAAAGAGATTTTATCGTCGTTCAAAATTTCAGCATCGAAGTTTTGGAGGGCGTTTACATGTCGTTTATCAATGACTTGGTTGGCCTGTTGAGTGCCACTACTCCTGAAGTGCTCGTAGCAGCCGTGGCCTTGGCCTCGTTAGCGGTGGCTTTCCAAGCGCTCCGCGTGGTGTGCCGTCTGATAGACAGGAGGCGTGACCAATGAGTGGGTTCAGGAAGTTGCCGACCTGGTGGCTGCGGGAGGGCCAGGGTATGAAGCGGTTCAAAGGGGGAGGAGAAGCTGGAACCAGCATCGCTGCGCTGAAATGCTTGCTGGCCATCACGTTGGAATCTGATGTTGAGAATAGAGAGGCGCGGATCTCGTATAGCGCACTCATGGACTTGACGGGTCTTTCTCGCCCGATGATCGCGAGGGGGGTGAAGAGGCTAGAGGGCGAGGGGATCGTCGAGGTTCGGCGTAGTGGTCATGTGAACGTGTACCGGATCGGCTTTTCAGTGGGTGATGCCAAGTGGGCGAAGGTGCCTCGCGCTAGAGTGAAAAAAGCCCTTGTCGATATCCCAAACAAGGGAGAGGCAGCGTTAGCTGCGCTGAAGATATACATCGAACTTCTATCGATGAGATGGAACGATACCCGGGAGGTCAACGTGTCGTACGACAATCTGCGCGACCGTGTTGGTGTGCAGAGACACAGAATCCGCCCTGGACTCGACATCTTGTTCAGCCGTGTTCTGATCCATGTGAAGCAAGTCGAGGAAGAGGCCTACCTGGTTCCAGGGCAAGCACGGAACGTATACAGCATCGCAGGTGATCTGCGTATGCCGTCTTAATGGCATAGGCCAGCCATATCGGATCAGGGACGAGAATAAACGGTCAGCTGGCCCTATGTTACCCCGTAGGCTGGGGGGCGCTTCAGGGGGGCGCTTCAGGGCGGACATGATCTTTGGGCTTGAAGCGGCCTAGTTTGCTGGCTGTGAGTGGTAGCATATCGGCAAACGATAATTCGCTGTGCCAGGGAGTCCCACGCATGGATGCCGCCGTCAAACCGATCGCTGATCCCGCTGCCGTTACCGAGTTCGTTGTCCGCTGGAAGGGCAACGCCGGCAGCGAGCGCGCCAATTTCCAGTCGTTCATGCGCGACCTGTGCGGACTGCTGGACCTGCCACTGCCCGACCCTGGGAAGGGCGAGAATGCGCACAATGCTTATGTGTATGAGCTGCGTATTCCGGCGAACGTGACCGGTCATTACGGCGATCGTGACCGATCTGCTCACCGCTCTCTCGCTGGCTCTGGTTTTGTAAGCTGACCGGTCACGATGGGTCAACTTCTGCCGCTTGCGGGGCGGCGCTCTTGCGCATCGATTCTCCTCTGAGCGTCAGGCGGTGAGCGCTGTGCAGCAGCCGGTCCAGAATGGCATCGGCCACCGTCGCCGCGCCGATATAGTCGTGCCAGTGCTCAATGGGCAACTGACTGGCGATCAGCGTCGAGCCCCGGCCGTGTCGGTCCTCGATCACCTCCATCAGGTCTTGGCGCTGCGGCGCGGTCATCTTCTGCATGCCCCAGTCGTCGAGGATCAGCAGGTCGGTCTTCTGCAGCTGGCCCATCAGCCGGGCGTAGGAGCCGTCGCCCTGGGCGATGCGCAGCTGCTCGAACAGGCGCGGCACCCGGAGATAGCGCACCGAGTAGCCTTGCCGGCAGACCTGGTTGCCCAGCGCGCAGGCCAGCCAGGTCTTGCCGCACCCGGTGGGGCCGGTGATGCACAGGTTGAGTGACTGGCCGATCCACTCGCCGCTCGTCAGCGGTGCCATGCGGCCCCGCTCTAGGCCGCGGGGATGGCGGTAGTCGATGTCCTCGACGCAGGCCGTCACCCGCAGCTTGGCGGCCTTCAGCAGCCGGTCGAGGCGGCGGTTATCGCGATGCAGGACCTCTCGGTCGAGCAGCATGCCCAGGCGATCCTCGAACGGCAGGTCGTAGGTGTCCGGCTGGGTGAGCTGGTGGGCCAGTGCGTCATGCATGCCGGTCAGCTTGAGGCGGCGCAGGGTGTCGAGCAGGGGCTGGGTCATCATCGGTCGTCTCCTCGGATCAGTGGTAGTACTCGGCACCGCGCACGTTGGTGTGGGGCGGCAGGTCGTCGAGCGCCTCGGGGAGCGTCAGCATCGGCTGCTGATCCAGCCCCTGCTTGAGGATCGAGGCGATGCTGGCGTAGCGGGTGGTGGGGATCGCCAAGGCATGCGCGCAGGCCTGCTCCAGGCGGTCCTTGCCGTAGCGCCGGCTGAGCTGCAGCAGGCCCAGGCAGGCACGGTAGCCATGCTCGGGATGGGGGCGGTCCTGCAGCTGCCGCTGGGTCATCTCCAGCGTGGCGACGCCGATGCCCTTGGCCCACGCCAGGAAGCGGCTTGGCGACCAGTCGCGGTGGGCCTGATGGCGCTTGGGCATGTGCTCGGCCAGGGTCGAGAAGCGACCCGGGGCATGGCGCGGGTGCGTCGCGACCCGTTGCCCCTTGTGGAACACCTCGACCATGGCGTGGGTCAGGCGCACCTCCAGCACTTGGCCGACCAGGCTGTGCGGGACGCTGTAGAAGCGTTTGTCGAGATCGAGGTGGTAGTCGATGCCGGGCCTGGCCTTGCGCCACTCGGCGTACTCGTAGGGCGTCTCCGGCAGCGGGCGCAGCACCGGCCGGTCGATGGCTTGGAACAGGTCACGCCGGCTCTCCTCGCGGCCCTGGAAGGGTCGGTGGTTGAGATCCTCCAGGAGCTCGCGGATGGCCTGGTTCAGTGAGGCCAGCGTGAAGAAGGTGTGGTGGCGCAGGCGGGCCAGGATCCAGCGCTCCACCAGCAGCACGGCGGCCTCCGCCTTGGCCTTGTCCTTGGGCTTGTAAGGCCGCGCCGGCAGCACCGCGACCTGGTAGTGCCGCGCCATCTCGGCGTAGGTCGCGTTGAGCTGGCTCTCGTAGCGACACGCCCGCGTCACGGCGCTCTTCAGGTTGTCGGGGACGAGTAGATCGGGGACACCGCCCAGGAACTGGAAGGCGCGCTGGTGAGAGGCGATCCAGTCGGGCAGCGCCTGGCTCCAGGTGGCCTCGGCGTAGGTGTAGCTGGACGCCCCCATCACGGCGACGAACACCTGGGCATTGCGTACCTCGCCGGTGGCCTGGTTGATGATCGGTACGGTCGGGCCGCAGTAGTCGATGAACAGCTTCTCGCCGGCCCGGTGGACCTGTCGCATGCTGCGCCGCTGACGGTCACGCCAGGCGCGGTAATGGTCGCAGAACCGACTGTAGCGGTAGGCCTTGTCGCCGTGGACCTCGACGTACTCCGCCCATAGCAACTGCAGGGTCACGCCCTTGCGCTTGAGCGCCTGGTGGACCTGGAAGTAGTCCGGCGCCGTGAAGCGCAGCGGCGGGGTCTTGGCCGGGAACAGCCGCGCCTCCAGCGCGGCTTCATCGGTACCGTCAGGCAGCGGCCAACTGATGCCAGCCACCTGGGCCAGGCTGATGTACTTGCTGACCACGCCCTTGGAAAGGCCGCAGGCCCGGGCAATCTTCTCGTGGCTGAGCCCGGCGTCGTGCTTGAGGCGCAACACCTCGGTGATGGTTCGCATGGGAATCCTCGGTGCTGGCATGTCCCCCTCCAGGGGCAAAGGCAAAAGGAGGGGTATGCCGTAAAAGTCCGAATCATTCCAGCGAGTTGGGTGAGATTCCGGGAACGTGACCGCTGATTCCGAGGAAAAGGCCGAAATCGGTCACGATGAAACGGAATGGCCGGTCACGTTGGCCCGGAATGGTCGGTCACGATGGCGCGGAATACGCACTTCTCCTTGAATTCAGGGCTACAGCTGAAGCCTCTGTCCGGATGTTGGGTCAACTTTAGTATTAACAGGAAGATTCTTTTTGACAGGAATAAATAGAAAAACTAGATTGTGTATATGTAGTGAATACAGAGACTATCCTAGTGAAAGAAGGTAACAGATTGGTCAAACGGGCCTATCGCTGCGCGAAGCAGGCGATCCTATGCGGAAAATACGGTCCTGGAGAGGCGCTTTTCGAAAGCCATCTAGCCACCGACCTTGGGATGAGTCGAACGCCTGTTCGTGAAGCCCTTCAGCTGCTCGCTCGTGAGGGATTCGTTGAAGCTAATCCGGCACGTGGATATCTCGTTCCGCGATTCACAGCCGAAGATATGCGTGAGCTTTTTGAAGTACGAGAGAGCCTTGAGGGTATGGCAACACGCGCAGCTGCCTTATATGCATCAAATGCTGAGATTGAGAAACTTGAGCGGATATGCGATGAGTATGAAGCGGCTAAAAATGATGTAGACACTTGGACAAAATTAGGAGCTGAGTTTCATAGCAGGATTATTGACGCCTCTAGGAATCGACGCCTTGCCATTATTCTGGATTCACTCAAAGACCAGATTATGTTGTGTCGGCGGTCGTCTTTTCAAGGTGGTCAATATCGACGCGATGACGCGTTGCGAGAGCATCTTGCAATCCTGAATGCCATCAAATCGGGTGACGGTGATGCAGCTGAACAACATGCACGCATTCATGTGCGTCACTCGCATGAAGCCGCATTACGTTCATTCAGTCGGCACTTTGATCCTAGTTCTTTACAAAAAAACCCCTGATTTTTGAGGAGATAGACAATGGTCGAGCCAACTTCAATTCAGCTTGATAAGGGGCACATCGTTGAAGCTGCCCGGAACACACCGGTCGTTCGTAACGTCGAAGTACTAGTGTGCGGGGGTGGTGTATCCGGCGTTGGTGCTGCGCTCGGTGCGGCACGTGCCGGGGCTAAAACGATGGTACTTGAGCGAAACGCATTTCTCGGCGGCGCCGCCACTGCGGTGATCATGAACACTTGGAACGTGCCAGTAACACGCATGACGGGTGTGGCCAAGGAAATCGCCATCACTCTCGCCGAACGCGGAGCCGGCAATATAAAGGGACCGACATTTCCTTTTGACCCGGAAGCTCTAAAGGAACTCTCCGCTGAGTTGCTCAAAGACGCCGGTGTTGAGGTACTGAATTACAGTTGGGTGGTTGACTCTATCATGGAAGGCAATCGCATCAAGGGTGTGATCATCCAGAACAAGTCCGGCCGGCAGGCAATTCTAGCGAAAACCGTCGTTGATGCTACGGGTGATGCCGATATCGCAGCCGCCGCCGGCGCTGAGTACGTGCTGGGACGCGAAGAGGACAACAAGATGCGGCCCATGAGTGTGCTCTTCCGAATGGGGGGGGTAGACCTGGAAAAGGCAGTCGAATACTGTCGTAGCCAGCCCAAAGAGAATTTCACAGCTGACCCTAACTTCCATATTCTTGATCTTGATAAGGGCCTGGTGCGTATGTCCGGCTTCTTCGATATTGTCGATCGAGCGCGCGCCTCAGGCGAATTAGCTGACGAGATTCACTACCTTCGGTTCGAAGGTATCAGCGTTGAACGTGGTATTGTAACGGTGAATAATTCACGTGTTTACGGTGTAGATGGTACCAACGCGTGGGATATCTCCCGCGCCGATACCGAAGCGCGCCTGCAGAACCGTAAGCTTTATAAAGTAATCAAGGAAAACATCCCGGGCTTCGAGAACGCATTTGTTATCGATTCTTCTCCAACCGTTGGAGTGCGCGAGACGCGCCGGGTACGTGGCCCGTATATACTGCCGCAAGAAGACCTTATTGCCCAAAGTACATACCCGGACTCGGTGGTGCGGATATGGCGGCATATGAAGGCTGGCATCGACTGGCATAAAGCGGACGGCGGCGAAGGTGCACCCACCGACCCCGTATATAGAACAGCTACTACTGACTTGACTTGGTTCGAGATTCCTTGGGGCGTCTTCACGCCAAACAACGTCGAGGGTATGACGGTCAGCGGACGTGCGCTATCAGTGACACATGACGCCGACATGTGGACCCGAGGCCAGTACTGCTGCCTAGTCACGGGGCAGATCGCGGGGATATCGGCAGCACTGGCAGCGGAGAACGAACTCTCACCATCAGCATTGGACGTTGGTGACCTACAGCGCATGCTCTTTGAGCACGGCATCGATATCGGTGAAGTGAGCCAGCGCCTAGAGCTCGAGAATACCTGAAATCCTAGAGGGAACGCGAAGGCGAAAGTTGTCTCGTGATCTAATGTTTTTTAAAAGTTGGAAAGCCATATGCCTACACCTTTTCGTAATGAGGGTAAGCTGCAAACTGTGCAGCCCTTTATCCGTCTACATCCTGATGATAATGTTATTATCGCTCGTTCAGATATCATTTCGGGCGCAGTACTTTCACTTCCAGAAGCATCATTCGAAACCAGAGACCTGATTCCGTCCGGCCACAAGGTCGCAGCAAGCTCAATCAATAAGGGAGCACCGGTACGAAGATACGGGCAAATTATCGGTTTTGCATCACAGGATATTAGCGCTGGCGAACATGTGCACGGTCACAATCTCGATATGGGTGAGTTTACCCGGGAATATGACTTCTGTGCTGATGTGAATCCGGTCGAATATGTGAGTAAAGCTGCGACTTTCCGCGGCATTGTCCGGCCTGATGGGCGTGTGGCTACACGCAACTATATCGGCGTACTGACCACAGTAAACTGCTCAGCCACAGTTGCTCGTGGGATTGCGCAGCACTTCACTTCTGAGTTATTGCGTGACGTGCCGAATGTCGACGGAGTGGTGGCCCTAACCCACGGATTGGGCTGCTGTATGGACACGGGCGGCGAAGGCATGCGGGTACTTCAGCGCACCGTGGCAGGCTATGCTCGGCATGTTAACTTTTCAGGTATTCTTGTCGTCGGATTGGGTTGTGAAGCAAATCAGATTTCGACACTATTTGAGGCACAGTCGCTCTCTGAGACTTGTCAGGTGCGTTCGCTAATTATTCAGAATACTGGCGGCACATCGAAGACAATCGACAAAGGAATTGGTATCGTCAAGGATATGCTGGTGCACGCTAATAATGTAGATCGCCAGCCTGTCCCGGCAAGCCATCTTGTGCTAGGCCTTGAATGTGGCGGCTCGGACGGATACTCAGGTATTAGTGCGAACCCAGCATTGGGGGTCGCAGTAGACCTACTGGTTCGCCATGGTGGGACTGCTGTGCTTGCTGAAACACCCGAGGTTTACGGTGCTGAGCACCTGCTAACCCGCCGTGCTGTATCCCAGTCGGTGGGAGAGAAGCTGATTGAGCGCATTAGGTGGTGGGAGGATTATACCAACCGGAACCGTGGCGAGATGAACAATAATCCCACTCCTGGCAACAAGGCAGGAGGCCTAACGACCATTCTCGAAAAATCTTTGGGTGCAGTGGCGAAGAGCGGAACCACACCTTTGGTAGAAGTTTACGAATACGCAGAAAATATCACTGCAAAAGGGTTTGTTTTCATGGACACGCCAGGCTATGACCCAGTCTCTGTCACTGGGATGGTGTCGGGCGGAGCTAACATAGTCTGCTTCACCACGGGTCGTGGTTCGGCATATGGCTGCGCTCCATCACCGTCTCTTAAATTGTCTACCAACTCTGAACTCTGGGAGCGGCAGGAAGAAGATATAGACATCAACTGCGGTACCATTCTGGACGGTAAAGAGACAGTCGATGAAGCCGGGCGCAGGATATTCGAGACAATTCTTCGCATTGCTTCGGGGGAGAAAACGAAATCTGAATTGCACGGTTATGGGCAAAACGAGTTCGTTCCATGGTCCATTGGCGCTGTGATGTAGAAAAATTGATGAGTCGTCCATAAAAAAGCGCTGATTCTTAATTTTATTAAAAATAAAATGTAAAGAAACATGCTGAGCTTTCAGCGAGGAGAGATGCATGGTCAACAGCCGTAGCTATAAGGTGGGGCTCATTAGGGCAGTATGCGTTATCATGGCGACTTATTTTTTTTGGATCGCGATGACCGGGATGCCAGAGCCGATGATAGTTCGTTCTATCTTTGTAAGTTTCGTACTTTTCTTAGGATTTCTCGGAGCGGGAGTAGCTACGCAAAAAAATACTGGTAGCGTTGGCTGGTACAATTGGATATTCGCTTTCTTTGGTGCAGCATCTTCCATATATATTCATCTAGAATATGAGCGCATTTCATCTCGACTAATGCACCTTGATGAAGTAACTTTTGGGGACTGGTTCTTTGGGGTGGGAACGATTCTACTTGTCCTTGAGTTGACACGCAGAACGGCTGGAAACACTCTATTAATTATTATTCTAGCAATTGTCCTCTACACCCTTTTCGGTAACTTTCTACCTGGGACTTTTCACCACCCTGGAATTGCAATTGAATCATTATTTGAGCAATTATTTCTATCTACAAACGGTCTGTATGGTTCTCTTACCTCTCTTGCTCTGGCCGAAGTTTTCATGTTTATTATGTTCGGTGCTTTTTTGCAGGCTGCCGGCGGAATGGAGTTTTTTACTCGGGTCGCCGAGGCGGCAACTAAACGAGCCAAAGGTGGTCCAGCAAAGGCAGCTGTTCTAGGGAGTTCAATGTTCGGTGGCGTTAGTGGTAGTGGAGTCGCTAACGTTTACGCTACCGGGGCTGTGACAATCCCGCTAATGCAGCGCGCCGGATTCCGCCCCCAATTTGCGGCCGCGACAGAATCCGTTTCCTCGGCCCTTGGTCAATTGATCCCCCCCGTCATGGGAGCTGCTGCGTTCATTATTGCTCAGTATTCGCGTACTTCCTATATCGATGTCGCGACCGCTGCTCTTGTACCGGCATTTCTATACATCTTTGCGATTTACGCAGCGGTACACATGGAGACAAATAGGCTCGGTATCGGTCTCTTCCGTCGCTTCGAAAATCCGCCATCAATGATATCAACCATGCGAGATTACGGGCATCTGGTGCTGCCGCTCGCACTGCTTGTTTACCTGCTGATATTGCGCCACTCCGCTTACTTCTCGGCAACCATGGCCACGTTAGCGGTTATCGCGCTAAGTGTACTACGGCCCGCAACGCGGATGGCACCAAAGGTTCTTCTCGACGCTATTGAGACGGGCATCCGTCGTATCGTTTCTTTAACCGCGATCTTACTATCTGCTGGGCTTGCCGTTTCCGCACTTACTGCAACGGGAACCGTATTTGGTATCAGTGCAATGATCATAAACTTAGCTCAAGGACACCTGTTAGTGGCTGCTATATTGGTTGCTTCGACCACTATCCTGCTCGGCATGGGGCTGCCACCTGTAGGCGCTTTTCTCATAGCGGCTGTATTCGGTGCGCCTGCGCTTACTGAACTTGGCGTTGATCCGTTCACCGCCTACATGTTTATTTTCATGTTTTCGGTTGTTGCGTTAATCACCCCCCCAGTTTGTCTAACGAGCTTTGCTGCAGCTTCCATAGCCGAAGCGGATTTTATGAAAACAGGTGTTCAGGGGTTTTTTCTGGCCTTACCGGCATATTTAATTCCTTTCATCATTATATACGATCCAATTTATCTGAATCCTTTCGATCAAAGCCTGGAAAGCGGTTTAATGGCTCTGGCCACTGCTTTGATCGGAATCATTTCTATCGCTGGGTGCACAATTGGGCACTTCGTCACCAAGGTTCCTTGGATTCTACGCGGTGCCCTGCTGATTTCTGCCATAGTGCTTCTCTGGCCTGGACTCTTCACCGATGTCGTTGGGGCCACAGGGTTTGCCTTCATAACGATTGTCCAGCTGTTGCGAAAATCTAAACAAGAGCGAAAGGGGGGGGATGCAGCAAAAGCCATTTAACTCGACATTACATGTTTAACTTATATTTTATTTAAAGGGTGAGACCATGAATAAATATACATTGAGCACTCTGATCGGATCGTTCGCGGTGGCTACTTTTTTCACAACGCCGAGCATTGCCAGCGAAAGCTATAATATCGACGCCCACACAGGAGCTGCCGGGGGGCTTTATATGGAGCCGACCGTGGTGTGGGTAGAGCAGCTGAAAGAGGCAATTCCGGAGTTGAGTATTTCCCCGGTGCCCGGCGGATCGATGACGAATCCGATTAACGTATCGAATTCCGATACACCATGGGTCATGGGTTGGACAACTCTTCCCCTTGC
The DNA here is from genome assembly GCF_002286975.1 of Halomonas salipaludis. Lineage (GTDB taxonomy): Bacteria > Pseudomonadota > Gammaproteobacteria > Pseudomonadales > Halomonadaceae > Franzmannia > Franzmannia salipaludis. Next base: position 34,597 of record NZ_NSKB01000016.1, read on the forward strand.
ACGACAATCTATGGCAGGCACTGGCGATTATGCGAGCCGTGTTCCCGACGGAATAAATAATTTGCGCGCATTATGGCGTGTCAATGCTTTAACATGGGGCGACATTGTTGCCCGCCCTGGAGTCTTACCCGACGGAGTTTCCACTCTTGGCGAGTTCCTGGATACCGAGCCGGATGTACATTGGGTATTTAAGAGCAGAGGCAGTGGCGCTGAATCGATGATGCAGAAGATATTAGACGTTTATGATCTTAGCTACGATGACCTACGGGAGTGGGGCGAAGTCTCTTTCATGGACACAGCCGATGGCGCCAGAATGCTTATTGATGGTCATGCCGACGTTTATGTGAACGCGCTTCCGATGCCGGACTCAAACATGCTAGATATAGACGCCTCCATCCCTAACCTGGAATGGATCGCCATCGATAAAGAACAGGCTGACATCCTCGCATCCGAACACGGTTACATATCGGATGAGCACCCAACTGGAGCCTATGACAGCCTCAACTCTGGCCTGCATACGGTAGCGTACGATCATGTCGTCTTCGTTCGGGAAGAAATGGAAGAAGATATCGTATACAAAATTACTAAATCCATTCTGGGAAATCCGGAGAGGACACAGGGTTTGCCCCAGCTTAGTGATTTCGATCCTGAATTGGCCGGAACACAGACGGTTTTTCCACTTCATGAAGGCGCGGAACGAGCTTACAAAGAACTTGGACTGAAGTAGTTTTTACGAAATGGCGGAATTCTGTTGGGATTGCTGATTGGCGGGTGGTGCGAACAATATACGTTGATTTTCTCGAGGCTCGAGGTGACCTCAGTAAGAGAGTTCCGCCACTAGCCTTCGTTTTCCAGGAGGAATTCGCCTAAGCTAAGAGCTAACCCCCGGATTAGCCGGGGGATACTTTAAGTTGGTCCGTTGTGATGCGGTCACAGGAAAACTTCATTCTCGGCCAAGAGATAGGAATGTCATATGTGGTTGGCTACATAAAGTAAAGCGCGATCTCGATAGTCTGACGCTTTATGGAAGGCGGTCTCAATGACCAAGTGCAACACCTGACCCATCAGGTATCATGTTGCCACGCTCCATTGCTATCGTCATCTCACTGCTGAAGACCGTCGCCGTAACCGGTCATTTCCAGGCGTCTCAGGTACCGCTTGCATTACACACCCCGTAATGGCTGGATCAGTCCCACCGAGACCTTCCACTGGCGGTTGTCTTCCGACTGTACGACGACCGTCTTGCAGTTGATCTTGATCACTCGACCGAAGACCTGACCTTCGCGGGTCGCGAAGGAGACGGCCTGTCCCAGGGTCAGACGGCTCAGTACGTCAAGCTCTTGTCGGGCACGGAGCGCGAGCGCATTTCCGCAGGCAAGAGCCTGCTGATCGTATATGAATGGGAGGGTCATCTCGAAGGCCGGCTCGGCCCGTTCGACGGCATCGGCCAACCGATCGAGCTTCGTGGAGCCTTCGCCTTGGCACTGGGCGAGGACGGCAAGTTGGCATCCTCGCTCGACTACTGGGAGCCTGAGGCATTCGCTCGCCAAGCCCATCTGGAACACACATCTTCATGAAAGGTATCGACATGAGCGACGAGGGAACGCTTTTCCGCGCGGCAATGGCACGCCTTGGCGCGGCAGTGAACGTCATCACCACCGATGGCATCGCAGGGCGCGGCGGTTTCACCGCCACCGCCGTCTGTAGCCTGAGCGACAACCCACCCAGCATTCTGGTGTGCATGAACCGAGGCAGTGCGCAGAATGCAATTTTTCGCACCAACGGCGCGCTCTGTGTCAACATCCTGGGCGAAAAGCAGAGATTCCTGGCCGACAAGTTCGCCGGCGCCACCCGCGAGGATACCGCCGCGCGGTTTGCCTCGGCACAATGGGAGGCGACCGACACGGGGGCCCCCGCACTCGCTGATTCGCTTGCCAGCATCGACACCTGGATCCGCCAGATCTTGGAAGTGGCGACCCATGACGTCATGGTCTGCGACGTCGTGCGTATCCGCATGAACGAACCGACATCCGCCCTGATCTATTTCGGCCGAGATTATCACGCCCTGCCGGTGCCGGCGGCACTGTCGTGATTCGACGCATGCTGCACGATACTCGACGGCGGACGGACGGCAAGATCACTGTCTTAGGAGTATGCAACGTCAACTACTTTGAGTGCGCCAGGCCTTGCCTGGCGCACTGCTGCGGTTATTCTATGAATCCAAGCTTTCGAGGCCGAGCCGGCTAGCTTCCTAGCCCAGTATACCGACACGATCTTGGTGGACGGCCGGCAGATGGTTATTTTCAGAAGACGGCTGCACCAGCCCATCGGGCGGACCGCTCGGTGGGCAGCGGACTTGTGAACGAGCCGTGTCAGCAATCCTATGCATGACCCCGGAATTGTTAAGAACGCTCATGTACGATACAGCCTTGTCCGGAAAACGATCGTTAGACGGCCAATCCGGACAATGTCCGAAAATAGGCTTGTTTGATGGGTTTTCGGACAATAAGATAGACGGACGAATTAACGGACAAAAGGGGCGGTCAATGGCGCTGATCGGCTATGCGCGGGTCTCGACGGCGGAGCAGGACGCCGCCTTGCAGATGGATGCGCTGCTCAAGGAAGGATGCGAGCGGATCTTTGATGACACCGTCTCCGGCGCCAAGGCGGAACGCCCCGGCCTGACGGCCGCTCTAGAGTTTCTACGTGACGGGGATGTGCTGGTCGTGTGGCGGCTGGATCGACTGGGACGCTCACTGCCGCATCTGATCGAGGTGGTCAGCACCCTGGAGGCGCGTGGTGTCGGATTCCGGTCGCTGACCGAAGCCATCGATACCACCACGCCGGGTGGGCGACTGATATTCCATGTGTTCGGTGCCCTGGGGCAGTTCGAGCGCGACCTGATCCGTGATCGCACCAAGGCGGGA
>NZ_NSKB01000017.1 GCF_002286975.1 Halomonas salipaludis
GTTGCGATCCAGCGCCGCGGTGGGCCGGCGCACGTTCTCGTGGATGGGGTGCAGGGGGAACTCGAAGGGCACCCCGCCGGCGGCGCGGATGCCGTCCTTGACGCGCTTGACCAGCTCGATGTGGTGGCGGTTGCACGGCGTGAGATCGGAGCCCGACTGGCAGATGCCGATGATCGGCTTGCCGCCCACCAGCTCATCGAGGGTAATGCCCTGGTTGAGGTAGCGCTCGATGCACAGCGCCGTGGTGCCAGGGTGCTCGGAGTTATCGAACCAGTAGCGCGAGCGCAGCTGCTCCGGCGTGATCCTTTCGCTTCTCATGTCGCTAGCCTCTAGTTTGATGAGCAACCGTGGAGGTGCTTTCCATTTTCCATGCTTGGGGCAAGACATGTATGTCGCTACCCAACACCTGGATACTCCCTTTGAGCGGCAGGTCACTGCTGGAGGGGCCAACCGCAATATCGAACTCACCAGGCTCGACGATGCGCTGCCAGGGGCGATCCGTGTAGTTGAGCATATCGACCGGGACAGTGAACCTGACGCTGGCGACGGCACCTGCCGGCACCGCCACCTTGCGGAAGGCCTTCAACTCCTTGACCGGACGCACTCGCTTGGCCAAACGATCATGTACATAGAGTTGGACAACTTCTTCGCCGTCGTAATGACCGACATTCTCGATGGTCACCTCAACCAGAATCTCGCCGGTGATCGCCACCTCAGGCGTCTCGATCCTTAACCCGCGGTAGGCGAAGCGACTATAGCCAAGGCCATAACCGAAGGGATAGCGTGCCCCAAAGCTTCGCGAGATCGGCGTTCCGCTACTCTTGAACTTGTGGTTGTAGAAATAGGGCATGGCCCCGGCACTCTTGGGCACCGAGATGGGCAGCCGCCCCGACGGATTCACCTCACCGCTGAGGACATCGACCAGGGCATTGCCGATCTCCTGGCCACCGCTGAAGGAGAGCAGCAAAGCGGCGACTTCAGCCTCCAGGCCCCCCAGGGAGTATGGCCTGCCACCCGAGAGGATGACCACGACGGGCGTCTCGCTAGCGACAACGGCCGAGAGCAGCGCCTGCTGCACGCCGGGCAGCTCCAAGGTATCCGTGTCTGAGCCTTCGCCTACGGTGCCGCTCTGGAACAGGCCGGGTAGATCACCCAGGAAGACCAGGGCGATATCGGCCTGGGTGGCACAAGCCACGGCCTCCTCAATGCCCGAACGATCCTCGCTAAGCGGGGAGTCGAGCTGCAGCGAGGCGCTATCCTCAACGTCCCCCGGAAATACCGCGCCGCCGGATCGCGGCGAGGCGAGAATATCGCACCCCTTGGCATAGGAGATCTTACCGGCATAGCGCTGCTGCAGCGCCTGCAGCGGGGTAACAACTTGCGCTGCACTCTCCTGAGTCGCCTCATGCAGCGAGTGGACGGGGAAGCTGTAGCCGCTGAGATGCGCCAAAGGGTCAGCGGCAGTTGGGCCAATCACCGCGATCTTGCCATAGCGGTCCTCCTCCAGGGGCAGCACACCATCGTTCTCCAGCAGTACCAGCGACTGGCGAGCCACCTGACGCGAGAGCTCAAGGGTCTCCGGTCGCTGAAAGTCGATCGCCTCTGCGTCCGCATAAGGCTGCTCGAAGAGCCCCACCCGGAACTTCTCGGTCAGCACCCGGGCGACGATAGCATCCAGCGTGGCACCGGGCAGCGCCTCGCGATCCTCGGGGTCTAGCTTGCCGACACAGTCATCCCCCGGCAGCTCGACATCGAGCCCCGCACCAAAGGCCTGACCGGCAGCGCCCTGGGCGTCGCGAGCGGTGCCATGATGCTGATAGAGCAAGCTCACGCCGATATAGTCGGCCACGATCAGTCCATCGAAGCCCCACTGCTGACGCAGCAGTTGTGTCAGCAGCCGATGATCGCTATGCGCGGGCTGACCATCGATGTCGTGGTAGGCGGGCATAATGCTGGCGGCGTTGGCCTGCTTGATCGCCATCTCGAACGGCAGCAGGAAGATATCGTGGAGCTCGCACTCGCCCACCCGAACCGGGGCATGATTGCGCGCCCCTTCGCTGAACGAGTGGCCGACGAAGTGCTTCAGGGTTGCCAGCATATCGCGCGCTTCGCCCTGCAGGCCGCGGACATAGCGCGTCCCCATGACGCCGACCAGATAAGGATCCTCGCCAAACGTCTCCTCGGTACGCCCCCAGCGCACGTCGCGCGAGACATCCAGCACCGGCGCCAAGCCTTGCCGGCAGCCGATGCTCCTGGCTTCCTTGCCGATGGCGCTGGCGACGGCCTCTACCAGCTCCGGTTGCCACGTCGCGCCATGGTTGAGCGGCCCCGGAAACAGCGTACTGCCGCGGCACATCACGCCAACAAGACACTCCTCGTGAGGCAGCGCCGGAATACCGAGGCGGGTATTCTCTACCAGGTGGCGTTGCAGGGTATTCAGCGCCTGGACGCCCTGCCGCGGATCGACCCCATGGGAGCCCAGGGGCCGCGTGATTTGGCCAAGCCCATGCGCGAGGCGGCTCTGCCAGCCCTCGCTCGACGTTCCAGCAAAGCCATCTTCGCGCAGTCGATGCTGCCCCTCAGGATCCAGCAGCAGCCATAGGCCATGGATCTGGGCCAGCTTCTCCTGGCGCGTCATGCGTGCCAGCAAATCGCGCACCCGTTCGTTGAGCGGTGCCGTTGTGTCTTTATAAAGCGCTACCATGTCGACTCACTCCAATGCACAAATATGATGCCCTTATTCGTAGGCCATCGCTTCGAGCTCTTTGCCCCGCGTCTCGTTGACGAAACGCAGCACGAAGAACACCGATACCACGGCACAAAAGGCATACAGGCCATAGGCGCCAGCCAGGCCGATCGAGGCCAGCATGATGGGGAAGGTCATGGTGATAGCGAAGTTAGCCAGCCACTGGAAAAGCCCCGCAATGGCGAGACCCGAACCACGCATCTGGTTGGGGAACATCTCGCCCAGCATGACCCACATGACCGGGCCCCAGGAGACGTTGAAGAAGAACACATAGGCGTTGGCGGCAAGCAGCGCGACAGTCCCCATATCATCGCTGAGACGCAGGCTGCCACCGACCATGGACGCGGTAGAGAAGGCGTAGGCCATGCAGACCAGGGTGATGGCCATACCTACCGAGCCCGTCCACAGCAGTGGCTTACGCCCGATCTTGTCGATCAGCGCAATGGCGACCAGGCAGGCGCCAATGCTGACGGCACCGGAGATCACGTTGATCAGCAACGCATCCCCCTCGGAGAAGCCCACTGACTGCCACAGCACCGCACCGTAGTAGAACACCACGTTGATGCCGACCAACTGCTGGAACACCGCCAGGCCGATACCTACCCAGACGATGCCGTGCACCTTGCCGGTGGCCCTGTTGAGGACGTCGCTTAACCGGGGCTTGTGATCCTGGGCCAGGGTGGCGCTGATCTCATCCAGCTTGGTGCCAACCTGGTGCTCGGGCATCACCAGGCCCAGCACCCGCCGAGCGTCATGATGTCGGCCGCTGCTGATTAGATAGCGTGGACTTTCCGGGATAAACAGCAGCGCCACCAGGAATACCGTCGCTGGCAACAACTCAATCCAGAACATCCAGCGCCAGGTGGCGAAGCCCAGCCATAGCTCGGTCATGGCCGACCCCGATACCTGTGCCAGCACATAGTTGCTGAGGAAAGCCACGAACAGCCCCGAGATGATCGCCACCTGTTGAATGGTCGCCAGCCGACCGCGATAGGCGGCAGGCGCCACCTCGCTGATATAGGCCGGGGTCATCACGCTGGCGGCGCCTACCGCCATGCCGCCCAGCACACGGTAGATCACGAACTCCATGGAACTACCGGAGATGCCTGAGCCCCAGGCACTGATCAGAAAGAAGATGGCCGCCACGATCAGCAGGGTACGGCGGCCAAAGCGGTCCGCCAGGCGCCCGGCGAAAAAGGCGCCGATGGCGCAGCCGAGCAGCATCGAGGCGACGTTAAAACCGGTGCCAGCACTGTCGGAGTCGAAGGCGGCCTGCAGGCCATCGACGGTACCGTTGATGACGCCGCTATCAAAACCGAACAGAAAGCCACCGAGGGCAGCAATACAACAGATGATGAAGATATAGCTGGATTGACTAAGCGGATGGCGGTTGGACATATCCGACCTCCTTTAAAAAGGGCGCCCGCCAGCGGACGCCAAAACGATGAACCAGTGCGATAAAAGGCTTACGATGTCGATTTACCACCACACATCCATCTGCATGCCAAAGGTGAGGCCGTCGTTGTCGTCGATGCTGATCGCATCTCCCGCCGCTCCCGCGTCAATTGAGCGACTGGTGCGATCTGCCTGTAGGGCGTCTCCGTTCCAGTCCGCATAGGTGGCAAAGACGCGGATGACCGGCCGCGCAAGGCCGCCTAGCCCTGCTGACCACTGCTGGGCCAGCGTCGCCTTGGTCAAGCGGCGGCTGTCGTCACCGTTTTCTGGCTCAACATAGTCGTGACCAAGCTCAAGGGCGGTGCTCAGGTTTTCCGTCCAGTAGTAAGAGGGGCGCACTCCGGCAGAGATCCAGGTCGCTCCAGAGTCGTCGTCGAAATTCTTTTCTTCGTAGATCGCGGCGTATAAGAGATCAACCTTGTCGGGGGCAAGCCAAACATTGCCGTGGTTAACCACACGCCACATCTCACCGCCGGGCACCTCCGGTGAGACATCAGCATTCATTCGCCCCTGACCGGTGCCAGCATTGATGATGCCATCGGTGGCGTACTGCAGCGCCAACTTGTTAGTGCCGCCGAACCAGTTGCTCTGCTCGTGCTGGACAGTGAACATATGGCCCCTTTTGGCCTCGCTATCGTCGTAATAGCGACTCTGGGCATCGCTCAGCTGAGCGCGGCCATAGTTATAGCCCAGCACCAGCGAGCCATCGGGATTGACGGGGATATCGGACCAGCGAATATCCAGGGTGTCGTTGGAGATACGGTTGTCGGCATCGGGGTACTCGGTATCGTCGGTACCCGTGGCACGCATCCAGGCCAGGTGCAGCTTGCCGGTGCCCACATCGATGTCCTCGATGCCGCCACCGGGGCCGGTGGAGTCCCAGTAGAAGAAGTCGTTGATGTGTACGTCGTGGCGGCGGTAGAAGCGCTTGCCCGCCCACAGGCTGGCGCCAGGCAAGGCGTCGACCACGTTGTTGCCCTGCACGTACAACTGCCGCAGGGAAACCTCGGTATCCTCGGAGTCGTTCAGCTGGTTGGTGAAATAACCCACCATGCTGTTGAAGTAGAACGACCTGTCGCCCTCCTCAAAAAGCGTGGCGCCCAAGCCCAACTCGGCATAGGTCTCGCACTCGTTGCCCAGGCGGTACTTGGCCCCCGCGCCGCTGGCACGGAAGCAGGCCTGGTCGCCGCCACCTGCGGTATTGCCGACGCCGGACCTGGCATAACCGGTGAAATCGATGGCAGAGGTAAAGTCCTCCTGGGCCTGGGCGATGCTGAAAGCGAGGCAGCCGACCCCGATCAGCCCCAGGCGGGACAGGGTTAGCGTAGCGTGATGCGGCGTTTTCATTGTTGTGCTCCTTGCGAAGAATCGCGTCGATACTGCTTATTGTTGGTAATAACTTTGAACTAAGTGGTCGAAGCTTGGGCCGTGTAGAACTCCTTTGCGTAACGGGTGAATTTACTGCCCGGCCAGGCAGAAGCGACAGCACATCAGGTGGCGCTCCCCTTTCCCCAGCTCGACCAGGCCGTGGCGTTGCGGGTCGTCGAAGTGATAGGCGTCGACATCGTGGGAAACCGGTTCAAAGCAGAAGAAATCGGCCTCTGATCCCGGCGAGAAGAGCAGATAGCGTGAGGTGTTGGCGTACACCCCGAGTGCCATGCCACGCTCCGGCCAGCGCAACACCGCCCTACCGCCCCAGCCGCTAAAGAGATTGTCGATCCTGTCCGAGGGCAGCGGCGCCGGGAGCACGAAATTCCATGGGTCTGCAGCGTCCAGCCTCCGCCACTCGGTGGGTAGCTGAGCGCTATCGACCTCCCAAACGCCCTCGGCGCTCGCTTCGAGCCGTACCTCGGCACTGCGCGGGAACCAGGGGTGCAGACCCAACCCGTAGAGAGCAGGCGTGTCTCCCAGGTGGGTAATGGCAAGCCTCACCTCGAGAGCATTGGCCTCGAGGCAGTAGCTCAGCTCCGCCCGGTAGTCGAAAGGTGGCTGGTGTGAAGAGCGCAGGCCGAGCCGCAGTTGCACATCGTCTTGCTCCACCACCTGCCAGGCACGCTGCCAGCCGTCACCGTGAATGGGCAGCGCCTCGCCGGGCAGGTTAGGCTCAAGCGAGTTGAACTGCCCGCGCCACGCGAAGCCACCCCCACCGATGCGATTGGACCACGGCACCAGCGGGTACATGGCCAGCCGGTTGGGGTCACTTTCGTCTTCGCTGCCGGGGCGCATCACAGGCTCTGGGCCGTGCTCGGTCAGCCTGTCGAAGCGCACCACGGCGCCGCCAACGTCGGGGTTCACCGTGAGTCGCAGGGTTCCGTTGTCGAGAGTGATGATCATGACGTTTCGCTCGCTCACGGCTCAGGCGATACTGACCTGGGACCGGGTCAAGGCTTCATCCGCCAGGCGCTGGCCGTCGGCATCGAAGCCATGCAGCAGCTCGTGGCGGGGCGTCAGGTAGAGCACGTCGCCGCTGCGCACTGCCGCATCGCCGGGAAGGCGCACAATCAGCGCGCCGGTGGCCTCGCTGTCGACATAGGCAAAGGCGTCGGCGCCGAGCATCTCGACCACCCTCACCCGGGTCTGCCACTCCCCCGCCTCGCGGCTCATCTCGAGGTGCTCGGGGCGAATGCCGAGCGTGGCGGCACCATAGGCCTTGGCCACCTCGCCCTCGATCAGATTCATCCTGGGAGAGCCGATGAAGCCAGCCACGAACAGTGTCTCGGGGCGCTGGTAGAGCGCCATGGGCGTGCCTATCTGCTCGATTCGCCCGGCGTTCATCACCACGATGCAGTCGGCCAGGGTCATCGCCTCGACCTGATCGTGAGTGACGTAGACCATGGTGGCGTCGAGGCGCTGGTGCAGCTCGGCGAGCTCCACGCGCATGCGGTTGCGCAGCGCCGCGTCGAGGTTGGAGAGCGGCTCGTCGAACAGGAACACGCCGGGGTTGCGCACGATGGCACGGCCGATGGCCACCCGCTGACGCTGGCCACCGGAGAGCTCGGCCGGCTTGCGCTCGAGCAGCTCCTCGAGGTTGAGCAGGCGCGCCGCCTCGGCCACCTTGGCGCGGCGCTCCTCGGCGGGCACCTTGGCCAGGCGCATGCCAAAATCGATGTTGCGGGCCACCGTCATATGCGGATAGAGCGCATAGGACTGGAACACCATGGCGATGTTGCGATCGCTGGGCTCGGCGATGGTAACGTCTTGCCCACCGATGGAGATGGCACCGCGCGTCACGGTTTCCAGCCCTGCGATCATGCGCAGCAGCGTCGACTTGCCGCAGCCGGAGGGCCCCACCAAGACGGTGAAGGAGCCGTCTTCGATATGCAGGTTGAGATTGGGGATCACCGTGGTCTTGCCACGGAAGGTCTTTTCGATGTCGACCAGGGTTACTTCAGCCATAGCGTGCTCTCATCTTGGCGCTTGTTGTATCTATCGGTGCGCGAATAATCGGGTTCAGGCGTGACGGAGATAGCAAAACCCAGCGAAGTCTGCCGGCCTGGCTCGCCCGCTGATGTCGTGGGCCGCCATGCCCAGGAAGTTACCGGTGAAGTAGCCATGCGCCCGGCCACTCCCCTCGTCCGAGAGCAACCCGGCATTCAGCAATGGGCCGACAGGCTGCCAGCCGGTATCGCCCTGGGCGAAGCGGAACTGCAGCTTGCCCTCGCCAATGTCGAGGCCGAGATGCACCGGTCGGCCGGGCTCGAGCCCTACGCCGGCCACGGCGATATCGAGCTGCCCGCTGGGCCACTCGTCGTGGCAACTCATCACGCTGAGCACCTTGTCGCCGCTATCGTTCAAGGTCACGGCGAGGTAGTGGAACTTGAATCGATTGTAGTAGGCGATCAGACCGGCAAACTGCTGGATGTCATCTGGTTCAAATTCGAGCTCGGTCTCGGCGCTGCAGTGCCAGCTGTCCTGACGCCGTGCCACCAGCGCCTGTTCGAACCAGGAGCCCACCGACTCGCGACCGTATAGGCGCAGATAACCTGGCCGCTCATTCAGCGAGAAGAGACGCTCGGGATGCGGCGTGCGCAGCCACTGAAAATCTGCCGGCAGCCCACCGGGCTCGAACCCATAGCGCTCCTCGGTAGCCGGGACCCGCTGCGTCACACCGGGCATGGATATTTCCAGCGCTGGCGCATTGCCGCCCTGCGCCAGCCGCAGCCAGCCATCCTCACTCCACACGACCCTCTGGATGGCCGTCTCCCGCCCCAGCGGTGAGCGACGCGTGCCGGGCAACGGCCGGCTACACAGGTGCACCATATAAGTCTCGCCTTCCGGTGTGTCGACCAGGTCGGCGTGGCCGGCACGCTGCAGCGGGTTCTGCGTATCGTTGCGGGTGGTCAACACCGGGTTGTCCGGGTGCACCGCATAGGGGCCGGTAATCTCGCGCGAGCGCGCCATGGTCACGGCGTGGTCGTAGCCGGTGCCGCCCTCGGCCACCAGCAGGTGGTACCAGCCGTCACGCTGGTAGAGATGCGGCCCCTCGGTGAGCTTCATCTCGGTGCCGGCAAAGACGTTGTGGATCGGGCCGACCAGCCGGCGATGCTCGACGTCGTACTCCTGCAGCAGGATGCCGCCGAAGCGGTCGCCACCCGCGAGCTGGCGATAGTCCCACTTGAGATTGACCAGCCACTTGCGGCCGTCCTCGTCGTGGAATAGAGAGGGGTCGAAGCCACTGGAATTGAGGTATACCGGATCGCTCCAGGGCCCCTCGATGGCGGGCGCGGTGACCAGGTAATTGTGGCCGTCCTTGAAGTTGCCCTCGTAGCGCTTCATATCGGTGTAGATCAGCCAGAACAGGCCGTCGGCGTATGACAGGCACGGCGCCCAAATGCCGCAGGAGTCAGGGTTGCCGCGCATGTCGAGCTGGTTCGCCCGGGCCAGCGGCCGACAGACCAGGCGCCAGTTGGACAGGTCCCGCGAATGGTGGATCTGCACGCCCGGGTACCACTCGAAGGTGGAGGTGGCGATGTAGTACTCCTCGCCGACCCGGCAGATCGAGGGATCGGGGTTGAAACCGGCGAGTATCGGGTTGCGGAGGGTATCGGTCATCGCTGTCATCCCTTGACGGAGCCGCCGGTGAGGCCGGCCACGATGTATTTCTGGGCGGCGAGGAAGAAGATGACTGCCGGCGTAATGGTCAACGTCACGAACGCCAGAATCATGTTCCACTGGGTCAGATACTCGCCCTGGAACTGCATCATGCCGAGCGGCCAGGTGTAGATGGAGCGGTCGTTGAGCACCACCAGCGGCAGCAGGAAGTTGTTCCAGCTCTGCACGAAGACGAACACACCGACGGTAGCCAGTATCGGCGTCGATAGCGGCAGGGTGAACGACCAGAAGAAGCGCAGGTAACTGCAACCGTCGACGTAGGCAGCCTCGAACAGCTCCTTGGGCAACTGGTCGAAGAACGCCTTGAACAGCAGGATCGCCAGCGACAGACCAAAGGCGGTCTGCGGCAGGATCACCGCCCAGTAGGTATCCAGCAACCCCAGGTCGCGCACCTTGATAAACAGCGGCAGGATCGCCGCGGCAAAGGGGAACATCAGCCCCAGCAGCAAGTAGGAGAGAATCATCTTCGAACCGAAGAAACGGATCTGCGAGAACACGTAGGCCGCCGCAGCCCCCACTATCAGGGTCAATAGCACCGTCATCGACGAGATCAGGAACGAGTTGCCCATATAGCGCCAGAAACTTCCGTCGAGGAAGATCGCAACGTAGTTTTCAGGGTTCCAGACATCAGGCAACCACAGCGGATTGGTACGCAGTTCGGCGTTGCTCTTGAAACCGCCGAAGAATGAGGCCAGCAGTGGCCCGATGACCAGGCTGGCCACCAGGATCAGCACGATCACACGCAGCGTGTTACGGGTCGTGGCGCTAGTCATGTGCGCTCCCCCTTCGCCGTGGCGCGTTGATAGAACAGCGCGATACCGATAGCGAGCACGAACAGCACCACGGCAGTAGCGCTTCCGAAGCCTATATTCAGCCGCGACAGACCGAAGGTATACAGATAGGTGACGATGGTATGGGTCGAGTTGGAAGGTCCACCGTTGGTCAACGGAATGATAATGTCGAAGATCTGCAGCGAGCCGATGATGGCGAAGAAGCCGCTCACCACGATGGCATGCTTGATCAGCGGGATCTGCACGAACAGCGCCACCTGGCGCGGCTTCGCCCCCTCCAGCTTGGCTGCCTCGATCAGGTCCTTGGGCACACTCTGCAGCGCCGCGATGTAGATCATCATGTGGAAACCGAAGTACTTCCATACGATCACCGTCATGATCGCCGGAAAGGCCCACTGACGGTCCGCCAGTACATAGACCGACTCCTGGCCCAGCGACTGAAACATCATGGCGGTGATGCCGTAGTCGCCGTCGAAGACGAAGCTCCAGATCAGCCCGGCGGCTACCTCGGCGAGGATGTAGGGCAGAAAGAACACCAGCCGGAACAGCGTATTGGTGGGTGTCTTGCGATACACCAGCAGTGCCAGGCCCAGGGCCAACGGCATCTGGATGATCAGCGAGACGAGAATCAGTTTGGCGGTATTCCAAAGCGCAGTATGGAACACCGAGTGATCGAGCAGGCGCTCGTAGTTCTGGGTGCCGACGAAGTCGGTCGGCGAACCGTAACCGTTCCACGAGAAGCCGCTGTAGTAGGCGGCATCGGCGAGCGGCAGGACGACGAACAACGAGAACAGGATCAACGCCGGCGGCAGCAGGATCAGCACAGCGGTAAATTTGCCGCTGGCCAGCCCCTGCCGTAAACGATCGGCGTTGCTTCTCCTGTGCACGGCGGGTCGGGTCAGAGTACTCATGACAGCTTCCATTCAGGGGACAGGGCCCGGCACAGCGAGAGTGCTGCACCGGGCATGCGATGGATTCAGCGGAACATCCAGGCCTCTTCGACCTGGGCAGCCGCCTCCTCGGGCGTGACCTCGCCCAGGACCAGGTCTCCGCTAATGTCGTTGACCGTGGCACCGACCGACGTACCCAGCGCCTGGTCGAGGAACACCTGATGGAAGTTCGATTCGCTGAGAATCTCCGCCACCTTGCGTGCATAGGGTGTGTCGAGTTCAGCGTCGGAGCCTTCAGCCACCGGCACGAAGATGCCGAGACGCGCAGCCTCGCGCTGGTTCTCCTCGTTGAGCAGGAAGCGCAGGAAGTCCACCGCCTCATCGGAGGCATCGCGCGTGACGGCAAAACCGTTCATCCCCCCAAAGCTGTCGTCGTTGCCGACGCCACCTTCAACACGCGGGAAACGAATGAACTCGAGGTCTTCGTCCGGCACGCCCTCGCCGCTCATGGAACGCTCTTTCGAAGGGATATAGTCCCAGTCGCCCATCAGGTGCAGAGCCGCCTCGCCGTCACCGAACATGCCGCTGGCACGCTCGTAGGAAGTGGCCATGAAGCCTGACTGGAAGGGATCGAGTTCAACAAACGACTGCAGCAACTCACCGGCGCGTACGAAAGGCTCGCCTTCAAAGCCGCCGTTTCCACCCTGTTTGGCCGCCTCGATGCCCTCGCCCCCAGCCAGCCGCGTGGCTAGGTAGCCCCAGTAGAAGTGCATCGGCCAGCCGTCCTGGCCGCCCACCACCGCGGGCGTGATACCGCTTTCCCGCAGGGCGACCACGGCCTGCTCCAGATCCTCCCAGGCCTCGATGGCCTCGATGTCGACCCCGGCCTGCTCGGTCAGCGCGGTATTGGCCCAGAAACCGACTACCGTGGCGTAGAGCGGCGCGCCATAGACGCGATCGTCGAGCATGAAGGCACGCACGGCCGATTCGGGATATATATCCTGCCAACCGTCCTGCATCTCCTCGGTGAGATCGCGCACGAAGCCGGCCTCGACCTGGTCGCGTAGCCCTTCGCCGCCCCAGCTGTAGAAGATGTCGGGGCGCTGACGGGACTGCAACAGAGTTGGCAGGCGCGTCTTGTAGGCCTCGTTGGCGATGTACTCGAAGACCACATTGACGCCCGGGTTCTGTGCCTCGTACTCGGCGGCGATATCGGCGTAGTACTGCTTCTCTACGTCGCTGATCTCGACCCTCAGCAAGCGCACGGTCGTATCCGCCACGGCGATGCTGGAACTCAGCGCTGCAGCGACCGCAACGGCTACCGTTAACCAACGCTTGGCAGCGGGTGTGTATGCGTGGCTATCGTAACGTTTCATGGCGAACTCCTTGTTGTATTGTTAGATACGTGGCGTACGTCTCTTTTATTATCTATGCACGAACCAACTTGCCCTTGGGGATTACCCCCAGCCTCCGTCGACGGCGATTTCCTGGCCGGAAATGGCCTGGCTTTCCTGACTGGCCAGGAACAGCGCCAAAGGCGCTACATGTTCTGGCACTAAGCGCATCTTCAGGGACTGGCGTGCCTGAATCGACGCCTCCTCCTCGGGGCCGATCCACTTCTCCAATTGGCGCTCGGTCATGATCGAGCCGGGCACCAGCGTATTGACGCGAATATTGTGCTTCCCAAGATCACGCGCCAAGCTACGCGTCAGACCGCATGCCGCCGCCTTGGCGGTCATGTAGGCGGAGAGATCGCCGATAGCCATTTGCACGCTGATCGAACCGAAGTTGATGATTGAGCCCCCTCCGATCTTGATCATCTGATGGGCCGCGGCCTGAGCGGCGAAGAACATTGGCCGCAGGTTGAGCGCCATGCGCTCGTCCCAATAGGCGACATCGACCTCATCCCAGCGATGGCGATCGTCGTTGGCGGCGTTGTTGACCAAAGTGTGAATCGGCCCCAGCGCGCGCCCAACCTCGGCGATTGCTGCCTGCAGCGCTTCAACGTCGCGGATGTCGCAGCGACGATAGTGTGGCATCCGACCTGTTTCGGCCTTCAGCGACTCCGCCAGCGCCTGACTGGCGGCATCATCGATGTCAACGAACGCAACCTTAGCCCCCTGCAGATGAAAAGCTCGGGTCAACGCGGCCCCAATGCCGCTCCCCCCTCCGGTAATGAAGACCACCTGCTGCTCGAGGTTGGGGTAACGCGCCGCATCATTGTTCATATCCTCTCCACTTAGTTTTATCTATTTACTAAGCGCAGAGTGGACACCGGTGGGAGGAGCCGCAATGCTACATTAGTTCAAGGATTGAACTTAGTAGCCAGCAGCGAGCTATCCGACATTCGGCACTGCCTTGCTGCGGCTCGCGCAAGCGTAGTCGGTAGGTTGGGATTCGTTTAAGCTTGGAACCAAGTCCTTTGCCTGTTCCGGTGCGGCATGCCAGCCTCCAAGTCGAGGGGCTTCATCGGTGCGCGACAAAGACAACGACGTCACCCCTTTTCTTCGCCGCACCCTCGATGTGCGGCTTGCAAGGCTTCATCCGTCTATGCCAACCAGCTATCAACAGCAACACAGAGCGGGCGATCTTCACTTCCTCAAGCGGCTCAATCGTAGCGCCATCCTCGAGCAGATACGTCGGGCTCCCGGGCTGACGAGGGCCGATATTGCCACTCAAGCCCTATTGACCAAGGCCACCGTAGGGGCCGGCGTGCAGTCACTGCTCAAGCAGGGCTGGCTGCGCGAAGGAGAGTTGCAAAAAAGCAATGGCGGCCGGCCGGGCCGTTCGCTGTATCTGAATGACCAGCACTACGCCATGCTAGGAGCCGAAGTCGGCGTACATGGACTACGCCTGGTTGCTTGCACTCTGTCGGGCGAGTTGCTGGCCTCGCACCATGAGCACCTGGTGCCGACCACGCCGGAAGTCACCGCTGCACTGCTCGCCGAGTCGCTGCAGACATTAATGGCATCGCCAGCGTTTGCCGGGCGCCACTGCTTGGGCCTGGGCATCGCCCTGCCCGGCCCAATCGATCCAGCCACTCCCGTGTTGCGCCGCGCTCCCAACCTGGGCTGGAGTGACATTCGTTTTCTCGATTTGCTTTCCCCCCACCTGCCTCAGATGACTGGGGTCTGGATAATGGATAACGAGGCAAAGTCGGCCGCCTTCGGCGAACTCTACTTCCGCACGGGCCAGATTCCCGACTCCTTGGTCTATGTCAGCGCCGGCACCGGCATCGGTAGCGGCATGGTCGAGGGCAGTCATCCACCGCTCATCTCGCGCGGTCTCCAAGGGCTGGCCGGCGAGATTGGCCATACCATATTGCAGCCCGGCGGGCTCTACTGCCATTGCGGCAACCGCGGCTGTGCCGAGACGCTGGTTAGCGGCTGGTCCATACGCGCAGCACTCGGCATTGCCGAAGAAGAGAATCTTATCGAGGCCATACTGCCACGCCTGCATGAAGAGCAGGTTCAACTTACCCTGCGCCGCGCGGGAGAAGCCCTGGGTACCCTGCTACTCAACCTCCACCACACTCAGAACCCCTCCGAGATCGTTCTCGGCGGCTCACTGGTTCAACTTGGCGCCCCGCTTCTCGACCCAACCCTGGCCTTCTTCAAAGCCCACCAGAACCGTCTTCTCGGCACCCAGCGTCAGGTTCCATTGCGTGTCATCGAGGACTCCACTTTTATCGCTGCCCGCGGTGCTGCAGCACAAGTATTGGCCAGCGTGATCCATGGCCCCAGCGACTTGATATAGCGCCTCGCCAGAGTCGCATCGCGCCACTAAGTAAGAAGATTGAACATAGGCTTCACACCTCCACCCAGGTGCCTCCCGCCGCAGACGACGCCAGCGCCCGGGTGATGAATACCAGGCCATCGACCCCGTCGCTCACTCCCGGGGTGCCCTGGGCCAGCGGCGCGGGCTCGCGGCCCGCCTGGCGGGCACGGATCTGCTCGGCAAAGTCGCCATATAGCTGGGCGAAGGCTTCGAGATAGCCCTCCGGGTGCCCGGGGGGAATTCGCGCTGCCGCCAGCGCCGCCTCGCCCAGGCCCGGACCGTTGCGGGTGAGGATGCGCGGCGGCTCGCCCAGCGGTGAGTGGAGCAGCCGGTTGGGCTCCTCCTGATGCCACTCGAGGCCGCCACGGCTGCCGTAGACCCGCAGCTTGAGGCCGTTCTCGTTGCCCGGCACCACCTGGCTCGACCACAGCATGCCCCGCGCGCCGCCCTTGAAGCGCAGCATCATGTGCACGTTGTCATCCAGCGCGCGGCCCTCGACGAAGGTGTGCATGTCCGCCGCCAGCGACTCGAGCTCGAGACCGGTGACAAAGCGTGCCAGGTGATAAGCGTGGGTGCCGATATCGCCCAGGCAGCCGGCCGGGCCGCTGCGTTTGGGGTCGGTACGCCACTCAGCCTGCTTGACGCCGCTCTCCTCGAGGCGCGTCGACAACCAGTCCTGGGGGTATTCGACCTGCACCACCCGCAGTTCGCCAAGCTCGCTGGCGGCGACCATGTCGCGGGCCTGACGCACCAGCGAGTAGCCCGAGTAGTTGTGGGTCAGGCCGAAGAACAGCCCGCTGCGTTCGACCAGCGCGGCCAGCGCCTGGGCGTCCTCCAGGCTGGTGGTCATCGGCTTGTCGCAGATCACGTGGATGCCGGCCTCGAGGAAGGTCTTGGCCACGTCGAAGTGCAGATGGTTGGGCGTAACGATGGCCACGACATCGATGCCATCCTCACGCTGGCTTTCGGCCTTGGCCATGGTGCGGTAGTCGGGGTAGGCACGCGCCTCGTTTACGTGCAGCTCGGCCGCCGCCGCACGGCTGCGCTCGGGGTCGGAGGCGAAGGCGCCGGCGACCAGCTCGTAGTGGTCGTCGAGCCTGGCGGCGATGCGATGCACGCCGCCGATGAAGGCGCCCTGGCCGCCACCGACCATGCCCAGGCGCAGCCGGCGGGGGGTATCCTGATGTTGGCTCATGTCGTCGTATCCTTCAGTCGAGGCCCAGCAGGCGGCGGTTGGTCGCCTCGTCGACGCCAGCGTCGGCGAAGTCGTCGAAGGCCCGCTCGGTCACCTGGATGATATGCTCGCGAATGAAGGCGGCCCCTTCGCGGGCACCGACCTCCGGGTGCTTGAGGCAGCACTCCCACTCCAGCACCGCCCAGCCGTGGTAGTCGTTGGCGGCCATCCACGAGAACATCGACTTGAAGTCGACCTGGCCGTCGCCCAGCGAGCGGAAACGCCCGGCGCGTTCGGTCCACGACTGGTAGCCGGAGTAGACGCCCTGCTTGGGGCTGGGATTGAACTCGGCGTCCTTGACGTGAAACATCTGGATATGCTCGCGGTAGACGTCGAGGAAGCCCAGGTAGTCGAGCTGCTGCAGGATCAGGTGGCTGGGGTCGTAGAGGATGTGGCAGCGCGGATGGTGGCCGACCCGCTCGAGGAACATCTCGAAGGTGATGCCGTCGTGCAGGTCCTCGCCGGGGTGGATCTCGTAGCACAGGTTGACCCCGGCCTCGTCGAAGGCGTCGAGGATCGGCCGCCAGCGTTTGGCCAGCTCGTCGAAGGCGGCGTCGATCAGCCCCGCCGGGCGCTGCGGCCACGGATAGACATAGGGCCAGGCCAGCGCGCCGGAGAAGGTGCCGTGGTCGGTCAGGCCGAGGTTCTTCGAGGCCCTGGCGGCCAGCATCAGCTGCTCCACCGCCCACGCCTGGCGGGCCTTGGGGCTGCCTCTCACCTCGGCTACCGCGAAGCCATCGAAGACCTCGTCGTAGGCCGGGTGCACGGCCACCAGCTGGCCCTGCAGGTGGGTGGAAAGTTCGGTCAGTGTCAGGCCGTGCTCGGCCAGCGTGCCCTTGATCTCGTCGCAGTAGGTCTGGCTCTCGGCGGCGCGTTTCAGATCGATCAGGCGCGCATCCCAACTGGGAATCTGCACGCCCTCGTAGCCTAACCCCGCCGCCCAGCGGGCGATGCTGTCGAGGCTGTTGAAGGGGGCGTCGTCACCGGCAAACTGAGCGAGAAAGATCGCCGGCCCTTTGATGGTTTGCATAGCGGGCTCTCCGATGGTTGTCGTCGAAGGCGGGCGTCGAGCGCCCGCCTGGCTCGATCAGAACGGTGAATCGGGGAAGTAGTACTGCTCGGCATTCTCCTGGGTGATCAGCGGCGAGCCGAGGATGTACTCGCCGACCACCGGGCCGTTGGAGACGAAGTGCTGCACGGTCAAATCCATGGCGGTAGCGATCATCGCCGGCGGATAGAGCACGTCCACCGGTATCAGTTCGTCACCCTCCATGACCCGCGCGATGATGTCCTTCATGCCGGCGCCGCCGACGATGAACAGCTCGTCCTCGCGACCGGCCTGGCGCACCGCCTCGATCACGCCAAGGGCGATGTCGTCATCCTGGGCCCACACCGCGTCGATACGCTCGAAGCGTGCCAGGTAGTCCTGCATCACCTCGAAGCCGTCGTCGCGGTTCCAGTTGGCATGCTGCATGTCGAGGATATTGATCTCGGAGCCTTCGATGGCTTCCTGGAAGCCCTGCACGCGCTCCTCGTCGATCACCGTGGGGATCCCGCGCAGCACCACGATATCGCCCTCGCCGTCGAGCTGGTCGCGAATGTACTCGCCGGAGACGCGCCCCATCTCATGGTTGTTGCCGGCCACGTAGAGGTCTTCGATGCCCTCCTGCTCGAGGCCGCGGTCGACCACGGTGACGAATACCCCGGACTCCTTGACGCGCCGCACCGGGTCGGTCAGCGGCCCCGACTCGAAGGGCAGCACGACCAGCGCATCGATGTTGCGCTGCGAGACCAGGTCCTCGAGGTCGTTGGCCTGGCCGCCCGGGTCGCTGGCGGTGGTGATGGTGATCGCTATCTCGGGATGCAGCGCCTCGAGCCGCTCCTTGGCCTGCTCGGCGTGGAAGTTGACCCCGCCAGTCCAGCCGTGGGTGGCGGCAGGAATCGACACGCCGATGGTGACCTCCTGGGCCATGGCGAGGCCGGGCAGCCCGATGGCCGCCGCCGCGGTCAGGGCCGCGACGTGCATCCTGGTATTCTTGGTGATGGGCATGATGATGCTCCTCTGCTGCTTGTGCTTGTTATGCTGCTGCCTTATAGGGCGCCTCATGGCGCCGACTTCCTCCACGATGCGCGCTGCAGGTACACCGCGACGATGATGATGATCCCCTGCACCGTGCCGTTGAGATAGTTGGAGATGGCATCGGTGAGGTTGAGGATGTTGCCGATCATGGTCAGCATGATCGCCCCCACCACCGTGCCCCAGATGCGCCCGTGGCCGCCCTTGAGCACGGTGCCGCCGATGATCACCGCGGCGATCGCCTCGAGCTCCCAGAGCACCCCGGTGGCCCCCGAGGCCGAGCCCAGCCGCGGCACGTAGATGATGGTCGCCAGCGCCACGCACACGCCCTGCAGCATGTAGGTCATGGTCTTGATGCGATCGACGTGGATGGCGCTGTACTCGGCCACCTTCTCGTTGGAGCCGATGGCGAAGCAGTAGCGGCCGAAGCGGGTATGGTTGAGCAGGATGTAGCCAACCACCGCCACCAGCAGGAACACCAGCACCGGAATCGGAATCCCCATCAGGCTGCCGTAGTAGACCGGCCGATAGATGTCACGCACCCCCCAGTCCAGCGACAGGGTGCCGCCGTCGGCGAGGTAGGTGACCAGCGAGCGGTAGATGCCCATGGTGCCCAGGGTGACGATAAAGGCCTCGATCTTGCCCTTGGTGGTCACCATGCCGTTGATGAAGCCGGCACACAGCCCCAACAGCAGCGAGGCGCCAATACCCAGCAGGATGGTGGTGAGGCCGGGGCCGAACTGCTCGACCAGGCTGTTCATGAAGATGATCATCACCCCGGCGATGAACGCCGCCATCGAGCCCACCGACAGGTCCAGCCCGCCGGCGGTGATCACGAAGGTGGCGCCGATGGCGATGATGCCGATGAAGGCGCTGCGGGTGAGCATGTTGGACAGGTTGTCCAGCCCCAGAAAGGCGGGGTTGATCAACACCCCCAGCAGCGCCAGGGCCAGCAGGGCAATGAAGGGTCCCCAGGTCTTGAGGTCGAAGGAGGCGCGGCTCCGGGCAATGGGTTTGTTGTCAGGCACGGCGCTGTTCATCGACTCCTACCCCCTTGATACCGGATGCGTACTGCATGATTTCGTGTTCGTTGATCTGCTCACCCTCGAGCACGCCGGTCAGCACCCCGGCGCACATCACCGCCACCCGGTGCGAGAGGCCGATCAGCTCGGCCATCTCTGAGGAGATCAGGATGACCGAGCAGCCGGCGTCGGTGAGTTCGCGCACGAAGTGGTAGATCTGGTGTTTGGTGCCTACGTCGATGCCACGCGTCGGTTCGTTGATGATCACGATCTCGGGGTCGATGGACATGACCTTGGCCAGCAGCAGTTTCTGCTGATTGCCGCCGGAGAGTTCGGCGGCGGTAGCCGCCTGGGTGCGCAGGCGGATGTCGAAACGCTCGATGGCCTCCTGGAAGGCCTGCTCCTCGCGGCGCCGGTCGATCAGCGGCCGGCAGTAGGCGCGCAGATTGAGCAGCGTGAAGTTGGGACGCAGCCCCATGTTGAGCACCAGTCCCTTGCCCTTGCGGTCCTCGGTGAGGTAGGCAATGCGCTGGCGTGCTGCATCGCGCAGGTGGCGCAGCGCCACCGGCTGGCCATTGCGCAGCACCTGCCCCTGGCTGCGGGGGCGCAACCCCAGCAGCGCCTCGATCAGCGCCGTGCGACCGGCGCCGACCACCCCACCGAAGCCCAGTACCTCGCCGCGGCGCAGGCTGAAGCTCGCCCGCTTCACGGCGCCGGGCACCACCATGTCACGCGCCTCCAGTACCACTGGGGCGTCGCGGGCCAGTTCGGTGCGCTCGGGATACATGTCATTGATCTCGCGCCCCACCATCAGCCGCGCCAGCTCCTCCTTGCTGCGTCCGGCCATGGGCCCGCTGTCGACCAACCGGCCGTCGCGCAGCACCGTGACCCGGTCGGCGATCCGCTCGATCTCGCGCAACTTGTGGGAGATGTACAGAATCGCCACGCCGCGCTGGCGCAACCGCCCTATCAGCGCGAACAGTACCTCGACTTCATGCTCGGTGAGGGACGCGGTGGGCTCATCCATGATCAGCACGCGCACGTCGCGGGTGATCGCCTTGGCGATCTCGACCATCTGCTGGTCGGAGGTGCTGAGGTCCTTGACCCTGGCGCGCGGATCGACCCGGGTCTCGAGCTCGGCCAGCGCCGCGCGGCAGCGCTCGCGCATGGCGCGGCGGTCGAGGAAGGGGCCGCGGCGCAGCTCGCGGCCAAGGAAGATGTTCTCCTCCACGCTCAGCTGCTCGGCCAGGGCCAGTTCCTGGTGGATCATCACCACCCCGTCGGCCTCGGCGTCGCCGCTGCTGCGATAGTGACGCACCTCATCCGCCAGGCAGACGTCACCGTCGCTGGGGCTCAGATAGCCGGCGAGAATACGCACCAGCGTCGACTTGCCGGCGCCGTTCTCGCCCAATAGCGCGTGGACCTCACCGGGCTTGAGCGAGAGATCGATGTCGAACAGCACCTGGTTCTCGCCAAACCAGCGAGAAATGCGCCGCGCCGCCAGCAGCGGCTGATCCGGCATGCTCATCAGCCCCACCCCGCGTCGACGCAGAATTCATGGCCGGTCAGCTGGGCGCTGTCGTCAGCGGCCAGGAACAGCACCATCGGTGCCACATGCTCCGGGGCCAGGCGCACCTTGAGGCACTGGTGCTGCTGGATGCGCGTCTCGTCCTCGGGGCCGATCCACTTGTCGAGCTGACGCTCGGTCATGATGCAGCCCGGCACCACCGTGTTGACACGGATGCTCTGTTCGCCAAGATCGCGAGCCAGGCTGCGGGTCAAGCCGTGCACCGCGGCCTTGGCGGTGACATAGGTGGGTAGGTTGCCCAGCGCCAGGCGCACGCTGATCGAGCCGAAGTTGATGATCGAGCCACCGCCGGCCTGAGCCATGCGCTCGGCCACCGCCTGGCTCGAGAAGAACATCGGCCGCAGGTTGAGCGACATGCGTTCGTCCCAGTAGTCGACGCTGACCTCACGCCAGTCGTGGCGGTCGTCGTTGGCGGCATTGTTGATCAGGGTGCGGATCGGCCCCAGACGCTCGCTCACCTCGTCGATGACGGCCTGCAGGGCGCTGATATCGCGGATATCGCAGTGGTGATAGCAGGGTGCCCGGCCGGTCTTCGCCTCGAGGTTGCGGCACAGCACCTGGCTCGCTGCATCGTCGATATCGACGAAGGCGACACTCGCGCCCTGGTGGTGAAAGGCCTCGACCAGGGCCGCACCGATCCCGCCACCGCCTCCAGTGACGAAGACGACGCGCCCGGCAAGACTCGGGTAGCGGGCCATCGGCTCGCGCATGGCGATCTCCCCTGTTGTTATTGTCGGAAGCTGTGGAGCAGCTGGCGTGGATTTAATTTAGACCCTAAAATAAATATTTACCTATGCAACTTAGGTCGCATCAGATGAGGGATATCGCCTCGTGCCAGCCATTGGCCATTGCCTGATTGCGTCTCTGGTAGACTGCCCATGACCCACAGCAACGGCTAGATCCATGGCCTCTCAGCCCCATGACAGCAGCCGCCACGACAACACCCTGGCGGTGATACGCACCCTGCGTGAGCAAGGCCCGGCGGCGCGCGTCGACCTGGGCATTCTCAACGGCATCAGCTCGGCCACCGTGACCTCGATCAGCGCCGAGTTGCTGCAGCAGGGGTTGATTGCCGAGCTGCCACCTGACACCCCCCGCCCCAGCGGACGCGGACGCCCCAAGACGCTGATCCAGCTGGCCCCCGAGGCGGCCTGCGTGATCTGCGTCAAGCTGTCGATCAATGAGCTGCAGTTGGTGGTGGGCGACTACAGCGGCCAGATGCAGCATAGCGAGCACCATAGCGTCGCCACCCTGGCCCTCACGCCAGCGGACCTGGTGGCGCTGCTCGAAGAGAAGATTGCCGAGGTGCGTAGCCTGGCGCTGGCCAGCCATCGCCGCCTGGTGGGTATCTGCCTGGCGGTACAGGGCGTGGTGGCGTCGCATAGCGGCACGCTGATCTGGTCGCCGGCGCTGAGCTTTCGCAACGCCGCGCTGGCGCCGCTCCTGACCGAGCGCTTCGGCTGCCCGGTGCTGCTCGAGAACGATGCCAACTGCATCGCCAGCGTACTGGCGACGCAGCCCGCCTATGCCGGCTACCCCAATCTGGCGGTGATCATGCTGGGCTATGGCATCGGCATGTCACTGCTGATCGACGGCGTGCCGTTTCTCGGCGCCAACGGCTCCGCAGCGGAGTTCGGCCACAGCAAATACCAGCCAGGGGGTGCCCAGTGCGCCTGCGGCAAGCGCGGCTGCGTCGAAGCCTATGCCGGCGACTACGCACTCTATCGCAAGGCCCGCGAGGTCCTCGAGCTGCCCGCTGGCGACAGCGCGCACCCGTCGGAGGCACAGATGCAGGCCCTGACGCAGTTGGCCATGCAGGGCAACCCCGACGCCCAGCGCATCTTCGCCGAGGCGGGGCGCGCGCTGGGCTACGGCATGGCCAATCTACTGGCGCTGTTCAACCCCGACCTGGTGCTGGTGACCGGCTCCGGGGTACGCGGCTACGCGGCCATGCAGGAGGCCATGCAGGACGCCATCGACGAGGCGCTGGTCAGCGAGCTGATCGGCCCCACGCGTATCGTCAGCTGCCCCTGGGATCGCGACATGACCTGCCTCGGCGGCATCGCCATCACCCTCCAGGCGACCGATTCGCAACGCCTCACAGAGAGCTAGTACGCCAAGCAAGCACCGCCCCACTTGCCAGTGCAGCAAAGTGCTCGCAGGGCTGAGGCTATATCCTGCTTATTTAGCCTGTTCGGGCCACGTCTTGGGGGTGCATATTCGGCATTCAATCGTATCGAAATGTTAGTAAGCATTCTTCATCATAAAGCCTGCAACTAAAGTATTACCTTCTATCCTGGCGGCACAAAAAGATATTCTAATCAACATCTTGCCGCATATTCTCTGTTCCATACCGACCCACGTCGTCACCTGTCGAGCTTATTCCCAAAGGCTAAACTTGCAGGGAATGCCGATATGATCTAAACAATGTAATGCATTACATTGCATCGATCTTCTCGAGATAAGGAGATCCCCATGGAAGATCTATGATGAAAAATAAGTAAATGAAGGAACACATAAGCTGCAAAAATTTCGCAGCATATGAATTTTCAACAAGGAAAAACAAACGGAGAATGGCATGCCATCAAACATGGATAAATGGAAAAAATACGCCGCAATTACAATAGGATGCAGTGCTTTCACTTCCATCGCCATACCTAGCCTTGCCCAGCAAGAATCGAGTGAACTTCCCATCGCCGTGCAGATGTACACATTGCGTGATTTCGGTGACCTGGAAGAACAGATGGCCGCCGTTCAGCGCGCCGACGTAGGCGCCATCGAGACGGTAGGAGATCAGGGCGTTTCGTCAGATGAACTCAAGGCGCTGCTGGCGGAGTATGAGCTAGAGGTGATCTCGAGCCATATACCCCTGGAGGATCTCAGGCACCGTTTGGATGAAACCATAGCCTTCAATCGTGCCATCGGCAACGACACCCTAACACTACCTTATCTCGATGAGAGCGAGCGCCCCGAGAGTATTGATGAGTGGCAGTCACTAGGCCAAGAGTTGGGCGATATTGCTTCGCACTTGAACGATGAGGGTTTCCGTCTCGCCTACCACAACCATGAGTTCGAGATGGAGGTGTTAGAGGGCAAGACAGCATTGGAGCATATGTTCGACGCCGCTGGTCCCAAGCTCTTGGCGGAGCTGGATATCGCTTGGATCGCTCGTGGTGGATTGGACCCAGCAGAGTACGTGAATCGCTTTGAAGAGCGCCTATTCGCCGTGCACGCCAAAGACAATGCCCCAGAAGGTAGTGCCGAAGAGGAAGGCGGTTTCGCCACGCTTGGCATGGGCGTGCTGGATTGGGAAACGATTCTACCAGCCATCGAGTCGAGTGAGTCGGAGTGGTACATCATCGAGCACGACCACCCTATCGATGCTGAAGCCGTGATCACCGAAGGTAGTCGCTTCCTGCGTCAGGAACTCAGCAAACTTCGCATGAAATGACATAGCGTCGCCACCACTGACCCAAGACGACAATAATGAGGTTGGCATCATGAGCAACGCCATCGACAGACGACGCTTTCTGTGCCATAGCATCGCCGGCGCTGCAGGATTGACGGTATTGAGCACCGCCGGGACCAGCAGCTATGCCGATGATGACGCTACGCCTTCGACACTCAAGGGAAATATCAATCACTCGGTGGCTCGCTGGACGTTCGACTTTCTCTCCCTCGAAGCGCTATGCCGACTGGCAGCGGGACTCGGTATTTCGGCCATTGACTTGGTCGGGCCTAAAGAGTGGCCTGTACTTAAACGCTACAGTCTCGACTCCTCCATGTGCAATGGGGCCGAGTTGAGTCTCGAGGATGGCTGGGGAGACGCCCGCTTTCATTCGGAGTTGGTCGATCGCTACCTTGAGCATATCGACCTGGTGAGTGAGGCCGGCTACACCAATCTGATCTGTTTCAGCGGGAATGCTCGAGGCATGACGCCGGAGCAAGGGCTGGACAACGCCGAAAGAGGGTTGAAGAAGATTCTCTCCCACGCCGAGGAGAAGAGGGTCGTACTGCAGATGGAGTTGTTTAACAGCAAGATTGATCACCCGGATTATCTCTGTGATAACTCTGCCTGGGGTATCGAGCTGTGCCGACGTCTCGACTCCCCCAACTTCAAGCTTCTTTACGACATTTATCACATGCAAATAAGCGAAGGAGACATTATTAGAACCATTCGTGACCATCATGAGTACTTCGGTCACTACCATACGGCTGGAGTTCCTGGAAGAAATGAGATCGACGATAGCCAGGAGTTGAACTACCCCGCCATATGTCGGGCAATTCGCGCCACCGGCTTCCAGGGGTATATCGCCCAAGAGTTCCTCCCTGACAGGAGCGATAATCAAGAAAGAATCGCGTCGTTGCGCGAAGCGATTCATCTCTGCGACGTCTAAGTCGCCACGCCATACTCACAAGAAAGGTGTTTTTTCATGGCCAACAATCACTATGATGCCATCGTGGTAGGCTCTGGCATAAGCGGCGGCTGGGCCGCAAAGGAGCTGACCGAAAAGGGCCTCAAGGTACTACTTCTTGAGCGAGGTCGTAATATCGAGCATGTAAAGGATTACACCAATGCATCCAAAGAAGTCTGGGACTATCCCCATCGTGATCAAGCCACTCAGGAGATGAAAGAGAAGTTCCCGGTATTGAGCCGCGACTATGCATTGAATGAATCGACCATGGGACTGTGGGCCGACGAGCAGGCCAACCCCTATGTCGAGGAGAAGCGCTTCGACTGGTTTCGCGGCTACCATGTGGGCGGGCGTTCCCTGATGTGGGGGCGCCAAAGCTACCGACTCAGTCCCATGGACTTCGAGGCCAACCAGCGTGAGGGAATCGCCATCGATTGGCCGATTCGCTACGAGGACCTGGCTCCCTGGTATGACTATGTAGAACGTTTTGCGGGTATTGCCGGTACCCGTGAGGGCCTGGAGGTACTCCCCGATGGCGAGTTTCTTCCCCCAATCGAGCTCAACTGCGTGGAGAAGGACGTCGCCCAGCGTATCGAGGCGGCCTTTGATGGGCAACGCCACTTGATTCATAGCCGAGTGGCCAATATCACTCAAGCCAAGCCGGAACAGAACCGGGTCGATTGCCAGTATAGGAACAAGTGCTGGCTGGGCTGCCCTTATGGCGCCTATTTCAGCACTCAATCGGCGACGCTACCGGCCGCCATGAATACCGGCAACCTAACGCTGAGGCCTTTTTCGATCGTCACCCAGGTGCTCTACGACAAGGATCGCAAACGGGCCCGCGGCGTTGAGGTCATCGATGCCGAGAATCACCAGACCTACGAGTACACCGCTGATCTCGTGTTCTTGAATGCCTCGACATTCAACTCGACCTGGATACTGATGAATTCCGCCACCGATATCTGGGAGGGCGGCCTGGGTAGCAGTAGCGGTGAGTTGGGCCACAACGTCATGGACCATCATTTCCGCTGCGGTGCCAGCGGTGACATCGAGGGCTATCTCGACAAGTACTATTTCGGACGACGCCCGGCCGGTTTCTATATCCCTCGCTTTCGTAACGTCGGCGACCAACGCCGGGACTATGCGCGGGGATTCGGTTACCAGGGAGCGGCGAGTCGCCAAGGCTGGGATCGAGAGATCGCCGAGCTCAATGTTGGCGCCGAATTAAAGCAGGCGCTCAGCCAGCCTGGCGGGTGGACCATTGGCATGACCGGCTTCGGCGAGATGTTGCCTTACCACGACAACCGCATCGCACTCGATCACAGCGTGCGTGACAAGTGGGGGCTGCCGGTATTGAGCGTCGATGTGGAGCTCAAGCAGAACGAGCGGGACATGCGTAAGGACATGATCCAGGATGCCGTGGAGCTATTGGAAGCCGGCGGCGTGCAGAACGTCAAGGGCGAAGAAGGCGACTATGCGCCGGGCATGGGGATTCACGAGATGGGCACGGCACGCATGGGACGCGATCCGCATACCTCGGTGCTCAATGCTTACAACCAGGTTTGGGATGCCCCCAACGTCTTCGTCACCGACGGTGCTTGCATGACGTCGTCGTCCTGCGTCAATCCATCGCTGACCTACATGGCACTGACTGCCCGCGCGGTAGATCACGCAGTAGCAGAGCTCAAGCGGGGGAATCTGTGATGAACCGTCGTGAACTACTCAAGATGATCAGCGTGGCGACTGGCACGGCATTGATCGGTGGCCACTCCTTGGTGGCGTTTAGTGCCCTCGACGAGAGCGAGCACGACTTCAGTGCCCAGGATATCCGGCGGCTGGATGAGTTGGCCGAGACGATCATCCCGCGCACCGATACCCCGGGTGCCAAGGATGCCGAGGTAGGCGCTTTCATGACGCAATTCGTCAGTGCCTGCTACAGCGCTCAGGAGCGCACCCTCTTCCAGCATGGCCTGGCACAGCTCGAGGCGCGCAGTCGCGCTGAATACGGGCAGGAGTTCCTGGCACTGGATGAGCCGCAACGACGTGCGCTAGTCGATGCGCTGGACCGGGAAGCCCGTCTCCAAATGGACAGTGCAAGCGACCCCCACTATTTCACCATGATGAAGCAGCTGACGCTGTTCGGTTTCTTCACCTCAGAGGTGGGTGCCACGCAAGTCCTGCGCTATGAAGCGGTGCCTGGTCGTTACGATGGCTGTGCACCCTACGAGGAGGGGGAGCCCGCTTGGGCGACCACCTGACTGGCGGCTGGGGCACTGCTCTCGAGGCCGTCGAGACTCGTATCGCACCCCGCTGAGCAGCCGCTCTCTCTCGATATGCCATGCATCTCTGGCGGGCCAAAGGCCCGTCAGGAGGTGTCTTGCTGCCTGATCGCAGCGCCCCTTCGCACGCTTACCAATGACAACAATCGGAGCAATGGACATGTTTCACAATTTTCACCCTCGCCTCCTCCTGGTTGCCGGCTTGGCAACCATCGGCAGTTCCCCCAGCCTGGCGCAACTCGTCTACGAGGGGGAGTCGGGAGAGCTCACCTTCGGTGGCGATGTCGAGCTGGATATCAATGCCCAGAACACCCACGCTGGCGAGGGGCCGATCTTTTTCGAAGACGATGTCGACCATGGCGATGAGTTCAATCAGACCGGACGCATCCTGCTCGATATCAGTGGCGAGCGCCGCAGTCCAGCCAACCACTATGCAGGCTTCAAGGTGCAGCCGCTGATTCAAACCGATGGCAACTTCGCCGTCGATGATGCCTGGCTAGCCATCGGCAATCGCCATGGTTTCGAGTTCAAGGTCGGCCGTTTCGAGGCATTCGACCTGTTCCCACTGGGGCAGGATGTCTTCGTTGGCTTCAGCGGTGACACGTCGGACGGCCTGTATCGCGACGGCCAGGGGTATATCTATCAAGCCAAGGAGGGCCGTGGCCGTGGCGGCGATTCCGGCCAGGTAATGGTCAGCCAGCGCAGCGGCAACCTTTATGGTGAAATTTCCACGCTATTCGGCGATCGCAGCGATCTCTTCGATTCCGATACCTACCACGGCTACCGGATCGATCCCCACCAGCGCAGCAAGGACTCCTTTATCGTACGTCCCGCCATCGCCTGGGCACCTGGACCGTGGACGCTGGCAGCGGGACTCGAGACCAACCTAGTCGACGCTGCCATCGTCGATGAGCGCGGTGCCGACATCGGCGACCGTACCGGCTACGGGGTGCGGATCTCCTACGCAGCAGGCGACTGGCAGTGGAATGCCAATCTCGCCTACCTGGATGCCTTTGAGGAGACCAATCAGACACTCGGGGTAAATGCACTATGGCGTCAGTTTGGCGTGGGCTATATCCATGCCCGCAATGACATCGACGACGTCAATCCCGTGGAGGGTGACGACGTGGTGTTCAGTGTGCCGGGGCGCTACGACATCGACACGCTCTATACCTCCTACCAGTTCGCCGATGTGCTGAGCATCGACGATCTACGTCTCTATCTAGGGGCTTACTACAGTCGTATCGACCACCAACAGATCGACAGCCTGGACGACGCCGACCGCTACGGCGCCCGGGTGCGTTTCAAGTACCTGTTCTAAACCGCAAGGAGTCACAGCATGAATATCCCCACGCGCATGATCTGGATGACCTGCAGCAGCCTGGTGGCGTTGTCCGCCGTGGCCGACGATACCACGT
Organism: Halomonas salipaludis; assembly: GCF_002286975.1. Classification (GTDB taxonomy): domain Bacteria; phylum Pseudomonadota; class Gammaproteobacteria; order Pseudomonadales; family Halomonadaceae; genus Franzmannia; species Franzmannia salipaludis. Next base: position 28,805 of record NZ_NSKB01000017.1, read on the forward strand.
CGACGGAGCAACGCGATGCTCGGCAGCAAGCCGCCGAAACGGAAGTCTGGGAGCCGGTTCCCCCCGTGGTGTCGGCCCCTGAGGGAAGTGCCCCGTCCGATGCCATCGTACTCTTCGATGGCAGTAGCCTGGAGGCCTGGGAGGCCGAAGAGGGTGGGCCGGCGAGGTGGCGCCTCGAGGGCGATGCCATGACGGTGGAGCGCGGTAGCGGCGGCATTCGCACACGCCAGGATTTCTGTGACGTGCAGCTCTACCTGGAGTGGCGTGCACCTGCCGAGATCGATGGCATGCAGGGCCAGGATCGCGGCAATAGCGGTGTCTTCCTGCAGGAGCGCTACGAGATTCAGGTACTCGACTCCTACGACAACGCGACCTACCCCAACGGCCAGGCCGCATCGGTCTACAAGCAGCATATCCCACTGGTCAACGCGTCACGCCCACCGGGTGAGTGGCAGAGTTACGATATCCTCTACACGGCGCCACGCTTCGACGAGTCGGGCGAGCTGGCCTCTCCCGCCTATGTCACGGTACTGCACAACGGCGTGCTGGTTCAGCATCACGTCGAGATTCAGGGCACCACCGAGTGGATTGGCGAACCCGATTACGACGAGGCGCATGGCTGTGCGCCGATCTATCTGCAGGACCACGACGCCGCGGTGAGTTTCCGCAATATCTGGGTCAGGGAGCTTTAATCATGACGGCGCTGCATCACTCGATGAAGGCATCGGTGACATCACGCTGCCCATAGAGGAAGGCGTCAGCCACGTGGCGCAGCGGCGCCACGTCGACCTCGCGCCGGCCACTTGCGACCAGCTCGGCGAAGCGCGCATAGAGGCCGGCGTACTCGCGCTCCTCCGCCTCCAGCGAGAGCTGGCCGTCGAGGCTCAATCGGCAGCCGCCCTGGGTCAGGCTGAGGCGCCCGGCGTCGGTCTCGACATGGATATCCCAGGTCGGCGGACCGCTCTGGCGGAAGTCGAAGTCGGCCTCGATGGTGGCCCCGTCGGGGTCGGCGAAGCTGAGCTCGGCGGCAATCGGCGTCTGGCAGTTGCTCGGCACCAGCAGCCGTGCCTGACGCAGGAAGAACGCCTGGGGCAGGATCGCGGTGGCGATCGACAGGGCATTGATGCCGGGGTCGAAGACGCCCATGCCGCCGGGCTGCCAAATCCACGCCTGGCCCGGATGCCAGACCCGCACATCCTCCTTCCAGACGATCTCGACGCGCTCGATGCGCCGCTCGGCCAGCCACTCGCGGGCCCGGGCAACGCCGGGGGCGAAGCGTGAGTGCCAGGCGGCGAATAGTGTGACGCCCTGCTCGCTGGCGACGTCGATCAGGTCTTCGACCTCGCTGAGGGTGGCGCCGGGCGGCTTCTCGAGCAGCACTTGCTTGCCGCGCTGCAGCGCCAGGCGTGCCTGGGCGTGGCGCAGGTGGGTCGGGGTACAGATCGCCACAGCGTCGAGCTCGGGGTGGGCATCGAGCATCGACGCCATATCGGCGTAGGCCGGCACCTCGGGCAGGCTGGCATGAGGATCGGCGCTGGCCAGCAGCCGGTAACCGGGGGTCGCCGCCAGGGCCGGCAGGTGCTGATCGCGGACGATCTTGCCGACGCCGACCAGGCCGAGGGAAACATCAGACATGGAGGACCTTTTCACGATAGACAACAACAAGGGAAATCACAGGTATTCAGGGCAGATCCACGCAGCGCCCAAGCGTACTGGTGCCCGGTTCCAGGCCCAGCGCATCGGCAGTGCCGGCGAGTACCGCCTGGGCGGCCAGGAACGCCTCGCGCGGGCGGCGCATGCGAATGCTCTCCATCAGCTGGCGGTGTCGTTCGAGACTGTCTTCCGGGTCGTTGGCGCTCTCGTTGGACATCGACACCAGCAGATGGATCGAGGGGCGCAGGATATGCGACAGCTGCGCCCAGACGATGTTGTGAGTGGCCTTGAAGATCGCTACGTGAAAGGCCACGTCGCACTCGCTGTGCAGGCGCCGCTCTTCGGCGCAGCTGGCGTTGCGCAGGTTCTGCCCCAGTCCTTCGAAGGCCTCTTCGATGGCGACCAGGTCGCGGGCCTTGGCGCGCCGCGCGGCAGTCATCGCCACATAGGGCTCGACGTCGAGGCGGAAGGCCAGGATCTCACGCTGGATCTCCGGGTTGGGCGCAGCATAGCGGGTCATCCAGTCGGTCACCTGGGGGTCGAGGATGTGCCACTCGGCATACTCGCGCACCTTGGAGCCGTGGCCGGAGATACGTTCGATGATGCCGGCATCGACCAGCTGTCGCAGGTCGCTGCGTACCGCCGAGCGGTTGATGGCAAAGCGCTCGCAGAGGTCCAGCTCGCGGGGCACGAACTCGCCGGGCTGGTAGCGACCGGAGAAGATCGCCTCGGCGAGATGCTCGGCGATGCTGGGACGCGCCAGAGGCTTGGATGCCGCAGATTTGGAGAGTGGTGACGTCAAAGCAGTGAGATCCTATTGCAGTTCCTCGATATCATACCGTATCCGTACGCTCGACCGGCTGCCGCAGCGCCGGCCCGGCGCCGGCGCGCGCCCTGAGCTCCAGGCGCCGCTCGTAGAGCCCCTTGGCGGTCAGTGTGCCGAGCACCAGCGTACCGCCTACCAGCGCCATGGGCGCCGGCTGCTCGGAAATGATCCACCACGCCAGCAGCGTGCCTACCACCACCTCGAGCAGCAATAACAGTCCCACCTCGGCGGCGGGCAGATAGAGCGGGCCGCGCTGCAGCAGGGTCACCCCACAGGGCACGATGATCAGGCACAGCAAGACCACCACCGCCAGTTGGTTCGTCTCTGGTAGCGATGGCTCCCCCCCGGCCAACCAGAACAGCCCGGCCACGCTGCCGACGATGATGCCGTTGAACACCAGCATCGGGCTCATGTCGATGCCCGGCCGGGTGCGGCACAGGGTGAAGTTGATCGCCAGCGTCGTGGCCGCCATCAAGGCAAAGGCATTGCCTACCCAACTGCCGGCCCCGGCGTCATCCAGGGCGATCATGGCGATCCCCGCCAGGCACAGCCAGATCGCGATCCAGGTGCGGCGCGGCAGGCGCTCCTTGAGAATGACCCACGACAGTGCCGCGGCAATCAGCGGCGCGCCGGCGAGGATCATCAGCACGTTGCCGGCCTTGGTGTACTGGTTGCCGAGCACGAAGCCACAGGTGGTAAGGCTGAACAGCAGCGCCACGGCGATACCGGTCCAGCCGCAGCGGCGGTATACGCCCCAGATGCCGTTGCCATGGCGCATCAGCGCGATCAGGAAGAACCCCAGCGCCGACAGAAAGCCCCGCCACATCAGGATCTCGGCGTCGGGCAGATTGGCGACCTTGATCAGCAACGCATCGGGGGCCATGATCAGCGCCCCGCCGGCGGTCAGCAGCAGGCCCTGCTGACGGTGTGAAAGGGATGCAAAGGCGGCCATGTCAGTGATTGTCCCTGGGTGGGCTGAGCCGCGCCACATCGCGGTACTTGGTCGCCGGCGCCAGCGTCATGCCGCGGTCCAGCGGTTCCACCAGGCTGCGTTGGATCTCCTGCCACGGCGTCTGGTGAGCCGGGTAGCGATAGCCGCCCTGCTGCTCCAGGCGCTCGCGCCGCGCGGCCAGCTCGGCATCATCGACCAGCAGCCGTACCTCGCGCCGGCCCAGGTCGATGCGCAGCCGGTCGCCGTCCTCGAGCAGCGCCAGGCCGCCGCCGGTGGCCGCCTCCGGCGCGGCGTTGAGGATCGACGGCGAGCCCGAGGTGCCCGACTGGCGGCCGTCGCCGAGGCACGGCAGCGACTCGGTGCCGGCGCGAATCAGCGCTTCCGGCGGCTGCATGTTGACCACTTCGGCACCGCCGGGGTGGCCCACCGGGCCGGCGCCGCGCATCACCAGGATGGTGCGCTCGTCGATGCCCAGCGCCGGGTCGTCGATGCGCGCGTGGTAGTCCTCCGAGCCGTCGAACACCACCACCTTGCTCTCGAAGGCGTTGGGGTCGTCGGGGTCGCTGAGAAAGCGCGCGCGAAAATCCGCCGAGATCACGCTGGTCTTCATCAGCGCCGAGTCGAACAGGTTGCCCTTGAGGTTGAGGAAACCGGCGTGGTCGACCAGCGGCTCGGCGTAGCGGCAGATCACCGCGGGGTCCTGAATGCCGCGTCCCGCCAGGTTGTCCGCCAGGCTGCGGCCGTTGACGGTCAGCACGTCACCGTGCAGCTTGCCGGCGCCGAGCAGCTCGCTCATCACCGCCGGCACGCCGCCGGCGCGGTGGAACTCTTCGGAGAGATAGACGCCGGCGGGCATTACGTTGGCCAGTAGCGGCACCTCGTGCCCCAGCCGCTGCCAGTCGTCGTTGCTCAGCTCGACGCCGATATGCCGGGCGATGGCGTTGATGTGGATCGGTGCGTTGCTGGAGCCGCCCAGCGCCGAGCAGGTGACGATGGCGTTGTCGAACGCTTCTCGGGTCAGCACGTCGCTGGGGCGCAGGTCGTCCCAGACCATCTCGACGATGCGCTCGCCGGTCTGGTAGGCGACCATGGCGCGCTCCTTGTAGGGCGCGGGGATCATCGCCGAACCGGGCAGGCTCATGCCCAGCGCCTCGGCCAGGGAGTTCATGGTCGAGGCGGTGCCCATGGTGTTGCAGTGGCCCACCGAGGGCGCCGAGTCGGTGGCCCGGGCGAGGAACTCGGCGTAGTCGATATCGCCGGCGGCGAGGCGCTTGCGCAGCTCCCAGATGATGGTGCCGGAGCCGACCCGCTCCGCCCCGCGCCAGCCGTTGAGCATCGGCCCGCCGGATAGCACGATGGCGGGGATATTGACCGTGGCCGCGGCCATCAGGCTGGCCGGGGTGGTCTTGTCGCAGCCGGTGGTCAGTACCACGCCGTCCAGCGGGTAGCCGTGCAGCACCTCGACCAGGCCCAGGTAGGCCAGGTTGCGATCCAGCGCCGCGGTGGGCCGGCGCACGTTCTCGTGGATGGGGTGCAGGGGGAACTCGAAGGGCACCCCGCCGGCGGCGCGGATGCCGTCCTTGACGCGCTTGACCAGCTCGATGTGGTGGCGGTTGCACGGCGTGAGATCGGAGCCCGACTGGCAGATGCCGATGATCGGCTTGCCGCCCACCAGCTCATCGAGGGTAATGCCCTGGTTGAGGTAGCGCTCGATGCACAGCGCCGTGGTGCC
>NZ_NSKB01000018.1 GCF_002286975.1 Halomonas salipaludis
ATCACCGCCAACCAACCGTTCAGCGCCTGGGACAGCATCTTCCCCGACAGCATGATGGCGGTGGCCGCCATCGACCGGTTGGTGCACCACGCCACGCTGATGGAGCTGAGCGGGGAAAGCTACCGTAAGCGTGCTTATCAACGTCAATTACAAGGAGGAAAAGCCGGGTCGTCAGACTGACGACAATTACCCCACCCAACCGGCCATTTTAATTGTCGCCAAGCGGCCAAAGTAGTTGACGTCGCATATCCTGGGTGCCTTCAGTATAAGACCTGGCGCTGACTACGAAGCCCGGGGCGATTAGCGCCGTGGAATCCATAGAACCTGCACCGTGGAATCCATAGAAAAGCGGCCTCTATACTTCTCGCCCCACCGACGGCGCGTCCTGCCAGGATCGCAGCTCGTCCAGCTCGGGCGCGTCAGGATCGCACTCTGCCAGCAACTGCTCGAGCTTGGGATGGTTTGCAGCCTTGGCTAGTCCTTCGCGCTCGAGGGATGCGTTCAGGGTCACCCGGCTGACTCCAAAGTGCTTGGCCACTTCGGTCTTGGTAATCTCAGGATCGGCCAGCATCGCGGCTGCCTTTCGCACGTCCGCCGCCGACAAGGTGGGGCGACGCCCCCCTTTTCTACCACGGGCACGCGCCGCCGCCAGGCCAGCCAGGGTCCGCTCTCGGATCAGGCTATGCTCGAACTCCGCCAGGGCGCCGAAGATGTGGAACACCAGCTTGCCGCCGGCGCTGGTGGTGTCGATCGCCTCGGTCAGGGACCGGAAGCCTACACCGCGCTCGTTGAGCTCGTGGATCAGCTCTACCAGGTCCTTGAGCGAGCCAGCCGATCAAGCTTCCACACCACCAGGGTGTCGCCGTCACGCAGAGTCCGCAGGCAGGCCTGCAGCTCAGGGCGCTCTCGCTTGGTGCCAGTGACACGCTCCTCGAAGACCTGCTCACAGCCAACCTCCTCGAGGGCGTCACACTGCAGCTGGGGGTTCTGGTCCTGTGTGCTGACGCGGGCGTAGCCGATGATCATGCGCTACTGCCCGGCGTGGCCGTGTCATCCTCGAGGCCCAATGCCGCCCAGTCCTCAACGCCCACCGGCTCGAAAGGCGAACGGTACTCGCGCACCGAGCCCCTTAAACGCTCCAGCGGGCTGTCGGCAACATCCCCTTCTGTCCTAGGCACCTGCTCTCCGTTTTCTCGTTTCATCGTGGCCCCTTGTCACCAATCAGTTCTCCGCCATCCCCTCGTCAAGCTCGGATCAGGTGTAAACCCCATGCTCGACCCGGCCGATCAGGTCCAGAACCTGCTGAGGATCTGCCTGCATGACATCGATGGGGCGCTTTCCTCCAAGCCCCATCGCCTCTTTATGCAACCAGCGCTCCGCCGCTGTTCGGTCCCCCTCGAACAACCCGATAGCCGCCTGCCTGACAGCGACCGCCTGGTGCTCCTCTGCAACGGTTTCAGGTATTGGCAGCCGCTCATGCGGCGTATCGCTTCGCCTGGTCATTACCGCCTCCATTGATCAATGAAAAACATGGGTTTGGTGGGCGACTACCAGTCGCCGTATTTCATCTTAAGCCGTTCAATAAGAGCTGTTTCTTCCTGTGTCAGCTGGTCCTGATACACATAGCGCCAGTTGCGCCGATAGATAGCCCAAGCTTCCCATTCTTCAATCGGTACATCGCAGCGACGGTACCAGCAGATCAAGCGCAACTCAGGCCAGTCGTTCGGTATCAGACCGTCCGCCATTAGCCCTCCCAAAACGGATAGATAGGACACGACACCATGATTATAGGCTATGCCCGCGTCAGCACTCAGGATGGCGGTTGGATCGACTGGGACGCTCGCTGCCGCATCTGATCGAGGTCGTCAGCACCCTGGAGGCGCGTGGTGTCTGCTTCCGGTCGCTGACCGAAGCCATCGATACCACCGCGCCAGGGGGAGCGACTGGGTCACCCCCTACATCCAGTGGAACCCTCCTGGATGACCTTCCTGGAGCTGCCGAAGACAGAGGTTGAGTATCTCCAGGAGCGCCACGTCGTCATGGGGGACGCCTATTCCCTGTCGTCCTGACGGTGCATGTCCGGTACTTGATAACGCGTGCTGCGGCCTCCTCCGGATAGCTTCACCAAGCAACCCTTCTCGACCAGTCCAATGAGGTGGCGGGTGGCAGTTGCCTTACTGACCTTGGCGACGTTCTGGCACTGCGATGCACTGATGAAGTGCGCAAGCCCTCGCTCTCTTCCATCCAGCAGGCGGTTTAGCACCTTCAACTGCTCGGGGAGCAGGCCGGTCGACCTGAAGCGCTGCCAGAAGAGACTGGCTGTTCCCATGACAAAGCTGAAAAGGTCTGCGGTTTGAGGGAGCCTGCAGGAGGGGGAAAGGTCTATGATGGGAGACATGGCTAGCTCAAACATTCCCAGTCCTATTCCGCTGATCACATTCCTCGATATTGAGGCACCAGGCCTCCAGCAGCCGGACAGCTACCCCATCGAGGTTGGCTGGGCTGATACGCTGGGCAACAGTGATGCTTTCCTGGTTTTCCCGATCGACACCTGGTCTCACTGGGACGGAGATGCCGCAGCCTTGCATGGCATCCCGCGTTCCCAGCTGCTCGAAGAGGGCATTACTGTGGTTGATGCCGCCTGTCGGCTGAATAGCATGCTGGGCGTAGAGAAAGTCTTCTGCGATGCATTGGCTTTTGACGGCTTCTGGCTCGATCGGCTCTTCGAGGCCGCAGAAGTGGAGCCATCGTTCCAGTTGGCTGATGTTTATCAGCTTTACGGTGAGCTAGGTGCTCAACGGGCAGAGCAAATGATAAGTGTTCTGGGGGACATACAAGCCCGGCACCGGGCACGGAAAGATGCCGAGCGTTACGCGGCGGCATACTGTTCGGTGGTCACTGGCCAGCAGCCGATTTTGTAAATCAAACCTTCGTTTGCTTTGCGCAATGGCTTCAAAGCGGTGGCCGTGCCAAAGTTTGGGTATGCGCACCCATGGGGGATAGCTATGACGATCAAGGACAAGGCAACCACGGGGCTACAGACAGCCGTGACGATTCTGGAGAAGTGGGGTGCCAGCAGTGAGCAGGGCACTGCGATCCTGCGTGTCCCCGCGGATATCTATACGTGTGCCAGACGCCGTGATCCAGAATGGCAGGCCTACGTAGATGAAGACCAGCTGACCCGGATCAGCTACGTGCTGAACATCCATGCAGCTCTACGCGTGACGTTCGACAATCCCAATAACCTCTATGGCTTTATGCGCATGACTAATCACAATGAATTCTTTAATGATCGGTCACCGCTGGAAGTCATCGCCAGCGGTGACATCGGTTCACTGCGTGAGACGTGGCTATGCGTGAACATAGAACGCCCTACGATCGTGGGCAATGAAGGTAGTTTCAGTCTGTGACGGCCGTGTGTTCACTATAAAAGCACGGAATTCCATGGATACCCTTTGGCGGATCTGGTCTGCAGTCGTGGTGCCAAGGCATCATACGGCACATTGCTCGGGGTGACTGAGAAACACACCTTTTCTATACGCAGAAATATTTACGCAATTTCTTTACACGAAACCACCCCTCCAGGGCCTCCTGGAGGGGTGGTCATCAGGTGTAAAGAAAACGACCCTATGTTTTTTGATTTCTTATCCTTTCTACAGCTCCTGGAGTAATAGGGTTTCCTGAGTCATCAACCAAGATTTGGGTGCAGGCACATCGGCATCCATCCGGAACATTTTCTATAGAAAAAATCTTGACCACCTCATCATAATCCAATATTTCACCATGGAGATCTGCATGGTGGGGGCACTGAACTGACATGCATATATATTTAACTTTAATCCCCAATCTAACTGCATCATTCTGTTCTTTATAAAGCTTATCAAACCTGGACTGGTTAACACTCATGACTCCCTCCCTTTTTAATTTATCAAATTTACTCTATGTTAGCTTAGCAGAACCACTTCACATAACCACCATCGTGCCGTCACCTCAAGGCCTAATATGCTGAATTATTTGCCACGAGAAAAAAAGCCTGTCAAAATAACAATTTGAGTTAGCATAGAACGACTTCGAAAGGGGTGATGCCATGGCTATGTTGCACAAATTTATGACGATGGAAGTTTTTGAAAGCTTTTGCCATGACCCTTGCTTTAGAGTCACTCCTAGCTGGGCACAAAATGATCCAGAAGAATTTAAAGAAATAAGTACTCCAATGATAAGGAATCTGGAGAAAAAAACAGGGAAAAAGTTGAGCAAACATATTAAAGGATACTGCAACCTCTTTGGGATAGTATCCCTATGTAGAAACCTAGACTCTCTGTACATGTGGGGAAAATATGCCGATGGAAATAGGGGGGTGGCTGTATCCATAGAAGTTGATGCGAAAAATCCATTTTCCGTTTTCGTCATGTCAGCCTCCCAAAGGTTTTCAATAGGTCTTAATCGTGGTTTTCTTTACTCTCCAGCAGATTACGCAGACACATCTCTAAAAGACCCTGAATATTTCTCCCCAGACTTTTTTGTAAAAAACCAAATCCTGAGGAAAAACAAAGAAAAATGGGGCATGGAAAACGAAGTGAGATTCCTGCTTCCTTTTGATTTTATATCTAAAATCTTGGCAACAAGAGAAGGGGAAGAGAAAATAAAGGAAATCATTTTGAAACATAAAGTTTTTGGGGTAGAAGATTTTGCCGATGGCAAAAAAGGCGGGGAAAACATTTTAAACATGGCATTCATAGAGTACATCTTATCAAAAAAAATAGAACCCATCGCAGAAATATGGAAATCCTCAGGCCAGAGAGATATCATATTCTTGTCTAGGATAAATATCGCTTCAATAAAAAAATAACAATAGGAAAAAAGGCCGAAAAAGATAGAGCTGCCCACATTTTGGAATCCTCCAAGAAAAGTAACTTTGGAATAGGAGATGTGTTCGCAAACTCAATAACTAGAAGCCCCCATGAAATACACCAAATGATATTTGAAAAAGGAATTTTGGAGAGATAAACCACACGATAACTTCATTTACTTTACAGCAACAATGAGTGAAAATGTAAACAATACGATCGTGGATGTTTATAGATGTTAGTAACTCAGGGTGTATGTGTCGAAGGTCTCTAAAAAAGTATAAAGCGGCGGTATATAAATAAAAGAGTGCGCGTGTGATATAAGCACACGGTTTAGTGAGAAAAATAGTGCCTGGTGAAGGTGGAATAGTGCGGCTTGATTTTTATTTATAAATCCATGTTGCTATAGACGACAAAAGTTTAATTTTCCTAAATACGATATTTGTTATTAACAAATACTTTGTTAATCATTGTTATGTAATAGATCATCCTCAACCTCACTTCTTTATGAAAGTCGGATATTTTCTCACAATTGCTTATGATTGAAAGACTATCGTTACTAATTTTCTTGACATATTGGCCTCTGTTGTGTTTTTGCTAATAGTTTAAATAAAGGAAAATAATTTACTTTTGACATTTTCTGTCAAGTTTCGCTCCAAATTATCCCAATTTTTTTTGACATGTAATCTTGCTAGTATAGCGCTGCAGCGGTGGATCATACGCATGTCAAAATACCTGTCATTCGGGGTTGTTGCCACGGCGAGCACCGTGACCAGGGTGGGCCACGGCGCCTCATCGCCACGCTGCAGGGCGAGTAGCCAGGCCGTTCAGGCTTTCTTGACGAACTTCGAGGTGAGTTTCAGCGCTCCGATGCCCTCTACTTTGCAGTCGAGGTTGTGGCCACCCTCGGCGTCACCCTCGACCAGGCGGATGCTCTTGACCTTGGTACCGACCTTGATCACCGAGGAGGAGCCCTTGACCTTGAGGTCCTTGATCACCGTCACGCTATCGCCGTCGGCCAGCGGATTGCCATGGGCATCGCGGGCCTCCAGCACATCGTCCTGGCGCGCCGCCGCGTCATCGCCAGGCATCCACTCATGGCCGCACTCGGGGCACACGCACTGGATGCCGTCATGGTAGGTGAATTCCGACGCACAGGCCGGACAGTTGGGCAGATCGCTCATATGGGCTCCTGATGATAGCGATGACAAAAGCCCGCAAGCCTACACCGACACGGGTCAAGGCTCCACTGCCGCCTTTGCAAGCGGCTGGCGGGGCTGCTAGGTTGGACGCATATTCATTGTATGGGAGGTAAGCGGATGGATCCCGCCGTCAATAGCGTGGTAAGCGAATCGCTGGTGCTACAGCAGGCCCAGGCCGCCCAGCACGCGCAGATGCAGGTGTTTCGCGAGGCACTGGATATGCAACAGCAGCAGGTCACCGCGCTGATGGAGTCGGCCTCGGCAGAGCCCCAGCTGGCCAGCGAAGGGCACATCGGCACCTTGATCAACACCATCGCCTGACCCGCCCATCGCCTGTTCATCCCCTCGAGCCCCGGCACTGCCGGCGGCTCGTTTGCGTGTGAGCCCGTCATGACCGCAACGCCGCTTACCCTCGATGTCTTCAGCGACTATGTGTGCCCCTTCTGCTATCTGGAAGAGCCCGAGCTCGACGCCTTGAGCACCCGCTTCGGCGACCGGTTGACGATCCGCTGGCGCGCCTTCGAGCTGCGCCCCGCGCCGGCGCCGCCCCTCGACCCCGACGGCGACTACCTGCACGACATCTGGTCACGCGCCGTCTACCCCATGGCCAAGGAGCGTGGCATGACGCTACGCCTGCCGCGCCGGCAACCGCGCTCGCGGCTGGCGCATGAAGCCAGCGCCTGGGCAGCCGACCAGTCGAGCGAGGCCGCAGCCACGCTGCGTCACGCGCTGTTTCGCGGCTTCTTCGAAGACAGCCTTGACCTGGCCGATGGCGAAGCGCTGTGCGCAACCGCCGGGTCGCTGGGACTCGATAGCGACGGCCTGCGCCAGGCGCTGGCCGAGGGGCGCTATCGCCAACAGGTGCTCGACGATCAGCATGCCGCAGGGGAGCTCGGGATTCAGGGGGTGCCCGGCCTGCGCTTCGCCTTGCACGGCGAACACGCCGGCATCCTGGAAGGCGCCCAGCCACGCCGACAGCTGCTGCTGGCGGTGGAGCGCCTGCTGGACCTGGCCCAGCAGCGCTGAGCATGGCGCCACGTCCGATCCTTGTGCTCGGCGGGACCGGCTTTGCCGGCCGCGCCATCGTGCGCGAGCTGGTCGAGCGCGGGCATCGCGTACGCCTCGCCGCCCGCCACCCCGCGCTGCCCGAGTGGCACGACGCGAGCGATCCGCTTAGCCTGGTGCGCGCCGATATTCACGACGAGGCGAGCCTCGCCGCAGCGCTGGAGGGCGCCGGGGGTGTGGTAAACGCGGTGAGCTGCTATGTGGAATCCCGCGGCGCAAGCTTTCACTCGGTACACGTCGCAGGTGCGGCGCGGATCGCACGCGTGGCGCAGCAAGCCGGTATCAGCACCTTGGTACAGCTCTCCGGCATCGGCGCCAGCCTCGACTCCCCCTCGGCCTACGTGCGTGCCCGCGCCGACGGCGAGCATGCCGTCCTCGAGCACTTCCCCAAGGCGACGATCCTGCGCCCAAGCGTGCTGTTCGGGCCGGATGACGCCTTCCTCACTGCCCTGCAGGGCCTGACACGACTACCGCTGATTCCCCTGTTCGGCCGCGGCGAGACGCGCCTGCAGCCGCTGCATGTCGACGATCTGGCCCGCGCCGTGGGGCGGCTGTTCTCATCCACCCCGCCGGCACGGCGGCTGTTCGAACTGGGCGGCCCCGAGGTACTCAGCTACCGCGAGATCCTCGAGCGGGTGATGCGCCGCCAGGGGCGACATCGACCGCTGCTACCGGTCCCCTTCCTCGCCTGGCGCCTGCTGGCCGCGGCGACCGGCTGGCTGCCCAATCCACCACTGACCCGCGACCAGGTGCTGCTGATGCAGCGGGACAACGTGGTCGGCGCCGACGCCGGGCGCTGCGAAGACCTGGGCATCCTGCCCCGCTCGTTGCACCAGACACTCGACACGCTGCGCTGACGCTCACGGCGACAGCGTTGGCATGGCCCCGCCGCAGCCCCGGAAGACCTCACCGTCGCGGGTCACCCGCACCGTGGTCTCGAACGGCGCACCGCTCATGCTGTCGCGACACGCCTCGGGAGTGATCACCACGCGCAGATAGTTGCCCTCGGTAGTGGCGTGATAGACCCGCGCCCCCTCTTGGGGCCCGGCTTCCGGCTCGGGCAGCTCGGTGCGCACATCGCGATCGTCGAACGGCACTGAGAAGCGCATGCCCTCCGCGCTGATGGCCAGGTTCCAGGCCGGCTCGGTACCGGTGGCGCGGAAGCCGTCGTCGCGCTCCAGCTCGAAGAACACGCCATCCCAGGGCGCCAGGACTCGAGAATCATCGAGCATCAGCAGCGTGCCGCCCAGGGTCGGCCACTCGCTGTCCTCGCAGTCAAGGCGATGACGCGCCACCTGCTCACGCCCTTCGAAAGGTGTCAGATCGCCTTCCTGGAGGCGGAAGTCATCGCGCACCTGATTGACCGGCAGCACCTCGCCGATATGTGTCAGCGACTCGCAGTAGTGCTCGCCGAGGGCGAACCAGTCGTCGCTGATGCGCAGCCGGGCCCCCAGCCAGCTGTCGGCCTGCTCTTCGCTCATGGCGCTGACGCCGGGTTGATGAAAGTCCACTAGCCGCCATTCGCCCACGAGTGCCGCGTAGTCGCGGCTCAAGTCGGGCTGCTCGGTGGCGTTTCGGGTTACGTCATCCTGCTCGCCACTACAGGCACTCAGGCCCGCCATCAGCAGCGACGCCCCGATCATCCGTAATCTCTTGCTCACGCTCGTGCTCCTGGTGATTGCCATCTCCCGCCGCTGCGAGAGCCCTCAGGATACCGCATCTGCCAGCGCTGCATGACCATGGGGTTCGGCATCTACGCGAAGCGCTCTACGATCAATCCGGCAGTCGCCCCTCACGGGCCAGGCGCCTGCGCACCCAGTGGTCGTAACACCAGCTCAGCAGCGCCTTGACACCCGGCAGCCCGATCAACCAGGCCAGCGGCCTGAGGCGCGGCACGCGCTGCATCAGCAGCACATAGGCATCGATGCCATCGACGATGCGCCCCGCGTCGTCCTCCACGTGCAGTGACAGCAGCGCCGCCTGCGGATCGATGCCCTTGTCGCGCAGCGCCTGCTGATAGGTGGTCACATCGCACCAGGCGACCTGCTCGCCCGCCTCTCCAGCCCAGCGTTCATAGCGAGCCCGGTCGCGGCGGCAACCGGGGCAGACGGCATCGTAATAGACCTTGAGCGAGCCTGTTGGCGACACGATATTCTCCCTGCTCGATGCCCGTCCGGCAGCCGTCATACCAGGTGGGGCTGCAACCACTCACGCAGCTGCGCGCCATTCAGCAGCCCAGGCTGACGGGCCACTTCGTAGCCATCGCGGAACACGATCAGCGTGGGAATGCTGCGGATGCCGAAGCGACCGGCCAGAGAGCGTTCCTGTTCGGTATTCAGCTTGGCAAAGCGCATGTGCGTTGTCAGGTCGCGAGCCGCCTCGGCGAAAATCGGCTCCATCATCTTGCATGGGGCGCACCAGCTGGCCCAGAAGTCGACGACCACCGGCAGGCTGCTGCGCTCTACCAGTGCCGAGAAGCTTGCCGCCGTGAGCGCCAGCGGCTCGCGACTCAGCAGCAGCTGCTTGCATTTGCCGCACTTGGGCGCATCGCTCAGGCGGGCGGGGCTGACGCGATTGATCGCCAGGCAGTGGGGGCAACCGAGGGTAAAGGCATCGCTCATTGGGAAGACTCCATCCATACCACTGTCAGCGAGAATAGCCGGCATGAAGGCGATGCTGCCAGGCTATCACGACATGGGTAACACGCTTCGATAATCCAGGTTAAGCCTGCTAGCCTTTACCACAGCCCCAACTGCGTCGACATCCATCGACCAGGCACCAAGGTACCGGCGAAGGCGCCCAGCAGTCCCAGGTAGGCGCCCAGCATCCACTCGCGGTGACGTTGCACTTGCCCGCGAGCGATTGCCGCGACTGCCACCGTCAGCGCCACCAGCACCCATGCCGAGAGCAGGTGTATCGGCCCCAGGTGCCCCACCAGCGGTAGCACCCCACCGCCCAGCCAGAATGAGCTGAGCGCTGATAGTGCCATGGCGGCGACCCAGACCACGCCCAACGAGCGATGCCACAGCGTACCCTTGCGCAGAAGTAGCACCAAGGCGCCCACCCCCAACGCAAGCAGAGAAGCAGTGAGATGCAACGTCAGCGTCATGTTGCCTCCGAACAGCCCGCACAAATGCAACTAGTTGCATAATGCTAGCCAGCATAAGCTTGATATGCAACTATGCACATATAAAGTCGAGCCAGAGGCAAGCATGTCACTACGCGCCGTACTCTTGATCACCCTGCAACGCGACCCCGGTACCGGTTACGACATACTGCAGCGCTTCAAGACCGGCCTCGCCCACGTCTGGCAGGCCAGCCACCAGCAGATCTACCGTGAACTCGACAAGATGCGCGCTGCCGGGCTGCTCGACTGCGAGACCGTGCCCCAGGCCGAGCGCCCCGACCGCAAGGTCTACTGCATTACCGCCAGCGGACGCGCCGAACTCGATGCCTGGCTGGCTGCCCCGCTCGGCCCCAGCCCCGTACGCCAACCACTGTTCGCCAAATTCTTCGCCTGGGACGCCTGGCCGGCCGACGCCCGCCAGCAGGAGCTCACCGCTCTGCAGGCACAGCTTGAAGAGCGGATGCAGGCCTATGCGGCCATCGAAAAGGAGTGGTTCAGCGACCCACAGGGGCTAACACCAGACGAGCGCGCGCCCTGGCACACACTAAGACTCGGCCAGCGACTGACCGAGGCCTGGCTGGCGTGGATCGAGGAGGTTCTGGAGGAGTAGCGGAGGACTGATGGCGATATGCCAGCTCAGCCCTTGGCGACCAGGAATGCCCCAGCGGCGACCATCAGCGAGCCGGCGGAGCGGTTGGCGCCTTTCATGGCACGCTCGGTCTGCAGAAAGCGGCGTGCACCGGAGGCGCCGGAAGCCACCAGCATCAGCCCTGTCATCAGCCCGATAAAGGTGAGGCCGACCACCAGCCCCATATCGGTGCTGCCCAGCGCAGTAAGATCGATAAAGGTAGGCAGAAAGGCGATGTAGAAGAGGATCACCTTGGGGTTGGAGGCGGATATCAGAAAGCCCTGCAGGAAGCCCTTCACGACATCCACGCGCCGCTGCTCCGGGGCCAGCGGCTCGGCCTTTACCGGAGCGGTCCACATCTTCCAGCCCAGATAGAACAGATAGGCAGCGCCGAGATAGCGGATCAGCGTAAACGCCTCGCTCCAGTTCTCGGCGATGGCGGCCAGGCCGTAGAAGGCCAGCAGCAGGTAGATCAGGTCGCTCACCGTCATGCCCAGGGCCAGGGAGACGCAGGAGCGCGCACCAGACGCCATGCCCCGCGCCAGCAGGGCGAAGATCCCGGGGCCCGGGGTCACGGCGAAGACGAAGATGGCAAAGAGATAGAACAGCGCGCTTTCCAGGGACATGAGCATCCTGCCGGCAAATCAGGGTGAACACCGAAAACTAACACGCCGCGTGTGAAACGTCTTCTTTGGAGCTCTCGCCATCGGTAAGGCGCTGTTCGCCCCGCACGCTAGGCAACGCTTGTCAGCGTACGCGGCGGGCGGTCAATTTGAGGGAAAGGAGAAATCGGCGGCGTCGCGCTGCGGAGGCTTGGGCCATGCCAGTGAAGCATTGAGCGCCTTCTGCGACGAGCTGGAGCAGATCGTCACCTCCACCGAGTCGCTGGAGAGCGTGGAATATGTGTCCACGGATGTCTAGGCTGATGGTGTTATCCCTCTGATCGGCAACGGATGCAGTGATGAGATACGACATCGCCAATAAGCGCATCTACTCCACCCCACTTCAGAGCGATGGTGCTCGCGTGCTGGTCGATCGATTATGGCCACGCGGCATCCGGCGCGAGGCCTTGAAATACACTCCGACGAGACTTGCCTGGTGCCCTTGATGCGCCTGGCACGCCAAGGACGCCTGACACTGCTCTCGGCGGCTCGCGATCTAGAGGGCTCGCATTTGCCAGTACTGCGCGAGGCGCTTCTTGAGGCCCTGTACGAGGAGGACCGTCAAACCGACGACGCACCGAGCTCTGCGCCGTGCTATGCCGGCCACCTCGACTCAGAGATATAAGCCATTCACAGTGATTTTTGCGAGTATTCACACCAAGTTCACGAAATATCGCAATGGGACTTGTCATCTCCATGCTCTCGTGAAGAATGACGCCCTTTCATTCATTAGCAAAGGAAAGCGAGCGTCATGAATTTCACGCTACCCGGGTTTCTCACCGGATGGGTCGACGCCGGCAATGGCCTGCTGTGGGGCAGCGTGCTGATCTATCTGCTGATCGGCACCGGTCTCTACTTCACGGTCATGACCCGTGGCATCCAGATCCGCCACTTCGGCCATATGTTCAAGCTGCTGCGTCACTCTCGCCAAGCCAGCGGTGGTATCTCGTCGTTTCAGGCGCTTTCCACCAGCCTGGCCGCGCGGGTCGGCACCGGTAACCTGGCCGGCGTGGCGGTGGCGATCTACTTCGGCGGTCCCGGCGCGATCTTCTGGATGTGGATGACGGCGATGGTCGGCATGGCCACCAGCTTCGTCGAGTCGACCCTGGCCCAGGCCTACAAGACCGACCACGGCGACAATACCTTCCGCGGGGGCCCGGCGCGCTATATCGAGCGTGGCCTGGGGCTGCGCTGGCTGGCGGTGGCCTTCTCGGTGTGCCTGATCATCGCCTTCGGCCTGGCCTTCAACAGCGTCCAGGCCAACTCCATCGCCCAGGCCATGGAGCAGGCCTTCTCGATTCCGACCTGGGCCATGGGGCTGATGCTGATGGCGGTGGTGGCGCCGATCATCTTCGGCGGCCTGAAATCGATCGCCCGCGTCGCCGAGCTGGTGGTGCCGCTGATGGCGCTGCTCTACCTGCTGCTGGCACTGGTGGTGGTGGCGCTCAATATCGGCGACCTGCCGGCGGCGTTCATGACCATCATCAGGAGCGCTTTCGGCCTCGAGCAAGCCGCCGGGGGCGCCATCGGCTATGCGGTCTCCCAGGCGATCATCAACGGCATCCAGCGTGGCCTGTTCTCCAACGAGGCGGGCATGGGCTCGGCGCCCAACGCCGCGGCCACCGCCACCACCAAGCCCAATCACCCCGCCGCCCAGGGCTTCATCCAGATGCTCGGGGTGTTTCTCGACACCCTGGTGATCTGCACCGCCACCGCGGCGATCATCATCATGGCTGGGCCGGACGTCATGGCCAGCGACGAGGCCAACGGCATCCAGCTGACCCAGATCGCACTGTCTAGCCACGTCGGCGAGTGGGGCAGTATGTTCATTGCCGTGGCGATCCTGCTGTTCGCCTTCACCTCGGTGATCGCCAACTACTCCTACGGCGAGTCCAACATCGAGTACCTGGCCGGGCACCGCGCCCCGCTGGCGGTGCTTATCTACCGCCTGGCGGTGCTGGCCATGGTGATGGTGGGTTCGGTGGCGAGCCTCGGCGCAATCTGGAACTTCGCCGACCTCTCGATGGGCATGATGGCGCTGATCAACCTGGTAGCGATCCTGCTGCTATCGCCGATCGCCTTCGCCCTGCTGCGCGACTACGACCGCCAGCTCAGCGCTGGCCAGGAGCCGGTGTTCGATCCCAGCCGCTTCCCCAAGCTGACCGACAAGGTCGACCCCAAGGCCTGGCCCAAGCGCTGAGGCGCGCTCTCCCAGGGCCGCAACGCCACGGCAAACCGCCGTGGCGTTTTGCCATTCCCGCGCGGCTGCTAGGCTAGCGGAATGAAAACCCTGCTGATCGTCGCCCATACCCCCTCCGCCAATACCCTGGCGCTGCGCGAGGCCGCCGAACGCGGTGCACGCCACCCCGAGATCGAGACCGTGGAGGTCGTGGTCAAGCCACCGCTGGAGGCGGGCCCCGAGGACGTGCTGGCCTGCGATGCCATCCTGCTCGGCACCACCGAGAACCTCGGCTATATGAGCGGCGCGCTGAAGGACTTCTTCGACCGCAGCTACTACCCGGTCCTGGAGCAAACACAGGGCCTGCCCTGCGCCCTCTATGTGCGCGCCGGCCTCGACGGCACCGGCACCCGCCGCGCGGTGGAAAGTATCGTCGGTGGGCTGCGCTGGAAGTGGGCGCAGGCGCCGCTGATCCTGCACGGCGAGTGGCAGGAGGCGTTCCTCGAGCAGGTCGAGGAGCTGGCCATGAGCCTGGCGGCGGGCCTCGATGCTGGCATCCTCTAGGCTCTGTCCGAAAACTGGCTGCGCTCGGCCATACGGCGTTAAAAATCGGCTCAAAGTACTCATTTACACCCCGTAAACTCCGTCTTTTCGCCGATTTTTGCCTTGTCTGGCCTTCGCTCTCCGACTTTTCAGACAAAGCCTAGTACGCAAAACGGCACCCCGTAGGGTGCCGTTTCGACGTCTTCATATCAGTGACGCTTAGCGCAGGCGTTCGAACACCGTCGCGACGCCCTGCCCCATGCCGATGCACATGGTGGCCAGGCCGAGGCTGGTCTGCTGCTGCTGCATGACGTTGAGCAGCGTGGTGCAGATCCGCGAGCCGGAGCAGCCCAGCGGGTGGCCAAGGGCAATGGCGCCGCCGTTGAGGTTGACCTTGTCGTCCATGGCGTCGAGGAAGCCGAGATCCTTGAGCACCGGCAGGCCCTGGGCAGCGAAGGCCTCGTTGAGCTCGACGGTCTGGATGTCGTCGGCGGTCAGGCCGGCGGCCTTGAGCGCCTTCTGCGAGGCCGGTACCGGACCGTAGCCCATGATCGAGGCGTCGCAGCCAGCCACCCCGGTGGAGAGCACCTTGGCGATCGGCTCGAGGCCCAGCGCCTGGGCGCGCTCGTAGCTCATCACCGCCATCGCCGAAGCGCCCACCGACAGCGCCGAGGAGGTACCGGCGGTAACCGTGCCGTTGCGCGGGTCGAACACCGGCTTCAAGCCGGCCATCGACTCGAGGCTGGCGTCGGCGCGGATCACCTCGTCGCGGTCGACCCGCACGCGGAAGCCGTTGCCGTCATGCCCTTCGACACCGATGATCTCGTTATCGAAGCGGCCGTTATCCAGCGCCGCCTGGGCGCGCTGGTGGGAGCGCACGCCGAACTTGTCCTGATCCTCGCGGCTGATGCCGTGCATCTTGCCCAGCAGCTCGGCGGTCAGCCCCATCATCATCGCCGCCTTGGCGGCATACTTGCTGGCCGCCGGGTTGACGTCGACGCCGTGGGCCATGGGCACGTGCTCCATGTGCTCGACGCCGCCGATGACGTAGAAATCGCCCATGCCGGACTTGATATTGGCCGCGGCGATATGCAGCGCGGTCATGGAAGAACCGCACAGGCGGTTGACGGTCTGGGCCGGCACCGAGCGCGGAATGCCGGTCATGATCGCCGCGTTGCGGGCGATGTTCATGGCCTGCTCGAGGGTCTGGTTGACGCAGCCCCAGATCACGTCGTCGACCTCACTAGGGTCGAGGTTGGCATTGCGCTCGAACAGCGCCTGCATCACCGCGGCGGACAGGTTCTCGGCGCGCACGTGACGGAAGGCGCCGTTCTTGGCCTTGGCCATGGCGGTACGCACGCCGTCGACCACCACGATGTCTCTCGGATTCAAACTCATCTTTCACTACTCCTGTTCGTGGTGAATTCAGGCGCTCTTGGCGTAGAAGGTATCGCCGGACTTGGCCATCTCGCGCAGCTTGTCGGTGGGCGCGTAGAGCGGGCCGAGCTCATCGGCCAGGCCGTCGGCCAGCTCGACGAAGGCCGCCACGCCCATGGCGTCGATATAGCGCAGCGCACCGCCGCGGAACGGCGGGAAGCCGATGCCGTAGATCAGCGCCATGTCGGCCTCGGCCGGAGTGGCGACGATGTCGTCCTCCAGGCAGCGCACCGTCTCCAGGCACAGCGGTACCATCATGCGCGCGATAATCTCCTCGTCGCTGAACGCCTTGTCTTCCTTCACCACTTGCTTGACCAGGGCGTAGGCCGCGTCGTCGCTGACCTTCTTCGGCTTGCCCTTCTTGTCCTCTTCGTAGGCGTAGAAGCCCTTGTCGTTCTTCTGGCCCAGGCGCTCATTCTCGTACATCACCTGAATGGCGGTCTTGGCATCGCGAGCCATGCGATCCGGGAAGCCCTCGGCCATCACCTCGTTGGCGTGCACCGCGGTATCCATGCCGACCACGTCGAGCAGGTAGGCGGGGCCCATCGGCCAGCCGAACTTCTCCATCACCTTGTCGACGTGCTGGAAGTCGGCGCCCTGCTCGACCAGCATGCTGAAGCCGCCGAAATAGGGGAACAGCACGCGGTTGACCAGGAAGCCCGGGCAGTCGTTGACCACGATCGGCGTCTTGCCCATGGCGCGGGCGTAGGCCACGGTGGCGGCCACGGCGGCGTCACTGGTCTTCTCGCCGCGGATCACCTCGACCAGCGGCATGCGATGCACCGGGTTGAAGAAGTGCATGCCGCAGAAGTTCTCGGGACGCTTGAGATTCTCGGCCAGACGGTTGATCGAGATGGTCGAGGTGTTGGAGGTGAGGATCGCCTTGTCGTCCACCAGCCCCTCGACTTCGGTGAGTACCGCGTCCTTGACCTTGGGATTCTCGACCACCGCCTCGACCACCAGGTCGACGTGGCCGAAGTCGCCGTAGGAGAGTGTCGGGCGGATATTGGAGAGCTTCTCGGCCATCTGCTCAGTGGTCAGCTTGTTGCGCTCGACCTGCTTGCCGAACAGCTTGCGCGCCTCCTTGAGGCCCAGCTCGATGGCATCCTCCTTGATGTCCTTCATCAGGATCGGGGTGCCCTTGGACGCGCTCTGGTAGGCGATACCGCCGCCCATGATGCCAGCCCCCAGCACCGCGGTCTGCTTGACCGGCTGGGCCTGCTTTTCGTACTTGCCGGCCTTCTTCTTGACCACCTGGTCGTTGAGGAACAGCCCCACCAGGTTGTAGCAGACGTCGGTCAGCGCCAGCTTGGCGAAGGCCTTGGCTTCGATCGCCTGGGCGCGGCCGCGCTCCTCGCCGGCACCTTTCTGGATCACCTTGATCGCCTCGATGGGCGCCGGATAGTGCGGCCCCGCCTTGCCGGCGACATAGCCTTTGGCGGTCTCGAAGACCATCATCTGCTCGATGGGATTGAGCTTGAGCGGGCCAGTTTTCTCGTCGCGGCGCGCCTGGTAGTCGAGTTCGCCACGGTTGGCACGGGCCAGGATGTCCAGCGCCGCCGCTTGCAACTGCTCGTTGGGTACCACGGCATCCACCGCGCCCATCTTGAGCGCGGCATCGGCACGGTTCTCGCTGCCGCCGGCGATCCACTCGATGGCGTTGTCGGCACCCACGATGCGCGGCAGGCGCACGCAGCCACCCCAGCCGGGCAGGATGCCCAGCTTGGTCTCGGGCAAGCCGATCTTGGCCTTGTCGCCCATCACCCGGAAGTCGGTGGTCAGGGTGACCTCACAGCCGCCGCCCAGCGCCAGGCCGTTGATGGCAGTGACGGTGGGGAACGGCAGGTCCTCGATGGCGTTGAAGATGCCGTGCACCTGCTCGAGCATCTCGGCAATCTGGCCTTCGCCCTTGGCAAACATACCGTGAAACTCGGTGATGTCGGCACCGACGATGAATACGTCCTTGGCGCTGGCAATCACCAGGCCCTTGATGTCGCTGGCGCCCTGCAGCGCCTGGACCGCCTCGCCCAGCTCCGTGACCACGGCGCTGGAGAGTTTGTTGATGGACTCGTCCTTCAGGTCGAAGGTCAGAGTGGCGATGTTATCGCCGTTGCTGGCCACCGTAATGGCATTGCCTTGGTAGATCATCCGCGAAACTCCACGATTTCATACGGCCGTTTGATTGCCAGACAGCTTGGTCCAGCTTGGCGCCGGCGTCAAGCCCGCGGCGGGCGCCCCCCCACCAAAGTCGTGCCTGATGCGTCGGGTGTCGCCGTTTCTCGACTCCATCTGTCATAGTGACGCTGCTAGCCTCTACGCTTTTCCCGGAGATTGCCAACGGCATGACCATCCCCTGCGCGCCCCCCGAGCCTGCCGCTCCGCCACCGCACCATCCAGCCCGCGCCGCACGACTGGCGCGTGCCCAACATGGCGTGGAGCGGCTGATCGAACGAGCTCGCCCCTATCTATGGATATGGCCGCCAATCGCCTTCGGCGCCGGCGTGGCGAGCTTCTTCCTGGTCGACCGCCAGCAGTGGCTGGGAGCGGCCCTGGCGCTGGGTATGCTGCTGGCCTGGCTACTGCTGCTCTCGGAGAGCGTGATCGGCCGCGCCCTATCCCGGCGCGGCTATCCGACCCTGCCGCGCGGCGCGACCACCTTCATCGCCCAACTGATCCATCAGGAGACACTGTTCTTCAGCCTGCCGTTCCTGCTCGCCACCACGGTCTGGGCCAGCGGCCAGGCACTGTTCACGCTACTGATCCTGGGACTTGCCTTACTCTCCATCCTCGATCCGCTCTACTTCAAGCTCGCCGAGCGCTATCGCTGGGTCTATTTCGCCTTTCATGCCCAATGCGTATTCGTGGTGGTGCTGGTGACCCTACCGATCATGCTGCAGCTCACCACCAGCGAGAGCCTGTTCTATGCATTGGCCCTGATGGTGATATTCAGCCTGCCCAGCCTGATGCATTTGGTCCAGCCCAAGCGGCTGCGCAGCTGGCTGGCGATGTTCGGCCTGGCACTGCTGCTGGCCGGCGCCGGCTGGGCGGGGCGCGCTTGGGTACCGCCAGCCAACCTGTGGCTGACCGGCAGTGCCCTGTCACCGAACCTCGACGTCGAGTCGCGCACTCCCCGCGGCAGCGTGGCCTTGACCCGCGACGCGCTGACCGTCAGCGGCCTGTACGCCTATACCGCGATACGCGCACCGCGCGGACTGCAGGAGGAGGTCTTCCACGAGTGGCGCCATGACGGCGAGCTGATCGACCGCATCCCGTTGACCATTCACGGCGGCCGCCAGCAGGGCTACCGCGCCTGGAGCCGCAAACAGAACTTTCCCGTCGAGGCCGGAGGCCGCTGGCGAATCGATATCGTCACCGCCTCCGGCCAGCGTCTTGGCGTGCTGCGCTTCACGGTCAGCGACTCGCCAGTAAGCGCGGACATGGCCGATGGGCAGATTACATCGCCGCCGGGCATCCCGGGGCTCGACCTTCGCCAGCTGGTGCCAGGCGGCTAGTAGCCCGAGCGCAAACGTATTAACGAGGAAATGAATAAGCACAGAAGCGCATAAGGCTTGCATTGCAGGCGCGCGGTTCGGACAATTCATTGATTCGCCTGCGAACCGGCCTGACTATGTCCAATCTTTCTCCACACCAGAACATCGGCACCAAGCTGAATCGCGTGCCGCGCCTATGGCGCGCGATCATCGACAAGCGCTTGGCCCCCCTCGAGCTGACCCAGACCCGCTGGATCACGCTCTATCATCTATGGCGCCTTGGCGACGGCCAGCCGCAGTGCGACCTGGCACGGGTGATCGGCGTCGAGGCGCCTTCTCTTGTGCGCACCCTCGACCAGCTCGCCGAGCAGGGCTTGGTGGAGCGCTGCCCCTGCGACCAGGATCGCCGCACCAAGCGCATCCACTTGACCCCTGCTGCCATGCCGCTGCTGCAGCAGATCGACACGGTGGTCAAGGAGGCCCGCGAGGAGATGCTGGCAGGCCTCAGCGACGGCGACATTGCCCGCCTGGACGACTACCTGACCCGCATAGAGGAGAACGGCCTGGCGATCCAGAGCCGCGAAAGTGACGAGTAAACCACCGTTCGCGGCTCACTCCAGCCGCGGCGACTCACTTCACCAGCGGTTTGAGGGTACTCGGCCTGTCCGGCCGGCCTGCCAGGCTATCGCGTAACGCGGCCATGTCGCCGAGATAGCTATCGAAGCGCTCGGGCCCTTGCGACTCATACCACCACAGCGTCAATCCGTGCACCTCCGACTCCAACACCAGAGCATCCTGGGGCAGGCGCGTAAGCAGCGCCTCGAGCCGCTGGAACACCTCATCCGGCAGCGGACGCAGTGGCTCGATCCGCCAGCGCCAGCCGTGGCATACCGGCTTTAGCACGCCGCTGGAGGCGCTCTCGCGCACCGCCACGAAACGCGGCCCGGGCTGCTCACCCGGATACCCCCAGCGATAGCTGGGCATCTGCTTGCCGGCGGCGTGCAGCGGCGGCGCGGCCAGCTTGACCCTGACGCCGGCCTTGCGGGCGTGCTCACGCAGCCGCGCCACCCGCTTCTGCTTAGGGCTCGGTTTGAGCCACATCACCGGCGACACGATCAGTGCCACGATAAACGCGATCAACAACCAGTTCATGTCTGCCGCCCATCCTCTGCAAAAGATGCTAAAACGTTGATATAGATCGTTGTGAGACGCCGCCAGCCAGCCTAGAGTGGAAGGCAGACAAATCACTCTGCCTATTCAGGGCATTCCACAAACCTCGCCACGGGAGGTGTCCCATGAGCAACGAATATCGTCACGTGCTGGTCGCCGTCGACCTTACCAAGGATTCCCACAAGGTGCTCGAGCGGGCCCTGCCCATCGCCGAGCGTAACGCCGCCAAGCTATCGATCATGCACACCCTCGAGCCGCTGGGCTTCGCCTACGGCGGCGATATCCCCATGGACCTGACCAGCATCCAGGACCAGCTCGACGATCACGCCAAGCATCGCCTGGCCGAGATCGCCGATCCGCATAACGTACCGGCCGAGAACCAGCACGTGGTGGTGGGCATGCCGGATACCGAGATTCACCGCTTCGCCGAGGAGCACGGCGTCGACCTGA
Organism: Halomonas salipaludis; assembly: GCF_002286975.1. Taxonomy (GTDB): domain Bacteria; phylum Pseudomonadota; class Gammaproteobacteria; order Pseudomonadales; family Halomonadaceae; genus Franzmannia; species Franzmannia salipaludis. Next base: position 20,802 of record NZ_NSKB01000018.1, read on the forward strand.
TCGTGGTCGGCTCCCACGGCCGCCACGGCTTCGCTCTGCTGCTCGGCTCCACCTCCACCGGCGTGCTGCACGGCGCCAAGTGCGACGTGCTAGCCGTGCGCGTCGGCAAGGATGGCGAAACCGACGAGTAAGTCAGTATGTAAGCCATTGAGGAAGCCTAGGATTCGCGTAACGAGCGATGATAGGTTGATTGCCGCCGGAGCGCAGGAACCGGAGTGTAGCCTGCTACATGAGGATTCCGAGCACCGCCGGCGATCAAGATATCGAGCGCAGTAGCGAATCGTCGCTTACTCCCCTGCCGCCATGGCTTCCAACTCCATCCACCGCTCCATGGCGGCATCCAGCTCGTCCTGGGTTGCCGCCAGCGCCTCTAGGGTGGCGGTGACATCGGCGGCATCACCCTGGTAGAAGGCGGGATCCCCCACCTTGGCCTCGAAAGCCGCCACGGCATTTTCCAGCCGCTCGATCTCGGCCGGTAGGTTGTCCAGCTCACGCTGCAGCTTGTAGGAGAGCTTGACCGCCTTGCTGGCAGCAGGACTCGGCGACACGTCGGCGGCAGGCGCCTGAACCTCGCGCTTGGCCTCATGGCTGCCCTTGGCGGCGTCGAAATCCCATGGCGCCGGCGGCAGCCTGCCGCCCTGGCGCACCCAGTCGCTGTAACCGCCGACGTATTCGCGCACGATGCCGTTACCCTCGAAGGCCAGCACCCCGGTCACCACGTTGTCCATAAAGGTCCGGTCGTGGGAGACCAGCAGCAGGGTCCCGTCGAAGTCGAGCAGCAGTTCCTCGAGCAGCTCGAGGGTCTCGACGTCGAGATCGTTGGTCGGTTCGTCGAGCACCAGCACGTTGGCCGGCTGGGTGAACAGCTTGGCCAGCAGCAGCCGGTTGGACTCGCCGCCGGAGAGCGCCTTGACTGGCTGACGGGCGCGCTCGGGGGTGAACAGGAAGTCCTGCAGATAACTGATGACGTGCTTGTCCTTGCCGCCGACGCTGACTCGGTCGCTGCCCTGGGCGACGTTGTCGTAGACGCTCTTATGCGGCTCGAGCCCGGCGCGCAGCTGGTCGAAATAGGCGACCTTGATATTGGTACCCATCTTGACCTCGCCCTGGCTTGGCGCGAGCTCACCGAGCAGGATCTTGAGCAGCGTGGTCTTACCGGCGCCGTTGCGGCCGATCAGGCCGATACGGTCGCCGCGCTGGATCTCCAGGCTGAGGTCCTGGATCACCCAGTCGTCGCCGAAGTGCTGGCTGACGCCCTTGAGCTCGACCACCCGCTTGCCGCTGCGCTCGCCGCTGTCCACCGTCAGCGAGGCATTGCCCTGGCGCTCGCGACGCTGGCTGCGCTCGCGGCGCATCTGCTCCAGCGCCCGCACCCGCCCCTCGTTGCGGGTGCGTCGTGCCTTGATGCCCTGGCGAATCCACGACTCTTCCTGGGCCAGTTTCTTGTCGAACTCGGCGTTTTCGCGCGCCTCGATCTCCAGTTCGTGCTGCTTGCGTGCCTGGTACTCGGCATAGTTGCCGGGATAGCGCCCCAGGCGGCCGCGGTCGAGCTCGAGGATCGCCGTGGCCAAGCGCGACAGGAAGGTACGGTCGTGGGTAATGAACAGCACCGCGCCGCCGAAGGCGAGCAACTGCTCCTCGAGCCAGGCAATGGTGTCGAGGTCGAGATGGTTGGTAGGCTCGTCGAGCAGCAGCAGGTCGGGCTCGGCGACCAGCGCCCGGGCCAGCGCCACGCGCCGCCGCCAGCCGCCGGAGAGTGCCTCCATCGGACTGTCGGCGGGTAGCCCCAGACGCGTCAGCACGGTATCGATGCGCTGATGGAAGGACCAGCCGTCGATCGCCTCGAGCTGGGTCTGCAGCGTCGCCATGCGCTTCATGTCGGGATCCGGGTCCTCGACCAGATGGTGATACTCGGCGAGCAGCCCACCCGCCTCGGGCAGGCCCTGGGCGACCACGTCGAAGATCGTCTCGCCGGAGGCGTTCGGCAGGTCCTGGGCCAGCACGCCGATCTTGAGCCCCGGCGCACGCCAGATGCTGCCGCCGTCGGCCTGGATCTCAGCGTTGATCAGCTTGAGCAGCGTTGACTTGCCGGTGCCGTTACGGCCCACCAGCGCCAGTCGCTCGCCTTTCTCTAGGACCAGGTCGGCGCCGTCGAGCAGCACGTGGTTGCCATAGGCGAGTTGCAGCTGTTCCAGTCGTAGCAGGGTCACGCGTTTACCACCTCGTTTGCATGCGCTAAAGGCGCCTAGTGTAACCCATGCCCGCCTCGGCGTGGTCGCCACTACCACCTAGCAGGTACAATGCGCCCTCGATTTAGCAAGGGAGGGCTGGCGTGGCCGAGCCGAGCGACACTTTCGACGATTTTCTGCCCGAGGCACTGCAGCGGGTCAGCCCTGCCCCGCTGGTAGATATCGGCGCCAACCTCACTCATGCGAGCTTCACCCATGACCTCGACGCCGTGCTGCGCCGCGCCTGGGCAGCCAACGTCGGCGAACTGATTCTCACCGGCACCGACCGCGAGCACGCCGCTCAGGCCATCGAGCTGGCGCGTCGCCACGTCGGCCGCGCTCCCAGCCTGTATGCCACCGCTGGCGTGCACCCCCACGATGCCAGCCAGTGGGGCAGCGCCCTGGAGGCCGACATGCGCGAGCTGCACCGCCAGCCCGAGGTGGTCGCGGTGGGCGAATGCGGTCTCGACTTCAACCGCAACTTCTCCACCCCCGCCGAGCAGGAGCATGCCTTCGAGGCCCAGCTGGGCCTGGCCGTGGAGAGCGGCCTGCCACTGTTCATCCACGAGCGCGATGCCGGCAGCCGCATGCTGGAGATCCTCAAGGCCTGGCGTGACGATATTTCTCAGGCAGTCGTGCACTGTTTCACCGGCGAGCGCGCGACGCTCTATGGCTACCTGGACCTCGACCTGCATATCGGCCTGACCGGCTGGATCTGCGACGAGCGCCGCGGCCATCACCTGCGCGAGCTGGTCGGCGAGATACCCGCCAATCGGCTGATGCTGGAGACCGACTGCCCCTACCTGCTGCCGCGCCATTTACCTGCCAAACTCAAGGGACGGCGCCACGAGCCGGCCCTGCTGCCGTGGATCGCCGCCGAGATCGCTCACTGGCGCGGCGACGACGAGGCCAGCCTGGCCGCAGCCACCAGCAGTACGGCTCGACGTTTCTTTGGCCTCAACGCGCTCCACGAGGAGACCTGACATGGACGATTTTCCCGGCTTCATTGCCGTCGAGACCGGTGAGGATGGCGGCCTGCCGCTGGCCATTGCCTGGGCGCTGGCCGATGGACAGGTCAAGCACACTCTGATCCAGCCCGACGACGACTGGCTCAACGACGAGCTGATCTCGCTCGGCGACTACAGCCTCGAGGAGCTCGAGAACCTCGGCGTCAGCCCACTGGACGTGATCCGCGAGCTGGAGAACGACCACTTCAGCGCCACCCTCTACACCGCCGGCGTCAGCGACGACGAGGCCGCGCTGTCGCGTCTGTTCGATGTCTTCGGCCTCGACCCCTTCGTCGAGCTGGCCCCCGCCGAGTCGCTATATGCCGATCTCGGCCCCGGCGAGTGGGCTCGCGCGCGCAGCGAGCTATTCGGCGAGCTGGGCATGGAGCCAATGCGCCCCGAGCAGGAGGTACAGGTAATGCTGGCACTGCATCAGCGCCTGGCGGAGGAGAGTTGAGGTAGGAGTGACGTCAGGTTGGGTGGCGCCGGCATGGCAACGCTGCGCGCTGCATCGCGAATGAAGTCGCTCCTACAAAGAAAGGTGGCGCCAAAGCCAATGTGAGAGAGACTTCAGTCTCGATGGGGTTGGTCTAGCCCGGCAGCGCTGCGCGCTGCATCGCGACTGAAGTCGCTCCCACAGGGAGTGGCGCCAAGGCAAAAGTGGGAGTGGCGCCAAGGCAAAAGTGGGAGTGGCGCCAAGGCAAAAGTGGGAGTGGCGCCAAGGCAAAAGTGGGAGAGACTTCAGTCTCGATGGGGTTGGTCTAGCCGGGCAGCGCTGCGCGCTGCATCGCGACTGAAGTCGCTCCTACATGGGGGGCGGCGCCAAGGCAAAAGTGGGAGTGGCGCCAAGGCAAAAGTGGGAGTGACTTTAGTCACGATAGGGTTGCTCTACCCCGGCAGCGCTGCGCGCTGCGTCGCGACTGAAGTCGCTCCCACAGGGAGTGGCGCCAAGGCAAAAGTGGGAGTGACTTTAGTCACGATAGGGTTGCTCTACCCCGGCAGCGCTGCGCGCTGCGTCGCGACTGAAGTCGCTCCCACAGGGAGTGGTGCCAAGGCCAATGTGGGAGAGACTTCAGTCTCGATGGAGTTGGTCTAGCCGGGCAGCGCTGCGCGCTGCGTCGCGACTGAAGTCGCTCCCACAGGGAGTGGTGCCAAGGCCAATGTGGGAGAGACTTCAGTCACGATGGGGTTGGTCTGGCATGGCAGCGCTGCGCGCTGCATCGCGACTGAAGTCGCTCCCACAGGGAGTGGCGCCAAGGCAAAAGTGGGAGTGACTTTAGTCACGATGGGGTTGCTCTACCCCGGCAGCGCTGCGCGCTGCATCGCGACTGAAGTCGCTCCCACAGGGAGTGGCGCCAAGGCAAAAGTGGGAGTGACTTTAGTCACGATGGGGTTGGTCTAGCCCGGCAGCGCTGCGCGCTGCATCGCGAATGAATTCGCTCCTACATCTGGGTGCAAGAGCGATGGCCGCCTCAAGCGAGTATCCGTGGTGATAATAGGCTCTCAACGCAGCCACCAGCGCAGCCGCTCGTGACGGCAACCCCTCCTCGCGGTAGCGCGCGGCGCGGGCCTCGACGCGGCGCTGAAAGGCATCGCGGTCCACTTCCACCTCACCCAGGTTGTCGACGCTGACGTTGAAAGGGTGTCCACAGGCCTCGGCCAACAGCAGCTCCAGCGCCTGGGGCGCCACCTCGGCATTCTCGAAGGCTTGCTGCTGTTCGGCATCGCGGCCGTCGGGCAGGTACCAGTAGCCGTAATCCTCCAACCGGCGACGCCGCGCCCCGGCAATGCACCAGTGGCTGATCTCATGCAGCGCACTGGCATAAAAACCGCGCGCAAAGATGACCCGATGGTGGTCGCAACGCTCATCCGCCGGCAGATAGAGCGGCTCATCGCCACCGCGCACCAGGCGAGTACGGTAGTCGGGCATGAACAGCCCGTCGAACAGCGCAATGATATCGTCCAACCGGTGGGTCACGAGGGTCTCCGCTTGGTTATTCACGTTGCGCAGTATAAAGCCCCAGCAGGCGGGCGGAAATCCCTATGCCTTGCTAGACTATCAGGCCCGGACAAATCTGACCAAGCAGTCAGGCTTCACTCCAGGGTGATCGTAGTTGCCTCTAAGCGAAGGACGCCGAGGACAGGCCGAAGAGGAGGTTTGCGCCATGGGATGGGGTCACAGCGCCTCCTCGCAGGGCTGTCGACGGATCAGTCCCGAGCGGTGCTTGCTATCTGCGATAGCCCTGGGCCTTATTCGGGCACCGGGATCGGGTGCCCGGTACATTCGAGAAGGAGTATTCCCCCTTGGTGCAGTTCCGCTCTTCGCTGCTGACACGCTCGCGCACCGAAACCCGCCTGCTGATGCGCCTGGCGCTACCGATCTGCGGCGCCCAACTGGCCCAGGCCGGCATGGGCGTCACCGACGTGATGATGACCGGCCGCCTGAGCGCCGCCGACCTGGCGGCGGTCTCGGTGGGATCAAGCCTGTGGTTGCCGCTGATGCTGTTCATGACCGGCACCCTGATGGGGTTGACGCCGATCGTCGCCCAACTGCTGGGCGGCGGTAACGTCGAGCGGATTCACCCCAACGTCCATCAGGCGCTGTGGGTGGCCCTGGCGCTCGGCCTGATCGCCGCGCTGCTGCTGTGGTTCACGGTGATGCCGATCTTCCGACTGATGAACGTCCCCGAGAACGTCGCCGAGCTGTCTGCCGCCTACCTGTCGGCAGTCGCCTTTGGGATGCCCGGCGTGGCGCTGTTCCAGGCGCTGCGGGCCTTTTCCGATGGCATGAACCATACCCGCCCTTCGCTGTGGATCAGCCTGGTTGGCCTGGCCGTCAACGTGCCCGCCAACTACCTGCTGATCTACGGCGGCGACGGCCTGGTGGCGCTGTTCGGCCCGAACCTGGCGGGGCCGCTGGCCAGCTTCCCGGCTCTCGGCGCCTGGGGCTGCGGCATCGCTACCGGGCTGTCGATGTGGGTGATGAGCCTGGCCATGCTGCTGTATACACGGCGTTCACGGGCCTATGCGCCGGTCACGTTATGGCACTCTCCAACACCGCCGCGCCGCGCCATGATCGGCGAGCTGCTCTACGTCGGGGTGCCGATCGGCGTGGCGATCTTCGTCGAGGTCACCCTGTTCACGCTGATCGCACTGTTCATCGCCAGCTTCGGCGAGGTGGTGGTGGCCGGCCACCAGGTGGCACTCAACTTCACCTCGATCCTGTTCATGCTGCCACTCTCGCTGGGCATGGCACTGACGGTGCGGGTCGGCAATACCCTCGGCGCCGGCAAGCCAGAGCTGACCCGCTTCGTGGCCTGGAACGGTATCGTGGTGTGCGTACTGATCGCCGGTATCAATAACCTGATTCTGTGGTTCGCCTCGGAACCCGTGATCGCGCTTTACACTCACAATGTCGAGGTCCAGCAGTTGGCGCTGTCGCTGATCGTGCTGGCGATGATCTATCAGGTCTCCGATGCGCTACAGATCAACATGGCCGGCGCGCTGCGCGGCTACAAGGATACCCGCATCATCATGGCCATCACCCTGGTGTCATATTGGCTGGTGGGCCTGCTGGGTGGCCACTGGCTGGGTACCCGCGGCCTCGGCGCCTGGCTCGATCCGCTGGGAATCTACGGCTACTGGATCGGGTTGGTGCTGGGCCTCACGGTGGCGGCAGTGCTACTGGGGCTACGCCTGGATCGGATCAGCAAGGCGGTGAGAGATGGACGATGGCAGATTCCTCGCAGCTGACGCCCTGCGCCTTGCGCGCCGAGGAGCACTCATCGCAGGGCTCGGCATCATGCTTGCCGCCTGCGGCAGCAGCGACGCCGACGACCTGCTCGGCGACTATCAGCAGCGGCTGGCAGAGGCCCTCGAGGTCGACGCCCCCGAGCCGCAGCCGCCGGCCAATATCGGAGCCTTCCCCGACCAGAATCAACGCCTGTTCGACATTCCCGACCTGCGCGAGAGCCTGCTCAACGTCTACGCGCTGCGTGAGTGTCAGATCACCTCGCTGGTCGCCGAGCGCAACAATCAGCTGGGCCGGGTCGCCGTCCCCAGCCAGCGCTGGCTGTATGAGCTGGAACTATGGCGTCTGCTGCATGCCTGCTCGGGCTCGGAGGTAGCGGACAACCTCGCCGACGCCGACCGCGAGCGTCTGATCCGCCTCACCGAGACCAAGACCGAGCATCTGCCCTGGGCCACCTGGAACGCCCTGTTTGGCTCCAGTGAATGGGTCGGCAACTTTTCGCGAGCCAGCCGCCCGCTGCCAGTCACACCAGAGATCGATATCGACGCCCACCTGGCGGCCCTCGACTATCTGCATGACTCGGTCCAGCACCAGTTCGACCCCGACTGGCAGCCCAGTGGCTCGACACTCGCCGACCACTTGCAGGTACTCAGCCGCGAACCGCTCACCGCCCGCGTGCTGCGCAGCCTGATGCTCACCAGTCAGCGCCTCGAGGAGAGCAATCGCCTGCTCGCCGATGCCCTCGAGAACCCGGCAACCTGCCGCCAGCTCGACGACTTCAACGGCAGCGCGCTGCGCAGTGACGTCAGCGACTACCTGACTCGCTTGGATGACGTGGCGGAGCGCTGGTTGACGGCGGTCAACGCCCTGTTCGATATCCATCCGGTATCGCGCCCGGCCCTCGAACATTACCGCGAGGTATGGCTTGCAGACGTCGCCGCCAATGGTAACGATACGCCCCCCTGGCCGCGTTATACTCATGCACTGGCGACTCATCGAGCGCTGCTCGAGCGCTGGTCGGCGCAGTGTGCGTTGACCCAGCAACGTCAGGAAGATGGCACGCGGGGTTAACTTTACGCACAGGACTGTGCTAATAGTGAATTCAGGCCGTTCCACTGCCGTTATAACGCGCTCAAGGAGGGTAATCATGGGAATCCCACTGTCCCCCCGTCCTGCCCAGGTCATCGACCTGGAGGTCATGCGACAACGGCTGCACGCCAAGCGTCGCCTGGTGCGCCTGGCGCCCGAACTGGATGGCCTCGAGATGCTCTATCATCTCGCCTCCGATCCGGACACGCTGTATGGCATGCCGCTGCTGGCCTGGGGCCTGCGAGACGATGGCGAGGTCGTAGGACTGGTACCGTGGATGGAGGCGCTGACGCCCTGCCAGCAGCTGGACGACCCCGAATATGGGCACTTCGTCGGATTTCGCGATCCCGAAACCGAAGAGATTTTTACCCATCCACCGGAGCACAAGCAGTACGAGCTCGAGCATGCCGCGGCCTACTTCGACTACGAAGAAACCGATGCCTCGACGCTGATTCAGCAGCTACCGGACACCCAGGGCACCCATGCGCTGTGCATGGATGAGGACGGTCAGCCGTGGCAGCTCAAACAGGTATTCGGCTGGCGCCTCTATAGTGACGGTCAGGTCGAGGCATTGCTGGTCGACGAGGACAAGGTCGAGTCGACCCCTGTGCTGCCCGGCGATGCCTGCCTATACCCCGGGCATAGCCGACATCGGATGGTGTATTTCTTTCAGCGCGTTATCGCCAATCGCATCAAGGACGAGGATCCCACGACCCTCGAGGCCTTGGCCCTGATGGTGGCACGCTAACCGGCGGCAGCGCCTGGTGCTGACGCTTAACCGAGCCGCACGTAATAGAGGAAATCGCCATCGCTCACTTCACGCTGGACGAGCAGCTCATGACCAAGGAAGCTGCAGAACTTGGGAATGTCGCGGGTCGTGGCGGGGTCGCTGGCGATTACCTTGAGGACCTGCCCAGCCTGCATATCACGCACGCGGTTATGCATCATCATGATCGGCTCGGGGCAATAAAGGCCGGTGGTATCCAGTTCTACGTCGTGGCTGGGCAGGTCGTCGACTTGGTCGGCCATGGTCGTTCTCGTATCCTCTCGGGTAGATGAGTCAGCAGGTGAATGGAGCAGTTACATGATCAAGATCGTCATCGAGCGCCGTATCATGCCCGGCCTCGAAGAGGAGTACGAGCAAGCGGCCCGGGAGGCCATGCGGGCATCGGTCAGTGCGCGCGGCTTCATCGCTGGTGAAAGCCTCTGCGAACGCCATCATCCCGAGCGGCGCCTGCTGATCACCCAGTGGCGCGACCTCAGCGCCTGGAAAGACTGGTTGCACAGCAGCGAGCGTGAGCGCGTCATGCAGCGCGTAAAGCCGCTACTCGCCGACGAGGAGCATATCCGCGTCTACGAGCATCGCTGAGTGATTCAGTTCAGCAGCCGCACATGCACCGTGACCTCTTCCCGGTCATGATACAGCTGTCGGCAGCGAATCTCAGCCGTCACGTTGGCCTCCTCGAGTGAGGCCGCCAAACGCCCCAGGCAGCGCTGCACTTCCGCCCAGCGCTGCTTCATCGGCAGTTTGAGATTGAACACCGCTTCGCGACACCAGCGTCGCACCAGCCAGCGCTCGATCATCTCGGTCACCCTCACCGGCTTGTCGACGATGTCGCAGACCAGCCAGTCGAGGCGATTGGGCGGCTCCCATACGAACCCATCCTCGCGCAGATGATCGACCTGCCCGGTAGCCATCAGCCCCTTGTCCATCGGGCCGTTGTCGATGGCATAGACGTACATGCCCTTGCGCACCAGTTGATAGGTCCAGCCACCGGGTGCCGCGCCGAGGTCGGCCGCCTGCATGCTGTCATTGAGGCGCGCCTCCCATTCGTCGCGCGGCACGAAGACGTGCCATGCCTCCTCGAGCTTCAGTGTCGAACGGCTGGGCGCCTCTCGGGGGGAGCGCAAGCGCAGGATACCGCCGGGATGCTCACTGCGGTTGTTAGGGAAGCTCATTCCCAGCTGCACGCTATCGCCGGCCGTCCACCACAAGTGCAGGCGCCTGCCACCGGCCTTGCGACGCAGCGCCCCACGCTTCTTCAGCGCCGATTCAAGTGGCCGCGCCAATGCCTTGGCCAAACCGCTCAGCGCCTTGCCGTCATTGGTATCCGGGGTCTCCTGCCACAGCGACTCGAAGTTCCAGCCGCTGGCCACGACTTGCTCGACGATCGGCGTCAGGCGATCCTCACGTGCCATCCCCGTTAGTGGAGGAAGCGCCACCAGGCTTTGACGAGCAAATACCAGCGAGGCCAGCGGCACATCGCGATGCAGGCCGTTGACTGCCTCGTCGCCAGCCACCACGAAGCACACATAGCCGCTACCCGCTTCGGCCTCGGCGTGGCCGTCCCAGCCCGCCTGCCCCGCCTTGTCCTGGATCTCGGCGCACAGATCCGACTCGAAGCCGGGACGACAGTAGAGCAACAAGTGCTGGGGAATCACGATCACCTCCTGTTGAAGGCAGGCAGTCTATCCGGCCGCCAGGCCCGCCTCAAGGAGGAGATCCAAAAACGAGAAAACCCCAAGCACTTGCGTACTCGGGGTTTCTTCGAAATAAGTGCCTGACGATGACATATCTCGCATGGGGGTGAGACCGCCCAGCCCTTCGCGGCACCGCCGCGAGGGCGGTCGAACGCCCCGAGCTGGCGAGGGGCCGGCCCGCGAAGCGGCCCCACATATAAAGAGCCGGGTTTCCCCATGCCCATGAAAAAACCCCAGCCTCTTCCGAAGCTGGGGTTTTGGTATAAGTGCCTGACGATGACCT
>NZ_NSKB01000019.1 GCF_002286975.1 Halomonas salipaludis
CGGCAACTACCTGCACTACGGGGTACGCGAGTTCGGCATGGGCGCGATCATGAACGGCATCGCCGTGCACGGCGGCTTCGTGCCCTACGGCGCGACCTTCCTGACCTTCATGGAGTACATGCACAACGCCGTGCGCATGGCGGCGATCATGAATCAGCGGGCGATCTACGTCTTCACCCACGACTCCATCGGCCTGGGCGAGGATGGCCCCACCCACCAGCCCATCGAACAGCTCGGGGCACTGCGCTCGACGCCCAACCTGGCGACCTGGCGTCCCGCCGATGCGGTGGAGACCGCCGCCGCCTGGGATGCCGCCCTCAAGCGGCATAGCGGCCCCACCGCGCTGGTGCTGTCGCGCCAGAACCTGCCCCACCAGCAGCGCGACAAGGCGCAGCTGGCCAATATCCAGCGCGGTGGGTACGTCCTCAAGGACAGCCAGGGCACCCCGGAGCTGATCCTGATCGCTACCGGCTCCGAGGTCGGCCTGGCCATGGACGCCGCCGCCGAGCTGGCGGCCAAGGGCCGCGCGGTGCGGGTGGTGTCGATGCCCTCGACCGGCACCTTCGACGCCCAGGACGCCGACTACCGCGAGTCGGTGCTGCCGCGCAGCGTGACTAAGCGCATCGCCATCGAAGCCAGCCACTACGCCTACTGGTACAAGTACGTCGGCCTGGATGGCGACATCCTCGGCATGCACACCTTCGGCGAGTCGGCCCCCGCCGGCGACCTGTTCCAGCACTTCGGCTTCACTGTCGACAACCTGGTCGACAAGGCCGAGACACTGCTGGGCTAATCGCTGGCAGGGGCATACCCATACGCAAAGGGCACGACCTGGCGGTCGTGCCCTTTTAGATGACCTACCGACATAGCGATGATGAGTGCTATTTCTATACCCGGACCGCGGTATTTCAGAAAACAGCGAAGAGCCGCAGCTTAGCGGGCACGCTTCTCCAGAAGTTGTTCTACATTGTCGAGAGTTACGGGCGTCCAGGGCACATAATAAAGTTCGCTCTGACCATCGTTCCACTCCAGTTCGGAGTACTCATCCCAAATAGGTGACAAAGGCTGATAACTCTCACCCTTCACCAATCGCAACGCAACATCGAGCCCTCCCTGGGCCTGTGCATCAGCATCCTGAAGTATCGACTCCATATGACCTTCCTTGACTGCAGTGAGAGCGTCGGTAATACCATCGGCCCCGGCAATTGCGAAGTCATTGACACTCAGTCCGGAAGCAATAATAGCTTCGATTGCTCCAATCGCCATCTCATCATTCTGAGCAATGACCCCTTGAATTTGACCGCGGTGTGATGTGAGCCAGTTCTCCATCAGCGCCATGGCTTCAGCGCGTGACCAGTTGGCAGTACGTCGTTCGAGTACATTTACCTCCGAGTACTCTGATAGCACCTTATCGATACCACGGCCACGGTCTATCTGGCCGGTTTGCCCAATTGGACCTTCCAAGATTACCACATTGCCTTGATAGTCAAGCTGAGTGAGTACGCTGTTCGCAAGCATTTCCCCAGCCAACACATCGTCGGAGCCAACGTAGGCAGCCAACTGATCGGTATTACACAAGGCATTGGAGCCAACCACTGGAATACCCGCACTAGCCGCCATGGCAACCGCAGATGCGCAGGCATCGGCATCGATAGGAACGAAGAGAATCGCATCATATTGCCGAGAGATCATACTTTCAAACTGATTGTTTTGTACAAGTGCATCGTAGCGTCCATCGAATACCGTAACTTCCACCTGCCCGCTCTCTACCGCCGGATGCCGCTGCAGGGAGTTACTCCACAGCTGCATGAACTCACCCTGAAGTCCATACGTGGCGGCACCGACCCGTATTGGTTCATCCGCGACCGCGAATGCACCGATCAGTAGGCTAGCGGTGATGCTGCTGACGGCGGCGATTTTTATATTTCTCATGAAACTGGCCTCTTGGCTGTTGGTATATTGATTTTGTTGCGTTCTGATACTTCAGCTGCTGGATAGTCGTGACCTGTCTAGCATGACGGCCAACACGATGATTCCTCCTTTAACGACCTGCTGGTAGAAAGATGAGACCCCTAGTAGATCAAGTCCGTTGTTTAGTACTCCGATGATCAGAACACCAAATAATGTTCCAACGATACGCCCACGCCCCCCTGCCAAGCTGGTTCCACCGATGACCACCGCTGCAATGGCATCAAGCTCATACGCCACACCAGCCTGAGGGAGTGCTGCGCCAGTACGGGCTGCAATCATTAGACCTGCCAGGCCACACAGCAATCCAGATATGGCATAAACAGTAAAGGTGACACGACGCACATTAATTCCAGATACCATCGCTGCCTGTGGGTTACCACCCACGGCATAGACGTAGCGACCAAAAGTGGTGTAACGCAGAGTGAACCAGGAAATCAGGAACACACCGAGAAACAACAAGACCGGAACCGGCATGCCTAGCACAACCCCCTGACCGATAAATCGGAAGGTCGCGTCCAGGTTGGAGATAGGCATGCCGTCGTTATAGATATACGTTAGCCCACGCGCCATACTGAGCATACCTAGAGTCATGACGAAGGGAGGTATAGCAAAACGGGCGATCAACAATCCATTCACCGCTCCAAGCGTTAAACCAGTAACCAGGCCCATCATAATGGGAACTAGAATGAATGAGGCTTCGCTGCCCGCCGCAAAACTAGCAGCAACAATGGAAGAACATGCCATCAGAGAACCCACCGACAGGTCTATTCCCCTCGTCAGAATGACAAAAGTCATACCGATAGCTAGCACACCATTGATGGATACTTGGCGTAGCACATTGAGCAAATTGTTTGTGCTAAGAAAATAGGGGGAGATCACAGAAAGAACGGCACAGATGAATAAGAAAGCAATGATGATGCCGTAACTCACCATAAAGTCCGAAAGCCTTTTCGAAATCCCGCTATTCTTTGCTGGCTCTTCCACGCCCTTGTCTTTGGCTAGTACCTGTTGAGACATAACATCACCTTATAGTTCTTAATTTAGGCTATTATGAGGACAGCCTTGCCAAGTTATCTTGGTTGAGGTCGCTGCCGGATAGTTCACCTGCAAGCCTCCCCTTGCGAAATACGATGACCCGATCACTCATCCCAAGGATCTCTGGAATTTCCGAAGAGGTCATAATAACGCCCTTCCCATTGCGGGAAAATTCCGACATAAAGCGGTACATCTCTCGCTTAGCGCCAACGTCAATACCGCGGGTAGGTTCATCGAGCATCAGAATATTAGGATCGGTTTGCAGCCACTTAGCCAGCACTACCTTTTGCTGATTACCCCCACTCATATGGCGAACTTCCATCTCGATAGAGCTAGATTTTATCTGGTGATTCTCGACTTGAAGTCTAGCCACTTTTGCTTCTTTTCGACTTGAAACCAGGCCAAGCTTTGAGACCTTTTTTACCGAGGCCATGGAAATGTTGTTGCGAATAGATGAACCCACCAACAAGCCATTGCCTTTACGATCTTCGGTGACGTAAGCCATTCCAGCGTCCATCGCATCTCGAGGACCTCTTGGTGTGAACTTAGCACCATCGATCCATGCCTCGCCATCATGGGGAGCGTTGATACCGAAGAGGGTATTAAGGAATTCGCTACGACCAGACCCCATCAAGCCAAAGATACCAAGTATCTCGCCCTCCTTAAGCGATAAGCTAATGTCTTTAAACTCACCATGTCGAGTGTAGTGCTCCACTCTCAAGATCTCTCGCTCTCCGGGAACATTGAATTTTGAAAATTCCTCTTGCAGCTCTTTACCGAGAATGGTGTCGATCAGATATTTTCGATCTATATCTCCCATGCTACCTGTACCGACGAAGGTCCCATCGCGCATGATGGTGTAGTCATCAGCAATTCTAAACAGCTCATTCATGCGGTGAGAGACATATATGATGCCAGCGCCGCGATCCTTAAGCTTGTGCACCGCCTCAAAAAGGAGCTCTGTTTCCCGCTCACCAATAGCCGAGGTCGGCTCATCCATGATGATAATTCTGGCATTCTGAGAAATTGCCTTTGCAATCTCTACCATCTGAATCTCGGCGATACTAAGGCTACCAAGCTTTACCGTGGGTTCTATCTGAATGTTTAGCTCACCCAAGACGTCCCTAGCCTGATCGAACATGCGCCGATAGTCGACGATGAACCCAGCTTTTTTCGGCTCCCGCCCTAGGAAGATATTCTCAGCCACAGTCAGCTCTGGAACCGGCTCTAACTCCTGACTAATCATGGAAATACCGAACCCCAAAGCATCCTTAGGAGAAGAGAAGTGCACGTCTCGGCCTTCAATCTTGATACTGCCACCATCCCGAGGCAGCACTCCCATTAAGATATTGAGAAGCGTCGATTTCCCCGCGCCATTGCCCCCACATAAGGCATGAATACTCCCGGGACGGAGCCGTAATACGCCATTTTCAAGAGCTGGAACCCCGGAAAAGCTCTTGGTAATATTAGAAGCCTCCAGGAGTAGATTATTGCTCATTGCGTATCTCTCCTATGAACGTTGATCGAGGCCGATCATAACCCACTGACAGTTAAGTATTATCAATATGTTCATGAACCAAGGGTGATGTGAAGTTTAATATCACCTGGCAAGGCTTCAGCAGCCCTCTCAAAGGCCTCAATGCTTTGGGAAAATGCAAGAGTGTCGGTTATCAGCGGTGTCAGATCGACTTTACCAGATGCAACTAACGCAATGGCCCGATCATAAACGTTGGCGTAACGAAAAACAGTGTCGATACGCAGTTCCTTTGCTTGTGCCGAGACGACATCAAGATTGACGGGCTCTATCGGCATACCCACCAAGACTAACGTACCAGCGGGACGTGAGTAGGAAATAATATTGTCATAGACGTGCGGCGCACCACTAGCTTCGAATACGACATCGGCTCCCCAGTCGCCTCCGCAACGTTGGTCGAGCGCTTCGCGCAGCGATTCGTTGAGAGTGTTGACTGGAGTGAGGCCATCATACTGCTCGGCGATCGCCAGCTTCTCATCAACGATATCCGAAATCAGGACTTCACTGGCGCCATTGGCTAGGGCAGCCAAAGCAACCATCAGGCCAATAGGCCCAGCACCGGTCACGACACACAGATCCCCCGGGCGCATATCTGCCTTGACCACAGCCTGCATGCCAATAGCAAAGGGTTCGATCATGGCTCCCTCGGCAAATGACACATTATCTGGGAGGATATAGGTGAAGGCTGCGGGATGAATGATTTCCGGTGTCAGACAGCCATGTACCGGTGGCGTGGCCCAGAAGCGAACCTCGGGATCGACATTATACACACCGAGTTTGCTGGCCCGCGAAACCGGGTTGGGGATACCCGGCTCCATACAGACCCGGTCGCCCACTTTTAGGTGGCGCACGTTGCTACCGATACCTATTATTGTGCCGGAAGCCTCGTGGCCAAGCACCATGGGCTCCTCGACTACGAATGGGCCAATACGGCCATGCTTATAATAGTGGACATCGCTACCACAGATTCCCACCGTGTGAATGCGGATCTTGACATCATCTGGACCAGGCCGACTAGGTAGATCGATACTCCTCAGTGATAGCTCACGGCGCTGCTCCAGTACTAGTGCTTTCGCTTCCACGGTGCCCCCTGTCAATATCACGATTGCCACAGCCAGTTGGCCATTGATGAAAACGCTACGCCCAGAGGCAAAAACAGAGCTAGCCAGAAATTCCCAGCTAACTGATAGTTTTTTTCACAGCACACTCTCGTGCACGCAACCCGCTGAATTAAAAGAAAAAATAACTCCCCCTCCTACTTCTGCTGACGATGCTTTCGCAATAGACTTGACTAAAGTCTTACGCGAAAGAAGCGGAGGAATCACCAAAAGTAGATATGGTGAAGTGGGGCTCGCAGAATACTGGCACAACAACGCGTATGACGACTTGGTCGCGACCAAGCAGTCGAGCATGACCATCCCCATGTAGCGGCGCCCTGCCCATAACGAAATGAGGATTCATTCATGAACACTTTCCAGTCGTGTGATATTGGCTTAGGAGAGCCCATCTATGAGTCTATTTGCCTTGATCCAAAATATAGCTTCTATTGGCACTGTCATGATTTTCCTCATGAGATAGCCAGGTGGAACTATCACCCTGAGTACGAGCTTCACCTCATTAGAGAATCCTGTGGAAATTACTTCGTTGGAGATTATCTGGGCCGCTTCCAAGCTGGAAACTTGGTACTAATAGGGCCCAATGTTCCTCATGCTTGGTATAGCGACATCGAGCATGGCTGGGAGGTGATAGAAGGGCGTGACGTTGTTCTACAGTTCAGCGGCGAGTGGATTGAGAACATGGTAGCATTATGCCCCGAACTTCGCTGCCTAATGCCGCTCCTGAAAGATGCCTCTCGTGGTATCGAATTTTTCGGACAAGAGGCTAACGAATGTGCCCGCATGCTGATCGAAATGGAGGAATATGACGATTCAGCTAGGCTGCTGGCCATGCTGACTATTCTACGCCGTCTGTCGCGAAGCCAGTACATGTTATTGGCCAGCCCAGAGTATGATTCAACAGCACAAGGAGCGGCAACGGAAGTGGTCGATGCAGCACTTTGCCACATACACAACCATTTCAATGAAGAGTTGAAGATGTCGAGCCTTGCCTCCTCTTTCGGCATGACGCCTTCATCTTTTTCAAGGTTCTTCAAGAATGCCACTGGTGACACCTTTGTAGCCTTTGTTCGACGCATTCGAATTATTCATGCCTGCCGACTACTAGTGGAGAGCGATCACTCTATTGCAGAGATATGCTTTATGGTAGGATTCAATAACTTGTCTAATTTCAACCGGCATTTCCGTACACTCAAGGGAATGACGCCGCGGGAGTATCAATATAGCGTTAGGGGGATAAAATAATACCGATATTATTCGACGCGCAGAGCAACTCAAGCCAAAGGCAGATTGAACGACCCGACATGAAGATCGCGCTCGTGCCATTTTATTTTGAGCATCGCCTTGGCACTCGCTAAGGGAGCACATAAAATAGCCCCTGGCCATTAATGGCCACTGTTCTCAGGGCGGGGTGAAAGTCCCCACCGGCGGTGAACGCCCTCCTCGAAGGAGCGGCCCAAGCCCGCGAGCGCCCGGTCTCGACGGCATTTTTGCCACGACCGGGGTCAGCAGATTCGGTGAGATTCCGAAGCCGACGGTGATAGTCCGGATGGAAGAGAACGGCACCTTAGACGGGACAGACGTAGGCATGTGGCCATAACCGCACGCCTCGACCTCTCCGCATAGGTTCCGCATGCCCTGATTCTGGTAACTTTTTCGAGGAAGACCATGAATCAGCCCAAGATGAATCATTCCCCCCGTATTGCCTTTATCCAGGCCAGCTGGCACAGCGAGATCGTCGGCCAGGCCCGGGAAGCCTTCGTCGCCACCCTTGCCGAGAAGCATGGCATCGAGGCCGCTCGAGTCGATGTCTTCAGCGTCGCTGGCGCCTATGAGATCCCGCTCCAGGCCCAGCTGCTGGCCAATAGTGGCCGCTATGCCGCCATCGTGGGTGCCGGTTTCGTGGTCGACGGCGGTATCTATCGTCACGACTTCGTCGCCCAGGCAGTGATCGACGGCATGATGCGGGTCCAACTGGACACCGAAGTGCCAGTGCTTTCCGTGGTGCTGACGCCGCACCATTTCCACGAACATGCCACGCATAGCGATTTCTTCCACAAACACTTCGTGGAGAAGGGGCGCGAAGCGGCCGACGCCTGTGCCATGACCCTGGAGAACCACCGAGAGGTACGCAAGCTGTACGCGGACTGACGCCGTTGCCATGGCGCTCCCCGGGAGCGCCATGATGCTCGACGTGTCAGGAGACGCTGCGGCTGGGCGCCTCCTGCTTCATGCCCGATGCCCGCTGCGCAGCCATACGCTCGACCATCCACGCTTCCAGGCGTCTGGCGTCATCATCACTCATCACCAGCCCAAGCTTGGTGCGCCGCTCGAGAATATCCTCAGCACAGCACGCCCACTCCCGTTCGATAAGATACTCCACCTCGCAGGCGTAGAGGTCCGCCCCGAAATGCTCGCCTAGGCCCGCATAGTTCTGCGCATTACCCAATATCTGGCGAGTCAGGGTGCCATAGAGCCGCGCATAACGCCTGAGCGTTGCTTGTTCCAACCAGGGATAATTCCGCTCGAGGCCTAGCAGAAAGGCATCGAAATCCGCACCGGGGATATCGCCGCCGGGCAATGGCACCGAGGCATTCCATGAGCCTCCCATCTGGGGGAAATAGGACTTGAGCTTTTCCAGGCCATGTTCGGCCAGCTTGCGGTAGGTGGTGATCTTGCCACCGAATACCGACAGCAGGGGCGCCTGGCCATTGTCGTCGGAGACATCGAAGACATAGTCCCGCGTCACCGCCGACGGGTTCTCCTGGTCATCATCGAACAGTGGGCGAATGCCGGAAAAGCTCGTCAGGATGTCATCCTGAGTATAGGGGGTGACGAAATAGCGATTGACCACCCCTAACAGGTAGTCGATCTCACTTTGATCGACGGCGACGTCGTCCGGCGCTCCTTCATAGACGATATCGGTGGTCCCCACCAACAACTTGTCGGCCTCGTAAGGGTTGACGAAGATCACCCGCTTGTCGTCGTTCTGTAGCAGATAGGAGTTGGCCGTCGCGTAGCGCTTGGGCAGCACGATATGGCTGCCCTTGACCAGCTTGACCCTGTCCTTGCTCTGTTGTTGGAAGGCTCCCGTGAGCACCTCCCCCACCCAAGGCCCGGCGGCATTGACGATCGCCCTGGCACGCAGTCGGATGACATCGTCGCCACCGCCGTGAGCGTTGCGGCGCGTCAGCTCGACCTGCCAATGATCCCCGTGGCGCATCGCGGAGGTGCACGCCGTGCGGGTATAGACCTTGGCGCCGAGGCGCTGAGCATCCAACGCATTGAGTATCACCAAACGGGCATCATCGACCCAACAGTCGGCATACTCGAAGCCCTTGGGAAACGCATCCTTGATCGCCTGTCCTTCCGGGCAGCGCAGCATGTCCAGGCTGCGGCTGCCCGGCAACAGGTCATCCTTGCCCCCCAGATGGTCGTACAGGAACAGTCCTGCACGAATCAGCCAGGCAGGTCGCTGCTCGGGGCTGTGCGGCAGAACGAAGCGCATCGGCCAGATGATATGCGGTGCCTTCTTCAACAGCACGCTGCGCTCGCGCAAGGCCTCACGCACCAGGCGAAACTCGTAATACTCCAGATAACGCAGCCCGCCATGCACCAGCTTGCCACTGCGCGACGACGTGCCCTGAGCCAGATCGTCCTTTTCACACAGCACCACGGACAGGCCACGGCCCACCGCATCCTGAGCGAAGCCTGCCCCATTGATGCCGCCGCCGATCACCAATAGGTCATAGAGTGGTTCTTGCTCGCTCTCGCTCATCCACGTATCTCCTTTCCGGACACACCGGCATCAAAATTCGGCCGTGACGCGCTCGAAGTGGCGCCAGAAGCCATCGGCATTGGCGTAGGAACGGCGGTAGACGCCGAACAGCCGCTCGTAGAGGTTCTGCAAGTCGGGATCGGGCATGACCCGCTCCTCGACCAGGAACGGGGTCACCCAGGTGCCGCAAGCCTCGGCCAGATTGCGGTGATGACCGAGGCACAGGCTCGCCACCATGGCCGCCCCGGCGGCACCGGTCTCCTCCCGAGTCAGGGTGCGCACCGGCACGCCCATGACCGACGCGAGAATGCGACAGAGGGTGCGCGAACGCGCTGCACCGCCGGTCAGACGCAGCTCTTCGGGATGGGCCTCCAGGGCGTGGTAACAATCCCGGGCGGCGAAAGCGACTCCTTCATAGATGGCGCGCACCATATGCAGCTGGTTGGTGTCGCTGCTGAGCCCGAGGAACTGAGCACGGGCGCGAGGGTTGAAGAAAGGGCCGCGCTCACCATTGGTACAAATGAAGGGGTGATAGATGACACGGCCAGGCTCGGTAGTGGCCAAGGCGGTGTCCAGACGTGACAACAGGCCTTCGGGGTCGAGCTGCGGCTCCCCCAAGGCAGCGAGCAGCTGGTTCTGCCCCTTGAGGAACCACTCCAGATTGAGCGTCGCTGCCATGTTGGAGCAGAGCTGCACCCAGGTATCCGGGGCCACGCAGGGCATGGTGTAGCAAGATTGGTTGCTGAGCACGATGTCGCGCATGTCTTGGCGCGCGCACATATGCGCGCCGGTGGTGCCGATGATGCTGCAGGCCACCCGCTTGCCCGGCTCATAAACACCGGCTCCCAGGGCAGTGGCAAGCATATCCACCGGCGCCAGCACCACCGGGGTCCCAGGCGCGATACCGATGGCATGCGCCACCTCGACATTGAGCGGCGCGTATTCGCGACTGCCGTCGACGATGGGCGGCAGCAGATGTCGATGGCGGCCCAGGCCAAAGTGCTCCAGCACCGCTTCCGAGTAGTCGCTAGTGCGATAATCGCCATAGGTCCACAGCGCCTCGGCAGGATCCGTGGCTCGCTCACCGGTCAAGCGGAAATAGAGCCAATCCTTGCAATGAAAGACGGTGGCCGCTCGCGCCAGACGTTGCGGCTGGTTGGCTTCGAGCCAGGCCAACTGCCCACTCTGCACCGACTGATTGAGCCCGGTACCGGTACGCCGGTATGCCTCGGGACCTATACGACTAGCTCGCCAATGAGCCACGATCTCGCTGGAGCGATTATCGAGCCACAGCAGGGCATCGCCTACCGGGTGGCCATCGGCATCGATCATCCAGGTGCCATCACCCTGACCGGTGACGGCGATCGCCGCGATACGCGATGCAAGCTCGGGATGCTCGGCGACCAAGGTGGTCAGTGTCGTTACGGCCGCATCCCAGGTAGCTTCCAAGCCTTGCTCGACACCGCCATCTGCGCGGTGAGTCAGTCGGTTGTCGCACTGGGTCTTGGCCAGCTCCCGCCCCTGGCGATCGAAGGCCACGGCCTTGATCACGGACGTTCCAGCATCCAGGCCGATGATGACCTCCCCGGTGCCCTCGGGAGGTGGTATGGGGGACGGCGCCCCCGAGACAGATATTGGCATTGGCGTTCTCCCGTTGTTTTTATCATCTGCTGGAGCGGCGCGGCGGAATCAGTCCACCGCCTCCAGAATCCGGCGGGCGACCACCTCGTCGGTGATCAATCCCTTGAGCAGGCCTGCCTTGAGCACTGCAGTGATGGCCTCGACCTTCTCTTCGCCGCAGGCCACCGCCACGATGTGGTGGTTTCTCAATTGAGCGAGCGACAGGCCCAGGGCACGTTCATTGATGGGGCTCTCCACGAGCTCCCCGTGAGCATCGAGGAACTGCCCCAGAATCTCGGCCACGGCCCCGGCTTCACGCAGGCTTCCAGCGTCGTGCTGGTCAATCTCGCCCAGCTCCATCAGCAGGGAGTGGCCCATATCGGGTACCGCCCCCAGCCCCACCATGGTCAGGTCGGCCTCTACGGCGATGCCGATGACATCCTGGACACTGCGTTGGGCCATCAGTACATCGCGGTGCTCGGCGGTATCGGCGAACAGCGGTACTGGCAGCAGATAGCCCTCGCCCCCGGTCTTGTCGACCAGGCGATGAATGACGTCATAGGGATTGAGCGACATCTTGCGCACCACGCTGCCGAGTACCGGCACCATGCGTACCGAAGAGCAATCCATCACCGGCAAACAGTTGACCATCTCCGACAGGCTGCGCCCCCAGCCCAGGCCCAGCACTTCGACGTCCCCGGATTCGAGCCGTGACTTCAGATAATGAGCGGCGGCGCGACCCAGATTGGCCTGAGGGTTCGCGGCCTCGGCCGGCAGCGCCGGGACCACGATGCAGGTCTCGAGCCCCGACCTTTCCTTGAGCCCGTCTTCGAGGCGAATCAAGTCCTCGGGCGAGCCTTCGATGAAGACGGTCACTGCTCCCATGTCGTGGGCCATGGCCACCAGCCGATGGACCTTCATGCGCGACACCCCAAGACGCTTGGCAATATCCGCCTGGGTGTAGCCACCGACGTAGGACAGCCAGGCAGCACGCAGTGCCAGGTCGGCTTCGCTATGGCTCTCGGGTCTCGGTTTCACGTTTGTGTGTCCTGTATTCTTCTGCCGCTTTGAAATTTTGTTCATTGCCTGTTAAAAGTAACGTTAGTGAATCATAGATAGCGCGTCAACGCCATCAACGCCCATACAGGGCCCCTTATGGAGGCCGCCATGCTCAAGTTCGCCGCCAATCTCACCTTCATGTTCACCGAAGTGCCCTTTCTCGAGCGCTTCGCCATGGCTCGTGAAGCCGGCTTCCGCTATGTGGAGTTCCACAACCCTTACCCCTTCTGTGAAGACATCGGCGCCGTTCGCGCAGCCGCTGATGCCGCAGGCGTGCGGATCGTCCACTTCAACCTGCCCGGCGGCGACTGGGACGCTGGCGAACGCGGCATCGCCGTACTGCCCGATAGGCAGGACGAGTTCCGACGTGGACTGGCGCAGACCATCACGACCGCACAGCGCCTGGGCTGCCTGCAACTCAATTGCCCTCTCGGCTACCCCGATGCCAAGACGTCACCAGCCGTACAACACCAGACGCTAGTCGGTAACCTGCGGCATGCCGCTCAGGCCACACAGGACGCCGGCATCCTATTGCTGGTCGAGCCGCTGAATCCCATTACTCACCCCGGCTACCCCTTGGTCAACACCTCCCAGGCACTCGCGCTGCTCGATGCAGTCGCGCATGCCAACCTGATGATTCAGCACGACTTCTATCAGATGCAGCGCTCCGAAGGGGAGCTGACCGAGACGCTGCGCCGACATCAGGATCGCATCGGCTTCATTCAACTGGCCGACAACCCCGGGCGTCACGAGCCAGGTAGCGGAGAGATCAACTACCGCCACCTATTCGCCGAACTCCAGCGCCTGGCGTTCGACAAGCTGGTGTCGCTGGAATACAGCCCCCGCACCTCGACCCTCGACTCCCTTGGGTGGGTTGAGGAATACGGCCTGACGCTCGGCCCATGATCACCGGAGACGACCAATGACAACGACACCCTTCTGGGTCGGCACCAGTTGGAAGATGAACAAGACGCTGGGTGAAGCCGCTTCCTACTCCGCAGAGCTGGTCCGGACCAGACTCCTCGACGATCCACGCCTGCAAGGGTTCGTGATTCCCCCCTTCACGGCCCTGGCGCAAGTGAGCCGCGACCTGGCCGCCACGTCGATCCGGGTCGGCGCCCAGAACATGCATTGGGCCGATAGCGGAGCCTTCACCGGTGAGGTATCACCGGCCATGGTCAGTGATTGCGGCGCTAGCATCGTCGAACTGGGCCATAGCGAGAGGCGCGCCTATTTCGCCGAAAACGACGCCGATCTCAACCGCAAGGTCCATGCCGCCTTGGCGCATGGCTTGATGCCATTGCTATGCGTCGGCGAAACCGCCGAAGAAAAGACCCTGGGCGCCGCCGCCGAGACGGTGATTCGCCAATGCCGCATGGCCCTGGCCGGTATCGAGGGAAAGAATCTCGACAGAGTATTGATCGCCTATGAGCCGGTATGGGCCATTGGCGAGCGGGGTACCCCCGCCAGTGCCGAGTACGCCGCCTGGATGCATCGCCAAATCCACCAGGCCTTACCGGCTAACTCCCTGGGTGCTCCCCTGACCGTGCTCTACGGTGGCAGCGTCAATCCCGACAACTGCGAAGAGCTGGCCACCATGCCGGAAATAGGCGGTCTGTTCATCGGCCGCAGTGCTTGGCAGCCCGAAGGGCTGATCGATATCGCCACTCGCGTGCTGGCAGCACGCGTCAGGTCAAGCGAGACGCCCACCTCCGTGGAGCGCACATCATGCTGAACTAACCCCTGTCCACCCATTGCTCAGACATATAACAACAGAGGTCAAAGCATCATGAGCACATACGCCAGTATCAGTCCGGCACCAGCAAAAAAACGCCGGTATATCGGAATCGTCATCGCCAGCGTGCTCATCGGCGCCATGGCGTTGGATACCAACGTCATACCGATAGGCTCGCAGGAGGAGACCGGTTTCTCAGCAGAGCGTTACGGTGCCGAGCAGTTCCCGCTGGTTCGGGAAGACGTCGAGGCTCGCGCCATTGAGCCTGCCACCTTGATCGCCGAACTGGACGCCGACCAACAAGCCGCCGGAGAGCGCTACGGCGTCGCCACCAGTATCGGCCCCATCCTACCGATCACCTTCAGCGGCGTCGTCGGCGAGGGCCGCAATGGTATCTATGAGGTTCAGGTCGCGGGAGTACCCGATTCCTTGACGATACGCCTGCAGACCGGTCCCGCCATTAACGGCACCGACCTGCGCGACGCCACCGGTAGCATCGAATTCGGCCAGTTCACCAACCAGATCGAGTATCAGGACGCCGGCGCCGCCATCAACGACGAGATGAAAAGACAGGTACTCGATGAGATAGACACCAGCGCCCTCTCCGGCGAGCGGGTGACGGCCACCGGTGTATTCAAGCTGATCAATCCCGACAACTGGCTGGTGACCCCCGTCAGCTTACAGGTGCAATAAAGGAGAACCCCATGTCCACAGACCAATCACAAGGGGTCGCAACCCGATCTTGCACCGATGAAGGCCAGATCGGAGAGGCCATCCTCTCGGCACGCCAGATCGCCAAGTCCTTCGGCAATGTTCACGCCCTGAAAACGGTCAACTTCGATATCCATCGTGGCCAGGTCACCACGCTATTCGGAGAAAACGGCGCCGGCAAGTCGACCCTGATGAAGATCCTCTCCGGGGTGATCCAACCCAGCTCAGGGGAAATCCTGCTGGAGGGGGATCCGGTGCACTTCGCCTCGACCACGGAGGCCCAGCACCGTGGCATTTCCATCATCCACCAGGAACTCAGCCTGGCACCCAACCTGAATGTACGCGACAACATCTTCATGGGCCGCGAGTTGGTGGGTGCCATGGGGGTCGACTTCGCCGAGGAAGAGCGCCAGACCCGCCTGCTGATGGAGGATCTCGACGAGCCCATCGACCCACTGACCCCGGTGGAGGACTTGCGTCTGGGTCAGCAGCAGATCGTCGAGATCGCCCGGGCGCTATCCACCCAGTCGCGCATCCTGATCATGGACGAGCCGACCTCGGCCCTGAGCGCCTCGGAAGTGGAAGTGCTGTTTCGGGTGATCAACGATCTCAAGCGACGCGGCGTGTCCATCGTCTATATCTCTCACCACCTGGAAGAGGCCCTGCAGATCACCGATCACGCCGTGGTGCTACGTGACGGCAGCATGACGGCCTATGCCCCACGCCAGGACATCGACCTGGAGTGGATCGTGCGCCATATGGTCGGCGAGGGCTTCGACCTCGGCTCGCCCCCCGAGGGCTACGCCCTGGGTGAGGTGGCCCTGTCGCTGCAGGAAATTTGCGTTCCCGACCCCACCATTGCCGAGCGCTACCTCGTCGACCATCTATCGTTGGAAGTGCGCGCCGGAGAGATCGTCTGCATCTACGGCCTGATGGGTGCCGGGCGCACCGAGCTGCTCGAGAGCGTGGCGGGTCGCCTGCCCATCAGTGGCGGACAGATTTTCCTGGAGGGGCAGAACGTCTCCCGTTTGAGCATCGCCCAGCGTATCGAGCAGGGCCTGGTGCTGGTTCCCGAAGACCGCCAGCGCGACGGCCTCGTCCAGACCATGCCGGTGGGACAGAACCTGTCCCTGGCCAGCATCGGCGACTTTACCCGCGGCTTGTTCACCTCCATGAGCCGGGAAGCGCAGGTCATCGAAGACTCCATTCGCAGCGTTCACATCAAGACCGATGGCGGCGATGCCGAGATCGGCTCCTTGTCCGGTGGCAACCAGCAGAAGGTCGTGATCGGCAAGATGATGGCCACCCAGCCCAAGGTGGTGATGCTCGACGAGCCCAGCCGCGGCATCGATATCGGCGCCAAGGCCGAAGTCTTCAAACTGCTGGCGGATAACGCCAGGCGTCACAGCCTCGCCGTGCTCTATTCCACCTCCGAGGTCGGCGAATGCCTGAGCATCGCCCACCGCGTCCTGGTGATGAGCCGCGGCCGCCTCGTGGCCGAATTCGGCGCCGACGTCACCAAGGAACAGATCATGGCCGCGTCCGGTGAAGCCGTGGCCGCCTGACCCCATTCAACGGAGTGCATGACCCATGTCAAACAACAACTCGACCGCACGCCAGCCCCGTCAAGGACTCGATCTGGGACGATTGCTCCTCGAAGGCCGTGCTTTCTTCGCCCTGATCGCCATCATCGTCATTTTTTCGCTGCTGTCGCCGGTCTACTTCACGACCAGCAACTTACTGACGATGTCCTCCCATGTGGCCATCTTCGGCCTGCTCTCCATCGGCATGTTGCTGGTCATCCTGACCGGCGGCATCGACCTCTCCGTGGGCTCGACCCTCGGGCTCGCCGGCGTATTCGCGGGTTTCCTCATGCAGGGAGTGTCCTTCGAAGTCTTCGGCGTCGTGGTCTATCCGCCGGTCTGGGTGGTCATCATCCTGACCTGCGCGCTCGGCGCCTTGATTGGCGCGGTCAACGGCGTGCTGGTCGCGTTCTTCAAGGTACCGGCCTTCGTCGCCACCTTGGGGATGCTTTACGTCGCTCGTGGCGTCGCCCTGCTGATGACCGATGGCCTCACCTACAACAACCTGGGCGGAGATCCTGCCCTGGGCAATACCGGCTTCGATTGGTTGGGCTTCAATCGCCTGTTCGGCATTCCCATGGGCGTACTGATACTCGCCGCCGTGGCCATCCTGTGCATGCTGGCCCTCAATCGCACCCCCTTCGGGCGCTGGGTCTACTCCACCGGTGGCAATGACCGGGCCGCAGAGCTCTCCGGGGTGCCGGTCAAGCGCGTCAAGGTCGCGGTGTATGTGCTGTCTGGTGTCTGCGCCGCCCTGGCCGGGCTGGTGCTGTCCTCACAGCTGACCTCCGCCGGCCCCACCGCCGGCACCACCTACGAGTTGACCGCCATTGCCGGCGTCGTCATCGGCGGCGCTGCCCTGACCGGCGGGCGTGGCAACGTGCGTGGCACCCTGCTCGGCGCCTTCGTCATCGGCTTCCTCTCCGACGGCTTGGTGATCATTGGCGTCTCGGCCTACTGGCAGACCGTCTTCACTGGCACCGTCATCGTGCTCGCCGTGCTGCTCAACAGCATCCAATACAGCGCGCGCAAGACGAAGCAAGCGCCCTCGCCTTCCGCTTCCCCTCAGGCGGTGACCAATTCCAGTTGAACGTCACCGTCCGGGATCACCCAGCCGGATCCACCGGCATCACCATCACAAACCCAAAAAAGGTGTAACGCCATGTTCAGTACAAGAAAATCTCTGCTCGCCGCAGCCTTCGCCATCGTCGCGCCCTTGATGGCAGGCAGCGCCACTGCCCAGGACGAGGGCCTGATATCGATCATCGTCAACGACGCCTCCAACCCCTACTGGTTCACCGAGGGCGAAGTGGCAAGGACCACCGCCGAGGAGCTGGGGTATAGGGCCAATGTCAGCTCCCATGTGGGCGACACCAACACCGAAAGCAACCAGGTCGACACCGCCATTACCAACCAGGCCAAGGCCATCATCCTCGACCCGGCCAACGCCGACGGCTCTATAGGCGCCGTCCGCAGAGCCGTGGATGCCGGCATCCCGGTGTTCATCGTCAACGCCGAGATCAACCAGCAAGGACTGGCCAAGGCCCAGTTCGTCTCCAACAATGCCCAGGGTGCGGCCCTCGGTGCTCAGCAGTGGATCGAAAGCATCGGCGACGGCGCACGCTACGTGGAGCTCAAGGGCGCCCCGTCCGACAATAACGCGGCCACTCGCTCCAATGGCTATGAAACCGTGCTCAGCCAGTATCCTGACCTGACCAAGGTGGGTGAGGATGTCGCCAACTGGGACCGCACCCAGGGCTACAACAGGATGCAGAACATGCTTCAGGCCAACCCCGACATTCAGGGCGTGATCAGCGGCAACGATGAAATGGCGCTGGGCGCCATCGCCGCACTGAAGTCATCAGGCCGCTTGGATGATGTCGTGGTGGGTGGCTTCGATGGCTCGCCGGACGCAGTGGATGCCGTCAAGGCCGGCGACATGGCCTATACCGTGCTACAGCCCGTCGCGATCTTCGCCGAAGAAGCCGTACGGGTGGCCGACCGCTACATCAACACCGGCGAAACCGGCCTGGATAGCGAAAAGCAGCTGTTCGACTGCATGCTGATCACTCAGGAGAATGCAGACCAGTACAGCGCCCCCTTCGTTCTCGGTCAGTGATCGGCCAGAACGTTCTTTGCTTGCAAGAACGCCCCCGGATGGGGGCGTTCTATCATCTGGAGAAGCGTTTATCCGCGCTCTGCAGGCCCATCGCTACCACCCATCTCGACCGGGAGGCGGCTCATACTCAATAACTCGGTTTCGCAGCGACCTCAGTGGGAGTGTACCTGGCAGAAATTTTTGCCAGACAGAACAAATGGCCAGCACGCGATCAATCGAAAGATAGCTCACCACCTTCTGAAAACTTCAGAACCAAGAAAAAATCATTACTTACAAACAGCTACCAATAAGATAATCCTAAAGTATAATCTATTAAGGCTATACGACCTTTGACGCTACAGTAGAAATCCTCCATACATAAGATCAGCAAATGATCACATGAAAGAGATGAATCATCACCTCTACAGCACTCCCGAGGCCATAGGCAAACGCTGGCTGCTCCCATCGAAGTTATCAAGCGGCGCATAGCTAACTGGCCTCCGCCCCCGGTCAAGGAGACCATTCATGCCGTTTCATTACACACTCTCCCTTGATGGCAAGGTGGCTCTGATAACTGGAGCCGCTGCCGGCATCGGCAAAACCATTGCCGAGGCCTACCTCAATCAAGGCGCGCGCGTCGTACTTATCGACCGCAATCCCGAGGTGCCGGGCATTGCCGCGCAACTCGCCACTCAAGCCGGCCATGCTGAAGACGCCACCGGCATCATCGCCGACCTGACCGACAAGACTAGCCTCGAGGCCGCGGTGACGGAGGCTATTGCGGCCTTTGGCGTGATCGACATTCTGGTCAACTCCGCCGGCGTGGTGGAGCTGGAACCAGCAGAGGAACTGTCCGAAACTAACTGGGACAAGACCCTGTCGATCAACCTCAAGAGTGTGTTCATGATGTGCCAGGCAGTAGGACGTCACATGCTCGAGCGTGGCGAAGGGCGCATCATCAACTTGGCATCTCAAGCTGGACTGGTGGCTCTGGATCAGCACTTGGCTTATTGCGCGAGCAAGGCTGGAGTGATTTCCCTGACTCAGGTGCTGGCGTTGGAATGGTCGCCGCGTGGAGTCAACATCAATGCCATCTCTCCTACCGTGGTGCTCACCGAGCTGGGCCGCAAGGCTTGGGCCGGAGAAGTCGGCGAAGCGATGAAGCAGAAAATTCCCACCCGGCGCTTCGCTGAGCCTGAGGAAATCGCCATGGCGGCGCTATATCTAGCCGGCCCAGGGTCTGGCATGATCAGTGGCGAGAACTTAGTCATCGACGGTGGATATACCGCCCAATAGGCTTCTATCGTCATTCAATTTTAAGCAACAAAGCCGCTCCTTGAGAGCGGCTCAGTTTATTCGACCAACAGAGTAAGGAGCGTAAGAGTAGAGGCCAGAATACTATTTATACCCTCCTACTCCACCTCATCCTTCCATGGCAAACCATGGACTCATCTCATGGCCAACCTATCCAGTTGAGAAAAGAACAGGCCAGCAAATAGAATAAAAGCCCCGAGTATAGCCGTCTGCCACGCACTCGGAATGCCCACAAGAATGAGTACATTGCTAACCAGTGTAATCAATACAACACCCAGCATGGTACCCACCACCGACCCCATGCCTCCTGTGATCCGTGCGCCACCGAGCACCACAGCCGCAATGACAGCTAGTTCTGTCCCTGCAAGATCGAATGGGTTCGCTAACCGGTTTGCTGTAACATGAATAACCCCCGCCACTCCCGCAAGCAAGCCCGCGTACGCAAAGACAAAAACTCGCACACTTTTCACTCGATATCCCAACCGCTCAGCAACATCTGGCTTCCCCCCAACCGCAAAAATCGCGCGCCCGATAAGAGTATGCTTCAGCATCCACCATGTCACAGTGGCCGCAAGTATCAATATGAGAAAGTAGACTGGGAGCCCTATTTCAGACCCACGCGCAGCCGTAGCAGTTATAATATTCAACCTTCCAAACGCATCCATTGCACTGGGAATATTCATAAATAATGCAGTGCCAATGAAGGTAAGTAGGAATCCCCGCAACATGTATTGTGTACCAATTGTCACGATGAGTGCTGGTGCACGAAGATAACTCACAAGTAGTCCATTTAGCGCGCCCAACCCGGCACCCATAATGCCAGCAATACCAAAGATAGGCACGATGCCAAGATCAGGAACGACATTGACAACGAATAGTGTCAAGGTGTACATCACAAAGGCAGCTATGGCGGTAAAAGATACATCCAATCCACCTGAAGCCAACACGACCAGCACTCCCAAGGCAAAAAGCCCGCGCACAACGGAGGCTCGAAGGATATCGAATAAATTCGACAACTGCCAAAAGTCAGCGTTTATTGCTCCAACAGAAAGGCAGGTAACTACTATTAGGAAGAGTGGAAAAATTGCCGGATGATGGGCCGACCACACCCAGAAGTTTCGCAGGACTTTTTGCGCAACTCCGTCGAGGTTATTATGTGAACTCTCAATTGTAATCATACCCCCCTCGCCTCCATATACATATAAGAAATAGACGAAATTTAGTCTCCAACCACAGCCGAATATAGCGTGTGCTCGTCTAACCCTTCTGCTTCATAAGTCTGGTAAATTCGCCCATTCCGCATCACAAGAATTTTATCGCAATTCTGCAGCAGTTCGGGAAGATCATCAGAAACAATAAGCACACCCATACCCTTATCCGCTTGTGATTGTATGATGCGGAAGATGATCTCTTTAGACCCGACATCTACACCTACCGTAGGGCCATGCAGTATGAGCAATCTCGGTTCGGCGGCAAGCCATCGACCAATAAGTACACGCTGTTGGTTTCCGCCTGACAACGATGACACCGGCGCATGGATGTCTTCAGCTACAATCTGCAAATCCTCTAATGTGTTCTGAGCAGCCTGACGCGCACGACTGCGGCTCACAAGGCCAAACCCTGAACGTAGGCGATCCAGTATCGACATGGTAATGTTTTCTGATATCGTTTTTTCAAGGAATAGCCCTTCGGCCAGTCGATCCTCGGGAACATAAGCTACACCCTCCCTGATAACACGATCAGGCGCTGAGAGATCTAGCGCATTGCCTCCCAATACCACGCTTCCCGTTTTCGCAGGTGCTAGACCAGCCAGCGTCATAGCCAGTTCATTCCGCCCGGAGTCGGCAAGTCCAGTAACCCCAAGAATTTCTCCTTGAGCAATGCTCAAGTCAATCTCTTCATAGGCCTTCTTTAGGGATAGTCCTTTCACCTCCAGCAGAGGAGGTAACTTTTCGGGCTGCATGTCTCTATAACGACCCTGTTGTAGTTCACGCCCCGTCATCCAATATCCAATTTCAGCATTGGTAGCCTTCGAAACATCGCATTCGTGAACCAGTTCACCGTCTCGCATTACTAAGCCAACACCACCAATATCACGTGCTTCATCCAGCTTGTGCGTCACAAAAAGTACCGCTGCGCCTTCAGACTGTAAGCGACGTATTACTCTGATAAGATTGTCAACCTCCCGCCTCGTCAGAGAGGTTGTTGGCTCATCCATTATGACTAATCCCGCCTCACTTGCCACGGCGCGTGCAATCGCAACTAACTGACGGCTTGCTAGAGGAAGTGTCTCCACCTGGCGTGAAAGGAAGGCACGCTCTGTTGGCAGTCCTACGACCTCTAGAGCACGGCAAGCAGAATCCCGTAGTCGAGACAGATCAAGACGGTGGAATAGCTTCCCTGACCACTCCACTAGTTGTTCGGAGAGGCCAATATTTTCAGCAACAGAAAGGTTGGGAAGTAAGGATAGATCCTGATACACAGTCTCTATGCCCGCACCGAGCGCTGCGATAGGCCCCAGGCCGGTCATGTCACGACCTTGAATTAACACTTGTCCTGCGCTAGAAGATTGAGCCCCTGAGATGATCTTGATTAAGGTGGACTTTCCACAGCCGTTCTCCCCGAGAAGGTGGTAAAAGCGTCCACGCTCGATACGAAGGCTCACTCCTTTTAGCGCATGAACGCCACCATAGTGTTTATGCAAAGAGCGTGTTTCCAGAAACGGCGACGCAGTAGCGGCCTGGGTGCCCTGAGGATGTTCGGAATCAAGCATGGGGCTCTCCTAGAGTGTGCGCCTACTAGGTAGGAGGTAGGCTTACTCGCAGCCTACCCCCAAGGATGCTTCAGAACGGGTAGTCGCTCCAGTTCGATGCATCGACATCTACCCAGGCCTGGCCACGCACAATCTTCCCTTCTCCCGGCCCATCAGTCACGGTCACATCCTCGTAACCGGAAACACCAAGGTCATCACCTGTTTTTATCTCCTCACCATTCAGAAACTTATCGGCGAGTATGTTCATGACATAGCCCGCGTCTTTAGGATCCCAGAAAGCAATGCCGTCCACTGCCCCACTCTCTAGATAGGCAGAGGTGTCCTGTGGCAAGCCAAGCCCGTAAACGCAAGTCTCATCCTCAAGCCCGGCTTCTTCGACCGCACGGCCAATACCAATTACATCGATAGCCGAACCACCCTGGAACCCTTTTATATCGGGGTAAGCCCTCAGAATTTCCTTCGCTAGTTCATAGGCCCGATTGGCATCGTTGAAACTTTCATTCTTGGGTGAAACCAATTCCATCTCGGGAAATTGGGCCATATACTCCTCACCACCATCGGCCCACTGCACATGCGTCAGGCTGCCCAAAGATCCTACGAATGATGTCCACTGACCCTCATGACCCATACATTCCGCGATATCTTCAGCGAAGTGTGCACCAAACTCGGCGTTGTCAAAGGCTTCAAGATTAAGCTGTGTGTTTTGCAGGCTGTCCGCCTCATGCGTAATGACAGCGATCCCGCGACCCATGGCACGGCGCAACACTCCCTCTAGCGTAGAAGGATCCATAGGTACAATGGCTAGAGCATCGACCTCCT
Organism: Halomonas salipaludis; assembly: GCF_002286975.1. Classification (GTDB taxonomy): domain Bacteria; phylum Pseudomonadota; class Gammaproteobacteria; order Pseudomonadales; family Halomonadaceae; genus Franzmannia; species Franzmannia salipaludis. Next base: position 23,146 of record NZ_NSKB01000019.1, read on the forward strand.
GGGAAATGAGATCCTCTATGATGGCAGCTTGCTGTGCCGCATCCGCTCGGGCCGGCCCAACTTGCCGCGTGCCGATACCATCATGCTCTTCCCCGTAGAGGGTTACACCCTCTTCCATTCGGGTAAACCAATTCTCACCTGTCACCTTAACGACAGTCACAACCTCTTTGTCATCCTGTGCGGTAGCAGCCCCTGTGCCTAACATCGCCACGCTGGCGACGAAAGAAGCAAGCAGCAGATTGTTATTTTTTAGCATTGGCGAATCTCCTCCACTTATACCGCATCCTCGGTGAAAGCCCGGTGTCGTGCGTCGAGGTACGCACGCGGGACTAGTATCAAAGTTTTTTACTCACCACGTCCCCTAAGAATAGCGGGCACATAATCGCTCCATTCGACGCGTGTATTTGCAAGGAACAGCAGAAGCATCAACCCCCATGCACAATCGCGGAAAAAGTTAGAAATCTGCATGAAGTTGAAGAAACTCGACAGCAGCTGAAGCGCTATGGCCGATAGTACTACACAGGTGACTCGGCCATAACCACCCTCAGGGCGCACACCTGCCATAACAGCAATCAATATAGCGACCAGCACATAAGAAGTTCCATAATCCCATTTAACGCTCGAAGTCCTCGCAGCAATAATGATTCCTGCAATAGAAGCCAGCACTCCTGCTAACAAGTAGGTGCGAAACAAGATAGACTTTACACGCATGCCGGCAAACCGCGCGGCTGTTGCGTTAGAGCCCATCAAGAAAAGATGAACGCCAAAACGCGTATAACGCAGCAGGACTGCCAACGCGAGAGCAATGAGGATGAACACACCAAAGGTTCTCGGCACTCCCCACAATGGCATATTTCCAAAATCGTCAATGACTGGAATATACCCCAACTGAAGCGCAGACCCACCGGTCACACCCACTGCTATGCCCGTGAATAACAGCTGCGTACCTAGTGTAACGATGATAGGCGTCATCCCGGCATAGCCGATTAACATACCATTAATCGCACCACCTATAACACCAACTCCCAGTGCGATTGCAGAGAAGGACAATAAGAACCCTACTGGTGATACTGCCGGCGCAATGATCATTGGCGCAATCATGAAAGCCACAACTCCCGAGAGATTCGCCAGTGCAATACCCGATAAATCGATCCCCCCTCTGCCGGATATCATGGCAAGCATCACTCCTAAAGCCAGCAAGCCAAGCTCTGGAATCTGTGTGCCCATGGACTGGAAATTGTAGAGCGTCATGAATCGCTCCCCCACCAGGGTCATTGCCGCAATAATGATCGCCGCATTGATACCCACGAGGAACAAGAGCTGGAAATCCTGCCTTGACGACATACCACTCCCCTTTATAGACCCCCGCTATAGCAGGGCCAATATCACTCAACCCAATACAGCTTCGCACACCCAAAGCAGGTCACTTATAACTACACGCTTACCCAGAATGAATGAGGTGTCAGGGCACTTCGCCAAGCTACCCAGCCCCCAAACGTAGTTCATCATCAGAATGATGATCTGGTCACCAGGCCAAGTGAGGTTTTTCTAATTTATAAAATTCCTTTATAGCTACTGTCACAGCCTGGATTGTCCAGGGCATGCCACAGCAAAATTTTTTCACAGCACCTGTAGCCTTCAGCCTTGCATCCGCTAATCTCGTTTGCCTCTGGGGCGTTTCAAAAGCTCTTTAACTGTTCATATGCATTAACGCCCAGCATGGCCGATGAGTCAACCTCGCCATCGCTTCATTCTCTAAGACTTTAGGCTACCAACACATACCTATGATTCATAAGGAAAAATATCCATATCGTTGGTTTTTAAAAATACTCCCGGCGCCTCCATCCCCGCCAAAGCCTGGAATATATGATCTTGTGTCGAACGAATGAACAGACAAGAAAGTGGACGCAGACGACGCGTCATTCCTTATGAGCCGTCGAGAGCAAGCCGTGAGTGACAGCCATCACTCACGACGTCATCGGCTAGGGGCGGGCTAGGAGGTCGCCTCATCAAGGCGAATGATGGTGTGTGCGTTGGTAGCACTGGTCGCCAGGGTGTCAATCACCCCGGTGCGCAAGGCGCCAAGAATCCCCACCGCCTTGGTGTTCTCACTGGCGATGGCGATCACATCAGAGATGCGAGTCAGGTCCTGGATATTGAGGCCGATCACGCGCCCCTGCATTGGGGTGACCGAGGGGCGGCCGTGTATATCGATGAAGTCGTACCCCATCATGTCGCCCACGGTGCCTGATAGGCGCGCCTCTGCTATTTCCTGAGGCGAGAACCAGCCCATACGTACCATATTGCTATTCTCGCTGACGTCTCCCACCCCGATCAGGGCGATGTCAGCCCGTCTAGCTCGATCCAGGGTCTGGCGCACTGTCGAATTGTCGTAGAGGGCATCCCTCAGCTCACCGCTCTGTGCCAGTGCCGGCGCGTAGAGCGTCTCACTCTCGCCACCGAACTTGCTCGCCAGGCGTCGGCAGATATGGTCAGGATTCATGTACTCCCCTGCCCGCAGGGAGCCACCGATAGCACAGACAAAAGACACATTGAGCCGCTCCGCGCCGAAAACATTGTCGGCCACTGCTCCAACGTTGCGGCCCATCCCGACAGCAACGATCTGGCCATCGGCCAGACTGCGGGACAAGTGATCCGCCACCAAGCTGGCTACTGAGGAACGTTGCGCATCTGGGTCGGAGTTATCTAGGGCGATCAGCGCCCGCTTGAGGCCGAAACGCCGCTTGAGCTCCTGCTCGATCTCGGCGCTAACCGCCGGATGCTGGCGTACTCTGACATCGACGATGCCCTCCGCCTGGGCTCGCTTGAGCAATCGCCCGACGCGTACCCGCGACAGCCCCAAACGATTGGCGATGATCTCCTGAGTCTCACCCTTTACGTAGTAAAGAGTAGCGATCTCAGTCATCAGATCGATATCCACGGCATCCTGACGTTCACTCATCCTGCTGCTCTTCCCGGCTCTTGTCATGGCGGACATTAGCATACTTCATATCCGCTAGGTTCCCGCCACGGGACGGGATCCTCGACTTTCATCCGCAAAACCGGGCAGCGCCTTATTCGCAGTGCTCCAGGACGGGCACCAGGGCACGAACGATGATGGCCAGTGATATGGCACCGGCATCTGGTGTTCCCAAGCTCTTTTCGGCCAAGGGGCGCGCACGCCCCACCCGGGGCAGCAAGTCCGCCGTTGCCTCGGCAGCCTTCTGGGCTCTTCGCGAGGCTCTCTCCCAGGCGGTACCAACACTCTCGCCCGCGGCTACCGACGCCGACAAGCACTCGGCAAAGGGCACCAACACGTCCACCAGGGTCTTATCGCCGGGCTTGGCCTTGCCAAAGTTCATGACATTATCGCTGGCAGCGGCCACGCCAGCGGCCAGGTGTTCGGCAGATAACGAATCCTCGTCACCCAGAGCCTCACCGATGGAGGTCAGAATGACACCCCAGATTGCTCCAGAGGTACCCCCCGCCTGGTCGGACCAACACTCCGCCGCCCGACGCAGCACCGTTCCAGCACCAGCGCCAGCAGAGTGGACGTCTCTGGCAGCCTTAAGGCCGGCTTTGCTGCCACGCTGCATGCCAATACCATGATCGCCATCCCCTGCCACCGCGTCGATACGCCCCAGCTCGGCAGCATTTTCGTCGACGATGGCGGCCAAGGCATCGAGTGCCGCCACCACGCCGCAGGCTAGCTCTTTGGATGCTGCGCTGGCCGGCGGCACCCCAAGCTGGCCGACCGACTCCACTTCGGCAGGGTCGATGGCTTCCGCTGGCCGCACGCTCCCCTTGCGAAAAGCCGGGGCATCCGCGGGCGCCATCCAGCAGCGCGCTATCTCATCGTCAAGCCACAATAGGGTTAGAGACACGCCTGCCATGTCCAGGCTGGTCACCAGCTCTCCCACCTCCGGCTCGACAATCCGTAGTCCCGCTTCACGCAGCAGCTCATCCACCCGGCGGTAGACCACGAAAAGCTCTTCATACTTGACGGTTCCAAGCCCGTTGAGTATCGGCACCACGCGGGCACCATGTGGTTCAATGCCCTCCGGAACCTCATCGAGCAGACGCTTAACCAGCATCTCCGCCAATCCGTTAGCAGTTGGCACATCAGCCTCACTGATTCCAGGCTCGCCATGGATGCCGAGACCAATGGCCATCTTCCCCGCGGGCACGTGAAAAAGCGCGTCCTCCGCCCCAGGCAGGGTGCAGCCATCAAAAGCTACGCCAAAGGAACGGGTGCGGCGATTAGTCTCCCGGGCTACGGCCACCACCGCATCGAGGGTCGCACCCGCTTCCGCCGCTGCAGCCGCCGCTTTGAATACTGTCAAGTCACCAGCAATGCCACGCCGCTTGTCGAATTCGACCAGAGAAGCGCTGGCCACATCATCGGTGATGGTGACGATCTCGCAGGGAATCCCCTCAGCAATCAGCCGCTCCCGGGCCCGGCCGAAATGCAGCACGTCACCGGCATAGTTGCCGAAACTCAGCAGTACGCCACCACCGTTATCCGCCGCCTTGGCGACGGAATAGACCTGCTGAGCCGACGGAGAGGTAAATAAGTTGCCCATGACGGCACCATGGGCCAGGCCCTGCCCCACCAAGCCGGCGAAGGCCGGGTAGTGGCCACTGCCTCCGCCGATCACGACCGCTACGGTACCGGCCTCACTCCGGGTACTGCGTATCACACCGCCGGGCACGGCCATTAGCTTGTCACGATGGGCGGCCACCAACCCCAGGCGAGCCTCTTCGGGAAAGTCATTGGGATCATTCAACAGGCGTGTCATGACAACATGCTCCCTGAGCATAGGTGGACCGGGACCTTACCGACTCACCATGGTTATTATCGACCGGCGCTGGCTCACCGCTTCTCACCAACGAGGCGCGCCTCATATTCAGCGATCCTAGCCAGCTTCTCGGCGGAAGGGCCTCCGGGGAAGAACTGTCCCAGAAAAGTAGACACGATCTCCTTGGCCAGCTCCGGCCCCACGACCCTGGCACCCAGCGTCACGATCTGAGCGTCATTGCTGGTGCGTGCCTTGCCGGCAGAATAAGTGTCATGGGCCTGGGCGGCGCGAACGCCGGGCACCTTGTTGGCAGAGATGGCCACCCCGATACCTGTACCGCAGACCAACACGCCGCGATCGAAGCGTCCCTCCTTGATCGCCGTGGCAACCTCGAAGGCCACATCCGGATAGAGGATCGGTTCGGCATTATAAGTACCGAAGTCTTCGACTTCATGACCCAGCGCTCTCACGTGAGCGATAAGCACTTCCTTTAGTTCGAAGGCAGCTTCATCGCCACCGATAGCGACTCTGAGTGAAGGCGCAATATCTGGCATGGTGATCTCCTCTGGTGATGGCATCGGTTCTCGGCCCACGGCTCTGCGACGCCTGCCGTTCAGCATCAAACTATCATCAACCGATCATATGTAAAGCATGCGATCATAAGAAGCCCTATCAACCCACCGCTCGCAACAGCAGACCAAGAAACAAGATGGAAATAAGCTACTGATAATATTGACATTATTCCCACATCATTCAAAGAAAAGATAATAACAGTACTTTAGTCTAACGATTGCGGCTCGACACATTGGCATGATTAGCCGAAACTCCTAGAAAATCCACGCATCATATGCTCACACGCCGATCATAAAAACAGAGGAAGTCCTATGTCCCGTCTCGATGCCCTGCGCCAGCACTCCCTCGTAGTTGCCGACACCGGCGACCTCGACGCCATCCGGCGCTACCAGCCCCAGGACGCCACCACCAACCCATCCTTGATCCTCAAGGCATTCGAACTGCCCGGGTACCAAGAGCTCATCGATGATGTGCTGAGCGAGGCACGGAACGAGGGGGGCGATCTTGCCGAGCGCACAAGTCAGTGCGTGGACCGCCTGGCGGTCGCCATGGGCAGCGAAATTGCCGACGTAGTGCCAGGCAGGGTCTCTACCGAGGTGGCAGCCCGACTCTCCTTCGACACCCAGGCCAGCATTCGCAAGGCACACGAATTGGTCGAGCTATATGCGCGACGTGGTGTGGGTCGCGACCGCGTGCTGATCAAGTTGGCCTCGACCTGGGAGGGCATTCGTGCCGCCGAGGTGCTGGAGAAGGAGGGCATTCAGTGCAACCTGACGCTGCTGTTCAGTGACGCTCAGGCCCAGGCCTGCTTCGATGCCGGCGTCTTCCTGGTATCCCCCTTCGTCGGGCGAGTCACCGACTGGCACAAGAAGGAGAGCGGACGCGACTATGCCCCGACAGAGGATCCCGGCGTTAACTTCGTGCACGGCGTCTGCGCAAGGGTCGGTCGCGGCGGCTACGACACTGTGGTGATGGGGGCCAGCTTCCGCACCATCGACCAAGTCCTGGCCCTGGCCGGCTGCCCGCGGCTAACCATTTCACCGGCACTACTGGAAGAGCTGGCGGCCGAGGAAGGCGACGTCAAGAAAGCCGTCGAGCTCCCGGATACCACCGCGCCCCTTGCACCGCTCGATGAGCCAACCTTCCGCTGGGAGCATAACCAAGATGCCATGGCCACCGAGAAATTGGCCGAGGGCATCAGGCGCTTCGCCGACGACCAGCAAACCCTCGAGACACTCATCGCCAAGCGTCTGACTGCTTAATGTCCGTTATCAAAGGAAAACTCGACATGCCATCCCGTTTCGAACTGGCCAACGCCATTCGCGCGCTGTCCATGGATGCCGTACAGAAGGCCAAGTCCGGCCACCCCGGCGCTCCCATGGGCATGGCCGATATCGCCGAAGTGCTGTGGAACGACCACCTCAGCCACAACCCGGCCAACCCGCACTGGGCCAACCGCGACCGCTTCGTGCTCTCCAACGGCCACGGCTCGATGCTGCTCTATTCGCTGCTGCACCTGTCCGGCTATGCGCTGGGCCTCGAGGACCTGCAGAATTTCCGTCAGTTGCACTCCAGAACCCCGGGCCACCCGGAGCTGGGCTACACCGCCGGCGTCGAGACCACTACCGGCCCGCTGGGCCAGGGCCTGGCCAACGCGGTGGGCATGGCGATTGCCGAGCGCACCCTGGCGGCGCAGTTCAATCGCCCGGGGCACACTGTGATCGATCATCGCACCTGGTGCTTCCTCGGCGACGGTTGCCTGATGGAGGGCATCTCCCACGAGGTGGCGTCATTGGCCGGCACCCAGGGGCTGGGCAAGCTGGTGGCCTTCTATGACGACAACGGCATCTCCATCGACGGCGAGGTCAAAGGCTGGTTCACCGACGATACCGCCAAGCGCTTCGAGGCCTACGGCTGGCACGTGGTGCCCAACGTCGACGGCCATAAGCCCGAGGAGATCCAGGCCGCCATCGAGCTGGCCAAGCAGCACGACGACAAGCCGAGCCTGATCATCTGCAAGACCATCATCGGCTTCGGT
>NZ_NSKB01000002.1 GCF_002286975.1 Halomonas salipaludis
GGTGCGGCCGCGCTCGCCCTCGAGGCGCGCCTGGGGCAGGCCGGTCTCGGCCATGCCGCGCTGGGTCAGCTCATCGCCGATGGCCTCGATCTCGCTGGCAATGGTCTCGAGAAAGGTCGCGCGCTCCTCGAGCGTGGTCTCGCGGTAGGCGTCGAAGGCCGCCTCGGCGAGTTCACAGGCGCGCTCGACCTCGGCCTGGCTGCCGCCACGGTAGACCGGCTCGAGGGCCTCGCCGGTGGCGGGATTGGTAGCGCGGATCTCGGCGCGCTCGCCGCTGACGGCCTGCTGGCCGATGAGGAGCTTACCCTCCAGTGACATCATGTTCTCCTTTCATTGATCGCGGTATTTGGCATACATGTTGCGCGCCCGATTGAGGTGCTGGTACATCGTCTCGCGTGCCGCCTCGGCGTCACGCGAGAGGATCGCCTCCAGAATGTAGGCATGCTCTTCCTGCACCCGTTCGAGGTAGCGCGATGAGGCATCGGGGTTGATCTCGATGCTGAGCAGCTTGGCACGTGGAATCACGCTCTGGCTCAACTGCTCGAAAAAGCTGTTGTAAAACGGGTTCTTGGTCGCCTTGGCGATGGCGTGATGGAATTCGTAGTCCTCGACGCGCGCCTGGCTCTTCTCGGCATGCGCCTTGATAAAGGCCGCATGCGATGACTCTAGCAAGACGCGATCGGCATCGTCATGACGCTCGGCGGCCAGCTCGGCAGCGGCCGGCTCCAGTGCCAGGCGCAGTTCGAGCACATGCAGGATGTCCTCGACCGTGGTGGCACTGATGCTCTCGGCCGGCTTGGCTTCAACCGTCGTGGCACGCAGCACCGTCGTGCCTACACCACGACGGGTTTCCACCAGGCCGAGCGACTTGAGATGGGTGATCGCTTCTCTTATCACCGTGCGGCTGACACCGAAGGAGTCGCACAGGCTGTTCTCGGTGGGCAGCTTCTCGCCCACCGCCACCTTGCCCTCGGTAATAAGAGACTCCAGCTGGTCAGCCACATGCACGGACAGACTTCCCTCTCGGGTAACCTTGCGTAGATTCAGTCCGGCAACACTGCTTGCCATAGTCGTTTCCCTGTTCATGAATCGGGCGCCGCCCCACAAAGTATGATGTCATACTATTGTAGCAGCTAAAGAGGCTATGCATCGCCCTCCGAAATGCTCGGTATGCGTGGGAGTCAATCGCCAGCTAACGCTCTGATCTGTTGCCAAATCTCTTCGCTGACGCGGATGACCTGACTATCTCCAACCCGACGCTGGAAGGTTGAAGCACCCGGCCAGCGAACGCTACCGTCAGGGGCGTCCGGTGCCAGTGACGACAAGTGTGACGTCATGCCGTCAACCAACTCATTGCACATCTGACGACCGCCTAGGTGTTCAGGATCGAAGACCATGAATACTTGGCAACAGCCAGTACCACTCCCGCGTTGCAATTCATCGATGCGGTGACCGCTTCGTCCTTGAGCTAGCATCGCCGCCATGGCATCCAAGAGAATGGCAAGGCCGGAGCCTTTCCAATATCCCATGGGGAGCAAGCGTCGTGACGACTGGATTGCCTTGGGGTCACGGCTCAAGTCACCATCGACATCAAAGCCCCCATCGACAGGTAGCGACTCTCCTCGCTCAGCGGTCGATGCCAATCGGCCATAGGAGAATTGCGACATCGCTATATCCAGTACCAACGGAACTGGATCGCCGGGAACGGCAATGACCAGTGGATTGTTGCCTATACTCTGCTCGACAGCCCCCCATGCCGGCATGCAGGACTCAGTATTCGTCCACATGATGGCAGAAAAACCTTGTTCCACCGCATGCCAGGCATAGCTCCCACCTCGCATCCAATGAGTCGTATCGCGTATCGTCACGATTCCAACCCCGTGAACGCGCGCCAATTCCATGGCGCGCTGGGTAGCCAGCATTGCATTCCCGACGCCCAGCCCGAACCCTCCATCATAACTCTCGATTGTCCCCATAGAATGGATGAGCGACAAACTTGTATAGGGGTTCACCCAGCCTCGCTTGATATAGTCAATCAGTCTGGGGATACGGTTAATCCCGTGCGATGCAACACCATCCCTGGTGCTTTCTGCATGTATCCTTGCACAGACGGCAGCATCTTCAGCAGACACACCGGCCCGTGACAATGCACGCTCAATCGTGTCGTACAAAGCATCCAAAGAAACAATGGCACTCATGATGTATGGCGCTCCATACCATTTTCATCGTGTATCATTTTTCTTTCCTTTTCTTTCTTAGACGTACGATAATTTTGCCAAAGAGTGGCTACCAAAAGCAGCAATGCCACCCCAAGAAAAATCACACTTAATGGCCTAGTAAAGAATGGCGTCCAGTCCCCCTGAAAGGTTTGTAGTCCACGGCGAAGATTTGACTCAGCAATAGGCCCAAGAATCAAACCCAATATAACGGGAGCGGTACCGAAGCCATATCGGTTCAGAAAATATCCAAGCACACCAAACGCCAGCATCAGATATATATTGAACACATCACCATCGACCGCATAGACACCGATGAAGCAAAAAACCACGATCGCAGCCAGCAACTGCTTCCTGGGCACCATGAGTACTTTCACAAAGACTTTTATGCCCAGACACATGATGAGCAGCATCGCAAAGTTTGCCACGAGATAGGCCAGGAAAATTCCATATATAGTCCCACTCTGATCCGCGAACAACATCGGACCTGGCGTGATACCTTGGATCATCAACCCACCCAGCAATACAGCTGTTGCTGCCTCACCAGGAATGCCCAACGCCAGAGTCGGTATGAGAGCACCGCCCAGCAAGGCATTATTGGCACTTTCGACGGATACGATACCAGCGCTATGTCCGGTACCGAACTTCTCAGGGTGCTTAGAAAAGCGACGTGCTTGGTCATAAGCAACAAGTGACGCGATGCTACCGCCTGCACCAGGAACCGGGCCAACGACAGAGCCTGACCCAATCCCCGCCAGCAATGCGCGCCAATTACGAAATGTCTCGACGAATCTGGGGCGTGCAAGGTCAATCTTATGCCTGCCTGCTGTAATCTTTTCGGCAGGATCATACTCAAAAGCATTCTTCAATATCTGAGAAATGGCGAACAAACCAATCAAGGCCGGAAGAATGTTGATCCCTGTCAGCAACGACAGCTGACCAAAGGTAAAGCGATCCACGCCGACAATTGGATCAGTCCCTATGGTCGAGGCAAAAAATCCAATCAGACCTGCAATCAAACCCTTGAGAAGAGATTTACCGGCCACTGATGCAATGATTACCAGACCAAAAATACTCAAGGAAAAATATTCTGCAGCACCGAATCTGAGGGCGAACTCAGCAATTGGTGGAGCCAGCAGGCTGAGGATGATCATACTGGCCACCCCGCCTACGAAAGAAGCGACTATAGCCAACCCCAAGGCTCGTCCCGCTTCGCCTTTCTGGGCCATGGGATAACCATCGAAAGTCGTAGCAACAGATGAGGGCGTTCCGGGAATATTCAATAGAATCGCAGGAATAGAGCCACTCACACCAGCCCCACACAGGGCTCCTAACAGCATTCCGATCCCCATCACCGGGGGCATCCCGAATGTAACAGGCAGCAGTAGTGCAATGGCCATGGCTGATGTCAAGCCAGGCAATACCCCCATGATGATCCCCAACAAGGTACCGCCGGCAATCGCCAGCAGAGTACCGAATTGAAAAACCATTGAGAGACCTTCTATATATCCAGCAAGCATGGGAAAGCCTCCAGACTAGTTTGGCAGCGGAATATTAAATAGGGCTGTAAAAATAAAGAATATAGAAGAAGACAATATGATAGAGAACACGAGGTAACTCAAGCCACTTTTCAACTTCTCAACAGAACTCATGTTAGAGAACTCTCCGCTCAACACGACCATGCCAAGCACTGCTAAAAAGCAGAATAAGGTAGTACTCACCAAATAGCCCAAACGTTCGAATATGAGAGCGTAGCCTATAATAAGCACCATGATAAAAAACCATTGAGCCACGGCGCTTTTAGGTCCATCACCGCGTACGCCCTCATCCTTATAATCACGCTCCCGCTGCTGCGATAGCCATTCCAGGCTATCGCGGATGAAACAGGGCACCGCACAAACGAATATCAGCCCTGACAGTAGTTTTGGAAAAAAGGCGGGAGTGATACCTCCCGCCGATGTGATCGATGGAAGAGTAGTAGCATAATAAAAGCCAATTCCTGATGCCACCAAGAGGAAAATATCGAACAAGGGTTTTCCAGTATCTCTATCCATCAGTCAAGCTCCAAAAGAATTACTGTGCAAGATCGCCTGCAGCCTCTCGCATGATCTGTGCAGAGGTGGTGATGAATTCATCAAGTTCATCGCCATAGAGAGGGGCAATGTCTAACCCAAGGTTGTCAGCAGTTTCCTGGAAGGATCCCTCTGCCATGATTTCTTCAATGGCACTCACCCACGTTTCCTTGACATTGTCAGGCAGCCCCTTTGGCCCTGCAATTCCGCGCCAAACAGTCAATGAAAGGTCATAGCCCTCCTCTTTGAACGTCGGGACGTCAGGCAGTGAATCGCTGCGCTCCTCATACGACATCCCAAGCGCCTTGAGACGTCCTGATTGCAGTGGTGAGCGAAGCTCCGCACCACCCAACACTACCCCATCAACGTGCCCCCCCATCGCAGCAGAAATCGTTTCCGAGCCTCCTGGATAAGGAATGATGTTGAATTCAACATCGGCGGCATCGGAGAAGGCGACGGCAGCAATGTGCGCTGACGAACCAACGCCAGATACACCAACCTGTACAGACCTGCCCTCCTGTGCAGCAGTAACCATAGCCTCGAGGCTGTCAAATTCACTGTCCCCGCTGACAGCAACAACATAAGGCTCTTCCAGAACCTTGGCTATAAAGTCGAAGTCTTCGCTGGTGAATGCAACATTCCCCATCGCTTCCAAAGTCTGCAATGCATTACTTGCTGCAGCGAGGGTATAGCCATCTGGATCGGATGCCACTGCCCGAGTGAGGCCTACAGCGCCACCACCACCGGCGATATTGCGAACCACAATATCGGTATCCAGCTTTTCCTCGAGCAATGGCTGAAGTGCCCTGACAAAAGTGTCGTTTCCACCTCCAGCAGAGAAAGGCACAATCACTTCTATATTCTTCTCAGGATATTCAGCCATTGCACTAGCCGCAGCCAATACGGTAAATGCAGTCGCAATACTGACGATACTTTTTTTCATGTCACTCCCCTTTATTGAGCTTGTTAGTCAACCTTTAGCGAACCAAAGCTGGCTTCTTGGGATCGAAAGTCCATCCTTCAATCAGGTACTTCATTGCAGTAGCGTCATCACGAGCGCCACTTGGTAAATTGTTATAAAGCTTATGCGCCTCCTCTATTGCTGACATATCAATATCGACACCTAATCCCGGCTTATCACTAACCGCCAGCTTCCCGTTGACGATCTCTGGCGGATCCAGGGTTAGTCGGCTATCGCCCTCTTGCCATATCCAGTGTGTATCCAACGCCGTAGTATTCCCTATGGCTGCCGCGCCCACCTGGGCAAACATGGCGAGTGATATATCAAAATGGTTATTCGAGTGAGAGCCCCATGTCATGCCATGATCTGCACATAGCTGGGAGACCCTTATGGCACCGGATAGTGTCCAGAAATGCGGATCTGCCAGTGGGATATCTACGGATCTGAGCATTAACGCATGCGCCATTTCTCGCCAATTGGTAGCTACCATATTGGTGGCAATGGGCATTCCTGTCGCATGACGAAATTCTGCCAATATTTCTCGCCCTGAGAACCCTTGCTCTGCCCCACAAGGGTCTTCAACATACGCCAAGATATCCTTGAGATTTCGGCACAGTGCTATCGCCTCCTGCAGCGACCAGGCGCCATTAGGGTCGACTGTAGTGCGCGCCTCGGGAAATGCCTGAGATAACTCAGTGACTATCTCTATCTCTTCAGCTCCAGGAAGCACGCCTCCCTTCAACTTGAAATCTCGGAACCCATAGCGATCCTGGGCAGCCTGTGCAAGCTCGATTACTGTTGATGACGTAAGGGCTTTTTCATCACGCAGTCGATACCACTCATGCTGCTGGCTGGCGCTCCCTGCCCGATATTCAAGCGGGGTCGCCTGCCGCTCTCCAATAAAGAACAAGTAACCTAGCACCTCCACATGGTCGCGCTGCTTCCCATCCCCTAGCAACTCCGCAGCCGGTACACCTAGATGCTTCCCCAGGAGATCGAGTAATGCGGCCTCTAGCGCAGCAACCGCATTCACCCTCAGTTCGAATGTCCAGGCGCCTTGGCCAAAATCTTCATAATCTTTATTCTGGCCATCCTTATTGAGTGAGGCGACCACTTTTTTCACTCTGCCTAGAGAGCTACCAACGACGAATGATTCTGCCTTTTCAAGAGAGCGTTGAATCACCTCACCGCCAGGAGCTTCACCGATACCAACATTTCCAGAGCTATCTTTCAATATCAAAATATTTCTAGTAAAGAAAGGCGAATGAGCACCACCAATATTCAGCAGCATGCTGTCGCGTCCGGCGACTGGAACCACTCTGTACTCTGTAATAACTGGTGTTGAATTACCCGCATCAATCATATTTTCACCTGGGAAGTTTTACAGGCCATTTCAAGACCTCCACAACCGACGCCCTGGAACTTATGAACAGCGCTGGACAAGATCTTTTAAATGTTCGACTTCAGCGTTACTCGGCATTTCCAGCGGCGCTCTTACATTGCCCGCCGGCCTGCCGATGATTGCCGCCCCGGCCTTGATCAGGCTGACGGCATAGCCCGCCTTGCGATCCCGTAGGTCCACAAAGGGTATGAAGAAGTCGTTGGTGATCCGCTTGACCGTTGCGCTATCGCCGTTGCGCAGCGCCTTGTAGAAGGTCACGGCCATGTCAGGCACGAAGTTGAATACCGCAGAAGAGTAGGTGTTCACCCCAATCGAGAGATAGGCCTCGGCGAAGATCTCGGCGGTCGGTACGCCGCCGACATAGACCAGCCGGTCACCCACCGTCTTGACGATCTTGTTGAGCAGTTGGATGTCACCCTTGCCATCCTTGAGGCCTACCAGGTTGGAACACTGGTCGGCCAGCGTCTGCGCCGACTCGGCATTGAGAATGCCGTTGCCGCGGTTGTAGTAGATCATCGCCAGCGAGGTCGAGTCGCAGATCTGCTTGGCGTATTCGACTAGGCCATCCTGCGGGCACTCGGTCAAATAGGGCGGCATCAACAGAATACCGTCGGCGCCCGCCTCTTCCGCGGCCTTAGCAAAGGCCTTGCCGGTTTCCACGCTCAGGCCAGCGCTGGCGATCACCGGCAGCTTGCCATCGACCACTTCGACCGCTGCCTTGACCACTCGACGGAATTCATCGAGTGACAGGTTGAAGAACTCCCCCGTGCCACCGGCGACGAAGACCGCAGAGATATCGTGGCCGATGAACCACGCCAGGCGCTCACGATAGCTCGCCTCGTCGAAGCGGCCTTGCTCATCGAAATCGGTGATGGGGAACGATAACAGCCCATCGCCTACTGCACGTTTCACTGCTTGGTTGGAAAACGTCACCCGTCTGCCCTCTTGCTCTGGAGGCTGAGCGCCCCCGGTTTTCATCGACCGCCGATCCTTGTCGGTGTCATACATCATACAACATACAAGCTAAAGACTTTGGCGATGGCGAACAAGCGGGATGCAGCAATTTCCGACTAAAGTTCAAGCCTGGAAGAAGAGGCGCTCAGCGCAGCTCACCCGGCATCGTCAGGCCGCGCAGAGTGGCACAGCCGGTAGCCCACACTTCCGCCTCGAGGCTGGCTACCGCCGCCGTGGCGAAGCCCAGCCCCCGGCCGCGCGGCCCCTCGACAAGGCAGGCGGTCAGCTCGCCGACCAGCGGCATATGGCTGACCAGCAGCAGCGGCCGGCCGGCATTGGCCTGCAGCCAATCGATGACCACCATTGGCGCGTCGTCCGGCGTGATGCAGTCCAGCGTGTCGAGCTCGCCACCCAGCGTCTCGGCGACCAGCGCGGCACTCTGCTGGGCGCGGGTGAAGGGGCTGGCGACGATGCGTAGCGCCTGGCGCTCGGCGTCGCTCAGCTCATCGGCCAGCCAGGCGGCCATACGCTGCACTTCAGCCTCACCGCGCGACGTAAGGCGGCGCGCGGCATCCGGCACGCCACGGCCGGCTTCGCCATGGCGCATGATCCACAGTCGTTCAATCGCCATCCTTGGCCTCCCGGCGGCGTGCCTGCTTGACGTCCTCGCGGGAGAGGATGAACTCCACGTCGCTGCTCTGCTCGCCCTGCATCAGCATCTTGGCCATCTGACGCGCCGGTACGTCGTTGAACAGCACCTGGTAGAGGCCTTCGGCCAACGGCATGTAGATGCCTTCGGCGTTGGCCTTGTCGCGCACCAGGCGCACGGTGTTAACGCCCTCGGCGACCTGGCCCAGTGCCTCGACGGCCTCGTCCAGGGTGCGCCCCTCGCCCAGCGCATGGCCGACCCGGTAGTTGCGCGACAGGTTCGACGAGCAGGTGACGATGAGATCCCCGACGCCGGCCAACCCAAGAAAGGTCATGGGGTTGGCGCCCTCCTCCACGGCGAAGCGACTCATCTCGGCCAACGCCCGGGTCATCAGCATACTGCGGGTGTTCTCACCCATGCCGAGCGCCGCGGCCATGCCGGCGGCGATGGCATAGATGTTCTTGAGCGCGCCGCCCAGCTCGACCCCGTAGCGGTCATTGCTGGCATAGACCCGAAAGTAGTCGCAGCCGAGCACGCTCTGCACCCGCGCGCGGGTCAGCGGGTCATCGCTGGCGATTACCGTGGCGGTGAGCTGCTTTTGCGCCACCTCGGAGGCCAGGTTGGGCCCCGAGAGCACGCCGATATGGCCAAAGCCAGTCTCCTCCTCGAGGATCTGGCTCATCAGCTTGAACCCCTCCTCCTGGATGCCCTTGGTGGTACTCACCAGGATCTGCTCGGCATTCAAGTAGGGGCGCGCCTGGCGCACCACCTCGCGAAACGCCTTGGAGGGGATCGCCACCAGCACCAGCTCGGCGGCGTCGAGCACCTCGGCCATATCGCTGCTGGCGTGCACCGCGGGGTTGATGGCGTAGTCCGGCAGGTAGCGCGAGTTGCGCTGGTCGCGGTTGATCTCCTCGGCCAGTGCCGCGTCGCGCAGCCACTGGCGCACCGCACAGCCGTTGTCGGCGGCGATGCTGGCCAGGGCAGTGCCGAAGCTGCCGCCGCCGAGCACCGCCACTCGCGTGGGTTGTTGTGACATGGTCGCCTCTGAGCCTATTGAGGTTAACGTTACGCCGCATGGTAACCAAAAACGCCCCTCGAGAGGGGCGTTGGTGGGCAAAAGATCGCGGCATGGGGCCTATTCGATCAGCGGGATCAACGTATCGATGCTGTCCCGCGCATCGCCGTAGAGCATGCGCGTGTTGTCCTTGAAGAACAGCGGGTTCTCGATGCCCGAGTAGCCGGTACCCTGGCCACGCTTGCACACGAACACCACCCGCGAGCGCCATACCTCGAGCACCGGCATGCCGGCGATGGGGCTGTTGGGATCCTCCTGGGCGGCGGGATTGACGATATCGTTGGAGCCGATCACGATCACCACGTCGGTGTCGGGGAAATCGTCGTTGATCTCGTCCATCTCCAGCACGATATCGTAGGGCACCTTGGCTTCGGCCAGCAGCACGTTCATGTGCCCCGGCAACCGGCCGGCCACCGGGTGAATGGCGAAGCGCACCTCCTTGCCCGCCGCGCGCAGCTTGCGGGTCAACTCGCTCACCGCGTTCTGGGCCTGGGCCACCGCCATACCGTAGCCCGGCACGATGACCACGCTGTCGGCGCTGTTGAGCGCCGCGGCTACGCCGCCGGCGTCGATGGCCACCTGCTCGCCCTCGATCTCCGCCGCCGGCCCGCTGGTGCCGCCAAAGCCGCCGAGGATCACACTGAGGAAGTTGCGGTTCATCGCCTTGCACATGATGTAAGAGAGAATCGCCCCGCTCGAGCCGACCAGCGCACCGGTAACGATCAGCAGATCGTTGGAGAGCGTGAAACCGATGGCCGCCGCCGCCCAGCCGGAGTAGCTGTTGAGCATCGATACCACCACCGGCATGTCGGCACCGCCGATGCCCATGATCAGGTGATAGCCGATGAAGAACGACAGCGCCGCCAGCACCAGCAGCGTCCAGAAACCGGCGCCGTTCAGGTAGGCGATCGCCAGCAGCAGGCACAACCCCGCCGCCACGGCATTCAGCAGATGGCCACCGGGCAGCTGCTTGGGCTTGCCATCGACCTTGCCGGCCAGCTTGCCGAAGGCGATCACCGAGCCGGTGAAGGTCACCGCACCGATGAAGATGGCGAATACCACTTCGAGCTGCAGGAAGGTCAGCTCGTCGGGCGCCTTGGTGGCGACCAGCGCGGCGAAGGCCGAGAACTCCTCGGCCGCCCCTTCGGTGGCGCGTACCGCCAGCACCCGGCGCCGCTCCAGGTCGGCGCTCCAGGCCACGAACACCGCGGCCAGGCCGACGAAGCTGTGCAGCGCCGCGACCAGCTGCGGCATCTCGGTCATCGCCACGCGCTTGGCGACCCACCAGCCGATCACCGCGCCGGCAACGATCATCGGGATCATTAGCCAGTAGGCGCCGATGCCCGGCCCCAGGGCGGTGAACACCACCGCCAGCGCCATGCCGACGATGCCGTACCACACTGCCCGCTTGGCTTTTTCTTGATTGCTCAGCCCGCCCAACGACAGGATGAACAGTACACTCGCCGCAATTGCCGCGGCAGATACGAATCCTTGACCCAACATAGTCTGTCTCCGCCGCTCAGGATTTCTGGAACATGGCCAGCATCCGGCGTGTCACCAGGAAGCCACCGACGATATTGATCGTTGCAATCAGCACCGAGATCGCGGCCAGCAGCACCACGACCCAGTTGCCCGAGCCGATCTGCAGCACCGCGCCGAGGATGATGATCCCCGAGATCGCGTTGGTGACTGCCATCAGCGGCGTGTGCAACGAATGACTGACGTTCCAGATCACCTGAAAACCGACGAAGCAGGCCAGCACGAAGACGATCAGGTGCTGCATGAACGACGCCGGGGCGATCTGCCCGAGTAGCAGCATCAGCGCCCCGCCGGCGCCGAGCAGCGTCAGCTGGCGCTTGGTCTGGGCCTTGAAGGTGGCAAGTTCGGCGGCCTTCTTCTCCTCCGGGGTCGGCGCTTTCTCCTTGGGCTTGGGTTTGGCCGCGGCAATCGCCTTGACCTTGGGCGGCGGCGGCGGGAAGGTCACCTCGCCCTGGTGGGCCACCGTGGCGCCGCGGATCACGTCATCTTCCATGTCGTGGACGATGGCGCCGTCCTTCTCCGGCGTCAGGTCGGTGAGCATATGCCGCACGTTGGTGGCGTAGAGCAGCGAGGCCTGGGTCGCCATGCGCGAGGGGAAGTCGGTATAGCCGACCACCACCACGCCGTTGTCGCTGACCACCCGCTGGTCGGGCTGGGTCAGGTCGCAGTTGCCGCCCTTCTCGGCGGCCAGGTCGATGATCACCGAGCCCGGTTTCATTGCCGCGACCATGTCCGCCAGCCACAGCTTAGGGGCCGGCTGGCCGGGGATCAGCGCGGTGGTGATGACGATATCCACCTCCGGCGCCTGCTCACGGAACAGCGCCAGCTGCTTCTCGCGGAACTCGGGGCTGGAGGGCTTGGCGTAGCCGCCGCTCTCGGAACCGTCGGCGCTGTCATCGAAGTCGAGGAACAGGAACTCGGCGCCCATGGATTCGATCTGCTCGGCCACTTCGGGGCGCACGTCAAAGGCGCGTACCACCGCGCCCAGGCTGGTCGCGGTGCCGATGGCGGCGAGCCCCGCCACCCCGGCGCCGATTATCAGCACCTTGGCCGGGGGCACCTTGCCGGCGGCGGTCACCTGACCGGTGAAGAAGCGCCCAAAGTTGTTGCCGGCCTCGATCACCGCGCGGTAGCCGGCGATATTGGCCATCGAGGAGAGCGCATCCATCTTCTGGGCCCGCGAGATGCGCGGCACCATGTCCATGGCGATCACGCTGGCGCCGCTAGCCCGGCAGCGCTCCAGCAGCGCCTCCTGCTGGGCCGGCCAGAAGAAGCTGATCAGCGTCTGCCCCTCGCGCAGCAGGTCGGCCTCGGCCCGCGACGGCTCGCGCACCTTGATCACCACCTCGGCCTCGCGCCACAGTGCCTCGGCGCTATCGACCAGGGTAACGCCGGCCTCGCGGTAGGCGTCGTCGTCAAAGCCGGCGGCCAGGCCGGCGCCGCGCTCCACCAGGCACTCGTGGCCGAGCTTGTGGATGTGTCCAGCGCTCTCCGGGGTCAAGGCCACTCGGGCCTCACCGGCAAACGTCTCCTTGGGTGCTCCAATTTTCACGTGCATTCCCCTCCTTGTCATCGAAGCTAGGCGTGATGGCGTATTGTTGTGGGTCGAGCCGTCAGTAGTGCCTGACGACCTCCAGGGTCGAGGCGATCTCTGCATATTCGCCGTCGAGCAGTGCCAGGTTCAAGCGGTGCACTTCTTCGGCAGGCCAACGCTGGCCGTGGCGATCTTCCACCGCAAAGGTAGCGCAGGCATCCTCGACCACGCTGACGGCGAAGTCGAGGCAGGCAGCATGACGCACCGTGGTGCTCACTGAATGCGCGGTGGCGACACCGGCCACGACCAGACGCGCCACGCCGTAGCGGCGCAGCCAGCTTTCGAGGTCGGTGCCGATGAAGGCGCTGTTGACGTGCTTGGTGACCACGCGTTCGCCCTGTCGTGGCATCACGCACGCCTTGAAGTCGGCACCGGGCTGGCCCGAACGATAGGGCG
Source organism: Halomonas salipaludis (assembly GCF_002286975.1). Taxonomy (GTDB): domain Bacteria; phylum Pseudomonadota; class Gammaproteobacteria; order Pseudomonadales; family Halomonadaceae; genus Franzmannia; species Franzmannia salipaludis. The sequence goes on from NZ_NSKB01000002.1 coordinate 12,862, forward strand.
AGCGCGGCGTGCGCGAGAAGTGTCGCACGTGCACGATATTGCCGTTGCCACCGCGCCAGCAGGCCAGCAGATCGGCCAGCCGCGCCTCCATCTCGGGATTGTTGCGCTCGCCCCAGTAGCGGGTGTCGTCGATGGCCTGCTGGACATCGATGATCATCAGCGCCGCACCCTCGTCGCGGGCATCGCAGATGCGTAGCTTGGTCTGGCCGACCTGACGATTCATTGCGCTGCCTCTTGCGGGAATTCACTGCAGCATAGGCGTTGAACGGCGACTCTGCCGACCGCCCAGCCAACGCGTGCGACATTCGCTGCCCCAGACGCAGAAGGCCCCGCCAGCGTAGTGCCGGCGGGGCCATCGATGCTTACTTACTACGTGAGGTCTGGGATGTCAGGCGGTGAGCAGCGCGTTGAGGCGCTTGACGTAGGCCGCCGGGTCGTCGAGATGACCACCCTCGGCGATGATCGCCTGGTCGAGCAGGATCCGCGCCAAGTCGCCGAACGCCTCGCCCTCGGCGCCCTCCAGGCGGCCCACCAGGGCGTGCTCAGGGTTGAGTTCGAGGATCGGCTTGACCTCCGGCAACGGCTGGCCGGCGGCTTCCATGATGCGACGCATCTGGAAGCCCATCTCGTTCTCCGGTAGTACCACGCAGGCCGGCGAGTCGGTCAGGCGGTGGGTCACCTTGACCTCCTGGACCTCTTCGCCCAGCGCCTCCTTGACGCGCTTGAGCAGGTCTTCCTTGGCCTTGGCGGTCTCCTCCTGGGCCTTCTTCTCCTCCTCGCCTTCGATCTCGCCGAGATCCAGCTCGCCCTTGGCCACATCGACGAAGGCCTTGCCATCGAACTCGGTGAGGTGGCTCATCAGCCACTCGTCGATGCGATCGGAGAGTAGCAGCACTTCGATGCCCTTCTTGCGGAAGATCTCCAGGTGCGGGCTGTTCTTGGCTGCATTGAAGCTGTCGGCGACGATGTAGTAGATCTTCTGCTGGCCTTCCTGCATGCGCTCGACGTAGGCCGCCAGCGACTGATCCTGGGTAGTGCTGTCGGTGTGGGTGGTGGCGAAGCGCAGCAGCCCGGCGATCTTGTCGCGGTTGGCGTAGTCCTCGGCGGGGCCCTCCTTGAGCACGCTGCCGAAGGTGTTCCAGAAGGTCTGGTAGGCGTCGTCGTCCTTGGCCAGCTTCTTGAGCATATCCAGCGAGCGCTTGGTCAGCGCGCTCTTCATCTTCTCGACCTGCGGGTCCTGCTGCAGCAGCTCGCGGGAGACGTTGAGCGACAGGTCCTTGGTGTCCACCACGCCCTTGATGAAGCGCAGGTAGAGCGGCAGGAACTGCTCGGCGTCGTCCATGATGAACACGCGCTGCACGTAGAGCTTGACGCCACGCGCGCCATCGCGCTCGTAGAGGTCGAAGGGCGCGCGGCCGGGCACGTAGAGCAGGCTGGTGTACTCGAGCTTGCCCTCGACCTTGTTGTGGCTCCAGGTCAGCGGATCGCTGAAGTCGTGGGCGACGTGCTTGTAGAAGGCCTTGTAGTCGTCGTCGCTGAGGTCGCTCTTGGGTCGCACCCACAGCGCGGTGGCCTCATTGACGGTCTCCCAGGTGGTGACGTCGCTGCCCTCGATGGGGTTGCCGTCGTCGTCCTTGGCGGACTCGACCTTGGGCATGCGCACCGGCACGTCGATATGGTCGGAGTATTTGCGGATCAGGCTCTTGAGCCGGAAGTCGTCGGCGAACTCCTTAGCGTCGTCCTTGAGGTACAACACGATCTCGGTCCCGCGGGCGGGACGCTCGATCTCGCCGATGGTGAACTCGCCCTCGCCCTTGGAGCGCCACTCGACGCCGGCCTCGCTGGGCTCGTCGGCGCGGCGTGTACGCACGATAACCTCGTCGGCGACGATGAATCCGGAGTAGAAGCCGACCCCGAACTGGCCGATCAGCTTGGCGTCCTTCTGCTGCTCACCAGAGAGCTGCTGGAGGAACTCGGCGGTACCGCTGCGGGCGATGGTGCCGAGGTTCTTGATCACCTCGTCGCGGTTCATGCCGATGCCGGTGTCGCGCAGGGTCACGCTATTGGCCTCGGCGTCGACCTCGATCTCGACGCGCAGCTCGCTGTCATTCTCGTACAGCGCATCGTTGTCCAGTGCCTCGTAGCGCAGCTTGTCGCAGGCGTCGGCGGCATTGGAAATCAGCTCACGCAGGAAGATCTCCCGGTTGGAGTACAGGGAGTGGATCATCAGATGCAGTAGCTGCTTGACCTCGGTCTGAAAACCCAGGGTTTCTTCTTGAGTGGCAGTGGCCATGGAACGAGCCCTCATAGGATCACAGTGAAAAAAGGCGGCCTCTCGGCGCCAGGTCGTAACGTGATCGTGATATGGGGCTCAGCGTGCGCTTTTCAAGCGTTGCGGTTGATCAGCGAGGCGTCGTCCGGGTCGGCCAGGGCGAAGTGCAGTCGCGCCGTGGCCACCGGCTGCGCCTCGCTCTGCTGCCATGCGGTCACCTGGACGTTGGCCATGCGCTTGCCTTCACGCAGCAGCCGACAACGCGCCTGGGTCGGCGCCAACCGCGCCGCCTGCAGGAAGTCGATGGAGAAGTCGATGATCTTGGGCAGCCGCGGCTCGCGTGTCGCCAGCATCAGATCCAGGGAGGCGGCAGTTTCCATGAAGGCTGCCACGACCCCGCCGTGCAGGGCCGGCAGCAGCACATTGCCCACGTTGCCCTGCTGCGGTGCCAGGTGGAAGAGCACGCCGTGGTCGTCGACCTCGGCGCTGACGCCGATACGCCGGGCATAGGGAACCAGCGCCAACCATGCCGCCAGATCGCCATGTTCGCGGGTGTGAGCCAACCACTGGCTAGCGGTGAAGGTCTCAAACATTCGCCGACACCTCTCCAAACAGCGCCGCGGCAAAGCCCGACGGCGTATTGCGCGGCCCCAGCCGCACGAAGTTGCCGATACCGCGGGCCACGATGCGTTCCGGCTGCTGCCAGACGCGCCCCTCGGTAAACACCACCGACTCGGAGCTGCGTACCACCCAGGCCTCACCGTGCAGGCCGTGGCCGGCCAGCGCCGGCCGGTAGTGGTCGACGCGCAGATCGAGTGTCGGACACACCTCCGGCTCAGGCAGGCCGCACAGCACCGCCGAGCCGCACAGAGTATCCAGTAGCATGCTCAGCACGCCGCCATGGACCAGCCCACGCTGGCTGTCGCCAAGCAGGTCGTCGTGCCACGGCAGGCGCATGGTCACCCTGGGCGGTGCTACCTCCATCACCTCGAGCCCCAGTGCCTGGGTATGGGGAATCACCTGGACGAAGCGCGTCAGCGCCGCCTGCCAGGCCTCGGGGGTACGCTCATCGCCACTATTCATTGCTGCCCCAGCCAGTATTCAAACGTATGACTTAACATTTAGCGTCAAATCCAGTGCGTCGGCAACGTCGACCTTAGCCGCCCCTGTCGCCGCTGCGCGACACTACTCAGCGGGCGGCGCATCGGCGAGGATAGGCGGGTCGAGTTCGCACGCACCGAGAGGCACCGCCGTCATGCAACACATCCGTCTCGCCAGGGGTGCCGTCACCCTGTTTACCGCCCTGGCACTCAGCCTGCCACTTCACGCCGACCAGAGCCGCGACCAGGCCATGCGCGACGCCCTGGAGGCGGCCCGTAACCAGGAGTGGAGCCGCGTCGATGCCGCCGGCATCGACGACCACCTGCTGGCCGGCTACGTCGAGTACCATCGCCTGCGCGCGCGCCTGCCCCAGGCCGAGCCGGGGCAGATCCTCGACTTCATGGAGCGTCACGCCGACTCGCCGCTGGCCGAATGGATGCGCGGCCAGGCCCAGACCCGCTACGGCCAGGCCGGCCGCTTCGGCAGCCTGTTGGCGGTCAGCGACGGCGTGCCCAGTGGCGGCGAACGCCAGTGCTACTATTACACCGCCCTGCTGGGCAGCGACCCTGCCGCCGCCACCGAGGGCGGTCGCGAACTGTGGATGGTCGGGCACTCCCAGCCCTCGGCCTGCGACACCCTGTTCGACCGCCTGCGTGCCAGCGGCGAGATCAGCGCCGAGGACGTCTGGGGGCGCAAGATGCTGGCCTGGCAGAACGGCGAAAGCGGCCTGATGCGCTATCTCGGGCGGTTGCTCGGCAGCGACTGGGACGACGCCCGCGACGCCGTAGAGCGGCTGCGCGGCGACTACTCAGCGGTGACCCGAGTGCCCGCGCAGGTCGGCCCCGGGGGGCGCGGCAGCAGCGCGATGTTCGCCGCCGCCATGCACGGTTTTACCCGCGCCGATACCGAAGCGGCACTGGAGGCGTGGCGCAAGATCGCGCCGCATCTCAGCATCGACAGCGACGCCCGCCACGACATCGAACACGACCTGGCGTTCTACTCCATGGTCCGCGACGTCCGCCAGAACCTGGCCTGGGTCGACGAGGCCCTGCCGCGGCTGGTCAGCGGCAGCCTGTATGAGCTGCGCGTGCGCAACGCCCTGGCTCGGCGCGACTGGCAGGACGCCCGGCAGTGGCTGGAGAGAATGCCCGAGGATACCCTCAGCGACAGCCGCTGGCAGTACTGGCTGGCACGCAGCAACGAGATGCTGGGCAACAGCGAGGCGGCCAACGCAGCTTATGCGCGTGCTGCCGAGGGCCGCAATTTCTTCGCCTTCGCCGCCGCCGACCGCCTCGACCAGCCCTATGCGCTGAACATGGAGCGCGCCGCGTTCAACGACGACTACCGCCAGGAAGTCGCCAATTGGCCGGTGGTACAGCGCACCGAGGCGCTGATGCGCATCGGCGAGCAGGGCCTGGCCAACAGCGAGTGGTATGCCGCCGTGGCACGCGCCAGCAACCAGGAGGCCCACGCCCTGGCCGACTACGCCCAGCGCCAGGGCTGGTACGCCAAGCTGGTGCAGACCACCATCACCGGCCAGATGTGGGATGCCCTGGAGTGGCGCTTCCCGCAGGCTTTCCGCGAGGACTTCATGCACTGGGGGCGCATGACCGGCGTCGACCCCTACCTGCTGATGGGCATCGCCCGCCGCGAAAGCGCCTACAATACCGAGGCGCTGTCGCCGGCCGGTGCCCGCGGCCTGATGCAGCTCATGCCCGGCACCGCCACCCAGCTCAGTCGCCAGCTGGGCATCAGCGACCCGGGCCCCTACGGCGTGCTCGACCCGGCGCTCAATATCCGCCTTGGCAGCACCTACATCCGCGACATGACCAACCGCTACAGCGGCAACCGCCTGGCCGCCGCCGCGGCCTACAACGCTGGCCCCGGCCGGGTCGACCGCTGGCTGCGCGATTCGCCGCAGGAGTTCGACCTGTTCGTCGAGAGCATCCCGTTCCGCGAGACTCGCGACTACGTGCAGGCGGTGCTCGCCTACCGGGTGATCTTCGAGAGCCTGGCCAACGGCGGCGACAGCCGCGGCGTGGCAATGCTCACCCCGGCTGAGCGCAACGTGCGCTATGACGCCTCGCTGCTGGCCCGCAACTGAGCTTCGCGCTGCGAGCAATATGAGGCAAACATCAGCGCGTAGCCCGCATGCTCGGCGCTGATCCGGTGATAGGCCTACGAGAGGGCGCTACAAGCTGTCCCTAGGCGCTCCCGATGCCCTGCTGCGCTCTCGCATCCTGCTCCGCTTGCAGGACCGGGGCTGGCCATCCATGGCCAGCCCGTTCGGAGGAATCCTCCTCACCCATGGCATCGGAACCCTCTCTACGGCCTATCCCCGGCGCCCCTCGCTGATATGCCGCAGCCCGTCGTCCATAGCAGTATCAAACCGGACGCTGCTCCAGGGCCAGCTTGACGCCGAAGGCGATCAGCACCGTGCCGGTGGCGCCCTCCAGGCAGCGCGACACCCAGCGCTTGGCCAGCCACTGGCCGGCGCGCCCTACCGTCAGCACGATGGCGATCTGCCACAGGTTGGCGATCAAAAAATGCACCCCGGCCAGCCATAGCGACTTGAGCAGGGCCGGGTCGCTGGGCGCGATGAACTGCGGCAGAAAAGCCATGTAGAAGACCACCGTCTTGGGGTTGAGCACATTGGACAGCAGCCCCTCGCGCAGCGGTACCCAGGCTGGCACCAGCGAGCGCTTGGTGCCCATGGCGGCAACAGGAAGCGCCACGCCGCGCCGTGCGCTGAGCAGGCTCTGAACACCAAGCCAGATAAGGTAGGCGGCGCCTACCAGCTTGAGCAGGTGAAAGGCCCAGGCCGATTGCAGCAGGATCAGCGAGATCCCCAGCGCCGACACCGCGGCGTGCACGAACAACCCACAGCAGATCGCCAGGCTGGTCAGTACACCGTCGCGCACGCCTCCCCGCGCAGTGTTGCGAATCACCAGCAGGGTATCCACTCCGGGGCTCATGGTGAGCAGGGTGATGGCGATCAGAAAGGGCCAGAACTGGGCATCCAGCAGCATGCAGGCAATCCTCCGGGCGATAGCGGCGGGCGCTATACTACGCTATCTCTGCCAGCGGCGAGAGCCCAACGGCAGGCCCGGAGATTCTCTGGACGCTCTGGTTTTTTCCATCTACAGTTGGGTTGGCGGGCATCGCAAGCGGAACATCAGCGACATATTGACGCTGATCCGGGCGCCGATGCACCATCCGCTGCGTTGGTTTGCAGGTTGAATGACGTCAGTTGTTGATCGATTCCTTCGAGACTCCCCGTGCGCTTTCACCTTCGCTCGACCTACGCACTACGGGTTCGCTCATGCCCCGCATGGCGGCCCAGCACCATCATTTAGTTAGTTAAGGAAATCGACAATGGCAACTGGCACTGTCAAGTGGTTCAACGACACCAAGGGCTACGGCTTCATCTCTCCGGACGACGGCGGCGATGACCTGTTCGCGCACTTCTCCGAGATCCAGGCTGAAGGCTTCAAGACCCTGCAGGACGGCCAGAAAGTGACCTTCGAGGTCACTCAGGGCAAGAAAGGCCTTCAGGCCGCCAACATCAAGGTTTCCAACTAAGCGTTGCTGCCTTGATCCCCGCCAGTTGCCCAGGCCAGATGTGCGTCGCATGACTCGACTGATGTGATATGCATCGACGCTGCAAGCAAGTGGTAGGAAAAAGGGCCACCCTTCGGGGTGGCCCTTTTTTGTAGCGTCGCCGCCTGAATGGCGCACGGTATAAGATCAGTTCTGGGTGTCCGGCGATTGGAACTCGTCGTCGAAGGCGCCATCCGACGACTGGTCGTCCGGCTGATCATCAAGGCCCGGTTCGTCGAACTGACTCTCGTCGAGGTCGAAGTCGTCATCAATGCCCGGCTGCTGGCTCTCGACCTCCTCGAACTGCTCATCGATCCGGCGCTGCGCTTCTTCGAAGCGACGCTCGGTCTCTTCCATGAAGGCTTCGATATCGGAGTCGCTGGTCTCACCCGGCAGGGCCGTGTCGTCGTCCAGGGTACCCGGACCTTCGCCAAGGGTCTCGCCGGTATCGAGATCCTCGGCCGCTTCGGCCTCGAAGGGGGCCTCGTCGCTAGCCAACGGCTCGCCGTCGCCCACGGCCGGCTGTTCGGCCGTGGCATCGGCAGGCTGCTCCTGCGGATCGGCCGCCTCGGGTTCACCCATGGCGTCATCGTCCTGGGTGTCCGGCATGCTGAACTCGTCGTCGGCAGTGTCGTCGACCGACGCCTCACCTGTTGTCTCTTCGACCGGCTCGTCTTCCACCACCGGTTCATCATCGCCGTTACCACAGGCGGCCAGTCCCAGGCTCAGCGCCAGCGCCATGGCTGCCGGTATCCAGGGTTTATGCCTCATCTCCACCTCTCCTTTGATATCACGGCGTTACGGTTGGACAGTATTTGACCAGAGGCGTGCCCTGGCCACAAGTCCGATCAATCAACCGCCTGGGTCCACGCTCAGCAACGGGCACTTGGCCGGCAGCAGCAGCGCCAGCTCGCCGGGCAGCACCTCCGCCTCGAACCTTGTCCACTCGAAGGGCTCGCCATCGAGGGTCAGCGGCAGCTCTGCGTCACTGTCGAAACGTAGCCGCGTGGTCTGAAAGTACTCCACGTAGTCGCCACAGGCCGGCAGTGCTTCGAGCTCGTCGAGGGCCTGCCTGAGGCCGCTGAGCGATTCGAAGTCGCGCACGATCAGTACCTCCAGCAGGCCATCGTCGAGCTTGGCCGAGGGCGCCAGGCGCTGGCCGCCGCCGGCCTGGCAGCCGTTGCCGATGGCCAGCAGGAACAGCGGCGCATCGCTTTCGCCCTCCGGCCAGCTCAGCCGCCCCTGGTAGGGCTGGTAGCGCCAGGCCTGCAGCGCGCCCATCAACGAGTAGGCACCGCCGCCCAGTAGCCGCTTCAAGGCCTTAGGGGTGCTCGAGGTGACCTCGGCACCAAAACCGCAGGAGGCCATGTTCAGATAGTACTGGCCGCCTAGCCGCACCACATCGGCCCACCGCGGCCTGGCCTCGAGTGCCAGCGCCAGCGCCAGGCGCGGCTCCAGCGGAATGCCTGCGCCGTTGGCGAAGTCGTTGGCACTGCCCAGCGGCAGCACCCCGAGCGCCGGGCGCTGGGCGCGGTCGAGCTGCATCAGGCCGTTGACCAGTTCATTGACGGTGCCGTCACCACCGCCGGCAATCAGCCGCGAGACACCCTCGCGGCTGGCTTCGACGCAGAACCGCAGCGCATCGCCAGCCTCCCAGGTGACCCGCACCTCGAGCTTGGCGCCCGCTTTACGCAGCGCCTTGATCGCCGTCCGGACCTCCGTTATCTGGGCCGACTTGCCGTTGAGAATCACGCGTGCTTTGTCGTCTGTCATGAGTTCCGTCTCATGGGTTTACACCGCCATCATGCCGCGCCGTGCGCGGCTTGGCCAGCCACTCAGTGGGTATCGAGCAGCGGCGGCAGCGGGCAATCCAGCGCCTCGGCCAGGGCCCGGAACAGCTCGGCTTCGCGCACACTGACCCGCCCATCGTGCTCGACGCATCCGGCCAGGGCTGCGAGCAGCTGGCGGCGGCCCTCGCCGTTGAGCCGCTGCAGGCGATCGAGGCTCATGTCGAGCTCAGCGAAGGCGGTCGGCCCTGGCACATAGTCGAGTGCCAGCGGTGCCAGTTCCGCCACGCCGGCGGCGAAAGCGCGGCGCGCCTCGTCGTCGTCATCGCTGCCGGCGCGCGCCATGCTCGACAGCAGCACCGCCGCCGGTTCGGTCAGGGCCGTGAGAGCACGGTCACGACGGCGGCTGTGGCGCCCTTCAACGCCCTGCACCAGCACTCGATAGAGTGCCCAGTGCAGGGCACCCGGCGCCGCTTCGGCGGCGATCAGCCGCTCCAGGCAGAGCTTGAAGGTGGCGTACTGCGCGGTAGAGAGCTGCTTGAGCAGCGGGATGGCCAGTTCCAGCAGTACCAGCCGCTGGTCGGCAGGCAATGCCGCCAGCGGCTCCTCGAGGGCATCCAGCTCGCGCAGCACGCCGGGGTCGGCAACGCCCTCGAGCAGCTCACGCTGGGCCGCGCGGGTACCGGGCTCGAGGTGAATCAGCACGCCGTAGGCCACCGCCCGCGCCGCGCCGGGATCATGGGCGGCCTCCAGCAGACGTGGGTCGAGGGCGTCCAGGCGCCGGCGCGCATCGTCGAGGTGGGCCTGGTCGAGCTGGCCGATGGTGGCCAGCGCCATGGCCATCAGTTGCCTGGCGTCGCGCCCGCGGGACTCGCCGCTGGACGCCGGGCCAGCGGCCGTCTCCTCGCCGCTGTCGCGGCGCTCGGCGCTGCTCGGCAGCTCGCCGTCCCACTGCGGGTCGACGCGGCGGATGCGCTCGTCGAGGGGTGGATGGGTCGCCAGCATGCCGCTGGCGGCGCGAATCCCGCGGCTGAAGTAGAGGTGGCTGAACTCGGCGGCGTTGCTGGCCTCCAGCTGCGAGCCCTGCTGGTGGTCGCCGATCTTCTTCAGCGCACCGCCGATGCCGTTCGGGTCACGGGTGAACTGCACCGCCGAGGCATCGGCCAGGAACTCGCGCTGACGACTCACCGCGGCCTTGATGATGTTGCCGCACAGGGTGCCGACATAGCCGACGACCATCAACGCCGCACCCAACGCCAGCATCGCCGCCTGGCCGTTGTTGTTGCGATTGCCGCCACCGAGCATGCGCCGGCCGGCGGTGCCACGCAGCACCATGTGGCCGACCAGGCCGATCAGCAGCAGGCCGTGGAGCAGCGCCACCAGGCGCAGGTTGAGGCGCATGTCGCCGTTGAAGATATGGCTAAACTCGTGGGCCACTACCCCCTGCAGCTCGTCGCGGTCGAGCCGCTCGATGGCACCGCGGGTGATCCCGACCACCGCATCCTGGGGCGAGTGGCCGGCGGCGAAGGCGTTGATCGCCGGCTCCTCGAGCAGGTAGACCGCCGGCACCGGCGTGCCCGAGGCAATCGCCATCTCCTCGACCACGTTGAGCATGCGCTGCTCGTCGGCATCGCGCACGTTGCCATTGAGCAGCCGCCCGCCCATCGCCTCGGCCACTGCGCGGCCGCCGGCGCGCAGCTGCAGGTGCTTGAACAGGCTGCCCAGTACCACCAGCGCCAGCACGCCCAGCGCCACGCTGCCCAGCAGGTAGGGGTCGAGGGCGCGGGCCAGCGGTTCGCCGCCGGCCTGCTGCTGCCCGCCTTCGCTGATCACCATGACCAGCGCCACCGCCAGGGTCGCCATCGCCACCAGCGACACCACGGCAACGACCAGCAGCAGCACCAGGCGTCCGGTATTGCGCCGGGCGCGATCCTGGGCGGCAAAGAAGTCCATAGAACTCGGCGCCGCCATCTAGAACGAGACCTTGGGCGCTTCCTGGATCGCCTCGCTGTCCTCGAACTCGAGCAGCGCGGCATCCTCGCCGTGGCCGAAGGTCCCGGCCAGCAGCACCGTGGGGAAGCGCTGGCGGTAGGTGTTGTACTGCATCACCGCGTCGTTGAAGGCCTGGCGAGCGAAGGCGACACGGTTCTCGGTGCTGGTCAGGGTCTCGCTGAGCTGCTGCATATTCGCCGAGGCCTTGAGATCGGGATACGCCTCCATCACCACGTTGAGCCGCCCCATCGCCGAGCCCAGCGCACCCTCGGCACTGGACAGCTGGGCCATGGCCTGGGGATCACCGGGTTTCTCGGCAGCCGCCGCGAGGCCATCCATGGCACCCTGGCGGGCCTGGACCACCGCCTCCAGGGTGTCACGCTCATGCGACATATAGGCCTTGGCGGTCTCGACCAGGTTGGGGATCAGGTCGTAGCGGCGCTTGAGCTGCACCTCGATCTGGGCGAAGGCGTTCTGGTAGCGATTGCGCAGCGCCACCAGGCTGTTGTAGATGCTGACGCCGTAGAAGATCAGCGCCACCACGATCACGAGTAGAACAATGCTGGTAATCGACATAACCGGTCTCTGGTCCGTGGCGCAGTGCGCCGTGAAAATCAACTGCTGCAGATAGAGAGATTACACTACAACAGGGTAGTCTGATGGTCGGAACAGCGGCAGCGATCAACGCTCGACGCTTGACCCCGCCGCTACAAGCCCGCAAATTCTTGGGCTTGCTCCGCCGTGACACAGGATACACATGGAAGACTTCTTCAACTGGCTAGGCACCCTGATCGGCGAAACCCTGCGCTGGATCGTCGATCTGTTGGTGATCTTCTTCTCCAGCCTGCGCGGCGCCGTCGAGGGTTTCATCGGCGGGCTCAGCGATGCCATGGGCATCAACCCTACCCTGTTCAGCCTGCTGCTGCTGATCGTCGGCGTGTGGATGCTCTACTGCGCGCTGCGTGCGCTGCTCGCCCGGCGCCTGATCGCCACCCTGGTCTGGGCCTTCCTTGGCCTGGTAGTCCTCAGCTGGCTGATCGGTCGCTAGGCTTGTCCGAAAAGTGTCTGCGCTTGGTCATACGGCGTTAAAAATCAGCTCAAAGTACTCATTTACACCCCGTAAACTCGTGTGCGAGCCCAGTCCGTCTTCACGCCGATTTTTGCTTTGCGACCCACATGGATGTGGGGAGTGCGTTGGCCCGTCGGGAACGGGCCTAGCTCTGACCTTCGCTCGCCGACTTTTCAGACGAAGCCTAGTCTGCAGCTGACAACTGGCAGCCCTACTCGGCTAGAGCCTTCTCCACCACCTCGAAGACGTTGGGCGACAGCTCCTCGGCGCGAATCCGCTCCAGCTCGGCTTTCATCAGCGCCTGGCGCTGCTCGTCGAAACGCTGCCAGCGGGTCAGCGGGGTGATGATGCGCGCGGCGATCTCCGGATTGAGGCGGTTGAGCTCGATCACCACATCGGCCAGCAGTCGGTAGCCGGCGCCGTCGATGCGGTGGAAGTTGACGCGGTTCTGTCCGGCGAAGGCGCCGATCAGTGCGCGTACCCGATTGGGATTTTTGAGCGAGAAGGCCGGATGATCCATCAGGAATGTCACACGATCGAGCACGTCGGATTGCGGACGCGTCACCTGAATGCTGAACCACTGGTCCATCACCAGCGGGTCGTGGGCCCACTTCTCGCTGAACAGCCTGAGCGCCGGGTCGGCCAGATCGCCGCGTGAGCTGTGGGTCAGCAGGGTCAGTGCGCAGCGCACGTCGGTCATGTTGTGGCCGGCGCTGAACTGGCGCTGGGCCAGCTCGATGCCCTCTTCGTCCTCGATGCTCATCAGATACGACAGCGCCACATTCTTGAGGCTGCGCGCAGCGATCTGCTCGGGCTCAGGCGCATAGGCCGCGTCGCTGGCGTTGTCGTGATAGACGCGCAGGAAGTCGTCGCGCAGCGCCACCGCCAGCGACTGCTTGACGAAGGTGCGCGCCGCGTGGATCGCATCGACGTCGACCAGCGGCTGCTGCTCGGCGATATACGCCTCGGAGGGCAGCGTGAGCATCTCGGCAAGTACCGCCTTGTCGTCCGTTTCGGCATGCAGCAGGCCGCGGAAGGCCTCGACCACGCGCACGTCCATGACCTTCTCGACGCCGTTGCGGTGGGCGGCGATCAGGTCATCCAGCGCCAGCAGCGCCAGGCGCTGGCCGGCGTCCCAGCGGTTGAAGCCGTCGGAGTCGTGAGTCAGCAGGAAGGCCAGATCCTCCCGCGAATAGGGGAAGCGCAGCTTGACCGGCGCCGAGAAACCGCGCAGCAGCGACGGCACCGGGGCCTCGGCGATATCGGTGAACACGAAGTGCTGCTCCTCCTCGCGTAGATGGATCACCGCATCGCGGCCCAGCGCCTCGCCGTCGAGGGTCATGCGCAGGTCATCGCCGGACTTGGTACCGACCATGCCCAGGCGCACCGGGATGTGCAGCGGCAGCTTGTCGGGCTGGCCGGGCGTGGCCGGGGTGCGCTGGCGCAGGGTCAGGTGATACTCGGACTTGGCGTAGTCGTACTCGCCGTGGGCGTCGATCTCCGGGGTGCCGGCCTGGGAGTACCAGCGCATGAACTGGCTGAGGTCGAGCCCCGAGGCCTCGGCCATGCAGTCGACGAAGTCCTCGATGGTCACCGCCTGGCCATCGAAGCGCTCGAAGTAGCGATCGCTGCCCTGGCGGAAGGCCTCCCAGCCGACCAGGTTGCGCAGCATGCGCACCACCTCAGCGCCCTTCTCGTAGATGGTCAGGGTGTAGAAGTTGGTGATCTCGATGTAGTGGTCGGGGCGAATCGGGTGGGCGGTGGGGCCGGCATCCTCGGCGAACTGGGCGGTGCGGAAGAACGCCACGTCCTCGATGCGCTTGACCGGCGCCGAGTTGGTGTCGGCCGAGAAGCACTGGTCGCGGAAGACCGTGAAGCCCTCCTTGAGCGAGAGTTGGAACCAGTCGCGGCAGGTCACCCGATTGCCCGACCAGTTGTGGAAGTATTCGTGGGCAACGATGCCCTCGACACGCTGGAAGGCCGCGTCGGTGGCGGTCTGCGGGTGGGTCAGCACCGCCGCCGAGTTGAAGATGTTGAGGCCCTTGTTCTCCATCGCCCCCATGTTGAAGTCGTTGACCGCGACGATCATGAACAGGTCGAGGTCGTACTCACGGCCGTAGGTCTGCTCGTCCCAGGCCATGGCGCGCTTCAGCGACGCCATGGCGTGGTCGGTCTTGTCGAGGTTCTCCTCCTCGACCCAGATCTGCAGTGCCACCTCGCGCCCGCTCACGGTGGTGAAGCTGTCCTCGACCTTCTCCAGATCGCCGGCCACCAGCGCGAACAGGTAGCAGGGCTTGGGGTGAGGGTCTTCCCAGGTCACGAAGTGGCGCCCGCCCGGCAGTTCGCCGCGCTCCACCGGGTTGCCGTTGGAGAGTAGCACCGGCTCGCGCTGGGCGTCGCCGATCAGCGTGGTGGAGAAGGTCGCCATGACGTCGGGGCGGTCGGGGTAGTAGGTGATGCGCCGGAAGCCTTCGGCCTCGCACTGGGTGCAGTACATGCCGCTGGACTGGTAGAGGCCCTCCAGGGCGGTGTTCGCTTCGGGGGCGATCTCCACCTCGGTGTCGAGCAGGAAACGCTTGGGCACCCGGTGCACGATCAGTTGGGTGTCGCTGACCCGGTATTCGTCGGGGTCGAGGGGCTGGCCGTCGATGGCGATGGCCTTGAGTGACAGCTGCTCGCCGTCGAGGGTCAGCGGCGACTCGGCGGCATCATCACGCTCAGGATGACGCTCCACATGCAGCCGCGCCTTGACCCGAGTGGCCCCGGGGGCGAGGTCGAAGGTCAGTTCGGTGTGGGTGACCCGGTGGGCAGGCGGCTGATAGTCATGCAGATACGTCGGCTGGGGTGCTGACATCGAGGAAGGCTCCTGATCGGAAATTGCCCCCATTGTACGGCCCAGCGGTTGTCAGACTCAAAGTATCGTCAGCCTGCTCGAGTGCTATTACAAATAGCTGCTGCTCGGGACTGATCCGTGGGCAGGCCTACAAGGAGGCGCTGTAAACCATCCCTGGGCGCTACCTGCGCCATCCATGGCGCAGAACCTCCTTTTCGACCTGCCCCCGGCGTCCCTCGTGCGTAGCAACGACAATAGCCCAACTGCCGTGACGACGCGCAAGGTAAAACAGTTGATGTATTGGCAAGCCTATGGCGAGAGGTGCCCCGGCGCCGGGCGGGTCACTATCCACAGCGCCAGCAGACCAAGCCCGGCGACCAGCGCCAGCTTGACGATCGGGCTGGGCACCGTCAGCAGCAGTACTACGACCGAGAACGCCAGCATCACCACGGCAATGCCCTTGGCACGCCGCGGAATCGCCCGCTCGCTCTCCCAGGCCACCACCGAGGGGCCGAAGCGCGGGTGCTCGCGGATCCACTGGGCAAAACGCGGCGAGCCGCGCGAGGCAGCCCATACCGCCAGCAGCATGAAACAGGTGGTCGGCATCAGCGGCACGAACACGCCAATCACGCCCAGCGCGAAGCTGCACCAGGCAAGCACCAGATACAGCGCATTGCGCAGAGTGCGCAGCCCTCCGGCGGGGGCGTCCATGCTTGTCGGCAGTGTCACTCGCATGGCGCAAACCTCCTCTTCGGCCTGTCCCCGGCGTCCTTGGCTTAGAGGCAGTTGCGATCACCCTGCTTCCGCCGGGCAGCGCTCGGGCCACAGTCTTGTAACTGCTATCATTGAAGCGCGAACGTCGAGCAGTTTGAAATGCCTAGTCCCTATCAGGCATCTAGCCTGGTTCAATTAGCATCTCTTCGAAAAAAGTGTAGCGTAAGTTCGGCTTGAACAGGCGGTCGTCGAACAGCAGTAGATATAAGGATTCCGGATGCGTGCCAAGACACGGTTGTTTTTCACCACTCTGCTGGCGAGCCTGATGGCGCTACCGGCGGCCGCCGAGGAGGACGCCCGCCCCAATGTGGTTGCCACCACCGGCATGATCGCCGATAGCGTACGCCAGGTGGCCGGCGAGCACGTCGAGGTTCGCGGCCTGATGGGGCCGGGTGTCGACCCGCACCTCTATCGCCAGACGCGCAGTGATATCTCGGCCATGACCCGTGCCGACGCGGTGTTCTGGAACGGCCTCTATCTCGAAGCCCAGCTCGATGACTTTCTCGCCCGCCTGGCCTCGCGCAAGCCGGTGGTCGCGGTCGCCGAGGCGGTGCCTGCCGAGCAGCGTCGTGCCGATGACGAGAGCCCCGATCAGCCCGACCCGCATGTGTGGATGGACCCCAATCGCTGGCAGCACGCGGTGGACGCCATCGAGGTCGCCCTCAGCGAACTGGCCCCCGAGCATGCCGACGACTTCGCCGCCAACGCCGACGCCTTCAAGCAGGAGCTAAGCGCCCTCGACGACTACGCTCGCGAAATACTCGCCAGCGTGCCCGAGGACTCGCGGGTACTGGTCACCGCCCACGACGCCTTCGGTTACTTCGGCGACGCCTACGACTTCGAGGTGCTGGGTATCCAGGGCTTCTCCACCGAGAGCGAGGCCGGCTTGTCGCGTATCGAGGAGCTGGTCGCGATGCTGGTCGAGCGCCGCATCGGCGCCATCTTCGTCGAGTCCTCGGTTTCCGAGCGCAACGTCCGCGCCCTGGTCGAAGGCGCTGCCGCGCAGGATCACCAGGTACGTATCGGCGGCGAGCTCTACTCCGACGCCATGGGCCCGCCCGGCAGCTACGAAGGCAGCTACCTGGGCATGCTCGATCACAACATGACCGTGATCGCCCGCGCCCTGGGCGGCGAGGCCCCCGCCGCCGGCCGACTCGGCAGACTCGCTCAGGCCAACGCAGAAAACGAGGACGACAAGTGAACGCCGCCCTGGACCCAGAGATTGCCGTCAGCCCGCTAGCAGTGCACGGCCTGACGGTCAGCTATGGCCGCAAGCCGGCGGTCTACTCGGTGGATTTCGTCACCCCGCCGGGCAGCATGACCGCGATCATCGGCCCCAACGGCGCCGGCAAGTCGACGCTGCTCAAGGCCGCGCTGGGCATCACCCGGCGCCTGTCCGGCGACGTGCGGGTGTTCGGCAAGCCCTACGCCGAGCAGTCGCGCCACGTGGCCTATGTGCCGCAGCGCTCGAGCGTCGACTGGGACTTCCCGGCCACCGTGCTCGACGTGGTGATGATGGGACTCTACCGCGACCTGCGTTGGTGGCAGCTGACGCGTCGCCGCCACCGAGAGCAGGCCATGCAGAGCCTGTCGCGGGTCGGCATGGAGGCGTTCGCCGAGCGCCAGATCGGCCAGCTCTCCGGTGGCCAGCAGCAGCGCGTGTTCCTGGCCCGGGCACTGGTCCAGGATGCCGAGCTGATGATTCTCGACGAGCCCTTCGCCGGGGTCGACGCGGCCACGGAGAAAGCCATCGTCGAGGTGCTGAAGAGCCTCAAGGCACGCGGCAAGACGCTGCTCTGCGTACACCATGACCTGGCCACGGTGCGCGACTACTTCGACCACGTGCTGCTGATCAACGTGCGCCGCGTGGCCGCCGGCCCGGTACACCAGGCGTTCAGCTCCGCGGCGCTGCAGGAAGCCTACGGTGGCCGCTTGAGCGACGTTCAGCTGGCGCGCATCATCTGCCCTGCCGCCCATCTCACCCAGCGGGCCTGACCCATGCTGACCACCTGGCTCGAACCCTGGGGACGCGCGCTGCTCTTCGGCGCCGGCTACAACACCAGCCTGGTAACGCTGGGCGCCATGATCCTCGGCGCCAGCGCCGGCATGATCGGCAGCTTCATCCTGCTGCGCAAGCGCTCGCTGGTCAGCGACGCGGTCAGCCACGCCACCCTGCCCGGCCTGACCCTGGCCTTCATCCTGATGGCCACGCTGTGGGGCGACGGCCGCTGGTTGCCGGGGCTGCTGATCGGCGCCGCGGCCAGTGCCGCCTTCGGCCTATGGGCGGTGCAGACCATTCGCGACCGCACCCGGCTCGGCGAGGACGCTGCCATCGGCGCCATTCTCTCGACGCTGTTCGGCTTCGGCGTGGTACTGATCACCGCCATTCAGTCGATGAACGTCGGCGGCCAGGCCGGCCTGACCGGCTACCTGGTCGGCGCCACCGCCGGCATGCTGGCCTCGGAAGCCACCCTGATCACCGCCTGCGCGCTGCTGCTGCTGGTCGCGGTGTTCGTCATGCGCCGCGCCTTCCTGCTGGTGTGCTTCGACGCCGACTACGCCACCACCCGCGGCCTCAACGCCCGGCACATCGATCTCATCATGCTGATGCTGCTGCTGGCGGTAGTGGTCATCGGCCTCAAGGTCACCGGCTTGATTCTGATCGTCGCGCTGACCATCATTCCCCCGGTGACCGGCCGCTTCTGGACCGATCGACCGCTGCGCATGGTGGCCATCGCCGCACTGTGCGGCGCCCTGGCCGGCTATCTCGGCGTGACCCTGTCGAGCGTGCGCAGCGGGCTGCCCACCGGGCCGCTGATCGTGCTGGCTGCCTTCCTGCTGTTCGCCGTGTCGCTGCTGTTCTCGCCGCGCCGCGGCATCGTTGCCACCCTGGCCGCCCACCAACGCTTCAAACGGCGCGTGCACCTGCGCCAGGGGCTGCTGGCGCTGGCCCGCGACGACGCCATCTACGACGACCTGACGCTGCGCGTGCTGCGCCGCCGCGGCTATATCCGTCGCGACGGCGTGGCCACGCCGCTCGGCGCGAGCGCGGCCCGCGATGCCGAGCACGAGGAGCGGCTGTGGGCGCTATATCGCAACCGCTATCCGGATGAAGCCGCCCAGCTCGACCACCAGGGGCTGGTGCCGATCAACAGCGCCCTGCCGCCGGACACGGTGATCACCCTGGAAAGCGACCTGCAGCGCATCCCTGGGAGCGTGCAATGAGCGATTTCGTGATGCTCAGCCTGGTGCCGATGACCATCGCCGCCATCACCTGTCTGAGCTGTGCGCTGCTCGGCAACTTCCTGGTGCTGCGTCGCCAGAGCCTGATCGGCGACGCCATCAGCCACGTGGCGCTGCCCGGCATCGTCGCCAGCTTCCTGATCACCGGCACCCTGGCCGCCTCGGCGATGATGATCGGTGCCGGGGTCGCGGCGCTGATCACAGTGGTGATGATCGAACTGATCAAGCGGCTTGGTCAGGTCGAGGCCAGCGCGGCGATGGGCGTGGCGTTCACCGCAATCTTCGCCCTCGGCGTACTGATGCTCGAGTGGCACGGCGCCAGCGGCGTGCACCTCGACGTCGAGCACGCCCTGTACGGCAACCTCGAGAGCCTGATCTGGTTCGAGGGCCTCGGCTGGCATTCGCTGTTCGACCGCCAGGCACTGGCCGACCTGCCCCCGCAGCTGGCGCGGGTCAGCTGGGTGGCGCTGCTAGTAGTAGTATTCCTGGTGGTGTTCCGCCGTGCGCTGGTAATCGGCAGCTTCGACGCCGAGTTCGCCACCAGCATCAAGGCGCGCCCTGCCGTCGTCGACCTGCTGCTGGTAGTGATGGTGGCCATCACCGCGATTGCCGCCTTCGAGGCCGCCGGCTCGATCATCGTCATCGCCATGTTCATCTGCCCCGCCGCCAGCGCCCGACTGTTGACCAACCACCTCGGCCAGCAGATCGCCTGGAGCCAGGTCCTGGCACTCATCTCGGCGCTGCTCGGCTATGTGCTGGCCGGCTACGGCCCCGGCTGGTTCGGCCTCGACATGTCGCTGAGCGCCGCAGGCATGATCGCGACGCTATCGGGACTGATCCTGCTGCTGGCCTGCCTGTTCGGCCCCTATCGCCAGCGCGACGGCGCCGCCCGCGCCTGAGCCAACCCCGAGCCTGGCCATCGATACCCAGCATTGCCGGATGGCGAATGGTGCATTCGCCATTCACCGGCTGTCGCGGCGCCACCGTCAGCGTAGTCTGGGTGTAGATTCCTCTAACGCCTTGGAGGCTAGGATGCAACCGTCACTGTTTATCTCTCATGGCTCTCCCGCGTTGGTCATCACCGACCACCCGGCGCGGGACTTCCTCGTCGCGCTCGGCCAGCGGCTGCCGCGTCCGCAGGGCGCGCTGGTGATCTCGGCCCACTTCGAGACGCCCGGGGTGACCCTCGGCAGCGCCATGGCACCGGCCACCCTGCACGACTTCTACGGCTTTCCCGACTCGCTCTATCAGCTGCGCTACCCGGCCCCGGGCATGCCCGACACCGCCCGGCAGCTGGCAGACACCCTGCAGGGCCACGGCATCGCGGCTAGCCTCGACCCCGAGCGGCCCCTCGACCACGGCATCTGGTCGCCGCTGTCGCTGGTCTGGCCCAAGGCCGAGGTGCCACTGCTGCCGGTCAGCGTGCCCATGGCAATGACCGCGCAGCAGCAGCTCGAGGTCGCACGCCGGCTCGGCGAGTTCGCGGATGCCCATGGGCTATGGCTGATCGGCTCCGGTGCGGCCACCCACAACCTCGGCGACCGCCGGGCGGAAGGCTCGCCGCCGGACGCCTGGGCGCTGGCCTTCCACGACTGGGCCTGCGAGGTGGCCGAGCGCGGCGACCTGGCGGCCCTCGCCGACTGGCAGCGTCAGGCGCCACAAGCCCGGCATGCCCACCCCACCCCCGAGCACTTCCTGCCGCTGCTGATGGTGGTCGGCGCCATGCAGGGCGAGCCGCTGCGCGCGCTGCACCAGAGCTTCAGCTTCGGCAACCTCAGCATGCTGACCCTGGCCAGTCAGGCACTGGCAGATCAGTGGTCGGCTAGCGCCTGAGTGGTAAAAAAAAAGCTCGCCAGCCGGCGAGCTCCATGACGTCATCAACCGCGCTCACTGAATGGGGATTTCACGGCGGGCCACCTTGGCTTGCTCACTGCGTGGCACCCGAACCGTCAACACCCCATTGTTGAAAGAGGCCTTGATCTCCTCGTCCTTGGCATCCGAGGGCAGGTCCAGCACGCGACGGAACCGGCCGTAGGAGCGCTCGATACGATGGAGCTGGTTGTCTTCGGTGCGGCTCTCCTGGCGCTTCTCGCCTTCGATGACCAGGCGGTGGTCGTCCAGGGACAGGGAGATATCCTTCTCCTCTACCCCCGGCACCTCGACGCTGATCACATACTCGCTGGCACGCTCGGCAATATCGAGCTGCGGCTGCAGCAGGCCGGGCATGCCACCCAGGCGACTTTCCAGGGACGGCATACCGAACTGTCGCATGACGCCATCCATCCAGCGATCCAGCTCCTGGTGCATACCGAGCAAGGGAGTGATTTCACCGCGCCGAGGCTCCACTGCGGACGGCGCAGCCGGTGCATCGGCGTTCTCGCTCTTGAACCAGTTCCAGGGAGAGAGTTTCTGCAGGTTCATACGCCACCTCCTGTTCGATCTTTCCAACATGTGACGCAAATCGGAATATTCAGCGCCGTCGGGTTGCCCCTTGGCACAACAAGATTTGATGGCGGACGAGAAGATTTCAAGTCCCTCTAACCCATTACCTGATCTGCATCAAGCGGCATGCAGCAGGCCGTCGAGCGGATGGTATCGGCATAGTGAAAAAAGGCGGCCCAAGCGGGCCGCCTCAAGCGGTTCAGTCAGAGCGCCTGACCGAGAGAGACAATCGCGAAGCAGGTTATATCTCGAAGCCCAGGCCGAAGTCGTCGGCGGAGATCGCCATCAGCGAGCCGGCGCCGGCCTGCACCATGGCGGCATGGGCGCGGGTGCGCGGCAGCAGCCGCTGGTAGTAGAAGCGCGCGGTATCGAGTTTAGCCTGGTAGAAAGCATGCTCGTCACCCTCCAGCGCGGCACTGGCGTGCTTGGCGGCGCGGGCGAACAGGTAGGCCAGGGTCACATAGCCCGAGTACATCAGGTAGTCGACGCTGGCCGCGCCGACTTCCTCGCGGTCCTGCATCGCCTTCATGCCCACGCCCATGGTCAGCTCGCCCCACTCGGCGTTGAGCTTGGCCAGCGGCTTGATGAATTCGGCCAGCACCGGGTTATCGGCCTCGGCCTGGCAGAACTTGTGGATCTCCTTGGTGAACACCTTAAGCGTCTCGCCCTGGCTCATCAGCACCTTGCGGCCCAGCAGGTCGAGGGCCTGGATGCCGGTGGTGCCCTCGTAGAGGCGGGTGATACGCGCATCGCGCACCAGTTGCTCCATGCCCCACTCCTGAATAAAGCCGTGCCCCCCAAAGACTTGTACACCTTCATTCGTCGCCTCGAAGCCGACCTCGGTGAGGAACGCCTTGACGATCGGCGTCAGCAGGCCCAGCAAGGTCTCGGCGCGCTCGCGTTCGGCGGCGTCCTGGCCGTGCTCGACAACGTCGACCATCTGCGCGGTGTATAGCACCAGCATCCGGCCGCCCTCGGCGAAGGCCTTCTGGGTCAGCAGCATACGCCGCACGTCGGGGTGGACGATGATCGGATCGGCGGCCTTTTCCGGCGCCTTGGGGCCGGACAGCGCACGCATCTGCAGGCGGTCCCGAGCATAGCCAAGCGAGTTCTGGAAGCTCGCCTCGGTCAGGCCCAGGCCCTGGATGCCGACCCCGATACGCGCCACGTTCATCATCGTGAACATGCAGGCCAGGCCCTTGTTGGGCGCGCCGACCAGGTAGCCCTTAGCGGCGTCGAAGTTCATCACGCAGGTGGCGTTGCCGTGGATGCCCATCTTGTGCTCCAGCGAGCCGCACACCACACCGTTGCGCTCACCGGGCTCGCCCGCCTCGTTGGGTAGATACTTCGGCACCACGAACAGCGAGATGCCCTTGGAGCCCTGCGGGGCATCGGGCAGCTTGGCCAGCACCAGGTGGACGATGTTCTCGGCCAGGTCGTGGTCGCCGGCGGAGATAAAGATCTTGGTGCCGGTGATTTCAAAGGCGCCATCGGCCGTCGGTACGGCACGGGTCTTGATCAGCCCCAGGTCGGTACCGCAGTGCGGCTCGGTGAGGCACATGGTGCCGGTCCACACGCCCTCGACCAGCTTGGTCAGGTAGGTGGCCTTCTGCGCATCGCTGCCGTGGTGGCGCAGCGCATCGGCGGCGCCGTGGGAGAGCCCCGGGTACATGCCCCAGGCCAGGTTGGTGGCGCAGATCATCTCGGACAGCACCATGCCCAGCGAGTGTGGCAACCCCTGGCCGCCGAACTCGGGCTCGGCGGAGAGGCTCGGCCAGCCGCCTTCGACGTACTGCTGGTAGGCCTGCTTGAAGCCCTTGGGCGCCTTGACGTCGCCGCCCTCCAGCAGGCAGCCCTCACGGTCGCCGCTCTGGTTGAGCGGCAGCAGCACCTCGCGGGAGAAACGTGCGCCCTCCTCGAGGATCGCCGCAACCACGTCCGGCGAGGCGTCGTCGCCTCCCGGCAGCGCAGCGTAGTGGCTGGGGAAGTCGAACATCTCGTCCATCACGAAGCGCAGGTCGCGCAGCGGGGCCTGATAGTCGGGCATCTTGCAATCTCCTCACGTCGGGCGCAGAAAGCATCGGCGGCGCTTTCAAACATGTGTTTGAAATTAGCGTCCGAGCCACTCGGAGTCAAGCGTTCGTTTGATGATTGACCTACCACCTTGGTGGTAGCCGGGACGCGCCCCGGCGGGGTCAGGAGGCGGGGCTCAGCACCATGTTGGCCAGCTCATCCGCCAGTTGGGCAGTGTTCATCGGCCCCTCGGGGTCGTACCAGCGCGCCGTCCAGTTGAGCGCGCCCAGGGCGAAGCGGGTGACGGTCGCCGGGTCGCCGTGTACCAGCCCCAGCTCGCGGGCTTCGACGATGACCTGATGCCATAGCGCTTCGTAGGCGTCACGCAGATGGGTCAGATGCTCGCGGTCCTCGTCGTTGAGGCGCCGCCACTCATAGAGCGCCACGCCGTGGGCATGGCGATCGTCGTGCAGGGTCTCGAGGTGAACCCGGGCCAGCGCCACCAGCCGCGCGCGGGGCGTCGGCACGGCCTCGGCCATGGCCCGGCGGGCGCTGACCAGGGCGTTGCGGGTACTCTCCTCGATCACCGCACAGAGAATCTCCTGCTTGTCGGCGAAGTGGTGGAACAGGCTGCCCGACTTGATGCCCATCTCCTCGGCCAGCATGCGCACCGTGGTGCGGTCGAAGCCTTGCTGCATGAACAGCCGCGCGGCGATTTGGGTCAGCTGCTGGCGGCGGGGCGAGTCGGTCGCTACATTCATCGCATTTACACTAGGGTCTGTTGACGTTTCATCGCGAACCGCGTTGCTGCCTCAAAGAGTGCCAGACAAGGCGCAAAACGCTGGGAAGGGTGGTTCCCTTTTCAAGTTTTGCAACGCCGTATGGCACTCTTTGAGGCGCAACCCGAAGGGCTGGGCCCGTTTTTACCCGCGGCGGCGTTAGTCGTCGTTCATTTGGAATAACCAAACATCTCTCCTCCTGCCTTGCCGCGAATAAAAACGGGCTCCAGCGCGACCGTGAGCGAAACGTCAACAGACCCTAGCGCTTGCTTGGTTATGCTGGAGCAAAGCATAGCCCCGCACGACGGGTCAATTGTCACCGCCATCGAGGAGATCCCCATGGCAGCATCCAACGATATCGTGATTCTTTCCGCCGCCCGCACCCCGATGGGCGGCATGCTGGGCAGCCTGTCGAGCCTCACTGCTCCCGCACTCGCCGCAGTGGCGATCCGCGCCGCTATAGAGCGTGCCGGCATCGAACCCGACGAGATCGACGAGGGCTTTCTCGGCTGCGTGCTGCCCGGCGGGGTCAAGCAGGGCCCGGCGCGCCAGGCGATGCGCCAGGCCGGGATTCCCGACCAGATCGGTGCCACCACCATCAACAAGCTGTGTGGCTCGGGCATGAAGGCGGTGATGCTGGCCCACGACCTGATCCGCGCCGGTAGCGGCGAGCTGATCCTGGCCGGCGGCATGGAGTCGATGTCCAACGCCCCGCATATACTGACCAAGGCGCGCAGCGGCTATCGCCTGGGCCACGGCGAGCTCAAGGACCATATGTTCCACGACGGCCTCGAGGACGCCGAGACCGGCCAGCTAATGGGCGCCTTCGCCCAGCAGGTCGCCGACCAGCGCGGCTACGGCCGCGAGCGCATGGACGACTTCGCCATCGCCTCGCTGGAGCGCGCCATGGCCGCTCATCAGGCCGGCCACCTGGCCGCCGAAATGGCCCCGGTGACGGTTACCTCGCGCAGCGGCGAGACGCTGGTGGAGCACGACGAGCAGCCATTCCAGGCCAAGCTCGACAAGATCCGCAGCATGCGCCCGGCGTTTGCCAAGGACGGCACCATCACCGCCGCCAACGCCAGCTCGATCTCCGACGGCGCCTCGGCGGTGATTGTCGCCAGCCGCGCCGCGGCCCAGGCCCACGGCCTGACACCGATTGCCCGAGTGCTCGGCCACAGCACCTTCTCGCGCCACCCCAGCGAGTTCACCATTGCCCCGGTGGGCGCCATCGCCGCGCTGCTCGAGCGCCTCGACTGGACGGTGGAGGACGTCGACCTGTTCGAGGTCAACGAGGCCTTCGCCGTGGTCACCCTGATGGCCATGGACGACCTCGAGATCCCCCATGCCAAGGTCAACATCTTCGGCGGCGCCTGCGCCCAGGGCCACCCGGTGGGCTCTACCGGCTCGCGGATCATCGCCACCCTGATCAACGCCCTGCGCGTCACCGGCGGCAAGCGCGGTGTTGCCAGCCTGTGCATCGGCGGCGGCGAGGCGACCGCCATCGCCGTGGAGCTGAGCGACTAAACGCTTTCTGACCACTCGCGGCGCCCTCCTCCGAGGGCGACCGCTCCGCCCTCGCTCCTCACTACATGCGATGGACACCTCATATACGCTTGAGCATATATGGTATTGCGCATATCATGGCGACATCGTTTCTCCGCCAGGAGTCAGGCCATGAGCGCACACCAGGACACCCAAGCACCCAGCGTCGCCGAGGGCATGGGCCTGTTCGAGCGCTTCCTGTCCCTGTGGGTAGCGTTGGCCATCGTCGCCGGCATCCTGCTCGGCCAGTTCGCTCCTGCGGTGCCCGAGGCGCTGTCGCGCTTCGAGGTTGCCCAGGTCTCCATTCCGGTGGCGATCCTGATCTGGGCGATGATCTTTCCCATGATGCTGCAGATCGACTTCACCTCGGTCCTCGGCGTGCGCCGCCAGCCCAAGGGACTGTTGATCACCACCTCGGTGAACTGGCTGATCAAGCCCTTCAGCATGTTCGCTATCGCCTGGTTCTTCCTGATGGTGGTATTCGCCCCGCTGATCCCCGCGGAACGCGCCAGTGAGTACCTGGCCGGCGCTATCCTGCTGGGCGCCGCGCCGTGTACCGCCATGGTCTTCGTATGGAGCTACCTGACCCGCGGCGACGCCGCCTATACCCTGGTGCAGGTGGCGGTCAACGACCTGATCATGCTGTTCGCCTTCGCCCCCATCGTGGTCTTCCTGCTCGGCATATCGAATATCCAGGTGCCCTGGGACACGGTCATTCTGTCGGTGGTGCTGTATATCGTCATCCCGCTGACGGCCGGCTACCTGACCCGCCAGGCGCTGATCAAGCGGCGCGGCAGCGAGTGGTTCGACGGCGTCTTTATGAAACGTATTGGCCCAGTGACGCCGGTGGGATTAATTATCACCCTGGTGCTGCTGTTCGCTTTCCAGGGCGACGTGATCATCGCCAACCCGCTGCATATCGTGCTGATCGCCATCCCGCTGATCATCCAGACGGTGCTGATCTTCTTTATCGCCTACGGCTGGGCCAAGGCGTGGAAGGTGCCCCACAACGTGGCCGCCCCCGGGGCGATGATCGGCGCCAGCAACTTCTTCGAGCTGGCCGTGGCGGCGGCCATCGCGCTGTTCGGCCTGCAGTCCGGTGCGGCGCTGGCCACGGTGGTAGGCGTACTGGTGGAAGTGCCGCTGATGCTGGCCCTGGTGCGCATCGCCAACAAGACCCGACACCACTTCCCGGCGGCCGACACCCGCGCCGCGCAGGCCTGAAGCCTAGCCCTCCGTTCGACACGTTGAACCGCCGCACTTGGCCCGGACGACGACAGCTTCTAGTCTCGGTAGACGTTCCCTTGCCTGGCCCCGACATGCACCCGCAACGCGCCCGACTGCACAATGAGCTCCACGCCCGGCCCTCGATCTACTTCGAGGATCCGGCGCATCTCCACCACTACGCCTTCCTCGACGAGGACGGTATCGCCGCGGACATTCTCGAACGAATCGCCGAGGTGGCAGGCAAGAACCCCGACATCGAGGCAGCCCAGGAGATTCTCGAGCTCGGCGACCAGACCCTGAAGTGGGAGCGCCATACCGAGTTTTTCACCCTCACGCTGCTGGTCCCGCGAACCGAGCGCGGCGAGCAGTGGCCATCGCCCCCGCCGCTGCTCGCCGACATCGCCGCCAAACACAGCCGGGCGCTGATCAATGCCAGCCTGATCCTGGTCGAGGCCGAAGCCACCTGGGGCGGCGACGCCGAATCCTACGGCTTCCGCGACCCCGCCGGCTCGAGCCTGGGCGATGGCGGGGCCACCGTGTGGAGCGATTTCCGACTCACTGCGGCAGGCGTGAACCGCCTGCTGTTGATCAACCGCGGCCTGAATGCCTTCCGCCTGGGGCGCATGACCCGACGGCTGCTGGAGATCGAGACCTATCGCATGATGGCGTCGCTGGCCCTGCCGGTGGCCAAGGAGATGAGCCTCGAGCTGCACGCTTACGAGCTCGAGCTCGGCGCGCTCTCGCAGCGTAATACCGAGGACAAGGAGACCAGCTACCGGCCGCTGCTGGCGGCGATTTCCGCGCTCTCAGCACGCCTCGAACATAGCGGCGCCCGCTCGCGCCAGCGCTTCAGCGCCACCGAGGCCTATGCGCGGATCGTGCTCAGTCGCATCGAGGAACTGCGCGAGGAGCGCTTGGGCGACCGACCTCGCCTGGGGACCTTCGTGCTGAGGCGCTTCCGGCCGACAGTGCACTATTGCGCCGCCATCAATCAGCGCCAGCAAGATCTGGCCGAAAGCGTGGCGCGGCTCAACGATCTGCTGCGGACCCGCGCACAGGTCGAGATCGAGGAGCAGAACTCCGCGATCCTGCACAGCCTCAACGAGCGCACCAGCAGCCAGTTGAAGATCCAGAAGGCGGTCGAAGGGCTGTCGATCATCGTCATCAGCTACTACCTCTTCAGCCTGTTCAAGCTGGGGCTGCAGAG
The DNA here is from genome assembly GCF_002286975.1 of Halomonas salipaludis. Taxonomy (GTDB): domain Bacteria; phylum Pseudomonadota; class Gammaproteobacteria; order Pseudomonadales; family Halomonadaceae; genus Franzmannia; species Franzmannia salipaludis. Next base: position 40,746 of record NZ_NSKB01000002.1, read on the forward strand.
CCTCGGCGCCCTGGGGGTGGTCATCGAGCCGATCGTCGCCGCTGCGGTGCTGGGCCCCCTGGGGCTGGGGATCATCGGCCTGCTGGCCTGGCGCATACAGCGCGTCAAAAATCACTGACCGCTAAGGCGAGTGTTGATGCGCGAGCGAATGGAGCGCCACCAGGCCTGGATCTACCTTGCCTTCATCCTGGCCGGGCTGGCACTGGGGCTGGGGCAACCGACGCTGGCGGCGATGCTCGAGCCACTGCTGTGGCCGCTGCTCGGTACGCTGCTGTATGCCACCTTTACCCAGATTCCGCTGACCCACATACGCCGCGGCGCTAGCGACTGGCGCTTCATGGCCGCGCTGTTGCTGGGCAATTTCGTGGTGATTCCGCTGCTGGTGGGGGCCGGCATGGCGCTTCTGCCGCTGTCGCCGGCGGTGCAGGCGGGCGTCCTGCTGGTGCTGTTGGTGCCCTGTACCGACTGGTTCATCAGTTTCACCCACCTCGGCAAGGGCGAAGTGGGTCGCGCCATCGCCGCGGCGCCGTTGCTATTGCTGGTGCAGATCGTCGCGCTGCCCGCCTATCTATGGCTATTTCTCGGCCCGGGGTGGTTTCAGATCGCGCTCAGCGCCCAGTTGCTCGGCGCCTTCGCTGGGCTGATCCTCACGCCGCTGGCACTGGCCTGGCTAACCGAGCGCCTCTCCGAGCGCCAGCCGGCGGCCAGGCGCGCGGTAAATAGGCTCGGCCTGCTGCCGGTGCCGCTACTGGCGCTGGTGGTGTTAGTGATCGCCGCCTCCCAGGTCAACAGCGTGGTCGGGCTCGGCGGAGTGCTGCTGCAGGTGCTGGCGATCTTCATCGCCTACCTGCTGTTCGCCGCCCTGCTCGGCAAGCTGCTCGGCCGCGGCTTCGGCTTGGCCCCGGGGCCGGCCCGCACCCTGACCTTCAGCTTCGGCACCCGCAACTCCTTCGTGGTGCTGCCGATTGCCCTGGCCCTGCCCGAGGCGTGGCAGGCCGCCGTGGTGGTGATCGTCTTCCAGTCGCTGGTCGAACTGTTCGGCATGGTCGCCTATCTGCGCTGGGTACCCGGTCGGCTGATTCCTTCGCGAACCGAAGCGTAGCCTCAGCACAGCGCCGCGCGGCGCTCCGGGCGATTGCCCATCGCCGCCAGCCGCGACCATGCCGCCTGAATACGCTGGCGATCGCCTTCGGCGGCGGCGGCCAGGACGTCTAGCACCCACTGCGGCAACGTCGGCGCCAGCCGGTAGTAGACCCACTGGCCGTCGCGCCGGTCGACCACCAGGCCGCAGCCGCGCAGCTGGGCCAGGTGCCGCGACACCTTGGGCTGCGACTCCTCGAGCACGTGGGTCATTTCGCATACGCACAGCTCGCCCTCCTGCTGGATCAGCAACATCAGCATCAGGCGGGTGTCGTCGGCCAGGCATTTGAACAGGCGTAGCGGTTGCATGGGGTTCTCTCTCCTCGTCGACCTGTCCCCGGCGTCCTTCGCATAGGGACAATGGCGGTCACCCTACCCTAATCGGCGACCGCGGTATCGGCCTGGCGCGGCAGCGCCAGGGCCATCAAGGCGCTGGCGGCGACCAGCCCCGCCGCCGCCCACAGGCAGGCGCTGAGGCCGTGGGCCATGTACAGCCAGCCGGAGAGCAGCGTGCCGATCAGCCGGCCCATGGCGTTGGCCATGTAGTAGAAGCCGACGTCCATCGACACGCCGTCGGCACGCGCATAGTGCACGATCAGATAGCTGTGCCAGCTGGAGTTGATAGCGAACAGCACCCCAAAGGCCAGCAGCCCCGCCACCAGCCAGCCCACCGCGGTCAGCGGCAGCAGCGCCAGGGCCACGCCAAGCAGCGCCAGGGCCGCGGCCCAGCCGGCGGTGATCACCCGCGCCTCGCCGCTCATCAGCCGGGTCAGCCTGGGCGCCTGGGTCTGCACCCCGCCGTAGCCGATCACCCACAGCGCCAGCAGCCCGCCCACCGTCCACTGGCTCCAGCCGTGCTGCTCGTAGAGAAACACCGGCAGCGCCACCACGAACCACACGTCGCGGGAGGCGAACAGGCACAGCCGCGCTGCCGACAGCACGTTGACCGCCCGCGACTTGGAGAACACCTCGGAGAACTTGGGCTTGACCTTCTGACGGCCCAGGTCGGCGCGCAGCCGCCACAGCGACAGCCCCAGCACCCCGCTGAGCATCAACGCCATGGCCAGTACCGCGCCCTGAAAGCCGATCAGCGTCAGCAGCAGCCCGCCGAGAAAGAACCCCAGCCCCTTGAGGGCATTCTTGGAGCCGGTCAGCATCGCCACCCAGCGGTAGAGCGCGCTGCCGGCGCTGGCGCTCTCCTTGGGCACCAGCACCTTGACCGCGCTCTTGGCGCTCATCTTGTTGAGGTCCTTGGCGATCCCCGACAGCGCCTGGGCGGCCATCACCCACACCACCGTCAGCATGCCGGCGGGTACCAGCAGCATCGCCAGGGCGACGATCTGCAGGCCAAGGCCGACGTTCATGGTGCGGTTGAGCCCCAGCCGCGCGCCGAGCCAGCCGCCCACCAGGTTGGTGACCACGCCGAACGCCTCGTAGAACAGGAACAGCATGGCCACTTCCAGCGGCGAGTAGCCCAGCTGGCTGAAGTAGAGCACCACCAGCATGCGCAGCGCGCCGTCGGTGAGGGTGAAGGCCCAGTAGTTGCCGGTGATCAGCAGGTACTGACGCACCTCGAAGGGCAGCTGCCTCACCCGCGCCAGCAACGACATCGCCTCAGCCACGGGCCACCTGCACGCCACCGACCTTCAGCGCCAGCTCGGCAGTGCGGTTGGCATAGCCGAACTCGTTGTCGTACCAGGCGTAGAGCTTGAGCTGGGTGCCGTTGACGACCATGGTCGAGAGCGCGTCGATGATCGAGCTGCGCGGGTCGCTGCGGTAGTCGATGGAGACCAGCGGCCGCTCCTCGTAGCCGAGTATGCCGGCCAGCGGGCCGTCGGCGGCAGCCTTCAAGGCGGCATTGACCTCCTCCACCGTGACCTCGCGCTCGAGCTCGAAGACCATGTCGGTGAGCGAGGCGTTGGCCAGCGGCACGCGAACCGCGTGGCCGTTCAACTTGCCCTCGAGCTCGGGGAAGATCGCGGTGATCGCCTTGGCCGAGCCGGTGGTGGTGGGAATCAGGCTCATGCCGCAGGCCCGGGCGCGACGGAGATCCTTGTGTGGGGCATCGAGGATGGTCTGGGTGTTGGTGATGTCGTGCACCGTGGTCATCGAGCCGTGGCGAATGCCGTAGGTCTCGTGGATCACCTTGACCACCGGCGCCAGGCAGTTGGTGGTGCAGCTGGCCGCGGTGACGATGCGATGTGTCGCCGGGTCGTAGAGGTCGTCGTTGACGCCGACCACCAGGTTGAGCACCCCCTGCTCCTTGACCGGCGCACTGACCACCACGCGCTCGACGCCCTGATCGAGATAGGCGTTGAGCTTGTCCTGCGTCTTCATCTTGCCGGAGCACTCGATGACCACCTGGCAGCCCGACCAGTCGCTGTCGCCGAGCTCACGGTTGGCGCTGAAGGCGATACGCCGGCCGTCGATGACAATGGCATCCTGCTGCGCCACGATGCCCTGCCCCGGCGACCAGTGGCCGTGCACCGAGTCGAACTCGAGCAGGTGGGCGAAGGTAGCGGCGTCGCCGCCCGGGTCGTTAATGCGCTTGATCTCCACCGCGCCGGCCTCGAGGCTGGCCCATAGGCTACGCAGGGCCAGACGGCCGATACGCCCGAAGCCGTTGATGCCGATCGGGAGTGTCATGGCGACTCCTTGGTTGTGTTCAGTGTTGACTAGCGTCGCGTTCCTTGAGCGGCAGCCACAGCGACAGGCGTTGCCGAATCTCCTGTAGGGTCTGGGCATAGGCATCCGCGCGCTCGATCAACCGAGGGTCGCGAATATCCCAGAACAGTCGCTCGGCGCTTTGCCCCGGCCAGTCGCGACAAGCCTGATGCGCCTTGTCGCAGAGTACGATCACGGCGTCGAAATACTGGCCCTCGAACTCATCCAGCGACTTGCTGGCCAATCCATGCGTGGCGATACCCTGCTTCTGCAGCACCTCCAACGTCAGCGCATGAGGCTTGTCAGGCTGTGTTCCAGCACTGAAGGCATCGAAACGCTCGCCCGCCATGTGTCGCAGTAGGGCCTCCCCCATCAGGGAACGGGCAGAGTTAGCATTGCACAGGAATAGAACTCGCAGCTTACCCATCGCAGTGTCTCCAGCATATATGAAATGTCATATATAAAGGGACACGATGTCAATTCAATGACAATCCGACGGGGAGATCGCACTCTCCCCACCAGAGGCACGGCAAGCCGGATTACCCGTAGCGGCCGGTGATGTAGTCTTCGGCCTTCTTGGTGGCCGGGTTGGAGAACAAGGTCTTGGTATCGTTGTACTCGATGATCTCACCGAGATGGAAGAAGGCCGTGTAGTCTGCCACCCGTGCCGCCTGCTGCATGTTGTGAGTCACGGTGATGATGGTAAATTGCTTCTTCAGCTTATCCATCAGGTCCTCGATGGTCGCCGTGGAGATGGGGTCCAGCGCCGAGGTCGGTTCATCCATCAGGATGACGTCCGGCTGTACGGCGATTGCCCGGGCGATACACAGACGCTGCTGCTGCCCCCCGGACAGCGAGGTCCCAGGCTCATGCAGCTTGTCCTTGACCTCGTTCCACAGGCCCGCATCGCGCAGCGCCTTCTCCACCAACTCCTCCTGCTCCCCCTTACGGCTGACAATGTCGTGCATGCGCGGTGCGTAGGCAACATTTTCAAAAATTGACTTAGGGAACGGATTCGGCTTCTGGAACACCATGCCTACTCGACGGCGTAGCGCCACCTCGTCCATTTTAGCCGCGTTGACGTCACGGCCATCCATTTCGACTAATCCTTCAATTCTGACGCTAGGAATTAGATCATTCATACGGTTCAGGCAGCGCAGAAACGTAGACTTGCCACAGCCAGAAGGCCCGATCAATGCCGTGACATTCTTCTGGTAAAGATCAATATTGAGACCATTCAGCGCTTGCGCCTTACCGTACCAGAGGTTCAAATCCCTCACACGGATACTCAGATCGTGACACGCGTCATCATTACGCGTAAAGGGCTGTCCAACCGCCGAGGCTTGCTGTTTACTCATTTCAGGCACTTGACTGTTCATAGTAGTTTCCTTGAAAACAGTCGGCTTACCACCGACGTTCAAATTTCTTGCGTAACAGGACAGCGGCGGCGTTCAGTGAGATCAGAACTGCTAGGAGCACTATGATCCCGCCTGCAGTTTTTTCAACAAAGGCACGGCTGGGTTCGCCTGACCAAGTAAATACCTGGGCGGGCATGACCGTCGCCGCTTGTGTAAACGACGCTGTCACGTCCGGAATAAATGCCACCATGCCAACGATAATCAGTGGCGCCGTCTCCCCCATGGCCTGTGCCAAACCAATGATCGACCCGGTCATAATGCCAGGCATGGCCAGCGGCAACACATGGTCTTTCACCACTTGCCAACGCGAGCAACCGACACCAAAGGCCGCATGGCGAATGGATTCTGGTACGCTGCGAAGCGCGGTACGGGTGGAGATAATAATCACCGGCAAGGTCATCAGTGCCAGCGTCATACCCCCTACTAGTGGCGTTGAACGTGGCACCCCGAAGAAGTTAATGAATATCGCTAGCCCGAGCAAACCAAACAGAATCGAGGGAATGGCAGCAAGATTATTAATGTTAATTTCAATTAGCTGAGTAAGTTTATTATCGGGGGCAAACTCTTCCAAATAAACCGCCGTCATCACACCGATAGGAAAAGCAATACCCAGGGTGACGATCATGGTCATGACCGTACCCACGACGGCTGACATGATGCCCGCCAATTCAGGCATCTTGGAATCGCCGCGAGAAAAGAAGCCGGCATTGAACTGCATCTCAACCCTACCATCTTCTACCAAGCGATCAATTCTTGCCTTTTCTTCGTCATCAAGACCACGGACGGGATTTCCCTTTAGATATTGATCCACATTAGCGCTTGCCAACACCCAACGTTGAACCGTCGTTCCCAACAATGAAGGATCGTTACGCATTTCAAGAGGAATGACCCGCACCACGCTGCGACTAATGATGGTAGATAAATCTTGATCAACGGCTGCGCGACCGTTGCTGGCCGCATCTTCAGTGTAATTTATTTCTATATTGATCATCGCCTGTTTGAAGGCTGGCAAGCCCTTACTCAACATATCGGCAAAAAATATCAGCAAAAAGGCACCCGCCAGCGCCAGAGCCCCCATCGACATGTATTTCAGACGGGTAGATTTACGATGGCGGCTCTTGAGCTGCTGACTAATCTGGTCGTATGAATCACTCATTGGGATATCCTGGCGTTACAGATTGTTGACGCGGTACTTGTTGCGGAAGCGACGAATCATGATCACCGACACAAGATTAAGCGAAAGTGTCACTACGAACAGCACCAGCCCCAGTGCAAAAGCCGAGAGCGTTTCTGCGCTATCAAACTCCAGATCACCGGTCATAGCGGCAACAATCCGCACGGTGACAGTCGTCATCTCTTCCAAAGGATTAATGGTAAGGTTGGGACGCATACCCGCTGCCATCACAACAATCATTGTTTCGCCCAACGCCCGCGACATACCCAAAAGAGAAGCAGAAATAACCCCTGGCAAAGCCGCTGGAATAACCACATCACGAATGGTTTCACCTTTGGTCATGCCCAGTGCCAGCGAGCCCTGACGCATACTATCAGGCACAGCGTTAATGACGTCATCGGAAAGTGAAGAAATAAAAGGAATAATCATGATCCCCATAACAATCCCAGGGGCCAGTGCATTGTTGAATGACGCATCCAGGCCGACGCTATCCGCTAACCGCACAATAAATGGCGCTACAGTAATCGCCGCAAAGAAACCATATACAACGGTCGGAATACCGGCGAGAACTTCCAGCATAGGTTTAGCAACTGAACGCACCCGAGCTGGTGCGAATTCCGCCATATAAATTGCCGATAGCAGGCCAATAGGCACCGCCACCGCCATAGCAATGGCGGTAATCATAAAGGTGCCGGCAAACAGTGGTACCGAGCCAAACTCGGCACCTGATCCGTCACCCCTGCCTGCGGCGGCCAAGAAGCTATTGCCGGGTGCCCAGGTAGTACCGGTAATAAAGTTCCAGAAACTATGTATCTGGAAGAAATTAATCGCTTCACCGATGATTGATATCAAAATACCCAAGGTTGTCAGGATCGAAATCGTCGCGGCACCTGCGAGCACCCAAAGAATGACCGACTCAATCGCCCGACGTGCATGAAAATCAGAGCGAATAAACTTCATGCCCACGCCAAGCCCCACCAGAGCCACGGCGAGACTTAACAAAAGCAAAGAAAACGTAGGAATCTCGCTGCCTAACAAGAGCATAACGAAGGCGCCAAGCGCGCTCAACAAAATGGCTGGCCCTGCTGTCGACACTACAGCAAACCAAGCATATTGGTCGGGCTGCGCATGCATCGCTATTCCTGAGGCACGAACACGAGTGGCTTTGCTTCGCCCAACAAAGAAGGCGGCAAGGCCTAGCAGCAAAAGTACGCTGCAAAATATCATGAGTATATGATTGGTCTGCATCGTAGGTATCTCAGGTTAACCAATGGAACCGTTTGCCGAGTCACCCTAAGGCAAAAATATGACATCTATGTTACAGCCGTGTCATCATTCAGCGGTTGCAGCAAAACCTTATGAAAAGCAAAAAGCCGACAGCACTGTTAGCTGCCGGCCTTCTACTATCTAAAGGCTAACTTACTCCAGATCTTCCTTTGTAAGCTGCTTACGATCCGCCAAATCTTGCTGAACACGAGCAAGCGCATCGGCGGTGGGAAGGATCAGGCCAATATCGGCGAGCAAACCACCGTCACCCAGCATCATGTCCGATACAAACATCTCGGCATAATCGTACATCACCGGCACTTCATCAGCGTGCTGATTCTTGACATAGAAGAACATTGAACGGGCAATGGGATAATCGAAACTAGAGATCGTTTCAGGCGTCGGTTCAACACCGTCGATGCTAGAACCAATCAGGACGTCGTCGTTTTCTTCAAGGAAAGAAAAACCGAAAATACCGAAAGCGGTGTTGTCTTGGGTCAGACGCTGAACGATCAGGTTATCGTTTTCACCGCCGTCAATCCAAACACCGTCAACACGCACATCTGAGTAATCTTCATCGCCGTATTCTGAGAAGTCACTGGCAACCGCTTCCAACACCAGCTCTTCAAAAGCATCACGAGTACCCGAGGTGGTCGGCGGTCCGACAATGACGATTTCACGATCCGGCAGAGAGTCGTCGATCTCGCTCCAGTTGGTGTAGGGGTTTTCTACCAACTCACCATCAACCGGAATCAGCTGAGCAATCGCCATGAACAGCTGCTCGCGAGTAACTGGCATCGGCTCGTTGTCAGCGGTTTGCGCAAAAGCGATACCATCACTACCGATGTAGACTTCGGTAATATCGGTAACACCGTTTTCTGCACAGCGCTCAAACTCACCGACATGCATACGACGAGAAGCGTTAGTGATATCCGGCGTGCCTTCACCTACGCCGTTACAGAACAAACGCAAGCCACCACCTGAACCGGTACTTTCAATCACTGGCGTTGGATAATTAGTGGTCGCGCCGAACTCTTCCGCCACGAAGCTGGCGAACGGATAAACGGTACTGGAGCCTACGATGTTGATTTGCTCACGGGCTTGGGCCACACCGGCCACGCCAATGACGGCGGCAGCGATCACTGTGGCCTTGAATACGCGGGTCTTGAGGATGCGGTTCATGCGGATAGCTCCTGTCGATGAGAGTGTGCAACCTTCGCAAGGCACAAGATGCCTAATCAAAGTGACAACTTCATGACAGGTGCAGACGAGATATCACATCAGCAACCCCAGCGCCGCCAGGGTGGAGAGCGCCATCGACGACCAGGTCAGCGCACGGCGGTCGAAACGGTGGGCACAGGCATTGGCCAGGGCGTTGCCGACCAGCAGCCAGGGGAACAGGCTGGCGGCGAGCAGCAGATGCCAGGCGCGCACCTGCCCGGCCAGGGCCAGGGCCAGCAGCGTCATCAGCGAGCTGCAGATGAAGTAGGCGGCGAGATTGCCCCGCGCGCTGTCCGGTGGCAGGCGGTGCATCAGCATGGCGATGGGCGGCCCACCGATCGCCGAGACGGTACCGAAGATGCCCGACAGCACCCCGGCAATGAACAGGCTCACACGATTGACCGGCAGGCGGATCTTGAGCAGGCTGACCGCCACCGCACTGAGCACGATCAGCGCGATGGCGTTCTCGAGCAGCGCCAGCGGTGCCGCCAGCAGCAGCCAGATGCCCAGCAGCGTGCCCGGCACCCGCCCCACCAGCGCCGCACCGATGAAGGTCACGCGCACCTCGTGGCGATACTTACCGACCATCATCAGCGACACCGTGAAACCGAACAGCACCAGGATCACCGGCACCAGGCGCGGCTCCAGCATCAGCAGCAGTGGCGCACCGATCACGGCCAGGCCAAAGCCGGTGGCGCGCTGCACGAAGGCCCCCACCAGCAGCGTCAGGCCACAGCCGGCCCATACCAGCGGCGCCATGTCGAGGGCGGCGAACAGCCCCTCAGGCATCCGCGCGGCCTCCCACCAGCCAGCGCAGCGCGACGTTGCCGAAGATCGACACACCAAGCATGGTCAGTACCATCGGCCACAGGTTCTCGATCTCGAAGGCGCTGACCATCACCCCGGCGAGACCGGCGGCACCGAACTTGATACCGCCCATCACCGCCGTGGCGGTGGCGCTGATATGGCCGAAGTGGTCGAGCAGCGACGACATGGCATTGGGGGTGATCAGCCCGACCATGCCGGCATAGATCATGATCAGCGGCACCAGGGTATACAGCGAATCGAGCCCGAGTATGGTGACTGCAACCAGTGCCGTGGCCGCGCCCAGTTGGATGCCCAGCCCCAGGTACATATTCTGCTGCGGCGTGCGCTTGCCGCGCAGCAGGCGGATATTGACCCAATTGGAGAGCGCGATCACCACCACATTGACACCGAACACCAGCGGATACATCGCCGGCGACAGGCCGAAGTAGTCGAGATACAGAAACGGCGAGAAGGTCACGAAGGCGAACAGCCCGGCAAACGAGGCCGCCACCGCGCAAATATAGCCCATGCCCTGGCGATGGCTCAGCACGCTGGCATAGTTGGCCAGCACCTGGCGCGGGCTGGCCGCCGGCAGGCTGGGATCGCGGGTCTCGGGTAGCTGGGTGCTGAGCAGCCAGATCAGAAACGCCGCGTAGGCCGCCAGGAACACAAAGATCAGCCACCAGTCGGCGAGATACAGCAGCCCGCTGCCCACTACCGGTGCCACCAGCGGCGCCAACATCATGATCATCGCCATGGTCGACATCACGCTGGCCGCCTGGCGGCCGCTGAAGCAGTCGCGCACGATGGCTGCGGAATTGACCACGCAGGCACCGCCGCCCAGTGCCTGCACGAAGCGCCAGGCCAGCAGTTCGGTGAGCGAGCCCGCCGTGGTGATCATCAAGCTGGCCAGCAGAAACACCACCAGGCCGCCAATCAGCACCGGCTTGCGACCGAGGCGGTCGGAGAGCGGCCCGAACACCAGCTGGCCCAGCGCAAAGCCGAACAGGAACACGCTGATCGACAGTTCGGTACGGTGAATGCTGGCACCTACCGATGCGGCCAGCCGCGACATCGCCGGCAGATAGGCATCGATGGCAAAGGGGGCTAGAGCAGTGTTGGCCGCCACCAACCAGGCAACCCGGCGAGCATTGAGCGTCACGACGCCTCCTCGAGCCGGCGACGGCGAGCAGCCGGCCAGCGTGAAAAGATAGGCGGCTAATCATACCACTAGATGCGGCCAGGCGCAGGCCTGCCGCGGATTGATCGCGAGCGATGCGGCTATCAGCGCGACTCCTGGAATTGATAGAGTAGTAGCGGCTTACCTCACCCACAGGACACACGCCCATGGATCAGGACAAACTGTCACAGCTCAAGACCATGACCACGGTGGTCGCCGATAGCGGCGATATCGAGGCGATTCGCCGCTTCAGCCCCACCGACGCCACCACCAACCCGTCGCTGATTCTGCAGGCCGCCCAGCAGCAGACGCGACGCGCGCGCCTCGCCGAGCTGGCCCGGCAAAGCGTCGATATCGACGACGCCCTGGACGCCGTGGCAGTGGAGATCGGCAGCGAGATCAGCGAGCTGGTGCCGGGCTATGTCTCGACCGAAGTCAGCGCACGCCTCTCCTTCGACACCAATGCCACCCTGGACCGCGCCCGCTCGCTGATCGCGCGTTATGAGCGGCGTGGCGTCAGCCGCGAGCGAATCCTGATCAAGGTCGCCTCGACCTGGGAAGGCATCCGCGCCGCCCAGCAGCTCGAACGGGAAGGGATTCGCACCAACCTCACCCTGTTGTTCAGCTTCACCCAGGCCCAGGCCTGCGCCGATGCCGGGGTCACGCTGATCTCCCCCTTCGTTGGCCGCATCCTCGACTGGCACAAGGCCGCCACTCCGGACGCCGACTTCAGCGGCGACAACGACCCCGGGGTACGCTCGGTCAAAGCGATCTACGAGCACTACAAGGGCCACGGCTACAGGACCATCGTGATGGGGGCGAGCTTTCGCAATAGCGGCGAGATAGAGGCGCTGGCGGGCTGCGATCGGCTGACCATTTCGCCCAAGCTGCTCGAGGAGCTGGCCGCCGACCGCGGGCCACTGAAGCGTCGCCTGACGCCGTGCGATGCCGAAACCTCGGCTCCCGAGCCTAACGACGAGGCCGAATTCCGCTGGGCCATGAACGAGGACGCCATGGCCACCGAGAAGCTGGCCGAGGGCATTCGCAAGTTCATGGACGACCAGCGCAAGCTGGAGAAGCTGCTGGGCGAACTACGCTGCTGAGAGGGGGTTGCTGAAAGCAAGAAGGCTGCGCGAGCCGCTCACTTGAGCGGCTCCGGCGTACGTTGGCGCTCGCGCTGCTGCTCCTCGAGCAGTTCCACCAATGGCTGGAACTCCGAGCGATTGTGCTCACTCATGTGCATCAGGATGCGATGCGCTTCGAGAATGCGCTGCTGGAGTCCCGCTTCGTCAGCCTCGATCTGCGGCAACTCATCGAGCTCACTCGGCTCGCTGAGCGGTGCCTCGACCAGGGTGAAGTAGTGGGAGAAGCCCATCACATCGAGCATGCGCTGCACGTCGGGATGGTCGGCCACGATGGTCGGCGGCTGCTCGACCTTGTCCTTGACCGCCATCGCCACCTTGGCCAGAAACCCCAGCGCCGTGGAGTCGACATTGCTGGCATCGCGCAGGTCGATCATGACCGCCTTGAGCCCAGGCGTCGCGGCCAGCCGCTGAACCTGATCGTCCAGCGTCGCGCAAAGCGTCAGGCGTACATCGCCACACAGCTTGAGCACGAACACGCCGGAGTCGAACGCCGCCTTCAGTCGCCCTTCATGCATCATCATCGTCAAATCCGCTCAACGTCATGATCGTCAGGTCATCCGGAAGCTCATCGTGGCCTGGCGCGCGACCGGCAACGGCATCGTCGTCGTTCTCCGGCACGTCACCCAGTGACAGCTTCCCCCGCAGTGTGGCCACGTCATCGCTGGCCAACACCAGACGCTCGAGTTCCTTGAGCCGACTATCGAGACTGTCGCCAGACAGCCACTCCAATACTCCATCCGAACATAGCCAAAGTCGGAAGTTCTGCGGTAGTTCACAACCCAGCGTGGGGTATTCAACGCCTGGAAACAAGCCCACCGGCATACCTTCGCCGTCGAGCAGGCGCAGCCGACCGTCGCTGACCAGCATCGGCATCGGCAGCTGGGCGCCGAGCGAATAGTGCAGGTAGTGATGCTGGCGGTCAAATACGCCGACGAACAGGGTCGCATGCTTGCCGATCCCGGCGTCCAGCAGCTCACGGTTGAGCTTGCCAAGCCAGCGTGCCGGCAGGCGCTCCGGATGCTGCCCATCCCACTGCGCCAGCCAGTGATTGCACAGATACTTGAGCAGCACCGTGACGAACGCCGACGAGGCACCGTGCCCCGAGACATCGGCGAAGTAGAACACGCTGTAGCGCTCGTCGAAGCGCTGAAAATCGAGGAAATCGCCGGACAGGTAGAGTGACGGCGCCAGCCAGTAGTCGCAGCTCACGCCGTTGAGGGTCAGCGGACGCTGCGGCAGCAGCTTGCGCTGAATATGCCCGCCGGCCTGCTGGTCGAGGCGCAGCATCGCCAGGTGGGTCTCGAGGTGCTCGTTGAGATCGGCCAGGCGCAGGCGGTCGCGCTCGTGCTCCCGCGCCAGGCGGTGGTTGTCGATCACCTTGTCGATCATTCGCCGCAGCACGTCACCGTGACGCAGCGGCGCGACGATGTAGTCGGCCACGCCGACCTCCACCGCCTTGATCAGCTCGGCGTCGAGTCGCTCATCGCTGACCACCAGCGTCGGCAGACGCCTCGACAGCGCCGCCCACTGGGTCGGTGGCACGGCGCGCACATGCGCTACCGCCAGCAGGGTATGGTCAGGTAGCTCTTCCGGATCGGCCACCGCGACGACGGCGAAGTGGCCCTTGGCAATCATATCGGCCAGCGCATCACGCTCCTCCCCCGGCTGGTCGATGACCCCGATCAAGCGCTTGTCACTAGCCATATACCACCTTCAATCGGCGAAATCGTCATCGTCAAAGTCGAAATCAAAGTCGTCGCTGGCGAACGGATCGTCGCCCAGCTCCCCGTCGCTGACTTCGAAGCGGCGCTGCTGCAGATAGGAGTCACGAATAAAACTGTAGCGGTCACCGCGAATCATCTCCTCGAGATCCAGCAGGCCGGCACGCATGTCAACGACCCGCAGCGCCGTCAGAGCAATCTCGAGTTCTGCATCATCCAGGTAGTAGAGCGGGTAGGTCGCCGCATCGGCTGGCAGGCCACCGGCATCACGCAGCGTGCTCGGGCCCAGGAAAGGCAGCACCAGGTAACGCGACTCCTCCCACCCCCACACTGCCAGGGTCTGGCCGAAGTCCTCGTCGCGCCCGGTGATCTCCATATGCGTGGCGAAATCCCACAACCCACCGATGCCCACAGTGGTATTGATCAGGAAGCGCGTCGCGGCGATGCCGGCATTGCCCGGCTTGCCCTGCAGCAGGCTGTTGAGCGCGGTGCGCGGCTCGCCGAGGTTGGAGAAGAAGTTGCTGACGCCAGTCTGTACCGGCTGCGGCGTCACCGTGTCATAGCCGCGCGCCACGGGGCGCAGCACGGCGCGGTCGAGCGCATCGTTGAACACGAATACCCGCCGGTTGAAGCCCTCCCAGGGGTCATCCGGATTGCGCTCTTCGATGGTCTGAGTCCCTGCACAGCCAGCCAGCACCAGCGCCAGCATTAGCACCGCTGCCAAGCGCATGTCGGCTGCCAGCTCGTTTCCCCACCCGCGTCCCTTGCCTTGCATCATGTCACCCTGTGGTTACCACTATATTGTAGATGGTTCATCAACCCAGCACTGCATCAGCCCGTACAGATTGATCCGAGCGGCCTGCGCTCAGGCCCTGCGTACCACCACGCTGCCGGCACTGTAGCCGGCGCCGAACGAACACACCACCCCCACATCGCCGGCTTGCAGGTCGTCGCGGTGGAGGTGAAAGGCGATGATCGAACCCGCCGAGCTGGTATTGGCGTAACGATCGAGGATCACCGGCGCTTCGCTTTCGCTGGGCTCGTGGCCCAGCACCCGTCGCGCGATCAGGTCATTCATATGGCGGTTGGCCTGGTGCAGCCACAGGCGTGCCGGCGGCGTCTCAGCCAGCCCCAGGCTCTCGAGGTGCTCGCTGATCAGCGCCGCCACCATCGGGCAAACCTCCTTGAACACCCGCCGCCCCTCCTGGATGAACAGCTTGTCCAGTGCCTGGGGGTCGCTGTCGGTGACTCGGTTGAGGAAGCCGGCATTGTTGCGAATCGCATTGGAGAAGCGCGTGGTCAGTCGCGTACCGAGGATCTCGAAGCGCCGCTCGCTGCGCGCCACCTCGGTGGCCTCGACCACCACCGCGGTACAGGCATCGCCGAAGATGAAGTGGCTGTCGCGATCGCGGAAGTTGAGGTGCGCCGAGCAGATCTCGGGGTTGACCACCAGCGCCCGGCGGATACTCCCGGCCCTGATGGCGTTATTGGCCATATCGATGGCGAAGGTTGCCGAGCTGCATGCCACGTTCATGTCGAAGGCGTAGCCGCCGCTACCCAGCGCCGCCTGCAGCTCCACCGCTACCGCCGGATAGGGGCGCTCGAGATTGGAGCAGGCGACGATCAGCAGGTCGATCTCGGTGGCCTCGACGCCAGCGGCGTCGAGCGCATGACGTGCTGCGGCAAGGCCCATCTCACATTGGATGGAGGGCTCGTCGTTGCCATGCTGAGGCAGCTTGGGGCGCATCCGCTCGGGGTCGAGGATGCCCTCGGCGTCGAGCACGTAGCGGCTGTGGATCCCCGAGGCCTTGACGATGAATTCGCTGCTCGAGTGCTGCAGCGGCTCGCGCTCGCCGGCGGCAATGGCCTCGGCATGTAGCGCATTTTCGGCGTCCACCCAGCGATTGAAGGCCGCCACCAGCGCATCGTTGTCGATCGCCTGGCTGGGGGTGAAAAGGCCGCTGCCGGTGATCACGGCTGAGGTCATGGCATGTCTCCTGGCGACGGCATCGAGACTCCTGGCCGTCGTATTATCAATCATATTCAGCAGGGCTATCGCTGTTGGCGGCATCGCTCGGAACTTATCCGTCGACAAGCCTACGAGGAGGCGCTGTAAACCCATCCCTGGGCGCTACCTACACCGTCCCTGGTGTAGAACCTCTTCTTCGGCTTGTCCCCGGCGTCCCTCGCTCGGGGGCAACTGCTAGCATCCTGTCGTGTTCAGTGGTGTCGGCCGGTGATCTCGGCCCAGCGCCGCGCCAGACGCTTGGTCGATACCGGCATCAGGGTGCCGAGCTGCTGAGCGAACAGCGACACGCGCAGTTCCTCGATCCACCAGCCGAACTCGTCCAGTGCCGGGTCGCTGACGCCAGCGCGTCGGCTCGCTTCGCGACGCTCCTCCAGGCGGCGCTCGAAGTCGTGCACCTCGAGCATCAGCATCTGGTCGCGGTTGCGCTCGCGGGGTGCCTTCTCAAGGCGAATCTCGGCGGCCTGCATATAGCGCGGATACTGCTCGAGCCAGCCCCCGGCGTCAGTGACGAAGCCGGGATAGACCAGCCGCTGCATCTGCGCCTGCAAATCACTGTAAACCAGCGCCAGGGCGAAGCTGAGGTTGCCTTTCAACGCCTTGGTCACTGCCAGATGGCCCTTGAGTGCCTGCTCCAGGGTCTTCACCAGCGCCTCGGCGTGGGGTACCAGCTCGGCGCGGCTGGCCTCGAGGCGCGTCTCGAAGTCGCTCCGCGAGCGCGGCAGCGGGTCCACCGCCACCACCTGCTGGACGCTGGCGAACACCACGTCATCGACCAGTTGGCGCTTGCTGCCAACCTTGGCAAACAGCAGCGCACAGCGCTCGAGCCCCTTGAGGCGGGCGATATGGCGTGCCTGGTCGGGCAGACGCTGGATCGCCAGCTGGGTGACCCCGCGGCGATGCGCCGCCAGGGCCTTGTCGGGGTGGTCGAACAGCTCCACGGCCAGCGCATCGCCCTTGGCGACCAGCGCCGGATAGGCCTCGACGCGTATCCCCGCCTGGGTGGTCACCCGCGACTCGGGTAGCGCCTGCTCGGGCAGCGATTCGACCGCTTCGCTGCCGCCAGTGGCGTCGGTCAGCGCTCGCGCGCCCTGGCTCGCCGCTTCGCTGAAGCGTTCGATCAGCGCCTGCAAGTCACGCCCCTCCCCCAGCACCCGGCCGTCGTGGTCGACCACGCGCAGGTTCATGATCAAGTGCGGCTCGAGCTGGTCGTGGCGCCAGTCGTCGGGGCTCAGGCGCAGCCCGGTCTTGACGCGCAGAAACTCGCCCAGCGCCGCGCCCAACGGCACGTCGTCGGGCACCAGGGTCTCGAGGGCAGCGTCCACCCAGTCGGGAATCGGCACCACCTGACGGCGCACCGCCTTGGGCAGCGATTTCATCAGCGCAATGCACTTCTCGCGCAGCAGGCCCGGTACCAGCCACTCGAGGCGCGCCTCGGGCAACTGCGCCAGCATCGCTGCCGGCACCGTCAGGGTCACGCCGTCGTCGCTGGCGCCGGGCTGGAAGTGGTAGGCCAGCGGATAGCGCACCCCGCCCAGCAGCAGCTCGTCGGGGTACTGCTCGACGGTGACGTCGCCGGCATCGCGGGCCATCAGCGCGTCGCGGTCGAACTTGAGGATCGCCGGGTCGTCGGCCTCGGCCTGCTTGCGCCACGCCTCGAAACCCTTGCCGTTGATGATCTCGGCCGGCAGTCGCTGATCGTAGAAGTCGAACAGCGCCTCCTCGTCGACCAGGATATCGCGCTTGCGAGCCCGGTCCTCGAGGTCTTCGACCTCGTCGATCAGCGCGCGGTTGTGGGCGAAGAACTCGCCGCGGGTGCGAAACTCGCCCTCCACCAGTGCGCGGCGAATGAAGATCTCGCGGGCCTCGCCGGGGGCGATCGGCCCGTAATGCACCTTGCGCCGGTTGACGATCGGCAGGCCGAACAGTGTTACCTGCTCGAAGGCCACCACCTGGGCGCGCTTCATCTCCCAGTGCGGCTCGCTGTAGCTGCGCTTGACCAGATGCCCGGCCAGCGGCTCGATCCACTGCGGCTGGATGCGCGCCACCTCGCGGGCGAACAGCCGCGAGGTCTCGACCAGCTCGCCGGCCATCAGCCACTTCGGCGACTTCTTGGCCAGCCCGGAGCCTGGGTGGATCACGAACTTGCGGTTGCGTGCGCCGAGGTACTCGCGGTTCTCGGTGAGCTGGCCAAGGTTGGAGAGCAGCCCGGTGAGCAGCGACTGATGCAGCTTGACCGCGCTCTCGCGGCGCGCCTCGGCGCGCTGTTCGGGGTCGTCATCGGCGCTGCGCGGCGCGGCCGGCGGCACCTGGATCTCCATGTCGCGCAGCAGCTGGCGTAACTGGCGGAAGGTGTCGTGCCACTCGCGCAGGCGCAGGTAGCTCAGGTAGTTGTCGCGGCACCAGCGCCTGAGCTGGTTGCCGGAGAGTTCGTCGCGGGCCGCCTCGAAGCCGTGCCACAAGTTGAGCCAGGCGACGAAGTCCGACTCCGGGTCCTGCCAGCGGCGGTGGGCCTGGTCGGCGGCCTGGCGCTTGTCCGCGGGGCGCTCGCGGGGGTCCTGCACCGCCAGCGCCGAGACCACGATCAGCACCTCGCGCAGTGCGCCCTGCTCGGCGCCGGCCAGCACCATGCGTGCCAGCCGCGGGTCAATGGGTAGTCGTGCCAGGCGCTTGCCGGTAGCGGTCAGGCGCTGGGCCTCGTCCACCGCCCCCAGTTCGAACAGCAGCCGGAAGCCATCCTTGATGAAGCGCGCATCCGGCGCATCGACGAACGGGAAGGCCTCGATGTCGCCGAGCCTGAGCGACAGCATCGAGAGGATCACCGAGGCGAGGTTGGTGCGCTGGATCTCGGGCTCGGTGAAGGCCGGCCGCGCCAGGAAATCCTCCTCGGCATAGAGACGGATGCAAACGCCCTCGGCGATGCGCCCGCAGCGCCCCTTGCGCTGGTCGGCGCTGGCCTGGCTGACCGGCTCCACCGGCAGGCGCTGGACCTTGGAGCGGTAGCTGTAGCGGCTGATGCGCACCAGCCCCGGGTCGATCACGTAGCGGATCCCGGGCACCGTCAGCGAGGTCTCGGCGACGTTGGTGGAGAGCACGATGCGGCGTCCGGCGTGGGGCTGGAAGACGCGGTTCTGCTCGGCGTTGGAGAGCCGCGCATAGAGCGGCAGGATCTCGGTGCCCTTGAGGTCGGCGCGGCGCAGGGTGTCGGCGGTCTCGCGGATCTCGCGCTCGCCGGGCAGGAAGATCAGCACGTCGCGGGGGCCGTGCCACCAACGCTTGTCGCGCTCGATCTGCTCGATCTCCTCCACCGCCTGCAGGATGCCCTCCTGCAGGGTGCGGTCCTCCTCGTCGTCGGCGTCGCGCACCAGCGGTCGGTAGTGCAGCTCCACCGGGTAGGTACGCCCGGAGACCTGGACCACCGGCGCCGGGCGGCCCGGCTCGCCGAAGTGGGCGGCGAAGCGCTCGACGTCGATGGTCGCCGAGGTAATGATGATCTTGAGGTCGGGGCGGCGCGCGGTGAGGCGCTTGAGGTAGCCGAGCAGGAAGTCGATGTTGAGGCTGCGCTCGTGGGCCTCGTCGATGATGATCGCTTCATAGCGACTCAGATCGGGATCGTGCTGGGTCTCGGCGAGCAGGATACCGTCGGTCATCAGCTTGATCAGGGTGCGCTCGTTGCTCTGGTCGCTGAAGCGCACCTGGTAGCCGACCTGCTCGCCGAGCGGCACCTCGAGCTCTTCGGCCAGGCGCGTGGCCACCGAGCGCGCCGCCAGCCGGCGCGGCTGGGTGTGGCCGATCAGCCCACGCCGCCCCAGGCCCAGCTCCAGGCACAGCTTGGGCAGTTGGGTGGTCTTGCCCGAGCCGGTCTCGCCGGCCACTACCACCACCTGGTGCTCGCGCAGCGCGGCGAGAATATCGTCGCGGCGCTCGGCCACCGGCAGCTCGGGCGGGTAGCGCAGGGTGACCGGCTGGGCACGCCGCGCGGCGACCTTGCTCGCCGAGGCCTCGATCAACCGCTCGATCTCGCCGAGGCCACGATCCACCGGCTTGCCATCCCGCGCGCGCCGTTCGAGCCCGGCCAGGCGCTTGCCCAGGCGCACGGCGTCGCCGCCCAGGCAGTCGCCCAGCCGCGCCTCGAGGTCGCGCAGACGAGTCAGGTCGGGGGATGCAGTGGAGCGGGAAGCGGTGGTGCTCAAGGCAGCCTCACAGGTTGAAATGACACTGCCCGCCCCGGCAGTACCGGAGCGGGCAGCATAGTGTAACGCTTGGGGCCTGGCCGCGCCTAATTCAGTGGTGTTGCACCAAAACGAGCGGCTGCCCCTGAGCGAAGAACGCCGGGGACAGGCCGAAGAGGAGGTTTCGATGCCATGGATGGCATCGGGAGCGCCCAGGGAAGGTTTACAGCGCCTCCTCGTAGGCCTGTCGACGGATCAGTTCGAGCGGTGCTAGCTGTAGGCGACACTCCCGGATGCCACCCTATGCCGCATCGCTCGGAGGCTGACTCGACAGCGGCAATCAGGCGCTCTGCTCGGTCTCCTGGTCACGCAGCTCGCGACGCAGCACCTTGCCGACGTTGGTCTTGGGCAGCTCGTCGCGGAACTCGACGAACTTGGGCACCTTGTAGCCGGTGAGCTCCTTCTTGCACCACTGGCGCAGGCTCTCACCGTCGAGGTCCTGGTTGCGCGACACCACGAACAGCTTGATCGCCTCGCCGGCATCCTCGTCGGGCACCCCCACCGCCGCGGCCTCGAGCACGTCCGGATGGCCCGCGACCACGTCCTCGATCTCGTTGGGATAGACGTTGAAGCCGGAGACGATGATCATGTCCTTCTTGCGATCGACGATCTTGACGTAGCCATCCTCCTGCAGCACGGCGATATCGCCGGTGCGAATCCAGCCATCGCTGTCCATCGCCTTGGCGGTCTCCTCGGGCAGGTTCCAGTAGCCCTTCATGACCTGCGGCCCCTGCACGCACAGCTCCCCGGCTTCACCGTAGGGCAGTGCCTGGCCGTCGGCGTCGATCACCTTGACCGTGGTACCGGCCACCGGCTTGCCGATGGTGCCGAGCTGGATGGCATCGACCGGGTTGAAGGTGACGATCGGCGAGGTTTCGGTCATGCCGTAGCCCTCGGCGATGGCACAGCCAGTGACCTCCTCCCAGCGCTGGGCGGCGGCTTTGGTCAGCGCCATGCCCCCCGACACCGTGAGCTTGAGCCGCGAGAAGTCGAGCTGCTTGAAGTCGTCGCGGTTGCACAACGCATTGAACAGGGTATTGAGGCCGATGAAGCCGCTGAACTTGATGCTCTTCAGCTCCTTGACGAAGTTGTCGAGATCGCGCGGGTTGGTGATCAGGATCGAGTGGTTGCCGGTTTCGACCAGGAACAGGCAATTCACGGTGAAGGTGTAGATGTGATAGACCGGCAGCGGTGCGATCACCGTCTCCTGGCCGTCCTCGAGCGCCGGGCCGATCGCCGCGCGCGCCTGCAACATATTGGCGATCAGGTTGCGGTGGGTCAGCATCGAGCCCTTGGCCAAGCCCGTGGTGCCGCCGGTGTACTGCAGCGCGGCGACGTCATCGGGGGTGCACTCGACCTCCTGGTGCGAGAGGTTCGCGCCCTTGCTCAGGGCGTCGCGAAAGCCCACCGCGGTGGGTAGCGAGTAGGCCGGCACCATCTTCTTGACGTACTTGACCACGGCGTTGATCAGCAACCGCTTGGGGAAGCCGTGCATATCGCCAAGCTCGGTGACCAACACATGCTGGATATCGGTACGCTCGAGCACCTTCTCCAGCTTGTCGGCCATGTTGGCGAGGATCAGGATCGCCTTGGCACCGGAGTCCTTGAACTGGTGGGCCATCTCGCGCTCGGTGTAGAGCGGGTTGGTGTTGACCACCACCAGGCCGGCGCGCATGGCACCGAACACCGCCACCGGGAACTGCAGCACGTTGGGCAGCTGTATGGCGATGCGGTCGCCAGGCTCGAGACTGGTTTCATGCTGCAGCCAGGCGGCAAAGGCCTGGGACTGCTTGTCCAGTTCGGCATAGGTCAGCGTCTGCCCCATGCAGGTGAAGGCCGGCTTGTCGGCGAACTTGCTGGCCGACACCTTGAAGACGTCCATCACCGACGCGTAGTCGTCGAGGCCTTCCAGGGCCGGGCCATTGAGTACCGGGGCAGTGGCGTGCTCGCTCATGGGCTACTCTCCGCTGTTGAGATGATCGACACCCTGTCGACTCTTGCTGTTCGTCAAACGATCGCTTGAAACTGACGTTGGAAGGTGACAGGTCGCGGCGTCAAATGCCATGCCACTTTAGGCCAGCATTACCCCAAGCCTATGGTTTATTGGGCGGTTTCGCCATGATCAAGGTAGCGCGCGACGATCTCGCCATCGCGCCACACCAGCAACTCGCCGGGCAGCATGCGCACCCACTGCTCGTTATCGGTGAGCGGCTCGGTGGCCAGCACCGAGACCACGTCGTGCTCGGTGGTGTGCTCGACGAAGTCGACGCTGAGCTCGGCATCCGATAGCTGCGCCTTGCCGAACGGCGCGCGTCGGGTGATATGCGCCAGCTTGGTAGAGCAGTAAGTGTAGAGATGGACGCCGTCGGAGAGCAGCAGGTTGAATACGCCGAGGCCGCGCAGCCGCTCGCACAGCGCGTGCAGGCAGGACCAGATCGCCTCGGGCGACGCCGGCAGGTCGTCGAAGCGCCGGCGCAGCTCGCCAAGCAGGAAGCAGAAGGCGTGCTCGCTGTCGGTGCTACCCACCGGGCGATACACCGCCAGCGGCAGCGACTCCCAGCCGGCGAGCTGGCCGTTGTGGGCATAGCACCACTGGCGCCCCCACATCTCGCGGGTAAAGGGGTGGGTATTGGCCAGCTGCACCTGGCCGACATTGGCCTGGCGGATATGGCTGATGACCACATGGGATTTGATCGGATAGTCGCAGATCAAGCGCGCGATCGGCGAGTCTACCGAGGGGTGCGGGTCGCGGAAGTCGCGATAGCCACCGGCTTCGTAGAAAGCGATCCCCCAGCCATCGCGGTGCGGGCCGGTGCCGCCACCACGATGCAGAAAGCCGGTGAAGCTAAAGCAGATATCGGTCGGGACATTGGCACTCATGCCCAGCAATTCACACATGCGGATCCTCTCGGCGCGCAGGCCGCCGCCGGCTACGCGACCAGCCGCCCAGCACCAGCAGCGCGATCAGTGCTGCGGCAAGCCCAGCGCCCCAGCGCAGGCTCTGCTCGGCGTCCAGGCCAAGCTCATCGCCGGCCCGTTCGAGGCGCGGCAAGGTATCGCGCCATAGCGCCTGGGCCTGGCGCGGCAACTGGTTGATGGCGCTTACCAGACGTTCGGCAAGGTCGGGCTCGGGTAACGGCTCGGGCTCCTCGGCCGCCGATGCCTCGAGCGCTTCGGCTTCCAGCCTCGCGCCATCACGCAGCGCGGCATCCACGCCGATGCGCGCCTGGGGATTGAGGACCAGCCGCGGCAGACTCAGCTCGAGACGCTGGTCGTCGAGGGTCACCGTGGCGCTGAGCAGCAGCGGCAGGCGGGTATCGTCGGGCAACGAGGGCAGCGCGATCTGCCACTGGCGCTCGTCCAGTGCCTCGACCTCCAGCGTCTCACCCTGCAGCTCGGCGTGAATCTGGGTGTTGTCGACGCTCAGCCGCGGGTGCTCGGCGTGCAGGCTGACTTGCGACACCGCTTCATCGACCTCGGCGGCAATCGCCGGCAGCACGTTGACCGCCTGCACCCGCTGGCGCTGGAAGCGCACGCTGTCGGCGTCGATGATCAGCCGCGCATTGCCGGTCAGGGCCGGCGCCGGCAGCACACCCCGGAAGCGCTGCTCGTCGACCGCCAGCCGGGTCGCCGACTGGACGTTACCCTCCAGGTCCTGCAGCTCGGCGCGCAGCCGCAGATCGTCAGGCCAAGCCGGTGACGGCAATATCTCGCCGTCGAGGTCGAGCCAGGCCTCGATCGGCACCTCGAACCCCTGATAGAGGGTCGCTGGCAATTCCGCGCTGCGCAGTGTCAGGGTCGAGGCGACACTGATGCGGCTGTCGAGACTAATCGGGCCCTCGACGCGCCACTCGCCCTCAGCGGGGCTAGGCACGGTGATCAGGTCGAAGCGCGGCTCGCTCTGCCAGCGCACATCGTCGGGGTGGTCGTCGCGGCTGTAGCGCTGGCCGTCGGGGCCGATCAGGGTCAGCGGCGGCGAATCGGGGTCGTGGAACAGCAGCGCCGAGAACGACTCGACCTGATCATCGATGCTGAAACGGCCCTCTTCCAGCGGCACCCGGTCGCCGGGAAAGATACGGTCGAAGATATCCAGGAAGGCACGCAGCAGCTCGTCGGGGGATTCGGCCAGGGCGGCCAGGCCACCGCTGCGCTGGCCGAGCAGCTCGACCAGCGCCAGGTCGGCATCGGCGGAGAAGGCCACGGCGTGGATCACCACGCCCTCCTCGGCCAGTCGCGGGGTCAACTCATCGCTCAGCGTTCGCCGCGAGGCCGCATCGCGGGCGGCCTTGTCCTGGCCCGCGGCAGGCAGGTCGATCATGCCGTCGGTCAGTAGAATCAGGTGGCGGGTACCGTTGTCGGCATCACCGGAGGCGTCGCGTACTGCCGCCTCGATATCGGTGAACAGCTGATAATCGACCAGTGCCGGGCGCAGCGCCAGCGCCTGCTGGCGCCACTCGGCATCGACCGGCGACACCGGCAGCGGGTTGTCGACCGACTCGCCAAAGGTCCAGATACCGCCGTGGATGCCATGGGGCAGCAGCGCCACCAGCAACTCCAGGGCGCTGGCCGCCAGCTGGTCGGGATCGTTGCTGCGCATGCTGCCCGAGACGTCGATGACCACACGCACATCGGCCGCCTCACTGCGCTCACCGCTGCGTTCGACCAGCAGCAGCGGCGGCTGGCCGCTGTCGGTGGCGAGCTCCACGGCGGGCTGTGCCATCAGCGGCATTGCCACCGCCAACAACCACCATACCCCCAGCTTCAACACGGCGCGCATGACGCTTCCTTAGCCGATGACCGGCTCCCGACGCTCGCTGGAGGACGGACGTTCGGCGGGCGCATCCTGCGCCTCGGGCTTGACGCCACCGCGGCCCAGCAGCCACAGCGCCACACCGGCCAGCGCGCCCAGTCCTACCCCCAGCACCAGCAGAATCATTGCGGTGGCCATGCTGCCGCCATCGCGCTGCAGAAAAGTGATCCCGGCGACGACCACGGCCGGGGCAAAACCGCTATAGAATTCGCCCTCTTCGAGCAGCGGCAGGCGAAAGCGAGTCGGCATCCACAGCGCCCCGGCGACCACCCCGACGAGCACCAGTCGTGGCAGGCGCGGCAGGAAGCGGACCGCCATATAGCCGGTGCCCAGCACCACCAGCGACATCAGCGCATAAATCAGCCAGAGTAGAGGGATTGAATCGGATATCAGCATCGAACTCTCCAGACCTGCGTCAGCGCGGACGCAGCGTTGCCACATTCATGACTCATTATGGTACACCGCACCCGATGAAAGCACAGCCGCCGCGTCACAATCCGCTCAGCCAGGCAGCCGGTTCGCCGGTCGCCGACTACCGTCGCGCCGATGACCCACGATGGCACTGGCTCGAAAGCCGCGACGACCCGCAGGTCAGCGCCTTCCTGGAAGCCGCCAACCGCGAATCCGACGCCTGGTTCGCTCCCCTCGAGGCACTCACCGAGGCACTCTATCGCGGCCATCTGGCGCGCCGCGAACTGGCCGTCGACGGATTGCCCAGCCCACTAGACTACCATTGCTACTGGAGCGAGACCGCCGCCGACGCCGATTTTCCGCGCTGGTGGCGCTACCCGCTCGAGCAGCCCGAGGCGCGCCACTGCTTTCTCGACCTCGAGGCCCGCGCCGCCGAGCATGACTTCTTCGAGCTCGGCGACATGGCACTCAGCCCCGACGAGCAGTGGCTGGCATGGAGTGAGGATACCCGCGGCGACGAGACCTTCGAGCTGTGGCTCAAGCGGCTGCCGGACGGCACGCCGCAGCGCGTGCTGGAAGCGATCGGCCCGGAGCTGAGCTGGGCCGAGGACGACACCACCCTGCTGTTCACCCGTTTCGATGCCACCCAGCGCCCGGATAGCGTGTGGCGGCTGGCCATCGATGCCACGGGCCGGGCCAGTGAGTCCAGCCTGATCCTGCGCGAGGACGACCCGGAGTTCTGGTTAGGCCTGGGCAAGACCCGCTCGCGCCAGTGGCTGGTGCTGGAGTCGGCGTCCAAGGACACCACCGAGTGCTACCTGATACCCGCCGACGCTCCCAGCACCCCACCGCACTGCTTCAGACGCCGTGAGAGCGGCGTGGAGTACTCGCTGGACCATCGCCCAGGGCATTTCTACGTGCTGCACAACCGCGGCGCACCGCACTTTCAGCTCGACCGGGTCGAGCAAGCGGCAAGCCTTGCCGAGCACGCCGAGGCTACTTGGCAGCCGCTGCTGAGCCACCGCGACGATGCCACCCTGGAGGGAGTGGACGCCTTCAGCTGGGGGCTGGTGATCACCGAGCGCGACCACCAGCAGGCCCAGGTGCGGATGCGCGTCATCGAACTGGATGCCGATCACGGCATCCACCGCGACGAGCGCCTGCCGCTGCCCGAGGCGCCCTGCAGCCTGATGCTCGGCGACATGCCGCATTTCACGGCGCGCTGCCTGCGCCTGCGCGAGGAATCGTTCACGCTGCCGGTACGTTGGCTCGAGCACGACCTCGACAGCGGCGAGCGGCGTCTGCTCAAGCAGCAGCCGATCCACGGCTCGCTGCTCCCCGAGCAGCTCGAGTGCCGGCGCCTGTGGGCCACCGCCCACGACGGCGAGCAAATCCCGGTCTCCATCGTGGCCCGCGCCGATCGCCTCGGCCAGGCACCGCTGCCCACGCTGCTATACGGCTATGGCGCCTATGGCGAGGTGCTCGACCCGTGGTTCTCGGTGGCGCGGCTCGAACTGCTCGAGCGCGGCGTAGCCTTCGCCGTGGCCCACGTGCGCGGCGGTGGCGACCGAGGCGAACCGTGGTACCTGGCCGGCAAGATGGAGCATAAGCAGAACAGCTTTCGCGATTTTCTGGCCGCGCGCGACGCCCTGGCCAACACCGGGCTCAGCGACCCGGCGCGCATCGCCGCCTACGGCGCCAGCGCCGGCGGGCTGCTGGTCGGCGCCAGTCTCAACCTAGCGCCTGAAGCCTTCTGCGCCGCAGTGCTCGACGTGCCGTTCGTCGATGTACTACGCACCATGGAGAACCCCGACCTGCCGCTGACCACCGCTGAGTATACCGAGTGGGGCAATCCCGACGAGCCGGCGGTGCGCAAGCGCATACGCGACTACTCACCGCTCGACAACCTCGCACCGCTGCCCTACCCCAGCGTCTTCCTGCAGGGCAGCTGGCACGACTCGCGGGTGCCCTACTGGGAGCCGGCCAAGCTCTATGCTCGCCTGCGCGAACTCGGCAGTGCCCGCGGCCCGGTAGTGCTGCGCACCGACATGGCGGCCGGCCATGGCGGCGCCTCGGGGCGCTTCAAGGCCTGGCAGGATGGCGCCCGCCAGGATGCCTTCATCTTGTGGGCGCTGGGCATGGTCGACTAGTCGCACACCCTGGCCACCGCGTATCGCGCGGTGGCCATATCTCAGCTATCGCCGCCGCTGCCACCATTGGCACCACCGCCTGAACCGCCACCGCCATTGCCGCCGCTGCCACCGTTGGCACCACCGCCCGAGCCGCCACCGGCACTACCGCCACCCGAGCCACCGTTGCTACCGCCGCCCGAGCCGCCGCCGGCACTACCGCCACCCGAACCACCGCCGTTACCTCCGCCTGCGCCACCGCCGCTACCGCCACCCGAACCACCGTTGCCACCGCCGCCTGAGCCGCCGCCGGCATTGCCACCTCCAGCACCGCCGCCATTGCCACCGCCCGCGCCGCCGTTACCGCCGCCGCCATTACCGCCACTGTTGCCGCCACCCGGGCCGCCATTGCTCGGCGTGGACGGATTGCCGGTATCCACCGGCTCTGCCACCGGTGCAGGCGTGGGGGCAACGGCGTCGGCACTGGTATTGACGCTGAACAGGAAGCCACCTCCACAGCCGCCGCCCTCTTCGCCGCCGCCGGCACCGCAGCCACCGCCCCCGCCCCCGCCCGCGGCAGTAGGTGGCAGATCGTCGATCATCTCCAACAGCGCCTCATCATCCAGCGAGTCAAGCTCGCCGGGTCCTGCAACCTCACCCCAACTGTTCGACTGCGACCATGCAGCCGGTGCCGCCAGCATCAGGCACACCAGCGACAGGCCTATCCCCCGATAGCGTTTCATGCTCAACCCCCCGTGCAGATCCCCATCGCCGGCGCGCCCAGGCGCCCAGCAACACGCTGTTACATACACTGATAAGCATCGCTGGCATGCCAGGCCACCACAATCAGAAAGCTGCCTGATTGTGGCGTACCAATTCGCTCAGCCCCGGCGGCTGAAAAGAGGTGGTCCGGCTGGTAGAAACGGCTGGCGGGCGCTAACCGTCGATGGGCAGGATAGCGATGATATGCTCGTCGTAATCGGCCTCGGGCACGTCACGCTGGGAGACCGCAAAGCTGGCCACGCTGATGCCCTTGCGATGCATGCGGCGGCCGTCACCGCTGATCAACGGGTGCCAGCGCGCCAGGCTGCGCCCCTCGGCCAGGCGGCGATAGGCACAGGAGCCCGGCAGCCAGCGGAATTCGTCGATCCGCGCCGGGGTGAGCTGGGTGCAGTCGGGCACCCGTTCGAAGCGATTGGCGTAGTCGCCACAGCGGCAGCTGCCGATATCGAGCAGCTCACAGGCAACGTTGAGTACCGCCAGGTCGCCGCTGTCCTCGTCCTGGAACTTGAGCAGGCAGCACTGGCCGCAGCCGTCGCACAGCGCCTCCCACTCCTCGTCGGTCAGCTCGTCGAGACGGTAGCGCTCCCAGAACAGTTCGCGCATCTCCATACTCCCCCGGCGCCAGCGGCGCTCAATAGCGTGATTGCGTCGGCGTACGGTAGAGATCGAGCAGGTACGGCTCCTTGGCCGGGGGCATCTGCAGGTAGAACCCCTTCTCGGCGATCTGCGCCATGACCTCACTGGCCTCGGCGCGTGCCAGGCGCTTGCCGGCGGTGAGCAGCATGGTGGTCACCGGCAGCGGCGTGCCGAAATGCTCGAGTAGCTGCTCCGGCACCTCGGCGAGCCCCTGACGCTTGTCGACGTAGAGATACAGTTCGTCCTTGCGCGAGCTCTTGTATATCTCGCATATCAGTTTGTCGGCACTCATCCCTCATCTCCCTGCGACAGCGCCGCCGACAGCCCAGCCGAGAGCCGCTCGCCGCGCCAACCGCCCGGCAGCGGCAGGCTGCGCCCCTGCAGGTCGGCGGCGACCATCGCTTCCAGGTCGCGGCGCCTGAGCAGTACTTCCGGGGCCACCCCCAGCGCCTCAGCCTCGGCGGCCACCACCTGCTTGAGGGCCTTGAAGCGCTTCTTGAAGGCGCCGGCCAGCGGCGAGGGCAGTGCCTCGGGCAGCTGCCCCTCCTCGACCCGTCGCGCCTCGCCGACCAGCGCCAGCAGGGTGTCGCCCTCGCGCTTGACCAGCGTCGGCTTGATGCCTTCGATGGCGGCTAGCGCCTGGCGATGCTGCGGCAGCGCCTCGGCGATGGCGTAGAGCAGCTTGTCGTTGACCAGCCAGCCGCGCGGCAGATTGCGCCGCCGCGCTTCGCCTTCACGCCAGATGGTCAGGCGCCGATAGGCCTCGATCTGGCGCGGAGTCAGGCGCCATAGCTGGCGCTGACGCAGGTACCACTGGCCGTCGGCATCGCCGCTGCGTCCGGCTTGGGCCAGCAGTTCGGCGCAGTCGGCGTGCAGCCAGGCCAGCCGCTCGAGCTCGACCAGCCGCGCCCGCTGCTGCTTCCATACCTCGAGCAGATAGACCACGTCGAGGGCGGCATAGCGGCACTGGGCCTCGGACAGCGGCCGCTCGAGCCAGTCGGAACGGGTCTCCTCCTTGGGCAGGGTCTCGCCGGTCCAGTGCTCGACCAGGCGCTGGTAACCCATCGCCGGATCTTCGCCCAGCAGCCCCTGCGCGACCTGGGTATCGACCAGCGGGGCCACCAGTACATCCGCCCAATTGCGCAGCACCTCGAGGTCTTCGCTGCTGGCATGCAGCAGCTTGAGCGGCCCGCCGCCCAGCAGATCGCGCAGCGCCGCACTGGCCTCGAGGGCCTGGGGATCGATCAGGTAGACCGCCCCACCGGCGGTAAGCTGGACCAGCGCCGGCACCGGATGAAAGGACGACTCGCGGAAGAACTCGGTGTCCAGCGCCAGGGTCTCGGCGCTGGCCAGATCGGCACAGGCGGCATCCAGCGCCGCCGGGGTGTCGACCCAGCGAATATCGGGAGTGGCAAGCCCGGGGGCGGTATTAGGCATAATTAGGCATCGTCAAGGAGGTGTCCTGGCCGCGGCGCGGCTCATTCACTTTGAAATGGCAGGCGGCCGTTGAAGGCGCGGCTGAGGGTGCCGCCGTCGACGTACTCCAGCTCGCCACCCATCGGCACGCCGTAAGCGAGGCGCGACAGCCGCAGGTCGCGGTCGGCGAGCTGCGCGGCGATGTAGTGGGCGGTGGCCTCACCCTCGACGGTAGGGTTGGTGGCCAGGATCACTTCGCTGACCGCCTCGGCGTCGATACGCGCCTCGAGCTGGTCGAGGCCGATATCCTCGGGGCCAATGCCGTCCAGCGGCGACAGATGGCCGTGGAGCACGAAGTACTGGCCCTGATAGCCACCGGCGTCCTCGATGGCCAGCATATCGGCCGGCGACTCGACCACGCACAGGATGCTGTCGTCGCGGCGCGGGCTGCGGCACAGCCCGCACAGCGTCTCTTCGGTCAGCGTGCGGCAGCGCTGGCAGTAGCCGACCTCATCGAGGGCTTGGGCGAGCACCGCGGCGAGGCGCTGGCCACCCTCGCGATCGCGTTCGAGCAGATACAGCGCCATGCGCTGGGCGCTCTTGGGCCCGACCCCGGGCAGCACCCGCAGCGCCTCGAGCAGACGATCAACGAGCGGAGAAAAGCTCATTAAAACGGCATCTTGAAGCCCGGCGGCAGGTTCATGCCGGCAGTGGCCTCCTCCATCCGCGCCTGGGTGTTCTCCTCGACCTTGCGCACCGCGTCATTGACCGCAGCCGCCAGCAGGTCCTCGAGCAGCTCCTTGTCCTCTTCCAGCACGCTGGGGTCGATGTCCACCTTGCTGACATCGTGACGCCCGTTCATGGTCACCTTGACCATGCCGGCACCGGCCTCGCCGCTGACTTCGGCCTTCTGCGCCTCTTCCTGCATGCGCTGCATCTTTTCCTGCATTTCCTGGGCCTGCTTCATCAGGTTACCCATTCCGCCCTTCATCATGGCTCATGCTCCTGGATCGAAGTGATCAGCGCGCGGCCTCGCCGCTGCGCTGCTGTGGGGATACCGAGGCTTCCAGCAATCGGGCACCGAAGGCCTCGCGGAGTTCCTGTACGTGGGGGTCTGCCTCCAGCGACTTGACTGCGGCGGCATGGCGCTCGGCATTGAGGCGGTCGGCCAGCGCCCGCGGCGTCTCGATATCGGCGGGCAGCTCGCCGGGCTCGATGCTGACCTTGCGCGAAACCCCCAGCCCGAGCAGCGCCTTCTCGACCCGCTCGACGTGGACCTCGGCATTCATCGCCGCCTGGCTGGGGTCGAGCCGCAGCTGCAGGCGCTGGCCGTCGTCATGTTCGACCAGGCAGTGGGCGGCAAGGTTGCGCGTCAGCCCACCCAGTCCCAGGTCGTCGAAACGCGCCAGCCAGGTGGCGTGGTCGAAGGTGCCGCGATGCTCGGCCGCGGGGCCGGGCTCGGCGCTCTGCGCCGCGGGCTCGACCTGCTCGGCAAGCGACGCGTCCTGCGCGGCCGTCACCTGCTCGGCCGGCGCCGCTGCGGGTATCGCCTCATCGGCGACCGGCGCGTCTTGCTCGGCTGCGGCCTGCTCGGCAGGCGCTGCAGCATGCGGCTCAACCGCCTCATGCATCGCTGCTGCCGCAGGCTGGGCAGGGGGTTCGCTCGGCATCTCCCACGGCGGCGGCTCCACGCTCGGCGACGCGGAGGCAGCGGCTGTGTCAGCGTCGGGCCTGGGCTCGGCCGCGCCTGGTGACGGCGGCGGCGCCTCCGACGCGCTGGGCGCCGGGGGCGACGATTCGGCAGCGGCAGGCGGCGCCTGCTGGGGAGCAGGCTTGCCCTGCTGCGGCGCCGTGCCACTGATCGGCAGCGGTGTGCTGGCCGGCTTGGGCACGCCCTGGGGGCGGAAGGCCAGCATACGCAGCAGGGTCATCTCCAGCGCGGTGCGGGCATCCGGCGCGTGGTCCATGTCGCCGCGGCCCTGCAGGCCGATCTGGTAGTAGAGCTGCACGTCTTCGGCGGTAAAGCGTGCCGCCAGGGCCAGCAGCGACTCGCGGTCGCCGTGGCCGTTGTCGAGGGCGTCGGGGACCATTTGCGCCACCGCCAGGCGGTGCAGGGTGCCGAGCAGGTCGTCGAGCACGCCGGCGAAATCGGGGCCCTGCTCGGCGAGGGCCGCCACCTCGCTGAGCACCCGGGCGGCGTCGACTTCGGCCAGCGCCTCGACCAGTGCCAGCAGATGGCGGTGGTCGAGGGTGCCGAGCATGGCCGCCACGTCGACCTGGTGCACTGAGCCCTGGCCGAAGGCAATGGCCTGGTCGGTAAGGCTCATGGCGTCGCGCATCGAGCCGTCGGCGGCACGCCCCAGCAACCACAGCGCTGACTCGTCGAACGCCACACCTTCGGCACCCAGCACCTTGCCGAGGTGCTCGACGATGCGCTCCGGCGGCATGTTCTTGAGGGTGAACTGCAGGCAGCGCGACAGCACCGTGACCGGCAGCTTCTGCGGATCGGTGGTGGCGAGCAGGAACTTGACGTGGGGCGGCGGCTCTTCGAGGGTCTTGAGCAGCGCATTGAAGCTGTGGGTCGAGAGCATGTGCACCTCATCGATGAGGTACACCTTGAAGCGGCCCTGGGTCGGCGCGTACTGCACGTTATCGAGCAGTTCGCGGGTGTCTTCGACCTTGGTCCGCGAGGCGGCATCGACTTCGATCAGGTCGACGAAACGCCCCTCGTCGATGGCGCGGCAGCTCTCGCACTGGCCACAGGGGGTCGAGGTCACGGCGCTGTCGTCGTGGCCGCCGGCGGTACAGTTGAGGCACTTGGCGAGAATCCGCGCCAGAGTGGTCTTGCCCACGCCGCGGGTACCGGTAAACAAATAGGCGTGGTGCAGGCGCCCCTGGTCGAGGGCGTTGACCAGCGCGCGCTGCACATGGTCCTGGCCGACCAGCTCGTGGAAGGTGCGCGGGCGCCACTTGCGGGCCAGTACCTGATAGCTCATTGCGGGCAGAATCCTTGCGGCCGGGTTCACGACGAAGATGGCGCCTAGCCGAGGCCGGCAAGCGCTGTCATGACAGGGCATTCATTCTAGCGGCTGGGACTCGCAGGGGAAAGCGACAGCGCCAGGCAGCCGGAACCGACCACCCAGAATGGAGGTGGCCCCCGACAGCCACATCCCGGCACACGCAGCCACCACTACCGTTGCTCCCTTCCGGGCCTGGCGGGGTTCGCAGTTTAGCGTTGCGGGAGGACCGACGAGGGCCACCATAACGTTCGACGTCCGACGTGACATTTACAGCGAATGGTTACGTCATCGGGCCGAGCGAGGCGCACTATAACAGCGCCCCCACGGCCTCGCAACCGCATCGTCTTGCACGCTGCCCTTGCCCGCCACCTGCGTCCTAGCCTCACGTCTCCATGCCGCTTGGCAGGCCCGCTGGCTATCAAGTTCGTGTCACAAGGTGTAGCGTATAGAGTCATGTTCAACCAATTTCCAACGGAGGCACTACCATGACCAAGGATCCCAACAAGGGCTATATCGCGCTTCTGGGCTGGAGCTTGAGTGCGGTAGAAGCCGCCGAAAACTTCGACCGCCGTTACGTGGTAGTGGCCCCGGACTGGGCCGAGGAATATTGCGAGAAGCACGATATACCCTACCTATCGTGGAACTTCGAGCGCCTGAACGACCGTTCCATGGAGATCGCCGAAACGCTGCAGGAGATGGGCGTCGACGTGGCCATCCCGCTGTATGAAGAGACCGTCGAGTGGGCTGGGGCGATCAACTCGGTATTGCTCGACAACCCGCGTCTTTATGGCCAGTCGCTGCTGCTGCGCGACAAGGCGCTGATGAAGCGCCGTGCCCAGCTCGGCGGCATTCGCGTGGGTATCTTCGAGGAAGCCCACGACAAAGAAGATGTGGTGCGCTTCCTCAAGCGCGTCAACCAGACCCTGCTCAAGCTCGACGGTGACCCCAACGACCCGATCCACCTCAAGGCCTTCGACAAGGCCGGCTGCCTCGGTCACCGGGTGATCCGTACCCCAGACGAGGTGGATTCGATCCCCGACGAGGAGTTCCCGGTGCTCATGGAGTCCCACCTCGATGGCTGGGAGTTCGCCGTCGAGGCCTGGATCCACAACGGCAAGATCGTCTTCCTCAACATCTCCGAGTACGTGACCCTGGGCTACTCGGTGTTCGTCCCGGCCTCGCCGGAGCTGGAGCGCTATCGCCCCCAGATCACCGCGCAGATCGAGAAACTGATCAAGACCTTCGACATCGAGTTCGGGCTGATCCACCCCGAGTACTTCGTCACCAGCGACGGTGAGATGTACTTCGGCGAAGTCGCCTACCGCCCGCCGGGCTTCAAGGTCTTCGAACTGCTCGAGCGGGTCTACGGCTTCAACGCCTATCAGGCCTCGATGCTGGTGTTCGACCCCAAGGCCAGCACCGAGGAGGTCAAGGCATTCTTCCCCAGGGAGGTCGAGGATGCCAACGGCTATGCCGGCTGCTTCGGCGTCTACCCGCGTCGCCGCGTGGTCAGCCGCCTGGAGATCCCCGAAGAGGTCGAGGACCACCCCTACTTCGAGTCCCACGAGCTGACGCCGCCAATGGAAGAGACGGTGACCAAGCGTACCGCCTTCGGCACCCACTGGGGGCTGATCTACTTCAAGGGCGAGGATCCTCATCAGCTGCGTGACCTGCTCAAGCACCAGGAGGGTCTGGACTTCTATGTATAATCCCTGGCAGAAACCGGGATAAGGAGTCGGTGTGAGCGAGCACCCTGATACGAACAGTGCAACACAACCCCCAACCGACGGGGACAAGCTGACCGGCCTGCTGGCCAAGCTGGACGAAGCGATACAGCTGCTCGATACGGCCCGCGAGTTCGCCAAGCCAGGCAAGCTGGGGCGGGTGCTCGATACGGCGCGCCGGGTCATGATGCAGCCCGGCGGCTGTGCCGCGGTGGAAGCCCGCGCCGAGGCGCTGGAGTCGGCTGGAGTGTTCGTCGGCTCCGACTGGGCAACACCGCAGTACCTGGTGCCCTCGCTGACCACCTACGCGCTGAAGAGCGCCGATCCCAACAGCGTGGTCATCGAGTCGCTCAGCGAACTGCGCCTGCTGGCGGTGGCCATGGGCGATTACCAGCACCCGCTGATCTCCGCCGAACAGGCCCACCACTACCTGACCCAGGTGATGGCGCTGAACCTGTGGCTGCTGTTCGGTGCACCCAGCGAAGCCGAGCGCGAGACCCAGGGGCGCCTGGCACAGTTGCCCCGCCTGCTGTTTCAGCACCTCGCCGAGCGCATCGGTTACGAACATATCGTCGACCAGCTGATCGATGAAATATGGCGCATCCTGCGCCAGCGCCCCCTGCAGGTCGAACCGGTCAAGCAGATGATCACCCAGATCGCCATCTGCCAGGCCAACCCGGCCATCGACCTGGGGGCCAGCGGCCAGGGCGCAGACCGCCTGGTCAGTTCGCTGTTCGGACCGACCCAGGCATGCCGCGAAGATCCGGGTATCGATATCTACCGGCAGCGGCTGGAGAGCATGGACCAGGCCGCCCTGCAGTACGAGGCCAGCGGCTTTGCCCGCGCCATGCACGACACCGGCCTGGTCTCGCCCTACCACAGCGTACTGATGCGCCACCTGCTCGAGCATAGCGACCACCTGCTGGCCGAGGCGCTGGGGCTCTCCTCCACCGGCCGCGACTGCCTGATGTGCTATCGCGAGCTGGTCCATGCGCTGATCCGCGGTGGCGTCTACCCGGCCACGCCGCAGGCCATCTACGGCCTGGCGCTGCTGCTCGAGCGCGGCATTCTCTATCAGCCGCCGGTCGCACCGGCCATGTGGCGCCAGCTCGGATTAACGCTTTCGGAGTGGTCGCAGCAGCGCCTGAAGATGGCCCACGGCGACGCGGTCTCACCGCGCGCGCGGCTGCTAGAGGGCGTGCTGTGCATGCTGGGGCTGCCCCTCGGCGTGGGCCAGGGCAACAACCCCACCTGTCAGTCGGCTCGCGCGCTGTCGATGTGGGCCTACAACGATCCTGACTATCTGCTGCAGATGGTCGCCTGGGCGGCGCGTGACGACGAGATCATAATGCACTTCGAGGGCCAGCCGATCTCGTCCCGCGAGAGCCTCTCTGGGGTTGCCACCGAACTGCCCATGGATCTGGATGCGGTGTCGCTGTTGGTGGTACCTCACCTCGATCGCATCTACGCCGAGATGGGGCGGCGCTGCATCGGCCGCGACGGCGACCCACACCGCTGGGTCAACCCCGAGTTCCACGGCTGGTGGTCGGGCCGCGGCTTTCGCATCAACGTCGAGGTGGCAACCGGTCAACTGGCAGACCTCGAGGACTTCCTGCGTCACTTCTATGCTGCTTACCACCCCTACTACAACGGCAACCAGCCACTGATCCACCCGCAGCCGGCGGGTATCGCCGTGACCGACAGCGCGGCACGCTTCATCGGCTGGCACGCCATCACCCTGCTGCGCGTCAACCTCGACCCCCAGGACGTGATGCGTGTCTACTTCTACAATCCCAACAACGACAGCGGCCAGGACTGGGGCGATGGCGTCAAGGTCAGCACTGCCGGCCAAGGCGAACGCTTCGGCGAGGCCTCGCTGCCCTTCGAGCAGCTCGCCTCGCGGCTGTATATCTTCCATTTCGATCCGCTCGAGCGCGGCGAACTGGCCACCATCACCCAGCAGGAGCTCGACCGGGTGATCGGCCACGTGCACCGCAGCTGGGGCGCCGGCCGGGTGCCGGCCACCGACCTGCAGGCCAGTCCCGGGATCGACGGCGCCTGATCACCGCTTGCCCGGCGGCGGCGCTGCCGCCCGCCGGGCAGTGTCAGCGCCGGGCGTCGGGTAGCGCCGCGCCAGATAGCGTGCCCAGAACGGCGCCACGACCATCAGTGCCACCATGCGCAGGATATGGTGAAAAGCGACGAACACCGGGTCGATGTCGAGCGCCACCGCGAGTATCGCCATCTCACCGATGCCACCTGGCGCCAGGGCCAGCAGCGCCACGTCCCGCGGCACCCCCAGCAGGCGATGGATGACTTCGGCGAACACCCCCAGCACCAGCAGTGCCAGCAGCGTCGCCAGGGCGGCCTGCCACAGGTACTTGCCGAAGCGGCGCCGCGACAGCCCGCGAAACTTGCAGCCGATGGCGCTACCCAGCCCCCACAACATCACGTTCATGCCCCACTCCGGCAGCTGCAGGCTGGCCAGGTCGCTGCCCGAGAGCAGCGCGGCGAAGGCCAGTGGCGCCAGCAGCGAGGCACTCGGCAGCCGCAGCCAGTTGCCCAGCGGGATCACCAGCGGTAGCGCCAGCAGCATCCATAGATGGGTCGCCGGCTGGCTCTCCGCCGCTTGCGCCGCTGTGCCGCCCTCAAAGGCCCAGAACAGCGGCGGCAGCAGCAGGATGACCAGGACGATGCGCAGCGACTGAGCCACCGCGACCCGCTGCGGATCGCCACCGCATTTCTCGCCGAGCAGGATCATGGTCGGCATCGCTCCCGGGGCCGCGGCAAACCAGGCGCTGACCGGATCGAAGCCGCAGCGCCGGTACCAGGCCGCCGCCACCGCCGTGGACGCCGCCACCCCGATCAGCAGCAGTGCCGCCGACAGCGGCCAGTCGAGCAGCCGCTCGGCCAGCTGCGGGGTGACCTGGCTGCCCAGCACCAGCCCCATCACGCCGAGGAAAGCCTCACGCAGGCCCTCCGGCACGCGCACGTCGATGCCACGCCCGGAGGCGAGCAGATTCGCGACCAGCGGGCCCAGCATCCACGGCAGCGGCAGGTTGAGCAGCGCGAACAGCAGCCCGCCCAGCGCCCCGATCGCAAGCGCACGTAGCAGGGCCTTCAGCGAGGCATGTGACACCCCCCCTCCTTAATTAACCGGCTAACGAATCCTCAGTATTACACGTTCGGCGCCAGACGTTGACAGTGGCGCTATAATCGACGCCGATATCGTCCCAGGAAACCGCCATGCCGCGTCTCGATCAGCTTCTCGTCAGCCAGGGTCTGGCCCGCACACGCACCCGCGCCCAGCGCCTGATACGGCACGGCCGGGTCAGCCTCGAGGACGACGGCCGGGTCTTGAGCAAGCCCAGCGAGAAGCTGGCCGACGACGTGCGCCTGCGGGTCGAGGCCGACCCCGAGGAGCGCTATGTGTCACGCGCCGGCCTCAAGCTCGAGGCGCTACTCGACCGCCTGGGGCTGCGCCTGGAGGGACGCGTGGTGCTGGATGTGGGCCAGTCCACCGGTGGCTTCAGCGACTGCGCGCTGCAATACGGCGCCCACCATGTGATCGGCGTGGAGGTGGGCCACGGCCAGCTCGACCCGGCGCTGCGCGACGACCCGCGGGTGACCTGCCTGGAGGGGCTCAACGCCCGGTCCATGGCCGGCGATGCGCGTCTGGCCGCAGCCCTCGCCGCCCAGGCGCCGGCCGGCCTCGACTGCGCGGTAATGGACGTGTCGTTCATTTCGCAGACGCTGATCCTGCCTCAGCTGACCGCGTTGCTGGCCCCGGGCGGCGAGCTGCTGAGCCTGGTCAAGCCGCAGTTCGAGGTCGGCCGCGGCGGCGTCAATGCCCGCGGCATCGTCAGCGAGCCGGCGCGCTACGCCGAGGTCGAGGCGCGCATCCGCGACTGTTGCGCGGCCCACGACCTGTACATCCGCCACTGGCAGGAGAGCCCGCTGCGCGGCGGCGACGGCAACCGCGAGTTCCTGCTCCACGCGGAGCGACAGGCTGCACCGCAGACGACCTGAATAACGCCGCGCGTCGATAAGCGTCAGGCGTCATCCGCCCGGTTGATCAGCGCCTCCCGGCTGGCGAAGTCCTCCTCGGCAATCCGCTCATCGAGAAAGTCGAGCAGCGCCCGCACCGCCGGCAACAGCCCACGCCGAGAGGGAAAGACCGCATGCAGGATCCCGCCCCGGGGTTCCCACCCCGGCAGAACATCTACCAGCCGCCCCACCCGGATATCCTGGGCACCCACCAGTAGTCCCAGCTTGACCACCCCGAGTCCCTCGAGCGCCGCGGCATGCAGGGTTTCGGCGCTATCGGTGACCAGGCGAGGGTGGTGGGGAATCTGCGCATTGGCGCCATCGGGCCCCACCAGGTCCCAACAGTGGCGATGGTCATGCTGCTCGAAGTCGAGGCTCGGCAACTCGGCCAGGTCCGCCGGGCTGCGCGGCCGCGGCCGGTCATCGAACAGACCGGGAGCGGCCATCAGCCGCTGAGGGCTCGACGCCAGCATCTTCATGGTCAGGTCGCTGTCCTCCAGGGGCGGGAAACGCACCCGAATCGCCAGGTCGAAGCCCTCCTTGACCACGTCCACGCGACGGCTGGTGGCCTCCACCTGCACCTCCACCTTGGGGCACTGCGCCATGAAGCGCACCAGCAGTGGCGTGATCAGATAGTGCAGCACGCTGGGCGAGCAGCTTAGCCGTACCGTGCCCTGGGGCTCAACGTGATGACGCTGGATCAGCTCCTCGGCGGCCTCCGCCTCCACCAGCATGGCCAGGCAGTGGCGATAGTAGGCTTGCCCCAGCTCGGTGACCGAGAAGTGGCGAGTGGAGCGCTGGATCAAGCGGGTGGCGAGGCGCTCCTCGAGCTGAGTGATTCGCCGGCTCAGCTTCGACTTGGGAATGCCCAGGGCGCGCCCGGCCGGGGCGAAGCCGCCATGATCCACCACCTGCACGAAGTAGTAGAGGTCGTTAAGATCCCGCATCCTACTGTCCTATTATTGAAACACTGAGTGTTATTTTAGCCATCTAGTGGCTTCTTTGTTCATGAAATAGGCTTCCTGTTATCGGGAAAAACACTTCCCACGCTCTGACAGGAGTCTCTTATGAAGAAGATTCAAGCCGTATACGGTGCCCCCCACGGCCACTGGGTCGGCGATGGCTTTCCGGTGCGCTCGCTGCTCAGCTACGACCGCCTGGGCGCCGCGCATCTCAGCCCCTTCCTACTGCTCGACCATGCCGGCCCGCATCGCTTCGGGCCAACCCGCCACTCGCGGGGCGTGGGCCCCCACCCTCACCGCGGTTTCGAGACCGTGACCCTGGTCTACCAGGGGGAACTGGAGCACCGCGACTCGGCGGGACATGGCGGCCGGATCGGCGAAGGCGACGTCCAGTGGATGACCGCCGGCGCCGGCATCGTCCACGAGGAGTATCACGCCCCTGAGTTCGCCCAGTCCGGCGGCCTGCTGGAGATGGTGCAGCTGTGGGTCAACCTGCCGGCCCGGGACAAGTCCGCCCCACCGGCCTACCAGCCCCTGCTCGACGGCGAGATCCCGCGGATCGCCCTTCCGAATGAGGCCGGGCAGGTCAGGGTGGTCGCGGGCCGCTATCTTGATCGAACGGGCCCGGCGCGCACCTTCACCCCGATCAATGTCTGGGACCTGCGCCTGGTGGCCGGCGGCGATGCCCAGCTCGAGGTTCCCGAGGGGCATACCACCCTGCTGGTGGTGCTGGAGGGCACGCTGCTGGTCAACGGCGAGCGCATCGTCCGCGACGAGAGCGTGGTGGCCTTCGAGCGCCGCGGCGAGGCCTTCCACCTGGAGGCCAACAACGACGCCAAGCTGCTGCTGCTGAGCGGCGAGCCCATTGATGAACCGGTGGCCGGTCAGGGGCCCTTCGTGATGAATCACCAGGCCGAGCTCCACCAAGCCTTTGCCGACTTCCACGCCGGGAAGTTCGGCAAGCCGAGGGGCGCCTGAGTCGACTCATGCCCCCGTCCCTGCCCGGCGATGGTCGCCGGGCAGGCCCTGACAGCGAAAGGAGCACGATCATGTCTTTTACCTACAACCGACTCGACAAGGATGACGTGGCCCTGCTGATGGTGGACCACCAGCCCGGCCACCTGGCCGCCTATGCCAACCTGATGCAAAGCTATAACCAGCAGAGCCAGCTGGGCTAGGCAGCGACCGGCCAGGGCGGATCCCGCGCCCTGGCCGTGTCATTGGTCTCGCAGCAATGCTCGCTCCCTGCCAACAGCTGGAAGGGCCTATGCTAGAAGGCCGAGCCTCTCTCCTTTTGC
Source organism: Halomonas salipaludis (assembly GCF_002286975.1). Lineage (GTDB taxonomy): Bacteria > Pseudomonadota > Gammaproteobacteria > Pseudomonadales > Halomonadaceae > Franzmannia > Franzmannia salipaludis. The sequence continues at coordinate 81,976 of NZ_NSKB01000002.1, forward strand.
CCACAGGAGTCCCGAACCATGAGCAATCTCGTCAACGAACGCGAGCTCGCCACCTCCCTCGACTGCCCCGTCGTCGATGGCAAGCGCCAGGTGCAGCACGTCACGCCCCATAGCGCCGAGGTGGGCGGCATCCCCGTCAACCGTGCCCTGCCCCGCCGCCAGCGCCGGCTGATCGGCGCCTGGTGCTTCCTCGATCATATCGGTCCCGCCGACTTCGCCGCAGACGACCCCGGCCTCAGGGTCGGCCCCCATCCGCATATCGGCCTGCAGACCTTCACCTGGATGATCGAGGGCGAGATCCTCCACCGCGACAACCTGGGCACCGCCCAGGTGATCCGCCCCGGCCAGGTCAACCTGATGACCGCCGGCCGCGGCATCAGCCATACCGAGGAGTCACTCCCCGGCGAGGCGACCCTGCACGCCGCCCAGCTATGGATCGCCCTGCCCGAGGCGGATCGCGCCACCGACCCGCGCTTCGACCACTACCCGACCCTGCCACGCTGGCAAGAGGAAGGCACCGAGCTGACCCTGCTGGTGGGTGACTTCGCCGGCCACCGGGCCCCGACCCTGACCTTCTCTCCCCTGGTGGCCCTCGACCTGGCCAGCCCCCGGGGCGGCCCGTTGCGCCTGCCGCTGCGCGCGGATTTCGAGTACGGCCTGCTGCCCCTGGAGGGCGACCTGGCGATCGAGGGCGAGACCTTCGCCACCCATGAGCTGGCCTACCTGGGCCGCGACCGCGACGAGGTGACGGTGACCCTGCCCGCCGGCGGCCGGGTCCTGCTGGTGGGCGGCGAGCCCCTGGGCGAGGAGATCCTGATCTGGTGGAACTTCGTCGGCCACAGCAAGGCCGAGATCGCCGAGGCCCAGCGCGACTGGGAGGCCGAGAGCCCCCGCTTCGGCACCATTCCCGAGTTCGACGGCCCGCGGCTGACCGCCCCGCCGCTGCCCTGGAAAGCCTGATTCTCTTCTCGACCCCGCCAAGGAGGCCCCATGAGCGACAGCCCCCGCATCCTGGTCTTCGCCGGCAGTACCCGGCGCGGCTCCCATAACACCCACCTGGCCCGGCTCGCCGCCGAGCACCTCGAGCGCCACGGCGCCCGGGTCACCCGGATCGACCTCAAGGACTACCCCCTGCCCCTCTATGACGGCGACCTGGAGGCCACCGAGGGGCTACCAGCCCAGGCCCGGCGCCTGCAGGCCCTGCTCGCCGAGCACCAGGGGCTGCTGATCGCCTCGCCGGAGTACAACGGCTTCCCCACCCCGCTGCTCAAGAACACCCTGGACTGGATGACCCGTCCCGATGGCGAGCGCAGCGGCCTGGCCCTGTTCGCCGACAAGGTGGCGGCAGTGGTAGCGGCCTCCCCCGGGGCCCTGGGCGGCATGCGCAGCCTGGGCCTGACCCGCCAGCTGCTCGGCAACCTGGGGGTGATGGTGCTACCCAACCCCCTGGCCCTGCCCCGCGCCGCCCAGGCCTTCGGCGAGGACGGCGACCTGGAGGAAGACGCCGTGCGCCAGCGCCTCGATGCCCTCTGCCACCGCCTGGTCAGCACCCTGAGCCGCCTGAATGCCGCCGATGACGCCACCGGAGAGAGCCCATGAGCGACGCGCCCCAGCCCCAGGAAGGCGCCCACTGCGACGGCGCCACCCTGCGGTTCCACCACCGGCTAACGGCCGTCGCCGCCATCGACGTCGATATCCCCTGGATCGCCCGTGGCCCCCGGCGGCGGGAAGTCGGGGTTAGTGACCTGCCCGCCGGCAAGGCTCTGCACCTTCTGCGCCGCGCCGCTGCGGTGCAGCCAGACGTCGAGCTGGTTGAAGGCGATATCGATACCATGCTCATCGAACAGCTCGCCGACCCGGCAGTTGATTTCGTCGGTGGCATACAGCCGGTCGCCCAGGGAGTTGACGAAGATCCGCAGCTCGAAGTTGAGGGTGCTGTCGCCATAGTCCATGAAGAACACCTGCGGCTCGGGATCGGCCATCACTCGCGGATTCTCGTCGGCGGCCTGGCGTAGCAAGCGATGCACCAGGCGATGGTCGGAACCGTAGGCGACGCCGTAGTTGAGCACCACCCGGGTGACGCTGTCGGACAGCGACCAGTTGATCAGCTGGTCGGTGACGAAGGTCTTGTTGGGGATGATGATCTCCTTGCGATCGAAGTCGGTCACCGTAGTGGCGCGGATGCGGATCTTGCTGACCGTGCCGGTGAGGTTGCCGATGGTGATGGTGTCGCCAATCCGCACCGGCCGCTCGAAGAGGATGATCAGCCCCGAGATGAAGTTGGCGAAGATTTCCTGCAGGCCAAAGCCCAGGCCCACGCCCAGCGCCGCCACCAGCCACTGCAGCTGGTTCCAGGCCACCCCCAGGGTGGCCAGCGACATCACCAGGCCGGTGCCGACGATGGTGTAGGAGAGCAGCGAGGTGATCGCATAGGCGCTGCCCTGCTTGAGGGTCAGACGTGACAGTACCATCACCTCCAGCAGGCCCGGCAGGTTGCCGGCCAGCATCAGCGTCAGCGCCACGATCAGCAGCGCGGTGACGATGTCCGATACCGACACCGCACTGGTCACCAACTCAGCGCTGTCGCCGTCGGCAGCTTCCCAGATCGCCACCTGGTCGAGGTAGCCGAGCACCGTCAGCAGGTCAGCCCAGACCACATAGAACAGCGCGGCAAAGCCGATCAGCAGGATCAGCTTGGACAACCGTAGCGACTGCTGATTGACCTGCTGCATATCGAGCGGTGGCTCTTCTACCACCTCGAGCCCGCCCTCGGCGCCCTCCTGTACCTGGGCTCGGCGGCGCATCAGCGCACGCCGGTAGGCCAGGCGGCGTGCCGCCACCGCCAGGCCACGCACCACCGCCGCCTCGACCAGGATCCATAGCCCCAACAGGTAGAGGGTGATCACGAAGCGGCCCACCAGGCTCAGCGCGGTGTACTCGTAGCCGGCGACGATCAGCCCCACCAGCAACAGCGGCACCAGCGCCAGCGTCAGCCCCAACAGCAGGCGGAACAGCTTAACGCCGAAATAGGGGACATGCGCCAGGATCAAGCGCGCCAACAGCACGCTCATCGCCACCAGGCCACCAACCAGTAGCGCCAGCGCCAGCGGACGCGTCGCCAGGGTGACCTCGGTATCGCGTACCAGCGGCGTGACCATCAGCACCGGCACCAGCGCCACGCCCAGCCACAGCAGCAGCCAGCGCAGCCGCGCGACATAGCCGGCCGGCCAGTAGAAATGGCGCATCGCCACGCCGTCCTTGACCAGCAGCCGCCGTGACCAGGCAATCACCGCCCAGGCCAGCGCCAGATGCCACAGGGCATGGCCCAGCGCGACAGCGATCCCCTCGCCGCCGGCCACCAGACCAGTGCCGACCCCGGCCAGGCCCAGCGACATGGGCAGGGCCAGCAGCGCGTTCAGCGCCACCGCCTGGGGCGTGTGGCCCTGGGTGTCGCTGCGCAATCGACCGATCTGATCGTTGAGTAGTGCCAGACGCGCGCGCAGCCGGCGACGCGCCGCCAGCAGCCCCGCTGCTATCAACAGCAAGGGTAACCCCAGCAGCGCCTCGAGACTCGGCAGCCGCCAGCGCTGTGGCAAGCCTGCGCGCCACTCGCCCTCGTGCCATTCAAGCACCAGGTTGGACGGTAGCTGGCGCAGCCACTGCCAGTCCAGTGGCCGGCTGTTGGCCACCCAGAACAGCTGCTCATCGATGGTGGTGCGCAGCGCCTGGGCACTCTCCAGCAGCTGCTGCTGATTGAGCTGCAGTTCGATACCGGTGCTGAGCAACTCGCCGTAGGTCTGCTCGAGCTGGTCGACCAGTTCGCGGCGCGACTGATAGAGCCGCTGCAGCGAATCCACCAGGCCCTCGGTGATCTCCACGCCGGCCTCTTCCAGGCGCTGGTTGGCCAGCCGCTCGCCCTGGCGCAGCAGGTCGCGCTGGCGCCCCAGGTCGAACTGGCGCAGGCGCAGGTCGGCGATCTCGTCCTGCAGGTCGCGGCGCGCCGCCACCTGGGGCAGCGACTGGCGCTGCTCGCGCAGGATCCGTGCCAGCAGCAGGCTGCCGCGCACCGCACTGATCTGCTCGTTGAGGCTACGCTGCAGCTGAGTGACCTGGTCGAGCTGACTGCGCACCGTGATCGCCTCACGTAGCAGCGCATTACGACGATCATTGGCGCGCAGCAGCTCCAGGCTGAGGTCCTGGTTGACCTGTTGGGCACGCTCCAGCACCGGGTGGCCTGCCGCGATCAGCGGGTCGTCGCGGGCGGCGTCGGCGATGGCCTGCTCCGAGGCCAGGCGGCGCTGGCGGTCGATCACGCTCTGCAACAGTAGCAGCAGGCTCTCCTGATGACCGGTCTGGGCGGTGAGCAGCTCACGGCGCTGCTGGGCAAGCTCGCGCAGGCGAGTATTCGAGCCCAGCTCACGCTGGTATAGGCGCTGCTCGCGTTCGGCCAACTGCCGCTCGGCGCGCAGCGCCAGCATTCGGGGGTCGTCGTCGGGGATATCGCGTCCGGCCAGCTCATCCTGGGCGCGGCGCGCCTGTTCGGCACGCTGCATGGCATCGGCGATGGCCTGCTGGGCCCGCTCGGGCAGGGTCTGGGCGGTCAGCAGTTGAGCATTGACCTCGGCCACGCGGTCCTGCAAGCGCTGCAGCTCGCCGAGCGCCTCCTGCTGGCGATCTTCGAGTTCGGCCAAGGGCCGGTCGTCGAGATCCGCGGCGGAGAGCTCGCCCGCCGCCTGCTCCTCATCCTGCAGCTCGCGCTCCAGGCGCATCAGCTCGGCAGGAGCCTCCTGCAGACGGCGGTCGAGCGCGGCCAAGCGCTCCTCGACGTCCTCGAGGCGCTGCAGGGCATCGATGGCATCCTCCAGCGCATCGCGCTGGCGCTGCTGAGCCTGGCTCAAGGTCTCGCCCTCGCCGGGCTCGAGCTCGGCCAGCCGCGCTTCGAGCTGCTCCAGCTCGGGCAACTCGGCCTGCGCCAGGACCGGCAATGGTAAGCACAGCAGTAACAGCACAAGCCCGCCCAGCCACACGGGGACGGCGACAGGCAAGGCGCGAAGGCGACGACAGATCACGGCAATCTCCCCACGGACCCGATGGTGGTCCAAGGGGCGATTTTGGGTCCCAGGCGTCGCCATGGCAATCTCTTTGCATTCCGATGCAAGACCAGTTGACTTGCCCTCCGGGCGTGGTAGAACGGTGGCTCATATCCCCTTGTGAGCACTTGTTCATGACCCTGCTTCGCACCACTGCCACTGTAGGCGCCGCGCTGGCCATCCTCAGCCTGGTCGTCACGGCAGGGGCCCACGCCGATACCCGGCGTGCCGAGATCGAAAATCGCATCGATGCTCTCCACCAGGAGCTAGAGAGGCTGCAGTCGCAGCTCGAGACGATCCCCGACGAGCAAGCCGCGCCGGAGGTCGACCAGACCACCGCCGAGACGCTGCAGCTGGCCCAGGAGCGGCGTGAGCTGGAGCGAGAGTCGGATCGTAACCCGCTGGCCATCACCGCCTACCGGCGCAACTACCTGCTGCCGGTGAGCTATAACGCGCGCCAGAATCCCGACAACTTCCGCTTGATCAGCGAGGAGAACGGCGTCGACGATATCGAGGTCAAGTTCCAGTTCAGCGCCAAGGTCAACCTGGCCGAGGGACTGTTCGGCGACCGCGCCGACCTCTATTTCGCCTATACCCAGCGCAGCTGGTGGCAAGCCTACAACTCCATGGCCTCGTCACCTTTTCGCGAGACCAACTACGAGCCCGAGGCCTTCCTGAGCTTCGATAACGATTCGCGACTGTTCGGTTGGACCAACACCCGTAACCGGCTGGCCTTCAACCATCTCTCCAACGGCCGCTCCAGCGAACTGTCACGGAGCTGGAACCGGATCTATCTCGAGAGCACCTTCCAGCGCGGTGACTGGGCACTCACCGTGACCCCGCACTGGCGAATCCCGGAATCCGACGGCGACGACGACAATCCCGATATCGACCGCTATATGGGCTACGGCGACATCGAGGTGGCACGCCGCTTCGCTAACGACCACGAGGCCAGCATGCTGGTGCGCGGCAATCCCAGCGCCGGCAACCTGGGCTCCCAGGTCGACTACTCCTGGCCGCTGTTCGGCAACATCCGCGGCCATGTGCAGTACTACGTCGGCTACGGCGAGAGCATGATCGACTACGACAACTCCAACCACCGCCTCAGCGTCGGCTTCAGCCTCAACCCGCTGTTTGCCGGGCGCCCGGAGTTGTAGCGCAGCCCACGGGCTGATTGAAGTCGCATGGCTACCTGCTATGCTGAGGGCGTCATTCACCGTCAAAGGAAGACCCCGATGGCAAGCCGCAAACCCAACACCGATGCCAGTACCGAGCAGCTCAAAGCTGACCTACATCACCTGACCCAGACCATCGAAGAGCTGGTCAACGCCACCGCCGACGACTCGCGCAGCAATATCAAGGAACTCCGCGAGCGCGCCGAGAAGCGTCTGCACGACACCCGAGACCGTCTCGAAGCCCGCGGCGAGCGCCTCTACGGCGAAGCCCGCGACTCGGTGCGCGAGCAGGTCGATGCCTGCGATCATTATGTCCACGAAAACCCCTGGTCCAGCGTCGGCATCGCCGCCGCCGCCGGGATGGTCATTGGCCTGCTGATCGGGCGGCGCTGATGAGCCACGGCCAAGGACCGGCCGAGCGGCTGTTCGGCGCCACCAAGCGGCTGATTGCCAGCCTGCTCAGCAACGGCGAGGCGCGTCTGCGCCTCGCTGTCGTTGAGCTCGAGGAGGAGCGCGCGCGGCTGGTCACCCTGCTGCTGCTGGCGGGCATCAGTCTGCTGATGGTGATGCTGGGACTGACCGTGCTGACGCTATTCGTGGTAGTGCTGTTCTGGGAGACCCATCGCCTGCTGGCGATCGCCGCCAGCGCATTGGTGCTGCTCGGCGGCGGCCTGGCGCTCGGCGCCTGGGTGGTACATCTGGCCAAGCGGCCGACGCTGCTCAAGAGTACCCTCAGGCACCTGGCTACCGACCGCGCGCTGATGGAGACCTCGCGTGACGACTAAGTCCCCCTCTGCTCGCCAACTGCGCCGCCAGCGCAAGGCTGCACTGGAAACGCAGATCGAGCAGCAGCGCGTCGACCTGATGGTCGAGTCGAGCCGCTGGCTCGGGGCAACACAGCAGATCGACAGCACCTTTCAGCGCTTCAAGCTTCCCACCTACGCCCTGGGCGGCCTGGCACTGCTGGCCAGCGCACGCCATCCCCACGCCCTGGTGCGCTTCGCCCAGCGCGGCATCGCCGGCGTGCTGCTATTGCGTCGCGCCCAGCGGCTGCTCAAGATGCTCCGCCGCTGAGCGTTCATTACCCTCAGAGCGACTGCCCGCAGGCCACCCCCGATGCCCAGGCCCACTGGAAGTTGTAGCCGCCCAGTTCGCCGGTGACGTCGAGCACCTCGCCAATGAAGCGCAGCTGCGGCATGTCGTTAACGGCAAAGGTCTTGGATGAGATCGCCCGGGTATCGACGCCGCCCATCGTCACCTCTGCGGTGCGCCAACCCTCGGTGCCGGCGGGCTTTACCCGCCATCCCGACAGGCGCTGCTGCCAGGCTTCCAATTGAGCGTTGGAGAGTTCGGCCAGGGTTGGCGACTCGCCATACCACTCGCCAATCGCCGTGGCCAGGCGCCGGGGTAAGTGCTCACTCAGCCAGGTCATCAGCTGGCGGCGCGGTGTCTCGCGCCGCGCCGCGGCCAGCGCCGGTGCCACGTCGAGGCCCGGCAGCAGGTCGACTTCCAGCTCGTCGCCGGGCTGCCAGTAGCTGGAGATCTGTAGCATCGCCGGCCCCGACAGGCCACGATGGGTGAACAGCAGCGGCTCGCGGTAGTGCCCATGGCGCTGGCCGTCGCGGCGACAGTGAACGCTCACCTCGCAGGCCACCCCGGCAAGCTCGTTGGCGCGATCCTTCCACTGTGAGGTCAGGGTAAAGGGCACCAGCGCCGGGCGCGTCTCGGTGACCGTCAGGCCGAACTGGCGGGCGAGATCGTAGCCGAAGCCGCTAGCGCCCATGGTCGGAATCGACAGGCCACCGCAGGCCACCACGACTGCCCCCACATCGATAGGTCCTTGTGAGGTAAGCAAGCGCATACTCTCACCGCAGCGCTCGACCCGCGTAAGCGAGGTCTTGAGCGCCACCTCGACGCCGGCCCACTCACATTCGGTGAGCAGCATGGCGACGATCTGCTTGGCCGAGTCGGCGCAAAACAGCTGGCCGGGGGCCTTCTCGACGTACTCGATGGCGTGGCGCTCGACCAGCTCGACGAAGTGCTCGGGCCGATAGCGCTTGAGCGCCGAGATGCAGAAAGGCGGATTGCCCGAAAAGAAGTTCGCTGGCGAGGTCGCCATGTTGGTGAAGTTACAGCGCCCGCCCCCCGACATCAGGATCTTCTTGCCAGCCTTGTTGGCATGATCGATCACCAGCACCCGCCGCCCGGCGTAGCCGGCGGTAAGGGCACACATCAGGCCGGCGGCACCGGCGCCGATCACGGCGACGTCATAGGTCATGGGCAGGCGGGCTCCCGTACATGGCCTCTTGGTGAGGCGCGTTGGCTCAGGCGCGGCATTCTAGCAAGCTGAACAGCGGGCGTCGCCTGCCAGCGCCGAGCGAACTTATACGGCGCAATATATTCTGTATAACTGGCGCATCATTAAGTAAGCTGGGCAAAATGCCTCATTATTGCCACATTCCCGGCCACAGTGGTAAGTAGCCTAATGACAGGGAGCACAGGAGGTGCGCCTGCCGACTCATCGACCGTGTAGAGACATCATGACCCTTATTCCGATGGCGCCACGCGCCTGGCTGGCGCTTGCCCTGACGCTCTCCCTGCCCCTTTTCAGCGCTGTCGTCCTATCCGACGAGCGCACCGCGGTGATTGGCGCCCGCGCCGACCAGCAACGCTGGTCAGATCCCCTCGAAGCCCTCGGCACCCTGCGCGCCGACGAGAGCGTGACGCTCTCCGCCACCGTCACCGAGATCGTCAGCGAGTTGAACTTCGTCGACGGCGAGCGGGTCGAGGCCGGCCAGCTGCTGGTGGGACTCGATGACAGCGAAGAGCAGGCCCAGCTACGCGCCGCCCAGGCGCTGCGCGACGAGCGCCGCAACGCCGTCTCCCGCGCCTCGCAGCTGGAGTCGCGCAATCTCGGCTCACGGGCCGACGTCGAGGACAGCCAGGCGCGTCTGCGCCAAGTCGAGGCCGAAATCGAAGCCATCGAGGCACGCCTGTCCAGCCATCGCATTCGCGCCCCCTTCGACGGCGTGGTGGGCTTTCGCAATATCAGCAGCGGCGCGCTGGTCACGCCGGGCATGGAACTGGTGACCCTCGACAAGCTGGATGTGGTCAAACTCGACTTCAGCGTGCCCGAGGTATACCTGTCGATGCTGCGCCCGGGGCTCAACCTCAGCGCCCACAGCGTGGCCTTTCCCGACCAGCGCTTCATGGGCGAGGTCGCCAGCATCGGCGCCCGGGTCGACCCGGTCACCCGCAGCGTCCAGGTACGCGCCGAGTTCGACAACGCCGAGCTGATCCTGCGTCCCGGCATGCTGATGGAGGTGGTACTGCAGCGCAGCCCGCGGGATGCCGTGGTGGTCGCCGAGAGCGTGTTGGTCCCCAGTGGCGAGCGACAGTACGTGATGCTCATCGATGAGAGCGACGACAACCGCATCAGCCGCCATGAGATCGTGATCGGCGAGCGCCGCACCGGCCAGGTGGAAGTGCTCGAGGGGCTCGAACCCGGCGATCTGGTGGTCGGCCACGGCGTGCAGCGCGTCCGCGACGGCGACCGCGTCAGACTGCTGGGCATCGCCGACGACGAGCACTCGATCCGCGAGATCCTCGAGCAACATCGCGGGGATGATGCCTGATGCGCCTCTCGGATGTCTCGGTTCAACGCCCGGTTCTGGCCACGGTCCTCGCCCTGCTGATCGTGGCCTTCGGATTCCTAGCCCTCGAACGCCTGCCGCTGCAGGAGTATCCCTCCATCGACCCGCCGGTGGTCAGCATCGATACCCGCTATCCCGGGGCCTCGGCCAGCGTGGTCGAGACCCGCATCACCCAGGTGCTCGAGGATCGCATCGCCGGGGTCGAAGGCATCCAGCTGATCACCTCCTCCAGCGAGGATGGCCGCTCGCGGATCAATATCGAGTTCGGCCTGGAAATGGACATCGATGCCGCCGCCAACGACATCCGCGACCGCATCTCCGGCGCCCTGCGCAACCTGCCCGACGAGGCCGACCCGCCCGAGGTGCAGAAGGCCGACAGCAGCGAGGACGTGATCCTGTGGCTGAGCCTCTCTGGCGAGGACTACAGCATTCCCGAACTGACCGACTACGCCAACCGCTACCTGGTCGACCGCTTCTCGGTGCAGCCCGGCGTGGCCCGGGTGCGGGTCGGCGGCGGCCGCGACTACGCCATGCGCGTGTGGCTCGACCGCAACGCCCTGGCGGCGCGCGACCTCACCGCCGGCGACGTCGAGAATGCGCTGCGCGCCGAGAACGTCGAGCTGCCGGCGGGCTCCATCGAGTCCGACGAGCGCCAGTTCGTGGTGCGGCTGCCGCGCAGCTTCGCCACGCCGGACAACTTCCGCGCCCTGGCGCTGTCGCGCAGCGACGACTATATCGTGCGGCTAGGCGACGTGGCGCGCATCGAGATCGGCTCGGTGGAGGATCGCTCGGTATTCCGCGCCAACGGCGTGCCGCTGGTCGGGCTGGGCATGATCAAGCAGTCCACCGCCAACGTGCTGGAAGTCTCGCAGGGCGTCACTGCCGAGATGCAGCGCCTGCAGGACACCCTACCCGAGGGCATGGAGCTGAGCATGAACTTCGACTCCTCGGTGTTCGTTTCCGGCGCCATCCAGCAGGTGGTGATCACTCTGTTCATCGCCATGGGCCTGGTGGTGGTGGTGATCTTCATGTTCCTGGGCAACCTGCGCACTACCCTGGTGCCGGCGGTGACCGTGCCCATCGCGCTGATCGGCGCCTTTATCGCACTGGCCGCGCTGGGCTTCTCGATCAACCTGCTGACCCTGCTGGCGCTGGTGCTGGCCATCGGCCTGATCGTCGACGACGCCATCGTGGTGCTCGAGAACATCAACCGCCGCATGCAGGCCTACGGCGAAACGCCGCTGGTGGCGGCCTTCCGCGGCACCCGCCAGATCGCCTTCGCGGTGATCGCCACCACCCTGGTGCTGATCGCCGTGTTCGTGCCGCTAAGCATGCTGCAGGGTGATATCGGCCGGCTGTTCTCGGAGTTCGCCCTGACCCTGGCGGCCGCGGTGGCCATCTCCAGCCTGCTGGCGCTGACCCTGACGCCGATGATGGCCTCGAAGATTCTCAGCCCCAACATGCACGAAGGCCGCCTGGCCCACGCCGTGCAGACGCTGCTCGAGTTCAGCCAGCGGCTGTATCGGCGCATGCTGCTCACGGTACTCAAGCTGCGCCTGCTGGTACTGGCGCTATTCATCGCCCTGGTGGCGGGCACCGGCTGGCTTGCCAGCGTCCTGCCCAACGAGTACACCCCCCAAGAGGACCGCGGCAACTTCATCATCCTGGTCAACGGCCCCGAGGGTGCGACCTTCGACTACATCATGGACTATATGGACGAGATCGAGAGCCGCCTGGAGCCGATGGTCGAGTCGGGTGAGTTGGAGCGGGTGGTGATCCGCGCGCCACGCGGCTTCGGCAATATCGAGAACTTCAACAACGGCTTCGTGATCGTCAACATGGCCGACTGGGGCAGCCGCCGCAGCGCCTGGGAGATCATGGACGAGGTGCGCGCCAAGCTGCGCGACCTGCCCGGGGTGACCGCTTCACCGGTGATGCGCCAGGGCTTTGGCCAGCGCATCCAGAAACCGGTGCAGTTCGTGCTCGGCGGCGGCACCTATGAGGAGCTGGCTGAATGGCGCGATATGATGTTCGAGCATATCCGTGAGCACAACCCCCGCCTCACCGCGCTGGACAGCAACTACCAGGAGACCCAACCGCAGCTGCGCGTGGATATCGACTACGAGCGCGCCGCCTCGCTCGGCGTCACCGTGACCGAGATCGGCCGCACCCTGGAGACGCTGCTTGGCGGGCGCAACGTGACCCGCTACGTTGATGATGGCGAGGAGTATGACGTGATCCTCGAGGGTGATCGTAGCGCCCAGCGCAGCGCTCGCGCGCTGGACAACATCCAGGTACGCTCGCAGCGCTCCGGCGAGTTGATCCCGCTGGCCAGCCTGGTAACACTGACCGACTTCGCCGGCCCCAGCACCCTGAGCCGCTTCAACCGGGTGCGCTCGATCACCCTCGAGGCCAACCTGGCGGGCGGCTATCCGCTCGGCGAAGCCCTCGACTACCTGCAGCAGACCGCCGACGAGATCCTGCCCGCCGAGGCGCAGACCGACGTCGACGGCCCCTCGCGAGACTTCCAGGAGGCCAGCGGCGCCACCACCTTCCTGCTGCTGCTGGGGGCGCTGGTGGTATTCCTGGTGCTGGCCGCCCAGTTCGAGAGCTTCGTGCACCCCTTCGTGATCATGCTCACCGTACCGCTGGCGATGAGCGGCGCGCTGCTCGGGCTGTTCCTCACCGGCCAATCGCTGAACATCTACAGCCAGGTGGGGCTGGTGATGCTGATCGGCCTGGCGGCCAAGAACGGCATCCTGATCGTCGAGTTCGTCAACCAGCTGCGCGACCAGGGCGTGGCCTTCCAGGAGGCACTGGTCGACGCCGCCGTGACCCGCCTGCGCCCGATCCTGATGACCGCGGTGACCACCATGGCGGGCTCCGTTCCGCTGATCATCGGCAGCGGTGCCGGCGCCGAGACGCGCCTGGTGATCGGTACCGTGATCATGTGCGGGGTGGCGGCGGCGACACTGTTCACGCTGTTCGTGGTGCCAGTGGCCTATGACCTGCTGGCTCGCAACACCGGCTCGCCGGGGGACGTGCAGCGCCGCCTGCAGCGCGAGATGGACGACCATCACACTGTCGCCGCCGACACGCACTAAGCAGACGGCTGCTATGCTGCTGTTGAGCCCCGCCCCAGCATCGCGCGGCGGGTCCAACAGGAGGCCATGAGATGATCGAACTACTTCCGTCAGGCGCCGCCCATCTGGTCGCGATGCGCGTCAGCGGCCGCGTCGATGTTGACGACCTGCAAGTCATCATCGACGCCATCGAGGAGGCCAAGCGCCAGCAGCCGCGCATCAGTTTCTACGCCGAGCTCGACCAGATGCGCTGGATGACCGCCACTGCGTTGCTGCGCGATGTCGGCTATGGGCTGACCCAATTGAGTGAGCTATCGCACTATTACCGCGCCGCGGTGGTCAGCGACAAGCGCTGGGTAAGACGTGTGGTGCGACTGGAGGATCGGCTGTTTCGCTCGCTGGAGATGCGTGTCTTCCCCACTCGGCAGCACGCCACCGCGCTGGAGTGGGCACGCCACCGGCCCGAGGCACCCGAGCCTGCCGCGGCGGGCGCCACGGCAGGCTGAGTTTGGCCGCCACTGGGGCTCAGCAGTCGCCGAGACGCTCGCCTTGCATGCTGGTATTCATGACCATGTCGCCCATCGGCGTGGTGGTGTCGACCTGCATGTCGCCCTCCATGCGGTCCGAGAAGTAGCGCATCTCGCCCACCACCATGGCTTCACCGCCCTCGCCCTGGCACGACATGCGGTAGCTCATGCTCTCGCTGCTGGCCTCCTGCTCGAGGAACTCGCAGCCCTCTTCTTCCTGGATGAACGCCGAGTTGGCCTCGTCGATGGCATCCTGGGTCAGGCACTCGCGGTGGGTATCGGTTTCATCGGGAATCGGGAAGTCGCCCTCCACGGTCGTGGTGCTGGTGAACTCCCATTCGCCCGGCTCGAGATTGGGGGACTCCGCCAACGCGGCAAGGGGCAGGGCGAGCAGCGCGGCAGACGCCAGGGCACGTAACAGCATGGGACAACCTCCGAAACAGTGAGTGACGCCTTGCAACAGGCGCGGTGTCCCGACAGCTTAGCCCAGGCGTGGCGTCATGCAAAAGCGCCCCACCACACAAGTAGGGCCCAACCTTGGTGGCCGGGCCCTTCTCAGCGTTGCACTCCTTGCTGCCTCCATGGGCGTCCTGCCCATACTTCCCTGTGCTGGTGCGCCTCCCTGGCGCTTGTCTTCCTTGGCTGAGCGACTCCTTGCTCAACGGTCACCACCTTCGCATGCTCAGCGCGTCATTAAGCTAACCCAGGTTAAGGAGTGGCAAAGAAAAAGGCATAGAAAGAGACTGAGTAGCGACCCCCGCGACCAAGGAGGGATCCCATGCACCTATCGACGTCATCTCTCACGCGTTCGGCGTATAACTCACCTGCCTGCGCTGTCTCAACTGCAACGTCTATGACGAAGTTCGGCTCTCGGGTATCGCCGCGGGGCTCAAGCCTACTGGCTGATGCCGTTACCACTCTACGGTCAACCCTACACCATGCGCTAGCTTCCGGTTCATTCGAGACGCGACCAGTCACGTCCGCCATTGCCGCTGATCAATAACTGTCCCTGCTCATCGGCCACCACCAAACGCTGGGGGGCGTTCGGATCCACCGCCAGGTGCAGCAAGTAGCGCTCACCCCAGCCTCGCTTTACGACGTCCCACTCGCGGTTTGCTTCCTCGACTCCCAGCAAGCCGCCCCCTACCATGAAGACATAAAGCTCCCCCTGGCCGGCCACGGTATCGCAGGTGCCGAGGCAGCCTCAGTTCACGCGGATCGTCGCCATCATGCCCAGTTCCTCGTGCTCGATGATGTGGCAATGGAACAGCCAGTCGCCGGGCTCGCGGAACACCATGCGCAACTTCATGCGCTGGTAGGGCACCAGGTTGATGGTGTCCTTCCAGGCCAGCCAGGGCGCCTCGCGCCACTCGCCATCGGCATCGCGGGTGGCGATCACCTGGAAGTGGGTGCCGTGGACATGGAAGGGGTGGTCCATGTGGGAGTTGTTGAAGACCTCCCACTCCTCCACCTCGCCGACCTGGCCCTCGAAGAGGATCTCGTCCATGGCGAAGGCGCGACCGTTGATCAGGAAGTCCACCTCGGGGCGGGCATCACCGCCCTGGCTGGCCCCGTGGTCCGCATGACCGGCGCCTGGGTCATGGGAGCCATGGCGGCTGCCGCTGCCGCCGCCTTCGTGGGCGGCATGGGGGGCGTCGTGTTCCATTCCGTGATCGTTATGGTCCGGCATGACCTCGGTGAGCTCCACCTGGCGATACACGTCCGGTTCGCCCAGGGGCGCTACGCGCCCCAGTCGCTCGGGTAGTGATATGGCAGGGAAGACACCGGCGTTAAGAGTATGGATCGACAGTAGCGGTGCGACCTGATCCAGATGAGGCGGCCGAGCGCCCATCCAGCCGCGCTCATAGGGGTGGCTTGCCAGCAGGAAGCGTCCATCGGCCCGCTCACTGACCCGTACCAGCAGGTCGGCGCGCTCGCCCGGGGTGAGCAGCAGCTCCTCTAGCGGCTGCGGCCGCTCGATCAACCCTCCATCGGTGCCGATCAAGGTCAGCTCGTGCTGCTCCAAGCGCAATCGCAAATATCGGCCAGCGCAGGCGTTGACCAGCCGTAGCCGCAGGGTCGTGCCAGGCGCAACATCCAGGCGCGGTTCGCGCTGTCCGTTGACCAACAGTAGCTCACCCTCGCGTCCGTTCATCCAGTCCTCGGCGGTATGCGCTGCCACCTCACCCTCCACATCGAGACGCAGGTCGCTGACCATCAGCAGGTGCTCTTCCACCTCCGCCGGCAACACGTCCTGAGCGGGCCTTACCAGCAATGCTCCCGCCAACCCGTGGGCGATTTGCCGGGCGGTGCCATGGTGTGGGTGAGGATGGAACCAGTGCAGGCCGGCGCTGCCCTCGGGGAGGGTGTAGCGGTACTGGCGGGACTCGCCTGGCACCACGGCGTCCCATGGGGCGCCATCCTGGGCCTGCGGCACCGGCACGCCATGCCAGTGCACGGTGGTCTCATGCGACAGTTCATTGGACAGGGTGATATCCAGTTCATCGCCTTCCCGCACTTCTATCAGCGGCAGCACCTTGCCGTTATAGAGCCACAGCCTGGCCTCCAACTCGTCGTGCAATGGCACTGCATGAGCAGCCGGGGTCAAGGTACTTTGAAAATGGCCGGCAGCATCGCTCAGGTTGACGATGCGCGGCAGCGGCTGCAGCGCTAGCCCACCCTCCGGCAAGGCGGCAAGCACCGCGGGTGTAGCCGAATGGGGATATTGACGAGACAGGGCAAAGCCCATGCCGCCCGTTGTGGATAGCACCAGGGCCCCTAGCGCCGAATAGCCCAAAAATTCGCGACGATTCATTAAGTTGTCCTCATAACATGAACACTCTCACCGTGGATCGATCATCACGGTGCCATGGGGGGGTAAGAGGCTCAGGCGCGAGGAGGGCGCTCGAAGGGGGCGGGAGGCTCTGACGGATAGCCCAGGCTTGGCCCGGGCAGGGGGGAGGAAGATACCGCTGCCTCAGCGGCCAGCCGAGCCATGGAGGCTCCACACTGAGCGCAGGGCATGCAGCAAAGAGACACTGCAGTGGGGTGAGACTCACCCATCTCGGCCGTTGCAGCCAGATCCCAGGCCTGCGGGTCATGCGTGGCCAGCTTCTCCTGACAGACGGCATCGCCCTGATGCCCGCCCGCGGCCATAGGCGGTGCGAAAGCCATCAGAAGGGACATCATCATGCAGATTAGCCAGTGGTAGCAGAGTCGAGACATGCGCTGAAACGGCCATTCAAGCCAAAACAGCGGCGAGTATTTCACGCCCTCAAGGAAGCTCGCAACCGACGTCCTGCACGCAGGTTGACCATCGCGGCTCGCTTGATCTGCATCAATGGAAAGGTTGCGGCGTTGAACTAAGGTGAGTGCACCACCCTGTCAGTCGAGCCTCGCGCCATGGACCTGGCCGAACCCGCGACATGCCCAGACTCAAGGCGGGTCGGACTGCCGCCCTGCCCCGGTCATTACGATCTACCTGCTCACTCAGCGGTTCAGGCCTCGAGACTCACTCATCGTTGGTGCTGAAGAAACGACATTGACCTGCGTGCAACACACAGCTCGCAGAATGTAGACGATGGCAATCGATCGGGCCTCTCGCCCGACGGGAGAATGAACATGAAGCTTCGCAAGCAGACGTTGACACTCGCACTCGCCGTGGCACTCGCTGCCAGTGGCACCGGCATTACCCTCGCCCAGGGGATGATGGGCGGCAGCCAGGGCGGTATGAGCTCCGGCATGATGGGTGGCGGCCAGGGCGGCATGGGTCCCGGCATGATGGCTGGAATGATGGGGGGCGACCAGGGCGGCATGGGCCCCGGCATGATGAAGGGCATGATGGCTGGCGGCATGATGCCCTGCCCGATGATGGGCGGCGGCGCCGGCATGGGCATGATGTCGATGCTCGACGATGAGCAGCGCAGTGCGATGCGCGAGCTGATGCAGGAGCACCGCCCTGCCCAGTTCGAGCGCATGGGGCAGATGATGAACCTGCGCGACGACCTAATGGCCGAGATGCACGGCGAACGCCCCGACCCTGATGAGGTCCAGGCGCTACACGGCCAGATGGCCGAGCTGCACGGTGAAATGATGGCCGGGATGGTGCGCATGCGAAACGCCATGCATGACCTGATGAGCGACGAACAGCGCCAGCAGCTCGAACAGGCCACGCCCGAGGGCGGCGCCAATCCCGACGACCACGATGCCCATCACTGAACCGCGTTGATAGCAGCGCCAGGATGTTCCGGCGGCCACCCAGTGGCCGCCCCTTCGGCCCCGCCCGCAGGAGGCATGCTTTGAGCGATTCCACCGCGAACAAGATCACCCTGACGGTGCCCGGCATGGGCAGTGACCACTGTGCCGGCATCGTGCGCAAGACGCTCCAACGCCTCGACGGCGTGGGCGAGATCGAGACCAATATCGCCAACCATCGGGTCAGCGTGACCATCGACGATGACGGCCCCGATGGAGAGACACTGAAAGGCGCCGTGGAGGGCGCCGGCTATGACGTGGCCGCCGTCAGTGGCGATAGCGGCAAGCAACAGATTCGCCTGACGGTGCCCGGCATGGGTTCGGACCACTGTGCTGGCATCGTGCGCAAGACGCTTGAACGCCTGTCGGGCGTCGAGTCGATCGACACCAATATCGCCAATCACCGTGTCTCGGTCACCGTTAGCGGCGACCTCGATGGCGACACGCTCAAGAGCGCCGTGGAGGGCGCCGGCTACGATGTCGCCGCCGTGCAGAGCGACGAGGCGGAGGAAGGCGAAAGCGACGCCGAGATCGAGGAGGCCTATCTGAGCCAGGCCCGCAAGCGGCTATGGATCGCCGGCGTGCCCACCACCCTGATCATGCTGCTGATGATGCCGCACATGTTCTGGCAGCCGCTTCCCGGCTATCTGGCGATCGTGGCGCTGCTGGCCTTCCCGGTGGTGTTCCTCTACGGCGGGGCAGCCACCCATAAATCGAGCTGGCGCTCGCTGAAGAACGGCACCTTCAACATGGACGTGCTGATCTCCATGGGCAGCCTACCGCCCTACCTGATCGGCCTGATCGGCTTCGTCTACCCGATGACCTCGTTCATCGAGATGGCCGCCACCATCATGACCTTCCACCTGCTGGGGCGTTACCTGGAAGCCCTGGCCAAGGGGCGCGCGTCCCAGGCCATTCGTCGCCTGCTGACCCTGGGCGCCAAGACGGCACGGGTGGAGCGCGACGGCGAAGAGGTCGAGGTGGCAGTGAAAGAGTTGGCACCCGGCGACATCATGGTCGTGCGCCCCGGCGACAAGATCCCCACCGACGGCGAGGTAGTCGAGGGCGAGAGCCATATCGACGAGTCCATCGCCACCGGCGAGTCGATCCCGGTCTACAAGAGCAGCGGCGACAGCGTGATCGGTGCCACCATCAACAAGGAGGGGCGCTTGCGGGTCAAGGCGACCCGGGTTGGCGGCGATACCTTCCTGTCACAGGTGGTCAAGCTGATCGACCAGGCCCAAGGCTCGCGGGTGCCGATCCAGGAGTTCGCTGACCGCATGACCGGGCGCTTCGTGCCGGCGGTACTGGCCATCTCCCTGGCCAGCCTGGTTGCCTGGGCAGTGTTCCCGGATGCCCTGCGTCCGATCCTCGACTGGGGCGCGACCTTCCTGCCGTGGGTGAACCCCGAGGCTGCCACGCCGATCCTTGCCATCCTCGCCGCCATCGCGGTACTCGTCATCGCCTGCCCCTGCGCGCTGGGCCTGGCCACGCCCACCGCACTGATGGTGGGCTCCGGCATCGGTGCCGAACGCGGCATCCTGATACGCTCCGGCGAGGCGATCCAGACCTTCAAGGACGTCAAGGTCATGGTGCTCGACAAGACCGGCACCATTACTCGCGGCGAGCCGACGCTAACCGAAGCGGTCGCCGCCGACGGCGTCGACGAGACACGCCTGCTGACCCTGGCGGCGAGCGTGGAGAACGCCTCGGAGCACCCCATCGCCCGAGCCATCGTGGATGGGGCCAAGCAGCGCGACGTGAAACCCGGCGAGGTCAGCGAGTTCCGTTCCACCGGGGCACGCGGCGTCTCAGGCAAGGTCGGCGAGGAGACCGTGCTGATCGGCAATCGTCGACTGCTGGAAGAGGAAGGTGTGCAGGGCCTCGAGTCACTGGATGACGCCATGAGCGAGCTCGAGGGCAAGGGCCGCAGCGTGGTGATCGTCGCCGCCGACGGCCAGGCGCTGGGCCTGGTGGCCGTGGCCGACACCCTCAAGGAAGAATCGATCGAGGCCATCCGCGGCATGCATGCGCTGGGCCTGCACGTGGTGATGATCACCGGCGACAACGAGCGCGCCGCCCGCGCCGTGGCCGTCGAGGTCGGCATCGATGAGGTCCAGGCCGGCGTGCTGCCGGAAGGTAAGGTCGATGCCATTCGCGCACTTCAGGAAAAACACGGCAACCACGTGGCAATGGTCGGCGACGGCATCAACGACGCCCCTGCCCTCACCCAGGCCAACGTCGGCATCGCCATCGGTGCCGGCGCCGACGTCGCCATCGAGGCCGCCGACGTGACACTGGTGAGCGGCGAGCTGACCGGGGTGGTGGACGCCATGCATCTCTCTCGTGCCACCTACGGCAAGATCGTGCAGAACCTGATCTGGGCCAGCGGCTACAACATCGCGGCCATCCCCATCGCCGCGCTGGGCCTGCTGCATCCCATGATCGGCGTGATCGCCATGACCGCAAGCTCGCTGTCGGTGATCGGCAACTCGCTGCTGCTCAAGCGGCGTTTCACCCGCGAGACCCCGCAAGGAGACGCCCAATGAACCGCCTTCACCACTGGATGATGACCGCCTGCCTGGTGCTGATGGGGGCAGTCATGCTGCTGCTGATGTGGCGCGCCCAATCGCTGAGCGGCGGCGCTTGGCTGCTGCTACCCATGGCACTGTGCCTGGGGGCTCATTGGCTGCTGCATCGCCACTGCGATAAGGAACAGGACACTGGCGATCGATGACTGGACAAGCGCGGCGAGCACGTCGAGGATAGGGCCCCGTTGTAGCCTCGCTTCCTCCTGCCATCAGCCGAGAGTGTGCCATGCCGCCTGTCACCGAAACGCCCCACCAGGTTCCGTTCCGTGAGGCCGTGATGGTCTGGCTGCGCATCGCCATGCTGAGCTTCGGCGGCCCGGCTGGGCAGATCGCGGTGATGCACCGTATCCTGGTCGAGGAGAAGCAGTGGATCGGCGAGCGGCGTTTCCTGCACGCCCTCAACTACTGCATGATGCTGCCAGGACCGGAGGCCCAGCAGCTGGCGATCTACATCGGCTGGCTGATGCACCGCACCAAGGGCGGCCTGGTTGCCGGTTGCCTGTTCGTGCTGCCCGGCTTCATCGCCATCCTGGCACTCAGCTACCTCTATGCGGCGCTGGGTAACGTGGGGCTGGTGGAGGGGCTGTTCTTCGGCCTCAAGGCCGCCGTACTGGCGGTGGTGCTCAATGCCGTGGTACGGATCGGCAAGCGGGCACTCAAGAATCGGATCATGCTGGGCCTGGCAGCGGCAGCCTTCGTGGCCATCTTCTTTTTCGACGTGGCCTTCCCATTGATCATCCTGAGTGCGGCGCTGCTGGGTTACTGGGGCGGCAAGCGCGGCATGATGGCCTTTCAGGTGGGCGGCGGCCATGGCAATGGCAACGACCAGGGACTCAGCGACCGCGACTCGCTGCTCGGTGAGGGGCTGCCGGCCCACGCACAGCCCAACCCCGGCTGGTCGCTGCGCATCTCGGCCATCTTCCTGCTGCTGTGGCTGACACCGGTGGCGCTGCTGTTGATCACGCTGGGTGGTGAAAACGTCTTCAGCCAGATCGCCACCTTCTTCAGCAAGATGGCGGTGGTGACCTTCGGCGGCGCCTATGCGGTGCTCGGCTATGTGACCCAGGAAGCGGTTCAAAACTACGCTTGGCTGGCCCCCGGGGAGATGCTCGACGGCCTGGGCATGGCCGAGACCACCCCGGGACCACTGATCCAGGTGGTGCAGTTCGTCGGCTTCATGGCTGCCTACCGCGAGGCCATTGGGCTCGATCCGATGCTGGCGGCGACCCTGGCAGCAGTGCTCTCCACCTGGGTGACCTTCGTGCCCTGCTTCCTGTGGATCTTCCTCGGCGCGCCCTACGTGGAGCGCCTGCGTGACAACCGCGCCCTCAGTGCCGCGCTGTCGGCCATCACCGCGGCGGTGGTCGGCGTGATCCTCAACCTGGCGATCTGGTTCGGGCTCCACGTGATCTTTGCCGAGGTCGAAGAGTGGCGCGCCCTGGGGGCTCGCCTGCTGATCCCGGACCTGGCCTCGCTGGAGCCGCTTGCCCTGCTCCTGTCTGCCGCGGCCATGCTTGCCATCTTCCGCTACAAGGTCGGTATGCTCACTGTGCTGGGCGGCTGTGCACTACTCGGGGTGCTGTTCTCCTTGGTGTTCTAGCATAGAATTTTTCAGCGCTGCGCTTACAGCACCTGGTCATATAGCGCACGATCAGCACGATAGCAGCCACACGATGCGTTTATGAGGCCCTCGCGGTCGAGCACGATAATGTTGCCACGATGGTAGCTGATCAAGTCGCGGTGCTGCAGTGCCAATGCCGCCGACGTAACGCCCGCCCGCCTGACGCCCAGCATCCCCGCGAGAAACTCATGGGTCAGCTGGAGCGTGCTGGAGCTGGCACGGTCTTGGGTCATCAGCAACCAACGCGCCAGTCGCGCCTCGACTTGGTGAAAGTGCGTGCAGGCAGCCGTTTGGGCAAGCTGAACCATGACCACATAAAGATAGCGCTGGAGTCGCTGCTGAAGGGCGGGAAAGCGCAGCATCATGCGCCGAAAACATGCAGCGTCCATGCGTAGCGCCAAGCCTGAGCCTTGTACCAACGCGCACAGTGGGAATTCCTCGACGCCCAGGAGCAGCGACTCACCAACCATCCCTTCGCGCCCGGCCATGGCGACCTCCAGCCACTTATCGCCCTCATGACCGACAATCAGTGAGATAAAGCTATCGAGTGGAAAATAGACGTGCTCAACGAGCGCTCCAGGCTCAATCAGCCTCTCGCCAAAGCTAAGCTCAACGACCTCGCAGGCAGCGACAAAGGTGGCGTGCTCACTCGGCAGTAATTCATCGAGCAGCTGGTTAGCTACGGGGAGTGAAAGGAGATCAACTCCGCCCGCTGCAGCTTGCCGGCCGACTCCGTGACGCCTTCCCGACGTACGCCCAGCATGTTGGCGATCAACTCCTGCGTCATCACCAGCTTGTCACCCGGCAGGCGATCGAGACTCAGCAGCAGCCAACAACACAGCTGCTGATCGACACTGTGGTGGCGATTGCACACCGCTGTCTGGGCCATCTCCGTCAGTAGCGCCTGGGTATATCGCAGCAGCAGCCGCTGCATCACAGCGGCACGATAGAACTCATCCTTGATGTGCTGGCCTTTAAGCCGATAGGCATCCTAGGCGGCGATGAATTCTTGATTCTACTGACCGAGGTGCAGGATATCGATGGTGTCCGGCACGTCGCCGATGCCGTCTTCGACGCATTGCTAGCGTCGCACCCGGTAGGGGGGCAGGCGATCACCATCACCGCCAGCCTGGGTATCAGCCGCTATCCGGATAGCGGCACGACCCCGTATGAGCTGATGCATCACGCAGACACCGCCATGTATTGCAGCAAGCGCCGGGGGCGCAACAATTACCAATTCTTTTCCGGTGATATGCTGCACGGTCTATAACGCCAAGCACGCAGCGTAACCCCCCAAAAAATAAGTGAAAATATTGCTCTGGTGTTCGCCAGCGCACAGTCGGAGTGGCGGATAAGGCTTACTATCAATTCGAGTGAGGCGAGGGAAATGCCTAGATAGGATGTCGCACTATGCGCCGCAGAGGATGGGGCGCTAACCATTTACGTAAGGCATTAATAGAAAAATCACCATGGCACTAAAGAATGCCGCCCCTCGGGTTGATGCTGTTTTCTGCATAACAGCACAGCTTGGCTTTTTCGTCATGAGTGACATCCACGCCGCAGACAGCACTCTCCCCTTATATTACCCGACTTGACGCCGCCACTCTGCGACTGGAGGCGGCCATTCACAGGGCCGCCATGCCAGTCGGCGGGCCTATTCGGCCGTCGCCAGCAGGCTGGCATTACCCCCCGCGGCAGTGGTATCGATGCACAGATGGCGTTCCACCACGTAGCGTTCCGGCGCAATGACCTGGGTCTCGAGCGGGATGATCGCACCGTCGCGCTTGGCGAGGGCCAGCCGCAGCTCGCGGGTCCAGTCGCTGGCGCCGGCGGCGGCTACTGCGGCGATGCCATTGAGGTCGCTCAGCGCCTTCGGCATAACGATGCCGTCGAGCCCAACCAGCGGCGCCCCGGCATCGATCAGCGGCTTCACCGCCTGCTCGGCGCCTGTCGCCACCACCACCGCCGCACAGCCTGTGCCCAGCGCCTGGGCGGCCTGCGCCAGGGCGATATCCAGGGTCGGTCCCAGGCACAGCACCGGCCCCTTCGGGTACTGCGACAATCGATTACTTTCCCCCGTCGGCCCCGGCAGGGTCTGCGGTGTCATGTCCAGTGCCGCCGTCTCATTGAGCGCCCTGCGTACCACGCCGCCCTTGCCGGACAGCGCGCGGCGCAGCACCTCGACCCGGTCGGGTCGCGCCGCCCAGTTGCGTGAGTCGAGCCCGTCGAGGGCCGGCTGCAGCGCCTCGAGTGTTACGGCCTTGCCCTGCGGTGCGTCGTAACGCTCCGCGGGTGCAGTACGCCGGAAGCGCGAGACGTAGAGCGGACCGCCGGCCTTGGGACCGGTGCCCGAGAGGCCCTCGCCGCCGAAGGGCTGGGAGCCGACGATGGCGCCGATCTGGTTGCGATTGACGTAGATATTGCCGACATGGATGCGCTCGACGATCTGCTGCACGCGGTCGTCGATGCGGGTATGCAGGCCGAAGGTCAGCCCGTACCCGCGGTCGTTGATGGCATCGACCACCTTGTCGATGTCGCGCGCCTTGAAGGTGGCCACGTGCAGGACCGGACCAAATATCTCACGCTCGAGATCCTCGATCCCGCCGACCTCGACCACCGCCGGGGTAACAAAGGTGCCGGTGTCCGGCACCGGCAGCGTCTTCATCACCTTGCCGGTTTTTTCCTGCTCCGCCACGTAGGCGCTGATGTCGGCCTGGGCCTCGGCGTCGATCACCGGCGAGACGTCGGTGTCGGTATTCCACGGATCGCCGATGGTCAGCGCGTCCATGGCGCCGTCGAGCATGTGGAGTAGCCGCTCGCGGGCCTCTTCCTGGACGTAGAGCATGCGCAGCGCCGAACAGCGCTGGCCGGCCGACTGGAAGGAGGAAATCAGGATGTCGCGCACCGCCTGCTCGGTCAGCGCCGTGGAGTCCACGATCATGGCATTCAGCCCGCCGGTCTCGGCGATCAGTACCGCGTCCGGCCCGGCATTCTGCGCCAGGGCCTGGTGGATGATCTGCGCCACCGGGGTCGAGCCGGTGAAGCACACACCAGCAATCCGCGGATCGTTGGTCAGCGGACCACCCACCGTCGGCCCGTCACCAGGCAGCAGTTGCAGCGCCGCTTCCGGCAGTCCGGCCTCACGCATCAGTTCGACGGCGCGGGCGGCGATCAGCGGCGTCTGCTCGGCGGGCTTGGCCAACACGGCATTGCCGGCCGCCAGCGCCGCAGCGATCTGGCCGGTGAAGATGGCCAGCGGGAAGTTCCACGGGCTGATGCAGACGAACATGCCGCGGGCACTGCCAGGCTCCTCCGCCTCCAGCCGCTCGGCCTCGTTGGCATAGAAGCGCAGAAAATCCACCGCTTCGCGCACTTCGGCGATGCCATCGAACATCATCTTGCCGGCCTCGCGGGTGGCGATCACGGTCAGCTCGGCGATGTGCGCTTCATAGAGGTCGGCGGTGCGGTGCAGCACCTCGGCGCGCTGCGCCGCCGGGCGCGCCGACCATTCGCGGAAGCCCTGCTCGGCGGCATCGAGGGCGGCGGCCACCTCCTCCAGTGTCGCTTCATGTACCTTACCAATCACCCGCGAGCCGTCGGCGGGCGACAGGGCGTCGCGAGCCGGCCCTTGCGGTGCCGGACTGCCCACCAGCATGGGGCCTGCCGTCCAGGTGGCGTCGGCAAAGGCCTCACGCGCCTTGAGCAGCGGCAGGATCGAGGCGGGTTCGTTGATGCGGTAGCCCTTGGAGTTCTTGCGATCGGGCGCGAACAGCTCGCCGGGCTGGCGAATCAGCGGGCTTGATACGTCCTTGCCAAGCTGCTGGAACCCGGACACCGGATCCTTCGAGACCTCGCTGGGAGGGATCGAGCTATCCACTACCTGGTTGACGAACGAGGAGTTCGCACCATTCTCCAGCAGGCGGCGCACCAGGTAGGCCAGCAGGTCACGGTGCGCGCCGACCGGGGCGTAGATACGGCAGTGCGTGCCTTCCGCCTGCTTGACGATATGGTGCAGTGATTCACCCATGCCGTGCAGGCGCTGAAATTCGTAGCTCTCCTTGTCACCGCCGGCCATGGCCACCACGGCGGCGCAGGTGTGGGCATTGTGGGTGGCGAACTGTGGGTAGATACGGTCACGACGGTCGAGCAGCATTTGGGCGCAGGCCATATAGCTGACGTCGGTATTGACCTTGCGCGTGTAGACCGGAAAGGTCTTGACCCCCATCTCCTGGGACAGCTTGATCTCGGTATCCCAGTAGGCACCCTTGACCAGGCGCACCATGATCTTGCGGTCGAAGCGTTCGGCAAGCTCGTAGAGCGCCTCGATGACCGGCGCGGCGCGGCGCCCATAGGCCTGTACCACGACCCCGAAACCGTCCCAGCCATCGAGGCTGGGGTCCGACATCAGCGCTTCGATCACGTCGAGGGAGAGGTCGAGCCGGTCCTGCTCCTCGGCGTCGATATTGAAGCCGATATTGGCCTTGGCCGCCTGCTGCACCAGCTCCCTGGCGCGTGGCACGAGTTCCGCCATCACCGTGTCACGATGGGTATATTCATAGCGCGGATGCAGCGCCGAGAGCTTCACCGAGATGCCGGGGCTGCCGCGCACATCGCCCTTGGCCTGCTTGGCAATCGCGCTGATCGCCTTGGCGTAGGCCCGGTGATAGCGGACGGCATCCTCGTCGGTGCGTGCCGCTTCGCCGAGCATATCGTAGGAGTAGGTGTAGCCCTGCTTCTCGAGTTCGCGGGCATTCTTCATGCCCTCCTCGATGGTCTGGCCGAGCACGAACTGGCGGCCGAGGATCTTCATCGACTGGCCAACGGCCTTGCGCACCACCGGTTCGCCCATGCGGCGGACCAGACCGCGCAGCGCCCGCGTCGGCCCCTTGGGATCCTCTTCCAGCACCTTGCCGGTCAGCAGCAGCGCCCAGGTCGAGGCGTTGACCATCGACGAGGACGACTTGCCCAGGTGGGCACCCCAGTCGGACGGCTCGATCTTGTCGTGGATCAGATCGTCGATGGTTTCCGCATCTGGCACGCGCAGCAGCGCTTCAGCCAGACACATCAAGCCCACGCCCTCGGTGGTCGAGAGTCCGTACTCGGCCAGGAACGCCTCCATCATCGAGGGCGACCTCTCCTTGCGCACCCGTGCCACATAGTTGGCGCCCACGGCGGCCACCTCGCGGCGCTCCTCCTCCGACAGTTTGATACGCTCGACAAGCGCCTGCAGCACCGCTGCTTCATCGGCGTCGTAGTTGGCGCGGATGCGTGCCCGGAGGTCTGCCGAATCGATGTGCAGATATCGCTTGGCGTCGTTCATGCTGAATCTCTCCTTGCTACCCGAGACGTAGCATTGATGCGCCGCATAGTTGGAGCTCCCGCAGGAGCTCTCTCACTACGTGGACTGCGCCCTGCTAGCGAGTGATGTGCTGATATTCACCAGCATCGGCCGTCACGCTGCTCACCACCATGATGGCAACAAAGGAAGCGATGAAGCCAGGAATAATCTCGTATACACCGGGGCCA
The DNA here is from genome assembly GCF_002286975.1 of Halomonas salipaludis. Classification (GTDB taxonomy): domain Bacteria; phylum Pseudomonadota; class Gammaproteobacteria; order Pseudomonadales; family Halomonadaceae; genus Franzmannia; species Franzmannia salipaludis. The sequence goes on from NZ_NSKB01000002.1 coordinate 109,496, forward strand.
CCCATAAACTCACCGTTCCAGCCCAGGGTGATCCAGATCATCACGGTGGCGGCACCCACCACCATGCCGGCGATGGCGCCGGCGCCGTTGGTGCGAGGCCACATCAGCGACAGAATGATCAGCGGGCCGAATGCCGCCCCGAAGCCCGCCCAAGCGTTACTGACCAGCCCCAGCACCTGAGAGTCTTCATCGGACGCAATCACGGCGGCCACGATACCCACCAGCACCACACACACGCGGCCCACGGCCACGCACTGCTGCTCGGTCGCGTTCTTATGCAGGAACAGGCGGTAGAAGTCCTCGGTCAACGACGAAGACGACACCAACAGCTGACTGGAAATCGTGCTCATGATGGCCGCCAGCAGCGCCGCATAGAGGAAGCCGGTAATCAGCGGATGGAACAGCAGCTCCGCGAGGATGATAAAGATCGTTTCCGGGTCCTCGACGTCCATGCCGTTGCGGATCGCATAGGCGCGGCCGAAGATCCCCAGCGAGACCGCACCGATCAGCGAGATAAGCATCCAGCTCATGCCGATGTTGCGGGCAACCGGAACGTCCTTCAGCGAGCGGATCGCCATGAAGCGCACGATGATATGCGGCTGACCGAAATAGCCCAGCCCCCAGGTCACCGCCGACAGCCAGCCGATAAAGGTCAGCCCCGAGGTCCAGGAGAGCAGCGTGGGATCGACTTCATTCAAGGTCTGTGAGGCCTGGCTAAAACCGCCGCCCCCTTCGCCGAAGAGCACCACCGCCGGCATGATCACCAGCGCCAGCATCATGATGCAGCCCTGCACGAAGTCGGTCATGCTCACGGCCAGGAAGCCGCCGACGACGGTATAGATCAGCACCACGCCGAGGGTGATCATGACCCCCATGGCGTAGTTGCTCATGTCGCCGAAGTTGTATATCCCGGCGAACGCGCTTTCGAACAGCTTGCCGCCCGCTACCAAGCCTGACGCGGTGTAGACCGCAAAGAAGATCACGATGACGATGGCGGACACCGTCCGCAGAGAGAGCGCCCGAGTCGGAAACCGGTTGGCCAGGAACGCCGGGATGGTAATCGCATTGCCGTAATGCACGGTCTGCTCACGAAGCCGCGGCGCCACCAGGGTCCAGTTGAAGAACGCACCCACCAGCAGGCCGATACCGATCCACGCCGAGCCCAGGCCGGAGACGAACATTGCCCCGGGCAGCCCCAGCAGCAGCCAGCCACTCATGTCCGATGCGCCGGCTGACAACGCCGCCACTTGCGGGCTGAGGCCTCGGCCACCCAGCATATAATCCTCGGATGAGGCCGTCGCTTTGCGCATGGCATAGATGCCGATGGCGATCATCAGCGCAAAGTAACCAAACAAGCTAATCCAAACACCAGTAGCCATGAACGTTCTCCCGTTCGTCAGGGTAGAACCAGCACCGTCAGGCAAACGCTTTACCCGTGATGAGCCCGGTGGTGGCACGCATTTTTAACGCCGCTTTTTATTCGCGTCACTCATTCGCGTAACAAGGCGGTACTGCCTGTGACGCCAGTCGTTCATCGCCATGCTCACCTCCTCCCGTTACATTTCGCCTTGTATGTATTCAAGAAATCAGCCTCCTTCCTTCTTTTGGTCCCACGTGATAGCCATCATGATGCTCACCACGATAGGTCTCTCTACTTATCAGGAGTTTGCTTAACATTACAAAGCGTAGCAGGTAATTCACTCCGCTGGCCTGCCGTCCTGCATACGGTGATTGGCCACCGCCGGCGATGAATTTACGACAAGAGCACGAAGCGAATAACAGACAGTTGCGTGCCACCCCATAACCCATAAGAGATGGGTAATGCCGGGCTGAACGAGAAAGGCCGTCGACTCGCGCAAGGGCAAGGGCAAGGACGCGAGGTAGTGACACCGCCAGAAAAAGAAAAAGCCGCTGAAATCAGCGGCTTTCTCGATATTTGTGGCGGAGGGGGAGGGATTCGAACCCTCGAAGCCTTTCGACTTACACACTTTCCAGGCGTGCTCCTTCGACCACTCGGACACCCCTCCACATTGTGGCTCTTTCGCAGGATCGGGCGGCGTTAGCGGCTCGGCCTATGCGTCAGAACGGCGCACACTGTAACGAGCCAAGCCTGTGATTGCAAGCCGTTTTTCCGCTGCGGGCGGGGCGTCAGGTGGGCGATGAGGGCAGTACGGCATAGTCGCCGCCAGCCTCGAAGCAGAGCGTTTCGCCGCAGTAGAGGTGCTGAACGAGACTGATGCGGCCCTTGCCGCGGTTGGTGAGTCGTTCCCTCAACGCGGCCACGCCATCCGCCGAGGCGGGCTCGCAGCGCAGGCGGTAGTCGCCGCTGACCGGGGCCAGGAAACGCTGCCGGGCATCGGCGATGACCACGTCCTGAGCACGCCCCTGCTGGCGCAGCCACAGGGTCAGCCAGCACCAGCCGATCAGGATGGCCTGAGAGGCCATGGCGCCGCCGAAGCCGGTGCCCTTGTCGTTGAGGCTGGGAGCCAACTCGAGATGCCATTCGAGCGCCTCACCGTCCAGTCCCATGCGCTGGATGCCGAGATGCGCCACCTGGGGTATGGCCTGCTGCAGCCAGTGCTGAAATGCCTCCAGGTCATCCCCCAGCCCCGCCTTCGGCAGCGCCAGGCGCGGGTGTGGCTGGCCGGGGCGGCGCGGTATATCCATCAGTCCCAGCGCTCGACGAAGTCGGCCGGGTCGCGCTCGGGAAGCGGCTTGTGGCGCCCGGCCAGCTGACCGAGGTAAAGAAAGCCGACGATCTCGTCGTGCTCGCCAAGGCCAAGCCCCTTGCGCACGGTGCTGTTGAAGGCGTAGTGGCCGCTGCGCCACATGGCGCCGAGGCCCAGGGCATGGGCGGCGAGTACGATGCCGTGGGCGGCGCAGCCGGCGGAAATCACCTGCTCCACTGGCGGTACCTTGGGCAGATCCGGGGTCACCTTGGCAATCACCGCGATCACCATCGGTGCGCGAAGGGGCTTCTTGCGCGCGGCGTTCAGGGTGTCATCGCCACTGTGCGGGTCGTCGCGGTACTCGGCCTCGGCGAACAGCTCACCGAGGCGGTCGAGGCCCTTGCCGGAGAACTCGATGAAGCGCCATGGCGTCAATTCCTTGTGGTCGGGCGCGCGCAGCGCGGCGCGGTACAGCGCCTCGCACTGGGCGGCGTCAGGGGGCGGGCCCATCAGCTTGCCCATGGAACTGCGCTCGTGCAGCAGCGTCATGGCATCCATCCGGCGTCTCCTCGTAGTGGTGTCGAATAGGCCACCAGCTTACCGCAGTGGCTTACTGCCGAGCCAGGCGCAGCGGCTCCGGCGGGCGCTCGCCGGGGGTCGCGCGCCAGGGGCTGATATCCAGGCCGCCGCGACGCACGTAGCGCGCCAGCACCAGCAGCCGTTCGGGTCGGGCGCGGACCATCAGGTCGCTGAAGATGTGCTCGACGCAGTGCTCATGGAAGTCCTGGTGCTGGCGATAGCCGATCAGGTAGCGCAGCAACCCTTCACGGTCGAGCCGGGGGCCGCGGTAGCGGATCATCACGCTGCCCCAGTCGGGCTGGCCGGTGACCGGGCAGTTGGACTTGAGCAGGTGCGAGTGCAGCGTCTCCTCGACGATCTCCTCCCCTACCTTCAGATGGGCGGCACTCGGAGTGTAGTCGTCGACCTCGATGTCCAGGTCATCCAGGCACTCGCCGGGCAGGCGCCGCGGTGCCAGCGCCTGGTCGTCGACGCCGAATAGTGCTACCTCGACGGCTGATCCGGCCACGCCGCTCAGATCACGCTCGAGCTTCGCTATCACCTCTTCGCGGCTGGCGAAGCGGGTCTGATTGAAGCCGTTGAGATAGAGCTTCCACGACTTCGACTCGATCAGATTCGGCGAGTCCGCCGGCAGCCGGAAGCGCGCCACCGCCACCAGCGGCTTGCCGCGGGCGTTGAGCCAGGAGACCTCGAAGGCGTGCCACTCGTCCTCGCCAACGAACGGCAAGGCGCCCTCCTCGATGCCTAGCGGCGCGCGGTTGGCGGCCCGCGGGATGGAATAGAGCAGCGTGGCGTCGTAGCGCTCCGGGTAGGCCGATTCGCGGCCCAGCGGAGCGTGTTGCAGGGTATCGGGACGATGCTGGCTCATGAACGAATTCCCTTGCCGTGTTCGAGCATCCACAGCGCAATGCCGAACAGCACCACGATAAAGGCCACGATGGCGCTCAGCGCCCAGACCACCGGGATGTCCGAGACGCCCAGGAAGCCATAGCGGAACACGTTGACCATGTACAGGATTGGGTTGAGCATCGACACCCCCTGCCACAGCGCTGGCAGCATCGAGATCGAGTAGAACACCCCGCCGAGGTAGGTCAACGGCGTGAGGATGAAGGTCGGCACGATGGAGATATCGTCGAACTTGTCGGCCAGCAGCGCATTGATGAAGCCGCCGATGGAGAACAGCGCCGAGGTCAGCACCACCACCACGATGGTCAAAATTGGGTGGGCCATGCTGATACGCGTAAAGAACAGCGACACTATGGTCACGATCAGCCCTACGCCCAGCCCGCGCGCCATCCCCCCCAGCACGAAGCCGGTCAGGATAACCCAGTTGGGCATCGGCGAGACCATCATCTCCTCGATGGAGCGCTGGAACTTGTTGGAGAAGAAGGATGACGCGACGTTGGAGTAGCTGTTGGTGATCACCGCCATCATGATCAGCCCGGGGACGATGAAGTCCATGTAGCTGAAGCCATCCATGTCGCCGATCCGCGAGCCGATCAGGTTGCCGAAGATGATGAAGTACATGGTCATGGTGATCGACGGCGGCAGCAGGGTCTGCGGCCAGATCCGCGTGAAGCGCTTGATCTCCTTGTGCACCAGGGTCCATAGCGCGATGGCGATCTGTGTCGGGCTCATGGGCGCGCCTCCGCCGCGGCAGCGGCACGCGCAAGGTCGGCATTGCCCTGCTCGACCATGGTTACGAACATCTCCTCGAGGCGGTTGGCGCGGTTGCGCATCGACACCACCTCGATGCCCTGTTCGCCCAGGGCGGCGAAGATATCGTTGAGCCGCTGCCCGCGGTGCACCATGACCGCGAGCTGGGCGCCGTCTACCTGCTGCACCTCGAAGCCTTCGATGTGCGGCACCGCCTCCAGCGGTGCGGCCAGGTCGAACAGGAAGGTCTCGGTGTCGAGCTCGGTGAGCAGTGCCCTGACGCTGGTATTACGGATGATCTCGCCGTGGTTGATGATCGCCACGTTGCGACACAGGCTCTCGGCTTCCTCGAGGTAGTGGGTGGTGAGAATGATGGTGGTGCCCTCCTCGCGGTTGATGCGGCGCAGGTACTCCCACATGCTGCGGCGCAGCTCGATATCCACCCCGGCGGTAGGCTCGTCGAGGATCAGCAGCTTGGGGCGGTGCATCAGCGCGCGGGCGATCATCAGCCGGCGCTTCATGCCGCCGGAGAGCATCCGCGCGCTGCCATCGCGCTTGTCCCACAGGCCGAGGTCGCCGAGCAGCCGCTTGGCGCGGGGCAAGGCCTCGCTGCGCGGCATGCCGTAGTAGCCGGCCTGGGCCAGCACGATATCGATGACCTTCTCGAACTGGTTGAAGTTGAACTCCTGGGGCACCACGCCGAGGTGATACTTGGCGCGGGCGAAATCGCGGTCGGTATCGATGCCAAAGATCGAGATCTGACCGGCGCTCTTCTGCACCAGTGAGCAGACCACGCCGAGGGTGGTCGACTTGCCGGCCCCGTTGGGCCCGAGCAGCGCGAAGAAGTCGCCCTGTTGCACGTCGAGATCGATGCCCTTGAGGGCGTGAAAACCGTTGCCGTAGACCTTGGTCAGCCCACGGATGGACAGCGCCGGTGTGGCCATCGGGATCTCCCGGGAGATGGGTGAATCATTAGGCGACTAAAGATATGGCCGATCGTCGAGAATTCAAGGGCCTCGAGAATCAGATAAGGAAGGGGATTATTTGGAGCGGGAAAAGTGATTCGACCGGGCTGGCGCACCAGCTCGCGACCGTCACGTTGGCCTGCTCGGGACTCGCTTGGAGCGGGAAACGAGATTCGAACTCGCGACCCCAACCTTGGCAAGGTTGTGCTCTACCACTGAGCTATTCCCGCATAATGAAGCGTGGCAGCAAGGTGGCGTCCCATAGGGGGTTCGAACCCCTGTTACCGCCGTGAAAGGGCGGTGTCCTGGACCACTAGACGAATGGGACGCAATATTTTTTTGGTGCTTGGAGCGGGAAACGAGATCGACCGGGCTGGCGCACCAGCTCGCGACCGTCACATTGGCCTGCTCGGGTCTTACTTGGAGCGGGAAACGAGATTCGAACTCGCGACCCCAACCTTGGCAAGGTTGTGCTCTACCACTGAGCTATTCCCGCTTGTATCGCAACCTATCGATGATCGAGTGGCGTCCCATAGGGGGTTCGAACCCCTGTTACCGCCGTGAAAGGGCGGTGTCCTGGACCACTAGACGAATGGGACGCAGCGCTTGCGGTTCTTGGAGCGGGAAACGAGATTCGAACTCGCGACCCCAACCTTGGCAAGGTTGTGCTCTACCACTGAGCTATTCCCGCGCAGGCCCTTCACCAACCGATCATCCAGCACCTGACGAGAGGAAGTGGCGTCCCATAGGGGGTTCGAACCCCTGTTACCGCCGTGAAAGGGCGGTGTCCTGGACCACTAGACGAATGGGACGCGGCGTTCCCTCATCGAGGTGGCGCGTATGTTACTGAGCGCCCATTAGGCTGTCAAGCGACTGCCCAAGCGGGATTTTCCCGACCGGCCAGCTACGCTGATAATAGCCGTGTCGAGACTAGCCAGACACCCCCCGAGCGGTGTTTGATGGCCACAGATTCACCCGCAGCGAGAGAGACCGCCATGCGCAACAAAGTCGAGAAAAGCGACGCCGAGTGGCGTGCCCAGCTAACTCCGGAGCAGTATCGCGTCACCCGTGAGAAAGGCACCGAACGGCCGTTCAGCGGCGACTATCAGGTCAGCAACGACCACGGCATCTACCACTGTGTGTGCTGCCAGGCGCCGCTGTTCGAAAGCGAGCACAAGTTCGATGCTGGCTGCGGCTGGCCGAGCTTCGACCGCCCGCTGGGAGTCAACGCCGTGGAAGAGCACGTCGACGACAGCCACGGCATGCAGCGCACCGAGGTGGTCTGCGCCCACTGCAACGCCCACCTCGGCCATGTCTTCCCCGATGGCCCGCCCCAGACCACCGGCCTGCGCTACTGCATCAACTCGGTGTCGCTGAGCTTTCACGACGGCGAATGAGCCTGCCCGGGCCGGCGTTTGCCGGCCCACGCACGGGTTACGCTCTGCTAGAATGGTCACCTTTTGCACGCTGATGGAGAGTGGCCATGCTCGGCTGGTTCCCGGGACACATGAACAAGGCGCGCCGCCAGATCAAGGAGGCGCTGCCGGAGATCGACGTGGTGCTCGAGGTGCTGGATGCCCGCCTGCCCTACTCCAGCGCCAATCCGATGCTCGCCGAGCTCACCGAACACAAGCCGGTGCTCAAGATCCTGTCGCGGGCCGACCTCGCCGACCCGGCGCGCACCGCCGAATGGGTCGCCCACTTCGACGCCCAGCCCGACACCCGCGCCCTGGCAGTGACCACCACCAACGCCCGAGAGCTCAAGCACATCCCCAAGCTGTGCCACGAACTGGCCGGCCAGATCCGCGCCGACCGCGACGTGCGGGTAATGGTGATGGGCATACCCAACGTGGGAAAATCGACCTTGATCAACGGCCTGGCCGGCCGCAAGATCGCCAAGACCGGTAACGAGCCGGCGGTGACCAAGCGCCAGCAGAAGGTGCGCCTCGACGGCCGGGTGGCGCTGGTCGACACCCCCGGGGTGCTGTGGCCGAAGATCGAGGACCAGGCCAGCGCCTACCGCCTGGCCGCCAGCGGCGCGATCCGCGACACCGCCATCGACTACATCGACGTGGCAGTGATCACCGCCGCCGAACTGGCCAAGCGCTATCCCGAGGCCCTCACCGCGCGCTATAAGCTCAAGGCCCTGCCCGCCTACACCGCCAACCCCGAGGCGGCGCGGGTCGAGGCTGACGGCCCGGCACGGCCCGACTTCCTGGCCCTGGCCGGCTTCGACGGCGCGGCCATCGTCGCCGAGATCGCCGCCAGGCGCGGCGGCCTGCGTGCCGGCGGCGAAGTCGACCTGCACCGCGGCGCCGAGGTGCTGCTGCACGAGCTGCGCGACGGCAAGCTCGGCCCGGTAACGCTCGAGACCCCGGCGGACATCCCCGCGCCAGCGGCCGAGGACGACGCCCCGAGCACCACCGATAACCAATGAGACGCCCCTCGTGGGCCCACTACTGGACGCATTTTTCGGACACCACATGGACACCCCGATCAGGAAATCGCACAAGCTATACAACGTCTGCTACGACATTCGCGGCCCGGTGCTCGACCACGCCAAGCGCCTGGAAGAGGAAGGCCAGCGCATCCTCAAGCTGAATATCGGCAATCCCGCGCCGTTCGGCTTCGAGGCGCCGGAGGAGATCCTCCAGGACGTGATGCGCAACCTGCCCACCGCCCAGGGCTACTGCGATTCCAAGGGGCTCTACTCGGCGCGCAAGGCGATCATGCAGGAGTGCCAGCGCAAGCAGATCCCCAGCGTCGGCATCGAGGACATCTACATCGGCAACGGCGTCTCGGAGCTGATCGTGATGGCCATGCAGGCACTCCTCAACGACGGCGACGAGGTACTGATCCCGGCACCGGACTACCCGCTGTGGACCGCTGCCGCCAACCTCTCCGGCGGCCGCCCGGTGCACTACCTGTGCGACGAGCAGGCCGACTGGGCACCGGATATGGACGATATTCGCGCCAAGCTCACCAGCCATACCCGCGCCATCGTGCTGATCAATCCCAACAACCCCACCGGCGCGGTATATCCGCCGGCGGTGGTCAGCGAGCTGCTCGACATCGCCCGCGAGCACGACCTGGTGGTGTTCTCCGACGAGATCTACGACAAGATCCTCTACGACGACGTCGAGCACGTCTCCACCGGCGCCCTGGCCAGTGACGACCAGCTGGTGGTGACCATGAACGGGCTCTCCAAGAGCTACCGCTGCGCCGGCTTCCGCTCCGGCTGGATGATCCTCTCCGGCAGCGTCGCCAAGCAGCGCGCCGCCGATTACATCCAGGGCCTGACCATGCTCGCCTCGATGCGGCTGTGTGCCAACGTGCCGGCCCAACACGCCATCCAGACCGCACTGGGCGGCTACCAGTCGATCAACGACCTGATCCTGCCTGGCGGACGGCTGCGCGCCCAGCGCGATATCACCGTGGAGAAGCTCAACGCCATCCCCGGGGTCTCCTGCACCACGCCCAAGGGCGCGCTCTACGCCTTCCCGCGGCTCGACCCCAAGGTGTTCAATATCCAGGACGACCAGCAGCTGGTGCTCGACCTGCTGCTGCAGGAGAAGATCCTGCTGGTGCAGGGTACTGCCTTCAACTGGCCGGAGCCGGACCACGTGCGCATCGTCACTCTGCCGTGGGCCGAGCAGCTCGACGATGCGCTGGAGCGCTTCGGTAATTTCCTGTCGCGCTATCGTCAATGACGCATAAAACGCCAGTGGCGCTTGAAACCCGGGCCCACAGGCCGTATCTAATCCACAGCTAATTTGTCGTTTCTTGCCGGAGACCGCGTAACATGATGAGAATCCTGCTTTTCCTGGCCACCAACCTGGGGGTGATCCTGGTCGCCAGCATCACCCTCAGGCTGCTCGGCATTGAGCCCTACCTCAATGCCCAAGGCCTGAACATGAACTCGCTGCTGATCTTCTGCTTCATCTTCGGCATGGCCGGCTCGATGATCTCGCTGTTCATCTCCAAGTGGATGGCCAAGCGCAGCACCGGCACGGTGGTCATCGAGCAGCCGTCGAACAGCACCGAGAAGTGGCTGCTCGACACCGTCGAGGAGCTGTCCCGGGAGGCCGGCATCAAGACCCCCGAAGTGGGCATCTTCCCGGCCCAGCAGTCCAATGCCTTCGCCACCGGCTGGAACAAGAACGATGCCCTGGTGGCAGTCTCCGCCGGCCTGCTCAACCGCATGCGACCGGAGGAGGTGCGTGCGGTGCTGGCCCACGAGATCGGCCACGTGGCCAATGGCGACATGGTCACCCTGGCGCTGATTCAGGGGGTGGTGAACACCTTCGTGATGTTCTTCGCGCGCATCGTCGCCCACCTGGTGGACAGCTTCCTGAAGAGCCGCACCGACGGCGCCGGGCTCGGCTTCATGGGCTACTTTGCGGTGGTGATCGTGGCCGAGATCGTGTTCGGCATCGTCGCCTCGGCGATCGTCGCCTGGTTCTCGCGCTTCCGCGAATACCGCGCCGACGCCGCTGGCGCCCAACTGGCCGGCTCCGGGGCGATGATCAACGCCCTGGCGCGCCTCAAGGCCGAGACCGAGCTGCCCGACCAGATGCCGGACACGCTGCGCGCCATGGCCATCACCAAGGGCCAGACCCGCTCGCTGATGGAGCGCATGTTCGCCAGCCACCCGCCGCTGGATGATCGCATTCGCGCCCTCAAGGAAGCCGCCTACCGCCAGTAAGCGGCGCGCTGACTAGTCGGCGCTCCACCACCCACAACGCTACCGCCCCTCGGGGCGGTGGCGTTGCTTTTCGTGGCTCAATACCCCCTCACCCGAAAGCCCGCCGCGGCGCACAGTGGCACCAGCGACTGGCTGTCCTTGCCGAATGCCACCTCGAGAGTGGCGAATTCACGCCGTAGCGGATAGCCGGCACGCCAGGCGTCGAAGCCGCGGGCCATGCCCAACTCGGCCGCCATCCGTGCCAGGCCGTCGTGGTCGCGGCGCACATCGTAGACAGCGCGCATGCACAGCCGCAGCGCCTCCCATGGCGACAGCCCACTGCCCAGCTCGAGGCGCGTCAGTGGTGGCGGCGGCGCCAGGTCCTCGAAGCTCAGCCCGGCCGGCATCCCGAAGCGTCGCAGCGCCGCGGCATAGACCTGCTGGGTGCCGCGCAGCTTGCCATCGAGGCTATAGCCGGCGATATGCGGCGTGGCGATATCCGCCAGCTGCCACAGCGCCGCGTCGATACCCGGCTCGGCTTCCCAGACATCGAGCACTGTGCGCAGGTCGCCGGCATCGGCCAGGCGCTGGCGCAGTGCCGCGCCATCCAGGCAGTCGCCGCGCCCGGCATTGAGCAGCCAGGTGCCCGGCTTGAGTGCCGCTATGCGCTCGGCGTTGAGCAGGTGGTGGGTCGCGTGCGGCCCGTCAGGTACCAGCGGGGCGTGAAGGCACAGCACCTCAGCCCACTGGCACAGCCCATCCAGGTCATAGAAGCGCTCACCCGGCTCCGCCTCGGCGCGCGGTGGGTCGCAGCGCCGGCAGTCGAGCCCCAGCGCCGTCAGCCGCCGATAGAGCCGCTCGCCGACGTTGCCGGCGCCGACGATGCCGATGCGACGCTGGTCGAGCGCTGCATCGGTGCGCTCGGCGAGCAGCGTCAGGCTCGACAGCACATAGTCGACCACCGCCTCGGCGTTACAGCCCGGGGCGCTGGCAAACTCGATGCCGCGTGCGGCCAGCGCCGCCTGGTCGACATGATCGGTGCCAATGGTACAGGTGCCGACGAAACGCAGCCGCGCCCCGGCCCGTTCGGCGGCCTCGAGCAGCGCCGCATCGACCCGCGTGATCGAGCGCACGATCAGCGCCTCGGCGCCGGCCAGCGCCGCGCCATCGATCTCGCGGCCGGGCAACGCGATGACCTCGCCAAGCGCACCGAAGCAGCGCTCGGCGGCGGGGATGTTGGCATCGACGATCACACGCATATGGGGCTCCCAACTATTGCGTTAGCAGGCAAGCACAGCGCTATGGCTATGGGCGGCGGCGCCGTTACAATAGCACGCTGATCAGCGTCGAGCGCCCAACCACGCTCGCCAACCACCTTCAGGAGCCCCGATGATCATCCGCTGGGAGAGTGAACATGACTACGTGCTGGTGCATATCCATCAGGACATGTTCGGCGACTGGATCTTCAGTCGTGCCTGGGGGCAGATCGGCACCCAGTTCGGCGGTCTCAAGCACCAGCTTGCCGACGACTACGCCCAGGCGATGATGTGGCTCGACGACATCGGCCATATCCAGGCCTCGCGGGGCCTTCACAAGGTACTGGAGGTACAGGACGACACCCCCGAGGGGCGCGATGCGGTGCGCCAGCTATCGCTGCTGGATAGTGCCTGATACTGCTAAACAGGCATCGTACGCAGGTGATCCAGCACCATGGCGACAGCGTGCGCCTCGCGCTCTTGAATCAAGGTGATATGCGCCAGATCAGTGTCGAAAATCACCGATAACGTATGAATATTAGAGAGATAGAAGTAGCCTAGCGCAGCGATCGATATATACAGCTGGACCGGATCGACGTCACGACGAAACACCCCCTTCTCGGCGCCACGCTCGATCAAGGTCTGGATCTGCGCCACAAGAGGCGAGTGCAACTCTCTTATCTCGGGAAGTAGCTTAAGGAAGCGCGCATGGTGAAGATTCTCTGTGGTCAACAGGCGAATGAACCAGGGATTCTGATGAAAGTGCCGAAACGTAAAGCGCACCAGCCTATCCATGGCCTCCTCAGGAGAGTATTGGTCAAGACTCAGCTCCTTTTCCCCCGCCCGAATAGTACGATATGCACCGGATAGAACCGCACAGTACAGCTGTTCTTTATCGCCAAAATAATGATATAGCAGACGTTTATTGGCCCCCGCGCGCGAGGCAATGCTATCGACCCTGGCCCCATCGAACCCACGCTCACAGAACTCATCATGTGCAGCCTTGAGAATATCGCCCTTGGTCAATTCCGGATTGCGTTTTCGAGCCACGGTACGGCACCTTGCGTGAGTTCATTTATCGTTCATGCCTGGCTTTTCCCCATAGCTTCCCATGCAGCCCCAGCGCCAGACACAACCGTTTTATCGTTCTACTAACCACAGGAATGCTTATCAAGATTACCAGCAGTGTTATACCGAATAGTAACATACTGATTGGACGGGTAAAGAAAGGCGTCGGATCACCGTCGGTCAACGCCAGGCCACGACGCAGATTGGTGTCCAACAGCGTTCCCAGAATAATGCCGAGTACGATAGGTGCCATGGGATATTTCATTTCACGCAAGATGAACCCCGCCAGCCCGAAGAATATCATGACATAAACATCGAACATTCGCTGTGATATGGCGAAAGGTCCGATCACACATAGCACATATACCACCGGCATCAATTTCTCGCGTGGGATAGCGAGAACTTTCACCAGAACCTTCGTCAATGACAAACCATAGAGCGTAATCGCCAAGGTGGTGAATAACAGCATGGCGACGACTTGATAGAGAAACTCGGGATTCTCGATCATTAACATTGGCCCCGGACGAATATCATGAATCAACATGGCAGCAATCAGCACGGCAGCTGCCGTAGAGCCAGGAATTGCCAGTGTCAATACAGGGATGAGTGCGCCAGGAATAACGGCACTGTTACCGGTTTCAGCTGCCGTCAGCCCCTCATAAGAGCCTTTGCCGAACATCTCTTTCTCTTTGCTGGCACGGCGCGCGGCAGCATATGATGCCCAACTGCCAATATCCTCACCGACACCGGGTACGATACCTACAAAAGTCCCGATAATCCCCGAGCGTACCGATGTTCTTTTAAAGCGCCAGACATCCTTGAAGCGAGGCACCACTCTATCTTGCGATACCAGCACCTTGGCGTCATAGCGGCGGCGCATGACGGTCAATATCTCAGCAAAGCCAAAGGCTCCAACCATGGCCGGTATAATGTCGATCCCTCCGGAAAGCTGGTGGACACCAAAGGTGAAGCGTTGGTATGCCTGCAGACTTTCCATGCCGATCATGGCAACGAGAAGGCCGAGAATACCGGCGATGTAGCCTTTCAAAGGGTCACCCATGGCGGTCAATCGACCTGAAATCACCACCCCGAATACGGCCAACCAGAAAAACTCATAGGTACCGAAGTCAAAGGCCAGCTCTGCCAGCAGTGGAGCAAATACCGCCAGGCAGATAATACCGATGACGGTTCCGATCGCCGAGCTGACCGTTGCCAGCCCCATGGCATAGCCCGCTTTTCCCTGCTGCGCTAGCGGAAACCCATCCAGACTGGTCGCGGCACTCGCCGGTGTGCCGGGGATATTCAGCAAGATGGCACTACGGCTACCGCCGTAAATGGCTCCAACATACATGCAGATCAGCGTCAGGATCGCCTGATCTCCCGGCATGCCGTAGGTCAGGGTTACGAGCAACGCAACACCCATGGTGGCAGTCAGCCCCGGCAGCATACCGATAACGATACCCAGCAGGGTTGCCCAGGCAACATTGAACAGGCTGAGTGGGGTCAAGAAATGCTGGATGCCGCCTCCCAACATGCTCAGCCCTTCGATCATGAACATGGCACTTCTCTCCTCGGGTCAGGGCAGACGGACTAGGAAGCCATACTGAAAGACGAGCGTCACGATGGCGGCTACCAGCACTGCCTGTAGTAGCGCCAGGACTAGGCTACGCCACAGCCTTCGGGGCTTATCCGACAGCACGGTTTCGAAGATGACGATCGATGCCCACACATACAGCCCCGTGGCGAGCCAGAATGGCAGCCAACCCAGCAGGACCAGGGTGTACATCAAGGCCAGCGCAATCATCGCCCATAGCCGGCGCGACTCTACGCTGGCGATCAGCATTCTCCACGAGGTGTGTTGCGATAGCTTGCCCAGCGCGCCCTGCTTCGCCGCACGCCAGCCGAGCAATGCGCCGCATAGTGCCAACAGCCCTCCCAACAGCAGCGGCACAACCCCTGGTGCCACCCACGGGTGCACACCACGGTTGGCAAAGCGGGGCATTTCCCAGGCTGCATAGGCCACCGCCAACCCCAGCAGTATGAAGACGCCGCCGGTAATCAGGTCGGCCCGGGCTGATTGCCTACCCTCTTCCATCATCCTCTCCTCGCAACGTTAGCGCCCCGGCCAGCACCACTTGCGGTGGTACGGGCCAAGGCATAGAGGGATCAGCGCTCCACTTCGGTGCGAGTATCGCAGTCGATACCAATCTCGATGGGATCGATTTCCGCTTCACCACGCTCAACGTAAGCGCAGGCCTCCTGGATCGCGATCGGCATGGCACGCGCTCGTGCCTCTTCACCATAGGAGGGATCGAACACCGCCCCCTGGCGATCGGCGTAGTCACGCAGTGCATCGGAGTTCATTACCTGCTCCTCCCAGATCCGATCCATGGTGGCCACGACGTCATCCGGAACGCCGCGCGGCAAGAAGATGCCGAAGTAATCGGGGGCAATCGGCAAATCAGGCAACCATTCGGTCACTGGGGGAATGGGGTCGGCCCCCTCGATGGTCAGCGCGGTATCACTCAATACTGCCAAGGGCCGCAGTCGACCACCGCGGATCATCTCCGACTGTTCCACCGCCAACTGGGTGGTGACCATGGCCTCGCCGCGAGCGGCGGCCACTACGGCCGGATTGCCGCCATCGTAGGTGATCATGCGGTACTCGAATTCACCTGCCTCGCTTAGACTGCCGATCGCAGTGCCACCCGACGAGGTCACGCCCGCGGTGGCCACGGTGATCTCACTGCCACGCTCCTGAAAGCCGCGCAGCAAGTCGCCGAAATCCTCGAACTCACTATCGGCAGGCACACTGACCACCGGCACATTGGCCACCGACAGGTAGATATGCCAGTCATCGATATCGGTGCCTTCGATCAACCCCGTGACCGCATAATTGGCATTGTTGGCAATCGCATTGGCGGTCCATGTGTATCCGTCGAGATCACCCTCCAGTACTTCTCGGGTACCGATCGCCCCAGACGCACCGGACTGATTGACAATCACGATATTCTGATCCAGTGCCTCGGCCAGAATCGGCGCCGTTGCGCGCGTCACCTGGTCCGTCGAGCCTCCAGCCCCCCAGGGCACGATAATGTTGATCGGCCGTTCCGGCTGCCACTCCTGGGCTACTGCCAAGCCTGAAACCAGGGAAGCGGCAAGCATCACACTGCTCGTCTTGATGTAGCGTTGGATTTGCATGGCTGTCTCCGTTGTTGTCGTTGTTTGACGCCCTATCGCTCATACCACGCTTAGATAGCGCGCCTTGCACACCTCCAGCACCTCAGGTGCCGGCTTTTTCCACCAGTGGTGGGCGGAAAATATCTCTACTTCGTGAAAACCGGCATAACCGGCGTACTCTACCCAGCCGCGAATGAGCGGGATATCGATGACACCGTCGCCCATCATGCCGCGATCGAGCAGCATGTCTTGCATCGGCACCAGCCAGTCGCAGATATGGAACGCTAGCAGCCGGGACTTGCCAGCACGTCGAATTTCAGCCTCCAGCATGGGATCCCACCACACGTGGAACACGTCCAGCGCAATTCCCACCCCCTGCCCCACGGCATCGCACAGGTCGTTGGCCTGGGCCATGCTATTGACGCAAGCGCGATCAGCCGCATACATCGGATGCAGCGGCTCGATGGCCAGCGGCATGCCGGCCTGGCGAGCATGCTCGACGATGGCGTGCAGGCCATCCAGCACCATCTGCCGGGCGCCGATGATGTCCCGCGAGCCTGGCGGCAAGCCCCCCACGACCAGTACCAAGCACTGCGCCTCGAGTGCGGCGGCATCATCGATCGCACGCCAGTTGTCTTCGATGGCGGCCTGGCGCTGCGCCGCCGTCGCCGCGGGAAACATGCCGCCACGGCAGAGCCCGGTCACGGTCATCCGATGCTCCCTCAGCAGGGCCGCCGCCTTGGCTACGCCGCATTCGGCGAGCTTGTCACGCCAGATCGAGATCCCCGGGATACCTAACTCGGCGTAGCCGCGGATCTCCTCCTCCAGCGTCCACTGCACTTTGGTGGTGGCGTCATTGATCGATAGACGCCGGAAATCGGTCAATGGACGTGCACTCATTGCGCCACCCCCTTAGTCGCCATGACGTTTGCCATACGCTGTACGGCAAGCGACGGATCACGCAGCAGGCCGGCGCGATCGGCCAGACGGAACAGCTCCGCCAAGTGTAGGGTCGAGCGCGTACTCTCCTGGCCACCGACCATGGTGAAGTGGTCCTGATGCCCATTGAGGTAGGCCATGAACACCACCCCGGTCTTGTAGAAGCGGGTAGGCGAGGCAAAGATATGCCGCGACAGGGGCACGGTGGGGGCAAAAATGTGTTCGTAGGCCTCCATATCGCCCTCGTCCAGTGCCGCCAGGGCGGCGGCAGCGGCCGGCGCAATGGCGTCGAAGATGCCCAGCAGCGCATGGCTATGCCCCTCGGCATCGCCAGCAATCAGACTCGGATAGTTGAAGTCATCGCCGCTGTACATCTTCACGCCGGGCGGCAGCTGTCGGCGCATGGCGACTTCCTTGTCGGCGTCCAGCAGCGAGATCTTGATGCCGTCAACCTTGTCGGCGTGCTCGGCGATGACGCCGAGGCACACCTGCATGGCGGTGTCAGGATCGGCATGTCCCCAGTAGCCCGCCAATGCCGGATCGAACATCTCGCCCAGCCAGTGCAGGATCACCGGCTCGCGAGCCTGGGAAAGGATCCTGTCGTAAACCTTGACGTAGTCGTCCGGCGAGCTGGCCAACGCCGCCAGGGCACGGCTGGCCATCAGGATCAGACGCCCCCCGAGGCCCTCGATGGCTGCCATCTGCTCCTCATAGGCGCGGATCACATCCTCCAGGTCTCGACACACCTCAGGCGCGACATGGTCGGTGCCACAGCCGCAGGCAATCACGGCTCCCGGCACGTCCCGAGAAGCCTCCAGCGAACGGCGAATCAGCTCCAGGCTGGTCGGCCAGTCCAGTCCCATGCCCCGCTGGGCGGTATCCATCGCCTCGGCGACACCGAATCCCATCTCCCATAGATAGCGCCGATAATCGAGGGTACGCTCCCAATCCAGCGAGGTTTCAAGCCATGGGTCGGATGCCGCCAGCGGATTCGTCACCACGTGGGCGGCAGCATAGGCCACCCGCGTGGGTGCCTGGCGGCGTGTGGCGGAGAAGCGTAGCGGCTCGCCCGGGGTATAGTGCTCCAACTCGCCGTACCGGTTAGGCAGAATCAGTCGGCTCATATCAGGCCTCCAGCGCTGGAATGTCCAGCCAGCGCCGCTCGTCGGAGCTGCGCAGTGCCAGCTCGGCAAACTGCACCCCCTTGGCAGCCTCACGCAGCGTCCAGCGATAGGGCGCATCCTCCACCACGTGGCGAATGAACAGCTCCCACTGACGCTTGAAGGCGTTTTCCATCGGCTCGCGCTCGGGTACCGACTGCCAGTCGCTGAAGAAATCCAGGGTCTGCTGCTGGTCGGGGTTCCAAACCGGCTTGGGTGTCGCCGCGCGTGGCTGAATATGGCAGTCGGTCAGCCCAGCGACCGCCGAACCGTGGGTGCCATCGACATGAAACGTCACCAGGTCATCGCGGCGCACCCGGGTACTCCAGCTCGACGTGATCTGCACCACTGCGCCATTGTCGAGTTCCACGGTGGCATAGCAGGCATCGTCCGCCGTCGCCGGGTAGGGCTTGCCCTGCTCGTCATGCCGCTCGGGAATATGCGTCTTGCCCAGGCACACCAGTGAAGTGGGTTGGCCGAACAGGTTGTCGATGACATAGCGCCAGTGGCACATCATGTCGAGGATCATGCCGCCGCCGTCCTCCTTGCGATAGTTCCAGGAGGGACGCTGAGCAGGCACCCAATCGCCCTCGAAGACCCAGTAGCCGAAGTCGATATTCACGCTGAGAATGCGCCCGAAGAAGTTGGCCTCGTTGAGCTGCTGGAGCTTCAATAGCCCGGGCAGCCACAGCTTGTCCTGCACCGCGCCATTCTTGACGCCGGCCTGCTCGGCACAGCGAGCGATATCGAGGGCGTCGGCCAGGTTCTCGGCTATCGGCTTCTCGCAGTAGACGTGCTTGCCAGCGGCAATGGCCTTGCGCAGCAGGTCGCAACGCAGCTGGGTGGATGCCGCGTCGAAGAAGATCCGGTCGTCGGCATTGGTCAGGGCGGCATCCAGGTCGGTGGTCCAGCGTTCCACGCCATGCGCCTCCGCCAGCCGGCGCAGCTTGTCGGCATTGCGCCCGACCAGGATTGGATCGGGCAGCACCCGCTCACCGCTGGCCAGTACCACACCGCCCTGATCTCGAATGGCCAGGATTGAGCGAATCAGGTGCTGATTCATGCCCATGCGGCCAGTCACCCCATTCATGATGATACCGAGTCGTTGAGTAGCCATTGAGGTTCCTTTTATTGTCATGCCATTAGCTTGGCGCTCCACACCTTCGGTGTGGTCACGTGAGTGGCCGCATGGCGGCGGTATCTGGCACGGCACCGCTGGCAAAACCGAGGCCGGCCAAGGAGTCCAGGGCGATCTGCCCATCGTCGATGTGCACAAACAGGCCTTGCTTGTCACGCCGATAGAGGGTCGGATGAGCCGCCGCGAAGGCGTCCATCTCCGCCGTAGACGCACCGGTCATCCCCCGGACATAGTGGTGACCATTGCGCTCCACGTGCTGTAAACCGAGTAGCGCCACCAGCGCCAGATCCTGCTGCACCGCCAGCCCCGCCTGAGTCGTCAGGTCCTCCGCCGACATGAAGTAATCGCCGCCTTGCCAATGGTCTAGCCGCGCGCGGTTGATGACAGCGCGATAGAGCCCCTTGCAGGCCTTGGAGGAGACACCGCGGTACCCGCACTCACGGGCCTGGAGAAAGCTGTCGAGATGGCTATCGCTCTCGTCGATCAGTAGCGGTACCCGGCGGCCCAGCTCTCCCAGCGGCGCCTGCAGCGCCCGGTCGCGGTGGATCGGCTGTTCGACAAATAGCAACGCGCGGCGTAGTCCCGCCAAACGCGGCTCGTCCTCCAGGCGGTCGAGCAGCTCGCCAAACGCCTCGGGACTGGCATACTGTTCGTTGCCATCCAGGGTCACCCGGTAGTCCGGCAGGTGCTCGAGCTGTGCGGTGATCGCCATGAGTCGAGCCAGATCACCGGCGTGCTCGCCGCCCAGCTTGAGCTTGAAATAGCGCGGCCGATAGCGGGTGATCACCTCGCTGAGGCACTCTGGCAGGCCGTCATCCAGGCGCTGCTCGATATCGGCCGGAGTCAGCGGGTCGGCCAACCCCACGGTATGGCGCAGTGCGATTTGCTTGCGCGGTGCCAAGCTGGCCAGGAAAGCATCGATATCCACGCCGCGCAGATCCGCCGGCAGGTGGGCGGCTCCCAGACCCACCCGGTTATGGCGCATGGCGGCGTAGAACGAGCACTGCTCGAGATGACACAGGGCATCGAGTACCGCACACGCCATTAGTGCCGGACCGAAGCCCTGAACCAGGCCATTCTCATGCGGCAGGGCATCCTGCTGCTCGCGATCCAACCGCCACGCCAGGTCGGCGGCACAGGCGGCCTGGCCATGGGCCAGACTCAGCGTGACGGCGCTTTGCAGCGAACGGCGCAGCTGGTCAATATTGTCCTCCTGACTCAGTTCGGGCCGTTTGTCGAACCACTTCGGCACCATCAGTTCGGCAGCGTGCCCCCATGCCTCGCGACCACTGGCAGGGTCCTTGACGCATACCCGCAGAAAGGCCTGAGGCGCCTCACGCAGGGTCACTACACCAAAGCGGAAGGGCTGGCGCAGGGTGACGTCACGCTCAAAGGCTTCGGCCTCGACGATGCGCACGCGCGGTGTATTCATGTCAGCGCCTCCTCGATGCCGCGCAGATAGCCGATGCCGCGCGCCGCGGTGGCCAGCCCATCGGGCTCGTAGATGAAGGGTTCGACGGCAACCGGACGATCCCATCCATGGCGCCGTAATGCATCGAGTATCGGCGCGAAGCGATCCTCGCCCTGCCCCGGTGCACGGCGGTTGCGATCGTTCAGTTGGAGATGCGCGATCAGTCCGGAAGGCAACCACTCATCGAGCAGTGCCACCACGGAGTGCCGCTCGCCATTGGCTGCCGCCGAGGTATCCAGCATGGTTTTGAGGCCTGGCGAGTTCACCTCCCGCACCAAGGCAGCGGCCTCGTCCAGGGTGGTGATGAAATTGGTCTCGGCGGCGGCTAGCGGCTCCACGCAGTAGGTCACGCCGGCGTCGGCAGCCACGTCACCGGCCAGTGAAAAGTACGCTAGAGCCCGCTCGCGATCGCCCATTGCATCAGCGCCGAGCATGCGTTGGCGCGGCGAGCCGTGGACCAGCACGTCGCCGCCCAGCTCGACGCTCATCTCCACCAGCCGGCGCATGGCATCCAGGGTGCGTCGCCGCACGGCGGGGTCGGCAGCGACGATGGAGAGCCCCGCTGGCGCCACCAGTAGCCAGTGCAAGCCGCTGATCATTACCCCTGCATCGCTGGCCATGCGCCGATACGCTTGCAGCGCCACGTTGCCAAGCGTCGTTGGATCAGCGGCCAACGTATAGGGAGCGACCTCAAGGCCGTCGTAGCCAAGAGCCGCGGCAAACTGACACTGCTCGGCAAAGCTGAGAGGCATCAACACTTCGTTGCACAGCACGATTTCCATCGTCACGACCAATTATAACTATTTAGTTACTTGAACGTAGACACAGGCCGATAACGCGTCAATTTGAACTTTGGTCGCAACCGGATGGGCATTTCCATACGGCATTAGGAAAAGCAGCAAGGAACGTCGCTTCGCCAAGGAAGCAACAAAAGTAGGGATAACAGCAAAAAATGCGGACAAAAGGAGGGGAATAGCAACTACTCAGCGATGGCGAGAGCCACAGCATGCCCACGATCGTGACAGAAGCCATGGCTGGAAAATAATAACCACATAGTTACTTGTGACAATAAATGGAATAAGTCAGCCCAGATAGCGCCGCCCCTCGCGCATCACGGCACCCTTGACCTCAGCGGCCGGCGGCTCGCCGTCAAGGCGCCGCTGCAGGGCCTCCCAGGCGGCGGCGTCCAGCCAGCCGCGCGCCTCCAGCCAGGCCGCCAGCCGCGCCGGGTCGAAGCCGCGGTCGAGCTCCTCGCCCTGCTCATCGGCGAGCACCGGAATCCGCACGCCGTAGCGCGCCATCAAGGCGTCGTCCTCGCTGATTTCGATATGCTCCAACGTCACCGCCTCGCTACTCAGCTCGCTGAGTAGCGCCTCGAGCTGGCTGCACAGGTGGCAGCCCAGGGTGGTGTAGAGTCGCAGCCGGATCATGCGGCCTCCCGATGACGGATCATGAAGACGTGGTGGATATCCGGGCGCCGCGCGAAGTCCGGGTCGAAGGTCTTGGCGGAGATGTCCTCCACCGCGTACTCCGCGGCGAGGTCGGTATCGAGTACGAATTTGCGCTGATTGTTGGAGAACACCAGGGTACCGCCGGGGGCCAGCCGCGCCATGGCCAGACGCACCAGGCGGCCGTGGTCGCGCTGGATATCCAGGGTCGCGGCCATCTTCTTGGAATTGGAGAAGGTCGGCGGGTCCATGAAGATCAGGTCGAACTGGCTGCCGGCAGTCTCCAGCCAGCGCAGGCAGTCGTCGCGCACCACCCGGTGGCGGCTCGGGTCGAGGCGGTTGAGGGCGAAGTTGTCCCGCGCCCACTCCAGGTAGGTATTCGACAGATCGACGCTGACGCTGTCGCTGGCACCGCCCTGCTGCTCGGTACCCAGCGCGGCGTGCACCGTCGCCGTGGCGGTGTAGCAGAATAGGTTGAGAAAGCGCGTGCCGGGGGCCAGCTCGGCGAGCAGCCGCCGCACCGGGCGGTGGTCGAGGAACAGCCCGGTATCCAGGTAGTCGCGCAGGTTGACCCATAGCCGCGCACGGCCCTCGCGCACCTCGAAGCGTTCACCGCTGGCGGCCTGCTTCTGGTACTGGGCGCGTCCGCTCTGGCGCTCGCGCTGCTTGACGTAGACATGCTCGGGGCGCACCCCGAGCACCTCGGGAATCACCTGCAGGGCGTCATGCAGGCGGCGTTGGGCCTGGGCGGCGTTGACCGAGCGCGGTGGCGCATACTCCTGCACGTGTACGCGCTCGCCGTAGACGTCGATGGCCAGGGCGTACTCCGGCATATCGGCGTCGTAGAGCCGGTAGCAGGGCTCGCCGCGCTGTTTGAGCCATTTCTTGAGGCGCTTGCGGTTCTTCTCCAGGCGGTTGGCAAACATCTGCGCGCCCTCGCTGCGCCGCGGCGCGCTGTCGCCCTCACCGTGGGCAGGTTTGGACGCCAGTGAGTCTGCCGGTGACGCATCTACGTCAGCTTGCGGCAGCGGCATCAGCAGCAGCTTGCAGTCCAGCGGGCCGTTCTTGAAGGCGTACTGCTTGACGGCGCGCAGCCCGGTACGGTGGCCGAGGTCCGGATTGCCGGTGAACAGCGCCAGGGTCCAGCCCGGGAAGGCGCGCCGGCTACGCTCGCCGATGGCGGCGTACAGCGGTACCAGTTCGGGCAACTCACCGATGCGCTCGCCGTAGGGCGGGTTGGTGATGATCAGCCCCGGCGTCTCGGCATTCAGCGCCGCGGGGCGCACCAGTTGGGCCACCGCGCCGCCGCTGATGTCGATCAGCGCCGGAATCCCGGCGCGCATGGCGTTGGCCTTGGCCGCGGCGACCGCCTGAGGGCTCTGGTCAAAGCCGAACAGTGGCGCCTTGCAGCGCTTGCGACCGATGCTGGCGCGGGCCTCGGCCTCGCGCTTGAGCTCGGCCCATAGCGTGGCGTCGTGGCCCGCCCAGCCGTGCAAACCGAAGCGCTCCCGAGCCAGCCCCGGCGCCACGTCGGCGGCAATCAGCGCGGCTTCGACGAGCAGCGTGCCCGAGCCGCACAGCGGGTCGACCAGCGCCTCGCCGGCCTTGGCGCGAGCCGGCCAGTCGACGCGCAGCAGCAGCGCCGCGGCGAGGTTTTCCTTGAGCGGCGCATGGCCAAGCTCTCGGCGATAGCCACGCTTGTGCAGACTGTCGCCGGAGAGGTCGATGCCCAGCGTCAGGCGGCCGCGGTGCAGATGAGCATAGAGCCGCAGGTCCGGCGCCTTGGGGTCGATATCCGGGCGCCCGCCGCCGGCAGCACGCAGCGCATCCACCACCCCATCCTTGACCGTCTGGGCGCCGAAGCGGGTATGCCGGATATGCGCCGACTGGCCGTGGAAGTCCACCGCCAGCGTGGTGCCCGGCCGCCAGTGCTGCTCCCAGGCCACGGCCGCGGCGCTGGCCTGCAACTGCTCGGGGTGTTCGATGCCCTCCTCCCGCGCCAGGCACAGCACCACCCGGTTGGCCAGCCGCGACCACAGGCACAGCCGATAGGCCACCTCGAGCGAGCCGCTGGCATGCACACCGGCCACGGTGGTCTTGTCGACCTGGGCGCCGAGCGCGCTCAGCTCATCGGCCAGCAGACCCTCGATACCCCACGGGCATGTTACAAAAATGTGATGGTTATCAGCTAGTTGTAGATCAGTCATAAAAAAGTGCCACGGCCCTGCTGCCGGTCATATTCCTGTAGTGTCGATTTGATAATGGCCTTATGCAAAATCGCCGCTCGACAAGGCCCCGCATCATGGACTAGATGTAATAGGGTAGCTACTGAAAACGCATGCGTTTCTTGTCCATGGACGCCATTGGCAATGGCGTGTGGCGGGTCGGCACGACCCACCGCACTAACACCATTCGTCCCGAACAATTTCGGTTCTTCATCAAGAGGCCATCCGATGAAACGACAGAAACGTGATCGCTTCCAGCGTGCTTATGTTCACGGTTACAAGGCGGGCATCACCGGCCGCTCCCGTGATGACTGTCCCAGTCAGGATGTGAATCTTCGCGAATACTGGATGAGCGGTTGGCGTGAAGGTCGTGGGGATCAATGGTCCGGTATGACAGGTGTCTCCGGCATTCACAAGAACCCCATGGTGATGTGATATCACTATCTTCATCGTTTAATGCGTAACGCATGCGATGATTCTTTCAAGGCCCGCCTCACCCGCGGGCCTTTCTGTTGCCCGCCTGTCGCTTACGTCTGGCCCGCCTCACACAGCGTCCGCGCGCACTCGCCCACCAGCGCCGGGCCACGGTAGATGAAGCCCGAGTAGAGCTGTACCAGGTCGGCGCCCGCGGCGACCTTGGCACTCGCCGCCGCTCCGCTGTCGATGCCGCCCACGCCGATGATCGGCATGTCCGGCAATTGCTGGCGCAGCTCGCGGATCACCCGGTTGGAGGCCTCGAACACCGGCCGCCCGGAGAGTCCGCCCTGCTCATCGGCGTGGGCAAGCCCGGCCACCGCCTCGCGGTCCACCGTGGTGTTGGTGGCGATCACCGCGTCGATCTCGCTGCGGGTCAAGGAGGCGGCGACCAGCCCGACCTCCGCGGCGCTCATGTCCGGGGCGATCTTTACCGCCAGCGGCACGCGCCGCCCGCTACGCTGATCCAGCTGCGTGGCCTCCTCGCGCAGTGTGCCCAGCAGCGCATCGAGATGCTCACCGAACTGCAGGTTACGCAGCCCCGGGGTATTGGGCGAGGAGATATTCACGGTGATGTAATCGGCGTGGGCGTGGACCTTGCGCAGGCAGATCAGGTAGTCGTCCACCGCCTGCTCCACCGGTGTGGTGAGGTTCTTGCCGATGTTGATGCCGATCACGCCCTGGTAGCGGCTGGCCTTGACCCGCGCCACCAGGTGATCAACACCGGCGTTGTTGAAGCCCATGCGGTTGATGATCGCCCCTGCCTCGGGTAGGCGGAACATGCGCGGCTTGGGATTGCCGTCCTGGGGCTTGGGAGTCACGGTGCCGACCTCGACGAAGCCAAAGCCCAGCGCGCCCAGCGCATCGAGGTGGTCGGCATTCTTGTCGAGCCCGGCGGCCAACCCG
Organism: Halomonas salipaludis; assembly: GCF_002286975.1. Classification (GTDB taxonomy): domain Bacteria; phylum Pseudomonadota; class Gammaproteobacteria; order Pseudomonadales; family Halomonadaceae; genus Franzmannia; species Franzmannia salipaludis. Next base: position 135,314 of record NZ_NSKB01000002.1, read on the forward strand.
ACCCGATTGGGAAAGCGCAGGCCCATCAGCGTCAGTGGATCGTCGACCCGCTCGCCCCCGCAACGCTTTGCCAGGCCCGCACGATTGGCTAGGTCGAGCCCTTTGAGGGCCACACCGTGGGCGGTTTCCGGATCGAGTCGGAACAGCAGCGAGCGGGCAAGCGAATACATGGCACTCCTCGGGGCGGCAGATGGCGACGGGCGGCGATTATAGCCCAGCCGCCCCATAAACGACGAACCCCCGCGTCGGCGGGGGTTCATCGTGCGGCAGCGAGCGGCGCGTCAGCTCTCGCCATTGCTCTCGGCGAGGTCGACCAGCTCGCGGATCGCTACCGCGAACAGTGGGAAGCCGCCCTGGCTGCCGGAGCGCACCTCGGCGAGCAGGCTGCACCAGCGCTGGAACAGCCGTTCATGGCGTTCGAGCCACTGGTCGACGCGCTGCTCGACGTCACGAGCACCGCTGTCGAGCTTGATCACGCCCACGGTCAATGCCAGCTGCTGGCGGTCGAGATCGTCGCGGAAGGTTTCCCGCGCCTGGGCCTGCCAGCTGTCGCGCACCTCCAGGGCGTTGATCTGCTCGATCATCCACGGCAGTTCGAGGCGATGGCCGACCTCGTAGAACACCTCGGCGACGCGCTGGATCTTCTCATCGGTCTGCTTGGCCGCCTCGATGATGCCGAGCCCGGCATACAGGCTCTGGGTCGAGGCCACGCTGCTGGCCAGGGCATCCGGCACACCGGCTGCCTTGAACTCGTCGCGGCGCGCCTCCCAGGCCTCGCGCTCGTCGCCGCGCAGGCGCTTGCCGAGGCTCTCCTGCAGCTGGGCCAGGCGCGGAGCGAAGTGCTCGATGCAGTCCTTGGTGGTCATGCCGCTGCGCTGACGCAGGAACCAGCGCGTGGCGCGCCGCAGCAGGCGCATCAGGTCGAGCATCATGCGGTACTGCACGTGGCTGTCGACCTTGTTGTCGAGGGCCTCGATCTTGTGCCATACGCCGTTGAGGCTGAAGCTGTCGCGAGCCACGATATAGGCACGGGCGATGTCGGCGCGGCCGGCGCCGGTGGTGTCCATCAGCCGCCGCACGAAGACGATGCCCATATGGTCGACCAAGTCGTTGGCGATCTGGGTAGCGACGATCTCGCGCTTCAGCTTGTGGTCGTACATCTCGTCCTTGAAGCGCTCCACCAGCACTTGCGGAAAGATCCGCTCGAGGTGCTGCTGGATATAGGGGTCATCGGGCACCTCGGAGGCGATCAGGTCGCCCTTGAGGGTGCTCTTGGCGTAGGAGATCAACACCGACAGCTCGGGCAGGGTCAGCCCCTGGTCGGCATTGGCACGCTCAATCAGCGACTCGTCGTCGGGCAGGAACTCCAGCTCGCGGTCGAGATGCCCACTGGCCTCGAGTTCGTTGATGAAGCGCCGGTAGGGCCCCATGCCTTCGCGGGAGAGGATTTCCGAGAGCGACAGCGCTTGAGTCTGGCGATAGTTGCCGATCAGCACCAGCCGCGACACGTCCTCGGTCATCTCGGCGAGCAGCTGGTTGCGCTGCTTGTCGGTCATGTCGCCGCGCTTGACGATGTCGTCGAGCAGGATCTTGATGTTGACCTCGTGGTCGGAGCAGTTGACCCCGCCGGCGTTGTCGATGAAGTCGGTATTGACCCGTATCCCACGCGCCGCGGCCTCCATGCGGCCGCGCTGGGTCAGCCCCAGGTTGCCGCCCTCGCCAACCACCCGGCAGTTGAGCTCGCGGCCGTCGATGCGCAGCGCATCGTTGGCCTTGTCGCCGACCTCGGCATCGCTCTCGCTGGCGGCCTTGACGTAGGTGCCGATACCGCCGTTCCAGATCAGGTCCACCGACGACTTGAGCATGGCGCGGATCAGGTCGTTGGGGGCCAGCTTGTCGGCCTGTATGTCGAAGGCCGCCTGCATTTCGGGCGTGATCGCGATCGACTTGGCGCTGCGCGAGAAGATCCCGCCGCCCTTCGAGATCAGCTTGGCGTCGTAGTCCTCCCAGCTCGAACGCGGCAGGTCAAACAGGCGCTTGCGCTCGGCGAACGACTTACCCGCATCCGGCGTCGGGTCGATGAAGATATGCAGATGGTTGAAGGCGCCGAGCAGGCGGATCTTGTCCGACAGCAGCATGCCGTTGCCGAATACGTCACCGGCCATGTCGCCGATGCCCACCACGCTGAACTCGTCGGCCTGGGTGTTGACGCCGAACTCGCGGAAGTGGCGCTTGACCGACTCCCAGGCGCCCTTGGCGGTAATCCCCATCTTCTTGTGGTCATAGCCGTTGGCGCCGCCGGAGGCGAAGGCATCGCCCAGCCAGTGGCCGTACTCGAGGGAGATCTCGTTGGCGATATCGGAGAAGGTCGCGGTGCCCTTGTCGGCGGCGACCACCAGGTAGGGGTCGTCATCGTCGTGGCGCACCACTGCCTGGGGCGGCACTACCTCGCCGGCCACCAGGTTGTCGGTGACATCGAGCAGCGCACGAATGAAGATCTGGTAGCAGGCGATGCCTTCGCGCTGCAGGGCATCGCGGTCGCCACCCTCGGGCAGGCGCTTGCAGACGAAGCCGCCCTTGGCACCCACCGGCACGATCACCGCGTTCTTGACCTGCTGGGCCTTGACCAGCCCCAGCACCTCGGTGCGGAAGTCCTCGCGGCGATCCGACCAGCGCAGCCCACCGCGGGCCACCTTGCCGCCGCGCAGGTGCACGCCCTCGACCCGCGGCGAGTAGACGAAGATCTCGAACGCCGGTCGCGGCTTGGGCATGTCGGGCACGCGGGTCGGGTCGAGCTTGAAGGCGATGTAGTCCTTGAGCTCGCCGTCGGCGCCGGGCTGGTAGTAGTTGGTGCGCAGGGTGGCCTGGATCAGCTCGATATAGCGGCGCAGCAGCAGGTCGTCGTTGAGGCTGGCGACGCCGTCGAGGCTGTGCTGCAGGCGCGCCAGGCACGCCTCGACCTCGCTGTCGCGATCGCCCTGCTCGGGGTCGAAGCGCAGCTCGAACAGGCTGACCAGCTCGCGGGTGATCTCCGGGTGCTTGGTCAGGGTAGTAGCGATGTAGAGCTGCGACAGGCCGAAGCGGATCTGTTTGAGGTAGCGCGCGTAGGCGCGCAGCATCGCCACCTCGCGCCAGCTGAGGTTGGCACCGATCACCAGGCGGTTGAAGGCGTCGTTCTCGGCCTCACCGTTCCAGATGCGCTTGAAGGCATCGATGAACGGCTCACGCATCTCCTGCAGGTTGACGACCTCGTTGGTATGGTGCTCGAGATCGAAGTCGTGGATCCAGCAGGTGCCGTCGTTACGGGTGATCTCGTAGGGGCGCTCGCCGATCACCCGCAGGCCGAGATTTTCCATCACCGGCAGCACGTCGGACAGCGGGATCGGCCGGTCGCGGTGGAACAGCTTGAGATTGACCCCGTCGCCCTCCTCCTCGACCAGCCGATAGAGCGACAGCGACAGCGCTGCGCCGGCGTCCAGGTCATTGACATGATGGATATCGTAGACCGCGGTACGCGCCGTGAAGTCCTCACGATAGGCCGCCGGGAAGGCGTCGCGATAGACGTCCATCAGGCGATTGGCCTGCTCCTCGCCGAAGCCCTCGACCATCGCCTCGTGAAGCTCGTCGCGCCAGCTGCGCGCCAGGCTGATGACCTTGTTCTCGATGCGCTTGAGATCGTAGTCGGCCGGGGCATCGCCGTTGAAGCGCAGGATCAGTTGGATGCGCGCCAGCACCGACTCGGAGAGATAGGTGTTGAAGTCGCCGAAGGAGGCGTCGAGCTCTTCGCACAGCAGGTTCTGGATGCGCACGCGCAGGTCGGTGGAGAACACGTCCCGCGGCACGAATACCAGGCAGGAGTAGAACTTGCCGAACCGGTCTTCGCGCACGAACAGCCGCACCCGACGCCGCTCGCGGATATTGAGGATGCCAAGCGCGGTACGGGTCAGCTCCTCGGTGGTGATCTGGAACAGGTCGTCGCGGGGATAGACCTCGAGGATCTGCATCAGCTGCTTGCCGTCGTGCCCCTCGGGGTTGACACCGGTGGCCTCCATCACCGCGTTGAACTTCTTGCGCAGCACCGGCACGTTGCGCGGCGACTCGTTGTAGACCGTAGAAGCATACAACCCCAGGAAGCGCCGCTCGCCGATTACCCGGCCCTTGGCGTCATAGCGGTCGATGGAGATGTAATCGGGATAGGCCGGACGATGCACGCGGGCATGGTGGGCACTCTTGGCAAACGACAGCAGCTCGGGGATCAGCACGTAGTGATCGCCATCGACGCCCTGGTCGTTGCGGATCCGCTCGCGGTAGCGCGGCTGGTCGAGGCGGAACACCCCCAGCTCGCTGCCCTCGACCAGCTTGAGCTCGTCGTGGCCGTCGACCTCCACCACCTCATACTCGTCATAGCCGAGGAAGGTGAAGTTGTTGTCGAGCAGCCACGCGAGAAAGGCCTTGGCCTCTTCGTGGTCGGCGGGATCGACCTGCTTGGGGCGCTTGGCCTTGAGCTCCTCGAGAGCGGCCGCGACCTGCTCACGCATGGCCTCGAAATCGGCTACCGCGGTGCGCACGTCGAGCAGCACCTCATGCAGGCTGGCCTCGATCTCCTCGAGCAGCTTGGGATCGGAGTGGCGATCGACCTCGATCACTATCAGCGACTCACGCGACGGCGGCGCACCCTTGTCGTTGGCTCGGGTCACCCGGGTCAGGCGATGCTTGGCATCGCGCTGCATGGCCAGCACCGCATTGTGGATAGCATGCACAGTGATGCCGCGGCGGTTGAGCTCGATGCGCACCGAGTCGACCAGAAACGGCATATCGGCGTGGAGGACCTCAACCTGGGTGTGGGTCGACTGCCAGCCGTGTTCGGCAAAATCGGGGTTGTAGACCCGCACCTTGGGCTTGGCCGGGTCATGGCTCTGGATGAAGTGCCAGGTCGACAGCGTCGCGCCGTAGACGTCCTCCGGGCGCCGCCCGGCCATGTCCTCGAGCGAGGCGCTGGCATAGAACGCATCGGCGAAGGCGGTAATCGCCTTGACCTTGTCGTCCGGCAGCCGCTTGACCAACTGCTCCTGAAGCTGAGCCAGAAACTCCTGCTTGCCTTCGATCGCAACGTGTTGCATCCATCACCTCGGCCTGAGCCGGCCGCAGCGCGACCGGCGAAATCGTCCAGTGAGCGACCCCCTGGGTCGCACGTGACGTCACTCTACCCTTGGCGCGGCGTCTAACCTACTGAGTTACCAGTCTTGTCATGCGTCATGTCGGTTGCGCATCGGCGTTCCAGCAGCACCCCGCATTCGCAGTGGTGGGTCCAGGGAAACTGGTCGAACAGCGCGAAGCGCGTGATGCGGTGGCTGTCGCAGAGCCGTTCGAGATTGGCCGCCAACGTATCAGGGTTACATGAAATGTAGACGATGCGCGAATAGCCGCTGAGCTGCGCACAGCTGGCGTCATCCAGCCCAGCCCGCGGCGGATCCACCAGTACGGTAGAAAAATCGTAGTCGTCCAGTGCCATCTCGGCCACCCGGCGACCGCCCTTCTCGCCCTTGAGTGCCGCGGCGAACTCCTCCGCCGACATGCGCCCCACCTGCACGTTGTCGATGCCGTTGGCGGCCAGGTTCTCCCGCGCGCTGGCCACCGAGGTGCGCGATATCTCGGTGGCCAGCACGCGGCGAAAGTTCTCGGCCAAGGCCACGGTGAAGTTGCCATTGCCGCAGTAGAGCTCGACCAGGTCGGCGGCCTGGCTGTCGCGGGTCACGTCCCGCGCCCAGCCGAGCATGGCACGGCAGATCTCGGCATTGGGCTGGGTGAAGCTGTTCTCGACCTGCTGGTAGGCAAACTCGTGCCCCTCGACCTCGAGCCGCTCCCAGACGTGATCACGCGCGAGCACCAGCCGCTGCTTGCGCGAGCGGCCGATGATGGCGATATCCAGCCGCGCCTGCAGCGCCCGTGCCTCGGCCTCCCAGGCCTCGTCCAGCGGCTTGTGGTAGATCAACGTGACCAGCGCCTCGCCGGCCAGAGTGGTCAGAAACTCGACCTGGAACAGCTTGCGGCGCAGCAGCGGATTGTCGCGCAGCGCCTCGATCAGCTGCGGCATCAGCTGATTGATGCGCCGGCTGGCCACCGGGTACTGATCGAGGCGGATCACCCGCTTGTGCTTGGGGTCGTCGGGATCGACCTCGAACATCGCGTAGAACAGCTCGTCGCCGTCGTGCCACAGACGAAATTCGCAGCGCATGCGGTAGTGGCTCGGCGGCGAGGCGAACACCTCCAGCGGCGGCGGCTCGAAGCATGCGAACTGTGCACTGATGCGCTGACGCTTGGCCTCGAGCTGCTCGGCGTAGCGTGGTGGGTCGACGACGGGTACGGCCACACGGCCTCCTTGACGGTGAGAATACGGTATAGGCGACGCCTCACGGCGTCGACGAAGGGGACGATGTATCACTACGGGCCTCATCCAGCGCCAGGCAGCGCACCTCGGCGAAGCCATAGCGCGCCAGGGCCGGTGCCAGCGACGGCGCCTCGCGGGTCAGCCAGGCGGTCTGTGGGCCTGGCAGCGTGGGCAGTGGCGACACCACCTGGGCGACTCGCCGGGCGATGGCGTCACCGGAATCGATCCAGGTCACCGGCCGCGGCGGGGCAGCGGCCAGCACCTCACCCAGTAGCGGAAAGTGGGTGCAGCCGAGCACCACGGTGTCGAGTTCGGGGTCCTGCCACAGCGGCGCCAGGCACGCCTCGATCACATCCCGGTCGAGCGGCGCACCGGCCAACCACGCCTCGGTCTGGCCAACCAGTGGGTCGGCGGCCAGGCGCTGCACCTGGCAGTGGCCGGCGAAGGTTTCGATCAACCGTCGCGTGTAGGGCCGATTGACCGTGGCCGAGGTGGCCAGCAGCGCCAGGTGGCCGCTGCGCGACAGCGCCGCGGCGGGCTTGATCGCCGGCACCGTGCCCACCACCGGAATCGACAGTCGGGCGCGCAGCGCCTCGAGAGCCACGGTGCTGGCGGTGTTGCAGGCCACCACCAGGGCGCTGGCACCGCTGGCCGCCACTGCTGCCTCGCACACCGCCACGCAGCGCGTCACCAGCCAGGCGTCTGGCTTGGTGCCATAGGGCAGCATGGCGTTGTCGCAGACATAGCTCAGTGAGGCCTCAGGCAGCTGCCGGCGCATGGCCGCTACCACCGACAGCCCGCCAACCCCGGAGTCGAACACCAACAGCGGCCCGTTCATGCCGAGCGCGCCTGGAAATGCGCCAGCAGCGTCTCGATCAGCACCCGCAGCCGCGCCGGCATCAGTTCACGCTCGGCGTAGAGCAGATGCACCTCGAACGGCGGCGGCGCAAACCTCTCGAGCACTCGCACCAGGCGGCCGCGGCGCACCTCGGGCTCGCCGAGGAAGGTCGGCTTCATCGCCAGCCCCATGCCGCGCGCCGCAGCCTCGACCAGGGCGCGGCCATTATTGCAGGTCAACACCGGCCGATAGCGCACCCGCTCCAGTTGGCCATCAATCTGGAAGACCCAGCCCGGGCCACCGCGCTGCAGGCTGTAGTGCAGGCAGCGATGGTTGGCGAGTTCGCGGGGATGCTGCGGCACACCGTAGCGCTCGAAGTAGCTCGGCGCGCCGTACAAGTGAACCGGCATCGCCATCAGCGGGCGAGCGATCAGACTGGAGTCCTCCAGGGTGCCGATGCGTACCACCAGGTCGAAGTCCTCGGCCAGCGGGTCGACGCGGCGATCCTCGAGCACGACCTCCAGTTCCACCCCCGGGTGGGCCTGCTCGAAGGCCTGAAGCGCCGGCATCAGCTCGCGCACGCCAAAATCCAGCGGCGCCGACAGTCGCAGGCGGCCGCGCACCTCGCCGCGCTGCTCGCCCAGTTCTGCCTCCAGCTCACCGAGTTCGTCGAGCAGCCGTGCGGCGCCCTGCAGGTAACGCTCGCCCTCCGCGGTCAGCTGCAGGCGGCGCGTGGTGCGCGTCAGCAGGCGTACCCCGAGCAGCGCCTCCAGGCGCGAGATCTGCTTGCTGACCATGGCGTTGGACAGTCCGAGCTTGCGCGCGCCGCCGGCGAAGCTACCCGCCTCGACGACGGCGCGAAATATCTGCATTGCCTGTAGCCTGTCCATAGCGCCCCGCGCGGTGTGTTCGATGTCGAGCATTCTACCCTGCCGCCGGCCGCGACTCGACCATCACGGCCGCCCTTGCCCAAGAGCCAAATACTGGCTATTTTTACAGCATATCTTTACTCCCCTCGGAGCCGCGTATGCGCCTGACCCCGATAGCCCAGCACGCCGCACACAAGCCCCACCCCGGCCTGCAACGCCGCGGCGCCAGCGGTTTTCCCTCCCCCGCCGACGACTACCTGGACACGCCGCTGGACCTGCACCGCCAGCTGGTGCCGAGTCCCGCCTCGACCTTCTTCATGCGCGTCGAGGGCGATGCCCAGGCCAATGCCGGCTTCCGACACGGCGACCTGCTGGTGGTCGACCGCGCACTGGCGCCGCAGCGTGGCGACTGGGTGGTGGCGACGATCGATGGCGAGCTCTGCCTGCGCCGGCTCGACGGCAGCGCCGAGCGCACCTGGCTGTGCCCTCCCGCTGTCCACCAGGCACGCCTGCCCCTCGACAATGAACACGACTGCCGCCTGTGGGGGGTGGTGCACTATGTGGTGCATGGCTGCCGCCAGGCGCCGCCGCTGAATGCCTGAGCCGGGAGCACGCCATGTACGCGCTGGTCGATGCCAACAACTTCTACGTCAGCTGTGAGCGGCTGTTCGCCCCCCACCTGGAGGGCCAGCCGGTGGGCGTGCTGTCGAATAACGACGGCTGTGTGATCGCCCGCTCCGAGGAGTTCAAGGCACTGGGTATCCCGATGGGCGTTCCGACCCACAAGATCGCCCCGGCGCTGCGCCGCCGGATCACCCTGTGCTCATCCAATTACACCCTCTACGGCGACCTCTCGGCACGTACCCAGCAGGTGCTGGCCGCGCGAGTACCGGGCCTGGAGCCCTACTCCATCGACGAGAGTTTCCTCGATCTACGTGGCCTGTCCGGCGACCTCAACGTCCTCGGCGCCGAGCTGTGCCAGGCGGTGGCGCGCGAGGTGGGGCTGCCAGTGTCGGTGGGTATCGCCCCGACCCGCACCCTGGCCAAGCTCGCCAATCACCGCGCCAAGCGTCAGCCGGGCCGGCCTCAGGTATGCGTGTGGCAAGACGGCGACGATCAGGACCTGCGTACGACCCTCGCCGCGCTGCCGCTGAGCGCGGTGTGGGGAATCGGCGAGCGTCTGCAGTGCCGGCTACTCGACCAGGGCATCAATACCGCCGGAGCGCTGCGCTCGGCCCCCAGCGGCTGGCTGCAGCGGCGCTTTGGCGTGGTAGTCGCGCGCACCGCCCTCGAGCTTGCCGGCCAGCCCTGCCTGGCGGGCACCGACCTGGCCACGCCGCGGCGCAGCATCCTCTGTTCGCGCTCGTTTCGCCAGGCGCTACGCCAGCGCGAGTCACTGGCCGCCGCGCTGCGCTACCACTGTCAGCGGGCCGGTGAGAAACTGCGCCGCGACGACCTCCAGGCTGCCGCCATCGGCGTCTTCCTGCGCACCAACCCGTTCCAGGATGTGGTCCAGCACCGCGCCAGCCTGTGGGCACCGCTGGCGGTCCCCAGCGCCGATACCCTGCACCTCAACCACCTCGCCCAGCAGTTGCTCGGCCAGCTATGGGAAGTGGGGCTGGCTTATCACAAGCTGGGCGTGATGCTCACCGACCTGAGCCCGCGCCAGCACCATCAGGCCTCGCTGCTGGCACCCGCCGAAGCGCCCGAACAGGCACGCCTGATGAGCGCCTGGGACGGTATTCGTGCGCGCTTCGGCCGCGAGGCACTGACACTCGGAGTACAGGCAACGGAAGCCGACTGGCAAATGCACAGCCGCCAGCGCTCGGCGCGCTATACCACGCGCTGGGATGAGCTGCCGGCGGTACGCGCCCGCTGACGGACGCGCCTGCTACAACACCGGCTCCGGGGTCGCCCGCAGCTCGGCGTAGAGCTCGGGGTAGGCGGCCTGAAGATATTCGAGTCGCGCCTTGGCGCCCTCGGGCAGCAGGGTCGCCAGATGGCGCAGGTCGGCGTCATCGAAATGCTCGGCGATCAGCGGGAAGAGTGCCTCGCGCTCGTCGCGCAGGTAGGCGCGATGAGCCTCGAGATAGGCGCGCAGGTCGTCGGCGAAGCGGTCCATGGGCAGCACTGCGTCCATCAGGATCATGTCGATATCCTGGGATAGACGCTGCAGCCGCTCACGCAGCGCGCGGTAGTCGACGCTCAGGCGGTTGCTGAGATCACGGACTTCCGGCACCTGCACGGCAAGCTGCTCGCTGCACAGCCGCTCGAGTGGCACGGTGAAGTCCTCCATGTAGTCGAGAATATAGTCGACGACTTCACGGATCAGCTGGAAATCAGGCCGCTCGCCGGCGGCGAGCGTCTTCTGCTTGAGCTGTAGCACGTGCAACAGGCGCGCCATATTGGCATGATCCTGGCGCAGTTGAGTCAGCATGGGCATGGTGGGACCTCCTCTGGTGTCGAGGGCGGACATCGGCAAGACATTGGATCGTGTCAGGGCGTTCCGGGTTCCAACAAGCTAGGATGACGCCACGGCGACCGTGAGTGTTTAACCCTAGTGGGTATGGCGTCATCCTGCCTGTCGCCAAACGTCGCATACGAAGCATACTGAGGATGTCATGGATCTGTTCAGCCAGTCTCACGCCAATGCCAGCGCCCCGCTGGCCTACCGCATGCGCCCGCGGCGTCTGGACGAATATATCGGCCAGCAGGCGCTGGTCGGCCCTGACAAGCCGCTGCGCCGCATGGCGGAGAGCGCCAGCGTTCGCTCGATGATCCTGTGGGGCCCACCGGGCGTGGGCAAGACCACCCTGGCAGAGATTCTTGCCAACGAATCCGGCGCCCAGCTCGAACAGCTCTCGGCGGTAATGGCCGGGGTCAAGGATATCCGCGCCGCGGTAGAGCGTGCACGGTTGTCGCAGCACAGCACGCTGCTGTTCCTGGATGAGATCCACCGCCTCAACAAGAGCCAGCAGGACGCCCTGCTGCCCCACGTCGAATCCGGGCTGTTGACGCTGATCGGCGCCACCACCGAGAACCCCTCCTTCGAGGTCAACTCGGCGCTGCTGTCACGGGCACGCGTCTACGTGCTCAAGGCGCTGACCCAGGAAGAGCTCGAAGCGGTGCTGCGCCAGGCCCTCGCGGATAGCGAGCGGGGGCTCGGCCAGCGGAGCATCCGCGTTGACGACGAGGTATTGGGGATGCTGGCCCGCGCCGCTGGCGGCGACGCACGCCGCGCCCTGGGCCTGCTCGAGACCGCCTGCGATTTCTGCGTCGCCGAGGGCGATGGCGAACGACTCAAGGCCGAGGCACTGGACGACGTGCTCGGACATCAGGCCAGCGCCTTCGACAAGCAGGGCGATCACTACTACGACCTGCTCTCGGCGATCCACAAGTCGGTGCGCTCGTCACGGGTCGACGCCGCGCTGATGTACATGGCGCAGTTCATGCAGGGCGGCGGTGACCCGCTCGACGTGATCCGGCGCCTGGCAGCGATCGCCTCGGAGGACGTCGGCAACGCCGACCCGCGGGCACTGCCGCTGGTGATGGCGGCCTGGGATGCCTACCTACGCCTCGGCGACTACGAGGGCCAGCGCGCCATCGCCCACGCCGCCATCCACCTGGCGGTGGCGCCCAAGAGCAACGCCATCGACCAGGCCTGGAAGCAGGCCAAGGCGCTTGCCGCCCAGCACCCTACCCTCGAGGTCCCCGTCTACCTGCGCAACGCGCCGACCCAGCTGATGAAGGAGCTCGGCCACGGCGAGGGCTACCGCTACGCCCACCACGAGCCCCACGGCTACCCCGCCGGCCGCCGCCACGACTGCTGGCCCGAGCAGCTGCCGCCGGCGAGCCTCTACCAGCCCAGCGACTACGGCCAGGAAGCGCGCTTCAAGCAGATCATGGCGTGGCGCGCCGAGCTCGACGCCGAGGCCGACGCCGACGCCGACAAATGAAAACGCCGCCCCTAGGGGCGGCGTCAGCGTAAGCAAGGCGGGGATCAGTGATCGTCGCGGATCACATCGGTGCCGTCGGGGATCTCGAACGCGAACATCGCGTCATCGATGCTGCCGTTGACCTCGATACTGCTGAACTCGATGGCGGTACGCTGGCCGGTGCTGTCGTTCATCTGCAGGGCGCCGAACTGCTCGCCGTAGAAGGTCATCTTGAGCTCCTCGAACAGCGTATCGGCGCCACGCGGCACCAGGGTGAAGGTCTCGGTATCGCCCTGCTGCTGATGGCTCACCTGGTAGCTATCAGTGAGCTCGGCGGCGCTACCGGAGAGCAGCAATGCCGGGGTATGGGTGACGCGGGTATCCAGCGCCTGCACGGTAACCTGCTCGAGGTCCGGGTCATGCAGGAAGACCTCGTCACCGTCGGACACCACTTCCTGGCGGTAGGGCGCGTCGACTTCCCAGCGGAACTTGCCGGGACGTGACAGCCACATCTGGCCGCGCGCCTCCTGGAGACGCTGGCCGCTGCCGTCGAGGATCTGCTGCTCGAAGTCGGCGCTATAGGTCTGCAGCGAATCGAGCAGCTGGGTAAGGCGCTGGGCGCCGTCATCGGCCAGTGCGGTGAGCGGCGTGGCGGCAGCCAGCGACAGGGCCAGCAGCGATGTCTTCAGTTTCATCTTGACTCCGTTACGTCGCACGTTGGGCGGCGAGGTTGTGTTCCCGATACATGGACAGCGCCCGCGAGAGAGCGTTGCAGCCCGGCCGACGCTTCCACGATTGCTGCATGCTTTTGTCAGTCGCCGGCGGGCGGTCCGGCCAGCACCTCGCGGCTGCCGTTGGTGCCCATCGACGACACCACGCCCGCCGCCTCCATCGCCTCGACCAGCCGCGCGGCGCGGTTGTAGCCGATCTTGAAGCGCCGCTGCACCGCCGAGATCGAGGCGCGCCGCGACTCGGTAACGAACATCACCGCCTCGTCGTAGAGAGCGTCCTGCTCGGCGTCGTCGCTGTCGCCGCCGCCTTCGGCCTCGAGGCCGGTGAGGGCATCGGCGGACACTCCCCCGGAAAGGATCTCCTCGATGTACTCGGGCTCGCCGCGGCGCTTCCAGTCCTCGACGATGCGGTGCACCTCGTCATCGTCGACGAAAGCGCCATGAACCCGCGTCGGCAGGCCCGAGCCGGCCGGCAGGTAGAGCATGTCACCGTGGCCGAGCAGGTTCTCGGCGCCGCCCTGATCGAGGATGGTGCGCGAGTCGACCCGCGAGGAGACCTGAAAGGCCATGCGCGTGGGAATGTTGGCCTTGATCAGGCCGGTCACCACGTCCACCGATGGGCGCTGGGTAGCCAGAATCAGGTGGATGCCGGCGGCGCGGGCCTTCTGCGCTAGCCGTGCGATCAGCTCCTCGACCTTCTTGCCGACGATCATGAACATGTCGGCGAACTCGTCGATCACCACCACGATATAGGGCAGCTTCTCGAGCACCGGCGGCGTTTCGTGCATCTGCCACGGCTGCGGCTCCCACAGCGGATCGGCAACCTGGGCACCGGCGCGCTCGGCCTCGTCGAGCTTGGCGTTGAAGCCGGCGATATTGCGCACGCCCATGGCCGCCATCAGCTTGTAGCGACGCTCCATCTCGGCCACGCACCAGCGCAGCGCGTTGGCGGCCTCCTTCATGTCGGTGACCACAGGCGCCAACAAGTGCGGAATGCCGTCGTAGACCGACAGCTCGAGCATCTTGGGGTCGACCATGATCATGCGCACCTCGTCCGGGGTGCCCTTGAGCAGCATCGAGATCAACATGGCGTTGACCCCCACCGACTTGCCCGAGCCAGTGGTGCCGGCCACCAGCAGGTGCGGCATCTTGCCGAGGTTGGCGACCACCGGCGCGCCGCCGATGTCCTGGCCCAGCGCCAGGGTCAGCGCCGAGGCCTCGTGCTGGTAGCGGTCGGAGTCGATCACCTCGCGCAGGCGAATCATGGCGCGCTTGGGATTGGGAATCTCGATGCCCACGGTCGGCTTGCCGGGAATGATCTCCACCACCCGCACGCTCTTGACCATCAGCGAGCGCGCCAGGTCCTTGGCCAGGTTGCTGATCTTGGAGACCTTGACCCCGGCGGCGGGCTTGATCTCGAAACGCGTGATCACCGGCCCCGGCCAGGTCTCGACCACCTCGGCCTTGACGCCGTACTCGCGCAGCCGCGTCTCGAGCAGCTCGGCCATGCTGGTCAGCTGCTCCTGGGTGTAGTTGGGCTGATGCGGCTCCGGCGGTGTCAGCAGCCGCAGGCTGGGCAGCTCCCCATCGGGCTCTGAAACCATATCGAACTGGGGGCGCTGGTTCTGCAGGTGCTCCACGGTCCACAGCGCCGGGCCGGCGGGCTCGGCGGCCGCGGCACGGCCCTGCTCGGCGCTGGCCACCTGCGGTGCCTCGGCCGGAGGGCTTTGCGGCGCTACCGCCGGCGGCAGCTCGGCAGCGTCCTCGTCGACGCCTGGCGCCTTGTCGCTGACGTGCGGCGCGTCGTCCGGCTCGTCGAGATCCGACCACGACAGACGCGGCTCGTCGGCATCGGCCTCGTCGTCCCAATCGGCGTCGCGCCAGCTGACCAGGCCTGGCTCGCGCTTGTCGCTGCGCGCCGGCGAGTGCGGCGATGAGCCGGACGACGCCCAGCCATGGGGCGGTGCCTCGTCCTCGACAAATGGTTGTGCGGGTGCTGGCTCAGCAGGCTCCGGTGCGGCCGGGGCAGGCGGCGTATCGTCGCGCTGGGCGCTCAGCGACATGCCGGCCCAACGCGGCTCGTCGAGTTCGGGACGCAGCGGCGTCTCACGGGTACTGGCGGCGCCCGCGAGGCTGGCGGCCCCCGCCCAGGCGGGCTGACCGTCGCTCGCCGAAGGCGTGTCCGCTGCCCGCGCGCTATAGGCCGCCTCGGGGCGCTTGGCCGAGGGCGTCTGTACCGGCACTTCCCAGGGAATCTCGGTTTTGCCATCGTCGCCGAAGCCGGGTTCTCGACGCGCCTCGCCGTTCGCCGACGTCGTATCTAGCGCTACGCTGGCAGCATGCCCACCGGGCAGCAGGCGCCGCCACCAGCGGCGCGACGGCGCGTCGTCCTGCTCATCGGGAGCATCGCGGGATGTAGCCTCTTCCTCGCTGCGCCGGGCTTGCTCATCGCTTCGCTTGGCATCGCGAGCCTGCTCACGGCGCACCAGCCAGTGATCCTTGGCTCCCCCCAGCAGCCCCCAGACCCAGCCGATCAGGCGAAACAGCTGGCGACCCAGTTCGTCCATCACCGTCAACCAGGAGAGGCCGGAGAACAGCGGGAAGCCACACAGAATCGATACCATGGCCAGCAGCGTGGTGCCGTGAGCGCCAACCAGCGGATACAGCCCCGCCACCAGCCCTTCGCCGAGAATCCCGCCCGAGGCGTAGGGCAAACCGCTATAGGGGCTGTAGAAGTGCAGTGCGCCGATAGTGGTGGTGCCGAGCAGCAGCAGCACCAGGCCGGCGGCTTTGACCGCCAGCACGGTGGTGTCCCACTCGAAACGCACCTGACGCGAGCGCACCAGCCACCAGGCGGCGAAGCCGAGCATGCCGGGCCACCACAGCGCGCTGGCACCGAACAGCGAGTAGAGCACGTCCGACAACCAGGCGCCGACCGGCCCCATCCAGTTACCAACCGTCGTCTCCGGCCCGCTGTGCGACCACCCCGGATCGCCCGACTGGTAGCTGAACAACGCCAGCAGCAGAAACACGCAGCCGGCCAGCAGCATGATCACCACGCCTTCGCGGCTGGCGCCCTGCAGTTTCAATCCGACGCGACGCGCCTGGTCCTTGGCCTGACTGGCCCTGCCCTTGGCCTGGGTCGCCGTGGTGCGGCGACCGCTGGCTCTCTTCTTGACACTCAAGCGACCTTCCCCCTTGTACGCCTGTCACGGCGTCTTCCATGGTCTTGCAATGGCGCCATCATACCGAGCCAGCAGGCCGCATCACAGTAGGGAATCGGCGACAGCACCACGCTGGGGATGACCCCTGCCCTGCCCATGGTCAATAATGGCTGCCCGCTTCCGATATAGACCGTGCCCACCGATGCTGCCCTGGCTGCCCCCGACGCCGATTCAGTTTCCGCCGACCGACACCGCCCTCGACGATCCCGATGGCCTGCTGGCCGCTGGCGGCGCGCTGACACCGGAGTGGCTGCTGGCAGCCTATCGGCGCGGTATCTTCCCCTGGTACAGCGACGACCAGCCGATCCTGTGGTGGAGCCCCGATCCACGCATGGTGCTGTTTCCCGAGGAGCTCAAGGTGCGCCGCAGCCTCGCCAAGCGGCTGCGCAACGGCGGCTTCTCGACCAGCCTCGACCGCGCCTTCGCGGCGGTCATCGAGGCCTGTGCCGAAACACGAGCCGCCCACGAGGGCACCTGGATCACCGCCGAGATGCGCCACGCCTACCTGGCCCTGCACCGCCTCGGTCACGCCCATTCAGTGGAGGTATGGCGCGAAGAAGAACTGGTCGGCGGCCTGTATGGCGTGGCCATTGGTCGGATGTTCTTCGGCGAATCGATGTTCTCGCGGGAGCGCGATGCCTCGAAGATCGCGCTGGTGGCCCTTGCCAGGCACCTCGAGGCCGATGGCGGCGGGCTGATCGACTGCCAGATGCATACCGCCCACCTGGCCA
Organism: Halomonas salipaludis; assembly: GCF_002286975.1. GTDB lineage: Bacteria > Pseudomonadota > Gammaproteobacteria > Pseudomonadales > Halomonadaceae > Franzmannia > Franzmannia salipaludis. Next base: position 152,030 of record NZ_NSKB01000002.1, read on the forward strand.
GTCTGGGCGCACGGGACATCGCCCGAGACAGCTTCCTCGACTATCTTGAGCAGTATGCACGGGCCGCCGAGCCGGCCTTCCACCCGCCAGGAGAGGGCGACAGTGAGCAGTAACACGCCTCAGCAGCCGACGCGGGATCTCCGCTTCTTTCTGACGGTCCCGCATGCCTGCAGCTATCTCGAGAAACGCGAGGCCACCACGCTGTTTCTCGACCCCCAGGAGTCCCCCGGCCAGGGCGTCTACGACGCCCTGGCCCTGCTCGGTTTTCGGCGCAGCGGGCGGCACCTCTACCGGCCTCACTGCGACGCCTGCAACGCCTGCGTCTCGGTGCGCATCCCGGTCGCCGACTTCACCCCCAGCCGCAGCCAGCGCAAGCTGCTGCGGCGTAACGCCGACCTGACCCTGCACGAGCGTCCGGCGCGCTTCGACGCCGAGCACTACGGCCTCTACTCGCGCTATATTCGCGAGCGCCATGCCGATGGCGACATGTACCCACCCAGCCACGAGCAGTACCGCACCTTCCTGACCCTCGATCACCCCTATGCGCGGCTGCTCGAGTTTCGCCTCGAGGGACGCCTGGTAGCGGTCGCGGCCATCGACCTGCTGGGGCACGGGATATCGGCGATCTACACCTTCTTCGATCCTGACCCGGCCTTCGAGCGGCGCTCGCTGGGCAGCTATGCAGTGCTCAGCCTGGTCGAGCTGGCACGCCGCAGCGAGCTCCCCCATGTCTACCTGGGCTACTGGATCCGCGAGTGCCGCAAGATGAACTACAAGCGCAGCTTTCAGCCACTGGAGTACTTGCACGGCCGCCACTGGCGACGCGAGATTCCACTATGAGCAGCTTTTTTGCCTTGAAGGGCGGCTTGCGGCACAATATCGCGCTATCTTGTTGACCAACACCAAGCGCACCATTACGAGGAACCGCCTAATATGGCACGTGAAGACCATATCGAAATGGAAGGCGTCGTCGTCGATACCCTTCCCAACACCATGTTCCGCGTCGAGCTGGAAAACGGCCACGTGGTCACCGCGCACATCTCCGGCAAGATGCGCAAGAACTACATCCGCATCCTGACCGGCGACAAGGTCAAGGTCGAGCTGACGCCCTACGACCTGTCCAAGGGCCGCATCGTCTACCGCTCCCGCTAAGCCCGCGCCCCGCCACCGGCCGCCAGCCCTCGAACCGCAGCCCCATAACGCGCGACGCCCCGTCAAGTGACAGGGCGCCGGTATTACGCGTCGACAGGCTGCGACCGGCATTCACCGGTCGCGCTACGCTCAGGCCAGCTCGGCCTCGGTTTCCAGCCGCAACTCGTCGTCCCCCTCCTCGATGCTGACGTGGACCACGCCGCCGTGTTCGGAGAGCTCGCCGAACAGGATCATCTCGGCCAACGGCTTCTTGAGCTTGTCCTGGATCAGCCGCGCCATCGGCCGCGCGCCCATCTCCGGATCATAGCCCTGCTCGGCAAGCCAGCTGCGCGCCGCCTCGTCGACATCGAGCTGCACGCGCTTCTCGTCGAGCTGCGCCTGCAATTCGACCAGGAACTTGTCGACCACGTTGCGCACCACCTCGGGCATCAGGCCGTGGAACTGGATGATGCCGTCGAGACGATTGCGGAACTCGGGGGTGAAGGTCTTGCGAATCACCTCCATGCCGTCGGTGGAGTGGTCCTGGGTCTGGAAGCCGATCGAGCGCCGTGCGATCTGCTCGGCACCGGCATTCGAGGTCATGATCAGGATCACGTGGCGGAAGTCCGCCTCACGGCCGTTGTTGTCGGTCAGACGGCCGTGATCCATCACCTGAAGCAGCAGGTTGAAGACCTCGGGGTGCGCCTTCTCGATCTCGTCGAGCAGTAGCACGCAGTGCGGCTGCTTGGTGATCGCCTCGGTGAGCAGCCCGCCCTGGTCGTAGCCGACATAGCCGGGAGGCGCGCCAATCAGCCGCGACACGGTGTGGCGCTCCATGTACTCGGACATGTCGAAGCGCACCAGCTCGATGCCCATCAGCGAGGCCAGCTGCTTGGCCACCTCGGTCTTGCCGACCCCGGTGGGGCCGGAGAACAGGAAGCTGCCCACCGGCTTGTCCGGCGACTTGAGACCGGCCCGCGACAGCTTGATCGCCGCCGACAGGCTGGTGATCGCCTCGTCCTGGCCGAACACCAGCATCTTGAGGTCGCGCTCGAGGTTGGAGAGCAGCTTGCGGTCGGAGCTGGAGACGCTCTTCGGCGGAATCCGCGCGATCGAGGCGACCACCGCCTCGACCTGATCGACGTCGATGGCATCGACCCGCACTTCCGGCGGCAGCAGGCGCTGATGGGCGCCGGCCTCGTCGATCACGTCGATGGCCTTGTCGGGCAGGTGGCGATCGTTGATGTAGCGATCCGCCAGGCGCGCAGCGCTCTCCAGCGCGCCGTCGGTGTACTTGAGCTTGTGGTGCTCCTCGAAGCGCCCACGCAGGCCCTTGAGAATACGGATGGTGTCCTCTACCGAGGGCGCCATGACATCGACCTTCTGGAAGCGCCGGGCCAGGGCACGGTCCTTCTCGAAGATGCCACGGAACTCTTGGAAGGTGGTCGAGCCGATACAGCGCAGCTCGCCAGACGAGAGCAGTGGCTTGAGCAGGTTGGAGGCGTCCATGACCCCACCGGATGCCGCGCCGGCGCCGATCACTGTGTGGATCTCGTCGATGAACAGGATCGCGTTGGGCTGCTTCTTGAGCTCGGCCAGCAGGCTCTTGAGACGCTTCTCGAAGTCGCCGCGGTACTTGGTACCGGCCAGCAGCGCGCCCATGTCCAGCGAGTAGACCACTGCATCGGCGATCACGTCGGGCACCTCTTCCTCGACGACCCGCTTGGCCAGACCCTCGGCGATGGCGGTCTTGCCGACCCCGGCCTCACCCACCAGCAGCGGGTTGTTCTTGCGCCGCCGGGCAAGGATCTGCACCACCCGCTCGAGCTCGTGGTCGCGACCGATCAGCGGATCGATCTTGCCCAGTCGCGCCTGCTCGTTGAGGTTGGTGGCATAGCCGGTAAGCGGGTGCGCGGCCCCTTCGTTGCCGCCCTCCTCGCCCTCTTCGGCATCCGATGACGGTGCCGACGACGGGTTCTGGGTGTGCCCCGAGACCTTGGAGATGCCGTGGGCGATGTAGTTGACGGCATCCACTCGCGCCACGTTCTGCTGCTTGAGGAAGTAGACCGCCTGGCTCTCCTGCTCAGAGAAGATCGCCACCAGCACATTGGCGCCGGTGACCTCGCTCTTGCCGGAGGACTGCACGTGGAAGACCGCGCGCTGCAGCACCCGCTGGAAACCTAGCGTTGGCTGTGTTTCGCGGTCGACCTGATCCTCGGGAATCAGCGGCGTGGTGGAATTGATGAAATCCTGCAGGTCGGAGCGCAGCTTTTCGAGGTTGGCCCCGCAGGCTCGCAGCACGTCTGCCGCAGAGGCGTTGTCCAGCAGAGCCAGCAGCAGGTGCTCCACGGTCATGAACTCGTGGCGCTTGGAGCGGGCCACGGTAAAGGCCGTGTTCAGGGTCAGTTCAAGTTCTTTGCTCAGCATGGCAGTCCCCTTCTCGCCGCCTCGGGCTTACGTCGGCAAATTTCTCGGCCGCATTCTCACCATCGGGCACATTCATGGGTTTCGCAAGCTCGATGTTCCAACGCTTGCCGGTCGTAGCGTGCAAACGACCGATTGCGTATGCACTCAATCCGCCGCATCAATGTCGCACAGCAGCGGGTGCTGGCACTCCCGGGCATACTCATTGACCTGATGACTCTTGGTCTCGGCGATATCGCGAGTAAAGATCCCGCAGGTCGCCTTACCCTGAGTATGCACCGCCAGCATCACCTGTACGGCTTTCTCGCTCTCGAAATGAAAAAAAGTCTGCAGCACCTCGACCACGAACTCCATCGGCGTGAAGTCGTCGTTGTGCAGCACCACCTTGTACATCGGCGGTTTGGCCAGTTCCGGGTCGGCTGGCTTGACCGCCAGATTGCCATCATCTTCCTGATCCGGCTCGGGCGGCTTCGTCATGCCCAACGCGGGGGCACGGTCGGCGGCACCCATCGGCACGGACTCATCGTGTTCAACCATAACCATTCATGTCCATCGATAGCGTCTGCTCACCGCCGGCGTCACGCTCTTTCGACGCCATTCGCGGCAGCGGGTTCAGTACTAAGTGATAAATGCGTCCCCAGCACGCCTCTTGCAAGGGCCAGGCCAGCGATACAGGCAAAAAAGCCCCCGCCCGCCTGGCGGACGAGGGCCCTGAGCCTCGCAGAGAGCGAAGTGATCAGCCGTTGGCGACCACGTTCAGCGCCTCGTTGAGGGTCCGGCTGGGGCGCATCGCCGCGCGGGTCAGGTCGTGATCCGGATGGTAGTAGCCGCGGATATCGACCGGTTTGCCCTGCACACCGTTGAGTTCATTGAGGATAGCTGCCTCGTTGCTCTTCAGCGACTCGGCCAGGCGCGCGAACAGCGCCTTGAGCTCGGCATCCTCGTCCTGGGCGGCCAGCGCCTCGGCCCAGTACATCGCCAGGTAGAAGTGGCTGCCGCGATTGTCGATCTCACCGACCTTGCGCGACGGCGACTTGTTGCTGTCGAGGAACTTGCCGTTGGCGCTGTCCAGCGCCTTGGCCAGCAGCGTAGCGCGGACGTTGCCGAAGGTGTTGCCGAGGTGCTCGAGGGACGCGGCCAGGGCCAGGAACTCGCCCAGCGAATCCCAGCGCAGGTGGTTCTCCTCGAGGAACTGCTGGACGTGCTTGGGCGCCGAACCGCCGGCACCGGTCTCGAACAGGCCACCGCCGTTCATCAGCGGCACGATGGAGAGCATCTTGGCGCTGGTGCCAAGCTCCATGATCGGGAACAGGTCGGTCAGGTAGTCGCGCAGCACATTGCCGGTGACCGAGATGGTGTCTTCGCCCTTGCGGATACGCTCCAGCGAGACCTTCATGGCTTCTACCGGTGCCAGAATACGGATATCCAGGCCGCTGGTGTCGTGATCCTTGAGGTAGGTCTCGACCTTGCGGATCAGCTGGGCGTCGTGGGCGCGCTTGGCGTCGAGCCAGAAGATCGCCGGTGCGCCGCTGTCGCGGGCACGGGTCACCGCCAGCTTGACCCAGTCCTGGATCGGCGCATCCTTGGTCTGACACATGCGCCAGATGTCGCCGCGTTCGACGGCGTGCTCGAACAGCAGCGCGCCGCTCTCGTCGCTGACCCGCACGGTGCCGTCGGCAGGAATCTCGAAAGTCTTGTCGTGGGAGCCGTACTCCTCGGCCTTCTGTGCCATCAGACCGACGTTGGGTACACTGCCCATGGTAGTCGGATCGAAGGCGCCGTTGGCCTTGCAGTCGTCGATCACGGTCTGATAGATGCTGGCGTAACAGCGGTCCGGAATCACCGCCTTGGCATCATGCAGCTGGTCGTCGGCGCCCCACATCTTGCCGGAGTCGCGGATCATCGCCGGCATCGACGCGTCGACGATCACGTCGCTGGGCACGTGCAGGTTGGTGATACCCTTGTGGGAGTTGACCATCGCCAGGCGCGGACGCTCGGCGTAGAGCGCCTCGACGTCGGCCTTGACCGCCTCCTGCTTGGCCTCGGGCAGCTCCTTGATGGTGGCGTAGAGATCGCCGATGCCGCTGTTGGCGTTGAAGCCCACCTCGTCGAGGTCGGCAGCGTGCTTAGCCAGCACGTCGCCGTAGAAGGCCTCCACCGCCACGCCGAAGATGATCGGGTCGGAGACCTTCATCATGGTGGCCTTGAGGTGCAGCGAGAACAGCACGTCCTGCTGCTTGGCATCCTCGATCTGCTCGGCGATGAAGGCGCTCAGCGCGCGGCGGCTCATCACCGAGCCGTCGATCACCTCGCCGGCCAGTACCGGGGTCTGCTCCTTGAGTACCTGGGTGCTGCCGTCGGCGGCCACCAGCTCGATCTTGACGTTGCCGGCGGCCTCGATCAGCGCCGACTTCTCGCTGGCGTAGAAATCGCCGTCGCTCATGCTCGCCACGTGGGACTTGGAATCGGCGCTCCACTCGCCCATGCGGTGCGGGTACTTGCGGGCGAAGCCCTTGACCGACTGCGGCGCACGGCGGTCGGAGTTGCCTTCGCGCAGCACCGGGTTGACCGCGCTGCCCTTGGTCTTGTCGTAGCGCGCCTTGACGTCGTGCTCGACCTGCGAAGAAGGCTCATCGGGGTAGTTGGGCAGCTTGTAGCCCTGCTGCTGCAGTTCGCGGATGGCCGCCTTGAGCTGCGGCGTCGAGGCGCTGATGTTGGGCAGCTTGATGATGTTGGCTTCCGGCGTCTTGGCCAGGTCGCCGAGCTCGGCCAGATGGTCGCCGAGCTGCTGCTCGTCGCTCAGGTAATCGGGAAACTGAGACAGGATGCGCCCGGCCAGCGAGATATCGCGGGTCTCCACTTCGATACCGGCCGGATCGGTGAAAGCATCGATGATCGGCAGCAGCGAATGAGTGGCGAGGGCAGGCGCTTCGTCGGTAAGCGTGTAGATAATCTTCGGCGTTTTTGACATGTTGGCGGTAGTCTCTCTGGTCTCTCTGGTCACAGCGATTGCAGGAAAGGCGAGCGGGTCGGAACACCAGGCAGGGACAGGACTCGGCGGGTCCGGTTGTGACGACGGCGTTCCCAACGATCGGCTGGGAGTATACCAGCGCGAGGCCTGTTTCGCATGAGCGATGTTCGTATACCCCGCCGCCAGGCGCTGGGCAAGCCTGCCATGGCGCGGCACGATTTACTCTTGATGACGGAGCCCCATGAGCACCCTGTATCTATTGCACAAGCCCTATCAGGTGCTCTCGCAGTTCACCGACCGCGAGGGCCGCGCCACTCTGGGCGACTATCTCGACGCCCCCGGGGTGTACGCCGCCGGCCGCCTCGACTACGACTCAGAGGGCCTGCTGCTGCTCAGCGACGACGGCGCGCTGATCCATCGCATCAGCCACCCACGCCACAAGCAACCCAAGACCTACCGGGTGCTGGTCGAGGGCGAGCCCGACGATGCCGCACTGCAGGCCCTGCGCCGCGGCGTGCCGCTCAAGGATGGCACCACCCAGCCGGCCAAGGTGCGCCGCCTGGCGACCAGTGAGCTGCCCGAGCGGCAGCCGCCGCTGGACGCCAGGCGCCACCCGCATACCACCTGGCTCGAGCTAACCATCAGCGAGGGCCGTAACCGCCAGGTGCGGCGCATGACCGCTCACGTCGGCCATCCCACCTTGCGCCTGGTGCGCGTGGCCATTGGTGCCTGGCGACTCGATGGCCTGGCCCCCGGCGAATGGCGCCGCGAAACCCTGCATGCGCCAGCGCGCCGCACGGCCAACCCGCACCACTCCCCACAGAGGCGCTCACGATGAAACCTTGGTCTCCCCGCGTCACGGTTGCCACCGTGGTCGAACGTGCCGGGCGCTACCTGCTGGTCGAAGAGGACCGCGGTGGCCCCTTCACCCTGTTCAACCAGCCCGCCGGCCACCTCGAACCCGATGAACGGCTGCTCGAGGCCGCCGAGCGAGAAGTCCGCGAAGAGACCGCCTGGCGGGTCGGCATTACCGACTACCTGGGGCTCTACGTCTACCACGCTCCGGACGGCGTGACCTTCCACAGCCACGGCTACGTAGGCATGGCGCTGGCCCACCTGGGCAACGAGCTCGACCGCGACGTGCTGGCCATTCACTGGCTGACCTTCGACGAGATCGAGGACCTGGAGCGCGCCGGGCGGCTGAGGAGCCCGCTGGTGATGCGCCGCATCCGCGACGCGCGCAGCGGCCGGGTGTTTCCGATGGACGTGATTCAGGAGCGCTAGCACCCCGCGTCCCCTGAGTTCACCACTTCATGGCCAGTCGATAGAGCGCCGGGATCACCAGTAGTGTCAGCAGGGTCGAGGCGACGAGCCCGGAGATGATCGCCCAGGCCATCGGCGGCCACAGCGTCGACTGGGTCAGGGTCAGGGGCACCAGGCCGGCGACGGTGGTGGCGGTGGTCAGCAGCACCGGTCGGGTGCGCCGGGCGACCGCCCCGACCACTGCATCGTCGAGGGGCATGCCCTGCCGGCGATTGGCATTCATCACATCGATCAGCACGATGGCATTGTTGACCACGATCCCCACCAGGGCGACGACACCCAGCATGGCGGTGAAGCCGAATGGCTGCCCGGTCAGCCACAGGCCCGGGATCACGCCGATGGCCGCTAGTGGCACGCTGGTCAATACGATGCCCAGCTGGCGAAAGGAGTTGAACTGCGCCAGCAGGAACACGATCAGCAACAGGACGCCGAATGGCAGGGTCTGGAACAGCGCCGTATTGGCATCCCCCGCCGACTCGGCCGCCCCACCCACCATGTAGGTCACTCCCTCCGGCAGCTCGAGTTCTGCCAGCCGCGGCAGCAGCCCGTCCAGCACGCTGGCATAGGTCTGGCCATCGGCCACCTCGGCCAGCACGGTGGTCATGCGACGTAGGCCACGATGCTGGATCACTGCCGGCTGCCATGTGGTGCGTAGGGAAGCGACCTCGCCGAGGGGCACCGAATCGCCATTGCCAGTCGCCAGGCGCAGCCCTTCGAGCGCGGATAGCGGGAAGCGCTCGCCTTCCGGCGAACGAATCAACAGCGGCGCAGGGTCGCGCTCGGCGCGCCAGGTACTCACCTCGATGCCGCGACTGGCACCCGCCACCGCCATGGCGACCTCGCGCCGCGACAGGCCGAACTCGCCGGCACGGGCATCGTCCACGTCCAGCCGCAGCGTAGGCAGCCCTTCACCCAGGGTATGTCGCGCATCGCGCGCACCCTCGGCACCCCGCAACAGCGCCAGAATACGTTCGGTGCCTTCGGCGAGCCGGCTGCGCTCTTCGGCGAAGACGCGAATCTCGACGGGGGCCGTGACGGGAGGCCCCTGCCCCAGGCGTCGCGCCACCACATCGGCCTCCGGCAACCGTTCCGGGGTAACGTCCCGCACCCACGCCATCAGCGGAGCCAGATCGTCGGCATGCTCCGCCTCGACCACCAGCCGCGCCAGATGCGCCTGACGGGGCTGCTCGACCAGGTTGTAATAGAACCGTGGGCCACTGAAGCCGGCAAAGAGGTGTACGCCGGTCACCGCCGGTCGCTCACGCAGGTCCGCGGCCAGCACGCTTGCCTCATGGGCGGTGTAATCGAGATGCGTACCCTCGGCGAAGTGCAGGTCGATGACCAGTTGATTGCGGTCCGTATCGGGGAAGAAGTCATGGTTGAGCAGTGGCAGCATGGCCATCGCCCCCACCAACAGGACCACGGCACCGGCGAGTATGCCGCCCGGCCAGCGCACGGCGAAGCGCCCGATCCGCCGGCCGGCACTTGACAGGCTGCGCCGCTGCGAACCGCCGCCGGGCTTGAGGATGGCGGCGGCGAAGACCGGGGTGACGAAGATCGCGTAGAGATAGCTGACCACCAAGGTCAGCATCACCATCACCGGAATCGCCCGGGTGAAGTCGGCGGTATTGCCACTGGAGAGCAGCAGCGGCACGAAGGCGGCCAGGGTGGTGCCGGTCGCCGCCAGCAGCGGCGCGGCAAGCTCTCGCACCGAGCGCGACACGGCCTCCGCCGCCGAGCGCCCCTGGTCGCGATGCCACTGCAGGTTCTCGACCATGACGATGGCATTGTCCACCAGCATGCCCAGCGCAATCACCATGCCCGCCACGGCGATCTGGTGCAGGATGCCGCCGCCCATGGCATAGATGGCCAGGGCCGAAAAGGTCACCAGCGGCACGATCAGCATCACCGCGAATCCCAGCCTCAGGCCCATGGTCAGGAACAGCAGGGCGCCGAGAATGGCAATGCCCAGCAGCAGCGAGACGCCGAGTTCGGCCAGCCGCTGCTCCACCCAGCGGGGCTGATAGAACATCTCCTGGATCTGCAGCGGCGCATAGGCGGGGCGCACCTCGTCGAGCAGGCTGCGCAGGGATTCGCCGAAACGGACGGCATTGACCCGCTCGTTGGAGAGAATGATGCCCAGCGACACGGCGGGCTCGCCGTCATGCCAGATGCGCTCGGTGGCGGGCTCGCGTGGCGACAGCCGTACATCCGCCAGCTCGCCCAGTGGCAAAGTGTCCCCTCGCCGCGTGCGAATCGGGGTCGCGGCCAGTTCATCGAGGCTGCCAAACTCCGTCACCGGATCGAGCACCACCGAGCGCCCACCGCTGGAGAGGCTGCCTCCCGCGGTAGTCAGGTTGCGGGCGGCCAACTGATCGCCCAGCGCCTGGGCATCGAGCCCGGTCAGTTCCGCCAGGGCATCGTCCCAACTGACGATGACCTGCTGTCCGGGATCGGCGAGCAGGTCGATGCGTGCAATGTCCTTGAGTCGGAACAGGTCGCGCCGCAGCCGCTCGGCGGCCTCGCGCAGCTCGAGCAGGTCATCGCTGCCGGTCACCGATAGCACGATGCCGTGGGCGTCGGAGTCCCGGTCGCTGATCTCGGCCTCGCCCACCCCGTCGGGAAATTTCCGCGACGCCCGATTCACCGCAATGCGGATCTGCTCCCAGGCGGCGTCGGTGTCATAGACATGTTCGTGCATCTCGATGTTGACATGCGCCACACCCAGCCGCGCCGTGCCGATGAGCTCGTTGACCTCCTCGACCTGGGCCAACTCCTCTTCCAGCGCGTTGAGCACCAGACGCTCGACCTGCTCCGGCTCCGCGCCGGGATACGGCACCAGCACCTGGCCGAAGCGGTAGGGAAAGAAGGGATCCTCCTGACGATCCATGGTCAGCCAGGCGGCCAGCCCGATCAGCGCCAGCAGTGCCGTCACGGTCAGCACCAGGCGCTTGACGTGCAGCGCCGCGTGCAGCCACTTCATGGCAGCACCCGCACGCTATCGCCTTGCTGGAGGCGCCCCTGACCAGCAGTGACCACCCGATCGCCGAGAGAGAGCGGGGCCGAGATGGTCACCCAGTCGTTTTCCAGCCGTCCCGGCGCCACCGCCACCCGCCGCACGCGCTCATCATCAGTGAGGGCAAGGACGTAGGGCGCGTGCCCGCCGGGGTCCTGCACCGCCACAAGCGGTATCTGCAGCGATGGCTGCGTGGCAACGGCAAGATATACCTGCACCGACTCCCCCGGGACCAGGCGCGGGTCGGGTTCGAGTTCGACCACCACCGGCACCAGTGCCGAACCCGCCCTCCCCACGCTACTGATCCTTCCCTCAAAGCGGCCTTCCTGCAGCGTCGGCGACACCTGAGCCGGCATCCCCGCGGTCAGCCGGGCGCCGAGCGTCACCGGGACGCGAATCGCCACCTCCACGCCATCGACACCGGAAAGCGCCAGCACCGGCTCGCCGGCGGCCACGAAGTCTCCCGGCTCGACGAACAAGTCGGCCACGTTGGCGGCGAACGGCGCCCGCAGCGTCATCTCCTCGACCTGGGCTGCGGCATCGGCCCGGGCAGCCACTGCCTGCTCCCTGACCTGGGCGGTGGCCTGCCGTTCCGCAACCAGCCGATCCAACTCCTCCTCGGCGACAAGGTTCCGCTCACGCAGTACCCGAGCCCGCTCCACATCCCTGCCCAGCCTGGCCAGATGGGCGTCAAGCTCCTTGACCCGTCCTTCGGCACCCACCAGGGCAGGCTCAAGCGCGGGGTTGTGCAGCCGTGCCAGGGGCTCACCCTGCTCGACACGCTGGCCACGCTCCACCAGGCGCTCGCTGAGCACGCCGGCATGCAGGAATGCCGGCGCGACCCGGTCCATTGCCTGCGCCACACCGGGGAAGCGCATCCTCTGTTCGGCGGAACCGTTGCGCACCTGAGCGACACGCACCATCGGCCGAGAATCCAGCGTCTCGCCGGCCTCGCCTCTCGCGGCCGGCGCCGAGTCGCAGCCTGCAAGTAGCAGCACGATGCCCAACACCCCCAGCACCCCCGTGGCAGGTCCCCCTCTTTTCCCCTGTGTCATGTTCCTGCTTCCTCATTCAGCGAACCGGCTAATAAACTGGCCGGCCGGTCAGTAATTGGCGCAAAAAACTCAGTTCTGCGGCGCGACCCCGGCCATGAAAATCGTCAGGAAATCTTCCAGGAAGGCCTCGTCGCTGCCCATGCCCGGCCAGTGTTGATGGTGACACTTGGCCTCGAACCATTGCGTGCACGTCATCACGAACAGCGCGATCACATGGGTTGGGTTGATGTCCTTACGCAACAGGCCACGCATCTGGGCCTGGCGAACCCATTCGGCCCCCGCACCGACGAGCTGGTTGTCGAGCTCTCCACAATGGCTGTCCCCTTCCAGGTGGGTCCAGGCGAACAACCGCACTACGCCGGGGTTGTCGCGTAAAAAGTGGAAGTAGGCTTCCACCGAATGCCGCAGCAGCATGGCATCCGGCTCGCCGGCCTCCTCCAGCATGGCCATCTGGCCAGTGTAATAGCGCTCGAAGGCACGATTCTTGACCGCCTCCCACAGCTGTTCCTTGCTGCCGAAATGGTGATGGATCAGGCTCTTGGTGACGTCAGCGGAACGCGCCAGCGCACTCAGCTTGACGGCAGAGAAGCCCTGCTCCACGAAGTGGGATTCCGCCGCGTCGAGAATGCGGGTGCGGGTCAGTTCAGGGTCTCGTGTCTGGGTTTTCTCGCTCATCAGCAGACGATAGCCTCGATTGGCCGACCGGTCAATTGAGTGCGCGCTCGTCGCAGCGATGCCCCACGAGATGAAGCACCGCGGCAACATGAGGTATAATCGCCGGCCATTTGAGGCTCCAACCCGAGAGAGTGTATGTCTTCAGCTACCGGCAAGGTGATCGTCGGCATGTCCGGCGGCGTCGACTCCTCCGTTTCCGCCCTGCTGCTGCTGGAGCAGGGTTATCAGGTCGAAGGCCTGTTCATGAAGAACTGGGACGAGGACGACGGCACCGAGTACTGCACCGCCAAGGAGGACCTGGCAGACGCCCAGGCGGTGTGCGACAAGCTCGGCATCACGCTGCATACCGCCAACTTCGCCGCCGAGTACTGGGACAACGTCTTCGAGCACTTCCTGGCCGAGTACCAGGCCGGGCGCACGCCGAATCCCGATATCCTGTGCAACCGCGAGATCAAGTTCAAGGTGTTCCTCGACTACGCCGAGATGCTCGGCGCCGACAAGATCGCCACCGGCCACTATGTGCGCGGCGGCGTGCGCGAGGGTCGCGCACGGCTGCTCAAGGGCATCGATGTCAACAAGGACCAGAGCTACTTCCTGCACGCGGTGCCCGAGGCGGCCATCGCCCGCACCCTGTTTCCGGTCGGCGAGCTCGAAAAGCCCGAGGTCCGCGCGCTGGCCGAGCAGCACGGCCTGGTCACCGCACGCAAGAAGGACTCGACGGGGATCTGCTTTATCGGCGAGCGCCGCTTCAGCGACTTCCTCAAGCAGTACCTGCCGGCCCAGCCCGGCACCATCGAGACCCCCGACGGCGAGGTCATCGGCGAGCACATGGGCCTGATGTACTACACCCTTGGCCAGCGCCAGGGGCTCGGCATCGGCGGCCTGGCCAACCACCCGGACGCGCCCTGGTACGTGGCCGCCAAGGACCTCGAGCGCAACGTGCTGGTCGCCGTGCAGGGCAAGCATCACCCGCTGCTCTACAGCGACAGCCTGGCCACCGAGGCCATGGACTGGGTGGCCGGCGAACCGCCTGTCAGCGCAGGACGCTTCACCGCCAAGACCCGCTACCGCCAGGAAGACGTGCTTTGCCATATGCACACGCTGCCCGATGGCGGCGTCGAGGTACGCTTCGATGAGCCGCAGCGCGCGGTGACGCCAGGCCAGTCGCTGGTGCTCTACGCCGACGACATCTGCCTCGGCGGCGGCGTGATCCGCACCACCTGGAACGCCACGGAGGCCGCCGCATGAGCAGCACCCCGATCCACAGCGCCCCGGACAGCCCGATGGCCCGCCAGGCCCTGGCCCTTGCCGGGGTCTTTCAGGCCGCCGCGGTGGTCGATGAAATGGCACGCACCGGCCAGGCCGACGAGCGCGCCTGGAGCACCCTGATCCGCGCCACCGTCGACACCGACCCCGAGAGCTTCGAAGCGATCTACGGCGGCCACCCCAACTACCTGCGCCAGGGACTCGAGGTGCTCGAGGCGGTGGTCGGCCGCAAGCAGGCCAACCCGGTGGTACTGCGCTATGGTTTCTCGCTGCTGATGCTGATGAACAAGCTGCGCAACAACAGCAACATGATGAGCGATCTGGGTAGCAAGCTGACGCGTATCCAGGGCCAGGCCGAGCACTTCGGCGACACCCACGAGAACGTGGTCGCCAGCCTTGGCGAGCTCTATCAGGAGACGCTCTCGACCTTCAAGTACCGCATCGTGGTGCAGGGCGAGCCCAGCCTGCTACAGCAGCGCATGATGCCCGAGCGAGTGCGCGCCGCGCTGCTGGCCGGCGTGCGCTTCGCCTTGCTGTGGCATCAGCAGGGCGGCCGGCGCTGGAAGCTGGTCTTCCAGCGCGGCGCCATGAAGCGCGCCCTCGACCAGATCAACCGCCAGTGACGCGCAAACAGACGGCCCGTCCCAACCTCCAGGAAGTCCCGACCATGCAGCTCTCCTCCCTGACCGCTCTCTCCCCCGTCGACGGCCGCTACGGCAGCAAGGCCGCGGCGCTGCGCGAACACTTCAGCGAATTCGGCCTGATCCGCGCCCGGGTCACCGTCGAGGTACGCTGGCTCGAGGCGCTGGCCGCGCTGCCCGGCATCGCCGAGGTGCCGCCGCTGTCGCCGGCCGCCAAGGCCTTTCTCGACGCCCTGGTGGCCAACTTCAGCGAAGCCGACGCCGCACGCATCAAGGAGATCGAGCGCACCACCAATCACGACGTCAAGGCGGTGGAGTACTTCATCAAGGAACGCATCGCCGAGCAGCCCGAACTGCATGCAATCAGCGAGTTCGTGCACTTCGCCTGCACCAGCGAGGACATCAACAACCTGTCCCACGGCGTGATGCTGACAGACGGGCTCAAGAGCCTACTGCCGGTGATGCACGAGGTGGCCGACGCCATCGCCGCACTCGCCCACGAGCACGCCGCCCAGCCGATGCTGTCGCGTACCCACGGCCAGACCGCCAGTCCCACGACGCTCGGCAAGGAGATGGCCAACGTCGCCTACCGTCTGCGCCGCCAGCTCAAGCAGATCGAGGGCGTCGAGATCCTCGGCAAGATCAACGGCGCGGTGGGCAACTACAACGCCCACCTCACTACCTACCCCGAGGTCGACTGGGAAGCCAATGCCCGCACCTTCGTCGAGGGCCTGGGGCTGACCTTCAACCCCTACACCACCCAGATCGAGCCCCACGACTATATCGCCGAGCTGTTCGACGCCATCTGCCGTTTCCACACCGTGCTGATCGACTTCGATCGCGACGTCTGGGGCTATATCTCGCTGGGCTACTTCAAGCAGCGCACCGTCGAGGGCGAGATCGGCTCCTCGACCATGCCGCACAAGGTCAACCCCATCGACTTCGAGAACTCCGAGGGCAACCTGGGGCTGGCCAACGCCATCCTCGGCCACCTCGCCCAGAAGCTGCCGATCTCGCGCTGGCAGCGCGACCTCACCGACTCCACGGTGCTGCGCAATCTCGGCGTCGGCCTGGCCTACGGCCTGATCGCCTACCAGGCCTCGCTCAAGGGCATCTCCAAGCTCGAGGCCAACCCCTCGCGTCTTGACGAAGACCTCAACGCCAGCTGGGAGGTGCTCGCCGAGCCGATCCAGACGGTGATGCGCCGCTACGGCATCGAACAGCCCTACGAGAAGCTCAAGGCACTAACCCGCGGCAAGCGCATCGACCAGGCCGGCTTCGCCGCCTTCATCGACACCCTGGAACTTCCAGAGGACGTCAAAGTGGAGCTGAAGGCGCTCAGCCCGGCGACCTATACTGGCAACGCCGCCGAGCAAGCTCGCAAGCTTTAAGCTGGAAGCTGGTGGCCATGGCATGCGGCGCCGGGGGCAGGCCATAGAGGGGGGGGTTGCCAGGGGTGAGGCGGAAAGAGAAGAAGATCCAGTGTATCTTCTTCCCGCCGAACGGGCTGGCCATGGATGGCCAGCCCCGGTCCTGCAAGCGGAGCAGGATGCGAGAGCGCCGCAGGGCAAAAGGTAGCGTACAGGGACGTATTTACAGCGCCCCCTCGCAGGCCTGTCGCCGGGTCAGCCGCGACACAGCATAAGCGGTGCCGGGGACAGGTCGCAGAGGGGGTTTTTGCCAGGGACGGCAAAAGGTAGCGTACAGGGACGTATTCACAGCGCCCCCTCGCAGGCCTGTCGACGGGTCAGCGCGGGACAGGATGAACGGCGCCGGGGACAGCCGCGTCGCCCGCCCGCAGCTTCCAATATTTGCAACGAGGTACGACGCATGCCCTCTGATTCCCCGCGACAACTGCTCGGCGGCCTTACCGCCAGCGAGTTCCTGCGCGACGTCTGGCAGCAGAAACCGCTGCTGATCCGCGGCGCCCTGCCCGACCTCG
This sequence comes from Halomonas salipaludis, assembly GCF_002286975.1. Taxonomy (GTDB): domain Bacteria; phylum Pseudomonadota; class Gammaproteobacteria; order Pseudomonadales; family Halomonadaceae; genus Franzmannia; species Franzmannia salipaludis. The sequence goes on from NZ_NSKB01000002.1 coordinate 168,474, forward strand.
AATGCCCGCTCGACCCAGACGAGCTGGCCGGCCTGGCCTGCGAGGAAGGCATCGAGGCGCGCCTGGTCGATGAGCATGGCCGCGACGGCCCCTGGCAGGTCCAGCACGGCCCCTTCGATGACGCCACCTTCGCCGCCCTGCCCGACGAGAACTGGTCGCTGCTGGTCCAGGCCGTGGACCACTACGTACCCGAGGTCGCCGCGCTGCTCGAGCACTTCGACTTCCTGCCGCGCTGGCGCCTCGACGACATCATGATCAGCTACGCCCCGCCGGGCGGCAGCGTCGGCCCCCACGTCGACCAGTACGACGTCTTCCTGCTCCAGGCCAGCGGCCAGCGCCGCTGGCAGCTGGGCGGCCCAGTGGCCGACGACGCCCCGATCATCGCCGGCATCGACCTGCGCATCCTCGAACGCTTCGAGGTGACTCCTGGCGCCGACTGGGTACTCGAGCCCGGTGACATGCTCTACCTGCCGCCCGGCTGGGCCCATCACGGGGTCAGCCAGTCCGACGACTGCATGACCGTCTCGGTGGGCTTCCGCGCCCCCTCCGCCGACGAGGCGGTGACCTCCTATGCCGACTATGTCGGCGAGACGCTGCCCGCCTCGAGGCGCTTCGGCGATGCCGGCATGGCTGCGCCTGCCGATCCCCATGAGCTCGACGACGCCGCAGTGCAACGTGTACGCCGGCTGATCCTCGACAGCCTCGATGACCCCGCCCAGATGGCACAGTGGTTCGGCCGGGCCATGACCCAGCCCAAGTACGTCGACCAGCTGGTACCCGCCGAACGCCCCATTGAAGTCGAGGAGCTTGTCGCGACACTACACGACGGCGACCAGCTGGTGCGCAGCCTGGGGTCGCGCTTCGCCTGGCGGGCGCTTGACGATGCGCGTGCCACGCTGTTCGTCGACGGCGACGGCCTGACCTGCTCGCTGCCGCTGGCCCGGGCACTGGCCTCCGACGCCGCGCTGGACGCCACGCTGCTCGAATTCGACGGGGCCGCCGAGCTGCTCGCGCTGCTTCACGACCGCGGCAGCCTCGGCTGGCCACTGGAAGACGACGACGAGGATGACCAATGAGCGACGCCATCAGCATGGAACAGGGTGACTGGGAAGAACTCGGCAGCGAGGCCAGCGAGATACGCCGCATCGTGTTCATCGTCGAACAGCAGGTGCCTCAGGAGGAGGAGTGGGACGGCCGCGACAGCTTTTGCCTGCACTTCCTGATCCGCCGCGGGGGCCGTGCACTGGGCACAGCACGGTTGCTGCCCGACGGCCACCTGGGGCGCGTGGCGGTTCTCGAGGAGGGACGCGGCCTGGGTCTGGGCCAGCGACTGGTCGAGGCCGCCATCGAAGCGGCCCGCGCCCAGGGCCACGCCCACCTGGAACTGTCCGCCCAGCTCCAGGCGATACCCTTCTACGAACGTCTCGGCTTCATTGCCTACGGCGATGAATTTCTCGACGCCGGAATTCCGCACCGCAACATGTCCCTTCCCCTAGGTGATTGATTCATCACCTCCTTTCTCGATAGCGGAAAGTTGACTACATAAAGCGAGCCATTATTGGCTCGCTTGTAGTCATACTACAACCCCTTCTGCCGCTAAGTAATGATTGTGAGGCCCAGTAGTCATGGGCCATAGTTCAATCACAGGCATGAGTTAAAACGATTGTTTCAATGCAACTTGTAGTCGCCATTAAACATTCGTTTGATATTACCGCCTGATACGACCAAGGCAGTACAGACAGCCTTTGAAACCTGGTCAATCCTGAGATTACTTCGCAGGTGCAGCATAACCCTAACCCACACGGCACCCGGTGAAGTCGACCAAGCCAACAGCGTGATACCGCAGTGCAACAGACGAGAAAGGACGGCCCCATGTCAGCTTACCAAGACGACCTCGACACCATCACTCGACTACGCGACGCCCAGGGCGGCAAGTGGGATGCCATCAACCCCGAGTACGCCGCGCGCATGAAGGCCCAGAACCGCTTCAAGACCGGCCTCGACATCGCCCGCTACACCGCCGGCATCATGCGTCAGGACATGGCCGACTACGACGCCGACACCAGCCAGTACACCCAGTCGCTGGGCTGCTGGCACGGTTTCATCGGCCAGCAGAAGATGATCGCCATCAAGCGCCACCACGGCACCACCAGCAAGCGCTACCTGTACCTCTCGGGCTGGATGATCGCCGCGCTGCGCTCGGAATTCGGCCCACTGCCCGACCAGTCGATGCACGAGAAGACCTCGGTGCCGGCGCTGATCGAAGAGCTCTACACCTTCCTGCGCCAGGCCGACGCCCGCGAGCTCGGCCACCTGTTCCACGAGCTGGACGAGGCCCAGGCCAAGGGCGACGACGTCGCCGCACGCGCCGTCCAGAAGCGCATCGACAACTACGAGACCCATGTGGTGCCGATCATCGCCGATATCGACGCCGGCTTCGGCAACGAGGAGGCCACCTACCTGCTGGCCAAGCGCATGATCGAGGCTGGCGCCTGCTGCATTCAGCTCGAGAACCAGGTTTCCGACGTCAAGCAGTGCGGCCACCAGGATGGCAAGGTCACCGTGCCTCACGAGGACTTCCTGGCCAAGATCAATGCCGTGCGCTACGCCTTCCTCGAGCTCGGCGTCGACGATGGCGTGATCGTGGCACGCACCGATTCCCTGGGCGCCGGCCTGACCCAGAAGCTGCCGGTCAGCACCGAGCCGGGGGACCTGGCCGCGCAGTACAACAGCTTCCTCTACACCACGCCGATCGATTCCATCGATGACATCCGCGAGGGCGACAGCGTGATCAAGCTGGACGGCGAGCTGCGCAAGCCGCTGCGCCTGGCCAACGGGCTCTACCGCTTTCGCTCGGGTACCGGCGAGGACCGCGTGGTACTCGACTGCATCACCAGCCTGCAGAACGGTGCCGACCTGCTGTGGATCGAGACCGAGAAGCCCCACGTCGGGCAGATCGCCAGCATGGTCAACCGCATCCGCGAGGTGGTACCGGACGCCAAGCTGGTCTACAACAATTCGCCGTCGTTCAACTGGACCCTCAACTTCCGCCAGCAGGTGTTCGACGCCTGGCAGGCCGAAGGCAAGGATGTCTCGGCCTACGACCGCGACCAGCTGATGAGCGCCGAGTACGACGCCACTGAACTGGCCACGCTGGCCGACGAGTGGACGCGCAACTTCCAGCGCGACGCGGCCCGCGAGGCAGGCATCTTCCACCACCTGATCACGCTGCCCACCTACCACACCGCGGCACTCTCCACCGACGAGCTGGCCAAGGGCTACTTCGGCGAAGAGGGCATGCTGGCCTATGTCGCTGGCGTCCAACGCAAGGAGATCCGCAGCGGCCTGGCCTGCGTCAAGCACCAGGACATGGCCGGCTCCAATATCGGCGACGATCACAAGGAGTACTTCTCCGGTGCCGGCGCACTCAAGGCCGGCGGCAAGGACAACACCATGAACCAGTTTGGCTGATTCACGCCAACACGCGCAGCTCGCATGGCATGACAGTGACTTGGGGAGGCAGCCGCCTCCCCTTTTTTGCGCCTTTCCTTATTGTTTGTCGATTGACGGGCCTACACTGGGGGCACTCGAGCGTAAAGCGCTGGTCGAAGCGGACAAGTGGGATTAAACTCGCTGAAAACACCGTTTCATAATCTGTTTGATCATCGGAGGAGCTCCCATGAAACGCCTTATTCCCGTCGTTGCCCTGGGCATGCTGACACTGGCCGGCTGTGCCAATACCGCGCCCTATGGCGGCGACGTATACCGCGGCAGCCAGGCCCAGACTGGCCAGAGCGTCGCCTACGGCACCATCACCGCGCTGCGCCAGGTGCAGATCCAGGCCGACAGCCCGCAGGGTAACGTGATCGGCACTCTGGGCGGTGGGGTCATCGGTGGCCTGCTCGGCAACCAGGTTGGCGGCGGTTCAGGCCGCCAGCTGGCTACCGCCGCCGGCGCCATCGGTGGCGCCATGGCCGGCTCGCGCACCGAGGACGCGGTCAATCGCACCCGCGCCTGGGAGATGGAGGTCCGCCGCGACAATGGCGAAAGCGTGGTCGTGGTGCAGCGCGCCGACCGCGACTTCCAGGTCGGCCAGCGGGTTCGCCTGATCGGCAGCGGCGCCAGCATGAGTGTTGCGCCCTACTGAGCTCCGCCGTATCGATTGAGTGATGAAGGTAACGATAAAGGCTCGCCAGATGGCGAGCCTTTATAGGTTATGGCAATGACTGGCTGGCTCAGTGCGACTTGGCCTTCTTCATGGCCCAGCACAGCAGCCGCTTGGCGATCCAGGCCACCAGGGCGATGACCAGCAGCGTCAGCAGCATATCCACCGGGCGCACCAGGAAGGTCGCCCCCAGGATCGCCAGCGCCGGGCACCATACCCAGCGCTCGTCGGCGTTGCTCTGCAGCGCCTCGGGCAGCGTGCGCGACATAAACGGGCTCAGGCTGGCTTCCCAGCCACGCAGGCTGAGGAACAGGATGGCGGCAAACCCAATCAGCCAGATAATGGTCACGGTCATCGGCAATCTCCATCATGGTGTAGCGGTTGAAGGTCGAAACGCAGCGGACAAATGATCCTCAGGGTAAAACATGCCGGCGATGAAAAGTACCCGCGATTGGGCGCATGATGCCTTCTCGATCAACCTCGCCGCCAGCTGGCCGGCGCCCATGCAAGTCTATGCCATGCGCCTTGAGCGCCAGTCATGATGGGCAATCGAAACCTGAAAAAATTCCCTGCGCCCCTGACAGCCCCCCAACCGGCACGTTACCATTAGCCTGACATGCACTCACCGAAAGGTTCATCAATGCAGATTGCGCAGAACTCCGTTGTCGCGTTTCACTACACCCTGACCAACGATGCAGGTGAGGTGCTGGACAGCTCGGAAGGCCGCGACCCGCTAACCTACCTCCACGGCGCCGGCAACATCATTCCGGGCCTGGAAAAGGAACTCGAAGGCCGCGAAAGCGGTGAAAAACTGCAGGTCACCGTAGAGCCAGCCGAAGGCTATGGCGAGACCCAGCCGTCGCTGGTGCAGGAAGTACCCCGCGATGCCTTCCAAGGCGTCGAGAGCGTCGAGCCTGGCATGCAGTTCCAGGCTCAGACCCAAGGCGGCCCGCTGATGGTCACCGTGACTCAGGTCGAAGGCGACACCGTGACCGTGGATGGCAACCATCCGCTGGCCGGTCAGACGCTGAACTTCGACGTCGAGATCTCTACGGTGCGCGAAGCCAGCCAGGAAGAGCTCGAGCACGGTCATGTGCACGGCGAGGGCGGCGTGGAGCACTAAACGCTCGCCACGCTCGACCCGACACGCGGGGCAGCCATCGGCTGCCCCGCCGTCGTTTCAGGTCCCACCATCGCCCCCCTGGGGCACCAATACCAGCTGTCCATGGCGCACGCTGCGCTCGGCGATCACCTCGCTGGCGAACCCCTGTACCTCGCGCCCGCGGCCCTTGAGCACCGCCACCTCTAAGCAGCTGTGGTGGTCGAGATGCACGTGCAGGGTCGAGACGGTCAGGTGGTGGTGGGCGTGGGAGTGGTGGGTCAGGCGCTTGGCCAGCTCCCGCGCGGCATGATCGTAGACGTACACCAGCGCTCCCACGCAGGGCTGCTCGGCGTCGCCGTCGAGGGCCGTCTCCTTGATTCCCGCCCGCGCCAGGTCGCGGATCGCCTCGGAGCGATTCTGATAGCCACGCTGGGCAATCAATCGGTCCAGGTCCGCCATCAGGGCATCGTCCAAGGTCACCGTTACCCGCTGCATTGCACTCTCCTCGCTCGCGTGGGTCGCCACGCGAGTATGATGTTATTGTCTAGACTTCATACTTCGTCGACTTTAGGGTAAGCAAAAAGCCAAGGATCCGATCATGTCGCTATCGCGTTTTCGCTGGCTCGCCGCCGCGACGCTGGCCATCGCCTTCAGCCCGCTGGTCGCCGGTGCTCCCTCGCAGCTGGTGCTGGCCATTGGCGGCGAACCCGATGACGGCTTCGACCCGCTGCTGGGCTGGGGTCACTACGGCCATCCGCTGTTCCAGTCGACGCTGCTGAGTCGCGATGCCGAACTTGCCACCCAGCCCGAGTTGGCCCACGACTGGTCGCTGTCCGACGACCGCCTGCGCTGGACCCTGCAGCTGCGCGACGACGCTACCTTCAGCGACGGCACGCCGCTGACCGCCACGGACGTGGCCTTCACCTTCAACGCTGCAGCCCGGGCCGGGGGGCGCGCCGACCTCAGCGTACTGGCCAGCGCCGAGGCCCTCGACGACCACCGCGTACGGCTGACCCTGACGGAGCCGCGCATCACCTTCGTCGATACCCTCTATACCCTGGGCATCGTACCCCACGCCGACCGCGACAACGGCTACCACGACGGCTACGCTCGCGCGCCGCTGGGCTCCGGTCCCTACCGCCTGGTGGAGTGGCAGGAGGGCGAGCAGCTGATCGTCGAACGCAACCCCCACTACTATGGCGACACGCCGCCCTTCGAACGGCTGGTGTTCCGCTTCACCGGCGAGGATACCACGCTGGCCGCCGCCAATGCCGGCGACCTGCAGCTGGCCGCGATTGCGCCGGCGCTGGCCGCCCAACCGCCCGCAGGCATGCGCCGGGTCGCCATGCAAAGCGTCGACAACCGCGGCATCCTGTTCCCCATGCAGCGCGCCAGCGGCGACACCAGCGCAAGCGGCGCGCCGATCGGCAACGACGTCACCGCCGACCCGGCAATCCGCCAGGCGATCAACCTGGCCCTCGACCGCGAGCTGCTGGTGGAGGTCGCCCTGCACGGCTTCGGCCAGCCGGCCTACGGCCCCGCCGACGGCCTGCCATGGACCGATCCCGCCGAGCGCTTCGACGACGGCGACCTGCAGGCCGCCGCCGAGCGACTCGACGCCGCGGGCTGGCAGCTGCAGGACGATGGCCTGCGCTGGCGCGACGGCCAGGCGGCGCGCTTCCGCCTCACCTACCCCGCCGGCGACACCACCCGCCAGCTACTCGCCGAGAGCGTCGCCGAACTGCTGCGCCCGCTGGGCATCGCCGTCGAGCCGACGGGCCGCCACTGGGACGAGATCCGCCGCGAGGCGCTGCATCAAGACGCCATCCTGTTCGGCTGGGGCAGCCACAGCCCGCAGGAGATCTACTACCTCTATCACAGCCAGCACGCCGGGCAGGATTACTACAACAGCGGCTTGTATGCCAACCCGGCCGTCGACGCCCACCTCGAGGCGGCCCAGAGCGCCGCGAACTTCGACGCCTCGCTGCCCCATTGGCGAGCGGCCCAGTGGGACGGCGAAGAGGGCTACGGCGTACGCGGCGACGCCGCCTGGGCCTGGCTGGTCAACCTCGAGCACCTCTACTTCGTCGACGACTGCCTCGACCTCGGTGAGCTGGGCATCGCCCCCCACGGCCACGGCTGGCCGATCACCGCCAACCTGCTCGACTGGCAGTGGCAGTGCGAGGGATGACCTGCCTGATCGCCGCGCTAGGCCGGCGACTGCTGCGCCTGATCGCGGTGCTCGGGATCGTCGCACTGGCCGCCTTCGGCCTGATGCAGGCCTCGCCGGTGGACCCGGTAGACGCCTACCTCGGTCCGCAGCTGGCCCAGGTCAGCCCCGAGCAGCGGGCGCTGATTGCCGAGCGCTGGGGCGTCGACCAGCCGGCAGTGCAGCAGTTTCGGCTGTGGCTGGGCAACCTGATGCGCGGCGAGCTGGGCTGGAGCCGGGTCTACAACGCCCCGGTCGGCGAGGTGATCGGCAGCCGTTTCCTGGCCTCGCTGCCGCTGCTGGCCAGCGCCTGGCTGGGCGCCACCCTATTCGGCTTCATCCTCGGCGTAGTGGCCGGTACCCGCGAAGATGGCTGGGCCGACCGCTGGATCCGCCGCTACGCCTACACCCTGGCCTCCACGCCGACCTTCTGGCTGGCAATCCTGGCGCTGCTGCTGTTCTCGGTGACGCTGGGCTGGACCCCGGTATGCTGCGCCGGCCCTGCCGGGGTGACCCGCGACGAACTGGGCCTGGCTACCCGCCTCCACCACCTGCTGCTGCCGGCGCTGACCCTGTCGCTGCTCGGCGTGGCCCAGATCACCCTGCACACCCGGGCGCGGATGCTCGAGCTGATGCGTTCCGAGATCGCCCTGCACGCCTTCGCCCAGGGCGCCAGCCGCCGCGAAGTGGCGTGGCGCCACGGCGCGCGGCACGCCTGCCTGCCGGCGCTGACACTGGCGTTCGCCTCACTGGGCGAGCTGTTCGGCGGTGCCATCCTGGTCGAGCAGGTGTTCGCCTACCCCGGCCTGGGCCGCGCCACGGTGGAGGCCGGCCTGCGCAGCGACGTGCCGCTGCTGCTGGCCATTGCGCTGTTCACCGCGCTGTTCGTCAGCCTCGGCAATGCCCTGGCCGACGGCCTCTATCGGCTGGTCGACCCACGCCTGCGCGAGGTGTACCAGTGAGCGGCGCAGCACAGGCCAAGACGTCGCAACGGGTCCTGCGCGGCAATCCGCGGCTGGGCCTGGCGCTGGGAGCACTGGCCCTGCTGGCCGCCCTCGTCGCACTGCTGATCGCCCAGCCCTCGCTCGCCGAACGGGCCGCCGCCAGCGACTTCCAGGCCCGCCTGCTGGCCCCCGGCGGCGAGCACTGGTTCGGTACCGACGTGCTCGGCCGCGATCTCCTGGCGCGCACCCTGCAGGGCCTTACCCTGAGCCTGTGGGTGGGTGCCGCGGCGGCCCTGCTCGGCAGCCTGATCGCGCTGGGCCTGGCGGCCCTGGCGTGCCTCGGGCCGCGTGCCGATGTCGGCGTGGGGCTGCTGGTCGACAGCGTGCTGGGGCTGCCGCATCTAATCCTGCTGATCCTGATCGCCTTCGCCCTGGGCGGCGGCACCCAGGCGGTGATCATCGCCGTGGCGCTGACCCACTGGCCGAGCCTGACCCGGGTGCTGCGCGCCGAGCTGCTGCAGCTAAGGCAGGCCGACTATGTGCGCCTGTCGCGTCGCTTCGGCAAGTCCCGCGGCTACATCATCCGCCATCACCTGCTGCCGGCGCTGCTGCCCCACTGCCTGGTCGGCGGCCTGCTGCTGTTTCCCCATGCAATCCTCCACGAGGCGGCGCTGACCTTTCTCGGCTTCGGCCTCTCGCCGGGCCAGCCCGCCATCGGCGTGCTGCTCGCCGAATCGCTGCGCTATCTCAGCGCCGGCTACTGGTGGCTGGGCGTCTTCCCGGGGCTCGGCCTGCTGCTGCTGGTGCTGGCCTTCGACCGCCTCGGCAACGCCCTGCGGCGGCTGCTCACCCCCCGCGAGGCCCAGCAATGACCCCAACCTCATGAAGCGGAGCCTGACCATGCTCGAGATCCGCCAGCTCGCCCTCGACTTCCTGCGCTACCGCGGCCTGTGGCGCCGCGAGACGGTTACCTGCCTGCACAACGTATCGCTGACCCTGGCCCGCGGTGAGCTCCACGCGGTGGTGGGCGCCTCGGGGGCCGGCAAGAGCCTGATGGCCCAGGCCCTGATCGGTCTACTGCCCGGCAACACCCGGCGCCGTGGTGAGCTATGGCTCGACGGCGAGCCGCTGGACGCGGCACGCCAGGCGGCGCTGCGCGGCAAGCGCCTGGCGCTGATTCCGCAATCACTGGCGGCGCTGGACCCGCTGGTGCGCAGCCATCGTCAGGTCGCCTGGGCGGCACAGCGTGGCGGTGCGGCCGCGCCGTGGGCGGCCGCCGAGCGCGCCATGGCGCAACTCGGCCTGGTCGGCGACAGCGCACGACGTTACCCCCACCAGCTCTCCGGCGGCATGGCGCGGCGGGTACTGCTGGCGATGGCCACCGCCGGCGATGCCGAGTGGCTGATCGCCGATGAACCCAGCGTCGGCCTCGACCCGCAGCATCGCGACGGCGTGCTCGACCAGCTGCGCCGGCTGGCCGACACCGGCAAGGGCGTGCTGCTGATCACCCACGATCTGCGCCATGCGCTGCGCGTGGCCGACCGGGTCACGGTGTTCCACGCCGGCACCACTCTGGAAACCGCGCCGGCCAGGGCCTTCCACGGCCGCGGCGAGGCGCTGGCCAGCGACTACGCCCGAGCGCTGTGGCGGGCCCTGCCCGACAACGACTTCGCCCGCCCCGCTGCCCGGGAGGCCGCCCAGCTTGCTTGAAGCCTGCGACATCACCCTCGGCTATCGGCGCGGCGAGAGCGTGCTGCGCGGGATCTCGCTGCAGCTGGCAGCCGGAGAGTGGCTCGGCCTCAGCGGCGCCTCGGGGGCCGGCAAGTCGACCCTCGGCCAGGTGCTCGCCGGGCATCTCGCCCCTCGCCGCGGCAGCCTGCGGCTCGACGGCGCAGCGCTGCCGCGGCGCGGCCTGCACCCGGTGCAGTGGCTACCCCAGGTGCCGGAGCTGGCGGTCAATCCGCGCTGGCGCATCGACCGCGTACTGAATGAGGCCTGGTCGCCGAGTGCCGCACAGCGACGGCGCTTCGGCATCGGCGACGCCTGGCTCGAGCGCTACCCTCACGAGCTGTCCGGCGGCGAGCTGCAGCGGGTGGTGGTGCTGCGCGGCCTGGCGCCCGGGGTACGCTACCTGATCGCCGACGAGATCTCCTCGATGCTCGACGCCATCACCCAGGCAGCGCTATGGCAGGCGCTGCGCGAGGAGGCCGAAGCGCGAAACCTGGGAGTGCTGGTGATCGGCCACGACGCGGCGCTGCTGCAGCGGCTCTGCCAGCGCCGAGTGCGGCTGGAGCGGGGTCAGCTGTTAGCCTCGAGCTGAGACGCTTGGGCGCGCAGGGTATGATAGCCGCCCCACAGACGAGTCGCGGTGGTGATCAAACAGGCCACCGCAAACAGCGTGGCCAGCAGCGCAAAATGATGGGGAAACAGACAGAAGAGCACGAAGGCGAGCAGCGTCTCGGTGCCCTCGGTGAGCCCGTGCAGGTAGTAGAAGGCCTTGGACTCGAAGTGGGGCCGCTCCAGGCGGTGCTTGGTGGCCATGATTGCGAAGGCCAGGAACGAGGTGCCGGTGCCGATGAAGGCGAACAGCAGCAGCGCCGCGGCCAGGGCGTTGGCCGCCGGGTCGGCCAGCGCAAAGCCCAGCACCACCGCGGCGTAGAAGACGAAGTCGAAGCCGATATCGAGAAAGCCGCCGGCATCGCTGGTACGGCCGGTATGCCGCGCCAGGGCGCCGTCCAGGCCATCGCCGAGGCGATTGAGCAGGATCGCCGCCAGCGCCGGCAGGTACCACTCCAGCGCCAGCAACGGCAGCGCCAACATACCCACCGCGAAGGCCGCCACACTGACCTGGTCGGGGCTCACCCTGCACGTTGACGCCGCGGCGGCGAGGCGTCTGAGCGGGGCCTGGGTCAACGGCATGGTCCAGCGGTCGAGCATCAGCGCGGCTCCTCATGGGTGTCGATCAGGTGCAGGCGGCCGCTGCGCCGCCGCCAGCGGAAGTAGCGCGCCAGCCACTCGAGCACACGCTCGGGCTTGTGGGCATTCTTCCACTGACCGGCGCTGGCCTTGGCCGCCTCCGAATAGCTCGGATAGGGATGAATGGTCGCCAGCAGCTTGTTGAGGCCAATATTGCGGGTCATCGCCAGGGTGAAGGTGGCGAGCAACTCGCCAGCGCCGTGGCCGACCACACAGGCGCCGAGGATACGATCCTTGCCAGGCACCGTCAGCACCTTGACGAAGCCGCGGTCGTGGCCGTCGGCGATGGCGCGGTCCAGCTCGCCGAGTTCGTAGCGGGTCAACTCGTATTCCACCCCGCGCGCCTCGGCCTCGCGCTCGCTGAGCCCGACCCGTGCCACCTCAGGGTCGCTGAAGGTCACCGCCGGCAGCGCCCGGTAGCTGACCGCAAAGCGCTTGACCTCGCCGAACAGCGCATTGACCGTGGCGTGCCAGGCTTGGTGGGCGCTGGCGTGGGTCAGCTGGTAGGGCCCCACCACGTCGCCACAGGCCCAGATATTGGGGTGTACGCTGCGCAGGGTCTCGTCGACGTCGAGGGTGCCGTTGGCGCGGGTGGCAATCCCCAGCGCCTCCAGTCCCAGCCCCGTCACGTTGGCCTCGCGCCCCACCGCCATCAGCAGGCGGTCGAAGACGATGCGTGCCTGGCTGCCGTCGCCGCGCTCGATGACCAGCACCTTGCCGCGGTCGGCGTGACTGGGGCCGGGCTCTACCGCTACCGCGCGGCAGCCCAGGTGCAACGCCACGCCCTCCTCGCGCAGCCCGGCCTCGAGCGCCGCGGCGACGTCGCGGTCCTCCCGCGGCAGCAGCTGTGCGGCCTCCTCCACCAGGTTTACCCGACTACCCAGCCGCGCGAAGCTCTGGCCCAGTTCGCAGCCGATCGGCCCACCGCCGATCACCACCAGCCGCTCGGGCAGCCGTTCGAGCTGCCACAGGTTGTCGGAGGTCAGCATCTCGTCGGCGGCGATGCCCGGCAGCGGCAACACCCGCGGTCGCGCACCGCTGGCGATGATCACATGGCGGCTAGTCAGCACCCGCTCGCCAACGCGTACCTCCCAGGGCGTCTGCAGGTGCGCCGCGCCGTGCACCACATCCACACCCAGACCGCGATAGCGCGCTGGACTGTCGTGGGGCGCGACCTTGGCAATGGCCTCGTGAACATGCCCCATGACGCCGTGAAAATCGATCTCGGGCTCGTCGAGATGAACCCCGAAGCGCTTGGCCTGACGCGCCTCATGGGCGGCGCGGGCGGCGCGAATCAGTGCCTTGGAGGGCACGCAGCCGGTATTCAGGCAGTCACCGCCCATGGCATCGCGCTCCACCAGCGCTACCCGCGCCTTGACCGCCGCGGCGATGTAGCTCGCTACCAGCCCCGCCGAGCCGGCGCCGATCACCACGATGTCGTAGTCGAAGCTGCGCGGCCGGTGGTAGGCCTTGGCCAGCCGGCGACGCTTGATCGCCTCCACCGTGAAGCGTGCCAGCAGCGGAAACAGCCCGATCAGCACGAACGATGCGATCAGCGTCGGCGACAGGATGCCGCCCAGCGACTCGAGGCTGCCGAGTTCGCGGCCGGCGTTCACGAACACCGCGGTACCGGGCAGCATGCCCAGCTGGCTGACCCAGTAGAAGGTCGCCACCTTCATTCGCGTCAGCCCCATCACCAGGTTGATGACGAAGAACGGGAACAGCGGAATCAAACGCAGGGTGAACAGATACAGTGCGCCTTCGCGCTGGATGCCGCGGTTGATGCTGTCAAGCTGGGAGGCAAAGCGCCGCTCCAGCGGGCCGCGGGCCAGGGTCCTCGCGATCAGGAAGGCCAGGGTCGCGCCCAGGGTGCTGGCGAAGGAGATGATCAACAGCCCCCAGCCGAAGCCGAACAGCGCCCCGCCGAGCAGCGTCAGCAGCGTTGCCCCGGGTAGCGACAGCCCGGCCATCAGCGTGTAGATCAGGAAGAACCCGCCGCCGACCAGCAGCGGCCGTTCGCCGAACCAGCGCTGGAACTCGAGCTGATTGGCCCTTAGGTTGTCGAGGGTCAGCCACTGGTGCGCGCCGCTGATAAAGAATGCCGCCACTACCAGCGCGATGCCGGCCAGGATCCATAGTCGTCGTTGTGCCAAGCTCGTCTCTCCATGATCGGGGTATCTGCCTGGACCTCAGGTTACGCACGCCCCCGGCGTCCTATTCTTAGAGGTTACTGCGCATTCAGGTTGGCGCTAAGTCGCGTTGGGGCCTCGCTTCCTTACACCGGCAGCCGCAGATACCCGGGGAACCCCTATGCCATCAGGCCATCAAAGCAGACATCGTCCCGCAATCGGTCAATTACCATGCCATCGATTCGTCCGCTTCGCTATGCCCTGCTCGCCCTGCTGCCACTCGCTGCCCACGCCGAGGAGGCCAACCAGCCACCCGCCGAGGCGGTCTTCGCCGGTGGCTGCTTCTGGTGCGTGGAGGAGTTCTTCGACGCCGTCGATGGCGTGCTCGCCACCACCTCCGGCTTCAGCGGCGGTGACGTCGAGAATCCCAGCTACGAGCAGGTAGTGGCCGGCGGCACCGGGCATGCCGAAGTGGTCAAGGTCGAGTACGACCCGTCGCAGGTCGACTACGAGACGCTGCTGCACGTGTTCTGGCGCAACATCGACCCCTTCGTTGAAGACCGTCAGTTCTGCGACGCCGGCGAGGCCTATCGTAGCGCGATCTTCACCGCCAACGACGAGGAGCGCGCCCTGGCCGAGGCCAGCCGCGACGCCGTAGCCGAGCGTTTCGAGCGTGCCATCGCCACTGAGATCAACGACTTCGAGGCCTTCTATCCGGCCGAGGAGTACCACCAGAACTACTATCAGGAGAACCCGCTGCGCTACCGCTTCTACAAGTCGGCCTGCGGCCGGGTCGAACGCCTCGAAGAGATCTGGGGGGATGAGGCCGGCGGCCTGTAGGCTTCACCTAACAACTGGCTGCGCTCGGCGACGTTTCAATCTAAGCCTTCTCCGCCAGGCGGCGCTCCTGGCGCGCTAGCCATACGGCCAGTGCCAGGGTCACCACCAGCACCAGCCACGAGGCCAGCGCCACGCCCCACCAGTGGGCCAGCTGCCAGAACGGCTCCAGGTAGAAGCCGCCTAGGCTGGCGCCGACGTAGTAGAACACCAGGTAGAGCGCCGAGGCGCTGCCGCGGGCCGTCCTGGCCTGGCGCCCTACCCAGCTCGAGGCCGTCGAGTGGGCGAAGAAGAAGCCAAAGGCGTTGACCGTCAGTCCGATGATGATCGCCGCCAGCGAGCCGGCCAGGGTCAGCAGGGTGCCGGCGGCAAATATCGCAATACCCAGCATCATGCAGCGCGGCTGCGACAGCCGCTGGGCGGCCCGCCCGGACAGCGAGGCGCCCAGGGTACCCCCCAGGTAGGTAACGAAGATCATTCCCAGCCACTGGGTCGTGAGGCCGAAGGGCGCCTCGCTGAGGCGGAAGGTGATGTAGCTGTACTGGTTGATGAAGACCATGAAGTTGAGCCCGCCGAGCAAATAGGCTCCCAGCAGCAGCGGATTGCGCAGGTGGCCGGCGATGGAGCCCAGCGCCACCGTCAGGCGGAACGGCTGCGGCTCGAAGTGGCGCGACCTGGGCAGCAGCTTCCAGAACAGCGCCACGCATACCACGCTGACCGCCCCCACGGTGGCGAAGCTGGCCTGCCAGCCGCCCAGATCGGCGGCGAAGCCACCCACTACCCGGCCGCCGATGCCGCCCAGGGTATTGGCGCTGATATATAACCCAACCGCCAGCATCAGCGCGCGCCTGTCGAACTCATCGCCCATCCAGGCGATCGCTACCGCCGGCAGGCCGCCCAGCACGAAGCCCTGAACGGCACGCAGCCACAGCAGGGTGTGGTAGTCCGGCGCCAGCGCCAGCCCCAGGCTGCACAGCGTGGTCAGCAGCAAGGTCACCAGCATGATGCCACGCCGACCGATGGCATCGGAGAGCGTGCCGAATACCAGCAGCGCCAGCGCCAGGGTCAGCGTCGACACCGACATCACCAGCCCCGCGGCCAGGGTCGAGATGCCGAATACCTGGCGCAGCTCGGGCAACAGCGGCTGCGGCGCATAGAGATTGATGAATACCGTGAAGGATCCCAGGCAGAGGGCCAGGGTTGCGCGCCACCAGGCGCGACTATGGGCTTCGATCATGGACGTCTCCGAGTGGCAGGAGCATGATCAATGCCTCGCACCAATAAGCCAAACAGCAACTTTTGATAACCGTCATCGGATTTGCTTATGAGCCTGCCTTTCGATCTACGCGCCCTGCAGTGTTTCGTCAGCGTCGCCGACCAGCGCGGCTTCAGCGCCGCCGCCCGCGAACTGCACGTCGCTCAGTCGGCGATCAGCCAGACTGTCGCCAATCTCGAGAAGCGCCTCGAGCTCAGCCTGTTCCATCGCCATGAGCGGCGCATCAGCCTCACCGCCGAGGGCGAAGCACTCTATGCCCACGCCAAGGCACTGCTCGAGCGCGCCGAGGCCACTCATTTGGCGATGCGCGAGCTGCACGGCCTGGTCAAGGGCGAGGTGCGCATCGGCATCCCGTCGATGCTCGGCTCCTACTATTTCCCGCCGCTGCTGATGGGCTTCAAGGCGCGTCACCCAGGCATCCGCCTGACGGTGGTCGAGGCCGGCACCCGTCGCCTGCAGCACATGATCAACGCAGGCGAGCTGGATCTGGGCGTAGTGATCGACGATGCCGCCAGCCAGAGGCTGGAACGGCGTCGCTTCCTGCGCGAGGAGATGGTGGTGTGCGTGCCGGAGGATCACCCTTTCGCGGGGCGCGCCAGCGTCTCACCGGCAGACTTCTTCAGCGAGCCGCTGGTGCTGTTTCAGGACGGCTATTTCCACCGAGAATTCGTCGATGCCCTGGCCGAGGCGGGCGGACACCATGCCGACGTGGCCTTTCAGTCGAACCTGATCCCGCTGACCAAGGCCATCGTTCGCCAGGGCTTCGGCATTACCACCTTCCTGCGCCGGGTGATCGATGAGCCGGGGCTCGCCGCGGTGTCGTTCGCCCCCCGGGCATGGTTAGCGCTGTCCCTGGCCTGGGCCCGTGGCAGCGGCCTGTCGCGGGCCGAGCAGGCCTTCGTCGACTTCGTGCTCGAGCACCCCGATCAGCCACGCTGACGCCAGGCCGCGCGCTGGGCCAGCTGGGTCGGCTCCATGGGCCGCCGCGACTGCCAATAGTGGCGCTGCCAGTAGACGTTGTCGATCTCGGAGAGGATCACCCCCTGGGACGTGGAGGCGTGCAGGAAGTAGCCGTCGCCGACGTATACCCCTACGTGGTTGTAGGGCCCCGGCGGGCGGAAGAACACCAGGTCACCGGGGCGCAGCTCGCTGCGCTCGATACGGCTGCCCTGCAGCGCCTGGGACTCGGTGGTACGCGGCAGGTCCATGCTGAAGCTGTCGTTGAAGACGTGCTGCATCAGCGCCGAGCAGTCGATGCCGGCCTGGCCCTCGCCGCCGAGGCGATAGGGGGTGCCCACCCAGCGCTCGTGCTGGGCCAGCAGCGCCTGGCGCACCAGCGCCGGTGACGGGCGCTGGAAACTGCGCAGTTCGCGGTTGGAGTTGTCGACCGGCGACATCAGCGGATCATAGTCGAGAGACGGCAGGGATGTACCGAAGTAATCGGCGGGGGGCTCTTCTTGGGGCGTTCCAGCACAGCCAGCCACGATACCAACAAGCAGACATACGCCAGCAATACGCAACATTCCAGCGACCTCGTTCACGAATACGCGAACCGCGCTTCGCCTCCATCACGCATTAGCAGCGCGCAGGAGGCGATATGACATCGCTGTGGAAGTGGTGCCAAGGGCGCTTGCCCGACGTACCACGTCCATAGCGGCCTGTCAGCGGTCCGATGCCAAGAAAGATCAAGCGCCTGACAGGAAGCGCCTGTTGACAATAACCTGATGAATATAATCCATGTTATGGCGTCTGGCGACAGCCGAGAAGGTAACGTTTCGTTAATGCAGGGTGCGCGCATCCCCCGGCAGAGTATCAATATGCATCGGCGCCCAGTGCCGCGGGCGCGCACCGGGGAAGTCGAGACTCGCCCAGGCGCCGGCCAGCGGCGGCGCCCCGGTCAACCAGGCCACCAGCGCCTCGCGGAAGCTGGCCAGGAAGTCCGCCCGCTCCTCAGTCTCGCCCATGAAGAACGAGAAGCCGGTGTAGAGGCCTCGCGCATAGGCCGACCAGCCGCCGTAGTGCTCGCCGGCCAGCCGCATGGCACGCTCCAGCGCGGCGGCGAAGGCCGCCTCGTCGAGCCAGTTCAACTGGCGTGCGGCGATCGCCAGATCCACCGCCTGGGCAACGTCCCAGGCGGTCATGTCGATGTCGTTGCAGCCATCCTCGTTGTCGCGCACCCGGGCCAGCCGCAGCAGATGGTTGCGCTCCTCCTCGCCGCAGTCGTCGGATTCCAGGGTGGCGATCTCGGAGGCCAGCCGCGCAGCATTGAGGGTATAGGGAGCGTAGTTGATCTGATACTCCTGGCGGTCGCCGGAACCGAGCAGAAAATCAAGAAACTCGGCCACGCTTTCGGGGCCATGCAGACCGTAGTGGCCGTCGAGCCACTCGCGGATCGCCTCGCACTCGCGGGGGCTCTCGGGCAGCGGATCGCTCCAGGCGCTGGTATTGAGCGGACCGACCAGGGCCAGTGCGGTGAAGCGCGGCAGGCTGGGGCGATCGCCGGGCTCATGCCAGGCGCCCGGCGTCCAGTCCAGCCAGTGGAAGGGGCTGCCGGGATCGTCGCGGTGCCAGCAGATCTCATGGCTCAGCAGCGGTCCGTCGCCGTCGGGCAGTACGCTTTCCCAGGCGGCCCAGGCGCTCAGCAAGCGTCGCGCATCGGGGTAGAAGCGGCACAGCACGCCGCGCAGCGACTCGGCCTGGTCGGCAAGCGCCGCGGCGTCGAATTCGTCGCTATCCAGCGTCATCTGCAGGTAGAAGGCGTATTTCTCGGCCATATGAATGGTCGCCGCGTGACGGCTGCAGGCGGCCAGCGCGTTGCGCTGAGCCACTGCCGCTGGCTGCGGTTCGCCGAACGGGGTATGGGTCCTGGGCAGCGCCGAGTGGCTAGCATCGGCGGCCAACTGATTGAGGTGATGGGCCTGGGCCGGCAACCAGTAGCGGCGCAGCCCGTCGGCGCCGTCATCGGGAAACAGCCCCAGGGTCTCGCGCAGGTAGCCGCGGGCATCGTCGCGTCGTGCAGCACTCGGCGGCAGTGCGATGCCCTGGCGGAAGAGCAGGTCCGGCTCGCGGATCGAGGCCAGTGCCAACACCCAATGACGCGGCCCGCTGCGCCAGGCGCGCATCGCCGCCCGGCTACGCTCGCGCAGCGGCTCTTCGAGCAGGCCGGCCAGCGGCTCGCGCCAGGGACTCGCCGGCGACTGCAGCAGCAGCGCCCAGTCATGCGCCACTTCACCGCTCAAGTCACGCCCGTCGAACAGGCTGCGACCGCGCTGGTAGGCGTTGACCAGCGCCAGCCAGTCACTATAGCGCCGCGACAGCAGATCCAGGGCATGGCCGGCAAAGTCCTCGGCCTCCTGCTGGCTGAGCCACTCCAGGCACCAGCCGGCATAGGCCAGCTCGACCAGTCGCAACCAGTCCCAGGCCGCCCACTCCAACGGCTCGCCACGCGCCACGAAGGTCAATAGCACATGCCCGTAGGGCTTGGCATCCTGCAGACCGGCCAGCCACGCCTGGCGCTGGTCGGCGTCCTGCTCGAGCAAGCGGCTGGCATCGAGGTCCCAGCCATAGCGGTCGCCCTGCCCGGCCAGCCACAGCATCAGGCGGATCAGCTCATCGCGGTCATGCACCTGCCATACCTCGCCGAGCCAGGCGGCGACATCGGGCCAGTCGAGCCCCGGGCTCGGCGGCAGCGCCAGGGTCGGGGCGAAGGCCGCACGCAACCGCCATACCGACTCCCCCGGGGCGCTCGGCCACAGTGCAGCCAGCGGCTCGCGACGCGCCAGGCGGGCGACAAGCATTTCCCAGGTCACGCCATCGCCGTCCTGCTCGAGGCGCGCCAGGGCCTCGCAGGCCTCATAGAAGCCATCGTCGCCGCGCACCCAGCCCTCGCCGCTGCGCACCGCCAGCAGCGCCTTGAGCCAGTCGTCGAGGTCGCGATGGTGAGCACAGATCTCCTCCCCCAGCCGCTTGACCCAGGCGTGCACCTGCTCGCCGGGCAGCCAGCCCGCCGCTGACGCCAGCGCCAGCAGCTCCAGGGCGTCGAGCTGGCACAGCGGATTGGGCTGGCCCGGGGCGAACGCCTCGAGCAACCGCCAACCCAGCTCGCTGCGCTCCTCGACCCCGAGGTGCACCAGTCGCTCGCCGGCCAGCTCCGCCGACACCGCCGTCGGGTCAGGCTCGAAGGCCCAGCCACACAGCACCAGTTGTTGCGCCCACCAGGCATTCAGGGGATCGACCAAGACTCACCTCGATATGACGAAAGACGGCAATGCATAAATCGGCGCCTAGTGTAGCCGAAAGCGTACAGGGCGCCGATGGTTCGGGGTCAATTGAATATTGAGCGTTTTATATATTGCACACCTCGTCAATTATGATAACAATCGTCGACATCGTTCCCTCAGGAGGCCCCATGCCCATATCCTCTCTTCCCGATCTGATGATCGACAAGGCGTTCATCGCCGGCGCCTGGCGCGACGCCGAGCGACGCTTCGCCGTGACCAACCCGGCCAGCGGTGAGGTGCTTGCCGAGGTGCCCGACCTCGATGCCGAGGCCGCACGCGACGCGGTGGCCGCGGCCGAGGCGGCCTGGCCGGTGTGGCGCAAGACCCCGGCCAAGCAGCGCAGTGCGCTGCTGCGCGCTTGGTTCGAGGCGATCATGGCCCACCAGGAGGACCTGGCGCGGTTGATGACCCTGGAGCAGGGCAAACCGCTCGCCGAGTCCCGCGGCGAAGTCGCCTACGGCGCCAGCTTCATCGAGTTCTACGCCGAACAGGCCAAGCGCATGGCCGGCGAGACCCTGCCCAGCCACGGCGCCGACAAGCGCCTGCTGGTGCTGCGCGAGCCGGTCGGCGTGGTCGCCGCCATCACCCCGTGGAACTTCCCGCTGGCGATGATCACCCGCAAGTGCGCCCCAGCACTGGCCGCCGGCTGCCCGGTGGTGATCAAGCCCGCCGAGGCCACCCCGCTGACCGCCCTGGCCCTGGCACGCCTCGCCGAGCAAGTCGGCTTTCCTGCCGGCCTGCTCAACGTGGTCACTGCTGAGAAACCAGCTGCCATCGGCGAGGTACTGACCAGCGACCCGCGAGTGCGCAAGGTCTCCTTCACCGGTTCCACCCCGGTGGGCAAGAGACTGCTGGCACAGTGCGCCAGCACGGTCAAGAAGGTCTCCATGGAGCTGGGCGGCAATGCGCCGTTCATCGTCTTCGATGACGCCGACCTCGACGCCGCGGTGGAGGGCGCCATCGCCTCCAAGTTTCGCAACGCCGGCCAGACCTGCGTATGTACCAACCGCTTCCTGGTCCAGGACGGCGTCTATGACGCCTTCCTCGAAAAGCTCGCTGCCCGGGTCGCCGAGCTCCAGGTCGGCGACGGCCTCGACGAGGGCGTGATGCAGGGCCCGCTGATCAATGCCGCGGCGGTGGACAAGGTCCAGTCGCATATCCACGATGCCCTGGAGAAAGGCGCGCGGCTGGTATGTGGCGGCGAACCGCATGCCCTCGGCGGCACCTTCTTCCAGCCCACCGTGGTCGCCGACGTCACCGCCGAGATGCGCGTGGCCCGCGAGGAGACCTTCGGCCCGCTGGCTCCGGTGTTTCGCTTCGACACCGACGAGCAGGCCATCGCCATGGCCAACGCCACCGAGTTCGGGCTTGCCGCCTACTTTTATGCCCGCGACTATCGGCGCATTTGGCATGTCATGGAGAGCCTGGAATATGGCATGGTAGCGGTCAATGAAGGTCTGCTTTCCACCGAACTTGCGCCATTCGGTGGCGTCAAGGAGTCAGGCCTGGGCCGTGAAGGGTCGCACCACGGCCTGGATGACTTCACTGAACTAAAATACGTATGCATCGGCGGCCTTTGATCGCCCACGACGCCTTTCCAAGGAGACAGGTTTGATGAATAACGCACAGCTCAACGACCTCAAGCAACGCTATGTCGCCAATGGCGCCGCCAGCCCAGCGACCCAGTTCGCCGATCGCGCCGAGAATGCGCTGATCTGGGATGCCGACGGCAACCGCATCATCGACTTCGCCGGCGGCATTGGCGTACTCAATATCGGCCACCGCCACCCCAAGGTGGTCGAGGCAGTCAAGGCGCAACTGGACAAGGTAATGCACACCTGCCAGACCGTGATGCCCTACGAGGGCTATGTGAAGGTGGCCGAGAAGCTCAGCCAGATCACCCCGGTGCGCGGTCACGCCAAGGTGATGCTGGCCAACTCCGGTGCCGAGGCGCTGGAGAACGCCGTCAAGGTTGCCCGCGCCGCTACCGGCAAGAACAACGTGATCTGCTTCGACGGCGGCTACCACGGCCGTACCTTCATGACCATGGCCATGAACGGCAAGGTCGCGCCCTACCAGACAGACTTCGGCAGCATGCCGGGCAATGTCTTTCGCGCGCCCTTCCCGGTGCCCTACCACGGTGTCAGTGAAGACGAAGCCCTGCGTGGCTTGAAGATGGCGCTCAAGACCGACGCCAATCCCAAGGACACCGCAGCCATCGTGCTCGAGCCGGTACTCGGCGAAGGCGGTTTCTACCCGGCGCCGACCAGCTTCCTCAAGGCGATCCGCGAGATATGCGACGAGCACGGCATCCTGATGATCATCGACGAAGTACAGTCCGGCTTCGGTCGCACCGGCAAGATGTTCGCCATCGAGCATAGCGGCGTCGAACCGGACATCATGACCATGGCCAAGAGCATGGCCGATGGCATGCCAATCTCTGCGGTAGTGGGTACCGACAAGGTAATGGACGCCTCCGGCGGCAACTCGCTGGGCGGCACCTACACCGGTAGTCCGGTCTCCTGCGCCGCGACCCTGGCGGTACTCGAGGTCTTCGAAGAGGAGAACATCCTCGCCAAGAGCAACGCCCTGGGCGACAAGCTGGCCAAGCGCTTCGCCACCTGGCAGCAGGATTTCGACTGCATCGACAACGCGCGCAACATGGGCGCCATGGCGGCCTTCGACCTGGTATCCGACAAGGCCAACCACACTCCGGACGCCGACCTGGCCGCGGCGCTGTGCAAAAAAGCCCGCGAGAACGGCTTGATCCTGCTCTCCTGCGGCATGTACGGCAACACCATCCGCTTCCTGATGCCGGTGACCATCGAAGACGAGATCCTGGAAGAGGGATTGTCGATCATCGAATCCTGCCTCAAGGAACTGGTCGGCCAAAAGGCCGGCGCCACCGCCTAAGCCCATTCTGGCGTCGCCACTACCCGCCGCCCGGCTGATCGCAGCCGGGCGGTTTTTTTGGTGATATCCTTGCCCTGGCTTTGCACGACACTGCCTGCACCCAAGGACATCCGATGCTTCGCACCCTCTCGCTGCTGCGCTCGCTGCACGGCGCCCATCACTCGCTGGCGGACGCCCGCGCCACCGTTCAGCGCGCCTGCGACTACCGCTGGCTGCGCGGGGCCATGGCCGGCGGCCATGTCAGCGAGTCGTCGCAACCGCTAGCCGATGGTACGCCCTGCATGACCCTCACCCAGCTGTTTTCGGCCACCGCAGGGCGACTCAGCGGAGGTAACTGGCCGGCTGACGCCGAGGCTCGTGAGCGCTGCCGGGTCGAGGGCGCCCACGCCTGCCGCGCCGCCGGCGCGCCGGCCTATCGTACCCTGGAGAGCCTCTCCCAGGGGCTGGTACACGGTGCCATGTCGGTGCTCAAGGATGCCGCCCGGTTCGATTATCTGCTCGAACAGCAGGCGCTACGGCTGACCTGGCGCCGCCCCCAGCGCCTCGAGGGCGCACTCGCAGCGCTGGCCGCCCGCCGGCTTGGCCAGGCGCCCCAGGGCGTCTTCGTGCTCGCCTTGAGAGTGCCCGGGCGCGAGCTGAACCACGCCGCTGACGGCGAATGGCTCGACCAGCAGCTGGATCGCTATCGCAAGCTGCTACGCCGCTGACCCCTTGCCGGACATAGCACCAATCTCCCAAGCCTGAACGCACACCGCCCGGCACGGGCCGGGCGGTGATTAGCTACTAGCGCGGCTATCTCAGCCGCTGCGCACCTTGGAGATCACCCATAGCAGCAACACCGCACCCACCGTGGCGGTCACCAACGAGCCGATGAAGCCACCGGACTGCAGCCCCAGCAGGCTGAACAAGAAACCACCGATTACCGCCCCGACGATCCCCACACCGATGTTACCGAGGATACCGAAGCCACCGCCACGCATGATGTTGCCGGCAATCCAGCCCGCCAGACCACCAATGATCAACCACAGAATCAATCCCATCGTGTGTCTCCTTCATCCATTGAATCATGCCGCATGCGCTCGCCCGCGGCGTGAGTGCCTCAGAACGACGAGCCAGGCTGTTCGAGAAAGGCCAGCTCCGCCGCCGTGGAGTCGCGCCCCAGTATGGCATTGCGATGGGGGTAGCGGCCAAATCGCGCAATGATATCGCGATGCTGGTGCTCGAAGCGCAGGTTCTCCTCGAGGCCCGGCTGGTCGAACAACCGCAGCGCCTGGTCGTGCACCTTGAGCGACTCGCTGTGCATATAGGGCATGTACAGGAAGGCGCGCCAGGCGACATCAAGGTGGCGGTCGCTGCCCTGGGCCACGGCTTCCTGGGCCAGCACCAGGGCCATGCCGTCATTGGCGAAGGCCGCTGGCGTATCGCGATGCACATTGCGCGAGAACTGGTCGAGCACGATGATCTCGGCCAGCCGACCGCGCGCCGACAGCCGCCACTCCCACAGCTCCCCGCGGCCCGTCGCCTCGAGCAGTGCGCCAAAGCGCCCGGCGATGGCCGCGTCGAGCGCGGTATCCTTGCGGAACCACTGTGCGGGGGTCAGTTCGTCGAACCAGAACACCAGTACGTCATCTGCATCGGCCATGCCATCTCCTTTATCGCCGTGGCCCCGCTGCAGCTGCAGGAGGCAGTTGCTATCATCAGAGCCCGCCACTCACCGGGGGTTCCCCCGCGCTCATAGCCCAAGCTTACGTCAAGGAGTCACGATGGCCACCCAGGAGCTGCTGGAAATGTCGCTGTTCGTCTTCAACCTGGTCGGACTGGTGGTATGTCTCGTCGGCCTCAGCCTGGCGCGACGGCGCCGACGCCGCCCGCTGGGCTACGGCATCGCCGTGCTCGGCTTCCTGATTGCTGCGATACCCATGCTGGCACAGCTCTTCGGCAATCCCTAAGCCAACAGCGTAGACGCAAATATTTCGTAAACTTACCGAATAAAATCGCCAACATACGACCAAAGGCGAATGTGAGAATCGTGTCACCTAACTAAAATCACGTCACCGGAAATGTCTCGCATTTACTTCGGTGATCTCGACGAGAAAGCGTCGCAACATTCACGCCAACCGCAAGGTGACCCATCATGCATGCCCTGACCCTGGCCTCCTTCCTGTTCTTCACGGGACTGGTCGCCTTCATCACCTGGCGCATCACGCGTCGCGATGACCACAAGAGCACCAGCGGCTACTTCCTCGCCGGCCGCACCCTGACCTTCCCGCTGATCGCCGGGTCGCTGCTGATGACCAACCTCTCCACCGAGCAGATGGTGGGACTCAACGGCGCCGCCTTCAGCGACGGCCTGAGCGTGATGGCCTGGGAAGTGGTGGCGGTGATTGCGCTGGTGGCGCTGGCGCTGTTCTTCCTGCCGCGCTTTCTGCGCAGCGGTATCGCTACCCTACCGCAGCTACTATCGATCCGCTTCGACGCCGGCACCCAGCTGATCACCAACGTGATCTTCCTGATCGCCTATGCAGTGATCCTGCTGCCAATCATTCTCTATTCAGGCGCCATGGGCCTGCAGGGCATGCTCGACCTGCAGGGCCTGACCGGCATCCAGTCGCCGACCACCCTGCTGTGGCTGACGGTATGGATCGTCGGCATCATCGGCGCCATCTATGCCCTGTTCGGCGGGCTGCGTACCGTCGCCGTGTCCGACACCCTCAACGGCGTCGGCCTGCTGATCGGCGGCTTCGTGATCGTCTACTTCGGCCTGCAGGCGGTCAGCGGCGGTGACGGCATCTTCGAAGGCTGGAGCATCCTCAAGGAGAGCGACCCCGAGAAGCTCAACTCGATCGGCGGCTCCGACCAACAGGTGCCGTTCTTCACCCTGTTTACCGGGGTGTTCCTGATCAACCTGTTCTACTGGACCACCAACCAGCAGATCATCCAGCGTACCTTCGCCGCCAAGAACCTCGCCGAGGGCCAGAAGGGCGTGCTGCTGACCGGCTTCTTCAAACTGCTAGGGCCGCTCTACCTGGTGCTGCCGGGCATCATCGCCTACCACCTCTACGCCGAGCAGGGGGTGCGCGCCGACGAGGCCTACGGCCACCTGGTATTCAACGTGCTGCCGCCCTACCTCACCGGCTTCTTCGCCGCGGTGATGGTCGGCGCCATCCTGTCGTCGTTCAACTCGGCGCTCAACAGCACCACCACCATCTTTAGCCTGGGCATCTACAAGGGCGTGCTCAACAAGGACGCCAGCGAAGAGCAGGTGGTCAAGTCGGGCAAGGTGTTCGGCTGGATCATGGCCTTTGCCACCATGACCATCGCCCCGCTGCTGGCCGGCCAGGAGAGCCTGTTCGGCTACCTGCAGCGCATGAACGCCATTTACTTCATCCCTATCCTGGCGGTGGTCATCGTCGGCCTGCTGACCAAGCGGGTGCCTCCGATGGCGGCCAAGATCGCCCTGGTAGGTGGCTGCCTGCTGATCGCCGCCGGCTACTTCGTGCCGCCGTTCAACCAGCTGCCGGTGGTGATGCACGAGTTCCACTTCGTGGCCAGCGTGTTCGTGCTGCTGGTGGTGGTGATGCTGGTGATCGGCAAGCTGCGCCCGCGGGAGACCGATTGGGTCCACGAGCACAGCGGCGACGTCGACCTGACGCCGTGGAAGGGCGCCGTGCCCACCGGCATCGTGCTGATCGTGCTGGTGGTGATCATGTACGCCGCCTTCGCCGGCGTCTGAGCGACCCGCGACACGAGGTAGACACCTATGCAGCCCCGCCCCGTGCGGGGCTGCGTGGTTTCGAGCCCATCATGTCCGAATCGGTGGTCAAGCGGTCCTTGCCGACATCACCGCCAGCGCCGACACTGCAGGGGTCAAGTCGCCGGAGATTGCCCCGTGACCCGCCGCATCGCCCTGTTCGCCTACCCCGACTGCCAGCTGCTCGACGTCAGCGGTCCCTGGCAGGTGTTCGCCAGCGCCAATGCCCTCAGCGCGACACCGCTGTATCAGCTGCATCTGGTGGCGCCCGCAGCGGGTAGCGTGATGACCAACGGCGGCCTGGCGGTGCAGGCCACCCACGGTCAGGCCGAGCTTGCGGCCCTGGCGCCCCTCGATACCCTGCTGGTAGCCGGTGGACACGGCGTCATGCCGCTGCGCCAGGACGCCGCCCTGCTGACCACCCTGCGCGGCCTGGCACCGGCGGTTCGGCGGCTCGGCTCGATCTGCACCGGGGCCTTCCTGCTCGCCTCGACAGGACTGCTCGACGGCTGCCGGGTCACCACCCATTGGCGTCACGCCGCGGCGCTGGCCGAGGCGTATCCGGCACTCAGGGTCGAGCCCGATGCGCTCTACGTCGAGAGCCGCGGCCGCTATACCAGCGCCGGCGTCACCGCCGGCATCGACCTGGCGCTGGCCATGCTGGAAGCCGATCACGGCGCCGCCCTGGCCGGCCGGGTGGCCCGCGAGCTGGTGGTCTTCCTGCACCGCCCCGGCGGCCAGTCGCAGTTCAGTGAGGTGCTGCGCCAGCAGCAGGACGCCGGCCCGCTGCGGCGCCTGCTCGACCACCTGCACGGCGACCCCGGCGGCGACCATCACGTCGAGGCCATGGCCGCGCAGATGGCCGTCTCGCCGCGCCACCTGACCCGGCTGTTTCGCCGCCACCTGAACACCACGCCCGGCGCCTACCTGACCCGGCTGCGCCTCGAGCAGGCGCGCCTGGCACTGCTCGACACCAGCCAGCCGGTATCGCTGCCGCGCCTTGCCGCGCGCTGGCGACTGGGCGGCGCCGAACAGCTACGCCGCCAGTTTCAGCGCCACTACGGCGTCTCACCCAGCGTCTACCGCCAGCGCTTCGCCTCCACCGACAGCACCAGTTAGCCACCGGAGAACCCCGCATGCCCATTACCGTCACCCTGCTATCGCTGTGCCAGGCCCTGCTGGTCAGCGGCAATATCCTGCTGATCGCGGTATCGCCGTTGATCGGCGCCAGCCTGGCGCCCAGCGCCAACTGGTCCACTGCGCCGGTGGCCACCCAGTGGCTGGGGCTGATGTGCGCCACCATCCCCGCTTCGCTGATCATGGCCCGGCTGGGCCGCAAGCGCGGCTTCGTGCTCGGCAACCTGCTGGGGCTGGTGGGCGTGGTAGTGGCGGTGCAGGCGCTGCGCAGCCAGCACTTCGCGCTGTTCCTGCTGGCCACCTGGCTGATCGGCATCGGCATCGGCTTCGGTCAGCTGTACCGTTTCGCCGCGGTGGAGGCCGCCCCGGCGCCACTGCGTGACCGCGCCATCGGCCTGGTGATGGGCGGCGGCGTGCTGGCCGCCTTCTTCGGTCCATGGCTGGCCCGGGTCAGCCGCGAGCTCGGCGAGGTGCCCTTCCTGGGCAGCTTCGTCGGGCTCGGCGCGCTCTACCTGGTGGCTCTGCTGATCCTCGCCGTCACACGGCTGCCACCGGCGACCCGCACCCATGGCGAGGGCACGCCGCGGCCGCTGGGCGAGATCCTGCGCCAGCCGACCTTTATCGTCGCCGTCAGTGCCGCGCTGATCGGCTACGGGGTGATGAACCTGGCGATGACCGCCACGCCGCTGGCGATGGCTAGCGTCGGGCACCACTTCGACCACGTTGCCGCGACCATTCAGTGGCACGTGGTGGCGATGTTCCTGCCGTCGTTCTTCACCGGCCACCTGACCGCCCGCTTCGGCGCCAGGCGCATGATCGTCGCCGGCTGCGTGCTGCTGGTGGCCAGCGCCTTGGCTGCGCAGATCGAGGCCGGGGTGATGGGCTTTCACTTTGCCCTGGTGCTGCTCGGGCTGGGCTGGAACTTCACCTTCCTGCCCGCCACCGGGCTGCTCACCGAGACCTATCGGCCGGTAGAGAAGGCCCGTACCCAGGCCGCCAACGAGTTCCTGGTGTTCTCCACCGTGGCACTCACCGCGCTGCTCGCCGGGCCGCTGGTCAGCCAGCTCGGCTGGGCCACGCTCAATGCCCTGCTGATCCCGCTGGCGCTGCTGCCGGTGGCATTACTGGCCTGGCAGCGACTTGCCAAGGCGCCCACTGGCCCGCACATTAGTGGCTGAATTCACACCACGAGTGGTCATGCATGCCGCAACCCCTGGCACGCGAACTGGTTAACCTCATCGAACGCGGGCGCGACCGCCAGCTGCGGCTGGCGGTCACCGGCCTGTCGCGGTCCGGCAAGACCGCGTTTCTCACCTCGCTGGTCCACCAACTGCGCCACGCCGGCCTCGAGGCGCGCCTCGACCTGCTGCCGGCGGCCCGCGACGGCCGCCTGCTCGGCGCCAGCCGGGTCAGCCAGCGCGACCTCGGCGTGCCGCGCTTCCCCTACGACCAGGCACTGGCGGCGCTCGACGAGACTCCGCCGCGCTGGCCGGCACCGACCCGCGGCATCAGCGAACTGCGCCTGGTGATTCGCTACCGCCCGGCCAAGCGCGGCCTGTTCGGCGGCGAGAGCCGCGAGTTGACCCTCGACCTGTTCGACTACCCCGGCGAGTGGCTGCTCGACCTGCCGCTGCTCGACCACGACTACCTGAGCTGGAGCGCGGCCCAGGATGCGCGACTCAGCGTGGGCCAGGCGCGCCACGCCATGTTCGCCGAGTGGCGCGCAGCGGTGACCGACCTCGACCCCGCCGCTGACGCCGACGAGGCCCAGCTGGCGGCAATTGCCGAACGCTATGCCGCAGGGCTGCGCGCCGCCCGCGAGGCCGGCTTCGCCGACCTGCAGCCGGGGCGTTTCCTGCTCCCGGGCGATCTCGACGGCGCGCCGGTGCTGCAGTTCTTCCCGCTGCCGGGGCTCGTCGAAGCCCAGCGCAAGTCCCTCGAGGCGCTGCCCGAGGGCAGCGTCTATCGTACCCTGGCGGCACGCTACGCCCACTATCGTCGACACATCGTCAAGCCCTTCTACCAGCAGTATTTCCGGCGCTTCGACCGGCAGATCGTGCTGGTCGACGTGCTCGGTGCCCTCAACGCCGGCCCCGAGCGCTTCGAGGACCTTTCCCGGGCGCTCTCCACGCTGATGCAGAGCTTCGCCTACGGCAAGCGCAGCCTTGCCTCGCGGCTGTTCGCACCGCGCATCGACCGCCTGGCGATCGCCGCCACCAAGGCCGACCACGTAACCCCCGAGCAGCACGGCCATCTGGTCAGCCTGCTCGAGGCGTTGCTGGCCGAGCCGCTCAAGGACCTGCGTTTCGCCGACGTGCCGGTACGCGCGCTGTCGCTGGCATCGATCCGCGCCACTCGCCCGCGCGAGGTCGAGCAACGCGGCAAGCGCACCCCGGCGCTGGCCGGTACCACCCTCGACGGCGACGAGGTGCTGCTGTTTCCCGGCGAGGTGCCACCGCGACTGCCCGATGCCGGCTTCTGGGACCGCCAGGGGTTCGACTTCCACGCCTTTCGGCCGCTGCCCCGCAACGCCGGCGCCCTGCCCCACATCCGCCTCGACGCGGCCCTCGACTGGCTGATCGGAGACAAGCTGCAATGAACGACCCTCGCCCCGGCCAGCGCTTTACTGCAGAAGAGATACCGCTAGCCCCCAGCGACCCGCGCCCCGCCCAGACCTTCGACCCGGCCACCGAGAGCCGCGACTGGCAGCCCGAGGCCGAGCCGCAGGCCCCCGGCGAGGCGGCACTGGTGGCGAGCCTGGCGCGCCCGCGCAAGCGCCGCTGGGGGCTGTTGACGCTGCTCGGCGGCGCCCTCGGCCTCGGCGCCGTGGAAGCCGGCCAGACACTGTATGCGGCGAGCCTCGGCGGCGACTGGCTGGCCGGGGCCTGGAGCGTGCTGCTGCTGCTGGCGCTGGGCCTGGGTGGCCGCGCCCTGCTGCGCGAGCTGTGGCGACTTCGGCGACTGCGCCGTCATGGCCGCCTGCGCGAGGCGCTGGCCGGCCTCGACCAGGCCAACCCGCGTGAGGCACTGGCGCTGGCGGAGCGGCTGCGCGAGCAGCTCGGCCTGGATGCCGACCACCCCCACTGGCAGGGCTTCGTCACCGCCCACCAGCCGCACCACGACGGCGGCGAGACCCGTGCCCTGCTGGCTCATCACCTGCTCGCGCCCCGTGATCGCGAGGCGCGCCGGCTGATCTCGCGGATGTCCGGTGACACCGCGGTGCTGGTGGCGGTCAGCCCGCTGACGCTGGTCGACATGGCGCTGGTGGCGTGGCGCAACCTGGCGCTGATCGACCGCCTGGCGCGCCTCTACGGGCTCGAGCTCGGCTACGCCAGCCGCCTGCGGCTGTTTCGCGCGGTGCTCTACAACATGGCCTTCGCCGGCGCCAGCGAGATTGCCAGCGAGGCGAGCATGGAGATCCTGTCGATGAACCTCGCCGGACGCCTCTCGACCCGCGCCGGCCAGGGACTCGGCGTAGGCCTGCTCAGCGCGCGCCTGGGGCTGCGTACCGCCCGCTTGACCCGGCCGCTGCCCTTCGCCACCGACGAGGCGCCGCGCATGAAGGACCTGCGCGGCGAGGTGTGGCAGCGGCTGCGCCGCCTCGAGGAAGAGCGCTGAGACTTGCTTGACCGGGATCAATGCAGCGCCGCCATGATCGGCTAGGCTGAGGGGGAAACATCCCTGACGGAGACAACCATGTTCAATTCAGTACTCATCGCCGTGGACGGCTCGGAGCACGCCAAGAAGGCCCTCGAAGTCGCCTGTCAGCTGGTCAGCAAGGAAGATGCGACCCTGCATATCCTGCACATCCCCGAAGCGTTGACCCATGAGACCACGCTGGTGTGGGGGATCGGCGCCATTGCCCTCGAATCCTCCCGCGAGGTGCTCGAGGAGGCCGGCAAGTCGGTCATCGAACGTGCCAGCGAGGCGGCACGCGGCATGGGCGCGAGCCACGTCGAGACGCACCTCAGCAAGGGCGACCCGGCGCGCAACATCCTGCGCCATGCCGAAAAGCTCGGCGTCGACGCCATCGTGATGGGCAGCCGCGGCCTGGGCGACTTCGCCGGGCTGATGATGGGCAGCGTCTCGCACAAGGTCACCCACAGCGCCAAGTGCACGGTAATCAGCGTGCGCTGACCCTTGCCCCATACCCGGCCGCCTATTGGCCGCGGCCGGGGCCCTGACGGGTCAGGCCAGGCGGCGCTCGGTCTCGGGGTCGAATAACACCGCACGGCCCATGTCGACGCGCAGCACGAGTCGCTCGCCCGCCATTACCCGGCACTTGGGGCCGACCCGTGCAGTGGCCTCACCCTCACCCAGCTTGAGCTTCAGCAGAATATCCGCACCAGTGGGTTCCACCACGCTGATTTGCGGCGTGAACGCCACGCCCTCCGCGTGTTCGCCAAGCCGTGCATCGTCCTCGGCGAAGTGCTCCGGGCGCAGCCCCAGAATGACCGACTGGCCGAGCCACTCACCCATGGCCGGGGTTTCTCGTTCACGCGGCCAGGGGAGCCACAGAGGTTCCTCTTGCGGCGTCTCCACGCGCAGCCGGTATTGGCCGGCGTCTTCCTCCAGCGTGGCGGTGAGAAAGTTCATTGACGGCGAGCCCATGAAGCCGGCAACGAACAGGTCCACCGGATCGTTATAGACCTCATCGGGCGAGCCGAGCTGGAGGATACGGCCGTCGCGCATCACCGCGATGCAGTCGGCCAGCGTCATGGCCTCGATCTGGTCGTGGGTGACGTAGACGATGGTGGTGCCCAATCGCTGATGCAGCTTCTTGATCTCGGTGCGCATGTCGACGCGCAGCTTGGCATCCAGGTTGGAGAGCGGCTCGTCGAACAGATAGACCTTGGGCTCGCGGGCCAGCGCCCGCCCCATCGCCACCCGCTGGCGCTGGCCGCCGGAGAGCTGCGACGGCTTGCGCTCGAGCAGGTGCGACATCTGCAGCAGGTCGGCGACCCGCTCCACGGCAGCATCGCGCTCGGCCTTGGGCACCTTACGCATCTCCAGGCCGAAGCTGATGTTCTGGCGCACCGTCATGCTGGGATAGAGCGCGTAGGACTGGAACACCATGGCGATATCACGCTCCGCCGGGGTCTGCCAGGTGACATCCTCGCCGGCAATGCAGATCTCGCCAGAGGTGACCGGCTCGAGTCCGGCGATGGCGTTCATCAGCGTCGACTTGCCGCAGCCGGAAGGCCCTACCAGGATCAGGAACTCTCCCGAGTCGATCGCCAGGCTCACGTCCTTGAGCACCTGCTCGCTGCCGAAGTCCTTGCACACCTTGTTGATTTCAAGCGCTGCCATGTCGGTAACCTCTTTGTTGTTCGGTGGCTCAGAGGGTCTCAGCCTTTGACCGAGCCAGCCGTGAGCCCACGCACGAAGTACTTGCCGGCCAGGACGTAGACGATCAGCGTGGGCAGCGCGGCGATCATCGCCGCCGCCATGTCGACGTTGTACTCGCGCGCCCCGGTCGAGGTGTTGACCAGATTATTGAGCGCCACGGTAACCGGCTGACTGTTGTGGGCCGAGAACGCCACGCCGAACAGGAAGTCGTTCCAGATCTGGGTGAACTGCCAGATCACCGAGACCACGATGATCGGCGCCGAAACCGGCAGCAGGATGCGCCAGAAGATACGCAAGAAGCCGGCACCGTCGAGCTTTGCCGCGGATACCAACTCGGTTGGCACCGCGACGTAGAAGTTGCGGAAGAACAGCGTGGTGAAGGCGATGCCGAACACCACATGAACCAGGATCAACCCCGCCCGCGAGGTCGACAGCCCCAGCCAGCCGAGGGTCTGCGCCATGGGCAGCAGCACCACCTGGAACGGGATGAAACAGCCGAACAGCATCAGCGCGAAGACCAGCTCCGAGCCCTTGAAGCGCCACTTGGTCAAGACATAGCCATTGAGCGCGCCGATCAGCGTGGAGATCAGCACCGCCGGTACCACGATGGCGATGGAGTTGAAGAAGTAGACCCCCACGCCCTCGCAGCGCATGCCGGTGCAGGCTTCGCCCCAGGCCTTGGCCCAGGGCGCCAGGGTCGGGTCACGAGGCAACGAGAGCAGCGTGCCGGGGGTGATCTCGGCCAGCGGCTTGACCGAGGTCATCAGCATCACCGCCAGTGGCAGCAGGTAGAACAGCGCAGCCAGCAGCAGCGTGGCATAGAGCGCAGCACGCCCCAGTCGCGCGCCCAGGGTGCGACGGCGAATGACGTTATCCATGGCGGCGGTTCCTCAACTCGGAGTAGAGATAGGGAATCAGGATCGCCAGCACGCCGCCCAGCATCAGCATGGCACTGGCCGAGCCCAGGCCGATCTGCGCGCGGGTGAAGGCGTGGGCGTACATAAAGGTGGCCGGCAGGTCGGAGGCGTAGCCGGGCCCGCCACCGGTGAGCGCCACCACCAGATCGAAGCTCTTGATGGCGATGTGCGAGAGGATCATCACCGCACTGAACACCACCGGGCGCAGGCAGGGAATCACCACCCGCCAGTAGATGCTCGGCAGGCTGGCGCCATCGAGCTGGGCGGCCTTGAGGATGCTGTCGTCGATGCCGCGCAGCCCGGCCAGGAACAGCGCCATGACGAAGCCGGAGGCCTGCCACACGGCGGCGATCACCAGGGTATAGACAGCCATGTCGGGGTCGACCAGCCAGTCGAAGCGGAAATTCTCGAAGCCCCAGCCGCGCACCATGGCCTGGATGCCGAGGCCTGGGTTGAGCAACCACTTCCAGACCACACCGGTGACGATGAACGACAGTGCCATGGGATACAGGTAGACGGTGCGCAGCGCCCCCTCCTGGCGGATGCGCTGATCGAGCAGGATCGCCAGCAGCAGTCCCAGCGCCAGGCAGATCGCCACGAACAGGCCACCGAATATCACCAGGTTGGAGGAAGCCACCCACCAGCGGTCGTTGGCCATCAGACGCGCGTACTGAGCGAAGCCGACGAAGTCGTAGCTGGGCAGCATGCGCGAGCCGGTCAGCGAGAGGATGAAGGTCCACAGCATGAAGCCGTAGACGAAGAACAGCGAGATGGCGATCGACGGCGCCAGCACCAGCTTGGGCAGCCAGGCCTGGAGCAGGCCGGACGGACTGCGCCGTGAGCCGCTAGCGGCGGCCGGCTTGGCCGCCCAACGCGACAGGGACATAGCGAAATACCTCGGAGGTGAGCGACGTGCAACGGGCCCGCTACGTCAGGCCCGTTGCCGTTCGGCAGCGACGGCTTACAGTGCGGCCTGGGCGGCGTTCACCATGCGCCGGGCGGCCTCCTCGGCGGCCATGTCACGCGCGTTGAAGTAGTTGGTCACCACGTCGAAGATGGCGCCCTGGACATCGGCGCGCACGGCCATGCCGTGGGCCATGCTGGGCACCAGGCCGCCCTCGTCGGCGGTGCGCTGGAAGTCGTCGAGGGACTGCTGGGCACACTGGTCGAACTCGCTCATGTCGAGGTCGGGGCGGGCGGGAATCGACCCTTTGGCCAGGTTGAAGGCCTCCTGGAAGGTCGGCTCCAGCGCCAGGCGCGCCAGGGCGTGCTGGGCATCGCGCTCCTCGCCTTCGACGCGGAACATGGCCAGGCTGTCGATATTGAAAGTGAAGGCGTCCTGGGTGCCGGGCGCGGCGGCGCACAGATAGTCCTCGCCGGCGGTCAACTCGGCGGCGGTGAACTCGCCCTTGGCCCAGTCACCCATCAGCTGCATGCCGGCATCGCCGTTGATGACCATCGAGGTGGCGATATTCCAGTCGCGGCCGGACATGTCGTCGTCCATCAGTTCGCGCAGGCGCTTGAAGGTTTCCAGCGCCTCGACCATCCGTTCGCTGCCCAGCGCCTCGGGGTCGAGATCGACCAGCGCCTGCTGATAGAACTCGCTGCCGCCGGTGGCCAGCAGTACGCTCTCGAAGATGGTGGCGTCCTGCCACGCCTGGCCGCCGTGGGCCAGCGGGATGAAGCCCGCCTCGCGAATCGCCTCGCCGGCACTGAACAGCTCGTCCAGGGTGGTCGGCATCTCCACGCCGGCCGCCTCGAGCACCTCGGGATTGGCCCACAGCCAGTTGACCCGGTGCACATTGACCGGCACCGCCACATAGCTGCCGTCGTGACGCATGATCTCGGCCACCGTGGGCGGCAGCAGATCGTCCCAGCCCTCGGCCTCGGCCACCTCGTCGAGCTCGCCGAGCAGCCCAAGCTCGCCCCACTCCTGGATCTCGGGCCCCTTGATCTGAGCCGCCGACGGCGGGTTGCCGGACATGGCGCGGGACTTGAGCACGGTCATGGCGGTCTCGCCACCGCCACCGGCCACGGCAAAGTCTTCCCAGCCGTAGCCCTCGGCTTCCATCAGCTCCTTGAGCACGTTGGCCGCGCGGGCCTCGCCGCCGGAGGTCCACCAGTGCAGCACCTCCACCTCGGCGGCCTGGGCCGCGGAAAGCGTCAACGAGGCCGCCAGCGTCGTGGCCAGGGCCGTCTTGGGGAAAGAGATATTGAATGACATCATTGGCGTGCTCCTGCTGTTGTTATTGATCCCGGTCGTCGCCGGAGTGCCAGTAACGTTAGTCGAGAGCGGGCACGCGTAGGGTTACCTAGTCCTGCAAAGTATTGCGCCACCATTACAAGCTCGTAATATTCTGCGGCCGCGGCAGGACGACGGCGACCTCCAGGCCCCCTGCTGGATGATTGCCGAGCGAGATATCGCCGCCCAAGGCGCGGGCGATATGCCGGGCGATGCCCAGCCCCAGGCCGCTGCCGCCAGTATTGCGGCTGCGCGAGGGCTCGAGGC
Source organism: Halomonas salipaludis (assembly GCF_002286975.1). Lineage (GTDB taxonomy): Bacteria > Pseudomonadota > Gammaproteobacteria > Pseudomonadales > Halomonadaceae > Franzmannia > Franzmannia salipaludis. Next base: position 204,968 of record NZ_NSKB01000002.1, read on the forward strand.
GCACGAAGGGCGCAAACACCCGCTCGCGCTGAGCCTCGGGGATGCCCGGGCCGTGGTCACGGATGACGATCGAGAGTTGCTCGGGAGAGTCAGCCAGCGTTACCTCGGCGCGCCGGCCGTAGAACACCGCATTCTCGAGCAGGTTCGCCAGACAGCGCTTGAAGGCCAGCGGCTTCACCGCTAGTGGGGCGGCGCGCCCCGTGAGGGTTACCTCACCGCCCTGCAACGCCAGCTCGGCGGCCAGCTCCTCGAGCACCGCCCGTGGCTCGACCTCCTCCACCGCCTCGTGCAGGTCGAAGCCCTTGACCGAGGCCAGGGCTCCCTTGACCAGCAGGTCGAGCTCGTCCAGCGAGGCGCAGAAGCGCTCGCGCTGCAGCGGGTCATCGAGCATCTCGGCACGCAGCCGCAGTCGGGTAATCGGCGTCTTGAGGTCGTGAGAGATCGCCGAGAACAACCGTTCGCGCTCGTCGACCTGGTCGCGGATGCGCTCCTGCATGCGGTTGAACGCCATTGCCGTGGCGGCCACCTCGCGCGGCCCGCTTTCACGCAGCGGCGGCGCGTCGAGATCGTCGCCGAGCTGGCGCGCCGCCCGCGACAGCCGTGCCAGCGGCCGAGTCACGCTGCGGATGCCGAGCAGCGCCAGGCCGATCACCGTGAGCAGCACCATCAGGCTCGCCAGCAGCCGCTCGCCGGAGAGCCAGCGGTATTCGTTGAACAGGTCGGGCACCGGCAGCAAGGTGGCGACATAGAGCCAGGTGTCGGGGCCGAGTTCCATCTGCACCACCAGGATCGGCGGCGACAGCGGCTCCATCAGCAGGCTGTGCTGGCCCCAACGCGGCGGCAGATCGTGCAGCAGCACCTGGTTGTTGTAGACACGCAGCGTCTCGGCGCGCGAAAACTCCACCAGCACGTCGTCGATGTTCAACTCGGCGGTGAGGATCTCGCGGAAGTTGTCGACCACCAGCACCTTCTCCGGCCCCGAGCCAATATCCTCGACCGGGATGCGCCGCTCATTGACGCTGACGAAGAAGCGCGTACCGCCCATGTTGCGCAATTGGTCGAGCACGATGTGGCGGTACTCGACGGGCAGCGAGCGAAAGAAGCGCATCGACGAGGCCACGCTAAAGGCAACATTGCGCGACAGTTCATCGAGCTGCTCGAGCTGGCTCGAGCGCACCTGGGAGGTCCACACGGCATAGCTGGCCAGCTGGGCGCTGAGCACGCCGACGAGCATGATCAGCACGAAGCGTCCGCGTAGGGTTCGCGGCAGCCAGCGCGACAAGCGTCGGCGCCAGTGCTTCACGCGTCCAGCGTTCACGTCAGCGCGGCGACCCGGGCGGTGAAGACGTAGCCGGCCCCGCGCACGGTGCGGATCAGTTGGGGGGAGTGGGTATCCTCATCCAGGCGTTGGCGCAGCCGGCACACGTGCACATCCATGGAGCGATCCAGCGGCGGCGCCGGGCGGCCCCGGGTCAGCTCATACAGCGCTTCCCGCGAGAGCACCTGCTCAGGGCGTTCGAGAAACACCTGAAGCAGTTGGAAGTCGGCCCCCGATAGCGGTGTGCGGGCTTCATGCTCATCGATCAACTCACGGGTCATGCGATCCAGCCGCCAGGCGCCGAAAGCCACCATCCGGGCCTGGGCCAGGTCGGCGGGCGAACCAACCCGGGCCCGCCTCAGCACCGCCTTGATACGCGCCAGCAGTTCTCGCGGGTTGAACGGCTTGCTCAGGTAGTCGTCGGCGCCAAGTTCCAGGCCGAGGATACGGTCGGTCTCGTCGGCGCTGGCGGTGAGCATGATGATCGGCACGTCGCTGCCGCGGCGAATGTCACGGCAGATGGTGAAGCCGTCGTCGCCGGGCAGCATGATATCGACGATCAACAGGTCGGGGGTTTGGGTTGCCAGCAGGCCATGCAGCGCCTCGGCATCCTCGGCGGCCAGGGCCCGGTAGCCGTGGCGTCCCAGGTAGTCGACGAGCAGTTCGCGGATCTCAGGATCGTCGTCGACCACGATCAGGGTAGCGGGCGGTGTGGTCATCGTCGTCCGATGGCAGGGGCGTTGCCTCGGCAGCGCCGGTGGGTCATTACCAGATGACACCAGATGATGGGCAAGCCCGGCGGGTACGACAAGGGCTCCTAGACCATGGTCGACATGCGCTAGAGCGCGAAGCGGTCTCGCAAGAGCCTGGCCACGGCGGTATCGGCATGGTGGCCGATCACCCTGGCAGCGTGGACACGCCCGGCGAGTGCAGGATGGGCATTGGCCATGACGTGGGCCTCGCCGGCCACCGACAGCATTTCGGTGTCGTTGAGGTTGTCACCGAAGGCCAGGCAGGCCTCGGGGGCCACGTCCAGGCGCTCGAGCAGTGCCAGAAGCGCCTGGCCCTTGTTGACCCCGCCGGCCATCACCTCCAGGGAGTTGGCCATCGAGTAGGTGACGTGCAGCTGTTCGCCAGTTCGCGCGACGATGCCGGCCTCGAGCTCGGCCAGATGCGCTGGATCGCCGATATACAGCACCTTGCCCACCCCCTGCCCATCGAGCAGGGCCGGCTCCACCACCCGGTAGCCGAAGCCGGTATGCGCGTGCAGCGCCAGCAACTCCGGCGCCGGGGCGTCGATCAGCCACTCGTCGTCTTGATAGAGGTTGAGGCGCACCTCGGCCGGGCGCTCCAGGGCGATCAGCTCGCGGGCGTGCTCCGCCGCCAGATGTCGAGCATGCAACAGCTGATCGTCCGGGGCGTGCAGATAGGCGCCGTTGGTGCTGATCAGATGTACCGGCACCCCCAGCCGCTCGCGGAACGCCAGCATGTCGCGATAGTGGCGCCCCGAGGCGAAAGCCAGGTGGTGGCCCCGCTCGGCCAGCGCGCGCAGAGTGTCGACGGTGTCGGGGTGAAGGTCATGGTCGGCGCCCAGCAGGGTACCGTCGAGATCGGAAACGATCAGATGTGGCGGCATGCAGCGTCCTCGATGGAATCGTGTCACCCCGACTAACGTATAGCCGAACGGCCTGCGACCACAAGCGTCGAACGCGTATGCTGGACGCATCATACCGTGTCACAGGAGACGCCATGAAGACGCTCGTGATCGGTGCCAACGGCCAGATTGGCCGCCAGTACTGCGAACTCGCCAGCCGCGGCGGCATGTCGCTGCGCGCCATGATCCGTCACTCCGACCAGCAACCGTGGTTTCACGAACGCGGCATCGACACCGTGATCGGCGACCTGGAAGGCGACTTCCACCAGGCCTTCAACGGCTGCGACCAGGTCGTCTTCAGCGCCGGTTCGGGCCCGCATACCGGCCCCGACAAAACGCTGTTGATCGACCTCTACGGCGCGATTCGAGCCGTCGACCTGGCGGTCGAGCGTGGCCTGGAGCGCTTCCTCATGGTCAGCGCACTGCGCGCCAGCGACCCCATGGCCGCTCCCGCCAAGCTGCGCCCCTATATGGCGGCCAAGTTTGCCGCCGACGCCTATCTACGCAGCGCACGTATCCCCCACGTGATCCTCAAGCCCGGCAAGCTCACCGATGCCCCCGCCAGCCGACTGGTCAGTGCCACCGCCGCGCACGCCGACGGGCTCGAGGTCTCGCGCGGCAACGTCGCATACGCGTTACTGCACCTGAGCCAGGCGCGCATGCTCAAGAACCGCGAGTTCGACCTGCTCGACGGCGACTCGAGCATTGCCATGGCCCTGCTGTAGATTGGCGGGGCCGACGGGAATCCGTATAGTGGCTGCTTACCCCCGCCAAGCTAAAGTGTCCGATGAAGTAGGTCATCCTCGGTGATCGCGTCGCAGCCTGCTCCTCACCCTGGAAAAAGTACTGCCCTGCCCTCCTCGCCCCTCAGCGATAGCCTTAGCAGCGCTGGAGGCAAGGCGGCTCAGGCTTCGCCCAGCCCCCTAGCCACAGCGGTGGCCCGTTCTCCCAGCAGCACATGGATCACGCCCTGCTCCAGGCGCTGGACCGCCTGGGCGCCGAGGTCGGCCAGGGCCGCCTCATCCAGGGCCTGGGTATCGGCCAGCTCCAGGCGCAGCCGGGTGGCGGCCACCGCCGTGGCGCTGCGCAGATTGCCCTCGCCGCCCAGGGCCCGATGCCAGGCCTGACGCACCTGGGTGTCAATGGCCTGGGTCGCCTCCCCCACCTCGGGCGTCGGCGTCGGTGCGGAGGCGGCCACGGGCGCCGTGCCCTGGGCGGCCATGGCGGCGCGGATCTCGTCCGCCACCCCATCCGCGATAGGACCGAGGATCACCTGGAGGCCGCCGCCCTGCAGGCGCAGGATGCCCCGGGAGCCCAGGGCCTTGAGGGCCGCCTCGTCAATCGCCTCGGGCTGCTCCAGTACCAGGCGCAGCCGGGTGGTGCAGGCGCCGACGCTGGTGAGGTTGCCCGCCCCGCCCAGGGCGGCGACGAAGGCCGGGCCACGCTCGCCGCTCGCCTGGGTGGCAACGAGCGCCACGCTCTCCGGCTCGCGGCCCGGGGTGGGCAGGTCGAAGCGCACGATGGCCCAGCGGAACACCGTGTAGTAGAGGGCGAAGTAGGCCAGGCCCACCGGCAGCATCAGCCAGCCATTGGTGGAGAGACCATAGGAGAGTGCGAAGTCGAAGGCGCCGGCGGAGAAGGTGAAGCCGAGTTTGACGTCGAGCCAGTGCAGCAGCGCCATGGAGACGCCGGTGAGCACCGCATGCAGGCCGTAGAGCAGCGGCGCCAGGAACATGAAGGTGAACTCGATGGGCTCGGTGACCCCGGTGAGGAAGGCGGTCAGCGCCAGCGACAGCAGCAGGCCACCCACCTGGGCACGCCGCCCCTTGGGCGCGGCGTGATACATGGCCAGGGCTGCCGCCGGCAGGCCGAACATCATCACCGGGAAGAAGCCCGCCATGAAACGCCCCGCGGCGGGGTCGCCGGCGAAGAAGCGGTTGAGGTCGCCGCTGGCCACCACCCCGGAGGCCGCCTCGAAGCTGCCGAAGACGAACCACACCAGGCTGTTGAGCACATGGTGCAGGCCGGTGACGATCAGCAGGCGATTGAGCATGCCGTAGACGAACAGGCCCAGCTCGCCGGCATCGATCAGCCACTGGCCGAGGGCATCGATACCGTGCTGGATAGGCGGCCAGATCACTCCGAAGGCGACCCCCAGGGCCACCGCGGCCAGGCCGGTGGCGATGGGCACGAAGCGCCGCCCACCGAAGAAGGCCAGGTATTCCGGCAGCTGGATCGCGTGGTAGCGGTTATAGAGCAGGCCCGCCACGCTGCCGATGATGATGCCCGCCAGCACCCCCATGTCGATCTCGGGGTTGAGGGCGGTAAGCACGGCGTCCAGCACCAGGTAGCCGATCACCCCGGCCAGGCCGGCGGCGCCGTTGTTGTCATTGGCGAAGCCCACCGCCAGGCCGATGGCGAAGATCAGCGCCAGGTTGGCGAAGATCGCCTCGCCGGCACTGGCGATAAAGGCGATATCCAGCAGGTCGGGCTGGCCCAGGCGCAGCAGCAGGCCGGCGATAGGCAGCACCGCGATGGGCAGCATCAGGGAGCGGCCGAGCCGCTGTAGTCCGCCCATCAGACGGGATCCCAGGGTCATGGAAGTCATTCTCAGCACCTCTCGAGGGTCGTTGTCGTTGTTGTGTCGGGGGTCGCGTCGGCCCGGGCCAGCCAGGCGGTGAGGCGCTCGCGCACCGCGGCCGCATCGTCCAGGGCCAGCAGCTCGGGCAGCTCGGCGGCCAGGGCGGCGGCATCCAGGCGCCGCAGGGCCGCCTTCACCGCCGGCACCCGGGCCGGTTCCACGGAGAGTTCGTCGACGCCCAGCGCCACCAGCAGCGGCGCGGCCAGGTCGTCGCCAGCGGCGGCGCCGCACACCCCTACCGGGCAACGCCCCTTGGCGCCCTCCACCGTGGCCTGGATCAGCCACAGCACCGCCGGGTGCAACACATCGGCCCGGGCGGTCAGCGCCGGGTCCTCGCGATCCATGGCCAGGGTGTACTGGGTCAGGTCGTTGGTGCCGATGGAGAGGAAGTCCGCCTCGGCGGCGAGGCTGGCGGCACACAGGGCGGCGCTGGGCACCTCGATCATGGCGCCCAGCCGCGGCCGCACCTCGAGCCCCATCTCGGAGGCGATGGCCTCCAGGCGCTGGCGCACCTGGCGCAGTTCACCGGCCTCGCTGACCATCGGCAGCATGATATGCAGGGCGTCGAGTCGCGTGACGCCGAGCAGGGCCCGCAGTTGGGTCTCCAGCAGCTCGGGATGACTGGCCCAGAGGCGAGCACCACGCACACCCAGCGCCGGGTTGGGCACCGCCGGCAGGCGCAGGTAGGGCAACTGCTTGTCGGCGCCGATATCCAGGGTGCGGATGATCACCGGCTTGCCGCCCAGGGCCGCCAGGGCAGCCTGGTATTCGCCGCGCTGGGTGGCCTCGTCGGGGGCGCTATCGCGCTCCAGGAAGAGGAATTCGCTGCGCAACAGGCCCACGCCATCGGCGCCGGCCTCCGCGGCCAGGCGCGCCTCCTCGGCGCCGCCGATATTGGCGCACACCTCGACCTCGCGGCCGTCCCGGGTGATGGCGGGCTCGAAGGCCGCCGCCCGCGCCGCCTCGGCCTCGCGGCGGCGGGCCGCGATCCGCGCCGCCACCTCGGCGACCCGGGCCTCGCTCGGCGCCGGCACCAGGCGGCCGCGCTCGGCATCCAGGATGGCCGCCTCGCTCGGGACGTCATCGAGGGCCGCCAGCAGGGCCGGCCCCATGGCCACCAGGCAGGGAATGCCCCGGGCCCGGGCCAGGATGGCCACATGGGAGGTGGTGCCGCCGCCGGCCAGGCAGAGCCCGGCGGGACGCCGGGCGGCTACCGCCACCAGCTCCGAGGGGGTCAGCTCCTCGGCCACCAACAGGGCGCCCTCGGGGAATTCGGGCAGCGCAGCCTCCGCCGCGTCGCTCAGCTCCGCCATCACCCGCCGCTGCAGATCGCGCAGGTCGGCGACCCGGGCGGCCAGCAGGGCGTTGCCGGTGGCCTCGAGGCGCTCGGCCTCGGCGTCCAGGGCCTCCCGCCAGGCCTGGCCGGCACCGCGCCCGGCGCGAAGGCGCTCGCCGGCCGCCGCCACCAGGTCCGGGTCCGCCAGCCAGGCGCCATGGGCGGCGAAGATCTCCGCCTCGGCGGTCTGCCCGCTGCGGGTCGCCTCGGCTTCGTCCCGGGCCAGGGCCTCGCCGACCCGGGCCAACGCCTGGGTCAGCCGCGGCGCCTCCACGACCTCGCCCTCGCCGTCATGGGACACGGTGGGCAGCGGCGGCCGATAGTGCACCAGCGGCCCCAGGGCCAGGCCGGGGCTGGCCACCAGGCCGGCCAGCTCGCCCTCCTCTAATACCTCCCCCAGTGCCTCGCCCAGCGCCTCGTTCGGTGTCGCTTGAGGCTTAGGAGCGGGATGCGGTTCGGCCTCGGGGGTGGTCAGCAGCGCCTCGGCGTCGTCCAGGGCCGCCTCGGCGTGTTCGCCCCGGGCGGTCAACCGCAGCGCCGCACCCTCGGTGAGCCCCAGGTTCATCAAGGCGCTTAGGCTATCGGCGCTGGCGCTGGCGCTGGGGCTATCGGCGCCCTCGTGATCCAGTGTCAGACTAACGCCATGCTCCCGGGCGATGGCCCGCAACCGCGCCGCGGGGCGGGCATGCAGGCCCGCCGCCAGGGCCAGGGTCAGGCGCCGCTCGGCCTCGGGTCCACCGGCCACCGTCTTATGGCATTCCGCCACCGCCGCCTCCAGCACCAGCAGCGGCTCGCCCAGGGCGACCCGGACGCCGGCCGCGAGGCTCGGCTCGCGCAGTCGCCAGCCGGCGGCCTCGGTGATCACCAAGGGGGTAATCAGGGCACTGGCGCCCCGGGCCAGGGCGTCGGCATCGAAGCGGCACAGCGGATCGCCGGCACGTACCCGGTCGCCCACGGCCACCAGGGGTTCGATACCCTGCCCCTGCAGTTCCACGGTATCCAGGCCCAGGTGGAGCAGCAGCTCCACCCCGGCGGCGGTTTTCAGGGTCAGGGCGTGGTGGGTACGGGCGCACTGCACCACCTCGCCATCGCAGGGCGCATGCAGGCACTCGCCGAGGGGGTCGAGGGCGATGCCCTCGCCCAGGGCCTGGCCGGCGAAGACCGGGTCGGGCACCGCGCTGAGGGGCACCACCACCCCGGCCACGGGGGCCAGCAGGGTCAGGGTTTGGCTGGAATCGGACATGGGAAGACTCCCGATATTATTGTTAGCTGTTACAGGGTGCAGGTGACCTTGTTGAGATGCCGGGGGCGGTCCGGGTCGCTGCCCCGGGCCGCCGCCAGGCCGGCCACCATGACGTAGAAGCTCTGGATCACCGACAGCGGCTGCAGGGCCTCGTGGCCGGCATCCACCAAGGTCAGCTGGCGCTGGGTCACGCCCTCGTCGGCGGCCAGCAACACCCGGGCGCCGACGCCCTCGAGCCACTCGGCCAGCTCCAGCAGCCCGGCCTGCTCCGGTCCCGGCGGGGCGAACACCAGCACCGGGTAGCCGGGGCCGATCAGCGCCATGGGGCCGTGACGCACCTCGGCGCCGCTAAAGGGCTCGGCCTGGATGGCGCAGGTCTCCTTGAACTTCAGCGCCGCCTCCTGGGCCACGGCGAGGCCGGCGCCACGGCCGATCACCATCAGCTTGTCGGCACCCGTCAGGGCCTCGATGGCGGTCGACCAGTTCATCGCCAGGGCCCGGGTCAGGCGCTCGGGCAGGCCGTCCAGGGCATAGAGCAGGCCGCGATCCTCCTGCCAGTGGCCGATCAGTTGGGCCATGGCGGAGAGCGTGGCCAGGTAGCTCTTGGTGGCGGCCACGCTCTTCTCCTCCCCGGCATAGAGGGGAATCTCAGTGTCGCTGGCCGCCCCCAGGGGCGACTGGGGAGTATTGACCAGCGCCAGGGTGCGGGCGCCGGCGGCGGCCAGCGCGTGCTGGGTGGCCACCAGGTCGGGGCTCTGGCCCGACTGGGAGACCGCCAGGGCCAGTTGGCCGGTGAGGCGCCAAGGGGCCTTGGCCAGGGTGGTCAGCGAGGGCGGCAAGGAGGCCACCGGGATGCCGCGGCGCTTCATGCACTGGTAGGCGAAGTAGCCGGCGGCGTGATCGGAACTGCCCCGGGCCACGGTGACCACGGCGGTGGGCTCGGCGAGACGCAGGCGCTCGCCCAGGTCGGCGAGCAGGGCCTGGTTGCGTTGCAGCTGGCCGCGGATGCGCTCCGGGGCGTTACGGGCTTCTTCGAGCATCAGGGACATGACGGGGCTCCTTGGACGTTGCCAGAGACATCACGGCCCTCGACGAAGACCGCTTGGAGTTGGAGTTGGGGGTCGAGGACCACCAGGTCGGCTAGGGCGCCCTCCTGCAGGCGACCGATCTCGTCGAGACCGAGGAAGTCGGCGGGGAAGCGCGACAGGCGATCCGAGGCCTCGGCCAGGGAGAGCCCCAGGCCGACGAAGTTGCGCAGCGCCTGATCCATGGTCAGGGTGCTGCCGGCCAGGGTGCCGTCGGCCAGGCGTACGCCGCCCAGGCACTTAGTCACGGTCTGCTCGCCCAACCGGTAGCCGCCGTCGGGCATGCCGGCGGCGGCGGTGGAGTCGGTGACCGCATAGAGGTTGGGAATGCAGCGCAGGGCGGTACGGATGGCCCCGGGATGCACATGCAGCAGGTCGGGGATCAGCTCGGCGTACTGGGCATGGGCCAGGGCCGCGCCGACCATGCCCGGCTTGCGGTGGTGCAGGCCGGTCATGGCATTGAACAGGTGGGTGAAGCCGCAGGCACCATGGGCCAGGGCCTCGACCCCCTCCTCGTAGCTGCCCAAGGTGTGGCCCAGCTGGACCCGCACGCCGCGCTCGCTGAGGTGACGAATCAGGGCGTGGTGACCGGCCAGCTCCGGGGCCAGGGTGACCAGGCGGATCGGCGCCAAGGCACAGAGCTCGTCCACCTCCTCGATCGAGCCGCTGCGGGCATGGGGCGGCTGGGCGCCGAGCTTGCCGGGGTTGATATAGGGCCCCTCCAGGTGCACCCCCAGCACTCCGGCGGCCCGGGGGGCCGGATCGGCCATATAGGCGGCGATCTCGCCCAGCACCCGGCGAATCTCGGCGTCCGGGGCGGTCATGGTGGTAGCCAGCAGCCGGGTAGTACCGAAGCGCACATGGGTACGCGCCAGGGTGGCCAGGGCCGCGCGCCCCTCCATGGTGTCGGCACCGCCACCACCATGCACATGCAGGTCGACGAATCCAGGCAGCAGCCGCGGATGGTCGTTGCTGTCGGGGTCCACCATTTCACCACTGATGCGAGTGATGCGCCCGCCGTCCCAGTGGAGCTCCCCCAGTCGCCAGCCCTCGGGGGTGAGGATATTGCCGTACTGCATGGAGCCTCCTAACGAGTCAGCTCGACCATAAAGTCGTAGTAGTCGGTGCGGCAGTAGGTGACGGTGAGCTCCGCCGGGGTGCCGTCGGCGAGATAACCCAGGCGCGTCACCTTGAGCAGCGCCTGGCCCTCCGGTACCTCGGCCAGGGCCGCCAGCTCGGCGTCGGCATTGATAGCGGTGACGTGCTGCAGGGCCCGGGCCACCCGCTTGCCGCTGGCCTCCAGCACCGCATAGAGGGAGGTCTCCACCGCTCGGGGATCGGGCAGCACCGCCTCGGGCAGGCAGCTCTCCTCCACCGCCATCACCACCTCGTCGGCCAGGCGCAGGCGTTTGAGGCGTGCCACCCGGGCATCGGCGCCCAGCCCCAGGCGCATGCCCTCCTCCACGCTGGGGGTGGCCAGGCCGCGCGCCAGCCAATGGGAGCTGGGGGTGAAGCCGCGCTGGGTGAGCAGCTCGGTAAAGCTGGAGAGCCGCGACAGGGACTGATTGAGGCGCGGGGTAATAAAGGTGCCTGAACCGCGGCTGCGGCGGATCAGCCCCAGCTCGGCCAGGCGATCCAGGGCCTTGCGGGCGGTGATCCGCGACACCTCCAGGCTCTCGGCCAGATTGCGCTCCGAGGGCAGTGCCTCGCCGGCCTGCCAGGCGCCGGTCTCGATGGCCTGCTCCAGCTGGCGGGCCAGTTGCTGGTAGAGGGGCGTCGCGCCCTGGGGGTCGAGGCGCAGCTGGGGGAAGCGTGGATCCATGGATCTCTCCCTGTCTGGAGTAGTAGACATACCAATCTAATACCACTATAGCCCCATATTGATACCAGTCAAATACCACTCCACTACAACCTTGGTGGAACAAGATTCCTTGCCGATAGAAGACCAGCGCTTTCTCTCTGGAGCAGGGACACTGGAGGCAGACCGGAGCGAGGCGACTTTTTCAGGGGTGAAGAGGACTCCTCAGGACGGGTTGGCCATGGATGACCTACCCCGCCCTGCAAGCGAAGTAGGATTGCGTAGCAACGCAGGAAAAAACCGAGCGCCCAGGGAGGGGGGGGGACCGCGTCTTCGCGCGGGGCCGGCCTACCGGAGTATCTGCCCCCAGGGTAACCCCGGGACTTAGCGCTGAGACGATGCAGGTTCTTGAGACACCGGGGCCAAAGCGAACTTCAGGAAGCGCGCGATTGGCGGGGCCGACGGGAATCCGTATAGTGGCTGCTTACCCCCGCCAAGCTAAAGTGTCCGATGCTGCAGAATAACGCCCTGCTTGCCCAGCTCAAGCAACAGATTCGCTCTACCACGCCTCGCGTAGAGGGCGTGATCAAGGCCACCGACAAGGGATTCGGCTTTCTCGAGACCGACGACGGCGAGTCCTACTTCGTGCCGCCGCCGGCCATGAAGCAGGTCATCCACGGCGATCGCGTCGCCGCCGTTGTCCACGAGGACGGCGACAAGCGCTCCGTCGAGCCGGACACCCTCATCGAGCAGGGCCTGACGCGCTTCGTCGCCCGCGTGCAGAAGCGCGAGGGACGCCTGGCCGTGGTGCCCGACCACCCGTCGGTCAAGAATGTCCTCAAGTCGCGGATCAAGAACAGCCTCGACGAGGAGAGCATCAGCGACGGCGACTGGGTCGTGGCGCGCCTGGTACGCCATCCGCTCAAGGAGAACGACCGCGGTTTCTTCGCCCAGATCGATGAGCTGGTGGTCAAGGCCGACGACCCGGCAGTGCCGTGGCGCGTGACCCTGGCCCGCCATGCCCTCGAGCAGGCCTCCCCCGAAGCCGGTGACGAGTGGCCGCTGCGCGACGAGGGCCTCGAGCGCGAGGACCTCACCGCCGAGCCGTTCTTCACCATCGACGGCGAGAAGACCCGCGACATGGACGATGCGCTGCGCGTCGAACCCCGCGACGGCGGCGGCTGGCGGCTCAGCGTGGCCATCGCCGACCCCACCGCCTACGTCGACGAACAGCATGCCGCCGACCTCGAGGCGCGCACCCGGGCCTTCACCGTCTATCTGCCGGGACAGAATGTCACCATGCTGCCGGAAGTGCTGGCCGACGACCTGTGCTCGCTGTGGGAAGGCCGTGAGCGGCCGGTGCTGACCTGCACCCTGGAGATCAACGCCGACGGCAGCCTCGGCGACTACCGCTTCTTCGCCGCCACCGCCAAGTCGCATGCCAAGCTCGTCTATGACCGGGTCTCCGACTGGCTCGAGGGCCAAGGCGAGTGGGCGCCTGACGCGGCGATCGCCCCTCAGCTCGAGGCGCTGCGCGACCTGACCGAGGCGCGCAGCGCCTGGCGCGCCGAGCATGCGCTGGTGTTCAAGGATCGTCCCGACTACGAGTTCGACCTCGACGAGGCGGGCAATGTACTCGGCATCCGCACCGAGCAGCGGCGCATCGCCAATCGCATGATCGAAGAGTCGATGATCGCCGCCAACGCCTGCTGCGCCGACCTGCTCGCCGACAAGGTCGGCCACGGCATCTTCAACGTGCACCGCGCCTTCGATCCGGACAAGGCCGAGGCCGCTCACGAGTTCCTCAGCGCCCAGCAGATCGAGGTCGAGCGCGAGGCGCTCACCGAGCTGCCGCGCTACCGTGAGCTCAAGCGTGCCCTGGAGAGCCGCGAGGACGCCTGGCTGGATATCCGCCTGCGGCGTTTCCAGGGCTTCACCAGCATGTCGGCGCTGCCCGGGCCGCACTTCGGCTTGGGGCTTGCCGCCTACGCCACCTGGACCTCGCCGATCCGCAAGTATGGCGATATGGTCAATCACCGCCTGATCAAGCAGGTGCTCAAGGGCGAGAGCGCCTCGGCGGAGGCCAGCCAGCAGCTCACCGAGCAGCTCACCGAGCGCCGCCGCCTCAACCGCATGGCCGAGCGCGACGTCAAGGACTGGCTCTACGTGCGCTTCCTGACACCGGCCGCCAAGGCCCAGGAAACCTTCGAGGCGGAGATCATGGCCATCAACCGTGGCGGCATGCGCGTACGCCTGACCGCCAACGGTGCCACCGCCTTCGTTCCCGCGCCGATGATGCACAGCGACCGCGACAAGGTCGTCATCGACGACAAGGAAGGCCGCATCCAGGTGGAAGGCGAAGAGCGCTACAAGCTCGGCGATGCGCTTCGCGTGGCGCTCACCGAGGCCCGGGAGGAGACTCGCTCGCTGGTGGCCCGCCCCGCCGAGTGAGTTCTACCCAGCCCACGACACGGCCCCGCCAGGTTCGCCCTGGCGGGGCCGTGCTATGTGAGCAAGGTGATCGTAGTTGCCTCTAAGCGAAGAACGCCGGGGGCAGGCCGAAGAGTAGGTTTGCGCCATGGGTGAGGAGCATGCCTCCGAACGGGCTGGCCATGGATGGCCAGCACCGGTCCTGCAAGCGGAGCAGGATGCGAGAGCGCAGCAGGGCGCAAGATAGCGCCCAGGGATGGGTTTATAGCGCCTCCTCGCAGGCCTGTCGACGGATCAGTTCCGAGCGGTACTACCTATCTGCGATAGCCCTGGCTATGTGGAGGAGTAACTCGCGTGTAAGAAAGGTTTATGCCAAGGTAACGCAAAAGGACGACAATGGTGGGTGAGTTGATCCATCAAGGAAGCTGACGCGATGGCAACACACCTCGGACTACGTGGTAAGTCGATCGCGACCTTGCTGCTGGCCTTCCTGCTGGCACTGGTCCCGGCGGTGCTGATCGGCTGGATGGCCGTCGAGGAAGTGCGTCGTCACTTCGCTACCGCCTATGCCGAACAGTACACCCTGCTGCAGATGCAGCGGATTACCGCACCGGTGTCGAGGGAGTTGGCACTATCGCGGCGTTTTGCCAACTCGGTCGTTACCCGCGAGTGGCTTCGCCAGCCCGAGGATCCCGAGCGCCGAGCCAGGTTCTTGGCCGAGGCCGAAGGCTTCCGCCAGCAGTTCGGCAGCAATGCCTACTTCACCATCGATCACGCCACCCAAGACTACTACTTCGCCGATCAACGTAGCGAGGCGCTGACGCCACACTATCGCCTCGACGCTGAAGAGCCGCAAGATGCCTGGTACTTCTCCACCATGGCCAGCACCTCGACCTACAACATCAAGGTCAGTCATGATCGTGTGCTGGAGCGCACCATGTTGTGGGTCAACGTCAAGGTACGTGATAGCGGTGAGCTGCTTGGCCTGGCTGGCGGCGCCCTGGATCTCGAGGAATTCCTCGCCAGCGTCATCCGCACCGAGGCGCCCGGGCTGACCTCCATGATCGTCGACCCACGCGGCATCCTCCAGGCCCACCCCGATCAATCTCGCCTGGCACTGGGCGCGATCAGCAACCCTCTGGATGCCGATAGCCAACAGCGCATCCAGTCGTCGATTGACGATGCCCAACAGCGTGAAGCGCTCAGGCAGGCGATGCAGGCAGTGATACGACGTCCAGGCGATATCCGCGCCATCGATGTCGAGATCGATGGCGCACCGAGGCTGCTGTCGGTGGGTTACATCCCGGAGCTCCAGTGGCTGCTGGTCACCACCCTGGACATGCAGTCCGCCCCCATTGTCGAGGGCCGCTGGTTCTGGCCACTACTGGGCGCGCTGATCCTGGTGCTGGGCAGTCTCACGGCGGCCTTTGCCTTCGCTACCCATCGCCTGATACTGGCCCCGCTCCAGCACCTGACGCTGTCGGCCCGCACCATCGCGAGCGGCGACTATCGTCCTCGGCTCCCCACCCAACGCCACGATGAGATCGGCGAGCTGTCCCAGGCCTTCTCGCACATGGCACGCCAGGTCGCCGATCACACGCGCAACCTCGAAGCGCAAGTCCACGAGCGCACTCGCGAACTGGAGAACGCCAATGCGGCAATGGCCGCCGCGCACCAGCAGCTCGACGACTCCATCCAGTACGCCAGCATCATCCAGCGCGCCATCCTGCCCGACATGCAGCTCTGCGAGCATCTGGTCGCGCATCACGCCGTGCTATGGAAACCGCGGGACACCGTCGGTGGCGACTTCTATGTCTTCCGTGCCACCCAGCACGGCTATCTGATCGGCGTGGTCGACTGTGCCGGCCACGGCGTTCCCGGTGCCATGATGACCATGCTGGCGCGTGCCATCATCGACCACGCCATCGCCCAGCAGGGTGCCGACGACCCCGCCGCTCTTCTCAACGAGATCGATCGCCAGTCGCGCCAGCTGCTTCCCGAAGCGCAGTTGCCCTCGTCCATCGCCACCAATATGGATATCGGCCTCGCCTGGGTCGAGACAGCATGCCAGCAGCTCACCTATGCCGGAGCCAAGCTCGACCTCTATGCCAGCGACGGTAACCAGCTCGAGCACCTCAAGGGACACAAGCGTGCCCTGGGGCATCGACGCCAGGCCCGTTACACCAACCAACAGCTGCCGCTTCACCCCGGTTGGCGCTATTATCTATGTAGCGACGGCTTTCTCGATCAGGCCGGTGGCAGACACGGCTTCGGCTTCGGCAACCGCCGCTTCGAGGCACTGATACGAAGCCAGGCGGCGGCGCCACTCGATGCCCAGCTTGCCGCCTTCGAGCAGGCGCTCAACGAGTATCAAGGCCCACACAGTCAGCGTGACGACATCACCCTGTTGATCTTCTGCACGGAATCGGACGTCACCGAGCCCGTTCCCCATCGTCCACCCAGCCCCTCTCAGGGCTGAATCATTGCCAGCCAAGGAATTGCCATGGATCTACTGAGCATGCGAGAGAGCTATCTACATGATCGCATCATGCTGTGCTTCAATGGCCCCATATCACGCAGCCTGATCGAGGAGATCGGCAAGGCGCTACGCAACTACCTGGACACTCAGCAAGCTGCACCTTCCGCGGCCATGGATGTCTTTGCCGTCTATATCGAGATGACCCAGAACATCCGCCACTACGCCCGCCGCCAGGGCTATGACGATGAGCTCGCCGCAGCCACGGTGGCCGTGGCGCGCAGCGACCAGGGCCACTATCAGGTGAGCGCAGGCAACCTGGTCGAGCAGGCCGACGGTGAGCGGCTGGTGGCCGCCGTCGAGGCGCTCTCTCTGCTCGACAAGCCAGCCCTGAAGCAGGCCTACAAGCAGCAGCTGCGCCGGCCTCGCGATGCCGAGACGCCCAGCGGAGCCGGCCTGGGCCTGATCGACATGGCCCGCAAGTCCAGCCGTCCCCTGCACGCCTCACTGCAGCCATTGTCGAATCAGCGAAGTTTCTTTAGCCTTACAGCCACGATTTGAGCTGACCATGACAACCATGATTTCCGATCTCGACATTCCCGGCAGCCAGTCCGCGCCGGCGATTCAAAGCGACTGGCAGGCGGGACGACTGGCCATGCAGGGCGACTCCTATCCGGAGAACTCCTACGAGCTCTTCGACCAGGTGATCCATTGGGTACGCCTCTTCCTTGCCAACGAGCAGCGGCCACTGCATCTCGAGCTGGCCCTGGTGTACCTCAACACCAGTTCGGTGAAGGCAATGATGGATATCTTCGACCTGCTCGAGGAGGCTTTCGAGACGGGGCGCGAGGTATCGGTGACCTGGCAGTACGACGTGCGCAACGAACGCATCGCCGAGCTGGCCGATGAATTTCGCGAGGACTGCAGCTACCCTTTCGCTATCACTCCTATTGCGGGCGAGTCATGAAAGACCATGACGAAGAGACGTTACTGGCAGAGGTTGCCGCCCTGCTCGACCTGCCCGAGCACGTCGGCCATCCGCTGCATGGCGCCCTGCAACGCCTCTATCGTCAGCACTGCGATCAACGCCTGCAGGTCGAGCGCTTGATCAATATTTCCGACCGCTACCAGCTGTTGGCCATGGAGGCCCGACAAGTGACACAGCAGCGCTACGAACGCACCCTACGGCGCCAGCGCAAGTTGTCACGCATCTCCGACGGCTACCAGGCGCTGATGCGCGAGCGCAATCAGGTATTGCAGCAGGCCTCGACCCACGACCCGCTCACCGAACTCCCCAACCGCCGGCTGATCGGCGAGCGCCTGGAACAGCTCATCAGCGAACGGCGTCGCTTCACGCTGGCACTGCTGGATATCGATCACTTCAAGCTGATCAATGACCGCCATGGCCACGACATCGGCGACCGGCTGCTGGTGGCCATCACCCGGGAGCTGAGCGCGACGCTGCGCCACTATGACCTCTGCGGTCGCTGGGGCGGTGAAGAGTTTCTGCTGCTATTGGCCGACACCGATCTCGACGAGGCGCAGACCATCGTCGAACGCCTGCGTCACCGCCTTGCCGCCGTGACGATCCACGACAACGGTCAGCCGCTGTCGGTCACCGTCAGCGCCGGCTTGAGCCAGCACCGTCGCGGCGAGCCTCATCAGCACACCCTGAAGCGCGCCGATGAGGCACTACTCAAGGCCAAACGCAACGGTCGCAACTGCAGCCTGAGCAGCGCTGGCTGAGCATCAACCACCCTTCTGCGCCTTACGCTTTTCTGCCGCCCAGTCGATGCCGGGACCGCGCATGCCGTGGCTGCCGCGATAGGGCGCATAGCCTGGCGACTCCCACCCGGCGAGCCGTTCGGGCATCAGGCGAAACACTTCGACACCGATCGGCTGGCAGGTAGACAGAGGATCTTTTGCATCGGGCCCCCACAGGTCGAGCGACAGGTCGCCGCCAGGGCAGCACGATAGCGCGCAGAGCAGATCGATCTCGGCGAAGAACTCGATGTAGTCGCCTTCTCGGGCCGGGCAGGCCTTCATGAAGTACTGGTCGTCCTCGTTGAGGCCGGTGCACTGGAAGACATTGAGCACGTCGTGAACGTCGAACTCGGTGAGCCCGAACGGCGCCACCGCCCGCACCAGATTGGAGTGGCAGTGATGGTCGAAGTCTTCGCCAGTGAGCAGCTTGTTGACGTAGGGGTCGCAGCGCGTGCCGAGCAGGTCGTGAACGCGGCCGCCGTCGACATCCACGCCGTATCCCTCCAGCGTATCGGCGATGATGGTCGCCATCGGCCGCAGATAGGGCAAGGTCGACCACAGCCGGTCGAAGGTCGAGACATGGGCGCGCTGCAGCTGGCGCGTGCGCGAGGCCCAGAAGCGCTCGCGGGGGTTGTGCAGGCTCCAGAGATTGAAATCACCGACCTGCGGGCCATGCAGCGTCGATAGGCGCAGCACGTGCCCAGCCGGCACCGCCCAGGCCAGGCCGTCGCGCAGCGGCACCACGTGCTGTGCAATGCGTTCACGGTCGGCGGGATCGCGCAGCCGCGAGTAGAAGTCGCGATCCACGTCGAGCACCGACCCCCGGCTTGCCTGATAGGCGGCGGGTACCTTGGCCATGCGTTTTCTCCAGATCGGGTATATGGCTACATCTGATCGGGGTGTGGTGGCGTGCCGACCTTGATCTTGCTGATGCGCTCGGCGGAGAGTCCACGAAACAGCGCAAAAATCATGGCGAACACCATGATGAAGATCGGCAAGCCGATCACCGTGATCACCTGCTGCAGGGCTTCGAGCCCCGCCTCACCGGCGAGCACGATCAGCATCGCCGCCACGGCCCCCTCGGACACCCCCCAGAACACCCGCTGGCGCACCGGCCCCTGGCCCGCATCGCCGGTACACAGCATGTCGACCACCAGCGACGCCGAATCCGACGAAGTGGCAAAGAAGATCGCCACGATCACCACCGCCAGCCCCTGGATCAGGGTCGTGGCCGGGAAGTGCTCGAAGAAGGCGAACATCGCCAGCGGCACGCTCTCGGCCACCGCCGCTGACATTACCCCGGCCTGGTCGCCCAGCGCCTCGCGGGCGGCGCTGCCGATACCGTCGATCTCCATCGCCGACCAGCCGAAGATGGCGAACCACACCAGGGTGAACAACGACGGCGCGAACAGCACGCCGAGCACGAACTCGCGAATGGTACGACCACGCGAGATACGCGCCACGAAGATGCCGATGAACGGCGACCAGGTGACCGTCCAGGCCCAGTAGAACACCGTCCAGTTGCCCTGCCAGCCCCAGCTGCCACCCTCGCGGGTGTACTGGGCCAGGGTATCGTTCCAGAACGCCATGGGCACGATGTTCGAGACGTAGATGCCCAGCGTCTCGATGATGCCGCGCAGCAGGAATACCGTGGAGCCGGTCACCAGCACGAACAGCATCAGGCCGGTGGCCATGCCGATATTGATGTTGGAGAGCACCTTCACGCCCTTGTCGAGACCTGCCACGATCGAGGCCACGGCTACCGCGGTCAATGCGATGATGATCAGGACCTTGACGGTGACGTTGTCCGGCACCCCCATCAGTTCGGACAGGCCGGCGTTGATCTGCGAGGTACCCAGGCCGATCGACACCGCCACGCCGAACAGGGTGCCGAGCACCGCGAAGATGTCGATGGTCTTGCCGATCGGCCCGTAGACCCGCTCCTTGAGCAGCGGGTAGAACACCGAGCTGACCCGCATCGGCAGGCCGTGGCGATGGATGAAATAGGCAAAGGCCAGCCCCGGCAGGGTGAAGATGGTCCAGGTATGCAGGCCCAGGTGGTAGAGCGAGAAGCCGATCGCCTCTTGGGAGGCCGCCACCGAGTGCGGCTCGATATCGCCATGGGGCGGATTGGAGAAGTGGAAGATCGGCTCGGCCACGCCCCAGAACATCAGCACCGTGCCGATACCGCCGGCGAACAGCATGGTGAACCAGGAGATGTTGCCATATTCGGGCTTTTCATCCTCGCGCCCGAGGCGAATCTGACCGTAGCGGCTGATCGCCACCCACAGCAGAAACAGCAGCCAGGCGTTGACGCCCATGATGAAGAACCAGCCGAGATTGGTGACGACCCACTCGCGGCCGTTGGCGAACACGTCCCTGATCGTCTCCGGGGCGATCAACAGCGCGATCAGAAACGCCACCATCAAGCCTGCCGAGGTAAAGAAGATGGTCGGTTCGGTGCGCAATCCGAGTCGTCTGGCCAGCTCGTCCATATCGCCCCCTGCTCCCTGCTGTGGCGGGATGACGCGCATCCCGATGGCTTTATGCCATTCAGCCTAGCAGCTCCTCGCCATCTCACCGATACGGGTCGGTAAACGAATATCAAAAAGGGCACCCGAAGGTGCCCTTTGACGTCTTACGACTGAAACGGTCGGCGACTTACCAGCCGGTTACCTGCTTCAGGGCGTCGCCGATCTCGGCCAGCGAACGCACGGTCTTGACGCCGGCGTCTTCGAGGGCGCCGAACTTCTCGTCCGCAGTGCCCTTGCCACCGGAGATGATCGCACCGGCATGGCCCATGCGCTTGCCCGGAGGGGCAGTAACACCGGCGATGTAGGAGACTACCGGCTTGGAGACGTTGGCCTTGATATAGGCCGCGGCCTCTTCCTCGGCGGTGCCACCGATCTCACCGATCATCACGATCGCCTCGGTCTGCGGGTCCTTCTCGAACATTTCCAGGATGTCGATGAAGTTGGAGCCCGGGATCGGGTCGCCGCCGATGCCCACGCAGGTCGACTGGCCGAAGCCGTGGTCGGTGGTCTGCTTGACCGCTTCATAGGTCAGGGTGCCGGAGCGCGACACGATACCGACACGGCCAGGCTTGTGGATATGGCCCGGCATGATGCCGATCTTGCACTCGCCCGGAGTGATCACGCCAGGGCAGTTGGGGCCGATCAGGCGCACACCCAGCTCGTCACACTTGACCTTGGCGTCGAGCATATCGAGGGTCGGGATACCTTCGGTGATGCACACGATCAGCTTGATGCCGGCGTTGGCGGCTTCGAGGATCGAGTCCTTGCAGAACGGCGCCGGCACGTAAATCACGCTGGCCTCGGCACCGGTCTGCTCGACCGCTTCCTTGACGGTGTTGAACACCGGCAGGCCGAGATGCTCCTGGCCGCCCTTGCCCGGGGTCACGCCGCCGACCATCTGAGTGCCGTAGGCGATCGCCTGCTCGGAGTGGAAGGTCCCCTGGCCGCCGGTGAAGCCCTGGCAGATGACCTTGGTGTTCTTGTCGATCAGGATGCTCATTACTTGCCCTCCGCCGCGTTGACGACCTGCTGAGCCGCATCGGTCAGACTGGTAGCAGCGATGATGTTGAGACCGCTGGAGGCCAGCTTCTCGGCACCCAGCTCGGCGTTGTTACCCTCGAGACGCACCACTACCGGCACGTTGACGCCGACCTGCTCGACCGCGCCGATGATGCCTTCGGCAATCATGTCGCAGCGCACGATGCCGCCGAAGATGTTGACCAGTACCGCCTTGACGTTATCGTCGGAGAGGATGATCTTGAACGCCTCGGCCACGCGCTCCTTGGTGGCGCCGCCGCCGACGTCGAGGAAGTTGGCCGGCTTGCCGCCGTTGAGGTTGACGATGTCCATGGTGCCCATCGCCAGGCCAGCGCCGTTGACCATGCAACCGATGTTGCCGTCCAGCGCCACGTAGTTGAGTTCCCACTTGGCGGCGTCGGCTTCGCGCTCGTCTTCCTGGGACGGGTCGCGCATCGCCTGCAGGTCGGGGTGACGATACAGCGCGTTGCTGTCCAGCCCCAGTTTGGCGTCGAGGCAGTGCAGGTTACCTTCGTCGGTGATCACCAGCGGGTTGATCTCGAGCAGCGCCAGATCCTTCTCGTGGAACAGGCGCGACAGACCCAGGAAGATCTTGGTGAACTGCTTGATCTGGTCGCCCTTGAGGCCCAGCGCAAAGGCCAGCTCGCGGGCCTGGTACGGCTGCGCACCGACCAGCGGATCGATCTCGGTCTTGAGGATCTTCTCGGGGGTCTCCTCGGCAACCTTCTCGATCTCCACACCGCCTTCGGTGGAAGCCATGAACACCACGCGACGGGTGGTACGGTCGACCACCGCGCCCAGATATAGCTCGTCGGCGATATCGGTGCAGGTCTCGACCAGGATCTTGGCCACCGGCTGACCGTGTTCATCGGTCTGGAAGGTGACCAGGTTCTTGCCCAGCCACTGCTCGGCGAAGGCCTTGGCCTCTGCGGGGTCCTTGATCAACTTGACGCCGCCGGCCTTGCCGCGACCACCAGCGTGGACCTGGGCCTTGACGACCCACATGTCGCCGCCGATCTTTTTACATGCTTCAGCGGCTTCTTCGGGCGTGTCCACGGCGAAACCCTTGGACACCGGCAGACCATAGTCGGCAAACAGCTGCTTGCCTTGATATTCGTGAAGGTTCATCGATTCATGCCATTGGTTGCATGTGACTCGAACGATGACCGCGGACACTTAGTGCGTTCCCGGGTCACCCCCGTCTGCTTCCGGTACGTCGCCGGAAGCACTGCGCCGCCCGCAGGCGGCGCTTGTTGTCTTACTTGCGCTTCTTGCGATTGGCCATATGGATGGCATGACCATCCACTGCCAGAGCCGCTTCATGGACGGCTTCCGCGGTAGTCGGATGCGCATAGCAGGTCAGCGCCAGATCCTCGGCGCTGGAGCCGAACTCCATGGCGATCACGCCCTGGGCAATCAGTTCGCCAGCGTGCTGGCCAACGATATGCATGCCCAGGATGCGGTCGGTCTCGGCATCGGCGATGATCTTAGCCATCCCTTCCGATGCATGATTAGCCAGTGCACGACCGTTGGCCGAAAACGGGAAGCTGCCGGTCTTAATCTCGATGCCGGCGGCCTTGGCGTCCTGCTCGGTGATGCCGACCCAGGCGACTTCCGGCGAAGTGTAGATCACGCTGGGAATGGCATCGTAGTTCATCTCGGCTTTATGGCCGGCGATGATATCGGCGACCATTACCCCCTCTTCCGAGGCCTTGTGCGCCAGCATCGGGCCGCGCACGCAGTCACCGATGGCGTAGACGCCCGGCACGCTGGTGCGGCACTGGTCGTCGACGAAGATGAAGCCGCGCTCGTCGAGCTTGACCCCGGCGTCCTCTCCCAGCAGGCCCTGGGTGTAGGGACGCCGGCCAACGCACACGATCAGCTTGTCGAACACCTGCTCCTGCTCGCCCTTGGCGTCGGTGTACTTGACGGTGACTTCCTTGCCGTTGGTCTCTGAGCCAGTGACGCGGGCGCCCATCTTGATGTCCAGGCCCTGCTTCTTGAGCAGCTTCTGGGTCTCCTTGGCGATGGCCGAGTCGACCATCGGCAGGAACGAGTCCATGGCCTCGAGCACCGTCACCTCGGAGCCCAGGCGGCTCCACACGCTGCCCAGCTCGAGGCCGATGACGCCGGCACCGATCACGCCCAGGCGCTTGGGCGTCTCTTCGAACTCCAGCGCGCCGGTGGAGTCAACGATCAGGCCTTCGGTAAGCGGCGTCGGCGGGATCTCGACCGGCACCGAGCCGGAGGCGATGACGATGTGCTCGGCCTCATAGACGGCCTTGTCGCCATCCTTGCTGACCTCGACCTGCTTGCTGGAGAGCACCTTGCCGGCGCCTTCCAGGGCGGTCACACCGTTGGCCTTGAACAGAGCGCTGATACCGCCAACGTTCTTGGCAATGACCTGATTCTTGAACTCGAGCATCTTGGGGATATCAGCGCTGACGTCACCAACGTTGATACCCACTTCGGCGAAATGATCGCGTGCCTCAACGAACTTGTGTGAGGACTCGAGGAGCGCCTTGGACGGGATGCAGCCCACGTTGAGGCAGGTGCCGCCGTGTACCGTCTTGCCTTCCTTGTTAACCCACTTCTCGACGCAGGCGGTCTTCAGGCCCAGCTGGGCGGCACGGATGGCGGCCACGTAGCCGCCGGGGCCCGCACCAATCACGATCACATCGAATTTATCGGCCATGAATACGTTTCCTGTATAGGTTGCGCGTTAGTCGTTGGCAGTCGCGTTATACGTCCAGCAGCAGGCGTGCCGGATCCTCGAGCAGTTCCTTGATGGTGACCAGGAACTGCACCGCGTCCTTGCCATCGATCATGCGGTGGTCGTAGGAGACCGCCAGATACATCATCGGGCGGATCTCGACCTTGCCATTGACCGCCATGGGGCGCTCCTGGATCTTGTGCATGCCCAGGATGGCGGTCTGCGGCGGGTTGATGATCGGCGTCGACATCAGCGAGCCGAAGATGCCACCGTTGGTGATGGTGAAGGTGCCGCCCTGCATCTCGTCGATGCCCAGCTTGCCGTCGCGGGCGCGCTTGCCGAAGTCGACGATGGTCTTCTCGACGTCGGCGATCTTCATGCTGTCGGTATCACGCAGCACCGGCACCACCAGGCCACGGTCGGTGGACACCGCCACGCCGATGTCCTGGTAGCCGTGATAGACGATATCGCTGCCGTCGATGGAGGCATTGACGTCGGGGAAGCGCTTGAGGGCCTCGGAAGCCGCCTTGACGAAGAAGCCCATGAAGCCGAGCTTGGTGTCGTGGGCCTTGAGGAAGGTCTCCTTGTACTGGGCGCGCAGCGCCATCACCGCGCCCATGTCGACCTCATTATAGGTGGTCAGCATGGCGGCGGTCTGCTGGGCCTGGACCAGGCGCTTGGCGATGGTCTGGCGCAGACGGCTCATCGGCACGCGCTTCTCGGGGCGCTCGCCCTCGACGACCGGTGCTGCGGCGGCGGCCTGCTTGGGCGCGCTGGCCGGCTTGGCGGCCTTCTTCGCGGAGCCCTCCTTCACGGCCTTCTGGACGTCCTCCTTGAGGATACGGCCGCCCTTGCCGGTGCCCTCGATCTTGCTGACGTCGAGGTCATGCTCGGCGACCAGCTTGCGCGCCGCCGGGGCGAGGATCTTGTCGCCGACTTTCTCGTCGTCGCCGGCATCGGACTTGGCGCTTTCGGCGGGAGCCGCCTCGCTGCCAGCGCTATCGCCGCCGGCGCCTTCACTGAAGATCGCCAGTACCTCTTCGGAGGCGACCTGGCTACCCTCTTTCGCCTTGATCTCGGCGAGTGCGCCGTCGGCCGGTGCCACGACTTCGAGCACCACCTTGTCGGTTTCGATCTCGGCCAGCACTTCGTCACGCTTGACCGCCTCGCCAACCTGCTTGTTCCAGCTGGCCACAGTGCCTTCCTGAATCGACTCGGGGAAGGTCGGCGCCTTGACGTCGTGCTGCTTGCCGCCAGCGGCGGCGGGCTTGGCATCAGACTTGGGCGCCTCGGCCTTGGCGTCCTCGGCCTTGCCCCCCTTGTCGGCAGCCTTGGCCTTGTCGCCCGCCGCGCCGAGAATGCCCAGCACCTGCTCGGACTGCACGGTATCGCCTTCCTCGGCGTTGATTTCGCTCAGGGTGCCGGCTTCCGGCGCCACCACTTCGAGCACCACCTTGTCGGTCTCGATTTCGACGATCAATTCGTCGCGCTCAACGCTATCGCCGGGCTTCTTGTGCCAGGCCGCCACGCTGCCTTCGGCAACGGACTCTGGAAAGGTTGGCGCTTTGATCTCGGTAGCCATGTCGTTTCCTTGTGTGTTCTCTCTCGTCCGGCAGGACGCCTCATGCATTGAAGGCGTCGTCTACCAGTTGGCGCTGCTGTTCGACGTGTACGGACATATAGCCCGCGGCGGGGGCAGCCGATGCCGGGCGGCCAGCGAATTTGAGCTCGCGACCCAGGCCGTTGTGCAGCATGTCGGCAACTACCCGCATATGGTGCTGGCTCTGGTACCAGGCGCCCTGGTTGAGCGGTTCTTCCTGACACCACACAATCTGTTCGAGGTTGGTATAGCCCTTGAGCGCTTCGTAGAGCTCCTCCTTGGGGAAGGGATAGAGCTGCTCGAGACGCACCACCGCGGTGTCTTCGCGCTCATGCTCGCTGCGATAAGCGGCCAGGTCGTAGTAGACCTTGCCGGCGCACAGCACCACGCGTTTGACCTTCTCGGCGTCGAGCTTGCCCTGGTCCGCCAGCACCATGTGGAACTTGCCGTGGGCCAGCTCCTCGAGGGTCGAGGTCGCCTCCTTGTGGCGCAGCAGGCTCTTGGGCGACATCACCACCAGCGGCTTGCGTAGCGGCCGGATGACCTGGCGACGCAGCAGATGATAGATCTGTGCCGGTGTCGTCGGCACGCAGACCTGCATGTTGTGCTCGGCGCACATCTGCAGGAAGCGCTCCAGGCGCGCCGAGGAGTGCTCGGGGCCCTGCCCTTCGTAGCCGTGGGGCAGCAGCATGGTCAGACCGCACAGCCGGCCCCACTTGGTCTCGCCAGAGGAGATGAACTGGTCGACCACCACCTGGGCACCGTTGAAGAAGTCGCCGAACTGCGCCTCCCAGACCACCAGGTGGTTGGGTGCCGTCGTCGAATAGCCGTACTCGAACGCCAGCACCGCCTCTTCCGAAAGGAAGGAGTCGTGAATGGTGAAGCGCGGCTGGCCGTCGGCCATATGCTGCAGCGGCACATAGGTGCTGCCGTCCTTCTGGTTGTGCACCACCGCATGGCGGTGGGAGAAGGTGCCGCGCCCAGAGTCCTGACCGGTGATGCGGATCGGGTGTCCCTGGTCGAGCAGAGTGGCGTAGGCCAGGGTCTCGGCAAAGCCCCAGTTGAGTCCCATGCCGCCGGCCTGCATCTTGCGACGATCTTCGTAAATCTTGGCCACCTGACGCTGCACCTGAACGCCGTCGGGCACCTCGCACATCTTGGCGGCGAGCTGCTGCATGCGCTTCATGTCGAAGGTGGTATCGGCATCGCCGGTCCACTCATGGCCCAGGTAAGGTCCCCAGTCGACGAATAGCTCGGTGTTGGGCTCCTTGACCAGGGCGTTGGCCACATGGTTGCCGGCCATCAGGTCTTCGCGATAGGTCTCGCCCATCGCCTTGGCGTCATCCTCGGAGAGCACCCCCTCCTCGACCAGTCGCTTGGCATACAGCGCCCGCGCCGAAGGGTGGTTCTTGATCTTCGAGTACATCATCGGCTGGGTGCCGGACGGCTCGTCGGCCTCGTTGTGGCCACGACGGCGGTAGCAGACCAGGTCGATGACCACGTCACGCTTGAACTGCTGACGATAGTCGATGGCCACCTGGGTGGCGTGCAGTACCGCATCCGGGTCGTCGCCGTTGACGTGGAAGATCGGCGCCTGAACCATCTTGGCGATATCGGTGCAGTACTCGGTGGAGCGGGTGTCGTCGGGATGCGAGGTGGTGAAACCGACCTGGTTGTTGATCACGATGTGCAGCGTGCCGCCGGTCTTGTAGGCACGGGTCTGGGACATCTGGAAGGTCTCCATGACCACGCCCTGGCCGGCGAACGCCGCGTCACCGTGAACGTTGATCGGCAGTACCTTGTCCCCCGCCGGGTCGTCGCGACGATCCTGACGGGCGCGCACCGAGCCCTCCACCACCGGCGCCACGATCTCCAGGTGCGACGGGTTGAAGGCCAGTGCCAGGTGGACTTCGCCCCCCGGGGTCATGACGTTGGAGCTGAAGCCCTGGTGATATTTGACGTCGCCGGAGCCGCGTTCGATGACCTTCTTGCCGTCGAACTCCTCGATCAGCTCGGAGGGGCTCTTGCCGAGGATATTGACCAGCAGGTTGAGGCGGCCGCGGTGGGCCATGCCGATCACCACTTCCTTGGTGCCATAGCCACCGGCGCGCTGGATGATCTCGTCCATCATGGGAATGAAGGACTCGCCGCCCTCGAGACCGAAACGCTTGGTGCCCGGGTACTTCGAGGCCAGGTAGTTCTCGAGCCCTTCCGCGGCGCTGAGCCGTTCCAGCACGTGCTTGCGCACCTCGGGGCTGAACTTGGGCTTCGAACGCACCGACTCGAAGCGCTGCTGCAGCCAGCGCTTCTCTTCGGTGTCGACGATATGCATGATCTCGCAGCCGATCGACCGGCAGTAGGTCTCGTCCAGCGCCTGGACGATCTCCTTGAGCGGCGCCTTGTCCTTGCCCAGGAAGAACGAGCCGGTCTGGAATTCGGTGTCCAGGTCGGCATTGGTCAACTGGTGGAAGGAGAGGTCGAGGTCGGGAACCGGAACCGGGCTACGCAGGTCGAGCGGATCGATATCGGCCTTCTGGTGCCCGCGGAAGCGGTAGGCGTTGATCAGCTGCAGCACCTTGACCTGTTTCTTGTTCTCGCCGCTGTCGGCGGCGCTGACGGCCTGGGTGCTGCGGCGTGACTTGCCGAGCTGATAGAACTGGTCGCGAATCGGGCTTAGCGGAACATCGTGGGAGGTACTGCCTTCAGGACGCGGCAACTGGTCGAAGTAGTTGCGCCATTCGTCGGGGACAGCATTGGGATCAACGAGGTACTGCTCGTAGAGCGCTTCTACGTAGTGGGCATTGCCACCACTCACGTGAGAAGTACGCCACATCAACTCCATTATGCCTTCTTGCATCTCTCGGTCACCCTGCACTGATGGGGTGTTGTCGGCGCCTGATACGACGTCGCCGCATCGGCGTTTCTGGTGCCCTGCCGGCGGGGCAGTCATGCTGTCCGGCATGCCTGGACAGGCTGCGTTGCCTGAGCCTCGGCCTGGCCAATGATCGTCGAAAGCCGGTGCCACGGGCACCGGCTCTCTGCGATCAGGGCCGTGATGGACTGCGACACTCGGTCACAGCCCAAAACCGGGCTACATGATAGCAAGCCTGGGGCCGCGATTTAAGTGGCATTGGCCAACAGCATCTCGCGGATCTTGCCGATCGCCCGGGTCGGATTGAGGCCCTTGGGACATACCGACACGCAATTCATGATCCCGCGGCAGCGGAATACGCTGAACGGATCCTCGAGATCGGCCAGGCGCGCCTGGGTCGCTTCGTCACGCGAATCGGCCAGGAAGCGGTAGGACTGCAGCAGGCCGGCAGGGCCAACGAACTTGTCCGGGTTCCACCAGAACGACGGACACGCGGTCGAACAGCAAGCGCACAGGATACACTCGTAGAGGCCGTCGAGCTTGTCGCGCTCTTCCGGCGACTGCAGGCGCTCGATGGCCGGTGCCGGGGTGTCGTTCTGCAGATACGGCTGGATGCGCTCGTACTGCTTGTAGAAGATCCCCATGTCGACCACCAGGTCGCGGATCACCGGCAGACCGGGCAGCGGGCGCAGCACCAGCTTGTTGTTCTTGACCACTTCCGACAGCGGCGTAATGCAGGCCAGGCCGTTCTTGCCGTTCATGTTCATGCCGTCGGAGCCGCAAACTCCCTCGCGGCAGCTGCGGCGATAGGCCATGGAGCTGTCCTGCTCCTTGGTCAGGTGCAGCACGTCGAGCACCATCAGGTCGCGCCCCTTGGTGTCGACCTGGAACTCCTGCATATACGGCGCGGAGTCGGTTTCCGGGTTGTAGCGGTATACGGATACCTGAAGCGTGGACATCGTGACCCCCTTAATAAGTACGGACTTTCGGCTCGAAGGTATCGACGGTCTTCGGCGTGAAGTTGACGTCGCGCTTGCCCAGTGTCTTGTCAGCGGGGAAGTAGAGCGAGTGCTTCAGCCAGTTGACGTCGTCACGATCCGGATAGTCGTAGCGGGAGTGCGCGCCGCGACTCTCCTTGCGCTCCAGTGCCGAGATTGCGGTGGCCTCGGCCACTTCCATCAGGTTATCGAGTTCCAGCGCTTCGACACGCGCGGTGTTGAAGGCGTTGGACTTGTCACCCATGCTGGCATTGGCGATTCGCTCGCGCAGGTCGGCGAGCTTCTTGACGCCCTCCTGCATGTTGTCTTCCTGGCGGAACACGCCGAAGGCGTTCTGCATGATGTCCTGCAGCTCGGCCTTGAGCTCCGGCACGCTCTCGCCGCCGCTGGACTCGTTCCAACGGCTCATGCGCTTCATCGCCGCATCGACGTCGGATTCAGAGGCGTCGAGGTAATCGATGCCCTCGTTGAGCGCACCCTCGATGAACATCCCGGCCGCACGGCCGAACACCACCAGATCGAGCAGCGAGTTGCCACCCAGGCGGTTGGCGCCGTGCACCGACACGCAGGCCGCCTCGCCGCAGGCGAACAGGCCGTTGACGATCTGGTCGTTGCCGTCGGCGTCCTGCATGATCGCCTGGCCGTGCACGTTGGTGGGGATCCCGCCCATCATGTAGTGACAGGTCGGCACCACCGGGATCGGCTCCTTGGCCGGGTCGGCGTGAGCAAAGGTCTTGGACAGCTCGACGATGCCCGGCAGACGCTTGCCCAGCACCTCTTCGCCGAGATGGTCGAGCTTGAGGAAGACGTGGTCGCCCTTCTCGCCGCAGCCGCGCCCCTCGAGGATCTCCATGACCATCGAGCGCGCTACCACATCGCGGCCGGCCAGATCCTTGGCGTTGGGCGCATAGCGCTCCATGAAACGCTCGCCGTCCTTGTTGACCAGGTAGCCGCCCTCACCGCGACAGCCCTCGGTGACCAGGGTACCGGCGCCGTAGATACCGGTGGGGTGGAACTGCCACATCTCCATGTCCTGCATCGGGAAGCCGGCACGCAGCGCCATGCCGATGCCGTCCCCGGTGTTGATCAGGGCATTGGTGGTCGAGGCGTAGATGCGCCCGGCACCGCCGGTGGCCAGCACCGTGGCCTTGGACTTGACGTGCACCACTTCGCCGGTCTCGATGTCCAGCGCGATGCAGCCGACCACGTCGCCGTTGGCATTCTTGACCAGATCCACCGCATACCACTCGTTGAGGAAGGTGGTATTGTTCTTCAGGTTGTTCTGGTAAAGGGTGTGCAGCAGGGCATGGCCGGTGCGGTCGGCCGCGGCACAGGTGCGCGCCGCCTGGCCGCCCTCGCCGAAGTTCTTGGACTGGCCGCCGAACGGACGCTGATAGATGCGGCCGTTATCGAAACGCGAGAACGGCAGCCCCATGTGCTCGAGCTCGAAGACCGCCTTGGGGCCCTCGGAGCACATGTACTCGGCGGCGTCCTGGTCGGCGATATAGTCGCCGCCCTTGACGGTGTCATACATGTGCCAGCGCCAGTCGTCGTTGGGATCGGCCGAGGCGATGGCACAGGTGATACCGCCCTGGGCAGAGACGGTGTGCGAGCGGGTCGGGAAGACCTTGGAGAGCACCGCGGTCTTCTTGCCGGACTTGGCCAGCTCGAGCGCGGCACGCAGGCCGGAGCCACCCCCGCCGATGATGATGGCGTCGAAGGACAGGCTACGCATGTTGGACATGGATCAGGCTCCCCACAGAATTTGAATGCCCCAGACCAGGAACACGAAGATGGCCAGGATGATGGCGCTCTGCACCGCCAGGCGAATGCCGGTCGGCTTGAGATAGTCGGTGGTCACGGTCCATAGCCCGATCCAGGCGTGGGCAGCAATCGAGACGAACGCCAGCAGCGAGAAGATGCGCATCCAGGTCTGGGCGAACAGGCCGCTCCAGGTGGCGTAGTCGAGGCCCGGGTTAAGCAGCAGGTAGGCAACGATGAAGAGCGTGTAGAGTGCCAGGATGACCGCCGAGAAGCGCTGGATCAGCCAGTCGGATAGGCCGCTGCGACCGAAGTTCGTAATATTGGTTACCATACCCAGACTCCTGCGAGAATCACCAGAACCGCACTGACCACCACGGTGATCTGTGCCTTGCGCATGCCGCTTTCGAGGGTCACGCCGATGTTGAGATCCATCAGCAGGTGCTTGATGCCGGCCACGAAGTGGAAGGCCAATGCCGACAGCAGCCCCCAAGCAACCAGCTTGGCCAGCAGGTTGTTGGCCAGGGCGTCCTGCACCGCATAGAAGCCCGCCGGGGACGACAGCGACTTGTCCAGCGCCCAGAAGGCAAAAATCAGGCCGACGAACAGGATAATGCCGGTGATGCGGTGAGTGATCGACGTCAGGGCGGGTAGCGGTAGCTTGATGGTGGAGATATCGAGATTAACGGGTCGTTTGCTATTCACGGCTCTATACACACTCTCTTGGCCCGCTCTGTGCTTCGGGCATGGCCCGAGCGGGCGGTGGTTTTGAGGAAGGGCTCGGCCGGCTGCCAAGTCGGCACGACCTCCAGTTCCTGCCAGTCGCGCGGGGTGGATTATAGGGACTGGGGCCCACCATGACAAATTGTCGACGACCGCTTGCGACCATGGTGTAGGCCTTGACCCTTCGCCGCCAGCGCGGACAATGGTGCAAAGCACCAATAACTATACAAGGCCTGTATAGAAACAGAAAGCCCGCACAACAGCGGGTCGCCATGGGCTAATTGACAATCCCCGGCACGCTTCTATAGTGGGCGAACCTTTTTCGCCGGCTTGGCAAGCGGGACAACGACTTATCGTCTGACGACAAAACTGGAGAGGAGGCCGACATGGCTGACAGAAAAGCAAGATTGACCGTAGACGGGCTCGACAAGACGATCGAATTTCCGGTCTATTCTGGCAGCATGGGCCCGGACGTCATCGACGTGCGCACTCTGAGCGCCGAGGGGCTGTTCACCCACGACCCGGGCTTCATGGCCACCTCTTCCACCGAGTCGGCGATCACCTTCATCGACGGCGGCAAGGGCGTACTGCTGCACCGCGGCTATCCCATCGGCCAACTGGCTGAGAACTCCAACTTCGTCGAGCTGAGCTACGCCCTGCTGTTTGGCGAGCTGCCCAACGACGAGGAGTTCAACAAGTTCGAGCGCACCATCCGCAATCACACCATGGTGCACGAGCAGCTAGCCAATTTTTTCAAGGGCTTCCGCCGTGACGCCCACCCCATGTCGATCCTGTGCGGCGTGGTCGGCGGCCTGGCGGCCTTCTACCACGACCATCTCGACATCACCAAGGAGGAGGATCGGACCATCAGCGCGATCCGCCTGATCGCCAAGATGCCGACCCTGGCGTCGATGTGCTACAAGTACAACATCGGCCAGCCGTTCAACTATCCCCGCAACGACCTGAGCTACGCCGAGAACTTCCTCTACATGATGTTCAGCAACCCCTGCGAGGAGTTCAAGGTCAACCCGGTGTTCGCCAAGGCCATGGATCGCATCTTCATGCTCCACGCCGACCACGAGCAGAACGCCTCCACCTCCACGGTGCGCCTGGCCGGCTCCACCGGCGCCAACCCCTTCGCCTGTATCAGCGCCGGCATTGCAGCGCTGTGGGGGCCGGCCCACGGTGGCGCCAACGAGGCCGTGCTGAACATGCTCGACGAGATCGGCGACGAGTCCGAGGAGAACATCCAGCGCTTCGTCGACCGCGCCAAGGACAAGAGCGACCCGTTCAAGCTGATGGGCTTCGGCCACCGGGTATATCGCAACTTCGACCCGCGCGCCAAGGTCATGAAGGAGACCTGCGACGAAGTGCTGGCCGAACTGGGCATGGCCGACGACCCACAGCTCAAGATCGCCAAGCGCCTCGAGCAGATTGCCCTCGAAGACGAGTACTTCATCGAGCGCAAGCTCTATCCCAACGTCGACTTCTACTCCGGCATCATCCTCAAGGCGATCGGTATTCCCACCAATATGTTCACCGTGGTGTTCGCCGTGTCGCGCACCATCGGCTGGATCTCGCACTGGAACGAGATGATCAGCAGCAACTACAAGATCAGTCGCCCGCGCCAGCTCTACACCGGCCACACCGAGCGCGACTACCCGGCCAAGTAGCCCCACCGTCACCACCCGACAGGCACCACCGTCTGTCACTGCGCGGGCCACCCTGAGGGTGGCCCGCTGCGTTTCTTGCCGGCATCCCGCCACCGATTACAGGCCTTGTACAAGCCCCTCCCGCCGCTGGCAGCAGCAAGCTGCGCCTGTGCGCAGCATGCTGCACCACGGCGAACCCCGACGACTCCTCGCCTCCCGAGGGACTGTCATGGGTTTTCCACACAATCTGTGGATAACACTGTGAGCAACCTCGAGATAAGCCGCACAAGTTACCATGACAAGCGGGCTACAGTTAGATTGCTCAAATTTTGAGCAATTCTATGTCATTGATTTATAACGATTAAACGGAATTTTTCCGAACAGCCCCAGCTTACATCAGGGTTGTGCACAAGCCGTCAACGCCGCATAGCGCCCGTGGACAACTCAGGGGATATGTCAAGCCTGAAAGGCCGATTTATGGCTCATACGTAAGGGGCAGAAAAGCAGACAACGCCATGTGCTTGCGCGTCATATCGCCGTGCGGGTGCACTAACGAAAAGAGACGCCGCAAGGGCGTCTCTTGGTAAAGTAGGTGGCGTCCCATAGGGGGTTCGAACCCCTGTTACCGCCGTGAAAGGGCGGTGTCCTGGACCACTAGACGAATGGGACGCAGCGTTCCGAGATGGTGGAGCCTAGCGGGATCGAACCGCTGACCTCAACACTGCCAGTGTTGCGCTCTCCCAGCTGAGCTAAGGCCCCGTCCCTCAAGAACGAGGCGTATACTACCCGGCGCCTCATTCTTCGTCAACCGCTTTTCGCGCCTCGCCTCACAGCTCGCGGAATTCCTTCTCGAAACGCTTGGCCTGCTTCTTGGACACGCCGCCGAGCACCTCGATGGCATGGCGCAGCCGTGCGCGGGTCATGTCGGAGCCGAGGATCACCATCGCATCCATCACCGAGGTGGAGGTGGCCGAGCCGGTCACGGCGATGAATACCGGCGCCAGCAAGGCCTTCATCTTGAGCTCGAAGTGTTCGCCCAGCACCTTGACCTCGGCCAACAGCACCTCCTTGTCCCAGCGCGACACGCCTTCCAGGCGCCAGACCAGGAACTGCAGCAGCTTGAGCAGCGTCTCGCGCTCAAGCTTGACGTCGGCGAAGCTCGCTTCGTCGATGGCCGGCAAGCCGGAGAAGAAGTGCCCGGCCAGCGGCGCGACCTGGGACAGGGTATCCACCCGCGGGCGTACCTGGGGCAGGATCTGGTTGACGTAGGCTTCGTTGAAGGCCCAGTCGCGCAGCGCCTGGAGAAACGCCGCATCGTCGAGATCCTCGCGGATATAGACGCCGTTGAGCCAGGTCAGCTTGTCCAGGTCGAACACCGGCCCGCCCAGCGACACGCGCTGGATATCGAAACTGGCCATCATCTCGTCGAGGGAGAACTTCTCGCGGTCGTCGGGCATCGACCAGCCCATGCGGCCCAGGTAGTTGGTCACCGCCTGGGGCAGGAACCCCATGCGCCGGTAGTAGTTGATCGAGGTCGGGTTCTTGCGCTTGGAGAGCTTGGACTTGTCCGGGTTGCGCAGCAGCGGCATATGGCAGAGTTGCGGCATCTGCCAGCCGAAGTACTCGTAGAGCAGCTGGTGCTTGGGCGCCGAGTTGATCCACTCCTCGCCACGCAGCACGTGGCTGATGCCCATCAGGTGGTCGTCGACCACGTTGGCCAGGTGGTAGGTGGGCATGCCGTCGGACTTGAGCAGAATCTGCGCATCGACTTGGGCCCAATCGACCTCGATCTCGCCACGCAGCATGTCGTTGACCACACAGGTGCCTTCGCTGGGTACCTGCATGCGCACCACGTAGGGCCAGCCCTCCTGCTCGCGACGCGCCTGCTCGTCGTCGGGCAGCGCCAGGTCGACGGGCTTGAGTGCCATCTGCAGGCCAGCGGCCTTGCGCGCCTCGCGCAGCTCGTCGAGCTCCTCGCTGGTGCGGTAGCACTTGAAGGCGTGGCCGGCATCGAGCAGCCGCTGGGCATGCTCGGCGTAGATCTCGCCGCGCTCGCTCTGGCGATAGGGCCCGTGAGGGCCGCCCACGTCAGGCCCTTCGTCCCAGTCGAGGCCCAGCCAGCGCAGCGAGTCGAGGATCATCTGCTCGGACTCCGGCGTCGAGCGCACCCGGTCGGTGTCCTCGATGCGCAGCACGAACTGGCCGCCGTGCTGGCGAGCGAAGCACAGGTTGAACAGCGCGATATAGGCGGTGCCGACATGGGGGTCGCCGGTCGGCGACGGGGCGATGCGCGTGCGTACGGTCATCTGCTGCAATCCTTGGGTCGAGAAGCTTGCCGGCATTATACGCACTCCCCCGCCGCCCATCAGCCGGGGAATCACCGCCAGCCCCCCAGCGTCCACTAGCGGATTACAACGCCAGGTGCTCGCGAAACCAGTCGGTAATGAAGTCAAGATAGGCGCGGGTCTTGTCGGGCAGGTACTTGCGCGAGCGAAACAGCACCAGCATGCTGCCGTGCTCGTTCCAGTAGGGCTGCAGCAGCGGTACCAGCAGCCCCTCGGCTACCGCCTGGCGGGCGGCGAAGGTTGGCAGGTAGGCCAGCCCGAAGCCGGCCTTGGCGGCCTCCACCACCCCCAGCAGATTGTTGATCACCAGCCGTGAGCTGGGCTCGATATCCAACGGCTGGCCGTTGAGTGAGAAGCGCCAGTGGGCGCCGAGGTCGTAGTTGCCGTAGAACACGCTGTCGTGCTCGCGGATGTCGCGGGGATGCTGGGGACGGTTGACGCGAGCCAGGTACTCCGGTGCCGCGTAGAGCCCGTAGACCACCTTGCACAGCGGCCGCGACACCAGGCTCGAGGGCGGCAGCGGCCCCATGCGGATCGCCAAGTCGACGGCGTCGTCGATGGGCTCGAAGCGCTGGTCCTCGAGCAGAATCTCCACGGCCACGTCGGGATAGCGACGCATGAAGGCGGTGGTCGGCGCGGCCAGGTACATGAAGCCGAAGCTGACCTGGGCACTGACCTTGAGCTGGCCGCGGGGCCGCGCCGTCACCGACTGCACCTGGGCCTCGGCGGAGGCCAGCTCCTCGCGAATGCGCAGACCGTGCTCGTAGTAGATCTGCCCCGACTCGGTGAGCCGCAGCGAGCGCGTCGAGCGGTTTAGCAGGCTCACGCCCAGCTCATCCTCCAGCGCCGCGACGCGCTTGGACGCCAGCGACTTGGAGATGCCCAGGCGCCGCGCCGCAGCGGTGAAGCTGCCGCTGCGCACCACCTCGACGAAGACCTTGAGCGCATCCAGGGTCGCCATGTCATGCCTCATAGCGGTTGTGTGATGGATCGAGCAAAGGTTTCCATTTTGGAAACACTAGTTTTCGATTGTACCCACTTATTCCGCAAAGACCGAGCCCCTATACTGCCTCGGTCTTCACCAGCACCGGCCCCGCCGGACGCGGGTGAGACCAACGCCATCAGGCAACGGGCAATGGTGCCCACGCCTGGATGACGCCTTCAGTGCAACTCGCTTGTGCGCGGCCGGCTATCTCCCGATGACCGGCGCGCTTTCTTTTGTCCGTCACCTGCCCCCCTGGTTACAAAAAAAGACCCGCTCACGGGGAACGGGTCGAACAACAGCACGGGCTGTCGAGAGAGATCGTATTCAGGGCCGCCTCAGTGGTGGAAGCGCTCCGCCGCCTGGCGCGCCAGCTCGCGGATGGCATCCCAGTCCTCGGCCTCGACCAGCGCCTTGGGGGTCAACCAGGAGCCCCCCACGCACATCACATTGGGCAGCGCCAGGTACTCGTCGGCGTTGTCAACGCTGATCCCACCGGTGGGGCAGAAGCGCGCCTCGGGAATCGGCGCGCCGAAGGCCTTGATCGCCTTGGCACCACCGCTCGACTCGGCGGGGAAGAACTTGAAACGCCGGTAGCCATATTGCCAGCCGGTCATCAGTTCGGAGATGGTCGATACACCGGGCAGCATTGGCACCGGGCTCTCGACACCGTAGCGGTAGAGCGCCTCGGTAGCCCCCGGGGTGACCACGAAGTCGGCACCGACCTCCTCGGCCTGACGGTACTGGGCCGGGGTCAATACCGTACCAACCCCGATGCTGGCACCCGGCAAGGCGTCGCGCATGCGCTTGATCGCCTCCAGGGCACAGTCGGTGCGCAGCGTCACCTCGAGCACGCTCAGGCCACCCTCGACCAGGGCACGGCCCATCGGCACCGCGTCCTCGAGCCTTTCGATGGTAATCACCGGGATCACTTCGGCCTTGAGGCAGATGCTGTCGAGCTCAGTGGTGCGCGTGGATGGCAGCTGCTTGTCGATAGTCATGATCAGAGTCTCCAGAAAAGGTCAGGGCGCCCAGTAGATCGCCAGCGGACAGGCCAGAAAAGCGCGGATAGGCAGCGCACGCACGTCGTCGCCCCCCAGCGCCGCGGCCAGTACGCTGCGCTTGTCGTCGCCGTTGATATGCAGCATATGGCGGCGCGCCTGATGCAGACGGCCGGCGCTGAAGGTGATCCGCGGCTGCGGCTGGCTGGGCGTGCGCACCGCCACCAGCGGCTCGTCGCTGGACAGCGCCAGATCGAGCTCGCGGCTGTCGGGAAACAGCGAAGCGGTATGCCCGTCGCCACCCATGCCGAGGATGACCACGCTGGCCGGCCAGGCCAGCGACTCAACCCGTTCACTGACATCGGCAACGCCCTGCTCGGGGGTTCCCGCGGCACTGGTCAGCGCCACGAAATTGGCCGCCGCGGCCGGCCCCTGCAGCAGATGCTCGCGCACCAGCCGGGCATTGCTGTCGGGACTGTCGTCGGCCACCCAGCGCTCGTCGGCGAGGGTCACGTCGATCCGCGACCACGGCAGGTCATAGGCGGCCAGGGCTTGAAAGAACGGCACCGGGGTCGAGCCGCCGGACACCACCAGCAGCACTCTCTGCTGCGCGTCGAGGTCGCTGCGCAGCGCTTCGGCGACCGCCTCGGCGAGCTGCACGGCGAGTTGTTGGCGAGCCTGGCTCATGTCAGTAGTCCTCATACCAGCTGCGACCGTCCTGGGTGATCATGGCTATCGATGCGACCGGCCCCCAGGAGCCGGCCGGGTAGCGCCGCGGCGGCATCTCGCGCGCTTCCCAGCCGGCGATCAGCTGATCGCACCAGCGCCAGGCGTGCTCGACCTCGTCGCGACGTACGAACAGGTACTGCTGGCCCTTCATGACCTCCAGCAACAGCCGCTCGTAGGCATCGGGAATCCGCGACTTGGGGAAGGCGTTGTTGAAATCCAGGTGCAGCGGCCCGGGGCGCAGGCGCATGCCCTTGTCGAGCCCGCTATCCTTGGTCAGCACCTGCAGCGCAATGCCCTCCTCCGGCTGCAGGCGAATGATCAGCTTGTTGGCAGCCAGGCTGCGCTGGTCCGGGTCGAAGATATAGTGCGGCTGCTGGCGGAAGTGGATGACGATCTGCGACAGCTTCTCGGGCATGCGCTTGCCGGTACGCAGGTAGAATGGCACCCCCGCCCAGCGCCAGTTGGCGACCTCGGTCTTCATGGCGACGAAGGTCTCAGTGTGGCTATCGGTGTTGGCGCCCTCCTCCTCGAGATAGCCGGGCACGCTGTTGCCCTCGCTGGTGCCGGCGGTGTACTGGCCGCGCACCACGTCGCGCCCCAACGCCTCGCCGACGAACGGCTTGAGCGCCTTGAGCACCTTGACCTTCTCGTCGCGAATGGCGTCGGCGTCGAGGTTCGACGGTGGGTCCATGGCGATCAGGCACAGCAGCTGCAGCAGGTGGTTCTGCACCATGTCGCGCAGCTGGCCGGCCTGGTCGAAGTAGCCCCAGCGGCCCTCGATGCCGACCTGCTCGGCGACGGTGATCTCGACGTGGGAGATATGGTTCTGGTTCCACTGGGTACCAAACAGCGGGTTGGCGAAGCGCAGCGCGATCAGGTTCTGCACCGTCTCCTTGCCCAGATAGTGGTCGATGCGGTAGATCCGCGACTCGGGGAACACCTCGCCGATCACGTCGTTGATCTGCTGCGATGACTCGAGGTCGTAGCCGATCGGTTTCTCCACCACCACCCGGGCGCTGTCGTCGAGGCTGCCGCTGGCCTGCAGGTTACGGCAGATATCTCCGTAGATGCTGGCCGGTACCGAGAGGTAGACCACCATCGGCCGCGGCGACCCTTCGCGCCAGGCGCGGATCGCCTCATAGCCCTCGACGCTGGCGAAATCCAGCTTGAGGTAGTCGAGACGCGCCATGAAACGCTTGAGGCTGGTCTTGTCCTGCTCGCTACTCTTGACCCGCCGCTGCAGGGCATCGGCGACCTGCTGGCGGAACGCCTCACCGTCGAGATCCTGCCGCGCCAGGCCGACCAGCCGGGTCCCCTCGGGCAGCAGCCCCTCGCGGTCGAGGTGATAGAGCGCCGGAAACAGCTTGCGCAGCGCCAGATCGCCCAGCGCGCCGAACAGCGCCAGATCGATCTCGGTGTCGGCAACGCTCGGCATTGCGCTGTGCTGACTCATGCCTTGCCCCCTGAAATTTGGTTAACTTACCGATAAAATACGTTTTCGCCGACGGATAAAGCAACATTTATCTGTAATTTTACTACCAAAGATGCAGCATCGTCGAGACGGATATGGTCATCCAGACAACCCCAGGCTAGGATAACCAACACCATGTAGTTAAATCACTACATCATCGGCCGCCATGCATCAAGAGCCGGCGCCGCAACACGGCGACGGCCTCAGCTACCCAAGAGTCTAGCCCCCATGTCCAGCCATGACCTGATCGAACGCATTCGCAACCGACTGGACGAGCTCAACCGCTCCGAGCGCAAGGTCGCCGACGTGATACTCGCCGACCCGGCCTCGGCTACCGGCATGAGCATCGCCACCCTGGCCCAGGCCTCCTCGGTCAGTGAACCCACGGTCAACCGCTTCTGCCGCAACTTCGATGCCAAGGGCTATCCCGACTTCAAGATCAAGCTGGCCCAGAGCCTGGCCGGCGGCACGCCCTATGTCAGCCGCAGCGTAGAGCGTGACGACGACGCCGCCGGCTACGGCGACAAGATCTTTGGCGCCACCATCGCCGCCCTCGACGAGGCGCGCCGGGCGCTGGATGCCAAGCGCGTCGAGCGTGCCGTCGATTACCTGATCCAGGCCAAGCAGATCCACTTCTTCGGCCTTGGCGCCTCGGGGCCGGTAGCCCAGGACGCCCAACACAAGTTCTTCCGTTTCAACATGCCGGTGATGGCCTACGAGGACGTGCTGATGCAGCG
The DNA here is from genome assembly GCF_002286975.1 of Halomonas salipaludis. Lineage (GTDB taxonomy): Bacteria > Pseudomonadota > Gammaproteobacteria > Pseudomonadales > Halomonadaceae > Franzmannia > Franzmannia salipaludis. The sequence continues at coordinate 245,869 of NZ_NSKB01000002.1, forward strand.
CATGGTCGCCGCTGCCTGCCACACCGGCGACGTTGTGGTGATCATCTCCTACACCGGGCGCACCCGTGAACTGGTCGAGATCGCCCGTCTGGCGCGGGAGAACGGCGCGGTGGTGCTGGGCATCACCGCCCCCGGCTCACCGCTGGCCGGCGAGTGCACCGAGACCCTCGAGGTGACCACGCCGGAGGACACCGATGTCTACATGCCGATGACCTCGCGGATGATCCACCTGGCACTGATCGACGTACTGGCCACCGGCGTCACCCTGCGCCGCGGCGAGGATTTTCTGATCCATCTCAAGAAGATAAAGGATAGCCTCCAGGCGACGCGCTTCCCCGCTCCTGGGCAGCCTTGACGCAAACGAACTACTGGCAGGCCAAACAGCCTGCCAGCATTCATCAAACGGGCAATTATTCAGCTGACACTGGCGGATAACGAAGTGCGAGCTGAAGAAAGGGGCCCCGAGGAAACCGTGAAAGGCATTTGATCGCTCTATTCACAATCGCTATGCGGCTACCATCCTATTATCAGAGCAATTTCGGCACTTTCTTCATGACCTCATTACGATAGTCTTGCAGCGCCTTTTCAATTATCTCGATCCAGGCCCCATCGGTAGCCACTTGGCGACGCTCCTTCGCATGAATGGTCACTAACTCGTTGACGCCCCCCGAATTCAGCCTCAAATCAGTAGCAATCTTGGTATTCAGCGTAATCGCCCAGAATCCTGGATTGAACCATGCCCAGAACTCATCGATATAGACGTCCATGACAAGCGCATCACTTCCAGGATCAACTGGCTCGTGGTACACAACGTAGCCGGCCTCCTGTAGTGCAACGGTGAGGCTACTGCGTACAACCTCTTCTACTGTTAGCCCCCCTTCTAGCAGGACATCACCCATGGCTTTACCATATCCATTGCGCTTCCTGCCAACAGCTCTCGCCTTCACCTCATCCGTGGCCTGGCTAACCCCACCGGATCCGAGCGAGGGAGTGCTTGGCTCACGCGGAGACTCCTCGAAGACACGCCGATCAATCACTTCACCTATCACGACACCTTGCCCAGTACCACTATATTGGCCTGAACCCGCCTCTGGCAGCGATAACAATATCTCGCTTCGGCTAGTTGCACACCCCGAAAGCAAAATAAGCAAGGCAGCCACAAGTACCCCTGCGTATGTATGGCGCATCAAGATAAGACCTCCATTTTCTGGTTTATAATAATATTGGGCGCTTAAGGTTCATCCAGGCTCGTCACTCTTGGCAACTACCTACCCCCCCCTAGCGGCGACATCCGCAAAAGCGTTATATCAGATTTTACAGATTCATGCGTATGTTTACCTGCTACCGACGCAGGAAATCAGAGGCCCACACCCTGTACATAAGCTATACGTAAACACAGGAAAGTATGACTTTTTATTAGCCATCCAACTACGTTAACATTGCGTCCCTTTTACCCTGGCCGAGCGGCAATCATGCCCTTCTCATTACATCTCGAAGATTGGCGAGGATGGCTTGCGAACGAGGGAATGCTCACCTGCGACCCGAGATATCGTATCTCCTCCCCACCAGGCAACGCTTTGCCGGCCATGTTGCGACGGCGCCTCGACGATACCGGGCGCGCCACCTGCGAGATCCTCAGCGCACTGGATCCTGAAGCGGACTTGCCGTTGGTACATGCTTCTCGCCATGGCGATACCACGCACACTCTGGGTATGCTCGAAGCCCTGGAGGGCGGCGAGCCCATCTCCCCAACGCGCTTCTCCATGTCGGTTCACAACGCGGTTCTGGGCGTTCACTCCATTGCGTGCACTCAACGTCGCCCCATGCAGGCTCTGGGGGCCTGTGGTGACGAATTCGATGCGATTCTTCACGAAGCTCAGGGGTATCTCATGGAAGGTCACAGAGCCGTCGTGGCAATTTTTTCGGAAGGACCGCTTCCCTCGGCTTACCATGGGCACACAGAGCACCCTGGTACCGCCTGTGCCGTAGGTATGCGGTTAACGCTGGACCCGGGGCGAAGGCTCAAGGCCTCTGGTCCGGTGCGCAGCGGCCATCCGAGCCCTCTCGAGGTAATGGGTTGGCTCAGCGGAGACACCCCTTTTCTTGCTGGCCGACATCGGTGGCAACTGGGGGCTGAATGAGCCTGAACAGATGGTTGCGAGGACTGGGCACCGCTCTTTCCTTTATCGCCTTTGGCATCGGCGGCCTTTTCATCGGTCTGGTGGTCGCCCCACTGTTGTCCATATGCGTGCGCGACAACGAGCGACGACATTGTCTGGCAAGACGCCTTATCCAACGCTGCTTCCGGGCTTTCATTCGCATGATGCGGGGCCTGGGCGTACTCGACTATCAATTCGATCACCAGGATCGACTGCAACGCTCCGGCTTGCTGGTCCTAGCCAACCATCCCTCGTTGATCGATGTCGTTTTTCTGCTGGCTCATATGCCCCATGCCAACTGCATCGTCAAGGGACGGCTGGCCAACAACCCGTTCACACGCGGCCCGATTCGCGCAGCAGGCTATATTACCAACAACGAGCCCGAAGCGGTTTTGGAGGCCGCCGAGGATAGCCTCAGGAAAGGCCATTCGCTGATCCTCTTTCCAGAAGGCACCCGCACCAAGCCGCATCAACCCATCAAGTTCAGGCGCGGTGGCGCCAACATCGCTTTGCGGACGGGAACGGCGATCACCCCCGTATTAATACGCTGCAATCCCACCACACTGACCAAGGGCGAGCCTTGGTACCATATCCCGGCGGGCAAGGTGCGTATGGAACTGCGTGTCCTCCACGACCTGCCCTTCAACGACGATAACCAACAGCCGACCGGGCAGCTCGCCAGACAACTGACAAAACGGCTGAGCGATCACTTCAACAGGGAACTGGAACGATTTGACCATGAACCAAACATGCGACCTGACGCTTGAACTCAAGCGCCTGATTATCGACACGCTGGAACTCGAGGACATCACTCCCAGCGACATCGATCCTGAAGCCCCGCTGTTCGGCGATGGACTCGGGCTCGATTCCATCGATGCCCTCGAGCTCGGCTTGGCACTGCAAAAGCACTACGGCATCAAGCTTGACGCCGAAGCCGAGGAAACCCGCCACCATTTTTCCAACTTGAATGCCCTGCATTCTCTCGTGGAGGCCCGCCGTGTCAACTGATACCGTCGCCGAGAATCGCCCCGAAATATTGGCTCACGTGCGCAAGACACTGGTTGAGTTGTTCGACCTCGATACCGCTGACATCACCCCCGAAGCGCGACTCTACGAAGACCTGGATATCGACAGCATCGATGCCGTGGATCTAGTCGTCGAACTCAAGCAGTTTACCGGCCGGCGCATCAACCCCGACGACTTCAAATCGGTGCGCACTATCGATGACGTCGTCAATGCTGTCGAACGTTTGATGCACCGCTGAGAGATGCCGAGACAAGCGCTCAAGTGGCTCGGCGTCTGCATGGCGCTAGCCTGGCCTGTACTGGTCTTCGTCCTGCATGACCGCCTGGGTAGCTGGCCTCTATTGGCGATCGGCGCCTTGCTGCTCGCCTGGCGAATGCCACAGGCTCGATATCTGGCCACCTTGGCGGCGGCACTATTGCTGGCCCTGGGGGGCTTGGGGCATGCCGAACTCGGCATGCGTGCCTACCCCGTCGCCGTCAGCATCGTCATGCTGGCCGTTTTTCTGTCCAGCCTGTGGCGGGGTATGCCGATCGTCGAGCGTCTGGCGCGCCTGCACGACCCCGATCTGCCACCGGCCGGAATACGCTATACCCGCCGGGTCACCTGGGCATGGTGCGGTTTCTTCGTCTTCAACGGAACCATCGCCTGCTGGACAGCGTTATATGCCGACCTGGCGACCTGGACGTTATACAACGGCGTTATCAGCTACGCCCTGATCGCCATGATGTTTGCCGGTGAATGGCTGCTGCGCCACCGGTTGCGAAGGAGCTTGTCGTGACATTCGTTCCGCTAACTCGATTGCCCTGGCGTAGAGCAATCACGCATCAGCACTCACTCCCGCGGCACTGGGTCGATCCGTTCTCGCTTACCCAGCGTATCGATGCTTGGCGTCGTTGGCTGGCCGGCCAACCCGCTGGTCACTGGCTACTCTACCGACGTCACCCTGGGGAATTCTGCGCGGCCCTGGCTGCGCTGTGGGAAAGCGGTCGTGTCGCAGTGCTGCCGGCCGACGATCGCCCCGAAACCCTGGCCCGGCTTGCCGCAGAGCTCGACGGCACGCTGCCCGAGACTCCTGACGAGCAGAGCGCCAACCACCCTACCACTCCTGCATATCCCGAGTCGCTCAACCCATCGGCCACGGCGGTCGTCCTTTACACCTCCGGTTCCACCGGCGATCCCATACGCCTGGCCAAGCGCTTCGACCAGCTCGATGCGGAACTGGCCGCCCATGCCGAACTGTGGCCCTTGGCCGATGGCTGTATCATCTCGCAGGTCAGCCACCAGCACATCTATGGCCTGCTTACCGGCGTGCTGCACCCCTTAGGTACCGGCGCTCCTTTCTGTGGCGACGAGTGCCGGTACCCGGAAGTGCTGGCGGCTCGCCTTCAGGAGGCCGGCGACGCCGGCCTAGCTCCAGTGGTGGTGAGCTCTCCCGCTCAATTGTCACGACTGCCGGAACATCTGTCGTGGCACGACTTGCCCCGCCCCCGCCGCGTGTTCTCCTCCGGCGCTCCACTCGCGGCAGAGCATGCCCAGCGCACCGAGAGCCTGCTGCACGCGCCTGTGATCGAGATTTATGGCAGTACCGAGACCGGCGGAATCGCCCAGCGCCGGCAAACGCAGGGCTCCACCTGGCAGGCCCTGCCCGGTGTGGAATTATCGATCATGGATGGGAGCCTGACGCTGCGCTCGCCGTTCCTGGAGGACCCGCAAAGCGGGTGGCAACAACCCGACCGCGTGGCGCCGGCAACCGCTGGCTTCGAGTTGCTGGGCCGCGTCGATCGGCTGGTAAAGATCGCTGGCAAACGCGTCTCGCTGGATCATATCGAGCTGAGCCTCACCGCCTTGCCAGAAGTCAGTGAGGCCCGTTGTATCGATCTCGGTCGCACCGATGGACGCCTGGGGGCCGTGGTTACGCTGCACGACGAACGCATGCCACACCGACACGATACCCGCCATGAGCTGATCCAGCGTCTGCGGACGCATTTGTCACATCATCTGGAGCGTGTCGCCATTCCGCGCTACTGGCGCTTCGTCGATGCCCTGCCGAGCAATGCCCAGGGCAAGCTCGACCGTAGCCTGGTCGACCGACTGTTCGCCGATCTCGACGACAACAAGGCACCACGCTGGCTGGGCGAGCGCCGCCCGGATCCCGCTACCTGCCTCTTGACCCTGGAAGTGCCGGAACGGTTGGTCTTTCTCGAAGGACACTTCGAAGAGTACCCGCTGGTGCCAGGCGTGGTCATGGTGCAATGGGCCATCGAACTCGCCAACGACAGCTTCGGTGAGACAGGCGAGTTCCAGGGTATCGAGCGCTTAAAGTTTCAGCGTGTGTTACGCCCGGGCTCGCGCTTCACGCTGCAGTTGACGCGTCGCGATGACGGCATCGCTTTCGCCATCGACTCACATGAGGGCCGGCATTGCGCCGGGCAGGTGCGCCTGCTGACCCGGCACGGAGGGGGCCATGGCTGAGGCGCGTCCCTGCATCCTGATTCCGGTCTATAACCACCCCACCACGATCGGCCCACTCTGTGACGAACTAGCTGCCCTGGGACTACCGCTGCTGCTGGTGGACGATGGCTGTGATGTCGAATGTGCAGCCGAACTCGACCGCCTCGCCGGGATGGGACACCACCTGCTGCGCCTGCCCACCAACCAGGGCAAGGGTGCTGCGGTACGAGCCGGACTCGAGCAGGCCCAGCGCCTGGAGTACACGCATGTCCTGCAGGTGGATGCCGACGGTCAGCATGACCGCGAGGACCTGCCGGCCTTTCTCGCCGAACTGGAGTCGGCCCCCGAGGCGTTGGTGGTCGGTTACCCGCGCTACGACACCAGCGTTCCACGGGCACGCTTCTATGGCCGTTACGCGACTCATGTGTGGGTATGGATCAACACCCTGTCCCTGGAAATTCGTGATTCCATGTGCGGCGTCAGGCTCTACCCAGTCGCAGCGCTCAACCGCCTGCTGGCACGCTACCCCTGTGGCAACCGCATGACCTTCGACACCGAAGTGCTGGTGCGCTGGCACTGGTCTGGTGGCGCCCTGACTCAGCGACCGGTACGTGTGCATTACCCACGCGATGGCATCAGCCACTTCGCACTGTGGCGCGACAATCGCCAGATCTCCATGATGCATACCCGCCTGTTCTTCGGCATGCTGCTGCGCCTGCCCCGCCTGCTGGCCCGACGCCTGCGAAGGCAACCCGCAGAGGTGGGTTCATGAACCGTCATTGGGCTCAGATCGGCGAACGCGGCACCATCGCCGGCATGACATTGATGGTGGCGATACAGCGCCACCTGGGGCGCTGGCCCTTCCGGCTCGTGCTATGGCCGGTCATGCTGTGGTACTTCCTGGCGCATGCCACGGCACGAGGCGCCTCCCAGTCTTATCTGCAGCGCCTTTATCCTCATCTCGGACAACGTCCGCTGGCCCGCTGGTGGCACAGCTATCGCCACTTTCTCGCCTTCGGCGATACGCTGATGGACAAGGTCGCGGCGTGGAGCGGGGATATCGCCGACGAGCGCCTGACCGGCACGGGCATCGAACGATTCAGCGCCGCCATCGAAGGCGGCCGGGGCGGCCTGATCCTGGTCGCTCATCACGGTAATCTCGACGTAGTCAACGCCATCGCCGAGCGGCACCCGGGGCTCGAACTGACGGTGATGATGCATACCCGCAACGCACGCAAGTTCAATGCGCTGCTCGAGCGTGTCACCGGCCGACCCCGCCCGCATGTGCTCGAAGTCAGCGAGATCACTCCGGCCACCGCCCAGGCGCTGGCCGAACGCATTCACACCGGCGGCTACGTGGTCATCGCCGCCGACCGTCTTTCCCTGTCGGAGGGGAGAACGCGGCTTCTCGATTTTCTCGGCGAACGCGCCCGGTTCCCCGAAGGTCCGTTCTGGCTTGCCACGTTGCTGCGCTGCCCGCTGTACACCCTCGCCTGCGTACGCGAGGGTGACAGGTTCCGGATCGACTTCGAGGCCCTCGATGACACCGGGGAACTGCCACGCCGCCAGCGCGAGGCCTGGATTGCCGACACCATGCAGCGCCATGCCGACCACTTGGCCGAGCGCGTTCGGCGTCATCCCCTGCAATGGTTCAATTTCTATCCGTTCTGGTTGAACGACACTGGATGACTACATGACGACACTCCATGACCCGCTTGCCGGGCCCATCACCGGCGAACCGCTCACGCTGGATGGCTCGACCGTCACTCTCGAGGACGTACTGGCCGTTGCCGAAGGCCGACGTCGCGTCGTGCTGTCGTCAGCCCCCGAATTCCGTGATCGTATCGCCCGCGGCAATGCGTTTCTCGAACGCCTGCTGGAGGAAGATGGTGTCGTCTATGGCGTCACCACCGGCTACGGCGACTCCTGCACCCGCGAAGTGCCGACCTCCGACCTGGAACAGCTACCGCGCCAGCTGTACACCTTCCACGGCTGTGGTCTGGGCGAGGTACTGTCGGTGGAAGCCGCACGAGCCGTGATCATGGTGCGCCTGGTATCGTTGTGTCGCGGTGTCTCGGGGGTCAGCGTCGAGCTCCTGGAACGGCTGGCCTGGCTGCTCGAGCACGATGTCGTGCCGGTCATTCCCGAGGAGGGCTCGGTAGGGGCCAGCGGCGATCTGACGCCGCTGTCGTACTTAGCCGCGGTACTTTGCGGTGAGCGCGAGGTGTTCGACCAAGGCCAACGCCGCGCGACCTCCGAGGTCTTTGCCGAACGCGGCCTGGCGCCCTATCGGCTGAAGCCCAAGGAAGGCCTGGCGCTGATGAACGGAACCGCGGTCATGACCGCGCTGGGCGTGTTCGCTTTCGCCCGCGCTACCTATCTGGCGCAGCTTGCCACACGCATCACGGCACTATCGGTGCATGCACTGGACGGCAATCCCTACCACTTCGATGCCGACCTGTTCGCCGCCAAGCCGCACCCCGGCCAGAATCGCGTGGCGGAACGCCTGCGCAACGACCTGCATGCTCCCGAGACGCCACGCAACTCGCCCCGCCTGCAGGACCGTTACTCGACACGCTGCGCACCGCACGTGATCGGCGTGGTGGAAGATGCCCTGCCCTGGTGGCGCCAGTTCCTCGAGAACGAGCTCAACAGCGCCAACGACAATCCGCTGGTCGATGCCGAGCACGGTAAGGTCATGCACGGCGGTCATTTCTACGGCGGCCACGTCGCCTTCGTCATGGACAGCCTAAAGCAAGCCTGCGCCAACCTGGCCGATCTGCTCGACCGCCAGCTGGCGCTGCTGGTCGACACCCGCTTCAACCATGGCCTGCCCAGTAACCTGAGTGGTGCCAGACCCGAGCGGGCCAGCCTCAACCATGGCTACAAGGCCGTGCAGATCGGCGCTTCGGCGTGGACTGCCGAGGCGCTCAAACTGACCATCCCGGCCAGCGTCTTCTCGCGCTCCACCGAATGCCATAATCAGGACAAGGTCAGCATGGGCACCATCGCCGCTCGCGATGCCCTGCGTGTACTGACCCTCGTCGAACAGGTCGCCGCCGCAGCCCTCCATGCCGCCTGCCAGGCTACCGAACTGCGCAGTCATCTTGCCGATTCGACCTCGCTCCCCGAACGCCTGGCCGGTTTTCTCGATGCCTGTCGGGAGATTTTTCCGGCCTTGGGCGAAGATCGTGCCCTGGAATCCGAACTGCGCATCCTGTGTGACCTGATTCGCCAACGCCGCTGGAGCCTGTATGACGCCTGACGACCGCCCGTTGCCGCGCTGCGAAACCGAGCTGACGATCCCCTTCCATGATGTCGACATGATGCAGGTGGCCTGGCACGGCCACTATGTACGGTATCTGGAAATCGCCCGCTGCGAGTTGCTCGATGCCATCGATTACAACTATCCACAAATGCAGGCCTCGGGGTTCGCCTGGCCAGTGATCGACCTGCGCCTGCGCTATGCCGCCCCGATAACCCTCGCTCAGCGGATCGTCATCGAAGCACGCATGAGCGAGTGGGAACATCGACTCAAGATCGACTACACCATCCGCGATGCCGAGTCGCGCAAGCGCCTGACCCGGGCGTGGAGCGTACAGGTCGCAGTGGGGCTGGACGACCACGAGATGCGCCTGGTGTCGCCACCACCGCTGGTCGAGCGACTGCTCGCCTGGCAGGAGGCCAACCCGTGATGCGTCTCTCACTGAGAATGTGTGTCGCCCTGTGCCTGACCGCCCCCGCCGCGCTAGGGGCGACACCAAATGACGCTGCGCTTGCCGAACGCCTGGCCGCTCATGCCCCGCAATGCGGCCGCTTCGAGCAGTCTCGCTGGCTGGCCGATCTCGAGACACAACTGGATAGCCGCGGCCATTTCCAACGCCGCGAAGATGGCCTCGTCTGGCAAACGATCGCGCCAGTGAATGATCGCGTGGTCCTGAGTGAAGACAACGACGATCTGCCGCGCGGCTTCCAGGTCGTCGCCCCGGTCTTTTCCGGTCTCGTATCCGGCGACTGGCGGGCCTTGGAGCGGCACTTCACGATCGAACTCAGCGGCGAGCTGGAAGAGTGGCAGGCCAACCTGACACCCAACGAGACGGCGGTGGCCGAACGACTCACGCAACTGCGGGTGAGCGGTTCCCGGCAGGTGGAACGGGTCGAGCTCGAGTTCACCGACGGCGACCGGCTCGACCTGACCCTGACACAGACCGCTTGCGAGAGCCTCGATGAGGGTGATTCTAGGCCGTGAGCGATGCGCAACGTCCCAATCGAATCGAATGGCTCGCCGCCTGGGGTTGGGCCGGGCTGCTGCTGGGGTGCGCCATTCTACTGGCCGGCTTACTGAGCCAGGGGAGGCCGCTGGATACACGCATCACTGCGCTACTGCCAGAAACCCACCAGGCGGCTCTGATCGAACGGGCCGAGCAGCGCTTGATCCAGGCCGTCGAGAATCGCTTCGTGCTGCTGGTCAGCGGCGAGTCTCCAGATCGGCTGGTCAGTGATCTGAAGGCCCGCCTATGGGATTCCACCAGCGTCAGCAGCTTCGATGATGCCAACCTCGAGCGACCCGACAGCGCCTTGGCGCCGTACCGTTACCGCCTGCTGGCCGAGCCCCTCGCCAGTGCCGATAGCGAAGCCTGGGTACGGCGCGGCCTGACACGGCTATTCACCCCTGGCAGCGAGGCCAATCCGCGGCGCGATCCTTTCGGCCTGCTCGATACTTGGCTGGAACAGCGCTTCGACAGTTCCATCCGCTTGATCGATGGCCTGCCTGCCATCAGCGATGGCGGGAAACACTGGTTCGTCGTCAGCGGCCAGCTCTCCGCCAGCCCTTACGACATGGCCCTGCAACGGCGGCTTGTCACGGCGCTGTCTAGCTTTCGCGATGCTCACCCCGAGGCCGAGCTGTTGCGCAGCGGTCTGGTGTTCCATGCCGCCGCCGGAGCGGGCCAGGCCAAATGGGAAATCTCCACCATCGGGCTGGGGTCCCTGTTGGGTATCGGCTTGCTGCTATGGGTCGCGTTTCGACGCGCTGCAATCCTCGCCAGCCTATTGCTGCCGGTCGCCTGCGGCGTGCTGTTCGCGCTGCCACTGACCTGGCTGCTGTTCGGCACGCTCAACCTGCTGACGTTGGCGTTCGGAGCCAGTTTGATCGGCATCGCGGTCGACTACGCCCTGCACCTGCAGTGCGCTCGCCAATTGACGCCCAAGCAACCGCTGGCACGCCTCTGGCCCGGTCTATTGCTGGGCCTGGTGTCCAGCCTGGCCGCCTATCTCGCCCAGCTAGCCACCCCCATGCCGGGGCTACGCCAGATGGCCACTTTCGCCGTGCTGGGATTGATCGGCGCGTGGCTGACCGTGCGGCTGTGGCTACCGTGGTTTTCCCCGCATCCTCATCCCATGACAGTAACCATAGCGACTCGGCTGAACAGGTTGCGGCTGCCGTCTCGAGCGCCCTATCGCTGGTGCCTGCTGGCCATGCTGGGGTTAGCCGCAGGGATATTGATCCTTACACGCTTGGCAGCCAACGACGACCTACGTCAGCTCAACCCTTCGCCCGCCGGGCTGATCGCCGAGCAGCAGCGTGTACAGACCTTGCTCGAACGCCCATCCGGCAACCGCTACCTCGTCGTCACCGCCGAACACGAAGCCGAGTTGCTGGAGCGACTGGAAGCCCTGGAAGCCCCCCTCGTGGAGCTACAGGCACTGGGGCACTTGTCCCATTATCGGCATCTCGCCCAGGCGGTACCCTCTCCAGCGACCCAACGAGCCAATCTGGAACGGGTGCGTCAAGCCTATGTCACTGCCCTACCCGAGTTGGTCGCCCAGGCCGGCCTGCCCCCGACGCTGCGGGAGTCCGCCCTCGAACCGCTACGCGCGGTACCGCAGCTGACTCTCGATACTTGGCTAAAGATGCCAGCGGGACGTGCCGATAACACGCTGTGGCTCGGCGATGACTCCACACAAGACGATGCAACGCCCCAACTGGCCGCCCTGGTCGCACTGGGAGATGCCGATGAGGTCGCACAGCAAGCGCTCAGCCGGCTCGCGGCATCAGCACATGTCCAGTATCAGGATCGGGTGGCAACGCTCTCGGAGCATTTGGCACGGCTCCGCGACCAGATCGCCCTATGGTTGGCGGTTGCCGTGGTGGGGTTGACGCTACTGTTCGGCTGGCGCTATAGGCTTCGAGCCTGGCGTATACTGCTGCCCCCGCTGGGGGCGGTGGTTGCAACGCTGGCGCTGTTCAGCGCGCTGAACATCGACCTGACGCTGTTTCATCTACTGGGACTGCTGCTGGTGCTGGGCATTGGCCTCGACGCCGGTATTTTCAGCACCGAACACCCCGACAGCCTAGCGGCCTGGCTGGCGATAACCCTGTCCTGTGCGTCGAGTCTGCTTGCCTTCGGCTTGCTGTCCTTCAGCGCCACACCGGCATTGCACTATCTGGGCCTGACCTGCCTCATCGGCCTCGCGGCGACCTGGGCCCTGGTGCCCTTCGCCAGGGCGGAGACCGATCGGCGCATTTCCGAGCCCGACCACAGCCGTGATGGCCAACAGGAGACATGATTGCATGGAATCGTATGACACTACCGATGTCGCCATCATCGGCGCTGGCCCTGCCGGAGCCGCCGCGGCCGCCTGGCTAGCCCGGCGCGGCCTGCGAGTCCGGGTCATCGAGCGCAGCCGCTTTCCACGCTTTTCCATCGGTGAAAGCCTGCTGCCGCAATGCATGGTGCATCTCGAGGCCTGTGGCCTGCTCGAGGCGGCACAGGCCGGTGGCTTTCAGCCCAAGAACGGCGCGGCCTTCACTTGGCGCGGCCGGGACACCGCCATCGATTTTCGTGACAAGTTCAGTCCTGGCCCCGGCGCCACCTGGCAGGTCGAGCGCGCCGATTTCGACCAACGCTTGATCGAGGGGGCTCGCCAGGCCGGCGCCGTGGTCGAATTCGACACTCGCGTCGAGGCTTTCGTCGCCGATGCCAAGCGACCCAGCCTGACACTGGTCGGCCCCAATGGCGAGCGACGTTCGCTAAGAGCCCAGTTCGTGCTCGATGCCAGCGGCTATGGTCGCGTCCTGGCAAGACTCGCCGACCTTGCCCAGCCCTCTACCCTGGAATCGCGCTGTGCCCTATTCACCCACGTCGAGGATCGCATCGACTGTCCGAAGCATGACCGTGAGAAGATCCTGATCGGCCTGCATCCGACGCATCCGGGCATCTGGTATTGGCTGATCCCCTTCCAGCGAGGGCGCGCCTCGCTCGGCGTGGTCGGTGACCGAGCGACGCTCGAGGCCGCCGGTGCCGATGACGGCGAACGCCTCTGGCATTTCGTGCATGCCGAGCCCCGGCTTGCCGGGTTGCTGACCAATGCCGCGGCCATCCGTGACATCGGCTGCCTGGAAGGCTATTCCGCCGATGTCCGGCGCTTGCATGGCCCCGGTTTTGCCCTGTTGGGCAACGCCGGTGAATTCCTCGATCCGGTCTTTTCCTCGGGGGTCACCATCGCCCTGGACTCGGCGCTACGTGCCGTCCCCCTGGTCGAGCGCCAGCTCGCCGGAGATATCGTCGACTGGGACCAAGAGTTCGAGCAGCCGCTTAGACGCGGTGTGGCCACCTTCCGCGAGTTCGTCGATGCCTGGTATGACGGGCGCCTGCCACGCATCATCTTCAATGAACAGCAGACACCGCGTATCCGCGCAATGATCAGTTCAGTGCTTGCCGGCTATGCCTGGGATGAGAACAATCCTTTCGTCGCCGCCAGCCGCCGCCGTCTGAACAGTCTGGCCGAGGCGTGCGGCGGCGATGCCACGCCTGCCATCAGTGAGGTTGGCTAGGTGCAACACTCCCTTCTATGCCGAGCGCTTTTGCTCGTTGCTCTTGTGCTGTTGATAGGCTGTGCCGGGCGGCCAGTCGATGCACCGCTACCCAAGCTGGCAGCCCTTCCCGAGCTGGCCACGCGCATGCAGCGCCTGACATTCCTCCAGCAGGACCGACGCCACGAACTGATCGGCGCTCTGCGCCATGACGAACGATCGCTGCGCCTGGCCTTGCTGAGCCCCCAAGGACAACGCCTGCTGACCTTGGTACAAGACGACCAGGGTGCGCGTTTTCTTGCCGGTGCATCGTTCGACCCACCGTTCACGGCTGAATGGCTTGCCAATCGTCTGGCCTGGAGCCTGTGGCCGTCGTCGGCATTGGCCCAGGCCTTTGCCGGGACTGACTGGGCTTTGGTGGAAGACGGTGAGGGGCGTACCATCCGCTACCGGAACGAAGACATCGCTCACGTCACCGGCAGTGCGGAATGCCGGGTCATTGATGACATTGTGGGTAACTATCGCTTGACCATCGCACCCCTTGACGACCCAACCGAGCGGACGAAAGCCCTATGCCCAGCCGATTGAGTCCCATACAGGAACAGCCCTGTCGTCTCCTGCCTCCGGCGCTGGTCTGCCCGCTAGGCGACGACCTGGAGACGATCGCGAATGCTCTCTTCAGCGGTCGCCGTGGCCTGGTCCACGACGATGCCTTTACCCCGGGCCGCCCCTTGCCACTGGGACGGGTGAGCTGCCTTCTGCCCGATCCCAGCCGCTTGACGGCAGTTCATCGCTCGCGAAATAACCAGTTGCTAGCCGCGGCACTAGAGCGTCTCGCACCGACTCTCGAGGCTTATCGCTTACGCTGTCCCCAGGCGCGCATCGGAGTGGTGCTAGGCACCAGCACCTCGGGTATTGGGGAAACCGAAGTTGCCCTGGCCCAGCGCCAAAGAGAAGGTGCCTGGCCCGCCGACTTTCACTATCAGCGTCATGAGATCGGCTCTCCGGCCTGCTTCGTCGCCGAGTGGCTCGGCCTCGATGGTCCGGCTTACACCCTGTCCACTGCCTGCACGTCGAGTGCCCGAGCCCTGGCCAGTGCCAAGCGCCTGTTGGCAAGTGGCGCCTGCGATGCGGTGATCGCTGGCGGTGCCGATAGTCTGTGCGGCCTGACCGTCAACGGCTTCGCCTCCCTCGAGGCGCTCAGCGATGCCCCCTGCCAGCCCTTCTCGATCAATCGTGACGGCATCAATCTGGGCGAAGCTGCGGCACTGTTCCTGGTCACTGCCGAAACCGGCGGCATCCAGCTCAGTGGTTACGGCGAGACCAGCGATGCCTACCATATTTCAGCCCCGCGGCCCGACGGCCAGGGCGCCATCGCCGCCATTCAGACGGCACTGGACATGGCTCGACTGCCGGCTACGACCATCGATTACCTCAACCTGCACGGTACCGCGACCCGACAGAATGACAGCATGGAAGCCTTGGCCATCTCCCAGCTCTTCGACGACACGCTGCCATGCAGCTCGACCAAGGCTCTGACCGGCCATACCCTGGGGGCCTGTGGCGCACTGGAAGCGGCATTCTGCTGGATGACCCTAGACGCCGGCCGGTTACCGCCTCACGTCCATGATGGACAACTCGACCCGCAACTGCCGCCACTGTGCTATGCCTCGGCCGGGAAACATAACGCTTGCCGAGCGCTCAGCAATGCCTTCGCTTTCGGCGGCAATAACATTGCCCTGCTGCTGGAGCGTTGCGATGACTGAAGCTCTGACATCCCAAAAGCTCGAGCTGCCTTGCGACATCGCCCATTACGTACCGCATCGACATGGCATGTGTCTGCTCGATACCCTGCTCGAGGTGGGCGACGAATACCTGCATGCCGAGGTCACCCCCCGCCGCGACGACCTGTTTGCCGACCGCGATGGGATACCCGGCTGGGTGGGTCTCGAATGGCTCGCCCAGGCCGTTGCCGCCTGGGCCGGCGTGCAGGCCGTAGAAGGCGGCGGTACACCGCAGATCGGTTTTCTGCTCGGCACCCGACGCTACCGCTGCCAGGTTTCGACCTTCCCGTTCGGCCAACCTATTCATATCGAGGTCATGCTTGATTTTCGTGCCGACAACGGCCTGGGCGCCTTTCGCGGACGACTGCTCGACGGCGAGGGCCAGCAGCTCGCCACCGCGACGCTCAACGTCTTTCAGCCCGAGTCGCGAGATGCGCTGGAAGCCATTCAACAGGAGAGCAACCAATGACCGATACCATTCTGGTCACCGGCTCGAGCCGCGGCATCGGTCGTGCCATTGCCCTGCGCCTGGCGCGGGATGGTTTCGATATCGTGCTGCACTGTCGCCATCGCAAGGAGGCCGCCGAAGCGGTCGCCAACGACATCCGCGCCCTGGGGCGCAGCGCCCGCATATTGTGTTTCGATGTCGCCGACCGTGAAACGGCACGTCATGCCATCGAAGCCGATATCGATGCACATGGCGCCTACTATGGGGTGGTCTGCAATGCCGGTATCACCGCCGATGGCGCCTTTCCCGCCCTTTCCGACGAGGACTGGGACAGCGTCATCCACACCAATCTCGATGGCTTCTACAACGTGGTCAAACCCTTGGTCATGCCGATGATTCGCCGTCGCGCGCCGGGCCGCATCGTGGTGATGTCTTCGGTATCGGGATTGATGGGCAATCGTGGCCAGGTCAACTACAGCGCCGCCAAGGCCGGCCTGATCGGTGCGACAAAGGCTCTCGCAGTGGAATTGGCCAAGCGGCGAATCACGGTCAACTGCGTCGCTCCGGGGCTGATCGACACCGACATGACCGATGACGTAGTCATCGAGGAAGCCCTCAAATTGGTTCCCATGCGTCGCACCGGCACCAGCGAGGAGGTCGCCGCCACGGTAGGCTTCCTGTGCTCGCAAGACGCCGGCTACATCACCCGGCAGGTCTTCGCCGTCAATGGAGGAATGTGCTGATGCCGGGCGAGACGCTGCGCAAGGATGGACTCGGCCGTCGAGTGGTGGTCACCGGCATGACCGGCTTCTCGCCGATCGGCAATGACTGGCCAAGCATACGGGCACGCCTCGCACGACTTGAGAGTGGTATTCGCCACATGGACGACTGGTCCGAATACGAGGGGCTCAACACCCGCCTGGGGGCGCCGGTCACTGACTTCAGCCTCCCAGGCCACTATAACCGCCGGGCCCTGCGCAGCATGGGCCGGGGCGCACAGATGGCCACCCGAGCCAGTGAGCTGGCACTGGAGGATGCGGGATTGCACGACTCCCCGTTACTGGGTAGCGGCCAGATGGGAATCGCCTACGGCGCATCCGCGGGTGAGCCCGACGCCGTGGCCGACTTCGGCAATATGCTGATCAACAAGTCGACCGACGGGCTCAACGCCAATTCCTATATCCGCATGATGGCCCATACCGCCCCGGTCAACATCGGTGTGTTCCTCGGCGTGCGCGGGCGCATCCATACCACCTCCAGTGCCTGTACCTCAGGCAGCCAGGGCATCGGCTACGCCTATGAGGCGATTCGCTTCGGTCGCCAGACGGCGATGATCGCCGGCGGCTGCGAGGAGCTGTCGGCCTCCGAGGCTGCCGTCTTCGATACGCTGTTCGCCACCAGTACCCGCAACGACGCCCCTCACACCTCCCCGCGCCCTTTCGATGCCGATCGCGACGGGCTGGTGATCGGTGAAGGTGCCGGCACCTTGATCCTCGAGGAACTCGAACACGCCACGGCGCGCGGTGCCGACATCTACGCCGAGCTGGTGGGCTTCGGCACCAATAGCGATGGCCGCCATGTCACTCAGCCCGACGCCGGCATGATGGAACTGGCCATTCGCCAAGCCCTCGATGACGCCGGGCTACGACCGGAGCAGATCGGCTACGTCAGCGCCCACGGCACCGCCACCGATCGTGGCGATGTCGCCGAAAGCCACGCCACCCACGCCGTGTTCGGCTCCAGGCTACCGATCAGCGCCTTCAAGAGTTTTACCGGCCATACACTGGGCGCCTGCGGTGCACTGGAAGCCTGGGTCGCCATCGAGATGATGCGCGAAGGCTGGTTTCATGCCACGGCCAACCTCGAGCGACCCGACAACGCTTGCGCGAATCTCGACTATCTATGCGGCGAAGCTCGCCACATCGACTGCGAGTACGTGATGAGCAACAACTTCGCCTTCGGCGGCATCAACACCTCGTTGATATTCCGGCGCTGGCCATGATGGCACTATTCCTTGCTATCCATGGTGCCGTAGTACCCCGACACATAACATCAACCAAGAAGAAGGAACACTAGAATGACCAGGGGATTGATTTCAGCCGTTATACTGCTCGGCGCCCTGCTGCTGGCCACGACGGGCCATGCACGCGATACCACACTCATGCTCTCCATCGAAGAGGCCATGAACACGCCTGAGGCCAGGGAGCGGCTCGATCCGAACATACGCTTCTTCTTTGCCGATGCTCCTCACGACGAGGTCATTACAGAACACGGCAATTTCGTCACCAACAAGAAGACCAATGCCTTCAACAAGAGCGATGAGGAAGCCTGCAAGTGGGTCATGCTGTCCACACTGATCAGCCTGCAGGATCGCGTCAAGACCGAAGGCGGCAATGCTGTGATCAATATCGAAAGCTACTACAAGCAGAATGTCATGGCATCGAGTACCGAGTACGAATGCCATGCCGGCGCGTTGATGGCTGGAGTGGCGCTGCGTGGCGATGTCGTCACCCTGCGTTGAGTGAATGACAGCCTATCTTGACCTTCTATTGATACAAGCACCCGCCGGCAGCAACGGGGCTTGTCTGTCGCGGCTGGGACGCGAGTCGCTGTCGCGGCTCGCTGCACGTCGAAAATTCAACTGCAGCATCGATGGCTGGTCACCCCGTGGGAGCGGGCCGCCCCGGCACCCCGGCCTGCCCGCACCCTGGCAGACCTGTCTAAGCCACAGTCAAGATATGGTCATAGCCGGTCTCGCCAATATTCCAGTTGGCGTCGACCTTGAAGGCACTCAAGCAAGGCATCTCACACGACTGCCAGGTCTCGTCGATCAGCTACCCCACCCACAGGTTCGCTGGGCCATTCATGGTTCTGCCAATCCATTATTGGCGTTCTATCGGACCTGGACGCTCTACGAGGCCCTATACAAGCATGCTAGCCTTGCGGGACACTCACCCAAAAATCTCTTTGCAACTCGCCTCTACAGTACAGATGCGATATCTAGACATCATGCGTGGACCTGGCAGACACCATTATGGACCGTAACGATTGTCGCTCAGCAAAGGACAATGGTCATCCGTAGTCTTCCTCACCTCGAGCTTTCGCAGTCACTCGCAGCAGATAGGCTCGCCATGCCATAGGCTTTTAGACGGGAACCGATTGGCGCATCATGGGTCTCTGCCCAGGCATCCCGTTTCCCCGTCGGAGTCCACATGCTCCCCGATACGTTACCCGTTCGATGGCTGTTGGCTGCCCTGGCGGGCAGCGGCCTGCTGTGCACCAGCGCCCAAGCCCTGGAGCGTGAGGAGCTGCAACGCCAGCTGGCCGCTCCCGCCCAGCTGCAGGGCAGCTTCGAACAGCGCCACTGGCTGGAAGACCAGCAGTCGCGGCTGCACAGCGACGGCCGCTTCCTCTACCAGCGCGAGCGCCTGCTGGTGTGGCGATTCATTTCACCGCGCGAGGCCACCCTGGCCTTCCCGAAGCGCCTGCCTGGCCCCCGAGACGAGGTCGAGGAGGAGGGCCTGCCGGACCGCGAGCTGCTTGACGAACTGCTGCCCGGCAGGGCCGAATTCAGCCGCCATCTGGTCGACCTGCTGGGTGGTAACTGGGCGGCGCTCGAGGAGGACTACGTCATCACCCTGGCCGGCGAGAGCGACGACTGGCAGGCCCGTTTCAGCCCCCGCGCACCGCCCCTGGAGACACAGCTCGGCGAGCTGCTGCTGAGCGGCGATGCCAGTGGCTGGCAGCAAATGGAGATCCAGGGCGCCAACGGCGACGAGCTGCAGGTGGTGTTCTCATCGGTCAGCCCAATGGTCGATGAGTCGCTGAGCGACTTTCTCGGCCAGTGGCTGCGGGTCGACAGCGATGCCACCGAGGAAGACGCCGAGGAACAGGAGGCGTCGGAGGATGACGACGGCACGGTAATGGCCGAGGAGCTCGATCCTGAAGAGATCGACGAGGAGGATTGAGCCTCGGCGCGCTCAAGTTCGCTTCCGGCAAGCCGATAGTGCTGTCAGAAAACGTGCGGCGATGCTCGCCGCGCGTCGACAGGAGCACACGGATGAACGTCAAGTCTTCGCCGGGCGCCGCCACGCTGGCGCTGATCGTGGTGGTGGTGCTTGCCTTGGCCGGCCTGGGCCTATCGCTGAGCGAACTGCGCCTGCCGCTGGGGCCCCAGGAGCTGGTAGCGCTGGCGGTATACGGCCTGTCCGCGGCCGGGCTGATCTGCCTGCTGACGCTGGTAGCAAGCCTGGTCTCCGGCTTGCGTACTCAGCAGCTAGCCCTCAATCAGAGCCTCGAGACCCAGAGCCGTCAGCTACGCGCCGCCGAGGCTGCCCAGTTGATGGAGCGCTTCGTGCATCAGGCCGAGGCGCTACTCGACAAGGAGAGCCTCGATCCCAACAAGCGCAGCGTGCTGCGCTGCCTGGCCGTCGATGCGATGCGCGGCAACAGCGGCCGCGGTGACCCCAATATCTCGCGCCTCGCGCGGCTGTTCGAATGGCTGGCCGGCGAAGCCGAGCAGGCCAGCGGCGACAGCGCCCGCCTCGGCCTAATCGACCCGGTGCTGCGCCAGTACGCCGAGATCGCCGAGCAGCTATGCCAGGTCGGCGAATGCGAGCCGGAACGCATGGCAGTGTTTCTACGCCACCAGCCGCGGCGCCCGGCCGCGGCTGGTGACGAATCCGCCGACTAGCTGCTCAGCTGCTGCCTGGCACCAAGGCAGTGACGGTGATCTCGACCTTGAGCTCATCGGCCGGCAGCGGCGCGCACACGCAGGTACGCGCCGGTGCATGTCCCTCGGGTACCCAAGCATCCCAGACCGCGTTCATCGCCGCCACGTCCTGGCCATCCTTGAGGTAGATCGTCGCCGACAGCAGGTGCTCGCGGTCGGAGCCGATCTCGGCGAGCAGCGCATCGACCCGCGCCAGCATGCTCTCGGTCTGGGCAGTGATATCGCCGTGGCGCGCCTCGGGCCCGGCCACCTGGCCACACAGCCAGGCCACACCGTTGTGGATTACCGCGCGGCTCATGCGCGCCTTGGTGTCGTGACGAGTAATCGACATGCAAGTTTCTCCTTGCGTTCTCAAATGAACATTATCGGTGCCGAGCGCGGTCAGCGCAGCAGCAGCACCGGCACGCTGGCACGACGCAGCATCGCCGTGGTGGTGCTGCCCACCAGCAGGTGACGAATCCGCGAGTGGCCGTAGGCGCCCATCACCAGCAGGTCGATGCCCTGCTCCTCCTTGTAGACGCGCAGGGTCTCCTCCACCTCGCCGGCGCGAATCGCGCCCTCGGCCTCTAACCCCGCGTCGCGCAGGGTCTTGAGCGCCCACTCGAGCTGCGAGCGGTTGTCGCCGGTCTCGGCGCCGACGATCACCACGTGGACCGGAATGCCCTCGAACAGCGGGCTCTTGGCGATCATCTCGACGCCCTTGCGGGTGGTCTTGCTGCCGTCGAAGGCGATCAGCACCTGGCTGGGAGCCTGGAAGGATTCCGGCACCATCAGGATCGGCCGATGCAGGGTGCGCACCACCCGCTCGAGGTTCGAGCCCAGGTGGTCGACGGCCTGATGGGCGGTCTCGCCGCGCTTGCCGATCACCAGCAGGCGAATGTCGTTCTCCAGCTCGCTGAGCGTCTCGACCAGGGTGCCGTTGCGCTGGCGGGTAGCCGGCTCGCCGACACCGGCTTCCAGCGCCCGGGTCTTGGCCGCAGACAGCATCACCCGGCCCTGTTCCTGGGCCAGCTTGGCGCGCTGCTCATCGAGGTTGGCCAGCTCCTCCAGCAGGTGCTCCCGCGAGCCCAGGCCGATGTTGCCGGAGAGATCCGCCTCGGCGACCTGCGGATGGTTGTCCACCACGTGCAGGAAGGTCAGCGGTGCGGTCAGCGCCTGGCTGGCCCAGGCGGCGTAGTCGCAAACGCCCTCAGAAAAATGCGAGCCGTCGATGGCGGCCATTACCTGATCTGTCATCGTGTCGTGTCCCGAACTGGCGTGGGTTGGCGCTCGACGTCGAGCGTTACTCTCAAGCTATAACACCTCGTTCTACACCATCGGCCCGGATTAGCACAGCGCCATGCGGGCCAAGGCGACTCAGTGTCCGCCCATCAGTTTCTCGACGGCAGCGGGGTCATCGTGAACGGCATAGCGGTCGACGATGGTGGCGCTGGCCTCGTTGAGACCCACCAGCTCGACCTCGGTGCCTTCGCGGCGGAACTTGATCACCACCCGGTCCAGGGTCTGCACGGCGGTAATGTCCCAGAAGTGGGCGCGGGACAGGTCGATGGTGACCTTCTCCACGGTTTCCTTGAAGTCGAAGGCGTTACCGAAGCGCTCGGAGGAGGCGAAGAACACCTGGCCGACGATCCGGTAGATCCGACGGCTGCCCCCGTCGGTCTCTGCGGAGCCGATATACAGGATGTTGCCGACCTTGTTGGCGAAGAACATCGCCGCCAGCAGCACGCCGACGAATACCCCAATGGCCAGGTTATGGGTGAAGACGGTGACCGCCACAGTGGCCAGCATCACGATATTGGTGCTCATCGGGTGCTTCTTGAGGTCGCGAATCGAGGCCCAGCTGAAGGTGCCGATGGAGACCATGATCATCACCGCCACTAGCGCCGCCATGGGAATCTGCGACACCCAGTCGGCGAGGAACACCACCAGAATCAGCAACAGCACCCCAGCGACCAGCGTCGACAACCGTCCGCGACCGCCGGACTTCACATTGATCACCGACTGGCCAATCATCGCGCAACCGGCCATGCCGCCCATCAGACCGGAGCCGATATTGGCGATACCCTGGCCCTTGCACTCGCGGTTCTTGTCGCTGGGCGTATCGGTGAGGTCGTCGACGATGGTGGCGGTCATCATCGACTCCAGCAGGCCGACCACGGTGAGCATCAGCGCATAGGGCAGCACGATCCATAGCGTCTCGAGGTTGAGCGGCACGTCCGGCCACAGGAATACCGGCAGGGTATCCGGCAGCTCGCCCATGTCACCCACGCTACGGATATCCATGCCGCTGATCATGTACACCGCGGTCAGTACCACGATGCACACCAGCGGCGAGGGGATCGACTTGCCGATCACCGGCAGGTAGGGAAAGCCGTAGATGATCGCCAGGCCCGCCACCGTCATGGCGTAGACATGCCAGGTGACGCCGGTCAGTTCCGGCAGTTGGGCCATGAAGATCAGGATCGCCAGGGCGTTGACGAAGCCGGTGACCACCGAGCGCGATACGAAGCGCATCAACTCGGCGAGCTTGAGATAACCGGCGACGATCTGCAGCACCCCGGTGAGCAGGGTAGCGGCGAGCAGGTACTCGAGGCCGTGGTCGCGCACCAGGGTCACCATCAGCAGCGCCATGGCGCCGGTGGCGGCGGAGATCATGCCGGGACGACCACCGGTAAAGGCAATGATCACCGCGATGCAGAAGGACGCGTAGAGACCGACCTTGGGGTCGACCCCGGCGATGATCGAGAAGGCAATGGCCTCGGGAATCAGCGCCAGTGCGACGACGATGCCGGCGAGGGTGTCGCCCTTGAGGTTGGAGAACCAACTCTGTTTCATTGTTTCGAACATTCTGCGGTCCAGTCGAGGGTGGTTATCAGGCCCGAAGGCGCCAGAGTGCTATCGGCACGGGTTCGTGCAGCGCTGCGATCAGTCGAGGGATGTCGGCCGGATGGCTAACAGGGCGGTTGCCCAGGCACGGAAGTGCCTGGCGATAGCGATGCATCGCCGAGGAGAGGTAGTGCGCTAGGGCGGCGTGGCGCCGGCCTGGAGGGTGCTGCGGGTCGTCACGGCTAGGGGTCCGTTACTCGAATCGGATAAGGGGTCGCGCGGTTGACTCCGAGGCATTAGACCTTGGTAGTAGCGCTGACCACATGCGAGCCGCGAAGTCTACCAGAGCTTACGCTGCATTGCATCTAAGGGGCGGGGGAAGAGGCCTGCCGGGGCGGCAGGCCGGAGAGGTCACGCCTCGGGGTCTGAGGAGGCCTGGGTGCGCGCCTGGGCGGCAGGCGATGCCTTCATCTGCTTGAAGGCCTCCATGATGTCCATCGGCAGCGGGAAGACGATGGTCGAGGCGTTCTTGTTGCTCATGTCGCTCATGGTCTGCAGGTAGCGCAGCTGCAGCGCGGCGGAGTTCTCGGCCATCACGTTGGCGGCCTCGACCAGCTTGCGCGAGGCCTGCAGCTCGCCCTCGGCGTGAATCACCTTGGCGCGACGCTCGCGCTCGGCCTCGGCTTGGCGGGCGATGGCGCGGATCATGCTCTCGTCGAGGTCGACATGCTTGATCTCGACGTTGGCCACCTTGATGCCCCAGGATTCGGTCTGCGAGTCGATGATCTCCTGGATATCGTCGTTGAGCTTGTCGCGCTCGGAGAGCATCTCGTCCAGGTCGTGCTTGCCGAGCACCGAGCGCAGCGTGGTCTGGGCCAGCTGGCTGGTGGCCACGGTGAAGTTCTCGACCTGGATGATCGCCTTCTCGGGGTCGACGACCCGGAAGTAGAGCACCGCGTTGACCTTGACGGTGACGTTGTCCTGGGAGATCACGTCCTGCTCCGGCACGTCCATGGTGATCACGCGCAGATCGACCACCTGCATCTTCTGGATGCCGGGGATGATGATGATCAGCCCTGGCCCCTTCACCGACTGAAAGCGGCCGAGAAAGAACACCACCCCGCGCTTGTATTCGGGCAGGATGCGGATGGATGCCGCCAGTATCATCACCACCAATACCAGCGGTACGAGATAGGAAATCATCATGGCTGACTCTCCTTGCGTGCGGTTGATAGGCGAAGTGGTTAGCCAGGCGGCTCGGCCCCGTCCCGCGGCGCCACCTCGACGGTCAAGCCGTCGAGTGCCGTGACCGTAAGCGTCTGGCCCTTGCTCACCGGCGTGGGGCTATGGGCCTTCCAGGACTCGCCGTGCAGCCTGACGCGCCCCGCTCCTTCGAAATCCTCCAGCGCCACGGCGCGTGCGCCGACCAGTTCCTCCTGACCGGTGCGTACCCGGGTCTTGCGCAGCCCCATGAAGCGGGTCACGGTCCACAGCATGAAGACCGCGGCGACCAGCGCCACGCCGCCGATCAGTGGCAGGGATACCTGCAGGTTGTCTGCGTCCATCAGAATCACCGAGCCGATTACGAAAGCCACGATTCCGCCAATGCCGAGCACCCCGAAGCTCGGCATCAACGCCTCTCCCACAATCAGCGCCAGGCCGGCAAGAATCAAGGCCAGGCCGGCGTAGTTGATGGGCAGTACCTGGAAGGCGAACAGCGCCAGCAGCAGCGAGATGATGCCGATGGTGCCCGGCACCAGGCTGCCGGGGCTGGAGAGCTCGAAGATCAGCCCGTAGAAGCCGATGATCATCAGGAAATAGGCGACGTTGGGGTTGGTGATCACCGACAGCAGTTGGGTGCGCCAGTCGGGGTCGTAGCGTTCAATGGCCAGATCGGCGGTCTCCAGGGTGCGCTCGCCGCGCTCCATCACCACCTCGCGACCGTCGATCTGCGCCAGCAGGTCGTCGACGTCGCTGGCCACCACGTCGACGACGTTGCGCTCCAGCGCTTCAGGCGCGGTGAGGTTGACCGCCTCGCGCACCGCCTCCTCGGCCCAGTCGGCGTTGCGACCGTGGCGCTCGGCGAGACCGCGGATGTAGGACACCGCGTCCTCGAGCACCTTGCGCTCCATGGCGGACTCGCCGCGTCGCGGCTCGCGTTCGGCCTCGTCATTGCCGTTGGCCGCTTCATCCGCGCCATTGGCGGCCTCATCGTCCTGGCTGCCTTCGGCGTCGTCGGGCTCATCGCCGCCAATCCCCGGCAGGCCGCCACCGCCCATCTGCACCGGCGTCGCCGAGCCGAGATGGGTGGCCGGGGCCATGGCTGCCACGTGGCTGGCGTAGGTGAGGTAGGTGCCGGCGCTGGCGGCTCGTGCGCCGCTGGGCGAGACGTAGATCGCCACCGGCACGTCGGCGGTAAGCATGGCGCGGATCATGTCGCGCATCGAGGCGTCGAGGCCGCCAGGGGTATCGAGCTGCACGATCACCAGCTCGGCGCCATCTTCGCTTGCCTGGCGCAAGCCGCGCTGGAAGTAGTCGCTGGTGGCGGGGCCGATGGCACCCTCGATGGTCATCAGCAGTGCCGTACGCTGCTGCTCCTGAGCCTGGGAGTGCCAGGCCAGCAGGGCGCCGACCAGTAGACTCAGCAGGCTGGCCCATAGCAACCAGCGCCGCCGGAAGACGCGCTCGCTCGTCAACATGATCCCTGTGCCTCACGTTAGCGTTACTGATGTGATGCCTGGAGCGCACGTTCGTTCACTCGGCTTAGACCACGCATGTGACCGCGCCTGCCAACCAGCCAGTCGCGGAGTGGGCAAACGC
Source organism: Halomonas salipaludis (assembly GCF_002286975.1). GTDB lineage: Bacteria > Pseudomonadota > Gammaproteobacteria > Pseudomonadales > Halomonadaceae > Franzmannia > Franzmannia salipaludis. The sequence goes on from NZ_NSKB01000002.1 coordinate 271,931, forward strand.
CGCCTACCGGTCCATCATGGTTCGTGCTCTCGAGCATTGAAAGCCAAGCATGGCACCCTTGAGCACCGTCGCGGTCAAGACGGGCGGTAAGCCGGCGCCATCGAGTGCGCTAACGACAGCCTATGACAAGGAACACCATGGTGATATCACTGCCTCGCTCACATCACAGCCTCACCGCCAGCCTTGCCATGATCGCGCTGCTCGGCAGCGCCACCAGCCTGGCCGGCGCGCCGCCGGGGGACTGGCAGGCAGTGGTCGAGGAGGCCCGCGGCCAAAGCGTCTACTGGCACGCCTGGGGCGGCGACAGTCGCACCAACCGCTATCTCGAGTGGGTCGCCGAGCGCATGCAGGCCGAATACGACGTCGACGTGATTCACGTCAAGCTCGGCGATACCAGCGAGGCCGTGTCGCGGGTGCTGGCCGAGAAACAGGCCGGCAACGATGACGAGGGCAGCGTCGACCTGGTCTGGATCAACGGTGAGAACTTCGCCGCCATGCGGGCCAACGACTTGCTGTTCGGCCCCTTCACCGAGCAGCTGCCGCACTTCGCGCTGACCCACCCTGAGCACAATCCCGAGGTGGTCACCGACTTCACGCTGCCCACCGACGGTTTCGAGTCGCCCTGGGGCAAGGCCCAGATCACCTTCTATTACGATAGCCAAGAGATCGATACTCCCCCGATGAGCATCGTCGAACTCAAGGCCTGGGCCGAGGCCAATCCTGGGCGCTTCAGCTATCCGCGTATCCCCGACTTCACCGGCAGTACCTTCCTCAAGCAGGCACTGATCGAGCTCAGCGATGCCGACCAAGCGCTCTATGCCCCGGTCGAGGAGAGCGACTTCGACGCCATCAGTGCACCGCTATGGGACTACCTCGATGCGCTGCATCCGCACCTGTGGCGCAGTGGACGACAGTTCCCCGCCAGCGGGCCCGATATGCTACGCCTGGTGGGTGACGCCGAACTGTCGCTGGCCTTCACCTTCAACCCGGCCGAGCCCGCCGCGGCCGTGGCCGATGCCGCTCTGCCACCGAGTACCCGCAGCTATGTCTTTGAGGGCGGCACGCTGGGCAACGTGCATTTCGTGGCGATACCCTACAACTCGCCGCACAAGGCCGCCGCCATGCTGCTCGCCGATTTTCTGCTGACCCCCGAGGCCCAGGCCCGCAAGCAGGATCTCGCCGTGTGGGGCGATCCGACCGTGCTGGATGTGACGCGCCTTGATGATGAACAGGCGGCACGTTTCGAAGGCGTTGAAGACAATCCCGCCCTGCTGGCGCCGGATGCCCTGGAGAGAACCCTGCCTGAGCCGCACCCGAGCTGGATGGAGGCACTGCAGGATGCCTGGCAGGCCCGCTACGTTGGCCGCTGATCGACTGACGACGTGATGCTCAGACTCGCCCCCTGGCTGATCGCCACCCTGCTGGTGGGACCGATCCTGGCCGGGCTGGCCATGGCCGCCCTGCCCGCCTTCGGCTATCTGCCGGCGCTCGGCGGCGACGCCTTCAGCCTCGACCCATGGCGGGCACTGATGACCCAGCCGGGCCTGGCGCGCTCAGTGGCAGTCAGCTTCACCAGCGGCCTGGCCGCCACTGTGGTATCGCTGACCGTCGTGCTGCTGTTCCTGGCCGCGGCCTCGGGCAGCCGGCTGGATCGCTGGATCCGGCGCATGGTCTCGCCACTGCTGTCGATCCCCCACGCCGCGGCGGCCTTCGGCCTGGCCTTCCTGATCGCCCCCTCGGGGCTGCTGGCACGACTCGCCTCGCCGGGTCTGAGCGGCTGGGAGCGGCCGCCGGACCTGCTCATCGTCAACGACCCCTGGGGGCTATCGCTGATGGCCGGGCTGGTGATCAAGGAGATCCCCTTCCTGCTGCTGATGAGCCTGGCTGCCCTGCACCAGCTCGACGCCGAACGACGCGTCGCGATGGCTCGCTCGCTGGGCTACCGGCCGACCATTGCCTGGCTTAAGGTAGTGGTACCATCGCTCTATCCGCTGATTCGCCTGCCGGTGTTCGCGGTCATCGCCTACGCCTCCTCGGTGGTCGACGTGGCGATGATCCTCGGCCCGACCCTGCCGCCTACGCTGGCGGTATCGATCCTCACCTGGTTCAACGACCCGGACCTATCGCGGCGTTTCATGGCCTCGGCCGGCGCCCTGCTGCAGCTGGGGGTGACGCTGGCGGCGCTGGCCAGCTGGTGGGGGCTGGAGTGCCTGGTACGGCGCCTCGGCCGTGGCTGGGTGGCCGGCGGCCAGCGCCAGCGCGGCGAGCGAATGCTGCGCCTGGCCGGCAAGGCGCTGATTCTGCTGGCCGCAGCGACCGCGCTGGTCGGCATCACCGGCCTGGCCCTCAACTCCCTGGCTGGGGTGTGGCGCTTCCCCGACGGCCTGCCCCAGAGCTTTACGCTGCAGCACTGGCAGCGCGCGCTGCCCGCGCTGGGCGGCCCCGTCACCACCACGCTGTCGATCGCCGTGGTGGCCACCCTGCTGGCCGCAGGACTGGTGCTGGCGGCCCTGGAGCACGAGCAGCGCAGCGGGCGCCAGCCGGCCCAGGGGCAGTTGGCTTCGGCACTCACCCTGCTCTACCTGCCGTTGATCGTGCCGCAGATCGCCTTCCTGTTCGGCCTGGTGGTGGTCATAGAAGCCCTCGGTACGCGCCCCACTCGCTGGCTGGTGATCTTCGGCCATCTGCTGTTCGTGCTGCCCTATGTGTTCCTGTCGCTGTCGGAAGCCTACCGGCGCTTCGATCCGCGCTGGTCGCGGGTTGCGCTGACCCTCGGCGCCACGCCCAACGGCGCCTTCTGGCGGGTGCGCCTGCCGATGCTGCTGGCACCGCTGCTCACCGCCATGGCGGTGGGCCTGGCAGTGAGCATCGGTCAGTATCTGCCGACCCTACTGCTCGGTGCCGGTCGCGTCACCACCGTGACCACCGAGGCGGTAGCCCTGGCCAGCGGCGGCAGCCGCCGCCTGATCGGCGTCTGGGCACTGGCCCAGGCCAGCCTGCCGCTGCTGGGCTTTATTATTGCCGTGGGCCTGCCGCGGCTACTCTGGACCAACCGCCGCGGAATGCGAGGAACGCCATGACTGCTCCCAGCCTCGAGTTCAAGCAGGTGCATATTGCCCTGCACGGCAGGACGCTACTCGAGCTCGACGCGCGCCTCGCCCCCGGCGAGGTGCTCACCGTGATGGGCCCCTCCGGCTCGGGGAAGTCGACCCTGCTGGCCTATGCCGCCGGCTTTCTGGCCCCGGCCTTCCAGGCCTCCGGGCAGATCCTGCTGGGCGGGCAGGAGATCACCGCGCTGCCGGCAGAGCGGCGCGGCATCGGCCTGCTGTTTCAGGACCCGCTGCTGTTCCCGCACCTCTCGGTGGCCGGCAACCTGCGCTTCGGCCTACCGCGGGCCACGCCCGACAAGGCCGCCAAGGTGGAAGCTGCGCTGGCCGATATCGGCCTGGCCGGCTTCGGCCAGCGCGACCCCGCCACGCTGTCCGGCGGCCAGCAGGCGCGAGTTGCCCTGATGCGCCTGCTGCTCTCGGCGCCGAAGGCGGTGCTGCTCGACGAGCCCTTCTCCAAGCTCGACATGGCGTTGCGTCACGAGATGCGCCAGCTGGTGTTCGACCAACTGCATGCCGCCGGCCTGCCGAGCCTGCTGGTCACCCATGATCGAGACGACGCCGATGCCGCCGGAGGTCAGGTAATCGAGTTGGGCCCGGTTGGCAGAGAGCGTTCTAGAAACGCTCGGCCAGGCTGAGCAGGTCACTCACCGTCATGTCCGGCTCGCCGCCCCAGGGGTCGAAAGGCGCGTCGCTGCTGCGCCGTACCCAGACGGCGTGCAGGCCGGCGTGGCCTGCGCCGATCACATCGAAGGCGTTGCTCGAGATCAGCCAGGTATCCGCAACGCTGGTCTCGAGCCGGGTGCGCAAATGGGAGTAGACGACAGGGTCGGGCTTGAAGCGCTTGACCTCATCGACGCTGACGATATCGCTGAAGTGCTGGTCGATGCCGGCCTGGCGCAATAGCCCCTCTACCGCCTCGCGAGTGCCGTTGGAGAAGGCCACACAGGTAATGCCGCTGCGAGTCAGCCGTTCCAGCGCCTCGGGCACTTCGGCAAAGGCCGGCAGCTGGCCGTAGGCGGCCATCAGGTGCTCCTTGGCGGTCTCCGAGAGCTGGGTCCCCAGCGCGCGGTCGGTGTACTCCAGCGCCTCCTGGGTGCATACCGAGAAATCGGCATAGGCACCCATCAAGCTGCGGCGAAAGCTGTACTCGAGCTGCTTGTCACGCCAGCGGCGTGAGAATTCTGCAGCGCCGTCGCCGAGGGTCGTCTCCAGTTCTGCGATCACGCCGTGGGTATCGATCAGGGTGCCGTAGACGTCGAAGGCCAGTAGTGTTGCCATGCGGTGCATCTCCTTGCCAACCGGTAGGGAGTGGATGCTGTCAGCTTGGCTCAGCGGTGCCGCTCGCTCAACTCGCTAGCGCACAAAACACAGCGCCCCCACCCTTGGTGAGGGCGGGGGCGCACGTCACGCCGGTGGCGTGGCTTACTTGAGGTCTTCGTTATTGGCCAGCTCGTCCAGCACCCGATCCACCGCCCGCCGGGCACGGGCGACGATCTCGTCGACCTCGGCACGGGTGGTGATCAACGGCGGTGCAAAGCCGAGGATATCGCCCTGTGGCATGGCCCGGGCGATCAGGTTCTCGTCCATGGCCGCCGCGGCGATGCGCGGGCCGACCTTGAGGGCCGGGTCGAACTGGGTGCGCTTGGCGGGATCCGGCGAGAACTCCAGTGCCGCCAGCATGCCAACGCCGCGCACGTTGCCGACGATGGGGTGGTCGCCGAACGCCTGGGCCATGGCCTGCTGCAGGTAGCCGCCGGTCTCGGCGGCGTTCTGGGTCAGGCCCTCGCGCTCGATGATCTCGAGGTTGGCCAGGCCCGCGGCACAGCCCAGGGCGTGGCCGGAGTAGGTCCAGCCGTGGCCGATGGGGCCGAACTCGCCGGTCCCCTGCTCCAGCACCTGCCATACACGGTCGCCGACGATCACCCCGGAGAGCGGCTGGTAGGCGCTGGTCAGGCCCTTGGCGACGGTGATCAGATCGGGCTTGATGCCATAGAAGTGGCTACCGAAGTCGGTGCCGATGCGCCCGAAGCCGCACACCACCTCGTCGGCAATCAGCAGCACGTCGTACTTGGTGAGCACTGCCTGGATCGCCTCCCAGTAGCCTTCCGGCGGCGGCACGATGCCACCGGTGCCCAGCACCGGCTCACCGATAAAGGCGGCCACGGTATCGGGGCCTTCGGCGAGGATCATCTCCTCGAGCTTGGTGGCACAGTACTGCGAAAACTCGCGCTCGCTCATCCCCGCCTGCTCGGCGCTGCGATGGTAGTAGTAAGGCGCTTCGGTGTGGCGAATGGTCTCGATGGGCAGATCGAAGTGATCATGGAATGCCTTGAGGCCGGTCAGCGAACCGGAGGCGATACCCGAGCCGTGATAGCCGCGCATCCGTGAGATCACTTTCTTCTTCTCGGGACGACCCAGTACGTTGTTGTAGTAGCGTACGATCTTGAGCTGGGTCTCGTTGGCATCCGAGCCGGACATACCGTAGTAGACCTTGGACATGCCGGGCCCGGCCAGCTCGAGAATCTTCTCGGAGAGCTGGATCTGCGGCTCGTTGGAGTGCCCTACGTAGGTGTGGTAGTAGGAGAGCTCCAGCGCCTGGCGGTAGATCGCCTCGGCCACCTCGGTGCGCCCGTAGCCGATATTGACGCAGTAGAGCCCGGCGAAGCCGTCGATGAACTCGCGGCCGTCCTTGTCGACGATATGGATGCCCTTGCCGCCGCTGATCACCCGGCCCGGCGCGTCGCCGTGGGCGAAGTCGCGCAGGTGGGTGGAGGCATGGAAAGTGACCTTACGGTCGCGGTCGATCAATTCCTTGTGCAGGCTCATCTCGCTTCTCTCTTTTTTTGATCCCCGCCCATGCGGGTATACATGTGTGTTGCTAATGCCTGAAGCCAGCTGCCAGGGTGTGCCATCGAGCGATATATACCCAAGGACGCTGGCGCCAGCGCCGCGGACCGGCAAGAGGGACCTTGTTCCGGTCCGACGCGCAGTCCTCAAGCGCAGCGTCAGGGTTTCGTTCTTGGGCATCGCGAGAGGGGATACGCTGGCAGTCTCCTAGCGTCGTTAGCTCCCCGACACCGAACCCAAGGCACCCAGGCAGTAATACTTGGTTTCCAGATACTCATCGATACCGGTGATACCGCCCTCGCGGCCCAGGCCCGACTGCTTGACGCCGCCGAACGGCACCGGCGGACCGGTCATCTTCACCGAGTTGACGCTGACCATGCCGAACTCCAGGGCGCGTAGCAGCTTCCAGATGCGGCGGATATCGTGGGTGTAGACGTAGGCCGCCAGGCCGTACTCGGTATCGTTGGCCATCTCGATGACCTGGTCGTCGTCGGCATAGGCAGTGATCCCCGCCACCGGCGCGAAGTTCTCCTCGCGCCACACCTGCATCTGCGGCGTCACCCCGGTGAGCAGTACCGGCATGAAGAAGTTGGGGCCCGGCGCCTGATTCTGGTCGCCGGCGACCAGGGTCGCACCACGCGACAGGGCGTCGTCGACGATGCTCGCGGCCTTGTCCACCGCCTGGCCGTGAATCAGCGGCCCGAGATCGACCTCGCTCTCCAGGCCGTTGCCCACGGTCAGCGCCGCCATGCGCTCGGCAAAGTGTTCGACGAACTCATCGTGGATCGACTCGTGGACCAGGATGCGGTTGGCCGCCAGGCAATCCTGGCCGGCGGTCTGGAACTTGGCCGCCACCGCGGCGAAGGCCGCCTCCTTGGGGTCCATATCGGGGCCGACGATAAAGGGCGCATTGCCGCCCAGCTCCAGGGATACACGCTTGACGGTCCCGGCGCACTGTTCGAGCAGCAGCCGCCCGACCCGCGTCGAGCCGGTAAACGACAGTGCCTTGACGCGCTCCTCGGCACACAGGATGCGCGACACCTCGGGCGGATCGCCGAGCACCACGTTGAAGACCCCGGCGGGAATCCCGGCGCGCTCGGCCAGCTCGGCCAGCGCCAGCGCCGAGAACGGCGTCTCGTTGGCCGGCTTGACGATCACCGTACAGCCGGCGGCCAGCGCCGCCGCGGCCTTGCGGGTGATCATCGCCAGCGGGAAGTTCCACGGCGTGATCAGCGCGGCGATGCCCACCGGCTCCTTGAGGGTGCCGAGTGCGGCGTTGGGAATATGGCTGGGAATGGTCTCGCCGAAGGTACGCTTGCCCTCCTCGGCGAACCAGCGCACGAAGCTGGCACCGTACTCCACCTCACCACGCGCGTCGGGCAGCGGTTTGCCCTGCTCGAGGGTCATGATGGTGGCCAGATCCTCGCGATGGGCCTGCAGCAGATCGTACCAGGCCAGCAGGCGCTCGCAGCGCTCGTCGGCACGCAGCGCACGCCAGTGTACGAAGGCGGTCTCGGCGGCATCTACCGCGCCGCGAATCTGATCGGCCTCGAGCAGCGGGATATGCCCCAGTACCTCGCCGGTGGCAGGATCGGTCACCGCCTCGTCGCGGCCACCGTCGCCGTAGGTCCACTTGCCGTCGATGTAGGCGTGCTGACGAAACAGGCGCGGATCTTCGAGCTTGATGGACTGGGTCATTGGACACCTCCCCTGATACGCCGGGGCGGCTTGGTGGCGCACCCGGCATTGGCAAAACATGGCGCAGGCGGCTGGTGCCGCTCGCTGCATGCCTACAGGGTAACGCCCAGGCGGCGGCGAGACTTTTCGTTCGCCGCCGCGAGGGATGCGGTTTTTTTTGTCTCCGCGCCGGGAGAGGCAGAACTTTCTGTCAGTCGCCGCCCTGCTCGGTATCCGCCAGCGCCGCCTCGGTGAACACGATCAGGCCGAGCTCGGGGCGATAGCCGTGGATCTCGGTGACGTCGAGGGCCTGCAGGAAGCGCAGGATCTCGGCGCTGATCACCTGCCCCGGCACCAGCACCGGAAAGCCCGGGGGGTAGGGAATCACGAAGCTCGCCGAGACCAGGTCGCGCCCTGCCTGCATCTCGGCCTGCAGCGCGCCGTTGTCGAAGCGCAGATATTCGGTGTTCTCCTCGTCGTAGCTGAGGAAGTAGGCGCGGCGGATATCCCCTTCAGGGCTGTCGACCAAGGGCCGGAAGGCATCATGGAAGCGGCTGAAGTCGGGCAGCGGCGGCAGGTCCTGGGTCAGCGACTTGATCTGGTGCTCGATGATCTTGCGCTCGGGCCGGCTGCTATCCTCCCAGCGCCGGTCGAAGGACTTGGCCATCTTGATCAGCACGTCGAGCAGGTAGGCGATGGAGCCGCGGGTGGTGCCGATATTGGTCATGAACAGCACGGTATTGCGCGAGGTCTTGTTGATCTGAATACCGTACTTGTTCATCAGGTATTCATTCTTGAAGGTATCGCCGTCGATCCCGGTCTGGCCGATCGCCATGGTCACGCGGCTGGGGTCGACGACGAACTCGTCATGCGCCCAGGCCTCCTCCATCTTGTTCCAGCCGGTGCTGGGGTCGTAGAAGGTGTCGACCCCGGATTGGCGATACTCCAACGGGATCATGTCGCTGTTCTTCAACACCTGGAAGTACTTCAGCAGCAGCGGGTTGGTATACAGCTGCTCGCGCAGCGACAGCGCCGTCTCGACCTGGGCATGCACCAGCTCGAAGCCCTCCATCTCGGCCTGCATCCGCCCTACGTCCAGCGAGGCCACGATCTGGTAGTTGGGCGAGGTCGAGGTATGGGTCATATAGGCCTCGTGAAACGGCCCCTCGACCTTTTGGCGGAAGTCCTGGTCATGAACATGGATCATCGAGCCCTGGCGCAGCGAGGTCAGGGTCTTGTGGGTCGAGTGGGTGGCATAGGCGCGCACCCGCACCAGGTCCGGATCGGGCAGCAGGCGCTGCTCGAGCCAGGTGGCGTCGTCGTCCGGGTCGCACTGATCGAATTCGGCCTTCCAGGCGGCGTACTCCTCGCGATAGGCGGCGCTGCGGTAGCGGTCGAGCAGGGTGCGAGCAGCGTGCATCGCGGTGCGCGGCCGGTAGGTAGGGTTAAAGGTGGCAAAGGCGAACCACGCCTCGTCCCACAGAAACACCAGGTCGGGCTTGATCGCCAGGCACTCCTCCATCACCCGCCGCACGTTGTAGACCACCCCGTCGAAGGTGCAGTTGGTGAGCAGCAGCATCTTGACCTTGTGCAGCTGGCCCGAGCGCTTGAGCGCCAGCAGCGTCTTCTTGATCTCCTTGAGCGGCACCGCGCCGTACATCGAGTAGTCGTTGAGCGGGTAGGAGTCGAGGTAGGCGACGTGGGCGCCGGCCAGCACCATGCCGTAGTGGTGCGACTTGTGGCAGTCGCGGTCGATCAGCACGATGTCGCGGGGCTTGACCAGCGCCTGGACCACGATCTTGTTGGCGGTGGAGGTGCCGTTGGTGACGAAGAAACTCTGGCGCGCCCCGAAGGCACGCGCGGCATACTCCTGGGCCTTCTTGATCGGCCCGTAGGGCTGCAGCAGCGAGTCGAGCCCGCCGGAGGTCGCCGAGGTCTCGGCGAGGAAGATATTGATGCCATAGAAGTCGATCATATGCCCCGCCCAGTGCGAGCGAGTCACCGACTTGCCGCGCGAGATGGGCATGGCGTGGAAGACCCCGGTGGGCTTCTTGCTATATTCGCGCAGGGCATCGAAGAACGGCGTGCGGTAGCGATCGTCGATGGCACGCAAAATGGTGTGGTGCTGCTCGATGTAGTCGGTCTCGCGGTAGAAGATCCGATTGAAGTGGCGAATATCCTGGCTGGCGGTCGCCTCCACGTCGCCGCTGGTGACCAGGAACTGGTCGATCTCCGGGCGGATTTCGCGAATCATCGAGCTGAGCAGGATGCTGCGCTCGGCCTCGGACTTGCTCTCCAACTCGCTCTCCGAGAGCCCCTCCAGGTAGTTGCGCAGTGCACTGAGGTTGTACTTCGACTTGTAGGGGAACTCGTAGCGGATCAGGCAAGCCTGGATATTGGGATTGACCAGGATCGCGATCAGCGCATCCTCGAAGCTGCGTACCGTAACCACATCGTAGACGAAGCGGTCCTCGGGGCGGCGCAGGTTGTGGAATGCCTCGCGCACCACCTCCTCTTCCTGCACCGACATGGCGTCGACGATCAGCAGCTCGAAGTAGGGCTGCGATGAGCTGTTGGAGGCCGGATGGCCGCGGCGCAGCTGGGCCAGCGCATCCAGCGCCTCGAGATCCTCGGCACCAGCGTCGGACTCGCTGAGGTCGACGTGGCGGCGGCGATAGGACTCGCTGATCAGCGCCCGCACCAGGCGCTTGACCACCTTCTCGAGCAGTGAGTACTCCTCGCGGTCGAACAGCGACCAGAGGTGACGGAAATCCTCCTTGGACGGAAAGGCGTGGTAGTCCTCGATGATCTCCAGGCGGGTCAGCTTGACGTCGATCGCCTTGATCAGGTTGCGTGCCTGGCCCTCGTCGCGCAGACGCACCAGCTTGCCCAGGTCGCGCTTGAGGGCATTCCAGGTGTCGGCGCGCAGCTGCGAGATCTTGTGGTAGAAGCCCAACGCCGTATACGGCGTATCCGATTCGATTATCTCACTCATGATGGTACCCCGTCCTGTTGCCCTCGGCTGCGCTCGCCGCGCGACTGCCGTAGTGGATCGTCAGCTGCTGCTCCCGCGAGTCGGCGAACGACATCGAGAGTGTCGCCCCGGGCCAGAAGAAGCTGGCCCGCCCCTCCGCCGGGTGATAGACCGCGGTATAGATGGTGCCCAGACCGCGCCGATAGTCGCGGCGAAACAGCGGTGGGGCGAAGAACGCCGATACCAGGCGCTGCTCGGTAGTGGCCTCGTCGGCGACCAGGATCGATAGCTGGCGCTCGCGAATCAGCGTCTCCGAGGCCAGCGCGTGGGCGTACCACTCGATCTTCTTCTGGTGGTTGGTGGCCACCGCCACACGGCGGATCGAAGCCGGGCGGTCTGGCGAGATCATCGCCGTGACGTAGCGGCCGCGGGCATCGCTGACAGTAATGTTGTAGGCCATGTGGGTGGGCACCCGGGCCAGTACCTCCACCGCTTCGGGGGTGGTGTCGCAGAACTCGAGGATATAGCGCAGGATGATCGGTGCGCCGAAGCCGTCGCCGACCACGGTGCGCCCACCGAAGGCCAGCGACACCGTCAGCCCCTGCTCGTTGATGCCGTCGAGCACGCCCCACAGGCAATCGCTCATGGCGATCACCCGGCGGCCGTTCCAACAGGTCGAGAGGATGGTGCCCTCACACAGCTCCGGTGGATAGTCGTAGTTGCGCACCAGCAGGTTGGCATGAGCGTTGGCCAGCACTGCCTGAGAGCAGCCGGTGATATAGGCCGGCGGCCGGTAGAGGCTGAGCATACGCGAGGCCAGGTCGCCGCCGCCGGCGAGATCGCATAGCCGCTCGTAGGTCGGCAGCAGTTCCGGCATATGCCGGCTGAGCGCGTTGTAGCAGGCCAGATAGCCGGGGCGCTCGCGCTCCGTCTCCGACAGGTACCAGTGCTCATAGGCCGGCCAGTGGTGCTCGAACAGCGCCTGCCACTTGGCGCCAGGCTGCGCCTCCACGACACTACGAAACTCGAGCTGCTTGTTCATGGCACCTACAGGATCTTGAAATTGCCACCGCCGATGGCGTGACTGACCGCGACTTCCTCGACGACCGGGTCCTGCAGCGCCTGGCCGGCGAACTGGCCACGAATGCCCTCTATCCAGGCCTTGGCGCGTGCATTGAGTTGGAAATCGTCGTCCATCAGCCGGCCGCGGGTAATCAGGATACCCAGGTCGGCACCCTCGTAGCGGAAATCGCCGACGCCGCTGATGCGCACGAAAAAGGCCTCCTGCTCGCTCTCCGCGGCGTGGGGGTGATAGCTGTAGTGGTCGTAGTCGATGCTGCCGTCGGCGGCCATCTTCCATACCCCGGACTGCGGCGCCTGGGTCAGCAGGTCGATGCTCTCGTCGGTGTGCTTGATGACCAACTGGCTCCAACTGTCGATGCTGTCGGGATGCGCCCAGCGCTCGTTGATCTCGGCGATATCGATATCGAAGTCGACGTCGGAGAACTCCAGCAGATGGAACAGGAATAGCGGCACGTCGGAGTGGGCGAAGGCGGCCACGTTGGTCAGCGAGCTGGCCCCGGTGACCCGCGGGTTGAGTTCGCCGAGGAAGACCTCCTCGGTGTCCATGTCGATCAGGAAGTCGAGCTCGAAGTAGCCGCGATAGCCCTCGTCGCGCAGCGCCTCGCCGAACTTGAAGGTGTATTCGCGGGCCTTGTCGCGCACCTCCTGGCTGAAGGCGCCGGCGAACATCTCGTTGCCGCACCAGCCGCCCTTGTAGGGGGTCAGGGTCTTGAAGCCCACCAGCTCGGTCATCAGCGGCCCGACCACGGTGCCGCAGCGGGTGGTGCAGGCCTCGATGGCCGAGCCGCGGCAGTTGATGCGCTTCATGATCTTGACCTCGGGCTCGGCCTCGATCTCCTCGGCATACTTGTAGTACTCGTCCTCGTTGGAGACGAAGAAGGTGGTGTGCCCGGAGTCGCCGTAGGCGGACTGGATCACCAGGTCCTGGGTGCCCAGTTCGGCGCTGACCTCCTGCAGGTGGGCATAGCTGTCGACCTTGGCCAGCACGTTGGGCACGCTGGGCACGCCGACCTTGTTGCCGATGCGTACGGTCTCGATCTTGTTGTCCATGCGCGAGCGCAGCGCCGCCGGCGGAAACGCCACCTTGAGGCCGAGCTGCTGGCACACCTCCTCGGTGTGCTCGTCGAACATCAGGAAGGTCGCGGTGCCTTCACCGCCGCGCGACTTGAGGAAGTCGATGACCTCCTTGTGCTCGAGCAGGTAGTTGTTGATGTCCTCGATGCTCTCGAAGTCGCGGGGGAACTTCTGCTTGGGCACGAAGACGTTCTTCTGACGCCCGTCGAAACAGTCGATATAGTTGATATGGCGAAAGTTGCCCACCCAATCGCCAATGCCCAGCAGATTGAAGTTGGTCGCCGAGATGAAGTAGATCGGCGTCTTGTTGTTATGAAAGTGGCGGCGCACATCAGAAATGCTTGTGATCTTGTTCATTTCTCTTGCTCCTTGGGGAGGACGGCCCCTGTGCGTGGGCGATGATGGCCCCGCCGCGGCCGGCGGCGAGACCTGGCCGCCGGCCCTGGGAGCGGACGGCGGCATGAACCATTGGCGCAGCTGGCGGATGATCCTGGTCAACATTGCGCGGCTCTCCCTGCTGCTGCGCCAAGGGCGCGATCAGATGTCGTGGTGGCCGTTATCGGGGCGACGCGGCTTGACCAGCGGCCCGAGCGTGTCGAGGAACGGTGTCGGCGCGTTCTCCGTGCGATAGACGCCGAAGTCGACGCTACGGTCGCGGAAGCTCTTGAGCGGCTGGCCTAGCCCGCGCAGGCCCACCTCACGCTCGCGGCGCACCCGGTTGAGGTCGATCTCCAGCGGAATGATCTCCTCACCGATGCCGGCCTGGTGAATCACGTCACCGGCCGGGCCGACCACGATCGAGCGGCCGTTGCCCATGGCGCCGGCGCCGTTGATGTCGAAGAAGTAGCACTGGTTGATCGCCGCATTGGTGCGCGCGATGGAGAGTTCGATATCGCGGTCGATGGTGTCGGTCATGGTCGGGTGCAGGATCACCTCGGCGCCCATCGCCGCCAGGGTGCGGGTGGTTTCGGGAAACCACATGTCGTAGCAGATCGAGACCCCGAAGCGTCCCACATGGGGAACATCGAAGACCACGAATTCGCTGCCGCCTTCGACGCCCTCCTCGAAGGGCCGGAACGGGAACATCTTGCGATAGCGCGCCACCACCTGGCCCTGGGGATTGATCACGCTGAGGGTGTTGTAGACCTTGTCGCCCTCGCGCTCGAACATCGAGCCGGGAATCAGCCAGATGCGGTGCTGCTCGGCCAGCTGGCAGAACATCGCCTCCATGTTGCTGGGCATCGGCTCGGCGTGGTGAGTGGCGGCACCGTTGGCCACCAGCTCGCTGAACAGCACCATCTGCACGTTGGGGAACCTTGCCATCAGCAGATTGATGCGATGCCGCATGGCATCGGTGTTGTCTCCATGGTGCAGGGCATGCAGCTGCACCCCGGCAATCGTGAAATAGGACATGCAGTTCCTCTCGAATGGCGAACGCCTGGTAAAGGATGACATCGATGGGGCCTGGCCCCTGCTAGGCGGAATCGCCACAACCCGCGTACCTGAATCAGCTTATGCCAAATTCAGCGGACGTGTAACCAACGTTAACGACTTGACGCGAGGGCAAGGCTGGGCTTTGTTGCCGGGCAGCATCGGGCATTGCCGCCGGCTTAGCGGCTATCCAGTTGAATCGGTGGGGCTTGTTGCTTGACCGTCTTGGTGACGATATAGGTGAAGTAGCGCTCGATGCCGACGTCAGAGACCAGCCAGGCGTCAATCAGGCGTTGATAGGCATCGATGGAGTCGGCCTCGATCTTGAGCAGGTAGTCGACACCGCCGCCCACCGCCACGCACTCGGTGGCCTCGGGCGTGGCATGGACCAGCGCCTCGAAGCGCTGGAAACTCTCGGCATTGTGGGCCTTGAGCTCGACCTGCACCCACACCGGCGTGCGCTTGACCAGCGCGTTGGCGTTGATGCGCGCCGAATAGCCCTCGATGATGCCGGCCTTCTCGAGGCGCCGTACCCGCTCCCAGCAGGGGCTGACCGAGAGGTTGATAGCCTCGGCCAGCTTCGACTTGGTGATGCGCCCATTCTGGGCCAGGATCTCGAGGATCTTAAGATCGTAGCGATCGAGCTTCATGCGCCTTCCAGGTTGAAGTGGGGGCCTTCGGGAAACGCTGAACAAATTGTCGAGCGAGATGAAGCGCAAGGCGCACGGAGCACAGGAACCGGAGCCTATGGGGTATAGGTGAGGATTCCGCGCACCGCGCAACGCAGTGATTCGCTCGTGTAGACATTTGGGCAGTGCTTTCCTAGTCGAGGGAGTCGACGATATCGGCTATAACCGCAATGGTATCACCCATGTTGACCAGCGACGGATGACGCCGCGCCGCCAGCACCCCGCTGCGGCTGGCACGGTACTCCACCGGGGCGCTTCCGCTGCGCGTCATATCATAGACCCGGGCCACCACGTCGCCCTTCTCGAGCCGCTCCCCCAGTGCAAAACAGAGTTCCAGCACGCCGGAGTGCTCGCTCTGCACGTAGCAGCTGGCGTCGGGCATATCGAGGTAGACCTGCGGCTCGGCGGGCATCTCCACCTCGCCCGCCAGCAGGCCGTAGTGGATCAGGAAGTTGCGCACGCCGCGCTCGGTGATGGCCATGCTCTCGGGGGTCGAGGTCCCGCCGCCGCCGAGCTCGGTGGCGACGAAGATCTTGCCCTGGCTCTCCACCGCGGTGTCGAAGAGTGCCGCGGCATCGAGTTCGAACATTATCATCGCGTAGGGCGCGCCGAAGGCCTTGGCGCCTTCCAGGGCACGGCGCTGCTGCTCGGGGTCGTCGAGCACGTGGGAGGCGCCGAAGGGGATGATATCCAGGGTGCGCCCGCCGGAGTGCAGGTCGAGCACCACATCACACATCGGTGTCATCACCCGGGTGAAGTAGTCGGCGATTTTCTCGGTAACGCTGCCGTCGGGGTCGCCGGGGAAGCTGCGGTTGAGGTTGCCGCCATCGAGCCCCGAGGTGCGCTTGCCGGCCATCACCGCCGGGGTGTTCATGCACGGCACGATGATTACCCGGCCAGTGACGTCCTCGGCACGCAGGCTGCTCGACAGCTTGAGCAGCGAGGTGATGCCTTCGTACTCGTCGCCGTGGTTGCCGCCGGTGAGCAGTGCGGTGGGGCCGTCGCCGTTCTTGACCACGGTGAGCGGGATCATCACCGCGCCCCAGGCCGACTCGTCCACCGAGATCGGCAGCTTGAGGAAACCGTGCTGAATGCCGTCGGCGTCGAAGTCGACGGTGGCGCTGATCGGGCTAGGGCGCTTGGCCATAGAGTACTCTCCTTGTGCTTGTACGGATTGCCGCGGTGCAATTCTCGAGGCTGCTCCTGCGGCAACCCCCAGCGCTCGGAGCTGATCCGGCGACAGGCCTACGAGGGGGCGCTGTAAACCCTTCCCTGGGCGCTACCTACGCCATCCATGGCGTAGAACCCCCTCTACGACCTATCGCCGGCGCTCCTCGCTATGGGTTGTTGCTTCATCTCAGCATCAGCGGACAAATAGCTGACGCGGGAAATTCGCCAGGGTCTCGCAACCGGTCTCGGTGATCAGGATACTCTCGGTGATCTCCAGGCCCCACTCGTCCTCCCACAGGCCAGGCATGAAGTGAAACGTCATGCCCGGCTGCAGGATGGTCTCGTCCGAGGGGCGCAGGCTCATGGTCCGCTCACCCCAGTCCGGCGGGTAGGAGATGCCGATCGGGTAGCCGCAGCGGGCACCGCCGCGGTCGAAGCCGTACTTGTCCATGGCCGCGCCCAGCGCCATGGCGATATCCGCGGTGCGGTTGCCGGGCTTGGCCACCGCCAGGCCGTTGTCGATGCCCTCCAGCAGCGCCGACTCGGCGCGGATGAAATCCCGCGGCGGCTTGCCGAGGAACACGGTACGCGACAGCGGCGCATGGTAGCGCTTGAATACCCCGGCAATCTCGAAGAAGGTGCCCTCGCCCTCGCGAAACGGCGTATCGTCCCAGGTCAGGTGCGGTGCGGCGGCGTCCTTGCCGGTGGGCAGCATCGGCACGATGGCCGGATAGTCGCCGCCGTAGACCTTGCCGTGCTCGTCGACCCAGCCCTCGATACCCACCCGGTAGATCTCCGAGACCAGCTTGCTCTTGGGCAAGCCCGGCTCGATCACCTCGAGTATCCGCGTATGCATGCCCTCGACGATCTTGCCGGCGACGCGCATGTAGGCGACCTCCTGGGGCGACTTTATGGCGCGGCACCAGTTGACCAGCGAGTTGGCGTCCATGAAGCGCGCATGGGGCAGCTCGCGCAGCAGGCACTGGTACGCCTTGGCCGAGAAGTAGTAGTTGTCCATCTCCATGCCCACCACGCCCTGGTGCCAGCCGCGGTCGGGCATGATCGACTGAGCCAGGTAGTCCATGGGGTGCATGTCCGGATTCTGCACGTAGTAATCCGGGTAGTAGGTGATGTTGGCCGGGTCGATCCAGCAGGTGCGCAGCGCGCCATTGGCGTCCATGCGCCGGCCGTACCAGACCGGCTCACCCTCCAGCCCCAGCAGTACGCACTGGTGGACATAGAACGACCAGCCGTCGTAGCCGGTGAGCCAGGCCATGTTGGAGGGGTCGCTGATGATCAGCACGTCGATGCCGCGATTGGCCATCTCCGCACGCACCTTCCATACGCGGCTGGCATACTCTTCACGAGTGAAAGGCAGGGTTACCTGATTCATGTGGCCACTCGCCATTACCGAAAATCACCAAAACCGGCACTCCTCCTGAGGAGAAGGCCGAGCCTGCGCGTTGACCTGCTGCACTACCTGCGTCGGAACCCGCTGAACGCTTACGGCCGGCACGACACTCGTTGGCCGCGGCGAGGGCTTCCTGCCAGCGGGCACGATAATGGAGGGGTTATGCCCCATCAACATCCTGGCGACGATACTAGCACCATCGCCAAGCCCGCCGTCAAAGGCTTTATTGGCCTTTTCGCCACCGCCACGGCGAGCGATATGGCGCAACGACTTTACTCGATGCATCGCAGCGGCCGATGATGGCTGTCAGATCCCCCGAGACAGGAGACATCATGCGCATTCTGGTGCATATCGACGATGCCGCCGACTGGCAGGCGGCCCTGCAGCAGCGACTCCCCGACGCCGAGGTTTTCACCAGCGACCAAGCGGTCGACGACATCGACTACCTGGCGGTCTGGAAGCCCTCTGCCGAGCTGCTCGAGCGCCACGCCGAGGCCCGCGGCATCATCAACCTGGGCGCCGGCGTCGATGCCCTGCTGAGCAATCCCGGGCTAGCGGACGACATCCCCATCGTCAAGCTGCGCGACGCCGGCATGGGCGAGCTGATCGCCGACTACTGCCTCTATGGCCTGCTCCATGTACAGCGCGACTTCGACCGCTATCGCGACCAGCAGCAGCGCGCCGAGTGGCGCGAGCACCAGGTGATCGACAAGGGCGACTGGCCGGTGGGTGTGCTGGGCCTTGGCGCCATCGGCCGCCATGTCGCCGAGCGCATCGCGGCGGTGGGCTTTGCGGTCCACGGCTGGAGCCGCTCACCCAAGACCCTGGATGGCATCCACTGCCACCACGGCGAGGAGGGCCTCTATGACCTGCTGGGCCAGGTGCGCACGCTGATCACCCTGCTGCCCAATACCCCCGAGACCCATCATCTGATCAATGCCGAGACCCTCGCCGCCCTGCCCCACGGCGCCAGCCTGATCAACCCCGGCCGCGGCACCCTGATCGACGAGCGCGCGCTGCTCGAGGCACTGGGTGACGCCGAGCACGAGGGCCGCCTGCGCAGCGCCCTGCTCGACGCCTTCCCCGAGGAGCCGCTGCCCGGCGACAGCCCGCTGTGGCAGCACCCGCGGCTGCTGATCACCCCGCACATGGCCGGCCCCACGCCGCTCGGTGCGGCTCTCGACCAGGTAGTGGAAACGCTCGAAGCGTGGCATGCCGGTCGCGAGGTGCCGACCATCGACCGCAGCGCTGGCTACTGAGCGGCACCAGGTTTCACCGCGGCGTCGGGGAGCGCTAGGCTGTAAGCAATCAGGCCCGATAGGGAGAGGCAAGCGATGACCATGCACATCGATTACGGCCCCGGCGACGCCCTGCTGGTGGTCGACATGCAGAACGACTTCTGCGAGGGCGGCGCCCTGGCCGTGGCCGGCGGCCGCGGCCTGATTCCCGGCATCAATGCCGAAATCGCCGCCGCCAGCGCGGCGGGCGCACTGGTGATCGCCTCCCGCGACTGGCACCCGGTCGACCACGCCAGCTTCACCCATCGCGGCGGAAGCTGGCCGCCGCACTGCATTCAGGACACCCGTGGCGCGGCCTTCCACCCCGACCTGGCGCTGCCTGACGAGGCCCTGCGGGTCAGCAAGGCCACCGCCTTCGATGCCGACGCCTACTCGGCCTTCGACGCCACCGGCCTGGCCGGCTACCTGCACGAACGCAATATCACTCGGGTGGTGATATGCGGCCTGGCGCTGGACGTCTGCGTCCGCGCCACGGCCCTCGACGCACGCCATGCCGGCTTCGCCACCCTGCTGCTGGCGCCGCTTAGCGCCGCGGTGGATCCCGACTCGGCCGACGACTGCTTGGCCGAGCTCGAGCGCGCCGGGGTCGAGGTACGCCAATGAGAGCGGCCCCACCCTTGCAGGTCGCCGACGACGACCTGGCGCTGCTCACTGACCTCTACCAGCTGACCATGCTCCAGGCCTACTGGAAGGAGGGCCTGCGCGAGCGCGCCACCTTCAGTCTCTACTTCCGCAAACTGCCCGACACGCGCCGCTTCATGCTCGCCTGCGGCCAGCAGCATGCCGCCGCCGTGGCCAGCCGGCTGCGCTTCCAGCCACACCACCTCGAGCACCTGGCCGCGACTGGCCAGTTCGAGGCGGAGTTCCTCGCTTGGCTCGGCGAGTGGCGCTTCAGCGGCGATATCTGGACGCTGCCCGAGGGCACCCCGGTGTTCCCCAATCAGCCGCTGCTCGAGGTCGAGGCGCCGATCGCCGAGGCCCAGCTGCTCGAGAGCCTGATCATGAACCTGGTGCAGCTCGAGACCCTGCTGGCGTCGAAGGCGGTGCGTCTGGTATTGGCCGCCGGCGGCCGGCCGCTGGTCGACTTCGGCATGCGCCGCATGCACGGCGTCGATGCCGCCGTGCGCGGCGTGCGCGCCTACCGCAGCGCCGGCCTGGCCGGTACCAGTAACGTGCTCGGCGGGCTGCGCCACGACCTGCCGCTACGCGGCACCATGGCGCACAGCTATATCCTCGCCCACGACAGCGAGCGCGAGGCGTTCCGCGCCTTCCTGCGCCACTATCCCGGTACCACCCTGCTGGTGGATACCTACGACACCCTGGACGGCGTGCGCGACCTGATCGCGCTGCTGGATGCCGAACCCGAGCTGCGCCTGGGCGCCATCCGTCTCGACTCCGGCGACCTTGGCGCGCTGGCCAAGGCGTCGCGTCGCCTGCTCGACGACGCCGGTCACACCCAGGTCAAGATCGTCGCCAGCAGCGGCCTCGACGAGCACAAGATCGCCGCGCTGGTGGCCCAGGGAGTGCCCATCGACGTGTTCGGCGTCGGCACCCAGCTCGGGGCATCCGCCGATGCGCCGGTGATCGATCTCTCCTACAAGCTGGTCGAATACGCCGGTACGCCCCGCTCGAAACGCTCGCCGGGCAAGCTCAACCTGCCCGGCCGCAAGCAGGTCTATCGCCGCCTCGACGAACGCGGAGCGCTGGCCGGCGACACCCTGGCGCTGCGCGACGAAGCAGCGCCGTCCGGCACCCCGCTGCTGGTGGCGCTGGTCAAGGGCGGGCGCCTCGATACCGAGCAGATGGCTCTGGCCGAGCAGGCACCACAGCGGGTCGCCGAGACCCTGCAGCGCCTGCCGGCGTCACTGCGCACGCTGGAGAGCGGCGAGTCCGGCTATCCACTGTCGCTCGCCCCCGAGCTTGCCAGGCTGGCCGAACGCCAGCGCTAGGCTGTGACGAAAACTGCCTGCGCTCGCCGACTTTTCGTACAACGCCTAAGGCGCGCATCGCGCAAAGATTGCGCAACTCGCCCGGCAGCGGGAACCTCACGCCGGGCCGGGGCTCTCAGGCCTGTCGTTCATTGGCCCAGGGAGTCCCAGGTGTCGAGCATCCGTACACTGCTGATCGCCGCGCTACTGGCCAGCGCCAGCACCGGCGCCGTGGCACAGGGCATGGCCGAGCCCACGCCGTTCACCGCCCACTACCAGCTGCAGATCAGCGGCTGGCCCAACGCCCGCGTCGAGCACCGCCTCAGCCAGCACGGCGAGCAGTGGCAGAGTGACATGCGCGCCGCCATCGCCGTGGCCCGCGGCAACGAGCGTAGCCGTTTTCGCGTCGACGCCGATGGCGTGCGGCCCAGCGCCTACTCCAGCGGCTACTCGCTACTCGGCATCGGCGGCGACTACCAGCTCGGCAGCCAAGAGCTTAGCGTGCTGCCCGACCGCCAGGCGGCGCTGTTCGACCTGTCGCGGCGCAGCGCGGCGCCAGGCGGCTGTGAAGGTCAGGAGGCGACACCCTGCGAACTGCAC
This sequence comes from Halomonas salipaludis, assembly GCF_002286975.1. Taxonomy (GTDB): domain Bacteria; phylum Pseudomonadota; class Gammaproteobacteria; order Pseudomonadales; family Halomonadaceae; genus Franzmannia; species Franzmannia salipaludis. Next base: position 293,223 of record NZ_NSKB01000002.1, read on the forward strand.
TTCGTCGACCACAAGGGCGAGGAGGAGACGCTGCACTACCGGGTGGTGGCCCGCGACAAGGTGGAGAGCCCCGCCGGCACCTTCGATGCCGTCAGCGTCGAGACCTGGGACCCGGAGACTCCCGAACGCCAGTTGGTGTTCGACTTCCATCCCGAGCTCCCCGGCCTGCTGCTCGGCGTCGACTACCACCGCGACGGCGAGCGTCGCAGTCGGTTGACGCTGAGTGCCCTGGAAACGCCCCATCGCTAAGAGGATGTCTACAAAAGGACTGCACAAATCACGCCGCAATCCGTAAAGTAGCCCCCCGGCAGCCGCACTGGCTGCCTTTTTGTTGCCCGCCCGTCACTGCATAAGGAACGCCATGTTCACCGGCCTGCTGATCGTTCTCCTCCCGCTGCTACTGGGCTACCTGGTGCCGGTGCGCCATGCCGGCGCCATGGCGCTGATCAACCGCAGTGTCAACGCCTCGGTCTATCTGATCCTTCTGCTGATGGGCATAAGCCTGGCTGGACTCGACAACCTCGCCGGGCAGCTGTCGCAAATGGGCGTTCAGGCCGGCCTGCTGTTCAGCATCACCGCCGCCACCAACCTGCTCGGGCTGCTGTGGCTGTCGCGGCGGCTGCGGCTCAGCGTCGGCGACTCGCCGGTGGTGGCCAATGCGCCGACCAGCAAGCTCACCGCGATGCTCGGCTCGCTGGCGCTGGTCGGGGTGGTCATGGCCGGGGTACTGATCGGGCTACTGCTCGGCTGGCTGGTCGGCGAACCGGCCTACGCCTGGGCCGAGCGGCTCGCCGAATGGGCGCTGTATGCACTGCTGGCGCTGATCGGCTGCCAGCTGCGCAACTCCGGCATGTCGCTCAAGCAGATCCTGCTCAATCGCTTCGGCCTGGCGATCGCCGCCACCGTCGCCGTCTGCTCGCTGCTCGCCGGGCTGCTCGCCGCACCGCTGCTGGGGCTGAGCTGGAACCAGGGGCTGGCGATGGCCTCGGGGTTCGGCTGGTACTCGCTGTCGGCGATCTTGATCGGCGACCAGCTCGGGCCGCTGCTCGGCGGCGTGGCGTTCTTCAACGACCTAGCCCGCGAGCTGCTGGCCTTCGTGCTGATCCCGCTGCTGATCCATCGCGCCACACCGCTGGCCATCGGCTACGGCGGCGCCACCTCGATGGACTTCACCCTGCCGGTGATCCAGCAGCATGGCGGCGTGGCCTGCGTGCCCATCGCCGTGGTCAGCGGATTCATCCTGTCGCTACTCTCGCCGCCGCTGATCCTGTTCTTGCTGTCGCTGTGATGGCGCTACCGCCCATGACCGCTCGTAGCGCGTAGCGCGTAGCGCGTAGCACGTAGCACGTAGCACGTAGCACGTAGCACGTAGCACGTAGCACGTTAGCCCAAAGTCTAGGTTGAAGTCCCAGCGCACAGACGGCTAACTGTGTGCCAACGATCTTAATCGTTTAAGACGATCGCAATATGTATCCACTACACACAACAACAAGCCGACGAGGAAGCCACCCCATGCTCAACAGACTGATCCCGGCGATTGCCCTGGCAAGCGCCGCCATGGCCACCACCAGCCACGCCCAGGCCGCCGACCTGACCATCTCCTGCGGCGCCGTGGGTGCCGAACTGACGCTGTGCCAGGAAGGCGTTCGCGCCTGGGAGGAAGCCACCGGCCACAGCGTCGACGTGGTCTCGACCCCCAACTCCTCCACCGAGCGGCTGTCGCTCTACCAGCAGATTCTCTCGGCCAACTCCAGCGACATCGACGTGATGCAGATCGACGTGGTGTGGCCGGGGCTGCTTGCCAACCACCTGCTTGACCTGCGCGAGGTACTCGGCGACAACGCCGCCGACGGCCACTTCGAGGCCATCGTCACCAACAACACCATCGACGAGCGGCTGGTCGCCATGCCCTGGTTCACCGATGCCGGGGTGCTCTACTACCGTGCCGACCTGCTCGAGGAGCACGGCTTCGACGTGCCCGAGACCTGGCAGCAGCTCACCGAGATCGCCCGCGAGATCCAGCAGGCCGAGCACGCCGCAGGCAACGAGCGTATGCGCGGCTTCGTCTTCCAGGGCCGCGCCTACGAGGGGCTGACCGTCAACGCCCTGGAGTGGGTCGCCAGCCACGGCGGCGGCAGCCTGGTGGAGAGCGACGGCGAGATCAGCATCAATAATCCACAGGCCGCCGAGGCCCTCGACCTGGCGGCCAGCTGGATCGGCGACATCGCTCCCAACGGCGTGCTCAACTACACCGAAGAGGAGGCCCGCGGGGTCTTCCAGGGCGGCAATGCGGTGTTCATGCGCAACTGGCCCTACGCCTGGGCATTGGCACAGAGCGACGACAGCGACGTGCGCGGCAAGGTCGGGGTGACCCAGCTCCCCCACGGCGACCAAGGACACAGCGCCGGCGGCCTGGGCGGCTGGAACCTGGCGGTGTCCCGCTACAGCGACAACCCCGAACTCGCCGCCGAGCTGGTCGCCTTCCTCACCGGCGAGGAGGAGCAGAAGCGTCGCGCCATCGAGGCCTCCTACAACCCCACCCTCGACGCCCTCTACCAGGACGACGAGGTGCTCGCGGCGGTGCCCTTCTTCGGTGAGCTCTACGACACCTTCGTCAACGCCGTGGCGCGCCCCTCGGCGCCCACCGGCGACGCCTACGGTCGGGTCAGCAACGCCTTCTTCAGCGCCACCCACGACGTGCTCTCCGGCAACCGCGATGGTGCCACCGCAGTCGCCGACCTCGAGCGTGAGCTGTCGCGCCTCAAGCGGCGCAACTGGTAAGCCCTGGAGCCCCTAATGAGCACGACACTCAACCACAGCGCGCCCGCCGCGGCGCGCCCGCCGGCGGGTCGCTACCGCAGCACCAAGGTTCGCCGCCAGCGCGTGCGCGCGGCCTGGACCTTCCTCGCGCCGATGCTGGTTGCACTGGCACTGGTGGCCGGCTGGCCGCTGATCCGCACCTTCTACTTCAGCTTCACCGATGCCTCGCTGTCCGACCTGGGACGAGCGAGCTTCATCGGCATCGAGAACTACCTGATCTACGAGGACGGCCGGTGGTACGGCGTGCTCGCCGACCCCATCTGGTGGCGCTCGGTGTGGAATACCGCCTACTTCGCGGTGGTCTCGGTATCGCTCGAGGTGGTGTTCGGGGTAATCGTGGCACTGATCCTCAACGCCGAGTTCAAGGGCCGCACCCTAGTGCGTGCCGCGGTGCTGATTCCCTGGGCCATCCCCACCATCGTCTCGGCGCAGATGTGGGCGTGGATGCTCAACGACCAGTTCGGGATCATCAACCACCTGCTGATGATGGTCGGCATCATCGACGCCCCCATCGCCTGGACCGCAGAGGCGCGCTACTCGATGTGGGCGGTGATCATGGTCGATGTGTGGAAGACCACGCCGTTCGTCGCCCTGCTGGTGCTTGCCGCGCTGCAGATGCTGCCCAAGGACTGCTATGAGGCTGCCGAGGTCGACGGCATCCACCCGCTCAGGGTGTTCTTCAAGGTCACCCTGCCGCTGATCACCCCGGCGCTGATGGTAGCGGTGATCTTCCGCCTGCTCGATGCCCTGCGCGTGTTCGACGTCATCTATGTGCTGACCTCCAACTCCACCAGCACCATGTCGATGTCGATCTACGCCCGCCAGCAGCTGGTCGAGTTCCAGGACGTCGGCTACGGCAGCGCCGCCTCGACGCTGCTGTTCCTGATCATCGCCCTGGCCACCGTTGCCTACCTCTACCTGGGCCGCAAGCAACTGCAACTGGGAGGTGACGCATGACCTCGCGCCAGCTATCCAAATTCGCCAAGCGCATCGGCTTCTGGCTGCTGGTCGCGCTGGTGGTGTTCTACGCGGTGTTCCCCTTCTACTACGCGGTGATCACCTCCTTCAAACCCTCCAGCGAGCTGTTCCGGGTCGAGCTCTGGCCGAGCCGCTTCGACCTCTCCAACTATGCGCAGATCTTCAGCCAGCGCAGCTTCCTGCAGGCCATCGTCAACTCGATCATCGTTGCCGTGAGCGTGGTCGGTATCGCCCTGCTGCTCGGCATCACCGCCTCCTACGCCCTGGGCCGGGTGCGCTTCCGCGGCCGCTCCACGGTGCTGCTGGTAATTCTCGGCGTATCGATGTTTCCGCAGGTGGCGGTGCTCTCCGGCCTATTCGAGGTGATCCGCGCCCTCAACCTCTACAACAATCCGGCCGGGCTGATACTCAGCTACACCATCTTCACCCTACCCTTCACCGTCTGGGTACTGACCACCTTCATGCGTCAACTGCCCATGGAGCTCGAGGAGGCGGCGATCATGGACGGCGCCACGCCCTGGGTCACCATCACCAAGGTGTTCCTGCCGCTGATGTGGCCGGCCATGGCCACCACCGGGCTGCTGGCGTTCATTGCCGCCTGGAACGAGTTCCTGTTCGCGCTGACCTTCACCCTCACCGACAGCCAGCGCACGGTGCCGGTGGCCATCGCCCTGCTCTCCGGCGGCAGCGCCTACGAGCTGCCCTGGGGCCCGATCATGGCTGCCTCGGTGGTGGTCACCGTGCCGCTGGTGATCCTGGTGATCATCTTCCAGCGGCGCATCGTCTCCGGCCTCACCGCCGGCGCCGTCAAGGGCTAACTCCATCATCACCATCGGGCCCGAGCCTCTGAGGGACGCCGAGGGCAGGTCGAAGCGAAGGTCTTTTGCCATGGGTGAGGAGCACTGCTCCGAACGGGCTAGCCATGGATGGCCAGCCCCGGTCCTGCAAGCGAAGCAGGATGCAAGAGCGCAGCAGGGCAAAAGTAGCGCCCAGGGAAGGGTTTACAGCGCCTTCGCGCAGGCCTGCCGTCGGATCAGTCCCGGTGTCGGGAAACTGATAGCGACCTCAATGAATACCAAACGCTTCCCATGACCCAAGGATTCAAGATGCAGGACAACACCCTCTGGTGGCGCGGTGGCGTCATCTACCAGATCTACCCGCGCAGCTTCATGGACGCCAACGGCGACGGTATCGGCGACCTCAAGGGCATCAGCGACAAGCTCGACTACGTGGCGAGCCTCGGCGTCGACGGCATCTGGCTGTCGCCCTTCTTTACCTCGCCAATGCTCGACTTCGGCTACGACATCAGCGACTACCGCGACGTCGACCCGATGTTCGGTAGCCTGGACGACTTCAAGACGCTGCTCGCCAAGGCGCATGCTCTCGGTCTCAAGGTGATGATCGACCAGGTGATCAGTCACTCCTCGGACCAGCACCCCTGGTTTCAGGAGAGTCGGCAGGATCGTACCAACCCCAAGGCCGACTGGTACATCTGGGCCGACCCCAAACCGGACGGCACCCCGCCCAACAACTGGCTGTCGATCTTCGGCGGCTCGGCATGGACCTTCGACCCGCGCCGCCGCCAGTACTACTTGCACAACTTCCTGAGCAGCCAGCCGGACCTCAATTTCCATCACCCGCAAGTGCGCCAGGCCAACCTCGACAATATGCGCTTCTGGCTGGAACTCGGGGTCGACGGCTTCCGCCTGGACACCGTCAACTTCTATTTCCACGACGCCGAACTGCGCGACAACCCGCCGGTGCCGGCCGGCGAGGCCAAGACCCTGGGCGCCCCGGACGCCAACCCCTACACCTGGCAGCGCCATGTCTATGACCTGAGTCGCCCGGAGAACCTCGACTTCCTGCGCGAGCTGCGCACCCTGATGGACGAGTTCCCCGGCACCACCACGGTGGGCGAGATTGGCGACGACCACCCGCTCGAGCGCATGGCCGAATACACCGCGGGCGGCGACAAGCTGCATATGGCTTACACCTTCGACCTGCTCAATGCCCCCCACTCGGCAGCCTATATCCGCCAGGTGATCGAGCGCTTCCAGCGCCTGGCCGGTGACGCCTGGCCCTGCTGGGCGCTCTCCAACCACGACGTGGTGAGGAGCGCGACCCGCTGGGGCGACGGCGAGGACTCCATCGCCTACCCCAAGGTGGCCCTAGCCGTGCTCTTCTCGCTGCGCGGCAGCGTCTGCCTCTACCAGGGCGAGGAGCTGGGCCTGCCCGAGGCCGAGGTGCCCTTCGAGCGTATCCAGGACCCCTACGGCAAGGTGCTGTGGCCGGAATTCAAGGGCCGCGACGGCTGCCGTACGCCGATGCCCTGGGAGAACAGCGCAAGCGGCGGCTTCAGCACCGCAGGCGTGACGCCCTGGCTGCCGGTGGAAGCCCGCCAGCTGCCGCTGGCCGTCGCCGAGCAGCAGGACGACCCGGACTCGGTGCTCAGCGCCACCCGCCGCCTGCTCGCCCTGCGCGCCGCCCATGCGGCGCTGTTCGACGGCGATCTGGTACTGGTCGATGTGGGGCAAGCGCTGCTCGGCTTCATCCGCGAAAAGGGCAACGAACGTATCCTGTGTGTCTTCAACCTCACCGGCCAGGCCCGTGACGTGCAACTGCCGCTGGCGGTCGACAGCGCGCTGCAGGGCCACGGCTTTACCCATGAACTCGACGGCGAGACCCTGAGCCTGCCGCCCTATCAGGCCGCCTGGTTCGCCCTCTGAGCCACACCCATGACAACAGGCCGGCCCGTGGCGAGACTATCCACCAGCGGCCGGCAAGGAGACACCCCATGGCAAGCGTCACCCTCGACAAGATCAACAAGGTCTTCGGCAGCACCCATATCATCAAGGATGTCGACCTGGAGATCGGCAACGGTGAGTTCGTGGTCTTCGTCGGCCCCTCCGGCTGCGGCAAGTCGACCCTGCTGCGGCTGATCGCCGGGCTGGAGTCGATCAGCGACGGCGAGCTCTGCATCGGCGACAGCGTGGTCAACGAGCTGCCGCCCCGCGAGCGCGGCGTGGGCATGGTCTTCCAGTCCTATGCGCTCTACCCGCACATGACGGTGTACGAGAACATGGCCTTCGGCCTCAAGCTGGCCAAAACCGCCAAGCAGACCGTGCACGAGCGAGTGATGGCCACTGCGCGCATCCTGCAGCTCGAGGAGCTGCTCGAGCGCAAGCCCAAGGCACTCTCCGGCGGCCAGCGCCAGCGCGTGGCCATGGGCCGCGCCATGGCCCGGGAGCCGCGCATCCTGCTGTTCGACGAGCCGCTCTCCAACCTGGATGCCTCGCTGCGCGTGCAGATGCGCAACGAGATCGCCCGCCTCCACCAGCGCCTCGCCTCGACCATGATCTACGTCACCCACGACCAGGTGGAGGCGATGACCCTGGCCGACAAGATCGTGGTGCTCAACGCCGGTCGCATCGAGCAGGTCGGCAGCCCCCATGAGCTCTACCAGCGCCCGGCGACCAAGTTCGTGGCCGGCTTTATCGGCTCGCCGACCATGAACTTCCTGCCCGCCGAGCTGGTGTCCGGCAGCGCCGACGGCTGCCGGGTGACCAGCGCCGGTATCGGCGAGCTGGCGCTGCCTCAGGACGCCTCCGGCCACGGCGGCGGCGCGGCCCTGACCCTGGGCGTGCGCCCCGAGCACCTGCGCCTGGCCGAGGCCTCGGGCGACAACGCCTTCGAGATCGTCAACGTCGAGTACCTCGGCAACGAGGTCTATGTCTACCTGGAGCCCAAGGCCGGCGACACCCTACTGATCCACCGCAGCGAGGCGCCTAGCGCCTGGCGGGTTGGCCAGCAGGTGGCGCTGGCGCCCGACCCCGAACACGTTCACCTGTTCGATGCCGACGACCGAGCGCTTGGGCTGGCCCAGCCGCGGGCCGCCGCCTAGCCGCTGGCATCACGTCACCTGCCGGCTCGCTTGCCGCAGTATTCACGGCGGCAAGGGGCCGGTATTCTGTTACCTGAATACTTAGCAGGGAAAGCACCGTGCCCTCATCGCCACGCCGTATCACGCTGAAAGACCTGGCGCGCGAGCTTGGCGTCTCCACCGCCACGATCTCCAACGCCTTCAATCGCCCCGACCAGCTGTCGCCGGCGCTGCGCGAGCGAATTCTCGGCGAGGCCAAGCGCCTCGGTTATACCGGGCCGGACGCCAAGGCGCGCAGCCTGCGTACCGGCCGCTCGCGGATCATCGCCGTGGTGCTCGCCGAGAGCCTCACCTACAGCCTCAACGACGCCGTGGCCAGCGAGTTCCTGTCGGGTGTCGCCGAAATTCTCGATGCCCACGGCCACACCCTGCTGCTGCTGCCCGGCCGCGAGCACGCCTCCCAGGCGCCGGGCTCGGCGAACATCGCCGACGGCTTCATCGTCTACGGCCTGATGCCGACCCTGGCCCTGCTCGGCGACCTGCCGGCCCAGCGCCCGCTGGTGGCGGTGGACTTCGATATCGAAGGGCGACCGGCGGTGCACGTCGACAACCAGGCGGCGTGCCGAGCCATCGCCCGCCACGCCCTGGCCACACCGCCCCAGCGCCCGGCGGTGATCAATCTGCGCCTCACCGCCGAGCCCTGCAACGGCCGGGTCACCCCGGCACATACCCTGTTACCGGGCAATCGCACCATCACCCGCTCGCGGCTCGACGGCTTCTACCAGGCGCTGGAGGAGCAGGGCTTTGCGCGCCAGGCCATTCCGCTGTGGAACATCGAGGAGAACACCTTCGAGGTCTGCTCACCGGTAATCGCGGAGCTCCTCGACCTGCCCGACGCCGAGCGCCCCGACCTGCTACTGTGCATGTCCGACCGCATCGCCCTGACCGCCCTGACCCTGGCCGAGCAGCGCGGCCTGCGGGTCCCCGAGGACCTGCGCCTGGTCGGCTTCGACGGCATCGCCGAGGGCCAGTACCGCGCGCCGCGGCTGACCACGGTACGCCAGGACAGCGTCGAGAAGGGACGTATTGCCGCACGCATGATCCTGGGGCTGACCCCCGCCGTCGATAGTCAAGTGTCCACCCAACTGATGATCGGCGACAGCTGCCCGTAAGCGCGCGACGAGACCGGCGCTGGCATCGACAGTTGCCATCGCTTGCACCTTGCTTGCACAGTTCATGACCAATAGCTGCATCCGCCACGGCGATGCTGTGTGCTGCCTATCCCTCGTCTTGAGCCGCTCATGCCCGTCACTTCGGTCCGCACTGCCCTGCCCCGCCGCGCCCACGCCCACCAGCGAGGGCGCGTACGCCTGGGCGCGGTCGCCGCACTGCTGGTGCTGACGGTCGGCCTGGGCGTGGCCTACTGGCTGATCAGCCAGCCGCCGCGGGTCGAGCGGCGCCCGCCGCCCGAGGTGCCGCCGCCGGTGGTCGACGTGATCGAGGTCATCCGCGGCCCCGCGGCCCCACAGATTCACGGCTACGGCCGAGTTCAGGCCGAGCGCGAGACGCATCTCTCGAGCCGCGTTGCCGGCCGCCTCGAGTCCTTCGCCCCCGGGGTGATCCCGGGCCGCGTGGTAGAGGCCGGCGAGCCGCTGCTGAGCATCGACGACCGCGACTATCGCCTGGCACTGCGTGCCGCCGAGGCCGACCTCGCCAGGGCTCAGGCCGAGCTCGCCAGCGAGCGCGGCGAACAGCTGCGGGCGCAGAGCGAATACCAGTCGTTCGGCCGTGAGCTGCCCGCCGAGCGCCGCGCCCTGGTACTGCGTGAGCCGCAGCTGCGCGCCGCCGAGGCTGGCGTAGCCGCAGCGCAAGTGGCACTCGAGCAGGCCGAGCTGGACCTTGCGCGCACCCAGTTGACCAGTCCCTACCGCGCCATGATCCAGGAGCGCCTGGTGGGCAGTGGCAGCGAGATCAGCGCCGGCACCGAGCTACTGCACCTGGTCGATGTGGCGCACTTCTGGGTCCAGCTCTCGCTGCCCGGCGAGGCGCTGGCGTGGATAGATGCCGGACAGGCCAACGGCGCCGCCGCCAGCGGCGCCGAGGTCCACCTGACCAGCCGCGGCTGGCCAGCGGGGGCCGAGCGCCACGGGCGGATACTCTCGGTGCTGCCGGCGCTCGACGAGGGCGGCCTGCAGACCCAACTGCTGGTGCAGGTCGACGACCCGCTGGCACTGGATAGCGATGGCCCGGCGCTGCGCCTCGGCGATCTGCTACGCGCCGAGGTCATCGCCAGCCCCCGCGACGACCTGTTCGCACTGCCGGCCCAGGCACTCAGGCCCGGCGACGAGGTGTGGCGGCTCGACGACGAGGATCGCCTGCGCCGCGCGCGGGTCGAGGTACTGCACCGCGGCGAGGACCAGGTGCTGATCAGCACCGGGCTCGAGGCCGGCGAGCGCATCGTGGTCTCCAACCTCGGCCAGCCACGCGACGGCATGCGCCTGCGGCCGCGTACCCTGGGCAGCACCGAGCTTGCGGCGCTGCTCGATAGTGCGGCGGAGGACGAGTCATGATGCGGCGCGGCCCGATCGCCTGGATGGTCCACCACGGCGTGGCCCCCAACCTGCTGATGCTGCTGCTGATCGTCGGCGGCCTGATGGCCTCGCTGACGATCAAGAAGGAGGTATTTCCCGACTTCGATATCGAGGTGGTACAGATCTCGGTCAGCTACCCCGGGGCGACCCCGGAAGAGGTCGAGCAGAGCATCCTGCTGCCGGTAGAGGCCGAGCTTGCCGACATCGAGGGCATCGACGAGGTCACTGCCACCGCCAGCGAGGGCAGCGCCAGCCTGCGCGCCACCCTGATCGACGGCGTCGAGGTGATGCGTGTCTACCAGGACATCCAGCAGGCGGTGAATGCCATCACTACCCTGCCCGCCGCCGCCGACCCGCCGCGCATCAATCTGGCTGGGCGCTCGCGCAGCGTGCTGCGCCTGCAGGTACACGGCAACGTCAGCGACCGCGCCCTGCACGACGCCGCCGAGGAGATACGCGCCGAGCTGATCGCCAGCCGCGGCATCGCCAAGGCCGAGCTGTCGGGTAACCGCGAGCGCGAAATCCAGGTGTGGCTCGACGACCAGGCCATGCGGCGCTTCGACATGACCCACGGCCAGCTCGCCGCACGCATCGGCGACGAGGCCCTCGACCTGGCCGGCGGGCGGCTCTCGACCCAGGAGGGCGAGTGGCTGATCCACTACCAGGGCCGCCGCGACGACGCCCTGGCGTTCGCCGAGCTGCCGGTGGGCAGCACCGCCAACGGCGGCATCATTCGCCTCAGCGATGTCGCCGAGGTCCGCGACGGCTTCGCCGAGAGCGACCGCGAGGTGCAGTACAACGGCCAGCCGGGCCTGACCATCGACGTCTACCAGATCGGCGACCAGACCCCGCTGGGCATCTCCGAGGCGGTTCACGCCGAGCTCGACCGGCTGATCGCCAACCTCCCCGAAGGCGTCACCCTGAGCGTCGCCCGCGACAGTTCCGAGATCTACCGCGATCGCCTCGACCTGCTGCTCAAGAACGCCTGGCTGGGCCTGGCGCTGGTGATGGTGATGATGGCGCTGTTCCTCGAGGCGCGGCTGGCCCTCTGGGTCACCCTCGGCATCCCCACCGCCTTCCTCGGCGCCATGCTGTTCCTGCCGTGGATCGGCGTGTCGATCAACATGATGACGATGTTCGCCTTCATCATTGCGCTGGGCATCGTGGTCGACGACGCGATCATGGTCGGCGAGAACATTTACAGCTACCGCGAACAGGGCCACTCGCTGCGCGAAGCGGCGGTGCGCGGCGCCCGCGAACTGGCCACGCCGATCACCTTCGCCATCCTCTCCAATATCGTCGCCTTCCTGCCGCTGCTGTTCCTGCCCGGTTTCCTGGGCATGATCTTCGCCATGGTGCCGCTGGTGGTGATCACGGTGTTCGTGATGTCGCTGGTGGAGGCGCTGTTCATCCTGCCCGCCCACCTCGCCCACGGCACCAGCCGACGCCCCACGCCGCGCTGGCAGCGCCCGCTGGAGCGCGTCAGACACAGCATGCAAGGCGGCCTGACGCGCTTCACCGAACGGCGCTTCGCGCCGCTGCTGCAGCGTGCCCTCGACCAGCGTGCGCTGACCATCAGCCTGGCGGTGGCGGTACTGGCGGTGGCGCTGGCCTACGCCATGAGCGGGCGGCTGGGTTTCTCGCTGATGCCGCGGGTCGAATCGGATCAGGTCCAGGCCAGCGTGACCCTGCCGGTGGGCAGCCCGATGGCCGACGACCGGCGTGTCCGCGACCAACTGCTGGAGGCCGCCGAGCGCCTCGCCGAGCGCGACGACGGGCCGCACTTCACCGGCACCCGTACACGCCTCGACGGCGACAGCCTCGAGGTCCTGCTGCAGCTCGATCCGGCCAGTCTCGACGCCTGGCCGCCGTCGCGGGTGGCCCGCGAGTGGCGCGAGCTGAGCGGCGAGCTGACCAACGTCCAGGCCGTGCGCTTCGAGTCCGACGTCGGCGGCCCGGGCCGTGGGGCGGGGCTGACGCTGCGCCTCTCCCACCCCGACAGCAACGTGCTCGAGGCGGCCTCCCTGCGGCTCGCCGATGAGCTCACCCAGTTCGGCGGCCTCACCGATATCGACAGCGGCCTCGGCGACGGCCTGCCGCAGCTCGAGGTGCGGCTCTCTGCCGAGGGGCGCGCCCTGGGCCTCAGCGGCAGCGACCTGGCCGCCCAGCTGCGCGGGCCACTGCAGGGCGTCACCGCCGTCGAGCAGCACGCCGGGCGCACCTCGGTGAGCGTCGAGGTGCGCCTGCCGCCGCAGGCCCGCGACAGCTTGAGCGAGCTCTATCAGCTGCCGATTCGCACCGCCGAGGGCGTCGAGGTACCGCTGGCCCGGGTCGCCGATATCGACATCGGCCGCGCCTCCACCACCCTGCGCCGCACCGACGGCCGCCGCGACATCACCGTCACCGCCGACCTCGACGGCGACGCCCAGGTCAACCAGGTACTGGCGACCCTGCAGGAGCAGGTGTTCCCCGGGGTCGAGGCCGCCTATCCGGGCCTCGAGATCGGCCTCGGCGGCCGCCAGCAGGACACCGCCGACAACCTGGCCGCGCTGAGGACCGCCATGTGGCTGACCCTGGCGGCGATCTACTGCCTGCTGGCGATCCCCTTCCGCAGCTACCTGCAGCCGCTGCTGGTGATGGCGGCAATCCCGTTCGGGGTGATCGGCGCGGTGGGCGGCCACCTGATCATGGGCTTCGGACTCTCCATCGTCAGCCTGCTGGGCATGCTGGCGCTGTCCGGGGTGGTGATCAACGATGCGCTGGTGCTGATCGACTACGCCAACCGCCGTCGCCGCGAGGGCATGGCCGCCCGCGAGGCGATCGTCGCCGCCGCCACGCGCCGCCTGCGACCGATCATGATGACCACCATGACCACTTTCCTGGGGCTGGCGCCGATGATCTTCGAGACCTCGCGCCAGGCACGCTTCATGATTCCCATGGCCATTTCGCTGGGCTTCGGCATGCTGTTCGCTACCCTGATCCTGCTGATCCTGGTGCCGGTGCTCTATTTGAGCCTCGAGCGACTGCGCGAACGTCTGACACCGCACGCCGCGCCACGCCCACAGGAGGCCCGCTGATGCCCGCCTACTCGTTCCCTCGCCGCCCGGTGGTATCGCGCCTCGGCGTCAAGCTGTTCGTAATCATCCTGGCGGTCAACGTGCTGATTGCCGGGTTGGTGTTCCTGGCCGTGTCGCGCAGCATCGACCGCGGCTTCATCGACTACCTGGAGACCACCCAGACCACCCGTGCCGAAACCCTGGCCGAAGGCCTCGCCGAGGAGTGGCAGCGGCGTGGCGATTGGCAGTGGCTACGCGATGACATGAGCGCCTGGCAGCGCCTGGTACGCCAACAACTGTGGCCCGGCGACGGCCCGCCACCGCAGGGCATCGACCGGCGCCTGGGTGATCCAGGCGACTTCGTGCTGCATGACGCCAACGGCCTGCCGGTAATCGGGCTGCGTCCCGACGACGACGAAGCCGCCGGAGGCTCCGAGCTGCACTGGCTGCCGATCATCAGTCAGGGCGAGCAGGTCGGGGCACTCGGCTACCGCCCTCCCCAGCAACTCATGGCGCGCATGGACCGCATCTTCCTGTCTCGACAGCAGCGCAACCTGGGCATCATCGTCGCCTCGCTGGCACTCGCTTCGCTGCTGCTGGCCGGCGGGCTGTCGTGGTGGCTGGGCGGGCGCACCGGGCATATGGCGCTGGCCACCCGGCGCCTCACCGAGGGCGACTACGATATCCGCCTGCCGGAGCACGGCGGCGATGAGCTGTCGCGACTCTCCCACGACTTCAACGTGCTGGCGGCGACGCTCGAGGCCAACCGCGAGGCGCGAAGCCGCTGGGTATCCGACATCGCCCACGAGCTGCGCACGCCGCTGGCGGTGCTGCGCGGCGAGATCGAAGCCATGCAGGACGGTATCCGCCCGATGAACGAGGATAACCTCGGCTCGCTGGCCCAGGAGGTCGGTCAGCTCGAACGGCTGGTCGCCGACCTGCGGCTGCTGGCCCAGAGCGATGCCGGCGTGCTCGACGTATCGCTGGCGCCCCTCGATCTGGCCGAGACGCTGGCCGCGCGCCTCGAGGAGCGCCGCGACTGGCTGGCCGACCAGGGCCTCGAGCTAGAGGTGCATATCACCGACCAGGCGCCGATCCGCGGCGACCTGCAGCGCTTGCGCCAGCTGTGGCACAACCTGCTCGACAACACTTGCGCCTATACCCAGGCCCCCGGCCGGCTCAGGGTCAGTCTGGCGAGCGATACGCAGGTCGTGCGCATCGTCTGGGAGGACACCGCCCCGGGCGTGCCCGAGCAGGAGCTCGACCATCTCACCGAGCGTCTCTACCGGGTCGAGGGTTCGCGCAACCGCGCCAGCGGCGGCAGCGGACTGGGGCTGTCGATCGCCACCGCCCTGGTTACCGCCCACGGCGGCAGCATGCGAGCCTCGAATTCCCCGCTCGGCGGGTTATGCTGGACCCTCGAATTTCCACTGCTCAGGGAGAACGTGCATGAGCGCCACGCCTAACGAAACCGTGCTGATCGTCGAGGACGAGCCTAAGATCGCCAGCCTGGTGGCCGACTACCTCCGCGGCAGCGGCTTCGCCTCGCACCACCTCGACCACGGCGACAGCGTGGTGCCGTGGCTCGAGCAGCAGCAGCCCGACCTGGTACTGCTCGACCTGATGTTGCCGGGTACCGACGGCCTGACCCTGTGCCGCCAGCTGCGCGAGCGCTGGCCGCGGCTGCCGGTGATCATGCTCACCGCGCGGGTCGAAGAGGTCGACCGCCTGCTGGGCCTGGAACTCGGCGCCGACGACTATATCTGCAAACCGTTCAGCCCCCGTGAGGTGGTGGCACGGATCAAGGCAGTGCTGCGCCGCAGCCGCGCCGCCGAGGCACCGGCCGGCGCCGAGAGCGCCGCGCTGGTCCTCGACGACGACGGCTGGCGGGCACTGGCCGACGGCCACGACCTGGGGCTCACCGCCGTCGAGTTCCAGCTGCTCAAGGTGCTGATGAATGCGCCGGGACGGATCTTCTCCCGCGACCAGTTGATGGATCATATGTACCGCGACCATCGCATCGTCTCCGAGCGCACCGTCGACAGCCACATCAAGAAGCTGCGCAAGAAGATCAGCGACGTGTGGCCGGAGCGCGAGATCATCCGCTCGGTCTACGGCGTGGGCTACAAGTACCAGCCGGAGGAGTAAGGCGCCATCCGTGGCAACAGCGATCATGCCTCTAGAACCAGGTTTCCGCCTGCATCCCAAAGCTCCACTGGCTGCCGGCATACCCCTTTTCGCCGAAGGCATCGTCGCTGGCGAAGTCGTTGAGCTCATCGTCCCAGGTGGTATAGGACGCGAAAACGCGAAGTTCGGAACGCTGGAAGAAACCACCCACCAACGGCTTGAAGGTCGGAGCGATGGTCAGTTTGCCGAAGTTTCCCCGCACTTTTTGGCGCCCCTTGTAGCCTTGGGGGTCTAGGTCCATGGTCTGGTAGCTGGCTTCATACTGCATCTCGAAGTTTTCGGTGATTTCGTTGGCAAGACGCGTATTGAAAGAGGCCCAGAGATAGTCGTCATCACGGACGAAGCGATCCTTGCTGACCTCGGCCAGCAGAGAAGGTGCGATTCGCCAGTTGGGCGACAGGTAGGTGGTGCCGTAGACCGCAAGGCGTGTGGCACGGGCGTCGTCGAGCAGCTCGCCGTTGGCGCCGATCTGTTTGACCTCTGCGCCTAGCCCCTCGCCGTGCAGCAGCGCGGCCATGAAGGTTCCTTCGCCCAGGCCGAAAAAGCTGTCGCCCCGATAGGCCAGCATCCCGTGCACGCCGCTGTCGGCAGCGGTGCCGCTGCCATCGACGACCCGCTGGTCGTTGTCGTTGGCGGAGAGGGCACTGAGCATGAACTGCCAGTTGCCCATGTAGTTGTTGGCGGTCAGCACCAAGCTGTCTGTGTCGGCACTGATCTCGGCGTTTTCCGGATCGACGTTGAAATCATCGAAGCTGCGGCCGTAGAGCGTGAAGTCCCCGCGCCAGTCATCGCCTAGCTCGACGTCATAAACGCCGCCGCCCACGCCCGCCAGTTTGACCACATCGCTGTCGATCCAGTGGACGTCGAAGTTGTTGCGATCGAGGCGCTTGCCGGCCCAAAGCGTAGCGTTTTCGAACGCGGTCCCCTCGAAGCTGGGTAGATCGGAGAGCTCGACGAATACCTGGCGCACGTTGAGGCTGGATTCCGCTGCGGTCCAGTCGTTGCTGGTGGTGACCGAATCGGCCAGGGCAAGCTGAAAACGCTGTTTGGCGCCGTTTTCGTATGTCTTGAGGTGATTGAAGCGAGCGTGAACGTAGGTGTCCGGCTCATTGCCGAGCCGGCCCACCGCCCCCCCCACCGAACCCGCCGGTGTCACGTAAGGGCCGCCTGGAATGCTCTTGCCGTCGTCGCCCAGCAGCAGCCCCGAGCGCGCGTAGACGCTGAAGGAAAAATCGTCGCCGCTGTCGGCCTCCTTCTCCAGGGCGGCAAGGCGCGCTTCATATTCGGTATTGTCTTCAGGGCGGCTCTCCGACTCGAGCTGCGCCACCTGCGACTCGGCATCCTGGGCACGCTGCTCGGCGGCAGCCACTCGCGCTTCCAGGGCTTTGAGGCGTGCTGCCAGGTCGGCGTCGTCGGCAACCGCCGGAGTACCGCTGCCCAGGGCCAACGCCAAGGACAATGCGGCGAGAATAGACCAGGAAGTGTTTGTCGTTTTCATGTTCAGTACACCTTGAATACGCTAGCGTTGTTGGTTTTTGGGAAAAGCCTCCTCTTGAGGGCGGAGCTAGTGCTCTCCTCCCCCTCGAGAAGCAGACGTCAGGGTCTCGAATACGGACTATTCGGAGAGGAACTCGCAGTGCCCGGTCAGGACGAAAGCGGCGGGATCGATCAAGCGTCCCTCGGCTTCCACCCGTCCGTCGTCGTGGAAGAGCACGCGACCGTACTCGGGATCCTCGACGACCCAGGCCTGCTGCTCACGCACAGGATCGATCTGATGACGCGCCAGGAACTCTTCCGCCGGGGTGTCGCGTCCCAGCCGCACGACCCACCAGCTGCGCTGCCCGGGAACGCGCAGCTCGTGGTGGGCGGAGGCGCCACGCTGCATCAGCTTCGGTGCTGCACTGGTGGTCAGCGCCAGCACGCCATGCCCCGAACGGGCCACGGCGCCGCGCTCGTTGAGTCGCCACTCGTCGAACGCCGGGGTGGGGAACCAGCAGTGGGTGAAATCCGGTTGGCTGGCGTGGCCCTCGAACACCACGATGGCCAGGCTGCGGTACTGCTGGACGCGGGGAATACTGGCCGAGCCACCCCAGAATGACGGTCGACCGAAGCCCGCCTGTACCCGCTCACCAGGATGATTGATCCAGACCTGGGCGTGCGGCTCGGTACCGATACGCGCCTGAATCAGCGTCTCCTGATAGCCCCACTCGAACCAGCGGTAGCGGGCGGCACTACCCATGGCGGTGTCGCGGGTCTTGTAGTGGTAGAGCCGGGCGAAGCCGTTCTCGCCCTGCTGATAGACCCACTCCTGCCCCTCGTCGCCCTGCCAGCACGCCCGCTGGCCCAGTGACTCCGGCAACGCCAGGCCATGATCGCGCAGGCATAGCGCCAACTGCGCCAGGCAGTGAACATGGGAACCGAAACTACCCTTGCGCCACAGAAGACGCGCCAGCCCGGTCAGTTCCAGGGTGTCGGCGGCGCACAGCGAGTGTTGATAGCTGCGTCCCTGGGCACCGGTGAGAAAGCCCTGGTGGGCGGCGTTGGCAACGACCGTGACTAGCCGCTCGATGGCCCGCGCGGCGCGCTCGCGCAGGGTGTCGTCGGGGCCGAGGGCATGGATGGCGGTAAAGCCCTTGAGGTCGATCGGGAAGTAGGGGGCTGAGTTGAACTCGGCCATCTCCGCCCTCTCGAAATGGTCGAACCATTCCATCAGCCGCTGTCGGCCCGTCTCGCTCTGCTCGGCACCGATGCGCCCCGAGCGCCGGAAGCGCGATTCCGGGTGCAGATGGCCGGCAAGATAGCAAGCGGTGTGGAAAAGCAGGGCGTGGTTCTCGGAAAAGTACCACTGCACATCGTTGCCCGGCTCGTCCATCCAGTAGCGGTAGTCGAGAATGGCAGCATCGATGCGCGCCAACAGCGCCGGCGACAGCCTGTGCCCGTGTTGGATTCGCGCCCACAGCAGTGGCACCAGCGAGAAATCGGCACAGTCGTAACACTGCTCGATAGCCGGCAGCTCCGCCTCGATGATCCTCTCGGCGGTGGCGAGCATCGCCTCGCTGCCCTCGTCGAGACAGGCCAGCGCCCGCTCGGTATCCGACTCGGCGTTGGTGGCGATCCAGCCCAGCGTCTCTTCGATTCGGCCAGCCAACGTCTCGACGGGGGCGCCGAGCGCGGAACGATGGGTGATCTCGGCACCCAGCCGCAGCGCGGTGGTGAAGCCCCCGCAGTCGACGGTGATATCGAAATAGCGATAGTCGGCCGGTAGCTCGCAGGATGGGCATAGACGCACCCGCTCGGCACCAGCGGGAATCTCGAATGCCATCTGCCGCTTGCCGTGGGACATGAAGTGCCCGGCGATCTCCACCCTGGCCGCCACGCGCCGCGTGAACGGATGGGGACAGACCAGTTCGATCTCCTCACCATCGTAGACGGCACGATCGAGGTGCATGGCCTCGAGGACACGCTCGACGTCGCTCACCGTCTCCGCCGCAGCCTCGAAGGGGTAGCCGGCATGGGCGGTGGGCCCGGAGAGCCAGGTGAGGGAGAGGCGAATCACCGCGTCGCGTTCGCAGAGATCCTCGAACTGAAAGACGATATCGTTATCGCCGGCCTGCAACTCGGCCTCGATCTCGGTCTCGTCCATCGCATTGCGGGTTGCCGGCGACAGCCAGCCAGCACTTTGGCCGTTGACATAAATACGTGTCGCACCACAGATCCCCAGGCGCAGACGCGCGATGCCGGCCTGTTCGGCCCGAATGGAGGTCCGTGCCCAGCCGCGGATGCGTGTCGGGCGGAACCAGAATCCCGACAGATCCAGCCACGGCGAGCCCATCGGCAGCACGTTGCGGGCCTGCCGCCAGTCGGGCAACGGTTGCGGCTCGAGCGACCGATCGCGACGTTCGGCGATATAGGCGGTACGGCAGGGGTAAGTGTGCGGAATCCAGTTCTTCTCCTTGGTCAGAAAGAAGGTGGAATCCATCTCGCCTTCCATGGTGGTATCGGCGACATCGTAGGCTTCCTCCACCAGCGGCAGCACCTGCCAGTAGGTGAGCGTATCCCCGGATCGAAGGTTCATCAGCGCAGACTCGCAATGGATACGGGATCGACGTCCTCGTAGGCCTGGTTTTCGCCGGTCATGCCCCAGACGAAGGCGTAGGGACCGGTACCGGCGCCCATGTGAATCGACCAGGCCGGCGACAACACGACATCGCCATTGGCCACTACCAGGTGACGGGTGTTGTTGGGGCGCCCCATGAAGTGCATGACGCGATCCTCCTCGGCCAGCTCGAAGTAGCAGTAGGCTTCCATGCGACGCTCGTGCAGATGTGGCGGCATGGTGTTCCAGATCGACTGGGGGGCGGGATCGGTGATCCCCATCAGCAGCAGGCACGAAGGCGCCACTTTCGGGTGAACGTACATCGCCAGCGAACGCACGTTGCTTTTGGCGCTGTCGCCCATGGTGATGACCTTCGCTTCCGACTTGGGAATCAGTCGATGAGGTATATCCACACCGGCAGGCACCGAATTCATATAAAAGCGGGCCGGCTCGGCGGCATCATCGCTGCCCAGTGTGATCTCTTGCGCCCCGCGGCCGACGTAGAGCACATCGCGATTGGCCAGCACATGGCGCTCCCCGTCGACCTCGATCCAGCCCGGCTGCCCCAGGTTGGCGATGCCCATTTCGCGCGCATCGAAAAAGAATGGCGTGCCCACATCGCTGCCGTCACCGAAGGTCAGCGGTGACTGAAGAGGCACGGCGCCGCCCACGATCATGCGATCCAGATGGGTATAGGTGAAGGCGATCTCACCGGGGGTGAAAAGACCCTCGACCATGAAGGTTTCACGCAACGCTTCGGTATTCATGGCATCGATCTGATTGGGGCCGGCGCCGTATCGTGTCGTCATGTTCATGGTGTTGCTCCCTGATGGATGGAAGAAGAAGGAATCAGCGTGCCAGCCAGCCGCCGTCCACGTTCAATACGGTGCCGTGGATGTAGTCGGCAGCCTGCGACGCGAGAAAGACGGCACTGTCGGCGATATCGCGGGGTTCGCCCCAGCGGCCGGCGGGAATACGGGCGAGGATCGCCTCCGAACGCTCGGGATCGTTGCGCAGCGCCTCGGTGTTGTTGGTGGCGATATAACCCGGCGCGACAGCGTTGACGTTGATGCCAAAGGCCGCCCACTCGTTGGCGAGCATTTTGGTCAGCCCCGCCACGCCGTGCTTGGAGGCGGTGTAGGAGGCCACGCGAATACCGCCCTGGAAGCTCAGAAGGGAGGCGATATTGATGATCTTGCCTGTAGCTCCACGCTCCAGCAGCGCTTTGGCGAACGCCTGAGAGGTGAAAAAGAGTGCCTTGAGATTGACGTCGATCACCTCGTCCCAGTCCTGCTCGGAGAAGTCGATGGCGTCGGCGCGGCGAATCATGCCGGCGTTGTTGACCAGCACGTCGATGCGGCGGGACTGAAAAAGATCCCTCGCCGCCATGGGGTCGGCGAAGTCGATGACCATGGCCTCGGCAGTGCCGCCCTTCGCGGTGATGGTATCCACGGTCTCCTGCGTCGAGCGGCGACCGGCGCAGATGACGCTGGCCCCCGCCTCGGCGATGGCGATGGCGATGGCGCGGCCGATGCCGGTGTTGGCACCGGTCACCAGTGCCACGCGTCCCGTGAGTGAAAATCTTGACATGGGAACTCCTCTACTCCGTCAGTCTTTCCAGTGGATCGGGCTGCCCGTTCAAGCGGGTTACATCAACCCGAAGAGGCGCGGCAGCCCCAGCGATAGCCAGGGAATGTAGGTGACCATCAGCAGAGCGATCACCAGCGCAAAAAAGAACGGCAGAATCGGTCTCACGACCTGGTCGATACGCAGCCCGGCGATCGAGCAGCCTACGAACAGCACGCTGCCTACCGGTGGCGTCATCGAGCCAACCCCCAGATTGAAGATCAGCATGATGCCGAACTGCACCGGATCCATGCCCATCTGCTGGGCGATAGGCAGAAAAATGGGGGTGAAGATGAGTACGGCAGGGGTTAGGTCGATAAAGAACCCGATGATCAAAAGACACAGATTCATGATCAGGAAAACCATGATCAAGTTGTCGAACTGCAGAATCGTATCGGCAATCATGTCGGGGATGCCTGCGATCGTCATGACATAGGACATGACACCCGAAGACGCGATAAGAAACAGGATGGAAGCGCTCAGTATTGCCGAGCGGCAAACGATTCTCAGATACTCCCGTGGTGTGGTCATGCGGTAGGCCAGCGAGAGAATCAGTGCATAGAGCACAGCGACCGCCGCCGCCTCGGTCGCGGTGAAAACACCGATGACGATACCGCCGATGATCACCACGATCATTCCCAAGGCCGGCAACGCGCGAAGAACGATCTGTAGCGCTTCGCCAGGCGTGCTGCGAATGCGGCTCCGGTAGCCGCGCTTCCTGGCAATGATGCCCGCCACGATCATGACGGTCAGGCCCATCAGCATGCCCGGTATATAGCCGGCAATGAACAGTGCTGAAATCGAGGTTCCACCAGAGACCAGCGAAAACAGAATCAGCGGCCCACTGGGGGGAATCAGAATGCCGGTCGGCGCGGAAGCGATATTGACGGCGGCGGAATAATCAGGCGCGTAGCCCTCCTTGCGCTGCAGTGGCCCCATGGTGCCACCAACCGCCGCTGCGGCAGCGATCGACGAGCCGGAAATCGCCCCAAAGAGCATATTGGCAATCACGTTGGTATGGGCGAGGGAACCCGGCAGCTTCCCTCCCACCAAGCGAGCCAGGTCGATCAGCCGGATGGCGATACCGCCCTTGTTCATGATGTCGCCAGCCAGGATGAAGAAAGGTATCGCCAGCAGGGTAAAGCTATCCAGCCCGGTAAACATCTTCTGGGTAGAGACGAAAAGCGCGGTTTCCGGAGGAAGGTAGGCGATACCCACTAGCAGCGACGAGGAGACGATCGCCACCGATATCGGCGACCCCATGAAAAGCAGCAGAAAGAAAGCACCGAAGAGGACGAAGGCGGCGTTAAGCGGATCCGCCATGAAGTTCATGTAGGCCATCATGTCAGGACTCCTCGGCACTGGATTTGGCGTAAGGCAAGCGCAGGCGACCTGTCATGATCAGAAAGACATTGATCAGCTGGAGAACGAAGATAAGTATCGCCGATATCGGCAGTATCAAATAAGCGTACCCCATCGGAACCTGCATGATGGGCGACATCTGGTTCAGCGCCGACATGCTGGCATTCCACCCTCCCCATAGCAGGACCAGTCCGGCAAAAGCCAACACCACGAGAGCGTTGATGAGATACAGAATGCGCCCGACCTTCTCTGGCAAGAGTGAAGGAATCAGATCCAGGGAAAGATGCTTGTTGTCACCAAAGCAGTAAGCTGCACCTATCAGCGCCATCCAGATCATCAGAAAGCGCAGGGTCTCCTCGGTGTAGAGAGCAGGGACTCCCAATAGATATCGTGCCGCTACCTGCCAGAGCATCAGGCAGACCATAGTGATCAGCATCATCGCCATCAAAACCAACAGAACTCTTTCCAGCCATCTCTTGAACGAAAGCATAAAATTACTCCGGGACCTAACCACGGAAATAGAAGGATGTCGTTTCCTGAATGACAAAGTGATTGGAGCATTATTTAAATACTGGATACTGGAACTTAATTTTGCAATATGAAAAAAATTTTCATTACTTATACAATAGTCATGAACGTTTCTGGTTAATCCGCAGAAGGGCAATGTGATGAAGAAAAAGGGAAGACGGCTGAAGCTTGCCGATGTGGCAGCTCACTGCAACGTTTCGATCAGCACCGCATCGCGAGCGCTATCGGGTACGCCGGGAGTGCGTGCCGACCTGCGCGAACGCATTCTCGCCACGGCGCGCGAACTGAACTACCAACAGCCCAGCACGCTGGCCGGTCTGCGAATCGTGGTGCTGGCCAGTGCCAGGGCGATGGTGGATTACCAGCGCAATCAGTTCACGACGCATGTGCTGTATGGCATCAAGGCACAGGCCAAGTTGCTGGACATGGAGCTCGAGATGCAGAGCGCGCCGGATCGCCACAGCGAACTGGTGCTGCTGAAAGAGGCCGAGGCGTCCAAGGAGGTGGCCGGGCTGCTATTCCTGGCGGTGGACGATGAAGTCGTGCTGGCACAGGCGCGGACCCTGTCCAAGCCCATCGTGCTGGTCAATGGCGACGATCCATTGGTGCAGCTCTCGAGTGTGGCGCCGCACAACCGGGCAGCAGCGGCTGCCGCCACCCAGTATCTCGTCGACCTGGGTCACCAACGCATTCTGTTCTGCACCAACCCGGGGCGTCGTACCATCGAGCGGCGCCGCGAAGGCTGGCTCGAATCGCTGCCTGCCGAGGTACAGGCATACCGGGACGAGCTCATTGTCGAGGTCGAGGAGTGGACGCCGGAAGCGGCCAGAGCAGGCATTGCGGCAAGGCTCGAGCAAGGCCACGACTTCACCGCGGTGCTGTGCGCCGGCGACAGCCTCGCCATCGGTGTGGTACTGGAACTTCGCGCCCGCGGGCTACGGGTTCCGCAGGATATTTCGGTGGTCGGTATCGACGGCCTCCCCCAGGGTGAATTGCTGATACCGGCGCTGACCTCGGTGCATGTTCCCATGCACAGCATCGGGCAGGCTGCGGTCAATCTGATGCGCGACCATGTGCTCGACGAAAGCTTCACTGCCCGGCGCGTCGAGCTTGCTTGTGAACTCGTCGTGCGCTCCTCGTCGGGACTAAAGTCCCAGTTATGAAATTTTTTTTCATATAGATATTTCTTTTCATCCCGGGCAGAATCGATCCGAACCTTGCGAAAGCGTTGTTGTAAACAACCAGGTCTGCGGATGGATTTACGGGAGAAAGCCATGAAAGTCCTTGCAACAGTTTTTACAGCACTCTCGGTGCTAACTCTGGGTGTCACCAGCGCCAATGCCGATGTACGAATGAGGCTGGCCAATGCACTGTCAAAGGATCACCCGAGCAGCATCGTGCTTCAACAGTTCGCAGACGAAGTCCGTGAAAAGACGGATAGTGAGGTATCGATCCGTCTTTTCGTCAATGGTGTGTTGGGCTCCGAGCGGGAAGCCCTCGAGCAGCTCCAGAACGGCGCCGTTGATATCACCCGAGTAAGCGCAGCAAGCCTGGAAAACTTCGCTCCCGTTTTTCGTGTCTTCTCACTTCCCTACATTTTCGAGGATGAAGAGGATTTTTACGAAAAAATGAGGGGGCCTGTCGCCTCCACTGTTTATGAAGCGACCATAGACGATGGTTTTCAGGGACTGACATTCTTCGATAGCGGCGCCCGCTCTTT
The DNA here is from genome assembly GCF_002286975.1 of Halomonas salipaludis. Taxonomy (GTDB): domain Bacteria; phylum Pseudomonadota; class Gammaproteobacteria; order Pseudomonadales; family Halomonadaceae; genus Franzmannia; species Franzmannia salipaludis. The sequence continues at coordinate 318,067 of NZ_NSKB01000002.1, forward strand.
TTACAACATCTCCAAGCCGATCGAGACCCCCGAGGATCTTCAGGGGCTCAAGCTCCGGGTCATCAATTCCAATACATCAATCCGCATGCTGGAGTTGATGGGTGGGACACCGACGCCGCTTCCCTACGGAGAGGTCTATACCGCGCTACAGTCGGGCGTGATCGATGGGGCTGAAAACAATCCCACCGCTCTCACCATCGGGCGGCATGGTGAAGTGGCGAAATACTATTCTCTCGATCAGCACCAGCGTATTCCCGACTTTCTGGTGATCTCCAACCGTGCCATGGAGAAGATGACAGACGAGCAGCAGGAGATCGTCCGTGAGGCAGCTGCCCACGCTACGGAGGCCTATCGTGAACTATGGGACGAAGCGGTGCGCAAAGCCCTTGCCGATGCCCACGAGATGGGTGTGAAGATCAACCGGCCTGACAAGGAGCCGTTTCGTCGCGCCGTTCAGCCGCTTATCGACGAGTATCACCAAGACAGCACGATCGGCCCTTTACTGGAACAGATCATTGCGGATTGACCCCGTCCAATCGGAGTGGGCTGTTGAAGCGAGGCACTCACCTTGCCCCCTTGAAAGGTGAAGACGTCACGCCAAGCGGCTCACTCTTTTTACTCAACTCAAAGTATTCTCGATTACATGGAGATGGTTTGTCATGGGCGCTCTGCCAGAAATTTCGAAAGATGGAGTGAGACGCCATATCGCGCTCGTTATCAAAGGACTGACCGACCTACGTCATGACGGTCGCTTTCACGAACCAAACCTTGATGGCACCGCAGGCGATTACGTCAGTTTCAACAATTGGGAGTGGCCGCAGGGCGTCGGACTCTACGGAATTGCAAGACTTTGGCAGCATACCGGTGATGAAGAAGCGAAAAAGCTGCTGGAAAACTGGTACGACGCCCAGCTGTCCGCCGGGTTGCCTTCGCTCAACGTCAATACCACTGCGCCAATGCTGGCTCTGTCGATTCTGTGGTCGGAGACCGGCGATCCTCGCTGGGAGAGTAGCCTCGCTAAATGGGCCGAGCAATTGATGGCGGAGATGCCACGCACGCGCTGCGGTGGGTTTCAGCACAACGTGTCGGATAAAATCAATGACAATGAGCTTTGGGACGATACGCTGTTCATGGTCGCACTTTTTCTGGCCAACTATGGCCGGGCCGCCGATCGCCCGGAGCTGTGCGACGAGGCCTGTCTCCAGTTCCTGTTGCATACCCACTACTTGAGCGAGCGCGAAACCGGTCTGTGGTTTCATGGGTGGACGTTCGACGGCCATCATAATTTCGCGCGGGCGCGCTGGGCGCGGGGCAACTCGTGGATTTCCGCCGGCCTTCTCGACTTCCTCGAAACGGCCGACCTGACACCGTCGCTCGAGCGTTATTTTGGCTGGGTGCTGCGCTCCCAGATGGAAGCGCTGCTCGACTACCAGTGTTCCAGCGGCGCTTGGCGGACTCTCGTTGACGATGAAACTTCCTATGAAGAGATCTCCGCCACGGCGGCGTTCGGCTACGCTTTTCTGAAAGGCGCACGGCTCGGTTATGGTGACGAGCGCTGGGAGCGCGCCGGAAGATTGGCGCTACAGGCGGTGATCGACAACATCGAGGAAGATGGCACGGTTGCAAATGTCTCCTATGGCACGCGGATGGGGCACACGCTGCAGTTTTATCGGGATATCCCGATTCATCCCACTGCCTATGGTCAGTCGATGTCGCTTTTGTGCCTGGTGGAGGCGCTACAGCACTGAGCCTTTCTGAGCGACGTTGGTGAAGCCAGCGCTGAGGGGGTGCTTACAAAAGTCACAGCGTTAGGCCCGCTCCCGACGGACCAACGCACGTCCCATATCCGTGTGGGTCGCAAGGACACCTTGCGCGATGGTTGCACCCTTGCTGCAACCTGATTGCACGTCGCCAGGCGACAGTGTCAGCGTCAATCCGTAGGGACGAGGAGTCCACCATGATTCGATTGAGCCTTCGCAAGACCCTGATGCCGGCGCTGCTGGCGCTGGCCATCGCGCCGCTGTCGCTGGCCGTCAGCGCCGCCGACCACGGCGACGATGCCGCCCAGGGCGAGCGCTACCAGCACAAGCACGCCGCGCATCTCGATGCCATGCAGCAGCGCCTGGGCTTCGATGACGATACCCGAGCCGAACTGCAAGCCGCCCACGCCGAGATGCGCGACGCCCATCGCGATCTCAAGGGCCAGGACTTCGACTCCCGCGACGAACGCCGCGACGCCTACCGCGAGCTGCATGAACAGCATCGTGCCGCCCTCGACGATATCCTCACCGACGAGCAGCGCGAAGAGCTGCGCAGCGCCATGCGTGAAAAAATGCAGGAGCACCGCGCCGAGCGCCGCGAGGCGATGCAGGAGCGCCTTACCGCGCTGGTCGACGGCTGGGAGCTGAGTGACGAGGAGCGCGCGGCCCTGACCGAGACCCGCGAGGCGCTGTATAGCGATATGCGCGAGCTGCGTGAGCAAGAGTTCGACTCCCGCGATGAACGCCGCGAGGCCTACCAGGCGCTGCGCGACGAGCACCATGCGGCGCTGACCGAACTCCTCGACGAGCAGCAGCTCGAGGAGCTCAAGGCCGCCATGCAGCCCAAAGGCAGTAAGCACGGCCATCGCCACCACGGCAAGCGCGGCCACCCGTCCGAGCGCGACGCCTGACGGACGCGGCGCCGCTGACCCAGTCCCCGGCGCCGCATTACGCTATTACCCCATGCGCCCGGCATCCTCTGGCGGGCGTTGTCGTCTATCAGCCGTACAGTACCCCCGGCAGCCAGAATACGATGCCCGGCACCATGTAGAGGATGAACATCGCCACGAACACCATCAGCAGGAACGGCGCGATACCGATGAAGATATCGTTGAGCTCGATCCCCTTGGGCGAGATGCCCTTAAGGTAGAAGGCCGACATCGCCATCGGCGGGGTCAGGAACGAGGTCTGGATATTGAGCGCCACCAGTACCCCGAAGAACAGTGGGTCGATGCCGAACATGTGCAGCAGCGGCAGGAAGATCGGCACGAAGATGATGATGATCTCGGTCCACTCCAGCGGCCAGCCAAGGATGAAAATCATCAACTGGGCGAGCAGCAGGAACTGCAAAGGTGTCAGCGACATGCCGCTGATCCAGTGCTCGATCAGCGAGTGGCCGTCGAGCAGCGAGAACACCGACGAGAAGATCCACGAGCCGACGAACAGCCAGCACACCATGGCGCTGGTACGCGCGGTGAGGAACACCGCCTCGCGCAGCCGGGCGAAGGTCAACTGACGGTAGGCCGCGGCCAGCAGGATCGCCCCCAGGGCGCCGATACCGGCTGCCTCGTGGGGAGTGGCCAGGCCAAACAGGATCGCCCCCAGCACCGACATGATCAGCACGAACAGCGGCACGAAGGAGGTCAAAAGCCCCCAGTAGACCTTGCCCAGCGGCACATTTAACTGCTCGGCCGGCAGCTTCGGCGCCACCTTGGGGTTGATCATCGCGCGCCCCATGACGTAGAGGATATAGAGCCCCGCCAGCAGCAGCCCGGGGATCAGCGCCGCGGCATACAGGCGCACTACCGAGACCCCAGCCATGGCGCCATACAGGATCAACATGATGCTCGGCGGGATCAGGATCCCCAGGCAGCCGCCGGCACAGATCACCCCGCTCGACATACGCTTGTCGTAGCCGGCATTGAGCATCGCCGGCAGCGCCAGCAGCCCCATCAGGGTCACCACCGCACCGACGATGCCGGTGGCCGTAGCAAACAGCGCACAGGTGATCAGGCTGGCCACCGCCAGCGAGGCCGGCATGCCGCGCGCCGCCAGCTGCAGGCTCGAGAACAGCCGGTCGAGAATATTGGCACGCTCGACCATATAGCCCATGAACAGGAACAGCGGCACAGCAATCAGCACGTCGTTGGACATCACCCCATAGGCGCGCTGCACCAGTAGCGAGAAGATGATGTCGCCGATGGCGAAATAGCCGAAGGCGATGCCCATGGCAATCAGCGTGAAGGCAATGGGGAAGCCGAGCATGATCAGGATGACCAACATGCCCAGCATCAGGATACCGATTTCCGGTTCGCTCATTGCCGATCCTCCGGAGGTGTCTGCTGAGCAGAAAGAATCTCATCCTGCTTATTGATCGGAATGGCGACCTCCTCCACGTCACCGAGGCGGCGCGGCCATTTACCATGTTTGAGACACAGGATGCAGCGGCTGACCTCGGCCACGCCCTGCAGTGCCAGCAGCGCCGCACAGGCGGGGATCACGAACTTGTAGGGGTAGATCGGCGGCCCACCGGGGGTATAGGAGCTGTGCTCGTTCTGGCGGAAGGAGAGCGCGAAGAAGTCCCAGCCGTAGAACAGCAGTGCCAGGATGCCGGGGTAGAAGAAAATCATGTAGAGCCCCAGGTCAAGCCCCGCCTGAACCCGTGGCGGGAAGTAGCGCGACACCACGTCAGCCCGCACATGGGCGTTATGCGCCAGGGCATAGGCACCGGCCATCATGAACAGGGTGCCGTAGAGCATGTAGCTGGTATCGTAGGCCCAGGTCGTGGGTGCGCCCACCACATAGCGCATGAAGACCTCGTAGCTGACCACAAAGGTCAGGAGCAGGATGGCCCAGGCAAATACCTTGCCCATCCAGGTACTGATATGGTCGATGAAGAAGATGAAGCGCATGACAACCTCTCACCCTGGGCCGCACTACCCCATCACGGGCAGTGCAGCCGGTCGATGTCCCGCCGCCTCCTGGCAGCGGGTGATTGACGGCCCGAGGCCTAGAGGATGGTGGAGGTGTCGGTAGGTTCCTTGCCATAGAAGTGGCGATAGGCAGGGCCTTTGGGGGTATTACCTTCTAGATGCCAGCCGACCACGCGCTCACAGTAGGCTTTCTGGCTATCGACGACCCTCTTGAAGAACTCACTGTTGTTCGATTCGCGCTCGATCACCGTGTCCCAGGCGGCGAGCTGCGCTTCGAGCACCGAGTCGGGGGTGATGTAGGTCTGCACCCCCTGCTCCTCGCGCATGGCGTTGAGATCACGCGGGTAGCGGTCCATGGCCTTCCAGTACATCTCCGACGAAGCGGCCTTGGCGGCATACTGCAGGATCGCCTGGAACTCTTCGGGCATCTCGTCATGTTTCTGTTTGTTGAGGATGATCTCGAAGGATTCGCAATCCTGATGGTAACTGCGCAGCATCCAGGTCTTGCTGACATCGGGGAAGCCCAGCAGGCGATCCGACGATGGATTGTTGAACTCGGCGCCGTCGAGCAAGCCACGGTCCATGGCAGGGACGATATCGCCGCCGCCCATGATCGTCACCGCCGCACCGAACTCGTTCATCAGGTCAGCGGCCAACCCTACCGTGCGGTACTTGAGGCCACGTAGATCGTCGGCGCTGCTGATCGGCTCCTTGAACCAGCCCAGTGCTTGGGTCGGCATCGGCCCACTAAGGTAGCCCACCAGCGGCAGTTCCATATCTGCGAGCAGCTCGTTGTAGAGTGCCAGCCCTTCATCGTTCCAGAACCAGGCCAGGAACTGATGCGCATCCCAGCCGAACGGCGGCGGCGTACCGAATAGCGAGAAAGCCTTATGCTTGCCGTACCAGTAGGCCGCCACCCCGTGGCCGCCGTCGAGGGCACCTGAAATCACCGCATCCTGCATCTGCAGGGCGCCTACTACCGCGCCGGCAGGCAGCAGATTGAGGCGCAGGCGACCGCCGGACATCTCGTTGACGATGCGTACGTAGTCCGCCGCGAACTCGTGAAAGATGTCCTGGTTGGGCCAGGTGCTCTGGAAGCGTAGCGTGGTGGTCTGGGCCACGGCGATGCTGGGAAAGCCTACCGCGGCAGCGGCGCCGACGGCAGCCGCTGAACCGGTGAGGAAGCGGCGTCGTGACGCACTGGGTGGCGTGGTGGCAGATTCGAGAGACGGCGTGGTGCTGGCGACTTCCACGGGTGATGTGGAAGCGCTTCGAGGCATATCGTGAGTCATTGGGTTCTCCAACGAGGCGGTTATCGTTATTGGTTTACCTGCGCTGAACCGGGTCTCCTTCCCCAGAGGAGCGGCGTACGACTGATCGCGCATCACCGGGGCGTCCGGCACCCAACACCTGACATATCACGATCAGTTACATCAGGTATAGCTGGGTAAACAAGGATTGCAAGGCAGTGGCTCGCTTCCAGCGTTGAATTACAGTCAAGCATGCAGATCCGTCACCGGGGGGTTGAAGGGAACTCTCGGGTCGGGTATTTTATTTGAACGATCAATCAATAAAAAATACTACCTTACCCTGGCGGCTGGCTACGCTCAGCTAGCTACCGCCAATCTGCAGCGACTCGGCACGCTGCTGCCGAAAGCGTCTCGCCCCATGTCCCGATACGACATGCATGGCAACCGCCATGGGCAAACGATATGACTTGGCGCTATTTTGATTGGGCGATCAATCAAAATAACAGCGACGTCACATCGCGGCCCAGCGCAGTGGGAGGCACCACATCAACAACGCTAAGGGAGTCTGCCCAATGGCGCATGACCAACATCCCCCCGAACGCCGGGATCGGCTCAACCCGGCCGTTTTCCACGGCTCGGTGGCCGGCATCCTGGTATTCCTGGTCGTTACCATGACCTTCACCGAGCAGGCCGGCGAGTTCTTCGACGCCGGCCTGGCCTGGGTAAGCGCCACCTTCGGCTGGTACTACATGCTGGCGGTGGTCGCCTACCTGGTGTTCGTGGTGCTGATCGGCTGCTCGCGGTTCGGCAGCATCCGCCTCGGCCCCGATCACTCGCGGCCGGAGTTCTCGCTACTCTCCTGGTCGGCGATGCTGTTCGCCGCCGGCATCGGCATCGACCTGCTGTTCTTCAGCGTCGCCGAGCCGGTCGCCCACTATCTGGCGCCGCCCGACCTCGCCCCCGAAAGCCAGGCGGCAATGCGCGCCGCGGTGGTGCAGACCTTCATGCACTGGGGGCTGTCCGGCTGGGGGCTGTACGTACTGATGGGCATGGCACTGGCCTACTTCAGCTATCGCCACCGCCTGCCGCTGGCGATCCGCAGCGCGCTCTACCCGCTGCTCGGCAAGCGCATCTACGGCCCCATCGGCCACGCCGTCGACATTACCGCGGTGATCTCCACGGTGTTCGGTATCGCCACCAGCCTCGGCATCGGGGTGATGCAGCTCAACTACGGCCTGACCTACATGTTTGGCGTGCCCGAGAGCCTCTCGGTGCAGGTGATCCTGATCGCCCTAGTGGTCATCATGGCGACCATCTCGGTGGTCAGCGGCGTCGAGAAGGGTATCCGCCGGCTCTCCGAATTCAACATGTTGCTGGCACTGGCGCTGCTGCTGTTCGTGCTGTTCCAGGGCCACACCCTGCAGCTGCTCGACATGGTGGTCAACAACGCTGGCGACTATCTGTCCGGCTTCATCGCCAAGAGCTTCGACACCTACGCCTTCGCCGGCGAGGAGGCCCAGGAGTGGAAGATGTGGTGGACGATCTTCTTTTGGGGCTGGTGGATCGCCTGGACACCGTTCGTTGGCCTGTTCCTGGCGCGCATCTCGCGCGGGCGGACCATCCGCGAGTTCGTGGCAGGTGCGCTGGGTATCCCGCTGGCGTTCATGATGGTGTGGATGTCGGTGTTCGGTAACAGCGGTATCGAGCTGGTCGCCAACCAGGGCGTCGTCGAACTCGGCGAACAGGCCCTGAGCACCCCGCAGACCACGCTCTACACCCTGCTCGAGTATTACCCCTGGGTGGGTCTGACTGCGGCGGTGGTGACCGTGCTCGGTATCGTCTTCTTCATCACCTCGGCGGACTCCGGGGCACTGGTGCTGGCCAACTTCACCTCGATCCTCTCCGACGTCAACCACGACGCGCCGGTGACCCTGCGCATCTTCTGGTCGACGGTGATCGGTCTGATCACCATCGCCCTGCTGATGGCCGGCGGGCTAGCGGCGCTGCAGAGCGCCGTGGTAATCACCGCCCTGCCGTTCTCGCTGGTGATCTTCGCGATCATGGCCGGCATGTACCGTGCCCTGCGCATGGAGGGCGACAAGGCCGACGCCCGCCGTCGCATCGCCGGCACCGCGCCGGGCGGCGACTGGCGCGAGCGCCTCGACCGCGCGCTGGACACCTCCAACCGCGCCGGCGCCGCGGCAACCATCGAACATTCGATCCGCCCGGCGCTGACCCAGTTCGCCCAGGAGCTGGAGGGGCGCGGCCAGGTCGCCAATGTCAGTGAGGAGCAGGTCGAGGGTGAGCCGCTGCCGCGCCTGACGCTGCAGGTCGAGCTCGAGAACGCGCCGTTCTTCGTCTATCAGGTGTGCCCGCATCGCATGCGCACGCCGAGCTTCCTGCCGGTGGACGACGACTACTACGTGCGCCTCGACGTCTACCTCGCCGAAGGCGGCACCGGCCAGGATCTCAACGGCTACACCCGCGGCCAGGTGATCGGCGACGTGCTGGCCGAGTATGAGCGCCACCTGCACTTCCTGGCGCTGGCTGGCGAGAACGGTAGCGTCCCCGCCATGCCCGGAGCGGTGGGCGACTCGCCCTGAGCGAAATGCAAGTAGCCAACCGTGCGGCGACTCTTCGGAGTCGCCGCTTGCGTTAACGCCCAGGGTGATCGCAGTTGCCCCCAAAGCTAAGGGCGTCGGTGGCAGTTGCACCCCCGCGAGTAGCATGGAACACTGTTCGGCAACCCTATCTCACGGCCACTGGCCGATATTCGGATTATCGTGACGACACCCTTTATTTCAGCATCACGCCCCCTGTGGCTGGCCCCGCTGGCGCTGGGCATCGCGCTTGCCAGCGGCTCGCTGCTCGCCGACGAAGGCAGCGAATGGCCGCTTGGCCACTACCCGTTGCCCGAAGACGGCAATATCGTCGGCGAGCGCTACACCGTCGAGGTCGAGGGCGACGAGACCCTGCTCGATATCGCCCGGGCCCATAACGTTGGCTATGAAGAGATCCGCGCCGCCAACCCGGAGGTCAGTATCTGGATTCCCGGCGACGGCACCGAAGTGGTGATTCCGGCCAAGCACATTCTGCCCGACGCGCCCCGCGAGGGGCTGGTGGTGAATCTTGCCGAGCTGCGGCTCTACTACTACCCGCCCTCCGCCAATGGCGAGACACCGCGGGTCGAGACCTACCCCATCGGCATCGGCCGTGAGGGCTTCAATACGCCGCTGGGCACCACCGAGACCACCATGCGCCTCGAGGACCCGGCCTGGTATCCGCCGCGTTCGATGCGCGAAGAGGCCGCTGAACGCGGTGAACCGGCCCCCGCCGTGGTGCCCCCGGGGCCCGACAATCCTCTGGGCCGACACGCCATCCTGCTCGACATCCCCGGCTATCTGATCCATGGCACCAACATGCCCGACGGCATCGGCATGCGCGCCAGCCGCGGCTGTATCCGCATGTACCCGGAGGATATCGAACACCTCTACGGCAATATCCCCAACGGCACCGCGGTCAATATCATCGACGACCACTTCAAGGTCGGCTGGGAGGAGGACACCCTCTACGTCCAGGCCTTCGCCCCCGCCGAGCAGCGCGACGACGCCCTGACCCACCTGCTCGCCCCCTTCGACAACCTGCATCAGGCGCTCGGCGATGACCTGCCGGACATCGACTACGGCCAGGTGCGTGAGATCATGGAGTCCGCCAATGGCGAGCTGGTGGCGGTCTACCCACCGCCGGCGCCGGTCGAGGAGGAGCCCGAGGTACCGGAGCCCGGCGGCTTCTATCGTTATGTCCTGGATGCCCCGGGCGGCATCTACCAGGAGCTGGTGGCCGGCTAGTCATCGGGCCCGGCGGACACACGTCCCTCGCGACGGCGACACCCCCAGGAGTGTCGCCGCGGTTATCGATGCTGGTCATCTTGTGGCAACGCAATATGCAGGAGTAACGTTAAGGTTCCCTGCAGCATCTCGGTAACCCTAATGTCACGACCACGCAAGCCGTCCCGCTACTCACTGCCACGGCCCGGCAGCGCTCTGTTTGCCAGCTGGCGCCTGGGCTATGGCCTGGCCGAACTCAAGCGAGACCTACTCGCCGGGCTGACCATCGGCATCGTCGCGGTGCCCCTCTCCATGGCCCTGGCCATCGCCACTGGCGTACCGCCCCAACACGGCTTGTACACTGCTATCGTGGCGGGAGCCATCATCGCCCTCACCGGCGGCTCGCGCTTCAACGTCTCCGGCCCTACCGCGGCCTTCGTGGTTATCCTGTTCCCCATCGTCGCCAGCCATGGCCTTGGTGGCCTGCTGATCGCCACGCTGATGGCGGGAGTGATTCTGGTCGCGCTAGGGCTGGCACGGCTAGGCAACCTGATCCAGTTCGTGCCCTATCCGGTGGTGCTGGGTTTCACCGCCGGCATTGCCGTCGTCATCGCCTTGCTGCAGTTGCCCGACTTCCTCGGGCTCGCGGGGGTCGAAATCGGCGATAGCACGCTGCACAACCTGGCTGCCATCGCCCATGCCGCACCCTCGCTGGCCCCTGCTGAATTCGGCATCGGCTTGTTGACGCTGGCTAGCCTGCTCCTGTGGCCGCGGCTGAAGACACCCGTGCCGGCACCGCTGGCAGGGCTGGCGGTAGGCACCCTGGCGACACTGGCGATCGCACCACTGGGTGTAGAGATCGACACCATCGCCTCGCGCTTCAGTTGGGAGTATCAGGGCCAGACCGGTAGTGGCATTCCCCCCTTCGCCCCCACCCTGCTGCTGCCTTGGCGCCTGCCTGGAGCGGATGGGACACCGCTGACGGTGGACTTCGCCCTGATTCGCGAACTACTCGGCCCGGCACTGGCCATCGCCATGCTGGCGGCCATCGAGTCACTACTCTGTGGGGTGGTCGCCGACGGCCTGACCCGCACCCGCCACGATCCCAACGCCGAGTTGATCGGTCAGGGACTCGGCAATATCGCCGTCCCCTTCTTCGGCGGCATCACCGCCACCGCCGCGCTGGCGCGCACCGCCACCAATATCCGCAGTGGTGCCTGCTCGCCACTGGCCGCGGTGGTCCACGCGCTGGTGGTACTGCTGGCAGTGGTGGCGCTGGCCGAGGTGCTCGCGCTGGTGCCGATGGCAGCACTTGCCGCGCTGCTGTTCGTGATCGCCTGGAATATGAGCGAGGCGCGCCACTTCGTGCACACCCTGAAGAGCGCACCGGGCAGCGACGTCGCCATCCTGGTGATCTGCTTCCTGCTCACGGTGGTATTCGATATGGTGCTGGGGGTGGCAGTGGGCATCGGCCTTGCGGCAACACTGTTCATCCGCCGCATGGCCCACCTTACACACGCCCGCCGTCTTGAACCTGATAGTGACGAACAGACCCGAGATCTACCGCCCCAGGTGGCGCTCTATGACATCAACGGCCCGCTGTTCTTCGGTGCCGCGGAAAAGGCCGTGTCGACCCTGCGGGTAGTAGATCCCGAGGTGCGCGTGGTGATGCTCGATATGCGCGACGTGCCGAGCCTGGACGCCACCGCCATCGTCGCCCTGCAGTCGCTGGTCGAGGAGCTACGCGCGCGCCAGGTGGGGCTGATCTTCATCGGCATGCCGGCACGCATGGTGCTCAAGCTCAAGCGCGCCGGCGTGAAACGCCAAACAGGGCGCCTGGCTGTCGTGAACCACCTACTCCATGCGCGACGCCTGGCCGAGCGCTGGCTGACCATGCAGAGCGTTTGAAGGGGGCTATGCCCCTACAACGTGGCGATCATGCGCCGCGCCCCGCCATGTTCGCCGAGCCAGATACCCACCACTAGGCGCAGTTCCTGCTGATGCCACATGGCGATTCCCCTCGTCTGTAATGACCGGATATCGCCTCATGCTGGCGGGTCGTGCAGGGGGCAAGGGAGCCGCGCGGCATACCGCCACGCGGCGTGTCACTCGCTACTGACGCGGATCATCCGCCGGGTCGATATACTCGATGCCCCATGGGCCGGTGCCGTGCAACTGGATGATGGTCTCTCCCTCTGCATAGCCGAACATGCCGTCACCCGGCGACATGATGGCATAGCCGCCAACAGGCAGGGCGTGGGTGGCTTCGCGCTCGAAGCGCTCGCCATGGGCAAAGTGCAGGGTGCCCTCGAGTACCGTCACCCGCTCGTAGGCGGGATGCACGTGGGGCTTGATCTCGTAGCCATCCTCCAGCCGCAGGCGAAAGGTGAATGGCACCTCGGCCGAGAGGTCGCCCTCGATGATCGCGATCTCGGCGCCCTCGCCCATGGAACCGACCGGCCCCCAGCTGAGATCGTCAGGCGTGCCGAGCAGGTGCCCGTCGCCATGATAGGGGGCAGCCCAGAGTGCTCCAGATACACTGGAAATCGCCAAGGCCAGCAAGGCATTCAGGATAGTGGAGTGGCGTTGCATGGTGGCTTCTCCTTGATTGTGATAGTAGTCGCGGCCCCGCGGCCCTCAGTGCTTAACTGCCAGCAGCGAGATGCTCTTGACCCCGTAGGTGGCACTGGCCCCCCGAGCCGAATCGGTCAGGAAGCGGTATTCGGGGTGCTCACGCCAGGTCTCGATGACGAGGCCAGCCGACTCGATGGCTGCACGGTAGTCGTCCTGCTGTAGGGCGCCGCCAATGCAGGCGGCCCACAGGGTGGCGTTGCAAGAGACGCTCTCCGGCAGCGCCGTTTCGGTGACGATGTCGGCCAGAGCCAGGCGCCCACCGGGACGCAGTACCCGCGCCGCCTCGGCGAAGACCCGTGACTTGTCGGCCGAAAGGTTGATCACGCCGTTGCTGATCACCACGTCGACGCTTTCGTCGGCAAACGGCGGCGCCTCGATGTAGCCGGCACGGAAGGTGACCTGGCCGGAATCTGCCTCGCGTGCCAGCCGCTCAGCCTTGTCGCGCTGAGCTGCGGTCATGTCGAGCCCCAGTACCTGCCCACCTGGCCCCGTAGCAAGAGCCGCCAGCAGGCTGTCCATGCCGGAACCGCTGCCCAGGTCGAGTACTGTCTCGCCGAGTTGGATGGCGGCCAGGTCGAGAAAATGGCCAACGCCGGCGAAGGAGTCGATGGCGGCGTCAGGTACAGCATCCAGGCCGCGTGGGTCGTAGCCCAGCCGTTCAGCCAGGGCTCGCCCCATCTCGAAGTGAAACTCCCCCTGCGGCGATTCGGCCACCTCGCGATACATTGCCTTGACACGTGCCTCAAGCTCCTGTGTATCCACCCCCGTGGATGCAGGCTGTGCGGTAATAGTCATGCTCTCTCTCCTCTTGGCTACTCACCACGACACCGGACGGTGTCGTGTGTGCCAGGACGCAGCCGCTGGATAAAGGGTTCCCAATGGGAACCGAACGCATCGCTGCCGCGTCCCGGCAATACCTGTCCGCTTGCCCGGTGACGGCAGGCAGACCATGCTCGAAGAGGTGTCGCCATGCCGTTGGCAGGTTCACTGCTTAGCCATCCTCGGTCGCAGTCATGCGTCCGGTACCGGGACGCCACGGGGGCCATTATGCGTTTCGACGAAGCCGCCAGCCGGCGGGAGTGGTTCGAACAGCGCCTGGCACCGCTGATGGACCGCCTCTATGGCACTGCACTGCGGCTTACCCGTAACTCCGCCGACGCCGAAGACATCGTCGCCGAGGCGGTGACCAAGGCCTGGACGCAGCTCGACCGGCTGCGCGACGCCCAACACTTCGAAGGCTGGCTGTTTCATATCCTCACCAACACCTTCATCAGCGAATGGAGGAAGCGCCGCTGCCGCCCATCGTCGGGCGGAGATGACGCTACCGAGCCCAGCGAGCTCGACAGCGCCAGCTTTGCGCTGTTCCAGCAGCTGCACCAGCCCTTCCTCCTATGGTGGGGCAGCCTCGAGGAACAATTCTTCAACGGCCTGCTGCAGGAGGATCTGCAGCGGGCACTGGATGCGCTACCCGATGCTTACCGAGTGACGATTGTGCTGGTCGAGGTGCAGGGCTATACGTATGAGGAGGTCGCGAGTCTCCTCGGCATTCCACTGGGCACCGTACGCTCGCGATTGAACCGGGCGCGCTGTCGATTGCAGCAGGCACTCTGGGAGCAGGCCAGAGAGGCGGGCGTGGTGTCAGGAACGGGAGGAGCGCAGGAATGAGCCCGAGAGCACTGAGCTGCGAGGAGGTCATCGAGCGTCTTTTCGACTACCTCGACCGGGAACTCGACCCGCAGGCGGCGAGCGATATCGAATGGCACCTGCACCGCTGCCGAGACTGCTTCACACGCGCCGAATTTGAACGACGACTACGGGCTAGGGTGGCGGCCAGCGGCACGGCAAAGACCCCGCCACGGCTGCATCAGCGCATTCGGACCCTGCTCGACCGCTTCGATGAGTCCGACACCACCCGCTGACCCGTGAGGAGAACACCTCATGGTGGCTATTCTCGGCTACTCACGCCCGCAGATTCTGGCTGCGGTACAGCAGATGTACACCACCGTGGCGAATGCCCCTGACTCCCCTTTCCATTTCCCTGTCGGCGTCGAGGCCAGCCGCCGTCTGGGTTATCCCCCCGATCAGCTCGCGCTGCTGCCGGCAGAGGTAGGCGATGCCTTCGCCGGCGTCGGCTACCCTTTTCGTGCCGAGGCCATCCGCACCGGCGACCGGGTACTCGACATAGGCGCAGGTGCCGGCGCTGACGCCCTCATAGCGCACCAGTTGGCCGGCCCGCAAGGTCAGGTCATCGCCCTCGACCTGACCGCGGCCATGACCCGCCGACTACACCAGGCTGCCAAACGCCACGCCATCCAACGGCTCGGCGTAGTGCAGGGTTCCGCCGAGCAGTTACCACTGCCCGATGCCAGCATCGACTGCATCAGCAGCAACGGCGCCCTCAACCTGGTACCCGATAAACGCCGCGCGGTGGCCGAGATGTTCCGCGTGCTTAAGCCCCACGGACGCCTACAGCTGGCCGACGTGGTGATCCATCATCCGGTATCGGTGGATTGCCACGAGGACCCGCGACTGTGGGTCGAGTGTGTGGTGGGGGCAACGGTGAAGGAGGAGCTCGTAGCGCTGTTCGAGGAAGTTGGCTTCGAGGATGTGGCCGTGGTCGGCAGTCACGACTACTTCTCTCTGAGCCCCAGCGCCCAGACGCGCGAGGTTGCCGCAGGCTTCGGTGCACACTCGGTCGAGCTCAGAATGCGCCGCGGCGATACCGCCCCGAGCAGGGTACAGCGTTGGGGGCGTCGCCTTGATCCGCGGCGCTGGCTGCGGCTATGGTATCGCCGTGGCCTGCTCGGGATACTGGCCTTCCTGCTGGCCTTACTGAGCTGCTACGGCACCCTGGCACTGGTCGCCCTGCTACCGCTGTTGGGCGTACACCTGGCGCTCGACGAGGGGCTCTGGGCCGGCACCATCGCTGCCTTTGTGTTGTTCACCCTGGCGTTCGTGGCCAGCGGCCTGCGCCTACATCGCCGTGCATGGCCCACGCTTGCGGGCCTGGCCGGCTCACTTCTCGTGTTGTACGCACTGTTCGTCGACTATTCCATGGCACTGGAGCTGATCGGCTTCGTGCTGCTGGCCGGCGCCGTCGCTTGGGACCTCAGGCAGCGTCGACGGTACGAAGCCACTGTGCTTGGACTGGCAGACAGGAGACCAACGTAGCCATACGCTTGCGCAGGATAATAGGATCGGGGAATCGAATCGCCGCCCGGCCAAGCCGGGCGGCGTGGCGGCTTAGAAGAAGCCGAGTGGGTTGATGTCGTAGCTGACCAGCAGGTTCTTGGTCTGCTGATAGTGCTCCAGCGCCATCTTGTGGGTCTCGCGACCGACGCCGGATTTCTTGTAGCCACCGAAGGCGGCATGCGCCGGGTACTGATGGTAGCAGTTGGTCCACACCCGACCGGCCTGGATGTTGCGGCCCATGCGGAAGGCAACGTTCATATCGCGACTCCAGACCCCGGCGCCAAGGCCGAACTCGGTGTCGTTGGCGATCGCCAGCGCCTCGGCCTCGTCCTTGAAGGTGGTCACAGCCACCACCGGGCCGAAGATCTCCTCCTGGAAGACGCGCATGCTGTTGTTGCCCTTGAGCAGGGTCGGCTGGATGTAGTAGCCCTTGTCGTAACTAGGGTCGAAGCTCTCCTTGTTGCCGCCGGTCAGGAACTCGGCGCCCTCCTCGCGGGCGATATCCATGTACGACATGATCTTGTCGAACTGCTCCTGGGAGGCCTGGGCGCCGACCTGGACATCGGTATCCAGCGGATTGCCGCGCTTGATCGAGCGGGTGCGCTCCATCACCTTGGCCATGAACGACTCGTACATCTCCTCCTGGATCAGCGCCCGCGACGGGCAGGTACAGACCTCGCCCTGGTTGAAGAAGGCCAGCACCAACCCCTCCACCGCCTTGTCGATGAACTCAGGCTCGGCGTTCATGATGTCGGCGAAGTAGATATTCGGCGACTTGCCGCCCAGTTCCACGGTGGAGGGGATGATGTTCTCCGCTGCGCACTTGAGGATGTGCGAACCCACCGGCGTCGAGCCGGTGAAGGCGATCTTGGCGATGCGCTTGCTGGTGGCCAGCGCCTGGCCCGCCTCGGCACCGTAGCCGTTGACGATGTTGATCACCCCCGGCGGCAGCAGGTCGCCGACCAATTCCATCAGCACCAGGATCGAGGCCGGCGTCTGCTCGGCGGGCTTGAGCACTACGCAGTTGCCGGCGGCCAGCGCCGGGCCGAGCTTCCAGCAGGCCATCAGGATCGGAAAGTTCCAGGGAATGATCTGGCCGACCACACCGAGCGGCTCGTGGAAGTGATAGGCCACGGTATTGGCGTCGATATCGGCGGCACTGCCCTCCTGGGCGCGGATGCAGCCGGCGAAGTAGCGGAAGTGATCCACCGCAAGCGGGATATCGGCGTTGAGGGTCTCGCGTACCGCCTTGCCGTTGTCCCAGGTTTCGGCCACCGCAAGCATCTCGAGGTTCTGTTCGATGCGATCAGCGATCTTAAGCAGGATATTGCTGCGCTCGGCGGCGGAGGTCTTGCCCCAGGCGGGGGCGGCCTGATGGGCGGCATCCAGCGCCTTGTCGATATCCTCGGCGGTGGAGCGAGGAATCTGGCAGAACACCTCGCCGTTGACCGGGCTGACGTTGTCGAAATACTGGCCTTTCACCGGCGGTACGAACTCACCGCCAATATAATTGCCGTAGCGCTTGGCGAAACTGACCTTGGCATCGGGCATGCCGGGGTTGGCATAGATCATGGCGTTACTCCTGTCGGTTGTAGCTGTTGTCGTTATGGGTGATGCTCGCTTCAGTGTTGGACAGGCCGGCACTTCGCGACATACTGCCATGGCAGGAGTTAGCCTCCTCCCTTGGTAGGAGGCGCCGCCTCCGATACCGCCAGCCAACACAAGGAGCGCGCCACGCATGTACCGGCTGCTGGTCGCCGACGACCACCCCCTGTTTCGCGAAGCGATGGTCGCGGTCATCGCCCGCGGACTCAGCGGCAGCGAGACCCTCGAAGCCGCCAGTCTCGCCGCCGCCCTCGAGGTCGTCGCGCAACACGACGACCTCGACCTGGCACTGCTCGACCTCGGTCTGCCCGATGCCGAAGGCCTCAGTGGCCTGGCCCAGCTGCGCCAGGCGGTGCCGTGGCTGCCGGTGGTGATCGTCTCCGCCGAACAGCACAAGCACACCATTCTCGAGGCGCTGAACCTCGGCGCGGTGGGCTATATTCCCAAGTCGACGCCACGCGATACCCTACTCGTGGCCCTGCAACAGATCCTCGCCGGCCAGGTCTATCTGCCGCCGGACATCATGCGCACCGGCAGCCCGCCGGCCAGCCCCACTGCGCCCCTCAAGCATCATCCCCTGACCTCGCTCACCGACAAGCAGCGCGAGGTACTGGCACACATGGTCAAGGGTGAGTCCAACAAGATGATCGCCTACCGCCTCGACATCGCCGAAACCACCGTCAAGACCCACGTCTCGGCTATCCTACGCAAGCTCCGGGTAAGCAGCCGAGTCCAGGCGATCCTGCTCGCCAGCGAGCGTGACGATGGCATTCGTTAGCGGTTGTCGCCGGTCGCATCCGCCACGCACTGCAGCAGTGCCATCTTCAGACGCAGCGGCTTGAGCGGCTTGAGCAGACAGCGATAGCCGCGCTCGCGGGCGCATGCCTTGAGCGCCGCGTCGTGATTGGCGGTGATCATGATCACCGGCAGCCGCGGGAAGCGCCGCTGCAGCATCGCCGCCACCTCGAGCCCGTCGGGTTGATGCTCGTCGAGGTGATAGTCGATGATCAGCGCGTCGGCGCCGCCGGCCAGCGCCCTGCTGCGGGTCAGCGCCGCCAGCGAGCGGGCGCTGTCGACCGCGCACCCCCAGCCACTCAGCAGTGCCTGCATGCCCTCGCAGATCGCCGGGTCGTTGTCGATCACCCATATCCGCGCACCGGCCAGCGGTGCCAGGCCCGGCATCGCCGGTGCCTGGGTCTGGGGTACCGGACGCTGGGCGTAGGGCACCAGGATCGTGAAGCGCGAGCCGCGCCCCGGGGTGGAGGCCAGCGACAGCCGGTGGCCGAGCATGCCGCTGATACGGTCGACGATGGCCAGCCCCAACCCCAGGCCGCGGTCGCTCTGCAGGCGGCCGGCGTCCCCGCGGCGGAACTCGAGGAAGATCTCCTCGCGCTGGGCCTCCTCGATACCGCTGCCGGTATCGGCAACGCTGATCTCGAGCCCCTCCGCACGACGCCGGCAACCGAGCAGGATGCGACCGCGTGGCGTATAGCGAATGGCGTTGCTGAGCAGGTTGCGTACTACCCGTGCCAGCAGCGCCAGGTCGGAATCGATCACCGCCGAGCTGGCCACATAGCGCAGCACCAGGCCGCGGGCCGCAGCCATCTGGCGGTACTCCTCGGCCAGCGCATCGAGCAGCTCGGCGGCGGCGAACGGCGCCACATCCGGCGTCAGCACGCCGGCATCGAGGCGCGAGATATCCACCAGCGTGCCGAGCAGCGTCTCGACATCTTTGAGCGAGCGGCCGATATGCCCCACCAGCCGGCGCGACTCCGCCGGCAGCGCTGGGTCCTCGAGCTGATCGCCCAGGGCAGTGGTAAATAGGCGCGCCGCATTGAGCGGCTGCAGCAGATCGTGGCTGACCGCGGCCAGAAACTTGCTCTTCGACACGTTGGCCGCCTCGGCCTCGGCCTTGGCCTCGCGCAGCCGCCGCTCGGTCTCGCCACGCACGGCGATCTCCTCGCGCAGCTTGGTATTCACCGACCCCAACTCGGCGTTGACCTGGCTCAGCTCATCGAGGGTACGATGCAGGGTCTCGGTGCGCTCACGGACCTGCTCGGCCAGCAGCACGGCGTGCTCGAAGGCCGCATAGGGCGCACCGCCGGCCACCCCGCTGGACTCGACGCGCTCGATCAGCGCCGCACACACCTTGTGCAGCCGCGCATTCTCCTCGACCAGGGCCTGCTCGCGGGGCGTCAGCGCGGCATCGCTGTCAGCCGCTACCGGGGCGCCCAAGCACAACCCCGGTGAAGGTCTGGTTGATGTGCATGCCATGGTGCTGCTCCCCGTAGGTGTTGAAGCCGATCACCCGCTGGCGTCGCAGTAGACTCGAGGCCGCCTCGAGGCCGTCCAGCGCCTCGATCTCCAGGCGCCGCAGGAAGCAGTCGAGGCCAATGATCAGCTCGGGCTCGCCGAGCCGTGCGCTCAGGTCGTCGAACACCGCCTCGAGGTCGGGCAGGATCGGCGCCGGAGTCATGGCGGTCAGCACGATGCCGTTCTCCACCGCACAGTAGAAACTCAGGCTGCCGTCGTCGTTGACACGCTGAATCGAGCGTACGTAGAACGCATCGCCGATGCGCACCGCCAGCGGATAGCGAGCGAATACCGCATCGCCGAGGGCCGCCCGGGGGCAGCCTACCAGCCGCGCATACTCGTCGGCGGCCGGCGCGGCGTTGAGCTCGATCACCCGACGCCGCTGGCGATCGGCCTGGGTCACCACCAGCTTTTCGCCGCGTGGCCGCAGATGGTGGGTGGTGAAGACCTCGAACGGCAGGCAGGTGGTGAACATCACCACCACCGCGGCCTGATCATGAAAGCGCCCGTTGCTATAAACGTGGGTATGCGCCAGGCGGTTATCGTCGCCGGCGGAGCCGCCGAAGCTGGGAATGCTGCCCAGCGCCGCGTCCAGGGTCGCCAGCACCTGCTCCTCGCAGCTCGACAGCCCATCGAGCAGGGTCAGGGCGAAGTGGTCGCCGCCGGGCGGTGCCTGGCGGCGGGATGCGGCCAGCAGGCCATCGGTGACGCGCTGGGCATGGACCAAGCCGAAGCCATCCAGCTTATCGATCAGCGCCACCCCGACGCCGAAATGACGGGCATCGAAGCCCACCGCCACGATACAGCCGCGGTCGTAGCCCTCGGACGTGATCTCGCCGGCGGTGGTGCAGCCGCTGATCGGCACCCCGGCAAAGGCCGACTCCAGCGCCTCGCCGAGTGGCGACAACGCATACTCGGCGCTAACGAAGAACAGCACGAACCCCAGCTGCGGATGGCGCAGCGCAGCGGCCAGCTCATTGGCCGCACGCTGTGGGTCGCGAGCATGGCTGACGGCGGTATGCACCGCCGTCTGGCGGTCGTTGACGGCAAGCCGGTCAACCGGTGGCGCATCGAGCATGGCGGCGATCCTGCAAGGTTTTCTGCAGTGTAGGACGCTGCTGCTACGCTTCACAACGCTACGCTACCCACGCTCGGCGAACAGCGCCTTGAGACGCTCCACGTCGTCTGCCGACCAACCATCGGGCGCAACCAGCGCCAGCCAGGCCTCGATATAATCCTCGGCGGCGATCTCGTGGCCGTAGCCGGGCGGCGCAGACCCTGCCGCCAGGTCGGCCAGCAGCTGTAGACCGGTCACTACCGGGTACCAGGTCAGGTCCTCGGAGACATCCGGTCCGCGCGGCGCCTGCAGCCACTCCGGTTCGCGGTAGAGCGCCTTTGGCTCGAAGAAGGTCACCGGGTCGCTGGCATACTGCAGGTAGGCGATGCGGAAATCGCCCCACTCCGCTGTGCCATCCTCGAGACCGCCGTGCTGATTCATGAAACGCACCACCGCACCGCCGCGAAAGCGTGGCAGCCAAGCCGGCGAGCCGGCATCGCGATCCTCGGTCAGGGTCCGCCAGGTCGGGCTGCGAAACGGCGGCCCACTCCACAGCGCACCGTCGAAGGGGTCATCGATGATGTCATATAGATCGAACGAGCGGTCCGAATTGAGCGCACCCAGGCTCAAGCCGTGCAGGTAGAGCGCCGGACGCTGGTCGTCTGACAGCGTCGTCCAATGGCGGTAGACCTCATCGAACAGCGCCCGCGCCATCTCGGCGCCGTAGTCGCCCTCGACGATCAACGCCAGCGGGCTCGGTAGGTAAGAGTACTGGGCGGTGACCGTGGCGATATCGCCGCGCTGCAGGTACTCCAGAGTGTTCTGCGCCGCCGGGTCCAGCCAGCCACGGCCGGTGGGCGTGGCCAGCAGCAGCAGCGAGCGCTCGAAAGCGTCCACCCGCTTGAGCTCCTCGAGCGCCAGCTGCGCCCGCTGCTTGGGGGTCTCGGCGGCATTCAGGCCGACGTAGACCCGCAGCGGCTGCTCGGCGGGCTCGCCCAGAAAGCGCTCGATATCGCCTGCGGAAGGTCCTGCCGTCACGAAGCGACGACCACGCAGACCCAGGGCCTCCCAACTGATCAGCGACGCCTCGCTGCCCGCTACCAGCGGGTCGCTGGGCGGTGCCAGATCATCCGGCATCAGTACGTCGACCTGCTGGTAGGAGCGGTCTAGGGCGCGCAGGGTCAGGGTAAAGATGATGCCATCGATCACCGACCAGAACAGTGCCGCGGCCGCCACCACGCCGATCACATTCGATACACGACGCGGCACATAGCGCCGCAACCGGCGCGCCAGGAAACGAAAGGTGCGCCGAAAGAGCCTGGCCAGCAGCAGCAAGGCGGCAAAGATCGCCATCGCAATCAGCGCCACGCTGAACGGTCGCGTACCGCTGGCGGGCTCCATCTCCATCAGCACGCGAATCGAGTCCTGCCAGCCAGAAGCGCGCCATAGAAACATCGAAGCCACCACCGCGCAGATGCCAGCGGCGATGCGCTTGAGGCTTAGCGCACCGTGCCGGCCCGGCACCGGCAGCTCGAGATAGGCCCACAGCCAACGTCCCATCACGCCAAGCCCATAGCCGGCCGAGAACGACAACCCCGAGATGATGCCCTGGACGATGAAGGTGCGTGGCAGCAGGCTCGGCGTCAATGAAATGGCGAAAAACAGCGTCCCCACCAGCAATCCGAGCGCCGAGAACTGACGTAGCACCTGCATGGCGATTCTCTCTCCCTTTCAAGCAACCCAGGCACCTAGCTCAGCCAAGCATCGAAATATCCCCCCAGATTAGCGAGTACCACTCTCCACGTCCAACCACCAACTCGCATGCCGATCCTAACAAGCAGCCCTCTACCCGAGCACATCCAAGATAAAAATCTGGCACGCCCAACCGTCCATGATGGCGTCATATTAAAAGCATAAAAAACAGCCGGCGAGTCATCCAAATAGCGTGAATATCCGTGTACATATCCAGCCTTAAGAAGCACAGCATACGGCCCTTATCAGGCCCAATTAATTAATAATAAACCATTACTAATGCTGAATTAATTATCACATGAACACAGAAAGATTATTTATACGAATTGTCTAAAGCTTCACCTTGTAAAGTCGATAGAACTCACTACCTGACACCCTGATATAGAGCCACCACTAGAGCGGCAACAACCCAACCCTCCCGATAAGCTAAGGCGAGCTCAGGCCGTCTATGTAAAGGAACTTACTGCCCTGGTCGATAACGTACTCCTGCCCCAGCGAGTCACCGTTGCGCAAGGTGACGTGCCGGCCATGCAGCGCATGCAGGAAGGCCTCGCTACCACCGTGGCCAACGTGCATGACAGCAGCGGCCTGGTAACAGGCCGCTGTTGGCGTTCATGCCCCCCTCAGTGGCGAGCACACGGTTCAACATGAGCAGCTAAATGAGGAAAAATTTACTTATTTTCTATTAATGTAGATATTTCTTATAATCATTCGGGCTAAAGATATTCACAAAACTGCCGATATTGCATGTAAGCAGTGCAGGTCCTGGCCTCCATGTAGGCGCACCAGCTGCCCTTGACGACCATAGCCGCCCCTAGAGCGGTAAACACCCTAATCAACTCATATATGCAAGCAGCCCAAACAGCTGCATTGAGGACCCGACATATGAATCGCTTGATGAACAACCTTTCGGTCAAGGCCAGTTTGACTGCCGTGCTGGCGATCTTCGTCGCACTCATTCTTGTGGTGGCCGCCCTTGGCTATCAGGGCGGGCGGATGGGCAGCAATGCACTTCATGAGCTGGATCGGGTTGCGATCGACAGGATGCACTACCTGAACCTTAGTCAGATCGCCGTCGGCGCTACTCAGCTCCATTTCCAGAACTTCTGGGACGCTGTTGATGAAAATGACACGCAACAGGCTGCCGAAGAGCGGTCGCTGGCCGAACGGCGCCTTACCGAAGCGCAGCAGCACTTTGCCACCTTTGAGTCCCACGCCCCTGAAGGTGGCAGCGACGTGGGCAACGCCCTTGACGCCGACTTCGCGTCCCTTATAAATAATGTGCTTCTGCCCCTTCAATCCACCGTGGAGAGGCGTGACGAAGCGGCTTTCCTCGCATTGCTCCCCACCGCTCGCGAGCACAACCGTGCCTTTGCCGCATCGAGCGGCGCCTACAACGATTATGCATACGAACATGGCAGCCAGCTGATCGACGACTTCGGTGCACGGATGCAACTGTTCGGCTATATCGATATCGCCGTGCTGATCCTGGCCGCGCTGATCGTGCTGGTCGTGCGTACCGCCCTGGTCGGCAGCATCGTCAAACCGTTGGACGAAGTGGTCGAGCATGCCGAGCATATTGCCAAGGGCGATCTGTCCCACCCGATTCCCGAGCGTGGCCGCAACGAGCTGGGCCGCCTCTTCTCGGCCATGCAGCGCATGCAGGAAGGCCTGGCCAAGACCGTGGCCAACGTGCGTGACAGCAGCGGCTCGATTCATATTGGCGCCCGCGAAATCTCCAGCGGCAACACCGACCTGTCGGCGCGTACCGAGGAGCAAGCCGCCTCGCTGCAGGAGACCGCCGCGAGCATGGAGCAGCTCACCGCCACGGTGAAGCAGAACGCCGACAACGCGCGCCAGGCCAGCAGCCTGGCCAATGACGCCTCGACCACCGCAGGGCGCGGCGGCGAGGAGGTCGACCGGGTCATCACCACCATGCACGCCATTGCCGGTAGCTCGAAGAAGGTGGTGGATATCATCGGCGTGATCGACTCGATCGCCTTCCAGACCAATATCCTGGCGCTCAACGCCTCGGTGGAAGCAGCACGCGCCGGTGAGCAGGGCCGCGGCTTCGCCGTGGTCGCCAGCGAAGTGCGCAACCTAGCTAGCCGCAGTGCCGACGCCGCCAAGGAGATCAAGGCACTGATCGAGGCCTCCGCCACCCAGGTCAAGGATGGCTCCGAACTGGTCGAGAGCGCCGGCAACACCATCCGCGAGGTGGTCGCCTCGGTGAAGCGCGTCAACGACATCATGGATGAGATCTCTGCCGCCTCTCAGGAGCAGAGCTCGGGCATCGAGCAGGTCAACCAGGCCGTGTCACAGATGGATGAAGTCACCCAGCAAAACGCAGCACTGGTTCAGGAGGCCTCGTCGGCCGCCGCCTCGCTGGAAGATCAGGCCGCCCGCCTGGAAGAGGTCGTGTCCACCTTCAAACTCGCCGGCGGCACCTCGCCTCTGTCGCGCCCCGCGCCGAAGGCCCCGACAGCCAGTGCACCAGCCAAACCACTCAAGCTAGCCTCAACCTCGAAGGCTACCGACAAGGCCGAGCTGGAGTGGGAATCCTTCTAACAGGGGTCCTCTCCTCCACTACACCAACAGCGGCCTGGCAACAGGCCGCTGTTCTCATTTATGCCTGGCGCAGGTGCAACAGACGCCCCAACTGCTCTCGTACGGTGCACTCGCCACGCAGCCAGGGCGCCAGCAGGCGGGTCGAGAGCGGAATGAACAGGAACACCATCAGCGGCGTCAGCACCAGGGTGCTGACCAGCACCTTGGCAACCAGCGGCAGCGTGGCCAAGGCACTGCCGGCCAGCAGTTGGAACAGCAACGACACCGGAAAGAATGCCAGCCAGATGGCCACCGCTTGCTTCCAGCGC
This sequence comes from Halomonas salipaludis, assembly GCF_002286975.1. GTDB lineage: Bacteria > Pseudomonadota > Gammaproteobacteria > Pseudomonadales > Halomonadaceae > Franzmannia > Franzmannia salipaludis. The sequence continues at coordinate 343,266 of NZ_NSKB01000002.1, forward strand.
GGCGGTGCCTGGCCATTGGCATCGGCAAACCAGCGGTCGAGCCCGATGGCACGATGCTCGTGAGGCGCCTCGAACAGGCCGGCACCGCGCGCCAGCCAGGCACGCCGCGAGGCGGAGTGCTCCCAGGCGGCAAGGGTGCCGGTATCGCGGAAGCGGAAGATGATCTGGTATTCATCGTCGCCGGGCGGCGGTGCCAGCACGCCGGAGCCGAGGTAGCCGGCAAAGTCGGCGGCCAGGTCGCGGCCTTCATTGAGCCAGGCGATGAACGCGCGGTAGCGGCCACGGGCCACACGGCGCGCCACCATCAGCGTCACGGGGGCGGTAGACATCGTGTATCTCCTGTTTCATCAGCGGCGCGGGTAGCGCCACCGAGCGAACGAATGGCCCGGGTAAGGGCCCTCCGCTTTCATCTGCTTATTCAGTGTTGCAAAAACTACACCAGCTTTGCCGTAAATGCCATCAGACCATTATTGAATGGCTAATCAGGATAAAATTCATAAATCCCGCGGAATACCAGGACATCTTCCTACCAATGCCAGCATTTGCCGTGCGTCGTATAGGCATCGGGCAATAAAAAGCCGGCACCCGAAGGCGCCGGCAAGCCATGCAAAGAAATCCCACGAACGATCAGCTGGTCGCGGCTACCGCCACCGGTGCGGCACCACGCTTGAGGGCGGCGTAGCCCAGGCCAGTGACCAGCGAGCCGATCACGATGGCGGCCAGGTAGAGCAGCACCGGAGTGATGGCGTTGGGGATCAGCAGTACGAAGATGCCGCCGTGGGGTGCCATCAGCTGGGCGCCAACCAGCATCGATAGCGCCCCGGTCACCGCGCCGCCGGCGATGCAGGCGGGGATCACCCGCAGAGGGTCCTTGGCGGCGAAGGGGATCGCCCCTTCGCTGATAAAGCACAGGCCGAGCACGAAGGAGGCCTTGCCCGCCTCGCGCTCGGGCTGCGAGAACTTGTGACGCGCCACGAAACTGGCGATGCCCATGCCGATCGCCGGCACCATGCCGGCGGCCATGATCGCCGCCATGGGGGCGTAGGTCTGGGAGGCCAGCAGGCCAACGCCGAAGGTGTAAGCCGCCTTGTTGACCGGCCCACCCAGGTCGAAGCACATCATGGCGCCAAGCAGGATGCCCAGCAGCACCGCATTGGTAGCGTCCATGCCGGCCAGGAAAGTGGTCAGGCCGCTGAGAATCGCCGCCACCGGCTCGCCGATCACGTAGATCATGGTCAGGCCGGTGACCAGGCTCGCCACCAGCGGGATGATCAGGATCGGCTTGAGCGACTCCACGCTGGACGGCAGCTTGACGTAGCGCGCCACCGCCAGCGCCACATAGCCGGCCAGGAAACCGGCCAGGATGCCGCCGATGAAGCCGGCCTCGATCTCGGCGGCCAGCATGCCGCCGATCATGCCCGGGGCGATGCCCGGCCGGTCGGCGATGGAGTAGGCGATATAGCCGGCCAGCACCGGAATCATCAGCGCGAAGGCAGTGCCACCACCGATCTGCATCAGCGCCGCGGCCAGGGTGCCCTCCTGCTCGAAGGCGTCGATGCCGAACACGAAGGAGAGCGCGATCAGCAGGCCGCCGGCCACCACCATCGGTAGCATGAAGGAGACGCCGGTCAGCAGGTGCTTGTAGACGCCGACCTCCTTGAAGCTCTTGCTCGCGTCGCCGCCAGTGGCACTCGCCCCCGCTTCTTCTACCGCGGCATTGGCCAGCGCCGCCTGGATGGTCGGCTGGGGTTTCTTCAGGGCGTTGCCGGTGGAGGTGCGGTAGATGCGCTTGCCGGCGAAGCGGGTCGGGTCGACCTCAATGTCGCAGGCCAACAGCACCAGGTCGGCATCGGCGATCTCCTCCGCTGTAAGCTTGTCCTGGGCGCCCACCGAGCCCTGGGTCTCGACGCGAATCTTATGGCCCAACGCCTTGCCGGCCTCACTCAGCGCCTCGGCGGCCATGAAGGTGTGGGCCACGCCGGTCGGGCAGGCCGTGACGGCGACGATCTTGCTGCCGGCAGTGGCCACTGAAGGCGGTGTCTCCTCCGCCGCCGGCGTGAAGGTTTCAGCCTCGCGGCTGGCACGTTCGAGAAAGGCGTCGGGGTCGGGTAGCGCCTGGTCGATGGCTGCCCGGTAGAGGCGCTTGCCGGCGAAGCGCGCCGGGTCCGGGACCCGCTCGGCAGCGACCACGACCAGGTCGGCGGCGGCGATCGCCTCGCCGCTGACCGGGGTCAACGGCTCGAGCTGGCCGTGCATCTCGACGCTGACCTGCCACTGGCGGCGGACAGCGGCCTGTTCCAGGCGACGGGCGGCGAGAAAGGTAGTCGCCATGCCGCTGGGGCAGGCGGTGATCAGGATGATGTTCATGCGAGCGCTCCCCCTGTATCGGCGTCGTCGAGGCGACGCACACGGGTCTGTTGTTGGAGTGAAGAGAGATCCTCGGCGTGGACGTTGCCCACCCCGAGGTGACGAACCGATTCCGCCGACAGCGCCGTGGCGAACGCCAGGGTCTGCGGCGCCGCATGGCCTTCGAGCAGGCCGTGCAGCATCCCCGCCACCAGGGTGTCGCCGGCGCCCACGGTACTGGCCACCGCCACCCGCGGTGGGGTAGCCAGCCAGCTGCCACGCCGGCTGATCCACAGCACGCCCTCGGCGCCAGCGGAGATCAGCGCCTCCTCGACGCCGGCGGCGTGCAGCCTCAGCGCCGCTGCCAGCCGTTCGGCGGAGGTGTCTAGCGCCCGGCCGGCCCAGTCGGCGAGTTCCACTTCATTGGGCTTGACCGCGGTGGGCCCGGCCTCGATGGCGGCCCGCAGCGCCGCCCCGCTGGTGTCGACCCATACCGGCAGGCCATGGCCGCGCAGCCGCACCACCAGCGCGGCGAGATCCTCGGCGGCGATACCCGGCGGCAGGCTGCCGCCGATCAGCACCGCATCGGGGCGCGCCTCGCAGTCGGTGGCCAGGGCATCGAGGCGCTCGACTAGCGCACCGAAGGCCGCGGCATCGATCTCCAGACCCGGCCCGTTGATATCGGTGACCCGGCCGTCATGCTCGGCGACCTTGGCATTGATGCGCGTCTCGCCGGCCACGCGCAGGAAGTCATCCTCCACGCCCATGGCCTCGAAGGCGCGCAGGAAGGGGCCGTCGTTGGCAGCGCCGAGAAAGCCCGAGACGCGTACCCGGTGGCCGAGGGCCGCCAGCACCCGCGCCACGTTGACGCCTTTGCCGGCGGCTTCGAGGTGGGTGGCGTCGGTACGGTTGACTTGGCCTAGCGCCAGGCGCGGCAGGCTGATCGCCAGGTCCAGCGCCGGGTTGAGGCTGAGGGTGAGGACATTGGCCATCAGCGTGCCTCCAGGGCGTCGCGTACCGCTTCGCTGGTGGCCTGGGCCAGCGCCAGCTCGGCCTGGGCGCGGGCCTCGGCGAGGTCGATATCGCGCAGCCGCGCCTTGACCAGCGGCACCTGGCGGGCGCTGACCGACAGTTCGTCGACACCCAGGCCGACCAGCACCGGCACCGCCGTGGCGTCCGAGGCCAGCTCACCGCACACCCCGACCCACTTGCCCTGGGCGTGGGCGGCGTCGACGGTCATCTGGATCAGCCGCAGCACCGCCGGGTGCAGGCCATCGGCCTGGGCCGAGAGTTCGGGGTGGCCGCGGTCGATGGCCAGGGTGTACTGGGTCAGGTCGTTGGTGCCCACCGAGAAGAAATCGACCTCGGCAGCCAGGCTTGGCGCCAGCAGCGCGCTGGATGGCACCTCGATCATGACGCCCAGCTGCACATCGGTGGCACGTTCGGTGGCAGGCAGCTCGGCCAGCAGGCGGTCGTAGATCGCCTTGGCCTGGCGGAACTCGGCGATGTCCTTGACCATCGGCAGCATGATCCGCAGTGGCGTACCCACGGCGGCGATCAGCAGCGCACGCAGCTGGGTCTCCAGCACCTCCGGCTGGGTCAACGCCAGGCGGATGCCGCGCAGGCCGAGGAAGGGGTTGTCCTCCTGGGGCACCGGCCAGTAGGGCAGCGGCTTGTCGCCGCCGACATCGAGGGTGCGCGCCACCAGCGGCCGCCCCTCGAGGGCGGTGATCGCCTCGCGATACTCCGCGATCTGGGTGTCGAGGTCCGGGGCGCTGGCGTGGGCCATGAACAGGAATTCGGTACGCAGCAGGCCGACGCCTTCGGCACCGCGCTCGACGGCATCCGCGGCGTGGGCGGTATTGCCGAGGTTGGCGGCGACCTCGACGCGCTGGCCATCGCGGGTGCGCCCCTCTTCGAAGCGCGCCTCCCAGGCCTCGCGCTCCCGCGCCTCATGCTCCTTGAGGCGTAGCTCGGCGCGGCTGCGCCGCTCCGCCGACGGTGCCGGAATCACCCGCCCGCGCTCGCCATCGAGGATCATCTCGACGCCGTTATCGAGGCTCAGCACGCGATCCCCGGCACCGACCACCGCCGGGATGCCCAGGGCACGAGCGAGAATCGCGCTGTGCGCGGTGGCCCCGCCGCGGGCGGTGAGCAAGCCGCGCACCCGCGCGGTGTCGAGGCGCGCCACATCGGAGGGGCCCAGGTCGTCAGCCACCAGGATGTAGGGATGCGCCGGCGGCTCGGGCAGCGTGACCTGGCAGAGGATGCCCAGCACCCGCCGCCCTACGTCGCGCAGATCGGCGGCGCGCTCGGCCAGCAGCCGGTCGGCGAGCATCTCCTGGGCGTGGGCGGCGGTGTCGATGGCATCCCACCAGGCCGCCTCCGCCGAGAGCCCGTCGTCGATGGCGTCGCGGGCCGCCTGGTGCAGCTCGGGATCGTCGAGCATCTCCTCGTGCATCGACAGGATCTCGGCGACCTCGCCGCCCGGCGCGCGCTTGACCAGCGCCTCGAGCTGCGCCTGGCCTTCGGCGATGGCTTGCTCGAGGCGCGGGATCTCGTGACTGGTACCCTGGCCCTGGCGCGGATAGTCGAAGCGCGGCGTACGCATCACGAACAGTGGTGCAATGGCCAGGCCCGGCGAGGCGGCCACCGCCTGATGCGGCGTGTCGGCAGGCAGCGGCTCCAGCCTGGGCGCCGCGGCAGAGGCGACGGCGGCATGCTCGCGACTTTCATCGAAGGGTGCCACTTTCTCGCCGAGCCCGGCGCTGACGGCATCACAGACTGCTGCTAGCGCCGTTTCAGCGCCCTGCCCCTCGGCCGAGAACTGCAGCATCTGGCCACGCCGCGCGCCGAGGCCAATGACCTTGGTCAGGCTCGCCGCGGAGACCGCCGCAGCGCTGCCCTCGGCCAGCCGCACCTTGATCGCCAGCGGCTGGGCGCGGGCTACCTGCACCAGTTGCTTGGCGGGCCGCGCGTGCAGGCCATGGGCATTGAGCACCCTCACCGTGGCGGTCTGTGCCGTCGCCGACTCGCCGGCTAGGCGTGCCAGCACCTCGGCCTCACAGAGGCCTGCCAGGGTTTCGCCGGCGCCGCTATCGAGCAGCGCCACCAGACGCTCCAGCAGCGGCCGATGCGCCTCACCCTGGGCCGCCAGGCAGAACACGCCATTGACCGTACCTAGCGGCGTGGCCAGCGGCGCTTCTGGCGTAGCCAGGGCCAACGCCGGCTGGCCGACGCCGCGCTCGGCGCTGGCCAGCCACAACCCCTGCCCCAGCGGCTGAGGGCTGGCGGCGGCAATCGCCGCGACGAACTCGCTGGCAACACAGCCTGCCTGACGCAGCCGTGCAGCACCGGCCAGCGCCAGTTCCGCCGCATCATGACCGGGAAACCCCAGACACAGCGTTGCGGCGTCCACCCGCGCCTCGACCACCGCCTTGGAGAGCAGCGCGGCGACCTCGCCGCTATCACTCGCCGCCGCCAGCCGCTCGGCGACGCCGTCGCGGTCGAGGACATGGGTCAACTGGCGCAGAATATCGAGATGTTCGTCATTCTGGGCGGCGATGGTGACCAGCACGTGGACGCGATTACCGTCGTGCCACTCGATGCCGCGGGGAAACTGCAGCACCCGCACCCCGGTGCGCTTGACGTGCTGACGGCTCTCCGGGGTGCCGTGGGGAATGGCAATGGCGTTGCCGAGAAAGGTCGACGACTGCGCCTCGCGGGCGTGCAGGCCCTGGCGGTAGCCGGCATCCACCAACCCCGCCGTCTGCAGCGCCTGGGCAGCGGCATCGAGTGCCTCACGCCAGTCACGCGCCTGGCAATCGAGAAGAATGTCGTCCTGGCCGAGTGTCAGCATGAGCTGCCTCCTGGTAGTGCCTCGCCCGTCTCGGGTAAGGCGCAGATAATCGCGTGGGTGGCGAGATGTTTGACGCACCTGGCCTTAAACGCTACATCTTATAGCTGCAGGCTGAATCGTGTCACCACACACTAATGACAATGCTGGATCGAGAACACGCTTTAATCAAGCCACGATGCCTACGACTTTGGCAGGGGGTCTAAGGGCACATCGGTGGCGTAGAATAAGGAAATCGACGCATGCCCAAGCCAAGGAAACCTGTCATGACCCTAGCCGAAATCGCCCGCCTGGCCGGCGTCTCGCGCACCACGGCAAGCTACGTGATCAATGGCCGGGCCAAGGAGCGGCGCATCAGCCAGGACACAGTCGACAAGGTCATGGCCGTGGTCGAGCGCCACCACTACCGCATCGACGCCCAGGCCGCCGCGCTGCGCCGCGGCGCCAGCCGCACCCTGGGGTTGATCATTCCCGACCTGGAGAACGCCAGCTATGCGCGGCTCGCCAAGCGTCTCGAGCGCGGCGCCCGGGAGCGTGGCTACCAGCTACTGATCGTCGGCTCCGACGACGCCCCCGCGAGCGAACGCGAGCTGGCCAGGGCACTGCGTGCGCAGCGCTGCGACGCGCTAATCGTCGCCAGCTGCTTGGCCATGGACGACCCCTTCTACGCCGAGCTGATGGAGACGGGGCTGCCGGTGATCGCCGTCGACCGCGCCATGGATCCGTCGCGCTTCGTCAGCGTGGTCAGCAACAACCAGGCCGCGGCCCACACCCTTACCCGCTCAGTGCTGGCTCCCGAGGTGGGTCGCATCGCCTGGTTCGACGCCGTGCCACGGCTGTCGATCAGCGTCGAGCGGCGCGCCGGTTTCCAGCAGGCACTGGCCGACGCCCCCGCCCAGGCAGTGACCTACAGCGCGGCGCGCTACGAGCGCGGCGAGGGCGCGCGGCTGATGCGTCAGTTGCTCGACGACCACGGCCTGCCCGACGCCCTGGTCACCGCCTCCTATACCCTACTCGACGGCGTCTTCGACGTCCTGCTCGAGCAGGGCAGCCTGCCTCAGCGACTGCGCCTGGCAACCTTCGGCGACGACCGGCTGCTGGATTTCCTGCCACTGCCGGTCAATTCACTGCCCCAGGACCACGCGCGCATCGCCGAGCTGACCCTCAACCGTGCCCTGGCCGCCTGCCAGGACGACTATCGTCCCGGGCAGGACGTGGTCGAACGCAGCCTGCGCCAGCGCCTGCCGCAGCTGGTGAGCAATCCGCAAATGGTATAGAATATTCAACACTCAGGCGCCACAGCGACAGCGCCCACTACTCGAATACCGGCATCCACCACCCAGGCAACACGTGTCTGGGCGGTGGATTTTTTGATGCTGCGTCGCCGGCCTCATACCCACGGGTGACACCATGAACGCCTACCTTGAGCAGCGTGCGCTGAAAATTTCCACCGCCATGACCCTGCTGGTGGCGAGCCTGGGGGTGGCCTTCGGGCTGCTCTCGGGGTCGCGCTCGATTCTCTTCGACGGGGTCTTCTCGACCATCGATGCCGCCATGTCGCTGCTGGCGCTGTTCGTCTCGCGGCTGGTAATGAAGGAGTCGAGCCAGCGCTTCCAACTCGGCTACTGGCACTTCGAGCCGATGGTCGCGGCACTCAACGGCTCGATCCTGCTGCTGCTATGCTTCTATGCCTTTCTCAACGCCATCAGCGGGCTGATGGAGGGCGGTCGCGAACTGGCCTTCGATGTGGCAATCGGCTATGCGGTCATCGTCTGCGCGGCCTGCTACGGCATGTTCTTCTTCGAGCGCCGCCTCAATCGCCGCGCGCGCTCGGAGTTCGTGCGCATCGACACCCAGGGCTGGCTAATGGCGGCGCTGATCACCAGCGCCCTGCTGGTGGCCTTCATTGCCGCACTGCTGATGCAGGATACCGCCCTGGCGGCGTGGACGCCCTACGTCGATTCGGCGCTGCTGGCGGTATTGACGCTGTGCTTCATGCCCGTGCCGATCGGTATCGTGCGCCGCGCCATGGGCGAGATCATGATGATCGCCCCACCGGCGCTGGATGCCGAGGTGCATGCGTCGATGGTGCCGGTCATGCGGCGTGACGGACTGCTGGAGTATTCGAGCCACGTGGCCAAGAGCGGCCGGGTGCATACCATCGAGATCCATCTGCTGACCACACCGGAGTTTGCCCGCGACGCCGGGGTGGCCCGGCTCGACGAGATCCGCGAGGAGATCGCCTCGCGGCTGAGCATCCCCGGCGAGCAGCGCTGGTTCACGTTGTCGTTCACCGCCGAGCGGCGCTGGCTATGAGGTTTCGCTAGCCGGCCAGCGCCGCTCCAGCGCTGCCAGCGACGGCGCCAGGCAGTGGCGCAGCATCTCCAGCGCAGCTTGGCACGGCGCCTGCTGCGCAGCAGCCTGCTCGAGGCGCTGTGCCGCCGCTGCCAGCCGTCCCAACCCCAGGCTGCCGGCCTCGCCCTTGATCAGATGAGCCAGCTGCGCGATGTGCGGCAGATCCCTGCTCGCCTGGGCCACCGCCAGCTCGTCGAGCCGCACCGGCATATTGGACTTCAACAGCGCCAGCAGCGAGCGGCGATCCCTCAGCGGCAGACTCGCCTCCAACTCATGCAGGGCGTCGTCGTCGAGCCATGCCGATGGCTCGCCATCATCGCCAGCTGGCGCCGCCGTGGCAGGCCTTGGCTCACCGGGCAGGTGGCGCTCGAGCACCGCCAGTAGCGTCTCGCGGAACAGCGGCTTGGCCAGGTAGCCATCCATGCCGGCCTCGCGGCAGCGCGCCTGATCACCGTCCAGCGCCCCGGCAGTCATCGCCACGATGGGCACTTGCCGCGTCCAGCCCTCATGCTGACGTAGCACGCGGGTCACTGCCAGTCCGTCCATGTCAGGCATCTGCACGTCCATGAAGATCAGTGCAAAGCGCTGCGCCTCACAGCATGCCAGAGCTTCGCGCCCGCTGCCCGCCAGGGTGACCCGGCAGCCCAGCTGCTCGAGCATGGCCACCGCCACCTGCTGATTGATTGGGTTGTCCTCGACCAACAGCAGCGATGCCCCGACGCTCGATGTGGTGGCAACTGGCTGGCTCACCGGCGGCGCCTCGCCTTCGGCCGTCGCCGGCTGCAGCGGCAGTCGTAGCCAGAAACGACTGCCCTGCCCCGGCTGGCTGATAAAGTCGATCTCGCCGCCCATCGCGCCGGCCAGTTGCTTGCAGATCGCCAGCCCCAGCCCGCTACCGCCGAAGCGTCGTGCAGTGGAGGCGTCGCCCTGGCGGAAGGGCTCGAACAGTGCCTCGCGCTGCGCCTCATCGATGCCGCAGCCCTGGTCGCTGACGCTGATCTCGAGCTGCTCATCCGCGCAGCGTTGGACGGCCAGCACCACCTCGCCGTCGGCCGAGAACTTAATGGCATTGGAGAGCAGATTGAGGATCACCTGATTGATGCGTCCGGGGTCGCCGTAGAGGCGTGCCGGCAGCCGTGGGTCGCACTCGCTGCGCAGCATCAGCGACTTGGCGCTGGCCCGAGGGGCGAACAGCGCCACCGCCCGCGCCACCAGTTCACGCAGATCGTAGTCGGTATGCTCCAGCTCGAGGCGGCCGGCCTCGATCCTGGAGAAGTCGAGAATGTCGTTGATCAACCCCAGCAGCAGACCGCCGCTCTCATGAATGGTCGCCGCATAGTGCCGCGAGGTGGCATCCAGCGGCCGCTCGCGCAGCAGCTCGCTCATGCCGATCACGCCATTCAGCGGGGTGCGAATCTCATGGCTGACCGTGGCCAGGAACTCGCTCTTGGCCTGGCTGGCCGCCTCGGCACGCCGTGCGGCGACCTCGAGCTCGCCGCTGAGCGCTTCGGTAGCACGCCGTGCCGCGGCGCTCTCGCGCGCCTCGCGGAACAGAAACACCACCACCAAGGCGGCGGCGGCACTCATTGCCACAATCAGCGCGAGCAGGAGGCGGTAGAGACGCTGCAGCTGTTGGCGCTCGCGGGTGGTGGTGTCGGCGAGGTGGGCATTGATCGTCACGATCAGTTCCTCACTGTAGCCGCTGAGGGTCGCGAGTCGCGCATCCAGCGCCTCACGGCCGCCGTCCTGGAGCGAGAAGTCGTCGCGGTAGAGCTGCGTATCGATGGCATCGACCTGATCGATGATCGACGCCATCAGCGACGCGGCTCGTGGAATGGTGTCGAGCAGTTCGGCGAGCTCGCCGCGGCGCAGCAGGTTAACGCGGCTGTACATCAGTTCGAAGCGCAGGCGCAGGTCGCTGAGATCGTCCTGTGCCGTGGGGCGGGCCAGCTGCGAACGCAGCTGGATCGCCTCACGATCGAGCTTGTAGGCCGCCCAGGCGGTATCGCCACCAACGCTCTGCGCCAGGCTGTCCTGACGCCACAGCACCAACCCCGCCACGGCGATGGCGGCAACGAAGAACAGCAGCGCGGCAAACGCGCCGAGCTTGAGGCGGCCAGGGTAACGCAGCATCACATCGCCCTCACGTCGCTGGGCGCTGACCTGGCGCCCCGCGCTCAATCGGCATGGATATTGATCACTTGCCATACCGAGCGGAAACGGATCGTCTCGTTGTGCAGCTCGGGATGGTCATCGAACGGGTAGAGTACGAAGATCGGGCCGTAGTCGCGAATCGGCATCGGCTCGCCGTTGCGCGTCAGCGCCAGAATCACGTCGTAGTCGTGGAAGTTGTCGACCGGGATGTCGGCGGCGAAGTCGTTCAACGCGCGAACCCGCACCGACTCGCTGTCGGCGCCCACCGCCTCCAGCAGGGCCCGCGCCAGCGGCCCCTCGAAGACATTCGGGCCATCGGTCCAGGGCGTATGGGTCTCGATCACCCTGGCGGGCAGAGACCTCAACATATCGATATCGAAATGCGCCTCGTCGCCGACGTTAGTATGGGCGATATTGCCCGAGACCGTGAGGATCACCTCGCCCTGCGGGCTGGGCAGAGCCCAGGCCGCCAACGGCAGAACGCTCAGCAGCATGGCCAGCGGCAGCCGGCTGGCGGAGAGTGACTGGCGGTGACGAATACGCATGAAGGCCCCTTACATACAAACGTTTTTATGATCGTGCGCTCGACGACACGCCTTGCCGTCATCAGTGCCGTGCAGGCCTTCCCTTGCACTGCTCGCACTGCTTATTGATCCGTCGCACTATTTTGCCATATTCCCTAGGGTAGAATCTCGTGGTTGCCGCTCCCCATCGGCACACTGGACAACACCCAGGCCACAGGAGAGGTCTCTTGTCTGAGCAGTTGAAGGATTTTGCCCACACCTTCTGGCATGCCGTGAACAATCTGCTGCCGATCATCGTGGTGGTGGTGGTGTTCCAGGCGCTGGTGTTGCGCCAATGGCCTGACGGCGGCCTCGGCATGGCGGTTGGCCTGCTGATCGTGGCACTCGGCGTGGCGCTGTTCCTGCGCGGCCTGGAACTGGGCATCTTTCCGGTCGGCAAGAGCCTCGCCAACCAGTTCGCGCGACGCGGCTCGCTGCCGATTTTGATCGGCTTCGGCTTCGCCATCGGCTTCTCGGCGGTGATCGCCGAGCCGGCGCTGATCGCCGTTGCCGACCAGGCCGCCGAGATCAGCGCCGGGCGCATCGACGCCCTGACCCTGCGCCTGATCGTCGCCGCCTCGGTGGGCCTGGTGATGGCCATGGGGATCCTGCGGGTGATCCTCGGCCACCCACTGCACTGGTACATGATCATCGGCTACCTGACGGTGGTGGCGGTGACCTTCTTCGCCCCGGAGGAGATCGTCGGGCTGGCCTACGACTCCGGCGGCGTGACCACCAATATCGTCACCGTGCCGCTGATCGCCGCACTGGGCATTGGCCTGGCCACCTCGATTCGCGGCCGCAACCCACTGATCGACGGCTTCGGGCTGGTGGGGCTGGCGGTGATGGTGCCGATGATCAGCGTCCAGCTTTACGGCATCATCGTCTACGGACAGGCAAGCCCTGCAGGGAATGCCGAGCTGGTGATGAACGGCGACGATGCCCTCGACGCCGGCAATCCGCTGCTGCAGATGGTGCTCGACCTGTTTAGCATGCTGCGCGATGTGCTGCCGATCCTGCTGGTGATCCTGTTCTTCCAGTACGCGGTGCTCAAACGCGCGCTCTCCAACCGGCTGCGCGTCGCGGCCGGTTTCGCGTTGGTGATCATCGGTCTCTACGCCTTCGTGGTCGGGCTCAAGCTGGGGTTGTTCCCGATCGGCCGCAGCATGGCCGAGCAGCTGATCGAGTTCGACAGCTGGCTATGGGTCTACCTGTTCGCCTTCGCCATCGGCTTCGCTACCACCATGGCCGAGCCGGCACTGATCGCCGTGGGCCAGCAGGCCGAGGAGGCCGCCGCCGGCAAGATCGACGGGCGCGCGATTCGGCTATTGGTGGCGCTGGGCGTGGCAATCGGCATCACCATTGGCATTCACCGCATCATCACCGGCGACTCGATCCACCACTACATCATTGCCGGCTATAGCCTGGTGATCGTGCTCACCGCGCTGTCGCCGCGCTATATCGTGGCGTTGGCCTTCGATCTCGGTGGGGTGACCACCTCGGAGGTCACGGTGCCGCTGGTCACCGCGCTGGGCATCGGCCTTGCCACGCAAATCGAGGGTCGCGACGTGCTGATCGATGGCTTCGGCTTGATCGCCTTCGCCTCGATATTTCCCATCGTCACGGTGATGAGTTATGCCATCATCATGGAACGCTTGGTCAAATGGAGGAACGTCCGATCATGAAGTTTTCTGCGCTGGTGGCCATCGTGCCCGAGGAGCTGGAGCAGGAGTGCCTCGACGAGGCCAACCATAGCGGCGGCGGCGGGGTCACCCTGCTGTCGGGCCGCGGGCTGGGCGGCGAGCCCAAGAAGACCTTCTTCGGCCTGACCTTCGAGGGCAGCCAGACAGTGCTGCTGATGGTCCTCGAGAGGGGCTTGTCGCTGAGCGTGCTCAAGGCGCTGCAGAAGGTGCTCAATCACGACGGCGAGAGCTCGCGGGGAGTGGTCTTCACGCTGCCCATCGAGCACCTCGGCGGCCTCGACGTCTCGCAGCTGGAGCGCTTCGAACAGCATCTGCGCGAGTCGCTCTAGCCACTTACTCACCCGCCACTCGGTGGCGCTACAGGAAGGCATGTCTATGCTGGTCAAGGACATCATGGTGCGCGATGTGGTGAAGGTTTCGGCCTTCGCCACCCTGCGCGAGGCGTTGGCGCTAATGAAGCGTCATTCACTCAAGTCGCTGGTGGTCGAGCAGCAGACCCCCCACGACGCCTGGGGCCTGATCACCTACACCAACATCCTCAAGACCATCGTCGCCGAGAGCGGCGATATCGACCTGATCAACGTCTATGATGTCTGCGCCAAACCGGTGATCTCGGTGGGCGAGAATCTCGACGTCAAGCATGTCGCAGCGTTGATGACCGACAACCACATCAAGCGCGTGCTGGTGCTGCGCGACAACCAACTGGTGGGCCTGCTGACCATGGACGATATCATCGGCACGGTGCTCGATATTCTCGACTGATACCGCCTAATGAGGCAGCCGCGCCCGCCCGGGTAACTCCTCCAGGCCATCCAGGTAGCGCTGCAGCTGGTAGGCACGGTCCTCGAGCACGGCGTTGCGGCGCAGCTGCTCGGCCAGCGGCCAGGGCGTGTCGCCGGCATCTGCCTGTGACGCCTCGTCGGCATAGCCCTCCTCGGCATGCTTGAGGTCGGCATAATAGGCCGCAATGAAGGCAAAGTCGGCGTCGCGACCCAGCGCCCATTGCTGCTGGGCGAGCTCCAGGGCGTCACGCGCCTCGCTGCCTAGACGCCCCGACAAGCGCGACGCAAGGCGCTCCACCTCAGCCTGCCAGTCGTCATAAGCGTCCGCGGCACAGGCGAGCATCGCCGGCGTACGCCATTCGCCCTCCTCCATGCAGCTGTCGGTCTTGTGGTCGATGGGGTGGCTGCCCCGCGTCGGCGGCGGCTCCTCCTCGGCCACTACGGCGAGTGGCGCCGCCAGCAGCAGCGCGGCGACGGCCTGGCCTATCAGCGTATGCGTCATGACACTACCTCCACCTCGGCGTCTACCTCCAGGGTGCCGCCGCGGGCAACGATCAGGTTCTGACCGAAATAGATCAGGCCATCCGCCCCACGACGGTATTCGGCCAGGGTGCGCAGCGGCTCGCGCCGAGGCAGGAACTCACCGCTGCCCGGGTCGACGGTGACCATCGCACAGCGCGAGCAGGGCTTGTCGACCAGCAGTTCGACCTCGCCGATACGCAGCAGGTGCCAGTCGTCTTCGGCGTAGGGCAGGCTGCCGCTCACCACCAGATTGGGCCGAAACTGCGCCATGCGATGCGGCGTCGCGAAACGCGTATTGAGGTCATCCAGCGAGGCCTGGCCGATCAGCAACAGTGGATAGCCGTCGGCGAAGCTGACCCGCTTGCCCAGCGCCTGCCGATAGCGCGGTGAGCGATCGCCGAGCCAGAGCAACCGCACCGGCTCGCCGAGGGCCTCGCTCATCCAGGCGTCCGCCTCGGCGGTGGTGGTCAAGCCAGAGAAACGGTCACCCCACACCTGGGTGGGGAGCGGCTCGCCTATGTGGCTGGCGTGATGCAGGGTCAGGTCCTCCAGCGCCGCATGATGCAGCACGATGCCGCCGTCGAACAGCGTGGTCGAGATGCGCTGCAGCTGGGGGTGGCTGCGCGCGGTGACGAAGACACCGTCGGGCCGCACTACCATGTAGCGGCGATCCCCTGCCAGGCCCTCCTCGCCGGCATGCGCAGCGCTCAACGCTTCGCCGGCGGAAGACTTGATCGGGTAGCGGTAGAGGCCCGCGAGACGCAGCGGCGAGTCGGCCATGCAGCAATCCTTGTGTCGAGAGTATCTGTCCGGCGTTACAACGACGCTGGGGGCGATGATCGCCCCCAGCATAGTCGTATCGGCGGTGGCCGTGCCACAGCCTCAGCTCTTGGGCAGTGCCTCGACGCGCACCAGATCTTCGTAGGCGTGCCAGCTGGCATGGCCGAGCACCGGCAAAATCAGCGCCAGGCCGATATAGAAGGTCATCACGCCGATCAGCACACAGCCGGTCAGCATCGCCGCCCACAGCAGCATCGGCCGGAAATTCCGCGCCACCGAGCGCACGCTGGCTTCAATGCCCTCCATGAAGGTCAGGTCATGATCCATCAGGGTGGGAATCGCCACCACACTGATGGCAAAGGCGCCAAAGGCCAGAATGCCACCGGCCACGGTACCCACCGCCAGCATGCCGAAGCCTTCCGGGGTGGTGATCAGCGCCGTGTAGAGGGTGTCGGGGCTGGGCGTCTCGAAGCCGAAGAACAGCGCGAACAACAGCGTTGCCAGGCGAATCCAGGCAAGAAAGAAGATCATCATCATCACGCCCATCATCGCCAGTTGCCCGGCATGGGGGCGCCAGGCACCGAAGGCGTCGCCCAGGGTCGGCGTGCGGCCCTCCTCGAGGCGCCGACTGATGCCATAGGAGCCTACTGCGACCAGCGGCCCGAGAAACATGAAGCCGGCCACCAGCGGCAGCAGCCAGTGCCAGTACCCCAGCGTGAAGGCACCTGCGGTGACCGCGATGCTCAGCCCCACCCAGAACATCCCATAGGCCAGGCTGACCGCCGTGGCCTCGCGGAAATCCTTGAAGCCTGCCACCAGCCAGGCGCGCGGCCGGTCCATTTCCACCGGGTTGATGGTGATCTTGACCGTGGCATCCGACTGCTTGTGTTTGTTCGTTTCAGCAGCATTCATGGCGTTACCCCTTATCCCGCAAGCAGTAATACGGCACACCGGGCTCGGGCCTGTCGTGGCCTCGGTCGCGGGTGGCCAACACAAGGCTAGATGCCTTTTCTCTTACACCTTCACTATAGTTCAGCGCTCGCCAATGTGCAGGTGGCGAGCATTCAACGCGGCGCCCCGAGGCTCGCCAATGGCTATAACAATGAAAATTCATATAATCATTACCCATAGCGCTTGGCCCCACACCGGCACGTGGCGCTATGCTATTAACGTACAGCCCTCTTTCATCCGAGGGGATAACGATAACGACGTCTTGTGAGGGATCCGACGATGAACGTACGCCTACCACGTGCGGCGACGGCGGCAGTCGCTGCCAGCCTGCTGCTCGGCGCCACCCAGCAGGCGCTGGCCGACGACTACGACCTGCAACGGGAAGTCATGGCCGGCGGCTGTGCCAACTGCCACGGCACCGACGGTGCGCGCGCCGGCAACGTGCCACCGCTGGCCGGCCGCGACGCCGACTACCTGGAAGAGCGCCTGCTGGCCTTCAAGCGCGATGAGGTGGCCGACACCACCATCATGAATCGCATCGCCAAGGGTTTCAGCGACGACGAGCTGGCCAGTCTGGCCGAGCACTTCGCCAACGTGGAACAGGAGTGAGGCACCCATGAGCGTTAACAGCAAGCCGTTTCAATCACGCCTGGGCGTCTCTCGTCGCCAGGTACTCAAGGGCCTCGGGGCCGCTTCCAGCCTGCCGCTGATCAGCGGCTTCGCCCCGGCGTTTGCCACTGGCAGCGACGGCCGGGTGGTCGTCATCGGCGGCGGTTTTGGCGGCGCCACCGCGGCCAAGTATCTCAAGCGTGCCAACCCCAGCCTCAGCGTGACCCTGGTCGAGCCGGCGCGGACCTTCTACACCTGCCCGTTCAGCAACCTATTCCTCGGCGGCCTGCGCGAGATGAGCAAGATCGCCCACGGCTATGACGAGCTGCGCGACCGCTACGGCGTCGAGGTGGTACACAGCATGGCCCAGGACATCGATCCTGACGGCCATAGCGTGAGCCTGGCCAACGGCGATACCCTGCACTACGACAAGCTGGTGCTGTCGCCGGGTATCGACATCCGCTGGAATGCGCTGGAGGGCTACGACGAAGCTGCCGCCGAGCTGGCTCCCCACGCCTGGAAGGCCGGCCCCCAGACCGAACTGCTCAAGCGCCAGATCGAGGACATGGACGACGGCGGCACCTTCGTGCTGGTGGCCCCGGAGAACCCCTTCCGCTGCCCACCCGGTCCCTATGAGCGCGCCAGCATGGTGGCCCACTACCTGGCACAGCATAAGCCCAGCTCCAAGGTGCTGATCCTCGACGCCAAGGACAATTTCTCCAAGCAGGGGCTGTTCACTAGTGGCTGGGAGCAGCTCTACGGCGACAGCATCGAGTGGGTCGGCCTCTCCGGCGATGGCCGCGTGACCCGCGTCGACGCCGAGAACCTCGAGGTCGAGACGGAGTTCGGCACCGTGCACCGCGCCGATGTGCTCAACGTGGTGCCGCCGCAGAAGGCCGGCTGGATCGCCGAGCGTGCCGGCGTTACCGACGACAGCGGCTGGGTGCCGGTCAAACCGGAGTCCTTCGAGTCGCAGCAGGTCGCCGATATCTACGTGGTCGGCGATGCCTCGGTGGCCGCACCGATGCCCAAGTCGGGCTTCTGCGCCAACGCCCAGGCCAAGGTAGCGGCCGCCGCCATCGTCGCCGCACTGCGTGGTGACAGCACTCCGGAGCCGTACTGGAGCAACACCTGCTACAGCCTGATCGGCCCCGAGTACGGCATCTCTGTGGCCGGCGTGTATCGTATCCAGGACGGTGTCATCGCCGAGGTCGAAGGCTCAGGCGGGCTCAGCCCCAGCGATGCCAGCACCGAGATCCGCCAGATGGAGGCCGAGTATGCCGTCGGCTGGTACAACGCCATCTGCCAGGACACCTGGGGTACCGAGGCCTGAACTACAGCACGAATCGGGCTAGAATGAGGCCACCTTCGGGTGGCCTTTTCGATCGTCATGGAGATGCGCAATGACCCACACCGCCATGGTGGCCTGGTCGGGCCTGCTGCTCGGCCTGCTGTTCGGTGCCGCTGGCAGGCTCAGCGGTTTCTGCCTGATGCGCGGACTGGCCAATGCCTGGGCAGTGGAGCCCGCCCAGCGCGACACTCGCAAGCTGCGCGCCTTCGCCGTGGCCATGGCGGTCGCCCTGCTCGGCAGCCAGCTGCTGGCCGGCATGACCCTGCTGTCGTTGAACGATGCGCTGTATCGCAGCGCCAGCCTGTCGTGGCTACTGGTGCCGCTGGGCGGCATGCTGTTCGGCTACGGCATGGTAATGGCCAACGGCTGCGGCGCACGCTCGCTGGTGCTGCTGGGTAGCGGCAACCTGCGCAGCTTCGTGGTGCTGGTATGCCTGGGCATCGCCGCCTATATGACGCTGTCCGGGGTACTCGCCCCGCTACGGGTATGGCTCGAGGGGATGACGACGCTGGCGCTGCCGGCCCGCGACCTGCCCGGCTGGCTGATGCAGGGCGGCCTGGGCGCCGGCATGGCCCGCTGGCTGCCCAGCCTGCTGCTGGCGGGGGCACTGCTGGTCTGGGCACTGTCCAGCGCAGCATTTCGCGCCTCGCCCCGCGACTGGCTGGGCGGACTGGTGATCGGTGCGCTGATTCCCGGCGGCTGGTATGCCACCGGCGTGCTCGGCTTCGACGATTTCGAGCCGGTGCGACTGGCCAGCCTGACCTTCATCGCGCCGATCGGCGAGAGCTTGCAGTACCTGATGCTCTCCACCGGCACGCGGCTGGGCTTCGGTGTAACGGTAGTAGCCGGGGTACTGGCCGGCTCGCTGCTCACCTCGCTGGCGACGCGTGGTTTCGCCTGGCAGGGCTTTCCTGACCACACCCGCATCCTGCGCAGCATGGGCGGTGGGACGCTGATGGGCATCGGCGGGGTACTGGCGCTGGGCTGCTCCATCGGCCAGGGGCTATCGGGCTTCTCGACCCTGGCGCTGACCAGCTTCGTGGCACTTGGCGCTATCCTCGCCGGGGCCGGGCTGGGAATCCGCGGCCCGCTGGCACTGTCCAAGGTATGATGGTGACCTTCCCGTTTTCAGCCAGGAGACCTCGATGCCCCACCCTGCACGCCAGTTGACGCTCTCTCGCCGCCGCCTGCTGCGCACCAGCGCTGGCGGACTACTCGGCCTGGGCCTGCTCGGCGCGGCCCCGGGACTGCTGTTGTCGCCGACGGCCCTTGCCAGCGATGCCTGGCAGCGGCTCGACGCGGCGCAGCAGGTGATCGGCGACGCCACCCCAGAGAGCAGCGGCCTGAGCCTGGACCTGCCCCACGTTTCCGAGGACGGCTCGGCAGTGGCCTTGACCGTGGGCGTCGAGGCCGACCTCGACGACGACTATGTCGAGAGCATCCACCTGTTCGCCAGTGGCAACCCCAGCCCCGAGATAGCGGTGTTCCATCTCACTCCCATGGCCGGCAAGCCGGAAGTCTCGACCCGGGTACGCCTCAACGAGACCCAGGAGGTAGTGGCGGTGGCGCGCAGCGCCGAAGGCAGGGTGTGGGCCACCGCCCGCGAGGTGCGGATTACCGTCAGCGGCTGCCTGATGCGCGGCGACGACGTCCAGGAGTCGCTCAGCAACCCGCGGGTCAGCGTCCCCGACAGCTTCAGCGCCGGCCAGCCCGGGGAGATCCGCACTCTGATCACCCACCCCATGGAGACGGGCCTGCGTGAGGGCGACGACGGCGAGCCCCTGCCGCGCCACATCATCGAGCGCTTCACGGTCAGCGTGGATGGCGACACCGCCTTCGAGGCCGAGCTGCACCAGTCGGTGTCGGCCAACCCCTACCTGCGCTTCCACCTGGCGCCGCAGGCCAGCGGCGAGGCGGCCTTCGAGTGGCACGACGACACCGGCGACAGCGCCCGCGAGACCCGCGAGCTCAACGTTATGTAGGAGCGAATTCATTCGCGATGCAGCGCGCAGCGCTGCCGAGTAGACCAACCCCATCGCGGCTAAAGCCGCTCCTACATTGGCCTTAGCGCCACTCCCAGTGTGGGAGCGAATTTATTCGCGATTGCAGCGCGCAGCGCTGCTGGTTAAACCAACCCCATCGCGGCTAAAGCCGCTCCTACATTGGCCTTAGCGCCACTCCCAGTGTGGGAGCGACTTCAGTCGCGATTGCAGCACGCAGCGCTGCCGAGTAGACCAACCCCATCGCGGCTAAAGCCGCTCCTACATTGGCCTTAGCGCCACTCCCAGTGTGGGAGCGACTTCAGTCGCGATTGCAGCGTACAGCGCTGCTGGTTAAACCAAACCCATCGCGGCTAAAGCCGCTCCTACATTGGCCTTAGCGCCACTCCCAGTGTGGGAGCGAATTCATTCGCGATTGCAGCACGCAGCGCTGCCGAGTAGACCAACCCCATCGCGGCTAAAGCCGCTCCTACATTGGCCTTAGCGCCACTCCCAGTGTGGGAGCGACTTCATTCGCGATTGCAGCACGCAGCGCTGCCGAGTAGACCAACCCCATCGCGGCTAAAGCCGCTCCTACATTGGCCTTAGCGCCACTCCCAGTGTGGGAGCGACTTCAGTCGCGATTGCAGCGCGCAGCGCTGCCGAGTAGACCAACCCCATCGCGGCTAAAGCCGCTCCTACATTGGCCTTAGCGCCACTCCCAGTGTGGGAGCGACGTCATTCGCGATTGCAGCGCGCAGCGCTGCCTGCCGAGCGCAGTAGTTTGCAGGCTAGCGCACGATCATCACCGACATTTTAGAGTGATGCACCACGTGCTCGGCGTTGGGGCCCAGCACGTAGTCGGCAAATTTGCGCTTGTTGTGGGAGGCCATGACGATAAGGTCGGCGTCGATCTTCTTGGCCGCCTTGATGATCGCCTCCCACGGCGAGCCGTCGATTACCGCACGCTTGACACTGATGTCATCCGGCACATGCTCGTCGACGAACGCCTGCTGGGCGTCCGTCAGCGCCTCGCGTGCCTTCTTGGCAAAGTCCTTGGGAAAGTAGGAGCCCACCAGCGGCATGCGATAGTCGGGCATCACCGTGACGATCTGCAGCGAGGCACCGAAAGTGCGGCACAGCGTCAGCGCCGTGGGCAAGGCCTTCTGCCACGACGCTTCCTCGTTGAGGTCGATGGGCAACAGTAACTTCTGATACATGGCAGCTCTCCTTGGGCGCTAGGCGGATGCCGTCTGCGCCGGCGTTGGTTCACGACGGCGACGCTGCAACACCACCACCAGCCCAAACAGCAGGAAGCCGGGGATCCACATCCACTCCTTGGCCCAACGATCCACCGGGGCAAGGATCTCGAGGATCTCCTGGTCGAAATCGAAGCCGATATCGGCGGCCAGGCTACCGAACTCGACGAAGTCGACGATTGCCTGGTCGCCGTCGACGTAGAGCTCGAGCCCGAGATTCTCGAGACGCTCGGCGCCGCTGTCACCCGCCGGCACCGGCACCAGCAGATAGGTGGTCATGGGATCGCCGAAGGCATCTTCGCCGGCAATCTGCACGCGCATGTTGCTGCCATCCTCGATATCGTCCAGGGCCTGTTCGAGCTGCGCCGGAGGCACCGACTGATAAGGATCATGGATGATGTCCATCCAGTAGCCCGGGCGGAACAGGGTAAAGGCCACCAATAGCAGCAGCAGGCTCTCGTACCAGCGGTTGCGCACGATCATGAAGCCCTGGGTCCCGGCGGCGAAGATCAACATCGCGATGGTCGAGATGATGAAGATCACGATGCCCTGCAGGAAGCTCACGTCGATCAGCAGCAGGTCGGTATTGAAGATGAACAGGAACGGCAGTGCCGCGGTACGCAGGCTATAGTAGAACGCCTGGAAACCGGTGCGGATGGGGTCACCGCCGGATACCGCCGCGGCGGCGAACGAGGCCAGGCCCACCGGTGGCGTGACGTCGGCCATGATGCCGAAATAGAACACGAACAGGTGCACCGCGATCAGCGGCACGATCAGACCATTCTGCTGGCCCAGCATCACGATCACCGGCGCCAGCAGCGCCGAAACCACGATGTAGTTGGCGGTGGTCGGCAGACCCATGCCGAGGATCAGGCTGAGCACCGCGGTGAGCAGCAGGATCAGCATCAGGTTACCCATGGACAGGATCTCGACCACATCGGCCAGTACCAGGCCGACCCCGGTCTGAGAGACCGCACCGACGATGATGCCCGCCGCGGCGGTAGCGATACCGATGCCGATCATATTGCGGGCACCGGCCACCAGGCCGTCCCAGAGATCCAGGAATCCTTCCTTGATATCCCCCGCCAGGCGACTGCGACCGCGGAACAGCGCAGTGATAGGCCGCTGGGTGATCATGATGAAGATCATGAACACCGTGGCCCAGAACGCCGACAGCCCCGGAGACAGGCGCTCGACCATCAGGCACCACACCAGCACGATAACCGGCAGGATGAAGTGTAACCCGACCATTACCGTCGGCCTGGTCTGGGGCAGCTTGAGCACCTTGGAACTGGGATCATCCATCTCCAGCTCGGGATAGTTCGATCCCACCTTGAGCAGACCGATATAGATCACCGCCAGTGCCACGCCCACCACCCAGGGCGTGGCATCGCCAAGCACCGGCTTGAGCCACCCGAGGCCGTAGTAGACCGCAAACGACAGCGCCATCAGCAGTATCAGGCCGGTCAGGAAGCCGAGCACCTTGTTGATCAGCGGGCGCGCCGGGTTGCTCGACGGCAGACCGGTCATGTCGGCCTTGAGCGCCTCGAGATGGACGATGTAAATCAGGGCGATATAGGAGATCAGCGCCGGCAGGAAGGCGTGCTTGATCACCTCCACATAGGGAATGCCAACATACTCGACCATCAGGAAGGCGGCCGCGCCCATTACCGGCGGCATGATCTGGCCATTGACCGACGAGGAAACTTCGACGGCACCGGCCTTCTCGGCCGAGAACCCGACCCGTTTCATCATCGGAATGGTGAAGGTGCCGGTGGTAACGGTGTTGGCGATCGACGAGCCAGAGATCAAACCGGTCATGCCCGAGGCGACTACCGCGGCCTTGGCCGGCCCGCCCTTGTAGTGGCCGAGCATCGAGAACGCGACCTTGATGAAATAGTTGCCAGCGCCGGCCTTGTCGAGCAGTGCACCGAATAGCACGAACAGGAACACGAAGCTGGTCGACACCCCCAGCGCGATACCGAACACCCCCTGGGTGGTCAGCCACTGGTGATTGATCAGCCCCGCCACGCTGACCCCGCGGTGGGCGAGCAGCCCGGGCATGTAGGGGCCCAGCAGAGAATAGAGAATGAAGACAGAGGCGACGATCATCAGCGGCGGGCCCAGCGCCCGCCGGGCCGCCTCGAGCAGCATGATGATACCTACTACGCCGACTACCACGTCCTGAGGCTCGGGCCGTCCGGGGCGCTGCGCCAGCTCGGCGTAAAACAGGAACATATAGGCGCCACAAAAGGCCGCGACGCCGGCAAATACCCAATCCTGGATCGGGATCCGGTCACGCGGTGAGCGCTTCAGGGCTGGATAGGCCATGAAGGCCAGGAACAGCGCAAAGGCCAGGTGAATCGAGCGCGCCTGGGTGGCATTGAATACCCCGAAGCCCAGGATGTAAGGCAGCGGTGAGGCAAACCACAGCTGGAATAGCGACCAGGTCGCGGCAATGCCGACCAGTAGTTTGCCCGGCATGCCTACCGGCTTGCGCGCTCCAGAATCGCTGGCCGCTACCATCTCGTCCAGATCGACATCGTTTGCCGGCGCTTTTTTGTCAGCACTCATACGCTTGCCCTGCCCTTGGCCGAGTGACACGGATGCACTCTATCCACTCGAAGTTGCTTGACGTCATGTTCAGTTCAATCTCGGATCATCATGTCCAAAACCACAATGCGCGGCCTCCCGTCAGGGGTGACCGCGCATCGTCAGGTGGAGTCGGTTACTCCTGGCGTGCCAGGATCACTCCTCGATCCAACCCTGCTCCACGTAGTAGCGCTTGGCACCGTCGTGCAGCGGTGCAGTCAGACCATCGGAGATCATGTCCTCTTCGTTGAGGTTCTCGAAGGCCGGGTGCAGGCGCTTGAAGCGATCGAAGTTCTCGAACACCGCCTTGACGGTCTCGTAGACCACGTCGTCGTCGACGTCAGCAGTGGTGACGAAGGTCGCCGCTACGCCGAAGGTCTCGACGTCCTCGTCGTTGCCGCGATACAGGCCGCCGGGGATGGTGGCACGAGTGTAGTAGGGGTAGTCGTCGATCAGACCGTCGATCTCGTCGCCGGTCACCGGCACGATGCGCGCATCGATGGTGGTGGTGGCTTCCTGGATCGAGCCGTTGGGATGGCCGACGACGTAGACCATGGCGTCGACGTTGTTGTCGGACAGCGCAGCAGCCTGCTCGGCGGCGTCCAGCTCGGAGGCCAGCGCGAAATCGTCAGTGGTCCAGCCCTTGGCGTTCATCACCACGTCCATGGTGTTGCGCTGGCCAGAGCCCGGGTTGCCGATATTGACGCGCTTGCCCTGCAGGTCGTCGAAGGTTTCGATGTCGGAGTTGGCACGCGCCACCACGGTCAGCGGCTCACCGTGCATGGTGAATACCGCACGCATGTCTTCCCAGGCACCGTCGTCCTCGAAGTTGGCTTCGCCGTGGTAGGCACGATACTGGACATCGGACTGCACCACGCCCATGTCCAGCTCACCGCTCTTCATGCCGTTGACGTTGGCCACGGAGCCACCGGTGGACGGCGCGTTGCAGCGAATGTTGTGGTCGTCGCTACCACGGTTGACCATGCGACACACCGACTGGCCGACGACGTAGTAGACGCCGGTCTGGCCACCGGTGCCGATGGTGATGAACTGCTCGTTGGCCACGGCGGGCGTGGAGAAGGCCGCAGCACCGAGGAGCGCGCCGGAGAAGGCGGCGGCAGTGAAGGCATGGCGTTTCATTGTACACCTCTTGAAGTTGTAGACGACGCGACCGGCGATCCTGCCGAACGCTTGCTGCCAGGGACAATTACCCTGCGTTACGATAGCCCTAGCATACTTATAGCCTCTTTGCGCGGCATTGAGCCAATCGACACTTCGCGTGAAGCGGCTACAGGGCCAAGGATACCGTCATTGACGGTGCGCTACTTTAGCGAAATTTCCTAAAAAAAACAGGTACCAGCACGAGCCAATCTGCGGCTCGGCCGATACCCGTTCAGTCTAGGTGTCATCTGCGTTTAGGGATCGTTAATTTTGGCTTTCTTTCAAGACGCCTTCATGATCAAAGCCTGCTTGTCGTCCTTCATCGCCGCGAACTCGGCCTCATAGAAGAACTCGCTCTCCCCCAGCGCCGGTTCCAAGTGGTTGAGCCAGGTGGCGTTCTCGTCGTACTTGGCGAAAAAGGGCCGCTGCACCCAGTCATTGTCGCGCCCCTGGATGAAGCGCAGCACGAAGACCTTCTCGCCCTTGATCTCGGCCACCCCCTGAATCTCCACCTTGCCCGGATCGGCGGACATCGATGGCCCCCGCGCGGTACGTGCCAGGCCCGGCACCGTTTTGATGGCCTCGCGATAGATCTCGTAGGCGCGCACCAGCGGCACTTCAAAGTAGTGGCGAGCACCGGTGTCACGCTCGACGAACATATAGTAGGGGATCATCCCCAGGCGTACCTGGGTGGTCCACATCTTCGCCCACTGCTCGGCGTCGTCGTTGATGTGCTTCAGAAGCGGCGCCTGGGTGCGAATCTCGGCACCGGTGGCACGGATACGGCGAATCGCCTCGCGGCAGATGGGGGTGTCCATCTCCTTCCAGTGATTGAAGTGCGCCATGAAGGCCACGTGCTTGCCAGCAGCCGTCAGCTCGCGGAACAGCTCAAGGATATCCTCGGCGTCGGGGTCGGTGACGAAGCGGTAGGGCCAGAAGGTCAGGCTCTTGGTGCCGATGCGGATGTCCTGGACGTGATCCAGCTCCGGGGCCATCAGCCCCTCCAGGTACTGGCGCAGGTGCTTGGCCTTCATCACCATGGGGTCGCCACCGGTCATCAGCAGATCACGCACCTCGGTGTGTTCGGCCAGGTAGCGGTGCAAGGAGCCCGCTTCGCTGGAGGCGAACTTGAGCTCCTTGTCACCGACGAACTGCGCCCAGCGGAAGCAGAAGGTGCAGTAGCTGTGGCACACCTGGCCCTGGCTTGGGAAGAACAGCACCGTCTCGCGGTACTTGTGCTGCATGCCGGGCAGCGGCTCGCCGTCGAGCAGCGGCAGGTTGAGGTCCATCTGCCCCGCCGGGTGCGGATTGAGCTCACTGCGCACCCGCTCGATCACCGGCTTCATCTCGGCCGTCGACGCATCGCGACGCACTAGCTCGGCGACCTCGTCGAAGTGCTCGGGGCGCAACATGCCGCGCTGGGGAAAGGTGAGCTGGAAGACCGGATCCGCGGGCACATTGTCCCAGTCGATCAACTCCTCGATCACGTATTCGTTGACGCGAAACGGCAGTACCTGGCTGACCACCCGCATGTCGAAACGCAGGTCCTCAGGCAGAGACTGGAGCGCCTCGATCTTGTCGAGTTGGCGATGGGTGTAGACCTTGAACTGGCGTGCCTCGAAGGCGCTAGCGGATCTTTCGAGGTCGGCATTCACTGGCTGATTCATGCCATCTCCTGTTTATTCTGCGCGGCGCGCGCGGGCCAGCTGCGCTCTGCAGGTGACAGGCAGCGGCGCCGTGTGGCGTTCATCGGGGATGGCCATTGGTACAGGCTAGGGTAAGGGGTTGCAAGTTTCTGCGCGTATTTGCAACGAATGTCGCCAATCACACGCTCAAGTGCGACAAATGCTCTACCGGCAGGCGCGCCGATAGCGGGCCTCCAGCTCGCGGCGCTCGCGCAGCTGGCGCGTACCGACGGTGGTGTCGGCGCGCAGGCGTTCCAGTCGCTCGGCCAGCGCCCGGCAGTCGAGCACCAGCGGTTCATCGGGGGCCTGCGGGCTAGCTGGCACACCAGGCTGAGCCGCCTGGGGCAGCAGCTCGAGGGGAATCACTACCTCGACCCGTGGCCGTGGACGGGCCTGGGGGGCGTGCTCCCCACGTCGCGACTGGCGCTGCCGCCCATCACGCGCCTCCCTGGCCTGATGCGGCTCACCCGCCTGCCAGCCAGTGCGCTGAGCCTCGAGCGGCGCCGACGCCAGCATCGCTAGCAGTGCAGCACAGCCTGTCATCACAACGCCTATTCGCATGCCGCCCTCCCCGTTATCGTCACCCTGTCCCAGGTTATAGCTCAGCACCCGCGGCAGCCATAGGGAAACTTCGGGTCGGTGGGCAGCGCTCGCTCCAGCAGGCCGATGCGGATATGGCCGTTGCGGCGCAGAGCCACCGAGGCGCCGAGTATTCGGCCCTGCTGTGCTACACCCCCTCGTCCAGCTCGGCCAGGCACTGCAGGGCCGCCGCGGGGATCGCCACGCAGTCGCCCTCCTCGATGCCGTGCTCGGTGAAATAGCCGGCATTGACCTCTAGCGCGGCGATATAGCGAGCGTTGGGGCGCGTCACCGGGCATTCGCTCGGATCCGATGACGTGCAGGGCTGCATGCTGGCGATGGTCGAGATACGTCCCTGCTCGTCGATAAAGGCGATATCCAGCGGAATCCGGGTGCGGTACATCCAGAAGCCGTTGCGCGACGACTGCGGCTCGGCGTAGACGAACAGCATGCCGGCATCGCTGGCCAGTTCGTCGCGATCCATCAGCCCCCGGGCGCGCTGGGCAAAGCTCTCAGCCAGCTCGACCTCGAGCTTGTGCGGCCCGTGCTGGCTATGGATGGCGAGGGTATCGCGGGCAAAGTCCATGGGCTGGCCAGCGTCGGACTGCGCCAACAACGCCCTGGGCATCATCAGGGTAGCGCTCATGCCGAGCAGTAGCTGGCGGCGGGTCAGGTTCATCCTTCATCCTCTGGTGTTTGAGCGGTACTCAATTTAGGGTGCTCGCACAAGGTGCTACAGCTTAAGCTAGGTCCCGCCGATATTACTGCCAGAACAATGCCCAGAGGAAATCGATAATGAACCTGAAGGAGAGAACTGGCATGCACCGGGTCATCACTAGCCTCTTGCTGACTGGCCTGATCCTGGCCTTTGGCGCCCAGGCAGCGCCACCCCGCGATATGCCGATTCTTACCATTCACCCTGGCGCAGGAGGCACTCCGCATGTACTCAGTGTGGCCGACCTGGAAGCATACCCACGGCGCAGTGTGACAGGCCTGATTCCCGATGTCGGCGATCACGAGGCCGAATGGACAGGAGTCTCCCTGGCCTCGCTGCTCCAGGGGTTGGGCGAGCCCTGGCCTGCTCGAATCACCGCCAGCGCCATGGACAGCTATCGCGAAACCATCCCCGGTAGCGACCTCGAGCACTACGATCCGATCATCGCCTATCAGCGCAATGGCGAGTACCTCAGCATCAGCCAGCGTGGCCCGCTGGTCATCATGTACCCCTATGGCGAGCATCCTGAACTACTGACCCGCGTTTTTTTCAGCCGCACGGTGTGGCAACTCGATGAACTGAGGCTAGAGTGAGGCCACTCATGCAGCCCAGCCGCCCCCGTCACCATAAGCTGGCCATGCTGGCGCTTCTATCTACGCTAGCGACAATGATCTTGGCCACGGCCTATAGCCTGGTCACCGTCAATGCCAAGTATGCGAAGTACTCTGCTCCGGGGATGCATACCGAAGTGTGGCAGAGCTATCAGCTGCACTCGGAAACACGCCGATTGAGCGACACCGCCAACCGCGTGCTGGCTGGCGAGGCGACGGCGCCTGAACTGATCCAGCGCCTGGGGGTAGCGAAGAGTCAACTCGCCCCGCTGCAGCATACCCGGGTCTTCGACTATCTACCCGAGGCGCATGCTGAACTACCCGAAACCCTCGAGCACCTCGACTCGCTGCTTCAAGCCTGGTCGTCACGCCTCTCGTGGCAGGACACCTCCCAGGCCATCCAGGTCGCCGACGAGATGGCAGATCAGCTACCGACCATGCTGGGCCCCACCCACGACATCATCGTCAGTGCCAATATTGCCGTGGCCAGCCGTCTCGATGCCGAACGCCACGACCTCAAGCGCACCTTCCAGCGACTGGTATGGGTGCTGCTGCTCTTGGGTACAGGCAGCCTGCTGCTGGCGGCCAAGCTATTCAGAGACTACCGCCATACGCTGCACCTGACACGCGAGCTCGGCACCCTCAACCAGTCGCTGGAAGAGCGTGTCGCCGAGCGTACCCGGCGCCTCGAGGAGCGCAAGGCACTGCTCGGCATCATCCTCGACTCGAGCCCGAGCGACGTGGCCCTGCTCGGTGCCAACGACCAGCACGCCTACTATATCAGCGACACCCTTCGGCAACGCGCCAGCACCAATGACAGTGGCTTTCTCGAGTCGCTATTCGTCGATTCGCACCAGTACACACTCTTCATGCAGCGGCTGGCCACGAGCCAGGCGTTCGACAACTGGGAGGCACGCCTCGATCCCAGGTCGCCATACTGGGCGCTGCTCTCGGTACGCCACCTCGAGATCGACTCGCATCGTGCCTGGCTGATCTGGAGCCTGGACATCAGCGAGCGCAAGCGCATGGAGCATGAGCTCAAACAACTGGCGACCACCGACTCGCTGACCGGTCTCGCCAACCGGCGCACCTTCCTGCGCCAGGCTATCAAGCAGCTGAGACGCTCGCTACGCGAAGCCAACCCCTGTTCGGTACTGGTGATCGACATCGATAATTTCAAACGCATCAACGACCAGCACGGCCACCAGGTGGGCGATACGGTGTTACAAGCGGTCGCCCGGCGGCTCGACAAGCACCTGCATCCACGGGGCCCGCTGGGCCGACTCGGTGGCGAGGAGTTTGCAGCGCTGGTCAAGGACGCAGATGGCCGCGCTGCGTGGGAGATCGCCGAGGCGTTGCGCGACGATGTCGAATGCCTGACCCTGCAGGGCGAGGATGGACGGGCCATACCGGTGACCATCAGCATTGGCATCGCCACCCACAGCGGGCAGGACACCAGCCCCCAACACCTGCTGGTAGAAGCCGACAAGGCGCTGTACCTGGCCAAATCAAGGGGCCGTAACCGCTGCGAAACGCTCGATCAGTCGAGTCCGGGGCCCTCGTGCTGACCTTCCGATAGGCGCCTCGGCCCGGCATCGGGCATGACGTGCAGGCCCGCGGCCAACAGCGATACACCCACTGGCTCACCGCGGGACAGGCCATTGCGCCGCGCCGCATGGGTGGCGATCTCGAAACGCAGGCTATCGCGAGTATGGGCAAAGCTCAGGGTGACCTGGGCGATGCCGCCGAGCACGATCATCTCACTGACCCAGCCATGCACGGGGTTCTCGCGCTCACCGCGAGAGGGCCGCGCGCGCCGGTGAAGCACGACATCCGAAGGCGGAACATACCAGTGCAGCTGGTCGCCACTCGCGACGTTTGCCGGCAGCTCGGCGGTGAGCCGGTAGGGGCCCCACTGCACGCCGCTCTGCCCATCGTTGCCGCGCAGCGCCTGCCCCTCGAAGACATTGTGCTTGTCGAGCAGGCGCGCTACCTGGGGCGACACCGGGCGGCGAAACAGTGCCTCGGCGGTGCCGCTCTGCAACGTCTCGCCGGCGTGCAACACGCACAGCCGGTCGGCCAGCGCCGCGGCCTCCTCCAGGTCGTGGGTGACCAGCATGATGGGAATGTCGATCATCTCGCGCAGCTGGGCCAGCTCGCGCTGCAGACGCCGCCGGGTGACCTGGTCCACCGCCGAGAACGGCTCATCGAGCAGCAGCGCCCGCGGCTCGCGGGCCAGCGCCCGGGCCACCGCCACCCGCTGGCGCTGGCCGCCGGACAGCGCCGCCGGGTAGCGCCCCTCGAGCCCCTCGAGCCGCACCTGGGCCAGCCAGCGTGACGCACGCGCAGCACGCTCGCCCCGCGGCACATGATCCATTGCCGCCATGACGTTGGCCTGAGCGGTGAGGTGGGGAAACAGCGCGTAGTCCTGGAATACCAGGCCGATACGTCGCCGCTGCGGGCTCAGGCAGACGCCGCCCTCGGCATCGAACCAGGTCTCCCCGGCGCAGCGAATGCTCCCGCGCTCAGGCCGATAGAGGCCGGCGATGGCACGCAGCAGGGTGGTCTTGCCGCCGCCGGAGGGGCCCACCAGCGCCAGCAGCTCGCCGGGCGCGCAGTGGAAATCCGCGGCCAGCGGAATAGGCCCGGCCTGCTGCAGCCGCACCTCGAGGCCTTGTGGCGGGGAAGACGGCTCAGACATGCAGCCCCCTGCCGCGGCGGGCAAGGCCGTAGACCACGCCGATGGTCACGAAGGAGACCGCCAGCAGGATCGCCGACATGATCCCCGCGCCGGCCTCGTCGAAGGCCTGCACGCGGTCGTAGATCGAGATCGCCAGGGTGCGCGTCTCGCCGTCGATGGAGCCCCCCACCATCAGGATCACCCCGAATTCGCCGAGGGTGTGGGCGAAGGTCAGCGCCAGTGCCGAGATCAACCCTGGCCATACCAGCGGTAGCTCGATACGGGCGAAGGTCTGCCATGGCGAGAGGCCGCAGCACCAGGCCGCTTCGCGGACGTTGCTCGGCACCCCCTCGAAGGCGCGTTGGATGGGCTGCACGGCGAACGGCAGGTTGACCACCAGCGAGGCCAGCAGGATACCGCTGAAGGTGAAATTCAGGCCGCTGCCGGTCAGCCGCTGCCACAGTGCGCCAAACGGTGCCTCGACGCCGAATGCCAGCATCAGGTAGAAGCCCAGCACGGTGGGCGGCATCACCAGCGGCAGTGCCACCGCCGCCTCGCACAGCGCCTTGCCGCGAAACCGGCGGGTCGCCAGGGTTCGCCCCAGCCATAGTCCAATAGGGATCAGTAGCAGGCAGGTAAAGACCGCCAGCTGCAGCGAGACCGTCAGCGCACGCCAATCCATCAAGGCGTCTCACCGCCTGACGGCACGCTGAAGCCGTACTCGGCGAGCATCTCGCGCGCCTCATCCTGCTGCAGATAGGCGTAGAAGGCCCGGGCGGTCTCGCCGGCACCGTCGATCAGCACCATGCGCTGGTTGAGCGGCGCGTGCCACGCCTCGGGAATCAGCACATGGTCCGCGCGTGCCGCCAGCGCCGGCGCCAAGGCCAGCGAATAGGCCACCAGGCCGCCGCGGGCGTCACCGCCCAGCGCGAACTGCGCCGCCTGGGAAACATTCTCGCCGAGCACCTTGAGCGGCTGCATCTCGGCCCACAGGCCGGCATGCTCCAGTGCCTGCTGCGCGGCCACGCCGTAGGGCGCATGCTCGGGGTTGGCCAGGGCGATGCGCGCGCGCCCTTCTCCCGCCTGCAGGCTGGCTATCGCAGCCTGCACCGCGGCCAGCGGCGCGTCGTCACCGGGCAGGTCATCGCGCCCGGCCGGCTGTAGCCATACCAGCCGCCCCACTGCATAGCGCACGCCGGCATCGACGGTATGCCCGTCGGCGTGGAGCGCCTCGACGTAGGCCTCGTCGGCGGAGAGGTAGAGCTCGAAGGGCGCGCCCTGGGCGATCTGGCGGCGGAAGTTGCCCGACGAGCCGAAGTTCAGGCGCAGTGCCTGGCCGGTCTCGGCGGTGAAACGCTCGGCGATGTCCTCGAGGGCGAACTGCAGGTCCGAGGCGGCGGCCACCGTTGGCACCCCTGCGTGGGCCAGGCCAGGCAGCCAGGCCAGCAACACCATCAACAGCCCGCGCCGAATTCCCTGCATGTCGTATCCTCATGTTTCTGCCGTGTCGCCATTTCAGCTGACCGATTGGTCAAATTGCATCACCTGGATGAATTGTCGACGATGCACGCTCCTAAGGCAAAGCACCGACGCTCGCCCCATCCGCGGGCCAAGCGGCCTGCCATCCACTATCGAGTTCCATGCCATGAAGCAGCCGCCACTCCTGAGCCTTGACGACATCGCGATCGGCCAACTGCACGCGGTCTCTCTGGAGATCGCCGCAGGCGACATCGTTTGCCTGTCCGGTCCCAGCGGTTCGGGCAAGACGCGACTGCTGAGGGCGATTGCCGACCTCGAGCCCCACGGCGGTGAGGCCTGGCTAGGCAATATAGCGCGTAGTGACTGGCGCGGCAGCGACTGGCGGCAGCGGGTCATGCTGATTCCGGCAGACAGCCAGTGGTGGTACGAGCGGGTCGGCGAGCACTTCCCGGCCCCGTGCTGCGAATCGCTCAAGGCTAGCCTGGCGCAGTTGGGCTTTGCTGCTGATACCCTCGACTGGGACGTGGCGCGGCTATCGTCAGGCGAGAAACAGCGCCTGGGACTGCTGCGCGCGATCGCCCACCGGCCCAAGGTGCTGCTGCTCGACGAACCCACCGCCAACCTGGATGCCGACAATATCACCCGCTGTGAAGCGTGGCTGCGCCAGCAGATTCGCGACACGCCGCTGGCAGCGCTGTGGGTCGCTCACGACATGAACCAAATTGCCCGGGTGGCAACGCGCCACCTGCACATTGCCGACCAGCACCTGGAGCCTCAAGCATGGAAGTGATCGATCTGGCCTGGTGGCAACTGGGGCTCGCCGCACTGCTGGTGATAGCGCTGGCCGGTTGCACTGCCATGAGCCGACTCGGTGTCGGCCGCAGCCTGCTGATCGCCGCCACGCGGACGGTGATTCAGTTGACACTGATCGGACTGGTGCTGGAAGCGCTGTTCACGGTGGCACACCTGCACTGGGTCGTACTGATGTCGCTGGCCATGCTGCTGATCGCCGGACGCGAAGTCATGGCACGCCAGAAACGTCGCCTGAAAGGCGGCTGGGCGTTTGGCATCGGCACGCTATCGATGTTCGTGTCGTCGTTCACCGTCACCGTGCTGACCCTGACGGTTATCGTCGGACCCGAACCGTGGTACACGCCGCAGTACGCCATTCCGCTACTCGGCATGATGCTCGGCAACACCATGACCGGGGTAGCACTGTCGCTGGATCGCCTGACCGACAGCGTATGGCGCCAGCGCGCGGTAATCGAGAACCGCCTGATGCTCGGCCAACGCTGGCAGGAAGCGGTGGGCGACCTGCGCCGCGAGGCGATGCGCAGCGGCATGATCCCGACCATCAATGCGATGGCCGCCGCCGGCGTGGTCAGCCTGCCCGGCATGATGACCGGGCAGATCCTCGCCGGCAGTCCGCCGTCGCTGGCCGTCAAATATCAGATCCTGGTGATGTTCACGATTACCGTGGGCACCGGCTTCGGCACCATGGCAGCAGTGGCTGCCGGCAGCCGACGCCTGTTCGATGAACGCGAGCGTCTGCGACTCGACCGGCTGTCGCGAAGCGCAGACAAATAGTACTCAGTTGATACATACGACAAAGCAGGCCAAATGGCCCGCCAACAGCACACAGAAAAAAAGCCGCCACCCTCTCGGGTGGCGGCTGATTCAACACGACGCCATATGGCGCGAGTCGAGCGTTACTTGGCGGCCTTGCTGGCAGCCTTGGACGCGGTCTGGATGTTCTCTTCAGCCAGCTTCTGGCCTTTCTGAACGAAATCCTGGTTCAGCGCGACGACTTTCTCTGCATCGCCCTTGACGCGCTCGGACAGCTCTTTGGCCACCTTCTGCTGGCCTTCGACGTAAGTACGCAGACCTTCCGCATCCTTGATGTCGAGCATGGCGCGTGCCTGGCTCATGCTGACGTCGCTATAGGACTTGACCGCTTCGTACTGGGTGTTCAGCAGCTTTTCGGCGTAGTCGATGCTCAGTGCCGCATAGGCACGGGCCGGACCGAAGAACATGGATTCGAACTGCTGAGTGGCTTGATCGATAGTTGCGTTGCTCATGGGACACCTCCGTAGGTTTCGGGAGCGAAGGCTTTTCGTCCTTCGTTGCAGTGCAACATAGCAGAGCATTTTGTGCAGTGCAACATCGATGGCGGAGATTTTCTCAATCGATCCGCTCCAGGGTCTCGCGATGCACCCGGCCACGCTCAACGTACTTGTCGGCGCCCTTCTGCATGGCGGCGATGGCCTCGTCGCTCAAGGTCTTCACCACCCTGGCCGGCGCGCCGAGGATCAGCGAGTTGTCGGGGAACTCCTTGCCCTCGGTGACCACCGCCCCGGCGCCGACCAGGCAGTTCTTGCCAATCCTGGCGCCGTTGAGCACCACCGCCTGAATGCCGATCAGCGCACCGTCGCCGACGCTGCAGCCGTGCAGCATCGCCTGGTGGCCCACGGTGACCCGCTTGCCCACCGTCAGCGGGTAGCCCGGATCGGTGTGTAGCACCGCCCCCTCCTGCACGTTGCTGCCTTCGCCGATCTCGATCAGCTCGTTGTCGCCGCGCAGCACCGCCTGGTACCACACGCTACTGCCCTTGTGCAGCGCCACCCGGCCCATCACATCCGCGGTTTCGGCCACGTAGCTGTCGGCGTGCACCTCGGGGGTCATGCCATCGTAGCGATAGATCGCCATTTCATCTCTCCTTTTGGGACTCAGCCTATGACCTCCCATTGATACCCCATCGATGCCGGCCTCGACCATAGCGCCTTGGTGGTGGGTGGCATCTAGGGGTTTGCCGCAACGGCCAGGAAGAGTTAGGATGGGAACGTTACCATTGCCACTGGATAGCATCACGCATGGCCGATCGCGCCCCTACCCTGCATGACGTCGCCAGCGCCGCCGGCGCCTCCAAGACCAGCGTGTCGCGCTACTTTGGCGACGAGCGCGAGAGGCTGTCGGCGGCGCTGCAGGAGCGCATTGCCACGGCAGCCGAACAGTTGGGGTTTTCACCCAACCGCATGGCTCGCGGCCTCAAGGGGGGGCATTCGCGGCTGATCGGCATGCTGGTGGCAGACATCCGCAACCCCTTCTCGGTGGCGGTGATGCATGGCGTGGAACAGGCATGTCGCCAGCACGGCTACTCGCTGATGCTGTGCAACACCGATAACGCCCCCTCCCAGGAGCGCGAGCACCTGGCGCTGCTCGCCTCCTACCGGGTCGAGGGGCTGGTGATCAACCCGACCGGCAGCCACCAGCCGGCGCTCGACGCCCAGACCATTCCCACGGTACTGCTCGACCGCCGCCTCGACCACGCACGTGCCGATGTGGTGGGGCTCGATAACCGCCTGGCCATCGAGATGGCCCTCGACCACCTAGCCGCGCAGGGCTACCGCGAGGTGTTCTATCTCAGCGAGCCTGCAGCCCAGGTCAGCTCCCGCGAACAGCGCCTGGCAAGCTTCCGCCACGGCCTGGCACCGCGAGGACTGCGCGGTGAGGTCCACTGCCAGGCGCCGGACTGCGCCGACGAGTCACTGCAGGCCGCGCTCAGCGCATTTATCCAGCGCCCGGCCGCGGCGCCAAAAGCCGTGCTATGTGCCAACGGCAACATGACCCTGGCCGCCACCCGTGCCTTCCACGCCCTGGCGATTCGCCCTGGCGCCACCGGCCTGATGGGGATCGATGAGCTCGACTGGTGTGGGCTGGTCGAACCCGGCATTACCACCCTTGCCCAACCCACCGCGGCCATCGGCCACAGCGCAGTCGCATGCTTGCTAAAGCGCCTGGCCGACCCCGCCCGCGCCATCGATGACATCCAGCACTCCCCAACGCTGATGGCACGCGGCTCGACCGCGGCCGGCACGCCACCCCAGCCACCACCAGCGGCCTCCTCTGGCCGTTGACTCATGCGGAGACGACTCACCCATGCCTAGCCCTACCCCCCCCGAGATCCTTACCTTCGGTGAGGCCATGACCATGTTCGTCGCCGAGACGCCGGGCGCGCTGGCCGAGGTCGAGCGCTTCCGGCGCAGGATCGCCGGCGCCGATACCAATGTCGCCATTGGCCTGGCCAGGCTCGGCTTCGGCGTCGCCTGGCTGAGCCGCGTCGGCGACGACGGATTCGGCGAGTTCATCCGCCGCACCCTGGAGCAGGAAGGGCTGGATTGCCGCCACTTGGTCAGCGACGCCATCAACCCCACCGGCCTACTTTTCAAGGAGCGCGCGGAGGATGGCCAGGATCCCCGGGTCAGCTACTTCCGCCGCGGCAGCGCGGCAAGTCAGCTGTGTTGCGACGACGCCAGTGACCTCGACCTCAGCGCCCTCAGGCACCTCCACGCCACCGGCATTCCTCCCGCCCTCTCGTCCAGCGCCCGGGCGCTCTCCCACCACCTGCTGGCCCAGGCCCGCGCCGCCGGTGCGAGCATCTCCTTCGACCCCAACCTGCGCCCCAGCCTGTGGCACAGCGAAGAGGAGATGCGTGACACCCTCAATCGCCTCGCCGCCCAGGCCGACTGGGTGCTGCCCGGCCTCGCCGAGGGGCGGCGGCTGACCGGACGGGAATCCCCCGAGGGCATCGCCGACTTCTATCTAGAGCGCGGTGCCAAGGCGGTTGTCATAAAGCTGGGCCCCCAGGGCGGTTACTATCGCGGCACGCTCGGCGGCCGCGAACAGAGCCTCAGTGTGCCCGGCTTCGCGGTGGCCGAGGTAGTCGATACCGTGGGCGCCGGCGACGCCTTTGCCGTTGGCGTGATCAGCGCCCTGCTCGATGGGCTCGATCCGCGTCAGGCCGTGCTGCGCGGCAACCTGCTCGGCGCCGAGGCGGTCAAGGTCATCGGCGACATGGAAGGGCTGCCCGATCGCCAGCGACTCGAGGCCCTCATCGCCACGCATCCGGAGACATTTGCATGACTACCCCACTCTGCCTGCTGTTCGATTCCGACGGCACCCTGGTCGACAGCGAGATACTGCTCGCCGAGGTCATGGCCGAGGTGCTGCCGCGCTTCGGGCTACCCTTCACGCCGCGCCAGTATATGCAGGAGTTTCGTGGCGTCCGCTTCCTGACCATCGTGCTCGCCCTCGAACGGCGTCATGGCACCCTCGACGCTGCGCGCCGCGAACGCTTGGAGCAGGAGATGCGCACCCTGATGGAGCGGCGCATGCGCGCCGAGCTAATGCCCATCGCCGGCATGGCCGACGCCCTGGCGGCACTTGACGCCCACCCCAAGGCGGTGGTCTCCAACGGCCCCGAGGCCAAGATTCGCTGTGCGATGGAGAGCGTGGGTTTCAGCCATCATTTCGAGGAGCGGCTGTTCAGCGCCTATACCCTCGAGGTGTGGAAACCGGATCCGGGCCTTTTTCTGCAGGCCGCCGCCAGCATGGGCTATCCACCGGCGCGCTGCGTGGTGATCGACGACGCCTCGGTGGGCGTGGCCGCCGGCCTCGAGGCCGGCATGCAGGTGATTCACCTCAACCGCTTCCCCGCCGCCGAGACCACTCCCGTCGGAGCCATCGCCATCCATCACGCCAGCGAGCTGCCCGCGGCGGTGGCCCGCCTCACGGCGGACGCGATGGTCTAGCGCGACTTCAGAAGTAGGTCGCCAGAGCCTCCTTGACCGTCAGGGTGTCATCGACCAACAGCAGCTGGCGCCACTTGTCGAAGGTGAGGCAGGGGTGAGAGGTGCCGAAGGCGATCACATCGCCGACGGCGATAGGAGTATCTTGGGGAATCGCCAGGAAGACGTGCTGATCCATGATGTGCGTCGTGTGCCAGGCCGTGACGTCAGCCGGAACCATGCCCGCTTCCGGTTGCGAGGCCAAGGGATAAAGCCGCAGCGGTAGCGGCAAGTCCGGCTCGTGGCCGATATCACGCTTGCCAAGCGCGATAATGGCAAGCCCCGGTTCGGGTAGCGACTGGACATGGGCGAAGACTTCCAGCGCTGGCTGTAGCTCGCCTTCGAGGTGCGGATGGCGCGCCTTCACGTCGGCCATGGCGCCAGCATATAACTTGTGATCATGCACCACATAGCAGCCCGGCCGCAGCACTGGTGTGTAGTGCTCGCGCAACTCGGCCTCGTCGAAGGCCTCGGCAATCAGGTCGAACCACTTGGAGCCAGACGCAGTGACGATCGGTGCCTCGCAGGCGAGCACACCGCTGGCGTGCAGCGCCCTGACGGTGTCGACCAACCGCTCGCCGTAGGCGCGGACCGCGGCGACCTCGTCACCGCCGGCGATCATGCCCTCGTACCCCTCGACCCCCACCAGCCGCAGGGCCGGCTGCTCGGCGATGGCCGCCACCAGTGCCTCGACCTGGATGGCATCGCGGCAACCGCAACGCCCCCCTGTCACGCCCAACTCGATCAGTACCTGCAGCTCGAGCCCTCGGGCGGCGAAGAAAGGCCCCAATTGGCCAACATTCTCAACACTATCCACGACACAGTAATAGTCGGCGCCGCCCTCGATCAGCTCGGCGACGATGCCCATATTGGCCTCGCCCACCAGCTGGTTGGCCATCAGCAGCCGACGCACCCCATGCACGAAGGCCGCCCGGCACTGCGATGCCGTGGCCAGAGTGATGCCCCAGGCACCGGCCTCGAGCTGACGCCGGAACAGCGCCGGCGCCATGGTGGTCTTGCCGTGGGGCGCCAGCCGCGCGCCATGGGCCTCGGCGAAGCGCTGCATCCACGCCAGGTTATGGGCCAGCGGCGCCTCATGGATCACCGCCGCCGGCAGCGGCACATCCCCAAGCAGTTTGCAGGGAATGGCAAGAGGAGTGCCTTTCTGCGGCAACACCGAAGAAGATGTTAAAGGAGTTGCTTCGTTCATGGTCTGTCTCCAGACAGGGGGCAGCGGGTATCACTCTCCGCTGGAGAGCGAACAGGACGCCTCACGCAATGCCGCAAGCAAGGTCTCCCGGCGGGTCTCATCGGCATCGCGGCCGACGGTGAAACAGAGGGTGGCCCGGGCCGGGCCGGCACCCTCGTATACAGGAACGGCCATGCAGCAAGCAAAGCTGTCGACCAACCCCTCGGTCATGGCGTAACCCCGACGACGCGTCGACTCGATATCGGCGATGAAGCCCTCGATATCGATACGCTCGCCGCTGGGAAGAACGAAATCTTCCTCCGGTATCAGCCCCAGCATCGCCTCCCGACTCATCCCACCGAGCAGCACCCGACCGGATGCGGTCCATGGAATCGGCACCTTCACACCCACTTCAGAGCTGATACGAAACGGCCGAGCGCCATTCTCGTTGAGCATGACGGTGTACTTGTCGCCATCCAGCATGCACAGCTGAGTGGTCTCATCGAAGCGCGCCGATAGTTGACGCATTACTGGTCGGGCACGGCGCAGAAGATCGTTGTGATCGGCATAGTCGAGGCCGAAATAGTGCATTGCCCGGCCGAAGAAGATCCGGCCATCGCTAGTCGTCTCCAACCAGCCCGCTTCACTTAGCAGGCTGACCAGTTCGTATACGCTCGACCGCGGTGCGCCGGTCGCCTCAATCAGCTCCTTCGGCGTCATCGGTTGCCGATGCAGATGAAGCTGCTCACACAGAGAGATGACGCGATCGACGCCACGGGCACGGGGGGACGATGTGGTGTTGGAGCGGCTCATATCACCTCGTTGATGAGTACATAGGCCCCAGTCTACCCCTCTGTGGCGGCAGCTGGTTAACCCACTTGCGCAGCGCTAATGAATGGGTGCAGTATAACTCTATCCGATAAACCAGACAACGGTCTGATATACCGGACAACAACAGCAACAAGATGAGCCTACTTCCATGAAAACGACTCTCAAAGCATTTGGCGCTATTGCGGCGCTCACCCTCCTCCCCTCTCTTGCCGCCACAACGGCTCAGGCCGATACCCTGCGGACGGTGCTCGATCGAGGCGAACTCATCGTCGGTACTGGTAGTTCGAACCCTCCCTGGCACTTCACCGATAAGGGGCAGACCGTAGGGTTCGATGCCGATATCGGTCATATCCTGGCCCAGGGCCTGTTCAACGACCCCAGCAAGGTCCGCTTCGTCAATCAATCATCGGATGCCCGCATCCCCAACCTGTTGACGAATAAGGTCGATATCTCCTGCCAGGGGATGACGGTCACATCTGCCCGCGCCCAGCAGGTCGCGTTCACCGTGCCCTACTACCGGGAGGGCGTCGGTCTGCTGGTGCTCGAGGGTAGCGACTACGGCAACTATGACGCACTCCAGGACGCTGGCGACGACATTACCGTCGCAGTACTACAGAACGTCTATGCCGAAGAGATGGTTCACCAAGCGCTGCCACAAGCAAGGGTCGATCAGTATGAGAGCCAAAACCTGATCTACCAGGCACTCAACTCGCGTCGCGCCGCCGCCGTCGCCACCGACCTGTCGACGTTGAAGTGGTACATGAAAAACAACCCCGGTCGCTATGCCGATGCCGGCTACAGCTGGAACCCGCAGTCCTATGCCTGCGCCGTCTCACCCGATGACCAGCGCTGGTTGAACTTCGTCAACACCACCCTCGAAGAAGCCATGTACGGCGTCGAGTTCCAGCGCTATGCCGACGCGTTCGAACAGTGGTTTGGCGAGCGTCCTCCTGCCCCGCAGACCGGCTTCCCCGCTGAAATGCGCTAACCCGGCCCGCTGACGTTGCCTGGCAGCTCCTTGCCCGGCAACGTCCCACTACACTGCTTCCTCGTGCAGATGGACCGACATGAACTATCACTTCAACTTCGCCCCCATCCTGAATCAGTGGCCGTTGCTGCTCAGCGGTATCGGCCTCGGCCTGCTGTTGGCGCTAGTATCGATCGCCATCGGTTCCGTTCTAGGGCTGGTAGTGGCCTTCGCCAGCCGTGCCCCAAGCCGCTGGCTGCGCAGCCTAGCCTTTACCTGGATCTCGATGCTTCGCAATCTACCGATCCTAGTGATCGTGCTGTTCCTGTTTTTCGGTATGCCGCAGTTGGGGCTGTCGCTGGACAAGATCACCAGCTTCATCGTGGCCTTGTCGCTCTACGCCAGCGCCTACATGGCGGAGGTCTTTCGCGGCGGCCTGTTGAGCGTCCCCCAGGGCCAGACCGAAGCCGGACAGGCGATCGGCCTGACGTCGCTTCGCATCAAACGCTATATCGTGCTGCCGATCATGTTTCGCAACGCACTGCCCGCGTTCGGCAACAACTTCATTTCCCTGTTCAAGGACACCTCCCTGGCTGCCACCATCGCGGTTCCCGAGCTGACCTACTACGCCCGCAAGATCAATTCTGAAACCTTCCGGGTGATCGAGGTCTGGCTCGTCGCCTCGCTGCTCTACATCGCCTGCTGCTTCGCCATCACGCTGGTGCTGAGGGCGATGGAGAAGCGATTGGTGCTGGAGAAAAGCTGACATGGAATGGGATTACTTTCTGAATCAAGTGGTCGCCAATCGCGCTGCCCTGGTGAACGGTACGGCGATCACCTTCGCGGTGTCGCTGATCGCGATCATGGCTGGAACCGTGCTCGGCATGGTGATCGGCATCGCGGTCACCTACGGTGGCAAACCACTCAAGTGGCCGGCCCGACTCCACATCGACATCATTCGCGGTACGCCCGTGCTGGTTCTGGTGCTGGCGACGTTCTACGTCTCCTCCGCCGTGGGCCTGAATCTCACCGCTTTCCAGGCGGGTGCACTGGCACTCACGCTGTTCTGCTCATCTCACGTCGGGGAGATATTGCGGGGCGCCCTGCAATCGTTGTCGCGCGGGCAGATCGAAGCCGGCCGGGCGATCGGCCTCACCTTCGGCAGCATTTTTCGCTACATCCTGTTCCCCCAGGCGTTGCGTTACGCCCTGCCGACCTGGATCACCGCCGCGGTAGAGATGGTCAAGGCCTCGACGCTGCTGTCGGTGATCGGTGTCGCCGAGCTGCTACTCACGACCCAACAGATCATCAGCAACAACTTTCTCAACATGCAGTTCTACCTGCTGGCCGGGGTGATCTATTTCCTGATCAACTTCGCCATCGAGCAGGTTGGGCGTTTCATCGGTCGGCGTCTCGACCAAGCGACGAGGAAAACGGTATGACCCCTATCGTGGAAGTGCGCGACTTACACAAGCGGTTCGGTGAACTCGACGTACTGAAGGGCATCGATTTCACGGTCGCCGAGGGTGAGGTCGTGTCGATCATCGGCGCCAGCGGTTCCGGCAAGACCACCCTACTGCGCTGCCTCAACCTGCTCGAGGAGTTTCACCAGGGCGAGGTACTGATCGGCGGCGAAACGATTGGCTACAGCATCCGACGTGGCCAACGGGTCCGAATCCGCGAGCAGGAAGTCGCACGTCAGCGTGCGATGACCGGCATGGTGTTCCAGGCCTTCAATCTGTTTCCGCACATGAGCGCGCTGGACAACGTCACGCTTGGGTTGACCAAGGTTCGCGGCATGCCGAGGTCCGAGGCGGTCGAGCTGGCGGATCACTGGCTCGAGCGGGTGG
Source organism: Halomonas salipaludis (assembly GCF_002286975.1). Lineage (GTDB taxonomy): Bacteria > Pseudomonadota > Gammaproteobacteria > Pseudomonadales > Halomonadaceae > Franzmannia > Franzmannia salipaludis. The sequence continues at coordinate 386,439 of NZ_NSKB01000002.1, forward strand.
GCATGCTCGAGCGTCGGGATCATCGCCCTTCCCAGCTCTCCGGTGGCCAGCAGCAGCGTGTGGCCATTGCCAGAGCCATCGCCATGAACCCCAAGGTGATGCTGTTCGACGAAGCCACTTCCGCACTCGACCCAGAGCGCGTCGGCGAGGTGCTAGAGACGATTCGATCCCTCGCCCAGGAGGGCATGACCATGGTGTTGGTCACGCATGAGATGCGATTCGCGCGGGACGTCTCCGACAAGGTCGTCTTCATGGAAGCAGGCAGAATCGCCGAACAGGGGCCGCCCCAGCGGTTGTTCCTGCATCCCGAGTCGCCGCGCCTGCAGGCGTTTCTTAAGACCTCGTCGTTCTAGATTTCGCAGCAAAGCCATATTCGGTCTACGCCCTTCGCACCTCCTGGGCGACTGCCCGCCAGCCATTGGGAGACAGACATGCCCGACGACCTGCTGATCCGCAATGCCATGCTACTCGACGGTAGCGGCGCTCCACCCTTCGCTGGTGACGTGGCGATTCGCGGCGGGCGCATCATGGCAATCGGCATCCTGAAGGGCCGCGAGGCGACGACCGTCATCGATGCCGATGGTCGCTACCTGGCACCGGGGTTTATCGATGTACATACCCATGACGACACCAACGTGATCCGCACCCCGGACATGCTGCCCAAGCTCTCCCAGGGGGTGACCACGGTGGTGGTGGGCAACTGCGGCATCAGCGCCAGCCCCGTGTCCCTCGCAAGCGAGGTCCCCGATCCCATGAACCTGCTGGGGCGGGCCGAGGATTTCCGCTACCCAAGCTTCGCCACCTATGCCGAAGCGGTAGATAAGGCAGTGCCTAGCGTCAACGTCGCCGCCTTGGTGGGCCACACCAGCCTACGCAGCCAGGTGATGGATGACTTCGCACGCCCCGCCCAAGCGAGCGAGATCGCCGCAATGGAACGCCTGCTGCGCCGGGCCCTGGACGAGGGCGCCCTAGGGCTCAGCTCGGGGCTCGCCTACCGCAACGCCTTCCATGCCCCCACTGCGGAGATGGCACCGCTGGTGGCCGCCGTGGGCGAGGCCGGCGGCATCTACACCACTCATCTGCGCGACGAGTTCGCCGGCCTGCCGGGCGCCATGGACGAGGCCTTCGCCACCGCCCGTCACGGCCGGGTGCCGTTGGTGATCTCGCACCTCAAGTGCGCTGGCGCCGGCAACTGGGGCGGCGCCCCCCACGCCCTGAAGAAGCTGGAAGATGCCGCCCGCCACCAGCGCGCCCACTGCGACTGCTACCCCTATACCGCCGGCTCCTCGACCCTCGACCTGGGCCAGGTCAGCGACGAGATCGAGATCACCATCACCTGGTCCGAGCCGCATCCCGAGCAGGCGCGCCGCCCGCTCACGGCAATTGCCGAGGAGTGGAAGCTGTCGCTGCTGGAGACCGCCGAGCGGCTGCAGCCGGCCGGGGCGGTCTACCACAACATGAGCGAGGACGACATGCGCCGGGTGCTGGCCCATCCGCTGTCGATGGTCGGCTCCGACGGTCTGCCCAACGACCCCCATCCGCACCCGCGTCTGTGGGGCGCCTTCCCCCGGGTGCTGGCCCACTACAGCCGCGACCTGGCGCTGATGCCGCTGGCCGAAGCGGTACGCAAGATGACTGGGCTCTCGGCGGCCAACTTCGGCCTTACCGACCGCGGCGTGATCCGCGAGGGGGCCTATGCCGACCTGACGCTCTTCAACCTCGAGACCCTGGAAGACACCGCCGACTACGCCACGCCCATCGCCCCGGCCCAGGGCATTGAGTTGGTGGTGGTCAATGGCACGATCGCCTACCGCCAGGGAGCGGCCACCGGCGAGCGCGCCGGGCGCATGCTGCGCCGCACCCGGCGTATCCCCAATACCCTGACCCAAAATAGCAAGGAGGAATCTCAATGAGCATTACCCGTTACGGCGTCGAAGGCGGCGTCGGCACCGGCGGCCAGAAGCTGCCCTTCGCCCGCGCCGTAGAAGCCGGTGGCTGGCTCTACGTTTCCGGTCAAACGCCGATGACCGACGGCGAAGTCGTCGAGGGCGGCATCGTCGCGCAGACTCGGCTCGCCTTCGACAACTGCCTGACGATCATGACGGAGGCCGGCTATGGCGTGGAGGACGTGGTGCACGTCACCGCGGTACTCACCGACGCCCGCTATTTCTCGTCCTTCAACAAGGTGTTCCGCGAGATCTTCGGCGACCACCCGCCGGCACGCATCTGTAGCGTCCAGGACCTGGTGGTGGACTGCAAGGTGGAGGTGGACGTGAAGTGCTTCCGGGCCGACCGGGCCTGAAGAGAGGGTGCCGTGCTCCCGGCAAGGAGCACGGCACCAGACCGCCGGCGGATGTTTCCTGACAGACGATGCCCGCCGACGATCGAGACATTGCTTACCACCGGCCGCGGCAACGGCCGGGCAAACAACGATAAGAGGCTACCATGAACAGTCATATATTCCTCGGCACCTTTGTAGTGTACGTCGCCGCCATGATCGGTTTCGGCTGGTGGATCTCGCGCCACAAGCGCGGCAACGGCGACGACTTTCTGCTCGGTGGGCGCAGCGTGCCCCTCTTTCTGACCATCGGCACTACCGTGGCGACCATGGTCGGCACCGGCTCGAGCATGGGCGCAGTGGGCTTCGGCTATGCTAACGGCTGGGCCGGCGCGCTCTACGGCATCGGCGGCGCCGTCGGTGTACTGCTGCTGGCGCTGCTATTTGCCCCGGTGCGCAAGCTGCGCTTCATGACCATGAGCGAGGAGCTCTCCTACTATGTGGGAGCCAATCGCCTGGTGCGCTATCTGGTGGCAGTGCTCATCTACGTCGCCTGCATCGGCTGGCTAGGAGCGCATATCCTCGGCGGCGGCCTCTACCTGTCATGGATGGCAGACATCGACCTGACCACCGCACGCATTCTGGTGGCACTGGGCTTCGGTATCTACTGCGTGATCGGGGGCTATTTTGCCGTGGTCTGGACCGACACCATTCAGGCGGTGATACTTTTCGCCGGCTTCCTGCTGATGGCGGTACTGGCGCTGGTGGAAGTGGGTGGATTCAGCGGGCTCACAGCGAGCATGGACGCCGGCGCGGCGAGCTTCCTCGGGATCGGGGCCATAGGCGGCCTGCCAGCGCTATCGCTGGCCGCGGTGATCGCCGTGGGCGTGCTAGCGACGCCCTCCTTCCGCCAGCGCATCTATTCAGGCGAGTCGGTCGCTTCGGTACGCCGCTCCTTCGTGATCACCGGCGTACTCTATCTGGGCTTCTCGATCATCCCGGCGATCATCGGCATGGCCACCCATGCCCTCAATCCGGGCCTGGACAACAGCAACTTCGCCTTCCCCTTTCTGGCCACCGAGATCCTACCACTGGGCCTCGGCCTGTTGCTGCTGGTAGCGGGGCTGTCGGCAACCATGTCCAGTGCCAGCTCGGATGCCATCGCCGGGGTCTCGACACTGATGCGTGACCTCTACGTGCTGGCCACAGGCCATACCCCCTCGGCACGCAACGTAGTACGTTTCTCCCGGATCGCGCTGGTAGCCACTATCGGCCTGGCGTTGGCTTTTGCCCTGACCTCGGACAATGTGATCACCTATATCACCCGCATGATCTCCACCATCATGGCCGGCCTGTTGGCCTGCGCTCTGCTGGGCCGCTTCTGGCCGCGCTACAACTGGCAGGGTGCCGTGGCCACACTGGTCAGCGCCTCAGCTACGTCACTTGGGATCATCGCCAACGCCGACTGGAACGCCTACTGGGGCAACCCCAGCATCCCGGCAGTGTTGGCATCTCTAACGGTAGGCATGGTGGTCAGCTTGCTCACACCGGCGCCACGCACCACGCCGGAACAGGCCCTGGCGATCCTCGATGAGGAGCGTCGACGCATGGAGCAGGCCCCCGAGGCAGCTCTGAGCGAGGGCCAGATCGCCGCCACCGGCCGCTAAGGAAACACTGATTTATTGCTGCGCTCGATATCCTGGCCGCCGGCGGTGCTCGGAATCCTCATGTAGCAGGCTACACTCCGGTTCCTGCGCTCCGGCGGCGACCAGCCTCTCTTCGCTCGCGACATAAATCAGCGCTCCCTAACTGTTCCAGAGCCAGTAACACAACGGGACCCCGCCGAGCAATCGGTGGGGTCAGACGGTCAGTTGGCGCACCGCCAGCTCCACGCCGCGCAGTTCGGCCAGGCCGCGCAGCCGACCATAAAGGGGGTAACCCGGAGCCGTCGCGCGCTGCTGGTCATCGAGGAGCTGGTGGCCGTGGTCGGGGCGCAGTGGCAGGCGCGCCCCGCCCTCGCGTTCGCGACGCCGCTCCTCTGCTACCAGGGCCTGGATCACCGCCACCATGTCGACGTCGCCGTCGAGGTGCGGCGCCTCGTGGAAGGAGCGCGGATCCGGCGTCTCACGCCGCGTCGAGCGCAGGTGGACGAAGTGGATCTGCGGGCCGAAGTGACGCGCCATCGCGGCCAGGTCGTTGTCACCGCGCACGCCGTAGGAGCCGGTACACAGCGTCAGGCCGTTGGCCGGGCTGGGCACGGCATCGAGGACCCACTGGGCGTCCTCGGCAGTGGAGACCACCCGCGGCAGGCCCAGCATCGGCCGCGGTGGGTCGTCGGGATGGATCGCCATGCGGATGCCCACCTCCTCGGCCACGGGTATCACCGCGCGCAGGAAATACGCCAGGTGCTCGCGCAGGCGGTCGGCGTCGATCCCGGTGTAGGCCGTCAACACCTCACGGAACTGGGCCAGGGTGTAGCCCTCCTCGGCACCGGGCAGGCCGGCGATCAGGGTATCGACCAGGGTATCGCGGTCACCCTGGCCTAGGGTGTCGAGATAGTTTCGAGCCTCGCGCTGCTGCGCTTCGCTGTAGTCGTTCTCGGCGCCGGGGCGCGCCAGCAGGTACAGATCGAAGGCGGCGAAGGCGACCTGGTCGAAGCGCAGCGCCAGGGCCCCATCGGGCAGGCGATAGCGCAAGTCGGTGCGGGTCCAGTCGAGGACCGGCATGAAGTTGTAGCAGACCGTATCGATGCCACACGCCGCCAGGTTGCGCAGGGTCTGGCAATAGTTGGCAATCAAGGCGTCGCGCGCCGCCAGGCCCTGCTTGATCGCCTCGTGCACCGGCACGCTCTCGACCACCGACCAGGTCAAGCCGGCGTCCTCGATCAGCGCCTTGCGCTCGGCGATCGCCTGGCGCGGCCACACCTCACCATTGGCGATCTCGTGCAGCGCGGTGACGATGCCGGTGGCCCCGGTCTGGCGGATTTCGTCGAGGCGAATGGGGTCCGTGGGGCCGAACCAGCGCCAGGTATGCTGCATGGGGACTATCTCCTCTCTGCGAGCCTACTGATGAGCGTCTGCGTAGCACAGGCGCTGAGCACCGCCTGTGCTACACGAGGACTCATGCGGTACGCTCTCGACATACGGTTACTTCGCACTTGAAGGGGAGTTACAGCTCAAGCACTCTTTTCCAAATAGCGTCATCGACTGGCACTCCCTTTTCGAGGTTATCGCGTCTTGTTTGTATCGTTCTTTCACCAGGATAGCTCACGTTACCATGCCCTTCTGCGGGCTCAGCATCGTGCAAATAGCGAACCAGCTCATCAACGACACCCTCTGACCAATAATCATCCGAGAACTTGCCGGGATCAAAAGCGATAAAAATTTGTGATGTCCCATACCCTGACGCGTGAGGTGCCGGCTTAAGCTTATCCACTTTACTGGTTGAGAGACCACCCGATAACAAGGACGCCATCATGTCCAACATTATGGCGAGCCCTGAGCCCTTCCAGTAGCCCGCTGGCAGGATACGCATCGATGCCTCAATTTCTGCCGGGACTCTAGTTAAGTTCCCCTCATTATCGAATCCACCATCAACGGGCAGCAATTCATCTTTAAGCCTAGTGACCTCCAACTTCCCGTAAGAGAATTGAGACATGGCCATGTCGAGCACAAGGTGCCCCTCCTTCCGAGGAACCGCAAGCACCATGGGGTTGTTACCGATCCTGCGGTCTTTCGATCCCCATGGGGGCATGCATGATTCCGTATTTGTCCAGCAAACCCCGATGCAGCCTGCATCAGCAGCTTGCCAGCCGTAGCTGCCTCCTCTCATCCAATGGTTAGTATTTCTAATTGCAACTACCCCAATGCCGTTCTCGCGTGCAAGTGTGACCGCACGATCCATTGAAAACTTGGCATTTAGATTACCAGGGCCTAGGTTTCCGTCATACTGTTCAACCGCGCCTAAGCCACCGACTAACGTCGGTTGCGCATGAATATCAACCCACCCCTCAACAATATAATCAACAAACCTCGGCACACGATTCAAGCCATGTGAATAAACGCCATCCAGGCTCGCTTCTGCAAAGAGTCTCGCACACTCCTCGGCCCGATCATCGTCGAACCCCTTCTTCACCAAGACTCGCTTTACTTCCTGTACCATCACATCAAAAGGAACTCTACTCATTTCATACCTCTTTCAAATTATCAGCAACTACCACATCCATAAAGCCTCCTCAAGATCGAAATATTTCGCAAAATCCTTTCGCAAAACATTTCACATCAGTAAGTTCGGCAAGAACATCACGATCCCGGGGAACAGGGCCAGCACCAGCACCAATACAACCACCGACACAAGGAACGGGAGAGATTCTTTTATGTATCTTTCGACGGATATTCCGGTTAACGAGCAAACAGTATACATCGTGACGCCAACTGGGGGAGTCATACCGCCTAGCGTAACAATGAGCATCATGATGATCCCAAAGTGCACAGGGTCCACTCCGAACTGTTGCACAATTGGCAGGAATATGGGAGTCAATAGCAGTGTATTAACCGTCGCTTCCATGAACATGCCAGCTATAAGAACAAACAGCAGAACCAGCATAAGAACAACCGTTGGGTCCCCGGAAACTCCTACAATAAGCTCAGACATGCTGTGTGGTACACGAGCATATGTGATAATGTACCCGAGTATTGCGGCCGTCGAGATAATCAGCATGATAACTGCATTGTCCATGACGGTTTCGCTCAACACTTCACTAAGCTTCCCCCAGCTTAATTCTCGATAAACAAAGACACCGATAATGAGCGCATATATAACTGCAAAAGCACCACCCTCTGAGGCGGTAAATATCCCAAAGCGAATCCCTACGATCAAGATAACAGGAAACAGCAGTGCCCAGACACTTTCCTTGAAAGCATTAAACACCACTCTAAAAGAAGGCTTTTCGATATCAGCTTTAACATCATACCCTCTTTTTTTGGCAATGAGATAAGACGTAGCCATCAAAAGCAAGGTCAACAATACTCCAGGCACGATACCAGCGATAAATAATTTCCCGATCGACACCTCTCCAACGAATCCATATAAAATCAAGCCGATACTTGGTGGGATAGTTGCCGTAATCAGTGAACTTACCGCAATCACCGAGATAGCATAGCCTCCCGAATATCCTCGCTTTAGCATCTGAGGTGCCAGAATTCGGCTCTGCATTGCTGCATCAGCATTAGCCGAACCTGACACACCTCCCATCAAACCACTTAGAACAATCGAGACATGCGCCAGGCCACCCACTAGATGCCCGGTCAACGCATTAGCAAAACGAATCAAGCGGGAAGTGATACCGGCAGCGTTCATGATATGGCCAGCCAATACAAAGAAGGGTACCGCCAGCAGTGGGAAGGACTGGGTTCCACTAACCATGCGCTGAACGGACAGCGCAGTTGGTAGATTAGGCTCTAGCAGGAAAAACGAGAGACTTGCAATACCTATGGCAAATGCGACAGGCACATTTAGCAACAGGAATATCACGAATAGAATGCTAACCAATATCATCTATTATGCCCTTTCAGCTGGCAGGATAAAGCTATCGAACATCATCACTGCTCTCCGACAGTGCTCCATGAGATGGGCCACGGTCATTCACCACAAGGCGCTGTATCTTCCTTAAAGTGGTAGCAAGCATCAGCAGACAGCCCACTGGAACAGCCATCGTTATGTAGAAATAACTAATGGAAGTATTGCTTATTGTACGAGTGGCGTTATCAATGCTCAGTCCCACTCCATACATAACGATGAAAACCAAAAATGCCGAAACCAAAGCCAAAACACCTAGCTCGCTCAGCCTTCGCCACTGCACAGTAAGTCGACTGGTGATGATATCAACCCCAATATGTTTATCGTTTCTCAGAGCCTGGTTGGCACCTAGAAAAATAATCCACACGAAAAGCAGCTGAGCAATATTCACCGACCAGGCAACGGGCAGCCCAAACCACCGCCCCACGGCTGCAAAAAACACCAATAAAACCACACACACCAGCAGCGTTCTGGAAACAAACTCCTCCAAGGCAATCAAAAAATTAATTATTCTATCCATATAAACCTCTTCAAATGAGCGCCAAACCAAAGCAACGTATAACATCCTCTGCCTTGCATAAGGGCTGGTGACTTCACAGCCCCCGCATTAAACCTCCCACCATGGACTCATTTATCCAAATATTCGTCAACCTCCTCCCTGAGCGCTTTAAATCCTTCAAATTCGTCATAGAAACGGTCAGCCTTTTCCCTGAACAGAGCGATATCGACCTGGTTGATGTTCACTCCTTGAGCCGTCATCTCCTCTTCATATTCTCTTGACCTTTCCACATTCAAACCTGAAGCATACTCCCCAGCTTCAACTGACTCTTCAATCAAGATTTTCTGGTACTCTGAGGGCAACCTATCAAACCACTGGGTACCAACAGTCAGCGCGGTTAGAAGCTGGAAATGGCCTGTCTTCGCTATGGAGTCAACGACTTCTGGCAGGCGTGCACCATGAATGGCGGAATAGTGGGCTTCAACCCCATCGATAACCCCCTGCTGCAGGCCTGGGTAGGATTCCGCCCATGCCAGGCCAGTCGGGTTTCCTCCCATGACCTCAATCGCTTTATTGACGATTGACGTACCATTGGTACGAATCGCCATGCCACTAAGATCGTCTGGGGTCAATACAGACCGAGTCGTCGCCAAGTGCCGCTCTCCCTGGAACCAGTTAAAAGATAAGACTTTCACCCCCTCCGGCTCCAAGTTAGCCTGCCACTCCTTGAAGAGATCTGAGGCCACCAACTGCCGCCCCTCATCTAGGTTATCGACGATATAGGGAGCTTGTAGTATCGAAATCTCTCTGACTATATCCCCTAGTGGGCCAGCATCCGTCAAGGTTGCCACATTGGCGCCAACTCTTGCTTGCTCTAAAAGGTCCGCAGTACTCCCCAGCTGTGAACTAGAAAACACCTCGATTTCAACACCACCCTCTGTGCGTGCTTCGACTGCCTCCTTAAACCTTACGATGCCCTCATACATGGGATCCCTATCATTCATGGCAATACCGACATTGAGCTTATAAGCCTCGTTCGATGTCGCCTGTTCGTCATTACCTCCTTGTCCACAAGCACTAATGATCAACACCATTCCTGACAGGCCGAAAAACAGTGGTATTTTTTTCATATTTATTCTCCTAACCATCTAACGATAAAAAGTCGTTTCTAGTGCAAAACAGCAACTCGATACTCTGCAGCGCGATTCTTCAGTTTCGGTTGAGAGCGGCGAGCGCTCCCTCGAGGAGCTGTTCAGTCAAGGTGCGATAGGCGCTCAGCACCGCCATCGCGAATGCGTCATTGCCCGCCAGGGCCGGCGGCACCACGTCGTCCATGGCCAGGAAGGCGGCGACCAGCGCCGCCGGGTCATTGGCGTGGTGCTGATGGAGCTCGACGAAGCGCGGCGCCAGGGGATCGTCGACGGCATGGGCATTACCGTGCAGGTCGCTGCCAGCGGTGTAGCGGATCCACGCCGCCAAGCCAAGTGCAGTACACGGCACCTCGCCACCCGCTTCGAGGCGCGCCACGGCGCCCTGCAGCCAGCGCTGGGGCAGCTTCTGGCTGCCGTCCATGGCGATCTGCTGCAGGCGATGCTGCAGGCTGTCGTTACCGAAACGCGCCAATAGCGAGGCGGCATAGCCGCTCAGGTCGGTGCCCGCCGGCAGGCTCAGGGTCGGCGCCGCCTCGCGATGCATATAGTGGTGCAGCAGGGCGCGCAGGTCGTCGCGGGCCACCGCCTCGGCGACCGTTGCGATGCCATCCAGCGCGCCGAGATAGGCGAGCAGCGAGTGGCTGCCGTTGAGCAGGCGCAACTTCATGGTCTCGAACGGTGCGACGTCATCGACCATCTCTACCCCGTCGGCCTCCCAGTAGGGCCGGCCCTGGGGAAAGCTGTCTTCCACCACCCACTGGCTGAAGGCCTCGCAGGCCACCGCCTGGGCATCGGCCACGCCCAGTTCGGCAAGCCGGGCGACATCGTGTTCGGTCATCGCCGGCACGATGCGGTCGACCATGCTGCAGGGGAAGGCGACCTGCGCCTCGATCCACGTCGCCAGCTCGGGGTCGCGCCGCGCGGCGAGCTGGACCACGGCGTTGCGGGTGCGCCGACCGTTGTCCGGCATATTGTCGCAGCACAGTACCGTAAAGGGCGCGATGCCCTGGGCGCGTCGCCGCGCCAGCGCCTCCACCAGCATGCCTGGCGCCGTGCGGGGTCTCGAGGGCTCAGCGATATCGGCGGCGATCATCGGATCGTCGCTGAGCAGCTCGCCGCTGGCCGGGTTGAGAAAGTAGCCCTTCTCGGTGACGGTGAGGGTGACGATGCGCGTCTCGGGCGCGGCCATGCGCTCCAGCAGGGCATCCAGATCGCGCCCCCACTGCCCCTCGGCGTCTCGGCCGGAGAACAGCGTCTCCTCGATGGTGCCGATCTCGCGCAGGGTGACGTTCTCACTGTCGGTGTACTCGGCGACATGGTAGTGATGGCCGGCTGCGGCCAGGCCGTCCACCAGGGCCACATTGCCGCGCAGGTTGGCGCTGCAGATACCCCAGGCATCATCGCCGCTGCGCTGGCGGTAGCGTTCCAGATAAACCGCCTGGTGGGCGCGATGAAAGGCCCCCAGGCCGAGATGCACGATGGCGATGGCACCGCGACGCGACGCGGCGGGATAGCGGGTGATGGACATCATCCCTCCTTATGGTGGGTCATTCGCCCATGATCAGGGTCGGCAGCCACAGCGACACCGCCGGCACATAGGAGACCAGCAGCAGTACGCCAATATTGCAGAGCAGAAACGGCACGATGGCCCGCGCCACGGTGAGCATCGGCAGCTTGCCGATGCCCGCCACCACGAACAGGCAGACGCCCACCGGCGGCGTGGTCAGGCCGATCATCAGGTTGAGCACCGCGATGACCGCGAAGTGCACCGGGTCGACGCCGACCCCGGTGGCCACCCCGAGCAGCGCCGGGAACAGGATGATCAGCGCGGCGATGGTCTCCATGAAGGCGCCGACGAACAGCAGGATCAGGTTGAGAATCAGGATCACGATGATCGGGTTCTCGCTGACCGACAGGATCAGCGCGGCGATCATCTGCGGCACCTGCTCGCTGGTCAGGATCCAGCCGAACAGATTGGCCAGCCCCACCAGCAGCAGCAGCGCCGAGGAGGTGAGCACCGTGTCGCTGAGAATCCCCGGCAGCTTGCGCCACGAGAGCCCCTTGTAGACGTACATGCCCACCACCAGCGCATACAGGCTGGCAACGATGGATGCCTCGGTGGGCGTAAAGAAGCCGCCGATGATGCCGTAGAGGATGATCACCGTCATCAGCAGCGCCCAGAAGGCGGTGCGTCCCTCGCGCAGCAGCTCCATGAAGGTGGCCCGCTCGCCCCTGGGATAGCCACGCCGCACGGCGAGGATATAGACCGTGATCATCATCGCCAGGCCCAGCAGCAGCCCGGGGATGGCGCCGGCCAGGAACATCCGCCCCACCGAGACGCCGGAGAGCGACCCGGCAATGATCATCGGCACGCTGGGCGGGATGATCGGCCCCACCGTGGAGGAGGCGGCAGTGACCGCGGCGGCGAAGGGCTTGTCGTAGCCGGAGCGGGCCATGCCAGGAATCATCACCGAACCGATGCTCGCCGAGTCGGCCACCGCGGTACCCGAGATGCCGCCGAAGATCATCGAACCGCCGACGTTGGCCAGCCCCAGGCCGCCACGGATATGGCCCAGCAGGGCATTGGCGAAACGCACGATATGCTCGGTGATGTTGCCTACGTTCATCAGGTTGCCGGCCAGCACGAAACCGGGAATGCACAGCAGCACGAAGGTATCGATGCCGGCGTACATGCGCTGCGGCACGATGGTCAGTGAGATGCCTTCGAGCAACAAATAGGCCAGAGAGGCGAGCCCCAGGGCGAAGGCGATCGGCAGGCCAATCACCAGCAGCACCAGGAAGACCCCGAACAGGACGAGTACTTCCATCAGCGACGCTCCTTGGGACGCAGCATGGCGATGAGGCCCTCGATGCAGCCGAGCGCGCTATAGCTCAGCAGCAGGGCGAACATCACCACGGTGGAGAAGAAGATATAGAGCATGGGGACCCTGAGAGTCGGCGAGGTCTGCCAGGCGCCGTTCTGGGCGTACAGCCAGGCATAGGGCAGCACGATCCAGGCGAAGCCGCCGATCAGCAGGCAGACTGCGACCTGATAGCCGGCCCGGGCACGCGGCCCGAGGCAGTGATGAAACAATTCGACGTTGACGTTGCGATTACGGCGCAGCACCACCCCCGCCGAGAGCGCCACCATGTAGACGAACAGATAGCGCGACAGCTCCTCGGTCCAGGCCATCGGGAACGGCAGGAACAGCCGGCCGGATATTTGCAGCAGCACGGTGATGGCGATGGCCACCAGGGCCATCACCGCCAGCCCCAGAAACAGCGTGTCGATCCAGCCGATCACACGCCCCAGCGGGCCTCCCAGGGTGGGCACCGAGGCTAGCGTATCGAGGCGCTCGATCGCTTCTTTTTCGAGCGCCTGGGGATCAGATGTCGTCATGCTTGCGACTCCGGTAAGACGAGGCGGGCAGCAGCTGCCCGCCCGCCTGGCTTACAGGTCCTGGATGGCCTCGAACAGCGCCCGCTGCTCGTCGTCGAGGGCCTCTTCGACCGCCGGACGCGCGCGCTCGGCGAAGGCCTCGATATCCACTTCGACGAACTCCATGCCGCGCTCGCGCAGGGCCTCCTCGAGGCGCTCCTGGTCCTCGACGAACAGCTCCGCCTGGTAGTCCTGCATGCTGGCGGCAGCGTCCCGCACCACCTGCTGGAGGTCATCGGGCATCTGGTTCAGGGCATCCTGGCCGATCACCACGTAGATCCAGCTGCGCACATGGCCAGTGAGGTTCACGTAGTCCTGCACCTCGTAGAAGCTGGCGCTTTCGATCAGGCTCAGCGGGTTCTCCTGGGCCTGGATGGTGTTCTGCTGCAGGGCGGTGAACACCTCGCTGAAGGCCATCGGCGTCGGCCGCGCCCCCAGCGCCTCCCAGGTATCGACGAACAGCGGCACGTTGGGCACCCGTAGGCGCATGCCGTCGAGGTCATCGGGATGCTCGATGGGACGATTGGAGGTGAGCTCGCGGGGGCCGCGCTCGAACCACGCCAGCGGCACCAGGTTGGCCTGCTGGGTGATCTGCTCCTCGATCTCCGCACCGATCTCGCCGCTCACCGCGGCATGCAGGTGCTCCGAGTCACGGAAGGCATAGGGCACCGCCATCATCGCCGCCTTGGGCGCCCAGTTCTGCAGGCTCTCGCCGGTGATGGTCATCTCGGCGGTCCCCAGCTGGATGCTGTTGATCACATCCATCTCGCTGCCGAGCTGCTCATTGGGATAGAGGCGGACTTCGATACGGCCGTCGGAGTTGGCCTCGACCTCCTCCTTGAACGTCTCGGCGGCCTGGTGCCAGATGTTCTGCTCATTGGCCAGGTGGCCGAAGCGCAGCGTGAAGTCGGCGGCCACCGCCGCCTGGCTTGCGATCAGGGCGGCGCCGAGCACGGCACCGGTAACGACTTGCTTGATCATGGCGTTGACTCCTGCACGAACGGGTTGTGAGTTGTGATTGCTGTGCATCAAGGTACAAATGGCGTGTGCCAACTGGCCGTCAGGCACCGATCTCGATCAGTACCTTGCGGGCCCTTTCGGGATGATGCTCGAGCATGTCGATGGCACCGGGCATCTCGTCGAACGGCAGCCGGTGGCTGACCAGCGCGGCCGCGTCGAGTGCCCCGGATGCGAGCAGCTCGAGCACCTCCGGAAACTTACGGTTGTTGAGTCGTGACCCGACCAGGGTCAGCTCCTTCTTGATCACCTCCAGCTGCACCAGGTCACTGGGCGTGGGATTGAAACCGAGCAAGCCGATGCGCCCCGCCGCCGAGGCCAGGCGCAGCATCTGCGGCAGCAGCGCCGGCACGCAGGCGGCATCGGCAATCAGCGGCACGCCCTCGCCGTCGGTGAGGCGCATGATCTCGGCCTCGACGTCGTCGCGGCTGCCATGCAGGGTGTGCCATGCGCCCAGCTCGCGGGCCGTGGCCAGGCGCTCGTCGATGACGTCGCTGACGATCACCTCCTCGATGCCCTTGGCCCGGGCCATCTGCAGCACGGTCAGGCCGATCACCCCGGCGCCGTAGACCAGCAGCCGATCGCCCGGCTGCGGCTGCATGCGGTCGAGCACGTTGGCGGCGATGCTGTAGGGCTCGACCAGGGCGGCGATATCCAGCCCCAGGTGCGCCGGCAAGCGATGCAGGTTGGCCGCCGGCACGCTGACGTGCTCCTCGAAGCCGCCGTCGCGATGCACGCCGATCACCTGCATGGCGGTGCAGACATTGGGCCGGCCGATGCGGCACGGGTAGCAGCGCCCGCAGCTGACCACCGGGTCGACGCACACCCGTTCGCCGATGTCGACGTTCTCGACGCCCTCGCCCACCGCCTCGACGATCCCGGCAAACTCATGCCCGGTGATGCGCGGGAAGCGCACGAAGGCGTTGTCGCCATGGATGATATGCATATCCGACCCGCAGATGCCGGCGAAGGCCACCTTGACCAGCACTTCGCCAGGGGCCGCCGTGGGCGCCTCGACGTCGGCGATCCGGTAGTCCAGCGGCGCATTGACCTGGAATGCTTTCATGTTCGTCTCCTCACCAATGCTAAAGGGTCACCAATGCCACAGGGTGCCGTCCTCGAGCCGGTTGACCGGCAGGCTGGCACGCTTGTAGGGGTACTGCTTGGCCAGCGCCTCGTCGATATCGACGCCGTGGCCCGGCGTCTCGCCGACCAGGAAGTGGCCGTCCTCGAAGCGGTAGTCGTGGGGGAAGACCGCGTCGGTCTCCGGCGTGTGGGGCATGTGCTCCTGGATGCCGAAATTAGGCACCCAAGTATCGAAATGCACGGCCGCGCCCAGGCACACCGGCGACAGGTCCGTCGGCCCATGGAAGCCGGTGCGCACGTGATAGAGCCCGGCCAGGTCGGCGATGCGCCGCACGTGGGTGATGCCGCCGCCGTGGGAGAGCGGCGTACGGATGTAGTCGATCCACTGGTTCTCGAGCAGTTCGCGGTAGTCGTGGATCGAGTTGAACACCTCCCCCACCGCCAGCGGCGTGGTGGTGTGCTGGCGAATCAGCCGAAAACTCTCCTGGTTCTCGGCCGGCACGCAGTCCTCCAGCCAGAACAGGTGGTAGGGCTCCACCGCCTTGCCCAGCCGCGCCGCCTCGATGGGCGTCAGCCGGTGGTGCACGTCGTGCAGCAGGTGGATGTCGTCGCCGAAGCGCTCGCGCACCGCGGCAAACAGCTTGGGCACGTGGTTGAGGTACTTCTCGGTGCTCCACACGTGCTCAGCGGGCAGCTCGGCGTCGGCGGGCTCGTAGCGCTCGCCTTCGCGCTTGGCCACGCCATAGATGGTCGCAATCCCCGGCACCCCGGCCTGGACCCGCACCGCGCGATAACCCAGGGCAATGTGCCGCTCGACCTCGTCCAGGCAGCCCTCGATATCGCGCCCGGTGCAGTGGGCATAGGTCATCACCCGCTCGCGGCTCTTGCCCCCCAGCAGCTGATAGAGCGGCATGTCGGCGGCCTTGGCCTTGATGTCCCACAGCGCCAGGTCGACGGCCGAAATCGCCGCCATGGTCACCGGGCCGCGTCGCCAGTAGGCGCCGCGATAGAGGTAGTGCCAGATATCCTCGATGCGGCTGGCGTCGCGGCCGATCAGGGCAGGCAGCACATGCTCCTCGAGATAGGCGACCACCGCCATTTCCCGGCCGTTGAGGGTGGCATCGCCGATCCCGTAGATGCCCGACTCGGTGACGATCTTGAGGGTGACGAAGTTGCGCCCCGGGGAGCTGACGATGAGATAGGCATCACTTATTTTCATGAATGTTCCGTCGCTGTCATGGGGATTGGCCGTAGTCGTTGTCCGTCGTTAGCGCTGAATGAGGTAGCGCTGCACATTGTCGTAGCACACCGCCCGCACCAGCTCGCCGATACGGTCGAGATCGTTCGGCAACTCACCTCGCTGCACCTGTGCGCCGAGCATCTGGCAGAAGATGCGGCGGAAGTAGTCGTGGCGGGAGAACGACAGCAGGCTGCGCGAATCGGTGAGCATGCCGACGAAGTGGCGCAGCAGGCCGAAGTTCATCTGCGTGACGAGCTGGCGCTCGATGCCGTCGCGCTGGTCGTTGAACCACCAGGCGGCGCCGAACTGCAGCTTGCCGGGAATGCCGTCGCTCGCAAACGAACCGACCAGGCTCGCCAGCATCTCGTTATCCCGCGGGTTGAGGTTGTAGACCACGGTGCGCGGCAGAGCCCGGTCGCGGTCGAGCGCATCGAGGATCGCCGCCAGCGGCTCGGCGTAGGTCACGTCGCCTATCGCATCGAAGCCGCTATTGGCGCCGATCTCGGCCAGCCCTCGCTGGCTCAGGCTGCGCAGCGCGCCCAGGTGCAACTGCATCACCCAGCCGCGGCGGGCGTACTCGCGCCCCAGCCACAGCAGCACCGCCGTGGTAAAGCCGCCGCTCTCGTCGCCAGAGAGCGCTTCGCCGCGGCGACGGCGGTCGAGCAGCCGGTCCAGTTCGACCGTACTCGGTGGCGAAACGAACACCGGCTTTTCCAGGCTGTGGTCCGAGAGGCAGCAGCCGTGGGTGGCGAAGTGGTCGAGACGCTGCGTCAGCGCGGCGAGCAGATCGTCGAAGCGTCTAATCGGCACACCACTGGCCTGCTCGAGCGCCTCCAGATAGTCGACGAAGCCGGGCTGCTCGATCTTGAGTACGCTATCGGCGCGAAAGGTCGGCAGCATGCTGGGGGCAGCTCCGCTCTCGGCATGGCGCCGGTGCAGTTCGAGACCGTCGACCGGGTCGTCGGTGGTGCACACCGTGCGCACCTTGAAACGCTCGAGAATGCCTTGGGCGCTCAATGGCGGTGTGGCCAGCCGCTCGCGAGAAGTCGTCCAGATCTCCTCCGCCGTCGCGGGCGAGAGCAGCGTATTCTCGATGCCCAGCGGATGGCGAAGCTCCAGATGGGTCCAGTGATAGAGCGGGTTGCCGAGACAGTCGGGCACGGTTTCCGCCCAGGCCTGGAAGCGCTCGCGGTCGCTCACATCGCCGGTGATGCGCCGCTCGTCGATACCCGCGCAGCGCATCGCACGCCATTTGTAATGGTCGCCCTTGAGCCACAGTTGGGTGAGGTTGTCGAACCGCACGTCATCGGCGATCTCCGCCGGGCTCAGGTGCGAGTGGTAGTCGCAGATCGGCATGTCGGCGGCATGCTCGTGGTAGAGCCGGCGCGCCGGCTCGTTTTCGAGCAGGAAGTCCGGCCCCATGAAGTCGATCCGATCATTAAAGGGCATGACAAACTCCATCGTCGTTGGACTTGAGCATATTCAGCCCATCAGCAGGTTGGGCAGGAACAGCACGATATCGGGGAAAAGGATGATGCCCAGCACCACCACGAAGACCGCCAGGGCAAACGGCACCAGTTCGCGGCTGTAGTCGATGAAGGAGCAGCGCAGGATGCCGCACACGGTGTACATGGAGATGCCAACCGGGGGTGTCATGCCGCCGAAGGTGACCAGCGTCATCATCAGCAGGCCGAAGTGCACCGGATCGATGCCCGCTGCCTTGATCACCGGCACCAGGATCGGTGTCAGCAGCATGACCACCACGGTGGCCTCGAGCAGCATGCCGAGGCAGACGAGCAGTACCGCCAGGGTCAGCAGCAGCGCCGTCTGGCTGGCGAAGACGCCCAGCGTCAGTTCGGCGATGGTCTGCGGCACCCGTTCGAAGGAGACGACGTAGCCGATGATCCCCGAGAACATGATGATCAGCATGATCATGCCGATGTCGCGCACGCTGGCATGCATCGCCGCCAGGATCTCCTTCACCCCCATCTCACGGTGAATGACACAGCCCACCACCAGCGCATAGGCGACGGCGAAGGCACCCGCCTCGGAAGGCGTGAACAGGCCGTAGCGAATCCCCACCAGCAACCAGACCGGGAAAAGCAGCGCCCAGACGCTTGCGCGTGCGGCCTTGAGCACCTCGCGCCCCGTGGGCAACCCTTCCCGCACCGGGGTATAGCCGCGCCGCTTGGCGACGAAGTAGGTGGTCACCATCAGCGCCACCATCAGCAGGAAGCCGGGCACCAGACCGGCGATGAAGAGTCGCCCGATCGACACCTCGCCGAGATAGCCGTACAGGATCAGGCCGATGCTCGGCGGGATGGTGGCGGTGATCAGGCCACCGATGGAGAGCACGGCCCCCGAGAAGCCGGGGCTATACCCCCCCTTGATCATGCCCTGCCCCAGCACCCGGGACTGCATGGCGGCGTCGGCGACCGCCGAGCCGGACACGCCACCCATGAGGGTGCTGAGTACGATGCTGGCCTGGGCCAACCCGCCGCTCATCCAGCCCGCCAGCAGCGTGGAGAGCCGCATCAGCCGTGGCGTGATGCCGCTGGCATTCATCAGGTGGCCGATGAAGATGAACAGCGGCACCGCCAGCAGCGGGAAGGACTGGGTGGCGGAGACGATACGCTGCGGGCCGATATTGACCGGCAGGAAGGTGCCGGGGAGAAAGAAATAGGCGAACCCCGCAATGCCGATCGCAAACGCCACGGGCATGCCAATCGCCATCAACAGCAGGCCGAGCCCAAGCAGCAGGGCAGCGGTCATAGCGCCTCCTCCACGATCTCGTCATCGGCCACAAGGCTGCCGATAATGCCTTGGTCGATGACGCGACGAATCAGCGAGACCATCATCAGCGCCGCACCGACCGGCAAGGCCAAGGTGATATAGCCATAGCTCAGGCCGGCGACGCCCATGGGGCGCTGCCAGTTGGAGAGCGCCAGCGGAAAACCATGCCGCACCAGGAGAGCCAGGAAGAGCAGCATCAAGATCAAGCAGAAACCGGTCACCAGACGCTGCAGTGGCAGCGGCAAACGAACCGCCAGGGCATCGATGCGCACCTGTCCACCGCGACGGAGTGTGATATCCGCGCCCAGCACGGCGGTCCAGATGAACAGGAACTGGGCCAACTCGGCGCCGCCGGCAAAGGGCTGCCCCAGCGCCCGGGCCGTCGAGCTGGCCAGCATGGTCAGGGAAGTACCGGCCAGCAGCGCAATGGCTAGCCACTCCTCGAGTCGATCGTACCAACGCCACATGGGAACTCCTCCCCCTTACTCTCCCGAGACCAGCTGCTCGCGGTACTCGTCATAGCCGAGCTCCGCATAGACCCCATCGACGCGCTCGCGGAACACCTCGATATCCACCTCGGTGAAGGTCACGCCCTCCGCCTCCATGCGCTCGCGTACGGCATCCTGGGCATCGACGGTGGCCTGGCTGGCTTCTTCCCCGGCCCGGGTGAGTTCCTCGGTCAGGATCACTTGCAACTCCTCGGGCAGCGACTGGTACCACTGCTCGGAGGTGGCGATCCCGGTCATGAGATGGATATGGCTCGTCAGGGCGATATGGCTGATGACTTCATGCAGGTTCTGGCCTTCGGCCGCGGTCAGCTGGGCCTCAGCCCCATCGATGGAGCCCAGCTGCAATGCGGAGTAGACCTCGGACCAGGGCAGCGGCGTGGGCGTGGCCCCCATGGACTCGATGGTCTTGACCCACACCGGCGAGTTGATGGTGCGCACGCGAACGCCACTCAGATCGTCCGGCGACTCGACCGGATTCTGGGTCAGCATCTGGCGTGAGCCCTGGAACCAGTTGTAGTTCAGCAGCCGCAGTCCGCTGTCGTCGGCCAGGCTCTCGACCCACCCAAGGTAGAGGTCGGAGGAGGTGATCTGCGCATAGTCGCTGTGGTCTTCCACCAGGTAAGGCGCGCTGAGAATGCCCAGCTCCGGCTGATACTCGGAGAGCCGTCCGGCATCGATCAGGATGGCGATATTGGCCCCGCTACGGATCTGTTCCACCACGTCCTCGTCGGAACCGAGCTGGCTGTTGGGGAATACCTGAATGGTGAGTTCACCGTCGGAGCGCTCCTCGATGGCCTGCCTGGCACTCTCCATGGCCAGCACTACCGGATCCTGGGAACTCAGCGCCGACGAGAGGTTGAGCTGATACGTTGCATGAGCCATGTTGCTGGCCACGGCCACAACGATGGCCGAGGTGAGTACTGACATTTTCATGGAAATCTCCTGAAGTGGCGTGCGTATTGTGATTGTTGCGTTAGCCAAGTGCGTGTTGGCCGTCGTTAGCACTCTGCGCCGAAGCTCCCTCGAACATCTCAGGAAAACGCTGCACTAACGTGGGGAGCGATTTCAGTATTTCACTCTGATGCAGCCGCATGGCCTGCTCTGCACCTTCCATATCACGAGCCTCAATGGCCGCCACGATCGCCGCATGCTGCTCGATCAGGCGCGGTATCGGCGTGGTGTCGGGCACGCTGAGATAGCGCACCCGGTCGAACTGTGCCTTGACCTCCTGGGTCACCTTCCATGCCGCCTGCTGCCCGACGGCCAGCGCCAGAGTGCGGTGGAAATCCTCGTCGAGCCGGTAAAAGCGGTCGAAGTCATGGGGATCGACGCAGCGCCGCTGGCGATCGAGCAGTTCGTGCAATTCGGCCAGATCGGACCGGGGCAATCCCTTGGCGGCAGCACTGCGCACCACCGCGACCTCGATCGCCTCGCGCACGAAGCGCGCCTCCAGCACCGCCCGCTGGGAGATCTTCACCACATAGGTGCCGCGTTGGGGGCGCACCTCCACCAGCCCCGCCTCGGAAAGGCGAATGAACGCCTCGCGTACCGGCTGACGGCTGACGTTGAAGGTATCGGCGATCTCCTTTTCCGACAGCGCCTGCCCCGGCGCCAGCACCATGTGAATGATCGACTGGCGCAGTACCTGATAAAGCCGCTGACGTACCGACTCGGCGTCGCTGGTCTCGTGCCAGAGTGTCTTGAGGGTGGTGTTCATAAGCGTTTCGTCTCCGCCGAAGCCTGCGCCCGACCATCTGATATGACTAGTATGGTAGTTGTGGAGACACAGCGAAAGCCGAGCTCGGCTAGACATTGGTCTAACCCAGATGATTGGGCCATGTAGAAGTGCCGATGGCCCGTTTAACGGGCCATCGAGACATAGAAGCACGCAGCTAGCGCCACGTTCAGCGCGGATTCAGCGTCAGCGGTAGCCGTCAGGGAGATCGACCACGCGAGGCGCCGCGCGACACATGCCGCCGTTCAGGTCGAGCATACGCTCGAGCCAGGCGTAGACCGGATCGGCGTTGGAGACCAGATCCGCCGCCGATACCACCCGCGCCCACATGAAGGTGGCGAACACCAGGTAGTCGGCGGCAGCCGGGGCCTCGCCATCGATGAAGTCGGCTTCATCGAGCCGGCCACGCAGTGGCTCCAGGGCCGCATCCAGCTGGCTCAGGCCGCGGCTCGGCGAATGAAAGTCCTCGAGGCTGCGCCCGAAACGTTTCTCGCGGGTCTCGCGAAAGTATTCCCGGTCGCCGGGGTGCAGGGCGTTGAGCAGGTCCATGATGATGGTGCGCAGGATCGCCGGTGCCAGCGAACGCTCGGCGTAGAACTTGAAGAAACGCGCCCTGGCCTCGGCGCGCTCGTCGCCGAACAGCGGCGTGCCGGGGTAGGTGCGGTCGAGGTAGCGCATGATCTCATAGCTGTCACAGACGACGTCATCACCGTCCACCAGTACCGGCACGGCCCCCTGGCCAGAAAAGGCCAGCGCATCCTTGTCGACGAAGTGCCAAGGGCGCGTCTCGACGTCGAGCCCTTTGTGTGCCAGCGCCAACTTCACTCGCCAGCAATAGGGTGAAAACCGCAGCGCATCATCTTTACCACTAAGGTCGTATAGCACGGGAGACATCAGAGCTTACTCCTCACCAATAGCATTGTCGTTTCACTCAACCGCACAAATAGCCTCAGACTATCAACGGCCTGCATTCCTTCCTGAAACTGATATAACCCACTGTCCATTAGTCGAACGCCGGGGGCCTAAAGTCCCTCAAAAAGGCCGGAACTTCTCACTAAAAATAACTACTATTCGTTAAATTTCAATCATTTAAATAAGCAACAACCGTTTCATGACGCACTGGTCATACCAATTACCCACATATGGCATCGAAGCCACTAATACGATTATCTTCCCACTACCCGTCCAAGGTGACGGTTAGCCGGGATGACAGCCGTCGCTGATATCCCATTGGACACGCAAGCGTCTCACTCCCGTTGCTGGCATCGTCCACGATGCTTGAAAAAACAAGAGGAAACTTGCCTCATGAATGACACTGTACTCGCGCTATTGGCATTCACGCCATTGCTGTTGGCCGGCGTACTACTGATTGGCTTTCGCATGGCGGCCAAGGTGGCGATGCCAATCGTCTTCGTCGTCTCCGCCCTGATCGCCCTGGTCGCCTGGGACATGACCTTCACCCGGGTCGTGGCCTCATCGCTACAGGGGCTTATCCTCACCGTCTCGATCCTGTGGATCATCTTCGGTGCCATTCTGCTGCTCAATGCCATGAAGTACTCGGGGGGCATCGCCGCCATCCGCAACGGCTTCTCCGGCATCAGCCCCGACCGTCGCGTCCAGGCAATCATCGTCGCCTGGCTGTTCGGCTGCTTCATCGAAGGCGCCTCCGGGTTCGGCACCCCCGCCGCTGTGGCCGCGCCGCTGATGGTGGCACTGGGCTTCCCGGCACTGGCCGCGGTCGTCGTCGGTATGATGATCCAGTCCACGCCTGTCTCCTTCGGCGCGGTAGGTACTCCGATCGTGGTCGGCGTCAGCGGCGGCGTGAACCGTAGTGCCATCACCGAGCGCCTGGCCGCCGACGGCGCCACCTGGACCGAATACTTCCGGCTAATTGCTGCAGAAGTGGCGATCATTCACGGTATCGTTGGTGTGCTGATGCCGCTGATCATGGTGGTGATCATGGTGCGCTTCTTCGGCGCCAACCGCTCGTGGAAGGAAGGCCTTTCGATCGCGCCTTTCGCCATCTTTGCCGGTGTCGCCTTCGTGGTGCCCTATATGCTGGCAGGCGTACTGCTGGGGCCAGAATTCCCGTCGATGATCGGTGCCATGGTCGGCCTTGCCATCGTCGTGCCGGCGGCGCGTCGCGGCTTCCTGATTCCCAAGGACACCTGGGACTTTCCGCCCCGCGAGCAGTGGCTCGACGAGTGGATCGGCAAGCTCGAGATCAAGATGGACGACATCGTCGGCAAGAAGCCGCTGTCGACCTTCATGGGCTGGGTCCCCTATGTGCTGCTGGCCGTGCTGCTGGTGATCTCGCGCACCGTCGAGCCGGTTACCAACGCGCTCAACTCGGTCGTCCTGAGCTGGAGCAATATCCTCGGTGAAGCCGGCGTATCGGGTGCGATAGCGCCGCTCTACCTGCCTGGCGGCATCCTGGTATTCGTGGTGCTGCTCACGGCGCTACTCCATCGCATGAAGTTTTCCGAGCTGCAGGCCGCGTTTGGTGAGTCGACCAAGACCATCATCGGCGCTGGCTTCGTGCTGATCTTCACCATCCCCATGGTGCGTATCCTGATCAACTCCGGCGTCAACGGCTCCGACCTGGTCTCGATGCCGGTGGCCATGGCCCAGTTCGTGGCCGATGGCGTGGGCGGTGTCTATCCGCTGTTCGCCCCTGCCGTGGGCGGCCTGGGCGCCTTCATCGCCGGCTCCAACACCGCTGCCAACCTGATGCTTGCCGAGTTCCAGTTCAACGTCGCCGAGCAGCTGGGTGTCTCCACGGCCATGATGGTCGCCCTACAGGCGGTCGGTGCCGCGGCGGGTAACATGATCGCCATCCACAACGTGGTCGCAGCATCTGCCACCGTCGGCTTGCTGGGTCGCGAGGGCACGACCATCCGCAAGACCATTCTGCCGACGATCTACTACCTGACGTTCACCGGCATCATCGCGCTGATCGCTTTCTATGTGATCGGTGTGACGGATCCCTTGATGGGCAATTGACCACGCCTCGTCTAGGTAGCTGCATGACCTGCGCCCCACCTCATTGGTGGGGCGCAGTCGTTTGCTGCCCAGGCAACCGCCAGGCTAGTATTACAGTATGACACCTCAGGAGATGCCCATGACGTCGATCACCCACCTCACGGTTCAGGACATTCGCTTTCCCACCTCACGCTCGCTGGATGGCTCCGATGCCATGAACGCGGCCCCCGACTACTCGGCCACCTATGTCACCCTGCATACCGATACGAGCCTCGAGGGTCACGGCCTCACCTTCACCATCGGCCGCGGCAACGAGCTGTGCGTCAAGGCCGTGGAGTCGCTGGCTTACCTGATCGAGGGCGAGACGCTGGAAGCCATCACCGGCGAGATGGGTAGCTTCTGGCGCCGACTCACCAGCGGCGACAGCCAGCTGCGCTGGACCGGCCCCGAGAAGGGCGTGATCCACCTCGCCACGGCAGCGATCGTCAATGCCATCTGGGACCTGTGGGCCAAGTCCGAGGGCAAGCCGGTGTGGAAGCTGCTGGTGGACATGTCCCCGGAACAGCTGGTCAAGAGCCTCGATTTCCGCTTCGTCAGCGACGCCATCACCCCCGAGGAGGCGCTGGGCCTGCTTCGCCGCCAGGCCGACGGGCGCCCGGAGCGCGAAGCCGAAATGCGCGCCCAGGGCTACCCCGGCTACACCACCTCGGCGGGCTGGCTCGGCTACCCCGACGACAAGGTGCGACGCCTGGCCCGCGAGGCGCTGGCCGAGGGCTGGACGCACTTCAAGCAGAAGGTCGGCGGCGACCTCGAGGAGGACCGGCGTCGCGCCCAGATCCTCCGCGAGGAGATCGGCTGGGAGCGTGCACTGATGATGGACGCCAACCAGATGTGGGACGTCGACGAGGCCATCGCCAACATGCGCCAGCTGGCCGAATTCGACCCGCTGTGGATCGAGGAGCCGACCAGCCCCGACGACATCCTCGGCCATGCCGAGATTCGTCATCGGCTGGGCTCGATCGGCGTGGCCACCGGTGAGCACTGCCACAACCGGGTGATGTTCAAGCAGCTGCTGCAGGCCGAGGCCATCGACTACTGCCAGATCGACGCCGCGCGACTCGGTGGACTCAACGAGGTCATCGTGGTGCTGCTGATGGCCGCCAAGTTCGGCGTGCCGGTGTGCCCCCACGCCGGCGGAGTGGGGCTATGCGAGTACGTGCAGCATGTATCGATCTTCGACTATATCGCCGTGTCCGGCTCGCTGGAGGGGCGCATTCTCGAGTACGTCGACCACCTCCATGAGCACTTCGAGCACCCGGTAGTGATCCGCAACGGCCACTACCAGGTGCCCACCGCACCGGGCTACAGCATTACCCTCAAGCCCGAGTCACTGAGCGAGCATGTCTATCCGCACGGTCCCGCCTGGCAGACACACTAGGGAAGCGCTGAATAAATCGGCGAGCGGGATGAAGCACAAGGCGCACGGAGCACAGAAACCGGAGCCTATGGGGTATAGGTGAGGATTTCGCGCACCGCGCAACGCAGTGATTCGCACGCGCAGACATTTATGCAGCGTTTCCCTAACGCGAGCTCAGCCGACGTCTAGCGCCTGCTCCAGCAGGCGCGCCACGTGGATCGCCTCGCGACCGCTGCCATCCTTGATCTGGTGGCGGCAGCTGGTGCCATCGGCGACCAGCACCGCATCGGCGTGCGCCTCGCGGATCGCCGGCAGCAGCGATAGCTCGGCCATCTGCAGCGAGGCGTCGTAGTGCTCCGCCTCATAGCCGAAGCTGCCCGCCATGCCACAGCAGGACGACTCGATGGTCTCGACCTCGAGCTCGGGAATCCACGCCAGCACCTGCTCCACCGGGCGCAGTGCGTCGAAGGCCTTCTGGTGACAGTGGCCGTGGAGCATGGCGCGACTGTGAGGCAGCGCCTTGAACGCCAACGGCAGCTGGTCAGCCGCCCTGGCCTCGACCAGGAACTCCTCGAACAGGTAGGCCGCTTCGGACAGTGCCCGTGCCTCGTCGCCGAACCCGTATTGCAGGAACTCGTCACGCATGGAGAGCAGGCACGACGGCTCGAGGCCGACGATTGCCACGCCGCGTTTCACGTAGGGCAGCAACTGGTCCAGGGTGCGTCTGGCCTCGGCCTTGGCCTTGTCGAACTGCCCCGACGACAGGTAGGTACGCCCGCAGCACAGCGGCCGCTGGCCAGGCGTGACGTTGAGGTGCACCCGATAGCCGGCCGCTTCCAGTACGCGCTTGGCGGCCCTGGCGTTATCGCCTTCCATATAGTTGTTGAAGGTATCGACGAACAGCAGCACCTCCCGCGCTCCCGCGGCGATGCCGCTGGGCGCCTCGGCGCTGGCCAGGAAATTGCCGTCGAAGATCGGCAGTCTGCGCTGCGCGGCCAGGCCCAGCGCCTGCTTGATGCGCCGTGCCAGGAACGGCACGCGCTCGACGCCATTGACCAGCCCGGCGAATCGGCTCGCCCAGGGCGCATAGCGCGGCATCTCGCCGACCATGCGGTCGCGCAGGGAGAGCCCCTTGGCGCGGGCTCGCGCGCTACGCGCCTCGATCTTGAACTTGGCCATGTCGACGCCGGTGGGGCAGTCGCGCTTGCAGCCCTTGCACGACACGCACAGGTCGAGGGCCTCTTTTACCTCGTCGCTGGCCAGACCCTGGTCGCCGAGCTGGCCGGAGAGCACCAGGCGCAGAGTGTTGGCACGTCCGCGGGTAAGATGCTGCTCGTCGCGGGTGATGCGAAAGCTGGGACACATGGTGCCGGCGTCGAACTTGCGGCAGTGGCCATTGTTGTTGCACATCTCCACCGCCATGGCCAAGCCATGGGTGGCATCGCCCCCCGAGCCGGGTGGCGTCTGCTCGCCGCTGAGCGGGTCGCGCTTGACGTTCCAGGGCGACCAGTCGAATACCGGGGTCAGCGGAATCGCCTGATAGTCCTTGGCAAAGCGGAAGTAGCGGGCGTCGTCCATCTTCGGCGTATCGACGATCTTGCCCGGGTTGAAGCGATTGTCGGGATCGAACAGCTGCTTGATCTCGCGGAAGGCGTCGTTGACGGTGGGGCCGAACTGCCAGGCCACCCACTCGCCGCGACACAGGCCATCGCCGTGCTCGCCGGAGTAGGCCCCCTTGTACTCGCGGACCAGGGCCGAGGCCTGCTCGGCGATCTCGCGCATCTTCTCGGCGCCGTCGCGGCGCATGTCGAGAATCGGCCGTACGTGCAGCGTGCCAACGCTGGCGTGGGCGTACCAGGTGCCCTCGGTGCCGTAGCGATGGAAGACCTCGGTAAGCTTGTCGGTGTATTCGGCGAGATGTTCGAGGGGTACCGCGCAGTCCTCGATGAAGGAGACCGGCTTGCCGTCACCCTTCATGCTCATCATGATGTTGAGCCCCGCCTTGCGCACGTTCCACAGCGCCTTCTGCTCGCCGGCCTCGGGCATCTCGACCACGCTGCCGGGCAGTCCCAGATCGCCCATCAGCTGGCTGAGCTTGGCCAGCGCCTCGCGCTGTGCAGGTTGATCGTGACCGGCGAACTCCACCAGCAGGATGGCTTCGGGCTTGCCGATCAGGGCCTTCTCTATCACCGGCCGAAACGCCGGATTCTCCAGCGACAGGTCGATCATGGTGCGATCGACCAGCTCCACCGCGGTGGGGTCGAGCTTGACGATATGCTGGGTGAAATCCATCGCCTGATAGAAGGTGGGGAAATTCACCACCCCCAGCACCTTGTGCTGGGGCAGCGGCGAGAGGCGCAGGGTAATGCGCCGACTGACCCCCAGGGTACCTTCCGAACCGACCAGCAGATGCGCCAGGTTGACGCGACCGTCGGGGTCGTAGGGCTTGGGATTCTGGCAGTCGAACAGGTCGAGATTGTAGCCACCGACCCGGCGCAGCACCTTGGGAAAGTGGTCACGAATCTCGGGGCCGACGCGTTCGGCAATGGCCCTGACCTGCGCGGCGAGGCGCTGCTCCGCCGAGCCCTCGGCCATGCGGTCGACATGGCCGAGATTGACGTCACTGCCATCCGCCAGGCGCGCCTCGACGCCGAGCACGTTATGCACCATGTTGCCGTAGCGGATCGAGCGCGAGCCGCAGGAGTTGTTGCCGGTCATACCGCCGATGGTGCACTGGGCACTGGTCGATACGTCCACCGGATACCACAGCCCGTGAGGCTTGAGCCAGGCATTCAGATGGTCGAGCACGATGCCGGGCTCGACCACTACCGTACGCGCCTCGGCATCGAATTCGACCACGCCGTTGAGATAGCGGGTGGTGTCGATCACCAGCGCCTCACCCACCGTCTGGCCGCACTGGCTGGTACCGGCACCGCGGGCCAGCACCGGCACGTTGGCGTCGCGGGCGATATCCAGCGCCAGCCCCAGGTCCGCCTGGTGGCGGGGAATCACCACCCCCACCGGCGTCACCTGATAGATCGACGCATCGGTCGAATAGCGCCCCCGCGAAGCCTGGTCGAACAGCACCTCGCCTTGCAGCTCGCGGGACAGGCGTGCCGCCAGCTCGGTCACCGGCTTGACCTTGGCATCACGGGATTGCGTCTTGTCGGTCAGGGACGTCATGCGCCCTCCTCAGTCATTCATCTGGGTCACGCGCCACGGTTGAGCGGGTTGGCAGCGAAGTAGTCGAGTGCCGCGGCCACGCCGCTGCCCTTGAGCGAAATGCCGGCCAGCTTCATGCCGGCTTCGCAGCCCCCCAGGGTGGCAATCAGGGTCAGGTCGTTGCAGTCGCCCAGATGGCCAATGCGGAACATCTTGCCCTTGGCCTTGCCGAGCCCGGTGCCCAGCGAGAGATCGAAGCGCTCGTAGATGATCTTGCGCACCTCGTCGGCATCGATCTCTTCCGGCACCACCACCCCGGTCAGTACCGGCGAATAGACCGCAGGGTCCTGACACTGCACCTCGAGCCCCCAGGCCTCGACGGCGGTGCGCACCCCCGCCGCCCAGCGCTGGTGGCGGGCCAGCACGTTGTCGAGTCCCTCATCGAGCAGCATGTCCAGCGCTTCGTTGAGCCCGTAGAGCAGGTTGGTGCTCGGCGTGTAGGGCCAGTAGCCGTTCTGGTTGGCCTCGAGGATCTCGTCCCAGGCCCAGAAGCTCTTGGGCAGCTTGGCCGTCTTGCTGACCTCGATGGCCTTGTCTGAGAGCGCGTTGAAGCTGATCCCCGGCGGCAGCATCAGGCCCTTCTGGGAACCCGACACGGTGACGTCGACACCCCACTCGTCGTGACGGAAATCGGCACTGGCCAGCCCCGAGATGGTATCCACGATCAGCAGCGCCGGGTGGCCGGCGGCGTCGATGGCGCGCCGCACCGCGGCAATGTCGCTGGTCACGCCGGTGGAGGTCTCGTTGTGCACCACGCAGACCGCCTTGATCTCGTGGCCACTATCCTCCTTGAGCCGCGCCTCGATCATGTCGGCCTGCACCCCGTGGCGCCAGCCCTCGTAGCCGGGCAGGCCGATGAACTCGGGCTCGAGATCGAGGCGCCGCGCCATCTTCTGCCATAGCGTGGCGAAGTGACCAGTCTCGAACATCAGCACCCGGTCCCCCGGCGACATGGTGTTGGCCAGTGCCGCCTCCCAGGCGCCGGTACCCGACGCCGGGTAGATGATCACCGGGCTCTGGGTCTTGAAGATCTTCTGGATCTTGGACAGCAGCTCGCGACCCAGCGCGCCGAACTCTGGGCCACGATGGTCGATGGTTGGCAGACTCATGGCGCGCAGGATGCGATCCGGCACCGGCGATGGACCGGGGATCTGCAGGTAGTGCCGCCCGGAGGGATGGAAGTCGAGCTTGAGCATGATCTTGTCTCCACGAATCGGTTGTACTTTTGATAATGAATGCAATATGCCGCGTAAAAGAGCCGCTACTTGACGCACCCCTCGGCGCGCAGCGTCGCCAGCTCGTCAGGCGATACGCCCAGCACCGACGTCAGCACCTCGTCGGTGTGCTGGCCGAACAGCGGCGCCGGTGAGCGGATCTGCGACGGCGTGCGCGAGAACTTGCTGGGAAAGCCGATGGTCTTCATCTTGCCGATCACCGGATGTTCCATCTCCTCGACCATGCCCCGCGCCAGGTAGTGCTCGTCCTGCATCGCCTGGCCGAAATCGTTGATCGGCCCCGCCGGCACCCCGGCCTTGTCGCACAGCGCCAGCCAGTGATCGGTGTCCTGGTCGGCCATGATCTCCTCGAGCAGCGCCTCAAGTGCCTCGACGTGCTGGCCGCGGTCATGGTTGGTGAGAAAACGCGGGTCGGCCATCAGGTCCTCGCGGCCCAGCACATCGCCACACAGACGTTCCCAGGTACGCTGGTTGGCGCAGCCCAGCATCAGGTAGCCGTCGCGGGCCTTGATCGCCTGATACGGGGCCGACACCCGATGGCGCCAGCCGGTGGCCTCGGGCACCCTGCCCTCGGCGAAATAGGCCGCGGCCTCCCAGGCGAACCACGGCAAGCCGCACTCGGTGATGGCGATATCGATATGCTGGCCCTCGCCGGTGGTCATCTTGTGGATATGCGCGGCGAGGATCGAATAGACCGCGGTGATCCCGGCGCCGATGTCATAGACGGCGATGCCGGTCTTCAACGGCCGCCGCCCGGGTTCACCGGTCATCGACATCAGGCCACTCATGCCCTGGGCCACCAGGTCGAAGCCGCCGCGATGGCTATAGGGACCGCTCTGGCCATAGCCGGAAATCGAGCAGTAGACGATGCCCGGGTTGATGGCCTTGATGGTGTCGTAGTCGATCTTGAGTGACTTGGTGACCCCGGTGCGGTAGTTCTCGACGATCACGTCGGCGTCTTCGGCCAGGCGATAGAAGATCTGCCGGGCGCGCTCATCCTTGAGGTTCAAGGAGATGCTTTTCTTGTTGCGGTTGATCTGCGAGAAGCAGGTCGACTCGTCGTTGACGTAGGGGCCCATCTGGCGGCTGTCATCGCCGCCGTTGGTCTTCTCGACCTTGATCACCTCGGCGCCCATGTCAGCCAGCACCATGGTGCAGTAGGGGCCGGCCATGATCTGCGAGATATCCAGCACTTTCAGATTGTCTAAGGGAAGCATCGGCTCCACCTCGCTTGTCATTAGTGACCCGTCCACTCGAACGGCGTCTTGTTGACGAACTTGTTGACCGCCGCCTTGAAGTCGTCGCTCATATAGCAGGTGATGACCCAGTCATCGCCGCCGTCACGGGCCGCACGCCGCTGCTCCTGAACGCGCCCCACCAGCGCCTTGCTGGCCTGCACGGTAAGCGGCGCACGTTTGGCGAACTGGGCGGCCACCTCGGCCACCCGGGCATGGATCTGATCGGCCTCGACCACCACGTTTACCAGGCCGGCCTGGCTGGCCTCCTCGGCGCTGAACAGCTTGCCCAGCATCAGCGCCTCCTTGGTCCGCGCGATGCCTACCATGTCGATCAGCCGTGAGACGTTGGTGATCGACAGGCAGTTGCCCAGGGTCTTGGCGATCGGCACACCGAACTTGAGGCTTGGCGTGCAATAGCGAAAGTCACAGACCATCGCCAGCGCCGCGCCGCCGCCCACGCAGGCGCCTTCGATCAGCGCGATGGTGGGCTTGTTCAGGGTCTCCAGCTTGCCGACCACACGATCGATGCGGCGCTCGTAGCCGATGGCATCCTCGGGCTTGGAAAAGTGGCTGAACTGGGTGATATCGGTGCCGGCCACAAAGGCCTCTCCACCAACACCATGCAGCACCACAGCGTGTATCTGCGCATCCGTTGCCAGTTGATCGCAGCGCGACTCCAGGGCGTCATACATTTCCCAGGTCATGGCGTTGCGGCTCTGCGGGCGATTGAAACCCAGCCAGGCCACGCCGTCGCGCACCTCAAACAGCAGACTCTCTTCGTTCATATGCCTCTCCCTGCCCCTCCCGGCGCGACCTAGCCGGGAGGGGACCTTGGCTTAGCGATACTGGCTTAGCGGTAGAAGAACTCGACCAGCGCCATGGGAATCGCCGGGATATAGGTGACCATCAGGAGCACCACCAGCAGGACGCTGATAAAGCCCAGGTTGGAGCGCGTCACCGACCACACATCCGACTTGGCGATCGAGCAGGCGGTAATCAGCACGCTCGCCACCGGCGGGGTCTGCTGGCCAATCGCCAGGTTGAGGCATACCACCAGGCCGAAGTGCACCGGATCGATCCCGGCCGCACCGACCAGCGGCATCACGATAGGCACCACCAGAATGATCGCCGCGGCGGAGTGCAGGAAGAGCCCGATTAGCAGGAAGAAGACGTTCAGCATCATCAGGATCGCGTACTTATTGTCGGTCAGGCTGAGCACCGCCTGGGCCAACTGCTGGGGCATGCGCATCTCGGTCAGGAACACCCCGATCAGGGCTGACGCCGCCACCAAGAGCATCACCACCGCGGTCTGCTGGCCACCGTCGATGATCGCCTTGTAGAGCGTACGCATATCCAGCTCACGATAGATCACGGCACTGATGAAGATAGCGGCGGCCACCGCCAGGCCGGCACCCTCGGTGGCCGTGACGAAACCGCCGAAGATCGAGCCGAGGATGATGATCGGCAGGGTCAGCGCCCAGCTAGCCTCCTTGGCGGTCTGCTTGACCCGCTTCCACTGGAACACCTCTTCCACCGGCCAGTTGTACTTGCGCGCATAGTAGTAGCACAGCGCGGCCAGCCCGCCGGCGCCGAGCAGACCGGGCACGATACCGGCCACGAACAGCTGGACGATGGAGGCCCCGGACATCACTCCGTAAAGGATCATCGGGATCGACGGCGGAATGATGATCGCCAGCGATGCCGACGACGACGTCACCGCGGCAGCAAACGAACTCGGATAGCCGCGCTTCTTCATCGCCGGAATCAGCACCGAGCCGGTGGCCGCCACATCGGCCACCGCTGACCCGGAAATCTCGGCAAAGAACAGCGAGACACCGACATTGATCATCGCCAGCCCGCCACGGACAAAACCGAATAGCGCCGAAGCGAAGGCGATCAGGCGTTTGGAGATGCCGCCAGTGTTCATGATGGCGCCGGCCAGCACGAACATCGGGATCGCCAATAGCGGGAAGCTGCTGGCCCCCTCGAACATGGTCAGCCCGATATTGGGCAGCATCTCGAGGCCCTGATAGGCGACGATGGCCACCGTTGCCACGATCGCCAGCGCCACGGCGATGGGCAGCCCCATCAGGATCAGCCCGATCAAGCCAACTATCATAAACGGCAGTGTCATGGCTGATCCCTCTTGGTCATTGAATCCGCGGTAAAGCCGGCTCGCGCATTGTCACGCTCGGCCTCGGCAATGGCATGGCGGATCTCCTCCTCTTCCTGGGTCAGGCCGGCTCGCACCTTGGCCAGATGCGCCGGCATGCTCAGCAGCTGGGCGATGATGAACAGCCCGGCGCCGATGGGAATCACCGACTGGGTGAAGGTGAGCGGAACCCAGCGCAGGGTGATCAAGGCCATGCCCTGCATGACATCGAGCACCACCAGGCCGGCCCAGCCAAGTACCAGGAAGAAGCCGATAAACAGCGCCTCGGACACATAGGTCACCGGCATACGGATATGTACCGGCATGGCGGCCACCACCCCGTCGACACCGATATGGCCGCGCTTGAGCGCCGCCAGGGCCCCGGCATAATAGGTCAGCCACACCAGCATGATGGCGGCTACCTCGTCATACCAGGAGGGGGTCCGCCAGGCATAGCGGGTTACCACTGCATAGAGCACCACCAGCGTCAGCGACACCATCAGCACTACCGTGACGATCTCGAGTAAACGCTCCATGATGCGGGAGAGTTGATTCACAGTACCCATGGATCTCGACTCATTGAGGTAAGGGTCGGGCCCCCACGCCACTAGCGTGGCGTGGGGTCGAGGACACAGACAGGAGTTGTCTGTCGTCAGGAGTCGTTACCGAGTGCCAACACTTGGTCAATCAGCTCCTGGGAGCCGGGCACCTCGTTGGCGAAGGCCTCGTAGATCGGCGTAGAAGCCTCGATGAACACCGAGGTATCGACTTCGTTCACCTCGGTTCCCGCCGCCTCGATGACGCCAATCAGATCCTGGTCCAGCTGGGCGGCGTGCTCGTAGACGAACGCCTGGGTCTCCCGGGCCGCCTCGATGATGATCTCCTGGATCTCCTCGGGAAGGTTGTTGAAGCGGCGACCGGCGGTGAGGTAGGCCGGGGTATAGACGTGGCCGGTGAGAGAGAGATAATCCTGCACTTCCTGGAAACGCTGCCCGGAGATCTGGGCCAGCGGGTTCTCCTGGCCGTCCATGACGCCGGTTTGCAGTGCCATGAATACCTCGGAGAGTGACATCGGCGAGGGTTCGGCACCGTACTCTTCGAACATCCTCACCCGCCACACGCCCTGGGGCACCCGCAGCTTGACGCCACGCAGATCTTCCGGCGTGTTGATGGCGCGGCGGTTGTTGGTGATATGGCGGAAACCGTTCTCCCAGACGGCCAGGATGCGATAGCCATTCTCCTCAGCGAGCGGCGCCAGGTGTGGCCAGAAGACCTCCTCCTCTACGCGACTCATGTGCTCGCGATCCTGAATCAGGTAGGGCAGCTCAAACAGGCCGAACTCATCGGCCACCGACGACATGATGGTGGACGGCAGCGCCAGGTCGACGGTACCCAGTCGCATGCGCTGCAGCAGCTCGGAATCGGTACCCAGCTGGCTCGAGCCAAACGGCACGACTTCATAGGGCTCGGGTAGGCGCTCATTGACCAATTCGGCGAAGTGGTTGGCAGAGTCGGTGAACAGCGAATCGGGGCCACCGACGTGGCCTAAGGTGATTTCGCGGGCCTGGGCTTGCAGGGAGACCGACGCCACCGCAATGGCGAGGGTGGCGACAGCGACACGTGGGAATAGCATGGCGTGTTACCTCTTTATTCTAATGTTGGCGTGATGCTCGGTTTAGGACGTTATGCAGATTGTTGTGCTTGTAATGCGTCGTTCCTCGATAGCGTGAAAACCGGCAGGTTCTCCAGGCCCTGAAAATTGAATTCTTTATTCAAAGCCTGCGCTTCAAGCCAGTCGGCGCCCCGCAGCGATGTCAAGGCACTAATGGTCGTGGTGGCCAGGACTCATTCTGGCGCCAGTCCCCAGGCCAATCCGGCCGCCTCGATCCCCGCCTGGGCCGCGTCCTGATCCTGTGGCGATGAGGCGCCGCTGACACCGACCGCCCCGATCACCAGCTGCTGCTCATCGA
Organism: Halomonas salipaludis; assembly: GCF_002286975.1. Classification (GTDB taxonomy): domain Bacteria; phylum Pseudomonadota; class Gammaproteobacteria; order Pseudomonadales; family Halomonadaceae; genus Franzmannia; species Franzmannia salipaludis. The sequence goes on from NZ_NSKB01000002.1 coordinate 421,979, forward strand.
GAACCAGCACTCCGCCGGCAACCGGCACGAAGTGTCCACCGGATACCGCTGCCACGCTAGCCAGAAAAGCCGGTCGTTCGGCATTGCGCTCACCGATCACGCCGCTGGCAATGCCGTTGCCTAACGCGGCAAACGCCTTGCCACGCGCAACCGGCAAGCGCAGCGGCGCACAGCCATCCTCGCGCTCGGCGGCCACTACGTGCCCCCCACCGTCGAGAACGACCACGCCGAGCGGCTCCATGTCGTCGGCACGCGCCCGAGCGAACGCAGCGTCGAGAATGTTCCGCGCCTGGGCGCGTGTGAGGTCAACGCGACAGCGATATACCTTGCCGGCCATGTTGCATCTCCTGGAGAGAGTGGTGGTTTGAGGCGTCGACTCGGCAATGCCGAGCAGCCAACCGCCCCTTGATGGAATTATGAATTCATAATACCTTTTGCACTATGCCGTCAATATCGCCAACATAGAAATCGGGTGCGCGCGGTAGCGACATCCAGGCAGGGACGTCCAGATGGCCGGCCGCGAACAAGGAACCTGAGCATGAGCAAGATTCAGCATCGCAATCTTTACCGGGAAGTCGCTGACCGGATTCGTGAACTGATCGAGCACGGCGACTTGGCGCCGGGTGAGCGCATTTCAGAAAAGCAGCTGTGTGAAACCTTCGGCGTATCGCGCACGCCGCTGCGCGAGGCGCTCAAGGTGCTGGCCTCTGAAGGCCTGGTCGAGCTGCTGCCCAACCGCGGAGCGCGGGTCATGCAGCTGACGGTGAAGATGGTCAAGGACACCTACGACCTGATGGGGGCGCTGGAAGGATTGTCAGGGGAACTGGCCTGCCAGCAGATCAACGACGGCCAGATTGCCGCGATCTGCAAGCTCCACGATCAGATGCTCGAGCACTATCACAACCGAGAAATGCAGGCCTACTTCGCCGTCAACCGGCAGATTCATGAAAGCATTCTGGCCGCTGCCAATAACCAGGTACTCGAGGAGATGTACAACAACCTCAGCTACCGGGTGAAGCGGGTGCGCTACTCGAAGAAGATGACCGACGCCTTCTGGCGCCAGGCGGTCAACGACCACGAGATGATGATCGTGGCGTTAAAGGCACGTGACGGCAAACGCCTGGGACAGATCCTGCGCGACCACCTGTGCCACAAGCTGGAAGTGGTGACACTGGCCGGGGTCATCGAAGACGACGAGCTGATCAACGCCGTCAACGGCTGAACCACTACTCCCACCCCTCCAGACGCATTGTCGAGCGCTCCAGACGCTGGGTCTCGACCTCGATCTCGCGCAACCGCTCGCCGATGCTGGTCAGGTGCTCCAGCGCCACTCGCTTGGCCAGTGTCGGCTTGCCCTGCACCACCGCATCGTGCAGTCGGGCGTGCTGACGATTGATCATCTCGCGCGGCTCGGCGCGATGATAGAGGTTCTTCACCGAGGCAAACACCGAGCTGAGTAGCAGGTCGGTGAGGCTCTGCAGGGTGTGCACCAGCACCGGATTGTGCGAGGCCTGGCAGATCGCCAGGTGAAAGGCGTGATCGAGCCGTGCCAGCCGCTCGACGTCGATGTGCTCCTCGTGCGCCACATAGTCGGCCATTTCCTGGTAACGGCGGGTGATCAATACCCGATCGGCGGAGGTGCCGCGACTGGCGGCGAGAAACGCCGACTCCCCCTCCAGCAGCGCGCGCACCTCGAGCAGATCGAATAGCGTGCGCGGATGGTTCTTGAATAGATGCATCAGCGGGTTGTCGTCCCGCGGCGGCACCAACTGCGCCACGCTGGAGCCGCGCCCGTGGCGGGTCTCGATCACCCCCTTGCTGCGCAGCGCACGCAGCCCCTCGCGCAGCGAGGAGCGCGATACCCCCAGCTTGTCGCATAGCCGCCGCTCGGAGGGCAGCAGTTGGCCGGGGCGAAACACGCCGTCGAGAATCAGCTGTTCGAGCGTTGCCGCGACCCCGTCGGGGGTGCGCATGCCGGCCAGGCGCTCGTCGGGCATCAAGGGCATTGTGGGCTCCTCGCCTCTGCTGGGCTACAAAACTATCCTCATGGCACGTCAGGATGTAGATTGGAAAGGATTTCCACAACATAGACCAATGTCTGGTCAGACCACTACACCACAGGCTGGACAAGGCTGCCCTGAGGGCACAGATTGGATGCCTGACGCGCAAGCTGGGGAGTCACCATGAACATTCTTTACGATGCGGCGCTGGACGGCGAGCTGCCGCATAACGACAAGGCCGAGGTACGGCAACGCCTCGCCGAGGCAGTGCCCGGCATGACCCTGCTGTATCGCGAGGAGGACCTGCGCCCCTTCGAGTGCGACGGCCTCGCCGCCTACCGCGTGCTGCCGATGCTGGTCGCACTGCCCAACAGCCTCGACCAGGTCGAGATGCTGCTCAAGACCTGCCACGCCATGGGCGTGCCGGTGGTCACCCGCGGCGCCGGCACCGGCCTCTCGGGCGGTGCCCTGCCGCTGGAGCAGGGCGTCCTGCTGGTGATGTCGCGCTTCAAACAGATACTCGACATCGACCCTGACGCGCGCATTGCGCGCATTCAGCCCGGGGTGCGCAACCTGGCGATCTCCGAGGCTGCGGCGCCCTACGGCCTCTACTACGCACCGGATCCGTCGTCGCAGATCGCCTGCTCGATCGGCGGCAACGTCGCCGAGAACGCCGGCGGCGTGCACTGCCTGAAGTATGGCCTCACCGTGCACAACGTGCTCAAGATCGAGGTGATGACCATCGAAGGCGAGCGCATGACGCTGGGCAGCGAGGCCTTCGACGCCCCCGGCTTCGACCTGCTGGCACTGTTCACCGGCTCCGAGGGCATGCTCGGCGTGGTCACCGAGGTGACCGTCAAGCTGCTGCCCAAGCCGGAGAGCGCCAAGGTGCTGATGGCCAACTTCGATGACGTCGAAAAGGCCGGCAAGGCGGTGGGTGACATCATCGCCGCGGGCATCATTCCCGGCGGGCTGGAGATGATGGACAAGCTGGCCATCCAGGCCGCCGAGGATTTCGTCAAGGCCGGCTACCCGGTGGAGGCCGAAGCGATCCTGCTGTGCGAGCTCGACGGCGTCGAGGCCGACGTCGACGACGATTGCGAGACGGTCAAGCAGGTGCTGCGCCAGGCCGGCGCCACCGACATCAGCCTGGCCCGCGACGACGCCGAACGCGCCAGGTTCTGGGCAGGTCGCAAGAACGCCTTCCCCGCCGTAGGCCGCATGTCGCCGGACTACTACTGCATGGATGGCACCATCCCCCGCCGCGAGCTGCCGCGGGTGCTCAAGGGCATCGCCGCGCTCTCGGAAGAATCCGGCCTGCGCGTGGCCAATGTCTTCCACGCCGGCGACGGCAACATGCACCCGCTGATCCTGTTCGATGCCAACCAGCCCGGCGAGCTGGAACTGGCCGAGGACGTCGGCGGCAAGATCCTCGAGCTGTGCGTCGCGGCCGGCGGCTCGATCACCGGCGAGCACGGCGTTGGCCGCGAGAAGATCAACCAGATGTGCGCCCAGTTCCAGCCCGACGAGATCACCGCTTTCCATGCGGTCAAGGCGGCCTTCGACCCGACCCGCCTGCTCAATCCGGGCAAGAACATCCCCACGCTTGCGCGGTGTGCCGAATTCGGCGCCATGCACGTGCATAACAACGAACTGCCGCACCCCGAGCTGCCGCGTTTCTGAGGAGCCACCATGGCAGATAGTGTTTCCCTACACGACCAAGATAACAGCGAGGCGCTGTGCGAGCAGGTACGCCGAGCCGACCGCGACAAGACCCCACTGCGCATCGTCGGTGGCAACACCAAAGCCTTCTACGGCCGCCCCGTGCAAGGCGTCGAACTGTCGACCCGCGAGCACCGCGGCATCAGCCATTACGACCCCGTCGAGCTGATCGTCTCGGTGCGCGCCGGCACCCCGCTGGCAGAGCTGGAAGCAGCGCTCGACGCCGAGGGGCAGCGCCTGCCCTGCGAACCACCTCACTTCGGTGCCGGCGCCACGCTCGGCGGCATGATCGCCTGCGGACTGTCAGGCCCGCGCCGCCCCTGGGCCGGTAGCGTGCGCGACCTGGTGCTCGGCACCCGAGTGATCACCCACGAGGGCAAGCAGCTGCGCTTCGGCGGCGAGGTCATGAAGAACGTCGCCGGCTACGACCTGTCGCGGCTGATGGTCGGCGCCCAGGGCACCCTCGGGCTGCTCACCGAAGTCTCGCTCAAGGTGCTGCCCAAGCCCGCCGCCAGCCACAGCCTGCGCCTCGAACTGCCGCTCGACGCGGCGCTGACCAAGCTCGCCGAATGGGGCCGCCAGCCACTGCCGCTGTCTGCGGCCAGCTATCACGACGGGGCCCTGCACCTGCGTCTCGAGGGCGGCGTGAGCTCGGTGGCGGCGACCCGCGAGCGCCTTGGCGGTGACAACCTCGATGCCGGCTACTGGGAAGAATTGCGCGAACTGCGCCTGGCCTTCTTCTGCGCCGACCAACGCCCGCTGTGGCGCCTGTCGCTGCCCAACAATACGCCGCCGCTAGGCGTGGATGGCGAAGTGCTCTACGACTGGGCCGGCGCCCAGCGCTGGCTGAAGAGCGACGCCGACGCCGCTGACATACGCGAGGCCTGCGCTCGCGCCGGCGGCCACGCCACCTGCTATACGCCGGGGGTTGCCGAGCCATTCACGCCGCTGGCAGCGGTGGTGGCCAAGTACCATCGCAACCTCAAGGCCGAGCTCGACCCCAACGGGATCTTCAACCCCGGCCGACTCTACGCGGAGGTCTGAATGCAGACGCACTTTACCCCTGAAGACCTCGAAAAACCGCACATCCAGGAAGCCGACCGCGTACTGCGCAGCTGCGTGCACTGCGGCTTCTGCAACGCCACCTGCCCCACCTACCAGCTGCTCGGCGACGAGCGTGACGGCCCCCGCGGGCGCATCTACCTGATCAAGGAGCTGCTCGAGAGCCGCGACGACGACGACCAGGTCACCGCCGAGACGCGCCTGCATCTCGACCGCTGCCTGACCTGCCGCAACTGCGAGACCACCTGTCCCTCCGGCGTCGAGTACCACAAGTTGCTCGACATTGGCCGCGCCGAGATCGAACGCCGGGTGCCGCGCAGCACCGGCGAGCGCGCCCAGCGCTACGCCCTGCGCAAGATGCTGGTGGAGCCCAAGCGCTTCCAGGCGCTGCTCAAGCTCGGCCAGACCTTCAAGCCGCTGGTGCCCGGCGCGCTGAGGAGCAAGATGCCACCGGCGCCGGTGGACGCCGGCCAGCGCCCCGATCATCGCCACCAGCCGCGTCAGATGCTGATCCTCGAAGGCTGCGTCCAGCCGGGGCTGTCGCCCAATACCAATGCCGCCACCGCGCGGGTGCTGGATCGCCTCGGCATCGGCCTGACCCCGGTCAGCGAGGCCGGCTGCTGCGGCGCCATCGACTTCCATCTCAACGCCCAGGACGATGGCCGTGCGCGCATGCGTACCAATATCGACGCCTGGTGGCCGCATATCGAGAAAGAGGGCGAGGCAGGGGTGGAAGCAATAGTCCAGACCGCCAGCGGCTGCGGCGCCTTCGTCAAGGAGTACGGCGAGATGCTCGCCGACGACCCAGCGTACGCCGAAAAAGCCAAGCGCGTCAGCGCCCTGGCCAAGGACCTGGTCGAGGTGTTGCGCGACGAGGAGCTCGACGACCTGGCGGTAAGCGAAACCCGCAAGCTGGCCTTCCACTGCCCCTGCACCCTGCAGCACGCCCAGAAGCTCGGCGGTGCGGTGGAGGGCGTGCTCACCCGGCTAGGCTTCGCGCTGACGCCGGTGGCCGACGCTCACCTGTGCTGCGGCTCGGCGGGCACCTACTCGATCACCCAGCCCGAGCTTGCCACCCAGCTACGCGACAACAAGCTCGATGCCCTGGAAGCCGGCAAGCCGGAAACCATCGTGACGGCCAATATCGGCTGCCAGACCCACCTCGCCGGCGCCGGACGCACCCCGGTTCGCCACTGGATCGAGATCGTCGATGAGGCAATAGAGCCCTCTGTGGGTAGCTAGACTCGGCTAGCAGTGTTGCCAGCGGTAGGGGCGCCGGGGACAGGGCGAAGAGGAGGTTCGACGCCATGGATGGCGTCGGTAGCGCCCAGGGAGGGGTTTACAGCGCCTCCTCGAAGCGCTGTCGCCGGAACAGCCTCGGTGATACGCGCCACGTATGCTGTGTCACTTCTTATAGAAAATAGTGAACTGTTCAAATCATCAGGAGATATTCATGAAAACCAAATCCGTACTCACCCTGACCGACGTCAACGCCATCCTCGATGCCGCCCAGCAGGAAGCCGAGGCCAACGGCTGGGCAGTGACCATTGCCGTGGCCGACGACGGCGGCCACCTGCTCGGCCTTCGCCGCCTCGATGGCGCAGCCCCCATGACTCCCGGGGTCGCCAGCGAAAAGGCACGTAGCGCTGCCCTGGGCTGCAAGGAGACACAAGTCTTCGAAGAGATGATCAACGGCGGCCGTAACGCCTTCCTGTCGGCACCGATGCAAGGCCTGTTGTCCGGTGGCGTGCCGGTACTGGTCGACGGCCAGGTCGCCGGCACCGTGGGGGTTTCCGGGGTCAAACCCGACCAGGACGTCCAGGTCGCCAAGGCCGGCATCGCCGCCGTTAGCTAAGTCTCACCGCTGCCCGCCTTGATGGCGGGCAGCGCCCCTTACCCCGTCCTCTCCAGCAGCCAGTCGCGAAACAGCTGTCTCGCGCTGCCGCCACCGCCGCGTCCGTCGATCAGGCCATAGCCTCCCCCCGTACTCAGCGTCATGCCCTCGAGTCCTACCAGGACACCACTGGCGAGTTGATCATCGATCAACCCCCGCCAGCCCAGGCCAATGCCCTGGCCGGCGATCACCGCCTGGATCAACAAGGTGTAATTGTTGAAGGTCAGCTCCGCCGGCTGCACGTAGGCCATATCGGCCAAGGCCTTGAAGTATGCCGGCCAGTCGAGCCAGTGCTGGCCCGGCTCGCTCAACAGCGCCATCAGCGGCAGTTCGCTGAGCCTCGCCAGGCTATCGATCGGGCCGTGCTGGTCGAGAAACGCCGGGCTGCATACCGGCATCACCGTCTCATCGAACAGCCTGGGCACGCCGCTCAGGGTGCGCGCATCGCAGAACAGCAGCGCCACGTCGACCTCCTGATCGTGCCAGTCGCGGCCGCCCTGATGGGTCATGATGCGCACGTCGATATCCGCATGCCGCTGGCGGAACTGCGGCAGTCGCGGCAGCAGCCAGTAGGCGGCGAACGAGAAGTCGGTAAGGATATTGACCTGCGGATGACGATGCTGACGCTGCAGACGGTCGAGGGTGCGCTCGATGGTGGCAAAGCCCTCCTGCACGCTGACGAACAGCGCCTGACCGGCCTCGGTAAGACGCACCCCGCGATAGATGCGCTCGAACAGCGGCATGCCCAGTTGCTCCTCCAGCGCTCGCACCTGCTGGCTTACCGCCGACTGGGTCGAGTGCAGCTCGCCGGCGGCGGCCGTGAAGCTCAGATGCCGCGCCGCTGCCTCGAACACCCGCAGCCCGTGGGGCGACACCCGCCTGCCGATCAACGACATTAGCCCACCTAATGACTTGGATTAATATTTAGCGAGTTTACAGGATTTCGCATAAGGCATGAGACTAGATGACAGCCCACCCACCCGCCACTGTCGACGCGAGGTATTCGCCATGCCGGCCAAGCAACCGCACATCCTGTTCCTGATGGCCGATCAGATGACCGCCAGCAAGCTGCCGTTCTACGGCCACTCGCTGGTCAAGACGCCGCACCTGTCGCGACTCGCCGCCGAGGGGGTGGTGTTCGACTCCGCCTACTGCAACAGCCCGCTGTGTGCACCGTCGCGCTTCACACTGATGGCCGGCCAGCTGCCGTCGCGGATCGGCGGTTACGACAACGCCGCCGAGTTCGCCGCTGACATTCCCACTTACGCCCACTACCTGCGCGACGCCGGCTACTTCACCGCACTCACCGGCAAGATGCACTTCTGTGGACCTGACCAGCTGCACGGCTTCGAGGAGCGCCTGACCACCGACATCTACCCCGCCGACTTCGGCTGGTTCGTCGACTGGGAGAACTTCCACGAACGGCCCAGCTACTATCACAACATGGCCTCGGTCACCCAGGCTGGGCCCTGTGTTCGCTCCAACCAGATCGACTTCGACGACGAAGTGGCCTTTCGCGCCCAGCGCTTCCTCTACGACTATGCCCGCAACGGCGAGACGCGGCCGTTCTGCCTGACGGTGTCGCTGACTCACCCCCACGACCCCTACACCATTGCCCAGGAGTACTGGGACCGCTACCAGCATGATGCCATCGACATGCCCCGCGTGCCCTACAGCCGCACGCTGATGGATCCCCACTCCCAGCGCTTGCGCCACGTCTACCAGTTGGAGGAGGGCGGCGTCAGCGATGCGCAGATTCGCAATGCCCGCCACGCCTACTACGGGGCGCTGAGTTACGTCGACGACCAGATCGGTGCGGTGCTAAAGGCGCTAGAGGAGACCGGCCTGGCCGACGACACCATCATCGTGTTCTCCGGCGACCACGGCGACATGCTTGGCGAGCGCGGCCTGTGGTACAAGATGAGCTGGTTCGAGGATTCGGCGCGGGTGCCGATGCTGGTCCACGCCCCCGGCCGCTTTGCGCCAGGCCGGGTCAGCCAGTCGGTCTCGACCATGGACCTGCTGCCGACCTTCGCCGAGCTGGCAAACCACGGCCAGCCCCCCGAGTATGCGGTGCCGGTGGACGGCCGCAGCCTGCTGCCGCACCTCACTGGCCAGGGCGGCCACGATGAAGCGATCGGCGAATATCTTAGTGAGGGCGCCATCGCTCCGCTGCTGATGATTCGCCGCGGCCGCTACAAGTTCGTGCACAGCGCCCCCGACCCCGACCAGCTATTCGACCTCGAGGCCGACCCGCTGGAGCTGACCAACCTGGCCGAGGATCCCGCACACCTGGACCTGTGCAAAGCGTTTCGCGACGAGCTCGCCAGCCGCTGGGACTATGCACGCCTGCATGACGAAGTGATCGCCAGCCAGCGGCGTCGCAAGCTGGTATCGCGGGCGCTAAAGCAGGGCAGGGTCACCCCCTGGGACCACCAGCCGCATTTCGATGCCAGCCAGCAGTACATGCGCAATACCATCGATCTCGACGACCTCGAGCGCCGCGCACGCTTCCCGGTGGTTGGCGACACCTGACGCAGCGAGGCTAGCACCCTGACATTTTCGCACAGAGCCAAGGCTGTACACTTATGAGACACCCCCTCACGACTCCATAACCTAACAATCACAGGAGAACACTCTCATGAGCTCAACGAGCGACCCCTCGTCACCTCCCGGGGCCAACGACATGCAAACCGACTATGTCGTTGGTCAAGACAATGTCGAAGGGAGCCTCGGCCCCATCGGCTTCGATATCCACAACCGCGTCTTCGCCGTATCGGCACTCGCCTCGGTCGTCTTCATCCTCCTCACCCTGATGTTCCCCGAACGAGCCGGCGGCATCTTCCAGTCCATCGTCGGCTTCTCCACCGGCACCCTGGACTGGTATTTCATGCTGGTGGTGGATTTCTTCATCCTGTTCTGCGTGGCGCTGGTGGTGCTGCCCTATGGCTCGATCCGGCTCGGCGGACCGGACGCGCGGCCGGATTACAACTACCTGTCGTGGTTCTCGATGCTGTTCGCCGCCGGTATCGGTATCGGGCTGCTGTTCTTCGGGGTGCTGGAGCCGGTCTATCATGCCAACGTCTCCTTGCCGCTGGGCATTCCCTCGCCGTTTGGCGACGGCGGCGCGCTCGACCCGGAGGCGATTCCCGGCGCCACCGCCATGGGCCTTGCCGGCACCTACCTGCACTGGGGCATCCACGGCTGGGCGGTCTACGTGGTGATGGCGCTGGCGCTGGCCATCTTCACCTACAACAAGGGTCTGCCGTTCTCGATTCGCTCGGCCTTCTTTCCCATCCTCGGCGACCGCGTGTGGGGCTGGTGGGGCCACGCCATCGATATCCTGGCGGTGTTTTCCACCCTGTTCGGGTTGGCGACGTCGCTGGGGCTCGGCGCCCAGCAGGCCAATGCGGGGATGAATTTCGTGTTTGGCCTCGAGGTCACGACCACCACCCAGGTCATCATCATCCTGCTGGTGACCGCCGCAGCGCTGGTCTCGGTGTGGCGCGGGCTCGAGGGCGGCGTCAAGAAGCTTTCCGAAATCAACATGGTGCTGGCGGTGCTGTTCTTCTTCTTCGTGCTGTTTGCCGGCCCCACGCTGGTCGCCCTGAGCGGCTTCTTTACCGGCCTCACCACCTATGTAAGGGAGCTCGCCCCGCTATCGGCTCCTTTCGGCCGTGACGACGACGCCTACCGCCAGGCCTGGACCATCTTCTACTGGGCCTGGTGGATCAGCTGGGCACCGTTCGTCGGCATGTTCATCGCCCGGGTCTCGCGGGGACGCACGATTCGTGAATTCGTGATCTGCGTGTTGCTGATTCCCAGCCTGTTCATCTTCGTCTGGATGGGGGTATTCGGCGCGACCGCGCTGGATCAGCTCTACGCCAGCCCCGACACCAGTCTGGTCAAGGAGTACGTGATCGACACCTACAGCCCCGAGCTGTCGCTGTTCGGCATGCTCAACGAGCTGCCGCTGACCGGCCTGATGTCGACCCTGGCCATCGTGCTGGCGCTGATCTTCTTCATCACCTCGTCGGACTCCGGCTCGCTGGTGATCGATACCATCACCGCCGGCGGCAAGATCGATGCGCCGCGTCCCCAGCGCATGTTCTGGGCCACGGTGGAGGGCTTCATCGCCATCGTGCTGCTGATCGGCGGCGGGCTCTCGGCACTGCAGGCCGGGGTGACGGCGACGGCGATTCCGTTCTCCGTGGTGATGCTGCTGATGTGCTATACCATTATCAAGGCGCTGAATGGCGAGCTGCGCCAACTGCGCCAAAAACCCTCTTGAGGGCTAGTTAAGCCGACGGGCACGGAAGGAGGCGATCCATGGCAGGCGGCTGGTCACGCGATGGTGCCGAGCAGGAGCAGATCGAGAGTACGCTGGAAGATGCGCTGCAGCGGGTACGCAGCCAGCTTCCCAGCGGCGAGAGCCTGCGCCACTGCGAGGAATGCGGCGACGAGATTCCCCAAGCGCGCCGCGAGGCGATCAAGGGCGTGCGCCTGTGCATCGCCTGCCAGAGCGAACGCGACAAGCAGCAGACGTCCTATAGTGGCTACAACCGTCGCGGCAGCAAGGACAGCCAGCTGCGCTGACGCCGGCAACGGTAGCCGTTACGCAGTGGCTATCACAGATCCTCAGGGTGATCGCAGTTGCCTCTAAGCGAAGGACGCCGGGGACAGGCCGAAGAGGAGGTTTGCGCCATGGGTGAGGAGGATTCCTCCGAACGGGCTGGCCATGGATGGCCAGCACCGGTCCTGCAAGCGAAGCAGGATGCGAGAGCGAAGCAGGGCGCAAGATAGCGCCCAGGGAAGGGTTTACAGCGCCTCCTCGCAGGCCTGTCGACGGATCAGTCCCGAGCGGTGCTACCTAATCTGCGATAGCCCTACACCGATTCTGCCATGGCTTGCAGCCACCTCTCAGCACGATATGATGACACCCCTCCAGAGCCCCGTTCCCAACGGGGCTCTGCTCTGTCCAAGAGGTCGCCATGCCGCTGCTCTATTTCCTCGCCCCGCTGGGTGCCGTGCTGATCTGGTCGGGCAACATGACCATCAACCAGCTCACCGTGGGCGCCATTGCGCCGAGCAGCATCGCCTTTCTGCGCTGGGTGCTGGCGCTGGCGGTGTTGACGCCCTTTGTGCTGCCGGCGGTGTGGCGCCATCGCCAGGCGCTCAAGCGCGAATGGCCCAAGCTGGCCTTCCTCGGCCTGCTGGGCATGGCGATGTGGCAGGGGCTGGCCTACGTCGCCGCCGAGACCACCTCGGCCACCAACATGGGCATTCTTGCCGCCACCGTACCGCTGCTCACGGTCCTGCTCAGCGCGCTGATTCTGCGCGAGCCGCCGAGCCTCGGCGGCGTAGCCGGTGGGCTGGTGGCGCTGTGCGGGGTGGCGGTACTGCTCGGCCGCGGCGATCCGCTGTCGCTGCTGGCCCTCGACGTCTCGCCGGGCGATGCACTGATGGTGGTGGCCGCCAGCTGCTACGCCACCTACGGCGTGATGCTCAAGCGCTGGCCGATGGACCTGCCGCCCTGGGTGATGCTCTACGTGCAGGCGGTCTTCGCCACCCTGCTGCTGCTGCCCGGCTACCTGCTCGGGCCGATGACACCGGTGGACGGCAGCAACGTCTGGCTGATCGCCTATGCTGGCATCCCCGCCTCGATCGTCACCACCTTCCTGTGGATGCGCGCGGTACGCCAGATCGGCGCCAGCAAGGCCAGCATCTTCCTCAACCTGATGCCGCTGTTCAGCGCCATCATCGCCATGCTGTTCCTCGGCGAGCGCCTGGCCAGCTGGCACCTGCTCGGCGGCGGCCTGACCCTGATCGGCGTGATCATGGCCCAGACCCTCACCCAGCCGCTGCTGCGCGGCTCCCAGCGCAAACATTCGAGCCAGCCATGAGCCTCGACACCACCCTGATCAACCGCCAGCGCATGCCCGTCGACGACGCCGCCGAGCTGTGGCTGTTCGGCTACGGCTCGCTGATCTGGAAGGCTGGGTTTGCCTACCTCGAGCGCCGTCCCGCACATATCGAGGGCTGGGCGCGGCGCTTCTGGCAGGGCTCCCATGACCACCGCGGCACGCCTGAGGCGCCAGGCCGGGTGGCCACGCTGATCCGCCAGCCCGGCGCCCTCTGCCATGGCATGGCCTATCGCATCGCTGGAGACGTCCTGCACGGCCTGGATATCCGCGAGAAGAACGGCTATCTGCGCGAGACCACCCTGATGCACTTCGCCGACGGCAGCCACGCTGAAGGCCTGCTCTACCTCGCCACCGAGGACAACGCCGCCTTTCTCGGCGACGCTCCGCTCGAGTCCATGGCTCGCCAGATCGCCGCCGCCCACGGCCCCAGCGGCGCCAACCGCGACTACCTGCTCAACCTCGCCACTGCACTGGAGGACTTGGGCGCCGAGGATGAACACGTCGCCGCGCTGGCGAAGCGAGTGCAACACATCAAGGCATGAAAGGTTAGATATCGCCTACCCATTTTCCCCAACCAAGTCATCACTTCACAAACTCCTCCCGTGCTACCCGACTGCGGTATTGACGATATAGCGGCAGCGCAATCGCCAGCACGGAAAGCAGCACGAAGGCCAGGCTGATTGGACGGGTGAAGAAGACACTCCAGTCACCATCATGCATGGTCATGCCGCGTCGGAAGTTGGACTCGACCATGTAGCCCAGGATCATCCCCAGCACCACCGGAGCGGCGCTGAAGCCGTGGCGGTTGAGGAAGTAGCCGAAGATGCCAAAGATCAGCAGCACCCAGGCCGAGGTCAGGCTGCCGGTGATGCCATAGGCACCCAGGATGCACATCACCATGATGAACGGCAGCAGGTAGGTGCGCGGTATCTGCAGCACCCGGACGAACAGCTTGATGCCCACCGACTGGAAGCTGAACATGAAGACGTTGGCGATCAGAAAGGCGATGATGATGCCGTAGGCGATATTGGCCTGCTCGTCGAACAGCATCGGCCCCGGCTGTAGCCCATGTATCAGTAGCCCACCCATCAGGATCGCCGCCGAGGCATCCCCGGGAATCCCCAGCGTCATCATCGGGATCAGGGCGCCACCGGTCATGCCGTTATTGGCCGATTCGCAGGCGATAATGCCCTCATCATGCCCTTTGCCGAACTTCTCCGGCGTGCGTGAGATGCGCTTGGCCTGGTCGTAGGCCAGGAAGGAGGCGATGCTGCCACCGGCACCGGGGATCGCCCCGACCAGCGAGCCGATCAGCGAACTGCTCGACCAGATCTTCCAGCGTCGGAAGGTCTCGCGAAAGCGTGGATAGGCGTTGTTGACACGTACCCGCCCCTCGCTCGCTTGATCGGAGCGCGACGTGGTGGTGTCGGTGATGATCTGCGACAGGGCAAACAGTCCGATCAACGCCGCCATGAAATCGACTCCACCTATCAGAGCGGGAATACCGGCGGTCAGGCGCACCACACCGGTCAGCGAGTCGATGCCGATCAGTGATATCAACACCCCGATCAGGCCTGCCACGATCCCCTTGATCAACGACTTGTCAGACACCGAGGCGATGATGGTCAAACCGAACAGTCCCAGCGTGGCGTATTCGATGGCACTGAAGCGCAGCGCCGCCTCGGCGATCAGCGGCGACATGAAGGCGAAGATCAACACGCTGATCATGCCGCCGATCATGGAGGCCACGATGCACAACCCCAGTGCACGCCCCGGCTCGCCGTTGCGCGCCATGGGAAAGGCATCCAAGGTGGTCGCCACCGACGAGGGGGTGCCGGGGATATTGAGCAGGGCAGCGGGAATCGAGCCCCCGGAGATGGCGCCGCAGTAGACCCCGAGCAACATGCCCATGCCGGTAACCGGCTCCATGCCGAAGGTCAGCGGCAGCAGCAGGGCGATCCCCATGGTGGCGGTCAGCCCCGGTAGTGAGCCGAATATCAGGCCGAGTACCGTACCGGCGGCAATCGCCAGGAAGATGTAGCCGTTGGCGAACAGCGTCGCCGCCTCGGCGAAATGGGCAAACATGACGACTCCCCCTCAGGGCATGGATAGTCCGAAAAGCACGGAAAACACCACATAGATGGCACTGGTCGCGATCACTGCGAACAACCCGGAGGCCAGCAGCGAACGACGTGTGGGCCAGGCATCGTTGAGAAACCTGTCGACGAGCAGGCGAAAGACGCCTAGGAACACCAGGGTGCTGACAAAGAAGCCGATAAACGTCAGCATGATCAGGTAGAGCACGATCGCTGCCAGTGTCACCAACAGCGTGACGGCTTCACGGCGCTCGAGCCGAACACCGCCATCGGGCTCCCGCTTGATCAGGGTTTCCACGACCAGCAGGTAGCCCACCAGCAACATGATGATGGCGCTGACCCAAAAAGGCAGGAATCCCGGCCCCGGGTCGCCGACCACTCGCATCATCGTCGGGATCGAACTTGCCAGGTGGAGAAAGTAGCCGGCCCCCAGGATCAGTAAGAGATAGAAGAGCTGCTTCTCGGTCACTCGCGTCATGGCGGACTCCCATTGTCAGCAACGAGTCAGGCCCCACGCCAGGGGCCTGACCGTGGTCATCACTACTTGAGTCGCTGGGCGGTGCGGATGAAGGACTCCGCCAGCTCCGCCATGCGTGCGTCCAACGTCTCGCCGGGGGGCATGTAATCCACCTCACCGCCCTGGTTGGAGATCGCCTCCTGCACCTTGGCATCGCTGGTAGCGGCTTCCAGTGCCTCTGCCCAGGCGGCCTTGACCTCGTCATCCACGCCAGCCGGTGCCGCGATACCGCGCCAGTTGGTCAGGCTCAGCTCGTGGCCGAGTTCGCTAAGGGTGGGCACGTCCGGGTAGTCTTCCAGCCGATCATCGCCGAGGCTGACCAGCGGTATCAGCCGGCCTGAGCGCAGGCCGGAAGCGAGGTCGGCCAGGTTGAGCATCAGCGCATCGATGTGGCCACCCATGGCCGCGGCGACTGCATCGGAAGAGCCATCATGGGGAATCTGGCGAGCCCGGTAACCCACCATATCGGCCAGGATCTCGCTGGCGACGTGGGTCGACCCCCCGGCCCCGGAGAAGCCGAAGCTCACCGTGCCGGGATTGGCCTGCATGTCGTCGACCAGCGCTTCCCAGCTATCCCAGGGGCCATCGGCACGCACCGCCACGACATAGTCCTCGCTCATGATATTGCCGAGGTAGTCGAAGTCCGAGTAGGTATAGGTGGCATTGCCCATCCCCTCGGTGGCGAAGATCACGTTGTTGGGAATGGTCACGGTATAGCCGTCGGGCTTGGCGTTGGCCACCTGGGTAAAGCCGAGAATACCGCCGCCCCCCGGCACGTTGGAGACCACGATGGTTTGCCCCAGTGCCTCTTCGAGAGCCGGTTGCAGCGTTCTTGCCAGCACGTCGGTACCGCCGCCGGCGCCATAGGGGATCACCATGGTGATGGTCTTGGTGGGATAATCCGCGGCAGCGATGCCTGCGGCCATCACACCGGCGAGAAGAACCGAGAGTTTAGTCGTATTGTGAATCATGGCGTTTGCTCCTTTGCATTATTTTAATCATCTAATCAAGCCATAGCCGCCCTGTCGCAGGTAACCAGCATCGCTCGGGACTGATCCGTCGACAGGCCTGCGAGGAGGCGCTGTAAACCATCCCTGGGCGCTACCGATGCCCTGCTGCACTCTCGCATCCTGCTCCGTTTGCAGGGCCAGTGCTGGCCATCCATGGCCAGCCCGTTCGGAGCAATGCTCCTCACCCATGGCATCGACACCTCCTCTACGGCCTGTCCCCGGCGTCCTTCGCTTAGGGGCAACTGCGATCGTCGTAGTAGGCGGTCAGGTTTTTGCTATTCCCATCGGGTCAGTAAGGCCCTCCTGTCGATTGCGCTCCCGTGTGCAGGTCGAAGTCCGCGGCACGCTGGCGAA
Organism: Halomonas salipaludis; assembly: GCF_002286975.1. Classification (GTDB taxonomy): domain Bacteria; phylum Pseudomonadota; class Gammaproteobacteria; order Pseudomonadales; family Halomonadaceae; genus Franzmannia; species Franzmannia salipaludis. The sequence goes on from NZ_NSKB01000002.1 coordinate 438,558, forward strand.
CCGCCTGGGCCAGCAGCGTGACGTCCAGCCCCACCGCTACGAAGGTCGCGCCCAGTGCGAGGAAACGCCGGGCCTGGCCAACCTCGCCGGTCAAGGTACCGGCGGCCTTGCCGCACGCCACGATGGTGTGAATCGCCGCCTCGATGGCCGCCTGTACCTCGGGATGGCCGGGGTTGCCGAGGTGCCCCATCGAAGCCGCCAGGTCGGCCGGGCCGATGAAGACGCCATCCACGCCCTCCACCGCGCAGATCGCCTCGAGATTATCGAGTGCGATGGTCGTCTCGGCCTGCACCAGCAGGCAGACTTCATCGTTGGCGTGCTGCACGTAGTCAGGACGGCCATTCCAGCGCGACACCCTTGCGACCCCGGCACCGACGCCGCGAATGCCCTCGGGGGGATAACGCGTCGCGGCGACCATGGCGGCAGCCTGCTCGGGGGTATCGACCATCGGTATCAGCAGGGTCTGGGCGCCGATATCGAGCAGTTGCTTGATCGCCGCCGCCTCACCCTGCAGCGCGCGCACCACGGGGTGTCCGCCATAGGGCGCAACCGCCTGCAGCTGGGCAAGCGTGCTGCGCACGTCGTTGGGAGCGTGTTCGTTGTCGATCAGCAGCCAATCGAAACCCGCCGTGGCGCAGAGCTCGGCACTGTAGGCATCGCCCATCGATAGCCATAGCCCGACCTGGGGTCTGCCCTGGGCCAGGGCCTGCTTGAACGGATTGCCCGCTACCGGGCCGGTATTGCTGGATGCGTTCATGGCGGCTCCTATCGTTGTTCTATTGGCCCCGGCTCAGCGCAGATTGCCCTGGCAGAGGTACTTGATATGCTGATAGTCGTCGAGGCCATGGACCGAGCCTTCACGTCCATAGCCCGACTCCTTGATGCCGCCAAAAGGCGCCGCCTCGGACGCCACGGCTCCCTCGTTGATGCCGACGATGCCGGCCTCCAGCGCATCGGCAACGCGGTGGATGCGACGGACGTTCTCCGAGTAGAAGTAACTGGCGAGCCCGAACGGCGTGGCATTGGCGGCCGCCACCGCGTCTTCTTCCGTGGCGAAGCGCAGCAGCGGCACCACTGGCCCGAAGGTCTCCTCGTGGCACAGCTGCGCGTCGGGCGTGACGTCGGCAAGTAGCGTCGGTGCCACGTAATTCGGGCCCAGGTCGGGCCGCACCCGCTCGCCCCCCACCAGCAGCCTTGCGCCCCGGGTCACGGCATCGTCGATATGCGCCAGGATCTTGTCGACGGCTCGAGCGTTGATCATCGGCCCGATCTGACTGGCCGGATCGCTGGCCGGCCCCACCTGCAAGGCGGCGACACGTGCGGCCAGCTTGTCGGCAAAGGCCTCGAACACCGCCTCCTGCACATAGACGCGATTGGGGCAGACGCAGGTCTGGCCACCATTGCGGAACTTGGCGGCCATCAGGCCCTCCACCGCGGCGTCTAGGTCGGCATCCTCGAAGACGATGAAGGGCGCATTACCGCCCAGCTCCAAGGAGAGTTTCTTGAGGGTATCGGCCGACGCCCGGGCCAGGTGCTTGCCCACCGGGGTGGAGCCGGTGAAGCTGATCTTGCGCACCCGGGCATCCTCGAGCCAGGCGTCGACCACCTCGGGTGTGCGCCCACGCGAGGCACAGACGATATTGAGCACGCCAGGAGGAATGCCCGCCTCCTCGGTCAGGCGCACCAGCGCCAGCGAGGTCAGCGGCGTATCCTCGGCGGGCTTGGCCACCACCGTGCAGCCTGCCGCCAAGGCCGGCGCGATCTTGCGCGCGATCATCGCCGCCGGGAAATTCCAGGGCGTGATGACCGCCACCACGCCCACCGGCTCCTTGACGGCCAGCATGCGTCGCCCGGCAACCGACGGCGCAATCACCTCCCCGGCAATGCGTGGCGCCTCCTCGGCGAACCACTCGATATAGCTGGCCGCATAGCCCACCTCACCCTGGCCTTCGGCGAGGGGCTTGCCCTGCTCCAGTGATATGAGCCGCCCCAGATCCTGCTGATGGGCCATCACCAGGGCGTGCCAGCGCTTGAGCAGCTCGCCACGCCGCTTGGCCGGCGTCGCACGCCAGTCGGCAAAGGCGTGGTGGGCGGCATCGGCCGCTGCCCGTGCCTCTTTGGCACCGCTGTCCGGCACCTCGGCGATGGGCTGCATATCGGCCGGATTCGAGATCGCCAAGCGCGCCCCATCGGCGGCGTCGCTCCAGTGCCCGGCAATGTAGTTACGGGACTGAATCAGGTCACCACGTTCCAGCGTCAGGGTCATTGTCACGCCCTCCTCTCTGTTAGCTAACGCTCTGTTGGCCGACGTTGCCATCAGCTGACGATGCCGACGTGCCACGGCACGAATTCGTGATCCCCAAGCCCGAGCCGCTCGCTGCAGCTGCGCTCCCCGGAGGCCACACGCAGGATATGCGCGAAGATCTGCTCGCCCATGGCCTCGATAGTGGCGCTGCCGTCGATGACCTGGCCGCAGTTGATGTCCATGTCTTCGCGCAGGCGCTCGAACATGGCGGTGTTGGAAGCCAGCTTGATGGTGGGGGCCGGTTTGGAGCCGAACATCGAACCACGTCCGGTGGTAAAGCAGATCAGATTGGCGCCACTGGCGATCTGTCCGGTCGCCGACACCGGGTCGTAGCCCGGGGAGTCCATGAACACGAAGCCCTTGGCATCGATCGGCTCGGCGTACTCGTATACCGCCTGCAGCGGCGTAGTGCCGCCCTTCATCGCCGAGCCCAGGGATTTTTCGATGATGTTGGCCAGGCCGCCGGCCTGGTTGCCAGGCCCCACCACGCCGTTGAACTGACCACTGTGGCCACGGGTATACTCCTTCCACCACTCCAGACGATCGAGCAGCTTCTGGCCCACCGCTGGCGACACCGCGCGACGCGTCAGCATGAACTCGACACCATGGATCTCCGGCGTTTCCGACAGGATGGCGGTACCGCCCTGGCGCACCAGGATATCCATGGCCGCCCCCAACGCCGGGTTGGCCGAGATCCCCGAGAAGCCGTCCGAGCCGCCACACTGCAGCCCGATGCTGAGGTGGCTGGCACTCACCGGCTGGCGCTCGATCCGGTTGGCCTCGGGCAGCATCGCCTCGATGGCGGCGATGCCAGCGGCGATGGATTCACGGGTACCGCCACTCTCCTGCATCACCAGGGTGCGCACGTTCGCCCCCACCTCGAGCCCCTGGGACTCGACCAGGCCCGACACCTGGTTGCGCTCGCAGCCCAGCCCCACAATCAGCACCCCGGCGAAGTTGGGGTGCCGGGCATAGCCGGCCAAGGTGCGCCGCAGCAGGTCGAAGTGGTAACTGGGCGAGGACATCCCGCAACCGCTGGTCTGGGCGAAAGCCACCACGCCATCGACGTTGGGGTAGTCGGCCAGCCGCTCCGCGGTGAAATGGTCGGCGATATGCTTGATCACCGTGGCCGAGCAGTTCACCGAGGAGAGAATACCGATGAAGTTGCGCGTACCGACCCGGCCGTCCGGGCGCACAATACCCTGAAAGGTGGCCCGCTCGGCCTCCGGCACGTACTCCACCGGAAGCACGTCCTGGCAAAAGGCGGGATCGCGGTCGATCTCGGTCAGGGTGACGTTATGGGTATGTACATGCTCCCCGGGAGCAATGTCGCGGCCTGCCGCGCCAATCACCGTGTCGTACTTCTTCACCGACTCGCCGGCAGCGATCCGGCGGGCAGCGATCTTGTGCCCTGCCGGCACCTGGGCGCGGGATTTCACCTCCAGCTCGGGCAGCCACTGACCGAGACCGACGCCATCGCGAGCGATCAGGACGTTGTCGTTGGCGTGCAACCGAATAAGCGTACGGGGGGGCATTTCCATGTCGGCGGCCTGGCTCCATCATCGGGCGTTGTAATAATCGTTGCGCTGAGTATGGGCCGCCTCTTCATGACGATAAAATAAAACAATAGACTCTCTTCATAACCATAACGGAATGAAGAGAGGGAGAGCGCCACCATGAGCGATATCGATCGCGTACTACGCTCGAACCTGAAGCTGCGCCACCTGCAGCTGCTGGTCGCACTGGATGAGTTCCGCCATATCGGCCGGGTGGCCGACTTTCTGTCGCTGACCCAGCCCGCGGTGTCGAAAATGCTGGCCGAGATAGAGCGCATGTTCGGCCTCAAGCTGTTCCTGCGCTCCACCCGCGGTACCGAACCCACGGCCTATGGCGATACGGTGGTGCGCTTCGCCCGCTCGGTACTGGCCGACTACGGCCGTACCCAGGACGAGATCGCCGCGGTGGAGAGCGGTGCCGCCGGTCGTGTCAGCATCGGCGCCATGGTGGTGGCAACGCCTGGCCTGCTGGCTCACGCCATGCAGCTGCTCAAGACGCGCTCACCGCACAGCACCGCACTGATCGAAGAGGGCGACCTCAAGCGCCTGCTACCCCGCCTGCGCGTGGGTGAGCTCGACCTACTGGTCGGCCGCCTCGAACCCGGCTACGCGGCACCGGACCTGGAAGCGCAAGCCCTTTACGACGAAGCGATGTGCGTGGTCGCCGCCCCGACGCATCCCGTATGCAGCATGCCCTCACCACAGTGGGCCGATCTCGCCGAGCTGGCGTGGGTCGTTCCTCCCCCTTGGGCGTCGTCGCGGATCAAGCTCAACCAGATGTTCTACAAGCATGGCCTCAACCCGCCCGCAGACCTGATCGAAACGGCCTCATTCCTCGCCACCCTGACCTTCGTGCAGCAGCGCCCGGCCCTGGGCTACCTGGCCCACGGCGTGGCGCGCCACTTCGAAGCACAGGGTTTACTCAAGGTCTTGCCGCTCGAGATTCCCATCGAGCTGCCACCGGTGGGGATCATCACCCTGCGTGGCAGAATCAAGACGCCGACCTGCCAGCAAGCGATCGAGTGCCTGTGGCAGGTGGCGAAGGAAAAGCAGGATGGCACTTGGACGTCTTGGCCTGACATCGACTCATAGAGCGCTAGGAGATCTTCTTCACGAAATCCGGCATAGCAGGTTCCGGAAACACCGACAGCGACTTGAGGCGTTCGAGCGTCCGGTCGCGTGCGCGCACCAGGTGAGTACGCAGGGCCTCGACGGCGGCATCGCGTTGATCACGCACCAGCAAGTCCAGCACCAGTCGGTGCTCCGCCAAGCCTGGCAGGTGAACGCCTCGACCGATGGCCGAATAGAACAGTCGGTTGATGGTCAGGGGCATCTGCACCTGGCGCAAGGTGCTGGTCATGCGTCGATTGTCACAAGACGCGAGACAGCGAAGGTGCAGGTCGTCCTCGATACGATCGAGGACAACCAGATCGACGGCAGCATCGGCATACATCGAATCGATGCGCGCGATCATCTCACGCAGATCACCCAACGCCAGACTCGCGGCCGACTTGTGCAGAGCACGGGGCTCCAGCAGCCAGCGCATCTCGTAGTCGTCACGCACCTCCTGAGCCGTTACGGGTCCCGTCACCCACTGCGAGTAAGGCGCCTTCTCCACCAACCCCCGGTCACGCAGGCGCAGCAGCGCCTCGCGAATCACGCTGCGGCTTACATCGAAATGCTCGCTGGCTCGGCCCTCATCGACCTGGTAGTGCCCGAAGATCATGCAGGTGGAAAGCAGCTCGAAGAGCTCGTCATAGAGCTTCTCTCCCGCTGAGCGAGTGTCGAGCAACGGCGCACTAGGCGCCAGCCCCAGGGTTTCCGCGGTCAGCGTCCTACGCTTGGGTTCGGGAACATCGCCATGCCGGGCAACCACGTAGCCGCGTCCACTAAAACGCGCGATCAGGCCTGCGTCGCAGAGCAGATCCAGCGCCCTGCGCACCGGCGCCCGACTGGTGCCAAACAGCTCGGCCAGGGGCCTCTCGAGAAGTACCAGCCCCGGTTCGGCGGCCCCCGACTCGATGGCTTGCCCCAACACCTTGCGAATCACCGCATAGCGTGCTCCACGGTACTCCTCTTCGGGAGCCTGCGGGTGCGAACTCATTGCCTCTCTCACTCCTTGCTCATTCGCGTTCTGGCGTATGGGGCCGATTGTTGCACAGCCGCCCCTCGATGACCGTAGCAAGACGTAAGCCAGCACCACCTCAGTGTCTTTTTAAATACAAAATACCTTTATTTGTGCAGTGAACGAAAAATAAAGCAAGTGACATACGGCCACAAGACAGAAATTTTCGAAAAACTCAGTCCTAATTCTCAATATTTACCTAAATTGCAGAAAATAAACCCAAGAAAGCAGCAAACATCCAGAACTTGGCATTTTTTAAAAAATGACTATTTTCAAAAAAGACCACAAAGTGCTAGCGTAAATGACAGCCAAACCATGCCGCCTCCGCCCCGGCGCAGCAGCAGGCAGACAACAAAGACAACGACGGGATCTGTGATGCACGACAACGCGACGCCTGACGCCCAGTGCCTGGCCGACGCCTTTCGACGCGGCAGCCTGACACCCTCAGCTTGGTTGCAGCAGCTCTGGCCACGCATCCATGCGACCCGTCATGTATTCACCCACCTGACGCCGACACGGGCCGAGCAGGAAGCGGCCGCCGCAACCCAGCGTTGGCGCGAGGGGCGCCCCATGAGCCCTTTCGATGGCGTGCCGATGGCCTGGAAGGACCTGTTCGATGTCGCCGGCACCGTCACTACCGCCGGGGCCGAGGTGCATCGCCAAGCAGCCCCTGCTCCGCGCGATGCCACGCTGGTGGCCCAAGCCGCGCGTGCCGGCCTGGTATGCGTGGGCAAGACCAACCTCAGCGAACTGGCCTACTCGGGGCTTGGCCTCAATCCCCATTTCGGCACCCCGACACTGCCGTGCGGCAACCGGCCGGCAAGGGTGCCCGGTGGCTCCTCCTCGGGTTCGGCAATCGCCGTAGCACAGGGCCTCGTGCCCATCGCCATGGGCACCGACACCGCCGGCTCGATTCGCGTGCCTGCGGCATTCAATGGGCTAGTGGGCTTTCGGCCCAGTCAAGGGCGCTACGCCGGGGCAGGTGTCTTCCCCCTGGCCCACAGTTTCGACTGCCCAGGCCCGCTGGCGAGTAGTGTCGCCGACGTCGTCACCTTGGACGCCCTGCTCTCGGGACGGCGCCGGGCGCTCCCTACTACCCCACTGACGCAACTGCATCTGGTAGTCGATCAGTCGCTACTCGATGACCTCGCCGTTAGCACAGTGGTACGCGATCACCTGGAGCGCGCCCTGAGCCAACTGACGGCAGCCGGCGCCAAGCTAGAGCGACGCCCCACCACCACTTTCAAGCGCGCCGTCGAGCACATTACCGAAGCGGGGTGGCTGGGTGGCGTCGAGGCATTTGCCCTGCATCGCACGCTCCTTGACTCAGTCAACGCCAAACGCCTGGACCCAAGGATTCGCCAGCGCCTCGAAGGGGCGCGAGAGTTCGACGCCGAGCGAATCGAGTCTCTGCAGCGCCAACGCCAGCGGCTGACCGACGCCTTATGCGACGAGCTGGGCGGTGTGCTACTGGTGACGCCGACAGTAGGCCATGTAGCGCCGCCACTGGCTCCTCTCGAATGCGATGACAACCTCTTCTTTGCCACCAATGCCGCCACCCTGCGCCTGACCATGCCCGGCAGCCTGATGGGCATGCCGGGCATCAGCCTGCCCTGCGGCCGAGACGCCCAGGGGCTGGCGAGCGGGCTGCTGCTATCGGGACCCAGCGGCAGCGATGAGCGCGTGCTCAGCGCCGCGACTAGTATCGCCAAGCTGCTCTGTACCACCTGACCTGGAGCGGGGAGGCGACGCCCGGCACTTCCCCGCCGATTCACATGCAACGCCGGGCACCTGACAGGAGAATGACAATGTCCAAGAAAGAGATCTTCGTTTCGATCGGTGTCGACGTGGATGCCGTGGCAGGCTGGCTGGGATCCTACGGCGGTGAGGACTCCCCCGACGACATCTCACGCGGGCTGTTTGCCGGCGAGGTAGGCGTCCCCCGATTGCTCAAGCTGTTCGAGCGCTATGACATCACCACCTCCTGGTTCGTACCAGGCCATTCGGTAGAGACATTCCCCGAGCAGATCAAGGCAGTGGCCAACGCCGGTCATGAGCTGGGGGTTCATGGCTACAGCCACGAGAACCCCATCGCCATGACACCCGAACAGGAGGAAGCGGTGCTCGACCGGGGTATCGAGCTGATCACCGAGATTTCCGGCAAGGCGCCTACCGGCTATGTCGCCCCCTGGTGGGAGTTCAGCCCGATCACCAACGAGCTGCTGCTCAAGAAAGGCATCAAGTACGACCACAGCCTGATGCATAACGACTTCACGCCCTACTACGTCCGGGTCGGCGACAAGTGGACCAAGATCGACTACAGCCAACACCCGTCGGCGTGGATGAAGCCGCTGGTGCGCGGCCAGGAAACCGATCTGGTGGAGATTCCCGCCAACTGGTACCTCGACGACCTGCCACCGATGATGTTCATCAAGAAGGCCCCCAACAGCCATGGCTTCGTCAGTCCGCGGCATCTGGAAGAGACCTGGCGCGACCAGTTCGACTGGGTCTATCGCGAAATGGACTATGCGGTCTTCCCCATCACCATCCACCCCGATGTCTCCGGCCGGCCCCAGGTGCTGCTGATGCTCGAGCGGCTGATCGAGCACATGCGCAGCCACGATGGCGTGCGTTTCATGACCATGGACGCCATCGCCGACGACTTTCTCCAGCGCTTTCCACGTCAACGCTGATAACGCAACAGGACCCTGATCATGAACAACAACAATCCGGCCTACGCCGGGGCACCCTATGTGCCTGAAACCCCCAAGGCGAAGTCGATACGCTTCGCGACCTGGATCGCTTTCCTGGCCTGGGTCTCGGCGGTCTATGACTTCATCCTCTTCGGTACTCTGCTGCCCGAGCTGGGGCGGCACTACGGCTGGAGTGAGGCAGAGCAGGCCGGACTCGCCACCTGGGTCGCCGTAGGGACGGCGGTGGTGGCGATTTCCATCGGTCCGCTGGTCGACCGCCTGGGCCGCCGTGCGGGGATCATCTTCACCGTCACTGGGGCAGGCATCTGCTCGCTGCTGACCGCATTTGGCGGCGCCCTGGGCAAGGGGCCGCTGGTGCTGATTCGCTCGGCGGCGGGACTGGGCTACGCCGAGCAGACCGTCAACGCCACCTACCTGAGCGAGCTGTATGCGTCATCCGACGATGAGGCCTTCAAGAAAAAACGCGGCTTCATCTATAGCCTGGTGCAGAGTGGCTGGCCGGTGGGGGCGCTGCTGGCGGCGGCGAGTTCGGCACTGCTGCTGCCGATCATCGGCTGGCAGGGGGTGTTCATCTTCGCCGTCGTGCCATCGCTGGTCATCGCCTTCATGGCCCGCAAATTGCCGGAGACCCCGCAGTTCGAGATCCATCGCGAACTGACCCGGCTGAAAAAAGCCGGCGAGCATCAGCGGGTCGAAGCCTTGGCGGCGCATCACGACGTCAACCTGGAAGAGCATGCCAATACCGGCCTGCGCGGCGCTTTCCACCGCAACTCGATTCGCGCCACCCTGGTGCTGGGCGGAGCCATCCTGCTCAACTGGTTCGCCATCCAGGTGTTCAGCGTCCTCGGTACCTCGGTGCTCATCAGCGTTCACCAGGTCACCTTCGAGAACTCACTGATCATCCTGATCCTCTCCAACTTCGCTGGCTTCTGCGGCTATCTCACCCATGGCTGGCTGGGCGACCGCATCGGGCGTCGCAACGCCATCGGCTGTGGCTGGATGATGGGCGGCGTGGCCTTTGCCGCCATGCTGTTCGCCCCCAGCGCCTTCTGGCCGGTGGTACTGCTTTACAGCCTGGGCCTGTTCTTCCTGATCGGCCCCTATGCCGCGGCACTGTTCTTCATCAGCGAGAGCTTCCCCACCAGCACGCGTGCCTCGGCGGGCGCACTGATCAATGCCATGGGGCCGATCGGCGCCATCCTCTCAGGCGTCGGCGCCACGGCCATTCTCAGCGGCGGAGGCAACTGGCAGTGGGCGGCACTGCTATTCGGCGCCCTGCCATGCCTGCTTTCCGGGCTGCTGATGTTCGCCGCTCGTCACGTCGACCCCGAGAGTGTGCGCTGATGATGCTGCTCCCCGAATCGCTACCCGGAGACATATCATGAACATGGAGACTCCCCCCACTGCGTTGATCACCGGTGCCGCCAGCGGCATCGGGCTGGCCCTGGCCATCGCCTGGGCGCGGCAAGGGGTGCAGGTGGTGGGCGGCTACTACACCGCCGACCCCCACGACCCTGCGGCCGCTCAGCAAGCACTCGATGAGGCCGGCAACGGCCTCATGGTTCCGCTGGATGTCGCCGACAGCACCTCCACTAGGGCCTTCGCCCAGGCGGCCATCGAACGCTACGGGCGCATCGATTACGTGGTGGCCAATGCCGGCATCCTGCGCCGTGCCGCTTTGGCCGAGATGAGCGATGCACGCTGGAACGCCATGCTCGACGTCGACCTGAGCGGGGTGATGCGCACCTTTCGAGATGCCGCACCCCATATGCATGAGGGCGGCAGCCTGGTGGCGATCTCATCGATCGCTGGCGGCGTCTACGGTTGGCAGGAGCATGCCCACTATGCCGCGGCCAAGGCCGCGGTACCCGGCCTGTGTCGCTCGCTGGCGGTAGAGCTGGCGCCGCGGGGCATTCGCTGCAATGCAGTGATTCCGGGCCTGATCGAGACGCCCCAGTCGCTGGATGCGGACAACTCGCTGGGCCCCGAAGGGCTGGCCGCCGCGGCGCGCAAGATACCGCTGGGACGGGTGGGACGTCCCGATGAGGTGGCCTCGCTTGTGCGCTTCCTGTGCAGCGACGAGGCCAGCTACCTGACCGGCCAAAGCCTAGTGATCGATGGTGGCCTGACCGTGCGCTGGCCGGATTGAGAACGACGAGGAGAAACATTATGAACAGACGACTCGCAGGACGCCGCTGCGTGATAAGCGGGGCCGCCAGCGGGATCGGCGCGGCCATCGCCGAGGCCTATGCCGCCGAGGGAGCTCGGCTGCTGCTTACCGACCGCGCTGCACCTCGCCTTGAGGAGGTGGCCGGGCGCTGCCGCGAGCTAGGCGCGGAAGTGGCCACCCAACTGGGCGATGTCGGCAGCATCGAAGGTGCTAGAGGCGGCGTAGAGGCCTGCGTCGAGAAGTTCGGCAGCATCGATGTATTGGTCAACAATGCCGGAATGCTGACCCAGGCGCCCTGCCAGGCGCTGAGCGTCGAAATGTGGGACGAGATGATGCGGGTCGATCTGCGCTCGGTGTTCATCGCCTCTCGCGAGGCGCTGCCGCATATGCTTGAGCAAAGCTGGGGGCGGATCATCAATATCGCCTCGCAGCTGGGCATAAAGGGTGGCGCCGAACTGTGTCATTACGCCGCCGCCAAGGCCGGGGTGATCGGCTTCACCAAGTCGCTGGCACTGGAGGTCAGCCAGCGGGGCGTGCTGGTCAACGCCATCGCCCCAGGTCCCATCGAAACCCCGCTGGTGGATGGCATCAGCACGGAGTGGAAAGCCGCCAAGGCGGCCGAGTTGCCTCTCGGACGCTTCGGCCGTGCCCACGAGGTAGCGCCCACGGCGGTGCTGCTGGCCAGCGAACCGGATGGCAATTTGTTCGTCGGCCAGACCTTGCATCCCAATTCCGGCGATGTGATGTCCTAACCCAGGGGAGCGCTTCATGTGTGGACTCTGCGGCCTGCTCGATGATGGCGGACACTGGGGCGATCCACTGGCCAGTGATGCTGGACGGCCGGCTCGCCAACAGCGCCTGCTGCGGCTCAAGGCCCTCAACCGGGTGTTGGGGTACTACCGACTGACGCTCAGCGACTTTCATGGTAGTGGCTCGCTACTGACGACACCCACTGGCAAACAAGCGATGGTGGCCAACCTCGACGACCTGTGGCGCCAGGTCGAAGCTCTGGGCGGCCGCCGCCTCGATCCTTTGGACCCTAACCTGCTGGAACACTTGGCGCGGGAGGCAACGGCATGAGTACGCCCACCCCAACGGTCGACTACGGACGCATCCCCGTCGTGGTACTGACCGGCTTTCTGGGCAGCGGCAAGACCACGCTGCTGCAACGGCTGCTGGCCGACCAGCCAAGTGGCGAAACTGCGCTGCTGATCAACGAAGTCGGCGCGGTGGGTATCGATCATCGGCTGGTCACCGAGGTCGCCCCGGAGGCCAGGCTTCTGCCCAGCGGCTGCGTATGCTGCTCGATCCGTGGCGAGCTCAAGGAGGCGCTGCTGGAGCTGTTCGACATGCGCCAGACCGGCAAGCTGCCGCCTTTCTCGCGCATCGTGCTGGAAACCACTGGACTGGCCGATCCCGCCCCGGTGCTCGCCACCTTGAGTCATGATCCACAGTTGCGCCATCACTTCGACTTGGCGCGCATCGTGACCCTGGTGGATGCCCTCAACGCCGAGCAGCAGGAGCAGTCGCAGCCGGAGTGGTTGGCTCAGGTGGCGGCCGCCGACCTGCTGCTGGTCAGCAAGGCCGACCTGGTGGAAGACGCCCGCTGCGCGGCGCTGATGGAGCGGTTGACGGCGCTCACCCCCAGTGCCGAGCGCGCCTTGGCCGCTTCGGTGGGGGCGGGCGACACCCGACTCCTGGTCGCGCCTGGTGCAGAGGCATCCGGCACGCCAGGCGATGGCCGCGGCTGGCAGCTCTCACTGCAACGAGCGGCCAGCGATCTTGCCACCTTTCCCCAGGTCTCTCGCCACGCGCAAGCCACCAGCTTCGTCCTCGAGCTGGACACGGAACTCGACTGGGGGCACTTCGCGCTGTGGCTGTCGCTGCTGCTCAACGCCCACGGCGACCGGGTGTTGCGCGTCAAGGGACTGCTCGACCTGGGGCCACAAGACCCGCCGGTAGTGCTGCACGGCGTGCAGCATGTACTCTATCCACCCCAACATCTGGCCGCGTGGCCCGACGGTGAGCGGCGTTCGCTACTGGTCTTCATCACCCGCGGACTGACCAGAGGCGAGGTCGAGGGCTCGCTACACACCTTCATGGCGGCACTCGCCAGGCGCTGAAATGGGAGCACAGTACAGCATGGCCTCAAGCACCTCGTCCCCGGTGACACTGCGCGTCCTCGGCACCTCGGTCACCCTGCTGGAGCAGATTCGCGAGCGCGCCGAAGCCGAGCTTGGCATTCGCCTGGAATATATCGTGCGCAATGCCGCCGAGGCTCAGCGTATGGCCGTGCTGCAGCCCCAGGACTACGATATTTACGACCAGTGGTTTCACGATATCGACTTCGTATGGCCCGCGCGGGCGGTACAGCCCATCGATGTGCGTCGCATTCCGCTGTGGGACGAGGTCACTCCCCTGGCCACCAACGGCCACCTCCATCATGGCCTGCTCGGACGCGGCAGTGTCCCGGCTCGGCGGCTGTTCGTACAAGCGGACGGCACGCTGAGCGACACACCTAGCGATGCCATCAGCATGTTGCCCCTGACCCATAACGTCGATAGCTTCGTCTATTGCGATGAGCCCCTGCCAGACGGCTTGCGCCCCGACGACGCCAGCTGGGGGTGGCTGCTCGACCCACGCTTCGCCGGCAAGGTCGCCCTGCAGGGCGAACCGACCATCGGCGTACTCGATGCGGCCCTGGCCGCGACCGCCCAGGGCGAACGCTTTGCTGATCTCAGCAACCTGAGTCTGGCCGAAATCGACCGACTCACCGACCTGCTGGCCGAAAAGCGCCGCCAGGGCCACTTCGCCGCCTTATGGGCCAACGAAGAAGAAGCCATGCACCTGATGGCAGATCACAAGGTATGCCTACAGAGCTTATGGTCTCCGGCGCTGATGCGCCTGCATGACTCACCGCGCCGCTACCGCCTGGCCACGCCCAAGGAGGGCTACCGCGCCTGGTTCGGTGGCATGAGCCTGTCGTGCAACCTCGACGGTCGGGCCCTGGATGCCGCCTACGACTATCTCAACTGGTGGCTGTCCGGCTGGCCTGGCGCGGTGATGGCCCGCCAGGGCTACTACATCTCCACTCCGCAGCGTACCCGCGCCCACCTCAGCGACGACGAGTGGGGCTACTGGTATGCCGGCGAGCCCGCGGAGAATACCCTGGTAGGCGCCGATGGCTACCCGCTGATAGCGCCGGGCACCCTCCGCGACGGCGGCGACTACCACGCGCGCATGAACCACGTCGGGGTGTGGAACACCGTCATGGACGAACATAACTACCTGGTTCGCAAGTGGACCCAGGCGCTGTTTCGGTAACCCCGCACCAGTCACGTCTGGCGTTTCAGCGTATCCCCGCCCTCAAGAACCACTGCACGCATTAGTCTTATTGAATGTCGTCTCGCACTGGTTGGCCGCTGAGCCCTGCAGCAACCGAGGTGCGAGACTGAATCATCGAGGAAGCTCGCAGAGACGTGGCCAAGGCGGCCGAGCGTTGCCCCGAACTGGGGCTGGAATCGTGGATGCCCCCCTCGCGTCAATGACCACCACGCCACAGGGCATAGTCCACCGCCTGTACGACTCCCGCGCAGTCATAGCTCCAATCAACTGAAATAAAGCGAGACAGGCCAACGCCAAAAAAACCACCGGCTCACAGCATGAACTGTGAGCCGGTGCGCGCGATGGTGGGAGATGCAGAAATGCCTTCCCCTTCGGGGAGATCAGGCCGCGCGGGTTTGCGCAGCAGTACGCTCGCGATTGTAGGTGCGTTCGTCGAGTTCGTGCTCGCTCTTGCCGACCAGGACCGACACCATCAGGTCACCGCAGACATTGACGGTGGTACGGGCCATGTCCAGGATGCGGTCGATACCAGCAATGATCGCCAGCCCCTCCAAGGGCAGGCCAACGGTGGTCAGCACCAGCGACAGCATGATCAGCCCCGCCCCCGGCACGCCGGCGGTACCAATCGATGCCAGGGTGGAAGTCATGATGATCAGCAGGTAGTCGGACAGCGCCAAGTCGATGCCGAAGGCCTGGGCGATGAACAGGGCACAGACGCCCTGATAGAGGGCGGTGCCGTCCATATTGATGGTCGCGCCCAGCGGCAGCACAAAGCTGGAAACCCCTTTGGAGACACCGAACTCTTCCCGCGCGGCCTTGATGGAGGCCGGCAGGGTTCCGGCGCTGCTGGTGGTGGTGAAGGCTACCGCCGCGGGGCTGATCACCCCCTTGAGATAGCGCACCGGATTGAGACGGCCCAGGCTGCTGATCAAGCCGGAATAGAACACCACCACGTGAATGAGACTGCCGATGTAGACCACGGCGATGACCTTGATCAACGGCAGCAAGATGTCGATGCCATAGGTGCCGGCCACCCAGGCCATCAGGCCGAACACGCCGTAGGGTGCCAGCTTCATCACCAGCTCGGTCAGCTTGTACATGCCTTCCGCCAGGCTCTCGATTACCTGCACCGCCGGCTTGGCCCTATCGCCACACAGGTTCAGGGCGATACCCAGCCCCAGGGCGAAGACGATGATCTGCAGGATGTTGCCGGAGGCCAGGGCAGCGACCGGATTGGTCGGCACCATGTTGAGCAGCGTCTCGACCAGGGTCGGCGCCTCACCGGCGGTGGGCGCACTGCTGGCAGCCGTCATGTTGACGCCCTCGCCCGGGGCGAAGAGCGTGCCCATGCCCAGACCGATGCTGATCGCAATCGCCGTGGTGCCGAGGTAGAGCGCCAGTGACTTCAAGCCGATGCGTCCCAGCTTGCGGGTGTCCTGCATCGAGGTAACACCGGCCACCAACGAGCAGAACACCAGCGGCACGATCAGCATCTGGATGGCGTTGAGGAAGAGTGTTCCGATCGGTTTCAGCAGCTCGGCGTCGGGGCCCAGAATCGCCCCCGCCAGCATGCCGAGAGCCATGCCGATCAGAATCTTCTTCCACAGCGCCAGCCTGCCCCAGAAACCGGCAGGACGGGTCTCAGTGATAGTGGAATCCATGTCTACTCCTTTGTCGTTGTGATTCGTCAGGGTGTCGAGCGAGTCGGCAGCGATCCGTCTTGGCTCAATCCGTTGGTTACAAGCAAGAAAGCTGCCAACCCAGTAAAATCAAAGGCAACCATTTGTTTTTACTTGAGTATTAAGAAGAGACCAGCGACGGGAGAAGGCGTCGGAAGGGTTATAACGAAATTCATGGAAAGGCCGTCACCCCTCCACTTTAATTCTTTAGTTTTCAGCTACTTGAAAGAGAGGAACCAAGGTTATAGCCATAACCTTGGTTATAGGGGGGGGGGGGGTCACGACGACTGGGATTTCTTCAGTCGCTTGCTCAATGCCGGCTGGGAGATACCCAGCAGGCGCGACGCCAGGGATTGGTTCCCTTGGGCACGCTTCATCGCTTCGGCGACCAGTAGGTCGGCCACCTCCTGCAGAGAGGGCAATGGCCGATCAGCAGCAAATAGAGGGGCGTCACTCTCCGCAGTGGGGTCCGTCGTGGCCGTGTCCCGCCCGATCACCCGGCGGAATACCTCCATCGACAGCACGCCCCCCTGGTGGCGGCTGAGGGCATCGAAACAGAGGGCGCGTAGCTCCCTGATGTTGCCGGGGAAAGTGTAATGGCGCAGCAGTGTCGGCAGCTCCTTGGGCACCGTCGGCTTGTTGCGTCCGAGCTCCTCGGCGGCCTCGGCGAGGAAATAATCCAACAGCAGAGGAAGGTCCCCTTGTCGCTGGCGCAGCGGCGGAAGCTCTACCTGGTGAGTACACAAGCGGTAATAGAGATCCTTGCGGAAACTTCCGTCACGCTGTTTGCGCTCCAGATTGTGGTGGGTCGCTACCAGGACCCGAGCATGAATCCGCTTGGGCCGGTCGCTGCCTAGCGGGTAATACTCGCCCTCCTGCAGCAAACGCAGCAGCTTGATCTGGGATGCCAGGCTGAGATCACCGATCTCGTCCAGCAGCAGGGTTCCACCGCTGGCCTGGTCGATCATTCCCGCACGAGCCTTGTCTGCGCCGGTGAAAGCACCGCGCTTATGGCCGAACAGCGTATCAGCGAAGATGCCATCGTCGAGGCCGGCAACATTGACGCTAACCATCGGCCCACTGCGCCCACTCAACGCATGGATGGCACGGGCGATCGCCTCCTTGCCGGTGCCGCTCTCGCCGCTGATCAGTACCGGCTGGCTGCTTGCCGAGATCACCTCGAGGTACTGGAACACCGAGCGCATGCCCTTGTCCTGTGTCACGATATCGGCAAATATCTCCGGCCGATCGAGCGTGTCGCTGAGAAACCTGCGACGCATCTCCAGGTTTTCCAGGCGCATTTCCTGCATCCGGATCGCCCGCTGAATGCCATCGAGCAGGCGGCTCTCCTCGGTGGTTTTGATGAAGTAGTCATGCGCGCCAAGGCGCATGCAATGCACGGCTGTTTCCAACTGGTTCAGGCCGCTGACGACGATCACCCCGATCTCCGGGTGCTGTTCGACGATCTGGCGCAGCAGTGCCTCACCGGAGAGATGGGGCATGGTCAGGTCGAGCAGCACCAGTCCGATCGGCTCACGGGCGATAGTCTGCATGACATCGCGGCTGTCCTGGCACTGATATAAATGGTTGATGCCTGCCTGACTCTCCAGCATCAGGCTGAAGCTACGCAGGAAGGAGGCTTCGTCGTCGACCAGCAGTATGCCGAAGGAGGGGTAGAGGTTACTGCTCATTGGTTGATGCTCCCCGCTTGATCGGTAACGCCAGCACCGCGCAGGTCCCTTTGCCGGGTGCAGAGTGATGGCTCAAGGTGCCCCCGTGCTCCTGAACGATGCTCAGGGATACCGACAGGCCAAGCCCCATCCCGCCCTGGTCCCGCTTGGTGGTGAAGAAAGGATCGCTGAGCCGCGAGAGGTTTTCCGGTTCGATGCCCCGTCCCTCATCGCGGACTTCGAGACATATCAGGTGATTGTCGGCATCGTGTTGAATTGCCACGCAGACGGATTGGTTGCGTGAATCCAGCGCCTGACAGGCATTGACGATCAAATTGATCACCACCTGCTCGATCTTCTGGGCGTTGCCCCGGAAGCGGGCCGCCGATGGGCTGTAGCGGACCTCGAAGCGATCGGTGGACTTGCGGATGGTGTTGTCGACCAGACGAATGGCCGTGGCCACCACCTCGTTGAGGTCTACCGACTCGCTCAGCTCGACTGGCCCCTGCCGAGCAAAATCACGCAAATCGTCGACAATCCGGCGAATTCGCTGGGCACCGCTGGAGATGTCCTCCAGCATGCGCGGTATCTCCTTGCTCATGCGGGTGTAGGGCAAGTGGCCCAGCAGAAAGTCACCATGCTGCTCGTAGTACGCTTCATACGCTTCCTCGCTATCGCGCAGCACTTCTTTGAGCATCGCCAGGTTCATCGTCACCAGACTGCA
The DNA here is from genome assembly GCF_002286975.1 of Halomonas salipaludis. Classification (GTDB taxonomy): domain Bacteria; phylum Pseudomonadota; class Gammaproteobacteria; order Pseudomonadales; family Halomonadaceae; genus Franzmannia; species Franzmannia salipaludis. Next base: position 456,846 of record NZ_NSKB01000002.1, read on the forward strand.
GGGATTGTTGATCTCATGCGCCACGCCCGAGACCAGCACCCCCAGCGATGTCATCTTGTCGGTCTGGATCAGCTTCTGTTGCTGAATCTGCAGCTCCTGCGTGCGCCGAGCCACCTCGCGAGTGAGCATCCGGTTCCAGATCACGATGCCGCCCAGGACCACCAGCAATAGCGCTGATACCACCGCGGCTCCCTGGCCGATTTTCTTCCAGGGCATGGCCTGGTGTTCCAGCGGGCCCAACCATCGTTCGTAGATCTCCTGCTGCCGCCCGGTGTTCATGAGGATCGCCAAGCCTTCACTGAACTGCGCCAGCAGCTCCTCGTTGCCTTTGAGGACACTGTAACCGTAGCGCTGCGCGGCAAAGGTCTTGCCTACCGGCTCGATATTCGAGAGTTCCAGTTCACGGCCGAGATAGAGCCCCGGCAGGTTCGCGACCAGCGCATAGTCATGCTTACCCGAGGCCAGCATGCGCAGTGCATCGGCATGGGCCTCGGCCGGAAACAGGCGGGCACCGATGTCGTGCTGGAGCATCAGGTCGTGCATGACACCACGCTCCTGCACGATCACTTCCTTGCCCCTAAGCTCCTCCAGGTCGTTGATCGCCGCCTGTCCCTTGCGGGCGAAGACCGACTGGTGAACGATGGCATGCGGAGGAGCGAAGTCGTACAACTCGGCCCGTTCGGGCGAATGGGCCATCCCCTGCAGCACATCGACCTCCCCCTCGGCCAGGAGCTGGCGCATCTCGGCCCAGTTACCCAGCCTGATCTCGACCTCGAACCCCATTACTTCAGCAATTGCCCGGGTCAGGTCGGTGTTGTAGCCAGCCGGCTGCCCCTCCTCGTCGAGGAATTCGTAGGGCGGATAGTTGTAGTCACCGCCAACCACGACCACGCTGTCGCGGTCAGCCCCCTGTTGCTGGGCAACCGCATCGGCCGTCCCCACGAACAGGGCGAGCCCAAGCAGGCAGCTCTGCACAGAGCGCAGCACGAGAGTTGAGGGGATCGCCACCGCCCCGAGAGCCGATATGCCACCTTGAGCCAAGTCACCGAGTCCTCGAATCCTGAAGGTCGCTTACCTTGCCATGGGCGACACATGCGTTCCAGCCCAGGAAGCGCTGAGGCAATCGTTAGTGTTTCCCTCAGCGTATCCCCGCCCTGAGGAACGACTGCACGAACTGGCGCTGGAAGAGCAGGAAGGCGATCAACAGCGGGGCGATGCTGAGCAGGGTGGCGGCGCTGACGGTGGCCCAGTTGACGCCGGTTTCCGGCGCCGAGAACACGCCCAGGCCCACGGTCAGCGGGCGGCTCTCCACTGAGTTGGTGACCACCAGCGGCCACAGGAAGTTGTTCCAGTGGTGGCTGATCGAGACCAGGCCGTAGGCCAGGTAGGTGGGCTTGGCCAGCGGCACATAGACCTTGAGCAGGATCGCCATCCAGCCGCAGCCCTCGATACGGGCGGCGTCCTCCAGCTCGCGGGGAATGGTCTTGAAGGTCTGGCGCAGCAGGAAGATACCAAAGGCGCTGGCCACGTAGGGCAGCCCGATGCCGGTGATGGTATCGACCAGCCCCAATGAACTGGCGATGCGGTAGTTCTCGACGATCAGCACCTCGGGGAACACGAACAGCTGGATCAGCACCAGCATGAACAGCAGGTCCTTGCCGGGAATCGGGAAGCGCGCGAAGGCGAAGCCAGCCAGGGTACAGACCACGAACTGTGCCAGCACCACCCCGCTGACCAGCAGGAAGGTGTTGAGGTAGTAGCGGGCGAACGGCGCCTGAGACCAGGCGTTGGCGAAGTTGTCCAGGGTCAGCGGCGCGAACAGGTCGAAGCGCACCATGAACGCCGGCGGATGAAAGGCCGCCCACACCGCGTAGAGCAGCGGAAAGATCCAGATGATCGCCAGCAGCCAGGCGGCGGTGGTCTCGAGGCTCGGCACGCGCAGCGCCAGTCCCCTGGCAACAGAGAGAGTGGCTTGGCTCATGATCTCGCCCCTTGCAGTGGTGATGCGCTCATTGGTAGTGCGTCCGGCGGTCGAGAATGGCGAACTTGACGGTGGCCACCACCGCCAGCACCAGCAGGATCACCACCGTGATGGTGGCGGCGTAGGTGCGGTCGAAGAACGAGAAGGCGTTCTCGTAGACGTAGTAGAGCAGCAGATTGGTGGCGTTATTGGGGCCGCCCTTGGTGAGGATGAACAGGTGATCGACCACGCGTACGGCGTTGATCAGCGCATTGATCAGCACGAACAGCGTGGTCGGCATCAGCAGCGGGAAGGTCACCCGCCAGAAGAAGCTCCAGCGGCTGGTGCCCTCCAGGTCCGAGGCCTCCTTGAGCTCCGGCGGAATGCTCTGCAGCGCCGCCAGGTAGAAGATCATGAAGAACCCGGCCTCCTTCCAGACGGTCATCACGATCACCGAGGTCAGTGCCACGCTGGGGTCGCCCAGCCAGTTGACGCCAGAGATGCCCAGCGCCCCGAGCAGCTTGTTGAACAGGCCGATCTGCGGCGCGTAGAAGAACATCCAGATATTGGCCGCAGCGATCATCGGCAGGATGGTCGGCGTGAAATAGGCCATACGCACGAAGCCGCGCCCCGGCAGCCGGGCGTTGACGAACAGCGCCATGCCCAGGGCAATGGCAATCGAGGTGGGTATGGTGCCCAGCGCATAGATCAGGTTGTTGCGCGCCACCCGCCAGAAGGTGCTGTCCTCGATCAGCAGCTGGTAGTTCTCGAGGCCGACGAACTGCGTCGGCTCGCCGCGAAAGCCGGGCAGGAACAGGCTGTTGATTAGCGTGGCAATCGTCGGCAGGTAGGCGAAGGTCGCCAGCAGCACCGCGGCGGGCAACAGCAGCAGGGCGCCGTAGAGCTGCATGCGTCGATACGAAGTCATCGCCGCCATGGGCCTTCCTTGTCGATGATGGATCTACACCAAGTCGCCTGGGCCAGACAGGATCGACTGGCCCAGGCGTCGCGAGAGGGGCTAGCGGGCGTAGCGCCTCAGCGCGCCATCGGCTTCGCGCTGGGCCTGGGCCAGCGCTTCAGCGGGTGTCATCTGCCCGGTCAGCGCCGCCTGGACGGCGTTGTCCAGCGCACGGCGCACGCGTCCGCCCTGGTAGGTGGAGAGTTCCGCAGTACCGTGCTCGAGCTGGTCGCGAGCCACCGCCGCCGGGGCAAAGGTCTCGACGTAGTCGCGCAGCAGCTCGGTCTCGTAGGCGGCCGGGCTGACGCCCATATAGCCGGTCTCGATCGACCAGGCCGCGGCACGCTCGGGGTCGGTCATCCAGCGGATGAAGGTCATCGCGGCGCGCTGCTCCTCCTGCGTGGTGTCGTTGAAGATGTAGAAGTTGCCACCGCCGGTGGGGCTGCCGCGCTGGGTCTTCATCGGCAGCATGGCCACGCCGAAGTTGAAGTCGGCCTCATTGCGCACCGCAGTGAGGTTGCCGGTGGTGTGCCACATCATCGCCGTGGACTGCTCGATGAAGTTCTGGCGCAGGGTGCCCCACTCGATGGCGCCGTCGGGCATCGCCTGGTGCTCCTGGGACAGCGACACCCAGTACTCCAGCGCCTCGACGGCGGCGGGATCGTCGAAATAGACCTCGGTGCCGTCGTCGCTCATCAGCCGGTGACCGTTCTGGAAGGCGAAGGCCTGGAACATCCAGTAAGGGTAGCCGGTGGAGGGCACCATTACGCCCCACTGGTCGCCGCCAGAGGCCTCGCGCACCGCAGCGGCCATCTCGGCCATCTCATCCCAGGTCTCCGGCGGCGTCTCGGGGTCGAGCCCGGCGGCCTCGAAGGCGTCCTTGTTCCAGTAGAGCACGATGGTCGAGCGCTGGAAGGGGATGCCGTAGGTCTGGCCGTCGAGCTGGCCGTTCTCCATCAGGCCCGGGTAGAAGCTGTCGAGCCACTCGCGCTCCTCATCGGTCTCGAGCAGGTCGTCGAAGGCAACGATGGCGTCCTGCTCAATCAGCTCGTAGAGGTCGATGGAGAACAGCACCGAGAGCTGCGGCGCATCGCCGGCCTCGATGGCCGACATGGCGCGCACCCGGGTGTCATCATAGTTGCCGGCGTAGATCGCCTCGACGCTGATCTCGGGATGCTCGGCCTGGAAGTCGTCGACCAGCTCGTCGATGACGTCGGTCAGCGATCCGCCTACCGCGATGGGGTAGTACATGGTCAGCTCGACGGGATCGTCGGCCAGCACCGGGCTGGCGCCCAGCACGGCGGCGGCCAGCGCCGTCAAGGGGAAAGAGAGACGTGCACGCATGGGATGGCTCCTGTAGTTCACAGATGAGACGCTCGCGAATGAGTGGTTATCGGGTCAGTCGTGCCGGGATTCGCGGCAAATGCCACGGGGGTGAGATCGTCGCGACGCAGCCCATCGGCATCGAACAGATGCGCGGCACTCGGCACCCAGGCCAGCCGGCAGCGGGTGCCGGGGGGCATTGGCCGCTTGCCGGGCAGCCGCGCACGCAGCCGCTGGCTGCCTACGCTGAGCTGGAGGATGGTGTCGGCGCCGAGATACTCCTCGTCGATCACCTCGGCGGGCACGCCGCTGGCGTCGCTGGAAAGCACCTCGATATCCTCGGGGCGAATGCCGAGCTGGCCGCCCGCGGCGGCGGCAGGCGCCACCGCCACCTCGCGTTCAGCATCGATGACTGCGGCGCCATCGTGGGCGGCCAACTGCACCAGATTCATTGCCGGGCTGCCGATAAAGCTCGCCGCGAAGGCGCTGGCCGGGCGGTTATAGAGCTCGGCGGGTGAGCCGTCCTGCACGATGCGGCCGTTCTGCATCAGAATCACCCGGTCACCCATGCTCATCGCCTCGACCTGGTCGTGGGTGACGTAGATCACCGTCATGCCGAGGCGCGCCTGGAGCGACGTGATCTCGCGGCGCATCTCGCCACGCAGGCGGGCATCGAGGTTGGAGAGCGGCTCATCCATCAGGCAGATCGGATGTTCAGAGATGATCGAGCGCGCCAGCGCCACACGCTGGCGCTGGCCGCCAGAGAGCTGGGCCGGCTTGCGCTCGAGATAGGCCTCGAGATCGACAAGCTCGGCGACTCTCGCCAGGCGCTCGCGGCGCTCGGCCTTGGGCACCTTGCGACTACGCAAGCCGAACACGATGTTGTCGGCCACGCTGAGGTGGGGGAACAGCGCGTAGGACTGGAACACCATGCTCAGCCCGCGGTCCCCCGGGGGCAGGAAAGTGACGTCGCGCTCGCCGATGGCGATGCGCCCTTCCGTGGCCTGCTCGAGGCCGGCGATCATGCGCAGCGTAGTGGACTTACCGCAGCCCGAAGGGCCGAGCAGGATGACGAACTGGCCCGGTGTGACGTCGAATGAGATGGCGTCCACCGCAGTGATATCGTCCCAGCGTTTGGTCACCGCCTCCAGGCGGATGCGCTGGTGATTGTTATGGGTCATGGCGTGCCCGCGGTCAGATGGCGGCGAAGGGACATAACGGCTCCCATGAAAATTAGCGTAGTCGCTGACATCGACTTGTCATCCACGCATTGTCCGCATGCCGGGTTACCGTTGTCTGACACTGCGATGACCGCGACGTGACCGACGCTGGCGCCAGCGCATGCTAGAATTCAGGCTCTTTTTTTCGTTCAGGAATTCGCTGCCCATGTCCCTCGACGATCTGCACCTCAACCTGCGCAACCTGACCGCGGACGACTACCCCCAGCTCAAGGCGCTGATGGACAAGGTCTACGACGACATCGGCGGTGCCTGGCCCAAGCTGACCATCGACAAGCTGGTCAGCGAGTTTCCCGACGGCCAGATCGTCATCGAGGACGACCAGACCATCGTCGGCGTGGCGCTTACCGCACTGGTGGACTACGACGAGTTCTCCAACCCGCACCAGTACGACGACCTGATCGGCCACCGCGAGGTCATCCTCAACCAGCCCAACGGCGACGCCATGTACGGTCTCGACGTGCTGATCGATCCGGACTACCGCGGCTACCGCCTCGGCCGGCGCCTGTATGAAGCGCGCAAGGAGCTATGCCGCTCGATGAACCTGCGCGCCATCCTCGCCGGCGGTCGTATTCCCGAGTACCACCAGCACGCCGACGAGCTCTCGCCGGCCGAGTATATCGAGAAGGTGTCGCGCAAGGAGATCCACGACCCGATCCTCTCCTTCCAGCTGGCCAACGACTTCCTGGTCAAGCGCCTGCTGCGCAAGTACCTGCCGGAGGATGAGAAGTCCCAGGGCTTCGCCACCCTGCTGGAGTGGAACAATATCCTTTATGAGCCCGCCGAGCGGGTGCTGGAGAGCCGCAAGACCCAGGTGCGCGTCGGTGCGGTGCAGTGGCAGATGCGTGAGTTCGACTCGGTGGAGACGGTGCTCCAGCAGATCGAATACTTCGTCGATGCGCTATCGGGTTACCAGAGCGACTTCGCGGTCTTTCCGGAGCTGTTCAACGCGCCGCTGATGGGCCTCCAGGATCGTGCCGCCCAGCAGGACCAACTGGCCGCGATCCGCTTCCTGTCGGGTTTCACCGAGCGTTTCAAGACCGAGCTGTCGCGCATGGCGGTGTCCTACAACATCAATATCGTGGCCGGCTCGATGATCGAGGAGGCCGATGACGGCAAGCTCTACAACATCGCCTATCTGTGCCACCGCGACGGTACCCTGGAGCGCCAGGCCAAGCTGCATATCACCCCCCAGGAACGCCGCGACTGGGTGATCGAGGGCGGCGATGACCTGCGCGTGTTCGACACCGATGCCGGCCGCGTCGGCATCCAGATCTGCTACGACGTCGAGTTTCCCGAGCTTTCGCGCCTGCTCGCCGAGCAGGACATGGACATCCTGTTCGTGCCGTTCTGGACCGACACCAAGAACGGCTACCTGCGGGTGCGCCACTGCGCTCAAGCGCGCGCCATCGAAAACGAGTGCTACGTGGTGCTGTGCGGCAGCGTCGGCAACGTGCCGTCGATCGAGAACCTCGACATTCAATACGCCCAGTCGTCGGTGTTCTCGCCCTCGGACTTCGCCTTCCCCCACGATGCGGTGCTCGCCGAGACCACCCCCAACACCGAGATGATCATGTTCTCGGACCTCGACCTGACCCGCCTCACGGTAGTACGCAGCGAAGGCTCGGTGACCAACCTCAAGGACCGCCGCAAGGATCTCTTCGACCTGCGCTGGCGCGACTGGTCGTGGAAGTCCGGCGCCAACCTCGAGGACAACTGAGGCCATGCTGGGGCGGCTCAAGCGCTGGCGCAGCAGGCAGTTCGAGCAGCGCCATCCGTTCCCCGATGACGCCTGGGCCGAGGCCCGGGCACGTATCCCGCTGCTCGATGCACTGACTGACGACGAGGCGGAGCGTCTCGGCCAGCGCGCCTGGCGTTTTGCCCATGCCAAGCGCCTGACCCTGCACCCCGAGCTCGCCGCCACCACCGACTTCGACCTGCCGGCGCGGCTGGCGCTGGCCGCCCAGGCCTGCCTGCTGACCCTGGGCTGGCACGACGACGAGCACGCCGAGGCCTTCGCCAACGTCCACGAGGTGCTGGTGCTGCCCGAGGCCTTCCAGCGCCAGGTCGAGGAGATGGACGAGTTCGGCGTGATGCACGAGTACGTCGACGAGCGCGCCGGCGAGACCTCCTACCAGGGTCCGGTGGTGGTCGCCTTCCCCGACCTGATGGAGAGTGGCGAGTGGAGCGGTTTCAACGTGCTGATCCACGAGTTCGCCCACAAACTCGACATGGGCAACGCCAGCGATATCGACGGCTTCCCGCCGCTGCCCCGCGACATGGATCCGCGCGAGTGGCACCGCCTGTTCAGCGCGGTGTGGGACGACCTGCAGGCGCGCCTCGAACGCGGCGAAGAGACGCCCATCGACGACTATGCGGCGAGTCACCCCGGCGAGTGCTATGCGGTATGCTGCGAATACTTCTTCAGCGCCCCTGACGTGCTCGACCAGGCCTACCCCTCGCTGTATGCGCTGCTGGCCCGCTACTTCCGTCAGGATCCGCTGGCCCGCCAGCCATCCGAGATCCGCGGCGCTGCCTATGACACCAACCGACACCGCCACGAGGACACCGATGATCGATCTGCGCAGTGATACCGTGACCCGCCCCACCCCAGCCATGCTCGACGCCATGGCCGAGGCCCCGGTGGGCGACGACGTGTGGGGCGACGACCCCAGCGTGCAGCGCTTCCAGGACGCCGTCGCCGAGCGCGCCGGCAAGGCCGCGGCGCTGTTCTTTCCCTCCGGCACCCAGAGCAACCTGGCCGCGCTGCTGGCCCACTGCCAGCGCGGCGACGAATACATTGCCGGCCAGCAGGCCCACACCTACAAGTACGAAGGCGGCGGTGCCGCCGTGCTCGGCAGCATCCAACCCCAGCCGCTGGAGAACGCCGCCGACGGCTCGCTGCCGCTGGACAAAATCCGCGCCGCCATCAAGCCCCGCGACTTTCACTTCGCCCGCACCCGACTGCTGGCGCTGGAGAACACCATTGGCGGCAAGGTGCTCGCCCCCGACTACGTGCAGGCGGCCACCGACCTGGCCCGCGAGCACGGCCTGGCCACCCACCTCGACGGCGCGCGGCTGTTCAACGCCGCGGTGGCCAGCGACACGCCGCTGGCCACGCTATGTGCGCCCTTCGACAGCGTCTCGCTGTGCTTCTCCAAGGGGCTAGGCGCGCCGGTGGGCTCGGCGCTGGTGGGCTCGCAGCAGTTGATCGACGAGGCGCGCCACTGGCGCAAGGTGCTGGGGGGCGGTATGCGCCAGTCGGGCCTGCTGGCCGCCGCATGCCACCACGCCCTCGACCATCATGTCGATGACCTCGCCCTCGACCACGCCAAAGTAGCCCGCCTGGCCGACGCCATCGCCGCCCTGCCCGGTGTGGAGGTAAGCTCAGTTGCCACCAATATGCTCTTTGCGCACTTCCCCGAGGCCCATCGCGAGCCGCTGGTCGCCCACCTCAAGGCGCACGGCATCCTCGCCGAGCTGCTCTACGCCACCCGCTTCGTGGTCCATCGCGACATCAGCGACACCGATATCGACGCGGTGATCGAGGCCTTCCGCGACTATTTCGCTAGTCACTGACATCGCGTTCAGCAGCCAGCCAGTGCCATAGCCGTGCGGCATCCTCGCCGACGTCACGGCGGCTGGACCTGACCAGCCAGAAGCTCTCCTCGGAGGCGATGTCGAGGGTAAAGGGGGCGACCAGGTCGTCGCGCTGCTGGATGAGACGCCGATGGGCCAGCGCTACTCCCGCCCCCTGACTGGCCAGTGCCAGGGTCATCACCTGGTTGTCGCAGGTCAGCGCCGGGCAGTCGCGCTCCAGCGCGGCAACCCCAGCCTGCTCCAGCCAGGTCGCCCAGCCCACCGCGAATCCCAGCGCATGCAGCAGGGTGTTGCCGCTCAGGTCCGCGGGTGACGCCAGGTTGGCGGCCACGCCGGGGGCACACACCGGCAGCAGCGTCTCGGCACCCAGTGACAGCGCCTCGACCCCCTGCCACTCACCGCGACCATAGCGAATTTCGATATCCGCGCCCTCGGGGCCGAAGTCGTCTTGCCAGATGGCACTCACCAGGCGTATCGCAATACTGGGGTGGCGGCGATGAAACCGCGTCAGCCTCGGCGCCAGCCAGTTCTGCTGGATCACCGGCGTGGTGCGCACCGTTACCGGGTTGTCGGGCGAGGTGCCAAACACCTCCGAGGTGCCTTCGCTGATCCGCGTAAAGGCGTCGTGGATGCTCGGCAACCACGCCTGCCCTGCGGGTGTCAGCGACAGGCTGCGCGGGTAGCGCACGAACAGCTTCTGGCCCAGGCGATCCTCGAGCAGCCGAATGCGCTGGCTGATCGCCGCCTGGGTAACGCCCAGCTCGCGGCCTGCGGCGGTAAAGCTCAGCGTGCGGGCTGCCGCCTCGAAGGCCTGCAGCCACAGCAGGGGGGGTAAATCGCTCATGAGAAAGTCAGTTATAAGCTCAGCTTGGCCAAAGGGGTCAGATTAATCGTTTGTCAGTCCATCGGCCAGCCTCCATCCTGACCTTCGCCATCCACGCCAGGAACAGGAGAGCCATCATCACGATGCATAGCACCATCTCTCAAGCCGATACGCTGATCACGCCTACCGCCGCCGACCGCCCAGACCCTCAGGCCGCCCCGGCCATGGCTGAACTGAGGCCCTACCCCGCCACGCCACTACTGCGTGGCGCGAGCGCTCGCGACGAGGAGATCGAGCTGGTCTGGGACGATGGCGAACGAGCTAGCATCCCGCTTATCTGGTTGCGCGATCACTGCCCCTGCGAGGCGTGCCGCCACCACCAGACCCGCGAGCGACTGATCGTGCCTCTCGATGGGGTAGCCGAGACCGCCGAGGTGGGCCTCGAGGCCGGTCACCTGCGGCTGCGCTGGGCCGATGGCCATCTCAGTCAGTTCGCTTCTGGCTGGCTCTATCAACGCCGCCCAGCGGCTACCGACGCGAGCGCACTCCCTGCGCGTCAGGCCTGGAGCGAGGCGTTCACGCCGACTCGCGTCGCCCACGCCGATATTTTCACCCCGGGTGGCGAAGCCACTTGGCTCGAGGCACTGCTGCGCGACGGCCTGGTACTGCTCGACGGCGGCCCGCTGGCCGACGAGGAGGTCAGCCGCATCGCCGAACGCATCGGCCCCCAGCGCCCCACCAATTTCGGCGCCCGCTTCGACGTGCGCTCCAAACCCAATCCCAACAACGCTGCCTATACCGCCATCGGCCTGGCGCTGCACACCGACCTGCCCAACTGGCGCCAACCACCGGACATTCAGCTGCTCTACTGCCTGCAGAACGCGGCCCAGGGCGGTGAATCGCTGTTCGCCGACGGCTTCCAGGTCGCCGAAGCACTACGCGAACAGGCCCCCGAGCACTTCCGCCTGCTCAGCGAACTGGCCATCGATTTTCGTTTCCAGGACGCGACCCAGGACATCGCCACCCGCGCGCCGGTGATCGAGTGCGACGCCAGCGGCCGAGTGGTGGAGATCCGCTTCAACAACTGGATTCGTGACACCCTGCGCCTGCCCGCCGCGCAGATGACGGCCTGGTACCGCGCCTATCACCACTTCTGGACCCTGCTCCACTCGCCGCGCTACCAGCTCGACTTCGCGCTGGCGCCGGGGCAGATGGTGGCCTTCGACAACCGCCGCGTGCTGCACGGTCGTCGCGCCTTCGACCCCAACACCGGCGCCCGCCACCTGCAGGGCACCTACCTCGACCGCGACATGCTCGAATCGCGGCTGCGCGTACTGGCGCGCGATAGTTAACGCCGCTCACCCGTGATGCCACCGGCCACTACAACGCCATAACCGGCGGCGTCGCCCCACCATCACAACAGGAGATACTCCATGACTGCACCCCTGACCTCGTCGCGCATGCTGCTTGCCGGTGGCCTGCTGGCCGGCCTGGCGCTGCCCGCTCACGCCGATGATGCCACCCTCGACTTCGGTGTGCCGGCCTGGCCCGGCATCACCGTCAAGACCGAGATCGCCGAGCAGCTGCTGGCGCCGCTGGGCTATGAGACCCGCACCCATGAGCTGGGTCTGCAGGTGGTCTACCAGGGTATGGACAGCACCGACATCGACGTCTTCCTGGGCGGCTGGATGCCCGCCCAGAACGCGATGTTCAGACCGCGCGAGGAGAGCGGCAGCATCGTCTCCCTGGCCAATAACGTCGACGGTGCCCAGATGACGCTGGCAGTGCCCGAGTACCTCTACGAACAAGGCATCCAGAGCTTCGCCGACCTCGACGCCAACCGCGAGATGTTCGACAGCGAGATCTACGGCTTCGGTGCCGGCTCGGCGGCCAGCGAGATCCTCGAGGCGGCGATCGCCGACGACGTCTGGGGGCTCGGCGGCTGGCGCCTGATCGATACCAGCGAGGTCGCCATGCTCAGCGCCGCGCGCGATGCCATCTCCCGCGAGGAGCCCATCGTCTGGGTCGGCTGGACGCCGCACTGGATGAATCTCGAGCTGCCGATGCGCTACCTCGATGACCCCCAGGACCTGTTCGGCGAGAACAACGGCGAGAGCGACGTGCTGACCGTGATGCGCAGCGACTACGCCGAGGCCAACCCCGAGCTGGTCAGTTTCTTCGAAGCCTTCACCTTCAGTGCCGAAGAGCAGAGCTGGATGATCCAGGAGTATGGTCAGCAGGAGCGCGACCTCAGCGAGGTGGCCGCCGAGTGGATTCGCGACAACGCCGAGCGCGTCGAGGCGATGCTTGCCGACGTCAACGACCGCGACGGCGAGCCGGCCTGGCCGCAGGTAGCGGCCGCCCTCGAGCTCTGATCAGAGTACGGTCACACTCACGCCACCGATGCCATCGAATTGTGCCGTGGCCTCCAGAGGGTGACTGACCGGCAGCTTACCGGTGCAGGAACCGCAGGTGATGACCTCGCCGGCTCTCAGCCACTGGCCTTGTATGGGCAAATAGTTGGCCAACCACACCAGCAGGGCCAGTGGGTCGCCGGCGGGGTTGCCGCCCACGGCGGTGATCCCTGACTCACCGTCCAGTGCCAGGCTCACTGCCACCTCATCGAGGGCCACCTCTCGCCAGCGCGTGGTGCCCTCGCCGACCACCAGGCAGCCAAAGTTCTGAAGGTCCGCCAGCTGACTGAATGCGTCGACCCCGTCGGGCCAGTCGCGGTAGCGTGAATCGACGATCTCGATGACAGCATGCAGTGATGCCACCGCCGCCACTACCTCGCGGCTCGTGTAAGGGGCATCCTTGGGCGGCAGGTCGTCGGCCAGCATGAACGCCAACTCCGCCTCCAGCACTACTCTGGAGAAGTCCGACAGCCGGCATCTACTCGCCTGGCGGTGCAGAGCACGCGCTGGCAAGGGCGCATAGTGCGGCGCTGCGTGGGGCGCCGGCGCGCCCACCTTCCACCCGCCGGTGGGCCCTAGCCGCTCAGCCAGCGCCTGCTGAATGCGATACGCCTGGGCCCGATCCTTGGGCCGACAGGTGTTCGGCAGCGCAGCCAGCCGCTCGCCACTCAGCCAAGCCCTCTCGAGCAGGTTCGCCGCCTGCTCAATCGCATCGTTATGCAGTGCCATGCGTCAGTGCGTCCCGTTAGTCGATAGCGGCCTGTTCTGCCAATCAGAGGCCTGCTGTGCGGGGCCACCGCCGCGGCTGAACTGCAGGCTTCGCTGCAACTGCACCGCGGCCACGGTGGCATCGATCACCGGCAGCGGCAGCGAAGGTGCCAGGCGCAACGCCAGCCCCGCCAGCGGTCCGCCGCCAAGGATAATGCTGCGGCATTCGTTCCGTGCCGCCACCTCCCTGCAGCGTTCCCGTAGCGGCCCCGCCAGCGCCGACTGGATCTCACCGGGGTCCTCGGGCAGCGGCAAATCGACCACATGGATACCGCTGAGCCCCCCCTGCATGCCATAGCTCTCCACCAACTGCTGCATGGCGGGCACCACCGCGGTGGCGAAGGAGACCACCGCGAAGGGGCCACCCAGAGCGCTGGCGGTGAGCAAGGAGGCGTGGCCAATGCCCACTACCGGACAGTCGACGACCCGTCGCAGTGCCGCTGCCCCGGTGTCACCAAAGGAGGCCACGATGATGCCGTCGAACCCGTTCCCCATGGCCAGCACCGTGTCCACCACGGCCTGCTCGGCCAGCCGTGCATCGCCGTCATCGACAATCAGCGGCGGCGCGCCATCGGCTTGAGTGACGACGATCTCATCCCCCGGCAGCGCAGCAAGCCTGGCGGCCCCACCGATATGCCGGGTCACGCCGGACGAGGAGTTGGGGTTGATGACCAGTAGTCGCATAGACGTATCCCTGTCTGGTTAAAGAATGATCGACGGCAGCCACAGCGACAGCGCCGGGAACACGTTGATCAGCGCCAGTACCACCAGCATGGCGAGCAGAAACCAGGCCAGCGACGGGATGATCGCGCCGATGCTGATGCGCGCAATCGAGCAGGTGACGAGCACCACCGAGGCCACCGGCGGCGTCTGCTGGCCAATGCCCAGATTGATGGTCACGATCAACCCAAAGTGCACCCGGTCGATACCCAGCTGGTCGGCGAGCGGCAGGAAAATCGGCACCAGCATCAGAATCGCCGGCGTACCGTGGACAATGGTGCCCGCCAGCAGGAAGAAGATATTGATCGCCAGCAGCACGACCCAGTAGTTGTCGGAGATACCCAGAATCCCCTGGGCAATGTCCTGGGGAATGCCCTTGTTGGTCAGGTACCAGCCCAGCAGCGTCGAGGTGGCAACGATGAACATCAGCATGGCGCTACGTTTGCCGGCAATACGCAGGGTATCGAGTAGCGCGCGGAAGGTCAGCGAGCGGTAGTAGAGGGTCGCCAGGATGATCGCCCACAGGGCCGCCACCGCCCCCGCCTCGGTGGGCGTGAAGATGCCGCCCAGAATACCGCCCAGGATCAGGATCGGCAGGGTGATGGGGATGATCGCCTCGCGCCCGGTATCGATCATGTTCTTGAACACGAACTTGCCCTCGATGGGGTAACCCTGACGCACCGAGATCACGTAGGCAGTGAACATCAGTGCAAAGCAGACCACGAAGCCAGGCACGATACCCGCCGCGAAGAGCTGGGCAATGGAGGTGTCGGAGACATAAGCGTAGAGGATCAGATTGAGGCTCGGCGGCACGATGATCGCCATGGTCGCCGAGGTCGCGGTGACTGCCGCTGCGAAGGCCACGGAGTAGCCGCGCTTTTTCATCTGCGGGATCATCACCGAGCCAATCGCCGCAGCGTCCGATGTCGCGGTGCCGGAAATCTCGGAGAAGAACAGCGAAGTAAGAATATTGACGTGGGCCAGCCCGCCGCGAATATGCCCAACCAGGGAGCTCGCGAAGTTGATCAGGCGCTCGGCGATGCGCCCCTGATTCATCACCTCGCCGGCGACCATGAACAGCAGCGCCGCCACCAGCAGATAGTTGTTGGCCCCACCGAAGGGCACCATACCCATGATCTGGGGCATCACGTTGGGGTCGAGCAGGATCATGACCATCGCGGTCACGCCCAGCACGAAGGCGATGGGCATGCCGGTGAGCAGGAAGATCACCAGCATCATCAGAATCAGGTAGCCAGGGTCCAGAGGCATCAGTCGGTCTCCGGGTAGAGTTCATTGGGGGCAATCTTGCCGGTGGCCAGTCCGAACAGCCGGGTCGCGCAGATGATGGCGATCAGGCCGCAGCCGAGCGGCATCGCCCAGCGGAACAATGCCATGGGTAGGTCGATGGAGATCAGCGAGCGTCCGTGGAAGCCCAGACTGGCGTGCATGCCGTAGTAAGCGACCACCAGGGCAAAGACCAGCATCAAGGCCTGATTGATGCACAACAGTACCCGCTGCACGGCCAGTGGCATGATCCGCAGCACACTGTCGAAGCCGAGATGTTCGTTGATCTTGGTCAGGTAGGCAGCACCGATGAAGGTGAGAACTGCCAGCAGGTTGGCCGGCAGTTCCTCCCCCCATGACACCGAGGCGTTCAGTACGAAACGCGAGAACACCGCGTAGTTGAGCAGTACCAGCAGCAGGCCGGCCAACGCGACCACCATGCTGTCGAGAAGGCGCACGGTAGCGCGCTCAATTCCCTGAAACACGTTCGGTGTCATAAGACTTCTCCTAGCGCTGGCTCATGACATCGAGCGTGACATCGATCATGTCCTGGCCGATGGCTTCGACGAAGATGGGGTCCTCGTAGAGGCCGGCAGCGGCTTCTTGAAACGCGGCGAAATCGATCTGGCTGATCTCGATGCTGTCTTCCAGCTCGGCCAACACCGACGCATCGGTCTCTTCGCCCCACGTAAAGGTCCAGGACGCCATCTCCTGGGCTACCTGCTCGAGAATCTCGACGTCCTCATCATCCAGGCGGTTGAGGAAGGGCTCGCCGAACAGCAGGAAAGTGGGCAGGTAGACGTGGTTGGAAACCGAGAGATAGTCCTGTACCTCGTCGAGGCGCGCCGTCTGCACCACGTGGGCAGGATTTTCCTGGCCATCGATCACGCCCTGATCCAGGGCCGAGTAGACCTCGCCGAAGGCCAGCGGCGTGGCGTTGGCACCCAGATGGTTGAACATGGTCACCCGCTGGCGATTGTTAGGGGTGCGGATACGCAGGCCGTCGAGGTCCTCAGGCACCACGACTGGCCTGACGTTGTTGGTGATATTGCGAAAGCCGTTGTCCCACATCGCCAGCAGACGCATGCCGGTACCTTCGAAGCCCTCGCGCAGCATGTCACCCGCTTCGCTGTCGACGAAATAGGCCACGTCGTCGCGATCCTCGAACAGGTAGGGCAGATCGAAGATGCCGGTTCTGGCATTGAACTGCGACGTCGCCGAGGCCGCCAGGGAGGCATGGTGAGTGCCCATCCCCAGCCCTTGCAGTACATCATCCTCGCCACCCAGCGTACCGCCCATGAACAGACGCACGTTGAAGCGTCCCGGTGCCTCTTCCTCCAGCCGCTCGCTGAACTCCTCCAGGAAGGTGTGGGCAAAGGAACCCGACGAGTGTGTGCTGTTGATCTGGATCTCGATGGGACTGGCAAAGGCCGCCGGCACGGCGGCAAGCGCTGCCAGAGAGGTAGCAGCCGCCAGGAGTGTCGGACTGAAACGCGGGAAATGCAGACGAGTGATCATGGTAGAACCTCTGGTGTTGTCGTTAGGGATAGCAGCAACGGACACCAAAGGAAATCCAATTTTCATACCAAGATTTGCAGAAAATTTATTTTCATGTTGATCGGCAATTAGTTATGCCGGAAAAGCGCCTGAACAGGGTCGATGAAAATGCCGCCACGGGTGGTAAAAATGCACAACAGGCGTGCATTTTCGCCACAGTGTGCACCGGCCTGGCTCACTGCAACTCGTCGAGCGCCTCGTGAATTGCCTCGATCTCGCTCATTCGCTGGCGTCCTGCGGCGCCAGAGAGCTCGAGAACCCGAGTGGCCAGGTAGTGACTGAGGGCCAGCACTGATACGTGGTTGAACAGCGGCCCTGGCGCGGCCGTGCGGCAACGGAAGTGCCAGGTGAAATGAGGCTCTCGAGAGGCGCTCTCGTCGGTGATATAGAGCACGCGAGCCCCGCTGCGCACCAGCTGCTCGGCGACGCCGCTCAACTGGGCCGCACGCCGCTTCATGCCATACAGCACCACGCAGTCCTCTGCGGTAATGCTGACCAGGCTCTCGGCCAGGGTCTCTGCGGCCTTGGGCAGTAGTGCGGTGTGCTCGAGCACCTGAAGGATCTGCCAGTTGAGGTATTCGGCGAAGGCGTGGCTGCTGCGAAAGCCGATGATCCACACCCGCCTTGCCGCCAGCATGGCCTGTGCCACCTCATCCACCTCTCGCTGGCAGACACTCGCCCCGACCTGCTGCAGGTTGGCAATGGCCTGGCCGACGTGCTGCAGAAACCGGCTGTTCTCGGAGTCGACCTGCTTGCCTTCCACCAGCAGCAGCGCTGCGCCCTCTTCACGATTAGCCCGCACGTGCTGACGCGCCTCTTCATACGACCGGTAGCCCAGCTTCTTGATGAAGCGGGTCACGGTGGCATTAGAGACCTTGGCGAGTCCCGCCAGCTCCGAGGCATTGTAGCTGGCCAGCTCGCCGGGGAAGTCGAGGATGAACTCGGCCAGGCGGCGCTCCGTCGGGTGCAGGGTGGGCAGGGCCGACCGGATCAGAGTGACGAAGGAAGGTTTCTTGGTGGTCATGCAGGAGGCATCCTCGCATTAGGCTTTTTACGAAAAGTCGGCGAGCGAAAGCGTCACTTACCATAGCAGAAATGCTACTCATCGGGCGGCGCCGGCACCCTGCCGGCCATCTCGCCTTCGAGATGCTTGATGAAGGCGCGAATGCGCGCCGGCACCTGCCGGCGCTGCTCGTACACCGCGTAGAAGTCCGCGCGCACGCCGCGCCACCCCGGCAGCAGCGCCACCAGCGCGCCGCTGGTCAGGTGGTCGTGGACGTCCCACCATGAGCGCAGCATCACCCCGTGACCGTCCAGCGCCAGCCGGGTGATCACCTCGCCATCATTGCTCGCCAGCCGCCCGCTGACCTTTACCGACTGTACGGCCTGGGGGTCGTCGTCGCGCTCGAAGCGCCATAGCGGAAAGTCGCTGTCGTTCTCGCGAATCACCAGGCAGGGGTGGCGCACCAGGTCGGCGGGGGAGTCGAGTGCCGGCATACTGGCCGCATAGCCTGGGGCGGCACACAGCACCCGGCGGTTGGCGAGGATACGCCGCGCCACCAGCCGCGAATCGGGAGGCTCGCCGACGCGAATGCCGACATCGAAGCCGTGGTCGCCGAGGTTGAGCGGGAAGTTGGTCAGCTCCAGCCAGCCATCGAGCCGCGGGTGGCTGGCGCAGAAACTCGATAGCAGCGGCGCCACATGGCGGCGCCCGAAGCCGAAGGTGGCATTGACCCGCAGCCGGCCCGAGAGCTGGCCCTGGCTGTTTCCGCCACGCGTCTCGAGCAGCGCACCCTCGAGGGCCTCCAGCTCGTCGAGGATCAGCGCGCCGCGGGACAGGTAGAGTTCACCCTCGGCGGTCAACGTCAGGCGTCGGGTGGTGCGGTGGGCAAGCGGTACACCGAGGCGCGCCTCGAGCAGCTTGAGCCGTTTGCTCACCGCCGACAGCGACAGCCCCAGGTCGCGCGCGGTGGCGCTGAGGCTGCCAGCCCGGGCCAGCTGCTGGAAGAAGGCGAGATCATCGAGCTGGGCCACGACACCCTCTACTTTAATTCAATAATGGTTTTCCATTTAGCCCGATTATCTCCATGAAGCCAAGGACTAGACTGGGGGCATTCAAGATCGGGAGGCAGTATCCATGTTCGAGGGATTCCGCTCATTCGACATCGCCCATGGCGACGTCGACATCCATGGCCGCGTCGGCGGCTCAGGCCCACCCCTGCTGCTGCTCCACGGCCATCCCCAGACGCATGTGATCTGGCATCGTCTGGCCGCGACGCTGGCCAACCACTTCACCGTGGTGGTCACCGACCTGCGCGGCTACGGCGACTCGTCGAAGCCGGCCGGCGAGCCGGACCACGCCAACTACAGCAAGCGCGCCATGGCCGACGATCAGCTCGCGGTGATGCGCGAGCTTGGCTTCGAACGCTTCTTCCTGTGCGGCCACGACCGTGGCGGCCGCGTCGCCCACCGCCTGGTGATGGATCACCCGGAGGCAGTGGAAAAGCTGATGCTGCTCGATATCGCCCCCACCCTGGCCATGTACGAACAGACCGACCGCACCTTCGCCACGGCCTACTTCCACTGGTTCTTCCTGATCCAGCCCGCCCCGCTGCCGGAGACCCTGATCGAGGCCTCACCTGCCGACTACATCACCCGCACCATGGGCGGGCGGCATGCCAGCCTGGAGGCCTTCGACCCCGCAGCCATCTCCGAGTACCAGCGCTGCCTGGCCCAGCCCGGCGCGGCCCACGCCCTGTGTGAGGACTACCGCGCCAGCAACGGCATCGACCTGGAGCACGATCGCGCCGACCGAGAAGCGGGGCGGCGCATCAGCTGCCCCGTCAGCGTACTGTGGGGCAAGCACGGCATCATCGAGCGCTGCTTCGAGCCGCTGGCGGAGTGGCGCGCCGTGGCAGAGAGGGTCGAGGGCGAGGCCCTGCCCTGCGGCCACTACATCCCCGAGGAGGCGCCGCAAGCCCTGCTCGAGCGCCTGCTGCGTTTCATGACTCACCACCACTGACCCGAGGACCCGACCATGACCCATCGTATCGCCGTGATCGCCGGCGACGGCATCGGCACCGAAGTGATTCCCGAGGGCCTGCGCGCCCTGGAGGCCGCCGCCAAGCGCTTCAATATCGACCTCGACTGCCAGACCTTCGAATTCGGCAGCTGCGACTACTACCTCGAGCACGGCAAGATGCTGCCCGACGACTGGTTCGAGCAGCTCAAGGACTTCGATGCGCTGTTCTACGGCGCGGTGGGCTGGCCGGAGAAGGTGCCCGACCATATTTCGCTGTGGGGCTCGCTGCTGCAGTTCCGCCGCCGCTTCGACCAGTACATCAACCTGCGCCCGTGCAAGCTGATGCCCGGCATCAAGAGCCCGCTGGCCGGCCGCCAACCCGGCGACATCGACTTCTACGTGGTGCGCGAAAACACCGAGGGCGAGTACTCCAGCGTCGGCGGCAAGATGTTCGAGGGTACCGACCGCGAGGTGGTGATCCAGGACACCGTCATGACCCGCACCGGCATCGACCGGGTGCTCAAGTACGCCTTCGACCTGGCCCAGACCCGGCCACGTAAGAAGCTCACCTCGGCCACCAAGTCCAACGGCATCTCGATCACCATGCCCTACTGGGACGAGCGCGTGGAGGCCATGGCCAAGGGCTACCCGGAGATCGCCGTGGACAAGTTCCACATCGATATCCTCACCGCCAACTTCGTGCTCCACCCGGACTGGTTCGACGTGGTGGTGGGCAGCAACCTGTTCGGCGACATCCTCTCCGACCTCGGCCCGGCCTGCACCGGTACCATCGGCATCGCCCCCTCGGCCAACATCAACCCAGAGGGCAAGTTCCCCAGCCTGTTCGAGCCGGTCCACGGCAGCGCCCCGGATATCGCCGGGCGCGGCATCGCCAACCCCATCGGCCAGATCTGGTCAGGCGCCATGATGCTCGAGCACCTCGGCTACCAGGACGCCGGCGACGCCATGCTCAAGGCCATCGAAGACGTGCTCGCCAGCGGTGACCAGGGCGTGCTGACACCGGACGTCGGTGGCCAGGGCACCACCGAGAGCCTGGGGCGCGCCATCGCCGAGAAGATCGCCGGCTAAGGCAGCACGCCAACGCTGGGCTCAGAACCTGACAGCCCCCACCGGCTCACGCCGGTGGGGGCTGTACGTCTGCGCCTTTCAGGTTCGCTGCGGCGGGCCTGGATCAGCCCTTGAGCTTGGCGGCGATGCCGGCCACGTGCTCACCCTGGAAGCGGGCGATCTTCAGCTCGCGCTCATCGGGCTGGCGCGAGCCGTCGCCGCCGGCCAGCGTGGCGGCACCGTAGGGCGTACCGCCACTGACCTTGGAAATATCGAACTGCTCTTCGATACCGTAGCCGATCGGCACGATGACCATGCCGTGGTGGGCCAGGGTGGTCCAGGTCGAGGTAATGGTCATTTCGTCGCCGCCGCCGGTACCGGTAGAGGTGAACACGCTGGCCACCTTGCCACGCAGCGCGCCCTTGGCCCACAGGCCGCCGGTCTGGTCGAGGAAGGTACGCAGCTGGCCAGCCATGTTGCCGAAGCGCGTCGGCGTGCCGAAGATCACCGCATCATAGTCGGCAAGCTCGGCGGGAGACGCTTCCGGGGTGTCGTAGTCCTGCTTACCACCGGCGTTGGCCAGCGCCTCGGCGCTCATGGTTTCCGGCACGCGCTTGACGGTTACCTCGACGCCCGCCACCTTGGCAGCGCCTTCGGCAACGGCCTTGGCCATGGCGTCGATGTGGCCATACATGGAGTAGTAAAGTACCAGTACCTTGGTCATCGCGGTAAACCTCGCATCGTCGGTTGATGTATGGCCATACGATAGCGCAGCCGTGAATGAGAAAAAGCGAATGATTTCGACAGCTCGGTGCGATTTTATCGACACGTCCCACCCCGGGCCTCCGCCTGACCGCCGCTGTCCTTGGCAGGCGGCACGAGGAGCACTCAGGAAGGAGCCCAGCGACGCCCACGGCGCTGCAAGACTCGCCCCACCCATGCCAGGTTTTCATTCTGGCACCCGGCTTTTTCATCAGCTCGACGTGAACGCTTGCCGCCGCAGGCGGCGACTCGGATGGTGGGGCACACTCTGACCATCCACACGAGATCACCGCATGCTGAGCGACTGGCTCGACCTGACCCTGGGCGGCAACGCAGGCGCCATCCGCACCGGGCGTCTCACGACCGGCAGCTTCGATTGCCAAGGCCCCGGCATCCTCGAGCTGACGCCCGAGGCGCCGGTCAGCGGCGCCCACGCCTGCGTGATCTCCGCCGGCATTCACGGTAACGAGACAGCCCCCATCGAGCTGGTCGGTGAACTACTGGCACGCCTCGAAGCCGGTCAACTGCGGCTCGGTGCGCCACTGCTGGTGCTGCTTGGCAATATCCCCGCAATCCGCCACTCGCAGCGCTTTATCACCACCAACCTCAACCGGCTGTTTCGCCATGACCTCAGCCTCGAAGGCGACGAGCCGGAACGCGCACGCGAGCTGATGGCCAGCGTCGATGACTTTTACCAGCGCCACGCCGATCTGCCACGGCTGCATTACGATATGCACACCGCGATCCGCGACAGCCGCTATCCGCGCTTCGTCGTCGAACCCTTTGCCGATTCGCCTAGCGCCCCCTTGCAGTGGCAGTGGCTGGCCGCTGCCGACATGCAGGCGGTGCTGCACCAGCACCAGCATAGCTGGACCTTCTCGCACTACTCGAAGCACTACCACGGCGCCCAAGCCTTCACCCTGGAGCTGGGCCGGGTCGCTCCCTTCGGGCACAATGACATGACCGCCCTGCGCCCGCTGCGCCACCTCCTCGAAACCCTGCTGGAGGGTCGCGAACCCCAGCGAGGCGACCCGGCACGCATGGCCTTCTTCCGCGTCGAGCAGGAGCTGATGCGCCACGCTGAAGATTTCCGTTTATGCTTCGCCGACGACGTGGCCAACTTCACAGAATTCCCGCCCGGCAGCTGCCTGGCCCGTGACGCCGTGGCCGGCGACTGCGTGGTCGGAGAGCAACCGCTGGCGGTGGTTTTCCCCAACGCCGAGGTCGAACTCGGTGCCCGCGCGGCGCTGCTGGTCAGAGCCAGCGAAACACCGTCAGGAGAGACCCGCTGCTAGCGGATTCACGCGATAATTCACTCTTTGGCAAGACGATTTTCCACATTACAACAACAGCTTGGAGATTCATGATGATTCTACCCTCTCTCAACCTAGACCAAAGTCGAACGACCTTCCTCGTGATCGGCCCTGCCCAGGCTTAGCTGGCCTGTTAGAATCGCCCCCTTTTCGCGCCAGCCACGCTGACTCAGGGGCCGCCTCCCCAGCGGCATCCCATGTACTGGAGCTTACTCTAATGGCCGCAACGCCAATGCCCCTCGAAGCGCGCAATATTAAGAAGCGCTTCGGCGACACCGAAGTACTCAAAGGCCTCTCGCTGCAAGCCCACAAGGGTGATGTCATCACGCTGATCGGCGCCTCCGGCTCCGGCAAGAGTACCTTCCTGCGCTGCATGAACCTGCTCGAGCAGCCCGACGAGGGCGACCTGCTGATGCACGGCGAAGAGATCCGCTTCAAGCAGACCCGGCGCGGCCGCGAACCGGCCGACTGGAAGCAGGTGGTACGCATGCGTGCCAAGCTGTCGATGGTCTTCCAGAGCTTCAACCTGTGGGCGCACATGACGCTGCTCGAGAACATCATCGAAGCGCCGATTCACGTGCTCGGCAAGCCCAAGAAGGAAGCCCTCGAACACGCCCATGCCCTGCTCGAGCGCGTCGGCCTGACGGCGCGCGCCAACGCCTATCCGGCACAGATGTCGGGGGGCCAGCAGCAGCGCGGCGCGATTGCCCGGGCGCTGGCCATGGATCCGGAAGTGATGCTGTTCGACGAGCCCACCTCGGCACTCGACCCCGAACTGGTCGGCGACGTGCTAAAGGTGATGCACGGTCTAGCCGATGAAGGCCGCACCATGATCGTGGTGACCCACGAAATGGGCTTCGCCCGGGATGTCTCCAGCCAGGTGATCTACCTGCACCAAGGCGTGATCGAGGAAGCCGGCCCGCCTCAGGAGATCCTGACCAACCCAAGTTCACCGCGCCTCCAGCAGTTCCTGGCGCCCAAGTACTGACCGCGGGAGACTCCCATGCTTGACCTGCAAGGCTACGGCCCGCGGCTGATCGAAGGCGCCGGGGTCACTCTTTCGCTGGCGCTGCTGTCGCTACTCCTGGCCATCGTGCTGGGACTGCTGACCGCCAGTGCCAAGATGTCGCGCAGCTGGCTGCTGCACAAGTTCGCCACCCTCTACACCACCGTGATCCGGGGCGTACCCGACCTGGTGCTGATGATGCTGCTGTTCTTCGGTGGCCAGATGGCACTCAATGTAGCGACCGACGCGCTCTACGACCGCTTCGGCGTCGACTGGTACGTCAACCTCAACGCCTTCGCCGCCGGAGTGATCACCATCGGTTTCATCTTCGGTGCCTATATGGGCGAGACCTTCCGCGGCGCCTTCCTGGCCGTCGACGAGGGCCAGATCGAGGCCGGCCGCGCCTACGGCATGAGCGACTGGCTGGTGTTCCGCCGCATCCGCTTCCCGCTGATGATGCGCCACGCCCTACCCGGCCTCTCCAACAACTGGATGGTACTACTCAAGACCACCGCGCTGGTCTCGGTAATCGGCCTGTCGGACATGGTGCGGGTAGCGGCCGAGGCCTCCCGCGCCACCCACGAGCCGTTCGTGTTCCTGATCCCCGTGGCGCTGATCTACCTGGCTATCGCCAGCGTCTCGGAGTTGATCTTCGCGCGCCTGCAGAAGCGCTATAACGTCGGCTTCGGAGGACACTAAACATGGAACTCACGACCTGGTTCACCGATCTGCTCGACGGCAACCTGATCTTCACTCCCCAGACCCTGGGCTACTATTGGGACGGCCTGGTGACCACCAGCCAGCTGGTGTTCCTGTCGCTACTCGCCGGGCTGGTGCTGGCGGTACCGCTGGCTATCGGCCGCAGCTCGCGGCACCGCTGGATCAGCCTGCCGATCTACGTCTACACCTACGTCTTCCGCGGCACGCCGCTGCTGATCCAGCTCTACATCATCTACTACGGAGTGGTGTTCGTGGACGGCATTCAGGAGTCGATTTTCTGGCCGCTGCTGCGCGAGGCCTTCTACCCGGCACTGATCGCCTTCACCCTCAACACCGCGGCCTATACCACCGAGATCTTTCGCGGTGCCATCAAGGCCACCTCCCGCGGCGAGATCGAGGCGGCCCGCGCCTATGGCATGTCCCAGTCGCTGATGATGCGTCGCATCATCCTGCCCAGCGCCTTTCGCCGCGCGCTGCCGGCCTACGGCAACGAGGTGATCTTCATGCTGCATGCCAGCGCGATTGCCAGCGTGGTCACGTTGATGGACCTGACCGGCGCGGCACGCTTCGTGTATGCGCGCTTCTACGCCCCTTTCGAGGCCTTCCTGTTCGTGGCGGCGATCTATCTGTGCCTGACCTTCGCCATCCTCTACTTCTTCCGCTTTCTCGAGAAGCGGCTGCTGGCGCATCTCAAGCCGGCATGACGACGGCCGTCAAACGAGCGTTGGGAATTTGGCCCGACAAGGCCAACTTCCCTCTTCCGGCCAACCGCGAGCTGCGCTAATGTGGCCGAGTTCTCATCTTCGAGTGACCCCGACAACAACAGGGAAATACATCATGAAAAAACTGCTGACCGTCTCGATTCTCGGCGCCGCGCTGGTCGCCGGCAGCGCCCAGGCGCGCGACTACGACCACGTGCGTTTCGGCGTCGACGTGCCCTACGAGCCGATGGAATATCGCACCCCCGACGGTGAACTGACCGGCTTCGACATCGACCTCGGCAACGCCCTGTGCGAAGAGATCGGCATTACCTGCGAATGGATCGTGCAGGAGTGGGACGGCATCATCCCCGGCCTGATGTCGCGCAACTACGACGCCATCATGTCGTCGATGACCATCAACGACGAGCGCCGCCAGACAGTGCTGTTCTCCGACCCCTACTTCACTCCGCCCTCGGCCTGGTTCGCCCCCGCCGACAGCGAGCTCGACGACGCCACCGAGGAGAGCCTCGACGGCAAGACCATCGGCGTGCAGCGCGGCACTCTGCAGGACAACTTCGCCACCGACATGTTCGGCGATGTCGCCAGCGTCAGCCGCTACTCCACCGCCGACGACATGGTGCTGGACATGCAGGCCGGCCGCCTGGATATCGTGTTCCTCGACTACCCGGTGGGCAAGTCGACCCTGCTCGACAGCGAGAGCCGCGACTACAAGGTAGTCGGCGAGATGATCACCGAGCCCAAGGAGTACTTCGGCGACGGCTTCGGCATCGCCTTCCGCCAGCGTGACGAGGCACTCGCCGAGCGCTTCAACGAGGCCCTGGCCACCCTTCAGGACGACGGCACCTACGACGAGATCTACCAGCGCTACTTCGCCGACGACGAGTAAGCCCGATCTGCGCTCCCGGCCACGCCGGGGGCGTCCCTTCTCTCCTGATTCTCCGGTGCCTCGCCTTGTGCGAGACACGCCCTTATACCTACGCCTCACAATAACAAGGACGTACTTATGCAACGTTATCTCGGCATTGCCCTGCTCGGCACCGCCCTGGTGGCCGGCAGCGCCCAAGCTCGCGACAGCTACGACCACGTGCGCTTCGGCGTCGACGTGCCCTACGAGCCGATGGAGTACCGCACCCCCGATGGCGAGCTGACCGGCTTCGATATCGACCTGGGTAACGCCCTGTGCGAGCAGATGGGCATCACCTGCGAGTGGGTCGAGCAGCAGTGGGACGGCATCATTCCCGGCCTGATGGCGCGCAACTACGACGCCATCATGTCGTCGATGACCATCAACGACGAGCGCCGCGCCCAGGTACTGTTCTCGGATGCCTACCTGACGGTGCCCTCGGCGTGGTTCGCCCCAGCGCAGAGCGAGATCGACACCCCCGACGAGCAGACCCTCGACGGCCTGACCCTGGGCGTACAGCGCGGCACCCTCCAAGACAGCTACGCCACCGACTTCTACGGCGACGTGGCCAATGTGCGCCGCTATGCCACCGCCGACGACATGCTGCTCGACATGCAGTCGGGGCGTCTCGATCTGGTGTTCGTCAACTACCCGGTGGGCAAGACCACCCTGCTCGACAGCGAGCGCGGCGACTACCGCGTGGTCGGCGAGATGATTCGCGAGCCCTACGAGTATTTCGGTGACGGCATCGCCATCGCCTTCCGCCCCCGCGACGAGGCGCTCGCCGAGCGTTTCAACGCGGCACTCGCCGAGCTCCAGGAGAGTGGCGTCTACGACGAGATCCACGACCGCTACTTCAGCGAATAAGCCGCGTAAGCGCCGCTAACGCCCTGCTATTGCCGCACAAGGGCCGCCTGGCGGTGGGCGGTGACGCCGACTGGTTGGTGCTCGCCGATAGCGGTTGGGTCATCGACGAGGCGTGGGCGCTGGGACGCCGGGTATAGCGCAACCGCTGATGGCAACGCTAGTGGCCGCCATGCGGCCCCGCGACATGGCTCGACTCCCGCGGTTTCGCGGCGTTCTCAGAGACGGGCTGGGCCAGCTCTTGAAGAATGCCGCAGTGGCTGGCTTCGGCCTCGCCACTGCAGCGCAAGCGCAGGTTGGCCAACGCCTCGCGCAGCGCCATGAGCTGCTCGATGCGGGCATCGACATGGGCCAGGTGGTCGTCAATGAGCCCGTTCACCGCACTGCAGGGCTGGCGCGGACGGTCATGGTAGTCAAGCAGGGTGCGGATCTCGTCGAGCGTCATGTCCAGCGCCCGGCAGTGGCGGATGAAGCTCAAGCGCTCGGCGTGAGGCTTGGCGTAGAGCCGATAGTTTCCACTGCTGCGAGCGGGCTCGGGCAACAGCCCCTCGCGCTCGTAGTAGCGAATGGTTTCCACCAGGCAGCCGGTACGGGCGGCCAATTCGCCGATCTTCATGGCAGTTCTCCTCGATGCCGCTTGACTCTGTAGTGACTACAGGGTGTGTGATCAGCATAGCCCATCACACGGAGCCTGACCATGACCGAACATACCTGCTGTTCCAGCCACGGCGACACCACTCGCCCCAGCGCCAAGCCAAGACCGAGCGCCCCTCCCCCCGGTACGCAGCCGCTGCAACTGTATATCGAGGCAATGGACTGCCCCACCGAAGAGGGCTTGCTGCGCCGCGCGCTGGAGGACATGCCGGGTATCGAACGACTCGACTTCGACCTGATCGGGCGGGTACTGACCGTGCATCACCGCGAAGCGTCGGAGGACACCATTCATCACCGCATCGCCGCCACCGGCATGACGGCACAGCGCCACGACCCGACCCGGCGCGCGCCCACGGCCAACGACGATGAGCACTGGTGGAAGTTGGGCATAGCTGCCACTCTCGCCCTGGCCGCCGAGGCCAGCCACTGGCTGGGACTGGCCGAGCCCTGGCTGGCCGCCGCGCTGGCACTCACGGCCATCGCCCTGGTCGGCCTGCCGACCTGGAAGAAGGGCTTCATCGCCCTGCGCCATCGCACCCTCAACATCAATGCGCTGATGAGCGTGGCAGTGACGGGCGCCCTGCTGATCGGCCAGTGGGCCGAGGCGGCCATGGTACTGGTGCTGTTCACCCTGGCCGAGCGTATAGAGGCACGCTCGTTGGGTCGAGCACGCAACGCCATCCGCGAGCTACTTTCACTGGCACCGGAGAGCGCCAGCGTGTGCCAGCCCGACGGTACCTTCCTCAGCACGCCGGCCAGCGACGTCGCCATCGAGAGCCTGGTACGCGTGCGCCCCGGTGAACGCCTGGCACTCGATGGCAAGGTGGCGGAGGGCCAGCCGGCGCTGGACGAGTCGCCCATCACCGGCGAGAGCCTGCCGGTCGACAAGACACCGGGGGATGACGTATTCGCCGGCAGCATCAACCAGGGCAGCGAGTTCCTCTATCGCACCAGCCGGGTGGCGAGCGACACGACACTGGCACGCATCATTCACACCGTCGAGCAGGCCCAGGCCAGCCGCGCCCCCACTCAGCGCTTCATCGATCGTTTTGCCGCCGTCTATACCCCCGCGATCTTCGCCATCGCACTACTGACGGCACTCCTCTTGCCACTGCTGTTTGGGGTAGCCTGGATGGAGGGCATCTACCGGGCTCTGGTATTGCTGGTGATCGCCTGCCCCTGCGCGCTGGTGATTTCCACCCCGGTAACCATCGTCAGCGGCCTGGCCGCCGCCGCACGCTCGGGGATCCTGATCAAGGGCGGCAACGTGCTCGAGCAGGGTCATCGGCTGGTCACGCTAGCCTTCGACAAGACCGGCACCCTGACCCAAGGCCGCCCCTCGCAGCGCAGTTGGCACCCCCTCGACCCGACACTGGGTGAGCCGGCGCGAGCCGGGCTACGTGCCCTGGCCGCGGGGCTCGCCGCTCGCTCCTCGCACCCGGTGTCGGCGGCATTGACGCGTGCTGCCGAGGCCGATGGCATCACGCCGCTGGATGTGAGTGACGTGCAGGAACTGCCCGGCCACGGCGTGACCGCCGCACAGGACGGGCGCCGTATCTGGCTCGGCAACCGTCGGCTGATGCAGCAGTTCGCGGCGGTGGACGACGCCTTCGAGTCCCACCTGGCCGAGCATGAGGCGCGTGGCGAGACCCTGGTGATCCTCGGTGAGGAGAACCGCCCACTGGCGCTGTTTGCCGTCGGCGACCCGCTGCGTGAGGAGAGCCGCGACGCCATCGAGGCACTCCATCGCCTGGGCGTGACCACGCTGATGCTGAGCGGCGACAACCCCGCCAGCGTGGCAGCCGTCGCCGCCCAGGTGGGTATCGACGAAGCGCATGGAGGGCTGCTGCCCGAGGATAAGCTGGTAGTGATCGAGACACGGGCCCAGCAAGGCCCGGTCGGCATGGTCGGCGACGGCATCAACGACGCCCCGGCACTGGCCCGTGCCGACATCGGCTTCGCCATGGGCGCGCTGGGCAGCGATGCCGCCATCGAGACCGCCGATGTGGCATTGATGGATGACGATCCGCGGCGGCTCGCCGACTTCCTGAGTCTATCGCGGCGTACACGCTCGGTACTGTTACAGAACATCGCCATCGCCCTGGGCCTCAAGGCGCTATTCATGACACTCGCCTTTACCGGGCATGCCACCCTGTGGATGGCGGTGTTCGCCGACATGGGCGCCAGCCTGATCGTGGTGGCCAATGGCCTGCGTCTGCTGCGGATCAACCGAAACCCTCGCTAGCGCAGCACGCGGCGGATCAGGAACGGGCCGATCACTTCGAAGACCACAGTGGAGGCCACCACCGCCGAGAGCAGCAGTGAGCGGTACTCGGGAAAGCGCTCCACCACCAGCAGCGCCATGCCCATGGCGATACCGGCCTGGGGCGTCAGCGCCAGGCCGATATCCCGCGGCAGATCGCCTCCCCGTCCGGCCAGCTGCACGCCCAGCGCCCCGCCCAGGAAACGCCCGGCCAGGCGCAGCGCGATATAGGCCAGGGTCAGCCACAGCGCCGCCCCCATATAGCTGAGGTCGACATGGGCCCCGGAGAGCACGAAGAAGAACACCAGGAACGGCCACTCGATATGCTCGATCTGGCGGAACGAGCGGGTGTGGTGGTGGGAGAGATTGGCCACCAGCGCCCCGGCAAACATCGACGCCAGTAGCCCCGACACCTCGAACCAGGTCGAGAAGCCGGTCAGCAGCAGGATCAGCGCAAACGCCTCGACCTGAGTCGGCTCCCCGGGCCGCAGGCGGCCGGTGAGCCAGGCCGCCGGCAGGCCGATGGCCAGCCCCAGCAACAGCGCGCCGCCCAGCTCCCAGCCGGCATAGGCCAACGCCAGGCTGCCATCGCCGGTCAGATGCCAGCCGAGCAGTGCCATGGCCACCCCAAACAGCAGAATGCCCCAGGCATCGTCGATGGCAACCATGCCCATCAGCAGTCGCGCGCGCAGCCGATCATCGCCGCGGGCGTAGACTTCGTCGCTGATCTCGGCAGGCTCGGTGGCCACCGAGATCGCCGCCAGGGCGACCACCACCACCAGCGGAAAGCCCAGCAGCCACAGCCCCACGCCGACCAGCAGGGCGCCGCTCAACACGATGAACAGCGAGATCACCACCAGCAGCCAGCCGTTACGGCGCAGCCGTGCCAGGGTCAGCTCGCCGCCGAGCAGGAAGGAGACCAGCACCAGCGCCAGGTGGATCAGCGGCTCACTCATCGCGCCCAGCGGCGCACTGCCGTCGCGGCCCAGCAGCAGCTGCTGGACCAGCGCCAGGCCCACGCCGACCAGCACCAGCAGCGAGATGCGCGGCAGACGCAGGCGCCTGGCCAGCGCGTCGACGCAGATGCTGACGCTCAGGATCACACCCAGCAGGATCAGGTTGGCCGTCGCCGGGCCGAGCTCGGCCATCGGCCACTGCCAGGATTCGCTCGCGGTCATGCCTCGACTCTAGCGAGCCTGCTGCATGAAGTTCAATATCCAGCGCACCGTCAGCTCGCGGATGCGCCCCAACTGCTTGACGCCGGTCCAGGCCAGCTCGGAGTCGAGATAGTCGCAGCAATTAGTGAACACTGCCGCGGTAAGGCCGAAGGCGCTATCGTTCATCATCACCACCGCCTCCTCGACCTGTCCCCTGACGAAACCCGCCGCCGGGCGCACCAAAGGGCCTCGCTACCGATCAGGGCCCCTGGCAAGCCGAGAAGGAGATCATCGCGGCTGGCACCTGGTCGCGACCGCTGGTGCCGGGCGTTTTCGTCACTAGGCACCCCACCTGCTAATTCAACTCTCAAGAAAACTAGAGAAATGGAACTACCAGAAGAATCAGCGTTATAACCCCCAGCGAAATCAAAGTGCCGCTTGCTACGAGCCGTGCAGACTCGCCTGTTCCCCGGAAGTAAGTTTCCAGTACGACAATATTAGCTGCGGGAGGGAGCAACGGGAGAATGAACAGCACCAAGGCATTTTCAGTGACAACATCTATCCCCAAGCGCCAGCTTATCCACAGAAACCCTGCAACTATCGCACCACCTGCCAGCGCACGAAGACATGCAACAGGAATCGATGCGCGAAGGTCGCCAAAAGTAACTTTGGAGTTGTACAACCACATCCCAAGCACAGCCATCCCAGCAATTGACATTAACTGTTTAGCCGCCTCATATCCCACGGCCATTATTTCCAGGCTGAAATCAAATGGCACTAGATGCAAAGACAGTCCGGCCAGAACAGCCAGCACGGGCGGGGCCATCAAAGCACGCACCATCGATATACCCCAGCGAGCTTCTGGCTGAAGCGCTGTAGAAGAGGCAATGTTCCCAAATACGGAACTACCAATATAAGCTGCGATGATGATTCGACTCGCCTCATCCCCGAAAACTGCTATGGCCAGCGGCAGGCCAAGCCACCCAATATTAAGGTAACTAAAGGACAGAGCAGTGATACGATCACGCCAGATGAGACCTGCCAAAAAATATAACAATATGCAGAAAACGAACCCAAATATCGCAACCTCTGCTGTACCAGGCTGGTACGTCAAAAGATTGTACACAATCACATACGGTATAAAAACTCTGATCAGCAGCTTTGAAATAAGCGCTTTAGCTTGTGGGAAAAAACGCCCTAACAGCATGCCGCCTAGCACGTAAAAAAATGGCTGTATTATGCTCATTGCCGACAAGCCTCCTCGCAAGAGGAAAGTCTAATTTCTATTGCCAAATAGTGGGCCAAGCTAGAGGCGCACAGTGAATTAAACCAGAATGCATTAGTAGAAAAAAGAGACCCTTTAGCCAGCGGCCCCAAACAATAAATTCCTGAGTTACTCAACTTGCTTTTCAAGCCATAAGTCAATCCATCAACTTTCAGCCCACCGCATGGATGCGCCATAGCCAAACCTCGCACCAAGAGATTTCTTATTAAGGGTGACTTCACATCCCTCACATCACTCACCCCACCCGTCCCATCTATAAGCACATCAGCACATATCTTCTGGCGAGAATTTTCAAGAATATATTTTCCGCCTTTGATTTTTATCGGCGCGACTGGTCGATGCAACTGCAGACGCCCTTCCTTAACATAGACATTCAACTCTTCCACCACTTCCATAGGGATAGGATGACGCCAGCATGCCCAGAAAGCACCAAAGCTCTTCTGAAACTCTATGCACTCTTCCTCGCTTAGCTTCAGCCAAATTTTGTGGGCGAAATATCTTGTAGATGACAATGTGTCTTGAAACGGCAAATCTGACTTATCTGCACGCTCTATAAGATAATCCCAGTAGCCACTCAGATCGCCTTTCGTCCTCAATTCATCAGCTTTTAATATTTCTGGATTTCGCATATACGCCACTTCTCGGCGAAGCAGGCTAACAATTCGTGAAAGCCGCTCTCCACGCTCCCTCTTGTTCAACTCACTCTTAATTTTACCCCAAGTAAAAGCCACGGGCTCATATTTTACCTGTCGTGATATGACTGTAGGAACATAACCGCTTCTAGAGAACCAATGGATAGATTGGCAACCCTTTTTCACTAACGATCTCACACAGTCTACAGCCGTTAGTCCAGTACCGGCAACTAACGCAACCTCAGGAGCAGAAATACTGCAAATAGAGGAGGGAAGTATGGGCTGCAGTCCTGTATTGGCAGAAAAAGTTGGCGAAGTTACTGTTCCCAGTGCCAAAACCACACGTCGAGCATGCACCTCATCTCCACCATCAAGGATGACAACAGGACTGCCACTTGAAGTATCAATATCCACAGCAGTAGCACGACACTCTTTAATACACAACCTATCGCTTTTCCCAAGAGACATAGAGTCATAAACTTCTTTAAGGTACTGTGAATAGGTCAGCCTTGCGGGATAACGTTCTTCCTTTCCAGTCCGCTGCCGTAGCCATGAAGCAAATCCTTTTGGATCCTCGGGTTCAATCCCCATAAGTTCAGGAGGGGTATTAACTTTATGAAACGACTCAGCTTGACCAAAAGCAAGGCCGGAAGAAAAGCTATCGGCAGGAGAGATAAGGGCGACTGAAACCGGCCCCATATCCTGCTCATATATATGAGAGTGGAGCTGCCTCAAAAGACTAACACCCGTAGCACCAAATCCTATGACAGCTAGATCGTACATTCTGCCACTCCAAAGCATGCATGATGAAAAACAGGATGATACTGCTAAAAACGTGACGCTGTCATGTCTTCATAGCCCCCTGACTTATAGTATATTTTAGAAATCTAATGTAATAAATAGCTTACAACTGTAAGCTATTCACCACGTCAAAAACATCGGCGGTCTCAATGGCCAAATGCAACACCCGACCCATTCGGTATGGTCTTGCCATGGCTCACTGCTACCGCCACCTTACTACTGAAGAACGAGCTGCCATCATGTTGATGTGGGCGCACCACGCTATCCGAGCCATTATACAGCAATGGGGATGGTCACCCAGCACCATCTCACGGGAACGAGTGCGCCATACAGTCAGGCGTGACAAGCCCTATGACGTCAGTCTCGCCGGCCATCGAGCCAGACTGCCCCGCTGTCGACCTAGCCGTCGATCCAAGCTGCATCTCAATAGTGAGCTGTTCGAATTGGTGGTCCATCTGTTGCGCAAGTACTAGTCACCACAGCATATAGCCAGTGTTTCTCGATGACGCTGACCGCCGGGGCTCACACGAAGCGATCTATAATTCGCTCTACGGTATGCCTCGCGGCTCGCTCAAGAAGGAGCCGAGCACCTGTCCATGACGTACGACCAAGGCAGGAAAATGGTGAAGCATACCGAGATCACTCAGCAGACCGGCACCGCCATCTACTTCTCTGGCCCGCACAGCCCAGGGCAGCGCGAGTCCAAACGGATGGCCGCCCCCTCAACACCAGTGGGCTGTTGCGTCAGTACCTGCCAAAGGGCTCAGACCTGTCGGTCTACAGCAAGCAAGAACTCGACGAGATCGCCGAATCCCTGACCGCCCAAGGAACTGGACTGGCGAACGCTGTTGGAGGTCTACGCCGGGCTACTCAAGAAATCCGTATCCGATTCGAGCACCATTCAATAGCGTTGCGCTTGAAACTTGAGACCGCCGTGGCATGAGGTCTTTTTGCTGACCTCTGGGATAGCACTTGAATACATCAACGGCCGTCCGGAGGCTGGCGTTATCCCCTTCTGCTCGCTTTATGAACGCATTGATCTTTAACCAGCTGTTGTATAACTATTGGTTACTCGAGCAGCTTAGTCACTCGACCGTGACACACGCCGCATGAAATTCAATATCCAGCGCACCGTCAGCTCGGCATTCAGCGGGGCGTCCAGCGAATCGAGTCCCTCGGCGACCCGCGTCTCGCCGATCAGCTCACGGCGCAGCTGCATCAGGTCATGCGAATAGGGCTTGGCAAATTCCGGGTGCCCCTGCACGCCGAGAAAGTGCTCGCCGACCTGCATCAGGTAGTAGGGGCAGAAGTCGCTGCCGGCCAGCACCCGCGCCTCCGGCGGCAGGCGTTCGACCTGGTCCTGGTGGCTGACAAGCAGATCGAGATTGGGCTGCCACGGCTGCATCCACTCGGTGCGCGTGTTGACGCAGTTGAACGACATGCCCACCCCCCAGCCCCGCGGGCTCTTGACCACCTCGCCGCCCAGCGCCTTGGCAATCAGCTGGTGGCCGAAGCACACCCCAACCAGCGGCTTGCCGGCGTCCCACAGCTCGCGCACGAACTCGCACAGCGCATCGACCCACGCCAGCCCATCGTTGACGCCGAACTTGGAGCCGGTGGTCAGCCAGGCATCGGCGGCCTCGACGTCGTCGGGGATCTCGCCGTCGAGGCAGCGCCACACGCGAAACTCGAGGCTCGGGTCGACGCGCTTGAACAGCGCCTCGAACATCGCCGGGTAGTTGCCGTGAGTCGCGATCAACTCCGGCGCCACATCGTCGCACTGCAGCAGCCCTATGCGCATCGCCCGGCCTCCTCTTTGCCAGTCTGGCTCGACATTGTGTGCCACGCTTGGCAGCTATCGCTCAAAGACGCCCCTCCACCGCCGCGACGAAGATGTCGCGATACTGATTGGCGTCGAAGGCGATCGGGTTGGTGCCCGACGAGGGGTCGGCCACCGCCATCTGCCCGACCTTGTCGGCCTGCTGGGTATCGATCTTGAGCGCTGCCAGGGTATGCGGGATCGCCAGCCGCTCGCGCAGCTCCAGCACCCAGTCGATCACCGCCGCGGTACCCGGCTGGCGCAGGTCGAGATAGCGCCCCAAGCGCACCATCGGCTCGCCGATCGCTTGCTGATTGGCGCGCAGCACATAGGGCATCAGGATTGCATTGAGGGTGCCGTGGTGGGCGTCATACAGCGCCCCCAGCGGATGCGCCAGGGCATGCATCGCACCCAGGCCGCGCTGGAAGGCGGTGGCGCCCATGCTCGAGGCCACCAGCATGTTCATGCGTGCCTCGAGATCGCTACCATCGGCGTAGGCCCGCGGCAGGTACTCGCACACCCGGCGCATGCCCTCCACGGCGATGCCCTCGGCCATCGGATGGTAGAGCGGCGAGCACCACGCCTCGAGGCAGTGCGATAACGCATCCATGCCGGTAGCGGCGGTGATCGTGGGCGGCAGGCCCACCGTCAGTTCGGGGTCGAGGATCACCGTGGCCGGCACCATGCCGGGATGGAAGATGATGCGCTTGACGTGCTCGACCTCATCGGTGATCACCGAGGCGCGGCCCACCTCCGAGCCGGTACCCGCGGTGGTTGGCACCGCCACGATAGGGGCGATGGCGTCAGCGTCGGCGTTCTTCCAGTTGTCGCCGACGTCCTCCAGCGACCACAGCGACAGCCCGTCGCGCTGGTTGGCCATCAGCGCCACCGCCTTGGCGGCGTCGAGCCCCGAGCCACCGCCGAAGGCGATCACCCCGTCGTGGCCGCCGTCGCGAAAGGCGGCCATGCCGTCGAGGACGTTCTTGCCGGTGGGGTTGCCCTTGATCTCGCTGAACACGGCGATGCCCAGGCCGCTGTCGTGGCAGGCCAGCACGATGTCACGCACCATCGGCAGGTTGGCGAGCCCGGGGTCGGTGATCAGCAGTGGTGCCTGCATCCCCAGCGCCTGGCATTCCGCAGGCAGCTCGCGAATGCGCCCGACGCCGGTAAGAATATTGGCGGGGTAGTTCCAGCCCATGCTGAACTGGCTCATGTCCTGGCTCATTGGCGACTCCTAGGCGTGCTTGAGGTGGAAAGATTTGGGCCGGGTCAGGGTCTCGTAGCCTAGCCGCGACAGCGAGCAGCCGCGCCCCGACTGCTTGACGCCGGTCCAGGCCAGTTCGGGGTCGAGGTAGTCGCAGCGGTTGGTAAATACCGTCCCCGCCTCGAGGCGCTGGGCCAGCCGCTCGCCGGCCGCCATGTCGCGGGTGAACACCGCGGCGGTGAGGCCAAAGGCGCTGTCGTTCATCAGCGCCACCGCTTCGTCGTCGCTGGCCACCGGCATGATACCCACCACCGGCCCAAAGCTCTCCTCGTGCATCACTCGCATCGAGTGATCGACCCCGGTGAGAAGCTGCGGCGCCAGGTAGGCGCTGCCCGGCACCGACAGTGGATAGTCGCCGGGATCGATCCACGCCT
Organism: Halomonas salipaludis; assembly: GCF_002286975.1. Taxonomy (GTDB): domain Bacteria; phylum Pseudomonadota; class Gammaproteobacteria; order Pseudomonadales; family Halomonadaceae; genus Franzmannia; species Franzmannia salipaludis. Next base: position 494,121 of record NZ_NSKB01000002.1, read on the forward strand.
TGGCCCCGGCGCTCACCGCCTCCTCGATCTGGCCGCGTACGAAGTCCGCTGCTGCTGGGCGCACCAGCGGGCCGAGGGTGGTGGCCGGGTCGCTGGGGTTGCCCAGCCTGAGCTGCTTGACCCAGGCCACCGCGCGCTCGACGAAGGCGTCGAAGATCGCCTGGTCGACGTAGATGCGCTCGATGCCGCAGCAACTCTGCCCAGAGTTGAAGAAGGCGCCGTCCATTACCCCTTCCACCGCGGCATCGAGATCCACGTCGCCACGAATATAGGCCGGGTCCTTGCCGCCCAGTTCCAGGCCGCTGGCGATGAAGCGCCCCGCCGCGTTGCGCTCGACCATTTCGCCGCCGGCCACCGAGCCGGTGAAGGAGACGTGGTCGATGCGCCGGTCGCGGATCAGCTGCTCGGTGGCGTCATGCGACAGGTGTAAGTGCTGGAACACGCCCTCGGGCAGGCCCGCGGCCTCGAAGGCCTGCTGGATGCGCTCGGCGCACAGCGGGGTCTGAGCGGAGTGCTTGAGGATCACCGTATTGCCGGCCATGATCGCCGGCACGATGGCATTCACCGCGGTCATGAAGGGGAAATTCCACGGCGCGACGATAAACGACACGCCCAGCGGCTCGCGGGTGATATAGCGGGTAAAGCCCGGCTTGTCGGCGAGCTGGATCGGCGCCAGTGCCGTCTCGGCGAGGCCGATCATGCCCCTGGCGCGTTCCTCGAAGCCACCGATCTCGCCACCCGCGGCGCTAATCGGGCGGCCCATCTGCCAGGTCAACTCAGTGGCGAGCTCATCGCGCCGGGCGACGAAGGCATCGACCATCGCCGAGCACAGTCGCCCGCGCTCGGCGACAGGCACCTCGCGCCAGCTGCGCTGGGCGCTGGCCGCCCGCGACAGCGTGGCGTCGATCTGCGCCGGATCGGCCTGCTCCCGCTCGACGTAGACCGTGCCGTCGACGGGGGATATCGTTTTCTGTATGGCCATACGCTTCTCTTTCCTTCCAGTAACAAGTGACACGGCTCAGTTCGCTGTTTCCCGACGCCGCCAGCCACCCGGCTCGCGGCTAATCCGGCGACAGGCCACCGCGGGGGCGCTGTGAATCCCTCCCTGGACGCTACTTCTTCCTTCCCTGGAAGAAGACCCCCGCTTTGCCCTGTCCCCGGCGCCGCTTGGCGCTTGGCGCTTAAATAATTTCAAAGTAACGATCCAACTCCCAATCAGTAATATGGCGGCGGAACTCGCGCTCCTCCCACTCGCGGGTCGCTGCGAAGTGCTCGACGAAGTCGTCGCCGAACAGCGCCCGCGCCGGCTGCGATGCCTTGAGCCGCTGAGCGGCCTCCCATAGCGTGCGCGGCAGCGCCTGGTGCTCGGGGTGGTCGAGTTCGTAGGCGTTGCCGCGCACCTGCTCGTCGGGTTCGAGGCGCTGCTGGATGCCGTACAGGCCCGCGCCGATGGCGGCCGCGAGGGCGAGATAGGGGTTGGCATCGGCGCTGCCCAGGCGGTACTCGACGCGCTGCGACTTGGCGCTGCCGGGAATCACGCGCAGCGCGGTGGTGCGATTCTCGACGCCCCAGGTGGCGTCGGTGGGCGCCCAGAAGCCAGGAATCAGCCGCGTATAGCTGTTGATGGTGGGCGCGAACATGGCCAGGAACTCGGGCATCAGCTGCTGCTGGCCGGCCACGAAGTGACGCTGGATATCGCTCATGCAGTAGGGCTTCTCGGCATCGAAGAAGGCCGACTCGCCGCTATCGGCATGGCACAGCGAGAGGTGGATATGGCCGCTCTGGCCCGGGTAGTCCGGCGACCACTTGGCCATGAAGGTGGCCATCAGGCCGCGACGCTGCGCCCACACCTTGGTGAAGGTCTTGAACAGCGCGCCCTTGTCGCCGGCGGCCAATGCGCCGTCGACGCCGATCGCCGCCTCGAGCACGCCGGGGCCGGTCTCGGTATGCAGCCCCTCGATGGGAAAATCCATGGCCTCGGAGAGCGCCAGCAGCTCATGGTAGAGCTCGGCGTGCACCGAGCTTCTCAGCATCGAGTAGCCCATCATGTCCGGGGTCAACGGCGTGAGGTTGCGGTAGCCTTTCTCGCGGATCGACTCCGGCGTCTCGCGGAACATGAAGAATTCGTACTCCAGCGAGCCGTGGGCGCTGAAGCCCATCTCAGCGGCCTGGTCGAGCACCCGCCGCAGCAGCCCGCGCGGGCAGATCGCCTCGGCCTGGCCACTGAACTCGGCGAGAAACAGCAGCATGTCACCCTCCGCCGGCACCTCGCGGCAGCTCTCGGGGACGATGCGCAGCTGGGCATCCGGGTAGCCGGTGTGCCAGCCGGTGTATTTGACGTTGTCGTAGAGCTCGTCCTTGCTGTCCCAGCCCAGCACCACGTCGCAGAACGCGAAGCCCTCCTCCAGCGCATGGAAGAACTTGTCGCGATGCATGTACTTGCCGAGCATCACGCCATCCATGTCGAACATGCCGACCTTGACGTGGGTCAGGCCGCGCTCCTCGACCAGGCGCCGCGCATCGTCAACGCTGGTGATATGTCGGGGTGATAATTGACTCATGGCAACATCCTAAATAGACCAACGGTGTTACCCGCGGCGGCGGGCATGCCAGAGGCGGGCAACCGCCCGCCCCCGGCCACTCCTCAGCTGTAGCGATAGGGAGGCCCAGCCTGCTGCATGGTCTGGCGATAATCCTTGAGGATCTGCACGACCTTGGCACTACGCTCGCTCTGCTCGGCGATCTCGTCCCAGAACGCCAGCGCCTCGTCTTCCAGGGTCTGCCACTCCTCCTCGGGGATCGAAGTGAGCTCGAGCTTGCCGCCGGTGGTGCGGTAGTGGGCCTCGCCCCACCAATACCAGTGCTGGCGGTAGTAGTGCGAGTTGTCCATGCACAGCTTGAACAGCGTCTGCAGGTGCTCGGGCACCTCGTTCCAGCGGTCGGAGTTGGCGAAGTAGGAGCCTGCCCAGGCGCCGGAGATGTTGTTGGTCAGGTAGTAGCTGCTGACATCGGCCCAGCCCACAGTATAGGCCTCGGTGATGCCGGCCCAGGCGATCCCGTCGAGCTCGCGGGTCTGCATGGCGACTTCGATGTCTTCCCACGGCAGGGTCACCGGGACCACGCCGAAGCGACTCAGGAAGCGCCCGGCGGTCGGGAAGGTGAAGACGCGCTTGCCGCGCAGGTCCTCGAGGCTGCGAATCGGCTCACGGGTCACGAAGTTGCAGGGATCCCAAGCGCCGGCCCCCAGCCAGGTCACGCCGTCGACCTCGCCGTAGGCCTCCTCCCAGATCTCCTTGAGGCCGTAGTGATGGAACAGCGCCGGCACGTCGAGGCTGTAGCGCGAGGCGAACGGGAAATAGCCGCCGAACACCGAGACATCCACCGGGGCGTTGATCGAGTCGTCGTCGCTCTGCACCGCATCGATGGTGCCACGCTGCATGGCACGGAACAGCTCGCCGGTGGGCACCAGCTGGTCGGCGTAGTAGAGCTCGATCTCCATCTCGCCGTTGGCGGCCTTGTTGAAGGCGTCGATGGAGGGCTTGATGACGTGGGCCGCCAGCGCCGGGCCGGCGTAGGTCTGCATGCGCCAGCGGATCGGGCTCGACTGGGCATGCACATAGGGCGCGCCGACGGTCGCCGCGCCCACCGTGGCGGCGGTGGCCACCCCGGCCTTCTTGAGGAAATTGCGCCTATTGCTATCGGTCATGATGCTTCTCCCATGGATTGTTGTTGTTACCACTTCATCTCACCGCTTACACGCGGCTCTTATGCCTGCCCGTCGCCGGACATACTCGCGCCTTAGTTGTAGTAGAGCTCCGGCAACCAAAGCGCCAACTGCGGAAAGGCAGTGATCAAACCCAGCCCCAGCAGCATGATCATCACGAACGGCCAGACGCTGCGATAGATGTCGCCCAGCGTCACCTCGGGGGGCGCCATGGCGCGCATCAGGAACAGGTTGTAGCCGAACGGCGGGGTCATGTAGGCGATCTGCACGGTGATGGTGTAGAGCACGCCGTACCACACCGGATCGAAGCCCAGACTGACCACCAGCGGCACGTAGAGCGGGGCGACGATCACCAGCATCGCGGTGTCGTCGAGGAACATGCCCATCAGGATGTAGGAGAGCTGCATCATCAGCAGGATCTCCCAGGGGCCGAGGCCCATGCGGTCGAGGAACACGTTCTCGATGGCGCGCACCGCGCCGAGGCCGTCGAATACCGCGCCGAAGCACAGCGCGGCGAGGATGATCCACATGAACATGCAGCTGATGCCCAGGGTGCGCCTCACCGTGACCTCGATCACCGCGCGGGTCAGGCGGCCCTTGACCAGCGCCGCCAGGGTCGCCGCGAAGGCGCCGTAGGCGGCGCTCTCGACCAGGCTGGTGACGCCCATCAGGAACAGCCCGGTCATCGAGAAGAAGATCAGCAGCGGCAGGATGCCGGCACTGAGCAGCTTGAGCTTGGCGCCCAGGCGCATGGTGCGCTCCTCGGCGGGCAGTGCCGGCCCCAGGCTCGGCTGCAGCCGGCAGCGCACCACGATGTAGATCACGAACATCGCCGCCAGGATCAGTCCCGGGAACACCCCGGCCAGCCACAGCTTGCCCACCGGCTGACGAGCGATCATGCCGTAGAGCACCAGCACCACGCTGGGCGGCACCAGGATGCCCAACGAACTGCCGGCCTGGATCACCCCAGTGACCATGATCTTGTCGTAGCCGCGGCGCAGCAGCTCCGGCAGGGCGATGCTGGCGCCGATCGCCATGCCTGCCACGCTCAGGCCATTCATCGCCGAGACCACCACCATCAGGCCAATGGTGCCCACCGCCAGGCCGCCCTGTAGCGAGCCCATCCAAACGTGGAACATCTCGTAGAGGTCGCCGGCAATACCCGACTCGGAGAGCATGTAGCCCATGAACACGAACAGCGGCAGGGTCAACAGCGGGTACCAGTTCATCAGCACGAAGCTGGCGTTGAACGGCATCTCCACGCCGCCGTCGCCCCACAGCAGCAGCGCCGCGGCGGCACCGACGAAGCCGATCACCCCGAACACCCGCTGGCCGGTCAACAGCAGCAGCATCATGGTCGAGAACATCAACAGCGCGATCATCTCGTAGCTCATGCCTCGCCCTCCTCGTCGATGGGGCGACCCAGCGCCGCGCCCAGATCACGGAAGAAGGTGGCGAAGGCCTGCAGCAGCATCAGCACGATGCCAAGGCACATGATCAGCTTGATCGGCGCCAACGGCGGCGCCCAGGAGGAGTGGTTGCGCTGGCCGTACTCCAGCGCATACTGGGTGCTGGAGATGCCGCCCAGCAGCAGGGTGACCAGGAAGGTGATCAAGAATAGGATGGTGACGGCATCCACCGCCGCCTGGGTGCGCGGCGACCAGCGACTGTAGAACAGGTCCATGCGCACATGGGCGCCCATCTGCATGGCGTAGGCGCCGCCCAGCAGGTAGTAGCTGGCGAGCATGAACTGCGACATCTCCACGCCCCACAGCAACGGCGCATTGAGCACCGAGCGCGAGAAGGAGGCGTACAGCAGCAGCCCCATCATCAGGAAGATCATGTACATCACCAGCCGCCCCACCCCGCGGTTGAGGCGTTCTACCCAGCGTACATAGGCGCTTATTGTTGTTGGCATTGAGTTGCAGTTCCCGCGTCGCACATCGAATGACTTTCAGTCTTGGACGCGAATTCGGCATCTGGCAAAGAGCATCGGTCACACCGACGCCACTGCTATAGGAAAAATCGATAGTGCACGCCGAAGGCGCATTCGCAACGCTGCAATGCCCACACTCAGGGCTGGGTGGAGACCTTGGAGGAGAGCCACGGCAGGCCACGGTCGAGCTCCTGGCGAAAGCGTATCTCCAGCAGGCGGCGGGCATCGCGGGCCAGCTGGGCGGGCAGGTCGCCGAGTTCGTCGCGCCGCGACACCAGCGTCAATTCGCGCTGCAGCGGTGCCACCGGCAGCGGCGCGACGCGCACCTGGAGGGTCTCCAGGCCGGCCTGATAGAGGCACAGCGGGGTGGTGATGGTCCAACCGGCGCCGGCACTGACCAGACGCAGCACGGCGAAGGTGTTGTCGAGGTGCAGACGCGCCGGCAACTCGAGCCGGTTGAGGCGCAGGTGGCGCTCGATGGCCTGGCCGATCAACGACTGCGGTGTGTAGCGCACGAAATCGAGCTGGCGGGCCAGCCAGCGCAGGTTGTCGAGGGGCCCCGACCAGCTGGCCGGCGCCACCAGCACGAAGGGCTCGCGCAGCACCGCGTGGCGCTCGAGGCCGTCATAGTTCTCGAGGCGGTCGTCGGAGACGATGATGTCGACGTGGCGGGTCAGCAGGGCGTGGCTGTGCATGTGCGACAGCCCGGTGGTCAGGGTGTAGTCGCGGGTATGGCGCTTGATCAGCTCGATCAGCGGCTGGCCCACCGCCGTGGCCAGCGAGTCGACCAGCGCCAGGCGCACCTGATGCAGCTGGCCGAAGGCCCCGGAGACCAGCTCGCGGCGGGTACTGCGCGCCTCGTCGAGCAGGCGCCGGGCGCGGTCGTAGAAGAAGCGTCCGGCACTGGTCGGCTCCAGCGGCCGGGCGTTGCGCTTGAACAGGCTGACGCCAAGCCCCTCCTCGAGGGTGGCCAGGCTCTGGGATACCGATGACTGCTTGAGCCCCAGGCGCCGTGCGGCGGCGCTCTGGCTGCCCTGCTCCAGGGTCTCGACGAAGATTTCCATGCTGCGTAGATCGAACCCGAAACCGCTGCGCATCCCAGTGTCCTTGAGTGGCCCACACTTGACCCTGTATCTCCAGCAACAGAGTATCGTTTAAGGACAACCAGGCCCAGCCTGACCGGGAGGTTCCCATGTCCCATCTGCTGTTCGTGTACGGCACCCTCAAGCGCGGTTTCGCCAACCACGCAGGCTATCTCGGCGAGGCCGAATTCCTCGACCTGGCGGTGACCTGCGAGCCCTTTCCGTTGGTGCTCAACGGTCCGCGTTACTCGCCGGTGCTGGTCGACGCCCAGGGCCAGGGGCTCAAGGTCCAGGGCGAGCTGTTCCGCGTCGACGCCCCGACCCTGGATGAACTCGACCGCCTGGAGCGGGTCAATGATCGCGACGGTTATCGTCGCCGACGACTGGCCATCGCCGACCCGCACGGCCAGGTGCAGGCCGCCTGGAGCTACCTCAAACCGCCGAGTTGGGTGGAAGATGTCAGGAGCGAGCCCATGGCGGTGTATGATGATCGCCGCTACCGTCCCAGGCCCGACGCCTGAGCCAACGTTTCATTCATGGCCGACCCCATCGCTACAACCCGGAGGTAACGATGAGCGCTACGGCAAGCGCCCCACCCGATGCATTTCGCCCCGCCTCGACCTGGACCGCCTGGGGCCAGTGGCTGGCCCTGGCAACCATGAGCATCGATCACCTGACCCGCTACGTGCTGCCCGAAAGCTGGCAGCTCGACTGGGCCGGCTCCTCGATCGGGCGCATCGCCTTCCCGCTGTTTGCCGCCATGGTCGCCTGGCACGGGCTGTTCAACACTCGCAACCCGCAGCGCTATGCGCGGCGCATCCTGGTCATCGGCCTCGTCGCGCAGCTGCCCTACATGATGATGCCGCGGGCCTCGGACGCCTTTATCCTGAATGTCTGCTTCACGCTGGCGGCGGGGCTTTGCGGCGGCGCCTGGCTGCGTGAACTGGCGGCCCGTCAGGCGCGCGGCGAGCTGGCCGCGCACTGGGCGGCACTCGGCGCCGCGGCAACGCTGGTCGCCTGGTACCTGCTCGGCGACTGGGTCGAATACGGCCACAACGGCCTGCTGCTGATCCCGCTGCTGATGTTCGCCATGCACCATCTGAGCCAGGCCGGAACCCACTTTTCGGCACGCCTGCTGGCCGCCGCCGCGGCATTCCCGGCGCTGTGGGTGGCGGGCCAGATGAACGCCTCGGACATGGCCAAGTCGTTCACCGTGGCCACCTGCCTGACGGTGCTGCTGCTCGCCGCCGGCGCCGCCCAGCGCGTGCCCCGAGTCGGCGTGGTGATGCCGCGGCGGCTGTGGCTGGCCTGGTACCCCGGCCACTTCGCACTGATCGCCGCCTGGCTTTGGGTTATCGGCGCCGCGAGTTGGCCTCTCGGCTAGTGGCCTAACGCGCCCTTACGGCCAGCTGTATACCCCGCGGTTGAGGCCGTCGCGCATCGCCGAGATCACCTTGGCGCCGCGCAGGGTGGCGCCGCTGAAGCCGTCTACCTCGTCGACCACGCGCGCCGGCTCGTAGAGCGCGAATATAGTAGTCAACGGCTCACCCTCCAGCCACTCGGTAATCCGACGGTGCTGGACCATCACCGGGTAGAGGTCATCGCCCTCCTCGAGGGTCAGGTAGTCGACGCCGCGATAGGCGAGGTGGCGGAAGTTGACGTCGGTCAGGTGGCCATCGCGCAGGTCGAAGGTGATATTGACCTGTATCTCGCCACGATCGGTGAACACGCCCCGGTAGTGGCCATCCATGGGCTGGCCCAGCATGGCCCGGTGCAGGCGCTGGTCCTCGGCGGGCGATACCGACGCCGCTGGGCTGGCATCCTGGCGCTCAGCGTCTGCGCTGGTGTCCTCGACGTCGCCGCTAAGCGGCTCGCCCTGGTCGTCGACCAGGTCACCGATACGGTAGTTCTCGAGCTGGCGCTCGGCACCCGGGCTATGCGGTCTCCCGGGGCTCTTGTTGTCCCACGCTTCGCTGGATTCGCGGCCGCACCACTCGAGGATGACCTCCTCCTCGGTGGGGTGGTCAGGCACATAGTCGGTGATGTCGTAGACGCCGCCATGGATGGCCTTCCAGCAGCTCTCGGCACTGGCGTGCTCGGCCAGCTCGTCGAGCGTAATGTCACGCGTCTCGGACGCCCCGTCGGTCTCATCGTCCGAAGACAGCGCATGCACCGACACCAGGGTGCCGATACTGGCCAGGAAGGCGATGAAGGCACTATAGGCAAACTTGTTCATAGGAAATCGAAGACCTCGCAGTGGATGCGCGCGGCCGGCACGCCTTGGGCGTCAAGCAGGTCGCGCAGGTGGCCAATCATCCCGGGCGGGCCGCACAGGTAGATCTCTCGGTCGGCGTAGTCCGGGCAGTGGTGACGCAGGAAGGATTCGGTCAGCGGGCCCAGCTCGCGATAGAAGTGGGTCGTCACCGTGAAGCGCTCGTTCTCCCCGGCGCAGCGGGTGAGCTCATCGAGGTAGTAGGCGCGGTCAGGGCCATTGGCCAGGTAGAACAGCTGCACGCCGCGCCCCTCGTCCACGTCGGCCATGCCCCGCGCCGCGCTGACAAACGGCGTGATACCGATGCCGCCGCCCAGCCATAGCGCATCGCGATCGGGATGGTGCGCGGCGAAGAAGTCGCCGTAGGGGCCCTCCAACATTACCCGGCTACCCACACTGACCGTCTGCAGCGCGTGACTGGCGTCGCCGAGGTCCTTGATGCCGATCCGCAGCAGCGGGTCATGCGGTGCCGAGGCGATGGTGTAGGGATGTTCCTCACCCCGCCCCGCCGTCAACGACTCGTCGAGCGGCGTGAAATAGACGAACTGGCCGGGGCGATAGCCAAGCCCGCGGGCCTCCGGGCGCAGCGCAATTTCCACCACCCCGCGGGCCAGCGGTGCGACGCTCGCCACCCGGTAGGGGTGGCGAGCAAGCGATGGCGACAGCAGCTTGCGCCACACCATGGCCCCGGCGCCCAGGGCGCCGAGCAGCCACCACGGCCAGGTCTCCCCCGCCAGCGGCAACGCGTGGCCCAGCGCCAGCAGCAGCGCCGCTGCCGAGAGCATGTGCAGCCCCTTCCAGCGCTGGTAGTCGAGCCGCCCGAAGAAGCGGAAGGTCGGCGCCAGGAAGATCACCATCGCCAGCCAGGCCAGCCAGCCGCTCCACAGTGCCAGCTGCGACGGCGGCGGGAACAGCGTCAGCACCGCCACGTCGAGGCCCGCCGGCACCCGCGCCAGACCCAGGGCCAGCACGTGCAGCATGATCAGGATAAAGGCGCTGAAACCGAGCAGCCGGTGCAGCTGCCAGAGCCGGTCGAGTCCACCGAACCAGCGGTCGAATCCCGGCAGCCGGATACTCAAGGCCGCGGTCACCAACAGCATGGCAAGCCCCACAATCCCGCTGACGCGCCCCACCCAGCCGAGCAGCGCCGCCGCCTCACCCGGCGGCCAGCCCAGTCTCGGCGCGGCCACCATCAGCGGCACCAGCAGCGCGACGATCAGCAGCAGGTCGCCGCGGTAGAGACGCAACGCCATACGCCCTCCTCATCAGTCAGATCTACAGTGTCGACGAGGCGCGAGCTGACGCAAGACAAGACACGGCGTTACTTGATCCATATCAACGCATGTCACCCAATCGACGCCATTAGGTCATGCCAGTGTCATCAAGGCTGCCAACAATGGCGTTTCGTTCCACGTGAGGAGACATGGCCATGAAACACCCGCAGCAACCCGGCGCGGTCGATCCGATTCTCGCCGACGGCGACGAGCCGCTCAGCAATATGTCCGGCAACCCCTATTTCGGCGATATCCTGGAGACTCGTCTCAGTCGGCGCAGCGTGCTGCGTGGCAGCCTGGCCACTTTCGTCGCCGGCGCCATGGCCACGCACCTGCCGTTCTCCTCCGCCTTCGCCGCCGAGGGAAGCGCTGCGGCGGCTCCCAGTCTCGGCTTCTCGGCAATTCCCACCAGCGCCGCCGACGCTGTGATCGTGCCCGACGGTTACCGGGTACAAGCCATGCTGCCCATGGGCACCCCGATCAGCGGCGCCATGCCCGCCTACTCGCTCTCCGCCAGCGGTGAGGACCAGGCCCACCAGGTCGGCAGCCACCACGACGGCATGCACTTCTTCCCGCTGCAGGGCAGCTCCCGCGACGGCCTGCTGGTGATGAACCACGAGTACATCGAGCCGCGCTTCCTGCACGCCGCAGCGGCCGGCCTAGCCCTCGACCGCAGCGGCTTCCCGCAGAACGAGGACGGCAGCCGCGACGACGACCAGGTGCTCAAGGAGCTCAACGCCCACGGCGTAACCGTGGTGCGCGTGCGTGCGGACGACCAGGGCCAGTGGCAGGTGGTCGAGGACGCCCACAACCGCCGCATCACCGGCCTGACGCCGATGCGCCTGGCCGGGCCGGTCGCCGGCACCGAGCACGTGGTGACCAAGTACAGCCCGGACGGCAGCATGACCCGCGGCACCCTCAACAACTGCGCCCACGGCGTCACGCCGTGGAACACCTACCTGGCCGCCGAGGAAAACTGGGCCGGCTACTTCGCCAATAGCGACGCCGAGCTCGACCGTCGCCAGGCCCGCTACGGCATCGAGACCCGCGACAGCGGTCGCTACCAATGGCACCGGGCCGCCGGCGGCGCCGACGAGTATGTGCGCTTCGACGCCAGCGCCCGCGGCGCCTCCGCCAGCGAGGACTACCGCAACGAGCCCCATGCCTTCGGCTGGATGGTCGAGATCGACCCCATGGACCCGGCCTCGACACCGATCAAGCGCACCCACCTGGGCCGCTTCGCCCACGAAGGGGTGATCTTCGCCCCGGCGGTGGAGGGCCAGCCGGTAGTCGCCTACTCCGGCGACGACGCACGCTTCGAATACATCTACAAGTTCGTCTCGGCGCGCCCCTTCGAGGCCGCCACGGCCGACGGTTCCCTGCTCGACGAAGGCACGCTGTATGTGGCGAGATTCAACGATGACGGCAGCGGCGAGTGGCTGGCGCTGGTCCCGGGTGAGAACGGCCTGACCCCGGAAAACGGCTTCGCCGACCTGGCCGATATCCTGGTCAATACCCGCAGCGCCGCCGACCACGCCGGCGCCACCAAGATGGACCGCCCCGAGTGGGGCGCGGTGGACCCGATCACCGGCCAGGTCTACTTCACCCTGACCAACAACACCCAGCGTGAGGAAAACCAAACCGATGCCGTCAACCCTCGCGCTGATAACACCTTCGGCCAGATCGTGCGCTGGCAGGAAGAGGGCAGCCATGCCGGAACCCGTTTTGCCTGGGACCTGTTCGTGCTGGCCGGCGACCAGGACGACAGCCGCGACCTGACCGGCGAGCCACTGGACCAGGACGCCATCTTCGCCAGCCCCGACGGCCTGTGGATCGACCCAGACCGCCGCGTCTGGATTCAGACCGACATCAGCGAGTCGGTGATGAACAGCGGTATTTATGAGGTATTCGGCAACAACCAGATGCTCGCCGCCAACCCCGAGACCGGCGAGATCAAGCGTTTTCTCACCGGCCCGGTGGGCCAGGAGATCACCGGCGTGATCACCACTCCGGATCAGCGCACCATGTTCGTCAACGTGCAGCACCCGGGGGCCACCACCGAGGCCGAGGCCTTCGCGGCGGGCAATCTGATCAGCCACTGGCCGGACGGCGGCAGCGCCATCCCGCGCTCGGCCACTCTGGTGATCACCCGCGAGGACGGCGGCATCATCGGCGCCTGACCGAAAGCAGTCTCCTCGAACGTAAGCGGCCCCGTCATCTGACGGGGCCGCTTACGTTGGATGACGGGCGGTTATTCGAAGCTGAAGCCCGGCGCCGGTGCATCCGGCAGCAATGCGGCGCAGACGCGTACCTTGTCGAGCAGCTCGGCGTGGGTCGGCGCCAGCAGGTTGACGTGGCCAAGCTTGCGCCCGGCGCGCTCACGCTTGTCGTAGCGGTGCAGATGAGCGTCGGGGAGCGCCAGGATCTCACCAGGAACGCCCTCGCGGCCGATCACGTTGACCATGCAGGTCGGCATGCGCACGGCGGTATCGCCCAGCGGTAGCCCCTGGATCGCCCGCAGGTGGTTCTCGAACTGGCTGGTCACCGCGCCGTCCATGCTCCAGTGGCCGGAGTTGTGCACGCGCGGCGCCATCTCGTTGGCCAGCAGGCTGCCGTCGCGGGCCTGGAACAGCTCCAGGGTCAGCACGCCGACGTAGTCGAGTTCGTCGAGCAGCGCACGGATATAGCCGTCGGCGGTCTGCTGCACGCTGGCATCGAGGTCCGGCAGCGGCGCAATCGAGTAGCGCAGGATACCGTCGACGTGCTGGTTCTCGGCCATCGGGTAGAACACCACCTGGCCGTCGCGGCCGCGCACGGCGATGATCGACACCTCGCGCACGAAGTCGACGAAGGCCTCGACAATCAGCCGCGGGTGGTTGATGGTGCGCCAGGCATCTGCGGCCTCGGCGGGATCCTTGAGCACCGCCTGACCCTTGCCGTCGTAGCCCTCGGTAACCGACTTGGCGACCACCGGGGTGCCCAGTTCACGGGCCGCGGCTTCGAGCTCGGCGGCGCTCTCCACCAACCGATAGGCCGGGGTGGGGATGCCCAGGCGGTCGAACAGCGCCTTCTCCTCGGCACGGTTCTGGCACACGCGGATCGCCTCGCTCGAAGGATAGACCGGCTTGACTTCCTCGATGGCCTGCACCAGCGACACCGGCAGGTGCTCGAATTCGTAGGTAACCAGATCGACCTTGTCCAGGAAGGTGTCGAGGTGCCTGCGATCGGTATCTATCATCACATCGCCGATACCGGCGCTGGGGTGGCCGGTGGTATCCAGGAAAGTGAAGCGGTTGGCCAGAGGATAGCCGGCCAGGGCCAGCATGCGGCCCAGCTGGCCGGCACCGAGTACGCCGATATTCATCTGCTTTACCTCACTGCGCGTCGGGTCGCGGATCGGGGTTGTCGAGCACCGCCTGGGTCTGCTCGGCGCGGAAGGCCTCCACCGCCTCGCGCACCTTGGCATCCTGCAGGGCGACGATCTGTGCCGCCAGCAGGCCGGCATTGGTGGCACCGGCCTTGCCGATGGCCAGCGTCCCCACGGCGATGCCGCCGGGCATCTGGGCGATCGACAGCAGCGAGTCGAGACCTTTCAGCGACTTCGACTCCACCGGCACGCCGAGCACCGGCAGCGGCGTCTGGGACGCCACCATCCCCGGCAGATGCGCGGCGCCACCGGCGCCGGCAACGATCACCTGCAGGCCGCGCTGAGCGGCGCTCTTGGCATAGTCGAACAGCAGGTCCGGGGTGCGGTGGGCCGAGACCACCTTGGTCTCGCAGGCCACGCCGAGGCGCTCCAGCATCGCTACCGCATGTTCCATTACCGGCCAGTCGGACTTGGACCCCATGATCACGCCGACGCGTGGCTGCTGGTTGGATGGCATCTATGGCTCCCGGAAATGGCGCTGAGAATTCGAAGGGCAAGTATTCTAACGGCGCCCGTGGGCGCCGTCATCTTGACCAAGTGGGCAGGGATGATTCGTTGACAGGCCTATTGCGAATACCGGCACCGCTCAGGACTGATCCGGGGGCAGGCCTACGAGGAGGCGCTGTAAACCATCCATGGGCGCTACCGATGCCATCCATGGCATCGAAACCTCCTCTTCGGCCTGCCCCCGGCGTCCTTCGCTTATTAGCTATTCGGCGAAGGCGTTGCCGCCGCCTCACGGCGGCTGGCCAGCCAATTGCCGCCGATCGCCAGCGCCATCACCACCACCCCGGCAATCTCGGCCATCAGATTGGGGTAGAACACCGCCACGATCGACGGCACGATCGCCAACCGCGGCAACCACGACATGCGCGTGAACAGGTAGCCCTCCAGCGCCGCGGCGAAGGCACATAGCGCGAAGATCGCGATCACCCCGTTCCATATCACCACCGGTACCGGCCCGCCGATGATGATCTCCGGGTTGAAGACCATGAACATCGGGATCAGGTAGAGGCCCTTGGCAAACTTCCAGGCCTGGAAGCCGGTCTCCATCGGCTTGGAGCCGGCAATCGCCGCGCCGGCGAAGCCAGCCAAGGCTATCGGTGGCGTGACATTGGAGTCCTGGGAGTACCAGAACACCACCAGGTGGGCGATCAGCAGCGGCACGCCGAACTCGGCGGTCAGCGCCGGGCCGACCAGCACGATCAGCACGATATAGCTGGCGGTCACCGGCAGGCCCATGCCCAGGATCAGGCTGGCCAGCAGCACCATTACCAGCGCCAACACCAGGTTGCCGCCGGAGAAGGCCATCATCATCGACGAGAACTTCAGGCCCAGCCCGGTGAGGCCGACCACGCCGACGATGATACCGGCTACGGCACAGGCCATGGACACCGCTACCGCGTTGCGCGCGCCCAGTTCAAGGCCTTCGACCAGCTTGACAAAGCCGGCGATCACCACCCGCTTGATGCCTTCGAAGGTCACCTTCTGGCCCTGGCTCGGTGCCACGAACAGGAACCAGATCGCATAGCGCAGCACCGCCACGGCAACCATGGTGACCACCGCATAGAAGCCCACCCGCATCGGCGAGAGGTTCATCACCAGCAGCCACACCAGTACGCCCAGCGGCAGCAGAAAGTGCCAGCCGTCGCGCATCACGTCGCGCATCTTGGGCAGCTCGCTCCGCGCCATGCCCTGCATGCCCTGCTTGAGGGCGATGATATGCACGAACAGGTAGACGGTGGCGAAGTACATGATCGCCGGCAGGATGCTGACCTTGACCACATCCAGGTATGGCGTATTGGTATATTCGGCGATCAGGAAGGCGCCGGCGCCCATCAGCGGCGGCATGATCTGGCCGCCAGTAGACGCCGCGGCCTCGATGCCGCCGGCCTGGTGGGGCTTGTAGCCGAGGCGCTTCATCAGCGGAATGGTGAAGGCCCCGGTGGTCACCACGTTGGCGATGGCGCTGCCGGAGATTGAGCCCATGCCCGCCGAGGCGATGACCGCCGCCTTGGCCGGACCGCCACGCTGGCGCCCGGTGGCCGCATAGGCCATGTCGATAAAGAACTTGCCGGCCCCGGTGCTTTCGAGAAAGGCGCCGAACAGCACGAAGATGAAGATGTAGGTCGCCGCCACGCCCAGCGGCAGGCCGAAGATGCCCTCCTGGCCGAGATACAGCTGGCCGGCGACGCGATCCAGGTTATAGCCACGGTGCTCGAGTATGCCCGGCATCCACTCACCGAGCCACGGCAGCTCGCCGCGCGGCCCGGCGAAGGCGTAGACGATGGCCAGCACGCCGATCAGCGTCATGCCGAAGCCGACGGCACGGCGGCTGGCCTCGAGGACGGTGACGGTGGCGATGCAGGCGATCAGGATATCCGTCTCGCTCCAGAACCCGGCTCGCGAGATGATCTCGTCGAGGAAAAACACCAGGTAGCCCCCGGTCACCGCAGCCCCGGCCAGGAATACCGCGTCGATCAGCCAACCAATGGCCCCGCGCTTGCGGTGAGGGCCGAAGACCGGAAAGATCAGGAAGGCCAGCGTCATGATCAGCGCCAGGTGAATCCCGCGCTGGTAGAACAGCCCCAGCGGCTGGATACCCGCCGAGTAGAGCTGGAACAGGGACAGCCCTACCGCCACGATAGTGATCAACCACAGTATCGCGCGCGGCTGAATGGCGTTGCCGCCCGGCATCTGCACCGGTGGGCTCGTCGAGTCGCTCATGGATTCCTCGTCAGACGTCGTCTGGATCGCTCAATGCTCGAGCGTGATAAGTTGAAGGATGACCCGTTCACCGCTGGCCTGCTCGCTAAGACTCAACGAGTGCGCTTCACCGCCTGCCTCCCAGATCAGGCGATGGTCGACCTCGCGAGACCCCACTCTCAACGCATAGCGGTTGTCGGCAACGGGCTCATGAATATCATTGATCCAATAGCCACCCTGGCCATCGGAGACCTGCTCGCCACGCCCGAGGGAGTGCCCCAGGCCAGCGGCAAAATCGGGCTGGTGACTGCGTTCCAGCTGCATCTCGCCGGCCACGTTGCGGTAGCAGTCGAGCACCCTGAAATGGCGTACCGAGTGATTCCACGCCAGGCACCAGCCCTCGCCGGGCGCCCGCGTCAGCTCGGCGAAAATCTCGCCATCCGCGCCCAGCGCCTGCAGGGTATCGGGGTGCGATGCATCATCTGCCACCGCTAATATGGGGATGGCACCACACGACAGCAGGGCGAACACCAGTGTCCGCCCTGCCAGGTTACCGAATCGCACGATGCCCATCCCAAATCACATCAGTGGATGTCGTGGCGCCGCGATTACGGGCGCAGACGATCCGGGATATCGGCCTCGACTTCCTCGAAGTAGCGAATTGCGCCTGGGTGCAGCGGCACCGGGGTGGATTCCATGGTGAACTCGATGGTGGTGTCGTTGGCCGCCGGGTGCACGGCGATCAGCTCGTCGGTATGTTCGAACAGCAGCTTGGTCAACTCATAGGCCAGCTCTTCGTCCATATCGGAATTGACCACCAGGACGTTGGGGATACCGATGGTCTGCACCGCCTCGTCCATGCCGTCGTACATGCCGGCTGCCAGCTCATAGGGGGCGAACACCGGCTCGTCCTCCTGGGCGTTGGCGATCTCCTCGTCGGAGAAGCCGATCAGGCGGATGTCGCGGGTTGCCGCCAGGTTGAGGATCGAGCTGGTGGGCGGGCCCACGCTCCAGAAACCGGCGTCGATGTCGCCGTCGCGGATGGCATCGGCGGTCTCGTTGAAATTGAGACGTTGGGGGTTGAAGTCGTCGTAGCTCATGCCGTTGGCTTCGAGCAGGGCGCGGGCATTGAGCTCGGTACCGCTGCCCGGGGCACCCACGGAAACCCGCTTGCCTTCGAGATCGGCCAGCGACTCGATATCGGACTCGGCCAGGGTCACCAGCTGCACGGCATTGGGATACACCGACGCCAGGGCGCGAATGTTCTCGATCTGGCGCTGTTCGAAATCGCCGGTACCGTTATAGGCTTGGTAGACCGTGTCGGCCAGGGCCAGAGCCAGGTCGGCATCGCCGCGCATGATCAGGCCCATGTTCTCCACCGAGGCGCCGGTCACTTCGGCAGTGGCGTCGGCGCCTTCGATATGGTCGTTGATCATTTCGGCGAAACCTCCGCCGATCGGGTAGTAGACCCCGCCGGTGCCACCGGTGGCGATGGACAGCTGCTGCGCCGCGGCCAGCGGGGCGGTAGCCAGCAGTGAAGCGGCAACCGCATATTTGATAGTGCGCATGGACTTCCTCCGGTCGTGAAACCTGACGTTCGTTATGATTATTGGCGATCACGCGAATACTAGCGGTCGCACTCCTGAAAAACCTAGCACGTCAGTAGCCTAAGTGACTACAACGGCAATTTCACCATTGCCGGGCGAGGTTGAATATGCCGTGCATTCAACGCTCGCCGCTGAGCCAGACCGGGGTCAGCTCGTGCTGGCCTCGAGCGTCGGTCACGTAGAGCGTGCCCTCGCTGATCATCACCGCCCAGTCGATGCTGCGCGGCAGGTCCTCGGCCAGTTCCGCCAGTGCCGCCTCGGGCAGGCTGGCCACGTGCACGTTGGCCAGCGCCTCGGCCGATCCCAGCACCCTTGAGGCCCAGGCATCGACCTTGCCATAGGCCAGCAGCGAGACCCGCTCGGCGCGGCGCGAGCACCAGGTCAGGCGGTCGGCATCGGGCAGGCCGACCTCGATCCAGTGCAGCACCCGGCCGTCGAGACTCTTCTGCCATAGTGCTGGCTCATCGACGTCCGAGAGCCCACGGCCGAAGGCCAGTGCCTCGTCGTACCACAGCGCATGCGCCAGCAGCCTCACCGTCATGCGCGTCTCGGTCTCCGAGGGGTGGCGGGCCACGGTAAAGCGCTCGGTGGCATAGACGCCGCGATCCAGATCGGTGAGCGATAGGTTCACTTTATACGGGGTTGCGCTAAGCGCCATTGCAAGATCCTGATGTCCAAAGCAATAAAACAGGCCATTGAATGCAGTCTACGCGCTCTCGGTGAGCAGGTCTGCGTGCGGCAAAAAAATCTCCATGAAGCGCTGGAAGATTGCCGCAAAACCTTGCATCCTGAGCAGGTCGCAAGCCAAGCCAACGGAGCCACATGAGCACGGCACGATTAACGACCGGTTGGGACCTGCGCGAGCCTTCGCCAGCGACACCCGACCTGGACGTCCGGGAACTCGAGAAGCGTTCCCGCCTGATGCGCGTCGTCACTCGCCGCATCGCCCTATCCGACCTGCCCAACCGCGAGATCGCTCAGCGCGCCGGCATCCCCACGCAGCGCCTCAGCGACCTGCTGGCCGGCAAGATCGAGCATTTTTCCGTCGAAGAACTGGAAACCCTGCGCCATAGCGTCGAAGACGAGGGCTAGATGGCCCGTGAGCTGCTGCTCGTCGGTGGCGGTCACAGTCATGTCGAGGTCCTGCGCCGCTTTGCGCTGGACCCCGCCCCCGACGTACGCCTGACCCTGATCAGCCGCGACCGCTTCACGCCCTACTCCGGCATGCTGCCCGGCTACCTCGCCGGGCACTACGACTTCGGCGATGTACATATCGACCTGGCGCCGCTGGCCGAAGCCGCCGGCGCGCGCTTCCTGCGCGACAGCGTCGACGGCCTCGACCTCGCTGCCCAGCGGGTGATTCCCCATGATCACTCGCCGCTGACCTACGATCGCCTGTCGCTGAATATCGGTGCCGCACCGCGCCTGGCAGCAGTGCCCGGCGCCGCCGACCACGCCACGCCGCTCAAGCCCATCGACGGACTCAATGCGCGCTGGCTGGCGCTGCTCGAGCGGCTGCAGCACGACCCCGTCAGCAAGACCATCATGGTGGTCGGTGGCGGTGCCAGCGGCGTCGAGGTGCTGCTGGCCATGCAGCAGCGGCTGCAGCGCCTGTGTCGTGAGCGCGGTCTGGCCGAATCGCTGTTGCGCTTCTGCCTGGTGACCCGCGGCCCGCGGCTGCTGGCCAACCACAACCCGCGGGTTCAACGGCGCTTCGCACGCCTGCTGACACGTCGCGGCGTGGCGCTGCACAGCGAGGCCGAGGTGGTCAGCGTCGGCGCCGGGCGCGTGCATACCGCCGACGGCCGCACGCTGGCCTTCGATGAGCTGCTGTGGGCGACCCAGGCCGGCGCCGCGCCATGGCTGGCCGATACCGGCCTGGCGCTGGATGGTGCCGGCTTCATCCGCGTCGACGACCATCTGGCCAGCGTCAGCCACCCTCACGTGTTCGCCGCCGGCGACACCGCCTCGATGGTCAACTATCGACGCGACAAGGCCGGGGTTCACGCCGTGCGCCAGGGCCCTGCGCTGGCCGGCAATCTGCGCGCCAGCCTTCACGACCGCCCCCTGACCCGCTACCGCCCCCAGCGCCGCCACCTGGCACTGATCAGCACCGGCGACCGCTACGCGGTGGCCTCTCGTGGCCCCTGGAGCTGGTCGGGCAACTGGGTGTGGCGCTGGAAGGATCGCATCGACCGTCGCTTCATGGCCCGCTACCGCCCACCGCTGCCGACACCATAAAGGCTGCGCCGATCTGCTATCATGCCGGCGTTCTACGTCCTCTAGCCGTTATGACAACGCCCGTCACAAGACGCGCCGACATGGAAGACCCCGCTATGCTACGTCGCCTGATACTCGCCGGCAGCGCCGGACTCGTGCTACTCCTCGCCCCGCTGGTCGCCGCCGATACCCTGGTGTTCACCGCCATCCCCGATGAGGACGAAACGCGCCTGCAGCAGCGCTTCCAGGCAGTAGCCGACTATCTCGCCGACGAGCTCGAAGTAGACGTGCGCTTCATCCCAGTGACCTCCTACGCCGCCTCGGTAACTGCGTTTCGCAATAACCAGGTGCAGCTGGCCTGGTTCGGCGGCTTCACCGGCGTGCAGGCCCGCGAGCTGGTGCCCGGTTCCCGCGCCATCGCCCAGGGTGTCGAAGACCCCGAGTACAAGAGCTACTTCATCGCCAACCACCAGACCGGCCTCGAGCCGCACACGGGTGACACTGCCCCCGAGGGGCTGCGCGACCTGACCTTCAGCTTCGGCTCGCAGAGCTCTACCTCGGGACGCCTGCTGCCGGAGTACTTCCTGCGCGAGCACCTCGGCGCTTCACCGGATGAGTTATTCGCCCGGGTCGGTTTCAGCGGCAACCACAGCCGCACCATCTCGGTGGTGCAATCCGGCGCCTATCAGGCCGGGGTGGTCAGCTACAAGGCATGGGAGAACGAGCTCGAGGCCGGCAACATCGACCTCGAGCGGGTGCAAGTGATCTGGCAAAGCCCACCCTATCCGGACTACCAGTGGACGGTGCGCGGCGACATCGACGAGCGCTTCGGCGACGGCTTCAGCGAACGCCTGCAGCAGGCCCTGCTCGACATGGACGCTCCAGAGCTGCTGGCCAGCTTCCCGCGCTCGGGCTTCATACCCGCCAGCAACGACGACTACCAGGAGATCCTCGACGTCGCCCGTCAGCTGGAGCTGATCGACTGATGACCCCACTGGCGCTCACCGACGCCGTGGCCGCCTACGGCGCGACCCGCGTGCTCGGCCCGCTGAGCCTGACGCTAGCCCCCGGCGAGCGGGTCGCGCTGGTCGGCAAGAGCGGCGCCGGCAAGTCGACGCTGCTGGCGCTGATGTACGAGCAGTGGCGCCAGCGCGAGGTGGCGCTGATGCCCCAGGCGCTGGGACTGGTCGACACCCTCTCGGTGTTCCACAACGTCTATATGGGGCGCCTCGACCGCCACCCCTGGTGGCGCAACCTGGTTACCCTGGCCAGGCCCTGGCGCGACGACATCGCCAAGGTCGACGTCCTGCTCGAACGGCTTGGCATCGCCGACAAGCGCTGGACGCCCTGCGGCGAGCTCTCCGGCGGCCAGCGTCAGCGCGTCGCCGCGGCGCGCGTGCTCTACCAGCGCGCCCAGGTGCTGCTCGCCGACGAGCCGGTCTCGGCCCTCGACGGCCCCCAGGCCGCCAGCGTGATGCAGGCCCTGGCCGACGGCTACCCGATGGCGGTGCTGGCGATGCACGACCTCGACCTGGCGCTGCGCTACTGCACCCGGGTGGTGGGCATCCAGGGCGGCGAGATCGCCATCGACCAGCCCAGCCAGCGCCTCAGCGTCCACGACCTCCAGCCGCTCTACTGAGCCCGCCCCATGTCGATGCCGATCTCCGCCACCGTTCGCGTGACCCTGGGCTTGATCGTCGTGGCGCTGGCCTGCCTAGCCTTCGGCGACTTCGAGATCAGCGCCCACGACCCCTGGCAGGAGCTCGGCCGGCTGGCCATGGGGCTGATCCAGCCCAACTTCTCCAGCGTCGACTTCCTCGGCGAGGCGATCCTGCGCACCGTGGCCTTCGCCTTCGTCGGGGTCGGCCTGGGGGCCGCCGCGGGGCTACTGTTAGCGCTACTCTTCCAGCACCTCTGGGTGCGCACCTTTTGCGCTTTCATTCGCGCCATCCACGAGCTGTTCTGGGCGCTGATCTTCCTGCAGAGCTTCGGGCTGCACCCGCTCACCGGCGTGCTGGCGATTGCTATCCCCTATGCCGGGATCTTCGCCAAAGTCTACGCCGAGATCCTCGACGAGACCGACCCGGAACCGGCGCGCACCCTGCCGCGCCGCGCCGGGCGCCTCTCGGTGCTGCTCTATGCGCGCATCAGCCAGGCCTGGCCGCACCTGGTCAGCTATACCGCCTACCGCCTCGAGTGCGGGCTGCGTTCCAGCGCGGTGATCGGCTTCGTCGGCATGCCGACGCTGGGCTTCCACCTCGCCGGCGCTTTCGCCCAGGGTCACTACGCCACCGTCGGCGCACTGCTGATCCTGTTCTACGTACTGATCGGCACCCTGCGGCTGTGGGTCCGCCCCCAGCTGCTGCCGCTCTACCTGATCGCCGCCCCCTTCTGCCTTGGCACCGGCCTGCCGATCGTGTGGAGCAACGTCAGCCGCTTCTTCACCTACGATATCGTGCCCGCGCCGCTGCGCCACGGAGAGGGCATCGAGGGGCTGCTGCCGTGGCTGGGGGACCTGCTCGTGCACCAGGCGCTGCCTGGTATCTGGAACACCCTGCTGCTGACCCAGATCGCGCTGGTGCTTACCGGGGTGTTGGCGATGGCGCTGTTCCCGGTGATTTCGCGCCACTTCACCGGGCGCCTGGGCGGCAGCGCCGGCCATGTACTGCTGGTGGTGATGCGCTCGACGCCGGAGTACCTGCTGGCCTTCATCCTGCTGCAGCTGTGGGGGCCCTCGATGCTGCCGGCAGTGGTGGCGCTGGCGCTGCACAACGGCGGCATCATCGGCCATCTGCTGGGGCGGCGCAGCAACGAGATCGCGCTGCGCCAGGACGCGCCGCGCGGCGT
Organism: Halomonas salipaludis; assembly: GCF_002286975.1. Taxonomy (GTDB): domain Bacteria; phylum Pseudomonadota; class Gammaproteobacteria; order Pseudomonadales; family Halomonadaceae; genus Franzmannia; species Franzmannia salipaludis. The sequence continues at coordinate 517,216 of NZ_NSKB01000002.1, forward strand.
CGAGCGCTACGCCTACGAGGTGGCGCCGCGGGTCTACGGCCCCTTTATGGCACTGCTGTTCTACCGCTGGGAGATCATCATGCGCGAGACGGCGATCCTCGGCATCCTGGGGATCGCCACCCTCGGCTTCTATGTCGACAGCGCCATCCAGGAGATCCGCTTCGACCGCGCCATGCTGTTGATCCTGATCACCGCGCTGCTCAATATCGGCGTCGATATCCTCGCCCGGCGGCTACGCGCCAAGCTACGCCTAAGGCACACCATCAACCGCCAGAGCTGCTAGCCCGATGACTCGGGCAGGTCGGTCACCGCGCCCTGCGATGCCGAGCTCACCGTTCTGGCGTACTTGGCCAGCACGCCGCGGGTGTAGCGCGGTGCCGGCTGCTGCCAGGCGCTGCGCCGACGCGCCAGCTCCTCATCGGAGAGAGCGACCTCGATGATGTCGGCCTCGGCGTCGATGGTGATGGTGTCGCCGTCCTCGACCAGCGCCAGGGGCCCACCTTCGAAGGCTTCCGGGGCGACATGCCCGACCACGAAGCCGTGGCTGCCGCCGGAGAAGCGTCCGTCGGTGATCAGTGCCACCTGGCTGCCCAGGCCACGACCCATGATCGCCGAGGTAGGAGTCAGCATCTCGCGCATGCCGGGGCCGCCGCGGGGGCCCTCATAGCGGATCACCACCACATCACCGGCCACCACGCTGCCGTCGTTGATGCGCGCCTGGGCCTCCTCCTCGGAGCCGAACACCCGTGCGCTGCCCGAGAAGCGCGTGCCCTCCTTGCCAGTGATCTTGGCCACCGCGCCCTGGGGCGCCAGGTTGCCGTAGAGAATGCGCAGGTGGCTCTCGGGCTTCTGCGGCGCGTCCAGCGGCGCGATGATCCGCTGATCGGCGGGATAAGGCGCCACCTCGGCGAGGTTCTCGGCCAGCGTCTTGCCGGTCACCGTCAGGCAGTCGCCGTGCAGCAGGCCGGCACCCAGCAGCATCTTCATCAGCGGCTGGATACCGCCGATCGCCACCAGCTCGCTCATCATGTAGTGGCCGCTGGGGCGCAGGTCGGCCAGCACCGGCACGCGGCGGCCCAGTTCGGTGAAATCCTTCAGCGACAACTCGACGCCGATGGTGCTGGCCATGGCGATCAGGTGCAGCACCGCGTTGGTGGAGCCACCCAGCGCGATCACCACGGTGATGGCGTTCTCGAAGGCCTCGCGGGTCATGATGTCGGAGGGCTTGATATCGCGGGCCAGCAGCTCCAGCACCGCGGCGCCTGCGGCCTCGCAGTCGGCGCGTTTGGCCTCCGAGACGGCGTTCTGCGCCGAGCTGCCCGGCAGGCTCATGCCCAGCGCCTCGATGGCCGAGGCCATGGTGTTGGCGGTGTACATGCCACCGCAGGAGCCCGGCCCGGGGATCGCCGTTTCCTCGATCTGCTTGAGCTCGATGAGGTCGAGATCACCCCGCGAATGGGCGCCCATGGCCTCGAACACCGAGACGATGTCGGTATGCCCCTCGCCGGGCATGATGGTGCCGCCGTAGACGAACACGCTGGGCCGGTCGAGCCGCGCCAGGCCCATCATGCAGCCCGGCATGTTCTTGTCGCAGCCGCCGATGGCCACCAGGCCGTCGAAACCCTCGCAGCCGGCCACCGTCTCGATGGAGTCGGCGATCACCTCCCGCGACACCAGCGAGTACTTCATGCCCTCGGTGCCATTGGCGATGCCATCGGAGATGGTGATGGTATTGAAGATCACGCCCTTGCCGCCAGCCGCATCGGCACCGTCGCTGGCGCGCCAGGCCAGGTCGTCGATATGGCTGTTGCACGGCGTGAGGTTGCTCCAGGTCGAGGCGATGCCCACTTGGGGCTTGGTGAAGTCGCTGTCGGTGAAGCCCACAGCACGCAGCATGGCGCGGCTGGCCGCCTTGCCTGGGCCATCCACCACCGGGGCGGAGTGACGGCGGCGGGAATCCTTCGGCGTATCGCTCATGGGGCGCTCCTGACGGGTTCGATGCATCCTTTAGAACATAGAGAGTGCCCCCCATGAGGGCATCTGGCAACCGGCCAGGCCGGCGTCACTCGAATCGCGCCCAGACCGCATCGTGGAACGCGCGCTCCTTGGCCACCGTGTCGCGGAAGCACTCGGCCATGCGGGTGAAGGTGGCGTCATCGAGCGTTTCCGCCTCCTCCTCCAGGCGACGACGCAGCCAGGCGACGAATTCCTGAAAGGCCGGGTTGTCGTGCAGATCGATCCACTCCCCCATCAAGGGGTGCAGCCCGTCGACGCGGCTCACCCGCAGCGCCCACTCGAGATAGACCCACTCGGTCACCACCAGCGCCGCCAGCAGCTCGGCGTAGCCGCCGCTCTGGCCCGTATCGCGCAGCAGCCGCTGGAAGGCCTGGGTCTCGGGCAGGTAGTCGGGTGCCTGGTCGGCCACACCGAAGGTCTCGAAGGTGCGCTGGAAGGTGCTGTTCTCGTCGCTGGTCAGCATGCCCATGAACTGGCCCAGCACCACCCGATCGTCCATGCCCGGGGCATGGCCGATGGCGTGGCCGATCAGCGCCGTGAAGGGATCGACGAAGCCGTAGTCCTGCACCATGTAGGCGGCGAAGTCGTCTCCCGCCAGCCGCCCCTCGCCCAGGGCGTCGAATAGCGGGTGGTTCACCGTGGCCGACCAGTCAGGCTCGCTGATCTCGCGCAGCCAGTCGCTGATGCGCGGGGCGCTGCGCGAGGCGGCCCAGTCGCGGTACTGCTCGAGCATGCTCATGATGCGCTCCTTGTCATGGAGGATGAGTGAGAGGGACGCCGCCAGGCGATCAGCAGGCTGACCAGGGTCGACGCCAGCAGTGCACCGAGGAACGGCGCCAGGGTCGGAATGCTGTCGGGGAAGCTCGCCGCCAGCAGGCCGGCGCTCAGGCTGCCGGAGGCCACCCAGCCCGGCACCACGGCGCCAAGCATGCCGGCGACGCCGCCGGCCACTGCGGCCAGCGGACTCATGCGCTGCCACAACCCCAACAGCACCGGCACCACGATGGCGGCGCACAGCAGGTCGGCGATCAGAAACAGGCGTAGCACCGAGTAGCCCTGCAGCGCCACCGCCACCACCGGCACCATCAACGCCACCGTGGCCAGTCTGGCCCCACCGATCGACAGCCCCGGTTTGCCGGCATCCGCCACCACCAGCGAGGCGATGCCGTTCTGCAGGGTATCGACGCTAGACGCCACCAGGGTCACCGCCAGCACCAGCGCCGGCAGCGCCAGCCAGGCCGGCGCCTCGGCCAGCAGGGCGAAGAACGGAATTGGCGGCTCGCCCAGGGCGATGCCGCTCATCGCCGCCAGCATGCCCAAGCCACCGATCAACATCACCACCACCACGCAGATGCCGGCGCCCAACCAGGCGCCCTGCCCCAGGGCGCGGTCATCGCGAGCCGACCACACCCGCTGCCAGTAGCCCTGATGGAAGAGGTTGGCGGCCGTGACCGCAATCACCAGGGTCAGCGCCACCGACAGCGAATTGCCCAGCGGCGCCGTTGGCAGGACCGCGCCGGCTGGCATCTCCGGCAGGCGCCATAGCGCCACGCCGCCCACCAGCAGCAACAGGACCAATAACAGCCAGGCCTGCCAACGGTCGGTGGCAAGGCTGGCGCGCAGCCCGCCAAGCGCGGTATAGAGCAAGGTAACCAACGCCACGCCGATCACCACCAGCGCCGGCGGCACGTCCGAGAGTAGTGCAGCAATCGCACCGATGGCCGTGAGCTCAGCGGCCAGGAAGCAGGCCATGTAAGCCACCGAAACCAGCGACACCCAGCGCCGCACGCCGGCCCCGTAGCACGCCTCGGCGAACTCGCCGATGCTGCGCCCGCGAGGCAGGCGGCGACGGATCGCCGGACCATAAAGCCCCAGCACGATGAACGGCAGCGACGAACCGATGGCATAGCCGGCCAGCGCCAGCGGCCCAACGAAGGCGCCGATTTCCGGCGGTGCGAAGAGGATCCAGGCGCCCATGCTCGAGGCCAGGAACGACAGCCCCAGGGTTTGCGCTCCCTGAGAGTTGCGCGCGGTCACGTAGTCGTCGAGGGGGCCGTCGGCGCGGCGCGCACGCAGGCCAAGGTAGGCAAAGCACAGCAGCGCCGCGCCGAGCACGGCAGACGTGAGATAGGGCATGTCGCACTTCCTCCGCCGGTATTAACCGGATCAGGTTCCAGGGTCGGCGTATGGCCCTCTCAGCCCCCGCAGCTGCGGCGGGACTCCCCTGGCGACAGTGAATCGTTGGGTTGTGTGCCCGGCGCTAGACCGGGACGCTCATCATCGGTTGCGCCCCCTTGGAAGTCAAAGTGCTGCCAGCCGATTCAAGTCGACGTTTCCAGCGGCCGATACTAATGTGATGGACTACCGATGCTGCCGCACCTTGCCGTGCGCCGCCGACAACAAGACCCACGCCACCGAGATCGCACCATGCCCTACACCGAAGCTCAGGAACACACCCCAGGTCGCTTGCATACGCTTTTCGCCGAGCCCTACAGCGCCTTCGACAATCAGGCCATGGAGCGGCAACTACACCTGGTCGTGGCGCTCAAGGTGTTGCTCGAGGCACCGCTGCGCCAGGGCCGGCTGATGCTGCGGGTGATTCATGGCTGGGAGAATGGCAGTGCCGAACCGGCGGCACTGGCACACAGCGAGCATCGCGTGGACACCATGGCAGACGCAACGGCAGTGGCCGACCGCTACCGCCAGGCAACCGAGCAAGGTGGTGAATTTCCCGATACGGCCGGGTCACTGCTGGCCGTCCCGCTGGCAGAGGCGATCGCCGCTGCCGAACGCCAGGGGCAAACCATCGACGACGAAACGCGTCACAACCCCGCTCACTGGCCGATGTTCCCTCACGGCCTGTCGCTATACACCTTCTTCAAGGTCTACCATCGGCTGACCTACGGTGAAGACGACTCCTACCGCGTCAGCCGCTGTGATACGCCACAAGGCATGCGCGAGATCCACGAATTCCATCTCGAAGAGGGTGAATTCGCCATCGTCACGCCGGCCACCGATGCCGAGGACGGCGACACCCTGGTAATCCTCCATGAGAGCCAGCTGGCACCGGTGCTGGCGCTAATGGAGGAGTGCCTGATCGCAGCACGCAAGTGGGGGCTGGTCGGCTAGGTGCCGCAGAAGGTGCGAAATACCCGCGCGGTAGGCGGTGCCGGCTGGGCGTAGTCGATATCTGCGGCGCGCTCCTCGAAGGGCCTTGCCAGCACCTGCATCAGCCGTTCGAAGGGGGCAAAGTCACCCTCGTCGATGGCCGCGGCCAGCGCCTCCTCGACGCGATGATTGCGTGGGATATAGACCGGATTGGCCAACCGCATGTGCCGCGCGATCTCACTGCTTTCGACATCCTCCCGCGCTAGGCGTCGACGCCACTCGGTGAGCCAGGCCTGGATCGGCTCGGCGCGCTCGAACAGCTCTACCAGATCCTTCTCTTGCGCCTCACCCTCGGCGGCGGCGCATAACCGCCGGAACGTCAGGGTGAAGTCGGCGCGCCCGGCCTGCATCGCCTCCAGCAGCGACTCGGCGAGCTCACGATCCGCCGCCTCGCTACTGGCTGCCGCCTCGCTCAGGCCCAGTTTGGCGCGCATTACCGCTAGCCATTCGGCCTCGTAACGCCCCGGATAGGCCTCGAGTACCTCGCTGGCGCGGGCGATGCCCCGTTGCTGGTCGTCATCTATCAGCGGCAGCAGGGTTTCTGCAAAGCGCGCCAGGTTCCACTGCGCGATCCATGGCTGATTGGCGTAGGCGTAGCGGCCGCCCTGGTCGATGGAGCTGAATACCGTTGCCGGGTCGTAGCGCTCCATGAAGGCACAGGGGCCGTAGTCGATGGTCTCGCCGGCGATCGAGGCGTTATCGGTGTTCATCACCCCGTGAATGAAGCCGAGCCCCATCCACTTGGCCACCAGCGCCGCCTGGCGCACCTGCACCGCCTCGAACAGCGCCAGATAGCGCTCCCCTGCCGAGGTGATATCAGCGAGATCGGGATAGTGACGCTCGATGGCGTGATCGGCAAGCTGCTGGATCGCCTCGCTGTCGCCGCGAGCGGCGAAATACTGGAAGGTGCCGATGCGCAGATGGCTCGATGCCACGCGGGTCAACACCGCCCCAGGCACCGGCACATCGCGTACCACCCGCTCGCCGGTGGTCACCGCCGCCAGTGCCCGGGTGGTGGGCACGCCCAGCACCTGCATCGCCTCGCTGACTAGATACTCGCGCAGCACCGGCCCCAGCGGTGCACGGCCGTCGCCACCGCGGGAGAACGGCGTACAGCCGGCGCCCTTGAGCTGGATATCGCGCAGCCGCCCATCGCGGTCGGTGACCTCGCCGAGCAGTACCGCCCGGCCATCGCCCAGGCGCGGCACGAAGTTGCCGAACTGGTGCCCGGCATAGGCCTGGGCCAACGGTGCCGCCCCATCCGGCACGCGATTGCCGGACAGCCACTCGGTTGCCGCGGCCTCGTCGTAGGCGCTCAGGTCGAAGCCCAGCGCCTCGGCCAGCGGCCGATTGAAGGCCACCAGCCGCGGCGCCTTGACCGGCACCGGGTCGAAGCGGGCATAGAAGCGCTCGGGAAAGTTCGCGTAGCGCAGGGTGAACTCGGGAAACATGGGTGGCTCCACGGCGGGGTCGATCAACGAATACCCTAGTATAACGCTCAGATTTGCAGCTGACGAACTGCCTCGCTATTGCCAGGAAATAGTGGATGACTGGGAGACGTAACAGCAATCAGCCAGGGTATCAGCATGCTGTGGGCTGCGGGGGAACTGAGGAGCTGGGCGTAACGGACGTCGAGACGAGCCCCCGCAGGGGCGATGGTAGCGAGTGACCACGCGCCATGCCTCAGCGACAGGACTTACTGGATGTCCAGTGTTTGTCCAATATCCAGCACCGCAGGATCGACCTCACGCTCGATCAGGTCGAGATCCCGCTGTACAAAGTCCATCAGACTGTCGGAGGCTGCTGCGGCGGCGGACGCATCCTCAGACAGGATCGCCTCTAACACCCTAAGGTGTCCGTCGATGGTACCCGACAGGTCTTTCCCTTGCGGGACATGGGTATGATAAATCCATCCCACCCGTCGAAAGATGGTGTGCAGCGGCCTAAGCGAGTACTCCAGAAACGGTTCATCACAGATCGAGAGCATCTGGGCATCAATCTGCAGATCGAAGCGGTTGAACTCCGACAGAGGCATCTGGGCCCTTTTCGCCCACATAGCGTCGGAGATCTTTCTCAGCGTCGTTCTCTGCAGGGCAGAGGCCTTATCGCAGGCCAGGGTGATCACGAAGCGCTCCATGTCACGCCTCAGCCTTAACAGCGTCGCCGCTCTTGCGAGGTCCACCGGCGCCACTTGAATACCCTGACGAGGCCTGACGGTTACCAGGGTGTCCGATGCCAGCCGTGTCACTGCCTGGTACACCGGCATACGGCTGTAGCCCGTAATATCTTGCAAGTCCTGAATTTTCAGGTTGCTGCCGGGCTTGAGGCGGCAGGTGACGATAAGCTCCTCAAGATCCCGGTAGGCCAGTTCAAGCAGGCTCTGGTCATCACGCGGCTTTGCCCGACCCGGTGGCGCCCCTTTCTGCTGTGTCGCGGAGGTATCTCTGGGGGATGTCATGGTGTCGCTCCCAATCGATTGGCGGAAATAGGCTGCCGGTGGAGCAAGCAATCGAGCACTCCTGCGCCGGATATCAACACTGACAGCATTCCGCCATCGGCGTCATTGCTTTGGCCGTAGGCGTAACCCAACGCCCGCGAACAACGATACACTGCCATCACGATCACTTCCTCTGGTTCACCCAAGGCTCCGCCAAGACACGCTCGCCCAGTCATCGGTCTCGGCGCTGGTCGTCAGCGCGTCACTACATAACTGCTAGTGACGCGCAATATCGCGATAGTCAGTTGAACAGCGTCAGTGGCAGTAGCGACAACTGAGGTACATAAGCAATCACGACCAGTGCCAAAATCATCACTATAACAAACGGCACTACACCCTGAATGACTGGGCCCAGCGAGCTATTGCCAATCCTGGCGGCAACAAAAAGATTGATGCCAAGAGGCGGTGTAATGAAACCGATAGCGAGACTAACCACCATGATGATACCGAAGTGCACAGGATCCACGCCCACTGACGTCACAACGGGGTAGAGGATTGGAGCCAGCACAAGAATGGCTGGGGTAGTATCCATTACGCACCCCACTAAGAGCAGTAACAGCAGGATGATGAGCAGCAATACGATTGGGTGCAATGAAAACTGTAGTATGAGATCCGCGATAGAGGATGGAATACGCTCAATGGTCAGTATCCGTGCAAAGGTTGATGCACAGCCTAAAATCACCATCACAGTGCCTGTGGTGGCACAGGAGCGAGCAACGGTCCTGAAAATATCCCTCGGCAACAGCTCGCGGTGAATGAACACACCACAGACGAATGCGTATACTGACGCTACCGCGGCTGCTTCAGTGGGGGTAAACACGCCTGCATAAATCCCCCCCAGGATAATAATAGGATTTAGTAGCGCCCACTTAGCATCCCACATTAAACGCAGTGTTTTGGCGCCATCAAAAGACTCTTGCGTACCCCTCCACCCCATTTTACGCGAATAATAGTATACATAAGCAATAAGCAACAGGCCAATCAGCATTCCCGGCAGGATACCGCCTAGAAATATGTTGGTGATGGATGTTCCAGTGGTAACACCATACAATACCATTGGAATAGATGGAGGAATAATGACACCAATGCTGCCGGCAGCCGCTACCAATCCTAATGTAAACGACTTGGAGTAGCCGGCTTGAAGCATAGTGGGCACCACCATTGAGCCCACCGCCGCCACGGTCGCCGGACCTGAGCCGGAAACGGCAGCAAAGAACATGCAGACAACAACCGTCACTATCGCCAACCCACCGGTGATACGCCCAAAAAATGCATTGGCGACAGCAAGGATGCGTCTTGAGACGCCCCCGGCGCCCATCAGGTCACCGGCGAGGATAAACAGAGGAATCGCCATGATCGGAAAACTATCGGTGGCAGTAACCAGTGTCTGAGCCACATATAGTTCTGAAAGGGTGCCAAAAGACAATATCGTTACCACGCAGGCCAAGCCAATCGCAATCCCCACGGGAACATTAAGGATTAACAGTACGACTAGGCTGATGAATAGAACGGCTGCTGTCATGTTACAGCTCCCCTTGCTGTGACAATTCAGGGTGTTTCAGTCGCCAATAGATTGTCTGCAACTGCCGTATCGCGGTTAGAGCAAAACCAACGCAAGGTGCTGCATACACGATCCACATTGGTACGTTAACCGCAGGAGACGTCTGTCCTAGCATTATCTGACGCTCAATTACTGACCAACTGGTCCATACAATATAGAGAGAAAATATCAAAAACAGCACATCACCTAGCACGACTACCCAGGGACGGAGAAAGCTAGGAAATAAGTGGAGTGCAGTATCGATTTTAATATGGCGCATTTCCCGCGCGCCAAAGCTAATCCCCAGATAGATCAACCAAATAAAGAGATAACGGGCAATTTCCTCGGACCATGAGAGCGATGCGCCCATTACATAACGCATGAACACTTGCACTGCGAGAAGCGCTGCCATCATCAACATCAGCACCACGCATACAGAGATTTCTGCGTACTCATCAATCCACTTAACGACTTTCATTTGCTCTCTCCGGCATGGGTGCAAAATGATACAACACGCTCAGGGGCCAAGTAGGTGCCAGAGCTATCTCCGTCCTCTTCCTGCCGCGCTGTACAGAACGGTCATTGATCTGCTTACCCCCATGCATCGTAATATGAACAAACATTAGTACCTGTTGAGATCGCATGACGCGGGCCATCCAAAATGCGCCACCCTAGCAAAGCCAAGGTGGCGCAGCACAACAGATTAATCGCTCAGCAACTGTTCAAGATACTCAGGATTATCCATCATGGAACTCACCAGGGAGTAGATGTCGGCATCTACCATCGTTTGCTGCCACAGCGTTTTCTGTTCAGGCGTCAACTCAGTTACGGTGATCCCTTCCTGATTGGAAAACTTTTCTACTACCTCCGCTTCAAGTTCCTGCGAGCGCTGCCGCTGGAACTCGGTAGCCGTCTCAATAGACTCGTTGATAGCCTGACGCTCAGATTCATCCAGAGCGTTATACCGGTCGAGGTTCATAAAGACGATAAATGGAGTGTAGACATGCTGGGTCAGAGACACTTGGTCTTGCACCTCGAGGAAGCGATTGCTATCGATGATCGATAACGGGTTCTCTTGGGCGTCTACGGTCCCCTGCTGCAGAGCGGTAAAGAGTTCAGGGAAGGCCATCGGTGTAGGGTTGGCACCCAGCGCACGCCACGCGGCAAGGTGTACCCTATTCTCCATGGTCCTGACTTTCTTGCCCTCCAGGTCTGAAGGCTCAGCCACCACATTGCTCTTGCCGGTGTAGTTGCGGAAGCCATTTTCCCAGAAAGCCAAGCCCTTCAAGCCTTTGCCTTCCAGGGAGGCGAGAATCTCTTGGCCAATTTCACCATCGAGCGCTGCATAGGCTTCTTCTGAGGACAAGAAAAGGAAAGGTGCGTCGAACAAGTAGAAGTCTGGTATCAAATTGGCCAATGGGCTGGTAGACGCAATACCAATATCGATATCGCCAAAGATAGTACTCTCAAGCACGACGCGATCGTCACCCAACTGGTTATCTGGGTATAGGTTAATTTCCAGTGAACCTCCGGTCTTTTCTTCGACCAGTCTCTTGAATTCAATACCCGCTTCTTTAGCAGAGTCTGCAACCACGTTCGCCAAGCGCATTGTATCGGCTTGGGCAATAGCTGGTGCCAAGGCAAGAGCTAAAACGGTCAACCCTTTTTTAAGTCCGGAATGGATAGGCATACTTGTTTTCCTTATGTGTGATAGCTGGCTCGGAAAAACTCACTAACTTTGTTATCTTTCATATCATATGAAAATTCATGAAATAGTATCTTGGCAATAAACCTCCTACTTTATTCAGTGAGCACCATCTCAACAGGCCTCGAAATCAATTTGCACCTTCATTGCCTTTTCACGTTGCGATGCAAGTTCGAAGGCTTCTTGGGCAGATGACATTGAAACAGAGGATGTGATGAAAGATGCCAAGTCGACAACACCCTTGTCAATCAGCTCAACGGCTTTATAAAATTCCTGATCGAAGCGAAAACTTCCCTTAATCTCAATCTCCTTAGCGACTATCAGGTTTACCTCCACCGGTATTTTTCCTCCAAGCCCGACCGTCACGATCGTGCCTCTTGGGCGGATAGCCGCTAACGCAAAGTCCAATGCCTCAGGACTACCTGAACACTCAAACACCACATCTTGAGTCCCCTTTCCAGCGGTTAGCATAGCCAGGGCGCTCTCATCGTTTGCGACATTAATGGTGGTTGTCGCCCCCATTTCCTTGGCTATTCTCAAGGGTGCCTCATACATATCGGTTGCTACGATCTCTTGAGCACCGGCAATAACACACGACATCACGGTCAAGCACCCAATCGGGCCACAACCTGAGACAAGTACTTTTTTTCCCTTCAGGTCGCCCGCCTGGCTGACAGCGTGCAGACAAACTGCCAGCGGCTCTGCACAGGCGGCCTGGGACAAATCAGTGTCTCTGTTTAGCAGGACAAGCTGCCGTTCGGGGATCGTTATTTCTTGGCGAAACAGCCCTTGCTGATGCGGAAACCTCATGGCGCTGCCGAAGAATCGCATGTCGTCGCAGTGATTACGCAACCCTTTTCGGCAATATGCGCAGGTATCGCAGGGCATTGAGGGGTTCACGGCAACTCTGTCACCAGGTGATAGGCGATCGACGCCTTCACCCACTGCAGCGACGACGCCTGACACTTCATGCCCCAAGATCATCGGTTCACGAAGCCTCACCGCACCAAAGCCCCCATTATGATAATAGTGAAGGTCAGAGCCGCAAATTCCTCCTTTACTTATGTTGACCTTCACCTCACCCCATTGCGGCTCCGGGGCGCCAGTTTCGCCCGTCACTCGAAGATCGTTTGCTGCATGTATCTTGATAGAAAACATAGCCTGTCTCTTTGAGTTCAAAGCACCGAGATCATGCCGCCATCGACATAAACGATATGGCCATTGACATAGTCTGAAGCAGCGGACGATAGATAAATGGCAGTGCCGGCCAGTTCCTCAGGGTTCCCCCAGCGCCCTGCCGGCGTACGCCCTTTTACCCAGCCATCGAATTCGGGGTTAGAGGTTAACGCTTCATTCATGTCCGTTAGCATATAGCCTGGGCCGATCGCATTCGCTTGAATCCCATGCTGCCCCCACTCCGCTGCCATGGCCTTGGTCAACATTTTGATACCGCCCTTGGCGACCGTATAAGGCGCCACAGTGGCCCGCGCGAGTTCACTGGTCAGTGAGCCGATATTGACGATCTTGCCCTTGCCACGTGGCACCATGCGTTTAGCGGCCTCGCGCCCGACCACGAAGGCCGAGGTGAGGTTGACGTCCAGCACGCGCTGCCAGTCGGCGGTCTCGAGTTCAAGCATCGCCTTTCTGAACTGGATGCCCGCGTTATTGATCAGGATGTCGATTGCCACCCCATCGCGGTCGAAATGTTCGAAGGCCTCTCGTACCCCTGCATCATCGGTAACATCGAAGGCCGCGACATCGACCCGATAGCCGGCCTCGGTCATTTCCTGGGCAGCGACAGCCAACCGCTCCTCGTTGACACCGTTGAGAATCACCCGCGCCCCAGCCGCGGCGAGCCCTTCGGCGAAGGCGCGTCCCAGGCCGCGGGAAGACCCGGTAATCAGGGCGGTCTTGCCGGTCAAGTCGAACAGTTCGATGGACATTTCGTGTCTCCTTACAGGGTGGATTGGCGCGTGGAGAGATCGCTGCGGGTGAAGACGCTCGGGAGCAGTTCAACGCCGAGGCCTGGACCCTCCATGGGATAGACGTAACCCTTCTCGATACGTGGCACCGCAGTGACCAGCTCGTTGTACCAGCCCTTGTAAAAGGCCCGCACGCTCTCCTGGATCAGCGTATTGGGCTGGCTGAAGGACATGTGAATGGCCGCAGCGAAGCCCACCGGGCCGATGCAGTCATGGGGCGCAAAGGGGCGATGCCAGGTCTCGGCCAGTGCGGCAATCTTGCGCCCCTCGGTCAGCCCACCGGTCCAGCACAGGTCGACCATGACCACGTGAGCAGCGTCGCGCTCCAGCATGTCCTTGTAGGGCCACCGCGAGCCCAGGGTCTCGCTGGCGCAGGTCCACACCTTGGTGGAAGCCGCATACTCGGCAAGCGCCTGGGGCGAGTTCATGCGGATCGGATCCTCGAACCACAGCGGCGCATATGGCTCCAGTGCCTGGGCGATCATCTTGGCGGTGGGCAGGTTCCACTGGGAATGAAACTCCACCATGATGTCCATCTCGTCGCCAACGGCGCGGCGGATATCCTCGAAGGGCTTGAGCGCCTGCTTGAGCTGACGTGACGTGATGTACTGGCCACGCGTCTCGGCGGCAATGGGATCGAAGGGCCAGATCTTCATGGCATCGATACCGGACTCGAGCAGGTTCTCAGCCAGTTGCGCCGGACGGTTCATAAAACCATCGAGATCTTCGTAGGGCCCCTCCGACGCCCCCGCGTTCCAGTTCGCCACCGGTTTGATGTTGTTCGTCCTGACGTAGCGGTATCCGGCGCAGGTGTTGTAGACGCGGATCTTGTCCCAGCACAGACCACCAAGCATCTGATGCACGGGCAGGTCACATACCTTGCCGAAGATGTCCCACAGGGCGATGTCGATGGCGGAGGCGGCGCGATATTCGGCGCCGGTCGAGGACTGCGCCATGGGCAGCGACACCATTTCCTTATGCAGCGCCTCAATGTTGAGCGGGTTTTGTCCCAGCAGGCGCTGGGCCAAGGTGTCATGGATATGCGCTTCCACAGCCCCAGCACCATAGAAGGTCTCCCCCAGCCCCACTATTCCAGCATCAGTAACTACATGTACCCAGAGCACATTAGCGAACTCATCCAAACGGTATGTCTTTATTTCGGTAATTTTCACAAGCGTGATCTCGGTGATCGTGTAGGAATACCCAGCCAGCTTAGCGACACCCAGCATGGTTCTACGGCCGGTGGCAATTGCGTTGCCAGCTCTCAATCAGGAGCGTGGAATGCCGAGCAAGGCTCTTTGATATACTGTGATATATCACAAATAGCAATGCGCTAGCATCGGGTCAAATAAATCCTTTTGCCACACACCATTCGCCTTCTCCTAACACCCACAGACGCCCTTCAACCGATTGATTTCAGGAGTATATTGAGAGCTTCTTCGGCACTTTATACTTTAGTTTAAAGGGTGCGTAATATCCGCTAGCAGGCCGTGCTGGCAGGGTGCAGGTGTCGCGACCGCAACGCACATCACGTTACCGAAGGAACACTGCAAGTGGTGTCTCGAAGTGAGCGAAGTCTTACTTTCCGAAGGCAGGGGATACCTATGGATTCCGCTGCCACGCGGAGCATGGGGGAGGTAGACAAGCCGATCTTTAGCCAAGTGGATCCATGAACACCTCAGCAAACTGGCGGAACTGATCCAGATGATGGCGACAGATCGCAAATACCACTTGCCAGTCAACCACCTCGGAGTTCTGCACCACGATATTGCGAAAGCCCACCGATTTACGCATATCCTCCGCTAGCTCACGGCTGATGACGCCTCGCTCGGCAAGCACCTCGAATCTGGACCATGGTAATTGGCGAGGGCTGATCAGCGCTTGATCCATGCCTTCTGCCTTGCCCTCAAAATCCGCTGCTGCAGCGGCACGAAGTCTTCATTATCAATGATATTGCGATAGACCAGCTTGGCCCAGGCGGTATCACTGCCCTTCAACCGCACTCCACTGGTCACGATCTGGGTCAGCAGTGGCTGGCCCGCCGTCCTGAGGTCGATCAGATCCACCGAACGCCCAAAGGCCAGCGCCAACGCCTCGATCATGGCGACTTCTTGCTCGGCGGAGAGTGGCTGCGACGCTTCTACCGCCACGTCGATATCACTCTCGAGTCGCTCGCTCCCATGTGCCATCGAGCCGAACAGCACGATCTGTTCAATACCTTCGACACCCTCCAGCGCATGGAGGACAGCCTGGCAGGTGGCCGAAAATTGGGCGTCAATTGGGATGCTCATCGCAATGACCTAACGTGGGTAGCGACATGCCGCTCAGCGCCCGATCAGCCCGGTGGTCAGCCACGGCTGCCAGGCCAGCAGCACCAGGGTCGCCAGGGTCGCGAGCAGGAACGGGATCAGCGCGCGGAAGATGCGCAGCGTCGAGGCGCCGGTCATCGATGAGGCAATGAACAGCCCCGCCCCCACCGGTGGCGTGAGCAGGCCGAGCACCAGGGTCAGGCACACCACCACGCCGAACTGGTAGGGGCTGATGCCAAACTGCTGGGTGGCGATGGGCAGCAGGATCGGCACCACCAGGATCAGCGCGGCGATGCCGTCGATGACCATGCCCACCAGCAGCAGCGAGCCGATCACCAACAGCAGGAACAGGAAGGGGTCGGTGGTCAGCGCCGAGATCGCCGCCGCCGCCATCTGCGGCAGACGCTCGTAGGTCACCACCCAGCCGAACACCCCGGCGGCGGCGATCAGCATGATCACCAGCCCGGCGTTGACCGCGGTACGCGTCAGCACCCGCGGCAGTTGGCCCAGCGTCAGCTCGCCGTAGAGCAGGCGCCCCAGCAACAGCGCCGCCAGCGAGGCCAGCGCCGCGGATTCGGTGGGCGTCGCCACCCCGAGCAGAATCCCGCCGATGATGATCAGCGGGATCGACAGCGCCGGCACGCCCATGATCAGCGCCCGGCGCGCCTCGTCGCGGGTCGGCCAGTTGCCCTTGGGGTACTGCTGGCGCAGCCCGACCACGGCAATCGCCAGGAAAAAGCTGAAGCCCAGCAGCAGCCCGGGCAGGATGCCGGCGATGAACATCTCGGCGATCGGTACCTGGGCGATCACCCCGAACAGCACGAACAGCATCGACGGCGGAATGATCGGCGACAGCAGGCCGCCAGCGGCGGTGATCGCCGCGCTGTAGGGCTTGTCGTAGCCTTCGCGCTCCATGGCCGGCACCATGGCCCGCGACATGATCGCGATCTGCGATGCCGCCGAGCCGATGATCGCCGCCATCATCATGTTGGCGACCAGGTTGATATAGGCCAGGCCGCCGCGGAAGCCGCCCACCAGCAGCCGCGCCAGATCGATCAGGCGGCGAGTGACCCCGCCCTCGTTCATCAGCTCGCCGGCCAGCATAAACAGCGGAATCGCCAGCAGCCCGTAGCTCTCGATGGCACCAAACAGCTGCTGCGGGTAGGACTCGAACAGCACCGTATTGCCCGAATCGGCGATATACCACGCCGCGGTGAGCGCCAGCACCAGGGCGATGGGCACCGCGGCGAGCAGCAGGATGGCAAACACCACCACGGTCATCGGCTGGGCTCCTCGGCCGGTGCTCGCAGGTCGCGCAGCGCCTGGCACAGGTTACTGACGCCGTGCAGCGTCAGCGACACGGCGAACAGCGGCATGATCAGCCACACCCAGAACTTCCTGATGCCCAGGGTCGAGGTGTTCTCGGCGTAGATGAAGTTGAAGGTCTGGCCTTGGAAGGCCTGGACATCGAAACCGGCGCGCCACAGCGCCAGCGGCTGATACCAGCGCCAGCACAGCCACAGCATGAGTAGCGCGAAGGTCAGCACGGTGAGGTCGACGAACAGCGACAGCCAGCGCCGCGGGCGACCCGGCAGCGCATCGCTGAGCAGCGTCACGGCGATGCCCTGGCGGCGCTTGAGCACCGCCGAGGCGATCAGGAAGGTCATCCAGATCATCGCATAGATGGCCAGCTCGCTGATCCAGTAGAGCGGGCTACCCGCAGCGCGAAAGGCGATATTGACCAGGATCAGCAGGGTCACCGCGGCGGCCAGTGCCGCCGCGACGATCTCTTCGAGTCGGGCCAACCGCAGGGAGAGGCGTGACAGCATGGCGCGTTCGTTCACTCCTCGCGCAGGCGCTCAGCTTCCTCGCGCAGCGCCTCGAGGGACGGCGCCTTGTCGGCCCAGATACCTTCCCACTCGGCGATGGCGTCGCTGAAGAACTCGGCGTCGGCCTCGACGATATTGAGGTCGAGCTCGCGGATCTCGGCTTCCTGCTCGGCGTCCTGCTGCTGGAAGCCGGTGATCACGTTGTCGAGGTGCTCGGCCATGGCGGTGCGGATCATGTCCTGGTCGTCCTCCTCCAACTCGTTCCATACCCGACCCGAGACCACGCCCACCATGGGGAACATCATATGGTTGGAGATCAGTAGGTTATCGGCCTGCTCGTGGAATTTAAGAATCAGGATCGAGTCGAAATCCATGTCGATGGCGTCGACCTGGCCGTTGGCCAGCGCATCGTAGACCTCGAGCAGCGGCAGCGGCGCCGGCGCCGCACCGGTGGCGGTGTAGAAGTCGCGGATCGGATCGAACGGGGTAATGCGCAGGCGCTGGCCGCGCATGTCGTCGACGCTCTCGATGGGCGAACGCGACAGCACCTGGCGCATGCCCACCATGCCGTAGCCCATGCCGACCAGGCCCACCCCGCCGGGCAGCTGGTCGAGCAGCGCATTGGCGGCGTCGGACTGCAGCAAGCGCGCGGCGTGATCGACGCCATCCACCAGGTAGGGCGCATAGAGCGCACCGAAGTCCGGCACCCGGTTGGAGATCTCGGCGATGGTCAGAAAGGCCATGTCCAGTGCGCCGGTCTGCAGCTGCTGAACCATCTGCGCCTCGTTGCCGAGCTGCTGGGCCGGGTAGACGCTGACGCTGTGCTCGCCGCCGGAACGCTCGGCGAGGGTCTCGGCGAAGGCCTCGGCCTCCTGGGACCACATGTGCTGGGGTGGGGTGATCAATCCCAGGCGAAACTCCCGCGCCTGGGCGGAGAGCGAAGCAGTAGCGAAGGTGGTGGCCGCAACGGCCAGTGTCAGCGTCTTGAGGGGGCGCATGAGAGCCTCGTCGTTATCGGAATAGTATGGAGCTCGACAAGGTTACCTCAGCGCCCGCGTTGATGGCACCCGGCTTTAGCTACCGATTGCGGCAGCCATCCCTGCCGTTCCGGCTACACTGGCGCATACTGACACCTATCTATTCAGGAACCCTCAATGCTGGATTCCGACAACCTCCGACCCGACATCGGCGCTGCCCCAGCTGCCCCGCTATGCCTCGAACTCGCCTATCGCCCGCCCTATGCCTGGCAAGCCCTGCGCGACTTCCATGCCAAGCGCGCCATTCATGGCCTGGAGTGGGTCGATGACGACCGCTATGGCCGGACCATACGCTGGGGACAGGCACGCGGCCGCTTCAGCGCTGTTCACCACCCAGATCGCCATGCCTTCGAGGTGCATCTGCAGCTCGATGCTCCCTCTATGCTCGACCCGGTAATAGGTAATATCCGCCGAGTGCTCGACCTCGACGCCGATACGGCACTGATCGAGTCGCACCTGGCCAAGGCGCTGCCTAGCTTGGCCCTGGTGGAGGGGCTGCGCCTGCCCGGCACCTGGACGGCATTCGAGGCCGGGGTACGGGCGATCCTCGGCCAGCAGGTCTCGGTGGCGGCGGCCCGGCGCCTGGTTACCATCCTGGTCAGCGAGCTGGGCGACGCCGAGGCCGACGGCCAGCGCCACTTCCCCAGCGCCGAACAGATCGCCGCCAGTGAGCTGGCCTTTCTCGGCATGCCGGATGCCCGCCGCCAGACCCTGCGCCGCTTCGCCGCCTGGCATGCCTGCGGAGAGGCCGGCGAGGATCCGCGCGCCTGGACCACTCTCAAAGGCATCGGCCCGTGGAGCGCCGACTACGCCGCGTTGCGCGGCACCTCGCACCCGGATATCTGGCTAGCCGGCGACCTGGGAATCCGCAAGGCGCTACCAGCCCTGCACGACGCCGACCCGCAGCGCGCCACTCCCTGGCGCAGCTACCTCACCTTTCAACTCTGGAGTCGTTGATCCAACATAGAATGTGACAATTACGATCATCCATAAAACTTATTAAACATGGCGATATATCTCGGCCAGAACCGCACTCAATGAAAATTAGCAGGATCGGGCAATCTTCCGCGACAAATGCGCCTACTGGTGATGGCCATCCCCCCTATCATCTCTCTCACGGTCGTCACGACCGACATGCTGTCCACCGGGCATCCACGGGCAACGTCCATCAGGTCACCGCGACAGGCAAGCCCGGCAAGACGGAATGTCATTCAACGAGAGGGTTATCACCATGAAATACACCACCATCATCATGCAAACCATCACCGCCGGTGCCCTGGTCATGGGCCTGGCCGCCCAAGCCACTGCCTCCAACGCCACTCAGGTGCGCTTCGAGGTCGGTAGTCCAGCCCTCGGCGGCACACAGGAAGGCATCCACGAGTACCGCGTCGCTGCCGAGGATAATCAGTCCAGCGAGAACTACGGCGCCGGACACTACCGCACCACCTTCGAGGTCGGCAGCCCAGGACTCGGTGGCACACGGGAAGGCGTCCACCGTCAGCGCGTCGAGGTCGAGAGTCTTCAGGCCGCTGATCGCGATGTTGCCCAGTCCGAGCGTGCCGGCCCTAGCGTCGACAGCCCAACTCAAGGCACTCGCGGCTAAGCACCGCCGAGACAACTAGCGCGACGCAAGCACCGCGGGCCACCCACTTGGGTGGCCCGTTTGCGTATTGCCCCCTGCATGCAGCTACACTTACCCGACCGCTCGCTGATATCAGCACGCGGAATACAGGGAATCAGCATGCACATCACCTACTACTTCAGCCAGGTCTCTCCCTGGTCCTACCTGGGGCACGCCAAGATCGGCGAGATCGCCTCACGATACGACGCCACAATCGACTATGTGCCGGTTACCCTGAGCGCTGTCTTCCCCCGCACCGGTGGGCTGCCACTCCCCAAGCGGGCACCCGAGCGTCAGGCCTATCGCATGGCGGAGTTGAAGCGCTGGCCACAGCTGCGCGGCGTGCCGCTCAACGTGGAACCGCGACACTTTCCCACCGACGATCGCCCGGCCGCCCGCCTGGTATTGACCGCCAAGGCGCAGGGGCACGATATCGCCCAGCTATCGCTGGCTATCCTGCGGGCCTGCTGGCATGAAGAACGCGACGTCGGCGATCTTGCCACCCTGGGTGAGATCGCCACGGCGTTTGGCCTGGATGGACCGGCCCTGCTCGAGGCGTCGGAAGCCGAAACGGGGCAGAAGCGTCTCGATGACGCCTGCGAGCAGGCAATTACCGCCGGCTGCTTCGGCGCTCCCTGGTACGATGTCGATGGTGAACCCTTCTGGGGCCAGGACCGCCTCGAGCTGGTGGAGAAGAAGCTGGCCGGCGAGCTATAGCCTGCGCCGACACGACTGAGCCCCTCAATGCGCCAGTGCCATGCCAGCAGCCTGCGGTGGGGGTAGCAGCGCCAGCGAGGCCTTCATTTCACGCACTTCCTCGCCCGGCGGCCGCCCGAACAGGCGCTTGAACTCACGGCTGAACTGCGACGCGCTCTCGTATCCCACCCTAGCCGCGGCCCCCGCCGCCGTCAGGCCATCGCGGATCATCATCAACCGGGCCTGATGCAGTCGGGTCGACTTGATGTACTGCAGAGGCGAGGTTTGCGTCACCGCCTTGAAGTGCACATGAAAGGCCGCTGGGCTCATGCCGACATCGCTTGCCAGACGGCCCACCTCGAGGGTGTCGGCATAATCCGCGTGGATGCGCTGTAGGGCCTTGGCAATACGGCCGAACTGGCCTTGCTGGGCCAGCGCCGCTCGCGCACTGCTGCCCTGCTCACCGACCAACACCCGGTAGTAGATCTCCCGTACGATCCCCGGCGCCAGCACCTGCGCCTCGGTGGGCGAAGAGAGTGCCTCGAGGAGCCTTAGCGTGGCATCCGCCATGGACTCCCCAAGCGGCGTCGAGAGCATACCCCGTGGTGTCGACTCTGAACGTGCGTCCGCCTGGTCCAGCATGAAGGCCAGCTCAGCCACCGCGGCCATATCCAGCCGAATCGATATGGCCAGCAGCGGCTCCTCAGGGCTGGCCTCGGTATCCGAGGCAAAGGGCAGCGGCACCGACAGCACGAGATAGTGTAGGGCATCGTAGAGATACACGTCATCGCCCAGGTACCCCCACTTGCGCCCTTGGCAGACGATCACGATGCCCGGCTCATACAGCACCGGGGTGAGTTTCAGCGGGCGGTCCGAGCGCATGAAGCGCACTTCGTTCAACAGCGACTCGGTGTAGCCTTCATTCGGGGCAAGCAGATACAGCAGTTCGATCATTCGCTCTTGGGAATCCAAGGTAGGTCGCGTCGCCAAGCGGTAGTCCCTCCTTTCGCTACACTTAGCATTTTAGGCAGACTTTTCTCGTCGATGACACCTAAAAAGCATGTAAAAAATATAATCAGGCAACACTGCAATAGGAATGGTTGTTACGTAAGAGGAGCACCAACAGCCAGCGCATGCGCTGGCTGTTGGCTCTTTTGGATGACTCGTACCTGACGTCGTTACACCACGTTTATCCATTTCTCACTGAGGAACCAGAGCTGCCTAGCCCTGTCGGCGTCGAGCGCGTAGGACTTCACACCGTCGGCAAAGGGGTTGGGGGTATCGTCGATCGGAGCGACCGCGCAGTCTTCGAGGTAGCGCCCGCCAATCTCGTCCTGGTCGGCCACGACGGCAGCCCAGACCGAGGTGGCGGCCGCCTGGGGAATCTCTTTCAACTCGAGTGGGGGAAGACCCGCATCGGCGCGTGCTTTGCCCACCGTCTCGAAAAGTTCCTGCACCGCTTCCGGAGAGAAGTGACGGCCGAGGTCCGTCATGCTGTTCCCCGGCATCACCGATGCCGCGCGGATCCCGCGATCCCGATGCCGCCGGTCGAATTCCACGGCGAAGAGAGACGTGGCCGTCTTCGACTTGCCATAGGCGACAAAGGGCTCGTACTCCTGTCGTTCGAAACCAGGATCATCCAGGTCGACATCGGCAACGCGGTGTGCCTGGGACGAGAGCATCACCACGCGGCCATTGTCGGCGAGCAGCCGTTCGATCCGGTTAATCAAGGCAAAATGGCCGAGATAGTTGGCGGCAAACTGAAGCTCGAAGCCGTCCACCGTTTTTTCGAACGGCGTGGCCATTACCCCGGCGTTGGCGATGATGGCGTCGAACGGCGTCCCATCATCCAGCAGTGTGTCCGCACAGGCGCGAACACTCTGCAGGGAAGCCAGATCCAGCTCCACCAGTGCCAGATCGCCCCCGCCCTGCGACGCGGCGTCACGCACCGCTGCCGTGGCCGCCTCGGCTCTGGCGAGGTCCCTCACCGCACCGATGACACTGGCGCCCTTGGCCACGAGCGCACGGGCCGTTTCGAGCCCGATGCCCGCTGAAATCCCCGTCACGAGGAATCGCTTTCCGGTGAGCTCGATGCCGGCAAGCACCTCCACGGCGGTCGTCTTTGCACCCAGTTTCTCAGTCATTTCTTTTTCCTCTACCCAGTCATAGGGGAGCGTCTTCGCCCCATTCTTGATGCTCAGATTTGGAATCCGCCAGCCACGTCCAGTACGGCGCCACTGATGTAGCCCGCGTCGGGTCCTGCCAGGAAGCAAACCGTCGCCGCGACCTCCTCGAGGGTGGCAATGCGGCGGATGGGATGAAGATCCATCAGCGTTTCCGGCACGTTGTGCGCGACTTCCGCCGCCATATCCGTCGGCATGATGCCCGGCTGCACGACATTGACAGTGATGTTGCGCGGGCCAAGATCGCGCCCAACACCTTTCGCGTAACCCACGATGGCGGCCTTGGTGCCCGCGTAATCCGCCACACCGGGGAAGGCCACACGGCTGGCGATGGCCGAGCCGATGAAGATAATGCGTCCACCGTCCGAGAGCTGGCGTGCGGCGGCCCGCGTGGTTGCCACCGCACCGAGCACGTTGATTTGCCACTGGCGGTCGAGCGCCTCGGCATCGAGTTCAGGATCGTCGACCAGCTTGCCCTGAACCGCGATGGCGGCGTTGTTGACGAGGATGTCGAGTCTGCCGAAATGAGAGACGACGTCATCGATCAAGGCGGCGGCAGAAGAGGTATCGGCCTGGTCGCTCCTGATCGCGATGGCCCGAGCCCCTTTTGTCTTTAGCTTCTCGACCACAGCCTCGGCCTTCTCGGCAGAGGCCACGTAGCTGATGGCCACGTCCGCCCCCTGTTCGGCAAGCGCTTCCGCAATGGCCGCTCCAAGCCCGCGCGACCCGCCGGTAACGAGTGCGACCTTGCCACTCAATGTCTTCTGCATAACCACCTCTCTCAACGTGGAGGAACGATTCCGCTAGAAGGGAATCGAAAAAGTAACGATCGTTACTATAACTAACGTTATTGAATTGGACTGAGGGCGTCAAGGAATTTAGTATCGATCGGTATGAAAAGAGGAGGTGATCCGATGGGACGTCAGCGCGAATTCGATGTGGAGCAGGCGCTGGACGCGGCTCTCTGTATGTTCTGGCGCAAGGGCTACGAAGGCACGTCGTACACCGACCTGACGCAGGCCACGGGTGTCGAGCGCCCCGGGCTCTACTCGGCCTTCGGCAATAAGGAGGCGCTGTTCCGTCGAGCGATCGAGCGCTACTTCACGCACTACCTGGACTATTTCCCGGTTGCGCTGGAGCGGCCAACCTCACGAGAGGTGGTGGAAGAGATCTTTCGCGGCGCGGCAGAGCTGCATACCCGCCACCTCGACCGCCCGGGGTGCCTCGGCATTCATGGCGCCCTGGCGGGCTCGGACGACGCCGAGCCCATTCGTCAGGCACTGGTCGAAGCCCGTGCAAAAGGCGAGGTCATGCTGCGCGAGCGATTCGAACGGGCCAAGCAGGAGGGGGATCTACCACCGTCGGCCAACAGCGCCGTGCTGGCCGCCTATGTCATGACCGTGCTGCACGGCATGGCGGTACAGGCCAAGGCCGGCTTCAGCCACGACATGCTGGTGGCCATCACAGAGCACGCGCTTTCCACTTGGCCGGATAACAGTTCCCTGTCTACCGGCAATCCACCCTGAGCCTGGCTTCAGGCCGTACCGAGAACGACGGGAGCCAGGCCGGATGCAGACCGGCAGCTACCAGCGGTTAAGGGGTTTGGTGGTTGAACACGCCAAAGATGCTGGTCGCTATGAATGACTGTTTTTCCACTGCCGCGGCGATTGCCCGTACTCCCATGCGACGCGCGGAAACATCGACGTGACGCTGCTCATAGCCGACTGATTGCACATGCCACTTACTCAGCATATCGTGCTGAGTAAGTGGCTATTATTCATATCGACCCCGACAGCGACCCCAGCAAGGTTGTGCGCTAGGTAGGCCAACAGCGGATAAGCGTTCCTTGCCGGCCGTCCATCCAGCTTTGCATCCACCCTTTGAAGCTCTATCCCTAACGCTCTTGCTTACCTGCATACGCACCGGGAGAAAGGCCCTCGTGCCGGACAAATGCCATCCCGAAGGCGCTGGCGGATCCATAACCGACCCTCAGGGCGATCTCCGTGTTGGTAAGTTTGCCATGTCGTAGTAGGGTCTTGGCGATGGCCATGCGCCAGTCCGTCACATATTCCATCGGCGCGCGTCCGATTTCCTTCCGGAACTTCTCGAAGAAGCCGGAGCGGGACATGCCCGCGTCCTTCGCCAGCCTAGCGACGGAAATCTCGCCCCCCACATCCGAGTGGATGCGCTGCAAGGCGACGGCCAGTTTCGGATCGGACAGCCCACGCAGTAACCCCGCGGGCATGTCCACGGCAGGCCCCGAGCGGAGCGCCTCGATAAGTAGTACCTCCAGCAGCCGCTCGAGGATCAGCTTACGCCCCGGCCGCTCTGCGCGGGTCTCCTCGTGGATCACCGGCACCAGAGCCATCAGGCGGGCGTGGCCGGAGACATGGATCATCTCGGGCAACAGTGACACCAGCAGGTCGCTTGGGGGTGCTTCGAAGCGGCAGTGCCCGACCAGCGCGCGCATCTCCACGGGGGCGTCAGCGGGGCCGAGGCGAACCCGCCCGGGGCCGACTTCAAGCGGCCGGCCCGGCCCCTTCGGTTCCGGAGGCACCTCACTGGTCATGCGAAAACCATGCAGATCGGGGATCAGGATGAAGTCTCCGGCCGACAGCGTGACCGGCGCCTGACCGGTTACCTCAACCTGGCAGCCCCCCTCGACCATCGCGCAGTAGAAGGGGCTGGCCATGTCATGCCGCTCGACCTGCCACTGGCCTCCCGCCTCAACCATCTTCGAGATGGACACCGCCGGTTTGAGCAGCATGACGACGCTGGACAGGGGGTCTTCGATACCATCGTGCATACTTCTGGACTCTTGATGAATAATTATGGACATTCGTGTATAGAATGAACGGCCGCTGCTGTCTATCCTCTCCTGCACATCAGACGAGGAGACCAGATATGCCCCGTATACTCATCACCGGCACCTCTTCGGGCTTCGGCCGGGCCATCGTCGCGCAATTCCTCGACCGGGGCTGGGAGGTCATCGCCACGATGCGCAATCCTTCCGCCGAGGGCCTGCCCGTTTCGGACAACCTGCGGCTGATGCCCCTCGACGTCACCGACGCGGATAGCATTGCCGCCGCCGTTGCGGAAGCAGGCCTCTCCGCCGCCTGATCCACGGGCGCAGCAGAGGCGCTGTGCTCGCAGCTTCAAAACGAGGCGAACAGATGAACCGACTGATCAACTTGTCCCGCGTCCTGCCGACGCCGGAACCCGCCCTGACCGTCGCCTATACCCCGATCCGCCTGGCGATGCCTGACCGCCAATCCCTGGAGCTGCGCCTCACCGCGCCTGCAACCGGGGACACTCTTCCGATCGTGATCCTGTCGCACGGCTTCGGTCCGTCGAACTATATCCCCTCGAAGGACGGCTACGCCCCGCTCGCCCAGTTTTGGGCCGAACGGGGGATCGTCGTCATCCAGCCGACGCACGCCAGCTCACGGGTCGGCGGGCTTGCCCCCGACCAACCTGAAGGCCCCTTCTTCTGGCGCGAGCGCGTGGTCGAGTTACGTGCGATCGTCGATCAGTTGGCCGAGATCGAGCGACAGGCCCCCGCCATCGCAGGACGGCTGGATCACGATCGGATCGCCGTGGCGGGCCACTCCTTCGGCGGACATACCTGCAGCCTGCTGCTTGGCGGACGTTTGCAGGGGGAGGTGTTCTCCGATCCACGCATCCGCGGTGGTATCCTGCTGGCGGCCCCGGGTCGCGGCGGCGCCGATCTGACACCAGAGCATGCCACTCGCTTTCCCTTCTTCGATGTGGATTTCAGCGGCATCGAATTGCCGATACTTGTGATCTGCGGCGCGTTGGATGATCCCCATTTCACGCCGCGCGGCCCAGAGTGGCACGCGGATTCCTTCTATGACGCGCCGGGGGCCGAGGCCCTGCTGACGATCAGCAACGTGGGCCACGGGCTAGGCGGAATCGCGGGGCTCGACGCGCGCGAGACCGAGGTAGAAGATCCCGAGGCACTGGAGGCGACCCGGCGTCTGACACTGGC
The DNA here is from genome assembly GCF_002286975.1 of Halomonas salipaludis. Lineage (GTDB taxonomy): Bacteria > Pseudomonadota > Gammaproteobacteria > Pseudomonadales > Halomonadaceae > Franzmannia > Franzmannia salipaludis. Next base: position 543,808 of record NZ_NSKB01000002.1, read on the forward strand.
GTGGCTAAGGAGCATATTCTGCATAGAGCAAGACACCTGGAAACAGAGCCAGGCTGCGCTCCGAGATAGCGCGGCCCCCGTCGCGAAGATTACCGTGAGAGAAAGCTGAGTCGAGGTCTCATGTCAGCTCGCCGTCATATTTGGGCAGTGGCTTTACCCCGCTCACCGAAAATTCGCCGGTGAGGCTTCGAACGGCCGGAGTCTCGCTGCTTACCGTGCGAGTTCACAACTGCAGTCAGTTCCCTATTGCAAGTTATCCAATAATGGCATAACAAGTGTCCTCCGCTCATACAATGCTACATTCCATTCTTAATCCTCCTTGAGCACTGTAGCTCCTGCGCTGATTAGCTCATTCAGGAACCACTCCGCATTAATAAGATGTTCCGGAAAGTAGAGACCTGGCGAAACGGGAGGCTGGCCTTCCAGTCCGAGAACCGTCGAAAGCGTCAGTACAACACTGACGCCCGTCAGCGTGGCTTGGCCTCGCGTAAACTCGAGGCTCGCACGACGCGTTTGAGTTTTACCGCCAACCTCGCCCTCAATTTCCACGACGAGTTCAGTCGCGATGCTGCCTCCGCGCAGCCGGCTCGAAGAAACGCTGCTGGCAATATCGAAGCGAACGTCGTCCGCGCCGGTCATGGCGTGGAGACTGACCACATCATAGGGAGCGAAAGCCATTGCCTCGAGCTCCCGGCCGTCGACAGCGTTGATCGTTCGCGTTGTTGCGGCGCCGGACAGCCAAACACGGTGTCCGTTCTTGAAGGCAAGGATGCCTATCCCACCTTCGCTACCCCGTTTCATGTCGGCAATGGCGGCCGGGCCGGTCGCATCCAGCTCATCCACCACTGCCCCAACCTTCACGGATCGAACCGTATCCAGGGACGTTACGCTGGCCTGCGTGAGGAACACCGCGGTTCCGCCATGCCAATGGCTCGCAAGCACGATCGGGGATGCCTGGGGACGTCGCATAAAATGGGCCATCTCGGCGCCCACTTCGACGAGCCAGTTTCCGATGCTAAGGTAAGGCACTCCCTTTTCCTGCGCCAGAGCAAGGCCTTTGAGCCCCTCGTCGGGCACCAGCATCACGACAGCGGCCAGGGCCACGTCCTTCGCAAGACCTAGGCCGGGCTTGTCGACATCGACGTCGACCGCCTCGGCGGAGCTTAGCTCACGTGCGACAGCCCGGGCCTTTTCCAGATTGCGACCGCCGATCAGGATTGGAATGTCCGCATGCCGTTCGCGAAACAGCTTCACCGTGCATGACCCGACGACGCCCGAGCCTCCCACGAACAGGACTTTTTCTGTCATCTCTTTCATCATCTTCACCCTTCTATAAAAGTGGTTTGCTTGGATGCTCTGCATCTCAGGCGTTCTCAATTCGGGGCACGCCGGTTATCGGTGGCCGCTCTACATGCGCTCAATGCGGTGCGTAGCGTTGCTCGAGCCAAGCAATGACCAGCCGGTTCAACTCTTCTGGCTTTTCCTCTGGTGTCCAATGCCAGGTGTCGGCAAGGACATGCGTTTCGAGATCCGGCACATGGGCGTCCATCCCATCCATCATGCTCGGCCTGAGCACCACATCGTTGGCTGCCGCTACCATCAGCGACGGCACACGGACGGTCTGATCGATATCAAGCCCCGCCTCCCAGTTGCGTGTGATGTTGCGGTACCAGTGGATGGCGGGAGTGAAACCGGTGCGCTCGAAATGCCTGACGTAGTAGTCCAGCTCGGCTGAGGTCAGGACGTCGTTTCCAGGGAGTTCCGCCGATGCGGGCTGGCCGTAATACTCCATATTCAGGACCGCCTGAGGCAGGCTATCCCAGCCTTCCGGCGTGCCGAGATCCTTGCGCATTGCGCCTCTCAAGGTGCCTCTTACGTCCCGGTTCATGATGTCATCGGCCGCTCGCCCATCCTGGAACATCAGTACGTACATCTGCGGGCTGTAGACCTCCTGCATCTGGGCAACCGGGTCGACGTGCGGATCTGCCATGAAGTCCTGCCCTTCCGGCAATACGGGGTTGACGAGATCCGGGTGAAGCCAAAGCATCCAGTGAGGGATGTGCGGTGTATTAAGCGAGATCACCCCGGCAATGCGCTCTTCATGGAAAAGCGCCATCTGCCATGCGAGGAGGCCGCCCCAGTCATGGCCCATGACGACAGCCTTCTCCACATCGAGCGCGTCCATCAGGCCGGCGACATCTCCCGTCAGCTGGGCGATGTCGTAATCTTCGATTGCAGTGGGGGTGTCACTGAGACCGTAGCCTCGCAGGTCGGGAACGATCACGCGGTAGCCGGCGTCCACGAGCGCGGGGATCTGGTGGCGCCAGGTGAACGCCAATCCGGGAAAGCCGTGAAGCAGGACAATGGCCGGCCCGGCCCCAGCTTCATACACCGCCAAGTTGATTCCATTGGTTTCGACCATGCGAACCGGTGGCATGACCGTGGGCTCAGTGGCCCACGAAAGTGAAGGCATGCCCGCAGAAAGCATGGCGGCGGCCATGCCTGCGAGAACAGCTCTACGCGTAAGGTTAATCATTCTCTTCTCCTGAGACGCTGATTTTTACTCCCGTTTCCAGGCAAGCACCGGCGCAGGGAGACTAGATGACAGATGTGCCTGGAGAGAGGTAGCCGCGTCGGTGATTTCAGTGATGGGAAAGTTTTACGAGCATTTTCCCGGTATTTTTTCCGGCGAAGAGGTCGAGGAACGCGGTAGGCGTATTCTCGAGACCATTGACGACCGTCTCTTGCCATTTAATCTTCCCATCCAGAATCCATTGCCCGACATCGCGCTGGAACTCCTCCCAGAGGTCGAGATAGTTGGTACAGATCAAGCCCTCGAGTCGGATGCTTTTCTCGATGACCGAATAGATGTTGCGGGGTCCGGTGGGGGTGTCGTTGTACTGCTCGATCATCCCGCAGAGGGGAAAACGGGCGAAATCGTTGGCGACGGCCAGTGCCGCCTCTAGATGTGCCCCGCCGACATTGTCGAAATAGATATCGACGCCGTCGGGGGCCGCTGCGCTCAGGGCCTCAGTCAGATCAGGCACTTCCTTGTAGTTGATCGCGACATCGACACCAGCCTCTTCGCGCAACCAGCGGAGTTTTTCTTCCGAGCCGGCCGAGCCGATCACCCGGCACCCCTTGATCTTGGCTATTTGCGCAACCAATGATCCCACCGCGCCCGCCGCCGCCGAGACGAATACCGTCTCTCCTGGCTTGGGATTGCCGATGCGTAGAAGGCCAGCATAGGCGGCCAGACCGGGAAAGCCGAGTGGCCCTAGATAAGCCTGCACCGCTATGTCCGTATCGATGCGCGTGGCAGAATCCGCAGCGATCAGTGCAAGATCGCGCCATCCGGCGAAATGGCTGACTGTGTCGCCGGGCGAGAAATTAGCGTCGCCACTTTCGACGACAACTCCGATCGCGGCCCCATCCAGAGGCTGGTTCAATTCAAAGGCCGGTATGTAAGTCTTGCGGTCGTTCATCCGGCCACGCATGTAGGGGTCGACCGATAGCCACTCGTTGCGGACAAGCAGTTGGCCGCTAGCAGGTGCATCGAGAGCGCTCTCGACAAGTTTGAAATCATCGGCTTGGGGCAGCCCGTCTGGGCGGTCGACAAGGTGAAACCGGCGGGAGAGAATGGTCATGGAACCTCCGTGGTTGGGCGGGCCGCCCAGGCAAGTGGATGCTACCAAAAGTAAGCTACTAATAGTAACTTACTCTTGGTAGTATATGAGGAAGGCTCAAGCTGTCAAGCAGAGGAGTGGCAATTGGCGAAAAAACTTCCGAGAGCAGCCAGAAGGGCTCAGCTCCTTGAAACCGCTCGCACGATAGTGCGCGAGGAAGGGACGGATGCACTGACGCTCGGTGTACTCGCCGAGCGTGCAGGAGTGAGCAAGCCGATCACCTACAGCCATTTTGATAGCCGATCTGGGCTGATGATCGCCCTCTACAAGGGCATCATGGAGCAGCAGGTAGCGGCGCTAGCAACGGCGCTGTCACAGACCCCTGCGCGATTGGAGGATGTCGCTCAGGTCGGCGCGCAAGCCTACATGGAGTGCACCACCGCTGTGGGCCCGGAATGGCATGCCATTGCCGCTGCACTTCGGGGCGACGCACAGATGGATGCCTACCAGCAGGAGATGCTACGGGGCCATATCGCTTTCTATGTAGATGTATTGACGCCCTTGTCTCGTCTTTCGCCCGAGGCTGTCCACCGTCGCTGCGTTGGCCTGATCGGGGCCGCTGAAGCATTGTCAGACGAGATGGTCCGTGGTGGCTGCACGAAAGAGCAGGCGGCGAACGATCTCGCCGCGCTGATCGTAAGCTGGTTTTGAGCATCAGGCGTTTGGCCCGCTGATGGTGAGTCAGCGGCGCCAGCCTTCTCGCCCTAAACTCTCAATGCGACACTGCCAGGTCTGCCAACCGTTCAGGTGACAATAGCGCCAGAGAGGCTTTCATTTCACGCACTTCCTCGCCGGGCGGCCGGTCCGAGCGCATGAAGCGCACCTCGCTGAGTTGCGACTGGGTAACCCCCTCATGCGGCGCTAGCCGATACAGCAGCGCAATCATTCGCTCTTGGGATTTAAAACCAGGTCCTATAGGCACTTAATCGCCCTCCCCACCATTCGCGCCAATAAAGGTTTAGGCAAATTTTCGGGATAAAAAAACCTTAAATACGCCTCACCAATAGAATCCGGCAATGCTGCAATAGGAATGGCTCTGTCGGCGTGCAGTGCACCGCCGTAGGCTTATCACAACGACGCTCTTGCTCGTGGATCGATTATTCGAGCCCCGCAACAGGGTCGTCCCAAGCCCCCATACGGAGTCATTCTCATGAGTAAAGTCATTCTTCTCACCGGCGCCAGCAGCGGCATTGGCGAGGCCACCGCCCGGTTGTTGGCCAAACAGGGTCATCGTTTGGTCATCGGCGCACGCCGTACCGAGCGCCTGGAAGCGTTGGCTCAGGCCCTTCGTTCCGAAGGCGGCAACGTAGAGTATCGCGCGTTGGACGTGACTCGACGCGACGACGTGCAGGCCTTTGCCGATGCCGCACTGAAGCTCCATGGTCGCATCGACGTGATCATCAACAATGCCGGCATCATGCCGCTCTCGCCCTTGGCCTCGCTCAAGGTCGACGAGTGGGACCGCATGATCGACGTCAACATCCGCGGCGTGCTCCACGGCATCGCCGCCGTACTACCGACCATGCAGGCCCAAGGCAGCGGGCAGGTGATCAACATCTCCTCCATCGGCGGCCTCTACGTGGTGCCTACCGGCGCCGTCTACTGCGCCACCAAGTACGCCGTGCGGGCGATTTCCGACGGGCTGCGCCAAGAGCACGACAACCTCCGCGTCACCTGCGTCTATCCCGGCGTGGTCGAGTCGGAGCTAGCCGACACCATCACCGATGCCGGCGCCGCCGAAGCGATGAAGAGTTTCCGCCAGATCGCCCTCAAGCCCGGCGCCATCGCCACGGCCATTGCCCATGTCATCGGCCAGCCCGACGAGGTGGACACCAGCGATATCGTGGTTCGCCCCACCGCAAGCCCGGCATGAGCCCCGACGCACGAGGAAAAACCAATGCTCTCAATTACCACACCAGGCAAGGCCTCACTCGCCAGCCTTGCCTTAGCCGCCACGGCAGCCCTGCCCTTCACGGCTCAGGCGACGACGACCGAAGCGCGCAGCGAACGAGGTGCAGAGATGATCCGCCATCTCAACAATGGCGAAGCACAGCCAAACCTCGAAGCCATGCGTGAGGAGTTTCCCTTTCTCGCCGAAGCGACGGAGGCCTATGCCCTGGGCGATGTCTGGGGGCGGGATGTACTCGACGATCGCACACGACAGCTCGCAGCTGTCGCCGCCATGGCAGCCATGGGCGAAACCGGCATCATGCGCGTCCATGCCGGCTATGCGCTCAATGTCGGTGTCTCGGAAGAGGAGTTGAAGGAGGTCATTTACATGATCACCGTCCCCGCCGGGTTTACGCGTGCCATTACCGCCTCACAGGCGCTTTCAGAAGTATTCGCTGAGCACCGATCCACCTCCCGGATGGAAAGCTCGCAGTGACCACCGGCCGTCGCTTATCCCACCTCAGGGTGCTGCTTTACGCTGCACTCATCACGCTCTCAACGAGCAACAGCAGCGTGCTTGCTGAGAATGCATCTGGAGACGTCACCATGGCAGACCACCCCTATGTCGGCATGTGGGTCACCGACGACGGTTACATCCGCCACGAACTACTGCCCAACAATCGCTACGACGAAGCCCGCGGCGAGCGCGAGAGCGCCTATCAAGGGCGCTATCGCGTGACCGGCCAATATATCGAGTACTGGGATGACACCGGCTTCACCGCCGATGGAGAATTCATCGACGGTGTGCTCTATCACGCCGGGATGGTGCTGCGGCGTCGGCAGTGACACTCACGTCTTAATGATGCCAAGCCCCTGATTGAGCTGCCCGAAAGGCACATGCACCGACGGCAGGATATCGCTGGTGGCCGATAGGTGAGACGCTTGGTCGTCGAAGAAGATGTGCGGCTTGATAATACCGAGCACATGCTCCTTGGCGATGCCGCCGAGGAAATAGGCCTCGTTGACGGTCACCCCCCAGCTACGCATGGTATGAATGACTCGCTCATGGGCCGGCGCATTACGGGCCGTCACGATAGATACCCTGACCTTGGGTCGATAGGCGCCCTGAGTTTCTTCTTCACGCTGCTTCTCCAGCATCTGGATGTGGGCCAGCTTGCGCAGGAACACGGCCAGCAAGCCCGCCTCGGGCGGTACCTGGGCATTGGCCCGTTCATACTCGTGAAATGCATCGATCCCCTGCTGCTGGTAGATGGTTTCGGACTCGTCGGTGACCAGCACACCGTCGAAGTCGAAAGCGATACGCAGTTCCTCCTCATCAGTCAGGTCGAGGTCGCCTGAGGACAATACCTGACCCGCCGGATGCCCCGCGAGGATCGCCTGGTCGACATCCTGGCGATTGGCTGACAGAAATAGGCTGATATTGAGTGCCGGGATAAAACGGTGGGGGTAGCGCCCTTGCAGGAAGATCGCCCGCGTAATACCCAACTCATGGTGCTCTATCGACTTCATGACACGCAGCCCGGTTTCCGGATCGTTGCGCGACAGCAGCACCACTTCGATGGGTGGATCCTCCGGGCTCAATTCGTTCAGTGACAGTAGACGCTTGATAAAGGGGAAGGCAACGCCTGTGACGAGGGGAATATCCTCGTGATCGCGCTGGTAAATACGATAGGCCGCCTCGCCCTGTTCGCGAAATACCTGGTCGGACTGCGACAGGTCGAAGAGGGCGCTGGACGCCAGTCCAATAACCAAGCGTTCACTGAGGTCGTAGGGCATGCGCGTTACTCATCGCCGATGATAGGAGAAGCTTGGGTGACCATGCCCCAGCGGCGATGGTCGATCAAGTGGCTCCACTCTCGAACGGCTACGGGATACCGCACTCAAATCGCTCAGGTTCAGCGCGAAGGCGCCGAAGGCTCCGGTCGCGTAATCAGCCAGACCGCCACCGCTACCAGTAGCGCCACGATCGCCCAACGCAGCCAGCCCTGGCCTAGGTGCAGCAGGATCATCACCATGCTGGCGACGATCATTCCCACGGCGACGAACTTGGCTCGCCGTGGGATCGCCCGCTCCCTTTCCCAGTTCTCGAGCAGTGGCCCGACATAGCGCCGCGAGCGGATCCAGGCCTCAAAGCGCGGCGAGCCGCGAGAGGCACAGTAGACCGCCGCCAGCATGAACTCCGTGGTCGGCAATAGCGGCAGAAACAGGCCCAGAAAGCCCACAGCGAAGCTCAATGCCGCCAATGCCACCCATAACAATCGCACCATTACCATCGCCTCGTTAACCTACGGTTCATCCAATGCCCATGAGAGTTAACGTTCCAGGCGGGGTAATTCATCATATCCAATATTATTGAGAATCATTACTATCAGTGATAGCATTCCCAGCTCACCATGGGAGTCATCCACTATGGCTGGACGCACGAGCTATCGCCTTTTCGATATCACCCTGGCACGCCGTACCCAGGTCAGCCCATCGCTGGTCAGGTTCACCTTCACCGGGCCCCAGGTGGGCCAGATGGCCACCCCCCGCGCCGGACCAACGCGTCAAACTGTTCTTTCCCAAGGACGCCAGCGGCCTAGACGCGCTGTTCGAGATCGCCAAGCTGGAAGAGCACGACTGGTTCGGCGCCTATCGTGCCCTGCCCGACGCCCAGCGCCCGCCCATGCGCACCTACACCATTCGTGCGCTGCGCCCGGCACGCGGCGAAGTCGATGTCGAGTTCGTGCTGCACGGCGACAACGGCCCCGCCTCACGCTGGGCGATGCGCGCCCGCCCCGGCGACCGCCTGGCGATGACCGCCCCGCTGGCCAATGCCGGGGGCGAAAAGCTCGGCTATGAGTGGAAGCCACCGCGGGGCGTACGGCGCATTCTCATCGTCGCCGACGAGACCGCCCTGCCGGCGGCGGCCGGCATCTTCGAAACACTCGACGACCTGCCCCTCGCCCCACGGGTAGAGGCCTTGATCGAAGTGCCGCGTAGCGATGATATCCAGCCCCTCTCTCCCCCCGCCAAGCTGCGCTGGTTGACCCGCGATAGCGAGCCGGATTGCCACCACGGCGACCTGCTGATGCGGGCCATCCGCGATATTGACCTGCATCAGGAGGTCCGTGCCCTGGGCGGCCAACCGCATGGTGGCTCCACCGAGGGGCTCGATGAAGACGACGCCGCCCTGTGGGAGCCCGCGAGTCTCGACGACCATGCCCCCTTCTATGCCTGGATTGCGGCAGAAACCAAGGTCACCCGGGATATTCGCCGCTATCTGGTCAATGCGTGCGGCTTGCCCAAGCAGTGCGTCACCAGCATGGGCTATTGGCGCCTGGGCAAGACCGACGACTGAACATCGCGTGGAACCTCGAGGCATGACAACACCGGCCAATCGCTGGCGGGACACCCCTAATCGCTATGGTCTCGTCAGCCGTCTCCTCCACTGGCTGACGGCAGCGCAAGTGATACTGCTATTCGGCGTACTGCTGGCCTGGAAGGGATTCGGTGAGCACCCCGTCACCCTGCTGCTGGCAAGGATCGGCCCCCACGGCTCACTGGGCGCCATGTTGCTGGTGACGACACTGCTGCGCGCCATCTGGGCCTACCGCCAGCGCCATCACCGACCACCCCGCCCACCAGGTTTGGGGGGATTGCTGGCGCGCTGCATGCACCTGGCCTTCTATGCGCTGTTGATCCTGATACCGGCGATGGCCATCCTGCGCCAGTATGGCCGGGGCGGCCCGCTGATCTTCTATGGCAAGGAGCTGATGCCGGAGGCGGAGCGCGAGATTGCCTGGATGATGGCGCCTGCCGACCTGTTGCACAGCACCCTGGCCTGGCTGCTGCTGGCACTGATCGTCGGCCATGTGGCGATGGCACTGGCCCATCGCCTGTGGCTCAAGGATGGCATCCTGGCGCGCATGCTGGGCAATCCCAGCCCCCAACAGGACACCTAACCAAACCGCGCGCTAACCTGCACCGAAAGCCCCCACCACCCGCTCGATATCGCCAGCGTCGAGCACGCCCGCCTGCCAGCGCAGCGACAGCCAGGCGAGCAGGTAGTCGTAGCGGGCGCGGGCCAGGTCGCGCTGGGCTTCGACGTGCTGCTGTTCGGCGTTGAGGGCATCGAGGTTGGTGCGCTCGCCGCCGAGGATGCTGCGCCGGGTGGCATCGAGCCGCGCTTCGGCGGCGGCCACGGCATCGCGGTAGGCCTCGATGCGCCGCTGGCTGCTCAGGGTCATGCGGTACTGGCGCTCGACGTCGTTGAGCAGTTCGGCCATGGCGCCGTCGAGCTCGAAGCGGGCCTGCTCCAGGCTGTCGCTGGCCTGACGGCTGGCGGCGCGCACGCGCCCGCCAGCGTAGAGCGGCACCTGCACTTCCACGCCGATGCTGTCGGTATCGTAGCGCTGACCCACCTGGTTCTCGGCGTTGGAGTCGGTGATCTGGCTGCGCGCCGCCAGCCGTACACTGGGCAAGTGGCCGGCACGCTGTTGGTTTCGGTGCTGCCGGGTGGCTTCCAGCAGGCTACGCTGGGCGGCAAGCTCGGGGTTATGCGCCACGGCGCGCTCGCGCCACTCGTCCAGCGGCGGCAGGGCCGGCGTTTGCAACCGTGCATCATCGCGTAGCGGCGCCAGCGCAGCGCCGGGCGAGTGGCCGATCAACACCGCCAGGGAATTGCGGGCATCCTGGCGGCGGTCCTCGGCCTCGATCAACTGCGCCTCCACCAGCCGCCGCTGGGCCTCGATCTCCATCTGGTCGGTACGGGTGCCCTCGCCGCCTGCCACGAAGCGCCGGCTGCGCTCGGCCTCCTCTTCCAGGGCCCGGCCATGGGCGCGCATCAGCACCACCTCCTCCTCGGCATAGAGGGCGTCGGTATACGCCTGCAGCACGCGCACCGCCAGCGCCTGTCGCGCCCGCTCCAGGGTCAAGCCGGCGGCCTCGGCGCGTGCCTTGCCCTCGCGGTACTGAGCGAATGCCGCCGCATCGAACAGCGGCTGGGTCAGGGTGAAGCCGGAGGAGTAGCTGGAGTACGCCAGGTCCTGACGGGTCGCTCCCGCGACGGTGTCCTGGCGAATCTCCGCGTCGTTGCGCATGCGGCTATAGCGGTAGCTTAGATTGGGCAGCAGCGCCGCACGCCCCAGCGCCTGTTCGTGGCTGCCCGCGGCGCTCTCGCTGCGAGCCGCCTGCCAGGTCGGGTCGTGCTGCAGCGCCAGCTCATAGGCCTGGCGGAAATCCAGCGCCATGGCGGGCAGGGCCAGCAATGCGCTCCCGGTCACCAGCAGCCAGGCAGCGAGCACGCGGCAAACCAACTTATCCATCAGGCATCCCCCCAGGCGGTGCGGGCGCGATCCAGCAGCGGCTTGAACAGGTAGTTGAGCAGCGTACGCTCACCGCTGCGCACGAAAGCCTCCACCGGCATGCCGGCACGCAGGGCGTCACTGCCCAGCCCCTCCAGGTCCTGCGCTGCCACCTCCACCCGCAGGCGGTAGTAGGGCTCGCCGCTGCGCTCATCGACCAGGCGGTCGGCGGAGACCTGGGCCACTTCGCCAGGCACCCGCGGCGTGGTGCTGCGCTCGAAGGCGGTAAAGGCCAGCTCCACCGGCAGCCCAGCGTGCACCCGGTCGATATGCTCCACCGGCAGCTGGCCCTCCACCAGCAGTGGCTCATGCTCGGGCACGATCTCCATCAGGCGGCCGCCCGGCGCCACCACGCCGCCCTCTGTGTGCTGGGCCAAGCCCACCACGATGCCTGCGGCCGGCGCGCGTAGCTGGGTATGCGCCAGCTCGAACTCCGCCGTGGCCAGGCGGCCGGCCAGCTCACTCATGCGCCAGCGTGCCTGGGTCAAGGCGTCTCGTACGTCGCGCTGATACTCCTCGCGGCGCTGGGTCATGCGCAGCTGGAGTTCATCGATCTGGCGCTGGGTCTGCTCCAGGGTGCCGCGGTCGGCGACCAGCTCGCCCTGCAGTTGGGCGTACTGGCTCTCGACCTCCAGCAGGCGGTTGCGCGGAATGTAGCCCTCTTCCGCCAGGCCGCGCAGGTTGTCGCGCTGTTCGCCCAGCAGCGCCAGCCGTCGGCGCTTCTGCGTCAGCGATGCTTCGAGCCCGCTAGCCTGGGCGCGCTGGCCTGCCAAACTGGCGTCCAGCCCCGCCAGTTCCGAGGCGAGCGAGGCCTGGCGGCTCTCGAACAGCTGGCGATGCAGTGCCAGCACAGTCAGCCGTTCCGGGTCTGCCTGCTCGATCAGCTCGGCGGGGTAGTCGATGCTGGCAAGGCCATCGCGCTCCGCCTCGAGGCGGGCGATCTCCGCCAGGACGGTGCTGTACTGGCCACGCAATACGTCTACCTCGCTGCTATGGCGGGTCGCATCCAGGCTGACCAGCACCTGGCCCTGGGTGACGCGGTCGCCCTCGCGCACCCACAGGCGCTCTACGATGCCGCCGCTGGGGTGCTCCACCGCCTGGCGGTTGCCCGACACCACCACGGTGGCGGGGACCGCCACGCCGTTGTCCAACGGTGCCAGGGCCGCCCACACCACGAAGCCCACGAAGCCCGTCAGCAGCAGCCAGCCGCCCAAGCGACGCGGACGCCGCCGCCGCTGCGCCATCGCTTGCCAGTCCGGCGTGGCCGACGCGATGGCAGTGCCGGTCTCGGTGCCATGCGCCGTATCGGGAGATAGCCTCATGCGCTGTTCTCCATCTGGTAGGGACTGTGCGCCATCAGGGTTGCACTGCGGGCAGCGGCCTGACGTGACGCCCCCGCCTGCAGTACCTCCTGGGTCGGGCCGAACCGCGCCTGCCGGCCGCCCTTCAATGCCAGCAGATGCGTGGTGGCCTTGAGCACCTGAGGCCGATGGGTGATCAGCACCACCGTCGCCTTGCGCTCACGCAACCACTGCAGGGCCGCCAGCAGCGCCTGCTCGCCGGCGTCGTCGAGGTTGGCATTGGGCTCGTCGAGCACCACCAGCGATGGCGGACCGTAGAGCGCTCGGGCCAGGCCAATGCGTTGCCGCTGACCACCGGAGAGCCCCACGCCGCCGTCGCCCAACGGCGTGTCGTAGCCCTGGGGCAGCGACAGGATCAGCTCATGCACCCCAGCCGCCTTGGCGGCGGTAATGACCTGGGCCGAATCCGGCTCGGCAAAGCGCGCAATATTCTCCGCCACGCTGCCGGCAAACAGCTCCACGTCCTGGGGCAGGTAGCCGATGTGCGGCCCTAACTGGGCCTTGTCCCAGTGCTGGATGGCGGCGCCATCCAGCCGCACCGTACCCACCTGGGGCCGCCATACGCCCACCAGCAGCCGCGCCAGGGTCGACTTGCCGGAACCCGAGGGGCCCACCACTCCCAGCGCGTCGCCCGGCGCCAGGCGAACGTCGATCTGCACCAGGGTCGGTTTGCGCCCTCCCGGCGGCATTGCGCTGACGGCTTCTACCGCCACCTCGCCCCGCGGCGCGGGTAGCGCCATGCCCGTTTCGCGGGCAGGATGCGCCTCCAGCAGCGCCGCCAGACGCTGATGCGCCAGGCGCGTGGTGCTCCACTGCCGCCAGGCGTTGATCACCTGGTCGATGGGCCCCAGCACACGTCCCATCAGGATCGATCCCGCGATCATGGTGCCCGGGCTGATGGCGCCGCCCACCGCCAACCAGGCGCCCAAGCCCAGCACCAGCGACTGCAGCGCCACGCGCAGGCTCTTAGATGCCGCGGTGATCAGCGCCGTGCGCTCGCTGGCCAGCCCCTGCAGGGCAACGAAACCGCCGTGCAGCCGCGCCCAACCCCGCGACAACGCACCCAGCATGCCCATGGCTTCGATGGCCTCGGCATGGCGCAGCTGGGCCTCGGCGGTGCTGGCGGCCTGCACCGACAGGCCGCCCGCTTCACGTAGCGGTGGCTGGGAGAGCCGCTCGTTGAGCCACGCCAGGGCGACCAGCAGCACCGCGCCCGCCAGTGCCAGGCAGCCGATCCAGGGGTGGAACAGGAACATCACCAATAAATAGAGCGGAAACCAGGGGGCATCGAAGAAGGCGAAGATGGCGTTGCCGGTGATGAACTGGCGCAGCGAGTCGAGATCCCGCGTGGCCTGGCCCGCCTGGGCACCCTGGCCGGCCAGGCCGCGCTCGAAGGCCGCCGTATAGGCCCGCTCGCCGAGCCGCTCGTCCATGCGCTCGCCGATCTGGATCACCACCAGGCTGCGCACGTACTCCAGCGCCCCCATCAGCGCCAGCAAGCCCAGCGCCATCAACGTCAAAAGCAGCAGCGTGGTGGTATTGCCCGAGGCCAGCACCCGGTCGTAGACCTGCAGCATGTAGAGCGGCGGCACCAGCATCAGCAGATTGATCACTGCGCTATAGATGCCAACGCTACGAAAGCCGCCGCGATAGGCACCCAGCGCCTGGCGTATCTCGTTACGCGGCTCGCCGCGCGAAGGTTTCATGATGGGCTGCCCCTATCGGATGAGTCGTGAAAATCCGGCGAATCCCTCCGGGGACTCGCGCGTGCATTCGGTATCACTCATCACAGGGTCACGGTAACCAGGCTTGACATCGCACCGCCGCCGGCGACAATGCCAAGGCGCCCCGGGCACAAGGCCCGTGGCGCGGTGATCAAAGGTTGCGGCAAGGGGAATCCCCTTGCCTTTTTTATTATGTGGCGATACTCAGGCAGCCAGGGCGACGTCGAGGTCGCTGGTGCTGGCTACGCCGGTAGTAGAGACATCTCCTGCCAGGCCAGCCAGCTCAAGATCGGCGAAGGTAGAGTTCACCGACAGGCTGTAGTCATCGAGGATGTCGTTGATGACCCCCTCAAGAGCCGTGGTGTCACCTCCCATCAGGCCCCATACCACTTCATGGACGATGTTGTCTTGGCCTTCGCTCTGCTCGCCGAACAGGTCGAGACCGCTGAGGTCGAGGTAGGTTTCATCCAGTGCGAAGTTGCCATCACCGGTTGACTGCCAATCCTCCAAGTCGGCGCCAAACGCCAGCGAGTCCAGCGAGCCATACAAGATGTGCCAATTCGAGGGCCAGCCATCAAACAGCGTATAAGTGAGGTCGTTACCATCCGCCGCGCCGGCAATAAACGAGAAATCCTCGATATCGCCAAGCTCGGAGGTAACAGCGTACTCGGTGCCGAATAACGGTCCTGGGAACCCCTGAGTGCTATTGAAGCTACTGTTATACTCGTGACCGTCCTGAGCATAGAAGTCGCTAAAGTCGTTGAAGAAATCCGCCAGCGTGCTGGAAGCAGTAAGGTTACCGCCATACTCTACAAAGAAGGACATGCTTACATCTCCTATATTGCCTAGTTGAATGGAGCAGCAACGTGCTCCGCTATTCTGACCACCGGCGAGCCGGCGGTCGGAATTCTGGTATTTATCTCCATCAGAAGCGGTACTCGGCCCCTGCTATCACCGTACGTCCCGGCGAGGCACTCATGACTTGAACATCCCCCATGGGAATGCCGTAGGCTTCGTCACGCAGGTTATCCACGGTCAGATTGAGTCGTAGATTCTCCGTCGGGGTATAAACGGCATAGAAGTCGGTGACGTTATAAGGCTGAATGGTCCCGTCACGGGTAGAGCGATAGACTCCTTCTTCCGATTGCAGCTGCTTGTGTCCCGACGAGTAGCGATGGCGCAGGCCGACATCCAGACGCTGATCAAGAGCTCGAGTACCCAACTGCAGTGTATAGACCTGCCGCGGAGGTTTGGGGTAATACCATAGCCCCACATTTGAACAGTTTCGGGTTTCACAGTAAGTGACCCCACCGAGAATGTCTGTCTGATACCTTAAATTGGACCTCATATCGGTATCGGTATAGCTGGCTCGACCATAAACCGTGCCAGTATCGTAAGAGAGGTCGATCTCGAATCCTTCGCTGGTGACCGGAGAGGTATTGACGAAGCCCTGGGTTTGCAGTGGCAAAAGAGCCCCCGCTCCAGGGGCGCGTACCTGCGCCATACCCATCCAGTTCTTGGTATAGGCAGTGAAGTAGCTAAGCTTGGCGCGGAAGCGGTCACCGTCAAACAGAAAATCGTCGAAGGTCAGGTTGCTACCCACCTCCCAGGTCTCCGAGCGCTCCGGCTCGAGATAGGGATTGGGAAAGATCAGGGTCGGGTCATTGACATAGCGATGGTCGCCACCCACTAGGGTCTGGGTGATCGTCGGTGGCCGCCAGCCCTTGCCCCAATTGGCATACAGCTGCCATGACTGGAAGGGCTTGACCGCTACGCCTAGGTTGGGGGAGACAGCTTCATCCTTGTGGTCGGCTTCAATCGTGTAATAGCCCCTTCCACTGCCGTAAGGGGTATAATATTCCGTCTCGC
This sequence comes from Halomonas salipaludis, assembly GCF_002286975.1. Lineage (GTDB taxonomy): Bacteria > Pseudomonadota > Gammaproteobacteria > Pseudomonadales > Halomonadaceae > Franzmannia > Franzmannia salipaludis. The sequence continues at coordinate 559,704 of NZ_NSKB01000002.1, forward strand.
CCTTCAGGCGGTATTGGTCGTAGCGCACCCCGGCCTGCAGGGTGAGCCAGTCGTTATGGTCGAACTGCAGGGCACTAAATGCGCTGCCGAGCCAGCGCTCCCCATCGGGGTTCATGCGTTCCAAGCCCCCGGTATAATCTCTATTGGTCTCTCGCGTCCCGCTGGCACTGGGCGAGGTCTCATCTTTGCTAATATCAAAACCGTAATTCCAGGCCACGTCGAAGCCGGGGATGGTAAAGCGGGCGTTGTTCTCCGCAGTCAGCCCATAGGTTTCGGTGCGGGTACGCGAGTTGAAACCTCCGGGCAAGTGCGGAAGTGCGGCATCCGGCACATCTTCGTCTTCGTAACGGTCAGGAATCTCCTGATCGTTACGGGTATCGACATAGTAAAATCTGGTATCCAGTGCTAGCCAATCACTATCGGGGCGCCACTCATGACCGATGGAGAAGGTGCTGGTCTCGACCTTATTGCTGGTAGGGAAAATGTCAGCATCTGGGTGGCTATAGCCGAGGCTAGACGACGCCGTATCGAACTCAAATTCGCTACGCAGCGCGCTTAAACTTAGGTGCTGGGTGTCGGTAAGACGGAAGCCCCCCTTGAGCAAGCCACTGCGCCGTTCTTGGCGTGTGATAGCCACGAGATCCCCTTCGTTTTCGTAGCCTATGTTGGTAGGGTTGCTATAGCTGTAATTCGTTCGTCCATACTGCCCGCGGCTACCTGCCCTGAATTCCCCCTTGCGCATCTGGCTGTAGCCGGCCAGTAACTCGACGTCATTTCCCGTCCTGAGCGCGGCGACCACACTGCCATCATAGTCGTTGCCCTGGCTGTACTTGCCTAGCCCGGTGGAACCGCGCAGCCTCACCCCTCGCTCTTCACCCTCGGCGATAATGTCATCGACGCCCACGGTACGGAAATTGGCACTGCCACCGATCGTGCCGCCACTGCCCAAGGACGCAGATGGCCCCTTTTCGATGATGACATCGCTGATAAACTCGGGATCGATAAAGGCTTCACCGTTGCGCTGTTGGTGACCACTGATCGCATAGTTCTGCCTCGCACCGTCGACCATCATATTGACCCGGCCAAAGTCCTGCATGCCGCGAATATTGAGCGCCAGGCCCGGCGTCTGATAATTCATCGAAGCATTGACCCCCGGCGTCTCCTGGAGGATTTCCGCGATATGCCGGGGAGGGTGTCTGTCGATCTGTTCGCGGCTGATCACGCTTACCGAGCGCGGTTCCTGATAGACCCAGTCGTCGCCAAGGCGGTCGGCCTCAACCGTCAAGGTACTGAACGCCACTTGGTCGCTGGTGCTGGTCATCGTCGCCGGCTGCGGCTCGACGATTTCCGCGGTACGCTGGTTGCGGTACTCGATGTCCAGCCCGGTGCCACTCAGCAGGTGTCTTAGCGCCTCATCGGCGGTCATCTCGCCGCTGATGGCCGGCGCCGTGGCATCGATGGCGCGGGCATCCGGACGCAGCACCGAGATATTGGTGATGGCAGTGAACTCGCCGAGTGAGTAGAGCAACGACTGCTCGGGCAAGTCGAAGCGGTAGCGCTGCTGGGCGAGCGGCTGGTTGTCCACTTGCCCCGCGGGCATGACGTTTTGATCCGCTTGCCCATGGGCCTCGCGCAACCCGACGAGTGCCACGAAAATCGCCAGCATCGCGACGATGCCGACCGCCTCGGCGATCTTGCGATAGACCCCCTTCCCCACACCGGGCAGCCTCCCTCGCTGTTCATGCTGCATGTGAATTCCCCCTCCGCACTGTAATTCATTGAATGATTGTGCTTCTCATTCAAATAACGTTCGAGACAGAGGAGTTCCTCAATGATTCGAGCAAGAATGGTTGAAATAGCAGCGCAGCAGAGATCGTGTCAGCGTTACGCTAGGGTGGCAGGATTAGGGCTCGGGGTGGCTCGAGCATCAACGGAGGGCAGTGTGCCGAGAACGATACAAGCCGCTTGCGCGGTCATTCAGCGCGAGGATGGCGCCATCCTGATGGTCAAGCGCCTTAATCCGCCCGAAGCGGGCTTATGGTCCGTACCCGGCGGCAAGGTCGAGCCTGGGGAAAGCTTGCCTGACGCCGCCGCCCGCGAGGCGTTCGAGGAGACGGGCTTGCGCGTCGAGGTTGGCCAGCGGCTGTGGACGGCACAGCTGGCCTGGGATGATGACATCGTTTACGAACTGCATGACTTCGCCGCTAGCCCCATCGGCGGTGTGCTGCAAGCCGGTGATGACGCCGCCGAGGTGCGCTGGGTGCCTGCCGATCAGATAAGCAGCATGCCGCTGGTCGCAGCACTGCTCGAGCACCTACGCGCTGCGGGGTTGGCTCCCCGGCGCTAGGCACATCGTTACCTCGATTCGCCCTTGGCAATTGACACCTCAACGAACCAGCGAACGCGCCTGCGCTTCGACATAGGCGAAAGCCTCCTTGGCCCCAGCGACCGCCTGGGCGATGTCTGCCTCGCTTAGCGCTATCGCATCCAGCTGCTGGGTGAAGTGTCGCCAGTGCAGGCCGCGGCCGTCGTCGCTGGGCGCCAGGTGGCGCGCCCCGTAGCTGGCAGATAGCCCCAGCTCGGCGGCGCGCTTGAACAGAAAGGCCGCCCCCAGATTGGAGCCCTCGTTAACATACAGCCAGCCCAGCAGATGGGACGCCGCCTCACTAAGCAGCGCCCCGGTCGGCTTGGTCTCTGCCTGCTGTTCAACCTCGACGCCCAAGTCCTGACAGTCGCGGACCACTGCAGCGTATCGGCAACGTAGGGTCAGGTCAGAGATCCAGTCGGCTAAGCGTGGATCGCGGTAGCAGGGCAAGCCACGCTGCTGAAAGCCATATTGGACCCTCAAGAAGCGGGCATAGCCTTCCAGGTCGTCGAAAGGACGCAACGCCATGATCGCGTGATCGACCCGCTCATGCTGCTCTCGGGTGGCATGCTTGAGACGCTTGCTGAGCGACTGAACGGTGGTCTGCTCCGGCGGAGTCACTGTTTCCATGGAAGCCTCGTCATAGGGAAGGGACCTCTTGGTGGGAGGGATGATTAGAGGGATGCGTCGGAGACGCCAGCCAGGTAACCCCTGGCAGCCGCCTGACGGTTATCCCCAGGCTGGTTTCCAGGGCGTCGAGAATGGCGTCGGGATCATTGGCGGGAAAACTGCCGGAAAGCCGATACGCCCCCGCCTCATCGCCACTGACCACCACCCGCCCCGGCAGCATGCGCTCGAGCTGCACGGCCACCTCGCCGAGCGCGGTCTGATCGAACAGCAGCTGGCCGCGGGTCCAGGCCAGCCGGCCCCAGGCATCGATCTCGCTGGGCATCCCAAGCGCTGAGCCAGCGTGAAGCTCGATCGTCTGATTGGCACCCAGTACCACCTGTTCGGCGTTCTCGGCACCCTGGCCATGGGAGACGGCGACACGCCCCTCCTCCACGGTGACACGGACATCACCGGCGCGACGCTCTACGGCAAAGCGCGTGCCCAAGACCTGGGTTCTCGCCTCACCGGCCAATACCGAGAAGGATCGCGTCGGCTCATGGGTCACATCCACCCACAGCCGGCCTCGGCGCAGCGTCAGCTGCCGTCCGCCATCCGTCATCTCGATATCCACGGCGCTATCGGCATCGAGAAACAGCCGAGTGCCATCTTCCAGCGTCACCTGCTGGCTATGCCCCGGAGCCGTGGCCAAGTCCGCCATCCATCTGTCGAACAGTCCGGGATCGCGCCACGCGCCGAAGCCGAGCAGTAGCGTCAGCAGCAGGCACGCTGCCGCCGCCCAGGGCCAGGATTGATGCGACGAGGCCGGGCGGGCACTCGCTTCGCGCTCGGCGAGTAACCTGGCCGGCGCTTCCACTGCTTGCCATAGTCGCTCCGCCTCTGCGTAGGCCTCGGCATGTCGCTCGCTCCGCGCCAGCCACGCCTCGAAAGCACGCCGATCCGCCTCGTTGGCAGAGGGGTCTCTCAGGCGCAGAAACCAGGCCATGGCTTCATCGTCGAGCGTCTCCTGTGAAGGTAACGCCACCTTGGAACATCTCCTCATCACACCATCATCACTGTTTCGGCACTTGTGGTTGTCTTTCTAGTAACGTGCCAGCTAGCGGATTCCCTCATTCTTGATCATGCCGACGTTGCCACTGGCGACATGCCCGCATCGCCCGCATCATCTCCTTCTCCACGGTGCTCACCGAAACCCCCAACCGCTCGGCAATGGCGGCATAGGTCTCGCCCTCGACGCGGTTGAGCAGAAAAATGCGCCGCGTGCGCGCCGGCAGTGCGTCCAGCTCCGCCATCAGGTAACCCCAGCGCTCCAACGTGGCAGCGATCGCCTCGGGACTGGGATGCGCGTCATCCTGCTCTTCTGCCTGAGCCCCCTCCTGGTGACGCTGGCGTACCTTCTGGGCGCGCAGATGGTCGAGCGCCAGATTGTGCGCGGTACGGTAGAGCAGCCCCACGGAATCATCTTCCCTTGGCTGGCGATGCCACAGCTTGACGAAGGTATCCTGGGCCAGGTCTTCGGCTTCGGCCTCGTTGTCGACGATACGGCTGATCCTCTGGACCAACCGCGGGCGTTCCCCGAGAAACATCTTCAACAGTGAGCGTGGTGAGGTGGGCATAGGGCAGGCAAGCGTCGCGTAGCGATGACATCAGTAGCGCTACATCATGAAACAAACGAGACGCATTATCAAAAAAGAGTCGTTACGCCACCGTGGACCTGCTGGCGTTGCTCATGCAACATCCATGGGTAACTGCCCGCATTTCGCAGAGGATGCCCATGCCGCTTGCCGATACTTCCCTGACCGGTTTCATGGTGGATTACTACTGCCCCCCTTGTGCCGATGCCCTGGGCCTGATCCGACTCCGCGCCAACGACGCTGGGCTCACCGAGGTGGCGTTCGTTGCCAACCAAGACGATGCGCCCCAGCCAAGCACACTGACGGCACAGGCCAAGGAGCAGCTCGAGGAGTACTTCGCCGGTACCCGCCGGGCCTTCGACCTACCGCTGGCGCCGCGGGGCACCGACTTCCAGCGTCGGGTCTGGGAGGCGCTTGCCGGCATCCCCTTCGGCGAAACCCGCTGCTACGCCGAGATCGCCGAACAGCTGCGCTGCAAAGGCGGCCAGCGTGCCGTAGGCGCGGCCAACGGCAAGAACCCGATTGCCATCGTGGTGCCCTGCCACCGGGTGATCGGCAGTGACGGGCGGCTGACCGGCTACGCCGGCGGACTTGGCCGCAAACAGTGGCTGCTGGCCCACGAGGCGGGCGAGGTGCCTCTCGGCCTGCTCTGACCCATCAGAGGGTGTTTACAAAACAGGCGAACGAGGGCAAGGGCTAGGCCCGTTCCCGACGGGCCAACGCACTTCCCACATCCATGTGGGTCGCAAAGCAAAAATTGACGACAAATCGTCAGGATTGACGATTTGGACAGCTCTGCTGCTCGAAAAGCGAACGACAGGGATGTCGTGAGTCCAATAGCGGAGTTTACGGGGTGCCCGGCAGCGCTGCGCACCGCATCGCGACTGAAGTCGCTCCCACAAGGGAATAGTGGCAAAGCCAGTGTAGGAGCGGCTTTAGCCGCGATGGGTGGATATATTGAGTTAATTTTTAACGACGTATTATCGAGTGCAGCCCTTTTGTAGACACCCTCTCAGCGGGTCACGATCAACAGCCCCGCCAGTAGCGCCACGCCACCCACCACGAAGTTGATCGTTAACGGCTCGCCGAGCAGCAGGGCACCGAATAGCACGCCGAATACCGGCGACAGCAGCGAGAAGACGCCCAGTTGCGAAGCCAAGTAACGCCGTAGCAGTGCGAACCAGAGCAGCAGTGCGGCAAACGATATGGCCAGGGTCTGGAAAGCCAGGCTGGCGACCGCCGCCCCACTCAGCTGAATGCGGCCCAGGTCGCCCAGCATCGCACTCAGCGGCAACAGCAGTAGCGCGGCGATGGCAAGCTGGTAGTACAACGTTTGCACCGGCGGCGCTTCGGAGAGGGAGGAGCGACGTATCACCAGCGTGGTGGCGGCCCAGGAAAGGCCGGCCAGCAAGCCGAGGAGATCGCCGCGCAGGATATCGGCGGCATGCTCGATCTCGGTGTCGGGTGCCATGGCAAAGACCATCCCGCCAAAGGCCAGCCCAACGCCCCACCATTGGCGCCGTTTGAGCTGCTCCCCCGGCACCAGCAGGTGCAGCCCCAGGGCTGCGAACACCGGTGCCGTATAGAGAAACACCGACATATGCGATGCCAGGGTGTAGGTCAGCCCCCATGCCACGAACACGAACTCTGCGCTAAACCCCAGCCCCACCAGGATGCCAGGCCCCAAGTGGGCGCGCATATCGGCAACTCGGATCCCTTGCCAATGCACCAGGGCCGCCACCAGCAATGCCGCAAAAGCAGAACGCAGGGCAACCTGCGCCAGCGGCGAGATATCCGTGGCAACTATCTTGATCGCCACCTGCTGAAAGCCCAGCGCCAAACAGAACAGCACCATCAGCATACTGGCCTGCAAATCCAGGTGGCAGCGCATCGGCGCGCAGCCCTCAATAGCCGCAGTATTACTCAACCGCTTGGTATCTTGCATAGCACCCCCTCGATGACAGTTAATGCTCAGTTGAGCATTTGCCATGGGAGGCACCAACCGATTAATGTGACAGCCTAGGATCAGGAAAAGTCACCCTATGAAGATCGAACGCCTGCCCCTGAACGCCTTGCGAGCCTTCGCCGAGGCGGCGCGTACCGAGAGCTTCAAGAGTGCCGCCAGTCGCCTAGGCGTGACCCCCGGTGCGGTCAGCCGGCAGATCAAGCAGCTCGAAGAGCGCCTCGGCATTAGCCTCTTCGCGCGCCACGCAAATGGTGTGCAACTGAATGAGGCCGGGCGGCAACTGGCGAAAGATATCGACAGCGGCCTGGAAAGGATTGCCGCCGGGGTCATGGCCGCACGCCGGCATGCCCATCAAGCGCCGCTACTGACGTTAAGCGCACCGCCATCCTTTATGCAGCTGTGGTTACTTCCCCGTTTGGCGGAGTTCGACGCCACGTTGGGTGGCCTCGACATCTCCCTGGATGCCAGCCAGTCGCTCACCACACCCGCTTGGCAAGGCGATGGCGCTCGCTTGGCGATTCGCTACGGCCGCGGCCCCTGGCCAGAGGCGCAAAGCCACCGGATGTTCGACGATGAGCTGTTTCCGGTCTGCGCTCCGTCTCTGCTGGCGCATTACGAGCGCTCCATGCAGCCAGCGGATCTGGCCAACCACCGGTTGCTCGAAGTCGCCTGGGAGTCGCAGCAGGGAATCAGCTTCCCCGGCTGGCGGGCATGGCTCGATGCCGCTGGCGTCGGCGACAAGGTAGCGCCACCGCAACACCGCCACTCACTGTTCAGCATGGCCCTGGACCAGGCTATCGCCGGGCGGGGCATCATGCTGGCCAACCACCCTATCGCGATGGATCGGCTCGATAGTGGCGTGCTCGTGCGCCCCTTCGGCGAGCGCCATGTGCTCGCCTCACCGCTGACCTACGACCTGCTGACGCCACCTCGCGGCGAGGCACCGCCTGCGGTGGCACGCTTTATCGACTGGCTGCTGGACGAGGCCGCTGCGTTCGACCGGGACACGCATGGCAACGCCCGGCGCTGATGTTCTAGAGGTCGCTAATGTCATGGGCCATGGTCATCCCAGCGGTGCTCGGCGACTTCCAAGACGTGGGTCACGGCCTGCGCCCTGCCATCCCACACATAGCGAAGATGCGGACCCTGGACGGGTATGCTCAGCGCCGGCGGTCGAAATACCGCCGCACATTCGTGCCCCGGTTGCCTGACGCTATTGTAGAGAATGCCCCACGCCCCTTCCGCCCTGAGACGCGAGGCAAATGCTTGGCCCCTCGGATAGGTGGCCGAGTCCGGGTCGTGCAGCTCGGGGTAACCCACTCGCACATCGTGCAGCGCCCGGGTAACGGTGTTGATATAGCTTCGCATGGTGATTTCGACGCTGGCCTCGCGGGTCGCCGCCAGGAACTCGGCCATGTGGTAGCGGGTCTCGGCAATCGCCGCATCCAGCGTGCTGGCGCAGAAGTAGACCCCGTAGCTGCCGTCGGTAAAACGCGATGGCCGCCCGATATGGGTAAAGGCCGCCATGATGGGAGAAGAGCCGGAGCCCGCGACACGATCATGCGGTGGCACTCGGTTCAGTTGTCCGGCCTCCTCGAGCAACCTGTCGTTGGTCATCGCCTCGATGGCAAAAGCCAGCTCCAGGTCTTCCGGATCCAGGGTGTCCTCGAACACGGCGATGGGAGGATAGGCGCTGTTGATGATGCGGTAAGCATTTCGCCACGCCGGTAGGCAGGTCTCCACCCCGCTCATCCCAGGACACTGTCCAGGTAGCGCCGGGTATCCGCCAGGTCCACCACGCGGCCATGCAGCATGTACTCGAGGGCCGACTGCCCATTGAACGGCGCGGCGGCATTCGCCTTGTGCACCCATTCATAGGCCTTGTCGGGGCTGCTGCTGAAGAGGATGCGCAGCGCCTTGTGGATCCCCATGAGGTAGGAGATTCGCTCCAGGGTGTCATGTGGCAGACGGACTTGAGGCAGCTTCTTGTACTTGTGGTAGGTGGTATTGCCGATACTGCCCAGCAGGATGCGTTGCTGGGCCGGCGTGCAGCCCCATAACCCCATGACGTTGAAGAAGAACGTCAATGCGACGCGACCGGCTTCGGGGGTGGCCGTATCGGGGCGTTCGACCTGCTGTTCAGCGTTCATGGACTTGCTCCTGCGGGAATGACAGTCCGCATATGAACTATAGTAAAAATCAACTTCGCATGCGAACTTTCATGCATCAACCGCGTTTATCCGCCTACGCTTTTACGGCACCATGAGGCCTTGCCTCACCTCCCGAGCAAGGACCCGCCATGCCGTTCGCCACCACCGCCCTACCGCCCGGCTTCATGGTCGTTCACGGCAATCGCCTGGAGGATCTGCGCGGCCTGGCGGTGGAGTGGATGAAGCGCCACCCGCTCAGCCCCCTCGAGTACGAGACGATCCTGGTGCAGAGCAACGGCATCGGCCAGTGGATGAAGCTGGCGCTGGCCGCCGACGAGGCCGACGGCGGCAGCGGCATCGCCGCCGCGCTGGACGTCACCCTGCCGGCGCGCTTCCTGTGGCAGGCCTACCGCGCGGTGCTCAACCATGTGGAAGGCGACCCCAACGCGGTGCCGGCCACCTCGCCCTTCGACAAGTCGCACCTGATATGGCGGCTGCTGCGCCTGCTGCCCGAGCTGATGCCACGCGACGAATTCGCCCCGCTGCGCCGCTTCCTCGAAGGCGACAACGACCTGCGCAAGCACCACCAGCTCGCCGAGCGCCTGGCCGACCTGTTCGATCAGTACCAGGTGTACCGCGCCGACTGGCTCGACGCCTGGGGCCGCGGCGAGGACGTGCTGATCTCCGCCCGCGGCCAGGCCCAGGCGCTTCCCGACACCCAGCGCTGGCAGCCCGCCCTGTGGCGTGCGCTGATCGAAGACGTGGGCGACAACGGCGTGGCCTCCAGCCGCGCCATGGTGCACCGGCGCTTCCTCGAGGCGGCGCGCCAGCTCGACGGCGACAACCGCCCCGTTGATCTTCCAAGGCGGGTGATGGTGTTCGGCATCTCGTCGCTGCCGCAGCAGTCGCTGGAAGCACTGGCTGCCATCGCCCGCTGCAGCCAGGTGGTGCTGTGCGTGCACAACCCCTGCCAGCACTACTGGGCCGACATCATCGAGCACAAGGACCTGCTCCGCGCCCAGCGCTACCGGCAGCAGCGCAAGGCCGGCATGCCGGCACAGCTCGACGTGCTCGGCGATGGTGACGGTGAGGAGAGCCTGCACCTGCACGCCCAGCCGCTGCTGGCTGCCTGGGGCAAGCAGGGCCGCGACTACCTGCGTCTGCTCGACGAGCACGACGACGCCCAGCAGTACCAGCGCCTGTTCGCCGCCGACTCGCTACGCATCGACCTGTTCGAGCCCTTCGTGGGCGAGGGCGACGGCCGGCTGCTGCAGCAATTGCAGGACGACATCCGCGAGCTGCGCCCGCTGCACGAGACCCGCGACACCTGGCCGGCGGTGGACCCCAGCCGCGACGACTCCATCGTCTTCCACGCCGCCCACAGCCCCCAGCGTGAGGTGGAGATCCTCCACGACCAGCTGCTCGCCGCCTTCAGCGCCGACCCCAGCCTCAAGCCCCGCGACGTGATCGTGATGGTGCCGGACATCGACCACTACGCGCCCCATGTGCAGGCGGTCTTCGGTCAATATGCGAGGGGTCAGATCGAGCGCGACGACCCGCGCTACATCCCCTTCACGCTCTCCGACCAGGGCAGCCGCCACCGCCTGCCGCTGCTGATCGCGCTGGAGAAACTGCTGCGCCTGCCGGAGCTACGCCTCTCGGTGAGCGACCTGCTCGACATGATTGACGTGCCCGCCCTGCGCGCACGCTTCGGCATCGAGGAAGACGACGTACCCACCCTGCGCCGCTGGATCGAGGGCGCCGGCATCCGCTGGGGACTCAATGCCGGCCAGCGCGGCAGCCTCGACCTGCCACAGGGCATGGAGCAGAACACCTGGGCCTTCGGCCTGCGCCGGCTATTGCTGGGCTACGCCGTGGGCGAGGCCGCCAGCGGCCCGTGGCAGGGCATCGAGCCCTTCGACGACATCGGCGGCCTGGATGCGGCGCTGGCCGGCCCCCTCGCCGCGCTGCTGGAAACCCTGGAACAGCAGTGGCGCAGCCTGCGCGAGCCCACCGACGTGAGCGGCTGGGTGCAGCGTCTGCGTGCCCTGCTGGAAGCGAGCTTTCTCGCCGACACGCCCGAGGACAGCCTGATGCTGGCCCAGCTCGAGCAGACGCTGCAGGAGTGGCAGGAGAGCGCCGATGAGGCCGGGCTGACTCGCAACCTTCCGCTCTCCGTGGTGCGCGAGCACTGGCTGGGGCAGATCGACGAGTCGAGCCTGTCGCAGCGCTTCATGGCCGGGGCCGTCAATTTCGCCACCCTGATGCCGATGCGCGCCATCCCCTTCAAGCGCGTCTGTCTGCTGGGCATGAACGACGGTGACTACCCGCGCAGCCAGCCGCCGATGGACTTCGACCTGATGAACGGCGACTACCGCCCCGGCGACCGCTCGCGCCGCGAGGACGACCGCTACCTGTTCCTGGAAGCGCTGCTCTCCGCCCGCGAGCAGCTCTACGTCAGTTGGGTGGGCCGCAGCATCGTCGACAACAACGAAAAACCGCCCTCGGTGCTGGTCGGCCAGCTGCGCGACCACCTCCAGGCCGGCTGGCACACGACGGACGGCGCTGATCTGCTCGATTCGCTCACCACCGCGCACCCGCTGCAGCCCTTCAGCCGCAGCTACTTCCCCAGCGAGGCACAGCAGGGCGAGCGCGACGTCTCGGCCCGGCGGCTGTTTACCTATGCCCACGAGTGGCGCGACATTCACGGACAAGCACACGGAGAAGCGACGTCGGAAGCCGCGCCCCTCGACCTGGGTGAATTCAAGCATGAGAACCCGCTGACACTGCACCAACTGGGTAATTTTTTGCGCGACCCGGCGAAGGCCTTCTTTACCACCCGGCTCAAGGTCTCCCTGGAGCGCGAAGACATCGTCAGCCTCGACCACGAGCCCTTCGCCCTGGACGGCCTCGCCAACTGGCAGCTACAGGACCTGCTGATCCGCGAGCAGCGCCGCGCCGTGGACGAGCACCAACCCCGCGAGCCCGCCATGCTCGCCACCCTCGACCGCCTGCAGGGCCAAGGCGTGCTGGCCATGGGCGCCTTCGGCGAGCGCATGCGCGAGCAGCTCACCGAACCGATGCCGGAACTGTTCGAAGCCTACGAGGCCGCGCTGGACGAGTGGCCCCACGCCATCGAAGAGCCCGAGCCGGTGCAGCTCAACGTGCCCGGCGCACCGCCCCTGGAAGACTGGCTCGACGAACTGCGCAGCGACGCAAGCGGCAACCGCTGCCGCCTGGTGCTGGTCAGCAGCAGCTTGATCAAGAAGGGCAAGTACCACTGGCAACACATCCTGCGCCACTGGGTGGCGCACCTGGCCGGTCATCTGGAAGGCCAAGCCATGACGACGAGACTGCTCTCCAAGGCGGGCCACGTGACACTGCCGCCGCTTGACCCGGAACTCGCCCGCGGCCACCTGCGCGAGATCGTCAAAGCCTGGCAGGCCGGCATGCGCGAGCCGCTGCCGCTGGCCTGCGACACCGCCTTCGTCTGGCTCAGCAAACTGGGCACGCCGGAGAGTGAGCGCGACAGCGACGCCTGGCACGCCGCCCGCAAGACCTACGAGGGTGACGACTACAACGCCGGCGAAGTGGGCCGCAACGCCTACCTCGCCCACCGCTGGCCAACCTTCACCCGGCTCTACGAAGCCCGCCAGGACACTCTCGGTTTTGCCGAACTCACCGACCGGCTACTCGCCCCGGTGCATCTTGCCGTGAAAGGGGACAAGAAGAAGGAAGAGCGAAGAGGGAAGGGTGAAGAAGGAAAAGGGAAGACGCCATGAGCGACGTCACGCAGCTAAATCCGCTCGACTTTTCTCTGCACGGCAGCCGCCTGATCGAAGCCAGCGCCGGCACGGGCAAGACCTTCACCATCGCCCTGCTCTACGTGCGCCTGGTACTCGGCGCCCGCTCAGTCGAGGACGACGCCGCCTTCGAGCGCCCGCTCACGCCGCCCGAAATCCTCGTCGTCACCTTCACCAATGCCGCTACCCAGGAGCTGCGCGAGCGGATTCGCGCCAGGCTCGTAGAGGCGGCGAATGTTTTTCTGCAACCGGCGGAAGATGCCGAGGGCGACGAGCTACTTCTTCAATTACGTGACCACTACGATCCCGCCACCTGGCCAGCCTGCGCCCGGCGCCTGCAGCTCGCCGCCGAATGGATGGACGAGGCCGCCGTCTCCACCATCCACAGCTGGTGCTACCGCATGCTGCGCGAGCACGCCTTCGACAGCGGCAGCCTGTTCTCCCTCGACCTGGAAAACGACCAGACCGAGCTGGAACTCGAAGTGGTGCGCGACTACTGGCGCAGCTTCTACTACCCGCTCAACACCGACGAACTGGCCAGCGTGGTGCGCCACTGGAGTACGCCCGAGCAACTGCACGCTGCCGTGCGCGGGCTGATGCCCGAATGTGATGCGCTCAACAAGGGCGCCCCGCCCCCGGCCGACACCGTGGCCAACGCCCAGCGCGAAACCGCCGAGCGCCTGGCAGAGCTCAAGGCGCCGTGGGCCACGTGGGTCGAGCAGTTGCGCGATGTGTTCGAAGAGGCCACCCGGCAGAAGGCCTTCAAGGGCCAGAGCTTCAACGCCAAGAGCCGCGCCAACTGGCTAGGCGCGCTACACGACTGGTCCCAGGGCGATGCCACCTGGCCCGGCCTGACCGACGCCGCCTGGAAGCGCCTCACGCCCCAGGGCATGGCCGATATCTGGCTCAAGGGCGAGCCGCCGAACCACCCGGCGCTGGCCGCGCTGGAAACGCTGCAGGACGAGCTCAACACCCTGCCCGCCCCCTACGCCGACCTGCTCACCCACGCCGTGCACTGGTGCCGGGCGCGGCTCGACCGCGAGCAGGAGCGCCGCGCCGAGATGGGCCCCAACGAGCTGCTCGTCCATCTCGACCGCGCCCTCGCCGGCCCCAACTGCGAGGCGCTGGGCGCGCAGATCCGTCGCCAGTTCCCGGTCGCCCTGGTCGACGAGTTCCAGGACACCGACCCGGTGCAGTACCGCATCTTCGACTGCGTCTACCGCATCCGCGAGAACTCGCCTGAGACCGGCGTGTTCCTGATCGGCGATCCCAAGCAGGCGATCTACGCCTTCCGCGGCGCCGACATCCATACCTACCTGCGCGCCCGCCGCGACACCCAAGGCCGCCACGTCACCCTGGGCACCAACTTCCGCTCCAGCAGCGAGATGGTCGAAGCCGTGAACCGCTGCTTCGAATTCGCCGAGGCGCACCCGCCCGGTGCCTTCCTGTTCAATTCCCCCGAGGGGAACCCCGTTCCTTTCAATGCGGTTGGCGCCAAGGGACGCAAGGACTCACTTACCCGCCAGGGCCAGACGCTACCGGCCATGACCCTGTGGCAGCTAGAGAGCGACGAGCCGCTCTCCAAGACCGCCTACCACGGCGTGATGGCCGAGCGCTGCGCCTCGTATATGGTAGAGCTGCTCAACGAGGGACAAGGCGGCCTCACAGGCTTCCAGCAAGGCGAAGCGTTCAAGCCGCTCAAGCCCTCTGACATGGCGGTGCTGGTCAACGGCCTGGGCGAGGCGCGGGCGATCCGCCAGGCGCTGGCCCGGCGCGGGGTGAAGAGCGTCTACCTCTCCGATAAGGACAAGGTGTTCGCCTCGCCGGTCGCTACCCAGCTCGACGCCTGGCTGCGCGCCTGCGCCGAACCCGAGGATGACAGGCTGCTGCGCACCGCCCTGGCCACCCCGGTGCTGGGGCTCGATATCGCCACGCTCGATAGATTGAACGAGGATGAGCTGGCCTGGGAAAGCCGCGTGCTGCAGTTCCGCGACTACCACCGGCTCTGGCAGCGCCAGGGCGTGCTGCCGCTGGTGCGCAAGATCATCCACGACTTCGACGTGGCGACGCGGCTGCTCGCCTGGGGGCCTGCCAGCGACGGTGAGAGAGCACTTACCGACCTGCTCCATCTAGGGGAATTGCTGCAGCACGCCAGCCAGGAGCTCGACGGCGAACACGCGCTGATCCGCTTTCTCGCCGAATCCATCGCCCATCCCGAAGGCCAGGGCGACACCCATAAGCTGCGCCTGGAGAGCGACGCCGACCTGGTGCAGGTCATCACCATTCACAAGTCCAAGGGGCTGGAGTACCCGCTGGTGTTCCTGCCCTTTATCTGCAGCCACCGCCCGACCAAGAAGGACGACTCGCCGCTGCGCTGGCACGACGCCGAAGGCCGCCTGCGCATCAGCCTGGAGGCCGACGAGGAGACCCTGGCCACCGTCGACCGCGAGCGTCTGGGCGAGGACCTGCGCAAGCTCTACGTGGCGCTGACCCGCGCCCGCCACGCCACCTGGCTCGGCATGGCCCCGCTCAAGGGCGGCGAAGGCAGCGCCATCGGCCAGCTGCTGGCCAACGGCGAGCCGATCGGGCCCAGCGTTTTTGAAGAAGTACTGAAGAGGCTCAAGGGCGACTGCGCCGCTATCGAGATCGCCCCGGCACCGCCGGCCCACGCCCAGATCGTCACCCAGAGCGAGCGCGACGAACTGCTCGGCGAAGCACGCACCCCCACGCGCCCCGCCCGCGAGCACTGGTGGATCGCCAGCTACTCGGCGCTGCGCCTCTCGGGAGACATGCTTTCTATTGAAACTACGACCGCCCCAGTAAGCACTGACTTACCGTCGAGCCCTCAGACTGCCTCGCTTGCTGCAACAACCGGCGCCCCGCTCGCCGAGCCGGCCACCGCCCTGGAAGCCACCGCGCTGGAAGTGATTGAAGAGCCGCATGACAGCGGCCAGAGCGAACCACTGCCCTCCTTGCACAGGTTCCCACGTGGCCCCGGCCCCGGCACCTTCCTTCACGGCATTCTCGAATGGGCCGGCGAGCTGGGCTTTGCCCGCGCGGCCCGCGACCCGGCCCTCCGCGAGGAGACCCTGGCCAGGCGCTGCCAGGTGCGCGGCTGGCAGCCGTGGCTGAATACCCTGCACGGCTGGTTCGGCACCCTGCTCGCCGCCCCGCTGCCGCTACCCAACGGCGCGGGCAGCCTCACCCTCGAAACGCTGACGAGCTACCAGGTGGAGATGGAGTTCTGGTTCGCCGCCAGCAAGGTCGACACCCGCCGGCTGGACGCCCTCGTAAGTGCTTACACACTGCCTAGCCCTTATGACAGCGCAAATACCCGCCTGCCGCGCCCCGCGCTGGATGCCGACACCCTCAACGGCATGCTCAAGGGCTTTATCGACCTGGTGTTCGAACTTGATGGGCACTACTACGTGGCCGACTGGAAATCCAACCACCTGGGGCCGGACGACGCCGCCTATGCCCCCCAGGCCATGCAGCAGGCCATCGCCGAGAAGCGCTACGACCTGCAGTACGCGCTCTATCTGCTGGCCCTGCACCGGCTGCTCAAGGCCCGCCTGCCGGGCTACGACTACGACCGGCACATCGGCGGCTCGCTTACGGTCTTTCTCAGGGGCGCCAATGCGGAGAGCCGCGGCGTGCACGCCGAGCGCCCCCCGCGAGAGCTGATCGAAGCGATGGACGCGCTGTTCCAGGGCGACACCCAAGCGGCAGGCGCCGCCCTCAACGAGCCGGAGGCCCAGGCATGAGCCAGCGCAGCAAGCACCACGACGATGGCACCCCGGACCTGTTCGCCGACCTGAACGAGCCCGACGCTGCCGAAGCACCCCAAACCGCGCAGGACAACGTGCAGGCCGCACTCCACGACACCCAGGCGCTATTCGCCCTGCTCGACCGCTGGGTGGAGCGCGGCTGGCTGCGCGCGCTGGACCGAGCACTGGCCAGCTTCTTCCAGCGCGAGGTGAGCGACGCGTCGCCCCTGTTGCTGCTCGCCGCCGCACTCGCCAGCCATCAGCTCGGCCGCGGCCACGTCTGCCTCGACCTCGCCCAGACCCTCGCCGCCCCCGACCTGGCACTCTCGCTGCCGCCGGAAGGCGACGACCTCAGCGACCCGCCGCCGCTGCCCAGCGACCTGTTGGCAGGGCTGGAACTCGCCACCTGGCGCGACGCCCTGCACCACCCCACCCTGGTAGCGGACAGCAAGGGCCCGGGCAATACGCCGCTGGTGCGCAGCGAGCGAGACACCAACGTGCGCCTCTACCTGCGCCGCTACTGGCAGTACGAGCAAGACATCCGCGGACTGATCGGCGCCCGCCTCCCAAGTCTCTCCACCAACCAATGTAGGAGCGACGCCAACCAATGTGGGAGCGACTTCAGTCGCGATGATGCCCCCGCCAACCAACGTGGGAGCGACTTCAGTCGCGATGATGCCCCCGCCAACCAACGTGGGAGCGACTTCAGTCGCGATGGCGCCGACAGGCGCCCCGATACAGCCACCTTGGCCAACGCCCTCTCCGCCCTCTTCCCAGAGCAACATCAGCTGGACTGGCAAAAAACCGCCTGCGCCCTCGCCGCCCAGGCCCACTTCGCCGTAATCACCGGCGGCCCCGGCACTGGCAAGACCACCACCGTGGTCAAACTGCTTGCCCTGCTGCAGGCGCTGGCCCTCGGCGAGCCCGCCACAAACCAGGGCCCGCGCCCGCTACGCATTCGCCTGGCCGCCCCCACCGGCAAGGCCGCCGCACGCCTCAACGAATCCATCGCCAAGCAGGTGCAGGGGCTTTCGCTGGTGGAACTGGCCACCGCCGTGGGCCAACAGGGTGTGGATATCTCAACCCTGCGCGATAGCATCCCCACCGAAGTGACCACGCTCCATAGGCTACTGGGCTCTCGGCCGGACACCCGCCACTTCCGCCACCACGCCGGCAACCCGCTGGCGCTGGATGTGCTGGTGATCGACGAAGCCTCGATGGTGGATATCGAGATGATGGCCGCCGTACTCACCGCCCTGCCGACCAGGGCGCGGCTGATCCTGCTCGGCGACAAGGACCAGCTCGCCTCGGTGGAGGCCGGCGCCGTGCTCGGCGACCTGTGCCAGCGCGCCGAAGGCGGCCACTACACTCCAGCAACCTGCGACTGGCTGGAACGGGTAAGCGGCATGCCAATCCCCGAAGAGTACAAGGATGAGGCAGGCCAGCCGCTGGATCAGGCCATCGCCATGCTACGGGTAAGCCACCGCTTCGATGCAAAAAGCGGCATCGGCCAGCTCGCCGAAGCCGTCAACCGCCCTCTTGGTTCCGACCAGAATGACAAGGAAGCACAGAAGGAGAAGAAACGCGCCGTACGCGAGATCTTCGGCACTGATGGAAAGTCATGCTACGCCGATATCGCCCGCCTCGCCCTGGTGGACGCCGACGACCCGGCGCTGGACCGCCTGGTGGTTAACGGCAACCCGGCCGGCTTCACCAACAGCGGTGAGGGTCGCCACGACCGCCGCGGTGAAACCATCGCGCCACCGGTCGGCTACGGCCACTACCTTGAAGTAATGAAATCAGCGCGCCCCGCACAGCCCTTCTTCGGCGAAGGCGAAGCGCGCCAACCCTATGACAACTGGGCGCGCCAGGTACTCACTGCCCACGGGCACTTCCAGCTGCTGTGTGCGCTGAGGAAAGGCACCTGGGGCATCGAGGGGCTGAACCCGAGAATCGGCCGCTCGCTGCGCCGCGCCGGCTGGCTCAAGGCCAGCGACCTGGAGCTGGAACAGGGCTGGTTTGAAGGCCGCCCAGTGCTCGTCACCCGCAACGACTACGGCCTGGGGCTGATGAACGGCGATATCGGCATCACCCTCGCCGTGCCCGAGGCCCGCAGCGCCAGCGAATCGCCCGGCCGCACCCTCCTGCGCGTCGCCTTTCCGGCCAGTGATGGCAGCGGCGACATCAAGTGGGTACTACCCAGCCGCCTGCAGGCGGTGGAAACCGTATTCGCCATGACGGTGCACAAATCCCAGGGCTCAGAATTCACCCACACCACCCTGCTGCTCCCCGACGCGCCCAACCCCATCCTCACCCGGGAACTGGTCTACACCGGTATCACCCGCGCGCGGGACTGGCTGACGCTGGTGGAGACGGGGCGTGGGATGCTGGATGAGGCAGTGACGCGGGAGGTGGTCAGGGTGAGTGGGTTGGGGATAACGTCAGGCCAAGATTAAGCGCCGCAATCTTGAATGTGCTGCAAAGCTCACCCTCATCCTATCGCAGGCCAGCTGTTGTGGCGCGCCTTGGCTTTTGGTACTAAAATTCAGTACCATTGGAGCATGAAACGAAAACACGCCAAGACGCTGGCCGCCATCTTCAGCCGACCTACGCCAGGATCGATCCCCTGGAGCGACATCGAGTCGCTTTTTAGGGCGCTGGGCGCCGACATCCAGGAACGGGAGGGCTCGCGTATCGCCGTTGTGCTGTTTGGCGAGGTGCGCGTGTTCCATCGGCCCCACCCCTCACCGGATACCGACAAGGGCGCAGTGGCCAGCATCCGCAAGTGGTTGGAAGAGAACGGAGAGACCCCGTGAACAACATCATGATCATCGACGGCTATCGCGCCGTCATCCAGTACGACCCGGATATCGAGATGTTCCGCGGTGAGTTTACCGGCCTTAACGGCGGTGCCGACTTCTACGCCGACAGCGTGGCCAAGCTGCGCGAGGAAGGCCGTGTTTCGCTGCGTGTTTTCCTTGATGAGTGTCGGGAGCGAGGCATCGAGCCCACTAAGTCCTACTCCGGTAAGTTCCAGGTGCGCCTACCTGAAGAGCTGCACAGGAACGCCGTCGATGCCGCCACCGCCAAGGGGCAGAGCCTCAATCAGTTCGTGGCCACCGCCATCGAGCACGAGCTTTCGACGTAACTTTACTCCCAGAGCCGGGGGTCGGAATTCACCCACCCCGCCCCGCTACTCACCGACGCCCCAGCTCATCCTCATCCGCGAGCTGGTCTACACCGGCATTACCCGCGCCAAGCACTGGCTGACGCTGGTGGAGACTGGGCGTGGAGGGCTGGATGAGGCATTGATGAGGGTGAGTGGGTTGGGGAAGCTATATTAGAGACCGACACCGCCAGTGCTGGTGATGTCGGCTTTCGGCCGAGGCAGTGTGAAAACTCCTGGACCTTTCTGAAGAAGACACTTGTACGCGAAATCTGGAGTGATTTTGCCATGCAACTCCTCAGAATTTGCGAGAGAGCACCAGCTTTGATCGATTTTTAACCTATTCTAGGCACTTCAAACGTTTTCACACAGCCTCGGCCAGGCGCGGACGTTTAGAACGTCATTACATATTAGCATTTGAATTTTTTGGCCTTATCCGCATAGTAGAGATGCGTTCCACATAATCATTATGCGAAATTTACTCATGCGGCAACGAGATTGTGCCAGAGTAGTGATTCATTTGAATAAACATGAGTTTTTCTCGCCCATACTTCTGCTTTAGGAACTCCAACACTTCATTTTCATTTCTTCGGTTCACATCACCATCTACTACAAAAGCCATACCCTCCCGCTCTTTCTGCAGAGGGTCACAAACACCTTCTTTAAACAATCGGGTTAATTCACTATCACTGAGCGCTTCATATCGTGGAGAATATGGGTTCAGGCATAATTTCGCTTCATGTGAGGTGGAGACAATTGCACCATCCAAGGATTCTTGAAGATTAAAGAAATCACTATTATCAGCAAAATATGCTGGCAAGACCCCACCTTCACCAATGAAATCAACCGTATCTTTTGTCCCATATAAGCAATTTTCAAAAATCGACATTTGCACATCTGGATGATGCCCACTAGCCAGAAGGAAGACCAATTGAAAATCATGATTCACTGACGCATAACTATTTAGCTGCTTTGCTGCACTAGCAATTACTCCCGAAACCCTGTTTCTTCTAGCTACCGGCGTTTCTTCTTTAAACACTTCTCCTCTTGCAAGAACTGACTCACGCTCTTCTAATATCGCAGGATCACTATATTTTGTCTTCAGCTCAATCAGGTATGCAGAATCACCAGCATGCGCCAAGAAATCTGGGGTCTTACCCTCCCCCGTTTCAATCTGTTCCACTTCAATACCCAAAGACCTGAGAACCACTATTACAAATTCTTCTGGTTCCATTTTTTCACCTAATACTGATAGTAACCGGCCAGAGACATTAATTTGATACATGTTAAGGCATCAGCATCGGAGAGTCAGGTCAGCAGTCATTCCACTATTTCCTCATAAAACGCCAACCTACCCGCAATCTCCTTCATATCCGCTGCCGGCCGCTCATAACTCCACGCCACATCAGCCCGATCACCAAACGAGAAATACGCGGCATCGCCCTTGAAGGGGCAGTGGGTTTCGGTATCGGAGCGAATCAGCAGGTCCATCCTTACATCATCGCGGGGGATGTACTGCCGCGGCGGGTAGCCGCGTTCGCGGAGTTCAATGGCGCGGGTGGAGTCGGCAAGCAGGGTGCCATCAATGATGACTCGCACGCGTCGGTCATGCGAGTGCAAGGTGATGCGGGGCTCGTTGGAAGCCGTTGGCATAGAGCCATCCCTTACGTATTGGCGTTATCGTTATACTGTTATGAGATTCAGCCTAGCACCCAAAGCTAGTTTGTCCCATTCTGGCCATCAACGGGCGCCTAGGTATCCGTTCTTCGGGCTGGCGACGGTATAGGGGAAATGCATGCAGCCACCGGTTATCAAGGACCTCGGCCTCTATGCGGGTTGGCGCCGTCGCCTTTACCTGATGCTCGAGCCCACCGCTCGTGACTCCCCTGGACTATCGATCACCAATCGCTTGATCGCCGGTCTGATAATCCTCGCAACAGCACTGACCGTTTTGGAGACGGAGCCGGTCGTTCGAGCGCTAGCTCCAAGTATCTTCGCCACCGCCGAGACAGTGCTGGCCTTGGCTTTCCTGGTCGAGTACGTCGCACGTGTGATCGCGGCCGGCGAAGATCCCCGCTATCGAGGGCTGGCTGGACGTTTACGCTTTATGGTCAGCCCATGGGCAATCATCGACCTGCTGGCAATCCTGCCTTTCTTCCTCACCATGGGAGCCGTCAACGCCTTCGCCTTGCGTCTGCTCAAGCTGATCCGTTTGCTCAGACTTGCTCGCTTGGGGCGCTTCTCCAACGCGATCGGCGATCTCTATTCGGCAGTGCGCGGACGCCGCTACGAACTTACGGTCAGCCTGATGGTGGCGGTGGCACTGCTGATCGTCACCAGCAGCGTGATCTATGTTCTGGAAGCCAGCCATCAGCCCGAGGCCTTCGGGAGCATTCCCAGGGCGCTGTGGTGGAGCGTGGCCACACTCACCACGGTGGGCTATGGGGACGTGACACCGGTGACCGCGGCTGGGCAGCTGTTTGCGGGCCTGACCGCTATCGTTGGCATCGGCATGATCGCCATGCCTACCGGCATCCTGGCGGCTGCCTTCAGCGATGCCATGCAGAGACGCCGGGACCAGGCTGCAGAAGATAATAGCGAGTAGTCAGTATTTAGGCTCGAGTATTTACCAAGCCTGAGCCTCAGCTCAAGCCTAGCCTCCAGCAAACGCTGTGGAGTCGTATCTGGCCCCCTGCTGGGCGACGGCTACAAGAACAGAACGAGCGGTTGGCTGAACAATATGCACGCGATACACGCGCCTTCAGCGAATGGGAGGCGGCGCCGCGAGCTTTCAACGAGCAGGAACAGCAGCGGCGCGAGCAAGAGACCGAGCTAGTGCTCACGAGCCTTGATGCCATGACCAATGTCCTGGAGGAACACCTGGGGGAGATCCCGTGGCCAAGGGAAACGGATGTGGGCTTCGATCTTCTTCACTTCACTGGTCAATTCTGATTTACTTTTCCTTCCTTCTTTTAATAGCGCTGAGGAGCAGCGGCCATACCTTGCCGCGAGAAGACCTGAACATATTGACATGACCTATAGGGTCACAGCCCAATGCGTGCGGCCTCAAATGAACGATCTCCTTGGAGGCTAAGGGCATTAACCTCAGCCAGTCATTTACATTATTTTTGGTAGCAAGAGGGTCATCATCAGCAGAAAACAATGTAACAGGACAAGTCAGTTCTTTATAAAAATCATGCTCCACCTCCACACCGAAATCACTTTCAAGATAGCCTGGGGTACGACACCATCTCGCCCACTGCAGCGCCACCATGGGAGGTAGATCCTCCCCCCAACCAATCCACTTAGCGGGTGCGTAACCCAGCACTCTAACTGCCAATGGAATATAGAAATAGGTAAAAAACATCGCCGCCAGTCTAGTAGGATACTTTATATTTCCAACATATCCAGAAGAAGCAGACACCGCAATCAAATGACTTATCGACTCATGGTTCGGCATCAACCCCACCAACTGAGCGCCAGCACTGTGGCCGATCAGAACAGCCTGGCTGGCACCTGTCTTTTTCAAGAGCCACTCCAGGGCAGCCGGCATGTCCAACTCGCCCCAATCCTGTTTTCGAACCTTGGATTTCTTCACATGTGATTCAGCAAGTGACGAACCCACACCTCTATAGTCGAAAACCAATACACTATAGCCTTCCTTACTTAACCAACGGGAAAATGCGTAATAAAATGATTGTCGAACCCCGGTGGCAGGGCAGATAAGCACAGGCATGCCCTCAGGAGGGTCAGCAGCAGGAAAATAGCTTCCTGACAGCTGGTACCCATCAGCGGCTAGAAAGCGCACGGTCTTGAAGTCTATCGATTCGCCCATAATCTATCGGTCTCCCTCACCTTCTACCCCCCCTGCCAATCCGCTGGGCAATGCACTCATAGCCGTCCTCTGGGCTTACGAAAAGCGAACACATAATGGGTGCCACCCTGCCAGTCATCCGCCCCCGAAGTGGCGAAGACACGCCGGTGCTACAACAACTCGAAGCCATTGAGACACACCATCTCCAGAAAGCGTCGAGCGGGCATCCGGCGAGGGCTTCTCTTTCCTGCCGGTTCAGCCGTGGAGGATCGCCAACGAATGCCGAAGTGGTCGAGAGCATGAACCGTTCCTTATAAAGGAGTTGTTCCTTTTATAGAACGAAGCCAGGAACACCTCAAGAGAAAATTTTGAGAGAAGGAACACGACGTGCTCGGCGCCCACGACCACTGCAGCTGGTGTGGGCACTAAGCAAAGGCATCTGGGGCGTTACCCCCATGTATCGGCTTCGCCCCTGGACTATGCTCTGCTCAATAACGCCTCCTCAGAGGCGTCTGATACGGCCACTGTTCTGCTGTGTCAGTGGGGCCCATCCTTTCTAAGCGGCTCTGCCGGTATCGGTCTCAGAACATCGAGTTCGGCACGATCAGGGCCAGGCCCGGCCAGGCAAACAGCAGAGCCAGGATCACCAGGTCGGCCAGCAAGAAAAACGTCACGCCCTTGAATATCTGCATCAGCGGGATGTCCTTCCCGACCACGCTCTTGATCACGAACACGTTCAGTCCGATGGGTGGCGTGATCAGACCGATTTCCAGCAGCTTGATGATGACGATGCCGAACCAGATGAGATTCATGCCCATGCCGTCCACCAGCGGTACGGTCAAGGGGATGGTCAGCAGCACGATGCCGATGGGGTCGAGGAAAGTGCCCAGGATGATGTAGAGCAGGACGATGGCTGCCATGATCATGAACACCGACATGTCCGCCGCCTCGATCCAGATCAGTGCCGCCTGGGTGACGCCGGTGAGTGCCACGAATGACAGCAGCATGTTGGCGGCGATGGCGATGGCGAACACCACGGCGGTCTGGTAAGCGGCCTCGCGGATGCCGTCCAGGAACCCGGCCATGGACAGCCGGCCTGTAATCACGCCCAGTATCACGGCCACGAACATGGCTACTGCGGCGGCTTCCGTGGGCGTGAAGAAGCCGAAGTACAGTCCGCCGACGATGAGCGTGAACAGGGTCATGAACGGCCATGCCCGCTGCAGCGCCTTGACCTTGTCGGCGTAGCTTGGCCGCTGGTCGTCGGCAGGGGCGGAGGCCGGGTTGAGTTTCACCCAGATCACGACCACCAGTAGGTATGCCACCAGCGTGGCGATGCCCGGCAGCAGGCCGGCAAGGAACAGACGGCTGACCGATTGTTCGGTAAAGATGCCGTACAGCACCAGCAGCAGGGACGGTGGGATCAGCGCCCCCAGGGTGCCGCCGGCGGCAACACAGGACGATGCCAGCGCCGGGCTGTAGCCGTACTTGCGCATCTCCGGTACGGCGATCTTGCCCATCGCCGCCGCACACGCCACGCTGGTGCCGGTGATGGCCGAGAAGCCACCGCAGCCCATTACCGAGGCCATAGCCAGGTTGCCGGGGATCTTCGGCATCCAGATGCGAATGGCGTGGAACAGATCCGTGGTGAAGCCCGCACGGTGGGCAATGTGTCCCATGGCGATGAACAGCGGCGCCATGGCCAGCGGGTAGCTGTGCAGGAAGGTATAAGGGTTGGTGGCCAGGAACGAAAACAGCGGCTGCCAGGCACGGTCAGGGTTGAATGCCCCGCCGGCAGGCCACGCAAAGAACAGGAACACCCCGATCACGGCTGATGCGCCCAAGGCAAAAGCGATAGGTACCCGAAGCATGAGCATCAGGAGCGCGGCTGTCATACCAGAGGTGCCGAGCAGTACTGGATCCACAGTTAGTTCCCCGGATGAAATGGGTTGGACTTATTCAGGCTGGGCTGCATGGGAGGAACCCCGGTCAGTCCCGGTCAGTCGCCTTGCGACCAAAGATCAGTTGGCGAATATCGCCGATGAAGCTCAGGAACAGCCGCAGACTGAACAGTGCCATACCAAGGAAGAACATCGCCTTGGCGGGCCAGGACGGTAAGCGCAGCACGCCTTCATGGAAGCGCCCGGAAATGAAGTCCCGCTCCAGCAGTGACCAGGCGCCCCAGGCGATGAGGCCGAAGATGATCAGCCCCACCAGATCTGCCAGCAGGTTGACCGCGGCCAGGCCGCGTGGCGGCAGCCAGTTGGTGAAGACCTCTACCTCTATGTGGCCGCGTCGCGCAGCCACATAGGCAAGCGGCAGAGCAACGATGACCGGCATCAGGTTTTCCACCATGACCACTGAGTCGGGAATCGAGCGGCCCAGGAAGAAGCGGCCGAACACCGACAGGCCGATGATTGCGCTGGTCAGCATCACCGCCAGCATCGAGACCGCCAGGGCGGCGGTCTCGACCCGGTGAACCAGTCGCTCCAGCAGTCCCGCCCCTGGGGGCGGTGTGTAGTACTCAGGACTCTGGTCCATGGTTGCCTTCCTCTTGCGCGGGCGAATCAGTCCCAGGGATAGCCTTCGGCGTCAAGCTGCTCCGCATAGCGTTCCTGCGCGTCCATGAAATGCTGCATGACACTATCGCCCGGTAGGCCCTTGCTATTGACGGCGTTAAGCCAGTCGTCGGCAAGACCGTCCCCTTCGGCCAGGATGGCCTCCATGACGGAGTCGGGAACCTGACTGATCTCCACCTGGTGTCCATCGAGACCGCTTCGCAGGTCGCTCTTGACCTTGTCGCCAAGCTCCAGCAGCTGCTGGGCCAGGAAGTCGGTGGTGTCTTGGCCCACTTCCCGCATCAGCGCCTGGTGCTCATCGCTGAGCGAGTCCCAGAGCCGCTTGTTGATCACCCCCACCAGGCCGAGCATCTGGCCGTAGTCGAGCTCGATCAGGTGACCGGCAACCTCATGCAGGCGGTAGGCGGTGACATTGCTCCAGTAAACCTGGTTGCAATCCACCAGGCCGCTGTCCAGGGCCTGGTACACTTCCACTTGGGGAAAGGAGACGATCTCGGCGCCCAGCCCCTGGAAAGCGTCGATGTACGGACCGACTGCCCGAATCCGCAGGCCGTCGAAATCATCCAGGGAGGTGATCGGGTCGCGGCAGATCAGCTGCACCGGTCCGGTGTTGAACTGCATGAGGTAGGTTGCGTCATGGCTGGCAAACTCATCCTCCAGCGCGTCGTGAGTGGTGGCGAGATCAAAGATCGAGCGCATTGCTACCCAGGCGTCGGCGGAGCCGATGGGCAGGTCGCCGATCTCGTATAGGTGCAGTAGTTCGGGCTCCCAGGAGGGCACGAAGGTGCCGGCGTCGATGAAGCCGGATTCCACCGCACCCATGGCCTCACGGCCGCTGACCAGAGCACCGCCCCAGTGGATGCTCATGGTCAGTTCGCCGTTCGAGCGGGATTCGATCTCGTTGGCAAACCATTTGATCGCCTCAGCGCGTACGCCCCGATCGGGGCCATACTCGGCGTAGCGGATGTTGGTGGCTTCAGCGCTGTTAGCGGTGACGGCGACCATGCCCAAGGCGCTGATCAAGGCGCCGGCTTTTGCAGAACGTGCTATTGACATGTTTCTCTCCTGGCGTGCTTATTCTTGTCTTGTTGCTTGTCGAGATTAATGCGTTGTTTTCATGTGTCGGGAAATTTCACGAGTTTTGACTTGTACTCGCTGCGTGGAAGGGTTCCCCAGGGAACCAGGTTGATGGTCGTAGAGACCACCAGTGTTTCTCGAATCCGGGCTTGAATGCGGGCGGCGAGATCCTGATCCGGGGTGCCGCCGTCCGCGAGCTCGACATCGACAGCGAGGGGCGGCTGTTGCTTGACTCCGGGGGCTTGGGGGCGTACCAGCAGCATGCCGCTCACCGCCGGCGAGAAGTCATTCACGACCTCGCGCAGCGCAGTGGGGAAGACGTTAACCCCGCGCACGATTAGCATGTCGTCAGTGCGACCGATACAGCGAACCCGCGGCGCGCTGCGCCCGCAGGGACAAGGGGAAGTCCACAGTTCGACATGATCCCGGCTGCGAAAACGCAGCAATGGCGCCGCCTGATGTGCGAGATGGGTGTAGACCAATTCACCGCGGGCGCCGTTGGTCATCGGCACCTGCTCACCGGTGGCGGGATCGATGAGTTCGAAATGCACTATACCTTGCCCCCCGAAGTGCATACCGCTCTGCTGATCGCACTCGCCCCACAGCGATACTGCGATGTCGCCAATACCCATCGCCTCGGTAACCTGCGCGCCCCAACCTTGCTGGAGCTGTGCCCGAAGCCCGGGCTCCCCGCCACCGGGTTCGCCGGCGACCAGCACGCGGTTGATGCTGCTGTCGGCGAGATCCATACCACGCTCACGGGCTTTCTCGATCAGATGCAGGGCGTAGGAGGGCGTCGCTACCACCGTTTGCGGATGCAGCAGCTGGATGGCGGCCAGCAGCCGTTCGGTATTGCCGGTGCCGATGGGGATGTGGCACATGCCGAGCTTGTCGAACGCACCCAGAGCCGCGCCAGCCGCGAAGGGGCCTGCGTTATAGGTGGTGATGATGCCCTCTCCTGGCTGGATACCGGAGGCGGCGTAGCTGCGCGAGGAGATGGTCACCCAGCGGGCCAGGTCTTCAGCAGTCAGCGGGATGTAGCTCGGTGTGCCGGTGGTGCCGCTGGTGGAGAACATGCGGGCGATCTTGTCCCGGTCGCATGCCAAGTGCGCTCCCACCGGCTGCTCGGCGGTGCGGGTTGCCCGCAGTTCGTCCTTCTCGGTGAACGGCAGACGGCTGATGGCGTCCAGGCCGCCGATCTGGGTTGCGCTGGAAAATCCGGCATTGCCGAGCTTCTCTCGGTAGAAGGTGGAGTTGTCCAGCAGGTATTGGATCTGGCGCCGATAGGCGGCGTCATCCAGCCGCTGCTGCTGCGCCCAGGGCCGTGACTCGATGTCTGGTTCATGCATCACGCGCCCTTCTCCTGTGTATCGTGTTGATAGCTGATTGCGGCCTCACCGTGGGAGGCCATCAAGAAGCCGATCGGGTTAGTTTGTTCTTCCGCAAGATGCGCCAGGATGCCTCCGGTGCGTGCCAATAGGGGGATGGCTTTGACCATACTCGCGGGGAAGCCGAGGTCGAGCATGACCGCGGCAATAGCCATGGAGACGTTCATCGGCAGTGGCTTGCCGTACACTCGCTCCACGGCTGCCGGAAAGCGCTGTGCCAGGTCGACATGTATCTGGCCGACGCCACGCTCTTCCACCAGACTCAGAATCCGTTGGGTGCGCGGGTCCAGCGGCCGGTGCAGCGGGTGGCCGAAACCGGGCAGCTTGGCGCCGGCGTCGAACAGGGCGCGGACGTGGGTCTCCACCACCTTCTCCGGATCCTGGCCTCCGGCGACCTCGGCGGCGGCCCGGTTCAGCAATTCGGCACACTGCTCCGAGGTGCCGAGAACCACCGTACCGCAGCCCAGAATGCCGGCGGCGAGGGCAGATTGCAGAGAATCAGGGGCAGCGTCCTGAGTCATGCGGGCGGCCTGAACCGTCGGCGTCAGTCCGTGCTCGGCGATGGATAGAAGCAGCACATCCAAGAAATAGCGTTGGTCTTCCGTTGGCTCGTAGCCGGTGACGAGTAGGAAGAAGAATTCGGTATAGGAAAGGCGCCCCATCAGATCCGTACACAGATCGCGTCCGCGGATTTCAATGGAGTCCGCATCGGCCGTGGCGATAGCGGTTGTCGGGGTGCCGGGCTTGCCGATAAGCACGTTGGCGTTCTCCTCATTCCTGGCTCGCCAATCAGCGCTATTGGCGATCAGGGCAGGTGGTAACGATTCTCGGGTAGGTCGAGAATCTCTTTTTTGTTTTACGCGTTTGTAGGACAATGTCGTGCATCAATTGATTCTTGTCAATCCATATTGAGGCAGCTACTTTGTCGAACATGACTTCGCTCTCTGAAACACCCACTGGTTCAACCCAGTCGTCGGGGACTGCCGTCGACCGCGTTTTCAATGTCTTGCGGGAGGGGATCCTGACGAGTCGCTTTGCATCCGGACAACGGCTGGTGGAAGTGGATCTCACGCGGGAGCTGGGCGTTAGCCGCGGTTCGCTACGGGAAGCCTTCCGACGGCTGTCGGCGGAAGGCTTGATCGAGATCGTGCCCAACCGGGGGGCGCTGGTGAGGCGGTTGTCCTTTCGTGAGACCATCGAGCTGTTCGAGATCCGCACGGAGCTTGAGGGGCTGGCGGCCCGCCTGGCCGCCAGAAAAATTAGCGATGCCGGCCTGCGTAAGGCGTTCGAAGATGCCATAGCCCCTATCTGGAGCGACGAGCCGCGTTTGTCCTCGGCGGCCTATATCGATGAGAACGCCCGGTTTCACCGGGCGATCATTGAGTTGAGCGGCAATACCCAACTTGACATCGTCAGCCGTCAGCTTCAGCTGCCGCTGATCCTGTCGCAAACGAGCCAAGCTTTGACGCTGGACAGCCTCAACCAATCCGTCATCGAGCATCGCGAGATTGCCGAGCAAATCCTGGCGGGGAACTCGCGTGATGCCGATGCGGCCATTCGTCGGCATTTGTCTCGTGCCGAGGACCTGATTCGGAAAATGCCCGCTGCCTTCTTTCGAACCTGAGACTCTGCTGAGCGTGCGGGGCCGATATAGAACTATGCCGAACAGGGCTGTTGGCCAGCTTAGGATGTTGCACCGATCGTAGAAGGTGCGGGGTCGAGGGGAATGGTATAGAGAGCTTTTTCGCCTTCTCAACTGTTTCGCTTGCGAAACAGCTCACGCAGAGTTGGGACAGGTGGGCAGCTGCCTGGAGTCGCAGATTTTTCAGTAATCCCCTCCCTGGCGCCTTCAGCGAGTCTTCCCTAATTGCTAGAGACACCATGAATTGAGCTTCAGGAAGAGCCTGCGGTAATAACACATTGCGGCGTAGAGAGAGCCCCCAATCGAGACTCGCGGCAATGGCGTGTGGGGAAAATAGTCGTTCACAGCAGCTATCGGCCCAGGCTGTGTGAAAACGTTTGGAGCATCTCGAGGCGGTCAAAAAATGATCGGAAATGGCGCTCTCTTGCACATTCTGAGGCGGTTGCATGGCAAAGTTTCTCCAGATTTTGCGTACGAGCACCATCTTCAGGACAGCTCTAGTGTTTTTACACAGCCTGGGCCAGAAGCTGACATTCAGACCGCCCTCATATAACGTAGAGTTGAGCGGCGAGCTCCAGCGAATCCGTTTCAAACACTTTATTAGACCTTTAATTTCTTTTTTGCATTTTTAAATGCATTATATGCTTGATAATGATTTGATTTCTTGGACTCCTCCATATGAATTTCTAATAGAAAAATATCTATATTTTTCATATTAGATAATGAATCAGAAACAACCTGGAAGAACGGTGTAGCTATATACCTGTATTTGTTGACAATCTCCATGAGACAGCTGCCGTTAACTGAACGAGCTGCAATACAGATAGAGTCTAAAGTACCTTGCAGGCTAAGGTCCCCAGATAGCTTAATCAAAAGGCGCAAATAGTCTAAATCAAAAGTGCAAATTATTTCCTGAGATATTTTCTCCTCATTAATACCGCTATCCGTAAGAAAAAAAATAAGAGAACGCCAAGTCGCGGCTTCAAATGATACAAATCCTTTCAGAACCTCAAAATTATCTTCTGAAATGTGTGTTGCTAAATATAGACCAATCATATGCTCAGAAAATTTTTTCCTACTTCTAATTTTTGACATGAATTCATTATCAATTTTTAACTGGCTTTGTTCCAAATCATAAGAGAACTCTGCCGCCACATAGGACTGTTGAGTATATTTTTGTTTTTCAAGCATATCTGCAATGCTTTTTTCAACTTCATAAGCGGTGACAACTCTGACCATATCAGAGCTTAAAGTAACAACAAGATCCTCAGGTGAGTCGAACTTTGCATAAATATGATTATCAGAGAGTTTACCTATAAACTTTCTTAGCTTTTCTCTTTTCTCGTCGTTCTCAACGTGGATAGCTTTAATCGAGTGCTCTTTCTCATTAATTATGTATACATAAACATCCAATTTTTTGATGATAGCAGCTTGATATTCAAGCTCTGTGATAGAAACATCACCATCAGGACAAGACCCATATTTAGTACCTACTATTAGAACAAATAGATCAGCCTGTTGTACCGCTTTGATACATTCTTCAAGGGAATTACCAGGCCTTGCACCAAAATCTTCCATCGCAATGCAAGGCAATTGGAATTTACGAAAAGTATCCAGGAGAATTTTTCTGTGATTCTCCAAATCACTAAAGGTAGAACTTAAAAATATTGTCGGGCGGTAATTTTTCATTTTTTGATGTCGAACAGGTATTAGACAGTGCGTTCGCTTATTGACTTTAACAAGCACGCGCGTTCAAGAATGTTATGCCGCTCGCACGCAGTTCCCCTAAAAGCACTCAAATATGAATAAATTACATATAAATCGGCCACATAAAATCGATCATAGTACATGTTACATACCACCCCATTGAACATGATTACTGCAATTGTCCCCATGCACGCTTTGTGTCGCCAGCAGCCTCAACACCCGCATCAGCATAGCCTAAGATTCACCATTCGGCCAGCAGCTGACTTTCAGCGTATTCTGATATAACAACCTGGCTGTGCGGTCCCCGCCAATGAAGCATCAGAATACATAGTGCGCTGTCCCCGGCGTCCGCTCAAGCCAGTGGTTAGACGCCTATAGTTTGCGGCCATGGAACTGGAGCCTCGCCTGAATGTCTTTTTTTATGGATTTATAGAGAGGTTCGGTTTCTTCTTTGATCTTTTTCCAGCCTTCGTTTTGCATTTTCCAGTCTTTAGCCTCGTGGCCAACCTCCTTTGAAACAACAGCAGACCACAGCTTATCTGACACTTTTGAGAATTTTTCTTCGAGTTCCGGAGGTAAAAATATTCCATTCTTTGCCACGTAGCACTGTAGGTTGCCGAAGGCTTGCTTCACTTTGTGAAGGCGATGCCAGAAAATTATGCCTCGGTACGTGTTCCCCTTATCGTGAGAGTTCCGGACTTCATCCTTTTGGGATTCTGTGAATTCGGTACCCGCGAGAAATTCATCTAACTGTACCGGATTCATGCGATCCACGTCCGCGTACTGCTGCATTGGTGAAACCAGCCATGCAACGAGGCCATGAGCTTCGTCCAGCTTTCCCCAAGCTTCTGGAAGAACCAAGAATTCTTTTTCTTGTAGCTTTAGCGCGCCACTCAGTAATGCGTCGATTTCAACCCTGAGTTTTTGTAGCTCAAGCGCTTGTTGATGTCTAAGTTGGTCCAAACGCTGTGCAAATTTGTTTTCTATCCATGTCTTCCCTAAGTATTGGAACAATAGGTAGGCCACCACAGCAGAGCCGCCGCCATAAGCGAGCACATGACCCAAGAACTTCAAAAAATCGTCGATAATCATGAAGGCCTCTAACAAGTTTTAGATCATTTCCTCATAGAGCAGCTGGTGTCTTTCAAATGCGCTCACAATAGATTTCCTGATTACGCATATGGTTCAGTCAGCTTCAGCAGGCTGATACGGGATCGGGGGAGCTCTGCACGCCACCGTCAGAAAGCGCGGTATCCAATATCATTTCTGTCAAAGCAACCGGACAAATCTTCTCCCCAGAACTGGCACCATGAAAATCAACATGCCATTTATTCATATAGCTTCCTTAAAGGCCTAATGCCCACAGCACGGGGTAAATTGAAGCGCTGCTGAATTTTTCCCGTATGCCAGCAATTGCTAGCATTACTTTTTGGCTTTTCTCTCATCCCAAGTCTCCAAGATAAATAACGCTATGGTATGGGCTGAGTGAATAGCTAGCCGCGCGTGCCTTGGCTTTAGATTATATATTTTTCGCCCTTGGCCATGAGCGGAGCTTGCATGCGTCCTAAACGCTCCAATGCCGTCAACTACAGACAATAAGCCAGAAAGAATCTTTTTTAGATCGTGATCTTCCAGCACTCCTGGGTCAAAGCCTAGATCAGAACGTACAATCTTCCACACATTTTGGAGATCCTGCTTTTGAGGCATTTCCAACTGTTCATCTGCTATATATGTCTTGAAAATGGATTCAAGAATGTTACATGCGGCTGATACGGCCTCTCTAGGTTCAGAGTTTACGTTGGCAAGGGCTCTATTAAACTCTGCATCAATTGAGGGAATATCGCGCCCTTTAATCAGTTCGGCCAGCGATCGACTGGGTGCAGAACTACCATCGGAAATTATTCCGCCCGAAAGATACGTAAGGTTGCACCGAGAAAGAATTGTTTCTAGCTTGGTTTTTAACTCTTTCTTTACATCCACAGCAGGGGTGCCAAGCCAAGAAAATGTATCATCCTCCAAATCTGGCAACTCCATGTAGCCCTCAATAATCCGCCCTAAAACAACCAAAGGATGCTTAGAGTCTTTATTGACTCGCCGAAGCCATGCCTGCACTTTGACGGGCTTTGAGCCATCGGGTGGCTCGCCAGGGGCTTCAGCATACGAGAAAAGATTGTCCAAGCTGGCGTGTGTTTCGATTGCGGGCATGTTCTCTGACAGCACGGCTATGACTGGGGCCGGGATTTCCTTTCTCATAGGCTTACTCGCATGTCTCTTAGAATGCTTAACATCATCGCGCGTGCCGCATAACGAGAACGAACGCACATGCAGCCTATGCCGGACTGGCCGCTTTGGTGGGTTTTCGGCTAACTCCAAGATCCAGCACACGTCGAGTATGTTCTGGACCATCCTATACATTCCACCCGAGGAGGTCCATACCATGAACACATCAACAACCGCTACCCACCAGGCCTGGAACAAAGGTAAGCTGGTTGGTCAGAAAAAACCACTTCGTCTCAAAGACATTTGGGCCATTCGTGTCAGGCTGCAGCTTGCTGAAAAGACACGAGAGCTCGCGCTATTCGAGGTGGCGATCGATAGCAAACTGCGAGCCTGTGACCTGGTCAAATTACGTGTCCGAGATGTGGCCCATGGCGATCGTGTCTCTTCAAGAGCCATCGTCACGCAGCAGAAAACGATGAGACCAGTACAATTTGAGATAGCCGAGCAAACTCGCACTGTCTTGGAAGAGTGGATGCAGCTCGCACATCTCCGCAACGATGACTACTTGTTTCCAAGTCGCCTGAGCAGCTCGGGGCACTTATCCACGCGGCAATACGCACGCATCGTTAAGTCATGGGTAGCCTCTATTGGCCTGGAGTCTTCGGCCTATGGAACTCACACGTTGCGTCGCACTAAGGCATCGTTAATTTATCGGCGAACAAAAAATCTGAGAGCCGTTCAACTTCTCTTAGGTCATACCAAGCTTGAAAGTACCGTCAGATACCTAGGTATTGAGGTGGATGACGCATTGGTCATGGCTGAGCAGACAGAGGTCTAGCGACTCCCAGCGACGGCTTTGCCTTAAGGCCGTCGCTATACGGCCACGGCCAGGAGCGGAAGTTCAGTGGAGACTGATATAACGTCTTAGACGACACCTGTTTCCAATAAGATCTCATTTCACGTCTTCATAGTCGTAGAAAACCAAGTCCGGACAGCCGTTTGGACATCTAAGGCCGAGTTGGCGGCCCTTTTCTACGCGGAATTGTTGGAGCGTAGATTTTCTATACTGATCAAAGCAATTGGTGCATAATTTCTGAGCGTTCACTAGTTCACCAGAATAAGCTGTCGGTATATAGGCGAAGACCCCTTGAGCAATTCCTCGTAGTACATATTTCTCTCGTTCCTCATCCCACCGCCGGAGCTCTTCGCATTCTTCCCTGGCGCGCCTAAGTTCATCTATCAGCTTTTGATGCTCCTGCTGCGCTTCAATTAAATTCTGTTGGGCTGAGATAATTGCCTCGTTGAACTTAATCAGCTGATCTTGTGCTTTGGCTGAATCGCGAACATCGACCATAGCGCGGCCAAGACTAAGAGCTGTCTGAAGGCTTGAGAGTGCTACTGGTAAGTTTTCGAGCATTGTCGATCCTCGCCACATGAAGCGGATTAGTTTAGTGCCGGTTAACGTCAGCCATAACCGGCCCCGAAAAGCAAAGCGACGAAGGAGCGGAGCCTTTCGGGGTCCGAGTTTATGGCCTTGTTATACATTTTCTGTCATTTCATGCAATTCGTTGGCCATCTGCTCAAACACTGCCCTAAATTTATCTCGACTTTCCTTCATGTTCTCTAGAATCACACCGCCTTGCTCCAGCTGGTCGTCGCTTAGTGCGAAAATAGGCACGTTATACTTTTGTGACTGGGCGATCAGCGAGTTGAAATCGGCAACATTCGCAAGATTATATGGCTCGTCCGTTGCCGAATATCTCCTAAACTCATCCTCGCTGATGGCCATGCCAATTGGCTCAAGTGCTGGAATTAGTTTTTGAGACACAGTCTCTTTTATAACGTCAATCCAACGCTGAAAAGATTTGGCCGGAGCGCCACTTCTTGGTCTATACCTCTGAGAAATGAAGCCTACGAACTTAGGTGGGGTGTCCGGAAGTCTATAGTCGACCTCTCCATCCCGAAACGGAGCCACATCTGCGTTCCACCTAGGAACAACGCTGGAAAGAGATCTAATCGCTTGTGCACAGAAAAAGTCGGGAGACGTTGGCACAATGAAATAATCGCTAGACATTAGAAGGCATTCGTTAAGTGCACCAACACTAGGGCTCATATCGATTATTACATATTCAAAATCATGCTCTTCCCCTGTTATGCGAAGCAACTCACCGATACTTCCAGGCAAATTCCTGATTGCAGGAATGGCGGCACTGGTGGTTAATGCAACACTTACTTGTGTCTCAATCTCCGAAAGAGCCAAATTGCCACAATAAATAAATAGATTTTCATTCCGTGTCGGAGCTGGATTCCCTGACTTAAGGCCGGTTAATTTTCCAGACATGACCGGTTGAAGTCCTTCTGAAAGGTCGCAACCGGGGTTCGCCGTATAGAATTCCTCAATATCTTCTACAGAGTTATAATCGAGAACCAAGGCCGTCAAGTTGCATTGTGGATCGGCGTCAACAATTAGTGTCTTATACCCTTGTTCCGCGAGAACCCATCCAAGATTAAAGGCAGTAGTTGTTTTACTTACACCGCCTTTGTGATTAAAAAGTGATATCATCTTCATTCTATTACTCCATCCGAATAATGCAGGGTCAAGGTGCTGGGTGGAGCGAAGCGTAACCCAGTCGCCGTCAGCGATTTGATAGAGGCTCTACACGACAAGGTATATTCCACCACCTAGAGCCGCGATTCCAATCAGCCTAAGCGACCAGATTGTCGATTGTAGCGATGCTGGATCCCGCCCCGCCTTTAAGATCTCGTTCATCGAGTCGGACTGCCGGAATGACTGGATCAGCGAACTTGCGCCTATAATTATTAGGATCACGCCCACTATTGTCATGTTCTCTCCTTGCTATCGAAGTACCAAGAGCGCGCCCAATGACACAAACACTAGTGACAGGGCCAGTAGCCCTCCGAAATACTCGCTTACAGGGTCATCGCCTGCGTAAAAGTGTCGCTATCATTGTTGGATTCGCGGCGCATATGTCGCGCGGCCCATTTTATCCGTATGTATCCCGGACCGTTGATCAGCGTTCCGACAAGACCCAAAACAAGAAGAATCCACCCCACTATGGAAGTCATATCTCGTCCCTCTACAGGTATTAGACTGCCAATCTATGATCGAATATACGTGCCTGCCGTCTTTGCCACCATGTCGGCTTTGGGTCGTCAGTTTACCTCATCCAAAATCAGCATAGCCTAAAGTTCTCCAGCCGGCCAGGAGCTGACCTTCAGCGAGCACTGACATAATGGCATCAAGGAAAGCTTCAGGTAGACCGGCAAAAGTAGCCAGAAGGCCAAGCTCGCCAAGCAACTATCTGAATTTCGTAGTGTACCTACGAGAAACCCACCCCTCAACTCGATCCCCCTCAATTTCGACTTCTACAAGAAGCCATGCCCGCTCGGAGGAATCCAGCACCACTATGATTTTTCCCAGTGGTAGGTTAGTCATGACTTGCGATTTCATGCTCGGCCCGGTTCTAAGCCGCAATCCTTCACCCGTCACTATCCGACACCCGGCGAATATCCCCCTCTCCAATTGACTTTTACACCGTGCAAGCCTCTTGGCTCCATGAGGAGTAGTAACACCTTCACTGACGACCGCTCTTTCACTGTACTGTTCTAGAGCCATCGTTGCCGCAATGTTCATCAGGAACGGCAAAACTATCCAATAAAAAAGCCAAACTAGAGCGCGGCGCCCGTTTTCGGAAAGAGAGGAGAAATCAAGACCACCTTGGCATAAATGGTTCAGCTCCGCCTCTACGGCTGCAAGCTCTTCTGGTACTTTCTGTTGTCCAGTCTGCTGTCGGTAGCCCGCCTGTTGAGCGATAGCCACAGCTTGGTGGATGAGTTCAGGATCGAAGGGCGTCCCTGTAAGCCGCGGAAGTGCATCCATAAGTGAGGAGAATTCCAGCCCACTCAACGCCCGTGTGACAGGAGAGTCTTGAAAGTCACGCGCCATCTGAACAGCGGGCGAGCCATGAAACTCCCGAGCCATGCGCATCAACGGCGATTCTTGAAGGTCACGCGCCATCTGAACAGCGGGCGAGCCTTGAAACTCCCGAGCCATACGCATCAACGGCGACTCTTGAAAGTCACGCGCCATCTGAACAGCGGGCGAATCTTGATACTCCCGAGCCATGCGCATCAACGGCGACTCTTGAAGATCACGCGCCATCTGAACAGTGGGCGAGTCTTGAAATTCCCGAGCCATGCGCATCAACGGCGACTCTTGAAAGTCACGCGCCATCTGAACAGCGGGCGAGTCTTGAAACTCCCGAGCCATGCGCATCAACGGCAACTCTTGAAAGTCACGCGCCATCTGAACAGCGGGCGAGTCCTGAAAACCCCGAGCCATGCGCATCAACGGCGACTCTTGAAAGTCACGCGCCATCTGAACAGCAGGCGAATCTAGGATCTCCCGAGCCATGCGAGTGCCCAGACTATTCAATTCCCTGTCTAGACCATTTAGGACATCAGGCTGGTCTTCCAGATCAAGTCTCTTGCTAATAACACCACCCTCGTCGTTAATCTAAACTTGAACGCCTGTGGCGAGTCAACGGGCATCCAACCAACAGCCAACAGCCAACAGCCAACAGATATAAGGCCTAACACTCTGAAACTGAAGAAACATACCCGCACGCTAATCATACATTGCCCACACCGTACTGGAACCTTTAGGCCGCTTTGGGTCGTCAGCTGTCACTCCACTATTTCCTCATAAAACGCCAACCTACCTGCTACTTCCTCCATCCCCTTTGCCGGCTGCTCGTAACTCCACGCCACGTCCTGGTGTTCACCAAACGAGAAATACGCGGCATCGCCTTTGAAAGGGCAGTGTGTCTCGGTATCGGAGTTGGTCAGCAGCTCCACCCGCACATCGTCGCGGGGAAGGTACTGTCGCGGCGGGTAGCCGCGCTCGCGGAGTTCGATGGCGCGGGTGGTGTCGGCCAGCACGGTGCCGTCGATCACCACGCTCACCCGGCGGGAGTGCGGGTGCAGGGTGATACGGGGTTCGGTGGAATCCATCGCCATCTTGGTATCCCTTGCGTATGGCGTTGTCGTTATACTGTTATGAAATTCAGCCTAGCACCCAAAGCTGGTTTGTCCCATGCGCTGGATCAACGGACTGGCAAAGCCGCCACCTCGGCTATGAATAGGACAGTAAGCGCATCCGCCATGTCCTCGAGCTGCGATTGGTGGAGTGAGGGTTGTGTCGAGATGATCACACATGCGGGTCGAACAGCCGCACCTCTTGGATATCGACGTGCTCCCATACGCGGCCGGTCATGTAAGGCTCGGTGGCGAGCCAGGCATCGAAGGCCTGACGGTCGGCGAACTGAAAGTGGGCATTCGAGCCGATCATCTTGCCTTGTTCATTGAGGATCGCTCCGCCGCTGAGGAAACTCCCCCTCTCGGTGAGCTGGCAAATCCCGTCCAAATGCGCTTCGCGATTTGCCATGCGACGATCCAGCGCTTCTGGGTCGGTGTAGTCGTAGGCGATAACGGCATACTGCTTCATGTAGCATCCTTTTTTGCTCATGTTCATCTGAATTGGATGAAGCAGCGTAACAGCACTTCCTGCGACGTTGTTGAAGGCCCGCCTACTTCGGATCGCTACCCTCCACGGTCACTCTGCCAATGTGGTTGGTGCCGCTCTGGTGGATCAGCAGGGCTTCGCCGTCGAGGGTGGTGCGCATGTGGCGCAAGATGCCGGCATGCACCGGGCCTGAGGGAATCGGCCAGCTCTGAAAGGTTTCCGCCTCAGGCTCGAAACGCACCAGCATGTCCGGCCGCACGCCGCTTTCGTTATACCAGACCGCCCCGTCGAACATGGCGATGGCGTAGGGGTGGGAGTCCGGGCCGCTGGGCGAGTCCCACTCCTGAATATTGCCGCTGTCGGGGTCGTAACGCCCCAGCCTGCCCAGCCCGGAATTGACCCACCAGATGATGCCGTCTGCGTCGATATCGAGCCGGCGCACCGTGGTGCCGGCCTCGGGCAAGGCGATCTCGCTCACTTTCATCGATTCGGGGTCGACGCGCAGCAGGCAGTTCGCCCCGTTGCATGAGACCCATATCGTGCCATCCGCAGCGATCTTCAGGCCATAAGGGCGCGAGCCTTCACGCGGGCTGGTAGCCAGCTCTACTTCTCCGGCTTCCGGGTCCAGCCGGCCGATCATGTTGCTCTGCTGCAGGGTGAACCAGAGAATGCCGTCTTCCGCGAACTCGGCGGTGTGCGGATCGCGCGCGGACTCATCGGGCATGGGATATTCGGTGATTTCACCCGTCTGCGGGTCGAACCGGCCCATGGTGGCGTTGCGGTTGCCGGTGTACCAGGCTGCGCCGTCGGGGCCGATGTTGACCGAGTGGGGCCGTGCGCCTGAGGGCAGTTCGAATTCCTCCATCTCGCCCGTCTCGGGGTCGATCCGGCCGAGGATGTCCAGCCACTGCCCTACCCACCAGATGCTGCCTTCCGGCGCTTCGACCGGATCGCGCGAGCGCTGCCCCAGCGTGGGCACCTTCCACTCTTCGAACTGGATGCTCAGCGGGCCATCGGCGGGTGTTGCAGCCCGGTTCTCGCTGGGCGGGAAGTGCTCGGCCAGGTAGCCGAGGATTTCTTCCTGCTGCTCGGGAGCGTCCGACAGGTCGATCATGGTGGAGACGAGAAAGTCCCACTCCGCATGGGAGTACCCTGAGCTACGCTCAATCAGGTTGACGCCGTGGCAGGCGGCACAAACGGCTTCGACCGTCTCCCGGCCTTCCCCGTCCGGCAGCGCGAGGGCCACGAAGGGGTGGCAGAGCGCAGCTGCCAGAAAAACGGAACCAAGCGTTCTGCGAGCCATGTCGTTGTTCTCGGTAGTGGCGAGTCCTCTGAGCGTAGCCAATAACCTCCGCTCTCCCAACGGCCGAGGCCAAGTCGTCGGCCGCTTCGGCGAGGCGCTCGCCGAGGGCCCGTTGGCGCGCTGAGTGCTAGCGGAATCAGGGCAGCTTGATAGCGCAAGCGGCACAGCTGGTGCAGGGTGAGCGGTAGTGACATTAAATTATCGATAGTGCCGCAAATCGATACTATACTGTCGGAATGAAAACCAGACATGTCACTCTCTGCCCCCAAGCCTCCCTCTCGTTGCGCCTGTTCGCCGGCTTGATCGAGGAGGGGCGGCTACGCAAGGGATGGACCCGAGACGAACTCGCCGAGCGGGTGGGCGTCGGCGTGGTCACGATCCGGCAAGTGGCCAAAGGATCTCCCCGGGTGGCTATCGGTACCTACTTCGAAGCGGCGGCGCTGGTCGGCGTCTCGCTTTTCACCGACAGCGTCGACACGCTACGGCGCGAGCACGCCACCCAATTGGAGCGGCTGACGTTGCTGCCCAAGCGCGTCAACCGACAGCAGCAAGAGCCCATCGACGATGACTTCTAGCCAACGCGCCTATGTCTGGGTCTGGCTGCCCGGCCAGACGATGCCAGTCGCTGCCGGTCTCGTGGAGCGCGACGACCAGGACCGTTATCGCTTTGCCTATGGCCGACGCTATCTCGCACGCGACGACGCCATCGGCCTTTTCCCCCGCGAGCTTCCCCTGCGGCCAGGTAGCCAGGAACAGGCCGACGGCACGCTACCTTCCTGCCTGCGCGACACCTCACCAGACGCCTGGGGGCGCCGTGTCATCATCAACCGCCTGACCGGCAAGTCAGGCGATAGCGCCGCTAAGATCGACTTCAACGAGATGGTGTACTTGCTTGAGTCAGGGTCGGATCGGATCGGCGCACTCGACTTCCAGCTCTCACCCACCGAATACCAGCCACGGGAGCATCAGGACGCCACCTTGGCGGAATTGCAGGAAGCCGCCGCCTATATCGATGCAGGAGAGCCTCTACCCCCCGCTCTGGAGCAGGCTATCCAGCACGGCAGCAGCATCGGCGGTGCCCGACCCAAGGCCCTGCTGAATGACCGAAACCGCAAGCTGGTAGCCAAGTTCTCATCCAGTACCGACCTCTATAGCGTGGTGAAGGCGGAATTCGTTGCCATGCGACTTGCCAAGCTGATAGGGCTCGATGTGGCCCCCGTGGAAATGACCCGCTCGCTGGGCAAGGACGTACTGCTGGTGGAGCGCTTCGACAGGATGAGAGTCGCTGGCGGATGGTCCAGAAAGATCGTGCTCTCGGCTCTCACGCTGCTGGGTCTGGATGAGATGGCGGCTCGCTATGCCAGCTACGAGGACCTCGCCCATCGTATTCGCGCGGAGTTCGACGCGCCCGACCAATCGCTACGCGAGTTATTCGGACGCATCGTCTTCAACGTGCTGTGCGGCAATACCGATGATCACGCACGCAACCATGCCGCCTTCTGGGATGGCGAGACCTATCGACTGACACCGGCTTATGACATTTGCCCGCAATCACGAACCGGCGGCGAAGCCTCGCAAGCGATGTTGCTGCACGGGCAGGAGAGGCGCAGCCAGCTTGTCCACTGCCTGGCAGCGGCAGAGCAACTTGGCCTGACCCAAAGGCAAGCCAAAGCGATCATCGATCATCAACTCGCCACGATCCGCGACCACTGGGACAGCGTGTGCGATGACGCCGAGTTTAACCCGGTCGATCGTGCCTTCCTCTGGGGCAGGCAGTTTCTTAACCCCTTCGCGCTGGAGGGATATACGCAGTCATGACCCTGCCGCCTCAATGGGCGGCAAGCACGTCGGTATCCGCGAAATAGAAATGGATCTGATAGAGCGGCTCCTGGAACGGGCCGACACCATCGGGCTTGTAATCCATGTCGATGTGGGTCAGGGGCGGGGTCTGTATCCCGGTGGGGATCTTCTTCCAGTTAACACCGTCTGCAAGTTCACTGGCCAGGAACATGTATTCGACACAGACGATGCGGCCCTCGATCTCGCAATAGATCGGTCCGAGCGGCAAATTCGCCGGTTCGGCCCAGTGTGTGCCCATCTGCGGCACGTGCGGACTGATCGCAACGGCATCCGGGACGATGTCGGCTAGCAGCGGCAGATGCGACAGGCCATCTGCCGCCACTGATGAGGTAACGGCAATAGCAGCGGCGGCAAGCGTGACAGACACATGTTTCATCGGTGTCTCCTCCATTCCGATGAGTGACGTAAACCCACGGGCGGGTGGCGTGCGGTGCTTACCAGACAGTTTGTGTACGAACTACGAATTTGTGAAATCGATTGATGGTATATATGTTATTTACATGGCAAATATATCGAGTTTGGATCTGAACCTGCTTCGGGTTCTGGACGCCTTGCTGCGCGAAGGCTCGACGGTGGGTGCCGGACGCAGGCTGGCGCTTTCGCAACCCGCTGTTTCGGCGGCGCTCGGCCGGTTGCGCCATGCGCTGGGCGATCCGCTATTTGTCCGTCAGGGGCAAGGGCTGGTCCCGACCAGTTATGCAACAAGTCTGGAGGGACCACTCCGGGCGGCTCTGGAGGAGCTTGAAAGCGTTCTTGCCGGCCCGGAAAAATTCGATCCCGCCGAGGCGCAGCTCGACTTCCACATTTCCGGCACGGATTTCTTTGCCTCGATGCTG
Source organism: Halomonas salipaludis (assembly GCF_002286975.1). Classification (GTDB taxonomy): domain Bacteria; phylum Pseudomonadota; class Gammaproteobacteria; order Pseudomonadales; family Halomonadaceae; genus Franzmannia; species Franzmannia salipaludis. The sequence goes on from NZ_NSKB01000002.1 coordinate 603,153, forward strand.
ATGCCTGAGCTTGGCGCGCGCGTCCAGCACGCCGCGCCTGGATTGCGGTTGCAACTGGTCGATTTGGTGCCCGATCACCATGTCGAGGCACTGGAGCGACAGGATGTGGATCTTGCGCTATTGCCGGAGCGCGACTTTCCTGCCTGGACCGCCCATGCGCGGCTGTTTCGCGCTGAATTTACCGTGATCGCGCGCACTGGCCATCCGGCGCTGACCGCAGCGGGTCTTGCGCCGGGCGAGATGATTCCGATGGAGCTGTTCTGCTCACTGGGCCATGTCCTGTGCTCACCCGATGGCCGATTCCATGGGCTTGGCGATGATGCACTGACGCGGGCGGGGCGCAGCCGCCGGGTGATGATGTCGGTTCCCGTCTTCGAGGGTGTGCTGCAGGTCGTGGCGGCAACCGACCTGATTGCACTCTTCCCCAGTGGGCTTGCCGAACGACGGAGCCCCTCTGCCGGGATCGCGCTGTATGCGCCTCCGATGGCCATTCCCCCCGTGCAATTGAGCATGATCTGGCATCGACGCCGGAGCAGAGACCCGGCACATACCTGGCTGCGAGGCATGGTGCAGGAGATACTCACACCACTGGGGCAACGTAACGACCTGTCTGTGCTCGGCTGAATCGCTGCCTTCCCTGCCGTCGACCGCCTCGGTGAGGCGCTCGCCGAGAGGCTGTTGGCGCGCTGATGCTAGGGGCTGCAGGGTCAGGGAGTATCCGACGCGGCTTCGCCACCTTCCGGTCCGTAGAAGAACACCCAGGTGGCGAAGTCATCGGTGAAGTCTTCGAAGCGGTGATCGACACCCGCCGGCACGAACAGCACCTCTCCGGCCTCGAAGGGCCGCCGGGTGTCGCCGTTGACGAAATGGCCCGAGCCGGAGATGACGACGTACACCTCGTCTCGGGTATGCGGCAATTGACGATCAACGCCTTCCGGCTTGTAGACCTCGACCTGCAGCGAGCCGTGCCGGAATACCTCGGCGAAGGGCACTCCGCTATTTTCCTGCAGCGTCTTCAATGCAGCCGATGGGATCAGGCGCTCCATCATGGTCTCTCCCCAGTAGGTTTAAAGGCCCCTATCCTGTCACCGGGTAGGGGCGGGCCAGCCTCCACCACTTGGTAGCGAGTGCTTCGCCCTCCCCCCGGCAGTTTCTCCAGGCAGCCCTTGGCCAGCAAGTCGGAAAGATGGCGGGTCGCTGCCAGAAGCGGGTCTTGGCCAGAATGCGCTCGATGCCGGCGAGAGCGTCTTCCGTAGCGCCCCTCACGCCACGGGCAGGCAGGCAAGCGCTATGACGTCATTGCGATAGCCATCGGAGACCTTGTACTCCCGATAGCCGGCGGAGACGGCCAGGCCGACCAGGTAGGTTTGGCCACCATGCTCGAGCCATTGGATGCGGCGCTGCCCCGGCGCCAGGCCCGCCAATGACACCGGGAGGTAGGCATCCAACCGCTCCCCTGCCGTCCAGCACACCTCGCTTGACGCGATGATGGTCGAGTCCGACTGCACCAGCAGGCCGAATGCGCTCGCGACGCCCTCGGCCGTCATGGGTAGGTTATCGGTAACGATCTTGCGCAGCTCCGGCTCAGCGTCGAACACCGTTGCCATGCCACCCAGTACCCGACCACCGTCGGCGGAGGTGATATTGGCCATGTAGATGTAGGTGGCCTGGCCATCGTAGAGCGGCGTGGCCGCGAAGGCCGATACCGTATAGGCCTGGCTCGAGCCGAGGGCCAGGCAGGCCTGCAGCGGCAGTTGGTCAGGCAGGCGGGTCCCCACCAGTGCGCTCGATTCGGGCGAGGACACCGCCTGAATCACGCCCTCCGTATCGAACACCAGCAGGTTGGTATATACGGTGTAGAGCCGGTTAATGTACTGCAGCACCGGGGTGATGTGCTGGTTGGCTTGCGCACCGCCCACTTCCAACCCGTGCTGGATGCGGTGATCCAGCGCCCACCAGCGTACGTCATTGGCCCGCTCGTAGAGGTTGCGATCCATGATGTCGATCATGCTGATCGAGCGCATCGCGGCGTCCGCCAGAGTGACCTGGGTCATGGCGTTCTGCAGCGAGGCGATGGACTCGTCGAATACCTGGCGCGTCTGGTAGCCGATCTCGCGGACCTGTTGCAGCACCGGGGTCAATTCGGCCAGCCGGCATTGCGCGGAGGTGATTCGCCCATTGAGCACCGTTAGACTGAGCCGTTGCGCCACGTCCGCCGCCTCGTCGCAGATCTCCGCTAATATGCCCTGACGATGGCGTGCTGGCACCTCGCCCCCGATGGCCATGAGCGTCGTCACGCCGGCGTCGCCCCGGGCAAAGGCCTCCTTCTGTTCTAGCAACGCCATGCAGCGCCACCCCAGCCCGGCATAGCCCTGATAGGGGTGGCCCCCCACCGCACGACAAAGGTAGCGCCGTCCCTGAAGGGTGATGGCCTCGACTCGTTCATGCCCCTGTTTGCCCAGTGCCATCCCGGCCGGCAGGGCTGCCAGGCTGGAGGCCACGACATGGCCATCCGGCGACAGCAGCGCAAGATGATGCCGGGCATCGCACAGCTGGGCGAACAACCGTGCCATTTCATCCTGCAGGTCGAAGCTCAGGCACAGCAGGCCAAGGGGGCGGCTGCCAGGCTGGTCATCGGCCAGTAGCGGTGCCAAGAACAGGTGTGACTCGGGCCGGGTCGGCAACAGCGGCGAAGGGCGACAGACCTCCAGATACTCGGCCCTGCTGCGAGTGATATCAGCCATCAGCGCGGCGTCTTTCTGCGCTCCCGGGCAGGCATGCAGCGCCCAACGCGGGTCCCCCTCGGGCGAGAGCAGCAGGATATTGTCGTAGACCGAATACTTGGCAACGTACTCTTCGAGGCGTTCGGCCAGGGCCATGTCGCTCGGTGTCGACTCGCCGCCTGCGAAGAAGGCTCTCAATGTGGGGTCGGTGGCGAGAAAACCGACGTCGGCGGTGCGTTCGAAGAGGTTGCGAATCAGGATATCCACCGCCACCTGCGCCAGTGAACCGAGCGTCATCTCGAGTTCTCCGGCGTGGGCTTCCACCAGCGCGGACACGAGTTTCTCGCGCAGCGAGCGAAAGCGGTCACGCGTGGTATTGACGCTATCGAACAGGGAGCTGGCTCTATCGGGACTGGAGACCTTGCCGATCAGAGTAACCGTGGCCAGCCAGCCATCGAGATGTTGCAGTTGCTCGCCGCAGGCTTTCACCTGAGGCGGCACATCATCGGTTGAGCAAGACGTTCCAAAAGAGGAAAGCAACATGATGACGTGTCCTGTCAGGCAGGGAGAAGAGGGGGTAACGTCTCAAGCTATCGGCTGCTGTTCAGTCATTTATTTATCGGCTGAGGCCGCTACAACTTGAGCGCCACCGTTTCAACGCTGCCCACTCAGGCCGCTAAGCGCTTCCCGCGAGCCTCGACAGTATGTCGCGGGCCCTGTGATCGAGAGCCGGGTTTTCTAACAGCTGAGGGGTGCGCTACACTCCTGCCTTCGCCCTTCATCATGAGGTGTTCGTCCAATGCGCCATTGATGCCGCCGTCGTTATGACGGCCAGTCTCCACCGGCCCCTATCGCAGGGGGAGGACTAGGCATCGCAGGAATAGCGCATGACGAAACCCCATCTCGTACTTCAGGACGTGTCCCTCGTTCTGCCAGACGGTAGAGCGCTTTTCTCCGGCCTCCACGAGCAGTTCAACCTGTGCCCGACGGGGCTCGTTGGACGCAATGGCGTGGGCAAGACCTTGCTGGCACGCATCCTTGCTGGATTGCTTCAGCCCACCACCGGGCACTGTCAGCGTTCCGGCAGCGTGCATTACCTCGCTCAGCAAGTGGTGCATCCCGATGATGCAACGGTGGCAGAGCTGGCGGGGATACAGCACACGCTGGATGCGCTGGCGCGCATCGAGTCAGGCAGCACGGCAGCGGAGGACTTCGATGCCGTAGGCGATGACTGGGACATCCAGCCGCGGCTGTGCCTGGAGCTTGAGCGCAATGGCCTGAGCCACCTTGACGCCGATACGCCCGCAAGTGCTCTTAGCGGCGGTGAGGCGATGCGGGTTTCGCTGATTGGCGCCATGCTTTCGGGGGCGGACTTCCTGATCCTCGATGAACCGAGCAACCATCTCGACCGGCCGAACCGACAGGCGCTGATCGAACAGCTGCGACGCTGGCCGCGTGGGCTGATTGTAGTCAGCCACGACCGGCAGTTGCTGGAATCCATGCAGCGCATCGTGGAGCTCTCCTCTCTGGGACTGCACAGCTATGGGGGCAACTACTCGTTCTATGCCGCGGCCAAGGCACACGAGCGACACAACGCCCTGGAAACGCTGGCTGAGCGCAAGCTCGAGCGCCAGCGCCAGGCACGGGCGATGCGCAAGCAGCTGGAACGTCAGGAGCGGCGCCAGGCACGCGGTAAACGGCACGGCAAGGAGGCCAATCAAGCCAAATCGCTACTGGATGGGCAGAAAGAGCGCAGTGAAGCATCTTCGGGAGCACTGCGCCGGCATCAGTCGGCACGTTTGGACCAGCTCAACCAAGACGTGAAAGATGCCGCGCAGCAGGTCGAAAAAGAGGCACCCATCGCCCTGCATGACCTCCCCGTCGCACAGGCAGCCAAGCGTCGCGTCGCCGAACTGGACGGCGTGGAGCTGCCTTACGTCGCACAAGCCACCCGCGCTATCAGCCTGATCGTGAGTGGGCAGCAGCGCATCGCTATCGTCGGCCCCAACGGCTGTGGAAAATCCACCTTGTTGCGCATGATGGCAGGTAGGGTTACGCCCCTGGCCGGTGTTTGCAAGGTGACGCCCGAGCACGCCTATCTGGATCAGCAGCTGGAGAACCTGGATCCGGCAAAGACGGTGCTCGAGCAGTTACGCTCGGCCAATCGCACGGCGACCGAGGCGGACCTGCGCATGCGCTTGGCGCAACTGGGGCTCGATGCGCAGAAGATCGCGACGCCCAGTGGGTCACTGAGCGGGGGTGAACGGTTGAAGGCAGCCCTCGCTTGCCTGCTCTACGCCGACAGGCCACCGCAGCTGCTCTTGCTCGATGAGCCCAACAACCACCTGGACTTGCCCTCGGCAGAGGCCCTGGAAGCCATGCTGCGCAGCTATCAGGGCGCACTGATCGTGGTATCGCATGACGACGCCTTTCTGGATAACCTCGGACTAACGGATCGCTTGCTTGCTGATGAGCAAGGCTGGAGGTTGGAGCCACTCCAGTCATCCGATTGACGCCCATGGCAAGGAAGGCAACAACGATGCACCATGACTCACCCTCCGACTCCCGCGCCGATGCCCCCGGCGCGCCCAAGCTGACGCAACTGGGCGGCCGCAGCGTGCTCTTCGTGATGGCGGCCGAGGCCGAGTACGGCCCGCATCTCAGGCAGCGTTTTACCCCGTTCATGACCGGCGTGGGCCCGGTGGAAGCGGCGGTCGAGCTCAGCGCTGCGTTGGCCGACCTCGCCCATCGCGGGCGCCTGCCGGAGCTGGTGGTGTCGCTGGGTTCGGCGGGCAGCCAGGGACTGGAGCAGACCGAGGTCTATCAAGCGACCAGCGTCTCCTACCGCGATATGGACGCCACGCCGCTGGGTTTCGCCAAAGGCATCACACCCTTTCTCGACCTGCCGGCAACGCTCCCTCTGCCGCTGCGCATTCCCGGCATTCATGAGGCCACGCTCTCCACCGGCGCCAATATCGTCTCGGGCGCGGCCTACGACGAGATTGCGGCCGAGATGGTGGATATGGAGAGCTACGCCTGCCTGCGCGCCTGCATGCGCTTCGAGGTGCCGCTGGTGGTGCTGCGCGGCATTTCAGACGGCAAGGCCGAACTGCACCACGTCGATGACTGGACGGAGTACCTCCACGTCATCGACGAGAAGCTGGCCTTGGCCGTCGACCGCCTCGGCGAAGCGCTCGCCGAGGGGTTGTTGGCACGCTGAATGCCGCCATCGGGCACGCCCCATTGCCCACTCTGTGAGCGGCCCACTATCGTCGGCCACAATGACTATCGCGTATCAAGGATGCAGGATTGATTCGGTCGATGCCTCGCAAAGACTGCACTCCGGATAACGCAGCTCGTGAAGGCTTCTTTGGTCATCTCAGGGCTGAACTCTTCCATCCACAAGATTGGCGTGGCTCGACGCTGACACAACGCTCCCCGAGACAGCAGGCTAGCATATATCGGCATACCCACCTTTAGCCCCTCTAGGAACGGCGCCATACGACTCTCGAGACGCCCGGAAGGGGTTCCAGGCCATTACATTTCGACCCAGGGTCCATTTAACGACATTTAATGTCTGAAAAATGGCATTTATCATGCGGTACAAAAATGTAACATATCCTGAAGTTCATCAAGGCCGATTAAATGATTGAGAGCAGCCAAGGAAAAGGGGTTACGCTGGTTTTCCTAGCGACATTACTGTGGAGTTCCGCAGGGCTGTTCACAAGGTTATTACAACTTGACACATTAACATTAGTCAGCTGGCGCGGCATGGTGAGCATTTTAGTAATATTGACTATCTTTAGAAGCTCAAGAGAAATTCAAGTACTGACAAGGCGCCCTGGCAACTTTACATTATCTGTAATGTTGACTTTAGCCACACTGACATACATTGGCGCCCTGAACAACGCCACAGTGGCAGTGGTGTCAATAATCCACGCTTTCTCACCATTGCTGGCTGCCTTAATCGCTTTTATTATAGTAAAAGAACATGTAAACAAATCCATATGGCCCAGTTTATTTTTGGCATTATCATCCATTATCATTTCTGTCGGCTGGGGAGCTGGCGGAAGTTCTCATTACGGAATCATTCTCGCGCTGTCCATGACATTGTTAATGGCGGCTACAGCCGTCTTTTGTCGCTATAATCACCATGTATCACTGGTATTTTCCACCGGAATATCCGGTGTTCAGCTATTAGCCATTGGAATATTGAGTGGGGCACTTTTCAATGTCGAGACACAAGATTTAAGCACCATAGTGTTTTTTGGATTAACTCAAGCACTGGCACTGATTTTTTTCATCGAAGGAGCCCGTCATATAAAATCTTCAACAGCTTGCCTTGTGAGTATTGCAGATGTACCTATGGCGCCGCTTCTGGTGGCCATGTTTTACCCCGAGCCGATAGGCCTTGCTACAGTGACCGGAGCAGTTGGAGTCATGTCAGCCGTAATTCTAGAGAGCCGTTACTCTGAAGAAAGGAAGCGTTGCTGATACTTCTTGGGAGTCATACCTATCACTCCTTTAAAGGCAGAGATAAACTGACTTGCATTTTTATAGCCCAGCTGACTCGCCGTTAGTGTGACTTGAACACCATTCTGTAGCTTTATCTTCCCGAACTCCATCAGTATGTTTCTGTGCCAATCTTTAAATGTAAAGCCAGTTTCTTTTTTTATCGCTCTTGACAGTGTCTTGGCGCTAACATTTAACCGGGACGCTATACTATCCAGTGTTTGCCGTTTCTCTAAGTTCTCCACCACTATATCATAGGCATAAGTGAGCATTTTGCTCCTGCTTTTTTCTGAACTATTGCAACGTGAAAACTCCCCGAGTATTTCATCAACCACAACATGCGACAACCTTTGAAAAGAATCTATACTCTTATAATCATTGCCCGCACATCTAATAATATCCAATGAGCTTTCAACGAGCTGAGATATAACAAGCCGTGCCGTCAAGCCATCTGAGAGGCAATAGTCAGATGGGTAACAAGTATCAATATAGGTAACCTGAACAAGACTGGCTTTTTGCAACATTATCTTATGATTAACGTATGGAGGAAGCCAAAATATGCTATTGGGAGAAAGAGCCCATGCCCTTTCATCTGTTTCAAGTATAGCGTTGCCGTCAAAAAAGCGAATGAGCTGTGCTTTATCATGATGGTGAGTAGGAACGGTAGCTCCTTGCTCATATAAGATATTGAACGTAGAGACTGGTAAAGAGAACCCTTCTACATAACCATCTGTTATATACGAGTCGTCTTTTATGATATTAGCCTCTGCAGGTATCGATTGTCTGAGAATCGACATTTCTTGTCTCCAATTGCATTTTTTACTTCAGACACCTACTGAATTAAAATATATAGTGTATCGCTAAATTAAGCCAGCACATTGCGGGGTCAGCATGGAAATGACAATTAGCACCAATTCGCTTGCGCCCCTTACTTGACGCGCTGACCACACTCCGATCAGAGGTGGCCCAGCAGCTCAGGTATCTTACTCATACAGGTGGCCGCATGGCGTCAGGGCGACATACTGGGGAATCTACAGCATCTGGGGAAGGAACCGGTCGCGCCGGTCGATGATCTTGCCGGCCACCATGAAGATGCCGTCGCCGGTGTAGTGAAGGGTTTCCGGGTACTCGGGCAACACTGCCGCACGGGCTGATATAACTTCCCAGATGAAGAAGTTATAGCGCTCCACCAGGCTGTCGTCGAACAACCGGCATTCGAAGTGTGCATGACACTCGTCGATCAGCGGTGCGCTTACCTTCTCCGCCGGCTGTGCGGTAAGCCCGCAGCGCTCGAACTTGTCGACCTCGGCGCCACTGCTGTTGCCGACGTCCACCACCTGGTCGGCCAGCGCCGTCGTCGGCAGGTTGATGACACACTCGCCGCTGCGGCGAATCATCTCGTAGCTATGATTGCTGGACGAGATAATGCAGCCCACCAGCGACGGCGCAAACGCCATCACCGTGTGCCAGCCCATGGTCATGATATTGCGTTGGTCCTCCCACGCCGACGAGACAAGCACGATGGGCCCCGGCTCCAGGTAGCGGCGCACCCTCTCTAGCGGCATGGAAGCTTTATCGACGTGTTCGCTCATGACTGCACATCCCGTCGGCAAAGTATTGGCACTAAAAGCAGGCAACGCCAATAGAATCGACGAAGCCATCGATGAGAAGCTGGCCACCTCGGCGAGGCGCTCGCCGAGGGATTGTTGGCACGCTGAGTGCTGGGATCAGCCGCCCTGCACGACGCCGCAGGCGACCCGGGCGCCGGCGCCGCCGATGGGCTGGCTCATGTGGTCATCGGGGTTTTCGTGGATGACCAGCGCGCTGCCGTCATCGTCGAGCATGTTGCCACCGACGCTACCGTCGAGGCTTGCCCGTTCATTGAACATCTCCACCATCGCGCTGCCGTCGCTGTGGACGTAGAAGTTGGGCAGGTCGCCGGCATCCGGGCCGTCTGGATTGAGGAAGCCGTGCTCTGAGTCATCGGGATTGAGGTGGCCACCCGAGGCCTGGAATCCCTCCTCGTGATCCTCGCAGGTGCCGACGCCATGGATGTGAATGGCCTTCCAGCCCTCATCCAGGCCATCGATGCTGAAGTTGAGCACCACCCCGGCCGGGCCCTGATCGATCGTACCCTCGCCTACCACCTCGCCGTGGTTATCGACGAACTCGACGCTGGCCGTGGGGCCGTTGCCCTCCTCGGCCATGCTCGTCAGGGAGAAGGCCCCAAGTGTCAAACCGATCAGTACTGCATGTCCCTTTTTCATAACGCCTCCATATAGCTGAACGACCTTTGTTGGCCTCCCCCAGCATAGTAGCTAGGGGCGTGAATCACACCCGAGGATGGTATGGTGCGAGGGAACCCTAGCCGAGGGCCCCACTACCATGCCCCAGGTCGACATCACCGTGATCTCCGATGCCATCTGCCCGTGGTGCTTCATCGGCAAACGCCACCTCGACCTGGCCTTGGCGGAACTGCCCGAGGACATCAGCGTATCGGTGGCCTGGCACCCCTTCGAGCTCAACCCCGACATGCCCGCCGAGGGCCTGTCGCGGCGTGACTATCGCACCGCCAAGTTCGGCTCCTGGGAGCGCTCCCAGGCGCTCGACGCCCAGGTGGAGGCTGCCGCCGAACAGGCCGGCATCGAGATTCACCATCAGCGCATGACGCGGACGCCCAATACCTTCGACGCTCACCGGTTGATCTGGCTCGCCGGGGAACATGGCGTCCAATCGGCGGTGGTCGGCGCGCTCTTCCGATGCTACTTCGTCGACGGTGAGGACATCGGTGACGGCACGGTACTCGCCAACGCCGCCCGAGACGGTGGACTGGCGGATATCGACATACCCGCCTTTCTCGCCAGCGATCAGGCTCGGGTAGAGGTAAAGGCAGGCCTCGATGAGGCGCGGCGCCTGGGCGTGAGCGGCGTGCCCACCTTTATATTTAACGGCACCACCGGCCTATCGGGCGCCCAGCCGCCCGAGGCACTGCGCCAGGCGATTCTCGAGGCGGCGGGCAGGCGTTGAAGGCCACGGTAAAAGAGACGAATCATCCAACAACCGAACCTGTCCCAGGGTAGATGCGTCCCTGGTACATTCGCCTCTGGCCACCTTCGACCACCATCCACCTACCGGAGTCCCTTTATGTCTCGCGTTATCGAAATCCCCGCTGCCGACGGCACCATCGACGCTTATATCGTCACCCCCGGCAATGCCGAAGGCCCCCTTCCGGCAGTGGTGCTGTTCACCGATATCGGCGGCCTGCGTCCCTGCTACCACGAGAAGGCCCAGCGCATCGCAGACAACGGCTACGCCGTGCTGATGCCCAACGTCTACTACCGCGATGCGAGCGGCCACATCGTGCCGCAGGGCAAGTCGTTCCGTGACCCGGACATACGGCCGACGCTGCTCGAGTATGCCGGCCATCTGACGCCCGAGGCGCAATCCCGTGACTTCGTCGCCCTGCTGGCGTGCATTGATGCCCAAGCCGAGTTCGCCGGCGGCAAGCTGGGCGTGGTCGGCTACTGCATGACCGGGGCCTTCGCGCTGCGCATGGCGGCCGAGCACCCCGAGCGCGTTGCCGCTGCTGCGGGTTTTCACTCGGCGCGGCTGGCGGAGGCCGACGATCCCCATAGCCCAATCCACGCGGTTGGCACCATCGAGGGTCGCGTCTATTTCGGTCACGCCGACAAGGATGAGCTGCTGCCCCCCGAGCAGATTGCCCGCATGGACGAGGCGCTGGCCGCCGCCGGCGTGCACTTCACCACCGAGCTCTACAAGGGCGCCGCCCACGGCTTCACGGCCAAGGACGCGCCCTCCTTTGACGCAGCCGCCAACGACCTGCACCACAAGCGGCTCGCTATGCTTCTGGAGGAGACGCTGTAACAGGTCTTACCTTTGACTAAGGAGGTCGGTATGGCCAGACCAACCTTCATCAAACTCGATGACGACACGCAGCCAGTCTTGACCATTCGTCATCAGAACCCAGGAGCTATCCGGTGACCACTGACCCCAGCGCCTCGCCTGCCATCGACCTGGCTGCGCTGCTCGCCGTCCAGCGCGCGGCCTATCGCCGCGACGGTGCGCCTTCGCTTGCCGATCGGCGCGCCAACCTTGCAAAGCTGCGCACCGCGCTGATCGACAACCGCACCCGGCTCGAGGAGGCCATCAGCGCCGATTTCGGTCATCGTTCACGCCACGAGACCAGCATCATGGAGCTCGGCAGCACCATCAGCGGGATCGACTACCTGCACAAGCATCTGCGCCGCATGATGCGCCCGGAAAAGCGCCACGTGGCTGTTCATATGCAGTTCGGCTCGGCACGCGTGGAGTACCAGCCGCTGGGTGTCGTCGGGGTCATGGCGCCGTGGAACTACCCCTTGGTGCTCGCCGTGATGCCGCTGGCGACGGCGCTCGCGGCCGGCAACCGGGTGCTGTTGAAGCCGTCGGAATTCACCCCGACAATCAACGCGCTGCTCGAGGAGATACTTGGCGCGCTGTTTCCGCCGGAACAAGTGGCGGTGGTGCACGGCGATGCTGATGTCGGTGCCGCCTTCGCCGCCCTGCCGTTCGATCATCTGATCTTCACCGGCAGCACCGCCGTCGGCCGCAAGGTCATGCAGGCGGCCAGCGAACACCTGGTGCCGGTAACGCTCGAGTTGGGCGGCAAGTCGCCGGTGATCGTCGAGCCGGGTCACCCACTCGACCATGCCAGCGCCGGCATCGTGTTCGGTAAGCTGGTAAGTGGCGGCCAGACCTGCATCGCCCCTGACTATGCCCTGGTGCATGAGGACGATCTTGAGGCCTTCCTCACCCATTACGACGACGCCGTGGTGGCCGCCTACCCCGACGGCACCTCAAGCGAGGATTACACCTGGGTGTTCAACGACCGGCACCTGGCGCGCCTGAATGGGCTATTGGAGGATGCCCGTGCCAAGGGCGCGACGCTGCGCGAGGTCGGTCGCGAGGGGCAAGGCGCCCACCCACGCGCGATGCGCCCAATGCTGGTACTCGACGTCAGCGACGACATGACCATCGCCCAGGAGGAGATCTTCGGGCCGATCCTTACGGTGTTCACTTATCGTACGCTGGAGGAGGCCATCGATTTCGTCGCTGCGCGCCCCCGGCCGCTGGCGCTCTACTACTTCGGACACGACAAGGCGGCGCAGCGCCAGGTGCTCGACGGCACGACATCGGGCAACGTGACCATCAACGGCACGCTGCTGCACATCGCCCAGGACGACCTGCCGTTTGGCGGCGTCGGCAATAGTGGTATCGGCGCCTATCACGGCATCGAAGGTTTTCGCCGGCTGAGCCATGCCAAGGGAATCTACGTGCAGGGCCGCTGGAACGTCACGACGCTGCTGCGACCGCCATTCGGCAGGATGGCCGAGCGACTGCTGCGCTTCGTGCTGCGCTGAACAGTAGGCAGACCCGCGCTGCCCCGATGTCATTGCGATACCTCGTGTGAGCAGCGCATTGGTTCATCCAACGATCAGGAAACCTCCTGCTGCTTGAGCCGGTAGAGCACTTTTTCCGGCCTGCCGTCGTCGTCGGTGTAGACCACAAAGGCCTTGTAGTGGTCGAAGAAGGTGCCGGTAAAGAAGATCCACTCATCGGGGCGGAAGTTGACGATGTTGTCCAGCTGGACGTCCTCCTCTTCGAAGAAGTCCTCGCCGGTCAGCGTGATCAACAGCGCACGGAAGTCGTCAGCGTTAGCCTCGTCGAGCACGAAGTCGGAGTCGAGCAACCCGCCGAAAAAGCGGCTCAAGTCGGTATCGCTGGAAGGCCGCTGGAAGGGCACCAGTTGCTCCCCGTCCCGGTAGAAGAAATGCTCACGGGTGCTGCGCCAGCCACTGTCGTCGGAGTGTGAGGCAAAGGTGTCGTAGTCGTAGCGATAGACGCTGCGCTGTACAATCTCGCTGCTATCCGGCGTAAGCACCGGCTCGACCTCCAGGCGAATGTCATCACGAAACAGCGCCTCAACCTCGGCGATTTCCTCCTCGCTGACGGAGGGAGCGGAGGCATCCGCCAGGTCGTCACGCCCCCAGTCGACGACCCGCATCGAGGAGTCCCTGCTCAGCTCGCCCTCGAGCGTCAGGGATATCGCGGCATCCTCCAGCGGCTGCTCGTCCATGCCCACCAGGCGACCATCGAAGGATAGGTTCCATTCCAGGGTATCCTCCGTCGCCTGTTCGATGTGGACGCTGCCAGTCTCGGCAAGTACCTCGGCCAGCCCTTGCTGACGCTCTCCCAGCATTCCCATCGCCATGAAGGTGTCGCCATCGATGGTCTCGACGTCCGGGCCAACCACGGCGGCCTCGCCTTCCAGCATTGACGTCTCGGTGTGGGGTGACAGCACCATGCACAGGTACTGCAGCTCGTCACTGTCGCTTCTCAGCATGAGCATCGTGCCGACGATCAGGCCACTGCTGCTGTCGTTGAACCACCCCTGGCCGTAGACTCGCCAGCTTCCGTCCTCTCGCTCCCAGTCGCCGGCGATGAGCGGCGCCATGTCCGGATCATCGCTGTCGAGCATGGCGATGATTTCCGCATCGGACATATCCTCTGGCGGCGGCGAACAGAGTGTTGGGTCCACCATCTCGATCAGCATGCCCGGGGGCATTCGCTCCTCGAGCTCACTGGCGCTTGCCGGCGCCGTCGCGGCCACCAGCAAGCCGGCCCCCATCAGGCTGGCTGCCCGCCGGTTGCGTATGGATGAAATGCCTGAAAGCGACATCGTGCAAACTCCCATTTTTTGTTGGTCGGACAGCGCCCTGCCCTTCGGCAGCGCATCTGCCATTAACCTAGCGCTGGGCGGCGGGAGATTCCCCGTTCAAGTAAACGGTATTGCCTGTCGCATCGCTTGACACCGCCGGGCGTGGCGTACTTAGATGGCACGAATTTAGATAGATCGGTCTATATAGGAAAGCCGCCGATGCCAGCCTCCAAGCGCGACCAGCTACTCGCCACCGCCGAGCAGCTCTTCTATGAACAGGGCTTTCATGCCACCGGCATCGACCGCATCGTGGCGGCGGCCGGCGTAGTGCGCATGACGCTCTACAACCACTTCGCCTCCAAGGAGGCGCTGGTGATGGCGGTGCTGGCGGCCCGCCATGAGCGCTTCCTTGCCCATCTCGATGCGGCAACGGCCAGCGCCGCACCAGGCCAAGCCACCATGGTACTGGTCGATGCGCACGGCGACTGGCTGGCACGCTACAGCCAGCATGGCTGCATCCAGGCCAAGGCAATGGGCGAGTTCGCCAATCACAGCGACGGCATCCATGCCCTGGCGGCGGCTGCCAAGCGCGACCTGCTGGCAAGGATCGAGGCCACCGTGTCATACGATGGCCTGGCTCACCGTAACGGCCTGCCGCGGCATCTGTTCATGATGCTGGAAGGCAGCAATATGGCGGTGGCCCTGCTTGGCGTGCAAACGGCCCTTTCTGACACTCGCGCAATGGCCGACACCCTGCTGGCGTCGGCCCGGAGCAATGACCAATGAGGCCCCTGTCGAACATGGGGTTTGCCCTGTTTGGAGCCGGGCTCATCGCCATCAGTTACGGGCTCGCACGCTTCGCTTTCGGCCTGTTCGTCCCCTCCATCAGCGACGAGCTCGAGCTGACGGCCCACCGGATCGGCATCATTGGGTCGTTGCCCTTCATCAGTTTCGTGCTCGCCACCCTGGTCGCGCCGCTCGCCGCGAACCGGATGGGGGCGCGCAACCTGGCGGTCCTCTCGAGCGGCTTCGGTGCCGGCGGTCTGGCGCTAATCAGTCAGGCGCCAGACGCGTTTGTGCTGGGCGTCGGGGTATTTATCTGCGGCATCTGTACCGGCTTGATGATGCCGGCGCTGACCACTGCCATGCAGGCCATGGTGAGCCGCACGATGCACGGCCGCGTCAGTTCGGTGATGAACGCTGGCACCAGCATCGGCATTATCGTGGCGGTACCCACCGTGGTGTTCCTCTTCGATGCCTGGCGCTTCACCTATGCCATGTTCGCGGTGCTGGCGGGTATCGGGGTCGTAGCGGCGTGGTTCTTCATCCCCTCGGTATCGCGGATCGTGCCCGCCAACGCCGCACCGCCGGAGCCGATCAACAGACAGCAGTGGTCACGCCTCATACGCCTGACACTGTTCGCCTTTGCCATGGGTTTCGTGTCGGCGCCCTACTGGCTGTTTGCACCGGACCTGGCGGTCACCCTCGGCGCTCTCTCCCCTGGCCACACCGGTTGGCTTTGGTTCGCCGTGGGTGTCGCCGGCCTCGGCGGAGCCATGATCAGCGATCTCGCCGACCGCAATAATCCACCGATTACCCAAGCCCTGATGCTGATGATGTTGGCCGCGAGCCTGGCGCTGCTCGCCGCGAGCCCGGGGCAGCTGGGGTTGGCGATCTTCTCCGCGCTGGTCTTCGGCCTGGCCTATATGAGCCTCACCGGGCTGTATCTGATGACCGGCATCCGCCTGCTGCCGGGGCGGCTCTCGATGGGGCCGGTGCTGCCCTTCATGGCGGTGGCGCTCGGCCAGGCGGCTGGCTCTCCGGTCATCGGGGCGCTGGTCGACAGGCTCGGCTATGCCGATGCCTTTGCCCTCTTCGCGATGGTCGGCATCCTGGCATCGATGCTGTCGCCGATCTACCCGGGTCATATCGACTACTGGGCAGACTGGACGGAGGAAACGACAGAAACGGCAGAGGAGGAACTACCCGCGGTGGAAGATACCGGCCTGCAGGCGGCGTATGACCAACAGCTGGTGGATGAAAATGGCGACCCGGTGGAGCCGGCTGTGGAAGAAGGCGAGACACTCTAGGGGCCAGGGGGCGGCCACTTGGGAGGGCTTGGCATGCAGTTGACGGGCATGCGACCAAAGCATAATATTAAGGCAAATGATTTTTACTCTCATTATTTATTGTGCTCACAATTCGCAGCACCGCCCTCTGGAACCGCCGCTAGATGCTCTCGACTTTGCCGTCCGCTACTCCCTTGGCCTCCACCTATCGGCGTTTCATCGTCACTCGACTGCTGATCGTCGCTGGGTTGGCAGGCGCCTTGGTGCTCTCGCTGCTGACCGATATCGCCAGCGGCCCGGCGGAGATCCCGCTGCATGATTTGATCACCCTGCTGCTGGATGCCCAGGTCCACGGGCCGATTCTCCAGGCCATCGTCTGGGAGATCCGTATGCCGGCAGCGCTGATGGCCGTGCTGGTAGGCGCCAGCCTGGGCCTCGCGGGGGCGGAGATGCAGACGGTACTAAACAACCCGCTCGCCAGTCCCTTCACGCTGGGCGTGGGCGCGGCGGCTACCCTGGGCGCTTCGCTGGTGATTGTCTTTAACCTCACCTTGTTTGGTCTGAACGCCCACTACGCCACCGCCTTGATGGCATTTGTGTTTGCGGCGGCGTCGATTTTGACCATCAATGCACTGTCGCGCCTTTACGGCGCCAGCCGCGAGATTATTGTGCTGTTTGGTATTGCGCTGGTGTTCGTACTGAACGCGCTGGTCGCGCTGCTGCAACTCGTTGCCAGCCCCGATGCGCTGCAGCAGCTGGTGTTCTGGACCATGGGCAGCCTGTCGCGGGCCTCTTGGCAAACCGTGGCCATCGTGGCGGTGGTGTTCGTCGCCTGCCTGCCCTTCTCGCTGCGCCACGCTTGGGCGATGACGGCCCTGCGCTCGGGGGATGAACACGCGCGCAGCTTCGGCATCGCGGTTGAGCGTTTGCGGCTTATCTCACTGCTTAGAGTCAGCCTGCTCGCCGCTGCCGCGGTGGCGTTTGTGGGCACCATTGGCTTTATTGGGCTGGTTGGCCCGCATATGGCCCGTCTGGCGCTGGGTGAAGATCACCGATTTTACCTACCGGGCAGCGCTCTGGCCGGGGCGCTGGTGCTGTCACTTGCTTCTATCGCCAGTAAAACGCTGATCGACGGGTTGGTGTTGCCGGTAGGGCTGGTCACCTCGCTGGTGGGCATCCCCTTCTTTATGGCGTTGATCATGCTACAGGGGCGAGCACGATGAGTGCAGGCTTTACGCTCAGCGATTTCACCACCGGCTATCGCAAACAGCGCGTCTTCGATCAGCTAAACCTGCCCACACTGACACCCGGTTCGCTGGTCGCGGTGCTCGGCCCCAATGCGGTGGGGAAGTCGACCCTGCTCAAGGCCATCGCCGGGCTGCTACCCGCCAGCGGACGGCTGCAACTCAACGATATCGACCTCGCGACGCTCAGTGGCGCGGCACGCATGCGCCATGTGGGCTATTTACCGCAAACGCTCCCTCAGGCCACCACGTTAGTGGCCTACGAAGCAGTGCTAAGCGCCTGCCGTGCCGTACGCCCCGACCTAAGCCGTACAGAAATAGACACATTAATCGAGCGCGTTTTCGATGCCCTGGCCATTCGTTCACTCGCCCTGCGCCCGTTGAGCGAACTCTCCGGCGGCCAGCGCCAGATGATCGGCCTGGCCCAGGCGATTGCCCGCCGGCCCGCGCTGCTACTGCTGGACGAGCCCACTAGTGCGCTGGATTTGCGTTGGCAGCTGGCGCTGATCGATACCGTGCACGCCGTAATAGCAGAGCGGCAGGCGGTCTGTCTGATGGCGATTCACGATATCAACCTGGCCCTGCGTTTCTGCGATCAGGTGCTGCTGTTTGGTAACGGCGGACTGCTGGCCGCAGGCGACCCACACGATGTGATTACCCCTGACGTGTTGCGCACCGCCTATGGGGTCGAGTCACGGGTCGAACACTGCTCGCAGGGTCGGCCAATAGTCTTAAGTGATCGCGTCAGCGCTCTCTCTACGCATTAACCCCAGGATACCGACATGCGCCGCTTGGCTATTAATTTGCTGTGCTGGATGAGTTTGTTAAGCGCTGCCGCATGCCTGGCCGGTGAGCCTGCAGAGGGTTTCCCCAAACAAGTCACCGATTTAGCAGGTCGCCAGGTGACCCTCTCAGCGCCACCGACTCGGCTGTTTCTAACTCAACCGCGCCAGCTGTATGCCTTGGCAACGCTACTGGATGACCCGACACCGCGCTTAGCAGGCTGGGCTTATCCACTGGCTGTTTTTGATCCCACGATGGCCCAGCGCTTTATTCACCAGTGGCCTGCACTTGCCCAACTACCCACCCTCTCCAGCGCGCCGACACCTCAGCTCAATAGCGAAGCGCTGCTGAATCTGGCTCCGGATCTGGTGCTGTTCGATCTCTCCCGTGTGGGTAGCATAGAAGGCTCCCCGTTGGCACGGCTGCTGGATGAGTTGGGTATTGCCTATCTGTTTATCAACTTTAACCGTCATCCGCTGGAGAACACGCCCAAGAGCCTGGCCCTGCTGGGTGAAGCCCTGGATGCCACACCACGCGCCAATCAGCTGATCACCCTTATCGAGCAGCATCTGGCACGTATTGACCAGCGTTTGGCAGAGCAGCCCACCGACGCCCCCACCGTCCTGATCAATGTCGCCCCTGGGGTAAAAATCGACTGCTGCCGAACCAGTTTAAGCAACGGGCTTGCCGACCTAGTGGCCCGGGCAGGTGGCGATAATATTGCCGCTGCGTTACCCCCCGGCGCATCGGCAACGCTAAGCAACGAGTGGGTGCTGAGCCACCCGTCCGACATCATCATCAACACCGCAGGGCAATGGAGAGCCGGTGATGGCATACGCGCCGGACTGGGTATTAGCGCCGGCGACATTAACCAGGACTTACGTCTCCTCAGCCAAACACTGCCCGGCTGGACGCATCTTAACGCCGTTAAGGAGGGGCAGCTCTACGCCCTGTGGCACGGCTTTCACCAAGGCCCCTTCGCCATTGTCGCGCTGGAACGCATTGCCCAATGGCTCTACCCCGAACGCTTCTATGATCTCGACCCGGCCGCCACCTTCGATGCTTTGCTGCCCACCCCGCCAGCGCTAAGCCGCGAAGGCTCTTTCTGGGGTTCGCTTCCTCCCTCAACCCATTGACGACAAAAAGGATCTATACCCCCCCATGCTCCGCTCCCGAACCATTGCGCTGTTCTCGCCGCTGCTACTGCTGAATCCGCTGCCCTATGCCTACGCGCAACAAACCAACGAGACCGCTTCAGAAACGGTTTCAGAAACAATGATCGTCACCTCGGATCGTCTAACCGATGTGGCCCCGCAGAGCTATCGGGCCCAGCGCTCTAGTTTGGCCAGCAAACAGCCGGTGTCGTTTTTGGAAGAAGCCCGCACGGTGGAAACCATCACTGCCCAGGTAATGGCCGATCATAATATAGACAGCCTCACTGAAGCGATGGCGATGGTCGCGGGGGTGACCGAAGGCAACACGATGGGCGGCACCGAAGACGGCTTTATCAAACGCGGTTTCGGCAGCAACAGCGATGGTTCGATTCTAATCGACGGCATTCGCCAACCCCGCGGCACCTTCTCCATGGCGACAGTGGATCATGTCGAAGTACTCAAGGGGCCAGCCTCACTCTTTCAAGGGCAGCAGGATCCGGGTGGGGTGATCAATCTGGTGACCAAACGCCCTGAGTACCAGTGGCGGCGCGAGATCAGCGCCGAAAACACCTCCTTGGGTGGCGGTAATGCAAGTATTGATGTCACTGGCCCGCTTGCCGATAGCGGCCTGGCGTTCCGCTTTATCGTCCACCATGAAGATGAGGACTCCTTTCGTACTTTCGGTAATGACCGACGCACGATTGTTGCCCCTTCGCTGCGCTGGGAAGGCAACGACAGTCGTGCCCAGATCTCTTATGAGTATCGCGACTACGACCTGGATCTGGATCGTGGCACGGTGATTATCGACGGCGAGCCCGCCAAGGTGCCTAACGACCGCCGTTTCGACGAACCCTGGTCACGGACATTCGGCCACGACGAAGCGGTCACCGCTTGGTGGGAGCAGGATATCAACGACGACTGGTCAACACGCTTGACCTACGGCTGGAACCGCCGCCAGTACAGCGGTGGCCAACCGCGGGTGCTGCGCGTGAACGATGCCAGCGGCGCACTAACCCGCCGGGCTGATGCCAACCACGGCATTGACCGCCGTGTACAGTACACCGCCTGGGACACCACCGGCACTACCACCCTGGCAGGTATGCGCCACGACCTTACTATCGGTGTGGATCATGAACGCCAGCGAAATTCTCTGGCGGAGGCGTATCGCGGCACGGCGGTCACCGACCAGAATATATACGACATTAGCTACGGCGGCCTGAACCTGGATCGCGACAGCCTTAACACCTCGCGCAGCAACCGCATGGATGAGACCAATACCACCGGGCTCTATCTCAACGACCGCTGGCATCTCAACGAGCGCTGGATACTCGGCCTGGGGGGCCGCTACACCCACTATGATCAGTTTGCAGGCCGTGGTAAGGACTTCGTTACCGAAACCGATATCAGCGATGACATTTTCCTGCCATCCATCAGCCTGCTGCACCGCCTGAGCCCGGAGACATCGATTTACGCCAGCTACAGCGAAGCCTTTGTGCCCAATGGGGCCGACAGCGATACCGGCAAAGCGCTGGATCCCGAGCACAGCAAAGGCAGCGAAATCGGCGTCAAACACCTCTGGAATGACCAGTTCTCCTTAGCCGTTGCGCTGTTTGATATCCGTAAGGAGAATGTCGCCGTCTCCGACAACAGCGTCACCCGCACGGTAGGCGAAGCGGGCTCCCAGGGTGTGGAGCTAACGGTTTCCGGCCAGTTGACCGATCAGCTCTCACTGCTAGGCGCTTACGCCTACAACGATACCGAAGTGCTCAAAGATACCGAAAGCACCCAAGGCAACGCGCTAACTAACGCCGCACGCCATACCGCCAGTCTCTACTTGGCGCACGACCTGACCACCGCGCCTGAGCTGGGCAACTGGCGCCTGGGCGGCGGGGTTCGTTATGTGGGTGAGCGCGAAGGTAACGCAGACAACAGCTTCCAGTTAGACGCCTACACCGTCGCCGATGCCTTTGTCAGCTGGGACACCCCCTGGCTGGGCAACAACCTGCACCTACAGCTCAACGCCAAAAACCTGTTCGATACCACGTACTACCCTTCAAGCGGTGGCAGCACGCGGGTGGTCGTGGGGGATCCTCTGGAGGTCAGCCTGCAGGCATCGGTCAGGTTCTAGTTGGTGGAAAGGAGGCCATAAGCTTGGCGTTCTCAACTGCCGCTTACCCTATCCCGAAGTCATCGCTCTATGGGGAGTTAGATAAGAGATTTCTCCAGCGGCAACCACACGCGCTCGTAGCTAAACGAGCGCGACCATGACGACACGGCGCGCCATGAGGAGTAGGTGTTTTGTACGTGATAGCGGCGCTACCCATGGCACGCACAGCCCGGTGGCTGTCGGCAGGTGTAGTTGCGGTTGATGCAGGAGTTTCCGCCGGCCTTGCCGGTACGGCACACACGGCAGCAGTTCTGTGCCAACAACAACCCATCCGGCTCGACGTGGGGCTCGCAGGATTCGTTCAGTGCATGGCCGCTGGTGGTTTCCAGCGCGGTCATAAGCTGGCATCGTCACTCAACGATCATATGAACCACACCACAAGGAGCCGCACCGTGTTTATCGCCATGAACCGTTTTCGGGTCAACCCCGAGAGAGTGCAGGAGTTCGAGCAGATCTGGCTGGAGCGGGAGACCCATCTGCAGGGCCTGCCCGGTTTCGTCGAGTTCCATATGCTGCGTGGCCCTGAGGAGGAGGATCATGTCCTCTACGCCTCCCACACCATCTGGAAGTCGCGCGAGGATTTCGAGGCCTGGACCCACTCCGAGGCGTTCCGCGCCGCCCACGCCAACGCCGGCCAGAGCCGCCGCGAGGGGCTCTACCTCGGCCCGCCGAAGTTCGAGGGTTTCGAGGTCATCCAGACGATCGGCGAAGCGGGCGAGGCTTAATCCGGCCTGCATCTCCGCATGGCTAAACGTATACGCTTGCCCAAGCCGTTGGCGACAGCTCGGAGGTATCTATGAGGAACCATGAGTATCACCTGCTCGATGTCTTCACTGATCGCGCCTTCACCGGCAATCCGCTCGCGGTGTTCCCTCGAGCGGAGGGCATGACTAGCGACACGATGCAGGCAATCGCCAACGAACTGAATCTCTCCGAAACCGTCTTCGTCGGTGAGCCTATCGCTCCCGGGCGCTACCCCATCCGCATTTTTACGCCCGCCAGGGAGTTGCCCTTTGCGGGCCATCCGACGGTAGGTACTGCCCACCTTCTGGCAGAGCTGGGCATGGTTAAGCGTGATAGTCCTCTTACCCTGGAGGCTCGCATCGGCCCCTTGGTGGTCCGTTATGAAGATGATCTCGCCGAATTTACCACCGCGACACCGGTCGAGATTCGAGCCAGCACGCTTGACCCGCCCGCCGCTGTACAGCTGCTCGGCCTGGATACGTCGGAGGTTGTTGGCGAGCCGGTGCTTGCTTCCTGCGGGCTGCCATACCATCTGATCGAACTCGGTTCGCTCGAAGCGCTGAGGCGAGCGCAGCCCTCGGCCCATGTCTGGTCAGAGTGGATAACACCTAGTGGCTACGATCAGATCTACCTGTACGTGACGGTCGGCACCAACAGTGATGACAACGTCATACGAGCCCGGATGTTCTCAAGCAAAGGCGGCGGGCGTGAAGACCCCGCCACCGGCAGTGCCGCCTCGGCCCTGGCCGGCCACCTGGCCGGCAGCAGCGGAACAACCGGCGTGTACCGCTGGGAGATTCACCAGGGCGTCGAGATGGGGCGGCCTAGCCAGATCTTCGCCAGCGCCGACGTCGATGGGAGTGACTGGGTGATTCGGATTGCTGGCAAAGCGGTGGTCGTTGGCACCGGCATGCTGAAAAGCGCGCCAGGCAAGAGCGACAATGCCCGCTAATGCTGAAGCGAGGCCAGCGTCAGTCGCAGCCCATGTGCTGCCGGTAGCGCTCGGGATCGTGGCCCTCGGGCACGCTGTCGCAGGGATCGTCCTGAGCGTTGGTGTAGCCACGCAGGTCGTTATATCGCGCCACCTGGTCATCATCGAGAATCGGCAGCGTGTCGAGGTGGGTGGCCAGATGCACGTAGCGTAGCTCGGCCCGTGCCTCCTCGGCTTCAGCGAGCCGCTGGCGTAGTCCTTCCTCGTCCAGGCTGCGTTCGGCAAAGCCCTCCTCGATGGCGCGTTCGGCCTCTATCAGCCGCTCACCGGCGGGAATCGCTGCCTCGCGCATGCGCTCGAACAGCGCTTCGACTTCCGCCACCTGCTCCTCCTCGAGGGGAATCTCGTCGCGTAGTTCGAGCAGATGCGCAGGCCCCGGCACGCCATTCAACTCGGCCGGCAGCGCCAGGCCCCAGCCGTCTCCGCGGCGCAGCTCTTCGATATCGTCCTGCGACAGGGTCTTGATCTCACGATCCTCGAGGCCGGCATAGGATGAGTGATGTTGGTGCTGCTCAGACGCCAGCGCGGAACCGACAAGCAGCAGCGCGGGCAATGGAGCGAGTAAGCGTCGGGTCATGGCGTTCACCTCAGAGTGTGATGGGCGCGCAGTGCGGCGGACACGTGGCTGCTAGGCCAATGTCGATTGCCACTAGGCAGCATCGAGCGGTGTGATCCGCGCCACCTCGTCCTTTATGTCCGCGGCGGCCACCCAGAGGTCGACAGCGCGCTGGGCGTTCAGCCAAAATTCTGGCGCGTTACCGAACAGGCGGCCGAGCCTCAATGCCATCTCTGGACTAACGGCTCGCCGCTCGCGTAGCAGTTCATTGATGGACTGGCGCGACACGCCCAGCGCTTCGGCAAGCCCCGCAACGGTGAGGCCATAATCCGGCAGGAAATCCTCGCGCAACATTTCACCGGGATGCGTGGGCCTGCGCTGCATGCCACCCGTATTTTGAATGGCCATCTTCCACTCCTCACGATCAGTTCGAGATTCAAGCCAGCACGCTTGACCCGCCCGCCGCTGTACGTACGCTTACGCTGGCTCAGGTGCCGGGCAGTGCCCTGGTAATGATCGCCTGGACCGCTGCTCGGCCCCAATTCGTGAGCGTTGGATCCCGATGCAGGGTCGCCAGGAAGTTGGCGAGTTCCAGGGGCGCCCAGAGTTCGAATGCGACTTGTCGTGGGTCCAATGCCGGCTCCAGCTCGTTACGTCGTTGGGCGGCGATGACCTGGTCCTCCATCAGCCCCAGCCAGGTCTGATGTCCACTGGCGACGGCGTCGTGGAGAGGGCCAGTTTGTGCGTCGAACTCTGCCAGCACCTGCGCAAGGAAACAGCCTCCAGGGAATACGCCACGCTCGACATACGAAAGGTAGGCATCACACAAGCTCTTGAGGCGGGCTAGCCCCTCGGGGGCATCCAGTCCCGGGCGGAGCACTTCACGCTGAAAAACTTCTTCGGCTGCCCGCAGTGTTTCTTCCTGGAGCCGCTGCTTCGACCGGAAATGCGCAAACACCCCGCTCTTGCTGATACAGAGTTCCCGTGCGAGGCGCCCGATTGTCAGGCTGCCCAGTCCCTCGATGGAAGCCAGACGCATGGCCGCATCGAGGATATGGGCGTGTGTCTGCTCGCCGTCCGAGCGTCGGTTCGGGCCATCGTCGCGATTACTATTCGTCATACTTGTCGTCATACTTGACAAGATAGCACACCCGTTCTATCTATTGGATATAGATAACACGGTCGTGCTATTTAAATATCGTCGTCAGCGATCCCAGCACTGAGAGCAACACTCGAGTTCTGAGGAGGGCGAGAAAAATGGCAATGGCAACGGTGAATGGCGTTCGGCTGTTTTACGAGCTTGATGGGGTACCCGATGCAGTGCCTCTCGTCCTGGTGCATGGGTCATGGGATTCACATCGGGACTGGGATCCGGTCATGCCGGGCTTGGCGGAAGCATTTCAGGTGCTGAGATATGATCGGCGGGGACATAGCCAAAGCGAACGCCCCACCGGACAGGGCAGCGTTCGGGAAGACGTTGACGATCTCGCGGCATTGATCGAGTACCTGGAGCTCGCTCCAGTGTGGGTGGTCGGGAACTCCTTCGGTGCGTCGATCGCGCTACGGCTGGCCGGAGAGCATCCTGGCCTGCTGCGGGGGATCGTTGCGCACGAACCCCCTTTGTTCTCGTTGCTCGCCGGGGACCCCAGCTTCGAGCCAATGCTTGCGGATGCCCAGAGAAAGACCAGATCCGTCGCTGAACGCATTGCTGCCGGAGACCACGCAGGCGCGACAGAGCACTTCGTCGAGACTGTCGCCTTGGGTCCTGGCGGTTGGGAAATGGTGCCACCTGACTATCAGCAGGTGATGATCGAGAATGCCCCAACTTTCCTGGACGAGGCGAGGGATCCAGATGCGTTTGCCTTCGATCGAGATTGGATCCGTAACTTCTCGAAGCCGATCTTGCTCACGCTTGGCGATCAAAGCCCGCCAATCTTCGCGCTCGTGATAGCTCTGCTTTCTGAGGCACCTCACCGTGCGGAAGTCGTCACTTTTACCGATGCTGGCCACATTCCGCACATAAGCCATCCGGAGGACTACGCCGAAGCGATTGCCGCCTTCGTCCACCAGGGTATCGCTTGATTACGTTGTTTCCTGCCACCCACCCACCCGGCATTCGTTTACTTGCGCCGGCCGGTGATCAGCAGGTATTCCCTGCGGATATGGAGACCGGCGTCCGTGGCGTATTTCCCATGGTAGTCGTCGATATCCTGCCGGAAGGCTTCCTGCTCGCTGGCGGACAGGTTATTCATCACCTGGCGGATGGGCCCGAAACCGCTGGCATACCACTCCCAGGCATCTTTCACATTATCGAAATAGTGGTTGTTGATACCCGGCTCGAACCACAGCTCGAAATGCTCTCCCAACAGGGCCCTGGCGTGATCCGGGTCGCCCCAGGCCAGTGGCGAGGGTTCGGGAGCCGGGTCCCCACTGTGCTTGCCGATCACTCCGAAGAAATCCAGCACCGCACCCTCGGAAGCCCATACCGCCAGTGACAGGCGCCCGCCCGAGCGGCAGACCCGGGCCATTTCGCGGGCTGCCTGTGCCTGGTCGGCGGCGAACATCACCCCGAAGGTGGAGATCACGCCGTCGAAACTGCCATCTGGGAACGGCAGCTGCTCGGCATCCGCCTGCTGAAAGCGAATCGGTGGCTGCATGTGGGCGGATAAGTCTTCGGCCGCGTCCAGCAGCCCCGAGGCAATATCCACCCCGGTCACATGCGCTCCGTATCGGGCTGCGTTGCGTGCGCTCCAGCCCGTGCCGGTCGCGACATCCAGAATCTGCTGTCCGGGTTGCGGGTTGAGCCTCTGCGCCGCATGGGTGAGGGCATCCGACACGCCGAAGCTGATGTTGTCATAGTCCTGTCCACCAAGGTCCCAGGTACGGGCAGCGGCCTCGTGGTGGGGCTGGACCGCAACCCCGGCGTATTCGTTTGAGGAATGCATCTGTTTCATGGTGGCCTCCTCGTCTTGTCTCGTGCGAGCGGTGAGATGGCGCTGTCTCGGTGCCGCCGGACCTTTTGATGCCGGGACTAGACCGAGTATCATATTATATAGACCGGTCGTCATATTCCGTCAATGCTGCTAAAAGAACAGATATGGCCAAAACCACCAGAACCCGAATGATTGAAACGACCCTGCGCCTGATCCAGGCGAGGGGGCTCCATGGCGTCAGCCTCAACGATATCCTCAGCGAAAGCGGGGCTCCCCGTGGGTCACTGTATTTCCACTTTCCCGGCGGCAAGGAGACGCTGGTACTGGAAGCCATGCGAGCAGGAATTGACGAAGCCTCTCAGGCCCTGCGGGAGAGCCTGGCACAAGCCACGACCCCGGCGGAGGGTGTGCGCCTGTTCTTCCGGGCCGCCGCGGCGGAGATGACAGATTCCGAATACCACTTTGGCTGCCCCGTCGCCCCCATCATTCTGGACGCGCCGGAGGTGTCCAGCGAACTGGCCGCAGTCTGCCGGGCCGCGCTGGAAGATTGGACACGGATGTACCACGATGCCCTGCTGGCGGCGGGTCTGGCGCCAGCGCGGGCCGAGCGCCTTGCCCGGATGATCGTCGCCAGCCTGGAAGGGGCCCTGATCATGGCGCGCAGCCAACAGGCCAGCAGCATCATCACCGAGGTGGGGGAAGAAGTAAGTGATCTGATCGCCACGGCCCTGGCCAGGGAGTAGCCCTGTTCCTGCAAATATGCTCTGTTCGAACCTGGCCTGCTAGAGTGTTAGGGCTTGTCGAACCCTCGCCTCAGCGGGGGCGAGGTATTCGATGCCGTATTGCACATGCAGCCCTACCCATCTGCAAACTGCCGGCGCCAGCGACTTTCGATGGTGTCGAGCTCGGCCGGGCCGTAACGAGCGACACCGCGCCCGCTGTAGTGTGCCCAGAGCTGATCACCGTAATCGTAGTGCCACCACTCACTGGGCAGGTTGGTAAACCCCGCATCCTGCATCACCTGGTAAAGCAGGCGCCGATTATTTCGCGCCTGGCGCTGTGCCGCGCTCGGTGCTTTCAGCGTCTCGAAGTGATCGCTATGCGATGCCGGAATGGCTTCGTCGAATTGCGTGCCCATGTCGAGGGGCATGCCGTCGGCATCGCAGAGGGTGACATCCACCGCGCCCCCGGTTAGATGCGGGCTCGGTGCCAGCGGGTCGCGGCTCGGCAGCGACACGAACTCGCGCGTACGCACCATGAGCTCGCCCTCGTCGAGGGACGGATGATGGTGGTGGATCGCTTCATGCAGCGTATCGAACAGATACTGCTGCACGCGCCATGGCCTCCAGCCATCGAGCACCACCATGCCGATCCCCTCGGGTAGCCGCCGGGCAGCCTGAAGCAGCGCCCGATAGACCCCTTCGCGTACGAAGCACTCGGGTACGGCACCGGGGATGCCCAAGCGTGCATAGGCGGGGAACACCTTGATGGGTTCGGGCGCGAGGCTCATCGGCACGAGGCGTTCACCGCATTCGGTGATCGGCAGCGCCGACACACGCTCCCACTCGGGAGCGTCCAGGCTGGGGACCCTGGGCAGTGAGGTGCCGTCGGCGGTTGGGGAACTTGAGGTCGGCATGGTCTTATCCAAGGACATGGGGCAGCCACAAGGTGAGCGGCGGGAACAGGATCAGCAGCAGTTGGACCGCGATGGCCGTCAGCACGAATGGCCAGATGGTCCGAAACAGCGAGACGATCTCCAGCCGGCTGACTGCCGCTGCCACGAACACGCAGGCCCCCATGGGTGGCGTGATCAGGGCGATGGTAATGTTGAGCGTGATGACGATGCCCAGATGCACGGGGTCGATCCCGGCCATCATGGCGACCGGCGCAAAGATCGGCGTGAGCAGCATCAGCGCCGAGACCTCTTCCATGAACATCCCGGTGATGAAGGTGATGCCGCTGAGCATCAGCAGGATCAAGAAGGCGTTGTCGATATAGGGCGAGAGCAGCGTGACGAACTGCGCCGGCACCTGGGCGTAGGAGAGTAGCCAGCTGATGGTGGCCGATGCCGCCATGATCAGGAAGATCGCCGAGGTAAGACGCGAGGTATCGACGATCGCCTGCCAGAACTGCGGCAGCCGGAGCCCTCCCAGCACGATGCCACACAGCGCGACATACAGGGCGGTCAAGGCACCCGACTCGGTCGGTGTGACAAAGCCCATGACGATGCCCGCGACGATGATGAATGGCGCCACCAGCGCCGGCAGGGCGGCGACCGCTGCCAGACCCAGTTCCTTGGCCTTTGGCAACTGGCCGCGCTTCGGCAGGCCCTTGCGCCACGCATACCAGGCGTTCATTGCCATGAACGCCACCCCCAGCAGCAGGCCCGGGATCACCCCGGCCAGGAACAGGTCCCCCACCGAGGTGTTGGTCAGCGACGCGTAGAGAATCATGAAAATACTGGGAGGAATGATCGGCCCGATCAGCGAGCTGCCCGCCGTGAGACCAGCCGCGAAGGCGCGCGAGTAGCCTTCCCGCTCCATCGCCGGCACCAGCAGCGAGCCCAGCGCCGAGGTGTCGGCCACCGCGGACCCATTGACGCCGGCAAAGAACACGCTGGAGACGACGTTGACGTGGCCCATGCCCCCGCGGAAGTGCCCCACCAGCAGGCGGGCCAACCCCATCAGGCGCTCGGTCAGCCCGCTGACGTTCATCAGGTTACCCGCCAGGATGAAGAGTGGAATCGCCATCAGCGAGAAGACATTGATGCCCCCAAAAAACTGCTGAGGCATCATCCGCGGAATCATGCTCGGGTCGACGAAGAAGAAGCCGACCAGCGCCGTCGTGAGCAGTGCGATGAACAAGGGCAGGCCGAGCAGCACATGGCCCAGAAATACCGCCAGCATGGTCAGGATCATGATGCGGCGTCCTCCGTCGCGACCCGCAGGGGAGCGGGACCGTACCAGAGCACATGCCAGGCCAGCAGGGCAAAGCCGATGGGCAGCGACATAAGTGGAACCGTGCGGCTGACGCCCAGCCCCGAGGTGGTAAACATGCTGACAGAGTGGGCGTAGCGGTAGCTGACCCAGGCGCCCCCCAGGGCAATGCCAAGGGTCAGCAGCCACTGGTAGACATTCAGCAGGCGGGTCAACGCAGGCGGCAGCAGTCGCTCGATCAGCGCGACACGCATATGACCGCCCTCTACCCAGACAGCACCGGCGGCGAGCATGACAGTGCCGATGATGAGAAACCGGGCGAGTTCATCGGTCCAGATCGGTGCGCCACCGGCGAAGTAGCGCATGAAGACGCCAAAGAGGATGACGCCCAGGTTGATCAGCAGCAGGCTGGCAGCGATTGTCAGCGACAAAGGTCGGCTGACCGCCAGCACGCGATGGCGCAGTGACGACATGGAAACGTCCTGTGGTGAAAAGGGGCCGAGTGCCCGGCCCCGAAGGAATCCTGCTGGTATCAGTCGACCAGGTCGCTCATGCCGGCGTCCTCGAGCGCCATGTCGATCCAGCGCTGCTCGATGCCACGATCCGACAACCACTCCAGGTAGGCCGGCTGGCCAATGTCACGGAAGGCTGCCAGGTCGTCCTCGGAGGGGCGGATCACCTCCATGCCCTGCTCTTCGAGGAAGGCGATACGCTCTTCCACCTGGGACTCGTTATGAACGCGGGCGTTATGGTTAGCCTCGGCAACGGCTTCCATGAAGGCATCACGCACGTCGTCGTCCCAGCCTTCGATCATCTGGCTGTTGCCGACCAGGAACTGGTTGGAGTACTGAATATTGGCCAGCGTCAGGTAATCCTGCACCTCGTAAAGGCTGCCCAGGATGATGTACATCGGCGGGTTCATCTGGCCGTCGGCGATGCCGGTGCGCAGCGACATGTACACTTCGGTCCAGGGAATCGGAGTGCCAGATGCCCCGAAGGATTCGTACAGGGCGACCTGGCTGGGATCCATGGCGCGGAAGCGCAGCCCCTCGAAATCATCGGGATGGGTAATCGGCCTCTCGTTATTGGTAAAGGCCAGGAAGCCCCCCTCCTCTACCACCGCCAGCATATCGATACCGGCACGCTCCTTGAGCGTCGCCTCGACCTCACGCCAGTAGTCACCCTCATCGAAGAAGGCACGAGCGTCGTCGAAGTCATCGAACAGGAACGGAATCGCACTGACGAAGATTTCATCGACCAGCGGTGAGACGCCTGCGAACGACGCCACGTTCAGCTTGGGCGTATTCATGGTCTGCTCCATGCGGTCCTCTTCTTCCCCCAGCATGCTGTTGGGATAGAGTTCCAGCTGGATTTCGCCACCGGTCTTGTCTGCCACCAGCTCCTTGAGGTTGGTGGCGAAGACGTGCACGGCGTTCTTGTCGGGATCGGGTGCGCCGTTGTAGCTCAGGTTGATGGTGGTCGCGGCCATGGCCTGGCCGGTGAGCAGCGCGCTGCCCAGCAGGCAGGCAGACGCCAGGGCAGTCAGCGGAAAAGGCTTCGAGACGGTCATTGGGTATCTCCTTGTTATTGGTAAGGACCTCAGCAGGGTATGGATTGATCCGTTGACTATGCAATACCCAAAGCGTTGTTAAAAAAGCAACGATCAGGCCTGCTCGGCCAACAGCCTTGGCGCATCGCCGCGGAAGAAGCGCATTCCCTGGCTAAGGTGGGTCAAGCAGGTTTGGGCGGCCACGCTCAGCTCGCGTCCGTCCAGGCTCACGATCTGGGCGCGCGCCTCGCTCATGATGGGATACGACAAGGGCAGGTGCCGAATCTCATCGCGCTGAATTTCATCCGCCACCGTCAGTTCCGGCATGAAGGTCACTCCGATGCCGGAGCGCACGAAGTTCTTCAGCACCGCCACCGAATTGGTATGCAACCTGGCCTTGAGGTGCACACGCTCCTGATGAGCCACCATGTTGACCATCTGGCGCATCCCGAAGGGGTTGTCCATCAGGGCCAGTGGCCAGTTCGCCAAATCCCGTAACGTTAGAGGGCGCATCAGCTCCAGGAGGGGGTGGTCGGGGGGAACGATCAAGTCCAGGGGCTGGCGCGTCTCGATATGACAGTACAGCGATGGATCGACGGGCGGGGCATAAAGCAAGGCCAGGTCCACCTCGCTGTCCTTGAGCAGCGACATGGCCTCATTGACGCCGGCCATGCGGATTTCCACTTCGATACCGGGAAAAGCGTTCATGAAGGCATTCATCGGAGCGTCGATCAGGTCGGCAATAAAGCCTTCACCAACGGCAATCCGCACCTCACCACGCGCCACGCCCTGAAGCGCGACCAACTGCGATAACACCGCCTCCTCCGCGGAGCGCTGAGCATGAAAATGCTGCACCAGCAGCTTGCCGGCTGCCGTGGTACGCATGCCGCCGCCATAGCGTTCGCATACCCGCACGCCCAGCTCTTCCTCGAGCTGCTTGAGCTGGCGACTGATGGCCGAGGGATCGATGTTCAGATGAGCGGCAGCACGTCGCAACGAGCCGCGCCGAATCACTTCGTTCAGGTAGGCAAGCGCACGGGGATTCAGCATACGAGGAGCTTCCTGGCAACGGTGTGAGGTTGAGCGCTCCGTTGCGCTCGACTGCCGCTTACCCTATCCCAAGTTCCTCGCGCTGTGGCAACCATCGCCAGGGCGGCCATGCCACCGTTAAAGCCTCGGCGTGTCGTGACCACGCAGGCCGGGGACGTTTCCCGACCTGCGCTTATTTGGCCAGCGCCGAGACTAGCGGGACCACTGCTCAAGGAGATACCCCATGTGGCAAGGACTCCCGAGGCGCGCCCGTGGCTACCTGATCACCGGCGCCGGGGTGCTGTTGCTCTCCCCGGATGCCCTCTTCGTCAAGGACACTCAGGTCGAGGTGGAGGTCTTCGTGTTCTGGCGGGCACTGCTGTTGGGACTAGTGCTGGGCATGGTAGCCCTGGCCCGCTATGGCCGCGGGCTGCCCGGCGCAGTGCGCGCCTGTGGCCCGGCGGCAGTGTGGTGCCCGCTGGCCTTTGCCGGCAGTGCCTGGGGCTTCGTGGCCGCGGTACGCCTTACCGCCGCCGGCAATGTGCTGGTGATCCAGAACCTGGCGCCCCTGGTGGCGGGGCTGCTGGGCCTGCTGCTGTTTGGTCAGCGCCTCAGAGTACAGACCTGGTTAGTGATCCTGCTCTGCGTGCTGGGGGCGGGACTGATGGCCGCCGGCGAGATGGGACAGGGCTCGCCGCTGGGGATGGTGGTGGCCCTGGCAATCCCGCTGACGATTGCCGTCAACATGACCGTGGCCAGCGCCCAGCGCGGCGTGGATACCACCGTGATCCTGCCCCTGGGCTGCCTGGTGATGCTGCTGCCGGCCCTGGCCCTGGGCGGCATGCAGCTACCTCCCATGCAGGATCTGCTGCGCCTGCTGCTGATGGGGCTGGTGTTCCTGCCGGCGGCTTACTACCTGATCCAGACCGGGCCACGCTACCTGAGCGGCGCCGAGGCCAGCCTGGTGATGCTGCTG
Organism: Halomonas salipaludis; assembly: GCF_002286975.1. GTDB lineage: Bacteria > Pseudomonadota > Gammaproteobacteria > Pseudomonadales > Halomonadaceae > Franzmannia > Franzmannia salipaludis. Next base: position 636,237 of record NZ_NSKB01000002.1, read on the forward strand.
GAGACCCTGGTGGGAACCCTGCTGGTGTGGTGGTGGGTGGGCGAGGTGCCACCGCCGCTGGCCTTCGTTGGCGGTGGCCTGATCCTCGCCGCCCTGCTCGGCAGTGGCTTGCTGGACCTGCTGCGTCAGCGCCGCAAGGTAGCCGACGGTGCCCCAGACCCGCAGCAAATTCTCGACATGGTCGACCGAACACCCACCGATTGAGCAGTGGCTGGGCGCCTCGACTAGTGCGCCTCGACTTCCACCGCCAGCCATTCATCGACCATGTCCCGGTGGTTATCGATCCACTGCCGAGCACCCTCGACAGGGTCGCCCAGCTCCTCGATTACTGCCATCAGCCCACCAAGACTATCATCGTCCATATGCCAGCCGTTGAGCACCTCGGTCAGCCAGGGGTCGTCGCTGGCGAAATCACCGCGTGAGAACCAATAAATCGTTTCATCTTCGCCGTAAATACCCTGAGGGTCCTCAAGGTACTTGAGGTCGTATTCGGCGAAAGCCCAGTGCGGACTCCACAGCGTCACGACGATGAATTCCTCATTCACATAGGCGCTGTCGAACGCAGCCATCATCGCAGCCTCGGAGCTGTTGACTTGCGATAGCGGTAGCTCGTAGTGCTCGATGGCATCATCGGTCAGACCGGCGATCGCGGAACCGCTGTCGATGCCCAGGATGGCGGGGCGCCCCTGGTATTCGAACGCGTCAGCACGTTCTGTCAATTCCGGAATGGTGTCGATATCGACATAACTCGGAACGACGAGCCCCAGCCCAGTGCCATGGTACCAGGCGTCATGCACCGCAAGATCGTCCTCGTAGGGCTCGAGGAAGGGCTGGTCGGTGATCGGCAACCAGATCTCCATGGAGATGTCGATATCGCCCTGGGCCATGGCCGTATATAGCGCATTCTTGCTGACATTGGAGAGCTCGATATCGTAGCCGTACTCCTCCTCCAGCAGAATCTTCCACATATTGGCGACGGCGATATTCTCGGCCCAGTTGTTGGTACCAATTGTCAGATGCTTGTCCTGGGCTATGAGGGACTGGCTCGCCGGAATGAGGGCAAGGGCCAGTAGTGCGGATGACAGTTTCTTCATTCGAAAAATCTCCCCGTTATCGCGTTGTATTGTTGGTGCTTGATAGTAGCAAGGTCTTCGCCACGCCCCTCCCTTGGATTGAGAATGCCTGCCATGAGAAAAGGGAATGGCGCCGCTGCTAGTGCTAGCCGATCAGCCTTGGATCGAAGGGATAATCCGACAGCAGCTCGACCTGACCGTCCTCTCGGACGTACAGCTGTTCCTCGAGCTTGACGCCCTCGCCGCCGTCCTCGTGGCCAATGAAGCTTTCCACGCACAGCGTCATGCCCGGGGCGATGATGCCGTCGTAGCCCTTGTCGTCGATGTCTTCGCGGTGAACGATGTAGGGATATTCGCCGTTCATGCCCACCCCGTGCGCCAGGGCGAAATAGCGTCGTGCCCGGTAGGCGGGCGGAATGCGCCAGGCGCGTTCGGCGTACTCCTTGAAACTGACCCCAGGCTTGAGGTTTTCCATGTTGGTGCGGATCTGTTCGTAGGCCAGCTTGTAGAGGTCCCGCTGGGCCGGGCTCGCCTCGCCTTCGCCGCACAGGAAGGTGCGCGAGAAGTCGGCGTAGTAGCCGTACCGCCCCACGACGTCGGTATCCAGGGCGACCAGCTCGCCGTCGCGGATGAGGCGATCCGAGCACTCCTGGAACCAGGGATTGGTACGCGGCCCCGAGTTCATTAGCCGCGTCTCGACGAAGTCGGCATCGGTAGCGATGATGTGCTCGTGCAGCTTGGCCCAGACGGCGTTCTCGCTGACGCCCGGCGCGATAGCGGCTTCCAGCTTGCGCACGCCGTCTTCCACGGCACGCAGCGATGAACGGATCATCTTGATCTCGTTTGGCACCTTATAGGCACGCGCCTGTTCAAGCGGCTCCTGAGCGTCCAGCACCCGGTAGCCGCGACGCTGCAACGCGAAGGCCGCTTCCGGCGTGGCGCTCTCGATGGCGATGCGCTCGCCGCCACCGCACTGGCGCACCAGCTCGACGATCTCGTCGGCCCAGGCACGGGTCACCGCCTCGGTGTTGTTCTCGTTGAAGTAGTAGGAAATCGCCTTGGCCGGCCGGATCTCGTCCACCGTGGGCAGGTGGCTGGCCAGGTGCTCGCAGCCGGAGAACTCGAACAGCACCACTGGGCCCTCGGCGGGCACGAAGGCATAGCGCGCGGGGTTGCGCGAGCTGTAGACCTGCATGTTGCGCGAGCCGGTGGCATAGCGCACATGAGCGGGGTCGAACAGCACCGCGGCGGTAATGTCGCGCTTGGCCAGCTCGGCTCGCACCCGCCCGAGTCGGCCCCGCTGGATGCGCGGAATCTCGTCGGCGGAAGGCTCGCATTCCGCCGGTACCTGGGTGGGCGGCAGGATGCCCATGGACGCCAGGTCCATTCTCATCGGTGTCTCCTCGTCTTGGGGGCGGTCGTTCTCGTTGGGTCGGCTCAGTCGATCAAGCCGTCGGCGCGCGCCTCGCGGCGCTCCTCGGCCAGCATGTGCTGCTCCGAAACCCGGCCGTAGAGCTGACGGGTGCGCTCCAGACGCCCCACCACGTCCGGCGCCTGCGAATAGGCGAAGATTGCCGTCAGGCGCGGCGTGTCGCCCTCCACGCGCGTCACCCGATGCAGACTGAAGCGCCCCTTGAACAGCTGCAGATCACCCGGACGCAGGTCGAGCCGCTGGACGCGCTCCGTTCGCTCGCCGCGAATCACCGCAGCGACCTCGGCGTAGTTCTCGTCCTGGGGATTGCGGATGCTGGGACAGTATTCGAAGTCCCCGCCGCGCTCGGGCTGCTGGGTCATCATGGTGACGATGAATTCGTTGGTGTCGTAATGCCACGGCTGCTCAGTGCCGTCCGGCAGCACGTTGAGCACTAGCCCGGCGTAGGGGTCGGCATACTCGTAGATGCGCGGCTCGCCCAGGCAGCGCTGCACCAGCGACTTCATGGCACGGGAGACATAGAGCCGGTGGATCAGGGTGTCGGCGGTGATCATGTCGCGGGTCACGAAGCCGCTGGTGCGGGTCATGAACAACCGCCGGGGATCATCCTCGGGCAGCTTGGGGTCGTCGGCGGTGAAGTAGGCGTTGACCTCGCGGGTGTTGTAGAAGCTCTTCTCGGCCATCCGCGCACTCTCCTCACGAACACGCTCGAGGCGGTCTTCGCGCAGAAAGCCGCGCAGCACGACGCAGCCCTCGCGATCCAGGTAGGCGCGGGCCGTCTCGATGGTCTCGAGCAGTCCCGGGTCGTCGGGCCGGTGCAGGGGATACCGCGCGGTGTCGACGATATCGGAAAGGTCCCGAGCCTCGGCGTTGGCCAGGCCATGGTCGGTGGCGCTCATCAGTAGCCTCCTGGGGTGTCGGTTGCTCTTGCCTGGGCTTATGCTGAACGCTCCACAGCCATTCGAAAAACGAGTCATTCCGATGGATTCAATCGGCGATTCCGATCGATCGCGCCACCCCGCCCTGGACAGCGACCTGCTGCTGGCTTTCGTCACGGTGGCCGATAGCGGCGGCTTCACCGCGGCCGCGCGCTACCTGCACAGGACGCAGTCGACCATCAGCCTGCGGGTGAGCACACTGGAGGACCGCCTCGGCACCCGGCTGCTGAACCGCACCAGCCGCCACCTGGCGCTGACGCCGGATGGCCAGACCTTCCTGGTCTACGCGCGGCGCCTGCTGCAGCTCCAGCGTGAGGCGTTGGGGGCGCTGAACGTCTCGAACGAGCCGATCACCCTGCGCTTCGGGCTGCCCGAGGACTATGCCGGCACCTGGCTGCCCGCCCTACTCGAGCGTTTCTCGACGATTCATCCGGAGGTGCGCGTGCATATCCACTGCCGCATGTCCACCGAGCTGCTCGAGCGGCTCGATGACGGCTCGCTGGATCTGGTGCTGGCGGTGCGCCACGCCGCCGACAGCGGCGGCGAAGTGGTCGGCGAGGAGGCCGTGGAGTGGGCTGCCCATCGCGATTTCTGCCTAGACCGTGAACGTCCACTGCCGCTGGCCCTGTTCCCCGAGCAGTGCGTCTATCGACGGCGCGCACTGCAGGCGCTGACCGAGCGGGGGCTGGCCTGGCAGGTCGACTCGACCAGCCAGAGCCCCAGCGGCCTGCGCGTCATCGTCGACCAGGGCCGCGCATTGACGCTCTGCGAGCGGCGCATGGTGCCCGGGCAATGGCGAGTGCTCGGCGAGGCCGAGGGTCTGCCGCCCCTGCCTGCCGCTGAACTGGAGATCCATCGCTCGCCCAGCCTGACGCATCCGGCCTTCGAGGCCTTCGTGCAACGGCTGCGCGAAGTGATGACGGAGGCGTTGCCCACGACGCTATAACGAGCGCTGCGAGGGGCCATCGCTGGCCACGGCGCCCTGCAACCAGTCGTACACCAGGGTCAGCATCGGCTCGTCGCCCTGCCCCGGGCGGGTGACGAACCAGTAGGATTGATGCCCCGGCATCGCCGCCGCCAGCGGTTGCACCAGCGCCCCCTTGGCCAGTTCCCGAGCGACCATGGCGCGGTCGGCGATGGTGATACCCAACCCTTCCAGTGCGGCGCGAATCGCCAGGTCCAGCAGGTCGAACTCCAGCCCACCCTGGGTATCGACTCCCTCGATGCCCGCCGCATCCAGCCAGTGGCGCCAGGTCGGGAAGCGATCCTCGGTGGTGCGCATCACATGCAGTAGCGTCTGCTCGCGGAGGTCCAATGGTCGACCGTCACGTAACAGGCGCGGCGCACAGACCGCAATGTGGTTCTCCTGCATCAGGAAATGCGGCTCGACGTCATTCCAGTCGCCGTCGCCGAAGCGGATGGCAGCATCCAGAGTGCTGTCGGCAGCCAGATCGTCGCTTTCGCGAGTGGTCAGGGTCAGCGAAAGCGTGGGATAGCGCCGCCGCAGATCGTCCAGGCGCGGCACCAACCAGCGGCTGGCCAGCGTCGGCGGCACGTTGAGGCGTAAGCGGGTGAGATCCGTAGGCGAAGCGAGATCGCGCACCGTCAAGGCGATGCGATCGAAAGAGGTACTCAAGGCCGGCAGCAAGCGCCGCCCCGCCTCGGTCAAACGCAGCTGTCCCGGCCGACGTTCGAACAGCACCACCCCCAACTGCTCCTCCAGATGACGCACCTGACGGCTGATTGCGCTCTGCGTTACGTGCAAGCGCTGCGCCGCCTGGGTGAAGTTCTGGCACTGCGCGGCGGCCTCGAAGGCCTTGAGGGCATTGAGCGGTGGCAGGTAGCGACTCATGGCCGGCGGCACCTCATGCGTTTTTATCGGGATATGACGTCCTAGAGCTCGAATTCCCTCGACTCGCCATGCGTTTTACTCATGACCAGGGTACCAAATCCTCGTTTGTCGCCCTAACCGACACTGCCCAGACTGACCATCGGATCCTCAACATTCAGCTCTGGAAACCGATTACCATGGCCGACGATAGCGAGACGCTGACGCCCCGAACGCGCGACCTGGAAGGCTGGCGCGAGCTGGCCGCACGGGTGCCGCTGCCCAACCGCGCCTACCTCGACGGAGAGTGGCGCGACGCTGCCTCGGGCCGCACCTTCACCGCCCGCAACCCGGCCACCGGCAAGCCCCTGGCCGAGGTGGCCGCCTGCGACAGCGTTGATGTCGACAGGGCGGTGGCGATCGCGCGCCGCACCTTCGAGAACGGCGAGTGGCGCGACCTGCCCCCCACCGAGCGCAAGGCGCGCATGCTCGCCTGGGCCGATGCCATCGTCGCCCACGCCGACGAAATCGCCCTGCTCGAAACCCTGGAGACCGGCAAGCCGATCGGCCAGACCACCAGCGTGGACGTGCCCGGCCTGGTTGGCGGGCTGCGCTGGTACGCCGAAGCGCTCGACAAGCTATACGGCGAGACCGCGCCCAACGGCGCCTCCAGCGTCTGCCTGGTCGAGCGCGAGCCGATCGGTGTGGTCGCTGCGGTAGTGCCCTGGAACTATCCGTTGATCATCGCCGGCTGGAAGCTCGGCCCGGCGCTGGGCGCCGGCAACTCGGTGATCCTCAAGCCCGCCGAGCAGTCGACGCTGGGCACCCTGCGCGTTGCCGAACTGGCGCGGGACGCCGGCATCCCAACCGGCGCGCTTCAGGTGATCACCGGCCTGGGCCACGAGGCTGGCCAGGCATTGGGTCTGCACGATGACGTCGACGCCATCGGCTTTACCGGCTCCACCGAGATCGGCAAGAAATTCCTGGAGTACTCGGCACGCTCCAACATGAAGCGCATCGGCCTGGAGTGTGGCGGCAAGAGCCCGCACATCGTCACCCGCGACGTCGACGACCTCGAGCGCATCGCCATGTATGTCGCCTACGGCGTCTGGTACAACCAGGGCGAAACCTGCCACGCAGGCACCCGGCTGATCGTCGACCGCACCATCAAGGATGCGTTGCTGGACAAGGTGCGCCAATGGGCTGACAAGCTCCAGCCCGGCGACCCTCTCGATCCGGACACCCAGATGGGCGCGATGATCGAGCCCGAACACGCCGATAAGGTCATGGGCTATCTCCAGCAGGGACGCGACGAAGGGGCTCGGCTGCTGTTCGGTGGCGAGCGCGTGCGCCAGGACAGCGGTGGCGTTTTCATCACGCCGGCGATCTTCGACGAGGTCACCAACGACATGCGCATCGCCCGCGAGGAGATCTTCGGGCCAGTGCTGGTGGTGATCGGCGTCGATGGCCTCGACGAGGCCCTGGCAGTCGCCAACGATACCGACTACGGCCTCGGCGCAGCGATCTGGACCAACCGCCTGAGCGACGGCCACCGCGCCGCCCGTGCCCTGCGCGCCGGCACCGTCTGGGTCAACTGCTACGACCACACCTCCATCAACGCGCCCTTCGGCGGCTTCAAGCAGTCTGGCCAGGGCCGCGACAAGTCGCTGCACGCCTTCGACAAGTACACCGAACTCAAGACCACCTGGATCGAACTGGATGCCTGACATGCCGATGAACTTCACCACCGGCCGACAGGTGCCCCTGATGGTCGGCGCCGGCGCGCTATCGCAACTGCCCGGACTATGTCGAACCTACAAGGCCAGCAGCGCGCTGATCGTCGCCGACGCCGGCATCGCCGCCACCGGCCTGGTCGACCAGGTGACCTCACTGCTGGACGACGACCTGCAGGTAGCGCGTTTCATCGCGCCCGCCGGTGAGCCGACCCTGGCCACGGTCGACGCCGGCGCCGACGCCGCACGCAAGCTCGAGGCGCCGCTGGTGATCGGCGTGGGCGGCGGCTCCTCGCTGGACATCGCCAAGCTGGTGGCCGCCCTGGTGATGAGTCCCGGCCCGATGGCCGATTACCTGCTCGCCCGCACGCCCTGGTTAGGGCGCGCCCCCCTGGTGATGATTCCCACCACCTCGGGAACTGGCTCGGAGGTCACCCGCACCTCGATCGTTGCCGACGCCCAAGGACACAAGCAGTGGGCCTGGGGCGACGAACTGCTGCCCGAGGCGGTCCTGCTCGATCCCGAGCTGACGCGCACTCTGCCGGCGCCGTTGACCGCCGCCACTGGCCTGGACGCCTTCGTGCACGCCCTCGAGGCGACCAGCGGCCAGGGGCGCCACGTCTTTATCGAGGCCAGCGCGCTGCAGGCGATGCGCCTGATCGGGCAGGCACTGCCGCGTACGGTGGCCGCCCCCGACGACCTCGAGGCGCGCCAGAAGATGCAGGTCGCCGCCTGTCTTGCGGGCCAGGCGATCGACAACGGCGGCACGGGCTTGGGGCACAATATCGGTCATGCCCTCGGCTCGCTCTACCACCTGCCGCATGGCGTCGCCGTGACGCTCGGTGTAGAGGCCACCCTGGCCTGGACGATCAAAGGGCGCGAGGCCGTCTTCGCCCCGGCGGCCAATGCGCTGGCCAGTGGCACGGCAGCGCGAGACCTGCCCGCGCGCTTCAGTGCCCTGGTCGATGCCGCCTGCTTCAACGAGGCGCTGGCGCCCTTCGCCGACCTCGAGATGGATGTCGAGGCGCTCGCCGCGGCCATGCAAGCCGCGGAGAATGCCCCCATGGCCGACAACGCCGCGCGTCGGCCCGGCGCCGACGACTGGCGTGCGCTCGCCGAAGCCACGATATCGCTGTTCGAGCGCCGCCTGACCTTCCTGAAAGCCGCCCAGGAGCAGCCCGCATGAGCGTCATCGAACGCATCGACATCAGCCATCACCAGCAATTGCTCGAGCCGCCTTTCCCTGCGGCCTGGGACAGCCAGCCGCGCCGGCTGTTTCCGGCGACCCTGGTCCGCGTGATCGACAGCGAAGGGCGCGAAGGCGTCGGCTCCGGCGATGCGATGTACGGCTTCGAGGACTTTCGCTCGCTGTTCATCGGCCGCGATCCACTGGACCTGGAACGCCACAGCGGAGTGATCGACAACATCGGCTTTCATGCCGGGAGATGCTGGCCGCTGGAGGTCGCGCTCTGGGACCTCGCCGGCAAGATCCGCGGCGAGCCGGTGTGGCGCATGCTCGGCGGCACATCAAATCGCCTGCGCGCCTATGCCTCAAGCGGCACCCACCGCCCGCTCGAGCAATTGGTGGCCCTGGCCGAGCAGGTGCGCGACGCCGGCTTTGCGGCCATGAAGCTGCGCTTCGGCCGCCCCCGACTCGACGACGACCTGGCGGCCCTGGCGGCGGTGCGCCGAGCGCTTGGCGAGACATTCACTCTGATGGTGGACTGCAACCAGGGCTGGCGCATGCCCTGGGACGTGCAGGCTCCCTGGGACCTGGCCAAGGCCAGCGAGGTGGCCGAGGAGCTGATCCGTCACGACGTGCTGTGGATGGAGGAGCCGCTCTACCGGGGCGACTATCCCGGCATGGCGGCGCTCAACGCGCATACCGGCGACCGGCTGAAGATCGCCGGCGGCGAGATGACCCGCGAGCCCTACGAGTTCCATGAGATGCTGCGGCGCGACTGCCTGGACGTTTACCAGCCCGACGCCGTCTGCTCGATCGGCATGCTGGGGCTGGCCCGATTGGCGCGGGAGGTGACCGCGCACGGCAAGTGGTTCACCCCGCACACCTGGGGCAACGGCATCGGCCTGATCGCCAACCTGCACCTGACCGCCGGCAGCGTGGGCCCGAAGGGCTGCCCATACCTGGAATTCCCCTTCGACCCGCCGGAGTGGACGCCCGAAGCCCGCGACTATCCGCTCCTCGCCCCGCTGACCACCGACGACGCCGGCTGGCTGTCCCTTTCCGAGGCCCCGGGCTTGGGCATTGCCCTCGACGAGCAGCGCCTGCGCGACACTCGCGCCGACCAGGCCACCTATACCTGAAGCTGTGCATCGTCGAGGTCTTGGCGGTCGTAACGCGACTGACGGGGAAAGTATCATCTTGGCCTGAGTACTTCGGCATGGCGACGAAAGTTCTTTGCCGCGACAAAGAAGGCCCTGATGACAGGATCCTGAGACTCGACCAGCCGAAACACCGACTCCGGGCACGGTGGGCCCATGCCCGTCACGGCAATGCGGTGAATGGCGTCGGTGCGCCCTGTGCCATGGCGCCACATAAAGCCAACCCCCAAGCGGTTGGCCACTGCCTCGTAGACGCCATCACGTGTATCCAGCACTAGCCTGGCGCGCGGCTTGAGCCCGGCTTTGCGGAAAGCCGTATCGACGAGCGCTTGTGTCGATGAACCACGGCTGCGAAAGATCAATGGGACCTGCATCAATTGCTCGCAATCAAGGCGGGAGAATCGCGAGACCGGGTCGTCGGGGTGGGCAATAGCCACCACTTCCTGATGAATCAGAGTTTCGCGAACGAAGCGTTCATCCGGTGGGACGTTCGGCAATACACCAATATCCAGTTGTCCCTCCACCACACCTTGGATGATGTGAGCGAAGTCACTGAGCGTCACTGATAGATTCACCTGTGGGTATTCACGCTGAAACGCCGCGATCAATGCCATCCCCGGCATCGAGTTGCCCAAGCCAACCCGCAGCTGTCCCGTGTGGATGGAGTGGCGACGCTCTAGCAGTCGCGCGGCCTGCTCCTCCAGGGCATCGATTTTCTCGGTGAGGACAATGAGCTCCTCGCAGAAGGAGGTGGGAGCCAGATAACCGTCCCTCCGTTCGAAGAGCGCTGCGCCGCAATGCTGCTCCAGGCTCTTTATCTGCTGCGCTATCGCCGGTTGGCTCACACCAGCATGGCGAGCAGCAGCAGCGTAGGAGCCGCTGATCAAGACGGCATGGAGGGCGCGACGAGCAGAGCTGGAAAGTTTCATGGGGGTACCCCTAACAGAAGTTCTGCTCACCACAAGAACAGCTTTTGTTTGCAACAATATTGTCAAAGCTTGACTTCAACCTGCCTGGGTAAGCCCAACGACTGGAGCGCAACTCTTGCAGGCGAATGTTTCCCCCTCGGCAGCAGATACGCGGCCTTCTCAACACCCTGATGTCACGGATCCGCGCTGGCAGGCGATTCTTTGTGACCTTGATGGCTGCCTTATCAGCGGCGAACTGCCGCTGCCCGGGACACAGGCACTCTTTCAGCGACTGGGCGACCGCCTCTGGATCGTCTCCAACAACTCCACTGATACAGCCGCAAGCCTGGGGGCCAGACTGCGCGGTATGGGGCTGGCCATCGCTGATGAGAGACTGATATTGGCCGGTGTGGCAGCCATCGACGATCTTGCCCGGCACAAACCTGGCTCCCGCGTCGCGCTGTTTGCCAGCCAGGCCCTGGTCGCCCATGCCGAGTCCCAAGGGCTGAAGATTACGCAATGCTGCCCGCAAACGGTGCTGCTCTGCCGTGACACCGGCTTCGACTATGCCGCCCTGAGAAGGATCATTGGCTACCTCGAAGGGGGCGCCGAGCTACTGGTAGCCAATCCTGATGTCAGCCATCCCAGCCTGGATGGCCCCCCTGTCCCTGAGACCGGTGCGCTGCTGTCTGCGATCTGCAGCGTCCTGCCGCGGCAAGACTTTCGAGTGATCGGCAAGCCGGAGCGACACCTGTTCGACGTAGCGCTTGCCCGCGCTGGCGTGCATGCCGGTCAGGCAATGATGGTCGGTGACAACGTCATGACCGACGGAGCCGGCGCCCAGGCACTCGATATCGCCTTTCTCGAGGTCATGCCAAATGCCGGGCTCGGGCCAATATTGGGAGGTGCATCGTGCTGAGATTCTTGATCCTGCGCATCGTAAAGATGGCCATCACCCTGTTCGTGGTCGTGACGGTGGTGTTCTTTGCCACTCGATTGTCGGGCAACGCCATCGACTTTATCGCTGGCGAAGGGCTGGATGCCCAGAGCCGCTCGGAACTGATCGCCTACTATGGCCTGCGCGAGGATGTTCTCACACAGTACTGGCGCTACCTGAGGGGCATGACCGAGGGAGAGTTCGGACTCTCCTTCACTGAGCGACGCCCGGTTACACAGGTGTTCTGGGAACGCGTCGGCCCTACGCTGCAACTTATCGGCGGCGCCATTCTGATGACCCTGGTCGTCGCCATTCCTGCCGGGGTCTTTGCCGCCGTGAGGCGCCGCAGCACGTCTGCCCAGAGCGTGATGACGCTGGCATTCCTCGGCTATGCCACGCCGAATTTCGTGTTGGCCACGCTGATGTTGCTGGTCTTCTCCTATTGGCTGCAGATCCTACCCAGTGCCGGCAACAGCACCTGGGCGCACTACTTGATGCCGGTCACGGCACTGTCGCTGACCTATATCGCCGCACTGATTCGCTATACCCGCAACGCCACGCTGGACGTGCTGGGGCAGGACTATCTGCGCACGGCGCGCGCCAAGGGCATGTCGGAGCGTGAAGTGATCGTGCGCCATGTCTTGCGCAACACCCTGATCACGGTGCTGTCGGTGTTCGGCCTGATGGTCACCGCCCTGGTCTCCTCCGGCGCTGTGGTCATCGAGAGCATCTTTTCCTGGCGAGGGATCGGCGACCTCCTGGTGCGCGCAGCGATCCGTCGTGACTACCCGGTATTGCAGTTCGGTGTGCTGGCGGTGGCGGCCGCCGTGGTGGTGATCAACACCCTCATCGATATCGCCTATGCGCTGGTTGATCCCCGCGTGCGCCTGGGAGCGCGAGTCTCATGAAGCGAATCGCCAAGTATTTTTTTCACGCACGAACTTTTTGGTCCGATGCCACACCGCTGGTACGTCTGGCCATTGTCGTCGGCCTACTGTTGCTAGGGGCCACGGCCTTGGCCCCCTGGCTGGCTCCCTTCGATCCGAACCAGCAAACGCTTCTCGCTAGGTTAAGCCCCCCCGTGGGCTTCGAGGGTGCCGCAATGGGCCATTGGCTAGGCACCGATGAGTTAGGGCGCGACATCTTCTCGCGTGGACTGCACGCACTGCGCATCACCCTGGGCATCGGCTTGGGTGGGGCTTCGCTCGGGATGCTGCTGGGGCTGGCACTGGGATTGGTTGCTGGCCTCAAGGGCGGCTTGATCGACGACCTTGTTGCCGGTGCCATCGATATCCAGATCGCCGTGCCCTTCACCCTGCTGGCCCTGTTGGCAGTGGCAATCTTCGGCGGCGATCTGCTGGTGCTGATCATCGTATTAGGTATCGCCGGTTGGGAAACCTTCGCAAGGGTGGTGCGCGGTGAAGTCATCAAGCTACGCAACCAGCCGTTCATCGAGTCAGCCCTGGCCGCCGGCGCGTCTCCCTGGCGTATCGCCACCCGTCACCTGCTGCCCAACCTGGTATCACCACTGGTGGTGATGTTCGCACTCAGTTTTTCGCAGATCGTGCTTCTCGAATCGACGCTCTCCTTCCTCGGTTTGGGAGTTCGTCCGCCCACCGCCACGCTCGGCAGCATGGTAGGCCAGGGGCGCGACTACATGCCAAGTGCTCCCTGGCTGGTGATAGTCCCTTCGCTGCTCATCCTGCTCGTCACCCTGGTCGTGCAGCTGATCGGCGATTTCCTGCGTGACCGCGCCGATATTCGGCTGCGCCAGCGCTGAATCAACTGCAAGTGCCGTCTGACACATTCAGCTCAAGTCGTCCCAAGAGGTCATCATGAAGAAAGTACTGATAGGTACCATCGCCGCCGCCACCTTGGCGGCTCAGCCCGCCCTGGCGCAGGAGCTGCGCGTCGGCGTTCAAAACATGAATAACTACCTCGATCCTGGCAGCGATCACTCCAATGCCGGCTCGCAATACTACTACAACAGCTTCGACACCCTGATTGACAGAGACCACGACGGTTCGGGTGACTTCGCCCCCGGCCTGGCTACCGACTGGGAAATCGTCTCTCCACAGATGATCGAGTTCACGCTGCGTGAAGGGGTCAAGTTCCATGACGGCTCGGAGATGACGCCAGAGGACGTGGTGTTTTCCCTGAACCGCATGTTTTCACCAACCTATCCACCTTACCTGGTACGCAAGCGCGACCGCCTTGGCAATTTTACCCGCGCCGAGGCCACCGAAGAGGGCAAGGTACGTGTCTACACGGCCAAGCCGGAGCCGATCTTCGAGACGCTGCTGTCGATGCAGCAGACCATGATCGTGCCCAAGGATTACCTGAGGGGCCTCACCGGTCACCCCGAGGTCGATGAAGTGTCGGACTACGAGGCGTTCGGTCTCGCACCGGTGGGAACCGGCCCCTACCGGATCGCCGAATTCGTACCGGGAGAGCGTATCGTCTACGAACGCTTCGACGACTTCTGGGGCGAGCCGGCCCCCTATGAGCGGGTGATCGCTTCGCGTATTCCCGAAACGGTCAGCCGGGTGACCGCGCTGCGCTCGGGTGAAGTGGACATGATCACCAACCTGGCACCCGACCAGTTGGACTTGGTCGACGACGACCCCAGCCTGAAGACAGCTGGCTCAGTGACACCGCTGTTCCATGTCATGATCATGAACGTCAACCACCCCGAGCTGGAAGACCCGCGCATTCGTCGAGCGCTAAGCCTGGCCATCGACCGCGACCTGCTCAATGAGTCGCTATGGGGAGGCATGGCCGACGTGCCCTCGACGCACACCATGCAGGAATTTGGCGAGCTCTACATGCCGGAACTCGAGACCTTCCGACATGACCCCGAGGAGGCACGCCGCCTGCTCGACGAAGCTGGCTACGACGGTACCACCATCACCTACGACACTCACTCCGCCTACTACACCAATGGCCTGATGGCCGCTCAGGCGATCATGGAGATGTGGGATGCCGTGGGCGTCAATGGCGAGATCAACGTGATCGAATCGTGGACGGGTTGCACGCCGGAGTTGATGACCCGTAACTGGTCAAACCCCATGTACTTTGCCGACCCGTTTGGCTCCTTCGGCGTGATGTGGGGGCCGGATGGGCCTTCGGAGAGCTGTGATCGCTTCAATACCGATGAGGCTTACCAGGAGACCTGGGAACGCTTCCGTTTTTCAGACTCCGTGGAAGAGCGCCGCAGCGCCTATGCCGAGCTGATGGAGCGTATCGAGCAGGATCCGCCGGTGCTGCCGCTCTATCGGCCCTATGAGGCATGGGGCATGCGTGAGGGCATCGATTGGCAGCCACTGCCGAGCCATATCCCCTACGTGCTGGACTTCCGGGCTGGCCGAATCACCCCGGCCTCGAACTGAACCCCCAAGTTGAATGGCGCGCCGTCCTGAAGGCGGCGCGCCTCATAGGAGACCCATCATGGCTCTGCGACTGGCCGTCGTCACCGATATTCATCATGGTCCCGACACGCGTACCAAGTGCGGAAATGCGGCGCTTGGCCTCACACGCGACTTCGTCGAGGCAGTCAACGCCCTGCAGCCGGATGCCGTCGTCGAACTCGGCGACCGTATCTCGGATGTCGATCCCGAAACCGACCGCCGCCTGGCCAATGAAATTGCCGAGGTACTGACGGAGATTCGCTGCCCACGTTTCCATGTCAACGGTAATCACGATCTGGAGAACCTATCGGTTGCTGACAATGCCGAGATTCTCGGCCAGGCACTGGACCATCAAGTCGTCGCACTGGGCGAGTGGGACTTGGTGCTATGGCGTGCCGATCCGCGTCTACATTCGGGTGGGAAGAGACATCTGGCCCTGCCCGATGGGGATATCGAGTGGCTAGCCGAGACGTTGCAGCGAGCTCAACGGCCGCAGCTTGTCGTCAGCCATATCCCCATTGCACCAAACCCGCCGGTAGGAAACTACTATTTCGAACGCGCACCTCACCTGAGCGCCTACCCGGAGTCAGCCCAAGTGCGTGACATTATGGCCTGTGCCCAGGTACCCATCGTGCACCTCTCGGGTCACGTGCACTGGAATGCCGTCACTCAGGCGGGGGGTGTCTTCTATCTCGCCCAGCAGTCGCTTACTGAAAGCTTTACGACCCTGGGCAAGCCTGCTGGCGCCTGGGGGTGCCTTGAGCTTGGCGACAGCGTGAGCTGGCAGGTATATGGCGAAGACCCGTTGAGCGTGACGTTCACGCCACCTGCAAGTCGCTGGTTCAAGCCGCTACAGCCCGAATCCCATTGGTCTTCAGCGCAGGCGGTATCATGAAAGCCCCGCTACTTGACGTCTCGAACCTGCATGTCTGCTTCGGTGAACATAAAGCGGTAAAAGGGCTCGATTTCACCCTGCATCGCCATGAGACCCTGGCATTGGTCGGCGAGTCGGGGTCGGGGAAGTCGGCCACTGCTCTGGCGATCCTGCGGCTGATCGAGCATGAGGGCGGCAGCATTACCCAGGGACGCATCAGATTGTTCGGCGATGAGACACATGATCTCACTGCACTCACCGACAAGCAGATGCAAGCTATCCGCGGGCGACTGGTGTCCATGGTCTTCCAGGAGCCAATGACTGCGCTCAACCCGGTCATGACCATCGGCCAGCAGCTATTCGAGGCACTAGGAAAAGAACAAGCGATTACCCACAGGGCATTGCAGCGCCTTGCCATCGAGTCACTTGAGCGCGTAAAGGTGCCCCACGCCGCCCATCGGCTTCGCCAGTACCCCCATGAGCTCTCGGGCGGGCAGCGTCAACGCGTACTGATTGCCATGGCACTCGCCGCCAAGCCGAACTTACTGATCGCCGACGAGCCCTCCACCGCCCTGGACGTTACCACCCAAGCCGAGATTCTTGCGCTGCTGCGCCAGCTCCAGGAGGAGACCGGCATGAGTGTGCTTTTCATCACCCATGATATGGGCGTTGTGTCGGAGATAGCAGACCGTGTGGTGGTGCTCAAGGATGGCCACAAAATCGAGGAGGCCTCGGTTTCTGCGCTATTCGACACGCCGCGCGAGCCTTACACACGCCTGCTGATGGAAGCCGCGCCACGCCTTGGCGCCGGGTCGCCAGCCCCACCGAAAGCGTCAGCGCCGGTACTGGACGTTAGTGATTTGGTGACGATCTATCCGGGCCGACGTCCCCACCCTTTCGCGCCACGTCAAGAGGTGCGTGCCGTCGATGGCGTCAGCCTGCATATCGGCCACGCTGAGACCTTGGGCTTGGTAGGTGAGTCGGGGTGCGGAAAGTCCAGCTTGGCGCGCTCGATCCTGCGTCTTACGCCGATACATGCAGGTGCCATTCGACTCGATGGTCGCGATGTCTCGCTTCTGAAGGGGCGCCATCTGCTGCCGATGCGTCGGGCAGTGCAGATGATCTTCCAGGACCCTTTTGCTGCCCTCAATCCCCGCTTACCGGCCTGGAACCTGGTGACCGAACCCGCGCTGATCCATGGCCTGGTGAAAGAGCGCGAACGCCGAGACCTGGCAGTGACACTGCTGGAAGAGGTGGCGCTGGGTAGCGAACACCTCGAACGCTACCCGCATCAATTTTCAGGGGGGCAGCGCCAGCGTCTATGCATTGCCCGAGCACTCTCCGTCCGGCCACGGTTGATCATTGCCGATGAGCCGGTGTCAGCGCTGGATGTATCGATTGCCAAGCAGGTCACCGAGCTTCTGCAGGAGCTTCAGCAGCGCCTGGGGTTATCGCTGCTCTTCATCACACATGACGTGGCGGTCGTTGAACGAGTAAGCCACCGCCTCGCCGTGATGCTTGGCGGCCGTATCGTCGAGACTGGCTCAACGAGTCAAGTGCTGGCGTCCCCGCAACACGACTATACCCGGCAACTGATCGAGGCAGTTCCTCATGTTGAGCCTCGCCGACAGGCTCCTCGTAGCCCAATGCTCTCGGCCTTGTGACCAGCGCATCCTACTCTCGCTGCCCTGCCGGGAGCTTGGAGGTTGTTGCGGAAATGGCTAACGGCCATCGGAGAGCTGAGCCCTACGCATGCTGGCCTGGGTGTCCGGCGCCTTCATCAGGTCGATGAAGGCGCGCAGCGCCGCGGGCACGTGGCGATGCCCAGGATAGTAGAGCATCAAGCCGGGGTACGGCGGGCTCCATGCTTCCAACACCGCAACGAGCTGGCCCGTGGCGAGCCGGTCGCGGGCCGCAACCTCAGGAACGAAGGCGATACCCAGGCCATCGGCCGCCGCATCGACCATGAGGCCGATATCGTCGAGCGTCAGGGTGCCGGGCACATCGATGGCGACCTCCTGCCCTCGGCGTTCGAACTCCCAGCGGTATCGCTTGCCGCTGGGCAGCCGTTGGCGGATGCAGTGATGCTTGTGTAGATCGTCGGGCACCTTGGGCGTGCCGAAGCGGTGCAGGTAGTCCGGCGAGGCCACGGCGAGGAATCGCAAGTCATCGCCCAGCTTCACCGCAATCATGTCCTGGGGCACCGCCTCCCCCAGCCGGACCCCGGCATCGAACCCCTGCTCGACGATATCGACGAGCCGCCCTTCGCTGACGAGGTCGAGCTCTACCGCGGGGTATTGGCGCAGGTAGGCGGGAACGACATGGGCTAGCAGCAGCCGGACCGCCTCCTTGCCGGCATTGATGCGCAGCTGACCGCTGGGTTCGCCGCGGTCGTCGGCGAGCGTATCCAGCGTGGCATCCAGCTCCCTCAAGGTCGGCGTTATGCGCGCCAGAAACCGACTGCCGGCATCGGTCAGGGTGACACTCCGGGTGGTGCGGTGTAACAACCTGACGCCCAGCTGCTCTTCCAGATGTCTCATTCGGTGGCTCAATGCCGAGCGCGAGACACCGATGAGATCGGCCGCGCGGCGAAAGCTCCGCTCGGCGGCTACCACCGCAAAGGCATCGAGGTCGGCCAGTGTCGGCTTGGTCATTGGTGAATTCCTCTCACGATATCATCCCATACTAGACGACTTCTGCTTTCCAATCGGGAGTACCACCATGAACTGGCCAACCCACCCGTTAGGAAGGAACAGAACGATGAGCAAAACATGGTTGATTACCGGAGCCTCATCAGGTCTCGGCCGACTGATGACCGAACGGCTACTGGCACGCGGCGATCGCGTGGTCGCCACGCTGCGCCGGGAGGGCGTGCTCGACGCGCTGCAGCAGGCACATGGCGAACGCCTGTTGGTGCTGACACTCGACCTGACCGATGTACCACGGATCCGCGAGGTTACCCACCAAGCCTTCGAGCGTATGGGCAGGATCGATGTGGTGGTATCCAACGCCGGCTATGGCCTCTTCGGCGCCGCCGAAGAGCTCAGCGACGAGCAGATAGACCACCAGATCACCACCAATCTCACCGGCTCGATCCAATTGATCCGGGCGGTACTACCCCACCTGCGCGCCCAGGGCGGCGGGCGCATCGTACAGGTCTCCTCGGAAGGCGGCCAGAAAGCCTATCCCAACTTCTCGCTCTACCACGCCACCAAGTGGGGCATCGAGGGTTTCGTCGAATCGACGGCCCAAGACGTGGCGCCGCTCGGGATCGATTTCCTGATTGTCGAACCTGGCCCCACCGCGACCGACTTCGCCACCGGGCTTGTGCACGGAACGCCGATGGAGGCCTATGAGGCAACGCCGGCGGGCGACGTCAGGCGTGCCGTGGCGGATGGCAGCTTCGAGATAAAGGGTGATGCCGCCAGGACGGTAGACGCCATGATCGCCGCCGCCGACGAGCCGAATCCACCCTTGCGGCTGGCGCTAGGCAGCTCGGCGTATACCGGCATCAAGCAGGCGCTGGAAGAACGGCTCCAGGCGCTTGAGGCCCAACGTGCAGTGGCGTTTTCGGCTGACACCGATTGAATCCGGCGTCGCTGGAGCCAACGGACCGGCTGCCAGGCTCAACAGCGATGCTGGCACTAGCAGAGTCATGTTTGAGAGCCATCCTGGAGCCCCCCGAGTACGGCCCAGCCCCGCGCCGTCAGCGCGAGCTGGCGGTGGGGCCACTCCTGATGGGTGGCGCTGATGGCAAGCAGCGGCTCTGGTGCATCGATCAGCGGTTGCAGCAGCCACCAGAACATCAGGTCGCCTAGGTAGGGCAGCGGCTCGTACTCGCGCATCAGATAGGAGAACGCCCTGCCCACCGGCAGCGGGCCGTGGTCGCGTACGATCTCGAGCGTCAGTCGTTCCGTCAGGCCTAGGCCAGTGTCTGCGGCGGGCCGCTCCTGCAGGTGCCGGGCCAGCGCGCGGCCCATCATCGGTAGGGCCGGCGTGCCGGTGGCGACCAGTGCCTGTAGCGCTTCGGGGCTTTCGGCAGTGAGTGCCTGCCACGCCCGAGTGCCCAACTCGAGCAATGGCGTCTCAACGGGGCGGCGCTGCCGCCACAGCCAGGCGAGCAGATCCGGGGCGAGCTGGCCGATGCCGATAAAGCGTTCCACGCCGGGCACTGACTCCACCGCCACCAGCTCGATTCTGGCCTTCGGTGGGTCCGCATGCAGCCGGTGCAGCAGGTAGGCGAGGATCAACTGGTCGTAGCTATCGTGCTCGAACCACAGCACCAACCGCTCATAGCGCCTGAGTTGGTCCAATGCCTCGTAGCCTTTGCGCAGCCGGGCCAGTGCATCACGCTCAGCCATGCCGGAAACCTCCGCCAAAAAGCTGGCACGCAAGCGCATCAGCGCCTCGGGCGAAAGATCCTGCAGCGGGCCGATGCAGAACGGATCGGAAAACTCGAGGAAGTCACCCTCGAAGCCGGCGGTGCGCAGGGTGTGCTCGATATCCGAGCCGCAGCGAATGTGTAGCGTGGCCATGTCGCGGTCGCCGCATTCATTCAATAACCGCCGCGAGACGTCGAGCGATTCGATATGCGCCTTGAGCATCGGCCAGCTAGGGAAGCCGCATTCACGGGCAATGACAAACTGAGCATCCGCAAGCTTCAGCGGCGTTTCGCGCGGGGGGATATGCTGAAGCAAGCGTGCCAGGGCGGCAGGCTCGTCGGCACGTGCCGCCTTGAGCAGCTCCTTGGCACGCTTGCGCTGCTGTTCGAGATTGAAACGACCGTGTGACGTGGCATCACGCCGGGGGAGCGTGGACATACGATTCCCTCCATGCGCCTGTGTCCGCCGGACAGGCCGGGAGTCGTATGGAATCCGTGATGTGAAGCGATGGGCGCAGCCCTTTCCGCGGACGGGGACGCCTTGCGGCGCTGCCCTTAGCCTCTCCGAAAAACACAGGAGCGTCAATCCAGCCTGGTTTGAAAGGCCGCTATGGCTTATAGCGTGTCAGCGCGATACCGCAGGCGATCAGCCCGGAGGAAATGAACCGCCAAACGCCAAAGCCCTCCTTCAAGATAAAGGTGGAGATCAGCGCAGCCAGTAAGACGACCAGGGTGATTTCCAGGCTCATTCGTTAACTCTCTAGGAATTGGAGAGAGGCTTCGCGTCTATTGGCCCAACCTCTCTTCGGCGACGCCATTCATCGCGATTAAGCGTAGCGCAATATACATTTTCCAGCTTCTGCAGATAAAAGAGCATCAAAGTCCACCCGACACCAGCGGCAACCACACGTGCTCGTAGCCGATGGTGATCGCGACCCACACCAGTAGGGCCGCCATGGCGAGGCTGAAGCCCTTGAAGATAGTGGGGTTCTCGATGCGCTGCCCGACCACGGCGCCCACCAGCGCGTAACTACTGGGGGCACCGAAGGCCATCGCCGCCAGGCCAAGCGACCAGAGCACCAGACTCATGTCATGGATGCCGGCCGCGGGGAACTGGATGGTGGCAATCGGCAAGGTCACGATCATGGCCTTGGGATTACACAGCTGCATGATCAGGCCATCGCGAAAGCTCAGCACGCGAGAGGCCTGACGCACGGCACTCAGGTTGATGCTGGAGCGAGCCACCTTGATGGCCAGATAGAGGATATAGCCACAGCCCAGCGCCCCCACCAAGGCAAGCATATCGCCGCGTAGCCAGGCCGCGCCGGCCCAGCCGAACACCAGCAAGAGAATCAGCATGGCCAGCCCCACCCCGACGAAGAAACCGAGGGATGTTCTGACCTGGCCGTTGAGGCCCGCATTGAGGCCGAGCAGATTCACGGGCCCAGGCGTGTACATGACGCCCAGGGCATAGGCGACGATCTCGATCATTGGGTTAACTCCCGTTGGGGTAGCGCGTTACGACTCGCCGAGTGGCTTGCGCTCAGTGGGGCGCAGTGACACTGCGCTGGTACTGATGGGGTGTCTTGCCATAGATGCGCTTGAAGCGCCGGTTGAAGTGGCTTAGGTCGGTAAAGCCGTAGCGGAAGGCCACATCGTTGGGTGGTGCGCCTGCCGACAAGTCATTGCGCGCGGCATTGACCCGGCAGCTGAGCACGTACTGGTGCGGCGTAATGCCGAACTGCTGCCGGAACAGGCGCAGGAAGTGGTACTTCGAAAGATGGGCAGCCTGGCTGATGTCGTCCAGCGAGACGTCGTCTTCGAGATGCGCCAGGATGTACTCTTTGGCGCGGATAAGCAGCGCATCGGGCCGACTCACCTTGCCGTCTACCTGGAACGTGCCGCTACGCTGCACCAGGCGAGTGGCGATCCGATAAAGGGCGTGCTCCTGCTCGATGCACGTGCCCGCTTGCTGCGTGACCAGGTGGGAGAGGTCCAGGATGGAACGGCGCAGTACGGGATCCGAGATCAGCGTTTCCCTGCTCATGAATCGCCCGGCGTCTTCTCGCCCCACTGCCTCGGCAAACATTGATTCCATCTGACGAGGAGCCACATAAGCCATGACATAGCCCAGCATACTGTCGTCGCCCGGGTGTCCATCATGGACTTCCTCGGGATTGAGTAGAACGACATTGCCAGGCGTACTGCGGTGGAACTCCCCGTTGCTGAAGAAATCCTGCTGCCCGGCGAGGGTCACACCTAAAGCGTACTCCTCGTGGGCATGGCGGTCGTAGCTGAAATCGCTTAGCGCCGCCCGTAGCACCGTAAGCTCGGGAATATGCTGACTCTTGTAGTAGTCGAACTGGCTGGATTGTTTCGCCATGTCACACCTCCCTGACACCACTACGGCACAGCATAGGCCCGGCTCGGTCGCGTGGCTTGGACATTATTGCGGAAAGTGGTGGCTCTGCCTTCGAGAGGCTCCGCGTGTAAGGCGCAAGGAAGCCATGGCTAGATCTTTACTGCCGAGGAGTTCTATGCCTTGCAACAAAATAAAATGTAGATGACAGGAAAAACATCAGTGACGCAAGATAATCGTAGGTAGAATATTTATAAGAAGACCCAACTTCATTTATCGCCAAGCCAAATTTTTCATCGTCGAGAACAACAAAATCGAACACTCCAACAATCTCGAACAAAAGAAAGGCAACATAAGGCCAGAGCAACCCATGACTACGCAATGTTACGACCAGAAGAAAGGCCAGGAAAAGCATGCCGAAGGATATCTGCATCATCTCCTGGCTCATCACCTTGTCAGCCACTTCGGCGTGCGTCCGCCGGGTTACTTCACTTGAACCAGTCGCGCTCAAAGCGACCGTTCTTGAATTTATACATTGAGAGCCCATACTTCAGCTCATTTCCTGATGCATCTTTGATAATGCCCTTCTCTTTCCCCAGAGAATGAAAAAAAGCATCCAAGAGCAGAAGCGCGCCGTCGATGAACCACCAGAACAGCAGTCCTCCAAACGTTACCCCTTTTAGAATTCCCGTTTTCCACTTACCCAGGTAGAACCGATCAATGCCAAAAAAGCCGAGAAACATGGCGAGCGTCAGGGCGATGAGTCGGTTCTTTCGTTTTGGCTTGTTCATCCAACATCCTTGTCTAATAAAAACGAGAACGTCCGGCTGCTTTCACGCGCCAAGGGCGTTCTCAGGGTTGCTAACTGAGTGCTAAGGGGAGAGTGGACAGCCCTATTGCATCCATGCAAGGACATTAGTATATCAGCCTACATCACAGGTGTCATGAGTCCACTTTCCAGGAAAGACGAACTCTTAAGGACTACTTACCAAGCGTGGTAACCGCATATGCTGTTAGCCGATGGAGATAAAGCGACATAGGCGTCAATCGCAGCCCATGTGCTGGGCCCTCAGGCACGCTGGCGCCTGCCATTGAGTCTACGCCTCTTATCGATAGTCACAGGTGTGTTCGGCATGGCGGGCCCTGTCGAAATCGCGGAGGGCCAACCGACTAGTAGGGGTAAGCGACGGATCCTGTTACATCACCCGGAAGGAGCCCCATCATGTCGCACAAGATATTCATCAACCTGCCTGTTGCCGATCTGGAGACGTCCATGGCGTTCTATCAAGCACTCGGCTTTACCAACAACCCGCACTTCACCGACCAGACGGCGGCCTGCATGGAATTGAGCGAGTCGATAAAGATCATGCTGCTCACTCATGCCAAGTGGCGCGTCTTCACCGACCGGCCGATCCCGACGAGCGATGCCAGCGAGGTCATGCTGGCCGTCTCGTGCGAGAGCCGTACAGCAGTCGATGCCATATGCGAGGCTGCCGCCGCCAACGGCGGCATCGCGGATATTAACGCCGCGCAGGAGCATGGTTTCATGTATAGCCGCGCATTGGCAGACCCCGACGGCCATGTATGGGAGCCATTCTGGATGGACCCGGCAGCCATACCGTCGGACGCGGACTGATGTGGCAGTGCAGCTCGCCCTCAGGGCGAGCTGGCGGTGAGGCTAGAGCTGCGGTCAGGCCGATAGATCCTGCATGACGCGATAGAGGTCAGCCTTGCCCTCGAAGCCGATACCCGGAAGGTCGGGCATGGTCACGAAGCCGTTCTCCACGCGTACGCCATCGGGGAAGCCGCCGAAGGGCTGGAACAGGTCAGGGTAGGACTCGTTGCCGCCGAGGCCCAGGCCGGCGGCGATGTTGAGCGACATCTGGTGGCCGCCGTGGGGAATGCAGCGGCTCGCCGACCAGCCGTGCTCCTTGAGCATGTCGAGGGTGCGCAGGTACTCGACCAGGCCGTAGCTCAGCGCGCAGTCGAACTGCAGCCAGTCGCGATCGGGGCGCATGCCGCCGTAGCGGATCAGGTTGCGTGCGTCCTGCATCGAGAAAAGGTTCTCGCCGGTGGCCATGGGGTTGGTGTAGAAGCTGCGCAGGGTCGCCTGCAGCTCGAAGTCGAGCGGGTCGCCGGGCTCTTCGTACCAGAACAGGTCGTACTGCGAGAGCGCCTTGGCGTAGGCGATTGCGGTCTCCAGGTCGAAGCGGCCGTTGGCATCCACGCACAGCTTCTGGCCATCCTGCAGCACCTCCATGATGGCGTCGATGCGGCGCAGGTCCTCCTCCAGGGAGGCGCCACCGATCTTCTTCTTGACCACGTTATAGCCGCGATCGAGATAGCTGCGCATCTCATCCTGCAGCTTGCGATAATCCTGGCCGGGGTAGTAATAGCCGCCGGCCGCGTAGACGAAGACATCGCGGTTGGGCTGGCCGTCGCCATAGCGCTCGGCCAGCAGCTGGAACAGCGGTTTCTCCTCGATCTTGGCCACGGCGTCCCACACCGCCATGTCGATGGTGCCCATGGCAACCGAGCGCTCGCCGTGCCCGCCGGGCTTCTCGTTGATGAACATGGCGTCCCAGATCTTGTGCGGATCGAGATTGCGCCCGCTGGCGTCGAGCAGGTCATCCGGGTTCGCGTCCATCACCCGGGGGATGAAGCGCTCGCGCATCAGGGTACCCTGGCCGTAGCGCCCGTTGGAGTTGAAGCCGTAGCCCACCACCGGCTTGCCGTCGCGCACTACATCGGTGATAACGGCCACTAGGCTCAACGTCATCTTGCTGAAGTCGATGTAGGCATTACGGATGGAGGAGCTGATGGGCAGGGTCTTCTCGCGAATCTCGACGATCTTCATACTGGGTCTCCATGGGTAACGATGTCAGGCCATGATCGACTCATCCAGGGGCTGGCGGCCAATGCTCAATTTCACTGATGTCATGCACGGGACGAATCGGTAGTGAACCTCATTTGGCTCGAAGATTTTCTGGCCCTGGCGCCAACCGGCAACTTTTCCCGCGCGGCCGAGGAACGGCACAGCTCCCAGCCCGCGTTCAGCCGTCGCATTCGTGCGCTGGAGGCGTGGGTCGGTGCCGAACTGTTCGACCGCAGCACCCAGCCCGCCAGGCTGACGGACGTTGGTAAGTGGTTTCTCGGCGTGGCACAGGATCTACTGGCACGGGTCTCACGGGTACCGGGGGATGCCCAGCGAGTGGCCGAGGCCAGCTCGGTGACACTGCGCCTGGCCTCTACCCACGCACTCTCCTTCACCTTTCTGCCACGCTGGCTGCGCGGCCTGGAAGCCACGGCCGCGCTCGAGTCGGTACAGCTGATGTCGGATGTGCTGCAGCGCTGCGAGGCGCTGATGCGGGAGGGCAAGGCCCAGTTCGTGCTGAGCCATGCCCACGCGCAGGCGCCGGGGGCGCTGGATGCGGATGCCTACCTCGCCATTCAGGTCGGCGACGACGAGCTGATCCCCGTCTGTTCACCCAACGAGCAAGGCGAAGCCCGCCACCTACTGGGCACCGGAGCGGGCGTGCCGCTGTTGCACTACAGCGAGGAGTCGGGCCTGGGACGCATCATTCGCTCGGTATTCGACCGACGCCTGGCGGCTGCGAATACCGTCTTCACCGCCCATGCCGCCTCGGTGCTGCGTACCATGGCCCTCGATGGCCGCGGCGTCGCCTGGCTGCCGCACACCCTGGTGGTGGAGGACCTCGACGCCGGCAGCTTGGTTGCGGCCGGCGGCGAGGAGTGGAGCCTGCCCGTTGCCATCAAGCTCTACCGCGAGCGGGAGCTCAGCGGCAGGGCTGCGGAGGCGCTCTGGCAAGCCGTGACGATGCAGGAAGCCAGGGCGATAGATTGACTCCATTCGCTCAAGAAGAGCGCTGGCACGCTGGAAACCGAATGCAAATCGCACGCGAAATTAATATCAAGACACTGAATTTAAAGGAAAAATTGACCACTACCGTGTTTCCTTCTAGGATACCTTACCTATACATCGCACTAATAAAGGTAACCCCATGAAAGGCAAGCAGAACATTATCGACGCCTT
This sequence comes from Halomonas salipaludis, assembly GCF_002286975.1. Lineage (GTDB taxonomy): Bacteria > Pseudomonadota > Gammaproteobacteria > Pseudomonadales > Halomonadaceae > Franzmannia > Franzmannia salipaludis. The sequence goes on from NZ_NSKB01000002.1 coordinate 662,504, forward strand.
GAACGGCCTGCTGGCGGCAGAGCTCGCCGCCATGGACCAGTATTTCATCCATTCCGAAATGTATGCCGACTGGGGCTTCACCAAGCTCTACGAGCGCATCGCCCATGAGTTCGACGATGAAAAAGGCCACGCCAAGCAGTTGATCGAGCGAATCCTGTTCCTCGAGGGCAAGCCCGACATGCACACCCGCACCCCGGTGCGTGTGGGTCAGGATGTGGAGGAGATGCTCGGCAACGACCTGCAGCTCGAGTACGAGGTGGGCGACGCCCTCAAGGACGCCATCGCGCTGTGCGAGAAAGAGAGTGACTTCCAGACCCGCAGCGTGCTGCTAGGGCTGCTGGCCGACACCGAAGAGGACCACGCCTACTGGCTGGAGCAGCAGCTTAGGCTGATCAAGATGCTGGGCAGAGAGAATTATCTCCAGGCACAGATGTAAGCCAGGGCGCCCGGCGGGCGCCCTCGCAACATATTGGCGAGCCCCAGGGCTCAGCCATCACCCCCTTGTGGGCGAATACGCATCCCGCCTACCCACCGCTCGCCGCTTGCATGGTCCAACCAGTGGCGCTACCCCTAGAGCACGGCCTGCCCCAATCCCGTGAGCGCAAGCTGGCGGTGCCGCCACTTTTCATGGGTATCGCCAACCTCGAGTAGCGGCCGCGGCTCGGCAATCAACGGCTGCAGCAACCACCAGAACATCAAGTCGCCCAGATAGGGCAATGGCTCGTACGCGCGCCCGCCTGCCGTGCGCCAAGGCCGCCTACCAGTGTGTAGGACGCGATTAATGCGCCCGTGCCAAGGACTAACAGAATCGCTCGGGGATTCTTGGTGAGGCCCGTTCGAGTATCAAGTGACAAGGACATCACACCGACCGTCAGGAAGAGCACCCCAAGCATTGGCAGAAAGCCCAGGAGCTCTCCCGCAAACACCGCGGCACCGAGAGTCACGAGCAAGGGTGCCGATCCGCGGGCGATGGGATAGACCTGGCCAAAATCACCATGCTGATAGGCCATGGGTAAAGTGATAGGCCATGTGTATCAAGATGGCCAAAGTGAGAAGTGGCCAACTAGCGGGATCCGGGAGCGGTACGAAGGGCAGCGCGAACACCGAGATGAGACTGCCGAATAGCGTGACCACCGCCAGACGGCAACCCTGTCGCCACCCACTCTGACGATCACACTCCAACTTGCATTGAACAGCGCAGCCAGTAAGACGACCAGGGTGATTTCCAGGCTCATTTATTAACCCTCTTGGGATAGCTCCGGCCGATGTCAGCCGCAACTACCAGTGCTCGTAGCCGATGATCAACGCTTTTAGGTTGCATAGTCACATGACAAGACCACTGCAAAAGCCTAGCACATACGACACGTTATGCACCTTGCCCAAGCCTATGGCGTAAACCTGGTGACAGAGGAAAGCTTGGAGCTTATTGGATACTATAACCTCGACAGTTGTCTTGACGTAGCGATCAGCAAATCCGAGAGGTTCTGCTCCACTTCCTCGGGCATGCTCCGCACCCGGGACATCGAGATGCTGACAGCCGCTCGCGGTCGGTTATGCCTATCAAGTACCGGTACCGCAATGGAGATGTCGGAGAGAAAATATTCCTCGACCGACAGTGCGTATCCCTGGCGCCGGAATCGAGCCAAGCGCTCCATAATCGAAGGCACTTCATACACGGTATTCGGTGTGTAGGCCTTGCGTTGTGTGCGTTCCAGAATCTCCACTGCCTCTTGCTCTGGCAGCTGAGACAACATCGCCAGCCCAGGCGCCGTACAGAATGCCGGAAGGCGCGATCCGATGGTGATGTCGGTATCGAGCATATTGCGGCTGAGCAAGCGTGAGAGATACACCACGTCTTGCCCGTCCAGAATCGTCAGGCTGACCGACCCTTCCGTTTCCTTGCTCAGGTTCAGCAGGTAGGGGCGTACCTTGTCGACCAGTGGGTGCGCATGGAGGTAGTGCGCGGCGATATCCAGCGTGCGCACGCTGGGCTCGATCAACTGCGTCTCCTCGTTGCGCTGCAGGTAGCCTAGCTGCGTCAGGGTGTGTACGAAGCGCTGCGCCGCGCTCCGGTCCATGTCACAGCGTTCCGCCAGCTGCTTGACGCTCATCGCCGGGTGCTCGGCATCGAAGACCTCGAGGATCCGAAACGCCTTCACCACGCTCTTGACCATCAAGCGGTCCACTTTTTCTTTTTCGCTCAAAACCTTACCCCTCCCTAGCCTGATCTTTTCGAAGTAAAAACCCTTCTTGTGTCGATTTTGGGTTTCACAATGCGCGCTATTCAACTACATTGATTAAATGTAGATCATCAGTGATCGCATTGCAATCACAAAGACACAAACAACCGAGAAGCCATCATGTCCGAACACATCCTCACCAACAAGCAAGGCCGTGTAGGCGTCATCACCCTGAACCGCCCCGAAGTGCTCAACGCTTGGCACAGCGAGATGCGTCAGCAGCTCATCGCCGCGCTCGAGGAGTTCTCCAACGACGATTCGCTCGGCGCCATCGTGCTAACCGGTGCCGGCGAACGAGCCTTCAGTGCCGGTCAGGATCTCAACGAGACCCGGTCCTTCGACGCCGAGCGAGCCAAACGCTGGGTGGGCGAGTGGGAGACGCTCTACGACAAGCTGCGCAGCAGCCCCAGGCCCATCATTGCCGCCCTGAACGGCGTCGCGGCTGGGTCGGCCTTCCAGGTAGCACTACTGTGTGATTTTCGCATCGCCCATGCCGACGTCCGCATGGGCCAGCCCGAAATCAACTCGGGGATCGCCAGCACGACAGGCCCTTGGATCATGCGCGAACATCTGGGACTCGCTCGTACCATCGACCTGACCCTGAGTGGCCGTCTGATGAATGCCGAAGAGTCACACGCCCTTGGCTTGATCAACCGCCTGGTTGCAGCCGACCAGGTTATGCCGGAAGCCTTGGCACTGGGCGAAGCGCTCGCCGACAAACCGCCCGTGGCAATGCGCCTGGATCGTCAGCGCTTCAAAGAAATCACCGAACCCGGCTTCCGTGACTGCCTCGAGGCGGGGGTTCGCATCCAGGGTGAGGCCTACGCCTCGGGTGAACCGGCACGCATGATGGAGCTCTTCCTCGAGCGCCGAAACGGTTGAATCGAGATCTGACGACTATGACTTTCAACCTCAACGATCCCAGTTTCATTCTCGGGCTGCGCGATATCGCCACGCGCGAGCCGGAACGCTTATTTGGGAATTTCGATCAACGCCCCCTGACGTTCGGCGAGCTCGACCGTCAGGCTGAGGCACTGGCCACTTATCTATGCCGTGAATTGGGCATGCGACCGGGTGAGCGTGCCGCGGTCATGATGAAGAATGGCCCCGAGGCTATCGCCATCCTATTCGCCCTGGCCAAGGCGGGTATCGTCTGGGTCCCGGTCAATGCTCGCCAGCGTGGCAATGGTTTGAAGTACATTCTGAAGCATTGCGACCCCACGGTTCTGTTCACCGATGACGACCTGTTGACGGTCATCGCCGCCAGTGGAGCGGTCTTCACGGGCAAGACGCTGGTGCTGGGAGGCTCAGAAGATACGATCTCCGAACATCTGGAGGGCCGGGAAAGGCTGGACGCACCGGCGCCGTCCATGTCGGAGCTGTATGCCTTGATGTACACCTCCGGTACAACGGGCAAGCCAAAGGGGGTGCGCGTCACGCATGCAATGATGGCGTATGCCCTGAAGAGCGTCGAACTACTCTGCTCGATCAAGCCAGGCGACATATTCTTCCAGTGGGAGCCCTTCTATCACATTGGTGGCGCCCAGATGCTGCTGTTGCCGCTGTTCTTCGATGTGCGTCTCAGCCTGACCGAGCGCTTCAGCGCCAGTCGTTTCTGGGAGCAAGTCCATGCTAGCGGTGCAACTCACATCCACTACCTGGGCGGCGTCCTGCAGATCCTCCTTAAGCAGCAACCCAGCAAACTGGAAACCGCGCACAACGTACGCATTGCCTGGGGTGGGGGCTGTCCGAGCGACATCTGGACGACCCTGCAGGATCGCTTCGGCTTCGAGATCCGCGAGTGCTACGGAATGACGGAAGCCTCGAGCTTGACCACCTTCAATGCCCAAGGAAAACCTGGATCGGTGGGCCGTCCCGTACCCTGGCTGGATGTTGCCATTGAGGACGACCAAGGTTGCCCCGTCGCCGCAGGCGAACCGGGGCAGGTGGTAGTCCGCGAAGCACAGCCCGGCGTGCTGTTCGATGGGTATTTCCGCAACGCCGAGGCCACGCAGAAGACACTGACGAACGGCGTACTGCATACCGGAGACCGCGGCTGGCTAGATGCGGATGGCTTTCTCTACTTCCTCGGGCGCATCACCGACAGCGTGCGCTGCCGGGGTGAGAACGTCTCAGCCTGGGAGGTGGAGTCGGTCACCCAGCAGCACCCCGATGTCGAGGAGTGCGCCATGATCGGTGTCGCCGCCGACATAGGCGAGCAAGAGATCAAGCTTTTCCTGAAACCGAAGGCTGGTCGCAGCATCGAGCCTCGTGAGCTTTACCATTGGCTTAAGGAACGCCTCGCCTCCTACCAGTGCCCACGCTATATCGCCGTGGTGAAGGAGTTCGAGCGAACACCCAGCCACCGCATCGTCAAGCACTGCCTTCCCAAGACCCTAGACGAAGCATGGGATAGCCAACAACTCAACATAACGTAAGACAGAGGCAACATGAATAATAACGACAAGACCAACAACTCAACCATCGCTGCAACAATTAGAAAAAAGGAGACCCATACAATGGTCAATCTACTGAAACAAAGTGTCGCCATTACGGCGGCTATCCTGGCAACAAACAGCATTGCCTATGCTGATGTATGGGACTTCCCCTCCCCCCAACCATCAGACAACTACATCACCGAGAATGTGAGCTGGTTCGCCGAGCAGGTTCGAGATGCCACCAATGGTGAGTTGGACATACGCGTTCACCCAAGCGGATCGCTGTTCCCTGGCGATCAGATCAAACGTGCCGTACAGCGTGACCAGGCACAGATTGGAGTTCATGTCCTTTCCGCCCATCAGAACGAGAGCGTCCTCTATGGGATCGACTCAGTGCCTTTTCTGGCGGACTCCTTCGAAGAGTCTGCACAGCTCTGGGAAGTAACCAAACCAGCACTGGATGAACTGATGGCCGAGCAGAACCTGCAACTGCTCTACCACATTCCCTGGCCTCCGCAAGGCGTCTTCTTCGATCGCGAGATCACATCAGCCGAGGATGCCGAGGGACTCAAGTTCCGGGCCTATAATACGGCAACGGCTCGCTTTGCCGAACTGATGGGCATGACGCCAACCCTGATCGAGGAGGCAGAGCTTTCCCAGGCGGCAGCCACCGGCATGGTGCAGTCGCTGATCTCCTCCGGCGACCCCGTCTACAATCACCAGCTATGGGATTACCTCCCCTACTTCTACGATGCCAAGGCATGGCTGGTCCTCAGTCACGTCTTCGTCAACAAGGAGCGCTGGGAAGCACTCGACGAAGAAACGCGGCAGGAGGTCATGGCCATTGCCGCAGAAGCCGAGCAGCGCGGCGAGGAACAGGCCAGGGAGCTTACCGATGAACTCAAGAACCGCCTGAGCGAAAAAGGCGTTGCAATCAACCAGCCCAACGAGGAACTCCAAGCAGAGTTCAAGCGTATCGGTGAAGCAATGCAAGCGGAGTGGCTAGAGAAGGCCGGCCCACAAGGCCAGCAGCTGGTCGAAGAATATCGCACCATGCAGTGACGGCAAGATTCACGTCCCCATTCCTCGGAATGGGGACACTGCTTAACTGGTTGAACTCGGGGTCACTCAATGAACACCTTCTCTTCTCGTGCAGCCAGATGCCTGGAAACGCTCTATCGCATCTTCGGATATCTAGCCGCGCTATGCATTTTCATTATGCTGGTAGTGATCGTCGCCCAGGTGGTGCTGCGCTGGAGCGGCACAACCCTGCCTGGTGCCACCAACTACGCCGGCTACCTGATGGGCGCCAGCACCTTCCTTGCTGCAGCCTACACCTTTCATGAAGGCGGACATATACGGGTTGGCCTCCTGGTGGAACGGCTCGGACGCTTTCGCCCCATCGGTGAGCTATGGTGCCTACTCATCGCCAGCGGAATTGCCGGTTTCATCACGTGGCACGCTTATGATGCAGCCTATTGGTCCTATCGGTTTGGCGACGTTTCATCCGGGCAGGATGCCACGGCGCTCTGGATACCACAGTCGCTTCTCGCGCTCGGCTCTACAACCTTCACGCTTTCGATCGTAGACCATTTCGTGCGCACCCTGGCAGCACTGTTTCGTTCTGCTCGTGCCAATCACCACGAAAGCCATCCCGTGAGGAGTCTCTGATGGATTTCACCGAACTGGCCATTGCGCTGCTGCTCATCCTCTTTCTGCTGCTGGGCTCCGGTGTCTGGGTGGCACTGTCCCTGGTCGGGGTAGCAATGGTGTGCATCGCCCTCTTCACTGGACGGCCCATCGGCGCGTCGATGTACAGCACGCTGTGGACATCGTCGACGAGCTGGACGCTCACGGCACTTCCTCTGTTCATCTGGATGGGGGAAATCCTCTATCGCACGCGGCTCTCCGAAAGTCTCTTCCGGGGGTTGAGCCCTTGGCTCAGCTGGCTGCCGGGGCGGCTGATGCACACCAACGTCATCGGCTGCACCTTGTTCGCCGCAGTCTCCGGCTCTTCGGCTGCCACGCTGACCACCGTGGGCAAGATGTCCATGCCTGAACTCAAGAAGCGCGGCTATTCCGATTTCATGAGCGTGGGCACCTTGGCCGGCGCCTCGACACTTGGCCTGATGATTCCTCCCTCGCTGACCATGATCGTCTATGGCGTGATCACCAATCAGTCCATACCCCAACTTTTTATCGCAGGGATACTCCCTGGGCTGATATTAGCCGCACTTTTCATGGGTTATGTCGTTGCCTGGGGCATACTGAAAAAGCCTAAAATCGACAAAGAGCCGGCCATGACAATGAAGCAACGCCTGTATGAATCGCGCCTACTGATTCCTGTTGCGTTGTTGATACTCACCGTAATTGGCTCGATGTACTCCGGCCTCGCAACCGCGACCGAAGCCGCCGCCCTCGGCGTCGTTGGTGCCCTACTGCTCGCCGCAATTCAGCGTAGCCTGACCTTCCCTTCGTTGGTGGAAAGCCTGTTGGGAGCAGCAAAGACATCCTGCATGATCGCCCTGATACTCGCAGGCGCCTCGTTTCTGACGCTGGCGATGGGGTTCACCGGGCTGCCACGCGGCCTTGCTGAATGGGTAGGCTCCTTCGACCTGTCCCCCATCATGCTGCTGATAGCGCTGATGTTCGTCTATATCGTGCTAGGCTGTTTTCTGGATGGCATCTCGGCGGTGGTACTCACCATGGCTGTCGTCACACCAATGCTCAATCAAGCGGGTATCGATCTTATCTGGTTCGGCATTTTCGTGCTTGTCATGGTGGAGATGGCGCAGATAACGCCCCCCGTAGGCTTTAACCTCTTCGTCATGAAAGGGCTGACCAATCATAGCCTTGGCTTTATTGCCAAAGCGGCGGCGCCACTCTTCCTGATCATGGCTTTCATGGCGCTATTGCTGATTGCCTTCCCAGGCTTGGTCACCTTCCTGCCAAGCTATATGAATGAGGCCAGGATGTGACCTCACTCATGGCTGTTAGCGTCACGCTACCCGCCACCCGACTCTGAACGGCAGGTATCACTAGCCGCCACTTGGCGCAGGGTGTCGACGAAGCGCGCCAGCGCCGGAGTCCAGGTGGCCGGCTGAGCGGCGGCGAAGTAGGTGTCGACCTGCGCAATGGGAGCTGGCAGTACCAGGCAGTGAATCCCGAAGCGGTGTTGATGGGCCTCCACCGTGGTCCTTGGCAGCACGGTGTAGCCCATGCCGGCAGCGACGCACCCGAGCATGGCGTCCAGCGAGCCAAGGTCGAAGATCCTCGCCGCGCTGACGCCGCAGTAAGCCAGCAGCAGCTCGATACGCTGGCGATAGCTGCAGCCCTGACGGAAAGCGAGAAAGGTCGCGGTCAACAACTCTTCGGTGCTGGGCATGGCCAGCATGGGGGTGGAGCTCACCAGCACCAGCTCTTCGCTGAATACCTTCTCGAGGTGGTAGTGAGGGTGATCGAGACGCCCCGCCACGAATACGCAGTCGACCAAGCCTTCCGTGAGCCGCTCGACCAGCGACGCCGTTGGGCCGGTCTGCAGCTGCAGATCGACCTCCGGATAGGCGCCATGGAAGGCGGCCAGGATGGGCGGCAGACGCAGCGCCGTGGTGGTTTCCATGGCGCCGATGCGTAGCCGGCTGCCGGCCACCTTGTCGCCCTTGAACAGCGATACCGCTTCATCGTGGGCGCTCAGCATGCGCTCGGCATACTCAGCCAGTGCCATCCCGGCCGTGGTCAGCCGGACGTGCCCGCTACGGTTCACCAGCTGCACGCCCAGTTCATCTTCGAGCTTCTTGATATGCGCCGTGACGTTGGACTGCACCGTATGCAGCCGCTGAGCGGTCGCAACGAAACTACCGGTTTCCGCCACGCCCATTAACAGGCGCAGAGACTTGAGCTGCATGCGGCACCTCCTGCCGACACCCCTTGATCACATAACAAGATAGCTTACATCACGACAAATCATTATCCATGAACATTCGCCGCCACGTACTCTTGGGGTACTGCCGCTGATTCAGGACCGCCCTGCATGGTCGATAAGCGAGATATTTCCGCCCTGCTCACGGGCATCATGGCCACCCTCGTCGGGATCGGCCTCGCTCGCTTTGCCTACACGCCGCTCCTGCCGGCGCTGGTCGAGGCGCAGTGGTTCAGCGCCAGCGCTGCGGCCTATCTCGGGGCAGCCAACCTGCTCGGCTACCTGATCGGCGCACTCTCCGGTCACGTCCTGTCCGAACGCTACCCACCGCGGGCGCTGCTCGGCGTCTGTTTTGCGGCCATCGCCCTGAGTTTTGTGCTGTGTGCATGGCCTGCCAGCTTCGCCTGGTTCTTCGTCTGGCGGCTGGTCTCAGGCATCGCCGGGGCGATCCTGATGGTGGTCGGCCCGTCCCTGGCACTGACGGCCACACCGACAGACCGGCGCGCCCATGTCGGTGGCCTGGTGTTTACCGGCATCGGCCTGGGGGTGCTGCTCTCGGCCTGGGTAGTGCCGCTGCTGCTCGAGACCAGCCTGATGGCGACCTGGATGGCCCTCGGTGTGCTAACCCTTGTCGCGGGGTTACTCGGTGACCGCGGCCTGGCGCGCCTGGCTATACCCGCGCCCGCTTCGCCCGAGCAAGCAGGCATGCGCCGGGCACACCCCGGGGTGGCCATCGCCGTGCTGCTGGTGATAGGCGCCTATGCCCTGGATGGCGCGGGTTTCGTGCCGCACACGGTGTTCTGGGTCGACTACCTGGCCAGGGAAAACGCCCTCGGCCACTCCCCCGCCGCCCTACAGTGGGGCCTATTCGGGGTCGGGGCGGTGTGCGGCCCGCTGCTGGCCGGCGCCGTTGCCCGGCGGCTAGGCTGGCACCTTGGGCTGGCCCTGGCGTTCCTGGCAAAGGCCGCCGCGATTGCCCTGCCGCTGCTGTCGCTGGATCTGCTCAGCCGCTCGGCCTCCTCCTTCGTGGTCGGTGCCATGATCCCCGGCATCGTGGCGCTGACTTCCGGCCGGCTCGCCGAGCTGGCCGGCCCGGCGGCTCACAAGCGACTCTGGGGGCGCGCCACCGCGGCGTTCGCCGCGGCACAGGCGGCTTCGGGTTACGGCATGTCCGCCCTCTACGATGGGTGGGGCAGCTATACGCCACTCTTCGCCATCGGCAGCGTAATGCTGGCCGGCGGCTTCGCTCTGGTACTCCTCAGCCGTGGCCTGCAGGCACGCCATGGCGCTCTTTCCACCCCACCCAGGAGACACTGATGGAACTCTTTCTCAACGCGACCTCACCCTATGCCCGCATGGTGCGTATCACAGTGATGGAGAAAGGCCTGGCCGAAGCGGTGACGCTGCGCTGGTGCGATCCCTGGGCCGACGATGCCGCGCTGCTGGAGGCCAACCCCACCGGGCGCATTCCGGCGCTGATAACGGCGGACGGCACCGCGCTGAGCGAGTCGCTACTGATCGCCTTCTACCTCGAGGCACAAGGCCCCGGAGAGCGGCTGATTCCGCCAGCACGCTCGAGCGAGGTGCTGCATCTTGTCGGCCTCGGCCAAGGGCTGATGGATGCCGCTTTCGCGACGGTGATCGCGCGCAAGCATCAGGGCAGCGAGGCCGACGACAGCGTGCTGGGGCAGCGCCGCCAGCGGGCCTTTCAGCGCATCCTGGACCAGTTGGAGCAGGAGCTCGACGAGGCCCAGGTGGCGTCGCCCATGACCTTGGCCGATATCGCCGTCGGCGTCGCGCTGGACTACCTGACGTTCCGGCTGCCCGAAGTGGCCTGGGCCGAGGGCCGTCCCAGGCTCGCGGCCTGGCACCGCCAGATCGTGCGTCGCGAGAGCTTCAGCCAGACGGCGTTTGGGTGACACCGGATAGCCTTTAAGGTAGCGCCTCCAGGCCACGCAGGGCCTCGCGCACGATGGCTTCGCGCTTGGGAATATCCTCCATCCGGTTGGGGGTATCGATGTTGAGGGCGAAGAACACCGGCCCGCTGGGCCACTCGACCCAGCCCGTCCACCAGCCGTACTCGCCGGACCAGCCGGTCTTGGCGCGCAGGATCCAGTCGCGACCGGCTTCACCGATCATCAGGTCCTTGACCAGCCGCTGGTCGGCCTCGTCGAACGGCAGCTCATTGCGATAGAGCTGCTGCAGGAAGCCGACCTGCTCCTCGGCGGAGATCTCCAGGTGGCCAGGGGCCAGCCAGAAGTTCTCGAGGTCGTCGCCTATCTCGGCGTTGCCATAGTCGATCGCCTCCAGGTAGCGGCGCTCACTCTCCTCGCCCAGCTCCCGGGCGAAATATTGGAAGAGCCACACCGTCGAGTTACGCATCCCCGAGCGCAGGTCCTGATCGGCATTCCATGCGGGGAATCCGCGCTCAATACCATCCCAGTCAAACACCTGGAACTCGTCGTCCACCACGCCGGCATCCAGCGCAAACAGGGTGTGGGGCACCTTGAAGGTGGAGGCGGGCACGAAGCGCTGGCGGGCACGCTCGGCGTCATGTACCCAGGTGACTTGGGCATCCCGGCGCTGATCCACCACCAGCAGGGTGCCTTCGGCATCATGTTCCTGAAACAGCACCGCCCAGTCGTCCCGTTCCTGCCAGGTGTCGGCCATCGCGCCTAGTGGGGCCAGGCCCAGCGCCAGGGCACCGGCCAGTAAAAATTTTAGGGTCATGGTTCCCTCTCGTTGTCGTGGTTTCGATCCAAGAGCAGGCAGTGCGCTGCCGAAAAGCAGATTAGTCGATCACGAAACGCGCCCACAAACTATGTTAACTTGCATCAGCCATAAACTGGATTTGGGCTATGACGAGACCTTACCTGCCGCTCAATGCCCTGCGCGCCTTCGAGGCTTCCGCCCGCCTGCGAAGCTTCACCCGCGCGGGTGACGAGCTGAACGTGACCCAGGCTGCCGTCAGCCATCAGGTCAAGCTACTGGAACAGCGGCTAGGCGTGGTGCTGTTCAAACGCCTACCGCGAGGCCTGATGATCACCGCCGAAGGCGAGGCGCTGCTGCCGGTACTGGGCGATGCCTTCGACCGCATGGCCGAGATGCTGGGGCGCCTGGAGGGCGGCCAGGTCAGGGAGATCATGATGGTTGGCGCAGTGGGTACCTTTGCGGTGGGCTGGCTGCTGCCGCGGCTGGCCGAGTTCCAGGCGCGCCACCCGCTTATCGACATCCGCCTCTCGACCCACAACAATCGGGTCGACATGGCCGCCGAGGGGTTGGATTTCGCCATTCGTTTCGGCGACGGCGCCTGGTATGGCTGCGAGGCCGAGCCGCTATTCGAGGCGCCGCTATCGCCCCTCTGCACACCGAGAGTCGCGGCAACGCTGAGCACCCCTGCGGACCTGATGCAGCATACGCTGCTGCGCTCCTACCGCGAGAACGAGTGGCCCAGCTGGTTTGCCGCCGCGGGCATCCCCCACCCACCACCGCTGGTGAGAGGCATCACCTTCGACTCCTCCCTGGCGATGATGGAGGCGGCCACCCAAGGCGCGGGTGTGGCACTGGCACCGCCGCGGATGTTCGAGCGCCAACTGGCAACGGGCAACATCGTTCAGCCATTTGCGACCACCACTTCACTGGGCCGCTACTGGCTGACACGTCAGATATCCCGCGCCCCCAGCGCGGCAATGGCGACCTTCCGAGACTGGCTTCAGGATGTCGTGCATCAGGCTTATGGTGAGGCGGCCTGATCTTCGCTCGCCGACTTTTCGTAATACCTAGCCCGCCAACACCTGCGCCAGCTCGTGCCGATAGGCGGCTGCGTGCTGGGCCGGGTCGGTGGGAAAACGGCCAAGCGCTACCGCCAGCTCGAAGAACCCCTGCCGCGGCAAATCGCCTCGGCGGCTGACCACCAGTGCCGCGATCAGCGGGCGACCGGCTGCCACGTCCTCGCGCATCAGGGCCTCCAGCGCCAGAGCAACACGCTGGATGGTACCCGGCGGCGTCAATCCCAGGGCCTCGGCGGCCTGCTGGTAGGTGATCGGCACGGCCTCGCTCGGCAGCTGGGTAAGCAGCTCGCGCAGGCGCGGCGCCAGCGTGGCTTCCTCGGTAGACATGATTGTCTCGGCTCCAGGTCACGACAGAGTGGTCACCGCCGCTTGTCTCACAGCGGCAGATGCAGGATAGCGCCGCGCAGGCCGCGCTCATCGGCCCATAGTTTGCCCAGGGTGATGGGCAGGCGGAAGCGGCGCTTGCCGGCGGCACCGGGGTTGAACAGCAGCCGGCCATCCTGCCACTGGTTGCGCGGTTTATGGGAGTGGCCATGGAGCACGGCGTCGCAGGGCGTGGCGGGGTCGAACGCCTCGAGGATATGCACCAGATGCAGGCGCCAGCCGTTGACGCTGAGGTCGCAGGTCATCGGCAAGGCCTCGGCCCAGGGTGCGGTGTCGATATTGCCGCGCACCGTGGCCAGCGGGGCGAGCTCCCGCAGTCGTTCGAGGATGGTGGCATCTTGCTCCCGGTTTCCCACGTCGCCGAGGTGCAGAATCACGCCGCAGTCATCGAGCATCGCAAGTGCCTCGGGGCGTAACAAGCCGTGGGTGTCGCTGATCACCCCGATGGGCCGTGCGCTGCTGATGGCCTGCATGGCCGCCTCCTTCATACCCTTCCGGTAGCCCCGCTACCTGTCCAGTGGTGCAATGCACAATATGTCGTTTTACTACAACGAGGCGTGCGTCTAATGGCGCTTTGTGCAGTGCATGATCCTGGCCCATAGTGAAATCACGGTTCAGGACAGGGTATCGCTACCTCGATCCACTGACCTGACCCCAGCTACCAACTGAGCGCCATGCCTTATTTGATCCAGGCGCCAGAGCGAAGGTCTTGGAACGCTTGTGACCCTGTCGCAGTTGCAGCATTGGGCGCTTACCCGGCCCGGCATGAGTAGCTAAGGCACCAGAACGCCATCGTCGATGGCAACCCCAAGACGGGATGCTCCCGGGGGATGATGACCTTACACGAGGATTTAACCATGAACTGCACCCAACTGACCCAGCAAGCCGACGCCATTGCCAACACCTTCAGCAAGCTGGACCTTGCCAAGCTGGTGGTTGCCCTGAAGGGCAACGGCGAGTCCCTGCAGCATGCCGTCGAGGTGCTCGACACCATCGACGCCTGCCAGGGCTACACCCTCGACCAGGCCTGGGATGAAGTCCGCACCGGCGAGGCCCCACTACTGGCAGCCAGCGACGACTGACACTCCCTTACCGAGTCTCTCTTAGCATCAGTCTGCCCCCTCCTGGGAGGGGGCTTTTTGCTATCTCCACCGTCACTTCCTGCCGCCCAGCCCCTGCCAGTCTTCAAAATCCAACTCGGGTTTCTCGGCGCGGAAGCGCGCATACAGCTCGATACCACGAGCGTCTTCCAGCACCTCCACCTCTACGCCCTTGCTGCGCAGCAAGGCTTCGGTGCCCGAGGCATTGGTGACATCGCCCACCACCACCCGGGCAAAGCCTCGCATATGCACCAGGGTTGCGCAGATCTCGCAGGGGCTAAGCGACGTGAATAGCGTGGTGCAGCTGAAGTCGATGCGGCCGGCATCGCGGATCGCCGAGGTCTCGCCGTGGTGGTAGGGGTGGTTCTCCTGCACCAGGGTGTTATGGCCCTTGCCGAGAATCCGCCGCGTGGCGTTGTCGATGATCACGGCACCGATGGGGCAGCCGCCCTCGTCGTAGCTCTTCTGCGCCAGCAGCACCGCGATACGCATCATGTCGGCATCGCTCAGCCGCTTGGCGAAAGAGTCATCCATCAACGCCGGCAGGCTGGCCGTTGGCATATGCGCCATGGCGCTGAGTGCGGCTTCCGAGACCTCCGCGTTTGCGTTGAGTAGCGTTTCCATCACATCTCCCAATAATCGAATAGCCACCCCGCCCGCGGGCCTGGGTGCCTATCAGGCTACTACATGCGCGGAGACGCGGCATGCGGCAGCCATTTCTCCCTGAAGGGAAAAACATGTCGTCCCATCGCGCTTTCCTTGCAATATGTCCCTATTGGGAAAATCATCGTTGATCGTGTGATTGCACGAACCGCCCAACGCAGCGCCACTCCGCCTGCCCCAGCCAAGAGACCTCCATGCGCAAGATTCTGCTCGTCGACAACGGCTCACTGCGTCCCCAGGCCACACTCAACCTGCGTCGCCTGGCCGATGCACTCAGTCAGGCCCGCGGCGAGGCCGTCGAGGCCGCCTCGCTGCTGCACTCCTACAAGATCCCCCCCGAGCAGCTTGACGGCCGCAAGGCGGTATCGCTGGGCCCGCTGGCCGAGCAGGCCGCCGCCCAGGGCATCACCGAACTGGTGATCGTGCCGTTCTTCTTCGGCCCCAGCCAGGCATTGACCCGCTACCTGCCAGAGCGCCTGGCCGAGGTACAGGCCAGCCACCCCCAACTGAGCATCAAGGTGGCGCTGCCGCTGGTCGACACCCTGGCGCCGCTGGACCTACGGCTGGCCCAGCTGCTGGCCGACAACGTGCGCGAGCGCATGCCGGGCCTGGCGCGACCCAAGGTGGTACTGGTCGATCACGGCAGCCCGATCCCCGAGGTCACGGCGGTGCGCAACTACCTCGCCGGTCAGCTCAGCGTGCTGCTCGCCGGGGAGGTCGACTGCGTCACCTTTGCCTCCATGGAGCGCCGCGACGGCGACGCCTACCGCTTCAACGAGCCGCTCCTGGAAGACCTGCTGGCCGCTCCCACCATGACCCAGGGCGATGTGATCCTGGCCATGCTGTTTCTCTCACCAGGGCGACACGCCGGCGAGGGCGGGGATATTGCCGAGATCTGCGAGCGGGCGATGGCCAAAACCTCCGGCCTCAATGTCACCACCACGCGCTTGGTGGGTGAGCACGACGGCATCATGGAGATCCTCGCTACCCGTCTGCAGCAGGGCCTGGCAGGCGAGCCGCTGCTGTTGGAAATGCCAGCATCAGGCGCTCCTACCTGAGCCCTAACTGACGAGCGCCGTGTCAGGCGGCGCCGAGCGAGCCGGCATTGGCGACGCCAGCTGCTGCCGGCACGCTGCGCCGGATAGAGGCAATATCCTTGCGCGGCGGCGCCCCGAACATCCGCGAGTACTCGCGGCTGAACTGCGATGGGCTCTGGTAGCCCACCGTGAAGCCGACGCTTGCCGCATCAGCCTGCTGGGTCAGCAGTAAGCGCCGCGCTTCCTGTAGACGAATCTGCTTCTGGTACTGCAGCGGACTCATCGCCGTGACCGACTTGAAATGACGGTGAAGCGATGACGGGCTCATATTGGCCACCTTGGCCACGGCATCGATACGCAACGGGTCGGTGTAGTGGCCACGAATCCAGGTGATCGCCTTGCTGACCTGGGTCAGATGACTCTCACCCAGGGCGATCTGACGCAGTGCCTCGCCCTGCTCGCTGCGCAGCAGCAGATAGAGAATTTCGCGCTCGATCAGCGGCGCCAGGATGGCAATATCCTGCGGACGCTCGAGCAGGCGTAGCAGCCGGGTCAGGGCATCCAGCAGTTGCGGCGATAGTTGGCACATCGCCATGCCCGAGCAGGGGCGATTCGAGACGGGCTGCTCCGGCATGGCGAGCAACAGTTCGGCCAGTTTCGTCGTATCGAGCCGCAGGGCACAGGCCAGGTAGGGCTGCTCGGGACTCGCCTCGATGACTTCGCCACTGATGGTCAGATCCACCGAGGCAATCAGATAGTCCCCTGCGCCATACTCGAAGCAGCGATCACCGAGCATGGTGCGTTTGCGGCCCTGCACGATAAAGCACAGCATCGGCTCGAAGATCGCCGGCATGGCCGCGGTCGGCGCATCCGTACGATACAGCATCATCCCGGGTATCGGCGTCGTATCGCACCCATCACTATGCGGGCAGAACCGTTCTATCAGACGACTGACTTCTGCAAAGGGTGGTGTGTCCATTGCCATCGCCGTGCTCCTGTATCCATAGGGGTATCAAGCTACCCCCAGGCAGTGCCTCGCACAATCTCCCGCCCTGCATATTGAGAGGATCGTGCAAGGATCGCGGAGAATCTTCACAGCCGAGGCGTCACTTCATCTCGAAGCCGCGCTTGACCAGGAAGTCGCGCATATGCGGGCGCAGCTTGGTATCGAACAGCGGCTGCAGGTTGCGCGACCAGTCGGTGTCCTTGTTGCCCCCGCTGCGCTCGCTGTAATAGCGGTGCATGGTGGCATCGAAATCGGCGACTGGGGCAAGATCCTCGCGGTAGGTGTTCTCCATCAGCACCGCCTCCACCGGCAGGCGCGGCTTGACGTCCGGGTCGTGGGCCGGGTAGCCGAGGCACAGCCCGAACACCGGATAGACGTGATCCGGCAGCGCGAGCAGGTCGCTGATCTGCTGGGGGTTGTTGCGAATACCGCCGATATAGCAGATACCCAGCCCCTCGGACTCGGCAGCCACCACCACGTTCTGGGCCATGAGGGCGGCATCCACGCTGGCCACCAGCAGCTGCTCGGTCATGCCGCGCACGACCTTGGCGCCGGTGCGCTCGGAAGCCTCGGTGGGACGCTTCATGTCAGCGCAGAACACCAGGAAATCGGAGCAGCTGGCGATATAGCCCTGGCCACCGGCCAGCTCGGCGATCATCTCGCGCTTGGCCGGATCGGTGACATGGATGACGCTGTAGGCCTGGATATGGCTCGACGTCGCCGCTGCCTGACCGGCACGGACCAGCTCCAGCAGCAGCTCGCGGGGAATCTTCTGGTCAGTGAACTTGCGAATCGAGCGGTGGGATTTCAACAGTTCGATGGTCGGGTTCATGGGGCCTCGCTAAATGTTGCATTGCTAAGGATCAAGCCGATAGCCACCAAGATACCACCCACACCCACACTCTGGCATGCTCCCAGTGCCGGCCTCGGCGCCAGGCACGCCTCGCTGCGGTGTCGTCATGTGCTGGCAATGCAACCCGTTTCAGGAGCTGGATGCCGATGAATATTCGCACGCTGGAAACCTTTGTCTGGATTGCCCGGCTGGGCAGTTTCCGGGCGGCAGCCAAGCGCTTGTATGCTTCCCAGCCGTCGGTATCGGCACGCATTGCGGGGCTCGAGGATCAGTTGGGCGTAGCGCTGTTCGACCGCATAGGCAGGCATGTGAGATTGACAGCCAAGGGCCGCGAGCTGCTGGTATATGCCGAGAAGATGCTGAACCTGCACAGCGAAATGCTCCAGGTGGTGGCCACGCCAACGGCCATCCACGGCACCATTCGCCTGGGTGTCTCGGAAACCATCGCGCATACCTGGCTACCGCAGATGATAGAGCGCGTCAGCGAGGCCTACCCGGCGATCAACCTGGAGCTTGATGTCGACATCTCCGTCAATCTGGCCGACAAGGTGGCGAATCACGATATCGATATCGCCTTCCTGATGGGCAAGGTCAATCAGCCCGGCATGATCAACCGACGCCTGTGCCGCTACTCGCTGGTATGGGTGGCGAGCCCGCGCCTGGCGATCCCCGACACGCCCTTGTCACCGGCCGATCTGGCCAAGTGGCCGATCATCACCTATCCGCGCAAGAGCGAACCCTATACCAACATTCGCTCATTGGTGGATCCCATGAATCACTCGACCCAGATCCATTCGAGCTCGTCACTCTCCACCATCATCCGCATGACGGTCGACGGCATCGGCATCAGCGCCCTGCCCCGCGAGATCATTCAGCAGGAACTGGCGTCGGGGCGACTCAAGCAGTTCGACGTGGAGGTGTCGATTCCAGACCTGGTCTTCAATGCGGCCTACGGCGCGGCACCAGGCGGCAATGTCGTGCACGCCGTGGCCGAGCTCTCTTTTCACACCGTATCCGAATGCAACGTCGATACCTGACGCCGCCAGGCGTGCCCACTGATCCAAGCTACTGATCCAAATTATTGATCAATACTGATATTAATTTTCGAATTGTATAAATCATTGTTTCTGCCTTAACTGTAATGACGTGCATTCAGAGGCAGATCTCCATGTCGTCCGCTAGCTCACTAGATGCTTATTCGACCCCACTGGCCGTTCGCCTCTCCGCCAGAGAGGGGGCACTGACAGGGCCTACCGCAGGCCTGGCCAATGGCTTCGTGCAGGTCAATCTGGTGATCCTCCCCGAGGCCCAGGCCAACGGCTTTCTGCGCTTTTGCCAGGCCAATCCCAAGCCGTGTCCGGTACTCGCAGTCAGTGAGCCAGGAGCGAGAGGCTGTGAGGCGCTCGGCGATGACATCGATATTGCCCGAGATGTGCCGGCCTATCGGATTTATCGCAACGGCCAGGCCAGCGACAGTGTCGCTGAGGTGGCCGACGTGTGGCGCGATGACCTGGTGACCATTGCACTGGGCTGCTCGTTTACCTTCGAGCATGCCTTGCAGCTCGACGGGCTCGGGGTGCGGCATATCGAGCAAGGCCGCAACGTGCCGATGTTCAACACCACGCTACCCCTGACCACCGCGGGAGGATTCGGCGGCAACCTGGTGGTGTCGATGCGCCCCTATTCGGCGGCAGAGGCCATTCGTGCCATCCAGATCACCACCCGCTACCCCCAGGCCCACGGTGCACCGGTACACCTTGGCGATCCCACCCTGATAGGCATCACCGACATCGATTCCCCCGACTACGGGGATAGCGTGTCAGTGGCTGATGACGAGCTGCCGCTCTTCTGGGCCTGCGGCGTGACCCCGCAGCAGGTGTTAATCGATGCGGGTATCGCGTTCGCTATCACCCATAGCCCAGGGCATATGCTGCTCACCGATATTCCTGATAGCCACCTGTCCCTGTTGTAGCGTTACACAAACCCAAGAAAGTGAGGAAAATTCGATGATTACAAGAAACTCCCTCGTCTCCGCTGCTGCCGTCACCCTGGCAGTCGCAGGCTCCCATGCCGTGGCCCAGGAGATCGACGAAACCAGCCTTTCCTATGTCGGCAGCTGGAGCAGCCTGTCGCTGTATCAGAACTTCGAGCGCCCCTTCTGGGAGAACCATATACCGGAAGCCTCCGGTGAGCGTATCTCGACGGACGTTACCACCTTCGACCAGATGGGCCTTAGTGGTGGCGAGGTCTATCGCCTGATGGGGCGCGACGTGGTGGAGATCGCCTCTACCGTGATCAACTACGCCGTGCAGGATGCCCCGGAGCTGGAAGGCCTGGACATGCCGATGCTGGCGCCGGATGTGGCAACCGCCAGGGAAGTCGCGGACGCTTTCCGCCCAGTACTGGCCGATGCTTTCGCCAAGCGTTATGAGGATGCGCAACTGCTGGCGGTGGTGCCCTACCCCTCGCAGATGGTGTTCTGCAACGTCGAGATCGATGGCCTCTCTGACCTGGCGGGCAAGAAGGTACGCGCCAGCGGGCGCACCACCGCCGAGTTCCTCGAAGCGCTGGGTGCCGAAGGCATCACGCTCAACTTCAGCGAAGTGCCTGGCGCCCTTCAGCGCGGCGTCGTCGACTGCGCCGTGACCGGCTCACTGTCGGGCTTCAGCTCTGGCTGGCACGAGGTTTCTACGCACCTCTATCCACTGCCGGTGGGCGGCTGGGATCACGTCGTCACGGCCATGAACGGCAACAAGTGGGCGTCGCTCTCCAGCGCGACCCAGGAGTGGCTGATGAGCGAGATCCGCGACAACTACGAGAACCCGGTGTGGGAGTCTGCCATCGAGGAGACCCGCGAGGGGATTGCCTGCCTGACCGGCGAAGGCGAGTGCACGCGAGGCGATGCCGGCAGCATGGTCCTGGTCGAGGCAACGGATGAGGACTACGCCGAGGCCACTCGTCACCTCGAGGAAACCCTGCTGCCGAACTGGGCGAACCGCGTTGACCAGGAGTGGGTCGATCGCTGGAACGAGACTATTGGTTCAGTGACCGGCCTGACAGCGGCCAAGTAATCGCACTGGATCATTGTCGACGACCGGGCTGCCAGCCAGCCCGGTTTCGTTCTGGAGAGAGACATGTTCGCACGGGTCAACACTACCCTCGACAAGCTGCTGGATGTGGTACAGATCGGCTCGCTGTGGTTGGCGCGCGCCGGTGGCGTGCTGATCCTCGTGACCGTCGCCATGGTGACCATAGAAGTCCTGTCGCGGCGCTTCATGGGACGCTCTGCCGTGCATGCCACCGAGCTCACGGGCTATATCATGGCGATCAGCGCCAGCTGGTCCTTCGCCTACACCCTGATGCGCAAGGCACATATCCGCATCGATGCCTTGTACCTGAATTTCCCCGCCAAGGTACGCGGCCTGCTGGACCTGGTCGCGCTGCTGGCCATGGCACTGTTCTGCATCCTGGTGGTGGGTGCGGCCTTCGAGATCACCAGCGACTCCTATACCGGCGGCGCCACCGCCAACACGCCCCTCGGCACCCCCATCTGGATGCCTCAAGCGCTATGGCTGCTCGGCCTGACCTGGTTCAGCGTTGCGGTGGGCCTGGTCACCCTGCGCGTGCTGTTTGGCCTGCTGGGAGGAGACATCGACGGTGTTCAACGGATCGCCGGTAGCCCGACGCTCGATGAGCAGTTGAGTGAAGAAAACAAGGAACCCCTGTCATGATCCTGCTCGCACTGCTGGTTCTCCTTGTCCTCTTGCTGATCAGCGTACCGGTCGCGGCAACGCTCATTGCACTGGGGCTGTTCCTGGATGAGTTCTTTTCCCCCTTTCCGCTGGTCAGAGCCATGGGCGACGTGCTGTGGTCGGCCTCGGACAGCTTCCTGCTGATCGCCATTCCGCTGTTCATTCTGCTCGGCGAGATCCTGGTGCGTACCGGCATCGCCAAGGGCACCTATCGCGCCCTCGAGAGCTGGCTGTCGTGGCTGCCGGGCGGCTTGCTGCATGCCAATATCGGCACCGCCACGCTGTTTTCCGCCACCTCGGGCTCCAGCGTGGCCACCGCCGCCACCATCGGCACCGTGGCGATCCCCCAAGGCAAGGAGATGAAATACGATCCCAAGCTGTTCACCGGCTCGATTGCCGCCGGGGGCACGTTGGGGATCATGATTCCGCCCTCCATCAACCTGATCGTCTACGGTTTCCTGACCGAGACTTCCATTCCGCAACTGTTCGCCGCGGGACTGCTGCCCGGGCTGCTACTGGCGGTGCTGTTCATGGCCGGTACCGCGCTGCTCTGCCTGTGGCGCCCCAGCCTCGGCGGCCCCAGCACGCACCACAGCTGGAGCGAGCGCTTCTCGGGGCTCAAGCATCTGGTGCCGGTGCTGACCCTGTTCGGCATCGTGGTGGGCTCGATCTATGCCGGCTGGGCAACGCCCACCGAGGCGGCCTCCCTGGGGGTGATCGGCGCGCTGCTGATCGCGCTGTTCATGCGCAAGCTGTCGCTTGGCATCATCGTCGAGGCGCTGGACGGCACCATGCGCACCACCGGCATGATCATGCTGATCATCATCGCCTCGTATTTCCTCAATTTCGTGCTGGCCTCCACCGGCGTGACCCGGGAGTTGGCCGGCTTTCTGGAGTCGGCAGGCCTGGGCCCCTACTCGACGCTGATGCTGGTGATCGTGCTCTATATCGTGCTGGGCTTCTTCATCGAGACGCTGTCGCTGATGGTGATCACCATCCCCATCGTCGCACCGATCGTGATCGCTCTGGGCTTCGATCCGGTGTGGTTCGGCATCCTGCTGATCCTACTGATCGAGATGGCGCTGATCACCCCGCCGGTAGGCCTCAACCTCTACGTGGTGCAGGGGGTTCGCCAAGGCGGTCCCTTCAACGACGTAATGCTGGGCGCCCTGCCCTACGTCGGCTTCATGTTCCTGATGGCCATCGTACTGATTCTGTTCCCGTCGGTCGCCATGTACCTGCCCAACCTGCTGCGCGGATAGCACCGCACACCACCGACAACCAAGGAGACTCCAATGACAAGGTTTTATCTATCCGAGACAGCGCAGCCCATCGACGTTGAGATCAAGGAACTGATCATTGCCGGCTGGGCCGGCCGTGAGCAGGCCGCCATCGACGAACATATCGAGGAACTCAAGGAGATTGGCGTCACACCGCCCTCCACCACGCCACTGTTCTACCGCGTAGCGGCCAACCAGCTGACCACCGATGCTGCCATTCAGGTACTCGGCGAGGCCTCGAGCGGAGAAGTGGAAATCGTGCTGATCGGCACGTCCCAGGGCACCCTGATGGGCATCGGTTCAGATCATACCGACCGCGAGGCCGAAGCCTGGTCGGTGGCGCACTCCAAGCAGGTCTGCGCCAAGCCCGTCAGTCAGCAGCTGTGGCGCCTGGACAGCGTGATCGAGCATTGGGATGAGCTGCAGATGAGCGCCTACGCCACCTTCGACGGCAAGGAAGTGCTGTACCAGCAAGGGGCGGTGACGGGGCTGCTGCATCCCGCCGAGCTGCTGCAGCGTTTCGGCCTCGAGCAGCCGCAACTGGCCCCCGGCCAAGCGATGCTGTGCGGCACCCTGCCAGTGATCGGTGGGGTGCGCGCCGCAGAGGCGTTTCGCATGGTGCTCGAAGATCCCGTCACCGGGCATAAGCTGGAGCACCGCTATGCGGTTGAGTCGCTTGAGGTGGTGGCATGAGCAACACCACACCCTTGAGTCAGCCGGATGGACGCTCTGCCACCCTCGACGCCCTGCTCGACGGCATGCAACAGGGGCGATGGCAGGCCAGTGACCTGCTCGACGCCAGCTTCAAGAACGCCGACGCTCGGGACGATCCCCGGGCGCGGGTCTACACCCGCCGCTTCGAGCGCACGGCCCGCGCCGAGGCGGCATCGGCCGACCGACTGCGTGCCGACGGCGTGCCGACGGGCCGGCTGGCCGGGCTACCGATTGCCCTCAAGGCGCTGTTTGACGTAGCCGGGGAAGTGACCCATGCCGGCTCCCAGGGGTGGCAGCCGGCGGCGCAGCGGGATGCCGTTATCGTCGACCGCCTGCGCCGTGAAGGGGCGGTATTGACCGGGCATACCAACATGACCGAGTTCGCCTACTCCGGGCTGGGGCTCAACCCCCACTACGGTACCCCCGACAACCCACTCGCCCCGGGGCGCATCCCCGGCGGCTCCTCGTCGGGGTCTGCCGTGGCGGTGGCCCAGGGCATGGCCGCGGCGGGCATCGGTACCGACACCGGCGGCTCGGTGCGCATCCCCGCCGCGTTCTGCGGGCTGGTGGGTTTCAAGCCCTCTCAGTCCCGCATTCCCCGGCAGGGTACCTTCCCGCTCTCGGACAGCCTCGACTCGATCGGTCCGATCGCCCGCAGCGTGGCCTGCTGCGCTCGACTCGATGCAGTGCTCGCCGGCCAGCCGTGGCGTCCGCCTACTGCACTGTCCCTGACGGGCCGGCGTTTCGTGGTACCGAGTGACTACATGCTCGACGGCATGGATGCAGCGGTGGAAGCGGCCTTTACCCGCAGCCTGACGCTGCTGCGCGACGCCGGTGCCACGCTCATCGAGGCCCCGGCGCCGGTCCTGGCCAGCCTGCCTGAGCTGCTCGAAGGCGGCGGCTTTACCGCCGCCGAGAGCTACCACCTGCACCGTCAGTGGCTGCAAGAGCATGGCGAGCGCTACGACCCGCGGGTTCGCACGCGGATCGAGAAGGGCGCCAACCTGAGCGCGGCGGACTACCTCGAGCTGCTGCAGCGCAGGCGCGAACGCCAGCGTCAGGCCGATGCCTGGCTCGCCGACTTCGATGGCCTGTTGGCCCCCACCGTGCCGGTGGTCCCGCCGCGCCATGCAGAGGTCGCCAGTGACGATGACTATGCCCGCCTCAACCTGCTAGTGCTGCGCAACCCGACGGTGGCCAACCTGCTCGACCTGTGCGCGATCACACTGCCCAATCACGCGCCGGGAGAACTGCCCAGCGGGCTGATGCTGATCGGGCGCAACGGCGAGGATGCCACCCTGTTGCGCCAGGCGCTGGCGATCGAAGCGGCCATGGAACAGCGATGCTGATCGTTCTGGCAATCAAGCTGGTGGCCACCGCCGTGGTGGTCATCGGCGTGTCCATTGCGGTAGGCAAACTGGGGCCCCGGCTCGGCGGCATCATTGCCGGCATGCCGATCGTGCTGGGACCCGGCTACTTTTTCATGCTCCAGGAGCAGTCGCCGGCGTTCATTCGCGAGGCGGCACTCTCGACGCTGCATGCCCTGGTCGCCACGCTGGTATTCAGTATCTGCTTCGTGGTCTCGGCCAGGCGGCTGGGCGCCAGGGCCAGCCTGGCGCTGGCGACCCTGTGCTGGGTCCCTGCGGCACTACTCTTCTCGCAGCTACCGGGCGGAGCGGCCATGGCCGTGCTGATGTACGCCGTGGTGCTGCTGCTGGCCGAGGGCGTGAAGCGCTACCTCAGGCTGAGTCCGCCGCGGGTGGTCGCCGTCTCGGGCTGGTTCGACCTGATCTTGCGCGGCGTGCTGGCCGGTGTGCTGGTGAGCGTCGCCACCACCCTGGCGGCCAATGCCGGCCCGCTGCTCTCCGGCCTCTTGGTGGGTTTTCCCATCGGCCTGCTCACCATCGGCTGGACCCTTCACCAGCGCTATGGCGTCGAGGTGGCCCGCGCCACCGTGAGCATGGCGCAGCAGGGCATGCTGAGCCTGGTGGCCTTCGGCCTGGTGACGGCCGTCCTGGCGGGCACGCTGCCCCCGCTGATCACCTTCCTGTCGGCACTGCTTGCTTCGATGGGGGTGAGCGCCGGCCTGTTCATGCTCAGTCAGTGGCGCACCAGACGAGCGTGTGCCAATCCCCCCGCCCTATAGCAGAGGAAGCCGATGATATGACGACGCCTGCTCCCGACAACGCCAGCGCGGTGATCGACTCCCGTTCCGGCGGCGAGAACGCCCGCCGCATCCTCAAGCGCGACCCCAATCCACAGCTGTTTCGCCCGGCCAGGTTCCGCTCGGTGGAGGGCCGCAACCGCATCATGATGTCGCCCATGTGCCAGTACTCCGGCCACGACGGACTCTCCAACGATTGGCACTTCGTGCACCTGGGTGCCCGGGCCACCGGCGGCGCCGGCTGGGTGTTCACCGAGGCGGTGCATATCGAGCCGCGGGGCCGCATCACTCCCAACTGCCTGGGGCTGTGGAACGATGAGCAGCGCGATCGGCTCGCCCGCATTGCCGCCTTCGTCGATGCCCAGGGCGCCGTGCCGGGAATACAGCTGGGACACGCAGGCCGCAAGGCCTCGGTGGGCCGCCCTTGGGAAGGCTCGCACCCCCTGAGCGCAGCACAAGGTGGTTGGGACGATCTGGTATCGGCCTCCGCACTGCCCTACGCCCAGCAGTGGGGCGTCCCCGCCGCCATGACACCCAGCCAGATCAACGACTCCATGGCCAGCCTCAGGGAGAGCACCCGCCGCGCCCGGGAAGCCGGCTTCAAGGCACTCGAGTTGCACGGCGCCCACGGTTATCTCATCCATCAGTTCCTGTCGCCATTGAGCAACCGGCGTAATGACGACTACGGCGGCTCGTTCGACAATCGGATTCGCTTCCTGCTGCAATCGATCAGCGCGGTCAGAGCGGAGTGGCCCGATACGCTGCCGCTGTTCCTGCGCCTCTCCTGTACCGACTGGGTCGAGGGCGGCTGGACGCTCGAGGAGACCGTGCGCCTGGCCAGGCTGCTCAAGGATGGTGGCCAAGTCGACCTGATCGACTGCTCGTCCGGCGGTAACGACCCGCGCCAGCAGATTCCCATTCATCCCGGCTACCAGATCCCCCTGGCCCAGGAAGTCCGCACCCAGGCGAAGATCGCCACCGGGGCAGTGGGCCTGATTCACAGCCCCGACCTGGCCGAATCGGTGATCGCTAACGGCCAGGCCGACCTGGTGATTCTGGGCCGCGCGCTGCTGGCCGACCCCGCCTGGCCGCTGAGGGCAGCGGCCACCCTCAAGGCGGAAAACGTCGAGTGGCCCAAGCAGTACGAACGCTCGAATATCTTCTGAACGCTGCCCTAAACCTGCATTAGGGACTCGGCATTTGCAGGGTGACACGAGTATGCTTAGACAAAACAACTCGAAATGACCAGGAGTCATCATGTCTAAGCTAACGCTACGACCTCGCCCACGCGGTGGACGCTGGCCGGTCGCCCTGGCCTGGTTGAGCCTGCTGCTGCTGGCTGGCGCAGCACTGATGATGGGCAGTGCAGGGCCGGCCCATCGTATGGGGCTAGTGGATCTGGGGAGCGCCTTCGGCTGGCTGCGCCAGGGAGCCTACGTGGCCTTGGCCGCCGCGGCCATGGGGCTGTTGACGCTAATAGTGGCAAGCCTGTGCAAGCGGGCCCAGCCGGCGCTGGTAGGCGGGCTGGTAATCATCGCGGTGGCGGGCATGATGTGGACACCCTACCACCTACAGCAGCGCGCCCAGCATGTGCCCCCGATCCATGATATCAGCACCGACCTGGACGACCCACCGACCTTCCTGGCGTTGGCCGATGCCCGGGAAGCCGCGCCCAATGCCGTTGAGCACCCCGGCGAACGCACCGCTCGCCAGCAGCGCGACGCCTACCCGGATATCCAGCCGATCGTCCTCTCACTCACCCTCGACGACGCCCTTAGCGCCGCCGAGGCGGCGGCCCTGGACCAAGGCTGGGAACTGGCGGAGGTCGGTAGCGAGCGTATCGAAGCCACCGCCACCACCCGCTGGTTCGGCTTCAAGGACGACGTGGTGATTCGCCTCAGCGAGGTCGAGGGCGGCACCCGAGTGGACGTGCGCTCGGCGTCGCGGCTCGGACGTAGCGATATGGGTACCAACGCCCAGCGCATTCGCGACTACCTTGATGCACTGCGTGCCCGGGTTGAGTAGGCGCAACGCCGCTCACTACACAGGGAGGAGAGCCGCGTGACCAACGTGCCCTATTACGCTCAGTGGGAGAGCCCAGAGCTGATCGACGACTTCCTGTCAGGCCGGCGTCGGCCTCGGGACGACCCGCGCTGGCAGGACTCCGGCGCGCGATCTGCCGAGGAGTATGAGAGATGGGCCAGGCATGTTTGCGGCATGGCCTGCCTCAAGATGGCCATTGCCCACTTCACCGGCACCGCCTACCCGATCTTTCGCCTTCTCGAGAGAGCCATCCAACATGGCGCCTATCTCGAGCGAGACGGCGAGATCCAAGGGATGATCTATGCCCCGGCCACGCAGCTGCTGCGCGAGGAGTTCGGCCTGCAGGCCACGGTACATACCGGCGTCGAGGTGCATGAGCTGGCAAAGCATCTCGATGGCGATTCGCTGTTCGTGGCCTCGGTACACCCCGGCATTCGCAGGCCCGAGGCCGAGCCGCCAGCGCGCGGTGGCCACCTGGTACTGATCACCCAGGCCAGCCAAAACGCCCTGCGCTTCCATAACCCCTCCGGCGTGGAGCCTGCCACACAGCAGGACGCAATCTTGCCCCCCGCGGTGTTCGCACGCTTCTTTGCCGGCCGCGGGATACGGCTGACACCGGACTAGCGGCGCTGCGCCACCTCGCCACTCGTCGGGTCGAGCCGGTAGCCCTCGCCGTCCACCTCGAACAGCAGGCTGTCGTCCTGCCACTCGAGAGCGCGATAGTCGCTTCCGGGAGGGACGCCATCGGCGTGCGCCGGGATGCGCACCGGACGGGCATTGGCCTCCACCGCCTCGCCGGAGGCATCACCCGCGACGACAACCAGGCTGCGGCTCGGCGCTGGCCCCTGCATGGCGAACACGACATAGTCTCCGTCGTCGCGCCACGGACCCGGTTCGACCTCCCCGCCGTACTGAAAGGCGGCCGGATGCAGCGCGCCATCCTCGACGGCCAGCAACCATCCGGCGGCGTGGGCGGCACCCTGAGTGGTCACCGCCAGCCGGGACTCGTAGGGAGACAGTTCGGCGGCAACAAAGCGCTGTGCGGCGCCGAACTCCGCGTCGTCATCAATGGGAATATTGCTGGGCACCTCACCGATATCCAGCAGGCGTTGGTCATCCGCTCCTCGAATCGCATCATCCGTCACTGCCAGCGGTGTCAGGCTGGCAGTGGCAGACTCATCTGGCGGCGACTCGGTGCATCCGGCAGCGAACGCCAGCACCAGCCCCGGTGCGGCGCCACGAGACACTATTCTCACGCGTCCTCCTTCTGCTCCTTCTTGTCTTCCTCGGGCTTGGCATGCCCCTGGTGGGTCAACGCACCGGCCTCGTCCAGACGCGGGTGGTTGTCGAGAAACTCGCGGTGGATATCGGGCAGCGCATCCAGCGCCTTCAAGGTGTGGGTCAGGGCATGGATGGCGGCCAGCACGTCCTGGGTATTGCCGGTCTCGGAGATGGTGTGCATGTTGCGGATCGGGAAGCCGATCGAGGTCGCCGCACAGTCCACCGCGGCAAGTACGCCGGCCATGCCGTCGGTGCCGGTGTCGGCGCCGACGATATCGCGCTGCAGCGGGATGCCCTGCTCCTTGGCAGTGGTTTCGATAAGGCGGTTGAGCTGTTCGCTGGCAATGGCGCCCACCGACATGGTGAAGCCCTTGCCCATCTCCAGCGGTTGCATGCGCCGGTCGCCGATGCCCGGTGCGGCCACGTAGTCGTGATTGACGTCGACGCCGATCAGCGCATCAGGCTCGAGCTCGCCAGCCAGCACGCGGCTGCCGAAGCGACCGATCTCCTCGTAGCTGGCGATGGCGAACATCACCCGCACCTGCTGGGTACCCCCGGCCTCGGCGATCAGCCGCGCCACCTCGGCGGTGACGAAGCAGCCCAGGCCGTTATCCAGGTAGGCGCCATAGAAGGTGTTGGGGCTGAAGCCGGGACGGATCGGGCGGTCGAACAGGATCGAGTCGCCGGGGCGCACGCCGAGGTTGAGCACCTGCTGCTTCTTGTTCTCGCCGTGAATCTGCAGGTCGAGGTAGATCTGCTCCTTCTTGATGCCCTTGCTACCGTCGCGCTGGGCCGGGTCGGAGAAGTGGATCGCCCCCAGTGCCTCGACAGTGCCGCCACGAATCACCCGGTAACTGCCGGGCTGCTCCGGATCCTCGCTGAACAGCTTGACCTCGTGGCCGATCAGCACCCCGGGCAGGAAGGAGTCGGTGTTGATCCAGATCTTGCCGTCGTCGCCGATGCTGCGCACCTGCATGCGGATCTTGTCGGCATGGCCGATGATCATCACCTTGAACATGTCGTCGCGGCCGGGATGGGTATCCAGCACCACCCCGGCATGCCCCTTGTACTGGTGCAGATGCCAGCTGTTGGGCGCAAAGCCATCAAAGTAGGGCTTGAGCACGCCGTAGGTCATGGCGCCCTCCAGGCCTATCGGACTCGGCGCATCGAGGATGCGGCGCATCAGGGTGAACTGCTCGTCCGGCATGGGTTGAGTCCAGGGCTTGGTCGCGTCGCTCATCTAGGTCTCTCGCTGATTGAGGAAGTATCTCCCCAGTCTGCCAGAATCCGCGCCCGACGGCTTGCCACTGTAACGGCTACGCTCATGCCTCCTCGTTCAGCAACCAACGCCTGAAAGTGCGTGCCGCCGGCGTCAGGTGGCGATGCTGCGGGGTCAGCAGTGACAACCTGCCCCGGCTGGGCAAGGCATGGGGCAAGGCCCGCACCAGATTGCCCTGGCGCAGGTCCGCCTCCAGCAGACGCGACCAGCCGAGGGTCACCCCCTGCCCTGCCAGGGTGGCATGCATCAGCAGCTGGTAGCTGTTGACCCGCAGGCAATGTGCCGGAGGCCGCCATTCGAGCCCCAGGCCCTGGTACCAGGCCTGCCAAGTGAGCCAATCGTTGAAGTGATCCTCCACCACCAGCAGCGTGTGGTGATCGAGCAGGTCGTCGGCATCGCGAACGTCAGCGTGGCGCGACAGGTAGGCGGGACTGCATACGGCGATCACATCCTCACTGTCGAAGATCGGCTCGGCGAGTACGCCTGGCGGGTCGACGGCATTCTCGAGGTAGTAGTAGAGCCCCAGGTCGAACTCGGCAAGATCGAGCCGATAGGGATCCTCCACGGTAAGAATCCGGATTTCGATCTGCGGATGAGCGTGCTGGAAATCGGGTAGCTGCCGCGCCAACCACAGCGAGGCGATGGTCGGGCTCGAGGCCAGGGTCAGCTGGTGATCGTTACCATGGCGCCTGAGCCGCGCGCTTTCGTCGGCGAGTTCACGCAGCACGCGGCATACCACGCGGTAATACTGCTCACCGGCGGGGGTCAGGCGCAGGCCGTCATGGCTACGCTCGAACAGCGGACGACCGAGATCGGTTTCCAGGCGTTTGACCTGCCGGCTGACCGCGCTCTGGGTCAGATTCAGCTCGCTGCCGGCCTGGGTGAAGCTGGCGTGTCGCGCGGCAGCCTCGAAGGCCCGCAGGCAAGCCAGTGGCGGCAAGGCATCGCGTCGCGACATAACACTCCTCGAGGCAGTGGGCGCCTCGAGGATAGCATGTGTCGCGCTCACGACGCGGTGCGTGGCACTTGCCTCTTCCAGTGGCGACGATGCACCTCCCGGCCGTCGTCGCGGGCCACCTGCTGCGCCTCTAGGTAGAAGTGTTCGGCGTCGCAGGTCATCCAGTAGCGGCTGTCGACCTCCACCGAGAAGCGTCCCGCTCCCTCGTCACGACCTGCGCGATAGACCCAGGCGATCTCGGCGCAGGTAGCATCCGGGTCGTCGGGGTGCGCGGTGTAGACCTCCCGGCAGTGCTGGTCGACCCACAGGCCGTGGTCGAGAAAGCGCACATGGCCGAGATCGTCCTCGACGATGGTGGTCACCTCACCGCTGGCGATATCCTCCTGGACGGTACGCCGCGGCTGAGCGTCGCGCAGCGACTCGAGGCGTGCCGGCGGCGCCGCCTCGGGAGGCTCGAAGGGGCTCTCCGTGAGCGCCTCGCCATGGAACAGTGGCAACTCGATAGCCTGCACGCCGGGTACCAGGGTCAGCGCACTGCGCACACGACTCGGCCACAGCAGCGGGAAGTTGGCCGAAGCGATGGAGACCCGCAGACGATGACCGGCAGGCAGCCGATAACCCGTCATGTCGAGCTGCAGATCGATATCGAGGGGCTCATCGGGACGTGGCGGCGTATATTCCCCCAGGTCGCGATGCAGGTTGAGATTGAGCACGCCGTAGCTGATCTGCGCCACCCGGCCATCGGGGCGTACATCCTGCAGGCGCACCGTCAACTGGCCGCTGTCGGTGGCGCTGGCCAGACGCAGCCGCACCCGCGGCTGGCCAAGAATCGCCAGGCCCTCTCCGAACGGCTGGCTGTCGAAACACAGCGCATCGGCATCGTCACGACGCTGGTCGGCGGGCAGGTCGGGACCGAACCAGATCGCGCAGTATTCGCCCTGATAGCGCCCAGCGGTGAGCGGCGAGTCGATCCGCTGCGGCATCTCGAGAGCGGTGTCGCCCTCGACCAGCCCGGTGTCGGCCAACGAATAACGGCGTGGACTCACCTCGCGGCTCGGCCAGCCCTCGGTGCGCACCCACTGGCCGGGACGCTGCTGATACATCGGCTGCGGTGCTACCGCATCCTGCAGATAGAAGGTACCCGCCGGCTCATCCATCACCCCTGTCTCGATGCCCTTGAGCCAGTAGTCCCACCAGCGCAGCGCCTCCTGCAGAAACCCGATCGCCGGATCGGGTATCGCGAAGTGCGGATACTTGTGGATCCACGGCCCGATCAGCGCCTTCTTGGGACACTCGAGGTGTTCCATCAAACGCGGGATGCTGTTCTTGTAGGCGTCCCCCCAGCCGCCGACGCAGTAGACCGCGGCCTCGATATCCGCATAGTTCTGCGCCACCGAGCCGTGCTGCCAGTAGCCATCGCGTGTCTGGTGGGAGAGCCAGGTCTCGGCCAGCAGCGGCATGTTATCGAGGCGCTGCTGCCACAGTTCGCGCCAACGCTCGCCGACCAGCAGCGGATCCGGCGCCGCCGCCGAGAAGCTGAGCATGGTCGCCGCCCAGCCGAGATTCTCGAGCAGCAGGTTGCCACCCTTGTAGTGGATGTCGTCGGCAAAGCGATCGTCAGTGGAACACAGCGTGATCACCGCCTTCAGCGGCGCAGGACGCCGTGCGGCAAGCTGCAGCGAGTTGAAGCCACCCCAGGAGATGCCCATCATGCCCAATTCGCCGCTGCACCAGGGTTGGCTGGCGATCCACTCGATCACTTCCAGGGCATCGGCCTGCTCCTGGGGCAGATACTCATCGGCCATCAGCCCGTCGGACTCGCCGTTGCCGCGCATATCGACCCGCACGCAGGCGTAGCCGTGGCCGGCGAAGTAAGGGTGGGTCAACTCATCGCGGACGGCCGTACCGTCGCGCTTACGATACGGCAGGTACTCGAGGATTGCCGGCACCGGCGCCTGCTCGGCCCCCTCCGGCAACCAGAGTCGGGCCGCCAGTCGCGTGCCGTCGGCCAGTGGAATCTCGAGATGTTCGATCTCACGGACGGCATGGGGAAAGTCGTGCTTGATTCGCATGGTTCAGCGGGAATCCTGATCCGAATGGTGGATGTCGGTAGGTGTCAGGCGCTCGGGATGCTTGAGCCATATCCACAGCGCACTGCTGGCGGCGAGGATGATCAGCATCGCCGGTAGCCCGCCCAGGTTGGAGAGCATCTTGACGCCATCGATGCCAACGAAGCTGACCATCACCCACGAGACCACCCCGACGATCACGCCCCACAGCACCTTCATCGGCAGGCCGGTATTGAGGTCGGAGTCGGCAGTCAGGCCACGGGTGCAGAGGTTGCCGATGGCATCGGTATTGGAGTCGGCCACGGTGACGTAGGAGATGAAGGCGATGAACAGCAGCAGCGGAATCCACAGCCCGGCGAGGGGCAACTCGCGGAATAGGGTGTAGAGCAGGTGCTCGATGCCGCGATCCTCGAGCACGGCATTGAGATCCACCCCGGCATGCAGCTGATAGTAGATCGCTGCGCTGGAAAAGATGGTGATCCACACGACCGCGAACAGCGCAGGGTAGAGCAGGTTGACGCGCAGGAACTCGCGTACGGTATAGCCCCGAGAGATCTTGCCCAGGAATAACGCCGCCACCGGTGCCCAGGCGAACCACACCGCCCAGTAGAAGATCGACCACCAGTAGGGCCACTGGTCATCGCCGGCAGCACCGGTGAACAGGCTGCGGGTAAAGAAGTTGTCCAGGTAGACGCCAAACGACTCCACCCCGAGCTGCAGCATGAACAGCGTTGGCCCAAACACGAACACGAAGAGCCCGAGCGCCAGCAACAACCAGGCATTGAGCGACGACAGCCGCGCGATACCGCGCTGCAGACCGCTGGCAGCGGAAATCACGAAGGTCACCACGATGATGGCGATGATCACCCCGAGGCGCAGCGGGTTGGTATCACCCTCGACATACTGCCCGACGCCTCCGGCGATGGTCAGCGCACCGGTGCCCAGGGTCGAGGCCATACCCGCCACTAGCGCATAGAGTGCCAGCGCATCGATTGCCCCGGCATAGCGCTTGACCCCCTCGCCGAGTAGCGGCTCGAGCATGCTCGAGATCGAGAAACGCTGGCGACGATTATAGAACGCCAGGGCAAAGATCAACGCCGGTACCGCATAGATCGCATAGGGCGTGAACGCCCAGTGCAGAAACATGGTCGACATGGAGAACAGCGCGGCATCGGCTGAGCCAGCCTCGAGTCCGCTGGAAGCCGGGGGCCCCATCAGGTGGTAGAGCGGCTCGGCGGTGGTCCAGAACAGCACGCCCACGGCGAGGGTGGTGCACAGTGTGATCGAGAACCATCGCAACGGCGACAGCAGCCGCGTGGCCTGTTCACCACCGATACGTATACGCCCCAGCGGCGAGACATAGACCACCACCGCCAGCAGCAGCAAATAGAGGCTAGCGAGGCTGAATAGCCAGGAAAAGTGGTCGAGAATCGCACTGTTGAGGGCACTAGTGCCCGCCAGGAAGGCGTCGAGATCGACATAACTGGCGACTACCGCCGCCATCAATACCAGAAAGGTCGGCCAGAAAACCCCTGGCCGGATCGACGTTCGCATACCCTTAGCTCCCTTTATCGTTATGTCCGGCATCTGGCCGGTGTCGAGGCCCTCTACCTTAGCGGCATGGCAGCCCGCCTGGACAAGCGTTAAATGGGCATGGGGGTATGCGTCCAACGCATGGCCAATCCGGAGAGGACAAGTCCGGTGGCGTAGGCGATGGCGAGATGGGTTAGGCTAACGACATTAGAACTGGCAAGAGGCTAGGCATGTTACGCATCTCCAACAGCGTGGAGCTGGGCGACTGGGAAATCGAGATCAGCCAGATCCGCGCCCAGGGCGCCGGTGGACAGAACGTCAACAAGGTCGCCTCGGCGGTGCATCTGCGCTTCGATATCCCCAACTCCAGCCTGCCGCCCTTCTACAAGGAGCGGCTGATGGCGCTCTCCGACCAGCGCATCAGCAAGGAGGGGGTGGTGGTCATCAAGGCCCAGAGCCACCGCACCCTGGAACTCAACAAGGAAGATGCCCTGGCACGCCTGCGCACGCTGATCCGCGAAGCGGTCAAGCAGCAAAAGGTGCGCAAGCCCACCAAGCCGACCAAGGGCTCGCAGCGCCGCCGGGTCGACAGCAAGACCCGCAAGGGCAAGACCAAGTCGCTGCGCGGCAAGGTCGACGTATGAGCACGCCGCGCGGCGCGGCCTGGAGACTCACGACCGTTCGGGGTGAGCGCTGGTCAGGATATGGTGCAAGCCGCCGCACTCGACCATGGCATCGTCGCAGTTGACGACGATCTCCGAGCGCGCCAGTACGTAGCTCTTGCCGGTGATGGTGTTCTCCACCACATGGCCCTTGCCCTCCTCGCGCACCGCGGTGAACTGGCCGATGAAACCGGTCTCGCGCAGCGACACGGTCTCCAGCTTGTCGCCCGGCTTGATAGTGCCCTCGTAGTGCATCAGCGCCAGCCGTGCCGAGGTACCGGTGCCGGTGGTGCTGCGGCAGATCACCCCGGGATGCACATAGGTGGTCGAGCGCGAGCGGTAGAAGTCGTCGGCGACCTGCTCCACCGGCCCCATGAAGTGCAGGAACGGTAGCGGACCGACGTCGCCCAGGGTGTAGTGGGAGAAGCCACGCTCGGCCTGGATCGCTTCGACGATCTTGTGGGCGCACTCGGCCAGCTGGCGCTCTTCGGCACGGTTGAGCGAGAAGCCCAGCTCGGCGGCATCGACCAGCGCATAGAAACCGCCGCTGTAGGCCACGCTATAGGTCACGTCGCCGAGGTCCGGGACATGGATCTTGGCGCGGTAGGTATCGATGTAGCTGGGCAGTCCACCGCAGGTGATCGCCTCGACCACACCGTTCTCGACCCGCGCCTCGATATTGACCAGCCCGGCCGGCGACTCGAGCACGAAGTGCTGGGTGCCCTCCTGCTTGGGCACGATGCCCGCCTCGAGTACCGCGGTGGCGGTGCAGATGGTGTTGGAGCCGGAGTAGATCGGGTAGCCCATCACCTCCATGATGATATAGCCGGCGGCGGCCGCCGGGTCGGTGGCCGGCACGATCAGGTCCACCGACATCTCGGGTATGCCGTAGGGCTCTTCCAGCAGCAATCGGCGCAGGCCGTCGGCGTCATCGCGCAGGTAGTGCATCTGCTCGCGCACCGTGGCGCCGGGCAGCGGGTCGATGCCGCCGGTGACGATGCGGCTGACGTCGCCGCCGGCGTGGGTGTCCATCAGCTGCAGGGTCAGTTCACTCATGGGCGTTGCTCCAGGGCAAAGGGGGCGCCGTGCTCGTCCCACTCGGCGTCGGGCACGATCACGATCTTGCCCAGGTAGTTGCTGCCACGATTGACGAAGTAGCGCTCCGCGGCGTGCAGCTCGGAGAGTTTGAAGGCAGCGTGCAGCACCGGCTTGAGCTGGCCGGCGCGAATCCACTCCACCAGCTGCTCGGCCTCTTCCCGCGTGCCGTGGGAAACGCCGAAGATCTGCACCTGGTAGAGGTAGATGCGCGTCCACATGATCTCGCTGAGGTTGCCGCCGCTGGCGCCAGCGATCGACAACCGCGGATAGTCGGCGCGGCGCTTCATGTCGACGATCATGGTGTCGATGAAGCGGTCGGTGAACTCGCCGCCAACCAGGTCCATCACCGCATCGATGGGCGCCCCGCCGGTGGCGGCCAGCACCTGACCGGTGAAGTCATCCATCCGGGTACGGTCGAATACCGCCTCGGCGCCCAGCGCCTCGAGCGCTTCGGCCTTGTCGGCCTGGCTCAGCGCATAGGGGATGGCACCGACAATGCGGCACAGCTGGATCAGCGCCGTGCCCACGCCGCCGCTGGCGCCGGTGACCAATACGTGCTCGCCGGCCTTGACCCGCGCCGAGGTCATCATGTGGTAGGCGGTCTGGTAGGAGCACATGCCCATGGCGGCGAGCTCGGCATCGGCCAGCTCGGGGTTGGGCACGTGGTGGAACTGATCCGCCGGCACTGCGACGTACTCGGCGTAGCCACCGTCGGCGCCGTGGCCGTAGTAGTCCGGCGTCAGATTGATATTGCGCCGACCGTCGGCGTAGAGGTTGAAGTCGAGCAGGCCGCGCTCGCCGATGCGCGCCGGATCGACGCCGTCGCCCACCGCCGCCACGCGCCCGGCGATATCGGCGCCCTGGATGCGCGGAAAGGTCAGGGTCGCCTCGCCGCCCATGGCGAACGAGGTCACCTCGCCCTTGTCCTTGGTCGGGTAGAGCCCCTCACGCGCCTTGCGGTCGGTGTTGTTCTTGGCGGTGGCGGTGACCCGCACCAGCACCTCGCCGGGGCCAGGACGCGGGGTCGCCACGTCCTGGCGATACTCGAGCTTGTCGACGTCGCCATGGCCGGTCAGCAGCATGGCCGACATGGTGGCGGGAATCGAATCTGACGATGCTACGGATGCCATAGGCTGCCTCCTCGCTGTGGCGGAGCATTCAGGCCGCGACGATATCAAACTCAGGCGTCCTGCCTAGTGCAGAAATTTTCGAATTGCGCCCCTGGCACACGAGAAATTTTTGTCTGCATCCAGGCACCTACGCTATGGGCCCCAGCACCACCGCTGCATCCTTCACCGCCAGCGGGTAAGCTATTCCACTGCCACCACATCAGGAGAACCCCATGAGCCAGGAGAGCGTACGCACCTTTCTTGCCGAACAGGCAGCGGATATCGAGATCCTCGAACTCGACGCCAGCACCGCGACCGTAGCGCTGGCCGCCGAGGCGCATGGGGTCGAGCCCGGGCAGATCGCCAAGACCCTGGCGTTCCGGGTCGGCGAGCGGCAACTGCTGGTGGTAGCCGGCGGCGATGCTCGCTTCGACAACCGCAAGCTGCGCGATGCCTTCGGTGGCAAGGCCAAGATGCTCGATGCCGAGACGGTGCTGGCGCTGACCGGTCACCCGGTCGGCGGCGTCAGTCCGTTTGGCCTGAGCACCCCGTTGCCGGTCTACTGCGACGCCTCGCTAAAGGCCTACGATGAGGTCTTGCCCGCCGCCGGCTCGCCCAATAGCGCCGTACGCATCGCTCCCGAGCGACTCGCCACGCTGGTCGGCGCCACCTGGGTCGATGTCTGCAAGCTGCCTGAACCACGGCATGAAAATCCATGCTCATCAGTGTCACCGTGAGTAGAGGCTGACCTCGCACAGGCACGACTTTGCCTAGATTTTCTAGCTGACTCCACATGTCCACTCAGGCTTACATTAGATGAGCGCTTTCTGCGCTATCCTCTTCACCACCACGCGTTCCGCCGCCCAGGTGGGAAAGCGTGGTATCAGAATGCACGGCGGTGGCGCGTTTCCTGAGCCCCAATGGACTGAAGATAAAACGAAAAAGGAGGGGGACATGTCGATCATCCCACAGCGCATCGTCGAGCGGTTGAAAGAGCTGAGGGCGACGCTCGACGAGCCGCGGGTCCGGCAGCGTCTCACCGAAGGCTCGGGCGAGCCGAATCGCCCGGCCTTGCGCAGCCCGCGACGAGTTACCGCCGCCTCCATCGAGGCCCTGTGGCAGAAGATTCGCGCCGTGGCACCGGCAGGCGACGAGCAGCAGCGCCTGCTGGCCGATCCTGACACCCTGGCGAGTGCCGAGTGCTACGGCGCCAATATCGAGAACATGATCGGTACCGTGAAGGTGCCAGTAGGCGTGGCGGGGCCCGTACGTATCAACGGCCTCAATGCGGCCGGGGACTTCGTCATTCCGCTGGCGACTAGCGAGGCTGCCCTGGTGGCGTCCTATGCGCGGGGCGCCGACATCGCCTCCCGTGCCGGCGGCATTGCCGCGGTGCTGTTGACCGAGGGTGTGCTGCGCAGCCCGGGTTTCAAGTTCGCCAATGTGATGGAGGCGGGGCTGTTCCTGGAATGGGTGATCGACGCCAGCGCCGAGCTGAAAGTCGCCGCCGAGGCCACCACCCGGCACGGCAAGCTCTGCGCCATCGAGCCGATGATGGACAACGAGGTGGTGTTCCTGCTCTGCCGCTATACCACCGGTGATGCTTCGGGCCAGAACATGGTGACCATCGCCACCGAGGCGCTGTGCCGACACATCGAGACCCACTGTCCGGTCCGGCCTCGCCACTGGTTCATCGAGGCCAATTATTCTGGGGACAAGAAAAGCACCTATCTGGCACTGACCTCCGGCCGCGGGCGCAAGGTGACAGCCTCGGTGACCCTGCCGCGGGCGCTGGTGGAAAAGTACCTGCATGTCAGCGTCGAGCGCTTCCTCGACTACTCGCGCATGGCCAGTCTCGGTGCCATGCTGAGCGGCCAGATCGGCGCACAGGGGCACTTCGCGAACGGGCTTGCCGCCTTCTACATCGCCACCGGCCAGGATGCGGCCTGCGTGTCGGAGTCCGCTATCGGCTTCACGCGGGTGGAAGACCGGGACGGCGACCTCTTCATCTCGGTGACCCTGCCCAACATCCTGGTGGGCTCGGTCGGTGGCGGCACGGGATTGCCCAGCCAGGCGGCGGCACTGCATCTGCTTGGCCTTCAGGGCCCCGGCAAGGCAGCGGCGCTGGCCGAGGTGGTGGCTGCCCTGTGCTTGTGCGGCGAGATCTCCATCATCGGTGCGCTGGCGGCAGGCGAGTTCACCCAGGCTCACCGCAAGCTGGCCCGGGAGCGCTGAGATGTCTGCACAGGAAATGACCCTGCCGCTGGCGCAGCGACTGTGGATCTATCAGCGCGAGCGCTTCCCCGTGGTGCGCACGGCGGTGCTGGTGGCGGCGTTCTCCGCGGCGAGCGTCAATGTCTCCGCCTTCCTGGCCGACCGCCCGTTGCCCGCCTTCGCGGCCTACCTCGTCGCCTTTGTCGTGGCCTTCCTCGTGTTCATGCAGCTGCGCGTGTGTGACGAAGTTAAGGACAGGGACATCGATCGCCGCTTCCGGCCCGCCCTGCCGGTACCTCGCGGCCTGGTATCCCTCGCAGTGATCGTGGGCTTCGGCCTTGCTGGCGTGCCACTGGCGGCCGTGGCGGCGGCGGTGCTCGACCCCCGTCTGCTCTGGCTGCTGGCGCTGGTCTGGCTGTGGCTGGGCCTGATGACGATGGAGTTCTTCGTGCCGCACTGGCTGAAGGCGCGCCCCTTCTTCTACGTCGTCTCGCACATGATGATCATGCCGCTGCTCGATCTGTTCGTGACCGGCTGTGAATGGCTTGTGGCCGGTGGTGGACCGCCGCAATGGCTGTGGCTTTTCCTGGTCCTGAGTTTTGTCAACGGCTGCGTGCTCGAAGTGGGGCGCAAGATCCGGGCCCCGGAGCAGGAACGCGAGGGCGTCGATACCTACTCCGCGCTGCTGGGTCCTGGCCGGGCAACCCTGCTGTGGTGCGCCCTGACTATCGTCGCCTTCGGCTTTTTGCTGGCGGTGGGCAGCGCGGTGGGTGCCTTTTACCTCATCGGGCTGGTGGGCCTCGCCGGGCTAGCGGCCTGCCTCGCTTGCGCCGCGCGCTACCTGCGCGCGCCCACCGAGGGCGCCCAGCGCCGCATCGACAGCATGGCGGGGCTGTGGGTGCTCACCTGCTATGGCGCGGCGGGCTTCGCACCGCTGGCCGCCTGGGGCAGCCCATGAGCGAACTGATCGTCAACGGATCCGCCGACGCCGATGCTGCACGCATCGGTGGCAAGGCCGCCACCCTGGCCACGCTCGTCCGGCTCGGCTTCGACGTGCCGCCGTTTTTCTGCATTACGCCGGAAGCCTTTACCGACCGGGGACTCCGAGCCGAGGTGAGCGCAACGCTTAGTGCTCACCTGGAGGAGATCGGCCCCGGCCCGTTCGCCGTGCGCTCCTCAGGCCGCGAGGAAGACGGCGCGGACCATTCTCATGCCGGCCAGTTTCTGTCGCTGCTGGAGATCGAGGCGGCGGCAGTACCGGCGGCCGCTTTACAGGTCTGGCAGTCCGGCGCCGCCGAGACGCTGCACGCCTATCGCGCCTCCCACGGCCTCAGCGCCGGTGACCACCGACCGGCCGTGCTGGTCCAGCGGCTGGTCAGGGCGCGGGCAGCAGGCGTGGTCTTCTCCGCCGATCCAGTCAGCGGGCGCCGCGACCGCATTGTGATCTCCGCCATTGCCGGGCTCGGCGACCGTCTCGTCGGTGGCGAGGAAAGCGGCGACGACTATGTGCTCGACCACCGCACCGGCAGGGTGCTAAGCGCGCCGGACGATGGCGTGCTGTCGGAGGACGATCTGGCCGCACTGGCCGACTTGGTGATGCGTGTCGAGGAGGCGCGCGGCGGTCCGCAGGACCTCGAGTGGGCCTTCGAAGGCGAACACCTGTTTCTGCTGCAGGCGCGGCCGATCACCACTCCGCTGCGCGAGGTGCCCGTCGAGGACACCACGCTCACTCTCTTCGACAACTCCAATATCATCGAGAGCTATCCAGGCTTGGTCTCGCCGCTCACCTACAGCTTTGCGCAATACGTCTACGCGCGGGTCTACCCAATCTTCCTGGCGCTGCTCGGTGTCGGCGAGAAGGCGATCCGCACCCACCGGGCCACCTTCGACAATCTGCTCGGCCGCATCGACGGCCGCGTCTATTACAACCTGATCAACTGGTATCGGCTGATCGCGCTGCTGCCGGGTTTCTCCATGAATCGCAGCCATATGGAAACCATGATGGGCGTCAGCGAGCCGCTACCAGCCGAAATCGCCAATGCGCTCGCTCCACAAAGGGCCCGCGGCTGGGCAGCGTGTCGCGAGTACCTGCGCATGGGTCGGGCCGCTGCCGGCCTGCTCCGCGAGGCAATCCGCCTGCCGCGCACCATCCGGGCCTTCTACGGCCGGCTCGACAAGGCGCTGGACACCGGCGCCGTGGAGATTGCCGCCATGCCGCTGACGGCGCTGGCGGCGGAGTATCGTCGCGTCGAGGCGGAACTGCTCGACCGCTGGGATGCGCCGCTGGTCAACGATTTCCTGTGCATGATGGCCTTCGGTGCCTCGCGCAAGCTGCTACAGCGCTGGGGCGGAGACGCCGGGCTCGCGCTCCACAACGAGGTGATGATCGGCCAGGGCGATATCATTTCCGCTGAGCCGGCACAGCGGATCACCCGCATGGGGGCGCTGGCCGCCGGGGACGAGGCACTGATCACGGCGCTCGAGCAGGGGGAAGGCAGCGCGCTGTCCGACCACGAGGCACTACGCCGCGAGGTGGAAGCGTACATCGCCCGCTTCGGCGACCGCTGTACGCAGGAGCTCAAGCTGGAAAGCATTACCCTCGACCAGGACCCGCGACCACTGCTGGCAGCGATTGCCGCGGCGGCGCGCATGCGGCGCAGCGTCGCGACATATGCGGACAGCGGCGATGCGCTTGCCACGCTGTTTTCCGGCCGGCCGTTCAGGCGTTTCATTGCCCGCCGCGTGCTCGCCATTGCCAAGGCAAGGGTGCGCGACCGGGAGAACCTGCGTTTCCAGCGTACCCGGGTGTTCGGTCATGCGCGGCGCATCTTCC
The DNA here is from genome assembly GCF_002286975.1 of Halomonas salipaludis. Classification (GTDB taxonomy): domain Bacteria; phylum Pseudomonadota; class Gammaproteobacteria; order Pseudomonadales; family Halomonadaceae; genus Franzmannia; species Franzmannia salipaludis. The sequence goes on from NZ_NSKB01000002.1 coordinate 704,924, forward strand.
TGGCCATGGGCCAGCGGTTCCACGCCCATGGCGTACTCGACGATCCGCGCGACATCTTTTTCCTGAGCGTGCCGGAGGTGCTGGGGGCAATCGAGGGTTTCAGCATCGGCGACGACCTGGCGGCGCTTGCCGTCAGCAGGAAGGCGGAGATGGCAGCAGCGGAAGCGCGGCCCGACCCGCCCGAGCGCATCGAGGTGAACGGTGCGGTGGTCAATCTCGCGCTGGCGCCGTCCGCGCCAAGCACCGGCGGTAATGAGCGAGTGCGCAGCGGTACCGCCTGCTGTGCCGGGAAGGTACGGGCGCCGGCACGTGTCGTGCGCGACCCGCGTACCGAATCGCTGAAGCCCGGCGAGGTGCTGGTGGCTCGATTTACCGACCCCGGCTGGATCGCGCTGTTCACCAACGCCTCGGCCATCGTCGTGGAACGCGGCAGCCTGCTGTCACACTCCGCCATCGTCGCCCGTGAACTGGGCCTGCCCTGCGTAGTGGGCATCAAGGGCGCCACGCAGTGGATCGCCAACGGCGCAACCATCGAGGTGGACGGTGCCGCTGGAACGGTAAGGAAAACCGATGACTGACACGGAGATCGCCGCCAAGGCCAGCTTCGAGACGATCCGTTACGCCCAGCTCTGGGAGGATGCGGACTGCCTGCTGCTGGGGCTGGCCGGGGAACGCAAGCCCCTGTCCGGCGCCACGCTCGTTTCCATCTGCGCGGCCGGTGACAACGCGCTGGCCATGCTCACGCTCGATCCAGACCGCGTGGTGGCTGTCGACCTCTCCGCGGCACAGCTCGAATGCCTGAAGATCCGCATCGCTGCCTGGCGTGTACTCGACCATAAGGCGCTGCTGGAGCTGATGGGCTCACGTCCTTCCACGCGTCGCGCCGCACTGCTCGATCAGGTTGCGGCAAGCCTGCCGGAAAGTTCACAGGCGTTCTGGGCGCCGTTGAAGCGCGACGTGGAGATCTATGGCCTTGGCGGCATCGGTCGCTTCGAGCGCTACTTCCGTCTTTTCCACCGCCGCGTGCTCCCGCTGGTGCACGGCCACGCCACGGTGCAGGCGCTGTTCGAGCCGCGCAGCCAAGAGCAGCGCCAACGGTTTCTGGACCAGCGCTGGAACACCTGGCGCTGGCGTGTCCTGCTCAAGTGTTTCTTCTCGCGTTTTAGCATGGGGCGGCTTGGCCGCGACCCGGCCTTTTTCGATCACGTGGAGGGCAGCGTGGCCGACCATGTGGCCCGGCGCGTGGTGCATGCCATCGTCGATACCGATCCCACCGAAAATCCTTATCTGCACTGGGTATTGCGCGGCACCCACGGCGAAGCCCTACCACTGGCGCTGCGGCCCGAGCATTTCGACACCATTCGCGAGCGGCTTGACCGGATCGACATTCGCCACGGCTCGCTCGAAGCCTTCGTCGCCACCGGCGAGAAGGCTGACGGCTTCAACCTGTCCGATATCTTCGAATACATGGGGCCGGAAACCTTCAGCAGCGTCTATGGCCGCCTGGTTGACGCCGCCAACCCCGGAGCCCGCCTGGTTTACTGGAACATGATGGTGCCACGGCGCATGCCGCAGGCCTTCAGCAGTCGTCTGCGCACCATGGAGGGTCTGGAGGCGCGTGGCCGCGCCATGGACAAGGCCTTTTTCTACTCGGACTTCGTGGTAGAGGAGCTGCTGTGAGCAGCGCGCCGCAGATCGCCATGATCCTGCTGTCGGTGGCACTGCTGGCCGCCGTCATGGTAGTGGTGCGCCGTGTCGGGCAGCGTTACGGTTGGTCAGCGGAGCTTCAGCGTAAGGGCGTGCATCTGGCGACAGGGGCCTATGCGCTGATGCTGCCCTGGATCTTCTCCGAGCGCTGGCCGGTGCTGGTGATCACCGGCATGGCAGTGCTGGTGCTGCTGCTCATGCGCACGCCCGCCCTGGCGAAAAGCGGCCTCGGTGCCACGCTGCACAGCGTCGAGCGCCACTCCTATGGCGACCTGCTGCTGGCCGTTTCAGTGGGTGTGGTGTTTTTCTTTTCCTACGGCAACCCGGTGCTCTACGTACTGCCCATCGCCGTAGTCACCCTATCCGATGCGGCGGCGGCGCTGACCGGCGTGCGCTACGGGCGCAGCTTCTTCAATACCGAGACGGGCAGAAAGAGCTTCGAGGGCTCAGCGATGTTCTTCATGGTGACCTGGATCGTCGCCATGATCCTGCTGCTGATGATGACGGAGGTCGAACGCCAGAATGTCGTGCTGCTGTCGCTGGTGGTGGCCGCGTTCGGCACCCTGGTCGAGGCCGATTCCTGGCACGGCTTCGACAACCTGTTCCTGCCCGTGGCGCTGCATCTTTTCCTCGCCAGCCACCTGGAAACCGCCCTAGTACTGCTGCTGGAACTGACGCTGCTATTCCTCGCCGTGCTCGCTGGCGTGCTGGTGCTTGCGCCACGCCTGGGGCTTTCCGGCCACACCGCGCGTGTCTATACCATTGCCGTGTTCGGCATCTATGTGGTGACTGACGTCCATAACGCGGTGCTGCCGGTCGCAGCCATTCTGGCTCACCTGGCTGCTCGCCACATGCGCCCCTGTAGAAGCCGCTATCCCGACCTGGACGTGCTGGCCATGGTCGTGTTGATCTCCGTATTCTGGCTGTTCCTGGGCCGCTATGCCGGCCACAACGCACTCAACATGTACGACCTGAGCTTCGCCGGCAGTGCACTGGTGTTCATCACGCTTGCCGCTGGCCCCAGGCGCTGGATCGCGGTCGCCGCGGCCTGCGCGCTGGCAGCCGCGGTTGCCACCACCACCTACCGCAATCCAGAAGCCGCGCACTGGCACGGTCCGCTCTGGCCGTGGATTGCCATGAGTTTCATGCTGTGTCTGGCGGTCCCGCTGCTGAAGCCGGATTTTCTGGATCGTTACCGCGGACCGCGGGTAGTGACGCTGGCGCTCTCGGTGCCGCTGGCCGCGTTCCTGACAAAGGTGTTCTTATCATGAGCGATACCCCCGACTACCTGGAGATCGGCGACGCCTGCTGTCGCCTGTACCGTGAGGCGCCGTCCTGGGGCGGCCAACGCACGGCGGCGATTGGGGAGTTCCGTTGCGCCGATCCTGCGGCAGGCGCGGCGCTGCTCTCGCGTGCCGGTGAGGTGCTTAGTCGGGAAGGGTTCGAGGCGCTCATCGGCCCGATGGACGGCGACACCTGGCACCGTTATCGGCTAGTCACCGACAGCGACGGCTCGCCACCCTTCCTGCTCGAGCCGGTGAGCGCGCCGCATGACCAGCAGGCCTTCGTGGCCAGCGGCTTTGCGCCCATCTCCACCTATGTCTCCACGCGGGCAAGACTCGACGAGACCGTGTCCATCAAGCCCGGGCGGCTCGACGGCATCACCGTCAGGGCCTGGGATGGCGACGACGCAGAGCGACTGCTGGAAGCTCTGTTCGACATGTCGCTCTCCAGCTTCGCTGCCAATCCGTTCTACAAGCCGATCTCGCGGCAGGCGTTCCTGGCACTATACCGGCCGATCCTGCCCGCCATCGATCCCCGCCTATTGCTGTTTGCCCACGATGCGGACGGTCTTGCCGGATTCCTGTTCGGCATACCCGATCTCGCCGAAGGCGACAAACCGCGCACGGCGATCGTGAAGACCTACGCCAGTCGGCGACGTGGGGTGGGACGGCAGTTGCTGGACACGTTCCACCATAGCGCCGGCGACCTGGGCTTCACCGACGTAATCCACGCGCTGATGCACGAGAACAATCAGTCCCTGAACAGCAGCCGCCGCTATGGCGCGGAGGTCTTCCGGCGCTATGCCCTGATGGGCAGACGGTTGGCAGAATGAACCTGCTCGCACCCATCCTCGCAAAACTGACGGCGCACGGCAGCCGTACCGCGATCATCGCCGCAGACGGAGAGCACGCCAGCTATGCCGATCTCCTCGGGCGCTCGGAGCGGCTGGCCGCCGCATGGCAGCGCCAGGGGTTGCGGGCCGGCGACCGCGTGTTGGTGGCCATGCCGGTGGGCATTCCACTCTATGCGAGCCTCGTGGCGCTGTGGCGATTGGGTGCGGTCGTGGTCTTCCCGGAGCCCGCCCTGGGCCTGGCGGGCCTGCGCCATGCGCTCAGGGTCACCCGGCCCAGGGCCTTTCTCGCCGCCGGCTGGTTTCGCCTGTTGCGTTACTGGCTTCCCGAACTCTGGCGCGTGCGGCTGGTGCTCGGCGCGAATACCTCAGCGGCAACAGCAGCGGATGCCCTGGAAACGGTCGACATCGATCACCCGGCGCTGATCTCGTTCACCAGCGGCTCCACCGGGCAACCCAAGGCCATCGTACGCAGCCACGGCTTCCTGGCCACGCAGAACGCCCGCGTCGCCGAACTGCTGGCGCCGCAGCGCGATGACTGTGTCGATCTGGTCGGCTTCCCGGTTTTCGTGCTGGCCAATCTCGGCCTCGGCGTCACCTCAGTACTCCCGAACTGGCGTCTGCAACGCCAGGAAAACACCGATACGGGGCGCATTGCTCGGCATATCGCAGCCCACGGCGTCAGCCGGGCCCTGATACCGCCTTCGATCTGTGCCGGGCTTGCCGACCATCCCATATCGCCGCTCGACGCCATTTTCACTGGCGGCGGGCCAGTCTTCCCCGATCTTCTGGCCCGCCTGGCCACACGCCTGCCGGACGCCGATATCGTCTCGGTCTACGGCTCCAGCGAGGCCGAACCCATCGCCCATCAGCGCCTCGCGGAAGTGACGCAAGACGACTGGCGGGCCATGCGCGAGGGCGCAGGGCTACTCGCCGGCAGACCGATCCCGGAGATTGCGGTAAAGATCCTCGACCGCGAGATCGTCGTCACCGGTGCCCACGTCAACAAGGGCTACCTGGACACGCGTCACGACCAGACCAGCAAGCTTTCCCTGGATGGCGCCATCTGGCACCGCACCGGTGATGCCGGCCGGCTGGACGAACGCCAGCGCCTCTGGTTGCTGGGTCGCTGCGACGGCACCGTCGGCGACCTGCCCCCCTTCGGCGTGGAGTCAGCGGCGCGCTTCTGGAAGGGAGTGGAGCAGGCGGCGCTGGTCTCCGTCGATGACCGGCCGGTGCTCGCCATCGCCGGGGATGGCGCGCGGCAGGCGGAGTGGCAGGCGCAAGCCGATCGGATCGGGGACATCCGGGTCATCGTGCTGCCGCGAGTACCACTGGATCGGCGGCACGGCTCCAAGGTCGATTATCCCGCACTCAAGGCGGCGCTCCGCCGCATCTGATCGGCTCCGCTCCCTGGGCCGGTGCGGTCTTGCAGCGTGCCTGGCGTCGCCCCCATGCCGTCTGCGGCATGAGGCTCAGCGCCCGCCGGAGACGTCGATGAAGCTGCCGGTGGTATAGGAGGCCGCGTCGGAGGCCAGCCACAGGATCGCCCGGGCGACCTCCTCGGCCTCGCCGCCGCGCTGCATCGGCACCCCCGGCGCTAGGCGCGCGACGCGCCCCGGCTCACCGCCGCTGGCGTGGATATCGGTGGCGATCAGCCCCGGGCGCACGGCGTTGACGCGGATTCCCTGGGTCGCCACCTCCTTGGCCAGGCCGACGGTGAAGCTGTCGATGGCGCCCTTGGCAGCGGCGTAGTCGACGTACTCGTCGGGCGCCCCCAACCGCGCGGCCATCGACGAGAGGTTGACGATGCCCCCGCCCGGGCCGCCGTGCCGGGTCGACATGCGCCGAATCGCCTCGCGGGCACACAGGAAACTACCGGTGACGTTGACCGCCAGCACCCGCGCCAGGCGTTCGGCGTCCATCGCCTCGACCCGGCACTGCGGTGCCAGGATGCCGGCGTTGTTGACCAGCACCTCGACGCGGCCCAGGGCGTGGTCGACGGTGTCGAACAGCCGCATCACGTCGCGCTCGACGCTGACGTCCGCAGCCACCGCTATCGCTTCGCCGCCATCCCGGGCAATCGCGGCGGCCACTTCATCCGCCGCCTCGCGATTGTCGCGGTAGCTCAGGCACACCCGATAGCCGGCCGCCGCGGCCAGACGCGCGGTGGCCGCGCCGATCCCGCGGCTGCCACCGGTGACGATCATTACCTTGCCCATGGTGCGTTCCTCAGCCCATCACCGGCATGCCGGTGACCAGCACGTGAAGGTGGAAGGCAAACAGGTAGTAGGCCACCAGGCCGATCACCACCGTCAACACGGTGGCAACGGTGCGGCTCTCACGTGCAGCCGGCGGATTGGCGCGGTCGCGCTGCTTGGCGGCGCGGAAGGCGAGGATCGCCCACACCAGGAAGGCGCCGAAGAACACGATATCGCCAAGCCGACCGTTGGCCAGCAGGTGCGCCAGCGCCCAGATCTTCACCGCCAGCATCATCGGGTGACCGAGCTTGGCCTTGATGGCGTTGTGCGGCACGTAGGCGGCCACCAGCATGATGAACGCCGGGACCATCAGCAGCAGCACCAGATGGCGCAGCCCGGTGGGCGGGAACCACACGAAGATCGGATCGAGGCGCATCTGGCCATAGCCCCAGATGGCGATGGCCAGGCCGAGCACCGAGACCGCCGAGTAGGCGAGCTTCCAGGTCGTCTCGCCGAGGCGCTCACACTGCGCCTGACGCCAGTCGTCGGCGAAGATACGCACGGAGTGGCTGCCCAAAAAGATCAGCAGGCCGAGAATCATGATAAACATGTAGGAAATGCTCCAGCAGAGAATGTCAGGTGCGCCAAGCATGCCACAACCCGCCGGCCGGGGCATGACAAGCGTGATCGCGGGCTTGAAGATCGCCATCTGAATCGTTCAACATAGCCGCCTTCAGCGCCGGGCAGCCTGTGCCCCATGCGCTCGCCAAGGACCGGTCATGCTGTACTTCCCCAGCCGTCACCACCGCCAAGTGACCCTCAGCTATTTCCTGCTGTTCATCGGCATCGGCATGACCGGCGGCCTGCTCGGCCCGGCGCTGCCGCACCTGGCAGCGATGACCGACTCGAGCATGAGCCAGATCGCGATGCTGTTCACCGCCCGTGCGTTGGGCAATATGAGCGGTGCCTTCATCACCGGCCTGCTGATGGATCGGCTCAACGGCCATCGGCTGCTGGTCGGCATGCTGCTGCTGACCGTGGCCGGCCTCGCCGTGGCGCCGCTGAGCCCGTCGCTGTGGCTGCTGACCGCGCTGTTCCTGCTGCTGGGCTTCTCCGAGGTGTCGCTCAACGCCGGCGGCAACACCCTGCTGCTGTGGCGCCACCGCGACGCCGCCGGGCCCCACGTCAGCGCCCTGCATTTCTGCTTCGGGCTGGGCAATATGCTGGTGCCGCTGGTCATGGTCGCGGCGCTGGCCATGACGGGACTGTTCCAGTGGGCCTTCTGGGTGGTGGCCGCCTATCTGCTGGCGATGCTGTGGCCGCTGTCGCGACTGAAGAGTCCCAGCAAGCTGGCCGGCGATGAGGACACCACGCCGCGTACCCCCAAGCATCACGACCCGCTGCTGCTGGCGCTGTTTATGCTGCTGTTCGCGCTCTACGTTGGGGCCGAAATCACCTTCGCCGGCTGGATCACCGCCTACGGTGTGCTCACTGGCCTCACCGCCGAGCGCGCCGCGCTGCTGGTCACGCTGTTCTGGCTGGCACTCTCCGCCGGGCGCCTGCTGGCGATCCCGCTGCTGCGCTGGCGCTCGCCGTGGGCGATCCTGATCGGCTGCCTGCTGCTCGGCGGGGGCACGGCGCTGGCGCTGCATGCGGTGTGGCTGCCGCTGTGGCTGGGCTCACTGCTGTTCGGTCTGGCAGCCTCGGCGATCTTCCCCACACTGTTCAGTCTCGGCAACCAGGTGATGGAGATGAGCGGGCGCACCACTGGGCTGATCTTCACCGCCGCCGGCAGCGGCGCGCTGCTGGTGCCATCGCTGACCGGCCCGCTGCTAGACCTGGCCGGCGCCGAGGCCTTCCCGCCACTGCTCGGCGGCATGCTGATACTGCTCGGGCTGGGGCTGGCAGCGCTGCACCTGCGGCTAACGCGCCTGAGCCACCGGACCTCTGCCTAATCCGAGGCACTGCACCGGTTGCGCCCGGCCCGCTTGGCGAGGTAGAGCTGGACGTCGACCTGATCGAGCAGGCTTGCCAGCGAATCGTCGTGGGCGGGAATCCGCGTCGCCACGCCCTGGCTGATGGTGAGGCAGCCCAGGGGTGAGGCGGCATGCGGCAGCTGCAACTTGAATATCTCGCGTCGGCAGCGTTCGGCCAACTGTAGGGCGGCGGGGCCCGGGGTTTCCGGCAGCACCCACATGAACTCCTCGCCACCGAAGCGCGCAAAGCCATCGCGGGGCCGGGTGGCCACGCAGCTCAGTGCATAGGCGATACGCTTGAGTGCCTCGTCGCCGGCCAGATGGCCGTAGTGATCGTTGTACTCCTTGAAATGATCGATATCGATCATGATCAGCGATAGCGGCTGAGTGTTGCGGCGCGTTTCCTCCCAGGCCTGGGTGAGGTAGTCGTCGAGACGACGGCGGTTGGCGACACCGGTCAGGCCGTCCTGATAGGAGTAGGCCTCGAGCTCGCGCTGCAGCCGCACCAATTGCTCTTCATTGGCCTTGCGCTCGCTGATGTCGAACATGAACCCGACCAGCGCCTCCACGTCGCCTTCAGCGTCGCGCACTACATGAACCACATCGCGAATCCACACATAGTCGCCGTCGCGGGTCAGGGCGCGGTAGTCGGCCTCGTGGTCGCTACCCTGGCGGGATTGCGAAACGCAGAAATTGACCACCCAGTCGCGGTCCTCGGGATGCATGCGCGTCGCCCAGTCATCGACGCTGACCCAGCTCTCCGGCGTCCAGCCAAGCAGCGCCTCGATCTGCGGGCCGATATAGGCAAACTGCAGGGTCTTCCAGTCGATCTTCCAGGGGATCGCCTTGGTCGACTCCAGCAGGGTCTTGTAGACGCTGTGATCGAGCTTATCGACCGACGACAGCTCGCCCTCGGGGGGCAGCTGATTCATGGTGGTTACTCCGTGACGCTATGATATTTTTTGGCCCAGACGGTCTCGCTAAGATAGCAGCCGTCGTCGTTAACGAAACCAGCCCCTGCGTTGAAAAAACCATACCAGCGTTACCCCGATGCCGAGCATGACGCCCAGCACCACGAAGTAAGCATAGCGCCAGCCGAGCTCCGGCATATGCTCGAAGTTCATGCCGTAGACACCGGCGATGAAGGTCAGTGGGATGAAGATCGCCGAGATCACCGTCAGCACGCGCATGGTGATGTTGAGCTGGTGGGAGGAGATCGAGATATAACCGTTCACCAGGTCGCCGCAGATGTCGTAGTACATCTGGGTCAGGCTGTGCAGCCGCTCGAAGCGCTCGTAGACGTCGTTGATGGCGTGCAGGGTGTCGCTGTCGTCACGCGGCAGGTGGCGGTAGTCGTAGGCGATCAGTTCCTGGGTAATGCCCTTGTGGTAGTTGAAGATGCGGCGCATCTTCACCAGCCGCGAGCGGTAGGCGGTGATGCGCCGCATCAGCTGGTCGTTGCCGGCCTCGAGGAGTTCGTCCTCGAGGTCGCTGAGCACGCCCTCGAACTCCAGCAGGCTGTCGAGGTAGTAACCCGCCGAGATGTACATCACCTTGAGCGCAACCTGCTGCGGTGAGGCCTGCAGCAGTGGCGTGCCGTGCTCGTCGAACAGCCGCTCGATGCTGCGCGCCTCGCTGGGATGCAGGCTGATCAGGAAGCGCTCGCCGATGAAGAAACACAGCGGCTGGGGCCGGTAGTTGAGCTCGGCGTCGAAGGCGGCGATACCACGGTAGATGATCAGCGTGTGGTGCTCGAACTCCTCGATCTTGGGCGGATGCCGGTCGCGGTGGGCATCGTTGATCGCCAGCGGATGGCAATCGAAGGCCTCGAGCATCTCGCGCTCACAGTCCTGAGATTCGCCCTGCATATCGATCCAGATATGCGCCTCGCCACTGGCCCGCCAGGCGGCAATCAGCTCCTCACCGCCCTGCTGCCAGCGGCCCGTGTCATCGACCATCAGCGTACGGATCATGAGTCGTCGGCATCCTCTGCCAGGTGTACCTGCGCCTTGCCGGCGCGCTCGAGCAGCACTACGAACTGGCAGTTGGCTGCCGTCTACTGCTATGCCATGACTTACTACAGCATAACGGTTAGCGGCAGGCACTGCTTGTCTGCATCGCTCAGCGCCAGGTTTCGGCCTCGTCGACCGACGGCTCAGGAAGGGCCGCTCGGCTGTCGCCAGCGGCGGCGACCCGGAAGCGCCCCACCAGGGCGTGCATGTCGGCAGCCTGCTGGTCGAGCACGTGGCTGGCGCTCGAGGCCTCCTGAACCAGTTGGGCGTTCTGATGGGTGACCTGATCGAGCTGGGCGATGGCCTGGTTGATCTGCTCGATGCCCGCCGACTGCTCGTGGGTGGCACTGGCGATCTCGGTCACATAGCCGCTGACATGCTTGAGGCTGTCGATGATCTCCTGCAGGTGCTCACTGGTGGCGCGCACCAGGCTGGCGCCCTCGCCAACCTTGTTGACGCTGTCGTCGACCAGGCGACGGATCTGTGACGCCTCCTCGGCGCTGCGGCTGGCCAGCTTGCGCACCTCCTGGGCCACCACCGCGAAGCCGCGGCCCTGCTCGCCGGCCCGCGCCGCCTCCACCGAGGCGTTGAGCGCCAGCAGGTTGGTCTGGAAGGCGATGTCGTCAATGGCGGTGATGATGCTGGTGATCTTCTCGCTGGAGTGGCGGATCGCCTGCATCGCGTCGTTGGTGCGGCCGGCCACGTCGCCGGCGGAGTGGGCACGCCGGTCGACCTCCTGGCTGGCGTCCCGCGCCTGGTTGGCGTAGTCGGCGGTCTGCTTGACGGTGGCGGTGATCTGCTCGAGGCTCGAGGCGGTCTCGGCCAGCGACGAGGACTGCTCCTCGGTGCGCTGCGACAGGTCGTCGTTGCCCGAGGCGATCTCACGGCTGCTGGCGGCGATCGCTCCGGCACCGTCGCGGATCTGCGCCACGATGCCCTCGAAGGTATCCATCATGCGGTTGAAGGCCTGGGCGGTGCGGCCGATCTCGTCGTCGCGCTGCAGCGCCAGGCGCAGCGACAGGTCGGCGTTCTCGCCGGCGGCGCCACTGATGCTCTCCATCTGGCGGCGCATCTGCCCGAGCGGGCCCAGCACGCGTACCAGGGTGCGCCAGCCGAAGATCGCCAGCACCAGGATGACTGCCAGGGTCACGCCGATCTGCAGCACGCGCCCGGCGTTGGCCAGCTCTTCGGCCTGGCCGGCGGCCAGGTCGGCCTGGGCCACGCCGTCGGCCTCGAGCTCGCCGAGCGTGGCGCGCATGTCGCCCATGGCCGTGGCCACGTCCTCCAGGGCCTGTGCCTGGCCCTGGCGCAGATCGAGCTGCTCATGGCGCAGCGCATAGACCGACTGGTTGCCACTCACCATCAGGCCATCCAGCTCGTCGATGATCTCGGTCAGCGCCGCGGCGCGCTCGCTCTGCTCGGTGCTGGCACGCGTCGACCCGGCGATGGCGCCCAACGACTGGCGCGCCAGGTTGAGCTGCTGGGCGATCTCGTTGTAGCGCAGGTTGACCAGCCGGTCGCTGCTCTCGACCTGCATCAGCTGGCGGCCGAGGTCAGCCAGCAGCGCCACCGCGGTGCGTACGGTACTGCTGGTTTCGGCGATATTGCCGCCATCGTCGAGCAGGCCCTCGACCAGGGAGGTGGGCAGCGTGGTCATGCCCTCCTCGAGCCAGGCCTCGACCCGCGCGCGCTGGTCACGCCGCGCGCGAACGTCGGCCAGGGTGGCGCGGCCGGCCATGTCCTCGGCGCTGATCATGACCTCGACGATACGCTGCTGCATCGCGGCGATGCGCTCGTCCATGGTGGCCGCCAGGGCCAGGTCCTCGCGGCGCACCTCGTCGAGGGCGTTGTCCGCCTCGAGTAGCGCCGCATAGCCGGCATCGAGCCTGGCCAAGCGCTCGCGCTGGGCGGCATCGTCACGCTCGCTCAGCCCCTCACGCGCCGCCAGGAAGCGCTCGTCGAGCGTCGCCTGGGGGATGACCTCGGCCAGCGTCGCCTCGTCGGCGGCGGCCAGCAGGTCGGCATGGCGCGCACCGAAGGCTGCCATGCTGTCGACCATGCCACGGCTCGCCTCCTGCTGGGGCAGCACCTCGCCGAGAATGAAGCGCTGCGAGTCGACCAGCCGCTGGTTCGACATCAAGCCGGTAGCGGCCAGCACCACCGCACCGAGGACCGCGGCCAGGAACAGTCCGATCAGCATCGCGCGCAGACTGAGAGTACGTTTCATGTCGTGCCCCTTGGAAATTGGTAACGGCCCCGCCCGTGCGGCAGGGGGTCAGCGTGCGAGGGTGGACCAGTCCACCGCCTCGAAGCCGCCATTGCGGATGATGGTCGGCCATACCGCATCGCTGGCCTGGTGGTCGCCGCGCCCCAGGCGCAGCGGCTCGCCGAGGCCGAGGTCGACCTCGCCGAGCCCCAGCAGCGCATCGACCAGCGCCTCGCGGTCCGGCTCGGGGCCGGCCGCCTCCAATCCTTTGACGAACAGGGCCGCGGCCAGATACCCCTCCAGCGAGATGAAGTCGGGGCTGGCACCGTTGGCATGGGTCTCGAGCGCCTCGCGGTAGGCCGCCACGCCGGGCAGGTCGGCATCCAGCGGCGGCACCACCTGGGTGATGATCACGTCTTCGGCCAGCTCGCCGAGCTCATCGACCAGCGCCTGGCTGCCGACGAAGGAGACGTTGAGGAACAGTGCCTCGGGGAGGTCCTGGCGCGCTTCGCGAATGAAGTCGGCGACCGGCCCGTAGGTGCCCACCATGATGATCGCGCGGGGCGTCACCGGCGCCTGCAGAATGGTCGCCAGCGCCTGGTGAACGTTACGAGTATTGCGCGTGAAACGGCCGTGCGCGAGCTCTCGCGCGGCCTCGAAGCCATGGGACTCCAGGGCGCGCACGCCACCGATATAGCCAGCGTCGCCGAAGCCGTCGTTCTGGGTGAAGAAGGCGATCTCTTGCGGGGCGATGCCCGCCTCGAGCAAGCCGTCAACCATTGCCGCGGTCTCCTGCACATAGCTGGCGCGGTAGTTGATGACGTGGCGGTCGGGCGGATCGCGGCGTAGCACACCAGCGCCAGTGAAGGCGCCATAGAGCAGCGTCTGGTACTCGTTATGCAACGGAATGGTGACGATGGCGGTGGGCGTGCCGACGTTGCCGATCGCCGCTAGTACCTCGTCCTCCTCGATCAGCCGGCGGGTCTCGGGTGCGGCACGCAGTGGCTCGTAGCGGTCGTCGCGGGCCAACAGGGTGAGTTCGGCGCCGTGCACGCCACCCGCGGCGTTGACCTCGGCAAAGTGCGCCTCGATGCCCTGGCGCATGCCGTTGCCGAGCGAGGCGGCGGGGCCGCTGAGCGGCGCCACCAGACCGAACTTGAGCTCAGCCTGGGCGTGTGGAGCCAGCAGCCACAGGGCTCCCAGCAGCAATGCAATTCGACGTCGCATGGACCGACTCCCGGATATCGTTCGACAGGGTGCAGCCACCGGACTTGGCGGTGGCCATCTACAACGAATATCGGCCGCCATGCGACAAAGTTTAGCGAATGCTGCAATGCATCGGGAGCGTTTTCACCCAAGCTTAGTGCTGGAGGACATAATGGCCGTACGCGACGCTTACTCCTCCAGCGCCCGCGGCGGGTCGAGGTAGTCGCCAATGAACATCAAGGCGCTGGGCAAGCTGGTGCGCCATACCCGCCAGGTGTGGCCGCCGCGCAGGATCTCGAGCAGCAGCTGCTCGGGCTGGTGATCGACCAGCTCGCGGTAGATACGCCGTGCATGTTGCTCGGCGTCCAGGGGGTCTCGATTACCCGCACTGAGGTAGAGCGGCACGACCTGCGGCTGCGCCAGGTAGTCGTCGAGGTGGGCGGTATAGTTGAGCTGAGACCACAGCACCGGATCGAAGCGCCCCTCGTCGTCGAGGAAGGCCGGATGGCGACGCGCCGAGGAGTTGCCCGGCGGCATCGGGCTGTAGCTGGCCGGGCTCAGTGCAGCGGCGGCGGCAAACAGATCGGGGCGCTCCATGATGAAGTTCAGCGTGCCGTAGCCTCCCGCCGACAGACCACCGATGGCGCGCCCCTGGCGATGCTCGTGCACGTGCCAGGTGGCCTCGATATGCGGCATCAGGTCCTCGAAGAAGGCCGTGCGAGCCGCCTCGTTATGGCCATCCACCCACCAGCTGAGGCTGCCGGGCATGACGATCACCGCCGGCGGAATGCGGCCCTGTTGGATCAGGTAGTCGGCCACCGCGCGCAGGTTGCCGCTGGCGGTCCAGTCGCGGTCGCTGCCGAACGAGCCGTGCAGCAGATAGATCACCGGATAGCGCTGGTTGGACACCGCATAGCCGTCGGGCAGGTAGATGGTGTAGGGATAGTCGCGCCCCAGGGTCTCCGAAGCAAAGCGCTGGTGGCTCACCTGTCCCGCCAGTGCCGGGGTAGCGATCAACAGCGCCATCATTCCAAGCAGCATCCCACGCAGCGTTAGCTCCATATCCAGACGTCTCCCTATCCACACAAGCAACCAGCCTTGAAACAAAAGAGCCATGAAATGAAAAGGATAATTGTCTGCCAAGGAATTACTTGGCCTCGCTGCGGTCGGACATCACGCCACGCGAGGTCGTTCAACGGCTAACGATTATCATCGAAGGGGTTGGGGCGCCATGAAACGCATCGAGGAAATCTACTGGCTACGCTTCTATGGGTGCCTGGCCGTTTTCTGCTTTCATTTCCTCGATCGCCTCAACCAGCGCTACGACAACCTCTACATCGACCTGGCGCGCATCCCCACCGTACTCGGCACGCCGGTGTTCATCTTCATCTCCATCTTCCTGTTCTCGGCGCGCTACGGCAGTCGTGTTCCCGAAGGTTTCCTGGCCAACCGCATCAAGTACGTGATGGTGCCCTATGTGGTCTACGGGCTGATCTACTCCACCACCAACTACCTGAGCGTGACCGCCGACGGCGGCGAGCTGGGCTTCGTCGACAACTTCGTCGAGTACATGGTCTACGCCGGCTGGCACGGCTACTTCCTGATCATCGCCATGCAGTTCTACGTCTTCTACTGGGTCTATACCCGCTACGACCTGGGCCGCTACCTGCCCGCCGCCCCCTGGCTGGTGCTGGGCAGCCTGATCAGCGCCGGCTACTGGGGCGTGACCCGCTGGTTCGAGGTATCCCCCCCGGGCTACTTGCACTGGATCGTCCCGGTGGGCTGGGTCTACCTGTTCTTCCTGGCACTGGTGCTGGTCCGCCACTATCCCTATCTGGAACGCGTCAGCGCACTGCGCCAACTGGCCAATCCGTGGTGGCTGGCCGGCTGGGTGGCGGTGATCGTGGCGTTGACCTTCGCCGGCCAGCTCGAGTACTCCTCCAAGGAGAGCTGGGTGATCCCCTTCTTCATCCTGTTCACGCTGTGGCTGATGCGCTATCTCAAGGACCGCCCGGCGCCGGTGCTGGTCAAGAAGGTCAATGAGTACTCATTCGGCATCTATCTGGCCCACCCGCTGTTTTTCGCCGTGGTCGACTTCGTCGACCGCTACGTGCACTTCTCGCTGCCACTCTATGCGGCACTGCTGCTGGTCATCGGCATGGCCGGGTCGATCTGGCTCAACGCGCTGGTCAATCGCCTCAGCTGGGGCGGTATGATGTTTGGCAAGCGCCTGGCGATCCGCTAGCCGACAAGACCCGCCACTCTGCGCTAGGCTATTGGCAGTTAAGCAGTTTCGATAATAACAGGAGCCCTAGATAGATGAGCAGGCCAATCTCACAGATCGTGGTGCCGGTGGACGGTTCACGGGCCACCCTGGCGGCGGTACGCCACGCCGCCCAGCTGGCACGGCTGTGGCAGGCGCCGCTGCAGCTGCTGCACGTGCAGCCGCTGTACCCCGCCGAGCTCAGCGATATTCCCGCCAACCGGCTCGACGAGGTCGACTACGACCATGAGGTAATTCAGGGCTCGGTGACCCGCGCCTTCGCCCAGGCGCGCCAGGCGCTGGGCAGTGACCTGGGCGTGGAAGTGGAAGAAGTGACCCTGCGCGAACACGACTTCGTACGCCACCTGGCCCGGGAGATCATCGACCACACCAGCGAGATTCCCGACAGCATGCTGGTGATGGGCGCCCAGGGGCTCGATCGGCTCGGCAAGCTGCTGCGCGGCAACCTCAGCAATGCGGTGATTCACAAGGCGCGCTGCCCGGTGTGCGTGGTGCACGACCAGATGTCGATCGACGACGCCGAGCATATCGACCGTATCCTGCTGCCGGTGGACGGCTCATCGCACAGCGCCGCCGCCGCCGAGCTGGCCGCCGGCCTGGCGATCTCCGGCAAGCTGCCGGTGGAGCTGATGTACTGCGTGCCGCGCGACCCCGATGACCCGGCCACGCCGACGCGCCAGCGCGACACCGAGCGCCGCGAGTGCGACTGGATCTTCTCACATGCCAAGAAGCATCTGGCCGGGGTCGAGTCGCCGATCATCGAGCAGTGCCTGATCGGCCGCGCGCCGGCGGAAGCGATTCTCGACCACGCTCGCCAGGCCGACGGCAAGCCGCTGCTGATCATGGGCCGACGCGGCATGAGCCAGTGGCGCGAGCAGCTGCTCGGCGGGGTCAGTCACAAGGTGATCGACCGCTCGCCGTGCCCAATCATCGTGGTCACCCGCTGAGTACTAGGCGGTCGAGGCTTCGTAGGCGTGCTTGAGGCGGTAGAACTCGTCGACGATGGCATCCATGGCGCTGGCGTCGTAGTCGCGCAGGCCGCTGACCACCAGCTTCTTGGAGCCGTGGCCGATGGTCTCCCTGGCGCTGGTCATGTCGAATTCGAGCAGCACATCGCCGCGCTTGCCGGTCACCTCGAACGACGAGCCGGCCAGCTCCAGGCCAGGTTCCACGGCATCCAGGCGAGTCAGCGAGAAGCCCATGCTGTCGTAGATCACCAGCGGACGCTGGGGATTGAACATCACCCCCTGGGCCTCCATCAGCGGCTTCAGGTAGTGCGGGAAGTTCTTGCCGGAAAACGCCACATAGCGCCGCGCAAAGGCCTCGACCACCGACTCGTCGCGGGTCGACTCACCGCGCCGTTCGACCTCGAGATAGACCTTGCCGGCATCGTCGGTGACGCGAATACGGCCATCGTCGTGCTCCAGGAAATCCAGCGCCACGTCGGCCCCGACCATGCTCAGGAAGCGGAAGTTCATGTGCTGCGACAGACCGAAACGCATCAGCACCAGCGAGAACAGCAGGTCGCCGGGCACGCAGAAGCGCCGCGCATCGGGATTATGGATCGGGTTGTAATCCCCCGCCACGCGTTTGGCGAAGTGACTGGCCTGATCCGCGGAGATACCGATGCGGCCATCCCTGACCGAATGAAAATCATCGAGAAACATGCGTTATGTGCCTGCGCATAAGTGGTGTATCAAGGGATGATGCCATATTCCATACGGCAAAGGAGGCGGCAGGTTGACCCATAGTGTCATACGTTGTCTAGCGGCGAGCGCGTTTCGGCACGTCGCTGACGCCTTTTCTGCCACTCTCCAAGCGCTGCGGCAGCGCTGATGGTATGGCGTTCGTCTACGCCGGTGCGGCGCGTCGCCAAGGCCCTGCTGCTGGCACTGCTCTGCCTGTGGCTGGTGTATCTGGCGCTGGCCAACACCCTGCTCAACAGCGAGCGGCTGCGCGCCGCCCTGCTCGAGGAACCGCTGGCGCGTGCCGAACTCGACCTGCGCTGGGAGCGCGCCTGGAGCTGGTACCCCGGCCAGCTCAGTGCCGCCCGCCTGGAACTGGTTCAGCAGGCGCCGCGCTGGCTAGGCCTCGACGTCGAGCAGGTCAGCCTCCAGGTGGCGCTGCGCCCGCTGCTCGACGGGCGCATTGAGATCGAGCGGCTCGACGCCCGGCGCATCCATGAGGTCGCCGTGGGCCGGCTGCGCATCGCCGGTAGCGGCAGGCTGAGTCTCAGCGAACTGGCCTGGCAGCAGCGCGAACTCTCCATCCAGGGCCTGGCGCTGCACCTCGACGACGGCCGGGTCACCCGCGATGCGGTGACCCTGGTCGAGGACATCCAGCTCGACACACGCCTGGCGCTTGCGCCCTTCGACTTTGCCGACCAGCGCGGCGGCGATATCGTCACTGCCGTCGACGGCGAGATCGAGCTGGCCGGTGCCAGCGACGCCTATGCGGTGTTCAGCGACTACCTGCTGGGGCTCGAGTGGCTCGAGGTCAGCGGCCATGGCGACCTCACCGGGCGCCTGCTGCTCGAGGGCGGCGAGCTGCTGCCCGGCAGCGAGCTGCAGCTCGACTCCCCCGACCTCGGCGTATCCCTCGACAGCACCCGCCTGACCCCCGGCGGCCAGCGCTACCAACTGCTCGGTGACGGCCGCATCCGCGCCACCATCAGCGACGACCGCGGTGAGCCGGAAACGCGACTGGACCTGGCGTTGGACGACATGCGCATGTGGCAGCAGGGCGGCAGCGAGGTGATGCGCGGCGACGGCTTTCGCATCGCCCTGGCCGGCGACCGGCTGCGCCTCGACCAGCCCCCCGAGCGCCTGCACCGCGCCGGGCTGCGCTGGGAGGACACCGAGCTGAGCGATATCGCCGCGCTGGCGCCCTACCTGCCTGCCGCCATTCCGCTCCAATTGGAAGGCGGCCGTGCGCGCCTGCGCGGGTTTCTCGACTATCGCGACGATACCCTCTCCGGCACCTTCCGCCTCGACGGCGACGAGGTCGGCCTGCGCCTCGGCGACACCCCCATGCGCGGGCGCCTGGGCCTGACCCTGGCCTTGCCGCTGCTCGATCCGCGCAGCGGCCAGCTCGACCTCTCCGGCACTCATCTCAGGCTGGCAGCCACCGGCGACGACACCGACGAACCACTGACCACCTCGCTGGTGTTCCCCCGCGCCGAGCTGGCCAGCGCCTGGCCACTGCTGCCGCTGGAGCCGTTTGTCGCCGCCGGCGACACTCACCGCGACGCCCCGGTGGTCGCCGCCCCACTGCTCGCCACCACGCCGTTCGACGCCGCCCTGAGCGTCTCGGGCGAGATCGACAATCTCAGTGTGCTCGACGGTCTGCTCGGCGAGCTGTTCGTCGACCAGTCGCTGGGCCTGCGCGGCGGCGGCCGCCTGAGTGCCGAGCTCGATATCCACCAGGGCCGGCCGCTGCCCGGCAGCCGGCTGCAGATCGACTCGCAGGCGATCGGCGGACGCTTCCTGGGCCTCGACACCTTCGGCCAGGGCACCCTCACCGCCAGCGTGGTCGACGACACACCGCAGCGCGGCCTGCTGACCCTGGACCTGCGCGAAGTCGGCGTAAGCCGCCTGAGCGACGGCCGCCAGCTGTTCGACGCACCGCACCTCTCGCTCAGCGCCACTGGCGAACTGCCTGACAGCGGTCGCCAGCTGGGCAACCCCGAGGCGCAACTGGCGTGGCAGGCCGCCGAGGTGCCCGATGTCGCCGCGCTAAACCTCTATCTGCCCGAGTCGCCGGCCTGGCAGCTGGACGGCGGCACCGCCACCACCAGCGGCGTGCTGGTGGTCGACCGCGACAGCGCCCGCGGGCGAATCACGCTCGACGGCTCAGCCATTCGTGGCCAACTGCTGGGCCAGGCGCTGAGCGGCGCCGCCGACCTCGAGCTGATCATCAACCAGGCGCACTTCGATAGCGGGCGACTCGATGTCAGCGGCTCGCGGCTGGCGCTGCAGGCCAGCGCCGCGGACGCCGAAACACGCAGCGTGGTGGTGGCCCGCGACGCAGTGCTCACCGGCGGCAGCGGCTGGCAGCAGGGCGGCGCGCGCACTCCCAGCGGCCGGCTACGCCTCGATGGCCTGCTCGCCAATATGGCGCTGTTCAACGCGCTGCTGGCCAGCGAGCACGGTCTGACGGTGGATGGCGCCGCACAGCTGCGCGCCGATATCGAACTCGACGCCGGCCGGCTGGTGCCGGGCAGCGAGCTGCGCCTCGACGCCACGCCGTTCTCACTGGGCTTTCTCGACCTCAGCGCCCGCGGCGACGGCCAGCTGGTGGCCACCGCCACCGGCAGCCGTGAAGCGCTCAGCGCGGCGCTGACCCTGCGCATGCCGCAGCTCGCCCTGCGCCGCGGCGACGCCGACGCAGCGCTGATCGAGGGCCGTCATATGCAGCTCACCGCCGAAGCCCGCCGGCTCGACCTCGACGCCGGATTGCAGGCCCTGGATACGCATATCGCCCTGCCGCATATCAAGGCGCCGGACCTCACCGTGTTCAACGCCTACCTGCCGGACGACTCGCCGCTGACGCTGCTGGGTGGGCGCGCCACCCTGGCCAGCGACCTGCGCCTCGACGGCTACCAGGCCCACGGCATGCTGCGCCTCGACGCCCCCGACGCACAGCTGGCCTTCCGCGAGCGTCAGCTCAGCGGCAGCCTGATGATCGATGCACGACTCAATGATGGCGACCTGCGTGATATGACCTTCGACAGCAGCGGCTCGCGGGTTTCGCTAAGCAACCTTCAGCTGGCCGACGACGACGCCCGCTCCGCGGGCTGGTGGGCCGACCTGGAGCTTGCCAAAGGGCGCCTGACCTGGCAGCAGCCGCTGATACTCGACAGCGAGCTGCGCCTAGCAATGCGCGACAGTGGCCCGCTGGTGGATCTGTTCGTCAGCGCCGCCAATCAGCGGCGCTGGCTGCGCAACCTGCTTACCGTGCGCGACATCCGCGGCTCGGCGCGGCTCGACATGCGCCAGCAACGCCTGGATATCCGTGATCTCGAGCTCAACGGCCAGGGCCGCGAGTTGCGCGCCAACCTGCGTCTCGGCGAGGCTTCACCGCGCGGCGTGTTCTACGCCCGCTACGGCCCCGTCGCGCTGGGCGTGGCGCTGGGCGACGGCCGGCGCCGCTGGCAGTGGCCCGGGGCGCGCAGCTGGTTCGAGCGCCAGCCGGTGTTCAGCGATGCGTTCGCCTCCGACAGCCACTGGCTGGAATCGCTGGAGATCGACCCACCGTGACGGCCAACGGCCGGCCAGCGGCGCCTCGCCCAGCGCATCGCTCAGGTCGGGGCCAGGATGCAGCTGCACCGGCCAGCGCAGCAGCATGATCGCCAGCACGTTGCGATGCTCGCCGCGTTCGAGATCGGTACTGCCATCGGTGGCGGGGATCATCCTCGCCTGCGGGTCGAAGGCGGCGACGATCGCCTCGCGCAGCCGCGTCACCGCCGGATGGTCGCCCTGGCCGGCGAGCAGGAAACTGATCCCCACCTCGGCCATGATGTCCTCGGTGGTATCGCGCAGGATACGCGGCAGCTCGGCGGCGAAGGCGTCGAGAATCCAGGCATGTTCGCTAGCGCTGACGTCGCGCTGGTAGTAGCGGCTGTCGGCGATCACGAAATGGGTCATGCCGTAGATGCGGTTGCGGTATTCGTCGACATCCAGCGTCGCGACCCGCGCCGGCGAATAGTGCTCGCGGAAGGCGCCGACCACCTCGTCGCGCAGGTCGACGATCCCCAGCTGATGCAGGTAGTGAACGATATTGGCCACCTGGGCAGCGTACACCGACAGCACCTGCGGGTCGCTCAAGAAGGCGGCGAAATCGACCTCGGCCAGATAGTCGAGGGCACGCTCGTGGCCGGCCAGGCGCGGCGTGCCGAGCAGCCCGTAGTAGTCGAGCTGCACCAGCGAGAACAGCAGGCGACGGGCGTAGATCACCTCGCCCCAGTCGGCGAACATCTGGTGCCGGGCACGCTGCTTGGCGGTACGCGTGGGATAGGCGTCGAGCAGCGCCTGGCTGCGCCGCGCGGCGTAGTCAGGCGCAGCCAAGCCATCGAGCTCCTCATTGATACGCAGCATCAGCCGCTTGGCGTGGCCCTCGGTCAACGGTACATAGCGCGCGTCGCCGCTGATGCGATAGAGCCGCTGGGCGTAGTGGCGCTGCTTGTCCAGCGGCAGCGTGAACAGCTCGGCTTCGTAGCGAGCCTGGATCGCCTCGGCGACGCTCGCCTCGGTCGCCGGCGCGGGGCTCTGAGCGGCACAGCCCGCCAGCCACAGCAGCGCCAGCCAGGCCACCAGCCATCCACGTGGGAATGCATGACGCATCTCGGGCACCTCCTTGTTGGCACCTAACCAGTATAGCCACTGCTAACGCCGGCTCTGATACTGGGCTGATAGCACACGGTTTGGTGATCGATGGTGGCATCTATCGCCACGACTTCGTCGCTCAGTCGGTGATCGATGGCATGATGCGGGTCCAACTCGATACCGAAGTACCGGTGCTGTCGTGGTGCTCACCCCGCACCACTTCCACGAGCACGCCACCCACACGTCGTTCTTCCACGATCACTTCGTGACCAAGGGGCGCGAGGCCGCTGAGGCTTGCGTCGTGACATTGAGGAATCTCCACCAGACCCACTGGCTGGCCGACTGACGCATTCCCCCGTTTATCTCAACGACACTGCCCGGTCTCTGGCCGGGCAGTGTCGTATTAATGGGATGATGGTCTTGCTCGCCAAGCCTTCTCGATTCACCCGCACAGACAATTACTCCGTACTTTCATACTGCTGCGCGAGCATTAAGAGAAGAGGCTGATCCGCGGCAAGGGAAGGTGATAATCGAAAAGTCAGAGACCTCTTCCTCTCCTTAGCATATCTCCACGACACCGCGCCGAATATATTTTCTCCTTACGACATATGAATAATTATTCAGCAAGCGAATTAACCTTCAACCAAAAAGACTCAAGAAGAAGAAACCGTCAGGAAAATAGTTAATATGCTGTTTTAAAAAGAATAACTTAATCCGACATGCCAGATATCGTTGCTCTTCATTATACCAATGGATAGCCCTCCTCATCTTGAATATCCTTGACGAAGCTAAACATATGGCCAAGTATTCCCTCTATAAATTTATATTCAGTTAATGAATAAATATTCATAGCGAGGCAATGCTTCATGTCTATAACGGTATTAGCTCCAGACGAACTGGCACGGAAGTGCCGTGATATGAGAACGACGATCATCAAGACCATCGGCGACGCCAACATGGGCCACATTGGCGGTGATCTATCTGTCATCGACATTCTTGGCACGCTGTACTTCAACGTACTGAACGTGAACCCGGCGGAACCGACCGCCCCAAACCGTGACCGCTTCATCTTGAGTAAGGGACACTGTGCGGTCGCTCTTTACACAACCATGGCCCACGCCGGCTACTTCCCAGTGGCGGAGCTCGCCACCTTCATCCAGCCCAAGTCGCGGCTCAATGGCCACCCCTGCAACGAGAAGCTACCCGGCGTGGAAACCAGTACCGGTCCCCTGGGGCACGGGCTGCCTGTCGGTGTCGGCGCTGCCATCGGCGCCAAGATTCAAAAGAAAGCCTGGCAGGTCTTCGTCGTCGTCGGTGACGGTGAGATCCAGGAAGGTAGTAACTGGGAAGCGGCCATGACTGCGGCCCACAAGGAACTGGACAACCTGACACTGATCGTCGACCGCAATCGCCTCCAGCAGGGGGATCGCACTCATGACGTGACCTCTCTAGATCCCCTGGCCGAACGCTTCACCGCTTTCGGCTGGGAAGCACTCGAAGTCGACGGCCATGACTACGGTGCCCTCATCGAGGCACTGAAGGGTCCTCGTGCCGGTAAGCCACGCTGCATCGTGGCCAATACCCTCAAGGGCAAGGGCGTGTCCTTCATCGAGGATCGTGTCGAGTGGCACCACAAGGTACCGAGCCCGGAACAAGTCAAAGAAGCACTGAACGAGCTGGAGCGAGGCGCATAACGATGGCAACCATGGATAAATCACAGCTACACGACTGCCGTGACGCTTTTGCAGCAACACTGGAAGCGCTTGCCGAGCAGAACGAGAACATCGTTACTGTCGTCAACGATTCTATTGGCTCTAGCAAGCTCAACGGCTTCCGGAAGAAGTGGCCAGAGCGCTTGATCAATGTCGGCATTGCCGAGCAGACCTTGGTGGGGTCGGGTGCTGGCCTGGCGAACGCCGGCCTGGTGCCGTTCGTCTGCGCAGCATCGTGTTTCCTAACGGGACGTGCGCTGGAACAGATCAAGGCCGACATCGCCTACTCCAATGCCAACGTCAAGATGTGTGGCATGAGCAGCGGCGTTGCCTATGGCGAGCTGGGACCAACCCACCACTCCATCGAGGACCTGGCATGGACGCGCCCCCTGGCGGGCCTGGACATTTTCGTACCGGCAGACGACATCGAGACCGCGGCCGTGATTCGCTATGTGGCACAGAGCGACCATCCGTGCTTCGTGCGTCTGAGCCGCATGGGCGTTCCCACCGTGCTGCCCAAGGATTACGAATTCGTTCCCGGTAGGGCCGTGCCCCTACGGGAAGGCAACGACATCACCCTGATCGGTTGCGGCGTGACCGTCTGCCGTGTGCTCGACGCGGCCGAGCGCCTGGCAAGTGACGGGATCCAGGCACGTGTCATCAACTTCTCGAGCATCTCACCCCTCGACAGAGACACCATCGTCAAGTGTGCTCGAGAAACCGGCCATCTATTGACTGTCGAAGAGCACAGCGTACGTGGCGGCATGGGTAGCGCCATTGCGGAGGTCGTGGTCAGCGAGGCGCCTTGCAAAATGTCGCTGCTGGGCTTCCCTGAATTTGCCCCCACCGGCTCTGCCGAGTGGCTGCTTGATAACACCGGCATGTCGGTAGACGGCATCGTGGCTTCAGCCAAAACACTGCTTGGATGAGGACCCCATGATGACGACGTCTGCCATTCTGGCCATCGATCAAGGTACGACCAACTCCAAGGCGGTGTTGGTGGATCTAAGCGGCAATATCATCGCCAGAGCTCACATGCCCGTGCCCTGCTACTACCCGCAGCCGGGATGGGTCGAGCAGTCGGGCGAAGAGATCGTGCGAAGCGTCATGGGCGCGATCGACAAGTGTCTCGCCTCTCAACCGGACGTCGTCGTCGCTGCCATTGGCATTTCCTCGCAGCGCGAATCCGCTATCGCCTGGGACTCTGACACAGGCAAGCCCCTGGCACCCTGTGCCAGTTGGCAGTGCCGCCGCAGCCAGCCCTTCTGCGACGAACTCAAGCGCCTGGGACTGAATGCCCGGGTGCAGGAACTGTCCGGACTCCCCATCGATCCCCTCTTCTCCGGATCGAAGTTTCGCTGGCTACTCGATTCCCTGGAAACCGGGCAGAGCCGGGGCAATGTGCGCTTAGGCAACATCGACAGCTGGCTGCTGTGGAATCTCACCGGCGGAGTGGCGCATCTGACGGATACGTCGAACGCTTCCAGAACGCAACTGTGTGATATCAGTACGGGACAGTGGTCTCCGGAACTGCTTGATATCTTCGGCATCCCACACGACATGCTGCCGACGATTCGCCCATCGAGCTACGCCTTCGGCACTACGAGTCAGTTCGGCTCGCTCAAGGCTGGCATCCCCATTCTGTCAATGATTGGTGATTCTCACGCAGCCCTATTCGCCCAGGGTGGATTCCGTCCGGGCATCGTCAAAGCGACCTACGGCACGGGCTCCTCGGTCATGACCGCCACCGAGAACCGTCTGATTCGGGCCGAAGGCCTGGCCACGACGGTGGCCTGGGAAACGGCCGAAGGCAGGACTTACGCCCTGGAAGGCAACATTACGGTGAGTGCCGCCGTACTGCCCTGGGTAGCCAAGCTGCTGGGGCTGGACGGTTCGGTCGAGCGCCTTGCCGAGTTGGCCGAATCCGCCGGCACCGAGGGGAGCGAAGTGCTGGTACCCGCCATGGTGGGGCTGGGCGCGCCACGCTGGGTCGGCGATGTCCGCGGACTACTGGACGGCCTGACCTTCAATACAGCGCGCGAAGACGTTGCACGGGCAGCCTTCGAGTCGATCACTTTCCAGATCAAAGATGTGGTCGATGTCGTGCGAGCGGCTTTCGAGCGTCACGGCCTCACGCCGCTGTCGGCGCTCAAGGCCGACGGAGGGGCAAGCGCCAACGGCTGGCTGATGCAACTCCAAGCCGATACGTTAAGGGTCCCCGTCCAGCGCGCCAAGCAAGCGGAGCTGTCCGCCTTGGGTGCAGCCTTGCTGGCCGGGAAAGCGCTCGGCACGTGGCCGACACCCGAAGCCCTGGCATCGGTGGCATCCGATTTCGACACCTTCGAGTACGTTGCTGCCACCGAGCTGGAGGCACGCCATGCAAACTGGCTGTCCTCCGTCGAGCGAACCCTTTCTCACCTCAAACGTTAAGTGGACGTTACGCATACAAAAGGTGGCGCGATGAAACCGGAATATGAGCTCCGACTAGTGACCAAGGCAGCCCACCTCTACTGGGTAGAGCAGGTGCGGCAAGTCGATATTGCCGCCAGGTTAAGCCTGTCCCAGGCAGGCGTATCGCGCCTGCTGAGACGGGCACAAAAAGAGGGCATCGTTTCGATCAGCATCAAGCCACCGGAGGGCACCTACCACCTGCTCGAGGAGGAACTGGCCAGCAAGCTCGGTCTGGACGAAGTGGTGGTGACCTCCTGCCCAGACAACAGCGACAACGCCATCGTGTCGAGCATTGGCGAAGCGGCAGCGCAGTATCTGGCATCCACACTGCGCGAAAGCGACAGAGTTGGCATCTCGAGCTGGAGTTCGGCTCTGGTGGCCCTGTCCGAGCACTTGCCGGCCAAAGGACAGATAAAGGCCGAACGCGTAGTGCAGCTGATGGGTGGGATGTCTCACGATCGTGCCGAGCACTTGGCGGAAAACCTGACCCTTCAGCTTGCCAATCGGCTCGCTGCACGCCCTGCCTTCATGCACGTCGCCGGAATCGCTAGCACCTCTGATGCTCGCAAGGTGTTCTGCGAGGAACCTTATGTACGAGAGACCATGGCGCTCTTCGATGACCTCACCGTAGCGCTGGTCGGTATCGGTACGCTCGCCCCCTCTCAGTTTCTCGCCCGAAGTGGCAACGCTTTCTCTGACGAGGAGCTCGCTGAATTGGCCGGCTGTGGCGCCGTGGGTGATGTCTGTCTGAGGTTCTTCGACGCTAATGGCCAGGCAGTGAGCCATGCCCTCGATGAGAGGGTGGTGGCGATCAGCGCCCCAAGCCTGAAGAAGGTGCCCCGTGTCGTTGGTGTAGCGGGTGGCCATCAAAAGGTGGCGTCGATCCGAGCCGCCGCCCTCGGAGGCTGGATCCAGGTACTGATTACCGACTGTTTCACCGCCGAGGCACTGGCCGAGAAGGCCAGCTTATAACACCACAGTGAATGGTGCAGCGACAGGCGATTCACTAGGCACTACAGACGTGGCACATGTCGTAAAGGAGGATCGAGATAATGAAACGCTTTGAAGGTCAGGTAGCGGTCGCTGTCGGAGCTGATAGGGGCATTGGTCTTGCCATTGCAAAGCGCTTCGCCATGGAAGGGGCGAATGTTGTTCTGGCATCGAATCGTGCCGAGGTCACCGACGTCGCCAAAGAGCTGCAGCATCAGGTCGAAGCTGCAGGACTTACCGGTAAGGTCATCGGCAGGCAAATGGACGTGACCAATAGCGCGCAGGTTGAAGCCTGTTACGCCAGTGTTGTCGATCAGTTTTCACGCCTCGACATCTCCGTACAGAATGCCGGTATCATCACTATCGCCCGTTTGCAGGAGCTTCCTGAAGAAGACTGGGACAAGGTCATGGATGTCAATACCAAGGGCGTCTTTCTGTGCTGCAAGGCGGCGCTCAAGCATATGGAAAAAGCCGGTCACGGCACCTTGATCAACATGGCGTCTGGCCAGGCTCGCCAAGGTTTTATCTACACGCCGCACTATGCAGCCAGCAAATTTGGAGTGCTTGGTATAACGCAGAGTCTCGCCCGTGAATTCGCATCCGCGGGCATAACAATAAACGCCATTTGTCCCGGCATCATCGAGACAGACATGTGGGTCTACAATGACCGGGAATGGGGTAATCTTCTAGGCAAGTACCAACCCGGTGAACTGATGAAGGAATGGGTGCAAAACATTCCAATGAGACGAACAGCACAGCCAGAAGAAGTTGCTGGAACGGCAGCCTTTCTTGCCTCCGAAGATGCCCGCTATATCACGGGACAAGCCATCAATGTCGATGGTGGCCTGATCATGTCTTGACTTTTAAACTCTAGACCCAGCTTGCAATAGAAAATATATAAACCGAGGCATTTACTATGAGCACATCTTACGATATGTCCCTTAAATACGGCGTCGACTTTAACTTTACCATTGAAGGGAAAGTCGTCGTGGTTACTGGGGGGCTCGGTGGTATTGCCACAGCCGCCAATGAGGCCTTGCTAAGCAAAGGCGCCAAGATCGCCATCTTCTATCCAGACTTCGAAAAAGACCGTGTCGACGAAGCGATGGGAAGATATCCCAGCGATCGCGTCCGTGCCTGGTGCTGTGATGTCACCAAAGAAGATCAGGTAGATGCCTGCATCGATGAGGTAATACAGCACTTCGGTACCATCGATGTACTCGTCAACGCCGCAGGCACCATCACTTTAACTCCTGCAGAAGAGATCTCCCTTATCGAATGGCAACGCCAGGTGGATGTTAATTTCACCGCCCCCTTCCTATGCTCAAAGGCAGTCGGCCGCCATATGCTGACCCGTGGCAAGGGTGGCAAGATTATCAATATTGCCTCCCAGGCAGCTACCGTCGCTATTGACCAGCATTGTGCCTATACATCTGCCAAAGCGGGGCTTCTCGGTATGACCAAGAGCCTAGCCAAGGAGTGGGGGCCGCGTGGCATCAATGTGAACAGTATTTCGCCTACCGTGGTGCTTACACCCATGGGTGCTGCCGCCTGGGAAGGGGAAAAGGGAGAACGGATGAAGTCGATGATTCCCATGGGAAGGTTTGCTTATACCGATGAGATCGCTGCCAGCATTCTTTTCCTGGCGTCTAACGGTAGCGATATGATAAATGGCGCCGACTTGATGATCGATGGAGGGTACACAATTTGGTAATAGAAAAATTTTTATGTAGAAGAACGGCAAAATAAACAAATCTTTGTACAGAAAAAGGATCACAACAATGAAGAGAAAAACACTCCAGCTTATCAAACAGTCCACAGCGCTGGCCTCAATGTCGGCCATGGTTTTCCTCACTGGCGTCAGCACGTTGCATGCTCAGGACAACAGTGTACAAGGCAACATCGCCATTCTCGTCAATTCACTGGATAACCCTTACTATGCTGCGGAAGCCAATGCCGCCAAGGCCCAAGCCGAAGAGTTGGGTTATGAAGCGAGGGTCTTTTCCCATAGCGAAGATGTGAATCGCCAGCGTGAACTTATCAACTCCATAGTAGCCCAAGGAGCAAATGGTATTGTACTGGACAATGCTGACTCATCAGCCAGCGTCGCAGCAGTGCGTTACGCCACGGAGCACAATGTGCCTGTTGTGTTGATCAACCGTGAGATTCCTGAGGATGGTATTGCCATCGCACAGCTAACCCACAATAACGTGCAAGCAGCCTCTCAGGTCGCAGAGGCTTTTATCGAGAAGGTTGGTGAATCAGGGAAGTATGTCGAGCTGACCTGTAACTTGGCAGATAACAACTGCGTCACACGCTCCACCGCTTACCATCGCGTACTCGATCAGTACCCTGATCTGGAAATGGTCGCGCGCCAGGATGCCGGAGGTGAGCTACTGAGGGCTAAGCAAGCAATGGATTCCATTCTTCAAGAGCACTCAGACATCACTGGTGTCATTGCAGGTAACGGCCCGGTTGCGCTTGGAGCCATCGCGTCACTGGAAGCTGCTGGCATAACAGATGTCACTGTAGTCGGCATCGACGGCAGTAATGATGAGCGAGATGCGGTGCTGGATGGAAGACTCTATGCAACTGCCATGCTCCAGGCTCAGGAGCTTGCCCGTCAGGGTGTCAATCAGCTGCACCAGTACCTCGAGACCGGAGAGACCGGAGAGTCGGAAGAGCGTCAGCTCTTTCGCGGAGTTCTGATCACGGAAGACAATGCCGATTACGTCAACGACTTCGAATATCAGAGTAACTAAGCTGAGCGGTGGGAGTGGTGGATTCCACCACTTCCACTACATCATCGGAGTGATACGCGGTGCCGATATGAACAATACATCCTGTATAGCACGCACCTTCGGCTTGGCAATATTGACGTCCACCACTCTGATCCTGAGTGGTTTCACGATTGTCTCATCCGAAGAGCTCATCGAGATAAAAACCGGAGGCACTCCCCCCTCCATAGATGCATCGTCGTTGCTCTATGACGACATCATTCCTTGGGCCTCATCCTCCACTAGAAATGTTGGCGAAGTATTATCGGCCATCGAGAATCAAGGTTTCGAAACGACCTGTGAAGAATATGGTATTCAGAAGGGGCAAGCCTTCCCCTGTACTTTCTGGATCCAGACTTCTGGCGTGATAGACAACATCGACACTTCTTCCCGTGTCGGAAAGATTACTCTCTCTGACACTGGTAGTGGAAGTGAAGTGGTGATCCTGTCAGGTCCCGTCATTCCCGGAACAGCCCTGCGTGATGGCTATCCCGACATTGTCTACAACGACTTCAGCAACCAAGATGCTTTTGCCTCTTTTTCGGATGACCTAAACAATGAAGTGATCTCGATCATTGAAAACTTTGGTGAGGTCACACCGGGTGATCGGATTAGCGTCGTGGGAGCCTATGCCACCTGGACTGGAATGGACTCAACAATCCAGGTTGTCCCAGTATCCCTTGAAAGAGTGGGAGGCGAATGACATGACAGTTCCCCCAGTCATTGATAAGCACCACGCCGAGAAGACTCCTTTGGTCAAGGTGAGAGAGGTGAGCAAACTCTACCCAGGAACCTTGGCATTAGATAACGTCAATTATGAGGTTTTTCCCGCCAGTGTTAATGTGCTTATTGGGGAGAATGGCGCTGGAAAATCGACGCTGATGAAAATTCTTGCGGGCGTGGAGCGACCTTCCAGTGGCAAGCTCTTGGTCGGGGACAAGCCGGTAAACTTTCATAGTATTCGAGCTGCGGAGCGAGCTGGTATTGGCATCATCTTTCAGGAGCTCAACCTCTTTCAAGACATGTCCATTGCCGAGAATCTATTCATTGGCAAAGAAATGTTGAAGTCAGGCCTTATAGATACCGACGCCCAGCACCATGTAGCCAAGAAACTTCTCGAGCGGGTTGGGCTTGATATTGATCCCACGACCCGTATAGGTGATCTCTATGTAGGGCAGCAGCAGCTGGTCGAGATAGCGCGTGTGCTCAGCCGTGATGTAAGCGTACTGATCATGGATGAGCCGACCTCTGCACTGAGCCAAAAGGAGGTACAGGTCCTGTTCGGTATCATCGACACCCTGCGCAGCCAGGGAGTGGCGATTATCTATATCTCTCATCGTCTCGAGGAGATCATGAGGATTGGTGATCATATCACAGTGCTACGCAATGGACGTATTGTGGGTATCGATGAGGTGAATAATATCGATATTCCCTGGATCGTTCAGAAAATGGTGGGGAGCGAAAAGAAACAGTTTGATTACCAACCGCGTGATCTTGGTGAATCCATCCTATCAGTGCGCGATCTTGTGCTTAAACGCATCAACGGCACCATGGCTCTTGATCACGTCAACTTCGACGTAAAACGTGGTGAGGTTATAGGTATCTATGGACTCATGGGCGCTGGGCGTACCGAGTTGATGGAAGTCTTGCTGGGGCTTCATCGCAATGCCAGCGGCGAAATCGTATTCGATGGCCAGGTGCTGAAGAAAGGGAAGCCCGCCAACCGCATTAAGGCAGGTATTGCACTTGTGCCAGAGGACCGACAGAGCTTTGGTATGATTCAGCCTATGTCCGTCAAGGACAACATGACCCTGTCGAGCATCGGCCGTTATTGTTCAAAACTATTAGGCCTGCGCCTTATCAGGCGGCGTTTAGAGACGGAGAACTGTGATGAAATCATCCAAAGGCTAGGCATCAAAGCACCGCATGCGGACCACGCAATCACTACCCTGAGTGGCGGGAACATGCAAAAGGTCATCATCGGCAAGGCATTGCTAACTCAACCCAAGGTGCTGCTTTTCGATGAGCCGACTCGGGGGGTCGATGTTGGCGCCAAGGCTGATATCTATCGCGCGATGAGTGATATCGCGGCTCAAGGTGTCTCTGTCATTTACACTTCGTCCGAACTGGATGAAGTGTTGGCGGTTTCTGACCGTGTTCTCGTAATGGCCGGAGGAAAAATCACTGCTTCACTGACTCGAGATGACGCAGAGCGTGATCTGATTACGAGAATGGCTTCTCCCACTACGCCTGCGACCATTCATTAAGGAGTTATAAAATGTCCTCAGTTAGCGATGTTGGCGTACCAGATAATGTCGAACATAAAGCCAGCCTTCGGCTATCAAAAGCGCTCCTTCTGGTTCTCAAGCTTAGAATATTTGTCGCCTTATTCGTTGTAATTGCTTACTTCTCATTGACAGTGAACAACTTCCTAACCACCTCCAACATGTTGATAATGGCCCAGCATATCACCGTTATCGGCATTCTGGCGGTCGGGATGACACTCGTTATCTTGACGGGAGGCATCGACCTCTCGGTAGGATCGACTGTAGGGCTCAGCGGCATGGTTGCGGGCTTCCTCCTGATGCAGGGAATCTCCATTGGAGATTACACTATATTTTTCAACGTCCCTGAGGTCATTTTATTGACCTGTTTGATCGGCGCTTTGATCGGTTACATCAACGGTTCGCTGATCACCTACCTCAACGTGGCACCCTTTATCGCCACACTCGGTATGCTCTATGTCGTTCGTGGTGCCGCCTTATTGATGAACGATGGTGGAACTTACTCTCAGCTCCGGGGTCATGAAGCACTCGGTAATACTGGCTTTTCCCTCTTGGGCAACGGTTCCTTTCTGGGAATCGGTATCCCCGTCTGGATACTGGCCATCCTGGCCCTCATCACATGGCTGGTCAGTCTCAGGACACCTTTTGGGCGCTACGTCTATGCCATTGGCGGCAATGAGCATGCGGCAGTGTTCTCAGGTCTCAGGGTTCGCAAGATCAAGCTATGGGTGTATGTATTCTCGGGCTTCTGTGCCGCGTTGGTGGGGCTGGTGGTCACCTCCCAGCTCCAGACGGGCCACCCCATGACCGGTGATACTTACGAGCTGCGTGCCATCGCCGCCGTGGTGTTGGGAGGCACCGCACTCGCTGGCGGGCGTGGCTCGGTCATCGGCTCGGTTATCGGTGCCTGTGTCATCAGCATCCTCAACGATGGCATGGTCATGTCCGGTGTCAGCAACTTCTGGCAAATGGTGATCATGGGCCTGGTGATCATCGTCGCCGTCGTCATCGACCAACTCCAGCAGCGCCTGCAGAAGAAGGTGATGGTGACCACCTGACATCTTAGGCTGCGTCGAGACTCATTCCTTGCCCGATACGCTCAATCAGGGTGAAGGTCCCCACTTTCACCCTGCCACCGTCACACTATCAGAGGTATCGGGCCGCGACGTGGCCTGATGCCCTCTCACTCTCGCGTGACGCTTGCTTATCCATGTTTACTCGCCTAATCATTGGAGGTCTTCATGCCATCTAAACTCGATACCCTGCGCCGGCACTCTCTGGTCGTCGCCGACACCGGCGACCTCGACGCCATCAAGCGCTATCGTCCCCAGGACGCCACCACCAACCCATCCTTGATCCTCAAGGCATTCGAACTGCCCGGATACCAGGACCTGATCGATGATGTGCTGAGCGAGGCACGGAGCGAGGCAGGCGATCTTGCCGAGCGCACAAGTCAGTGCGTAGACCGCCTGGCGGTCGCCATGGGCAGCGAAATTGCCGACGTAGTGCCAGGCAGGGTCTCTACCGAGGTGGCAGCCCGACTCTCCTTCGACACCCAGGCCAGCATTCGCAAGGCACACGAGTTGGTCGAGCTATATGCGCGACGTGGTGTAGGTCGCGACCGCGTGCTGATCAAGCTGGCCTCGACCTGGGAGGGTATTCGTGCCGCCGAGGTGCTGGAGAAGGAAGGCATTCAGTGCAACCTGACGCTGCTGTTCAGTGACGCTCAGGCCCAGGCCTGCTTCGATGCCGGCGTCTTCCTGGTATCCCCCTTCGTCGGGCGAGTCACCGACTGGCACAAGAAGGAGAGCGGACGCGACTATGCCCCGACAGAGGATCCCGGCGTTAACTTCGTGCACGGCGTCTGCGCAAGGGTCGGACGCGGCGGCTACGACACTGTGGTGATGGGGGCCAGCTTCCGCACCATCGACCAAGTCCTGGCCCTGGCCGGCTGCCCGCGGCTGACCATTTCACCGGCACTACTGGAAGAGCTGGCGGCCGAGGAAGGCGATGTCGAGAAAGCCGTCGAGCTCCCGGATGCCACCGCGCCCCTTGCACCACTCGATGAGCCAACCTTCCGCTGGGAGCATAACCAAGATGCCATGGCCACCGAGAAATTGGCCGAGGGCATCAGGCGCTTCGCCGACGACCAGCAAACCCTCGAGACACTCATCGCCAAGCGTCTGACTGCGTAATGTCCGTTATCAAATGAACACGCAGCCGGCCCCATACCGGTGAAACCAGCGCTAGCACGTTGAAAGATCTGGTCCGCCGCTATGTGTTGGTCGGTCACTCCGAGCGTCACAGTCTTTACGGCGAATCCGACATCGCCGTTACGGCAGAATTTACCACCGCCCAAGCAGCCGGCCTGGTGCCAGTACTCTGCTTGGGTGAAACACTCACCCAACGCCAGAGCGGCGACACCGAAGCGATCGTATCACGGTAGCCAAAGGAGATAATCGACACCCTCGGTATCGAAGCCTTTAGTCACAGCGTGGTTGCCTACGAGCCGATTTGGGCCATCGGCACCGGCAAAACCGCCTCTCTCGAACAGATCCAGTCTGTGCACGCTTTTATACGCACATTACTGGCTAGACAGTCCGCACCGATCGCCGCGAGCCTTCCGCTACTCTACGGCGGCAGCGTCAAAGCCGACAATGCCGCAGACTTGCTGGCCCAGCCGAACATCGACGGCGGCCTGATCGGGGGTGCCACACTGGATGCTCACGCATTCAGCCAGATATGCTGGGCTGCGGCTGATCGTTGAGAACTCGCCCCTAGAACAGTAAGCGATCCCCAGCCTTACCCAGCGGCAAGTCTGATCTTAATTTGTAACGATCCTCCAAATGTCAGTATAGCCACTACCTAGCGCCGCCCCTGCCTCCGGCCGGGGCGGATCAGCTTGACCCGCGCCTTGCCCCGGCGCCGCTTGGGCGGCGGCGTAGTGTCAGGCTCTGATGTGAGCGACGGCTGGTCGGCGGAGGGTGGTGGCTCGGTGACCACCCAAGCGAAGGTCGGCAGTGCCAACCGCCAGCGAATCGCCGCCAGGCGCAGGCCGAGGGTCACCGCCAGCCCCAGGCCGATGGCCACGGCGGTGGGCGCCTGCCAGGCGCTGAGCAGCACGAACGCCGTGCCGCCAGCGATCGACGCCGTGGCGTAGACCTCCTGGCGCAGTACCATCGGCACGCGGCGCGCCAGCATGTCACGGATCATGCCGCCGGCGACCCCAGTCATCAGCCCCATCAGCACCGCCACCACGCCGGGACTGTCCAGCAGCAGCGCCTTGTGGGCGCCGATCACCGTGAATAGCGCCAGGCCGAAGGCGTCGGTCACCGGCAGGAAGGTGCGCGTCAGGCGGTGGATATAGTGAAAGCCGAGAATCGACACCGCCACCGTGGCCAGAATCACCCACAGATAGGTTGGGTCGCTGACCCAGAACACCGGCCGCACGCCCAGCACCAAGTCGCGCAGGGTGCCGCCGCCGATACCGGTCACCGCCGCCAGCACCAGCATGCCGAAGGGGTCCATCCGCGAACGGCAGGCGAGTATCACCCCCGACAGCGCAAAGACGATCACCCCGGCCATGTCCAGCCAATAGATCCACCCCGTCACGCCATGCTCTCCCCTGCTGTTTGGCATCAGCATACGCCAAGCGAGCCGCCAGGCCGACCACTCGTCGCAGCGCTGGAATCCCTTTGGGACCTAACCACGACGCCCGCGGCGGGCGCGGGCGTCTGGGGGATTTGCGGTGGTGGGGTGGCCGTGAGGTCAGTGGCCGTGCTCTTCCAGCCAGGCTTCGAGGAAGGCGATCTCCTCCTCCTGGGCGTCGATGATCTCACGGGCCAGCTGCTGCAGCGCCTCGTCCTCACCATGTTCGAGGACGATATTGGCCATGTCGATGGCGCCCTGGTGGTGGGGGATCATGCCACGTGCGAAGTCGACGTCGGCGTCACCGGTAAAGCCGCCCATCATGCCCTCGTGCATGCGATCGTTGGCTTCGCGGTAGGCCTGCACTGCGGGACCGTCGGCGTGCGCCTGGTCATCCATCTGATGATCGCCGTGGG
This sequence comes from Halomonas salipaludis, assembly GCF_002286975.1. GTDB lineage: Bacteria > Pseudomonadota > Gammaproteobacteria > Pseudomonadales > Halomonadaceae > Franzmannia > Franzmannia salipaludis. The sequence continues at coordinate 741,252 of NZ_NSKB01000002.1, forward strand.
CGTGCTCGTCGCCCTGGGTTTGCTCTTGGCCATGATCGTGCTCGTGGCTGCCGGCCTCGGCCAGCGGGCTCAGCGCCAGCACCGTGGCCACTCCCAGGCTGCCCAACAGCAGCGCCAGCGGCCCGCGGGAGGTGTCGGCATCATAGGCAGCGGCACGGGGTTCGGTCTGGGTAGATCGCATCATGAAAAACTCCTGGTTCCTGAAAGGCATCGTGTCAAGCCATCAATGTAAAAGCCATGGGTAGCCCACAGGTCAAGCAGTATGAGTGAGCTCGGTCAGTGCCTGGAGAAACTTGAAATCCGCGCCCTCGCGGCCGCATGCTAGCGGCATTGCAGCCATCCTTGGAGCCTGACCATGCGCCGCCTGACATCTACTCTACCGCAGCTGTGCGGCCTGACATTGACCCTGGTCATGCTGGCGGGCTGCACCGTGAACACCTTCCCCGACGGCAGCCGCGAAACCATGTGGGGCGTGCCCCAGGAAGACAGCCCCGGCGAGCAGCAGCGTCCCGGCACCTACCGCGACGAAACCGGCGAGATTCGCGGCCAGACCGAGGTGCCTGAGCGCTAGGCGCTGACACCGGAGCGCTGAGGTGCAGCACCGAAGCGGGCCAGCTGCATCTCCTTGAGACGGCTGGCCACGCGGCGAAAGGCAAAGCTCAGCTCCCCCTGGGCATACAACTCCTCAATGGGCACCTGCGCCTCGATATACAGCGGCACGCCGCGGTCGTAGCACTCGTCGACCAGGGCGATGAAGCGCCGCGCGCCGTCATCCTGCCATGAAAAGCCGCGCCGCGCGCCACCGCCGGCGGTATCCGGCCCCAGGTCTTCGATCTTGGCCTCCTCGAGCGGGGTACCGGCTGCGCCGCCCATGGCCGGCACCCCGCCGACCAAAATGTGCCGAAAGCGGTCGCACAGGCTGATGAAATCCAACGCCCCCAGCGGCTGCTCGCAGAGTTGCGCATAGCGACACCACAGCGCCGCCTCGCTACGCCCTTCCACCTCGATCATGCGCCCATCCAGATCGAGGGGCTCTCGGCAGGCCGCCTGCCCCTCACTAAGTTGGGCAAACACTTGCGCCAGCCGCTGCGGCGCGCGGACCCAGTAGCGCGGCTCGGCGCGGCCCGGATGCTCGCGGTGATCGCAGCCGCCGTCCATCGCCACCACCTGCAGGTGCCGCTCGATGGCGGCGATCGCCGGCAGGAAGCGCTCGCGATTGTAGCCCTCGGCATACAGCTGATTCGGCGGCTGGTTGGAGGTGGTGACCAGCACTACCCCGGCGTCGAACAGCGCCTGCATCAGCCGGCCGAGCAGCATGGCATCGGCGATATCGCTGACGAACAGTTCATCCAGGCACAGCACCGCGACCTCATCGCTCAGCTCATGGGCCATCACCGTGAGCGGGTCCGGTGTACCACTGAGCTGGAACTGACGGCGATGTACCCAGCGCATGAAGTGGTGGAAGTGCTGACGGCGGGCAGGCACCGCCAGCGCGTCGTGAAAGCGATCCATCAGCCAGGTCTTGCCGCGCCCCACCGGCCCCCACAGGTAGACGCCCTGGGGCCGTGAGCCGTCGTCATGCAGCGCCCGGTAGCAAGCCTCGAGGACATCCGCGGCGTGCGCCTGGGCGGCGTCGGCGGCGAAGTCCAGGCGCACCAGGGCATCGTCGTAGGCTTGGCGGGGCGAGAGGCGTTGAGTCATTCGAGGGGCTCCTGGCACTGAGAGCTGACCATGCCATGTCGTCCCGAGCCAGACAAATGCCCCCGGCGTGCCGCGATGCAGTACCATGGGGGCCGCTTCTGGCCACAAGGAGGAACCCCATGGACTGGAACCCGGCTCTGCTATGGTTGGCGCTCAGCCTGCTGCTGGCACTCGCCGAACTCACCTCCGGCGCCATGGTGCTGCTGGCCCTGGGCATCGCGGCGCTATTTGCCGCCTTACTGGCCTGGCTCGGCCTGCCGCTGGCCTGGCAGCTGATCGGCCTGGCGTTGGCCGCCGGCGTCATGGTCCCGGTAGCCATCAAGTTTATCCGCCCATGGTTCTCCCCCCGCGGCGTGGCCTACGGCACCACCGGTACCGGGGTCGAGAAAGGCCGCGTCTACCGCACCCTGATCCGTGATTACGACGGCGCCACTGGCATCAAGGTCAACGGCGACTTCTACCGCCTGCGCGTGCAGGAAAGCGCCGCCACCGAGCTGCCGCTGGGCACCGCCGTGGTCTTCAAGGAATTCGATGGCACTACCGCCATCGTCACCATTGCATCACCCAAGGAGCACTGAACATGGACTTACCCGTGAGCCCCGGCCTGATACTGGCCCTGATCGTCGTCTTTATCGGCATCCTGATCGTCGTCAAGGGGCTAGTGATCGTGCGCCAGTCCGAGGTCATGGTGATCGAGCGCCTCGGCTCGTTTCACCGCGTGCTGGAGAGCGGTATCAATATCATCATCCCGTTCATCGACCAGCCCCGCGCGATCACCATGATCCGCTACCGCAAGATGGGCGATGACTACCACGCCATCACCACTGACGAGATTCGCATCGATCGTCGTGAAACGGTCATGGACTTTCCCGGCCAGCCGGTGGTGACCACCGACAACGTCACGGTGCGCATCAACGGCGCCCTCTACTACCAGATCATCGACCCCAAGCGCGCCGTCTATGAGGTCGAGAATATGAGCCAGGCGGTGGAAGTGCTGGCCAAGACCACGCTGCGCTCGGTAGTCGGCAAGATGGAGCTCGACAAGCTGTTCGAGTCCCGCGCCGAGGTCAACAACGAGATCCAGAGCGCCATGGAGGAGCCGGCCTCCAAGTGGGGCGTCAAGCTGTCGCGGGTCGAGGTGCAGGACATCGCCATGCCCGAGGAAGTCGAGACCGCCATGCGCCTGCAGATGGCCGCCGAGCGCAAGCGTCGTGCCACGGTGACCGAAGCCGAAGGCGAAAAGTCGGCAGCCATCGCCAAGGCCCAGGGCCAGCGCGAATCGTCGATCCTCAACGCCGAGGGCGACAAGGAGTCGGCCATCCTGCGCGCCCAGGGCGAGCAGGAGTCGATCAAGCTGGTGCTCAACGCCATCGGCGACAGCGAGGAGAACAAGCAGACCGTGGTCGGCTATCTGCTCGGCCAGAGCTATATCAAGGCGCTGCCGACCATGGCCAAGGACGGCGAGCGGGTCTTCGTGCCCTACGAGTCCAGCGCCCTGCTCGGCTCGATGGGCATGTTCCGCGACCTGGCCGGCTCCCCGGAAGACGCGGTGGGCAAGCACCTGCGCAGCAGCGGCAAGACGGACGGGCTACGCGGCGGCGTGGTCGGCGGTGCCGCCAGCGGCAGCTGATTCCGGCCCGCAAGTTAAGAGGGTGTTTACAAAAGTCACGAGCGAAGGTCAGGGCTAGGCCCGTTCCCAACGGGCCAACGCACTTCCCACATCCATGTGGGTCGCAAGGCGAAATCAGCTGACAAATAGTCAGGATTGACGATTTGGGCAGCTCTGCTGCTCGAAGAGCGAGCGACATGGATGTCGCAAATCCAAAAGCGGAGTTTACGAGTGTGTAAATGAGCATTTTGAAGGTGATTTCAACGCAGCATGACCGAGCGCAGTAGTTTGTAGACACCCTCTAGACAACGCGGCCGGGCCAATTGCCCGGCCGCGCTGTATCTAGCGCTCTCAACCGCCATGTACGGCGGTGTCCGCGGCGACCGTCTTACCGCCACTGCCAAGGCGGGTAAGCCCGCGCGGCGCGGCGATGCGGAAGAACCGCTCCACCACCTCGGATGAAGTCGGCGCCGTAACCAGCGAGACCGCCACGAACACCGGCAGGTTGAGCATCAATCCCCAGAAACCGGCATGAACCCCCAGCGGATGCGGCCACAGGGTGGTAAAGGCCACGGTAACCAGGAAGCCGGCGACGATACCCGCCATCACCCCCAACCGCGAGGCCCGCGGCCAGAAGAACATGCCGATGAAGGCCGGCAATACCTGGGTGGCAAAGCCCAGCCCCACCAGCAGGATCATCACCAGGCTGCCCGGCTCGGCGATCGCCAGCGGGGCGATCACCAGCGCCATCAGCGGCACGATCATCCAGCGCGCCAGCCTGCCGGTCAGCGCATCCGAAAGCCCCAACAGAGGCTGCACAACGTCGCGACTCCAGGACAGCGCCACCGAGTGGATGAACGGCTCGCTGGAGGACATCGAGGCCGCCAGGGTGCCGGCCCCCAACAGCCCTACCAGCACCACCGGCAGATGCTGCATGGCATACTCCAGCACCACGGTATCGGCCCGCGCCAGCTCAGGCAGCGAGAAGATGCCGATGAAGCCCACTACCACCATCGGCAGGATCACCACATAGTAGGTCGGCAACCAGGTAGCGCTGCGGCGGATGGTGCGCGCCGAGGAGGCGCTCATCCACTGGGTCCACACCGGCGGCATGAAGGAGAACATCGAGACGATGATCGAGGTGGTCCAGAAGCTAAACGTCATGTCGCCACCGGCCCCCGGCAGCGTGAGGAACTCGCCGTGCTCGGCCAGCAGTCGCTCGAAGAGCGGGGCGAAGCTCAGGCCACCGGTGGCACTGTGCAGCGCCCAGAGCCCCACCGCCCAGGCCACGATCAGCATCAGCACGCCCTGGAAGGCATTGGTACGCCCAATGGCGCGCTGGCCGCTGACGAACAGATAGACCGCGATACACGCCAGCACCAGCGGCACCCCCAGCCACACCGGAATCGTCCCACCGCTCATCACGAACAGAATGTAGGCGGAGCCGACGGTCTGCAGCACCGCGTAGGCGATCGAACCGATCGACATCACCAGTGCCGCCAGGGCGCCCAGCGCCGGGCTCTGGTAGCGGTCGGCAATGGCGCTGGCCTGGGTGACGTGGCCGAACTGTTCGCCGAACTGCCAAACCTTGGGGCCGAAGTACCAGGCCACCAGTGCCAGATAGGCGAGGTAGACCGCCACGTAGAACACCGCCACGCCCTTGGCGTAGGCCCACCCCGGCGCGCCCATGAAGGTATAGGCGCTGACGCTGCCGGCAGCGATCAGCAGGTAGAGTGTCACCGGCCCCATGCTGCGCCCGGCCACGCCCCACTCCTCGAGGCTATTCATGCGCCGCCCGCCGCGCGCGCGCAGCCCGATGACCATGGCAATGGCCACGTAGGTCAGGGTGATCAGCAGCGGCCAGGGACTAGTCATCCTCGCCCTCCCGCCACTCGATGACACGATTGGCGATCAACATCACGGCGAAGCAGGCGAAGATCAGCACATAGCTCCACACCACCAGCAGCGGCAGGCCGAGGAATAGCACGGCGCGATTGACCAAGCCGATCGCCGGCCAGATCCCCGCCACCACGACCGCCACGAAGGCGATCATCAAGGCCCAACCGGTACGGCTGGTGGGCAGTACGACAAGACGCTGCATAGCTTTCTCCCTATATTGTTGTAACAGATGCGCTACGAATGCCGTCAGCCCCCACCCGGGAGCGATGGCCAGCGCGGTGCCACGTCCAGCCGCTCCTCGAGCGACTTGGCCAGCTTGAGCACCAGGTGATCGGCGAAACGCGGCCCGATCAGCTGCACACCCAGCGGCATGCCCTCGCCGCTGAAACCGGCATTGAGGGATATCGCCGGCTGCTCGCCCATGTTCCACGGCAGCGTGTAGGCGATATGCTCGAAGGGCCGCTGAGGGTCGTTGGTGGGCGAGGCCCAGTCGGCCGGGAACGCCACGTTGGGGGTGGTCGGCGAGATCACCGCATCGACCTGCTCGAACGCCGCTTCGGTGGCGCGTCGCATGTTGAGGGTCTGCTGGAAGCCGCGCACCGCCTCGACGCCGCTCAGTCGCGCGCCCTCCTCGGCCCAATCGACGATCGCCGGCAGTACCCGCTCACGCTGTGCCGCCGTCAGCGCCTCCAGCTCGCTGTACTGACGCGCCCGCCAGAAGCGATCCAGGCCATCGAGCATCTCCCGGGTCAGTACTGGGGCCAGCGGCACCAGGGTCGCCCCGGCCGCCTCCAGGCGCTGCGCTGCGGACTCCACGGCATCGCGTATCGGCTCCTCCAGCGGCAAGCCGCAGCCCGCCTCCAGCATCACCCCTAGCCGCAACCCCTTGAGTTCCAGGCGCAGGTCCGTCCAGTCGATGGTCTCCGGCGGCAGACGCATCGCATCGCGACGGTCGGTACGCGCCAGGCTGGTCATCATCAGTGCCGCGTCGTCGACGCTGCGCGTCATGGGGCCGGCGCAGCGCCCCACGTAGTAGGGGTCGATGGGAATCCGCCCCAGGGTCGGCTTGAAGCCCACCACCCCACACCAAGCCGCCGGCAGGCGTACCGAACCGCCGATGTCGGTACCCACATGCAGCGGGCCATAGCCGGCTGCTGCCGCGGCCCCTGCCCCGGAGCTCGAGCCACCGGTATTGCACGCTAGGTTCCAGGGGTTACGGGTCAGGCCGTGGAAGGAGGAGAGCCCCGAAGAGAGCATGCCGAAATCCGGGCAGGTGGTCTTGGCCAACGGCAGCGCAGCGTCTTCGGCCAGACGCGCCGCGGGGGGCGCATCCTCGCTGGCCTCGGCCTGTTCGCCAAGCCCCGTGCCCAGTGGCACCGGCAGGCCCCGAGTGGCAATCAGCTCCTTGAGGGTCACCGGTACGCCATCCAAGGTGCCGCGGGGGGCATTCCGCGCCCAGCGCTCGCTGGAGGCGCGCGCCGCCGCGAGAAAAGCCTCGGGACGGAAGGCGTAGAGGGCATTGAGATGCGGCTCCCAGCGCTCGATATGGGCGATCAACGACTCGGCGTAGTCGAGTGGCGACAGCGACTTGTCACGATAGGCGGCAAGCAGTTGGGTAGCGGTCATCCGATGGGGCTCGTGCATGCAGTCTCTCTCGGCATGATGAACGATGCCTTCAGCATGAGCCGCGCCAGTGTCTACCGCCATTACAATTATGATGCCGGCGTGTCCACATTTTGTGGTCACCAGGGTCAGCCCGCACCTAGCCCATTGAGCGTCTCCGCCAGTAGCGACAGGCACGCCTCGGTGGCAAAACTGCGCTGGCGGTGGCGATAGAGGCACAGGTCGACCCGCGCCCCCGGCAGCTCGCCATGCTGGAGGGGCACCCCGACCAGTTGCCCGGCACGGCACTCACGGGCCACTGCCATGGGCGGCAAAACCAGCACTGCCACGCCGGCCATGGCGAGGGCCTTCTGGGTCTCGAGGGAGGCGGCATGGAAGGTCGGCGTCAACCTCACGCCCTGCTGGCGGGCCGCCGCGTCGAGGGCCTGGCGCACCCCATAGCGCGTATCAGGCAGTGCCAGCGGTTGCTCGGCAAGATCGGCCAGGCGCAGCGTGCGCGCCGCCGCCAGGGGGTGGTCCGGCGCCATCACCACGTGGTGCTCTAGGGTACCGCTGGCGAGGGTCAGGATATCGTCGTGCCGCGGCATGAAGAAGGCCAGGCCGATATCGGCGTCACCACACCGCAACGCCTCGACGATCTGGCCGGCGCTGGCGATGTGGATATCGAAGTCGAGCCGCGGATGCTGGCGGCTCAGCTGCGCCAGAGCCGGTGTCAGCAGGCCGGCGACCACGCCTTCTGCCACCTGCAGGCTGACGCGTCCGGTGCGCAACCCTTTGAGGTCGTGGATGTGCTCCTGGACCCGTTCGAGGTCGCGCAGCGTGCGCTGGGCCTGGGCCGCCAGCAGCTCCCCCGCGGCGGTAAGGCTGATGCCATTGGGGCCACGCTCGATCAGCGGGGCACCGAGCTGATGTTCGAGCAGATCAATCTGCCGGCTGATGGCGGTGGGGGCGATATGCAACTGCGCCGCCGCCTGCCTCAGTGAACGGCAGCGGGCCACGGTGTCGAAGTAGCGTAGCGCTCGCCAGTGCATCATCGCGCCCGATCAGGGAGTGTCTGCGTCGAAGCGGCGGCGCATGATCGTCACCGCTTCGCCGCGATAGTCACGCTCCTCCACCGCCTGCCAGCCCAGCCGAGCATAGAGCGCCTGCTGATCCGGCGTGTAGAGATGAAAAACCGCGATACCCGTGTCTCGCGCCTCGGCCTCGACCCGCCGCACCAGCGACGATGCGATGCCTCGGCCGCGCCACTCGGGCAGCACGAATACCGAGGCCAGCCAGGGGGAGAGATCGGGGCGGTCGCTCATATCGTCGACTACCAGGCTGGCCGTGCCCACCGGCACGCCATTACACATGGCAACGAATACCGAGGGCACGCCGCCGGCACCGCACTCTCCGCGCAGGCGCTCGATGGCATCATTGAGGGTCATGCCGGGGTTGAGATGCCCCCAGGCGGCATGGGTCCACCCCGCCAGCGTGGCGAGATATGGGGACTCGGCGCTCAGCCGTTCGATCGTCAATGCTTCCGCCATCTCGGCGCTCCTCAGGGCTTCCATTGCATAAGTGCCTTACGGTAACCACAAAGGCCCCGGCCTGCCAGCGGACGACTCGACAGCGACGCGGGAAGTATCATTGCCTGGGCTAGGCGATGCGTTAGAATAATGGAAACCTCAGCGGATCCTCCTTACATGCCGGACATCTCACTGAAAACCAAGCAAGCGTATTTTGCCAAGGTCAAGAGAGCCAATTACCAGGCCAGCATGCATCTGGAAGGCTTCACGCCTTCAACGGCCCGCGCCAAGCTAACTAAGGAAGCCATTCTGGCCAAGTACTCTCGTTCCCGCTCCTGATGGACAAGTACGGCACTGAACAAGCCCCCTATTGTTACCCGCAAAGTACTACTCTGCGTAATCACCTCGGCATCATCAATGAAGACGAACTGATCAGCGTCGAGCGGGAGCTGACATTGCTAGCCACCGACGCGATTCAGTTCTCGCCACCTCCCTATGATCTCGCCTACCTCCAGAGCCTGCACCATCAATTATTCGGCGATCTCTTAAGCTCTTCGACTCTCTCACCCGGCGGTGCTATTTCGTGGGCCTGGCCCGTGAAGCGCTGATAGAGGCCGTTGCCGAGTTTTATGGCGACCTGAATGTGGTCCACCCCTTCCGCGAAGGAAACGGCAGAGCACAGCGGCTACTGTTCGAGCATATTATCATCAACTGCGGCTACGAGATTTCATGGCAGGGGCTAGAGCGCGACGAGTGGCTGGACGCCAATATCTCCGCCTACCACTGCGACTACCAACCGATGGTAAAACTCTTTGGCCGATGTATCGGCAAAGAGCTAACGGAATAGCGCCAGTGACCTGTCATGGCGGCTATTCCGTCAGGCAGCTCCCCCTACCCCAGCTGAAACGGATACACCGAGCCGATCTGCAGGATCCGCGTCAGCTCGTCCAAGGTGCTGAGGGTCTCCTCGGCGAGCTGCGGGTCGGCGAGGTCGTCCGGTGCCAGGCGGTCGCGGTAGTGGCGCTCGACCCAGGCGGTGAGCTCGGTATAGAGCGCCTCATCGAGCAGCACCCGGCCGCACAGGGCCTGGCGCTCGGCGGCGCTGAGCGCCACCCGCAGGCGCAGGCAGGCGGGGCCGCCGCCGTTGCGCATGCTCTGCTTGACGTCCTTGACCAGCACCTCGCCGATGGGGTTGTGGCCCGCCAGCAGCAGGTCCTGGATGGTGCGCCACACCGCCTCGTTCTCCTGACACTCGCCGGGCACCACCAGGGTCATCGAGCCGTCGGGATTGGAGAGCAGCTGGGAGTTGAACAGGTAGGAGGACACCGCATCGTCCATGCTGACCGCCTCGACCGGCACGCGCACCGGAATCAGCGGCGTGGCCATTTTGGCGCGCAGCGCGTCGAGGGTCGCCTGTTCGTCGCGGAACGCCATCTCGTGATAGAGCAATACCGGGCCATTACCCACTGCGATCACGTCATTGTGGAAGACGCCGGCGTCGATGGCCGCGGGGTGCTGCTGGGCGAATACCGTCTGGGCCTCGCCGAGGCCGTGCTGGCGGGCCACCGCCTGGCTGGCCTCCAGCGTCTGGCGTGCCGGGAAGTGCCGGGGCTCGTGGGCGGGGTCGCCGCCGAAGGCCTGGCGGCCGTAGACGTACAGGTGCACCCCGGGCTCGCCGTGAGAGGCGCTCAGGCGGGTGTGGTTGGCCGCGCCCTCGTCGGAGAACGCCGGGGTCGCCGGCAGCACCGGGTGGTGGGCGAAGTGGCGCGGGTCGTTGAAGATCGCCGCCAGCACGCGGCCGGTGGTCTCCGGCTCCAGGTAGCGGTGGAAGCTCGACTGCAGGTTGGCCGGGGTGAAGTGCACCCGCCCGTCCGCGGCATCGACGCTGGGCGTTACGGTGCCGGCATTGGCGGTCCACATGCTCGATGCCGAACACACCGCGCGCAGCAGCTGCGGCGCCTCGCGGGCGGCGCGGGTCAGCACCTCGTGGGGCGTGCCGCTGAAGCCCAGTGCGCGCAGCGCGCCCAGGTCGGGGCGCTGCTGAGGGGGCAGCACGCCCTGGGCGTAGCCGTCATCGAGCAGCGACTTCATCTTGGCCAGCCCCTGCAGCGCCCCCTCGCGGGGGTTGGAGACCAGCCCGCCATGGCTCATCGAGGCCACGTTGCCCAGCGCCAGGCCGGAGTAGTTGTGGGTGGGCCCTACCAGGCCGTCGAAGTTGACCTCGCGAACGTCCAGGCTCGAAGCGTCACTCATAACACCACCCCCGGCGGCAGTTGGTCTGGCAGCTGCAGATCCTCGCTCTCCATCGAGGCCACCGGGTAGGCGCAATAATCCGCGGCATAGTAGGCGCTGGGCCGATGGTTGCCGCTATCGCCGACGCCGCCGAACGGCGCATCCCCGGAGGCGCCGGTGGTCTGGCGGTTCCAGTTGACGATACCGGCACGGATACGCAGCAGGAAATCGTCCCAGTCGTCGCGGCTGCCGCCGATCAGCCCGGCGGAAAGACCGTAGCGGGTATCGTTGGCCAGCGCGATCGCCTCGTCCCAGTCGCGGTAGCGGTGCACCTTGAGCAGCGGCCCAAAGTGCTCTTCGTCGGGCAGCGCGAGGCCGGTCACGTCGATCAACGCCGGGCTCAGCAGGCTAGTGTGCTCCTCCAGGCGCTGCATGCGCGACAGCACCGTGCCACCCAGCGCCTCCAGGTCATCCTGGGCCTTGAGCAGGCCGTCGGCGGCGGCGACGCTGACCAGCCCGCCGTAGAACGGCGCCGGTTCGCTGAACTGGCCACCCACCCGGAGTTTGTCGATGGCCGATACCAGCGCCTCGAGCAACCGGTCGCCGACATCGCCCTGAGGCACCATCAGCCGCCGCGCACAGGTGCAGCGCTGGCCGCCGGAGAGAAACGCCGACTGCAGGATGGTCAGCACTGCGGCGTCCTGGTCGGGCACGTCCCTGACCACCAGCGGGTTATTGCCACCCAGCTCCAAGGCCAGGATCTTGTCCAACTGGCCGGCGAACTGCTGCTGCAGCAGGCCGCCGACCTTGGCGCTGCCGGTGAACAGCAGGCCATCGATGTCGCGGCAGGCGGCTAGCGCCTGGCCCACTGGCGCAGCGCCCTGCACCAGGTTGATGACGCCCGCGGGCAGGCCGGCCTCACGCCAGCACTGCAGCACCAGGTCGGCGGTCAGCGGGGTCTGCTCGCTGGGCTTGAAGACCACCGTATTGCCGGCCAGCAGCGCCGGCACCATGTGGCCGTTGGGCAGGTGGCCAGGGAAGTTGTAGGGGCCGAACACCGCCATCACGCCGTGGGGGCGGTGGCGCAGCACGGCGTGGGTGCCGCCCAGGTCGCGTTCGCGCTCGCCGGTACGCTCGTGGTAGGCGCTGATCGACAGCGCCACCTTGCCGATCATGGCGCCGACCTCGGTGCGCGCCTCCCACAGCGGCTTGCCGGTCTCGCCGGCAATCGCGGTGGCCAGATCCTCGCGGTGACTCTCGAGCACGCCGCGGAAGCGCTCGACCAGCGCCTGGCGCTCGGCAAAGCGCGTGCGCGTCCAGCCGGGGAAGGCTTGGCGCGCCGCGGCCACGGCAGCCTCGACCTGGGTGGCGCCAGCACTGGCACCCTGCCAGAGTTCCTGGTGGGACACCGGGTCGAGCTTGGCGAACCGTTCCGCGTCGCCGTCGACCCAGGCGCCGCCGATCAGCAGCTGCTGTTTGGCTTGCATGTGCATCTCCTAGGTTTCGAGTAGACGGAGGGAATCGCCGGCACCGACGTTGAGTCGCTGCGCCTCCTCCTCAGTGAGAACCATCACCCCGTCCGCGTCGGGGCCGCGGCCGACCCAGGCGGCGCGGAAATCGGGCATCCCGGTGGTCGATGCCAGCCAGGTATGGCGCTCGCTGCTGGCGGCCTGGGACGTGACCTCGACCTGGCACAGCCGCGAGTCGCGCACCGCGCGCACATCGTCGATATAGGCCTCCACGGTGGGGCCGCCGTCGAAGATGTCGATATAGCCCTCCCAGCGCAGGCCCTCCTTCTTGAGCATCTCCAGCGCCGGGCGGGTGTGCTCGTGGACCTCGCCGATGCAGGCCCGCGCCTCCTCGCTCATGAAGGTGGTGTAGATCGGGAACTTGGGCATCAGCTCGCCGATAAAGCTCTTCTGCCCGAGCCCCGTCAGGCGGTCGGCCTCGTTGAAGTCCATGGGGAAGAAGTGGCTGCCCAGACACTCCCAGAACGGGCTGATGCCGGCCTCGTTGAAGACCCCGCGCATCTCCGCCAGCACCTTGGCCGGGAAGCGGTCGCGGAACTGCGCCATGAACAGCCAGCGCGCCTTGGAGAGCAGCGCGCCGTTGCGGTGGCGACGATACTCAGGGCGCAGGTAGAGCGAGCACACCTCGGCATCGCCGGTGTGGTCGGAGCTCAGGAACAGGGTGTCGATGGTGCGGTGCAGGTCGAGCTGCACCGAGGAGTGCGCCAGAGTACCCAACCGGTAGTTGTAGAACGGCACCTCGCGGCCGACCTGGCCCTCGATGGCGCAGCAGCCGGCCAACTCGCCGCTGACGTCGTCCTCGAGCACGAAGAAGTAAAGCCGGTCATCCGCCGGCGTGCGCTCCTCGAAGGCACTGACCGCCAGTTCGATCTTGCTGGCCAGAAAGTCACGGTTGTCGGGCAGCGAGGTGAAGCCCACGCCGGTCTGCTGGGCCAGCGCCTGGAGGCCGTCGAGGTCGCCGCGGGCAATCGGACGAATGCGCATCACAGTTCTCCCTCGTCGAGTGCATCGATGGCGGCGGGCAGCGCCAAGGGAGCGGCCAGTACCGCACGGCCCTCCTCGACGCCGAGGATCTCGGCATGCTCCGGCGACAGCATCAACTGGCCGGTGGGCGACAGCGCATAGCGCGCCACCACGCAGCGAAAATCGCCAAGCTGCTGGTTGGCGATCATCGCCGGCTCGGCGTCGGGCAGGGTATGCGCCGGGCGCACCCGCACCGGGTGCCAGGCGGCGCGCCGGAACGACTCGAGGCGCGTGCGCTCGGCCTTGACCACCGGTCCGGCGTCGAAGATATCGACGTGGCGCGAGCGCACGAAGCCCTCGGCCAGCATCTCCTCCAGGGCCGGCTCGTGGTCCGGATGCTCGCGGCCAATGGCGGCCCGCGCCTGGGGCGTGAGCAGCGGCAGGTAGAGCGGAAACTGCGGCATCACCTCGGCGATGAAGCTCTTCGAGCGCACCCCGGCGATATGATTCATCTCCTGGTAGCCGCGCACGAAGAAGTGGCGCCCGACGCTGTTCCAGAACGGCGACTCGCCGTCGCCGTCCAGGTAGCCCGGGAAGGCCACGGCGAGGATCTCGGCGAAACGCTCCGGATACTGGGCGATGAACATCAGCCGCGCGCGGCGCAGCAGGCTCATCGCGCTGGTGCCCTGGTAACGCGAGTCCAGCGACAGTGCGCACAGCAGAGTCGCCTCGGAGACCTCGTGGGACAGCGACAGGGTCTGCACCTCGCGGCGCACGTTGAGCTGCTGCGAGGCGTGGATCAGGGTCTCCTGGCGGTAGGTGTAGTAGGCCTCGTTGGCGCCGGCCTGGGCGCGGATGGTGGCGGTGCCCACCACCTCGCCGCGCTCGCGGTCCTCGAGCACGAAGGTGTAGTGCTCGTCGCCGGGGAACTCCACCTCGCGACTGAAGGCGCGCTGGGAGCGGGTGATGCGCTCCTCGAGGCGGTCGCGGTGCGCCGGCAGGTTGGTCAGGCGCGGCGTGGCGCTGCCGGCGAGACGCTCCAGGGCCGGCAGGTCAGCCGCACGGGCGGGACGAACGACCAGCATGGCGTGTCCTCCTGAGCGAGACGATGGGGCGGGCACTTGGCTCACGCCTTGGCCACCAGCGTGGCGATGGCGCGTTCGAGGCGCGCCATGCCCTCTTCGATATCGGCTTCGGGGATCACCAGCGACGGCGCCATGCGCAGCACGTTGGGGCCGGCGATCAGCGCCATCAGGCCCTCGTCGATGGCCAGTGGCAGGATATCCTTGGCCTGGCCCTCGTACTCAGGCGCCATCTGCGCGCCGATCAACAGGCCCATGCCACGGATCTCCTGGAACACGCCGTGCTTGCGGTTGATGGTCTCGAGATGCTCGCGGAACAGTTCGTGGCGCTTCTTGACGCCCTCCAGCACCTCCGGGGTGTCGATATACTCGATGGCCGCCAGCGCCACCGCCGAGGCCAGCGGGTTGCCGCCGTAGGTGGAGCCGTGGGTGCCGACGGCCAGCGAGGTGGCAATCGCATCGCTGGTCAGCATGGCGCCCACCGGAATGCCGCCGCCCAGCGACTTGGCGCTGGTCAGGATGTCGGGGATCACGCCATAGTTCTTGTAGGCGTAGAGCTCACCGCAGCGCCCGGCGCCGGTCTGCACTTCATCGAACACCAGCAGGGCATTATGGGCGTTGCAGAGATCGCGCAGGCCCTGCAGGAATTCCTGCGTCGCGGGGACGATACCGCCCTCGCCCTGCATCGGCTCGACCATGATCGCGCAGGTGTCATCGCCGACCAGCGCGCGCACGCTGTCGAGGTCGTTGTAGGTGGCGTGCAGGATGCCGCCGGGCACCGGGCCGAAGCCTTGGGAGTACTTGGGCTGGCCGCCGACGCTGACGGTGAAGAAGGTGCGTCCATGGAAGGAGTGCGAGAAGGAGATGATCTTATCCTTGTGCTCGCCGTGGTGGTCCACCGCCCAGCGCCGCGCCAGCTTGAGCGCCGCCTCGTTGGCCTCGCCGCCGGAGGAGCACATGAACACCTTGTCGGCGAAGGTGCGCTCGACCAGGGCGCGGGCAAGTTTCAGCGCCGGCTCGTTGGTGTAGACGTTGGAGAGGTGCCAGAGCTTGTCGGCCTGGGCCTTGAGGGCGTTGACCAGCACCGGGTGGCAGTGCCCCAGCGAGTTCACCGCGATGCCGCCGGCGAAGTCGATGTACTCACGGCCCTGCTGGTCCCACAGGCGGCTGCCCTCGCCGCGCACCGGAATCACCTGCTGCGGCGCATAGTTGGGCGTCATGTAACGGTCGAAGTCGCTGCGGGTCGGGGTCTGGCTCATGAGGGTCTCCATCCACGGGGATCGATTGATTCAACGAGTATACGGCGCCGTCGTCACGCCAGGCTTTCAGCAATGGGACGGCGAATTATGAAAAGCGGTTAGACTAGCGGTATGAGTTCGCTTGCGTGAGGGCGCCACCATGTTCAACACCACCGCCTGGAACCGGCTGCGCTACAGCCTCTATGCGCCGATCTACGATCTGGTCGCCGGGCGGGCCTTTCGCCGTGCCCGGCGCCAGTCGCTGGAACAGGTGACCTGGACGCCCGGCATGCGGGTGCTGCTGGTGGGCGCCGGTACCGGGCTCGACCTGCCCTTCCTGCCGCGCAACGTCGAGATCCACGCCACAGATCTGGCTCCAGCAATGGTCAAGCGCATCGTGCGGCGCGCCGAGGACCTACACCTCGACGTCGCCGCGTACAGCATGGACGCCGCCGACCTCGACTACCCCGACGGCCACTTCGACGCGGTGGTGATGCACCTGATCGTGGCGGTGATGCCGGACCCGGCACGCGGCCTGGCCGAGGCCCACCGCGTACTGGCCAGCGACGGCCAGCTGTGTGTGATGGACAAGTTCCAGCCCGACGCCCATCCCGCCGGGATCGGCCGCCGCGCGCTGAACCTGGTGACCACGGCGCTGGCCACCGATATCACCCGCCAGGCCCGGCCGCTGCTGGAGAACGCCGGCTTCGTCATCGAGCACGACACGCCGGTGATGATGGGCGAGCTGTTTCGCGCCCTGCTGGCCAGCAAAGCCTGACCGAGGCGCCTCGCTGCCCGATTCAGGAAGCTCTCTGCGGCGCGATGGTCAACCACACGCCGACGATCACCACCGCGCTGGCCAGCACCTGCAGCGCCACGATGCGCTCGTCGAGCCACAGCCAGGCGCCGAGCATGGTGAACACCGGCAGCAGGTTGAGGTAGATCGCCGCGCGGGTTGGGCCGATATCGGCCAGGGCGCTGTTGTAGAGCAGCAGCGCCACCACCGAGGGGAAGATACCCAGGTAGGCCAGCCCCAGCAGCTGCCCGCCGCTGATCTGCGGCAGCTGCTGGATGGCGCCCTCGAACAGCGCGATCGGCGCCAGCGCCAGGTTGGCGATCACCAGCATCACCAGCAGGCCGCCGTAGCGTGGAAAGCGCGCCATATGCGTCTTGACCAGCAGCGAGTAGCCCACCCACACCAGCACCGCCAGCAGCATGATCGCATCGCCCGGGTTGACCCCGCCGGCAAGCGCCGGGCCCTGCTGGCCGGCGCTGATCACCGTCACCGCGCCGCCCAGCGACAGCGCCACCCCCAGCCACTGCACGACGCGGAAGCGCTCGCCGAGCAGTGCCACGCTGAACAGCAGGGTCACCACCGGGATCATGCTCTCGAGGATCGCCACGTTGGTCGCCGAGGTGTAGTTGAGCGCGGCGTAGATCAGCGCATTGAAGAACGCCACCCCGGTCAGCGCCAGCCCCACCAGCGGCCGCCAGTGCTCGCGAAACAGCGGCCAGCCGCGGCGCGCCTGATGCCAGCCCAGCGGCAGCATGATCAACAGCGCGATGAAGACCCGGCCCAGCGAGATGGTGAACGGCGGCAGCCCCGCCAGTGCCTTGCCGACCAGGATATTGCCGGCGAAGATCGCCGCCACCAGCAGCAGAAATAAATGGGGTTTAAGCGCGCGAATAGGCGCCTCCTTGAGCTTTCCCTGAAAACTGTCTGTGCTCGATCATACAGCGTTAAAAATCGGCTCAAAGTACTCATTTACACCGCGCAAACTCCGTCTTCTCGCCAATTTTTGCCTTGTCTGATCTTCGCTCGACGACTTTTCAGAAAAAGCTTAGCTATACTACCTGCGCTCGCTCAGACCAGGCGCTCTTCGCGCGGGGTCATGCCGAAGTGGTTGCGGTAGGCGGTGGAGAAGTGTGCCCCCGACGAGAAGCCGGTCAGCAGCGCGATATCGCCCACCGCGCGGTCGCACTCGCGCAGCAGTTTGCGCGCCTCCTGCAGGCGCAGGTCGAGATAGTAGCGGCTGGGCACCGCCTGCAGATACTTCTTGAACAGCCGCTCGAGCTGGCGCCGCGAGATACCCAGGTGCTCGGCCAGCTCGTGGGTGGTTAGCGGCTCCTCGATATTAGCTTCCATCAGGGTGACCGCCTCGACCAGGCTCTGCGGGGCGTGGCCCAGCCGCGAGCGCAGCGGCACGTGCTGGGGCTCGTCGCCGGGGCGAATGCGCTCGCACACGAAGTGCTCCGAGACCGCCTCGGCGAGACGCTGGCCGTGGTGCTGGCCGATCAGCGTCATCATCATGTCCATCGCCGCGGTGCCGCCGCCGCAGGTCAGCCGGTCGCGGTCGATCTCGAACAGCTGCTGGGAGAGATTGACCCGCGGATAATCGCGGGCGAAGGCGTCGAAGCGCTGCCACGGCAGGGTCGCACGGTAGCCGTCGAGGACACCGGCGCGAGCCAGCACCTCGGTACCGCCAGCCACGCCACCCAGCACCACGCCGCGCCCGGCGAGGCGCCTGAGCCAATCGCAGAGGCTCGGCGGCAGGCTCAGCGGCAGCGGGCTCGGCGCGCACACCAGCAGCATGTCGAGGCCGGCATCGTCCTCGCCCACGGCGTGGCGCGGCGTCAGCGACAGCTCACTGGCGCTGCGGGTCTCATGCGCCTCGAGACCGTAGGTGAGCGGCACGTAGAGGCGCGCGCCGGCAAGCTGATTGGCCACCTGCAGTGGCTCCAGGGCACAGGCCTGGGCCAGCAGCGAGAATCCCGGCAGCAGCAGGAAGGCGATCTGGCGGCTGGTGATGGGCTGGGCGCTGGCGGGTCGGAGTGCAGGCATCGCTATCGCCGTGGTGAGCTGGGAGTCACATCTTACCCAATTGCCGCCTCGCCGGCAGCGCCATCCGGCACTACCGGCGACCCTCGTCGCAAGCGCCGGTCGCAGATACGCAAACGCCGGGCCCAAGGGGCCCGGCGTTGAGCTGGGTTGGGAGCTGTCAGCGTCCCAGGAAGTGGAACGCCAAGCCAGCGACCAGTACCAGAATCACTGCCACCGGCAGCAGCCTGTGCATACCCGTGGGTGGTTTCTTGGCTTCAGGCTGGCGCTGGGGCTCGGCTTCGTCGTAGTCCTCGGGAATCCGTTGGCCCATTACGTGCTCTTTCTCTTCTTCCGGGGTCTTGCTTTCCTTGGTGTCCATAGGGACCTCCTCGCTACCCAGGGGAATACTGCGCTATCCCTTAGACTAGCCCGCGGCGCAGGCGTTCACCACTGGCTCAGCGCCCGACTCAGCGTTCGGCTTACAGTTCGACCACGTCGAAGTCGGCGACCGGATCGGCGTCGGCGTCATAGTCCACGTCGTCGCGCTCGAAGCCGAACAGCTTGAGGAACTCGTGCTTATAGCCGGCGTAGTCGGTGATCTCGAATAGGTTGTCGCTGGTGACCTGGGGCCACAGCTCCTTGCAGGCCTGCTGGACATCGTCGCGCAGCTCCCAGTCGTCGAGGCGCAGGCGACCGGCCTCGTCGGTGGAGAATTGCCCCGCTTGCCCTTGGGAAGAGTAGAGGTACTCGCCGAACAGCCGGTTGAGCTGATCGATGGTGCCCTCGTGGATGCCCTGCTCCTTCATCACCCGATAGACCATGGCGATATACAGCGGCATCACCGGAATCGCCGCGCTGGCCTGAGTCACCACCGACTTGAGCACCGCCACATTGGCGCCGCCGCCGCTGGCCTTGAGCTTGGCGTCGATCTCACCGGCAGCGCGGTCGAGGTCCTCCTTGGCCTTGCCCAGCGCGCCGTGCCAGTAGATCGGCCAGGTGATCTCGGTGCCGATGTAGCTGAACGCCACGCTGCGTGCGCCCGGCGCCAGCACCCCGGCCTGGTCGAGGGCGCTCATCCACAGCTCCCAGTCCTCGCCGCCCATCACCGTGATGGTGTCGTCGATCTCCTGCTGGGTGGCGGGCTCCACCTCGGCCTCGATGATGGCATCCTTGTTGGTGTCGATGGCGGTGGCGCGGTAGGTCTCACCGATCGGCTTGAGCGCCGAGCGCTTGAGCTCGCCGCTGTCAGGCAGCTTGCGCACCGGCGAGGCCAGCGAGTAGACCACCAGGTCGATCTGGCCGAGGTCGGCCTTGATCATCTCGATGGCTTTATCCCGCGCCTCGTGGGAAAAGGCGTCGCCGTTGATCGACTTGCTGTAGAGTCCCTCGGCCTTGGCGAACTTGTCGAACGCCGCGCTGTTGTACCAGCCGGCGGTACCGGTACGCTTCTCGCTGCCCGGCTTCTCGAAGAACACCCCCAGGGTGTCGGCGCCGTAGCCGAAAGCGGCGGTGATGCGTGCTGCCAACCCATAGCCACTGGAGGCGCCGATCACCAGCACCTTCTTGGGGCCGCTGGCCTTGTCCAGACCGCGGGCGCGGGTCGCCTCGATCTGCTCGAGCACGTTCTTCTCGCAGCCGACCGGGTGGGTGGTGGTACAGATGAAACCGCGAACCTTGGGTTTGATGATCACGTCAGACCTCGATACAACAGTGGACAGTTGGCGCCATTCTACCCACACAACGCCGACGCTGTCCGCCCTTGAGGTACACCGCCGGGTGGGACAAGATTGCCGGCTGATGCGCGACGAACACGGCAGGAGAGAGAAATGGACGCCCAGACTCTGGTCGACGAACGCGGCGAGCTGTGGCTGGCATTGGCCCCGCTGTGGCTAGATCGCGAGCCCCGCGAGCGCGACTACGCGCGCATGGTCGAGGTCATCCAGCGCCACGACCTGACCCTCACCGAACTCGAGTGGATCTTTCGCATCGAGCTGGCCCCGGTGCTGTCACGCACCCAGATGTCGGTGGCCAGCGAATGGCGCCGCTTCGACGATTACCAGCTGATGAAGCGCCTGGTGGCGCATAACCTGCGCCTGCACGGCTGGCGCCGCAAGAGCTGGGCGCTGTTCTCCGGGCTGATCACCATGATGACCCGCCACCGCTGGAACGAGCTGATGACGCGGGTACTGATCGCCCGTGGCGAAGCGCCCTGACCTCACACCTCGTAGGGCTCGTCGAGGGCCTCTTCCAACGCCACGCGCATTTGCCGCTCGCCGGCGCGCGGCCCGAAGCGCCGCAGCACCCGGCCATCGCGAGCGACCAGAAACTTGGTGAAGTTCCACTTGATCAGGGTGCTGCCCAGCACTCCGGGCGCCTGGCGGCGCAGTGCGACGAACAGCGGGTGGGCGCGCGGGCCGTTGACGCGCACCTTCTCCATCACCGGAAAGGTCACCGCGTACTCGCGCTCGCTGAAGTTGCAGAAGGCCTTGGCCGACTCCGGCGACTGGCGGGCAAACTGGTTGCAGGGAAACGCCAGCACGGTGAAGCCCTGGCGGTGATAGTGCCGATACAGCGCCTCCAGCTCCTTGAGCTGCGGGGTATAGCCGCAGCGGCTGGCGACGTTGACCACCAGCAGCACCTGGCCGCGCAGTGCACGCAGGTTGAAGGGCTCGCCGCGATGGGTACGACAGTCCAGTTCATGTAGAGGGAGTGTGGGTCGAGATGCCATGGCCGCCGCTAGCGCTGGGTGAGAAACGCAAAACCGTCCACCCCACGATGCCACGCCCGACGCCGCGGCGCCAGCCTCGGGTAGTCATCCACGCCGCGGCCTGCGGCGATTCATCGAGCCATCGCCAACTGACCGGCACGGCGTAGGTGCTCCACGGCCGCGCGGGTGTCCGGCGTTACCCCGTCGAGCGCCAGGGCCTCTTCCAGCGGCAGCCAGAAGGCCTCGGCGACCTCCTCGGCCTGCAGCGCCAAGGCGCCGTCGTGCTGCACAAGATAGACGCTGCCAAAGATATGGTGGCCGTCGGCGGCGTAGCGGAAGGCCAGACCGTCGCGCAGCGCCACGCCGCGAATGCCGAGCTCCTCGGCCAGCTCGCGACGCGCCGCCACGTGCACCGACTCGCCGGCGCCGACCACGCCCCCCGCGGCCAGATCGAGGCCGCCGGGAAACACCTCCTTGGTCAGGGTGCGGCGCTGCACACACAGCTCACCGGCGGCGTTGAGCACCACCACATAGGTGGCGCGATGCCAGAACTGGAAGCGCCGCATCATTGCCCGCCGTGCGCTGCCGCACGGGCGGTTGCGGGCATCCACCAGCTGGATGCGCTCATCGGCGATCAACGGTGCCGGTAACGGCACCGCCGCGGAAACCTCGGCGCTCATCACACACTCCCATGGGCAGAACAGCGCTCAGCGTAACCAGTCGCGCCGGCCGCGGCCAGCACGCGCCTCGACATTGACCCCACGCTGGGCGCTGGCCATGCTCGATTCAAGGCAGCACACCAGGAGCCACGCCATGCACGACCATGCCCCCCGCCAGCGGCTCGCCACCCACGAGGTGCTCAACCAGCCACCGGTGGATAGTGACCTCGACCTGTTCGCCCTCGACCAGCCGCTGCAGCAGGCACTGGCCCGCGAGGCCCCGGAGTGGGTGGCGCGGCGCCTGGCACCGCTCGGCGAGCAGGTCGGCAGCCGCCGCGTCCAGGCACTCGGCGAGCAGGCCAATCGCCATCCGCCGGAGCTGCGGCTGTTCGACCGCCACGGCCGGCGCCTCGACGAGGTCAGCTACCATCCCGCCTACCACGCGCTGATGCACCTGGCCTGCGACCAGGGCTGGCACGCCGTGGCCTGGCAGGAAGAGGCCCGCGGCGGCCACCAGGCCCACGTCGCCGCGCTCTACCTGCTGACCCAGGCCGAGCCGGGCGTCTGCTGCCCGGTCACCATGACCCACGCCGCGATGCCGGCGCTGCGTCACGCCCCCGCCGTGCTGGCCCAGTGGGCGCCGCGGCTGCTGGCCTGGGACTATGATCCCAGCGCCGTGCCGATGTCCGACAAGCCGGCGGTGACCTTGGGCATGGCGATGACCGAGAAACAGGGCGGCAGCGACGTGCGCGCCAACACCACCCGCGCCGAGGCCAGCGAAGACGGCGTGCGCCTGGTCGGCCACAAGTGGTTCTGTAGCGCGCCGATGTCGGACGCCTTCCTGACCCTGGCCCAGACCGATGACGGCCTGGGTTGTTTTCTGGTGCCGCGCTTCACCCCCGACGGCGAGCGCAACGCCATCGAGCTGCAGCGCCTCAAGGAGAAGTGCGGCAACCGCGCCAACGCCTCCGCCGAGATCGAGTATCGCCACGCCTGGGCACAGCCGATCGGCGAGCCGGGGCGCGGCATCGCTACCATTCTCGAGATGGTCCAGCAGACCCGCCTCGATGCCGCCACTGCGCCTGTAGGCATGATGCGCCAGGCGCTGCTGCTGGCCTGGCAGCACGTCCAGGCTCGTTACGCCTTCGGCCAACCGCTGGCCGAGCAGCCGCTGATGCGCGCGGTGATCGCCGACCTTGCCCTCGAGGTCGAGGCCGGCGTGGCGCTGTCGCTACGCATTGCACGCGCCTTCGACAGCCCCCACTCGGAGCACGAGCAAGGCCTGGCACGCATTACCCCGGCGCTGGCCAAGTACTGGCACAACAAGCGCGCCCCCGGCTTCATGGCCGAGGCCATGGAGTGCCTGGGAGGCATCGGCTACGTCGAGGAGACGCCGCTGGCGCGGCTCTATCGTGAGGCGCCGGTCAACTCGATCTGGGAAGGGTCGGGTAACGTGATCTGCCTCGACGTGCTGCGCGTGCTGGGCAAGCACCCCGAGGCGGTGGCTGCGCTGCGCGACGAACTGGCCGCCGCCCGCGGCCAGAATGCCCACTTCGACCACGCGCTGGGCGAGCTCGAGCGCACCCTGGGCATGGCCAGCGAGGCATTGATGCCCCGGGCACGTTGGCTGGCCCAGCGCCTCGCCCAGTGCCTGCAGGCAGCGCTGCTGCTGCGCCATGCCCCCACTCCGGTAGCAGCGACCTTTTGCCGGGCGCGGCTGGGCGAGGTCAGCCCCGCCTACGGCGTGCTACCGGCCGATGCACCGCTAGCGGAGATCCTGGCACGGGTGGCACCGGGCAGTTGACAGCCCTATGCTGCGGTTGCGACAAAACGCCGCTTGGCAGCCGGCCAGGCTGTCGTAAGCTTTGGGTGACCCAAGGGTTATCGCTCACACACGACGACAAGGATTACCGATGATCGCCCGCACCGCCTCGCTCGCCTCCGCCCTGCTGCTCGGCTGCACGCTGCTGCCATCACTGGCCAGTGCCCATGACTTCACCCTCGACGACATTCGCATCGCCCACCCCTTCGCCACCCCGACGCCGCCCGGCGCGCCCAACGGCGCCGCCTACCTGGACATCACCGCCGGCGACGCGCCCGCCACCCTGGTCGGCGTCAGCAGCCCGGCCAGCGAAGCGGTGGAGCTTCACGATATGCGCATGGACGACGGTAACATGCAGATGCGCAAGCTCGACGCCATCGAGGTCGAAGCCGGCGAAACGCTGACCATGCGTCCCGGTGGAGGCCATCACCTGATGCTGCTGGGCCTGGCAGAGACCCTCGTCGAGGGTGAGAGCTTCCCGCTGACCCTGGAGTTTGCCGAGCAGGGCGAGATCGAGGTCGAGGTGTGGATTCAGGAGGCCGGCGAGGGTAGCGAGGCCGCCGACGGCCACCATCACCACGACCACTGAGGACTAGCCGACCACCACCCGCAGCGCGATGGCGATCAGCAGCACGCCGGTGATGCGGTTGATCCAGTGCGCCCTGGCCTGCAGCCAGGGCAGCACCCGCGAGTGCGACAGCGTCACCGCCACGATCACGTACCAGCCGCCGTCGATGATCATGGCGGTGAGTACGATCAGTGCCTTGGCCGCCACACTCATCTCGGGGCTGACGAACTGGCTGAGCAGCGCCACGAAGAACAGGATCAGCTTGGGATTGCCCAGCGCCACCAGCATGCCCTCGCGGGCTGCCTGGGGGCCGGTGGTGAGCACCGCATTCGGCTCCAGGGCTGCCACCCGCCCGGCGCGCAGTGCCTTGATGCCCAGCCAGGCCAGGTAGGCTGCCCCCGCCCAGGTGATGAACTGGAACAGCAGCGGCTGGCGGGCGATCAGCGCCCCCAGCCCCCACACCGTCAACAGTGCATAGAGCCCCACGCCAAGCGCATGAGAGAGCGCCGCGACCACCCCTGGCAGACGCCCGCCGCCGAGGGTATGGCGCAGCACCAGCGCCAGGCTCGGCCCCGGCGACATGGCACCCACCGCGCAGATCGCTACCAGCGACAACCACAGCGACAATGGCATCCGATTTCCTCGATCAGGCTGTTGGGCGGACCAACCTAGCGGTGGAACTGGCCCTCGCGCTCGGGCTGCCAGAGGATAGCATCGATGCGCAGCCGGGTCTCGCTGCCATCGGGCAGCGGCCAGTCGATCACGTCGCCGACCCTGAGTCCCAGCAGCGCCGCACCGATCGGCGCCATCACCGACAGGCCGTCGGCACTCTCAGCCAGCGAGCGCGGATAGACCAGGGTACGCACCAGTTGGCGGCTACGTCCCAGATCGGTGAACTGCACCTGGCTGTTCATGCTGACCACGTCGGCGGGAATCTGCTCGGGATCGACCACCTCGCCACGCTCCAGCTCGGCCTCCAGCGACTCGGCCACCGCCAGGTCCTTGTCGCTGGCGGCGTCGATCAGCCGCTGCAGCCGCTCGGCATCCAGCCGATTGATGATGATCTTGGGGCGTGATGACATGGGTCTCTCCTATCCGCAAACGCTATAACAACGTAGATACGGCCTGACAACGAAAACAGCCCTTCACCCCCGAAAGGGCGAAGGACTGTGGATCAATTCACTATAAGACTTTCGCGAAGGCTTTGACAGCCCTTGCAACGCTTAGGGAAGCGCTGAACAAATCGGCGAGCGGAGCAAAGCGCAAGGCGCCCGGAGCGCAAGAACCGCAGCCTATGCGGTATAGGTGAGGATTCTGAGCACCGCGTAACGTAGCGATTTGCCCGCGCAGGCATTTGTGCAGTGTTTCTTCAGCGCCGCCGCGGCCGGGGCAGACCCTGCAGCGTGATAAAGTCGGCCTCCAGCTCGTCGGCCGCCACCACGCCGCGCTTGATATCCACCACCTCGCCACGGGCGTCGAACAGCACCAGGGTGCTCCGCGACACGCCGTACTCATTGGCGAAGCGGCGACCGCCGGTGCTGGCGATGTTGGCACGCCGCAGGGTCAGCTCCTCGTCCAGCCGGCTGCGCGCCTCCTGAGTCTGCTCGAGCAGCTGCTCGCAGCTGGTGCAGCCCGGCTCGTGCACCTGCACGACCACCGGCGCCCCCTCGCCGATGACGCTGAGGTCGCTGACTTCCCGCGCCTGGCGCGCCTCCATCGCGAACCACGCCGCCGGCACGGCGAGGATTGCCACCGCCACCAGCACGCCGCGCACCAGCCGCTTGGGGCTGAAGGGGCGCTTGCGCGGGGCAGGCCGGGAGGATGGTTTGGACGGTGTGGGCTTATGGCGTTTGCTCTTGCTGCGTGGCATGCATGGCTCCCTCAGGATGGCGATAGCCCAAGACTACGCCAGCACGCCGCGCTTGGCATCCATCTCGCCGCCCGTGCCGGCCAGCGGGGTTTTACCGCAACCGTTCAGCGCGACGGACTCCCCGCCATACGCGTCAGCACATCGTGATGCGCGTAACGGCGGTGGATCGCCACCATCGCCACATGACCGAGGATCAGCACCAGCAGCGGCCACCCCAGCAGCCCGTGGAAGATGCTGCCCAGCGCCACCATCCATTCGATCTCAGGGCCCTCGAAGCCCGGCATCAGCGGGATACCAAAGGCCGACAGCGAACGCCCCGAACCGTACTGGCGCAGCAACGCCACCAGCGGCACCACCAGCATCAGCGCATACAGCAACAGGTGGCCGAGTTTGGCCATCACGCTCACCGATGTCGGGCGCCGCGAAACATTGAGCAGCCTCCAGGCGCCGCGCATCAGCAGTAGCGTGAACAGCAGCACCCCGACATCGCGGTGCCACGTCCACATAAAGTCGTCGAAGGCGGAATCCTCGAACAGCACCCGCGCCGCCACGCTGGTGAACTGCCAGACAAACAGCAGCGCCATCGCCCATTCGGTTTCATTTTCCGTGCTGTTCAGGAAAAGGGATGAATTCAGCGTCGTCGCCCGGCGGGAGGCGAAAGCGGCCATGCTCAAAATCGCCCTCTATCCATGCTTGCTTGGCGGCCTCAAGTTTTTCCCGGGAAGAGGCGACAAAATTCCAGGAGATATAACGAGGACCGTTTAACGTCTCACCTCCAAGTAACATTAATCGAGCTCCAGCCTCACCGGCACCAATCGTTATAGGGTCGCCTGGCCGGAACACCATCATACGGCCAGCGGCGAAGGTTTCCCCTGCAATAACAACACTACCGGATATGACATAAATACCACGATCCTCATGGCCATCCGGCAATGGGAGCCTTGCACCTGGCTGCAGTCTCGCATCCGCATAGAACATTTCAGAGAAGGTCTGTACCGGTGCCCGCTCTCCCCAAGCAGTGCCTAGAATCAAGCGCACTTCTTTACCCTCACCTTCCAGCATTGGCAAAGACTCCTCGCCATGATGCTCAAAGCTGGCAGGCTGGTCTTCGTAAGCTTCGGGAAGCGCAACCCAAGTCTGTATCCCTAATACCGAGTGCTTGTTCTGGCGAGTGGTAGCACTGGTACGCTCGGAATGGGTGACCCCATTACCCGCCACCATCCAATTAACCGCGCCAGGACGGATTATCTTATTAGTGCCCAGGCTATCACGGTGCTGAAACTCTCCCTGATATAGATAAGTCACTGTGGCAAGCCCAATATGGGGATGTGGGCGAACATCAATGCCTTCATCCTTGAGAAATTCAACTGGCCCCATCTGATCGAAAAAGATGAACGGCCCCACCATCTGCCGTTTCGGGGCAGGCAGTGCACGACGTACCTCGAAACCGCCTAGGTCTCGTGCGCGAGGAACAATCAATGTCTCTATGTCATCCAGACTGCCGACGGATGGGCACTTTGGCTCTAAATCAGGCATCCAGCTCATGAGGTTTCTCCAGAAATAAGAGGTAGGTAAATGTGGCAGACACCTTACAACAACACATCGCGCCACTCTGAGTGGCGTGCAAACTGTGACTTGGCAAATGGGCATAGCGGCATGATTTTCTTACCCGAAGAGCGGGCATCCTCCACCGCTTGAGACACTAGCGCTACACCCACTTTCTGTCCGCGCATGGCATCAGGCACTTCGGTACTATCAATGATGATCATCGACTCACCTGCTTTCGAATAGGTCATCTCTGCTTTGGCACCATTGAGCTCGACCACATAGCGGCCTTTGGTATCGCTGACCTCATGTTCAATGGCATAAGAGTTTTCAGGCTTACCAGACATTGCTTTCTCCTCATCATATTAACCGAAAAACAATTCAATATGTACCTCTATAAACCAATAACCATTAGTAGCCTGCTCTTCCCATAGCATTTAAAGCATTACTAATTCTTAGTGTTTAGCACCTTTAACTAAATCTCATGCTCGGCCTTCATGTGGATGATTGAAAGTCAGGAAATGGCGCACGACCGGACCTTCCTTCCCTTGATGGAAACGTAAGACTTCTTCTTGGATATCGGCGGCTGATTTAGAAACACGCTTATGCTGACGCAGATGCTCGGCCCAGGATTCGACTTGGAACCACTCCAGCATCAAGGTGGGGTCAGCGGAATCCTCAGTAATGCCCCACGCATAGGCGCCATCGCGCCGTCTTTCAGCCGAGAGCCTAGCCAATGTTTTCAGAAAAGCTGAACGATCTTCCGGGGCAACTCGATACTCTATCTGGATAAGTACCGGGCCGCGGTCATACTCCACTGGAGTGGCCGTTAGCGGCTCGGGCCAGTGATTGGACGGTGCTAAGCCGGATTCGCCTTTGGGCAATTTGATACGATGTGCAATACATCCGATCGCTGCTAGCCCGACCGCGCCAGATAGTAGCGCCAACGGCACGCCAATCTCTTGAGCGATTACCCCCCATGCCACACTGCCTGCGGCCAGGGCACCATTGAACACCGTCAGATATACCGCAAGAGAGCGGCCACGTACCCAATTAGGAAGAATTGCCTGGGCTACACCATTGAGCGTCGTCAGTGCAGTAATCCAAGCGGCCCCAAGGATCAACAGAGAGGACACTGCAAGCCATTTAGGTGGCGCCAAGGATAGCAAAGTCATGACGGCCGAAGTGACTAATGCGGAGGTGAGAAGTAGACCATCGGCGCTAAGATACATACGCAGGCGAGGCATCACAGTAGCCCCTCCGATTGCTCCCAGACCAACAGCGCCAAGCAATATGCCATAGAAGCTTGGGCCACCTTCCAGTAACTGACGCGCGACCAGAGGCAGCAGTGCCCAGACTGAGCTGGCCATCGCAAAAAAGAGAAAGGCGCGCAACAGAACCACATGCAGCTCACGACTGGCGCGGGCATAGCGTAGCCCGGCCCGGAAAGCACCTGGAAAGCGTTCGGATAGGGCATCCCGTTGCGTTGCTGGCCGTTTCCACCAAATCAGCGCAGCGATGACGAATACATAGCTTAGGACGTCTACTCCATAGGTGAACGCTGCCCCCATACTGGCCAGCAGCAGGCCGCCCAGCGCAGGACCTACGGCACGGGCAATGTTGATCCCCAGCGAGTTGAGTCCCACTGCGTTCTTGAAGTCTTTCTTGTCTACCAGCTCGGGAACGATAGCCTGCCAAGTTGGCCCCATCAGAGCAACGCCGATGCCCCCTATAAAAGTGAGCATGATCAGTGATGCCACAGAATGCTGGTCCGCAAGCGATAGAATGACGAGGCAAACGCTGACACCGGCAAGCAGAAGCTGAATGCAGATCAGTAACTTACGTCGGTCGAGCATATCGGAAAGCACACCTGCCGGGATCGCCAAGAGAAAAACCGGCAGAGCCGCGGCAGCCTGCACCATAGCGACGGCCGCTGGCGAGGAGGATAAATCAGTCACCAGCCAGGCACTGGTAACATCACGCACGAAACTACCAATGCTGCCGATGATGGTGGCCGCCCAGAGTACGGCAAAAAGCCTCTGCCGCAACGGAGCAAACGCATTGTCGGACGACACGGGAAGAGGAGTGGACGGGGTCTTATTCATGTCTCTAGTTCCCGCAACCCAAGGGGTCTTAGCTCCAACGAAACGTACGTAAGCATTAGGTGTTCACCTTTACACGGCCCAGCAGGAGCAGCCGAGAGCCCCAAAGAAGCCTTTAAGATCCGATGTTGGCACTGGGGAGCCCCACGCTTGAGCATGATCATGGCCATGTAGACTACAGGCGCTAGCACAGCCGCAGGTGGCCACCGCCTGAGCGTGCAACGGTGCCAGGGAGTTCTTGCCTGCGCCCTCTGGCTCGCCCCAGGCTCCATAGCCCTTAAAGGTGCGTGTCGGCGACCAGTCAGGCATAGCAGGTGGTAGTGGGTTGTCGTCCAGTGGCGCAAAATCATTGTCTCCATAGACAATGCGCCCCCCCACTACTGTCAAGTCGGAAGTCAGGAAGGATATTTCGTCTTCAGGTACGCTGAAGAAATCCCTGCTCGGCACGATAAAGTCAGCCAACTGGCCGGCCTCGATGCGGCCCCGCTTGCCCTCCTCGTTGGAGAACCAGGCCACGTTCTCGGTCCACATTCGTAATGCTGTTTCACGATCGAGCAGATTCTTTCGCGGATATAAACCGAGACCGCCGACTGTTTTTCCGGTGATCATCCATGACAGCGAGACCCAAGGATTGTAGGAAGCTACGCGAGTCGCATCAGTACCTGCCGAAACCTTGACTCCCTTTTCAAGTATACGTTTGACAGGCGGTGTAGCTTCTGCAGCGCGGGAGCCATAGCGTTCCACGAAATACTCGCCCTGGTAAGCCATTCGATGCTGTACTGCGATACCACCGCCTAGCTCGGCGATGCGATCAATAGAACGCTCAGTGATAGTCTCCGCGTGGTCGAAGAACCAGTTGATACCCTCCAGCGGAATATCCTGATTCACTTTTTCGAATACATCTAGGGCTCGGGATATGGTCTCGTCATAGGTGGCATGAAGACGCCACGGCCACTTATTTTGTGCCAAGATGCGCACAACTTCTTCCAGTTCGCCCTCCATCTCAGGTGGCATATCTGGACGCGGCTGGCGGAAATCTTCAAAGTCCGCTGCCGAAAAAACCAACATTTCGCCAGCGCCATTGTGGCGAAAATAGTCGCCACCCTGCTTGTAAGTAACACTTGAAGTCCAGTTGAGGAAGTCATCTTTCTCCTCCTGAGGCTTCTGAGTAAACAAATTGTAGGCCAAACGTATGGTCATTTGTCCTTTATCAGCCAGCTTTTGAATCACTGCATAATCATCGGGATAATTCTGAAAACCACCACCCGCATCTATGACACCAGTAACCCCAAGGCGATTAAGCTCGCGCATGAAGTGGCGCGTCGAGTTGACTTGGTAGTCGAACGGCAGCGTGGGGCCCTTAGCTAAAGTGGAATAAAGAATCATCGCGTTGGGTTTGGCCAGCAGCAGGCCGGTGGGGTTGCCGTTGGCATCGCGGGTGATCTGGCCGCCAGGAGGTTCGGGCGTGGTCTTTGTATAGCCCACGGCCCGTAAGGCAGCACCATTAAGTAGCGCACGATCATAAAGATGTAGCAGAAAAACCGGTGTGTCCGGCGCAATCGCATTTATTTCATCGACTGTTGGTAATCTTTTCTCAACGAACTGGTGCTCGGTGAAGCCGCCTACCACACGTACCCATTGTGGCGCCGGGGTAACAGCGACCTGACGTCTGAGCATATCCATCGCGTCAGCCAGCGAGCGTACACCGTCCCAACGTAGCTCGAGGTTGTAGTTCAAGCCGCCGCGCACCACGTGGGTATGGTTATCGTATAGACCAGGCAATGCGTTGCGGCGCTTGAGGTCTACGACCCGGGTGCTGGCGCCAGCCAGGGGCATGACATCCTGATCTGAGCCAACGGCCAAGAACTTGCCATCCTTGATCGCAACCGCAGTAGCAGTGGGGTTGGCGCGATCGAGCGTTGTTATCTGGCCATTATGGAAGATAATGTCGGGAGTAGAGTCAGACATGAGAGTACGTCCTTCACAAGGGGTGTAGCAGCTTCCCAATACGCTGCTTAAGACGGTTTATCTTCCCGCGCCTGTTTCGACACATGTCGACCAGGTAATTGTCCAAGCACATGGTCAAGCGTTTGCGACTTAGTACACGCAGTACTGAAGGCGGAGCCAGTCAATAAATGTTTACCAACTGGAACGACCTGCTCACCGAGCAGAATACCGAGCAAGCCGACTAGCGCTACCAAGGGGGGTGCCGGTGAACGCACGCTCAGGAGGCTATAGATGACGCCAACTAGCAGGCCAGCTCCCAATGACAAGACATAGATTTTCATAGTCCACCTCGATGGTTGACATACGCGCGTTTCACTTTACCCGAAACCGTTCTCTCGTGGGCTTGAGCGCCTCTTTCCCAACTTTAGCCTGGGAGAACAGGCATCCCTGTATCGTTCTCCCAGACTTGCTCCGTGCTTATTTTTTAGCGGGGTTAGGCCCTTTACGGTCACCATGCTTCACACGCTCAGGCGCCTTGTGAACCATGGTGTAAGCATAGTCGATGCCCATACCGTAGGCGCCGGAATGCTCCTTTGCGATAGCCATCACGGCATCGTAGGTATCCCGGTGGGCCCAGTCGCGTTGCCACTCCAACAGTACCTGCTGCCAGGTCACTGGTACCACGCCGGCCTGGATCATGCGCTGCATGGCATAGTCGTGAGCATCTTGCGAGGTACCGCCGGAAGCGTCCGCGACCATATAGATTTCGTATCCAGCATCGTGCATGGCGGAAAGTGCGAAAGTAGTGTTGCACACTTCGGTCCATAACCCCGAGACAATTACCTTCTTACGGCTGTTTGAGGCCAGAGAGTCGCGCACGTTCTGATCATCCCAGGAGTTCATCGAGGTACGCTCAAGAATCTCATGGTCAGGAAAGACAGCCAGTAACTCTGGATACGTGTGCCCCGAGAAACTTTCAGTTTCAACGGTCGTAATGGTCGTTGGGATGTCAAAGACCTTCGCTGCCTTGGCCAAGCCTACAACATTATTTTTCAAGGCTTGCCGATCTATGGACTGCACACCGAATGCCATTTGCGGCTGTTGATCGATGAAGATGATCTGGCTGTTCTGGGGGGTCAAAACTTCGAGTAATTCTTTTGACATTATCTTTCTCCTTCGAAGGATGGGGAGTGCATTACGACTGCTTGGTACATAATCAGCGACAGGTAGCGTAATAACGCAAGGATTGCCGCTATCTCTTACTACTCCACGTTTAAAGACAAGGTGGCTGCATTCACCCGCATTTATTCAAAATCCTCAGGATGCTTGAACATGAGTAACTCTCTCACCTTGGATTCATGCTGGCCTATGATCCCGCTGATTGGCAGCGGTTGCGGTACTTCGTCATGTACTGAAGAGAATTTTAGTAACCCCTGTCGGCCCCTACGTCGCCGATCCTGCTGAGACGGTGCCGATCTTGCGGTTTGGTGAAAAAGTTGTGGATGACCACAACCACACAACAAACAATAGGCCATGCCTTAAATGGAAAATCTCTTTCGACTCTATTATTTTTACCCAATGGCGACACCAATCATGAGCTACATTCCTCTATTCCAACACTCAAATTTACAGCGCCACCATATAGAAATTCTTGCCTCTATATCTGAAAATATAAAGCAATCACTGAAGGGCTGAATATATCTATAGAAGTTTCTTGCGTAGGAGGAATTTCTTCCTAACGTCTTCGGCTTCGTCCCCTAAAGACGCGTCTTAGGATCGGCGAATTACCAAGTTACGGATTTCGGTCATGTCCTCCATCGCGAAACGTACGCCTTCGCGGCCCAGGCCCGAGTCCTTGACCCCGCCATAGGGCATGTTGTCGACGCGATAGCTGGGCACATCGTTGATCACCACGCCACCGACATCGAGGTGATCCCAGGCATCGAACATCTTGAACAAGTCGCGGGTAAAGATGCCCGCCTGCAGCCCGAATTTAGAGGCGTTGACCTCGGTGAGAGCAGCATTGAAATCAGTGAAGCGTGACAGCACAGCGACCGGGCCGAATGCCTCTTCAGTGACGATGCTGGTGTCGGCAGACACGGCTTCGAGTAGGGTGGCAGCGAGCATCGCACCCTCGCGGTTGCCGCCGCAGAGCAGAGTACCACCAGCGGCGACTGCCTCGTTGATCCAGGTTTCGAGCCGCGTCGCTTCCTTGACATGAATCATCGGGCCGATGAAGGTGTCGTGCTGTTTGGGGTCGCCCGCCACCAGCGTCTTTGTCCTGGCGACCAGCATGTCGCGGAAACGGTCGTAGATATCGGCATGGATGATGATGCGCTGCACCCCGATACAGCTCTGCCCCGACTGGTAGAAAGCCCCGAAAATGACACGCTCCAGCGCATCATCGAGATCGGCATCCGCATCGACGATCACTGCGGCATTACCGCCGAGCTCGAGCACCACTTTTTTCTTGCCGCAGCGCGCCTTGAGATCCCAACCGACATCGGGAGATCCAGTGAACGAAAGTAGCTTGAGTCGTTCATCGGTGGTGAACAGGTCGGCACCGTCGCGGCTGGCGGGCAGGATCGAGAATGCGCCTTTGGGCAGGTCGGTCTCGGCCAGCACTTCGCCGATGATGATCGCGCCCAAGGGGGTGCGGCTAGCCGGTTTCATCACGAACGGGCAGCCCACCGCTAGTGCCGGGGCTATCTTGTGAGCGGCCAGGTTGAGCGGGAAGTTGAACGGTGAGATGAACGAACAGGGCCCGATGGGCACGCGCTTCCAGATGCCCTGATAGCCCTTGGCTCGCGCCGAAATATCGAGCGGCTGGACCTCTCCGGTCATCCGCACCGACTCCTCGGCGGCGATACGAAAGGTATCGATCAGTCGACCGACCTCCCCCTCGCTGTCCTTGATCGGCTTGCCCGCCTCGACGCACAGCGCGTACGCGAGTTCATCGAACCGTTCGGTGAAGCGGGTTACGCAATGGGTGAGCACCGCCTGACGCTCGTAGCTCGCCATCCGCGCCATTGGGTCTGCTGCCTCGACTGCGCCGGCAATCGCCGCATCGATCGTCGCGGCATCGGCCTGGGCAACGTGGAACGCAACCGCGCCGGTGAACTTGTCGGTCACGGCAAGATCGGTGTTCGGCTGTTGCGCCACGTTGTTGAGATAGAGCGGATAGATGGACTTGAGATTAGTCATTCGAAACTCCCGGGGCGCATCCCGCTTTCCACCGAAGCTGAGGAAAAGGAGTGCAATTCTTTCGACAGCATCTTGATGTCGATGTTGAGGATCTGGTCATTCTCTGAATAGTCGACCGGGCAGTCGATCAGATGAACGCCCGGTGTGTCGCGGGTATGTGCGAGCAATTGCTGGAGGTGCTCAGCACTTTCCACGCGATGCCCGAACGCGCCATAGCTTTCTGCGTACTTAACGAAATCGGGATTGCCATAAGTCAGCCCCCAGTCCTTGAGGCCCATGTTCGACTGCTTCCAGCGGATCATGCCATAGCTGTTGTCGTTGAGGATCAGCACGGTGAGGTTGAGCTTCAAGCGAATGGCGGTCTCCATTTCCTGGCTGTTCATCATGAAGCCGCCATCTCCGCAGATCGCCATCACCTTGCGCTCGGGATAGACCATCGCCGAGGCCATGGCCGAGGGCAGGCCCGCACCCATCGTGGCGAGCGCGTTGTCGAGCAACACGGTATTGGGACGGTAAGCCGGATAGTCGCGTGCAAACCAGATTTTATACACCCCGTTGTCGAGGCAGATGATGCCGTTTTCGGGCATCGCCGCGCGGACCTGTTCGACCAGATGTGGAGGGAAGATAGGGAAGCGTGCATCGCCCGAGATCGACGCGGTGTGCACGACCTGGCGCTTGCGCGCCTCCAGTATCGCGTCGAACGTCCAGCCGCCATTGGGAACGATGTCCTGCTTGATCTGCCAGATAGCATTGGCGATGTCGCCAACAACCTCGATCTGCGGAAAATAGACCGGATCCACCTCAGCTGTCTTGGACGAAATATGGATCACCTGCGTACCGCCCGGCAGCATGAAGAATGGCGGTTTCTCGATCACGTCATGACCGATATTAACGATCAGGTCGGCGGCCTCGACCGCGCGGTGGACAAAGTCGCCCGATGACAGAGCCGCACAGCCGACAAACTTGGGGTGACGTTCGTCGATCACGCCCTTGCCGAGCTGAGTGGTAATGAACGGAATGCCAGTCTTCTCAATGAATTGGTTCAGCATCCGGCAGGTCATAGTGCGGTTGGCACCTGCGCCGATCACCAGAATCGGCGATTTGGCGTTTTCAAGGGCATGCACCGCAGCGCGGATCGACTTCCCGTCGGCACTGGGCCGTCGCGTGTGGCTGCGTTTGAGCGGCATCGACTCGGTCTTCTCGTCGGCGATGTCCTCGGGAAACTCGATATGCGTCGCGCCGGGTTTCTCCTCTTCGGCGAGCCGGAACGCCTCACGCACCCGGCTGGGGATGTTGTCGGCACTGGCGAGCTGATGGGTGAACTTGGTCAGCGGCTTCATCATGTCAACCACATCGAGGATCTGGAAGCGGCCTTGCTTCGACTTTTTGATTGGTTTTTGACCGGTGACCATCAGGATCGGCATACCACCAAGCTGCGCATAGGCGGCGGCGGTGACTAGATTCGTCGCGCCCGGCCCTAGCGTCGCCATGCACACCCCGGTCTTGCCGGTATGTCGGCCATAGGTGGCAGCCATGAAGCCTGCCCCCTGTTCGTGCCGGGTAAGGATCAGCTGAATCGAGGTCGAGCGGCTGAGACTGTCGAGCATATCGAGATTCTCCTCGCCAGGAACCCCGAAAATATACTCTACCCCTTCTTCCTCAAGGCACTGGATGAATAGATCGGATGCTTTGGTCATGATGGAATTCTCCTGGAGCCTGAAGAATGGATCCATATCAAGGAAAGAGTGCATCGCCGCTAACTAAAAAAGAGAACGTGAACGAAATCGGTCTGCTGGGCGTGGCAAGCGATCAACAGGGGGTCTGAACTACCTTAGCAACCACTTCGACAAGTTACGGCGCAAAAACTGCGGTTTAGTTGCCAATCTTGCGATCAATCGCAGCGAAGCTACCGTTCCAAGTCAAGTCCACATGGCATAGCACCTAACCTCACTTCAAGTAGACGTTAGCGTTTTCATAGCTGCCCCAGGAGTTTTGCCATTGAGCAAGCGGTCGCTTAACGAGCAGCTATATGTCCTTGAGGGCTAAGGACGCTACCGTACCGCAATTGACCGCAAGATTGGCAACCACAACGCAGATAACGCACCGCGCTTCATCTAAACGCTTGCTAGGGTCAACAAACTGGCACCACTGAGCACTTTCGTTCGGATTGTCCCCCATCTTGAAGGGGGCATGGCCCTTCCGTCGACACCGCTCGCCACAGCAGCCATGACGCCCTCTTGCCCCTGCCGTTTCCAGGAATTGTCCATGCTTGCCCCCGAAGGAGAACTGACATGGCTATAAGCACCGCCTCCGTCCGGCCATTCCGCTGCTATACAGGCGCTAAGGAGCGCATCGCAATGATGCGCGAATGAAGAGTGTCCTGATTGCTGAACTTTTCGATATCCCTTCTTTGCCATAACGAGGATTTATTATGAAAGCGCTGATACTTAACGCATTTGGCGGCCCGGAATCGTTCGAGCTTAGTGAGGTACCCAAGCCAGTGCCGCACGCGGGACAAGTGCTGGTGCGGGTACACGCAACCTCCATCAATCCGCTGGATTACCAGGTGCGACGTGGGGATTATTCCGACCTGGTGCCGCTACCGGCCATTACCGGGCATGACGTGTCCGGCGTTGTCGAAGCCGTCGGGCCGGGGGTGACGAGCTTCGTGCCAGGCGACGAAGTCTGGTACACCCCGCAGATTTTTGACGGCCCTGGAAGTTATGCCGAGTACCATGTTGCAGCCGAAAACATCATCGGCAAGAAGCCGCCTTCGCTGAGTCATCTCGAGGCGGCCAGCTTGACCCTGGTTGGCGGGACGGTGTGGGAAGCCCTGGTCGTGCGTGCGGCGCTTAGGGTGGGAGAGAGCATCCTGGTGCACGGTGGTGCTGGCGGCGTCGGCCATGTGGCGATCCAGGTGGCAAAAGCCATGGGCGCCATGGTGTTCACCACCGTGCGCGACACAAACGTTGATTTCGTACGAAATATAGGTGCCGACGTGGTCATCGACTACGAAGAGGAGGATTACGTCGACGTCATCCTGCGGGAAACCAATGGGCACGGCGTCGATGTAGTGTTCGATACTATTGGCGGCAACACCTTGTCGCGTAGCTCCGACGTGCTCGCACAACTTGGCCGAGTGGTCTCGATTGTGGACATTGCACAGCCGCAAAATGTCATTGAGGCCTGGGGCAAGAATGCTAGTTTTCACTTCGTTTTCACCCGACAGAACCGCGGCAAACTGGATGAATTGAGTGCCTTGGTAGCACGCGGTCAGCTGCGGCCACATGTAGGCGCGGTGTACTCCCTAGCCGACATTCCAGTCGCCCATGCTCTGCTGGAGAGGCGAAAAAATGGTCTCCAGGGAAAAATTGCGATTGCCGTCGAGCCACAAGCTCATCTCGTCAGTGTGAATTTTTAACCGTTGGACTCGACACGAGGGGCTGCCACCAAAGTTTATGAAATCGCGCTACTACCCGTTCGCAATGAGCATATTGAGCAGTTCAGACGTGCATTCACCGAAGCGGCTCGACGCTCTACCCTTGAAGCGCAAGAGCCTGGCATTGCACTGGGAGCTGATGTTCACCAGCGCCATTTTCCAGACCACCGACATGATCCGCCAGCACGACCTGCTGGAGCGCGTTGCCGCCCTGATCGACGAAGGCGCACTACAGACCACTATGACCGAGCGTTTCGGAGCCCTCGACGTCAACAACATGCGCCGTGCCCACGCCCAGCATCGGTTCGGTCGGTCTGCTCGGCAACTTCATAGGCGAAAAACCGCAGGACGGATCGCATCGCGATTGACAGCAAGATCGGCAACTACATCGCAGGTATCGCACCACGCTGCGTGAAAGCGCTTGCTAGAGTCATCAGACTGGAACCACCGAGCACTTCCGTTCGAAATGGAACCTATCAGAACGGCACGGCGCAAGCGTCGATGCCACTCACCATGGTGCCATCCGCTTCCAGGAATTGCTTAAGCTCAACCTGAAGGAGAACTGTCATGGCTATGATCACTACATCCGATGGTACCAACATCTTTTACAAGGACTGGGGCCTGAAAGACGCGCAGCCAGTGATGTTTCACCACGGCTGGCCGCTGAGCGGCGACGACTGGGACACACAAATGCTGTTCTTTTTGTCTCAAGGCTACCGGGTCATTGCACATGACAGGCGCGGCCATGGCCGTTCAGACCAGACCGATACAGGTAACGAAATGAACACGTACGCCGCGGATGTTGCGGCCATCGTGAAGGCGCTGGACCTCCGTGATGTCATTCATATCGGCCATTCGACCGGCGGTGGCGAGGTCGCCCGTTATGCCGCCCAGGCTAAGCCCGGCCGCGTCGCCAAGGCCGTGCTGATCGGCGCGGTTCCTCCCGTGATGGTCAGGTCCGACAAAAACCCGGACGGCATCCCGATGGAGGTTTTCGACGGATTTCGCGAGGCACTGGCCCAGAACCGTGCGCAATTCTACAAAGGTATCCCGAGTGGTCCGTTCTACGGCTTCAACCGCGAGGGTGCAGAGGTAAGCCAGGGCCTGATCGACAACTGGTGGCGGCAGGGCATGGCCGGTGGCGCAAAGGCGCATTACGACTGCATCAAGGCATTTTCCGAGACCGACTTTACCGCGGATCTGGAAGCGATCACCGTTCCGGTCCTTTTCCTTCACGGCGAAGACGATCAGATCGTCCCGATCGAGAACTCGGCACACAAGGCGGTCAAGCTGGTGCGTGACGGAACGCTGAAGACCTACCCGGGCCTTTCGCACGGTCTGTTCGCTACCCATCCCGAGGTTGTGAACGCCGATCTGCTGGCGTTCGTTCGCGCCTGACGAGACAGGCATACTGTCGTGGCGACCCGCCGTTCACGGCAGTATGCCAAAGCCGCGGTAGCATCGAACACCATTGCATCGCGTTACTGGCAAACTACCCTCCTCGCTCGATGTGAAAGGATCAACGCATGAATGTCATCAGGATTGCGATTGCAGGTTTCGGCGGCGTCGGCCGCGCTACGGCCAATCTGCTCCTTTCCCGTCGCGAAGCCTATCGGCAGGTCTATCGGGCGGATGTACGACTGGTGGCGATCTGCGGTTCGCGGTCCGGCATGATGGATGTGGGGGGAATTGAAGCTGACCGGTTCGATTCACTAGAACCTGGCCTGTCGGGGCCGGATTTCATCGAAGCGAGCGACGCCGACATATTGGTCGAAGCAGGGCCGAGTGATTTTCGCACCGGCGGTCCAGGCCTTGCCTACATTCGCTCGGCGCTGTCGGCCGGGCGCGACACGATCGTCATATCCAAGGGTGCGTTGGTCCACAGCGGTAGAGAGTTACAGGCGCTCGCGCAGGCTTCGGGGGCGATGCTGAAGATCAGCGGCGCGGCGGCAGCCGCTTTGCCGACGGTCGATCTTCTTGAGCACAGCCTGAAGGGCAGCGAGGTACTCGAGATCGAGGGCATCCTCAACGCCACCACCAATTTCCTGCTCGACGCCATGACAGCGCAAGGGCTCGGTTTCGACGAGGCGCTGCGTCAGGCGCAGACGGGCGGTTTCGCGGAGGCCGACCCGCGCAACGACACCGAGGGCTGGGACACAGCCAGCAAGCTGCTTATCATCGCCAATTTCGGCCTCGGAGCCGAGCTGACGATGGACGACCTTGCCGTGGAAGGCATCCAGTCCGTCACCCGCGAGCGCATCGAGGCGTGGCATGTTCAAGGCCTTGTCCCCAAACTCGTCGGCCATCTCACGAACTCGAATGGTGAAATTCGCGCAAGTGTCGGCATCCGGACCTACCCCCTCGCCGACCCGCTGGCGAATGTGCGCGGAAAGGACAAGGCGATACGCATCACCACCGATGCGATGGGCGAGACTGTTGCTATCGGGGCCGGCAGGGAGCCGCTCGCCACCGCCGCCGCCGCGCTAAAGGATTTCGAGCATATTCTCATGGCTCGCTGCGGCAGGCCGACACCTCCCGAGAAAGCATCATGACCCAGCGCACGGTAAAGGCCCTTCGCCATATCGGTTTCGAGGATCTCGGCAGCTTTGAAGCCCCTTTGCGGGAGGCCGGCTACGAGATCGAGTATGTCGATGTGGCGGAGTGCAACCTTGAGGACCAAGATCCGCTCGGCCCGGATCTTCTCGTAGTTTTGGGCGGCCCGATAGGTGTCTACGAGCACGAGGCCTATCCGTTCATCTTAGAAGAGACCCGGCTTCTGCGGACACGTCTCGAGGCCGGCTTGCCGACGCTCGGTATTTGCCTTGGCGCGCAACTAATGGCAGCCGCCCTCGGCGCCCGTGTCTATCCAGGACCGGCCAAGGAGATCGGCTGGTCGGCACTGAAGCTTGCAAACTCTGATGAACTCAACCCTCTTGCTGCCTTGCGCGGCATTTCCGTGCTGCACTGGCACGGCGATACGTTCGACCTGCCGGACGGCTGTCGCCTTCTCGCGTCGACGGCACTATATCGAAATCAGGCCTTCTCGCGTGGACCGAACATGCTCGGGCTTCAGTTTCATGCGGAAATTCTGAGCGCGCGCTTCGAGCATTGGCTTTTAGGGCATGCGAGTGAGTTGGCGACGACAGGCATCAACCCGATTACCCTACGCCGAGATGCACAGCGCCATGCAGGTAGGGCCGAGACGGCTAGAGTATAGAGCGACAATTACTCTGGCCGGCCGACGACAACTATTGTGGCCGGTTGCCCTAAGCTTGACCGCTTGTCCCGACCCACCAGGGAGCCGGTATGGCGGTCACCAGCCAACAGGTCACGCTCTATATGTCGCAACGCCAACAAGGCCAGACCCAGGAGGTCGCCGCCGCCAAGGCCGGCCTCTCCGTCAGAACCGCTCGCCGCCTCGAACGCCGGGCCGAGTCCTCTGAGCTGCCGGCACCACGGC
>NZ_NSKB01000020.1 GCF_002286975.1 Halomonas salipaludis
GGTCGCAGCCGGCGATGGCGAAGTTCCACATCGACACGGCGCGGGCGTCTTCCTCGAGGGTCTCGTAGGTATTGGCCGGGATCATGAACTCGGAGACCGGGAAGGCGGCGATGGCGGCCTGCTGCTCTTCCTCGGTGAATTCGATGATGTTGACGTCGGTCTGCACCTCGAGCTGGCTGACCGCCGGGATCGGGATGCCCGCAGCGAAGGCGATGACGTCGAGCAGGCCATCCTGGAGCTGGCCACCCAGGTCGGTCCAGCCGCCGTTACGGCGCTCGAAGTCGATGCCCAGCTCTTCGAGGATCGCCGGGAAGTAGGTGTCGGAGGTCGAGCCAGACGGACCGAAGCCGATCCGCGCCCCGTCAGGAATTTCGGAAATGCTGGTAATGTCCGAGCTGGACAGCGCAGTGATCGAGAACGGCGTCTCGTACATCGGGAACATGGCACAGACGTTGTCCATCGGCACGCCCGGCGCCAGCGGGCTCTCGCCGTTCACCGCATCGGTGGCCGGCCCCATGGTGGCCATGCCGAAGGAGATATCGCCGTTGTGGACCAGTGCCAGGTTCTGGGTCGGGCCGCCGGTCACTTCGCCG
This sequence comes from Halomonas salipaludis, assembly GCF_002286975.1. GTDB lineage: Bacteria > Pseudomonadota > Gammaproteobacteria > Pseudomonadales > Halomonadaceae > Franzmannia > Franzmannia salipaludis. Next base: position 594 of record NZ_NSKB01000020.1, read on the forward strand.
CCGCCGGACATGTCGCCCAACTCGTCGGCGATCAGGTTGGCCCAGCCGGAGCCGTAGATGTAGTAGGTGCCGCCCTGGCTGGCGGTGCCCATGGTGAAGCTCTCGGGCCAGCCTTCACGATCGGCCACGGCCTGGGTAGCGGTTGCCATCATCACGGTGGCGGCAGCGAGGGGAAGCAGTGCGATGCGTTTCACAAGCGTACTCCAGTTGTTGTTTTGCGGGATGCAGTGTCTGCGAAGGCAAAAGCGAATTAATTGTACAAGAAAACAGAAATGTACAATATCCAGGGTAGCGGTGCGGCTCGCCAGGTGCAAAGCAGCGGGGTGCTTTTGCGACTAATGGATGATAGCGCATCACCCATGCACTGCAGCCGGAGCGCCCAGGCGCTATCATCGGGCCTTTCGCATCATCGCCCAGGAGCCACCGTGAAGCTGATCCACACCGCCGACTGGCACCTCGGCCAGAGTTTCCACGGCCAGGAGCGCCACGCCGAGCACCGCGCCTTCCTGGACTGGCTACTCGATACCCTGGCCGAGCGCCGGGCCGACGCCCTGCTGGTAGCCGGCGACCTGTTCGACGTGGTCAACCCGTCGCTGCGCGCCCAGGAGCTGCTCTATGATTTCATCGTCCGCGCCCACCAGCGGCTGCCACGGCTGGATATCGTGCTGATCGCCGGCAACCACGACAGCGGCAACCGCATCGAGCTGCCGGCACCGCTGATGAAACGTCTGCGCACCCACGCCCTGGGCCGGGTCAACTGGCTGGATGACGGCCGCCTCGACGCCGAGCGCCTGCTGGTACCGCTCAGCGACAGCGACGGCGAGACCCAGGCCTGGTGCCTGGCGCTGCCCTTCCTGCGCCCCGCCGAGGTCACCGGGGCCGGGCTTGGTGGCGACCAAACCGCCGACAATGGCGAACGCCGCAACGACTATGTGGCCGGCATCGAACGGGTCCACCAGCAGCTGATTGCCGCCGCCCGCGACAAGCGTCAGCCCGGCCAGGCGCTGGTGGCCATGAGCCACGCCCACCTGCACGGCGCGGCGGTATCGGAAGCCAGCGAGCGCCCCATCGTGATCGGCGGCGAGGAGTCGATCCCGGCGTCGCTGTTCCCCACCGAGATCGCCTATGTCGCCCTCGGCCATCTGCACCGCGCCCAGCAGGTCGGCGAGGCGCGCATCCGCTACAGCGGCAGCCCCCTGCCGCTGGACTTCAGCGAGGTCGACTACCCGCACCAAGTGGTCGAGGTCACCCTCGACGGCGACAGCCTGGCGGCCAGCGAGGCGATTCGCGTGCCGCGCCCGGTAGCCATGCTGCGCATCGGCCCCGCGCCCCTTGAAGAGGTGCTCGCCGAGCTAGAGGCCCTGGAGGATGACCCTGCGCTCGCCCGGGAGCGCTGGCCCTGGCTGGAGGTACGCGTCGAGCTCGAGGCGCCGATTCCCGACTTGCGCGCCCAGGTAGACGCCGCCCTGGAAGGCAAATCCCTGCGCCTGCTGCGTTTGGAGCGGCGCCTGCCGCGGGTTGCCGAGCAGGCCGACACGGCACGGGTCGACCTCGAGAGCCTGGGACCACGCAAGCTCTTCGAGCGCACCTGGCAAGCGCGCTGGGACGAGCCCCCCGGCGAGGCGGTGATGGCCGACCTCGACCAGCTGCTGCAGGAGGTGCTGGATAGCGACGACGAGGAGCCACGGCCATGAAGATCCTCGCCCTGCGCCTCGCCAACCTGGCCTCGCTGCCCGGCCCCCTCGAGCTCGACTTCACCACCGCGCCGCTGCGCGATGCCGGCCTGTTCGCCATCACCGGCCCCACCGCCGCCGGCAAGAGCACCCTGCTCGACGCGCTGTGCCTGGCGCTCTACGGCAGCACCCCGCGGCTGCGCCAGGCGCCGGTGCGCGACGCCTCGCTACCCGACGTGGAGGGCGAGACGCTCAACACCGCCGACCCACGCACCCTGCTGCGCCGCGGTACTGCCAGCGGCTATGCCGAGGTCGACTTCCTGGGCCGCGACGGCCGCCGCTACCGCGCCCGCTGGGCGGTGCGCCGTGCCCGGGAGAAGGCCAGCGGCCGCCTGCAAGCCGCCGAGCAGTCGCTGCGCGATCTCGACGCCGACCAGCTGCTGACCACCCAGAAGCGCGAGTTCGACCGCCTGCTGCCCGAGCGCCTGGGGCTCAGCTTCGACCAGTTCACACGTGCCGTGCTGCTGGCCCAGAGCGAGTTCGCCGCCTTCCTCAAGGCCGACGACAACGAGCGTAGCGACCTGCTCGAGCGCCTCACCGGCACCGCCGAGTACTCGCAGATCTCGATCGCCGCCTACCGTCGCGCCAGCCAAGCAAAGAAGGCAGTGGATGCCCTCGACGCCAAACTCGCCGACGACCTGCCCGCCGAGCCCGAGGCGCGCGCCGAACTCGAGCGCGCCGCCGAGGCCACCCAGCAAGCACTCACTAACCTGCAGAGGCAACAGGAAAGGCTTTCTACACGGCAGCGCTGGCATGATGACGACGCCCGCTTGCGCGACGCCTATCGCCAGGGCATTGCCCAGCAGCAAGCCGCCGACGACGCGTGGCAGGGGCTGGCACAGCAGCGTGCCGACCGCACCTGGCGCCAGCGGATCGCGCCCCAGCGCCACGCCCTCGCCCGCCAGGCCGCCCTCCCCGGCGAGATCGCCACCCTGGAGGCGACCCACGCCAAGACCCAGCGCGCGCTGGAAACGGCGCTCTCAGACCAGCAAGCCGCCACTGCAGCGCTATCGAAGGCGGAGCAAGCACTCACTGACGCCAGCGACGCCAGGCAGCGCGCCGAGCCCGCGCTACGTCAAGCGCTCGAACAGTCTCAGCAGTTGGCCGGCGTGGATAAGCAGCTTGCCGACCTCGCAGCGGCCCACCGCCAGCAGCAGGCCCGTACCGCCACCCTCAGTGATGAGCACCGCAAGGCCCACGAGGCCCAGCAGGGCCGCCAGCGTGAGCGGGATGACAAGCGAGCCACCCTCAAGCGGCTGATGGGCACGCACCCGCGCCCGGACGACGCCCGCCAGGCCGCCCAGCAGGCCCACGACAGCGCCGCCCAGCGCCAGCTGGCCCTTGGCGAGCTGGCCAGCCGCTGGCAGGAGCTGGAACGCACCCATACCGCCCAGCGTCGGCTCGCCGACCAGCTGGAGAAGGACCAGGTGACGCGCACGCGGCTGCTGGAAGAGGGCCAAACCGCGCGCCAGCGCCTCGACAAGGCCGAGGGGCACCTCGCAAGCGTCAGCGCACTGATCGAGCGCAGCCGCGCGGTACGCAGCGAGAGCGTGGCACAGCTACGCGCCCAGCTGCAGGAGGGCGAGCCCTGCCCGGTGTGCGGCGGGCTCGACCACCCCTGGCGCCAGCAGCCACCGGCGACGCCCGAGGCCGCCCAGCTCGCCGCCCAGGAGGCGGAAGAGGCGCGCCAGCTGGATGACGCCAAGCAGGCCCGCGACACTGCCCAGCAGCAGCGCGACACCCTGCTCGGCGAATACCGCGCCGTGGAGGCCGCCCTGGCCCAGGGCCACAAGGCGCTGGAGGAGACCGACCAGCGCTTGGCCAGCGCCCGGTCGGCACTGCAGGAGCACCCGCTATATGGCGAGCTGGCAGAGGTGGACGACGCGCAGCGCGATACCTGGCTGCTCGCCCAGCAGGCTGACAGCGAGTCTCGCCGGCGGCGTGAGCGCCAAACCCTCGATGAACTCGCCCGGGCCGAGGCCGAGCTGGCCCCCCTGGAGGACGCCCTGCGCCAGGGCGAGCTGACCCTGACGCGCCTGGCAGCCGACAAGGCCGGCGCCGACCAGCGGCTGGCCGAACTCGACGAGCAACTGCCGCCGCTGCGCGAGCAGCGCGGCGCCCTGGCCCAGCGCCTCGCCGAGACACTCGGTGAGCACGCCAGCCCGGATGCCTGGCAGCAGCGGCTCGACGCCGCCCTGGAGAGCGCCCGCCGGGAGCGCGAGCAAGCACTTACTCAGCAGCACGCTGCCGAACAGGCCCGGCTGCGTCTTACCCAGCAGCGCGACTACGAGGCCGAGCAGCTCAGCGCGAGGCGCCAGGAGCGCGAGACACTCAGCGGCGAGCTGGACGCCTGGCGCGGTGCCCACCCCGAGCTGGACGATGCCACCCTCGCCCGCCTGCTGGCCCAGGGCGACGACGAGGCCCGCGCCGAGGAGCAGCGAATCGAGGCCGCCGACCAGGCCCGCCAGCGCGCCGCCGCCACCCTGGCCGAGCGGCGCACGGCGCTGCTCGAGCACCGCCGCGGCCAGGCCCCCGACGACGATGAGGCCCTGCTCGGTGAACGTGCCGAGGCCGAGCTGGACCGCCTGCGCCAGGGTCTCAGCGAGGAGCGCCAGGCCCTGGCCCCCCAGTTGGAGGCCGCCCAGCAGGCCCGCGACGACGCCGCCTTCGCGCTCGGCGACGACGACCGCAAGCGCGCCCGCCAGCAGGCCGGCCAGGCCGAACGTGAGGCCGCGCGTGCCGAACACCGCCGTTGGGGGCAGATCAGCGAGCTGATCGGCTCCGCCGACGGCAAGCTATTCCGGCGCATCGCCCAGGCCTACAACCTCGAGCAGCTGCTCGAGCACGCCAACCTGCACCTCGCCGGGCTCAGCCGCCGCTACCGCCTGGTGCGCGGCGGCAGCGAGCTCGGCCTGCTGGTGGTGGACCACGACATGGGCGACGAACGCCGCTCGGTGCACTCGCTCTCCGGCGGCGAGACCTTCCTGGTGTCACTGGCGCTGGCCCTGGGGCTGGCCTCGATGGCCTCCGGCGAGCTGACCATCGAGTCGCTGTTCATCGACGAAGGCTTCGGCAGCCTCGACCCCCAGTCGCTGGCGCTGGCCATGGAGGCGCTCGACGGCCTGCAGGCGCTGGGCCGCCGCGTCGGCGTGATCTCCCACGTGCAGGAGATGCACGAGCGCATCCCGGTGCAGATCCAGGTCGAACCGCTGGGCAATGGCACCAGCCGGGCCAGGCTGGTGAGTGCATGACCCACCGCAACGCCAGGCGCAGTGCCCGCCCTGCTAAATAGCGTATGACTCATCTATGCTGCAGGAGTCACCAACACGCGAGGGAGGTCATCATGAGCAGAGTTGCGGTATACGGCGTGGGCCTGATGCTGCTGTTGGCGTTTGCCGGCCAGGCGCTGGCGACCGAGGTCAACTGGCCGCGAATGGCCGACTCAGCAGACGGCGTGCCGATTGCTTACGAGGTGCAGGGCAGCGGCGAGCCGACGCTGGTCTTCATCCATGGCTGGAGCGGCGACGGGCGCTACTGGCGCGGGCAACTACCGCACTTTGCGCAGCGCCATCGCGTGGTGACGGTCGACCTGGCCGGGCACGGCCACTCTGGCCAGGGGCGCGAGGTCTATACCCTGCCGGCCTTCGGCGAGGACGTGAAGGCGGTACTGGACGACCTGGAGGTGGAGCAAGCGATCCTGGTCGGGCACTCCATGGGCGGGCCGGTCAGCGTCGAAGCGGCACGCCTGATGCCCGAGCGCGTCATCGGTATCATCGGCGTCGACACCTTCCACGACGTGGCCGCGGACGTCAGCGAGGAGCAGCGCGACGAGCTGCTGGAACCGCTCCAACAGGACTTCGCCCCGGCCGCACGCCAGTTCGTGGCGTCGATGTTTATCGACAGCACCGATGCCACGCTACGCGAGTGGGTCGTGGAGGATATGGCTGCCGCACCGCCCGAGGTGGCGATTAGCGCCATGCAGGAGATGCTGTCGCGGCATGCCGATGGCGAAGCGGCCCAGCAGTTCGCAGCGCTGACGTTCCCCGTGATGGCCATCAACGCCGACCTGTGGCCCACCGACGTCGACGCCAACCGCCTGCTGCTACCGGAGTTCGACGCCGTGATCATGGAAGATAGCGACCACTTCCTGCACATGGCCAAGCCGGCGGCCTTCAACCGTGAGCTGGAGCGGATGATCGGCACGCCACCATGAGACTCAACGCCACCATGCGGGCGAGGTTGTGGCCTCGCCCGCGCCACGGGTGAAGCCGTTCAGAAGCCGATATCGCGGTAGTGGCGGGCGACCTTCTCGATGGCGATGGCGTAGGCCGCCATGCGGTAATCGTGAATCTTGGGATTGTCGCGGCGCACCGCGATGATCGACTGCAGCGCCAGGCGCATGGAGTCGTCCAGCCCCGAACGCACCAGGTCGAACTCATCGGCCCCGCGTGCCAGCTTCTGGCGCAGGTGCTCGGGGACCTCGACGCCCGAGGCGTCTTCGATGGCAGCAATGATCTGCTCGCCCCTGGCCTCGTGGAAACGCCGCTCCAGGCGACCGAAACGCACGTGGTTGAGGTTACGGATCCACTCGAAGTAGGAGACCACCACCCCGCCGGCGTTGCAGTAGGCGTCCGGCAGGATTTCCACGCCACGCTCCTGAAGGATTTTGTCGGCGGCGAAGGTCACCGGGCCATTGGCCGCCTCGGCGATCAACGACGCCTGGATACGCTCGGCATTGTCGGCGGTGATCACGCCCTCGAGTGCCGCCGGAATCAGGATATCGCAGGCCATCTCCAGCACTGCAGTGCCATCCTCGCGATATTCGCCACCGGCGAAGCCCTTGACCCCGCCGGTCTCGGCGACGTGATCGCGCACCGCGCTGACGTCCAGGCCATCCGCATTCACCACCGCCCCATCGCGCTCGATGATCGCAGTAATCAGGCAGTCGTCTTCAGTCTCCAGGAAATGAGCGGCATAGTAGCCGACGTTGCCCAGGCCCTGGACGATCACCCGCTTGCCGGCGAGGCTGCCGGACAGGCCGCAGCGCTCGAGCTCCTCGGGATGGCGGAACAGCTCACGCAGCGCGTACTGCACCCCGCGACCGGTGGCCTCGTTGCGCCCGCGCACCCCGCCATGCTCCACCGGCTTGCCGGTCAGCGCGCCCATATAGTTGATGTCGTTGGGGAACATCTGGCGGTAGGTATCCACCATCCAGCCCATCTCGCGGGGCCCGGTCCCCATGTCCGGGGCCGGCACGTTCTGGGCCGGGCTCAGATAGCCCTTGAGGATCAGTTCACGGGCGAAGCGGCGGGTGATCGCCTCCAGCTGATAGCGCTCATATTGACGCGGATCGATCACCAAGCCGCCCTTGGAACCGCCAAACGGCACATCGACGATGGCGCACTTGTAGGTCATCAGCGCCGCCAGGGCCTCCACCTCGTCCTGGTCGACGATCGGCGCAAAACGAATCCCCCCTTTCGACGGCAACCGGTGATCGCTGTGGGTGGCCCGCCAGCCGGTGAAGATCTCTGCCTTGCCGTTGATTTCCACCGGAAAGGAGACCTGGACCACGCTCTGGCACACCTTCATGGCGTTGCCGATGCCCTCGTCCAGCTCCATGATCTCGATGGCATGATCCACCATATGCTCCACGCTTTGGCGGAATGTCATGCCCTGCTGAGCGTACTTGGTGTCACTCATTCTGCGCCTCCATGGCCGTTCTTCTTGGTCGGCATTCAACGTTGAAACACGGGAATGCCTCATTCTCCTCTGGGAGTCTAGCAATTCGAGGCCATCTGACACGAAACCGCCCCAAGGGCACGCGGACTTCACGTTTGTTAATAGCCAAGTAAAGTAGCTCCGTACCGGCCAACACTTTTACCCCCCTGCCAAACTCATCATGCAGGTCATCAAGGAGACGAAGATGCCAGACGCCCCTGAGACGCCTACGCGCAGCATACTGATCACCGGCTGTTCCAGTGGCATCGGCCATGCCGCGGCCCACGCGCTGGCCAAGCGAGGCTGGCGGGTCTTCGCCACCGCCCGGGCGGCGGCGGATGTCACCCGGCTCGAGGAGGAAGGCTTCGAGGCGCTACCACTGGACCTGGCCGACAGCGACTCCATCGAGGCTGCGGTGGCAGCGGTACAGGCGCGCACCGCAGGGCGACTGACGGCGCTGTTCAACAACGGCGCCTACGGCCAGCCCGGCGCCGTGGAGGATTTGACCCGAGCGGTACTGCGCGAACAGCTGGAGACTAACCTGCTCGGCACCCACGAGCTCACCGCCCGGGTACTGCCGATGATGCGCGCCCAGGGCCATGGCCGCATCGTCCACAACAGCTCGGTGCTGGGCTTCGCCGCCCTGCCCTACCGCGGCGCCTATATCTGCTCCAAGTTCGCCCTCGAAGGCCTCACCGACACCCTGCGCCAGGAGCTGACCGGCAGCGGCATCCATATCAGCCTGATCCAGCCCGGCCCCATCGCCAGCCGCTTCCGCGAGAATGCCTACCAGGCGTTCAAGGCCAATATCGACACCACCCACAGCGCCCATGCCGACACCTACCGCAAGGTGGAAGCCCGCCTGGCCAGCCAGGAGGGCAAGGCGCCCTTCACCCTCGGCCCCGAAGCCGTGGTCGACAAACTGATCCACGCCCTGGAGAGCCGCCGCCCGAAGCCCCGCTACGCCGTGACCGTGCCCACCCATCTTTTTGCAGCGCTCAAGCGGGTGCTGAGCACCCGCGGCATGGACCGCGTGCTGCTGCGCTCGACGCGGGATGAGCGGGAGTAAATCCTGGTGTCGCCAAGGGCAAACTCGGCGATCCATCACTTGGGCAGTGCCCACTGGGACCGTTTTACCGACCTCATCTCGCGTTGCATGTAACAAAGGAGCGCGCCACCCTGTTACATGAAACTAAGGTGAAGAGATTAGAAATAGTGGCAAGCAATGACGTGAACATCCGGGTGAATAAGCACCGTGCCGCTTTGCGGGCGGCTGGCCCGCGCCCAATCCAGATCTGGGTGCCGGATACTCGACAGCCTGGCCTCTCTGAAGAAGCGCGCAGTCAGTGCGCTGTCGTGGCAGCTGTCGACGCAGGGGATCGCGACCTGCTGGACTTCATGGACGCAGCACTACTGGACCTGGACGATGACGGGGATGACGCATGGAGACCTGGTGACCATTGCCCTGTCAGGTGACGTCGGGAAGCCTCGTCCCGCCCTCATTAGTGAGTCCCACCACTGTCTATATTACAGCTTTCAGAGCCCTTTCCTGCACCCAACGCTGAAGGATCAACGCTGGGTGTAAAGAAAACGCCCATGTGACGCACCGCCGCTATCGGCCAGAAGCTGCCGCTTGAATGCCTCTGCGAAATCTTGGGCGATACAACTGGCGTTTTGGCACCTGGCTAGGTGAGTGCGACGTTACCGCCCTGCATCGCTCAATGGGCACGACTGATGCCAGGCCATAAGCGAGTTAGGCCAATCCCCGCTGCGACTGCTCAGGCCTGCGAAGGCAAGGATGCGCGGTAGGCCAGCAAAGAATCGGGGACTGGCCACGATTCATTTCAAACCGTGGCTGCCCCAGTTGACACAGGCCGGCCTTTACATCACTGCAGCCGCCGCCACCCTGGAACGCCAGGCAAACCCCAACACCATCAACAGCCCCAGCACGGCCATCGCCGCACCGGCCAGGGGAATCGCCGGATAGCCCAGCCCCGCATTGATCACCGCGCCACCCAGCGCCGCGCCAATCGCATTGCCCAGGTTGAAGGCACCGATATTCACCGCCGAAGCCAGGTTGGGTGCGGCCTTGGCCGCCTCCATCACACGCATCTGCAGCGGCGGCACGATGGCGAAGCTAGCGATACCCCAGATCAGGATGGCCACGGCGGCCGGTAGCGGCCAGCGCATCAACATCGTGAACGCCAGCAAGACCAGGATCAGCGCACTCAGCGAGACGATCAGGGTACGGTCGACGGAGCGATCCGCCGCCTTGCCGCCCCATATGTTGCCCAACGTCAGCCCGATGCCGTATAGCACTAGCATGGCGGTGATGAAGGTGGTGGACGCCTGGGTCTCGCTGCTGAGGATCGGCGCGATATAGGTGAATACGGTAAACATCGCACTGGACCCGATCACGGTCAGGGCCAAGGCTGCCAGCACAGAGCCACAACCCAGCACGCGGATTTCAGCCAGCACGCCGCCGCCTTTCGGCAGAGGCATATTGGGCAGCGCGAACCACAGCGCAAGCATGGTCAACACACCAAGGCCGGTAATGCCCCAGAACGCCGTGCGCCAGCCAAACACCTCGCCAAACCAAGCCGCCAGCGGCACGCCACCGATGGTCGCCAGGGTCAGGCCCATGAACATCGCCGCCACCGCGCCGGCACGTTTGTCCGGCGCGACCACGCTGGCGGCGACGATGGAGCCGACGCCAAAGAAGGCACCGTGGTTCAGCGAGGTCACCACCCGGGCGATCAGCAGGCTAGTGTAATCGGTGGCCAGGGCCGACATCAGGTTGCCCAGGGTGAAAATGGCCATCAGGCCGATCAGCAGGTAGCGCCGGGGAATCCGGCCGGTGGTCAGGGTCATCAGTGGCGCACCAAGCAGCACGCCTAGCGCATAGGCGCTGACCAGCAGGCCGGCAGCCGGAATGGAAACGCCGAGATCGCTGGCGATGCCCGGCAACATGCCCATGGGGGCGAACTCGGTGACACCGATGCCGAAGGCACCGATGGCGAGTGCAACAAGGGGGGGATTTATACGCATGGAAAGGCTCCTCATCTATGCCGCGAATGCTACAATTCGGACATTGCAAGCGGTAGATAGCCTTTTCGGCAAACACCTTTGCTTGGGAGGAACAAATGGACTTTAGCGGCAGGTCAGGTGAAATGGTCGTGTTCGCCAGCGTGGCGGAGGAAGGCAGCCTGTCGGCCGCCGCGCGAGCGTTGGGGCTGACACCCTCGGCCGTCAGCCGAATCATCGCGCGCACTGAACAACGCCTCGGTACCCGCCTGTTGCTGCGCACTACCCGCGCGATCACTTTTACCGCCGAAGGCGAGGCCTATCTGCGTGGTGCTCGACGCATCCTTGCCGATATGGCCGAGGTCGAAGAGGCCATTGCTGACCAGGGCGTACCTAAAGGCCGCTTGCGCGTAAGTGCTGCGCTCGGCCACGGGCGGCTGGCCATCGTGCCGTTGGTGACCGCATTCAGCGCGCGTTACCCGAACATCACTGTCGACCTCACTCTGGGCGACGAAGTAGTCGATATTCTCGGCGGCCAGGCCGACGTAGCCGTGCGCTTTGGCCATCTTCCCGACAGCCCACTGACCGCTCGCCGCATAGGCGATACCGGCCAGGTGGTGGTGGCCTCCCCAGACTATCTCCAGCGCCACGGCACGCCGCAGCAACCGGAAGAGCTGCTGCAACACAACTGCCTGCGCTTCAACTTCCGACGTGCTGAACCCAACTGGCCGTTCATCCGCGACGACCAGGCATTCTCCCTCAAGGTATGCGGCAATATCGAATGCAGCAGCGGTGAGGCGCTGGCGCAATTCGCACGGGTGGGCGCCGGCATCGCGCGCATCGGCAAATTCAGCGTGGCCGAGGATTTGCAGCGCGGCGATCTGGTGCCGCTACTGGAAGCCTTCAATCCCGGTGATAGGGAACCCATTCATGCGGTGTTCGTAGGTGGCTCGGCGATGCCGGCGCGGGTGCGATTGTTCGTGGACTTCCTGCTAGAGAATCACCGCATGTGAACAGGCGATAGCTCCGAGGGTGAGTGATGGCCTTCGGCCAGGAGCGGGCTTTGAGACTTTCCTGATATTCAACGCACGCATCAGCGGGCAATTTGTTGCGCCAGCGGCAAAATGATCCGCTGCATGCGATTGTTATTCCTTTCTATAAACCGTAGTATTTCTTCGCTGCTTCCGTGATGACAGCTGTGGCAACTGAAACGCCTGCTTTCCATGTGCCGTCCGCTGCTTTTTTGAGGTTGGATGCGATCCAGCTGTTTGCTCTAGTCCCGAACGGCTCAAGCTCACTCTCTGGCTCTTCGGCTTCGAGAATTGCGACGAGAGATATCGCATCATCTTCTGAGATTCCGGATTCTACGAGCTGGCTTACAAACGAGGCTGAGTCACGTTCATTGACGTTGACCGAGATGGTTGCGGCGTGACCTCCTGCCACTGCTGTATTTACGTTCCCGTAAATAATTTGCTGTGATATTTGTTGAACCTTCTCTGCGTTGGTATCCGTGGTCTTCGAAGCGCCAAAAGACACATCTGCAGCCGCAGGAATCGACTTCTCTAGCTCCAAAGTCAGCTCGAGAATACGCCCTCGCACCGCTTGTTGGATCTCGGTTAATGAAGTCCTTGAGATTATTCCGCTTACAGAGTTACAGGCGTAATTCTCATAAATCCTCCCTTGAAGCAACAGGATTAAGTCAGAAGCATCTATACCTAGGGATCCACTTTCAGCGCTACCTCTTACTAGCTCATCGACGCCCGCGATACTTTCCCTTACCTCAAAACTCACCCAGCTATCTCCGGCGAATTGTTTGATAAGGTGGGAGGGAATTGGAGCGTTCTTTATCCCGGATTCAAAAGGCCCCGAAAATGTACCTTTGTAACTAACCCCAACTATCCTATAGGAAGGTACTTCCATATCACTGGGATAGCCTTCGGATTCATGCTTCACCCACTCTTCGAGCACATTGCTCCCTAGTCTAGAAGCTAGGAATCTAAGCTTGAGAAGGATTGAGCCCAGATCAGCTCCTTCTTGAACGACGTACTCCTGAATTTCATGCAATAAGGGCACTTTGTTTTCCTCTAAAACTTTCAGAAGTATCTGAATGCATAACGCAAAGCTGAGCGGCGGGCTTCGAGCGGAGCGGAAAGCCCGTTCGGCGGCGGCCCGGCCAGGGCCGGAGCGAACTCGAGCGACTGGCTAAGCATCTATTGCCCCCATGCGGAGTATGTGCCACAGAATATAGAGTAGTGCTCCGAAGAGAAGGCACAAGCTTTGTATATTTCCATAAAGCTTCATTTTTTCAACTTGGCGCTCAACGGTTTTGTTTAGCTTCAACTTGAAATCCGCCAAAAGCTCTGCAGCCCTATCTTCGTGAAAAGACCTCAGCTCCCGTTTAAACGCCATATAGTTCTGATTTTGGAATATGAAACTTGTCGAATATTCGACAAAGCGCAGTCCGGCGAAAAAACTAACCGCCCACAGCATTACTGACAATCCAAGAGGCAGATGAATCCACGCAAGCGGCTCAACCTTCGACTGGGTCATTGCGAAGCCAATTGCTGACGCTGCAGCTGCCAGTAGAAAATAGACATACCTTTCCTGCGAAGCCTTAAATTGCTTGCTTAATTCGAGCTCCAGATTCTCTGACACATCCTCTCCTCATTGACATGCATAACACCGCAATCACGCGCTTGTCGCGTGCGTTGCTTGGTTATGCACCTATCTCTTCGAAAACCTGATCCTGAATTCTCCTTAGGTCTTCCGCCTTTGAAAACAGGAATTCATCATATTTATCGCCGATAATGGCGCCCATCCCGCCAAGGATATAATCCACAACACGAGGAATACTGTTCCCTTCATTGTCTGAAGAAATTCGCCATTCCTCGACCTTCGTTCCTATATCCGGGCTCAGTGACTTAACTACCGTCTCGGTATAGCGAATACGCGCGGAAAGTGCTCGAAGTTTCTCCGTTCTCTCAGTCGACCAGTCTTGTTTGGCAGTTGCATGAATGTCCGCAAATGTGGCGACCAATGACTGAATATTCTTGAGCAGGGTATCCCCCTTCAAAAGTTGCTTTCTGCTTCTCGCCAAAGCTCGCTGCAGCCTGTATGCGAGAAAAGCAGTAAACGCGGCAGCAATTGTTGCAACGCCAGCGAATGCTGTGGCAGCCGCTGAAACCCAGTCTGGCTCAATCTCTGGCATCAATTACTCCGAGGACTTCAATTAGTGCATAACGCTGCCAGCATGCGCTCCTTTGTAGTGGAGGCGAAGCCGCAACGAAAAAGGCGTCGCCGTGCCTGGCCTGGTTATGTTTCATCCGTGACTCTTGAGCCAGACCGATAGCGCATTTTTTAGATACTGATCTGGCTCCGGCATTGGATGTGACTTACCTGGCTTTGTTTTCCGTTCGTGGTCACGATAACTTTTTTCAATTTTTGCCCAGTCCTTTGGGTAGAGCTCCTTAAACTTCGCGACGAAGTCATCAGGGGACCGGCTTCCTTCCAACTGCTCGACTGTAGCAGCTATTTTTTCATCTTTTTTCGTGATTACGGCCATACTTTACATTCCCCCAAAGAGGCTTAGGTTAGCGGCCCACCAAAAGCCACGAGACTTGTTCCCAGCGCCTGACTTACGTCAATTACTGAAGCGACAGCACATTTTGCGAATGTTGTTGCTTTTCTCATATTGTCATCCCCCTTCTTAGGACCATGGCCTGAGTCCAATGTTGTTAGCATGCGATTTTTTACGTACGACAAAACCACCAACATAAGACAGACAACTGAGAACAAAACAAGCATGGGAGGATTCGAACCTCCGCCACTAACCGCTAACCTAAGCCTCCTGAAACATAACAGTTATATAATGTATCATGCTTGATATTCCACTTGAAAGCGCACGCGCGTTCAATAATGTTATGCTGCGCGCTCGCTCACCTCTTATCTTATTGAAAACCCTAGAAATTAAGTATCGCTCGGAAACATAACACCGATCATCGTGCATGCTGCATATCCCCAACGAACGTGCTCGCTGCCTTTCCTGGCATGGCTGCTTGGGTCGTAAGCTGACATTTTCTATCATCATATACCAACATAAACCATCCGGCGATGGGCGGATATTGATAATAGCCAACGTTTCCTCCTGCTCATCCCTACCCCTGCCCTTCATGACACATTACTACCCGGTTTCTGCCATCGCGCTTGCCAACATAGAGCGCCTGGTCCGCTCGCGATATCAAGGCTTCGAGGTCGACCTCTTCAGTGTTTGCTATCGCGATACCGATGGTGATGCTCAGGCTAAGCTCGCTCATTTCTTCCTTTAATGGCAGCTCGGCGACCTTCATCTTCAAGCGCTCCGCCACGGCCTGTGCATCGTCAGGGCCGGTGTTGGGCAGGGCTACCACGAACTCTTCACCGCCGAAACGGCCTATCACATCCGTGGGACGGAGAGAGTGCGCACATACCTCCGCAATCTTGGTCAGAACCCAGTCTCCGTGGCTGTGGCCCCAGGTATCGTTGATGCTCTTGAAATGGTCCACATCGATCATGAAAACGCTGAACGGCATCTTTTCCAATCGTGAGCGCTGCAACAGCGCCTTGGCCCGCTTCATGAAATGGCTGCGGCTATTCAGCCCCGTCAGCTCATCGCGCTCGGCGACCATGCGCAGTTGCTCTTCCAGTGACTTGCGATGGGTTATTTCCTTGAGCAGTTGGTGATTTTGATCACACTCTTCGTGAAGCAACAAGAATTGATTGCGCTGCAGTCTCTCCAAGCGCAGCAGGTTGGGGATCAACAGGTAGAACGCCATGGTGGCCAATACCACGGCTGTCACCTGAGTAGAGAGGCTCTCGGGGCGCAGGGGGACAATCAGGATGATACCCGTTGCAAGTATCCAGAGTGGCAAAGCGTGCAACCAGAGCCTATGCGAATAGCTGCCCCAGCGTGCGATGACGAATGCCAGGATAAGGCAGAGACTGACCACCACGATGCACATGGTGACCAATAGGTAATATTCTCTCGTCAGGCCAAGCAGGTAGTAGTCGGTAATGGCAAACATGCCGAAGACCGAGGCCGCCAAAATCAACGCAAGGCAGGTCTCATACCGTACCCTCTCGTTGATGGACTCACGGTACAATGACTCCTTGCTACCGTCGCAAAGCTGTCCAGTCAGCCAATCTACGCGATATTGCGTTTTTAGTGGTGACAAGGCCCCATGCTCCCTACGCATATCGGCGATTTCTTTGGGGCTTCGATCAGCGCAAATCACTCACGGACTCTTGGCTGAAGAAGGGCCTGAACGCCTAAGCCTGCCACCAAAGCGCGCTGGGGGCCAGTCGACCATCAGGGGAAGGCCCGCTGGGTGGGTTCATAGCACCGCATTGCGGCAGTGTTAGAATATGCCGCAAAATCCAGCGTTACGGAGACACCTTATGCACACCCCGGTGCTTGCTGTTGCCCACAGCCCGCTGGTGGCCGTCTACGGCACACTGAAGCGCGGCCTGCGCAATCACCACTGGCTTGCGGGGGCCGAGTATCTCGGCAGCGACCGTCTGACCGCGGTGACGCTCTACGACCTGGGCCCCTACCCCGGTGCCAAGCCGCTGTCGTCGCGGGGTGTCGAGGTGGAGATATTCCGAGTCGACGCCCAATTGCTGGCCGGCCTCGACCAGCTCGAGGACCACCGTGTGCGCACGCCCAAGCAGGGCGACTTCGAGCGGGTCATTCATACCACGGCTCTGGGGCCCGCTTGGCTCTACCTCTATAACCACGATGTCAGCGGTTGCCCGATGATTCGCGAGGGCGCCTGGCAACCCGGCCGCCCTACCGGGCGTCGTGGCGTGGTATAACCCCATCATCCCCATCACCGGGGCGAGTTTTTCATCAGGAGGAACCCATGGGGCGTCTTTTATCGCTGATCGTGATCGCCGGGCTGGCCTACGGCGGGCTTTATGTCTACTACGGGATGGCCGCGACACAGGCCATCGAGCAGCAGATCGAGGCGCGGGGTCTCGGCGCGCTGACGGTGGAGAGCGTCGACTACGGCCCGCTGGCCCCGCTGACCACCGACACCCACCTAGCAACCAGCGTGCGCTACCGTGGCGCCAACGCCAGCCTGGATATTCGCATGCTCGGCCACCCGGTCTTCTCGGATGAGGTGCGTCTGGAGCTCGACGGCCTGCAGGCGCTGCGCTTGAGCATTGGCACAGGTGACTGAAGCGACCATGCATATTGCCGTACTTACCCTCAGCATTTCCCTGCCTGGCTGTCGCTCGCTCAAGGAGAAGCGCCAGCGCATGGGCGGCCTGCATGAGCGCTTCGGCCGCAACCCGGCAGTCGCAGTCTGCGAAAGCGGCGAGCTCGACCGACTGGAGGCCAGCGAATGGACCTTCGTGGTCGCCGCCGCCACGCTGCCCAAGGTGGAGTCGCTATGCAGCGAGATCGAGGACAAGATTCAGCGCGGCGTGGATGGGCGGGTGATGGAGGCAACGCGGGAGGTGCTTTAGTGCGCGGCCTACCGGACAGCCCGCGCAGAGCGCCCGCCCCCAATGCAAGGCTCACGCGTGGTATCAGGGGGGCTTTTCCACCAACAGTCCGCAGGAAGGCGCTGCCCAGCGCTTGTCAGCAGTGAAGACCACATCGCAGACAACAGGTGAGTAATATTGGCGCACTTCCTCCTCGATGCGCTGGCGCGACCGATCCTGGCTGACAAGCGACGACTGCGGGTGATCATCGGCAAGCACGACATGGACCATGACGTACAGTAGGCGCCCCGGGCGAACCATTCTCACTCGGACTTCCTGCGTCTCAATATCCGCCAGTCCGCGTGCCACCGCTTGGCGGACGGGCTCGGCGACCGTTTCGTCCGGGGTCTTGTTGAGGAGTTCCTGTAGCGCCTGAGAGGCCATGCGCACAGGCACCCCGAGGCACAGCACAACGACCGCTATCACCAATACCGAATCGACATACGGCAGAACAGCCTGCCAACCCAAATGTTCGAACAGCAGGACTAAGCAAAAGGCGGCAAGCACCGCCGCCGAGATCACGCTGTTCACCTGCCAGTTGAACTTATCGGCTACCACTAGCGGGCTATGCACATGGCGCTGGCTGCGGTGCATGACCCAGGCCGTCAATGAACAGGCTGCCGTAGCAAAAAGTGCATACATTACGGCCAGCCCCGCGGAGATCATGCGCCCCCCTGTCAGCAGTGCAACAACGGCATCCACCAGGGCAAAGAGGGAGACCCCCAGTATCAGCAAGCCCTTGCAAAGGTTGACCAGCGATTCGAAGTAGCTGTAGCCGAAGGGGTAGGAATCGCTATCCGGGCGGCTGGCCAGCTTGCTGACCTTGATGGTCACCAGCGCGACGCAAAAATAGATGAGGTTGAACAGCCCATCCAGCAGGATGGCCTGAGAGTTGGTGGCAAGGGTCGCCACGATGCCCACACTGCCGATCAGCAGTGCCATAAAGGCGGAAAATGCCAGGGTACTGGACTCTCTTCTCACGAACGCTCTGCTCCCATGCCGACGTCGCCTACAAGCCGCCCAGTGTAGCAACAGCCGATATGATCAGGGGGCTTCTTTACACGGCCTACCTATCGGCACCGAAATACTTGACCCTGCGATACAGCGCCGCAAGGCCCCCACCGCCCAGCATCATGCCGAGTCCCGCCACCACAGCGACCAGGGCATCGTAGGCCACGCTGCCAGAAGCGACATAGGCGCCCACCAGCATGCTGATATAACGGACCAGCAGATACGTGCCGATCAGGAAGGTGCCGGCACGCACCAGATCATCGTCCTTGACCTGGACATCACCTCCGGCATCACCATGGAGCCTGCCTGCCAGGCGACCCGCGAAGCACCACAGCAATACACCGCCGACCATCGGCACGGCCACCGTGGCGATGGCAACTGGCAGCACCTCACCCGACCAGAACTCAGCGGCATTCGGCGCAAGCAGCGCGGGAAGAAACGCGAATAGGGTCTGCAGGAAGATGTAAAGACCCAGCAGCCGGATCAGCAGGGTAGAAAAGGGCTTCATCGTGGCTCCACAGTCTCGGTTCGGCTAACGTGATCAGCGTTATTTTAACTTCACGCCTCTCCGCGGCGGCGGTCATGTCGATGCCATCAACATGACCGCGAGACGTGTCGAAAAAATTGCGTTTCGTAAACATGTACCACAGGCTGAGGCGTCGTCAGGCTCATTCGGGTGTGGCCAACATATTCATGATCAGCCGGATCATGGTCTCCTTGTTAGCCGGCTCGGACTCGGCGATCAGTAGCGTGAGAGCAGCAAGCCCGACGTCATTCATCACCATCTCGCCACGCGTATTCAGCAGGCGGTCGTTGCGGTAGAGGAAATCGACGAAGAGATAGGCTGCACTGCGCTTGTTGCCATCGGCGAAGGGGTGGTTCTTGATCACGAAGTAGAGCAGGTGCGATGCCTTGGCCTCCACCGAGGGGTAGGCCGGTTCCCCGAAGATCGTCTGATCGAGGTTGCCCAGCAATGCCTCGAGGCCATCGCCTCGCTCCCGGGCAAACAGCTCGGTGGCTTCGCCCTTGGCAATCAGCTCGGACTTGAGTGACGCCAGCGCCGTGCGAGCCTCGGCCACAGTGGGCAGCTGGCCGCCTTCCTGGGCGCGGGGCTCGGTCAACAGGCCTTCGTCGTAACGCTGCAGCAGCAGGAAGGTCTGGGCATAACGGGTGACGATATCAATGAGGCCACGGCCGCTGGTAGCATCCAAGGTCGGGCTGCCGGCCGTCTTGCGCACCAGGGCCATGGCGGCCTCCAGCTCGCGGGCGTTTTCCTCGAAGCGCTGGCGGCTTAGCGTCCAGCCCTGGGTAAGGTGCTCGCGTAGCACCCGTGTAGACCACTGGCGGAAGCGAATACCTTGAGGTGACTTGACGCGGTACCCCACCGAAATGATCGCATCCAGATTGTAGTGCTCGATGTTACGCGTGACCTCTCGCGCCCCCTCACGCCGAACTATCCGGAATTTCCGGATAGTTGAATCTCGCTCCAACTCGCACTCGGAATAGACGTTTAGCAGGTGCTCATTAACCGTGCGAACGTCTTTGCCGAAAAGCTCAGCCATCTGCCGCTGCGTCAGCCAGACGGTGTCCTGCTCCACATCCAGCCGAACCTCGATCTCCTGGCCAGCCGCCTGATAGATGATGATGGGTGTCTGGTTGTCATCGTTCATGCCCTCTCCCCTCCCTCCTTCGCTCGGTGGACCGGCCACCGCCTCGCCGCAAACATCATTGTGGATCAGCAGCTTAACGACATCGTCAAGACGTCGACAGCCGCATGAGAATCGTATGAACAATGCTACGCCACAGCCGGTGCCAGGAATAGTTGACAGGAAATCGTCGCTGGCATAGCGTGCTATTCATTATAATAGTTAAGAATTGCCTAATTGCATGGCCATGAATCCATGGAAATGCCCTTAGAGGGTGAGCACAACAACAATAGCCAATAAAGGAGATGCCCAATGACGGCACATGATGCTACCGCAACACCTCGTAAGCCCTGGTATCAGCGCATTCCACATCCAGCCATTCTGATCTTCTGCCTACTCTGTGCGGTCTGGGTATTGACACTGATCATCCCCGCCGGCACCTATGAGCGCCATGAGATCAATGGCCGCAGCGCGGTGATTCCTGGCACATTCCATCTCATCGATCAGTCAGCGCCATCGATACTCGCAATCTTCCACTCTATTCCGCTGGGCATGATCGGTGCTGCCAGCATCATCGTCATTGTGTTCATCGGTGGTGGTTTGTTCCGGGTGATGGAGGCCACCGGAGCACTAGAGAACCTCGTCGGCACACTGGTCAAGAAGCTGGGCCACGAGCGGCCTTCAATTCTGATCTGGTTGATGACGTTCGTCTTTGGCATTCTGGGTGTCGCAGTCGGTTACGAGAACAATATTGCCTTGATACCTCTGGCAGTACTGTTAGGCCTAGCCATGGGGGGTGACCGGCTTGTGGGTACCGCGATCGCCCTCGGCGGCGTCGGAATCGGCTTTGCGACTTCGCCGATCAACGTCTACACCGTCGGCGTATCCGGCCAAATAGCGCAGTTACCGATGTTCTCAGGTGCTGGTTTGAGAAGCGTATTGTGCATTTGCGCTCTAGCCCTGCTGGCACATCACACCAGCCGCTATATGGCGCGGCTACGAGAAGATGCAAGCGCATCGCTGCTGGAACATGACGCACAGGATGTTTCTCTCGATAAGCCCATCAACGACTATCAGCTGTCTGCTGCGGACCTGAGGGTCATCGGCACCTTCATCGTCGGCCTGGGTATCATGCTCTATGGCGTTTTCGCCCATGGTTGGTACATCAACGAGATATCCGGCGTTTTCATCGCCATGACAATCGCCATAGGGGCGATGGCCAAACTCTCGCCCACCGATATCAATCGCTACTTCTTCGAGGGCGCCGCCTCGGTCTGTACTGGCGCTCTGCTGGTTGGGTTGGCAAGAGCTCTCCAGGTACTGCTCGAGCAGGGCAGCATCGGCGATACCATCGTCCATGGTCTGGCCGAACCGCTGGCCGGGCTGCCGGTTTTGGCGTCAACACTGGCGATGACACTGGTCCACTCGGTCATCAACGTCTTCATCCCCTCGGGTAGTGGGCAAGCTATGGCCACCATGCCAATCATGATTCCGTTGTCGGATCTGATCGGCATGACGCGACAGACTGCGATTTTGGCATTCCAGGTCGGCGATGGCCTGACCAATATGATAGTACCCACGTCCGGCGGCACTCTGGCCATGCTGGCAATCGCCCGGGTACCCTATGACCGCTGGGTGCGTTTCTTCTTTCCCTTGCTGATCAAGGTACTTCTGCTCAGTTGGGTGATCCTGGCCTTCGCCGTAATGATCGACTGGGGACCCGCATGATTCAGAAACGTTCTGATCAGATCGCCGAGGGGCTGCGTCAGCGAATCCTATCCGGTGAACTGCCCCCCGGCGCTAGATTGGAGAACGAGTCAGCCCTCACGGCACGCTTGTCGACCAGCAAATGGACACTTCGTGAGGCGCTGAAGTCACTCGAGACCCAGGGCCTGGTGCGCATCCGGAGTGGCCCCGGTGGGGGGGCCAGCATTACCGAAGTGAGCGCCGATACAGCCAATGAACTACTTTGGAACTTCTGCTTCAGTCGTGACCTGTCGATTCCGGACATCTACGCACTTCGTAAATTGCTGGAACCGGCATTGGCGCGCCAGGTAACACCGCTACTCGACGAGGAGGCGCTGGCCCGATTGAGTGCCACTGCCGGGCGCTGCTGCAGCTATCGGCGCGAGGGACGCGGTGTTGCGGAACGGGAAGACGAAATAAATTTCCACAACTTGCTCGCCGCCGCTTCGCCCAACCCGCTACTGCGCTTTCTGATCGAGTTCCTTAACGGCCTGCTGCTCAAGGTGGTGGCCGCTCAGCATCTCGACCCAGCCCTGGCAGACATCGATCTCAACTACTACGGTCACGACTATCACCTTGAATTGATCGAGGCCTTCCGCGCCCGCGACGCCGAGCGCGCCGCGCGTCTAATGTATGAACACATGGAAGCCGCCGAAGACTATATGGCCGAGGTCGCCGCCTTGGCAGAGCGCGGCGTTTCCCCAAGAGACGACAGCGAGGATTCCTAATGCCCCAGGCACTCCCCAATGCCTCCGACTTACTTACTCACTTGGTGGGCTTTCCCACCGTGTCTCGCGACTCCAACCTGGCGCTGATCGAGTGGGTCGAGGCCTATCTGGACGAGTATGGTGTGCAGCACTGGCGCATCGACAGCGACGACGGCAGTAAGGCCAACCTGCTGGCACGCATCGGCCCCGCCGTCGAGGGCGGCGTGGTGCTGTCGGGGCATACCGACGTGGTGCCGGTGGACGGCCAGCCGTGGACCAGTGACCCGTTCATGCTGGTCGACAAGGGCGACGGCCGCCTCTACGGCCGCGGCACCTGCGATATGAAGGGCTTTATCGCCTGCGCCCTGGCCGAAGTACCGAACTGGGTAGAGCAGGACCTCATGAAACCGATCTATCTGGCCTTCTCCTATGACGAGGAGGTCGGCTGCCTCGGCGCGCCGCGCATGATCGAGCGCTTGATGGCCGACCATCCGCGCCCGGCGGCGGTGATTGTCGGCGAGCCCACCTCGATGGCACCGGTAGTGGCACAAAAAGGCATCACCGCTCTGCGCACCACCGTGACCGGCCGTGCCGCCCACTCCAGCCAGGTCAACCAGGGCGTTTCGGCGATCCACGTGGCGGCACGCCTGGTCACCAAGATCGAAGACGTGATGAGCGAGCTCAAGGCCGAGGGCCGCGTGGATGAGGCCTTCAACGTGGCCCACTCCAGCCTCCACGTCGGCACGATCGCCGGCGGCACGGCGATCAATATCATGGCCCGGGAGTGCAGCTTCGACTGGGAGATCCGTCACCTGCCCCAAGAGCACTTCGAGGAGCTGCTGGGCCGCGTCACCGACTACGCCAGCCAACTCGAAGCCGAGATGCGCCGGCGCGCCCCGCACACCGGCATCGTCACCGAGATGCTCACTGCCACCGTGCCGGCACTGGCCAACCGCGACAACGCCGCGGCGCTGACGCTATGCCACGACCTGCTCGGCGAGCAGGCGGCGGGCGGCGCCGTGGCCTACGCCACCGAGGCCGGCCAGTTCCAGCGCGAGGGACTGTCCACGGTGATCTGTGGACCCGGCAGCATCAGCCAGGCCCACCAGCCCGACGAGTACATCGATATCGAGCAGCTCGAGGCCGGTAGCCGCTTCATGCGGGCGCTGGGCGAGCGAATCGCCGCGCAGTGATACCCGTCTTAACTCTCCGACCATACCGGCTCGGCAAGCCCCGGCACGTCGAGGTTGACGCTCAGCAAGCCGCCCGCCGCCGGCCAGCGTGCGCGGCCCTCCTCGTCCAGATGCTGGGTAGCCGTGGTGATATACAGCGTGCGCAGGTCACGGCCACCAAACGCCGGCATGGTGGGGTGCGGGCACGGCACCTCGATCTCGGCCAGCAGCTCGCCCTGGGGCGAGAAGCGCACCACACGGCCGCCGTCGTAGAGGGCGCTCCAGTAGCAGCCTTCGCTATCCACTGCGGCGCCGTCCGGCACCCCCGGCAGGCCAAGCGATTCCAGATCGACCCATGTATGCGGCGTGCCGGTGGCACCGCTGGCCGCATCGAAGGGGTAGCGCATAATGCGCCGCGTCAGCGAGTCGGTGTGGTAGAGCCAGCGCTGGTCGGGGCTGAAGGCCAGGCCGTTGGCGATGCCAAGCTTCGCCTGGCGGCGCACCAGCTCGCCACTCTCGAGGCAGTAGAGCGCCGCCGTGGGGTGGCGCTCCTCGGCATCGATAGTGCCCACCCAGAAGCGCCCGGCCGGGTCGCAACGGCCGTCGTTGAAGCGGTTGCCCTGCCCCTCCTGCCGCGCTTCTTTCCCCTCTTTTTTCCCCTCTTTTTTCCATTCGGGATTGGCCGCCAGGCGTTCGAGCCGGCCGTCGAAGGGTAAGCGCAGCCGCACGACACCCGAGCTCATCGATGCCAGCAGCCCGTCTTCACACAGCGCGATGCAACCGACCTTCTCCTCCAGCGTGATGGTCTCCGGCGGCGCGTCACTTCCTGGGCGCCAAGCGTAGATCGTGCCACGGTTGATATCCACCCAGTAGAGGGTCTGGCGCGCGTCGGACCACACCGGGCTCTCGCCCAGGCTCATGTCCAGTGCTAACGCTACCCCAACACGCATATTCGACATCTCGTCTTGTCTCCCTTAACCCATCAATCAATGATTGTCCCGCGGTGGGCTGAGCCGTGCCACATCGCGGTATTTGGTCGCCGGCGCCAGCGTCATGCCGCGGTCCAGCGGCTCCACCAGGCTGCGCTGGATCTCCTGCCACGGCGTCTGGTGAGCCGGGTAGCGATAGCCGCCCTGCTGCTCCAGGCGCTGGCGGCGCGCGGCCAGCTCGGCGTCGTCGACCAGCAGCCGTACCTCGCGCCGGCCCAGGTCGATGCGCAGCCGGTCGCCGTCCTCGAGCAGCGCCAGGCCGCCGCCGGTGGCCGCCTCCGGCGCGGCGTTGAGGATCGACGGCGAGCCCGAGGTGCCCGACTGGCGGCCGTCACCGAGGCACGGCAGCGACTCGGTGCCGGCGCGAATCAGCGCTTCCGGCGGCTGCATGTTGACCACTTCGGCACCGCCGGGGTGGCCCACCGGGCCGGCACCGCGCATCACCAGGATGGTGCGCTCGTCGATGCCCAGCGCCGGGTCGTCGATGCGCGCGTGGTAGTCCTCGGAGCCGTCGAACACCACCACCTTGCTCTCGAAGGCGTTGGGGTCGTCGGGGTCGCTGAGAAAGCGCGCGCGAAAATCCGCCGAGATCACGCTGGTCTTCATCAGCGCCGAGTCGAACAGGTTGCCCTTGAGGTTGAGGAAGCCGGCGTGGTCGACCAGCGGCTCGGCGTAGCGGCAGATCACCGCGGGATCCTGGATGCTGCGTCCCACCAGGTTGTCCGCCAGGCTGCGGCCGTTGACGGTCAGCACGTCGCCGTGCAGCTTGCCGGCGCCGAGCAGCTCGCTCATCACCGCCGGCACG
>NZ_NSKB01000021.1 GCF_002286975.1 Halomonas salipaludis
GGTCACCAACCTCGGCAAGTTCGACTGGCCGCCGGAGAAGGTCCTGGCGCTCTACCGCAAGCGCGGCAGCGCCGAGGCGCACATGGGCGAGGTGAAGTCGGCGCTCGACCTGCACCTCTCGTCGACCGATCGCGGCGCCTCCACCGTTCAGGACGTGATGGCCCGCAACGAGGTGAGCCTGCTGCTCAGCCTCTACGCCTACCAGGTCCTGCATGGCCTGCTGGAGCGGCAGACCCGGCAAGGCTGGAGTCTCAGCCGGATGCGCGAGCAGGTGTTGAAGGTCGCCGCCACGCTGAGGCTGCACGCTCGGCGAATCACCGTTCATTTGGGGGCCGCCGCCGACAAGTGGTGGCCGACGCTGCTGAAGGGGTTGCCGAAGCTGACCGCACTGAGCTGACGCTCCTGCGAGACCACCACGGCATCAGAAAGCGAGCGACCGGAGCGGCGGTCGGCGATCACGGCTGCTTGGACGGCCGCAATTGATTCCAAAGAGCTATAAGAAAGCGGGAAAGGGTCCGCATTCTGGCATTACTCAACGACCATTCGCGCTGAAGAAGCCAATCTTGATGAGCGATGCCACCAGCCAGCACTTTCAGACCGCCCGATCAGCGCCCTCGTGAATGAGGCGGGGTAACGCTCGCAGTCTCTCCAAGGCGGCAGAAATCAGGCGTTGGTTACCGCGGTTCATTGCGAGCAACAGCTCTTCTTGAGCATTAACGAGCGTCGGCGAGTAGAGTGAATAGAGTGGCTGACCCTGGGTAACGCGATCGCCTTCGGACTTGGCAAATAGTTTCTCTATCCATCCCTCGACGCGGGGATGGATATGTACCAGCTTGTCCTCATCGTATTGGACATACCCAACTGTCCTTACCGTAGTGTCAAACGTATCCTTTTCGACCGTGCCTGTTTTGACACCAAGGTTGTTGACGACATCTGGAGAAATTTTTACTGTCCCAGGAGTATCCCCTTCGTCCTGATCATCATAAACCGGCACGAGGTCCATCCCCATCGGGGATTTTCCAGGTTTGTCCCGCTTATAGTTAGGGTCCATCGGCGCCACCCAGTAAAGGGGAGCGCGCTCTCCACTTTCTTCCATCCCAGTCTCACTACTATCGTTTCCAATAGCAGTTTCTACTGCCTTCAGGATGAATGTCTTGCCTCCCAGGACCATGCTACCGGACACGCCCAACATGACGCCTAACGATATGACGAAAAAGTACCTACCCATTTGATTCATCGTGATGTCTCATTCCAGACTTGAGAAGTCGTGAGTTAGCGTGAAGACGTGCCTTGGGACAGCAGGTAGTTGATATCCGAGATCACCTTGAGTCGTTGGGCTTTCAGGCCTATGAGCTCCACACTCGCATTGGTTTCATCAATTCGTGCCCGCACGGCTTCTGCAAAATCACCATCGTCATTGTTATAGGCATTCAGGGAAGCTTCGGCCTGTTCGCTCAGCTCTGGCAACAAGCGATTCCCATACAGTGCAAGCCTTTCATCAAGCCGCGACAACTTAGCCCAATTTGTTTCTAGCCTGGCAATCAGTTCGCGTATCAAGCTTTCCCTTTGATATTGCGCAGTTTCATAGCGAGAGGCAGCCGCCGCCACTCGCTTGTCCTGTCGATTTTCCGTAAAGATAGGCAAGTCGAATGTGACGCCGACGGAGAACAAATCCGCTCGGCTCCCACCCATGGGGTCGTCTTCTCGGTAGCCATACTGAGCCGATACACCCCATTCTGGCTTGTACTGCTGCCTCGCTGCATCGACTCCAATTTCCATGGCATCAATCGACTTATCGACTGCCAGCACGGCAGGGTGATACCTCACCCGCTCATACCATGCCTGACGATTGGGACGCTCAACGGCAGTGAAAAGCTTAGGTTCTTCCAATTCCAGCCCGGGGAAATCCGCCACTACCGGCATTATCGCTTCGCTCCCCAGCCATTCAGATAGCTGTCGTTCAACGGCCTCCTGTTGCTGCCTGAGATCGGTCAACCGGTCCTCCAGGCGAGTCAACTCCAACTGAGCACGAATCACATCGTCTTGGCGGGTCATTCCGAAGGCGGACGCATAACTCACCTCGGCCACCTCCGCTAGCTGCTCAAACAAGCTACGATCACGCTCTATCCGACTGATGCTCAGCTGAGCACGAGTGGCCTCCAGCCAAAGCTGGCTAACCGTAGCCTCGACTCTGGCTTCCCTATCCTGCCGCAACATCGGCTGTTGGGCGGCAAGCTGCTGCTTTTGTTGCTTGGCAAGCGCCAGGCTATCTCCTCTGGGAAATTTCTGACTGATTCCTACGCTGAACTGGGTCATACCTTCTTGATTCAAGTCAAAGGTATCAACCGGCAGATTTCCCGCTTTCAATGAAATCTGGGGATCAGGGAGCTGGGCCGATGCAATGGCCTCGTTCTCAAGGGCGGTTTCAATGGACGCACTTCCGGTTAACCAGGGGTCCTGATCAATGGCTATCTGTATCGCTTTTTGTAAATTGTCCGTTTCACTTCCGGCAACAGCAATAGCTGGCATCCAGGCGACACCCAAGACACCGCTGAATAACAATGCAGCCTTGATCACAGTGGCCCTCCAAACAAAAGGATTACGCTCAAAAAAATACAGAAAATTTAATAAAATAAATAATCAAACATTAAAAACTACGTTTATTAATTACTTTAAAATCATTAAACGAAACATTTAAAGTAATTGTTGGCCAGCATTAGCCGGCCAACTTTAATTTATCACTGAATGTCTACATGCAGACTGTACCGGTGTGTATCACTTTCCCCATGCCCCCCCGTATCTCCTGAAACAATCAAGCGGTACTCGCCTGCATCGAGTCTCTCATCAATTTTGAAGTCTCCATTGACAGAATTAGCTTCCGAAACGATATTGCCGGATGCGTCCATCAGTTTTGCTTTCATGCGAAGCGTAAAGTTTGATGACCCAGGAAAGTGCTCACTAGCTATCTTGACCTCGGAGCTTTCGTTTAATGAGAGCACATACTCATGAGCAAACCCTCTGGTCAATATTCCACTAGGTGTAACTCCCTCCGTCAGCTGTTTGGCCTGAGATTCGGTGTGGCCAAAATTGGCAAATGCTGGCGTAGCAACGAGGCTAATGATGGCAGCGGCAAGTGCGAATTTGATTTTCATGTCAACTCTCTCTTCCTGTTTGGTGACAGTCTCAGGATACGTTTCTAACCTGAACCCAGCCTTAACAGCCAGGCTATCAAACATGATCCAGATCATTCTTTTTCTCGTAACGATGGACACGACATATCTGATAAACTATGCAAAAAAATGACCTAAGTCACATTTTTAAACACTATGCCTTGCCCACATAAAAAAAGCTTGGGCATACGCCCAAGCCAAAAGATCGAAACAGCTTCTCTGCTATGCTACTAACTCATCCATCCTAGAAACTATATTGGGCAGCCACCATCACACGGCTCGCGTCTTCTTCACGACCATCGGCCAACTCCGTTTCGAAATAGCCATACTCAATTCCATACATCAAACGCTCGTTGGGAGTCCACATCAGATTAAGAAATGTATTCTTGTTCTTTCTACCCGCATTGCCACCTACGGTAGTGTCGCCTAAATCGACATCGGTATAGCCATGAGACGCGTTCAGTGAATACTGTGGTGATATTTGATAAGAAAGACCAAGGGCTCCGCCATCGCCAGATAGCGTTTGCAGCTTACCGTTGGTATCGACGTAGGCATCGGCACCGTTGAAGTAATCGCCAGACAGATAGAGGTAACTGTTCGCCCCCTCGCTGGCGTTCACGATCGCTCTCAAGGTCACCGGTCCGGCATGGTAGGCACCTGCGGCGAAGGCCCCATAGCCCATTTCCGTATCCTTTTCGCTTCCGGTATCGTACTTCAGCTGCCGGGCGATGCCGGCGATTGAGTAGGAAAAGTCACCCATACTATCTTCATAGCGCAGGCTCAACGCGGGCATCGATGATACGGCATCGTCATTATCCGGTAGCAAATCCTCTTCTGGCACTGAGCCATCTATATTCTCAGCCAATTGAGCTTGAGGGTCTTCCGCAGCTATCGAGAATCCTCCAATGGTGTAGCGCAACTGGGCAAGGCGCGTACCATAGCCACCATAGCTTCCCGCCGTGCTAAAGAAATCCAGTGTGGGCGTGGCGGCGACGAAGGTGTTGTAATTCGACCAGGTCTGCCCGGCAAGGATGCCATTCCAGGACCCATAGGCATGCCGTAGTCTGAAGCGCGTATTATCATCGTTGTAGGACCAGAAGTCCCCTTCGATAACGGTGTCTAGCGTGCTCCCTTCGACAGGCGTACTGGTCCGAAAGCCGATGCGGCTTTGTGTCGCGGTGACTTGAAACTGATCCCCGACATCCCTCTCATCTTCCGATCCTGCGACTTCAGCAAAGTAACCTTCGTTAGCCGATCCGGCATCCCGATCGAAGTTGTAAGCCATGTTCAGCCTGGCGTAGCCATAAAGCCCCACGGTGGTATCTCCCACTTGGGTTTCCAGGGCCGAAACATACGTCGAGCCGATTGCCAAGGCCATAAACGTCATGCTGACCAAGGGAATCTTCTTGTTATTCCACATGATGACACCTCTTTGTGAATTGTCTTGTTTTACGCCGATTGCGGCACTATCAAGTTAGCGAAGGTTCCTGAATTAAAGCTGAATTTGCCTGCCGGGATATAAATTTTTCATAAAAAAGGCCAGCTCATGGCTGACCTTCTGTAACCTCAGAATATTTGCCAATGAGGGTTAGTAGGCAACGTGCAGCTCATATCGGTTACTTAGTGCCTCCGCATTGCCGCCAAGCGACCATCCAGATACCTCCAGCTCGTAATTACCGGGCTGCAATTGGCGCTGGAGCTGGAAGTGACCTCGAGGGCTGGATGCTTCCGCTACACGGTTACCGGTATCATCATATAATATCGCTTTGATCTGATTACCCTGACTCGACACTCCCGCAAAGTGTTCACTTGAGACTCTCAGCGTCGTGGGCTGGTCGATGTTGACCTGGAAGCGTTTCGGGTGTCCATTAGCCAGGATCTGTGTAGGAGATACTCCTCTTTCCAAAACCGGCATCTCCTGGACACTGGCTCCCATGTTGGCGAGGACAGGCATTGAAAACATGCTTGCCACTGCCATTCCAAATATAATTGCCTTGAGCTTCATGATCTGTCCCTCCTTTTTGATGACACTGTCATGATAGCGGTGCAACTTGAAACAGAGCTGAATATAGGGCAATGAAAATTAAAAAAACGCCACCTTTCGGTGGCGCTAGCGTCGAAAAGCTACAATCGAAGTCAGAACATCAACCTCACTCCCGCCACCACGCCGGTATCTTCCGTGGCGTCACCGCTGGCGCGAGCGAGATCGGCGGTGTCGCCGTACTGCTTCTCCCAGTACGCCCCGACGTAGGGAGCGAAACGGCGGGTCACCTCGTAACCCAGACGCATGCCGACGCGCACCGAGTTGAGCCCCTCGCCGACGCCAAACTCCTCGACCTCGCTGGCAGCGACGGCAATCTCGGTGCGCGGCTGCAGATAAAGGCGTTGCGTTAGGCGCAGATCGTACTCGCCCTCGAAACTCGCCGAAACATCGCCCTCATCGCTGACCTGTAGCGCCACGTCGGTCTCGATGCCGTAGGGCATGACGCCCTGTAGGCCAACCACGCCGTAGGTGCGCTCGGCATGGTCGTCGGAGAAGATCCCACCTTGGTAGCCGATGCCGCCCTGGAGCTCCCAGAAGTCGGCGACGAGCCGGCTATAGAGTAGCTCCAGGGACTCGAACTCGGCATCCTCGCCGTCGCCCTGGACGTTATCGCCCTCGGACTTCAGGTAGACGCGGTTGACGTCACTGCCGTACCAGGCCTGGAAGTCCCAGACCAGGGCCTCTTCCCCCTTGTCGGGCACGACGTACTCGAGCCGGTCGAACAGTGCCATGCCCATATTGTGTTCCACAACCGGTGACGGCCAGCCGGCCGGAGCATCGTAGCCGTCCTCTGCCTGGGCGACGGAAAACGCTGTCGTGGCCAGCAGGACACCGGCGGCGGTCAGTGGGATTCTGTTATTCATGCCTTCTCCTTACGAAACCTTGACGACCCGGAACATGCCGGCATCCATGTGGTAGAGCAGGTGGCAGTGGAAGGCCCAGCTGCCCTCGGCATCGGCGGTGATCAGCGCCGAGACGCGCTCCCCGGGCTTGACGTTCAGGGTGTGCTTGCGAGGAATGAGCTCGCCCTGGCCGTTCTCCAGCTCCATCCACATGCCATGCAGGTGGATGGGATGCTCCATCATGGTGTCGTTGACCAGGATCAGGCGCAGGCGCTCGTCCTTGTTGAAGTGGATGGGGCCGGTCACCTCGCTGAACTTCTTGCCGTCAAAGGACCACATGTAGCGTTCCATGTTGCCGGTGAGGTGCAGTTCCAGTTCCCGCTCCGGTTCACGGCGGTCCGGCCAGGGAGTGAAGGCCTTGAGGTCCCGGTAGACCAGCATGCGTCGCGCCTCCGGGTCGATGCCGATGCCGGCCTGGTCGTAGCGGGATCCCGGCTGGGCCGCCCCCGCCGCCAACATGCCATTGGCGTTCATCCTGTTCTGTTCACCTGACATGCCCCGCATGTTGGCGTGGTCCATGCCCTCCATGTCTGAGCCGTTCATGCCGGAATGATCCATGCCCTCCATGTCTGAGCCGTTCATGCCGGAATGATCCATGCCCTGCATGTCTGAGCCACCCATCCCGGAGTGGTCCATGCCCTCCATGCCGTGGGCCCCCATGGCCTCCATGCCGCGGTCGGCAATCTTGCGTCGCTCGGGGATCTCGGCGGCCATGCCCTCGCGCGGCGCAAGGGTGGCGCGGGCGTAACCGCTGCGATCCATTGCCTCGGCGAAGATCGTATAGGCCGTGTCGTCCTCGGGGGCGACCAGCACGTCGTAGGTCTCGGCCACCCCTATCCGGAACTCGTCGACCGGTACCGGCTGCACCGGCTGACCGTCGGCTGCCACCACGGTCATCTTCAATCCGGGAATACGCACATCGAAGTAGGACATCGCCGAGCCGTTGATCACCCGCAGGCGGACCCGCTCACCGGCCTGGAACAACGCCGTCCAGTTCTCTTCGGGGGAATGACCATTGAGCAGGTAGGTGTAGGTGCTGCCGGTGACGTCGGCGATGTCGCGAGAGCTCATGCGCATCTTCGCCCACATACCACGCATCTCGGCGGTGGCAGCAAAGCCTTCCTCACGCACGTCGGCGAAGAAGTCGGCGATGGTGCGCTCCTGGAAGTTGTAGTAGCCCTCGGCGGTCTTGAGGTTGCGGAACACCGCCATGGGGTCTTCAAAGGTCCAGTCGGTGAGCAGCAGTACGTGCTCGCGGTCGTAGCGGAAGGGCTCGCGCTCGGCGGCATCGATGATCAGCGGCCCGGCGTGGCCGAGCTGCTCCTGCAGGCCGGAGTGGCTGTGGTACCAGTAGGTACCGTTCTGGCGAACGGGGAAACGGTAGGTGAAGGTCTCGCCCGGCGCGATGCCGGGAAAGCTCACTCCCGGTACGCCATCCATCCCAGGCGGCAGGATCAGGCCATGCCAGTGGATGGACGTGGGCTCGTCGAGCAGGTTGGTGACCCGCAGCACGGCGTCCTGGCCTTCCTTGAGCCGGATCATCGGCCCGGGGCTGGTGCCGTTGATGCTGATCGGGCGTGCCTCCTTGCCGTCGATCAGGATCGATTCGCGGCGGATGGCCAGCGACACCTCCGGCCCCTCTTCGACTCCCTTGGAATAGACATTGGTCTGACCCCAGGGGTTGGCCCAGCTAGGACGTAGGCTAAGGGCCGCTGCCGACCCAAGGCCAAGCGCCGCACCGCCTTTGAGGATCTGACGACGTGACATCGGGTGCGTGATGACGCGCGAGTTTGCCATGTGTGACTCCCGTCCATGTTTGACGCGAGCCAGTTTGACTGACGAACCTGAAACAGGCCTGAAAATGCGCAATTAATCGGTAGATTCCTTGATGGGCACCTCCATCCTCACGCACAAGCCCCCCAGTGCACTGGGCTCAAACCTCACTTTCCCGGCATAGCGCGTCATGAGTTGCCACAGAATAGACAAGCCAAGGCCATACCCAGGATGACTTTCATCCAGCCGCCGGCCGCGCTGGCCAAGGCGAGGCAGGTCATCTACTGGAACACCAGGACCGTCATCCTCAACGGTAATCCTGAGGACATCATCGAGCACAATGCGACTGTCCACTTTGCTACTGGCCCACTTGCCGGCATTGTCAAGCACAATCCCTAGCATTTCGGAAAAGTCCTGAGATTCGATGGGTACACGTTTCTCAAATTCCCCCGGCAAGCTCATGGTGAAATTAATGTTTGGGTAAAGACCTCGAAACATCTCGGTCAACCTTGTGCAATCACGATGGAGATCAGACATACGCCCCGCGTTTGGGCCCGCAATCCTTGACCGCCTAAGTTCTGCATCCAGTTGGGCGTGAATCTCCTCGAGACGCTGCACCAGCTTCTGGCGACGAGTATCATCAATAGGACGCGTCCCTCGCAGCACCTGGGTCACCGCCGCGAGCGGCGTCTTGAGTGCGTGAGACAGGTTTGCTACCGAGTCGCGAGATCGTTGCAAACGACTATCGATCTCATCCATGAATCGGTTGAGCTGAATGACCAAGCTATCTAGCTCAGAGGGAACATCCAAGGATAGACGCTCTTGATCTCCAGTCCGAAGTTTTCCAAGTTGATCACGGAGTCGTGAGAGAGGTATCAAGCCACGATTGACCGCCAGAATATTCAGCAGCACCAGGAGCAGTAACAGAACTGCCGCAATAGCCGCTACCCACCAGTGGAGCTCATGCAGCCCTGCTTCTACTTGAGAAAAATCTTCACCAACAAGTAGCACCCCACGTTCTTCCTCCAAAGAAAAAGACCGCCGATATACCAATATATGTTGCTCCCCATCCCTGACTTCCACGAGAGCATCACTGGTATCATCCAACAAAAAGTTCAGCGCCTTCACCCAACGTGGGTCTGAAGAGGAGATATCGCTTCCTAAGCGTAGAACGTACAAGTGGTGAAAGACTTGAAAGCCACGGCTCGCGGAATCCAGCACGACTGGGGTAGAAATATGATCCTGCTTGACTTGTTCAATCGCATGATCGGCTTCTCGTTTCAGGCGCTCTCCGAGAAAATCGCGCGCCAGGTCTTGAAGCAAAATACCATGCAACAGCCATGTGGCTCCGGTCACGATGATGGCAATGCCAGAGAGCCAACACAGCAAGCGGATTCGCAGGCTTCGTCCGTCAATGCGTAACAAAGACATACCCCTGTCCGCGCCGAGTCTGGATCATCGATTTCCCTACATAACGGCGCAATCTGGCAACATACACTTCGATAATATTAGGCGTCGCCGCATCTTGATCCAATGCATAAAGTTGCTGGAGAAGGCGTTCCTTAGATAGCACCCGATCTGGATGATGCATAAAATAACGCATGAGGGCGAACTCAGTTCCAGTCAGGGACTGCCAAGCCCTACCATTGACGCTGACAGATCGACTTGCCTCGTCCAACATAATACCATTGAGAGAAAGCTCATTCGACGTACTGCCAAACTTCCTGCGAAGTAGTGCTCTAATCCTGGCGATGAGCTCAGGCTCATGAAAGGGCTTTGTCAAGTAATCATCAGCACCTTCTTCAAGACCTACGACCTTATCTTCCCAGGTATCTCGAGCAGTCAGAATCAGAACAGGAAGGTCGTATCCATCTTTACGCCACTTCTTGAGCAAATCCAGCCCAGAGCCGTCTGGAAGACCGAGATCGAGGATTACCAGTTCATAGTGCTCGGTTGCCATAAGTGACCTGGCCACTTTCAGCGAAGTGGCCAAGTCAACCCGGTAACCGTTGTCTTTCAGACTTTCGGCCAGACTCTCTGCGAGAAGGTCGTCATCTTCAAGAAGCAACAGTTTCATGTAAAAAACTTACCCCTGTAAATCGATATTTCCGTACATGCCTGCCTCATAATGGCCCGGAATGTTGCAGGCGTACTGCAGCCCGTCCACATTCTGGGGGGCAGTCCATACAAGCTCTGCGGTGTCACCCGGCGCGATGGTCACTGACGGCATGCTGCCACCATGCTCGCCTTCGGCCATGTCATGGCCTCCGTGACCACCATGGCCACCACCACCGCCATGGCTACCCCCCATCTCCTGCATCATCTTGCGATGTGCTTCCTGAGCCTCGGCATCACCGATGACGAATTCGTGCTCCACGTTACCAGTATTAACAATTTCGAACTTGATTGTTTCGCCGGGAGCAATGTTGAGCTTCTCCGAGTCGAACCACATGTCACCCGCCTCGACGCGGATGGTGCGATCGACGTCAGCATTGCTCATTGATGAATGCGAACCGCCATGCTCACCAGCTGCAAAAGCAGCTGTCGTAGCGAGGCCGAGTGCCAGCGTCAGTAGGGTCTTGCGCATGATATGCCCTCTTTGAGTTGAGTCAGGGGAGTTCACTTGTAACGCACAAACCTGAAGACAAGCTGAACAAAGCAAAAAATAGTGTCAATCCACATCACACCTTGACATTGGGCCCACCCATAGGTTGTAAGCTCATAACTGAAGCCATGATTGCCTGCCCAAGATGGGTAAGGCGAATTCTCTACCATCGGCAAGATGAGAGGAAAGACCATGATCAAGCACAAGCAGCTTCTCGCCATCGCCCTAGCCGCCAGCATGGGTGTCGTCGCCAGCGGTGCCGCCACCGCACAAGGCATGCAACAGAGCCAGGGGATGCAACAGGGCGGCATGATGGGCGGTCAGGGCGGCATGGGCCCCGGCATGATGATGGGCGGCCAAGGCGGCATGGGCCCCGGCATGATGATGGGCGGCCAGGGCGGCATGGGCCCCGGCATGATGATGGGCGGCCAAGGCGGCATGGGCCCCGGTATGATGATGGACGGTCAAGGCGGCATGGGCCCCGGCATGATGATGGGCGGCCAGGGCGGCATGGGCCCCGGCATGATGATGGGCGGCCAGGCCGGCATGGGCCCCGGCATGATGATGGGCGGCCAGGGCGGCATGGGCCCCGGCATGATGATGGGCGGCCAGGGCGGCATGATGCCCTGTCCGATGATGGCGAACATGGGAGGCATGGCCGGAATGCTCGACGAAGAGCAGCTGAGTTCCCTACGCGAGATGCGCAGGGAGCACCGTTCCGCCCAGTTCGAACGCATGGGCGAGATGATGAACCTGCGTGACGACATGATGCTGCTGATGCAGGCGGAGCGTCCTGATCCGGAGGAGGTCCAGGCACTCCATGGTCAGATGGCCACCCTCCAGGGCGAGATGATGGCGGACAAGGTGCGCATGCGTAATCGGATGCAGGATCTGCTGAGCGATCAGCAGCGCGAGCAGCTGAAGCAGGACCCGTCTTCCGGCAACAACCCGCAGTGATACCCGATGCCCGCCGCCTGACGGGTATCGCTCAGCCATCTCGCTCCCTATTGCGCTGGGTCAAGGTGGTCAACCGGATGACTGGCACAGAATGACACAAGGATGACGAGGGAATCACCATGACCGAACAGGCCAGACCGCTGCACCGCACACGAGGAGGACGCTTGCTGGCGTTGCTGCTCGTGGTGCTACTGTCAGTGTCCGGCCTGACCGCTCAGGCGGCCATGGAGAGCTGCGCCGCTGACTGCAGCACGGCTGAGGTCGAGTTGTTCGATCACGCCGACCCCGAATGCGCCGGCTGCGCGGCCCTGGCGTCGACGCCCCTCGTCATTCCTGCCACCCCCGACACCCTGGCCGACACCGCCGGACCGGCTAAGGTCGAATTCATCGCCCCGCCCCCGCGCGAACCTCCCAGACCCTGACCGTGCATCCAACGCCTCGGTGATGCTGGCCATCGGCCTGCCACCGGATTTACCTGCACGTTCGTCAGGAGTCTTGTTATGTTCAGCAACGAATGCTTCGCCTTCATGGACTCAATGAGCTGGATGGGATGGCTGATGCCGCTGACGGTCACGCTTTTGCTTGGCCTAGGCATTGCCGCCCTCGTCAAATACCTGTTCGTTTCCCGTCACACCCAGGAGAACCGCTCATGAACCGCTTTGCCCCCACCCTCTTTTTCTCCACCGCGCTGCTGTTGGGCGCCGGCACCACCCAGGCCGCATCGCCGACCGAGGCCACCCTCTACAAGAATCCCCAGTGCGGCTGCTGCGACGAGTACGCCCGCCAGCTTGAGGAGCGCGGTGTCAGCGTGACCATCGTCGATGACGTGGAGCTGGGCAAGGTCAAGGAGCGCGTCGGCCTGCCCTACGGGCTCGGCGCCTGCCACACCATCGAGATGGGTGAATACGTGATTGAGGGCCATGTTCCCTTCGTGGCCGTGGAGAAACTATTCGAGGAACGTCCTGACACCGATGGCATCGGCCTGGCCGGCATGCCTATCGGCACCCCCGGGATGCCGGGCCCAAAGCAGGAAGACTGGAACATTTATCAATTCCGGAACGGGGAGGCAACACCCTTCATGACCCTGTAATCCGACCTACAGGCAGAGGAAAAAGGGCCGCTTCACGCTTGAGTTAAGCGGTTTTTTCTGTTTGGTTGAAGCACAACTGCGTCGTGATATGTAGGGCGGGACAGGACTGCCGATGACGTCAAGGCATTGGCACTTGGTCGATAGCACCCACGGCCCGACAGGCCAACCGGCCACTTCGGGCGCGGGCAGGGGTAAATAGTGGTCATAAGGGCCGTATTCCTCGGTGGCGCTCCTGTAACACCAGTACCACCAGCGTCAGGGCTGTCAGCGGGAGTGCAAAGAACAGCATGGTGACGCTGAAGACCGGTAGCGCATCGTGGTGTGTGGCAGCCAGGATCAAGTAGAGGGTGTAAGCCAGGTAATAGGCTAACAGAACGCCACCCTCCCAGCGGCTGATCACCCCGCCAGTGAAGCAGATCGGTAGACAGAGCAAGGCCACGGCATTCATGACCGGGATATCGAAACCCGCCATGGCCTCGGGGACGGCGATGCCGGTGGGAGCCAGCAGCCCGGCCAGGCCCAGCACGCCAAGGAGATTGAACACGTTACTTCCCACCACATTGCCAACGGCAATGTCGCGCTCCCCACGCAGCGCAGCCACGATCGAGGTGACTACCTCGGGAAACGAGGTACCCGCCGCGATGATGGTCAGACCGATTACCTGATCGCTCACGCCTAGCGACTGAGCAAAGACCACGGCGCCGTCCACCAGCCAGCGCGACCCCAGCACCAGCATGCCCAAGCCTCCCACCACATACGCCAGGTTGTTCAATAGCCTGGCGCCTATCGGGCCATGCTTGGCGCGGCTCTCCGGTGATGGTTCCCGACGGCTCTGGCGGAAAAGGAACAGCAGGTAGGCAGTCAGGCCTATCACCAGTAGCCCTCCATCAAGACGCCCGACGCTGCCATCCAGAACCAGTAGCAGGACCAGCAAGGAGAGTCCGACCATGAGCGGGATGTCGAAGCGAATCAGCTGCTGTGCCACGGTCAGCGGTACGATCAGCGCCGAGACGCCCAGGATGAACAGCACGTTGAACACGTTACTGCCCACCACGTTGCCCAGGGCAATACCCGCCTGGTCATCGATGGCCGCCTTCAGGCTGACCGCCAGCTCAGGCGAGCTGGTACCGAAGGCCACGACCGTCAACCCGATGAGCAGCGGCGACATGCCGAACCTGACAGCCAGTCGAGAAGCGCCCTTGACCAGTCCCTCGGCCCCGATGATCAGCAACAGCATCCCGGCAATGAGCGCCAATATCGTCATTATCACTCCCTAAGCCCCACCTCTCGGGATTCCACTCTCCAAGATCTCCCTGGATGAGCCGGAACCGGCATGCTGCTATCGCCCGTCATCCTGCAATTGGTACCGCCCCGTATCACCGCCTTCACAACAGCCCCTGCCTCGATAACCGTCCTTGACCTCGCGCCTTGCGGCCACCCTGCCGATTCACCATGATGGCCTGTATCATCAGCAGGCTAAGCGCATTCATCGCCGCCAGAACGACAGGGACGCCCCATGAGCCAGACCGACGCCCAGCTACGTGAGCTGATCCTCACCCTCGTGCCCGATGACGGCAACACCATCGGCAACGCCAGGCTGCTCAAGCAGCTCAGCGAAGAGGCCGGCGAGATCGACAAGCTCGACTACGAGCAGGTCCGCGACGGGCTAGTTGAGGAAGGCGTGCTGGGCAAGGGGCGCGGCCGGGGTGGTTCGGTCTACCTCACCGCCCCCCCCATCCTGAGAGAAGACCCGGCTTCAGACGACATGGCCCCTGACCTCACCCTGCAGATGCAGGAGGTCCCCACCGAGCTGCCGCTGAACCAGCAGCAGGCCAAACCGAAGCTGACCACCAAGCCACGGCAGAAGAAGCCTGACCAGGCCGAGGTACTCTCCTACCGCTTTGAGGAGAAGCGCAAGAACAACCCCCACGTGGGCATGGTGGATACCGCCAGCGACGGGGTTGAGGAGACCACCAGCTGGGCTTATGACCCGCACCTGGACCCGAAACTGCAGTTCGATTCCTCCGCCAACCGTGCCCAGGTCGAGGCGCTGATCGACGATGCCCTGGCCTCCGGTGACCAGAAGCAGATGAAGGCCGCGCTCGAGGAGCTCAAGCGCCGGCAATCCCCCTACCTGCAATGGACCGGCAAGGCCGAGCGCACCAGCTTCGAGGTGGATACCGTCTCCCTGCACGTTCATGAGCGTATCGACCCCGCCACCATCCTTGGTGAGGTGCAGAAGCGCATGAAGACGGGCAAGAAAGGTGGCAGTGCCTTCCAGCCCGACATGTTCCATGCCCCCTTCGAGAACCTGCCACTGCGCGAGGCCATCGACTTCTACAAGCACGAGCGCGACTGGGCCAACCGCCTGATCGCCGGCGACTCCCTGCTGGTGATGAACTCCATGTTGCAGAAGGAGGGCATGGCCGGGCAGGTGCAGATGATCTATATCGACCCGCCCTACGGCATCAAGTACGGCTCCAACTTCCAGCCGTTCACGAACAAGCGGGATGTGAAGGATCGCAAGGACGAGGACCTGACCCAGGAACCGGAAATGATCAAGGCCTTCCGGGATACCTGGGAGCTGGGCATCCACTCCTACCTCACCTATCTGCGCGACCGACTGCTGCTGGCCCGGGAGCTGCTTAGCGATAGCGGATCGGTGTTTGTGCAGATTTCGGAAGAAAACATCCATTTAGTAAAAAATTTGCTTGACGAAATTTTTGCCAACTCAAACTTTTTGAGCCTTGTTACAGTTGTGAAAACAAGTGCCCAGGAGTCTGAGAGCTTGCCTAACGTTTGTGATTATCTGCTGTGGTATTGCAAAGATAAAGAAGTTGTAAAATATAACAAAGCATGGATGGATAAAGTTGAAGAGGACCTGACTACTACTGAGTATAAGAAGCTGAAGTTTCCTGACCTCTCAGCGCGATCACTCAGCAAGGATGAACGCCTTTCTGGAGGTTCCCTTCCGGAAGGGGCCCGACGTTATCGCCAAGACAACATCGTGTCTCAGCGACCACCTGGTAGCTTTCCGGTCACCCACCAAGGAATTTCAGTAAAACCAATCACTGGTTATTGGAAAACTGGAGAGATAGGTTTCCCAAGACTTCTCCGTTCGTCAAGGATTGAATGGAGGGGGAAGATGCTTAGCTATGTTAGATTTCTTGATGACTTCCCGGTTAAGCCAATTTCAAACTTTTGGCCTGATGTCAGGTTTTCAAGTAGGGCCGAAGACAAGCAGTATGTAGTACAAACTTCTGGAAAAATTGTTGAGCGCTGTCTGCTAATGACCACCGATCCCGGCGATCTGGTACTGGATCCCACCTGCGGCTCCGGTACCACGGCCTATGTCGCCGAGAAGTGGGGCCGTCGCTGGGTCACCTGCGATACCTCCCGGGTCGCGGTTACCCTGGCCAAGCAGCGCCTGATGACCGCCAGCTATGACTACTACGAGCTGAAGTATCCCCAGGAGGGGCTGGGTGGCGGCTTCATCTACAAGACGGTGCCGCATATCACCCTCAAGTCGATTGCCAACAACCCGGAGATCGATGAGCTCTACGAGCAGTACCATCCTGCCATCGAGCAGGCCTTGGCCAAGCTAAACCAGTCGCTGCAAGGCAGACCCATCACCTTCACCGTCGAAGCAGTGCCCTTCGCCACCGTGCTGGGCCTGGACGAGGCCGAGCAGCCCAAGGAGGCCGACGTCGCCGTGGCCCGCTCTGGGGCTACCTCCCGCCATACCCAGTGGCGCGAGGAGCTGCTCAAGGCTGGTATCCGCGGCAAGGGGGGCCAGCATCTCAAGCTGATGGACCTGGAGACCC
Source organism: Halomonas salipaludis (assembly GCF_002286975.1). Taxonomy (GTDB): domain Bacteria; phylum Pseudomonadota; class Gammaproteobacteria; order Pseudomonadales; family Halomonadaceae; genus Franzmannia; species Franzmannia salipaludis. The sequence goes on from NZ_NSKB01000021.1 coordinate 16,366, forward strand.
TGCCCGGCGCCAAGTACCTGCACGCCGTGGGCACCGTCGCGGAAACCGGGGAGCGGGTCGCCGTCAGCTTCGGCCCCGAGTATGCCGCCCTGGAACAGCGTCAGGTGGAGATCGCCAAGAACGAGGCGGGTGATCTCTTCCCGCTGCCCAAGCTGCTGGTGTTCTGTGCCTTCACCTTCGACCCCGAGGCCGCCAAGGATATCGACAGCATCAGGGGCATCCAGGCCATCAAGGTGCAGATGAACACCGACCTGCTCACCGAGGACCTCAAGAAGAACGCCCGCAGCAACGAGTCCTTCTGGCTGATGGGCCAGCCGGACGTCGAGGTGCATGAGCTGAAGGACGGCAAGCTGCAGGTCGAGGTACACGGCTTCGACTACTTCGATACCAAGAGTGGCGAGCTCAAGTCCGGTGGCAAGCGCGACATCGCCGTGTGGGAGCTGGATACCGACTACGACGACCGTTCCCTCTACCCGCGCCAGGTGTTCTTCCCCATGGCCGGCAAGAAAGATGGCTGGTACAAGCTCAAGAAGGACATCCGTGCCGAGCTCAACGAGGAGCTGCTGGACAAGTACCACGGCACCAAGTCGTTACCCTTCGAGCTCGGCGACAACCGCTGCATCGCGGTGAAGATCGTCGATAACCGCGGCATCGAATCGCTGAAAGTCGTTCGGCTGGACTGACCCATGACACAGCACACCAGCCTCTTCGAGGTGCTGGCTCGCCATGAGGGGGTCGATACCGAGTACAAGGCGGCCCGGGGCGGGCTGCCCAAGAGCCTGTGGGAGACCTACAGCGCCTTCGCCAACACCGCGGGTGGGACGATCTACCTCGGGGTGAAGGAGGGCGATGAGGGTCCATCCACAGCTGGTCTCACCGAGGCGGATGTGGATAAGCTGCGCGGTGAGTTCTGGGTCACGCTCAACAACCCCCAGAAGGTCAGCGCCAACATTCTCCAGGAGCACCACGTCAGCGTCGAGACCTACCAAGGCGACGCCATCCTGGTGATCGAGGTGCCCCGTGCCACACGCAGCGAGCGGCCGGTCTACACCGGCGTCGACCCCTTCAAGGGCAGCTACCGTCGCAACCACGAGGGTGACTTCCGCTGCAACGAGGCCGAGGTGCAGCGCATGTTCGCCGATCGCCTTGAACAGCAGCCGGCCGACAGCCTTATCCTCGAGCACTTCAGCGTCGATGACCTCGACGCCGCCTCGCTCCAGCAGTACCGCAACCGGGTGGCCTCCCGGGTGCCCGATCACCCCTGGCTGACCGAGAACGACCTTGGCCTGCTGACCAAGCTGGGCGGGTGGCGCAAGGATCGTCGCAGCGGTGAGCAGGGGCTGACCCTGGCCGGGCTGCTGATGTTCGGCAAGACAGAAGCCATCCAGGACCCCGCCGCCCTGCCGGGCTATCAGGTCGACTACCGCGAGCGCCTGGCCGAGGACGACGAGACCCGCTGGAGCGACCGCATCCACATCGATGGCACCTGGGTCGCCAACCTCTTCCAGTTCTACCAGCGTGTCGCCCAGAAGCTCGGCTACGACCCGGCCCTCAAGGTGCCCTTTCAGCCCGACCGCAGAGCCCAGAGCGATGCCCATGAGGCGCTGAAGGAGGCCCTGGTCAATGCATTGATCCATGCCGACCACACCGGCCAGGGAGGCATCATCGGCGAGCGCTTCAAGGAGCGCTTCGAATTCTCCAACCCCGGCACCCTGCTGCTCTCCCAGGAGCAGTTGATGACGGGGGGCGTCAGCGAGTGCCGCAACAAGTCGCTGCAGTTGATGTTCCAGCTGCTCGGCGTGGGCGACAAGGCGGGCTCCGGTCTCGACAAGATCCGGCGCAGCTGGCACGCCCACCTATGGCAGCCGCCCAGCCTGAAGGAGACCCTGCGGCCTGACCGGGTCATCCTCACCCTGCCACTGATCAGCGTGATGCCCGAGGATGTGATGGCACGCCTGCAGCAGCGCTTCGGCCAGGCCTTCGAGGAGCTCTCACCCGATGAAGCGCAGACGCTGGTCATCGCGGCCCTGGAGCAGCAGGTCACCAACCGTCGCCTGCAGGAGATGCTGACGCTGCACCGGGTCGATATCACCCAGATGCTCAGCGGCCTGGTGGAGAAGGGCATGCTGGAGCCCCATGGGCGCAGCCGGGGTGCCTACTACACCCTGCCGACATCGCTCGCCGCCCCCACCGACCTGAAGGTGGAGAACAGCTCCCCACACGCCGACACTATGCTCCCTCATAGCGAGCAGAGCTCCCCCCACAAAGGCGCTACCTTCCCGCATAGTGAAGAGAGCTTCCCGCACAGCGATGCCGACGAGGACGCTCGAGCATGGGAAGCGCTGCAGCGGATCGCTGCCCCGGTCGCCGCCGCCAGGCGCACCCCACCGGAGACGATGCAGGCCACGCTACTGCGGCTCTGCCAAGGCCGCTTCCTCACGCTTCGTCAGCTTTCCGAGCTGCTCCAGCGTTCACCCAAGAACATCGGCGAGCGGCATGTGGCCCCGCTGGTGAAAGCAGGCAAGCTCGAGCTGCGCTACCCCAATGTCCCGAACCACCGGCAGCAGGGCTATCGCACGGTAGAAGGAACCACCGCATGACGGCCAACTCCCTGATCATCAATTCGCCCTACGATGCCCCCTCGGCCTATTGGGAGCGCGACGGCAAGCAAATGGCCCTCCAGCAGGGCCGTCGTCCCGCGGCCTACGAGATCTTCGACACCCGTAACAACACCCAGCGAACCGAGCCGCTGGAACAGGTCAACAAGATTCGCCAGCGCGTGGACGAGTGGCGGGCGGATGGCTACCCAGGCGTCACCAGTGTCACCCGTCAGCTGCTCGAGCACTGGCACGCCCGGGGTGACTGGGACCCGGATGCCTGTCGCTGGGAGGGCGGGCCGCGCCAGTACCCGTTCTACTTCTGCCAGCTCGAGGCCATCGAGACCCTGATCTGGCTGCTGGAAGCGCAGGAACAGTACCGCCAGGGCATCTTCCTCAGCGGGGATGGTGGCCCCTGGGAGCGCATCTGCAACAAGATGGCCACCGGCTCCGGCAAGACCTCGGTGATGTCGCTGATCATCACCTGGCAGACCCTCAACGCCATCCACTACCCCAAGGACCGCCGCTTCTCCAAGGCGGTGCTGATCATCACCCCGGGGCTGACGGTGAAGAGCCGCCTTCAGGTCTTGAAGCCAGGCCATCCCCAGAACGTCTTTGACGAATTCAACCTCTGCCCCAACGAGGCCATGCGGCAGCAGCTCAACCGGGTCGAGCTGGTCATCGAGAACTGGCACACCCTGATGCCACTCAAGGAGCAAGCCCGCTCCGTGGTCAAGAAGGGCAAGGAGAGCGACGAGGCCTTCACCCGGCGCGTGCTGGGGTCGCTGGCCAACGAGCGCGACCTCATCGTGATCAACGACGAGGCCCACCACGCCTATCGCCAGCAGGCCGAATCCAAGATCAGCAAGAAGCAGGCCGAGGAGCTGGGCATCGATCTCGAGGAGGCCACCCGCTGGATCGAGGGGCTGGACCGCATCCACAAGACCCGTCGTATCCGGCGCAGCTTCGATCTCTCCGCCACGCCCTTCGCCCCCACCGGCAAGAGCAATACCGAGTCAGGCCTGTTCGAGTGGATCGTCTCCGATTTCGGCCTCAACGACGCCATCGAGGCCGGGCTGGTCAAGACGCCACGGGTGGTAGTGCGCGACGACGCGCTGGCCAACGCCAAGACCTACGCCAGCAAGCTCTATCACCTCTACCGCGAGGACGAGGTGAAGGAAGACCTCAACCGCCGAGCCGAGGTCACCGCCCCACTGCCAGACCTGGTGCAGAAGGCCTATGCCCTGCTGGCCTACGACTGGAAGGAAACCCGCCAGCAATGGCAGGAGGCCGGCCACAGCATTCCTCCGGTAATGCTCACCGTCTGCAACCGTACCGAGACCGCGGCGCGCATCGAGCACTTCTTCAACGGCGGGGACTGCCTGATCCAGGAGACCCAGGCACCCGACGCCACCCTGCGGGTCGATTCCAAGGTGCTCGAGAAGGCCGAGCAGGGCGAAACCAGCAGCAGCAAGGACAAGCAGTATGCGGCTCGACTGGAGGCCCTCATCAAGGCGGCCCGACTCCCTGCCGACAAGGAGGCCGACCTGCTGGCCATGAAGCAGGAGGAGCAGCTGCGTGCCCTGGTCGATACCGTCGGCAAGCGTGGTCAGCCGGGGCAATACCTGCAGAACGTCATCTCGGTGGCCATGCTCTCCGAGGGTTGGGACGCCGCCAACGTCACCCACATCATGGGACTGCGCGCCTTCACCAGTCAGCTATTGTGCGAGCAGGTGATCGGCCGCGGGCTGCGCCGCGTCTCCCACGACATGGACGCCGACCGCAAGTTTCTCCCCGAGTACGTCAACGTCTTCGGCGTGCCGCTCTCGATCTTCCAGGATGCCAGCGAAGGCGGCGAGGCACCGCCACCACCCAAGCCAAGCGTGCGCATCGAGGTGGAACCTGGCCGCAACCACCTGGAAATCCGCTGGCCCAACGTCGATCGCATCGACAACGTGCTCAAGCCGGAGCTGGTGATCGACTGGCAGAGCGTACCCACGCTCACCCTCGACCCGGCCCAGACCCCACTCAACGCGGATATCGCTCCCTCACTGACCGGCTCCCCCAACCTGGCCATGGTCACCGAGATCGACCTTGAGCGGGCGGTGGAGGAGTTCCGGCTGCAGAACCTCACCTTCCGCGCAGCCCGTAAGCTCTACCAGCACAACCAGGCCACCTTCGGAGGCGACAAGCAGTTCCTCGCGGTGCAGCTGATCCGGCTGGTCGAACAGTTTCTGGAAAGCCGAAAGCTGGATATCCCCAGTCTCTGGCATCAGGACCCGGTACGCCGCCGTCTGCTGTTCGCCCTGAACATGGACACCGTAGTGGGCCATGTGAATCGCCACGTCACCGAACAGAACGTGGAGCGTCAGGAGCTGATCTTCGATGAGCACCAGCCCATCGGCGCCACTGCCTACATGCGGCCCTGGCTCACTACCAAGCCATGTGCCCCGACGGAGCGCTCGCAGATCAGCCACGTGGTCTACGACAGCACCTGGGAGAAGATGGTCGCCGACGTCTGCGAAGACCACCCCAGCATTGCCGCCTGGGCCAAGAATGACCACCTCGACTTCAAGGTGCGCTACCTGTGGCGGGGCTCATCGCGCAACTTCGTGCCCGACTACCTGATCCGACTCGCCAACGGTAAGACGCTCGTGCTCGAGGTGAAGGGCCAGGACAGTCAGCAGAACGCCGAGAAGCGCACCGCCATGGAAACCTGGGTGAAGGCCGTCAACGAGCAGGGAGGCTTCGGGCAGTGGGTCTTCGATACCGTATTCGAGCCATCCCAGACCCGCGACGTCATCGAAGGGCACCTATGATGCGGAGCCGTACGGGCTGGCCTAAACCAGCTTGAACGGCTCGATATCGCGGAAGATGCCGGTCTTGGTCATGTCGCGACGCAGGGTGAAGGCCTCCATGGCCGCGACTGGGTCGACCTGATCCAGATTGTCGAAGTGGATCTTCCCCCACTGCGTGCGGGTGGCTTTCACGCTGAACAGATACTGATCGCGCTCGCCGCCGGTGGCGGGGCGGGGGCGCCTTGGCGGTACCGGAAATGAGCGACTCCAGCACTGCCCCCGACATTCCAGAGGTTCGATCAGGCGAGTGCAAGCTCCTCCAGCAGTGCCGCCAGCGCCTGTCGCTCCCGCCCCTCCAAGGTCTTCAGGGGTAGCGGCAGACTGGGCGATTCGGCAAGCTTCGAAAGCTCCGCCGCGGTCGCCACCACACGCAGGCTCCCCCCGTGCTGTCGGAATAGCGCCCACAGCGACTCCAGACGTTGGCTTAGCCGCAAGGCTTCCTCTGCGCGACCGGCCTGGGCGGCACGGGTGATGGCCAGTGCGGTCTCGGGAAACAGGCCGCCGATCACCGAGTACCAGGCGTCACAGCCCGCATTCAGCCCTATGGCGGCCATGGGGTCGCCGCTGACGCCTATCGTCACCCCCGCAGGCACCAGAGTTCTCAGCCGCTCCACCCGTTCCCGGGCGGCCTCTGGCTCGACGGGAACGCCGGGGATCTTGATCGAGGCCACCCCGGGCAGCTGGGCGATACGCCCGTGCAGCTCGTCACTGAAGGTGAAGTGGGTGGTGCCGGGGTTATCGTAGACGCACATTGGTACAGAGAGCCGCGCGGTGGCGTCCTGGTAGAGGCCGAACACCTCCTCGTCGGAGAGGGGCTGATAGCTCATCGGCGCAAGCAGCACCGCGCTGGCCCCCGACGCTTCGGCATCCTCGGCCAGGGCAAGCACCTCGCGGGTGCGCAGGGCGCTGATGCCTACGATCACCGGCACTTCGCCAGCGTGGGCTACGGCGAGCCTAGTGATGCGCGCCCGCTCATCGCGAGTGAGATAGGCATAGTTGCCCGTCGAACCAAGCACGCCGATAGAGTCGACCCCTGCGGCGGCCAGCCGCTCGATCAGACCGACGAAGGCGACCTCGTCGATGGTCTGCTCGTTCATGGGCGTCAGGGGAAAGGCGCTGAGACCAGTCAGCATCAAGGAGGCTCCTTGTTCGACAGTTCACGTAGGGCTTGCTTGAGAGTATGTCATAGCCGCAATGCCACTGGAGCAGCCCTTTTCCCTTTCTCCTTTGGGGTTCGCAACTTGCTGACTTTTCAGGATAAGCCCCTTCCCCTTGATCTCCCCTTCCCTTCCACCTTTCCGCCCTTTTGGCATTTTCACTATTTGCTGATGTAATACCGCTAGGCCGACCATCGAGGCGCTTGACAGAGTTAGGTGCAGCGGCAAAAATATACGCAAACCACGTACACTTCTATGAAAGCAATTTTTGTCGAGCTGCCGGCCTTCGAGCGGCATCGCTCTACCTACTTCGACGATGCCGCATTTCGTGCCTTCCAGAGCTTCTTGCTCAAGAACCCCACGGCCGGTGACGTCATCCAGGGAACAGGAGGGCTGCGCAAGGTTCGGTTCAGCGACCCCAAGCGGCAGAAGGGCAAACGGGGCGGTGTTCGCATCATCTACTACTGGTGGCTGGGTGGCTCCCAGTTCTGGCTGTTCACCCTGTACGACAAGGATTCACAGGATGACCTGACCCCGCCTCATTCACGAGGGCGCTGATCGGGCGGTCTGAAAGTACTGGCTGGCGGCATCGCTCATCAAGATCGGCTTCTTCAGCGTGAATGGCCGTTGAGTAATGCCAGAACGCAGCCCTTTTCCTACTTACTTATAGCTCTTTGGAATCAATTGTGGCCGCCCACGCAGCCGTGATCGCCGGCCGCCGCTGCGGTCGCTCGATTTCTGCTGCTGTGGTGGTCTCGCTGGGGCATCAACTCAGCGGGGTCAGCTTCGGCAGCCCCTTCAGCAACGTCGGCCACTACTTGTCGGCGGCGGCGCCGAGGTGAACGGTGATGCGTCGGGCGTGGTGCGAGAGCGCGGCCGCGACCTTCAGCACCTGCTCGCGCATCCGGCTGAGGCTCCAGCCTTGCCGGGTCTGCCGCTCCAGCAGGCCATGCAGGACCTGGTAGGCGTAGAGGCTGAGCAGCAGGCTCACCTCGTTGCGGGCCATCACGTCCTGAACGGTGGAGGCGCCGCGATCGGTCGACGAGAGGTGCAGGTCGAGCGCCGACTTCACCTCGCCCATGTGCGCCTCGGCGCTGCCGCGCTTGCGGTAGAGCGCCAGGACCTTCTCCGGCGGCCAGTCGAACTTGCCGAGGTTGGTGACC
>NZ_NSKB01000022.1 GCF_002286975.1 Halomonas salipaludis
GGTCGCAGCCGGCGATGGCGAAGTTCCACATCGACACGGCGCGGGCGTCTTCCTCGAGGGTCTCGTAGGTATTGGCCGGGATCATGAACTCGGAGACCGGGAAGGCGGCGATGGCGGCCTGCTGCTCTTCCTCGGTGAATTCGATGATGTTGACGTCGGTCTGCACCTCGAGCTGGCTGACCGCCGGGATCGGGATGCCCGCAGCGAAGGCGATGACGTCGAGCAGGCCATCCTGGAGCTGGCCACCCAAGTCGGTCCAGCCGCCGTTACGGCGCTCGAAGTCGATGCCCAGCTCTTCGAGGATCGCCGGGAAGTAGGTGTCGGAGGTCGAGCCGGACGGACCGAAGCCGATCCGCGCACCGTCGGGGATCTCGGAGATCGACTCGATGCCGGAGCTGGACAGCGCAGTGATCGAGAACGGCGTCTCGTACATCGGGAACATGGCGCAGGCGTTGTCCATCACCACACCCGGTGCCAGCGGGCTTTCACCGTTCATGGCGTCGGCTGCCGGCCCCATGGTGGCCATGCCGAAGGAGATATCGCCGTTATGGACCAGTGCCAGGTTCTGGGTCGGGCCGCCGGTCACTTCGCCGCCGCCGGACATGTCGCCTAGCTCGTCGGCGATCAGGTTGGCCCAGCCGGAGCCGTAGATGTAGTAGGTGCCGCCCTGGCTGGCGGTGCCCATGGTGAAGCTCTCGGGCCAGCCTTCGCGGTCAGCCTGGGCGCTGGCGCTGACCAGCAGGCCGCCGATCAGGGCGCTGGAGGCCAGGGCCATGCCCAGGGTGCGGGGAGCGGTGCGAAGCAGTGCGTGCTTGGGAGCGGTCATAGGGACTCTCTCAGTGTCGTTGTCGTTGAGGTGTTGCTATATCGCCCCTATAAGCAGCAAGTCCTGTGCCTTTGTGTGGAAAGTAGTTTTAATTCAATTGTTTGAAGATTTTTCATTCCACCAAAGTTGAATCCTGTTAGTCACCTCCTGTCTGAGGGTTCGCACAGTGGTGGTTCTGGGGTGTGTGGAAATCCGCACATATTGCGGCGCCAGGCGACGCAATAACGTAGTAGGCCTGTACGTTTGCAATGCCCATGCGAAAGCGCCTCCCGAGCGGGAGGCGCAATAGGCGTGCCGTGTGGATTGCCGCACCCGGCGCGGCAGGAGGGCGTTCAGCGGTCCTTGGGATCGAGGATCCTTACCGTCTGGACATCGTTACTGGCCTGCTCGTCGCGAACCCGGTTGACGCGGGTCTCGAGTTCATCCGCGGCCGACTCCTCGATGGGCAGCTGCTCGAAGAAGTCGCAGGCGACGCAGTCACGGTAGCGCACGCCGTGCTGCTCCCAGGCGCGGATCCGGTCCATGGCGGCGCAGCGCGGACAGATGGCACCGGCGATAAAGCGTTTTGGGACAGCCATTGGCTCCTCCTGTCAGGCGGCACGGATGCCAGTGTGGCGTAGCAGCGGCTCGACGCTGGGCTCGCGACCGCGGAAGGCGCGGAACAGCTCGGCGGCATCGCGGGCGCCGCCCGGCTCGAGGATCTCGCGGCGGAAGCGCGCGCCAGTGTCGGCGTCGAAGATGCCGGCCTCCTCGAAGGCGCTATAGGCATCGGCGGACAGCACCTCGGCCCACTTGTAGCTGTAGTAGCCTGCCGCATAGCCGCCGGCGAAGATATGTCCGAAACCGTTCTGGAAGCGGTTGAAGTCGACCTTGGGCAGCACCGACAGGCCGTCGCGCACCTCGTCGAGCAGCGCCTGGACCTCGGCGGCGCTGGGGGCGGCGAGCTCCAGGTGCAGGCGGAAGTCGAACAGCGAGAACTCCAGCTGGCGGGTCATGCCCATCGCCGACTGGAAGTTGCGGGCCGCCTGCAGGCGCTCGAGCAGCTCGCCGGGCAGCTTGGCGGCGGTGTCGACGTGGCCGGCGATCAGGTCGAGCCCCTCGCGCTCCCAGCAGAAGTTCTCCATGAACTGGCTGGGCAGCTCCACCGCATCCCAGGCCACGCCGTTGATGCCGGAGACGTCGGCGACCTGCTGCTTGGTGAGCATGTGGTGCAGGCCGTGGCCGAACTCGTGGAACAGCGTGGTGACCTCGTCGTGGGTCAGCAGCGCCGGCTTGTCGCCCACCGGGCGGGTGAAGTTGCAGGTCAGGTAGGCCACCGGCAGCTGGATACGGCCGTCCTCGCGGGCGCGGCGCACGCGGCATTCGTCCATCCAGGCGCCGCCGCGCTTGCCTTCACGGGCGTAGAGATCGAGGTAGAAGCCGGCAATCGGCTCGCCCTGCTCGAGAATCCGGTAGTAGCGCACGTCGGGATGGTAGCGGGGGGCCTCTGCGTCCTCCTCGAAGCTTACGCCGTAGAGCGTCTCGACCACCTTGAACAACCCATCGATCACCCGCGGCGCCGGAAAATAGGGGCGCAACTGCTCCTGGGAAATGGCATAGCGCGCCTCGCGCAGTTTTTCGCTGGCGTAGCCGATGTCCCAAGGCTGCAGGTCAGTCAGGCCCAGCTCGTCGCGGGCGTAGTCGGCCAGTTCGGCATACTCCTGCTGGGCCTGGGGGTAGGCGCGCTGGGCCAGGTCGCCGAGGAAGTCGAGCACCTCCTGGGGCGAGTCGGCCATCTTGGTGGCCAGCGAGTAGTCGGCGTAGCTGGCGAAGCCGAGCAGCTCAGCGAGCTCGCGGCGCAGCGCCAGCAGCTCCTCGATGATCGGTGCGTTATCGAACTTGCCGGCGTCGGGGCCCTGGTCGGAGGCGCGGGTGACGAAGGCGGTATACACCTCGCGGCGCAGCTCGCGGTCGTGGGCGTAGCTGACCACCGGGAAGAAGCTCGGGAAATCGAGGGTGATGCGGTAGCCTTCGACGCCCTTGGCTTCGGCGTTGGCGCGTAGGGTATCGAGGGCGCTGTCGGGCAGGCCGTCGAGGGCTGCGACGTCGGTGACGTCCTTGTGCCAGGCCTGGGTGGCGTCGAGCAGGTTATTGGAGAAGCCGTTGGCCAGCGCCGAGAGGCGCGCCTGGATCTCGCCGTAGCGGGCCTTCTTGGTGGCCGGCAGGTCGACGCCTGCGAGCCGGAAATCGCGCAGGGTGTTGTCCACCGAGCGCTGCTGGCCCTCGTCGAGACGCGCATAGGCGGGCGAGTCCCTGAGCGCCTGGTAGGCCTGGCACAGCCCTTCGTGCTGGCCAAGCCAGGTGCTGTACTCGGAAAGCTTGGCCAGGCATGCCTGATAGGCCTCGCGCAGCGGCTCGGAGTTCATGGTGCCGTTGAGATGTGAGACCGGCGACCAGGCCTGGGCGAGCTGGTCGTTGAGTGCCTCCAGCGGCGCGGCCAGGTTTTCCCAGGTAGGTGACTCGCGGCGGGCGCGCTCGACCAGGTGTTCGATGGCGGTGCGGTTGTCGTCCAGCAGGCGCTCGATGGCCGGCACCACGTGCTCGGGCTGAATCTCGGCGAAAGGCGGCAGGGTGTGGCGTTCGAGCAGCGGATTGCGGGACATGCGAACCTCATCGGTGTAAGAGTCTTCCCGCTTAGATGTGGGCAGCGGCGACGGGTTTCAATGCATTGGCCGACGCCGGGCGGGCTGGTAGGCTTGCGCCTCCGCCGCCGACCGGTTCGGCGAGGCCATGAGGAAATACCCGATGTACGAGACACGCGAACGCTGGAGCTCACGGCGCGCCTTCATTTTGGCGGTCACCGGGGCCGCGGTGGGCCTGGGCAATATCTGGCGCTTCCCCTACATGACCGGCGAGAACGGCGGCGGCGCCTTCCTGCTGCTCTACATTGCCTTCGTGCTGCTGCTCGGCCTGCCGGTGATGATGGCCGAGATCATGATCGGCCGCGCCGGGCGGCGCAGCCCCAGCCAGTCGCTGGCGGTGCTGGCGCGCCAGGCCGGGAGCAGTGAGCAGTGGCGCTGGCTGGGGCTGTTCGGGGCACTGACGGTGTTCTGTATCCTGTCGTTCTATTCGGTGGTCTCGGGCTGGTCGATCGAGTACCTGATTGCCGCGATCAACGGCAATTTCGCTGGCCAGGGGCCGGCCGAGGTCGGCGCCTTCTTCGAGGGCTTTCTCGCCGACCCACTGCGCATGACCTTCAATCACACCTTGTTTCTGCTGATGACCATGACGGTGGTGGCGGCGGGGGTCAGCAAGGGCCTCGAGCGGCTCAACAACCTGATGATGCCGCTGCTCTACCTGCTGCTGGTGGTGCTGGCCAGCTATGCCGCGACCACCGATGGCTTCGCCCCGGCGCTGCGCTGGCTGTTCACTCCCGACCCCTCTGCCATCAGCGTGGGCGTGGTGCTCAACGCCATGGGCCACGCCTTCTTTACCCTGGCAGTGGGCGCCTGTGCGCTGATGGCCTACGGCGCCTACATGCCCGACCATCAGAGCCTGCCGCGCGCCGCCGGCGCGGTGGCGGTGCTCGACGTGCTGGTGGCACTGCTCGCCGGTATCGCGATCTTCTCGGTGGTGTTCGCCCAGGGCATCGACCCCGCCGAAGGCCCGGGGCTGATGTTCGTCACCCTGCCGATCGTCTTTGCCGAGCTGCCGTGGGGCTCGCTGTGGCTGGGTTTGTTCTTTCTGCTGCTGCTGCTGGCGACCTGGACCTCGTCGATCAACCTTGCCGAGCCGATGGTCGCTGGCCTGCAGGGGCTGGGCCTGCGGCGCAGCCGCGCCACGGCGCTGATTGCGGTAAGCATTTGGCTGGTCGGGATTCTCTCGGTGCTGTCGTTCTCGCATCTCGAGGCCGTGCATATCGTGGCTGGCATGAACTTCTTCGAGCTGGTCTCCAGCGTGCCCAGCGAGATCTTCCTGCCCATCGGCGGGCTGCTGATTGCGGTCTTTGCCGCCTGGGTGATGCCCCGCGAGATGGCGCTGCGTGCCCTCGACGCCGGGCCTGTCGGCTTCCGGGTATGGCAGGGCGTGGTACGCTGGGTATCGATTCCGCTGACCGCGCTGGTGCTGATGAGCGGCTTGATCTGAGCCGCCCGCCAGCGGCCCACTACGACCGGAGGCTGCGATGAGCGACCCCTCTGCCCTGCGCCCTTTCCAGGGCCACACTCCGCGTCTGGGCGAGCGCGTCTATCTCGACCCGCTGAGCCTGGTGCTCGGCGACGTGACGCTGGGCGATGACTGCTCGGTATGGCCGATGGCGGTGGTGCGCGGTGACATGCACTCTATCCGCATTGGCGCGCGCAGCAGCGTCCAGGATGGCTGCGTGCTGCACATCACCCACGCCAGCGATTTCAACCCCGGCGGCCACCCGCTGACCATCGGCGACGACGTGACCATCGGCCACAAGGCGATCCTCCACGGCTGCACCCTGGGCAGTCGCATCCTGGTCGGCATGGGTGCCATCGTCATGGACGGTGCGGTGGTCGAGGACGAGGTGATCATCGCTGCCGGTGCCGTGGTGACCCCCGGCAAGCGCCTGGCCAGCGGCCACGTCTACGCCGGCAACCCGGCCAAGCCACTGCGCGCCTTGAAGGAGAGCGAACGCGCCTTCTTCGGCTACACCGCCGGCAACTACGTCAAGCTCAAGGACCAGTATCTGGCCGAGTAACCAGCTGGGCAGCGACAACTGATTGTTTTTCTTGGGCTGTTCGGGCGATAATCTGGGATTTTATCCAGTATTGGCGCCCGTCCATGGCCGACTTTCGCACCCATTTCAGCGTGGCCGCCGGCGGCGGCGCCCTGCTGGCCCATGGCGGCTGGCAGGCGGGCCTGTGGGGTTTTGCCGACGGAGCGCCGCTGGTCGCGCTGGTGACGCTGGGCGGGATCCTGCCGGATATCGATGCCGACCACTCGCGGGCCATCCGCCTGATCTTCAACCTGCTGGCGGTACTCGCCGTGGTGGCCGGGGCGCTGCTGCTGCAGCATCGCCTGGCACCGGGCCAGCTGCTGGCGGCCTGCGGTGGCCTCTACCTGGCGGTGCGCTATCTGGCAGGGCTGGTCTTTGCGCGTTTCACGGTGCACCGCGGCAGTTGGCACTCGCTGTTGGCCGGCGCGCTATGCGGTCTGGTGACCACGGCGCTCAGCTACCGGCTGCTACAGCAGAGTGCCGGCATGGCCTGGGCCTATGGCCTGGCGCTGGGAGTGGGCTATGTGATTCATCTGCTGCTCGATGAGCTGTACAGCGTCGATCTGGTTGGAGCCCGCATCAAGCGCTCGTTCGGCACGGCGCTCAAACTCTGCAGCCTGCGCCAGCCGAGCCACGCGCTGCTGATGCTGATGGGCGCGGCGGCCCTGGCGCCGTGGCTGCCGCCGCTGTCCTCATTGCTGGGGTTGGTCGCTCAGGGCGGCACCTTGTGGCTATCGGCGCTACTGCGTTGAGGGCTGTGCCTATCGAGGTAGGCGGCCGATATCGGGTAGCAGCTGAGTTGCCCGATGGGGCGGGTTACCGGGAGAAGTACTCCTCCACCGTTTCCTCGGCAACGGCTTGCAGGAAAGCGGCATCTTCTTCGTCGATCAACCCGTAATAGGTGTAGGGGTTGCCGGTGATGGGAGTGTCATACAACGTCGCAAATACCGTCGCTGCGGCGAGGTATGAGCCAAGCGGGGTGGGGTGGCTGCCATCGTAGTCGACATGAAGCTCGATGTCGGGACGCTGCTCGTAGGCTTTAGCGAATGCCAACCCGGCGGGGATGACCAAAGCGTCCACTTCGTTGCCGACTCGTGTATACAGTTCATCCACCTTGTCCTGCATCTCGGGATCAAAGTTACTATGGTATTCGTTGTAGGCAGGCGTCATGTAGAGCACCGTCTGGGCGCCGCTAGCCTTGATCGCGGCATCATGTGCGGTGACGGCGACACGGAAGGCTTCCTGCTTTTCTGGCGTGAGGCTGGCCGTGCTGTGCCCACCCAAAATGACGAGATCGAAGGGATCGCTCAGTCCGAGGGCGCCGGGAAACAGGTAGCTGGTTACATCATGCTGTGCCAGGTAGGCGCCGGATATGGTGGCGGACTTTGAGTTCAAGCGATCCTCCATGTCCGGGTAGGCGGCGACTGCCATGCGTCTCACGTAGTTGTGCAAACTATTGTTGTAGTAAAAATAGCTGTTACCTACGTATAGGATCTGGGCAGGGTTCTGCGAGGTGGGGCTGGTTATTGCAGGTGAGGTATCTGCACTCACGGTACCGGCCGCGATGGCTAGGAGTATTACCGTACTGAAGTGCTTGGCATGGCGTGGCAGCATCGTTTGTTTCCTCTGAACATTATGGTTATGGGGTGATATCCGTCATGCTTAGCATGGCGGATATAGTATGTATTAGCATCCTGCATGCCGTATTAATCGATTTGTTTTTAAATCAATAGGCTCTAAGCGTATTTTGCGACGAACGTCTAGGCTGTGATTGCCATGCTCGTGCGGAGATTCGCACAGCTGTTTGGCGCGCATGTGCGGAATCCCGCGCTGTTCACATGCGTGGCAGTAACGCGGCCGCCTGGGTAAGTTTCGCTGACGTTCAAGGTGTGGCCTGGCGGTAGTCGTCGGCCTTGAGGGCATACTTCTTGAGCTTGTCGTAGAGCGTCTTGCGTGGCAGGCCGAGGTGTTCACAGACCTCGGGGATGCGTCCGCGGTGGCTGGCCAGCGACTGGCTGATCAGGCTCTTCTCGAACAGCTCGACCTGCTGTGGCAGGGCCATGTCGCCGGGCCCTGGCTCGATGCCTGCGAGCAGCGCGTCGAGGCGATAGTCGCAGGTGGCGCCCAGCAGCACGTAGCGCTCGGCCAGGTTGCGCAGTTCGCGCACGTTGCCCGGCCAGTCGTGGGCCATCAGTACCGACATGCCGGCGTTGTCCACCGGCGGCGCCTCGAGGCCGCTGCGGTTGGCGGCGACCACCGCGAAGTGCTGGAACAGCAGTGGGATGTCTTCGCGGCGTTCGCGCAGCGGCGGGATCGGCAGGGTCACCACGTCGAGCCGGTAGTAGAGGTCCTCGCGAAAGTCGCCGGCCTCGGCGGCGGCCCTGAGGTCGACCTTGGTGGCGGCGATCACGCGGATATCCAGCGCCACCGGCTCGTTGGCGCCGAGCCGCTCTATGCAGCGCTCCTGCAGCACCCGCAGCAGTTTGACCTGCAGGGCCAGCGGCATCGATTCGATCTCGTCGAGGAACACGGTACCGCCGTTGGCGTGCTCGAACTTGCCGATGCGTCGCTCCACGGCGCCGGTGAAGGCGCCTTTCTCGTGGCCGAACAGCTCCGACTCGATGATGCTCTCGGGCACCGCCCCGCAGTTGATGGCGACGAAGGGGCGACCGCTGCGAGCGCTACGCTCGTGGAGCGAGCGCGCCACCAGGTCCTTGCCGGTTCCGGTCTCGCCGAACAGCAGCACGTCGGCCTCGACCTGGCTGATGCGCTGGACCATCGAAGCGAGCCGCTGCATGACGCCGGTGCGTCCCACGATCCGCGGACCGGGCGCCGACTGCTGGGCCTCGAGCTCGGCCTTGAGCTCACGGTTCTCGAGGCTCAGGCGGCGTTTGTCGACGCCGCGACGGACCATTTCCACCAGCCGCTCGCCGGCGAACGGCTTCTCCAGGAAGTCCCAGGCGCCCTCGCGCATCGCCTCCACCGCGGTGGAGATGTCGCCGTGGCCAGTGATCAGGATCACCGGCATATCGGGATCGCGGCGCCGTACCTCGCGGAGCAGCGCCATGCCGTCCATGCCCGGCATGCGGATGTCGCTGACTACGACCCCGGAGAAGTCCGGCGCCAGCACCTCCAGCGCGGCCTCGGCGCTGGCGTGGGCCTCAGGGGCATAGCCGGCCAGCTCGAGGGTCTGGCTGGCGGTGATGCGCAGGTGCTGCTCGTCGTCGATGATTAGGACCGGGGGCGGCGCCGGCTCATGCATGGGGAGTGGACTCCTGCTGGGTGAGGGTGTTGCGCGAGTCGCTTGCGGCATCGGCGGGCAGGCGGATGGTGAACAGCGCGCCGCCCGCTGGGCGGTTGATGGCGTTCAGCGAGCCGCCGAGATCGTCGATGATGCGCGACGAGATCGACAGTCCCAGCCCCAGGCCGTTGCCGGGGGACTTGGTGGTGAAGAATGGCTCGAACAGCCGGCCGAGGTGCTCCTCGGCGATACCCGGACCGTTGTCGGCAACGCCGATCAGTACCTCATCGCCGTGGCGCTCGACGCTCAGCGTGAGTCGCGGGTCAGGGGTCTCGCTCATCGCCTGCAGGGCATTGCCGATCAGGTTGACCAGCACCTGCTCGAGGCGCACCAGGTCGGCGCGCACCCATACCTCCTGCTCGGTGAAGCGGCGCTCGACCTGCACGTTGGCGGCGCTGAGCCGCGCCTGATAGAGGCGCAGCGCGTAGTCGAAGCAGGCCGGCACCGAGACCGCGGTCAGGGTCTCGCCGCTCTTGCGCGAGAACTGGCGCAGCTGGGCGCTGATTTCGGCCATGCGCGCGGTCAGCTCGACGATCTGTTCGAGATTGTCGCCGGCGGCCTCGGGGCGCTGGTGGGCGAGGAAGGTGCGGGCGTTCTCGGCGTAGGCGCGGATCGCCGCCAGCGGTTGGTTGAGCTCATGGTTGATGCCCGCGGCCAGCTGGCCGAGCACCGCGAGCTTGGTGGCCTGGACCAGTTCGTCACGGGTCTGGCGCAGGTTGGCTTCGGCGCGGCGGCGCTCCTCGATCTCGGCGGAGAGGCGCTGGTTGGAGTCGAGCAGGTCGCGGGTACGGCGTTCGACGTTGCGCTCGAGTTCGTCGCGGGCGCGGGCCAGGGTCTGGCGCTCACGCTCGGCGAACTCCTCGCGCTCGCGGCGCAGGCGTAGCCGCTGCCAGCCAAAGCCGCCGGCGAATACCACCACGCCGTAGAGGCCGCCGGCCAGCAGGCCAGCCTGCCACTGGGCGCGCTCCACCTGGCGCTTTGGCTTGAGAATGTGCATTGTCCAGCCGAACTCGGGCAGGTGGCGGCTCAGCAGCAGGTACTCCTGCTCGGTCAGTGGGCCGTCGTCGAAGCTCACCAGCTGGCTGCCGTCACGGCGTCGGTCGAGGGTCTGAATGCCGGCGGCAGAGAGCGGCTCATCGGCATAGCGGCGGGTGCGCAGCAGGGCGCGACGTTCCTCGTCGGAGAGCGGCTGCATGGCGCGCATGCGCAGTTCCGGGCGGCTGGCCATGAAGATGATGTCGTCCTGGTCGGTGACCAGCAGCTCGGCATTCTGCTCGGCCCAGCTCTCCTCCACGGCGTCGAGCAGCACCTTGACCACCATCACGCCGTCGGGGCGGCTGTCCTCCTCGCCGAGGTGCACCGGGGCGGAGAAGTAGTAGCCGCGCTCCAGCGACTGCACGCCGAGCCCGTGGAAGCGGCCCAGGCCGCCGTCGATGGCGTCCTGGTAGTAGCTGCGGAAGGCGTAGTTCTGGCCGATGAAGGTGTTGGGCATGTGCCAGTTGCTGGCCACCAGCGTATTGGCGAAGTGGTCGAGCAGGTAGATGTCGGAGACGTCGGCGGTGGCCCGGAAGCGATCCAGCATCAGGTTGATCGGCATCGGATCGTGGGCGTCGGGGTCGGCGAGGAAGTCGCGCACGCTGCTGCGCGAGGCGAGCAGCTCGGGCAGATAGTCGTGGCGCGACAGGTGCCCCTCGAGGCCGGTAGCCGACAGGCGCAGCTCGTTCTCGGCCTCGTCGCGCAAGGTCTGCAGAGCCTGGTCGCGGGCCACCGTGGCGGCCTGCCATACCACCAGTGCCAAGCCGAGCGGTGCCAGCAGCCATAGCCAGCGGCGCCAGCGTGAAGGGCGGCGATTAGCCACTGGCACGCTCGGGCATTGCCTGGGCGCGGCGCAGGGCGCGCTGGGCACGAGTCTCGGCGCGCTCCATCTCGAGCAGTCCCTCCTCGACGAATACCAGGTGTTCGTGGGCGCGCGCCCGGGCATCTTCGGCGCGGCCCTCGAGGATGGCGTCGAGCAGCGCACGGTGCTGCTCCATCAGAGTGGTGCGGGCATCGGGGCGCTGGAACAGGTGCGCCAGGCTGTCGACGATGCTCTTCTCGAGCAGGTGGAAGGTGCTACGTATGGTGTGCAGCAGCATCACGTTATGGGCGGCCTCGGCGATGGCCAGGTGAAAGGCGGCGTCGGCCTTGGCCTCGAGCCCCGGATTGCGACCCATGAAAGAGGCGTCGAGCTCTTCGTAGCGCTGCACCAGCAGCGCCTTGTCGGCGGGGGTCGAGCGCAGTGCGGCGTAGTAGGCGGAGATGCCTTCCATGGCATCGCGGAACTCGAGCAGGTCGAGATTGAATTCGCTGTGGCGGCTGAGGGTCTCCAGCAGCGGGTCGTTGAAGCGGCTGTTGAGGCTCTCACTGACGAAGGTGCCGCCACCCTGGCGGCTCGACAGCAGCCCGCGGGCGGCGAGTTTCTGGATCGCCTCGCGTAGCGAAGGCCGCGATACACCGAAACGTTCGGCCAGCTCGCGCTCAGGCGGTAGCCGGTGGCCGGGCTTGAGGCTACCTTCAAGAATCATTGCCTCGAGCCGCTCGGTGATCACATCGGCGATGCGCGGCTGTCGAACGGGTTGGTAGGCCATGAGGAGCTCTCGCGGGGTGAATTGAGCGTGGGCGTGATTGTGACAAAAACGTCATCCGCTGTCTGGCGGAAATTGGTATTACCAATTCTAGGCTATCATGCGGCCTCGGTGCAATTCCGACGCCAGGCAATATCTGGCGTGTTTTCAAGCGCTTGAGCTTGCGGTCGTGCCGCTGATACCAAAGTATAAAGGCGTCGAGTGGGCAAAATGGCGCGACGCATTTGACACTCGAATAGTGCGCCGCCTAAGGTGCTTCGATAAAAAATCGTAAATTGGTTTTACCAATTAACCATGATGTTCACCGGCGGTCGATGACGTCCTACGCCTGATGCGGTGATGCAGGCAAGGATATGTCGTGGGGGCTTGGTGAGGAGACATAGCCATGGCAGCAGTCAAGCTTTACCCCCCGAGGCCGGAAAAGGTCTATCTCTTCGGTACCTGTCTGATCGATATGTTCTACCCCGAGGCGGGGCTCGATGCCATTCGCCTTTTGGAGCGCGAAGGCATCGAGGTGATCTTTCCCGACGACCAGACCTGCTGCGGTCAGCCGGCCTATACCTCCGGCTACCACGATGAAGCCCGCGAGGTGGCACGGGCGCAGCTCGGCCTGTTTTCTGAGCCGTGGCCGATCATCGTGCCGTCCGGATCGTGCGGCGGCATGATGCGCACCCACTACCCCCAGCTGTTCGCCGGCAGCGTCGACGAGGCGCTGGCTCGTGACGTCGCAGGGCGGGTCTTCGAGCTCACCGAATTCCTGGTTCACGTCTGTCATCTGCCTCTCGAGGATCGCGGCGAGCCCGAGGCGGTCGCCATGCATACTTCATGCAGCGCGCGGCGCGAGATGGGCCTGGCCGACACCGGTCCGGCGCTGCTCGCCAAGCTGGGCCAGGTCGAACTGGTGGAGCAGGTGCGGGCCAGCGAGTGCTGTGGCTTCGGCGGCACCTTTGCGGTACGCCATCCCGAGGTTTCGGCGGCCATGGTCGAAGACAAGACTCAGGCCATCGAGGCTACCGGCGCCAAGCGCTTCGTGACCTCTGACTGCGGCTGCCTGATGAACATTGCCGGGCGCTTCGCGCACCAGGGCAAGGATGTCAAAGGCGAGCATATCGCCAGCTATCTATGGCGGAGAACCTCATGAGCGCAGTCGACGACGCGGTACACACCTACACGCCTCGGGAATTCCACCGGCAGGCCCATGATGCGCTGGGCAATCCGCAGATCCGCGGCAACTTCCGCCGCGCGATGGATGGCCTGATGGCCAAGCGGCGCGGCGTGTTCAGCGACTGGGACCTCGAGACCCTGCGCGAGCTGGGCGCCAATATTCGCCTGCGCGCCCTGGCCAAGCTGCCCGACCTGCTCGAGCAGCTCGAGGCCAACTGCCAGGCCAACGGCATCCAGGTGCACTGGGCGTCAGACGGCGACGAGGCGTGCCGCATCATCGGTGAGATTTGCCAGTCCCACGACGCCCGCGCGGTGATCAAGGGCAAGTCGATGGTCTCCGAGGAGATGCACCTCAACGCCCACCTCGAGCGGGCCGGCATCGAGGCCCTGGAGTCGGATCTCGGCGAGTATCTGGTGCAGCTCAATGAGCAGACGCCGTCACATATCATCATGCCGGCGATCCATCTGAATACCGATGAGATCTCCGAGATCATGCACACCAAGACCGGCACCGAGCGCACCCGCGACGTCGACTACATGACCGCGGCGGCGCGCCAGCAGCTCCGCGAGCGCTTCATGGCCGCCGACGTGGGCGTCTCCGGGGTCAACTTCGCGGTCGCCGAGACCGGCACCCTGTGCCTGGTGGAGAACGAGGGCAACGGCCGCATGACCACCACGGTGCCGCCGGTGCATATCGCCGTGACCGGCATCGAGAAAGTTGTCGAACAGCTGCGCGACGTGCCGCCGCTGTATGCGCTGCTGACCCGCTCGGCCACCGGGCAGCACGTTACCACCTACTTCAACATGATCTCGGGGCCGCGCAAGTCAGACGAGCACGACGGGCCCCGCGAGGTGCACCTGGTGCTGGTCGACAACGGCCGCTCGAGCATCTATCAGGACGATGAACTGCTCGATACCCTGCGCTGCATCCGCTGCGGGGCCTGCATGAACCACTGCCCGGTGTATACCCGGGTCGGTGGCCATACCTACGGCACCACCTATCCAGGCCCTATCGGCAGTATCCTGATGCCGCATATGCTGGGCCTGGAAGAGACCAAGGATCTGCCCACGGCGTCGAGCCTGTGCGGCGCCTGCGGCGAGGTGTGCCCGGTCAAGATTCCGATTCCCGACCTGCTGGTGCGGCTGCGCAAGGAGTCGGTCGGCGAAGGACGAGGCAACGTGCCGGGGGCCGGCGTCAAACGCAGCGCCAAGGAGGTGGCGGCCTGGAAGGGCTTTCAGTGGTTGGCCACGCACCCTGCCGCCTGGCGGCGCTCCACGGCGCTGGCCGGCAAGCTGCACAAGCTGGTGCCCTCGAGTCTCGGTCCGTGGACCGACCATCGCACCGCGCCCAAGCCGGCCAAGGCTTCGCTGCATGCGTTGGTCAAGCGTTACCGCCGTGGGGAGGGTGAATCATGAGTAGTCGCGAGACGATTCTCAAGCGCCTGCGCGAGCGCAGCGACGGGCCGCTGACGGCGCCGGCGAGCGACTTTGCGGTGGTCACCGGCCGCGGCTGGGACGCCAGCGAGCGGCTGGCACGCTTCGAGCAGCTGATCGGCTCGGTGCACGGCGAAGTGATGCATACCACTCAGGCGGGCTGGACAGAGACGCTCGCCAAGGTGCTGGCCGCCAAGGGTATTGCGCGGCTGGCGCTGGGGCGCGAGCACCCGGTTGCCGCCGAGGCGCGGCGCGCCCTGGCTGACCACAGCGTCGAGCTGGTCGACGTCGATCGCGACATCGAAGCGTGGCAGCGCGAGCAGTTCGAGTCGGTGGACGCCGGGCTGACCTCGACCCGCGGCGGCATCGCCGAGACCGGCAGTCTGTGGCTGTGGCCGACCTCCGACGAGCCGCGCCTGATCAGCTTGGTGCCGCCGACTCATATCGCCGTGCTCGACGCCGACAGCATCGAAGACACCTTCTTCGACGTGGTGGAGCGCAATGCCTGGGCGCAGGGCATGCCAACCAACGCGTTGCTGATCTCCGGTCCCAGCAAGACCGCCGATATCGAGCAGACCCTTGCCTATGGGGTACATGGCCCCAAGGCGCTGGTGGTCATCGTTCGCCACACCGGGGAGGTGCCGGCATGAGTGATATAGATGTGAACGCCTGGGCCGACCTCAAGGCGGCCCTGGCCCAAGGCATTCCCGCCGAGCGGCTGATCGACGACCCGCTGCGGACCCTGGCCTACGGCAGCGACGCCAGCTTCTACAGACTGATTCCACGGCTGATCGTGCGCGTCGAGAGCGAGGCCGAGCTGGGCGAAGTGCTGGCTCAGTGTCATGCGCGCCGGCTGTCGGTGACGTTCCGTGCTGCGGGGACCTCGCTGTCCGGGCAGGCGGTGACCGACTCGGTGCTGATCCTGCTGGGGCGCGCCTGGCGTGGCCACGAGATTCTCGACGATGGCGCGGCGATTCGCCTGCAGCCGGGGGTAATCGGTGCGCGTGCCAACCAGCTGCTGGCGCCCTATCAGCGCAAGATCGGCCCCGACCCGGCGTCCATCAACAGCTGCATGATCGGCGGTATTGCCGCCAACAACGCATCCGGCATGTGCTGTGGCACCGCCCAGAACAGCTATCGCACTGTGCGCGACATCCGCGTGATGCTGGCCGATGGCGCGCTGCTGGATACCGCCGACCACAACAGCGTAGCTGCCTTCAAGGCCTCCCACGGTGAGTTGCTGGCGAGCCTCGAGTGGCTCTCCGTCGAGACCCGCAGCAGCCCCGCGCTGGCCGCCAGGATCCGTCATAAGTATCGCCTCAAGAACACCACCGGCTATGCGCTCAACAGCCTGGTGGATTACCGCGACGGCATCGAGATTCTCAAGCACCTGATGATCGGCTCCGAGGGCACCCTCGGCTTCATCAGTGCGATCACCTACGACACCGTGGTCGACGAGACCGAGAAGGCCGCGGCGCTGGCCTTCTTTCCCGACATGCAGACCACCTGCCGGGCGACCATCGCCCTCAAGCAGGCCCCGGTCTCGGCGGTGGAGCTGATGGACCGTGCCGCGCTGCGCTCGGTGCAGGACAAGCCGGGCATGCCCGAGGTGCTCAAGACGCTGCCCGACGGCGCTGCCGCGCTGCTGATCGACGTGCGTGCCAACAGCGACTCTGAGCTCGAGGCGCGTATGCAGGCGGTGCATTCCACTCTTGAAGGCGTCAAGACCCTGGAGCCGCTGGCGTTTACCCGTGAAGCGACGACGTACGATCTCTACTGGAAGATCCGCAAGGGGCTGTTCCCGGCGGTTGGGGCGGTGCGCGATACCGGTACCACGGTGGTCATTGAGGACGTCGCCTTCCCGATCGAGCGCCTCGACGAAGGCGTGGCGGCGCTGACCGAGGTGTTCCACAAGCACGGCTACTCGGAAACGATCCTGTTCGGCCACGCCCTGGAGGGCAACCTGCATTTCGTATTCCCCCAGGGCTTCGAGAAGCCTGGTGAGGTCGAGCGCTACCAGGCGCTGATGGACGAGGTGGCGCAGCTGGTCGGCGTCGAGTATGGCGGCTCGCTCAAGGCCGAGCACGGCACCGGGCGCAATATGGCGCCCTACGTCGAGCTCGAATGGGGCAGCGACGCCTACCAGCTGATGTGGCAGATAAAGGCGCTGTTCGACCCCGATAACCTGCTCAACCCCGAGGTCATCCTGAGCCGTAATCCGACCCTGCACCTGGAGAACCTCAAGCCGCTGCCGGCGGCCGACCCGCTGGTCGACAAGTGCATCGAGTGCGGTTTCTGCGAGGCGGTGTGCCCCTCCAAGGACCTGACCCTGACGCCGCGGCAGCGCATCGTGGTGTGGCGCGAGCTGGCGCGACTCGACGCCTTGGGCAGCGGCGCCAGCGCTGCCGAACGTGAGCGTCATGATGTCCTGCTGGCAGACTACGACTATCAAGGTATCGACACCTGTGCCGCCGATGGCCTCTGCGCCACCCAGTGTCCGGTGGGTATCAATACCGGCGACCTGGTGCGCGGGCTGCGCCGCGAGCGCAACCTTGGCCAGGCCGATATGGCGCGGCGAATCGGGCGGCACTTCTCCGGCGCTACCCGTGTGGCCCGCGGTGCGCTCAACATCGCCGGTGCCGGCCAGGCGGTGCTTGGTGAGCGTGGTATGACGACGGTTAGTGGCGGATTGCGCAAGCTCTCCGGTGAACGGCTGCCGCAGTGGATGCCGAGTCTGCCACGAGCGGCATCGATCAAGGTGCTCGAGCGTGCGGCCAAGCGCGGTGATGGCGGTCGCGACAAGGTGGTCTACCTGCCAGCCTGCGCGACGCGGGTGTTCGGTGCCTCGCGACATGACGACGAGACCCGTTCGATCATGGAGATCACCCTGTCGCTGCTCGACAAGGCGGGATTCGAGGTGATCATCCCGGCAATCCCTGGCCACCTGTGCTGCGGCATGGCGTTTGCGTCCAAGGGGCAGTTCGACGAGGCCGAGCACAAGGCGCGGGAGCTCAATCGCGAGCTGCTGGCGGCGAGCCACAATGGTCGCTATCCGATCCTCTGCGACACCAGCCCCTGTAGCCTGCACGCCCGCGAGCATCTCGATGGGCGGCTGTCGCTGCAGGAGCCGGTGGCGTTTGCCCATGACCACCTGCTGGACCGGCTCGAGATCGAACCGCTCGACGAGAAAGTGGCGGTGCACGTGACCTGCTCCAGTACACGCATGGGACTGGCCGACAAGTTCGTGGCGCTGGCGCGGGCCTGTGCCACGCAAGTGGTGGTGCCCGCCGAGATCACCTGCTGTGGCTTTGCCGGCGACAAGGGATTCGCCACGCCCGAGCTGAATGCCTCGGCGCTACAGGGGTTGGCGGGCCAGGTAGAGGGCTGTAGTGCCGGTTATTCCAATTCACGTACCTGCGAGATCGGGCTGTCTCAGCACAGTGGTATTCCCTACCGCTCGGTGCTGTCGCTGCTGGATCGCGCCAGTCGCGCGCAGCCCGCTTCAGCAACGATGTCGAGAGAGTGACAGTCGCGTGAAGTTTTTCTTCGCCGAGGGCTTGCGGGCCCCAAGGTAAAGCCGTAAAGTACGCATCCGCTGCTGCCGACGGGCATACGTTGGTGGCGGTGGAGAGAGGTGCAAGCAGTTGGTTTTGTTGGGTTTTTTCTTGTCGATACAAAAGAGAAAGCGATTGACAGACCCGCCGGAGACGGTAGAATGCGCACCACTCGGCAGCGCGTCGCAAGACGCCTGGCAGGACGCGACGAGATCGGTTCTATCGATATGACGCGCCCCGCCACGGCTTGACACGCCACGCTGCTTCTGTAGAATACGCCTTCCTCGTCGGGCGCCGGCGGCTCTTCACGAGCCACGGCAACAGCGAGACGCTCTTTAACAATCGATCAGGTAATTCATGTGGGCGCTTGTCGATGACGAGGTGATCAGTCACCACATCATCAAGGCAAGCGACTCGTCACCGATCTTCGGATCGGAATTGAGTAAACGTTT
>NZ_NSKB01000023.1 GCF_002286975.1 Halomonas salipaludis
GACCTCGACCACCTCGTTCAAGATCGGGCTGGCGGCCTTCATCGTGCCGTTCATGTTCTTCTACAGCCCGGCGATCCTGATGGAGGGCAGCGGCCTGCAGATCCTGCGCGTCGCGGTGACCGCCACCATCGGCGTGGTGATGCTCGCCGCGGCGGTGCAGGCGTGGTACTTCGGGGCGGTCAAGGCGTGGCAACGGCTGCTGCTGCTGGCCGGCGCGATCTGCATGATCTACGGCGGCATCTACACCGATATCGCCGGCCTGCTGGTGGGCATTGGCCTGCTGCTGATGCAGCGTGGCCTCAAGCGCGGTGGTGATTCACCCCAAACCGCGAATTGAGCAACACCTGAAGTAACCGAAAACGCCGGCCCCAAGGGCCGGCGTTTTTTTGCGCCTCACATTTGCCAGTGCCGATCCGGGCTAAACGCTGCGCCGGCGGTAGGTCGTGGAGAAGGCGCCGATCAGGCCAGGTTGTCGAGTACCCGCAGCGAAGCGGTGGCCTGATTGAGGGTGTAGAAATGCAGGCCGGGGGCGCCGCCGTCGAGCAGCCGCTGGCAGAGGCGAGAGATCACCTCTTCACCGAAGGCCTGGATGCTTTCGCTGTCGTCGCCGTAGGCCTCGAGCTGCTTGCGCACCCAGCGCGGGATATCGGCACCACAAGCGTCGGAGAAGCGCGCCAGCTTGGTGTAGTTGGTGATCGGCATGATGCCGGGCACGATCGGCGCTTCGACACCCAGCGCACGGGCGCGATCGACGAAGTGGAAGTAAGCCTCGGCGCTGAAGAAGTACTGGGTGATCGCCAGGTTGGCACCGGCCTGCATCTTGCGCGCGAAGTTCTGCAGGTCGTGCTCGTAGCTCGGCGCCTGGGGATGGCACTCCGGGTAGGCGGCCACGGCGATCTCGAAATGGTCACCGGTCTCGGCGCGAATGAACTCGACCAGCTCGTTGGCGTAGCGCAGCTCGCCGATGCCGCCCATGCCCGAGGGCAGGTCACCGCGCAGCGCCACCAGGCTGTTGACGCCCTCTTCGCGGTACTGCGCCAGCAGCTCGCGCAGCTCACCCTTGTCGCTGCCGATGCATGACAGGTGCGGCGCGGTATTGATGCCGCTCTCGCCGATCATCTTGACCGTGCGCGAGGTGCGCGCCTGGGTCGAGCCGCCGGCGCCATAGGTCACCGAAAAGAACCGTGGCCCGCACTTGGCCAGGGCATCGCGCACGCCGACCAGCTTGTCGCGCCCAGCGTCGGTGTTGGGCGGAAAGAACTCGAAGCTGATGCCCAGCGGATGCTCTTGTACACTCATCGACTCAATCCTCACGGGCCGCCTGCTCAGGCGACGCGGCTAACGGGTGACATGGCGCCATGGCCTGATAGGGTCGCATTCTGACGACTCGGCGTCGCGCCGGCCAATGAAAGTTTCCCGGCCGGCGTATCAATTTCATTCATGTTGTCGGCTTCACGCGCTCGGCGGGAGCGGGCATCATGAGTCATCTTGCATGGACGGAGGCACCCAGCGTGGAACTCGATCTCGGCGGCACCCTGATGGCCCCGCTGTGGATGCTGCTCGCCTACGTTGGCCTGGGGGTAGTATGCGCCCGCTGGCTGGCGCTGGAAGCACGCCCCATCGCCACCCTGCTGATCTACCTGATCGCCCCGCTCACGGTGTTCCGCGGCCTCACCCTGGGCGGGCCGACACTGGGCTACCTGGTGCTGACGCTGGGCACCTTCGTCGCCGCCAGCCTGGTGGCAATGCTCGCCAACCGCCTGGCACGGCGCTGGTTTGCCCCCCAGGAGGCAGCGGTGCTGGCGTTCTCCGCCGGCACCGGCAATACCGGCTACTTCGGCCTGCCAGTGGCGATGGTGCTGCTGCCCGCCGAGGGCGTCACCATATACCTGTTCTGCATGCTCGGCGTGACCCTCTACGAGTTCACGGTGGGCTTCTACCTCAGCGCCCGCGGCCGCTTCTCGATGCGCCAGAGCCTGGCCAAGATCGCCCGCCTACCGCTGGTCTACGCCTTCGTCGCGGCGCTAGTGGCGAGCGGCGTGGGGCTGTCGGTGCCCAGCGGGGTGATGGATGGCCTGGCGGTATTCCCCGCCACCTATACCCTGCTCGGCATGATGGTGATCGGCATGACCCTGGGCCGGGTGACCGTGCGCGAGGTGGATGGGCGCTTCATCGCTGCCTGTGTGGTGCTGCGCTACGCCGTGTGGCCGCTGCTCGCCGGCCTCGCCGTGCTGGTGCTGCAGGCCACCCTGGGCATCGATGAGCAATTGGCCCTGGCACTGCTGCTGGTGGGCGTGGTGCCCATGGCCGCCAACGTGGTGGTGGTGGCCATGGAGCTCGACATCCGCCCCGAGAAGGGCGCCATTGCCGTGCTCCTGACCACCCTGATGGCGCCGCTGCTGATTCCCTTCTACCTCCAGGCCCTGACGCGGCTGCTGGGGCTCGGTTGAGCACTTGCGAGATGCCGCGACCCAGCTAGCCTGAAAGAGCGATTTTCTCTAGCTGGGGGCAAATCATGCTCAGACGACAGTTACTGACAGGCGGCCTGCTGGTCGGGCTGGTACTGGCGGCACCGCTAAGCGCGCATCACGGCTGGACCGGGGGCGAAACCATCGAGCTCGAGGGCACCATCACCGCGACACGCCTGGGTAACCCCCACGGCGAAGTCGTGCTCGATGTCGACGGCGACGACTGGACGATAGAGGTCGGCCAGCCCTGGCGCAACGAGCGTGCCGGCCTGGCCGAGGGCGACTTGCACGAAGGCGTGGAGCTGCGCGTCTCCGGTGAGCATGCCGGCGAGCAGCTGCTCAAGGCCGAGCAACTGTGGATCGGCGAGCAGCACTACGTGCTCTACCCAGGCCGTATCTGACTCCCCCCATGGAGGGGTGGCTGAATCAGCTGGCCGGTACCGCGCTGGCCGAATGGGTGCAGGTCTCGCGTTGGGGATATGCCGGCATCAACACTCTGCATGTGTTGGGTATCGCGCTGCTGTTCGGGAGCATCGCGGCGCTCGACCTACGCCTGCTGGGCGCGTGCCGCCATCTGTCGTTGCTCGCCGTGGCACGCCTGTTGCAGCCGCTGGCCATCGCGGGCCTGCTGCTGGCATTAGCCAGCGGCTCACTGCTGTTCCTCGCCGACCCCGGCGGCTACGCCGCCACACCGCTGTTCCTCGTCAAGCTAGGGGTGATCGTCCTCGCCATCGCCAACGCGGTGGCGCTGAACCTCGCCCCTGGCCTGGCACGAGCCAGCTCCCGGCGCCTGCGCAGCGCCGCCCTGGCCTCGCTGCTGCTGTGGCTGGCGGCGCTGATCGCGGGTCGGATGCTGGCCTTCGTCTAGTAGCGGTAGCTGTCGGGCTTGAACGGCCCCTCGGCGGGCAGCCCCAGGTAGTCGGCCTGCTGCGGCGTCATTCGCGTCACCACGCCACCGAAGCCTTCGACCATGTAGCGCGCCACCTCCTCGTCGAGGTGGCGCGGCAGCACGCTGAGGCTAAGCGCCTGGCGCCGGGCCTCGGCGTCGAGATCGGCGAAGCGGCCCTCGAAGAGGTGCACCTGCGCCAGCACTTGGTTGGCGAAGGAGCCGTCCATGATCCGCGACGGGTGGCCGGTGGCGTTGCCCAGGTTGACCAGCCGGCCCTCGGCGAGCAGCAGCAGGTAGTCGCGGCTCTCGGGGTCGAACTCTCCGGGGTCGCTGTCGCGATAGACCTTGTGCACCTGCGGCTTGACCTCCTCCCAGTGCCACTGGCGGCGCATATAGGCGGTATCGATCTCGCTGTCGAAGTGGCCGATGTTGCAGACCACCGCGCCCTTCTTGAGGGCTTTGAGCATCGGCGCGTCGCAGGCGTCGACATTGCCGGTGGCGGTGACCACCAGATCGATTTTGGCGAGCAGCTCGCGGTCGACGCTGGCGACCCCCTCATTGACTCCGCCCACATAGGGCGAGACCACCTCGAAGCCGTCCATGCAGGCCTGCATGGCGCAGATCGGGTCGATCTCGGAGACCTTGACGATCATGCCCTCCTGGCGCAGCGAGGCCGCCGAGCCTTTGCCCACGTCGCCGTAGCCGATCACCAGTGCCTGCTTGCCGGCCAGCAGGTGGTCGAGGCCACGCTTGATGGCGTCGCTCAGCGAGTGGCGGCAGCCGTACTTGTTGTCGTTCTTGGACTTGGTCACGGCGTCGTTGACGTTGATCGCCGGCACCTTGAGAGTGCCGTCGCGCAGCATCTCATGCAGGCGGTGCACGCCGGTGGTGGTCTCCTCGCTGATGCCGTGGATGGCGTCGAGCAGCGCGGGATGCTGCTCATGCAGCAGCTGGGTGAGGTCGCCGCCGTCATCGAGCACCAGGTTGGGCGTCCAGCCGTCGGGGCCGGCGACGGTCTGCTCGATGCACCACCAGAACTCCTCCTCGCTCTCGCCCTTCCAGGCGAACACCGGAATCCCCGCGGCGGCGATGGCCGCGGCGGCGTGATCCTGGGTCGAGAAGATATTGCACGACGACCAGCGCACGCTGGCGCCGAGGTCGATCAGCGTCTCGATCAGCACCGCGGTCTGGATGGTCATGTGGATGCAGCCGGCGATGCGCGCACCGGCCAATGGCTGCTGGTCGCGGTACTTGGCGCGAATCTTCATCAGCGCCGGCATCTCGGTCTCGGCGATGCGGATCTCGCGCCGGCCCCAATCGGCCAGGGTGATATCGGCGACCTTGTAGTCGTGGGTGGGAACTGCCGCGGAAGCCAGTTGGCTCATGGGTCTACTCCATTCCGGGGAATGGGCGCCGTTGCCTATGCCCAACCTGCCCGAGCCTCGCATTCGCCTGGCGTGCACGCGAATGCTGCAGCGCCCCTCGGGCAGCGGCAACATACAGCATGGAGTCATTGACTCCTTCTTCAGTTCAACCCAGGCCGGCGGTTTTTTCAAACCCCCCATCCACGCGCGCCACCAACGCAAGGCCCCCGGCTGCCATTGACAGCCGGGGGGGCTGGAGCCGCTTACAGGCCGGCGGCGGCCTTCAGTGCCTCGGCCTTGTCGACCTTCTCCCAGGGGAAGGCAGTGAAGGTCTCGGTGTGCTCGCGGCCGTCGACATCGGTCCAGGTGTAAGAGGTCTCGAACGGCTCGCGGCCAAAGTGGCCGTAGGCTGCGGTGAGGCGATACATGGGATGCAGCAGGTCGAGCATGCGGGTGATGGCGTTGGGGCGCAGATCGAAGTGCTCGCGCACCAGCTCGATGATCTTAGCGTCGGCGACCCTGCCGGTGCCGAAAGTATCGATCGACACCGAGGTCGGTTCGGCCACGCCGATGGCGTAGGAGACCTGGATCTCGCACTTGTCGGCGAGCCCCGCGGCGACGATGTTCTTGGCCACGTAGCGCCCGGCATAGGCGGCGCTACGGTCGACCTTGGAAGGGTCCTTGCCGGAGAAGGCGCCGCCGCCGTGGCGCGCCATGCCACCGTAGGTATCGACGATGATCTTGCGCCCGGTCAGGCCGCAGTCGCCCACCGGCCCGCCGATCACGAACTTGCCGGTGGGATTGATGTGGTACTTGGTGGTGTCGTCGAGCCATTCACCGGGCAGCACCTGCTCGATGATCTCGCGCTTGACCATCTTGCGCAGCGCCTCCTGCTCGATCTCCGGGTCGTGCTGGGTGGAGAGCACCACCGCATCGACGCCGCACGGCTTGCCCTCGGCGTCGTAGCGGAAGGTCACCTGGCTCTTGGCGTCCGGCCGCAGCCACGGCAGTAGCCCCTGCTTACGCAGCTCGGCCTGGCGCTCCACCAGGCGGTGGGCGTAGTGGATCGGCGCCGGCATGTAGCTCGCGGTCTCGTTGGTGGCGTAGCCGAACATCAGCCCCTGGTCGCCGGCGCCCTGGTCTTCGGGCTTGCTGCGGTCGACGCCCTGGGCGATATCCACGCTCTGCTTGCCGATCAGGTTGAGCACGCCGCAGGTCTCGCCGTCGAAACCGACGTCCGAGGAGGTGTAGCCGATCTCGGTGATTACCTCGCGTACCAGCGCCTCGAGATCGACCCAGGCGGTGGTCGAGATCTCGCCGGCAACGATCGCCACGCCGGTCTTGACCAGCGTCTCGCAAGCCACCCGTGCCTGCTTGTCGCGGGCGATGATGGCGTCCAGCACCGCGTCGGAGATCTGGTCGGCTATCTTGTCGGGATGGCCCTCGGAAACGGACTCTGAGGTAAACAAGGAGTATTCGCTCATGGCGTGCTCGACCCTTTGGGGAATAGAGGAAGCGGAGTAGAGAGGCGGCCCACGGGGCTCGGTGGGAAAATTCTACACAGCCCCAGGTCCGGTTCCTAGGCCAACACCCGGCAATGATTTGATGGATCGACGCAACTCGGCGACAATAAGCGCCTGTTTTTTGCGTCGAGCGTCGGCGCCCCAGCCTAGACGACCCGCGGTTACGGCCCACTACCAGGCTCGACCGACGTCATCCCCACTATATTGCCGCAGGCGAGGAGCTACTCAATGCCGTCCCGTTTCGAACTGGCCAATGCCATTCGCGCGCTGTCCATGGATGCCGTACAGAAGGCCAAGTCCGGCCACCCCGGCGCTCCCATGGGCATGGCCGATATCGCCGAAGTGCTGTGGAACGATCACCTCAGCCACAACCCGGCCAACCCGCACTGGGCCAACCGCGACCGCTTCGTGCTCTCCAACGGCCACGGCTCGATGCTGCTCTATTCGCTGCTGCACCTGTCCGGCTATGCGCTGGGCCTCGAGGACCTGCAGAATTTCCGTCAGTTGCACTCCAAAACCCCGGGCCACCCGGAGCTGGGCTACACCGCCGGCATCGAGACCACTACCGGCCCGCTGGGTCAGGGCCTGGCCAATGCGGTGGGCATGGCCATCGCCGAGCGCACCCTGGCGGCGCAGTTCAATCGCCCCGGACACACTGTGATCGACCATCGCACCTGGTGCTTCCTCGGCGATGGCTGCCTGATGGAGGGCATCTCCCACGAGGTGGCATCATTGGCCGGCACCCAGGGGCTGGGCAAGCTGGTGGCCTTCTATGACGACAACGGCATCTCCATCGACGGCGAGGTCAAAGGCTGGTTCACCGACGATACCGCCAAGCGCTTCGAGGCCTACGGCTGGCACGTGGTGCCCAACGTCGACGGCCATAAGCCCGAGGAGATCCAGGCCGCCATCGAGCTGGCCAAGCAGCACGACGACAAGCCGAGCCTGATCATCTGCAAGACCATCATCGGCTTCGGT
>NZ_NSKB01000024.1 GCF_002286975.1 Halomonas salipaludis
AATAAGTGCCTGACGATGACATATCTCGCATGGGGGTGAGACCGCCCAGCCCTTCGCGGCACCGCCGCGAGGGCGGTCGAACGCCCCGAGCTGGCGAGGGGCCGGCCCGCGAAGCGGCCCCACATATAAAGAGCCGGGTTTCCCCATGCCCATGAAAAAACCCCAGCCTCTTCCGAAGCTGGGGTTTTGGTATAAGTGCCTGACGATGACCTACTCTCGCATGGGGAGACCCCACACTACCATCGGCGCTGAGCGGTTTCACTGCTGAGTTCGGCATGGGATCAGGTGGTTCCCGCACGCTATGGTCGTCAGGCGAAAAACAGAGGAATCATGCCGACGCGATACGTCTCAACGCATCCGTCAATTGTCGCGTAATCCACAGACCCCTTGGGGTTATATGGTCAAGCCTCACGGGCCATTAGTACACGTTAGCTCAACACATTGCTGTGCTTCCACACCGTGCCTATCAACCAGCTAGTCTCGCTGGGCCCTTCAGGAGGCGTAAAGCCTCAGGGAAGTCTCATCTTGAAGGGGGCTTCCCGCTTAGATGCTTTCAGCGGTTATCCTGTCCGCACATAGCTACCCGGCAATGCCACTGGCGTGACAACCGGAACACCAGAGGTGCGTCCACTCCGGTCCTCTCGTACTAGGAGCAGCTCTTCTCAAACTTCCGACGCCCACGGCAGATAGGGACCGAACTG
This sequence comes from Halomonas salipaludis, assembly GCF_002286975.1. GTDB lineage: Bacteria > Pseudomonadota > Gammaproteobacteria > Pseudomonadales > Halomonadaceae > Franzmannia > Franzmannia salipaludis. The sequence goes on from NZ_NSKB01000024.1 coordinate 702, forward strand.
TCTCACGACGTTCTAAACCCAGCTCGCGTACCACTTTAAATGGCGAACAGCCATACCCTTGGGACCGACTTCAGCCCCAGGATGTGATGAGCCGACATCGAGGTGCCAAACACCGCCGTCGATGTGAACTCTTGGGCGGTATCAGCCTGTTATCCCCGGAGTACCTTTTATCCGTTGAGCGATGGCCCTTCCATACAGAACCACCGGATCACTAGAACCTACTTTCGTACCTGCTCGACGTGTCTGTCTCGCAGTTAAGCACCCTTATGCTCTTGCACTCAATGCACGATTTCCAACCGTGCTGAGGGTACCTTCGTGCTCCTCCGTTACGCTTTGGGAGGAGACCGCCCCAGTCAAACTACCCACCACACACTGTCCTCGACCCGGATAACGGGCCTGAGTTAGAACGCCAATGATGCCAGGCTGGTATTTCAAGGGTGGCTCCACCCGAACTGGCGTCCGGGTTTCTAAGCCTCCCAGCTATCCTACACAAGCAACATCAGCATCCAGTGTGAAGCTATAGTAAAGGTTCACGGGGTCTTTCCGTCTAGCCGCGGGTACACAGCATCTTCACTGCGATTTCAATTTCACTGAGTCTCGGGTGGAGACAGCGTGGCCATCATTACGCCATTCGTGCAGGTCGGAACTTACCCGACAAGGAATTTCGCTACCTTAGGACCGTTATAGTTACGGCCGCCGTTTACCGGGGCTTCGATCAAGAGCTTCGCCTTACGGCTAACACCATCAATTAACCTTCCGGCACCGGGCAGGCGTCACACCCTATACGTCCGCTTACGCGTTTGCAGAGTGCTGTGTTTTTAATAAACAGTTGCAGCCACCTGGTATCTTCGACCGCTTCGTGCTCGGGGAGCGAGTCCCTTCACACTAATGCGGCGTGCCTTCTCCCGAAGTTACGGCACCATTTTGCCTAGTTCCTTCACCCGAGTTCTCTCAAGCGCCTTAGGATTCTCACCCTGACCACCTGTGTCGGTTTGGGGTACGGTCTCACATGGCCTGAAGCTTAGAGGCTTTTCCTGGAAGCGTGGCATCAGTGACTTCCAGACCGTGGTCTGTTCGTCTCGTCTCTCGGCCTTAAGGGTCCGGATTTGCCTGAACCCTCAGCCTACCGACTTTCACCAGGACAACCAACGCCTGGCTCACCTAGCCTTCTTCGTCCCCCCATCGCAACCATGTCAGGTACGGGAATATTGACCCGTTTCCCATCGACTACGCCTTTCGGCCTCGCCTTAGGGGCCGACTCACTCTGCTCTGATTAGCATCGAACAGAAACCCTTGGTCTTCCGGCGGGGGAGTTTTTCACTCCCCTTGTCGTTACTCATGTCAGCATTCGCACTCGTGATACCTCCAGCAGACTTCTCAATCCACCTTCATCGGCTTACACGACGCTCCTCTACCGCGCATTCACGTCGAAACGTGAACGCACCCGTAGCTTCGGTACCTGGTTTAGCCCCGTTACATCTTCCGCGCAGGCCGACTCGACTAGTGAGCTATTACGCTTTCTTTAAAGGATGGCTGCTTCTAAGCCAACCTCCTAGCTGTCTGAGCCTTCCCACATCGTTTCCCACTTAACCAGAATTTCGGGACCTTAGCTGACGGTCTGGGTTGTTTCCCTTTTCACAACGGACGTTAGCACCCGCTGTGTGTCTCCCACGCTCGCACTCACCGGTATTCGGAGTTTGCCTCGGGTTGGTAAGTCGGGATGACCCCCTAGCCGAAACAGTGCTCTACCCCCGGCGGTGATACGTGAGGCGCTACCTAAATAGCTTTCGAGGAGAACCAGCTATCTCCGGGCTTGATTAGCCTTTCACTCCGATCCACAAGTCATCCAAATCTTTTTCAACAGATCCTGGTTCGGTCCTCCAGTTGATGTTACTCAACCTTCAACCTGCTCATGGATAGATCGCCCGGTTTCGGGTCTATATCCAGCGACTGGTCGCCCAGTTAAGACTCGGTTTCCCTACGCCTCCCCTAATCGGTTAAGCTCGCCACTGAATATAAGTCGCTGACCCATTATACAAAAGGTACGCGGTCACAGAACGAGTCTGCTCCCACTGCTTGTACGCACACGGTTTCAGGATCTATTTCACTCCCCTCTCCGGGGTTCTTTTCGCCTTTCCCTCACGGTACTGGTTCACTATCGGTCAGCCAGGAGTATTTAGCCTTGGAGGATGGTCCCCCCGTCTTCAGTCAAGGTTTCACGTGCCCCGACCTACTCGATTTCACGCGATCAGATTTTCGGCTACGGGGCTATCACCCACTATGGCGGCATTTCCCAATGCCTTCGCCTAATCAGTCACACGCTTAAGGGCTGGTCCCCGTTCGCTCGCCGCTACTAGGGGAATCTCGGTTGATTTCTTTTCCTCAGGGTACTTAGATGTTTCAGTTCCCCTGGTTCGCCTCCCAACACCTATGGATTCAGTGTGGGATACCCAGCTTGTGCTGGGTGGGTTTCCCCATTCAGAAATGCCCGGGTCACAGGTTGTTTGCCACCTCGCCGAGCCTTATCGCAGGCTTCCACGTCTTTCATCGCCTCTGGCTGCCTAGGCATCCACCGTGTGCGCTTAATCGCTTGACCATATAACCCGAAAGGGTCTGGTCTGCGATTACGTACGACAATTGCCGGATACGCTTGAGACGTATCTTGCTTTCTCCTTGCGGAGAAATTTGTCAGCATGATTCACATTGTTAAAGAGCAGACTGTCAATCGACAGTCATAAACCGGTCATCGTCTTGGGCGATGGTGGCTTATGACTGCGGATCCGATCAGGTAAGACTGTGAGGTGGAGAGAAGTGGTGGAGCCAAGCGGGATCGAACCGCTGACCTCCTGCGTGCAAGGCAGGCGCTCTCCCAGCTGAGCTATGGCCCCACTGATATCCCGTACGTGCCATGGGAATTTTATTCAGGACAAGGCATTTTGTGGCGACGCATAGCCTGCTATGCGAGTCACAAAATAACGCAGTACTGGATAAAATTTGGTGGGTCTGGGCAGATTTGAACTGCCGACCTCACCCTTATCAGGGGTGCGCTCTAACCAACTGAGCTACAGACCCATTGGTCACGCTGGGCCTATACCCAAACAGTCTTTGCTCTGGCCGATCAGGTAATTCATTGTGAGCACTTGCCGACACGAGATGAGTCGTCGGTAAGGAGGTGATCCAGCCGCAGGTTCCCCTACGGCTACCTTGTTACGACTTCACCCCAGTCATGAACCACACCGTGGTG
>NZ_NSKB01000025.1 GCF_002286975.1 Halomonas salipaludis
TCAGCCAGATGAACAGCATGCGCGCCAGTTCATCGGCCCACGGCAGCGAATGGTTGAGCAGCGCACGACCGATGACGTTGGCCGACACCGAGACGATCAGCGCCACCAGCAGGGCGGCAATCAGGTGCTCCATGCCGATGGTCAGCCAGCGGAAGACCGCCGGGCCGCGGCGCTGCTGGGTATCGATCTCCAGCGGCTGGCGGCGCGGGTCGTCGAGGAACTCGGACGGGTCCGGGGGCGGTGAGTGAGGGGTATCCATAGGCGCTCCAAAAGAGGGTGTCTACAAAAGGGCTGCACTCGACAATACGTCGTTAAAACTTGACTCAATATGCTCATTTACACCCCGTAAACTCCGCAATTTCGTCAATTTTTGCCTCGTCTTGCCTTCGTTCGCCTGTTTTGTAAACACCCTCAAAGGCAGACAGACGCAACGCGGGCCAATCAGCGGCCCGCGTCTCTCTTGGTCCTGCGTTATCAGTCGTTCATGGTGTCTGCGACGATCTGCTGGATCTCGGCGACCAAGTCTTCACCGATGCGCGGTGCCCACTCCTCGTAGACCGGCTGCACGGCGTCCTGGAAGGCAGCGATCTGGTCGTCGTCGAGGCGGGTGATCTGCATGCCGCGCTCCTCGAGCTGATTACGAGACCAGTCGTCATACTCGGTGGCCAGCTGGATCTCGTAGGCCGCCGCTTCACGTGCCGCTTCCTCGACCAGCTCCTGGTAGGCCGGGTCGAGCCGGTCCCAGGTACGCTCGGACATCATGATGATGAACGGCGTATAGACGTGGCGGGTCTCGGAGCCGTAATCCTGCACCTCATGGAAGTTGGAGGTGAGGATGGTGCTCCAGGGGTTCTCCTGGCCGTCGATCACGCCCTGCTCCATGGCCGAGAACACCTCGCCGAAGGCCATCGGCGTGGGGTTGGCGCCGAGCGCTTCCCAGATGCTCAGCTGCACCGGGTTCTCCATGGTGCGAATGGTCAGGCCGCTGACATCAAGGCCGGCGACATCGTCGGGGGACTCGACGGGGCGCACGCTGTTGGTCAGCTGGCGATAGCCGTTCTCGTGATAGGCGAAGGCCTTGATGCCGGTGCCATCGAATTTGTCGAGGAGGTCCAGTGCCGCATCGCTCTCGAGTACGGCGACGGCCGCCTCGCGGGTTGGTAACAGGAACGGCAGGTCGAACACTGCCAGCTCCTCGACGTAGGTAGTGGCCGGCGAGGTCGAAGGGATGGTCATGTCCAGCGAGCCGGTCTGCAGCATCTCCATCATCTGCGCGTCGTCACCCAGCTGGCTATTGGGGAAGACGTTGACGGTCAGCCGCCCCTCGGTACGCTCGGAAAGGATATTGCCAAAGTGCTGGGTGGAAATATACAGCGGTGAGGTTTCGGCCAGGCCCAGACCGACGCGAATGGTGTGGGACCCCAGGTCTTCGGTGATCACCTCGCCCTCGATGGGCGGCGGGGCGGAGAGATCGGGGGTCTGGGCGTGGGCAACGCCCAGCGTGAGCGTGGCAGTTCCTGCCAGCGTGAGGGTCCTGCGCCAGATTGCGTGCATGGCGTGAGTCTCCATAAGTGACGTCGTGTGGTTGTTGTAGGGGTAACGCCGTGGCGAGGTGCCCGAGGTCGGCGTTCGCCCACTCAATGTCGAACTTATTGGCAATTTGTTCAACATATACTTTTGTATGTATCGACTAGTCGCGAGAAGAGGACTACCGTCAACTCACGACATCTCGCTGCTACCAACCGAGGCGCCCATGAGTTCCCAGCCCAAACGACTTCTTCGCTCCGCTGCGTGGTTCGGCAGTGCCGACAAGAATGGCTTCATGTACCGCAGCTGGATGAAGAACCAGGGCATCCCCGACCACGAGTTCCAGGGCAAGCCGATCATCGGCATCTGCAACACCTGGTCGGAGCTGACGCCCTGCAACGCCCACTTCCGCAAGCTTGCCGACCACGTCAAGCAGGGGGTGCTGGAGGCCGGCGGCTATCCGGTGGAGTTCCCGGTGTTCTCCAATGGCGAGTCCAACCTGCGGCCCACGGCGATGTTCACCCGCAACCTGGCGAGCATGGATGTCGAGGAGGCGATCCGCGGCAATCCGCTCGACGCCGTGGTGCTGCTGGTGGGCTGCGACAAGACCACCCCAGCGCTGCTGATGGGCGCGGCCAGCTGCGACATCCCGACCATCGTGGTCAGTGGCGGGCCGATGCTCAACGGCAAGCACAAGGGCAAGGACATCGGCTCCGGCACCGTGGTCTGGCAGCTCTCCGAGCAGGTCAAGGCCGGGACCATCTCGCTGCACGACTTCATGGCCGCCGAGGCCGGCATGTCGCGCTCGGCGGGCACCTGCAATACCATGGGCACTGCCTCGACCATGGCCTGCATGGCCGAGTCACTGGGCACTACGCTGCCGCACAATGCGGCGATTCCGGCGGTGGACTCGCGGCGCTACGTGCTGGCGCACCTGTCCGGCAATCGTATCGTCGAGATGGTCGACGAGGACCTCAAGTTGTCGAAGATTCTGACCCGCGAGGCGTTCGCCAACGCTATCCGCACCAACGCCGCCATTGGCGGTTCGACCAACGCGGTGATCCATCTCAAGGCGATCGCCGGGCGCATCGGCGTCGACCTGGCGCTGGACGACTGGACGCGCATCGGCCGTGGCACGCCGACCATCGTCGATCTGCAGCCCTCGGGACGCTTTCTGATGGAGGAGTTCTACTATGCCGGTGGCCTGCCGGCGGTGCTCAAGCGCCTCGGCGAGGCCGACCGGCTGCCCCACGGGGATGCCCTGACCGTCAACGGCAAGACGCTGTGGGACAACGTCAAGGATGCACCACTCTACGACGACGAGGTGATCCGCCCCTGGGACACGCCACTGCGCGAGGATGGCGGCATGTGTGTACTGCGCGGCAACCTGGCCCCGCAGGGCGCGGTGCTCAAGCCCTCGGCGGCGACTCCCGAGCTGATGAACCACCACGGCCAGGCCGTGGTGTTCGAGAACTTCGACGACTACAAGGCGCGCATCAACGACCCCGCCCTCGAAGTGACGGCCGACAGCATCCTGGTGATGAAGCACTGCGGGCCGCGGGGCTATCACGGCATGGCCGAAGTCGGCAACATGGGGCTGCCGGCCAAGCTGCTCGAGCAGGGCGTCACCGACATGGTGCGGATTTCCGATGCGCGCATGAGCGGCACCGCCTACGGCACCGTGGTACTGCACGTGGCCCCGGAAGCGGCCGCCGGCGGCCCCTTGGCGGCGGTGCGCAACGGCGACTGGATCAGCCTCGACTGCGCAGCCGGCTCGCTGCAGCTGGAGATCGACGACGCCGAGCTCGAGGCGCGCCTGGCGCAAAGCGACCCCACCGCGGCCTCGCGACGCATCGCCAGCGACGGCGGCTATCGCCAGCTGTACATCGAGCATGTGCTGCAGGCCGATGAGGGCTGCGACTTCGACTTCCTGGTTGGCTGCCGTGGTGCCGAGGTGCCGCGGCACTCGCACTAATGACATTGACCATGGATCAGCGGCGTTAACCCGGTGAATGGAGCAGAAACGATGGCAACGAACAACAGGATCACGCCGGAGCAGCTGCGCTCGCGCTACTGGTTCGATAACTCCGAGCACCCGGGCACCACGGCGCTGTGCATCGAGCGCTACCTCAACCAGGGCATTACCCTCGATGAGCTGGTGGGCGGCAAGCCGATCATCGGCATCTGCCAGTCGGGCTCCGATCTCACGCCGTGCAACCGCCACCACATCGAGCTGGTCAAGCGCGTCAAGGACGGCATCCGCGCCGCCGGCGGGGTGCCCTTCGAGTTCCCCCTGCACCCCATCCACGAGAACGTGCGCCGGCCCACCGCGGCGCTGGATCGCAAC
>NZ_NSKB01000026.1 GCF_002286975.1 Halomonas salipaludis
GGTGCGGCCGCGCTCGCCCTCGAGGCGCGCCTGGGGCAGGCCGGTCTCGGCCATGCCGCGCTGGGTCAGCTCATCGCCGATGGCCTCGATCTCGCTGGCAATGGTCTCGAGAAAGGTCGCGCGCTCCTCGAGCGTGGTCTCGCGGTAGGCGTCGAAGGCCGCCTCGGCGAGTTCACAGGCGCGCTCGACCTCGGCCTGGCTGCCGCCACGGTAGACCGGCTCGAGGGCCTCGCCGGTGGCGGGATTGGTGGCGCGGATCTCGGCGCGATCGCCGCTGACGGCCTGCTGGCCGATCAGGGAAGTGCCTTGTAACGTCATGCTGTCCTCCTGGGTCGCTCAAAGGGCGTTGATGGTGACCGCAGCCGCCTCGGCGAATCGCAGCGGATTGCGCAGCGGCCGGCCGAAGGCGGACAGTTCGATCTCGAAGCGATCACCGTCACGGGTCTGAATGTCGTCGGCAAAGCTCAGGGTAGCAGTACCGAAGAAGTGCACGTGGACGTCGCCGGGGCGACGGAAGTTGGGGTACTTGAAGTGGTGGTGCTCGAGGTTGGCCAGGCTGTGCGCCATGTTGGCCTCGCCGGTGAGGAACGGCTTCTGCCACAGCGTCTCGCCGTCACGCACGATGCGGCTGACGCCCTCCAGGTGCGCGGGCAGCTCGCCGACCAGCAGCTCCGGGCCGACGCTGCAGGCGCGCAGCTTGGAGTGGGCCAGCCACAGGTAGTTGAAGCGCTCGGTGACATGGTCGGAGAACTCGTTGCCCAGCGCGTAACCGACCCGCCATGGGGTGCCGTCGTCGCCCACCAGGTAGAGCCCGGCAAGCTCCGGCTCCTCGCCAGCGTCCTCGGCGAAGGCCGGTGAGGGCAGCGCGGCCTCCGGCGCGACGATGCAGTCGCCGTCGCCCTTGTAGAACCACTCCGGCTGGGCGCCGTTCTCGCCGCGGGCGGGCTTGCCGCCCGCCACGCCGAGCTTGAACATGCGCATCGAGTCGGTCAGCTCCTCCTCGCTCACTTGGGTCTTGGCGTGCATCGCCGAACGGGTATCGGCGCTGCCCAGGTGGGTGAGGCCGGTGCCGGTGACCAGGCAGTGGGCCGGGTCGGGATGGGTCAGCGGCGGCAGCAGGCGCTGCTCGTCGACCAGCGTCTGGTAGTCGACCAGGGTCTCGCCGAGGCGCGCCTCGACGACCTGGGTGAGCGGCTGGCCGGTGTCGATGGCGATACGCGCCAGGGCGTAGCTGCCGCCATCGATATCGATGGGGCGCACCGCGTCGGAGTTTTCCACCAGCGCTACCCGCAGTTGGTCGTGGTCGAGGTATTGGATCAGTCGCATGAGCTAGTCCTTGTCGTGTCAGCCAGTTCAGTTCCCGCCCACGGCGGTGAGGTTGGGCAGCCAGGTCACCAGGCCGGGGAAGGCGATCAGGATCACCGCCATGATCAGCAGGGTGGCGTAGTAGGGCAGCATCGCCCGCACCAGTTGCTCCATGGTCACCTTGCCCACCCCGCAGCCGACGTACAGACAGGTGCCCACCGGCGGGGTCAGCAGACCGATGCCGAGAATGAACGCCATCAGCACGCCGAAGTAGACCGGGTCGATGCCCACCGAGGTGACAATCGGCGTCAGCATCGGCGCCATGATCACCATCGCCGGGGTCAGGTCCATCACGAAACCCACCAGCAGCAGCAGGCCGGCGACGATCAGCAGCAGCCAGAACGGCTCCTGGGTGATCGCCTGCACCTGGGTGACCAGGGTCTGCGGCACCATGTTGATGGTCAGGAACCAGGCGATCACCGTGGCGAAGGCCAGCAGCAGCAGCACCATGCCGGTTAGCCGTGCGGTGCGGATCAGCATGCCCCACAGCTCGCGGATGTGGAACTCGCGGTAGACCAGCAGCGAGATGACCAGTGAGTAGAGCAGCGCGGCAACCGCCGCCTCGGTGGCGGTAAAGATGCCGCCGATGATGCCGCCGATCACGATCACCGGCAGCACCAGCGCCAGCCAGGCGGCCTTGAACGCCTGCCATAGGAGGTCGAGGCGGAACTTGCGGGTCTGCCCGGCGCCACCGAAGCTGGCCATGATGAAGGTGGTGACCATCAGCCCGATGCCGATCATCACCCCGGGCACGATACCGGCGATGAACAGCCGGCTGATCGAGGTCTCGGTGACGATGCCGTAGAGGATCAGCGGGATCGACGGCGGGATGATGATGCCGATCACCGAGGAGACGGTGTTGATCGCGGTGGCCTGGGGCGCCGAGTAGCCCTGCTGCTTCATCGACGGGATCATCATCGAGCCGGTGGCGGCGGTATCGGCCACCGCCGAGCCGCTGATGCCGCCGAAGAACATCGAGCCGGTGATCGCCACCTGGCCAAGCCCGCCACGGATGAAGCCGACCAGCGCGCCGGCTAGCTCCATCAGCCGCCGGGCGATGCCGCCGGCACTCATCACCTCGCCGACCAGGATGAAGAATGGAATCGCCAGCAGCGGGAAGTTGTTGACCCCGCGTATCGACTGTTCGATGAGGATCGACAGCGGGATATCCGAGATCACCGCCATGACCACCGCGGCGATGCCCAGGCCAAAGGCGATCGGCAGCCCCAGCGCGAGGGAGGCGAACAGGATGCCGAGAAAGATCCAGAGCATGACAGAGGCCTCCTAGCGGGCGCCGAGCATCAGTTGGCCGGCGCGCCAGGCGCGCCAGATCGCCACGGCGGCGATGAAGGCGGCGCACAGCACCAGCGAGATATTGATCAGGTTCCAGGGCACGCCGAGGATCGCGGTGCGCCCGGTGGAGCGGGACAGTACGAAGTAACCGCCGGCCATGACCACGACCATCAGGGCGGTGATCAGCAGGTGCTGGATCAGGTAGAGGCCGTAGGCGGCGCGTGCCGGGAGCTTGCGCAGCAGCAGGTCGACGGCGATATGCTCGAAGCGTGAGAAGGCCGCGGCGGCACCGACGAAGATCAGCCAGATGAACAGCATGCGCGCCAGTTCATCGGCCCACGGCAGCGAATGGTTGAGCAGCGCACGACCGATGACGTTGGCCGACACCGAGACGATCAGCGCCACCAGCAGGGCGGCAATCAGGTGCTCCATGCCGATGGTCAGCCAGCGGAAGACCGCCGGGCCGCGGCGCTGCTGGGTATCGATCTCCAGCGGCTGGCGGCGCGGGTCGTCGAGGAACTCGGACGGGTCCGGGGGCGGTGAGTGAG
>NZ_NSKB01000027.1 GCF_002286975.1 Halomonas salipaludis
CGGGCGCCGGCGGCTCTTCACGAGCCACGGCAACAGCGAGACGCTCTTTAACAATCGATCAGGTAATTCATGTGGGCGCTTGTCGATGACGAGGTGATCAGTCACCACATCATCAAGGCAAGCGACTCGTCACCGATCTTCGGATCGGAATTGAGTAAACGTTTGACCCTTGAGCCAAGATTGGTTCGCTTTTGCCTGGCGTCTTCGGATGTCAGGTGAGTAAGAACCGCACTGATTGAAACTGAAGAGTTTGATCATGGCTCAGATTGAACGCTGGCGGCAGGCGTAACACATGCAAGTCGAGCGGCAGCACGGGAAGCTTGCTTGGTGGTGGCGAGCGGCGGACGGGTCAGTAATGCATAGGAATCTCCCCGATAGTGGGCGATAACCTGGGGAAACCCAGGGTAATACCGCATACGTCCTACGGGAGAAAGCAGCGGACCTTCGGGCCTTGCGCTATCGGATGAGCCTATGTCGGATTAGCTAGTTGGTGAGGTAATGGCTCACCAAGGCGACGATCCGTAGCTGGTCTGAGAGGATGATCAGCCACATCGGGACTGAGACACGGCCCGAACTCCTACGGGAGGCAGCAGTGGGGAATATTGGACAATGGGCGCAAGCCTGATCCAGCCATGCCGCGTGTGTGAAGAAGGCCTTCGGGTTGTAAAGCACTTTCAGTGAGGAAGAAGGCCTTGGGCTTAATACGTCCGACCGAGGACATCACTCACAGAAGAAGCACCGGCTAACTGGGTGCCAGCAGCCGCGGTAATACGGAGGGTGCGAGCGTTAATCGGAATTACTGGGCGTAAAGCGCGCGTAGGTGGCTTGATAAGCCGGTTGTGAAAGCCCCGGGCTCAACCTGGGAACGGCATCCGGAACTGTCAGGCTAGAGTGCAGGAGAGGAAGGTAGAATTCCCGGTGTAGCGGTGAAATGCGTAGAGATCGGGAGGAATACCAGTGGCGAAGGCGGCCTTCTGGACTGACACTGACACAGAGGTGCGAAAGCGTGGGTAGCATACAGGATTAGATACCCTGGTAGTCCACGCCGTAAACGATGTCGACTAGCCGTTGGGAGCCTCGAGTTCTTAGTGGCGCAGTTAACGCGATAAGTCGACCGCCTGGGGAGTACGGCCGCAAGGTTAAAACTCAAATGAATTGACGGGGGCCCGCACAAGCGGTGGAGCATGTGGTTTAATTCGATGCAACGCGAAGAACCTTACCTACCCTTGACATCGTGCGAACTTTCCAGAGATGGATTGGTGCCTTCGGGAGCGCTCAGACAGGTGCTGCATGGCTGTCGTCAGCTCGTGTTGTGATTTGTAGGGTTATGTCCCGTAACGAGCGCAACCCCTGTCCCTATATGCCAGCGATTCGGTCGGGAACACTAGGGAGACTGCCGGTGACAAACCGGAGGAAGGTGGGGACGACGTCAAGTCATCATGGCCCTTACGGGTAGGGCTACACACGTGCTACAATGGCAGGTACAAAGGGTTGCAAGACGGCGACGTGGAGCTAATCCCATTTAGCCTGCCTCAGTCCGGAACGGAGTCTGCAACTCGACTCCGTGAAGTCGGAATCGCTAGTAATCGTGAATCAGAATGTCACGGTGAATACGTTCCCGGGCCTTGTACACACCGCCCGTCACACCATGGGAGTGGACTGCACCAGAAGTGGTTAGCTTAACCTTCGGGGGAGCGATCACCACGGTGTGGTTCATGACTGGGGTGAAGTCGTAACAAGGTAGCCGTAGGGGAACCTGCGGCTGGATCACCTCCTTACCGACGACTCATCTCGTGTCGGCAAGTGCTCACAATGAATTACCTGATCGGCCAGAGCAAAGACTGTTTGGGTATAGGCCCAGCGTGACCAATGGGTCTGTAGCTCAGTTGGTTAGAGCGCACCCCCCGGGTCTGTAGCTCAGTTGGTTAGAGCGCACCCCTGATAAGGGTGAGGTCGGCAGTTCAAATCTGCCCAGACCCACCAAATTTCGCCGGATACGGCGTTGCTTTTCACCTCGTGTAGCAGGCTACACGTCGGTAAAAAGCGCCTTGTCTCCGACGAAATTGCATTTTCTCCTTTATCGGAGTGAGTGTCGAAAGGGGCCATAGCTCAGCTGGGAGAGCGCCTGCCTTGCACGCAGGAGGTCAGCGGTTCGATCCCGCTTGGCTCCACCACTTTCCCGCGGAAAGTCTGAAGCAGCTCAGTTGGGAGAGCGCCTGCCTTGCACGACAGGTGGTCAGCCCGGGGTCGCGCACGACTTCGATCCCGCTTGGCTCCACCACTTCTCTCCACCTCACAGTCTTACCTGATCGGATCCGCAGTCATAAGCCACCATCGCCCAAGACGATGACCGGTTTATGACTGTCGATTGACAGTCTGCTCTTTAACAATGTGAATCATGCTGACAAATTTCTCCGCAAGGAGAAATGCAAGATACGTCTCAAGCGTATCCGGCAATTGTCGTACGTAATCGCAGACCAGACCCTTTCGGGTTATATGGTCAAGCGATTAAGCGCACACGGTGGATGCCTAGGCAGCCAGAG
>NZ_NSKB01000028.1 GCF_002286975.1 Halomonas salipaludis
ACCCTCGAGGAAGACGCCCGCGCCGTGTCGATGTGGAACTTCGCCATCGCCGGCTGCGACCTGCCGGAAGACTTCGTCTACGAAGTCACGCGCATCACCATGGAGAACAACGACAAGATGATGGACGTGCACCGCAGTGCCGCCACCACCATCCCCGAGAACGTCGTGCACAACACCGTGATGCCGTTCCACCCGGGCGCCGCGCGCTGGTTCAACGAGAACGGCTACGAGATCGATGACGACATGATCCGCTAAGCCACTGCGCTAGTACCAACCGCAAGGGCCGGCACCTGATCCCAGGGCCGGCCCTTGCCACGCCATTACTGCTTCAGGAAACGCTGATCAAGCTAGGGCCGACGTGGTCGATCAGCCGATTCCGACACTCAAGGGTAACTGTCCCATGAGCAATACACCCGACAACCGTTCTTCCGCCGAGGCCTCGCCTGGCGACGCGGAAGAGCAGCATGACGCCAAAGAGCTGCTTGCCGAAGGCGTCGACGAAGAGGTCATCGAGTCCAACCGGCGCCTGTTCACCGGCTGGCAGTGGGCGCTGTTCGGCGGCCTCGCCGTGGCCTACTCGCTGTTCCACCTGATTACCCTCAACGTGCTGCCGATGGAGACCTGGTCGTACCGGGTGATCCACATCGCCGGCGCGCTGATCCTCGGCTACGGCCTCTACACCGGCGGCCGCTTCGCCAGCGACGGCCGGCAGGCGGCGCCCAAGTGGCAGACCGTGCTCTCCGCGCTGCTGCTGCTGCCGGCGCTCTATGCGCTGCTGCAGACTTTCCTGATGTGGCGCACCATCGAGGGCGGCGCGATGCGCATCGAGCCGCATATCGAGGCCTGGCACTACGGCTATCCGCTGATCCTGGCCACCGCCGCGGCCATCGTGATGTCGTGGCTGTATCGCCAGGTGCGCGAGAAGTGCGCGCTGCCCGACCTGGTGCTGATGGTCTGCGCCCTGGCCAGCGCCGGCTACTTCCTGGTCATCTACAACACCCCGCTGCGCATGTCGACCGGCACCTCCTTCGCGCCGATGGGCATCTCCTATGCGGCCATCGCCGGCTCGCTGCTGATCCTCGAGATGACCCGCCGGGTCACCGGCAATGCGCTGGTGATCATCTCGCTGGTGTTCCTGCTCTACGTCTGGGGCGGGCCCTACCTGCCCGGCTTCCTCGGCTACCCGGGCCTCTCGGTGGGGCGCTTCTTCAGCCAGGTCTACACCGATGCCGGCATCCTCGGCCCGACCACCGCGGTGTCGTCGACCTACATCATCCTGTTCATCATCTTCGCCGCCTTCCTGCAGGCCTCCAAGGTCGGCGACTACTTCGTCAACTTCGCCTTCGCCGCCGCTGGCCGCGCCCGCGGCGGCCCGGCCAAGGTGTCGATCTTCGCCTCTGGCCTGATGGGCATGATCAACGGCACCAGCGCCGGCAACGTGGTCTCCACCGGCTCGCTGACCATCCCGCTGATGAAGAAGGTCGGCTACCCGGCGCGCAGCGCCGGGGCGATCGAGGCCGCGGCCTCCAGCGGCGGCCAGATCATGCCGCCGATCATGGGCGCCGGCGCCTTCATCATGGCCGAGATCACCGGCATCCCCTACCGCGAGATCGCCGTAGCGGCGCTGATTCCCGCCGCGCTCTACTTCCTCTCGGTCTACTGCATGGTCGACTTCGAGGCCGCCCGCAAGGGCATGCGCGGCATGCGCAAGGACGAGATCCCGCAGTTCCGCCGCCTGGTCAAGCAGGTCTACCTGTTCGCCCCGATCATCATCCTGATCGCCGCGCTGTTCATGGGCTACTCGGTGATCCGTGCCGGTACCCTGGCCACCGCCTCGGCGGCGGTGGTCAGCTGGCTGTCGCCGCACAAGATGGGCATCCGCTCGATCCTCAAGGCGCTGCAGCTGGCCGGCACCATGTCGATCCAGATCATCGTGGTCTGCGCCTGTGCCGGCCTGATCGTCGGGGTGATCTCGCTGACCGGGGTCGGCGCGCGCTTCTCGTCGCTGCTGCTCGGCCTGGCCGGGGTCAGCCAGCTGCTGGCGCTGTTCTTCGCCATGTGCATCTCGATCCTGCTGGGCATGGGCATGCCGACTACGGCGGCCTATGCGGTGGCCGCCTCGGTGGTCGCGCCGGGCCTGATCGGGATCGGCATCCAGCCGCTGGTGGCGCACTTCTTCGTGTTCTACTTCGCGGTGATGTCGGCGATCACCCCGCCGGTGGCGCTGGCGGCCTACGCCGCCTCGGGCATCTCCGGGGCCAACGCCATGGAGACCTCGACCACCTCGTTCAAGATCGGGCTGGCGGCCTTCATCGTGCCGTTCATGTTCTTCTACAGCCCGGCGATCCTGATGGAGGGCAGCGGCCTGCAGATCCTGCGCGTCGCGGTGACCGCCACCATCGGCGTGGTGATGCTCGCCGCGGCGGTGCAGGCGTGGTACTTCGGGGCGGTCAAGGCGTGGCAACGGCTGCTGCTGCTGGCCGGCGCGATCTGCATGATCTACGGCGGCATCTACACCGA
>NZ_NSKB01000029.1 GCF_002286975.1 Halomonas salipaludis
ACCGGCAGCACGCCTGACGGCGAAGTGCTGCGTATCGAGATCGGCAGTGATGGCACGGTCACCGTGACCCAGTCCGCGCCCCTCGACCATGACGCCCAGGGTGCCGACAGCCTCACGCTGCCGGCCGGCCTGGTCGGTGTCGAAGCCACGGTCACCGTCACCGACGGTGATGGCGACACCGTCAGCGACACTCTGAGTACCGACCTTAGCGGCAACATCAGCATCGTCGACGACGTGCCGGGCCTCGACCTGAGCGACGTTGACCTCAGCGAGGTCAGCTTCGAGACCCTGGACAGCGAGACCGTCGACGGCACCTCGGTGGCCAGTGCCAGCGTAGCCGCGGCCTTCACCGCCGCGGTCGACGCCAGCTACGGCGCCGACGGTGCCGGCAGCACCGTGATCAGTGACTACGCCCTGACCCTGGGCGACCTCGACCACGGCCTGACCAGCGGCGGCGAGCCGGTTGTCTTTACACAAGACGCCAGCGGCGTAATCACCGGCACCGCCGATGGCACGGAAGTGCTGCGTATCGAGATCGGCAGTGATGGCACGGTCACCGTGACCCAGTCCGCGGCCCTCGACCATGACGCCCAGGGCGCCGACAGCCTCACGCTGCCGGCCGGCCTGGTCGGTGTCGAAGCCACGGTCACCGTCACCGACGGCGATGGCGACACCGTCACGGACACCCTGGGCGTCGACCTCAGCGGCAACATCAGCATCGTCGACGACGTGCCGGGCCTCGACCTGAGCGCCGTCGACCTCAGCGAGGTCAGCTTCGAGACCCTGGACAGCGAGACCGTCGACGGCACCTCGGTGGCCAGTGCCAGCGTAGCCGCGGCCTTCACCGCCGCGGTCGACGCCAGCTACGGCGCCGACGGTGCCGGCAGCACCGTGATCAGCGACTACGCCCTGACCCTGGGCGACCTCGACCACGGCCTGACCAGCGGCGGCGAACCGCTCACCTTCAGCCTCGACGGCGGCGTGATCACCGGCACCGCCGATGGCACGGAAGTGCTGCGTATCGAGATCGGCAGTGATGGCATGGTCACCGTGACCCAGTCCGCGCCCCTCGACCATGACGCCCAGGGCGCCGACAGCCTCACGCTGCCGGCCGGCCTGGTCGGTGTCGAAGCCACGGTCACCGTCACCGACGGCGATGGCGACACCGTCAGCGACATCCTGAGCACCGACCTTAGCGGCAACATCAGCATCGTCGACGACGTGCCGGGCCTCGACCTGAGCGACGTTGACCTCAGCGAGGTCAGCTTCGAGACCCTGGACAGCGAGACCGTCGACGGCACCTCGGTGGCCAGTGCCAGCGTAGCCGCGGCCTTCACCGCCGCGGTGGACGCCAGTTACGGCGCCGACGGTGCCGGCAGCACCGTGATCAGTGACTACGCCCTGACCCTGGGCGACCTCGACCACGGCCTGACCAGCGGCGGCGAGCCGGTTGTCTTTACACAAGACGCCAGCGGCGTAATCACCGGCAGCACGCCTGACGGCGAAGTGCTGCGTATCGAGATCGGCAGTGATGGCACGGTCACCGTGACCCAGTCCGCGCCCCTCGACCATGACGCCCAGGGTGCCGACAGCCTCACGCTGCCGGCCGGCCTGGTCGGTGTCGAAGCCACGGTCACCGTCACCGACGGTGATGGCGACACCGTCAGCGACACTCTGAGTACCGACCTTAGCGGCAACATCAGCATCGTCGACGACGTGCCGGGCCTC
>NZ_NSKB01000003.1 GCF_002286975.1 Halomonas salipaludis
TCATTGGCCGGCACCCAGGGGCTGGGCAAGCTGGTGGCCTTCTATGACGACAACGGCATCTCCATCGACGGCGAGGTCAAAGGCTGGTTCACCGACGATACCGCCAAGCGCTTCGAGGCCTACGGCTGGCACGTGGTGCCCAACGTCGACGGCCATAAGCCCGAGGAGATCCAGGCCGCCATCGAGCTGGCCAAGCAGCACGACGACAAGCCGAGCCTGATCATCTGCAAGACCATCATCGGCTTCGGTGCGCCCAACAAGCAGGGCAAGGAGGAGTGCCACGGCGCCGCCCTGGGCGACGAGGAGGTGGCCGCGGCGCGGGTCCAGCTCGACTGGCCGCATGCGCCCTTCCATGTGCCGGAAGCGATCTACCAGGGCTGGGATGCCACGGCCCGCGGCGCCGAGCTGGAGCAGGCGTGGGAGGCGCGCCTGGCGCGCTACGCCGAGGCCTTCCCCGCCGAGGCCGCCGAACTCAAGCGCCGCCTCAAGGGCGAGCTGCCCAGCGACCTGGGCAGCGAAGCGCTGGTCGAGCAGGCCCAGGAGAAGGCCGAGAGCATCGCCTCGCGCAAGGCCTCGCTGGCCTGCCTCAACGAGCTCGGCCCGCAGCTGCCCGAGCTGCTCGGCGGCAGCGCCGATCTGGCGCCCTCCAACCTGACCTTCTGGAGCGGCGCCAAGGCGATCGCCAAGGACGCGCCGGGCGGCAACTACCTGCACTACGGGGTACGCGAGTTCGGCATGGGCGCGATCATGAACGGCATCGCCGTGCACGGCGGCTTCGTGCCCTACGGCGCGACCTTCCTGACCTTCATGGAGTACATGCACAACGCCGTGCGCATGGCGGCGATCATGAATCAGCGGGCGATCTACGTCTTCACCCACGACTCCATCGGCCTGGGCGAGGATGGCCCCACCCACCAGCCCATCGAACAGCTGGGGGCACTGCGCTCGACGCCCAACCTGGCGACCTGGCGTCCCGCCGATGCGGTGGAGACCGCCGCCGCCTGGGATGCCGCCCTCAAGCGGCATAGCGGCCCCACCGCGCTGGTGCTGTCGCGCCAGAACCTGCCCCACCAGCAGCGCGACAAGGCGCAGCTGGCCAATATCCAGCGCGGCGGCTATGTGCTCAAGGACAGCCAGGGCACCCCTGAGCTGATCCTGATCGCCACCGGCTCCGAGGTCGGCCTGGCCATGGACGCCGCCGCCGAGCTGGCGGCCAAGGGCCGCGCGGTGCGCGTGGTGTCGATGCCCTCGACCGGCACCTTCGACGCCCAGGACGCCGACTACCGCGAGTCGGTGCTGCCGCGCAGCGTGACCAAGCGCATCGCCATCGAAGCCAGCCACTACGCCTACTGGTACAAGTACGTCGGCCTGGATGGCGACATCCTCGGCATGCACACCTTCGGCGAGTCGGCCCCCGCCGGCGACCTGTTCCCGCACTTCGGCTTCACTGTCGACAACCTGGTCGACAAGGCCGAGACACTGCTGGGCTAATCGCTGGCAGGGGCATACCCATACGCAAAGGGCACGACCTGGCGGTCGTGCCCTTTTATTTGCCTGGCGATCAACGCGGCCTAGGCCACCGTCACGCTCTTGTCGAGATAGACGTCCTGGATGGCGTTGAGTAGCGCCACGCCCTCGGCCATCGGCTTCTGGAACGCCTTGCGTCCGGAGATCAGGCCCATGCCGCCGGCACGCTTGTTGATCACCGCGGTGCGTACCGCCTCGCCGAGGTCGGAGTGCCCCTTGGAGCCGCCCCCGGAGTTGATCAGCCCGGCGCGGCCCATGAAGCAGTTGGCCACCTGGTAGCGGGCCAGGTCGATGGGGTGATCGCTGGTCAGCTCGTCGTAGACCTTGTCGTGGGTATGGCCGAAGCCCACCGCGCGATAGCCGCCGTTGGTCTCGGGCAGCTTCTGCTTGACGATGTCGGCCTTGAGGGTCGCCGCCAGGTGGTTGGCCTGGCTGGTGAGGTCGGCGGCGACATGGTAGTCAGTACCGTCGTGCTTGAAAGCCGGGTTGCGCAGGTAGGCCCACAGCACCGTGACCATGCCCAACTGGTGGGCGCGCTCGAAGGCCTCGCTGATCTCCATGATCTGGCGGCGGCTCTCGTGGGAGCCGAAGTAGATGGTCGCGCCGACCGCCGCGCAGCCCATGTCGTGGGCCTGCTCGACCTCGGCGAACAGCGTCTGGTCGTAGATTGCCGGGTAGCTCAGGGTCTCGTTGTGGTTGAGCTTGAGCATCATCGGGATCTTGTGGGCATAGCGCCGCGCCACCGAGGAGAGCACGCCCAGGGTCGAGGCCACGCCGTTGCAGCCGCCCTGGATGGCTAGCTCGACGATATTGGCCGGGTCGAAATAGAGCGGATTGGGCGCGAAGGAGGCCCCCGCCGAGTGCTCGATGCCCTGATCCACCGGTAGCAGACTGAGGTAGCCGGTACCCGCCAGCCGGCCGTGGCCGTAGAAGGCCTGCAGGTTGCGCAGCACCGCCGGGCTGCGGTCGCTGTCGGCCATCACGCGGTCGATGAAATCGGGGCCGGGCAGGTGCAGGCTGTCGCGGCGCACGCCCTGGCAGGTGTGGCCAAGCAGGGAATCAGCGTCTTGGCCTAGCAAGGCGGCAATATCCGTCATGGTGTCATCCTCTACGTCCGTGAAGTGGGTTGGGTGCGATATGCGTGGCGCGAAGCAACCCCCTTAGCGTAGAGGAATTGCCGCCCCGATGCAGGGGCGGCACTCCCTGAGGCAGCCGCTCAGGCGGCCTTGACCTCGATGCGACGCACCCGATGGTTGTCTTTCTTGGGCAGGGTAACGCTGAGTACGCCGTTATCAATGCGCGCGGAGATCGCCTCGCTCTCGACTTCATGGCTAAGCGTGAAGCGCCGCGCGAAGCGCTGACCGCTGACTTCGGCATGCAGCGCCGTCAGCCCCTCGGGCATGCTCAGCTGTATCTCGCCCTCCAGGCTGAGCACGTTGTTGTCGACCTCGAGGTGCAGCGAATCGCGGGTCACCCCGGGCATATCGGCGATCAGCATAAGCGCATCGGCGTGTTCAAAGATATCCACCGCTGGTAGCAGCGCAACCGGCTCGCGGCTATCGCTGCGCTGGGTCTCGGGCTGGCTCTGCTGATGTTGATGTACGACCTCGTTCATGATCTATCACCTCCTGTTGGCAATATCACGATCTCGGGAGCGCTGAATGAATCCTCGAGCGGGATGAAGCACAAGGCGCACGGAGCACAGGAACCGGAGCCTATGGGGTATAGGTGAGGATTCCGCGCACCGCGCAACGCAGTGATTCGCCCGCGCAGATATTCATCCAGTGTTCCCTTTATGCGACCTGGACCTCTATACGCCGTGCCTTCAGCTCCTCGCGCTTGGGCAGCACGACTTCGAACACCCCGTTGGCGTGGCGCGCCTCGGCGCGTTCGGCGTCCAGGCCATCGGGTAGCGCAATCGCGCGCACGAACTCGCCGCAGGCCCGCTCGCGGCGGAACACTGGCCGGGCTCGGCTCTGTTCATCGTTGCCGGCAACGGGCTCGCGACGACCGCGCAGGGTCAGCACGTTGTCCTGGATATCGATGCTCAGGTCGTCGGGCGCCAGTCCCGCGGCGAACACGTAGACGTGTACCGCCTCGTCGCTGCGTGCCACGTTGATCATCGGGAAGCTACCGCGGGGCACGGCGCGAATATCGGCGGCGCGCCCGTCGGGAAACACCTCGTCGATCAGCTGGCGGAACCAGTCCAGGCGCTGGGATGGCGCGGTATCGAAACGCTTGAGATCTCCGAACATATCGAACACCTCCTACGTGTGGCAGGTTGTGGAATGAAGCCCGTCTGTGACAAGGCCCCGATAATCTGCAAAATAGGAGCGCTCGAGCGGCTTTCAAGCCCCTGCCAACGATTTTTTACACGACCAAGGATGCTTATGACGGCACTGCGCGGGTTCCTGTGGCTGGTGGGTTTTCTGCTGTGCGGTGAGGCGCTGGTCTGGGCGCTGGCGCTGTCGGTCTCGCCGGGGGTGGTCGGCATGCTGCTGATGACCCTCTGGCTGGCCCTGCGCGGTCGGGTCGGCCCCGACATCCAGGCCGCCAGCCAGCCGCTGATCGCGGTGCTGGCGATGCTGATCATGCCCGGCGTGGTGGGGATCTTCTTCATTGCCGACGAATTCGCCGGCCAGTGGCTGGCGGTGGCCGCGGCGCTGCTGCTCGGCACCCTGGCCAGCGTCGCCACCACGCTGTGGTTGATGCTGCGTTTCATGCCGCCGGAGACAGCCGATGAATAGCGCCTGGGACGGGCTGCGCGAACAGCTGCTGGCCACGCCGATGCTGGCCATCGGCCTGACCCTGGCGGCGTTCTTCGCCGGTGGCTGGCTGTTCGCCCGCCTCGGCAAGCCGAGCTGGTGCCCGGGCATCCTGTTCTCGGCCATGCTGCTGGCCACCGCGCTGGTAGTGCTGGGCATCGACTACACCGACTACCGCGCCGGCGCCGGCTGGCTGATGCTGCTGCTCGGCCCGGCCACCGTGGCGCTCGGCGTGCCGCTTTATCAGCAGCTGCCGCGCATCCGCGCGGTATGGAAGCCGCTGCTGATCAGCCTGCCGCCGGCGGCGATGCTGGCAGCACTCTACGCCGTCGGTATCGCCTGGCTGCTGGGCGCCTCGCCGGATGTGCTCGCCTCGCTGGCGCCCAAGTCGGTCACCGCGCCGATCGCCATCGGTATCACCGAGCAGCTCGGCGGGGTGATCCCACTGATGATGGGCGGCCTGTTGATCACCGGGGTGGTAACTACCGCCTGCGTCGGCCTGCTGGCCCGCCGCCTGCGATTGCAGGATCCGCGGGTGCTGGGCTTCGTGCTCGGCGTCAACGGCCATGTGATCGGCACCGTGCGCGCCTTCGAGCTGGGTCCCACCGCTGGCGCCTTCGCCTCGCTAGGCATGAGCCTCACCGGCATCTTCAGCGCGTTGTTCCTGCCGCTGGCCTGGCGACTAGTGGGCCTGTAAGGGACAAATGCGCTAGAATCGCGTCTTTCCCGACGTCAGCCACCGCCTGCGAGCTCCTTCATGGCCCATCGTATCGCCATCAATGGTTACGGCCGTATCGGCCAGTGCGTGCTGCGCGCGCTGCATGAGCGCCGCGATCTCGACGATCTCGAGGTGGTGGCGATCAACGAGCTCTCCGACCTCGACACCATCGCCTACCTGACCCGCTACGACACCACCCACGGGCGCTTCCCGGGGCGCGTGGCACGCCGCGGCGAGCGGCTGCTGATCGACGAGCGCGAGATCCGCGTAGTCTCCGCCGCCGACCCACAGCAGCTGCCGTGGCGCGAGCTCGGCATCGACCTGGTGCTGGAGTGCTCGGGCAGCTTCAGCGAGCGCCACATGGCCGAACGTCACCTGGCCGCCGGCGCCGGGCGGCTGCTGTTCTCGCAGCCCGCCGAGAGCGACGTCGACGCCACCATCGTGTGCGGCATCAACGACCATGTCCTGGCCGCCGAGCAGCGCATCGTCTCCGCCGCCTCGTGTACCACCAACTGCCTGATCCCGGTACTCACCGTTCTCGACGAGGCACTGGGCATCGCCCACGGCGTGACCACCACCATCCACTCGGCGATGAACGACCAGCCTGTGATCGACGCCTACCACCAGACCGACCTGCGCCTGACGCGCTCGGCGATGCAGTCGATCGTGCCGGTGGACACCAGCCTGGCACGCGGCATCAATCGCCTGATGCCGCACCTGGCGGAGCGCTTCGAGTGCCTGCACGTGCGCGTGCCGACCATCAACGTCTCGGCCATGGACCTGGCCATCAGCGTCAATCGCGACACCAGCGCCGCCGAGGTCAACGCCCTGCTGGCCGACGCCAGCCACGGCCGTCTGAGCGGACTGCTGGGCTTTACCGAGGAGCCGATGGCCTCCATCGACTTCAACCACGACCCACGCTCGGGTATCGTGGATGCCACCCAGACCCGCGTGGCCGGCGGCCGCCTGATCAAGCTGCTGTGCTGGTTCGACAACGAGTGGGGCTTTGCCAATCGCATGCTCGACGTCGCCGGTCGCCTGGCGCGCCTCGGCCCACCGCCAGCGTCGTCGACATGACGCCGTTTCCCTTCTGGCATCTCAACGCGAGGACTTTCCTGCGATGAACGTACGCAAGATGACCGACCTGCCACTCGCCAGCCAGCGAGTGCTGATCCGCGAAGACTTGAACGTACCGGTCAAGCATGGCCGCGTGTCCAGCGACGCCCGCCTGCGCGCCGCCCTGCCGACCATCCAGGCGGCCGTCGAGGCCGGCGCCAAGGTCATGCTGATGAGCCACCTGGGGCGCCCCACCGAGGGCGAACCCGCCAAGGAGTTCTCGTTGGCGCCGGTGGCAGAGCGCCTCGGCGAGCTGCTCGGCCACCCGGTGCGCCTGGTCGACGACTACCTCGACGTCTCCCTCGACCTGCTCGACGGTGAGGTAGTGCTGCTCGAGAACGTGCGCTTCAACGTCGGCGAGAAGCAGGACGACGAGACCCTGGCCAAGCAGTACGCCGCGCTGTGCGACATCTACGTGATGGACGCCTTCGGCACCGCCCACCGCGCCCAGGCCTCGACCCACGGTGTGGCGCGCTTCGCCCCCACCGCCTGCGCCGGACCGCTGCTGGCCGGTGAGCTCGACGCCCTGGAGAAGGCCCTGGCCACGCCCCAGAGGCCGATGGCTGCCATCGTCGGCGGCTCCAAGGTCTCCACCAAGCTCGAGGTGCTCAATGCACTGTCCGAGAAGTGCGACCAGCTGATCGTCGGCGGCGGTATCGCCAACACCTTCATCGCCGCGGCGGGCCACAACGTCGGCAAGTCGCTGTATGAGGCCGACCTCGTCGAGCAGGCCAAGGCGCTGATGGCCAAGGTCGAGATCCCGCTGCCCACCGATGTGGTCGTGGCCACCGAGTTCTCCGAGCGCGCCACCGCGGTGACCAAGCCGGTCGACCAGGTCAATGATGACGAGATGATCCTGGATATCGGCCCCGACACCGCTGGGCGCCTCGCCGGCCTGCTCAAGAACGCCGGCACCATCCTATGGAACGGCCCGGTGGGCGTATTCGAGATCGACCAGTTCGGTCACGGCACTCAGGCGCTGTCCCAGGCGATCGCCGAGAGCAACGGCTTCTCCATCGCCGGTGGCGGCGACACCCTGGCGGCCATCGACAAGTACGCCATCGCCGACCGGGTCTCGTACATCTCCACCGGCGGCGGCGCCTTCCTCGAGTACGTCGAGGGCAAGACCCTGCCGGCGGTAGCGGCGCTGGAGGCCGCCTACGAGGCAGCCCGCTAGGCCTCATCCCACTTTACCCTACAGGCGGCGCGCCCGGTTGGGCGCGCCGCCATCATCGATAACGTCGAGACACACTATGGCACTGATCAGCATGCGCCAGATGCTGGACCACGCCGCCGAGCGCGGTTACGGCATCCCGGCCTTCAACGTCAACAACCTCGAGCAGATGCGCGCCATCATGGAAGCCGCCGACCAGACCGATTCGCCGGTCATCGTGCAGGCCTCCGCCGGCGCCCGCAAATATGCCGGAGCGCCCTTCCTGCGCCACCTGATCCTGGCCGCGGTGGAGGAGTTCCCGCATATCCCCGTGGTCATGCACCAGGACCACGGCACCAGCCCCGCGGTGTGCCAGCGCTCGATCCAGCTGGGCTTCTCCTCGGTGATGATGGACGGCTCGCTGGGTGAAGACGGCAAGACTCCGATGGACTACGCCTACAACGTCGACGTCACCCGTCGTGCCGTCGAGATGGCCCACGCCTGCGGCGTTTCGGTAGAGGGCGAGCTGGGCTGCCTGGGTAGCCTGGAAACCGGCATGGCCGGCGAGGAAGACGGCATCGGCGCCGAAGGCAAGCTCGACATGGAGCAGCTGCTCACCGACCCGGAAGAGGCCGCCGCCTTCGTCAAGGCCACCCAGGTCGACGCCCTGGCCATCGCCATCGGCACCAGCCACGGCGCCTACAAGTTCACCCGGCCGCCCACCGGCGACACCCTCTCCATCCAGCGCATCAAGGAGATCCACGCGCGCATCCCCGACACCCACCTGGTGATGCATGGCTCCTCCTCGGTGCCCCAGGAGTGGCTCGCCATCATCAACGAGTACGGCGGCGAGATCCCCGAGACCTACGGCGTGCCGGTGGAAGAGATCGTCGAGGGCATCAAGCACGGCGTGCGCAAGGTCAATATCGATACCGACCTGCGCCTGGCCTCCACCGGCGCAGTGCGTCGCTTCCTGGCCCAGAATCCCTCCGAGTTCGACCCGCGCAAGTTCCTCAAGGAGACTGTCAGCGCCATGCGCGAGGTGTGCATTGCCCGCTACGAGGCCTTCGGCACCGCCGGCAACGCCAGCCGCATCAAGCCGATCAGCCTCGAAGCCATGGTCGGCCGCTACGACAGCGGCGAGCTGGATCCCAAGGTGCGGTAATCCCATCGCACACCTTACCCTGCAAGACACGTTCGGGCGGCCCTGGTGGCCGCCCGACTTCTTTGGGCGACCACCAGACACACTCGGTTCCCAGCACTGAGCGAGTCTGGCACCCTGATCCTCAACGGCCAGCGCCGGCCAACCCTGCCCCGGACTTCGCCATGGATCGTATCGACACCCTTCGCACCTTTCTGCGCGTTGCCGAGATGCGCAGCTTCACCAGGGCCGCAGCCAGCCTGCAGATGCCCCGTTCCACCGTCTCGACGGCCATCCGGGAACTGGAGACCCGGCTGGGTACACGCCTGCTGAGCCGCACGACGCGCCATGTCGCCCTGACCCATGACGGCCAGGAACTCTATGACAGGGCCCTGCGGCTCCTTGGGGAACTGGAGGCGCTCGAGGGCCTGTTCCAACAGGATGATACCCAGCTCCATGGCAGGCTACGCATTGAGGCCCCCGGGCGCATCGCACGCTTGATCATCGTGCCCGCCCTGCCGGACTTCTTCGCGCGCTATCCCGGCATCGAGCTCGAGATCGGCGCCAGCGACCGCCCCGTCAACCTGGTGGCCGAAGGCGTGGACTGCGCCATCCGCGTCGGCGAGCTCGCCGAATCCAGCCTGATCGCCCGCCCACTCGGCCAGTTGCCTCTCATCAACTGCGCCAGCCCCGGCTACCTGGCCCGGCATGGCACCCCAACGACCCTCGACGACCTGCGGCAGCACCAGGCCATTCACTACGCCTCCCCCTTCGGCAGCATCGCCGAAGACTGGGAATATCGAGAGGCGGGGGAGTCACGGACGCTCTCCCTGCCGGGCCGAGTCGTCGTGGACAATGCGGAGAGCTATATCGCCGCCTGTCTGGCAGGACTCGGCCTGATCCAGGTGCCGACCTACGACGTCCAACACCATCTGCGAGAGGAGCGCCTCGTCGAGGTGCTACCCAATCACCGGGCCGCTCCCATGCCGCTCACCATCCTCTACCCTCACCGCCATCATCGCTCGCGCCTGCTGCGTGTCTTTATCGCCTGGGTGGAAACCTTGCTCAGCCAGGAGATTCAGGGGCTCTCCCCGCCCCTGGCTCTCTCCTCCTGATCGCCTCACTGTTCGCCATCACGGGATAGTGCTGTCGAGGGAACGGTGATTATCTCCGGCGCCACCCTTGCCATACTCCTTCCTGTTCACCAGGAGCGGTCCCTTCATGGGACGCTGTACAGAAAGGAGATGAGAAAGATGACCATACATTCTCTCGACGGCAAGGTGGTCGTGGTCGGCGCCGGCGCCAAGAACCTGGGCGGACTCATCAGCCGCAAGATGGGCGAAGCAGGGGCCAAGGTCGCAGTGCACTATCATGGCGACGCCACCCGCCTTGACGCCGAGGCCACCGTACAGGCAGTTCAGGAGGCCGGCAGCGACGCCTTCGCCTTCCAGGGTGACTTGACGCAGCCAACCAATATCACCGCACTGTTCGAAGCGGCGAAATCCCACTTCGGTAGGGTCGATATCGCCGTCAATACCGTCGGCAAGGTGCTGCGCAAACCGATCGTCGAGACTTCCGAGGAGGAGTATGACTCGATGTTCGATATCAACGCCAAGGCAGCCTACTTCTTCATCAAGGAGGCGGGACGAACCCTCAACGACGACGGCAAGATCATCACCATCGTCACCTCCTTGCTGGCCGCTTTCACCGATGGCTACTCCACCTATGCCGGCGGCAAGTCGCCCGTCGAGCACTTCACACGTGCCGCCGCCAAGGAGTTCAGCCCTCGCGGCATCTCAGTCACCGCGGTGGGACCGGGACCGATGGACACGCCCTTCTTCTACGGCCAGGAGACACCGGAGCGCGTCGCCTTCCACAAGTCTCAGGCCATGCATGGTGACCTGACCAGGATCGAGGACATCGAACCCATCGTGCGCTTCCTCGCCACCGATGGCTGGTGGATCACTGGCCAGACGATCTTCGCCAACGGCGGTTATACCACCCGATAGCCCTTGGCTGAGCGAGGTGGGTCCGCCCACCTCGCCCTCTCCCCCTACTCGTTTGGTGACTAGGCTATAGACTAGGAAGACAACTCCAAAAGCAAGGACCCCCGAATCATGCGCACCCTCGCTTTCATCCTTATCGGCCTGCTTCTGCTGGGCGTGGCACTGGCCCTGAGCCGTCCGACATGGCGCCCCCGCGTCGCCCTGGGCTTTATCGCCACCTGGTTGGCGGTCAGTGCCGTCAACCTCGGCGTGGGGCTCTCCCACGGTTACTCCCTGGCCGAGGAGTTACTGGTGCACCTCTTCCTGTTTGGCATTCCAGCTCTCGCGGCAGCTTGGGCCTGGCGGCGCTTCACGACTCGCCCCGCTTCCCGGCAGTAATCACGCCAAGGAACGGTCCTCGATGCGCCTGCGCCACCGCCTACCCGAGCCGGAGGCGGCCAAACCCACCTGGCTGGAGCTCTTCTACGACCTGGTGTTCGTTGCCGTCTTTATCCAGATCGGTGATCAGCTGAGTCATGATCTAAGCGCCGCAGGCTTTCTCCAGGTACTGGTGCTGTTCGCCCCGCTGTGGTGGGTCTGGGCCAATGTCGCCTGGTACATGAACCGCTTCGCCGTCGACGACGTCGTGCATCGCCTGCTGTTGCTGGTGCAACTCTTCTTCATCGCCTGGATGGGGCTGAGCGTGCCTGAGGCCTTCGGCGATACCAGCACCCAGTTCGTGATCTGCTATATCGGCTTCCGCGCCACCATGGTCGCCATGTATGCGCGATCATTGCGCTACGCGCCGGACCAGCGCGAGTTGCTGCTGCGCCATATCACCCATTTCCACCTGCCCGGCGCCCTGCTCTGGGCCGGCTCACTGTTGCTACCGGTGGAATGGCGACCCTGGGTCTGGGTGAGCACCTTCCTGTGGGAAGCATACAACGCCATGGCACCGCGCTTCCTCGCCCTGCTGCGGCGCTTCCCGGCACATACCCACCACCTGATCGAGCGCTTCGGCACCCTGATCATCCTGGTACTGGGCGAGACCTTCATCAAGAGCATCACCGTCGCGTCGCCGCCGCCCCTGTCACTGGATACCGCCCTCTTCTCTGCCCCAGCCATCGCCACCTTCTTCGGCCTCTGGTGGCTCTATTTCTCCGCCATCGACAACGACAACGCCGCGGCGCGCATACTCTGCGAGGACAATCCGGCACCTTGGCTCTTCGCCCACCTGCCCTTGGCACTGGTGTTAATCACTTCCGCGGTGGCCAAGACCAAACTATTCGAGTCCGTGTTCAGTGGTCACCTCAACCCTTTCTACTCGGCGCTCTATCTCGGCTCGCTAGCCCTGTTCCTTGCCTTGCTGTGCCTGGTCGCCAGCGACCGCCGCTACCCGGCCACACGATCTCGGCTGGCGGCGGCGGCCCTCTTCACCCTGCTGATTCCGATAACCTTCGTATGGTCGACACCTCCCGCTCTGCTCGCGGGGCTGGCCACCACCATTATCGCCGCTCTGATCCTCCGGGAGCACTTGTCCAAGCCATCACGATAACGGTAAGACGCCTAAGTTAGCGACTCGGCAAGACGCCGTAGACAGCGTGCGTCCTCGTTATCACTGCCGCTACTCTCGGCGGCGTCCTACTCCTCTTCGCTGCCGTCGTGGGCGTCTTCCGCACTGCCTGAGCCACCGGTGCCGGCCTCGGGAGCCTCTTCCTCGTCGTTGCCACTGTCGTTGGTCGAGGCGTCCTCGTCCCGCGCCTCGCCGTCGTCGTCATCGCGTACCAGCGAGCCAGCCTTGATGCCGTACTCCTCCTCGAGCTCGGCATCGCTCATCGCTTCGTCGGCGTGCACCAGGGTGGTGGTGCCCAGCATCAGGGCGGCAGTAAGGCCGACGGTGGTCAACCAGGGTATCAATCGCATCCGGTAATCTCCTTGTATGATCGGGATGGTGCGTCCGCGCGGGGAGCGGCGCCATTTCAGACTAGTCCAGGCGGCAGCGCATAGAAATGCACCTTGCGTGTTAGTCTCTTGATCGGCATCTCATCAACGCAACAGGGGGCTCTCATGCACAAGCGTATCGTCGCCTATCGGCGCCTCAGCGACAGCCAGCTCGCGGCGCTGCGGCACGACTTTCACGTCGACTACTTCGCCGATCTCGCCACCACCGACGATCCGGCCTTTCGTGAGGCGCTAAGTCAGGCCCACGGCGTGATCGGCGCCGGCCTGCCGTTGACGCCGGCACTGCTCGACACCGCCCCCCAGCTCGAGGCGGTGGCGACCATCTCGGTGGGCTACGACAACTACCCGGTCGAGGCCCTTACCGAACGCGGCATCCTGCTCTGCAATACCCCCGACGTGCTCACCGAAACCACCGCCGACACCGCCTTCGCGCTGATCATGGCCAGTGCGCGGCGAGTGGTGGAGCTGGCCGATTTCATCAAGCGCGGCGACTGGCAGGAGAGCATCGGCGAGGCGCAGTTCGGCAGCGACGTCCACGGCAAGACCCTGGGCATGGTTGGCATGGGCCGGATCGGTGCGGCCATCGCGCGGCGCGGTGCGCTGGGCTTCAATATGCCGATTCTCTATTCCAATGCCTCGCCCAAGCCGCAGCTCGAGACCGAATTGGGCGCTCGCCGCCGCGAGATGGACGACTTGCTGGCCGAGGCCGACTTCGTGTGCATCACGGTGCCGCTCAGCGCCGAGACCGAGAAGCTGATCGGCGCCCGCGAGTTCGGCCTGATGAAGCCCGGCGCCATCTTCATCAACATCGCCCGCGGCAAGGTGGTCGACGAAGCGGCGCTGATCGAGGCGCTGCAGAGTGGCCAGCTGCACGGCGCCGGCCTGGATGTCTTCGAGCAGGAGCCGCTGGCCGCCGACTCGCCGCTACCGCACTTGGCCAACGTGGTGGCGCTGCCGCACATCGGTTCGGCG
Source organism: Halomonas salipaludis (assembly GCF_002286975.1). GTDB lineage: Bacteria > Pseudomonadota > Gammaproteobacteria > Pseudomonadales > Halomonadaceae > Franzmannia > Franzmannia salipaludis. The sequence continues at coordinate 13,340 of NZ_NSKB01000003.1, forward strand.
ACCCACGAGACACGCACCGCCATGGCCCAGCGTGCCGTGGACAACCTGACGCTGGCACTCAACGGCGAGCGGCCGATCAACCTGGTCAACGACGCCGCCTGGGCGTCGCGCCGCACCACCGGCTGAACGGCCAGCATGAAAAAGCCGCCCCGGTGAGGGCGGCTCATGTCAGTCCGACATAACCTTGCAAAAAAGGCCGCTTCCGGGGGTGGCCGGAAGCGGCAGTGCTGTGATCAACGTGCAGTGGAGACACGTTGGGGCTCGAGGGGGTGAGCCCGCCGCCCATCCCTGGGCAGCATCACCTTGCAAGGGAACGGGTCAGGAATTACCAGGACTGCTCTTCATCGTCCTCGTCAGGAGTCTCCCACTCCTCCTCTTCGTTCTCCTCCTCTTCATCGAAGGTGAACTCTTCTTCCTCGTCTTCGTACTCAGTGTCGAACGCGTCGTCGTTGGTGCCGAATTCATCGCCACCATCGACATCAGGTGCCGTCTCTTCCTGCGGCGCCGGATCCTGCGGCTCGTACTCTTCTTCCTCATGCATGTCGGCGAAGGCCAGCGGGCTGGCGATCAGGCCGAACGAAACACCCAGAATACCGATTTTCTTCAGAAAGTCCTTGGACATCATGTCGTACATCCTCCATTGGGGCGCGTCATGTGACGCTGTCGATAACGTCTGAATCAAAGCATCCCTGTGGTCGCTGGCGCCCTTCCATGGGCGCCCGAGTCAGCCGCTGTTACCAGGTCTGCTCTTCGTCGTCCTCTTCAGGAGTCTCCCACTCTTCCTCTTCGTTCTCTTCCTCGTCATCGAAGGTGAACTCTTCTTCCTCATCCTCGTATTCGGTATCGTAATCCGTGCTACCGAACTCATCGTTGCCATCAACATCCGGTGCAGGCTCTTCCTGCGGCGCCGGGTCTTGCGGCTCATACTCTTCGTCGTCCATGCCGGCCATGGCCAGCGGGCTGGCGATCAGGCCGAAAGAAACGCCGAGAATACCGATCTTTTTGAGAAATTCCTTGGACATCATGCTCGCACCTCCATTTGACTTCAGTGCTTGCTGAGTTTGAAGACGCACTGCCTATTGCTAGGTATCGAATCGATCATGCTGACTCGCTTCGATGTTGTTCGTCTCTCACCCAAGATATTGCAGAGGCCATGCCACCTCATGCCACATAAACAAAAAACTGAATAAAAACAATAATCTATATAAATTGCTGCGAACCAACTGACACCCATGCAGCGCCGTGACACGGCCTTGGAAGTGGCGACATATGACACATGGGGCAGATTCGACACGCTAGCGGGGTGTGCCAGAGAGGGACACGCGGGGCGATACCTCGGCAGCGGCACACTGTGCGTTGGCGAACAGTGTTCAAAAAATGCGGAAACTGGCCCTCAATATTAGGCGTGATGCGCCGATATCTGTAACACTAGGGCTATAAGTCCTTGACTTGCGCCGATAGAGGTCTGGCAATGGCAATACCTCGATGCCTGCTATTCGACTGCGACGGAACTCTCGTCGACAGCGAACCCCTGCTGGCCGCCGAAATGGCGGAAAGCCTCACCCAGGTGGGCCTGCCGTTTTCGCCCAGCGACTACATGGGCGAATTCCGCGGCGCGCGTTTCTCCAATATCGTCGCCGAGTTGCAGCGTCGCCACGGTGCCATCGACCCCCAACGCTTGAGCCACTCCGAGGGCGAGATGCGCCGCAAGCTCGCCGATCGCATCGACAGCGAGCTGCTGCCGCTGCCGGGCGTGCGTGAAGCGCTCGATGCCCTCGCCGACTTTCCCCGTGCGGTGGTCTCCAACGGGCCGGAAACCAAGATCCGCGCCGGCCTGCGTGCCACCGGCCTGGCCGATGCCTTCGGCGACAACCTGTTCAGCGGCTATACCGCCAAGTGCTGGAAGCCCGACCCCTGCCTCTATATCCACGCCGCCAGCATCATGGGCTACCGCGCCGAGGAGTGCCTGGCGATCGACGATGCCATCGTCGGCGTCAAGGCGGCGCTGGCCGCCGGCATGCGGGTGGTACATCTCAACCGCTTCCCCGATGTCGAAACCACCCCGGACGGCGCCATCAGTATCAGCAACATGCACCAGCTGCCGACCATCGTCGGCCGCCTGCTGCTGCCGGAGACCGCCTCGCTCTGATTGGCGCGACTTATCCACACCCCGGCGTCGCCAGCGAAGTGGATAACTTGCCCCCTGCCGGGGGTCGCGGCCCTCAGGTATCATGGCCCGACACTCTCATTCGGACACCCCGGAGCAGGAGCATCAGCATGGCATCCCTTCGCGACCAGCTCAGCGGGCTGGTCTACTCCACTGAGCATGGCGATATTTGCCCCGAGTGCCGGGCACCGCTGGACGACTGCGCATGCGCAGCGCAGGCCGAGCAAGCACGCCTGGCCGAGCTGGACGGCGTCGTGCGCATCCGCCGCGAGACCAGCGGCCGCAAGGGCAAGGGCGTCACCACCATCAGCGGCGTGCCGCTGGGCGACACCGAGCTCAAGGCGCTGGCCAAATCGCTCAAGAAACGCTGCGGCACCGGCGGCGCCGTCAAGGACGGCATCATCGAGATCCAGGGCGATCATCGTGACACCCTGCGTGATGCACTCACCCGCCAAGGCTATCGCGTCAAGCTGGCCGGCGGCTGACCAGGAGACACCCATGACCGTTGACACCCTTGGCCCTCGCCGCCTGTGGCACATCGCCGCGCTGTGCCTCGCCGTCGCGCTGCTGGCGGCCTGCGCCGGACGCCCCGATTTTGCGACCCTCGACACCCGCGTGGTGCCCGAGGCGCCGCTCGAGGCCGGTGACGATGCCGCCCTGCGCGTGGCCCTCGAATCCCTCGACGCCGACGGCGCCCGCGGTGAGCTGATCGCCGAGACCCTCTCCAGCCGAGTCAGCGATGCGCCGATGGACATCAGCCTGCAGTTCGACGGCCGCGCCCTGGACGCCGAGCGCGACTATGCGCTGATCGCCGAGATTCGCGAGGCGGGCCGCGTCACTCATCGCAACAGTGAGCAGGTCACCTTGACTGGCGCGCAGCTCGGCCAGCAGCGCATCGAGATCCCGCTGGCGCCACGCTGAGCGGCCTCAGCCCTCGAGGTGCTCCGGCAGCGCCTCGAGGGTGGCACCGATGGGTGTCTCGAGCTTGAGCGCATAGAGCGCATCGGCGCGGGTATGACCGAGGTTGAGGCAGGCCAGCGGCTTGCCCTCGGCCGCCGCCTGGCGCGCGAAGCGGTAGCCGGAATAGACCATCAGCGACGAGCCCACCACCAGCAGCGCATCGCCACGCGAGACCGCTGCACGCGCGGCCGTTACGCGTTCCGCCGGCACCTGGTCGCCGAAGAACACCACGTCGGGCTTCCAGATGCCGCGCCCGCAGCGCCAGCAGCCGGGCACCTCAAAGTCGCCGAAGTCGCGCTCCAGGTCGGCATCGCCGTCGGGACCGACGCGCGCCTCGACGGACAGCCAGTCGGGATTGGCGGCAGCCAATTCAGCGTGCAGGTCGTGGCGCATACGCCGCGCATCGCAACTCATGCAGCGTACGATCTCGGCGCGGCCGTGAAGGTCGATAACGCGCCGATTGCCAGCACGCTGATGCAGGCCATCGACGTTCTGGGTAATCAGGGTGTCGAGGCGCCCGCGCCGCTCGAGCAGCGCCAGGCCGCGGTGAGCCGCGCCGGGGCGCGCCTCGCTAAGCGCGCGGAAGCCGACTAGGGCGCGCGCCCAGTAGCGTTGCCGTGCCGCATGGCTGGCCATGAAGTCCTGATGATTCATCGGCGGTGGTCGTTTCCAGGCCCCGCCGCGGTCGCGGTAATCGGGGATGCCGCTGTCGGTGCTGACGCCGGCACCGCTGAGCACCACCAGCCGCGGATGGCAGCTGATGAACTGGGCAAGGGCCGCGGCGGCCTGGCTCACCTGGTGTGACTCAGGGGTCACAGCATCAATCCCGGAAGCGTCGCAATAAGGCATGGTGGTCATGGTTGGCATTGCCCTGGCTGGCCGCAGACGGTGATCTTGGAGCCGGAAATGACCACATTGTTCACCCAAGTCTGCCGAGGTTAGCTAGAATGAACGCGCAATCGTCCCCGCCGTATGGCGATCCATCCCACTAGGCAAGGACCGCTGCCGATGGCCTGGCTGGAATATCTACTGCCGCTGATCTTCCTGTTTCCGCTGGGAGCCACCGCGGTGATCGTGCTGGCGCTGCGCAACCTGCACGATGCCCGAGTGCGCTCGCCGTTCGACGCCCACCCGCTGCGCGAACCCGGTCAGGCGCTGCGCGACCGTCTCGACCGCGCCTTTGCCAGCCTATTCCTCAATGGCGCGCTGGGCCCCATCGTGGTACTCGCGCCGCTGGTCTACGGCATGGGCCGCATGCTGTTCGCCACTCAGCAGGACTGGGTGGAGTGGAGCCTCTACGGGCTGCTCAGCACGCTACTGGTGATGGTATTCTGCTTCCTGCTGATCCGCGACTACCAGCGTATCCGCCGCCTCAAGCTCGGCTTGGCCTGCGAGCTGGTGATCGGCCAGGAACTCGAGCGCCTGGTGCGCCCCGACGCCCACCCCTATCACATCTTCCATGATATCCCCGCTGACACCTATACCATCGACCATGTGGCGGTCACGCCCCACGGGGTGTTCGTGATCGAGACCCGGGCGCGTACCTGGCCGGTGGACCCCGGCGGCGAGGGGCGCAACCAGGTCTACGTGGAGCGCCAGCGGCTGCGCTTCCCCGGCTGGAGCGAGCGCCGCCCGCTGCTCAAGACCCGCCAAGCCGTCAAGTGGGTGCGCAAGTGGCTGGCCCAGGAGTGCGGCACCGCGGTGCCGGTGATGGGGGTGCTGGCGCTGCCCGGCTGGGAGATCGACACCAGCCAGGCCGACGACGACCTGCTGGTGGTCGGCGGCGACCGGCTTGCCGAGCAGCTCGCCGCAATGCCGCTCGGCCCATTCGACGATGCCACCCACGATCGCGCCATCCGTGCCCTGATGCAGCGCGCCGCACTGGTCGAGCTGCAGCACCTGCAGGAGCCTTCCGTCTAGCCATCACCCGAAGCGTACAGGACTATCGCAGATAGTCAGCACCATTCGGAACTGATCCGTCGACAGGCCTGCGAGGAGGCGCTGTGAACCCATCCCTGGGCGCTACCTTGCGCCCTGCTGCGCTCTCGCATCCTGCTCCGCTTACAGGACCGGTGCTGGCCATCCATGGCCAGCCCGTTCGGAGACATGCTCCTCACCCATGGCGCAAACCCCCTCTTCGGCCTGTCCCCGGCGTTCCTTCGCTTAGAGGCAACTGCGATCACCGTGCCGAAGAGTGCCCGCGCGGCGGCTTTCAGAAAATGCCCAGGTTATCCTGCGGCGGGAATCTGCACGCGGCTATGGCAGCGCCCGGGGCGCTGCTCGACCAGGCTCTCGGCATCCGGAAAGTCACTCAACCGATCCACGGCAATGCCGATGCGCACCTCGCTGAGCCGGCGGTTGCCGCGGCCGCGGCACTCCAGGCGCAGCGCGCGGCCGGTGTCGCGACCGAAGGCCGCCTCGAAGGCGCCGATCAGCTCGTTACGCGCGACCTCTCCGCCCTGGTTGAGCACGACGAAGTCGGCAAAGGCGCTGGCATTGACCCGCTCGAGCAGCGTAAGCGAGGCCGCAAAATAGTCCTCGGCGTCCAGCGCCAGGCAGGCGGCGTGCTTGGCATACTGATAGCGATCCAGGCAGCTGGCGCGCCCGGGCATGCCGTCATCCAGCGCCTCGGCGAGCGGCGCGGGCAGCTGAAAGGGCGGATGCGCCCGGCAGAAGCTGCCGTCGGCACGCGGCTGTTCGATAAAGCAGCCCTTGCGCCACCACTGCGGGCGGTCGACGCCGTCGCGGGCAAAGCGCTCGGGCAGCGATGGCCACAGCCCGTGCAGCACGAAGCCCTGCCCCGCCTGGCGCTCGCGGCACTCCTCGGGCGGCCGTGAATGGGTGTCGCAGAAGCCAGAGTGCCAGGTCAAGGCCAGGGTATAGTGATCGAAGCCCTCGCCGTCGAGGCCCAGCGAATCGGCCGCGGCGAGGCCCATGCCGAGCAGCGCCAGCAGCAGGCCGGCGAGGCAGCGCCGCACCTCAGTCACCCCTGAGCCGCCCGCCCATCTCCTGGGCCAGATCGACGGCGTAGTGATCGGTCATGCCGCCAATGAAGTCGAGCATGCGCCGGTAGCTGGCGTACAGCGACCAGGAGGGCCGCGGGGTGTTTTCACCGATCAGCGCCAGCACCCGCTGGTGCTTGAAGCTCGACTCGCCGTGGTAGTGCAGCTCGTGAGCGGCGCCGATGAAGGCCTCGAGCAGAATCCCCAGCGTGGTGTAGGCGCCGATCTCCAGCTTGGCCTTGCGCTCGTTCTGGAAGATCCGCTCGCGGGCCAGCTGCTTGGCGGCCTTGACCCCCCAGTCGAGATCCGGGTGGCACAGCTCCAGCAGGTCGTGTTCCAGGGCACCACCCAGCAGCTCGCCCTCGTGCTGCACGAACACCGCCCCTACGTCGCTGACCGCACGCTCCATGGCGGCACCACGCAGCGCGGCGATACGCCGCCGCTGGGAGACGCCGTCGCGCAGCATGGTGTCGTACTCCGGCGGCTTGCCGCCGGCGATCTGGGTCAGCACCTCGGCAACCTCGTCATAGCGCAGGATGCCCATCTCCAGGCCGTCCTCGAGATCGAGCAGCGCATAGCAGATGTCGTCGGCGGCCTCGACCAGCCAGGCCAGCGGGTGGCGGCACCAGCGCCCCTCGCCGTTGGGCAGCAGGCCCAGCCGCTCGGCGACGTCGGCGAGCAGGTGTGCCTCGGACTGGTAGCTGCCAAACTTACCCGCCACGCCGCCGTGCTCCACGGTCCAGGGGTACTTGAGCAGGGTACCCAGGGTCGCGCCGGTGAGGCGCATGCCGCCCTTGAACTGGTTGTACTCGATCTGGGTGACGACGCGAAATCCCTGGGCGTTGCCTTCATAGGTCAACAGGTCGGCGCGCTCCAGCGCGGACAGGCCGGCCAGCAGCCCGCTGCCGTCCTGCTCGGCGCGCTTGAACCAGTCGCGGATGGCATACTCCCCGGCATGGCCGAATGGCGGATTGCCGATATCGTGGCCCAGGCAGGCAGCCTGCACGATAACGCCGAGATCGGCCGGGGTGATCCACTGCGGCAGGCGGTGGCTGAGCTGCTCGCCGACGATCATGCCCAGCGAACGGCCCACACAGCCCACCTCCAGCGAGTGGGTCAGGCGGGTGTGAATATGGTCGTTGTCGGTCAGCGGGTGCACCTGGGTCTTGCGCCCCAGGCGCCGGAACGAACCGGCGAAGACGATCCGGTCGTGATCCTTGTGAAACGGGCTGCGGCCGATCTCGTTACTCGCCGAACGCGGCTTATCGTTGAGCCGGCTCGGGTCGAGCAGTCGCTCCCAGTGCATCTGCGCCATGGATGAGGCCTCCTTGAGAGGCGTATTCTGGCAGTGCTGGGCCCCAGGCGCTAGGCCAGCACGCTCGCTAGCCCGGCACGCTCGCTAGCCCGGCACACTCGCTAGCCCGGCACGCTCGGACTAATCCGTCGGCAGGCCTGCGAGGAGGCGCTGTAAACCATCCCTGGGCGCTACCTACGCCATCCATGGCGTAGAACCTCCTCTTCGGCCTGCCCCCGGCGTCCTACGCTTAGGGGCAACTGCGATTGCCCTGCCCCGCCGTCAATCCCCGTCGGCGAGCGCCGGCAGCAGCACCTTGACCTTGCGGGTCAGGGTATTGCGGCCCCAGCCCAGCAACTCGGCGGCTTCACCCTTGCGCCCGCCGGTGTGCTTGAGCGCGGTCTCGATGAGTATCCTCTCGAAATCCGGTACCGCCTCCTCCAGCAGGTGGGTGTGGCCCGCCGCCAGGGCGCGGTCGGCCCAGTCGCGGAAGGCGGCGCGCCAGTCGCCGGCGGCGGCCTCGCTACCTTCGGTGGTGCGTAGCTCCGGCGGCAGGTCGTCGATCAATACCTCGCGCCCCGAGGCCATCACCGTCAGCCAGCGGCAGGTGTTCTCCAACTGGCGCACATTGCCCGGCCACGGCAGTCGGGTCAGGTGCTGTTCGGCATCCTTGGTCAGCACCTTGGCCTCGGTGGAGAGCTCACGGGCGGCCTCGGCGAGGAAGTGCTGAGCCAGCCGCGGGATGTCCTCGCGGCGCTCGGCGAGCTTAGGCAGGTGCACGCGGATCACGTTGAGGCGGTGGAACAGATCCTCGCGGAAGCGGCCGTCCTCGACCAGCGTCTCGAGATTCTGGTGGGTGGCGGCGATGATGCGCACGTCAGCCTTAACCGACAGATGCCCGCCGACCCGATAGAACTCGCCGTCGGCCAGTACCCGCAGCAGACGGGTCTGGGTGTCAGGCGGCATATCGCCGATCTCGTCGAGAAACAGGGTGCCGCCGTCGGCCTGCTCGAAGCGCCCGCGACGCTGGGCGGTAGCCCCGGTGAAGGCACCCTTCTCGTGGCCGAACAGCTCCGACTCCATCAGGTCCTTGGGGATCGCCGCCATGTTCAGCGCGATGAACGGATTGCCGGCCCGCGGGCTGTGCTGATGCAGCGCCTGGGCGACGCGCTCCTTGCCGGTGCCCGACTCACCGTTGATCAGCACCGTGATATGCGACTGCGAGAGCCGGCCGATGGCGCGGAACACCTCCTGCATCGCCGGCGCCTCGCCGATGATCTCCGCCGACAGCCCCTCCGGGGCTACCGCCGGGCTCTGCCGCTCGCGGGCGTGGGCCACCGCCCGGCGCACCAGCGCTAGGGCTTCGTCGACGTCAAACGGCTTGGGCAGGTATTCGAAGGCGCCGCCCTGGTAGGAGGCGACGGCGCTGTCGAGATCGGAGTGAGCGGTCATCACGATCACCGGCATGTCGGGATGCGCTTCGCGTACCTTGGCCATCAGGTCGAGACCGTCGAGGCCGGGCATGCGGATATCGGTGACCAGCACGTCGGGGGGGCGTTTCAGCAGGCCGTCCAGCGCACTGTCGGCGCGCTCGAAGCTCTCCACCTCGAGGTCGGGCTGGGCCAGCGCGCGCTCGAGCACCCAGCGAATGGCGCGGTCATCGTCGACGATCACGATACGGGCAGGATCTGTCATGCAAGCCTCCAGAAAACATCACGACAGCGGTCAGCCGTGGCACGAGTAAAAGCGTTGGAAGCGCGGCTCATGGCGGCGCCTCCAGTGGCGTTAATAGCCGGAATTCGGTGCGCCCGGGCTGCGAGTCGCACTCGATCAGGCCCTGATGCTGATGCAGGATCGATTGAGCAATCGAGAGCCCCAGGCCGCTACCCTCGGCGCGACCCGATACCATCGGGTAGAACAGCGTCTCGCGCAGGGTCTCGGGGATACCCGGGCCGTTGTCGATGATCGCCACCTCACAAACCAACCGATGGCGTTCGGCGCCGAGCGTAAACTGGCGCCGCGCACGGGTGCGTAGAATCAGTCGCGGAGCGGCGACTTCACTCTCGGTCATCGCCTCCACCGCGTTGCGCGCCACGTTGAGCACCGCCTGGATCATGCGCGCTTCGTCGCCATGAAGATCCGGCAGGCTGGGGTCGTAGTCGCGCTCGATGGTCACCGCCGGCTGCTCGGCGAGCAGTAGCGAACGCACCCGCTCCAGCACCCGGTGAATATTCAGCGGCTGATGGTGGGTGACCTGGTTGGGCCCGAGCATGCGGTCGACCAAGTCGCGCAGGCGGTCGGCCTCCTCGACGATGATGCGGGTGAACTCCGCCAGCTGCGGATCGGGCAGGTCGCGCTCGAGCAGCTGGGCGGCGCCACGAATGCCACCCAGGGGGTTCTTGACCTCGTGGGCCAGCCCACGGGTCAGGGTCTTGATGGTCTCCTGGCGGGCGATCAGTGCCTCCTCGCGGGAGATCCGCAGCAGCCGGTCGCGGGGCTCGATCTCGAGCAGCAGCTCGTCATCGGAAAGCGGGGTGACGGTGAAGTCGACGGTGACGCTCTCGCCGCCGGCCAGGGCCAGCACCGCCTCGCGCTGGGTGAAGGGGTGAAACTCGCTGCGGGCCTTGCCGAGCACGCTGGCCACTGCACCGTCGACGCCTTCCAGGCTCTCCAGGCGGGTGCCTCGTACGCGACCTACGCTCACCGCGAGCAGCGCTTCAGCGGCCGGATTCATCCACCGCAGGCGCAGGGTGCCGTCGAGCAGCAGCACCGCCGTGGTGAGGTGTTCCAGCAGACGTTGATACATGGGGCATTCCGCCGTCCTTGAGTTCACTATTGCTGTGCAAGAAGCGCGCCAGCCTGGCAAGCGCCTATCGTCGGCGTTCCAGGAGGGTGCAAGAGACACTATCGCACCATATTAGTGCAAGGCTGAGAGTGTAGCGATCAGCGCGGTGCATCGTCGCCCTCAGTCGTCGGCTCCGCGCCGCGACGGCGGGGGCTGGCGATCACGAGCGGCGCTGCTGGAACCGGCCCGATAGTCGAGCGCACTGTTGTCGCGCACCCGCTCGGCCTGGTCGAAGGCGTCCATGCTGCTCGTCTGCGGCGCACTCGAGCGGCAGGGTCTGGGGCTGCCGTCCGGGCACGGCGACCGAGGCGCCCGGCGCGAGGGCCGCTAATTGGGGTTATTGGGATTCTGCGGCAGGTGGACGCTGGCGCGCTGCACGTAAAGCGTTACCGGCGCACTGCGATGGCGCACCTCGCCGCTGGCATCGAGCAGCTCGGCCTGCAGCACGCGCTCGCCGCGTTCGAGATTGCCAACCATGAACACATCGCCATGCAGCGCCGACTGGCTGACCGCGCCATCCACCAGTAGCCGCACGCGATGATCCTCGTGCAGGGCCGGCTCGATGCCCAGTTCGACCTGCAGGTTGCCGGCCTCACCGGTCTGCAGCGTCTCCTCGTTGCGCGGCGAGGCGATGCGGAACGTCGAATAGGGCATAAAGGGGGACGACAGCGACTCGGATGAAGCGGACGAGGGGCGCGTGGTCTCGGCGGGTGCCGGCGGCGCCGGCGCTCGCTGGCCCGATGGCACCACGCTTAGCGGGTTGAGCTCGACCTCCTCACCGCCGCGCCCGGGGTTATCGGTGAACACCACGTTGCCCTGGGCATCGGTGGTGCGATAGATCGACGTGGCCTGAGCACCGCTGGCGGCGCCCAGCAGGGCGACCAGCAGCACGCAGCGAGCGGCATTGATTAACGAGACGCTCATACACCTTGCTCCAACCAGTGGCGCCCCGAGCGGGTCCGCTAGGTGAGGGGGGATGGGGAATCAGATAGTCTAGTGCAAAAAGGGGTTCCGCCGTGGCGGAACCCCTTCGCTTGCTGCTCGCTGCAACCATGCGCCGCCGCAGCGGCGCGTGATCAGCAGCTGTAGTACATGTCGAACTCGACCGGGTGCGTGGTCATGCGCAGGCGCTCCACGTCCTCTTCCTTGAGCTCGATGTAGGCATCGATCATGTCGTCAGTGAACACGCCACCCTCGGTGAGGAAGGCACGATCCTTGTCCAGCGCCTCGAGGGCCTGGTCGAGGCTCTCGGCGACAGTGGGGATCGCCTTGCCCTCTTCCGGCGGCAGGTCATAGAGGTTCTTGTCCATGGCGTCGCCAGGATGAACCTTGTTCTTGATGCCGTCGATGCCGGCCATCAGCATGGCGGCAAAGCACAGGTACGGGTTAGCAGTCGGATCCGGGAAACGCGCCTCGACACGCTTGCCCTTGGGGCTGGCGGTGTACGGGATACGGATCGACGCCGAACGGTTGCGGGCACTGTAGGCCAGCATGACCGGCGCTTCGAAGCCCGGCACCAGGCGCTTGTAGGAGTTGGTGGAAGCGTTGGTGAAGGCGTTCAGGGCACGCGCATGCTTGATGATGCCGCCAATGTAGTAGAGCGCCATCTCGGACAGCCCGGCGTACTCGTCACCGGCGAACTGGTTCTGACCGTCCTTCCAGAACGACTGGTGAACGTGCATGCCAGAGCCGTTATCGCCGACCAGCGGCTTGGGCATGAAGGTGGCGGTCTTGCCGTAGGCGTGGGCCACGTTGTGGATCACGTACTTCATTTCCTGAACTTCGTCGGCCTTCTTCACCAGGGTGTTGAACTTGACGCCGATCTCGTTCTGGCCGGCGTTGGCCACCTCGTGGTGATGCACTTCGACGCTCTGGCCGATGGCTTCCAGGGTGTTACACATGGCGCTGCGGATGTCGTGGAAGCTATCCACCGGCGGCACCGGGAAATAGCCGCCCTTGACCCGCGGACGGTGGGCCAGGTTGCCGCCGTCGACGTTGCGGTCGGTGGACCAGGCGCCCTCTTCCGAGGTGATCTTGTACATCGCACCTTCGATATCGGCCTTCCAGTGCACTTCATCGAAGATGAAAAATTCCGGCTCCGGCCCGAAGAAAGCGGTGTCACCAAGGCCGGTGGACTGCAGGTAGGCCTCGGCACGCTTGGCGATGGAACGCGGGTCGCGCTCGTAGCCCTGCATGGTGGCCGGCTCGATGATGTCGCAACGCAGCACCAGGGTGGCGTCTTCGGTGAACGGGTCGAGGAAGGCCGAGCCGTCTTCCGGACGCAGGATCATGTCCGACTCGTTGATGCCCTTCCAACCGGAGATGGACGAACCGTCGAACATCTGGCCGTTCTCGAAGAACTCATCGTCGACGTCGCGCGCCGGAATGGTGACGTGCTGCTCTTTACCCTTGGTATCGGTGAAGCGCAGATCGACCCACTTGATGTCGTGTTCTTCGATCAGGGCGAGGGTCTTCTCAGACATAGTGTCCTCCACAGTGAGCGTTGCTCGGGTATTGGCGTTGCGTGTCCAGCGTCGTTTGTAGCACGGCGAAGGCTGCTTGCCCACGACGGCCAGCTTGGACGACGGCTCGGTTGATGCTTCTGCACTGTGCAATGCAGGCAGCGTGCCAAAATGGCGCAAAATGTCGCATAAAACAGTCAAGCACATGTTTTTTAATTATTTTTTCCATTCAGCCATATTGCACCATGATTTTGCATCGAGCCATCCGGCAGCCTGACAGGGTGCCGATTGAACCATATGGGTGCAAAAATAAAGCCAACGCATCATCGTGGTGCAAAACCGTTATATACAACGTAATTGTGGCCATGCACCGACATCAGTCACGCCTCGGCGTCCCCCGCTAGAAAAATCAGCCGACAAAATGATTGATACCTTTTGAAACCAAAGGCTACTATCGCTTACACAAGAACATGCTTGCGTCTCGCGCCAGCATGACGCGACCGATCCGCCGCCTAGCCGCCACTCTCTCGGCCGGGGCAATGCGCTAAGGGCACGATGTGATGGACGCCTACTGCATCATTATCGATTCTCGGCTGATGGCCGCGCGTCTGCCGCGCTGCCTGGCCACACTGAACCATGCGGTGGCGCGTTATCCCGACAAGGTCGATATCCGCGTGGTCAGCGATGATGACAATGACTCCCTGGCGACCCTGACACGGCGCATCGGCGCGCATTTCGAGCCGGTACCGCTGCGCTCGATCGGCGCCCGCGGCAATGAAGCGGTACGCCGCACGCCGATCAATACGTTGATCTTCCCCACTCCACGCATGCATCTGATCGCCGACTGGCTGGACAAGGTCGATCACCTGCTGACCCATCATCAGTGGGACGCGGTACTGCTCACCCCGCGTCGGCGTCCTCTACCGCAGGGGCTCAAGCGCCTCTGGCAGCGCGAGTCGGGGGCCGGCACGCTGTGCGTACGGCGCGACTGGTTCGAGCGCATCGGCGGCTTCGACCCCAGCCTCGACGAGAGTGCCCACAGCGACCTGCTGGTGCGGCTGCGCGCCTGCCAGGCACGGGTACTCGAGTTCCCGCTGTAGTCCACCAATGCGCGCAATATGACCAAGCGCATTACACTGACATCAGAAGACACGATCCGTGCAGGAGGTTCGCCATGACCCATTGGAACCTCGCCCTGGACATGGCCCAGCGGTTACGTGGGCATTGGCGGCGCAGCCTGCGCGTGCCGCTGCAGGGACGCCGTGCGATCCTGGTGCTGCACCGGGTACTGCCCGATGAAGCCGCCGCCCGGCTGCCACATCGCGCGCCCTACTGCCTCGGCCCGGAGAGCTTCAAGCACCTGCTGATGTCGCTGGTCGAGGTATCGCGCATCGTCTGTCTCGACACCGCCTTGAAGCCCCACCACGACCCGCGCGCCTGCATCGCCCTGACCTTCGACGACGGCTGGCGTGACAACGCCGAGGTCGCCGCACCGCTGCTCGAGCACTACGCCCTGCCGGCCAGCATCTTCGTTACCACCGGCCTGCTCGGCCGCCCGCGCGGCGTATGGTGGGAAGTGATCGGCGAGGGGCTATGGCAAGGCCGCGCGACCCAGCGCATCCACGACGCCCTCTGCGACGCCGGGCTGCCGGCGCCACCGCTGCCCCCGGCCCATCCCGGTCACGCCTATAGCGAAGCCCTACTGGGTTACCTGACCCAGCTGCGACAGTACGACCCGCTGACGGTCAACGCCACGGCCGAAGCGCTCTACCCCGACCTCGACCAGCCGCCGCACGGTCTCGACCCGTTCAGCGTCAGGCGTCTGGAGCACGGCGGGCTATTTCGCTTCGGCGCCCACGGCGTGCTGTCGGAGTCGCTGGAGCCGCTCAGCGATGCCCGGGTCTGCTGGCATATTCGCCGCTCCCGCGACGACCTGGCAAGACTCTGCCAGGCGCCACTGGAGGCCTTCGCCTACCCCGACGAGCAACCCTCGGCGCGGCTGCGGCGCCTGGCCCGCCGCTGCGGCGTGCGCCAGGCGCTGGCCGGGCGCGGCGGCTGGCTGGTCCCGCAGCTCGACCCCCTGGCGATCCCGCGCATCCCCATCAGCCAGCCGGTGGCCCAAAGCCCCGGGCGACTCTACGACTGGCTGCTGAGCAGCTGGCAGCCCATCGATGTCCGTGCCACCGTGAACTGAGAGACGGCACACCCGCCGGGCGCAGCGTAGTCTGCCATTTCATACCCAGACCTCCAGCGCCTCTTCTATAGTGAAGTTTCACGTGGAGGATTCCTGATGCCTGTATTCGCCCAGCCCTCTCTATGCCCGTCCCACGGCGGGCATGCCACTGGCGCCTGCCTGTGCGGATCGCCGCTGCTGCAACGCTTTCATGAGCGCATCATGGCCGATCTTACCCGGCGCCAGTTTCTCGGCGGCAGCGCCGCCGTCATGGCGCTGTTTGCAGGACTGCGGACGCCCAGCGTGATTGGCGCCCAGCCGCGTGGTAACGGTCCCCCCATTCTGCTGACCAACCTGCGGCTGTTCGATGGCAGCGGTGCGCCACTGCGCGATGATGTCTCGATACGGGTCGACGCGGGGCGCATTCAGGAAATCCTGCCGGCCCAGGCGGAAACCGGGGAAGTAGAACGTATCGACTGCGGCGGACGGGTGGTGATGCCGGGGCTGATCGATGCCCATTGGCATGCCACCCTGGCGGCCATCACCCAGACCACGGCAATGACCGCCGACCCGGGCTACGTGCACCTGGTGGCTGCCCAGGAGGCGGAGCGCACGCTGCTGCGCGGCTTCACCACCGTGCGCGACGTAGGAGGTCCGGCGTTCGCCTTGAAGCGCGCCATCGACGAGGGCATCGTCCACGGCCCGCGCATCTTTCCTGCCGGCGCCATGATCTCGCAGACCTCCGGCCACGGCGATTTTCGTATGCGCCACGAGATACCGCGAGGCACGACCACGCCACTCAGCGCTGGCGAGCTGATGGGCGTGAGCGCCATCGCCGACGGCGAAGCGGAAGTGCTGCAACGCACCCGCGAGCAGCTGATGCTGGGCGCCTCGCAGATCAAGCTGATGGCCGGCGGCGGCGTTGCCTCGAGCTACGATCCGCTCGACAGCACCCAGTTCTCCGAGCGTGAACTACGCGCCGCGGTAGAGGCAGCCGATGATTGGGGGACCTACGCAACGGCGCATGTCTATACGCCGCGCGGCATTCAGCGCGCCATCTCGGCCGGGGTGAAATCCATCGAGCATGGCCAGCTGGCCGACGAGGACAGCGTGCGGATGATGGCCGACGAAGGCACCTGGTGGAGCCTGCAGCCCTTCCTGCAGGACGAGGACGCCAACGTCTACCCCGATGCCGAGCGTCGCGAGAGCCAGCGTCAGGTGGCCGAGGGAACGCTGCGTGCCTACGAGATGGCCCAGCGCTTCGGCATTAAGACCGCCTGGGGCACCGACATTCTGTTCAGTCCCCAGAACACGCCCAGCCAGGGCCGGCAGCTGGCCAAGCTGACCCGCTTCTACGCGCCCCTCGACGTGCTGGCCATGGCGACCGGCAGCAATGCCGAGCTGCTGGCGCTGTCGGGGCCCCGCAACCCCTACCCGGGTCAGCTGGGGCGACTCATACCGGGTGCCCTGGCAGACCTGCTGGTGGTCGACGGCGACCCCAACGCGAGCCTCGACTTTCTCGATGACCCTGAGCGCAACCTGCGCCTGATCATGAAGGATGGCCGCATCTACAAGGACTCCCTATGAAGACTCGCCTGCTGGTTGCCGTGCTGCTCACAGGCATCTTCTCGGCAACCGTCGCGGCCGATACCTGGCGCGGCCAGGTGACGCCCTATGTGTGGATGCCGAGCCTGGCCGGCGACATCCGCCCCACGTCCAGCGCGCCGACGCTAAGCACCCGGCAATCCTTTGGCGATATCCTCGATGAGCTGGACGCGGCGTTCTTCCTGCACGCCACCGCGCGACGCGATCGCCTGGTGCTGTTCGGCGATATCTCGCACGCCTCCTTGAGCACCAGCGCCAGCCTGGCGCCAGGCGTGAGCATCGAGGGGCGGGCGCGGCAGACATCGTTGACGGCAGCGGCCGGCTATCAGGTCGTGCAAGCGCCGGACCTCTCCGTCGACCTGCTCGCCGGTGCGCGGTTATGGCGAGCCCGGGCGTCGGTAGACGTACCGGCGCTCGGCCTGAGCGCCGCCGAGTCCGAGCGCTGGGTCGACCCGCTGCTGGCCGCCAGGCTGCGCAGCGACTTCACCGCGGACTGGTCGGCGATTGTGTATGCCGACGTCGGCGGCTTCGGCGTCGGCTCCGACGCGACCTGGCAAGCGGTGGGTAGCCTCAACTACCGGCTCAACGATGCGCTATACCTCTCCGCCGGCTATCGCCACCTGGAGCTTCGCTACGAGGATAACGGCACCCGGCTGGATATCGAGATGAGCGGCCCCTTGCTGGGCGCTACCTGGCGCTTCTAGGCGTAATCCGCACACAGCCGGCCCCCTCTGGCGCCGGCCCCGCGCCATAGTGCTATTACCCCGCGCGCCGAGTCTGTACAATGCGCCACCAACCTTCCCTACCCCGCGCCTAGGGTACGTTACAAGACCGTGTACATAGGTGCGTACATAAAGACGAGCTACAACCCTATGAGCACAGACGTAACTGGTTCTCACATCGAGAAAATCAGGAATATTGCCATCATCGCCCACGTCGACCATGGCAAGACCACCCTGGTCGACAAGCTCCTCAGCCAGTCCGGCACCCTGGACCGCAAGGCCGAGGGGCAGGAGCGCATCATGGACTCCAGCGACCAGGAGAAGGAACGCGGCATCACCATCCTGGCCAAGAACACCGCGATTCGCTGGCACGACTACCACATCAACATCGTCGACACCCCGGGACACGCCGACTTCGGCGGCGAGGTCGAGCGCGTGATGTCGATGGTCGACTCGGTGCTGTTGCTGGTGGATGCCGTCGACGGCCCCATGCCGCAGACCCGCTTCGTGACCCAGAAGGCCTTCGCCCAGGGCCTCAAGCCGATCGTGGTGGTCAACAAGATCGACCGCCCCGGCGCACGCCCCGACTGGGTCATCGACCAGATCTTCGACCTGTTCGACAACCTCGGCGCCTCCGATGAGCAGCTCGACTTCCCGATCATCTACTGCTCGGCGCTCAACGGCATTGCCGGCCCCGATCCGGACGAGCTGGCCGATGATATGGATCCGATGTTCCAGGCCATCGTCGATATCGTCGAGCCGCCCAAGGTCGAGCTCGACGGCCCCTTCCAGATGCAGATCTCGGCGCTCGACTACAACAGCTATGTCGGCGTCATCGGCCTGGGCCGCATCAAGCGCGGCAGCGTCAAGCCCAACCAGCAGGTCAGCGTGATCTGCACCGACGGCAAGACCCGCAAGGGCAAGATCGGCCAGGTCATGACCCACCTCGGCCTCGAGCGCGTGCAGACCGAGCAGGCCGACGCCGGCGACATCGTGTGCATCACCGGCATCGACGACCTGTCGATCTCCGACACCCTGTGCGACCCGGCCAACGTCGAGGCACTGCCGCCGCTGTCGGTGGACGAGCCCACCGTGTCGATGACCTTCCAGGTCAACGACTCGCCGATGGCCGGCCGCGACGGCAAGTACGTCACCAGCCGCAATATCAAGGAGCGTCTCGACCAGGAGCTGATCCACAACGTGGCGCTGCGCGTCGAGCCGGGCGAGACACCGGAGAAGTTCAAGGTATCGGGCCGCGGCGAGCTGCACCTCTCGGTGCTGATCGAGACCATGCGTCGTGAAGGCTTCGAGCTGGCCGTGGGCCGCCCCGAGGTGATCATCCGCGAGGTCGACGGCATCAAGCAGGAGCCCTACGAAGAGGTCATCATCGACTGCGAGGAGCAGCACCAGGGCGCGATCATGGAAGAGCTCGGCTACCGCAAGGGCGAGCTGACCAACATGAACCCCGACGGCAAGGGCCGCGTGCGCCTCGACTTCATGATCCCGGCGCGCGGCCTGATCGGCTTCCGCGGCCAGTTCCTGACCCTGACCTCGGGCACCGGCATCCTCACCAGCCGCTTCGACCACTACGGCCCGCTCAAGCCCGACGCCTCCATCGAGCGGCGCAACGGCGTGCTGGTGTCGATGGTCGACGGCAAGGCCCTGGCCTATGCCCTCTACGCCCTTCAGGAGCGCGGCAAGCTGATCATCGACCATGCCACCGAGGTCTACGAAGGCATGCTGATCGGCATCAACAACCGCGCCAGCGACATGG
This sequence comes from Halomonas salipaludis, assembly GCF_002286975.1. Lineage (GTDB taxonomy): Bacteria > Pseudomonadota > Gammaproteobacteria > Pseudomonadales > Halomonadaceae > Franzmannia > Franzmannia salipaludis. Next base: position 32,344 of record NZ_NSKB01000003.1, read on the forward strand.
TGGTCAACCCCACCAAGGGCAAGAAGCTCGACAACATGCGCTCCACCGGCAACGACGAGAACATCGTGCTGACGCCGCCGGTGAAGTTCTCGCTGGAGCAGGCCATCGAGTTCCTCGACTCCGACGAACTGGTCGAGATCACCCCCAACCATATCCGCCTGCGCAAGAAGCACCTCAAAGAAAACGAGCGCAAGCGCGCCAGCAAGGGCTGATCGGCCCAAGCCACTCGCCAGGCATCGAGCCCACCCTCGCGGTGGGCTTTTTCATGCCCGGCTATTCGTAGGTCACCACCAGGAAGGCCAGCAGCGGCGTATCGCCGACGTTCTCGATGGTGTGCTCGACATCGGCGTGATAGTGCGCCGAGTCGCCCTGGCCGAGTTCACAGCGGTGGCTGCCCGATGCCACCCGCGCCTGGCCCTGGGTAATGCTCAGCAGCTCGCGGGTACCCTCGAAGTGGGCGGCGCTGTGCAGGCGGGCGTGGGGCGCCAGCCACAGCTCGTAGCACTCCATGCGCTTCTCCAGGTGCAGCGGCGAGAGGGTGCGGATACGGCACTCCTGGTCATCGCGGAACAGCTGACTGGCATCGTCGCTGCGCACCACGTCGATGCGCGATGCCGCCCACGGCTGGTCGACCAGCTCGCCGATATTAAGCCCGAACGCCTGGGCGATACGCAGCGTCACCGCCAGGGTCGGATTGGCGCGGCCGCGCTCGATCTGGCTCAGCATCGAACGGCTGACCCCGGAGGCCGCCGCCAGCTGCTCCAGGGTCATCTGGCGCTTCTTGCGCAGCTCGGTCACCCGGCTCGACAGCACCTGGCTGCCGAGATCGCCGCTGGCGTGGGCGCCGCTTTCACTCTCATGCATTTGCGTCATGGCCTACACTAAAATCCCATATCCAGGAAAAAAGTCTTGCATACGAGAAATCGTCTGCAATACTGGAATTAATTCTTGCATAGTAAACCTCCTGGCGCGATAGGCCAGCCTGATAACAAGGAGACTCCATGAAAGCACTGGTCAAAAAGGACGCCGCGCCGGGACTCTGGCTCGACGACGTGCCGATCCCCGAGGTGGGTATCAACGACGTGCTGATCAAGGTCAAGCGCAGCGCCATCTGCGGCACCGACGTGCACATCTACAAGTGGGACAGCTGGGCGCAGAAGACCATCCCCACGCCGATGGTGGTGGGCCATGAGTTCGTCGGCGAGATCGTCGAGGTGGGCTCCAACGTCAACGACTTCCACCCCGGGCAGATCGTCTCCGGCGAAGGCCACGTGGTGTGCGGGCGCTGCCGCAACTGCCTGGCCGGGCGCCGCCACCTGTGCGCCCACACCAGCGGCGTGGGGGTCAACCGCCCCGGGGCCTTCGCCGAGTACCTGGTGCTGCCGATGTCCAACGTCTGGGAGCATAAGCCAGGCATCGATCTCGACGTGGCGGCGATCTTCGACCCGCTGGGCAACGCGGTGCACACCGCACTGCAGTTCGACCTGCTGGGCGAGGACGTGCTGATCACCGGCGCCGGGCCGATCGGCGCCATGGCTGCGGCGGTGTGCCGCCATGCCGGCGCCCGCCACGTGGTGGTCACCGACCTCAACCCCGGTCGCCTGGCGCTGGCCAAGCGCCTCGGCGCCACCCGCACGGTAGACGTGCGCCATGAGAGCCTCGCCGAGGTGCAGCGCGATCTGGGGCTGACCGAGGGCTTCGACGTCGGCCTCGAGATGTCGGGCAGCCCGGCCGCGTTCCGCGACATGCTGGCCAACATGTGCCACGGCGGCAAGGTCTCGATGCTGGGCATTCCCAGCGAGGAGATCGCCATCGATTGGAACACCGTGATCTTCAACATGCTCACCATCAAGGGTATCTATGGGCGCGAGATGTACGAGACCTGGTACAAGATGTCGGTGATGATCGAATCGGGGCTCGACATCTCGCCGGTGATCACCCATCGGCTGCCCTACACCGAGTTCCAGCAGGGCTTCGATGCCATGCTGTCGGGAGACGCCAGCAAGGTCATCTTGAACTGGGAGTGACACATGTACAGCGAATTTCAGGATCACCTGCAGCGCGAGCTCGAGGCCATCGAGTCGGCCGGCCTGACCAAGCACGAGCGGCCGCTGACCTCGGCCCAGGGCGCGCGTATCGGCACGCCCCAGGGCGAGATGCTCAACCTGTGTGCCAACAACTATCTCGGGCTCGCCCAGCACCCTGAGGTCGCCGCGGCGGCCAGAGTCGGCCTCGATGAGTGGGGCTACGGCCTGGCCTCGGTGCGCTTCATCTGTGGCACCCAGCGCCTGCACCAGCGGCTCGAGCATGCGCTGAGCGAGTTCCTGCGCAGCGAGGAAACCATCCTCTATCCGTCCTGCTTCGACGCCAACGGCGGGCTGTTCGAGACCCTGCTCGGCCCCGAGGATGCGGTGATCTCCGACGCCCTCAACCACGCCAGCATCATCGACGGCGTGCGGCTGTGCAAGGCCAAGCGCTACCGCTATCGCAACCGCGACATGGCCGACCTCGAGGCGCAGCTCGAGGCCGCCCGGCGCGACGGCGCGCGCTTCATCATGATCACCACCGACGGGGTGTTCTCGATGGACGGCTATATCGCCCCCCTCGACGAGATCTGCGACCTCGCCGAACGCTACGGCGCCCTGGTCCACGTCGACGACTGCCATGCCACCGGCTTCATGGGCCAAGGCGGGCGCGGCACCCCTGAACACCATGGCTGCATCGAACGCGTCGACATCACCACCGGCACCCTGGGCAAGGCGCTGGGTGGCGCCAGCGGCGGCTATACCAGCGGCAGGCGCGAGATCGTCCAACTGCTGCGCCAGCGCTCGCGCCCCTACCTGTTCTCCAACAGCGTGGCGCCGCCGGTGGTCGCCGGCGCGCTCAAGGCGCTCGAACTGGCGGCCAACTCCAGCGAGCTACGCCAGCAGTTGGCCGACAATACGGTGTATTTCCGCGCCGGCCTCGAGCGCCTCGGCTTCGAGCTGCTGCCCGGCGAGCACCCCATTGTGCCGATCATGCTCCACGACGCCGCGCTGGCGGCACGCTTCGCCGATGCCATGCTCGAGCGCGGCATCTACGTCACCGCCTTCTCCTATCCGGTGGTGCCCAAGGGCCAGGCGCGCATTCGCACCCAGATGTCGGCGGCCTTCAGCCGCGACGATCTGGACACCGCACTCGATGCCTTTGCCAGTGTGAAACAACAGCTCGGCAACTGATGCACACCCCTCGTCGATCGCCGCGCGCCAGCGCAGCGTTGAAGCCCACCACCAAGGTGGGCTTTTTTCGTGGCGTAGAAACCTGTCTACTCTTGGGGTGACAAACGCACGTTCGAGAGCGAGGCCAATCGATGCACAAGCACGTGGAGTGGGACGCCCCGGGGCGCGATAGCGTCGCCGACCATTTTGCCAACCACCCGGAGCGCTACGTCGAGCCCGGCGCCGGCGACGTGCTCTCGGCGCGGCTCAACGGCATGGTGGTGCGCATCAAGGTCGCCGCCTACGTCGACGGCACCAGCATCGGCGACGTGGTGGCGTTGATCGACCCAGCCAACGGCGAGCGCATGAAGTCGTGCGGCAAGCTGGTACTCGGCGACACCGTACGCCTGCCCGACGCGGCGCGCGCCTTCGAGCCGCAGCCCAGCGACGACCCTGATCGGGACGACAGCGACGACTGATGCCGCGGCGACCAACGCCCTCTTAACGAATGCGCCACAGGCGAGTAAACTCCGCGCTCGCCATGACTCTGTCATGCCGCGCCATCCCGCGTGCATGGCCACGATGGCTCACAAGGCCAATGTTCAAGCTTCAGGACACACAACATGAGTACGCATAACGTCTGGACGCACAAGGGCACCTTCCTGCTGGCCGCGGTCGGCTCGGCAGTAGGCCTTGGCAACCTGTGGCGCTTCCCCTACCTGACCGGTGAGAACGGCGGCGGCGCCTTCATCCTGGTCTACGCCCTGACTATCTTTGCGGTGGGCATCCCGATCCTGATTGCCGAGACCATGCTCGGTCGCACCAGCCGCCGCAGTCCGATCATGGGCATGCGCCACCTGACCAGAACCCACGGCACCTCGCGAGCCTGGGAGTCGATCGGCTGGCTGGGCGCCGCCTCGGCGTTCCTGATCCTGAGCTTCTATTCGGTCATCGCCGGCTGGGCCGTGCACTACACCGGCCAGATGTTCTCCGGCGCGCTGGTCGGCGCCGATGCCGAGACCATCGGCGCCGGCTTCGACGCCCTGTTGGCCTCGCCGGGGCTGCTGACCCTCTACCACACGGTCTTTATCATCGCCTCGGCGCTGATCGTCGGCATGGGCATCCACAAGGGCATCGAGAACGGCCTGCGCATCATCATGCCGGCGCTGTTCGCGATCCTGCTACTGGTGCTGTTCTACAGCATCGCCAATGGCGACATCGGTGCTGCCGCCACCTTCCTGTTCACCTTCAATATCGCCGACCTGAGCCTCGAGGGCTGGCTGCAGGCCATGGGTCAGTCGTTCTTCACCCTGAGCCTCGGCATGGGCGCGATCATGGCCTACGGCGCCTACATGGCCAGCGAGGTGTCGCTGACCCGCACCGCCATTTCGGTGGCCTTCGTCGACACCGCGGTGGCCATGGTCGCCGGCCTGGCGATCTTCTCGCTGGTGTTCGGTGCCGGCCTCGAGACCGGCCAGGGCCCCGGCCTGATGTTCGTGACCCTGCCGCTGGCCTTCGCCGAGATGCCGCTCGGCGCGCTGGTCGGCGGGGTGTTCTTCATCCTGGTGCTGGGCGCGGCGATCAGCTCGTCGATCTCGCTGATCGAGCCGGTGGCAGCGTTTCTGGTCGAGCGCTTCGACCTGACCCGCCCCAAGGCGGTGAGCCTGGTGACCCTGGGCGCCTGGCTGATGGGCCTGCTCACCGTGGTCAGCTTCAACGTCTGGGCCGAAGGCACCATCTTCCATACGCTGTTCGGGCGCAGTGCCTTCGACTTCATCGAGCTGCTGACCAATATCTTCATGCCGCTGGGCGGCCTGCTGATCGCGCTGTTCGCCGGCTGGGCGCTGACCCAGAGCGAGGTCATGAAGGAGCTGCGCACCAGCGACGGCTGGTTCAAGACCTGGCGCTTCCTGGTGCGCTTCGTGGCGCCGGCGGCGGTGTCGTTCGTGTTCCTGCGCACCATTCCGCAGGTCGACGGCTATCTGATCCCCACGCTGGGTGCTATCGTCATCGTCGGCGCTTTCGCCGCCGGCCGCACCTTCCTGGTCGAGGGCAGCGCGCGCTGATCCCGCGGACGGCCACCGCAGGTGGCCGTCCGCCCGGCGCCGCATGCCAATAACAACAGCTACTCGCGGGACACTTCATGCCTTCCATCATCGACGTCAAGCACGTGCACAAGGCCTTCGGTGGCCTGACCGTCATCGACGACTGCTCGATCAGCGTCGAGCGCGGCTCGATCACCGGGCTGATCGGCCCCAACGGCGCCGGCAAGTCGACGCTGTTCAACATCATCGCCGGCGCCCTGCCGCTGGACAGCGGCCAGGTGCTGCTCGACGGCGAGGACATCACCAACCTGCCGGCCAACCAGCTGTTCCACAAGGGGCTGCTGCGCACCTTCCAGATCGCCCACGAATTCTCCCAGCTGACCGCGCTGGAGAACCTGATGATGGTGCCACCCGGGCAGCTTGGCGAGTCGCTCTACGCGGCCTGGTTCAAGCCCGGCCAGGTGCGTGCCCAGGAGACCGAGGTGCGCCAGCGCGCGCTGGAGGTGATCGACTTCGTCGGCCTCAGCCACGTGCGCAACGAGCTGGCCGGCAACCTCTCCGGCGGCCAGAAGAAGCTCCTCGAGCTGGGCCGCACCATGATGACCGACGCCCGGGTGGTGCTGCTCGACGAGATCGCCGCGGGGGTCAACCGCACCCTGCTCGGCGAGCTGATCACCAACATCGAGCGCCTCAACCGCGAGATGGGCTACACCTTCCTGGTCATCGAGCACGACATGGACATGATCGCGCGGCTCTGCGACCCAGTGATCGTGCTGGCCCAGGGCCAGGTGATGGTCGAGGGCTCGATCGAGGAGATCCAGAACAACCCCGAGGTCATCGAAGCCTATTTCGGTGCCGGCGCCGCCTAGGCCGCCGCATAGCGAACAATATCCAGGGAACCCACCATGCCCCTACTCGAAGCACGGGACGTTCACGGCGGCTACGGCGGCATGAACATCCTCAACGGCGTCGACATGAGCATCGAGGCCGATGAGATCGGCGTCATCGTCGGCCCCAACGGCGCCGGCAAGTCGACCATGCTCAAGGCGATCTTCGGCCTGCTGCAGGTCAACCAGGGCGAGATCCGCCTGCGCGGCGAGCCGATCACCAACCTCGCGCCCAACAAGCTGGTGCACTTGGGGATGGGCTTCGTGCCCCAGGAGAACAACATCTTCCCCAGCTTGAGCGTCGAGGAGAACCTCGAGATGGGCGCCTATATCCGCCCGTCAGGCGTCAGCCGCATGCTCGAGCAGATCTACGACTTCTTTCCGCCGCTGCTGGAGAAGCGCCGCCAGCCCGCCGGCGAACTCTCCGGCGGCCAGCGCCAGATGGTCGCCATGGGCCGCGCGCTGATGGTCGAGCCCAGCGTGCTGCTGCTCGACGAGCCTACCGCCGGGCTGTCGCCGCTGTTCATGAACGAGATCTTCGAGCGGGTCAAGAAGATCAACGCCGCCGGGGTCGGCATCCTGATGGTCGAGCAGCACGCCAAGCAGGCGCTGGCGATTGCCCACAAGGGCTTCGTGCTGGCCGCCGGGCAGAACCGCTTTACCGATACCGGCGAAGCGCTGCTCAACGACCCCGACGTCGCCAAGAGCTTCCTGGGCGGCTGATCGCCGCGACGACAAGACCGACACAAGAACAGTGGCCAGCGTGCCAACGCAGGAGATGTCGCTTTGAACGAACTGGTGTTTTTCATCAACAACGTGGTGGTAGCCGGCAGCGTGACCGGCTCGATCTACGCCATGGGGGCGATCGGCGTGACGCTGGTGTTCAGCATCATGCGCTTCGCCCACTTCGCCCACGCCGACATGATGACGCTGGGCGCCTTCGTGGCGCTGCTGCTGAGCCTGGCCTTCCCCGGGGCGGGCAGCGTGGTGGGCCTGCCCACCGCCATCGTCATGCTGCCCATCGCCATGCTGGTCACCGCGCTGGTGGCAGTGGGCATTGACAAGGCGTTCTACAAGCCGCTGCGAGCCCACGGCGTCAAGCCAATCGTCATCGTCATCGGCTCGCTGGGCGTGACGCTGATGCTACAGGGCCTGCTGCGCCTGTTCGCCGGCACCAGCCCGCAGAACATGTACGTCGCCGAGCGCAAGGAGATCTACCGCCTCGAGCTGCCCTTCGAGGCGGTGACCCGCCCGATCATCGTCACCGAACCCCAGGTGACCCTATTCATCCTGGTGGTGGCCGCGGTGGTCGGGCTGCACCTGTTCCTCAGCAAGACCCGCACCGGCAAGGCGATGCGCGCTATGTCCGACAACCCCGACCTGGCCCGCGCCTCGGGCATCAACACCAACCATATCGTCTCGGTGACCTGGGTCATCGCCGGCAGCCTGGCCGCGGTGGCCGGCACCCTGCTGTCGATGGACGTGACCTTCAAGCCCGACCTGAGCTTCTTCCTGCTGCTGCCGATCTTCGCCGCGGCCATCGTCGGCGGCGTCGGCCACCCCTACGGCGCGATTGCCGGCGGCTTCGTGGTCGGCTTCGCCGAGACCCTGGCGGTGTTCAACTGGGCGGTACTGCTGCGGCCCTTCCAGGAGCGCCTGCCCGAGTGGCTGGCGCTGCCCAATAACCTGGCCTTCGTCGGCACCGAGTACAAGATCGTGGTGCCCTTCTTCATCCTGGTGGCGATCCTGGTGTGGCGCCCCACCGGCCTGTTCAAAGGGAAGGTGATCTGATGACGACGCCCAACACAAGCGAACGCCCCGCCCGCCGCCTGCCGCTGCGCGAACTGCTGCTGTTCGGCGCCCTGCTGGTCGCCATCCTCGGCGTCTATGCGGTAATGGGCGCGGCCTACAGCACGCGCATGCTGGTCGAGGCCGCCTGCTACGCGATCATCGCCCTGGGCCTGACCATCCAGTGGGGCTATGCCGGCCAGTTCAACGCCGGGGTCATGGGTTTCGTGGCGCTGGGCGGCTTCTGCGCCATGTTCTTCGGCATCCCAGTCAACGAGGACTTCTGGGACAGCCAGCTGCCCGGCGAGCTGGGCCAGGTGCTGCTGTATATCGTCGGCGCCGTGCTGCTGGTGTGGGGCGCCACCAAGCTCGACCGCCTAGGCGTGCCCAAGCGCCTGCGCACCATCCTTGCCGTGCTGCTGGCGGTGGTGCTCTACCTGGTGGTGATCAGCCTGCTGCGCGAAGTAACCGACGAGATTCGCTCCCAGGCCGGCTTCATCGGCGGCCTGGGGCTGCCGTCGTGGATCGGCTGGATCGCCGGCGGCGCCCTGGCCGGCTTCATCGGCTACTACATCGGGCACATCTGCCTGGGGCTGCGCAGCGACTACCTGGCCATCGCCACCCTGGGCATCGCCGAGATCATCAAGGCGTTCCTCAAGAACTCCGACTGGCTGACCCGCGGCACCGCCACCGTCTCGCCGCTGCCCTGGCCAACCCCGGGGCCCAGCGAGCTGGGCTTCGTGCTGTCCCGGGCGATCTACCTGTCGCTCACCGCGGTGGTGATCGCCGGCATCTTCTTCCTGCTGCACCGCGCCTATCACGCCCCCTGGGGGCGGATGATCCGCGCCATCCGCGACAACGAAGTCTCCAGCGCGGCGATGGGCAAGGACATCAACAAGCGCCGCCTGGAGATCTTCGTCTTCGGCTGCATCCTGATGGGCATCGGCGGTGCCGCGCTGACCAACTTCAACAGCATCTTCGACCCCCAGGGCTACCTGCCGCTCAACCACACCTTCCTGGTGCTGGTGATGGTGATCCTCGGCGGGCCGGGCAACAACCTCGGCACCATCTTCGGCGCCGTGCTGGTCTACATCATCTGGCTGATGTCCGAGCCGCTGGCGCTGTTCCTGATGAACATCGCGGTGTATATCGGCGAGGGCTGGTTCGGCTGGGAGCCGCCGTCGAACATCTCGAGTCGCGCGCTCCAGGCGCGGGTGTTCGTCATCGGCCTGCTGATCTCGCTGGTGCTGCGCTACGCCCCGCGCGGCCTGATGCCGGAGAAGGTGCCCCACCACCAGTGAGGGGGGCGTGATACGCCAGCGCCACGGCGACGCGCCGGGGCGCTGGCAGCAGTTCCTACGCCACTTGTACGGCTGCCCAAGCCTGCTCGAGATCCGCTTTTAGATCATCGACGGCCTCTAGGCCGACATGCAGGCGCAAGCACGGGCCTCGCGACGCCCAACGGGTATCCAACTGACGGGCGGCGGCGATGTTGCATGGCAAGGCAAGGCTCTCGAACCCTCCCCAGGACGAACCGATAGCGAATAGCGTCAGTCTATCCACGAGAGTGTCGACCCGCTGGGCCGGAGTGTCCGCGCTGAACTCCACCGTCAACAAGCCGTTGCCACCGGTGAAATCACGCTGCCATAGCGCATGGCCAGGATGCTCTGGGCGCGATGGCTGATGCACACGCACCACCTGGGGCTGGCCCACCAGCCACTCGCCAAGCTCCCTGGCCTGCCGGTCATGCGTCTCCATGCGGCAGGCCAGGGTACGCACCCCGCGCAACGCCAGGTAGGCATCGTCGCCACCGATGCTCTGCCCCATGGTGATCGCCGTCTCACGTAGCCGCTGGCCGATATCACCATTCGCCGTCACACTGCCCAGCATGACATCCGAGTGCCCGACCAAGTATTTGGTCCCCGCCATCAGAGAGACCGCGGCACCATGCGCTAGAGGCTGCATGCGGATCCCACTCGCCCAGGTATTGTCTACGGCAAGTGGAATCCCCCGCTCGTTGGCGATAGCGGCCAGTGCCGGGAGATCCTGCATCTCATACACCAACGATCCCGGCACTTCGGTATAGATCAAGCGGGTATCGTCGCGCAGCGTTGCCACGAGGTGCTCGGCGCTGCCGTCGAAGTAATCGACCGCCACGCCCCAGGGCCGTAGCCACCCTTCCACGATACGGCGCACCGGCTGGTAGACGCTATCGGCAATCACTACGTGCGCCCCAGGCCCCAACAAGCTCATGAATACCAGGTTGATCGCAGCGACACCGGATGGCAGCAGCTGAGTGTGTTCGCCGTGTTCAAGGCGCGAAATGGCATCTTCCAACGCGTAGGTGGTAGGCGTACCGCGACGTCCATAGCTGAACATCCGCTCACCTTGCTCACGGCGCTGCTTGGTGTCACGCATCTCCGCCAACGACTCGAAGGTCACCGTACTGGTCCGCACCACCGGAGGGTTGACCGGGGCGGGACGCTGCTCAGGACGAGCCACGTGAATCAGATCAGTCTCTAGTTGCATGCTTTGCTTCCTCTCGGCACGCCTAAAGCGCAAAAGTGGCACGTTCCTGTTCATCCAACTGGGCCAGCAAGCCGGTCTCCCAGGCGAGATAGCGGCGGGAGGCCTCCAAGTTGCCGTCATGGCGATCATGAACGAAGAACAGGTAGTCGATACAGTCAGCATCGCTAGGGTCATTCGGGGTGCTTTCCAACTCAATGCCTTGCTGTTGCCAGGCATCGAGGTCATCCTGCAGCCAGCCGATCCGATCGAACCCCCATGCCTCGAGATCCGGCGCCAGACATGCCGCCCCCTCCGCATCACCAACCAGTACCACCGGGTGGCTGGTATCGGCATCGTCCAGTTGATGTTCGAGCAGGGCCCGGTTGATCCAGCGCGCTCCGGGCAGGTGCCCGAGACGAAACTGCATGCCGGGACGTACGTCCAGCGTCAGCGTCAGTGGATCGAGGGCAGTGTCGAGGTTAGTGACAGCCGGAGGAGAAGGTGGCCGGGCACCACCACGCGCAGCGTTTTCGGTCCAAGGCGCCAATGCTGCCCAATGCTGCGTGCCGCCACTCAGCCAAGTGGCCTCGAAGCCCATCAGGACCAGCCAAGCCGCTATGACGGGGGCACGGCACTCATCGTCATCGACCAGTACCAGTCGAGCACCGTGAACGCCGACCCAATGATCGGTGGCCTGGATCAGCTGCCCGCCCGGGGCATGCACAGCCCCCGCAAGAGTGGCTTGCCGGTACTCTTCGGCACTACGCACGTCGAAAAGATAGGTGGTGCGCTGATCGTCCTCCAGCCAGGTCCTCAGCGTCTGTGCATCGATCGCCTGAGCCCCACGCGCTTCGGCAAGCCGTCGCGCGGCGGCGCCGTTCGGTGAACCGGGGATGACCTCAGCGGGATAGTGGCGGTTGCTTCCATGTTCTAGCTCGAGGCCAGCCAGCCGCCACCCCTGGGTACCATTTTGCAGTGCGAAGACAGGGTTCTCGAGCCCCAACCATTGCAAGGTCTGAGCGCCGATGATGCTGCGGGTGCGCCCCGCGCAGTTGATGACCACCGGCGTCGAGGTGTCGCCATCGAGCATGGTTGGGAGTCGCTTGACCAGCTCGCCATTAGGGCAACAAATACTGCCGGGAATGTTCATCTTGCGGTATTCATCGAGCGGACGCCCGTCAATGACGTGGACGCACTTCCCTCGTTGCAGCCAATGAGCCAGCGTCGATGCCGCGATCGATGGGGTGTGGTAATGCTCATGTACCAGCTCACCGAACGTCTTGCTCATCACGTTGACGCCGGAAAAAACGCCATGGCCCGCCTCTTTCCAGGCCTCGACGCCCCCAGCCAACCATGACACGTCACGGTAACCAAGATCGCTCAGGCACTGCCTGGCATGGCGAGCACGTCCTTCGTCTTTCTCGTCCATGACCACGACGCTCACCGAGCGACGCGGCACCAGTCGGCCAATGCCAGCTTCGAGCCGGCTGAGGGGCAGGTTGACGGAATGAAAGGGATGTCCCATGCCATACTCGCCGAACTCACGAATATCGAGAAAGGCTATTTCCCGCCCCGGGGTCGCCAGGTGCTGCTTGAGTGCACAGGGCGTCATCGCACTCATCAACGAGCCCCCTGCTGGCGTGTCTTGACGCCGATATCCATGATCCGGCAAGTACCCGCATCCACATCGAAGGCGATACGTTCTGTCAGCGTCTCCAAGGCTCGTCCATAGAGATGCAGATGCCGAATCGGGGTCTCGCCTTCTATCATCACCGAGTGAATGTCATCGGGCATCATAGCAATACCCTGGCCGGGGCCGATAACGACCTCCCGATCCACTTCGAGCGTCGCTCTACCAGCGATCAGGCCATCGTCGAGGCGCCGGTAAAGCGTATTGCTTTCTTCGCCCTCAACGGCAGCGATACATGCCCAGGTCGTGTGGTTGTGCGGTGGAATCCGCTTACCGGGCCGCATGACATTGAGATAGAGCGCAATGGTCTGATCGTCTTGCTGGTCGATCAGATAGCGAGCCTGGCGTTCATCCTCTGCTGGTGGCGGAAAGTCCTCGGCGTTCCAGAATTCGCCACATGCCGCTAATTGCTTGAGCTCGAAGAGTATGTCGTCAAGCGCCTGGCGACTCAGTTGCTGTTGATCGAGGACGTGTCGTACGCGATCGAGAACGTCGTTCACCGCCTGCTGGCGAACCGTCTTTGCATGCACCATGAATTTATCCCGTAGTGATGAGAACACCTCTACAAGGTACTGCAACAAACTTTAGAAATATAATAAGCTTTAAAGAACAAAACATAAGTAGGGGTTAACCATATGCGCCATCTGGATCTATCTCTGTTGCGAACGTTCGTGGCTATCTGTGATGAAACCAGCTTTGCCAAGGCCGCCCACAAGGTACATAAATCCCAACCGGCGATCAGCCAACAAATGGGGCGTCTGGAGAGCGAGCTACAGGTGGCTCTGTTCGTCAAACGAGGACGCCAGAAGCAGCTCACTGCGGCCGGCATACGCCTCGAAGAGTATGCTCGGCGCCTGTTGGCCCTGCATGACGAACTCTGGGCTACCCTACACGACGAGGAGCTCAGCGGCCCCGTCCGAATAGGGGCCCCGGCGGATATCGCCGATACCGTGCTACCGGGGATTCTACAAAGCTTCGCGCGTGCCAACCCGCGCTTGTCGATGGCAATCCATGTGGGTCGCAGCCCAGACTTGATGGATATGCTGTTCGCCGGTGAGCTGGATCTCACCATCTCCACCCGCGAGGCCCCGGACTTCCCACATATAGTGTTGCGCAACTCGCCAGTAGTATGGATCGCAGCCAGCGACTACCAGTTCGACAAACTCGGGCCACTACCCCTGGTGCTCGCCGACGAGCCGAGCATCTTCCGGCGTATCGCCCTGGAGGCGCTACAGGAGCATGGGCAGAGCTACAAGGAGAGCTACATCTCGCCCAACCTGGCGGGTATCAAGTCGGCGGTGCGCGCTGGGCTCGGCATCACCGCGCGCAGCATCGAGGTCGTGACACCGGAGTTCCGCGTCTTGAGCGAACGCCAGGGGTTGCCGCCGCTACCCAACGTCAACTTCTACCTTTATCTTCGCGACGACAATCCCAGCGAGGCGGCCACCAAGCTCTACCAGCTACTGGCGAGCCAGGTCGGCGGCGCTGCTTCGCCAGCGCCTAGCCCGGCACTTGGCGACGCCGCCGGATGATAAGCTTGCCGAGTGGCCACACCATGAAAATCAAGGTGAAGAGCAGCATGGCAGCACTCAGTGGCTGAGTGACGAAGTATGCGACCGAACCGCCCGACAGCGACATGCTCTGAAAGAACGCACGCTCAATGACCGGAGCCAGCACCAGGGCCAGAATGAAGGGTGAGAGGGGTACCTGGAGCCGGTTGAACATGAAACCGATAATACCGAAAGCCACAGCGACCATGATACCGAAGACGCTATTGCCAATGGCGAAGGCGCCAGTGAAACAGAGACAAGCAATAGCGGCAGCGAGTAGTGCCCGCGGCACCGACCGGATCATGTTGGGAATGATGCGGGCCAACAACAGCCCAAGGGGAAACATCGCAAGGTTTGCAATCAAGAAACATATGACGATGAGGTAGGCAATATCAGGTGTATCGGTAAACAGCGAAGGGCCCGGCCGCAATCCTTGGATCAACAATGCTCCCAGGAAAAGTGCGGATGTCGAATTCCCCGGGATGCCCAGGGAGAGCAAGGGCACCATGGAGCTGGCGACGACCGAGTTGTTAGCCGCTTCCGGGGCGGCGATCCCCTCCGGCAGCCCCTGCCCACAGCGTTCGCCAAACTTGCGACGTACCCGCTCGTAAGCCATGTAGATGGCAACTAACATTCCTGCCCCGGGGAGAACGCCCACCAGGTTGCCGAGTGCGGAGGCATTCAACCAGGTCGGCAGCAACCTACGCACCATACTCCATGGAAGCAGCATGTCGGCGAAGCGCACCGGCACTTCGTCAGCGCCCTTGTCGCGCGCATTGGAACGCTCGCTCGACAACATCTCGAACACCACACTCAATCCGAAAAGGCCGATGAGAATAGGCGTGAGGGGCAGTCCCTCGTACAACCAGAAATTTCCGGACGTGAAGCGCGGATAGCCCGACTCGGGGCTCATGCCGATCATGGCCACCAGCAATCCCAACAGACAGGCAAGTGCGCTCTTCATGGCATTCCCGGCGCCCATCCCAACGACGGTCGACAGCCCCAGGATGCACAGCGCAAAGTACTCTGCTGGCCCAAAGCGTAGCGCGTACTGCGCGAGAATCGGCGCAAAGAAAATCAACACCAACGCTGACAGCGTACCGGCAAACGTCGAACTGTATGTCGCAATCCCCAAGGCCTGACCCGCTCGCCCCTGCCGTGTCATGGCATGGCCGTCAACAGCAGTTAGCACGGAGGAGGCCGTGCCGGGGATCTTCAACAGAATGGCGGGGAAGGCGCCGCCAAAACACGCCGAACAATAGACGCCAACCAATAATGGAAACGCGATATTAGAAGGCAGCGCGAAGGTAATTGGCACTAACACGGCCAGCGTGATGGTGTCATTAAGGCCTGGGATGGAGCCGACCACCAGGCCCAGCGAAACACCGGCCAAGAGACTCAAGAGTGGCCACAAGGAAAAGGCATGCGCTCCAGCAGCCAGCAGAGCCGAGTAATCCATGATGCGTTCCTCTCGGAGAGCTAGAGTGGGACGTTATGCGCTGAAGAGTGCGAAAACAGGACCGGGCAACGGCACGCCGAGCAGCCCCCCGAATATGGCCCCCACCAGGATGACAAACAGCAAGGCAGTTGCGACTAACCGCAGCCCCGGTGGATACCCCGATAGCACGGCACACCCCACGAACAGCACAAACAGCGCGACATCCGCACCCAGCGAGGCAAACAGCCATAACACCGCAACGAAAACGGCCATCCCCCAGAGCAAGCCGCCAATGCGTACATTGCGCATGTCAGCGCGCTTTCCAGGAAACAGCCATAGGCCGATTCCACAGCCCATCAGCAGCCATCCAAGGATCATCGGCAAGGCTCCTGCCGACGTGGGGTAGCCCTTGGCGATCATCAATACGCCCGCACCCAAGGCCAGACACACCAGCGACAGTCCCCTGTCCAGCCAGTGGCCGGACAGGGCAAAGAGGCGTCGCTGGGTCATGACGCCGTTTCCAGCAGGGGCAACACGCGCAACATCTGCTCAGCGGTCCCTTCCAGCAGCTCGCTGAAGGCATCGCCATCGCGGTAATCGACGCGATATCCTGCCTCCCCCATGCGTTCCACGAAGTCGGGAGAGGTAAGCAGCTCGCCAAGCCGCGCTTCCAACTCCTCTTTTACATCATCCGCCAGGCCAGCGGGCGCAGCGATGCCACGGAACGTCCCCCACTGGAACTCGTGCCCCGTGACCTCCTGGTAGGTTGGCGCCTCGGGAGCGAGGTCGTTGCGCGCTCCATCCAATAGCGCGAGGATGCGAATACTGCCATCTTCCACTGGACCAATGGCTTCGCCTAGCGACATGAACCCTGCCTGCACGTGCCCACCCATGAGCTGGTGTAACTGCAAGGCAGCGCTCGTGTTGTGGACGTAACGGAAGTTCAGCCCCTCCTCTTCGGCCAAAGCCAACGCCGTAACATGGTGCGACGTCGAATCGCCCGGCGTGGCAATGCTGACCGAGTCACTACTCGCTGCATCCAAGAAGGCCTGGAGATCTTCCAACTCACCGTCGGTAGCGGTCACGATAACGCCAGGGTCGAGGTTGAACAGCGCCAGGGGCGTAAAACTATCGAGGTCGTAGCTGACCGGCTTGGTCAACGCGTTGTTGATGACGGAAGATGTCATGGCCAGTAGCGTATAACCGTCGGCGGGCGCCCTACTGACATGGGTCTGGCCGATGACTGCACCGCCGCCAGGCATGTTCTTGACGACGAAACCGTGTCCGTCGAAGACCTCAGGCGCTGCCTCGGCAATGAGTCGACCGGTGAAGTCAACCGCTCCGCCGGGGGCAAAAGGCACGATGTAGTCGATGTTCTTCTGGGGGTAGTCGGCTGCATGAAGCGCACCACTCGACAATCCAGCGAGCAGGACGACAGCGATTCTCAAGGGGATAACTGACATAGTAAGGGTCCTTGGTCGTGTTGTGTTTTATGGGTCGGGACCTTACTAACGCTATCGCCAAACACTTATAAGAACAATTAAACAAAAAATACAAAAGCATAAGCATTGGTTATGCAATATCTTCGCATGCCCTCCCTCACTGGCACACACTCACGTTGCCCTCTTCCTGCCGCGGGGAGCAGAAAACGATCACACTTGCCGGTCACGGACACCTCAACCAAGCCACCGTGGATACTCGAGGCTAAAGACTTTGAACGCCTGCCACAGTGGACTGCGGTAGCGATCAGGATGCCAGAGCAGTGAAAACATCCTGGAAAGCTCCAGGCCACTCTCCAGTGCCACCAGCTCGCCACGCTCGAGCTCCCCCGCCACGCTGAGGCGTGATAAGCACCCTAGTCCGAAGCCAGCCTTGACGGCCTGTTTGATGGCTTCATGCTGGCTCAACTCCATGCGCACCTGCAGCCGTTCCACGCGATGCAGTACAGCGGCCTCGAAGATTTCACGCGTGCCCGAGCCTGCCTCGCGCAATATCCACGGCGTAGCAGCTAGATCGGCGTCATCGAGCCACGCCTTCCCGGAAAGGGGGTGCAGAGGCGAGCAGACGATAACGAGCTGGTCCTGGCACCAGGCTTCGCTAGTCAGACGCGACTCATGGCACTGCCCCTCTATCATCCCGATATCCGCATCGAAGCGCAGCAGGTCGGTTATCACTTCTCCCGTATTGCGCAACCTGAGCCGCAGGTCCACTCCTGGGTGCTGATTACTGAAATGCCCTGCCAAGGGGGGCAACAGGTAGGTGCCAATGGTCGTGCTGGCCGAGATATTGAGCGTGCCTTGCAAGTCGCCTTCGGGTTCTTGAGCCGCTGCCACGAATTCGGCCATACCGTCCAGCAAGCGTTCGGCTCGCGGCAAGAGGTGGCGCCCCAGGTCATTGAGCCGCAAACGTCTACCCAGCCGCTCGAACAGATCAATGCCTAACTGACGCTCGAGGTCGGATAGCGCTTGGCTGGTAGCCGACTGCGATAGACTCAAGCGTCGTGCAGCGGCCACCACCGTGCCCTCGCGTGCCACGGCGACAAAGACTTGCATCTGTCGGAACGTCACATGAGGCGTCATAAATCGGTTCTACCGAATAGCCATATCGTTATTTGATGATAACCATAAGGAATATAACTGCATAGGCTGGTGACGCATACTCCCGGAAGGAATAACGTCATCATGTGGCAAGGTCTATTTCTATGTGGCTCCTTGACCCTGGCAAGCTTTGCGCTAGCCCGCCTGCCCGCACTCGCCGTTAGTGGTATCAGCCCCCTCGTTTTCGCCTTGCTGATGGGCCTCATGGTGGGCAACCTGCCATTCGCACGCCATCTGCCAGATATGCAACCGGGCCTTAAGTTCGCCACCCGCTACCTGTTGCGCGGCGGCATCGTGCTGTTCGGCTTGTCATTGACGCTGCATCAGGTTGTCGCCCTTGGGCCTGGCGTACTATTGCTCGACCTGGTGGTGGTCATCAGCGTGCTGCTCAGCGGCTATTACATCGGCACCCAGGTATTGCGCTTAGACCGTGAGACGGCATTACTGACCAGTGTCGGCAGCGCCATCTGCGGTGCCGCCGCGGTACTTGCCACCGAGACCACCATTCGCTCGCGTCCCGCCGCCGCCTCGATGGCCGTGGCAACCGTCGTGCTCTTCGGCACCCTGGCGATGCTCGTCTATCCCCTGCTCTACCAATTTTCCGGGATGAACGAAGGGCTATACGGCATCTATATCGGCGCGACCGTGCATGAGGTCGCCCAAGTCGTGGCCGCCGGTGATGCGGTGGGCCAGGAGGCACTCGCCAATGCCGTCGTCGTCAAACTGGTACGAGTGATGTTGTTGGTGCCTTTCTTGCTGATCGTGGGGCAGTGGTGGCTGCGCCGGCCAGCCCAGGAGGGAGCAGGTCCAGCGGCCGGTAAACTGGTGATTCCATGGTTCGCCTTCGGGTTCATGGTCATGGTCGGGTTCAATAGTGTCGTCGACTTGCCCAGCAGCCTGCACCAGACATTAGTCATTGCTGGACAGGTAGCCCTGGCCATGGCCATGGCCGCGCTGGGCTTCGAGACACGCCTCGAGAAGCTCAAGGCGTTGGGCATCCGCCCCTTCATTCTGGGCATGATACTGTTCGCCATGCTAATCGTAGGAGGCGGCCTGGCCAGCCAGCTGTTGATGGGCTAGACCTCCAACATCCCCTCGCATCACGACACCGCCCCGGGAGGCTGGCCTCCCGGGGCGGTGTATTGCCCTCCAGTGACGACGGGAAGGTCGAGCCTTACAGCGCTTCGGGATCCAGGAAGCCCTGGCTGACGAAGCTGCCGTCTTCCACCACCATCTCGATCACCACGCCGGGCACGTCACCGTTCTCGTCGAACTCGTGGCTGCCCGAGGCACCCTCGTAGTCGATCTCTTCACCGGCGGCGATCAGCTCCACGGCCTTCTCCCACTCGCCGGGCAGGATCTGCTCGCCGGGGGCGGAAGCGACGCTGCGCAGCGCCTCGGAGAGGCCCTCGCGCTCGGCGCTGCCATTCTGCTCGATGGCCAGGGCCAGCAGGAAGGCGGCGTCGTAGGCCTGGGCGGCGAACACCGCGCTGGGGTCGATATCGGCCTCGGCGGCGAGCGCCTCGAAGGTCTCGGTTCCCGGGGTGTCGGGGCTGCCCGGGCGGGTGGCGATCATACCCTCGAGCACGTCGGCGCCAATCGCCTCGACCAGGCTGTCGCCGACCATGCCGTCGGCGCCCACGTACTGGGTGAACATGCCGCTCTCGTAGGCCTGGCGCAGGATGGTTTGGCCCGAGCCGTCGGCGTAGGCCAGCACCACCAGCGTCTCGCTGCCGCCGGAGGAGAGCGAGCCCAGCTCCGAGCGGTAGTCGGCGCGGCCGTCTTCATGCGCCTCGCTGGCCGAGACCATGCCGCCCTCGGCCTCGAAGGTGGCATTGAAGGCATCGGCCAGGCCCTGGCCATAGTCGTTGTTGACGTAGGTCACCGCGGCGTCGGTGATGCCCTTGCTGACCAGCAACCTGGCCAGCATCTCGCCTTGGAAGGCATCCGATGGCACGGTGCGGAACACCAGGTCGTTGTCGTCCAGGTCGGTGACCGCCGGCGCCGTGGAGGCCGGCGAGACCATCACCACGCCGCCGGGGATGCCGGCGTTGTTGGCCGCGGCCACGGTGGCCCCGGTGCACAGCGCGCCGACGATGGCCGTAACGTTCTCGGTATTGACCATGCGGTCCGCGGCGTTGGACGCCGCCGAGGCATCGGCGCAGGTGGTATCGGCGTTCGGCATCACCAACGTCTGGCCACCGAGGATGCCGCCCTGCTCGTTGACATGCTGCACGGCCAGCTGGGCGCCGTCGAAGATCGGCGGCGTGAGGCTCTCGATGGGGCCAGTGAAGCCGCCCAGGAACCCGATCTTGACCTCGTCAGCCTGCGCCGCACCGATGAACGTGGCGGAGGATGCAGCCACCGCCATCGCTAACAGAGCTTTCTTCATGGTTGTTCTCGCTGTTGCCAGTTAAATTAGTACCTCCATAACTCTGGAAGTGTTTACGCAAAAACACAAGCGCTGCGGCGTTAACGCAAGCGGCCGTTTGAACGTGTCTAGCTTGTTGAAAATCGGTGGGTTTTCATTGCCGCTCCGCGCCGCCCGCTGCACTTCAACGCTGCACGCGGTAGGCTGGGAGAAATTCACTCGCCAAGGAGCGCCCCGCATGCTCGACGTGACCCACCTGCACGGCAGCCGCCGCGCCATCGGCCTGGCCCACGGCCAGCGCCACGCCGCGCAGATTCGCCGCAGCATCGCGGTGTACGACCGGCTGTTCCAGGACTTCGTGGGGCTAGACTGGGCCGCTGCCAAGCGCGAGGCGCAGCGCTTCGTGCCGGCCATCGAGCGCGGCTTTGCGGCGATCCTCGACGAGCTGGCGGGCATCGCCCAGGGCGCCGGCCTCGAGCGCGACGACATCCTCACCCTCAACTGCCGCAGCGAGATCTCGCTGACCCAGGCCAGCGGCGGCTGTTCGGCATTTTCCCTCCATCAGCATGGACACCAGTGGCTGGCTCAGAACTGGGACTGGCGCGCCGACCAACTCGACAACGTGGTGATACTGCGAATCGAAGGCGACGACGCCCCGCCGCTGGTCAGCGTTGGCGAGGCCGGCATGGTCGCCAAGATCGGCCTCAACGCCCACGGCCTCGGCGTATGCCTCAACGCCATCCGCTCACAGACCTGCGGCGACGGCCTGCCGATTCATTTTGCGCTGCGCAAGATTCTCGAGAGCGATGGGTTCGCCAGCGCCCGGCGCATCATCGAGGAGGACCGCGTCGCCTCGCCGGCGCATTTCCTGGTCGCCAGCGCCGACGGCCAGGCCGCCGGCTTCGAGGTCCAGCCCGGGCCGCCTGGCGTGCTCGAGCCCAGCGAAGGGCGTGTGACCCACACCAACCACCTCTACGCCGAGGCCGCCACCGCCTGCGTGGCCGACTTCCCCAAGCCCGACTCCCACGTGCGGCTGCGCCGCCTCGATGAGCTGCTCGACCCACCGCCAGCGGCCAGCGTCGGCGCGCTGTTCGAGGTCCTCAGCGACCACCACAACGCGCCCATGGCGATCTGCAAGCACACCGACCCGGGCATGCCCGAGGCCGAGCGCATGGAGACCCTGTTCGCGGTGGTGATGACCCTCGACGAGCGCACCCTGCACCTGCGCCACGGCTACCCCTGCGAGGCCGAGGAGACGCTGAGCGTCAGCCTCGCTTAGCCCAGCAGGGTGCCCAGATCGCTCTTGAGGTAGCGTTCGGTGGTCAGCAGGAACCGGCGGCGGACCAGCTCGTGCACCGCCTCCTCGTGCTGCAGCGCCAGCAGCACCTGCTGCTCCTCGGAGAGCGGGTCCGCTCGGCGCGGACGCTGCCAGGCCAGGCGTACCGAGCTCGAGGTGGCATCGCAGACCTGCAGCGACGGAGTAGGCCCCTCGCAAGGGGTATTGGCGTTGTATGTCATCGCGGCCTCCTTGACAGCTCAATCAAACGACAAAAATTATCATTTGCAATTGAGAATCTAGGCCGCCACCGCCACCCTGTCAAGCTAGGCCCAGCGCGCTATCATCCGGCCAGCGCCTCTTCTACCAGCCCCCGCGCCTCCGCGCTCATCGGCAGCTGTAACGCCAGCGCGTGGGCCTCGGGCGACATCTTCTTCCAGGTCTTCTGCACGATACGGATCAGGTGGTCGTGCTCCACCTGGCGCGAAAAGTCGCCGAAGTAGTTCTCCAGGAACACCAGGCAGGCGCAGTCCTCCAGCGCCTGGGTCTCCGGGTCGCGGCCCAGGCCCTGCTTGCGGATCAGGCTCGCCGCGCGCGCCGCGTCATCGGCCGAGTAGCCCGCTTCTTCCATCAGCCGCGCGGTGGTCTCGCCGGCCTGCTTGCCCTGGTCGCGACGCCAGGTCAGATAGCCCACCCGGCCCTCGGGATACGCCTCCCGCGGCACCTTCCAGCGCTGTAGATGCTGGGCACGCACCGCCAGCTGCAGCGGCTCACTGGGCGAATCCGCCAGCGTCTCCAGCCAGGCGCTCATGCGCCGCGCATAGAACAGCTCCTGGGGCAGCGACTCGCCCTCAACCTCCACGCACCGCGGATCCTCAGCGTGCAGCGCATCGATGGCGGCCAGGGCTTGGTCATAGGGGGTATCGGACATACTCACTCCTCATCGTCGGTGGCGGTTCAGTGCCGCCGTTTCCTATAGCCTATCAGCGTAGCGGCTGGATAAGGACGACGGGCGGGATACACTGAGCCCACATCGAATGCCTTAGCCGCAGCGGCAAAGAGCAGCAAGGAGCAGTGCCATGAAATATATCTTCGAAGTGCATATCCGCGACGGCTACCAGGCCGAGGACTACGCCGACGCCTGGGTCCGTGCCAGCGAGCTCATCCAGCAGGCGCCGGGGGCGCGCGGCACCGAGCTGCACCGCAAGATCGACGACCCCAACACCCTGATCGCCATCGCCCACTGGGACAGCAAGGCCAGCCGCGATGCCATGGAGGCCCAGCCTAACCAAGAGATAAAGGAGATCATCCGCTCCGCGGCGCCCTGCTGCGAGATCCGCCTGATCGGCGAATTCGAGGAGCCTGAATGGGTGGTGATGCCGACAGGGGCCTCGCCAAACTGAAGTGGCTACCGCGGCAAGGGAGAGCGTCTCATGGCGCAGGGGCCGACTTGGCGGCGGCTGGTCCTGCAACGCGACCACGCATATGATGTTAATAACCAACGTGGCAAGAGCCTTGGAGCCAAGCGATGCCGACGCATTACGATCAGGACACCTATGCTTGGGCGCTGGAGCAGGCAGCGCTGCTGCGTTCTGGAAAGATGGATCAGCTCGATGTCGAACATCTTGCCGAGGAGATCGAGAGCATGGGCAAGAGCGAACGACGCGCCCTTATCAGTCAGTTGGCCCGGCTCCTGATGCATCTGCTGAAATGGGAATATCAGCCTGACCGCCGCTCGCGCAGCTGGCGCCTGACCATTCAGGATGCTCAGGTCAAAGCCGCTCGACTACTTGCCGACAACCCGAGCCTCAGGGCAGCGCTGCCCGATCTGATGGCCAGTGCTTATGACGATGCGCGGCGAGCCGCAGCAATCGAGACCGACATGGAACCGGATGCCTTTCCTGATACCTGCCTGTACAGCTTCGATGAAGCCATGGCGTTCAAACCCGATGCTCATTAAGCCGTGCCGTATGAACTGATATTCACCGGCAGGCCCCGCGCCTGCGGGGATCGGGTCGTCGGTAATTCAGCTGGGCGGCAGCACACTTTCTAAGGATGTTTAAGGAGATTATCCTTCGCACGGCGCTCTGCTGCGAGATCTGCCGGATCGTCGAATTCGAAAAGCCAGAGAGGGTCGTGATACTACCAACCCTCTCTAAGCTGAAGTGGCCACAGCAGCAAGGGAATATCGCCATGGTCAACTATACGTATTACTCCTATCGTATCTATTGGTCGGCCGAAGACGACCAGTTCGTCGGTCAATGCGCCGAGCTGCCGAGCCTCTCTTGGCTGGCCAACAGCCAGAGAGAGGCCCTCGACGGTGTCGTGACGTTAGTGGCCGACGCAATGGCCGATATGCAAGCTGAAGGGGAAATACCTCCCCAGCCGCTGGCTTAACGTCAATTTTCGGTGCGGTTCAAAAACCACATCCTGCCCGATTAGCATCGTGAACTAGCTACTGGGCCGCCGCTTGCACAAGCATCTATCCACACACCCCAGGTGAGGGTGCGACTCGCGACCATCGGCACCGGCAAGATCGGCCGGGTTGTTTCTATCCGCGCGCCCCGTGCGGGACGCGACTTTTTGCAGCGGCCTTGCTGCGGCCGTTCTGGGCCTCGTTTCTATCCGCGCGCCCCGTGCGGGACGCGACTCGGCGCGCTCGGCCTTCTTCTCGTCGTCGAGCATGTTTCTATCCGCGCGCCCCGTGCGGGACGCGACGTGTTACTAAGCACGCTGACGGGGAGAGTGTCACCGTTTCTATCCGCGCGCCCCGTGCGGGACGCGACGGGTGGCCAACGCCGATGGCTGGGACGCCAGCGCAGGTTTCTATCCGCGCGCCCCGTGCGGGACGCGACGCGAGCGGGAGACCCGCACCGGGCCGGATGGGCGCGTTTCTATCCGCGCGCCCCGTGCGGGACGCGACCGTCAGCTCGCTCGCGGAACCATTCAACGCCGAGGTTTCTATCCGCGCGCCCCGTGCGGGACGCGACTGGCGGCGCGCTGCAGGACCTGACGCACATGATGTTTCTATCCGCGCGCCCCGTGCGGGACGCGACTTCCGGCGGCGACGATGGAAATAACGAGGGCAATGTTTCTATCCGCGCGCCCCGTGCGGGACGCGACCACAGAAGAACAAGAAGTCTGGTGCGAGCTCGTGATGTTTCTATCCGCGCGCCCCGTGCGGGACGCGACGCGAGCGGCTGACCACCGAGCTGGCCCTGGGCGAGTTTCTATCCGCGCGCCCCGTGCGGGACGCGACTCGCGATCGGCGGCGACGATGACGTCATCGCTGCCGTTTCTATCCGCGCGCCCCGTGCGGGACGCGACTCTTGACCTCGAGGATGCCGGGGCCATGCCGGCGTTTCTATCCGCGCGCCCCGTGCGGGACGCGACTAGATCTCAATCCAGCCACCATACAGAGCCCCCAGGTTTCTATCCGCGCGCCCCGTGCGGGACGCGACCGGTGGCGTCAAGGATGACGGCAAGACGCCAGAGTTTCTATCCGCGCGCCCCGTGCGGGACGCGACATGGCAAACGGACCTGGCTACGGCACTGGGCCTGTTTCTATCCGCGCGCCCCGTGCGGGACGCGACTATCGACCCAGGCTTGGGCGTAGAGGTCGCCGCGACGTTTCTATCCGCGCGCCCCGTGCGGGACGCGACCTTGCCCCAGGAGGTGCGCGAGGAGCTCAACGAGTTTCTATCCGCGCGCCCCGTGCGGGACGCGACGCGACCGAGATCCTGCGCTGCTACGCCGAGGAAGTTTCTATCCGCGCGCCCCGTGCGGGACGCGACTCTACGCCGCCATCCGAGACGGCAAGATACCGGGCGTGTTTCTATCCGCGCGCCCCGTGCGGGACGCGACAATTTCTCTATGCCGCGGGCGTCGAGCTCGGCGTGTTTCTATCCGCGCGCCCCGTGCGGGACGCGACGGCCACCCATGCGGTGGCCTCTTCCGTTGCAGGGAGTTTCTATCCGCGCGCCCCGTGCGGGACGCGACGCCACCCGACCACATCTTGCGCAGCATGGTGGGGTTTCTATCCGCGCGCCCCGTGCGGGACGCGACGCGGGAGTAGACGACCTGCCCGGTGTTGGGGTCGTTTCTATCCGCGCGCCCCGTGCGGGACGCGACGATGGTGGCGATGGTCGGCAGGTGCACGGCAGTGTTTCTATCCGCGCGCCCCGTGCGGGACGCGACGCACCTGGTTGAGCACCTTGAGATCGGTGTTGGGTTTCTATCCGCGCGCCCCGTGCGGGACGCGACTCTACGTCAGCACCACCACGCCCGTAACAAGGAGGTGTTTCTATCCGCGCGCCCCGTGCGGGACGCGACCTCGAGGCGGTCGAGTCCGGCATCACCATGTTCGAGGTTTCTATCCGCGCGCCCCGTGCGGGACGCGACTGGGCCTGCTGCAGCACCAGACTGCCGGCGATCTGTTTCTATCCGCGCGCCCCGTGCGGGACGCGACGCTGGGGGTCATCGTTGAGGAGGACCGCCACCTATGTTTCTATCCGCGCGCCCCGTGCGGGACGCGACGCGGCCACAGCCGTTGCCGGCCAGCCATCGAGCTGTTTCTATCCGCGCGCCCCGTGCGGGACGCGACAGGGCAAGGCCTTGGGCTTGTCGCTGCGAGCGACGTTTCTATCCGCGCGCCCCGTGCGGGACGCGACTGGACGCTTGCCGGCTGACGCTCGGTGTAGCCAAGTTTCTATCCGCGCGCCCCGTGCGGGACGCGACACCGCCAATCCGACCGACATGTCCATCGTCGGCATGGTTTCTATCCGCGCGCCCCGTGCGGGACGCGACGCCATGCGGCGGATGCTACGGACTGGGGAAGGTGTTTCTATCCGCGCGCCCCGTGCGGGACGCGACGAGGGAGGGGAGGCGCGGATCGATCCAGTAACGGGGTTTCTATCCGCGCGCCCCGTGCGGGACGCGACATATGGCGTGGGCGGCGGTCTGCCGTTCGAACTGGTTTCTATCCGCGCGCCCCGTGCGGGACGCGACGCCACCAGGCGTTAGAGGACAAGCAAACCGACGATGTTTCTATCCGCGCGCCCCGTGCGGGACGCGACCAGGTCAGCAGCTTTGCAGGAAGCAACCCTCAAAAGTTTCTATCCGCGCGCCCCGTGCGGGACGCGACGCCATCGCCCACGGGCTGGCCAGGCCCATATCTAGTTTCTATCCGCGCGCCCCGTGCGGGACGCGACCCGCGCTGCGTGAGTGGGCCGCTGAGGAGCGCGACGTTTCTATCCGCGCGCCCCGTGCGGGACGCGACACCGCACAAGAGCCCATCCTCGACGCCGCCAACGTTTCTATCCGCGCGCCCCGTGCGGGACGCGACATGGCTGTCATAATGCAGATCCTCTTACTTGGTTGAGTTTCTATCCGCGCGCCCCGTGCGGGACGCGACGTGGCGGCAGTGCGGGTCAGCGCACGGTTGTAGGTTTCTATCCGCGCGCCCCGTGCGGGACGCGACGAGCGAGCAGCCGGCTTCTGCAGACTCTGCTCAAGTTTCTATCCGCGCGCCCCGTGCGGGACGCGACCAGCGAAGTGACTCAGCCCGAGCAGGTCACCATCCCGTTTCTATCCGCGCGCCCCGTGCGGGACGCGACGATGAGCAGTGCGTAGCTGGCTGGATCATCACGGTTTCTATCCGCGCGCCCCGTGCGGGACGCGACATGCACAACTCAACGCGGTCACGCGGCACGTTCTCGTTTCTATCCGCGCGCCCCGTGCGGGACGCGACTCGCGCAGGGGTTGTATGATGCACTAATCGCAATTGTTTCTATCCGCGCGCCCCGTGCGGGACGCGACCCTGGCGGACTAGATTGGAGCGAGCACGGGGACTCGTTTCTATCCGCGCGCCCCGTGCGGGACGCGACTTGTGTATCCATCTTTTGTGTTGTCTGTCTCCGGGTTTCTATCCGCGCGCCCCGTGCGGGACGCGACGAGCGCACGCGGGAGATCATGCAATACGTGCGCGAGTTTCTATCCGCGCGCCCCGTGCGGGACGCGACCCGAATAGATCATGCGTGCGCCTGTAACAACACCGGGTTTCTATCCGCGCGCCCCGTGCGGGACGCGACTGCTAGGCCGTATGCGCGGGATCCTGAAGCGCTGGCGTTTCTATCCGCGCGCCCCGTGCGGGACGCGACTCGCTGGCCTTGATTATGTGGATGAGTTTCATTTCAGTTTCTATCCGCGCGCCCCGTGCGGGACGCGACCCTCGCTGGCACTCTTGTCGCTGCAGGAGTGGTGGTTTCTATCCGCGCGCCCCGTGCGGGACGCGACGAGCGCTCTACGTTCTGGGCCAAGTGGCTAAAGCGTTTCTATCCGCGCGCCCCGTGCGGGACGCGACGCTGATTGTTAATGAGCTACGTAGACGACTTGGTGTTTCTATCCGCGCGCCCCGTGCGGGACGCGACTCGAGTTATCAGCGCACACGAAGATCCCCCGGGCGAGTTTCTATCCGCGCGCCCCGTGCGGGACGCGACGCAGCAGGCCGCCTCTACCTGCATGCGAATGTGCGAGTTTCTATCCGCGCGCCCCGTGCGGGACGCGACCTGCGCTGTAGTTAGCGTATGTTCAACAGATAGCGTTTCTATCCGCGCGCCCCGTGCGGGACGCGACGTGGCAGACGCTACGATCAAGGGCAGCGAGACGGGTTTCTATCCGCGCGCCCCGTGCGGGACGCGACCGTGCGCGAGAACTACGCTATTGATGGTGGTTTGTTTCTATCCGCGCGCCCCGTGCGGGACGCGACCAGCGGCACGCAATCGCGTTGGCGGCCTCGCTGTAGTTTCTATCCGCGCGCCCCGTGCGGGACGCGACGGGCTTGAGCGAGGTTCTCGCCGAGGACAGGATGTTTCTATCCGCGCGCCCCGTGCGGGACGCGACCTTCAGCACCTTGAGCGTCTCAGCGATATGGAAAAGTTTCTATCCGCGCGCCCCGTGCGGGACGCGACTCGACGTGCTCTGCGCGGAGTAAGCGCCCGCATGTGGTTTCTATCCGCGCGCCCCGTGCGGGACGCGACTCCCAGTCCTGGCCTGTCTCTTCGCCCCACGTTAGTTTCTATCCGCGCGCCCCGTGCGGGACGCGACCCTTGTGCCGTATCGAGGGAAGGGGGGCGCCGAGGTTTCTATCCGCGCGCCCCGTGCGGGACGCGACGTTATAAGTTGTCGATATGCGTCTGTAGGGTTAATGTTTCTATCCGCGCGCCCCGTGCGGGACGCGACACTGCAATAAGTGCGATACTACCAAAGACACTTCTGTTTCTATCCGCGCGCCCCGTGCGGGACGCGACGCGGTGATGGAGTATGTTAATCGAGTGAGAGGAGTTTCTATCCGCGCGCCCCGTGCGGGACGCGACGCGTCGGGCGCTACGAGATCAACGAGCGCCGATACGTTTCTATCCGCGCGCCCCGTGCGGGACGCGACGACATCGAAGATGGGGTTGTTGCGCGACATCTGGAGGTTTCTATCCGCGCGCCCCGTGCGGGACGCGACCAAGATGGCGGCGACATTCCACCAATTCCTGATGGTTTCTATCCGCGCGCCCCGTGCGGGACGCGACGAGGCTGAGCTAGCGACCCACCGCCATGACCTTGAGGTTTCTATCCGCGCGCCCCGTGCGGGACGCGACGCCGTGAGGTTGTGGCGCATCAAGACTAGCGCATCGTTTCTATCCGCGCGCCCCGTGCGGGACGCGACCTCTTCGCGCTCAAGCAGGAGTCCCGTGCTGGAATGTTTCTATCCGCGCGCCCCGTGCGGGACGCGACTAGGGCCATATTAGGCAATCATCGCCGCCATAAGGTTTCTATCCGCGCGCCCCGTGCGGGACGCGACGGTTCTGAATCTATCGACGTCACCAGTGATGGCGGTTTCTATCCGCGCGCCCCGTGCGGGACGCGACGCCAGCGATGCCGCCCGCTGCGTTAACGGCAGCCAGTTTCTATCCGCGCGCCCCGTGCGGGACGCGACCCATCGCCCAAGTGCTCAACGCCACCAATGCGGGTTTCTATCCGCGCGCCCCGTGCGGGACGCGACACGTGGGCCGACACTGGCGAGGCGCAGACCGATCAGTTTCTATCCGCGCGCCCCGTGCGGGACGCGACCCTCGCTGGCACTCTTGTCGCTGCAGGAGTGGTGGTTTCTATCCGCGCGCCCCGTGCGGGACGCGACGAGCGCTCTACGTTCTGGGCCAAGTGGCTAAAGCGTTTCTATCCGCGCGCCCCGTGCGGGACGCGACGCTGATTGTTAATGAGCTACGTAGACGACTTGGTGTTTCTATCCGCGCGCCCCGTGCGGGACGCGACCGCCCTAAAGGACGGGGATTCCCAATTCAACGAGTTTCTATCCGCGCGCCCCGTGCGGGACGCGACACGATACGCTCAGGATTGGGTCAAACACCACATTGTTTCTATCCGCGCGCCCCGTGCGGGACGCGACGGGGTTTTTTATTGCCCGCACAATCCTAATAGTCAGGTTTCTATCCGCGCGCCCCGTGCGGGACGCGACACCTACGTCATGGCGTCTAATCGTCACGATATGCCCTGTTTCTATCCGCGCGCCCCGTGCGGGACGCGACAGCTTACACTGTGCCCCGACGGCGGGGCGTGTAAGTTTCTATCCGCGCGCCCCGTGCGGGACGCGACGGCCGAGTTCTTAGCCAGGCGGTGGAGGATGGCTTGTTTCTATCCGCGCGCC
The DNA here is from genome assembly GCF_002286975.1 of Halomonas salipaludis. Classification (GTDB taxonomy): domain Bacteria; phylum Pseudomonadota; class Gammaproteobacteria; order Pseudomonadales; family Halomonadaceae; genus Franzmannia; species Franzmannia salipaludis. The sequence continues at coordinate 62,401 of NZ_NSKB01000003.1, forward strand.
CCGTGCGGGACGCGACACCGGGCTAAGGTGAAATAATGGCGGTCCTAATTGTTTCTATCCGCGCGCCCCGTGCGGGACGCGACACAGTGGTTCGGGGCAGTGCCTGATTATGTGGACGTTTCTATCCGCGCGCCCCGTGCGGGACGCGACCGTCGATCTGATCAGCCGGGTTGTCGCCAGGGTTGTTTCTATCCGCGCGCCCCGTGCGGGACGCGACCGCATGAAGGGCTGGGCGGGATGGTTCCTGTTGCCGTTTCTATCCGCGCGCCCCGTGCGGGACGCGACAATAGCATGAGGCGCGTAAGGCGTGCTAGGGGTTGTTTCTATCCGCGCGCCCCGTGCGGGACGCGACACGTCCGATAGTTGGGGCCTCGCCTGAGTATGCGTTTCTATCCGCGCGCCCCGTGCGGGACGCGACGAGGATTAAGCCCATCCTCCACCGCCTGGCTAAGTTTCTATCCGCGCGCCCCGTGCGGGACGCGACATGGCTGGCGCGACCCTTGCGGTAGATGGCGCGGTTTCTATCCGCGCGCCCCGTGCGGGACGCGACTCTTCTGTAGTGAGCAATCTCACCGTGTCCGACTGTTTCTATCCGCGCGCCCCGTGCGGGACGCGACTGCTCCTTTATAACGCATTGAAATACCGATCAAAATGGGCAGCATCTTGCGAAACTGCCAAAGTAACGCAGGGAAAGCACCCATCAGCCGGCTGATAAATCTAAAAATCTTTCAAAATCATATTATTAAAGAGCCGCGAACCCACCGGGAAAGTGCCAGACACTATGGGTTCGCAAGACTAAGGAAATCAGAAAACGAGCGGGCCGTTCATATCCAAGGCAGGCTTGGCGCCGATATGCTCGATTCGATTCTTCCAGTTCCTGCCCAGGAAATAGAAACGCAGGCTGTCGACTTCATCATCGATCAGGTCGATCAACCGCTGTCGCAAGCGCACCCATTGGTCGGGATCGACCTCGATCTCGAATACCGAGAATTGCACTCGTTGCCCGACATCTCGGCAAGCCTTGGCAACACGGCGCAGTCGCCCCTCGCCGCCATCGGAAGAAGTGCTGACATCGTAGCTGACCAGAACCATCATCGCGGCACTCTCCTTATCGGATCACTTCCACAGGAAGGGTGGGTAGGCATCCAGATCGCCGCGCAGATGGCGCGCCAGCAATTGCGCCTGCAGAATCGGCAGCATGCCTATTGGCGCCTTCTCGCCAATAAAGGCATGGTTGAGCTCTTCACGCTTCCGCTCCTGATAGGCAGTCAGTACGGTCTTGCGCGCATCGTCAGTCAGTACCACGCCGCCACTTTCAGCAACCGTGAAATCCTTCTCCCGAAGCTGGCGACGATTGACTAGAGACAGCGCCAGTCGGTCCCCCAGCAGCGGCCTGAACTCCTCAGCCAGGTCGAGTGCCAAGCTGGGTCGCCCAGGCCGGTCGCGGTGCAGGAACCCTACCGCAGGGTCCAGTCCAACGCTTTCCAGCGCCGAACGGCAGTCGTGGGTCAGCAGCGTATAAAGAAAGGACAGCAGAGCATTGATGCGATCACGCGGAGGGCGGCGATTGCGGCCAGTGAAGCGGAAAGCTTCACCGTCATTACGAACAAGGCTATCGAAGACGCTGAAATAGACCTGCGCAGCCTCACCTTCAAGGCCTCGCAATCCATTGGTCAGAGGTTCTCGCAGCAGGTCGCGTGCGATTCTGCTCAGGCGAGTACACGCCCTATCCAATCCTTCGCGCTCAGCCGGGGCCAGCTTGCTGCCATAGTCACGCAGCCCCCTAGAGATTACCGCTCGTTGATTGTGCACCTTGCCGATCAACACGCCACGGACGATGGCAGCACACCCGACTTCGTCATCACTGGTGCGGTACTGGGTGCGCCTCAACAGCACGTTGCCGGATACCGGCCCTTCAATACGTGCGAGGAACTTACCATTGGACGACAAGTGAGTGATGGTAACCCCCTGCTCAGCACAGAACCCCATCAGCGGTGGCGATACCAGCACCCTGCCGAAACACACCAGCGACTCGAGCATATGGATGGGCAGTCGTGCTCGCTCCTTCCCCTCGACGTTCATGACCACGTTGGCCCCATCTTTTCTGAGCCAGGCTCCTTCGGTGGTGATGTAGAGCGTATTGAGCTGACGGCGCATGCTATTCACTCATCCAGAGATTGAATTTGACGCGCCAGCCAGCGGCCTGCCGAGCGCTGCTTGCCCATTACTTGCGGTTGGCAGGCATCGATCAGCGAGCAGTGGTCGCAGCGCTTGGGCTCATAGGTAGCGACTGGTGTATGGTTGCTATCGAAGAGATCACGCGTCTCGGCGATGACTCGCAGGGTCAGTCCCCGCAGCTCGTCGTCGAACGCGACGGCCTTGCGCCGCCGCGTCTTGCCATAGTAGAGCGCACCCTGCTCGATCAAGACACCCAGCATCTCTTCCAGACACAGAGCCTGAGCGCACAACTGCACCTCATCGGCGCGATGGGCCTTGGGCCGACCACGCTTGTACTCGATGGGCCGGACCACTGTGGGTTGCTGGGACTCATCGAACTCGACAACATCGGCAACCCCGGTCAATTCCAGCGCCTCACTGGCCAGCGGAAGTGCCATGGCGGTATGGATGCCCCGTCGACGCTCATGACCCAGGTGGTCGGCACGCTCATGGAGGATGCGCCCTTCCGCCGTATAGCGGTTTTCCGCCCACTGCTGTTCGAGGTGGATCAGCGCGCACTGGCGCGGACAGAACAGCATGTGCTGCAGTGCCGAGAGCGGGATCAGGCGAACGTCATCCTCCATCCCATTCGCCTACAGCTTCTCATCGACGCTGACACCGGCCGGTAAGGCCTCGGCATCGACAGAGACGCGATAGTCGCTGTAGTGACGAGCCGGGGTATCCTCCTCGCCTTCAACACGCTCGACTTTCACGCTATCGAACAGGACATGCGCTGGCGCATTGCCCATCGGGTGATCATGCTTGAAGACAATCAGCTTGCGTGTCGACATCTCGCCGCGGGCGGCGGAGCGGTCATGCTCGAACATATTGATCAGCGCACGCCACAACAGCTCAAGATCGTCTTCGGAGAAACCAGTACGTTCGGCGAGCTTGGCCGATATGTAGCCATGGGCGCGATAGAGGCCATAGGGGATGATGTGCTTACGGCCCATGGTACGCTCCTTCTCGAGATCGCGCTCATTGGTGACCGCCATGCGGGTTATCGAAACCTCCATCGGCACTACCGGGTCAATGGAGCTGGCAAAGGCCATCTGTACCGGACCACGCACCTGGCCGGAGTTGACCTCGGTGGTCATCACCGCACCGAAGGTGCGTACGTCGAAGAAGTTCCGACACATCCACTCGGTCAGTGCACGAGCCTTTTCCACCTCCTTGGGCAACTTCTTCGGCTCGGGCTTGATATCGAGCGCATCGTAGGCCTTCTTGTGCTGGTTGTTGAGCACCGACTTTTCTTGCATATAGATGGCGTAGCCGGCGTCAACGTCCTTCTCCAGGGCAACGTAGTTACGGATCTTGCGCTTGAGACAGACATCGGTCACCAGGCCCTGGTTGGTCTCCGGATCGAGTCGTGGCAGATTGCCGGCATCCGGATCACCATTGGGATTGCCATTGGTGACGTCGAACAGCAGCACGAATTCGTAACGATTGGCGATAGCACTCATTCTGACTCTCCCTGCTCATCTTCTACATTTTTTTCGGCGCTGTCTTTCTTGGCAAAGCGGGCTTGTGACTGGTGGTAATAACCAATTGCGAAGCGCCCCTGCTCTTCAATGGGCAAGTTCTTGGGGAACCTGTCGCCCAAGCCGTCGATGATGGTGCCTATCTCACCCTCGATCTTGTGCGCCAGCCCTCCCTTGTCCTTCTTGCGCATGTTCGACAAATGATGCTGCACATTACGCAACAGCATGGGGAAGACGCTGGCCGGCGTTGCCGAGGCGGCGCCGTAATAGCGATCACGAATGGTGGCATTCACCTCGTTACCGAGCGCGCCGCGCTGAGCGCTTTCCAACTCAGCGAATAGCCTGCCCAGCAAATAGCCGGGGTGGGTGGAATAAGGATCGAGACTCACGGGCACCTCCTGAGTGGTTGTGTTCGAATGCGCTGAAAGACGTCCCTGTCGCGCCAATACAGCCTTGCAGAGAGCGACACGGATGCCACTGATATCGCCATCGTTACGCATGCGCATGATGACGTTGGTGAGCAAAGAGTGCGGGTAGCGGCTCCCAGTCAGGATGGCGCGAGTCAATTCCCCGGCAAGCTGCGGGGGAACGTCCTCAGCTTTAGCCTTACCATCACGGCTCGGAGCGGTCGCGTAGAGCAGCCGCCACATAGCAGGAACGACACCCTTCCAGGGAACAGGCTCAATCCGCAAATCGAAGTAATGCTGGGCATAGTGATGAGCCAGGTGCACCAGGCTATCGACGTGCCAGAAGCGCACAGACAGGCGTGCCGCGTTAGGCGCCAGCCCTAAAACGAAAAACTGGGTACCTGGCTCCAACATCGGATTAAGCTCCGCCAGTGGGCGCCCCTCGGAGATCTGCTTCAACAGGGTGCCTAACTTAGCAGCCTCCTGCTCATCGCTAGGGGGCTCATTGAGCATTGCAAAGAAGCCCTCGGCTGCTTCGGCATGTGCCGTGTCCCTGGCCTTGGCCCAGAACACCACCGTGGCGTCGCCAATCTGGAGTCGCTGACGATTTTCGGTCTCTCCTCGCAGCAAGTGGTTCAGCGCGGTCGAATAGCCAAAGATGGCCGCCTTAGAGATCGAAGCGTTTTGATTCTTGCTGTAGCCGTAAGACTCATAGGCATCACTATTGAATGAAACGAGCGATGCACCAGACGACTGTGCATCCCTGACGCCCCGAATTGCAGGGTGGTCGGTACCCAACGGAGCGATCTCGCCAGTGATAAGGCACTGCCCCAACTCTCCTTCGCCACTTTCAAGCGCGGTACCCCATAGCCGGCGTGCTTCCTGATTCTCATGCAGGTACTGTCGCTGACCATCGAGTCGGAATACGACATTGGTGTCCAATGCCTCTTCGCTGTAACCAGGAAGTTCGACGAGTTGCTCCGGCTTCCACTTATTGAGCAGTCTCAGAAAGGCTATCAGATCGGGATCGTCACTCTCACCGAACAACGCGAGCTGACGTGCCTTGAACGCCGCATGCTCATCAGCCAGGCGCTTGCCTTCTCCGGCAGAAGCCCCAAGGGCATAGGCGGTCTTGTCCCACAGCGGATAGGCGTGGATGCCCGAGGTACGCCGCTTGTCCACAGGCACCTGGCAAGAGCTTGGCCGTGGCTTCTTACCAGTGGTGTCGCGCAGATCGTCGATCTGTAACGGCTTCCCTTCCTGGGAAAACACCAGGCAGAAGCTGACTTTCTCGCTGCTGAAGCCTGGCAGGGGCACCTTCTCTTCATCCGCCAGTCGCTGGTAGTAGTCGTTGAGGGCGGAGAGGATCATGCCAAGGCCTCCTCGAAAGGCGGCACCTCGATCACGCCACCCTGCATTTGGGCGCGAAAGAAACGCGGCGTCTTGCCATTGGCGAAGTCGATATCGTGCAGCATGTAGCCAAGATCCCGTTCACCGCTCAAGCGGTCATCAATGGCTGGCATAGCAGCATCGGCTTCGATCAGGACAAAGCTGGCGGGAAACTCCCGTGTGCCCAGGCATGGCATGTGGAAGCATTGCCCCTGTCGGGCACGGCGGTTGAATATATCCAGATGTTTGCCGGGTGTATCGCTCTCGTCGGCACGCGAGGTGAACTCGAAATGCGCCTCGATCACATAGCCGACATCACGCAGGATCGTGGCAGCACGCTGCTGACGGTTCTGGTCGACGTAATAGGCCACATCGTCGACACGGCCTGCCTTCATCGCCTTGGTAACGGTCGAAGCGGGCAGCTTTCCCGCCACTTCATTACGCCGTAGCGATTCGAAGCGGATCGGTTTAAGAACATGGATGCGATCCACACACCAGCGAATTGCCGGCTTCCAGTGTATCGCCTCCAAAATGCCTCGTGCCGCCGACGGCGTAATCACGTCGTAGGAAACCCGTTCTACTTTCATCTCAGGCCGCGTAAAACAGGCCCGCTCCCCCCAGATATGCAAACGAACTCCAAATGTCATTGTTGCATCCTTTGGCAGATCCGCGCCCCGACAGGTCGGGGCGACAACAGTAAGTACAACCGATAGGTTTCTATCCACTCCCTCGCATAAGCCAGCCCAACCAAATAGGTAGCGCTACCGCAGCCAGGGAGACCAACAGCCAAATCCCTCTTGTGGGCGCTTCGATCCTGATGGCCGCTGCTCCCCACTCCATAGCCAGGAAAATTTGTCCCCGACGAATCCTGCACTGGAGAGTGAATTCTCGTGGGTCTCGCTGATGGTCGGGGGACATGGCCTGCTCTCAGCTCAATATGGCTAAAGACAAGGCTAGCTCCACTCCACAGATTTTTCCAATTCCTATCGGTTGTAGTTACCACGTAAGATTCTCAGCCTTCATGAAGGTAGGCTCACTCCAGTTCAGCCCTAGCCACTCGTCATAAAGATCTTCGTTGACCAACATCATGAATTGCTCACCAAATTTGTCGGGCTCGACAGCTGCGATGGCGCCGACCCGCTCCAGTACGGTGAAGCCCTGCTGCGGCACTTGCACCGTATAGGGCTGCAGCTTGCGGGCGATCCCCCCTACCCCCTCGGCATACGCCAGCTCTTTCAGAGCAGCGCGGGCAATACCGTCTTTATCAATGGGAATGATCACGGCACGCTGGTTGTTCTCGATCATGCGGAATTTCTGTTCGAGGGTATCGAATGGCAACCCTTCGATACGGCCATCTTCAACCAGCTTCAGCAAGCCATGCTTATCCAGCTCTTGGGGTCCTTGCTGCCAGTACAGCAATCTGAAATAGGCCTCTATCGCCGCCAACGACAGTGGATCGTCACCGTGGTGCCTGAGCGCTTCCCGAGTCACCTGTGCAAACTTCTTGAGCTCGGGTGGAGGTTCCCAGTCATCGTTGCCGGTGGCGAAAATGGCGACCTCACTATCTGAGGCGTTTCGGCGCCCTTCTCGATTGCATCGCCCTGCCGCCTGTGCGATGGAGTCCAGTCCTGCCTCGGCGCGTAATACGCGCGGGAAGTCAACATCGACGCCAGCCTCTATCAGCGATGTCGAAATGACCCGACAGGGCTGGCCAGCTTCTAGGACCTGACGTATCTCGGCCAATACCCGGCGCCGATGCACGGCATACATCGAGGTGGTGAGGTGATAGGCGCCAGGCTGATCTGCTATCGACTCGAACAGCGCCCGAGCATGACGACGGTTATTGACGATACACAGTACCTGCTCGGTGGCGAGCAGCTCGTCGCGCAGCGTCTCATCGCCAAGCGTGCCGATATGGCGCACGGAAACGCGCTTGAGGTCGCGATAAAGCTTGTTGGGGCATTTCGCAAGTTCGCGCATGCCCCGAAAGCCACCCTGGAAGCTGCGCTCGGGATCGTCGGTTTCGGCCAGCGCTGGCTGGGTCGCCGTGCACAGAACGACACTGGCGCGATAGTTCAGCGCCAGTTCGTCCAGTGCCGCCACGCTGGGACGCAGCAGCGGCAAGGGCATGGTCTGTGCCTCGTCTAGGATCACCACGCTGCCCGCGATATTGTGCAGCTTGCGGCAGCGCGAGGTCTTGGCGGCAAACAGGCTCTCGAAGAACTGCACCGCCGTGGTGACGATGATCGGTGCATCCCAGTTCTCGCTGTCGCGGCGAAGCTTGTCGATGCTATGGCGGTCACGCTGATTGCCGCCATCGAAGGCACTGTGATGCTCCAGCACCGCTGCCTCGCCATGCTCCCCCAAGGCATCGCGAAACACCGCAGCGTTCTGCTCGACGATACTGGTGAACGGAATCACGTAGATCACCCGATCCATGCCGTGAGCAATGGCATGATCGAGAGCGAAAGCCAGCGAGGCCAGCGTCTTGCCCCCACCGGTCGGCACTGTCAGTGAAAACCTGCCAGGCGGCAGCTCGGCTTGAGCGCGAACATGGGAGAGGATCTCACCACGCAGGCGATTGACGTCGCTATCTGCCTTGAAGGTGGCCAAGCGCTTATCGAGGGCATCACGCAACACTTCCAGCGGCGGCCCGCCACCACGTGCATGGGGCACGCCTTTTTCGTGCACTGCATAGAAGGCCTCGGTATCGACAAAGTCGGCATCGACCAGGCAGGAAAACAGCATCCTCGCCAGAAAGGCATACTGAAAGAACGCCCTGTCGCGGTGCTGCTGAAAGTGTGCCGGGGGCAACAGATTTCGGGGAAGCGTTATCTCTTGTTGCCACACCGTATCGAGCGGGGGCAAGTCAGCTTCCAGGCGGCTCTGCAGTGGCGTGCGCTCACCAATATCTCGTCCATTGGCCAGCCCTGCATGGTGGCCAGCAATTAAGTAGGCGAGCAGGTGGCCAAGCTGGGAGTATTTCTCAATGGCGATATGGGCGCCAGCCGTAGAGTGATCGACTCGCTCTGGAGAGCCTTCCAGGCGGCGCTGGAAGGGTGCGGTGTACTTACCAAGGTCGTGGAGTAGGCCCGCTGCCTCGCCCCATGGGCCTGCATCGAAGCGATCCGCGCGTTCCGCGGCAAGCTTCGCCACAGTGCTCAAGTGGCTCTCGAGTGTCTGCCAGCGAGATTTACCCTCATCTGGAAGAGAGTGTGCGTAAAACATATAACCCTGCGCTTTTTTTATATGTCTTGTAGCTAAGCACTCTTAATCCAACGTTGCCACTCGTTCTTTCAACCCTGCTACTTATCCACAGCCACCCTGACCCTCCCCACCTTCGCCCGCCCTGCTAGGCTGAATCGCCATCCTTTCCCCCACCTTGCATCCCCCCACTCCACCTCAGTACGGTTATTGATTGAACATTCAACAAAGGAGTCGCCATGCGTTTCACCCAGAGCCGCTTTTCGCGCGTCAGCCTGCCCTTCGCTTTGCTCGGCGGCGGTGCCTTGCTACTGCCGCTCTCCGTGCAGGCGGATGCCCTGCAGCAGCAGCTGGATGATCTGCAGGACTTTCAGGTGATCGCCCACCGCGGTGCCAGCGGGCACGCGCCGGAGCAGACCCTGCCGGCGCTGGAGCTGGCCCATGAGATGGGGGTCGACTACCTGGAGCTGGATATCCAGATGACCGCCGACGGCGAGCTGGTGGCCTTCCACGACGAGAGCCTCGACCGCGCCACCGACGGCGAAGGCGAGCTCAAGGATTTCACCCTGGAGGAGCTCAAGGCGCTGGATGCCGGTAGCTGGTTCAACCAGGCGTCGCCGGAGTATGCCGACGACGCCTTCGCCGGGGAGCGGATCCTGACCCTGGGCGAGGTCATCGAGCGCTTCGGCACCAGTGCCCGCTACTACCTCGAGACCAAGTCGCCGGAACTCTATCCGGGTATTGAGGAGGCGCTGGTCGAGGAGCTGGAGGCCCACGGCCTGATCGAGGCCGGCGCGGCGGTGATCCAGTCGTTCAGCCAGCCGAGCCTGCTCGAGGTACAGGCGCTGAATGACGAGGTGCCGCTGGTACAGCTGGTGTGGTACTACCCGGAGGAGGACGGCGAGGAGCGCCTGGTGGAGTGGACCGGGGTGACGCAAGGGCCGAGCGAGATCGAGGATGCCGACTTCGCGGCGATCCGCGACTATGCCGTCGGCATCGGCACCAACCTGACCTATGAAGACGAGCTGCAGGTGATCGATGCCGGCTTCGTCGAGCAGGCCCAGGCCAACGACCTGCTGGTGCACGTCTACACCATCAATGAGGAGGACGACATGCAGCTGCTGCTCGACTGGGGCGTCGACGGTATCTTCACCGACTTTCCCGACCGGCTCAACGCGCTGGTCGAGTAAGCGAACGCTTACTCACGATGCAAAGCGCCGCCTCCAGGGGCGGCGCTCGTATGTCGGGCGGGGCGTCACTCCGCCTCGTCGCCCTCGTCGTGATAGAAGTCGAGATCCTCGAGCTGGCCGACCACCGCGGTGGCGATATTGGCCAGGTGCGAGGCCACGCGCTTGTAGTGGCGCGCCAGCAGCGAGTAGGCCACCGCCTCGTGGAAGGCGACCTGCTGGTCGTCCTTGAACAGCTCCTCGATCAGGTGGTCGCCCTGGGCGCGAATGCCACGCGCCATGGAGAGCACCTGGCGCGCCTTGGCCTCGTCGGAGTCGCGGGTGGCGCTGACCATCATGCCGAACATGCGGCCCATCTGCTCAGCCATGCCGTCCAGCGGCCCCTGGTAGCGCGGCACGTGGAAGCCCTCGCTATAGAAGCTGCCCACCTCGAAGACGTTCTTGCAGTAGTCGCCGATGCGCTCGGCGTCCTTGGCCACGCTCATCAGCGCCAGGCAGATGGCCACGTCGTGGCCGGGATTGACGGTGAGGTGGCGCAGCACCTTGCGCCGAATCGAGCGCTCCAGCTCGTTGATCGCCTGGTCGCGGTCGTAGAGCGGCTGGCGCACCTCGTCGGCGGAGGCGGTGCTGTAGAGCACGTCGTTGGCACGGGCGAACATCCACTCGCCGTGCTCGAGCATGCTGGTGAGGTCCCCGAAGGCCTGGTCGAGGGTGTTCTCCGAGGTCAGGGCGGTATAGAGCTGTCGAAACATGTGACGGTCTCCCGGTGGGCCGCGCTCAGCGCAGGCTCATGAACAGTTCGGTGGCGGCAATGCCGGCCAGCGGCACGATGAAGAACACGCCGATCAGGAACAGGAAGGCGTAGCGGGTCTGCTTGGCTGCCAGCTTGCCGTACCAGTTGGCCACGCGCAGCGGGATCACCCGCAGCGGCCACCAGATGGCGGTGCCGGTAAGGTTGAAGATGACGTGGAACAAGGCCACGGTCATCGCCGCTGCGATAGGATTGGCGGTGGCGGCCAGCAGGCTGGTCACGGTGGTGCCGAGGTTGGCGCCCATCATGAACGGCAGCACCCGGCGCATGCGCACCACCCCGGCCCCGGCCAGCGGCACCATCAGGCTGCTGGTGATGGTGCTCGACTGCACCAGCACGGTGGAGACCACGCCGACGCCGTAGGCGCGCAGGTCGGTGCGGAAGAAGTAGGTGCGGAACAGGCCATCCATGTGACGCAGCAGCGCGCCGCGCAGGTTCTGGACCATGAAGATCAGCGCGGCGAACATCAGCAGCATCCCGAAGCCGGCCACCAGCAGCCCCTGGGCCGGCGAGGTTGGCAGCAAAAAGCCGCCGATGGCATTGAAGGCGTCGACCACCGGCGCGGTGATCACCTTGATCGGGCTGTTGGGCCGCGCCACCTCCTCGAGGCCGATCAGCTCGGCGAGCCAGCCGGCCAGGCGCGTGAATATCCCGCGGCCGGCCTCGTGGAACATGCCGCTGAGCCACTCGATGGGGAACACCACCGCCACGGTGAGGATATTGAAGAAGTCGTGCATCAGCGCCGCGGTGAACGAGCGCCGGAAATTGCGCTTGATGCGCATGTTGGCCAGGGCCACGATGACCCCGGTGACTGCGGTGCCGATATTGGCACCCATGATCGCGAACACCGCGGTGCCAAGGGTCATCTCGCCGCTGGCCACCAGGGTCACGATCAGCGCCGAGGTGAACGACGAGCTCTGCACGACCATGGTCACCAGCACGCCGGCCAGCAGGGCGATGAAGGGGTTTTCGCCGTAGGCGAAGGCGCGGGTCAGGAAGTCGCTCTCGCCGCCGAAGGTGCCGAGGCCCGAGCCGAGTACGTTGAGGGCGGCCAGGAACAGGTAGAGGCACAGCCCGGCGTAGAGGCCACGCATCCAGGCCGGCGTTTCACGACGCGCCTGACGCTCGAAGGCACGCGAGTCGGAGGGCGGTGTGGTGCGATTCGTCATAAGTGAGTAGCTACCGTGTGGGTCCGCGGGTGGTATGACGGTTTAATGACGCTTTGATGTCAGCGCGCACCCTAACGAGCATAGATGACAGTTTGATGACATAAAGGACACGCATGGCGAATTCTGCACAGGTGATCATCGTTGGCGGTGGCATGGTGGGTGCTGCGCTGGCCACCTCGCTGGGCCAGGCGGGCCTTGGCGTGGCGCTGGTCGAGGGCGGCGCGGCCCCCACGCTACCACAGGACGACGGCTTCGATCTGCGGGTGTCGTCGCTCAATCTGGCCGCCGAACGGCTGCTGGCCGAGGTCGGCGCCTGGGAGAGAATCCCCCAGGACCGCCGCTGCCCATTTCGGCGCATCCACGGCTGGAGCCAGCAGGGTCACGGCGAGGCCCGTTTCGATGCCACCAGCCTCGGCCACGACGCCTTCGGCAGCTTCGTCGAGAACCGCTGGATCCGCGCCGCGCTGTGGGCGCGCCTGGCCGAGCTGCCAACGGTCACCTGCTACTGCGGGGTGCGGCCGATGGTGCTGCGTCAGGCGGCCAACCAGGTGGAGCTGGAGCTCGATGACGGCACCCGGCTGGGCGGCTCGCTGGTGGTCGGCGCCGACGGCGCACGCTCGGCGCTGCGCGAGCTGGCCGGCATTCAGGTCGAGAGCGGCGACTACGACCAGCGCGCCCTGGTGATCAACGTCACCACCAAGCTGCCCCAGCAGGATGTCAGCTGGCAGTGCTTCACGCCCCACGGCCCCCAGGCGATGCTGCCGCTGCCCGGCCATCATGCCTCGCTGGTGTGGTACGCCAAGCCGGATACCATCACTGCCCTCGAGCAGCTCGACCCGGAGGCGCTGCGCCAGACGCTGGAACGCGACTTTCCGGCGCGCCTGGGCGGCGTCGAGGCAGTGCTGGGCCGCGCCAGTTTTCCCATCCGCCGCCAGCACGCGCGGCGCTATACCAGCGCGCGCTGCGTGTTGATCGGCGATGCCGCCCATGTGATCAGCCCACTGGCGGGCCAGGGTCTGAATCTCGGCCTGCAGGATGTGATCGCCCTCAGCGAGCGGCTGGTCGCCGCGCACCGCCGCGGCCAGGACCTGGGCAGCGCGCCACTGCTCGACGCCTATGCCCGCCAGCGGCGCCCGCAGACGCTGGCCATGATTGCCGCCACCGAGCTGCTGCATCGGGTGTTCACCGGCGCCCCACCGCTGCGCCAGTTGGGCAGCCTGGGGCTCGCCGTCACCCAGCGCCTGCCGCTGGCCAAGCGGCTGATGATGCGCCAGGCGATTGGGCTGTAACTCCCGTTTGCCGCTATAGTAGACGCTCACCTCGCCCCCGGAGCTTGTCATGCGTTTTGCCACCGCCGTGATCGTCAACCTTGCGCTGCTGCTAAGCCTGCCCGCCACCGCTCTGGGCCAATCCTCGGCGCAGGAGTGGCAGGGCTATGCCGACGCCTTGGCCCGCGGCGAGCGCCACGCCAACCTGTGGCAGGCGGGGTGGACCGGCATCTATGGCGCCAGCCTGGCGATCAACGCCTATCAGGCCAGCGAGGCGAGCGACCGCGACGACCGCTACGATGCCCGGGTCGGGGTGGTCAAGTCGGCACTGGCGCTGGGCGGCATGTTCCTCGACCGCCAGCCCCACCCGGCGGCCCACCGCGACTTCCGCGCCCTCGACCGGGGCGACGACCTCGACCGCGCCCGGGCGCTGATCCGCGAGACCGCCGCCAACGAACGCCAGCGCCGCTCCGTCGAGGCGCGCCTGGGTTCGCTGGCGGTGAATACCGCCGCCGGGCTGCTGATCGGCGTCGGCGACGGCCGCGGCCGCGATGGTGCCATCAACTTCGCCACCGGCATGCTGATCAGCGAGCTGCAGCTGCAGACCCAGCCGCGCCAAGCCGGCCGCGCCCTCAACCGCTTCCAGCCCGCCCAGGCCTCGCTCGGCGAGCTGCGCTTCGACTACGAATACGCGCTGCTGGCCGGCCCTGACCAGTTGGGGGTAGCAATCCGCTACTGACGGTTGGAGCACCACCCCATGGCCGCTATCATAGGCGGCCATTTTTCATGCCGAGCGCGGCGTGGCTTTTCAATCAACTTGTTATGTTATAACCTTCTTGTCATTCACGAGGGATGCTCCATGGCACACCGTCACCACCATCGGCCCGAGGGGCCGTGCCACTTTTCATTGATGTCGTTGGCCGCCGGCCGGCGCCTGCTGCTGGTCGCGGTGCCGCTGGCAGGGCTGTGGCTGGCGGTCTCCTGGGCCGCGGGCTGGTGGTCCTGATGTCGCGCCTGCGCCTCAATGACCTGCAGCTCGCCCAGGGCGGCCGTACCGTGCTCGAGCACGTCAACGGCAGCTTCGAGGACGGCGCCATCACCGCGCTGATCGGCGCCAATGGCGCCGGCAAGAGCACCCTGATCCAGGCAATCATGGGTGAGCTGGCGCCGATCAAGGGTCGCGTCGAGTGCGACGTGCCCAAGGAGCGCCGCGCCTGGCTGCCCCAGCAGTTGGCGCTCGACCTGACCTTCCCGATGAGCGTGGAAGAGCTGATCATGACCGGCACCTGGCCCAGCCACGGCGCGCTCAAGGGCTACTGTGGCCCGCACTACCGCCAGGCCCGCAAGGTGATGGCAAGGCTGGGCATTTCACAGCTCGCTCACCGCCCGCTGGGCGAGCTGTCCGGCGGCCAGCGCCAGCGCGCGCTGCTCGGCCGCACCCTGATGCAGGAGGCCGAGCTGCTGCTGCTCGACGAGCCGTTCGCCAACGTCGACCTCGACACCGTCGAGGTGCTGATGGACGTGCTGCGCGACATGGCCGCCCAGGGCACCACCATCATCGTGGTGCTGCACGACCTCGAGCAGCTCTCGCGGCTGGCCGACTGCGTGCTGGCCCTGGCCGGCGGCCATGCCCGCTGGAGCACCCCGGACGCGATCCTCGAGCGCCACCACGGCGGTACCCAGCGCCATCACCACGCGCCGATCCTGCCCCTCGACCTGCCGGGGCTATCGCCATGATCGCGCTGCTGAACGAGTGGTTCATTGCCCCCTTCGACTACGGTTTCATGCGCCGCGCCTTCGTCGCCGGCATCGCCTTGTCGCTGGCCGCGCCGCCGCTGGGCGTGTTCCTGGTGCTGCGCGGCATGAGCCTGATCGGCGATGCCATGGCCCACGCCATCCTGCCCGGCGTGGCGCTGGGCTTCCTGCTGGCCGGCTTTTCGCTGCCGGCGATGAGCCTCGGCGGGATTCTCTCCGGGCTCTTGGTGGCCGGGCTTGCCGGCAGCGTGTCGCAGATGAGCGGCCAGCGCGAGGACGCTGCCATGGCCAGCTTCTTTCTGATCTCGCTGGCCGCCGGGGTGATGCTGGTGTCGCTGGGCGGCAGCAGCGTCGACCTGACCCATGTGCTGTTCGGCTCGATCCTGGCGGTCAACTCCAGCGCCCTGGTGCTGATCGCCGCCATTAGCAGCCTGATCGTGGTGTGCCTGGCGTGGATGTTCCGCGCCATGGTGGTGGAGTGTCTCGACCCGCTGTTCCTGCGCGGCCAGGGCAACCGCAACGGCTTGATCCACGGCCTGTTCCTGGCGCTGGTGGTGCTCAACCTGACCGCCGGCTTCCAGACCCTGGGTACGCTGATGGCCGTGGGCCTGATGATGCTGCCGGCCACCGCGGCACGCTTCTGGAGCAAGCGCCTCGAGGGGCTGATGGCGATCGCCGTGGTGTGGGCAATGCTCGCCAGCACCGGCGGTCTGCTGCTGTCGTATCACCTGTCGATGCCGTCCGGGCCGAGCATCATCATGCTCGCCGGCATCGGCTATATCGCTTCGGCGCTGTTCGGCCGCCACCACAGCCTGATGGCCAAGCTGCGACGCCGCGCCACGCCGCTGGAGGCCAGCGAGACCGGATAGCGCATTTTCCATCACGTAACGCCATGAGGTACGCCATGAGAACCAAGCCCTTCGCCCTTAGCCTGCTGCTCGGCAGCGCCGGCCTGGTCACCCTGTCTCCGCTGCAGGCCGACGAGCGCATCGAGGTGGTGGCCAGTTTCAGCATCCTGGCCGATATGGTTCACAACGTGGGCGGCGAGCACGTCAATGTCACCCCGCTGGTCAGCGCCGACAGTGACGCCCACGTGTTTTCGCCCAGCCCCACCGAGGCACGCGCCATCGCCGAAGCCGACCTGGTCGTGTTCAACGGCCTGCAGTTCGAGGGCTGGATGGAGCGGCTGATCGACTCCAGCGACTACAGCGGCCCGCTGGTCACCGCCACCGATGGTATCGAACGCGTGGCCTACCACGGCCACGATCAAGAACACGCTCACGGGCATGACGATCACGGTCACGACGACCATGACCACGGCCACGACGACCACGACGACCACGACCATGGCGAGTACGACCCCCATGCCTGGCAGGACCTGGCGCTGGCCCAGACCTATGTCGTCAATATCCGCGATGGCCTGATCGAGGCCGACCCGGACAACGAAGCGGCGTACCGCGATAACGCCGAGCGCTATATCAACGAGATCGACGCCACCGACGCCGAGATCCGCGAGCTGCTCACCGAGATTCCGCCGTCCAGTACCATCATCACCGGCCACGACTCCTTCGGTTACTTCTCGAACGCCTACGGGCTGCGCTTCCTGTCGCCGGTGGGCCTCTCCACCGAGGCCGAGCCCAGCGCCGCCAACATGGCCGAACTGATCGACGTGATCCGCGAGCAGAACGTCCAGGCGCTGTTCCACGAGAACATGACCAGCCCGGCGATCATCAACCAGCTCGCCGAAGAGGCCGGCCTGGAGATCGCCGGCACCCTTTACGCCGATGCCCTGGCCGCCGAAGGCAAGGCCAGCACCTACCTGGGCATGATGCGCCACAACGCCATGACCCTGCACGAGGCGCTGGCCGACCCGGATCATGACGAACATGACCACGGGCATGACGACCATGGGCACGACCACGACCACGACCACGACCACGATGATCATGGCCATAGCCACTGATAGCTAACGCAAGACGGCTTGGGCGCCACCTTCGGGTGGCGCCTTTTTTATGCAACACTCATGGCGCGTTCCCCAGGTGAGCCCCCTATGCTCGAGCTGCGCCAGGTCAGCAAGTCATACGCCACGCCCCAAGGGCCACTCAGGGTGCTCGACGGCGTGGATCTCTCCCTCGCCGCCGGCGAGAGCCTGGCGCTGATGGGCGAGTCGGGCAGCGGCAAGTCGACCCTGCTGCACCTGGCCGCTGGCCTCGACCTGCCCGATGCCGGCAGCATCCACGTCGACGGCCGACCACTGGCCGATATGCATGAGGGCCAACGCGCGGCGCTGCGGCGGGCGCGGCTAGGGCTGGTGTTTCAGCAGTTCCACCTGGTGCCGAGCCTCAGCGTGGCCGACAACATGACCCTGCAGGCGCGCCTCGCCGGGCGCCACGACCGCACCTGGTGCGACACCCTGCTGGCGCGACTGGGGCTTGCCAGCATGGCCCGGCGCTACCCCGAGCAGCTCTCCGGCGGCCAGCAGCAGCGCCTGGCCATCGGCCGCGCCCTGGCGGTGCGCCCGGCCCTGCTGCTCGCCGACGAGCCCACCGGCAACCTCGATGAGTCCACCGCCGACGAGGTGCTGGCGCTGCTGCTCGAGCTGGTCCACGACAGCGGCTGTGCGCTGCTGATGGTGACCCACAGCCCGCGGGTAGCGGCACCGCTGAACCGCTGCCTGACCCTGGCCCACGGCCGCCTGCAGGGCGCCACGAGCGGCACACCATGATCGCCGCAGCGGCTGCCACCCTGCTCTCGCACTATCGGCGTCATCCCGGGCAGCTGGTGATGCTGCTACTCGGCCTGTGGGTGGCCAGCGCGCTGTGGAGCGGCGTGCAGGCGATCAACGCCTCGGCCCGCGACAGCTACGACCGCAGCGCGGCGCTGTTCGACGCCGGGCTGGATCGCATCGAGCGCCGCGACGGCGAACCCCTGACCCTCGATACCTACCTGGCGCTGCGCCGGGCCGGCATTGCGGTGTCGCCGCTGATCGAGGGCGAACTGGCACTGGCCGGCGGCGAGCGGGTCACGCTGCTCGGCATCGAGCCACTGACGCTGCCCGCCGCCAGCGGCATCCAGGCCAGCGGCGGGCCGGACGCCCTCGGCGACTTCCTGCAGCCACCCTGGCGAATCCGGCTGGCCGCCGATACCCTGGCCGCCCTCGACACCGCCCGGGACGGCGAGCGCCTGCTCGACCGCGACCGCCAGCCGCTGCCGCCACTGGCCCTCGACCCCAGCGTACCGCCGGGCACGCTGGTCACCGATATCGGCGTGGCGGGAGCGCTGCTGGGCATGCCAGACGACGCCATCAGCCGCCTGCTGATCGCCCCCGGTGACCCCGCCGAACTGCCCGCAGCGCTGGTGCGACTGCGCGCCGAGCGGCTCGCCGACCCCGGCCAGCTCAGCGACAGCTTCCATCTCAACCTCACAGCCCTGGGCCTGCTGGCGCTGGTGGTGGGGCTGTTCATCGTGCATGCCGCGCTGAGCCTGACCCTGGAACAGCGCCTGGGCATGCTGCGCACGCTGCGCGCCCTGGGCGTGCCCGGCACCACCCTGGTCGTCCTGCTCGCCGCCGAGCTGCTAGTGCTGGGCGTGGTCGGCGCGCTGCTGGGTATCGTCAGCGGGGTGTGGCTGGCCGGCCAGCTGCTGCCGGACGTGGCCGCCAGCCTGGCCACGCTCTATGGCGAGCGCGTCGGCAGCGAGCTGGCACTGCCCTGGCACTACTGGCTGGGGGGCCTGGCCATCACCCTCGGCGGCCTGTTCAGCGCCGGCGCCACTACTCTGTGGCGGGCGGCGCGCCTCGACGTGCTGGGACTTGGCCAGCGCCAACGCTGGCGCGGCGGGCTGCAGCGCCAGCTGGCGATCATGGCCGTGCTCGGCGCCGCGCTGTGGCTGCTGGCCCTGGCGCTGTGGCTGTGGTTAAGCGGCCAGCCCCCCGGCGAGCGGCTGCTGGCCGGGTTCGCGCTGGTCGCCATCGGCCTGCTGGCGGCGACCCTGTGGCTGCCGCCGCTACTCGGGCTGCTGCTTGGCTGGGCGGTGCGGGGGCTGCGCCAGCGCCCGCTGGCGCAGTGGGCGCTGGCCGACCTGCAGCTGCAGCTGCCACGCCTGCAGCTGGCGATGATGGCACTGCTGCTGGCACTGGCCACCAACCTCGGCGTCGGCAGCATGGTCGGGGGCTTCCGTCTCACCTTCCTCGACTGGCTCGACCAGCGGCTGGTCGCAGAGGCCTATGTGCGCCCGCCCGCCGAGCAGTTCGCGGCCAGCGTGGCCTGGCTCGAGGCCCGTGACGAGGTCGTCGCGCTGCTGCCGACCCGGCGTGCCGACGCCACCCTGCGCGCCGCTGGCGTCGCTGCCCAGCCGGTGGGCGTCTACGGCATCACCCCGGCGCCACGGCTCACCCAGCGCTGGCCGCTGCTGCACACCGAGCAGGGCGTGTCCGAGGCCTGGCAGGCCTTCGCCGAGGGGGCGGCGTTGATCAACGAGCAGTTGGCCATCGCCACCGGCCTGGAGCCCGGCGATCGCCTGACCCTGAGCAGCGCCGAGGGACCGCTCGAGACCGCGATTGCCGCCGTCTACCCCGACTACGGCAACCCCCGCGGCGAGGTGACGCTGACCACCACGGCACTCGCCGAGCGCTTCGCCGCGCCACCGGGGAGCCTGGGCATCGTGTTGGCCGAGGGCAGCGATGTCGCCGCGCTGGGCCAGGCCCTCGACCGCGCCATCGACCTGGCCGGCGCCAGCCTGATCGACCAGCGGGCCATGAAGCAGCAGGCCCAGGCGATCTTCGAGCGCACCTTCGCCATCACCCGGGCGCTCACCATGCTGACCCTGGCCGTGGCGGGGCTGGCGCTGTTCACCAGCCTGCTGGCCCAGGGCGGCGAGCGGCGCGCCCAGCTGGCGCCGCTGTGGGCGCTGGGGGTCACACGGGGGCGGCTTGCCGGGGTGTCGCTGGTGCAATTGAGCCTCGCGGCGCTAGCCACCGCGCTACTGGCGATTCCGCTGGGCATCGCCCTGACCTGGGGGCTGGTGGCGGTGATCAACGTCGCCGCCTTCGGCTGGCGGCTGCCACTGCATGTCTTCCCCAGCCAGCTATTGCTGGCCCTGGGCCTGGCACTGGCGGTGGCCTGGCTGGCCGCCCTGATCCCGCTGTGGCGGCTGTGGCGCAGCCGCCCCCGTGAGCTGCTAATGGAGTTTTCTGCCGCATGACCCGTCGCCTGCTGCTCGCCGCGGCCGCGCTTGTTGCCCTGCTGCTGCTGCGCCCGATGCCCACCGTCGAGTCGCCACAGGGCTTCGCCGGCCTGGGCGCCGCGGCCGAGGGCTACGCCGAGGCCGGCCCGGGCCAGCCGCTGCGCTTTCCCGACGACCATGGGCCCCACCCCGACTACCGCATCGAGTGGTGGTACCTGACGGCCAACCTGGAGGATGAGCAGGGCCAGCCGCTGGGCATTCAGTGGACGCTGTTTCGCCAGGCGCTGGCGCCGCCGTCGCCAGCGGCCGAGCCGCCGCGGCCCTGGCACAGCCGCCAACTGTGGATGGCGCATGCCGCGCTATCGTGGGGCGAGCGCCACCTGGTCGAGGAGCGCTTCGCGCGCGGCCTCACGCTGCCCGATGCCGAGACGCGCCGCGCCCAGGCCGGTGCCGTGGCCGAGCCGTTCGCCGCCTGGCTCGATGACTGGCGGCTAAGCAGCCGGGTGGTCGACCCGGCGGGGGATACCTTCGAGCAACTCGAGGTCAGTGCCAGCGGCGAGGACGCCGGCCAGCCGTTCGGCTACCGCCTGACGCTGACCGCCGAGGGGCCATTGGTGCTGCACGGCGAGGCGGGCTTCAGCCAGAAGTCCGCCGACGGCCAGGGCTCCTACTACTACAGTCAGCCGTTCTGGCGCGTGGAGGGCGAGGTCGAGTTGGACGGCAAGACGCATCGCGTCTCAGGTCGCGGTTGGCTCGACCGCGAGTGGAGCAGCCAGCTGCTCGGCCCCACCCAGCAGGGCTGGGACTGGTTCTCGCTGCACCTCGACGACGGCCACCGGCTGATGGCCTTTCGCCTACGCGGCGGCGGGCACGATGGCGGCGACTACCTGTCAGGCAGCTGGATCGCCCCCGACGGCAGCCTGACGCCGCTCAGCGGTGACGACCTGGTGCTGACACCCCAGCACACCAGCAGCGTAGCCGGGCGCGAGGTGCCGACCCGCTGGCATCTAGCGCTGCCTGGGCAGGGGCTCGACCTCGAGGTCGCGGCACGCCACCCCCAGCGCTGGATGGACACCGCCTTCGCCTACTGGGAGGGCGAGGTCGTGGCCGTCGACCGCGACAGCGACGAGCGCCTCGGCGAAGGCTACCTGGAGATGACCGGCTATTGACGGGTGGGCAGGCGTCGATGCCTCCACCCTAACGGCCCCTTGCCGGCATACGCTCAGTGGCGTGCCCGGAAGTGCTGCTCCCCCGGCGCCACGTCGTTGTGCACCGCGGCCAGCAGCTCGGCATCCAGGGAGGGGTCATCGAGGGAGAGCAGCCCACACTGCGACAGGGCCTCGCGCAGGCCGACCTGCTCGTCGAATCGTTCGTAGAGCACGCGTACGCAGCAGGGCATGCGCTCGCTGTTGTCTGCCACGCCGAGCTTGAGCCCCGTGAGTCGGGTTACCTGGCTTTGAAAGCTGGGAAAGAGGATGGTCTGGGTAAGCTCGTGGCCGTTGAGCGTCTCATGATCCACCAGGAAAATGCGGTCGGCCAGTCTGACGGCCACGCCCTGGTAGCGGTTGTGGCAAGGCCGGGGATTGCCTGGCGTCTGCATGCGCTCGGTGCGCTGGTAGACGATGCCCCGCTCCCTCTCCTCCAGACACACCAAGGTGCGGATCAGGTACCCGGGGCGTGACATCGAGTGGTAGTACTCGAAGTAGCGCCCCAGGTAACGCGCCATGCCCTCCCGGCCGCGATACAGCAGGTCATCCGGCCAGCCTCCTCCCGCCACCGAGCTCGACGCCGTGGGCAGCCGCCCCGCCTGCACCAGGGTGCAGAAGTCGTCGTGGGGCAGGTAGAGCTCGTGTTCTTCCACCCCGAAGAAGGCGCAAAGGCGCTGCATGGCGGCATGCCGGGGGCGGTAACGCCCTTTGAGGTAGCGGTTGAACTGGGCGCGATTGATCTCGAGCCTCCGGCACACCTCGGCGATGGAAGGGTAGTAGCTGCACAGCAGGCGTAGGTTGGCAACAAAGTCGTCGTTCATATCACCGGCCTCCGGCGCCTAGGAAACACTGCACAAATGCCTACACGAGCGAATCGCTGCGTTGCGCGGTGCTCAGAATCCTCACATATACCCCATATGCTCCGGTTCCTGTGCTCCGTGCGCCTTGCGCTTCATCTCGCTCGGCGATTTGTTCAGCGATTCCCCAAGATAGATGGTGCAGTCTGATGCACTCACGTTGGCGGATAGTGCACTGGAGTGCAACGCAGCGCCAAGTCCCAGCGCCTTCGATTGCTGTTTCAATCATGTCACGAAGCCAGCGGGCTCGCGGCAATATGCACCATCGGCACCCTCAAGAACAACGACCGAAGGCAACATCATGATACGCACGAATTTCTGGTCAGGACTCGGGACTGCCCTCCTCGCGGTGGTGCTGCTGGCCTGGCTCATACCGACCTACGGCGGCGGCGGCTTTGCGATCGGGATGCAGCCCCAACGCCTCGCCACCCTTGGTGCCTGGCTGATCCTCGGCTGCTCCATCACCCTCGCCCTGATCAGCGCCGTCGCACTCCTGCGCCGCAGCGCCCCCTTCATCGTCATGCCGAATGTCGGCCAGCTCTGGCACATGCTGTGGCCGTTCCTCTACGTGCTCGGCTTTATCGTGTTGGTCGACCGCTTTCCATTGACCTGGGTCGCCCCCCTGCTGATCGGCGGCCTGCTGCTGATCCTTGGCGAGCGCCGCTGGTACCTGCTGCTGCCGGTGGCCGTGGTCCCGGCGCTGGGACTTTACGTCCTGACCGCCCACCTGATGCGCATTGGAGTGGTGTGACATGATCGGATTCGATGCCATCTTCACCTCCTTTTCCGCGGCCTTTCACTACCAGTCCATCACCGTCATTCTCGGCGGGGTGCTGCTCGGCTATATCGTCGGGGTGATTCCCGGGCTCAACCGCTCGGTGGCCATCGCCATCGCCATCCCGCTGACCTTCTACATGTCGGCCTATGCCGCCATCGCCTTCTTGATTGGCCTCTCCAAGGGTACCGCCGCGGGCAGCGCCGTCTCGGCGATCCTGCTGAATACCCCCGGCGAGCCCTCCTCGGCGGCCACCTGTCTCGACGGCTACCCCATGGCCAGCGCCGGCAAGCCGCGCAAGGCACTCAAGGTGGGCCTGCTGGCCTCGGTGATCGGCGATCTGCTGGCGACCCTGCTGCTGATCGTCGTGGCCATCCCGTTCGCTGCCGTGGCGCTCAAGTTCGGCCCCTACGAGCTGGCGGCGATCCTGATCTTCGCCCTGGTGTTCATCGCCGGCATGGCCGGCGGTTCCTTCCTCAAGGGGCTGGCCGCCGGGGGCATGGGGGTGATCCTGGGTACCGTGGGGCTCGACCCGGAGACCGGCGCCATGCGCCTGACCTTCGGCTATGCCGAGCTGATGGAGGGCGTGCCGATCCTGCCACTGGTAATCGGCACCCTGGCGCTCTCCGAGATGTTCGTGCAGCTCGACGAGTACCGCCGCAACAAGGATGCCGCCGTCATCAAGCTAGGCAACAGCGCCGATGACGACCTCTCCTATGGCGAGTTCAAGGGCACCCTGCCGACCATCTTGAAGAGCACCGGTATCGGCGCCTTCGTCGGTGCGCTGCCGGGCCTTGGCCCCTCGGTGGGCGCCTTCATGGCCTACGGCGTCGCCAAGCGCTCGGCCAAGGACCCGGACAGCTTCGGCAAGGGCAACCCCAACGGCATCGCCGCCGCCGAGGCCGCCGATAACGCCGTGATCCCGGCCAGCTATATTCCGCTGTTCGGCCTGGGGATCCCGGGCAGTGTGTCGGCGGCGCTGCTGGTCGGCGCCTTCATGATCCACGGCATCCAGGTCGGCCCGCTGATGCTGCGCGACCATCCGGAGATGCTGTTCACCATCTTCTCCGGGATGATCGTCGCCAGCCTGCTAATGCTGGCGGTGGGCTGGTACGGGCTACGCATCTTCGCCAAGGTCACCAGCGTGCCGCCGCATATCGTGATCTCGGTGGTGATCTTCCTGTGTCTGGCCGGCATCCAGGTCCAGGGTTATGGCACCTTCGGGCTGATCGTGGTGTTCGGCTTCGCGATCTTCGGCTACTTCCTGAAGAAGCTCGACTACTCCTTCGTCACCTTCCTGGTCGCCTTCATCGTCACGCCGATGCTGGAGATGAACCTGCGCCAGTCGATCATCCTCTCCGGTGGTGAGATATCGATACTGCTCGATCGCCCCATCGCGCTGGTCTTCGTGGTCATCACCGTGCTGATGGTGCTGCACCTCGGCTGGAGCAGCTATCGGCGCTGGATGCAGGTAAGACGCCAGGTACCGCAAGTGTGATGTCCGGCCGGCGCTAGGGCCGGCCCCTATCACGTCCCCAGGGCCAATGAGCCCAACCAACACAACAATGCAACCAAGAGGTTCCGATCATGAAAATGCAACTGCTGGGTACTGCTCTCCTTTCCGCCGCCATGGCCGTTGGCGTGGCCGGACAGGTCCAGGCCGACGACTTTCCGAGCAAGCCGCTGACCCTGGTGGTCGGCTGGGGCGCCGGTGGCAGCACCGACATCCAGGCCCGCGTGCTGGCCAATGTGCTCGAGGAGCAGCTCGGCCAGCCGGTCAACGTGGTCAACCAGCCCGGGGCCGGCGGCGGCGTGGCGCTATCGCGCCTGGCGGTCAGCGACGACGAGGGCTATACCTTCGTCTTCGGCACCTCGATGACCATCACCTTCGGTCCGCTCTCCACCGAAACCAACTACCAGCTCGACGACTTCCGCTACGTGGCCGGCGTGACCCTCGGCCAGTCGGCCATCGTCACCGGCGAGGACCGCCCGTTCGGCGACACCTGGGATGGCCTGATCGAGTACGCCAAGGAGAACCCGGGTACCAGCTACGCGACCCAGACCGCGCTGGACCGCATGATCATCGAGTACATCGCCCAGCAGGAAGGCCTCGACCTGCGCATCGTGCCGACCTCCGGTGGCGCCGGCATGGCACCACTGATCCTCTCCGGCGACGTCGATTTCGCCTATAGCGGCGGCACCCACTCCGGCTACGCCGACTCTGGCGAGATGCCGGTGCTGCTGGGCCTGGCCGAGGACCGCCTGGCGGCCTACCCCGACGCACCGACCCTGCAGGAGGCCGGCTACGACATCAATGCCGCCGAGATCCGCATGGCCATGGTGCCCAAGGACACCCCGGACGCCCATGTCGAGCGCCTCGCCGAGGCCCTCGAGGTCGCCACTCAGGACGAGCGTTTCATCGAGATCACCGAGGAGCGCATCCTGATGCCGGTGACCTGGATGCCCGAGGACGAGGTCACCCAGACCCTCGACGATCAGGTGGCGGGCTACAAGGCCCTGCTCGAGGAGCTGGGCGGCCTGCCGCAAGACGAGGAGTGACCGAGGCACACCGCCCAGCATAGGCGGACAGTCTCTACTGCGCCCGGGGCCCGCGAAGAGCGGCCCCGGGCGTTTTTTTGGCGATAGCACCTAATGCATCAGACATCTGGTGCAGTGTGCTGCACTCGGTGGTGCCAAGAATGCAACGCAGTGCATCGTTGCGCCCAATTTTTTCCATCAAATCAACTGGTTTAATCGGGGAGCGCTACCAATAAGACAACAGCGGAGACCCATCATGCTTGACCTGCTCAACGAGCTCCTCTGGGGCAAAATCCTTCTCGTCCTGCTGGTCGGCGTGGGCATCGGTTTCACCGTTGCCTCACGCTTCGTCCAGTTTCGCTACTTCGGCCGCATGTTCCAGATCCTGGGATCTCGCCAGGCCTTCCGCCATGACAAGCACGGCCACCTCAGCAGCTTCCAGGCGCTGGTGCTGTCCGTCGCAGGCCGCGTCGGCGGCGGCAATATCGCCGGCGTCGCCGTGGCGATTACGCTGGGCGGCCCGGGGGCCATTTTCTGGATGTGGCTGGTCGGCCTGATGGGCATGGCCACGAGCTTCCTGGAATGCACCTTGGCCCAGACCTACAAGCAGCCTCAGGCCGACGGCACCTATCGCGGTGGGCCAGCCTACTACATCGTCAAGGGCCTCGGCCGCAACTGGCGCTGGCTGGCCGGCTTCTATTCGGTGCTACTGCTGCTGACCTTCGGCTTCGCCTTCACCGCCCTGCAATCCTACGCCGTGTCGACTTCGTTCAACGACGCCTTCGGCGTGCCGGTGCTCTACAGTGGCATTGCCCTGGCCATGCTGGTCGGCCTGATCATCTTCGGTGGCATCAAGCGGATCGCCCGCATCTCCGAGGTATTGGTGCCCTTCATGGCCGTCGGCTATCTGCTGATCGCGCTGATCGTGGTCGGCCTGAATCTCGAGCGCATCCCCGAGGTCATGACCCTGATCGTCAACAGCGCCTTCGGCCTCGAGCCAGCCATCGGCGGCGGCATCGGCGCGGCCATCATGATGGGCCTCAAGCGCGGCCTGTTCTCCAACGAGGCGGGCCTGGGCAGCGCTCCCAACGTGGCTGCCGTAGCCTATGTGCCGCATCCTGCCAACCAGGGCATCGTGCAGGCCTTCTCGGTGTTCATCGATACCCTGATCATCTGCTCTTCCACCGCTTTCCTGATCCTGCTCAGCGGCGCCTATGACCCGGGCGCCGGTGGCAGCATCGAGGGCATCGCCCTGACCCAGGCGGCGCTGGCCGACCACGTCGGCGAGTGGGGGCGCTCTTTCGTCAGCGTGGCACTGCTGCTGTTCGCCTTCAGCACCATCCTCTACAACTACTACCTGGGCGAGAACAGCCTGAACTTCTTCAGCCGCGACAACCAGAACCTGTTCAATGCCTTCCGCGTGGCCATCGTGCTGCTGGTGTGCTGGGGCGCCACCTCCGACCTGGGCACGGTATTCGGCTTTGCCGACGTCACTATGGGCCTGCTGGCGGTCACCAACCTGGTGGCCCTGATCCTGCTGTTCAAGACGGGACTGCGCATCCTCAAGGACTACGACGACCAGCGCCGCCAGGGCGTCAGCCAGCCGGTCTTCGACGCAAGCCAGCATCCAGACCTGAACCTCTATCCACACGCCTGGGACCTCGAGCCTGAGGACCAGGAGCATTTACGAGGCAGCACCGCCAAGGCGCCACACCGTCCCGTCGCGGAGTAAACGCCACGCGCCGGCCCTCGCTTAGCCAGGGTCGGCGTACTCTTCCAACGCTAGAGCGTCTACGCCATGACTACTCGTATCGAACATGATCTGCTGGGCGAGCGCGCCCTGCCGGCGGATGCCTGGTACGGCATCCAGACCCAGCGCGCGCTGGAGAACTTCCGCATCACCGGGATTCCGATCAGCCACTTCCCCGAGCTGGTGCAGGCACTGGCCATGGTCAAGTCGGCCGCCGCCAGCGCCAACCAGGCGGTGGGCGCCCTCGAACCCCACAAGGCCGCAGCGATACAGGACGCCTGCCAGGAGATCATCGACGGCGCGTTACACGACCAGTTCGTCGTCGACCTGATCCAGGGGGGCGCCGGCACCTCCACCAACATGAACGCCAACGAAGTGATCGCCAACCTGGCGCTGGCCAAGCTTGGTCACCCCAAGGGGGCCTATCAGCACCTACATCCCAACGACGACGTCAACCGCTCCCAGTCGACCAACGACGCCTACCCCACCGCCGCCTGCCTGAGCATGCAGTTCGCCGCGGAACCACTGATCACCGCCATCAGCGACCTGGGTGATGCCCTCCAGGAGAAGGCCGTGGCCTTCGCCGACGTGGTCAAGATGGGACGCACCCAACTGCAGGACGCCGTCCCCATGACCCTGGGGCAGGAGTTCGAGGCCTTCGCGGTAAACCTCGGCGAGGACATCGAGCGCCTGCGGGAAGCCCAGAGACTGCTGTGCGAGATCAACCTCGGCGGCACCGCCATCGGCACCGGCCTCAACGCACCGGCACGCTACCAGGCGCTGGCCGTCGAGCACCTGGCACAGTTGTCGGCGCGCCCGCTGGTGCCGGCGTCGCACCTCATCGAGGCTACCTCGGACATGGGTGCCTTCGTGTTCCTGTCGGGGATGCTCAAGCGCTTCGCCATCAAGCTCGGCAAGCTGTGCAACGATCTACGCCTGCTCTCCAGCGGGCCGCGCACCGGACTGGGAGAAATCACCCTGCCCCCGGTGCAGCCCGGCTCCTCGATCATGCCCGGCAAGATCAATCCGGTGATTCCCGAGGCGGTCAACCAGACCGTCTACCAGGTGATCGCCAGCGATCTCGCCGTCACCATGGCCGCTGAGGCGGGTCAGTTGCAGCTCAACGCCATGGAGCCGATGATCATCTACAACCTGCTCAATGCCATGCGCATGCTGGGCGAGGCCTGCCATATGTTGCGCACCCGCTGCATCGTCGGCATCGAAGCCAACCGCGAGGCCTGCGCCCAGCACGTCGAGCGCAGCATCGGCGTAGTGACCTCGCTGGTACCGCACATCGGCTACGCCAACGCCACGCGTATCGCCCGCCAGGCCCTGCATAGCGGTGCCACGGTCCGCGAACTGGTGATCGCCGAAGGGCTGCTGGATCCACAGCGGCTCGATGTACTGCTGCGCCCCAACGCCATGCTGGCCCCGATGCAAGAGGATCAACCATGCCGCGACTGCTGATTCTCTATACCGGTGGCACCCTGGGCATGCAGGCGTCACCGGCGGGCTACGTGCCCTCGGCCGACTTCGACGAGCGCCTGAACACGGCCCTGGCGGCCTATCCGGCCGGGACGCTACCGGACTACACCCTGCACCGCCTGCAGCCACTGATCGACAGCGCCGACCTTAGCCTGGGGTGCTGGAACCGCATGGTCAGCGTGCTGGCCGCGGCCTGGGAGCGCTACGACGGTTTCGTGATCCTGCATGGCACCGACACCATGGCCTACACGGCCTCGGCGCTCTCCTTTCTGCTCGGCGCGCTCGACAAGCCGGTGATATTGACCGGGTCTCAGGTTCCGCTAGGCGAACCGCGCAGCGATGCCCTCAATAACATCATCCTGGCCATGCAGGCGGCCACACACCCGGCTGCCCCCCGCGAGGTGTGCCTCGCCTTCCACGACCGCCTACTGCGCGGCAACCGTGCTCGCAAGTGCCGGACTCAAGGCCTGGATGCTTTCGACTCGCCCAACGCCCCCTGGCTCGGCGAGGCGGGCATCGAGCTGCACGTCTCAGCTCACGACCCGCTGCCGAGCGGCGCCCCCGAGCTGGCGGTGCCTGATTTCGACGCTGGCCGCGTCGGCGTGCTGCACTGCCACCCCGGACTGTCGCCGCGACAGGTCGCCCTGCAGCTCGACGATCACCAGCTTCAGGGCCTGGTACTGATGACCTACGGGGTCGGCAACCCGCCCGGTCTCGACGGTCAATTGCTCGACTGCCTACAGCAGGCCGCCGACAGGGGGCTGGTCATCTTCAACGTGACGCAGTGCGGTCAGGGCGCGGTGCAGCAGGCAACCTACGCCACCGGCAAACGCCTCCACGATGCCGGGGTGATCTCAGGGCAGGACATCACCCCCGAAGCAGCGATCACCAAGCTGCAGGTGCTGCTCGCTCGCGGGCAGTCCGGCCAGGCGCTACGCGACGCCCTGGGCCTGCCGTTGCGCGGCGAGATGCGTGCACCGACGAGCTAGGCTTCACCGATGTACAAATTTCGTCCAACTTTTACACGCGAGAAAAGGTAGCCATGCTTGCATCATGGTTCCCTCGCCCTGGGTGGGCAAAGAATTCGCCCCCGGCGCCAATCTCTCCTACATTACTTGTACATCCACTCTTGAGGCATTCGATATGGCCGAGAGTATCCACCCGGTCTCGGGCAATATCACCCTGAAGCAGTTGAGCCGCGGCATCGCCGATGGCCATACCCCAATCGTCGAGGTCGAGTCCCAGGACGGCATCTACATCGTGCGGCTGCACTACGCGAATGGCGTGGCCGAGCTGTCCGACGAGCACGGCAAGACCCGCACCTTCCTGGGCACCGGCGAGATCCGCGACCTGCTCGGTGAAACCGGCCTGACCCACGGCGTGCTGACCTGGGCCGACCAGTGCGGCGACGAGATGATCGGCGTTCCGGGACATGCCATTACCCCCGATGAGATGCTCGCCTACGGCACGCGGATCTCGTTTCGCTGAGAGACTGAGCCTGCTCGGGATCGTAGCCACTGGCGGTAGCGTTTCGGCGCAGCTCGCGGGCGATCTGCCTCTGGCTCATACCCAAGCCATGGCGGGCATGAATCAGGTATCGTTGGGTCTGGGTCAGCTGTCGGTATCCCATGCTCTGCTTCACTTTGATCGGTAAAGCAGGGAGGGTACCGGCGCTGGCCGGCCCTCTTGCTTCTACTGCGTGGTCCGAAGTGCTGCGGTTATTCTATGAATCCAGGTACTAGAGATCATCATCTTTGAAGGATGGTAAAGGTCTGGACTGCGATCTTTCCATTTTTCACAATCATCGTATCCGTTGCCTTTAGCACAAATGGCGCGGCGCTCCAAACCAAGTATGCAACATCACCAGACACTTCCTTCTTAACAACCTTGAAGGCTGCCCAGAATTCAGGACTAGCTGTTTCAAGGAAGCCTTCGAAGAAAGCCCGAATTTGATTGAGGCCAGCGTAGCGTTCTGTATCGGTGAGGACGACTGATGAATCCGCATAGTCATCCATAATAGAGTCAATGCCTTCTGCGAAGGAAGCTAGGTGATGATTGAACACATCTCCGGTGGCATCTTGAAAATCAGGCTCTTGAGTCAGGGTCATGACATCTTCCTCGATTTCAATCCCAAGGGTTACTCTCTATTCACATGTATCGGACATCACGAATAACACTCTGCCAAGCCGATGCCTCGGCTTGGCATTGAGTCTCTGTTATCTGGCCTCCTCAATATATGCCTCCCACGCGCCCTGGGCTTCGGACCATCCAATATTGGCAATCACACTTCCGTCCGGGTTAATAAATGCCAGAGGACCAAGAAAGGTCATATAAAACGCACTGGGCACAGGAAAGTATGTTTTATCGTGACAAGCACCTGAGGATTCAAACCCATAGCCTGGGGCGGTAGCCGTTTCACCCCCTTGGTCGCTGCCACCACGAACATCCATACGCCCCTTATAAAGAAAATATTCGCCTGGACCAGTATGGATATGGGAGTTGAAAGATGAACCGGCCGGGCATTCAAAGGCCGCAGTCCAAGAGCCCATTTCAGGGGAAACGTGGAGCAAGCGCCAAGTAATGCCACCAGCAGAGAAAGCCTCAGGGAAAGGGGCCCAAGGGTAGTCATCCATCTGTACATATTCTTCTACGGCTTTCGGCTTCATGACTCTTTACCTCTAATGTATTATATTTTGACTTCAATCACACCAATACAGCAGCAATCTCCTTTAACTCCTGCATGATGCGCACGTTCAATATAGCGGCTTGTGAGCACGCGGCTTGCCTGTGAGCGCAGGAGGACTGCTCTCTAAGTGCACAGCTTGATCGGTTGAGCTGAGGAAATACGCGCGGCTATGTGCCCTGATTGGCCACGGACAGGCGTCCTAGTGTCAAACAGGCAGTCTAACCGAAGCATATTGACTAAATTAGAAGTCGGGGAGTACAGACAGTGCCTGGAACATCGTGACACCATCGAGATGGTAACGCCCAGTGACGTAAAAAAAGCAATAGAAAATATTACAACACTATAAACCCACTGAGACTTTCCGCATTAATGAATGCTGCCATTTTTAACAATTATTGCCTTTCGATAGTCACGCGGGGAAACACCAAAAGCATCTTTAAACCTTCTGCTGAAATGCGCCGCGTTATGAAAGCCCCATGAATATGCAACTTCCGATATTGCTCTCTGATCCATACTAGGATTAGAGAGCTCCCGCTGACAGCGGAGCAGGCGTTGATGAATAATAAACTTCTGAACCGTTTGCCCTTCCTCCTCGAATAGTGAGTACAAATATCTCAACGACATGTTGTTAGAAACTGCAATTTCACTCGGTGTTAGCATGGCGTCATCAAGATGCTCCTCAATGAATTTTTTAACCAACCCCAAACGCTGACTCTTCTGGCATATTGAAACTTTTCCATCCGCACCTAACGAGCTCACTAACGTACCAAGCATACCCTCCGTCAAGGCTTCGCCATTGCGAATACTTCCAGAAAACAGCTCCGGCACAATGGACTTTACGAGAGGATAAATCAAGGCTGACGCTGTGGAGCCATGGGCATGCATATTGCGGATAGAATGCCAAGTGCCAGGCAACCAACTTCTCAATCGCGCAAGTGGCATAATAATGGATATCTTCTGAAGCCGCTGCGTCACTTCAAACTTCATTGGCCGGGTTGTATTCCAAATCAGTAGGTCACCCGGACCCAACCTGTACGACCTGGAATCTATAGTGAAGACTTCCCCCCCTGAAATGATAAGTTGAATTGCCAGCATTTCAAGATCATCCGCTGCGATTTGCCGCCCTCCTCGGGAAGCACTACATGGATCGCAAATACATTCAACCAGCTTGAAATTACCAATTGTGCGAGAAGCTAGCTGGGCACGAAAACAGACCGATGCAGAAGCGCTGGGAACCCAAGTGCCATATACCCTGCTCAATTCATCGTTCCACTGTTCGTATGGCATGGAAGCACCCAGTTCATGGGTGATCCCCTCCGGCATCGGTATAGACATCCTCAATATGACCTCTCATTCTTGTATTCTTCCCCACTATCAACTATAGACAGCGATCTCTCGATTCTCCAAAGCTTTGCCCTAAGCGGCGTGCTCAGTGGCCTCACCGATCTGCTGGGGCCTAGCCCTGCCCAAAGCGGTGATCCTCCGGCCCAGCGTGCTGTTCGACCCCGACGACGCCTTCCCTCGACGCTCGCCGGGCGGACCCGAGGTGCTGAGCTACCTGAACGACAGCCTGCCCGCCTGCCTACCGGGAGAGTGAGGCCCGGCTCAATCGCCCAGGGCAGCGAGCCGGGCCGCCTCGACGATCTCGATCCAGTAGCCGTCGACGTCCTTGACGAAGGCCACGTCCTTCATCTTGCCCTGATCGGGGCGCTTGACGTACTCGACGTCGTTGGCATCGAACCAGGCCACCGCGGCGTCGAGGTCCGGCACGCTGAAGCAGATATGCCCGAAGCCCTGGGGCTCGGCATTGCCGTCGTGGTAGGCGAAGTCGTCCTGGCTCTCGGTGCCCCAATTGTGAGTCAGCTCGAGCAAGCCCTTCTGGCTGAAGGTCCACACCGTGCGCTGCCCGTCATCTTCCGGCACCTCGTCGCCAGCCTCGAGCTTGGCCAGGAAATAGAGGCTGAACTGCATCTCCTCGAAGTCGAGCCGCCGCACCACCTGCATGCCGAACACCCGGGTATAGAAGGCCAGCGCCTTCTCGGGATCCTTGATACGCAGCATGGTGTGGTTGAGACGGAAACCCTGGGATTCGGCGCTGGGGGCCACTACGCCGGGGTACTGCTCACCGTTGAAGCTCATTGGTCCTCTCCTTGTCATATATGGCAGTGTCTAGTCGCTATGGGGGCGATGGGGCCGAGTTACCAGCCCCCCTCGCTACCAGTATCATACGGCACCCTCGCGCATCAGCTGGCCGATGTGCTCCGCCTGGCGGATCGCCAATGAAACGATGGTCAGGGTCGGGTTTTCTGCTGCCGAAGTGGTGAACTGACTACCGTCGGAGATGAACAGGTTGGCGATCTCATGGCTCTGTCCATAGGCATTGCAGACGCCATCCTCGGCGCGCTCGCTCATTCGACAGGTGCCCAGGTTATGGGTCGATGGATAGGGCGGCACCTCGTAGATATCGCGTGCCCCCACCGCACGATAGAGCTCACTGCCCTGTCGATAGCCGTGCTCGCGCATTGCCACATCATTGGGATGGTCGTCGTAGTGCACATTGGCCACCGGCAAACCGTATTGATCCTTGGCCGCATCGCTGAGTGTGATGCGATTGGTGTCCCGCGGCATATCCTCGCCCACCAACCACATGCCTGCCATATGGTCATACTGGTCGAGAGCGCCGGTGAAACGGCTGCCCCACGCCCCCGGGTCGAGAAACGCCGCCATGAACGGCAAGCCTAGCGCCAGGGTTTCCATTTCGTAGCCGCCGACGAAGCCCCGCGACGGGTCATGTCGCGACTCGTCAGAGATGATCCCGGCCATGGTGGTGCCGCGGTACATATGCACCGGCTCGTCGAACGTGGCGTACACGGAGCCTGTCATGTGGCGCATGTAATTTCGCCCGACCTGCCCCGAGCCATTGGCCAGGCCATCGGGAAAACGAGACGATGCCGAGTTGAGCAGCAGCCTCGGCGTTTCGATAGAGTTGCCCGCGACGGCGACCAGGCGCGCCTTCTGACGCTGCTCGTTGCCCTCGGCATCGAAATAGACCACCGCCGTGACTCGGCCGGTATCGTCATGCTCGATGCGCGCCACATGGGACTCCGCGCGCAGTTCCATGTGCCCAGTGGCGATTGCTTCAGGCAGCTCGGTATACAGCGTCGACCACTTGGCCCCCACCTTGCAGCCCTGAAAGCAAAAACCGCGCTGCTGGCAAGCGGCCCGACCGTTGCGGTTCTCACTGTTGATGGCCATGTGTCCGGTATTGCAGGAGTAACCGAGCTTTTCGGCACCGGCATGCATGACCTTGAAGTTGTTATTGCCGGGTAGCCCCTTGTTGTCGTGAGTGCGGGTCACCCCCATGCGCCGCTCGGCGTTGTCGTAATAGGGCGCCAGGTCAGCGTAGCTCAGCGGCCAATCGAGCAGATTGGCATCCGCCACCGCGCCGTAGGCCGTCAACGCCTGGAACTCGTGGGGCTGAAAGCGCAGGCTGGCGCCGGCCCAGTGGACCGTGGTGCCGCCCACCGACTTGACGATCCACGCCGGCAAGTTGGGGAAGTCCTGGGCGAGGCGAAAGCTCCCCGAGGTCGTACGCTTGTCCAGCCAGGCCAACTGAGCGAAGGACGCCCACTCATCGGCGAGAAAGTCACTGCGAGTGTGCAGCTTCCCGGCTTCGAGCACCACGACATCAATGCCCTGCTGGGCGAGTTCATTCGCCAGGGTACCGCCGCCGGCCCCCGAGCCGATGATCACCACGACGCTGTCGTCATCGTGGGAATAGGTATGCTGTTTATCGGTCATGGCCATGATGGCGACTCCTCATATCGTTGTTGTTGGAGCGACTCAGACGCTTTCATTGGGCAGATAGCCGCCCGCCGGCTTAGGGGGGTCGGGTAGCCAGGTCAGGTCGTTGAAGCCACGCTGTAGATAGCCGGCATTGCCTTCGCTGCCTTGATAGCCGAAGTGGGCGTAAGCCAGCGGATTGTCATAGAGCGTCACGATGGCGGGCCCGCGAACTTGCTCAAAAAACGCCGAGCCAGCCATGGCCTCGAGCTGCACCAGGCGCTCGGTCTCCGCTAGAGACAGCCAGTCGCCCCCGGCTGCTGCATCTAGCTCGGCCACCCCCTGTTGCAGAAGGTCGAGCGTCTCGCTATCGGCGGCACGCCGATCCTGGTCCTTGACCGTCAACGCATAGACGGCATCTTCCAATTCAGAATGGGGAAATATCTGCCGCGTCATGGCGAGTAGCACCTCGCCTTCATGGGAGCTTAAGTGGTCGAGCGACATCGCCCAGCTGCGCGACGGTGCCAGCAGGGCGATGGGGCCGCTGGCCAGAGCCAGGGTGCCTGCCAGCACCCCACCGCTGGACTTGAGGAAAACACGACGGGTAAGCGACGTGGTCAACATGGCGAGCCTCCCAAGGGAGCAGGCGGGGGCGATTTCCATCGTCTCCCGCGATTGTTGTGATTATCGGGTAGACGCATCCATTGGCATCTCATTGCAGGCTAGGCCGAGCGCTCCTGCAAGGGGTAACAATGGGCTACTACGTAGACCAAGGTCTGGGCAAACGGGCCAAGGCAACGTCTCGTGTTCAAGGGGGATGGCCGCGCCGCAAGGATGGCGCTAATGTAAGATAGGTAACGGCGACGAAAGAGGGCCTCGGCATGTGCCACGTCTATGCTTCAACCGATCCGCAGCGCTATGACAGCACCACACGCTCGGTGCGCCTGCAAGGCTGCGTGACGAGCGTACGCCTGGAAAACGAGTTCTGGGAAATCCTCGACGGCCTGGCCGCCGGTCAAGGCATGTCGGCCGGCCAGTTCATCAGCAAGCTTTATGGTGAAGTGATTGCCGACAAGGGCGATGTGCCCAATCTAGCCTCGATGCTACGTGTCGCCTGCGCCGTGCATCTACATATCCGCAATGCCACCGCCGCCACCGATCAAGGACGCCAACTGGCATGATGCGAGCCGCTTGTGCACAGCTTCAGGTCTTTTCAAAAACACGCCTTTGGCACGTATGGCCACTGCTACTCGCTCTGCTAATGAGCGGCTGCGCCAGCCGCGACATCGCCACCCGCGATGCGCCGATCGACGCTGACGGGCTCTCCATCGAGCGCGCCATGATACTGGCCAACGCCCAGCAGGCGCTGGGCACGCCGTATCGCTTCGGGGGCAACTCTGCGGATGGACTCGACTGCTCGGGGCTGGTGGAGATGGCCTATCGTGCCGCCGGGATCCGCGTGCCGCGCACTGCCCATGACCAGTTCCGCCAGCTGCCGCAGGTGGACGAGGCACGCCCCGGCGACCTGCTGTTCTTCGGCAGCGGGCGCAAGGCAACCCACGTGGGGATCTATCAGGGCGACCGCCAGATGATTCATGCCCCGGGGCGCGGCCGCGAGGTGGTCAGCGTGCCGCTGGATATCGACTACTGGCAGAATCGCTTCCTGGGAGCCGCCGGGCCGGCCCCATGAGCGCCGGACAGCGCGTCAGGACGACTCGCGCTGCTGGCTGAAGCGCTGCATCGCCGCCAGGGTCTCCTCGCTGACGTGATGCTCCATGCCCTCGGCGTCGATGCGCGCGGTGTCGTCGCTGATGCCCAGGGCACGCAGAAACCGCAGCACGATGGCGTGCCGCTGGCGTGACATGGCGGCCATCTCTTCCCCACGTTCGGTCAGGAACAGCGAGCGATAGGGCTTGCTGGCCACCAGGCCGAGCCCCTTGAGCCGCGCCACCATCTTCGACACCGTCGCCTGGCTGACCCCCATGCGCTGTGCAATGTCCGCCGAGCGGGCTTCTCCCTGGTGCTCGATCAGATCGCCAATCAGCTCGACATAGTCTTCCAGCAACTCGGTTTCATGGGCGTTACGCACGGCAGCGTACTGCTGAGCGTGCTGGTCGCTCGGCGGCAGCGCATCCGCTTCGCAGAGACACGGGGAGGGGCTTTCATCTGGGGGCTCGATCATGCGACGAATATAGCCAACCTCCCCTGATGCAGCAACCTCTCTTCATTGCAGTCTTGCGCAATACAGTTAGCCTTTGCTAAGTTATTTTGACTATACTCAAGAAAGCCAAGTGGCCGCTCTTTGGCCCTTACCAGCGGAGATCAGCATGCAAGCACATATGCGCGGCGCCTTGCTCAGCGCCCTGGCCATGGGGCTGGCGAGCACCGCTCAGGCGCAGCCACTCAACGTGGCGGTGACCTTTTCGGTACTCGGTGACCTGGTCGAGCGGGTCGCCGGCGAGGATGCCGCGGTCAGCACCCTGACCCCGGTGGGGGCCGAGGTGCATGAGTGGGAGCTGATCCCCAGCAACTTCGTCGACCTCGAGGACGCCGACCTGGTGTTCTACAACGGCTACGGGCTCGAGCAGTGGCTGCCCCAGGTCGAGTCGAGCGTCGGCGACAATGTTGCCGTGGTGGCGGTGGCCGAAGCCTCCGGCTATCCCACCCGGCCGATCGTCACCGGTGAGCTTGCCGGCGAGCCGGACCCGCACCTGTGGATGGACCCACGCGCCAGCGCCGAATACGCCCGGGTGATCGCCGACGCCCTGAGCGAGGCCAGGCCCGAGGCCACCGAGGGTTTCCAGGCCCGCGGCACGGCACTCGCCGAGTCGCTCGAGGCGCTGCACGCCGAGATCGAGGCGGCGCTGGCCGAGATCCCCGCGCAGCAGCGCCTGCTGATCACCAGCGAGGCGGCCTTCCTCTACTTCGCCGACGCCTTCGGCTTCGAGCATGACGGCATCTGGGGCACCAACGCCGAGGAGGAGGGCACCCCGCGCCAGCTGATGCGCATCGTCGATCTCATCGAGGCGCGCCAGCCGGCGGCGATCTTCTGGGAGAGCACCATCTCCGACCGCCACGTGCGCAGCGTCGCCGAAGAGACCGAGATCGCCATCGCCGGGCCGCTGTACGTCGACTCGACTAGCGACGCCCAGGGCGAGGCACCGGACTACGCCGCCATGCTGCGCCACAACGCCGCCCTGCTGAGCGAAGCGCTGGGGGCCCAGCGTGACTGATGCGCCGGCCCTCGAGGCGCGCCGGCTATTCGCCGCCTACCACCGTGAGCCGGTGCTCAGCGACATCAGCCTGACGCTTGCCGCCGGCCAGTGGACCGCCATCGTCGGCCCCAACGGAGCCGGCAAGTCGAGTCTGCTGAAGGTGGTGCTCGGCACCCTGCGGCCGCTGCGCGGCGAGCTGAGAGTCCTCGGCGCCAGCGCCAGCCAGCAGCGCCGCGCGGGCAAGATCGCCTACATGCCCCAGCACGAGCAGGTGGAGTGGGATTTTCCAGTCTCGGTGCGCGAGACGGTGATGACCGGCCGCTACGGGCTGATGCGCCGCGACCCCTGGTGGCAGCGCGTGGTGCCCCAGCGCTGGGCCAATTCGCTGCACCGCGACGCTGTCGATGAGGCGCTGGACGCCGTCGACATGCGCGAGCACGCCGCGCGCCCCATCGGCGAGCTTTCCGGGGGCCAGAAGAAGCGCGTGATGCTGGCCCGGGCACTCGCCCAGCAGGCCGAGATCCTGCTGCTCGACGAACCGCTGGCCGGTGTCGACCCACCCAGCGAGCGGCTGATCCTGCGCATGCTCGAGCGCGAGCGCCGGGCCGGCCGTAGCATCGTCATGGTCACCCACGATTTGCCCAGTGCCCGCCAGCATGCCGACCAGGTGGCGCTGATCAATCACGTGCTGGTCGGCATCGGCGCGCCCGACGAGATGCTCAGCGACGCCATGCTGGCGCA
Source organism: Halomonas salipaludis (assembly GCF_002286975.1). Taxonomy (GTDB): domain Bacteria; phylum Pseudomonadota; class Gammaproteobacteria; order Pseudomonadales; family Halomonadaceae; genus Franzmannia; species Franzmannia salipaludis. Next base: position 101,511 of record NZ_NSKB01000003.1, read on the forward strand.
GCTGGCCGTAGGTGGCTCGCCCAAGGGAGGTCTGTGTGTCGCTGCTTGAGGGCCTGGGCAACGGCCTGATCGAGGCCTTGATCGCGCTGCTGATGCTCGGCGTCAACCTGCTGCCCGAGAGCTTCTCGGCCGCGTTCGAGTATCGTTTCATGCAGCGCGCACTGCTGACCGCGGTGCTGGTCGGCGCCATCTGCGGCTTGCTCTCCAGCTTCGTGGTGCTCAAGCGCTGGTCGCTGCTGGGCGACGCCATCTCCCACGCCGTGCTGCCCGGCGTCGCCATCGCCTACCTGCTCGGCTGGCCGTTCTTCATCGGCGCCTTCATCACCGGCGCACTGACCTCGCTGGGCATCGGCGCCATCGAGCGCCACACCCGCATCAAGCCGGACGCCGCCATGGGCCTGATGTTCACCGCGGCGTTCGCGCTGGGCATCGTGATCATCAGCAAGATCGCCTCGAGCACCCACCTGATGCACATCCTGTTCGGCAACGTGCTGGGCGTGCAGACCTCGGCGCTGCTGCTCACCCTGATGGCCGGCCTGGTCACGCTGCTGGCGGTGTGGCTGGCCTATCGGCCGCTGCTGCTCTACACCTTCGACCCGCAGCAGGCCCAGGCGCTGGGCTTCAACGTCGGGCTGATCCACTACGGGCTGATCATGCTGCTGACCCTGACCATCGTCGCCAGCCTGGAAACCGTCGGCATCATCCTGGTGGTGGCGATGCTGATCACCCCCGGCGCCACCGCCCACCTGCTCACCGACCGCTTCAAGCCGATGCTGGCGATCTCGGTGCTAGTCGGCATCGCCTCGGCGGTGGCCGGGCTGCTGCTGTCGTTCCATTTCGACGTCGCCTCCGGCGGCGCCATCGTGCTGGTCGCCACCGCGCTGTTCTGCCTTACGCTGTTTGCCGCCCCCAGGCACGGCCTGGTGGTGCGTCTCTGGCAGCGCGCCCGGCTGAGCAGATGACCATGACGGAGAGGCCGCTGAGACGAGGGTATTCGCTCACCGCGCTGTAACCCCAACGACACCTGAGAGACACACGGCTGTCACCTGGCACTGACAGGGTATGGACGCATCATTCCGATCCATCCCGAGGTGATTCCGTGAAAACGTCACTACTCTCCCTTGTCGCCGCCATCGCCCTGGCCGCCGCCGGACAGACGCAGGCCCAGGCGGCCGACTCCTGCCCCACCACCCTGCGCTTCGCCGATACCGGCATCGAAGGCACTGAAGAGCTGCAGCGCGCCTTCCAGGAGTTCGTCGACGAAGTTGAATCGCGCCTCGGCGTCGAGGTGGAGTTCTTCCCGGTAGGCAACCGCACCACCGCCATCAACGCCCTGCGCTTCGAGCAGGTCGACATCGTGCTGGCCGGTCCCTCCGAATACGTGCTGATGGCTGAGCGTGTCGAGGACATCAAGCCGATCACCGCCATCGTGCGCCCCGAGTACTACTCGGTGTTCATCGCCCCCACCGACAGCGACATCGAGACGCTGGAAGACCTGCGCGGCAAGCACGTCGCCATGAAGGACCATGGCTCTACCACCGGCCACATCATGCCCAGCTATATGCTGCACCAGGCCGGTCTGGACATCGACCGTGACCTGCAGATCACGCTGCTCGATGGTGCCCGCATGCAGGCGCTGGCCTCGGGCGAAGTCGACGCGGTGGGCACCGGCGTACGCGATTTCGCCCCCTTCGCAGAACAGCACGGCGAGGAGAACTACCGCATCATCGCCCGCGGCCAGGACATGCCGGGCGACCCCATGGTGGCCGGCCCACACATCGCTGCCGACTGCGTGGCCGAGATTCAGGAGGCCTTCATGGCCGATCCTGACGGCCTGCTGCAGGCGATTCTCGCCCCGGGCGAGCGCGACAAGTACATCGGCGCCGAGATGGTGCGCGTGGTCGATGCCGAGTATGACGTGGTCCGCGACTCCTACGCCCTGCTGGGCCTCAACGACTGAGCGGTGCCCCATGCAAGTGACCGTAAGCGATCTGACCAAGGTCTACCCGGACGGCACCCGCGCCTTGAGCGGGCTGTCGATCGACGTCAGCCCTGGAGAAGGCGTGGTCATCCTCGGCCACAACGGCTGCGGCAAATCGACGTTGATGAAGTGCCTGAGCGGTCTCGAGCGCCCCACGTCGGGGCGCCTCGTGCTGGATGGCATCAACCTGGCCAGTGCCAGCCGCCGTGAACTGAGGCCGCTGCGCCAGCGCATTGGCTGCGTCTTCCAGAAATTCAACATGGTCGGCAACCTCTCGGTGCTGCAGAACGTGCTGTTCGGCCTGATGGGCCGCCACGGCATCCTGGCCAGCCATGCGCTGACCGCCAGCCGCGAATCACGCCTGGCGGCCATGCAGGCACTCGAGCGGGGCGGCCTGGCGCACCTGGCGGCACGCCGTACCGACACCCTTTCCGGCGGCCAACAACAGCGCGTGGCCATTGCTCGCATGTTGATGCAGGACGTCGAAATCGTGCTTGCTGACGAGCCGGTGGCTAGCCTCGACCCCAAGGCAGGACGCGAGGTAATGGAACTGCTCTGGTCGGTGGTACGCGAGCGCGGCATGACCGTGCTCTGCGTGCTGCACCAGATCGAGCTGGCCCGCGAGTTCGGCAAGCGGCTGATCGGTCTCAAGGCCGGCACCCTCGCCTTCGATCGCCCGACCGCCGACATCAGTGACGCCGACATCACGGCGCTCTACCAGACCGACACCCCCCAGGAGGCCGACACCGATGAGCGAGTCATCACCGCGCCACACCGCGCCGCCCAGGCTTGAACGCCCCTCCCCCGTCGCCTTTATCCTGTTGCTGGCATTCGCTGCCTTCTTCATCAGCGGTTTTTCCAGCGCCGATATCCATCTCGACCGGCTGCTGAGCGGCGTCGTGAACCTGGGCACCTTCTTCGGCGAGGCGCTGCCGCCGAATTTTTCCCGCTGGGACGTGATCGCCGTGGCCATGCTGGAGACCTTTCAGATGGCCATCGTCGGCGTGGTATTCGGGGTGATCCTGAGCCTGCCCATGGCCCTGCTGTGCGACCGCAATACCAGCCCCCATCCGGCGATCCGGGTGGTCGCCCGCAACCTGGTGGCCACCCTGCGCACCGTGCCCGACCTGGTATGGGCGCTGATCTTCGTGGTCGCCGTCGGCCTCGGCCCGCTGGCCGGGATCCTGGCCATCATCATGGACACCATCGGCTTCTGCGCCCGCTTCTTCTCGGAGCGCATCGAAGAGGTCGACCCCGGCCCGGGGCAGGCCCTGGCCGCCACCGGCGCCTCGCGCAGTGGCGTGGTGTGCGGCGCGATCATCCCCGAATGCACGCCCTCCTTCGTGGCCACCAGCCTGTTCTCGGTAGAGAAGGCCATACGTAGCGCTGTGGTGCTAGGCCTGGTGGGTGCCGGCGGCATCGGCGTGGAACTCTCCGCTGCCATGAACCTGTTTCGCTACGACCAGGCCCTCACCGTCATCCTGGCCATCCTGGTGGTGGTAATCGGCGTCGAGCAGGTCAGCGCCTGGATTCGCAAGCGGGTGATTTGAACAGCTAGACACCTTCCCTGCTCAAGGTCGCCTTCTGGCGGCCTTCTACATTTCCCTACGCACCACGCCATGAAACCTCCTTATTAATAACAGGCCTCGACTGCCCTATCACGTCATGCAATTTTCCTGAACGGCTTGCCATTAAACAGGTGAATAACCTCAAACGCCTGACATCCATTTTTATCAAACAGACAAAATATCGACACTTAATAAACGGGAAATATGCACGTCATACTCAGACTATAGCCTTAAATTCGTCGAATCGGCCGACTTGACACCGAGATTAACTCCTTCGCCACGGACCGGTGAACCTAACTCCATGATGACAGGCAATACTCATGTATGTGTTCAAGAAAATGCCCCTGGCCCGTACCGTGGCCCTGATGGCAATCCTGGCAGGCGCTTCCGCCTCCCAGATGGCCATGGCCAGCCAAGATGCCCTGCTCGAACGCCTGATGGAAAGAGGTGTCCTCACCCAGCAGGATGTGGATGAACTGCGTGCCGAGTCCCAAGCCGATCAGGCCGCTACTCAGCAGCCGACCCGCAGCGATGGCCTGCAGTACGAGCCCCAGGAGGGTTTGCAGCAGGATGATGCCAACGTACAAGTGCGGCGCTTTGGGGTAGAAACGGCCGATGGCAGCGACCGTTTCCGGATTCGTGGCCGCTTGATGCTAGATGCCGCTCACCTCGATGATAACCTCGACACTACCGACGATCATCGAGTCGGCGAAGGTAACCTTGGCAACACAGGAACCATCATTCGACGAGCCAGGCTGGGCGCCCTTGGCCTGTTCCACGACAACTGGGAGTGGCAGCTCGAGGTGGACTTCCGCGACGAAGAGGTGCGCTTCGCCAACGCCTATATCGCCTATTTAATGGATAATGGCCGCTTGGCTTTCGGCCATTTCAAGGAGCCTTTCAGCCTCGAAAGCTCCACCAGTTCGCGGCGTATTTCCTTCCTCGAACGTGCCACGCCGATTGATGCTTATCGGCCCAGCCGTAATCTCGGTGTGATGTACGAGACATTGCAGCCAGACTGGTACGGGGCCATCGGTGTCTTCGGCGGCGACGGCGTGGGACGCGACCGTGAGGTCTCCGAGGGTTATGCCCTCTCCGGCCGCGCCAGCATCGCTCCCGTCAACGAAGACAATGCCTTTGTGCATCTCGGCGTCTCCGGTAACTACCGCAAGAATGCCCGCAACGAGGACGATGAAGAATATTCTGATGTTCGCATGCGTAGTCGTTTAGGTACTCGAGCCATCGACGGCCGCATTATCGGCCGCCGCGACATGGAAGCGGTAAGCGACTACACCACCACCAATCTGGAGTTCGCCGCCGGCCATGGCCCCTTCTCCGTTCAAGCGGAATATATTCGCCAGGACCTGAGCCGTGACGTCAACGACCCCAACTTCAGTACGGGCGAAGTCGACAGCATGACCATGGACGGCTGGTACGCCCAGGCCGGCGTCTTCCTGACCGGCGAATCGCGGAACTACCGGGCGTTCAGCGGCGATTTCGGACGCGTCACACCCCACCGTCCCTTCAACCCGTCACAGGGACACTGGGGGGCCTTTGAACTGCTCGGCCGCTATGCCACCGCGGATCATACCGACCATCACGCGCCGCGCGGCAAACAGCAGGTCGATCACTGGACGCTGGGCCTCAACTGGTATCTCCAGCCTGAGATTATTGCCAAGTTCAACGTCATGTATATCGATGCCGAGGCCGGCGACGAGAGCCTGGAGGATGGCGTCAAGGAGTGGGATAGCTGGGTGCTGGGCGCCCGTCTGCAGTACGAATTCTAACCCTTTAGCTGCATACACGACGGTTGGAGCACAGGGAGGTGCCCGGTTACAAACGTCATCCTCGTGTCACACCACTGACATCTTTCCCCTCTAGGTTGGGACTTCCATGCAAGAGAGGCACCCCGACATGTCCACTCATGCACTCAACATCAAGCGCCTGCACAAGCGCTTCGGCGACACCGTGGCCCTGGACGGTATCGACCTCGCGCTGCGCCGGGGCCAGGTGCTGGCACTGCTGGGCCCTTCCGGCTGTGGCAAGACCACCCTGCTGCGCTGTATCGCCGGCCTGGCCGAGGTCGACGGCGGCGAGGTACACCTCGACGGCCAGTGCGTCGCCGCCCCGGGCCGCCACCTGAGCCCCGATGATCGTCATCTGGGCATGGTCTTCCAGGACTACGCCCTGTGGCCGCACATGAGCGTCTACCAGAACGTCGCCTTCCCGCTGGAGATGCAGGGCGTCAAGGCCAACGCAAGACGCCCCCAGGTGGAGTGGGCGCTCTCCCTGGTCGGGTTAGGCGATTTCGCCGAGCGCTCACCCGGCGCGCTCTCCGGCGGCCAGCAGCAGCGGGTCGCCCTGGCCCGGGCCATCGTCGCCAAGCCGCGCCTGCTGCTGATGGACGAGCCACTCTCCAACCTCGACAAGGGCCTGCGCGAGAACCTGGCCCTGGAGATTCGCAACCTGATCGAAGAGCTCAACCTGACGGCGGTGTTCGTCACCCACGACCAGCACGAAGCCTTCGCCCTGGCCGACCGGGTGGCCGTGCTGCAGCACGGTCGGCTGCAGCAGGTCGACGCGCCGGAGGCGCTCTTCCATACCCCGGCCACGCCGGAGATCGCCGACTTCGTCGACGCCGGCACCCTGCTCGACGGCCGGCTCGACGCCGAGGGCCTGGCGCTTGCCGATGTCTATCTGCCGCTCGGCGCCGCCTGCGGTCACCGCGGCGAGGTAAGCCTGCTGCTGCCGCGCCGCGCCCTGCGGCTGTGTGCGCCCGAGGAGGGCCTGCTGTGCGGGCGCATCACCGGCCGCCTGTTCCAGGGCGAGCACCTGTCGCTTCAGCTCACCCTGGCCGATGGCCGCACGCTCAAGCTGCATGCACCCCATGCACCGGAGCGCGGCTGCCAGGTGGGGATCGACATCGACGTCAGCGCCCTGCGCGCCTGGGATGCCGAGGCGCGCCTGATCGACCTGATGCCACGCGCCGACGTGGCCGCCAGCGCCAGCGCCTGATGCGGCCTGGCCCACTTTTTCCTTCTCGGGAGCCTTCAATGCACGCCTTGAAACCCTTTGCCCTCAGCGCCTGCCTCTTGGCCCTGCCAGGCCTGGCCTCGGCCAGCGCCTTGACCGTCTACTCGGCGGGCCCCGGCGCGCTGATCGAGCATCTCGCCGCCGACTTCTCTGAGGAGACCGGCATCGAGGTCAATGTCTTTCAGAGCACCACCGGCCAGGTGATGGCCCGCCTGGAGTCCGAGCAGGCCAATCCGCTGGCCGACGTGGTGATCTCCGCCTCCTGGGACAGCGCCGAGTCGCTGCACGAGGAGGGCCTGCTGCATGAGTACCGCTCACCCAACGCCGAGACGGTGCCCGACTTCCTCAAGACCGACCACTACGCCGCCCAGGGGGTCTCGGCCCTGGCCCTGGTATGGAACCGCAACAGCGATGTCCCCCAACCCAACGATTGGAGCGATCTGACCGATGCGGCCTATCGCGACCAGGTGACCATGCCCGACCCGGCGCAGTCCGGCGCCGCCTTCGAGCTGATCAGCGGCCTGCTCACCGCCATGGGCGAGGAGGCCACCTGGCAGCTGATGGCAGACCTCGCCGACAACGGCATGCTGGTGCCGGGGCCCAACGCCCGGGCCCTGAACCCGGTGCTGCAGGGGGCCAAGTCGGTGGTGTTCGGCGCGGTGGACTATATCTCGCTGGGCCAGCAGGCCGAGGGCGAAGCCATCGAGGTGATCTTTCCCGAGAGCGGCACGGTGATCGCGCCGCGGCCGATGATGATCCTGGCCTCCACCGCCATGCCCGACGAGGCCGAGCAGTTCGTCGACTTCGTGCTCTCCGAACAGGGCCAGGCGCGGGTCGCCGAGCGCTACCTGATGCCGTCACGCAGCGACATCGAGGCGCTGCGCCCGACCATCGAGGAGCTGACCCTGATCGAGGTCGACAGCGACGCAATGAACGCCCAGCGCGAGGCGATTCTCGACCGCTTCCGCGAAGCCACGGGTAGCTGATGGCGGCGCGTCTCAGCCTAGGCCTTTCCCTGCGCCTGCCCCGGATCAGCGGGGCGGGTGTGGTCATGCTGCTGACAGCGGCGGCCCTGCTGCTGCTGGTCGGGCTGCCACTGCTCTACGTGCTGCTGCAGGCGATCTTTCCCGGCTGGTCGCGAGGCGAACTGAGCGGCGCCTTCGGCCTGTTCGTGCCGCTGCTCTCCGACCCGGCGCTGCTCGGACTGCTGGGCAATACGCTGCGCCTGGGCATCGCCGTGGTAGTGGTGTGTGCCCTGCTGGCCATCCCGCTGGGGGCGCTGCGCGCCCTGACCCGGGTGCCCGGCGGCGCCGCCTGGGACCTGATCTTCCTGATCCCGTTCATGATTCCGCCCTATATCGCGGCGCTGTCGTGGATGCTGACCCTGCAGCCGCGGGGCTACGCCGAACAGCTGAGCGGGCTCTCGGCCAGCGCTTTCCTGTTCTCCTTCTCGGGCATCGTCTTCGTGATGGTGCTCAACGTCTTTCCGGTGGTCTATTTCGCAGTATCGCGCACCATGATGAGCGTTGGCGGCCGCTACGCCGCCGCCGCCCGGGTCAGCGGTGCCGGCGGCTGGCGCGCCTTTTGGCGCATCACCCTGCCGCTCTCCACGCCGGGCATTGCCGCCAGCCTACTGCTGGTGTTTGCGCTGACCATCGAGGAGTTCGGCACCCCGGCCACCCTCGGCGCCCAGGCCGGCTACAAGGTACTGGTGACCGGGATTCACGAGCGCTTCGCCGACTGGCCCATCGATATCCCCGGCGCCTCCGTGCTATCGCTGCTGCTGGTGATGCTGGCCATGGCGGCCTTCTACCTGCAGCACTGGCTGGTGACCCGGCGCTCCTTCGTCAGCCAGACCGGCAAGCCGACGGCGCCGGAGCGCATCGAGCTGGGCCCCTGGCGCTGGCCGGTCGTGGGCCTGTTCAGCTTGGTGGCGATGATTGCCGTGGCGGTGCCTATCCTTGCCGTGCTGGCCACCGCCTTCACCGGCACGCTGTCCGGCGGCATTGCCTGGGACAACCTCTCGCTGCGCCACTTCGAGGCGCTGTTCGCCAATCGTGGCGGCGCGATGCAGGCGCTCTCCACCAGCCTCGGGCTGGCCATCGGCACGGCCCTGCTGACCGGCGTGCTGGGTGCCCTGGTGGGTTACCTGGTGGTGCGTGCCCAGCTGCGCGGCAAGGGGCTGCTGGACCTGCTGTCGCTGCTGCCCAATACCATGCCCGGCATCGTCGTCGCGGTGGGCTTGATCCTGGCCTGGAACCAGAGCTGGTGGCCAATCCAGATCTACAACACCGGCGCCATGCTGCTGCTCGCCTATGCCTGCCTGCTGCTGCCCTACCCGGTGCGCTACGCCTCGGCGGCCTTCCGCCAGATGGGCGAGAGCCTGGAGGCCGCCGCCCGGGTCTGCGGCGCCGGTTTCTTCACCGCCTTCCGGCGCATCCTGCTGCCGGCCCTGGCGCCGAGCCTGATCGTCTCGATGCTGCTGGTGTTCGCCATCGCCTCGCGCGAGCTGGTGGCCTCGCTGATGGTGGCGCCGGCTGGCATGCGCACGGTCTCGACCTTCGTCTTCGGCCAGTTCGAGCAGGGCTCCCCCGGGGTCGGCATGGCCATGAGCGCCGTGGCGATCCTCACCACCACGGCGCTGCTGGTGGCGCTGACGCTATTCAGCCGCAAGAAGCTGCCCATCGCCGGCTAATATCAGGCGCCCTGAGCTTTGTCCGAAAAGTCGGCGAGCGCAGGCAGTTTTCGTACAGAGCTTACGCCGTGGGGCGGCGCTTAATGGTGGTGCGGCGCTCGTGATAGGCGATGGCCAGGCCGCTGCCGATGATGATCGCGGTGCCCACATACACCCACAGGTCGGGCATTTCGCCCCAGAACCACCAGCCCAGCAGCACCGCCCACAGCATCCCGGTGTAGTCGAAGGGCGCGGCCAACGCCGCCGGGGCGTGGCGAAAGGCCAGTGTCAGGCAGGCCATGGCGCCGATGCCGAAGATCCCGGCACCGATGAACCCCCACCAGTGCAGCGGCCAGGGCGTCTGCCACACCCAGGGCAGCATCGCCCCGGTCACCAGCAGCGGCACCAGGGTGACGTAGAACACCATCGCCCACAGGTACTCACGCACGCCGTAGCGCCTGGCGGTGATCATCACCAGGGCATAGAACATCGCCGCCGCCACCACCACTAGGGCTCCCAACTGGAAGCCGGCACCGCCCGGGCGCACCACCACCAGCACGCCGAGAAAGCCGATGATCGCCGCTACCAGCGGCAGCCGCTCGACGCGCTCGCCGAGCAGCGGCACCGACAGCAGGGTGACGAACAGCGGCGCGGCGAAGGCGATCGCCGTGGTCTCGGCCAGCGGCAGCAGCACCAGCCCGAACACGAAGCACAGCATGGTGCCGGTGGCCAAAAGGCCGCGTACCAGGTGCACGCCGGGGCGCCGGGTGGTGAGCTTGCGCAGGCCGCCGTTGAAGTGCGCGATCAGCGCGATCAGCGGCAGCGAGATCAGGGTGCGGAAGAAGATGATCTGAATCGGCGAGTGCACCTCGCCCAGCCATTTGGAAATCGCATCGCCCACCGACAGGCAGAACACCCCGGCGCACATCCATAGTATCCCCTGCAGCGATGGTGACATTTGCCCTCCTTTCGACACCGTTGAGCGCACCAACCCGGTGCAACAGCCAAGCCTTCTAACATAGCCGAGTCGCCGGGTCGGGGCGATGGATAAGCGCCAAAAGCGCAAGCCAACGTGTTCTCGCCTTTATTGTTATGTTATATAGTAACTACTCAATCTGGACCGGAGGACACTGCATGCCTGTCGCTACCGCGCCCCTGCTCGACGACCCGTTTCTCGAGGCCAGCGCCACTACGCCCGCCGCCGGGGAGCCCCACTGGGCCTTCGGCGATGATATCGGCGTCTTGCCAAGGATCTTCGATGCGGAGATCACTCTGGCGGTGATGACCCGGCGCCTGGACGCCGCGCTCCAGGCCAATATCGCCGCCCAGCTTGGCAGTGAGCGTGGCATCTCCTGGCACTGGCGCGGCGGCGTGGGTCAGGCACTGGCCGACGACCTGGCCGCCCATCTGCCGGCCCCGGCCGAGGGCGCGGCGCTGATCGACGATATTCGCATCGTTGCCGAGGCCATGGCCTACCTGTTCGACACCGACACCATCGGCGTGCGTCTGCGCACCCTGGAGGGGGCGATGTGCCCGCGCTTCCACGTCGACAATCTCGCCGTGCGACTGGTCACCACCTACGCCGGCCCGGCCAGCGAGTGGCTGCCCGAGTCGGCGGTGGAGCGTGCAGGCCTGGGCGCGCCACACCCCGGCAAGCCCGAGGCGCTGCGCGACCCCGCGGCGATCCAGCAGCTCGGCGTTGGCGATCTGGCGCTGCTCAAGGGCGACGGCTGGATCGGCAACGAGGGGCGTGGGCTGGTGCACCGCAGTCCACAGCCCGCGCCCGGCGAGCGGCGCCTGCTGCTGGCCCTGGACCCCGGCTGAGGGCGGGCGCCACGACAGCCTGCTGTCGCGCTGGCGCCGTCTGTCATCTTCTTGAACCCATGATCATGTCAAAGGACGTTACGATGCTTGCACCGCGCCGCCTCGGCCTGGCCCTGCTCCTCGGCCTGCTGCCCCTCACCGCCGCGGCCGACGACCGCTCCCTGGACGTCGTCGCCCCCTGGGAGATCACCGGCCTCGACCCTTCCACCTCCGGCTATGTGTTCGCTCGCATGGGCATCGGCGAGACCCTGGTCGATACCGACGCCGAGGGCCAACCCAGCGCCGGCCTGGCCAGCGACTGGCAGGTCGCCGACGACGACCTGAGCTGGCGCTTTACGCTGCGAGACGACGTGCTCTTCCATGACGGCAGCCCGCTTTCCGCCGAGGCCGCAGCCAAGAGCCTGGAACACGCCTGGCGCAAGCCGGGCATGCTCGACTCGGCGCCGATCGAGGCCATCGAGGCCGAGGATGGCGAGGTGGTGTTCCACCTTCACGAAGCCTTCGCTCCGCTGCCGGCGCTGCTCGCCCACTCCACCACGCTGATTCTGGCCCCCGACGCCTACGACGAGAGCGGTACGGTGCGCGAGCTGATCGCCACCGGCCCCTACCGGCTGGCGTCGCTGGCCCCGCCGCAGCGCCTCACCGCCGAGCGCTTCGACGACTATTGGGGCGAGGCGCCGGCCATCACCCAGACCAGCTACCTGGCAGTGGGCCGCGGCGAGACCCGCGCGCTGATGGCCGAAAGCCGCGATGCCGATATCGTCTTCACCCTGGACCCGGCGAGCCGCGCCAGGCTGATGCGTAACGCGCAGCTGAGCATCCACGCCGAGCCGCTGCCGCGCACCATCGTGCTCAAGGTCAACGCCGGTCATCCCTTCCTCGACGACCAGCGCGCACGTCAGGCGCTGAGCCTGGCCATCGACCGCAGCGGCATCGCCACCGGCCTACTGCGCCACCCCGAGGCCGCCGCCGCCGAGCTGTTTCCCGAGGCCCTGGGCCCCTGGCACCTGGGCCTGGATGCCGGCGAGTCTCAGGATCTCGAGCGCGCCCGTGAGCTGCTCGCCGAGCAGGGCTGGGAGGCCGGCGACGATGGCGTGCTGCGCCGCGATGGCGAGCCCTTCCAGTTGACCCTGCGCACCTTCTCCGACCGCCCGGAGCTGCCGCTGGTGGCCACCGCGCTGCAGGACCAGTGGCGCGAGCTGGGCGTCGACCTGAACGTCGCGGTAGGCAACGCCAGCGAGATCCCCTCCGGCCACCAGGACGGCAGCCTGGAGCTGGGCCTGGCGGCGCGCAACTACGGCCTGGTGCCCAACCCGCTGGGCACCCTGCTGGATGATTTTGGTAGCGACCCCGACGACATGGGCGGCGACTGGGGTGCCATGGGCTGGTCGGACGCCGAACTCGCCGGCTGGCTCGCCACCCTGCGCCACGACACCGACCCCGAGGTGCGCAGCGAGCTGGCCGGCCGCGTCGCGACACGCCTCAACCAGGCCATGCCGGTGATACCGGTGGCCTGGTACCAGCAGACGGCGGCCGTCGGCACTCATCTGCAAGGCTTCTCCATCGACCCGCTGGAGCGCAGCTACCGCCTGGATGAGCTGAGGTGGGCCGAATGACCAGCCTGACGTTGAGCCGCTCCTCCCCGTCGCGCTGGCGCAGCGGGCTGCGCGGCCTGCTGCTGCAGCGGCTGTTCCAGGCCGGCCTGGTGGCGTGGATGGTCGGCACCCTGACCTTCGTGCTGACCCGCACCCTGCCCGGCGACATGGCCTACCGCATCGCCGCCGGCCGCTACGGCCACGATATGGTCGACAGCGCCGCCGCCGAATCGGTGCGCGCCGAACTGGCCCTCGACCAGCCGGCGCTGGGCGCCTACTTCGGCTGGCTGTGGGACCTGCTGCAGCTCGACCTGGGGCGCTCGCTGGTCAGCGGCGAGCCGGTGATCCACGAGCTGTGGCACCAGCTAGGCCACTCCCTGGGCCTGGCGGTGATGGCGGTACTGCTGTCGCTGCTGCTCGGCCCCCCGCTGGGGCTGCTGGCCGGCCGCAAGCCCGCCGGCACACTCGACCGCGTCAGCGAAGTCGCCGCCAGCGTGCTGCGGGCGCTGCCGCCGTTCGCCGTTGGCCTGCTGCTGATCCTGCTGTTCTCGGTGGCGCTGGGCTGGCTGCCCGCCGCCGGCCACGGCCGCTTCGCGCATAGCGTACTGCCGTCACTGACCCTGGCGCTGGCGCTGGCCGCGGTCTCCAGCCGGGTGGCGCGCAATGCCATGGCCGAGGTATCGCAGTCGGCCTACTACGCCTTTTCGCACACCAAGGGCCTCGGCTCGCGGCTCAGCTTCCTGCGTCACGGACTGCGCAATGCCGCCCTGCCGGTGGTGGCCTACCTGGGCGTGCAGTTCGTCTACCTGATCGAAGGCGTGGTGGTGGTCGAGACGCTGTTCGCCTGGCCCGGCATCGGCCACGCCCTGGTCCACGCCATCGTCGCCCGCGACGTGCCGATGATCCAGGGCACCGCGCTGGTGATGGGCCTGATGTTCGTGGCCCTCAACACCGCGGTGGATCTCATCTGCCACTGGCTCGACCCGAGGAGACGCGAGACATGATGCAAGCGACGCTGATCGCCCCGCTGCGACGACTCGCCTGGCCCGCGCTGAGCACCCGCCAGCGGGCCGGTGCGCTGCTGCTGGCACTGCTGCTGGCCTTCGCCTGGCTGGTGCCGCTGTGGCACGACGCCGACCCGGCCCGCCAGCAGCTGGTGCGCATCCTCGAACTGCCAACGCTTGCCGCGCCGCTGGGTACCGATCACCTGGGCCGCGATATGCTGGCGCGCACCGCCGCCGCCCTACGCCTGTCGCTGGGCATGGCGCTGCTCAGCGTGGTCACGGCCGCCGTGCCGGGCATCCTGTTCGGGGTGATCGCCGGCTGGCGCGGCGGCTGGCTGGACCGCATCCTGGGCAGCGTCGCCGATGCCTGCCTGGCGCTGCCGGGCCTGCTGCTGGTGCTGCTGCTGGTGGCCATCGCCCCGGGCAACTTCTGGGCGCTCTACGTGGGTATCTCGCTGGTGCTGTGGATCGAGTACTTCCGGGTGGTGCGCGCCCGCACCCGGGTGCTGGTGGCCTCGCCGCAGTTGGAGGCGAGTCGCCTGCTCGGCTTTGGGCCGCTCTATCTGTTCCGCCGCCACCTGTGGCCGGAGCTGGCACCCCAGGTGCTGACCCTGGCCGCCTTCGGCGCCGCCAGCGCGATACTCGCCATGGCCGCGCTGGGCTTCGTCAGCGTTGGCCTGCGCCCGCCCACCGCCGAACTGGGCCTGATGATGATCGAGCTGCTGCCTTACTACCACGAGGCGCCCTGGGCCATGGCCCAGCCGATCCTGGCGCTGTTCGTGCTGGTCTTCAGCCTCAACCTGCTAGCCGGGAAGGACCCACGATGAGCCACCCCCTCCTCCAGGTCAGCGACTTGACCATCCACGGCGACGGCGTGACCATCGCGCCCTTCTCCCTCAGCCTGGCCTCAGGCCAGCGCCTGACCCTGCTCGGTGAAACCGGCTCGGGCAAGAGCCTGATTGCCCAGGCGATCATGGGCACGCTGCCGCAGGGCCTCACCCCGGCAGGCGAGCTTGGCATCGACGGCACGTCCTATGCGGCTGCCGATGTCGCCGCCCGCCGCACCCTGTGGGGGCGGCGCCTGGCGCTGCTGCCCCAGGAGCCCTGGCACGCTCTCGACCCCACCATGCGCGCCGCCGCCCAGATAACCGAGAGCCATCGCCATGTGGCCGGGCTAGCGCCTGGCAAGGCCCGCCAGGCCACCCAGCATGACCTCGCCGAGCTGGGCCTGGAGGACGCCGGCGGCAAGCTGCCCGGCGAGCTCTCCGGCGGCATGGCCCAGCGCGTCGCCTTCGCCGCCGCCAGCGCCGGCGGCGCCCCCATCGTGATCGCCGATGAGCCCACCAAGGGGCTCGACGCGCCGCGCCGCGACGCCGTGGTCGAGCTGCTGGCCAGGACGCCCCAGGCCGGCGGCGCGCTGCTGACCATCACCCACGATATCGATGTCGCCCGGCGTCTGGGCGGCGAAGTGGTGATCCTGCGCCACGGCCAGGTGGTCGAACGCGGGCCCGCCGAACGGATCCTCGAGGCGCCGCAGACCGAGTATGGCCGTCACCTGCTCGACGCCGAGCCCTCGCGCTGGCCGGCACCCCCACGGCTCGCCAGCGCGCCGGATGCAACGCCGGTGGTGGCGGCCCGCGGCCTGGCCAAGTCGCGCGGCGGGCGCCAGCTGTTCAGCGGTCTCGACGTCAGCGTACTGCCCGGTGAAATCGTTGGCGTGGTCGGCCCCTCCGGCTGCGGCAAGAGCACCCTGGGCGATATGCTGCTGGGCCTGGCGAGCCACGATGCAGGCGAGATCCAGCATGCCCCTGGGCACCGCCTGGGCCTGCAGAAGCTCTACCAGGACCCACCGGCGGCGTTCTCATCGCACTGGCGGCTGTCGCGGCTGCTCGACGACCTGGTGCAGCGCCATCGCCTCGAGCGTGCGGCCATTGTCCCGCTGATGGAGCGCCTGGGGCTCGACGAGCGGCTGCTGGCGCGGCGCCCCGGCGAGATCTCCGGCGGCGAGCTGCAGCGCTTCGCCATCCTGCGCGTGCTGCTGCTCGAGCCACGCCTGCTGTTCGCCGACGAACCCACCTCGCGCCTCGACCCCATCACCCAGCAGCAGACGCTGAGCCTGCTGGTGGAACTGGCCCGGGAGCGACGCTGCGGGGTGATGCTGGTCAGCCACGACCCGGCGCTGATCGCACGGCTGTGCGACCGGCAGCTGGCACTGGAAGAGAATGCCGAAGCGGCGTCTCGCCCCAGCGCGAAAGCGGAACCGGTTTCGTTGGCGTAAGGCTTCCAATGGAAGACAAGCGGTCCTCTTGGCGGCCTCGAAGGCCGCTTTTTATGGACTAGCGCAACTGACCTTTCCCCCGGAAGCACGCCTATCAACGTGATTGACAAAGAGACCAGAGCACGTCGCCAGACTACCCATCCAACCAGTCATTTCAATTATCGCCGAGCGGTCGAAGTAGTTGACGTGCATAGGTAGCCTAGCCGCAAGCTCCGGCAAGATACGAAGCAACTGGTGAAATTCCAAAATACAGCATCACCAACCCACATCCCATCTATCTTGTCGCGGGATACCATTTATTTTTCAATAAGTTAAATCCACCGCCAAGGACAAGACAGCCTGGAACAGAAGTTACAGACATCGTTACAATGTGGTATTTCTGGAAATTTTGTTTGACACCATGCTGCTCCCGAACCTACGTTGTTGGAACGATAAAAGACTAACAACCGGCAGTGAGAAACTAGACATGGTTTGCAGAAAAACAGCTCTGAAGGCCATCGGCTTCAGTGACCATGCTGGAGTAACTCGAGTTAG
Organism: Halomonas salipaludis; assembly: GCF_002286975.1. GTDB lineage: Bacteria > Pseudomonadota > Gammaproteobacteria > Pseudomonadales > Halomonadaceae > Franzmannia > Franzmannia salipaludis. The sequence goes on from NZ_NSKB01000003.1 coordinate 118,002, forward strand.
ATCCTTCCCTAGCCACCGCGAAGAGGCAATTCTGGAATCAGGCACTGCATGGATTCCAGGCAATATGTGCCTGACAAGCTTTGGCAATATCGCTTCGACTAACCCGGCGGGAGCTACGGGTGAGCTGAGAATGTTTCCCGATACAGCGTCAGCTATTTCACTCCCTTATCAATATCAAGATGAAGAAGCATCGGCGGGATTTTATCTTTCAAACATATGCGAAGCAGATGGCACACCGTGGAGCGGCTGCCCAAGAAGCTTCCTGACAAATGCTGTCAAACGTTTACAAGACAAGCATGGCATAACACTTAAAGTTGCATTTGAGCATGAATTTTCTTTGATAAATCCACGGCAAGACATCGTGCATGGCTTTAGCTTGCAAGCAATGATGGCGCACAAGCCTGTGATGGAAAGCTGGGCAGAGGCGCTTGATTCCTGCAACATCGGGCTCGAACTTATCATACCTGAGTATGGCAAGGGTCAGTTTGAAGTCGTCATAGAGCCAGAGTCACCTGTCAAAGCTGCCGATAATGCTGTCATACTGAAAGATATTATTCGCGAAGTCGCTCGGGCACAGCAGTGCCCTATCACATTTGCCCCCAAACCTAATCTATATGACGCCGGGAATGGAGTGCATATACACTTTAGCCTCTTTGACCGAGATCAGACCCCCTTGGTGCCCGGGGATAAAGATAGCACGGTTGGAGACACAGCAGGCTGCTTCGTCACTGGCATACTGAAAGAGCTAAGCTCACTCTGTGCACTCGGCGCAGCGACAGTGCCTTCCTACTACCGACTCCAGCCAAACCAGTGGGCTGCAGGGCGTGCGGGCTTTGGTTATCGGGATCGTGAAGCGGCTCTCAGACTCTGCCCCGGAACGGCCAAGACATCTATCCGCCGGCAGCAGCAGGCAAATATTGAGTATAGAGTTGCTGATGCTACGGCAAATCCTTATGTGTTACTTGGTGCTTTAATTCATGCAGGAATGAAGGCACTTGATGAAAAAGCTGCCATCTCGCAGCCTTCGGATAACATTATGGCCGTGGCCACACCGCTTCTGACCAGTGTAGAGGAAGCCCTAGAGGCACTAACTTCTAGCCACTTTCTAACTGAAGCTCTGCCCGAACAGCTTCTCGCAAGCCAGGTTGCAGTTAAACATGATGAATATGAACAGTGCCGGAAGATGGATCAGAGCTCCATTATAGGCGCCTATAACGTGGCCATCTAAATGCCAAGGTGTCACTATGGAAAAATCGTTTATGGTTCAAGGGCATGTCGACCAGTCGTCTTGCCTAAGTTACTTGTCTGATACGGTCCTGGAACATAATATTAATAAGAAAAGCAACGTATTGCTGATCTGTGATCACGCCAGCAATAGAATACCCCAGGGGATGCAGCACCTAGGACTTGCAGACTATCAGTTGGGCAGGTCATTAGCATGGGATATTGGCGCTTGGAAAGTAGCCAAAGAATTATCTGACAGACTTTCTGCTCCTTTGATAGGCTCCGGATACTCAAGGCTTGTGATTGATTGTAATAGACCTTTAGAGGCTATTGACAGCATTCCTTCACAGACTGAAGGCGTATGCATTCCCGGCAACATTGCCCTAGATGACACACAGCGACAGCAACGTATTGAATACATATACTGGCCCTACCACAGGGCTATCAAGCAACAGATTGAGGCCATGCAGGAGGAAAATCAATGCGTTATCTTGATTTCTATTCACTCCTTCACAAGTGTTATGCAGGGTACGGAAAGGCCATGGCACATTGGTATAACTTATAACAAAGACAAGAGAGTATCGTCTCTACTGTTGGAGAATCTCTCTCGGCACGCCGGAGAGCTATGCATCGGAGACAACCAGCCATATCCTGTCAGCCGTGAGACTGATGCTAGCATCCCGATACATGGAGAAAAGAATGGACTTCCCAACGTACTCATCGAGATCCGCCAAGACCAATTAGTGAATACAGAATCAGGCGAGCGGATTATTGAAGTGCTTTACAATGCAATTCACTCAACCATGAGGAGCATGGTAGTCTGATGAAGCCCATCGACAATATTGAGCCACCCGCCCCTGAGAGACGTGAGGCGTCGCTGAAAAAGAGTAAGTCAGCCATTTTAATTATTGACATGCAAAACATGGAGTGTGGTAAGCATCTACGTCAAAATGCGGAGGTCATAGGCTCGCCAGAAAGCAAAAAAAAGCACTATTTTACGACCCTAAATAGAACTGTGATACCCAACATTCGATGGCTGATTGATACCGCTCGCCACAATCACGTTGAAGTTATCTATACCGTCATCGAAAGCCTGACCATTGATGGTAGGGATCGCAGTTTAGATTATAAGATCTCAGGACTACATGCACCAAAGGGCTCGTGGGAAGCCCAGGTGATTGATGAACTAACCCCACAGGCTAATGAAATTGTTATCGCCAAGACATCTTGCAGCGTTTTTAATTCGACAAATATACATTACGTGTTGAGAAACTTGGATATTGAGCAGCTAGTGGTAGCAGGCGTCGTAAGTGAGCAGTGCGTTGAGTCAGCCATCCGTGACGCCGCCGACTTAGGCTATTTAGTCACCATGGTAACCGATGCCTGCGCCACTTATTCTGAAGCACAACAACAGTCCACAATTAATCGAATGGTCGGGCACTATGCCAGGGGAATGACCACTGTTGCACTTATCGATGAAATAAAGGATTTATCCTAAATCTTCATCAAGGCAAGAATAAACGCATCCAACCAGGAGAATAACATGAGAAAAATCACCTACTTGGCAACTCTCACCCTTGGCTGTGGATTTTCAGCCCTCAGCTTTGCGGGCAATGACAGCTGGTATCCTATCAACGTCGATGTCTGGGATCCGCCCTTTGACATGGAAAGTCCTACCCATCAAGCAGCTTACACTCCACTTGAAAAAGCTTCTAAAGCTTGGGATATATGCGTCTCATTCCCTCACATGAAAGATCCATACTGGCTGGCAGTAAACTATGGGGTTGCCGACGAGGCCAAGCGCCTTGGTGTCAATATGCAGCTATTTGAAGCAGGGGCTTACACTAACCTGGATACGCAAATATCACAGGTTGAAAACTGCATTTCACGAGGCGCAGATGCCGTAGTACTTGCGGCGATCTCGTATGATGGCCTCAACCGATTGATTGAAGATGTCACTTCCCAAGGCATCCCCGTCATCGATCTCATCAATGGTGTGTCATCTCCCAACATTTCTGCCAAGTCTCTTGTTTCATTCTACAAGCTTGGCCATATGGCAGGGAGTTACCTGGCTGATTCATACCCCGAAGGCGAAGACCCTGTCAAAGTGGGCTGGTTTCCAGGAGCCGCCGGAGCAGGCTGGGCAGAGGACGGCAATAGAGGTTTCAATGATGCGATTGAGGGTTCCGCAGTTGAGATTGTAGACACTCAGTATGGCGATGCCAGCCAAGAAATTCAGATGGGGCTGGTCGAGAACGTACTGGCCGCTCACCCAGACCTTGACTATATCATTGGCGCTACTACAACAGCGGAAGGTGCTGCAAACCTGCTGCGCTCACGCGGCATGACGGGGCAAATCAGTGTCATGCCATATTACTATTCTGTTGGCGTACATCGTGGAATTACCCGCGGCGAAATCCTGGCGGCTCCTACAGATTCGGCGGCCATTCAAGGGAGAATTGCCATTGATCAGGCGGTAAGGGTCCTCGAAGGGGAGGATTATATGCAGCACGTTGGACCAGAGCTGTTTATTATCAGCCAAGATAATGTCAACAGCTTTGACCAGCAAACCTCTCTAGCCCCGGACGGCTGGCGGCCCGTGTTTAGTGTTCAGCAATAGTTGGTAAAGAGACACATTATGCACACCCCAAGCAGCAATATTGAGAGCGCTTCCTCGGGAGCGCTCCCTATTCTTAATCTTTGTAAGATTAGCAAGCGTTTTCCTGGCGCGCTGGCGCTCGACAACGTTGATTTCACTCTCTATCCCGGGGAGACTCATGTTCTATTTGGCGAGAATGGCGCTGGAAAATCAACTTTAATTAATATTATCACTGGCGCCCTTCAGGCGACAGAGGGCATCATGCTACTGGAAGGCGAGGAAGTTTCTATTGACAGCGTCTACCATGGCAAGAAGAAAGGAATTGCCGCTGTTTTTCAGGAGTTTTCTCTCATAACCCAGATGACAGTAGCTGAGAACATCTGTCTCGGGGAAGAGAACAAGCATGCATTTGCCGGAATAATTAATGACAGACAAATTCGCAAAGAAGCAAAAAGGCTATTAGAGCACCTCGGTTTTGACATCCCCCCAAATCGCATCGTAGGTACTCTATCACGCGCTGAGCAGCAGATGGTCGAGATAGCCAAGGCATTTAGATCTCGGCCCAAGGTATTGATCCTTGATGAACCCACAGCATCCTTGACTAATCAAGATGCCCAGAAGCTCTTCACCCTTATTAACGAGCTAAAAGCTCATGGAACTGGAATAATTTATATTACTCACCGAATGAGTGAGGTCTATGATCTTGGCGACAGAATCACCGTTCTAAGAGATGGAAAATTCATTCGCACCCTTGATGTTGCAGATGCCAATGAGTCCATTCTTATAAAGTTAATGACCGGCAAAGATATACAGCAAATATTTCCTAGTATTTCATACAATCCATCTGACACTGTCCTAAAAATTGATGGATTAACCACATCATCCGGATCGGTAAAAGATGCTAACTTCTTCTGCCGAGCAGGCGAAGTAGTAGGTGTAGCAGGAGTTATCGGCTCTGGGAAATCAGAGCTTCTTCGAGCATGTTTCGGCATTGAGAAAGCTAAGTCTGGTCATATCCATGTCGATGGTGTCGATAAAACCAACGCTAATACACGAAAAATGATAGACAGCGGCATCTTTTATGTTCCATCGGATCGCAAGGCAGAGGGCTTGCTTATGATGCAATCTATAAAAGACAACATCATGCTGCCAGCGTTAGAGGACTATAGTAATAATTGGGGCTGTCTAATCAGGAAGAATGCCGAAAGTAATGCTGCGCACTGCATTGCTAGTGACATGGAAGTTCAACCTCTCGATATATTTCGCAACGCAGGCACTCTCTCAGGCGGTAACCAGCAAAAAATCATGTTGGGGCGATCTACCACGACTCACTCACGGTGCTTTATTTTTGATGAGCCAACTGTAGGTGTTGATGTTGGTGCTAGAGCCTCAATTTACCTTTTTATCAAAAGACTATGTGAGTCTGGTGCTTCGGTCGTGATTATTTCATCAGATATTTCTGAAATTACGCAGCTTTGTCATCGCGCTTATGTCATGCACAAGGGAATGATAAAAGCAGTACTCGAAGGCAATGATATAACGGAACAAAACGTAGTAAGTTATTTTATTGAGAGAGAGGAAGAACGATGAACAACCACTCTGCTACGCAGTTGTCCAAAAACCAAGCAGCCCATAAAGTAAAGCATATCTCCTTGATGCTGTTCCTTAGACTTGGCGCTCTACCTTTCATCATGCTTGTTGCGCTAATAACATTCACCATAGTCGCCGACAACTTTCTTACTGCCAACAATATTGCCAATATTTTAAGGCAGTCTTCCTACTTGGTAATTGTTGCAGTCGGGCAAATGCTGACTTTATTAACAGGCGGGTTTGACCTTTCTGTCGGAACTATCATGGCATTCTCATCGGTGGTCGGTGCGCTGACCATGACCTGGTCGATAGTTAATTTCCCCGATGCGATAGTACTATCAATTCTATTAGGCATCGTCAGCGGGGTTCTCAGCGGCATTTTGATCGGCACACTAAATGGCATCGGGGTGGCTGTCTTCAATGTTTCACCATTCATCATGACCATGGGCATGGCGTCAGTAGGATTCGGCTTGGCCTTATACATGACTGGGGGTGTTCCCGTATATGGCATTCCTATGCAGTTCAGTGATATTTTTGGCTATGGTCGACTTTTGGGAGTTTCGACACCAGTATGGATAGCGATTTTGCTGAGTATTATTCTTTTCGTCTTAGTTCATAAGACCCGCCTTGGGCGCCATCTCTATGCGGTAGGTGGGAATATAAAAGCAGCCCAGCTCTCTGGTATCAATACACAGCGTGGCCTATTCAGAGCTTATGTGCTGTGTGGTGTGATGGCCGCGCTAGCTGGCTTACTGATGACAGCGCGCCTAGATACTGGTGATGCCAATATCGGCGTGCAGTTCCCGCTCGAGTCGATTGCTGCTTGTGTCATTGCCGGCGTCAGCTTACGCGGCGGTATCGGCCGTGTAGAAAATGTCGTTCTTGGCGCCCTTCTAATCGGTGTCTTCAAAAATGGCATGAACTTGTCTGGCGTCGACTCATATATGCAGACCGTTGTAATCGGAGCATTGCTAATCTTTGCTGTAGTAATGGACCAGTTCCGCCTCAAATTACTCGCCAAGGCAGCGTAAAGTAGCAAGGGCAATATCCTACATTTCTTGGAAAATAGGCGACAAGGACATTATGCTGATAGAGTCTAAACTCCTGCAGTTCATCGACATATCTGACGGCAGGACTACCATAGTCGAGACTGCGGATAACTTCTCTCGATATCGCTGCTCAATCGGACCGGTAGCGCTGGGTACTAATTATGACTATTGCTGAATGTATTCATTTTAATCTCGATAAATTTACCGCATCTGAAAAGAAAGCGGCGAAAGCTCTCATGCAAGACTATCCTTTTATCGGCTTAGAAAACCTCAGAATTTATGCAGCCACCGCCGATGTAAGTCCACCCACAATTTTAAGAATGGTCAGTAAGCTGGGACTGCAAGGGTATGCTGAATTTCAGAGAAAACTACGCAATGAAGTGCATGACAAACTGCAGTCTCCTCTTACTCTTATAGATCAAGCGAGAGATGAGCTCCACCCCAACGAAACCATCAACTCCTTTACTGAGAAATTTAGCGATAACCTTCAGCGTACTATGGGCTACCTTAACGAGAGCGATATAAAATCCGCCATTGAGCTGCTGGCTGAAAAAAAACAACGAATTTTTATAGTAGGCGGGCGATTTTCTCATGCGATAGCTGTATATCTTCATGTCCACTTGCGAGAAATTCGTGATAAAGTCATTTTGTTGGAAGGCCAGTCAGCATGCTGGCCGGAGTTTCTCATCGATTTGAAAAAAGGTGATGCTTTCATTTGCTTTGACATGCGTCGTTATCAAAATGATATGCTGAGAATATCCCGGGTAGCACATTCTAATGGTGCGACCATCCTTCTCTTCACTGATCAGTGGATGTCACCAATTTCCAGCATGGCGAAACATACATGGTGCTGTCATATTGATACATCTTCACCCTTCGACTCTTATCTTACCTGTGTTGCAGTGATTGATTTTCTGGTTGCCCAGCTATCGCTCCACTTTGAGAGTGATGTAAAACGCCGAATCGCACACCTGGAGACGCTGCGGGAAAATTTTTCCAGCGATTTAGCCAACCCTCTCTAAGATCTAAGAATAGTGATTGCAGCGAGGCAAGAGGACGGAAAAGCGCGAGGCTCAAGTCGGCTCGCACTGGGCGAAGCCGCCAACGTCAACGGCCCCGCAGCGAGTGCGAGGCCGTTGGAATATGCATCAGCTTAGATGGGACGACGCTAGCTCAGGGCGTCACAACCTGGCAGTCCATGCCGCTCTGGGCCAGGCGGTAGCAGGTCTCGCGGGCCTGGTTCTCCTGCAGGTCGACCAGCCGGGCGCGGAAGAACTTGCGATCGCTGGACTCCACTTCGGTGACCGCCACCCGCGACAGCGCCTGCTCCGAGGGCAGGTAGCTGGCCGCCCGCGACGCCGAGTCGCGGGCCTTGTCGAAGTCCTGGTAGGCGCCGACCTGGATCGCCCAGTCGCCCTGTTCGATGCTGCCTTCGGAGGCGACACCGGAAGCACTGAGCACGGCCAGGATCGGGTCTTCATCGGCGCGGTAGGCCGGTGTCGTGTCAGCACGGGAGTCGACGCTATCGGCCGGCTGGTTGCTGCGCGGCCGGGCATCCAGCGCCGCAATCAGCCGCAGCGGCTCGCTGGTCGCACCCGGCTGGGTCTGCAGGTCAGCCATCGCGGTGGTCGGCGCCCGGCTCGGAATATCGCTCGACTGGCCCTGCACCGACGCCACCAGGGTCTCCATGGGCTGAGCGATACTGGTTTCCGCCACCCAACCGTTCTGATCGTTGAGGGCGGCGCGCATGAAGCCGCGGTCCAGCAGGGTGATCATGTGATCATCGCGGGACTGGGCGGTAAAGCCGCCCATCACCACGGCGACGATACGCCGCCCGTCGCGCACCGCGGAGGTGGCGACATTGAACCCCGAGGCGCGAATGAAACCGGTCTTGAGGCCGTCGGCGCCGGGGTAGTTGCGCAGCAGGCGGTTGTGGCCGTTGATGGTCTCGCCGCGGTAGGTGAAGCTGGAGTTGGCAAAGTAGTGATAATAGTCGGGAAAGTCGTTCATCAGCCGCACCGAGAGCGTGGCCAGGTCGCGGGCGGTGGAGGTCTGCAGCGGGTCGGGCAGGCCCGAGGGGTTACGGAAGTAGGTGTTGGGCATGCCCAGGCTGCGCGCCTTGGCGGTCATCATCTCGCCGAAGTGGTCAACGCTGCCACCCAGCGCTTCGGCCACCACCACGGCCACGTCGTTGGCCGAGCGGATGATCAGTGCCGGGATCGCTTCACGCAGGGTGATGGTATCGCCGGCTTTCACGCCGAGCTTGGAGGGCTGCATCGACGCCGCATAGGAGGAGACTGGCAGCGGCTGGTCGAGACTCATGCGCCCCTCCTCGACCGCTTCGAAGGCGAGGTAGAGGGTCATCATCTTGGTGAGTGAGGCCGGGTAACGAGTGGCGTCGGCGTTCGCCGAGTGCAGTACCTCACCGTTCTGGCTATCGACCACGATCGCCGCATAGCGCGGATTGGCCTGGGCCGAGGACGCCATTAGCCAGACGCCCAGCGTCAGGGCAACGAGCCCCCAGAGGCGATGGCGACCGATTGTTGTGGTTATGGTCACGAGAGATATGTTCACATCGAGCCCTTCGCGTGTCGCTGACTGTCCCTGCTACCTGTGCCAGGCGGCTCCATACAGGAATTTATGCCCTATCTCCGCCATCTGTCCAGTAGCATCGTCGGTATTTACCTGCTGGCATTGCCCGCCCCGTTGGGCCGTAGGTCCCCTAGACAAGGGCCTCGCGAGTCGCCTGGCAGACAAGGCAGGCATGCTAGGTTCTGTCCGAAAACTGGCTGCGCTCGACCATACGGCGTTAAAAATCGACTCAAAGTACTCATTTACACCCCGTAAACTCCGCCTTTTCACCGATTTTTGCCTTGTCTGGTCTTCGCTCGCCGACTTTTCAGACAACCCCTAGTCAATCATTGAAGCAGTGTTTTATCCCGTTCGATTGCCGAAACTGATGGCACTTTCGCCTTTAATTGCTCGCACAGCCTCGGGACTTACGCCACCGCGGGCTGCTCGTCCCAGGCCGGAAAGGGGTCGGGTAAGCGCCGCCACACCTCTACCCCCGCGGCCATCTCGGCATCGCTCAGCAAGCAGGCGTCCAGCGCCTCGCACAGCCTGGCCTTGTCCAGGTGCTGGCCGATGAACACCAGCTCCTGGCGCATGTCGCCGAACGGCTCCTGCCACTTCTCCATGATATAGCCAAGGTACTCGGGGTCATCCGGCCAGCGCGCCTCGGGGACCGCCTTCCAGAACATCCCAGCGTAGCCATGGTGGGCAATGCCCCCGGCCTGACTCCACTGGCCGGCGTACTGCGGCCGCGTCGCCAGCCAGAAGTACCCCTTGGAGCGCAGCAGCTTGCCGCCAAACCAGTCGCCGTGCAGCAGGTCGTGGAACTTCTGCGGATGGAACGGCCGGCGGGCGTGATAGGCGAAGCTGGAGATGCCGTACTCCTCGGTTTCGGGCACGTGCTCGCCACGCATCTCCTTGAGCCAGCCGGGGGACTGCTGGGCACGCTCGAAGCTGAAGCGGCCGGTCTCGAGCACCTGCTCGAGAGGCACTTGGCCCTGGCGGATGGGGATCAGCTCGGCCTGGGGATTGAGCGAACGCAGCACGGCCTTCAGCTCTTCCAGCTGCGCGGCGTCGATCAGGTCGGTCTTGCTGATCAGCAGCACGTCGCAGAACTCGATCTGGTCGACCAGCAGGTCGGCCACGTTGCGCTCGTCCTCCTCGCCCAGGCTCTCGCCGGCCTCGGCCAGCGACTGGGCGTCGTGGTACTGGCGCAGGAAGTTGGCGCCATCGACCACCGTGACCAGGGTATCGAGCCGCGCCAGCTGCGACAGGCTCTGGCCCTGTTCGTCTTCGAAGGTGAAGGTCTCGGCTACTGGCAGCGGCTCGGAGATGCCGGTGGATTCGATCACCAGCGCATCGAAGCACCCCTCGCGTGCCAGGCGCGCCACCTCGATCAGCAAGTCCTCGCGCAGCGTGCAGCAGATGCAGCCGTTGCTCATCTCGACCAGCGATTCGTCGACGCGATTGAGGGCGATCTCGCCCAGCGCGTTGTCGGCAGCGGCACCGCGCACTGCCGCCGCGTCGATATTGACCTCGCTCATGTCATTGACGATCACTGCCACGCGGCGCTGATCGCGATTGTTGAGGATATGGTTGAGCACCGTGGTCTTGCCGGCGCCAAGAAACCCCGACAGGACCGTCACCGGCAGGCGATGGGACGATGTAGGCATTGGCATGGCGCATCTCCTCTAGCGTCATGGAAAGTGCCACACAAAATATGTTATATCATAACACTTATCAAGCTACCGCCATCCGCAGATGGCGATCATTCAGTCGGGAGAGACATCGAGGCTGACGCGATAGCGATAGTCGAGATCGCTGCAGCGCTGCTCGCCGTTACAGGCGAAGGGGTTCATCACGTGCAGGAACCACACACCCGGCTCGAGCTGCTGCTCGAGGCGAAAGTTGTGTCCGCGACCACCGTCCCAGTCGCGGGCGACCTGGTTGCCCTCGGCATCCAGCAGCCGGGCATTGGGAATCACCTGGGTCTGCTGGCCGGCGTGGGTGTGGCTTTCGAGCACGACGTTGGCGGGGCTATCCAGGGTGAAGGTGAAGTAGCGCGCGCCGGCCGAGACGATCTCGACCTCGTCACCGTCCTGCAGGGTAATGGCGTGCTGCTCGTGGGGTGCCGAGGCGGCGCAGCCCGCCAACAGTAGCAGCGCCACGATAATCAGCCCGCTCAGGGGCATCGTCGAAGGCCTGCTCGAGGTAGTGGATCGCATACGGCTCTCCTCTCGGGGGTACACCCTAATAACGACAGCGGGAGCCGCAAATGGCTCCCGCGTTTGGACCGTGGGTTCTCTCAGCGCATGCGCGAGGCCAACAGCGGCCGCCCCAGCACGCTGCTGCGCGGCGCCGCGGCCAGCGGTGACGCCGGGGCCTCGGCGGCGGCGTGGCCACCAGGCTGTCGTTCGCTCGCCGCGTCGAGGGTGAACACCGCCACCGCGTCGACCAGGCGCCGCGCCTGCTGGCGAAGGTTGCCGGCGGCGCTGGCGCTCTCCGATACCAGGCCGGCATTCTGCTGGGTGACGTGATCCATCTCGGAGACCGCTTGGCCGGCCTGGGTCACGCCGACGCTCTGCTCGGCGGTGGCGTGGCTGATCTCGCTGACGTACTGGGTCACCTTGTCGATGGCGGCGATGATCTCCTGGGTGCTGCGACCGGTGTCACCGGCCAGCTCGGCGCCCTGTTCGATGCGCTCGACATTGGCCGAGATCAGCGCTTCGATCTGCTTGGCGGATTCGGCGCTGCGCTGGGCCAGATTGCGCACTTCGCTGGCGACCACCGCAAAGCCGCGACCGTGCTCGCCGGCCCGCGCCGCTTCCACCGAAGCGTTGAGGGCCAGGATATTGGTCTGGAAGGCAATGCCGTCGATCATGCTGATGATCTCCGAGACCTCTCGCGAGCTTTCGCGAATCTCCTGCATAGTGGCAACCAGCTGCTGCACCGACTCGCCGCCTTCGCCGGCGACGCGGGTAGCGCTAGCGGCCAGCTGGTCGGCCTGGCGGGCGTTATCGGCATTGAGCTTGACGCTGCTGCTGAGCTGCTCCATGGCGGTGGCCGTTTCGGTCAGCGCGCTGGCCTGCTGCTCGGTGCGCGAGGCCAGCTCATTGTTACCTTCGGCGATCTGTTCGCTGTTGCTGGCCACCTCTTCCGCCGCCTGCCGCACATTGAAGACGGTGCTCTGCAGCTGTTGGGACATCGCCACCAGACTGGCCATGATGCTGCGCGTGTCGTGCTTTCGCAGCTGACGCGTACTGACCAGCTCACCACGCCCCACCGCCTCGGCGAAGGCGCGTACCTCGTGGGGCTCGGCGCCGAGCTCACGTAGCAGCTGACGCGTCAGGCGAGCGGCCAGCAGCAGTGCAACGATCACCGCCCCCCCGCATAGCACCAGCATTAGGATCTGGAAGCCGCCGGCCAGCGCGCGGGCCTCGCTCGCCTCGGCGGCATTCATGCTCTCCTGCAGGTCGATGAAACTATTGATGCTGGCGAGCCAGGCGCTGAAGGCCGGGCTGGCCTGCTCGAGTAGCAGCTCGCGGGCACCGGCAACATCGCCATCGAGACGACGCTCGATTACCGCCTCGACCAGCGGCATGGTGCGTGCTTCTACCGACTCAATGTCAGCCAGTGCGGCGCGCTCTTCGGCGGTGATGTCATCGCGGCTGGCAAACATGCTGGCCATGCTGGCCGCGGCCTGCTGATAGTCCGCCTCGAGGCTGGCGATCTCGCCCAGCGCAGTTTCCAGCGCGGCGCTGCTGTCGACCAGGGTGACGTCACGCAGGGCGATGGCGCGGTCGTGCACACTGCCGCGGAAGTCGATGGCGTGGCGCTGCTTCTCGCCGTTGACGTCGTTGATCAGGGTCAGGCTGGCGTCGATGCTGTTGACCTGCCCTACGCCAACCGCGGTCAGGGCAATCATCAGCACGATGATGACAGCGAAACAGGCGAGTAGACGCGTCTTGATGCTGCGACCTTTGAGGAGAGAGAGGCGGCCCTGCATGGCGGCATTCCTTGTACAATGTTATTGGGGTCTGGCGTCGGTCGTGTGGCGCACGAGGCGCGAACACCTGCACAAAGCTATACGAACAAAGAATTCCTGTACAACTTTACTTGCAGGCTGTACAAATTTTTACGCCCGTTACACTTCCCAACCTGCGCTGGGCTGCCGATTGGCGATTCTGGTACTCTTCTGCCGACTGCAGCTCACCACCCCAGGAACCCGCCATGCCCCGCTCTACCGCCTGCTTATCGGCCGCCCTCCTGCTTACCCTGCTGCCACTCGGTGGCGCTGCCAGCGCCGACCTCGTCGATGAGCGCCTGCAGGTGATCGATGCCTGGGCCGTGGCCACCCTCGGCGATGGCGATCAGCGCGTGTATCGCGCCCTCAACGCCAGCGACTACAGCGACGCCTATCTGGCGGTGAACTACCGGGCAGGGGTCTGCGACCTGCCGGACCTGCAGATGCGCGTGACCCTGGAGGAGACACAGCAGCAGGATGAGGTGGTCAATCTGGCGCCCACCGAGATCCGCATCGACCGCCTGCAGACGCATAATGCCGCCGCCGAGTTCGCCACCCGCGCCGGTGATGATGGCTTCTATGCGCGCTTCTACGTCGAGGATCAGGCCGAGCTGCTGCGCGAGATGCGCCGCGGCGAGGTGATGCGGCTGCGTTTCGAGGGGGAGGAGGAGAACTACTGGTACATGGAGTTCAGCCTCTACGGCGCCGACCAGGCACTACCGCTGGCCGCCGACCAGTGCCGTCGCACCAGCCAGCAGCCAGAAGATTTTTTTGACTAGCGATTCATCGCCTGGGGCAGATAGAGCGCAATCTCCGGAAACAGATGCATCAGCGCGATGGATAGCATCATCAACAGGAAGAACGGCAGCGTCGCCTTGGTGATGGTGAGGATGTCCTTGCCGGTCAGCCCCTGGATCACGAACAGATTGAAGCCCACCGGTGGGGTGATCTGCGACATCTCCACCACCACCACCAGATAGATACCGAACCAGATCAGGTCGAAGCCGGCGGCGCTGACCAACGGCATCAGAATGGCCGTTACCAGCAGAATCAGCGAGATGCCGTCGAGGAAGCAGCCCATCACCAGCAGCAGCAAGGTCAGCATGACCAGCAGCATGGTCGGCGACAGCCCCATCTCGCCGATCGTCCGGGCCAGCTGCATCGGCACCTGGGTGAAGCCCATCGCCGAGGTCAGAAAGGAGGCGCCGGCGATGATAAAGGCGATCATGCAGGCGGTGCGCACCGCCGCGAACAGCGAGTCCTTGAGGGTGGCCATGTCGAAGCTGCCGGTCCAGCGGGCGATGACAATGGACAGCACCACGCCGACAGCCGCCGCCTCGGTAGGCGAGGCCAGCCCGCCGTAGATCGACACGATAATGCCGCCGATCAGCAGCAGGATCGGCACCAGCGCCCAGGTGTTGCGCAACTTTTCGGCGAAGCTCATCGATGACTCGTCGTGGCCGGTGAGCCCCGCACGTTTGCCCTTGAGCAGCGCCCACAGCACCAGATAGGACATGAACAGCGCCAGGATCATCAGCCCCGGGCCGATGCCGGCCATGAACAGCCGCGAAATCGACTGCTCGGTGACCACGCCGTAGACGATCAGCACGATCGACGGCGGAATCAGCAGCCCCAGGGTCGAGGCGCTGGCCAGGGTGCCGATGGCCATGTTGCTGTCGTAGCCACGACGCTCCAGTTCCGGCAGGGTCATCTTGCCTACCGTGGCGCAGGTCGCCGCCGACGAACCGCATACCGCGGCGAACATGCCGCTACCGATGATGTTGGTATGCAGCAGCCGGCCGGGGACGCGGTTGAGCCACGGCGACAGGCCGCGGAACATGTTGTCGGCGAGCCCCGAGCGGAACAGGATCTCGCCCATCCAGATGAACATCGGCAGGGCGGTGAGATCCCAGCCGTAGCTGGCACCCCAGAAATCCGATGCGAGGATCGGCCCCGGCGAGAAGGGGCTGAAGAATTCCAGCGCGACCCAGGCGGTACCGATCAGCGCGAAGGCGATCCACACCCCGCTGCCGAGCAGCACCGCCAGGGTGAAAATGGTAGCCAGACTCAGTATCAACACGAGAGTGTCTCCAGGGTAGAAGGCGTGTGCTCAGCGCTTGTCGCTGTCATCAATCGCGGTGGCTTCGCGGAAGCTCGAGGGGTCGCGGGCGGCGATACGCAGCGCCATGATCAGAGCCTCGGCGAGGGCCAATGCCAGCAGCCCCACGCTGGTTGCCAGCACCGTCTGTGGAATCCACAGCGGGATCGACAAGAAGCCCGAGGAGACGTCGTTGAACTCCAAGCTCTCGCGGGCCAGCTCGATCAGGCCATAGCCGAGCAGCAGGCTGATCGCCAGGGCCACGATCAACCCGAACACCTCGAACCACACGCGTATGGTCGAGGGCAGCCGCGAGATCAGCAGGGTCACGCGAATGTGCGCGTGGTGGACGAAGGTGTAGGCCAAGCCGAGGAAGGTGGCACCGACCAGTAGGTAGGCGGCGATCTCGGAGACCCCGGTGATACTCAGCCCCAGGCGGCGCAGGCCGACCAGCACCAGCAGCGCGTCGACCACGCGAAAGGCGACCTGCAGCGCGACCAGGGTGCAGATCGTCACCATGCACGCCGCCGCGCCCCAGGCTCCGAGGCGGTAGAGCTTGTCGAATTTGAAGGTCATGATTGCGGTCTCGCAGACGTCATTGGCGAGCGGGGCGACGGCCGAGCCGCCGCCCCGGCAGACTGGCTAAGGCTTAGTTGTCGAGCCCGGCACGATACTCCTCGAGCACCTGCTGGGCCTCGTCGCTGGCACGCTCCAGCCAATCCTCGAACAGCTGATCGCCGGCCTCCTGCAGCGCTGCGGCAACCGCCTCGTTGGGCTCGGAGATGGTAATGCCGTTCTCCTCGAGCACCGCGGCGCTGTTATCGCCGTCCTCACGGCTCATCTGCCAGCCACGCTCTTCGGCACGTGCCGCGGCCTCGAGCACGGCTTCCTGGGTCGCCTCGTCGAGACGCTCGAAGGCACGCTGGTTGATGAAGATGATGTTCTTGGGCAGCCACAGGTTGGCGTCGGTGTAGTGGTCGACGTAGTCCCAGGCGGTCATCGAGTTGCCGGTGGAGACCGAGGTGATCATGGCGTCCACGCGCCCGGTGCTGAAGGCGGTGGGGATGTCCGACTCCTCGGTCTCGGTGGGGCTGCCGCCGAGGTTCTGCACGAAGCGCTGGGTGTTGATGTTGGGCGCCCGCACTCGCAACCCCTCGAACTGCTCAGGGTCGGTCAGCTCGTCGGCGGTGTAGATGCCCTGGGCAGGCCACGACACGGCGTAGAGCGGCATGATGCCTTCTTCTGCGAACAGCTCGGTGATCAACGGCTTGGTGGCCTGCCACAGGGCGAAGGCCTCCTCGTAGCTGCCGGCCACCCCGGGCAGGGTGTCGATCTCGAAGATCGGGTCGTCGTTGGAGAGCACCGACATGAACACCTCACCGGCCTCGATGGTGCCGCGCCGCACCGACGGCTTGATCTCGCCGTGGGCGACCAGCGAGCCGCCGCTGTGCACGTTGATGGTCAACTCGCCGTCGGTGGCCTCGGCCACGTCCTCGGCAAACTGCTTGGTGTTCTGGGTATGGAAGCTGGCATCGCCGTAGGGCGTGGCCATGGTCCACTCGGCGGCCTGTGCGGTGGCCGCAGCGGCCAGGCTGCAGGCGGTAACCAGCAGTAGTGGGGTAGCGATTGTCTTGCGCATGGTATGAGACCTCTTGTTCATGTTGGTGGTCGTACTGGGTGTGTAGTGGCCGCCGGGGCGGGATGCACCCAGCGTACCGCGAAGGCGGGGTCCGCCATGTCCTTGCGACGACCCTCGGCGTAGGCCTCAGCGCACTGCTGAGCCAGCTGCCCGACGCCGCGACAGAAGCGCGGATGATTGGCCGTGCGCCAGATCACATCGTAGTGCATGGCCGGCAGCGGGACCGGCAGCGCCAGGCGATACAGCGCGCCGCGCCGCCATTCGTCGAGCACCGTGGACACCGGCAGGGCGCCGATGCCCAGCCCTTCCATGGTCATCCGGGCGATGGTCATCAGCGTATTGACGCTGTGAATGCGTGGCTGAGCCAGGCCGCGGTCGGCGAGATAATCGACCAGTTCCTCGTAGGGCCTGGCCTGCTTGCCGAACGAAATGAACGGCAGGTGAGTCATCCAATCCTCGGGGTTGCTGCCCAGTCGTTCGGCATGCTGCGGCGATACGAACATGCCCATTTCATAGGGATTGAGCGGCATCTGGTCGACCTGATCGGCCGCCAGATAGCCGTTCATCGCCAGCAGAATATCCAGCTCATTGTTGATCAAACGCTGATTGACCGCCGGTGAATAATCCACCGTCAATTCGATGGTCAGCCGTGGATAGCGCTCGGTGAGCCGACGCATGAAATCGGGAAACCAGCTGTGGGCGATGGTCTCGATGGTGCCCAATCGCAGCGGCGCGGAGAACGCCTCCTCGCTATCGAACAGCTTCATTGCCTCGTCGCGCTGCTCGAGCATGCGCTCGGCATGCAGAAAGAACTCACGGCCGCGCATGGTCGGCTGGACGGGGCGCATCGAGCGCTCCAGCAGCTGTTCTCCCACCGTCGCCTCGAGCCGCGAGATCCGCTCCGAGACGGAGGGCTGGGTGAGGTGAAGCCGCGAGGCCGCCTTGCGAAAGGAGCCTAGCTTGACCGCCCAGACGAAGGCCTCGAGTTCCTTGAAGTCGAGCATATTCGTAGGCTCGCCTCAGGCCGTCGGGTGCGAATATGAAGAGGGAGAGCCTATTGACTTCATCAGTTACTCCACGGCTAGCGCTAAACAAGAGGATACTTTACTGGCACCTCATCGCTCGCGCTTGTTGTTGGTCTTGTGAACACTCACGCCAGTGAATTGATAAGCCTATTGCACCGCAACGTCAACCATTTTTCCACTTAATAACAACATGATAGGAGGTGCCGATATTCAATATCGCCAAAAACGATTGGCACTCAACAGGGTGAGTTAATATATTGGAACTCGCGCCGCAAGAAACTTCCCTCTTCAACAATAACAGGAGTCCTCATGGCCATCCCCCTGCTCAACTGCGACATGGGCGAAAGCTTCGGCAACTGGTCGCTGGGCATGGATGCCGATGTCATGCCGTTCGTCGACTGCGCCAACATCGCCTGCGGCTTCCACGCCTCCGACCCTCATGTGATGCGCCGCACCGTGGCGCTGGCCGCCGAGCACGGGGTACGCATCGGCGCCCATCCCGGCTACCCCGACCTGATGGGCTTCGGCCGCCGCTCCATGGCCTGCACCCCCGAAGAGGCCGAAGACCTGGTGCTCTACCAGGTCGGTGCGCTGGCCGGCATCTGCCAGGCCGAGGGCACCCGGCTGCACTACATCAAGCCCCACGGTGCGCTGTATAACGACATGGCCCGCGACCCGGCGCTGCTCGAGGGCATCATGCGCGCGGTACGCGCCTACGACGCCAGCCTGCCGCTGATGCTGATGTCCACCGCCGATCCTGCGCCGAGCCGCGAGCTGGCGGCGCGCATGGGCGTGACGATCTGGTTCGAGACCTTCGCCGACCGCGCCTACGACGCCAACGGCCACCTCGCCTCGCGGCGCCTGCCGAAGGCCGTGCATCACGACCAGGCGACCATCGTCGCCCAGGCCGTGGCACTGGCCAAGGGCGAGCCGCTGACCGCCATGGACGGCACCGCCCTGCAACTGCCCAGCGACACTCTCTGCGTGCACGGCGACAACCCCGAGTCGGTGGCCGCGGTGCGCGCCATCCGCGAGGCCTTCCAGGCGCTGGAGCAGGCGTGACGCCGCGCATCGATACCACCGCCATGGATGCCCTGATGGTGCGCCTGTTCGACACCATCGATGAGTCCAACATGGCCTGGGTCATGGCCGCCGACCGCGCCCTGCGCGATGCCTTCGGCGAGGCGCTGATCGACCTAGTGCCCTCTTATACCACCTTGCTGGTACATTACGACTGCCAGCGGCTGGGCCACCTCGAGGCGCGTGCGCGCAGCCTGGAAGCCCTGGAGGGCCTGGCCCCCGCCGACACCCAGGCTGGGCAGCTCCACGAGATCCCGGTGTGGTACGACGAGAGCGTGGGCCCGGAACTGCCGCGGGTCGCCAAGCGCGCCGGCCTCGACGTCGAGGCGCTGATCGCGCGCCACTGCGACCACGACTACTGCGTATTCGCGCTGGGCTTCGCGCCCGGCTATGGCTTCATGGGACTGGTCGACGAGGCGCTGGCCACGCCGCGCCTCGAGACGCCGCGGCGCAAGGTTGCCGCCGGCAGCGTCGGCATCGCCGATCGCCAGACGGCCATTTACCCGCTGCTCTCCCCCGGCGGCTGGAATATTCTCGGCCGCACCGCGGTGCCGCTGTTCGAGCATGCGCGGCGCGGCGAGCCGCTGCTGCGCCCCGGCGACAAGGTCCGCTTCCGCGCCATCTCCCGCGCCGAGTTCGAAGCCGACGGCGGCGATACCACGCCACTGGAGGAGCGCCCATGAGCGACGGCATGGTGGTCAAGCAGGCTGGTCCGCTGGCGCTGGTGGAGGATGGTGGCCGATTCGGCGTGCGCCACCTGGGGGTGACCCAAGGCGGTGCGGCCGACTGGATCTCGTTTCGCTGGGCCAACTGGCTGCTCGGCAACCCCCTCGACAGCGCCGCGCTGGAGATCGTCATGGGCGGCGGCCTGGCCCTCGAGGTCGAGCGCGCCACGCGTTTGGCGCTGGCCGGCGCCGATCTCGCCGCCACCCTCGACGATGCACCGCTCACGCCCGGCACCAGCTTCGCGGTGCGCCCCGGCCAACGGCTGGTATTCCACCAGCCGCGCGCCGGGCTGCGCGCCTACCTGGCGTTCCCCGGCGGCCTCACAGCCCCCGAGGTGCTGGGCAGCCGCGCCTGCACCGTGCGCGAGCGCCTGGGCGGCCTGAACGGCGATGGCCAACCGCTGGCCGTCGGCGACCGCCTCAGCTGGCCCGGCGACGCGCCCGCCGAGCGCCGGCTGCCCGAGGGCGCCGCGCCGCGCATGCCCAGCGCGGGCTGCCGTCTGGCGCTGGTACCCGGCGCGCAGATTGCCCACTTCAGCGGCGCCAGCCTGTATCGCACCTTCAACATGGCATGGCGGGTCGACAACCGCGCCGACCGCATGGGCGTGCGGCTCAGCGGGCCGGTGCTGCGCTGCGCGCTGCGCGGCATGGTGTCGGAGGGCATTCCGCTGGGGGCGGTACAGGTGCCCGCCGACGGCCAGCCCATCGTGCTGCTCAACGACCGCCAGACCATCGGCGGCTATCCACGCCTCGGCGCCCTCACCCCCAGCGCCTGCGCCAGTCTGGCCCAGTGCCTGCCGGGCACCGAGGTACGCCTCGTGGCGCAAGGCCCCGACCAGGCGCGGGAAGCGCATTTACGCCAGCTGGCTGCCTGGAAGCCCTAACAAACGCCATATTTTTCAATGCAGTAAAGAATTTCCAGCATCCCGCTCCAGCACCATGATGTGTGTTTCAGATAGCCTGTCGTGCGCCACGGTCATGGCATCCCGCCTGCGGATGAACCATAACTGTAGGGTCGGGGCATGCGCCCGACCCATGCGCCTATAACGACAACAGCGGCGGAGCCTGAGATGCCAGAGGCAATCATCGAGACCACCGGCCTGACCAAGAGCTTCAAGGGCTTCAGGGCGGTCAACGATATTTCATTCCAGGTGCTGCCGGGCACCATCCACGCCATGATCGGCGCCAACGGCGCCGGCAAGACCACCTGTTTCAACCTGCTCACCAAGTTCCTGCGCCCCACCAGCGGCCAGATCCTGTTCAAGGGCCGCGATATCACCGCCCTCAAGCCCGATCAGATCGCCCGCCTGGGCCTGGTTCGCTCGTTCCAGATCTCAGCGGTGTTCGGCCGCCTGACCGTGTTGGAGAACGTCAAGCTGGCACTGCAGCGCCAGCGCGGCGAGTCCTACGACTTCTGGGGCTCGCACCGCCGACTCGACCACCAGCGTCAGCGCGCTGAAGCGCTGCTCGACGATGTTGGTCTAAGCGATGTCGTGGACACCCCTGCCGCCGAGCTGCCCTACGGCCGCAAGCGCGCCCTGGAGCTTGCCACCACCCTGGCACTGGACCCGCAGGTGATGCTGCTCGACGAGCCACTGGCCGGCATGGGCACCGAAGACGTAGGCCGTATTGCCGCCCTGATCCGCCGGGTGGCCGAGGGCCGTACCGTGTTGATGGTAGAGCACAATCTTGGGGTGGTGGCCGAGCTGTGCGACCGCATCACCGTGCTGGCCCGCGGCGAGATACTGGTAGAGGGTGACTACGCCACGGTGTCCAAGGACCCGCGCGTCATCGAATCCTATATCGGAGGTGCCGCCCATGGTTGAGCCAGCCCACGACCAGCAACCCGCCACGATGCTCAGTATTAGCAACCTGAACGCCTGGTACGGCGAGAGCCACGTGCTCCACGGCATCGATCTCGAGGTGCCCGAAGGCCAGGTGGTAACCCTGCTGGGGCGCAACGGCGCTGGCAAGTCCACCACCCTCAAGTCGATCATGGGCCTGGTGCCCAGACGTGAGGGCAATATCCGTCTGCAAGACGCCGAGACCATCACCCAGCCGCCCTTTCAGATCGCCCGGCAGGGGATCGCCTTCTGCCCCGAGGACCGCGGCATCTACGCCACCCTCGACGTACGCGAAAATATCGAGCTGCCGCGCCGCATCAATGCCAACGGTCTCACCACCGAGCAGATACTGGACCTGTTTCCCAACCTGCGTGAGCGCCTGCACAGCCCCGGCTCCAAGCTCTCGGGGGGCGAGCAGCAGATGCTGGCGATTGGCCGCATCCTACGCACCGGGGCACGTTTTCTACTCCTCGATGAGCCCACCGAAGGCCTAGCGCCGGCCATCGTCGAGCAGATCGGCAACACCATCCGCCACCTCAAGGAACAGGGCTACACCATCCTGCTGGTAGAGCAGAACCTGCGCTTCGCGATGTCAGTGGCCGACCACCACTACCTGGTCGACCACGGCCAGGTGGTGGCCAGCTACGACCGCCAGAGCATCGAGCAGAATGCCGATGCGCTATTGGCCCGGCTTGGCGTGTGACCGCCATCACTCCTGGCTGTGATGACGAAAGTGCGACGGCGACACACCTTTCATGCGCTTGAAGGTCTTGGAGAAGGCGAACGGGCTCTGGTAGCCGACCCGCACCGCGATCTCTTCCACCGGTAGGCTACTGGTGGCCAGCAGGTGGGCGGCGTGCTGCATGCGCAGCTGAGTCAGCTGCTGCATCGGGCTGCGCCCGAACACCTTGCGGCTGATGCGGCGCAGGTGCTCGCTGCTGACGTGGGCGATCTCGGCCATCTCCTCGATGGTCCAGTGCTTCTCGAGGGTCGGGATCACCGCATCGAACACCGCCACGATGCGCGGATCACGACGCCAGGGGTCGGCAAAGCGCGAGATATAGCGCTCGATGGTATCCCCCCACATCGCGCAGCTGGCGGCATCGCCCTGGCCGTGGAAGACCTCGCTGTAGAGGCCCAGGATGGCGTGCTTCATCGGCTCGGGGTCGAAGTGCTGCATGATCGGCGCGATGGTACCGACCACCGAGCGCGGCGCGCTGGGCAGGTAGCGCACCCAGCAGTACTGCCAGCGGCTGTCGGGCACGGCGTGGAAGGCGTGCAGACCGTGGGCCGGGGCGAACGACATCATGTTGCGGCGCATGGTGCACCAGCCGCCGTCGAGCAGCATGCGTCCCTCACCGCCCAGCGAACCGTGGA
The DNA here is from genome assembly GCF_002286975.1 of Halomonas salipaludis. Lineage (GTDB taxonomy): Bacteria > Pseudomonadota > Gammaproteobacteria > Pseudomonadales > Halomonadaceae > Franzmannia > Franzmannia salipaludis. Next base: position 140,847 of record NZ_NSKB01000003.1, read on the forward strand.
TATAGGCGCCGCTGAGTCGCGTGCGCACGATCTGGTAGGGCACCGCGGCGTCGCCGACGCCAACGTGGGAGATATGCCGCTCGCGCAGCGCCTGGCAGTCGTCCACGCGTACGATCCACTGCCGAGTATCATCGCCCACGATGTGGGTTTCGGATAGGTAGTCGTGCTCTGACGCCATGGCGAGATCGCTCTTTTTGGACCTTACTGATAACAGCAGCTAACACGCAGTCGGCTGATTAGCGCTAACCATAACAACAACGCCACACAACAATAGCTCTCAGAGCACAGGAGAACATCATGCCAGCCAAGATCCCTTTGAGAACCTTCGCCCTGTCGTCAATGGTGCTCGCCATGGGCGCCGCTTCCAGCGCCATGGCCAGCAACGGCTTTTCCGACGACGTAGTGCGTATCGGCGTGCTGACCGACATGTCCGGCATCTATACCGACCTCTCCGGCGAGGCCGCGGTGGAAGCAGTGCGCATGGCGGTGGAAGACTTCGGCGGCGAAGTCGGCGGCGTACCGGTCGAGGTCATCTACGGTGACCACCGCAACCGCGCCGATACCGGCGCCAGCCGCGCCCGGGAGTGGTACGACAACGACGGCGTGGACATGATCAACGACCTCTCCAACTCCGGGGTCGCGCTGGCCGTGGCCGCCGTGGCCGAGGAACGCCAGCGCCACGCCATCGTCAACTCCTCTTCCAATATCGGGCTGACCAACGACTACTGCTCGCCCTATGTGACTCACTACACTTATGACGCCCACTCGCTGGCCCACGGTACCGGCAAGTCGATCGTCGAGGACGGCGGTGATACCTGGTTCTTCCTCACCGTCGACTTCGCCTTTGGCATCGGCCTCGAGGAGCAGGTCTCCGAGGTGGTGCGCGAGGCCGGCGGTCAAGTGGTGGGGGCGGCCCGCCACCCGCTGGATACCACCGACTTCTCCTCCTACGCCCTGCAGGCCCAGGCCTCCGGCGCCGAGATCATCGGCATCGCCTCCACCGGCGCCGATGCCATCAACGCTATCAACGCCCTGGCCGAGTTTGGTGTCACGCCCGGCCAGCGCCCGGCGGCCCTGCTGCTGTGGTACGACGACATCGCCAGCCTCGGACTCGAGACCGCCCAGGGCCTGATGCTGACCAACGCCTTCTACTGGGATGCCAACGACGAGACCCGCGAGTTCTCAGAGCGCTTCTACGAGCGCACCGGCCGCATGCCCAACATGGCCCAGGCCGGCAACTACTCCTCCACTATCCACTACCTCAACGCCGTGGAGGCCGCCGGCAGCGATGACCCGGACGCCGTCTCCGAGCAGATGCGCGAGCTGGAGATCAACGACTTCTTCGCCAAAGGCGGCTATATCCGCCCCAATGGCCGTATGGTCCACGACCAGTACCTGTGGGAGGTCAAGGCACCCGACGAGTCGGAGTATGACTACGACTTCATGCGCCTGTTGACCACCATCCCCGGTGAAGAGGCCTTCCAGCCGCTGGAGAACAGCAGCTGCCACCTGCTCGAACACAACCAGTGAGCGCGGCCGCTGCCCGGGGGACTCCCCGGGCAGCGGTGTGATGCCGACCGTCGTCCCTTCGTTCTCTCTGCGAGCAGTCAATCATGGATATCTTCGGTGTGCCCATTCAGGCCCTGATGGGTCAGCTCATGCTGGGTATCGTCAACGGCTCCTTCTATGCCGTCCTGAGCCTCGGCCTGGCGATCATCTTCGGCGTGCTAAAGATCGTCAATTTTGCCCACGGCGCCTTCTTCATGCTGGGCGCCTTCACCGCCTTCCTGCTGGCCCAGCACCTCGGCGCCAACTACTGGACCACTCTGCTGGTGGCACCGCTGGCCGTCGCGCTGTTCGGCATGCTGTTCGAGTGGCTGTTCCTGCGCCGGCTGTATGGCCTCGACCCGATCTACGGCCTGCTGCTGACCTTCAGCCTGGTGCTGGTGCTTGAGGGTGGTTTCCGGGTCGCCTTCGGCTCCTCCGGCCAGCCCTTCGCCACCCCCGAGGCGCTGCGCGGCACCCTCAACCTGGGCTTCATGATCCTGCCCATGTATCGCGGCTTCGTGATCGTCGCGGCGCTGCTGGTGTGCCTGGTGACCTGGTTCGTGATCGAACGCACCTCGCTGGGCGCCAACCTGCGCGCCGCCACCGAGCGCGCCGAGCTGACCCAGGCCTTCGGCATCAACGTGCCGCGGCTGGTGACTCTGACCTACGGCGTCGGCGTCGGCCTGGCGGCGTTTGCCGGGGTGCTCGCCGCACCGATCTTTCACGTCAATCCGTCGATGGGCTCAAGCCTGGTGATCATCATCTTCGCGGTAGTGGTCATCGGCGGGTTGGGGTCGATCATGGGCGCCATCGTCACCGGCCTGGGGCTGGGCGTGGTGGAAGGCTTCACCCGGGTGTTCTACTCGGAGTTCTCCTCGACCATCGTATTTCTGGTCATGGTGCTGGTGCTGCTGCTGCGACCGGCCGGCCTGTTCGGCCGAGAGGAGGGCTGACCATGCAACTGCGCTCTCTGACCTGGCCACTGCTGATCATCGGCCTGTTGGCGCTGCTGGCGGTGCCCTTCTTCCCGCAGCTGGTGTACTCGGTGTTCATCATGAAGACGCTGTGCTTCGTGCTGTTCGCCTGCGCCTTCAACCTGCTGCTGGGGCACACCGGCATCCTCTCCTTCGGCCATGCCGCCTTCTTCGGTAGCGGCGCCTATGTCACCGGCCAGTTGGTCAAGGCCTACGGCGTGCCCACCGAACTGGGAATTCTTGCCGGCGGCCTGGTCGCGGCGCTGCTAGGGGCAGTGATCGGCGCCCTGGCGATTCGCCGCAGCGGCATCTATCTGGCGATGATCACCCTGGCGATATCACAGCTGGTGTTCTTCTTCTTTCTGCAGGCGCCTTTCACCGGCGCCGAGGATGGGCTGCAGCGGATTCCCCGCGGCACCTTCCTCGGCGTGATCGACCTCAACAACGATACCGCCCTCTACTACGTGGTGCTGGGCATCGTTGGCGCCGGCTTGTGGGTCGTGTGGCGCACCGTCAATTCACCCTTCGGCCAGGTAATGCGGGCAATCCGCGAGCACGAGCCGCGGGCCATCTCGCTGGGCTATCCGGTGGCGCGCTACAAGGTGCTGGTGTTCGCCCTCTCCGCGGGCCTCTCCGGCATCGCCGGCTCGCTCAAGGCGATCATCTTCCAGCTGGCAGCACTCTATGACGTGCACTGGCATACCTCCGGCGACGTCATCCTGATGACCCTGCTGGGCGGCATGAACACCGTGTTCGGCCCGGCCGTGGGCGCGGCCATCGTCTCCACCCTCAACCACTACCTGGACCCGTTCGGCGCCTGGGTCACGGTGATCATCGGCGTGGTGTTCATGACCTGCGTACTGATGTTCCGCCAGGGCGTGGTGGGCGAGCTAGGCAAGCTGCTGGCGTCACGTCGACCGCCCACAGCGCCGCCTGACACGACGCCTCACGCCAGCGCCCGTGCCGATAGCCATCACTGAACCTTACTCGAACCACACAACCAAGGAGGCCAGCATGGCCCAACTCGATAGAACCACCCTGATGGCGCGCTTTCGCGACATGGCCGCCCGCGGCCAGCCAATCATCGGCGGCGGCGCCGGCACCGGCATCTCGGCCAAGTGCGAAGAGGCCGGCGGCATCGACCTGATCGTGATCTACAACTCCGGGCGCTACCGCATGGCCGGCCGCGCGTCATCTGCCGGCCTGCTGGCCTACGGCAATGCCAACCAGATCGTCCAGGAGATGGCGCTGGAGGTGTTGCCGGTGGTCAAGCACACCCCGGTGCTGGCCGGCGTCAACGGCACCGATCCCTTCGTGATCATGCCCAAGCTGCTGCGCGAGCTGAAGGATCTGGGTTTCTCGGGGGTGCAGAACTTCCCCACCGTGGGCCTGATCGACGGCACCTTCCGCGTCAGCCTGGAGGAGACCGGGATTACCTACGCCGACGAGGTGGAGATGATCCGCCAGGCCCATGAGATGGACATGCTGACCACGCCTTATGTGTTCTCCGCCGAGGAGGCGGTGGCGATGACCGAGGCCGGCGCCGACATTATCGTCGCGCACATGGGGGTCACGGTGGGCGGCACCATCGGCGCCGCCTCGGCCAAGACCCTCGACGAGTCGGTACGGCTGATCGATGAGTGGGCAGCGGCGGCACGCGCGGTGCGCGACGACGTGCTGGTGCTGTGCCACGGCGGGCCCATCGCCACCCCCGAGGACGCCGCCTATGTGATGCGCGAGAGCCAGCAGTGCCACGGTTTCTACGGCGCCTCGAGCATGGAACGACTGCCCACCGAGATCGCGCTCACCGAGCAGATCCGTCAGTTCAAGGCCATTGCATAAGTAAGCTAAGGCCACTGCTGTTAGCGAGGGACGCTGGCGGCAGGTCGAAAAGGAAGTGTCCGGCCTGCCGGCAGATCAGTCACGAGCGGTGCAACCATGCAGTCGCCCTGAAGATATCGCCATAAACATAAAATAAGGAGCACACCATGACCCGCGTCTATGTCAGTGCCGTCATGCCGATCAGCCTGGAGCAAGCCTGGCGCGTGCTGCGCGACTTCAACGGGCTGCCCGACTACCACCCGTTCTTCGCCAAGAGCTATATCGAGGACGGCAAGCCCGCCGACCAGCTCGGTTGCGTGCGCCACTTCCACGACCACGACGGCAATGCCATCCGCGAGGAGCTGCTGTCGCTCTCCGACCGCGAGCACCTGTGCTGCTACCGTATCCTCGACGCCCCGGCGCTGCCGGTGCGCGGCTATGTCTCGGAGATGCGCCTCAAGCCGATCACCACCAGCGGCCACTGCTTCGGCGAATGGTGGGCGGAGTTCGAGGTCGACGACGCTGACCATGATGACGTGGTGCAGCGCGTTACCGACACCTTCCGGCTGGCCTTCGAAGGCGCGGCGGAAGTCGGCCGCTAGGAGGCGCTTATGCAACCCATCGCCTATCTGATCGGCACCTGCGACACCAAGGCCACCGAACTGCGCTACCTGCGCGAGCGGTTGCAGGCCGCCGGCGTGGACAGCTGCATCGTCGACGTCGGCACCCAGGGTGACGACCAGGGCGTTGCCGACATCAGCGCCGCCGAGGTCGCCGCCTGCCACCCCGAGGGGGCCGCCGCGGTGTTCGTCAACGACCGCGGCCGCGCGGTGGCGGCCATGGCCGAGGCGCTGCGCGAGCTGGATATCGGCGTGCCCAAGCTGCTGGTCTCGACCATCGCCTCCGGCAACGTCGCGCCCTACGTCGGCCCCAGCGACATCGCCATGCTCTACTCGGTCACCGACGTGGCCGGCCTCAACCGCATCTCGCGGCGGGTGCTGGGCAACGCTGCCCACGCCCTGGCCGGCATGCTGCGCGAACGCATTCCGGCGATTGCCGACGACAAGCCGGCCATCGGCCTGAGCATGTTCGGCGTCACCACCGACTGCGTGAACCGGCTCTGCGAGAGCCTCGAGGCCGACTACGACTGCCTGGTGTTCCACGCCACCGGCACCGGCGGGCGCTCGCTGGAGAAACTCGCCAATAGCGGCATGATCGAAGGCCTGCTGGATGTCACCACCACCGAGATCTGCGATCTGTTCATGGGTGGCGTGTTCAGTGCCGGCGATTCGCGACTCGATGTCGTCGCGCGAACCGCGCTGCCTTACGTCGGCTCGGTGGGCGCGCTGGACATGGTCAACTTCGCCGGCCTCGAGTCCGTCCCCGAGCGCTATCGCCAGCGCCTGCTCTACGAGCACAACCCGCAAATCACGCTGATGCGCACCACCGCCGAGGAGAACGCGCGCATGGGGCGCTGGATCGGCGACAAGCTCAACCGCAGCCGCGGACCCGTGCGCTTCCTGCTGCCCGAGGGCGGCGTCTCGGCGCTGGACGCTCCAGGCCAGCCCTTCCACGACCCAGCGGCCGACGCCGCGTTGTTCGAGGCGCTGGAGCAGACCGTCGAGCAGACCCCCGAGCGACAGCTGATTCGCTCGCCCCATCACATCAATGACCCGGCCTTCGCTGCACAGCTGGTCGAGCAGTTCCGCGAGGTCATGGCAACACGTTCAAGGAGCACACATTGAAGAAGTGGAATCGAGAAGCGCTGATGACGCACTTCCAGGCCATGGTGGCACGCGGCGAGCCCATCGTCAGCGGCGGCGCCGGCACCGGCCTGTCGGCCAAGTGCGAGGAAGCCGGTGGCATCGATTTGATCGTGATCTATAACTCCGGCCGCTACCGCATGGCCGGGCGCGGCTCGCTGGCCGGGATCATGCCCTATGGCAATGCCAACGAGATCGTCAAGGAGATGGCCCGCGAGGTGCTGCCGGTGACCCAGAAGACCCCCGTCCTGGCCGGCGTCTGCGGCACCGACCCCTTCGTGTTCATGGAACCCTTTCTGGCCGAGCTCAAGGCGATGGGCTTCGCCGGCGTGCAGAACTTCCCCACCGTGGGCCTGATCGACGGCACCTTCCGCGCCAACCTGGAAGAGACCGGCATGAGCTACGCCCTGGAAGTGGAGATGATTCGCCAGGCCCGCGAGGCCGGGCTACTCACCACGCCCTACGTGTTCAGCGCCGAGGACGCCCATGCCATGACCGAGGCCGGCGCCGACATCATCGTTTGCCATATGGGGCTGACCACCGGCGGCAGCATCGGCGCCGAGACCGCCATGAGCCTGGACGACTGCGTCGACGCCATCAACGACTGGGCGGCGGCGGCCAGGGCCGTGCGTGACGACATTATCGTGCTCTGCCACGGCGGCCCGATTGCCGACCCCGAGGACGCCGAATACGTCCTCGCGCGCTGCCCCGGGTGTCACGGCTTCTACGGCGCCTCGAGCATGGAGCGCCTGCCCACCGAGCGTGCCCTGACCGAGCAGACACGAGCCTTCAAGAACGTTCGCCGGGGCTGATTTTCCATGTGCTTCAACAACCATTGGGAGGTGTGGCAGTGAACACCTTCTACTTCCTGACCCTTAACGGCCTGACCATGGCGGCGCTGCTGTTCATCATGGCCAGCGGCCTGACCCTGGCCTTCGGGCTGATGCGCGTGGTCAACCTGGCCCACGGCGCCTTCTATCTGCTGGGTGGCTATGTCGGTGTCCAGGTGATTCGCGACACCGGTAGCCTGACGCTGGGTCTGCTGGCCGGCGGTGCCATCGCCCTACTGGTCGGCCTGCTGATGGAGCGTTTCCTGCTCCAGCGGGTACGCGGCCTGGACCTCTCCGAGGCGCTGCTGACCATCGCCGTGGGGCTGATCATCGCCGACGCCCTACTGGTGATCTACGGCGGGCAGCCGGTCAGCCTGCCGTTGCCCCGCGAACTGCGCGCACCGGTGGACCTGGGCGTGATGATGTACCCCTACTTCCGGGTGCTGATCATGATCTTTGCCGTGCTGCTGGGCATCGTACTGTGGCTGGTGATGACCTATACCCGCCTCGGCGCCGCCATCCGCGCCGGCGTCGATGATCGCGAAACCGCCATGTCACAGGGCATCAACGTGCCGCTGCTGTTCGGCGGCGTGTTTGCCGTGGCCAGCTTCCTGGCCGGGGTGGCCGGCGTGGTGGGCACCTCCTATATGTCGCTGACCCAGGGGCTCGACGTGCGGGTGCTGATGCTCTCGCTGGTAGTGATCATCATCGGCGGCATGGGCTCGCTCAAGGGGGCCGCGGTCGGCGCGCTGATCACCGGCATGGTGTCGAGCTTCGCCACCGGCTACCTGCCGCAGTTCGCGCTGTTCTTCCTGTTCCTGCCGATGACGCTGATCCTGGTCTTTCGCCCCCAGGGCCTGTTCGGGAGGGCTGCATGAAACGCGAATACCTGCTTATCCTGGTGATTATCGCCGCACTGGTGGCCTGGCCGCTGTTGATGGGCAACTACGCGGTGTCCCAGGCCAACCGGGCGATGATCTACGCCCTGGCGGCGCTGAGCTTCTCACTGCTGGCCGGCCGGCTGGGCTGGTTCTCGCTGTGTCAGACCACCTTTGCCGGCATCAGCGGCTATAGCGTCGCCATTCTCGGCGTGCGCTATGGCCTGCCCTTTCCGCTGGTGGTGCTGCTGGCGCTGCTGTTGACCACCTTCAGCGCGGTGATCTTCGGCCTGCTGACGGTGCGCTCACGCAAGGTCAGCTTCCTGATGCTGACCCTGGCGCTGGGGCAGATGGTCTGGGCGCTGTCGTTCCAGTGGGTCGACGTCACCGGTGGCTACAACGGCATCGCCGGGGTGCGCCTGCCGGTCTATGGCGGTATCGACCTCAACGATACCCGGGTCTTCTATGTGCTGGTCACCACGGTCACGGTGGCGATCTTCCTCGCCATGTGGCGCCTCTACCGCTCGCCCTTCGGACTGCTGCTGCTGGGCATACAGGAGAACGAACAGCGCATGCGCGCGCTCGGCCATCCCGTCGCCCTGGCCCGCTTCAGCGCTTTCGTGCTGGCGGGCGCCATTGCCGGCGTGGCGGGGGTCTTCCTGGTCTATGACATGGGCATCATGTCGCCGTCACCGCTGGGGCTCGGGCACGCCGTATGGGTGCTCACCGCCGCGGTGCTAGGCGGCTATCGCAGCCTGCTGGGCCCGGCGCTTGGGGTGGCCGTGCTGATTACCCTGGAAACCCTGGTCGCTCAGTACACCGACCGCCACATGATGGTGATCGGTGTGGTGCTGCTGCTCTCGATTCTGCTGATGCCGCGTGGGCTGGCAGAGGTATTCGAGCAGCGTTTCACGCGCAAGTCGAAGCCCCAGGCTTGTGTGACAACAACAACCCGAGGAGAAGAGCCATGAAGTACGCCAAGACGCTCATCGTAAGCAGCATATCCGCCCTGGCGGTAGGCGCCACCGCCCACCTGCAGGCCGACGACACCCTACGCATCGGCGTGATCGGACCCACGACCGGGGTGTTCTCCTTCTTCGGCGAGCAGCAGCGCATGGGCGTTGAGCTGGCCCAGGAGGAGCTCGCCGAGCGACTGGAGGCGCTCAATATCGAGGTCGAGTTCTACGACTCCCAGGGCGACGCCGAGACCACCGTCGACCGGCTGCGGGCCATGCAGTCCCGCGACGACGTCGACCTGGTGATCGGGCCGGTGCTCGGCGGTACCGGCCTGGCCGGACTGGAGTGGGCCAAGGGCTCCGGCATGCCGACGGTGATCTCCTACTCGGCCCCCGAAGACATCACCATGCGCGACCGCGCCGAGAACGTGGTGCGCGCCGGCTGGACCGGTGCCCAGCCGATGTTCGCCTTCGGCGAGTACGTTGCCGAGGAGCTGAGCCACCAGCGTATCGTCATGGTCGGGCAGGACTACTCCTTCCCCTACAACCAGCTGGGCGGCTTCCTCAAGGGCTTCTGCGCCGCGGGCGGGGAGTCGGTGGAGCGCATCTGGCACCCCACCGGCACCTCGGACTACAGCTCGATCCTGGCGACCCTGCCGGACGGCGATGCGCTGCTCTACAACGGCGCCGGCAGCGACGGCCTGGCGTTCTTCCAGCAGTACTACGACTTCGGCATCGACGCGCGCATGCCGCTACTCGGCGGCTCCAATTTCTTCGCCGTGGGCGACCTGCCGGAGATGGGCGAGCAGGCCATCGGCGGCCTCTCGGCGCTGCAGTATGCCGAAGGTCTGGAGAGCGACAACTTCCAGGCGTTCCGCGACGCCTTCTGGGCGATGCACGGCGACGAGGTCATGCCGCTGGCACCGGCCGAGCACGGCTATGTGGCCTTCAAGATGGCGGTGAATGCCTTCGAGAGCGCCAACGGCGGCGACCGCGACGCCGTGATTGCCGCACTGCGCGAGACCGAGATGCCGGATGCGCCGCGCGGCCCCTTCCATCTCGACGACTACGGCAACCCGGTGCAGAACATCTACATCAATGAGGTGCAGGAAGTCGACGGCCGCCTGGTCAATGTGCCGATCGAGACCTACGAGAACGTCAGCCAGTTCGGCCCCTTCGAGGCCGAGGAGTACCTCGCCGGCGAGCCCGACAGCCGCGACTTCCCGCCCGGCAACTGCTCGGACCCTTACTATGACTGATCCACAACCTGAGATGAGCCCTGTGCCGGCGCTGGAGGTCGCCGGCCTGGCCAAGTCGTTCGGCTCGCTGATGGTGGCCAGCGACGTCCACCTGCGGGTGGACGCCGGCGAGCGGCGCGGGCTGATCGGCGTCAACGGCGCCGGCAAGACCACGCTGTTCAATATGATTGCCGGCGAGCTCAAGCCCGACCACGGTTCGATCGGTTTCTTCGGCGACGACATCACCCGCGATACGGTCATCCAGCGCACCCTCAAGGGGCTGGGCCGCACCTATCAGGTGTCGACCCTGGTGCCATCGGTCACGGTGCGAGAGAACCTCGCGCTGGCCCGCGGCAATGGCTGGCTGCCGTCGCTGTGGCAGCCCTGGCAGTCGCGCCTCGACGACGACCTGATGGCCACCGCCGAGCAGCTGGGGCTGACGCCGGTACTCGACGAGGCGGTGGCCAACCTCTCCTACGGCACCCTGCGCCAGCTGGAGCTGGCCATGGTGATGGCCCAGCAGCCGCGACTGCTGCTGCTCGACGAGCCCGCCGCCGGGCTCTCCCATGCCGAGCGCCAGGTGCTGCAGGGCATCCTGCGCAACCTGCCCCAGGAGGTGACGCTGCTGATGATCGAACACGATATGGAGATGGTGCTGGCCTTGAGCGACCGCATTTCGGTGCTGCACCAGGGCGAAATGTTCGCCGAGGGCACGCCTGACGAGATTGCCGCCCACCAGGGTGTGCGCGACATCTACCTGGGGCGTGCCGATGGCTGAAACAGTGATAAGTGTCGAACGACTCGAGGCCCACTACGGCCTGGGCCTGGCACTGCAGGACCTCAACTTCCGCGTCGGCAAGGAGTGCGTGGCGATCATGGGCCGCAACGGGGTGGGCAAGACCACCCTGGCGAGGGCGCTGATGGGGCTCGATCCGCCCCAGGCACGCGGCTCGGTGGAACTGCTCGGCCAGCAGGTGCTCGGCTGGCCGCCGCAGCGTATCGCCCATCTGGGGGTCGGCTACGTGCCCCAGGGGCGGCGTCTGTTTCCTTCGCTCAGCGTCGACGAGCACCTACAGCTGAACGCCCGCAAGGGCCCCGCCGGGCAGCAGTGGTCAGCTAGCCGGGTGTTCGAGCTGTTTCCCTCGCTGGGCCGACGGCGCCGCGCCTATGGCGACCAGATCTCCGGCGGTGAGCGCTCGATGCTGGCCATCGGCCGGGCCCTGGTCACCAACCCGGGCTGCCTGATCCTCGACGAGCCGACCGAGGGCCTGGCACCGGCCGTGGTCGAGGACGTGGCGCTGAGCTTGAAGGAGCTGAGCCGCGAGGGGGTGGCGGTGCTGCTGATCGAGCAGAACGTCAAGGCCGCGGTGATGGCGGCCGATCGCGCCTACTTCATGTCGGAGGGCCAGATCGTGCATGAGACCGCCGGCGGCGAGTCGATGTCCGACGAGGCGACGCTGGGGCGCTATCTCGGTGTCTCGGTCTAGGCGGCGATGGCCTTGTGGCGTGAGGCATCGTAGAGTGGCGGCGATTCAACCATCGAGGACCGCCGCCGATGCACCCCGAGGACCTGCAGACCCTGGTCAGGATGAAAATGCCCTACGGCAAGTACGCCGGGCGCCTAATCGCCGATTTGCCTGGCCCCTACCTGGCCTGGTTTGCCCGCGAGGGATTCCCCGCCGGCGAACTCGGTCGGCTACTGCAGCTGATGCACGAGATCGACCATAACGGACTAAGTGAACTGCTCGACCCCCTGCGTTAGGAGGGTGCCTACAAAAGGGCTGCACTCACGCCGTGGAGACCGTGTAGACCATCTGCGCGGCGAGGATCACCAACATCACCGCGAACACCCGCTTGAGGGTCGCCACCGGCAGGCGGTGGGCAAGCCGTGCCCCCATGGGGGCGGTGAGGATGCTCAGCGGCGCCATCAGCAGCAGCGCCGGCAGGTAGACGTAGCCCAGCGCCGCGCTAGGCAGGCCCGCCACCCCCCAGCCGTTGATCAGGTAGCCCATCGCCCCGGCCAGGGCGATGGGTAGCCCCACCGCCGCCGAGGTGCCAATGGCGTGCTGGACCTTGATGTTGCACCAGGTGAGAAACGGTACGGTCAGCGCCCCGCCGCCGATCGCCACCAGCGCCGAGATAGCGCCGATGCCGGCACCCGCCGCGCTGACCCCGAGCGGGCCCGGCAGGCCCCGCGTCGGCTTGGGCTTGAGGTTGACCAGCATCTGCGCCGCCATCAGCAGCATGAAGCAGGCGAAGAAGATCGCCAGCCCGCGGGTGGGGATCAGCGCCGCGACGAAGGTCGCCAGGAAGGTCCCGGCCAGGATGCCTGGGGTGATATAGCGCACCACCTGCCAGCGCACCGCGCCGTGGCGGTGGTGCGAGCGCAGGCTCGACAGCGACGACGGCACGATGGCGGCCATCGAGGTGCCCAGCGCCAGGTGGGCGAGGTGCTCGTGGGGCACGCCCTGCAGCACGAACAGCGAGGTCAGCACCGGCACCATGATGCCGCCGCCGCCGATTCCCAGCAGCCCGGCCATCAGGCCGACGAAACCGCCCAGCGCCATATAGGCCAACCACCAAACGAGATCCAAGGTCTCACTCCTTATCAGGCACTGTCCGGCACCTGCCTGCTCTCAGCCAAAGCTGGCTAGTGTAGAGCAAAAACGCGCCGCGCTGGGACGCACACAATGTCTGGCTTCCCCCGGCGACGCGGATTGCTTACCGTGGGACGCATCGACCACGAGCGACCCACGAGGCTTCCATGCAGATCTCTTCCGCCCTGCGCGACACCCTGGCCCCCACTGGCGTGCTGCGCGCCTCCATCAATCTCGGCAATCCCATCCTGGCCGGCCGCGAGCCCGACAGCGGCGCGCCCTGCGGCGTCTCCGTCGACCTCGCGCGGGCCTTCGCCGAGCGGCTGGGCGTCGAGATCGAGCTGCTGGCCTTCGACTCCGCCGGCCAGTCGGTCGAGACGGTTACCGCCGAGCGCGCCGATATCGGTTTCTTCGCCATTGACCCGCTGCGCGGCGAAGGCATCCACTTCACCGCCCCCTATGTGCTGATCGAGGGCTGCTACCTGGTACACGACGACTCGCCGCTGACCGATAACGAGCAGGTCGATCACGCCGGCAATCGGGTGGTGGTGGGCAAGGGCAGCGCCTACGACCTCTACCTGAGCCGCCAACTCGAGCAGGCCGAGATCGTCCGCGCGCCGACCTCCACCGCGGTGGTGGCGCAGTTCGTCGAGCAGCGGCTCGAGGTTGCCGCCGGGGTCAAGCAGCAGCTGGAGCAGGATAGCCAGCAGCACGACGGGCTGCGCCTGCTGCCGGGGCGTTTCATGGTGATCCAGCAGGCCATGGGCCTGCCCAAGGGTCGCGGTGAGGCCGCCGCCGACTGCCTGCGTGCGTTCGTCGAGGAGATGAAGGCCAGCGGCTTCGTTGAGCAGGCCCTAGCGCGTCACGGCATCCAGGGCGCCAGCGTCGCACCCTGACCCCGGCGCGGCCCCTATCGGCATTCACTGGCGGGCCAATACGCCCGCCGGTACGTTTAACCAGCATTTGTCTTACATTCACCATGCACCACCTTGGTGCTCAAGATGGGGCTTTTTTGCTGAATTTCGCCCCGCGATGAAGACCATTTCCGACATGGGTCATGCAGACGCTGCATAATGGTGCATTGCGTCGCCGTACCGTCAACCATCGTTACTGTTGGGGAAACGTCCAATGCCCTATGTCCACGACACCATTTCACGCCTGCGCCACAGCAGTCCGGCCCAGACCGAGTTCTACCAGGCCGCCGAAGAGGTCCTCGAGTGCCTGCGCCCACTCTTCGAGCGCAGCCCCTACTACCACGACCACAGCATCATCGAGCGCATCGTCGAACCCGAGCGCCAGATCATGTTCCGCGTCTGCTGGACCGATGACGCCGGCAAGGTGCAGGTCAACAAAGGCTACCGGGTGCAGTTCAACTCGGCGCTGGGCCCTTACAAGGGCGGCCTACGTTTCCACCCCAGCGTCACCGCGGGCACCATCAAGTTCCTGGGCTTCGAGCAGATCTTCAAAAATGCCCTGACCGGGTTGCCGATCGGCGGCGGCAAAGGCGGCTCGGACTTCGATCCCAAGGGCAAGTCCGACACCGAGATCATGCGCTTCTGTCAGTCGTTCATGAGCGAGCTCTATCGCCATATCGGCCCGGCTACCGACGTGCCGGCCGGCGATATCGGCGTGGGCGCCCGCGAGATCGGCTATCTGTTCGGCCAGTACAAACGCCTGACCGGCTGCTACGAGGGCGTGCTGACCGGCAAGGGCCTGAGCTGGGGCGGCTCGCTCGGCCGCAAGGAAGCCACCGGCTACGGCGCGGTCTACTTCGCCCAGAGCATGCTCGAGGCCCGCGGCGAGGGCATCGAGGGCAAGACCTGCCTGGTCTCCGGGGCCGGCAACGTGGCCATCTACACCATCGAGAAGCTCTACGAACTGGGCGCCACGCCAATCACCTGCTCCGACTCCCGCGGCATGCTCCACGACCCGCGCGGCATCGACCTGGCGCTGCTCAAGGAGCTCAAGGAGGTCAAACGCGTCTCGCTGGAGGCCTACCTGGCCACGCACCCCGAGGCCCACTACGTGCCGGTGGCAGACTACCCGGCCGACGGCCATGCGGTGTGGCGCATCCCGGCCAATGCCGCCTTCCCCTGCGCCACCCAGAACGAGCTGACCAAGGCCGATGCCGAGACGCTGCTCGGCCATGGCGTCGACTGCATCAGCGAGGGCGCCAACATGCCCGCCACGGCGGATGCCGTCGATCTGTTCCTGGGCGCCGGGGTCGCCTACGGCCCCGGCAAGGCGGCCAACGCCGGCGGCGTGGCCACCAGCCAACTGGAGATGGCCCAGAACAGCAGCATGCAGCAGTGGCCGCTGGAGAAGGTCGACGCCAAGCTCAAGGCGATTATGGCCAGCGTCCACCGCCAGTGCGCCGACACCGCCGAGGAGTTCGGCGAGCCCAGCAACCTGGTGCTGGGCGCCAACATCGCAGGCTTCCGCAGGGTCGCCGACGCCATGATCGAACAGGGGGTCTGCTGAATAGGTAATTCCTACCGCCCGGCAATAGCCGGGCTTTGCCTTACTCAGCTATCATGCAGGCACCCAATAGTCACCCACAGGTTGCCCATGAGCTCAGAGTTGACCGATTTCGAACAGCGCATGCAGCAGGAGATCGAGGACTTCCTCAAGCCTGACACCAAACCGACGACCACCCCGAGCAAGCCCGCCGCGCGTCCCGTCAAGCTCGACAGGCAAGACGCCAAGTCGATGAAGACCGGGCATATCGTCAAGCTGGCGGTACGCACCAAGCAGCTCGAGATGGATACCGCCTTCGAATACCACTCCACCAGCATCTCCAAGCTGGAAGCGCAGATGGACGCCGAGAAGGCCGCCCGCAAGGCCGGCTATCCCATCGTCGGCTACGTGATCGATATTCAGCGGTTGTGAGATTACCTAGTGTCGTCAACGATTTAGGCGTTTAGCGCATCACTTTCAATAGCCGCTGACACCGGTCTACTACGAAGCGAGCCGGCTAGTTGATAGCCGGCTCGCTTCGTTTATATCAGCGCATCTCCCTAATATATACATCTTTCGACAAAACATGGAGAAAGCGCTGGCCTACTCCTCGGCCACCGACGTGCCTACCCGCGCCCACCGTCCCCCCTCCCGCAGCCTGGCACAGCCTCGGCGTGGCGGCGATGGTGCAGAGCAGAGTTCAGCGCTTGACGGCGTCTAGCACCCCCGCTACATTAGAAAAGCGAGCAATATCGATATTTTTATAAAGTAGCGATACAGAGGCGAAATATCAATATCTTAGGGCTTTGTTGGACCACGAGGGGCTATCCAAAGCAGCGAGATGGATCTTCATGATCCAGCTCTGCAATATCAATACCCTCAGTGAGAAGCATCAGCCTCTATAGAAGCGTGCTCGAAATAGCCTATTAATTAATCGATAACCATAACGCATACGATTCTATAAGACGGGTGAAAAATGCAATCTAACAACATGAAAAAAGCTGTATTTATTTGTTCTATCGTAGCTGCCACGATGACATCAGCTGCCTCAGCAAGCGACTATCCAAGTAAGGATATCCGAATGGTCATCCCCTATGGTGCAGGTGGACCTACAGACATCATATTCCGTCAGATTGCCCGTGAGGCGGAGAAGGAGCTCGGTGTATCTGTCGTTCCAGTTAATATGACAGGAGCCGGTGCTACGATAGGGTCCAGGCATGTAATGCAGGCGACACCCGACGGGTATACCATCTTGGGGGGACACGACAATATTGCTTTATCCAAGATAGCGGGCATGGTCGATTACTCTTACGATGCCTTCGACCCAGTAGCGCGTCTTACCCAGACCTTCAATATGCCCACCACCTATCCCGATCACCCTGTCCAAGATGCGAGTGAGATAGCACAATATATCGCGGACAATCCGGGAGAAGTTCGGTTCAGCATGATACCAACGTCAACCGATCATTTTTTCTGGGTGCAGATGTTTGAGGCCATGGATATCGACATGAACGATGTCCGCATGATTGGCTATGCCGATACCTCAGAGCAGATGGCTGCCTTGGCAGCGAAAGAGATCGATTTCACTATCACTAATCCAGCTTGCTGCTCCGCATTTTATGAAGACGGAACAATGCGGGCACTGGGTATAGCCCATAGTGAAAGGCTTGATAGCCTTGGGGAAATTCCAACTTTCCATGAACTAGGTATTGAGATGGAGTCGGCTACCAGCCGCGGTATTTTTGCTCCCAAAGGTACGCCGCAGGAGCATATAGACATTCTTGCTAGCGCATTTGAAAATGCATTAGAAAACGAAGAGCTTCAGCAGCGCTTAATCAATGATCTCGGCTCAGTCCCTCTGTTCCTGGAAGGACAGGCATACCGCGATTTTCTGACCGAGAATGAAGCCACACTTACCCAAGCGGCTGAAAATATCGAGTTCTAATGCCTAGCCTTCACTCAGGCCGAGGACCTCTCGGCCTGAGTTTCTACATTAATAATATTTTTACAGGCTTTACCCATGAGACTATCTGCTGCAGAGGCACTCGTAAATCAGCTGGCATCGTATGAGGTCGATCGTATTTTCTGCGTACCCGGTGAAAGCTATTTGGCTGCATTGGATGCACTGTATGATCATAAGTATATTGAGGTCGTTGCATGCCGACACGAGGGTGGCGCTGGTTTCATGGCCCTTGCAGACGCAAAGCTAACCAACCGTCCTGGGGTGCTCTTTACTAGCCGCGGTCCGGGCGCCATGAACGCTGCTATTTCACTCCATGCGGCTCAACAAGATGGCATTCCGCTCTTGGCTTTTATTGGTCACGTGACCCGCAAGGAGTTGGGGCGAGGCGCGTTCCAAGAGGTGGACTACGGCACGACTTTCGGTGATATTGCCAAGAAAGTGATCGAAATACACGATGGATCAAGGATGTACGACCTTATCGCCCAAGCTTGGCAATTCGCGATCAGTGGTACCCCTGGACCGGTCGTCATTGTCCTGCCCGAGGATATGCTAGAAGACCATATCGACGCTAGCGCCTCTGCGGGCCCACCCAGAGCCTTATGTTCAGGGCCAACGACAGCCGATCTTGAAGCAGTGGCCCAGCGGCTAAGCAAGGCACAGCGCCCTCTCCTAATCGCCGGTAGCCAGATCGGTAGCGCCGATGCTAAAGCTGCGCTATGCCAAATCGCAGAGCAGTGGGGCTTGCCTGTACTCGGTGCATTCAAGCAGCAAGACGTAATGGCCAATGATCACCCACATTGGATAGGCCAGGTGGGTTTTGTGATGAACCCGGTCATGGCCGATGCGCTAAAAGAGACCGACTTGATACTAGCGGTCGGCACCAGACTCGGCGACATTACCACGCAAGGCTTTACCTTCCCGGCCTCTCCCCTGCCTGAGCAGGACGTTATCCACGTCTATCCAGACGCTGAAAAGCTTGGCAGAAATATAGCACCATGGATGGGAATTGTTGCTGATAGTGGTAGCTTTCTTAGCGAATTCGCTCGTCATCCAGTGCCGCCGACAGAATTTTCACGTAGCGCATGGGTCGGCAAGCTGACACAGCGCCACCGCGAACTAACGCGCTTTTCGCCAAAACCTAGCGACCTAGGTGTCGATTTGGGTTGTGTCGTTATCGCGGTCGATGAATATGCACCACCGAATACCTTATTCTGTCTTGATTCGGGTAATTTTGCCACCTGGGTACATCGTTACCTGACCGTCCACAAGGGGCAACACCTACTGGGCAGCGCATCAGGCGCAATGGGCAGTGGGGTGCCATTTGCCGTTTCTGCAGCAATGCGGCATCCCGAGCATACGGTTATCGCCTTTATGGGAGATGGCGGTGCGCTCATGAATGGCAACGAAATCGCCACCGCCGTTCATCATGGCGCCAACATCAAACTGATTATTGCCGACAATGCCGTCTATGGGACGATAAAAGGTTTTCAGGAGAAACTATTTCCCGGTCGTCCTGTTGCCACCTCACTAACCAACCCAGACTTTGTGGCCTGGGCAGAATCGTTCGGAGTAAAAGGCTACTCGATTTCAGAAGATGCAGATGCCGATCACGTCATAGAAGCAGCATTAACCCATGACGGCCCTGTCGTCGTACATGTCAAGCAAAGCGCCGAGCGCCTTAATGCCTTCAGTCCCTAGTCACACACAGAACCACGCAGCAGCTCTGCAACAAGCCCTTTCTTGGTGAGAAACCCATGAAAAAGGGCCTACGGCGGAACCGTAGACCCTCGGAATAGTGGCGCGCCTCGAAGAAGGGGCTTTGCGCTTGATCGTGGTAACCTCTTATTGCGCTATCGGGAGGCGCTTGATATGCGCCTCGATAGCCTCGCGGACTTGCTTTGTCATCGGGAGATTGTACTTCTCGGCCTGCCAGTGCTGGTGGAAGCGTGCAACAGCCTCGTGAGCCGTATCCAGCACTAGCTTTTCGGGAATGGCGGCTTTGGCTGCCAAATGCTCAAGCTCGTCGTTGGTCAGTTCGGCGAAGACGCGAGTCCGGCTGATCTTGAGCCCCATATCATCGTTGGGGATATAGGGGATGGTCGAAACAAGATCGTAGGCCGGAGCGAGCGCGGCGTTTCGCCGATCGGGATAAATGAGCGACCAGTTCTTCATGTGCATATCGCCGTTTCCGGTCAGAATGCAGAACACCAGCCGCCGGATGAACTCGGCAATATCAGTATCATTGGTCTCGGCGGCAAGTACCTGCGCGATATTGCGCAAGGTTGCCGTTTTGTATTTATGCTCGGCATAGACATCGAAGATCTGCGCGAAATCCTCGATATGGACGGCGCTGCCATCAGACAGCCTGTCGAATCGTTCGATAATGAAGGCGCGTTGGCCGATCTTGTCGATTCCTTCGGGCAGACTCTTGATGCTGCCGACATCGACAAGATCAATCGGCGGGACATCTATTCCGATGAGGCGCGCGAGCGTCATCATCGAAAACTCGTTTTCGGGAACGCCTTCGAACTCGCGCGATGGGAGTTTCACGATCCATGAGCCGCCAACGCCGGATGCGGGAATCGTCAGGCCCCCAGTCGGTGCGAGAACCGCCGAGAATTTGAGTTGCACCCCGGCGAGCGAAAACCGCAAGGCGTTCTCGCGACGATCATCTTCAGTGTAACCGGCATCGGAGCCCTGACCGCCAATCGGCGGCCATGCCTCGCCATCGGCGGGTTTGATCGTAACCGCGCCGGGCAGGTCGTGACCAAGCGCCCAAAGTAGATGAAATTCGCGCTCGGGATTTACGCCCGCATTCTCCGCAAGGTATTTGCGCAGATGTCCTTCAGGCAGAAGATTCGAGAAAAACGGCATCACGCGCTTCTGGTAGGCGTGGAAGTCCGTAAGCAGCGTGCCGAATTCGTCCTTGAAGGCCAGCCCCAGGGTCGGCCTGTTAGGGTTGTCGATATAGGCTTCGTTGAAGGCGAAAATCGTCCGGTCCCCGCCGACATTGGTAAGAGTGCCGATAGACTCTCCATAGAACAGGACATCAAGGACAGAGACATCAGCCATCTTGATCCTCCTCCAGCCGATAGGCTGGCCTTGGGGCACGCGGCGTCTCTTGGGACGCGGCGCGATAAGCAAGCTGGTTGCGCAAGGAACGGATGTTTTCGACAGCCCGATTGATGGCCTCATTGCTGCCCGACGACTCGATAGACTCGAGGGTACGCCTGACCTTTTGCAGAATGTCGGGGTCAATCTGGCTCTGGATTTGGGTGATCTCGCGGATGCGGCGCTGGAGGTTGTCGAAGCTCGCGCCAGAGGCATGGGATGCGAGTGCATCGACCGTCTCGCGAATGCGGTCGAGTTCCCGCTGTGTTGCCGCGTTGACGACCGGCGCGCTGGCGACGCTGCGGGTGATTGACTGGACAGCCGGAAGCGCCTTGCGGGGAACGAGCATCAACTCCAGGTCCAGCGCGTGGGCGATGCTAGAAAGGCTTGAGACGCGCAAGTCAACGGCATCATTTTCTATCTTCGAGATGTGCGACTGCGGCACACCAGCAAGCGCGCTCAGTTCCCGCTGGCTGAGCCCTTTGGCTTGTCGTGCGGCCTTGAGTCGTGCGGCCATTTGTTCCGTTCCATAGCTCATTTGATCTGCTTTTCTATATCACATGGCAGCTTTGATCTATTAAACCAGATCACCTTATGCGTGAAGCTCAAGAACCATTGATCTGCTATGATATATCATGGAGAAATTTTGATCTACTATAATAGATCACATATTGTCTGTAGCTACTGGCCTCAAGGTCAGCCGCAATATCCTGACAACACTCGAAATATCAAGCGCACCATGAGTTATACAGCCAAGCCGCCCGCGTCATAGCGCGGGCAGCGTATGAGGCTTGGTCAGACCGGGGCTGCCGAGTCCCAGGTGCGCTATTTTGGAACCGAGAAACGAAAAACGGCCACCGCGATGATTCGCTAAGTGGCCGTTTTTGCTGATGTTATTGGCGCGCCCAGAAGGATTCGAACCTTCGACCCCTGCCTTCGGAGGGCAGTACTCTATCCAGCTGAGCTATGGGCGCGCGGCTGCAGCGGGCTGCAGTGCGTTGAAGCGGGCACAATGCTAACCGCCTGCCTGGCGAGTGTCCAGCGTCACCGAGGCCACAGCGCGAGGGCCTTCGCCAAATGGCCTGCAATGGGGCATTTTCCTGGCAAACCTCTTGCCGGTATACTGTGGCCATTCTTCGTGCCTGGCGCGGCTACTTGGTGGCATGGCGGCGCCCCACACAATAATGCATCGAGCAGTTCTCGATACCGGACCGGAAGAGGTGGTGAGAGTGAATTCCAGCAAGTTGATCATCGGGTGCCTGACCACCCTGGGCCTGGCCGTGGCGGCCGCCTCCCAAGCACACGCCGAGGCCGATCGTGATGCCATTGCCGAGCGCCTCCGGCCGGTGGGCCAGGTGTGCCTGCAGGGCCAGGACTGCGGCACTGCTGCAGCCGCAGAAAGCGGCGACGCTGCCGCGGAGAGCGGTAACGGGATCGACGGTGAAACCATCTACGGTCGTGTTTGCGCCGCCTGCCACGACAGCGGTGCTGCCGGCGCGCCGATGATGGGCGACGCCGACGCCTGGGCCGATCGCATCGACCAGGGCATCGAGACCCTCTACGACCACGCCATCAACGGCATCGGTGCCATGCCACCCAAGGGCGGTAACCCCAACCTCTCCGATGAAGAGGTGATGGCGTCTACCAACTACCTGGTCGAATCCGTCTACGACGGCGACCTGCCTGAGATTGGCGGCGATGACGAGGCCGAAATGGCCGACGCTGCCAATGGCGAGGAAGAGGCCGTCGTCGAAGAAGACGTGGCCGCTACCGAAGAAGAGAATGGCCTGGACGGCGAGGCGCTCTACGCCAGCGGCGGCTGTGCGGCCTGCCACGCCAGCGGTGCCGCCGGCGCGCCGATCCTGGGTGAGGACTGGGGCGAGCGTCTCGACCAGGACATGGAGACCCTCTACGACCACGCCATCAACGGCATCGGCGCGATGCCGCCCAAGGGTGGCAACACCAGCCTCTCCGATGAAGAGGTCGGAGCCATCGTCGACTTTATGGTCGCCGAGTCCGAATAAGAGGCCTGAGTGGTTGACGGTCATTGCTTGGAAGGGCGCCATTCGGCGCCCTTCCTGTGTCTGGGCGGTTCCTGCCGGCGGGTGAAGACTTTGCTAGTTGAGTAGCGAGCGGATACCCGCTAGCGCATCCTTGCCCCGCGCCTGCTTCTTATCCGGGTCTTCCTTGTCGGCGCGCCCCTCCCAGGCCAGGTCCGCCTCGGGCAGTTCGTCGAGGAAACGGCTCTGGGTGCAGTCCATCAGCTCACCGTAGCTCTTGCGCTGGCGGGCCAGGGTCAGGGTCAGGGTGCGTCGCGCGCGGGTAATGCCGACGTAGGCCAGGCGGCGCTCCTCCTCCACCGTGCCCGCCTCGATGGCGTTGCGGTGCGGCAGCAGTTCCTCCTCCCAGCCCATCAGGTAGACGTGGGGAAACTCGAGGCCCTTGGAGGCGTGCATGGTCAACAGCTGGACGCGGTCGGAGTCGTCCTCCTCGGCCTGCTGCTCGAGGATGTCGCGCAGCACCAGCCGCGAGATGGCGGCCTCGACGCTGTCGGTTTCGGTGTCTTCGCTGGCGATGCTCTCGTCTCCCGTCTCATCAGGCGCACGCTGCATCGACTTCTCGAGCTGGTCGATCAGGATCCACACGTTGGCCATGCGCCGCTCGGCGATGGTCGGCGCGCTGGCGTTCTGGTAGAGCCAGGCTTCGTAGTCCATCTCGCGCAGCATGTCACGGATGGCATGGATCGCGTCGCCGCCGTCCATGCGCCGTCGCACGCCGTCGATGAAGTGGGTGAAGCGCCCCAGGCGCTCCACGGCGCGGGTCGGCAATAGCTGCTCGAGGCCCAGTTCGTGGCAGGCGGCGAACAGCGAGCTGCCGCGCTCGGTGGCGTAGTTGGCGAGCTTCTCCAGGGTCCCGGGGCCGATCTCGCGGCGTGGCACGTTGACGATGCGCAGGAAGGCGTTGTCGTCGGCGGGATTGATCAGCAGCCGCAGGTAGGCCATGGCGTCCTTGATCTCGTTGCGCGAGAAGAACGAGGTGCCGCCGGAGAGCTTGTAGGGAATCTGGTAGTGCTGCAGCTTGAGCTCCAGCAGGCGGGCCTGGAAGTTGCCGCGGTAGAGCACCGCGAAGTCGCGCCACTCGGCACGCTCCTTGATGCGCCGGGTGAGGATCTCGCTGGCCACCCGCTCGGCCTCGGCCTCCTCGTGGCGGTTGACCACCACGCGGATTGCCTCGCCGTCGCCCATGTCCGACCACAGCGTCTTGTCATAGACGTGGGGGTTGTTGGCGATCAGGGTATTGGCGGCGCGCAGGATGGTGCCGGTGGAGCGGTAGTTCTGCTCCAGCTTGATCACCTTGAGGCGCGGAAAGTCCTCGCCCAGGGTCACCAGATTCTCCGGCCGCGCGCCGCGCCAGGCGTAGATCGACTGGTCGTCGTCGCCAACCACGGTGAAGGTTTTACGCTCGTCCATCAGCAGCTTGACCAGCAGGTACTGCGAGACGTTGGTGTCCTGGTACTCGTCGACCAGCATGTAGTGGATCTTGCGCCGCCAGCGCGCCAGCGCCTCGGGGTCGTCGCGCAGCAGCACCACCGGCAGCAAGATCAGGTCGTCGAAGTCCACCGCGTTGTAAGCCTTTAGGTGGCGGCCGTAGGCCTCGTAGACCCGTGCCGCGAAGTGCTGGTCGTCGTCGGCGGCGTGGGACAGCGCCTCGCCGGGCAGCACCAGGTCGTTCTTCCACTGTGAGATCTGCCCCTGCACGGCGTTGATCTGCTCGGCGTCGACCTGGGCGTCCTTGTTCATCAGGTCGCGCAGCAGCGCCTTGGCGTCTTCGGGGTCGAACAGTGAGAAGCCCGGCTTGTAGCCCAGCGCCTTGAGCTCGCCGCGGATGATGTTGAGCCCCAGGGTGTGGAAGGTCGAGACGGTCAGGCCGTGGCCCTCCTTGCCCTTGAGCATCTGCCCGACGCGCTCCTTCATCTCGCGGGCGGCCTTGTTGGTGAAGGTCACCGCGGCGATGCGCCGGGCGCTCATGCCGCACTCCTGCACCAGGTAGGCGATTTTGGTGGTGATCACGCTGGTCTTGCCCGAGCCGGCCCCGGCCAATACCAGGCAAGGCCCGTCGATATAGCGCACGGCGTCCTGCTGGCGGGGATTGAGCTTGGCCAGGCGCTGCTGGATCGACATCGCTTACTCCTTGGTGGGCTCGCTGGCACCGGCGAACCCCAGCTGCCGCCAGGCCTCGTAGACGATGATGGCGCAGGCATTGGAGAGGTTCAGGCTGCGGCTATCGGCTAGCATGGGAATACGCAGGCGCTGCTCGGGTGGCAGGGCATCGAGCAGCGCCTGGGGCAGGCCGCGGGTCTCGGGGCCGAACACCAGCGCATCGCCGCGGCGATAGCTCGGCTCATGGTAGCCGCTGCGGCCGCGGGTCGATACGGCGAATACCCGCTCGGGTGCCACCGCCTCGACAAAGGCTGGCCAGTTGCGGTGCACACGGACGGCCGCCCACTCGTGGTAGTCGAGCCCGGCACGCCGCAGGCGCTTGTCGTCGAGCACGAAGCCGAGCGGCTCGATGAGATGCAGCCGAAAACCGGTATTGGCGCACAGCCGGATCAGGTTGCCGGTATTGGGCGGGATCTCGGGTTGGTACAGCACCACGTCGAGCATGCGCTATCCGCGTGTCGGGCCCCAACGCACTCGGGCCCGGCTCGGCAAGGCCGAGGGGCCCGATATAGCACGCGGGCGGTGGATCAGAAGGTCAGTCGCACCCCGGCATGGGCGCCGCTGTCCAGTGTCTGGTTGCCCGGCGAGGTGTCGAAATCGGCGCGCAGGCGGCGATAGCCGACATAGCCGTCGACGTTGCGGGTGAAGGCGTAGCGCGCCCGCACGCCGACTTCGAGGCTGTCGTCGAGGTCGCTGGTGGTCACCACGCTGGGGGTGTAGAAGGCATAGCCGCCCAGCGACACCGCCGGTGCCTGGGGCAGATAGGCGTAGCCGTAGCCGCCCAGGCCGAGCCCGCCGCCGTTACCGTAGTCGGTGTCATACTGACTCCAGCGCGCGCCGATGCCGATGTCCAGGTCGCTGTTGCGATCCACGCCGAGCAGCTGGATATGCCCCTGGGTGGCATCGTCGCGGTAGTCGCTGTGCAGGATGCCGCCCCCCAGGGCGATGCCCGGCGCGATTTCGCCGGCGGCGTCGAACTGCACGGCATCGCCGCTCAGGTTGAGGTCGAGGCTGCTGGCCGCAGAGGCGGCGCTGGCAGCCAGCAGCAGCGTGCTGCCGGCCAGGACGAGGAAGGTACGTTGCATGGCATGTCTCTCACGTACAGGACTGATGGAAAAACGCGGGTCAATGACCCACGCCGTAGCGGGCGCGATAGGCGCGAATCGCCTCGGCGTGAGGCCGCATCGACTCGCCGGCATGCTGCTCGAGGTACTCGAGCACCATATCCAGGGTGACGATGCTGACCACCGGCATGGCATAGCGCTGCTCGACTTCCTGGATGGCACTCAGCTCGCCGGCACCGCGCTCCTGGCGGTCGAGGGCGATCACCACGCCCGCCGCCTCGGCACCGGCAGCATCGATCAGCGCCATCACTTCGCGAATCGCGGTGCCGGCGGTGATCACGTCGTCGATGATCAGGATACGCCCGGCAAGCTCGGCGCCGACGATATTGCCGCCCTCGCCGTGGTCCTTGGCTTCCTTGCGGTTGAAGGCGAACGGCAGGTCGCGTCCGTGATGCTCGGCCAGCGCCACGGCGGTGGTCGCGGCCAGCGGAATGCCCTTGTAGGCGGGCCCGAACAACACGTCGGCGTCGATGCCGCTGGCCTCGATGGCCTGGGCGTAGCAGCGGCCCAGCCGCGCCAGAGCGGCGCCGCTCTTGAACAGCCCGGCATTGAAGAAGTAGGGACTGACGCGCCCCGACTTGAGGGTGAACTCACCGAAGCGCAGCACGCCCTGATCGATGGCGAATTCGATGAATTCGCGCTGGTACGGCTGCATTTCGCCAGCATTGCCTTGCTGCGCCACAGGACCCCCTATCATGTTTATCAACTAAGGCCATTTACCTAAACGTCGAAACGTCGGGTATCATACACGCGCGACGGAAAAGGGACCACGTAATGAAAATCGCCAGCATCAATGTCAATGGCATCCGCGAAGCGGTCGGTCGAGGCTTTCTCGACTGGCTGGCCAACCAGGATGCCGATGTCGTCTGCGTACAGAACCTCAAGGCCAAGAGCTTCGAACTCGACGACAGTATTCTCTACCCCGAAGGCTACGAGGGCTACTTCCTCGACGCCGAACAGGACGGCTTCTCCGGGGTCGGCCTCTACTGCCGCAAGATACCCAAGGCCATCATGTACGGCCTGGGCTTCGAGCAGTGCGACCACGAAGGGCGCTTCCTGCAGGCCGACTACGACCGCTTCAGCATCGCCAGCTTCCTGATGCCCGACGGCAGCGACCCGCAGGCCAAGGAAACGTTCATGGCGCAGTACCAGGAGTACCTCGGCAAGATGGCGCGCAAGCGTCGCGAGTACATCATCTGCGGCACCTGGCACGTCGCCCACAAGACCATCGACCTGGAGAACTGGGCCGACAACCAGACCACGCCGGGCTTCAAGCCCGAAGAGCGTGCCTGGATGGATCAGGTACTCGGCCCGACCGGCTTCATCGACACCTTCCGCGAGATCAATCGCGACGCCGGCGAGTACACCTGGTGGCCGGCGCTGGATCAGGACCAGCCGCGCTCGCGGCAGGAAGGCTGGCGCCTCGACTACCAGATGGTCGGCCCCAACTTCCGCCGCCATGTGGTCGACGCCTGGATCGACTATGATGCGACCTTCTCGGAGTTCGCACCGCTGATCGTCGAGTACGATCTCAGTCTCTAGGCCCCGTCCTCCGTCCCCATGACGCCGGCCCCAGAGCCGGCGTCATGCGTTGCGCCTCGCGGCTACTGGCGGATGCCCAGCGCCTCGCGCTGGTGGCTGAAGAGGTCGGCCCCGGTGGCCTCGGCCAGGTCGAGCAGTGCGTTGAGTTCAGCCCGCGAGAAGGCACCGGCCTCGGCGGTACCCTGCACCTCGATCAACCCGCCCGACTCGGTCATCACCACGTTCATGTCGGTATCGGCGCCACTATCCTCGGGGTAGTCGAGGTCGACCACCGGGGTGCCCTTGAAGATGCCCACCGACACCGAGCTGACCAGCTGCACGAAGGGGTCCTGCTTGATCAGCTTCTTGCGCTGCATGTAGCGGATGGCATCGACCAGCGCCACGCAGGCACCGGTGATCGAGGCGGTGCGGGTACCGCCGTCGGCCTGGATCACGTCGCAGTCGACGGTGATGGTGAATTCACCCAGCTTCTTGAGGTTGACCGCGGCGCGCAGCGAGCGGCCGATCAGGCGCTGAATCTCCAGGGTACGCCCGCCCTGCTTGCCGCGCGAGGCCTCGCGACCGCTGCGGGTATGGGTGGCCCGCGGCAGCATGCCGTACTCGGCGGTCACCCAGCCCTGGCCCTTGCCGCGCAGCCAGCGCGGCACCCCGGCCTCGACGCTGGCATTGCATAGTACCTGGGTGTCGCCGAACTCCACCAGCACCGAGCCTTCGGCGTGGCGGGTGTAGTCGCGGGTCAGGCGGATCTCGCGGGCCTGGTCGGGCTGTCGTCCACTGGGGCGCATAGGTCTCTCAACTCTCGGGCTTGCAATCGGAATGAAGAACGGACGGCCGGACCGACGAGATGGCTGGCGGCCGCCGCAGTGGCGCCATTCTACACGTTCGCGGCGACGAATCGGGTACACTGGCGCCATCGCTTCCCGCCGCTATCGACAGCTCAGGAGATTCGCATGGTGCACAGCATGACCGCCTTCACCCGCCAGCGCCACGAGGCCGAGTGGGGCAGCCTGCAGCTCGAACTGCGCTCGGTGAACCAGCGCTATCTCGACCTGCACTTCCGTCTGCCCGACAGTCTGCGCGACCTCGAGCCGCTGTGGCGCGACGCGCTGCGCCACCGCCTGGCGCGCGGCAAGGTCGAGTGCACCCTGCGCTTCGAGCCACTGGCCGGCAGCGACGGCCTGAGCCTCGACCGCACACGCCTCAAGGCCCTCGCCCAGGCGCTGGTCGAGGTGCGCAGCGAGCTGCCCGGCGTCGCCATGCCCGACGCCCTCGGCATGCTCCAGCACCCCGGCGTACTGGCCGCCGACAGCGTCGACCACGAGGCCATCCAGGCCGCCGCCCAGGCGCTGTTCAAGACCGCCCTGGACGACCTGGTGGCCGGCCGCGCCCGCGAAGGCGAGCAGCTCGCCGAGCTGATCCGCGCCCGGCTGACCGGCATCCGCGAGCAGGTCGCCGAGGTGCGCCGCCTGCTCCCCGACATCCTCGCCCGCCAGCGCCAGCAGCTGCTCGAGCGGCTCGAGGTGGTCAAGGCCGAGCTCGACCCCCAGCGCCTCGAGGCCGAGCTGGCGCTGATGGCGCAGAAGGCCGACGTCGACGAAGAGCTCGACCGCCTCGATACCCATGTCAGCGAGGTCGAGCGCCAGCTCACCCAGCAGGGCCCCGTGGGGCGCCGCCTGGATTTCCTGATGCAGGAGCTCAACCGCGAGGCCAACACCCTCTCCTCCAAGTCAGTCGTCGCCGAGACTACCCGCTGCGCGGTGGAGCTCAAGGTGTTGATCGAGCAGATGAGGGAGCAGATCCAGAATATCGAGTAGCGTCCACACCTCTCCACCAAAATACACAACTCATTATTTTTAAAGGAAATTACTGGAGAGGTTGTCTACAGCAATCTACGGAAGTCTAGCTTAAGCTATCGCCAATTGGGGAGTACAATGGGGAGTATCCCAGGTTACTCCCCACCAAAAAGGCGAAAATTCTCTATGGGTACTCCCCACCTCAAACACTCCTACCCAGGCATGGCCCTCCTTCCAGTGACGGCCCACCCCAGCAAGCCAGGCACGAAGGCCTGGCTATACAGGGAGTTGATGAGCAATGCCCGACCTTGGCCGACAAAAATTCAAACGATGGTTTCAAATTTTTGATAACAGCTGCCAGGAGTGAATGATGGGGAGTTTCACAGCCAAGAAGATCCAGTCCCTGATCAAGGACGGCGTACCGGGCCGCTACAGTGATGGCAACGGCCTATACCTGATGATTCCCAAAAAGGGCGCTCCTTACTGGATGCATCGGTTCACGCTCGCCGGAAAGCGCCGTGAACTGACACTGGGAAAATGCGTGAACCTATCCTTGGCTGAGGCCCGCGAGCAAGCTGCAGATGCACAGAAAGCCATCCGGAGCGGTATCGACCCTGTCGAAGAGCGCAGGCGGGAAGAGCAGATCGTTATCCACACCGTCAGGGAGCTGTTCGACGACTGGTACCACGATCTAGAGAAGCGCCTGAAGCATCCACGCATCCCGAAGCGCATCTTCGAGAAGGAAGTCGCCCCGTCCATTGGGCACCAGGCCCTGGAGAACGTCACCCCCATGGACGTGCGAGACATCATCCGCAAGGTTGCCAGCAGCGGACGTCCGGCCATCGCCAACGACACCTTGATGTACCTCAAGCAGCTGTTCAATCACGCCATCAAGCTTGGACTGCTCACCTACAACCCGGCGGCAGCCTTCAGCGTCAACGACGCCGGCGGCATCGAGAAAAGTCGTGACCGAGCCCTCACCGTCGAGGAGATTCACCAGGTCTTCCAAATTTTCAGAGACAACCGGGAGAGCTTCACCCGCGACAACTACCTCGCCTGCGCACTGCTGCTCGTCCTGGGGGTGCGCAAGACCGAGCTGACCGAGGCTCAGTGGGCAGAATTCGACCTGGAGGGCAGGCGGTGGGAGCTGTCCGGTGAGCGAAGCAAGACAGGCGCGGGGATCGTCGTCCCCCTGCCTCCTCAGGCCGTGAGCTGGCTGGAAGAGCTAAAGATCCGCGCCTGCGGCTCACCCTACGTCTTTCCTAGCCGCCGCAGCAGCAAGCGGCCACACATGGGCAAGGACACCCTGAATCGCGCCATTGCCAAGCTGTTCGGCAAGGAGCCCGGCAAGAAGCAGCAGCCGGCGAACAGAATGGGCGACATTGCCGAGTTCACGGTGCATGACCTGCGCCGAACCTGCCGCAGCCTGCTGGCTGCCGCTGGCGTCCCGGGCCATGTCGCGGAGCGCTGCCTGAACCACAAGCTCAAGGGCATCGAAGGCGTCTACGACCGTCACGATTACTTCGATGAGCGGAAAGAGGCCTTGGCCAAGGTGGCAGCGTTGGTTGAGCCTGCAATCAACAAAGCTCCAAAAGCACATTTGGAGATCTAAGGGCAGATTGCGGCGGCATAAACACCCCTCTAGGGGCAGTTTCCAAGTTTGAAACCCGATCGGAGGCGACCTGAACCCTGCCGGCTTTCTCGAAAGCTCGACGGTTTGAGTCAGGCTGCCGCCCCAGTGGGCATTACACTTCGCTTATCGCTCGGGCGACAACTTAGCTCACGCCATCATGCACCGCCTGCTTGGGCTCACACCCGCGGGCGGCGGCGAAACGATCCAGCAGCGCCTCCAAGCCGAATTCGAAGGCGTCGTCTGCACGGATACCAGAAAAGGCCTTAATGGCAAAATCGAGGCCGGGCATTGTGCCTGCGGAAAAAGTACTCGCCTGCTTAAGCAGGAAATGCTCATGCTCCGCCGGTTCCAGACGTGCCACGTGTGAGTTAGCAGCGGCCAAGCAGTGGAGGGCGAGCACATGATAGAACATCGCGCTCTGCTCGGCGTCGAAGCCCGCCTCACGGAACAGACTAAAGACGTGATCCAGGTAAGCGGCCCCGTAGTCAGTCTCCCCCGCCCGGACCTTCTGGAATACGCGGAATCTGGCCTTCGTCTGGATATATTCGGCCGCACCGCGATGATCGCGTTCGCTGGCCATCAGGATGCAGGCGAACTGGCGAAGGCGTTCCCGCCAGGGCAGGTCCTCGGGGATCTTTCTCAGCCGTGCCAGCAACTGCTTATAGAAGCGGTTGAGGATGGCGGAGGTCAGATCGTCCTTGGTGCCGATATGGTAGTGCAGCGCACCAGGGACCACGCCCAGCACCTTGGCCAGCCTAACGAAGGAGACATCCTCAAGGGGTTCGCTTCGGGCCAGCTCGTAGGCCAGGTCGATCACCGCCTCCCGGCTGACGATCCCCTCACCGTTGCCACCGTCCAACCGCGGCCGCCCGCGGCCACGCCGCTTCGTTTTTAATGTCTTTTCCATGCACTAAAATTGCCACACTATCAAATTTCCTTGCAAGCCCCTTTTTATTGACATAGCCTCAATAAATGTCAGTATTCTACTGACACGAAGATTCGAAAGGAGCGACTGCAATGACCGAGAAGCTTGCAACGCGCGACGACGCCTCCTCGGCGAAGAGCTTCAACGAGGCGATGGGCATCGGCACGGGCGACCTCGCTGGTGTGAGGCACGCCGTGGATGATGGCATCCAGCTGGCCCTGCACGGCGTCGATCACACCGCCCGCCCGACCTGGAAACTGAACGAGACGGTGGAGTTTTACCGCGATGTGCTCGGCCTGCCGCTAGTCCATGCGATCACGGCGCGCGGCTGGGGCCCCCCGGGGCACCACGACTTCCTGCACTTCTTCTTCGATGCGGGGAAAGGCGCCACCATCGCCTTCTTCTACTACATCGGCAGCGAGCGCCCCGAGAAGTACACCCCCGAGGGACACCACTTCTACTTCGCCACCCACACCGCCTGGGCCGTAGACAGCGAGGAAGAGTTGGCCTCGTGGAAGGAAACGCTGGAGAAGCGTGGCATCCAAGTGTCGCCCTACACCCGGCACGAGATCCTGGAGTCGATCTATTTCACCGACCCGAACGGCTATCCGGTGGAAATCACCCGGCGTCTTCGCGAGACCCAGGAGATCGACGAGGTGGACGCCCGCCTAACGATGCAGGCCGCGATGGAGGTAGAGTCCGAAGCCCGCGCCGCGAGTCGACTGATGGATGACATCGATGCCGTATGGCGCCGCAAAGCCAAACTGGTCGACATCTACAAGAAGGAGGACGCCAAATGATCGAGGTACATGTCATCGATGTCCCCGAATTCCAGGCGATGGTCGACACCATGCGTGCAAAAACAGCCGTGACGATTACCGGTCCCGTGAAGGGCTATTGGACGATATCCGCACCGGACGAGCTGACCTTCGACCGCAAAGCGATGAAGATGAAGCCCGCGGTCTGGTACGGCATCTTCACCGGCGGCCTAAACGGCGAGATCGCCCACTGGGGGCGCGACGAGGTGCGTGTCGTCGGGACCAATAGAGCACTCTGACCCGTCCATACAGCCGGTTTACAACCATCTACCGGCAACAGGCGTAGACTCATTTCTCATTCTTTACCCATTTATTGATATCATATCAATAAATGGGTAGTCTCTTAAGACAACAACACAAGGAGGCCACGATGTCTTCTGTAGACTTCAAGCCACTGGCCGGGCTCCGGGGCGCGCAGTGGGACCCAGCGCGGCTGCCAACTGACATGATCGCCTCGGTCCACACCCTTACGACGGTCGATGGCGCCAACATCACCGGCTATCTCTATCGTCGCGGTGGCGAGCGAGCCGTCTGCTGCCTGATGCACCCGCGCGAGATCCTAGCCACTCACTACCTTGTCCCTGAGCTGCTCGACGCTGGCGCCGCGGTATGGGTCCAGGGATCCCGCAACCCAGGCAACGACCTGAGGCTAGAGCACGAACTAGCATTGCTGGACGTCGATGCCGGGACGGCCTTTCTGAAGGACCGGGGCTACGAGCAGCTTATACTCGTCGGCAACTCGGGCGGCGGCGGGCTCTATGCTTTCTACACTGAGCAGGCCAACCTGCCCCCATCACATCGCGAGACGCACACGCCCGCCGGACGACCGGTGAAGCTCTCCAAGGCTCCGATGGCCAGGCCCGACCTGCTGGTGCTGGTAGCACCGCACCCTGGTCAGGGCCTGCTGCTCATGAACTCGCTGGATCCCTCCGTCACCGATGAACGTGACCCGCTCTCCCTGGACCCTGCCCTCTTTCCATTCTCCACCGAGAACGGCTTCACGCCGAATGGAGCGACCTACGCTCCCGACTTCATCGATCGCTACCGGGCAGCCCAGCGAGCCCGTGTCGACCGGATCGACCAAGCTGCTCGGGACATGGTCAGCGCACGTATGGAGGCACGGGCCCGGGTGAAAGCCGGCGAGGCTTCCGACCAAGAGCAATTGATGGCGGGCTGGCAGCATATTTTCGAGGTGCCGCGCACGGATGCCGATCTGCGCAACTGGGATCTTTCCCTCGATCCGACCGACCGCACGCTCGGCTCACTCTGGGGACGCGACCCGTTCAAGACCAATATGAACGGGGTCGGCTTCGGCAAGGTCTGCACGCCGGAGAGCTGGCTGTCGACCTGGTCGGGGCTCTCCTCGAAGGCCGGGGTACTGCGCTGTGCCCCGGTGATCGAGCAGCCGACCTTCGTCGTGCGCTACACCGCGGATGCCTGTGTCTTTCCCGAGGAGATCGCCGCGATCTTTGACGCTCTGGGCGCCTCTGACAAGGACCAGGCGACGGTCCGCGGCACTCACCACGGCCAGCCCCTCGCGGCTGGCGAGCCCAGTGGCCAGGCCCTGGCCGGCGAGGCGATCCGAGGCTGGTTGCAGGACCGGCTCGTCACCTGAGTTACACCGAAGGAAGAGATCATGACCTACCAACCACAGCACCCCATGGCCGGTGTCGTCTATCCGCCAGCCGCCGACCTCGAGCGCTGGCACGCGTCCGGCGCCATTACCGCTGAGACGCTAGCCGATGGTTTCCGCGCAGCGGCCCGGCAGCATGCCGAGCGCCCCGCCATCCTCTGGCTCGACGGCCAGATAAGCTATTCCGAGCTGGATGCGACGACCGACAGGGTCGCCCAGGGGCTCCTTCAGTTGGGGTTAAAGCCACTCGATCGAGTTATTTTTCAGCTCACCAACAAGCCGGAGACGCTCATTGCCTTTCTCGCCTGCTGGAAGGCTGGAATCATCCCGATCTGCACCCTGGCCGCTCACCGTGAGGCGGAGATCGGCTATCTCGCCGCGTTCGGTGGCGCCAAGGCCCACTTCATCGAAAGCGACGAGACAAAGTTCGACTTCCATGCCTTCGCCAAGAAGATGCAGAAAGAGGTAGAAGGACTTGAGCTGATCGTCTCGACCCGAGGCATCCCCGGTGAGGGTGCTATCGACCTGGCGACACTAATGTCGGAAGACCTGGACGAGGCACTCGCCGGGCTCGAGGCCGTGCCCCAGGACCCCTGGCAGGTTGCCGCCTTCCAGCTCTCGGGTGGCACGACCGGGGTGCCCAAGATCATCCCGCGGATGCACTCAGAATACCTCTACAACATGCGCCAAGCCTGGAACTTCAAGGGCTGGAATACACAAGACCGTCTATTCGTCCCCATGCCCTTTGCCCACAACCTCAACATGGGCTGCGGTTGGGGCCCCTTCCTCATGAACGGCGGCACGGTCATTGCCACGCCGCGGGTCGACCAAGAGGCGATGCGCGAGGTACACAACACCCTGCGGCCCACGATCATGGGCGCCGCCAAGCCGATCATCATGCGCATGAAGACAGAGATATCCCAAGGACATATCCCCACCGACGCACTGCGTGAAATCTTCTCCACCGACGCCGCCGAAGATGTAACCCGCACGATGGGCGTAGAAGGTCATCACATCTTCGGGATGACCGAGGGCACCATCATGTTCACCCGCCATGGTGACAGCGAGGCTATCCGCTTCGGTACCTGCGGTCGCCCAATATCGGAGCATGACGAGGTTAGGTTACTCGAGCCGGGGAACGAGAACGAAGTCGCCGAGGGCCAGATCGGTGAACTGGCCGTGCGCGGCCCCTACACCATCCGTGGCTATTACAATGCCCCGGAGCGCAACGCGGAAACCTTCACCAGCGACGGCTTCTACCGCTCCGGAGATCTGATGCTGCGGCACCGGATAGATGGTCAGGAATATTACTCCTTCGAGGGCCGCATCAAGGACGTGGTGGACCGCGCCGGCGAAAAAGTGAATTGCGAGGAGGTCGAACGTGCCGTCATGGCCCATCCCGCCTTCATAGATGTTGCAGTAGTGGGTATGCCCTCGCCCACCCATGGGGAACGCATCTGCCTCTACGCAGTAGTGGAGCCCGGCACGACCCCGCCCAGCGTCGAGGAACTCGGTGCCTTTCTTAAGGAAGCGGGGCTTGCGATCTTTAAATGGCCCGAACGCATTGAAATCATCGATGCGCTCCCTTTAACAAAAGTTGGCAAGCTCAACAAGGCCATCCTGCGTCAGAGCATTGAGGCGGCACTAGGGGGCGAGGCTACTGGGGTTACCGAAAGCACTTGACCTGAATTACATAAGAGCATCAATATCGCCAATAATTGACTGGGTATCAAAATGAAGATCAATGTTCTCGGTGGTGGCCCCTCAGGCCTCTACTTCGCCTATCTCGCCCGTAAGCGCCTCGGCAAGGTGGAAGTTCACGTACATGAGCGGAATGCGCCCGACGCCACCTTCGGCTTCGGCGTCGTCCTCGCCGGAGCAGGCCTTGCTCGTCTGGAAAAGGCGGATGCCGAGAGTTTCGCCCGGCTCTGCGGCATCACCAAGCGGCTCGGCAATCAGGAAATCATCCTGAACGGAAAGGCCGTTTCAATCGGTGGTAAGGCATACGGCGGTGCCGTCGAAAGGCTGCAATTACTCAAGGTGCTGCAAGAGCTCTGCGCAGAAGTCGGCGTGCGTGTCAGCCACCATGACGACATCCACGACGTCGAAGCCTTAGAGGAAGCCGACCTGCTGATCGGTGCGGACGGCGCAAATTCTACCTTGCGGCGTAGCTACCCCCACGCCTTCGGTACCCATGACAGCCAGCTTTCCAACTCCTTCGCTTGGTACGGCGCCGAGCGCGTGCACGACCGCCCCACGCTAAGCTTCCGTAACGCCGGAGGAGGCGCTTTCTGTGCACATTACTATCCCTACACGAATCGTATGTGTACCTACGTCATGGAGTGTGATCGCGCCGCCTGGGAGGGCTGTGGCTTCGGCGAGATGACCGAGGATGAACGGCAAGCCTATGTGGAAGAGCTTTATGCCGAAGAGCTTCAGGGTGCCCCGCTCATCTCCAATAAATCCGAATGGCGGAACTTCCAGCCAGTCTGGAATGACCACTGGACGTACGGTCACCGCGTGCTGATCGGAGACGCTGTACGGCGGGCGCATTTCTCTATTGGCTCGGGCACAAGAATAGCAATGGAAGACTCCATTGCCTTGGTCCAGGCCTTGGAGACGAAGGGTGATATCCAGGCGGCACTTGCCACCTACGTGGCCACCCGCAAGCCGGCCGCCGACAAGCTGATCGGGGCGGCCCAGGAGAGCTACACCTGGTACGAGGAGATGAGTCGGCACATGCAACAAGCCGATACCCCTCACGTTTTCGCGTTGGACTACCTGACGCGCACCAGCCGAGTAGATACGGCACGCGTCGCGTCCGAGTACCCCGCTTTCATGAAGGCCCTCGAGGCCGAACGGGTGAGATTAACCGAATGACGTCCTACTCTTTTTTCCCCTCGACGGAAACAGTCATTGGTGATGCACCGCTGATCATTCGGCGCGTGGTGCGCTGGGGGGACTGCGACCCAGCCGGAATCGTCTATACGCCACGCTTCCTCGATTACACCATTTCTGCCCATGAAGCATTCATTAGTTTGATGCTGGGTGGACCGCTCCACAGTGCCAAGTCGGGCTTCGGGGTGCGCTTCCCGGTACGGGGCGTCGAACTCGACTTTCGCTCACCACTGCCAGTCGATACCCAGTTCGACATGGAGGTACGGGTCGGCGAGATCCGCTCGCGCACCTTCGACCTCCACGTCACGGCTACAAGAGTCGCCGCCGGACATCCAGGCCCGGTCGCCTTTCTCGCCCGAATCAGTCCGGTCACCGTCGATGGCGCCAGCTGGTCCGCCGTGCCCCTGCCTGACGCGCTGAGAGCCCGAATCGCGGCCTATGCCGACGTCCACCCCCTGCATGCGGAGAAATCGCTATGAGAACCTATCGGATCGGGCAGATCGTGCCCTCTTCCAATATCACCATGGAAACCGAGATTCCCGCCATGCTCCGGCAGCGGGAGGCCATCCGCCCGGAG
The DNA here is from genome assembly GCF_002286975.1 of Halomonas salipaludis. Classification (GTDB taxonomy): domain Bacteria; phylum Pseudomonadota; class Gammaproteobacteria; order Pseudomonadales; family Halomonadaceae; genus Franzmannia; species Franzmannia salipaludis. Next base: position 178,146 of record NZ_NSKB01000003.1, read on the forward strand.
CTTTTCACCTTTCATTCCAGTCGGATGCGCATGAAGAAGGTGACCCCGGAAGAGCTGGCCGCGATGGACCATGACTCCCTGCGCTGCGCGCGTGAGCTAGCGGATGCCAATGTCGACGTGATGGGCTACGCCTGCCTGGTGGCGATCATGAGTCAGGGACTCGGCTATCACCGGACATCCAAGGCCAGGTTGGAGGATGCGGTTGCCGAAGAGGGGAAATCGATTCCCGTCATCTCCTCGGCCGGCGCGCTGGTGGAGGGACTCAAGGCTCTCGGCGTCAAGCGGGTCAGCCTCCTCATGCCCTACATGAAGCCGTTGGCCGCCAAGGTCACTGAATACATCGAGAGCGAAGGATTCGACATCCAGGACAGCCTGGCACTAGAGATCGAGGATAACTTAGCCGTAGCCGCGCGCGACCCGATGGCACTCACTGAAGACGTCAAACGCTTGAACACCAAGGGCGTAGACGCCGTAGTCCTCTCGGCCTGTGTGCAAATGCCATCACTGGCGGCACTGGCACAGGTCGAGGCACGCCTGGGCATACCGGTGACCTCAGCCGCGGCCTGCACGGTCCGTTCGATGCTCAAGGCCATGCAGCTGGAGCCGGTGACCCCGAATGCGGGCGCCATCCTGTCCGAAGCGTTGGCATCGGTAGAGTAGCTCCTTGCACGGATCACCCTTGCATCCAAACAGCCGGTCGACCCGGCAACAAAAAGCAGAGGTACGTCAGTCATGAAAACAATCACAACCCTTCTCGCCGCCGCAGTGATGACTGTGTCCGCAAGTGCGGCCCAAGCCACTACGCAAGTCCGAATGCTTAAGACCTGGGATGATCGCTATCCTGGCTCCACCGTGATCTGCGATCGCTACGCCGAATTGCTCGAGGAGGCCTCTAATGGTGAGATTCAGGTCCAGATGATGGGCCCCGAAACTGTTCCGCCATTAGAGCAGTTGGAACCCACCCGCCAAGGCATTTTCCAGGTACTTTGCACCTATCCCGGGTTCCACACCGGCTCCGCCACCCTGCTGACTGGCCTGGAGAGCATCCGCCCCGACGCCAAAGCTTTTCGTAAAAGTGCGGCAATGGATGTGATCCAGGAAACCTATGCTAGCCTCGGCGTGCATGCCATCTCGGTGCCGCTGGCCCATGGCTACTGGATCTACCTCAATCGCGACCTGTCGAGCCACGGCGACCTGAGGGGCCTGCAAATCCGCGCCCTTCCCCCGCAGCACCCCTACATCACCTCTATCGGTGGCACGCCGGTGGTAATGTCCCCAGCCGAAATGTTCAGTGCTTTGGAGCGTGGTGTGGTGGATGGGGCACTTTTCCCGGCGGCGGGAGCGGCAGGCTACGGCTTCGCTGAAGTCACTGACAAGTACTTCGATGCCGGTGCCACCGCCCCTCATATCATCGTAGCCAATGCCGCCTTCTGGGATGGGTTATCCGAGGAAGTTCGGGCAATCTTCGAGGCCCAGGCGGAAGTGCTCGAGCACGAGGTGCCTGACACCTATGAGCGCCTTAATGCAGAAGAGCACGACAAGATGGCCGCTGCCGGCATGGAGCTTTTGACTCTCGAAGGCGAGGTCGCCGATACCCTGTCCGAGGCCATCGTCAACGGCGCCTGGAGTTTCGCGGCGACACGCAACCCGAATGCTACCGAAGCGCTGCAAGCCATCGTCGAAGCGGCCGGGCTGCTCAGCGACTGAAGCGATGATGTGCCGGGATCGTGCCCCGAGAAGCACGACCCGGCACATCAATGAGAGGTTAACCACATGCTACCCCTGCTCACGAAAGCCCACGACGCCATCAGCGAAATCGGACTCTATACCGGACTGGTTGCCCTGGCCTTGATCGCCCTGCTCATCTTCATGGGCACAATGTCGCGCTATTTCATCGGTGCACCAATCGGCTGGGTATCGGATTGGTCAAACTATCTGCTTGCAGTCTCCGTCTTCGTCACCGCCCCTGCGGTTACCAGACGTGGGCTGCATGTCAGTATGGATATCCTGCCATCGTTGTTGCCATCAGCCACTCTGCGGAAGGCAGCGACCGTCCTGGCTTCAGCTCTGACCTGTACGATTCTCGCCGTACTCAGCTGGCTCTTGATGCGTAGTCTTGCTGACGCCTGGGCCACCGGAACGACCACTGCTGCCGCCTATCCGATACCGCGATGGTGGTTATTTGCGTTCATCCTGTACGGCTTGGCCTCGTCAGGACTTCATGTCTTGCGGGCAGGCATCGCCGTCCTTTGCGTTGAACATGCCGCCTATACCTCCGAGCCTACCGAAGGAGCCTGACACATGGCGATCTATGCCGGATTCTTCACCTTAGCCGGGCTCTTCATCATCGGCGTTCCCGTCTTTGCGGCTTTCTTCGGTTTCAACATCATCGCAGCCATCCTGCTGATGGGCCCGCAAATGCTGTCGCTCTTCTCAGCGTCGATACTTGATACTGTCACCACAGGCGAGTTGGTCACGGTGCCGCTGTTTATTCTCATGGGGGAGCTGCTCTTCCGCTCAGGCTGCATTGCCATTCTTTTCGACGCAGTGGACGACATCATCGGCCGAATCCGCGGCCGGCAATATGTCATTGTTGTCGTGATTTCGGTGCTTCTTGGGGCCCTCTCTGGTTCAGCTGTCGCCGTAGCCGCCATGCTCGGCCGCACCGTTATGGTCGAGGGTATGAAACGCGGTGGCGATCGTCGCTTGCTTGCGGGCCTCATTCTCGGCGGTTCTTGCCTCGCACCGATAATACCTCCTAGCTTCCTCGTCGTGCTGATCGGCATGCTATCGGGTACCTCAATTTCGGCTCTGCTCGCAGCCGGTGTGTTGCCGGGCCTCGTCGCGGGGCTACTTTTCTTTCTCTATGTCCAAGTGCAACTTCACCTCGACCCTAGCCGGGATCTCCAGAGCGATGAGAGCCGGTTACGGCGCCCAATCTGGAAAGCCATTATCTCGCTGATGCCGTTCTCACTCGTGATTTTCTCGGTCTTAGGATTAATTCTACTCGGCATCGCCACACCCAGCGAATCTGCCGCCTGCGGCGTCGTGGGCGCCCTGATTGTCTCGGCGATCTACCGCAAGCTCACAGTAACGATGGTGGTAGAGGCCCTGAAGGGAGCTGTGCTGATGTCATCCATGATCTTACTGATCATGGCAGCCTCGAAGATCCTCACCCAATTATTGGCCTTCTCCGGCTTCACCCACGAACTGATAGCCTTCCTCACGGCTATGGATCTTTCGATGCTAGCGGCTCTAATACTGTTGATGCTGATTCCCTTCGTGCTGTGCATGTTCCTAGATCAGATAGCGCTAATGCTGATACTCATTCCGATCTACAACCCGCTGGTTGCCGTCTTCGGATTCGACCCGCTTGTGTTCTGGACACTGTTCCTGCTGAACCTCACCCTGGGAGCGATCACTCCACCCTTCGGCTATGCTCTGTTCACCCTCAGCGCCTCGAGTCCTAGCGAGGTTAGTTTGAAGGAAATTTACGCCGCGGCTTGGCCTTTCATTGGCTTGATTGTCCTTACGATGGTTCTAGCTTACACCTTCCCAGCCTTGGTCACCTGGCTACCCGCTCGTCTGTAATGGCCCTCCCCTGACCTCGATACTGCGCAGCTGAAGCCAGGCGGGGTCAGGGGATATTCACTGAAGAATCAGCTTAGCTATTCCTCATTGTTACAGAGCGCAAGATGATCAAGTTACCTTAACCAGCGAGATGCCAGCTTCGGCTTTTGAGCTCTCTACTGTTTCGATGCAGTTTTTCTTCCACTCCCAACCAAGCTGAGCTAAAAATTTTACGCCTGGGAACTTAATAAAATCGTCGCCGAGACCAACATTGTAAATAAACGCACATTTTTCGGACAATCGGCCCTCTATCGTGATGCAGAACTTATAGTTTGACAGCAGGCATTAGTTGATATTATCCATCCAAACTTGACCTCAGTCATCCACCTTGGTTCTCTTTGTATTATACTCAATATGAGTAGTGGCTTGACACCTTCATGATCGTTACGGGAGAAAGATGATGAGCAGAATTTCTGACTACATTCAGGGGACGCGTACAGTGCGCGAGCTTCAACTCTCTGCCCCTGAGGTAATGAAGGATATGATCTATGATTTAGGGTATCCGATGAACCCGCCACTTGAGCGAGCCGTGGCGTGCATCCTGGATGAACGGCGTTTCCCCGACTTCCGGGCTGCTGAGGTACTATTGCCTGCAATGATGAAGACCTTCGCCTTTTCAACGCAGAAATTGGATAAATCGAGTCTGAAAGGGCTTGAGTCTGTTTGCAATAACTGCAGGATGGTCGGACACTGCTGGCGAGCCATGCGTGACCATGCTGGGGCTGAGGTCTGTCGTGACTTCTGCCCAAACGTACAGGCGTTCACGGTTATAGCTAACAATGAATAAGCTCGGTTTTTTTCAGGTTTCAGCGGTTCATGTGATATGGCCTGAATGAGCAGAAGGCCTTCCGCAGATCAAGTTTCTGCCTGATGAAAATGATGTTGCAACTCTGATATCGCCGACTTTGATCTTCATCGAGAGTCTTGTGGCCTGCCTAGCTGCCTCAGCAATGGCTTCAGCATCGGCGGAGTCATAGTGTTGAGGGAGCACGTGAGCATCCACATTCTGCGTCGACAACCTGCGCGCATTATGACCTTGCATTCAATGAGGTGAGCAGCGACGAAAGCAGTCCAATGAAAGGATTTTCAGCTCTATATCACTCCTGTGACCTGAGCCCTCCCTGGGCTTTCTCATCGGCATAGGAGACCTGACATGTCCCCGCCCTGCTCGCGCTGTACCTCACAGCGCGTCATCAACCTCGAGACCGCCCGCAAACTGGGCACTACCGCCGGTGCACTGGTTGGCTCCCTCAGAGGCGTCTATGCATCGCTCTATTCTCCCGGCCTGCTGCTGGTGGCCTCGACCCAGTTCCCTCTCAGTCGAATCGCCACTGCGGTTGTGGCTGCCACGACGGGAGGAATCGCGGGAGCCACCGCCGGTAATCAGATGATCCAGAGCCTGTTTCCGCCCGGTGGGGGCACGCCTTGGCTATGCCTGGGCTGTGGCCACGCCTTCCGCGTTATCAACTGACCCGTTGCTTCCCTTCCCTTCCCCGCCGGCGATCTGCCGGCTTTTTTTCGTCTAGGAGTTTTTCCATGGCACATCTGATTGAGCAAATGGCCTATGTCGGCGACACCCCCTGGCATGGCTTGGGGCAGCAGCTGTCGCGACATCAACCGCTGGAAGTCTGGCGGCAGCAGGCCGGCATGGACTGGCATATCGAGGAGTCGCCGGTGCGCTTCATTGCCGATGGTGTTGGTCACCTGGGCAGCATCCACTCCTTCCCGGAGCAGAAGGTGCTCTATCGCTCGGATACCCGGGCACCACTGTCGGTGGTCTCCCAGCGCTACAAGGTGGTCCAGCCTGAGGAGGTGCTGGAGTTCTACCGCGACCTGACCGAGTACGCCGGCTACGAGTTGGAGACGGCGGGGGTGCTCAAGGGCGGCCGCAAGTTCTGGGCCTTGGCCCGCAGCGGCCTAGGCACGGCATTGAAGGGGCAGGATCAGGTCAATGCCTACCTGCTGCTGGCCACGTCCTGTGACGGCTCCTTGGCGACAGTGGCAACGCCGACGTCGGTGCGAGTGGTCTGCAACAACACCCTGACCATCGCGGTGGATGGCATGAGCCAGGGCGTGAAGGTACCGCACAGCACCGAGTTCAACCCGCAGCGGGTCAAGCAGCAGTTGGGTATCTCGGTCTCGCAGTGGGACAACTTCATGTATCGCATGAAAACGCTGGCCGAGCGTAAGGTCAGCCAGGAGGAGGTGAAGTGCTACTTCCAGTCGGTTATCTGCAACGCCGAGACGCCGCTGGACGATCCTTCCAAGCTGCCCAACTACCGTGCCCTCAACCGCGTGCAGAAGCTCTACCACGGTGAAGGGCGCGGTTCGCAGCTGTGCACGGCGCAGGGCTCTGCCTGGGGCCTGCTCAACGCCATCACCGAGTACGTCGACCACGAGAGGCGGGCGCGCAGCAACGACTACCGCATGGATTCCGCCTGGTTCGGCCAGGGGGCGAGCCTCAAGGACAAGGCGCTCGAGTCCGCCATGGCCCTGGTGGCCTGAGCCTCACCTGAAATGACACACCCTTTGCAGTCCCGTCGACCAAGTTCGTTTATCCCTTTCACGGCATAGCGCCCGACCCCACCCAGGTCGGGCGTTTTCGATTCTGGAGGCCCCATGCCACTGCCCCTCTCTCTGGAGGCCTGTCGGGCGCTGACGCAGCTGGCCCGCCAACTGCTCGGTGCTGACCAAAAGCAAGCCCAGACCCACGTGATGGCCCAGGGCCAGGTGTTTCGCGTGGTCGTGACGCTGGAGCCGGTACCTGCCGATCAGCTCCAGGATGTCTTCAAGCACTATCAATAAAGGAGGTCACATGACCACACCCAGCCAATCCCCACGCCGCAAGACCAACAGCCGGGCTCCGGCTACCCACCAGGCTGCGGTCACCGAGGCGGTACCGGTGCCGGCATCACCGCTTCAAGAAAGCACCGCGATCATTCAGGTGATCGAGCGAGCGGCCCTCAATCCCGAGGTCGATATCGACAAGATGGAGCGCCTGCTGCAGATGCAGGAGCGCGTGCTCGACCGCCAGGCACTGATGGCCTACAGCGCCGCCATGGCGGCTATGCAGACGGAGCTGCCAAGCATCGCCGAGCGTGGCCAGGGCAACAACGGGGCCTATGCCACGCTTGAGGATATCGTCGATACCGTCCGGCCGATCATGAAGCAGCATGGATTTGCGGTGAGCTTCCGTATCCAGACTCAGGAACGTGGCATCCAGGTCACCGGGGTGCTAATGCACAAGGACGGCCACCGCGAGGAGACCAGCATGCTGCTGCCGGCCGATACAAGCGGCAGCAAGAACGCCGTGCAAGCCTTCGGTTCCTCGACCAGCTACGGCAAGCGCTATGTGCTGTGCGCACTGCTCAACATCACCACCCGCGGGCAGGACGACAACGGTCATGGCGCTGCACCACCGATGAAAGTGGTCACGCCGTTCCAGGCGAGCCAGCTCAAGCAGCTGATCACCGCCTGTCCCGTCACTACCCAAGAGTGGTTCGTCGGCAAGTACGGCGAGGTCGAGCGGGTCCCCCGCTGCGATTTCGACAAGCTGCGCGCCTCCCTGCAGAAGCGGGCACTGCCCCATCATCAACGTCACTGAGCCACCGGCGAGGGTTATCCCTCGCCGCTATGCCGTCATGTTACCCAAGGAGATCATCATGCAGATCCTGACACTGGAACAGGGCACGCCCGAGTGGCATGTCGCCCGTCTCGGCATCGTCACCATGTCCGAGCTGAAAACCCTGCTGGTCAAGGGCAAGGGGCCGGGAGGCTTCGGTACTGGCGCCATCAGCTACATGCATCAGCTGATCGGCGAGCGCATTACCGGTGAACCCAGCGATGCCTTCCAGGGCAATGCCCATACCCAGCGTGGCCACGCGCTGGAACCGGTAGCGCGGGAGCTCTACCAGGAAGCCACTGGCCTGCCTCGCCTCGAGCAGGTCGGCATCATCCTCAACCACGGCGTGGGCTACTCCCCCGACTGCCTGGTGGACAGCAACGGCCTGGCCGAGATCAAGACCAAGCTGCCCAAGTACCAGATCGAACTGCTGCTCGAGGGCGAGCTGCCCCAGGAGCACGTCGCGCAGTGCCAGGGTGGCCTATGGGTGAGCGAGCGGGAGTGGATCGACTTCGTCAGCTACTGGCCAGGGATGCCGCTGTTCGTGAAGCGCGCCTACCGGGACGAGGCGCTGATCCGCACCATCGCCGAGCGGGTTGAGGCGTTCTACGAAGAAATGGAGCGCCGCATGGCGCAAGTGATGGCGGCCTGAGGAGAGACACCATGAACCATCGCAAGCTGAGTGCCGGCGAGACCGCCGGTACCTATCGCATCACCGACACGGTGACCGAAGCGGAGCTTTTGGGTATCGCCAAAGGCTTTGCCCGTCGCCGTCTGGCCAGGGGGCGCAAGATCACCCAGCCAGCGCTGGCATTCGAGTACCTGCAGATCCTGCTGCAGGACTACGAGCATGAGGTGTTCAGTGCCATCTTTCTGGATAGCCAGCACCGCGTCATCTGCTTCGAGGAGCTGTTCCGCGGCACCATCGACGCGGCCAGCGTTTACCCGCGTGAGGTGGTCAAGCAGGCTCTGGCGCACAACGCCGCCGCCCTCATCCTGGTCCACAATCACCCAAGTGGCGATCCAGAACCCAGTGACGCCGACCGGCGCATCACCCAGCGCCTGAAAGAAGCGCTGGGACTGGTCGAGGTGCGGGTGATCGATCATATCGTGGTCGGCATCGATAATTGCGTATCGCTGGCAGAGCGGGGATACCTATGATTGTGAACCATGACATAACGTCGGTGCTGCCCATTGGGCAGCACCGGCATCTCAATTGGCATTTATTTTTTTGCAGTCATTGGCCGGTTTGGCGCTGTGTGATCATTGGGCAATATCAATCCCTAGCCGCTCCATCACATTTTGACCAATGACTTCAGCAAAGGCAGGGCTTGCATAACTGCCCCAGCCGTCTGCCTCACGAACCAGCATCAGCACTGCCAGGTCCTGGGCAATGGCAAGCTCCATTCCTTCTTCATCACCGAGCACCATCATGGCGGTCGCCCAGGCATCTGCCCAGGCATTCACTGCGTGGGCTACCGTTACTGAGGCGAGCTGGTGCTGAATGGGCCTTCCCGTACGGGGATCGATGGTATGCGAATAACGCGTACCATCCTCCTCAAAGTAGTTGCGGTAGTCACCGGAAGTCGCCACCGATACGTCACGTAGTGGGAGTATATGTTGCGCTTGTCGCCGATCATCAAGAGGGGCTTCTATCCCGATCCGCCAAGGCTGCCTTTCACTATCACGGTAACCGCGAACGATCAGATCACCGCCCAAACTGACCAGGTAATGACCTATCCCCTGTTGATCCAGGTATGCAGCGACGCGATCAGTACCAAACCCTTTGGCAACGCCCCCCAAATCAACATAGACGTCTCTCAGGCGACGTGCCCGTCGCTCACCCAGATCCAACTCGATGCTGTCATAGCCGACGACGGATAGGCGTTCCGACAAGATGCTTTCATCCGGCACTTCTCTCGGCCTCGCTTCGGCCCCAAAGCTCCATAAATTGACCAGTCCGCCGATAGTCACATCGAAAGCACCATTGCTTGAGGCAGAGACTGACTGACTAATAGACATAATCTCCATCAGCTCGTTTGAAAGCAGTTGCCACTCACCCAACGGTGCTTCATTAAAGAGTGTCAGCTCAGAGTCATCTCGATAGATCGACATGATGGCATCCACTGCTTCGAGCTCTTCCAGGATACCCGCTTCAATATCATCTACCTGATGTTGCGTCAGTGAATCAGAGATGGTGACCTGATAGAAGGTGCCGAAGATCTCTCCTTCCAACGCCACCGGCGAGTCCAGCTGGCGTTCGTTCTCAGCACACGCCACAAGAGCTAACACCACTGCAAGCAGTAGCAGTAGGGGAAAGTATCGCTTACACATGGGGTAATCGTCTCCAAGGGAAGTACACATCACCGCTTAGAAAAAGGTCAGCCCGACCTGGAACAGCCGCTCCACCTCGCGGATGCGGCGCTTGTCGACCACGAACAGAATCACGTGGTCGCCGGATGCCACCACCACATCGTCGTGGGCGATCAGCACCTCCTTGCCGCGCACGATGGCGCCGATGGTGGTACCGCTGGGCAGGTCGATCTCGTCGATGGCGCGCCCCACTACCTTGGACGAGCGCGCGTCGCCGTGGGCGATCGCCTCGATGGCCTCGGCGGCGCCGCGGCGCAGCGAGTGGACGTTGACGATGTCCCCGCGGCGCACGTGGGTCAGCAGGCTGCCGATGGTGGCCTGCTGTGGCGAAATCGCGATGTCTATCTCGCCGCCCTGCACCAGGTCGACGTAGGCGGCATTGTTGATCAGTGTCAGCACCTTCTTGGCGCCCAGCCGCTTGGCCAGCATCGACGACATGATATTGACCTCGTCGTCGTTGGTCAGCGCGCAGAAGATGTCGCAATCCTCGATGTTCTCCTCCAGCAGCAGGCGCTTGCTGGTGGCACTGCCGTGCAGCACCACGGTGCGGTCGAGGCGTTCGGAGAGGGTGGTGCAGCGCTCCAGGTCGTGCTCGATGATCTTGACCTGATGGCTGTGCTCGAGGTTTTCCGCCAGACGCTCGCCGATATGCCCGCCGCCGGCGATCACCACGCGGCGGAAGTCGCGGTCGAGGCGTCGCAGCTCGCTCATCACCGCGCGGATATCGCGCCGGGCGGCGATGAAGAATACCTCGTCGTCGGCCTCTATCACGGTGTCGCCGCGCGGGATGATCGGCCGGTTGCGACGGTAGATGGCCGCCACCCGGGTGTCGACATTGGGCATGTGGCGGCGCAGGAAGCCCAGCTCCTGGCCGACCAGTGGCCCGCCGTAGAAGGCCTTGACCGCCACCAGCTGGGCCTGGCCGCCGGCGAATTCCAGCACCTGCAGGGCGCCAGGGTATTCGATCAGGCGGCGGATATGGTCGGTGACCACCTGCTCGGGGCTGATCAGCACGTCGATGGGCACCGCCTCGTGGGCGAACAGCCCCTTGCGGGTCAGGTAGGCGGTGGCACGAACGCGGGCGATCTTGGTGGGGGTACGAAACAGGGTGTGGGCGACCTGGCAGGCGATCATGTTGACTTCATCGGAGTTGGTCACCGCGATCAGCATGTCGGCGTCTTCGCAGCCGGCCTGGCGCAGCACCATGGGATAGGAGGCGGGGCCGGACACGGTGCGGATATCCAGGCGGTTATGCAGGTCGCGCAGCCGCCCGCCGTCGGTATCGACCACGGTGATGTCGTTCTCTTCGTGGGCGAGATGTTCGGCCAGGGTGCCGCCGACCTGTCCGGCGCCGAGAATGATGATCTTCATGAGTGGTTCTCCGTGTCGTCATCCATCGCCGCCGCGTCATCGCGTCCGACCAGCAGGCGATAGCCGATACCGGCCTCGGTCTGCAGCAGAGCCGGCGCGCCCGGGTCGTCACCAAGCTTGTGGCGAAGCTTGCTGATGACGATGCGCAGGTAGTGGCTATCCTCGACGTGGCTGGGCCCCCACACCTCGCGCAGCAGTTGGGTCTGGGTCACCACCCGGCCGGCGTGTCGGCAGAGCCGCTCGAGCACCGCGTACTCCTTGGGAGTCAGGTGAACAGCCGTCGCGTGATGCCACAGACGCCGTGCACCGAGGTCAATCACCAGGCCACCCCGGCGATAGCAGCCTCCTTCCAGGGATAACGGCGACTCATCGCGATGGCGCAGCAAGGCACGAATCCGGGCCAGAAGCTCCTGAATGCCGAAAGGCTTGGTAACGTAGTCGTTAGCGCCACGGTCCAGGGCGCGTACCTTTTCGGTCTCCTGTCCCCGCACCGAGACAACGATGACCGGTACCTGGCTACGCGCGCGCAGACGGTTAAGCACCTCCTGGCCATCCATATCCGGCAGGCCCAGGTCCAGCAGCACCAGGTCGGGGAGCTCTTCGAGCGCCAGCGATAAGCCCTCTCCACCGCTTTGCGCCTCGTGAACCACGAATCCTTGGGAGACCAGGCTGATCCGCAGAAAGCGACGGATTTGCGGCTCGTCGTCGATCACCAGAATGCGTTGAGGCTCAGTCACCATGCTCGTCGCTCGCCTGTGTCGCTTGAGGGAGGGGAAGACGCATCACGATGCGCGTGCCCTGACCGTCGGGGGCCGGCAGGGCCGTGACACTGCCGGCATGAGCGCCCAGCATGCCGCGGCAAATGGCCAGGCCCAGACCGCTACCATGGCGACCGCGATCCCCCTCTCCGCCGGTAATGAACATGTCGAAGACCCGTTCACGCAGGTGCGGTTCGATACCCGGCCCCTGGTCAATCACCGCGAGCCAGATATCCGCCGGGGAATGGCCGGCCTCGATACGCAGTACTCCGCCAGGTGGCGAGAAGCGTGCAGCATTCTCGATGACGTTGATCAGGGCCTGCTCGATAAGAGCCGGGTGCACATACAGCAACGGGAGATCGGCAGGCCACGCTCGCCGTATTTCCAGCCTCTGCAGCACTGGCCCCAGGCGTTTGAGAGCGCTCGCCACCAGATCGTCCAGGGCGATCCAGTCGCGCTCCAACTTGAGGCCACCCTGCCCCAGGCGGGTCATATCCAACAGATTCTGGATATAGCGATCCAGCCGCTCGCTTTCACTGAGAATGCCATCAAGCAGCTCAGCGCGGTCGCAGGCGCCGAGCTGGTCTCGCAGGTCACGCAGCGTGCTTGCCGAGCCAATGATCGACGCCAACGGCGTCCTCAGATCATGGGAGACCGATGCCAGCAGCGCCGAACGGAGTCGCTCGTTCTCTTCGGAAAGTCGTGAAGCCTCCAGGTCTGCCACCAGACGCGTACGCTCCAGCGCCAGAGACAGCAGCCGCAGCATGGCATCGATATGCCCCTCCTCATCAGGGGAAGGCAAGCGCTCCCTCTGCCCCAGCGCCAAGCCAACCAGGGCCACCAGACGGTCCTGTTCCAGTAACGGAACGACCTGCCAATCGGTATCCATTGGCTGCTCGGTGCCTTTACCACTCCGGCGATGATGGCGACGGCTCCAGGCAACCGCTGTCTGGGCTCCAGCATCCAGCGACACCCCCGGCGGGGCACTGCGCGACGGCAGCAGATCGTCAGCATCTTCGGCTGCACCCAACATGACCACCGGACAACCCAGCCACTGCATCAGCGTTGCAGCGCCGGCCGCTTCGACCTGTTCACGGTGCGTCGCCATGGCCAGCTCGCGCGAGAAGGTCAACAGCTGATAGGTCTGTTCGCGACTGGCACGCAGTGCCAGCAGGCGCTTGCGCGCGCTGCCGGCCAGCTGCCCCACGACCACCGCGACCAATAAATAGACGACGATGGTTACCACCTGGTCCTGCTCTACCATGGCCAGGGAGTGGCGTGGCTCGGTCAGAAAAAAGTTGAAGCCAACGAAGCCCAGCAGGGCGGCGAGCATGGCCGAGCTTGTGCCTGCCAGGGTTGCACTGACCAGCACCGCAGCAAGGAATAGCAGTGACAGGGAGCCCAACTCCAGCCAGGACGCCAGCCCCGCCGCAAGCCCCAAGGCCGCCAGCGTCGCAGTCGCCGCGATGGCCGGATCATGCCAGCGCCACTGGATCCCGCGTTGGCGGGGCCGGAAACGGGGCCGCTGGCGTGCCTCGGCAACCACCACCAGGTCGAAGGGCCCTCCCAGGCGTGCCAGTCGCTCCGCGACCGGTCGGCGCCAGATTCGCCATCCCGAGGGGCGTCCGTGGCCTACCAGTAGGGTGGCCACCTTGAGTTCCCTGGCCATGGCCACCAGCTCTCGCGCACGGTCCTGGCCCGCGATGATCCGTGTCTCGCCCCCCAGCCGTTGCACTTGGGCAAAGTCTCGCTCCAGGATTTGCCGCCGGTGAGGGTTTACACCGCCACTGTCCACGTACGCAGCACACCAATTCACTCCATCACGAACCGCTAGCCGATGCGCCGAGCGCACCAGGGCCGCATCTTCGTCTCCCCCACTCAGCGCCACCAGCAGACGTACAGGAGCCAGGCGGCTCGATGCCAATGTGTCCGCTTCTACGCTCTCCTGCATGCTTTCCACTCCAGGTTTCATGCGCACATCCGCCTAGCGCCGCCAGAACATCGGCGTCAACAGTACCAGTACCGTCAGGATCTCCAACCGCCCCATCAGCATGCCTACGCACAGCAGCCACTTGGCCGCATCCGGCAGCGGCGCGAAATTGCCCGCCGGGCCGATGGTATCGCCAAGGCCCGGCCCCACGTTGGCCACCGCGGTGGCCGCTCCCGATAGCGCTGTCGTCATGTCGAGCCCCATCATCGCCAAACCCAGTGCCAGCCCAGCGATGGTCAGGAAGAAGAAGAACGAGAAGGCGACCACGCCCCTGGTGATATCGTCGGTGATCGGCTGGCCGTTGTAGCGAGTGGTAAAGACGCCATTGACATGGATCAGATAGCGCAGTTGATTGCGCAGCAGGATGCTGGCGATCTGAAAGCGGAAGATCTTCATGCCACCGCTGGTGGAGCCGCTACAGCCTCCGACAAAGGTCAGATAGAAGAAAGCCACGAAGGCCAGCGCTCCCCAGGTACTGTAGTCGTCAGACGCATAGCCGGTGGTGGTCACGATGGAGATCACATTGAAGGTGACATGGGTCAATGCCTCGAAGGGCGGCGTGCCGAGCCACATGCGCCAGCCGGAAAGCAACACAATCACCACTAACAGCAGCGCCAGCAGGCCCTGCACCTGCTGGTCTCGCCATAGCGCCAGGCGCGAGCCGCGCAGGAAGCGGATATAGAGCACGAAAGGCATGGCGCCCATCAGCATGAACAGCGAGCCCAGCCACAGCAGATGAGGCTGTTCGGCGTAGGCACCGAAGGAGGCATCCGAGTTGGCGAAGCCGCCGGTGGCCAGGGACGTCATGGCATGCACCACCGCGTCCAGCGGTAGCATGCCGCCAAGCCAATAAGCCAGCATGGCCACCAGGGTGAAGCCCACGTAAATCGACAGGGTTGCCTTGGCGATACCACCGGTACGTGGCATCACCTTGTCGGACCAGTCCGACGACTCGGTGTGGAAGAGGCGCATACCCCCCACCTTGAGGAAGGGCAGGATGGCGATCCCCATCACGATGATGCCGATGCCCCCCAGCCACTGCATCATGCCTCGCCACAGCTTCAGGCCGTCAGACAGGACATCGATATCTTGTAATATGGTAGAGCCGGTCGTGGTGATTGCTGATACAGACTCGAACACCGCATTGGTGAAGGAGAGCTGGGGGGCACCCAACACCAGCGGCAGGCTGGCCAGGGTGCTGATGCTGACCCAACTGAGGGTGGTCACCAGGAACATCTGCCCGGGCTTCAGGTAAAACTCGGCGCGCAGGGTGGCCAGCCAACTCACGACAACCGCACCGAGCACGATGCCAATAGACGTGGCGAAGGCCTGCGCATCGGGCTCCTCCTCGAGGATCAGCACCACCCAGGGCACGGCCATGAAGACCGCCAGAACCAGCCACAGCACCGATAACACCTTGAGGATCGGCGCCCAGTTACGCCACTTCTCCTGCAACTCTTGCCAAAGACTCGCCATGGACTGGACCTATCTGTCGCACCGCCCTCGCAGGGCCCGATGGCGACCATGGCACCACAGCCCAGACTAAAAAATCCGTAAAAACCGCCACCGAGGCATGAGCGTATTTTACCCTGACTGCTTGGTAGTCATCCCTGACCTACATCGAGTTACAGCAGCACAGGCAGGTGGAAGAGGCGCGTCAACACCAGGCCCAACTGGTCGATGCGCCCCGTCGGACGACTAATGGGGAGTCGTCAGCGCCGCAGATCGAGCATCTCGTACAACCCCGACGCCTGCTCAGGCTCATCTTCTAGCTCATCCGGGCACGGCTCGATGGGCGGCTCAACAGCCGCTACCTGACCATCGGGGCGCTCCAGCAGGGTTCTTAGCTGGCCGAAATGCGGCACCTCCCCACCTTCCAGATCGAGCATCCCCAGCGTCGCCACCAGCGCCTCCATGCCGTGCGCTTGGTCCTCCAGCAGCTCATATACCTGCACAAAAGGCGTTTCATCGTCCCAGCCCACCTTGATCGGCTGGTCGACGATATTGACCTGAGTGCCCACCGGCACGGCACCGAATATCGCCTCGATATCCTCCGGGTACATGCGGATACAGCCGCGGCTGGCACGCATGCCGATGCCGTCCGGATCATTGGTGCCGTGGATCAGGTAGCCAGGGATATCCAGCAGAATGGCATACTTGCCAAGTGGGTTCTCCGGCCCGGGTGGCACTACCGCCGGTGCCGGCTCCCCTCGCGCTGCAGCCTCCTCGCGCATAGAGCGGGGCGGATACCAGGCCGGATCCTCCAGACGCATGGTCGTTCGGGTCACGCCCAGCGGCGTGTCGTAGCCCTCTCGCCCGATACCTATCGGGTAGGTCTCGACCCTAGGCGCCTCGCCTGGCTCTGGCGCCGGGTAGTAGTAAAGGCGCAGTTCGGGGATATTGATCACGATGCCCGTGCGTTCCGCATCGGGCAGGATATGCCGCGCCGGTACCACCACCTCGGTCCCGACGCCGGGCACCCAGATGCTGACGTCAGGGTTGGCGCGACGAATCTCTTCGTAGCCCAGGTTATGGGCGCGCGCGATGTCGAGCAGCGTGTCCTCCTCGTGTTCAACGATGATCGTGTAAGTCTCGCCAATCACATCGCCGTTTTCCGGCAAGCGGTAGTGGCCCAGCGGCCACTCTGTGGCCTCCTCGGCCAGCGCTGGCGACGCAACCAGCAGCGACAGGGCAAGCAGCAGTGCACACTGGCCGCGCCTGGCGGAGAGAGCGCTGGCCGTGACTCGGTTAGCAAGTGGCAGCATCAGGATGCCCTCCCATGGTCGCGTGAAGGCAGCACGCCGTGGCCAAGCGCACCGTCGACCGGCTGCCGGCGTGACCAGGCGATCAGCGCCATGCCCACGACGATCATCGGTGCGGTCAGCAGCATGCCCATGGTGACCCAGCCAAAGGCGATAAAGCCGAGATGCTCATCCGGCAGCCGTACGAACTCCACGGCGAAGCGGAACACGCCGTACAGCAGCATGAACATGCCGGAGATCATCCCCCGCCGCCGCGGCTCGGCGGATAGCCACCACAGCAGCACGAACAGCACCACGCCTTCCAAGGCGAATTCATACAGCGCCGAAGGGTGGCGTGGCTCGGGCCCCATATGGGGAAACGGCATCGCCCAGGGCAGCTCGCTGACCCGACCGGGCAGCTCATGGTTGATAAAGTTGCCGATCCTCCCCGCCCCCAGGCCGATCGGCACCAGTGGCGCGATAAAGTCGGTGAGCTGGAAGTAGCCGAGCCGATGCCTACGCGCGAACAGCAGCGCCGCGACCAGCACCCCGAGCAGGCCGCCGTGGAAGCTCATGCCGCCGTCCCAGACCATGAACAGCCATAGCGGGTCGGCCACTAGGCGCTCGATACCATAGAACAGGGCATAGCCGAGGCGGCCCCCTGCCACCACCCCCAGCGCCGCATAGAACACCAGGTCGCCGATGGCATCCTGGCTAAGGCCGACCCGATGGGCACGTCGGCGCCCCAGCCACCAGGCAGCGACGAAGCCAACCACGTACATCAGGCCGTACCAGTGAATCTGCAGTGGCCCTAGCGAAATCGCCACTGGATCGATAGTGGGATAGTCCATCAGACGTCCCCCCGCGGCTTACCGTCATCGGCCGTATACGCTGTCCGCACGGCCACCCGCCGGGTGACGTGCCAGCCTTTGCAATAGGTCATGGATAACCTCTCTCGTCTCTCGTGAAGATTGGCTCGTCAGCGAGACGAGCCGCCAATCAGCTACGAGTCAGACGCGAGGGGGGCGCTCGAGACGCCCAGGAGAGGTCGACAGCCAGGCAACGACCGGCGCGCGGAGGGCCTCGCTGGAGGGAGGGAGCAGTCCGGTATCAGGGGAGTCGCCGCCGGACAGATTGACGCAGGAGGTCACGCAGCCGCTACTGCTATCGTCTTGTCCTGCATCCATTGCGATATCGACGTCGAGCGAGGAAAGTAGCTCTACGGACGGTTCAGGCTGGATCGGGCAGCTCACGTCACCATGATGGCTTGCTTCCGCCGCAGCCGAGGGCAGCGCCAGGGCAAGCACCAGCGGTAGGAACAGCAGCCAGGAAAGCAGGAGGCGCAGCATGGATCGGGATCAACAGCCAGTGGGGAAGATAATGAGAGGCAGTATTTCATGGCGTTCGGCGCCCTACAACCGAGGGGCTGCACCCAGGTCGGCCGTACGGTGCCCTCGATATCAAACGCGCCTGGGGTCTTTTGCTAGTCGACGACATCAGAGTATCGGAGCGAGTAGATATGCCGCTCGCGCCGCGACCCGATGCCAGAGCGGCTGTGCCTCCACCTCGCCGGGGCGCATCCGCCGCGAGCGGGAAAAGTCCGCCTCGAACATCGCCTCGACCTCGGCGGCGAATGCCGGGTCCATTACCAGCGCCGTCACCTCGAAGTTCAGGCGAAAGGAGCGGTTGTCCAGATTCACGGTGCCTACCGCCGCGCCGATGTCATCTACCAGGAAGGCCTTGCCGTGCAGGAACCCCTCCTCGAAGCGGTGGACCTCGACACCGGCATCCAGCAGTGAATCCAGAAACGCGTAAGCGGCAAAGTAGGTCAGCGGATTGTCCGGCCGCTCCGGAATCAGCACCCGTACGTCCACGCCGCTCAGTGCAGCCAGCTTGAGCATCGCCAGCACGCCCTCGTCGGGGACGAAATAGGGGCTGGAGATCCAGATCCGCTCATGGGCGGCATGGATCGCCTGCTGGATCATCAGGCTGGCGGTCTCGAAACGGTCCGCGGGACCGGTGGGCAGGATCAGCACCGGCGACGCGTGGTGGGTGGGCACCACAGGCTCCCAGGGCAGCTCGGGCAACGTCTCGGTGGCCCAGTGCCAGTCCTCGAGAAACACCAGCTGCAGCGCCAGGGCTGCCGGCCCCTCGATCATCAGGTGGGTGTCCCGCCAGGGGCCAATGCGTGGATGACCGCGCAGGTACTCGTCGCCAACGTTGAAGCCGCCGACCCAGGCCCGGGCACCGTCAGCCACCACGATCTTACGATGGTTACGGAAGTTGAGCTGGAAGCGATTACCCGGCCCCCGGGTGGAGTGGAAGCGGTGCACGCGGACACC
The DNA here is from genome assembly GCF_002286975.1 of Halomonas salipaludis. Lineage (GTDB taxonomy): Bacteria > Pseudomonadota > Gammaproteobacteria > Pseudomonadales > Halomonadaceae > Franzmannia > Franzmannia salipaludis. The sequence goes on from NZ_NSKB01000003.1 coordinate 196,973, forward strand.
GGCCTCCTCCAGCGCCCTGAGATAGCTCCCCGGCAGGGCGTAGCTGCCGATCTCGTCATACAGGAAGTAGACCTCGACGCCCTGCCGAGCCTTCTCGATCAAGCGAGTCTGCAGCGCCAGGCCCACCTCATCGGCGCGTACGATATAGAACTGCACCAGCAGATAGCGTTCAGCGGCCCCGATGCCGGCGAACAGACTCTCGAAGGTCGCCTCGCCATCGATCAGCAGCTCCACCCGGTTGCCGCCGAGAAACGGCAGCTTGGCCAGCTGCTCCACGCCCACCAAGTGCTTATCGCTGTGAGCCGCAGAAACGCCGTGGGCGCGCAGCTCGGCAAGTTTACTGGCTAGCGCCTGTCCTAGCACCGAGTCCTCGTCGCGCCGGGCCGAGACATAGCCCTGGAACCTCGCACGCCCGAACACCCAGTAGGTGGGCACCGCTACATAGGGCACCGTGTTCAGTGAGACGATCCAGGCCACTGCCCCCTGGGAGGTGCGACTCGACATCATGGCGTCCAGCGATGAGGCCAGGCCCACCAGATGGGCGACGCCCATCACAAGCAAGAGCCGGCGCCAGGGCCAGCGACGCCTGGCAGGCGCGTTCTGTGATGGTGACACGACTAGCTCCTCACTTCGCTCGGCCTTGCCGGCGCGGCCCATCAAGGGGAGTCCTCTCGACGTTCCTCTTTAGCCGTCGTTGCCGAGTCGCCAGTGCAAGGAGCACCGACGTCAGGCCTGCGCAGACAGGCTTCGCCGAGCATCAGTCGGCGCGCCAGCCACACCACGAGCGGTGGCAAGACGAGCCACTGCAGCAGCGGCGCAAGCCCCGTCCCCAACAGCGGCAGGGTGGGCATCCGCTCGGCGTATTGCCAGCGATCCTGCAGCACGGTGGCGTGCCACTCCAGCCCGATCGTGATCACCACGCCGACGACCACGAAACCGGCTATCGCCCTGCCGTGAGGCCGAAGCAACCAGTCGCGCTGCCGGAGTACCGCCGCCACGGCCCAGTAGGCCACGAGCGCGATGAGCACGTCCCCCAGGGTCGCCCGGGTGCAGAAGAGAACAGCGTCCCAGTGCCCCATTTCCGGCATCTCGGCGAACAGCGGTACTTGGAGGAACTCCCACGGATAGTTCAGCAGAAACGCAAAGAGCGCCACGTTGAACTCCGGGGTGGCCAGCAGCCGGTTCGACTTGCCGCATCCGGCTCGCGCTCCCGCCATGGTGAAAGCTCCAGAACAGAGAGGGGTCGATGCAGTGGGCAACGACAGGCGCCAGTGTTCCACGCCGCGCGAAGCCAGGCAAGCGGTGCCCTGCCCCCAAGTTGAACGGCAGATGTTTCTTGAGACTCGTCGCTCTAAGGTGCCCAAAGCGAGCCATCATGCTCAGGCCCGGCCCCGTCTATGGCGAAAGGTCTTGATCATTGCCGCCGTCTGCAGGACGAAGAGAATACCGACGAGCCCCAGGAACCAGAACCGAAACCAGTTGGGGTCCGGCACGCCTCGCTGGAAGGCCAGGTTCCTCAAGCTAAGCTCGTAATGCAGGAAAAGAAAATAAGAGGCGTGCAAGGCGACCAAGTAGAAGATGACATAGGCATACTGTTGTAGATGCTTCCAGGCCCGACTTCCCAGATAGCGTATGGCGCGATCAGAGGATATCGCCATCAGGACGAGTGCCCAGAACAGGGCCACCAGGCCGATCAGATTCGCCAGCCCGAAGCCGGGGTCTACGAGGACCGGCCCCGGAATCCCGATATTGTCAATGTGTTGGTAGCCCAGGAAGCCGCTTATCGACCAGCGTGCCCAACCGTCCCACACCAGGTAGGCATGCACGGCAGCGTACAGCGCGAACCAGATACCGAAGGCCCGCCGCCAGTGCATAAGTGAGACCATCACCTTTGGCCAGAGGCGCGCGACGGGGCCAATGGACAAGGCGACGAACAGCAGGGTGAAGGCCGCGTCCCCAAAGGCCCGCCAGGTGCGCATCTCATTATCCCACTCCAGGCGGCTGGCCCAGAAAAGGTATGTCACTACGGCACCGATGAGCACGACAGCCAGGTGCTTCAGGAGGCGGTACTTCCCCACTGAGGTAGTCGCCTCCGCCGAGGCTTCAAACGCTTTGCCCATCCTCTTCTGTCCCGGGGGGGGGTGCTGACTCATTCGCTTCTTCTCCAGCATCAAGAGCCACCTTACAGCGTCGACCAGTCGCGCCCACCGTTGTCACTGAGCAACAGCCGCCCCTGATCATCTGACGCCACCAGACGCTCGGGGTCGTTCGGGTCAACCGCCAAGTGCAGCAAGTAGCGCTCACCCCAGCCTCGCGTTACAACGTCCCACTGGCGGTTGGCCTCCTCGGCCGTTATCAATCCCGCCCCTAGCATGAAGGCATAGAGCCGCTCATCGTGAGCCGCCACCAGACTCGCGGGACGGCGCTCGGGGTGAACCGGGCGCCAGCGCTGCCCCCCATCCGGGCTCAGCAACAGGCCGTCCTGGGTGGCGGCATAGAGATGTTCGGGGTCGCGGCTCGAGGCCGCCAGAGCAATCAGGCCGTCCGGGGCCCGCCCCTGGACCTGCCATTGCTGGCCGCCGTCGTGGCTGACCTGCAGCTGGCCAGCAAAGGCACCGTAGAGCACGTCGGGGTCGGCTTCGCTGACGGTGAGCTGATGAAAATCCACCGGGCCATCGGCGCCAGGCGAGCGCTGCTCCCAGTGTTTACCGCCATCGCTGGAGACTACCACGCCCAGGTTGCCGCCCCGGGCCGGATGGCCGCTGGCGAAGAAGGTCTCGGCATCAGTGGGGTGCGGCGTGAAGCCCATGAAGTCATGGGTCTCCTCCGACACCCGGCGCGCCAGCCGATCGGCACCGATGGCATAGAAGCCATGGTGGGTGGCCAGCCAGATCCGCTCGCTTTCGGCGCGGTCGAAGGCCAGGCCGTGAATATGGGTCTGCTGGCGCAATTGCTCGAGGCTGATGCCCTCCGGCTCGCGGGAACAGCCCGCCAGCAGCAGGCTCGCCACGGCGGTCAGCAGCAGGAAAGCACGTCGGAAGTCACGCATCGCAAGAGGTCCTCGTTCATTCGGGTAAGCCCGGGGCTGCCGCGCAGCGCCGGGTTCGGCGGTGCCATAGGGCAGCCTCAGTTCACGCGGATCGTCGCCATCATCCCCAGTTCCTCGTGCTCGATGATATGGCAGTGGAATAGCCAGTCGCCGGGCTCGCGGAACACCATGCGCAGCTTGAGACGCTGGTAGGGTGCCAGGTTGACGGTGTCCTTCCAGGCCAGCCAGGGTGCATCGCGCCACTCGTCGTCGGCATCGCGGGTGGCGATCACCTGGAAGTGAGTACCGTGGACATGGAAGGGGTGGTCCATGTGGGAGTTGTTGAAGACCTCCCACTCCTCCACCTCGCCGGCCCGGCCCTCGAAGAGGACCTCGTCCATGGCGAAGGCACGCCCGTTGATCAGGAAGTCCACCTCCGGGCGGGCATCGCCGCCCTGACCAGCACCGTGAGCGGCATGACCGGCCCCCGGGCCATGGGTGTGGTGGTGGCTGTCGCTGCCACCTGCATGCTCGGCATGGGGATCGGCGTGGCCCTCGCCGTGGTCGTCATGGCCCGGCATCACCTCGGTAAACTCCACCCGGCGCCGTACGTCCGGCTCGCCCAGGGGCTCGACGCGTCCCAGACGCTCGGGCAGTGCCACGGCAGGATAGACGCCGGCGTTTAGGGTGTTGATCGACAGCAGCGGCAACACGTCGTCCAAGTGTGGCGGCCGAGCGCCCATCCAGCCGCGCTCATAGGGGTAACTTGCCAGCAGGAAGCGTTCATCGGCCCGCTCACTTACCCTTACCAGCAGGTCAGCGCGCTCCCCCGGGGTGAGCAGCAGTTCTTCGAGTGGCCGCGGCCGCTCGATCAGCCCGCCATCGGTGCCGATCAGGGTGAGTTCGTGCGCATCCAGGCGCAGGCGCAGGTAGCGGCCGGCACAGGCGTTGACCAGCCGTAGCCGCAGCGTCGTACCCGGTGCCACATCCAGACGCGGTTCGCGCTGGCCGTTGACCAACAGCAGCTCACCTTCGCGGCCATTCATCCAGTCCTCGGCGGTATGCGCTGCCACCTCCCCCTCCACATCGAGACGCAGGTCGCTGACCATCAGCAGGTGCTCTTCCACCTCCGCGGGCAACACGTCCTGAGCGGGCCTTACCAGCAGTGCGCCTGCCAAGCCGTGGGCGATTTGCCGGGCGGTGCCATGGTGTGGGTGAGGATGGAACCAGTGCAGGCCGGCGCTGCCCTCGGGGAGGGTGTAGCGGTACTGTCGGGACTCGCCCGGCGCCACGGCGTCCCACGGGGCGCCATCCTGGGCCGGCGGCACCGGCACGCCATGCCAGTGCACGGTGGTCTCATGCGACAGCTCATTGAATAGGGTGACATCCAGTTCATCGCCTTCCCTCACTTCAATCAGCGGCAGTACCTTGCCGTTGTAGAGCCACAGCCTGGCCTCCAGCTCGTCGCTCAGTGGCACTGCATGAGGCGCCGGGGTCAAGGCACTTTGGAAATGGCCGGCCGCATCGCTCAGATTGACGAGGCGCGGCAGCGGCTGAAGTGCCTGGCCGCCCTCCGGCAAGGCAACAAGCGCTGCGGGTCCAGCCGTATGGGGATGTTGGCGGGATAAGGCAAAGCCCATGCCACCCGCGGTGGATAGCACCAAGGCGCCTAGCGCCGAATAACCTAGAAATTCGCGACGATTCATCAAGTTGTCCTCGTAACATGAACACGCTCACCGTGGATCGCTTACCACGGTGCAACAGGGGCAAGAGGGTTCAGGCGCGAGGAGGACGCTCGAAAGGGGCGGGAGGCCCCGACGGATAACCCAGGCCTGGCCCGGGCAGAGGGGAGAAAGATACCGCCGCCTCAGCGGTCAGCCGAGCCATGGTGGCTCCACACTGGGCGCAGGGCATGCAGCAAGGAGACGCTGCAGTGGGGTGGGACTCAGCCGTCTCGGCCGTTGCAGCCAGATCCCAGGCCTGGGGGGCATGCGTGGCCAGATTCTCCAGACAGGCAGCATCGCCCTGATGCCCGCCCGCGGCAACAGGCGGTGCGAAAGCCAGCAGCAGGGCCATCATCATGCAGATTAGCCAGTGGTAGCAGAGTCGAGACATGCGCTGAAACGGCCATTCAAGCCAAAACAGCGGCGAGTATTTCACGCCCTCAAGGAAGCCCGCAACCGACGTCCTGCACGCAGGTTGACCATCGCGGCTCGCTTGATCTGCATCAATGGAAAGGTTGCGGCGTTGAACTAGGGTGAGTGCACCACCCTGTCAGTCGAGCCTCGCGCCATGGACCTGGCCGAACCCGCGACATGCCCAGGATCAAGGCGGGGCGGACTGCCGCCCTGCCCCGGTCATTACGAGCTACCTGCTCACTCAGCGGTTCGGGCCTCGAGACTCACTCATCGTTGGTGCTGAAGAAACGACATTGACCTGCGTGCACCACACAGCTCGCAGAATGTAGACGATGGCAATCGATCGGGCCTCTCGCCCGAGGGGAGAATGAACATGAAGCTTCGCAAGCAGACGTTGACACTCGCACTCGCCGTGGCACTCGCTGCAGGTGGCACCGACATTGCCCTCGCCCAGGGGATGATGGGCGGCAGCCAGGGCGGTATGAGCCCCGGCATGATGGGAGGCATGATGGGCGGCGACCAGGGCGGCATGGGCCCTGGGATGATGGGAGGCATGATGGGCGGCGATCAGGGCGGCATGGGCCCCGGGATGATGCAGGGCATGATGGGCGGCGGCATGATGCCTTGCCCGATGATGAGCAAAGGCATGGGCATGATGCAGATGCTCGAACCCGAGCAGCGCAGCGAGATGCGTGGGCTGATGCAGGAGCACCGCCCTGCCCAGTTCGAGCGCATGGGTCGCATGATGAACCTGCGCGACGACCTGATGGCCGAGATGCACGGCGAACGCCCCGACCCTGATGAGGTCCAGGCGCTACACGGCCAGATGGCCGAGCTGCACGGTGAAATGATGGCCGAGATGGTGCGCATGCGAAACGCCATGCATGACCTGATGAGCGACGAGCAGCGCCAGCAGCTCGAGCAGGTCACTCCCGAGAGCAGCGACGACCACGACGCCCATCACTGAGCCGCCATACTAGAAGCGCCAGGATGTCCGGGCGGCCAAGCAGTGGCCGCCCCTTCGGCCCCGCTCGCAGGAGGCATGCGATGACCGATACGACCACGAAGACGATTACCCTGACGGTGCCCGGCATGGGCAGTGACCACTGCGCCGGTATCGTGCGCAAGACGCTCCAGCGCCTCGACGGCGTGGGCGAGATCGAGACCAATATCGCCAACCATCGGGTCCGTGCCTCCGTGACCGCGGATGGCCCCGATGGTGAGGCACTCAAAGGCGCCGTCGAGGGCGCCGGTTATGACGTCGCGGCAGTGCAAGACGCAGGCGACGACGCAAGCGACAGCGACGCCGAGATCGAGGAAGCCTATCTTTCCCAGGCCCGCAAGCGGCTATGGATCGCCGGCGTCCCCACCACCCTGATCATGCTGCTGATGATGCCGCATATGTTCTGGCAGCCGATTCCCGGTTATCTAGCGATCGTGGCGCTGCTGGCCTTCCCGGTGGTGTTCCTCTACGGCGGTATCGCCACCCATAAATCGAGCTGGCGCTCGCTGAAGAACGGCACCTTCAATATGGACGTGCTGATCTCCATGGGCAGCCTGCCGCCCTATTTGATCGGGCTGATCGGGTTCGTCTATCCGATGACCTCGTTCATCGAGATGGCCGCCACCATCATGACCTTCCACCTGCTGGGGCGCTACCTTGAAGCCCTGGCCAAGGGGCGCGCGTCCCAGGCCATTCGCCGCCTGCTGACCCTGGGTGCCAAGACCGCTCGGGTAGAGCGCGACGGCGAGGAGGTCGAGGTACCGGTGAAGGAGCTGGCCATCGGCGACATCATGATCGTGCGTCCCGGCGACAAGATCCCCACCGACGGCGAAGTGGTCGATGGCGAGAGCCATATCGACGAGTCGATCGCCACCGGCGAGTCGATCCCGGTCTACAAGAGCAGCGGCGACAGCGTGATCGGTGCCACCATCAACAAGGAGGGGCGCTTGCGGGTCAAGGCGACCCGCGTTGGCGGCGATACCTTCCTGTCACAGGTGGTCAAACTTATCGACCAGGCCCAGGGCTCGCGGGTGCCGATCCAGGAGTTCGCCGATCGCATGACCGGTCGCTTCGTGCCGGTGGTGTTGCTGATCGCCCTGGCCAGCCTGGTTGCGTGGCTGCTGCTCCCCGACCTCCTGCGCCCGATTCTCGACTGGGGTGCTACCTTCCTGCCGTGGGTGAACCCCGAGGCCGCCACCCCGGTGCTGGCGATACTCGCCGCCGTAGCGGTGCTGGTCATCGCCTGCCCCTGTGCCCTGGGCCTGGCCACGCCCACCGCACTGATGGTGGGCTCCGGCATCGGCGCCGAGCGCGGCATCCTGATCCGCTCCGGCGAAGCGATCCAGACCTTCAAGGACGTCAAGGTCATGGTGCTCGACAAGACCGGCACCATTACCCGCGGCGAGCCCGAGCTCACCGAGACGGTCGCCGCCGACGGCGTCGAAGAGACGCGCCTGCTGACCCTGGCGGCGAGCGTGGAGAACGCCTCGGAGCACCCCATCGCCCGGGCCATCGTGGATGGAGCCAAACAGCGCGACGTGACGCCCGGCGAGGTCAGCGAGTTCCGTTCCACCGGGGCACGCGGCGTCTCAGGCAAAGTCGGCGAGGAGACCGTGCTGATCGGCAATCGTCGACTGTTGGAAGAGGAGGGTGTGCAGGGCCTCGAGGCCCTGGATACCGCCATGGGCGAGCTCGAGGGCAGGGGCCGCACCGTAGTGATCGTCGCCGCCGACGGCCAGGCGCTGGGACTGGTGGCCGTGGCCGACACCCTCAAGGAAGAGTCGATCGAGGCCATTCGCGGCATGCACGCCCTCGGCCTGCACGTGGTGATGATCACCGGCGACAACGAACGCGCTGCACGCGCCGTGGCCAAGGAGGTCGGCATCGATGAGGTCCAGGCCGGCGTACTGCCGGAAGGCAAGGTCGATGCCATTCGCGCACTTCAGGAAAAACACGGCAACCACGTGGCGATGGTCGGCGACGGCATCAACGACGCTCCTGCCCTCACCCAGGCTAACGTCGGCATCGCCATCGGCGCCGGTGCAGACGTCGCCATCGAGGCCGCCGACGTGACCCTGGTGAGCGGCGAGCTGACCGGCGTGGTAGAGGCCATGCATCTCTCCCGCGCCACCTACGGCAAGATCGTCCAGAACCTGATCTGGGCCAGCGGCTACAACGTGGCGGCCATCCCCATCGCGGCCCTGGGCCTGCTGCACCCGATGATCGGCGTGATCGCCATGACCGCAAGCTCGCTGTCGGTGATCGGCAACTCGCTGCTGCTCAAGCGGCGCTTCGCCCGCGACACCCCGCAAGGAGACACCCAATGAACCGACTTCACCACTGGATGATGACCGCCTGCGTGGGACTGATGGCGGCGGTCATGCTGCTGCTGATGTGGCGCGCCCAGTCGCTGGGCGGCGGCGCCTGGCTGCTGCTACCCATGGCCCTGTGCCTGGGCGCTCACTGGCTGCTGCACCGCCACTGGCACCGGGAACAAGATAAGTAACCTGGCGCCAGCTGTGGGCGGATTGCAACCGCCCCCGAAGGGGAGCCATGCCGACATATCACCGTGGCCATCTCGATGATGTCCATTAATCACGAAGATGTGTCGATGCCGGCCAACGAACTTAGCAGGCTCTCCAGGTCATAAGCGCGGTGTCCCGTTGCCACGTCATTAGCCAGCACAGGGCAACCGTGGTCAGGCCTTTGTCTACCAGCACAACAACCTGGGCCAGGAACAGACGGCGACAGACGCAGTTGGCGAACCCGTCAAGCATAAGGTCTCGTCAGGACTGTTGATAGGCCTGGTAAAGATCATCCAGCAACGGCACCACATGGGCAAGCAGGGCATCGTCATCCGGACAGCGCTCCCGAGCGCCGCTCAACATCAGCTTCAGCCCCGCCGCCTCGGGTACGGGAGCCCCTCCTACATCTAGGTAGTGCACCAGTTCGCCGAGCCGTACCAGCGCGGCATCCACCACCAGCCCGAAACTCGCCAGCAATACTTCGAAGGTGACCTTGTCGTCGACATGGGTGAAGGCGGCACCATCGAAGTCGAATCCCAGCGCCTCCGTCGGACACTTCGTCGGGCTTTCCAACCACAGGAAGCGCGCCTCGGGGTCGATGAAGCGCTGGATCAACCAGGCAGAGGCCACGCGATCCACCCATAGGTGACGACGGGTGGCCCATAGTCGACTGCGGAAGGCGCTTTGCTCCAGACGGGGAATCTCGGCCCGGGTGGCCTTGGGCTCATCGGGTACGAAGCAGCGGTTATAGGTCGCCTCGGCGTCTGCCAGAGACTCGACGATTCGTTCTTTCCCTGCTCCCGGAAAGAAGTCGATCTCAATAAGAGCCTGGAAGCGTCGCTGCAACTGAAGAAGTCGGCGCTGTGCCTCGCGCGCCACGAGGCGGGGACACTCCCGTTGCCAACTGGCGATCGCCTCGAGCAACTCCTGATACTCCGCCCCCCGGTCGAATAGGGAAGGTAGCACCTCCGTTGTCTGCACGCTGGTATCGTCTACCTCAAGCAGCAGGGACGTACCCCCAAGGGTCTGAATGGCATCGGCCTGATGTTGCAGCGCTTGGTATCGAGATGGGCTTGCCGGCAACAGGTAGACACCGTCACGCAGTACGGCCGCGCCCATGCTGCGCAAGGCCCGCCAGATCCGCATGCGAGCGCTACTCGCATTGCCGCTGAGGCTCATGACAAGTATCAGCCAGCGTCTTTCTTCATCTATCACGCGATTCATCACCGTTGTATACGTAACACCTATGTTATACGCTCTACAAAATTATGCCGCCATCGTCTTCGTGAGAGTGTACATGCCGCCCGTCACCGACACACACCACCAGATTCCCTTCCGTGAGGCCGTGATGGTCTGGCTGCGCATCGCCATGCTGAGCTTCGGCGGCCCGGCCGGCCAGATCGCGGTAATGCATCGTATCCTGGTCGAGGAGAAGCAGTGGATCGGCGAGCGGCGTTTCCTGCACGCCCTCAACTACTGCATGATGCTACCAGGACCGGAGGCCCAGCAGCTGGCGATCTACATCGGCTGGCTGATGCACCGCACCAAGGGCGGCCTGGTTGCCGGTTGCCTGTTCGTGCTGCCCGGCTTCATCGCCATCCTGGCACTCAGCTACCTCTATGCGGCGCTGGGTAACGTGGGGCTGGTGGCGGGGCTGTTCTTCGGCCTCAAGGCCGCCGTGCTGGCGGTGGTGCTGAATGCGGTGGTACGGATCGGCAAGCGGGCACTCAAGAATCGGATCATGCTGGGCCTGGCGGCGGCAGCGTTCGTAGCGATCTTCTTTTTCCACGTGGCGTTCCCATTGATCATCCTGAGTGCGGCGCTGCTGGGTTACTGGGGCGGCAAGCGCGGCATGGCCGCCTTTCAGGTCGGCGGCGGCCATGGCGATGACGATGCCCAGGGCCTCAGCGACCGCGACTCGCTGCTCGGCGAGGGGCTGCCCGCCCACGCGCGGCCCAACCCCGGCTGGTCGCTGCGCGTCTCGGCGATCTTCCTGCTGCTGTGGCTGACGCCGGTCGTGCTGCTGCTGGTTACTCTGGGGGGCGAAAACGTCTTCAGCCAGATCGCCACTTTCTTCAGCAAGATGGCAGTGGTCACTTTTGGCGGCGCCTATGCGGTGCTCGGCTACGTGACCCAGGAGGCGGTTCAGAACTACGGATGGCTGGCCCCCGGGGAGATGCTCGATGGGCTGGGGATGGCCGAGACCACCCCGGGGCCGCTGATTCAGGTAGTGCAGTTTGTCGGCTTCATGGGAGCTTTCCGCGACGCCACCGGACTCGACCCCATGGTGGCAGCGACCCTGGCGGCGGTGCTCACCACCTGGGTGACCTTCGTGCCCTGCTTCCTGTGGATCTTCCTCGGAGCGCCCTATGTGGAGCGCCTGCGCGACAACCGCGCACTCAGTGCTGCTTTGTCCGCCATTACCGCAGCCGTGGTCGGCGTCATCCTCAACCTGGCGATCTGGTTTGGCATTCACGTAATCTTCGCCGAGGTCGAGGAGCGGCACGCCCTGGGGGCTCGCCTGCTGATCCCGAATCTGGCCTCAGTGGATTTGTTGGCCCTGTTGCTCGCCGTCGGTGCCATGATCGCCATCTTTAAATTCAAGGTCGGCATGCTCAAGGTGCTGGGCGCATGTGCTCTGATCGGCGTGATGGCTTCCCTATTTTCTTTCTGACCAAGGTGGTCAGAAGTTTTTGCAGGCAATAGACCAGGCCAATAGGCGCCTTGCGACCACCCTGCCCCTTCATCATGATGGCCTGTATCATCAGCAGGCTATGCACTCATCGCCGCCAGAACGACAGGACGCCCCATGAGCCACACCGACGCCCAGCTACGCGAGCTGATTCTGACCCTCGTGCCCGTTGACGGCAGCACCATCGGGAATGCCCGACTCCGCAACCTGATGGCGGCGAAGCTATACGCCAAGGTAGAAGAGGAGGAATACGAGCGCGTGCGCGACACATTGCTGGCAGAGGGCGTACTGGGCAAAGGGCGTGGCCGCGGTGGGTCGGTATACCGGCTACAAGAAGCAGAGCCCGAGGCGGAGCCTAGTGAAGATGAGCACGCACCGGACCTGAGCCTTGAAATGCAGGAAATGCCTGCTGAGCTGCCGCTCAACGAACCGGCAAAGTCAAAAGCATCGAACAAACCCTCGCCGCCGCGTCAGAAGAAGGCGGATCATGTCCAGGTACTCTCCTACCGGTATGACGAGAAGCGCAAGAACAACCCCCACGTGGGCATGGTGGATACCGCAAGCGACGGCGTGGAGGAGAAGACCCGTTGGGCCTATGACCCACACTTGGACCCGGAGCTGCAGTTCGATTCCTCTGCCACCCGCGCCCAGATCGAGACCCTCATCGACGATGCCCTGGCCTCGGGTGACCAGGCGCAGATGAAGGCGGCTCTCGAAGAGCTCAAGCGGCTGCAGTCCCCCTACCTGCAGTGGAGCGGCAAGGCAGAGCGCACCAGCTTTGAAGTCGATACCGTCTCGCTGCACGTTCACGAACGCATCGACCCGGCCACCATCCTGGCCGCGGTGCAGAAGCGTCTGCGTGACAGTAAGGGTAAGTCGTCGCCGGCTTTCCAGTCCGATCTCTTCCATGCGCCCTTCGAGAACCTCCCGTTGCGCGAGGCCATCGACTTTTACAAGCACGAGCGAGACTGGGCCAACCGCCTGATCGCTGGCGACTCCCTGCTGGTGATGAATTCGATGCTGCAGAAAGAAGGCATGGCCGGGCAGGTGCAGATGATCTACATCGACCCGCCCTACGGCATCAAGTACGGCTCCAACTTCCAGCCGTTCACGAACAAGCGCGACGTGAAGGATCGTAAGGACGAGGACCTGACCCAGGAGCCGGAGATGATCAAAGCGTTCCGGGATACCTGGGAGCTGGGCATCCACTCCTACCTCACCTATCTGCGCGATCGACTGCTGCTGGCGAGGGAACTGCTGAGTGATAGCGGGTCGGTCTTTGTGCAGATTTCGGATGAGAATCTTCATCGAGTTAGATTAGTGCTCGACGAAATTTTTGGAGAAAAAAACTTTATTAGCCTGATCAGCTATGTGACTTCTAGCGGATTTCCGTCAAAAACACTTTCAAGATCTGGCGATTACATAATCTGGTATGGAAAGACTGATGAAGTAAAGTACAACCAGCTCTATACAAAAAAAGAAATCGGTGATGAAGGTGCTGGCGAGTACAAATGGGTAAAATTATCAAATGGGGCAAGTAGAGCCATGTCCGAATCTGAGCTTTCCGGACAGGTTGAGCTGCCACAAAATAGTCGTATATGGCGATATGGCCCACTGACATCCTCTGGCGGCTCAGAGGTAGGCAGTCAAGAATTTACTTGTTTTGGAAAGGATTATTCCCCAAAAAGCAATAATCACTGGAAAATCACTCACTTGGGATTAGACCGCCTTAGCAAAAGCGGGCTGCTAAAACCAAGAAATAATAGTCTTTCTTATTTCCTCTTTGCTGATTTTTATCCTGTCCAGCCTATCAATAACATTTGGAAGGATACCAAGTGGGGGTTTGACGCTGGTGAAAAGTCCTATGTGGTCCAGACTAATCAAAAAATTATTGAACGCTGTCTCCTGATGACCACCGACCCCGGCGATCTGGTGCTCGACCCCACCTGCGGCTCGGGCACCACTGCCTACGTTGCCGAGAAGTGGGGGCGGCGCTGGATTACCTGCGATACCTCCCGGGTGGCCGTCACCCTGGCCAAGCAACGCCTGATGACTGCCAGCTACGACTACTTCGAGCTGAAGTACCCTCAGGAAGGGCTGGGTGGCGGCTTTATCTACAAGACGGTGCCGCATATTACTCTCAAGTCGATCGCCAATAATCCCGAGATCGACGAGATTTACGAACAGTGCCATCCGGCTATTGAGCAGGCCTTGGATTGGCTTAATGGTGAATTGCAGAAGCACTTTGCACCGGCCTTCCCTGTAACGGAAGGCGGCCGCAAGGGCGGAAAAGTCGACTTCACCGCACCTGACCGGAAAACCGCGACTCTAGCTAGCGGTGAGGAGGTGCCTGTCAATGCCCTGCTGGAGTGGGAGGTGCCCTTCGATTGGCCCGAGGGGTGGCCCGAGGAGGCCATTCACGCCTTTGAGGACTTTCATAAGCAGCGCATTCGAATGCAGCAGCGTATGGACGAGAGCATCGCCAACCATGCCGGCCAAGAGGTGCTCTATGACCAGCCTGAACCTAGCAAAGACAAGCTGCGTATCACCGGTCCCTTCACCGTTGAGGCGGTGCCCTTCGCCACCGTCCTGGGCCTGGATGAAGCCGAACGGCCCAAAGAGGCTGATGTGGCCGTGGCCCGTTCCGGGGCAACGTCGCGCCATGCCCAGTGGCGTGATGAGCTGCTCAAGGCCGGCATCCGCGGCAAGGGCGGTCAGAATCTCAAGCTGATGGACCTCGAGACCCTTCCCGGCGCCAAGTATCTGCATGCGGTGGGCACGGTGGCTGAGACCGGTGAGCGAGTGGCCGTCAGCTTCGGCCCCGAGTATGCGGCGCTGGAACAGCGTCAGGTAGAGATCGCCAAGAACGAGGCCGGCGACCTCTTTCCTCTGCCCAAGCTGCTGGTATTCTGCGCCTTTACGTTTGACCCTGAGGCCGCCAAAGACATCGACAGCATCCGCGGCATTCAGGCGCTGCGGGTGCAGATGAACACCGACCTGCTCACCGAAGACCTGAAGAAGAACAGTCGCAGTAACGAATCTTTCTGGCTGATGGGTCAGCCCGATGTGGAAATCCATGAGCTCAAGGACGGCAAGCTGCAGGTGGAAGTGCACGGTTTTGACTACTTCGACACCAAGACCGGCGAGCTGAAGTCCGGCGGCAAGCGCGACATCGCCGTGTGGGAGCTGGACACCGACTACGACGACCGCTCTCTCTATCCGCGCCAGGTGTTCTTCCCCATGGCTGGCAAGAAGGATGGCTGGTACAAGCTCAAGAAAGATATCCGCGCCGAGCTCAACGAAGAGCTGCTGGACGGGTTCCACGGCACCAAGTCGCTGCCCTTCGAGCCTGGCGACAACCGCTGTATTGCAGTGAAGATCGTCGATAATCGCGGCATCGAATCGCTTAAAGTCGTTCGGCTGGACTGACCATGACACAGCAACTGAGCCTCTTCGAGGTGCTGGCTCGCCATGAGGGGGTCGATACCGAGTACAAGTCGGCGCGGGGCGGGCTGCCTCGCGACCTGTGGGAAACCTACAGCGCCTTCGCCAATACCGCCGGAGGCACTATCTATCTGGGGGTCAAGGAAACCGACCAGGGGCCGGTGATCTCGGGCATCCCCGATGTCGATAAGCTGCGCCGCGAGTTCTGGGTCACGGTCAATAACCGCCAGAAGGTTAGCGCCAATATCCTGCAGGAGAGCGACGTTAGCGTAGAGACCTTCGAGGGTGACGACATCTTGGTGATCGAAGTGCCGCGGGCCTCGCGCAGCGAGCGACCTGTCTACATCGGCGTGGACCCCTTCCAGGGCAGCTACCGTCGCAACCACGAGGGTGACTTTCGCTGCAACGAGTCCGAAGTGCAGCGTATGTTCGCCGATCGGCTCGACCAGGAGCCGGCGGACAGCCGCATCCTTGAGAATTTCGACGTCGACGACCTCGATGCCGACTCCCTCAAGCAGTTTCGCAATCGCATGGCCTCTCGGGTACCCGACCATCCCTGGCTAACGGAAGACGACCGCGGCCTGCTAACCAAGCTCGGCGGATGGCGCAAGGATCGTCAGAGCGGCCAGCTGGGCCTGACCCTGGCGGGTCTGCTGATGTTCGGCAAGACCGAGGCCATCCAGGACAATGCCGCCCTGCCGGGCTTCCACCTCGACTACCGCGAGCGTCTGGCCGACGACGAAGCCACCCGCTGGAGTGACCGGCTGACCATCGACGGCACCTGGGAAGCTAACCTGTTCCAGTTCTACCAACGCGTATCGCAGAAGCTCTCCCACGACCCGGCCCTCAAGGTACCTTTCCGGCCTGACCGCCGCGGCCAGAGTGATGCCCATGAAGCACTGAAGGAGGCGCTGGTCAACGCGCTGATCCATGCCGAGCACTCCGGGCAGGGTGGGATCGTGATCGACCGCTTCAAGGATCGCTTCGAGTTCTCCAACCCCGGTACGCTGCTGCTCTCTCAGGAGCAGCTGATGGCCGGTGGTGTCAGCGAATGCCGCAACAAGTCGCTGCAAAAGATGTTTCAGTTGTTGGGCGTAGGCGACAAGGCAGGCTCCGGGCTGGACAAGATCCGCCGCAGTTGGCACGCCCATCTCTGGCAGCCCCCAAGCTTGCGTGAGCGCTTCCGGCCTGACCGGGTCATTCTGCTACTGCCGCTAATCAGCGTGATGCCCGAAGATGTGATAGCAACACTGGAAGAGCGCTTCGGATCCGCCTTTCAGGCACTCTCACCCGACGAGGCGCAGACGCTTGTCATCGCAGCCATGGAACGGCAGGTCACCAATCAGCGCCTGCAGGAGATGCTGACCCTGCACAGAGTCGATATCACCCAGATGCTGCGTGGCCTAGTGGAGAAAGGCATGCTGGAGCCCCATGGGCGCAGCCGTGGGGCCTACTACACCTTGCCACTGGCAGCCCCGACCGGGCTGAAAGCCGAATATATTCCCTCTCCGGCTGGCGGTGAGCAGCAAGCCGCGCAGAGCGAAGTCAGCTCCCTACACTCCGACACTAGCTCCCTACACTCCGACACTAGCTCCCTACACCCAGCGGTGGTGGAGCATCCGTTGTGGGATGAGCTCTCCCAGCAATTTGACTCCGAGACCACGGCAGAGCTGGTCGCCCAGACGGCCCATGTTCGCGGATACCGGCCGCCGGCTCAGGAGATGCGACGGGTGCTGCAAACACTGTGTCGAGACCGATACCTCAGCCTGGCACAGCTGGCCTATCTGGTAGGCAGAAACCCGGAAGGGCTGCGGACCCGCTACTTGACGCCCATGGTGCGGGAAGGCCTGCTGCAACTACGCTACCCCAACGTCCCGAACCACAGTCGGCAGGGCTATCGCACGGTAGAAGGAACCCGCGAATGACCGCTCAATCCCTGATCATCAACTCCCCGTACGACCGCCCTTCCGCCTACTGGGAGCAGGACGGCGCCGGCAAGGCGATGAGCCAGCGTCAGGGGCGCCGACCCGCCGCCTACGAGATCTTCGATACCCGCAACAACACGCGGCGCAGCGAACCGCTGGAGTTGGTGAATCGCATCCGTCAGCGGGTCGACGAATGGCGCACGGCTGGCTATCCGGGCGTGACCAGCGTAACGCGGCAACTGCTGGAGCACTGGCAGGCACGTGGCGAGTGGGACGCCGATGGTCGCCGCTGGGAGGGCGGCCCGCGCCAGTACCCGTTCTACTTCTGCCAGCTCGAGGCTGTCGAGACGCTGATCTGGTGGCTGGAGGCTCAGGAGTCGTTCCGCCAGGGCATCTTTCTACCTGGCGACGGCGGCCCCTGGGAGCGTATCTGCAACAAGATGGCTACCGGCTCGGGCAAAACCACGGTAATGGCGCTGATCATCACCTGGCAGACTCTGAATGCAATCCAATACCCCAATGACCGGCGCTATTCCAAGGCAGTGCTAGTGGTCACGCCCGGGCTAACCGTCAAGAGCCGCCTGCAGGTGCTCTACCCCGGCAACGAGCAGAATGTCTACGACGAGTTTCGACTGTGCCCCAACGAGTCCATGCGTCAGCAGCTCAACCGTGTGGAACTGGCGGTGGAGAACTGGCATACCCTGATGCCGCTCAAGGAGCAGGCCCGTTCGGTGGTGAAGAAAGGCAAGGAGAGCGACGAGGCCTTCACCCGCCGGGTGTTAGGCAAGCTGGCGGATCGCAAGGATCTTATCGTCATCAATGACGAGGCTCACCACGCCTATCGCCAGCGCGCCGAGATGAAAGTGAGCAAGAAAGAGGCCGAGGCCCTGGGGATCGACCTGGATGAGGCCACTCGCTGGATAGAGGGGCTCGACCGAATCCACAAGACCCGGCGCATCCGCCGTTGCTTCGACCTGTCCGCTACGCCCTTCGCCCCTACCGGCAAGAGCAATACTGACGCAGGTCTGTTCGAGTGGGTGGTCTCTGACTTTGGGCTCAACGATGCCATCGAAGCCGGACTGGTGAAGACACCTCGGGTGGTTGTGCGTGACGACGCTCTGGCCAACGCCAAGTCCTACGCCAGCAAGCTCTATCACCTCTACCGTGAGGATGAAGTACGCGACGACTTGAATCGCCGGGCGGAGCCTCATGCACCGCTCCCGGATTTGGTGCAGAAAGCCTACGCGCTGCTGGCTTACGACTGGCGGGAGACGGCTAATCAGTGGCGCGATAGCGGCCACACCATTCCCCCAGTGATGCTGACGGTGTGCAACCGCACCGAGACGTCTGCCCGCATCGAGCATTTCTTCAACAACGGTGACTGTCTCATTCAGGACACGCAGGCGCCGGATGCCACCCTGCGGGTCGACTCCAGGGTGCTGGAGAAGGCTGAGCGGGGAGAGTCCATCACCAAGGACAAGGAGTACGCGAAGCGGCTCGAAGCGATCATCCAGGCCGCCGGCCTGCCCAGCGACAAGCGCGACGACCTGCTGGCCATGAAGCAGGAAGAACAGTTGCGTGCCCTGGTGGACACAGTCGGCAAACGCGGCCAGCCGGGCCAGCATCTTCAGAATGTGATCTCGGTGGCCATGCTCTCCGAGGGCTGGGACGCCGCCAACGTGACCCACATCATGGGGCTACGGGCCTTCACCAGTCAGCTATTGTGCGAGCAAGTGATCGGCCGTGGGCTGCGCCGGGTAGCCCACGACATGGACGCCGACGGCAAGTTTCTGCCCGAATACGTCAATGTGTTCGGGGTCCCGCTATCAATCTTTCAGGACGACAGCGAAGGCGGCGAGGCACCGCCACCGCCCAAGCCCAGCATCCGCATCGAGGTGGAGCCGGGCAGGAATCACTTGGAGATCCGCTGGCCCAATGTCGATCGGATCGACAACGTGCTCAAGCCCGAGCTGGTGATGGATTGGCAGGGCGTGGAGCCACTGAAGCTGGACCCGGGCCAGACGCCGCTGAACGCCGATATCGCACCATCGCTGACCGGCTCGCCCAACTTGGGCATGGTGACCGAGATCGACCTGGAAAAAGCAGTCGAGGACTTTCGCCTGCAGAACCTGGTTTTCCGGGCGGCACGCAAGCTCTACCTGCAGAACGCGACCACCTTCGGCGGCGACAAGCAGTATCTGGCCGTCCAGTTGATCCGGCTGGTGGAAGAGTTCCTGGCCAGCGACAAGTTGGACATCCCCAGCCTATGGCACCAGGACCCAGTGCGACGCCGCCTGCTGTTCGCTCTGAATATGGACACTGTCGTCGCACACGTCAGCCGCTTCGTCACTGAGCAGAATGTCGAGCGTCAGGAGTTAATCTTCGATGAGCACCGTCCTATCGGCTCCACTGCCACCATGCGTGCCTGGCTGACAACCAAACCCTGTGCGGCCACTGAACGCTCTCAGATAAGCCATGTGGTCTACGATAGCACCTGGGAGAAGCTG
Source organism: Halomonas salipaludis (assembly GCF_002286975.1). Taxonomy (GTDB): domain Bacteria; phylum Pseudomonadota; class Gammaproteobacteria; order Pseudomonadales; family Halomonadaceae; genus Franzmannia; species Franzmannia salipaludis. The sequence goes on from NZ_NSKB01000003.1 coordinate 216,235, forward strand.
GTCGCCGATATCTGCGAGAACCATCCACACATTACCGCCTGGGCCAAGAACGACCACCTGGACTTCAAGGTGCGATACCTTTGGCGCGGCTCATCACGCAACTTCGTACCGGACTACTTGGTCCGTCTCGCCAACGGCAAGACCCTGGTGCTCGAGGTGAAGGGCCAGGACAGCCAGCAGAATGCCGAGAAACGCGCTGCCATGGAGACTTGGGTCAAGGCCGTCAACGAGCAGGGTGGCTTCGGCCAATGGGCCTTCGATACCGTATTCGAGCCTTCCCAGACACGCGACGTCATCGAGCGGTATGTGTGATGGTGGGCCTCGTTTTCTGACATGGGCGCCCACGCCTTGCGTTGTACGCATACTTCCTCCCTAGGGGGTCTCAAACAGGTTGGCACCACAGCCTGCTCATCAACAGCCATACTTGGCTTGCCCTCATGGCTCCGCCCTCTCAAGGTTCGGGGCCTCAGGGAGGCCCCGTACGGTTCGGTGCGCTACTTGCACCTGTTGATTAGTTCTGGCTGTTGCCGAACGCCCGCAGCCCTAGGCCATACTGCTTCGTCTCCGCTTTGCACATGTAAGAGGCCCGATAGAAGGCTCGCGCGAGGCTATCCGGGTCATCCTTATCGATCCAATACCACGGGTTCTGTGGAACATGAATCCAAGGCTCCTGGGGGTTCCACTCCACCCCCAGCGCGCTGTACCAGGCCCGGGAGACACGGTTGAAGAGATTTTCGTTGGGGGAACCCGCCCTGCCGGGCAGGTGATAGGCATCGCGATTGAGTATCAGGAAGAAGTGATAGTGCGGCTTGCCATTTTCTCCTACCTCACGGCACCAGACGTAGCGGACCTTGGTATCCGGCGCCCAGCCGCTCAGGCGCTTCCGTGCTCGGTCGTGCTTGATGATCGCCCTGAGGGACTCGATAAATCTCCGGATCAGCAACTGATGGTCCTGAAGTGTCATCCTGTCACTGATTGCGATAGGTACTACTGGGTCAACTCGAAAAGCAAGCACTCGCGGATACTCGTCGATAGCACTCTGTAGCGTGTCCTGAAGCGTCTGCAAGTATTCAATAACCATCGGCAAGGACTCTGGCTGGACCTCCATCCCGTTGAACGAGGTGGAGTGAGTCAGGTGCAGGTTGGGGTTGGTGGGGTGTCTCGTTGTCATTTCACATCTCCAGTGACATGGTTAAACGCCGATGCCTTGTCGGTCATCGGCGCTGATATCAGGCACAATTAACTCTCCAGCTGTCTGCTGGATTCATTGGTCTATGCCTAGGATCTTCTCTGCTGCTTGCCTTGTTTATCTGATACGGGGCTGGTGGCCCCTACCCTTCTCTCTTGACTAGAGTAATAATAATTAAACAAGGGTCGAAAATGCTGATTCCATGATCAGCAATGCAGGTGGGCTCTAATGGACTTGAGGGATAGAGGGTGGAGCCTCGGCTCTTCCATTACATCAGGAATAGTTCGAAGCGGCCGGCACTAATTGTCCTCAGTATCCCGGCATTCGATACTGTTCTGAATCCACGCATCCACCTCACTCTCGACCCAGGCAACGGCCCGACTGGTGAGGTTGACAGACTTGGGGAACAATCCAAGGTTCATGTACTTGTAGACCGTGGACCTACCGAGGCCGGTACGTTCAATGACGTCTTTGATGCGGATCAGTTTCATGCTCATGACGAACTCCTGTTATTCGTTCATGAGATCGAGCTGGGTAGTTAATTTTTAATCTGAAGTCTCAGTTGTAAAGGTAACTGAGAACGCATCCAGTGCTTGCGCTTCTCCATAACTTACCTGCCAAGGAAAATTATAGCACTGCATCCTAGGAGTTTTGTTTGCGCTTCCATTTATCTGAAGGCTATAGCCTAGGCGCCAATGAGACTGATGCGTGGGCTGACCAAGGCACGAAGAATTGCAAGGAATGATGAAATGTGATAATTGATGGTTTTTGACGCATTTTTGTAGCTTTATATAGCAAAGCTTGATGGTTGTGGTGAAGCATGCAACCTAATCAGGTCGTCTATAAGAATACTTTTTTATGTGAAAATTGACTTTATTTGACACGTTTAGCTGCCTATGGTAGCGTTAATTAACGCAAACAACACGATTTAATATGACATGAAATCACTCTGCAAGTGGCTCCAGCAGCAACCAAGGGAAGCCGAATCTAAAGCGCTAGACTACCTAAACAGCAAAGGCTTTTATTGCAACAACAAAAAGCTAAGCATTGCGGAACAAATTGAGCATATAGAGTCTAGGAATGCGCGTGATTTACACTTTATAGATTGCGTAAGAAAACTTAAGAACAACATTCGTCAACAAAAAAGCGCAATGCGAACCCCCGGCATAAAGCCAAGGACATTCAAGATATCTAATTCTTCTTATGAAGCTTTAAAAGCCATGGCTGAAATTCAAAACGCCACCATCCACAGCGTTTTGGAAACAATTATATCTAACGAGTCTGCCAGGTATGGAATAAGAGGAAGCTTTACTGGCTATGCCCAAAATGACTCACCGGGCTATGACCACTCGGTTGATAGCATCTCTTACAACTATCCGACCGAATCACCGCACTATTTTAGCGCCCACTATTCTGTCCCGCAAAGCAACATTGGCGAGGTTTTAGCTGGATACTTAGAGGGAAAATACCCTACAAGCCACAATGGAAATACTGAATTTACTAGCTTAGGTCCTAAATTGCAGGCTATGAAAGATCAAATTGACTCCAACAAAGGAGAAAACTAGGAGATATAGAAAAGCTCTATTTTATCACCACAAAAAAAGTTCAAATAACGGAGCTTGGGCAAATTACCTACTAAAGAAAAAGGTAGTAGTAGCACCATGGGACGAAAATCGGCCGGAGAAAAAGTACCCGACTCATCTGTCCAGCATAGCCGATTCTAACCTTGTGTTAGGAACGACTAAAATGAAGTTTAAAGGAAGACATTGCCAGTAACGACATGCCGCCTTACATCTACAGAGGACGCGATCGGAGGCGGTGCCCGGCATAATGGACGGGCTTAGCACAGAAATTGCGGCAGATTGCCAGCAGCAACCCGGCGCTGAGCGTCGATTTGGCTCAATGGGTTCAGCTGTGCGCCGAGGCAAGGATGCTGAGGACCGATAGCCACTGCGGCAGTGCTTGAGTAGAATGCCCTTCCATCACCCCATTTCAAGCTCCTTGCCTGACCGAGGCAGCCTAGTGCAGCCTCAGCCAAACGGGGAGTACTCTGGGGAGTAAAGTCACGCCTGGCTGCTCATTTTTCCCGCAAGCGCCTGATTGGATTATGAAAATTATTCACGCACTATTTTCAGATCCAGAACATAGAGTGACGTACAACTAGCCTCAGAGAAAAGTCTCAACCCATTGATATTGAGATAAAATCGTTCAATCAATTGAAATCCAGTGCGATCCGATGAACCCCCGACGAGCGGACAGCCATTAGGATCACTGCACGATGCTGGCCTCAAGTCGCAACCGCCACACGGGATTCTCCAACACCAGTTGCATCCCATCTTCGGCCAAGCCCACATGCGCAGGTAGTGACAAGGGGGCGCTCATCGCTTCGGCATCGAACGCATGGCTCAGATGGGTCAAATAAGCGCGACGGGGCGCGAGGCGGTCGAGGATCTCCAGTGCCATGGCGAGGTCATTGTGGTTGCGTGGCGAAACATGACTGGCCGGATGGGTGGCATCGAGCACCACCAAGTCCGCTTGCCACTGTCGCAGGAAACGTTCGGTCTCGGGAGGCAGGCCACAAGTATCGGTGAGATAGGCCAGCCGCACGCCGCCGTCGTCGAGGCAATAGCCGAGCGTCGGCTTGCTGTGGGCGAGCGGCACCGGAATCACCTCCATCCCTGTGAGCCGTAGCGGCCGGAACGGCTTGAGTCCCGGCTGGAAGTCGAGCACACCCGAATTCTTGTAGAGGTCGGCACAGCCCTGGGCATCCTTGGGACCGTAGACGGGAATCGTCTTGCCCACTCCCCAGCGCAGATGAAACAGGCCCTGGACATGGTCGGGATGATAGTGGGTGAGCAGGATCGCCGTCGGACGCTCCCGCTCGCAGCTCTCGGCGAGGTCGGGCCGACCGGCATCGAGCAGGTAGCACTGGCCATCGACGCGCACCTCGGCCGAACAGGGGCCGCGCCGATGACTGCTCAGCACCCGGGCACGCTGGCAGGCTGGGCAGTCGCAGCCGAAACGCGGCACCTGGGCGCAGTCGCCGGTACCGACGAATCGCAGCCTCATGAGACGCACTCCACGGCCAGCCAGGCTTCGAGCGTCATCAGGGTCGACTCGAGCGAACCGCTGTTATCCAAGCGCGGCACGCCGGGGCAGGCATCCCCGAGCTGACGATGGCGCTCGAGCCGCGCCTCGACCTCTTCGCGACTCTCGCGTCCGCGTTGCAGGAGCCGCTCACGCAGCACCTCCGGCCTCGCGGTGACCAGCACCGGCAGCAGATATTCGGAGAAGCGCGCCTGGGCCAGCGGCAGCGCACGACGGCTGCCGTTGACCAGCACCGTCGTCCCACGATCGAGCCAGGCGCGAACCTCCACGCCCAGGGCATAGTCGAGCCCGTGAGCCTGCCAGTCGAGGCAGAACAGGCCTGCCCGACGGCGCCAGGCGAACTCCGCGTGGCTGAGGCTCACACAATCTTCGCTGTCGCCGCTTGCGCGGGTGATGTAGCGGTGTGCCACCGGCCATTCGGGGTGGCGATGCCGTGCAGCGGACAGCAGGCTGTCCTTGCCCACGCCGCTGGCCCCCATCACGTAGACGAGCCGCCCCGTCGCGCCATAGCCCGCCATCAGTGCACCTGCCTGCCGCTGGCCCACACCCGCACCACCAGCGGGTGGTCGTCGCACAGCCGCACCCGGAGCAGATCGGCGCGCAACCCCTCGGCGAGACGACCGCGATCGCTCAGGCCCACGGCCTCGGCAGGCAGGCGCGTGGCCGTGGCTACCGCCTGCGGCAGCGCATAGCCCGCTTCCATGCCCGCGATGCGGAACACTGCGTCGAGCAACGCCGCCGGATAGTAGTCCGAGGAGAGGATATCCAGCACGCCTTGCTCGACCAGCGTTGCCGCGGCGATGTTGCCGGAGTGTGAGCCACCCCGCACCACGTTAGGAGCACCCATCATCACCGCCATGCCCGCGCGGTGCGAGGCCTCGGCAGCCGCCTGCGTGGTGGGGAACTCGGCCACCCGCGTGCCGTACTCGTGGCTCTCGGCGACGTGCTCCAGGGTGGCGTCGTCGTGGCTCGCCAGCGCCAGCCCCCGGGCGTGGCACTCGGCGGCGATGAGCCGCCGGTGCTCGGCGCTGTAGCGGGCGCTGTTGGTGAGCTGCCGTTCGACGAAGACCTCCAGTTCGCTGTCGCTCAGGCCGTACTTGCCCTGATAGTAGGTGCGATAGGCCTCGAGGGAGGCGAACTGCCGCTGCCCCGGGGCATGATCCATCAGCGACACCAGGCCGAGCCGCGGCAGGTCGGCGAGCTCGCGGAAACGCGTCAGTGTCTCGGGTTGACTGACCTCGCAGCGCAGGTGCAGGCGGTGGTCGACCCGTGCCAGGCCGGCATCAACGATATGGTCGATCGCCCGGCACATCGCCTCTAGCGCCAGGTGGCGAACGCTCGTCTTGTTGACGTCGCCGATGGCCACCGCGTCGAACACCGTGGTGATGCCGCTCGCCGCCATCTGGGCGTCGTGGGCCAGCGCCGCCTGGCGTGGCGGCCAGGCGACCCGAGGCCGCGGCTGGAAGTACTTCTCCATGTTGTCGGTATGCAGCTCGACCAGCCCCGGCAGCAGATAATCGCCATTGCAATCGATGGCCGCGGGATGACGGCTCGGGGCGGTATCGAGCTCGGCGATGCAACCGTTGCGGATCACCAGGCTGCCCGCGACCACCTCGTCGTCGAGCACCAGCTTGGCATGGGTGAGGATCTGTTCAGTCATGGGCAAGCCCTCGGGAAGGCGACGATGGGGTGGGGGACGCCAGGGACGGCGCCATGAACGCTTCGAGCGGTAGTAGGCGGTCGGCCACTCGCTCGCGAACGTCCTCGTCGTGGAAAATGCCGAGCATGGCGGCGCCACGTGCCTTGGCCTCGTGGATCAATTCGACCACCACGGCACGGTTGGCCGCATCCAGCGAAGCGGTGGGCTCGTCGAGCAACAGCAGTGGATGCTCGCCGATGAAACCGCGGGCGATGTTGACGCGCTGCTGCTCGCCGCCCGAGAAGGTGCCAGGCGGAAGCGACCATAGCCGCTCGGGCAGGTTGAGTCGTGCCAGCAGCGTCTCGGCCCGCACACTGGCCTCGTGGGCATCGGCACCTCGCGCCAGCAGCGGCTCCATCACTACCTCACGGGCCGAGACCCGTGGCACCACGCGCAGGAATTGGCTGACATAGCCGATCACGTCGCGGCGCAGGGAATGCCAGGCGTGCGCCGGCAGCGCGGCGAGCGAGAGCGTCCCGTCATCGAAGTGCAGGCGGATGTCCCCTTCGCCGGCCAGGTAGTTACCGTAGAGGATCTTGAGCAGGGTGCTCTTGCCGATGCCGCTGCGCCCGGCCAGCACCAGGCACTCTGCGGCGTGGAGTTCAAGCGAAAGGGCTTGCATCACCTGCAGCGCGAGCCCGCCCTGGCCATGCAGCACGAAGCCCTTGTCCAGGCCTTCGACGGTGAGGATCGGGGTCATGGGGTCGTCTCCTCAATCATGGGGTCAACACCGACGACACCAGCAGCTGGGTATAGGCGTGCTGTGGGTCGTCGAGGATCTGGTCGGTGAGGCCGGCTTCCACCACCCGGCCGCGGCGCATCACCAGCAGGCGGTGGGCGAGCAGCCGTGCTACGGCAAGGTCGTGGGTCACCAGCACCACCGAGAGGCCGAGCTGACGCACCAGGGTGCGCAGCATGTCGAGCAGGCGCGCCTGTACCGAGACGTCGAGCCCACCGGTGGGTTCGTCCATGAATACCAGCCGCGGCCGGGTGACCAGGGTGCGAGCGATCTGCAGGCGCTGCTGCATGCCGCCGGAGAAGGTGCGCGGCGCGTCGTCGATGCGCGCCGGGTCGAGCTCCACCTGGGTCATCCAGTCCTGGCCGGCGGCGCGCAGTTGACCGTAGTGGCGCTGGCCCAGCGCCATCAACCGCTCACCCACGTTGGCGCCGGCGGAGACCCCCATGCGCAGGCCGTCGCGGGGGTTCTGGTGCACCAGCCCCCACTCCAGGCGCAGTAGCGCGCGGCGGCGTGCCTCGCCGATGGCATAGAGGTCGAGCGCATCGTCGGCGGCGCGATGGTAGACCACGCGGCCGGCATCCGGCGCTTCCAGTCCCGCGAGCACACGCAATAGCGTCGACTTGCCGGAACCGGACTCGCCGACGATGCCCAGCACCTCACCGGCGTGCAGTCGCAAGTCGAGCTCCTCGCAGCCCTTGCCTGGACCATAGAGTCGTGTGATGCCCTGCACATCGAGCAGGACGGGACGATCCAGTTCGGGACGTTTCATGCGAGCTCCCCCCGGCGTGTCAGACAATAATCGGTATCCGAGCAGACGAACATGCGCCCGCCCGCGTCATCGGTGATCACCTCATCGAGAAAGCTCTCCCGGCTTCCGCACAGCGCACAGGATTCATCCCAGCGCTGGATCTCGAAGGGGTGATCCTCGAAGTCGAGGCTCTCGACCCGGGTATACGGCGGGATGGCGTAGAGCCGCTTCTCGCGCCCGGCACCGAACAACATCAACGCGTCGCTCTGGTGCAGCTTGGGGTTGTCGAACTTAGGGATCGGCGAGGGATCCATGACGTAGCGGCCGTCGACCTTGACCGGATAAGCGTAGGTGGTGGCGATATGGCCGTAGCGGGCGATATCCTCGTAGAGCTTGACCTGCATCACCCCATACTCTTCCAGGGCGTGCATCAGCCGGGTCTCCTGCTCGCTGGGCTCGATAAAGCGCAGCGGCTCGGGAATGGGCACCTGGAAGACCAGGATCTGGTCCGGCGCAAGCGGCGCCTCCGGGATGCGGTGACGGGTCTGGATGACGTTCGCCGTCCCCGTTGCAGTGGTGGTCTCGACGCCGGCGACGCGCTCGAAGAAGGCGCGGATGCTGACCGCGTTGGTGGTGTCGTCGGCGCCCTGATCGATCACCTTGAGCACGTCTCCGGCACCGAGGATGCTGGCGGTGAGCTGCATACCGCCGGTGCCCCAACCGTAGGGCATGGGCATCTCGCGGCCGCCGAAGGGCACCTGGTAGCCGGGAATGGCCACTGCCTTGAGCAGCGCACGGCGGATCATGCGCTTGGTCTGTTCGTCGAGGTAAGCGAAGTTATAGCCGTTCACAGCGAATCCTCCGGTTGGGCGTCAGGTCCCATGTCGCACTCCCGGCGATCGTGCTCGCGACGTAGGCGACGCAGCAGCTCGAGTTCCGACTGGAAGTCGACGTAGTGCGGTAGCTTGAGGTGCGAGACGAAGCCCGAGGCCTCGACGCTGTCGGCGTGCGCCAGGACGAACTCGGCCTGCTGGGCCGGCCCCTGAACCTCCTCACCGAGCTCCTCGGCACGCAGCGCTCGATCGACCAGAGCCATGGCCATGGCCTTGCGCTCGCTGTGGCCGAAGGCCAGCCCGTAACCGCGGGTGAACTGGGGGGCGGCATCGCGGGAGCCGCCAAACTGGTTGATCATCTGGCACTCGCTGAGGGCGATCTCGCCGACGCACACCGCTTCGCCCCACTCCTCGACGAAGATCTCGACCTCGACATGGCCCAAGCGGATCTCGCCAGCGAAGGGGTGGTTACGCCCATAGCCGCGCTGGGTCGAATAGCCCAGTGCGAGCAAGTAGCCTTCGTCACCGCGCGCCAGCATCTGTAGCCGGGTGGCACGGTCGACGGGATAGTCGGGAGGGTCACGGGTGATATCGGCGGGCTCGCAGCCGTTATCCGTCTCGCGCTCGATCAACCCCTCGGCATCGAGCAGCTCGAGGAGCGGCGGACAGGCTTCCAGCGCCCGTTCAGCGCGCTCGGGGGGTGGCGCCTCGCCCTCAGCAAGCAGCATGAAATCGAGTAGGCGATGGGTGTAGTCGTAGGTCGGCCCGAGAATCTGGCCACCGGGAATGTCCTTGTAGGCGGCGCTGATACGGCGTTCGATGCGCATGGCACCGGTGTCGAGCGGTTCGCTCACCGCCAGGCGCGGCAGCGTGGTGCGATAGGCGCGCAGCAGAAACACCGCCTCGATGATATCGCCGCTGGCTTGCTTGATGGCCAGCGCGGCGAGCTCGGGATCGTACAGCGACGCCTCGCTCATCACCCGGTCGACGGCCAGGCGCAGCTGTTCCTCGATCTGACCCACCTCGAGCTCAGCCTGGTCGCGCGCGCCGCGGCGGCGGTCGGCGAGCAGGCGATGAGCGTTGGCGATGGCGCGTTCGCCTCCTTTCACGGCAACGTACATCAGGCGCCCTCCTCGATTCGGGTGCTGCGCGGGATGGCGGCGAGCCGTGCGCCACAGGTGAGGATGGTGTCGAGTCCGCGCGGGAAGTGGTTCTGGTTGGCGATGAGCCGGGCCATCAGCGGCCGCGCGGCCGCCCCCAGGCCCAGGACACGGCAGTCGGCGATACCCGGGCCGCTGAGCCGCCACTCTTCGGCCCCTTCGAGGTCGTCCAGGACGACCAGTAGGGTGGTGCTGCGGTCGGGATACTCGTCGCTGCCCAGGGAGAAATCGGGCCCTTTGCCCATCGTGTCAGGCGTGACCAGGGCGAAGTCGGCCTCCTCGGCGCACTCGGTCACACGCGAGCCGGTATGCAGAGCCAGCGCCTCGCGCAGGGCGGCAGTGTCCCATTCGGGGGCGAGCCACACCCGCGTATCGAGATCGCACAGCGTCAGCAGCGTGCCCCACAGAGCAGGACCGATCTCGCCGTCGGGCGGTTGCGGCGCATCCAGGGTATATCGTGTACCTGGCTCGCTCATTGCCGCGAGGAGTTGGCGGAACAGCCGCTGGCTGTCATGGACGGGATCGTTCAGGGTCGGCCAGGGCATGCTCACTCCCCTCTCACCAGGGTGAAGAAATCGACGCGGGTCGCCGCGGCCTCGTGCGAGGCCTCGGCATGACGCGCCTCGAGGGCTTTCTGCAACGGTGCGATCAGGTCGAGGTCGATGCGCCGGGCCCAGGCAGCGTGCCGGGCACAGGCATCGACCAGGGCGATCAGCTCGGCGTGACGCCGGTCACGGCCGCGGACCCAGCCATGGCCCAGCGCACCGCCGCCCGGCGTGCCGTCATCGAGGGCGACGCTGGCCCGGGTCAGGGTCATCTCGCCGAGATGGAAGGCACTGCCGGTACCGCCCATGCGGCCGCGCAGCATGGCCATGCCGGTTTCCGGGCCGCGCACGCAGCGATGGGGGGCGCGAATGCCGAGCGCGGCCCAATGCGTCTCGAGCGTTTCACGCGGAGTCAGCGCCAATACCCGCTGGCGTCGCGCCTGCGACGTGCAGTGGTCGTGCAAGGAGGTCATGAGGGCACCTCGTCGGTGGGATCGAAATCGATGTGGTAGGCGAGCCGGTCGGCACGAGCGCGGCTGCTCGAAACCTCGACCAGCGTTCCGTCACGGTCGACGTTGTCGCTCGAGAGCTGCAGCAGCGGAGCGTTGAGCGGACAGCGCAAATGGCGGGTGTCGTCGCGAGTGGCACTGCCGGCCTCGATGCGTACGCGCCGACGGACCAGTTGCAGCCCATAGTGCTGGTTGAGCAGGGCGCGGGTGGAGCCACCGCGATAGCGCTGCTCCCAGCCGGGTACCCGCGTGGGGTCGAACCAGTGACGCAGCAGCATCACGGGGGCGCCGTCGATGTGACGCAGGGTATCGACGCACAACAAGCGCTCACCGGGGCCTCGTCCGAAACGCTGGGCGATCGCTTCGGGAGGCACGTCGAGCCCCTGCGACAAACAGTCGGTATGGGACACGAGCCCCAACTCGGCAAGGTTTTGGGTCACCTTGCTACCGGCACTGACCGCGTAGTCGAGGCGGCGGTCGACGACCTGGGTGCCTCGCCCCTGATGGCGCGTCACCATGCCCGCAGCTACCAGTTCATCCAACGCACGGCGCACGGTATGGCGGTTGACCTCAAAGCGCCTGGCCAATACCGCCTCGGTAGGCAGCAACTCGCCGGGGGTATAATCGGCACGCACCTCGCGGGCCAGCGTATCGGCCAGCTCACGATAGCGCGGCGTCTTGTCGATCGAGCCTCCGGCCACTTGTCTAGACATATTCACTCCAAAGAAAAGTGCCGTTTCCATCGGAAACTAGATGAAGCGCTTGCGGACGGTTTGCGACAACATGTCGAGCAGGGTGACGGCGATGATGATCACCAGCATGATCGTGGCGGTCTCGGCATACTGAAAACCGCGCATGGTTTCCCACAACGCCACGCCGATGCCGCCTCCACCGACCATGCCGAGTACGGTGGCCGAGCGAATATTGGACTCGAAGCGGTAAAGACTCACCGATATCCACAGCGGCAACACCTGGGGGATCAGGCCAAAGACGATCTCCTCGAGACGACCGGCACCGGTGACGCGAACGCCCTCCATGGGGCCAGCCTCGCTGGCCTCCACGGCTTCGGAGAAGAGTTTGGCGAGAACACCGGTGGTGTGGACGAACAGCGCCAGGGTACCGGCGAAGGGGCCGAGCCCCACGGCAACCACGAAGAGCATGGCGAAAACCAGCTCGTTGATGGCTCGGCAGGCGTCCATCAAGCGGCGCATGGGCTGGTAGACCCACCAAGGCACCAGGTTCTCCGAGGAGAGCAGACTGCATGGGATAGCGAATGCCACCGCCAGCAGTGTGCCCCAGATGGCAATCTGCACGGTCACCAGCATCAGCTCGATGTAAAGCTCAAGGTTGCCAAAACGCGGCGGGAAAAAATCACCGGCGAGTTCGGTCATATTTCCAGCGTTGGTCATCAATGCACTGGGTTGCATCTCGGCGCCTTGCCAGGCCCAGGCGAGCACCGCTAGTGCCATGCTCCAACCGATCAGATGCAACCAGCCACGCTTGGCCGGTGTGCTGGCGAGCATGGGGGGGGATATATTCATGGGGTCTCCCTAAGAGGGGCTGGTATACCCCTCTTGGCGTGGTGTGGGCGGCAGGCTTACTGGTTCACGGCGGCCACATCAGGCGCTTCCCGCTCGGACTGAGCGGCTTCGCGAGCCTCGAGGCGCTCGTCGAGCTCTGCCAACTGCGCATCCAACTCGGCGAGTCGACGCGCCTTGTCGTCGTCGGCGATGCCATCGTCGTTCTCGATTTCGAGCCGCTGCTTGAATAGCTCGAGCTGGCGAATAGGCAGCAGCTGATCATTATCCGATGCCTTGAATCCGGCCCACTGCAAGGGCGCAATGATGTCGTGCTGCTCGGCGGTCTCACCGTAGTGCTCGAAGAAGTCGCGCAGCTTCGCCTTCATCTCCGCGGGTAGTGCCTCACGCCATACCAGGGGGTTGGAAGGAATCAGTGGCGACTCCCAGATCACCTTGAGCTGCTCGGCCTTGTCGGCCGCATTCAGCTCGAGACGCTCGAGGGCTCCGCTATTGAAGGTGGCGACATCGATCTGCTGGTTAGCCACCGACAGTGCGTTGGTCTCATGATTGGAATTGAGCGAGCGCTTGAATGCCTGACGGGGATCGACATCGTTCTGAGCGAAGACGTAATAGCCAGGTACCAGGTAGCCGGAGGTAGAGTTTGGATCCCCATTGCCGAAGGTCAATTCGCTGGCATTGGCGAGAATGTCCTCGACGGTTTCGAAAGGACTCTCCCGGTGCACGATCAGCAGGCTCCGGTAGCCGGGCTGCCCATTCTCGTGCACGACCTGGGCGAAGATTTCACCCCCGGCTCGGTCGACCGCCTCCATCGCCGACTTGTTGCCGTACCAGGCGAGGTCGATCTTGTCGAAGCGCATGGCCTGGATCACCGCCGCGTAGTCATTGGCAAAGAACGGTTCGACCTCGATACCGAGGGATGCCGACATATCCTCGAGAAACGGACGCCACTGTGGTTCCTGGTTCTGGCTCGACTCGGTGGAAATGATGCCGAAGCGCAGGGTGTCGAGCTCCTCGGCGGCGGCATACTGGCTACCCAGCAGACCAAGGCTGGCGATAACGGGTAGTGTGATGTGACGTAGGGCACGGCATAGCATGGTCGGGTTCCTCATGGTCGGTCGGAGATTCAGCCGGCAGCCCCCAAGGCCACCGGACTGTCGTTGGGTGCAGATGCGTCGTGCATTTCGTCCAGGTCGGCGTTGTCATAAAGTGCCTGGAGTCGGGCATCGGTCAGCTCGGCGGTGGGACCATCGTGATAAAGGCGGCCTTGCTTGAGGGCGATCGTGCGCAGGCAATAGCGACGCGCATACTCGACCTGATGCAGGGTGACGAGGACGGTACGCCCATCCTCGGCGTTGATGCGCTTGAGAATATCCATGACTTCCCGGGCACTGCGCGGGTCGAGAGAAGCGATGGGCTCATCGGCGTAAATGATGTCGGCATCCTGTACCAACGCACGTGCGATGGCGACACGCTGCATCTGACCGCCGGAGAGCGTATTGGCACGTTGGCCAGCAAGCTCGCCAAGCCCTACTCGGGCCAGGGCATGACGCGCCTGGCTGCGCTCCTCCTCGCTGAAACGTCCCAGCAACGCTCGCCAACGCGGCATCGAGCCCAGGCGGCCGATCAATACGTTGGTCATCACACTGAGCCGCCCTACCAAGTTGAACTGCTGGAAGATGTAACCGGTACGGCAACGCTCGGCACGAGAGCGTCGGATCAACCGACCATCGCACTGGATGTCATGTTGCATGACGGTGACACGGCCGCCGGTTTGGCGGTTGGCGATGGTCAGCCCTACGAGATGGCGCAACAAAGTGGACTTCCCCGAGCCGGAAGGCCCAATGAGGGCCACCATTTCGCCGGCACGAATCTCGAAAGCGATATCCTCAAGGACAGTGCGCTGCCCGAAGGCCTTGTTGAGCCGTTCGACGGCGATATTGGCAATAGACATGGACGCCTCCTAAAGCGGATGACGTCAGTCTCGAGGCTTCACGTTAAAAGAACTTGTCTAGACAATTATGTTTTAGTGACATCATCGGTACCGGTTTTCGATGCGTACGGATAACGCTAGGCCCATGGCCACGAGAAAACAGCAGGTTAGACGCATCCGCCATATAAATGGCATTAAAGTGACACACCACTGCCATACACGGCGTCGCCAACCGAACCACCGGAGCTATCACGCAACCCGATTTAGCCATCAGCCGTTCACGCTCTCATCGAAAACCCATAACACGGAAATCACAGAGCGGCTGGCATTCGACTCGCGAGGGGTGGATGAGCAGGAGGCTGACGCTGCGTCGCCACGAACGTGTTCACCACGAAAGGCGAGGTCATTGCGCGCAGCAGCGCCGAGTAATCGAGCCCGAAGCGCAGCTCCGTGCCGGCGGCCAGGCGCTGCTGCGTTTCCAGCACCAGGTGGTCGCTGCTGGCGGCGAGCACGCTGACGCCGATAGGGGGAGTCAGGCCGTCGGGATCTACATCCTGGCGCCCGATTGCGGCGATCGTCTGGATGATGGTGCCGCGTTCGCGCATCGCCGTCGGCACGCCGAATGCCGCCTCCCCGGTGGCGCCGCGCGGCACCGTCGGCTTGGCCAGCGACTCGATGACGGGTACCACCAGGGTGAAGGCGTCGGTGTGCAGGCCGCTCAGCGGCATCCGCGTGACAGGGTCGCAGCCCAGCAGGATCGACTCGCCGAGCCGCAGGTCGTTGACACGGCCCGCGGGCGCGGCGAAGGCCCAGGCGAGGTTGGCCGAATTGCCGCCGGAAACGATCGGCAGGTGCAGACCCAGCTCGTTCTCCAGCCTGCTCACCAGCGCCGAGAGCTCACCCATGTTGTCGGCGCTCGGCACAACGCCGGCACGGCATGCCAGGTTGGTACCGAGGCCGGCGAGCGTGACGTTGGGGAGCCGTAATATCCGTCGGGCTAGGTCGAGTACGTCCTCTGGCAGCACGCCCTCGCGCAGGTCGCCCAGCTCCACCATCAGCACCAGGCCGTGACGGCTGCCCAGCCTGCCCGCCGCCGCCGAGAGTGCCTTGGCCACCTCGAGTTCGCTGATCTGGCTGATGCTGGCGCACGCCACTGCCCGGGCAGCCTGGCCGGGCGTGGGCGAGCGCAGCAGGGTCAGCGGGGCCCGGATGCCGGCATTGCGCAGTGCCTCGAGATTGGCGATCCGCGAATCGCCGAGACGCACCACGCCCCCGGCAAGCATGGCCCTTGCCACCTCCGGGGAGCCCAGGGTCGCCTTGGTGACCCCGGTGACGGCGATGCCGCGGCCGGACAAACGGCTGACGAGTGCACGAGCGTTGTCCTCGATCCTGGTCAGATCGATCTCGACGCGCGGGCAGGTCACGCCATGGCCAGTGGCTGACGCGCCTTAAGTGCGGGGAAGGCGGCGGTGACCATTGCCACCAGCGCCGCGGGGTCGTGCCACAGCGCATCGGTGGCGGGGATGCCGAGCTCGCCAGCGTAGCGGGCGATGGCCGCCGCGACCTCCTCCCGGGTCATGTCCTCATGGTTGATGGCCAGCCCGATGACCCGGGTCTTGCCGAACAGCTCGATAAGCTTGAGCTCCGAGAGCGGCGACGGCATCGGCACTGCCGGATAGTCGCTGAGCATTCGGCGAGCCGGGGCATGCTGCATGATCACGGCCTGCGGCCGGCTGGCGCGCAGCACCACCGTCGAGCTCAGGTAGGCGGGATGGCTGAGGGCACCCTGGCCCTCGATCACGATGACGTCGGGGTGCTCGCCCTCATAGGCGGCGACCACCGCCCCTTCCAGTTCGCCGACACCGAACTGAGCGGGTATGGCATCGAGCGCGACGCCATAGGCGGCACCCTGCATCAGGCCGGTCTGTCCCGTGCCTACCATCACGGTGTGAATCCCGGCGTCGTTGAGCGCCTGGGTGAGCAGCGTCGAGGTGGTGCGCTTGCCGATGGCACCATCGGTACCCAGCACCGCGATGCGCACGCAGTCGACGCCGCCGATCGCGCCGTCGAACATGCGCAGATCCTTGGTCGGGCGTGGCCGACGGATATCGTGCAGCGTTACCCCGCTGGCCTGCGCCGCCGCCGAGATCTCCGGGTCGTCGGCGAGGAACTCGTGCAGGCCCGATACCACCCCGACGCCCGCCGCCACCGCCGCCAGCACCACCGCGCGGTCGGCCTCGGACATCAGGCCCGAGAGTGGGGCAAGCCCGAAGATGAGAAAGTCAGGCAGAGCGTCGGCCGCGGCCAACGCGTCGCCTAGGCCGGCCACGATGGGGATGCCCACCGCCGCCTCGCCCAGGGCGACACCCGCGTCTTCGCCGCTCAGGGTGCTGTCGATGACGGACAGGATGCGATAGCGCTCACTGTTGCGCACCAGGCCATTGGCCGTCTTGCCATCGATACGTGCGAAATTGCCCTCGCAGTAGACGATGGCCGAATGGCGGGCGTCACTGGGGGCAGCGGCGGCGTCGAGAATAGCTTGAAGGGAACCTGGAAGCATGAATCGCCTACCTCGAGTCTGTACTCAGGGGAGGCAACGGGATGGTGTCGATCGAGACAGCCGACAGTCAGCGAGAGGTCTCCACTAAGCAAGTGGATGTACGTCAGCATACACAGATTGGGGTCGCCCGTATGCTCCTGCCTGAGTACTGACAGACGCGTTTATACTTTCGTCTAATTCTGCGATTATGCCTTCCCCGACCGCTATACGGCCGCAATCACCGGAGGGCTCACCGTATGCAGGACACCACCACCGCTGCCACCGGCCAGGCCCGCCGTCCGCGCCTGGCTGAATTCGCCCTGGCCCTCGGCGGCTTCGGCATTGGCACCAGTGAATTCGTGATCATGGGGCTGATGAATCGTGTCGCCGCGGATCTCGCGGTGAGCGTGCCCCAGGTCGGCTATGCCATCAGCAGCTACGCCCTCGGCGTGGTGGTGGGTGCGCCATTGATCTCGGCGCTAGCGGCACGGGTGCCCAGGCGCGCGCTACTGATCGCGCTGATGCTGGTGTTCGCGGTGGGCAATATCGCCAGCGCCCTGGCACCGGGTTTCTGGTCCTTCGTCGGCCTGCGTTTCCTGGCCGGGCTGCCGCATGGTGCCTACTTCGGGATCGCCGCCCTGGTAGCCGCCGGTGCGGTGCCCATCGATCAACGCGCCCGGGCCATCGCTCGGGTCATGTTGGGGCTCACCGTGGCGATCCTGATCGGCGCCCCCCTGGGCACCTGGGCCGGCAACCTGCTGGGCTGGCAGGTTGCCTTTTCAGCGGTGGGCGCCATCGCCCTGCTCACCGCCTTGCTGATCCGCCTATGGGTACCGCCACAACCCTACGATGCCCTGGCCAGCCCGCTTCGTGAGCTGTCGGCACTGATCAAGCAGCGGGTGCTGGTGACCGTGGCCATCGCCTGTGTCGGCTGTGGCGGGATGTTCGCCATCTTCAGCTACGTGATGCCCACTCTCACCCAGCAAGCCGGCATGAGCGAGGCGCTCGGTCCTCTGGTGCTGGTAATCTTCGGCCTCGGCTCGATCGCCGGCAACCTGGCTGGGGCGCGCCTGGCCGACCGTCATCTGATGCGCGCTATCCCGCGCATCCTGCTGTGGTGCGTGGCCGTGCAAGGGCTGTTCTACTTTGCCGCCAACAACGTCTGGAGCGGTTTGCTGTTCGTCGGCCTGGTAGGTACCAGCATGGCTCTGGCGCCAGCGCTGCAGACACGCCTGATGGACGTGGCCGGCGATGCCCAGACCATGGCCGCCTCCATGAACCATGCCGCCTTCAACGGTGCCAATGCGCTAGGTGCCTGGCTCGCCGGCTTGGCCATCCAGCTCGGCCTGGTGTGGTCGGCCACCGGCCTGGTCGGCGCAGCACTGGGCCTGCTCGGGTTGGCGATCTTTTTCTTCGGACGCGGGTTGGAACGACGCGACGCAGGCCTGCGCCTGGCCGCCGGCACGAACCGGAGCTGAACCGTGCCGAGACATGACGCCGAGCGCTGCGGCCACGTATAATGCTGGCCTCTAGCCACTCGCCTTCTGCTCCGGAGCCGCTATGTCCCAAGGCACGCTGTTTATCGTTTCCGCGCCCTCCGGCGCCGGCAAGACCAGCCTGGTGCGAGCGCTACTCGAGCGCCTCGACGGCCTGCAGGTCTCGGTATCGCACACCACCCGCGCCATGCGCCCCGGCGAGCTGGACGGCGTCAACTACCACTTCGTCGAGACCGCCAGCTTCGAGGCGATGATCGAGCGCGGCGACTTCTTCGAGCACGCCCGCGTCTTCGACAACTACTACGGCACCTCGCGGCCGGCGGTGCAGGCGTTGCTGGCCGCGGGCACCGACGTGATCCTGGAGATCGACTGGCAGGGCGCACGCCAGGTCCGCGAGCAGGTCGCCGAAGCCGAGTCGGTGTTCATCCTGCCGCCGTCGCTGGCCGCCCTGCGCCAGCGCCTGGCGTCACGCGCCACCGACGACGAGGCGGTGATCGCGCGGCGCATGCGCGATGCGGTCAGCGAGATGTCGCATTACGATGAGTATGACCATGTGATCATCAACGACGACTTCGCCACTGCGCTCGACGACCTCGAGGCGCTGGTGCGCGCCGCCCGCTCGCGGCTGGCTCGGGTGCGTGAGGCCCAGGCCCCGCTGCTGCAGGCGCTCTTGTCAGGGGGCGCGGCGGTCGAGTAGACTCTTCTGTCCTCCATAGCATCGAATGGTCAGCGTGGCCGTTCTTTCGCCATTTCCGCCCTACATCGAAGTCAGGTACCTGCACATGGCGCGAGTCACCGTTGAAGATTGTCTCGAGAACGTCGAAAACCGTTTCAAGCTGGTGATGATCTCCACCCAGCGCGCTCGCCAGCTGGCCCGCGGCTCACGCGACGCCCTGCTGCCGTGGGAAAACGACAAGCCCACCGTGATGGCGCTGCGCGAAATCGCCGCCGGCAAGATCGACGAGAACGTCCTCGACGAGCCGGTGGAAGCCGCACCGGTTCGGGTGCGTCGCGAGCCGGAGATGGGCGAAGAGTGATTCGTTGACCACCCGGGGATAGGCGCGCTGCATGTTCACCATTGATGACCTGGCCGACCGCCTCGGCGGCTATCTTCCCCCCGAAGAGATCTGCCAGGTCAAGCGCGCCTTCTACTATGCCGAGCAGGCCCACGACGGCCAGCGGCGGCGCTCCGGCGAGCCCTATGTGACCCACCCGCTCGCCGTGGCCAATATTCTTGCCAATATGCACATGGACCATCAGAGCCTGATGGCCGCCATGCTGCACGACGTGATCGAAGATACCGGCGTCTCCAAGGAGGCGCTCGGCGAGCAGTTCGGCGAAGCGGTGGCCGAGCTGGTCGACGGGGTCTCCAAACTGACCCAGATCACCTTCGAGGACAAGGCGGTCGCCCAGGCCGAGAACTTCCAGAAGATGGTGCTGGCGATGTCCAAGGACATCCGTGTGATCATCGTCAAGCTCGCCGATCGCCTCCACAACATGCGCACCCTGGGCGCCCTGCGCCCCGACAAGAAACGCCGCATCGCCCGCGAGACACTGGAGATCTACGCCCGCATCGCCGGTCGGCTGGGCATCAACACCATCCGCGTCGAGCTCGAGGACCTCTCCTTCCAGGCCCTGCACCCGATGCGCTCGGAGCGCATCAAGCGTGCCGTCAGCAAGGCCCGCGGCCATCGCCGCTCGACCATCCGCCAGGTCCAGAGCAGCCTGCAGAAGTGCCTCGACGACGATGGGCTGCCGGGCACCGTGATCGGCCGCCAAAAACACCTGCTGTCGATCTACAAGAAGATGCGCGACCAGCGCAAGTCATTCGCCGAGATCATGGACGTGTTCGGTTTTCGCATCATCACCGACGACGTCGACAGCTGCTATCGTATCCTCGGCGCGGTGCACAACCTCTACAAGCCGGTGCCGGGGCGCTTCAAAGACTATATCGCCATCCCCAAGGCCAACGGCTACCAGAGCCTGCACACTACCCTATTCGGCAGCGGCGGCATGCCCATCGAGGTGCAGATTCGCACCCGCGAGATGGAGGCCATGGCCAACAACGGCATCGCCGCTCACTGGCTCTACAAGGCCGGCCAGACCGAGCGCCCGATCGCCGCCGGCAGCCACGCCCGAGCCCGCGAGTGGGTGCGCGGCCTGCTCGAGATGCAGCGTCACGCGGGCAACTCGCTGGAGTTCATCGAGCACGTCAAGAATGACCTGTTCCCCGACGATATCTACGTGTTCACCCCCAAGGGCGACATCATGGAGCTGCCCCAGGGCGCCACGGTGGTCGACTTCGCCTACAGCGTGCACACTGATATCGGCAACAGCTGCATCGCATGTCGCATCGACCGCCACCTGGCGCCGCTGTCGAGCCGCCTGGAGAGCGGTCAGACGCTGGAGATCATCACCGCCCCCGGGGCGCGGCCCAACACCACCTGGCTGTCGTTCGTGATTACCGCCAAGGCGCGCTCGGCGATCCGCCACGCGCTCAAGCACCAGCAGCACACCGAGTCGGTGCAGCTCGGCCGGCGGTTGCTCAACAAGGCCTTGGCGGATTTCGAGACCAGCCTCGAAGAGCTGCCCGAAGGGCACCTCGCCGCCCAGCTCGAGGCGCTGGGCGTCAAGCAGCAGGACGAGCTGCTGGAATCGATCGGGCTGGGTACGCGCATGGCCTATGCGGTGGCGCGTCGGTTGGTCGAGGCGCTGCAGGAGGCCCCCGAGCCGCGTGGCCCACGCGTCGATGGGCCGATCGTGATCAGCGGCGCCGAGGGCATGGTGATCAACTTCGCGCGCTGTTGCCACCCGCTGCCCGGCGACCCGGTGATCGGGCACACCTCGGTGGGCAAGGGCATCGTGGTGCACCGCGCCGAATGCCGCAACCTCGACGACCTGCGCAGCGACCCGGAAAAGCTGTTCGCCCTCGAGTGGTCAGAGACCCAGGTGGCCGACTTCCCGGTGGCACTGCGCATCCAGGTCGAGAGCCGCCGCGGCCTGGTCGCCGAGCTGGCCGGCCTGGTTACCGACGCCGACGCCAACATCGAGCGCATCGGCATCGAGGAGCGCGATGCACGGCTGTCGATCGTCAACCTGACCCTGGCGGTACGCGACCGGGTGCATCTGGCACGCATCATCAAGCGCATTCGCAACCTGCCCCACGTCGGCAAGATTCACCGCGTCACCAACTGAGCGCGACCCTTGGCCCCGCTGCGGTGCGCCGCAGCGGGGCCAGCGTCGTTAAAATACACTCATTACAATGCACCATATCGCACTACGCGAGGGAGACATCATGAGCAACAAGGCCGTGATCAACACCGACAAGGCGCCCGCCGCCATCGGCCCCTATTCCCAGGCCATCAAGGCCGGCAACACCGTCTACCTGTCCGGGCAGATCCCTCTCGACCCGGCCACCATGGCGCTGGTCTCCGAGGACTTCGAAGCCCAGGCCCGCCAGGTCTTCAGCAACCTGCAGGCAGTCTGCGAAGAGGCCGCCGGCACGCTGGCCGACGTGGTCAAGGTCAATCTTTACCTGGTCGACCTCGACAACTTCGCCATCGTCAACAAGGTCATGGAGGAGTTCTTCACGGCGCCCTTCCCGGCTCGCGCCGCGGTCGGCGTCAAGGCGCTGCCCAAGGGCAGCCAGGTCGAAGCCGAGGCGGTGATGGTGATCGGCGACTGAGGCAGTTTTCCTGCTAATCGTTTCTGGCGTAAACTCGCTGAACGAGCCGCAAGCATTCAGGGACGAAACGCAGGAAAACCACATGAGACGAGTGACGCTTCATCACCTGGCAGCCGCGCTGCTACCCGGCATCGCGCTGCTGGGCAGCCCCGCGGACAGCTTCGCCGATGGCTATGCCTCACTGGGTGCCACCAGCGAGGGCACCCCGGCGCTGAGCCTGGGATTGGATCGCACGTTCAGCCTCGCCCACTGGCACCCACAGCTCGATCTGCGGCTGGCCAGCGGGCTGCTACTGCTTCCCGGCGATGATGGCGACGACAACGCCGCCTGGACGCTGACCCCGGCGCTACGCTGGACCTTCGCCGGCGAGCGCGGGGTGTTCGCCGAAGCCGGTATCGGGGCGGCGGTGTTTCTCAACACTCGCCTCGAGTCACGCAACCTCTCCAGCGCCTTTCAGTTCGAGGACCGCCTGGCGGTGGGGCTGCCGCTGGGCAGCGGCGAGCTCTCGGCCAGCCTGATCCACTACTCCAACGCCGGCATCAAACGACCGAATGATGGTTTTGAAACCCTGTCAGTAGGCTACCGCCACCCGCTCTAATATTTGGCGCTGGGCGCTCAAGTCTACGCCTGCTCGGGAAGAAAGCCGCCCTCCCTGAGCACCTGGGCGTAGCCCTCGCGGTAGCTGGGGTAGCGAAACACATAGCCGCTCGCGCGCAGCCGGCTGTTGTCACAGCGCTTGCTGGCGCGGCGCCGCAGCGGCGATTGGATGGTCTCGGTGGACTCGACCTTGAGCTTGCCGGCCAGCCACAACATCACCTCGTGCAGAGGCGCCGGCTCGCAGTCGCTGGCCAGGTAGAGGTCCTCGACCGGAGCCTGGTCGAGGGTGCGCTGGATCAGGTGCGCCAGCGCCCCGGCACAGTCGTCGCGGTGGATGCGGTTGGAGTACATCGGCGGGGCGCTGGGGGCGATCCGCCCCTCGCTGACCTGGCGGATCAAACGGTCGCGGCCCGGCCCGTAGATGCCCGAGAAGCGCACCACGGTGCCGGGCAGCGGGTGATCGAGCAGCGCCTGCTCGGCCTGGCGCATCAGGATCCCCGAGAAACCGTGGGGCTCGGTAGGGCTGGTCTCGTCCACCGCCTCGCCATCCTGCTGGGCATAGACGCTGGTCGATGAGACGAAGAACACCCGCTTGGGCGGCGCCTTGCGGCCGGCAAGTTCGCCAAGCACCGCGCGCAGGCCGTCGGGGTAGGCGGCGCGGTAGGCCTCCTCCTCGAAGCGGTCGGCGCTGAGCACGTAGACCACGGTGTCGGCATTGGGCAGCCCAGTCAGCGCCGCCGGGTCGCTGATGTCCAGCGCCAGCGGCTCGATTCCGCTATCCTTGAGCGCTGCGACGGCTCCGCGGCGCACTCCGATCACCCGCTGGCCGGCAGCGATCAACTGCTGTCCCAGGGTCATGCCGATGTCGCCACAGCCAATAATCAGTGTCGTCGTCTTCACCTTTCCCTCGCCCCTTGATAAAAAGTCCCTATTGGAAATTTGCTATCCATCTGCTCGAGAGGATGCCCACTGGCACCGCTATGACTCTAACAGAACTGCGCTACATCGTAACCTTGGCCCAGGAGCGCCATTTCGGGCGCGCCGCCGAGCGCTGCTTCGTCTCCCAGCCGACGCTCTCGGTGGCGGTCAAGAAGCTCGAGGAGGAGCTCGGCGTGGCGCTGTTCGAGCGCTCCAAGTCCACCGTCCAGGTCACTCCCCTGGGCGAACGGATCGTCGAACAGGCCCAGCGGGTGCTGGAACAAAGCAGCGTAATCAAGGAGCTGGCCAATGCCGGCAAGGACCAGCTGGCAAGCCCCTTGCGCCTCGGCGCCATCTACACCATCGGCCCCTACCTGTTTCCGTACCTGGTGCCGGAGTTGGCACGCATCGCACCGCAGATGCCGCTCTACATCGAGGAAGGCTTCACCGCCACGCTGCGCCGCAAACTGCGTAGTGGCGAGCTCGATGCGATCATCGTGGCACTGCCG
Source organism: Halomonas salipaludis (assembly GCF_002286975.1). Classification (GTDB taxonomy): domain Bacteria; phylum Pseudomonadota; class Gammaproteobacteria; order Pseudomonadales; family Halomonadaceae; genus Franzmannia; species Franzmannia salipaludis. The sequence goes on from NZ_NSKB01000003.1 coordinate 239,980, forward strand.
TTCACCGAGTCCGACGTGCTGACCAAATCGCTCTACGACGAGCATTTCGAGGTGCTGATGCCCGCCGATCATGCGTGGGCGGCCAAGGCCACCATCGACAAGGAGGACCTACTCGAGGAGCGGTTGCTGCTGCTCGGCGAGGGCCACTGCTTCCGCGACCAGATTCTCGAAACCTGCCCGGCCATCAGCCATCAGCTCAACAGTCCCAGTAACACCCTCACCGCCGAGGGCGGCTCGCTGGAGACGATCCGCCACATGGTGGCCTCCAAGCTGGGTATCACGGTGCTGCCGCAGTCGGCGATCGGTACCGGTCACTACGAGAGCGGCGTGCTGACCAGCCGGCCATTCACCCCCGAGGCACCGTCGCGCACCGTGGCCATCGCCTGGCGCGCCAGCTTCCCACGGCCCAAGGCCATCGATGCCCTGACCGACGCCATCGCCCGCTGCCGCAGCCAGGCCATCGCCGCCGCATGACACCCTTCGAGCAGCCGGTCACCGAGCTCAGCGGCGTCGGCGAGGCGTTGGCCGCCAAGCTGGCCAGGCTACGTATCGCCAGCCTGGCCGATCTGCTCTTCCACCTGCCACTGCGTTACCAGGACCGCACCCGCATCACCCCGATCGGCACGCTGCGCGGCGGGGTCGAGGCGGTGGTCGACGGCGAGGTGGCGGCCAGCGACGTGATCCGCGGCCGCCGCCGCAGCCTGCTGGTGCGGCTCAAGGATGGCTCGGGGATACTCAGCCTGCGCTTCTTTCACTTCTCGCCGGCACAACAGCAGCAGTTTCAACCCGGCACACGGGTGCGCTGCTTCGGCGAAGCCCGCGCCGGCGCCACCGGGCTGGAGATTTATCACCCCGAGTACCGCCTGCTCAAGCACGGCGAGGTGCCGGTGGACGAGCATCTGACGCCGATCTACCCGACCACCGAGGGCCTCAACCAGGCGCGCCTGCGCGGCCTGCTCAAGCAGGTGCTGACACGCCTGGAGGAGGACCCCGACGCCCTGCCCGACGGCATCCCCGATGCCCTGCGCGAGCGCTTCCGCCTCGCCGGCCTGCACGAGTGCCTGCACTATCTGCATCAGCCGCCGCCGGACGCCGATCTGGAGCGTCTGGCCAGCGGCCAGCACCCGGCCCAGCGACGCCTGGCGCTGGAGGAGCTGCTCGCTCACCAGTTGAGCCTGCGCCAGATCCGCCTACGCATCCAGGCCGACGGCGCCCCACGCCTGCCCTCGGGGCGCAGCCTGCAGGCGCGCTTCATCACCCAGTTGCCGTTCACCCTCACCGCCGCCCAGCGCCGTGTGCTCGACGAGATCGGCCACGACCTGGAAAGGCCGGCGCCGATGCTGCGCCTGGTACAGGGCGACGTCGGCTCGGGCAAGACGGTAGTCGCTGCCATGGCCGCGCTGCAGGCCCTGGCCAGCGACTGCCAGGCGGCACTGATGGCGCCCACCGAACTGCTCGCCGAGCAGCACTTCCGCAGCTTCCGCGCCTGGTTCGAGCCGCTGGGCATCGAGGTGGCGTGGCTGGCCGGCAAGCTCAAGGGCAAGGCGCGGCTGGATACCAAGGCGGCCATCGCCGATGGCCGGGCGCGCATGGTGGTCGGCACCCACGCTATCTTCCAGGACGATGTGCACTTCCAGCGCCTGGGCCTGGCGATCATCGACGAACAGCACCGCTTCGGCGTGCACCAGCGCCTGGCGCTGCGCGAGAAGGGCGAGGCCGGCGGCCTGACGCCGCACCAGCTGGTGATGACCGCCACGCCGATTCCCCGCACCCTGGCGATGAGCGCCTACGCCGACCTCGACGTCTCGGTGATCGACGAGCTGCCGCCGGGGCGCACCCCGGTACAGACCGCCGCGGTGCCCGACGAGCGCCGCCCCGAGGTGGTCGAGCGTATTCGCCGGGCCTGCGCCGAGGGCCGCCAGGCCTACTGGGTCTGCACGTTGATCGAGGAGTCGGAGGCGCTGCAGTGCCAGGCCGCCGAGGCGACCCACGCCGAACTCGCCGAGGCACTGCCCGAACTGGCCATCGGCCTGGTCCACGGGCGCATGAAGGCCGCCGACAAGGCCGCGGTGATGGACGCCTTCAAGGCCGGCGAGCTCGACCTGCTGGTCGCCACCACGGTCATCGAAGTCGGCGTCGACGTGCCCAACGCCAGCCTGATGATCATCGAGAATCCCGAGCGGCTGGGGCTATCCCAGCTGCACCAGCTGCGCGGCCGGGTCGGCCGGGGTGCCACCGAGAGTTTCTGCGTGCTGCTCTACCGCCCGCCGCTCTCGGCCCACTCCCGCGAGCGGCTGGGGGTGATGCGCGAGACCAGCGACGGCTTCCGCATCGCCGAGAAGGACCTCGAGCTGCGCGGCCCCGGCGAGGTGCTGGGCACCCGCCAGACCGGCCTGGCTCAGATGAAGATCGCCGACCTGGAGCGTGACCGCGACCTGCTCGAGCAGGTCAGCCCGCTGGCCCGGGCGCTGCTGGAGCAGGCCCCCGAGGCCAGCCCGCCGCTGATTCGCCGCTGGCTGGGCGAGGAAGCGGGGCGTTACGGGCAGGTGTAGGCGCCATACCGCGCCGACGTCTCCCTCGCTACCTGCTCAGGCTGCAGCGGCTGATGCCTCGGGCGAGGCGCCGGCGCCGGCGCCGGCCATCACCAGCCGATTGGCGGCCTCGCCAATCGGCACCAGCTGCTGGGCGATCAAGCGCAGCTGGCTCTGGATCGGCCGGTAGGGCGCTTGCGCTTCGCCGGCCTCCGCCAGCGGCGCCTCGAGCCGTTCGAGCAGTGCATTCACCTCGGCCTCGAGCGCCCGCAGCGGGCGCCGCGCCGCCAGCGCCTCGGCGATCTCGCCGAGCAGGACGCCGATCTCGCGGGCCAGCGGCACCAGCGTGGCGTCATCCTCGTCGTCGGCCAGGCGGTGGCGGTGGGCACCCAGTGCCGAAAGGTGGCTGAGCAGGGTGTGGGAGAGTACCAGGAAGCGCAGCCCGTCGTCGGCCTCCGCCTTACGGTAGTGGCCCGGCTCGTGAAGCATGTTGGTCAGCACCGTCGACAGCGCGGCATCGGCGTTGTGGGCGTTGCGCCGCGCCAGCCGGTAGGCCAGGTCGTCCTGCTTGCCAGCCTCGTACTGGTGGATGATCTCGTCGAGGTAGCCGCGGCAGTTGGTCAGCACCTTGGCCGCTTCGCGGTTGAGGCGCCGGCCCTGCCAGTCGGGCAGGATGAACAACACCGCCAGCCCGGCGATCAACGCGCCGAGCAGGGTATCGAACAGCCGCGGCCAGATCAGGTCGAAGCCGTCGCCGACCTGGTTGAAGCTGCACAGTACCAGCAGGGTGATCGAGGCGGTGGCGATCACGTAGTGCTTCTCGCGGTTGGCAAAAAACGCCACTCCGGCGATCACCGCGATCAGGCTCTGCACCAGCGGCTGCGGAAACAGCGTGATCGACGCCCAGCCGACCACCAAACCGAGCACCGTGCCGGTTATTCGCTGGGTCAGGAAGCGCCGCGTGGTGGCGAAGTTGGGCCGGCATACGAACAGCGTGGTGAGCAGGATCCAGAAGCCCTGCTGGGGGTCGAGCCACTGCAGCAACCCGTAGCCGGCGAGCAGCGCCAGCGGCAGGCGCAAGGCGTGGCGAAAGGTCGGTGACGCCAGCGTCAGGTTGAGGCGAATACGCTCCCAGGCGTCTCTCAGGCTGCTTGGCGAACGGTCGAACAGCGCATCGTCGCGGCGCGGCTCGTCGGCATCCGGATTGTGGGCGCTGGCCAGCTGTGACTCCAGGGTGGCGAGGTTGTCGGCCAGCGCCTCGAGGGGGAACAGCAGTTCGCGCCAGGCGGGGCGGCGCTGGTCGCGCAGATTATCGATCGAGGCACGCAGATCCTCCAGCGCTTGCTCGCTCTGGCGGTGATCGAAGGGTCGGTTGAGCAACAGCGCCTTGGCCAGGCGCCGACAGGCCAGGCCCTGCTGATCGAGCAGCCGCTGGCAGCGGAATAGCACGTCGTGGTGGAAGAATGCCTCGGTCAGGGCGGCATAGGGGTAGTGGGTAGAGCTGGCCCGTTCATGGATATCCTGGGCAATGAAGTAGATGCGCAGGTAGCGGTTGAGCTTGCGATCGCCACGCTGGCCCTCGAGGCGCCGGAAGATCATCTCCTTGGCCTGATTGAGGGCCTCCACCACCTTGCCGTTCTGGCGTGCCAGGGCCAGCCGCCGCGCCTCGATATCGACGTCGCGCAGCGGCTCGAACAGCGCCGACTTGAGCACCAGGTACTCGCCCAGCGTCTTGTAGACCCGCGCCATGCTCTGCTTGACCGGCTGGCGCGAGAACAGCGCACACCAGATCACCGAGATCAGCCCGTACCAGGCCGCCCCGGCCAGCAGCAGCAGTGGCTGGTGCCAGGGACCGTCGTCGGGCACGCCGCCATGATGCTCGATATTGATCATCGAGTAGATCGACAGGATCAGCGTGCCGGAGGCGATGGTGGCATAACGCTGGCCGATGGCGCCGAGCATGATCAGCACGAAGGTGGCCAGGCCCAGGCCGGCGGCGAACAGCCACGGCCAGGGGTAGAGCCACTGCACGCTGAACGAGGCCACGGCAAAGCAGGCCAGGGTCACCAGCAGCGCCTGCAGGCGCCCCTGCCAACTGTCGTCGGTCTCCGACAGGGCGCTGGCGATGATGCCCAGGAACAGCGGTATCACCAGCGCCACCTCGCCCAGCCCCCAACTGAGCAGCAGCGCTCCGCTGAAGGCCAGGAAGACCCGCAGGCTGTAGGCGAACTTGTCCAGCGTCCACAGGCGACGCAGCGGTAACGAGAGCGTAGTCGGCATAGGGTTGTTATACGTTAGTATAACGATGGCTGGCTAGCGTCGGTGTCAACGCGGACTGCAACCTAGAGATGTCGCAGCAACGTCTGCAACCGGGTCAGATCCTTGGAGTCACCGACCAGGCGTACCTTGCCGCTCATCATGCCGTCGAGAAAACGGCGCTGTGTCGGCTTGCGCAGCACCTGCACCGCGCTATCGGGGTCGCTGAAGCGCAGCTCCAGGTCGAGGTCCACCGGCAGCCCGGAGGCCGTCTCGATGCCGCGTGGCGACATCCGGTAGTGACGCGCGATGGACAAATCTTCGGTGGCGATGCCCCAATCGAGGCCACGCATCTCGTCGAGCGCCTGGCGAAACGCCGGCTTGCGCCGCTGCGCCCGCTTGAGCAACAAGCCGAGCAGCCACAGCATCAGTCGCAGCTTCATGGTATGTCCTGGCGTGGAAGTGGGTCGTACAGATACGACGCCGACGGCCAAGGGGGTTCGGCACTGGGCGTCGCATCATGGGGCAGCGTTACTTGGCGACGGCGTCCTTGAGCGCCTTGCCGGGCTTGAACGCCACGGTCTTGCTGGCCGGAATGGTCAGCGGCTGGCCAGTCTGGGGGTTCTTGCCGGTGCGTGCGGCACGCTCGCGCACGGTGAATGAGCCGAAGCCGATCAGTGACACGTCCTGGCCCTTCGACACGCTGCCGGTGATCTCGTCGAGAATGACGTTGAGCACCTGGCTGGCTTTGTCCTTGGAAAGATCGGCACGCTCGGCAATCGCCGAGGCGAGTTCTGGCTTGCGCATATAGCCCTCCTAGTTTGGCATTGGCATGGCGGCACGGCCGCCGTGTTATTGTTCGCTAAAGAACACGTTTACGGTTTGGTTACGCGGTAATGAGTACTGGCTCGCAACGCAACGTCATTAGACTAGCAACGCCGGTGCCGCCCGCGCCAGTGCGACTTTCCGCCTGACGCAGGCGCCTGTCAACGCAAATCCACTCAAACGGCCGTCCTCGGCCTCGGCCAGAGCCGCCAGATCGGCGCCTTCGCCCTCGATACGCCAGCGTGCCACCGGCTGGATTGGCGGCAGTGCCACGCAGGGCAGCAGCGGGGTCTTGACCAGGATCGGCCAGGCGCCGTAATGAACCTCGCTGGGCTCGCCGGCAAGTGTCGCCGCCAGTGCCTTGGCGCTGGCCTGTAGTGGCTGCACGTACATCGCGTTGACCCCCGCCACGCAGGCCACGTCGCCCAGCGCGTAGATACCCGGCTGCGAGCTGCGCAGCTGGCGATCAACGCGAATACCGGCGTCACTGACCGCCAGTCCGGCCTCGGCGGCGAGCCTGGTGCGCGGCACCAGGCCGGTAGCCACCAGCACCAGATCGGCGGCGAGCGCATGGCCGTCATCGAGGCACACCGCCACCTGACTGCCCTGCGCGTCCAGCGCCGTGAGCTGACGCTCCAGATTCAGCGCGATACCCGCCTCGCCAAACGCCTCGCCCAGCACTCGGCCCAGCGGCTCGGGCAACAGCCGTGGCAACGGGGTGGCCTCCGGGGCGATCAGGCTTACCGCATGGCCACCCGCGACCAGGTCGTTGGCGAACTCGCAGCCCACCAGGCCGGCACCGATGATCGCCACCCGTGCCGGGCGCCCCAGCGCCTCGAGGGCGGCGTAAAAGCCGCGGTAGTCGTCGAGGTCGTTGATGGTAAAAACCCGCGAGGCAACCGCCTCGGGGATCGCAAAGGGTACCCGGGGAGCGGCACCGGTGGCGATCACCAGCTCGCCGTAGGGCAGGGTTTCCGCACCTATCGAAAGGCTGCGCGCAGCAGGGTCGATGGCCGTGACCCGGGTGTGGGTTCGCATCACCACGCCGAGCTGGTCGGCCACCTCCAGCGCCGAGCGCGTCGCCAGCCGCTCAGGCGGCAAGCGCTTGGTGAAGCCGGTGGAAAGCAGCGGCTTCGAGTAGTCGTCGCCGCTGTCGGCAGTGATCAGGGTAATCGGCCGCCGGGCGTCGCGGGCGCGCAGCTGGCGCACCAGGCCCAGCGCGGCCATGCCGCTGCCGATGAGGGTCAAGGGGGCGTCCATGAAACTCCTGGGAATCGGGATCAGGCAACCGGGATCATTGGTCGCCCATGGTACACTACGGCCCCGTTTTTGACCCGGAGCCCGCCGGTGCCCGACCGCCCATCACTGTGCTTCCCGCGCTGCCGCTGGCGCGCCGCCGCCGCCCACCGCCCGGCCATGAGCGCCGCCTGGTGGCAGTGGGTCGCCTCCAGCGACTCCTTGACCGCACGGCTTATCGCCGCCGCCGACGGTCGCCCGTTCCGCGTCAGGCTGCTCGATCAGCGCCTGGGCCGGCCGCGCCTCGACGAGGCCCGTGCCCTGGGGCTGCCGCGGCACCAGGCGGCCTGGCTACGCCAGGTGGCGCTGTGCGTCGACCAGCGCCCCTGGGTGGTGGCCCGCTCGGTGGCGCCACTCGCCCAGCTGCGCGGCCAGCGCCTCGAGCGGCTCGGCGAGCGCTCGCTGGGCAGCTGGCTGTTCCGCCAGCCCGATCTCGAGCGCAGCCCCATCGATGTCAGCGCCGATCCCGCGCCCTTTGCCGCCGCGCTGAACCCAGCGGGGCCCTGGGGCCGCCGCTCGGTATTTCGCCACGGCCGCTTCGCGGTGCTGGTACAGGAGTTCTTTCTCGCTACCATGGCGGATGAATTGGCGCTGCCACCGCGCTAGGCTAGGCTGCGTCGCTGCTGGAGACTGATATGGACCACCCCCCTCGCCCTCGCGGCTTGAAACGCCTGCCCGACTTCCTGCGCCTGATGCGCCTCGACCGGCCGATCGGCACCTGGCTGCTGATGTGGCCGACGCTATGGGCGCTGTGGCTCGCCGCCGAGGGCCTGCCGAGTCGCGATATCCTGCTCATCTTCGTCGCCGGGGTCTACGCCATGCGCGCCGCCGGCTGCGTGATAAACGACTACGCCGATCGCCACGTCGACGGCCACGTCAAGCGTACCCGCGAGCGTCCGCTGGCCACCGGCCGCATCAGCGAGCAGGAGGCCAAGGGGCTGTTCGCCGGCCTGGTGGCGCTGGCCTTCCTGCTGGTGCTGTTCACCAACCTGTTCACCATCCTGCTGTCGATCGGCGGCGTGGTGCTGGCCTTCATCTACCCCTTCATGAAGCGCTACACCCACTTCCCGCAGGTATTCCTGGGCGCCGCCTTCTCCTGGGCGATTCCCATGGCCTTCGGCGCCGTGCTCGGCCATGTGCCGCCCGAAGCCTGGCTGCTGTTCGCTGCCAACCTGGCCTGGACGGTGGCCTACGATACCCAGTACGCCATGGTCGACCGCGACGACGACCGCGAGATTGGCATCAAGTCCACCGCGGTGCTGTTCGGCCGCGCCGACAAGGCGATCATCGGCCTGCTGCAGCTGGTCACCCTGGGCCTGCTCGGCTGGATCGGCCAGCGCCTCGGGCTCGGCGCCTTTTACTGGCTCGGGCTGGCGGCCATGGCGGCGATCTTCGTCTACCAGCAGTGGCTGATCCACGACCGCTCCCGGGAGCGCTGCTTCCAGGCCTTCCTCAACAACCACTGGGCGGGGCTGGTGCTGTTCGCCGGTCTGGCGCTGACGCTATGGCCAGAGGGGTAGGGTTGTAACGAGAATGTCATCTAAGCGCGTTGTAATCGCCATACTGTCATGACCCCGATGAGGCCACCGGATGACCGCCAAGACCGTTCTGATCGTCGATGACGAAGCCCCCATCCGCGAAATGATCGCCGTGGCCCTCGAGATGGCCGACTACCGGGTGCTCGAGGCCGACAACGCCCAGGATGCCCATGCCATGATCGTCGACAACCAGCCCGACCTGCTACTGCTCGACTGGATGATGCCGGGCACCAGTGGCATCGAGCTGGCACGCCGCCTCAAGCGCGAGGAAACCACCAGCGAACTGCCTATCATCCTGCTCACCGCCAAGAGCGAGGAGGACAACAAGATTCAGGGCCTCGAGGCCGGCGCCGACGACTACATCACCAAGCCGTTCTCGCCCCGCGAGCTGGTGGCACGCCTCAAGGCCGTGCTACGCCGCACCACGCCCAAGGGCGTCGAGGAGGCGGTGGAGGTCGAGGGGCTGATACTCGACCCCGCCAGCCACCGGGTCAGCGCCCACGGCAGCGCGGTGGAGATCGGCCCCACCGAATATCGTCTACTGCAGTTCTTCATGACGCACCAGGAACGCGCCTATACTCGTAGTCAGCTGCTCGACCAGGTGTGGGGCGGCAATGTCTATGTCGAGGAGCGAACCGTGGATGTGCATATTCGCCGCCTGCGCAAGGCGCTGGGCGAACCCCATCAGCATCTGATCCAGACCGTGCGCGGTACCGGCTATCGGTTCTCCGCCAAGATCTGACATGCGTCTGTGGAGCCGCGAGCTGTGCCGCCTGGCGCTGATCACCGCCGCCGCCAGCCTGGTCGGCTGGCTGCTGGGCACCACCAGTCTCGGTCTGGCCGCAGGCCTAGCCATCGTGCTGCTGCTGCAGCTGCGCCAGCTGCACGCTCTGCACCGCTGGCTGACCCGTCATCCCCACGCCGAACCGCCCGCCGCCCGCGGCCTGTGGGGCGAACTGTTCGACCGCCTCTACAAGTATCAGAAGGCCCAGCGCATCACCCAGCAGCGCCTGCGCGACACCCTCAAGCGCATCCAGGACTCCTCGGAGGCGATGAGCGACAGCGTGGTGATGCTCGACCGTCGCGGCGACCTGGAGTGGTGGAACAGCGCCGCCGGACGCATGCTGGGGCTGCAAACCGTCCACGACCGCGGCCAGCACATCACCAACCTGCTGCGTGATCCACGCTTCATCGACTACTTCAACGCCCGCGACTACCGCGAGCCGCTGACGCTGACCTCGCCCATCGATGAGCGCCAGGTGTTGCAGTTCCAGATCACCCTCTACGGCGACGACGAGCGACTGCTGATGGCCCGCGACATCACTCGCCTGCACCGCCTCGAGCAGATGCGCCGCGACTTCGTGGCCAACGTCTCCCACGAGCTGCGCACGCCGCTGACGGTGCTGGCCGGCTACCTCGAAACCTACACCGACATCGCCGATCAGTTGCCGCCGCGCCTGGCCCGTGGTCTGGGCCAGATGCAGGCCCAGACCTCGCGCATGCAGAACCTGGTCAACGACCTGCTGCTGCTGTCGCGGCTGGAGATAGACCGGCGCGGCGACGACGAGGCGCCGGTGGCCGTCGAGGCGCTGCTCGAGGCGATTCGCCGCGACGCCGAGTCGCTCTCCGCCGGGCGCCACCGGCTGCTGGTGGAGTGCCACGATCCGCGCCGGCTGGTGGGCAGCGAACAGGAGCTGCGCAGCGCCATCTCCAACCTGGTCTTCAACGCCGTGCGCTACGCCGGCGACGACCGCCACATCACGCTGCGCTGGCGCACCCAGGGCGACGACGCCTGCCTCGAGGTCGAGGACGACGGCGAGGGCATCGACCCGGTACACATCCCGCGCCTCACCGAGCGCTTCTACCGCGTCGACAAGGGCCGCAGCACCGCCACCGGTGGCACCGGCCTGGGCCTGGCGATCGTCAAGCACGTGTTGCTGCGCCACGACGCACACCTCGAGATCGTCTCCCACCCCGGCCGCGGCGCGCTGTTTCGCTGCGTTTTCCCGGCCACCCGTCTGTCCCGGCCGAGTGCCGTCGCAGCATCGTCTCAGGCCTGAGGCGCGGCTGTCGCAGGACAGTTTCATATGCAACAGTCAAAACAGCGCTGAAAGATGGCGCCAAGCTCCCCTGGCATTCTCAGCTACCTTGTGAGAGAAATCTCACACGGGCAGTCGCCCATCAAACGCTTGAGTGAACCGAGGACAAAACAACATGACGTTCAACAAGACCCTGCTGGCCACCGCCGTGATCGGCGCCATGCTGGCCTCCACGGCCCACGCCGAGACGCTGCGCTGGACCCGCTCCGCCGACAGCCTGACCATGGATCCGCACTCCCAGAACGAGGGGCCGACCCACTCGGTCAACCACCAGATCTTCGACACCCTGCTCTACCAGGACATGGACGTGGAGTACCAGCCCGGCCTGGCCACTGACTGGTACGTTCACGAGGATGATCCCAGCGTCTGGGTATTCGAGATTCGCGAGGGGGTGACCTTCCACGAGGGCCAGGCGCTGACCGCCGACGACGTGGTCTTCTCGCTCAACCGCGCGCGCCACGAGCATGCCGACATGCGCGGCCTGCTGACGTCGATCGTCGAGGTGCGTGCCGCCGACGATTTCACCGTGGAAGTGGTCACCGACGGCCCCAACCCGCTGCTGCCCAACAACCTCACCAACCTGTTCATCATGAGCCGCGAGTGGGCCGAGGAGCACGGCGTCGAGGAGCCGCAGAACTACGCCGCCGGCGAAGAGACCTATGCCGTGCGCAACGCCAACGGCACCGGGCCGTTCCGCGTCGAGAGCCGCGAGCCGGATGTGCGTACGGTGTTCGTGCGCAACGACGACTACTGGGGCATCGATCACTACCCGATGGAGATCTCCGAGCTGATCTTCACCCCCATCGAGTCCGCCTCGACCCGCGTCGCCGCGCTGCTCTCCGGTGAGGTCGACCTGCTCCAGGAGACCCCGGTACAGGATATCGAGCGCCTGGCCCAGGCTGACGGCATCAAGAACGAGCAGGGCGCCGAAAACCGCACCATCTTCCTCGGCATGCGCATGGACCTCGAGGTGCTCGACAGCGCCGACGTCGACAGCAACCCCTTCGCCGACCGCCGCGTGCGCGAGGCGATCAACCTCGCCGTGGATACCACCACCATCCAGCGCTCGGTGATGCGCGGCAACTCCGAGCCTGCCGGGATGATCGCACCGCCGTTCGTCAACGGCTACAGCGAGGAGATGGACGAGGTGCTGCCGGCCGATGTCGAGCGCGCCCAGGCACTGATGAACGAGGCCGGCTACGGCGACGGCTTCCGCGTTACCCTCAACTGCTCCAACGACCGCTACGTCAACGACGAGCAGATCTGCCAGGCGGTGGTCAGCATGCTGGCGCGGATCGGCATCACCGTCGACCTGATCGCCCAGACCCGCTCGCTGCACTTCGCCGAGATGGCCCGCGAGGAGTACGACTTCTACCTGCTCGGCTGGGGCGTGCCGACCATGGATTCGGAGTACATCTTCAACTACCTCTACCACACCAAGGAGGAGGATCGCGGCAGCTGGAACTTCACCGGCTACTCCGACGAGCGGGTCGACGAGCTGACCGTGGCCATGGGCCAGGAGACCGACGAGGCGGCGCGCAACGAGATGATCGGCGAGGCCTGGCAAATCGTCCACGACGAGATCCTCTATATCCCGATCCACCACCAGATGCTGACCTGGTCGATGCGTGACGATATCGACTTCCAGGTGCAGAGCGAAAATACCCCGCACTTCAAATACCTGCGTTTTAATAACTAAGCCGTAACCCGTGCTAGGCCCTCCCCGCGTTATCCTCGCGCGGAGGGCTGCACCGTGGAGATCCCATGCTGGCATTCCTGATCCAGCGCGTCTTCCAGGCCATCTTCGTGATGCTGGTGGTCGCGCTCATTGCATTTTCGCTGTTTCACTACGTCGGTGACCCGGTCCTCAACATGGTCGGCCAGGAGGCCACCGAGGCCGATCGCGCCGAGCTGCGCACGCGCCTCGGCCTCGACCAACCGATAGCGATCCAGTTCTTCCAGTTCATCGCCAACGCCGCCCAGTTCGAGTTCGGCATCTCCTACCGCTCGGCGCGGCCGGTGACCGACCTGATCGTCGAGCGTCTGCCGGCGACCCTGGAACTGGCCATCATCTCGGCCATCTTCGCGGTGGTGATGGGCATCGTGCTGGGCATCTACACCGCGCTCAACCGCGGCAACTGGCTGTCCAACTTCATCATGACCGCGTCGCTGATCGGCGTGTCGCTGCCGACCTTCCTGATCGGCGTGCTGCTGATCTATGTGTTCGCCGTGGAGCTCGGCTGGCTGCCGGCCTTCGGTCGCGGCGAGACGGTGCGTCTCGGCGACTGGTGGACCACCGGGCTGCTGACCACCAGCGGGCTGCGCTCGCTGATCCTGCCGGCAATCACCCTGGGGCTGTTCCAACTGACCCTGATCATGCGCCTGGTGCGCGCCGAGATGCTCGAGGTGCTGCGCGCCGATTACATCAAGTTCGCCCGCGCCCGGGGCCTGTCGAAGCGTGTGGTCAACCTGCGCCACGCGCTGAAGAACACCCTGATCCCGGTGATCACCATCATCGGCCTCCAGCTGGGCACCATCATCGCCTTCGCCATCATCACCGAGACGGTGTTCCAGTGGCCGGGGGTCGGGGCACTCTTCATCACCGCGGTGCGCTTCGTGGACATCCCGGTGATGGCCGCCTACCTGATGATGATCGCGCTGGTGTTCGTGGTCATCAACCTGATCGTCGACCTGCTCTACTACGCGGTGGACCCGCGCCTGCGCGTCCAGGGAGGTGCCAAATGAACGACACACGGCATACCACCACGCCGCCACCCCGTCCCGGCAAGCTGCAACGCTTCCTCGCCAGCGACATCGTCTATTCGTGGAAGCACCAGCCGGTGGTGATACTCGCCACCCTGGTGACCCTGGTCATGTTCCTGGGCGCGCTGTTCGCGCCGTGGATCGCGCCGCAGAACCCCTTCGACCCGCGCCAGCTCGACCTGATCGACGCCTTCGCACCACCGTTGACCACCTCGGACTTCACCGGCAACTTCTACCTGCTGGGCAGCGACAGCCAGGGCCGCGACGTGTTCTCGGCGATCCTCTACGGCTCGCGGATATCACTGCTGGTGGGCTTCGCCGCGGTGCTCTTCGCGCTGGTGTTGGGCACCGCCCTGGGGCTGATGGCGGGCTTCCGCGGCGGCTGGCGGGATGCCCTGATCATGCGCATCGCCGACGTCCAGCTGACCTTTCCCTCGATTCTCATGGCGCTGCTGATCTTCGGCGTGGTGCGCGGCTTCCTGCCGCGCTCGATGCACGCCGAGGTGGCGATCATCGTGCTGATCGTGGCCATCGGCCTCTCCGACTGGGTGCAGTACGCCCGCGCAGTGCGCGGCGCCACTCTGGTCGAGAAAGGCAAGGAGTACGTCCAGGCAGCGCGGGTGATCGGCCTGCCGGCGCGCAATATCCTGTTCCAGCATATCCTACCCAACGTGATGCGACCGGTGCTGGTGATCGGCACCATCGGCCTGGCCCTGGCAATCATCGCCGAGGCTACGCTGTCGTTCCTGGGGGTCGGCATGCCAGCCACCCAGCCGAGCCTGGGCACCCTGATCCGGGTCGGCCAGGACTACATGTTTTCCGGGGAGTGGTGGATCCTGCTGTTCCCCGGCCTGGCGCTGCTGATGCTGGCGCTTTCCGTCAACCTGCTCGGAGACTGGCTGCGTGATGTCCTCAACCCCAAGCTCAGATAGCCGCGACACGCCCAGCGTGCCGGCGCTCAGCGTGCGCGAGCTGCGGGTCGAGTTCCCCACTCGCCACGGCACCCTGGTGGCGCTCGACGACGTCAGCTTCGATATCGCCCCCGGCGAGATCCTCGGCGTGGTCGGCGAATCCGGAGCCGGCAAGTCGATGACCGGCAACGCCGTGATCCAGCTGCTCGAGCCGCCCGGGCGCATCGCCGGCGGCGAGGTCCACCTCGGCTCGCAGCGCATCGACGACCTCGACGAGGACGCCTTCGTGCCGCTGCGCGGGCGCCATATCGGGATGATCTTCCAGGACCCACTGACCAGCCTCAACCCGCTGTTCTCAGTGGGTGAGCAGCTGATCGAGACGATTCGTGCCCACCTGCCGATGAACCACAAGCAGGCCCGCGGACGAGCCCTCGAACTGCTGCGCGAGGTGGGCATCCCGGCCCCGGAGAATCGCCTCGACGCCTACCCGCACCAGTTCTCTGGCGGCATGCGTCAGCGCGTGGTGATCGCCCTGGCGCTGGCCGCCGAACCCGAACTGGTGATCGCCGACGAGCCCACCACGGCGCTGGATGTCTCGGTGCAAGCGCAGATCCTGGCACTGCTCAAGCGGCTGTGCGCCGAGCGCGGCACCGCGGTGATGCTGGTCACCCACGACATGGGGGTGATCGCCGAGACCGCCGATCGGGTAGCGGTGATGTACGCCGGCCGGCTGATCGAGATCGGCCCGGTGGAGGCGGTGATTCGCGAACCGCAGCACCCCTACACCCGCGGCCTGATGGCATCGATTCCAGGCATCGAGACCTCCCGCGAGCGGCTCTACCAGATCGAGGGCGCCATGCCGCGGCTGGCGGCGATCCCCAGCGGCTGCGCCTTCAACCCGCGCTGCCCGCATGCCACCGAGCGTTGCCGCCGCGAGCGACCCGACCTGCTGCCGGCCGGCACCAGCCGCGCCGCCTGCTGGCTGCATGACCCCATTGATCCCGTCATTCCCGTTAGCGAGGAGGTCGCCGCCGATGGCCACTGAACTCCTTGAGTCCGCCGCGGGCGGCGAGGTGCTGCTCGAGGCCCGCGACCTGGCGCGCCACTTCGACGTTTCCAAGCCGTGGCTGAATCGCGTGCTGGAGCGCAGCGACAGGCTCACCCTCAAGGCGGTGGACGGCGTCAGCTTCGCCATCCGCCGCGGCGAGACCCTGGCGCTGGTCGGCGAGTCCGGCTGCGGCAAGTCCACCGTGGCGCGGCTGATCGTCGGCCTCTACGGCCTGACCCGCGGCCGCCTGCTGTTCGACGGCGAGGACATCAGCGACCTGGTCAACCGCAGCGGCAAGCAGGCCGCGGCGGTGCGCAAGCGCTTCCAGATGATCTTCCAGGACCCCTACGCCAGCCTCAATCCGCTGTGGCGGGTGGGCACCATCATCGGCGAGCCGCTGCGGGTGTTTCGCCCCGAGCTGAGCGCTACCCAGCGCCGCACCCGGGTCGGCGAGCTGCTCGAGCAGGTCGGGATGTCGGCGCCGGACGCCAACCGCTACCCCCACGAGTTCTCCGGCGGCCAGCGCCAGCGCATCTCCATCGCCCGGGCGCTGGCCAACGAGCCGGAGTTCATGGTCTGCGACGAACCGACCTCGGCGCTGGACGTCTCGGTGCAGGCGCAGATCCTCAACCTGATGCGCGACCTGCAGCGCGAGTACGGGCTGACCTACCTGTTCATCAGCCACGACATGGCGGTGGTCAAGCACATGGCCGACCGCATCGCAGTGATGTACCTCGGCCATATCGCCGAGATCGCCCCCGCCGAGCAGCTGTTCGCCACGCCGCGCCACCCCTACTCGCGGATGTTGCTCGAGGCGGTGCCGACGCTGACCGGCATGGGCAAGCAGCGCAGCGTCATCGAGGGCGAGGTACCCAACCCGGTGCATCCGCCCTCGGGCTGCGCCTTCCACCCACGCTGCCCCCACGCCAACGCGCGCTGCTCGCGGGAGGCGCCGGCGCTGATCGCGCACAGCGACGGCAGCGAAGTGGCCTGCCACGCGGTGGAGGAGGGGCGGATCTGACTCAGTCGGACTGGCCACGATAGTGGCGGTCCCACATCAGTACCGCGCCGGCCACGGCGCCGGGCAGCAGCAGCAGGTTGGCCAGTGGCAGCCAGGTGATCAGCGTCACCAGGCCACCGTAGCTGAGCGTCGGCCAGGGACGCGCCCTGAGCCGGCGGCGCATGTCAGCGAAGGTGACCTTGTTGTTATCCATCGGGTAGTCGAGGTAGGTGATCGCCATCACCCAGGCCGAGAAGGCCGCCCACAGCAGCGGCGCCAGCACATTGAGCGCCGGAATCCAGCTGATCACCAGCAGCAGCGTCAGCCGCGGCAGGATATACGCCAGCTTGACCAGTTCGCGGCCCAGTGCATCGACGCCGGTGCGCAGCAGGCCACGATCGTCGAGGGGCTGACGCTGGCAGGCGACCACCTCCACCCTGGCGGCGAGAAAGCCGTAGAAGGGGGCGGCGATCAGGTGGGTGATCAGGGTAAAGGTGAAGAACACCATCAGCACCAGAGTCACCACGAACAGCGGCCAGATCAGCCACTCCAGCCAGGCCAGCCAGCCAGGCACCATGGCCATCCAGCCCGCCAGCCAACCGCCGAAGTGGCTGAGCACATAGTACAGCATGGCGGCATAGACCAGCAGGTTGACCGCCAGCGGCACGAACACATAGCGCCGCAGCCCCGGCGAGTAGACTAGCCGGGTGCCGCGGCTCAAGGCATCGAGAGCCGAGAGCGCTGCCATCAACCGCGCCGCTTGATCGCTTCTTCGTCGAGCTCGTCGGGATCGATATGACGAATATCCAGTCCCTTGACCAGATATACCACGTACTCGGCGAGGTTGTTGGCGTGATCGCCGATGCGTTCCAGGGCGCGCAGAATCCACATCACGCTGAGCACCGAGGAGATCGAGCGCGGATCCTCCATCATGAAGGTCATTAGCGAGCGCATGGCGGTGGTGTACTCGCTGTCCACCGCCTCGTCCTCGTGCACCACCTCCAGGGCCAAGTCGATATCGAAGCGCGCGAACGCGGTCAGCGCATCGCGCACCATCTTGCGCACGTGCTCGCTGATATGGCGCACCTCGATGAAGCCCTTGCTGCCGTTGCCGGCCTCGGCCAGGCTCATGGCGTTGCGGGCGATCTTGCTGGCCTCGTCGCCGATGCGCTCGAGATCCGAGGTGGCACGGATCACCGCCAGCACCAGGCGCAGGTCGGAGGCCGCCGGCTGGCGCCGCGCCAGCACCCGGGTGCATTCGTCGTCGATCTTGAGCTGCATGTCGTTGACCGCGTCATCGTTGTCGCGGACCCGCTCGGCCAGCCGGCTGTCGCCGTCGAGCAGCGCGGTGACGGCGTCCTGGACCTGCTTCTCGACCAGCCCGCCCATCGCCATCAGATGGGTCTTGAGCTCTTCGAGTTCCTGGTTGAACTGCTTGGAAATATGCTGACTGTGCGTATCGCTAGTGATATCCATGCTGACTCTCCTGTTCGGCAGCGGCGGGAGCCTCGGCTCAGGCCATGCGGCCGGTGATGTAGTTTTCGGTGCGCACCAGGCGCGGGTTGGTGAACAGTGCGTCGGTGGGCGCGTACTCGACCAGCTCGCCGCCGTGCAGGAAGGCGGTGTAGTCCGAGACCCGCGCCGCCTGCTGCATGTTGTGGGTGACCAGCACCAGCGTCAGCTGCGATTTGAGGCTGCGGATCAGCTCCTCGATCTTCAGCGTCGAGATCGGGTCCAACGCCGATGCCGGTTCGTCGAGCAGCAGCACCTCGGGCTTGACCGCCAGGGTGCGGGCGATTACCAAGCGCTGCTGCTGACCGCCGGACAGCGACCAGGCCGAGGCACCGAGGCGCTCCTTGACCTCATCCCACAGCGCCGCCGAACGTAGCGCCCACTCCACCACCTCATCGCGCTGGCGCTTACGCAGGCCGCCCTGCAGGCGCAGGCCAAAGGCGACGTTCTCGTAGATCGACATCGGGAAGGGGTTGGGGGTCTGGAAGACCATCCCCACCCGCCGCCGCAACTCGGCCACCGCCACCTCGGGGGCGTGAATCTCCTGGCCCTCGAGGCGGATCGCGCCGCGCCGGCTGACCGTCTCGTTGAGATCGTGCAGCCGGTTCAGCGCGCGCAGCAGCGTCGACTTGCCACAGCCCGACGGCCCGATAAAGGCCGTAACCCGATGCCGCGGCACGCGCAGCGTGAGATCGCTGAGCGCCGGAGTACCGGCATAGGCCAGGCTCAACCCCTGGATTTCCAGACAGCTGGCGCCAGGATCGATGTCGATCACCGCGTCACGGCTGGCGTTAGCGGCCGGGGTATCGGGTTGCGCAAGCACGGCTCTCGGACCTCCTAGCGTGGCAGCGCGCCATGACGCGCCTTGAGATGATGCCGCAAGAAGATTGCAGTCAGGTTAAGCACCAGAATGACCATCACCAGCAGTAGCGCCGTGGCGTATACCAGCGGCAGCGCGGCCTCGACATCGCCACTGTGAAAGCCAACGTCGAAGATATGATAGCCAAGATGCATGAACTTGCGTTCAAGATGCAGGAACGGAAACTCGCCGTCTAGCGCTACCTGAGGCGCCAGCTTGGCCACCCCCACCAGCATCAGCGGCGCCACCTCACCAGCAGCCCGCGCTACCGCCAGGATCATCCCGGTGAGCATCGCCGGCAGCGCCATCGGCACCACCACCCGGCGCAGCGTCTCGAGCCGCGTGGCGCCCAGCGCCAGGGCGCCTTCGCGCTGATGGTCGGGTATCCGCGCCAGGCCCTCCTCGGTGGCCACGATCACCACCGGCAGGGTCAGCAGCGCCAGGGTCAGCGAGGCCCACAGCAGCCCGCCGGTGCCGAAGGTCGGCGACGGCAGCTGCTCGCTGAAGAACCACTCGTCGAGGCTGCCGCCGATGCCGTAGACGAAGACCCCGAGGCCGAACACGCCATAGACGATCGATGGCACCCCGGCGAGGTTGCGCACGCTGATCCGCACCAGTCGTGTCAGCCGCCCCTGGTGGGCGATCTCGTTGAGGTAGATGGCCGCCAGCACGCCGAACGGCGCCACCAGCAGCGACATCAGCAGCACCAGCAGCACGGTGCCGAAGATTGCCGGCCACACGCCGCCGGCGGTGTTGGCGGCGCGCGGCCCCTCGCTGAGAAAGCGCCATGCCCGCTCGCCCCAGGCGCCGAGCTTGGCCGGCAGCGACATGGCGTTGGGACGCTGCAGCGCCAGCACCTCCTCCAGCGGCAGCGCCAGGCGCTCACCCGTGACGCTCTCCAGCACGACGCGATCGCGGGCCATGCGCGCCTGCAGCGCCAGCACCTCGGCGTTGGCCGCGGCCAGCTCGTCCTCGAGCCGAGCCCGGCTGGCGACATCCTGCTCCGCGGCCAGCGCTCGCACCCGCGGCATCACCGCCTGCTGGCGCAGCGCATCACGTGCCTCACGCAACTGCGCCAGGCGCCCCAGACGTTCATCGAGTGTCGTCCAGCGCGCCGCCTCATCATCGATGTCGAGGGCCACGCCATCCTCCTCGAGACCCGCCACGCGGCCGATGAAGTCGCCCCAGCGGCGGCGCTCGACGATCACCAGCTCCGCCGGACGCCGCTGTTCGACGATCCGCGCCACCTCGATCCAGCGCCAGGGCGTGCCCAGCCACTCGCGGTTGCCGGTGTGATAGAGCCGCTCGACTCCCTCGGCGCTACGCTCCTCGCGACCGGGGCGGGCGGCGAAGCGGCTGCCGTCGTCGAGCTCGATCTGGACCAGCTCACCAGGCCAGAAGTGCGCCAGCCCGCGGCCCGCCAGCAGCGCCAGCAGTGCCACCAGCAGCAGCAGCGACAGCGCCACGCTACCGGCCGCCAGCCACGCCCAGGGGCCTTCGCCTCGCAGCCGCCTCATGTCGACCCGCCGAGTCGCTGATAGCGGCGCCTGAGCCGGCCACGCACCACCTCGGCCAGGGTATTGACGCAGAAGGTGAACACGAACAGCAGCAGCGCACTGAGGAACAGCAGCCGGTAGTGGGTGCCGCCCAGCGCCGCCTCGGGCAGCTCGATGGCGATATTGGCCGACAGCGAGCGCAGGCCGTCGAAGGGGCTGGCGGTCATCACCGCGGTGTTGCCGGTGGCCATGAGTACGATCATGGTCTCGCCCACCGCGCGGCCGGCGCCGATCATCAGCGCGGCGAAGATGCCTGGACTGGCCGCCGGCAGCACCACCTTCCATAGCGCCTGCCAGCGCGTCGCGCCCATCGCCGCGGCCCCCTCGGCGAGGCTCTTGGGTACCCCGGAGAGCGCATCCTCGGCCAGCGCGTAGATGGTCGGCATCACCGCCAGGCCCATGGCCAGGCCGACGATCATGGCGTTGCGGCTGGCATAGTCCAGGCCCAGCTGGAGTTCCAGCCAGCTGCGCATGTCGCCGTCGAACCACCAGCGCTCCAGGCTCGGCGACAGCCACAGCGCCAGTGCCGCCAGCAGCGCCAGCCACGGCATCAGCCACAGCCCCGCCCAGCTCAGCGGCAAGCGCTGGCGCCAACGTGCCGAGCAGCACGCCCAGAGTGCGCCGCCGCTCAGCATGCCCAGCGGCAACACCAGCAGCAGCGCCAGCACGCCCGGGAGATGACGCTCGACCCAGGGTGCCAACACCAGCCCGGCGATAAAGCCCAGCACGACGCCGGGCAGCGCCTCCATCAGCTCCAGGGTCGGCTTGATGCGCGTGCGTAGCCCCGCCGACATGAAGCAGGCGGTGTGTACTGCGGCTCCCAGCGCCAGCGGAATTGCCACCAGCAGCGCATAGGCGGCGGCCTTGAGCGTGCCCCAGGCCAGTGGCGCCAGGCCGTAGCGCGGCTCATCGCGGCTGTCACTGACGCTGGTCTGCCAGCGCTGCTGGGGTGCGGCGTGGCCCTCGTAGTGCTGCGGCAGCCACAGGCTGCGCCAACTGACCTCGGCGTGCTCGGCGTCGACCTCGAGGCGGCTGGCCGCCTCCGCGGTGCCCCACCACAAGTCGCCCTGGTCGTCCCAGCCCAGCGCCTCACCGCTTGGCGCCTGGCCCTGCCAGCGCAGGCCGCCGATGGCCTGGTAGAGCCCCAGTTGGTTGGCCTCGTTCAGCGCCAGCGCCTGGCGATCGGGCAGCGCGATCAGCTGGCGGATCGGCGCCGATCCCAGCGCCTGATAGCGGCTCGCCGGCACCGGCAAATCCTGATCGGCCAGCGTCACCCAGCGCTGCACACCGCCGCCATCGTCGCCAATCAGCAGCGCCCGCCCGCCTTGCAGCGCCGCCAGCGCCGTAATGCGACGCGACGGCGGCACCGCCTCGACACGGCCCGCCAGCTCGAGCCCGCTGGCCATGCGCTGAAAGACCACCAGTTCACGGCCGTCGGCCTGCCACTGCTGCTGCTCGCCCGCGGCGCTGAGGCTATCCGTCGGCAGGCTGGCAAGCGCTGGCAGGGAGGCGCCGTCGGTAGCCTGCTCGCGCACCTCGGGTGCCACAAACAGCGGCGCCACCTCGACGGCCAGAAACACCCCGATTGCCAGCACTGCAGCAATCACGCCGATGCCACAGGCACTGATCAGCGCCGTGGCCAAGCGGTCGCGTATAAAGCGCAGGCGCTGTCGAAGAGAAGCCGCGTGATCGGTCATTAAGGGTGCTCGTCAGCCGCGGGTAACCATGACAATAAGGCAGTTCGATGACAAATAGATGACATCAGCCTTCCCCAAGCCCGAGCTGCGCCCGGGCCGCCCGGCGCAACGCCTCGGGCAGCGCGATGAAGCCACTCTCCTCGGCTAGCGCTTGGCCCTCGGCGGAGAGTACCAGCGCGATAAATGCCGCCTCGGCGGGCGGCAAACGCTCGCCCGGAGGCAGGTTGACGTAGAGGTAGAGCGGCCGCGACAGCGGATAGTCGCCGCTGAGCACCGCCTCTGCACTGGGCGCCACCGCCTCGCCGGCGGCGTTCTCCAGCGCCACGGCGCGCACGCCAGCAGTGAGATAGCCGGCGCCAGCGTAGCCGATCGCCCCAGGAGCGCCGGCCACCGCCGCTACCGCCGCCGCCGAGCCGGTATGCTCGTTGACGTCGAGACGAAAATCGCCGCCGCACAGCGCCTGGCGCTTGAAAACGCCGTGGGTGCCGGAGACCGAATTGCGGCCGTGTCGCGTGATGCTGCCTTGTTGCTTGCTCCCCGCGACATCCTGCCAACGTCCCAGTGGCCGGGCCGCACCGCAGCGCCGGGTATCCGAGAAGATCGCATCGAGCTGGGCGAGGCTCAGCGCCTCGAGCTGGTGGTGGCGATGCACGAACACCGCCAGGGCATCCAGCGCCACCGGTATCTCCAGCGGCGGATGGCCCTGGCGCGCCACGATGGCCTCGCGCTCGGCCGCCGACATGCGTCGCGACATCGGGCCCAGCCGGCTGGTGCCCGCCGCCAGTGCCGTCGGCGCGGTGGCCGAGCCGCTGGCCTGCAGCTGCAGGCGCACCCCGGGGTAGTCGCGTTCGAGCTGCTCACCCCAGCGCAACATCAGTCCGGCCAGGGTCTCCGAGCCCACCGAGTCGAGGCTGCCGACCACCGCACGCTCGGCAGCGGCTAGCGGCCAGGCCATCAGCAGCCAGCACAGCAGCAGGCAGACGCTGGCCACTCGCCCCAGCCGGCTGCGAGGCGGGGTGTCGCAGCCACTGGAGCTTGCCCGCGGCTGGCGTATATGATGATGCGACGATGCCGCGATGCGGCACGCCCAACACATCACTCTCTTTTCACAACAACAAGATGCTGCACACTCCATGACCGACCTCGACGATGTACCCGCGCCCCAGGGCCAACTGACACTGAAACTGCTGGCCTCCCGGCAGGATACCAATTTCTACGGCGATATCCCCGCCGGCTGGCTGATCGGCCATATGGACCAGGCCGCCGAACTGGCCGCCGGGCGCCAGGCCCACGGCCGCACCGCTACGGTAGCGCTGGAGCCGATGGATTTCCTGTGCCCGGTGCGGGTCGGCTCGGTGGTCAATATCTATACCGCGATCCATGAGGTGGGCCGCAGCTCGGTAAAGGTCGACGTCGAGGTGTGGATCCGCCCCCACCAGGAGCACAACCCCGACGAGCTGTACAAGGTCACCGAGGCGCGCTTCGTGATGGTCGCCCTGGACGACAATGGGCGGATACGCGCCGTCCCCGACGCCTGAACGACGAAGGGTGCCCAAGGGCACCCTTCATTCACGGCGTCGTCGGTCAGGCACCCACGGTGTCGCGCCCCTTGAGATAGGCATACTCGCCCACGTCAGTGAAGGGCCGTACCAGGCGCTGGAAGGCGAGGTAGGAGTCGTAGATCTTCTTCGAGTCGGGATCGTCATCGACCTGGCGCTGCAGCACCTCCATGGAGGACTCGTAGAGCGCCTGCATGACGTCATCGGGGAAGGTGCGCAGCTCGACGCCATGCTCTTCGACCAGGGTCTCGAGGGCCTGGGCGTTACGGTAGGTGAACTCGTCGATCATCGACAGATTGGCACTGCGCGCGGCTTCGGTGACCACGTCCTTGAGGTCGTCGGGCAGGGCGTTCCAGGCATCCAGGTTGATGGTGCCCTCGAGCACCGCGCTGGGCTCGTTCCACACCGAGGTGTAGTAGTAGTCGGCGACCTGGTAGAGGCCGAAGGCCATGTCGTTGTAGGGCCCAACCCAGTCGGCGGCGTCAAGCACGCCGGTCTGCAGCGAGGTGAAGATCTCCGAACCGGGCATGTTCACGGCGGTAGCGCCGATGCCGTTCATGGCCTCGCCGGCCAGCCCCGGCAGACGGATGCGCACGCCGCGCATGTCGTCCAGTGAATGAATCTCCTTCTTGAACCAGCCGGCCATCTGGGTGCCGGTGTTGCCCACCGCGAACGGCTTGAGGTTGTGCTGGGCGTAAAGCTCGTCCCACAGCTCTTGACCGCCGCCGTTGTAGAGCCAGGCGTTGGTCTCGGTGGTGTTCATGCCAAACGGCACGGCGGTGAAGAACTGCGCCGCGGCGACCTTGCCGCGCCAGTAGTAGGCGGCGGAGTGGCCCATCTCGGCGGTGCCCGCGGCGACCGCATCGAAGACTTCCAGGGCCGGGACCAGTTCGCCGGCGCCGAGCACCTCGACGCGCATGCGACCGCCGGAGAGCCGCTCGATGCGCTCAGCGAAGTCCTTGGCCCCGGTGCCCAGCGCCGGGAAGTTCTGCGGCCAGGAGGTGACCATGCGCCAGGTGATGACCTCGTCGGCCTTGGCGGTGGAGATGAAGGGTGCTGCGGCGACGCCGGCGGCACCGGCCCCCAGGGTCTTGAGAAAGTTACGGCGTTGCATGAAGGCGAACTCCAGAAGCGTTGTTGTGATTTCCTGGCAGGCTTAGGGAAGCGCTGAATAAATCGGCGAGCGACGCGCAGACAGTTATGCAGTGTTTCCTGGATCCTGCGGGAAAGCGTCCGCCAGCGAGTATGCTAAGCCGACTTTCGTTCGGCAAGTCCCGTCGCTCAACGTACACATTTAGCGTCATGGCTGTGCGCGAGGAACGCTGGCGGTAGGTCGAAGTGGGGGCTCTTGCACCATCGCAAAAGCTGCACCGCTCGGAACTGATCTGGCGGTAGGCTTACAGGGAGGCGCTGTAAACCTGTCCCTGGGCGCTACCTTGCGCCCTGCTGCGCTCTCGCATCCTGCTCCGCTTACAGGACCGGTGCTGGCCATCCATGGCCAGCCCGTTCGAAGCGATGCTTCTCACCCACGGCGCAAACCTCCCCTACACCCTGCCGCCAGCGTTCCTCACTTACTCTCTCTACAGCGGCGTCAGCTTGGCAAAGCCCAGCACCAGCCACTTGTCACCCTCACCCTCGAAGCTGACCTGGACCCGGGCGCGTTCGCCCTCGCCCTCGGCGTTGAGGATCACCCCCTCGCCGAACAGCGGATGGCTGACCCGCTGGCCCAGCGACAGGCTGGGCAAGTCGCCGCCGCCATCCACCGAGGTCTGGCGCGACAGGCCCACCGCCGGCCTGGCGGTCACCGGGCGCGAGATCTGGCCGCGCAGGCGCACCTCCTCGAGCAGCTCCTCGGGCAGCTCGCGCAGGAAGCGCGACGGCCGCTGGAAGGTCTCCTTGCCGTGCAGCCGGCGCAGCTCGGCGTAGGTCAGGTAGAGCTTGCGCATGGCGCGGGTCAGACCCACATAGCAGAGCCGGCGCTCCTCCTCGAGGCGGCCCGGCTCCTCCAGCGACATCTTGTGCGGGAACAGCCCCTCCTCGACCCCGGAGACGAACACGACGGGAAACTCCAACCCCTTGGCGGAGTGCAGGGTCATCAGCTGCACGCAGTCCTCGAACTCGTCGGCCTCGTGGTCGCCGGCGTTGAGCGCCGCCTCGGAGAGGAACGGCTCCAGCGCTGCGGCGCCCTCGCCGACCTCCTGGTTCTCCAGCGCATCGCCCTGGGTAAAGGCGCGGGCAGCGTTGATCAGCTCCTCGAGGTTCTCGATCCGCGCCTGGCCCTTCTCGCCCTTCTCATTGGCGTGGTGCTCGACCAGCCCGCTGGCGTGGTTTACGTGGGCGATGATCTCGTGCAGCGCCATGCCGGCGGTATCGTTGTCGAGTTGTTCGATCAGCTCGGCAAAGGCGCGCACCGCATTGGCGGCGCGGCCCTTGAGCAGCGCATCGCTGAGCGCGTCGTGCAGCGCCTGCCACAGCGAGACGTTGTTGAGCCGCGCATGCTCGCGGAGGATCTCCACGGTGCGGGTGCCGATGCCGCGAGCCGGCACGTTGATGACGCGCTCCAGCGAGGCGTCGTCCTCACGATTGAGCAGCAGCCGCAGGTAGGCCAGGGCGTTCTTGATCTCGAGGCGCTCATAGAAGCGCTGGCCACCGTAGATGCGGTAGGGCACGCCCTGGCGGATCAGGGTCTCCTCGAGCACCCGCGACTGGGCGTTGGAGCGGTAGAGGATCGCGATCTCGCGGCGCGCCGCGCCGTCGCGCACCTGCTCGCCAATGGTATCGACGATAAAGCGCGCTTCATCGAGGTCGTTGAAGCCGGCATAGACCGAGATCGGCTCGCCCTTGGCGCCCTCGGTCCACAGCTCCTTGCCCATGCGCCCGGTGTTGTGGCTGATCAAGGCGTTGGCGGCGTCGAGGATGGCGCTGGTGGAGCGGTAGTTCTGCTCGAGGCGCACGGTGCGGGTGTCGTGGAACTCCTGCTCGAAGCGGCGAATGTTCTCGACCCGCGCGCCGCGCCAACCGTAGATCGACTGGTCGTCGTCGCCAACCACGGTCATGCCGGCGCTCTCGCCGGTGAGCAGCTTGAGCCAGGCGTACTGCAGGGTGTTGGTGTCCTGGAACTCGTCGACCAGCACATGGCCAAAACGCGCCTGGTAGTGGGCCAGCAGCGCCGGGGTATCGCGCAGCAGCTCGAGGCTCCTGAGCAGCAGTTCACCGAAGTCGACCAGCCCGCTGCGCTCGCAGGTCAGCTGATAGCGTTCGTAGAGCTCGACCATCTGCGCCATGTAGCCATCACCGTGGGCATCGACCTGATGCGGCCGCAGCCCCTCCTCCTTGCAGCCGGAGATGAAGTACTGCACCTGGCGCGGCGGAAAGCGCTCGTCGTCGATGCGGTGATCCTTGAGCAGGCGCTTGACCAGGCGCAGCTGGTCGTCGCTGTCGATGATCTGGAAGTGCTGCGGCAGCCGCGCATCCTGCCAGTGGGTGCGCAGCAGACGGTGGGCAATGGAGTGGAAGGTACCCACCCACATGTTGCGCAGCGACAGGCCGAGCAGCGCCTCGAGGCGGGTACGCATCTCGCGGGCCGCCTTGTTGGTGAAGGTCACGGCGAGGATGGCGTAGGGCGACATGCCCTCGGTCTGCAGCAGCCAGGCGATACGATGCACCAGCACCCGGGTCTTGCCGGAACCAGCCCCGGCGAGCACCAGCATATTGCCCTGGGGCCCACTGACCGCCTCGCGCTGGGCGGGATTGAGGTGATCGAGAATCGCCGTGACGTCATCCATAGGGGCTGGCACTTGCAGGTCGAAAATGGACGCCTAGCGTAGCATATTGCCGCTCACTCCTCCGGCTCCGGGAAGCGCAGCGAATTGAGACTGCGCTTGACCGACTTGAGCTGCTCGGTGAGCTTGGGGCCGCGGGTCTTGGCCACCCCCACCGCCAGCACGTCGACCAGCACCAGGTGCGCGATCCGCGAGCTCATCGGCGTGTAGATCTCGGTGTCCTCGTGGACATCGATGAACAGCGGGATCGATACCTCGTCGGCCAGCGGCGAGCCGCTCGGGCACAGCCCGACCACCGTGGCACCGGCCTCGCGGGCCAGCCTGACACTAGCCACCAGTGCCTTGGTGCGGCCGGTCTGGGAGATCGCCACCACCACGTCACCGGGCTTCAGGGTCACCGCCGACATGTTCTGCATGTGCGGGTCGGCGTAGGCCGAGGTGGAGATCTGCAAACGGAAGAACTTGTGCTGGGCATCGAAGGCCACCGCTCCGGAGGCACCGAAGCCGTAGAACTCGACGCGGTTGGCCATCGCCAGGGCGTTGATCGCCTGGCTGAGCAGATCGTTGTCGAGACGATCACGCACCGACAACAGCGTGCCCACGGTGGAGTCGAAGATGCTGTGGGAGAACTCCGCCACCGAGTCGTCGTCGTTCATCGAGAACTGGGCGAACTGGCTGCCGGTGGCCAGCATCTGCGCCAGCTTCAGCTTGAAGTCCTGAAAACCGTTGCAGCCCAGCGCACGGCAGAAACGCACCACCGTGGGTTCGCTGACCTTGGCCTCGGTGGCCAGGTCGACGATGCGCATGTGGATAACTTCCTCGGGGTTGCGCAGCACGAAGCGCGCGACCTTCTGTTCGGAGCGTCGAAAGTGCTCCATGCGGCTTCTTAGCTCGTCGAATAGGGCGCGGCTCACGTCAGGCTCCTTGCTGGCATAACTTGTGCATAACTTATGAATATCCGGTGTGTCGGCCGCGGCAAGCCGCTAGCTGGCCACCAGTATGCCTCAGCGGCGGCGTGATGGAGAGTCCCATCCGACAAGCAGTGCCTTCAGGGATTCATCATTTTGTCAACTGAGGTATAGTAAAACTACCGGCCGGTAACCCTGCGGTCGTTCGGCCGGGTGTCACTTGAGTCAGGAGAATCGAACATGCGCAATGTCGAACAGGTATCCTCCCTCAAAACAGAGCTACTCGATATTTTCATGAGCATGGAGGTCGATGAGCACAAGCAGCGCCAGAAGACTGCCGCCGTGCGCTACCTGCGCGCGCGCCGCGGCATCGAGCTGCACCGGGAGTTCAAGCGCCTCGAGCGCGATATCGCCGATCTCGACGATGACGAGCTGATGCAGTAACCCATAGGGTTCCGCCATCACCGGCGCCACGGCGCCCGCAGCACTTCTCTATCAGGCCTCCCCTGCG
Organism: Halomonas salipaludis; assembly: GCF_002286975.1. Lineage (GTDB taxonomy): Bacteria > Pseudomonadota > Gammaproteobacteria > Pseudomonadales > Halomonadaceae > Franzmannia > Franzmannia salipaludis. The sequence goes on from NZ_NSKB01000003.1 coordinate 268,631, forward strand.
CGAGGTCTACTAGCCTTCACTCCCTCGATATCCGCTTCTCACGCTCAAAACAGCGTGGCCTGCGCTTCGCCGCTGAATACCCCGATGCTCGCTTGACCCAGCCGCCTGGCCACCTCGTCATGCAACCGCCGAGCGAGCTGCGGGGCGCGGCGGTTATCCGCGGTATGCACAAATAGAAAAGGACTTTTCCCCTGTTTTATCCACAGGCAGAGGCGCTCCACCCAGGCCGCAAAATAGATCGTATTGACATCCTCATCGACATGGCCAATGAACCGCACCAGCGGCCTATCGCCAGTGGAGAGCACGTGTAACGGACGTTTGGGTTTTTCCCCCTGGGCCTTGAGTAGCCTCGGGTCGCTGCCCGCCGGGGTCGAGAACAGCGGCCTTACATCAAGCATCACGCGGTCTACGCCATGACTTATCAACAACCGGTTGAGTGCCACCTCGGCGCTGCCCTTGTGGAAAAATTCACTGTGGCGGACCTCAACGGCACAGGAGATTCCCTTCGGCCAGCGCGATAGTAGCTGATCGAGTTGCGGAAGCTCCTGAGCACCAAAATCGCGCGGTAGTTGCACCATCAGGGGGCCGAGACGATCATGTAGCGGCGAGAGGCGTTCGAGAAAAGCGTCCAGCTCGGCCTCGATACCCACCAGCCGCGCCTCATGAGTCAGGCTGGCCGGCAGCTTGAAGCAGAAGCGAAACTCGGCGGGTGCCTGGCGTGCCCAGCCGGCCACCGTCTCGGCCTTGGGCGCCCCGCTGTAGAAGGTGGTATTGCCCTCGACGGCAGAGAATACCCGCGCGTACTCGCCAAGCCACTCCTGCTGCCCGCCGTGGGGCGGATAGAGGCTGCCCCGCCAGTCAGCGTTGGCCCACATGGCCAAGCCAAGGTAGAGTTGTCCGGCCACTGTCACCTCGCTATCACACGAATGCCATGGAGACGCAGATCCAGCAGGGCCGGGTGCAGCGCTAGACGCTCTACCCGGCCCTGATTGCTAGCAGGCGGCTTAGAACTGCTCCAGTAGCCATTCTCCCGGCTCACCGTTCAACAGCAGCTGGCCATCGCGTAGCTGAGCCTCGAGGGAGTAGCGTTCATCCTCCTCGCGACGCACTACGCCTAGCTCCAGCATTGCCTCCAGGCTGTCTGCCACGGCTTCCTTTGCCATCGCATCGAGCTCGCTATCGGACCTCAGCCCGCCGAGCTGCTGTCGCAGTGACTCGCGAAACATCTTGTGCAGCAGTCGTTCGGAAGCATTCACGCTTAGATCCAGGCGGCTCTCGGGAGCAAGCAACCCGTCATTTTCGAAGGCTGCCAGATCCACCAGCGACATATCGGCCTCCAGTTGCAGGTCAATATCCGCCTCACCCATGCTGAACGTGAACGGCTTGACGCTGATCGTGGAGCGGCCCGCTAACAGTTCTTCGCCAACGCGCTCCATGCGCTCGAATACCGGCAACAGCCGATCGGGGTCCTCCCACGAGAATTGGCCGACGGCCTCATGGATCAGGCCCCATAGCGTGTCGTATTGCGCACGCGGCAACTGTCCATAGCTTGACTCGACGTGCAGCGCAATCGGATCGTTTACGCCCTGAATGCGAAGCCCGCTTGCGGCTAGCAATTGCGCTACCCGGAAATGCGCCGCGGATTCCGGCTCCAAGCCCAGGCGGTAATGCATGTCTTGCACTTCAAAACTCGGCGAATCCAGCTCGCGCAGTGTCAGCCCCTCGAGGCTTACATCCAGTTGGCCGTACCAGCTGGTCTCGTCCTGGCGACTCGCCGTAATTTCCGCCCCCATGTCCTGCATGGTAAGGAACAGCTCCGGCTCCTCGGCTTCGAAACCCTGCAGCGCATAACGGGTCGTGAAGCCCTCGAAGCGACCCTGCTCATCGAACTGCAGCTGAATGTCGACGCTCTGTGCATCGATGCGCGAGTCGCCGACCCACTCGACGTCACGGCTTTCGGTGACGATCGGCCCGTCCTGCGAGCTGAACATGACATCACGCAGCACCCCCTCGGGGAAGGAGGCCACGAACTCCGCGGTAGAACCTTCGAAGGTATGGGTAGCGCTGGGCTCCTCCAATCGTGCCGGCCCCATGCGATTGGAGCTTCGATACTCGCCAAGGGATGGATCGTAGCGGAAATCACCGCCTTGGTAATCGAGGTCATAGCGTAGATCCAGGCCTGCGTCGCTCAACAGCGGGCCAGCCGTCAGAACCATCTGCATGGGGGCCCACTCACCTACCACGACCTGGTCGAAACCGACCCTGGCATCGTAGCGTGAGATACTCCCGTCGACCTCCATTTGAACCAACTGATCGAATAGCCAACCCGAGGCGTCCGCCCGTCCCTCGATACTGGCGAAAGCACCAATGAAGGGGCCATGGGTAATCTGATCATCGACGTGGATCCGCAATGGTTCTCCTTCGAACTCCTGGCCCACGGCAGTGCTGAGAAGACCTGTATAAAACTGCGCAAACTCCGGCTCGAGTACGAGCTCATATGCGGCATTTGCCTCCAGCCAGCCACGCTCGTAAACCAGGTTTTCGACCTCTATATAACCGAAGCGCTGTAACTGCTGCAGATAATCAGCGTACTTCTGTTCAATCCGTTGACCTAACCAGTAGGGAGCTGCCAAACCTACGATAAGCACCAACCCCAGGATAATGACTACTGATCGTTTGAATACACTTCCCCGACGCTGCTGTTCCTTCCCCATGCCGATATCCTTTTCTCGTTTTTCATTTACGTCGAACAGGGCAGCAATAAGTTGATTATTACTGCCCTAGGTCGAAGTAAAGTTTAACGACAATAAACAAGAAAAGTAAGCTGGGGGTTTACTCCACCGTCACCGACTTGGCCAGGTTACGCGGCTGGTCGACATCGGTGCCCTTGAGCACCGCCACGTGATAGGAGAGCAGCTGCAGCGGTAGGGTGTAGAGGATCGGCGCTAGCGCCTCGTCGACGTGGGGCAGGTGCAGCACCTTGATGCCCTCTCCAGCCTCGATTGCCACCTGCTCGTCAGCAAACACATAGAGCTCGCCGCCACGGGCGCGTACCTCCTGCAGGTTCGACTTGAGCTTGTCGAGCAACTCGTCGTTGGGCGCCACCGAGATCACCGGCATCTCACTGTCGACCAGCGCCAGGGGACCGTGCTTGAGCTCACCGGCCGGGTAGGCCTCGGCGTGGATGTAGGAAATCTCCTTGAGCTTGAGCGCGCCCTCCAGAGCGATCGGGAAATGCGCCCCACGCCCCAGGAATAGCGCATGCTGCTTCTCGGCGAAATCTACCGAAAGACGCTCAATTGCAGGGTCCAGCGCCAGCACCCGGGTGACCAGCGCCGGCAACCCGCGTAGTGCCGTCACGATCTGCCCCTGCTGGTCATCGTCCATGCCACGCTGGCGCCCCAGCGCCAGGGTAAACAGCATCAGTGCGGTGAGCTGGGTGGTGAAGGCCTTGGTCGAGGCCACGCCGATCTCGGGGCCGGCGTGGGTCAGCAGCGTGAGATCCGACTCACGCACCAGCGAACTACCCGGCACGTTGCAGATTGCCAGACTGCCGAGATAGCCGCTGTGCTTGGCAAAGCGTAGCGCCGCCAGGGTGTCGGCAGTCTCGCCGGACTGAGAGAGGGTCACGAACAGGGTGTTCTCAGGCACCACCACACGGCGGTAGCGATACTCCGAGGCAACTTCTACCTGGGTCGGAATGCCGGCGTAGCGCTCCAGCCAGTAGCGCGCCACCATGCCGGCATGGTAGCTGGTGCCACAGGCGATGATATGGATCTGCTTGGCCTTCGAGAACAGTGCCTCGGCCTCGACGCCGAAGCTCTTGACCAGCACCCCTCGCTCACTCAGCCGACCTTCCAGGGTCTGGGCAATGACCGCCGGCTGCTCGTGGATCTCCTTGAGCATGAAGTGGCGGTAATTGCCCTTACTGGCGGCTCCGTCGCCGTGTTCGAAGGTCTGCACCTCACGCTCGACCGAGCGCCCATCGGCGTCGACGATCTCAATCACGCCGCCCCGCGAGAGACGCACCACATCGCCCTCCTCGAGGTAGATGAAGCGGTCGGTGACCTGCAGCAGCGCCAGCGGGTCCGAGGCCAGGAAGGCCTCCTCGATGCCCACACCCACCACCAGCGGGCTGCCCTTGCGCGCGCCGATCACCACGTCCGGCTCGGCGGCGTGCATTACACCCAGCGCATAGGCGCCATCGAGCCTCGCCAGGACCCGCTGCACTGCCGCCAGCAGGTCGCCCTGGACGGCACTCTCGCGATCCAGCAGGTGGGCGATGACCTCGGTATCGGTCTGCGATTCGAATACGTAGCCGCTGGCCTCCAGGTCGGCCTTGAGAGACTCGAAGTTCTCGATGATGCCGTTGTGTACCACCGCCAGACGACCAGCGGACTGATGGGGATGAGCGTTGGCCTCGCTGGGCTTGCCATGGGTCGCCCAGCGAGTATGGGCGATCCCCACGCTTCCCGACAGGGCCGACTGCTCGAGCCGCTCGGCAAGTGCCGCGACCTTGCCCTGGGCACGCCGTCGTGCCAGTACTCCGTTGTCGTCCAATACTGCCATACCGGCGGAGTCATAGCCTCGATACTCGAGGCGTCGCAGACCCTCGAGCAGAATACCCTGCACGTTACGCCCGGCTACCGCTCCAACGATTCCACACATCGCGCTACCTCCTGGATTCTGCGTCATCCACCATAACGGTGACGACCTCTACATCATGGGCCTCGATCGCTCGGCGGTCGGCAGGATCGAGACGATGATCGGTGATCAATGTATCGATGCAGCCCCACGGCAACTCGAGATTGGGGATACGTCGGCCGATCTTGTCGGCTTCCACCATTACCACGACCTCGCGGGCCACCTCGGCCATTACCCGCGATAGTCCCAGCAACTCATTGAAGGTCGTAGTACCTCGCGCCAGGTCGATACCATCGGCACCGATGAACAGCTGGTCGAAGTCGTAGTGCCTCAGCACCTGTTCGGCGACCTGGCCCTGAAACGATTCGGAATGCGGATCCCAGGTGCCGCCGGTCATCAATAGCATCGGCTCGCGTTCCAGCGCGTGCAGCGCATTGGCCACCGCCAAGGAGTTGGTCATGACCACCAGGCCGGTCTTGCCATCCAGCTCGGGAATCATCGCCGAGGTCGTGGTGCCGCTATCGACGATGATGCGGTTATGCTCTCGGAGCCGCTCAACTGCTGCTCGGGCAATGGCCCGCTTTGCAGGCGAGATATTGACGGCACCGTCCAGCAGCTCGACGGGCAGTGGCACTGCGCCACCGTGGCGACGCAGCAGCAGTCCGCTCTTCTCCAAGGTGGCCAGATCCTTGCGTATCGTCACCTCGGAGAAGTCGAAGCGTTGTGCCAAGGTCTCGACGCTGGTCTCCCCCGCGGCGTTGACGAATGCCAAAATGGCATGCCGCCGCTGGGCCGTGTTTCGTTTGGTCATTTAATATCAATCTTAACGTTTCGAATCGAAAGAAATTAATTTCCAAATGAAAGACCAATAGCCGTACAACGTCAAGTCCCGACCACGAAAAAGCCGCTTCAGCCAAGCCGAAGCGGCGTTATGGTGGGTTGCCGGATGGCTTAGGAATCCTTAGTCGGCCGCGGCCAGTCGGGCTTGCTGATCTGCCGCGCCCGGGATACCGCCAGGGCGCCGTCGGCAACGTCCTTGCCGATGGTCGAGCCGGCTCCCACGGTGGCGCCCTTGCCGACGCTTATCGGCGCCACCAGGGCGGTGTTGGAGCCGATGAAGGCGTCGTCGCCGATCTCGGTGCGGTGCTTGTTGGCACCGTCATAGTTGCAAGTGATGGTACCTGCGCCGACGTTGACGCCGCGCCCCAGGCTGGCGTCGCCGACATAGCTCAAATGATTGATCTTGCTGCCCTCGCCGACCTCGACGTTCTTGGTCTCGACGAAGTTACCGACCTTGGCGCCCACCGCCAGGCGCGAGCCGGGGCGCAGCCGCGCGAAGGGCCCGATGCGATTATGCCCGGCAGCCACCGCGCCCTCGATCACGCTATGTGCCTCGATCACGCTCTCGGCGCCGATATGGCTGTCGCGAATCACGCAGTAGGGGCCGATGCGTACCCCTTCACCCAGTTCCACCTCGCCTTCGAACACGCAGCCGACGTCGATCTCCACGTCGTGGCCACAGCGCAGGCTGCCGCGCACGTCGAGGCGCGCCGGGTCGGCCAGCGCCACGCCTTCGGTCATCAGCCGCTCGGCAATGGCCTGCTGATAGGCACGCTCGAGACGCGCCATCTGGGCGCGGTTGTTGACCCCCTCGACTTCCATGGGGCTGGCCGGCTGGGCGGTGGCGATACTCACTCCTTCGGCGGCGGCCAGCGCGAGCACGTCGGTCAGGTAGTACTCGCCCTGGGCGTTATCCGCCGACAGCTGAGGCAGCCAGCGCCGTAGCTGGGCGCTGGTCATCGCCATGATCCCGGTATTGCACTCCTGGACCGCCCGCTCGCTCTCGCTGGCATCCTTGTGCTCGACGATCGCCACCGCCTGACCGGCGGCGTTGCGCAGGATACGCCCATAGCCGCTGGGGTCGTCGAGGGTCACGGTGAGCAGTGCCATCTGCTGTTCGCTGACGCTGTCGAGCAGTGCCGCCAGGGTCTCGCGCCGAATCAAGGGCACATCGCCATACAGCACCAGCACCTTGTCGGGCCCCAACGCATCCAGCGCCTGGGCCACCGCATGGCCGGTGCCCTTCTGTTCGGCCTGTACGGCGAAGCTCACCGGACAATCGCCCAGCGCCTGGCGCAACTGGTCGCCGCCGTGACCGATCACCACGTGCAGTTTCTCGGCACCAAGCGTCGCGGCAGTGTCGATGACGTGACGCACCATCGGCTTGCCAGCCAGAGTATGCAACACCTTGGGCCGGGTCGAGCGCATCCGTGTGCCCTGACCGGCGGCTAGAATCACTACGTCGAGGGTCATGGTCTCTCCTTGTTCAGTCATCCACGTCGATACCAATGTCGGCGAGGGTTTCGATGCCAAAATAGTCGATCAATGCCGAGCTTACCCGCGTCGCCCAGCCGTCTCCCTCGCGCACCAGCAACAGCACCATCAGGTCGTGCTGCTCGGCCAGTCGCAGGCCATCATCTGGCCCCAGCGTCATCAGCGCCGTGGCCCAGGCATCGGCCCAGGCATTGGAGGGGTGCAGTACCGTCGCCGAGGCCAGCGCGTGTTCGATCGGCATACCGCTGCGTGGGTCGATGGTGTGCGAATAGCGCTGCCCTTGTGCCTCGAAATAGTTGCGGTAGTCACCGGAGGTGGCCACAGAGATATCGTGCAGCGGTAGCGTATGGTGGGCCACCTGGCGGCTACCGTCAGGCACCTCGACGCCGATCCGCCATGGGTTCTGCTCCTCATCGCGATAGCCCTTGACGATCAGATCGCCACCCAGGTTAACCAGGTAGTGCTCGATGCCCTGGGCATCGAGATAAGCGGCGACCCGGTCGGTGCCATACCCCTTGGCCACGCCCCCCAGGTCGATGAACACATCGCCGGTGCGCCTGGCCCGAGTCTCGCTGGCATCCAGCTCGAGCTTGTCGTGGCCAACCTCGGCGAGTCGCTCGGCAAGGACATCCGGGGATGGCACCTCCTGGGGACGAGCTTCAGAGCCAAAGCTCCACAGATTGACCAGCCCACCCACAGTGACATCGAAGCTGCCATCACTCTTCCCGGCCACCGACTGACTCACTGCCAGCACCTCGAACAGCGCATTGGAGAGAGCCAGCCATTCATCCACAGGCGTGCGGTTGAGATCCATCAGCTCGCTGTCATCCCGATAGATCGACATTGCCGCATCGACATCATCGAGCTCGGCAACGAAGCCCTCCTCGAGCGCTTCGGCCTGACTGCGCGTCAGCGGGTCGGCGATGGTGACCTGGTAGAAGGAGCCAAAGATATTGCCTTCGAGGCGCACCGGTGAGTCGAGCTCGGGGTCTCGCTCGCCGCAACCGGCCACCAGCACGGCCAGCAGCAGTGGAACAATAAAACGGGTGACGTACATGGTTGATGTCCTCCAGGGGCTACCAGAAGAACCACAGCAGCCAGAGTCCAAAGATAATCCGATAGATCACGAACGGCTGCATGCCGATGCGCTTGATGAAGACCAGGAAATAGTGGATGCACAGATAGGCGCTGATGCCAGACAGCAAGGTGCCCACGATCATCGCCGTCCAGGCGACGTCCTCCGGCTCTTGGATCAGGCCAACCACCTCGAGGCCGCCGGCCAGCACGATTACCGGAATCGACATAAGAAACGAGAAGCGCGCGGCCGCTTCACGATTCATGCCCAGCAGCAGCGCCGCGGTGATGGTGATACCGGAGCGAGAGGTGCCGGGAATCAGCGCCAGCGCCTGGGCGCCGCCAATCAGCAGTGCATCCTTCAGACTCAGCTGATATTCGCTGCGAGTACCGTGCTTACGCCAATCGGCGTAGCCAAGCAGGAGCCCGAAGCCGATCAGGCTAATGGCTAGAATCAGCGGTGAACGAAGCTCCAGCTCGATGGTTTCCTTGAACACCAGACCGATCAGCCCGACCGGAATCGTAGCTACGATGACCCACCACGCCAGGCGGCCGTCCGCATCGCTGCCTTGTCCACGACAGGAGGCCACCCAGCTCAGCGTCATACGTTTCAGTTCATGCCAGAAATAGACGATGACAGCCGCCAGGCTGCCGATATGCAGCGCCACGTCGAAGGCCAGTCCTTGATCTTCCCATGAGGTCAGCACTGGCACCAGGATCAGGTGAGCAGAGCTGGAGATGGGTAGGAACTCGGTAAGTCCCTGCACCAGCGAGAGAACGACGACCTGTAGCCAGTCCATGGTAATCCTTTAGGGCCAATAGATGATGCTCGAAGAACGGCGCGGCGTGTACCTGCCCACCTCCTGGACAAGATGACCGCGGACAAGGATACACACTCGGTAACAGTTTGTCCGCCGTCCAGGCATGACATCTCTCACTCGAATAAGAGGCCTGTTCTGGCCACCACCATAATCCTCGACGCTGATTCCCGCTGATCACACACTGGTCAGGATTGCCGTGGCAATGCTGAAGTAGATCACCACCCCGGAGGCATCGATCAAGGTGGTGACCAGCGGTGCCGAGGCAGTGGCCGGATCCCAGCCCAGGCGGTTGAGAAGAAACGGCAGACACATGCCCAGCAGGCTGCCGAACAGCACGATAGTGACCATGCTCATGGCCACCACCATCGCCACCGCCTCTCCACCGCGCATCACCCCGATGGGGGCCACCGCCAGCGCCATGGTCAGACCCAGTGAACCTGCCACCAGCAGCTCGCGACCCAGTAGCGTACCCCAGTCCTTGACCCCGACATCGCCGGTGGCCATGCCGCGCACCATCAGGGTGGCGGCCTGGGCACCGGCGTTGCCGCCGCTGCCGATCAGCAGTGGCAGGAAGAACACCAGCGCCACCTGAGCGGCGATGGTCTCCTCGAAATAGGCGATACCCGCGCCGGAGAACAGGTTGGCGAATACCAGTAGCACCAGCCAGATGACGCGTTTGCGATACAGGCTCCACAGCGGCACGCGGCTGACGCCATCCTCCAGTTGGCCTATCGACATCCCCTTGTGGAAGTCCTCGGTGGCCTCCTCTTCGGCGACGTCCATGGCGTCATCGTGGGTGACGATACCCACCATCCGTTCATCACTGTCGATCACCGGCACCGCCAGCAGGTCGTAACGCGCCACCAGCCGTGCCACGTCCTCCTGGGGGTCATCGACGCGCGCACTGATCACATCCTTGATCATCAGATCGTCGACCAACGCCCCGGGGCGCGCCACCATCAACTGACGCAATGATAACGTGCCGGCCAGGCGGCCTTCCTCGGCGAGTACGTAGATCTGATAGACAGTCTCGGCGTCCGGCGCGGTCTGACGCACCCGCATCAGCGCCTGGGACACCGTCATGCCACTGGGGATCGCCACGTAGTCGGAGGTCATGATCGCCCCGGCGGTGCCCTCTTCGTAGCTGGCCAGCCGCTTGAGGTCCTCGCGCTCCTGCTTGGCCATACGCCGCAGCAGGCCCTCGCGACGATCCTCGTCGAGCAGGTTGAAAAGGTCGGCACGTTCATCCGAGCTCATCTCCTCGAACAGCGCAAGCAGCGTCTCGTCGGACATCGCCTCGGCCAACTCGCCCTGCATGTCGCTCGGCAGGTAGCCAAACACATTGGCACGTCGTTCCACCGAAAGATGGTCGAGCAGGGCAAAGACGGTGGGCGTGTCGTCGTCTTCCTCGGCAATATCCTCGAGGATCTCGGCGATATCCGCGGCACGCAGCTCGGGCAGCACGTCGTCGAGATCGGCAGCATCCGACTGCAGCGCCTCGAGCAGCGTGCTCTTCTGTTCGGTCAGGGCTTCATTCAATGACATAGGCATCCTCCTGACGCCGTAATCGGGCAGATTGGGTGGCGGGCATGGCGACCATCATAGCAGACACGAAAACGCCCCCCGGTCAACGACGCGGGGGGCGCTTTTCACGACAGGAACCGATCAGCTCTTGCCGGCCTTCTTGCGCAGCTGCTGGATCGTTCTGAGCTGGGCCACCGCCTCGGCAAGTTCCGCCGCCGCGCGCGAGTAATCCAACTCCGAGGACTTCTCGTTGAACGACTTGAGCGCCTGCTGGCGGGCCTCTTCGGCCGCCGCTTCATCGATGTCACCGGCACGGGTAGCCGCATCGGCGAGAATCGACACCACCTTGGGCTGGACCTCGAGGAAGCCGCCCGAGATGTAGAAGTTCTCCTCGCCGCCGCCCGCCAGCGTTACCCTGACCGGCCCCGGCTGGAGCTCGGTCAGCAGCGGCGTGTGGCCGGGCAGAATGCCCAGGTCACCCATGATCCCGGCGGCGACCACCTGCTCGACCTCGCCGGAGAACACCGCTTCCTCTGCGCTGACTATCTCGCACTTGAAGCTGTTCGCCATAGTGTTGTCCCCTCTGGGTGGACGGCCTTACTTCATTTGGTTGGCTTTCTCGACGGCTTCGTCGATCGAACCGACCATATAGAAGGCCTGTTCCGGCAGCTCGTCATACTCACCGTTGAGGATACCCTGGAAGCCGCGGATGGTGTCCTTGAGCGACACATACTTGCCGGGCGCCCCGGTGAACACCTCGGCAACGAAGAACGGCTGCGACAGGAAGCGCTGGATCTTACGCGCTCGTGACACGGCCAGCTTGTCCTCATCGGACAGCTCGTCCATGCCCAGGATGGCGATGATATCCTTGAGCTCCTTGTAGCGCTGCAGCACGTTCTGCACGCCGCGGGCGGTGTCGTAGTGCTCCTGACCGACCACCAGCGGATCCAGCTGACGCGAGGTGGAGTCGAGCGGATCGATGGCCGGGTAGATACCCAGCTCGGCGATGGAGCGCGCCAGTACCACGGTAGCGTCGAGGTGCGAGAAGGTGGTCGCCGGCGACGGATCGGTCAAGTCATCCGCCGGTACGTAGACCGCCTGCACGGAGGTGATCGAGCCGGTTTTGGTCGAGGTGATGCGCTCCTGCAGTACACCCATCTCTTCGGCCAGCGTGGGCTGGTAACCTACCGCCGAGGGCATGCGGCCGAGCAGTGCCGAGACCTCGGTACCGGCCAGGGTATAGCGATAGATGTTATCGACGAACAGCAGTACGTCGCGGCCTTCATCACGGAACTTCTCGGCGATGGTCAGGCCGGTCAGCGCCACGCGCAGGCGGTTGCCGGGGGGTTCGTTCATCTGACCGTAGACCAGCGATACCTTGTCGATAACATTGGACTCGGTCATCTCATGATAGAAGTCGTTACCCTCGCGGGTACGCTCCCCGACACCGGCAAACACCGAGTAACCGCTGTGCTCGGTGGCGATGTTGCGGATCAGCTCCATCATGTTGACCGTCTTGCCCACGCCGGCACCGCCGAACAAGCCGACCTTGCCACCCTTGGCGAACGGGCAGACCAGATCGATGACCTTGATGCCGGTCTCGAGCAGCTCGTTGGAAGCTGCCTGCTCGGCATAGGTCGGGGGCTTGCGGTGGATCGGCATGCGCTCCTGCTCACCGATCTCACCCGCCTCGTCGATCGGCTCGCCGAGCACGTTCATGATCCGTCCCAGCGTCTCCTTACCCACCGGCACGGAGATGGCAGCGCCGGTGTTGGAGACGTCCAAGCCTCGCTTGAGGCCCTCGGTGGAGCCCATGGCGATGGTACGCACCACACCGTCGCCCAGCTGCTGCTGGGTTTCGAGCACGGTGTCGGCGTTTTCGACCTTAAGCGCGTCGTAGACCTTGGGCACTGAGTCCCGCGGAAACTCTACGTCAATCACCGCGCCGATGATTTGTACGATACGTCCGCTCATCTTGGTTCCTCTTAAATACCTGCAAATGAAACCTGGCTTCCCAAGCTGCTATACGGCGGCTGCGCCACCGACGATCTCCGAGATTTCCTGGGTAATCGCGGCCTGACGGGCCTTGTTGTACACCAGTTGCAGATCATCGATCAGGCCACCGGCGTTGTCGGTGGCGCTCTTCATCGCAATCATCCGCGCGGCCTGTTCACAGGCGGCATTCTCGACCACCGACTGATAGACCTGCGACTCGATGAAGCGCTCGAGCAGCCGGTCCAGCAGCATCTTGGCATCCGGCTCATACAGGTAGTCCCAGCTTCCGGGACGCGACTGTTCTTCATCGTCATGCGCTTCGTTGCCCATATCGGGCGACAGGGGTAATAGCTGTCTGACCACCGGCTGTTGGGTCATGGTGTTGACGAATTCGTTGTACACCACGAACAGCCGATCCAGACGCCCCTCGTCATACGCTTCCAGCATGACCTTGACGCTACCGATCAGGTCCTGGACCCGCGGCGATTCGCCGAGCCCGCTCTTGGCCGCCACCAGGTTGCCCCCGTAGTTGCGGAAGAACGTGCTGGCCTTGGCCCCCAGCGCACAGAACTCCAGCTCTGCGCCCTGATCGCGCCAAGCTCGGGCGTCCCTGAGCACGGATTTGAACAGGTTGACGTTCAAACCACCGCACAGACCGCGGTCGGTGGAGACCACGATATAGCCAACCCGCTTCACCTCACGATCTACCATGTAATCGTGCTGATATTCGGGATTCGCATCAGCGATGTGACTCACGACATTGCGGATCTGACGCGCATAGGGGTGGCTGGCCTTCATCAGGTCCTGGGCTTTACGCATCTTCGACGCAGCCACCATTTCCATGGCGCTGGTGATTTTCTGCGTATTCTTGATGCTCCCGATCTGGGTGCGTATCTCTTTTGCAGCTGCCATAGCGATCTACCCTCGTTCGTGGCTCTCAGAAAGCATGCTGGCCCACTCGCCAGAGTGGGCCCTCGGCATTACCAGCTCTGAGTCGCCTTGAACTTCTCGAGACCCGCCTTCAAGCCTTCCTGGATCTCGCTGCTGTAGTCGCCGGTCTGGTTGATCTTGTCGAGCAGCTCGCCGTGCTCGGACTTCATGTACTCGTGCAGAGCACGCTCGAAGTCCAGCACCTTGCTGACCTCGACGTCATCCAGGTGGCCTTCGTTGGCGGCGTACAGTGACAGCGCCATGTCGGCCACGGACAGCGGCGAATACTGGTTCTGTTTCATCAGCTCGGTGACGCGCTGACCGTGCTCGAGCTGCTTGCGGGTGGCCTCGTCGAGGTCCGACGCAAACTGCGAGAACGCTGCCAGCTCGCGGTACTGAGCCAGCGCCAGGCGTACGCTGCCGCCGAGCTTCTTGATGATTTTGGTCTGCGCCGAGCCACCTACCCGCGACACCGAGAGACCGGCGTTGATCGCCGGGCGGATGCCCGAGTTGAAGAGGTTGGTCTCGAGGAAGATCTGACCGTCGGTAATCGAGATGACGTTGGTCGGTACGAACGCCGAGACGTCGCCACCCTGGGTCTCGATGATCGGCAGCGCGGTCAGCGAGCCGGTCTTGCCCTTCACTTCACCGTTGGTGAACTTCTCGACGTAGTCGGCGTTGACCCGCGCGGCGCGTTCGAGCAGACGCGAGTGGAGATAGAAGACATCACCCGGGTAGGCTTCACGGCCCGGCGGACGACGCAGCAGCAGCGATACCTGACGATAGGCCACGGCCTGCTTGGAGAGATCATCATAGACGATCAGCGAGTCCTCGCCGCGGTCGCGGAAGTACTCGCCCATGGTGCAGCCGGAGTAGGCGGCCAGGAACTGCATCGGGGCCGGGTCGGCAGCGCCGGCGGCAACCACGATGGTGTGCTCCATGGCGCCGTGCTCTTCGAGCTTGCGCACCACGTTGGCAATCGTCGACTGCTTCTGGCCGATGGCCACGTAGACGCAGGTGACGCCCTTGCCCTTCTGGTTGATGATGGCGTCGATGGCGATCGCCGACTTACCGATCTGGCGGTCGCCGATGATCAGCTCGCGCTGACCACGGCCGATCGGCACCATGGCGTCGATCGACTTGAGACCGGTCTGGATCGGCTCATCGACGGACTGGCGGGTGATGACGCCGGGGGCGACCTTTTCCACCGCATCGGTCAGCTTGGCGTCGATGTCGCCCTTGCCGTCGATGGGGATGCCCAGCGGGTCGACCACGCGGCCGACCAGCTCGGGGCCCACCGGCACCTCGAGGATACGACCGGTACAGCTGGCGGTCATGCCCTCTTCGAGCTGCAGGTAATCGCCCAGCACCACGGCGCCGACGGAGTCGCGCTCGAGGTTGAGCACCATGCCGAAGATGCTGCCGGGAAATTCGATCATCTCGCCGAACATCGCGTCGGCCAGGCCGTGAATACGTACGATGCCGTCGGAGACGCTGACGATGGTGCCCTGGTTGCGGGCCTCGGATGCGACGTCAAGCTTCTCGATACGCTGCTTGATGATGTCGCTGATCTCGGAAGGATTCAGTTGCTGCATGCCATGTCCCTCAAACTCAGGCGTAGAGCGACTCGCGCAGACGGTTCAATCGACCGCGTACCGAACCGTCGATGACGGTATCGCCGGCACGCAGGATCACACCGCCCAGCAGCGCCGGGTCTACCTGAGTGGTAATGGAGATTTCGCGATTCAGGCGCTTCTTGAGCGCACTGGCGAGCTTTTTCTGCTGCTTGTCCTCGAGCGTATAAGCCGAGACTACCGTCACGTCGACGCGCTGTTCATGGTCGGCCCGCAGGGCCTCGAACTGAGCGGCGATGGACGGCAGTGCGAGCAAGCGATCCTGGCTGGCCAGGGTCTCGAGGAATCGCCGCGCGGCGTCGTCGAGTTCGGCGTCGGCCACCTCGATAAGCAGCTCGACCTTGCGTGCGTCGGTCAGCTTGGGGCTCGACAGCACCTTCTCGAGCTCGCTATGGGCAACGACCTGGCCAAGGACTTTGAGCCACTCGGACCAGGTCGTCAGCGCCTGATGATCGCGTGCGTACTCGAACGCTGCCTTGGCATAGGGCCGGGCAACGGTAGACGTTTCCGCCATGGATCACCTCCTCACAGTTCGGCAGCGAGCTTGTCGAGCATCTCGCGGTGCGCTTTCTCGTCGATGGAGGACTCCAGAACACGCTCGGCGCCGATCAGGGCCAGCGTGGCGACTTGAGCACGCAGCTCATCCTTCACGCGATTGACCTCTTGATCGATTTCGGCGCGGGCGCTGGCAACCAGGCGTTCACCTTCGCTGCGGGCCTGCTCGCGCGCTTCTTCCACCATCTGCGTGGAGCGCTTGTGCGCCTGCTCGAGAATCTCGGAGGCCTGCTCCTTGCTCTCGCGGAGGGTCTGCTCGGCACGCTCCTGGGCAAGCTCCAGGTCACGCGAAGCGCGGCTGGCCGCATCGAGGCCGTCGGCGATCTTCTTCTGGCGCTCGTGGAGCGCCTGGCTGATCGGCGGCCACACATACTTTATGCAAAACCAGACAAAGATCGCGAAGGCGATCGTCTGCCCGATAAGCGTCATGTTGATATTCACAGGATGATACCTCTGACGGTTTCGTGGCGACCGGAAACAAGCACGCCGAGCGCATCACGCGCTCGGCACGACGACTCGTTACCCGGCAACGACGAAGATCAGGTACATCGCGATACCCACACCGATCATCGGCACGGCGTCGAGCAGGCCGGCCATGATGAAGGTACGGGTCTGCAGCTGGTCGCCCAGCTCTGGCTGGCGTGCGGTCGATTCGAGCAGCTTGCCGCCCAGCATGGCGAAGCCAATGCCAGTGGCCAGGGCGCTGACGCTGATAATGATGGCCGCAGCAAGGTAAACGATTTCCATGGTAGTGCTCCTAAGTTCAAGTTGAGGTCAGGTTTAAAGTTACCGCGTTTGCAATCGTTGCTAGGTTCATGATGCTTAATGATGCTCGTGCGCCGCACTCAGGTACACGATCGACAGGGTCGTGAAGATGAATGCCTGCAGCGATACCACCAGAATGTGGAAAATGGCCCACGGCACGTCCAGCAGCCAGATCGCCCAGAACGGCAGCAGGGCGATAAGGATGAAGATCACTTCACCGGCGAACATGTTGCCGAACAGACGCAGCCCCAGGCTGATCGGCTTGACTATCAAGCCAACCACTTCCAGAACCAGATTGAAGGGGATCAGCAGCCAGTGGTTGAACGGCGTCAGTGACAGCTCCTTGGCGAAGCCACCAGCGCCCTTGACCTTGATGCTGTAGTAAATGATCAAGCAAAACACCCCGAAGGCCATTCCCAGGGTGGCATTGACGTCGGTGGTGGGCACGATCTTCATGTATTCGACGCCGAGGCGGCCGAACATCTCGGGCAGATAGTCGACTGGAATCAGTTTGAGGCTGTTCATCAGCAGGATCCACATGAACAGCGTCAGCGCCAGCGGCGCGATATGGGAGTTCTTGCCGTGGAAGGTCGAGCGGGTCAGATTCTCGATGAACTCGATGACCATCTCGGCAGCATTTTGCAGACCGCCTGGCACCCCGGTGGTCGCCATGCGCCCGGCCTTGCGGAACACCCAGATGAACAGCGCGCCCATGGCGATCGACCAGCCCATGGTATCTACGTGAATGGCCCAGAAGCCCATTTCGGTGGCTTCCGTGGAATTGCTGGCCCATGACCAGCCGTTGTCCGGGTGCTTGCCGAAGGTCAGATTCTGGAGGTGGTGCTGTATGTAATAGATGGCGGATATTTCGTTATCTGCTGCCATACGCTGCTTACCTCAGGTCAGGGGGTCGGCCGGTCACGCAATAGCCAGGGAGTCAGCCAGTGCACGCTCTGGGCCGCCACATAGGCGATAAAGAAGAAAGTCGGGTTTGAAGGGGGCACTGACACGAACACCACCACGAACAGTGCTACCGTCAAACCGAACTTGCCGACCGCTGCTTGATAGAAATTGGCCACGCTGATGCGAGGCCGGCGTCCGCCGCGCACCTGCAACCCACGCCACAGAAAGTACAGCGTCGGCAGCAGCGCAACCCCTGTACCCAGCAGCACGCTGTACATTGCGCCAGGCCCGGCACTCAGCAGCGCCAGCAGGCCTAGCACTAGCGCCGACATCAGCTGCGCCAGCGGCAGACGCTGCCATGACAATCCTCTACGACGGGCGCTTACGTGCATTCGATACCTCGTTGCGACGCTCGGCGCAGTGACAATGACCAACCAGCGCGGCAGCGTGTTACGCCCATCCTTAAAGCAAACAACCGCGGATTATAGGGAAGCCCCCTACCACCTTCAACCGAGAGCGCGGCGATTTTGCGCGATATGACGCCGGCTTAGGACCAATGGGGGAGACTCAGCAGGTAAAACCCATTAGCGTGCTAATTTGATAAGCGTGCCTTGCGCTCAGCGGATATGCTCGAGAATGCCGTCCAGCTCGTCGAGGCTGGCGTAGCGAATGGTCAGTCGTCCCTTGCCGCCGCGGCCGTGCTGAATCTTGACCGGCGCCCCCAGCAGATCACCAAGCCGCGTTTCGAGACGCGCCACGTCGGGACTCGGAGCGGGTTTATCGGCCTTCTTGGGCTCGCCGGCAGCGATACGCTTGACCAGGGCCTCGGTATCGCGAACCGTAAGATCGCGGTTGACCACCTCGTGGGCGGCACGGCGCTGCTTGGCGCCGCTCAACGACAGCAGTGCCCGGGCGTGGCCCATGTCCAGGTCGCCACGCTCGAGCAGGGTCTGCACTTCCGGGTCGAGGGCCATCAGGCGCAGCAGGTTGGCTACCTGGGCACGCGACTTGCCCACCGCGTCGGCGGTCTGCTGCTGGGTCAGCTCGAACTCTTCCATCAGCCGCTTGAGCGCCATCGCCTCTTCCATCGGATTGAGGTTTTCGCGCTGAATGTTCTCGATCAGCGCCAGCGCCAGCGCAGCCTGATCGCTGACCTCGCGGATCACTGCCGGAATGCTGTCCAGCTCGGCCAGCTGGGCGGCGCGCCAGCGCCGTTCGCCGGCGATGATCTCATAGCGTGCCTCGCCGACCGGCCGTACCACGATGGGCTGCATCACGCCCTGAGCACGGATCGAGTCGGCGAGTTCCTCCAGCGCTTCAGGCTGGATATCGCGGCGCGGCTGATACTTGCCGCGACTCAGCTGTCCCAGCGGCAGGCGCTCGAGGCGCTCCTCCGCGGCCGCCGGTACGGCCTCGGCAGGATCGCTGCCGGCCACGAGGTCGACCTCGACCAGCGGCTCGCCGTCGCGGCGTCTGGCGCCACCGCCGATCAGGGCATCCAGGCCACGTCCCAGGGCACGTTTACGGGTCATCGGCTCTTCCTCACTGGCAGATGGCGATATCGCTTACAGCGACAGTCGACGAATCAGTTCCTTGGCCAGCACCCGGTGGGCCTGGCTGCCACGCGAAAAACGCGCATACTTGGTGACCGGCAGGCCGTGGCTGGGCGCCTCAGCGACCCGCACATTGCGCGGAATGGTGGTCTTGAGCAGGGTGTCACCGAAGTAGTCACGCAGCTGCTTGCTGATATCGCGGGTCAAGCTGTTACGCGAATCGAACATGGTGCGCACGATGCCCAGGATCTCGAGATCGGGGTTCACGCTGTCCTTGATCTGCTCGACGGTATCGAGCAGCGCCGAAAGCCCTTCAAGGGCGTAAAACTCGCACTGCAGCGGAATCAACAGCCCATCCGCCGCGGTCAACGCATTGACGGTGAGCATATTGAGCGATGGCGGGCAGTCGATCAGCACCACGTCGTACTCGGCGGCCAGCTCGCGTATGGCGTCGAGCAGGCAGCGCTCACGCCCCTGGTCGCGGTCGAGCAGGTCGACCTCGGCAGCGGTCAAGTCGCCGTTGCCGGGCAGCAGCGCATAGCCGGCCTGCGGGCAGTCGAGAATCACCTCGGTGGCGCGCTTGTCCCCCATCAGCACGTCGAGCACGCTGCCGTCGAGCTCATGCTTGTCGATACCGCTGCCCATGGTGGCATGCCCCTGGGGATCGAGATCGATCAGCAGCACGCGTCGATCCAGCGCCGCCAGGCTGGCGGCAAGATTGACGGCGGTGGTGGTCTTGCCCACGCCACCCTTCTGATTGGTCAAGGCGATGATCTTGGTCACGAGCGACTTCCTTCCTTGTGCCGGCCTGCCGGGGGCAGACCTAGGTGAGCGCGTGGCGTTCGAGTACCAGCAGCTGTCGCTGAGCGCTCTCGAAGGGGACCTGCAGCGCATGGCGACGACGCAGTATGACGCCCGACGGCAGTCCTGCCAGTTCGTCGTCGGCACCGGGCCCTTTCATCGCCAGCCACTGCCCCGCAGGGGCAAGCAGATGATCGCTCAGCGCCACGAAATCCTCGAGGCTGGCGAAGGCGCGTGAAATCACCTGGTCGAAGGGCTGTGCCTCGAGCGCTTCTACCCGCGCCTGAATCGGCGTCACGTTGTCGAGTCCCAATTCCAGCACAGCCTGGCGTTGAAAGCGTACTTTCTTGCCATTGCTGTCGAGCAGGCTGACCTGAAGCCGAGGCGCCAGGATCGCCAATACCAGCCCGGGAAACCCCGGGCCAGCGCCCACGTCGAGCAGCCTCGGGCCGCCGACGAAGGGTAGTACCGCGGCGCTGTCGAGCAGGTGACGAGGCACCATTTCCTCCAGCGAGCGTACCGCGGTGAGGTTATAGGCGCGGTTCCACTTGTGCAACAAGCTGAGCAGGCCGAGGAGCTGCTCACGCTGGGTGTCGTCGGGGATGATCTGGAGTCGTTGGAGCCCTTCGTCCAGCCGAGCAGCAATGCCAGCATCGATCATCCGTTGGCCACCCGCGTGTCGTCGAGCAGGCGGCGTTTCTTGAGATGAACCAGCAGGATCGATACCGCCGCCGGGGTGACGCCGGCGATTCGCCCGGCCTGGGCCAGGGTCTCCGGCCGCGCTGCGCTGAGTTTCTGGCGGATTTCGTGGGATAGCCCTTCGACCTGCTCGAAGTCGAGTTCGGCGGGCAGTGGCGTGGCCTCGTGGCGCTTGAGCTTGTCGATCTCGTGCTGCTGGCGAGCGATGTAGCCCTGATACTTGGCCTGAATCTGGACCTGCTCGGCGACGGCGTCGTCATCGACCGGCTGCCCCTCGATGCCGGGCAGGGAAGCCAGGTCGCGATACTCGAGCTCGGGTCGTTTGAGCAGGTCGAGCAGTGAATACTCATGGGCCAGCGGCTGGCCGGTTTTGTCGGCGATAGCATCGCCGGCGGCGGTGCCCGGTTGTACCCAGCTGGCCTTGAGCCGTGCCTGCTCGCGTTCGACGGCTTCACGCTTGGCGCAGAAAGCCGTCCAGCGGTCATCGTCGACCAGGCCCAAGTCACGGCCGATTTCGGTCAAGCGCAGGTCGGCGTTGTCTTCGCGCAGCAGCAGGCGATACTCGGCGCGTGAGGTAAACATCCGATAGGGTTCCTGGGTGCCCATGGTGATCAGGTCGTCCACCAGCACTCCCAGGTAGGCCTCGTCACGCCGCGGCGACCAGCTGTCTAGCCCCTTGGCACGCCGCGCGGCGTTGAGACCCGCCAGCAGCCCCTGGGCGCCAGCCTCCTCATAGCCGGTAGTGCCATTGATCTGCCCGGCAAAGAACAGGTTGTGGATAAATTTGGTCTCCAGCGAGTGCTTCAGATCACGCGGATCGAAGAAATCGTACTCGATGGCGTAGCCGGGCCGGGTGACATGGGCGTTCTCCAGTCCCTTGATCGAGCGCACTACCTGCAGCTGCACATCGAAGGGCAGCGAGGTGGAGATCCCGTTGGGATAGAGCTCGTGGGTATCCAGGCCCTCGGGTTCGACGAACACCTGATGGCTGGCCTTGTCGGCGAAGCGATGGACCTTGTCCTCGATCGACGGGCAGTAGCGCGGCCCCACGCCTTCGATGACGCCGGAGTACATTGGCGAGCGATCGAGATTGGCGAGGATGATCTCGTGCGTTCGCGCGTTGGTGTGGGCGATATGACAGCTGACCTGGCGCGGGTGCATCCCGCGTTCACCAAGGTAGGACATCACCGGGGTGGGACTGTCGCCGGGCTGCTCCTCGAGCTGGCTGAAATCGACGCTCTTGGCGTCCAACCGCGGCGGTGTGCCGGTTTTCAGCCGTGCCACGTTGAACGGCAGCGCTCGCAGTCGCTCGGCGAGGGCGTTGGACGGCGGGTCACCGGCACGGCCTCCGCGGCTGCGATCGAGGCCGATATGGATCACCCCGCCGAGGAAGGTTCCGGTACACAGCACCACGCTCTCGGCGTGAAAACGGATGCCGGTTTCAGTGACCACGCCGCGTACGCTGTCGCCATCGACGATCAGGTCGCCGGCGGCTTGCTGAAACAGCGTCAGGTTGGGCTGCTGCTCGAGCATTCCGCGAATCGCAGCCTTGTAGCGCACCCGGTCAGCCTGAGCGCGAGTGGCCCGTACCGCCGGCCCCTTGCGTGCATTGAGCACCCGGAACTGGATCCCTCCCCGGTCGGTGGCCAACGCCATGGCACCGCCCAATGCATCGATCTCCTTGACCAAATGGCTCTTGCCGATCCCGCCGATGGCGGGATTGCAGGACATTTGGCCCAGGGTCTCGATGTTATGGGTCAGCAGCAGGGTCTGACAGCCCATGCGAGCGGAGGCCAGAGCGGCTTCGGTTCCCGCATGGCCACCGCCGATGACGATCACGTCAAAGCGGTCGGGGTAATCCACGTTGCACCTCGAATGGCACCACTGGTGCCGAAAAAATGATCAATGCTGGAAATTGGCTGCCCAGTATAAACCTCCTGTGGGTAAGCGTCAGGGGTTTTCCACACCGTCTTGGTCAGTCCTGCCTCACCTGACTAAGACAAGAATAAAAATAAGTAGAGTAAGAAAGAAGTTCTGTTGTTGTGGTAACTACTGGTGTGGACACTTTCTGTGGGTAAGTAGATTTTCCTTTTTTACATCAATGGATTGTAGTGTTGAGGGATTGACGGACAAGAGGCGTATCGGCTGCGGACAGATGGCCGTGAGCCTGTGGACGAAAAGGCGTTTTGTGCACAGCCACAATCGCCCACCGTTTATCCACCGGGCTTGGTGGTGCTTGTCACCGTGACTGCCCACAGTCGGTCAAAAAATCACCAGCACCATGGTGGTGGGGGCTGTAGAGCGATTCGATGGCGGTGGGATTTTTTTTGTCCACAGGCAAAAAAATGCCAAAAAAAAGCCAGTCGATACACGACTGGCCTCTCTCAGTATCCTGGTTGACGCGATATCAGTGTTTGAGAACCCGCGACAGGAAGTTTTGGGTGCGATCATGCTGGGGGCTATCGAATAGCGTTGCGGGAGGCCCCTGTTCGACGATTTCACCGCTGTGGATGTAGACCACGCGATCGGCGACTTCGCGGGCGAAGCCCATCTCGTGGGTGACGATCATCATCGTCATGCCTTCCCTGGCCAGCTCGCGCATGGCATCGAGGACCTCACCGATCATCTCCGGATCCAGCGCCGATGTCGGCTCGTCGAACAGCATCAGCCGAGGCTCCATGGCCAATGCTCGGGCCAAGGCGACGCGCTGCTGCTGGCCGCCGGAGAGCTGGCTGGGGTACTTGTCGGCCTGGTCGCTGATACCGACTCGCTCGAGCAGACGCTCGGCGGTGCTTGCTGCCTGCTGCCTGCTGACGCCGCGAACCTTGAGTGGTGCCAGGGTGATGTTGTCGCGCACGCTGAGGTGCGGAAACAGGTTGAATTGCTGGAAAACCATGCCGACTTCGGTACGAATGGTCTGTAGTGCTTTGCTGCTCTTGCCGTGCGGGGTCAAGGCGTTGCCGTCTACCTCGATATGACCGGCCTGAAACTCTTCGAGGCCGTTGATGCAGCGGATCAGCGTCGACTTGCCGGAGCCGCTGGCACCGATGATTACCACCACTTCACCGGGGGCGACGCTGAGCTCGATGTCCTTGAGGACGTGCAGGCTGCCGAAGTGCTTGTTGACCTGCTGCATATGGACGATGGGCTGGGCGGCGGGGGATTGGGTTGTCATGGATAGCTCCTTATTGTCCGACCAGGCCGCGGCGCTCCAACTGGCGCAGGATCAGCGATAGCGTCCAGGTAATCGCCAGGTACATCAGCGCGACCATGAAGTAGACCTCCAGAGCGGTGAAGGTGGTGGCGATGTAGATCTGTCCCTGGCGCACCAGCTCACCGACGCCGATCACCGAGAATAGCGAGGTGTCCTTGATGCTGATGATGCCCTGGTTGCCCAGCGGGGGAATCATGCGCCGAAACGCCTGGGGCCAGATGATGTAGCGAAATGACTGGGTGCGCGACAGGCCCAGCGACAGCGAGGCCTCGCGCTGGCCGCGTTCGATGGACTGTACGCCGCCGCGCACGATCTCCGATATATAGGCGCCGGAGTTGATGGCGATGGCGGCAATGCCGGCGACCAACGCGTTGATCGGCCCGCCGAGCAGCTGCGGCAGGCCGTAGAAGATGAATAGCACCTGCACCAGGATCGGGGTGCCGCGAAACACCTCGATATAGAAGATCGCTGGCCAGCGCAGCCAGCGCAGCGGGCTGATGCGCAGCAGGCCGAAGAAGATGCCGATGAAGAAGCCGATGGCCAGTCCGCCGAAGGAGATCAGCAGCGTATAGGGGATCCCCGGCAGCAGATAGGGAATCGAGGCGAACGCCGCCGACCAGTTGAATTGAAAGGTCAGGTCCACGTCAGGGTCTCCCGTTGAGGACAGGCAGTAGAACGTCGACGGGGCCGGGCGGTCCCGGCCCCGTCAGGCTGGTGGGAGAATCAGTCGGCGTCGGGGGATTCGCCGAACCACTCTTGATAGATGGCGTCGTAGGTGCCGTCTTCGCGCATCTCGGCCAGCGCCTGATTGGCGGGTTCGACCCACTCGCTGCCCTGGTGGAAGACGATGCCGTACTGCTGGCCTTCGTAGAGCGGTCCTACCACCTTGGTACGGCCTTCGCCGCGGGTCTGGGAGAAGTAGGCGACGTTGGGCGCATCGTAGAAGGCGGCATCGACGTTGCCGCCGAGCAGTGCCATGTACATGTCGCTATTGCCTGGGTAGGGCGTGATATCGGCACTGTCGCCGAGGGTTTCCTGCAGATAGTCGTAGCTGGTGGAGCCGATCCGGGTGGCGATGCTCTTGCCTTCGAGATCCTCGATGGTCTCGACGTCATCGTTGTCGGCGCGGACGATGATCTGCAGGCCGCTATCGTAGTAGGGGTCGGAGAAATCGACGATCTCGGCGCGTTCTTCGGTGATCGTCACCCCGGCAATGGCGATCTCCTGGTTACCGGTCTGCACGGCGGGGATGATGCCGGCAAACTCCATGGTGGTGAGGTTGATCTCGAACCCGGCGCGCTCGGCAACCTCGTTGATGATGTCCATGTCGAAGCCGATCATCTCGCCGGTATCCGGATCCATCATTTCGAAGGGCACGAAGCTTGGGTCGGTGACCACGTCGACGCTTGGCAGGTCGGCGAAGGCGGCGCCGGAAACACCGAGTCCCAAGGCGACAGCTGCGCTTAGCGCGGTACGGGAGAGGTAGCGATCTAGCGAATTACGGTGCATAGGGTTCCCCATTGTAGAACGATTATTTATGGAACTCACCGTCAAACCATGGCGAGATAATGGGGAAGCGTCAAGCTACGGTAGATCGTGCTGAGCGGCTGGCTCAGACCATGAAGGAGGCGCCGCAGCCGCAGGTCGTGGTGGCATTGGGATTCTGGATCACGAAGCGGGCACCGGCCAGGCCGCGTTCGAAGTCGATGGTGGAGCCGACCAGGTACTGATAGGAGAGTGGGTCGACGATCATTGCCACGTCGTCGTAGTCGATCAGGGTGTCGTCGTCGGCAACGCTATCGGCGAAATCGAAGCCGTACTGGAAACCCGAGCAGCCGCCGCCCGTCACGTAGACGCGCAGCTTGAGCGTCGGGTTGCCCTCTTCGCGAATCAGCTCACGCAGGCGTGCCTGGGCGCTGTCGCTGAGAAACATCGGGCGCGGAACGAAGGATTCGGCACTGCTCATGGATGAGCTCCTGAGCCATGGGTGGATAAAATTACCAGACAGCCACCCATTATCGGCAATCCCTAGCAAAAGGGTCAACTTCTCACGCGTGGCGGGCAGGCTATCGCAGCTCTTTGGCTTGCTCCCGGCGTCCTTCGCATAGGGGTAACTGCGATCGCCTTGGCGTGGTGGAGGCTTGGCGTTGCGCTCGGCTATTGTATGCTGAAGACATCCACCAGATGTCAGTGGCCGCAGCGATGGGCTACTCGACCCGCCGACAGGAGTCAGCCTTTGCCGCGCCTGCGTTTGCCCGATCTGAGCCTCGAGCGTTTCCGACGTCAATTGGCCAATGTCGACGCGCTGCCCCAGTTGTGCGTGCTGGGGCTGGTTGCGGGGGTGGTCACCGGTGCGCTGATGGTCGGCTTTCGCTTGCTGCTCGACCTGGGTGGGCTGGTCTTGATGCCCGGCGGCGA
Source organism: Halomonas salipaludis (assembly GCF_002286975.1). Lineage (GTDB taxonomy): Bacteria > Pseudomonadota > Gammaproteobacteria > Pseudomonadales > Halomonadaceae > Franzmannia > Franzmannia salipaludis. Next base: position 294,495 of record NZ_NSKB01000003.1, read on the forward strand.
CCATGAAGCCTTCGAGGCGCTGCCGCCCTGGGCGCGGGGGCTACTGCCGCTGCTGGCGGTGACGTTGATCGGCCTGTGGCTGGGCCGTCAGCCACTGACGGCGCGCAAGCTCGGCGTCGGCCATGTGATCGAGCGCCTCACCTACCACCAGGGACGCTTTCCGCTGCGCAATTGGCTGAACCAGTGGTGGGTGGGAATCGTCGCGGTGCTCGGCGGGCTCTCCGCCGGCCGTGAAGGCCCGGCCATTCATCTCGGCGCGGCGGCCTCCAGTGGTATCGGCCAGCAGCTGCGTCTGCCGCATAACAGCCTGCGGGTGCTGGTCGCCTGCGGCACCGCGGCGGGCATCTCGGCGTCGTTCAATACGCCGATTGCCGGGGTCATCTTCGCCATGGAGGTGGTGATGATGGAGTACACCATTGCCGGCTTCATGCCGGTGATCCTGGCCTCGACCATGGGCGCGCTGATTGCGCAGTTGGTGTATGGCTCGGAGCCAGCCTTCCAGGTGCCAAGCGTAACCCTGGATTCGCTGTTCAATCTGCCCTGGATCGTAGTCACGGCGGTGGGCATCGGACTGCTGGCCGGGTTGTTCATCCACGTCGCGCGCAGCGGAGAGTTTCTCGCACGGTGGCCCTGGTGGCAGCGACTGACGGCGGTGGGGGTGATGACCGGCGGTGTAGCGATGTGGTACCCGGAGGTGCAGGGTATCGGCTATGACAGCCTCGAGGCCGCACTCAACGGCAACCTGGCGGTGGACGTGCTGCTGGCGCTGGTACTGGCCAAGCTGATATTGACGGCTTTCACCGTGGCCTGCGGCGTGCCGATTGGCATCATCGGACCAGTGCTGGTGGTGGGCGCTGCCGCCGGCGCCTTGAGCGGTATGCTCGGCCACTGGCTGTGGCCAGGGACCTCCGCCGACCCGGCGCTATATGCCATGCTGGGCATGGCGGCAATGATGGGTGCCGTGCTGCAGGCGCCGCTGGCGGCGCTGATGGCCCTACTCGAGCTGACCCACAACCCCAATATCATCCTGCCGGGGATGCTGGCGGTGGTGGTCTCGGGGCTGACCGCCCGCCAGCTGTGTCGCTGCGACGGCTTCTTCATCGCCGTGACTCGCCACGGCTTGCATCCGCTGCAGCAGCCGCTGATGCAGGCGCTGTCGCGGGTCTCGGTGCCGGCGGTGATGGAGCGCAACGTGGCCACCACGCTGCGCTGGGTCGGGCGCGACGAGGCACGCATGCTACTCGCCGGCAAGCCGCTATGGCTGGTGATCCGGCGCTCCAGCGACGACAAGCCGACCCTGGCACTCAAGGCTGCCGACCTGGCCCGGGCGATGAACGACGATACGCTGTGGAACGCCGAGCAGCGGCTCGATCTGCTGGAAGTACCGGGCCAGCGCCTGGAAATGGCAGCGATTCATCTCCAGGCCACGCTCAGCGAGGCCTTCGACCTGCTCAACGACCACTCGGTGGATGCCCTCTACGTCGAGAGCAACCGACGGCCGAAGGGGCCGCGAATTTCCGGTATCATCACTCGCGACGCCATCGAAACCTACTATCGCTATCGTCGCTGAGCGCTGCGGCGAGGCGTTCCTGTCCAAGGAGCCGGCATGTATCTGTGGATCAAGGCACTGCACCTGATCGCCATCGTCACTTGGTTTGCGGCGATGTTCTATCTGCCGCGACTGTTCGTCTATCACGCCGTGGCACGGGACAAGGGCGACCAGCAGGCCATCGACTATTTCCTGATCATGGAGCGCAAGCTCTACCGTGGCATCATGCTGCCGTCGATGATCGCCGTGCTGGGCTTCGGCATCTGGTTGCTGGCCCTGGTACCGGCGTGGATGGGCCAGGGGTGGATGCACGTCAAGCTGCTGCTGGTGGTACTGCTGGTCGGCTATCACCATGTGTGCCTTATATATATGAAGCAGCTTGCCGCGGCGCGCTGCGAAAAGTCCCATGTGTTCTTTCGCTGGTTCAATGAGGCGCCGGTGATCGCGCTGCTGATCATCGTGGTGTTGGCCGTGGTCAAGCCGTTTTAATGGATACGACTCATGCGCCGCGAGTAGCCAACCGCCAACTGCCGGCAGTGCTGGTAATGGCCGGTCACGATCCTACCGGTGGTGCCGGGCTGGTTGCCGATGCCGAAGCGATCAGCGCCTGTGGCGCCTGGCCGCTGACGATTGCCACCGCGTTGACGGTGCAGAGCAGCGCCGACGTTACGACGGTGATGCCCTGCGACCCGGATGCCATGCGCAACATGGCCGCAGCACTCGATGAATTCTCGGTGGCGGCGATCAAGGTTGGCCTGGTGGCGAGCCTCGAGAGCCTCGATGCAGTGGTGGATATCGTGCGCCGCTACCCTGGCGTGCCGCTGGTCATGGACCCGGTACTCAAGGCCGGCGGTGGTCGCGAGCTTTCCAGCCTGGAACTGCGCGATGCGTTCCGCGAGCGGCTACTGCCGCTGGTGGATATCATTACCCCCAATCGCTCCGAACTCGCGCGCCTGGCCAGTGACGACTTGCTCAGCGATACCGACCGTGCCATCGAGCTGCTGTCGCTGGGCTGCCAGGCGGTGCTGGTCACCGCCACCGACGATCCGCTGCCTGGCAGCGACCGGCGCCAGGTTATCCACACCCTGCATACCCCGGACGAGGGGCGCCAGTGGCACTGGCCGCGATTGCCGGGACGCTTCCACGGTTCCGGCTGTACCCTGGCTGCGGCGCTGGCGGCGCGACTGGCCTGCGGCGAGCGGCTGATGCCGGCCTGCGAGCAGGCCCAGCGCTATACTTGGGAGAGCCTCGAACACGCTTGGTTGCCTGCCCCACAACGCCCTGAGGGCCAGGCGCTGCCGCGTCGGCTATGGCGCCATCCGGCCTGGAGTGATCGATATGACGACTGATTCGATGGCCTGGCAGCGCGGCCTCTACGCGATCACCGATGCTGCCCTGCTGCCCGATGATCGCACCCTGCTGAACGCCTGCGATGCCGCCTTGCGCGGTGGGCTGGCGCTGTTGCAGTATCGAGACAAGTCCAGCGATGATGCGCGTCGCTGGCGCCAGGCTGCGGCGCTGGCCAGCCTGTGCCAGGCACATGCGGTGCCGTTGATCATCAACGATGACACTGGCTTGGCCCTGAGGCTGCGCGATGCTGGCTTCGCGGGCGTGGGTTTGCACCTGGGACAGAGCGACGGTGAACTGGCTGAGGCCAGGCAGCGGCTGGGAGGCGAAGCGCTGATCGGCGCCACCTGCCACGCGAGCCTTGAGCTTGCCGAGCGGGCCAGGGGCGAGGGGGCCAGCTATGTCGCCTTCGGGCGCTTTTTTACCTCGCGCACCAAGCCCGATGCGCCGCCAGCACCGCTGGCACTGCTGGCCCAGGCTGCCGATCTGGGGCTGCCGCGGGTGGCGATCGGTGGCATCGACGAACACTCCGCTGCCAGCGCGCGGCGCGCCGGCGCCGATCTGCTCGCCAGCGTCGAGGCGGTGTTCGGTGGCAGCGACGTCGAGGCCAGGGTGCGTCGGCTGAACCGGCAGCTCGCCGCGTTATCGCCGTAAGATTATCCACAGGTAGTGCAGAGAGAGTTATCCGCACTGTCCAGAGAGTTATCCACAGACACTTTTGACTGCCGAGAGATTGCCATGACCACTTCTGCCGAGCTCTTCGAACGGGCCTGTCGCCACATCCCCGGTGGCGTCAATTCACCGGTGCGCGCCTTCAAGGGACTGCATCGGCCGCCGGTGTTCATCGAGCGCGCTCAGGGCGCCTACCTGTTCGACGTCGAAGGCCAGCGCTACGTCGACTATGTCGGCTCCTGGGGGCCGATGATCACCGGCCATGCCGACCCAGAAGTGCTGGGCGCGGTGCGTGACAAGCTCGACCACGGCCTCTCCTTCGGCACGCCTACCGCCATCGAAACCAGCATGGCAGAGCTGATCTGCGAGATCATTCCCAGCATCGAGCTGGTACGCATGGTCAACTCGGGGACCGAGGCCACCATGTCGGCGATTCGCCTGGCGCGCGGCTTCACCGGCCGCGACAAGATCGTCAAGTTCGAGGGTAACTATCACGGTCACTCCGATTCGCTGCTGGTCAAGGCCGGCTCCGGCGCGTTGACCCACGGCGAGCCGAGCTCCCCCGGGGTACCGGCGGCGCTGGCCGAACACACCGTGACCCTGCCCCACAACGACCTCGATGCGCTGGAGGCCTGCTTCGAGGAGATCGGCGACCAGGTGGCCTGCATCATCGTCGAGCCGGTGGCCGGCAACATGAACTGCATACCGCCGCAGCCGGGGTTCCTCGAGGGGCTGCGTCGGGTCTGCGACCAGCACGCTAGCGTACTGATCTTCGATGAAGTGATGACCGGGTTTCGCGTGGCGCTGGGCGGTGCCCAGGCCCACTACGGGGTGACCCCCGACCTGACCTGCCTGGGCAAGATCGTCGGCGGTGGCATGCCGGTGGGTGCCTTCGGCGGCAAGCGCGAGATCATGTCGCACATTTCACCGCTGGGACCGGTCTATCAGGCCGGTACCCTGGCTGGCAATCCGCTGGCCATGGCCGCCGGCATCGCGCTACTCACCAAGCTGCGCGAACCGGGGTTTCACGACGCCCTGGCGCAGCGTGTCGAGACCCTGTGCAGCGGGCTCGAGGCTCGCGCCGAGGCCGCTGGTGTAGCGATGATCACCCAGCGTGCCGGAGGCATGTTCGGGGTCTTCTTCACCGGCCAGTCGCGGGTCGATAACTTCGCCCAGGCGACGGCCTGCGATGCCGATGCCTTCCGCCGCTTCTTCTCGGCGATGCTCGATGAGGGCGTCTATCTGGCGCCATCCGCTTACGAAGCCGGTTTCATGTCGAGTGCGCATACCGCGGAGGACATCCAGGCGACGCTGGATGCCGCCGAGCGTGCATTTGCGCTCATGGCACGGACCTCCTGACCCTTGAGGTCTTGTATCGAGAGGATCCAGGGTGAGTGAAACGCTGATCGAGGCGCTCAGGTCGCCGAGTGGTTATGACCACCCCGTGGCTGCGGTGGAGGTCCACGAGACGCATATCTCGTGGATTCTGCTGACCGGCGAGTTTGCCTACAAGATCAAGAAGCCGCTCGATTTCGGCAGCTTCCTGGACTTCTCCACGCTGGCCAAGCGGCGCGCGCTGTGTGAACAGGAGGTGCGTCTCAATCGTCGTCTGGCGCCCAACCTCTACGTTGCCGCGGTGCCGATTTCCGGGTCTCCCGAGGCCCCACGCATCAATGACCCCAGCGCGCCCTTCGAGTACGCCGTGAAGATGCGCCAGTTCAGCAATCGTCTGCTGTTCAGCCATCTGCAGGCCAGCGGTGAGCTCTCCCAGGAGCTGATCGACGACCTGATCGATCAACTGGTCGTCTTTCACGAACGGGCCGCCCCGGTGGCGGCGGATAGCCTGCTTGGCAGCGCCGCGTCGACCGCGTCGATCATGACGCGGGAGTTCGAGCTGATTCGCGAGCGCCTCGACGATGGTGACGACCTGGCGTCTCTGGCGTCTCTCGAGACGTTGGCCAATGAGGCTTTCGGCCGGCTGCAGGAGGTATTCACGGCACGCCACCGCGACGGCTTCGTGCGCGAGACCCATGGCGATATCCACCTCGGCAATGCGGTCCATCACGAGGGCCGCGCGCTGCTGTTTGACGGCATCGAGTTCAACGACGAGCTGCGCTGGAACGACGTGGCCTGCGACCTGGCATTCCTGCTGATGGATCTCGAGGCGCGCGGTGAAGAGCCCCTCGCCCGGCATGCGCTGAACCGCTACCTGGAACTCTCCGGCGACTATGGGCTGGCACGGGTGCTCGCCTACTACAAGCTCTACCGTGCGCTGGTCATGGCTAAGGTGTCGGCGATTCGCTATCGCCAGTCAGGCGACCCGGATGAGCAGCAGCAGGCACTGATGGAGTGTCGCCGCTATCTGCGTCTGGCTGACGGCTATGCCCGCTTTCGCTTTCCTTATCTGCTGATTGGCGTCGGGGTATCGGGGAGCGGCAAGAGCCGCTTCACCGGCGAGGTCATTCGCTGGCTGGGTGGTGTACGGCTGCGATCCGACGTCGAGCGCAAGCGACTGTTCGGATTTCATCCACAGGCGGATAGTCGGCAACAGGGTGTGGATATCTATACTCCAGCAGCCACACAGCGCACCTACCGGCGACTTGCCAAGCTCGTCGGCCTATTGCTGGAGTCGGGGCTTCCGGTGTGCATCGATGCCACCTGCCTGAGACGTTGGCAGCGCGACATGCTCGGCTGGGAAGCGGAAGGCCGCGGCCTGCCGCTATTGACGGTGAGCTTCGAGGCCGACGAAGCGACACTGCGGCGACGTATTGAAAAGCGTGCTCGACGCGGTGGCGATCCGTCGGAAGCGAGCCTTGCCGTGCTCGAGCGCCAGCTGGCCAGTCTGGAGCCGTTTGGTGATGACGAGCGTCGCCACCTGATTCATCTCGATACCACCGCCGACGATGCTACCGAGACCCTGGTGAGCTTGATCCAGGCCAAGGTTGGCGTGCTGGAAGGCTGACGATGTTGCATCGTTAATCGCCTGATTTGTGGCAATTATGTCGAAGTGTATCGACTCTGATACGTTGTCAACTGTGCTAACTCTCTGTGGAAAAAGAGCTTTTACTCTTATCCTCTATGTTCGGCGGTGAAGTGTAAACCTATTGAGTGTTTTGCCGCCGATTATAGCCCCCAAAGTTCCTATATCACCCTCATGACTCGCCTTGGCTGTCTCCCCATGGCCTTGATATCAAAGTATATTTCAAATTGTAAAGTTATGTGGCACATATCGTGCAGTTTGTTTATCGATCGCCAGGTTCGGCGTGCGATGGCATGTCCTGTGAGGCTCCTATCCACCCGGCCGCGTGATCACAGGAAACAATAAATCATGCATGGTATGGAGAAGGATCATGAAATATTACGTGATTGCGGGAACATCAATGCTGGCATTGGCGATGGCAATTTCCACTGCACATGCCAACCCTAGCGCCGGTGTGGCTGACAAAGTGGATCAAGAGGTCAAGTCCACGGCGATGGCTGTGGGGGGAAATAGCGGTAATGCTAACGGTGGAGACGGTGGTGCCGGTGGTAGTGGCAGTAGCACCGCCAACTCCGGTGCGTTCAATGCTTTCGAGAAGATTGATGACGACGACAACGGCTTTAGCGCCAATAGCTCGGCTACCAGCGGTGCGGGTACCGGCGGTGCGGGCGGCATGGGTGGCGCGGGTGGTACCTCTGGCGCCGGTGGCGATGCCTGGGCGATGAGCGAATCCTACAACACCTCGACCAGCGTGATCGCTTTGCAGGAACTGCAGTCGACCGTTACCGGCTCACGTATTTATATCAATGCGGGTGATGGTGCAGTGGGTGCGGTAGGTGGTGACGGCGGCGATGCCCTTGCGGTAACCGCTGCACTGGGTCAAGGCGGCAATGGCGGCAGTGGCTACGGCGGTGACGGTGGCGAAGCCGATGCCAATGCCGGTAACGGCGATGATGGCGGTGATGGTCTCGGCCTCGGTCTCGGCCTCGGTCTCGGCGCCGGGCAGGGTGGAAACGGCAACGCCAAGAATGACGACACCTCGGCAGCCGGTGGCACCGCGCTGGGACTCGCGGCCAATATTGCCGACGACTTCGAGGACGACAATACCAACACTGCAACCAATGGAGACACCAGTAATGGTGACGCCATGGCCAGTGCTGCGGTTAATGGCGGCACCGGTGGCGCAGGATCAGGTAGTGGCACCGGCAGCGGCACCGGCAGCGGTACCGGTGGTGCAGGGGGCAGCGGTGGCGATGCCTTGGCCCAGGGCGGTGCGGGTGGTAATGGCAACGGTGGCGGCGGTGGTGGTGCAACCTCCACCAGCGGCGATGCCATGGCCCAGGCCGGCAGCGGTGGCAACGGCGGCAACGGCGGCAATGGCGGTGCAGCCAGCCTGGTTACCGGTACTGCGAGCATGGCAGCAGGCGCCGGCACCTTTGGCGGGATCGCCAACATGAACCTGTCGACCGGGATCTACAACTCCCAGCTGGCAGCCACCAACGTTGCAGCCCACAGCAACGTGAATATCGGCAACTGAGTGCGTCCGATGGGCTGGCGGCTATCCGTCGCCAGCCCCTTCTCGTTGCCATGCATTGGAGGGGTGTCATGAAATACTACCGCTCACTGTTAGCACCTTGCCTGGGGGCTGCCCTGCTTGTGACAGGGGTCTGGGCACTGGCGGATGGTACGCCAGCCATCGCACCGTCAAGCGACGGCTTTGCGGCCTTCGAAACCCTCGAGGAGCAGGAGCTGGACCACCTCTATGGGCGTGAAGGCGGCTTCAATCTGGTTAATGTACAGAGCATTCAGCATCTTGATGCGGCGGTGACCGGGGCTTCGTTTACCGCCGGCACCATCGTTAGCGGCAATGTCGTGATCGAAAACCGGGCGCTGGACAATTTTTCCGGTATCGGGCTATTCAATATCATGACCGGCCACAGCAACGCCGTGAGCACGGGCGTCAATATCAGCGTCTACGCCCCGACACAGTAACTCGCAGAGCGGGGAGTACGTCATGCAGCGAACCATGCTACGTCAGTTTGCCCTGCTGCTGCTGTGCGTGTGGCCTGGGATGATGGCCGTGGCCGGCAGCGTACATATTCAGGGTCCTTTCGGCAGCGTCAATGTGCCCGCCCGCAGCCTGGAGGCAATGCGCTGGGATCGTGTGATTCCCCAGCAGTACGACTACAGCTGCGGCGCCGCCGCCGTGGCCACCCTGCTGACCTTTCATTATGAGCGCCCGACGACGGAGGCCGAGGTGTTCGAGCAGATGATCGCCACGGGTGACGTCGAGCAGATCCAGGCTCAGGGTTTCTCCATGCTCGACATGAAGCGCTACCTCGATGGCCAGGGCCTTAACGCGGATGGATTCAGGGTATCGCTCGAAGATCTGGCGCGAATCGGCGTGCCGGCGATCACCTTGATCAACACCGGTGGCTATCGCCACTTCGTGGTGGTCAAGGGCATTGACGAAAACAACATCGTCGTGGCGGATCCCGCAGTAGGCACGGTAATCGTGCCTACCGCGCACTTCGCCAAGCTGTGGAGCGGTACTGTGCTCGGGGCACGCGCCGACATGCTGCTGGCCCAGCAGAACTTCAACCATGACCGTGACTGGCGGCTCCGAGCCAGGGCACCCAAGGAGCAGGCTATCAGGCGCATGCCGATGTCCAGCCTGATCCTCAATCTTCCAGCCCACAATGAGATGGGGCGATGACCATGATTGATGCCACTCTGCCCATGTATCGCACCACACATTGCCGCTGGTTGAAGATGCTACTGATGGGGTGCTGGCTGTTTCCGGCAGGCGCTGTGCAGTCGGCGGGTTTCTATGCTGCCATCGATGTTGGCACTAATGTGTCGATGTCGCGAGAAGCAGCGATGACTGGAGATTCCCGGTTCTTCGCCGAGACCGCAGTGATCGATGACGAAAGCCTGGATATGTTGCGCGGTGGTTTTACCGTGTCGGGGATGGATCTCAACTTCGGTGCCACACTCAAGACACGGATCGACAGCATGCAGCTCGAATCAACGGTCAGGATCGATCGACTCGGTGCGCAGCTGACCTCTCAGCGACTGAATGGCATGGAGGTGGCTGCCTTGCCGGCTGAGTTTCAGGCAATGGTGGTCAATGGCGGTGGTGCGATCAACGACATGGCGCCTAGCTCGCTCAACCTGACCGGTCTGAAGGAGTACTCGGGACTGGCGTTGCATGACACCCAGGGGTTTACCGCCGCCCTTCACAATATTACTAAGCAGGCTATCGTCAGCGCCGTGGTCAGCGATGCCTCGCAGCGTAACGTCCAACAGACCATCGATATCAATATCAACGTTAAGAATATGCCGGCGCTTCAAGCGGCATCGCAGCGCCAGGCGATACTCAACTCGCTGGCACGTTGATGCTGACGAGAGGTTAGCGTAGTCATCGCTAACCTCTCGTTATCCCAGCTTTAATCAATACATTCCCATCCTGAATGGCACGCGCAGCGTTATCACGGTATCCGGTGCATCGTCTGTCACACCGAGCTCGAGCCCCAGGTTGACGGATACGTCTGGCTTGAGTTGGTACGACCAGCCCAGGAGCAGCGATCCAATATTGAGGCTACGTGAACTCTGGGTGCTGGAGTTGCCATTGGCGCCGAGGAATTCCGTTTTGGTCTTGTCAATAAAGTCATGCTTATAGCCAAGACTGAATGATGCGCGCTCATTGATGGCGTACCCCATGCCGAAGCTGACTCTAATCGCATCACCAGGGTCCACGTCGCCGATAGTGATATCGTCATTGATTCGCTTGTTGATGCTCTCTTTTTTTGTGTACATATAGCCGAGGTTGGCAAAGAATACGGCTGGGTCGGAAGGATAGAGAGCTGTAATGCTTGGCTCCAGCGAGTGGAATCCTGAGCCAGTCGCCAATTCTCTTTCTATCCCATCACTATCACGGCGAATATCGAAGGGGCCTTCGCCGGTGGTCGTCTTGTAGCGTAGATTGGCAATCAGGTATGGCCAGTTGTTTTGTCCGCGGTTGAGCTGATAGCGTGCCGCCAGCTCGATATCGCCTAGTCCGTTGCCCGATAAGTCCCGGTCGATGTCGAACTGGCCGGCTTCACTCCCCTCCACCGTTGGTACGGTGGCGAACAGGGTATCGCTTCGATAGACGTAGGGCACCTTGGCTTCCAGCTCCAGGCGATCCGTCACTCCCAATCGACCGGTCACGGCTGCAGTCCAGGTATCGCGATTTGCCTCCTCGGCCGTGAACACGCCGATCAGCAGCGTGCTGAGAATTTCGATGCCCTGAAAGGTCAGGCGATTGACCCCGGCATGCGAGTATTGCAGCGATGGCTCTATGACCAACTGCCCACGCGGGGTGAGTACACCCGCGTACTCGGTGATGGCCTGTACATCAGGCTGGTTGATGGCATCGGGAGGCGCTTGTCCCACCGGCTCCTGCTGGGCGTGAACCAGCTGTGCGGTTAGCATCGACACCGTCAAAGGTAGCGGAGCGATGAACTTCAATACGCTTTTGTTCATTATCGAGTTCCCCATATTGAGATGGCCAGGCATAGCATGTGGTTGAGGCTTATTATTCTGTTTTTACTCTCCTTTAATTATGTTGTGTTTTTTCGCCAGGCGATAGAATGTCACTCTTGAAACTCCCATCTCCTTGGCAGAACGCGCTATATTATTATCATTCTTGATGAGTGTGTTGATGATCAGTTGTCGTTCAGCAGCACCTCTAGCTTCATTAAGGGATGGTGGTGTGCTGTTTTCTAATGTATTGCATATACCCAAAGCATCAGGCATTATAAGATCACTGTCTGAAAGAACGATGGCGCTCTTTATCCTATTCAACATCTCTCTAACATTACCCGGCCAATGATAGGATTTCATCAGTGCAATAGTATCGCGATGGAAACCTCTAGCCCGGCATGGATAGCGTGATGACAAATTTTCGAATACTTGATTGGCTAGCAACTCAATGTCGGCCTTGCGATGTCTCAGGGGCGGAAGGTGAATGACAACGGTGTTGAGGCGGTGCAACAGATCGAGACGGAAAGATCCGCGCTCGATTGCTGCGTCAAGATCAATGTGGGTGGCAGAAACTATTCGGACATCGACGGCTATTTCCTGACTGCTACTTAGTCGCTGAATACTATTCGATTCTAGAAAGCGCAGAAGATTGACTTGGAGATTAACGTTCAAGTCGCCTATTTCATCAAGGAATAGCGTTCCACCAGATGCAGCCTCGATATGGCCGACTTGCTGGCTCGTCGCCCCAGTAAATGCCCCTTTTTCGTGCCCAAAAAGTTCTGATTGAATCAGGTCGTTGGAAAATCCACCACAGTTCACGGCGATGAATGGCCCCATGCAGCGACTCGATTGATCATGTATCGCTCGAGCAATCAGCTCCTTGCCAGTGCCTGACTCACCCAATATCATGACGGGGGCCTTGCTATTGGACACTCTATGAACAAGACGAAAAATGCGCTTGAATTCCGGCATGCAGCTCTTGAGTGTGATGCCGTCTACATGAATTGAATCAATGTTGTGGATAGTCTTTTTTATTGAAGCCTTTCGGTAAGCGTTGGCAAGCAATTCCCCTAGCAATGAGCTGTCTATAGGTAGTGAAAATACACCATCGAGCAGCCTGGCGATATGTGCGGTGCTTGGCCATTCTGCCTGTACATCAAGTACTACGCCTAGCCATATTATGCTCTTACTACAGATAAAATTTTCAAGATCCTTGAGTGGGATACTCTGCAGCTCTTGGATACAAAGAATACCGATACTGTCGAGACTCGAGAATAGCATGACATTATCGGCGGCATAGATGGAGTCATAGCACTCGGCCGACCAGCCTTGCGATCGTATGCTATCGACTAATATGGCCCGCTGTGCCATATCATCGGTTATCACTACCACACGCCTGGGGAGTGGCATCCAGAACTCCTTTGATCGTTACTATGCGTATGGATGAAAGGACGCTAACGCTGAGAGGCTCAACCCCTGTTAGACTGGATGCCGGCCCTGTTTTTGTAAAGTTATGTGATGCTATGTGGGTAATGGTTTTTACCACGATAATGGGCTAGGGAGTATAATCAGCATTATTTCATATGATATCTCGCTGCATAGGGATTAGATTCCTCGTATAGTATGCATTACTTGGCGATAAAAAAATTCTAATGAAGCCTGTCTTTGGCTAGGAAAAATGCTTATTTAAAATAATGTATGTATGGGAGTCGGGAGTATTTCAAACCATGCTTTTCCATTAGGCGATATAGTGTACCTTTGGATATCATAAGTTCACTGGCAACGCTGACTAAGTCATAAGAGTGATTATCCAGGGACTCTCGCAGAGCCAGGAATTCCGCTTGATTTCTGACCAGCTCCAATGAGGTGATATACCGCCCGTGATGACGTCTATCGAGTCCCATGTCGGCAGGCATCAGCAACGGGGAGTCGCTGTATAGCATGGCTTGTCGTATACGGTTGCTAAGTTCACGTATATTGCCGGGCCAAGTGTGAGAGCGCATGATATCGAAAGTTTCTTGACTAATTCCTTTAAGTTTACAAGAACCTTCCTCGCGGTATTTGTTAAAAAAGAATTCCGCCAATGGTCCGATATCCGATATTCGTTCGCGAAGCGGAGGTAGGGAAATTTCAAGCACGTTGAGGCGATGGTAGAGGTCATTGCGAAACGTCTTGGCAGCAACGGCTTGACGCAAGTCGACATGGGTAGCTGCGATGATTCTCACGTCTACGAAAAAATCTTTACGGCCCCCCACTCGCATCATTCGCTGATTTTCGAGGAAGCGCAACAGATTGGCTTGTATGGCAAGTGGAAGGTCCCCGATTTCATCGAGGAACAGTGTGCCGTCTGACGCTGCTTCGATATATCCCTTGCGCTGCTGGTGGGCACCCGTGAAGGCGCCCTTTTCACAGCCATATAGCTCTGACTGTGCAAGTCCCTCGGGCATGGCACCGCAGTTTACCGCCACGAAGGGAGCATGAGATCGCGCCGAGGATTCGTGTATCGCTCTTGCCGCCAGTTCCTTACCAGTCCCTGTTTCACCATGAATTAGCACTGGTGCGTCGACATTGGCAAAGCGTGCTATCCTTTCGAAGAGGTTTCCGGTCGTCCGCGGGCTGCCGATCATTTTAACCCTGTCCTCATCTACCCTGAGCGGCTTGTTGCCTTGCCATTCATACAGCTTGTCGAGATTGAAAAGCAGGTTGTGAACTTCTGCGATGGAGCACGGCAAGGTGGTATAGCCGTGGCAAAATTGATCCAGCATACAGTTGATGGTGGTATTGGTCTTTAGCTCTACATTATCTAATACCGCCATCCAGTATAGAGATGATCCAGATAGTATATGCCTTAATTCTAAGGCTTTTTGTTGCTTTAAAGAAGCCTGCTGATCGATCAGGACTAGACCGACTCGTAGAGGTTCGTTTTCGACACTTTTCGTTTTTTCAAAAGCACTGTATGGATATGGCACCCAGCCGTAATTGAAGGATAATTTTTCTATGATCTCAGTAAAGCCTACGCCCTGCCCAAGAGTGGCAAGTGATTTATTGTTCACCATTGTCGTCTTCTCCATATGGTATCGACGGTTCAATGATGGTTTCGCCGGCTATCTCCCCCCTTATTGCTCGATATCGGCAGTCTAGGTGTTGTGATCAGGTTCTTTTTCGCCCAGTTCATGGCTTGTATTCTGTTATGAACCTTGATCTTTCTGAATATATTGTAAATATGCGATTTTACGGTGTGTTCGCTGACGAACAGCTTCTCGGCAATCTCAAGGTTGGAGTCCCCCGATGCCAGTAAGCTGATAATTTCCATTTCACGTTGGGTCAGGCCACATGCTGGACGGAAAATGCTGAGCTGTTGATGTCGATAAAAGTCGATAAGACGTGTCATCAATGAGCGTGACATCCAGAAGTCACCGGCAATCAAGGCGCCTATACCTTTGCAGATCAGGGTGATTGGATCGCTGCGGTAGAAAACGCCATGAATATGCAACATGCGCATGATATCCATGGCATGTTCTTCGTCCTTGAGGTTGAAGACCGACATGATTTTGGTTGGACTTTCCATGCAAGCTAGGTGCCATTCATGCATATCACTCTCATGGACGTGATCTGCATCAATCAATAATACAGCTCTATCATCAGGCAGTTCTTGATGATGTGCATCGGGCGGTAGTGTGCTGACACTACACTCCACTTCATTATTGATATAGTCGACGAACAGTTGCGACTGTGGGTTGGCGTCGGTGATAAGTATTACCATGGTGTGTTCGGAATCCATGATACCTTCCCCTGAAAAAAATACGTCGTTACGCGGGTGCTCGTACAGGCTGCAGTAGAGCTTGTAGTATGCTTCATTCCACCAGTTTTGTAAACTATGGTAACTTTAGCAATGTTTTAGGTTTTTTAGTTCTAGTTGCGCTTTTTTAGAGAAAATGAATTATGTTGTATATCAACAAGATACATGCCTTTCTCATTTTTCCCTCTTGCTGAGACTGATAAAAATGATCTTTTTACGTGTTTCTTTTTGTTTTCCTTGATCCCGGGCAGCTGAGGTCCCTCATCCTCTGCTCATTTCTCATCAATGTACGGTTCGCCTGCCTGGCGCGACGGCGTAGAATGATCTCCGCCGTACTATCGAGGAGATCCGCATGTCGCGAGCATTCGACATTGTCCTGGCCAGCGGAAATGCTGGAAAAATAAGGGAATTCAATCAGTTACTGTCGCCGCTCGGCCATGAGGTGAAGGCCCAGGCGGATTATGGTGTCGCCGAGGTCGAAGAGACGGGGCTGACCTTTGTCGAGAATGCACTGCTCAAGGCTCGCGAAGCCAGTCGCGTCAGTGGCTTGCCGGCACTGGCGGATGATTCGGGCCTTGAGGTGGATGCGTTGCAGGGGGCGCCGGGGATCTATTCGGCGCGCTATGCCGGGGAGCCCAAGAGTGACGAGGCAAATAACCGTAAGTTGCTAGAACAACTGCTCGAGGTTCCTGAAGGCGAACGTTCGGCGCGATACTGGTGCGTGCTGGTCTATCTACGCCATGCAGATGACCCGGTGCCGCTGATCGTACAGCAACACTGGCAAGGTGAAATTCTGGCGCATCCACGCGGAGAGGGAGGGTTTGGCTATGATCCTCTGTTCTGGATCCCCGAGGTAGGGATGAGCGTTGCCGAGCTGTCCGCCGAGGAAAAGAACCGCCTCAGTCATCGCGGCCGCGCGATGCAGGCACTGTTAGCCCAGCTGTCGAGTCGCTGATGCCGCTTCCACCGCTATCACTCTATGTGCATGTGCCCTGGTGCGTGCGCAAGTGCCCCTACTGTGATTTCAATTCCCATGGCGTCGGGCATGATGCCGAGTTACCGGAAGAGGCTTACCTGGCTGCCCTGCTCGAGGATCTCGATGCCGAGCTACCGCTGGTGGCGGGTCGGCAACTGGTCAGCGTATTCATCGGCGGGGGCACGCCGAGCCTGATGTCGTCGCGTTTCTATCACCATTTGTTTACCGCGCTACGCGCTAGACTGACGCTGGCTGAGAGCTGTGAGATAACGCTGGAGGCCAATCCCGGCACCTTCGAGCAGGCGCGATTCGCCGGCTATCGTGAGGCCGGCATCAACCGCCTGTCGCTTGGAGTACAGAGTTTTCAACCGGCGCAGCTGGCGGCGCTGGGGCGTATCCATAGCGGTGAAGATGCCAGCCACGCCGTGCGCAGCGCTCGCGCGGCGGGCTTCGATAACTTGAATATAGACTTGATGCATGGCTTGCCCGGCCAGGATACCGCCGGGGCCCTGGCCGATCTGGACACGGCATTGTCGCTAGCACCCAGCCATCTCTCCTGGTACCAGCTCACGCTGGAACCCAATACCGAGTTTTACTCCCATCCGCCGCCGCTGCCTGAGGAAGAGCAGCTTTGGGATATTCAGGATGCCGGCCATGCGCGGCTCGTCGACGCCGGGTTCCAGCAGTACGAGATATCGGCCTACGCGCGCCCCAGCCTGCGTTCCCAGCATAATCTCAACTACTGGCGGTTTGGCGACTATCTTGGGATCGGGGCTGGCGCCCATGGCAAGCTGAGCCGAATCGACGATAGCGGTGGCTGGGCAATTCAGCGGCGCTGGAAATCGCGTCAGCCTGAGGCCTATCTGCGCAGGCGCCATGACCCGCGCGGCTTCGTTGCCGGGCAGCGCTTGCTGACGATTGACGAGCTGCCGCTCGAGTTCAGCATGAATGCTCTGCGACTGGTCGATGGCGTGCCGCTGCCGCTATGGCGGGAGCGTACCGGCCAACCGCTGTCGATGTTGTCGTCGCGGCTAGCCGCGGCGCGCAAAAAAGGACTTGTTGTGGAAGATGGCCAGCGCCTGCAAGCTTCCACCCAGGGTCTATTATTCTTGAATGAACTGCTGGCCTCGATTGAGATCTGATCAGCGGTTCTTACCTCGACGTACAAGGAGTCACTACGCCATGCGCAAGACACTTCGTCTCGCTCCCTCTTTGGCTGCTGCCCTGCTGGTGGTTGGCTGTGCGACCAACGATCCCTACGGTGGACAGACCCAGCGCAGTAGTACCGTCACCGGTGCCGGTATTGGTGCCGCCGTGGGTGCCGCCGCCGGGGCGCTCAGCGGCAGTGGCAGCACCAGCCGCCGTGACCGTGCGCTGATCGGTGCTGCGGTTGGGGCCGCCGCCGGCGGTGGTATCGGCGCCTATATGGATCGCCAGGAAGCGCAGCTGCGCGAAAGCATGCAGGGCACTGGAATCGAGGTCGATCGCCAAGGCGACGATATCGTGCTCAATATGCCGAGCAGCGTGACCTTCGGGTTTGATTCGAGCGAGCTGACCAGCTCGGCGCGCAATGCCCTCAATGATGTCTCCAACGTGCTGCGCGAGTACCCGGAGACGCGCATCAATATCGCCGGCCATACCGACAGCACCGGCTCTGCCGATTACAACCAGCGCCTCTCAGAGCGCCGTGCAGAGTCGGTAGGCAACTACCTTGGTCAGAGCGGCGTCGATCGTTCGCGTCTTAGCATGCGTGGCTATGGCCTGACGCAGCCCGTGGCGAGCAACGACACCGAGTCCGGCCGGGCGCAGAACCGGCGCGTGGAAATCACCCTGACGCCGATCCAGCAGCAGATCTGACCTTGACGTTTCACAATGGCCCGCAGGCGTTGTCTGCGGGCTTTTTCATGGATCCCCCATGCTCGCCTACCAGCACGCCTACCATGCAGGTAATTTCGCCGACGTTCACAAGCATCTGACGCTGCATGCGGTGACTCGGCATTTATTACGTAAAGCCTCGCCTATTACGTATATCGATACCCACGCCGGACGAGGAGTGTACTCGCTGGACGCCGCCGAGACGCGCAAGCTGCAGGAGTACCGCCACGGCGTGGCGCCGCTTTGGCAGGCCCGAATGCGTCTGCAGGGCGCAAGTCCTCTGCTCGATGCCTGGCTTGACGCCTTGGTTGAGGTGCAGCAAAGCAAGCAGCATCTCGATCGCTATCCCGGGTCACCATGGTGGCTGGCCCGAGGTCTGCGTGCTCACGACCGTCTGCAGCTGTTCGAACTGCACCCCGGGGAGCATGCCGAGCTCGAGCAACAGACGCTGCCGGCCAATGCCAGCCGCACCTATGGCGATGGCCTGGCGGGGCTGCTCAAGCGGCTGCCGGTGACGACCCCGCGGCTGTGTGTACTGATCGACCCCAGCTATGAGCGCAAGTCGGAGTATCTCGAGGTGGCCGCTACGCTGATCGAGGTGGCACGCAAGGCGCGTCATGCGCTGGTCATGGTGTGGTATCCGCTGCTACCGGCGGGACGCCATCAGACGATGCTCGACAGGCTGCGTGAGGCGGGGCTGCGCAAGCTGTGGCGCAGCGAGCTGGTGCGCCACGCTCCTGGCGATAGCCGCCACGGCATGTACGGCAGCGGCATGCTGTTGCTCAACCCCCCGTGGGGGCTCGATGCTGCGCTTGGCGAGGCCCTCGACGCGGCACTGCCGCTGCTTGGCGAGCAGGCCCGACACCACGGTGAGTGGTGGGTCGAGGAGTGATGCGCTAGGCGCCCTCTTACTTGCCGATACAGAAGCTGCCGAAGATCTCGCCGAGCAGATCGTCGGCGCTGAATTCACC
This sequence comes from Halomonas salipaludis, assembly GCF_002286975.1. Classification (GTDB taxonomy): domain Bacteria; phylum Pseudomonadota; class Gammaproteobacteria; order Pseudomonadales; family Halomonadaceae; genus Franzmannia; species Franzmannia salipaludis. The sequence continues at coordinate 313,191 of NZ_NSKB01000003.1, forward strand.
GGTGATCTCGCCTAGCGACTGCTGGGCGTCGCGCAGGTCCTCGGCGAGCAGTTCGCCGGCGCCGTAGCCGGCCAACTGGGTTTCGCCGTTGGTCAGCGCCTGCTTGGCGCGATCCAGGGCGTCGAGATGGCGACGTCGCGCCGAAAAGCGCCCCTCAGTGGTGGCATTGAAACCCATCACCGCTTTGAGATGCTCCTTGAGCGGCGTGATGCCCGCACCGGTCTTGGCCGACAGGCGCAGCACCGGGGTGGCGGCGGAGTCGTCGAGTCCGGCCGGCTCATCGCTGGTGTCGACCTTGTTACGCACCAGCGTCAAGCGGCTGGGATCGGCCAAGCGGGCGACGAACTCAGGCCAGATCTCCATCGGGTCGGTGGCGGAGGTGGTAGTGGCGTCGACCAGCAGCAGCACCCGGTCGGCCTTGGCAATCTCCTCCCAGGCACGAGCCACGCCGATCTTCTCCACCGCATCGGGGGTGTCACGCAGTCCCGCCGTATCGATGATATGCAGCGGCATGCCGTCGAGGTGGATATGCTCGCGTAGCACGTCGCGGGTGGTGCCCTCTATCTCGGTGACGATCGCCGTGTCCTGCTCGGTCAAGGCGTTGAGCAGGCTCGACTTGCCGGCATTGGGACGCCCGGCGATCACGACGCTCATGCCTTCGCGCATCAGGGCACCCTGATTGGCGGCGGCGCGCACCTCGGCGAGCTCGTCCTTGACCCCTGCCAGCATCGTCGCGACCTTGCCATCGGCCAGGAAGTCGATCTCCTCCTCGGGAAAGTCGATCGCCGCCTCGACGTACATGCGAAGCTCGATCAGCCGTTGGACCAGCGCCTCGACCCGCTGCGAGAAGGCCCCCTGCAGCGAGCGCAGTGCGTTCTCGGCGGCGGCCCGGGAGCTTGCTTCGATCAGATCGGCGATGGCCTCGGCCTGTGCCAGGTCGAGCTTGTCGTTGAGAAAGGCGCGTTCGGAGAATTCGCCGGGCTTCGCCAGGCGGGCTCCCAAGTCAACGCAGCGCTCGAGCAGCAGGTCCATGATCACCGGGCCACCGTGGCCCTGGAGTTCCAACACGTCTTCGCCGGTGAAAGAGTGAGGGCCGGCAAAATAGAGCGCGATGCCCTCGTCGATGTTGCCTTCAGCGCCCCGGAAGGGGCCGTAGTGAGCGCGGCGCGGGTCAGGGCAGTGGCCTACCATGGCGTCGGCGATGGCGCTGCTCAGCGGCCCCGATATGCGGATGATGCCCACGCCGCCGCGTCCGGGGGGCGTGGCCAGGGCGGCAATGGTGTCCTGAGTATAGAGGCGCTCGGGCATCGGGAATTCCTCGTCGTGGCGTGCGGGCATTGTCTCGGGCGTGGCCCATAAACGCCAGACCCCCGCACGTGGCGGGGGTCTGAAAGCGGCGTGGGCGTTGGGTTACTTGGTCTTCATGCCCTTGCCAATGCTGGGGTCGTTCTCGATCTTGCGTGTGATCGCGTACTGCTGGGCGATCGATATGCAGTTGTTGACGACCCAGTAGATCACCAGGCCTGCCGGGAACCACAGGAAGAAGAAAGTGAAGACGATCGGCAGCATCTTCATGATCTTCGCCTGCATGGGGTCCGGCGGTGTCGGGTTGAGCAACTGCTGGACGAACATCGAGGCACCCATCAGGATCGGCAGGATGAAGAACGGATCTTTCACCGAGAGATCCTGAATCCAGAACATGAACGGTGCATGGCGCAGTTCCACCGACTCGAGCAGCATCCAGTACAGCGCAATGAACACCGGCATCTGCACCAGGATCGGCAGACAGCCACCCAGAGGATTGATCTTCTCCTTCTGGTAGAACTTCATCATCTCCTGGGACATTTTCTGGCGATCGTCGCCGTACTGCTCCTTGAGGCGCTGCATCTCAGGGCCCAGCTTGCGCATGCGCGCCATCGACTTGTAGGCCTTGGCCGACAGTGGCCACATCGCCAGCTTGACCAGGATGGTCAGGAAGACGATCGACCAACCCCAGTTGCCGAGCAGGCTATGAATCTGATCGAGCAGCCAGAATAGCGGGTTGGCGATGAACCACAGCCAGCCGAAGTCGACGGTCAGCCGCAGGTTGGGCGCTACCTGCTCGAGGCGTTCCTGGACCTTGGGCCCCATGTACAGGGTTGCACCCAGGCGACTCTCTCCCTCGGCGGCGATCTGCGTAGACGGGCCGGCGAAAGCCGCGACGGTGCGATTACGGCTATCGGTGGTGCCGTAATAGAGGTTCTGCTGGTTCTGTGCCGGCGCCCAGGCACTGGTGAAGTAGTGCTGGATGATTGCTACCCAGCCGCCTTCGACGTCACGATTGTCGAAGTTGCCTCTGCGGATATCGTCGAAATCGACCTTCTGATAGCGATCGTCAGGAGACGAGAACGCCGCCCCCAGATAGGAGCTCATGCCCAGTGCCACACCGCTGGTGGGGTCGGGGCTGTCGTCGCGTGCCAATTGACCGATGAAGCGGGCGGTTACCGGATCCTGGGTATTGTTGGCCAGGTAGTAGTCGACATCGACCGCGTAGTTGTCGCGCTCGAAGGTGTAACGCTTGATCACCTCAACGCCGTTGACCTCTGCCGTTAGGTCAACGGTCAAGCTGTTCTCGCTCTCGGCGAGCCGGTACTCGGTCTGCTCGGCGTCGAAACCGATGCGACCCGAGTGTCCATCGAGCTGCAGACCCGACTTGGCCACATAGCTGCGTGTCTCGCTGTCGGAAAGCAGCACGAAGGGGCGCTCGGAGTCCAGCGTCAGCTTGTGCTGGGGCAGGGCGGCATAGACGATATCGCCGCCCTGAGGGTCGATGCGCACGTCGAGAACATCGGTGACCACCGCGATCAGGTCACGGCTGCGGGGCTCGCTTTCGGTGGCCTGCGGAAGCTCGCCCTCCACCGTCTCCTGGGGAGCGTGGGGAACGCTCAGGCCGCCATCGTCGTCGGGCTCACCGCTTTCGACCTGCGGGGCACCGCCGTTGGTGAAGGAGGGGGCGTCCGGCGCAGGGGCTGCCTGGCCGTAGTCCTGGTTCCACTGCACGACCAGCAGATATGCCAGCACGGCCAGCGGAACCAGCAGAAGTAGTCGTTTTACGTCCATGAGGGTCCTGCCCGATGGGTAATGAACATTCTGGCGGCAACATCGACATCAGCAGTGCCGATACGCACGAAAGCCTGCCAGGGGCAGGCTCGAAGCGTCACCGCGAAGACGGCGAGGAAGTGTCCTGGCTGACAGCGGCCGTCGACTGCTTGCGCACATCCTTCTCCAGACGCCGCCACATGCCGTAAAGCTGGCGGTGCAGGGTGTCGTTGTCCAGCTCGTGTACGCCTCGCCGGGAGAGTACCACGATGTCGACAGCGGGAAGTTGGTGCTGCTGAAGGCGGATGGATTCGCGAACCAGTCGTTTCAAACGATTGCGATCCACGGCCCGGCGCACGTTCTTCTTGCTGAAGACCAAGCCGACGCGGGGATGACCCAGTGCGTTGGGGCTTGCCAGTGCCAGCAATCCTTTGCCGTGAATCTTGAACGCCGCGTGATCGAAGACGTGTCGGTACTCCCCGGCATTCAGCAGTCGCAGATGCCGGGGGAAACCCTGACAGGACACACGCAAGCCGAGTTCAGGCGCTCAGACGCTTGCGGCCCTTGGCGCGTCGACGCGCCAGCACGGCGCGGCCATTCTTGGTAGCCATACGGGCACGAAAACCGTGCACGCGCTTGCGCTTGAGAACGCTGGGTTGAAAAGTGCGTTTCATAACTATCGATTCCCACGTGGTTAATTGGACGTAACGTCAATGGTGAGGCGCCCTGGCTCCGGCGGGGAACCCGGGGTAATTCGGCTCAAGACCGGGCATTTTAGTGAATTCGGGCCACGGGTGCAATTTTTCCTCACCGTCATCGCATGGGACTCGGCCGCTGCCCAGCAACCGTTCTAGATATCGGCGTGGGAACGCTTGCCGGTGATTAGAACATCTTGTTATTAAAATTGGGGATGATAAATGTGGATAAGTATTTTTTCATCATGTATTACAGTTGGATAGCTCTATCTCATGGGTGTGGGAAACACTTTGATAACCGGCTATGACCTGACGCCTGGCCGGTTACGCAACCGCGCCTGGGTAACGCTTCGGCGGGCGCTCGACGAGCGCGGCGTCGGCGAGTTTTCCACAGCGGCGAGGCACGACCGGTGCGTGTGGATAACTCGCTGCTTGGGCGATACAATGGCCGGTCATGCATCAACGGGATGGTGAGGTCGAGTGTCGGTCGCTCTTTGGCAACAATGTCTGGATTTCCTGCAGGACGAGCTCAGCTCGCAGCAGTACAACACCTGGATTCGCCCCCTCCAGGCGGAACAGGGGGAGTCCAACGAACTCTGCCTGTTGGCGCCCAATCGCTTCGTGCGTGACTGGGTAAGCGACAAGTACATCAAGCGAATCAACGAATTGCTGCGTGAACTGGCGCCAACCAAGCCACCCAAGGTGACGCTGGCAGTCGGCAGCCGCCGGGCCGTACCAAGCCCGCAGCCACGCGACCTGGGCAATCCTGTGTCTGCTGCGCCGCGCCAGCCTGCATCGCCGGCGGTACACACGCCGCCGCGTGGCGACCTCGCCGACGAACGCGAGATCGAGGCGCCCATCGATCCACCGTCGCCACGTGGTGGGTCCCGTGCATCATCACGGGGGGGGGGCGAACGGCAGGTACAGGTGGAGGGCAGCCTCAAGCACCAGAGTGGCCTCAACCCCAATTTCACCTTCGAAACCTTCGTCGAGGGCAAATCGAACCAGCTGGCTCGTGCTGCTTCCCGCCAGGTATCGGAAAACCCCGGTGGCGCCTATAATCCGCTGTTTCTTTACGGTGGAGTGGGTCTGGGTAAGACTCACTTGATGCATGCGGTCGGTAATGCACTCGCCACTCGCCGCGAGAATGCCACGGTGGTGTACCTGCACTCCGAGCGTTTCGTGGCCGACATGGTCAAGGCGCTGCAGCTAAATGCCATCAACGACTTCAAGCGTTTCTATCGCAGCGTCGACGCCCTGCTGATCGACGATATCCAGTTCTTCGCCGGCAAGGAGCGTTCCCAGGAAGAGTTCTTCCACACCTTCAATGCGTTGCTCGAGGGCGGTCAGCAGATGATCCTGACGTCCGACAGATATCCAAAAGAAATCAATGGTGTAGAAGAGAGGCTCAAGTCTCGCTTCGGATGGGGGCTAACCGTTGCCATCGAGCCACCGGAGCTTGAGACGCGAGTGGCGATTCTGATGAAGAAGGCAGATCAGGCCAAGGTTGACCTGCCTCACGATGCTGCCTTCTTCATCGCCCAGAAGATTCGCTCCAACGTGCGCGAGCTGGAAGGTGCGTTGAAGAAGGTGATCGCCGACTCCCACTTCATGGGCAAGACGATCACCCAGGATTTCATTCGCGAGTCGCTGAAGGATCTGCTGGCACTGCAGGACAAGCAGGTCGGCGTCGACAATATTCAGCGCACGGTGGCCGAGTACTACAAGATCAAGCTGTCCGATCTGCTCTCCAAGCGTCGTTCGCGCTCGGTGGCGCGACCGCGCCAAGTGGCCATGGCGCTGGCAAAGGAGCTGACCAACCACAGCCTGCCGGAAATCGGTGACGCTTTCGGCGGACGCGATCACACCACCGTATTGCACGCCTGTCGCAAGGTGCAATCGCTCAAGGAAGAGAGCGCGGATATCCGCGAGGACTACAAGAACCTGCTGCGGTTGCTGACCAGCTGATCGCGGCAATGCAAAGCCATCGAAACTCAGGACAAGAGTGGAGCCTCCATGAAATTTTCCATCTCCCGCGAAGCCTTGCTGCGCCCTTTGACGCTGGTCGCCGGCGTGGTCGAACGGCGCCAGACGCTGCCGGTACTTTCCAACGTATTGATCCAGGTCAGTGCCGATGAGCTGTCGCTGACGGGCACCGACCTCGAAGTCGAACTGATCGGTCGCACGGCGCCGAGCCAGGTCGAGCAGCCCGGATCGGCCACCGTGCCGGCCCGCAAGCTGATGGATATCTGCAAGTCACTGCCGGAGCAGGCCGAGATCAACCTTGCCCTCGAAGAGGGGCGTGCGGTGCTGCGCAGCGGTCGTTCGCGTTTCACCCTGTCGACCCTGCCGGTAGCGGAATTCCCCAATATCGAAGAGGGCCAGGGTAGCGTCGAACTCAGCCTGCCGCGTGGAACGCTCAAGCACTTGATCGATGCCACCTCCTTTGCCATGGCGCAGCAGGACGTGCGCTACTACCTGAATGGCATGCTGCTAGAGCTGCGCTCCAACCTGGTGCGTACCGTGGCCACCGATGGCCATCGCCTGGCGGTGTGCTCGCGTCCGGTGGATATCAGCGTGGAACCGGCCCAGAAGCTGATCGTGCCGCGCAAGGGGATACTCGAACTCGTGCGCCTGCTGGATGACAGCGATGAGCCCGTGAGTCTGACGCTGGGGGCCAGCCATGTGCGCGCCCACACCGGTGACTTTACCTTCACCTCCAAGCTGGTCGACGGCAAGTTCCCTGACTATGAGCGAGTGGTGCCTCGTGGTGGCGACAAGGTGTTTATCGCCGAGCGAGCCCAGCTTCGCCAGGTGTTTTCACGTACCTCGATCCTCTCCAACGAGAAGTATCGTGGGGTCAGGCTCCACCTGGAAGAGGGCAACCTGCGGGTGATGGCCAACAACCCGGAGCAGGAAGAGGCCGAGGAGAACGTGGCCGTCGAATACAGCGGTGCGGCCATGGAGATCGGTTTCAACGTTGGCTATCTGATCGACGTACTTGGCGTGCTTGACGAGGATCGCGTGCAGATGACGCTAGCCGACCCTAACAGCAGTGCGCTGATGGAGGAGCCGGGCGGCGGCGATGCCATGTACGTTGTCATGCCCATGCGCCTCTAAGCCAGGCATTGATGCTGATCGCATGCCAATAGAGCGTCTCGCCTTCCAGGGGCTGCGTAACCTGGCACCCCTGGACCTGCGCCTTCAGCCGGGTATCAATCTACTTCTCGGTGCCAACGGCAGCGGCAAGACCAGCTTGCTCGAAGGTATCCATATCCTTGCCATGGGCCGCTCCTTCCGTACCCAACAGCTCAAGCATGCCATTTCCCACGACGCGGATGCGCTTTCTCTGCACGCGCGTATTGGCGGTGATCCGCCGCTGCCGATTGGCGTTCGTCGTCAGCGCAGTGGCAGTGAGCTCGAGATGCGCATGGCAGGAGAGCGTGTCGCCAGAGTCGCGCAGCTGGTCGAGGCATTGCCTCTGCAGCTGATCAATCCTGACGCTTTCCGCCTGCTGGAGGGCTCACCTTCATCGCGTCGAGAGTTTCTCGACTGGGGCGTGTTTCACGTGAAACACGACTTCTTTGAAGTATGGAAGGGGGTGCGGCGGGCATTGAAACATCGGAACGCGTTATTAAGGCATGGTAGAATGGATGATCGCTCCCTGGCTGTTTGGGAGTACGAATTGGCACAATGGGGCGAGCGTCTAGACGTCCTGCGCAGCGACTACATGACCGCCTTCGTTCCCGTATTCGAAGAGACCCTGGCGGCCCTGCTGCCGTTGCCTGATCTGACGCTGCGCTACTCGCGGGGGTGGGACAGGCAACGCTCGCTGATAGAGGTGCTCAAGCAGGGCAGAGACACCGACCGGCAGATGGGTTTTACCCAGCAGGGACCTCAGCGAGCTGATCTACGCCTTCGCATCGAACGCAGGCCAGCAGTGGAGGTGCTTTCACGTGGCCAGCAGAAGTTGGTTGTCAGTGCGCTCAAGCTTGCTCAAGGGCGCTTGCTCGAGCGTCAGACAGGGCGGCGCTGCCTGTACCTGATCGATGACCTCCCCGCGGAACTCGATGCGCGGCATCAGCAAGTGTTTTGCCAATGGTTGGAAACGATGCGCTGTCAGGCATTTATTACCAGCGTCGAGCCGCAGGCGCTTCGCGACACCTGGCAGCCGAACACCCAGTTCAGCGTGTTTCACGTGAAACATGGCGAGGTCGCCCCGGACGATTCGGTGGCACTGACTCACGGAACGAAAGATTTCACGACGGAGTAGTCAATGAGCGAACAAGCTTACGACTCATCGAGCATAAAGGTCCTCAAGGGCCTGGATGCAGTACGCAAGCGTCCCGGCATGTATATCGGTGACACCGATGATGGCACGGGACTGCACCACATGGTGTTTGAGCTGGTGGACAACTCCATCGATGAAGCTCTAGCGGGGCACTGCAGCGAAATCCGAGTCGTCATTCACCCTGACGAATCGATTACCGTCAGCGATAACGGGCGTGGCGTACCGACCGATATCCACGAGGAGGAGGGGGTTTCGGCCGCTGAGGTCATCATGACGGTGCTCCACGCTGGCGGCAAGTTCGATGACAACTCCTACAAGGTTTCCGGTGGCCTGCACGGCGTCGGGGTGTCGGTGGTCAATGCTTTGTCAGAAGAGCTCAAGTTGACGATCTGGCGGGCGGGGCAGGTATTCGAGCAGATTTATCATCATGGCGTTCCCGAGGCGCCACTGGATGTCGTCGGCAAGACGGAGAAATCGGGAACGCGAGTGCATTTCCGGCCCTCTCCGGAAACCTTTGGAAATATCGAGTTTCACTACGACATTCTCGCCAAACGGTTGAGAGAGCTCTCTTTTCTGAACTCTGGCGTGGCTATCCGGCTGTTGGATGAGCGCAGCGGCAAGGAGGAGTTGTTCCACTACGAGGGCGGGTTGCGCGCCTTCGTCAACCACCTCAACACCAATAAGACTACGCTCAATCCGGTGTTCCATTTTAACGCCGAGCGTGAAGATGGCGTGGGTATCGAGGTGGCGATGCAGTGGAACGACACCTTCGCCGAGAATATCTTTTGCTACACCAATAATATTCCTCAGCGCGACGGTGGTACGCACCTGGCAGGCTTCCGCGCCTCCCTGACGCGTACGCTGAACAACTATATCGAAGCCGAGGGGCTGCTCAAGAAGGCCAAGGTCAATACCTCCGGTGACGATGCCCGCGAGGGCCTGACGGCGATCATTTCGGTCAAGGTGCCCGACCCGAAGTTCTCTTCGCAAACCAAGGAAAAGCTGGTTTCTTCCGAGGTGAAGACCGCGGTTGAGCAGGAGATGGGACGGCTGTTTTCCGAATACCTGGTCGAAAAGCCCAATGAGGCTAAGGCGATCGTCAACAAGATGCTCGAGGCGGCGCGTGCTCGCGAAGCGGCGCGCAAGGCGCGTGACATGACGCGCCGCAAGGGTGCGCTGGATATTGCTGGTTTGCCGGGCAAGCTTGCCGACTGCCAGGAGAAGGATCCGAGTCTCTCGGAGCTCTACCTGGTCGAGGGTGACTCGGCGGGCGGTAGTGCCAAGCAGGGCCGAGATCGACGCACCCAAGCGATCCTGCCGCTCAAGGGCAAGATTCTCAACGTCGAAAAGGCGCGCTTCGACAAGATGCTGTCGTCGGCTGAAGTCGGTACCTTGATCACCGCGCTCGGCTGCGGCATCGGGCGTGAGGAGTTCAATCCTGACAAGCTGCGCTATCACTCGATCATCATCATGACCGATGCCGATGTCGACGGCTCGCATATTCGTACCCTGCTGCTGACGTTCTTCTTCCGTCAGATGTCGCAGTTGATCGAGCGTGGCCACGTCTTCATTGCCCAGCCGCCGCTCTACAAGATCAAGCGTGGCAAGCAGGAGAGCTACCTCAAGGACGAGCAGGCGCTGATCGACTATCTAACCACGACCGCGCTGGATGGAGCTCGCCTCTACGTCAATCCCGATGCGCCGGGTATCGCCGGTGAGCAGCTCGAGACGCTGGTCAATCAGTATCGCGACGTGATGAAGCGCATCGATCGTTTGTCGCGGGTCTATCCCAGCGAAGTGCTACGCAAGATCGTTCATGCTGCAACCCTGGAGGCCGAAGATAGCCTCAAGGATCGCGTCACCATGCAGCACTGGATCGATTTTCTTCAGCAAGAGATGGATAACGTGGTGGCCTACCAGGGCGGACCGCGCTACACCTTCGAGCTGCAGGAAGACCCCGAGCGTGGTTTCTTTTTACCTGCAGTCTCTCTGGCGGCTCACGGCGTAACCACCGACTATGTCTGGGGCGTGGATTTCTTCCGTAGCGCCGACTATCGTGCCTTGGCCAAGCTGGGTGAAACCTTGAATGGCTTGCTCGATGAAGGGTCCTACGTGGCACGCGGCGAGCGCCAGCAACCCGTAGAAACCTTCTATGAGGCGCTCGAGTGGCTGATGAAAGAGGCGCAGCGTGGCTTCTCCATCCAGCGCTACAAGGGGTTGGGTGAGATGAACCCCGATCAGCTGTGGGATACCACCATGAATCCGGAGACGCGACGCATGCTGCGGGTGTCGATTGAAGATGCGGTGGCGGCCGACATGATGTTCAACACCCTGATGGGGGATGAGGTCGAGCCGCGTCGTGACTTTATCGAACGCTTCGCGCTGGTGGCTAACCTCGACGTCTAGGGCGATGTTTCACGTGGAACACGCGGGTTAAGCGCCAGTAAGAAGAAGCCCCGAGATACTGTATCTCGGGGCTTTTGCTTTTTTGTACCGCACTATTCTTCTATGGCGCTTGTTGTTCGTCGAGCAGCCAATCAACGAAGCTGGCCAGGTCATCGAAGATTCGTGCCCGACTCTCCGGGGCTGCCAGCTCAGGGTGTTTGGTCAAGGTTCGCTCGCCTTTGCCACTGCGTACCAGCACTGGTCGACATCCCCTTGCTTCGCCAACTTGAAGATCGACGTTCTTATCGCCAACCATCCAGCTACCTTGAAGGGTCGGCATACCGAGCGCGCGACCAATCTGATCGAGTAAGCCCGGTCGAGGCTTGCGGCAGTCGCAGTCATCCTCGGGGGCGTGGGGGCAGTAGGCGATATGCGCCAGCTTACCTCCAGCGTCGGCCACCATGGCTTGCAAGTGCTCGTGCATACTGGCCAGCGTGGCTTCATCATAGTAGCCACGCGCGATACCCGACTGGTTGGTGGCGACCGCGACGGTCCAGCCGGCCTGACAAAGCCGGCCGATCGCATGGATAGCGCTGGGGTAGGGGTGGAACTCCTGTAGAGATTTCACATAGTCGTCGGAGTCCTGGTTGATCACGCCGTCGCGATCAAGAATTATCAGGCGGTCTGCTCTCGGCATTAGGGATCTGCTGTGCATGGCTAGGGAGAATGCAGAGTGTTTCACGTGGAACATCACCTGCCAAGCCCACGGAACATTTGCCCTTGGCATGAGTTAATCGCCCAGGCCGGCGTGTCGAGCAGGGCAGTGCATGTTCCACGTGAAACATCAGGCGAGATAGAACGGATGGAGATAGAAAAAGGGCCGGCGAGTGAATCTCGCCGGCCCTTGGGGTTTGAAGGAGAAGATGGCTACTGCTGGAGTTCGGCGATATCCGCCACTTCCAGAAACAGCGCCTGAAGATTGGCCAGCAGTGCCAGGCGGTTATTGCGTACCGCTGGCTCCTCGGCCATCACCATCACCTCATCGAAGAAGGCGTCTACCGGCTCACGCAGGGCAGCCAGGCGATCGAGGGCGGCGCTGTAGTCACCGGCCTGGAACAGTGGGGCGACCTCATCGCGACGCGCTACCAGCGCTTGATGTAGGGCCTTTTCGGCGCCCTCGTGCAGCAGTTGGGGGTTCACGGTAGTACTGCCGTCATGGTCCTGTTTGGCGAGAATATTCGAGACTCGCTTATTGGCGGCTGCCAGGGCCGCAGCCTCATCGCGAGCGGCGAAGGCATGGACAGCACGCATGCGGCGGGCGAAGTCGAGGGGTTTGGTGACCGGGCGAGCACGGACTGCCAGATAGCTCTCAACTGCCATGCCTTCATCCTGGGCCCAGGCACGGAAGCGATCCAGCATGTAGTCGAGCACCTCATCCACCAGCCCCTCGGCCTTGGGTAGTGGCTGGTGTTGCGCTACCGCCAGGGACAGTAGCTCGCGCAGGTCGAGATCGAGTTCGGCCTTGACCATGATATTGAGGACGCCGATGGCAGCGCGACGCAGGGCGAAGGGATCCTTGGCACCGGTGGGCCGTTGGCCGATACCGAAGATGCCGGTCAAGGTATCGAGGCGGTCGGCCAGCGCTAGCGCCAAGCCGGTGCGTGTCTGGGGGATCTCGTCAGTGGCGAAACGCGGTAGGTACTGCTCATGAAGTGCCTGGGCGACCTCCTCGGCTTCGCCGTCCTGACGCGCGTAATAGCAGCCCATGATGCCCTGCAGTTCCGGGAACTCGAGCACCATCTCGGTCACCAGGTCGCACTTGGCGAGCAGGGCGGCGCGCTCGGCGTGGGCGCCGTCGCCATCGATGCGTTCGGCAATGGCACGGGCGACTACGGCACTGCGCCGGGCCTTGTCGGCCAGCGAGCCGAGCTGCTGCTGGAACACCACGCTGGTGAGGCCGGCCTGGCGCTCGGCCAGCGGCGTCTTGCGGTCGACGTCGTAGAAGAAGGCGGCGTCGGCCAGACGCGGGCGGATCACCTTCTCGTTGCCGTCGATTACCCGCTCCGGCGCGTGGCTCTCGATATTGGCGATGGTGATGAACAGTGGCTTGAGCTTGCCGTGCTCATCGAGCAGGTGGAAGTATTTCTGGTTGGCCTTCATCGACGATATCAGGCACTCCGGCGGCACCTCGAGGAAGCGCTCGTCGAAGCTGCCGGTTAGCGCTACCGGCCACTCCACCAGGCCGCTGACCTCGGTGAGAAGGGTTTCGTCGATGACCGCCTGGGCATCCTGCACCTCGGCCTCGGCGAGCACCTGCTCGCGAATGCGCTCGCGGCGGCGCTGGCGGTCGGCCAGCACGAAGGCGTTTTCCAGTACCTCGAGGTAGTCATCGGCGTGAGCCAGGGTGATCGCCCCGGGGGCATGGAAGCGATGCCCGTAGGTGAGGCGGTCGGCGCTCAGGCCGAGGGTCTCGGCCTCGATGACCTGCTCGCCGTAGAGCATCACCAGCCAGTGCACCGGGCGCGAAAACTCGATACGGGATGCGCCCCAGCGCATGTTCTTGGGCACCGGCAGGCTAGTCACGGCCTTGTCGACGATACCCGGCAGCAGCTGCTCGATGCTCTCGCCCTGCTGGCGCTCGCGATGGCCGAGCCAGGTGCCCTTGTCGGTCTCGAGGTGGATCAGTTCACTAACCTCGACGCTGCAGGAGCGGGCAAAGCCTTCGGCGGCTTTGGTTGGCTGCCCATCCTTGAAGGCCGCGGCGAGTGCCGGGCCGCGGCGCTCGATCTCGCGGTCGGGTTGCTTGTCGGCAAGCTCGCTGACGTGTACCGCCAGGCGGCGCGGCGAGGCATAGGCGGTGACGTTAGCGAAGCTTACCTCGGCCTCGTTCAAGCCCTGGCGGATGCCCTCGGCGAGTGCATCGGAGAGGCGGTCGATGGCCGCGGGGGGCAGTTCTTCGACGCCGAGTTCGACCAGAAGGGGGTGAAAAGCCATACTCATGCGTCTCCCTGTGTATCGGCGGCTGCCTCGAGCAGCTCGCGGCGCAGGGCTTCCGGGGCCATGGGGAAGCCGGCGGCCTTGCGTGATTCGTAGTAGGCGTGGGCCACGTCGCGGGCCATGGTGCGTACGCGCAGGATGAAGCGCTGGCGCTCGGTCACCGAGATGGCATGCCGCGCGTCGAGCAGATTGAAGGTGTGCGAGGCCTTGAGCACCATCTCGTAGGCGGGCAGCGGCAGGCCGGCGTCGAGCAGCTTGCTGCACTCGCGCTCCTGATGGTCGAAGGCGCCGAACAGTGCCGGTACGTCGGCATGCTCGAAGTTATAGGCCGACTGCTCGCGCTCGTTCTGCAGGTAGACGTCGCCATAGGTGACCTGGCTGCCATCCGGGGCGTGGGTCCAGATCAGGTCGTAGACGCTGTCGACGTCCTGCAGGTACATGGCGATGCGTTCCAGCCCGTAGGTCAGTTCGCCGGTGACCGGATAGCACTCGATGCCGCCGGCTTGCTGGAAGTAGGTGAACTGGGTGACTTCCATGCCGTTGAGCCAGACCTCCCAGCCCAGGCCCCAGGCGCCGAGGGTAGGCGACTCCCAGTTATCCTCGACGAAGCGGATGTCGTGCACCAACGGGTCGATGCCGAGGCGCTCAAGAGAGCCGAGGTAGAGGTCCTGAAGCGCGGAAGGAGAGGGCTTCATGACCACCTGGAACTGGTAGTAGTGCTGCAGGCGGTTGGGGTTCTCGCCGTAGCGGCCATCGGTGGGGCGGCGTGAGGGCTGCACGTAGGCGGCGTTCCAGGTCTCGGGACCAATGGCGCGCAGGAAGGTGGCCGGGTGAAACGTGCCGGCACCGACTTCCATGTCCAGCGGCTGCATGATCACGCAGCCGTGTTCGGCCCAGTATTGCTGCAGGGCAAGGATCAGGCCCTGGAAGGTTGTCACGTCTGGCGTCGACTGTGTCATTGCTGATGCACCGTTGGCCCATGAATTCAAGAACTGCCAAGTATACAATTACCAGCGAATCGGTTATAGGCACGCTGCAGGAATGTCGGCCTGGCCATCGGTCCGAGGCCTGCCTCCGGCAGGCGCGGCAACCAAGAGGATAGACACATGATCGTAGTGACGGGCGGCGCCGGGTTCATCGGCGCCAATCTGGTCAAGGCGCTGAACGCGCGCGGCCGCAACGATGTGCTGGTGGTCGACGACCTGAGCGATGGCACCAAGTTCGTCAACCTGGCGGACTGCACCCTGGGCGATTACCTCGACAAGGACGACTTCCTGATGCGCGTCGAGGCCGAGCTGCGCGGTGAGGATGCCGGCTTGCCCAGCATCGAGGCCATTTTCCACGAGGGCGCCTGTTCGGATACCACCGAGTGGGATGGGCGCTTCATGCTCGACAACAACTTCGAGTACTCCAAGGTGCTGCTGAACTACTGCCAGCGCAAGGGCATCCCTTTCCTGTACGCTTCCTCGGCCGCCACCTATGGCGGCAGCGAGGTGTTCGTCGAGGCCCCGGAGCATGAGCGGCCGCTCAACGTCTACGGCTACTCCAAGCTGCTCTTCGACCAGTACGTGCGGGCGCGCTGGGAGCAGTTCTCGAGCCAGGTGGTGGGCTTTCGCTACTTCAATGTCTACGGCCCCCGCGAGCAGCACAAGGGCAAGATGGCCAGCGTTGCCTATCACCACCATACCCAGGTCCAGGCCGGCGAGAACCCCAAACTGTTCGGTGCCTGGGACGGCTATGACGCCGGCATGCAGAGCCGCGACTTCGTGTATGTCGGCGACGTGGTCGACGTCAACCTTTGGTTCCTCGATCATCCCGAGCAGTCGGGCATCTTCAACCTCGGCAGCGGCCGTGCCGAACCGTTCAAGGCCATCGCCGAGAGCGTAATCGACTACTACGGGCGCGGGCAGATCGATTTCATCGACTTTCCCGATGAGCTCAAAGGGCGCTACCAGAGCTATACCCGCGCCGATATCTCACGCCTGCGCGCAGCCGGCTACCCCCACGAGTTCAAGACCGTTGCCGAGGGCGTGCGGGATTATCTGGAGTGGTTGAATGGCTGATGCCGACGAGCGGATCCTGGTCGTGGGTCCCTCCTGGGTCGGCGACATGGTGATGGCCCAGAGCCTGCTGATGAGCCTCAAGGCGCGCCACCCCGGTTGCCACATCGGGGTGGTGGCGCCGGCGTGGTCGCTGCCGATGCTGTCGCGCATGGCCGAGGTGGATGAGGCCATTGCGCTGGACGTCGGCCACGGCGAGTTCGGCTGGCGAGTGCGGCGCAAGGTGGCGACATTGCTGCGCGGACGCTTCGATCGCGCCATCGTGCTGCCGCGTTCGTGGAAGTCGGCGCTAGTTCCGTTTCTGGCGCGGGTGCCGGTGCGCCTTGGCTTTACCGGCGAACAGCGGCTGGTGCTGCTCAATCGACGCCGTGTGCTCGACAAGGGCGTGCTCGACCAGACCGTCAAGCGCTTCGTCTCGCTGGGCTTGCCGGTCGCGGAGGCGGCCAGCGGCGACTTCGCGATTCCCCGCCCGCGACTGGCGGTGGACCCAGACAACCTCGTCGAGCTGCGGCTGGCCCTGGGATTATCGTCGCGTCCGGCGATCGGCATGATGCCGGGGGCCGAATATGGCCCGGCCAAGCAGTGGCCTCCGGCGTACTTTCGGCAGCTGGCGATCTGGCTGGTGGAGGCCGGTTTCGAAGTGCGGGTGCTGGGTGGCCCCAAGGACGTCGAGGACGGCGAGCATATCGCCGCGGGCCTGGAGCACGTGCACAACCTGTGCGGCAAGACGCGCTTGGCCGATGCCGTGGATCTACTCGCCGACTGCCAGCAGGTGGTGACCAATGACTCGGGGCTGATGCACGTCGCCGCCGCGGTGGGCACCCGCGTGCATGCGCTCTACGGTTCGTCGTCGCCGGATTTCACGCCGCCGCTGACCGCTCGGGCGCATATCCACCGCCTGGGCCTGTCGTGCTCACCGTGCTTTGCGCGGGTCTGCCCGCTGGGGCATACCAACTGCCTCAACCAATTGACGCCGCAGCGCATCTTCGCTGCGCTGACAGCCCCCCCCGAGGGGCGCGAGCCAGCTTAGAGCACCGGCGGCAGCTGCTGCTCCTCCTCGCTCAGGCCTTCGTTCTGCTCGCGTTGCGTCGGGGCGAGGCCGTCCCATAGCCGCAGCTGCAGCTCGCGCTCCTCGCGTAGCTTGGCGTTGATCAATTCCAGCTGATGGCGTTCGAGCAGCGTCTGCACTGGTGACAGTAGCGAGGCGCCGAGGCCGGCGCGATGCTGATGAATCTCGAACCCCATGGCCTCGAGGATGGTCGGGAAGACGTCGACCATCGACGACTCGCGCTCGATGCGCTGCGGCTCCAGGTCGTTGCCGAGCAGCATGAAGGTGTTGTCACGGGGGCCGGCGATCAGCTCGTCCCAGGCCGATACGCGCATGGTCAGGTGGTCGCTGGCGATGACCACCAGGGTGTTATCGAGCAGTCTCTCGGCGGCCAGGTCGTCGAGTAGTTCGCGAGTCAGCCAGGCGTTGCACTCCACCGAGTAGAGAATGTCGACGCCGTCGAACTCGCCCTGACGGTCGAGGCAGGGCTGGGCCGGATGACCGTGGGGCGCATGGCCGCCGATGGTCAGGGCGGTGAGGTTCCAGGGCGCGTCGCCAGAGGCCAGTTCACGCACCTCCTCGATGACGAAATCGAACAGGGTGTCGTCGTAGAGTCCCCAGTTGTTGAGGTACTCCGGGTCCTCCATACGTGGGGTCAGCTCCTCACGACCCAGCACGCTGTCGTAGCCGTGGCCGTAGTAGAACAGCCCCTTGCCGGCGAAGGTCTTGCTGGCCCCGCCCAGGTAGGTTTGCCGGTAGCCCTGCTCGCTGAGCAGGTCGCCGAGGCAGGTCACCCCGGGTACCACCTCGTCGAGGGGTTCGAACTGACGGTCGTGGAGCAGTCCAGCGGGCATCAGCGGAGAGCCGCACTGGCTGGCGATCATGCCGGCCATGGTCCAGCCGGTGTTGTCGAGTTGGCGTACGCCCTCGAAGACCTTAGCGCGCTCGCCGATGGCGTCGAGATCGGCGTAGGCGTCGCCGAAGCGCTCGCGGTCGGCGTAGGTCCGCTCGATACTCTCCAGGTAGATCAGCAGCAGATTGGGGGGCGTGTCCGGTGCGCTATGGATCACCGGCTCCACGTAGCGGCGATCGAGCCAGGCGCCATCCTCGGCGACGATGGCGGCACTGCGCTGGGTGATGCCGTGGAGCAATGGGTTGCTGGCCAGCAGCAGCAGCGCCAGGATGCGTTCGAACAGCCGCCAGCGATGGTCGTGACGCACCAGCCAGGTGAAGGCCACGATGATCAACACCGCACATAGGGTGGAGAGGATGGCGGCCACCACGCGGCTGGCGCCGCCGTGGTCGGTCATGCCGGCCTGGAGGTGAAAATAGATGGCGCCGAGGTCGACGATGCCGAAGCTGGCCGCCAGATAGACATACAGCCACCATAGCAACAGGGGAACCAGCGACCAGGGGATCACCGCCTTGGGTGGCCGTGGCCGGCGCGGCGCGCCCCAGCGAAACAGATAGGCGGCGAGCAGCCACAGCGCGGCGACCAGGAAGAACGGCCAGGGGCCCAGCGGCAGCAGAGAAGCGGTGGCATAGGCCAGGCAGCCACCCAGGAAGAGCAGCGCCCACCAGCGTGGCTGGCGCAGCCTGGCGTCACGAAATATGGCTTGAAACATGGCAAGCGCTCGGCAGGTTTGGAGTGCCTCTAGCTTAGCAAGGCTGGAGGCCCGCTCATACGCCACTGGCCGCGCGTTTGCCGGGCTTGACGAGCCGCTCTACACTTGGCGGTTTGCCGACCCACGAGGATGCCCCATGTCGCTGGCCGCGGTAGTGATCGTCAAGAATGAAGCCGACAACCTGGCCGCCTGTCTGGAGACCCTGCGTTGGGTCGATGAACTGGTGGTGCTGGATGCCGGCAGCCAGGATGGCAGCGTCGAGATCGCCCGGCGCTACGCCGACAAGAATGCCGACAAGGTCGAGGTCAACGCCGACTGGCAGGGTTTCGGGGTCCAGCGCCAGCGCGCCGAGGCGCTGGTCGAGAGCGACTGGATCCTGATGGTCGATGCCGACGAGCGTGTCACCCCCGCATTGCGCGCCAGCATCGAGAAGGCGCTGGCTGGGGCGCCGGCGATCTATCGCGTGGCGCGCCTGTCGTGGTGCTTTGGCGCCTACATTCGTCACGCCGGTTGGTACCCCGACCGGGTCGCACGGCTCTACCCGCGCGGGCGCGCCGGTTACGACAGTGCCCTGGTCCACGAGAAGCTTACCAACCCCGAGGGGCTGACGGTGCGCGACCTCGAGGGCGACCTGCTGCACTTCACCTACCGCGACCTGCGTCACTACCTGGAGAAGTCGGCCCACTACGCCCAGGCCTGGGCCGAGCAGCGCGCCGCGCGGGGCAAGCGCGGCAGCCTGGCGGCGGGGATTGGCCATGGCCTGGGCTGCTTTCTGCGCATGTACCTGCTCAAGGCGGGGTTTCTCGACGGTCGCGCCGGGCTGCTACTGGCGCTGCTGTCGGCGCACTCGACCTTCGCCAAGTACGCCGACCTGTGGGTCAGGACCCGGACCGCGCCGCCTGACGATCCAGCAGCGCGCTGATGCGCAGGGCGGCGTCGTTGAGGTCGATGCGCGACATGTCGCTCTCGCTGTCTTTACCGGGCGGTGGGCTGAAGGCCAGGCGCCGTTCGGCATCGTTGCAGGTTTGCCAGCGCAGCGGCGTCGATGAGCGTTTGGCCGGGTAGAAGCCGACCGTGGCCAGGTTCAGACAGCCGGCCACGTGAAGCGGGCCGGTGGAGCCGGCAATCAGCAGGTCGGCGGCGGCGAGGCCCTGGGCAAAGTCGCGCAGCGAATCACGCGACGGTACCAGCTGGGCGTCCAGGCCATGCTCACCGAGCGCCGCGCGGAGCGTCTCGGCGGCTGGTTGCTCGCCGGGGCCGAAGGTCAGCAGCCAGTGCGGCGAGGCCTGGGCGTGACGTGCGATAGCGCTGGCCAGGTGGGCGTACTGCTCGAGGTCCAGGTTGACCGCCGAGCCGCCGCTGCCCGGATGCAGGAAGACCCAGGGGCGGGCGAGGTCAAGGTCGAGGGCGGTGGCCAGACGTTTGCGCTCGGCGTCACGAGTCGCCGCATCGAGCGGCCAATAGGGCGGTGCCACCTGGGGTGGGGTGATGCCCAGTCGCGTCAGCAGCGCTGCGGCGAGCTCGAGGTTGTAGGCGTACTCGGGCCTGAGCGAGCGTGACCTGCGCTGCGCCAGGCGATGATTGTAGAATAGCTGCGCCCACTTGGTGGCCGGCGCCAGCCGTAGGGGGATGCCAGCGCGAAAGCCCAGCCAGGCGATGCGCGGCGTCGAGAATAGCGTCAGCAGGGCGT
Organism: Halomonas salipaludis; assembly: GCF_002286975.1. GTDB lineage: Bacteria > Pseudomonadota > Gammaproteobacteria > Pseudomonadales > Halomonadaceae > Franzmannia > Franzmannia salipaludis. The sequence continues at coordinate 333,060 of NZ_NSKB01000003.1, forward strand.
CGAAGCGTGCCGCGCGCAGCTGCTCGAGCAGCTCGCGCTGGGCCTGGCGCGGGGCGCCGTCGCCGGGGTCGAGGAGTACCGCATCGATCCATGGGCAGGCATCGGCCAGCGGTGCGGTGTAGGCTGGCACCAGGGCGGTGACATGCAGCGCGGCATCGGCCTGCTTGAGGCAGGCGAGTGCCGGCCAGGCGAGCATGAAGTCGCCGAGTTTATCGTTACGCACCACCAGTACGCGCCGCGGCGTTGCCTGAGGGGCGGTCATGGGAGAGTCGTCTTGTCGCACAAGGTCATGCACATCTGCCTCTCGAGCGGCTGGGGTGGTCTGGAAATGTATCCCGCGCGGATTATACCCGAGCTGCAGCGCCAGGGCTGGGAGGTCCACGGCCTGGCGCTGGCCGGCTCACGGGTCGCCGATAGCCTCACGGTAGCAGGTGTGGCGCCGCTGTCGGTGGCGTCACGCGGCGGCGCACTGCTGGCCGTGGCGCGCATCCTGGGCTATCTGCAGCGCCATCGCATCCAGGTGCTGCACTGCCACAAGTCCTCGGACCTGCGCCTGGCCGCCCTGCTCAAGACGTTGCGGCCCAGCCTGCGGCTGTTCTTCACCGAGCACATGGGCGTGACCCGCCCCAAGAAGGGACTCTACCATCGCTGGGCCTACGGCAAACTTAGCCGGCTATTCTCGATCAGCGAGGCCACCCGGGCGCGCAACCTCAAGGCCTTCGCGCTACCCCCGGAGCGCATTCAGCGGCTCTACCTGGGCATCGATCCGGCGCCCTATGCCGCCCACGGCGACATTGACACGCTGCGTAGCGAGCTTGGCGCGCCGCCCGAGGCCCTGCTGATCGGCCTGCCCGGGCGGCTGACGCCGGGCAAGGGCCAGGATATCTGGCTGGAGGCGCTGGCGCGACTCGCCGTACGCGCACCGGCCCTGCACTGGCACGCCGTGATGATCGGCGGTTTGCATGCCAGCGAAGGCAGCGACGAGCCCTATGTCGCCGAGCTCGAGGCCAAGGTGGCGGCGCTGGGGCTCGCTGAGCGGGTTGGCTTCAGCGGCTTTCGCGGCGACCTGCCGCGCTTGCTGAGGGCGCTGGATATCGTCTGCATTCCCTCCACCAACGAAGCCTTCGGGCTGACGGTGATCGAGGCGATGGCCGCCGGCCGTCCGGTCATCGGCGCCGACAGCGGCGCGATTCCCGAACTGCTAGACGACGCGGTTGGGCGCCTGGCCGCCCCCGACGACCCCGACGCCTGGGCGCAGCAGTTGGAGGCCCTGGCCGACGACCCCGTGCTGCGCCAGCGGCTGGGCGTGGCGGCGGAGGAGCGGGTACGCCGGGACTTCTCGTTGAGCGCCCATGTCGCGGCGCTATGTAACGCCTATGTGGCAGCCGACACCAGCAAGGAGGCAGCATGAAGGCCTGGGTGGAAAAAGGCGGCTATCTTAATCATACCGGGCGCCGCTGGTTGTCGTGTCTGCATGTCGATAACGTGCGGCGCATCGTCGTGATCCGTCAGTGCGCCTTCGGTGACATGATGGCCACGCGGCCCTTTCTGGTCGAGCTGCGGCGATTCTTTCCCGGTGCGCACATCACGCTGAGCACCATCAGCCGCTATCAGTATGCGCTGCCGACCGACCTGGTCGATGCGATACATGTGCTCGATACCGAAGAGCGGAGTGTGAGCGGCAAGTGGTCGCAGCTAAAGGCGCTTGGTGAGCCCGACGTGCTGTTCGATCTCGCCGATACCGCCCGCTCGCGGCTGTTGACGCTGCTGACCCCGGCTCGCGTCAAGCTTGGTTTTCCCTATCGGCGTAGCTTCAACCGCCTGCTGTTCGATATCGGCATTCTGCGTTCGGACTTTCACTACGAGGCAGAGGTGCTGCTCGACTTTCTCAAGATCATGGGCCACAAGCCTCAGTATCCGCTCGAATTCGCCATGCCTCGCCATTGTCGCGAGTCGGCGTGTCGACGGATCGTCTACTTTCCGTTCGCTGCAGTGGCCGAAAAGTCGCTATCGCCGGACTCGTGGTGCGAGGTGATCGAACAGGCCGCACAGCGCTTGCCGCAGTTCGAGCACGTACTGCTCGAGGGTCACAAGGCGGAAGAGGGCGGTGCCTTTCTGGCCGAGGTGGTGGCCCGACATGCTCATGTTAGCGTCCAGCCGCGGCTCGATCTCGAGGCGCTTGGGCACTTCATGGCCGAGTCCAGTGTGCTGGTCTCCGGGGATACCGGCGTACGTAACCTGGCGTTGGCTACGCATACGCCGACGCTGGGAATTTTCTTCATGACGGTGCCGTTTCGCTACTGGCCGCGCTACGAGGATTGCCACGAGGCGGTGTTCCACCGCGATGGCCAGGTGCCGGGGCGGATGGATATCATCGCTGGCCTGGAAGGATTGCTGGCGCGACTCTATCCACCGAAGGAGATCGAGGAACGATAGCCGCGGCGAATCGCCTCCATGGCTGCTGGTGGGGCGTCGAACTTGGCCAGCGAGCGCGCCAGGCGGTCGAGATTGGCGGCCCGCCAGGCGCCGGGCTGGCGCAGCCGGCAGCGATCGAGATCGATCAACCATACCTGGTCTGCCGCGTCGACCAGCAGGTTGCGGGCGTTGAGGTCGACATGGTCGAGGCCGGCGGCATGGAAGCGTGCAACGCTGGCGCCGACCCGCTCCAGCAGTGTGGCGTCGGCATCAGCCAGCCGCTCGGCCAGCGCCCGTGTGCCGGCCAGCCGCACGGTGATCAGCGCTGCCCGGTAGCTCAGGCCGTGCCGCCAGACACAGGCCGCCACCGGCGGTGGCACCGGCAGACCGCGGGCGTGGAGTTCGGCGGTGAGGCGCAGCTCGCGGAAGGCGCGGGTTCGTTCCAGGCCGGTCCACAGGTAGCGATCGCGGATGACGCGGCCGACCAGGCCGCCGCGGCGATAGTGACGCAGCACCCACTGCTGTGAGCCGGCCTGCACGAACAGGCTGGTGCCGCGTCCGGGTGCCTCGCCGACCACGCCGCCGTGCTGGCGCCAATAGGCGGGGGAGAACAGCGCGGGGTCGATTTGTGAGGCAGGCAAGGCGTCACATACACTGTGCGCATCATATAGAATGAACGTTTTCGCCGCCTGGAACCTTGCCAACTGCATGAAGCGTCCTCTACCCGCCCAGCCCCGCCATATCGGCATCCTGCGCCTGTCGGCGCTGGGCGATGTGTGTAATCTGGTACCCACCGTGCGTGCCTTGCAGCGCCAGTGGCCCGAGGCGCGCATCACCTGGATCATCGGCAAGGGCGAGCACAGTCTACTGGCGGGCCTGTCCGGGGTCGAGTTCGTGGTCTACGACAAGGCCTCTGGCCTGGCCGGCATGCGCGCGCTGTGGCGCGAGCTCGCCGAGACGCGCTTCGACGTGCTGCTGCACATGCAGCAGGCGATCCGCGCCAGCCTGCTGTCGCTTGGGCTCAAGGCCGCAGTGCGGGTGGGCTACGACAGGGCTCGTGCCAAGGACGCCCAGCACTGGTTCACCCATCGTCAGCTGCCGCCGCACCCGCGCGCCCACGTGGTCGAATCGTTCATGGACTTCGCGTGCCTGCTCGGCGTCGAGGATACCCGCCTCGAGTGGCGGCTCAGCGTGCCGGATGCCGCCTTCGAAGAAGCCCGACGGCTGAGTGCCGGGCGCCACTACCTGGTGGTAAGCCCATGCAGCAGCGTGAGGGTGCGCAACTTCCGTAACTGGTCGGCGGCGGGCTTTGCCGCAGTGATCGAGCACGCCTGGCAGCAGTATGGCCTGGTTACTCTGCTCACCGGCAGCGGCACCGCCAAGGAGCGCGAGATGTGCGAGCGTATCGCCGCCCTGGTGCCGGACCGCGAGGCGCTGGTCGACGCTGTCGGCCAGCTGTCGCTGAAGGGGCTGCTGGCGCTGATCGACGAGGCCCAGGCGGTGATCGCCCCGGACTCTGGCCCGGTGCATATGGCCAATGCCTTGAATACGCCGGTGATCGGCCTCTACGCCACCTCCAACCTGCAGCGTACCGGGCCCTATTGCTGGCGCCATCTGGCGGTGGACCGTTACCCACAGGCAGTCGCGCAGTTTCTGCACAAGGACGTCGAGACGCTCGGCTGGGGCGAGCGCGTGCGCCACCCCGACGCCATGTCACTGATCGCCGCCGACGACGTCATCGACCGTTTGGACACCCTGCTCTCGGAGCCCCGTGATGAAACTTGACCTCACCGCCCTGGAACATGCCCGCGTGCTGGTGGTCGGCGATGCCATGCTCGACCGCTATTGGCACGGTGGCACCTCGCGGATCTCCCCCGAGGCGCCGGTGCCGGTGGTGCGCGTCGACGAGGCCGACGACCGCCCCGGTGGCGCCGCCAACGTGGCGCTCAATATCGCCTCGCTGGGTGGCCATGCCGGCCTCGCCGGCCTGGTCGGCGACGACGCCAACGCCGACCTGCTCACTGCCCGCCTCGAAGATGCCGGAGTGAGTACTCACTTCCAGCGCAGCGCTGAAATACCCACAATCACCAAGCTGCGCGTGATGAGCCGCAACCAGCAGCTGATTCGTCTCGATTTCGAGCAGGGGCTCGGTGAGGTGGATACCTCGGCCTTGCTGGCCCAGGTCGAGGCGGTGCTGGACGACGTCGACCTGGTGATCCTCTCCGACTACGGCAAGGGCACGCTCAATCGCATCGAGGAACTGATCGCGCTGGTGCGCGGTGCCGGCAAGCGCGTGCTGGTCGACCCCAAGGGCAACGATTTTCGCCGCTACCGCGGCGCCAGCGTCATCACCCCCAATCTCACCGAGTTCGAGGCAGTGGTTGGCGCCTGCCGCAGCGATGAAGAGCTGGCGGCCAAGGGCGAAGCGCTACGCGCCGAGCTCGAGCTGGAGGCGCTGTTGATCACCCGCAGCGAAAAAGGCATGACGCTGATTCGTGGCGATCACGCGCCGCTGCACCTGCCGACCCGCGCCCGCGAAGTGTTCGACGTCACCGGCGCCGGCGATACCGTGATCGGCGTGCTCGGCCTGGCGCTGGCCGCCGACCACGGCTTCGCCGAGGCCATGACCCTGGCCAACCTGGCCGCCGGCCTGGTGGTGGCCAAGCCGGGTACCGCGACACTGTCGATCGCCGAGCTTTACACCGCCGTGCATGGCGACAAGCTCGCCGAGTTCGGGGTGATCGACGAAACACCGCTGGTCGAGGCGGTGCGCGCCGCCCAGGCCCGTGGCGAGCGGGTGGTGATGACCAACGGCTGCTTCGACATCCTCCACGCCGGCCACGTTGCCTACCTGGAGCACGCCCGCCAGCTCGGCGACCGCCTGATCGTGGCGGTCAACGACGACGCCTCCATCGGGCGCCTCAAGGGCCCCAAGCGCCCCATCAACCCGCTGGTGCGGCGCATGCAGGTACTCTCCGGCCTCGGCGCCGTGGACTGGGTGGTGCCCTTCGGCGAAGACACCCCGCAGCGCCTGATCGAGGCAGTATTGCCGGATATCCTGGTCAAGGGCGGCGACTACCGGCCCGAGGATATCGCCGGCGGCCAGGCGGTGCGTGACGCCGGCGGCGAGGTGCGCGTGCTGGGCTTCGAGGATGGCGTCTCGACCACCGCCATGATCTCCACCATTCTCGATCGCGAGCGCTGATGGCGGCGGCGGGCAAGCCCTGGGCGCGGTGGCTCTATTCGCTGGCACTGGCGCTGCTGACGCCGCTGGTGTGGCGCCGGGTGTGGCGCGAGCAGCGCCCCGCTCGGCCGCGCCGCGAGCGGCTGGGGCTGATCGAGGCGCCGCCCGGCCCCGGCCTGTGGCTGCACTGCGCCTCGCTGGGCGAGGTGATCGCCGCCCGGCCGCTGATCGAGGCGCTGCTCGACGACTACCCCGGCCATCACCTCACGGTTACCACCATGACCGCCACCGGCGCCGAACGCGTCGAGGCGCTGCGCCGTGACGCGGGCCTGGCGGCGCGGCTTCACCACCGCTTCCTGCCCCTGGACTACCCCGGGGCGACGCGGCGCTTTCTGGCGCGGCTGGTGCCGCAGATGGCGATCATCTTCGAAACCGAGCTGTGGCCCAACCTGCTGGCCGCCTGCCGCCGACAGGGCGTACCGCTGGCGGTGGTCAACGGCCGGCTCTCGCCGCAGGCCTTTGCGCGCTACCGGCGAATCCGGCCGCTGATGCAGGACGCACTGTGCGGGGTCGACTGGCTGGCCGCCAAGTCGGCGGAGGATCTTGCCCGCTTCCGGGCGCTGGGCATGGCCGCCGAACGCAGCCAGGCGGTAGGCTCGCTGAAGTTCGATATCAGCGTGGCGCCTGAGCTGCGCAGCGCGGCACAGGCGCTGCGCACGCAGTTCGGCAACCGGCCGGTATGGATCGCCGGCTCCACCCACCCGGGAGAGGACGAGCAGCTGCTCGAGGCTCATGCACTGCTGCGCCGTGCTCACCCCGACGCCCTGCTGATCCTGGTGCCCCGTCATCCGCAGCGCTTCGCGGCGGTGGCAGCGCTGTGCGCGGCGCAGGGCATGTCGGTGCCGCGCCGCTCGCAGGGGCAGTTGCCGAGCCAGGATGACGCCGTCTATCTGGGCGATACCCTGGGTGAGCTCACCCTGCTCTACGGTGCGGCCGACCTGGCCTTCGTCGGCGGCAGCCTGGTGCCGGTGGGCGGCCACAACCTGCTCGAGCCGGCGGCGATGGGTATCCCGGTGCTGAGCGGCGAACAGTTGGCCAACTTCACGGATGTGGCCGAGGTACTCGATGACGCTGGGGCGCTGGTGCGGGTGGCCGACGCCAAGGCGCTGGCCACCACGCTGGCCGCACTGTTCAAGGATGACGCCGAGCGGCTGCGGCTGGGCGAGGCCGGCCAGCGGGTCGTAGCGGCCAACCGTGGCGCCTTGGCGAGCACCCGGCAGGGCTTGGCGCGGCTGCTGGATAGTCAGTAAGTGTTCGCTTACTCGATGGGCGTCAGCCGCTCGACGCCATGCGTATCGCCCAGCAGCAGCACGTCGGCACCGCGGGCGGCGAACAGGCCGTTGGTGACCACCCCGACGATGGCGTTGAGGCGCGCCTCCATGGCCAGCGGGTCATCGATCATGAAGTCGAAGCAGTCGATGATCTGGTTGCCGTTGTCGGTGACCACCCCCTGGCGATACACCGGGTCTGCGCCGAGCTTGACCAGCTCGCGGGCCACGTAGGAGCGCGCCATGGGGATCACCTCCACCGGTAGAGGGAAGGCGCCGAGGCGGGCCACCCGTTTGGAAGCGTCGGCGATGCAGATGAAGCGCTCGCTGCAGGCGGCGACGATCTTCTCGCGGGTCAGCGCCGCGCCGCCGCCCTTGATCATGTGTAGGTGAGCGTTCACTTCGTCTGCACCATCGATATAGAAAGGCACGCTGCCGACCTCGTTGAGCTCGAAGACCTCGATATCATGGCCCCGCAGGCGCTCGGCGCTGGCCTCGGAGCTGGCCACGGCACCCTTGAACTCGTCGCGTAGTTCGGCCAGGCGGTCGATGAAAAGGTTGGCGGTGGAGCCGGTGCCGATGCCGAGTACGGTGCTGCGGGCGAGATGCGGACGGATTTCATCGATGGCGGCGGCGGCCACGGCGTCCTTGAGTTCGTCTTGGGTCATGGGAGTTGGTCGCGGCTGGTGAATGTAGGCGCCGCCAGTATACGTCAGCCACCTGCCACTGTGGATGGCGCGCTGGACGCCGGGGCGGCGGGAATGCTACCAATAGGGGTTTTCTCCGCCGTTTGCGGTTTGCGCTGCCGCGCTGCGTTATTCCCATCAGGACACCAGGATGCTCGAAGCTACCGTCAAGAAAATTCTCCAGGCCCGGGTCTACGATGCCGCCCGGGAAACGCCGATCTCCCCGGCCCCCTTTCTCTCCCGCCGCTTCAACAATCAGATCCTGATCAAGCGCGAGGACCTACAGCCGGTCTACTCGTTCAAGATCCGTGGCGCCTACAACAAGATGGCGCAGCTCAGCGAAACCCAGAAAGACAAGGGCGTGATCGCCGCCTCGGCGGGTAACCACGCCCAGGGCCTGGCCATGGCCGCAAAGCTGATGGGGGTCAAGGCGGTGATCGTGATGCCGCGGATCACTCCCGATATCAAGGTGCAGGCCGTGCGTGCCCGCGGCGCCAAAGTGATCCTCAAGGGCGACGCCTTCTCGGCCGCCGCCGAGCATGCCCGCGAGCTGGTCGCCGAGCACGGCTACACCTACATTCCACCGTTCGATGATATCGACGTGATCGCCGGCCAGGGCACCATCGGCGTGGAGATCCTGCGTCAGCATAGCGGTCGCCTCGACGCGGTATTCGTGCCGGTAGGCGGAGGCGGCCTGATTGCCGGGGTGGCGGCCTACCTCAAGTACCTGCGTCCCGATATCAAGGTGATTGGCGTCGAGGCCGAGGACAGCGCCTGCCTCAAGGCGGCGCTGGACGCCGGCAAGCGGGTGACCCTGGACCAGGTCGGCGTGTTCGCCGAGGGTGTGGCGGTGGCGCAGATCGGCGAGATGCCGTTCAAGATCATGCGCGACCTGGTCGACGAGGTGATCACCGTCAATACCGACGAGATGTGCGCCGCGGTAAAGGATATCTTCGACGATACCCGGGCGGTGGCGGAAACCTCCGGGGCGCTGTCGCTGGCGGGGCTCAAGAAATACGTCCAGCAGACCGGGGTCGAGGGCCAGACCCTGCTGTGCATCAACTCCGGGGCCAACACCAACTTCGATCGCCTGCAGCATATCGCCGAGCGCACCGAGCTCGGCGAGCAGCGCGAAGCGATCCTGGCGGTCACCATTCCCGAACGGCCGGGCAGCTTCAAGAAATTCTGCAAGACCATCGGCAAGCGCATGGTCACCGAGTTCAACTATCGCTACGCGGACCCGGAGAACGCGCATATCTTCGTCGGTGTGCAGGTCAAGCCGGGTGGTGAGGACCGCCAGGCGGTGATCGACCGGTTGCGTGAGGCGGGCTACCCGGTGGAGGACCTCACCGACAACGAGCTCGCCAAGCTGCACATCCGCCACCTCGGTGGCGGCCGGCCCAAGCAGCATTTCGAGGAGGAGGTCTATCGCTTCGAGTTTCCCGAGCGCCCCGGCGCGCTGATGAACTTCCTGACCCACCTGCCCCACGACTGGAACATTTCACTGTTTCACTATCGTAACCACGGTGCCGCCTATGGGCGGGTACTGGTGGGTATGCAGATCCCCAACGGCGACCGCAGCCACGTCGAGGAGCACTTCGACGAGATCGGCTATCGCTATTGGAAGGAGACCGACAACGCCGCCTATCGGCTATTCATGGCCTGATCGACCATGCATCTAGCGTAGTGAGCGCCAACTTACCTTGAGCTTATGATATGGCAAGGGTTTGGGGGTCATATCGTGGCATTGTGACGGTTGTTTTTGTCGTCCTTGAGGCCTATAGTCAGCCTGTCGTCAGGGGCGACATTAACGTTTCCGAATGTAACAATTCCACGGAGCTACACATGAAGCGCAAGCCCGATCTGGTCATGGCATTGGCGCTGCTGTTTGTCATCGGGGTGGTGGCGACCGGCTACGCCCAGGCACTCGCCGGCAGCTGAGCAGACAACCCTGGTACGACAGTGCCATGACCAGAGAACGACCGAGCCGATACGGGGTAACCCGTATCGGCTTTTTTTTGCGCACGACTAGGTGCGCGGGGGGCGTATCACCCCGGTGTCGCTGACGATGGCATCCAGCGGGATATCCCAGCTGGCGCTGGGCAGCGCCGCGACCTGCTGGCAGGCGTGGGCGATACCCAATAGCCGCGGGCGCGGCCCACCGCGGCGGGTAAAGGCGAAACTGCGGTCATAGAAGCCACCGCCCATGCCCATGCGCTGGCCGTGTGCGTCGAAGCCCACCAGCGGTAGCACCACCAAATCCAGCCCCCAGGCTGGCAGACGCCGAGCACGATGCGCGGCGTGACGAGTGCTGGGTTCGAGGATGCCGTAGCGATTGCGCACCATCGGCGTGGTGGTGTGATAGTGGACGAACCACAGGCGGTTGTCTGACAGCGGCATGAGTACCGGTAGATAGACGCGGGCGCCACGCCGGCGTAGCCAGTCGACCAGTGGGGTGGGGTCGATTTCGCCATCGTTGGGCAGGTACAGGGCAATCCGGCGAGCGCGCTGCAGCTCCGGCAACTGGCGCAGTTGGCGGCACAGGCGGCGTGAGGCCTCGCGCTGCTGGCGGGCGCTCAGGGCGCGTCGTCGCTGGCGCAGCTCTCGGCGCAGTTCTCGGCGCTGTTCGGTAAGGGGTGAGGCGGTATGGGTCACAGGGCGACGGTCGCAAAGGGGGTGAAGAGTTCTCCAGAGTGCCGCTGTCGTTCTGGCCCTTGAACCCATTGGTTCAAGGTGGGTGGCCGCAGACAGACCGTCAGGCTTTCCGTCGCACGGACATGCACACGGGTCTGTCTAGCATTTGGCCCCCTGGGTACTGCGCATAGGCTCGAGGGACTATAACGACTGGCGCACACCCCAGAGAACATCTTCATCCTATCAGAGGCGGCGGGTGCGCCAAAGCCGTCGCCGGGAATATATCGTGGCGTCTCAGCGCGGTGTGACGTCGGCCAGTGCCCGCTCGAGGCGCTCGCCGAGCCGCTCCAGGGCAGCATCGCTGTCCTTGCGCTCGTCGAGGGCCTGCAGCAGCTCGTGGGTAATGTTGAGCGCCGCCATGATGGCGATCTTCTCGGCGCCGAGGACCTTGCCGCGGGCATGAATGCCGTGCATGGCGCGATCGAGGTAGCGGGCAGAGCGATTGAGCTGCTCCTGCTCCTCCGGGGGGCACGCAATGACGTAGCCACGCCCCAGCAGCGTGATCTCAGTGGTCGGCCGGCTGTCATCGGTCATGGTGCGCTCCCGGGCAGGGATGAGGGTGGGCCAAGAATGGGGCAGATGCGTTAGGCTATGACGATTCGGTCATCATAAGAGAGCCGCTTGCAGACGGTCAACGCGCCGCGGCGGCTCGCCCTTCTCCTTCGGAAGTCTAGTCATGTCTCTGATCAATCAACAGCTCAGCTTTTCCGACGTCGCCGACGCCTTTTTGATACACGGTAGCCTGCAGTCGCCAGCCTTCCTCGACGGTCGCCTGGCCGCCGGCCTGGCCCTCCACGACCTGGCCGCCGAGGCCTGGCTCAATGAGCTCTGTGATGCGCTGGGCGTCGACCAGCCGCGTGACCCCGAGAGCGCCGAGGTGCTGCTGGCCTGGCGTCGCCAGAGCCTCGAGGCGCTGGCCGGCGAGGCGCTCAACTACGAGCCGCTGCTGCCCGATGAGATGTTCTCGCTGGCCGAGCGCGCCCGCGGCCTTCAGGAGTGGACGCTGGGCTTTCTCGAGGTGCTCAACGACCTCGATCCCGCGCGCCGCCAGGGCTGGTCGGCGCCGCTGCGCGAAGCGCTGGACGACCTCGAGGGACTGGCCGCCATTGACACCGAGCTCGAGGAGAGCAGCGAAAACGAGAATGACCTGTTTGCGCTCACCGAGCACGTGCGCATGGCGGCGATGCTGCTGTATACCGAGCAGCACCCCGGCAAGCCCCAGGTCGAACAGGTCGAGGAGCCCCACTGAATGTCGTCTCGAGATACCATGCTGCTGCCCCCTGCCCTGCCGCGACCGGCGCCGATTGGCCTGGCCGAATATCGCCGCCGCCGTGACACCCTGATGGCCTCGCTGGCGCCCGATAGCGCCGTGCTGCTGCCCTCCGCGGACCTGGTGACCCGCTCGCGGGACAGCGAGTTCGCGTTCCGCCAGAACAGCGACTTTCACTACCTCTGCGGTTTTCCCGAACCGGATGCCCTGCTGCTGCTGCTGCCCGGCCGCGAGGCCGGCGAGTGCGTGCTGTTCTGCCAGGACAAGGACGCCACCCTCGAAGCCTGGACCGGCATTCGCCTCGGCGCTGCTGGCGCCGAGGCCGAGTTCGGCATCGACCAGGCGTTCGAGAATGCCGAGCGCGAGCCGCGGCTGGCCGAACTGCTCGATGGCCGCGAGACGCTGTATCTGCCCCTCGATGACGCCGAGGCCATGGCCCTGGCCGAGAGCGTGCGCGGCGAGCTGCAGGGGCGACGTCGGCAAGGCGCTGTGGCGCCGAGTCGCTTCAGCGACGTGGCGGCACTGATTCACGAGCAGCGCCTGATCAAGAGCGAGTCAGAGATTGCGCTGCTGCGCCATGCCGGCGAGATCTCGGCGCGTGCCCACCTGCGCGCCATGCGCACTGCAGCGCCGGGCTTGCATGAGTACCAGCTGCAGGCCGAGCTGGAGCACGAATTCGTATGGCACGGCGCCAGCGGCCCAGCCTATGCCAGCATCGTCGGCGGCGGCGACAACGCCTGCGTGCTGCACTACATCAGCAACCGCGCGGCGCTGCGCGACGGCGAGCTGGTGCTGATCGATGCCGGTGCCGAGTTCGACCTCTACGCCGGCGATATCACCCGCACCTTCCCGGTCAGCGGCCGTTTCAGCGCCGCCCAGCGCGCGCTCTACGAGGTGGTCCTGGCGGCCCAGGAGCGCGCCGTGGCCGCGGTGGCACCGGGGGTGACGCTCAAGGCGATCCACGACGGCGTGGTGCGTGACCTGACCCAGGGGTTGCTGTCGCTGGGCCTGCTCGAGGGCGAGCTGGACGACAATATCGACAGCGAGGCCTACCGCCGCTTCTACCTGCACTCCACCTCGCACTGGCTGGGGCTGGACGTCCACGACGTCGGCGACTATCGCCTCGACGGCGAGCCGCGGCCGCTGGTGCCGGGCATGGTGCTGACCGTCGAGCCGGGGCTATATATTCCCGACGCCGACGACATCCCCGCCGATTTCCGCGGCATTGGCATCCGTATCGAGGACGATGTTGCGGTAACGCCAAGCGGCCACGAGGTGCTGACCGCGGCGGTGCCCAAGCGGGTCGCGGATATCGAGGCGCTGATGGTCAAGTAATGACCAGGTGACGCGCACGGGCGTTTTCATTACGTAAATTACGTAATAGTGGCGAGGTTCACTACGCATGAAACAAGCAGTCTCACGGGTGGATATCGCCATCGTCGGCGGCGGGCTGGTCGGTGCCAGTCTGGCGGCGGCGCTGGCGCCGTTGATCGAGCGGCATGGCCTCGAGGTGGCGGTCATCGAGCCGAGCGCCCTACCCTCGAGTATAGACGTCGAGCCACAAGCGCAACCCAGTTTCGACGCGCGCGCCAGCGCCATCGCCCAGGGCTCCTGCGAGCACTTCGCGCGGCTCGGGCTATGGTCGCGGCTGGCCGAGCAGGCCGAGCCGATCCGCACCATCCACGTCAGCGAGCGAGGCCGCCTGGGTGTGACCCGGCTGAGTGCCGAGGAGCTGGGCGTGACGGCGCTGGGCCATGTAATACCCAATGCCTGGCTGGGGCGGGTGCTACACCAGCGGCTGGCGACACTGCCCCTCGACTGGCACTGTCCGGCGCGGGTCGAGACGATCGCACCCCAGGCCGGAGGGCATCGCCTGGCACTGTCGGACGGTACAGCGCTGGAGGCACAGCTGACGGTGCTGGCCGACGGCGGTCGTTCGGGGTTGAAGGAGCAGCTGGGCATTGCCAGCCAGGCGGCACCCTATGACCAGGTAGCGCTGATCGCCAACCTCGAGGTCAGCAAGCCACACTGCGGCGTGGCCTTCGAGCGCTTCACGGCGGATGGCCCGCTGGCGCTGCTGCCGCTCGCCGGGCAGCGCATGGAGTTGATCTGGACCCATCGCGCCGGCAGCGAGTCGCAGACCCTGGCGCTTTCCGACAGCGACTTCCTGGCCCGGCTGCAAGCGGCGTTCGGCGATCGCGCTGGCCGCTTCCGCCGCGTCGGCACGCGCCACTGTTACCCGCTATCGCTGGTTACCGCCGAGGAACCCACGCGTCCAGGACTGGTGGTGCTGGGCAATGCCGCCCATGCGCTGCATCCGGTGGCGGGCCAGGGCTTCAACCTGGCGCTGCGCGGGGTGATGGACCTGGTCGCGGCACTCGAGGACGCCCGGCAGCGCGGCCTGGGGCCGGGCAGTCACGAGGTGCTGGCTGACCTCGAGCGCCGCCGCGGCGTCGACCGACATAACGTGATCCGTTTCAGCGATGGCCTGATCCGGCTATTTGGCATCGACAACGGCTGGCTCTCCCACGCCCGCGCCGCGGGCCTGGTGGGTCTCAACCTGTTGGGACCGCTGCGCCGCGGCCTGGCGCGGCGTGCGATGGGACTGGAGCGCTGAAACGCCGTTTGGTTCAGCACCAACGCCCAGGGTCCGGCAGTACATTGCCGAGCCCTGGACGTTTAGCGTCGTTTACTGCTTGGGCGTGACCGTGTCGGCCGCGGCCGCGGTTTCGTCCGCCTCGATGGGCTCACGCGTTGGCTTGCCCGGTAGAATGGCGTCGAGCAGCAGCGCCGCGACCGCCGCCGGCACCAGGCCCGACTTGAGCAGCAGGCCGGCCTGGCCGGGCATGGTCTCGGAGATGGCTTCCACCGCCGGCAGCCCGATGCCCAGACTCAGCGACACGGCGATGATCAGCATCGCGCGCTGATTGAGCTCGCACTCCTGGATGATCTTCAGTCCCGCCGAGGCGATCATGCCGAACATCACCACGCCGGCGCCGCCCAGCACCGCATGGGGCATGGCTGCTACCAGGCCGCCGAGCTTGGGGAACAGGCCCATGCAGATCAGCAGGATGCCACCGATGGTCACCACATGGCGGCTGACCACGCCGGTCAGGGTGATCAGGCCGACGTTCTGGGCATAGGCGGTGTTGGGCAAGGTATTGAAGATTGCCGCGAAGGAGGTCGCCACACCGTCGGCCATGACGCCGCCGGAAAGCTCTCGATCCTTGGCCTGGCGGCCGGCGCCGCCGATGGTGATGGCGGAGATATTGCCGATGGTCTCCAGCCCCACCACGAACATGATCAGGGTCATGCCGATGATGGCGGTCAGCTGGAATTCCAGCCCGTACTGCAGCGGCCGGGGAATGGAGAACCAGGCGGCGTCGGCGACGCTTGAGAAGTCCACCATGCCGAGCAGGATCGCCAGCAGATAGCCGCTGGCCAGGCCCACCAGAATAGAGGCCGCCTTGAGGAAGCCGCGACCGAACTGGTGCACGCCGACGGTCACCACCAGCACGAAGAAGGCCAGGCCCAGGTTGGTGGGGGAGGCAAAATCTTCCGCTCCCACGCCGCCGGCGGCGTAGTTGAGGCCTACCGGCATCAGGGTGATGCCGATCAACAGCACCACGATGCCGGTGACCACCGGCGAGAACCAGTGGCGAATCTTCTTGAGGAAGGCCCCGAGGCCCACCTGCAGCATCCCGGCCACCAGCGAGGCGCCCAGCACCGCGGGCAGGCCGAAGGTGCCGGCCAGCGGCAGGGCCACCGGCAGGAAGCCGAAGCTGGTGCCCTGGACGATGGGCAGGCGGGCGCCGATGGGTCCCATGCCGATGGTCTGGACCAGGGTGGCGATACCGGCGACGAACAGGGCGACCTGAATCAGGAAGATCTGTTCGCCGGTGGTAGCCCCGATCACGCCGGCGATGATGATCGGCGGCGTCACGTTGCCGGCGAACATCGCCATGATGTGCTGAATGCCCAGGGGGATCGCCTTGCCGAGTGGCGGCATGGCGTCGGGATCCTGATTGATGGTGCGTGAGGGGCGCTGGCCCTGTTCGAGTTGACTCATGAGATAGCCTCTACTGTGCACTGTTTTTGTATACTAATACTTGGCTCTTTCGACACATATTGCTCGGTTATTGTGTACACAAAATAGACTTCTGTGAAAAACATTTCCACCCGTTTTGTGTATCGCACAGCGCTGACTCGAGTGCGCTGCGCCGGCGTGAGATACTCGATGCTCATGGTCAGTCGTGGAGGAGTCGCCCATGCAGGCGCAAGTGATCATCGTCGGTGGCGGAATGGTGGGCGCCTGCCTGGCGGCGCTGCTGGGCCAGGCGGGGCTGGCGGTGACGGTGGTCGACGGGCGGCCGGCCCCGCTGCCGCAGCCTTACCTGCCGAGCGCTACGCCATCGCCGCGGGTCAGCGCCCTGACGCCGGTGTCGCAGCGTCTGCTGGAGGGGCTTGGGGTCTGGTCACGGCTGGCGCGTATCACGCCCTACGACGGCATGCAGGTTTGGGATAGCGAAGGCAGCGGCGAGATTCACTTCAGCGCCGATCAGGCCGGCGTGCCGCAGCTGGGCCATATCGTCGAGAACGAGGTGGTGCTGGCAGCACTCGAGGCGCGCCTGGCCGAATTGCCGAGTGTCACCCAGCGTTTTGCCGCGCGGGTCACAGGCTGGCGCGAGGGCGCGGCCGGCCACACGCTGACCCTCGATGACGGCAGCGAATTGAGTGCACCGCTGGTGGTGGCCGCCGACGGCGCGCGCTCGCGGCTGCGGGAGCTGGCCGCCATCGAGACCCACGAGGCCGACACCGGTCAGCGTGCCCTGGTGACCACGGTGCGCGTGGCGCGCAGTCACACCGGCGTCGCGCGCCAGGTGTTTCTGCCCAGCGGGCCGTTGGCGTTTCTACCGTTGACGCTCGAAGGCGAGCCCCACTACTGCTCGATCGTCTGGTCGACGACACCGGCGGAGGCCGAGCGGTTGGCCGGCCTGCCCCGCGAGGCATTGGCGTCAGCGCTGTTCGAGGCCTTCGAGGGGCGGCTGGGGGAGGTCGAGGTGGTCGATGACGCCATCGATATTGCGCTGGTGCAGCGCCATGCCCGCGACTACGTCAAACCCGGCCTGGCACTGGTGGGCGACGCAGCACACAGCATCCACCCGCTCGCCGGCCAGGGCGTCAACCTGGGCCTGATGGATGCCGCGGTGCTGGCCGAGGAGCTGCTCGAGGCACGGCGGCGCGGGGCTGCGCTCGGCGACCCGCGCATCCTGTCGCGCTATGCACGGCGGCGGCGCGGCGACAACGGCGCCATGCTGGCGCTGATGGACGGCTTCCGGGTGCTGTTCGGCGCACGCCATCCGGCGCTGACCCTGGCGCGCAACGTTGGCCTCTCCGGCGTCGACCGGCTGACCCCGCTCAAGCGACTGCTGATGCGCCAGGCCATCGGCGAGCGCGGCCGCCTGCCCGCGGCCTGCCGCTGAGTCGCCCGGGCACGGCCCGCTAGGCCATGGCGGGGGGCGTCATGGCGTCGAGTTGTCGCGGGGCCTGCCCGCCCGCGCCCTACTCGGCCTGGCAGCACTCTCTGCCCAGCCCAGGCCGATAGCCTCAATGCCCTGGTGTGGTGTGAGCATACCAATGCCTCGTTGATCGAACCTTTCGAGGAGGCCCACGGGGTCACCGTCAATCTGCGCGAGTACGAGGGCACCGGCGCGGCCTTCGCCATGCTCGAGCAGTCGCGACCCGGCGACTGGGACGTGCTGGTGATCGATACCATCGATGTGCCGCGCGCGGGTCGGCGATAGCGCCTTTTTCGGCACCCACTTTCGCTGTCATCTACACTGCGAGGACGTGGCCGCCACCACGCTGATCGCCCACCTGCCGTCCGAGCTGCAGCCGCAGCCCGGGGCGCGTATGGCGCTATCGGTGGATCCCGCCCAGTTGAGCATCTTCGCCGCCGAGGAGGTGACCCCATGAGCGAGCGTGCCCGCCCCCAGGAGTGGTATGCCACGCGCAGCGTGGGCGACGGCGTCACGCACATCGAAGAGCCCTTCATCCAGGCCTTCTACCGCTGCAATATCTGGCACGTGCGCGGCCGCGATCGCGACATGCTGGTGGATAGCGGGATGGGCGTGGTGTCGCTACGCGAGTGGGTGCCGCTGGTCACCGAGCGGCCCTTGACCGCGGTGGCCAGCCATACCCACTTCGACCATATCGGTTGCCACCATGAGTTCGAGGACAGGGTGGTGCATCGCGCCGAGGCCGATATCCTCGCCGCTCCCGGGCGGCGCGCGACCCTGGCCGACCCCTATGTCAGCGATGATATCTTCGAGCGGCTGCCCCCCGAGCCCTTCGCCGCCACCACCTATGCCGTCAAGGCGGCCCCCGCCACCCGGCTGGTGGAGGACGGCGACGTCATCGACCTCGGCGACCGCGTCTTCGAGGTGATCCATACTCCGGGGCACTCGCCCGGCGGCATCGCG
Organism: Halomonas salipaludis; assembly: GCF_002286975.1. Lineage (GTDB taxonomy): Bacteria > Pseudomonadota > Gammaproteobacteria > Pseudomonadales > Halomonadaceae > Franzmannia > Franzmannia salipaludis. The sequence goes on from NZ_NSKB01000003.1 coordinate 351,119, forward strand.
CTTTGGGAGGTACGCAGCGGTATCCTGTTCTCCGGCGATATCGTCTACGACGGGCCGCTGATCGAGGACACCTACCACGCCAACGCCGCCGACTACGAGCGCTCCATGCGCCGCCTTCTCGAGCTGCCGTTGAGGGTGGTCCACGGCGGCCATTTTCCCAGCTATGGTCGCGAGCGGCATCGCCAGATCATTCGAGGGTGGCTGGATGGTAAGGACCGCGATAGCTGAGGGGCCACCCCCCGCAACGCAACGGGGCTTGGCGTTCGACCGCCAAGCCCCGGCCGCATTGAGGGAGCGTGATGCTGGGGGAGTCAGCCCGCCGCGGAGCGGCGCTGGCCAACCACATTGAGCGCCTTGAGCAGGTTGAGCGCCTCGTTGAGCTGGTAGTCGTCGCGTAGCCGTTCGCTGCCGGCGCTGCGCTCGCGGGTCTCTTCCCGCGAACGCAGGTGGCCCTCGAGGTCGGATTCGCGCAGCTGGCGGCTGCTCTCGGTGACTTCCAGGCGGCCGCGCACCACTTCCACGTCGGGCACGATGCCCTGGGCCTGGATCGAGCGCCCGTTGGGGGTGTAATAGAGCGCGGTGGTCAGCTTGAGGCCGTCGCCGTTGCCCAGCGGCATGACCTGCTGCACCGAGCCCTTGCCGAAACTCTCGGTGCCCATCACTACGGCGCGGCGTTGATCCTGCAGCGCACCGGCGACGATCTCCGCCGCCGAGGCGCTGCCACCGTTGATCAGCACCACCAGCGGTACGTCGGGGGCGGCGGTGTCGCGGTTGGCGGAGAAGCTCAGCTCGCTGTCTGCCAGGCGCCCTTCGGTGTAGACGATCAAGCCGCTGTCGAGGAAGGCGTCGGAGACCGCCACCGCGGCCTGCAGCACGCCGCCGGGGTTGTTGCGCAGGTCGAGCACCAGGCCGTCGAGGGGCGCGTCGGCCTCCATGCGTGCCAGCGCCTGGCGTACCTGCTCGCCGGTACGGTTCTGGAACTGGCTGACCCGCAGGTAGCCGTAGCCGGGCTCGAGTAGCTCGCTGCGCACGCTCTCGCTGCGAATCACCTCGCGGGTCAGGGTGATCTCGCGGGGGCTGTCTTCGCCGCGGCGCTGGATGGTGATCTCGAGATCGGTGCCGGGCTCGCCGCGCATCAGGTTGACCGCCTCCTGCAGCGACATGCGGTCAGTGGATTGCCCCTCGACGCTGATGATCAGGTCGCGAGACTGCAGGCCGGCACGCGACGCCGGGGTGTCGTCGATGGGCGTGATCACCGTCAGCTGGCCGTCTTCCATGCCGACTTCGATGCCGATGCCGCCGAACTCGCCCTGGGTCGACTCGCGCAGGGTGCGGAACTCATCCTGGTCGAGGTAGGCGGAGTGCGGGTCGAGCTCGCTGAGCATGCCGCGCATGGCGTTGCGCAGCAGGGTGCTGTCGTCGACCTCATCGACATAGGCGCGCTTGATGCGCTCGAAGATCTCGGCGAAGGTCTGGACGTCCTCGACCGGCAGCTCGTTACCCGGTGTGCTGTTGGCCGCCGTGGCGTGCAGGGGCATCGCCAGCAGCGCCAGCGCGGCGACCCCGGCGATCAGGGATTTGCAAGCAGTGTCGAGCATGATGACTCCGATCCGCAGGTAAGAGACGGCACCAGCGCAGGCCGCTGGAGAGTTCCAGCATAGCCGCTGCGCCGTCGGTGAATCCATAGTGGCCTTATGACCACATTTTCTCAGCGTTGTGCGATCCAGCCTTGCGGATCGATCGGCTCGCCGTTGCGGCGTACCTCGAAGTAGAGCGCGCTGCGGCCCTGGCCGCCGCTGTTGCCTACAGCACCCAGTACGTCACCCCGCGACACGGCGCTGCCGACCTCGGCGGAGAAGTGCTGCAGGTGGGCATGCAGGGTCATGACCTGGTCGCCGTGGTCGACGATCAGCAGATTACCGAAGCCACGCATCCAGTCGGCGAAGACCACACGGCCGCTGTGCACCGCGGTGACCGGCGTGCCCTCGCTGGCCTGGATCAGCATGCCATTGCGGCTGATGCCGTCACCGCGGCCGAAGCTCGAGGTCACCGAGCCCTGTACCGGCCACGGCAGGTCGCCCTGGGTCTCGGCGATGGCGGTGGAGGGCGGCGGCTCGGAGAGGCGCGCCATCTCCTCGCGCACCTGCTGCAGCACCCGCTCGGCGTCATCGCGGTCGCGGTCGAGACCGTCGAGGCGCTCCTGCTCGCTGGCATAGCGAGCGTCCAGAGAGGCCACCAGCGCTTCGCGCTCCTGCATCTGTGCGGCCAGATCGGCGCTGCGCGCGGCCAGTTCATCGCCCAGTGCCGCCAGCTCGGCATCGCGACGGTCCAGCGAAGCCTGGTTATCGGCCAGGTGCTCATCGAGGGCGGCGATGGCGTCGAGACGCTCGTTGCGCGCACGGCTCAAGTGATTGAGGTAAGTCTGCAGGCGGTCGAGGCGCGCCGGGTCGTCCTGGTTGAGCAGCAGCTTGAGCTGCGGGGTATGGCCCAGGCGATAGAGCGCCTCGAGCTGGGTGGCCAGCGCCTCCAACTGGGCATCGCGCTCGGCCTCGAGCACGCCGCGCTGGCGCTCGAGCTCGTCGATGTCGTCGGCCACCTCGCGGCGCTCGGCCTGCAGCGCATCCAGGCGGCGGTGGGTGTCGGCCAGTGCGGTCTCCACCTCACGCAGCGCGCGGTCGGCGTCGTCGCGGTCTTCGCGGGTCGACTCGAGGCGCCGCGATACCGCCTGTATCTCGCTGCCGATGGCGTCGAGCCGCTCCTGGGCGCGGCGTTCACGGCCCTCGTCGGCGTGTGCCACAAGCGACAGGGCCAGCAGCAGCCCGGCGGCGATTGCCACCAGGCTACAGCGCAGGCTGCGTCCTGCCTCAGGCCTCATGCAGGAGCAATCAACACGCGTCCGCTCATCTCCTCGGGGACTTCTTGGTCCATCATCGCCAGCAGCGTCGGGGCCAGGTCGCACAGGCTACCGCCGTCCTGCAGGGTGACCTGGCGCTCGCCGACGTAGACCAGCGGCACCTCGAAGGTGGTGTGGGCGGTATGCGGGTTACCGGTCTCGGGGTCGACCATCTGCTCGGCGTTGCCGTGGTCGGCGGTGACCAGGCAGGCGCCGCCGGCTTGCTGGATCGCCTCCACCACCCTCCCCACGCAGACGTCTACCGTCTCGATGGCCTTGACCGCGGCGCCGAAGTCGCCGGTGTGGCCGACCATGTCGCCGTTGGCGTAGTTGCAGATGATCAGGTCATGGGCGCCGGACTCAATGGCCGCCACCAGCTTGTCGGTGAGCTCGTAGGCGCTCATCTCGGGCTTTTCGTCGTAGGTCTTCACGTCCCGCGGCGAGGGCACCAGGATGCGGGTCTCGCCGGGGTACTCGGCCTCCTGGCCGCCGGAGAAGAAGAAGGTCACGTGGGGGTACTTCTCGGTCTCGGCGATGCGCAGCTGGGTCAGGCCGCGCGCGGCCACCACCTCGCCCAGGGTGTTGGTCAGCGCCACGGGCGGGAAGGCCGCCGGCGCCGGGATGTCGGCGGCGTACTGGGTCAGCATCACCAGGCCGTCGCCGGCGAGCCGTGGCCGAGTGCGGCGGCTGAAACCATCGAAGCCGTCCTCGACGAAGGCGCGGGTCAGCTCGCGGGCGCGGTCGGCGCGGAAGTTCATGAAGATCGCGGCGTCGCCGTCCTCGATGACCACCGCGGCATTGTCGGGCCGCACGCTGGTGGCGCTGACGAACTCGTCGGTCTCGTCGCGCTGATAGGCCTCGCGCAGCGCGACCTCGGCGCTGACCGCGTCGAAGTCGCCGACGCCCTCGGTGATCAGCCGGTAGGCCTTCTCGACGCGATCCCAGCGGTTATCGCGGTCCATGGCGTAGTAGCGGCCGATCACCGAGGCGATGAAGCCGTTGTCGGCGCCGACCAGCTCGGAGAGCCGCTCGTTGACGCGCTCGATGGAAGCCAGGGCGCTCTTGGGCGGCATGTCGCGGCCGTCGAGGAAGGCGTGCACGTAGATGCGCTGGGCGCCGCGACGTGCCGCCAGCTCGGCCATGGCGATGATGTGGTCTTCGTGGCTGTGCACGCCACCCGGCGACAGCAGGCCGAGCAGGTGTACCGCGCGCTGGGACTCAACGGCGTCGTCGATGGGCCGGGTAAGCACGGCGTTATGGTCGAGATCACCGTCTTCGATGGCCTTGGTGATGCGAGTGAAGTCCTGGTAGACGATGCGTCCGGCGCCGAGGTTCATGTGGCCGACCTCGGAGTTGCCCATCTGGCCGTCGGGCAGGCCGACATACTTGCCGTCGGTGTGGATCAGGCTGCGGGGGCAGTCGCGCTGCAGGCGGTCCATCACCGGGGTGTCGGCGGCGGCGACGGCGTTGGCCTCGAGGGCCTCGTTGTGACCGTAGCCATCGAGGATGATCAGCGCCACGGGGCGCGGTGTGGCATCAGACATGCAATTGGCCTCATTGATAAGCGTCGTGCCCGGGGCATCCCGGGGTCGCGACTCACGGCTCCTTGGGGCATCATATCGCACAGCCGCGTCGGGCGTCAGCCTGGTGGCGGGGTGATCGCAAGAGGCTGCAGCGCTCGGACTGATCCGTCGACAGGCCTGCGAGGAGGCGCTGTAACCCGTCCCTGGGCGCTACCGATGCCATCCATGGCATCGACACCTCCTCTTCGGCCTGTCCCCGGCGTCCTGCGCTTCGGTGCAACTGCGACCACCCCGAGCGGTGCCACTTTCTGCGATCGCCCAAGTGCCGGCGCCGCCCTGCGCAGACGTTATCTTGCAGCTTGTGTATACTGGGCGCCGCTCGGCGCAACCGTTACCCAACAAGAGTTATCCGGACCCATGATCGACCAGCTCTTCGAATTCGTGCAGAACCACCCGCTGCTGGTGGGGGCGTTCCTGTTGGTGCTGACCGCCTGGATCGCCTATGAGGTGAGAGGCAGCAGCAAGAGCGGTGTCTCGGCCAGCGAGGCGACCCAGTTGATCAACCGCGAGGACGCCGTGGTGGTCGATATTCGCGAGGCCAATGACTTCAAGGCCGGCCACATTGCCGGAGCGCGCAACATCCCCCAGAGCAAGCTCGACAATCGCATCAGCGAGTTGGAAAAGTCGAAGGATAAGCCGATCATCGTGGTCTGCAAGCACGGCCAGTCATCCGGTGCCGCCCAGGCCAAACTGGAGAAGGCCGGCTTCGAGCGCGCCTTCAAGCTCAAGGGTGGCATGACCCAGTGGCAGGCCGACGGCATGCCGGTGGTCAAGAAGTAACCAGCGCTACTCACTTATCACACGCAACAGACGTCAAGGACCCTTCTCATGGCGGAAGACAACAATCAGCCTGCAGCCAGCAATCCTCAGGGCGCTGCCGGTGACCAGGAAAAGCCGCAGCTGAAATTCTCCCTGCAGCGCATCTACGTCAAGGACATCTCCTTCGAGTCGCCCAATGCGCCGGCGGTGTTCCAGCAGCCGTTCAAGCCCAAGGTCGGTCTCGATCTCAACACCTCGAGCAGCCAGATCGGCGAGGACCTGTATGAGGTGGTGGTCAAGGTCACCGCCGAGGTCAAGCACAGCGAGACCGGCAACACCTCGTTCCTGGCCGAAATCGAGCAGGCCGGCCTGTTCCGTATCGCCGGTATCGAAGGGCAGCAGCTCGAGCACACCCTGGGCGCCTTCTGCCCCAACGTGCTGTTTCCCTACGCCCGCGAGTGCATCGACAACCTGGTCAACCGCGGTGGCTTCCCGCCGCTGATGCTGGCGCCGGTCAACTTCGAGGCGATCTACGCCCAGAAGAAGAAGCGCGAGGCCCAGCAGGCCAGCGAAACCACGCAGTAAGGGCCATGCACCTGCGCGTGACTCGCGGAGCGGCTCGATGAGCGGCCCGCGCATCCACGTCGCCGCCGACTTCAGCGTCGGCGGCGACGTCGTTCTGCCCGAGGGGCCGGCGCGCCACGTCGGCCGGGTGCTGCGCATGCGCCCCGGCGAGCGCCTGACGCTGTTCGACGGCAGCGGCCAGGAAGCCGACGCGGTGCTCGTCGAGGTAGAGCGCAAGCGCGTGGTGGCGCGCGTCGAGGCCATCGCCGCGGGGTGCGGTGAGTCACCGCTGGCGGTGCATCTGGGCCAGGCGATCTCCAAGGGCGACCGCATGGACTACGCCATCCAGAAGGCCGTGGAGCTGGGGGTGGCCGCCATCACGCCGCTCTACACCGAGCACGGTGACGTGCGCCTCAAGGGCGAACGCGAAGCCAAGAAGCTTGCCCACTGGCAGGCCGTGGCGGCCAGCGCCTGCGAGCAGTGCGGCCGGGCCACCCTGCCGCCGGTGCACCCGCCGCAGTCGCTCGGCGACTGGCTCGCGGCGCGTGACGAAGCGCTGCGCCTGGTGCTTCACCCGGCCACCGACGGCACCTTCGAGCGCGCCGAGACTGCCGCCTCGGTCGCCCTGCTGATCGGCCCCGAAGGCGGCTTCTCCCCGGGCGAGGTCGACGCCGCCCGGCACGCCGATTTCTCTCCCCTCACCCTCGGGCCGCGTATCCTGCGCACCGAGACCGCCCCGGTGGTGGCGCTCTCGCTGCTGCAGTATCGGTTCGGGGATCTCGTCCAGGAGCCAGACCATGACCACTGATGCGTCCCACTGCCCCACGCCCCTGGCTCGCATCGGCGAGGTGGCCTACCTGGAGGTGGTCACGGTCAATGCCACCGGCGCCTTCCTGGCCTGGGGCCAGCCCAAGGATCTGCTGCTGCCGTTCGGCGAGCAGCGCTTCCGCCCAGATGTCGGCAAGCGGGTGCTGGTGATGATCTACCAGGACCAGCAGGGCCGGCCGGTGGCCTCGCAGCGCCTCGATCGCTTTATCGTCGACGTCGCCGAGGGTCTCGCCGCGGGGGACGAGGTTACGCTGATCACCGAGGACCGCACCGACCTGGGCGTCAAGGCGGTGGTCAACCACCGCTACTGGGGGCTGCTCTACCACGACGATCTGCCGCGTGCGCTGCGCCGCGGCCAGCGCCTGACCGGCTATGTCAAGCGGGTGCGCGACGATGGCCGCCTCGACCTGTCGCTGCTGCCGCCTGGCGCAGCCAAGCTCGACGTGGTCGGCGAGTCGGTGCTCAAGGCGCTGCGCGAGAGCGGTGGCTACCTGGCGCTGGCCGACAAGAGCCCGGCGGCGGAGATCAAGGCGCGCCTAGGGGTCAGCAAGAGCGCCTTCAAGCAGGCCATCGGGCGGCTCTACAAGCGTCGCCTGATCGTCATCGAGGACGGCGGCATTCGCCTGGTGCCGGGAAGCCGCGAAGGCCACTGACGGCGACCGCCATGGCGTGGCCATTGGCGATGGGCTGGGTCATACTGCGCGCATCGATAGTCGAACCGATGGATACCGTCTCGATGAGCAAACGCGCACTCCGGATTGGCGTGGTGATGGACCCCATCGCCGATATCGCCTACAAGAAAGACACCACCATGGCCATGCTGTGGGCGATCCAGGACCGCGGCTGGTCGCTGTCTTACATGGAGCAGGAGGATCTGTTCCTGCAGGATGGTCGTGCCTATGCCCGGCAGTCCGAGCTCGAGGTGCATCGCGATCCCCAGCACTGGTACGACCTGGGCGAGCCAGCCGCGCGCCCGCTGGCCGAGCTCGATGTGATCCTGATGCGCAAGGATCCGCCGGTGGATGCCCATTTCCTCAATGCCGTGCATCTGCTGGGTTTCGCCGAGCGTGAGGGTGTGCTGGTGGTCAATCCGACCCGCGCGCTGCTGGAGTGCAACGAGAAGCTGTTTGCCCAGCAGTTTCCGCAGTGCTGCACGCCGACTCTGGTGTCTTGCAGTGAGCCGGTGCTGCGTGCCTTCCACGCCGCGCATGGCGACGTGATCTTCAAGCCCCTCGACGGCATGGGCGGCAGCGGCATCTTCCATGTCCAGCCCGACGGCCGCAACCTCGGCGCCATCATCGAGACCCTCACCGAACGTGGCCAGCGCCAGATCATGGCCCAGCGCTATATCCCCGAGATCCGTGACGGTGACACCCGCATCCTGCTGGTCGACGGCGAGCCGGTCCCGTACGGCCTGGCGCGGGTGCCGATGGCCGGCGAGACCCGCGGCAACCTGGCCGCCGGCGGCACCGGCGTCAGCCGCGAGCTGACCGCCCGTGATCACTGGCTGATCGAACAGGTTCAGCCGATGATCCGCGACAAGGGGCTGCTGTTCGTCGGCCTCGACGTGATCGGCGACTACATCACCGAGATCAACGTCACCAGCCCCACCTGCGTGCGCGAGATCGACGACCAGCGCGGCACTGATATCGCCGGACTGCTGATGGACGCCATCCTGCGGCGGCTAGGCTGAGGCGACCCTCGTGGCCAGCGTCGGCGATGCCATCGACTATGCCCCGGTCACCCGCGCCTATCGGCGTTGGCTGGCCTGGGCGCTGGCGATCGTGCTGCACCTGGCGATCCTGGGGGTGGTGGCGAGCTGGACGTTGAGCCCCGAGGTGGCGGAACGTACAAGCATCGACGTGGTGCTGGTCAGCCAGCCTGCGCAGCAGGCGGTGGACAGCGACAGCATCGCCGAGGCCGACCAGCAGGCGCGTGGCGATAGCGAGGCCAATGCTGCCGCGGCCCGCCTGTCTGCCGCCGACCAGGCGCTGACCGCCCCCGCCGCCGAGGCCGGCGAGCTGACTCCCGACCTGTCTGCCGCGCCGACGGCGCCGTTGGCGGCGGTGGTCAGTGCCAACCAGGGCGAGCCGAGCCCGACTCGCATCGATCCGGCGCTGGCGCAAGTACCGGCCCTGGCCGATCCGCGCCCTGCGGCGCAAGCCGGCGCGCGCGACAGCCGCGACCCGCTCGGCCAGTCGGCGCTGAGCCTGCGTCAGCAGGGCGAGGCCGCCACGCTGGCCGGCGAGCAGCCCGGAGAGGCACGCCAGGCTGCCCGCGCGGCCGCCGAGGCGCGCTATATCGAGGCCTGGACGCGGCGTATCGAGACCTACGGCAACCGTGACTATCCGGCCCCGCCGCACCTCGACGGTGAGCTGCGCATCCGCGTGGTGATCGGCCGCGACGGTCAGCTCCGCCAGGCAGAGGTGGTACAATCATCGTCACATCCCGAACTCGACCGGGTGGCGCTGGCCACCGTGTACGGTGCGGCCCCCTACCCGCCCTTCGACGAGGCGCTGGGGGAGCTCGATAGCCTGTCGATCACTCGCGTCTGGCGCTTCGGGAAAGGCAATCATATCGGCGTGCAATAAGGGCAGGACCGCCCCGCGCCCGGGAGGCCCATGCAAAGCTTGAAACACCATTTTTTGCTGGCGATGCCTCATCTCGAGGACGCCAACTTCGCCGGTAGCCTGAGTTACCTGTGCGATCACGACGACAACGGCACCATGGGGGTGATCGTCAATCGCCCCCTCGACCTGACCCTCGACGCGCTGTTCGAGCAGCTCGACCTGGGCGGCGATGATAGCCCACACTGCGATGCCCCGGTCTACTATGGCGGCCCGGTGCACAAGGATCGCGGCTTCATCCTGCATCGCGGCACTGCCAGCGCCTGGGACTCCAGCATTCAGGTCGCCGAGGATATCGCCCTGACTACCTCCATGGACATGCTCCAGGCGCTGGCCGACGGCCGCGGCCCCGAGCAGTTCCTGGTTTGCCTGGGGTGCGCCGGCTGGGAGGCGGGCCAGCTCGAGGGAGAACTCATGGAGAACGCCTGGCTGACCGTGGAGGGCAGCGCCCAGATTCTCTTCGACACCCCGCCCGAGCAGCGCCTGCAGGCCGCCGCCGGTAGCCTCGGCGTGGATCTCAACCTGATGAGCCGCGAGGCGGGCCACTCATGAGGCAGGAGCGCGGCTGATGGGTAGGGCCGGCGAACGCTTGATCCTGGCCTTCGACTTCGGCACTCGGCGGATCGGCGTGGCGGTGGGTAACGAGCTGCTGGCCAGTGCGCGCCAGCTCGAGCCGCTGAGTGCCCGCGACGGCATTCCCGACTGGTCGGTGATCACCCGGCTGGTCGACGAGTGGCGGCCTGACCTGTTCGTGGTCGGCCTGCCGCTGACCCGTGACGGCGAGGAGCAGGAGATGAGCGTGCGGGCGCGCAAGTTCGGCAAGCGCCTGTTTGGTCGCTACGGGGTTCCCTGTGAGATGGTCGACGAGCGCGGCTCGACCCGTGAGGCCAAGGCCATTGCCCGTGAGGCAGGGCACCGCGGCAACTATCGTGACGACAGCGTCGACGGGATTGCCGCGGTGCTGATCCTGGAGGGCTGGTTCGCCCGCCAGGAAGGATTGCTCGGCTAGTCGCCGCCGACGGCGGTGTTCTGCTTGGCGATATCGTCGGCAGTGATGCAGGTGTACTTCTCGATGAAGAACGCCAGGGTCGCCGGATGGCTGAAGCGCTCCTCGAACTGCTCGATCTCGCCGCCATGCTCGCGGCGCACTCGCACGCTGTAGTGGTTGCCCTCACGGCCCACGGTAACGCTGGCCTTGCGTTTGTCGTTGACGTTTTCGGCGCTCAGCGGTGACTGGCGCTTGAGTAGCGCCTCGAGCGTCTTGCCGCCCTCGACGTCCTCCTCGGAGGCCCACAGCGCCTGGTCCCGGTTGCCGTAGTGGAACAGGATCACCACCAGCAGCGCCGAGAACACCGCGCTGATCAGCATCCAGGTGATATCGGTCTTCGACAGGCCCGCCGTCAGTACCATGACCACCTGCAGCACCACGGCAACCGCCAGGATAGCCGCCAGCGGCCGCCAGATCCGCGGGTTCATGAAGCCGCGTCCTAGGGTATAGCCCCACAGGCCGACCACGGCCAGTGCGCCAATGCCAAGCTGTACGATCGACACGGCCGAGCCGCCGCCCATCAGCAGCGCCAAGGCGCCGATGGCGATCAGCAGGCTATAGAAGGCTCCCAGCGAGAGGTAGGCGGTGTGCATGTTCATTGGCGATATGACTCCTTGACAGTACGCATGATTGTTGTTGGTGGACGATGCCAGGCCGATATTCGCAGTCTCGCACATTCCACGACGTTCGGCAGCCTATCCCATCGGCTAGGATACGGCGTCGTCTACCCCCACCCGCTCGGGCACGAACCAGCGCACCGGGCGCAGGTCTTTCTCGATCAGATCCTCGACCTGCAGCAGGGTGGCGAAGATTGCCATGCGCACCGGAATGCCGTTGTCGGTCTGGCGGAAGATCGCCAGCCGTGGGTCGCCGTTGAGATCGACGTCGAGGTCGTTGGCCTCGGCACGGCTGTCGCGGGGCAGGGGATGCATGACGATGGTGTCGCGGCCGCAGCGCTTGTCCATGAAGGCGCGGTCGACGCTGAAGTCCCGCGACAGGCTGAAGCCCTCGCTCATCTCGGCGGTGAAGCGCTCCTTCTGGATGCGCGTGGTGTAGACCACGTCCACGTCGGCGTAGTCGTCGGCCAGGCTCTCGCGCTGCTCGACCCGATGCCCACGGGACGCGACCAGGTCGATCAAATGGCTCGGCATCTCCAGCCCCGGCGGCGCCACCAGGGTGATGTGCATGGGATCGTAGAGCGACAGCAGCTTGATCAGCGAGTGCACGGTGCGGCCGTACTTGAGGTCGCCGGTCAGCAGCACATGGGCGCCGGCCAGTGGCTTGCCCAGGCGGGTGAACTCCTTGTCGATGGTATAGAAGTCGAGCAGCGCCTGGCTGGGGTGCTCGCCGGGGCCGTCGCCGCCGTTGATCACCGGCACATGGGTGGCGGCGGCGAACTCGGCCACCGAGCCCTGGTCGGGGTGGCGCATGACGATGGCGTCGCAGTAGCCGCTCATTACCCGGCTGGTGTCGTAGAGCGACTCGCCCTTGGCCATCGACGAGAAGGTGAAGCCGGTGGTGTCGCAGACGCTGCCGCCGAGGCGGCAAAAGGCGGCGTGGAAGCTGACCCGGGTGCGGGTGCTGGCCTCGAAGAACAGGTTGCCGAGCACAGCGCCCTCCAGCACCCGGGTGACCTGGCGGCGCTGGGCAATGGGTTCCATGCGTGCGGCGACGCGCAGCAGGTGATCGACGCGGTCACGGGAGAGGGAATCGACGGACAGCAGGTGGGGACTCATCGCGGGCCTCGCAGTGCGGCGGAAAACTGGCGCTCAGTGTACCCGCGAACGCGCGGTACGGCACGGGCCCGCGGTGATCAATACTCCTCGGCGCTGGGTAGTCTGCCACCGAGTTGGGTGGTGATCTCACGGGCGGCACGGCTGACCAGGCCGCCGAGCTCGGCAAGCCGCGATTCGGGAATCCGCGCCACCGGTCCGGAGACCGAAATGGCGCCCAGCGGATTGCCCTGCTCGTCGTGGATCGAGGCGGCCACGCAGTGCAGGCCGACGGCGTGCTCCTCGCGGTCGCAGGCGTAGCCCTGGCGGCGAATCTCGGCCATGCCCTGGCGCAGCCGCGCGGGAGTGTCGATGGTGTTATCGGTGACCTTGGGCAAGCCGCGGGCCTGCAGAATGCGCTCGACCTCCTTCTCTGGCAGCCAGGCCAGCAGCGCCTTGCCGACGCCCGAGGCGTGCAGCGGCGCTCGCGAACCGAGGCGCGTGATCATGCGCATCATCTGCGGCGATTCGCTCTGGGCCAGGAATACCGCCATGCCGTCGTCGCGAATGCCGAGGTTGGCCGACTCGCCGCTCTCGTCGGTGAGCCGACGCAGGTAGGGGCGGGCGGTGGCGACGAAGTCGCGGGACTCGAGGAAGGTGTTGCCGATCTGAAAGGTCTTGACGCCGATCTTCCACAGCCCTAGCTCGGCGTCCTGGGTGATGAAGCCCTGCTTGTGCAGCGCCTGCAGCAGGCGGTGCGTGGTGGAGGGCGCCAGGCCAACGATCTGGGCGATATCGGACAACGCCAACCCCACCGGCGCCGCGGCCAGCCCCTCGAGGATGTTCAGCCCGCGCACCAGCGACTGACTGTGCCCGCCGCTGCTCTTGCCCGACCCGGCCGGCCGGCCTACCGCCTTGCGTTTGGTCTCGCTCACGCCTCGCTCTCCATCCCCGTGCATCAGTGATCGCTGCGCATAGGATACACGCTCGTCGTTGGACTGTCGTGCTGGCGGAAATCGATTCCATTCCGCCTCGGCGACTAGGCGACGCGGCTCTCGAGTCTCAGCAGGGCAATGCGATTGATCTGTTCGACGGCGGTACGGCGCTCCTCGGCGGGGTCGTTGTCGAGACGGGTCTCGAAGGCGGCCAGGATAGCGTGGCGGTCGTTGCCCTTGACCGCCATCACGAAGGGGAAGCCGAACTTGTCCTTGTAGGCGGCGTTGAGACGCTCGAAGCGTGCCAGTTCCTCCGGGCTGCACTGGTCGAGCCCGGCGCCGGCCTGCTCGCGGGTCGAGTCGTCGGTCAGTTGGCCGGCTAGCGCCGCCTTGCCGGCCAGGTCGGGGTGAGCGCGAATCACCTCGAGTTGACGCTCGGCGCTGGCGCTGCGCAGTACCTCGCCCATTGCCGCGGCGAGGCCGGCGGGGCTGTCCTGGGCGTCGCTGAGACCGGCCTCCCAAGCCAGCTCGGCGACCCACGGCGAGTGCTCGTAGATGTCACCGAAGCTGGCCACGAAGGCATCGCGGTCGAGTTGACTGGGGCGAGGGGTCAGCAGGGTAATGCTCATGATGGCGGCCTCCTTGGGCATGCTCGTCGGGGTCAGGGATAATGCAATACACTTACTGTATACAAAAAAACTTTGAAATGTACTCTATTAACAGCTAAAACTGTCTTCATAGGATAGGGTCTAGCTACCTCACCAACAACAGGAGATCCCCATGGGACGCTTGACGACGCATGTATTGGACACCTCTCTGGGTCGCCCTGGGCACGGCATTCGCATCGAGGTGTTTCGCCTCGAGGGCGAGCAGCGCACTCGCCTCGGCGAGGTGGTGACCAACGACGACGGCCGTTGCGATGCGCCGATCCTCGAAGGCGACGCCTTCAGCGTGGGCGAATATGAACTGCTGTTCCACGCTGGCGAGTACCTGGCACGTCAGGGCGTAGCCGGCCGCGAACCGCGGTTCCTCGATCGCATCCCGCTGCGCTTCGGCGTCGCCGATGCCAGCGAGCACTATCATGTGCCGCTGCTGCTGTCGCCTTATAGCTACTCGACCTATCGCGGCAGCTGAGCGGCGATACCCTGACCGAGAGACGACACAACAACCACAGCGAGAGCTAGCGTATGCAATCCTTTCTCCTGGAATTCGCCAACTTGCTGCTGCGATGGCTGCACGTCATCGCCGCGATTGCCTGGATCGGCGAATCGATCTACTTCGTGATGCTGGACAACGGCCTGAAGAAGCCCAAGGCCGCCGAGGACCGCGACAAGGGTGTGTTCGGCGAGATGTGGGCGGTCCACGGCGGCGGTTTCTATCACAACCAGAAGTACGCCACGGCACCGGCCAAACTGCCCGATGACCTGCACTGGTCGTTCTGGAAGTCCTATACCACCTGGCTGTCGGGTTTTGCGCTGTTCGTGCTGCTATACATGGCCAACCCCAGTTTCTATCTGGTCAATCCCGGCAGCAGTTGGGAGTGGGCCGCCAACCTAAGCGGTACGCAAGCCAATATCCTGGCGCTGGCCTTCCTGCTCGGCGGCTGGGTGGTCTACAACGAGATGTGCAAGCGCATCAGCCCCAACATGGAGCGCGATGGCCTGCTGAGCCTGGCCGTGGCGGTGCTGATGGTGGCGGTGGCCTACCTCAGCACGCAGATGTTCTCCGGCCGCGCCGCCTTCCTGCTCACCGGCGCGGTGATGGCCACGGCGATGTCGGCCAACGTGTTCTTCTGGATCATCCCCGGCCAGCGGCGCATGGTCGCGGCGATGAAGGCCGGCGAGACCCCCAACCCGCTGGACGGCAAGCGCGGCAAGCAGCGCTCGGTGCACAACACCTACTTCACCCTGCCGGTGGTGCTGCTGATGATCAGCAACCACTACTCGTTCGCCTATAACCATGACCACGCCTGGGTGATCATGTCGCTGTTCATCTTCGCCGGGGCGCTGATCCGTCAGTTCTTCGTGCTGATGCACTCGGGCAAGATCCAGCCGGCCTATCCGGCGGTGGGTACCGCGCTGATCGCCTTGGCGATGTGGGTGGCCATGCCGGCCGGCCCCTGCGCGCCGGCCGCCGACGATGACGAGGGCACTTCGATGGAGGAGGTCACCACCATCATCGAGCAGCACTGCGTGCAGTGCCATGCGCGGAGCCCCAGCCACGCCAGCTTCTCCTCGGCGCCGGCTGGTGTCACCTACGACTCCGAGGATGAGATTCGTCGCCAGAAGAGTCAGATCCAGCAGGTGGTCGAGAGCGGCTACATGCCGCTCGGCAACATGACCAATATGACCGACGAGGAGCGTGAGGCGATCGCCGCCTGGCGCGAATGATCGGCCAAGCTCCGTCCCTCAGGCCTGCGGCCCGCCACCTCGGCGGGCCGCAGTCGTATCGGCTGTCGCGATGTGTATACAATGAACGCATGACACATGCAGCGGCCTTCGATTCACTGCCCTGCGTCAACGACGAGGAGAGATGCCCATCATGACCCAGCGACAGCCTGCCTCCACGGCGGCGCCCAGCGATGACAAGCCACGCAAGCGCCTGGGCAAGAACGGCGACGGCGCCGAGCGTCACGATGCCATCTACCGCTCGATCAGCGATGCCATCATCGAGCATCGCCTGAAACCCGGTGCGCGGCTGCGTGAGGATGCCCTTGCCGAGGTGTTCGGGGTCAGCCGTACCGGCATCCGCAAGATTCTACAGCGCCTGGCGCTGGAGCAACTGGTCACCCTGACCCCGCGCCGCGGGGCCAGCGTAACGCGGCCCACCGCAGAGGAGGCCAAGGACGTCTTCGATGCCCGCCAGATGGTCGAATGCGGCCTGATGCCGGCCACGGCGCAGCACATGACCCCAGAGGACGCTACTGCGCTGCGCGATATGGCGCGCCGCGAGCGCGAGGCGTTGCGCGCTGGTCAACAGAGCACCGCGATCAAGCTCTCGGCGGCCTTCCACGAGCGTCTGGCCCGGCTCTCGGGTAATGCCACCCTGGCCGAGTTCGTGGGCAGGCTGTGCTCGCGCTCGTCGCTGATCCTCGCCGTCTACGGCAACCCCGGCCACCTGGGCTGCGAGTCCCACGACCACGACGAGCTGATCCGCTTCCTCGAGGCGGGCGATGGGGAGCGCGCCGCGGCCTTTATGGGCCGCCATCTCAAGGCCATCGAGGCCTCGCTGTCGATCGTCGAGGAAGTCGAAGAGGTGCCTGACCTGCAGCGCATCTTCGGCGGTTGAGCCCAGCCTACAGTGCCCAAGTAAGGTGCCCGGCGTGGCATAAATGCCGCATATTGGTGCATTGGCAGGGGTGGGCGCTCTATTTGCCGCCGCGACTACCACCGCGCGATTGACGAAGAATAAGCCCGCTGCTTGGATGACCAGACGCCGCCAAGCTATTGTTGTATACGAGATTGTGCTCTTTTTGTATTTTAGACTTATGCGATGTTGCCGGATGCAAGCGCTGAGTCTGGCAAAAACTGGCCCCTCTTTTGCATTAACCCCTCAAGCAGTACAGGCGATGCCGCGTCGCCTGGCTGGTAAACCCACGAGGGGAGAGTGCAACAATGGTATACAAAAAAAGTGCGCAAACCTGGCGCCGGGTGGTGCCTGTCGCCGCCCTGAGTCTCGGCCTCGCCGTGCTGGCGTCGCCGACCACCGTCCAGGCCGAGCAGACCCTACGCATCGCCATGACGGCGTCGGACATTCCGCTGACCACCGGCCAGCCGGATAGCGGCTTCGAAGGCTACCGCTTCGTTGGCTACACCATCTACGATGCGCTGATCAACTGGGACATGTCGTCCGCCGATGACATCAGCGGCCTGACCCCGGGGCTGGCCGAGTCCTGGGAGATCGACGAGGACGACCAGCAGGTGTGGTACTTCCACCTGCGCGAGGGCGTTACCTTCCATGATGGCAGCGACTGGAACGCCGACGCTGCGATCTGGAACCTCGACAAGGTCTATGACGAGGATTCGCCGCAGTTCGATGCTCGCCAGGCCGGCAACGTGCGCGGCCGTATTCCTTCGATGGATGGCTACGAGAAGGTCGACGACTACACCAT
This sequence comes from Halomonas salipaludis, assembly GCF_002286975.1. Classification (GTDB taxonomy): domain Bacteria; phylum Pseudomonadota; class Gammaproteobacteria; order Pseudomonadales; family Halomonadaceae; genus Franzmannia; species Franzmannia salipaludis. The sequence goes on from NZ_NSKB01000003.1 coordinate 368,179, forward strand.
CAGCTTCACCACCAGCGAGCCGGACGCCTGGTTCCCCTATCAGCTGACCTTCCTGCTGTTCTCCAGCCCCGCGCAGTGGGAAGCGCTGGACGGCGACTGGGATGAGTTCGCTCGTCAGCCCTCCGGTACCGGCCCCTTCAAGCTGACGCGCCTGGTACCCCGCGAGCGCGCCGTGCTCGAGCCCTTTGCCGACTACTGGGACGCCGATCGCGTACCCCAGGTCGACCGCGTCGAGCTACTGCCGATGCCGGAGTCGAGCAGCCGTACCTCGGCGCTGCTCTCCGATCAGGTCGACTGGATCGAGTCGCCGGCGGCGGACGCCATCGCGCGCATGGAGTCCCAGGGCATGGTCATTACCAGCAACCCCTATCCGCACACCTGGCCCTACCAGTTCTCGATGCTCGAGGGCAGCCCGTGGCGCGATATCAACGTCCGCAAGGCGGCCAACCTGGCGGTGGACCGTGAAGGCCTCGAGTCGCTGCTGGGTGGCATGATGGTGCCGGCGGTAGGCACGGTGACCCCGGATCACCCCTGGTTCGGTGAGCCCGAGTTCGAGATCGGCTACGACCCCGACGAGGCGCGCCGCCTGTTGGCGGAGAGCGGCTATGGTCCGGACAACCCGGTCGAGATCAAGGTACTGATCTCCACCTCGGGCTCCGGCCAGATGCAGCCGCTGGCGATGAACGAGTACATCCAGCAGACCTTCGCCGAAGTCGGCATCGAGCTGGAGTTCGAAGTGCTCGACTGGGAGTCGCTGTTCCCCAACTGGCGGCGCGGCGCCGATCACGAGACCAGCCTCGAGGCGCATGCCACCAACATCACCTTCGGCTGGCTCGACCCCTTCGCCGCCTTCTACCGCTTCATGCACTCCAGCATGGCGCCGCCCAACGGCTTCAACTGGGGCTATATGGACGACCCCGAGTATGACCGGCTGCTCGACGAGGCCAAGGTGACCTTCGATCAGGAGGCCCAGGATGCGCTGCTGGCCGAGTTCCATGCGCGCATGGTCGACGATGCCGCCTGGCTGTGGGTGGCCCACGACGTCGGGCCGCGGGCCATGAATCCCCGCGTGCAGGGCTTCGTGCAGGCCCAGAACTGGTTCCAGGACCTGACCCCGGTTTACATCGAAGAGTGAGCCGCGCAGCGCCACGGCGGCTGAGCACTGCCGCCGTGTTGCTGCCCGCCTGGAGATCGCATGCCTATCTATTTCCTCAAGCGCGTGCTCTACGTCATCCCGATTACCTTGGCGGTGAGTTTCTTCTGCTTCTCGCTGGTCCACCTCTCCCCGGGCGACCCGATGGACGCGGTGGTCTCCCCCGACGCCCCGTCGGAGGTGGTGGCGATGGTGCAGCGCGCCTACGGCTTCGACCGTCCGCTACCCGAACAGTACGGTCGCTGGGTGCTGCGCGCGGTGCAGGGCGACCTGGGGCTGTCGGCGGCCAACGGCCGCGCGGTCACCGCCGAGGTCTTCAGTGCCCTGAAGAACACCCTGTTGCTGGCCTTTGCCGCCTCGCTGATCGGTTTCACCCTGGGCTGTGTGTTCGGCACCCTGGCCGGCTACTTCCAGGGTTCGCTGCTGGATAGGCTGGTCACTGGTCTAGCGGTGGGCGGCGTCAGCGTGCCGCACTACTGGCTGGGTATGCTGCTGGTGATCATCTTCTCGGTGGAGCTCAACTGGCTGCCCTCCTCCGGGGCCGGGCCCGGCAGCTCCAGCGACTGGGCCTTCGAGTGGGCCTATCTGCGCCACCTGATCCTGCCCGCGGTGACCCTGTCGGTGATTCCCATGGGCGTGGTCACGCGCACCGTACGCGCCATGGTCGCCGATATCCTGGCCCACGAGTTCGTCGAGGCGCTGCGCGCCAAGGGCATGGCGGAGCGCCAGGTGTTTCGCCATGTGGTCAAGAACGTGGCGCCCACCGCACTGGCGGTGATGGGCCTGCAGCTGGGCTACCTGCTCGGCGGGTCGATCCTGGTCGAGACGGTGTTCTCGTGGCCGGGCACCGGGCTGCTGCTCAACAACGCCATCTTCCAGCGCGACCTGCCGATTCTGCAGGGCACCATCCTGGTGCTGGCGCTGTTTTTCGTGATGCTCAACCTTATTGTCGATCTGGCCCAGGCGCGCCTGGATCCCCGGATCCAGCGCGGCTGACCGGCCGAGGAGTACGCTATGTCACTGACGCTCGATGGCGGCCAGACGGTCGCGCCAGTGCCCGCCGCGGTACAGGGCTACTGGGGGGCGGTGTTCGGCCGCCTGCGCCGCGACCCGGTCGCACTGGTCTCCGGCATCGTACTGCTACTGATCGTGCTGGCGGCGCTGTTTGCGCCGTGGCTGGCCCCGGCCAATCCGTTCCAGACCAGCATGCTCAATCGCCTGCAGCCGATCGGTTCGCCGGGCTATCCGCTGGGCAGCGACGAGCTGGGGCGCGACGTGCTGTCGCGGCTGATACACGGTGCCCGGCTATCGCTGCTGATCGGCGTGATGCCGGTGATCAACGCCTTCGTGATTGGCAGCGCCATCGGCATCGTCGCCGGCTTCGTCGGCGGCAAGACCAACAGCGTGATCATGCGCGTGATCGACGTCTTCTACGCCTTTCCCGCGGTGCTGCTAGCGGTGGCGCTGGCCGGGGCGCTGGGGGCCGGGCTGGTCAACTCGCTGCTGTCGCTGACCATCGTCTTTATCCCGCCGATTGCCCGGGTCGCGGAGAGCGTCACCACCCAGGTGCGCAGCGTCGACTACATCGAGGCGGCCCGCGCCAGCGGCGCGCGCAGCCTGACCATCATCCGCCGCCATGTGCTGGGCAATGTGCTGGGGCTGATCTTCGTCTACGCCACCTCGTTGATCAGCGTCAGCATGATCCTCGCCTCGGGGCTCTCCTTCCTGGGGCTGGGCGCCAGGCCGCCGATGCCCGAGTGGGGGCTGATGCTCAACACCATGCGCGACGCCATCTACGTCAATCCCTGGGTAGCGGTGCTGCCGGGAATGATGATCTTCACGGTGTCGATCTGCTTCAACATGCTCAGCGACGGGCTGCGCTCGGCCATGGACGTCAAGCTATGACCAACTCGCTACCGCTTTCCCGGCACGATGCACTCGACCGCGGCGGCAAGGCGCAGCCGCTGCTGCGGGTGCGCGGCCTCCAGAAACACTTCACCATCTCCCGCGGCGGGATGGGCCGCCAGGCGAAACGGGTGCACGCCGTGGACGGCGTCGACTTCGAGGTCTACAAGGGCGAGACACTCGGCATCGTCGGCGAGTCCGGCTGCGGCAAGTCGACCACCGCGCGGCTGCTCATGCAGCTGCTGGCCGCGGATCACGGCGAGATGGTCTTCGACGGCGACGCCATCGGCCAGCGCGGCGGCATCTCGGTACGTGAGATGCGCCGTCAGGTGCAGATGGTGTTCCAGAACTCCTACGCCTCGCTCAATCCACGCATGAGCGTCGAGGATTCGATCGCCTTCGGCCCCCAGGTACACGGCGTGAGTCGCCGCGAATCGCGCCAGCGGGCCCGCCGCCTGCTCGATCAGGTGGGGTTGTCGCCCAACCTGTTCGCTCACCGCTACCCCCACGAGCTGTCCGGCGGCCAGCGCCAGCGGGTCAATATCGCCCGCGCACTGGCGCTGGAGCCGCGGCTGCTGATCCTCGACGAAGCGGTCTCGGCGCTCGACAAGTCGGTGGAGGCCCAGGTGCTCAACCTGCTGATGGATCTCAAGCAGGAGTATGGCCTGACCTACCTGTTCATCTCCCACGATCTCAACGTGGTGCGCTATATCAGCGACCGGGTAATGGTGATGTATCTCGGCAAGGTCGCCGAGATGGGTGAGGTGGAGACGCTCTACCGCGCCCCGGCGCACCCCTATACCCGGGCGCTGCTGACGGCGATGCCGTCGATGAATCCCGACCAGCGCACCCAGCAGGCGCCGCTCGCCGGCGACCCGCCCAACCCCATCGACCTGCCGCCGGGCTGTCGCTTCTGCCCACGCTGCCCGATGGTCGAGGATGCCTGCCGCGCCGCAGAGCCGGCGCTCGAAGACTGCGGTACCGCGCACCAGGTCGCCTGCCGGCGCGCCGATGAGGTGATGGCCGGCGCGGTGCCCGTCAAGCGCCTGTCAGAGGAGAGCCCGACATGACCCTAGCTGCTGCGAAGTCCGCCGCTACGGACACCAACCCGGCCCCGCTGGTCGAGATCAGCGACCTGACGGTGCGCTTTCGCACCCCGACCCGCCAGGTACACGCCGTCAACGGCGTCGACCTGACCCTCGAGCGCGGCGAGGTGCTGACCATCCTCGGCGAGAGTGGCTCCGGCAAGAGCGTCACCCTGCGCACCCTGATGCGCCTGCTGCCGGAGCGTCGCACCCAGCTCTCGGGGCGTGTCAGCGTCGACGGCCAGGACGTGCTGGCCATGTCGCAGCGCCAGCTGACCCGCTTTCGCGGGCGCACGGCGTCGATGATCTTCCAGGAGCCGATGCTGGCCTTCGACCCGGTCTACCGCATCGGCGAGCAGATCGCCGAGACGGTGTGCCGCCATGAGGGAGTCAGCCACCGCGAGGGCATGGCGCGGGCACTGGAGCTGTTCGAGCTGGTACGTATCCCCTCGCCTCAGCGCCGCCTGGCCAACTACCCCCATGAACTTTCCGGGGGCATGAGTCAGCGGGCGATGATCGCGCTGGCGCTCTCCTGCCGGCCCAAGCTGCTGCTCGCCGACGAGCCGACCACGGCGCTGGACGCCACGGTGCAGATCCAGATTCTGCTGCTGCTGCGCGACCTGCAGCGCGAGCTGGGGATGTCGGTGATCTTCGTCACCCACGACATGGGGGTCGCCAATGAGATCTCCGATCGCATCGCGGTGATGTATGCCGGACGCATCGTCGAGTCGGGCCGGGTCGAGGAGCTGATTGGCGATCCGCAGCACCCCTATACCCAGGGCCTGATGGCATCGCGCGCCTCGGGAGCGCAGCGTGGTCAACGGCTGCAGGCGATTCCCGGGGCGCCGCCCGATCTCGCTGAACTGCCGCGAGGCTGCGCCTTCGCACCGCGCTGCCCAAAGGCCGGCGACGAGTGCCTGGCGGCGGTGCCTGCCTCACGAGGGTTGAGTGACACCCACTGGGCGGCCTGCTGCCGGCTGGGCGCCTGATGGACGAATCGCGTCGAGGGGCATCCGCCGGGGGGCGCGGCAAGGATGGTGACGGTGCCGCGCGCCACGAGGCGATACATCGAGCGATCAGCGAGGCGATCATCGAGCAGCGCCTCAAGCCCGGTGCACGGCTGCGCGAGGACGCCCTGGCCGAAGTGTTCGGCGTCAGCCGTACCGGGATCCGCAAGATCCTGCAGCGTCTGGCGCTGGAGCGCATGGTCACGCTAACACCGCGCCGCGGGGCCAGCGTGACCCGGCCTACCGTGGAGGAAGCCAGAGAGGTCTTCGCGGCGCGTCGGCTGGTCGAGTGCGGCTTGATGCCATGTGCCGCTGCCAATATCAGTCCTGCCGAAGCCGGCGCCCTGCGCGACCTGGCCCGCCGCGAGCATGAAGCGCTGCGGTCCGGTAAGCAGAGTACCGCGATCAAGCTCTCGGCGATGTTCCACGAGCGGCTGGCCCAGCTTGCCGGCAATGCCACCCTGGCCGAATTCGTGGCCGGGCTGTGCTCGCGCTCGTCGCTGATCCTCGCCGTCTACGGCCACCCCGGGCACCTGGGCTGCGAATCCCATGACCACAGCGAGCTGCTTCGGCTGCTCGAAGCAGGCAACGGCGAGCGCGCCGCGATTTTCATGCGCCGCCACCTCAAGGCCATCGAGGCCTCGCTGTCGGTGGTCGAGGAGCTGGAGGACGCACCGGACCTGCACACTATTTTCGGTGCCTGAAGACGCCTTGCGGCTGTCCTTTGGCCGATCACCAAAAACGCCAGCGCCTCGGGCCTGAGTCCAGGACGCTGGCGTTTGGTTGAGGGTTGTCGGGTTATTGGCGGAAGCGCTGGCAGGGCGCCCAGTGCTGCATCAGCAGGTAGTAGGTGATACCGGCGGGTATCAGGCTGGCGTACCAGGAGACCGCCGAGAACGTCAGTGCGGCGGCGATGCCCACCGCGGTGGCGATCAGCGCGGCGACGTTGACGCCTCGGTAGGGGCCTGCCTCGTCATACAGCTTGGCAATATCCAGCGTGCGGCGACGGATCACGTAGTAGTCGACCACCAGGATGGCGAAGATCGGGCCGAGGAATGCCGAGTAGGTCTGCACGAACAGCTGCAGGCCGGCGGCGGATTCGGGCTGGACCAGCTTCCAGGGGAAGGTGGCGAAGGCCAGCAGGCCGACGATCACCGTGGCGACCGGGAATTTAAGCTTGAATACGTCCATCAGCACATAGGTCGGCGGCACCACGTTGTTGAGCACGTTGGTGGTGACCTGGGCAAAGGCGATAAAGAGCAGGGTGGTCATCAGCAGCGGGGTGTTGTCCACGGCGTTGGCGAACACCTGGATGGGGTCGGCGGTGCCGGTGGCCTCGGAGACCATATAGCCGATCAGGCCCATGAACATCGTGCAGGGCAGGATCGACATGGCATAGATGGTGGTCAGCAGGCCCGGCCCGGTGCCTTTCTTGTGCTCGCGGGAGTAATCGCTGACGTTGAGCATCATGGTGCTGTAGATGCCCAGGAACAGCATGGTGGCGCCCCAGAAAGGCATGCCCCAGGAGCCTTCCATGGTCAGCAGGTTGGCCGAGAGCACATCGCCGTAGCGCTGCACCGTGGCATAGAACATATAGGTCAGGGAGGCGAGTATGAAGGCGCTGCCAATGTTCTCCAGCCACTTGATGCCCTGGAAGCCCATCACCGAAAGTCCGATCTGCAGGAACTGGAAGGTGATGAAGTAGAAGATCAGGTTATCGAAGCCGAACAGGGTCGCCGAGACCATGTTCAGCGCACCGGCGCCGATCCAGCTCTGGAAGCCGTACCAGACAATGGCAGGCACGGCGCGCACGAGGCCCGGGATGCGCGTGCCGGCAAAGCCGAAGGCGCTGCGTGCCTGGACCATGAAGGGAATGCCGTACTTATAGCCGGGAGCGCCATTGATGGCCAGGGCGATGCCGATCACGAAGCAGCCGATGGCGATGGCCAGGGTCGCCTGGATCAGGTTGAGCGTGCCGACCACGCTGGAGCCCATGGCGAAGGTGCCGATCGACACGCAGCCGCCGAACCAGGCCAGGAAATAGGATGGGCGACCCATGATGCGGGTCTGCTGGGGGGCCAGGCTTTCCTGTCCCGGTGCCTTGGTGGGGGAACCGGTGGTGGGGCCGCTGGGCGGGGCCTGTGCCGCTGATTGATCGCTGTTGGTCATATCGCGGTCCTCGCAAGGGTAGGGTTGTTGTGCTTCGACCTGCGCTACGTGCTTCGTGGACAATATAATTTTTATTTGTATACAAAAATAGGCAAGGCTATGCTGAATTGCAAGTGCTGAATGCTGCCCAGGTGAAAATTTATATCTAATATAAAACAGTTAGTTACACCTATCGCCTGGAGAGTTTTCATAGTGGAAGAGAGTGATGGCAATGCGTTTAGCGACTTGAGCGGCAGTGGTGTCGCCATTTTTATTTGATGAATGTATACAATTGATCTGGCCGGGCAACCCGCTCGGCGACGTGCTTGAGGAGGCGCTCATGCGTTTACTGCTACTTAATGGCAATGCCAATCTCGCCATGACCGAGCAAATGGCTGCCAAGGCCCGTGGGTTGCTTGGGGCAGACGTCGATGTGGTCGCAGAGACCGCCGTCGATAGCGTTGCTTACATTGCATCGCGGCGTGACTGTGCGCTGTCTGCGGCTGCGGTGGTGGGCTTGGCCGAGGATCATCTGGGCAACGATGCCGAGGGGTTCGATGCCATTCTGCTGGCCTGCTTCGGTGAGCCGGGCATCAGTGCGGTGCGTGAGATCAGTTCGGTACCGGTGGTGGGAATGCTCGAGGCGTCGGTGCTGAGCGCGCTGCAGCTGGGCGGGCGCTTCTCGGTGATTACCCCGGGGCAGCGCTGGCCGCGGATGATCGAGGACCAGCTCAACGATCTCGGTGTGGCGCGACACTGCCTGGGGATCGACGCCATCGCCATCGACGACCTGGACCTGCCGGCCCAGCGCGATCTGGCCAGGCAACGGCTGGCGGCGACCCTTGAGGCGCAGCGCTCACGCCTGGCGCCGGACGTGGTCATCGTCGGGGGCGCGGCGTTTGCAGGCCTGGCCGCGCAGCTGACCCAGGCGCAAGGGTGTCGGGTGATCGACTGCCTGGATGCTGCGCTGGTTCAAGTGCAAGCCATGATGCTACTTGCCACTGCGCACGGTAAGGGCTAGAGGCTTGCAAGGCTGGTGAGTACACTCTATCTTTGTATTGTATACATAAAGTGTTGCCAGCATAGCGCCCAGAATAGACAAAGAGAGGCTCGACCATGCCCCAGGACTACCCACGTGACCTGATCGGCTATAGCCGTACCCCGCCCCAGGCCAACTGGCCGGGCAAGGCCAAAATTGCGGTGCAGTTCGTGCTCAACTACGAAGAGGGGGGCGAGAGCTGTGTGCTACATGGCGACAGTCACTCCGAGAAGTTCCTCTCCGAGATTGTCGGCGCCGAGGCCTATCCTGAGCGTCACCTGAGCATGGAGTCGATCTACGAATACGGCTCTCGAGTCGGGGTTTGGCGGGTGCTCAACGAATTCGACAAGCGTGGCCTGCCGCTGACCGTGTTCGGTGTGGCCATGGCGCTGGAGCGTCACCCCGAGGTGGCCCATGCCTTCCAGGAGCTGGGCCACGAGATCGCCTGCCACGGCTACCGCTGGCTGCACTACCAGGGCATGCCCGAGAGTCTCGAGCGCGAGCACATGCAGCGTGCCATCGAGATCTTCCAGACCCTCTATGGCGAGAAACCGCTGGGCTGGTACACCGGCCGCGACAGCGTCAATACCCGGCGGCTGGTGATCGACGAGGGCTCCTTTCTTTACGACAGCGACTACTACGGCGACGACCTGCCGTTCTGGACCCGCGAGCAGGACAGCCAGGGCGAGACCCATGACCACTTGGTGGTGCCCTACACCCTGGATACCAATGATATGCGCTTCGCCACGCCCCAGGGCTTCAACACCGGTGATCACTTCTTCGCGTACCTGCGTGACGCCTTCGATGTGCTCTACGCCGAGGGTGAGGACGCGCCGAAGATGATGTCGATCGGCCTGCACTGTCGCTTGATCGGCCGCCCTGGACGCTTCCGCGCCCTGCAGCGATTCCTCGACCATATCGAGTCGCATGATCGGGTCTGGGTGACGCGGCGGGTGGACATCGCTCGCCACTGGGCCGAGCAGCATCCGGCACCGGCACGCTGAGCGGGCATGCCGGGGACGATGATCGCATCGCCCAGGCTTGCCCCCCGCCTGATGTGGCTGGGGGGCAATCGCCTAGGGGCGACGGCTAGCCGCTCAGCCTACCCATTGGGTTGCTTGGGCGAAGGCCAGAAGGGCCAGAGCGATCAGTACCCAGACGCAGAACAGTGGGAAGAAGAACTTGACCCACTTTTGCCAGGGTACGCCGGCAATGGCCAGGGTGGCCATGAAGTAGCCGGAGGTCGGGTAGAGGATGTTGCCCATGCCGTCGCCGAGCTGGAAGGCAAGCACGGCGGTCTGGCGAGTGACCCCGATGAGGTCGGAGAGCGGCGCCATGATCGGCATGGTCACCAGCGCCTGGCCGCTGCCGGAGGGCACCACGAAGTTGAAGGCCAACTGGGCGAAGTACATGCCGATTGCCGAGAGCAGGGTCGGCAGTTCACCTACCAGGTTACCCAGCCCCATGACCATGGTGTCCATGATCTGGCCGTCCTCGAGGACCACGGCCACGCCGCGGGCGACACCGGCAATCATGGCGCCGACCAGCACGTCGCGAAAGCCCTTGTTGAAGGCCTCGCAGATACTCTCGGTAGTCAGGCCGGCGATCAGCCCGACGACGATGCCCATGAGGATGAACAGGCCGGCCATCTCCATCATGAACCAGCCTTGCTGCAGTACGCCGTAGACCAGAATGCCGAAGAAGGCGAACGTGGCCAGGGCCGCCAGTTTCTGGCGTGTATTAGCGACCAGTGCGCCTTCGTCGCCGGCATGCTGGTAGGTGGCACGCTTTTCCGCCTCGACGGCGTCACCGGCCATCAAGCTCAGTTCCGGATTGTCGCGGACCTTGCGCGCATAGCGCATCACAAAATAGATGCCCGCGCCGAGCACGATGGCGAAGGCAACGGCGCGCAGGCCGAAGCCGGAATAGAGCGGCAGGTCCGAGAGCTGCTGGCCGAGCCCGGTATTGATCGGGTTGAGCACGCCGGTGGCAAAGCCGGCGGTGGTGGCACACAGCGCGACGGCCGCGGCGGTCACCGAGTCGAAGCGCAGCGCGATCATCAGTGGCAGGATGACCGGGACATAGACCAGCGCCAACTCCTGGGTGCCGATGACGGTGGCGACCAGTGCGAATACCGTCATCAGCACCGGTATCATCAGCAGGCTCTGGTTGGCGAAACGCCGGGTCAGCTTGTCGACGCCAATCTCGATGATACCGGTGCGCCGCAGAACCATGAACATGCCGCCGATCATGAAGGTAAAGAACACCACCTCACCGGCGCTCATCAGGCCATTGGGGATGGCCAGCATGAAGTCGACCACCCCCACCGGCGAAGGCTCGACGTGCTGGAACGACGCTGGGTCGATAGTGATGCGTCCCTCCGGGCCGGGGATACGTTCGAATTCACCGGCCGGAACGAAGTGGGTCGCCACCGCGGCGATGGCGATGAAGACGAACAGGATCACGTAGATGTGAGGGATTCTGAAGGATCCCGCGTGTGGGTTGCTGCTGTTGCTGTTTGAGTGTGAAGGCATGGGTACCTCGACGTGTTGAGAGTGGTGCCGTTGCTGATGCAGGTTGCGTGCCGATCTGATGCCGGCATTGTTACTCTGGATGAGCTGGCGCCTGTATACGATGACGCGTCTCACTTGTTGCATGCTTGAGTGAAGACTATTATGGAAATTATTTCCAATATTTTCTAGGAGACTGCTTGTGAAGCACCGTTCCTACTACGCGCCCCACGGCGGACACCCGCCCCAGACCCAACTGCTCAGCGACCGCGCGGTATTCACCGAGGCCTATGCGGTGATCCCCAAGGGCGTGTTCGGCGATATCGTCACCAGCAACCTGCCGTTCTGGCATGACACTCGGCTGTGGGTGCTGGCACGGCCGCTGTCCGGCTTTGCCGAGACCTTCTCGCAGTACATCATGGAGGTGGCCCCGGGCGGCGGCAGCGAGCGGCCCGAGCTGGACCCGGCCGCCGAGGGCGTGCTGTTCGTGGTCGAGGGCGAGATGACCCTGACCCTGGCGGGCGAGCGTCACCACATGATGCCGGGCGGCTATGCCTTTATCCCACCCGGCAGCGACTGGCAACTGCGCAACGAGTCCGCGGCGCCGGTGCGCTTCCACTGGGTGCGCAAGGCGTTCGAGTTCGTCGACGGCCTCGAGGTGCCGAAGGCCTTCGTCACCAACGAGAACGATATCGCGCCGGTCGAGATGCCGGATACCGAGGGGCGCTGGGCTACCACGCGTTTCGTCGACCCTGCGGACGTGCGCCATGACATGCACGTCAATATCGTCACCTTCCAGCCGGGTGGCGTGATCCCTTTCGATGAGACCCATGTGATGGAGCACGGCCTCTACGTGCTTGAGGGCAAGGCGGTCTATCACCTCAATCAGGACTGGGTGGAGGTCGAGGCCGGCGACTTCATGTGGCTGCGCGCCTTCTGCCCGCAGGCCTGCTATGCCGGCGGGCCGGGGCCGTTCCGCTATTTGCTCTACAAGGACGTCAACCGCCATCCGGCGCTGCGACTGGGTAGTCGCTGAGACCGAGCAGAGCGCTTTGGATAGCGAGAGGCGCCGGGGACAGGTCGTAGAGGGGGTTTGCGCCATGGATGGCGCAAGGTAGCGCCCAAGGACGGGTTTATAGCGCCCCCTCGTAGGCCTGTCGCCGGATCAGCCTCGAGTGGCGATACTCGCCATTGCGTTGCCATGCACATTAAAGGCCTGGGAAATGGAGTCTACATGCTGGAACTCAACGCCGCACCGCTGACGCCGGAGGCCTTTGCGCCTTACGGTGATGTCATCGATACGCGCACCGCGGACTACTTCCATATCAACGCCGGGCGCACCCGCCGCTATCACGACCTGGCCAAGGTCGAGACCCTGGGTGAGCAGGCGCATGCGCTGATCAGCATCTTCGTCAGCCAGCCGGTGGACGTGCCGCTCGAGCTCGACTTCCTCGAGCGCCACCCCCAGGGCAGCCAGGCCTTTATGCCGCTGCACCAGGAGCGCTTTATCATCGTGGTCGCTCCGCCGGGGGATAGCATTGACCCTGGCGACGTGCGCGCCTTCGTCACCGACGGTCGCCAGGGCGTCAATTACCGTGCCGGCACCTGGCACGCCATCCAGTCGGTGCTCGAGCGCGAGGGCGAGTTCCTGGTCGTCGATCGCGGCGGCGCCGGCAATAACTGCGACGAGTATCCGCTGGCGCTGCGCGTCAGCCTCGACTGACGCATCAGGTCGCCGCCGAGCATGGCGGTGTCGATCAGCAACTGCTCTAGCGGGTGGGGGGCTTGCCTCCCACCCCTTTGGCGTGCCCGTCTGAGGGGCGGCCATGAAGCGTTTTTGCCTGTTGTTTCATGGCGATATGCTTGAATAAAAAAGCCAAATAACCGCTATAAGAGTTTTAGTGGAAATATTTTCCATAAAATATTGACGCCCGTTCGGCGGCGGTCTAGCTTGGTATGCAACAACCGTTGCTCACGTCACTGAGGAGAATCGTCGTGGCCAAGATGACCGCAGCAGAAGCCGCTATCCACGTGTTGAAGAAGGAAGGCATCGAGATGGCATTCGGCGTGCCCGGCGCCGCCATCAATCCGTTCTACGCCGCCATGCGCAAGGTCGGTGGCGTCGATCACGTGCTGGCGCGCCACGTCGAGGGTGCCTCGCACATGGCCGAGGGCTATACGCGCACCCAGGCCGGCAATATCGGCGTGTGCATCGGCACCTCCGGCCCCGCCGGCACCGACATGATCACCGGGCTCTACTCGGCCAGCGCCGACTCGATCCCGATCCTGTGCATCACCGGCCAGGCGCCGCGTGCCAAGCTGCACAAGGAGGACTTCCAGGCGGTGGATATCCAGGCCATTGCCGGACCGGTGACCAAGTGGGCGGTTACCGTGCTCGAGCCGGCCCAGGTGCCGCGGGCTTTCCAGCAGGCCTTCCAGCTGATGCGCAGCTCGCGCCCCGGCCCGGTGCTGATCGATCTGCCGATCGATGTGCAGATGAGCGAGATCGAGTTTGATCCGGACACCTACGAGCCGCTGCCGGCCTATAAGCCCAGCGCCTCGCGGGCCCAGGCCGAGAAGGCCATGGCGATGCTCAATGCCGCCGAGCGGCCGCTGCTGGTGGCCGGGGGGGGCATCGTCAACGCCGATGCCAGCGAGCTGCTGACCGAGCTGGCCGAGATCACCGGGGTGCCGGTGATCCCGACCCTGATGGGTTGGGGCACCATCCCCGACGACCATCCGCTGATGGCTGGCATGGTGGGGCTGCAGACTTCGCACCGTTACGGCAACGCCACCCTGCTTGAGTCCGACTTCGTGATGGGCATCGGCAACCGCTGGGCCAATCGCCACACCGGTAGCCTCGAGACCTACACCAAGGGGCGCACCTTCGTTCACGTAGATATCGAACCGACCCAGATCGGACGCATCTTCGGCCCCGACTACGGCATCGTTTCCGACGCCAAGGCGGCGCTCGAGCTGTTCGTCGAGATCGCCAAGGAGTGGCAGGCGGCGGGCACGCTCAAGGACCGCAGCGCCTGGGCCGAGGCGTGCCAGGCGCGCAAGCGCAGCCTGCTGCGCAAGACACACTTCGACAACGTGCCGGTCAAGCCGCAGCGGGTCTACGAGGAGATGAACAAGGTCTTCGGCCGTGATACCCGCTATGTCAGCACCATCGGTCTGTCGCAGATCGCCGGCGCGCAGTTCCTGCACGTCTACAAGCCGCGCCACTGGATCAACTGTGGCCAGGCCGGGTCGCTGGGCTGGACGATTCCCGCCGCGCTGGGGGTGTGCCGCGCCGATCCGAGCGCCGAAGTGGTGGCGCTCTCCGGCGACTACGATTTCCAGTTCATGGTCGAGGAGCTCGCCGCTGGGGCCCAGTTCAAGCTGCCCTACATCCACGTGCTGGTGAACAACTCCTACCTGGGGCTGATTCGCCAGGCCCAGCGTGGCTTCGATATGGATTACTGCGTGCAGCTGTCGTTCGAGAACATCAACTGCCCGGAGATCAACGACTACGGTGTCGATCACGTCTCGGTAGTGGAGGGCCTGGGCTGCAAGGCGCTGCGTGTGACCGAGCCCGAGCAGATCGCCCCGGCGCTGGAGCAGGCCCGTAAACTGATGCGCGAGCACCGTGTGCCGGTGGTGGTCGAGGTGATCCTCGAGCGGGTCACCAACATCGCCATGGGCACCGATCTGGATGGCGTCAACGAGTTCGAAGACCTGGCCGAGAACCAGACGGATGCGCCGACCTCGATCAGCGCCCTGACATGAAACCTGCACACTGACCAAGGGGCGCTTGGGACAGGCCGCAGAGGAGGTCCGATTCCAGGGGTGAGGAGCACTGCTCCGAACGGGCTGGCCATGGATGGCCAGCACCGGCCCTGCAAGCGGAGCAGGATGCGAGAGCGCCGCAGGGAATCGGTAGCGTACAGGGATGTATTCACAGCGCCTCCTCGCAGGCCTGTCACAAGACAAGCCCCGAGCAATGACGTACGACCCAACGGAGATTCGATATGCCCAAGTTTGCCGCCAACCTCAGCATGCTATTTACCGAGGAGGAGTTCCTCGACCGCTTCGAGGCCGCCGCCCAGGCCGGCTTCAAGGGCGTCGAGTACCTGTTTCCCTACGACTACCCGGCCAGCGAGATCAAGGCCAAACTCGATGCCAATGGCCTGACCCAGGTGCTGCACAACCTGCCGGCCGGCGACTGGGCCGCCGGCGAGCGCGGCATCGCCTGCCATCCGGATCGCGTCGAGGAGTTTCGCGCCGGGGTCGAGCAGGCCATCGACTACGCCACGACGCTGGGCTGCAAGCAGGTCAACTGTCTGGCCGGTATTCAGCCCCAGGGCGTCAGCCAGGAGCAGGCGCGCCAGACGCTGATCGACAACCTGCGCTATGCCGCCGACAAGCTCGAGGCGGCAGGCATCCTGCTACTCGCCGAGCCAATCAACACCCGCGACATCCCGGGCTTCTTCCTCAACCGCACCGAGCAGGCATTGGCGCTGTTCGAATCGGTAGGAAGCGCTAATCTCAAGCTGCAGTACGATATCTACCACATGCAGATCATGGAGGGCGATCTGGCCCCGACCATCGAGGCTCATCTGGCGCAGATCGCTCACGTGCAACTGGCCGACAACCCCGGGCGCCATGAGCCGGGAACGGGCGAAATCAACTACCCGTTTCTGTTCGCACATCTCGACCGGCTCGGCTACGACGGCTGGATCGGCTGCGAGTACAAGCCGGCCACCACCACCCGTGAGGGCCTGGGCTGGCTGGATAGCGTGCGCGGCTGAAGACGCCGCGCGAAGCGAGGGGCGCCGGGAGCAAGGCCGAAGAGGAGGTTCGACGCCATGGATGGCGTCGGTAGCGCCCAGGGAGGGGTTTACAGCGCCTCCTCGAAGGCCTTGCTGCCGGATCAGCCCCGTGCGGTGACGTTATCTGCCAAAGTCTTCTGCCCGAGATGACAACGACAGTTCAGATGGAGACATAGTATGAGCAAGATCGGATTTATTGGCCTGGGTATCATGGGCCGCCCCATGGCCGGCCACCTGCTGGATGCCGGCCACCAGATCGTCAGCGTCGAACACGGCAAGCCGATTCCCCAGGAGCTGGCCGACAAGGGGGCGACGGTCGCTGCCAACCCCAAGGCGGTCGCCGAGCAGGCCGAGGTGATCATCACCATGGTGCCGGACACCCCGGACGTCGAGCTGGTGCTGTTCGGCGAGGGCGGCGTGATCGAAGGCCTCAAGCCCGGCACCCTGGTGATCGACATGAGCTCGATTGCACCGATCGCCACCCAGGACTTCGCCAAACGCATCCATGACGCCGGCGGCGAATACGTCGATGCCCCGGTTTCCGGCGGCGAGGGCGGCGCCATCAACGCTGCCTTGACCATCATGGTGGGGGCCACGGCGGAAGGCTTCGAGCGCGCTCTGCCCATCCTCGAGGTGATGGGCAAGACCATTACCCATATCGGCGACCACGGCGCCGGCCAGACCTGCAAGGTCGCCAACCAGATCGTCGTCGCGCTGACCATCGAGGCGGTGGCCGAGGGCTTGCTGTTCGCCTCCAAGGCCGGTGCCGACGTGGCCAAGGTGCGCGAGTCGCTGCTCGGTGGCCTGGCCCAGTCGAAGATCCTCGACGTGCACGGCGAGCGCATGATCAAGCGCACCTTCGACCCCGGCTTCAAGATCAAGCTGCACCAGAAGGATCTTAACCTGGCGCTGGAGGGCGCGCGCAGTCTCAAGCTGTCGCTACCGGGGACCGCCAACGCCCAGCAGCTGTTCCAGGCCTGTGCCGCCCACGGCGGTGACGACTGGGATCATGCCGGTATTCTGCGCGCCCTCGAGCAGCTCGCCGATCACGAAATCGGTAGCTGAGCCTCGCGCCTCGCCGAGGGGCGCTAGAACAGGGAGTGCGCAAGCGCTCCGCATGAGTTGGCAGGCGTCGGGTCGTCGTCTGCCATCGCCACGGCATGTGGCCTTCCACCGGTGACAGGTGCCCCCCTGCGACATGTGGCTTGTCACCGGTTTTTTTGCTTCCCCGATACGCGATCCCGCTTTCACTTGCGACGCGCGCTGCGTGCTGTGAGGAGTTGACCGATGAATGCCTTTACCCCCCCTGCCCCTTTTACCAGTTCGGAGGCGACACGCCAGTGGCTATTGCGTCTTGCACAGGGCGCCGTTGCTGCCGTCCATCCCGACAGCCTGCTACCGGATAATCTGCCGGCGCCGCCCGCCGGCCGCACCGTGGTGGTAGGGGCCGGCAAGGCCGCGGCGGCCATGGCCCAGGCGCTTGAGGATGCCTGGCTAAAGCGCTACCCGGATGCCGCTCTCGACGGTGTAGTGGTGACCCGCTATGGCCATGGGGTACCGTCACAGGGCCGCACGCGGCGCATCGAGGTGCTGGAAGCGTCGCACCCCATGCCCGACGACCTCGGCGAACAGGCGGCCCGACGCATGCTCGATAGCGTCACTGGGCTCGGTGAGGAGGACCTGGTGATCGCGCTGGTCTCGGGCGGCGGCTCGGCGTTGATGACGCTGCCGGCGCCGGGCCTGGCGCTGCGCCAGAAGCAAGCCATCAACCGCGAGTTGCTGCGCTGCGGAGCGCCGATCCGCGAGATCAACACCGTGCGCCGCCACCTGTCGGCGATCAAGGGCGGCCGCCTGGCCGCCGCGGCGCATCCGGCCCGTGTGGTGACCTACCTGATCTCCGACGTGCCCGGCGACGACCCGACCCTGATCGCCTCGGGGCCAACGCTGCCGGATGCCACGACCCCGCGCGATGCGCTGGCGATTCTCGAGCGCCACGCCATCGAGATTCCCGATAGCGTGCGCCGCCACCTGGTCAGTGATGTCTCGGCGCCCCAGGTCGGCGCGCCGGGCTTTGCCCGCGACGCTTCGCACGTGCTGGCCAAGGCCAGCGATGCCCTGCGTGCCGCCCAGGGGCGCGCCGAGCGTAGCGGCTTGCAGGTGCGCCTGCTCGGCGACGACCTCGAGGGTGAGGCCCGCGATCTGGGGCGTGCCCAGGGGCGCATGGCGCTTACCGCCCAGGGTGAGATCACAGCGCCGCTGCTGATCCTCTCCGGCGGTGAAACCAGCGTCACCGTGCAGGGCGACGGCCGCGGTGGGCGCAACGTCGAGTACCTGCTGGGGCTGTTCGAGACGCTCAAGGGCACCGAGGGCATCTACGCCCTGGCCATCGATACCGACGGCATCGACGGCTCCGAGGACAACGCCGGGGCGCTGTTCGGTCCCGATTGCTGGGACCGCGCCCGGGCCGTGCGGCTGTCGGTGGCCGACCACCTCGCGCGCAACGACGCCTACAGCTTCTTCGCCGCGCTGGACGACCTGATCATCACCGGGCCGACCCGCACCAATGTCAATGACCTGCGCGCCATCCTGGTGCTGCCGAGGGCCTCATGAGCAACGACCCGTCTACCATCCGCCGCACCAAGATCGTCGCTACCCTGGGCCCGGCCAGCGACCGCGACGGCGTCCTCGAGGCCATGCTCGAGGCCGGCGTCGACGTGGTCCGCCTCAACTTCTCCCACGGCTCCGCCGACGACCACCGCCAGCGCCTGGCCCGGGTCCGCGAGATCGCCGCACGCCTCGGCAAGAGCGTTGCCGCCCTCGGCGACCTGCAGGGCCCCAAGATCCGTATCGCCCGCTTTGCCAACGGCCCCGTCACGCTCGATGAGGGCGCTCCCTTCATCCTCGACATGGCGCTGGACAGCGACGCCGGCGACGCCACCCGGGTCGGCTGCGACTACAAGACCCTGGCCGCCGACGTCACCGTC
Organism: Halomonas salipaludis; assembly: GCF_002286975.1. Classification (GTDB taxonomy): domain Bacteria; phylum Pseudomonadota; class Gammaproteobacteria; order Pseudomonadales; family Halomonadaceae; genus Franzmannia; species Franzmannia salipaludis. The sequence goes on from NZ_NSKB01000003.1 coordinate 386,824, forward strand.
GGCGACCGCCTGCTGCTCGACGACGGCCGCCTGGTGCTCGAGGTCAGCGCGATCCAGGGCGACGAGGTCCATACCACGGTGATCGTCGGCGGCAAGCTGTCCAACAACAAGGGCATCAACAAGCAGGGCGGCGGCCTCTCCGCCGCGGCGCTCACCGACAAGGACAAGGCCGATCTCGCCACCGCCATCGACATCGGCGTCGACTACCTGGCGGTCTCCTTCCCGCGCTCCGCCGCCGACATGCAGGAAGCGCGCCGCCTGCTCGGCGACGCCGGCCGCGAGATCGGCCTGGTGGCCAAGGTCGAGCGCGCCGAGGCGGTGGCCGACCCCGAGACCCTCGACGGCATCATCCTCGCCTCCGAGGCGGTGATGGTGGCGCGCGGCGATCTCGGCGTGGAGATCGGCGACGCCCAGCTGATCGGCGTGCAGAAGCGCATGATCAAGCGCGCCCGCAGCCTCAACCGCGCGGTAATTACCGCCACCCAGATGATGGAGTCGATGATCGACTCGCCGCTGCCGACCCGCGCCGAGGTGTTCGACGTCGCCAACGCGGTGCTCGACGGCACCGACGCGGTGATGCTCTCCGCCGAGACCGCCGCCGGCGACTACCCGGTGGAGACCGTCGAGGCGATGCACCGGCTGTGCCTGGGCGCCGAGCGCGAGCGCACCGCCCAGGAGTCCGGCCACCGCATCCACGAGGGCTTCACCCAGGTCGACGAGACCATCGCGCTGTCGGCGATGTACGCCGCCAACCACCTCGAGGGCGTGGCCGCCATCGCCTGCATGACTGCCACCGGCTACACGCCGCTGATCGCCTCGCGCATTCGCTCGGGGCTGCCGATCGTCGGCCTGGCCCACAGCGCCACCGCCCAGCGGCGCATGGCACTGTATCGCGGCGTGGTATCGCTGCCCTTCGATACTGCCGACATGGATCCCACCGAGCTCAATCGCCAGGCCATGACGATCCTCAAGGACCACGGCATTGCCGAGACCGGCCAGCTGATGATCCTCACCCGCGGCGACCACATGAACGCCCACGGCGGCACCAATACCCTGAAGATCCTCGAGGTGCGCTGACAGGCGCGGCATCTGGCGTCACACTAGCGTGAGTAACCCACCTGCAACGGGAGTCATGCATGGCGCGAGCAGGGTGCTGTGACAAGGGCACGCCGGAGGGCGGCGATGCGCTACTGATGGATGTCAGCCTACCGGCGGCGGTGATCCACGAGGCGCCGCTGGCGCACAACCTGGCCTGGATGCAGCGCTTTGCCGACGCCCACGGTGCGCGACTGGCGCCGCATGGCAAAACCAGCATGGCACCGGCGCTGTTCCGACGTCAGGTCGCCGCCGGTGCCTGGGGCATTACACTGGCCACGGCGGCGCAGTGCCGGGCGGCCTTCGTCCACGGCACCAGACGTCTGCTGATGGCCAATCAGCTGGTGGGCGAGGCCAATATGGCGATCATCGGCGACCTGCTCGAGGCCGGCGCAGACGTCTACTGCGTGGTCGATAGCGGCGCTAATGTCCGCCATCTGGGGCGCTACTTCGCCGCCCGCGGCCTGCGGCTCAAGGTGCTGATCGAACTCGGCATAGAGGGCGGCCGCTGCGGCTGCCGCGATCACGACCAGGTGCTGGCGCTGGGCGAGGCGATCGATGTCGAGCCGGCGCTGGTGCTTGCTGGCCTGGAGGGCTACGAAGGCGTGGTGCATGGCGACGACCCGGAAAGTGCCGTGCGCGACTACGCCTGGCAGCTGGTGGAGGCCGCACGAGCGCTCGATCAGGATGGCTTGATCGAAGCCGAAACGCCGCTCATTACGGCTTCCGGCTCGGCCTGGTATGACCTGATCGCTGAAGCCTTCCGCGATGCACGCCTCGACGGGCGGATTGTCGCAGTGCTGCGGCCCGGCTGCTACGTGGTGCACGACCACGGCCTCTACCGCGAGGCGCAGCGCGGCGTGCTGGCGCGGCGCCCCGAGCTGCAGCAGGGCCTCGAGCCGGCGCTGGAGGTGTTCGCCCAGATACAGTCGTTACCCGAGCCCGGGCTGGCCATCGCCACCCTCGGCAAGCGCGATATCGCCGCCGACCAGCTGCCGCTGCCGCTGCGTCGCTATCGCGAGGGCGGCAGCCCAGACCAAGTGCTCTCGGTGGAGGGCTGGCGGGTGACCAAGCTGATGGACCAGCACGCCTTCATTCATCTGCCCGATGAGATCGACGACGACATCCGCATCGGCGATATCGTCGCCTTTGGTGCCTCCCATCCCTGTCTAACCTTCGACAAGTGGCGTCAGCTGCTGCTGGTCGACGAGCGACTGCGCGTGCGTGAGTCTCTGGTAACCCTGTTTTGAATCGCGCTTCTGCGATCCCGCTTTAGCCCTCTGCTGGCGCACCTTGCTCGACTAATGTATAGCCAAATGCCACTAGGGCGATTCAGATACTTTGTTTGCCAACGCCACAAGCTTTTCCGGAAACTTGTTTTCGCTTCATGAGTTTCCCGAACAGCAGGCCTATTTCATAAAGTAAATACATAGGCATCGCCAGCAAGCTCTGGGAGATGATGTCCGGCGGGGTCAGCAGCATGCCGATCACGAAGCAGCCGAGGAAGATATAGGGACGCTTCTGCGACAGGCTCTCGACGCTGGTCGCGCCGGAGAAGATCAGCAGGAAGGTGGCGATGGGAATCTCGAAGGCCACGCCGAAGGCGAAGAACAGCTTGAGCACGAAATTCAGGTAGGCGTTGATATCGGTCATCACCGCCACGTTCTCCGGCCCGGTCTGGGTGAAGAACTGGAACAGCAGCGGGAACACCACGTAGTAGGCGAAGGCCGCGCCGGCATAGAACAGCGCCACGCTGGAGGCCAGGATCGGAATCGCCAGGCTCTTCTCGTTGTCGTACAGCCCCGGCGCGATAAAGGCCCAGGCCTGGTGCAGCACGAACGGCACGGCGATGAACACCGCCACCACCAGCGTCAGCTTGAAGGGCGCCAGGAACGGCGAGGCGACCTCGGTGGCGATCATCTGCGAGCCTTCCGGCAGCATGTCCACCAGCGGCTGCGACACGAAAATGTAGATATCGTTGGCGAAGGCGTAGAGGCCGAGGAAGATCACCACGATCACCAGTACCGAGCGCATCAGCCGCGAGCGCAGCTCGATGAGGTGCTCGATCAGCGGTGCCTGGGACGCTTCGTTCTGCTGGCTGCGCTGCTTGTCGCGCTGAGTATCGCGAGAGCCGTCGTCGCTCATCGTGAGGGCGAATCCTTGTCACTGGGGGGCGATGATGTGGAGGCCTGCTCGGCGGTCGTCGCATCGCGCCGCGCCTTGCTCGCCAGGGCCTTGTCGAGGCGCTCGCTGGCCGGCGGCTCATCGTTGCCGGCCTCAGTGGCGCCGTGCTGGTCGTTACCCTCGGGCGGCGTGGCGTCATCGGGCTCGGCGTAGCGTTCGACGTCGCGCTTGACCCTACCCAGGCTCTCGTCGAGCTTCTTCTGCTGCTCGTCGAGTTTCTGGCGCAGCTCCTCCGCCTCTAGCTGGGCGTTGATCTCGCGCTGCATGCCCGACACGGTGCGCTTGATCTTGCCGATCCACAGGCCGGCGGTGCGTGCCGCCTTGGGCAGGCGCTCGGGGCCCAGCACCAGCAGGCCAACCACGCTGATGATCAGCAGTTCGAGAAAGCCGATATCAAGCATAATGATCTACTTGTTCTCGCCTTGTCCCTTGGCCTGGGTGTCATAGGATGCGTCCATGCCCAATTCTTCGTGGCCGACCTGCGTAAGGGGAGAAGGTGTGCTGGTATCTTTGCCATCAGCGCTCATGGCCTGTTTGAAACCCTTCACGGCACCGCCTAAGTCGCCGCCCACATTGCGCAGCTTTTTGGTACCGAAGATCAGGATGATGATGCCGAGTACGATTAACAGCTGCCAGATACTGATTCCGCCTAACATGGTGATTCTCCGCCGGAGTATAATAGTGGACTTGGCCAATGACATGACATTGGCTATAAAGGGCCATACGCTGAAAAAAGTGCATGGCGCCCTCTAAAGACCGTGACTTGTCAATTGCGTTGGGTCATCCATCTTGCCTGTCGTGCGAGATGATAATCTTGCCCAGGGAAACCCACGAGCTGGAGCCCGAAGGGCATACCGGCGGCGGTCATTCGTGGGACAGAGAAGGCTGGCGCTCCCAGGAGGGTGCTGTACACCAGAAGGCGACGAGAGCCGGTAAATTCGAAGCCATGTGGCGCCGGCCCAGATGCCGCGGGCAGGATAAAGGCATCATAATCGCCAGCGAGTGCCTGCAGCCGTTCCTTTAACTGGTACTGGTCGATGAGTAGCTGACGGTACTGGGCGCGCGTCATACGGGAAGCGCTCTCCATCAAGCCGTGTATGCGTTCGCCGACCATGTTAGGATGCTTTTCCACATAGTCTTGGAAGGGCCAGCGCATTTCATAGGCCAGCAGCTCCAGTGAGCGCTCTGGGGCATCATGTAGGGCGTCTACCAGTGCCTGCAGCAGCGGGTCATTTTCCGGCTCGACGAGGGTGATGCCGTCGAGGCGCAAGGCGTCGAGTTGCTGCTCGAAGGCACTCAGGCTGGTGGCATCCAGATCCTCGAAACCATTGGTGCGCAGCACGGCCAGGTTGGCAGGTTTTCCTGGCGCTACTGGACCCTGCAAGGGCCCTGATAGTCCTGGGTGACACTGTTCCGGAGCGTACTCTGATACCCATCTGGCCAGCCACCAAGCATCGTCCACGCTGTCGGCTATAACACCTAAATGGTCGTGCGACTTCGACAAAGGATGTACCCCATTCAGCGACAGGGAGTTCAGTGTCGGCTTGAAACCCACCACGCCACAGAACGATGCCGGCCGAATGATCGAGCCCTGTGTTTGGGTGCCGAAACCAGCCGGAAACATCCCTGCGGCGACCCCTGCCGCTGTCCCCGACGATGACCCACCTGGCGTGTGTTCAGGGTTGTGAGGATTTGTCGTTGGGCCTGAGCGACCAATAGCGAACTCGGTGGTCACGGTCTTGCCGATGGCAAAGGCGCCACCCTCATTGATGGCGCGGACGCAAGCGGCATCGGTCAAGGGGCGGTGCCCAATGAAGATACTGCTGTTCATTTCTGTAGGCATATCGCGCGTGTCGATGATGTCCTTGATACCGACTGGCATCCCGTCGATGGGAGAAAGGGGGCGTCCTTCGGCGTAACGCCGGGAAGACGCATCGGCCCTCTCGCGAGCCTGCTCGAAGTCGTAATAGGTGAAAGCTTTTACTAACCCTTCGCGGTTCTCGATGGCCTCAATGCAGAGCTCCAAGTAATCCCTCGGCGAGCGGGATCCGTCGCGAAAATCTTTTGCAAGGTCGCTAAACGCAGGCTGTGTAGCAAGCAGAGGTGACGCCATGAGCGCTCCTTTTCCTGTTGTTGGATGTACTGCCCCGAGCTTAGCCTGCATGTCATCTGTTGACAATCTTCATTTTTGGTCTAGCCTTTGGTAGGGTGCATAGCACATGATCTGTGGTCACATAACTCTCCTGTGGGCCACTTCAACAGGCTATCTCATGCCGATAGACATATTATGCAGTATGTTTATCCTATTGAATTATCAATAATTTCAACTACAGGGGCTAATAATGTCTGATAAGTTAAACACTAGCCGCCGCCGTTTCCTACAGGGCTCGGTTGCGACAGTTGCTGGCGTAGCATTCGGTGGCAGCCTGCTTACCAAGCCCGTATTTGCCAACGAATTTCCCAGCGGTCGCATTGAAGTGCTGGTTCCCTTTTCGCCAGGTGGAGGTACCGACCGCTCGGTACGACTTGTGACGCCTGCGTGGCAAACCACCCTGGGTATGAGTGACCCCTTCCGCCTCAATCACTCTCCCGGTGCAGGGACTCTTATCGCACAGAATGCATTGAAAGACGCCTCACACGATGGTCACACCGTATTGTTCACGCCTGCACCACACGTGGCCTGGCTAAGCGTATTGCAGTCCGATGAATTTTCTCTAGGGCAGGTCGCCTGGCTTGGCTCTTACTTCCAGGATCCCAACGTCCTACTGGTGCCCTCAGATTCACCTTATCAGACTGCGCAAGAACTTATCGATGATGCGCGTGAGACTGGTAGAACCCTTACTGCCTCGGTGTCAAGCCCCATGTCAGCTGCGCACGCTGCAACTGTAGTGCTGCGGGAGAGAGCTGGTATTAATATTCGCATCGTTCCGTTCGATGGCGGGGGGGAGGCACGCAACGCCGTTGCGGGCGGCCACGTTGATTTGTGTATGGCTCCTTATTGGTCGGCCATCAACGTTCTCGAACTTACTCGTGCCCTGTGCATCTTTGCCGATGAAGACCCCTCCACTGGCCTGTGGGATGCACCCCCGGCTAAAGAAGAGCTCGATTTTGAGATGCCTAATCTTTATGAGCCCTATGGCGCCATGGTATCGGCGCAGGTCAGGGATGATCATCCCGATACTTTCGAGCGGCTTTCTTCAACTTTCATGAAAGCCCTTGAGTCCGATGAGTTTCGTGAAGCCGCAGAAGATCAGGACATCCACTTCTTTGCTCAGGCCTGGGGCCCGGACAGGATGAACCAATTCATCGAAGAATATATTGCTCTGCTTGACGAATTTCGTCCGGCCATGGAGCAGGACCTAGAAGAGATGTAATAAGATTTTCCAACAGCGCATTATGGCAGCCGCGGCTGCCATAATGCGCCACACGCTATGGAAAGAGAAGAGGCAGAATGTCCACCCAAGCTATTTTGCGAGTGCTGTTGGTACCGGCATTAATTCTGCTGGCCACTGCGCTCTACTGGTACAGCATTCAGGATGCTGCAAGTGGTGCAAGGCGCGTACCTGACGTGGTCATGATCTTCATAATGATCATGTCTATGGTAGTAGTTGTACGCGATTTTATGATGGGAGCAAGAGATAGCAAAAAGCGACCTGCGCCGGACGAGGGCGCGTTAATGGATAGCCTCCGTCGCTGGGAAAGAGCACATCGGAAGAGAATTGTCTTCACCGTAATTAGCTTGGCATACTTCCCTGTTTTCTTGTCACTTGGCTTTAATGTTGCAAATTTCTTGTTTCTTGCCTTAGCCCTGCCTCTATCTGGTCTGGGTGGGGAACGATCAATGGGGCTACGCATTGGCTTAAGCCTGAGCATTTCCTTGTTCGCTACGCTGGTCTTCCATTTGCTGGCTCAAGTAATGGACTTCAATGTCCCGATATCCCCACTCGGCTTCTAAAGGGTACCACCCATGTATGATATCGATGCCATCTTGATGGGTTTATTTGCCCTGTTTCAAGCTCACACTCTGACTTTCCTTTTGCTAGGCTTCTTTCTCGGCTTCTTCGTTGGTGCTATACCTGGATTCAACGACGCCAATATTATGGCGATTTTACTGCCTTTCACACTTCTGATGGAACCAGTGGTTGCTATCGTATGCATGGCAGCTATCTATGCTGGTGCCCAAGCCGCAGGATCGATACCTGCTATTCTGATGAATATTCCCGGGACGCCTGGCAACGCTGCGACCACCTTGGAAGGCTACCCTATGTCTAAGGCTGGTCGCTCGGGTTATGCTCTTGGTATCTCTCTGGCCGGATCTTCTATTGGAGCCATGCTGGGCGCGATCCTCGCCCTCATCTTTGCTCCAGTTCTTGGTATGTTCGCCTTGCGCTTTGGTCCAGCCGAAATGTTCATGGTGGCAGTATTGGGGCTGACGGTCGTCAGTACGCTGTCTGCAGAGAACATGAGCAAGGGACTCCTTGTGGTTGGCTTTGGAATTCTGGTCTCGCTAATCGGTGCAGATTCCATGACGGCTTTTCCGCGAGGTACTTATGGTATTTCGTTCCTTTATGACGGCATGCCTTTGATCCCCGTTCTGCTAGGCCTCTTTGGCTTCTCAGAGTTACTACTTTTGCTTGGTAAGAAGAGTATTTCTAGTCAGGATGGCAGCCAAGCACAGGGCTGGTCTGAGATCATTCTTGGTGCGAAGGACGCTATCAAGCAAAGGATCAACCTTGTTCGCTCTTCTGTACTAGGCTTCTTTGTCGGAGTCATTCCCGGTGCTGGTGCCACCATTGGTTCGTTTTTAGCCTATGGCCAGGCTCGGCAATGGTCTCGCATGCCTGAAAAGTTTGGGACGGGACACAACGAAGGGCTTGTGGCTACCGATTCTGCTAATAATGCTACTGCTACCGGAGCGATGGTGCCCATGTTAACACTAGGCTTGCCCGGTAGCGCCTCTACCTTAGTGATGTTGGCGGCTCTGGTGTTGCATGGCGTTCGGCCGGGGCCACAGTTCTTCAATAACTTTCAGGTCGAGGCCTACACTATTTTGCTCTCATTGTTTGTTGCATCTCTTCTGATCGGGATTCTGGGGATTTTTCTGAGTCGGGTAGCGCAGCGCGTAGTCTTTGTTCCCACGGCTATTTTGGTACCAATTGTCACCGTGTTGGTTTTTACTGGCGCATATGCATGGCGTTTCCTGGCCTTTGACATCATGCTGATGATAATCTTCGGTTTGATCGGGGTTCTGATGCGTGTGCACCGCTATCCTGTCCCGGCACTGATGCTGGCAATTATTCTTGGTCCAATGCTAGAGTCGAATTTCTTGAGAGCTACACGAATCGGTGGCTTAGAATCGCTAATCGCTAGCCCAATCTCAATGGTTATATTGGCAATGATTATTATATCATTGGTGGCGCCCGGCATCATGTCTTTATCGCGCAGTTTGCGTAAAAATGCAAGGAGGACTTGAATTATAGCTTGGTATCCAACTTGCCGCGTGTTAAAATAAGGCCGCGAGCTGAGCGGTGCCGGGATTCCATGAGGCTCCAAACCTTGAAGAGGGCGGAGCCATGGAGTGAATTCGAAACGTTACTTCCCTAAAGTGAGTTAGCGAGCGGTTCGTCTGGCCTTTTAGCATATAGCCGATTTTTATATGCCAGTGGGCGGCTGCCGCTGCCATTGCCCCAAGTCGGGTGTACACGAGAAGCCCGCATAGCTGGTTCTGCGAGGCTGAACGTGATGCCGGGAGCAAGGGCACGATTACCACCAATCGTGAGCGAATCAAATTGCCTCACGGCCGGATGAGCGCTGGGCCACCGAGCTGACGGATGTGTGGTGCGGCAAGGATCGGCGGGCTAACCTGCGGAGATCATCGGCTGATGCACGCGGGAGATCCTTGGCTGGCGATTATCGGACAACGGCAGCAGCAAGACCGCTGAAGCTACGCAGGAAGAGACTCTGGTGCGTCGATTCGGCGCACTGGGCCGTATTCATCAGCCGTTGGCTCTGCGCTCCGATAATGGCCTCCGCTTCAGCAGCCAACTAAACGGGGACGGTGAAGGCCTACAGACTCACCCAGGAGTTCACGACGCCCTACACGCCGGTAGCAGAATGGGCTCGTTGAGCGCTTTTCCAGTCCTTGAAGGAGGAGTGCATTTGGCAACATCGGTTCGAGTCGCTGGGCCAAGCTCGATCGGTCATCAGCCGCTGGGGCCGGTACTATAAAGATGAGCGGCCACATCAGTAGTTGGGTTATGTGGCACCCCGCGCGCACCCGGCATTAGCCACGTAGGGGGCTGCGCAAACTAGGAGGTCATTACATGCCGATAGATGCGGCTGTCTCAGGTGATATTGGATGTCATTAATATCAGGCTTCCTGTTTGTGGCCGTGGTTTTTACGACCTCCGCGTTATCAGGTGTTTTTGGCATGGCCGGTGGGCTTGTGCTGCTCTGGTTTCTTTTACTACTGTTCCCAGTTGCTACGGCGATTGCGGTACATGGTGTCATCCAGCTTACAGCGAATGCTTCTCGTGCCTGGCTTTCACGGCGTTTCATTGTGTGGCGAATCGTGGCACTGATGACTTGTGGTGTGGTAATAGCCGCAATTTGCCTGCTTTTGGTCAACTACACGCCGAATGCAGTGACTGTCTCGCTACTGATCGGGCTGATGCCGATCCTGGTGTGGATGCCCAAGACCTGGTTCCACTTTAATGCAGCGAAAACTAGCCATGCTTTGAGCTGTGGCTTCGTGGCAGGAGGGCTGACCATCGCCGCCGGCTTGTCAGGGCCGCTGATCGATATCTTTTTTATCCGCACCGACATGGATCGGCGTCAGGTGGTGGCCACCAAGGCAATGATCCAGGTGATATCTCACGGTATAAAGATCGTGTTCTACCTAGGGGCCGCATTGAGCTTGAGCAAGGGGGACTGGACTATGATCTTGCTTGCTGCCCCCTTCGCAATGCTGGGTACTCAGGCCGGTAACCGCATTTTGCAGCGTCTCACAGATGCCAATTTCCGTACCTGGACGCGTTGGATCGTTACCGCTATCGGCGGTTTCTATTTTATTCAGGGCGTTGCCATGGCTTTGTGAAGCCTGGCGGGTCAGGGTACAAGCTGGCTTGGAAGCAAAAAAATCGGCCAAACAACTGTTAACAGTTGACAGAAGGCAAGTGGGCGTTGATAGTCATGCTTGAGCGAGTTCATGCCGGGTCGGGAGACTCCCCCCCTTTCACAACGTTAACTGGTTCGACCTAAGGAGCCCATATGTCAGAGAACACCAAAGCGTCCATCGAGAAGTTCACCCCGGATATCGAATCCAAGCACGGTGAAGGCTTGACTCGAGAAGTAGTGCAGTTCATTCGCGATATTGACTATGACTCACTGCCTGATGAGCTGATCGAAGTTGGCAAGAAGTCGATCCTTGACGGGATTGGCCTGGCATTGTCTGGGTCGGTCGCTGAGTCGGGTCGTATCGTGCAGCAATATCTGAAGGGCCAGGGCGTATCCGGCGAAGCTACCGTGATCGGGACTGGCATGCGCGTGCCGGAGCGTTTCGCGGCCTTTGCTAACGGTGTGGGTATCCACGCTGACGATTATGACGACACTCAGCTCGCAGTAGGGCCAGATCGCGTTTACGGCCTGCTGACGCATCCGACTGCGCCCTGCCTGCCAGCAGCCCTTGCGATTGCCGAAACCCAGGACATGAGTGGCAAGGATCTGATGCTTGCCTATCATATTGGAGTTGAGGTCGAGACCAAGGTCGCTGAAGCGATTTCGCCACGCCACTATCAGCATGGTTTTCATGCCACTGCTACATGTGGCACCTTGGCAGCGGCTTCTGCTGCTTCACGCCTGCTGGGCCTCGACGAGGAAACTACGCTTCGTGCATTGGCAATCGCTGCCAGCCAGTCGGCGGGCTTGCGCGAGAATTTTGGCACTATGACCAAGCCATTCCACGCTGGTCGATCGTCTGAGTCAGGTGTGGTAGCTACCGATTTTGCACGTGCCGGCTGGACTGCCACGGACAAGATCCTTGAGTCGCCGCGCGGTTTCTTCCAGGCACATGGTGGCGGTTACATGCTTGAAGCGATCTCGGGCAAGCTTGGCTCACCATGGACCTTCCTTGACCCGGGTGTATCCATCAAGCCGAACCCCTCTGGCTCATTGACCCATCCGGGTATGACTAAAATGATGGAGCTGATCCTTGAGCACGATATCAAGCCTGAGCAGGTTGATTACGTCGACGTGGGCACCAACCATAACATGCCCAACGCGCTGATTCATCATCGCCCTAAGAATGAGCTGCAAGCTAAGTTCTCCATGGAATTCTGCATGGCTATCTTGCTGCTTGAGCGCCGTGGCAGCCTGCCGGAATTCACCGATGAGGTCGTCAATCGTGCCGACGTGCAAGAGATGATAGGTCGCGTGCACTTTGGCGTTCATCCAGAGGCCGAGGCCGCCGGCTACGACAAGATGACCACCATCATTGACATCCATCTCAAGGATGGCCGCACCATCTCTGGTCGCGCCGATTTCGGAAAGGGCAGCCCGGCTAATCCGATGAGCTACGATGAAGCGGCTGACAAGTTCCGCGGATGTGCCGAGTTTGCCGGCTGGAGCAAAGAGAAGACCGAGGCACTGATTGAGGCGGTGCGCAACCTAGAGACGCTTTCGTCGGTGCGCGAGTTGACCAAGCTGATGAGCGCTTGAGCTTCACCGAAGTGCTGAACTTCTACTGCCCCGGTGCCATGGCCCGGGGCAGTCGGTTTGATACGAACGAAACGAGAGGTGACTCATGAGCTGGACCTTGGACCTGGAGGGGCACACTGCCGTAGTAACCGGTGGGACACGCAACATCGGGTTAGCAATTGCCCAAGGCCTGCAATATCACGGCGCCAGGGTATGCATCGTTGGCGGCACCGACCGTGCCGCGCTGAATCGGGCGCTGGAAGTGCTTGGTGGCGAGAGCGATACTGTTACTGGGCTATTGGCTTCGGTTGAAGATGAGCGCGATGTAGAGTCTATCTTCGATCATGCAGAGACACGACTCGGTATAGCTTCGATACTAATCAATGGGGCGGCTAGCCGGCCACACAACGTACTGGTGGACATCACCCGAGAGCAATGGCAAGAGGTGATCGATGTAATCTTGACAGGGGCTTTCCTGACTGCGCAGCAGTTGTTCCGTCGCTTGCCGGAGGGGCGCCAGGGGGCGATCGTCAACCTCGGTGGATTGAGCGCCCACGTGCCCAAGGTCCAGCGTCCCCATGTAATAGCCGCTAAGGCTGGCCTGATCGGATTGACACGAGCGCTGGCCGAGGAGGGCGTTGGGCGGATTCGTGCCAATTGCGTGGTGCCAGGCACCATCGAGACCGAGCGGAAGCCCGGTCAATCCAACCCTACTGCAGCCGAGACCGGCAAGGGCCGGCCAGTGGGCAGCAGTGAGGACGTGGCACGTCTAGTGTTGTCGTTTACCGACCCGCGAGACTACTACGTCACGGGGCAGACAGTACACGTTAACGGCGGTCGGTTCATGCCGTGATGGCTAAACGTGCGCTAATTGTTGCCGGGGTGCTAGCGCTAGCGTTGGCTACGGGCTATCAAGGTGCGGTAGTTGGGGTCCCTTTGCCATGGATCCTCGGCCCGATGCTGATCAGCGCGCTGGCGGCACTGACTGGCCACGGCTTGCCTGAGCCCAAGGCGGTGCGACAATGGGCCCAGGTGGTGCTGGGGGCGGCGATTGGCCAGAGTTTTACTATTGCGATTCTGGTCTCGCTTACCTGGCTGATACCCTGGATGGTGCTGTTTTCACTCTGGTCATTGGCGATGTCGGCGATAGGATCATTGCTGCTGGCGCGCTGGGCTCGGCTGGATCGACATACCGCACTGCTCGCCAACCTGCCAGGTGGGGTAGCGGAAATGGCCTTCCTTGGCGGCAAAGCAGAGGGTGCCAGCACCGCCATTGCACTAGTACAAGCGATGCGACTGAGCTCGCTGGTGTTGATCTTGCCGTTTGCGATGACGCTATTACTGGATGAGGCCTCAAGCCCGCTAGCGGTACCGTTGGCCGGAGGCGAGCTGGGTCTGGGTACGTTGATCGTACTGGGCGTTGGGTTCGTGCTGGGGTGGAGCATTGATCGTTTTGGTGTGCGAAATGCTTTCATCGTTGGGGCGTTGGCCGTTTCGGTGGCAACCACCGTCTCTACTGGACTCGACGTAGGGATTCCCGACCCCCTTTTTATCGCCGGTCAGGTGGCGATTGGACTGGCGCTGGGCTCTCGTTTCGAGCGTCGTGATGTGGCCCGCATGCCGCGCTTGGTCGCCGCTGGACTAGCTGCATCCCTATTCACATCGGTTTTGACTATTGTCTCGGCGATATTGGTGGCGCTTCCGCTGGGGATCGCGGTACCAGTGATGGTTCTGGCAGGTGCACCAGGTGGGGTCGCCGAGATGGTCATCACCGCTGCGGCCCTCGGGTTGGGGATCGCCCACGTGGTCGCATTTCAGACCGTACGTATCTTCGTCGTCAACCTCTTTGCCGCGCCAGTCGCCACCTTATGGCTGCGGGTAACAGACGCGCTCTGGCCTGAAGCGGTCGTCCAGGGGAGGGCAGGCGATTCGAAACGCTAATCATGACCCCAGCATCATCACAAGAAGGACATGTCTATGAATGATCGTTTACACCTCCCTTCCTCTGCCCGGCCTGTAGAAGGGGGTATGTTTCCCGGCTTCCATCAGGTGAGGGTTACTACCTCTGGAACCGATATCAACCTGGTGTGCGGGGGTGAAGGGCCACCCTTGCTGTTGCTGCACGGCAACCCCCTCACTCATGTAAGTTGGCACAAGGTCGCTCCGCAACTGGCCCGTCATTTTACGGTTGTGGCCCCTGATCTGCGGGGCTATGGCGATAGCGGTAAGCCTGAAGGTGGTTCTGACCATGGCGCTTATTCATTTCGCGCAATGGCCCAGGACCAGGTTGAGGTAATGGAGGCATTAGGGTTTGAGCGCTTCAGGGTGGCTGGTCACGACAGGGGGGGGCGTGTAGGCCATCGCATGGCGCTCGACCACTCGGAAAAGGTCCAGCGACTAGCGGTGCTAGACATCGTGCCTACTCATCACTTGCTGACACACATCAGTAAAGGCTGGGCTACCGAGTCGTATCACTGGTTCTTTATGGCGCAGGCTGCGCCGTTTCCCGAGAAGTTACTTGGGGCTGACCTTGAGTACTACATTCGCTACAAGCTGGCTAAGAAGGGTGTCGGTCTTGGGCCGTTCACGGAGGAGGCGATGTCTGAATACATTCGCTGCTGCACACCGGAGAATATCCATGCGGTGTGTGAGGATTACCGTGCGACTCTCACGATCGACTTTGAACTCGATGCAGCGGACCGTGGCAAGCATTTCGTCGAATGCCCCCTGTTGGCGATATGGGGGGAAAATAGCCATGTTGGTCGTCATTTTTCGCCAGTCGAGGCCTGGCGTGAATGGGCACGCGATGTGACCGGCGTCCCACTGGCCTCCGGTCATTATCCAGCAGAGCAATGTCCGGACGAGACAGTCGAGGCTTTATTAGGTTTTATGGCTTAGGTCTGTGGTTTGCCGGCAATCGCCTATGTTGAAGGCTTGCGGTATAATATTGTGCACTGTCGACCAAATGACCTTTCAGTGGTGACCATATGGCGCTCTCGACGGATAGACCTAAAGTTGCTAAGACACCGGCGAATCGGACCATACGTGCTCCGTCTCTTACCGAGTTGGCCTTTCGAGAGATCGAGGGGATGATTATTACCGGCGAGCTGGAGACTGGCGAGCGGATCAATGACTCGCAGCTTGCTAAGCGTTTTGGGATCAGCCGTGGGCCGGTCCGCGAGGCGATCGGGCGCCTAGCTGCCGCGGGGCTTGTAGAGATGATCCAGAATCGTGGCGCCTACGTCCGAGTGATCGATGTCGAGGACGCACTGGAGATCTATGACATTCGTGCAGCCCTTGAGCGCGCCGGGGTGGCGGGCGCTGCACGAAACATGTCCCCCGAGTTATTGGCGCGCTTGCGTGAGCAGGTTGCTACCATGGATCGCTGCGAGCAGGAGGGCGATCGCGAGGGTTATTTTGATAGCAACCTGCAGTTCCATCGTATTATCCATGAGGCGGCTGGCAATGCTCGCTTGCTCGAGCTCTGCGAACGCTTTGCTCGGGAGCTCAAGTTGTTCCGCCACCTCTCGCTCATTACCGCCGGTATCCACCAGTCTAATCAAGAACATCATCAGATCTTGGCTGCGCTAGAGGAAGGCGATGCCAATAAGGCGGCTGATGCGATGGAAGCTCATGTTTGGCAAGCAAAAGCGCGCTTGGTGGCGTTGGCGGAGAGTCTAAAGGGCAAGCCTCACGATCTGAGAGCCCCCCACTAGCTGCTAGCTGTAAGGTTCTAGATGATCAAAACTCTTTCCTCTGCTAGTGGCCAGAGAGTGTTTGGCCGCGCCGCCTAGGGCTCGACGCTGACCGGCCTCGACGTGTCCTGCCATCGCCTTGAAGGCACGCTGGGGATTGCGAGCCTCAAGCGCGGCGACTATGTCTCGGTGCTCGCGGTTGGAGTCAAGCATACCGTCGCCGCTGACCAGCCCGCGTGAACGGAATAAATGTAGTTGTCGCACCAGATCATGGTAGGTCGCAAGCAGCCTTTGGTTGCCAGTCGCAGACACCAGGAAGTCGTGGAAGGTCAGGTTCGGTGCATAATACCGATCAAAGTCGTTAGCTTGTGCCGCCGCCTCCATCTGCCCAACTAGCCGCTTCAGGTAGGCCAGTTGGGTATCGTCTATATGATGGGCCAATAGCATCCCAGCATAGCCAAATATACCCGCTCGCATCTCGTAGACTTCGCGTGCTTCTTCCTCGCTAATCACTCGAATAAAGACGCCCCTGTTGGGTACCAGCTGCACTAGTCCCATGGCTGATAGGGATCGACAAGCTTCTCGGACAGGGCCACGGCTGATGCCCAGTTGGTTGGCCAGAGCGTTCTCGTTGATGCGCTCCCCCGGCATGAATTGGCCACCAAGGATCATGCGCTCAATTTCATTCTGGGCAAGGTTAGTAAGCGAGTGGGCCTGCAGCGGGCCGTTTGCGGGGGCTATGTTGTTCACGGTTGTTGCTCTCGGGCTGTTAACTGTAAGCAATCTTCTATTAAGACTTTAGCATAATTTTCACCGTCGTTACAGCCAAACAGACAAGAGTGTTAGTGACGGGCGACTGAATATTGTTGACAGTTTACGGCAGGCGTGGTTCCTTGTGGCAATAATATTACGTGCGACCGGTAGACCCGGTGCATCACCAAGATCGAGAAGACTCGTGATACGCCCATGATCAACAGCGCTCCATCAGATACCAAGCGTCAGCGGATTGACATGGTCTTGGCCATAGTGATCGGCACGATGGGCGGTGCAGTGGCGAGTGCTTTGGGTGTGCCGCTGCCTTGGATGCTAGGGCCGTTCCTTGCATGTGCAGCGTCTTCGATCACCGGGCTCAGGCTAACGGGATTGCCAAAGGGTCGTGAGATAGGGCAAGTGGTGGTTGGGCTGGCGATCGGTATGCGCATGACCACCGCCGCCTTGGCCACCACCCTTACCCTGCTGCCGGCAATGTTTGCTGGCACGCTGTTCGTGGTTGTCATGACCATGCTGGCGGCGCTGCTGTTGATGCCATTGGCGCGGGTCGATGCTCGGACTGCTTTCTTCGCCACGGCGGCCGCGGGCATGGCAGACATGGCTACAGTGGCTCAGCAACGTGGGGGTGACCCAGATGTCGTTTCTCTTATGCATGCAATTCGCGTTGCATCAGTAGTGGCAGTAGTGCCGGTCATGGTAATTGCTTTCGGTGAACCCGGCGTGCTGGTAGAGAGTGCTTCGCAGGCCAGCCACTCGCTGGCAGCTCTGGGGTTGGCGCTTGGATTGGCGCTGGCCACCGCGCTTTTGATTCGCCCGCTGCCGTTTCCAAACCCTTGGTTGGTTGGGCCGATTTTCCTGGGTGCAGCGATGAGTGGCTCGGGCCTACTGACAGTAGCGATCCCTGAACTCCTGATCATACTTGCGCAATGGCTGATTGGAATCTCGCTGGGGTGCAGGTTCAAGCGCACGCTTATGTTTCGTCTACCGAGGGTAGTATTGGCGGCCCTGATAGTATCGGCCTACATGATCGGGGCGTCAGCTGTAGCCGCCTGGATCATGGCGGCATTGAGCGGATTGCCCTATGTGACAAGCTTCCTAGCGCTGGCTCCGGCGGCCGTGACCGAGATGGTGATCACTGCCAAGGTAATGAACCTGGATGCCGAGGTGGTCGCGGCCTTTCACGTGATGCGTATTGCTGTGATCGCCTCAACCATCCTTTTGACCTTCTCCCTGTTCGAACGAATCGAGAGGCGGCTGCGTAGCGCGCTTTGCTAGCGTGGCGTGGCGCCAAATGCGACCGGATACAATGCCACGATGCTGCGTGCCGGCCTAACCAAGAGGAGTAAACCATGTCTCTACGCTCTGATGTAACGTGTGCCCTGGCTGAATGGATCGTTGACTGCGATTTGGAAAAGATACCTGCTGAGGTCCAGCGCGAAGGCGTACGCACCTTTGTGAACTGGCTGGGTTGCGCGGTAGGCGGTGCTAGCCATGAGACAGTCGACCGTGCACTAGCAGCGGTGACGCCATTTTCGGGTCAGCCGACCTCCACGGTGCTGGGCCGGGGTGAAAAACTCGATGCACTGCATGCTGCATTGCTCAACGGCATCACCTCGCATGTGCTCGACTATGACGATACTCACCTAAAGACCATCATCCATCCGGCCGGACCGGTGGCTTCGGCGCTCATGGCGGTGGCCGAGACTCGCCCGGTCTCGGGCCGTGAATTCCTCAACGCACTGATTGTCGGCGTTGAGGTCGAGTGTCGGATTGGTAACTCTGTTTATCCTCACCACTATGACCGCGGCTGGCACATCACCGGTACCGCCGGAGTGTTTGGTGCCGCTGCCGCAGTGGGGCGCCTGCTGGGCCTGAACGTACAGCAGATGACTTGGGCGCTGGGCATCGCCGCTACACAGTCGTCTGGGTTCCGCGAAATGTTTGGCACCATGTGCAAGAGTTTCCATCCAGGCCGCGCCGCCCAAAACGGTGCTTTGGCGGCCTATTTGGCACAGGCCAACTTCGACTCATCTGAGCAGTCAATCGAGGCGCCGCGTGGCTTCGCCAACGTCATGTCGGACAAGCAGGACTATCGGGAAATTCTTGGCGGACTGGGCGAGAGCTGGGAAGCCTGCCTCAACTCTTATAAGCCGTTCGCCTGCGGTATCGTGATCCATCCCACCATCGATGGCTGCATCCAGCTCCGCGAGGAGTTAGGCGACAATGTGGGGAAGATATCGCGTGTTGAACTAGTGGCGCATCCACTGGTGCTGGAACTCACCGGCAAAACCGAGCCTAAGACCGGCCTTGAGGGTAAGTTCAGTGTCTTTCACTCGGCTGCGGCGGCCCTTCTGCGCGGCGATGGCTCACCCACTGCCTTCACCGACGAGGCTGTCACAGATCCCGAGTTGATGGCCATGCGACGTAAGGTCGAGGTAACTACGGACAAGGCCTGCCACGAAGCCTCGGTCACCATAACAGTGACGTTGGAGGGCGGAGAGCGCCTGGAGAAGCACATCGAACGCGCCATCGGTTCGCTCGAGAAACCACTCACCAATGAGCAGATCGACACTAAATTTCGTGGCCAGGCAGTGCTGGTGATCGGCGAGGCAGCCTGTGAAGCGCTGCTCGCACAGGCTTGGACACTGCCCGAGATGGCAAGCGTCGGCAAGCTGGCCGCTACCAGCCTGCCACGTTGAACTCGCCGCGTCACACAACCACGACGATTCGAAAGGAGAGCAGCATGTCACAGCATCACCTCACTCTTGGCGTCCTCAACGGCGACGACATCGGCCATGAAATCGTGCCGGCCTCGGTTCAGGTGGCTCAGGCCGCAGCCGAGCATTGTGGGCTGTCAATCGACTGGAGGCACATGCCCCTGGGGCGCAAAGCCCTCGACGAACTCGGCACCACCATGCCCGAGGGCACCTTGGAAACGCTGGCCACTTTTGATGGCTTCATACTGGGCCCGATAGGCCACCGCGAGTATCCCAAGGTGGACGGTGCGATCAACCCGCACCCCATCCTGCGCAAGAAGTTTGACCTGTTCGCCAACGTGCGGCCGACCCGCTCCTACCCGGATATTGGCTGCATCTACGACGATATCGACCTAGTGATCGTGCGCGAGAACAACGAGGGCTTCCAGCCCGACCGCAATGTGGTCGCTGGTTCGGGCGAGTTTCGACCCACCGAGGAAGTGACCATCTCGGTGCGCGTGATTTCCCGCGAGGGCAGCCGCAAGGTTGCCACTGCGGCCCTTGAGCTGGCGCGTGCCCGCAACAAGCGTCTCACCGTCGTGCACAAGAATACCGTCTACAAGTTGGGATGCGGCATGTTTGTCGAGGAGTGCTATAAGGCGGCGGAGGACTATCCGGATGTGACTGTTGACGAAGCCATCGTTGATACCTTCGCCATGCACTTGATCCGTAATCCTCAGCAGTTCGACGTAGTGGTCACCACCAACATGTTCGGCGACATCCTTACCGACGAGGCCGCCGGCCTGGTGGGCGGATTAGGGATGGCTCCAGGTTTATGCATTGGGCGCGGCGATATCGCGATGGCTCAGGCGACACACGGTTCGGCCCCCGACATTGCCGGCACTGGTCTGGCCAACCCCTATGCAATGATAGAGTCGACACGCATGCTCATTGAGTGGTTAGGGCGGCGTCACGAACTGCCCCAGGCTCAGGCTACAGCCGACCTGATGCGAAAAGGCATCGAGGCGGCGCTCGCTGATCCAGCCAAGCGCACTCCTGACATTCGTGGGACTGGTCGCCTAAGCGACATGGTAGAAGGCATGCTATCTGCCATCGATAAGGAAGCTCGCCATGCGTAATCATCGGATCGCCGCGATTCCGGCGGATGGCATCGGGCCGGAAGTGATTGGGGCCGGTTGCGAGGTGCTGGAGGCCCTAGCGAAGGCCGACGGTGGCTTTTCATTAGATATCGAATGGTTCAACTGGGGCTCAGACTACTATCGTCGGCATGGCGAAATGATGCCTGCCGATGGTGTCGAAAGAGTCAAAGGCTTCGACGCCATATACTTTGGTTCGGTAGGCGACACGGATATTCCCGACGACATTACGTTGTGGGGGCTGCGCCTGGCGATCTGCCAAGGCCTCGATCAGTATGCCAATGTGCGGCCTACGCGGTTGCTTCCAGGTATTTCTGGGCCGTTGAGGCCTGCACTGGGAGGGGCTATTAACTGGCTGATTGTGCGTGAAAACTCAGAAGGTGAGTACGCTGGAGTGGGAGGGCGCGCCCACCACGGGCTGCCGCTAGAAGTTGGTATGGACGTGGCGGTATTCACTAGGGGGGGGATTGAGCGTATAGCACGCTTTGCTTGTGAAGCAGCTATGGGGCGCTCTCGTCGTAAGCTGACGGTAGTCACCAAATCCAACGCACAGCGACATGGCATGGTGATGTGGGATCAGGTGTGCCGCGAGGTGATACGCGATTATCCGAAGCTCGATGTTGACTGGATGCTGGTCGATGCAATGACCACACGTATGGTGCTCGACCCTGGCAGTATCGACACGGTATTGGCTACCAATCTGCATGCTGACATCCTCTCCGACCTTGCGTCGGCGCTTGGCGGCAGTCTAGGCATCGGCGCTACAGGTAACATCAATCCTGAGCGTGACGTACCCTCTATGTTCGAACCGATCCACGGTTCTGCTTTTGATCTGGTGGGCCAAGGAGCGGCCAATCCGATAGGGGCATTTTGGACGGCAAGCCTGATGCTTGAGCACCTGGGCGAGATCAAGGCTGCTGAAAATCTGATGCGGGCAATCGAGTCTGTCACCGGGCGTGATGATGCGGTTTTGCCGCGAGATCTGGGCGGGCAAGCAGGTACCGCATCAGTCACGCAGGCTGTGATCGAACAGCTCCGACAAATATATCTGAATACTGTTGACAGTTGACTGTGGTGGGGCTTACATTCAAAGGGTTAGTGGCTTATGGACATTCTCTGACGCTGATCGACCGATGAGGTTTGTCGTAGTGGCCATCTAGCCATGGTTGAATGGTTAACCAAAAAGCAGAACGCCAGCAGCGACAGTGTCGCCGAATAATCCTTAGGGAGATATCATAATGACAAATTACTCACGCCGAACCGTCTTGAAATTTGCTGCCGCCGGTGCTGCATCAACCGTGCTGACGCCGACTATGCTAATGGCCCAAGGCAACGGTTGGCCGGAGCGACCGCTAAACATGGTGGTACCCTTTGCAACTGGCGGTTATAACGACCGCTTGGCTCGCGCTTTTATTCCATTTCTCCAGGAAGAGCTCGGCCAACCACTAAGTGTTGCTAATCGTCCGGGGGCGGGCACTCAGTTAGGTAACACTTATTTTCTACAGCAGCCAAACGATGGCTATACACTGAAATGCAACTCTGTAGCTCCCTACATTCCGCTGACCATCTTGCTGCAGGATGCACCCTATTCGGCGGAAGATTTCCAGATGATTAACCTGCCGTCAAGGGACTTTACGTTAGCTGCAGCCCCTGGTGACACCGATCTGGAAAGTATGGAGGAAGTTATCTCGCGCCTGCGTCAAGACCCTCGCAGCCTGAGCCTGGGTGTGCAGCCAGCGTCTGCAGACTATCTCAATTTAATGCTAATGCTAGATGCAGCGGGCATCGATAGTTCAGAAATTCGCCTGGTAACGTATGACGGTGGCGGACCAGCCCGCAATGCTGCGGCAGGGGGACATGTCGATGTCGCCTTCGTAGGCGGTGAAGGCTTCTTACCATTGATTGATCGCATCAAACCATTGATGGCGTTCTCTGATAATCGTGTAGATGTCTATCCAGATACTATGTCCTCAGGTGAGCTTTCAGAGTCTATCGGCGAAGAAGTCGAATCAGTAGAAGGTTCTCAGCGCGGGTGGGTTGTCTCCAAGGCCTTTGTTGATGAGCACCCTGACCGTTACGAAATACTGGTTGATGCTATTGAGCGTGCTACTAAGAATCCTGAGTGCATCGAAGCGCTTGAGGAACAGCAGCTGGCCACTACTTGGTATGGTCCGGAACAATCTCAGGAAGATTACTTGGCTAATTTCGAGTCGCTCGAGCGGCATATCGATCTACTTCGCGAATCTTAATGCGTCTGCCCTCTGGCCAGTTTTGGCTAGGGGGCTAGTTTTTATGTTTGCTTTCGGTCGTGGAGTATTCTGCCATGCGAATCGGCAATAATCGTTATACCGTCGATTGGGGGCACTTGCTGGTCGTCACTGTGATCGCGGTCATTTCTGCGGCATACTTGCGTGATACACTTGCCACCTCGACACATGTCAACAACATTCTTTTTGTATTGCCTGCTGTAATCGTAGCGTTGCTGCTTTGTCTTGCAATCCTACCGCAAATTGTACGTCGGGTAGATCCAGTCAAGGGAGCGCGAGAAAAGACCCGGCTAGATGTTAAGCCAGGTGAGCAGGTTACAACCCAAAGTTGGACCGAACTGGGCTGGATAGCGCTCTTAATTGTTTGCTTTGGGACCTATGTCTATTTATTAGATCGTATCGGCTTTGATGTGGCCAGTTGGCTGTTTATTACTTTGGGGTTGTTCATATGCGGTGAGCGTCGCCCATTGCCTTTGATGATTTATCCGCCAATTGCGACCACATTGATTGTCGTCGGCTTTAATGCCCTTATCCCTTATCCTATGTACACGCTGATTTTCTGAGGTCCATTATGATTGATTTAGTCGCTTCCAGCGCGGCATTACAGTTACTGGCCTCCTCTCCTGATGCCTGGCTGTGGGTTATACCTGGGCTAATGATCGGCTTAGTATTTGGCGCTATGCCAGGTATTTCCATTACCATGGCAATGGCAATTTTCTTGCCCGCCACTCTATATATGGATTTCCTGCCGGCTATTATTTTTCTAACTTCAATGTATACTGGTGCAGGATTTGGTGGGTCCGTGCCCGCTATTCTTATGAATATTCCCGGGACGTCATCAGCAGTTGCAACGACTTTTGATGGCTATCCGATGGCTCGAGACGGACGACATAATGAGGCCATGGGGGTTGCGCTGACCTCATCAGTTTTTGGCATGTTGCTAAGTTATTCAGTGCTATTTCTAGTTATTTCACCGCTGGCTGATATTGTACTGGGTATTGGACCGCTTGAGATGCTCGTGATTGCTCTATGGGGCATTCTGCTGCTCGGTTCACTAGCGGGAAAGCATATGACTAGGGGTATATTAGCCGGAATATTTGGTTTAATACTGGGTACCGTGGGAATGAACACAGCCGGCTATATGCGAGGTACTATGGGAGTGCCTTGGCTACTCGACGGTATTCCTGTTGTGCCAGCAATGATGGGGCTGCTGGCTGCTAGCCAGTTATTCAATCTAGTGAACTCTAATTTTCTAGTAGAAGATGAGTCTAAGCGCGGGATTAATGCTGGAAAAATATTTTATGGGTTTAGATTAGCATTCAAGCATCCTATCGTCATTCTCCGTGGTTCTTTCATTGGGGTTTTTATAGGGGCAATACCAGGCGTCGGGTCCTCAATTTCTAATTTGCTTTCATATGCTTATACCAAGCGCGGAGATGACAATCCTGAAACCTTCGGCGAAGGTAATCCCAAGGGTGTTGTAGCTGCAGAAAGTGCCAATTCAAGTTCGGAGGGTGGCGCTATGGCTACCATGTTGGCACTGGGCATCCCTGGGGGAGGAGCGACGGCTATACTGCTAGCGGCTTTTGCCATGCACAATATCGTTGGTGGGCCTAGCTTTATCGCTAATAATCAAGAGATTGTCTATGCGATCTTGTTTTCCAATTTTGCTCAAGGGATTTTGCTGTTAGGAGTCGGTCTCGGTTTTGTATTCGTTGCCAGCTCTGTAGTGAGAGTGCCGCTACGTTATCTAGTTCCAACGGTTCTTTCAGTGGCTTGCTTCGGCGCCTATGCGGTAGATGGAAGTATGGCAGGTCCCATTACTTTATTTGTGTTCTCAGTGATCGGCTGGATGATGGCGCGATACGGTTATCCGGTGGCAGCTGTTGTGGTGGGTTTGCTTTTGGGAGGATTAGTAGAAACACAGCTCTTACGTTCTAACCAGGTGAGTGGTGGTGACTTTACTTATTTGTTTGATCGTCCTGCAGCGATGGCGATTATTGGTGTCATTGTATTCTCAATGGCATTTACTGCTTGGGCCAAGCGTCGTCGTAAACGTCGGGAGCTGACAGCCGCTAGTCGTTAAGCTTTATATTTGTAAGCCGGCGCTCTATTCGGAGGGCCGGCTTTTGTTGTTGATATTTTATTGAGCCTATGATGAAGTTGTGATCTCTCGATACAGATGCTTGCAGTTACAAGTAATTAGTTTTTAAACCATGTCATACAAACCGGAGGTTTATTTATGCTTGCAGTGACACCCCAAGCTCTAAAGCAGTGCTTGGCCACTGTTGGAAAGGAAATCGCCTTGCTTGACATCCGGGAGTTTGGTGAGTATGGCATGGGTCACCCATTTCATGCTGTTAATTTACCTCTAAGCCGACTTGAAATAGGTATCTGGCGTTTGGTGCCACGTCTCTCCACGCCCATTGTAGTAATAGATGAGAAGGATGAAGGGCGTGCCCGTCACGCTATACAGTGCCTAATGCACCTTGGCTATTGCGACGTTTCATGGTTGGAGGGAGGTATTGTAGCTTGGCGGGAAGCGGGCCATGGTGTTTTTTCTGGTGTCAATGTGGTAAGTAAAGCGTTCGGTGAGCTGGTGCATGAGCGCTATCATACCCCGTCGATACATGCCGTTACGTTGGCTGATTGGCAGCAAAGAGGGAGAAGCGTATACGTCATTGACGGTCGACCTATTGACGAGTATCGCAAGATGAACATCCCTAACAGTACTTGTTGCCCTAATGGCGAGTTAGTCAAACGACTCCCGTCGATACTTGATGGTGATACCGCGACCCCTGTAGTGATCAACTGTGCGGGCCGCACCCGCAGTATCATTGGTGCCCAGACTCTGCGATGGTTAGGAATTGAGAATCCTGTTTATGCCCTCGAGAACGGCACCCAAGGCTGGAGGCTAGCAGGTTTCGAGCTCGAACATGGTAGTGAGCGAAATCTTCCACCCCAAATACGAAATGAGTCATCATTTGGTGTTTCGGCACGTCAGCTTGCCGAAGCAAATGGTGCTAGAGCTATTGAAGCCCGGACCGCGCGCTCATGGTTAGATGACAGTCATCGCACTACCTATCTTTTCGACGTGCGCAGCGCTGAAGAGTACTGGAAGGCTAGTGCCGTTGGAGCTATACATGCTCCAGGAGGCCAACTGATCCAAGCCACGGATCAGTGGGTCGGGGTATATCGCTCACGAATTGTACTAATTGATGACGATGAGTGTCGTGCCCCTGTTGTTGCCGCTTGGCTGGCGTTGATGGGTATAGAGGTTGCTTGGCTAAAGGGTGGAAAGTCAGAGTGGACCGAGTTGGCGTCGTCGTACCCACCGATGCAGCCCTTCTCTGCTCCATCCCCTCCGGCTATTACTGATATCGAAACCGCTCTCGATCCACGAACCCTTACGCTGGATGTTAGATCGGCTATGGAATTTCGAAATGGCCACTTACCTGGCTCGCGATGGATTAACCGCGCACTGCTCGAATGCCAACTGGTAGACGTGGATATCACTCACCCGGTAGTGCTTGTCGGCGATGCAGGAAGAGCCGCTTGCTTAGCGCCGGATCTTACAGCAAAGGGGTTCAAGAAAATCGGTTGGCTCAGAGACGATATTGTTTCATGGAAGAAAAGTGGCGTTCGGCTAGAAAGCAGCCCTGATGACCCCAGCGACGCAAGCTGCATAGACTATTTATTTTTCGTCCATGATCGACACGATGGAAACCTAGAAGCATCTCGTCGCTACTTGGCTTGGGAGCTTGGCTTACTTGCACAGTTAGATGCCGATGAGCGCGCTTCTTTTTTGATTTAATAACGAGTGTTGAGTTTTTCGTGTTATCTGCTCTTATGCTGTGGCCACTAAAGTTTTCATTCAAGACGTTAGTGTTGCTTCCAATATATTTATATGTAAGAAAGAATGTCGGTATATGGCTGAAGGTGCCTCGCCGCTTCCAGCGAAGACATCTTTTTCTGTTTTTTACAAGAGTATTCGAATACTAATCGGCGAGCGTTAAGTGATTGATGTATTGTTCAAATGGTATTCTATGCTTCTTATCTAGACTCAGGTTTGACATTGCTGTTTGCGAGGATATAAATTTTTATTCATTTTTCTTCGTGTTTCAGTTTGTTAGTGATAAAGTGGCAGGGCGAGTGTGATAGTAAAGCACGAGGAGACAATAATGAATTCCAGCAGCGCCAGCGGCAAGGTGTGGTCACCAGTAGTAACGCCGTTTCACGAAGACTTGTCCCCCGACCTGCGACGCTATATCGAGCACTGCCAGTGGCTGGTCGACAATGACGTGGGGTTGGCCGTCTTCGGTACCAACTCCGAGGCCAATTCGCTGAGTGTAAGTCACAAGCAGCAGCTGCTCGATGGCCTGGTTGAGGCCGGCATACCGGGCAACCGACTGATGCCGGGTACCGGCAGCTGCGCCATCGAGGATGCCGTGACGCTGAGCCGGCACGCCCTGGAGGCGGGTTGCCACGGCGTGCTGATGCTACCGCCGTTCTACTACAAGAACGTGCCCGATGAGGGGCTTTATCGCTATTTCGCCGAAGTGGTCGAGCGGGTCGGCGATGCGGCGCTCAAGATCTATCTCTACCACATTCCGCCGGTGGCCCAGGTACCGATCAGCCTTGGCCTGATCGAGCGGCTGCGCAAGGCCTATCCCGAGACCTTCGTCGGTATCAAGGACAGTTCCGGCGATTGGGATAACACCCGGACCATGATCCAGCAGTTCGCCGGCGATGGCTTCCAGGTCTACGCCGGCAATGAGCGATTCCTGCTGCAAACCATGCGCGAGGGTGGCGCAGGCTGCATCAGTGCCACCGCCAACGTCAACGGCCGGGCTATCGTAGCGCTGGCCAGGCAGTGGCAGCAGAGCGACGCCGACCAGGCACAGCTGGCGCTGAATGCCACCCGTGAGGTGTTCGAAGGCTTCCCGATGATCCCTGCGCTCAAGTCGGCGATTGCCGACTTCCGCGACAGCGACGACTGGTGCCGGGTGCGCCCGCCGCTGGTGGCGCTGGATGCAGCGCAGCGTCGTCAGCTCGCCACCGTGCTCGATGAGCACGGCTTCTCCATGTGAGTGCAGGAACCCTTCGATGACGCAACGCAACCGCAAGCTGGCCGGTATCCTCAATCTCCACGACTTCGAGGTGGCGGCCAGAAAGAAACTGCCGCGGCCGATCTTCGGCTACGTGTACAACGCCGCCGAGGACCGCAAGACCTATCAGGCCAACCGCAGTGCCTTCGACGACTACCGCTTCGTGCCGCGCACCTTCGTCAATGTCTCGTCGATCTCGCTCGAGACCACGCTGTTCGGTGAGACCCACCAGGCACCCTTCGGCATCGCGCCAATGGGCATCAGCGCCATCTCTGCCTATCGAGGCGACCTGGTGATGGCTCAGGCAGCCAAGCAGGCGGGCATCCCGATGATTCTCAGCGGCACCTCGCTGATTCCCATGGAAGAGGTCGCCGCCCAGGGGGCTACCGATTGGTTCCAGGCCTATCTGCCGGGCACGCCGGATGCCATCGAGGCGCTGATCAAGCGTGTCAAGCGCGCCGGTTTCCAGAACCTGGTGGTGACCCTGGACTACCCGGTGCCCCCCAATCCCGAGCACAATATCCGCAGTGGCTTCTCATCACCGCTCAAGCCCAGTCTGCGGCTGGCGCTGGACGGTCTGCTGCGGCCGCGCTGGCTGCTGGACACCTTCTGTCGCACGCTGCTGCGCCACGGCATGCCGCACTTCGAGAACAACTACGCCCAGCGCGGCGCGCCGATCATCTCGCGGCACGTGGCCCGTGACTTTTCCGGCCGCAGCCACTTCGACTGGGAGTACCTCGACCTGGTGCGCCGGTTGTGGCCGGGGCGCCTGGTGGTCAAGGGCGTGCTGCACCCCGAGGATGCGGTGCGCGCGCGTGATGCCGGGGTCGACGGCATCATCCTCTCCAACCACGGCGGGCGCCAGCTGGACGGCAGCGTCTCGCCGCTGCAGGTGCTGCCGCGGGTGGTGGCCGATGTGCCGGATATCCCGATCATGATCGACAGCGGCTTCCGCCGCGGCAGCGACGTGATCAAGGCGCTGGCGCTGGGGGCCAGCTTCGTATTCCTCGGGCGGCCCTTCAACTATGCCGCGGCCTGCGCCGGCGAGGCCGGGGTGCGCCATGCCGCGACCCTGCTGGCCGATGAGGTGCGCCGCGACATGGCGCTGCTCGGCGTCACCGAGATCGGCGGCCTGAGCCGCGAGCATCTCTACGAGACCAGCCGCCTGGCCCGCGGCGCCTGACCGCAACCAAAAGCCACCAGGAAGCCTTGTCATGCGTATTACCGATATTCGCGCCTCGATCCATGCTCTCAACGTCGATGTGCCCGGCGTCGAGGCGTCGGTGGAGCGCCGCGTGTTCGTGTTCGTCGAGGTCGAGACCGACGCCGGCATTACCGGATTCGGCCTGACCGGCGCCATGCTGCCGGCGGCGGCGGTGGCCTGCATCGAGCATCACCTCAAGCCGGCGCTGCTAGGCATGCCGGCGCTGTCCCGCGAGCGCATCCACGCCCACGTCTGGCGTAAGCTCAATATTCGCGGCTATACCGGGGTGATCTCCAACGCGCTGTCGGCCATCGATATCGCGCTGTGGGATATCTGGGGCAAGCAGGAGCAGCGCTCGGTGCACGAGCTGATCGGTGGCTATCGCGACTGGGCACCGACCTACGCCACCTTCGGCTATCCGTTCTTCGATACCGACCAGCTTGCCGAGCACGCCAAGCGCTTCCTCGCCGATGGCCACCGGATGCTCAAGATGGTGGTGGGCGGCGATCCGTCACGCAGCTGGAAGGATGACGTGGAGCGAGTGCGCTGCGTGCGCGAGGCGATCGGCGGCGCCGCCGACCTGATCATCGACGCCAACTGCTGGTTCGATCCCTTCGAGGCGCGCCAGCTGGCCCAGGCGGTGGCCGACTGCCGGCTGCTGTGGTTCGAGGAGCCGATCCAGCAGAACGACGTGCGCGCGCTGGCCGACTTGCGCAGCCAGGTCAGCATGCCGCTGGCGGTCGGCCAGATGGAGGGTAACCGCTGGCGCTACCGCGAGTTCATCGCCGAGCGGGCGGTGGACATCATCCAGCCCAACGTGATCTACAACGGTGGCTTCACCGAGTCGATCAAGGTGGCGCACATGGCTCAAGCCTTCAATATGCCGATGACCAACGGCGGCGGCTGGCCGATCTTCAACATGCACCTGCTGTGCGGCTTGATGAACGGCGGCGCGGTGGAGTTCCACTACGGCATCTGGCAGGTCGGCAAGCACTTCTTCCACGGCACTCCCGACCCCGAGAACGGTCGCATGCAGCTGTCAGGGGCGCCGGGGCTCGGCTTCACACCCAACTACGACGCGCTCGAGGCGGCGCGTCTCGATGCAACCCAGCTCGCCACCTCGAGCAGCCACGATGCCCACGGCTATCGCCTGAGGGGCTGAGCGCGGCTCACTGCTCGATACCGTTCTCCTTGAGCTTCGTGGCCAGGCGGTTGGCGACGCGATCCATCTGCCAGGGGTCGACGCCGGGCAGCATGCGCCGGGCCTCGGCGAATAGCGTGGCGGCCTTGGTGTGGCGGCCGGAGTAGATCAGCATGATCAGCGTGCCTTCGATCTGCTTCTCGGTATGGGCCGGCTCGTTATGCTTGTCGCGGCGTCCACCGCTGCTACGGGAAATTCTCACGGGCTGATTCTCACGGGGATTCGGCGCACGCCTCTCAAGCGGGCGTTTGATCATGCATTATGGGCAATAATGCCTGCCGGGTCATCCTCTCGAGGCTAGCGCGGCGGGGCGGCCAGCCGCGCCAGGCGGTCGCCGAACAGATAGGCACCCAGTGCGGTCAGGATCAGCAGCGCGCCGACCACCATCGACGGCGATGGCTGTTCGGCGTTGAAGGCCATGCCCAGGCCCAGCGCCAGCACCGGGGTGATCAGCGTCACCAGGGCGACCGTAGCGGCGCTCAGCCGTGACAGGATCAGGTAGTAGCATAGAAAGCCCAGCAGCGAGCCGAATACCCCGAGGTAAAGCACCGACCAGAGTCCGCGCTGGCTCAGTGGCACCATGAGCGGCTCGCCGCTGGCCAGCCACAGCGCCGCGAAACACGGCATGCTCAGCAACAGCGCACCGACGGTCTGGTTGAGCGGGTGCAGGCCGGCGGCAACGCGTTGCACGGCGATGCCGCTGCCGCTGAACAGCGTCACCGCGACGACCATCAGCGCCAGGGCGCCGAGTTGCTGGCGGCCGACCTGTAGCGAGTCGGCGAAGATCACCGCCAGCCCGACCACCCCCAGCACGCAGCCGATCCAGTGCCAGCGGGCCAGCTTGTTGGCGCCGGGCAGCAGCTGCAGCATCAGCCCCGAGAGCAGCGGGGCCAGGCCGAACATCACCGACATCAGCCCCGAGGCGAGGGTCTGGGAGGCGTGATAGCTCAGCGCCATGGCGCCGAACACCCCGGGCACTGCCGCGACATAGCTGGCCAGGGCGCGCTTGGAGAGGCTCAGGCGCCGGCCGCTGGCGTAGAGGATCGCCAGCCCCAGCAGCACCGCAATCGCCATGCGCAGCCACACGCTGCCCACCGGCGCGCCGGCCTCGGCGCTCCACTTGATGGCCAGCGGCGTGGTGGCCCACACCAGTACCACGATGAGATAGGCCGCTGAGGTGGGCATGGCATCCGTCCTTGGTAAGCTGGGCCGGCGGGATATGCTGCGCAGCAATACGCGTCACAGCAGTGAATCCTCCCGGGGGATGTTATCAGCATAACAAAAACCGCCGCCCTTTGATGGGGCGGAAGGACGGAGTCAGTGCCGAGCGGTGATAGCCATAGAGTGTGAGGGTGTCCGCTCAGCGCTCGGTGACGGCATTCTTCATGGTGCGCGGGTCGCGGCCGATTGGATGGGGCTCGCCGCGGGCCTTGGCCAGATCGATCTGGCGCTGGCGCTCACGGGCGGCGGCGCGGGTCTTCTCCGGCAGCGAATCGATGCAGTGCGGGCAGCTCACCCCGGGCTCATAGGCGGCGGAGCGCATCTCCTCGACGGACACCGGCATGCGGCAGGCGTGGCACTGCTCGTAGTCGCCCTCGCTGAGGTCGTGGCGCACGGTGACGCGGTTGTCGAACACGAAGCACTCGCCGCGCCACAGCGACTGCGCCTCGGGCACCTTCTCGAGGTAGTTCAGCACCCCGCCCTTGAGGTGGTAGACCTCCTCGAAGCCCTCCTTGAGCATGAAGCTCGAGGCCTTCTCGCAGCGGATGCCGCCGGTGCAGAACATCGCCACCTTCTTGTGGCGGGCCGGATCGTAGTGCTGGCGCACGTAGTCGGGAAACTCGCGGAAGGTGGTGGTGCGAGGATCGATGGCGCCCGCGAAGCTGCCGATGGCGACCTCATAGTCGTTGCGGGTATCGATCACCAGCACCTCGGGGTCGCTGATCACCTCGTTCCACTGCTCGGGCTCGACATAGGTGCCTACCGTATCGTTGGGGTCGATATCGGGCACGCCGATGGTGACGATCTCGCGCTTCAGCTTGACCTTGGTGCGGTAGAAGGGCGGCTCGTCGCAGTACGATTCCTTGTGATCGATATCGGTCAGGCGCGGGTCGGCGGTGAGCCAGGCGAGCAGGGCATCGATGGCCTCGCGGCTGCCGGCCACGGTGCCGTTGATGCCTTCGCGGGCCAGTAGCAGGGTGCCCTTGACCCCGTGCGCGAGCATGGTCTGACGCAGCGGCTCGCGGAGTGCCTCGAAATCATCCAGGGTGACGAACTTGTACAACGCCGCGACCACGATCCGCGGCGAATCGACGCTTTCTTGCATGCTTGGCTCCTGGTTGTCGCCCTCGCAAAGGGCGGACCATGGGTTGAGGCGGGCATTCTACGACAGCACCACGGGCGCTGCATCTCCTGCTGGCTGATCCAGGTCAAGCCGATACAAGAAGGCCTCGTCACCGGTGGTGACGAGGCCAGGTTGAGCCTCGAGCAGCGGCTGGCTCAATCCTCGAAGTTGGTCTCCGAGTAGAGCACGCGCACGCGCAGGGTATGCTCGACCTGCTTGAGCGCCTTGAGTGCCTGGGGGCCGTAGGCCTTGTCGACGTCGATCACCACATAGCCGACCTTCTCGTTGGTCTGCAGGTACTGGCCGGAGATGTTGATGCCGTTCTCCGACAGCACGCGGTTGATCTCGGACAGCACCCCGGGCACGTTGTCGTGAATGTGCAGCAGGCGGTGCTTGTCCGGATGTGCGGGCAGTGCCACCTCGGGGAAGTTCACCGAAGTCACGGTGGTGCCGTTGTCGGAGTAGGTGATCAGCTTCTCGGAGACCTCGACGCCGATGTTCTCCTGAGCTTCGAGGGTCGAGCCGCCGACGTGGGGCGTGAGGATCACGTTGGCGATACCGCGCAGCGGACTCTCGAACTCCTCGTTGTTGCCCTTGGGTTCGACCGGGAAGACGTCGATGGCCGCACCCAGCAGCTTGCCGGCCTTGAGCGCTTCGGCAAGCTCCTCGATCACCACCACGCTGCCGCGCGAGGCGTTGATCAGGATGCCGCCCTGCTTCATCAGCGCGATCTGCTCACGGCCGATCATCCACTTGGTCGAGGGCAGCTCGGGGACGTGCAGGCTGACCACGTCGGCGCGCGCCAGCAGCTCCTCGAGGCTGGCCACCTGGCGGGCGTTGCCCATGCCCAGTTTGGTCACCACGTCGTAGTAGATGACGTCGAAACCCAGCGACTCGGCGAGCACCGAGAGCTGGGCGCCGATGCTGCCGTAGCCGACGATGCCCAGGGTCTTGCCGCGCGCCTCGTGGGAGTTCTTGGCCGACTTCAGCCAGCCGCCCTGGTGGGCGCGGGCGCTCTTCTCGGGGATGCCGCGCAGCAGCATGATCGCCTCGGCCAGCACCAGCTCGGCCACCGAGCGGGTGTTGGAGTAGGGCGCATTGAATACCGGGATACCGCGGGTCAGCGCCGCACCAAGGTCGACCTGGTTGGTACCGATGCAGAAGCAGCCCACCGCGGCGAGCTTCTCGGCGGCATCGAACACCCGCTGGGTCAGTTGGGTGCGTGAGCGAATGCCGAGGAAGTGGACGTCGCGGATCTTGTCGATCAGCGTGTCCTCGTCCAGCGAGGTCGACAGGTGCTCGATGTTGGTGTAACCGGCGTTGAGAAGGTTGTCCACTGCACTCTGGTGGACGCCCTCGAGCAGCAGAATCTTGATCTTGCTCTTGTCCAGGGAGGTTTTGGCCATCGTCGAATCAACCCTTTGTGCGGCGCAGCCGCTTGCTATCGGTATCGTGGTGAGCCTGTTGCAACAGGGTCGCTATCCTAGCACAGCAGGCCCGCGCCTCGGCCGGTGGCAGCGATGAAAATCCTGCGCCGTTACTATGAGCGGGCTGCATGTAGCGGCTGGCATAACCTGGGGCAGACGACCCCGGGGGTGGAGCGTGTATACTGTGGCATCATTTTCCCACGTGCGAAGAGCAACATACGCCATGGTCGATAGCCCGGCTGACATGCCTCCGGCGCCGCAGGATTTCGCCGCCACCCTCGAACGCCTCGAAGCGCTGGTCGCCCAACTCGAGTCCGGCTCGCTGTCGCTGGAAGACTCGCTGGCCGCCTTCGAGCAGGGCGTGGGCCTGACCCGCGATGCCCAGCAGCGCCTCGACGCCGCCGAACTCAGGGTACGCCAGTTGATCGAGCAGCCCGCCGGCGAGCTTGGTGAAGCACCGTTCGACGCCGAGGGCCCGGCGCAGTGACGGCACCGCTGGCGCTGCGTCTCGTCGAGGACCGCAAGCGGGTCGATGGCTGCCTCGAGGCCCTGTGGCAAGCGCGGCCGTCGGTCGAGCCACGCCTCGAGGCGGCCATGCGCTACGCTGTACTGGGCGGCGGCAAGCGGCTGCGCCCGGTGCTGGTGTATGCCGCCGGGCGTGCCCTGGGGGCGACCGATGCCGAACTCGATGCACCGGCGGTGGCGATCGAGCTGATTCACGCCTATTCGCTGGCGCACGACGACCTGCCGGCGATGGACGATGATGACCTGCGCCGCGGCCAGCCCACGCTACACAAGGCTTTCGACGAGGCCACCGCGATCCTCGCCGGCGATGCCCTGCAGGCGTTGGCCTTCGAGGTGCTGGCAGGTACCCGGCATGCGCGTCTCGCCGCCTTGGTGGCTACCCTGGCCAGCGCCGCAGGGCGTCAGGGCATGGTCGCCGGCCAGGCGCTGGATCTGGCGGCGGTGGGTGGGCAGCCCGATGTCGCCGCGCTGGCGCATATGCACCGCCACAAGACCGGGGCGCTGATTAGCGCCGCGCTGCGCCTGGGGGGAGTGATTGCTGTCGCCGAGGACGATCCGCGGCTGGCAGCGTTGGCGGCCTATGGCGATGCCATCGGCCTGGCCTTTCAGATTCACGACGATGTGCTCGACGTCATCGGCGATACCCAGGTGCTGGGCAAGACCTCCGGCGCCGACGCCGCACGCGACAAGCCGACTTACCCGAGCCTGCTCGGCCTCGATGGCGCCCGCGCCAAGGCCGACGGGCTGCTCGATGACGCCCTGGCGGCGCTGGTGCCGCTCGGTGAGCGTGGCACGGTGCTTGCCGAGCTGGCTCGCTACATGATCGAGCGCGACCACTGACGACGGTACTCCATGAAGCTGTTCGACGAAATTCCCGCCGAGCGCCCGGCCACGCCGCTGCTCGACACGCTCGACACCCCGGCCGGGCTGCGCGCCATGAGCCCGGCCCAACTGGTCCAGGTGGCCGATGAGCTGCGCGCCTATCTGCTCTACAGCGTGGGTTGCAGCGGGGGGCACTTCGGCGCCGGGCTCGGCGTTGTCGAGCTGACCGTGGCGCTGCACCACGCCCTCAGCACGCCGCATGACCGGCTGGTGTGGGACGTTGGTCACCAGGCCTACCCGCACAAGATCCTTACCGGGCGTCGCGAAGCGATGCTCGGCATTCGCCAATATGGCGGCCTGGCGGCGTTTCCGCGCCGCGCCGAGTCGGAGTACGACACCTTCGGCGTGGGCCACTCCAGCACCTCGATCTCCGCGGCGCTGGGCATGGCCCTGGCCGCTCGCGTTCGCGGCGAGCGGCGGCGGGTGTGTGCGGTGATCGGCGATGGAGCGTTGACCGCCGGCATGGCCTTCGAGGCGCTGGCCCACGCCGGCCACGTCGATGCCAACCTGCTGGTGGTGCTCAACGACAACGAGATGTCGATCTCCGAGAACGTCGGCGGTATTGCCAGCTACCTGGCGCGGATCCTCGCCAGCAAGCCCTATACTGCGATGCGCGAAAACAGCAAG
This sequence comes from Halomonas salipaludis, assembly GCF_002286975.1. Taxonomy (GTDB): domain Bacteria; phylum Pseudomonadota; class Gammaproteobacteria; order Pseudomonadales; family Halomonadaceae; genus Franzmannia; species Franzmannia salipaludis. The sequence continues at coordinate 422,701 of NZ_NSKB01000003.1, forward strand.
CGGGTGCTGTCGCATCTTCCCGGTGCGCTGGAACTGGCGCGGCGCACCGAAGAGCACATGAAGGGCATGATCAGCCCCGCCACGCTGTTCGAGGAGATGGGCTTCAACTATATCGGGCCCATCGATGGCCACGACCTCGACGCCCTGACCCATGCGCTGAACAATATGCGCGACCTCGACGGCCCGCAGTTCCTGCACGTCAAGACCCGCAAGGGGCGTGGCTTCCAGCCCGCCGAGGCCGACCCCATCGGCTACCACGCCATCACCAAGCTGGAGAAGCGCGATCCGGCGCCGCTGGCACCGGCCCAGACCCAGCAAGCGACGCCACGCAACGACGTAATACGTGCCAAACCGCGCAAGTATTGCAACGTCTTCGGTGACTGGATCTGCGATATGGCCGCCACCGACGAGCGGCTGATCGGCATTACTCCGGCGATGCGCGAAGGCTCCGACCTGGTCCGCTTCTCGCAGGTGTATCCCGAGCGCTACTTCGATGTCGCAATAGCCGAGCAGCACGCCGTGACCATGGCCGCCGGGATGGCCTGCGAGGGCGCCAAGCCGGTGGTGGCGATCTACTCGACCTTCCTGCAGCGCGGCTACGACCAACTGATTCACGACGTGGCGGTGCAGCACCTCGATGTGACCTTCGCCATCGACCGCGCTGGCTTGGTCGGCGAGGACGGCCCCACCCACCACGGCAGCATGGATCTCTCTTATCTACGCTGCGTGCCGGGCATGGTGATCCTGGCGCCGGCCGACGAGGCCGAGTGCCGCGCCATGCTCAGCGCCGCCTATCGCCACCCTGGCCCGGCGGCGGTACGCTACCCGCGTGGTACCGGTCCCGGCAGCGAGATCCCCGAGCACCTCGAGCCGCTCGCTATCGGTCAGGCCGAACGGCGGCGCCAGGGGCAGGGTGTGGCGCTGCTGGCGTTTGGCAGTCTCAATGGCCCGGCCGCCGAGGTCGCCGAGCGGCTCGATGCCAGCCACCTCAACATGCGCTCGGTCAAGCCGCTGGACCGCAACGCCGTACTGGCCGCGGCCCGCGACCACGACCTGCTGGTGACCCTGGAGGAGAACGTGGTGGCTGGCGGCGCCGGCAGCGCGGTCAATGAGCTGCTGGCCGCCGAGGGCGTGGCGGTCGAGATACTTAATCTCGGCCTGCCCGACGCCTTCGTTGAACACGGCAAGCCCGGCGAACTGCTCGCCGAGTGCGGGCTCGACGCAGCGGGTATCGAGGCGTCGATTCGGCGACGTCTGACGGGCAGCTAGTCCATCTCTCTCATAACGTCTTGCGTGGCATAGCAACGCCCCGGCCCTCGGTCGGGGCGTTCTTTTTAGCACGCAAGGGTCTGAAGTTATTGTTTTTAGTTATCTAAAGCGCCAATAGCATTTCCCTACGCTTCTCGTGAGGCGACGTTATGGATGAGGTCAGGCGAGGAAATTGCCGTCATTTTATGTAAGACATATCTGACATTTAATGTAGTCAGTGGTGGTGTCGTGAGGGCGATGAACGCTGAAAAATTCAGCCAAATTCCGGCAAGATTGGCGATCACAAGAGCAATATCGCCTATCGTGCATCCACTTGTTTCTCGTCGGTATCCCTTGGCCGGCCAGTACCCCCTCTGGATTCCCCGGTTGCGTCTGCCTACCCTCGCGCCCTCGATACTAAGATCATTCGATCATTCAGGATTCACCGCAGAGGGTCGCAGCATGGCGAAGGAAGGGACCGTCGCGCCGAAAGAGCGCATCAATATCAAGTACGTGCCTGCCACCGGCGATCAGCAGGCCGAAACCGAGCTGCCGCTGAAGCTACTGGTGGTCGGCGACTTCAAGGGCGGTGCCGAAGAGACGCCGATCGAAGAGCGCGATGCGGTCTCGGTCGACAAGAACAACTTCCAGTCAGTGATGCGCGAGGCCGGGCTTGGCCTGCAGGCCAGCGTACCCAATCGTCTCACCGATGGTGACGACGCCGCCGACCTGGCGGTGGATCTCGAATTCAAGTCGCTCAGCGACTTTGCCCCGGACAGCGTGGCCCGCCAGGTACCCGAGTTGCGCAAGCTGGTCGAGCTGCGCGAGGCACTGGTAGCCCTCAAGGGGCCGCTGGGCAACGTGCCGGCGTTCCGCGACCGGCTGCAGAAGCTGCTGGAGAGCGAAGACGCGCGCCAGCAGCTGCTCGCCGAACTCGAGCTGCTCGACGGCGATAGCGACGCCAAGGGCGACAGCTGATTTCTCCGCTGGTGCCCTAGGGCGCCGCGGTCATCCATGAATTCGAGGCATAGTGATGAGTGATACGGCACAGCAGCAGGGCCAGGCCAGCGAGGCCGTGGCCGAGGAATCCCTACTCGACCAGGTCATGGCGCAGACGCGCATGGCACCGGCTGACGAGGGCTATGACGTCGCCAAGCAGGGCGTGGCGGCCTTTATCGCCGAGCTGCTCAACAGCGACAGCGAGGCCCCTCAGGTCAACAAGTCCGTGGTCGACCGCATGATCGTCGAGCTCGACCGCAAGATCGGCGGCCAGGTCGACGAGATTCTCCACGACCAGGGCTTCCAGCAGATCGAGTCGGCCTGGCGCGGTCTCAAGCTGCTGGTGGATCGCACCGACTTCCGCGAGAACATCAAGCTCGACCTGCTGCATGCCACCAAGGAGGAGCTGCTCGAAGACTTCGAATTCGCCCCGGAGCTGAGCCAGAGCGGCCTCTACCAGCACGTCTACGCCTCGGGCTATGGGCAGTTCGGCGGCGAGCCGGTGGGCGGCATCATCGGCCACTACGACTTCTCGCCCTCGACCCCCGATATCAAGCTGCTGCAGTACACCTCGGCGGTGGGGGCGATGGCCCACGCGCCCTTCCTGTCCTCGGTGGCGCCCAGCTTCTTCGGTGTCGACAGCTTCGAGGAGCTGCCCAATATCAAGGACTTCAAGGCAATCTTCGAAGGGCCCAAGTATGCCCGCTGGCGCAGCCTGCGCGAGTCGGACGATGCCCGCTACCTGGGCCTGACCGCGCCGCGCTTCCTGCTGCGCATGCCCTACGACCCGGTCGAGAACCCGGTCAAGAGCTTCAACTATCGCGAAACCGTCAGCGAGGACCACGAGCACTATCTATGGGGCAACACCGCCTACCTGCTCGCCGAGCGACTCACCGACAGCTTCGCCAAGTACCGCTGGTGCCCCAATATCATCGGTCCGCAGAGCGGCGGCGCGGTGGAGAACCTGCCGGTGCATACCTATGAGGCGCTGGGTCAGATCCAGGCCAAGATTCCCACCGAAGTGCTGGTCACCGACCGGCGCGAGTTCGAGATGGCCGAAGAGGGCTTCATCTCGCTGACCATGCGCAAGGGCAGCGACAACGCCGCCTTCTTCTCCGCCAACTCGGTGCAGAAGCCCAAGGTCTTCCCCAACACTGCCGAGGGCAAGGCCGCCGAGACCAACTTCAAGCTCGGCACCCAACTGCCCTACATGTTCATCATCAATCGCCTGGCGCACTACATCAAGGTGCTGCAGCGCGAGCAGATCGGCTCATGGAAGGAGCGCCAGGACCTCGAGCGCGAGCTCAACGCCTGGATCCGCCAGTACGTCGCCGACCAGGAGAACCCGCCGGCCGACGTACGCAGCCGCCGGCCGCTGCGCGCCGCCTCGATCCAGGTCTCCGACGTCGAGGGTGAGCCGGGCTGGTATCAGGTCTCGCTCGCCGTGCGCCCGCACTTCAAGTACATGGGCGCCAACTTCGAGCTGTCGCTGGTCGGGCGTCTCGACAAGGAATAAGGGGAGCGCCACCGCCATGGCTGATGAGATTGGCGGCGTGCTCGGAAGCCGGCTGTTCGAGCGCCTCGCGGCGCCCGAACGGGCCGCTGCAGCAGGGGAAACTGGCCTGGCCGAGGCCGTTGAGTCGATCAAGCGCCACCTGGTGGATCTGCTCAACAGCCATCCGGGGCACAGCGAATGTGCCCCGGCGCTGGGACTGCTCGACTTCAATGACGCGACCATCGGCGTGCTCGATCTGGAGCTCAATATCCAGCGCGCGATACGCCAGTGCATCGAGCGCTTCGAGCCCCGGGTGCGTCGCGTCGAGGTCGAGTCGGTGCCCAATCGGGGCGACCCCCTGCAACTGCACTTCCAGGTGCACGCCACCCTGGCGCTGGGCCGCGAGAACGCCCAGACCACCATCGATCTACTGCTCAATAACAAGCGCTATCAGTGTCTTGATTGATCGCCGTTGCCACCGAGGCTTGCATGCTCAATCGTTATTATCGGGATGAGCTCAACTTCTTGAAGCGCCAGGGACGGGAATTTGCCGAGGGCAATCCCGGCCTGAGTCGCTTCCTGTCCGAGCGTAGCACCGACCCCGACGTCGAGCGGTTGCTGGAGGGCTTCGCCTTCCTCACCGGGCGCATGCGCGAGAAGGTCGAGGATGAGTTTCCCGAGCTGACGCATTCGCTGCTTGGCATGCTGTGGCCCAACTACCTGCGCCCGGTGCCGAGCATGACGGTGGTGCAGTTCACGCCGACCTGGCATGCGCTGAGCGCCAGCCAGCAGGTGCCGCGAGGTACCGCCCTGGCCAGTCGCCCGGTGGAGGGCACCGCGTGCCGCTTTCGCACCTGTCACGAGGTGGCGCTGTATCCGCTGGCGCATGCCGGGGTCGAGGCGCGCCATTCGCGGGAGTCCTCGGTCGTCGAGTTGGCGCTGGACGTGCACAGCGACCAGCCGCTGGATGCCCTGGGGGTCGACGACCTGCGCCTGCACCTGGGCGGCGATGGCTACACGGCGCGTACGCTCTACCTGTGGCTGAGCCACTACCTGGCGCGCCTCGAACTGGAGGTGGATGGCCAGGTGGTGCCCTTGCCCAGCAAGCTGCTCCAGCCGGTGGGCTTCTCTCGCGAGGATGCGCTGCTGCCCTATCCGCGCAACGTCTACCAGGGCTACCGCATCCTGCAGGAGTACCTGTGTTTTCCCGAAGCATTCCAGTTCTTCGACCTGGTGGGGCTGGGGCAACACCTGCCGGCACGTCACGCCGGGCGGGTCACGCTGCGGCTGGTGTTCTCGCGCACGCTGCCGGCGGATGCCAGGGTCCGCGACGAGCATCTGGCACTCTACTGCACGCCGGCCATCAACCTGTTTTCCCACGATGCCGATCCGGTCGACCTCAGCGGCGAGCGCAGCGAATATCGTATCCATCCCAGTAGCCGCTACCCGTCGCACTTCGAAGTGTTCAGCGTCGATGCGGTACACGGCTGGCTGGAGAGCGACGCGGGCAAGGTGCGCGGCGAACCGCGCAGCTATGTGCCGTTCGAGAGCTTTCAGCATCAGATCGAGCGCGACCGCCAGCGCGAAGCGCTCTACTACCGGGTGCGCGTGCGCGACAGCCTGCGCGGCGACGGCTTCGACCACGATATCGCCTTCGTGCGCGGCGACGAACGCGCCTGCCTGGGCCTGCGCGAGACCGTCTCGCTGCGCCTGACCTGCAGCAACCGCGAGCTGCCCGAGCGCCTCACGGTGGGGGATGTCTGCGTGCCTACCGAGGATAGCCCGGCCTATGCCGGCTTTCGCAATATCACCCGACCGACCCCGGCGCTGCGCCCGACCCTCGACGGCAGCCTGCTGTGGACCCTGATCTCCAACCTGTCGCTCAACTACCTGTCGCTGCTCGAGCGCGACGCCCTGTGCTCGGTGCTGCGCGCCTACGACTTCCGGGCCCTGGTCGACCGCCAGGCCGAGCGGGTCGCCCAGAAGCGCCTGACCGGCATCCTCGATATCGAGACGCGCTCCGTCGACCGCCTGGCGCGCGGCTTGCCGGTGCGCGGGCTGCGCTCGGTGATGACCCTCGACCAGGAGGCGTTCGGCGACGAGGGCAGCCTGTATCTGTTCGGCAGCGTGCTGGCACGCTTCTTTTCGCTCTACGCCAGCATCAACTCGTTCCATGAGCTGCACGTCATCAATCGCCACAACCGCGAGCGCTACACATGGACCTTGCAGTCGGGACAACAGCCACTGATGTAGCGCTGGCGCCCCTGCTGCGAGGGGCCCGCCGCTACGACTTCTACCAGCTCGTCGAGCTGCTGCACCGCCACCACGAGGATGACCTCGAGGCTGGTGGGGGCGGTAGCGTGGCCGAACGGGTGCGCTACAAGGCCTCGGCATCGCTGGGCTTTCCCGGTAGCGACGTGGTGGCCCTGGCGCCGACCGCGGCGGGCCACTACGACCTGGAGGTGAGCTTCTTCGGCCTGCAGGGCGCCCAGTCGCCGCTGCCGGGCTACTACCTCGAGACGCTGGCCCACGAGGCCGCCCACCGCGAGGGGGTGGCCGGGGACTTTCTCGATTTCTTCAACCACCGCCTGCTGACCCTGGTACACCGCAGCTGGCGCAAGTATCGCCACTACGTGCGCTACCAGGATGGCGCCAGTGACGGCTTCTCGGCGGCGGTGTTCGCGCTGGTCGGCCTGGCCGACGGCGAGCTGCGCGGCGAGACGCCGATCAACTGGAGCAAGATGCTGGCCTATGCCGGCCTGCTGGCCGGGCGCTCGCGCTCCCCGGAGGTGGTCAGCAGCGTGGTCGGCCACTGCTTCGATCTCGACGGCGTGGAGGTCGAGGAGTGGGTGATGCGCTGGGTCGAGATCCCCGCGGACCAGCGCAGCCGCAGCGGCATGAGCGGCATGACCCTGGGTCAGGACATGGTCGCCGGCGAGCGGGTCGCGGATGTCGGCGGCAAGTTCGCGCTGTGCCTGCGCGGCCTGAGCCTCGAGCGCTTTCGCGACTTTCTGCCCGACGGCCGTGAGCACGCGCCGCTCAAGACACTGGTCGACTTCGTGCTGCGTGAGCCGCTCGCCTACGACCTCGAGCTGGAGCTGCTGGAGAGCGCGGTGCGCCCCATGCGACTCGGCGAGGCCGGCAGCTGCCAGCTCGGCTGGACCACCTTCGTCAATCCCGAATCCGGCGGTGCCGCGCGGCGCCGCCGAGTGCGCATCCAGATGACAGGTTAATGCCCATGCACGCGACCCGACACTCGGCCATCACCCTGGTGGTCACCAACAGCGAGCGCCTCGAGGGGCGCTCGACCAGCAGCCACGTGTTCCACGAGGCGGGCGGCACCCTGGGCAGCGGCGGCAGCGACGACTGGCTACTGCAGGACCACGCCGGGCGTATCCAGCCGGGCCACGCCCAGCTGCAACGCCAGGACGGGCGCTTCTGCCTGGTCGACCGCAGCGGCCAGACCTTCGTCAATCACGCCACCCTGCCGGTCGGCCGCGACCGGCGAGTCGCACTACGCGATGGCGATGAGCTGCTGGTCGGCGAGTACCGGCTGCGGGTTCACCTCGGCGACCGCCAGGCGGCCCAGCCCGGCGCCCAGCCGCTGGCCGCACTGGTCACCGAGGAGCAGGAGGCGCTGGACGGCAGCGGGGCGCCGCTCAAGCAGGCTGTCCCGGCACGCCATGACGACCCGCTCGAGGCGCTCGGCGAGTCGACCCCGGGAGCGCGCCAGCGCGACCCGCTCAGCGCGCTGGCCGACCCGGCCGGCGACGACGAGACGGTAATCGATGTGCTCGACAGCGCCTGGGACGAGTCCCAAGCCCCGGGCGACAGGGCATATGACCTACACGATCGGCGTCAGGCGGCGATGCGCATGCCGGCCATCAAACAACGCGAGGAGACGGGCATGGACAGGAGTACGCAAATGGACGAACGGCTGCTGGACGATCTGGAACGCTCGGTGGGCGAGCAGCTCGAGGACCGCTGGCAGGAGCCGGCCCCCTCGGCGGCAGGGCACGTCGGCGCCGATCCGCTGCTGCGCGCCATGGGCGCCGAGCTGCGCTTTCGCGACACGACCGAGCAGCAGGCCTTCCTGCAGGAAGCCGGCAACACGCTGCGCGCGGCCATCGAAGGCCTGCAGGCGCTGCACCAGGCCCAGGACGACAGCCGCTACCCGCTGCGCGACCGCCGCCTGCAGCCCATCGAGGACAACCCGCTGCGCCTGGGCCAGCCCTACCGCGAGACCGTCTCCACCCTGTTTGCCGCCGAGCGCAGCCCAGTGCACCTCTCGGCGCCGGCGGCGGTGGCCGAGTGCCTGGCCCACCAGGGCCAGCACCAGGCGGCGGTGGAGGATGCCATCGGCGAGGCGCTGCAGGCGATTCTCTCGGCCTTCGCTCCCGAGGCGCTGCTCAAGCGTTTTCACGCCTACCGCGGCGCCGGCAGCCGGGTCGAAGACGAAGGCGGCTGGGCCTGGGACATGTACCGTCACTACTTCCAGGAGCTCAACTCCGGACGCCAGCAGGGCTTCGAGAAGCTGTTCTGGGAAGTCTTCGAGCAGGCCTATGACCAGTCGGTGCGTCGCCAGCAGCGGGAGGGAGCATGACTCAACTGACCTCCCGCTACGCCGGCTGGTGCTGTGTGGTACTGGTCGCTCTGCTGCTCAGCGGCTGCGCCTCGACCCGTGAGGCCGGCAGCAAGACCTGGCAGGTGCTGCGCGATCCGTCGATACCGGTGGGCCACCCCGAGGACCGCCCGACGCGGGTCGACCTGGCGATGATCGCCGAGCCCGACGTCAATCCCAACGTCGACGGCGAGGGCACGCCGCTGCGTTTCCAGATCCTCCAGCTCAAGGACGACTCGATGCTGATGGCCGCCGACCTCGGCCAGCTGCGCGACGACCTGGAGGAGGCGCTGGGCACCAACTACCTGGCCCATGACGACTTCACGCTGCTGCCCGGTCAGTGGAAGTTCTACGAACCGTTCGAGGTCGACGAAGAGACGCGCTATATCGGCCTCATCGCCTTCTACGCCAACACCCAAGAGGCGGAGTGGAAGAAGGTGGTCAAGGTGCAGTCGCGGGGCCAGCACTATCACCTGCTGGTGCATCTGCGCGCCCTGGAAGCCGAGCTGAGGAAGGAAGACTGATGGCCAGCCGCAACCGAGTGGTCTGGAGTGAGGGGCTGTTCATCAAGCCGCAGCACTTCCAGCAGCAGCAGCGCAGCCTCGAGGGGCTGGTCGACATGCGCCTGCGCGGCGTCAGTCATGACCTCTACGGCTTTCTGACGCTGGCGCTCAACGCCGAATTCCTCAGCTTCGGGCGCATCGCTATCAGCCGCGCCAGCGGGGTGATGCCCGACGGCACCGCCTTCCAGCTGCCGGACGATGACATCGAGCCTGCGCCGCTGGAGATCGACGATGCCTCGATCACCAATCAGGTGGTCTACCTGGGCCTGCCGCTGGCCACCGATGCGGTGGGCGAAGTGCACTGGCCCGACGACGCGTTGCCGGCGCGCTACCGCGCCTCGACCCGCCAGGTGCGCGACCTGCACTCCCGCGACGGCGACCACGCCGATCTCGAGGTGGCGCGGGTGGCGCCGCGGCTACTGCTCGAGCGCGACGACCGCAGCGCCTACGCCTGCCTGGCGGTGGCGCGCATCGTCGAGCGGCGCGCCGACGGCAGCCTGGTACTCGATGACCAGTTCCTGCCGACCCTGCTTAACGTCCAGGCCGCCAGCGGCCTGCAACGCTTCGTCGGCGAGATGGCCGGGCTGATGCGCGAGCGCGCCCGCAATATCTCGCAGCGCCTGGCCACGCCGCACCAGACCGGCGTCGCCGACGTCTCGGATTTCATGCTGCTGCAGCTGCTCAACCGCGCCCAGCCGCGCTTCCAGCATCTGGCGCGGCTCGGCCAGCTGCACCCCGAGCGGCTCTACGACACCATGCTCGAGACCGCCAGTGAACTGGTCACCTTCACCGATGAGTCGCGGCTGCCGCCGGAGTTTCCGGCCTACGACCACGACCACCCCGAGCGCGCCTTCCGGCCGCTGATGCAGAGCCTGCGCCAGTCGCTGTCGACGGTGCTCGAGCCGCGCGCGCTGGCCATCCAACTGCAGTCGCGGCGCTTCGGCCTGCTGGTGGCGCCACTCTCGGACCCGAGCCTGCTCGACGCCGCCGACTTCATTCTCGCGGTGCGTGCCGATATGCCCCACGAGCGGCTGCGCAAGCTGTTCCTGCAGCAGACCAAGGTCGCCAGCGTCGAGCGCATTCGCGACCTCATCAGCCTGCAGCTGCCCGGGGTGCCACTGACACCGCTGCCGGTAGCGCCGCGTGAGTTGCCCTATCACGCCGGCTACAGCTACTTCCAGCTCGACCGCCAGAGCCAGGCCTGGCAGATGCTCGATGGGGCCAGCGGCTTCGCCTTCCACGTGGCGGGCGACTTCCCTGGATTGGAAATGCAGTTCTGGGCGATCAGGAGCTAAGCATGCAAGACATCACAATGACCGGCGGCAGTGGTGCCCCGGAGCGCTACAGTCCGCTACGCCACGAAGACCGTATCGACAACAAGGGCCTCGACCAGCTGATTCACAGCCACGCCGAGCATCTCGATGCCGACGAGGACTACTGGTTCCGGCTGCGCGGCCACAGTCTCAACCCGCTGGTGGATGCGGCGAGCTCATTGCTGGGCATGGTGGTGCGGGTACGCCAGCTCGACAGCATGGATGACATCGAACGGCTCTACCGCCAGGTGGTCGACGAGATCGCCGCGATCGAGGTCGAGCTCACCGAGCAGGGCTACGACCGCCCGACCCTGCTCGCCTACCGCTACGTGCTCTGCTCGTTCATCGACGAAGCGGTGATGGGCAGCGACTGGGGGCAGCAGAGTGCCTGGGCGGAGCACTCGCTGCTGACCCGCTTCCACAACGAGACCTGGGGCGGCGAGAAGGTCTTCTCGATCCTCGCCCGCCTGCAGCAGGAGCCGCAGCGCTACCGCGACATGCTGGCCTTCATCTACCTCTGCCTGTGCCTGGGCTTCGAGGGGCGCTACCGGGTCATGACCCAGGGGCGCGAGGAGTATGAGCAGGTGGTGCGCGCCCTGGGCGACCAGCTGGCGGCCCTCGGTGAAGCGCCGGACGACATGCTCACCCGGCCGCTCGACAACGTGGTGCGTGGTCGCCGCCGCGGCGGCCGTGGCCTGCCGATATGGGCGATCTTCGCGCTGTTTGGCGTGGCCATGGTGGGCATCTATCTGGGGCTTGCCTGGTCCCTCGACCAGCAGGCCGGCCAGGTCGGTGCCTTGCTCGATCAGATTCATCGTTAGGAGACGACATGCTCAGGGTAGCGCTTCCGGCACTCATCGGCCGACTCAATGCCATCGCCCGCCAGGGCCTGGAGCAGGCCGCCGTGCTGTGCGCCGAACAGCAGGCGCCGGAGGTCACCGCCGGGCACCTGCTGCAGGCGCTGATCGACCAGCCGCTGTGCGACCTGCGCAGCCTGCTCGACACGCTGGAGATCGACGCCGAGACGCTGCGTGCGCGGCTGGCCGAGGAGACTCGCCCGGCCCAGGATCTCGAGGTCGCCACGCCAAGCTTCTCGCCGCTGCTGGTCGAGCTGCTGCAGGACGCCTGGCTGCTGGCCGCCACCGAGTATGGCCACCAGACGCTGCGTAGCGGGGTGATCTTCACCGCGCTGTTGCACAACGCCTCGCGCTACCTGGGGCCGCGTAGCCAGGCGCTGCTCGCCGGGATCAACCGCGAGAGCCTGCGCGCCAATCTCGAACGCCTCAGCGCGGATTCCGCCGAGGCCCCGCGTGACAGCGACGCAGCGCCAGCGCGGCGCAGCAGCGCCGCCGGCGAAGGCGACAGCGCCCTGGCGCGCTTCGCCACCTCGCTCACCGAGCAGGCCCGGCGTGGCGAGCTCGACCCGGTACTGGGCCGCGATCCCGAGATCGACCAGATGCTCGATATCCTCGGTCGGCGGCGCAAGAACAACCCCATCGTGATCGGCGATGCCGGGGTCGGCAAGAGCGCCGTGGTCGAGGGGCTGGCGGCGCGCATCGTGGCCGGCGAGGTACCCACGGCGCTGGCCGATGTCGAGCTGATGACCCTCGACCTCGGCGCGCTGCAGGCCGGTGCCGCGGTCAAGGGCGAGTTCGAGAAGCGTCTCAAGGCGGTGATCGACGAGGTCAAGCATGCCGCCAAGCCGACCCTGCTGTTCATCGACGAGGCGCACACCCTGATCGGCGCCGGCAACCAGGAGGGCGGCGGCGATGCCGCCAACCTGCTCAAGCCGGCACTGGCGCGGGGCGAGCTGCGCACCATCGCCGCCACCACCTGGCGCGAGTACAAGAAGTACTTCGAGAAGGACCCGGCGCTGTCGCGGCGCTTTCAGCCGGTGGCGTTGGCCGAGCCCAGCGTCGACCAGGCACTGGTGATCCTGCGCGGCCTGCGCGACGTCTACGAGCGTGCCCACGGCGTGCTGATCGGCGACAGCGGCCTGCGCGCTGCCGCGGCCCTCTCGGCGCGCTATCTGGCCGGTCGCCAGCTGCCCGACAAGGCCATCGACGTGCTGGATACCGCCTGCGCGCGGCTCTCCCAGGCGCTGGAGACGCCGCCGCGACGGCTCAGCCACCTCAAGAGCGAGCATCTGGCCACGCTGCGCGAGCGCGACCAGCTCGAGCGCGAGGCGCTGCTGGGCCGCAGCCCCGACGCCGAGCAGTGCGACGAGTTGGCCGCACGCCTGGAGCGCCTCAACGACGAACTGGCCAGCCTCGAGGCGGCCTGGCAGCAGCAGCGCGAGTGCGTCGATGCCATCGTCGCCCTGCATCGCCAGCTGCTCGACGGCGAGGAGGACACGAGCGAGGAGCAGGACGCGGCCGATCCCCACGCCGCCCTGGCCGGGCACGAGGCGCGCCTGCGCGAACTGCAGCAGGAGTTCGCGCTGGTCAATGCCAGCGTCGAGGAGGCGCAGATCGCCCAGGTCATCGGCGACTGGACCGGAGTGCCGGTGGAGCGCATGACCAGCGACGAGCTGACCCGCCTCACCGAGCTGCCCAGCCACCTGGGGCGGCTGGTGCAAGGCCAGGAGATTGCCATCGAGCGGGTGCATCGCCACCTGCTCACCGCGCGTGCCGACCTGCGCCGCCCCGGCCGGCCGCTGGGCGCCTTCCTGCTGGTTGGGCCCAGCGGCGTAGGCAAGACCGAGACCGTGGTGCAGATCGCCGAGCACCTCTACGGCGGCCGCCAGTTCCTCACCACCATCAACATGTCCGAGTACCAGGAGAAGCACACCGTATCGCGGCTGATCGGCTCGCCGCCGGGCTATGTGGGCTTCGGCGAGGGCGGCCTGCTGACCGAGGCGATCCGTCAGCGCCCCTACTCGGTGGTGCTGCTCGACGAGGTCGAGAAGGCCCACCCCGACGTGCTCAACCTGTTCTACCAGGCCTTCGACAAGGGCGAGCTGGCCGACGGCGAGGGGCGCCTGATCGACTGCAAGAACGTGGTGTTCTTCCTGACCTCCAACCTCGGCTATGAGGCCATCGTCGCCCATGGCGATGACCGCGAGGCGCTGGACGCCGCGCTCTACCCGGTGCTGGCCGACTTCTTCAAGCCGGCGCTGCTGGCACGCATGGAAGTGGTGCCCTACCTGCCGCTCTCCGGCGCGACCCTGCAGGCCATCGTCGCCGCCAAGCTCGAGACCCTGGCACGGCGCATCGGCGAGCGCCACCGGCACGCCGAGGTGCACCTCGACGACGCCCTGCGCGACGCCATCTGCGCCCGCGCCACGCGCAGCGAGAACGGCGCCCGCATGCTCGAGTCGGTGATCGACGGCGAACTGCTGCCGCCGCTCTCCCAGGCGCTGCTCGAGCGCATGGCACGGCGTGAGACGGTGACCCGAGTGGCGCTGGGCGTGGATGCCGAGAGCGGCGCCTTTACCGCGGAGGTGGCGTAACACCATGAGTGCGCGGGCGATCGACATGGCGCAGGGCGAGGCGCGGCAGGCCGCGAGCCTGGGGCTCGCCGCCATGCCCACAGCGCTGGCGCTGGTCGAGTGCGCCACCCCAGCGGCCCTGCGCGAGTGCAGTAGCCGGCTGCTGCGCGACAGCCTGGGACTGGCCTGGGTCGAGTGCCTGTTCGTCGAGGGCAGCGGGCGCTGGCTGGGCCGCGATGATGCCGATGTGCGCCTCGACTGCGACGACTTTCGCCACCCCTATGCGCATGCCATCCGCCGCGGCGAGCCGCTTGATCTGGGCATGGCCGAGGCGCGCACGCGGCTCGACCACCCCGATTTCCAGGCTCAGGTGGCGGCGCTGCCAGGCGCCCTGCGGCTGCAGATTCGGCCGCTGCGCGCACTGGATGGCCCGCGTGAGTGGCTGGGGGCGCTGGCGCTGGCCGGCGAGGCGGACACCCTCGCCGGGCTGGCCGCGGACGCCGAGTTTGTCGCCTTCGAGGCGCTGCTGTGCCGGCTGTGGGCGCGGCTGGCGCGGGCCCAGGGCGAGCGTCAGCGCTCGGCGGTGCTGCGCGACTCGCTGGCCAAGCTCAACGATGGCGCCCGGCGCCAGAACCTGGCCGACCGGCTGGCCGATGACCTGCTGGGGGATTCGGCGGCCATGCAGCGCCTGCGCAGCCAGGTGATTCGCGCCGCCGAAACCCAGCTGGCGGTGCTGCTGCAGGGCCAGACCGGTACCGGCAAGGATTGCGTGGCGCGCGCCATTCACCACTTCTCGGCGCGGGCCGAGGGGCCGTTCATGGCCATCAACTGCGCGGCGATCCCCGAGGCGCTGCTCGAGTCGGAGTTGTTCGGCCACGCCAAGGGGGCCTTCTCCGGGGCCGACCAGGCCCGCGAGGGGCTGATCGGCCAGGCCGACGGCGGCACCCTGTTTCTCGACGAGATCGGCGACATGCCGCTGGCGCTGCAGGCCAAGCTGCTGCGCGTGCTGGAGAGCGGTCGCTACCGCCCGCTGGGGGCCAGCGACGAGCGCTGCGCCGACCTGCGGCTGGTGGCCGCCACCCACCAGCCGCTGCGCGAGCGAATCCGCGACCAGCGCTTCCGCGCCGACCTCTACTACCGCCTGGGCCAGTTTCCGCTCAGCCTGCCGCCGCTCGGCGAGCGGCGCGCGGACATCGCCACCCTGGCCCAGGCCTTCGTCGCCGACTTCTGCGCCCGCGAGGGGCGCGACGAGGTGGGTATCACGCCGGCGGCGCTGCGCCAGCTGCGCGAGCGCGACTACCCAGGCAACGTGCGCGAGCTGAAGAACCTGATCGATTACGCCTGCGCCATGTCGCCGCCGGGGGCCGACCTCGAGGCCGCGGCGCTACCCGGCGAGGCCAGCGAGCCGGCCGTAGAGGCGCCCGCTGCAGCGCCGCCGGCGGCATCCGCGCGGGTCGATGACCTGCGCCAGGCGCTGCGCGACTTCGAGGCCGAGCTGATTCGTCAGCGCCTGCGTTATTTCGACGGCAACCGTGCCCTGGCCGCCGAGAGCCTCGGCGTGCCCAAGCGAACCCTGGCACACAAGTGCCGACTGCTGGAAGTGGATGCCCCATGAATGTGATGCGAGTGATATGGCCGAGCGGCCAGGCCGCCCTGGTGGGGCTGCTGCTCGCGCTGAGCCAAGCGGCCCTTGCCGATCCGCTCGAGGCGGCGCGTGAGTGCGCCGCCGAGCCCTCGCGCCTCGAGCGCCTGGGCTGCTATGACGCCCTGTTTCAGGAGCTGGACGACGCGGCGGACGAGGTCGGCCTGCCACCGCTGTGGCACGCCATCGAGCGCCTCGAAGCCGGCCGCGACGCCAACGATTTTTCGCTGCGCGTCGACGCGCGTAACGGCGACGTGCTGCTCAGCGCCCCGGCCCGCGGCACCACGCCGCCGCGGCCGCTGCTGGTGATCGCCTGCGAGAAGTCGATCACCCGCTTCCAGCTGCACCTGCCCGAGGCCCTCGATGTGCCGCGGGCGGAGCTGACCCTGAGCGCCGGCGGCCGGGCGCTGAGCCAGGCGTGGCGGGTGCGTGATGCCGGCCATGTGGTCAGCGGTGGTCGCGGCCTGCCGGCGATCGAGACCCTGCGTCAGCTGCTCGACGCCGACGAACTGCTATTGGCCAGCGAGGTCGCCACGCTCGACGGGCTGCGCTTCGATATCGGTGAGTTGCGTCAGCGGATCCAGCCACTGCGCGACAGCTGTCGTTGGTGAGGGAATCCATGCGTATCACGTCCGACACTCAGCTTGCCGCACTGCTCGCCCCGCTGGGTGAGTCGCGGGTCGGCGCCGACGTTGAGGAGAGCGCCGACTACCTGTGGCTCGACGAGGAGATGATGAAGGTCGGCTCGCTGCAGCATGGCGAGGTCGACTGGGAGGGCGCCGAGACCCGCGCCGTGCGCCTGCTCGGCCAGGCGGGCAAGGACCTGCGGGTGCTGGGGCATCTGCTGCACTGTTTGCAGCGCGACGGCGACGCGGTGCGCTTTGCGCTGTCGCTGCGGCTGTTGGCCGGTAGCCTCGAGCAGTGGTGGGACGCCGCCTACCCCTATGCCGGGCCGCGTGGCGCCAAGCGCCGTCCGCGGCTGTTCGCGCAGTTCGCCCAGCGCGCGGTGAAGCTCGCCGCCGCGCTCGACTTCGGCAGCGCCGAGGACGAGCACCAGGCCTGCCAGCAGGCCCTCGAGGCGCTGCGCGAGGCGGCCAAGGCTCGCCAGCTGCCCGACGATGCCCTGGCCGAGCTGGCGCGCCAGCTGCACGCCCTGCGGCCAAGCCGTGAAGCGCCGCCTCCCGCGGCGGCGGCCAATGCCGCGTCGGCAGCCAACACCCCGGGGGCGGGGGCGCCGCCGGCGAGTAGCGCCACCAAGCTGCCCGAGCTGCGCCTGGAGGCGGGCAACGAGCGCGCCAACCGCCAGGTGCTGCTCAAGCTGGCCGACTTCCTCAACGAGCAGTCGCCCGGCGAGGCGCTCGGCTATCGCCTGCGCCGCCACGCTATCTGGTCCGCGATCCAGGCGCTGCCGGCGTCGCGGGAGGGCGGCCGTACCGAGCTGGCGCCGGTCTCCGCCGACCGCATCGCCGACTACCGCGAGGCGCTGGCCAAGGGCGGCGACCTGGCGCTGTGGCGGCGCATCGAGAACAGCCTGGCGGTCAGCCCTTACTGGCTGGAGGGCCACCGGCTCAGCGCCCAGCTGGCCGAGCGGCTCGGCCACGCTCGCTGTGCGGCGGCGATCCGCGACGAGGCGGCGCGCTTTCTCGAACGGCTGCCGGGCATCGAGGCGCTGAGCTTCAACGATGCCAGCCCGTTCGTCGACGACGAGACGCTGCGCTGGCTGCACAGTGCCCCCGGGGCCGCCGGCGAGGCGCGCGGCGGTGGCGACGCCGAGCCGTGGCAGGTGGCCCTCGACGCCGCCCGCGAGTGCCTCGACAGCGAAGGGCTGGCGCCGGCGCTGGGCATGCTCGACCAGGGCCTGGCCGCGGCGCGCTCGCCCCGCGACAGCGCCTACTGGCGGCTGGCCAGTGCCGACCTGATGGCGGCGGCCGGACTCGAGAGTCTGGCCCAGCAGCACTACCAGGCCCTGCACGACGCAGTGGCCGAACTCGAATTGGAGCAGTGGGAGCCGGCGCTGGTCGCACGGCTCCGGGCATCGCTCAAGGGCTGATGCCAAGCAACAGGCGCCGCCGGCGCAGGAGCACGACCATGCATGACACAACGCACGACAGGGACGAGGGATAAGGCTCATGTGGAGAGGAATCAAGTCGGCGCTGGGCCGCTTCGTGCCTGGCGCATCACGCGCCCAAAGCAACGTCAATCAGGCCAAGGGCCACGCCAACAAGGCCAAGGGGCTCAAGCGCGTCATCGTGGCACTGTGGTGGCTGCTGCTGATCGCCCTGGTGGTGGCGATCTGGTGGCTGGGGCCGCGCTGGGAGGTCCGTGAGGTCTTCCCGCTCGGCCCCTGGCCCAATCGCCTGCTGGCGACCCTGGCGCTGGTCACCGTGGTGGCACTGGTATGGGGCGTGCGCCTGGCGCGCCGGCTGCGCCAGGTCGACGAGGAGCGCAGCCACGCCGAGCGCCTGCAGCTCGATCCCACCCAGGCCCAGGTAGAGCGCCAGGAGGAGACCCTCGATGCCACCCTCGAGGAACTCGAGGATAGCCTGGGCGGAGGCAGCAGTGCGCGCTACAAGCTGCCCTGGTACCTGGTGATGGGCATCGAGAATGCCGGCAAGACCAGCCTGATCAACCGCTCCGGGCAGAACTTCTCCCTCACCCACGTGATGAAGGCCTCCGGCCAGGGCAAGAAGCACGGCCAGTTCGGCTTCGACTGGTGGATCGGCGACAAGGCGGTACTGATCGACCCCGACGGCGAGCTGCTCACCCAGGGCGCGCTGGAGGGCGGCGAGCCCCAGGAGGCACAGAGCCGGCTGTGGGACCACTTCGTCGACTGGCTGGAGCGCCAGCGTGCGCAACGCCCGCTGGATGGCGTGGTGCTGGTACTCGACCTGGCGCGCCTCAGCGATGCCCGGGTCGCGGTGCGCAAGGCCTACGCCTCGCTGCTGCGTGCCCGCCTGCGCGAGCTGATGGAGCGCCACGGCGCGCGCCTGCCGGTCTACGTGACCTTCAGCAAGATGGACCTGCTGCACGGCTTCGATGACTTCTTCCGCCACTACTCGCGGGCCGCCCGCCGCGCGCCGCTGGGCTTCACCTTCAGCCCCGAGTCGATCGAGCGTCCCGGGCTGTGGGAGAGCGAGTTCGGCGACTCCTTCGACGCCATGCTCGAGCGTCTCAACGCCAGCCTGCCGACGCTGCTCGCCGAGTGTCGCGACCGCGAGGAGCGCGAGGCGGTGTTCCGCTTCGTGCGCCAGCTCGCCGGGCTGCGCGACGTGCTGCAGGGCTTCCTGACCGAGGCGCTGTCCAGCGACCGCTTCTCCACCGCGGCCATGGTCCGCGGCACCTATTTCACTTCGGTGTATCAGCAGGGCGTGCCCGAAGACCCCTTCGTCGACGCCGCGGCGCGCCGCTACGGCATGGCCGACAGCGTGCAGCCGGCCCATCGGGCGGCACGTAGTGCGCTCTACTTCACCGAGGAGCTGTTCGACAAGGTGATCTACCCCGAGGCGGGGCTGGCCGGCGACAACGCCCGCGCCGCCCGGCGCCGCCAGCGGCTGCGCCGCGTCAGCATGCTGGCGTGCCTGTTCGTGGGGGCGGCCATGGTCGGCGGCTGGAGCCACTTCTACCAGAAGAACGCCGCAGCGCTGGCCGATGTCGAGGCGCGCACCGAGGCCTTCCTCGCCGCGCAGCCCTCCGAGCTGCACAGCGACGACCCCACCGGCTACGCCCTGCTCGAACCGCTCGATCGCCTGCGCGGCGCCACCCTGGCCTTCGGCGACCACCGCGAGCAGATGCCGCTGATCGCTGATATGGGGCTCTACCAGGGCGCCGTGGGTCGCGACGTCGAGAGCGCCTACCTGGCGATGCTCGAGTACCACTTCCTGCCCTCGCTGATGGTCGGGATCATGGATGACATGAACCGTGCCGAGGATGGCAGCAACGAGCAGCTGGCGTTGCTGCGCATCCTGCGCATGATGTCGGATGCCAGCGGTCGCCAGGCCGAGCGGGTGCATGACTTCATGGCGCGCCGCTGGCAGCGCGAATTCCCGCAGCGCGGCAGTGTCCAGGAGCGCCTGCTGGCGCACCTCGACTACGCCCTGGCCTTCACCGACCTCGAAGGCCATGCCGCCGCCGGCGACCGCCAGGCCGAACTGGCCATGCAGCCGCTGCGCGGCAGCATCGAGAGCGCCCAGCAGGAGCTCGCCCGCCAGCCCATGGACGAGCGCGTCTACGCCACCCTCAAGGCCGGCAGCGACCGCCGCAGCGGCGCCGTGCTGGACCTGCGCCAGGGCGTTGGGCCGACCTTCAGCGCGGTGTTCATGGCGCGCGACGACGACCCGGACAATGTGCGCATTCCCAGCCTGACGACGCGCAACGGCTTCGAGGGCTACTTCCTCCAGGAGCTGGATCAGGCCACTGACCTGGCGCTGATCGACCTGTGGGTGCTGGGCCAGCGCGACGATATCGACTTCAGCGAGGCCGATCAGCGCCAGCTACAGGATGCCCTGCGCGAGCGCTACGTCAGCGACTATCACGTCACCTGGCGCCAGGCCCTCGACGATATCGCGCTGGTGCCGATCCCCGACATCGACCAGGCGGTGGTAGTGGCGGATGCGCTGCTCGGCGCCAGCCGCCCGCTGGACCGGCTGCTCGGCGAGGTCGCCACCCATACCCGGCTCTATCCCGAGCTGCCCGAGGACGACGAGACCGCGCGCCGCGCGCTGGAGCGCTCGCCGCGCTACCGCCTGGCCGGCGATATCGAGCGCCACTTCCGCGATCTCAACGGCCTGCTCGAGGCGCGCAACGGCAACCCGGCGCAGCTCACCGAGATCAAGGAGGCGATCGCCGAGCTGCGCGACTACCTGCGCCAGGTACAGGGCGCCAGCGATCCGGGCCGCGCGGCCTTCGTCAGCGCCCGCGACCGCCTGGCACTGCGCGGTGGCGACCCGATCCATAACCTGCAGCGCATCGCCGAGGACACCCCGGCGCCGGTCGACGGCATGCTCGAGAGCCTCGCCGACCAGAGCTGGCAGCTACTGATGGCCAGCGCCATTCGCCACCTCGAGCACCAGTGGCTGGATGACGTGGTGGCGCCCTACCAGGAGCGCCTGGCCGGCCGCTACCCGCTGGCACCGGATGCCTCGCGCGACGTGGCGCTCGCCGACTTCGAGACCTTCTTCGCCCCCGGCGGCACCCTCGATGCCTTCTATCAGGACAACCTGCGACCGTTCATCGAGGAGGCGCCCCAGGAGCTGCTCGATGCCGACGGCAACTCGCTGCTGCGCGACAATGTGTTTACTGCCGTGCAGCGCGCCGAGCGCATCCGCGAGGCTTACTTCGGCCGCGACGGTGCCCTCGACGTGGAGTTCTCCCTCGAGCCGATCAGCCTCAGCCCCGACAAGCGGCGCAGCGTGATCAGCGTCGACGGGCAACTGATCGAGTACGCCCACAGCGCCAGCAGCCGGGTCTCGATGATCTGGCCCAATGCGCTGCGCGGTGGCACCGAGAGCCGCGTGACCCTGGTGCCCAGCGAGGTCAACCGCTCGCCGCGTAGCCTGACCCGCGACGGCGCCTGGGCCTGGTTCCGGCTGCTCGACGAGGCCGAGATCACCTCGGCCAGCGAGCGTGAACTGGAACTGCGCTTCAGCGTCGACGGCGGCAGCGTGCGCTACCGCCTGAACGCCAATGGCTCACGCAATCCCTTTACTCGTCCGTTGGCTGCCGGCTTCCAGCTGCCCACCGCCCTCTACGCCGAAGGAGGCCTGGATGCTGAGGACACTTAAGCGGCTGCTGGGGGGCGAGCGCGCCTCCCCGCCTGCGCGGCAAGCCGGCCAGGCGCTTGGCGGTGGCCTGGCGGCGGCCCGGGAGGAGGATATCCAGCGCTTCCTCGACGCTGCCTGCCGCGCCGACGAGCGCAATCAGGCGCCCTGGGTGCTGCGCGACGAGGCGCGCATCGAGACCCTGCGCCGGTCGCTGGAGTTCACCCTGCATCGCGGGCTGTGGCTGCAGCGCGAGGCGCAAGGCGTGGCCCATTGGCAGGGCCGGCTGCTGGCGCTGCGCCACGCCGACGGGCCGCCGCTGGGCATGCTGTTGGCCTGCCGCCCCGACGACGAAGCCGCCTGGCAGCTGCGCTTCTTCTACATCGAGCCGGAGTGGCAAGGCAGCGGTCACGGCGCCCGGTTGCTGATGGCGGCGCGCCGTAGCCTCAGCGGCAGCCCGCTGCAGGTGCGCCTTCCGGTCAGCTGCAAGGCGGCCATTAACAGCCTGGAGGCCGCCGGCTTCCAACACATGCATACCGATGCCACCCAGGTGGCCAGTTTCGAGGCGCCGGCCGAGTGGCACTGACGGCGACGCCCTGACCAGAGGAGGACGACGGATGGGACGCAAGCTCGTACTCGTAGGCGATATCGGCACCGACCATGACGGCTTTCCGCCGACACCGGTCACCGCCGGCAGCCCCACGACCATGATCGATGGCAAGCCGGTGGCGCGGCTGGGCGACCCCCTGGCCCCCCACGACAAGCCCAAGCACCCGCAGCACCCGCGCACTATCGCCGAGGGCTCGGGCTCGATCCTGATCGACGGCAAGCCCGCTGCGCTCACCGGCCACGCGGTGGACTGTGGCGGCGTGGTGATCGGCTCCGCCACCGGGGAGGGCAGCTGAGATGGCCACCGGACTGCAATTCACCCTGGCCCTGGCCAGTGACGACGCCCTCGACCTGGCGGTGATCGACTTCACCCTCGAGGAGTCGCTCTCGGCGCCGTTCCGCCTTGAGGTCGAGTTTGCCAGCCGCGACCCCGACCTCAGCCCCGAGGCCTTCCTCGACCGCGAGCTGACGTTGACGATCTGGCAGGACGGCGAGCCGCTGCGCCGCATCCACGGCATCGCCGCCGAGTTCAGCCGCGGCGACCGCGGCCATCGCCGCACCTTCTACTCGCTGGTGATCCGCCCGGCGCTGTGGCGCCTCTCGCTGCGTCATAACTCGCGCATCTTCCAGCAGGTCTCGCCGCTGACCATCATCAACACCCTGTGCGAGGAGCGCGGCATCACCGACGTCGCCTTCGCCGTCACCCGCGAGCCCGAAGAGCGCGAGTACTGCGTGCAGTACCGCGAGACCGACCTGGCCTTTATCCAGCGCCTGGCCGCCGAAGAGGGGCTGTTCTACTTCCATGAGTTCGAAGACGAGGTTGGCGGCGCCCACCGCCTGGTGTTCGCCGACGACCCGCAGCTACTGACCGCGCTGGGCGAGCGCAGCTACCACAGCCGCGCCGGCGGCACCCCGCCGACCCGCCATGTGCGCCGGCTCAAGCAGGTCGCCCGGGTCGCCCCGGCCAGCGCCACCCTCAAGGACTACTCCTTCAAGCAGCCGGCCTATTCACAGCTCCACGAGCACGTGGCCGGGGGCCTCGAGGAACATGCGCAACGAGACGACTACGAGCACTACGACTACCCCGGGCGCTACAAGTACGACGCCTCCGGCGAGCCCTTCACCAGGATCCGCCTCGACGCGCTGCGCCGCGACGCCGCCACCGCCGAGGCCGAGAGCGACCTGCCCGAGCTCGCCCCCGGCAGCCGCTTCACGCTGAGCGACCACGACGCTGACAGCCTCAACCGCGACTGGCAGGTGGTGCGCGTCACCCACCGCGGCGAACAGCCCCAGGCCCTGGAAGAGGACGGCGTCACCCAGGGCGACGCCGCAGGAATGACGCGTTATTACAACCAGATCGTGCTCACCCCCGGCGACGCCGCCTGGCGCCCCGAACCGGACCCCAAGCCCCGCGTCGACGGCCCCCAGGTCGCCTTTGTGGTCGGCCCCGAGGGCGAAGAGATCCACTGCGACGCGCACGGCCGGGTCAAGGTGCAGTTCCCCTGGGACCGCTACGCCGAACCCAATGACAGCGCAAGCTGTTGGATCCGCGTCGCCCAGGGCTGGGCCGGCGGCGGCTACGGCAGCATCGCCATCCCGCGGATCGGGCATGAGGTGATTATCAGCTTCCTGGAGGGTGACCCGGACCAGCCACTGATCACCGGGCGCACCTACCACGCGGTCAACACCCCGCCCTACACGCTGCCCGAGCACAAGACCCGCACCGTGATCCGCACCCAGAGCCACCAGGGCGACGGCTTCAACGAGCTGCGCTTCGAGGACCAGGCCGACCAGGAACAGATCTGGCTCCACGCCCAGAAAGACCTGGAGCTGCTCACCAACAACGACCGCACCGAGGAGATCGGCAACGACAGCCATCTCAAGGTCCACCACGACCGCATCAGCGAGATCGACAACGACGACCATCTCACGGTGCACGGCAGCCGCCACACCCAGGTCGACGGCGACGACCACCTGATCGTCGACGCCACGCGCCACGAGAAATACGGCCGCGCCCAGCTGGTCGAGGCCGGCCAGGAGGTCCACCACAAGGCCGGCATGAAGGTGGTGATCGACGCCGGCGCCGAGATCACCCTCAACGCCGGCGGCAGCTTCGTCAAACTCGACCCCAGCGGCGTCACCATTGTCGGCCCCAGCGTCAAGATCAACTCCGGCGGCAGCCCCGGCTCGGGCTCCGGCCAGGCGGCGCAAGGGCCCAAGCTGCCGCGGGAGGTGGAGGGCGAGAGTCATCAAGCGATTCAGCCCGTCGATCGCCCAGCCCAGCTCAAGACGCTGCTCAAGGAGCCGGCCAGCTGCGAGATCTGTGAGGATGCCACAGGCGGCCAGGAGGATAGCTAAGTGAGCGTGCCGCGCGAGGTGAGTCACGCCCTGGTGGATGGCGTACGCTATCCGCAAGCACTGACGCGCCTGTATGGCCGTGACGACGTCAGCGAGGTGGAGCCGCTCTACCTGACGACCCGCTGGGCCTCCTTGGCTGACCACGGGCCGATCCTGGTGCGGCTTAACGGCGCTGGGCTACTCGATGAACTCGACGGCGACGACGACTTGGCCCGCGCGCTCTCACTGCTGCATAGCGATGCCAGCAGCGAGGCACTGAGTGAACAGCTGCGTCACTGCGTGACCTTCACGATAGATGGCCAATATGAAAAATTGCTGCGCTTTGCCGATCCGCTGGTAACGCGCCATTGGCTGGCCAGTTATGGCGACGCCGTGCCCGCCGCTCTCATGGGCCTCATCACCACCTGGTGGGTGGCGGCCTGGTCACCCAACTGGGAAGACGCCTCGCCACTGGTGTGGCAGCCGTTTCGCCCCGACGATGGCCCCGCGTCATCCACGGCGGCGCCAGCACCGCCTTTTCCACCTATGGGGCCGGCCCAGCTCGCCGCCCTAGAGGCGGTGGAGCGCTGGCGGCTCAAGGAGCGGCTGACGAACCACTTTGCCGCCCATGCGCCCAAGCCCTGGCGAGCACTGCTTCCAGCGGAGCGCGGCGACTGGCTCGACGCACGTCTCGACGACGCTATCGGCTGGGGCGCGACGACCGAGCGGCAGATCGCCATCTGGGTGGACCTCAGCCTGCACTGGGGTGCGAACTTCATGACCGCTCACGATGGACTCTATGCTCGCTGGCTGGCCCGGCTGCCGCCGGGTGCGCGTCCCCCGCGTCCCGACAGCCTCTATGCCCTGGAGGCCTGGTGCCGCGAAGGCGAGAGGCCGCCAGGGGGCATCGTCACTTCACCCACTGTCCTATCCCCCTCTTCATCAAGCGAGGTCCCCCATGGCTGACACGGATGTCCAGAGCACGGCACGAGATGGCGCCTTCGATGAAACATCCTTCGGCAGTGGTGTTTGTCCGCTGCTGATGGATGTCACCCTGTTTCCCGTGCGCTACGCCATCGACGAAGCGCCCCGCCAGGCCGATGAGCCGGCGCCGCACCCACTGTCTGAGCGCTGGCAGGGCCCGGATTACCCCCGCCTGACAACCCGCGGCTACACGCTGCGACAGCTGCGCGATGGCTGGCTTTACGTATATGTCGAAGAGGGTGACGAACAGCGTATCGACGAATACGCCATAGACGGCGCGACCTTCAATGGCGAGCCGCACCTTACCTACTCCACAGGCGCCCACCTCGAGCTGGCCTATTCGCCGGTGCAGTGGACCGAGCGTATCCATGAACGCATGCTCGCAGACGCCGAGGCGCGCCAGCGCCTGATGCGGCCGCTCGACCTGATGGCGGCCCTGGGCGCCACCCTGGCCACTGGTAACGACCCACTGCCCGCGCATGTTGGCCCGCTGACCGAGCTTGACGAACATGTGGCCGATATCACCCCGAACGGTGCGGTGGACGACTTTACCTCCACCACCGTGGCCACCGTCGAATGGGATAGCGATGTAACAGACGTCGGAGGTGACGACGAAGAGAGCGTATACGAGGTACTGGCCCATAAGCCGGAAATCAGCCAAGACAGCGTACTGGCCAAGGTCAAGAAGCACGACGAAGCCGTGTTCGTGGCCCTGGATGACGATCTCGGCATCGTTAATGATTTAACACTGAACTTGTCGAGCTGTGTCACCGAATGGGAAGCCTTCGATGACGATAAAGGCCATAAGTTGCGTATCGCCGAAGCGGTCGAGCGGCTTTGCGGCGTCGATGAGGCCTTGTTACCAGAAGGGATGGATACGGACACGCGCCGTGAGGCGTTGCGTGTTTTGTATGAACGGCATGACGCTGAGCGGACGCGGGGGCTGGAAGAAGTTGGGAATATTTATGCTACCGGGCTGCCAGGCTATGACCCTGACCAATTCCAGACACGCGCCGATGCCATCGCTGAAGAGCTATCAGCGCTTGGTATCAACGATATCGATCAGGACGCGATAGAAGCCTGGAATGCCAAGGAGCGTTGGCGGGCGGACGTGCGTTTCGATGAAGCGATTGACTATGTCCGTGAGCATGCCCCTGAGTTAGAGCGGCTTTTGGAACGCGTTGCCATGGCGCGTAGCGACTTGATCGTATGGTTGGAGCGATTGCCGCCATCAGCCTTAGCGCAGGGCTTTGATGTTTGTGAGGAGGAGCAGTTAAGGGCGTTATTAGAACTCGTCGGGATGGTCAACCTCCCGCTCTGTTCCACAGAGGAGGGACAGGCTTGGTTTAATGAGGCCCTGCGCAATAGTGACTCTTTACTAGGGCTCACACTGTCTGGCTTCGATCCCGGTGTCGACCGGGCATTGGTGGGTATCGCCCACAGTTTCATTGAAACAGGTACGTCAGATAGTAGCCACGCTATGGTTGAGCCGGGAGATGTCATCCCAGCGCTTGATCTAGCTGCTGCCGTTCAAGGCGTCCTGTCGTTGGATTCGGTCCAAGATAGCCGCCTGCTCCAAGGGGTCAAAACAGAAGCCGGAGAGAGCGCCAGCAAGGTTATCGAGGTACTGAAAGACATAGTGAGTGACTCCGCTAAAGCGCTCTGGGAAAGCCTAACTGTCCAAGCATTGCCGTCCCTTAATGGGCGAGGCCATAACGGAGAGACGGTTTCCTATGCGATGAAATATGTCGTGATCAATGGGGCAACCCATCAAGAACTCCGAGGTAAGAACCTAACCCAGAATGGCGAGTACGACACCCAGCTGGCCACGTGGCAGCGCGAGATGACCGCTTTGGAACAACGTATCGAATCAGTAAGGCGGCGTATCTCTTTCGGTCAAGCAAATCCAGGAGAAGTACATTTGCTGGATGGGTTACAGCGTGAACGCGAAGCCTTGGTGCTGGCGCAACCTAGGCGATTTGCAGGTGATGGGCATCCGCACCTGGCCAGTGCTGGTATGATGTGGCTAAAGGATCATCAACGACTGATGGCGGATCGAGTGGGTGCAGGAGCGCAACAGGCACGCCGCTGGTATCAGCAATCTCCCGGGGCACTCGCCTTGTTAATTGCCGGACTCAATGTGGCTAACGTATCGAACACACTAGAAAAGATCCGTCGAGATGGGGCCGGTACCGATGAGTGGATCGAGCTTGGCAGTCAGCTAGGCTATGCCAGTAGTGCGCTGATGGCGCTATGGGTCATGCCATTTTGGAATCGAGCAACAGCACGTTTGACGGGCAACCGACAAGCGCGAACCATCGCCTCTGCCGGTGTCAGAGCGTGGGAGCATCAAGGTCGCTTTTCAGCGAGTCGTTTGGCCGCTAGGCTGGCCTCCCGTGTGGCAGGATTGACTACGTTAGGGGTGGTTGGGGCTGGCTTGGAGGCTCTTCAGGTTTATCATCGCTACGGACAATCAAATAGTAGAGAAGAGCGCATAGCCCTAGCCGGGAAGGGTATGTCTACAGGTGTTATAACACTAACAACTGGCGCGCAACTAATCGGGGCGGTTAGAGGTCGCATTGCCACCGCCTCTTTTGCTTGGGTTATGGGGCCATGGGCCGTATGGACCATTGCTATCGCAAGTGCTGCATATCTACTGTCCTCTTGGATTGCCGATTACTTCCATCGCGATAGTTTTCGGCAGTGGCTGCATGAAAGCTCCTGGGGTACGGCTAGCCGTTGGACAGATGGTGATGATGAACAACGAGCTGAAGAGTGGCGCGAGCTAATGGAGTTACTACTTCGTCCTACGCTACGCCTTACACCAGCGGCCTTGGGTAACCCGGTCGGGGCGGGGGCTTCACCACTTTTGAATTCACGTTTGCTGGGCAGTTTTACTAACCGCGAGCGCGGCTACTGGATTCAGTTGGCCTTGCCTGCCAGCATAAGTGGAGAAAGAGTGAGAATCTCAATGGAGGCTGCACGCGGTACCTGGGTGCCGGCAAGCAGCTTTGCTGAGCAACCGAGTGAGATATCACTCCATGAATCAGCGGCCTATAGTGAAGATGATGCATTAAGAGTTTGGCAAGCGTGGCTTCCCTCGTCAGAGCACTCCAGTGGTCAGTCATTTGAGTTAAAGGTTTCATATATAGACACTTCATTGGCTCCCCCGGGGGAGACAAGAAGCTTGTTTATCTTTGAAAAGGAGGATCCAGGCAGAGGTAAGCGTATTATAGATGCAAAAGTTGCTAGAGAAAGTTGGGGCTCTGGTCTTACATTTACAGTTCCGTTGTCATCGTCTCAGGTGTAAAGGAGTCCAGTGCGATGTGGTTTATACAGCCAAGAGAAGACTATAAGGCATCAGTGCCATGGAAGAATGTGGATGATGATGTTGTTGCTAGTTGGCAGATAAGGGCAAGAAATTATAGCGTTAAGTCTGCTGATGTTATGTTTTATGTAATGTTGTTTTTTTCGTTGGTCGTGGGCTGGTTTTTTAGTTCTTGGGAGAAAGAGAGCTTTGTTGTTTCACTTATGATGGGGGGCGGAGTCTTTCTTGTCGGTGTTTTCGTGACGATGAGTATGACTCACCAGACAGCTATTCTTGTTTATCGCTTCACAGAGAGTCGAGGAGAGGTGTTTTCATGGAATCCACAAGCTGATGCCGTGAAGCCGCTTATGAAGTGGACAGCCATTGGTAGCGCTGCGATAGTCGTAGTGCTTGTCCTTATCGATCCCGCTTTCATTGTTGCTTCTATTGGCCCAGTAGGGTTGGGTATTGCTGCGTTGGCTATGGGCAACTCGGAAAAGCAATATAACTTATGGCGTCAAGAGAAACATCACGAATTTGAATGGCGCAAGACGGAGAAGATCCGTGTCTGGCGGAAACGTAATGTTATTGCACTGACGTATCCCTATAAACCATTCAAAAGAAATTCACGCTATCGGCCGCGTACTGAATACCTCTTTTGCCACAAGCATGAGCTGGAGGAGCGTATTGCCTTTTTCAAGGAGCACCTTCCCGATGCCAAATATGAGGAGGGGCCCGTTACGATTTACTCCTGAGTTAAGCTGAAAATAGAATACTATGGTTTGGGAATAGTTTTGTCCTGGCACCCGCTATGATGAGGACGCCCCTTTTCGTATCTGGCAAGCGTGGATTCCTGCGGAACAGCTAGCGGAGGATGCGCCTTTTGCGCTGAATATCCGTTACGATGAGGCGGTATATCATGATAGCAACGGCGAGCTGAGCTTTACCTTTTACAAGTAGAAGGCTAGCGAAGGCGGGCATGAGGTGGAAATCAACGATGAATATCGCTACCTGAGCTCGTCCTCGACCGTTACGTTAACAGTACCTGCGAACCCTGAATCATAAGAGAGAGTGTCAAGTATGTGGTTTATTCAGCCTAAGCAGGACTACGTGGCGCAGATGCCCTGGAAGCATACCGATGAACCGGCGGTGATGACGTGGCAGATACGTGCACGTGATTATTATACATTGCCTGCCAATATACTTTTTTTTGTTATGTTCTTCATAAGCCTAGGCGTAGGCTCTTGGTTGTTCATGATAGAGAACTCTCTACTTCCCTCTTTATTGGGCGGAGGAGGGATGTTTCTGTTTGGCGTGCTGATCACCATGAGTATGACCCACCAAACTGCTATTATCGTCTATCGCTTGACCGATAAACGCATTGAGGTGTTCTCATGGAAGCCGCAGATTGACTCCGTTAAGCCCGTCATGAAGTGGACGGCGATTGTATCTGGTATAGCTGTGGTCATCGCATCGATCATCAATCCGAGTTTTATTATTGCCGGCATCGGTCCCATAGGGATTGGTATTATGGCTGCGCTGATGGGAACGTCGAAAAATTACCAGTCGTTGGTTAGAGATGATCAGTACCATGAGATTGACTGGCTGCATGCTGAAGATATCGTTGTCTGGAGAAGGCGGCGCCTCATAGGGTTACGTTTCACATGGCATAACGAAGACGGTACACATTATTCTGTCTATTCTAAAGTGTATTGTAGGGATTATAATTTTGATGAGGTGCTGGACTTTATACGTCAGCAGCTGCCTGATGCACCGTATCGAGAGGCTAAACTTCGAGTCCACTCGCACTTTGCGACGTTGTCTTAAGGGCATGCAAGCTGATCCTTGCTGATCCCGGCCCGGCTGCCAGCGACTTGGCCTTCCGCCTTATCATGCCGGGTGGCGAGCCTCCCAATGAAGAGACGCTCTCCTTCGGGTTATGGGGCGTGCCTATGAGCGGCTCACACCAAGAGCTGACGGGTGATGTGTTGGCACATGCGCATGGGGAGGCCGACGCGCCTGGCTCGGCGGTGATCTACCACTTAGCGCCTGATTTGCTGAGTCAGTATCACTTTGTACGACTCGTCGTGCAGTCGCGGCTTAACGGCGAATCCTCCACCCGGGTCTATGAGCTACACCGGCGTGGCCGCTCACTGCCGAGTGAGTGGCGTGAGGTGAGTGCCCTGACGAATAGTTTCTTTAGTAGTATCAAGGCAGGCAACTGGTCGAGTATGCCGCTTACGCCCTGGGCACCCTAGACAAGGATGATCGATGTTTAACACCAGCCCCAAAGAGGCCCTGCCCCCGATGCGCGCTGGCGAGCGCGAAAGCCGCGCCGGGGGGGAACAGTACTGCCTTAGCCCCTTACCGCTACCCGTGGATAGCGAACATGGAGTGGATGTGGCCCATATCGATGTTCGCCATGATGACGTCACCATGGATATCCGCCAGGGGGCGAGTCCCGAAAGCTTAATGACAGCGGGGCATGTTTTTAGTTTTGGCAGTGTGTTTATGAGTGGTTTCTTTCTACTATTACTTATGATAGCTGTTGCCAAAGGCTCGCTGTATGAGATGGTGCTTATAGGCTGGGGGGCTCTATTTCGTCTTTCTGTGGGCGTTTGTCACAGGCATTGTTGCGGTTAACCTGGTGTTACAGCATATCCCGTCTATCCGCCTAAATCGCCAGCGCCGTGAAGTGGCATTTGTAGTGGATCCGCCGGGACGCTATTGGCTGCCAGCGCCTCATAATCTTTGGTTAATATCGGCGGTGGGTTTAGCAGCAGCTGCACCAGGTTTCATGGGAATAATTGAGATTGGTGAATGGCTGCGCGGCGCTCGGGAGAGTTTTCCACTTGGTTTGACGATGCTGCATATTAGCGCTATGGCTTTTTTCTTTATTTATCCTCCGGTCTACGATGCCATCTGCCGCCTATTCAAGCGTGAGCGGCGTACGGTGTTGGTGCCTTGGGAAGATGTCGTCGCGGTGTGCGGCTTTAACCCCAGCCTGGGGCCGGGGGCCATCACTGGCTTTGGCTGGAACTTTGCCCTGCTGCCCCCCGATCCCGAGCGGCCGGGCTATACCCTGCCCGGGGCGGGGATTATGGTCGGCGTTGGCGGGCTGCCCGGGGCGCTGGCGCAGTGGGAGTATATTTGCCGCTTTATGGAAGAGGGCGCCGAAGCGATTACGCCCTCGGCCAAGGAGTGGGGCCTTGAGTGGTACGACGCCTATGTCGCCCGTGAAAAGGCGGCATGCGAACGTACCAACGACAAGGTGCGCTGGCGGCGCTTCCGGCGCAAGCGCCTGTGGGAACACGCCCGCTTCGCCCACTGGTACACCGAGTATCGTATGAAGCACGTGCTGCCCAAGGCGGTTCCCAAGGACTGGCTGGCGGAGTGGTCCCAGCCGCTGCCCAAGGCGCAGTGGGCCAAGCCCTCTGCCGTCGTCACCGAGCTGAGCGAGCAGCTCCGCGCCGCCTACCAGCGCGGCGAAAAGTTTACCGAGATGGGCGATATCGAAAAGCGCTTTGGGGTCACGCCGCCAGCGGCCAGCCACAAGGCCTATCCGTCGTTTCCGTTTAGCGCGAAGGCCCAGTCCGCGTGATCATCGGACACCAAAAGGATAACGCCGCTCAGGCTGTCGTTAATCAGTGAGTTGTTGATGGCGAAAAGCCCCCACAGCGAAGCGCTTCCTGAACCAACACTGGGCCAACCCCACCGAGCCGGCGATACCGAACGTATCGGCACCAGCAAGGTGACTTATCTGGCGCCATTGCCGCTGCCCACCGGCATGCCACCGGTAGATGTCAGTCAGGCCATCGGCAATCTGAACGATACCTGGCTCGACTATGGTGCCGGTTCACCTAACGTTTTTGTTTACCAGTATACTAGGGCCTTTATTCTTGTTTTTTAGTCTTGTACTGATTCCCTTGCTGCTGATTTCAATCATGTACTGGCAGGGGGCATGCTTTTCGGGGGAAGTCCAGTTTCATTGATTCTAGCGGCTTATTATGCCGAGGTCGTGGTAAAGGAAATTCGGCCGGAGCATGATCGTGTCGCGGCGGAGGAGTAGATACCTGATAGCTATCAATGTGGCTTTCTTTGAGCTCAGAATCATAGTGCTATGAGGTCATTGGCTTTTTTGTGAAATAAATTCAAGGCATTTTTGGGGTGTGTGTTGGATATCAGAGTAATAGTCTTGCTTGTCTTGTTGTTTAATTTATTCTTGTTGTCTTCTGCACTGAAGAGCTTTTTTGACGCGAGAAGAGTCAGGGAAAGCATGCTAGATGGCAATCCATGTCGGCCGTTGACTGAAAAAGAAAAGACAATTGCGACTCTAGGGCTGACCTTTGCTGGCCACAGTTATCAGGGGGGCGGTGCATATAGAATCACAGGGCCTTTGAGTGAATATAAGTTGAGGCATAGAGGGATCGTTACTGAGGTCAGGTATAAGGCGGGCGGTGTGGAAATTATTCCTGCATTTGATGCGCTAGATTTTATTAAGGAAAATAGCGTAATTGATTTGGTTGATGTGGGTAATGGAAAGATGGGTGTGATCAAAGTCGATGATGTGTTTGATTTAGAGGAGGCCGTAGAAAGGAAAGGGTTTCAGTTTCCAGTGAGATTTTTAGAGGGCACGCTAGGGGTGTTGTATGGATCGTCAGGTGATAGAAAGGCAGAAAGTATAGAAGTTATCAGTGTGGCCGATTGTGAAGGTAAGGGCGTTTATGACGACCGAGTCGATTCCGAAAAGTTTTACTTCTCGTCACTTCATTTGCTAGCAGTGTTTGGATTTCTGCTGCTGACTGTCCTGGGGTTACAAATAAGTATTTGGGCTCTTTTGTTCTTTATTCCGATTCCTTTCTTCCTGTTTTTTTCTTTTTCTTTTTTCAGCATGGGTTTTTGTAAGGGTGAAGGAGAAGGTTATAGAATGTTTAAGGTTAAGGCTGTTATGCGTCGTGGAGGCTTAGGGTATGTTGTTGATTTAGGCCCCTTGGAAATGGTTACGGTCCCTCTTCCTTGGCGCGAATTTTTAGTAAGTGACGCTCGCCCAAAGGAGTACGAAATAGTAGTCTCGCCATATGGTGGCGCTAGCTTACACAGTGCGCAAGGTCTATCAGTCGAGACAATGCCTGAGCCAAGAAAAAATTGGATTCCCTTTGCGGGTCCGGCTTGTGTCTCAGCATTAGCGCTGATGGCTGGATTTTTTATGCTTGATCCATCCGACTTTATCGTTATGCTTTCTTCTGGTGAGCTTTTTCAGCCGCGAAGCATGGCTGTTGCTTTTTTCTTCCTTATCGTGGGGTTGGTATTTTTAATTAGTGCGCCCCTCTATTTTTATCGTTATTACAGATATCGTGCTGAGTTTGACGAGTGTGTTGCTACGGTACGTTCTGCTAAGGAGAAAATCGGGTAACCTTTTTTATCAAAAAAAATGGGCAAGTGTTATTGGTGCCGGTTGGATATACATGGCAAAAAAAGCCCGCCACGCTAGGGCCGGGCTCTTCATCGACGCTTCCTTACATCCACCTCGGGTATCCTTTCACTCCGAGCATATTTGGATTGCCTGTTATAAGTCGTCTTAGTGACACAGGCTTGGCGATTTGCGGTACAAGGGGGAAGTTCTAAAGCAGCGACTTTCACTACTTTAACCTTGGCTACTCCCTTGGCACGACGCTGTGGGAGTAGCGCTGGTGTTACAGTGTTTTCTAACTATATGGTTCGTTATATGGCTATATTTGCTCTTTTTATTGTGGTCGTTTTTTTGGTTGGTATGATTCTGGAGCTTGCTAGGGTGGAGTGGGGAGTTCCGATAACTATAGTTGATTTTATTTTTTGTACGGCATCTGCGGTAATGTATTTTTTTATCTTAAAAGGCTTGTTCCGGAAGAGGCATACAATATCTTTTTCCACGAAGAGAGAAATGAGTAAGCTATTGAGAAGTTTCTTTGTCTTCTCGGCTATGGCTATTCCGTTTGGTGCTTGGAGTGTTTGGAATGTATGGGCAGGTACAGTGGGGGCTTTCGATTATTTTTCTGGAGCAAGAGGGGCAATTCATGGTTATACTATTATTTCACTAGGTTTTTTATTTATGATCATGTGGGTGCGTGTTTTGTTTACAATAATTAGTGGTCTGGCCGCCAATAAAAGGAATGACGATTAGCTTCAAGGTGACGACTTTTTGCAGCTTTCCGTGTCCAAGTCGGTACCTGAGAGTGTACACACCAGTACGCTAGAGTGATTGCCTTCGGCCTGTTTCTGCCATCGTGGCATGGCAGATCGCTCAGGCGGGACCCAGCGGCTGTGGATGGGCGCGCAATAGCCACGAGGCGGCGGCGACGCCGACCAGGCCGAAGATTGCGCCGGGCAGGGCGCGAGGGTCCGGCTGACGATGATTTCACCCAGGAGCGCCGCGCCGCCGCCGAGAATGGCCGGGTTGCCGGTAGCCGAGATCACGTCGCGCCCAGCTGGTCGAAGCCGGCCAGGAAGTGCACCATAAGGGTGGCATGAGGTAGTGAGCGACTGAAGCCTTGATGCCGAAGGCATCGAACGCACGATCTGCGCCCGGCTGCCATAATCCCTGTTTTCCTCGACGTTAGAGATCGCAATGTTATTTCTGATCATCGTATTTGGCCTGATCGGCCTCGCCGTTGGCGGCCCCATTGGCCTGCTGGTGGGCGGCGGCTTGGGCTGGTGGCTGGGGCGGCAGCTCAAACGCCGCTTGAGTGTTGCGCGAATGCGTATCCAGGAAGGCTTTCTAGAATCGATTTTTTCGGTGATGGGCTGCCTGTGCCAGGCGGACGGCAAGGTGACCGATGGCGAGCTGGGCGTTGCCGAAAAACTCTTCGATCAGATGCGCCTGCAAGGCGAGCAGCGAGCCAGGGCACGCGCTGCGTTTGAGCGCGGCCGGGCCGACGACTTCGATTTAGACGCCGAGCTTGTCAGCGTGAATCGCCTCACCCGCCACCAGCCGGTAATGCGCCAGGTATTTCTGCAGGTACAGCTGTCGGCGATTGCGGCTGACGGCGTGCTGCATCCCGCCGAGCACGAGATGATTCTGCGTGTGGCTCGTGGCGTGGGCTGTAGCGAGGCCGAAGTACAGCAAATCGAAGCCATGCTGCACGGCGCTGCCGCCAACTCGCAGGGCGCCAGCGAGGAAGCCCTTCACGATGCCTACCGGGTACTTGGGGTATCGGAAGACGCCAGCGACGCCGAAATTAAAAAGGCCTACCGGCGCCTGATGAGCCAGAACCATCCCGACAAACTGGCGGGCAAAGGGCTGCCTGAGAGCATGCGCGAGGTGGCCCAGGCGCGAACGAGCGAAATCAGCAACGCTCACGAGCGGATTCGCGCGGCCCGCGGCTGATCGCGCGCCTAAGCATTCGCCGTCAACATGCGTCTCGGCGAAATTTCTCTGCCTATGGCAGCGCCAACAAGGAGGATTGATGATCACGCTATACGGTTTTCCCGCATCCCGCTCGCTGCGGGCCGCCTGGACGCTGGAGGAGTTGGGCCTGGCGTATGACTATCACTCGATCGACATGATGGCTGGCGAGGGGCAGAGCGAGGTACATCTGGCGCGCCACCCCGACGGCAAGGTACCGGTGCTGGAAGATGGCGAACTGGTGCTGTTCGAGTCGCTGGCGATATGTCGCTACCTGGCCGAACGCTATGGCGAAACGAGCGGTCTGCTGCCAGCCTCGCCGGTCGAGCGGGCCCAGGTCGACCAGTGGATGAGTTTCGTGGTCAGCGAGCTGGAGCAGCCGCTGTGGACCCAGGGCAAGCACAAGTTCGCGTTGCCCGGCGAGCGCCGCGTGCCGGCGGTGCTACCCACTGCGGCGTGGGAGTTCCAGCGTGCCTTGGCGGCCCTGCAGAGGCGATTTAGCGGAGACGACTGGCTGGTGGGCGGGCGCTTCACGCTGGCCGATGTGTTTATGGGGCATACCCTGAGCTGGGCGGTGCGGTTCAAGAACCGCCTGCCGCTGGAACTCGAGGCGTATCGCGAACGCTGCATGTCGCGCCCGGCGCTGGCCAGGGCGGTCGAGCGTGAGAAGCGGGCGGCCGAGCCAGAGTGACGGCGCAGTCGCCCAGTATGGAAACGAAAAAATAAAAACCGGGCCTGCCAAGGCCCGGTTTTCGTTTCATTTCACTTGATGGCGACGGGGTTCACCGGCGAGCCGGACCCCTGCATCATCTTGAGCGGCGCGGCTACCAGCAGGAAGCTGTACTGACCATCCTCGGCGCTATCCGCGGCCAGGTCGTTCAGCCACCAGATTTCCGATAGCACCACGCCCATATCCCGCATCAGGGCGCCATGCAGAGGAATGACGAATGTTTCGCCGTCGATCTCCTGGGCGACTTTCTCTATCGCCAGGTTGTCCGACGCAATGGCGGGAATCTCCAGCTCGTCTATCCACTGCAGCAGCTCCTGGCTGTAGCACAGTCCCGGCTCTGTCATGGCGTCCCAGGCGGCATCCGGTTCTTCGTCCCAGTATCTTTCGATGGACCCGGTGCGGATGACCAGAATGTCTCGCGGGTTGATGGTGGTGCCCTGGGCGTCTGCCGTGGCCTTCAGATCATCGAGGTTGATGCAGGTGTCGGGCGCCAGTCGATGATGCTCGCCGCTACCCATGTGACGGCCGACATCCAGCAGCACGCCACGACCCACGATGCCCTTCTCACCGATGGCTCCCACGTCGCCGTGTGCATGGCCGTGTATGGTGCTTTGGGCGCTTTCACCGCCGTAGACCTGATCGCCGTACCAGCCATGGGCGAGGCCATCCACATGGGTCGTGCCTTGCAGGTACATGAAGACCACATCGTCCGAGTATTTGACCCCGCCCGCCAGTGGGTCGGCTTTGCCTGAAGCGTAGAGGCCTTCATCCTGTGACATGTAGTGCTGGGTCGGGATGCGTCCCGGAAAAACGGGGCCGTCACCGGAGGTCATGGGCACTTGCAGGGTAAAGGTCTTGCCGCTGCGTACTGCGCCGACCGCCTCCAGTACTTCGGCGTCGCCCAGGTAGTTCAAGGCTCCGACCTGATCCGCGTCGCCCCATTTGCCCCAGTTTGAGGGGGCATCCCGCTGTAGGGTTTCCATGGAAGGTTGGGCGACGGCCGTCTGTGCTGCCAGAATGAGTCCGGCCGCTACGACACCCATGGCAACCTTCTGGATGGATCTGTTGTTTTGCATGGCGTTCTCCTTAGTTTGACTTTTTGTTGTCAGGATTCGATGTCGTCGCATTACGCGTGGATCAATCGAACAGTATGATCTGCCGTACCGCCTTGCCAGCCGCCAGCTTCTCGAAACCGTCATTGATCTGGTCCAGGGTCAGGGTGTCGCTAAGCAACTTATCCACAGGGAGTTTGCCCTGGCGGAACAGGGCAATGTAGCGGGCGACATCGCGGACCGGCACGCAGCTACCGACATAGCTGCCCTTCAGGGTGCGCTCTTCCGCCACCAGGCTGACTTGCTGAATGGCAACCTTCTTGTCGGGGTGTGGCAGGCCGCCGGTCACCGTGATACCACCCCGGCGCGTGACCTGATAGGCGAACTCGAGGGCTTTCTCGGAGCCAGCCATCTCGATGGCACAGTCGACGCCACCGTTGGTCAACGCCTTGATCTTGTCGACGCAGCCCGCTTCGCCGCTGTTGAAGGCATGGGTGGCGCCCAGCTCCCTGGCCAGCGCCAGCTTGTCCTCATCGAGATCGATGGCGATCACCTCGGAGGCGCCCGCCACCAGCGCGCCGAGCACGCTATTGAGCCCGACGCCCCCGAGGCCGACGACGGCGACCGTGTGGCCGGCCTTGATCTCGGCCGAGTTGATCGCCGCACCGACCCCGGTCAGCACCGCACAGCCGAACAGCGCGGCGTGATGCAGCGGCAGGTCGGGGTCGACCTTGACCAGGGAGTGGCGGGACAGCACCGCGTGGTCGGCAAAGGCGGAAACACCGATATGGTGATGGACATCGCTGCCGTCCGCCCGGTGCAGGCGGCGCTCGCCGCTGGCTAGGGTGCCGGCATTGTTGGTCTTTGCCGCCGGCTCGCAAAGGGCGGGGCGCCCCTCGGCGCAGGGCGAGCAGTGACCGCAGCTGGGCACGAAGATGGTCACCACGTGATCGCCGACCTGCAGGTCGTGTACGCCGTTACCCACGGCCTTGACGATGCCGGCGGCCTCGTGGCCCAGCACCATGGGCACCGGGCGCGGTCGGTTGCCGTCGATGACCGAGAGGTCGGAATGACACAGGCCGGCGGCCTTGATCTGTACCAGGACTTCGTTGTCGCCGGGCGGGTCCAGTTCCAGCTCTTCGATCACCAGCGGCTGGTTGCCCTGATAGGGACGCTTGGCGCCGGTGGTCTGCAGTACCGCAGCACGTATTTTCATGGCTGACTCCTTGTTGTTGTCAGGCTGGGTGTTGGTGGTTCGCAGAGGCGGCGGACGCCTTGCGCCCAAAGGCAACGGCACCCCGCTCGATGCGCCAGGTCTGGTCGACCAGACCGGCGGAATGGCTGTCGTCGGACTCCGCGATCAGCACCGTCAGGCCTTCGCCGCGCAGGTCGCCGATGACAGAGGTAAGGCGCTGTGCCAGTACTGGCGCCACGCCTTCAAAGGGCTCATCGAGCAGGATCAGTTCACGGCCGGGAATCAGTGCGCGGCCCAGGGCCACCAGCTTTTGCTGGCCGCCGGAGAGCTGTAGCGCCTTGCGCTCACCGAAGTCGGCGATTTCCGGCATCAGCGAATAGACCCATGCCAGCCGTTTCTCGCCGTCGCGGATGTGATTGGCCCATGCCGGCATCAGCAGGTTTTCGGTCACCGTCAGCTCGGGGATGAGCCGGCGGTCCTCGGGCATGTAGCTGATCTGCAGCTTGGCGCGCCGATGGGGAGCCAATTGCGTCAGCTCCTCTCCCTTGAAGCGGATGGAGCCGGATGTTGCCGGCAGCAGGCCCATGATGGCGCGGATCAGGGTCGTCTTGCCGGCACCGTTGTGACCGATCAGGCCGGCCATCTGCCCGGTGGGAATGGTCAGGTCGATATCTCGCAGAATGGCGATGCGATCGATCGAGACATTGAGGTTGGCGATCTCCAGGCTCATGTCAGACGTCCCCCTGTTCCGTTGCCGTGCTGGTGTGGCGCCGCTTGCCGGTGACCAGCGTCTGTACCTGTTCGTCGGCCAGCACCTCCTCGACCGGGCCATCCTTGATCACCACGCCGCTGGCGAAGGCCATCACCCGGGTCACGTATTTCTGTACGATCTCCATGTCGTGCTCGACGAAGAGCACCGTCAGGCTGCGCCGCTTGACGATTTCCATCACCGTATCCATCAGCGCATGTTTCTCCTCCATGCTGACCCCGCTGGTGGGCTCATCCAGCAGCAGCATTTTGGGGTTGCCGAGCATGGCAATGGCGATGTCGAGCAACTTGCGGGCCCCTTGAGGCATGGCGGTGACCATCTCATCGCGATACTGGGTGATGCCCATCTGCTCGAGGATGTCGTCCGCTGCGGCAAGTCGCTTTGTGGTGCGCACCGGGCGCAGCATTTGCAGGTGATCGTTCTGGGCAGCCGACAGGGCGATGGCCAGGTTGTCGATCACGGGAAGTTCGAGAAACAGCTGGGGTATCTGGAAGGAGCGTGCCAGGCCCTCGCGCATCAGCTTGCGCGGCCCCAGGCCCTTGATCGGCCGGCCATCGAAGAAGATGCTGCCTTCCGAGGGCGGCAGGTAGCCGGTGACCATATTGATGAAGGTGGTCTTGCCGGCGCCGTTGGCACCGATGACGCCGACGATTTCGCCCTGGGTGATGGTCACGTTGATGTCTTCTGCGGCCGTCACCGCGCCGAAGTAGCGGGACAGCCCTTGGGTCTTGAGAATCTCGGTCATGGCGCGGCTCTCCTGTGGCGGGTGAACAGGCTCCAGATCCCCTTGGGCAGGAACAGGATGATCAGCAGCAGTACGATGCCCAGG
Organism: Halomonas salipaludis; assembly: GCF_002286975.1. Lineage (GTDB taxonomy): Bacteria > Pseudomonadota > Gammaproteobacteria > Pseudomonadales > Halomonadaceae > Franzmannia > Franzmannia salipaludis. Next base: position 462,961 of record NZ_NSKB01000003.1, read on the forward strand.
ATCATTTGCCAGGTGTGGGGCATGAACTCCACGGCGTAGGTGCGCACCAGGGCGAAGAGCATGGCGGCGATGAAGGCCGCGGCCACATGGCCGGTACCGCCCAGCAGCGCGATGAAGACGAACTCACCGGAAATCGTCCAGTAGGCCATTTCGGGATCGACGTGGCCGGCAGCCAGTGCCGTCAGCGAACCGCCTATGGCACCGATGGCTGCGGCCAGTACGTAGTTGATGTAGAGCACCTGGCGGCGTGAGATGCCCATGTATTCGACGCGGACCTCGTTCTCGCGGATGGCCTCGCAGGCCAGGCCGATGCTGGACTGGAAGAAGCGATTGAGAAACAGCGCGACCAGCAGGCCGAGGACCAGCGCGAGCCAGAACACGCCCATGCCGGACTCCGGCACCCAGCCGAGCAGGGACCACTGCACCACGCTGAAGCCGTCGGTGCTGCCCAGGTTGTGGCTCTTGACCAGTACGCCGAACAGGATCATCGAGAACGCCATGGTCAGCATGGCGAAGAATATCTCTCGGTAGCGGGTCAGCAGGAGACCGAGAATCATGGCCAGCGCGGTCGAGGCCAGTACGCCCAGGAGAATCAGCAGCAGGGCGTCCTGAATGCCCCAGAAGCGCCCCCCCATGCCTACCGCATAGCCGCCGATACAGAAGAACAGCCCCTGGCCGAAAGAGACCAGCCCGGAGCGCATCAGCATGACCACACCCAGTACCACCAGCGCCTTGGCGACCGCCAGCGTGGTGGTGAAGACCAGCCAGTTGGGGCTCATCAAGCCGACCAGGCCAATGGCCACGGCGGCGGCAATCATCAGGGCTTCGGATTTCTGGAGACTCATCAGATTTTCCTCGCGATTGCCTGGCCGAACAGGCCGTTGGGCCGAAAGATCAGGACCCCGGCCATGACGGCGTAGATGATGAACAACTCGAACTGGGGCATGGTGTGGATCGAGGTGGCCCGTGCCAGGCCGACGATGATGGCACCCGCCGCCGCACCGGTAATGCTGCCCAGTCCGCCGGTGACCACCACCGCGAAGGCCAGCACGATCACCTCAATACCGATACCCGGCACCACGGAGATGATCGGCGCGGTGATACCACCGGCGACCGCGCCGAGGGTGGCGCCGATCATGAAGGTGATGGTGAACATGCGGCGCACGTTGACGCCCATGGCCTCCGAGACTTCACGGTCATGGATGATGGAGCGCAGGATCTTGCCGGTGTTGGTGCGCTCCAGCCAGAACCACAGGCCAAGGCCGATGACGGCGGACAGGCACAGCACCATGATGTCGTAGCCGGAGACCGTCAGGACGTCGATCTCCACTCGCCCCATCGCGGCGTAGGGCTGCCAGGCGAAATAGGGGGTCGTGCCCCACAGCAGCTTCATCACATCTTCGAGTATCAGCAGGATCGCGAAGGTGACGATCAGCATGAGTATCTCGTCGCGGCCGTACATCAGCCGCAGGATGCCGCGCTCGATCAGCAGCCCACTGATGGCGCCGATGAGCAGGGCGCAGCTGGCTAGAATGGCGAAGGCCATCCATAGCTGGCTGCCGCCCCCGGCGTAGTACCAGCCGATGGCCGACGCCGCTGCATAGGCGCCCAGGGCATAGAGGCTGCCGTGGGCCATGTTCAGAATTCTCATGACGCCATAGATGACGGTCAGGCCTGCCGCCACCAGGAACAGCCATGAGGCATAGATGAAACCATCGATCAGTATTGCCCAGACCGTTAACATCTCGCGTGCTCCTGTTATCGGTTAGGAAACGCTGCGGGTACCCGGCGCCATGCCTGCCGGTCGTCGGGAACGTGACGAGGCAAGAGGCGGGCGTACCGAGTCGGGTGCAGTGATTCCCGGGGGCCGGCAACCCGAAGGTTGCCGGCGGCGGAGAGTGTCAGTCGCACTGGGCGCCGGGGAACCCGGCTTCGATCCACTCCTGGGCGTTCTGGCCATCCGGCGCGGAGACGCATTCGCCGCGGTAGGAGCGCACGTTACGCAGCTCGGCACCTTCGCCGGAGGTGTAGTGGTACTCGCCATAGAGCATGTCCTGCATGGCCTGGTGGCCACCGGCCAGGGCCATGCGCACGGTGCCGCTGACGGATTCGAACTCCGCCCCTTTCAGGGTGCTGGCAAGCTGCTCGCTGGTGGGTACCCCGTCGGCACCGGAATTGTCGGCGGCAAACTTCAGGGCAAGGATGGCCTGGGCCATTTTCGAAGAGGGGTAGCTGGGCTTGGTGCCGTGCTCGGCTTGGTAGGCGTCGTTGAACCACTCGCTCAGCGCGTTTTCCGGCATGAAGGCACCGAAGGGGCCACGTCCGCCGAGGATGGTGCCGTTGGGGGCCTGGCCCTCGAACCGGTGCAGCCCGGATTCGCCGGTGGTCAGGATGGCGGTTGCCTGGCCCAGCAGGCCACGGGAATTGGCCTGGGAGACGAAGGACTCCATGTCGCCGCCCCACATGCTGGAATGGACGATCTCGGGCCGGCGGGTCTGCAGGGCGGAAATCTCGCTGCCGTAGCTGCCCGAGAAGAGCTGTGGCGTCTGGTTGTTGACGATGTCGGCGTCCGGCATCAGCTGCTCCATGGAGAGCGTGAAGTCGAGCCAGGAGTCCTGCCCCCAGGCGTAGTTCTGCTGGATGCCGGCGACACGCGTGACGTCGGGGTGGATGTCCTGCAGATAGCGCGCTGCACCTACGTTGTCGGCGACGGCATCGAGGCCGGTGCGGAAGAAGTAGGTAGGGTTGTCGAGTTCCTCGAACATGCGCGGGGTGCCGCAATCGAAGGCGATGGTGAAGGTCTGCAGCTCCTCTGCCACGGGGCCGACGGCCAGGCAGTCACCGCTGGAGATATAGCCGATCACCGCATTCACGTTCTGGCGCTGCACCAGGTTGCGGTACTCCTCGACCTGCTGGGTGGGCCCGCCGGCTTCGTCGACGACCACGGATTCCAGCTGCAAGCCGTTGATGCCTGGCGTGTCGTAGGGCGGTGGAAGCTCCCCGGCGTTGATCGCCTTGATCACGGTTTCCGCCGCCTGGGCGGCGGGAACGCCAAAGGGTCCCGAGGCGCCGCCGGAGAGGAAGGTGACCAGTCCGACCTTGAAGGTCTCTTCTGCCTGGACTGTCGCGCTGATACCCATCATCCCCGCCGAGGCGATGGCCGCGGCGGCGGTGGTGCTGAGCAGAGTACGCTTCAAGCTTACGGGTTGAGTGGCGTGCTTCATGGTTCTACTCCTGGGTTGTTGTTGTGTGCCATATGGCGTTGTTGTGTTCTGTGGTGCGTCGTTGTCCTGCCTGGTGCGGGTGGTACGTGAAGGAAACGGTGGAGGGTCTAGCCACCACCGGGCGTGCCGCGTCGTCTCTCGACGAGAGCCGGCGAGGGTTTCAGGGACTCGGCGTCGTAGACGTTCCAGTTCCCCAGCACCACCTGGGCGGGGGGATAATCCTGGCTGGGCACCGGCGTGCCGATGGCCTGGGCCTGGATGATCTGGTGGGTCTCGGCGTCGATATAGGAGACGTAGCCTTCCGGGTCCTTGGGCAAGTGGATCTCCAGGCCTTTCAGCGCCTCGACCATCGCCTCGGTGTCGGTCACGTCACCGGCCAGGGTGATGGCCTTGGCGACGGTGAGGATGCCGGCCCAGGCGCCCTGGGCCGAATAGTTGGGGTAGCGGCCGGAGCGCTCGTGGAATTGCTCCACGAATTGGCGGTTCAGCGCCGTCGGGGGCCAGTTGACGTGGTGGCGTGCGGAGAGAATCAGGCCTTCCGGCGGCGTATCGCCGAGGGCAACCAGGGTCTCGTAGTCGCCGCCGGTATCGAAGTTGGCCACCCGCATCAGGCTGAACAGGCGGGTCGTGCGGGCCTGGTCGATGAAGGCGGTGAAATCCCCGCCCCACAGCGCGACCACCAGCACGTCCGGCGGCGACTCGAGCAGTGACTGGATATACAGGGAGTAATCCGGCTCGTAGAGTTTCGGCCAGTAGCTGCCGGTGACCTGGTAGTCGACGTCGTAGAGGTCAAAGGCCTCCTGCAGGTCGCGCCAGGCGACTCGGCCATATTCGTAGTCGGGGCCGAGGAAGGCGACCTTGTTCCAGCCTTCTTGCTGCTGGAGTTCCTGCAGGTATCGCGCACCGGCGGCCTGGGAGTGCCAGGTATCGCTGGAGACCCTGAAGTAGTAGCGATGACCCTCTTCCAGCACGGCGCGGGAGGAGGCATGGTCGGTGCCGATGAGGATGGTCTTGCGCTGCCGTGCCAGGCGGCTGACGGCCATGCCGACGCCGGAGCTGACCATGCCGCAGAGGATGTTGGCGCTATCCTGCTCGATGAAGTCTTCGGCCATGCGCACCGCGAAGGAGGCCTTGGAGCGGGAGTCATCGACGATGACGCGCAGGCGCGGTGCCGTTGGATCGGTGGCCAGCTCGTCGAGGGCCATGCGGATCGCGACGATACTGTCGCGCCCATAGCTGGCGGAGCGCCCGGTCATCGGATACAGGCAGGCGATGGTGGCGTCGGCGTCTGCGGCGTCCGCCCCCAGTTCCACCCGGCCCACTGAGGTCGTCTCGTTCATGGCCTCTGTGCCATGGGCGGCAGGCAGGCCGTACAGGGCCAGCATCAGGGTGGTGGCGAAAACGCGAGCGCCCTGTGCGGAGCGCAGGCGAGTTATCAGTCCCGGCAAGGTTGCCTCCTGGACCGGTTGAGTCCGGCGTGTGGTCGTTGATTGTTGTTATAAGCCTGTTTTCCATAACATTGGCAAAAAGCGTGCCATGCCGAGAGAGCCCCATGCCTGGGGTTCTCCCGGCCACAGCGGTACGGGAGGTGAGCGGATAGCGCTCATCGGCGCGAGAGGGTGAGCGGTTACCGCTCGGCTAGGATCTGCGGCCAGTCCGGGCTTTCGGCTAGGCCAGCCCCAGGCGCTGCAGGCGGCGCTTGAAGGCGTGGCGCGACAGCCCCAGCTGCTGGGCGGCCTGGCCCTTGTGGCCACCGGCCTTGTCGAGCGCATCGAGCACCAGCTGGCGTTCGGTACTCTGCAGGCGCTCGCCGAGAGAGGGGGCCTGATCGCTCGCTGCCGGGCCTTGATGGAATTCGGTGGGTAGCTGACCGGGGCGAATCCGCTGGCCGGGGTGCAGGATGGTCAGGCGCTCTACCAGGTTGCGCAGCTCCCGCACATTGCCTGGCCAGCTATAGGCGATCAGCAGGTCGAGCGTCTCCCTGGGCACGGTGATGGGGCGGCAACCCTCCTCCCGGGCCTGGGCGTCGATGAAGACATGCAGCAGCTCTTCGATATCCGCGCCCCGCTCGCGCAGCGGGGGGATGGAGAGTTCAATGACATTGAGGCGGAAGAACAGGTCCTCCCGGAAGTGCCCGTTGCGGACTTCGGCTTCCAGTGAGCGGTTGGTCGCGGCGATGACACGGGCATCGGCGGTATGGCTGGCAGCCCCTCCCACCGGTCGGTAGTCGCCATTCTCGAGGAAATGCAGGAACTTGGCCTGGAGGGGCAGGGGCAACTCGCCGATCTCGTCCAGGAACAGCGTGCCACCATGGGCAAGGGCCACCAGGCCAGATCGCTTCTGATGCGCGCCGGTGTAAGCCCCCTTCTCTGCACCGAACAGCTCGGCCTCGATCAACTGCTCCGGCAGGGCGGCGCAGTTGATCTCGACAAAGGCGTTGTCGCTGCGCGGGCTCTGGTCGTGGATGGCCCTGGCCACCACGGCCTTGCCGGTGCCGGACTCGCCCAGCAGCAGGATGCGGCCGGCACTGCTGCCGGCGATGCGCTGGATGGTCTGCCAGAGCTGCTGCATGGCATCGCTGCTTCCCACCAGCCCCGAGGAGGAGGCGCCACGGCTACGGTGGTAGGCCAGCTCATCACGCAGCTGAGTGCGCTCGGTGATGGCGCCGACGAGATGCAGCAGCTCGTCCAGGGCAAAGGGCTTGGTCAGGTAGTCGGTGGCGCCGGCCTTGACGGCCTGCACGGCGGCTCGTGTATCGCCGTGGGCCGACACCATCACTACCGGCAGCGCCGGGTAAAGGCGGGCGGCGGTATCGAGCACCTCCATGCCGCTCATCTTCGGCAGCCGCAGATCCAGCAGCATCAGCCCTGGCTGGGCGTCCGCCAGTGCGGTCAGGGCTGCTTCGCCGGAATGGGCGCTGCGGGTGGTGAAGCCGGCTTCTTCCAGGGCGAAGGTCAGCGAACGGACGAAGCTCTTTTCGTCATCGACGATCAGGATATCTGTGTGCATGGCGTTTTCTGATTGTTGCTCTTTTTATGGTAGTAGCGCTACGAATGCTGCTGTGCTGACTCCTGCTGTGCTATGGCGTCGACCGGCACCAGGGGGAGTCGCATGGAGACGCTCGTGCCCTTTCCCGGTGTGCTATGGATCTCCAGCCTGCCACCGTTTAGTTCTATCAGTTGACGGGTAATGCTCAAGCCGAGGCCCGTGCCTTCCTGGCGAGTGGTGAAGAACGGCTCCATCACCTGGGCCAGGATCGTCTCATCCATGCCGCAGCCGTCGTCGATGATCGCTATCGTCACGCTATCACCGCTGGAAAACGCCTTCAGCTGCACCTGGCAGCCCGGCTCGCACGCCTGGATGGCATTGGCGACCAGGTTGACCAGGCACTGGATCACCTGGTCCGGGCTGGCATAGACGGCGAGGCACGGATTGCCACTGACGGTGACGGCAACGCCCCGCCTGTCGGCAAGGCCGGAGGTCAAGATGGAAGCGTGCCTGAATACCTGGCCGATCGCCACGGCTTGCGGCTCACCGGCGACCGGCCGGCCGTAATCCAGCAGGTCGCCGACGACACGATTGAGCCGGTCGATCTCTTCTTCCACGGAGATCAGCAGGTCCCGGCGCCGGCTGTCCGGCTCGCCCTTTTCCAGAGCCTGCACCGTCAGCTTGATCGTTGCCAGCGGGTTGCGCACTTCATGGGCCACGCCAGTGGCGAATTCACCCAGCACTGCCATCTTCTCCGCCTGTACGGTTCGCTCGATCATCTCCTGCAATCGGTCGGCCATGGCGTTGAAGGCATGGGCGACCACATCGATTTCATCCTTGTCGTTCCTGGGGGTCGGTAGCCGGAAGTGCAGGTTGCCGGAGGCGAAGGCTTCGGCCCCTGCCACCAGTCGGCTGACTCGTCGGCGCAGGCTTCTTGCCAACGCCCAGAACAGGGCGACGATGCCAAGTGCCATCACGCCGGCAAACGCATACAGGCCGAACTGTGCATTGCGCAGCGGGCTGAGGATGTCTCCGGCGGACACCAGGTAGTCGATGCGCCAGCCGGGCAGCACTTCCGGGCCGCTTCGCAGCCCTTCCGGTTCGCTGCTCTTGAGGTTCCCCGTCGGGTCCAGCAGGTCGCCGGCGGGCGTTCTCAGGAACGGCCGCAGCACGCCGGCCAGGCTTTCGGTGCGCATCAGTTCGGTCAGCGACGCCAGGCGCACATGAAGCGCTATGGTACCGTCGGTGTTCTGGCCGGCGATGTCTCTCAGCGGCTGGCGGATGAGCAGCCAGCCGGGGCCGGCGCCCGAGGTCAGGTTCGGGCCGATGATCTCGCTGGTGCCCAGATGGACGGCAGGCAGTTCGCGGATTGACCAGTTGTCGCGGCCCCAGTAGGGCTGCCCGGATGCCGCCTGCCCGGGGATCACCTCGGACAGTCTGTCGTTGGCGCCGAAGAACAGAATGCCATAGAGATCGGGCGCGTCGGCTTCCACCCGTACGAGCTCCTGTAGGCCTTCCGGCACCGCATCGCTGTAAAGCAGGTACAGGGGCATGGAGGGGTGGGTCGAAAGGGTTTCGAGCTGGTAGATGCGGTTCTCGATGAAGTTGGTCAGCCGGTTGGCCGTGCCTGCGACCTGGGCTTCCAGCCGCTCACCGGCCAGGCGCTCCGTGACCGAATCCGCGACCGTGGCATAGAGCGCGCTCAGCACCGCCACCGAACCGATCATCAGTGTCAGCGACAGGAAGGAGTAGCGAGCGACCAGACTGAGCCGGGGCTTCATGCGAATCCTTTGTTGTTATAGTGAGCCGGGCTTTTCCCATGTTTTACACGAAAGAAGCCTTATTCATGAAGCACAAGATTTTTCCCGGCGTTTCCTCCCCTGCCCGGCAAGTAGAGAGAGGGCACTTGGAAAGCGCCTAGGCCTCGAACGGCAGCACCGCGGCGTACACCGCGAAGTAGTGGCAGGTGCTGCCGCCGAGCACGAACAGGTGCCAGATGGCGTGGTTGAAGGGGATCGCGCTGATGGCGAAGAAGATCACGCCGAGGGTGTAGGTGATACCGCCGGCCGCGAGCAGGGCGATGCCGGCGGTGGGCAGGCTGGCGCTCATCTCGCCGCTGGCGAAGACGATCAGCCAGCCCATGACCAGGTAGATCGTCACCCGCAGGACGGTGAAGCGCTGCGGCCAGGCGAGCTTGCAGGCAATTCCGGCCAACGCCAGGCTCCAGACGATGGCGAACAGCGTCCAGCCGGTGGTGCCGCGCATGTTGACCAGCAGGAAGGGCGTATAGGTGCCAGCGATCAGCAGATAGATGGCGCAGTGGTCGAGATGCTGGAAGATGCGCTTGAGGCGCGGATGGCGAACGCCATGGTAGAGCGTCGAGATGCCGTAGAGCAGCACCAGGGTAACGCCGTAGAAGCTGATGCCGACCACCTTCCACGGGTCGACATGGGCGGCCAGGCTGGCCAGCACGATCAGCACCACGACACCGACCAGGCTCAGCACCGCGCCGATGCCGTGACTGACGCTGTTGAGCAGCTCCTCGACGTTGCTGTGGTGCGGCGGGATGGCGTGTGGCATAGCTCGAGACATTGGTTGCACTCTGTCGGGTGGATGCCCGATAGCGGCACGCGGCTCAGCGCTTGCGATCGATATCCACGTCGCTGGCGTTGGTGAAGTCACCCAGCGCCATCATATGACCCAGTTTGCCAGCTTTGGTGGCCAGATACTGTTCATTGTGCGGATTGAGACCGGTGGTCAGCGGCTGGCGTTCGCTGATGGTGACGCCGTCGCGGGTCAGCGCCTCGACCTTGCGCGGGTTGTTGGTCATCAGCTTGAGCGAGGCCACGCCAAGGTGCCCGAGCATCGGCACGCAGAGGTCGTAGCGGCGCATGTCGGCGCCGAAGCCCAGCTGTTCGTTGGCTTCGACGGTGTCGGCGCCCTGGTCCTGCAGGTGGTAGGCGCGGATCTTGTTGAGCAGGCCGATGCCGCGGCCCTCCTGGCGCAGGTAGAGCAGTACGCCGCGGCCTTCGGCGGCGATGCGCTTGAGCGCCTCCTGGAGCTGGTAGCCGCAGTCGCAGCGCATCGAGAACAGGGCATCGCCGGTTAGGCACTCCGAGTGTACGCGGCCTAGCACCGGGGCACCGTCGTCGATCTCACCAAGCGTCAGGGCGATATGATCCTTGCCGGTGGCGTCGTCTTCGAAGCCATGCATGGTGAAGGTGGCCCAGGGGGTGGGCAGCTGGGAGGCGGCGATGAAGCGAATCGACACGGAGAACCTCGATGCAATGACGGCGGCCTGGCCGGCGAGTGGTCAACTATTCTAACAGCTTCAGCCATGGCGCTCACGGCGCGATGAATAATGCCTATAGGTGGGGGGTGAGCGGTCCGTAATCAAGCCTCGAGCGGCGGCATTGGGTACAATGCGGGCAAATTCGTCAGCATAGAGCCCCCCATGGAACTGCAAAACGATCGCTTCCTGCGCGCCCTGGCCCGTCAGCCGGTGGATCGCACGCCGGTATGGATGATGCGCCAGGCCGGCCGCTACCTCCCCGAGTACCGCGCCTCACGCGCCGATGCCGGCAGTTTCATGGACCTGTGCCGCAACCAGGATCTGGCCTGCGAGGTGACCCTGCAGCCGCTGGAGCGCTACCCGCTCGACGCCGCCATCCTGTTCTCGGATATCCTCACCATCCCTGATGCCATGGGGTTGGGGCTATACTTCGAGACCGGCGAAGGGCCGAAATTCCGACACCCGGTGCGCACTGCCGAGGCGGTGGCCGCGCTCAAGGCGCCGGATGCCGAGCGCGACCTCGACTATGTGATGAACGCGGTGCGCACCATCCGCCGCGAGCTCAACGGGCGGATGCCGCTGATCGGCTTTTCCGGCAGCCCCTGGACGCTGGCCACCTATATGGTCGAGGGTGCCTCGAGCAAGGACTTCCGCCATGTGAAGTCGATGCTCTACGGCAGCCCCGACACCATGCATCAGCTGCTCGATACCCTGGCCACGGCAGTCACCGACTACCTCAATGCCCAGATTCGCGCCGGTGCCCAGGCGGTGCAGATCTTCGATACCTGGGGCGGCGTGCTGTCGACGCCGGCCTACCTGGAGTTCTCGCTGCGCTATATGGAGCAGATCGTTGCCGGGCTGATCCGCGAGCACGACGGCCGCCGGGTGCCGGTGATCCTGTTCACCAAGAATGGCGGCCAGTGGCTGGAGCAGATCGCCAGCGCCGGCAGCGATGCGGTAGGCCTGGACTGGACCACCGAGCTCTCCGATGCGCGGGCCCGGGTCGGCCACCGCGTCGCCCTGCAGGGCAACCTCGACCCCAACGTGCTGTTTGCCAAGCCGCCGGCGATTCGCGCCGAGGTGGCGCGAGTGCTGGACAGCTTCGGACCGGGCGAGGGCCATATCTTCAACCTCGGCCACGGCATCAGCCAGTTCACCGACCCGGACCATGTCACCGCCTTCATGGAAGCGCTGCACGAGTTGAGCCCGGCGTACCATCAGGGCAGCTGAGGTGGATGCGAAAGAAGTCCTGCGCCGCTGGCATGAGCGCTGCCGGCTGTGGTTGGCCCTGGCGCTGCTAGCGGCGCTGGTAATCGCCGTGGGTAGCCTGACACCGGGCAGCGAGATGCCCCAGCGGCTGCCGTGGGACAAGTTCAACCACTTCGTCGGCTACGGTGGGCTGGCCGCGTTGGTGTCGCTGGCCGGCGTTCGCTCCCTGCGCGCCTTCGCCATGGTGGTGGCTTATGGCATTGCCGTCGAGTATGCCCAGATTCCGGTGCCCGGGCGCAGCGGCGGCGATGGCTGGGACATCCTGGCCAATACCCTGGGCGCCGGCTGCGCCTTGCTGCTGCTGGTTTGGCTGCGTCGGCGCCTGCTCGGTACGGATTGAGGCAAGACACTCCCGACGAGTCGTTAATGGTGCGCACCACGCATGTGGCGTTGAGTAATGCACTGCGTAGGTGCATGAAAAGCGAGGCGATTATCGTCGGGACTTTGCGCGTTAGCGTAAGATCCGGCGATTTGCCTGCTTTTCCTGCGTTGAATAAATGTTATTTCCGATTGCTGCACGTGTTGGAACACTCTTTGCTATGGTCTTGGCACATGCTTTTGAAACGCATGTCCCAATATATTGACCACTACGCGAGGGGATCCTCCATGTCGTACAACAACAACAAGCTGGTACTGCTGACTTCGGCCACGGTACTGGTAGTAGGTGCAAGCGCGATGGCGTCTGCCTCGACGCTGGAAGATACGGTCGAGCGTGGCGCTGTGCAGTGTGGTGTGAGTGACGGCCTGCCGGGCTTCTCGTCGCCTGATGACGCCGGCGAGTGGCAGGGTTTGGACGTCGACGTGTGTCGCGCAGTGGCCGCCGCCGTGTTCGGCGATGCCGAGGCCGTGCGCTATGTACCGCTGAACGCCGTCGAGCGCTTCACTGCGCTGCAGTCCGGTGAAGTAGACGTGCTGTCGCGCAACACCACCTGGACCACCACCCGCGACACCACGCTGGGTATCAACTTCACCGGCGTTACCTTCTACGACGGCCAGGGCTTCCTGGTGTCGTCGGATCTGGGGATTTCCAGTGCCACGGAGCTCGACGGTGCCGCGGTCTGCGTACAATCCGGTACGACCACCGAGCTCAACCTGGCCGACTACTTCCGCGTCAACGACATGGTATTCGACCCCATCGTCTTCGATACTTCCGAGCAGACCGTGGGGGGCTTCGAGGCCGGACGCTGCGACGTGCTGACCTCGGATACCTCGCAGCTGGCCGCGCTGCGCATCCAGCTCGACAATCCGGATGGCGCCATGGTGCTGCCGGAGATCATCTCCAAGGAGCCGCTCGGTCCGGCCGTGCGCCAGGGTGATGACCAGTGGTTCAACGTCGTCAAGTGGTCGCTGTTCGCCATGCTCAACGCCGAAGAGCTGGGCGTGAGCAGCGACAACGTCGATGAGATGCTGGGCTCCGACGATCCGGACATCGCTCGCCTGCTGGGTGAAGACGGCAACTACGGCGAGGGCATGGGCCTCGAGGCCGACTGGGCCTACCACATCATCAGCCAGGTCGGTAACTACGCCGAGAGCTTCGATCGTAACGTGGGGATGGACTCGCCGCTGCAGATCGAACGCGGCATCAACGCTCTGTGGACCGATGGCGGCATTCAGTACGCGCCTCCGGTTCGCTAAGCGATCCGCCTGATGCGCCGGCGCTGTCGGCGCGTTGACGCCAGCGTCTGGCTGGCCGCCATGCGGCCCGCCAGGCGATGGCATGTATCATCCAGCCCCTCCAGGCGGAGACGATTCTCATGTCTGCTCGACCCAAGGCCTCACAGATAGGCCCCAAGCCCCCGTTCTGGCGTGATCCCGCCAAACGGGCGCTGATCTTTCAGGCGTTGCTGGTGGCGGCAGTGGTTGCCGCGCTGCTTTACATCATCGGCAACACCCAGGACAACCTGTCCGCACGCGGCATCACCACCGGCTTCGGCTTCCTCAACAACACCGCCGGTTTCGGCATCGTCCAGAGTCTGGTCGACTACTCCTCCCAGAGCACCTACGGCCGCACCTTCCTGGTGGGCCTGCTCAATACCCTGCTGGTGGGTGGCCTCGGTGTGCTGGCGGCGACCATCATCGGCTTCATCGTGGGTATTGCGCGGCTGTCGCCCAACTGGCTGATCGCCAGGCTGGCCAACGCCTATATCGAGATCTTCCGCAATATCCCGCTGCTGCTGCAGATCTTCTTCTGGTACTTCGCGGTGCTGCGTGCCATGCCCAGCGCCCGCGACAGCCTGGCGTTCGGCGAGGTGATCTTCCTCAACGTGCGCGGGCTCTACCTGCCGGAGCCGCTGTTCGAGTCGGGCTTCGGGCTGATTCCGCTGGCCTTCGGCGTGGCCATCGCTGCCAGCATCGCGCTGCTGGTCTGGAACAAGCGCCGCCACGAGGCCACCGGCCAGCGGATTCCGGCCGGCTGGATCTCGTTGGCACTGATCCTGGGCCTGCCGCTGTTGGTGCTGGTGGCGACCGGGGTCCCGGTCACCTGGGACGTGCCCGAGCTACGCGGCTTCAACTTCCGCGGTGGCATCACGGTGATCCCCGAGTTCCTGGCGCTGTGGCTGGCGCTGTCGATCTATACCGCCTCGTATATCGCCGAGATCGTGCGTTCGGGCATCCAGGCGATCTCCCACGGCCAGACCGAGGCGGCCCAGGCGCTGAGCCTGCCCCAGGGGCTGGTGCTGCGGCTGGTGATCATCCCCCAGGCGATGCGGGTCATCATCCCGCCGTTGACCAGCCAGTACCTCAACCTGATCAAGAACTCCTCGCTGGCCACCGCCATCGGCTACCCGGACCTGGTCTCGGTGTTTGCCGGTACCACGCTGAACCAGACCGGCCAGGCCATCGAGGTCATCGCCATGACCATGGCGGTGTACCTGAGCATCAGCCTGTCGGTATCGCTGTTCATGAATTGGTACAACGCCCGCATGGCGTTGGTCGAACGATAGGGGCGGGCCATGATTCACCACCATAAGATGATCGAGGCGCGACCGGCGCCCTCCAATACCATTGGCCCCCTGGCCTGGCTGCGTGCCAACCTGTTCAGCGGACCGGTCAACAGCTTCTTCTCGCTGCTCGGGCTGTATCTGCTTTACCTGATGCTGGTACCGACCATCCAGTGGGGGCTGATCAATGCCGACTGGGTGGGCACCAGCCGCGACGACTGCTCCCGCGAAGGGGCCTGCTGGGTGTTCATCAACGCCCGCTTCACCCAGTTCATCTACGGCCTCTACCCGCGTAGCGAGCTGTGGCGGGTCGACCTGACCTTCGCCACCTTCGCCGGGCTGATCGGCTGGTTGATGATCCCGCGGTTGCCGTTCAAGCGCTGGGTGACGCTGGCCACTCTGGTCGGCTTCCCGGTGTTTGCCTACTTCCTGCTCTATGGCGGCCACTTCGGTCTGCCGGTGGTGCAGACCCATCGCTGGGGCGGTCTGATGCTGACCCTGGTGCTGGCCGTGGTGGGCATGGTCGGCGCGCTGCCGATCGGCATCCTGCTGGCGCTGGGGCGGCGTTCGCAGATGCCCATCGTCAAGAGTTTCTGCGTGGTGTTCATCGAGTTCTGGCGCGGCGTGCCGTTGATCACGGTGCTGTTCATGGCCTCGGTGATGCTGCCGCTGTTCATGCCCACCGGCGTCAGCGTCGACCGCCTGATCCGCGCCTTCATCGGTATCACCCTGTTCCAGAGTGCCTATATGGCCGAGGTGGTGCGCGGCGGCCTGCAGGCCATTCCGCGCGGCCAGGAGGAGGCCGCGGCGGCGCTCGGCATGGGCTACTGGAAGCGCATGGGCCTGATCGTGCTGCCCCAGGCCTTGAAGATGATGATCCCCGGCATCGTCAACACCTTCATCTCGCTGTTCAAGGACACCACCCTGGTGATGATCATCGGCCTGTTCGACCTGTTGGGCATCGTCCAGGCGGCGCTGTCGGACTCGCGCTGGCTGGGTTTCGCGCTGGAGGGGTATATCTTCGCGGCGTTCATGTTCTGGATCTTCTGCTTCAGCATGTCGCGCTACAGCCAGTATCTCGAACGCAAGCTGCATACCGGCCACAAACGCTGACCGGCGCCAACGACAACAGCAATAACCGCATACAGGATGGGCATCATGAGTGAACACGCTATGCAATCCCAGGCCGGCGCCGGCGATCTGATGGTCGAGATGCGCGGCGTCAACAAGTGGTACGGCGACTTCCACGTGCTGCGCGATATCAGCCTCGAGGTGCGGCGTGGTGAGCGGATCGTCATCTGTGGTCCCTCGGGGTCGGGCAAGTCGACACTGATTCGCTGCATCAACCATCTCGAAGAGCATCAGCAGGGTGAGATCGTGGTCGGCGGCATGCCGCTGACCCAGGACATCAAGCGCATCGAGCAGATTCGCCGCAGCGTCGGCATGGTGTTCCAGCACTTCAACCTCTTTCCCCACCTCACGGTGCTGGAAAACTGCTGCCTGGCGCCGATGTGGGTGCAGAAAAAACCGCGCAAGGAGGCCGAGGCGCGGGCCATGCAGTACCTCGAACGGGTGCAGATCGCCGAGCAGGCGTTGAAGTACCCGGGGCAGCTCTCCGGCGGCCAGCAGCAGCGCGTGGCGATCGCCCGCTCGCTGTGCATGCACCCCGAGGTGATGCTGTTCGACGAGCCGACCTCGGCGCTCGACCCGGAGATGATCAAGGAGGTGCTCGACGTCATGGTCGAGCTGGCCAACGAGGGCATGACCATGCTCTGCGTGACCCATGAAATGGGCTTTGCCAAGACCGTGGCCGACCGGGTGATCTTCATGGATCAGGGCCAGATCATCGAGGAGAACGCCCCGGAGCCGTTCTTCAACGACCCGCAGTCCGAGCGGACCCAGCTGTTCCTCAGCCAGATCCTGGGTCACTGAGGCAGGCGCTATTGGGCCCTGCGGGCCTCCCTAGCGCCCCACCTGCGTGACGCTGGCCGGCATCAGCGGCGTTTGCTGCCGATGCTGGCTCAGTGCACGCCCCCCAAGCGCCGTCAGCAGGATCTGCAACGGATCGCCATGGCTGACCAGCAAGATGGTCGCATCGCGGTGCGCCTCCTCTAGCTCGTCGATGACCGCCTGCAGCCTGGCGGCGACGCTGGCCACGCTCTCCACCCCGTACTCGCCATGCTGCGGATCCTCGGCGTCCAGCGCCCAGACCCTGGGGTAGTGGCTGTCGGCCTGGCGTTCCAGGCTGCCGAAGCCACGCTCACGCAGTCGCAGCTCTGGCGCCATGGCGAGGCCGAAGTGGCGGGCGACCCGTTCGGCGGTCTCGGTGGTGCGCAGGAAGTCGGAGTGCAGGATATGCGTGGGCGCGGGCCAGGGCCACTCGGCAATGACTTCATCGAGCTGGGCTTGGCCGAGCGTTGAGAGGCCGAAGGCGTCCAGGCCGTTGTCGGGATGGCTGATGATCAGCCCTTGCTGGTTGGCCTGGCTATGGCCGTGACGCATCAGTAAATAGCGATTTCGCCAGGTCGCCGGAGGGCGCGGTAAAGTGTTTGACATGCGTTCGTCATAAACCCTAGATTGGAAGTTGTGTTTTCGAAATCAATCATCCCATGCGGCTAATGTCTAATAACGAAAAGGCGCATCCGAATTTCGATAAATTTTCTTATAAAAAAACAACACCATGAGGCACGCCATGAAAACCAAGATCGATATGGCCGCGGTCCAGGCGGCTCCGTTCAAGAAACGCCCACTCGCTTCGCTGGCGCTGATCTCGCTGCTGCCGCTGGCGATGCTGGCCTCGGCCAGTGCCCAGGCCGACTGCCCGCGCGGTGATCTGGACAGCATCTACTGCGACGAAGATGGCGACATGGTCGCCGACCGCCCCGCCGACGAGTCCGAGTGGGCCAACCCCGACACGCTGATCTTCGCCTATACCCCGGTGGAAGATCCAGCCATCTACTCCGACATCTGGCAGCCGTTCATCGACCACCTCGAAGAGGTGACCGAGCGCGACGTGCGCTTCTTTGCCGTGCAGTCCAACTCGGCCCAGGTCGAGGCGATGCGCAGTGGCCGGCTACACATTGCCGGCTTCTCCACCGGGCCGACACCCTTCGCGGTCAACCTCGCCGGGGCCGTGCCCTTCGCCCTGATGGGGTCCGACGACGGCCAGTTCGGCTATACCCTGCAGGTCTACACCCACGTTGATTCCGGCATCGACGAAATGGCGGACCTCGCGGGCAAGCGCGTCGCGCATACCTCGCCGACCTCCAACTCCGGCAACCAGGCACCGCGGGCGCTGTTCCCCGATCTCGGCGTGGTGCCCGATGAGGACTACGAGGTGGTCTATTCCGGCAGCCACGACCAGTCGATGCTCGGCGTGGTGGCCCGTGACTATGATGCTGCCCCGGTAGCGTCAGAGGTGGTCGAACGGATGGCGGCCCGTGGCCTGTATGACGAGGATGAGGTCAAGATCATCTATGAGTCCGACCGTTTCCCGACCACCTCCTACAACTACGCACACAACCTGCATCCCGACCTGGTCGAGAAGATCGAAGAGGCCTTCTTCAGCTTCGATTTCGCCGGCACTGCGTTGGGTGAGGAGTTCGAAGGCGTCGAGAAATTCATTCCGATCAACTACCAGGAGCACTGGCAGGTCATCCGCACCATCCAGGCCGCCAATGATGTGAGCTATACCCGCGAAGACCTGGATCAGGAGTAAAGGCGCGTGCCCGGCCGTCAAGCGGCCGGGACACGACGATCATCTAGACGAGGTGACGGATGCTGGAAATCTCCAATCTGGTCAAGCGTTATGGCCACGATGAAGCCGTCTTGAAAGGCCTCGACCTCACGGTTGAAGGCAACAGTGTGGTGGCCATCGTCGGCGCTTCGGGGGCCGGCAAGAGCACCATGCTGCGCTGTATCAATCGCCTGGTCGAACCCACCTCGGGGTCGATCAAGCTCAACGGCAACGAACTGGTCAAGCTGCGCGGGGCCGCCCTGCGCCGCGCGCGGCGCAAGATCGGCATGGTCTTTCAGGGCTTCAACCTGATCGACCGGCTGACGGTAATGGAGAACGTGCTGGCCGGCCGACTGGGCTACGTCAGTCTCTACCAGGCCATCTCGCGGCGTTACCCGCCGGCCGATATCGAGCGCGCCTTCAGCCTGATGGAGCGCGTGGGCATCGCCCACTATGCCAACAAGCGTGCCGACGAGCTCTCTGGCGGCGAGCGTCAGCGGGTCGGGGTCGTGCGAGCGCTGATGCAGGAGCCGGAAGTGCTGCTGGCCGATGAGCCCACCGCCTCGCTGGATCCGCGTACCTCCGAGCAGATCATGATCCTGCTGCAGAGCCTGGCCAGCGAGCTGTCGCTGCCGGTGCTGATCAACATTCATAATGTATCCCAGGCCAAGACCTATACCGAGCGCATCGTCGGGCTGCGCCACGGCAAGATGATCTTCGACGGCGCCCCCAGCGACTTCAACCAGGACGCATTGGATGCCATCTACGGCGGCATCGAGGCGCCCGAGGAGGAAGTCGCTGAAGTGCCGCCCACGGCGGAAGGGGTGAGCCATGACCAGGCCTGACGCCAGCGCGCCGGCCAGGACCTGGCGCAAGCCGCCGTTCATTGCTAATCCTTGGTTGCGCTACGGGCTGTGGCTGGTGCTTGTGGTCTACCTGGTGTGGGCGTTAGGCACGCTACCCTTCAATTGGGAACGTATCAGTGAGGGCCTGCCGCGGGCCGCGCGTATTTTCGGTGGCGGCTTTCCACCCAGCTTCGAGCGCGGCGGCCTGCTGCTCACCGGCTTCAAGGAGAGTTTCCAGATTGCCATTCTGGCCACCCTGCTGGGGGTGGCGCTGTCGATTCCCTTCGCGGTGATGGCGGCACGCAACGTCGCGCCGCTGCCGGTCTACCTGTTCGGCCGCGCGGTGATCATCGTGTCGCGCAGCTTCCATCCGGTGATCGTGGCCATTCTGTTCGTTGCCGCGGTGGGCTTCGGCCCGCTGGCCGGCATCCTGACCCTGACGCTCTACTCCATCGGCTTCGTCGGCAAGCTGCTCGCCGAAGAGATCGAGGAGATCGACTGGGGCCAGGTCGAGGCGATGAAGGCGACCGGCGCGGGCTATTTCGCGATTCTGATCTATGCCGTGTTTCCTCAGATCCTACCGCGTCAGGTGGGGCTGTCGATGTATCAGCTCGACAGCAACCTGCGCGCCTCGGCGGTGGTCGGCATCGTCGGTGCCGGGGGCATCGGCGGCACCCTGATGAACGCCTTCGGGCGCTACGACTATGACTTCGCGTTCGCCATCTTGCTGACCATCATTGCGGTGATCCTGATCAGCGAGGGCATCAGCGGCTGGGTAAGGAAGAAGATATGGTAGATCACGCCACTGCGCTGGCCGACCGCGTCTGGCAGCGCTATGACCGCCGCGAGCGCCTGATCCGCTATGCCGTGCTGCTGGTGACGATGATGGTGGTCTACTGGGCGGTGCGCGACATCGATATCTTCTGGCCCTGGGTATGGGATGCGCCCAACCAGATATCGAGCCTTGGCGCGCGCATGTGGCCACCGGACCCGAGCCGCCTGGCGGCGATCCTCAACGCCATGATCGAGACGGTGCATATCGCCACCCTGGCGACCCTGCTGACCATCTTCGTGGCCCTGCCGGTCTCCTATATCGCTGCGCAGAACACCACGCCCAACCGCTTCTGCCTATGGCTGGGGCGCTTCATCCTGGTCTCCAGCCGTTCGGTCAACACCATCATCTGGGCGCTGCTGTTCGTCGCCATCTTCGGCCCTGGGGTGCTGGCCGGGATCCTGGCGATCATGTTTCGTTCGATCGGCTTCATCGGCAAGCTGATGGGCGAGGCGATCGAGGAGATCGACCGCCGCCCGGTAGAGGCGATGGAGGCCACCGGCGCCTCCAAGGCCAAGGTGATCGTCTACGCCATCGTACCCCAGGTGATGCCGGCGTTCTTCGCCATCGTGATCCTGCGCTGGGACATCAATATCCGCGAATCGACGGTGCTCGGGCTGGTCGGTGCCGGCGGTATCGGGGTGATTTTGCAGGGGTCCATCGATACCTTTGCCTGGCCCACGGTGGCGACCATCCTGATCGCCATCGTGGTGCTGGTGTTGATCGGCGAGGCGATCACCAGCCTGCTGCGTCGCAAGGTGCTGTAGCGCCGTGGCCTAGAGGTGCGGCTCCTGGCGTGACGCCACTTCCGGCGCGGCGCTGGCGGCCAGGTCGAGGGGCGGCTCGTCGACGCCGCGACGCTGTGGCCTGGCCACCCTCGCCGTACCCACGGCGCCCTCCTCGAGATGCATCTCACGCGCCTGGCTGGTCCAGGCCTCCTGGCTGTCGTGCACGGCCGGGCGGCGTTCGAAGGAGCGGGTTACCACGGCGCTGGGAGCGAAACCGCCGCGTAGTTGGCCGAGGTGGTGGGGCAGCAACCACAGCTCGGCCAGCAGGCGCAGCGCAACCATCGCCAGCAGCAGCGCGCCGCTGCCCAGGGCCAGGGTTGGCCAGGCCTCGGCCCAGCCGGCGCTGCTCAGCCACGGCGTGCGTGGGGCGAGCCACAGCGCCGCGCCGGCCACCAGGCCGATTTGCAGCAGCAGATGACAGGAGATCAGGGTGGCGCGCGCCAGCGGCGCACGGGGGAACAGGAACTGACGCATAGGGGAAAACCTCCTGGTAAGCGGACGCACAGATACGCGCAGGTTGCGCCGACTTCCGTGACGGCGTCCAGATGCTACCCCAGTTCGCGCCTGGCGTCAGTTGATTGGTTGACCCGCTGCTGCGGCCTTGCCACGCTCAAAGACAAGGTCGGCGGATGGCCGCCGACCGTCATACCCCAGGGCAACCGCCAAGGAGACACGATGACGACCTATATCGTAGTGGCAGATGCAGCCAGGGCTCGCCTGTTTACACGCGATGCGCTGACGCTGCAGGAGCAGGAGAGTCTGGTTCACGCCGAAGGTCGCCTCCACGAAGGCGACCTGGTCACCGACAACGGTGCCAATGTGCACGAATCCATGTCGACCACATCGCGCTCCTCCGGGGGCGAGAACACCGCATCTCAGCACCAGGCCGAACTGTTTGCCAAGCAGGTGGCCGAGCGGCTCTACCAGGCGCGGGTCGACAATACCCTGCAGAAGCTGATTCTGGTGGCACCGCCCAAGTTTCTCGGTCTGCTGCGCGACAAGCTCGATGGTCCCACCGCCAAGCGGGTGATTCACTCGCTGTCCAAGGACCTCTCCAAGTCATCGCTGGGCGACATCCAGGAGGCCGTCAGCGACATGCGCTGATAACGATGCGACTTTCGTATCAAGTTTGGGGTGCGCTTGCCGATAACCCGAGCTCTACGTCGACGCATGACTGCCATGCGTCGGTGAGTCTTGACTCACTATCAGCGAGAGCGCCCCATGCTATCCACCCTGCGAGCCCGCATCCTGGCCACCACCCTGGTGGTGATCGTCCTGGCACTGATCATCAACGGAGCTGCCAGCTACCTTACCCTCAAGACGCATAACGACACCCAGATCGCCGGCAACCTGAATGCCGTTGCCAGCGGTAATGCCCGCGCCATCGACGAGTGGCTTGCGGCGCGTATAGCCATGCTCCAGGCCGTCGAGTCAGGGGCCCAGAGTGACGCGCCGATGGATGCCCTGTTGCAGTTGGAGGCCTCGGGAGGTTTCCTGGCGACCTACGTCGCTGATGAGCGGAGTGGGCAGATGGTGTCGTCAGACGGCTGGGAACCGCCCGCCGACTACGATCCACGCGAACGTCCCTGGTATCAACAGGCCAAGTCATCCGGCGAGACGGTTGTCACCGAGCCCTATATCGATGCTGGCACTGGCCAACTGGTGGTGACGATCGCACAACCCTTCTATCGCGGAGGCTCACTGGCTTCCGTCGTGGGCGGTAACATCGCGATTGATGAGGTGGTCGAGAGCGTCGCCGCCATTGCCCCTACCCCCTCCAGCTTCGCATTTCTGGTCGCGGCTGATGGCACCCTGGTTGCGCACTCCGATGCAGACAAGATTCTCGCGCCTAGCACCGACTTGGCCGCGGAGCTCGATGCCGGTTACCTGCAGGCGCTGCTTGCGCGGGATTCGCCACGCCGCTTGATGATGAACGAGCGTCCGCGTCTGCTGCAGGCGCAGCCCATCTCGTCTGGGAGTGACTGGCAGCTGGTCATTGCCCTCGACGAGCGCGAGGCCACCGCCGGGCTGCGCGGCGTACTCACCAGCTCGCTGACCACGCTGGTTGTGGTCGCACTGGTCGCCAGCCTGGTGCTGGGCGTACTGCTCAAGGTGATCTTCCGACGGCTGCAGACGGCCCGCGATGCCATGGACAACATCGCCTCCGGTGACGGCGACCTGACCCAGCGGCTACCCGAACAGGGCCATGACGAAGTGGCGCAGATCGCCGCCTCCTTCAACCGCTTCGTGGCCAAGATGGAGGCGGTGCTGCTCGACGTGCGCGGCAGCAGCGAAGCGGTCAACACTGCCGCCAGCGAGATCGCCCACGGCGGCCAGGACCTGTCGCGGCGCACCGAGAATGCCGCCTCCAGCCTGCAGCAGACGTCGGCCTCGATGGAGGAGATCACCAGCACCGTGGAGCACACTGCGGCTTCGGCTCGCGAGGCCAACCAGCTGTCGCAGTCGGCCTCGGCGGTTGCCGGTCGCGGCGGCGAGGTGGTTTCCCAGGTGGTGTCGACCATGGACGAGATCACCGCGTCGTCGCGCAAGATCGGTGAGATCGTCAGCGTCATGGACGGCATCGCCTTCCAGACCAACCTGCTGGCGCTCAACGCCTCGGTGGAGGCGGCCCGGGCCGGCGAGCAGGGCCGCGGCTTTGCCGTGGTGGCCGGTGAGGTGCGCCAGCTGGCCAGCCGCAGCGCCGATGCCGCGCGCGAGATCAAGGGGCTGATCGAGAGCTCCAGCGACAAGGTCGACAGCGGCACCCAACTGGTGCGTACCGCCGGCGAGACCATGGATGAGATCGTCGCCAGCATCGCCCGGGTCACCGACGTGCTGGGAGAGATCACCTCGGCGGCGGGGGAGCAGAGCGACGGCATCGGCCAGGTCAATGTAGCGGTGGCCGAGCTCGACCGCATGACCCAGGAGAACGCCGCCATGGTCGAGGAGTCGACGGTGGCCGCCGAACAGCTCAAGGAGCAGTCCGAGCACCTCAGCCGGGCGATCGGGGCCTTTACGCTGTCGTCGTCATCGCCCGTGGCGACGCGGCTCACTCGAGATCCGCAGGCCGATAGCGTGGCAGGGAGGCTAGCACATGCAGGCTAGATCGATTCGCCAGTTCGTGGTCATGCTGGCTGGCACTTGCCTCTTGATGGTCGTGGTGGCGCTGGTGAGCTATGCGCTGTATGCCTCGTCGCGGACACAGGACACCGTCGAGCAGCATACCCGTGAGCTGCTGGAAGGGGCTGCCGAGCAGCGCTTGTCAGCGCTGGCCGAAGCCGAGGTTGGCCGCATCCAGGGCCAGCTTGCCCATGCGCTGACCCTGGCGACTCAGCTGGCCAATGCCAATGCCTTGATGGGGCAGCGCGATGCTGACGGGCGTCGTGCCTTCTCGATCAGTCGTCGTGAGCTGTCCCAGCTGGTGCGCCAGACGGTGGCTGAAAACCCCTCGCTGCTCGATGCCTTTATCGGCTGGGAGCCCGATGCCTTTGGCAGTGATGCCCGCTATGCCGGGCTCGAGCGTGATGGTTACGATGGCAGCGGGCGGTTCATGCCGTGGTGGTATCGCACCGAAACGGGGGGCATCGAGGTACTGCCGCTGGGCGATACCATGGAGAGTGACACGCGCATGGCAAGCGGCATTCGCGAAGGCGAGTACTATCTCTGCCCGCGTGAGACGCTGGCCCCCTGCATCATCGATCCGGCGCCCTATGATTATGACGGCGAGACGCTGCTGGTCACCTCGTTCAATGTACCGGTGGTAGTCGACGGCGAGTTTCGCGGCGTTGCAGGGGTCGACCTGGCCCTGGACTTCATTCAGGAGCTCCTTGTCGCGGCCAATGCCGGACTCTACGACGGTGCCGGTGAAATGGCCCTGGTGGCCGGTGGCGGTGGCCTGGCAGGGCACACGACTGAGCGTGACGGGCTCGGCGGGCTTGCCGAGCAGGCGCTGGGAACCGCCCAGCTGGCACGCACCGAGCAGGCGCGTGACCAGCGAGAGGCGGTGAGCGTGGTCGAGGATGGTATGTTCGAGCGCTACCAGCCGTTCGCCATCGGCGATGTCGATACGCCCTGGGTGCTGATGATCCGTCTCCCGGAACCGGCCGTGCTGGCCGAGCTCGGCGCACTGCAGACGACCCTCGCAGAGCAGCGGCGTGCCGATACCCTGGGCATGAGCCTGGTGGGGGTGGTGCTGGCTGCCCTGGGACTGCTGGCCCTGTGGCTGGTGGGGACCAGTATCTCGCGCCCGCTCAAGCGTCTGGCGGAGCGGATGCGCGAGATTGCCTCGGGTGACGGCGACCTCACCCAGCGCTTGCCGGTGCGTGGCCGCGACGAGGGCGCGGCGCTGGCCACCCAGTTCAACGCCTTTGCCGATAAGATCCATGACGTGCTGCTCGACGTGCGTGCCAGCAGCGAAGCGGTCAACACTGCCGCCAGCGAGATCGCCCACGGCGGCCAGGACCTGTCGCGGCGCACCGAGAATGCCGCCTCCAGCCTGCAGCAGACGTCGGCCTCGATGGAGGAGATCACCAGCACCGTGGAGCACACCGCGGCCTCGGCCCGCGAGGCCAACCAGCTGTCGCAGTCGGCCTCGGCGGTTGCTGGTCGTGGCGGCGAGGTGGTTTCCCAGGTGGTGTCGACCATGGACGAGATCACCGCGTCGTCGCGCAAGATCGGTGAGATCGTCAGCGTCATGGATGGCATCGCCTTCCAGACCAACCTGCTGGCGCTCAACGCCTCGGTGGAGGCGGCCCGGGCCGGCGAGCAGGGCCGCGGTTTTGCCGTGGTGGCCGGTGAGGTGCGCCAGCTGGCCAGCCGCAGCGCCGATGCCGCGCGCGAGATCAAGGGGCTGATCGAGAGCTCCAGCGACAAGGTCGACAGCGGCACCCAGCTGGTGCGTACCGCCGGCGAGACCATGGACGAGATCGTCGCCAGCATCGCCCGGGTCACCGACGTGCTGGGAGAGATCACCTCGGCGGCGGGGGAACAGAGTGAGGGCATCGGCCAGGTCAATGTGGCGGTGGCCGAGCTCGACCGCATGACCCAGGAGAACGCCGCCATGGTCGAGGAGTCGACGGTGGCCGCCGAACAGCTCAAGGAGCAGTCGCTGCGGCTGGCTGCGGTGATAGGCGGCTTCACCCTGGCCGAGCATGGCGACCGGGCACCGCTGCTGGAGCGCCCGGCGCCACCTCAGGGGATGTAGGGCAGGTCGATTTCGTCGCTGCGTGAAATGCCGGCAGTCATCTGCCGGCACAGCTTGAGGAACTCGCGCATGCCGGTGGTCAGGTACTTGTGGCGGTGCCAGATGAAGGTGAACTGACGCTTCAGGTCCAGCTCCGGCGTGGCGAGCGGCACCAGGCTGCCGCGGCGAAAGGCGTCGCGCAGCGCCAGACGCGACACGCAGCCGATCCCCAGGCCCGACTCCACGGCGCGCTTGATGCCCTCGGTGTGCTCGAGCTCGAGCAGCGTATTGAAGCGCCCGCGGCGGTGCCGCGCGGCGTGCTCCAGGGTCAACCGGGTGCCCGAGCCCGGCTCGCGCATGATCCAGTCCTCGCGCAGCAGCCGATCCATCTCCAGGGTGCCGGTGCCGGCCAGGGAGTGGCGCGGCGAACAGAATACTACCAGCTCATCCTCCACCCATGGCTGCATCACCACGTCCTCATGCTGGCAGTCCCCCTCGATGAGGCCCAGGTCCAGCTCGTGCTGGACGATGCGCTCGATGATCGCACTGGTGTTGCGCACCTGCAGGCGTACGCGGCTGTCCGGATGGCGCTGCATGAAGTCGCTGATCAGCAGCGTGGCCAGGTAGTTGCCGATGGTCAGGGTGGCGCCAACGTCCAGCGAGCCGATGCCACGCTGGCCGCGCAGCAGCTCCTCGATCTCCTCGGCGCGGTCGAGCAGCGCCACCGCCTTGGGCAGGATCTGAAAGCCCAGCGCGTTGAGCTTGAGGCGCTTGCCGATGCGGTCGAGCAGTTGGCAGTCGAACTGCCGCTCGAGCTCGGCCAGGGCGGTACTGGCCGCCGACTGTGACAGCGCCAGGGCATTGGCCGCCCGTGAAACGCTCTCGTGCTGGGCAACGGCCACGAAGACTTCCAGTTGGCGCAGGGTATAGCGCATCTCGGTACCCCCATACGGGACGATGCTGTATATCTATATCATAGATATGCTTTATTCATACAACCCATTTAACAGATATGTGCGCGGCGCTTAAACTACATGGCATAAACACGGCGGCGGCTTATGCGCCAATGGAATACTTGTCTTATCCTCACCCGGGAGCCGGTCATGAGCAAGTTCGCTCTGGAAGAAGTGCTTAGCGTTCACCACTGGAACGATACCCTGTTCAGTTTTCGCACCACCCGCGAGCGCAGCCTGCGCTTCAAGAACGGCCAGTTCGTGATGATCGGCCTCGAGGTGAGCGGCAAGCCGCTGATGCGTGCCTACTCCATCGCCAGCCCCAACTACGAGGATCACCTCGAGTTCTTCAGCATCAAGGTGCCGGACGGCCCTCTCACCTCGCGCCTGCAGCACCTCAAGGTCGGCGACCAGATCATGGTCAGTCGCAAGCCCACCGGCACCCTGGTCACCGACGACCTGCTGCCGGGCCGCAACCTCTACCTGCTCTCCACCGGCACTGGGCTGGCACCGTTCATGAGCCTGATCCAGGACCCCGAGGCCTACGAGCGCTTCGAGAAGATCGTGTTGATCCACGGCGTGCGTACGGTCAGCGAGCTGGCCTATGCGGACTTCATCTCAAAGGAGCTGCCGGCCCATGAATACCTCGGCGACGAAATCGCCGAAAAGCTGGTCTACTACCCGACCGTGACCCGTGAGGAGTTCCATACCACCGGGCGCCTCACCGATCATATCCGCACCGGCAAGCTGTTCGAGGATACCGGCCTGGCGCCGCTCGATCCCAAGCAGGACCGCGCCATGATCTGCGGCAGCCCGGCGATGCTCGACGAAACCAGCGCGCTGCTCGACGACCTGGGCTTCAATATCTCGCCGCGCATGGGCGAGCCTGGCGACTACGTGATCGAGCGGGCGTTCGTCGAGAAATGACCCGGCTTCGCCGGGAGCTGTAAGCTGGAAGAGCGCCGCTGCGCGGCTGGACGCCGGAAGAGAAAACCCCCGTGGCCTGGGCCACGGGGGTTTTCCATTACACCAGCGGTGGTGATGCTATGTGGCTTCGAGCTTCGAGCTTCGAGCTTCGAGCTTCGAGCTTCGAGCTTCGAGCTTCGAGCTTCGAGCTTCGAGCTTCGAGCTTCGAGCTTCGAGCTTCGAGCTTCGAGCTTCGAGCTGTCAGACCGCGTCCTTGCCGGTTTCGCCGGTGCGAATCCGAATGACCTGCTCCAGCGGCGAGACGAAGATCTTGCCGTCACCGATCTTGCCGGTGTTGGCCACGTTGGTGATGGCATCGATGACCTTGTCGGCCATGGCATCGTCCACGGCGACCTCGAGCTTCACCTTGGGCAGGAAGTCGACCACGTACTCGGCGCCACGATACAGTTCGGTATGGCCCTTCTGGCGGCCGAAGCCCTTGACCTCGGTCACGGTGATGCCCTGAACGCCGATCTCGGAGAGCGATTCACGAACGTCGTCGAGCTTGAACGGCTTGATGATGGCAGTCACCAGTTTCATGGTCTTTCTCCTCGCATCCTATGGGTGGGGCTGGCCCCAGGTTCAAGCATTATCTCCTACCAGCATACACCGCCCGGCCAGATATGAAAAAAGGCCCCCCGAAGGGGGCCAGGGGAGCACGCCAGCTCACTCGGTATAGCGCCGTTACTTCTTGGCGACGCTGAATTCGGGATAGGCTTCGAGGCCGCATTCGGCGATATCGACGCCTTCATACTCTTCTTCTTCGCTGACCCGGATGCCCATGATCGCCTTGAGCACCAGCCACACGGCCAGGCTTGCCGCGAAGACCCAGGCAAAGATGCCGATGATGCCGATGATCTGGGCGCCGAAGGAGGCGTCGGCATTCGACAGCGGCACTGCCAGCACGCCCCAGATCCCGACCACACCGTGCACCGAGATGGCACCGACCGGATCATCGAGCTTGAGCTTGTCGAGGCTGACGATGGCGGCCACCACGATGGCACCGCCCACGGCACCGATCAGCGTGGCACCCAGCGCGGAGGGCGCGAGGGGCTCGGCGGTGATCGCCACCAGGCCGGCCAGGGCGCCGTTCAGGGCCATGGTCAGGTCGGCCTTGCGGAACCACAGCTTGGCCAGGATCAGCGCGGTGATCACGCCACCGGCGGCCGCAGCGTTGGTGTTGACGAACACCTGGGCGACGTTATTGGCCGAGATGCCGTCAGACATCTTCAGCTCGGAGCCACCGTTGAAGCCGAACCAGCCCATCCACAGGATGAAGGTACCCAGGGTAGCCAGCGGCATGTTGGCACCGGGGATGGCGTAGATCGCACCGTCCTTGCCGTACTTGCCCTTACGCGGGCCCAGTACCAGTACACCGGCCAGGGCGGCAGCTGCGCCGGCCATGTGCACGATGCCGGAACCGGCGTAGTCGGAATAGCCCATTGCGTCGAGCCAGCCACCGCCCCAGGTCCAGTAGCCAGAGACCGGGTAGATGACGCCGGTCATGACCACCGCGAAGGCCAGGAAGGCCCACAGCTTCATGCGCTCGGCCACGGCACCCGAGACGATCGACATCGCAGTGGCAACGAATACCACCTGGAAGAAGAAGTCGGAGCGCATCGAGTAGTAGGGCGCATCCACGTCGCCGGAGGTGATGGCGTCGAGAGTGTTCTCGCTGCCGATCAGGAAGCCCAGGTTAGGCAGGAAACCGCCGCCGGCGCTGGAATACATGATGTAGTAGCCGACCAGCAGATACATGGTGCAGGCGATGGCGAACAGCGCGATGTTCTTGGTCAGAATCTCGGCGGTGTTCTTGGAGCGTACCATGCCGGCCTCGAGCATCGAGAAGCCGGCGGCCATCCACATGACCAGTACGCCACAGATGAGAAAGTAGAAGGTGTCGAGCGCGTATGTCAGCTCTGCTAATTCTGTCATTGGGTGTTCTCCTGTGCCCATGTCGTGCCTGGTTGGGCCGCGTTAGTGTCCGCGTTGAGCATCGTTTTTCTGGATTCCTGCGTCCTTGGGCGAAGCACTGGGGCGCCGCTTATACCGCGTCGGCGCCGCGTTCGCCGGTGCGAATGCGGATGACGTCTTCCAGGGGAGTGACGAATAGCTTGCCGTCGCCGATCTTGCCGCTGTTGGCCGCGGTACGGATGGCATCGAGAACGCTTTCGACGCGCGAATCGTCGACGGCGATCTCGACCTTGACCTTGGGCAGGAAGTCGACGACGTATTCAGCGCCGCGGTACAGCTCGGTGTGGCCCTTCTGGCGCCCGAAGCCCTTGACCTCGGTGACGGTGATGCCCTGAACGCCGTTGTCTGCCAGCGCTTCACGGACATCATCCAGCTTGAACGGCTTGATAATGGCGGTGATGAGTTTCATCCCGAATCTCCCAGATGAAAAGGATTGAGGCGTGCATAACGGCTTGCGCCTGATTAGGACATAGCGTGAAGCGTGCCAGGCTATATATTTCGCTTTTTAATCAGTCGTATAGGGGGTGGTATGCACCATTGTGCAGAGTCTCCATGGGAGGGAATGGAGGGCTTTGCACCAAATAGGAGCGCCGAGGAAAGCTTAATGCCTCATAATGGGGCGCTGCTTGGGCATGCGTGCCACTGGCAGCTTGCGTATGCTTGGGTATGAGGCATATCCGCTGGATGACGAGGAGAATCACGTGACCCATCAAGATCGATTTGGCCGTCTGGCCCGTGAGCTGGGCGAGCGGTTGCAGGGTGCCTCCCAGGCGCCGGAGGAGATTCACAAGGGGGTGCAGCAGGTGGTGCGCGGCGCCTGCGAGCGTCTCGAGCTGGTATCCCGCGAAGATTTCGATATTCTCATGGATGTACTGCAACGCACCCGCAGCCGCGTCGAGGCGCTGGAAGCGCGGGTCGCTACGCTTGAAGCAGCGCTCGACGAGGGCGCGACACCCAGCGCTGAAAGCCACCGCGCGGCTAGCGTCGACACCCCGCCCGCCGAAGATGCCGGCGGCGGCGAGCCTTCGCGCTGACGCCACGCCATTTCACCGGCGAGGGACCGCCATGACGCTTGCCATCATCAATACCCGCGCCAGCCTGGGGCTCGACGCGCCTGAAGTGCTGGTCGAGGTACACCTGGCCAACGGCCTGCCGGGCCTGACCCTGGTGGGGCTGGCCGAGGCGGCGGTCAAGGAGAGCCGCGAGCGGGTACGCAGCGCGCTGATCAACGCCGGCCTCGAGTTTCCCACCACCCGCCGCATTACCCTCAACCTGGCGCCCGCCGACCTGCCCAAGGAAGGCGGGCGCTTTGATCTGCCGATTGCGCTGGGCATCCTGGTCGCCTCGGGGCAGGTGCCGGGGGAGGCGCTGGAGACGGTGGAGTGCCTTGGCGAGCTGGCGCTGGACGGCAAGCTGCGTCCGGTCACCGGGGTACTGCCGGTGGCCCTGGCGGCGCGGCGTGCCGGGCGCACCCTGATCGTGCCCCGTGCCAACGCCGACGAAGCGGCCCTGGCCAGTGGGCTCGAGGTACTGCCGGCGGAGCATCTGCTGGAGGTGGTGGCGCACCTGTTGGGTCAGCGGCAGCTGGCGGCACACCACGCCGAATCGCGGCCCCTCGAGGCCGTGGCCAGCGGCATGGATCTGGCCGAGGTGCGCGGCCAGCAGCAGGCACGTCGCGCCCTGGAGATCGCTGCCGCCGGTGCCCACAATTTGCTGCTGGCCGGCCCGCCGGGAACCGGCAAGACCATGCTGGCCAGCCGGCTGCCGGGCATCCTGCCGCCGCTGGAGGAGGATGAAGCGCTGGAAGTGGCGGCGATCCGCTCGGTGATCGGGCTGCCGCTCACCGACGACTGGGGGCGACGGCCGTTTCGTACCCCGCACCATACCGCCAGCGCCGTGGCATTGGTCGGCGGCGGCTCCAAGCCGCGCCCCGGGGAAATCTCGCTGGCCCATCACGGCGTGCTGTTTCTCGACGAACTGCCGGAATTCTCGCGCCATGTGCTCGAGGTGATGCGCGAGCCGATGGAGTCGGGCAGCATCGCGCTGTCGCGGGCCAACCATCAGCGCCGCTATCCGGCGCGCTTTCAGCTCGTTGCCGCCATGAACCCTTGCCCCTGCGGCCACCTTGGCGACCCGCGCAGCCGCTGCCAGTGCAGCGCCGCGCAGATCCAGCGCTACCAGCAGCGTCTCTCCGGCCCGCTGCTGGACCGCATCGACCTGCAGGTCGAGGTGCCGGCGCTGCCGCCGGAGCAGTTGACCTCCCAGCAGGCCGGCGAGAGCTCCGCTGCAGTGCGAGAACGAGTGCTGGCGGCGCGTGCCCGGCAGGCCCGGCGCGGTGCGCTCAACGCTCATCTACCGGGGCGTGAGCTGGAAGCCGCCTGCGCCCTGGACAGCGCCACCCGCGCCTGGCTGGCCGGGGTGCTGGAGCGGCTCAATCTCTCGGCGCGGGCCTACCATCGCGTGCTGCGCGTGGCCCTGACCCTGGCCGACCTGGCGGGCGATGCGCGCCCCGAGCGTCGCCAGCTGATGGAGGCGATCGGCTATCGGCAGCTCGACCGGCTGCTCAAGGCCGGCTGAGCCAGGTCCTCTTTAAAGTGCGGTGGCGTCGAAGGCCCCGAACAACGTCTCTTCCCACTGCGGCTCGCTGTCGCCCAGGCGGCGCAGACGCATGTGCAGTGCATAGGGCAGCAGCTCGCGGTCGGAGAGCGTCAGCCGCGGGCCGTCGGCGCTGAGTCGAGTCTCCAGCAGCCATTGATTGTCCCGCGAGTCGCTGTCCTGCATCTCCGGCGCCCAGTCGATGACCTGCGGCCCGTCGCTGGGGGCCAGCAGCGCCCGGCTGAGGCTCTCGGTGAAGCGCGACTGGCTGACCCCCAGGCCGTCGTCGACCTCGGGCGTGGCCAGTAGCAGCACCACGTCGGGGGTGTCGCGGGTCCAGACCGGTTCGCGCAGCAGGCTTGCGGTGGCCGTTTCGCCGAGGCCGAACAGCGCCTGGCGCAGTAGAGTGGGAGCATCCGGGGCGCTGGCGCAGCCGCTGAGCAGCAGGCCGAGCAGCGCTGCTCGCAGGAGAGTGAGTCGCTTCATGTGCCCAGCCGCTGTACGTTGCAGGGCGCTACATCATCGAGGAAAACGCTTAGCTCATCGAAGAGCACCTGACGAATGGGTTCGGCCTCGTTGACCAGGTGGTGGCGCGCTTCGGGGTGGCGATAGACCCGGGCGCGCGGAAACTTGCGGGTCATCACCTCGAGATTCCAGGCCCAGTCGACGGTCAGATCCTGTTCACCCTGCAGAATCAATACCGGCAGCTGGCTTGTCGGCAGCGCGATCAGCTGCGGCATCCAGCGGCGCATGGCGCTGACCCAGGTCAGCGTCAGGTAGTCGGCCTGCAGCGGGTCGGCCTCGCGCAGGAAGGCGGTGAAGTCGCTGTCCGAGGAGTTGGGGCGGTACTTGCGCGGCAGGGTGGTGATGAAAGGGCTGGCCAGGCGGTGCAGCCAGCTCGACTGCGGCCAGCCCAGCGGGCGCACCAGCGGGGCCAGCAGCGCCAGGCCCTGCCAAGTGCTGGGCTCGCCATGGCGCAGCGCATCGGTGGCCAGGATTGCCGCGCCGGTACTCTGGCCGATGCCGACCCAGGGCTTGGGAATCAGCCCCTGGTGGTCGAGTTGGGCCTGCAGCTCGGCAAGGCACTCGCCGTAGTCGTCGAAGTCATCGATGGTGGCGCGCTCGCCGCTCGACAGGCCGTGCCCCGGCAGGTCCCACAGCACTACCCGCCAGCCCTGGGCGAGTAGACGCTCGAGCAGATGGCGGTAGAGCCCCAGGTGATCGAAGTAACCGTGGACCACGAAGGCGGTGCCGCGCGGCGCCGTTGGCGTCCAGATCTGGGTCCATAGGCGAAAGCCGCGGGCATCGAGGTAGCCGACGTGTAGCGCGACGTGATCGCCCAGCAGCGGCGCGAGCTGGTAGTGCGCGAGATAGTGATCGAGATGTGGCGTCCATGGGGTACTGCCGGGCACGCGGGCCGGCGCGATGGGCCCGAGGGCCTGCAGCGGTGCGAAATCGGTCATCCAACCCTCCCTAGTACGCTCATGCTAGCGCTGGCAGGCCTGGCAAGCCATATTGCGACAGCAACATTTCATCATTTGGTCGAGTCTGGCAGACCGCGGTGACATTTTCAGGTAGCATGTGGAAGCCATTTCCATAAAAAAATGTTACTTTTGGGAACACCCAAAACGACCCACGGCCGGTATGCGCTACCGGTCACAGCGCATCAGGAGACTCTCATGACTGACCGTGTCACCCGCCATCGTCTTCAGGTGGCCTCCGAGTTGGACCGTTTCATCAACGATCAGGCCCTGCCTGGCACTGGCGTCGATGCAGAGACCTTCTGGTCCGGTGTCGATGCGCTGTTTCACGATTTGACCCCGAAGAATCGCGAATTGCTCGCCGAGCGCGAGCGTCTGCAGGGCGAGCTCGATGCCTGGCACCGTGAAAACCCTGGCCCGGTCAGCGACATGCCCGCCTATCGCGACTTTCTCAAGCGCATTGGCTACCTCGCCGAGGCCCCGGCCAAGGTCGCCGCCACCACCCAGAACGTCGATGCCGAGGTCGCCACCCAGGCCGGCCCGCAGCTGGTGGTGCCGGTAAACAACGCCCGCTATGCGCTGAATGCCGCCAATGCCCGCTGGGGCAGCCTCTACGATGCCCTCTACGGCACCGATGCCATCAGCGAGGAGGACGGCGCCGAGAAGGGCACCAGCTACAACCCCAAGCGCGGTGACAAGGTCATCGCCTAT
Source organism: Halomonas salipaludis (assembly GCF_002286975.1). Lineage (GTDB taxonomy): Bacteria > Pseudomonadota > Gammaproteobacteria > Pseudomonadales > Halomonadaceae > Franzmannia > Franzmannia salipaludis. Next base: position 496,739 of record NZ_NSKB01000003.1, read on the forward strand.
GCCCGCGGCGTCCTCGACCGCGCCGCGCCGCTGGCCACCGGCTCGCACCGCGATGCCGTCAACTATGCGCTGCGCGACGGCCATCTGGTGGTGACCCTCGAGGGTGGCCGCGAGACCGGCCTCAAGGACCCCGGCAAGCTGGTCGGCTTCCAGGGCGACGCCGCCAAGCCCCAGGGGATCCTGCTCGCCAACCACGGTCTGCATCTGGAAATCCAATTCGATACCAGCCACCCGATCGGCAAGACCGACCCGGCTGGCGTCAAGGACCTGCTGGTCGAGGCCGCGCTGACCAGCATCATGGACTGCGAGGACTCGGTGGCGGCGGTCGACGCCGAAGACAAGGTGGTGGTCTATCGCAACTGGCTGGGCTTGATGAAGGGCGACCTCGAAGAGCAGTTGGAGAAGGGTGGCAAGACCATCACCCGGCGCCTCAATCCGGATCGCCAGTACCAGACCCCCGATGGCGGCAGCCTGATCCTGCCCGGCCGTGCGCTGATGTTCGTGCGCAACGTCGGCCACCTGATGACCAACCCCGCGGTGCTCGACGCCGACGGCAACGAGCTGCCGGAAGGCATCCTCGATGCGGTGGTCACTGGCCTGCTGGCGCTGCACGACCTCAACAAGGGTGACGGCGAGCCGCGCAACTCGCGCGCCGGCTCGGTGTACATCGTCAAGCCCAAGATGCACGGCCCCCAGGAAGTCGCCTTCGCCAACGAGCTGTTCGGCCGCGTGGAAGACATCCTGGGCATGGCTCGCGATACCCTCAAGATGGGCATCATGGACGAGGAGCGGCGAACCACCGTCAACCTCAAGGCGTGCATCAACGCTGCGGCCTCGCGGGTGGTGTTCATCAATACCGGCTTCCTCGACCGTACCGGCGACGAGATGCACACCGCCATGGAAGCCGGTCCCATGATTCGCAAGGGTGACATGAAGGGCGCCAAGTGGATCGCTGCCTACGAGCGCAACAACGTGCTGGTCGGCCTGGCCTGCGGGCTGCGCGGGCGCGCCCAGATCGGCAAGGGCATGTGGGCCATGCCCGACCTGATGGCGGCTATGCTCGAGCAGAAGATCGGCCACCCCAAGGCTGGCGCCAACACCGCCTGGGTACCGTCGCCCACCGCCGCGGCACTGCACGCCCTGCACTACCACCAGGTCGACGTTGCGGCAGTGCAGCGTGAACTGGAAGGCCAGGGCGACGTCGACCTGCTCGACGACCTGCTGACGGTGCCGGTGGCCGAGAGCGCCAACTGGTCCGACGAGGAGATCCAGCAGGAGCTCGACAACAACTGCCAGGGCATCCTCGGCTATGTGGTGCGCTGGGTCGAGCACGGCGTGGGTTGCTCCAAGGTGCCGGATATCCACAACGTCGGGCTGATGGAAGACCGCGCCACGCTGCGTATCTCCAGCCAGCACCTGGCCAACTGGCTGCACCACGGGGTGGTCGACGCCGAGCGCGTGCAGAAGACCCTGGAGCGCATGGCCAAGGTGGTCGACGAGCAGAACGCCGGCGACCCCGGTTACACCGCCATGAGCGCCGACTTCTCGGCCTCCAGCGCCTTCAAGGCCGCCTGCGACCTGGTGTTCAAGGGGCGCGTGCAGCCGGCGGGCTACACCGAGCCGCTGCTCCACGAGTGGCGTCAGGTGCACAAGGCCAAGTAATCCCGGCCGCGTGCAATGAACGGGCCCCGGTGCACTGCACCGGGGCCCGTTGTGTCATGGGCCAAGCGCGGTGCAGGGATATCGCCGTACAGCGCACCTTGCGCTATCTTGGGCGCAGCGACACTCGCCGCCGAGCCGCCAGGAGGGCGCCATGACCGTAATGACCGCAGCCGCCATCGAGGAATTTCTCGACGAGGTGTTTCCGCATCGCCAGGGCACCATCGAGGGCGTCGACGAGATGCGCGCCACCATGAGCCTGGCCATCGAGGACGAGCACCTGCGCCCCGGCGCCTGCGTCTCCGGGCCCAGCATGATGGGGCTGGCCGATGTCTGCCTCTACGTGGCGATCCTGGCCCAGATCGGCCCTGAGCCGATGGCGGTGACCAGCGACATGAACTGCCACTTCCTGCGCCGCGCCCGCGGCGACCGCGACCTTATCGCCAACGCGCGCATCGTCAAGCTCGGCCGCCGCCTGGCGGTGGGCGAGGTGCAGCTGTTCTCCGCCGGCGACGAGGAGCCGGTAGCGCTGGTGACGGCGACCTATGTACTTCCCGACGCTGACTGAGCACGCAGCGCGCTGACGGCCAGTGTGATCCAGCCGGCGATAAAGGCGACGCCGCCCAGCGGCGTGATCATGCCCAAGCGGCCGATGCCGCTTAGCGCCAGGGCGTAGAGCGACCCCGAGAACAGCACTATGCCCAGCGCCCAGAGGCCCAGCGTCAGCTGCTGGCCGCGCAGGGGCTGGCCGGCGCGCCAGGCCAGCACCCCGAGCATCGCTAGGGTATGCCACATCTGATAGCGCACGCCGGTCTCGAAGGCCGCCAGCAGGCGTGCCGGCAGCTGGCCCTGCAGGCCATGGGCGGCGAAGGCGCCGAGGGCCACGGCCAGGCCGCCGCTAAGCGCTATCGCCAGCCACCAGGGGGTGTCGCGCATGGGGGAAATCTCCTTGTCGAAGGCGCCCATACCGTACCCCGCTGGCGCGTTACAGGCTACAATAGTGACCCCCGAACCGCTGCGATTCGCTGGAGGACCAATATGCAGATCCTGCTCAACGGCGAAGCCAGAACCCTCGAGGCCGAGGCCACGATCAGCGACCTGATCGCCTCCCTCGACCTGACCGGCCGACGCATCGCCGTCGAGGTCAACGAAGAGATTGTGCCGCGCAGCCAGCATGCCCAGCAGGGGCTGGCCGACGGCGACCGCGTCGAAATCGTCCACGCCATCGGCGGGGGCTAGAGGAGCCATCATGACAGATCGTTTCCAGGACCAGCCGCTGCAGGTGGCTGGACATCGCTTTGCCTCGCGCCTGCTGGTCGGCACCGGCAAGTACCGCGATGTCGACGAGACCGCCGCCGCCATCCAGGCCTCCGGTGCCGAGGTGGTGACCTTCGCGGTGCGGCGCACCAACCTGGGGCAGCAAGTCGGTGAGCCCAATCTGCTCGACGTGGTGCCGCCGGAGCGCTATACCCTGCTGCCCAATACCGCCGGCTGCTACACCGCCAAGGATGCGGTGCGCACCTGCAAACTGGCCCGCGAGCTGCTCGATGGCCACAAGCTGGTCAAGCTCGAAGTGCTCGGCGATGACGCGACGCTCTACCCCAACGTGGTGGAGACGCTGAAAGCCGCCGAGACGCTGATCGCCGACGGCTTCGAGGTGATGGTCTACACCAGCGACGATCCCATCGTCGCCAAGGAGCTCGAGCGCCTGGGCTGCTGCGCGGTGATGCCGCTGGGCTCGCTGATCGGCTCCGGTCACGGTATCCAGAACCCGCACAACCTGCGCCTGATCATCGAGCAGGCCGAGGTGCCGGTGCTGGTCGATGCCGGCATTGGCACCGCCTCCGACGCCGCCATGGCCATGGAGCTGGGCTGCGACGGCGTGCTGATGAACTCGGCCATCGCCCACGCCCGCCAGCCGGTGCTGATGGCCGGCGCCATGAAGCAAGCCGTCGAGGCCGGCCGTGCCGCCTTTCTGGCCGGGCGCATGCCGCGCCGCCAGAGCGCCGAGCCTTCCTCGCCCTTCGCCGGCCGTATCAACGGCTGATTGCCCGCTACGATGAGATCCGCGTGACGCATGAGTGATACCCACCACGACCGACCCGACGCCGCCACCGGTGCGCCCGCGGCGCCGCTGCACCGGCGCGGCATCAAGAGCTATGTGCTGCGCGCCGGGCGCATGACCATTGCCCAGACTCGCGGTCTCGAGGAGGTCTGGCCGCGGCTGGGGCTGACCCTGGCCGAGGGCCGCCAGGACCTCGAAGCGCTGTTCGGACGGCGCGCACCGCGGGTGGTGGAGATCGGCTTCGGCATGGGCGCTTCGCTGATCGAGCAGGCCGAAACCCACCCGGAGACTGACTTCATCGGCATCGAGGTACACGCCCCCGGCGTCGGCAAGCTGCTCGACGAGGCCGACAAGCGCGGCCTGAGCAACCTGCGTGTGTACCGCGAGGACGCCCTGCGCGTGCTCGAGGAGTGCCTGCCCGAGGCCAGCCTCGATACCCTGCAGCTGTTCTTCCCCGACCCCTGGCCGAAGAAGAAGCACCACAAGCGGCGCATCGTCCAGCCGGCCTTCGTCGAGCTGGTGCGCACCCGCTTGAAGCCGGGCGGCACCTTTCACCTGGCCACCGACTGGGCGGCCTACGCCGAGTGGATGGCCGAGGTGATGAATGCCGCGCCGGGCTATCGCAACACCGCGGCGGCAGAGACGGCGCCCTATGTGCCGCGCCCCGAGTTCCGGCCGCTGACCAAGTTCGAGGCCCGCGGCGAGCGTTTGGGGCACGGCGTATGGGACCTGATCTACGCCCGCGATTCCTGAACGCCAGCATCGCATTCGGCGCTGCGCCCCATCTCCATGGTGGGGTGCGCTCGTTGCAGGGATAGAAAAGAAAAGCCGCTCCGGGAGGAGCGGCGAAAGACCGTGACTAGCTTGATGAGGAGAAACCATGGCAGAAAACCTGACATTCTCTGCTATGGCGTGTGGCGCCTGGCAAGCGCCACGGTTGTTAAGATAATCGTTCGCATTCGCGCCGTCAAGCGTAACGAGAATATTTTTTATTTATCCGCCGACCAGGCGCAGCCATAGTGGCAGCGTCAACATCGCCAGCAGCGTCTGGCCGGTGATCAAGGCGGCCATCAGCTCGGCGTCGCCGCCCAGCTGGCGGGCCAGGATATAGGCCGAGGTGGCGGTCGGCAGGGCGGCGAACAGCAGCGCCACGTCGCGGCTCACCGGATCGAGTCCCAGTAGCAGGGCGAGTGCCAGCACCAGTGCCGGCATCGCCACTAGCTTGAGCAGGTTGGCAGCCCATACGCCGCGGTCGAGACGCACCAGCGCCCGTGGGCGTAGCGCCACGCCCACTGCCACCAGGCCCAGTGGCAGTGCCGCGCTGCCCAGCAGGCCGACGGTCTGGGCGCTCCAGCCGGGCAGGCCGATGCCGCTCAGGTTAAGGGCGATCCCCGCCAGGCAGCCGAGGATCAGCGGGTTGCGCACCAGCGCCAGCAGGCTCTTGCCGAGGCTGGCCGGCCCTAATGTGCCGGCGGCGATGAAGCTCGCCACGCACAGCACGTTGACCACCGGCACCATCAGCGCCACCGCTACCGCGGCGACGGTGGCCCCGGCGCTGCCGTGCAGGGCATTGGCGCCGGCCACGCCGACATAGGTATTGAAGCGCAGCGCGCCCTGGAACACCGAGGTAAAGGCCGCCGGATCGAGCCCCAGCCGCTGGCGCAGCCGCCACAGCAGGGCGCCGAGAACGGCCATCACGCCGAGCAGCACCAGCGCAACCCGCCCCACCGGCACCTGGCTGACGTCCGCCGTGGCAAGCGTCGCCACCAGCATGGCGGGAAACAGCAAAAAGTAGATCAGCTTCTCCAGCTGGGGCCAGAAATCACCGCCCGGCAGGCGTTTCCAGCCCAGCGCGGCGCCCAGCAGGATCAGCAAGAACAGCGGGCCCAATGCTCCGGCCACGTCACCCATGGGGCGCTCCTTGTCATCGACCTTGGGATGCGACAACCTTTCACAGGTTGCCATGAGGCAAACGCTGATAAGCTTACCGGCTATTGCCACTGCATTGGAGGGTCCTGGTGACGCCACTGCCCCCAGCCTCGGACGAGGCGACCCCGCGCTCAGCGCTGCTCAATCTGCTGATCATGGTCACGTTGGTGACGGTGGTCGTGGCGATGTGGTACCTCGGCAACTACTATCTACGCGGCAGCAGTGACGACGTCACCTGGTATCCGCCAAGCTCGCCCTGCGACCTCCATCAGGGCGCCTGCGAGGCGAGCCTGGGCATGGCGTCGCGGCTATCGCTGAATTTCGACGGCGAGCTGCGCGAGCTCGAGGTGCTGCCCGTCGAGGTCCAACTGGACAACGTCGAGGCGCGGGCGGTGATCGTCGAGCTGGTGGGGCGCAATATGCACATGGGTGTGCATCGCTTTATCCTCGAGTCGCAGGGTAACGGGGTGTTTCGCGGCGACGCCCAGATCGGCGTGTGCACCGAGGCGGTGATGCCGTGGCGCGCCCAGGTGGTGATCGAGACCCCTCAGGGCCGCAAGGGCAGCTGGTTCGACTTCGATATCAAGAGGAGTGCGGTATGACGCGCAAGACGCTGTGGGCGGGCCTCGCCTCGCTGGTGCTGGTGGTGGCCCTCGCTACCATCTGGTGGGTGCAGCAGCAGGGCGATGACGGTGAACCGCGCGGCGGCGAGGTGGCGCTGCCCTCCACCCAGGGCGAGTTTTCGTTGGCATCCATGGAGGACGATGAGCTGGCGGTGCTGTTCTTCGGCTACACCTACTGCCCGGACATCTGCCCGATGACCCTGGCGGTGATTCGCCAGGCACTGCAGCAGCTCGAGCCGGAGTACGCCGAGCGTCTGGTGCCGGTGCTGATCACCGTCGATCCGGACCGCGATACCCTCGAGCGCCTCGAGGAGTACGTCGGCTACTTCGGCGAGCAGTTCATCGGCGCCCGCGGCAGCGAGGAGCAGCTCGACGATATCGCCGAGCGCTACAACCTGTTCTGGCGCAAGCACGACATGGAAGACTCGGCGATGGAGTACGCCGTCGACCACAGCTCCTCGATGTACCTGGTCGACCGCCACGGCGAGATCCGCCAGCGAGTGCTCTACTCGCCGACCCCGCACTCGCTGATCTCGGCCGTCAGGCACGAGTTCAACGGCGGCTGAGGCGCGGCGTCAAGCAGTCAGGGCTCAGGGCCAAGGCGATCGCAGTTACTCCTGAGCGAGGGACGCCGGGGGCAAGCCGAAGAGGAGGTTTGCGCCATGGATGGCGCAAGGTAGCGCCCAGGGAAGGGTTTACAGCGCCTCCTCGTAGGCTTGTCGACGGAATAGTTCGAGCGGTGTCGGCTATCTGCATAGCTCAGGGCGACCTTGCCGGGCCGCCGCTGAGCCGCTCGACCATGGCGTGCAGCGCCTGCACCTGATGGCCGTCGCGGGTTTCATAGCCGGCCGAGGGTTCCCAACTGCTCTCATCGAAACCCCACCAGTCCCAGCAGCCCTGGGGATTGGCCATGCTGGTGGCGGCCTGGGGATAGAGCACGGCCAGGCGATTCGCCGCGGCCCAGGCATTGAGCCCGGTATGGCGGACGAAGGCGTCCTCGATCTGCTGCTGGCCCATGTTGCAGCCGTGCAGCGCCACCACCAGGCCGCAGGGTGCGCCCTCCTCGCAGGCTTTGGGCAGGTAGAGCTGGCCCTGCTCGGCGAGCCCTGAGCCGCGATAGAACTCGCCCTGATCGAAGGGCAGCAGTGTGCCGTGGCCGTCCTCCTCGGGGGGCTCAAGGCCGCCGTAGAGCCAGTTCAACGCCTCGCCCGCCGCATCGCGGTCACAGGCCAGCAGGTGAGGACTGCCACCGAGGCGGCAGTCGGCCAGCTCGGTGATGTGTGCCAGGCCGGTGCCGCCCACCGGCAAGCCGTGGCCGACCTCCTCGGCGCTGACGAACGTCAGCTGTTCAGGACGCTCCAACCATCCACGATATTGCGTGGCCAGCATCTCGCCGAGCGCCGGGTCGACCACCTCGTCCTCTTCGCCGTGCCACACGAAGACCCGCTGTTGGGCCAGCGCCTCGGCCGCGCCCAGGCGCCCCTCGGCGCGGTAGGCGGTCAGGCGGCCCTCCAGCTCGGCCAGGCTGGGTGAGCCGTGGCGCTGGCTCATGCACTGCCCCAGCGCCAGGCGCAGGCTGCCCTGGGCGCAGCCCCAGGGGCCGGCGGCGAACACACCCAGGCCGCGGTAGGTCTCGGGAAAGGCCACCGCCAGCTGGGTGGCCATATAGCCACCCGACGAAACACCCAACACGCTGACGCGGCTGGGGTCGATGTCGAGCACGGGCAGTGGGGGAGGGGTGTCGCTGTCGGCCAGCGCCGGGCCAACAAGGCCCAGCGCCAGACCGCACGCTAGCAGAGTGGGTTTCATCGCGATCAATCGTCGATGCCGAGCAGCTCGACCTTGAAGATCAGCGTTTCGTTGGGACCGATCGGGCCGCCGGTACCGGCTTCACCGTAGGCCAGCTCGGAAGGCAGGTAGATCATCCAGGTATCGCCGACGCTCATCAGCTGCAGGGCTTCCTGCCAGCCCTCGATGACCTGATCGACGCGGAAGCTGACCGGCTCGCCGCGCTGGTAGGAGCTATCGAATACGGTACCGTCGATCAGGGTGCCCTCATAGTGCACCTCGACGCTATCCGAGGCGCTCGGCGACGGGCCGTCACCGGACTCGACCACTTGATACTGCAGTCCCGAGTCGGTGACCTCGACGCCCTCCTCCTCGGCGTTCTCGGCCAGGAAGGCCTCGCCGGCCTCGCGGTTGGCCTCGGCGGCCTGGGATGCCTGGGCCTCGCGGCTGGCCATGGCGCTCTCCTGGAAGCGGGTCAGCGCCTCGGCCATCTGCTCTTCACTCATCGCCAGTTCGCCGCCGGCATAGACATCCTCGATGGCCTGGGTGAAAGCATCGAGATCAAGTGCTTCTACGTCCTGTACCAGGCTCTGGCCGAGGGTCACGCCGAGGCTGTAGCTGAGCTTCTCCTCGTCGCTTTCAGGGGCGGCCAGGGCCAGCGGCGCGGCGGCTAGCAGGGTGCCGAATGCCGCAGCGGAAACCAGTGTTTTCATGCAGAGTCCTCGATTCAATGTAAGGCGTCGTGTCTCGGACTCTATCAGGCGCCATGAGTTTCCGCACCCGCGCCATTACGGTGCAACAGTTGGCTACACGACCAGTACCGGGCACTTGGCCATGCTCGCGACCCGCTGCGAGACACTGCCAAGAATGCTCGACTCGCCGTTGGTGCCCTTGGAGCCGAGCACGATCAGGTCGCACTCGCGCTTGCGGGCGAAGCGCACGATGGTGCTCGACGGTCGCCCGCCCTTGACGAAGGCGCGCACCCCCTCGACGCCGAGCTCGATGGCGCGGTGCTTGGCATTGAGGGCGATCTCGGTGGCGTACTCCTTGAGCGCGTCGTCGGGAATGTCGAGCTTGGCCGGGCGCACCATCGATAGCGACGCCTCGAGCAGGCTGTGATGTTTGAACACGCACAGCACGTAGAGCTCGGCGCCGGTCAGTTGCTGCAGCTCGATGGCCTTGTCCAGCGCCCGTAGGGCGCGCTTGGAGCCGTCGACCGGGACCAGGATTCGCTTGAACATCGTCACCTTCTCCTTGTGGGGCGAGTGGCTCACCGGAACGCCAGGTCACGCAGGAACAGCGCGATCTGCGGGAACATGATCACCAGCGTTGCCGCCAGTACCAGCATGAAGATGAACGGCGGCGTACCGCGGATCACCTCCCAGTAGGGGCGCTTGAAGATCGCGATGGCGGTGAAGATATCGCAGCCGAACGGCGGTGTGGCCGAGCCGATCGCCACCTGCAGGGTGATCAGCACGCCGACGTGCACCGGGTCGAGGCCGGAGGCAGCGATCGCCGGGGCGAAGATCGGCGTCAGCACCAGGATCACCACGATGGGGTCGACGAACATGCAGGCGACGAAGAAGGCCACCGAGATGGCAATCAACACCCCCACCGGTCCGGCCTCGTTGATGCCCACCGCGGCGAGAATCTCCTGGGGAATCTGGGCAAACGAAATCACCCACGAGAAGCCGTTGCCCACCGCTACCAGGATGAAGACCACGGCGGTGATCAGCCCGGTGGACTTGGCGATGGTGTAGATATGCTGCAGCTTGAGCGAGCGGAACACCACGAACTCCAGCAGCACCGCGTACAGCACGCAGGCGGCGGCGGCCTCGGTGGGGCTGAATATGCCGCCGTAGATACCGCCGACGATGAGTACCGGAAAGCCCAACGGCCATAACGCCTTCTGCACTGCAGTGAGGCGCTCGCGCCAGCTTGACTTGGGCTCGGTGGGCACGTCCTTGATCACCGCATACAACACGCAGTAGATCGAGAACATGAACAGGATCAGCAGCCCGGGGCCGATACCGGCGATGAACAGCTCGCCGATCGAGGTGCCGGAGATCACCCCGTAGATGATCATGCCGATGCTCGGCGGGATCAGGAAGGCGATATCGCTGGAGTTGATGATCAGCGCTAGGGTGAAGGGGTCCTTGTAGCCGGCCTTGAGCATCCGCGGACGCAGCGGCGAACCGACGGCCACCACGGTGGCCTGGGTCGAGCCCGAGACGGCGCCGAACAGCGTACAGGAGGCCGCGGTACTTACCGCCAGGCCGCCCTTCACGTGGCCGACGAAGCTCATCACCATGTTGATCAGGCGACTCGCGGACTGGCCGCGGGTCATGATGTCGGCAGCCAGGATGAACATCGGCACCGCGATCAGCGCAGTAGGGCGTATGCCACCCATCAACTGCTGGATCAGGGTTTCCATCTGGCCGGTGCCGCCGAAGGTCATGTAGAAACCGACGAAGGCGGCGGTGACCAGCGGTATCATCATCGGGAAGCCGAGTAGCAGCAGCACGATCATGATGGAGATAATGATTGTCGTCATTGGTGCGTTCCCCGCGTCAGACTTCGGTTTCCGTGTCCTTGTACCCGTCGACCACATGGGTCGAGAGATAGACGTCACGAGAGGTCAGGTTCTTGATGGCGGTTAGCAGGTACTGGATCCCGGTGATGGTGAAACCCACCGGTACCCATAGGTACATGAGCCACACCGGAATACTCAGCGACGGCAGCACCCGGCCGCGGCTGTAGGTGGTCTGGATATAGCCGATCGAGTAGTAGCAGAGCGTGAACATGACCAGTGCGGTGAACAGACAGATGAAGATCATCAGCCAGCGGCGTCCGCCGGTGGGCAGGGCATCGTAGATCGCCGACATGCGGATATGGCGGCCGTGGCGCGCGGCATAGCCGATGCCGGCAAAGGTGATCATCACGATCAGGATGCGGTTGACCTCTTCAGAGAAGTGCAGGCTCTCGCCGAACACGAAGCGGCCGATGACGTTGGCCACGGTGTTGATCGCCATCAGGATCACCCCCATGGCGAGGATCACGGCCTCGGCCTTGCTGATCCAGGTGTCGACGACGCCCAGCGGGCCGGGCAGGGTGGAGCGGTACTGCTGTTCGGCGACGTCTTCTTCGTTCATGTCCATGTCGAAGGACTCCTCGCGGTCTGGATGGCGTGTCGGTTGGCGTGTAAACGAACGGTGACACCCCCAGCCTATGCCGTCGCGCCGGCACTTGCAGGCGCAGAATCAACGCTGATTGGCCGGGTGGCAACGACGAGGGGGCAGCCTTGCGGCTGCCCCCTGTGCGGTTAGCTGCGTCGCACGCTTGGCGTGCACGGCGCGGCATCACTCGTTGGTGACGGCCTCGAGGTCGGCCTTGAACTGCTCGAGCAGTTCGGCACCGCGATCGCCGGTCATTTCCACGAAGCGCTCTTCGACCTGTGGGGCGCGCTCGCGGAAGGCCTGGATCTGCTCCTCGTCGAGGCGCGTTACGGTGACTTCGTCGGAGGCCTCCTGGATCGCCTCGAGCGACTCATCGGCGAGCCCGGAAATGTGCTCGATGATGTGCTCGTAGGCGGCCTCGGTGGCGTCACGCACCAGCTGCTGGTCCTCTTCGGAGAGGCCGTCGAAGAAGTCCTGGTTGGCCATCATCGCGGTGGTGAACCAGCCGTGGCCGGTGAATACCAGGTTGGGCGAGACCTCATACAGGCCGCCTGACTCGATCCAGAAGATCGGGTTTTCCTGGCCCTGGATGATATTGGTCTGCAGGCCACCGTAAACCTCGCCCCACGGCAGCGGGGTCGGCGTGGCGCCGAAGGCGCGGTAGGTTTCGGAGAGCAGCGGGTTGGTCATGGTGCGGATGTTCTTGCCGCGCAGATCATCCGGGCTGGTGAAGGGTTCGTCGAGGGTGACGACCATCTCGCCTTCCGGGTACATCTTGAGCAGCTCGAGGCCCTGTTCGGCATACAGCTCGGGGAAGGTCTCGTTGATCGCCGTGGAGGTGTTGAAGAACTCGATCACGGTCTCTTCATCGGTGGGCAGCAGATAGGGGATGAAGAAGATCTGTGCCTCGGGAATCAGCGACCCGGTAAAGCCCGGCGACTGATTGACGAACTGCAGGATGCCGGCCTGGGTCTGCTCCATGATGTCGTCGGACTCGCCGAGCTCACCGAAGCGATAGACTTGCACGGTGTGATCGGAGTTGTCCTCGACATACTCCTTGAAGGCAACGGCGAAGACGTCCTGAACATCGCCTTCGAACTCCTCGTGGGCGTAACGCCAGTTATCGGCATTAGCAGCGGCGGAGAGGCCGAACAGCAGGGCGCCGACACTGGCGGCGGTGAGTAGGTTGCGTACTATCATTTTTGTCTTCCCTCACAAGGTTGAGCCAGCATAAACAGGTCCCGGCTGGCTGAAGTGCAGGTTTAAAAACATGCAGTTGTGATTTCAGGCTAGCGCGCGGCCGGTGAGGGGTCAAGGCAGCGTTCGAGGGTTTGCAGGGCGTAAAGGTGGTGTTTTTTCTGTTCTGGCAGCCTGGCGAAGAGGCGTTCAGCCAGGGGCGGGTCGGTCTCGCGTAGCGGACGTATCGCACCCGCCTCCAGCAGCGTCTCGTCGCTACTGCGCTGCAGCATGCGCAGCGCCTCACGCTCGCTCAGCAGCTCGGCGCGCTTGAGGGTGTCGCGCAGTTCAGCGATCTCGGGGTTGGTGAGCGCTCGCTGCTTGAGCCTGCGGCGACGCTCTCGCAGCGGCCGGGTCAGCTCGGCCTGCCAGCGGCGCAGCGCGTCGAGTTCGGCGTCGAGACCGCCAACTGCGGTGAGGCCGTGGCTAGCCAGCCAGCAGTGCCACAGCAGTTCGCAGACATCGGCGCCGGCCTCGTCCTGCAGCTGCAGGCAGGCTGCCGCGACGCCCTCGCGGGCATAAAATGCCAGCGCGAAGTCCCACAGCGGCGCGTCGCGCAGAGAGGCCCGCAAGCGCGCCAACAATTGGGTAGAATCCATGCCATTCGTTCCTACGGGGTGGCGAGCCACCCTGCCGACCTACCGGAGCCAGCATGATCGCACTGCGCCAACTCTCGCTGCAACGTGGCACCCAGACGCTGATCGAGGGCGCCGAGCTGACCCTGCACGGCGGCCACAAGGCAGGCATCGTCGGCCCCAACGGGGCCGGCAAGTCGAGCCTGTTCAAGCTGCTGCTGGGGGAGCTGGCCCCCGACAAGGGCCAGGTCGAGATGTCCGGCGGTCAGCGCATCGCCCACATGGACCAGGAGATCGCCGCGCTGGACCGTGCCATCGTCGACTACGTGCTCGACGGCGACCGCGAGCTGCGCGCCACCGAAGCTGCCTTGGCCGCGGCCCAGGCCAGCGGCCAGGCCCACCGCGAGGCCGAGCTGCATGGCAAGATCGAGGCCCTCGACGGCTATAGCGCCCCGGCCCGCGCCGCTCAACTGCTGGTCGGCCTGGGTTTTGCCCAGGCCGACCTGACGCGGCCGCTGGCGGACTTCTCCGGCGGCTGGCGAATGCGCGTCAACCTGGCGCGCACGCTGTTCATGCCCTCCGACCTGCTGCTGCTCGATGAGCCCACCAACCACCTCGACCTCGACGCCCTGCTGTGGCTCGAACAGTGGCTGACGCGCTATCCCGGCACCTTGCTGCTGATCTCCCACGACCGCGACTTCCTCGACGCGGTGTGCGACCACATCGTGCACTTCGATCGCGGCAGCCTGGTGCTGTATCGCGGCAACTACTCGACCTTCGAGCGCACCCGCGCCGAGAAGCTGGCGCTGCAGCAGGCCGAGGCCGCCAAGCAGCAGGCGCGCAAGGCGGAGATCGAGCGCTTCGTGGCGCGCTTCCGCGCCCAGGCCACCAAGGCGCGCCAGGCCCAGAGCCGCTTGAAAATGCTCGAGCGCATGGGCGATATCGCCGTGGCCCACGCCGATTCACCGTTCCACTTCACGATTCCCGCCGCCGACAAGAGCTCGCATCCGCTGCTGGTGCTGGACGAGGCGCGGCTCGGCTATCGCGACGCCGCGGGCCATGAGACCGTGCAGCTCGATGACGTCAAGGTCACCCTGCTGCCCGGCAGTCGTATCGGCCTGCTCGGCCCCAACGGCGCCGGCAAGTCGACGCTGATCAAGTCGCTGACCGGCGAGTTGCCGCTGCTGGCCGGCAAGCGGGTGCCCGGCGAGCACCTGGCGATCGGCTACTTCGCCCAGCACCAGATCGAGGGGCTCGACCTGGCCGCCAGCCCGTTCATGCATGTGCAGCGGCTCTCGCCTACTGCCAGCGACCAGGAGATCCGCAACTTCCTGGGCGGCTTCGGCTTCAAGGGCGACGACGCCTTCGAGGTAGCCGACAGCTTCTCCGGCGGCGAGAAGGCGCGCCTGGCGCTGGCCCTGGTGGCGTGGCAGAAGCCCAACCTGCTGCTGCTCGACGAGCCCACCAACCACCTTGACCTGGAGATGCGCGAGGCGCTCACCGAGGCGCTGGCCAGCTTCGAGGGCACGGTGATCATCGTCTCCCACGACCGCCACCTGCTGCGTGCCAGCGTCGACGAGTTCTGGCGCGTGGCCGACCACCGCGTCGAGCCCTTCGATGGTGACCTGGAGGACTACCGCGCCTGGCTCAAGGCGCGCCTGGAGGGGGAGCGTCGCGAGGCGCGGGTCGACAAGGCCGAGGAGGCGCCCCGCGAGGATCGCAAGGCGGCTCGCCGTGCCGCCGCCGAACTGCGCGAGAAGCTGCGCCCGCTGAAGAAGCAGCGCGACCGCGCCGAGCAGGCGATGGACAAGATCCAGACGCAACTGGCCGCGGTGGAGGAAACGCTGGGCGATGCCGAGCTCTACACCGATCCCGCGCGCAAGGCGGAGCTGACCGCGGCGCTGGCGCGCCAGGGCGAGCTCAAGTCGCAGCTCGACGACCTCGAGGCCGACTGGCTGGCCGCCGAGGAGGCGCTGGAGGCGATGGAAGCCGAGCTGAGCGAGGGGTAAGTTAGCTGACGGTTGGTGCAATGCATGGCGCACTCACGAGATCCGCCGGGTAAAGTGCGGCGCACTCACGGGTAAGCACGAAAGCGACATATACCCCGGGTTGCTGGCGCAAATGAAGCGACGTCCGGCGCTCGCCATGGATGGCGAGCGAGGGGCACTCGTGAGGGATTATGTTGTGCCCCGACGGACAGGTCGCGAGTGCAGCGCCAGGGTTTCAACCCGGGGGGCGCGACTCGTGCTTACCTAGTGAGTGCAGGCCGGTGGCGCGATCAACTCTCGAGCAGAAAGGTCACCGGCCCATCGTTGATCAGCGCCACCTGCATATCGGCGCCGAATTCGCCGCAGGCGACCCGCGGCCAGCTGGCCTGGGCGCGGGTCAGCAGGTAAGTGAACAGTCGCTCACCCTCGGCGGGCGGCGCGGCGCTGGAGAAACTCGGGCGCAGGCCCTTGCGCGTGTCGGCGGCAAGGGTGAACTGCGAGACCAGCAGCAGCCCGCCCTCGGCCTGCTGCAAATTGCGGTTCATCTTGCCCTCGGCATCGCTGAATACCCGGTAGTGCAGCAGCTTGTGCAGCAGCTTGTCGGCGCGCGCCTCGTCGTCGCCCTTGTCGACGCCGATCAGTGCCAGCAGGCCGTGGTCGATGGCGCCGACGGTCTGGCCGTCGACCTCGACGCTGGCGCGGCGTACGCGTTGGATCAGGGCTCGCATGCCACGTCTCCTGGCAATCATGGATGTGGAGCGAGAGCGTAACACGGTGATCTACCAGGCGCGGCACACCATCACGTCGCAGTGCGGCTCCGCCAGCAGTCGTTCGGTGAGCTGGCCCTGACGACCCAGCGGGCCGCGGCTACCCAGTGCCAGCAGGTCCGGTGGCTGGCGGCGCAGGCGATTCATCAACACCTCCAGCGGATCGCCCTGCTCGAGCTCCAGGTGCACCTCGGGCACGGCGTCGAACTCGCTCATCAGCTGGTCGATCTCGCGCTCCAGCTGCTGGCGCAGGCGCGCCACTTCACGATCGCGCCACTGGGCGTAGTGGCTCTCGGAGCCCAGCTCGCGCTCGCCGGGGATGTTCCAGGCGTGGAGCAGGGTGACGCTGGCTTCGGGGAAGCGCTTGAGGGTCTCGCGCAGGGTGTGGCGGCAGGTCAGCGAGAAGTTGACCGGCACCAGGATGTCCTGCCAGGTCTGGGTCGCCAGATGGCTTACCGAGAGCACCGGACAGGGCGCGCCGCGCAGTACCCGGGCCAGGGTGGTGCCGCCGACCAGATCGAGCTGGCCGCGCTTGCGGTGGGCGCCGAGCACGATCATGTCGACCTCGCGCTCATGGGCCTCGCGGATGATCTCGGCATAGGGCGCGCCGGCCACGGTCTGCAGCAGGGTGGCCGGCTCGGCGAGGGCGTAGTCCTCGCGCAGGTCGGTCATGGTGCGCTGCATCTCCTCGACCACCAGTGGTTCCAGGTCGCGCAGCGCCTGGCGCGGCAGGTGCGGGTCGAGCACGTGGATGACATCGAGGCGCGCGCCGCTTTCGTTGGCCATGCGCAGGGCACGGGCAAAGGCGGCGCGGTTCTCGGCGGACAGGTCGCAGGCAAACAGCAGGGTGTGGGCCATGAGCTTCCCTCCCTCGATGCGGGGCACGTGGCGCCGCCTGGGGCGATGGCGCCATCACTCCCCAGCATGGTGCCAGTTGCCCAAGCCTGCAAGCTGAGGGATTTCCCACCCCACGGTTATCACAGTAAGCGGCGTCCGAGACGGGGCCCTCGCCGCGTTCACCACCAGGCGTGGAAGTGGTGCACCGGCCCGCGGCCGCGGCCGACCCGCAGCCGTACACTGGCGGTGAGTGCCTCGTTCAGCCACTGCTTGGCGGCGCCGACGGCCTCGGGCAGGGCGTCGCCGCGGGCCAGGCAGGCGGTCACCGCCGACGACAGCGAGCAGCCGGTGCCGTGGAGGTTGTCGGTGGCGATGCGCGGACCGTCGAGCCAGCGTGCACTGCCGGCATCGGCGAGCAGATCGGGGCAGCGCTCGCCGTGCAGGTGGCCACCCTTGAGCAGCACATGGGGGGCGCCGAGGCTGCTTAGTGCTGGCAGCATGGCCTCCATCTCGTTGGCTGTGGTCGGCGTGCTGCGTTCCAGCAGCACCGCCGCCTCGGGCAGGTTGGGGGTGATCAGGTCGGCCAGCGGCACCAGGATGTCGCGCACCGCGGCGATACCGGCGTTGTCGACCAGCACGTCGCCGCTCTTGGCGACCATCACCGGGTCGAGCACCACCCAGCGCGGGCGACGGCGCGTCAGCGCCGCGCGGATCACCTCGGCGACCTCGCGGCTTGCCACCATGCCGATCTTCACTGCGTCGATCTCGACGTCGTCGAGCAGGGTCTCGAGCTGGGCGGCGATGAAGTCGGCGGGCACTGGGTGAACGCCACGCACGCCCTGGGTGTTCTGGGCGGTCAGTGCGGTGATCACGCTGGTACCATAGGCGCCCAGCGCCGAAAAGGTCTTGAGGTCGGCCTGGATGCCGGCGCCGCCGCTGGGGTCGGAGCCGGCAATGGTCAGGGCATTGGCAATCGAAATGGGAGCGGTCATGGCAAGGGCGTCAGGGTGGTGTCGATGAAGGCTAGGCTACTGCAGATGACGGGGTGGACGCCATGTTGAGCCTGTTCGTGGTGGCGCTGGTCAGTGCCACTCTGCTGCCCGGCGGCTCGGAAGTATGGCTGGCGCGCCAGTGGTGCCTGGGGCAGCCGGCACTGGCGCTGTGGCTGGTGGCGACCAGCGGCAATACCCTGGGCAGCTTGATCAACGTGTGGATGGGCCGTTATGCGCGGCGCTTCCAGGATCGGCGCTGGTTTCCGGCAAGCCCCGCCGGGCTTGCCCGCGCCGAGCGCTGGTACCATCGCTTCGGCGAGTGGAGCCTGTTGCTCTCCTGGGCGCCGCTGATCGGTGACCCGCTTACCGTGCTGGCCGGGGTGTTCCGGTTGCCGTGGTGGCGGGCGATCCTGCTGATCACGCTGGCCAAGGGCACCCGCTACGCCGTGGTGCTCTACCTGGCCCACGCCTGGCTGGCGCCGCTCTGCCAGTAGGCGGTCACAGCACCGAGGGCAGCCAGGTGGCCAGCGCTGGGAATAGCGCCAGGGCACCCAGCATCGCCAGCTGCAGCAGAATGAACGGGATCACGCCGCGGTAGATCGCCGTGGTCGGCACCGAGTCCGGCGTCACGCCGCGCAGATAGAACAGTGCGAAGCCGAACGGCGGTGTCAGGAACGAGGTCTGCAGGTTGATGGCGATCATGATCCCCAGCCAGATCGGGTCGACGCCCATGGCCAGCAGCACCGGCCCGACGATCGGCACCACCACGAAGGTGATCTCGATGAAGTCGAGGATGAAGCCGAGCAGGAAGATCACCAGCATCACCACCAGGGTGGCGCCGATGACGCCGCCGGGCAGCGCCTCGAACAGCTCGGTGACCAGGTGCTCGCCGCCATAGGCGCGGAACACCAGCGAGAACAGTGCCGCGCCGATCAGGATCAGGAACACCATGCTGGTGACGTGGGTGGTGGTGCGCGCCACGTCCTTGAGCACCGGCAGCGACAGGCGGCGCTTGGCCAGCGCCAACACCAGCGCGCCGAAGGCGCCTACCGCCGAGGCCTCGGTGGGGGTGGCGAAGCCACCGAGGATCGAGCCCAGCACCGCGACGATCAGCAGTACCGGCGGCACCAACCCCTTGAGCAGCAGCGGCCATAGGCTGCCGCGGTAGTCGAGTTCACGCATCAGCTCCTGGCGGTTGGCGGGCGGTGCGACCTCGGGCTTGAGCCAGGCCACCGCCGCGACATAGACGATATAGGCGACCACCAGAATCAGCCCGGGGATCAGTGCGCCGATAAACAGGTCGCCCACCGACAGGGTGCGCGGGCTCCACACCCCCATCGACAGCTGGGCCTGCTGATAGGCGTTGGAGAGTACGTCGCCGAGCAGCACCAGGGCGATCGACGGCGGGATGATCTGGCCCAGGGTGCCGGTGGCGCAGATGGTGCCGGTGGCAAGGGCCGGCGAGTAGCCGCGCTTGAGCATGGTCGGCAGCGACAGCAGCCCCATGGTGACCACGGTGGCGCCGACGATGCCGGTGGAGGCGGCCAGCAGCATGCCGACCAGCACCACCGAGATGCCCAGACCACCGCGCAGCGCGCCGAACAGCAGTGCCATGGCGTCGAGCAGGGTCTCGGCGACCCGCGATTTCTCGAGCAGCACCCCCATCAGCACGAACAGTGGCACCGCCAGCAGGGTCTGGTTGGTCATGATGCCGTAGAGGCGGTTGGGCATGGCCGACATGAAGCGGCCCTCGAAGGGCACCGCCACGCCCAGGCTCTGCAGCGCAAACCCCAGGCCGGCGAAGGCCAGCGCGGTGCCGGCCAGCGACAGCGCCACCGGGTAGCCCAGCATCAGCACGCCGCACACGGCGAAGAACAGCAGGAACGGCATATAGACGAGCACGGCTTCCACTTACAGTATCTCCTCGTGCTCGTGGGTCTTTTCGGCAGGCAGGCGCCCGCGCAGGATAAGGATCTGGCGCCAGGCCTGGGCGATGCCCTGCAGCAGCAGCAGCAGGCACATCAGCGGGATCAGCGTCTTGAGCAGGAACACCGCCGGCAGGCCGCCGTCGGAGGAGCGCTCGAGGATCGCCCAGCTGCTGGCCACGTAGCGCAGGCTGCCAAGGCCCAGGAACAGCACCACCGGGATCAGCAGCAACAGGGTGCCGAACAGCTCGATCCAGGCGCGGCCGCGGGGTGACATGCGCCGGTTGAAGACATCGACGCGCACATGGCCATCGTGCTTGAGGGTGAAGGCGGCGGCCAGCATGAACACCGCGGCGTGCATGTACATCACCGATTCCTGCATGACGATGCTGTGCACATTGAACAGGTAGCGCATCACCACGATGGCGAATTGCACCAGCATCATCATCAGCACCAGCCAGGCAATGCTGCGGCCGATGACCTCGGTGAAGGCATCGAGTCGGGACAGCAGCACCGGCTCGCGAGTCGCGCGGCTCATGGGACCTCTCAACGGTAAACGGTTGTTCTAGCGTGGCGCGACATGATCGCCGATTATGGCGACAAAATCATCCACCATTGCCTCGTACGCAGCCCTCCTCTAGGACCTGCCCCCGGCGTCCCTCGCTTGGGACGGCTCACCCCGTGGACTTGATACGCCCCAGTGCCTGCTGGCAGGCCAGCGGCAGGGCCAGGTCGACGGCGATCGGCAGGTGGTCGGAGAACAGCTGGTCGAGGACGCGTACCTCGGTGGTGGCCAGCGACGACGAGAGCAGGATGTGGTCCAGCGCGCGGCGCGGCTGCCACGAGGGGTAGCTGGGCAGCGGTAGCACCGGGTGCAACGGCAGCGAGCGGCAGAAGCGGTCGTGGGTGTGCAGTTGCTCGGGGGTGCAGTTGAGGTCGCCCATCACCACCACGTGGCGCAGCGGCGAGATGATCTCGCTGAGATAGTCGAGCTGGCGCACCCGGGCGCGATGGCTGAGGGCCAGATGGGCGACGAACAGATGCAGGGCATCGGGGCCTTCGCCATAGCTGGCGTGGATGGCGCCGCGCCCGGGCAGGGTGCCGGGCAGGCGGTGCTCCTCGATGCGTGCCGGCGGCAGCCGCGACAGCAGCCCGTTGCTGTGCTGGGCGAAGCGCCCCAGGTTGCGATTGAGCTGCTGGAAGTGGTGCGGGAAGCCGGCGCGGCCGGCCAGGTATTCGACCTGGTTGACGTTGCCGGAGCGGAAGCTGCCGCCGTCGACCTCCTGCAGGCCGACGATATCGAACTTGCCGAGCACCTCACTCATCAGGTCGAGGCGTCCGGCGCGCTTGGGGTGCGGCAGAAAGTGCTGCCAGCTGCGGGTCAGGTAGTGGTGATAGGCCGAGGTATGGATGCCGACCTGCAGATTGAAGGTCAACAGCCGCAGATGACTGGCATCGTGGGGGCGATGCAGGACGTCGGCCTGGCTCACTGCTATTGGCTCCGCTCTTCTCGCACCATGTCGATCAGCGCATCGGCGACTTGCGGCATGTTCTCGAGGCTGCCGGCGCTCGACGGGCTGACCACGTAGCGGCCGTCGATGACCAATGCCGGAACGCCCATCAGCTGCATGGCACGCATCCGCGAGTGGGCCTGGTTGACCTGGCTGCGTACGCCGAAGGAGCCCAGCGCCTGGCGCGCCTCGTCCTCGCTGACGCCGTAGTCGCTAAAGAAGTCGGCGATGTCGTCGTCATCGGTGAGTGCGCGGCCCTGGTCGTGGATGGCAGCGAAGAAGTCGGCGTGAAGATCCTCACGAATGCCGAGTTCCTCGGCGGCATAGTAGGCCGCGGCGTGCTTGTTCCAGTCGCCGCCCATGGTCGCCGGCATATGGATCACGGCAACATCGTCGTCGAGCTCCTCGAGCCAGGCGTTGAGGGTGGGCTGCAGGCGGTTGCAGTGCGGGCAGCCGTACCAGAACACCTCGGTGACCTCGATCATATCGGCATCGACGCGGGTTTCCACCGCCTCGTCGAGCGCTTCATAGTGCTGGCCCTCGACCACTTGCTGGGCGGCAACCAGGCCCGACAGGCCGAGGCCGGCCACCGCGACCATCAATGTCTTGAACATGCTGTTATTCTCCTCGGCGCATCGCGCATAACGTATGACGCCCGGCAGGTCGGACGCCACTCTTGGAGCGGGCGCACCGGCCAGGGTTCCCAGGACATGATGCAGCAAATCGTCATGCGGTAAAACGCCGAAGGCGGCCGTCGGCCGCCTTCGAGGGTCTCGCCGCAGCGAGATGCGACAGCATGTCGCAGGTGCTTCAGTCGTGCAGGCCGTAGAGGTAGTTGGCCACCGCTTGCATGTCGGCATCGCTCATCTTGGCGGCGATGTCACGCATCACGTTGTTGGGGTCGTTGGCGCGCTCGCCGGCGGCGAAGTCCTGCAGCGTCGACACGGTATAGTCGGGGAACTGTCCGGCGAGCCCCGGGTAGACGGCGCTGCCGATGCCCTCGCCGGTGGGGGTGTGGCAGGCGGCACAGCTGGGAATGCCCTTGGCCATGTCGCCACCGCGGTAGAGCGCTTCGCCGCGTGCCAGCAGTTCGGCCTCGTCATCGGCCTGGCCGATGTTGGCGTCCTGCTCGGCATAGAAGGCCGCCACGTCCCAGGCGTCCTGGTCGGAGTAGTCGTCGACCTGGCCGGCCATCTGAGGCACCTCGCGGTTGCCGTCGCGGATGTCCATGATCTGCTTGGCGAGGTAGGAGGCCTGCTGGCCGGCCAGGTGCGGGAAGGAAGCCGACGGGCTGATGCCCTCCTGGCCGTGGCAGGCGGCACAGGTGCCGGCCAATTCCTGGCCTGCGGCCGGATCACCCTCGATTTCTTCTGCGTGGGCCACACCCACGGCGCCCACGGTAATTGCCAGGCTTGCCAGTAACTTTCTCATCGCTAATCCACTATGCCGTTTCGTTGTTTACCGGTACGCACCCTGGGTGCCGCCCGGGCCCGCGGTGACCGCAGCCGAGCCCGCCAGTCGCACGACAGCCATGCCGAAAGTGGGCAGGTCGCTGTCGACGAGAGCACGGTGGTACACTAGCGTGCCCCAGGTCGCAGACAAAAGACACCGCATTATAACGAATCCGCCCGATAACGTGAATGCGGCCGCACTGCGCCGTGCGCCATCAATCGTCGAATACCGGCCCCAGACAGGATCTCGCTTCCCCATGTCGCGCCTCAACTACCAGACTGCCCGCTTTCTCACCAGCGCCCCGACCCTGGCGCAGTGCCCGCCCGATGCCGGCGCCGAGGTCGCCTTCGCCGGTCGCTCCAATGCCGGCAAGTCGAGCGCCATCAATGCCCTGACCCAGCAGAAGGCCTTGGCGCGGACCTCCAAGACCCCCGGCCGCACCCAGCTGATCAACTTCTTTTCGCTGGTCGGCGGCGAGTCCCAACGGCTGGTCGACCTGCCCGGCTACGGCTACGCCAAGGTGCCGGAGAAGGTCAAGCTGGAGTGGCAGCGCCACCTCGCCGACTACCTGCGTAACCGCCAGTCGCTGCGCGGCCTGGTGCTGGTGATGGACGTGCGCCATCCGCTCAGCGAGTTCGACGAGATGATGCTCGGCTGGGCCGACGAGCAGGACATGGCGGTGCACATCCTGCTGACCAAGGCCGACAAGCTCAAGAGCGGCGCGGCCAAGAGCGAGCTGCAAAAGGTCCGCAGCCGGCTGCGCGAATGGGAGGACCTGGTCAGCGTGCAGCTGTTCTCGTCGCTCAAGCGCGAGGGGGTCGACGCGGCCCAGGCCAAGCTGGACGAGTGGCTGGTGGACGGCTAATCCAGGCCGGCCAGGAGATCCGGCAGCTCGCTGACGTGGCGCAGCCGGTGAACCCCCGGTGGCAGGCTGGTAGCGCCTTCGTTGCGGGCATCGATCCACGCCACGCGCATGCCGAGCCGCTGGGCCGGCAGCACATCCTCACGCCATGAATCCCCCACGTGGAGCGCCCGCGACGGACGGCTGCCGAGCCGCGCCAGGGCGGCCAGGAAGGGCCGTGCATCGGGCTTGGGGGCGAGCATCTCGCCGGCGGCGATGGTGACCCGGAAGTGCGCGGCGATGGGCAGCCGAGCCAGGTCGACATTGCCATTGGTAATCGCGCCGAGGCGATAGCGGCTGCCGAGCGCTTCGAGCAGGGCAGCGACTTCAGGATAGGGCGTCAGCCGGTGGCGCAGGTCGAGAAACTGTGCCAGCCCCGCCGCCGCCCACATCGCCGCGGCGCTGCGTGGCAGGCCATACTCCTCGAGCAGCTCGCGCAGGGCGCGCTCACGAATCCAGGTGAAGTCGCCGCGGCGCAGCGGCACGCGCTCGGCCAGCTGCTGGCGGCGTGTCTGGTAGGCGCTGAGGGGGAAACGCTCGGCGTAGCGCCCGAGGCTCGCCGCCTGCGCGCCGTGCCAGGCGGCCAGTGCCTCGTCCAGCCAGCGGTAGTGGCCGTGTTCGGCGTGCTCCATGACCGGGCGGTTGTCCCACAGGGTATCGTCGAGATCGAAGGTCAGCGCATCGATGGGTGGCATGGCAGGTAGCTCAGGGTGTCGGGTCACGGCGCCGCTTGGCGCGCGGGTGGGCGGCGTCGTAGCTGGCGGCGAGGTGCTGCCAGTCGAGCCGCGTATAGACCTGGGTGGTGGAGAGGTTGGCATGGCCGAGCAGCTCCTGCACCGCGCGCAGATCCTGGCTCGACTCCAGCAGGTGGCTGGCGAAGGAGTGGCGCAGGCGGTGCGGATGAAGGTGCTCCGGCAGGCCGCGCTGGCGGGCCAGGGCAGCGAGGCGCAGCTGGATCGCCCGATGCCCGAGACGCCGCCCGCGCTGGCCGACGAACAGCGCGGTTTCAGCGTCGCCGGCCAGTTGGCCGCGCACCGCCAACCAGGCCTCCAGCGCCTGGCGCGCCCGCGCTCCTACCGGCACCTGGCGCGGCTTGCTGCCCTTGCCAATCACCCGTACCCGCTGGGCCTGGAGCTGGTCGATATCCAGCGCGGCGAGTTCGGCGAGGCGCAGGCCGCTGGAGTAGAGCAGTTCGAGCATGGCCTGGTCGCGCCGCGCCAGCGGCGAGTCGTCGTGGGGCGTGTCGAGGAAACGGCCGAGCAGGTCGACGTCGACCGGGCGCGGCAGGTGGCGCGGCTGGCGCGGCGCCTGGGTCAGGCTCACCGGGTTGTGGGCCAGCAGGCCGCGGCGCACCAGGTGGTCGGCGAAGCGCGACAGCGCCGCACGGCGCCGCGCCAGGCTGCGCGCGGCCAGGCCGCGGCTGCGCTCGGCGCCGAGGAAGCGGCGCAGCAGCGCCACATCGAGAGCATTCCAGGCGTCGAGTCCGGCGGCCTCGGCAAAATGGGTCAGCGCGGCCAGGTCCTGGCGGTAGGCGGCGACGGTGGCCGGGCTGGCGTGGGCGGCCAACTCGGCGAGGAAGGCCGCGACCTCATCCTGCAGGCTGGCGGCGCTCACGCCGGCGGCCCGTGACGAACCAGCAGCCGCGCCACCACGTCGCCGAGGTACTCGGTGAACAGGGTATCGAGGCTGGCGCGGAAGTGCTCCGGGTCGGGGCTGGCGAGCACCAGGTAGCCCAGCGGCTCGCCCAGCGATAGCCGGCTGATGGCGCAGGAGCCGGGCTGCTCGGGGGCCGGCAGGTGTGGCAGCAGGCGCTTCCAGTCGGTCACTGTGAGCCGCGTGCAGCGGCTGGTGCGACCGTCGAGGAGTGCCGCCAGGCGGGTGCCGGCGGCGTCGTCGAGGACGTGTCGCGGCGGCTGCGGCGGGCGCGGCTCGCGATCGGTGAGGCTGGTCGGACACCATAGCGCCACCGCCGGGGTGCGAAAGCGCTCGGCCAGCTGGGTGGCCAGGGCCTGGCCCATGGCGTCGTTGTCCTCGGCCTCGAGCAGGGCCAGCACCATCTCACGGGTGCGCCGGTACTGCGCCTCGTTGTGGCGCGCCGACTCCAGCAGCTGCTCGAGGCGCCATTCGGCGCTCTCGGCGCGCTCGCGCAGGTCGTGGACCAGGCGTTCGAGCAGCGAGGTGGCGCCGCGGGTCTCGGGGTGCGGCACCTTGAGCTGCTGCAGCAGGCC
Source organism: Halomonas salipaludis (assembly GCF_002286975.1). Classification (GTDB taxonomy): domain Bacteria; phylum Pseudomonadota; class Gammaproteobacteria; order Pseudomonadales; family Halomonadaceae; genus Franzmannia; species Franzmannia salipaludis. Next base: position 522,391 of record NZ_NSKB01000003.1, read on the forward strand.
TTCGCGGCCGACGAAGAAGTCGGGGTGGCGCGCCAGCCACTCGGCGACGCGCTCGGGGGCCAGCGTCTGGCGCGGTTCGGGGGCCGGGGCTCGGGCCATACGGGACTCCTTCTATCGCAGCAGGGCGGTCAGGTCAGTGCCACCCGACCGTCGAAGACCCGGGTCGCCGGGCCGGTCATGATCAGGCTGGCCGCGTCGCCGGGCCAGTCGATGGTCAGCTCGCCGCCGGGCAGGTGCACCGTGACCGGGCTCTCGAGGATACCCTGGCGGATGCCGCAGGCCACCGCCGCGCAGGCCCCGGTGCCGCAGGCCAGGGTCTCGCCGCTGCCGCGCTCGAAGACGCGCAGGCGGATCTCATGCGGCGATACCACCTGCATGAAGCCGGCATTGACCCGCTGGGGAAAGCGCGGATGCCGCTCGATGGCCGGGCCGAGGCGCGCCACCGGGGCGGCATCGACGCTGTCGACGCGCACTACCGCATGCGGGTTGCCCATCGATACGGCGCCGATCTCGAGGCGTTCGCCGTCGACCTCGAGTGGGTAGGTCAGCCGCTCTTCGGCGGCATCGAAGGGGATCGCCTGGGGGGCGAAGCGCGGTGCGCCCATGTCGACGCTGACCCTGCCATCGTCCTCCACCACCAGGGTCAGCGGGCCGCCCTGGGTCTCGACGCGGATCTGGTGCTTGTGGGTCAGGCGCTGGTCGCGCACGAAGCGCGCGAAGCAGCGTGCGCCGTTACCGCAGTTCTCCACCTCGCTGCCGTCGGCGTTGAAGATCCGGTAGCGGAAGTCCATGTCCGGGTCGTGGGGCGGCTCGACGATCAGCAGCTGGTCGAAGCCGATGCCGAGGTGGCGGTCGCCGAGCTGGCGGATCTGTGCGTCGCTGAGTCGTGCGCGCTGGGTGACCAGGTCGACGACCATGAAGTCATTGCCGAGCCCGTGCATCTTGGTGAAGTGCAGCAGCATCAGCGTGCCTCCTCGGGCTCGGGCAGCAGCGCTTCGCCGGCCCACAGGTCGCTGAGGCGCTCGCGGCGGCGCACCAGGTGCAGCCGGTCGCCGTCGACCATCACCTCGGCGGGGCGCGGACGGCTGTTGTAGTTGGAGGCCATCACGAAGCCATAGGCCCCCGCCGAGCGCACCGCCAGCAGGTCGCCGGCGGCGATTGCCAGTTCGCGCTCCTTGCCCAGGAAGTCGCCGGTCTCGCACACCGGGCCGACCACGTCATAGGTGCCGGTGTCGCGGGGCGTGCGGGTATCCACCGGCAGGATCGCCTGCCAGGCCTGGTAGAGCGCCGGGCGGATCAGGTCGTTCATGCCGGCGTCGACGATGGCGAAACTCTTCTCTTCGCCGGGCTTGAGGAATTCGACCCGGGTCAGCAGCACGCCGGCGTTGGCGGCGATCGAGCGGCCGGGCTCGAACAGCAGCGTCAGCGCTTGGCGACCCTGCCACTGCGAGAGCCGCTCGAGCAGCGAGGCGGCATAGTCGAACGGCGCTGGCGGGCGCTCGTCGCGGTAGGGCACGCCGAGGCCGCCGCCGAGATCGAGGTGCTCGACCTCGATGCCGCGCGCCTTGAGCTTGTCGAGCAGCAGCAGCAGGCGGTCGAGGGCGTCGAGGAACGGCGCCAGCTCGGTGAGCTGCGAGCCGATATGACAGTCGAGGCCGACCACCTTGAGGTTGGGCAGCGCCGCGGCGCGCTCGTAGACCGTCAGCGCCTCGTCAACCGGAATGCCGAACTTGTTGGCCTTGAGCCCGGTGGAGATGTAGGGGTGGGTCCTGGCGTCGACGTCGGGGTTGACGCGCAGCGATACCGGCGCGACCTTGCCCAGCCCGCCGGCCACCGCGTCGAGGCGCTCGAGCTCCGGCAGCGACTCGACGTTGAAGCACTTGATGCCCACCTCCAGGGCGCGGGCCATCTCGTTCTCCTGCTTGGCGACGCCGGAGAACACTACTTTGGCGGGGTCGCCGCCGGCCGCCAATACGCGCTCCAGCTCGCCCACCGAGACGATGTCGAAGCCGGCGCCGAGGCGTGCCAGCAGGCCCAGCACCGCCAGGTTGGAGTTGGCCTTGACCGCATAGCAGATCAGGTGCGGATGGCTGCCCAGCGCCTCGCTGTAGGCGCGGAAGTGGCGCTCCAGGGTGGCCCGGGAGTAGACGTAGCAGGGCGTACCGATGCGCTCGGCGACTTGCATCAGCGGCACGTCTTCGGCGTACATCACCCCGTCGCGGTATTCGAAATGATCCATGCTCAGCTCTCGTCGTCGTCGGACGTGTCGGGGACGCCGTAGCGCTCGGCGGCCTGTTGGTCGTCGGGCAGATAGAGCGGCCCCTTCTGGCCGCAGCCGGCCAGCAGCAGCAGCGCCAGGGCCAGCAGTGCCGCGCGCGCGATCATGACTGCCCCCTGGCGAGGTCGTCGCGGGCGCGCTGGGCGGCGGCGCGCACCTGGTCGGGGGCGGTGCCGCCGATATGGTTGCGTGCCGCCACCGAGCCCTCCAGGGTCAGCACCTCGAAGACATCGTCGCCAATCGTATCGGAGAACTGGCGCAGCTCGTCGAGGCGCATGTCGGACAGATCCTTGCCCTGTTCGATGCCATAGGCCACCGACTGGCCGACGATCTCGTGGGCGTCGCGGAAGGCCACCCCCTTGCGTACCAGGTAGTCGGCCAGGTCGGTGGCGGTGGAGAAGCCGCGCCGCGCCGCCTCGCGCATGTTGTCGGGCTTGGCCTGGATGGCGGGGATCATGTCGGCGAAGGCGCGCAGGCAGCCCTTGACGGTGTCGAGGGTGTCGAACAGCGGCTCCTTGTCCTCTTGGTTGTCCTTGTTGTAGGCCAGCGGCTGCGACTTCATCAGCGTCAGCAGGCTCATCAGGTGGCCGTAGACCCGGCCGCTCTTGCCGCGCACCAGTTCGGGCACGTCGGGGTTCTTCTTCTGCGGCATGATCGACGAGCCGGTGCAGAAGCGGTCGGGCAGGTCGATGAAGTCGAACTGGGCGCTGGTCCATAGCACCAGCTCCTCGCTCATCCGCGACAGGTGCATCAGCAGCAGGCTGGCGAAGGCGGTGAACTCGATGGCGAAGTCGCGATCGCTGACCGCGTCGAGGCTGTTCTCGGCCGGGCGCTCGAAGCCCAGCAGCTCGGCGGTGACGTGGCGGTCGATGGGGTAGGTGGTGCCGGCCAGGGCGGCGGCGCCCAGCGGCATCACGTTGACCCGGCGGCGACAGTCGGCGAGGCGCTGCTGGTCGCGGGCGACCATCTCCTGCCAGGCCAGCAGGTGGTGGCCAAAGGTCACCGGCTGGGCGGTCTGCAGGTGGGTGAAGCCGGGCATGATGGTGTCGGCCTCGCGGTTGGCGAGTTCGATCAGCCCTTCGCGCAGGCGGCCGAGCTCGGCGTCGACGATATCGATCTCGTCGCGCAGGTAGAGGCGGATATCGGTGGCCACCTGGTCGTTGCGTGAGCGGCCGGTGTGCAGCTTCTTGCCGGTGATGCCGATCTTGTCGGTGAGCCGCGCCTCGATGTTCATATGCACGTCTTCCAGCGGCACCGACCAGGCGAACTCGCCGCGGGCGATCTCCTCGGCGATCTCGCCGAGCCCGGCGACGATGGCATCGCGCTCGGCGTCGCTGAGCACGCCGACCCGGGCCAGCATGGTGGCGTGGGCGATGGAGCCGCGGATGTCGTGCTGGGCAAGGCGCTGGTCGAAGTCCACCGAGGCGGTGAAGCGGGCCACGAAGGCGTCGGTGGGCTCGCTGAAGCGGCCGCCCCAGGACTGGTTGGTTGGTTTGCTCATCGGGCTGGGCATCCTGCTGTGATCTTGTCGGCGGTGATACGGTCAAAGACGCGCGCTCATGGCCGCAAAGTGTACCAGAGTCGCGCAGGCTGGCCACGCTGCGTACCGTCGCGAGCGCGGCGCATTTTTCCTGCTTGCGCCGGTGCATTATGATGGTGGCATCATGCGAGGGTGCGCTCCTCGCCTTGCTCATCGCCCGGCCGCCATCGGCCGGGCTCATCCAGGGAGCCTTCCGTGCCCGCTTATACCACCCTGCGTATTGCCACCCGCAAGAGCCTGCTCGCCATGTGGCAGGCCGAACACGTGCGTGACCGCCTGATGGCGGCGCACCCCGGCCTCGAGGTGGAACTGGTGGCGATGTCCACCCGCGGCGACAAGATCCTCGACACCCCGCTGGCCAAGGTCGGCGGCAAGGGGCTGTTCGTCAAGGAGCTCGAAGAGTCGATGCTCGACGGCCGCGCCGATATCGCCGTGCACTCGATGAAGGACGTGCCGATGCACTTTCCCGAGGGCCTGGGGCTGTCGGTGATCCTCGCCGGCGCCGAACCCACCGACGCCTTCGTCTCCAACCACTATGACTCGATCGATGCGCTGCCCGAGGGCGCGCGTATTGGCACCTCGAGCCTGCGCCGCGGCCTGCAGATGCGCGAGGCGCGCCCCGACTTCGAGGTGTTGAGCCTGCGCGGCAACGTCCAGACCCGCCTCGGCAAGCTCGACGCCGGCGAGTTCGATGCCATCATCCTGGCCACCTCCGGCCTGCGGCGGCTGGGGCTGGCCGAGCGCATCACCGCCGAACTGCCGCCCGAGGTGTGCCTGCCGGCCTGCGGTCAGGGCGCGCTGGGCATTGAGTGCCGTAGCGACGACCACGCCTTGATCGAGCTGCTGGCGCCGCTGGATGACCCCGCGACCGCCACCCGGGTGCGCGCCGAACGGGCCATGAACACGCGCCTGGAGGGCGGCTGCCAGGTGCCCATCGGCGGCCATGCGATCTTTGAGAACGACGACCAGACGCTGTGGCTGCGCGCGCTGGTGGGCAACCCCGAGGGAACTCACGTGCTGCGCGCCGAGGGCCGCGGCTCGGCCAGCGAGCCGGAGACGCTGGGCATCCGCGTCGCCGAGGACCTGCTCGACCAGGGCGCTGGAGAGATCCTCGCTCAGGTTTACGGCGACGCCTGATGGCGTGGCCGATCCTGCTGACGCGCCCCGGCGAACGCGGCGCGCGGCTGGCCGCGGCGTTGGTCGCCGAGGGTCACACCGTGCAGCACCTCGAGGTGATGCAGCTCGAACCGCTCGAGGAGGATGCCCGCCAGCGCAGCGTGTGGCTGGATATCGACCAGTTCGCGCGCATCGTGGTGGTCAGCCCCTACGCCGCCGAGCGGCTGGCCGAGGCGCTCGACCGCTACTGGCCGCAGCTGCCGCTGGGCCTGGCCTTCTACGCGGTGGGGCAGGCCACCGCGGCGACGCTGCACCGCTGCCTGGGGGTGCGGGTCCACGTGCCGCCAGCGGGTGGCGGCGACACCAGCGAAGACCTGCTGGCGCTAGCGTCGCTGGCGCGGCTGGCCGAGCAGAAGGTGCTACTGGTGGCCGGCGAAGGTGGCCGGCCGCTGCTCGCCGAGATCCTGGCGGCGCGTGGCGCCCGGGTCACGCGTCTGGCACTCTATCGACGAGTGCTGCGGCCGCCGCAGGGCGCCGCCGCCGAGCGCCTGAAACACGGCGACTATATGGCGTTGGTGATCTCCAGCGGAGAACTGCTCGAATATCTGGCAGGATGGTGTCAATCACGCGCCTTGAACCAACCGCTAATCGTTTCCAGTCGGCGTTTGGCTACACTGGCAGGCAGCCTGGGGTTCACCGATGTGCGGAGTGCCGGTGGTGCCTCGGTGGCGGCCCTGAGTGCAGCAGTCGCCGATATCGACGCGCGGGACGATGGCGCAGCAATCGATCATGACGATCTTGAAAAGGGCTAGCGACAGATGAGCAAGCAACCACACGATCAGGACGATAACCAGACGCCATCCGGTGAGACCCCGCCTGAGACGTCTTCCCGCGATGCTGGCGACACCGCCGCGACCTCATCTGATCCCGCCGCGCCGGGCAAGAGCGGCGGCCGCTCGCGTAGCCGGCGCCGCGGCGCCAAGGCGCCCGCCGACGGCAGCGCCGCGGCCAAGTCCAGCGATAGCGCCGCGGCCAAGCCAAGCGAGACGTCGGCGGCCACGTCCGGCGAAACGCCCGCGCCGAAGGCCTCCGCCGCTGCCCAGGCCAGCGATACATCTGACGCCAAGGGCGCCAGCAAGTCCGGCGCTGGCGAGTCCACCAGCAAGCCGTCGAGCGCGGCCACCAAGCCCGGTGCCGATACGGCGGCGAAAACGTCCTCGAGCAAGGCTGGCGGCGCGGGCAAGCCGCCCCCGGCGTCGCCGGCCACGCCGCCGCCCCGCGACGGCGGCGGCAGCAAGAGCGGGCTGATTGCGCTGGTGCTGGCGATACTGCTCGGCCTGGCGCTGCTGCTGGCCGCCTGGCAGGGCTGGGAACGGCTCGAGGCGCAGCAGCAGCGCATCGCCGATCTCGAGGCGCGCAGCGGCGAGGCGGCGACGCGCGATGAACTGGCGGTGCTGGAGGAGCGCCTCGATGAGGGCGAAAGCGAGCGCGATGCTGCGCTGGATGGCGCCCTCGCCGAACTGCGTGACGAGTTCAGCGCCTACCGCGGTGAGGTCGACGAGACCCTCGACCGCGTGCTCGATGAGCTCTCCAGCGAACAGGATGCCGACGAGCGCGAGTGGCTCCACGCCGAGGCCGCCTACCTGCTGCGCCTGGCCAATCAGCGCCTGCAGCTGGAGCGTGACGCCGACGGCGCCGCGGCGCTGCTGCGCACCGCCGACGGCCGCCTGCGCGATGCCGACAATCCGGCGCTGACCCCGGTACGCCGGGCGATCTCGTCGGAGTTGGCGGCCCTGGACTCGGTGCCACGGGTCGACCGCACCGGCCTCTATCTGGCTCTCGACGCCCAGCAGGAACAGCTCGCCGGCCTGCCGCTGGGCCAGGACATCGAGCAGATCGCCGCCGAGTCGGGCATCGAGCAGCCGCCTTCCGGCAACTGGCAGCAGCAGCTGTCGCGCTTCGGTGCCGAGCTGCGCGACCTGGTCACGGTGCGCCGCCACGACGAAGCGCTGGAGGCACTGATCGCTCCCGAGCAGGAGGCCTACCTGCGCCAGAACGTCCGGCTGCTGATCGAACAGGCCCAGCTGGCGCTGCTCAAGGAAGAGGAAGCGCTGTACGAGGCCAGCCTCGACAAGGCGCTCGCCCTGGTCGACGCCTATTACGACACCGACAGCGAGGGTGTGCAGCGGGTCCTCGAGCGGCTCGGCGAGCTGCGTGAGGCGGCGATTCGCCCCGAGCTGCCGGATATCAGCGGCTCCCAGCAAGCGCTGGCCGAGTTTATCGAGCGGCGCTTCAACGGCCGCATGGATAACGGCGACGATGCGGGAGACGAGGCATGAGAAAACTGATCCTGATCGTCGTTCTCGGCCTGGCGCTGGGGGCCCTGTTCGGCCAGTTGATGGTCAGCGTGCCCGGCTACTGGCTGGTGCGGGTCGGCGACACCTCGCTGCAGACCTCGTTCTGGTTTGGGCTGATCCTGCTGCTGGGGGGCTTTCTGGCGCTGCACTTCGCGTTGCGCGTGCTCAGCCGGCTGCGCCATCCGGTCAGCCGGCTCAAGCTGTGGAACAGCCGCACGCGCAACCGCAACGCCATGAAGAGTACCGTGCGCGGCCTGGTGGCGCTGGCCGAGGGGCGCTGGAAGCGCGCCGAGAAGGCGCTGGTCAAGTCGGCGGACGACTCCAGTACGCCGCTGGTCAACTACCTCTCCGCGGCGCTGGCGGCTCACTACCAGGGCCGCTACGACCAGGCCGACACCCTGCTCAAGCGCGCTCACCTGAGCACCGAGGGCGCCGATACCGCGGTGGGCATGGTCCAGGCCCAGCTGATGCTCGACCGTCATCAGTTCGAGGAAGCCCTGGCCACCCTGACCCGCCTCGACAAGCAGCTGCCCAACCATCCCCAGGTGCTCAAGCAGCTCAAGCAGGCCTATCTCAGCGTCAACGACTGGGACGGACTGCGGCGGCTGATACCGCGCCTCGCCGCCCAGCAGCTGATCGCCCCCGAGGAGCGCCAGACCCTCGAGCAGCGCGCCTACCGCGAGCTGATCGTGCAGGCGGCGCGCCAGCCCGGCGACATCGAACGGGTGCGCAACCTGTGGGCCGACATGCCCGATTACCTGCGCGGCGACATCGAACTGGTGGTGATCTACGCCGAGGCGCTGGTGCGCGGCGGCGAGGAGGGCATCGCCGAGCGCCTGCTGCGCCACTCGCTCAAGGAGCACTGGGACCATCGCCTGGTGCTACGCTACGGCCTGCTCAGCGTCGATGCGGCGCGCCAGCTGGTCTACGCCGAGAAGTGGTTGCAGGAGCGCCCCAACGACCCCGACCTGCTGCTCACCCTGGGCCGGCTGTCGCTGCGCAACGCCTACTGGGGCAAGGCGCAGGAGTACTTCGAGGCCAGCCAGCGCCAGCGCCCCAGCGGCGTGGTGTGCGCCGAGCTGGCGCGGCTCTACGCCAACCTCGGCGAGCACAACAAGAGCCAGCTCTACTATCGCCAGAGCGTCGAGCTGCTCGACAAGTCGCTGCCCTCGCTTCCCCAGCCCAGCGACGACAATCGCTGAGCTTGCCATCTTGCTCTCCTGGGCGCCGTCAGGCGCCTTTTTTTATACCTGGAAAAACGTATCCAGTGTTTTTCTCTTTTGTATACGTCATTGGTCTATCCTTGCTTGTCCAAGTGGTCAAAAATTGCCTACCCTGTGATTGTTTGACCGAAAGGTCAGGGTCGCCTGCGGCGCTCCTGCTCTACGACAGCCAACAACAACAGGACCATGACGATGCAACACTCCTCCACTACTGCCGACACGGCATCAGCGTCGTCTAGCCAGGCCCCGGGTGAGGGCAACTGGCTGGAGCGTTATTTCCGTATACGTCATCGTGGCTCGACCCTGCGGACCGAGGTGCTGGCCGGTGTCGCCACCTTTCTCGCCTCGATGTACATCATCGTGGTCAATCCAGCGATCCTCAGTGATGCCGGGATTCCGTTCTCGGCGGCACTCTCGGCTACCGTGCTGATCAGCTTCTTGAGCAGCCTGGCGATGGGGCTGTACGCGCGCAACCCGATTCTGGTGGCGCCGGGCATGGGCATGAACGCGCTGTTCACCTACACCCTGGTGCACGGTGCCGGGCTGTCGTGGGAGGTGGCGCTGGGCTGCGTGTTCTGGTCGGGGGTGCTGTTCGCGACCCTGGCGCTGTTCAATGTGCGCAAGGCGATCATCGAGGCGATCCCGGCCTCGCTGCGCTATGCCATCACCTGCGGTATCGGCCTGTTCATCACCTTCATCGGGCTCAAGAACGCCGGCTTCATCGTTGGCAGCGACGCTACCCTGGTATCGCTGGGCAGCATGGACCCGACGCTGATCACCTTCTTCATCGGCATGATGGCCACCGTGATCATGGTCATCATGCGCTTCAACGGTGCGCTGATCCTGGGCATCGCCCTGACCACCCTGCTGGCCACGCCGATGGGGCGGATGTGGGGCGGCGAGGTGATGGTCGAATGGAGCGGCCTGGCCGCCTGGCCCGACTTCAGCGCCGTCATGCAAGTGGATATCTGGGGCGCACTGAAGGTCGCCTACCTGCCGTTCATCTTCGTGATGCTGTTCACCAACTTCTTCGATGCGTTGTCGTGCTTCATGGCGCTTTCCGAGTCCGCCGACCTCAAGGACAAGGACGGCAATCCGCGCAACCTCAAGCGCTCGATGACCGTCGACGCCTTCGCTTCGATGATCGCCGCGCCGCTCGGTACCAGCGCCGCCCAGACCTTTATCGAGTCGGGCGCCGGGGTGGCCCAGGGCGGGCGTACCGGGCTGGTGGCGGTGGTCATCGCAGTGCTATTCCTGCCGTTCCTGTTTCTCTCGCCGCTGCTCTCGCTGGTACCGTCGATCGCTACCGCCCCGGCGTTGGTGCTGGTCGGGCTGTTCATGCTGGCGCCGATCGGCAAGATCGACTGGACGCGCTACGACCAGGCCTTCCCGGCCTTCCTGGCGATCATCCTGATGCCGCTGACCTACTCGATCACCCTGGGGATCGCTTTCGGCTTCCTGAGCTTCGTGATCATCAAGCTGTTCACCGGCCGCGGTATCGAAATCAAGCCGGCGATGTGGGTTTCGGCGGCGCTCAGCGTGGTGATGCTGGTCACCACCCATTGATCGAGCGCTTGGTCGACGAAAAAGGGGCTGCCAACGGCAGCCCCTTTCGCGTGGGTGGCAAGGGCGCGATCAGTCTTCGTCGAAGTCGCCCTTGAACTCGGGGTTGGGCTGCGAGCGCGGGTCGTCCTGCCCGCTGCGGCTCTGCTCCCCGGAGCGCGGCTGGCCACCCGGGCGGCCGTCGATATCGAACGGCTGCTGCATGAGGCGCAGGTTGGCCGGCGGCGCTTCGCCCTCCTTGCCGACACCGAAGTAGAGAGTGGTGTGCGGGAAGGGGATCTCGATGCCCTTGGCGTCGAAGTGCAGCTTGACCAGGCGGTTGAAGGCGCGGCCGGTGGCCCACTGGGTGCCCGGCGTGGTCTTGATGCGCACGCGGATATTCACCGAGCTGTCGGCGAGGGCGACGACCCCCGCGACTTCCAGCGGGGCAAGGATATTCATCTTGCTATCCTCGCTTGCGGCCAGTTCGTCGAAGGCCTCGCGCAGGGCAATGATGGCGTCATCGATGCTCTCGCGGTAGGCGATGCCGTACTCGCCGACGTGATAGCCGAACTCGCGCATGTAGTTGGAGACGGTGTCCACGCTGGAGAAGGGCACGATATGGTAGGTGCCGTTGAGGTCGCGGATGCCCACCGAGCGAATGCTGAGGCGCTCGGCGGTACCGGTGATACCGCCCACGGTGACCACGTCGCCGGTGTTCATGGCGTTCTCGATCTGGATGAATACACCGGTGATGATGTCCTGGACCAGCTTCTGGGCACCGAAACCAATGGCCAGGCCGAGCACACCGGCACCGGCGATCAGCGGGCCGATATTGATACCGATCTCGGCCAGCACGATCATCAGCGTGATGGTCACCAGGGCGATCGCCAGGGCGTTGCGGAACAGCGTCAGCAGCGTCTTGGCGCGGGCGTCGGGCTCACCTTTGCCGGTCTCGGGATTGAGCTTGTGTTCGATCATGCTGGCCAGGCCCAGCCAGGCGGCCAAGGCCACGGCCAGGATCACTGCCACGCTGATCAGCTTGCCGATCAGCCCGCGGCCGGCCTCGGAGGCGTACCAGGCAGCAGCATCGAAGGCGCCCCAGGCGTTGAGCACCAGCATGATCACGGCGATCAGAATCACCGCGCGTACGACCCGCAGAGCGTTGGGGACGTAGCTGTTGAGGCGCGGCTCGAGCATTGGCAGTTTGCGGCGCATATCGTCGGAGAGACGAATATGGCGGCCGATGGTCTGGGTCAGTAGTGCCGACAGCAGCGCGCCGGCGCCGACGACCAGCAGTGTCTGCAGGGTGGCGATCATCACGAACGGCAGGGCATCCTCAGGACGCACCAGCGTTACCACCAGCACCATCAGGAAGTAGATAATCGCCAGCCAGTGCCACAGCCGTGCGAATAGCTGCAACGACATGCGCGTGGCGCTCAGCGAGCTGCGCTCAGCCATGCCCTTGATGGCGTGGCGCAGCTTGAGGCGATTCTTGAGCACTTTGCCGACGGCGTAGACGAAGGCGCCGAACATGATCAGTGTGCCGACGCTCTGGCCTAGGGCCGGCGACAGGTAGAAGTTGAGTAGCGGCACCACCGCCAGCAGGCCGTAGCCGACCAGGCCGATCAACCGCGCGATCCAGCGGTTCCAGTAGGAGGCATCGTCAGCGGCGATCGGCAGCAGGCGCAGTCCCTCGTAGCGCGAGGCGAACAGCATGCGCACCGCCGCCTTGAACAGCTCGATGACCAGGAAGGCGTTGAGGAACAGCGAAGCGCGGGTCGAGAGCTCGCCGGTCTCGCCCACCGCGAAGGTGGCGATCAGGTTGCCGCCGACATAGGCCAGCGCGACCACCAGCACGTCGATCACCGCAGCCACTGCCACCGCGATGACCAGGCGCAGGATCGGCGTCAGGCCGGCGCCCTCCCGCGACCACAGGCTGATGCGCGTAAAGGCCGGTTTGGCCAGGTAGCGAAAGCCGATGAATAGCGCGAAGGTCGCCAGTATCACCAGCCCCAGGTTGATCGCGGCGTTCATGAAGGCGGCGCTATCGAAGCCCGGCTCGCCGGTGGGTTGGCCGCTGAACAGGCCGCCGATCACGCTGATCAGGTTGTTGAACTGGCTACCGATGTCGCCGGCGATGTTGCTGGTCGCTTCTGCCAGGCGGCGCGGCAGCGAGACCTGCTCGGCGGCCTGGCCGCTGGGCGCGGTGGCGGCGATGGCCTCGGCGGAGACTTCACCCTCCAGGCCCAATGGCGCCACCGGATCTTGCTGCGACAGGCCGCGCAGCTCCTCGATCAGGCGGTTGCGTGATTGCTCGTCTTCGAGCAGGTCAGCCAGGGTATCGTAGGCCGGCGGTGGCGCGGTGGGGTCAGCCTGCTGCGCATGAGCCGGTGCCAGCAGCAGCAGGGCCATCAGCAGGCCGGCGAGTATCGTGAAGAGACGTGGTGCAAGCACGCTTCTACCTCCGTGAGTCAGCGTGAAAAGGCGAGTGGCGACATTGATACAGCGCGGCCATGATGCCGCATCTCAACATGCCGGCGCCAAGCCAGACAAGTCGATGACCGTCATGTGCGCGTCATGAGACACGACGACACTGGTTGCGAGCCACATTCCGACCTCATTATACGCAAGATTTAATCTATACAAACATTGTACGTATAGTGATAACTGTGCCACTGTAATTGTCAACAGCTACTGCCTTGGTGATCAGGGAAGAGCATCACGGATTAGGAGGAACCCTCGATGTTGGAAGTCCCCTTGGAGCTGCGCTGCAACGTTTGCGGCCACGACCGTTTCACTCTCCCGGCCGCGGATGCCATGGACCAGGACGTGCGCTGCGGCGAATGCCTGGCCTTCAAGTGCCACGCCGACGACCTGGAGCAGCATATGCTGGCGGCCGCCTCTAGCCTGACGCCACAGCCGGGGAAAACCCCGCGGCGGTTGAACGCCGTCTGAACCGAACATTGGCAAGCATGCGGTAACTTCCACCACCCACTCGCGGGTGGTTTTTTGTGTCTGCTAATATGGCCGCTGGCGTAAGGGGGAAGTGTCGTGTTGGATGTTCATCCGTTGATATGGGTCGGTGCCGGGGGGGCGCTTGGGGGCGTACTGCGGGTCTGGCTCACGGCCGTCGTCACCGCTCGCTGGGGCGCGGTGTTTCCCTGGGGCACGCTGGCGGTCAACCTCAGCGGAGCGCTGCTGCTCGGCCTGCTGGCCGGCGCCTGGGGGCTGGATGTGCTGCTGCAGCAGGGGCCGACCGCCAGCTGGTGGCTGCTCGCCGTGGGCGTGCTGGGTAGTTACACCACCGTTTCTTCCTTTAGCCTGCAGACCCTTACGCTGCTGCGCAGCGCTGAACCGTGGCGCGGCTACCTGAATATAGCCGGGTCACTGCTGGGGTGTTTGCTGGCGGTATCGCTGGGCCTGATCATTGGCCGGCTGGTGGCAGGAGGCTCGCTATGAAGGCGGCACTCGCCAACTATGCGGCGGTGGCGGCCGGCAGCGCCCTGGGGGCGATGGTGCGCTACCTTGTCTCGCTGTGGCTGCTGGCAAGCCCGGGGGGGCTGCCCTTGGGCACCCTGAGTGTCAACCTGCTGGGCTCGATTGCCATCGGCCTGATTGCCACGCTGAGCGCCGGGCGCTGGCCACTGTCGCTGCGCATGCAGCTGTTTCTGATTGGCGGCTTCTGCGGCGGCTTCACCACCTTCTCAATCTTCAGTCTCGAGGTGCTGACCCTGGCCGGTACCGGCGCGCCGGGCTTGGCGCTGTTCTATATCGGCCTGTCCGTGGCGCTGTGGCTGGCCGGCGCCTGGTTGGGCAACGGCGCTGGCGAATGGCTCAATCGGCGTCCGGGTCGTTAGCCACCAGCTCGGCATCGTCGTCGCAATTGGCGCCGTTGATAAAGGTTTCGCGCACGTCAAGCAGGCCCAGGTGCTCGATGGTGCGACGCCCCAACAGCAGCGGGTAGAACATTTCGCTGCGGTCGCGCAGCCCGACCTGCTCCTCATAGCGACGATCACCGATACAGAACTCCATCAGCACCACGGCGCGCCTGGCGCTACCGCCCGCGCCGCGGACCTTGATGCTGCGGTAGATCGGCTTTTCGAGTTCTTCGGTGAGCACTGCGTCGCTGCGCTCGTCCTCCAGCTCGAGGCGGAAGCGTACCCACTCCTCGCCATCTTTCTCGAAGCGTTCGATATCGCGGGCGTCCAGCGATGAGGTTAGGGCGCCGCTGTCGAGCTTGGCCTTGACGGTGGTGCCCCAGGGTTCAACGGTGGCCATCTCGATCCAGCCGAAGACCGGCTCGTCGGCACTGGCGGTAAGCGATGGGATGGCCAGCAGCAGGGCACTGGCGGCGCCGACCAGGTGACGCGAAAGTGCAGCACGGGGTGGCATGGGATCTCCTTGTCTTATGCAACGCAGGGATAGAGTACCATTGCGGCGAATAATTCCCTCGCTGGCTGCCAGCCTGGCGCCAAGCTCTCGAGGAGCACCGATGCTACCCGACTACTCGTGGCTCGCCTGGAGCCTGATCATCTTCTCCACCTATCTTACCGGTGTCTCCAAGGGCGGCTTCGCCGGCGGCTTTGGCACCCTCTCGGTGCCGCTGATGGCACTGGCCATCGGCCCCATCGAGGCGGCCGGCCTGCTGCTGCCGCTGCTGCTGGTGATGGATGCCTTCACCGTCAAGGCGTGGTGGGGGCATCACGACCGCGCCGAGGTGTGGCGCATCCTGCCCGGGCTGGTGCTGGGAGTGGTCATCGGCACGCTGCTGATCGGCAGTCTCGACGAGAACGGCGTGCGCCTGCTGCTGGGGGCGCTGTCGCTGAGCTTTGCCGCCTACATGCTGTTCAGGCCCGCTGCGGGACGTCCCATCGCCTCGTTCTGGGCGCTGCCGGCGGGGATCGGCTGCGGCTTCACCAGCTTTCTGGCTCACGCCGGTGCGCCGCCGATCAACCTCTACCTGATTCCCCGCCGCCTGGCCAAGCGCACCTTTATCGCCACCTGCGCCATCGTGTTTGCCGCCGTCAACCTGATGAAGCTCGGCCCCTACCTGTGGCTCGGCGAGATCAACCTGACCAGCGCCTGGGCCTCGCTGGCGCTGGTGCCGGTGGCCTGGGCCGGGGTCAAGAGCGGCCTATGGCTGCAGCACCGGGTCAACGAGACGCTGTTCTACCGCTTGATCATCATCGCCATGGCCGTCGTCGGCGTGCAGCTGATGGTCAAGGCGCTGGGATGATGGGCTTACTCCGGGATATGCCAGGTCTCCGGGCACTCCTCGGTGCGAAACAGCCTCTGGGCGGTCTGCGTGTTGCGGCGCTCGGCGAGGATCTCGCGATCCGCACTGAGCGATGCCAGCAGCGCCTGGGTGGGGTGACGCACCGAGAGCAGCGTCAGGTCGTCGTGGCGGGTGAGGACGTAGTCGGCGGTGAGTTGTTCGACAAAGGGCTCGAGGCGCGCGGGGTGGGCGTCGAGGCATAGCGAGAGGCGCATGGCGCCGCCGTCGATCAGGTTGGCGTGCAGGCCGGCGTCGACCAGGCGGCCAAACACCTCGTGCTGGCGGACTTCGTCCATGAATGAGAAGTCGCGGGGCTGGATCTTCAGCAGCACCTGCTCCTCGGCCAGGATGCAGGCTGGCGTGGGGTCGTCGTCGCCGTGCTGCGAGATGACGCTGGGCGGAGCATCCGGGGTTTCGAACGAGCGCACCTTGAGCGGTATGTGGCGCTTGCGCAGCGGCGCCAACGTCTTGGGGTGGATCACCTTGGCACCCAGCCAGGCCAGCTCGATGGCTTCGTCGTAGCTCAGCTTCATCAGCTGGCGGGCATTGTCGAAGCGCCGTGGGTCGGCGTTGAACAGCCCCGGCACGTCCTTCCAGATCACCACCTCATCGGCGTCCAGGCAGTGGGCGATGATCGCTGCGCTGAAATCCGAGCCCTCGCGGCCAAGCGTTGTCGAGACGCCGTCGGTGCTGGCGCCGATAAAGCCCTGGGTGATGACCATTCGTCCGCTGGCGAGCGCCTGCAGCCGCTGCGAGGTCTCGGCCCAGTCGACGTTGGCGGCCTGGTGGTTGGCATCGGTGATGATCAGGCGGCAGGCGTCATGCCAGTCGCAGACCAGGCCGATCTCGTTGAACCAGGCGCTGACGATGGTGGTGGAGAGCAGTTCGCCATAGCCGATCGTCTGGTCGTAGTGGCGTGCCCGCTCGTCGTCGCGATACTGGCGGTGGCAGGCGTCGAGGTCGTTTAGCAGTGCTTCGACGCGTTCACCTACCGCGTTGTTGTGCGAGCTGAACAGGGCCTCGACGGTGGCCAGGTGATCGCTGCGCAGCGCCGCGAGCTGCTGGCGATAGTCGTCCTCGTCGCTGCCGCGGGCTGCGGCAAGCAGGGCTTCCAGGGCATTGGTGGTCTTGCCCATGGCGGAGACTACCACCACGTCGGGGCGCGTCCCGAGCTGCCTGAGCAGATCACCCAGGTGGCGAATCGCATCGGCGTCCTTGATCGAGGCGCCGCCGAACTTGAATACCGTCGTCATACCGTCTCTCCCTGGCGGTGGATGTAGCACCAATACCATGCGGCAATCCCGGGGTGGACGAAAGAGGCGTGTCGCACAAGCGACTCACGCCAGTGGCGCAGTAGCGCGCAGCAAAAAGGCACCCGAAGGTGCCTTGTCGAATGCCACTCTGACTCGCTCAGCTGAGCCGCTGCATATAGTCCACGTAGCCGAAGGTTCTGACCGTGCGCACCTTGCGGCTTGCCGCGTCGATGCGGCAGATCGACGGCAGGCGGATGCCGTTGAAGGTGGTGGTCTTGACCATGGTGTAGTGGGCCATGTCGGTGAATACCAGGCGGTCGCCGATCTCGAGCGGCGCGTCGAAGCTGTAGTCGCCGATCACGTCGCCGGCCAGGCACGTCATGCCGCCCAGGCGATAGGTGTGGGCCTTCTCTTGCGGCTCGCCGGCGCCGATGATCTCGGGCCGGTAGGGCATCTCCAGCACGTCGGGCATATGCGCGGTGGCGGAGGTGTCGAGGATGGCGATGGGGCCGTCGTTGTCGACGATATCCAGCACCGAGCAGATCAGGTAGCCGGTGTTCAGCGCGATCGCCTCACCCGGTTCCAGGTAGACCGTCAGGTGCGGATGGCGCGCCTTGAAGTCGCGGACCACTCGCACCAGCCGCTCGACGTCGTAGTCGGCGCGGGTGATATGGTGGCCGCCGCCCAGGTTCATCCACTTCATGCCGGCGAGGTAGTGGCCGAACTTGGCCTCGAAGGCCGCCAAGGTCTCTTCCAGGGCGTCGCTGTTCTGCTCGCACAGGGTGTGGAAGTGCAGCCCCTCGAGGCCGTCCAGGTCCTCGGGGGTGAGATCCTGAGCCCGGGTACCGAGCCGTGAGCCCGGCGCACAGGGGTCGTAGAGCGGCACCGCGCCAGTGGAGTGCTCCGGATTGACCCGCAGCCCGCAGGAGACCCGGCGCGGCGCCGCCGCGATGGTCTCACGGAAGCGCCGCCACTGGCCCGGCGAGTTGAAGCTGATGTGGTCGGCGTAGCGCAGCACCACGGCCAGCTCATCCTCGGTGAAGGCCGGCGAGTAGCAGTGCACCTCGCCGCCGAAGGTCTCCGCCCCCAGGCGCGCCTCGTCCTGGCCGCTGGACGTGGTGCCCACCAGGTATTCGCGGATCATGGGGAAGAAGTCCCACATGGCGAAGCCCTTCAGTGCCAGCAGAATCCGCGCGCCGCTACGCGCCTGGACGTCGGCAAGGCGCTCCAGGTTGCGGCGCAGCAGGGCGTCGTCCACTACGTAGGCCGGGGAGGGGCAGGCCATAATGTCAAAATTGAGCTTGAAGTCCAGGCCCTGCTCGCGTGCGTTGGCCATGGCTCAGGCCAGGGGGTCGTGGTCGGGATCGAGCTCGACCACCTGCCAGGGCAGGCCCATCTCGCCGATGCGCGCCATAAAGGGGTCGGGGTCGAGCTGTTCGACGTTGAACACGCCCGCCCCCTTCCAGATGCCTTCCAGCATCAGCATGGCACCGGTCACCGCCGGCACGCCGGTGGTGTAGGAGATCGCCTGGGACTGCACTTCGGCATAGCACTGCTCGTGGTCGCAGATGTTGTAGATATGCACCTTGCGCCGCTTACCGTCCTTGATGCCGTCGGCGATGATGCCGATGTTGGTCTTGCCCTTGGTGCGCGGGCCCAGTGAGGCTGGGTCGGGCAGCACCGCCTTGAGGAACTCCAGCGGAGATATCTCGGCATCGCCGACCTTGATCGGCTCGATGCTGGTCATGCCGACATTCTCGAGCACCTTGAGGTGGGTGATGTACTTGTCGGAGAAGGTCATCCAGAAGCGGATGCGCTCCAGGCCCTTGATGTTCTGGCACAGGGATTCCATCTCCTCATGGTAGAGGAGGTAGATGTCCTTCTCGCCGATGCCGTCGAACTCGAACTTGCGCTTCTCGGCCAGTGGCGGGGTCTCCTTCCACTCGCCCTTCTCCCAGTAGCGACCCTTCGCGGTGATCTCGCGAATGTTGATCTCCGGGTTGAAGTTGGTGGCGAACGGGTAGCCGTGATCGCCGCCGTTGGCATCCAGGATGTCGATGTGGTGGATCTCGTCGAACAGGTTCTTCTGGGCGTAGGCGCAGTAGATGTTGGTCATGCCCGGGTCGAAGCCGCAGCCCAGGGTGGCCATGTTGCTGGCATCCTTGTAGCGGTCCTGGAAGGCCCACTGCTCCTTGTACTCGAACTTGGCCTCGTCCGGATGCTCGTAGTTGGCGGTGTCCAGGTAGGGCACGCCGGTGCGCAGACAGGCCTCCATGATGGTCAGGTCCTGATAGGGCAGCGCCACGTGGATCAGCACGTCGGGTTGGAAGGATTCGATCAGGGCGACCAGCGCCTCGACGTCATCGGCATCCACCTGGGCGGTCTGGATCGGGCGATCCAGCTGGTCGGCGATCGCCTTGCACTTGGCCTCGTTGCGGCTGGCCAGCATGATCTCGCTGAACACCGCGGGGTGCTGGGCGCACTTGTGGGTAACGACACCGCCGACGCCGCCGGCGCCGATAATCAGGACTTTGCTCATGGGTTCGCATCCAGATCGGGTAATGTTCGGTCGTGGCCTCGCCCAGGACCCGGTGGGCCGGCGAGAGGGCGCAGATAATGGCTCCCCTTGAGGCTGCTCGCAAGTGGTTTTCGCGTCAAGCTCAAGGCCTATGG
The DNA here is from genome assembly GCF_002286975.1 of Halomonas salipaludis. Classification (GTDB taxonomy): domain Bacteria; phylum Pseudomonadota; class Gammaproteobacteria; order Pseudomonadales; family Halomonadaceae; genus Franzmannia; species Franzmannia salipaludis. The sequence goes on from NZ_NSKB01000003.1 coordinate 541,651, forward strand.
TCGCGGGTGGTGGTAAAGGGGCTGTTAGTAGTGGTGACGCCACCCTGCGGCGGCGTCCCCAGTGATCCCTTTTGTCAGGTGCGCTTCTCTTTGGAGATGCGTTCAACGTTGAGCGCAATCGACAGAATGATGATCAGGCTCTCCTTGGCCAGTGACATGACGATGACCGAGAAGTAGGTGGTGACCAAGGTGCCGATCATGGCGGAAATGCCTGAAAGAAAGCCTCCGTAGAAGCTGAATGCAACGGTGAAGAAAGCCATCAGAGCCATGATGGCGCCGATGAACCAGGAGAGAAAAATCAGGCCATCCCAGGCGGTACGTAGCCAGTCGAACACCGGGAACTCCGAGCGGCTGGAGGCGAGCACTTCGGCCTCATCACGCTGGCGCATGTCGGCCAGTCGTAGGGCGGCACCTTTCCAGATGCTCCAGGGAATGGTGAAGAAGCGAACCACACAGACGGTCAGCGCGCTGACCACGGCGGGCAGCAGGGCGGGGGCGATGTCATTTTTCAGTTGAGACATGTCATTTCCTTGAGTACTAAGTCTTACGTGGGTGAGGTCGTGGCGGTTTTATCCGTTAACGCTGAACACACCACTCAGGCCTCGAGTGAGCTTCCTAGGGAAAGCTAAACTCGAAGGATTGGCTGGGGGATTGCTCGTAGACCATTCCCGTGTGGATTTCGGTGCTTCCGTTAAGTGTGATGGAGAGATCAAAGGGAATGGGGTCGCGATCGCCGCTGCAGCGTTTATAGAGGGAGACGGTGGCCACATACTCTCCCTCAGGGGTGTTACCGGAGTTCCAGAAGACGTTTTCAACGGGGTTCTGGCCTACGGGTGTATACGATATGCAGCCGGCGTTGGAGTCGACATCGAGTCGTCCCCCGGAGGGAATGGAGGGACGGGTAAATGAGACGGTGCCTCCGTTAGGATCGGTGACGGCCAAATCCAGGTCATCCCGACTACTCCAGCGCAAGGTGACTTGGATATCCCCGGTCCCTAAAACAGGCTCTGTACTCGCACTATCGCTCTCACTGGAAAGGGGGATGAACTCCGCTGGCGAAGTGACTGCATCTCGTGAGGCAAGGGGGGCGACCGGATCTTGGCCTTGCTGCCAGGGCAGCGAGAAGCGCTCCCAATGATGGAACGCTAGCCACAGGCCAAGTAGCGCTAGCACGCTCAGCAGCGGCAACAACAGGGGAATCACCCAGCGGCGTCGGGGACGAATTGCAGGGGAGGGCGTTGGCATGACAGACCGCGGAGCGGTGCCAACTACTGCCGGTGAGGAGCCTGCGCCCCCTTCGGGCGTGTTGGGCACCCAGCGAATCAGCAGGGGCTCGCCGCCTACAGAATAGAGGGTGTCCGGCGCCGCTGCCGTAGGCAGTGCCCGTAGTGCGGCAGCGGACGGGTCGTCACGCTGCTCTAATTCGGCGATCAGGTTTCCCAGCGCCAATAGGCGCTGGGAAAGTTGTCTCCGGAGGAGTGCTTGTTCTGCCTCAGACAACTCATCCAGGCGGCGGGGCTGACCCGTAAGCTCGGTCCACCACTCCAGGTCTCCAGTGCGGCCTTGGCGTGGAATGGCAAAGAGGTTACCGATACTGGGAGGACAATAGCGATGTATCAGCCCCTGCAGACGTGCAGGCTCCTGCAGGTCGACCAGAGGATAACCGTCATCACGCAATATACGCTGCATGGCGACTCTCCCTGATAGCGGGGCTGGTGGTCTGCATCACGGGGTATAGCCCAGGCTCTGCTGCAGTCGGTTGACCTGCTGTTGGAGCGACTCTAGACGCTCCTGGCGCTCCTGCAGCGTTTCGGACTCGGCGCCTGATTCGCCGGGCCCTGCATCAACCTGTAACTCCAGTTCATTGAGCTGATGTTGCAGACCAAGCTGGTCTTGGGTGCGTTGCTGCAGCCGTTCAATGAGTGCGTGAAGATCGCGCTCCAGCTCATAGTGCTGCTGGTTGGTAACACGTAGCTCGTTACGAGTGGCGCGCTGCTGCTCGGCGATCTGACGATCAATCTGGCGGAACAAGGCATTCTCTTCCTGATCAAGCAGCACCTGCTGCTCTCCGGCGTCTATACGTGCGCGATAGCCGCCACCGGCATCACAGGAGAACTTGGCTACCAGGCTGGCGTCGCGGTTATAGGGGTCGCAGGCCTCTGATGTGGTGGCACAGCCACTGAGCAGAGCGAGTCCGCTCAGGGCAAGAAGAACACGAATCATCATGTTGGCCTCCTCAGCTCAGGGTAATGGCGGAACGCATGTTGTAGAGATCATCGACCTCCTGCTGCAGTGCCACAACTTGCTGGTTCAAGACGTTGATTTCCTGCTCGATCTTGTTGATTTGCTGCGGGCTGGCCTCCTGCTGCTCAAGCTGAGCGACATCTCTGTATTCCTTGACGGTGCGCTGCATGTTGCCGATGTCACGACGTAGGATGTTGATATTGCTATCGATGGCGGCGAGTTCGCGCTCGGCAGTGCCCATATCGGTTCGCTGCTCGGCCATTTCTTGTTCGAGCCGTTCGATTCGCGCACGGTCTTCGGCCATGACCTGGCGAGCCGTCTCGGTACGCGCGACCACCTTCTGGGTGTCTTGCTGAATGTCCTGGCTCATCATTTCCAGGCGCTGCGTGGTGGAGGCGTATTCGCTTCGGCGCTGGTCAAGGTAGTAGTTGGCGCCCATGGCCACGCCGCAGGCGGTAATACCGGCGGCTATCATGCAGGTTGCGTGGTTGCTGGTGCCGCTGAGCATGCAACCAGCAAGGCCAACAGCGGCGCCGGCGGCACATGCCTGATAGCCAGATTTGCTGAAGAACTGGGCATCATTGCCCTGGGTCAAGCGCGGATCGGCGGACTGGTTGGCACCCAGCATACCGCTGCCAGTGCTAGCACAGCCGGTGAGCATCATTGCGCCAGCGACGGCGGAGCCGAGCAGTAATTTCTTGAATGAGGTGGGGACGGTCAGTGCCATGATGGTTTCTCTTGGTATTTAGGTTGATTACTGGTTCGCAATGGCCTTGCAGCTTTCCAGCCAGGCCTCGGCGGTGATGTGCTGGTCTTCAAGATACTGGTGCTGGTGCTGCCAATAGGTCTGCAGGTAGGGGCCAAGCCCATTTGTCTGCGGGTTGCGTGAGAGGATTTCGCTGAATACCTCGACCTGATGTGCGATGGATTCATGGCCATACAGCGTGGCGGCCTCCACTAGGCTGCTGGCGTAGTAACGGCTCAGTCCCTGAAGCCGCTGCTCCTGCTCGGTAAGGCGTGACTGGCGCATGGCGCAGCTAGCATCTGGGTCATCGCCTTCGCAGTTGAGGCGATAGTTGTCAGCCAGGAAGTCGTAGAAGACGCCGTCATCCTCGAGTTTGGTGCATAGGAAGGCGCCCAGGTTGAGGCTGGCCCGAATGGCTTGGTTGCGAGCTTCTTCCTGACGCTGGTTGCTGGCACGCAGCTGGCGCTCCAGAGACTGCAGCTGTTCCTGCAGGCCGTCGTCGTCCACGCCGGAGGCTAGTTCGGCTAGCTGCACCACTGTGCCCGGAGCACCGTCGAATTCGTTGTCCCCCAGGCCCAGCTCCTTCCAGCCAGCTTCTATATCGGCGATACGCTCGCGGGAGGTGAGAGTCGGGGCGACCAGCGCTAAACGCAGGCCATTGGCGCGGCCGCGATTATGTGCGTCATTTCCGTAGTAGGGCTCTTCGCCACGCATAGCGGTACGCAGGTCTTCCCGGGGGGTCAGATAACTGCCTCCACGCACCACGAAGCCCCCCGCTTGGCCATGTTGACGATCCAGCTTGTTGAGGCGGAAAGGCTCGAACATCATCTCGGCGGCATTGCCAAGCATGTCGTGCAGCCCTAACGGGTTTGGGGACAGTAAGCCGGCCAACTGCAGTCGCCCGTTAGAGGACTGGGCACCAGCAAACCACTCGTAGGCGTTAAGCCCATCGGGCATTGGGTAACGGGAGTCGCGGTACTCGGCGGTGCTAACCTCTAGGCCTCCGCGGGCGGCGAACTCCCATTCCACTTCGGTAGGCAGACGTAAGAAGCCCTGGGCACTGTCCTCCATGGGTAAGGCTTCCGGGGCCTGCTCACGTAGCCACAAATTATAGGTATCGCTGAGCTGCATGGCATCGAACCAACTTAGCGCTACACGGGGTAGCCGCTTGCGGTTGGAAGGCGCAGGGCACTCGTCGCCCATCAGCGACTCGTACTGCAGCTCCGTCAGCTCGTACTTGGCCAGCAGGTAGTGGCGCGAAGCGCCGCCATCGTTGCTACTGAAACTGCCGGAGATAAAGGCTGGCCTGGTTTGTTCCACGTACCCCCATCCAGTGCCGTCCTGGCCCACCTGCACTGGGAAATCGTCAAGCGGCTTGCTGGCCGGCACGTGAATTTGGCGAAACGCCATGGCACCGCCACAGGGCATCGGCAGGATAACGTCTTCCTGCAGGGGGGCTGGGTTATAGAGCCGCTCATCCCATTCCGGCTGGGCATGAGCGGCAAGGGAGATGCCTAGGCCGGCCGCCAGGATGGTGAGAAGGGGGACAGGATACATTTCAGGCTTCACGTAGGCTCTCCGCTGGCTGAATGCCGAAGGCACGCACGACGCCTATGATTGCCACCAGCAGGGCGACTCCTAGGGTCAGTGCCAGGGCGATAAGGGCATGGGCCGGGGTGATATGACTGACGACGCCGGCCGCCATGTGGCTAGTGGCCAGGGCACGGTTGAAAACGGCAGAGCCAAGAGCGAATAGCCCCAGGCCGATGATGAAGCCCAATAACGTCAAAAGGCCCACCTGTGCTGCCACGAAGGCGGCCACGGCGGGGCGTTGGAACCCTAGCAGCCGGAGTACGGCGTACTCGCGGCGCTTGCGATCGATATTGGCCATGAAGGCTCCGGCCATGGAGGCTAGGCAGCCGACTAGGGCGGTGATGGCGATGACCCCGAAGATCAACCCGAGTACTCTGTTGATGGCGCGCACATTATCGATCTCGGCCAGTCGGCTGGCGGTCTCGATGCGCTGGGCTTCCAGGGCTTCGACAATGCCGGCTACGGCATCTCCCTCGCTGGCGAATATGCGCGCCCGGGCGAAGCGCACGGGATAGTCGTCACGCTGGGTGCCGTGCTCTATGCCGAGCAACGAGCTGGCGTGGCCGTCGCGAAAGCGCTCCAGCTCTATCAGCAGCGGTAGTTCCACAAAAGCCGCCGGGCGCGGGAAGCGGGCTGCTGCGATTACTCCTATCACCTCCACTTGCAACCGGCCGCGCTCCTGTCGCCCTTCCAGGCGGCGGCTGGCCGCCAGGGTCAATCGATCCCCCACGCTCACCTCGAGGCGTCGCGCGGCTGGCTCGCTAAGTACTATGCCGGTGCCTTGCGGGTAGTCGGTTTGGTTGCTAAGCAGTGGATCACCAGCGGCAGAAGGAATCAGCTCTATCCCGTTTAGAAAGTGCTGACGGTCACGTAGCAGGTCGGCCTGGGTGTTGAGAGACCGGGTCTGACCGATGGCGAAGCTGACGCCAGGTAGCGCACGCACCTCATCTAGCCAGTTTTCGTCGTAGCTGCCGCTTGTCAGCATGCGGATCTCGAGGTTGCGCGGGTCGTCGAGTAGCTCGCGCTGCAGCTGGCTGACCACGCCGTGCTTGAGCCCAAACAGCAGCAGTAGAGGGGCAATGACTGCGACCAGCGCGGCGGCGATGCACAGCGATACCTGGCGGTCATGCCAGAGGTCCTGAACAGCAAGCTGCAGGATCAAGGCGGTTCGACCTGATCTCGATGGGCTAAGGCTCTGGCTCAAAGCGAGATCCTCCTGACGTCAGGGTGGCGATCAGCCTTGGTAGCCCGAATTGGTTCACCAGTGTGCGGTCGTGGGAAACCACTAGCGCGGCCATATCGAGCTCCTGTACCAGTGAGAGGATTAACCCGAACAGCACTTCGCCGGCCTGGGGATCCAGGGCGGCGGTGGGCTCGTCGGCCAGTAGCAGGCGTGGTTCATGGGCCATGGCGCGAACGAAGGCGGTACGCTGCCGCTCGCCGATAGAGAGCGCTCCAGGACGCTTGTCGAGCAGCGGCTCCAGGCCCAAGATTGCGCAGGCGTGGTGCACCCGTTCGCTGCTGGCTGGTAAGCCGAGCAGGCGGCGGGGCAGAGAGATGTTGTCGCGGACGTTCAAGAAGGGCAGCAGTCCGCCGTTCTGTAGCAGGAAACCGAGCTCTCGGGAACGTATCCTGGCCAGGGCAGATTCGTTTTCTACCTGTAGCAGCGCTGCTAGATCGGTGGCGCTTGGTCCCAGAACATATCGGCCTAGCGCACTCGGTTGGAGCAGTAGGCCCAGGGCCTCCAGCAGGGTGCTCTTGCCACAGCCGCTGGGACCCACGATGGCCAGCATGTCGCCAGAGGCCAGTTCCAGATGAGGGAGATACACCTCATGGCGTCCGGTTGTTCCCTCACCGCGTACGACGCGGAGTTCACTCAAGGTCAGCACGGCGGCTCAGGGCATCATTTCAAGTGGCACGGGATAGACGTCGTCGCGTGGGTCGGCGCCTTCGGCGAGCGATACCCAGCGATCCACATCCTCGTTATAGCGCTGGTAGTGGCGCAGCTTGGTAGTCAGGCGGCGAATAAAGCGCTCCTGTTGCAGGCCGTCCCAGCTCAGCCAGGTTTCTTCGTCGAGGTTGAGCACCTCGCTTTGATAGGGGAGGTCCTCGAGGTATTCGCCCATCAGCCCTAGCTCGCCGAGTCGCTGACCGTCACTCTGCTGCATTTGGTTGGGGTCGGCACCCATGGCAGCGGCCACCGAACGTAGTCGATCGAACATGTCGGTGGGTGAGATCAAGCCTGCGTTGGCGGCGTCGAGAATCTCGCTAACCACGTCACTGAGGTCACTCAGCTGGCCTTTGGTTAGCAGCACCCGAACTTCGGTGGTAGGGACATGCTGGGCGATCAGGTCGCGATCACTGATCCACGCCTCGAATATTGGTGGCGCCTGGCTGCCGGTGGCTTGTCCCAGATAAGCTAGCTGCATGGCATGGCCAATCAACGCCATGTCATCCACCAGTCGCTGCTGGCTGGGATCATCAAGCGGCTCCTCGGCATGAAGTGCGCTGCCGATGGCTTCGTCTCCGAGGTAGGCGGCATGCACCTGATCGGTGATAGCCGCCGCCAGTGCGTCGACCCGCTGGCCAAAGATGGCTACGTCACCGGTATCAACCGGGTAGTAGAGCGAGGTTCCGGTGCCGGTGAATGTGGAAAGGTTGCTATATTGCGCCTCGGCAACGGCATGATCACCGCGCTGCTCGCCGGCGGGTGTCTTGAGATGCAAGGTATAGACCGCTATGCCATGGCGAGCCGCCTCGAGGCGTACTTGATCAGCATCGAGTCCGGTAGAAGAGCGCTCGCCATCGCCTTCGATGGCACTGGCGTCGGTGATCAGCACGATATAGCGCGCACCGAAGTTACTCCATTCGACCTCGTCGATTGCCTGCATCACGCCGGCATAGGCGTCCTCTTCCCATCCCACGGTAGAGGCTTGGGCTTCGCTCAGGCCAGCCACTCTGTCCATGAAATCGCGGCCGTCTTCGACCTGGCCGGGGTCGGCATACATACGCGTGACATACTCGGTGTCGGGTGCGTGGTCGACGCTGTCGCGGTAGGACACCAGGCCGAAGCGCACCTGGTCGGTAAGGTCCTCCTGCTCGATGCGCTGGTAGATTCGCTCTACCGCTTCACGGGTGCGCTCGATGTAGGGCCCCATGGAAATGGTGGAGTCGATGACGAAGACCACGCCAGCGTTGAATTCGCGTAGCTGGGCGGATACGTCGCCGGACTCCTGTTGTACCTCCTCCTCGGCGGCCTCACTGACCGAGGCGACTCTCAGCAGGCGGGTCATGAAGCCCGCCTCGGTCATGATCTCCTCACCTTCCAGGATCGGCAGCAGATAGAACTGCTCATGGAGGTCGACGAAATATTCCGGCTCCTGTGCGACGACGCCCGAGGCCTGGCCATCGCGACGCAGCTGGGCGCGCAGCGGAGCGACCTGAGCGGAGGGTTCGAAGTCGTCGAAAATCGTCATCAAGCCGTCTTGCTCATCAAAGAAGATTAGGCGGTCGCGGTTAGCCGGGTTGGTGAACGAGAGCGTGAGCTGCATCTTCCAGTCGACGGTGCAGGAGGCTGGCAACCAGCCGCTGATACTTCCATAGCTATCGGGGCCAACCTCGAGCCACTCCTCACCACTATGTTCACGGCGCTGGTAGACATAGAAGCGACTGAAGGCTGGCTGAAGTTCTCCGCTGGAGCCCGCTTCTTGCTCGGCAAGCTGGCAGCCGGGGGTTGTCAGCACACGCTGATGAAGTGTCTGCTTACCTTCTTGTAGTAGCGGACGCACATCAGAGATCGCTGGCAGGGCGGTGATGCTCAGCGGCAGCGCCACTATCAGGCTCAATAAGGGCCGAGGTGCCATCATCACTGCATCTCCTCCAGTCGCTGACTGGCTTCGGCGTTATCGGCGTCGATGCCCAGCGCAGTCTCGTACCAGAAGATGGCGGTTTCCACATCTGCCTCAGGGAAGCAGGTGCTAGGTGTGTGCTGAGCAGGATCGAACTCCTGGGCATAGGCCAGGGCAGCGGCGGCATCACCGTTGAGCGCCTGGTGAGCATAGAGGCGGCGTGCAATACCGCAGTGATCATTGGCAAGAGCTTGATTCACCACGTTCAGCATATCGCCGTCGTCGCTACCAACGCAGGACTGAATGAACTCCAGCTCGCCTACCTCACCCATCCGCTGCAGCGAGCAGGGCTCTGCTGAGGCGCTCTCCTCGCTGGCGTCGTCAAGGGGCGGCTCATCGGCTATCGGCTCGGGTACCTCTTCTGGCTGAGATATCTCTTTAGGCTCAGGTGTCTCTTCCAGATCCAGAGTCTCGCTCTCGTCGACGGTGGTTTCGTCCCCGAGACCAGCTTCGTTGCTGTCGCGCATGGACAATCCGAACCAGGCGGTGGCGCCAATAATGACGGCGAGGGCCAGGATGGCAACCAGGATCCATAGCCAGCGCTTGCTCTTGCCCCTAGGAGCCGGGTCAGCTTGCGACTCGGACTCGGACTCGGACTCGGACTCGGACTCGGACTCGGACTCGGACTCGGAATCTGGTTCTAGCTCGGGTTCGCGCTCAGGTTTAGCGACAGGCGTGGGCTGAGGCGTGTTCAAGTTAGCCCCGGCTTCCAGCGAGAGTGAGCTGCCGCTGGCCCCTGAGGGCATCAGGCCCTGAGCGAGACGCAGGCGTGCTTTGCCGACTTCTGCGCCATCGGGGCCATACAGCCTCGTCATATTGGTGGCATTTGGGTTTTCCAGAAGCGGGTCGACGATCTTGCTATCGACCACCGCTGTCAGAATTCCGTCAGTGCTGGCTTGTAGGGCCGGCAGGTGGAACTTGAACGACTGGCTGCGCCACTCTCCATCGTCCTGCAGGAAGTTTTCATCCAGGTTGCGCTGGATGTCGAGTGAGAGGCCCTCGCTGGTGCCCTGCCAGCCGATGATGACCAGTTGGCCATAGCCGGGCTGGTGGGTATCCAGTGGACGTAGTTCAATCCTACGCATGGGCCTTCTCCCTGGCGGTGAATATTTCCAGCAGCTCGCCGAGGCGCTCATTCTGTTCGATGCTAATTTCGCGCCCGCCGCTGTGGCCGGCGTTTTCCTGGGTCATCAGGCACAGCCCGGAGAGCCAGTCGCCTAGATAGACCACGGCTTGGTTGATAGGCTGTTCGGGTAGCTGGGGTAGCTCGTCACGGGGTATCTGCTGTTGCTCGTAGCCGAACAGGCGGTCCTTGGCGCCAATGAGGCTGTTCGGGCGCTCCTCGACCTTGCTGTAGTGGAAGCCCAGCCAGGCGATGAAGTCGCCCAGTACAAGCTGGGCGGCCAATACTTGGCGAGCGACCAGGCGATCGCGACGGGCGCCGCTCTGTACCCGCTGTAGCAACGCCTCGTGCAGCCTTTCCTGAACTTTCAACCGACTGGCACCCGTGATGAGCTCATCACCCAGCAACTTCACCAGATCACGGTCTAGACCAAGCATGCGTAGCAGGCCCTGTCGTTGGGACAGTTCGCGGACATGGCCGACCCAGGCGTTGTAAACTGCTCGAGAAAAGCGATGATCGGCGCTCTGCAGTACCGGGGCTTGTGGCGTCTCAGCGGAGAACGAGGCGCCGGACTCTGCGCCGAAGGGTAGGTCACCGAAGCCACTAACCGGACCGCTGCTGCCGTAGAGCCCGGCATCATCGACTGGCGTGTCCTCCTCGCCGCCGCCAGCCTCAGGCGTCAGGCTATCTTCGCTGTCGGTGAGATAGAGGTCGCGCACCAGCTCGTCGGGAAGTTGAAGGTGGTGCTGCAGCTCGCCAAGCGATGGCAGGCGCGTCTGGAGCTCTTTCCAGAAGCGTGTCGCGATCTCGCGCTTCTCGGCAACCTCTCCGCCGGAGTCGCCAAAGTGCCACTTGGCCAGGCGGCCGGTAATCAGCCTGCGGTGGGTATCTTCGAGCTGGCTCTCGATACGCCCGAGCTTGTATTCAAGGCCTTCGATGCGCTCCAGGTAAGCGCCGATACGGGCCATGCCGCCATCGTCTAGAGCTAACATGGCGTCCCAGGCCTCGGCCGGTTGGTTCACATGACGCAGCACCGAAGGGCTCTCAATAAAGGTGGTGTGCATGCGTGTCAGAGCGGCTGCATGGTTGTCATGGATGGCGACTTCGCGCCCGTCTTGGTCTTCGCTGACCAGGAACGGGACGGGCAGGCGAGGTTTACGTACCAGGAAGGTATTGCTGAACGTCTGACCGGGCGACCACTCCTGCATCCAGTCGAAGGTGCTGAAGCGTTCCAACATAGTGATATAGACCAGATCCTCCCAGCCTTCATGCAGCTGGTTGGCGGACTTCGTTAGATCGCTGGTGATGCGCTTATCAAACATGGTGAGCGCCCAGATCAGCCCGGGGTCGCGATGAGAGCGCTCCTCGGCCGTTGCCCCTTGAGTCTTCTCGATCCAGCGGGACAGCACCGGGCCGACTGTGATGACCTCGCTCTGCTTCTCGACGCTAGTGCAAAATACCAGGCCGTTCATCTCCTGGCTGTCGGTGTAGCGCTCGAACAGGTAGGCGACCTTGCTACGTAGCAGCAGTTTGGAGACCCCCTCTTCACTACCGGGCTCGCCAAACTTCCTTAGTTTTATGCGGGTTCGGTAGCCGGGGAAGTCGAGCAGGTCGACCCGCTCGACTCGCGGATCACGAGTGGGCTCCACCAGCGGAAAGGTCAGTTCGGCGGTGAGGGCCGCGAGCTGGGCGACCGGCAGGTTGACTGGGGGGCCGACTTCGTCACCGTCGGCAGGGCAGACCTCCAGCGCCAAGTCCTTAGCAGTGCCCAGCCGCTCGAGGATATCCACGTTCATGATGCTCTCATGCCGCTTGAAGCCGTCGCTGTCGGGCACTACCAGGCAGCGCAGCGGGGCATAGACCCGCGGTGCATGGCCCAGGGCGCTAAGCGTCTGGGTCAGCATGAGGTAAAGATCCGTCAGTTCCTTCTGTTCCCCCCACAGAATGGAGAACAGCCTGGCACGCTCATGAATAGTCAAACGCGGGGCCAGCTTGATCGCCCGTGGCCAATAGCGGGCGTTCAATTTGCTGGCCGATTTAGGGAAACTGTCGCTTAGGTAGTCCCATAGCTCCACGACATCTTCGGGGGTGACGCCTGGCTGCAGGGTATCGTTTAGCTCACCTTCATGGGGCGCCAGTATCGTCGCGACCTTGTTCTCGTCGATCTCGTAAACGTCCTCGCGCTGGTGATCGAAGTCGTTGAACCAGCCGTTGGCGAGTATTTTGGCGAGCTCGATCTCGCTGAACAGCTTGAGTTCGATCGGGAATTCCGTGGGACCGGAGCTAGCCGTGCGGCTGAAGCGGGTGACCAGGCCGGTGGCCTCCTTGCCACCGCCCGCTGGGTTGACATGCTCGATGAAGTCCAGGCGCGCCGGGCCGTAGCAAGTTTCCAGTTTACCGTTCTCGCCGGCGGCCAGCGCCGAGATGAGGTAGGACTTACCCGCCTGGGAGAGGCCAAAGAAGCCGACCGTCATCGGCGTGGTGGCCGCGCGTGACAGGCTTTGGGCAAGATTGCGAGCCCGGTAGAGCTCCAGGCTGAGCTGGTCGGCCTCGCTGTCGAGGCTGGGGGCACTATTGCGGACGGCGTCGATCCACTCGACGGCCTCACCGGCGCCACGGTGAAAAGCCTGCCAGCCTTCGCTGAGTCGCTGCTGTTCGGGGGTCAACTGGTTCATGTACGCTTTACACTCCCGCTATCCAGCCAGTAGTTGGTGTCGCCCAACCCGGCATCATTAAGGGTGTTGAGCTGCAGCCTAAGGTCGCGTGTGCTGAAGCTGGCGTCACCACCGGCATCGACGTTGGCAACCTTCAGCCGATCGCTGATCAAGCTGCCCCGACTCGCCCTGTCATCTACGGCCAGTTGGACTTTCAACACCGGCGCCTGCCCCCCCTTGGCTTCTGCTCGGGCAAGCTTCTCGGTGCCTGAGGCAGTGAAATTCAGGGTGTAGAGCGGTGAGGCTGTCCAGCGCTGGGCGGCCAGCTGGCGGAAGCCTATGCGTAGAGGGCCGCGCATCTCGATGACCGGTGTGTTGCCACTGTCATCTTCCAGCTGTATCGCAGTACCACCCTCACGGGTCTTGATGTTGCGATAGGTCACATCGGCGTCGGGGACGGTATTGTTGTTATCGATTAGGCCGATGTGACGAATGGTCGAGTAGGGGCGTAGGGCGGCGGCCCGGAAGAAAAAATTGGAGAGGTTGCGTTGGGCGCATAACAGACACAGCATGGCCCCGACCGAGGCAGTACTCTTGGGGTCATCGATGCGGCCATTGCGATGGAACGGGTACCAGCTACCGGTGCGATAGCCCTGCAGCGGCAGGATACGCCCCGGCGGTAGCGGCAGCATCTTGCGGATATAGGCTTGAATACCGGGCAGACGTGAGGGTCTGCCGGTAATGAGCAGGGTATCGCACTGATATTGGAATACCACCTCGCAAAGTGAGGCCAGTGTCTTGCAGATATTGAAGCGGTCCTTGAGAAAGGCTCGGTGTACTTCCACCAGCTTGACGGTCAGCGGAATGCTCAGCAGATCGAACTCAAGGTCGGCGCCCAATTCGCGACGCAGGGCGTTCTCTACATAGCGGTGTACCGAATCACTGACGGCGTGCTCTCCGAGGCGTTCACCGTAGGTGAGCGTTACTGGACCGCCGGGCTGCTCGGGGTCGAATGCCTCGTAGGCTTCCAGCAGGGCCAGCCCCAGAGGAGTGAAAACTTGCAGATTGAGCTGCTGACGAAGCACCTGTTCCTGGGCATTGGCGCCCTCCTGGCCGCATAGCCGTGACATCATGGCATCGGGGGAGGCCACACCGGCTTGCTTGAGCGCTTCCTCGAAGCTGGGCAGTACGAACAGTTGTATGACGTCGAGGAGGATGTCGTCGCCGGCAACGCGGAAACCGTCGCGGAAGCGCTGCTCAGGAACCACAAAGACGTTACTGCCGCTACCATTATTGCCACTTCGATCTAGGTGGTAGTCGGTCACCACTAGATCGGTGGTGCCTCCGCCGATATCGATGGTGGCGAGGCTGACACTCTCCCGGGCGGATTTGCCAGGGCGTGCCAGGGTGGCGAAAAACTCTTCGGGGTGACCGGCGAAGTTTTCCTTGATCTCGGTGTAGAGGTAGACCAGCTGACCGCAGGAGGCCTCGTCCCATTCCACTCGGAGCTTCGGCATGGGAACTTGTAGCGTACCATCGTTGGCGGCCTCGTAAGGATTGCTCTCTTCCAAGTCGGTATGCCAGCCGAGGCTTTTCCACAGCAGGGCAACAGTCTGCTCCAGTCGCGAGACCAGCAGGCTGCGTTCCGCCTGTGGCATGGCAGGAGGTACGGTCAGGGTAATCGAGCGCAGCTGTCGCGGCCGGTTGGTATGCCCTTGACGGATGCGCTGCGCGGGGCTGTTGATTTGCATCAATGCCTGAGCCAACACCTCGGCCAGCATGAAAGTCATCAGCGAACTTCTGGAGTAGTGCGGCTTGAACACCGGCATCTGCTCGGCTTCCGGCAGGGTGTAGAGCGCGTCCCCCAGTTCGTTGATCAGATGTGAGAAGGGAGCAGCGGTAGCGTGAGGTTCGGTATCGGTACGCACGTAGGCGCTGTTAAAACGCCAGCCGTGCCGATAAAGCTCTTCATCCCACAGATAACGCTTGGGGCTGGAGAGTCCGGTGGACCCCTCTGTGCCTCGGCGGCGTCCGGCCAGGCGTCCCGCTTCGACACCGACTCGGGCGATGGTGGGCCATTGGAAGGCATCGGGCCGACCGCTCTTTACCGACAGGTGGTCTTTGCCAAAGAAGGTTTGGGAGAACTCCACGCGACTCTCGAAAGGCTCATGGTAGACCCGCTCCGCATCGATCAGATCGCGCAGTTGCAGCACATAGTTATGCTTGAGTCCCATGCCCGACTGGCCATGATCTTCAATCAGAATGCCGCAGGTGCGTGAATTCCCTACATCAAGGACCAAGTCAACCGGGATGTCACCCTCATTCTGGGCAATAACCTTAAGGTCGGGGATAGCGACCCGCGGCGCTGGGTCGCAGTGCTGTGGTTTGATAGGTTGGTGTAGAAGGCTGAGTACGTTGAGATAATGAGCCAAGTGCTGGCGTTCTTCGAGGGCTGCTGCCATCTCCTGGCTGTCGAGCCCCGGGTTGGCCTCTTTAAACAGCTCTTCGAGCCACTCTCTGACCCAGGTCTGGTCCAGGAACCAACGCATATCGATCATCATGGTGGCAAGACGGAAGTTGGCGCCAGCGCTTACGTCATCCACTGTTGGGCAGAGATAGGCGGTATTGTCACGACGAGGCAGCGTGCGAGTATCAAAGGCCAGAGACAGTCGATGGGTCTGCCCGTCGAGATCCGGCTCGTCAAGCGCCACCAGGCGCATGCGTGACCAGTTCGCCGGGCCTTGTTCAAACATACCCGGAGGCCGGAAGCGCAGGAAAGGAATAGGTAACCAAGCACCGTTCAATTGCTCTAGGCTAGTGGCCATAGCGACGTCAAAATCAGGCTGCTTAACCGTCTCGATTGACTCTTTGACACCATCTCTTTCCACAACATGGAACAGCGATCCGTCTTCCTCATTGACCAGGAGACGAGTCGGTATGCGCGGGGTGTTGGCCAGGTACTTGAACTCGCCGGCGGGTTCCCTGCGCGGGTCAAGCGTCAGGCCGAAGTCCATGAACTGAACCCCGGAATGACTGACCAGAGTGGCGACCTCTTCGAATTTGTTGATTTCTGGCAGCATACTCGGTTGACCGTCCTGTTAATTGGCTTTCCGCAACTGAATGGGGAAGGGTGCGTCGTCGTAGTTTGCAGCACAGCTGGCAACTCCACTCTCGGTCTGGTGGCACCGCACACGTGGCATCTCGTAGTGGCTGTCGTCTTCGCAGCGCGCTCGCTGTTGAGCTTCCACTTGGAGCTCTCCGCTCTGCATTGCGGCGCTGACAGGGCCCGCACAGGTCATTCCGTTCTGGCCGCCGCGGCGGATGTACATATGCCCCTCGCCCTGATCGAACGCGTAGGTCACCTGCAGGGGGCGGCCAGTCTGACTATCCATCACACCAGCACCTCGCCAGTTGCCATCAAGGAAATCGGCGGTTCCGTCGGGTGCGTCGGCAGGCAGAGTGAGCGGGGCCACGGTAGGGACGGCGGCTGTCGGCTCCGCGTCTACCCTTCCCGGGACTGCCGTCACAGGGGGGGCATCGAGCGGAATCTCGGGCGGAGCCATGCCGGCTTCGGCTGACCCAGGGACATCTGGTGCCTGTATCTCGGCGGGCGGGGGTTCATCAAGGCTTACGGGGACCGGAGGGCTGACGTTGGATGGTGCCAGGCCAGGCATTTCACCCTCTGGCGTGGACATTTCGGGTATGCCAATCTCAGGCAGACTGCCATCGAGCCTAGGAGAAGTTAGACTTGGAGTGGAGGCCGAGCCGGCTCCCCAGCGGCTGAAGGGCCAGTTATCCCATTCGGCCCATAGAGAGCGTGGGAAAGAGGGCGATGCTGCACCGACATCCAGGGACGGGGGGGAGAGGCTGGGAGGGGTGGCAGAGGGCATGCAGGCCCTGAGCCCGAAGAGAAGTAAGCCAAGTGCGAGGGCAAGCGGCAACAGCCACCACCAGCGTCGCCACCATGGCCGAACGGAAACCACCTCAGGGTGAACTACCGGTGGCGCCACCGGGGCCGTTGCAGCACTGGCTGCAGCAGGCTGGACAGCCTGCGGAACCGATGAGGGGTACAGGCATAGCAATGGATTGGCATGCCGATCCGCTTCAGGATGGATAAACCCCCAGAAGGTGATAACGGGAGTGCCATCGACCAGATAGACGTAATTTTCGTCTGGAAAATGGCATACCCATTTGACCAGCCGGGAAAAGACCTCATGATCGCCGCCTTGACCATCAGCAGGCGCCTTATTGAGGTCGATCACTTCCTTTCTGAAGGCCTCGAGCTGTATGCGGGCATCTTCACGCTCGTCTTCCGTGGCACTGCGCCAGGGAATAACGTCGCCGCGGATATCACTGTACCAGTCGACACTTTCGCCCTGCTGATCTCGCTGCGGCATGGCTAGATGCCGTTCCTTGCCGGGAAGCCGACGTGAAATGACGTTACGCAGTTGAAGTGCGGAGTGATAAACGGGCTGCCCGGTTTCACCCAGGGCACGAAAATGCTCGGACTTATCGCTATGCAGCAGTATCGCTGACATGGCTGCCCCCCATGACATGGCAAGCTGCGGTGGTTGCACAGCCAGATGGTCTGCCAAGTGTCAGAGTAAGGGCTATTTCCAGGCACAATTCTTGCACCAGACTAGATCGTTGATCAGCTGTCACTGTAATGTAATCCCTCGCGTACTGCCGGCCGGCTAGTGCCAGCTCTGATACTTAGTGTAAAAAACTGTTATTGTCTGGATACATTTCAAGCTAGCACATGTTTGTTAGTGCTGAAAGCAGCAGATACCAACAGCGCTGCCGCTTAGCCTGAATGCATGTATCGGCCTGCAGGCGGCAAACTTGAATTTTCCTGGTTCGGTGAGAGGAGGGGCAGCAGCATCACCGCTGGCCAGTCCTATTGATTTGTTTGGTTGGTGAAGTGTGACCACGCGACCTTGATGGCGGGCAGGCACAAGCTCGTTGAGCATCCGTGGAGGCCGCCTGGCATCAGTAGTTGAGGAAGTGTTCATGGCAAACTACCCATCGCCTGACAACTCACCAGTGCGGCATAATCCACCGATGGTCCCAGTTGCATCTCGAGGTGGGGCAGCTCGCTTGGGGGTGGGGCCGAAGCGTCCACACAGTGTGTGCCGTGCACCATGCAGTTGAGCTAGTGGTAGCCTTGGCCAAGGGTGGTGAAGAATATTCCCGTTGATCAGGCTCTAGCGCATGGGTATGGATATGCCGTTGGTCTCGATGTGACACGACGGGATATTCAAGCCGAGATGAAGAAAATGGGGCGTCCATGGGATACCGCGAAAAGCTTCGAGGGTGCCGCTCCTTGTGGCGCTCTTGTGCCAGCCGCGAAGATCGGCCATCCCGACTCGGGAGCAATCTGGTTAAATATCAACGGTGAGCAGCGTCAGCAGGGCAATCTTGATCAGATGATCTGGAAAGTGCCGGAAGTCATCTCCCAGCTCTCTCGACTGTTCCGCTTGCGTGCTGGTGACCTCATCATGACGGGAACGCCCTCTGGCGTTGGTACTGTATCGATTGGGGATACCTTGCAGGGAGGCATAGCAGGTGTTGGTGAGTTGCATACACGCGTGGTGGCTGGCTGGTAAGTTATCGGGCAGCTGGTTTGCAGCATCAATTCTGGAGAGGCGGCTCAAAAGCCCCTTGTCGCGATGCTGATACTGCTGTCAATAGTGACGCTGGTACTGGCAGGGTTTGTCAAAGGCGCTATTGGTTCTGGAGTCCCCCTGATCGTGGTGCCTATTTTCACGGTGCTCTACGATATCCAGACCGCCATCGTCGTCTTGCTGGTACCCAACCTGCTGAGCAATATGTTGCAGGTCTGGCGCTACCGCCGCCATCTGCTGCCGTTGCGTTTCCTGGCAGGGTTTGCCGTGGCGGGCGGGGTGGGCGTGCTGCTGGGCACCTGGGCGCTGGTGAGTATCAACGAGAAGCTGCTGTCGATCACCGTCGCCGTGACCATGCTGGCCTACCTGGGGTTGCGCGTGTTGCGCCGCGATGCCGAGCTGGGGTACGCGCTAGCCAATAAGCTGGTCATCCCTGCCGGCCTATGCGGGGGCGTGCTGCAAGGCGCGGTGGGAATGTCGGCGCCGGTGTCGGTGGCGTTTCTCAACTTCATGCGCCTTGAGCGGCGAGTTTTCATTGGTTCCATTTCGACGTTCTTTGCGGCCATCACAGTGGTCCAGCTTCCTGCGCTGCTCTCCGTTGGGCTCGTCACATGGCCGCTCGCCATGGCCAGCGTGGTGGCATTCCTGGTGATCTGGCTGGCCATGCCGCTGGGAGGGCGCCTGGGGCAGTACCTGGCCCGAGACGTCTTCGACAAGGTCATCATGGCGCTGCTGTTCCTGATCGCCATGCGCATCTTGCTGGATGCCTTGCTGACATCGGTGAACGGGTAGCAGATTGCTGACGTTGATCAGGCTGGCTGTGCGATAGGCCAGCAACTTCATCTAGAGTATCGTCCAATTGCAGGATGACCCGTCGTCCAATTGTCGAAGGGGCCTCGGTCTCACTGGCTTGACGGGAGCGTGCGATGCCGGATGGCGAGCAGCGCAGCGCCTGGCGCGACTGGCATGGAGCCGAGTGGGCGGGTCAAATGTCCTTGGCTTGGATGGCGCTTGGGATGGCCAGTAAACGAAAAAAGCACCCGTAGGTGCTTGATTCGACTACTTGATTGGTGGAGGCGGCGGGAATTGAACCCGCGTCCGCCGGCACTCGCTCTTCGGCTCTACATGCTTAGGTCCGTCTTTTGATTTAACGCTACTGGCTCCGACGGGCAGGATCCAGCTACGCGATTCCTCTAAGTTTTAGCGATTGGTGAGAGGACACCACCAACCGCGATCCCATCAGTTTGCGCTCATATCCCCGCCGTGATGAATGGGCACATCACTTTGGGGCCGGACTAGAAGCTAACAGCTATTAAGCTGCCAGCGCGCCCTGAGCGTAGTTGTCGTCGTTTGCGACTATTTAATCGTGATGTTGGATTTACGAGATACATCACGCTCTCGGCATGCACCTAGGAGGTTGTCACCGGCGTCGAAGCCATGTCGCCCCCGTGGAACCTCATCATTCTATCAGGTGGGGACGGCGCGACGCCAGTTCAAGCGCGCGCCGTTCAGTGGTCGCGCATGATCCGCGCCTTCTGGCGGTTCCAGTCGCGCTCCTTCTCGGTGGCGCGCTTGTCGTGCTGCTTCTTGCCGGTCACCAGTGCCAGCTCGCACTTGATCAGGTTCTTCTTCCAGTACAGCTTGAGCGGCACGCAGGTGTGGCCCTTGTCCTGGGTGCGCGAGAAGATCTTGGCGATCTCCTTGCGGTGCAGCAGCAGCTTGCGGGTGCGCGTCGGATCGGCGATCTCGTGAGTGCTGGCGGTATTGAGCGGGGTGATGTGACTGCCCAGCAGCCAGGCCTCGCTGTTCTTGATCAGGATATAGGTGTCGGTGAGCTGGGCCTTGCCGGCACGCAGGCTCTTGACCTCCCACCCGGCCAGCGCGAGGCCCGCTTCGAAGGTCTCGTCGATGTGGTACTCGAAGCGCGCCTTCTTGTTCTGGGCGATGACGGAACTGGACGGGCCTTTGCCCTTGCCTTTCTTGTTGGCCATGGAACCTCGTGTGTCGATATGCCTTGGCAGCCCCGTTCGAGATGGGGGGAAGCGTGATAAGATTCAAGGCTTGACGAAATAGCCGACCATGATACGCGTACGGCCCAGCAAAGTCAGCGGAGAGGTAAATGCCTACGGTCAATCGGTCCGCCCTGGTGCGGCACTCCCCTCAGGCGATGTTCGACCTGGTCAACGATTTCGAGCGCTATCCGGAGTTCCTGCCGGGCTGCCGGCGGGCACGCCTGGTGGAGCGCGACGACGAGCACCTGATCGGCGAGATGACCCTGGGCAGGGCGGGTATCGAGCACAGCATCATGACCCGCAACGACCTGGTCGAGCCGGAGCGCATCGAGCTGTCGCTGGTGAAGGGGCCTTTCAAGCGCCTGCGCGGGCGCTGGCTGTTCACGCCGATGGGCGAGGATGCCTGCAAGGTGAGTCTGGAGATGGAATTCGAGTTCGCCAACCGGTTGCTGGGTATGGCCTTCGGCAAGCTGTTTCAGCAGGTTGCCGGGCAACTGGTGGAGTCGTTTACCCGCCGCGCAGATGACCTCTATGGCCGCTGAGCGCAGTAAACGCGCGCCGGGAGCTGGGTGATGAGCGATATGATCGAGGTTGAAGTGGCCTTCGCGCTGCCCGAGCGCCAGCGGTTGGTGGCGCTGGCGGTGCCGCCTGGTACGTCGGCCCGTCAGGCGGTGCTGCAGGCCGGGCTTGCGCAGGCGTTTCCCGAGCAGGGCGAAGCGTTCTTCCGCGAAGCGCCGCTAGGGATCTTCGGCACGCCACTCAAGCGCGACGACCAGCCGCTCAGCGAGGGCGATCGGGTCGAGGTCTACCGTCCGCTGCAGATCGACCCCAAGCAGGCGCGCAAGCGGCGCGCCGAGCAGGGCAAGGCGCGCTATCGATAGCCAGGTCGCGATCAGAGCGACGGATCCTGCTGGACCGGCTCCTGTGCGCTTGGCTCCGGCGCGCGCTCGGCGGGTGCGCCGCCGGCCGGGGCGGTGCCGCCGCCCTGCTGAGGCTCGGGTTGCGCCTCGGGCTGCGGGCTCTGCGGGGCCATGCCGTCGTCCGGGCCGACGCCCTCCGGGGCCGGGCCGGGGCCATCCTCGGGCATCAGCTCGATATCGCGGGACAGGTCGCCGTCGCGGCTGATGTCGACCAGGCGGTCGCCGTCGAAGGTCAGGGTGACGCGGCGCTGGTCAACGCCGCCGTAGGCTTCGTCGAGGCGGAACAGGTAGTCCCACTGGCTGGCGTCGAACGGGCCCTCGAGCAGCGGGGTGCCCATCACACCGCGCACCTGGTCGCGGCTCATGCCCGGCTGCAGCTGGCCGACCATGTCCTGGGTCACCAGGTTGCCCTGGGCCAGGTCGCGCTTGTAGACGCCTAAATAGCTGCAGCCGCTGACCAGCGTGGTGAGGGCAACGGAAAGGGTGACGGTTTTGATCAGCTTTTGCATTTGAGCCTGTTCTTCACTATCGTTGAGTCGGTCGATCATACCCGACCCTACACGTTACTGCGAAGAGCGACCATGGCCGATCAGAACCATGAATTACGCAAGGCGGGTCTGAAGGTGACCCTGCCCCGCGTCAAGATCCTGCAGATCCTGGAGAATGCCCCGGGTCAGCACCACTTGAGTGCCGAAGATGTCTATAAGGCACTGCTGGAGGCCGGCGAAGACGTGGGCCTAGCCACCGTCTATCGCGTGCTTACTCAATTCGAGTCTGCCGGCCTGGTGATACGTCACAATTTCGACGGCGGGCACGCGCTGTTCGAGCTGTCTCAGGACGAGCACCACGACCATATGGTGTGCCTCGAGAGCGGTGAGATCATCGAGTTCTTCGATGAGACCATCGAGCGTCGTCAACAGGAGATCGCCGAGGAGCACGGCTTCGAACTGGTGGATCACGCCCTGGTGCTGTACGTGCGCCCCAAGGGCTCCAAGGCGACCCGTCAGGAAGGCATTCAAAAGAAGTAAGCGCAAGGCGGCTGCGTCACACCTCTCGGCCCCGATCCATGATCGGGGCCGAGTGCGTGTGGGGCCGCGGCGCCAGCCGCTAGTGATGGGCGCGCTGGCTGGCGTCGAGCATCTCGCGGGCGTGGGCCAGGGTGCGCTCGGAGAGCTTGACCCCACCGAGCATACGTGCCAGCTCGCGTACCCGTCCGGCGCCGTCGAGCAGCATCATCTGGGTCAGGGTGGTGTCGGCCTCGGCCTGCTTCTCGATATGCAGGTGCTGGTGGGCCTGGGCAGCGACCTGGGGCAGGTGGGTCACGGTCATCACCTGGCCGCCGGCGCCCAGGCGCTTGAGCAGCTGGCCGACGATCTCGGCGGTGGCGCCGGAGATACCCACGTCGACTTCGTCGAACACCAGGCTGGGAATGGTCGAGTGGCTGGCCGCCACTACCTGGATCGCCAGGCTGATGCGCGACAGTTCGCCTCCCGAGGCGACCTTGGTCAGCGGCCGCGGCGGCTGGCCCGGGTTGGCGCTGATCAGGAAGCGCACCGTGTCCATGCCGTCTGCGGCTGCGGTCTCGCGGGCCTCGACCTGCACCGCGAAGCTTGCCTTGTCCATGGCCAGGAAGCCCAGCTGCGCCTGTACCTCGTCGGCGAAGCGCGTCGCCGCTGTGTGGCGCGCCGCGCTGATCGCCTTGGCCTGCTGGCGCCAGGCGTCGCGCAGCTGCTCGACCTCCTGGCTGAGCGCTTCGAGGTCATGTTCGCCGCCATCGAGCTCGGCCAGCTCATGCTGCAGGCGCTGATGCAGCGCGACCAGTTCGTCCGGCAGCACATGATGCTTGCGGGCAATGCGATGCACCGCGCCGAGCCGTTCTTCGACCTCGGCCAGGCGCGCCGGGTCGAGCTCGGTGGTGTCGACGAAGCGCTGCAGCTCGCGACCCGCTTCCTCGACCTGGATGCGCGCCTCCTCGAGCATGCCGAGGGTCTCGGCGAGGCTGCCGCGGTCGCTGCCGGGCAGCGCGCCCAGCCGGCCGATCGCCTGGGCCAGCAGCGACTGGGCGCCGCCGTCATCGTGGTCGCAGCAGTCGGCGGCAAACTGCGCCTCGCGCAGGGTCTCCTCGGCGTGGGCGAGGCGTGTCTGCTCCTCCTCCAGGGCGTCCAGCTCGCCCTCGGCCAGCGCCAGCTGGTCGAGCTCCTCGACCTGATAGCGCAGCAGCTGGCGGCGCGCTGCCAGTTCATCGCCATCTTCGCTCAGCCGCTTGAGGTTGCGCCGCGCCTGCTGCCAGCGGCGATGGGTCTCGCCCAGGGCGGCGACCGCCTCGCGCTGGCCGGCGTAGTCGTCGAGCAGGCGCAGGTGAGTGTCTTCGCGCAGTAGCGCCTGATGGGCGTGCTGGCCGTGAATCTCGATCAGGTGCTCGCCCAGCGCCTTGAGGTCGGTGATGGTTGCCGGCTGGCCGTTGATCCACGCCTTGGAGCGCCCGGCAGCGGTGATCACCCGGCGCAGCAGGCAGTCGTCGCCGGGCAGCTCGCGCTGCTCCAGCCAGGCCCGCGCCTCGGGCAGGGCGGCAATATCGAAGCGTGCCGAGAGGTCGGCGCGCTCGCGGCCGTGGCGTACGCTACCGGCGTCGGCGCGCTCGCCCAGGCACAGCCCCAGGGCGCCGAGCAGGATCGACTTGCCGGCCCCGGTTTCGCCGGTGATGGCGGTCATGCCGCCGTGAAGCTCCAGGTCGAGGCTATCGACGATGGCGTAATCACGAATTGCGAGCTGTACCAGCATGGCCGCCTATCTCCTTGCAGTATGGATCACCCCTCTGTGCGTTTATACAGTAGCTGATGTGGGCCGACAATGCTCGTGCTCGCGCCGCACGCTTGTACGCCTTGAGATTGACGCCAGCATCCCCATATAGGCAGCAAATCGATGTAATCAGCCTTGCAGATACTGCATGTCGTGAAATGTTCAGGCGGCCGCGTGCCGTCTTTCGATGTCAGGAGACACTCATGGCCAAACAGCCGCAGACGCCGCTAGACGAAGAGCTGGAGCGTGCCGAGCAGGACGCCGAGCCGCAAAAGACGCCGCTGGATGGCGATCTCGAAGAGGCCATCGAGGCCGCCACCGACGAGAGCGAGCCGGTCGAGGAACCGGTCGCCAGCGACGCCGATGTCGATGCACTCAACGCGCGCATCGAGGAGCTCGAGCAGAGCGCCGCCGATGCCAAGGACCAGGCGCTGCGTGCCGCTGCCGAGGCGCAGAACGTGCGTCGTCGCGCCGAGCAGGAAGCCGACAAGGCGCGCAAGTTCGCGCTCGAGAAGTTCGTCAAGGAGCTGCTGCCGGTGGTCGACAGCCTGGAGAAGGCGCTGGAAGCCATGCAAGACGGCGCCAGCGACGCTCACCGCGAGGGCGTATCGATGACCCTCAAGCTGCAGCTCGACGTGTTCGCCAAGTTCGGCGTCGAGGCGGTGGAGCCCCACGGCGAGCCGTTCGACCCTCAGTATCACGAGGCCATGGCGATGGTGCCCAACCCCGAGCTCGAGCCCAACACCGTGATGGACGTGATGCAGAAGGGCTACCTGCTCAACGGGCGCCTGGTACGCCCGGCCATGGTGGTGGTCAGCCAGGCGGCGAACTGAGCAACGTCAGGCGATTGGGGGCGCGGGTCTTGAAAAGCGCCAGGCGGCCCCCAGATAGACGACAACCCCGCGGCGAAGGCCGCGATGTACGAATCAAGTGACAACTTTCGAGGATTTCCTATGGGACGCATCATCGGTATTGACCTGGGGACGACCAACTCCTGTGTCGCCGTTCTCGACGGCGACAGCGCCAAAGTCATCGAGAACGCCGAAGGTGGCCGCACCACGCCGTCCATCATCGCTTACACCGATGATGGCGAGACGCTGGTCGGCCAGGCCGCCAAGCGCCAAGCGGTCACCAACCCGCACAACACCCTGTACGCCATCAAGCGCCTGATCGGTCGTCGCTTCAAGGACGACGTGGTGCAGAAGGACATCAAGATGGTGCCCTACGCCATCACCGAGGCCGACAACGGCGACGCCTGGGTGGAAGTGAAGGGCAAGAAGCTGGCCCCGCCGCAGGTCAGCGCCGAAGTGCTGAAGAAGATGAAGAAGACCGCCGAGGACTACCTGGGCGAGGAAGTGACCGAGGCGGTGATCACCGTGCCGGCTTACTTCAACGACAGCCAGCGTCAGGCCACCAAGGATGCCGGGCGCATCGCCGGTCTCGAGGTCAAGCGCATCATCAACGAGCCCACTGCGGCAGCGCTGGCCTACGGCATGGACAAGGCGCGCGGCGACAAGACCATCGCGGTCTACGACCTGGGCGGCGGTACCTTCGATATCTCGATCATCGAAGTGGCCGACGTCGACGGTGAGACTCAGTTCGAGGTGCTGGCCACCAACGGCGACACCTTCCTGGGTGGCGAAGACTTTGACATGCACCTGATCAACTACCTGGTCGATCAGTTCAAGGCGGATTCCGGCATCGATCTGTCCGGCGACAACCTGGCCATGCAGCGCCTCAAGGAAGCCGCCGAGAAGGCCAAGATCGAGCTCTCCGCGACCCAGCAGACCGACGTCAATCTGCCCTATATCACCGCCGACAACACCGGGCCTAAGCACCTCAACGTCAAGGTCACCCGCGCCAAGCTCGAGTCGTTGGTGGAAGACCTGGTGCAGCGCTCGCTGGCGCCGTGCAAGACCGCGTTGGCCGATGCCGGCCTATCGGCTTCCGAGATCGACGATGTGATCCTGGTCGGCGGCCAGACGCGCATGCCGATGGTGCAGAAGAAGGTCGCCGAGTTCTTCGGCAAGGACGCCCGCAAGGACGTCAACCCGGATGAAGCCGTGGCCGTGGGTGCGGCGATTCAGGGCGGCGTGCTGGGCGGCGATGTCAAGGACGTGCTGCTGCTCGACGTCACTCCGCTGACCCTGGGCATCGAGACCCTGGGGGGCGTGATGACGCCGCTGATCGAGAAGAACTCGACCATCCCGACCAAGAAGACCCAAACCTTCTCGACCGCGGATGACAACCAGACCGCCGTGACCATCCACGTGCTGCAGGGCGAGCGCAAGCAGACCAGCGGCAACAAGTCGTTGGGCCGCTTCGACCTCAGCGACATTCCGCCGGCGCCGCGTGGCGTGCCACAGATCGAGGTCGCCTTCGACATCGACGCCAACGGCATCCTGCACGTCTCGGCCAAGGACAAGGCGACCAACAAGGAGCAGTCGATCGTCATCAAGGCTTCCAGTGGCCTGTCCGATGAAGAAGTCGATCAGATGGTGCGCGACGCCGAGGCGCATGCCGACGAGGACAAGAAGTTCGAGGAGCTGGTAGCGCTGCGCAACCAGGCCGACGGCATGATCCACGCCACCCGCAAGACCCTCGAAGAGGCCGGCGACAAGGCCAGCGACGAGGAGAAGCAGGCCATCGAGAGCGCCATCAGCGAGCTCGAGGAAGCGGTCAAGGGCGACGACAAGGACGACATCGAGCAGAAGCTCAGCGCCCTCACCGAGGCCTCCGGCAATCTGGCCCAGAAGATGTACGCCGAGCAGGCCGAGGCCGCTCAGGGTGAAGCCGGCGGCGAGCAGGACGCTGGTGCCAAGCCTGAAGATGACGTGGTCGACGCCGAGTACGAAGAAGTCAACGACGACCAGAAAAAGCAGTAACCACGACATCTGAGCTTCGGATGACGCCAGCGCGGGGGCCTGACTCCCGCGTTGGTGTTTCCGCAGTGTCGCTATGGAGGCGGACAGACCCATGTCCAAACGTGACTATTACGAGGTGCTCGGCGTCGAGCGCGGGGCCGATCAGAAAGAGATCAAGAAGGCCTATCGGCGCCTGGCCCAGAAATTTCACCCGGACCGCAATCCGGACGACGACAGCGCGGCGGAGAAATTCCGCGAGGTCTCCGAGGCCTATGAGGTCCTGACCGACGGCGAGAAGCGCGCCGCCTACGACCAGTTCGGCCATGCCGGCGTCGACGGCCAGGGCGGTGGCTTCGGTGGCGGTGGTGGCTTCGGCGGCGGCGCGGGTGCCGGCGGCTTCAGCGATATCTTCGGCGACGTGTTCGGCGATATCTTCGGCGGTGGCGGTGGCCGCCGTCACCCCAACGCCCCGCAGCGCGGCAGCGACCTGCGCTACAACCTCGAGCTCGACCTCGAGGATGCGGTGGCCGGCACCAGCGTCGATATCCGCGTGCCACGCCACGTCGACTGCGAGCGCTGCGACGGCGAGGGCGCCGAGCCCGGCTCCACCAAGGAGACCTGTCCGACCTGTAACGGCATGGGCCAGGTACGCATGCAGCAGGGCTTCTTCGCCGTGCAGCAGACCTGCCCCACCTGCCACGGCGGCGGTCAGCACATCAAGGTGCCGTGCCATAAGTGCAACGGCGAGGGCCGCGTGCGCGAGACCCGCACCCTGTCGGTGAAGATCCCCGCCGGGGTCGATACCGGCGACCGCATTCGCCTCAACAGCGAGGGCGAAACCGGCATCAACGGCGGCCCACCCGGGGATCTCTACGTGCAGGTGGCGATCAAGCCGCACCACATCTTCCAGCGCGATGGCCGCCACCTGCAGTGCGAAGTGCCGATCAACTTCGTCGATGCCGCCCTCGGCGGTGAGCTCGAAGTACCGACCCTGGACGGTCGGGTCAAGCTCAAGATCCCCGCCGAAACCCAGACCGGCAAGCTGTTCCGGCTCAAGGGCAAGGGCGTCAAGCCGGTGCGCGGGGGCCCTCCCGGCGACCTGCTGTGCAAGGTCGTGCTCGAGACCCCGATCAAGCTCAGCGAGCACCAGAAGGAGCTGCTGCGCGAGTTCCAGAACAGCCTCGGTGAGAGCAACAGCCACTCGCCCAAGAAGAGCGGCTTCTTCGACGGCGTGAAGAAGTTCTTCGAGGACATGAAGCCGTAATCACTCGGCTTCTGTCCTGGCATCACTGGCCCCGCTATCCTCGGATACCGGGGCCTTAGTGTATCGGCAGTCGGGCTTCAGCATCGCCGCTGCTGGGCAAGGGCGTGTTCCCTTATTAGACTAGCCCCTTCTCATTGCGCCAGGCGCAGATATTCATGGACGAGCTCCCCGATAGGCCGCTGGCCGGTATCCTCCTGAGACTGCTGTCGGGGGTGCTCTTCACCGGGATGATGGTCTGCGTGAAGGGCGCCAGTGAGGCGACCCCTTTGGGGCAGATCGTCTTCTTTCGTTCGATTTTCGCACTGCTGCCGGTGGTGCTGTTCCTGGCCTGGCGGCGCGAGTTCCCCGCTGGCTTGGCGACCCGCCGGCCTGGCGGGCACCTGCTGCGCTCCGGCTTGGGTGCGGCGGCGATGTTCGCCTCTTTCGCCGCCTTGGCGCTGCTGCCGGTTGCCGAAGCGACGCTCCTGGCACAGCTGACCCCGGTACTGATGGCGCTCGGCGGCATCTTGCTGCTGCGTGAGCGGCTCACGTTGCATCGGGCCGCCGCCCTGCTGCTGGCGCTGGCGGGAGTCGCCGTGCTGATACTGCCCAACCTGGGCGCCGATGAGGCCTCACTGGCCGGCTATTTGCTGGCGCTGCTGGCGGCCCTGCTCACGGCGGGTGCACTGTTGACCGTCAGGCGCATCTCGCGCACCGAGACACCTGGCGCCATCGCGTTCTACTTTATCCTGATGTCAGCACTGGCGGGGTTGGCCACCTGGCCGCTGGGCTGGGCAGTGCTGACCGGACCGCAGCTGTGGCTGCTGATGCTCGCCGGGCTGTTCGGTGGCGCAGCGCATATCTGCATGACCCTGGCGCTGCGCTACGCGGAGGTCTCGCGGCTGGCGCCCTTCGAGTACCTGGCCCTGATCTGGCCAGTCCTGGCCGACCTGGTGATCTTCGGGCTGGCGCCCTCTGTGGGCTTTCTGCTGGCCCTGCCCCTGGTGCTGGCCGGAGCCATTCTGGCCGCGTTCGAAGGGCGCAGGATCAGATGGCCTAGGCGGCGATGAGTCGAGGCCACTGCGCTGCGTCTCGTGCGGCTGACCGCGCCAGGCGCGTGCGCATGACGCTGCACTCTTGGTAGGCTGTTGAGACGGCAGAATTTGCTGCCTGGCCGTGAGCAAGGACGACCCACATGACCCGCGAGACCCTGGTGCTTGGCGCCGGCATGGTTGGCACTTCGGTTGCGTACCACCTGGCGCGGCGCGGGCGCGCGGTGACGCTGCTCGACCGCCGCGGGCCGGGGGAGGAGACCTCCTTCGGCAATGCCGGGATCATCCAGCGCGAGGCGGTCAAGCCGTACCCTTTTCCCCGCGACCTGGCGACCCTGCTGCGGGTGCTGCCCAACCGCCAGATCGATATCCGCTACCGCCCTCATGGGTTGCTCGCCGCGGCCGGGCCGCTGCTGCAGTACTGGCGGCACTCTACGCCGGCGCGCCACGCCGCGGCGGTGCCGGCCTACGCCTCGTTGACGGTGCGCTGTACCGAGGAGCACCAGGCGCTGATCGCCGCCTCCGGTGCCGAGTCGCTGGTGTGCAAGCAGGGCTGGCTGGACGGTTTTCGTGAGCAGGCCTCACTGGAGGCCCAGGTCGACAACGCCGAGGCCATCGGCGAGGCGTACGGCGTCACCCATGAGGTGCTCGACGCCGCCGCGCTCAAGGCCTGCGAGCCCCACCTGCGCGGCGGCTTGCTGGGCGCAGTGCACTGGACCAACGGCTGGACGGTGCGCGACCCCGGCGCGCTGGTCAAGGCCTATGCCGCGGCCTTCGAGGCCGCCGGGGGGCGCGTCGAGCAGGCCGAGGCCCGGCGCCTGGAACAGACCGCCAGCGGCTGGCGGTTGCATACCGAGGCTGGCGTGCACGAGGCTGAGGAGCTGGTGCTGGCCACCGGGCCCTGGTCGTCGCGCTGGCTGGCCGAGCTTGGCTATCGCGTGCCACTGTTTCCCAAGCGCGGCTACCATATGCACTATGCAATGCAGGACGATGCCCGGCTCAACCACTGGCTGCGCGACGCCGATGCCGGCTACTTGCTGGCGCCGATGCGTGCCGGGGTGCGGCTGACCACCGGCGCCGAGCTGACCACCCTGGACGCCGCGCCGCGCTACGGCCAACTCGACGCCGCCGAGCGCGTCGCCCGCGAGCTGCTGCCGCTCGGTGAGCGGCGCGATGTGGCGCCGTGGATGGGCAGCCGCCCCTGCGTGGCCGACATGCTGCCGGTGATCGGTGCCGCGCCGCGCCACGACGGGTTGTGGCTGGCTTTCGGCCACGGCCATCAGGGCTTTACCCTGGGGCCGGTCACCGGCCGCGTGCTCGCCGAGCAGATGTGTGGCGAAACGCCGGCGGTGGATCTCGCCCCCTTTCAGTTGGCGCGTTTCGCGTCGTAATGTTTTCTTGCCCTGCGTTGGGCACGGTGCCCGACGCCCAACGGAGGTTCCATGCCTATTTCGCGTACTGAGATCGCCACCATCGACGGCAGCAAGCTGATCAACCGCCTGTGCAAGCACTGGGCCCACAAGCTCGAGGTCGAGCACGACGCCGAGCAGGGCCGGGTGGCGTTCGCCGAGGGCACCTGTTTGATGCATGCCACGGATGAACGCCTAACGATAGCCATCGAGGCGCTGGACGAACCGACCCTCGATCACCTCGAGGGCGTGGTCAGCAGCCATCTGGACCGCATGGCCGGCGAATCGCTCGACATCGTCTGGGAAAATTGAGCCTTGCCCGTGTGCGCCGTGCCCATCTTGGCATGCTGCTATGGGCGCTGCTGGTGGGGTTGTCGTTTCCCGCCGTTGAGCAGATGAGTCAGTTGCCGCCGTTGTCACTGACCGCGCTGCGCTTTGCCATCGCCTGTGCCGGACTATGGTGGCTGGCGCGCCGCGCCGCCGATTTCCTGCCCGGCTGGCGGCTGCTCCCGCTTTATAGCCTGATGGGGCTGTGCCTGGCGGGCTTCTTCGGGGCCATGTTCTGGGCGGCGCACCATGCCACCGCGCTCTCCATGTCGACGCTCTATGTCACCGTGCCACTGCTGGCCTTCGTGCTGGGACTCGGCTTTCGCGTCGAGCGCCTGACCTGGCAGCTGCCGGCGATTCTCGCGCTCGGCGCGATGGGGGCTCTGGGTCTGGCCGTGGCCGAGTCGATGGGGCATGGCGAGGGGCTGCAGTTCGGCATCGGCGAGGCGGTGTTCTTCCTCGGCTGTGTCTCCTCGGCGCTCTACCCGGTGCTCAGTAAGTGGGGGCTCGCCCATGGCTGGTTGCCGGAGGCGGCCTCGGTGCGCACCTTCTGGAGCCTGGGGCTAGGCGGGGTATGGATCGGCCTGCTGGGGCTGGCGATAGAGCCCGTCGCCGAGCTTGCCTCGATGCGCTGGCAGGACCTCCTGCTGGTAACCTATCTGGGGCTGTTCTCCAGTGCCCTGACCTTTTGGTTGATGCAGCGGGCCACCTCGGCGCTGACCCCCGGTGCCGTCACCGCCTACGGCTACCTGGTGCCCTTCGTCTCGATGCTGCTGCTGTTCGCTAGCGACCCGGCGCAGATCGGCTGGCACTGGCTGCCGGGTAGTCTGTTGGTGCTGACGGCCATCGCGCTGCTGCTGCGTGATGGAAGGAGCGATGGCTGCTCCTGATTGGGGCGAGGTGTGGACATTCCGTTTGACGTATTACGTATAGCGTAATATTGTTGGGTGATGATCGAATCCTTTGCCTGCAAGCACACGCGCCAATTATTTGAGGGCAGAGACTGCCCAAAGGCGTTTCGCGCCTTTCAGCGGCAGGCTGAGCGCAAGCTTCAATTGCTGGATTCTGCTGCAACGCTGGATTTTCTACGCTCACCGCCTGGCAATCGACTGGAAGCCTTGCAGGGCGATCGACAGGGTCAGTACAGCATTCGGATCAACGGTCAGTGGCGCCTCTGTTTTCGTTTTGAGCATGGCGGCGCCTTCGATGTCGAAATCGTGGATTACCATTGAACATGGCTGGGGGAGCGAATTACATGATCAACAACGGCATGCGGCCCATTCACCCGGGAGAGGTGCTGCGTGAAGAGTACCTGGAGCCACTCGGCCTGAGTGTGAATAGCCTGGCGCGTGAGCTGCGCGTTCCAGCAACGCGCCTGCATGAGATCGTCAAGGAGCGTCGTTCCGTCTCGGCCGATACGGCGTTGAGGCTGGCACGCTTCTTCGGTGGAGATGCCCAGTCTTGGCTGAATCTGCAGGCAGCCTATGAACTCAAGCGGGTCGAGCTCGACCATGGCGACGAGATCAAGCGTAGCGTATCGCCGCGAGATGCCGCCTGAGGCTCTGTTATACTGCCGCCCCATTTCGAATTGCTATCGCTGCTAGAGGAGTCCGCATGACCCGTATCGCTATCGTCGGCGTCGCTGGCCGCATGGGCCGCACCCTGGTCGCTGCCGTGGAGCAGGATGCCGAGGCTACCCTGGCGGGTGGCGTGGTCGAGCCGGGCAGCTCGCTTGCCGGTGCCGATATCGGCGAGCTGGCCGGGCTTGGCAAGTGTGGCGTCGCGGCGGCGGCGACGCTCGACGATATCGTCGACGACTTCGATGTGCTGATCGACTTCACCGCGCCGCAGGTAACGCTGGCCAACCTGGCGTTCTGCGCCGCGCACGGCAAGCGCATCGTGATCGGTACCACCGGCCTCAGCGACGAGCAGCTCGCCGAGCTCGACGGCTACCGCGACAAGCTGGCGATGGTCTTCGCGCCCAATATGAGCGTGGGGGTGAACCTGACCCTGAAGCTGCTCGAGACCGCGGCCAAGGCGCTGGGCGACGAGGGCTACGATATCGAAGTGATCGAGGCCCACCACCGCCACAAGGTGGATGCCCCCTCCGGCACGGCGCTGAAGATGGGCGAGGTGGTGGCCGATTCCCTGGGGCGGACGCTCAAGGAGCACGGCGTCTTCGAGCGGGTCGGCCAGTGTGGGCCGCGGGATGCCAAGGAGATCGGCTTTGCCACCGTGCGCGCCGGCGATATCGTCGGTGAGCATACCGTGATGTTCGCCACCGAGGGCGAGCGCATCGAGATCACCCACAAGGCGAGTAGCCGCATGACCTTCGCCAAGGGCGCGGTGCGTGCCGCGCGCTGGGTGGCCGAGCAGGGCAAGGGGCGGTATAGCATGCAGGATGTGCTGGGGCTATAGGCGCTCAAGTGTCCGGAGCTCCTTGGGCAAGCTGATGGGGAGGCCCGAGCGGGTGCTCCTGATGGTAAGCCTAAAGGCCCTTGGTGAGGGGCGCCGAGGACAGGTCGAAAGGGAGGTTCTTCGCCATGGGTGAGGAGTGTTGCTCCGAACGGGCTGGCCATGGATGGCCAGCACCGGCCCTGCAAGCGGAGCAGGATGCGAGAGCGAAGCCAGGGCGAAGGTAGCGCCCAGGGACGGGTTTACAGCGCCTCCCTGTAGGCCTGCCCTCGGATCAGCCCCGGGAAAGGCCAGCCTGGCTGGGGTGCTAGGCTCAAGGTGGTAGCCAGGTGGGGCTGAATCCTGTAACATTCCAAAAATTTTGGCCGGGCGCCGGATGCTGCATCCACCATAGCGCTTGTTGAGTCGGCCACGGGCACACCGAGCAATGACAACAAGCGGGATGAAACCGGTCTTTCAGGTTTCGTCCCGCTTTTTTACGGCTCGCCTGCCGCGTGACCCAGCCTGGCGCCCGCCCTTGAAACATCTGTCGGATGAGCGTGACTCGTCGGCGGTCTCTTAAGAGCATGGGAGGAAGTTGCGTTGAACAGATCCGCGATATTGGCCTTGGAAGATGGCAGCGTATTCCACGGCACCGCGATCGGCGCCGATGGGCAAACCAGCGGTGAGGTGGTGTTCAATACGGCCATGACCGGCTATCAGGAGATTCTCACCGACCCCTCCTACACCCGACAGATCGTCACCCTCACCTATCCGCATATCGGCAATACCGGCGTCAACGCCGAGGACGTCGAGTCCGACGCCATCGCCGCCGCCGGCCTGGTGATCCGCGACCTGCCGCTGCTGGCCAGCAGCTTCCGCTGCGAGCAGTCGCTCTCCGACTACCTCAAGAGCCAGAACGTGCTCGGCATCGCCGACATCGACACCCGCCGCCTGACCCGCATTCTACGCGACAAGGGCTCGCAGAACGGTGCGATCCTGGCCGGCGTTGATGCCGAAGGTGACGACGCCGTCGAGCGTGCCCTGGCCGCAGCCCGCGCCTTCCCCGGCCTCAAGGGCATGGACCTGGCCAAGGTGGTCTCCTGCCAGACGTCCTACGAATGGAGCGAGGGCGAGTGGACCCTAGGGCAAGGCTATGCCGACACCACGCAGGGCGAGCGCCCCTTCCACGTGGTGGCCTACGACTACGGCATCAAGCGCAACATCCTGCGCATGCTCGCCTCGCGCGGCTGCCGCCTGACCGTGGTGCCGGCCCAGACCCCGGCCAGCGAGGTGCTGGCGATGAAACCCGACGGCGTGTTCCTGGCCAACGGCCCCGGCGACCCCGAGCCCTGCGACTATGCCATCAAGGCCATCGGCGAGATCCTCGAGACCGAGTTGCCGGTGTTCGGCATCTGCCTCGGTCACCAGTTGCTGGCGCTGGCTAGCGGCGCCAAGACGCTGAAGATGAGCCACGGCCACCACGGCGCCAACCACCCGGTACAGGACCTCGACAGCGGCCAGGTGATGATCACCAGTCAGAACCACGGCTTCGCCGCCGCCGAGGCGAGCCTGCCGGCCAATCTGCGTGCCACGCACCGCTCGCTGTTCGACGGCACCCTGCAGGGGATCGAGCGTACCGACCGGCCGGCGTTCAGCTTCCAGGGCCACCCCGAGGCGAGCCCCGGGCCGCGCGACGTGTCGCCGCTGTTCGACCGCTTCGTCGAGATGATGAAGGCACGCCGCTGAGCGCCGGCCCTCACCACTGAGTCCGTTCTTTCACCGATTTGCCGCGGGAACCGTCATGCCCAAGCGTACCGACATCAACAGCATCCTGATCATTGGCGCAGGCCCCATCGTCATCGGCCAGGCTTGCGAATTCGACTACTCCGGCGCCCAGGCCTGCAAGGCGCTGCGCGAGGAGGGTTACCGGGTCATTCTGGTCAACTCCAATCCGGCCACCATCATGACCGACCCGGCCATGGCCGATGCCACCTATATCGAGCCGATCACCTGGCAGGCGGTGGAGAAGATCATCGAGGCCGAGCGCCCCGACGCCATCCTGCCCACCATGGGCGGCCAGACCGCGCTCAACTGTGCGCTGGAACTCGACAAGCACGGCGTGCTGGAGAAGTACGGCGTGGAGATGATCGGCGCCAACGCCGACGCCATCAACAAGGCCGAAGACCGCGACCTGTTCGACCAGGCCATGCGCCGCATCGGCCTCGAGTGCCCCAAGGCCGAGGTCGCCCACAGCATGGACGAGGCCTGGCGCATCCAGGCGTCGCTGGGTTTTCCGGTGATCATCCGCCCCTCCTACACCATGGGCGGCTCCGGCGGCGGCGTGGCCTACAACAAGGAGGAGTTCGAGGAGATCTGCACCCGCGGCTTCGAGCTCTCCAACAACCATGAGCTGCTGATCGACGAGTCGCTGCTGGGCTGGAAGGAGTACGAGATGGAGGTCGTGCGCGATAAGCACGACAACTGCATCATCGTCTGCGCCATCGAGAACTTCGACCCCATGGGCGTGCACACCGGCGACTCCATCACCGTGGCCCCGGCCCAGACGCTGACCGACAAGGAGTACCAGATCATGCGCGACGCCTCGCTTGCGGTGCTGCGCGAGATCGGCGTCGAGACCGGCGGCTCCAACGTGCAGTTCGGCGTCGATCCCACCACCGGGCGCATGGTGGTGATCGAGATGAACCCGCGGGTGTCGCGCTCCTCGGCGCTGGCTTCCAAGGCCACCGGCTTCCCGATCGCCAAGATCGCCGCCAAGCTGGCGATCGGCTACAGCCTGGACGAGCTGCAGAACGACATCACCGGTGGGCGCACCCCGGCCTCGTTCGAGCCGTCCATCGACTATGTGGTCACCAAGATTCCGCGCTTCACCTTCGAGAAGTTTCCCCAGGCCAACGACCGCCTGACCACCCAGATGAAGTCGGTGGGCGAGGTGATGGCCATCGGCCGCACCTTCCAGGAGTCGCTGCAGAAGGCGCTGCGCGGCATGGAAACCGGCAACGACGGCCTCGACCCCATCGTTACCGAGTTCACCGCCGAGGCCATGGCGCATATCAAGGGCGAGCTGCAGGCCGCCGGGGCCGAGCGTATCTTCTTCATCGCCGATGCCATGCGTGCCGGGCTCAGCGTCGATGAGATCTTTGCGCTGACCAACATCGACCGCTGGTTCCTGGTCCAGCTCGAGGACCTGATCAAGAGCGAGGCCGAGGTCGCCAAGCGCTCGCTCTCCGAGCTGTCGCCCCGCGAGCTGTTCGGGCTCAAGCGCAAGGGCTTTTCCGATGCACGCCTGGCCAGGCTGCTGGGCGTCTCCGAGAAGGAGTTCCGCAAGACCCGCCAGCAGGCCGGCATCCGTCCGGTCTACAAGCGCGTCGATACCTGTGCGGCGGAGTTCGCCTCGGATACCGCCTACATGTACTCCACCTACGAGGAGGAGTGCGAGGCGGAGGTCTCCGAGCGCCAGAAGATCATGGTGCTGGGCGGTGGCCCGAACCGCATCGGCCAGGGCATCGAGTTCGACTACTGCTGTGTCCACGCCGCCTTCGCCATGCGCGACGACGGCTACGAGACCATCATGGTCAACTGCAACCCGGAGACCGTCTCCACCGACTACGACACCAGTGATCGCCTCTACTTCGAGCCGGTGACCCTGGAGGACGTGCTGGAGATCGCCGACAAGGAAAAACCGGTCGGCGTGATCGTGCAGTTCGGCGGCCAGACGCCGCTCAAGCTGGCCCGCGAGCTGGAGGCCGCCGGGGTGCCGATCATCGGCACCACCCCGGACGCCATCGACCGCGCCGAGGACCGCGAGCGCTTCCAGCAGATGATCGACAAGCTGGGTCTCAAGCAGCCGCCCAACGCCACCGCGCGCAGCTTCGAGGAGGCCTTCGCCAAGGCCGAGGCGATCGGCTACCCGCTGGTGGTACGCCCCAGCTACGTGCTCGGCGGTCGTGCCATGGAGATCGTCTACGACGCCTCGGAGCTGGAGAACTACATGACCCATGCGGTCAAGGTCTCCAACGACTCGCCGGTGCTGCTCGACCACTTCCTCAACGCCGCCATCGAGATCGATATCGACGCGGTCAGTGACGGCCACGAGGTAGTGATCGGTGGCATCATGCAGCACATCGAGCAGGCCGGGGTGCACTCCGGCGACTCGGCCTGTGCGCTGCCGCCCTATTCGCTACCCGCCGAGGTGCAGGACGAGATGCGCGAGCAGGTCAAGCGCATGGCGGTGGAGCTCGGCGTCAAGGGGCTGATGAACGTGCAGCTGGCCTGGCAGGATGGCGAGATCTACGTCATCGAGGTCAACCCGCGCGCCTCGCGCACCGTGCCCTTTGTCTCCAAGTGCATCGGCACTTCGCTGGCGCAGGTGGCGGCGCGCTGCATGGCCGGTACCACGCTGGCGGCCCAGGGCTTCACCCGCGAGATCGTGCCGCACTTCTATAG
The DNA here is from genome assembly GCF_002286975.1 of Halomonas salipaludis. Taxonomy (GTDB): domain Bacteria; phylum Pseudomonadota; class Gammaproteobacteria; order Pseudomonadales; family Halomonadaceae; genus Franzmannia; species Franzmannia salipaludis. Next base: position 579,029 of record NZ_NSKB01000003.1, read on the forward strand.
CGTCAAGGAGGCGGTGTTCCCGTTCAACAAGTTCCCCGGCGTCGACCCGATCCTGTCGCCGGAGATGAAGTCCACCGGCGAAGTGATGGGCTCAGGCGACACCTTTGCCGAGGCCTTCTACAAGGCGCAGCTCGGCGCCGGCGAGGCGATCCCGGCGCTGAGCGGCGAGCGTAAGGCGTTTCTCTCGGTGCGCGAGCCGGACAAGGCCGACGTTATCGAGGTGGCCGAAACTCTGCTAGGATTGGGTTTTACCCTTTGCGCGACTCGCGGCACCGCCGCTGCTCTCGAGGCTGCCGGGCTCCCCGTCGAGGCCGTCAACAAGGTCTTCGAAGGTCGTCCGCATATCGTCGATATGCTCAAGAACGACGAAGTGGCCTATATCGTCAACACCACCGAAGGCCGTCAGGCCATCAACGACTCTTCGGTGATCCGCCGCACCGCTCTCGCCCGTAAGGTGCCCTACGCAACGACCCTGGCAGGTGCCAGGGCCGTGTGCATGGCATTGGAATATGGCAACCAGATTACCGTGCGGCGGCTTCAGGAACTGCATGCAGGAGCACCACAATGAACAAGGTCCCGATGACCGTCGCAGGCGAGCAGCGCCTGCGTGAAGAGCTCGATCAGCTCAAGGGCGTCGAACGGCCCAAGGTGATCAATGCCATCGCCGAGGCGCGTGAGCATGGCGATCTCAAGGAGAATGCCGAGTACCATGCCGCTCGCGAGCAGCAGGGCTTTATCGAAGGGCGCATTCAGGAGATCGAAGGCAAGCTCGGGAGCGCCCAGGTGATCGACGTCACCAAGCTGCCCAAGACCGGCAAGGTGATCTTCGGCGTGACCGTGGCGCTGCTCAATCTGGATACCGACGACGAGGTGGTCTACCGCATCGTCGGCGAGGACGAGGCGGACATCAAGGCCGGCCGGATCTCGGTCACCTCACCCATCGCCCGCGCGCTGATCGGCAAGGAGGAGGGGGACGCGGTGGTGGTCAACACCCCCGGCGGCGAGGTCGAGTACGAGATCCTCAGCGTCGAGCATCTCTGACCCAAGCTCGAAGCCTTAAGCTGGAAGCTTGAAGAAAAAACACCCCGCGACCATGGCCGCGGGGTGTTTGGTATCTGAAGGTGCTACATCATGCTGGCTTCCAGCTTCCAGCTTCCAGCTTCCAGCTTCCAGCTTCCAGCTTCCAGCTTCCAGCTTCCAGCTCGCGCGAAGCGCGTCAGTGCCGCCCGTGGTGGCCCTCGAAGCGCTTGACGTTGGAGAGCTTGGGGTTGGCCTTGGGGTTGTGGCGGTAGAGCAGGGCCACCTTGCCGATGGTCTGGATGCGTACGGCACCGCTCTGAGTCACCAGCTCCTCGAGCATCGCGGCGCGGTCGTCGCGCTCGGCCAGGGCCAGCTTGATCTTGATCAGCTCGTGGTCGTTGAGCGCCCGCTCGAGCTCGGCGAGCACGCCCTCGGAGATGCCGTTCTCGGACACCGTGACCACCGGGTTGAGGTGGTGGCCGATGCTGCGAAATGCTTTCTTTTGTGCCTGTGACAAGCTCATGGTATCTTGAGGGTCCAAAGTTGCGCTGAACCCGCCATGTTACGGCGAAAGCGGCGCGTGCGAAAGCCTCCCTCCGCTACTCTTCGAACCGACATCAGAACCAGGTGATGCCGTGGGCCGCTCTACCCGCTCCAGCAAGTCCTCTTCGCCCGCTGCGGCTGCTGCGCGCGGCGCCAGCAAGACCAGCAAAGGCTGGTTGAAAGAGCACTTCGACGACCAGTACGTGCAGCGCAGCTGGCAGGATGGCTACCGCAGCCGGGCCAGCTACAAGCTGCTCGAGCTGGACGCCAAGGACGCCTTGCTGCGTCCGGGCATGGCGGTGATCGACCTGGGCGCGGCGCCCGGCGGCTGGAGCCAGATCGCCGCGGAAAAGGTCGGCCCAGAGGGGGTGGTGATCGCCTCGGACATCCTCGAGATGGACGCTCTGGCCGGGGTCGACTTCATCCACGGCGATTTTACCGAGGAGGCGGTGCTCGAGGCGATCCTCGCGGCACTCGATGGGCGCCCGGTAGACCTTGTGATGTCCGACATGGCCCCCAATATGAGTGGTATGGCCGCCATCGATCAGCCCCAGGCGATGTATCTCGTCGAGCTGGCGCTGGATCTGGCGCAGCAGACCCTGAGGCCGGGCGGCCGGTTCGTGGCCAAGGTCTTTCAGGGCGAAGGATTCGACGACTACCTCAAGGCGCTGCGCAGCAGCTTCGGCAAGGTGGTCACTCGCAAGCCGGACGCTTCCCGGGCGCGCTCCCGTGAGGTTTACCTGCTGGCGGAGCGATTTCGTGGTTGAGCGGATAGCGTCAGGCTACCGCCACGATAGACAGACACCCGCAGACAAGTGTGGCAATGTCGATCGACGAGCATGGATGTGGTTGAACGCCCGCATCTGCTGTAGTGTCGAAGACCTATGCCCGCTTGGCAGTCCGTTTTCAGCAATGAGGGTACTCCCTTGAATGATATGGCGAAAAACCTGATTCTGTGGTTGGTCATCGCGGCAGTGCTGCTGACGGTGTTCAACAACTTCAGCGTCGACAGCTCACCCCAGGCGATGAACTACTCGCAGTTCGTCCAGCAGGTGCAGAACCAGCAGATCCGTAGCGTCACCATCGATGGCTATACCATCAGCGGTGAGCGCACCGATGGTTCGCAGTTCCAGACCATCCGTCCGGCGGCAGAAGACCCGCAGCTGATCAACGATCTGCTCTCCAACGACGTCACCGTGGTGGGGCGTGAGCCTCAGGAGCAGAGCCTGTGGACGCGGCTGCTGATTGCCAGTTTCCCGATCCTGATCATCCTCGCCATCTTCCTGTTCTTCATGCGCCAGATGCAGGGCGGTGCCGGCGGCAAGGGTGGGCCAATGAGCTTCGGCAAGTCCAAGGCCAAGCTGCTCTCCCAGGACCAGATCAAGACCACTTTTGCCGATGTGGCGGGGTGCGACGAGGCCAAGGAGGAGGTCGAGGAACTGGTCGACTTCCTGCGCGACCCCTCCAAGTTCCAGCGCCTGGGCGGCACCATCCCGCGCGGCGTGCTGATGGTGGGCCCGCCGGGTACCGGTAAGACGTTGCTGGCGAAATCGATCGCCGGTGAGGCCAAGGTGCCGTTCTTCTCGATCTCTGGTTCCGACTTCGTCGAGATGTTCGTCGGCGTGGGCGCCTCGCGGGTGCGCGACATGTTCGAGCAGGCCAAGAAGCAGGCGCCGTGCATCATCTTCATCGATGAGATCGATGCCGTGGGCCGCTCGCGCGGCGCCGGCATGGGCGGCGGCAACGACGAGCGCGAGCAGACCCTCAACCAGTTGCTGGTCGAGATGGATGGCTTCGAGGCCAACGAGGGCATCATCGTGATCGCTGCCACCAACCGCCCCGATGTGCTCGACCCGGCGCTGATGCGCCCTGGGCGCTTCGACCGCCAGGTGGTGGTCGGCCTGCCCGATATCCGTGGCCGCGAGCATATCCTCGGTGTGCACCTGCGCAAGGTGCCGCTGGCCGACGACGTCAAGCCGGTGCTGATCGCCCGTGGTACTCCGGGCTTCTCCGGTGCCGACCTGGCCAACCTGGTCAATGAGGCGGCGCTGTTCGCCGCGCGGCGCAACAAGCGCCTGGTCAGCATGGAGGAGTTGGAGCTGGCCAAGGACAAGATCATGATGGGCGCCGAGCGCAAGTCGATGGTCATGACCGACAAGGAGAAGCTCAACACCGCCTATCACGAGTCGGGGCACGCCATCATCGGCCTGGTGATGCCGGAGCACGACCCGGTCTACAAGGTCACCATCATTCCGCGTGGGCGTGCTTTGGGCGTGACCATGTTCCTGCCCGAGGCGGACCGCTACAGCCTGTCGCGCCAGCAGATCATCAGCCAGATCTGCTCGCTGTTCGGCGGGCGTATCGCCGAAGAGATGACGCTTGGCCCCAACGGCGTTACCACCGGTGCCTCGAACGACATCAAGCGCGCCACCGAGCTGGCCCACAACATGGTCGCCAAGTGGGGGCTCTCCGACGAGATGGGCCCGATCATGTACGACGAGGACGAGTCGCACCAGTTCCTCGGCGGCCCGGGCCAGGGCGGCAAGCTCAAGTCCGGCGAGACCACCTCGCGGCTCGACAAGGAAGTGCGCAAGATCATCGATGGCTGCTATGCCGAGGCCAAGCGCATTCTCGAGGAGAATCGCGACAAGCTCGATGCCATGGCCGAGGCGCTGATGCAGTATGAGACCATCGATGCCACCCAGCTCAAGGACATCATGGAAGGGCGTCCGCCGAAGCCGCCGGAAGGTTGGGAAGATCCCAGCAATCCCAGCGGCGGCGCGCCTGGCGCAGAAGCGCCGGCGGCCGAGGCCAAGCCCGATGCGCCGGCCGATGATCTCGACGATGGCGGCGAAGAGGACGACGACGAGCCGCGTCGTCGTCCCTCCGACCCACTGGGCGGTCCGGCCGGCCACTGAGCATCCGTCAGCCATGTAGCGAGGCGCCGCAAGGCGCCTCGTTGCGTTGCGTTACGACCCGCCACAGCGCGGCTTGCGCCTTGCCGAGGGGCTGATTAGAGTGAACGCCTTTGCCTGGCCGCGCGAGCCACGCACAGCATCAGGATCACTTCATGAGCGATAGCAGCGCCGTACTGCACTGTGGGCGGCACCGTCTCGACCTCTCCTATCCCCGAGTGATGGGGATTCTCAATGTCACCCCGGACTCGTTTTCCGACGGCGGCCGCCATATCGTCGTCGATGATGCGCTGCGCCACGCCGAGCGCATGCTGGCCGAGGGCGCGGCGATCATCGACGTCGGCGGTGAGTCGACGCGTCCCGGCTCACGGCCGATCCCCGCCCAGCAGGAGCTGGATCGCGTGGCACCGGTGGTCGAACGGCTGGTGCGCGAACTCGATGCGCTGATCTCGGTAGACACCAGCAGTCCCGAGGTCATGCGCGGAACCGCAGCGCTCGGCGCCGGCATGCTCAATGACGTGCGCGCACTGCGCCAAGAGGGCGCGCTGCAGGCGGCGGCACGCAGCGGTTTGCCGGTGTGCGTGATGCACCTGCTGGGTGAGCCCAGCGACATGCAGCGCGCCCCGCACTATGCTGAGCCAATAGAAGAGGCGGTGGCGCAGTTTCTCGCCGAGCGCATCGACGCCTGCGAGGCGGCCGGGCTCAAGCGCGAGCGGCTGATCCTCGACCCGGGCTTCGGGTTCGGCAAGACCGTCGAGCATAACCTGCGCCTGCTGCGGCGTATGCAGCACCTCGAGACGCTGGGGCTGCCGCTGCTGGTGGGCATGTCGCGCAAGAGCATGATCGGCAAGGTGCTTGAGCGGCCGGTGGAGGAGCGCCTGCCCGGCGGACTGGCGCTGGCGGCGCTGGCCGTCGAGCGCGGCGCGCGCATACTGCGCGTTCACGATGTGGGGCCCAGCGTGGACGCCGTCAACATGACATGGGCTGTGCTACAGGAAGGCTTGGAACCATGAGCAAACGCTATTTCGGTACCGACGGGATTCGCGGCACGGTGGGGGAGTACCCCATCACCGCCGACTTCATGCTCAAGCTTGGCTGGGCGATGGGGCGGGTGCTGACCGAGGAGGGGAGTGCCAAGGTGTTGATCGGCAAGGATACCCGCATCTCGGGCTATATGTTCGAGTCGGCCCTGGAGGCCGGCCTCTCGGCGGCAGGGGTGGACGTCTCGCTGCTGGGGCCGATGCCGACCCCTGGCATCGCCTACCTGACCCGCACCTTTCGCGCCGACGCCGGGATCGTCATTTCGGCCTCGCACAACCCCTTCGCCGATAACGGCATCAAGTTCTTCTCCGCCGAGGGCACCAAGCTGCCGGACGCACTGGAGTCGCGCATCGAGGCGATGCTCGAGGAGCCGTTGACTACGGTGGACGCCGCCGAACTTGGCAAGGCGGTGCGCATCAACGATGCGCCGGGGCGCTACATCGAGTTCTGCAAGTCGACCATTCCCGATCGGCTCAGCCTGCATGGCCTGAAGATCGTCCTCGACTGCGCCCACGGTGCCACCTACCACATCGCCCCCAGCGTGTTCCGCGAGCTGGGCGCCGAGGTCAGCCTGATCGGTGCCAACCCCGATGGTCTGAATATCAACCAGGAGGTTGGCTCGACCTATCCGGCGGCGCTGCGCGCGGCGGTGATCCAGCAGGGCGCTGATCTGGGCATCGCCTTCGATGGCGACGGCGACCGGGTACTGCTGGTCGACGCCGACGGCCGCGAGATCGACGGCGACGACATCCTCTATCTGATCGCCCGCGATCGCCACGGCCGCGGCGAGCTGGGCGGCGGCGTGGTCGGCACGCTGATGTCCAACTTCGGGTTGGCTGCGGCGCTGGAGACGATGGGGGTGCCCTTCGAGCGCGCCAAGGTCGGCGACCGCTACGTGATCGAGAAGCTCAACGCCAACGGCTGGCAGCTGGGCGGCGAGTCCTCCGGGCATATCGTCTGCGGCCACGTGCAGACCACCGGCGACGGCATCGTCTCGGCGCTGCAGGTGGTGGCGATCATGGTGCGCGAGGGTGTGCCGTTGGCGAGCCTGCTGACCGGGCTGGAAAAGGCGCCCCAGGCGCTGATCAACGTACGCCTGACCCAGGGCACCAATGCCAAGGCAGTGATGGAGAAGCCGGCGCTGCAGGCGGCAGTGGTTGCGGTCGAGGAGGTGCTGGGCGACCAGGGCCGGGTGCTGCTGCGGCCGTCGGGTACCGAGCCGCTGATTCGGGTGATGGTCGAGGGGCGCCCGCATCTCGACGTAGAGGGGCTGGCGCGGCGCCTGGCCGGCGATGTCGAGGCGCAGCTGGCCTGAATCACGGCTCGGGTTGTCAAGCCGCGGTTGTCATGCTAGGGCCGCTCCTATACCATTTCGCTCCATCTTGAGGGAGGACAGCTGATGCGTGCGCCGCTGATTGCCGGCAACTGGAAGATGAACGGCTCCACCGAGCTGGTCGAGGCCTTCGGCCGTGCTTTTTCCGAGGCGCGCTTGCCGAGTGGCGTCGAGGTGGTGATTCATCCGCCGTTCCCCTACCTCGAGGCGGCACGGCGGGCCTTCGCCGCAACGCCGCTGGGGCTCGGCGCGCAGACCCTCAATCCGCTGCATAGCGGTGCGCGCACCGGTGAGGTCAGCGGTGCCATGCTCAAGGAGTTCGGCGTCGGCTATGTGCTGGTCGGCCACTCCGAGCGTCGCCAGCTTTACCGCGAGAGTGATGACGACGTCTACGACCGTCTGATCGCCGCGCTGAGCGCCGATATCCGGCCCATTCTATGCGTTGGCGAAACCCTCGAAGAGCGCGATGCCGGGCGCACCGAGGAGGTGGTGCTGCGCCAGGTCGGGCACGCCATGGCGCGACTAGAGCCGGCCCAGCGGGCGCGGCTGGTGATCGCCTATGAGCCGGTCTGGGCAATCGGCACCGGGCGCACCGCAACGCCGCAGCAGGCGCAGGACGTGATGGCCGCGATCCGCGCCTATCAGGCGGGCTATGACCGCGACCTCGCCGCGCGCCTGCCGCTGCTCTACGGCGGCAGCATGAATGCCAGCAACGCGGCTGAGCTATTGGCTCAGCCGGACATCGACGGCGGCCTGGTGGGCGGTGCTTCGCTCAAGGTCGACGATTTTCTAGCCATTTGTCAGTCAGCAGGTTGAACCCATGCAAGTAGCCATTCTCATGATTCACGTGGTGATCGCCATCACCCTGGTTGCGCTTATCCTGCTGCAGCAGGGCAAGGGCGCCGAAGCCGGCGCCGCCTTCGGCGGCGGTGCCTCTCAGACGGTGTTCGGTTCGCGCGGCTCTGGAAGCTTTCTCGCCAAGTTCACCGCGCTGCTTGCCGCCTCCTTCTTCGTGACCTCGATGGCGCTGGCCTACTTCGCTACCCAGGCCAGCCAGGCGCCGGAAGCGGGGATTCCCGATTCGCGCTTGATCGAGCAGCAGCAGGGCGTACCAACCCTTGACGATGAGGCCGCGGACATGGATAATACCGCGCCAGTGCTCGAGGAAAGCAGCGACTAACTGGCGCTGCCGATTCAGTACTCCCCTGTTGCCGAAGTGGTGGAATTGGTAGACACGCTATCTTGAGGGGGTAGTGACCTTACGGTCGTGCGGGTTCAAGTCCCGCCTTCGGCACCAAAACCTGAAGCACGCGCCAGGCGCGGATTTCAGTAGCAAGAGTGGCATCGGCGATAGCGGCCGGCCCAGGGTGGTTTGCTCAATGAGCTTCCTTGACGCTGGATAGCCCGCTAGCTATACTCGCCGACCTGTGATGCGGGGTGGAGCAGTCTGGTAGCTCGTCGGGCTCATAACCCGAAGGTCATCGGTTCAAATCCGGTCCCCGCTACCATCTTGGATCTGATGCAATCAGGGGCCGAGTTGGTATGAAAGGTTTCTTGTAAAAGGCCCCTTCCAGTGAAGGGGCTTTTTGTTAGCAGCTCATCTGTTGACCGTTCATTCGTTAACAGCCCGTGCTGATAGCACGCCAATCAGCCACCTAGCTGTCTCTTCATCTCCTGGCCAGGTGCCTGACGCAACGGCTGTAGGAGTCTTCGTCTGTGGCAATCAAGGACGCCGCGCTACACGCGCTAATCGAGCCGGTGGTGACCTCCATGGGTTTCGAGCTGTGGGGGATAGACTATCTTTCTCAGGGCAAGCACTCCCGGCTGGTGATCTATATCGACGGTCCCGAGGGGGTGACGGTCGAGAACTGTGCAGACATCAGCCGGCAGGTTAGCGCCGTGTTCGACGTCGAGGATCCGATCGCCGGGGAATATCGTCTCGAAGTGTCTTCTCCCGGCATGGATCGGCCGCTGTTCTCCCTCGATCATTTCGAGCGCTACGCCGGACACGTCGTGGCACTCAAGCTACGCGCCCCCTACGAGGGACGTCGCAAGTATCAGGGCTTGCTGGCCGGCATCGAAGGCGATGACGTGCTGCTACAGCTCGACGGTGAAGAGTACTGCTTTCCCATCGACGGCATCGATCAGGCACGCGTCGTGCCGCAGTTCGAGGAGTGAGGCCGGTGGCGATGAATAAGGATAGGTTTTCTGGCGAGGCAAAGGCATGAGCAAAGAGATTCTGACGGTCGTAGATGCGATCTCGAACGAAAAGGGCGTGCCCCGTGATGTGATTTTCGAGGCCGTGGAAGCAGCCCTGGCCAGCGCGTCGCGCAAGCGCTTCGAGCAGGAGGAGGCCACGGTGCGGGTCAAGATCGACCGCGCCACCGGCGACTACGACACTTTCCGCTTCTGGACCGTGGTCGAGGACGACGAGTTCGAGACCCCGGATCATGAGATCAAGCAGAGCATCGCCGAGCAGCGCGATCCGCCGCTGGCGCTTGGCGACGTGGTCGAGGAGAAGATCGACAACGCCGTCTTCGGGCGCATCGCGGCACAGACCGCCAAGCAGGTCATCGTGCAGAAGGTGCGCGAGGCCGAACGCGCCGAGGTGGTTCGCCAATACACGGACCGTGAGGGCGAGCTGGTTGCCGGCATCGTCAAGAAGACCACCCGCGACGGTCTGATCATCGACCTGGGCGACAACGCCGAGGCGTTTCTGCCGCGCGGCGAGATGATTCCCGGCGAGCGCTACCGTATGAATGAGCGGGTGCGTGCCCTGCTGGTCAAGGTCGACGCTGAGGCGCGCGGCTCGCAGCTGATCCTGTCGCGTACCTGCCCCGAGCTGATCATCGAACTGTTCAAGATCGAGGTGCCGGAAATCGCCGAGCAGCTCATCGAGATCAAGGGTGCGGCGCGCGATCCGGGCTCGCGGGCCAAGATCGCGGTCAAGACCAACGACCGCCGCATCGATCCGGTCGGCGCCTGCGTCGGCATGCGCGGCTCGCGGGTTCAGGCCGTGTCTACCGAACTGCAGAATGAGCGGGTCGATATCATCCTGTGGGATGACAACCCCGCCCAACTGGTGATCAACGCCATGGCCCCGGCCGACGTTGGCTCGATTCTGGTCGACGAGGACAGCCACGCGATGGATGTCGCGGTGGCCGAAGACAACCTCGCTCAGGCCATCGGTCGCAGCGGGCAGAACGTACGCCTGGCGTCCGAGCTGACCGGCTGGCGGCTCAATGTGATGACCGAAGAAGAAGCCGAGGGCAAGCGCGAGCAGGAGATCGACAGCCTGGTCGAGCACTTTATCAACCACCTCGAAATCGACGACGAGCTGGCACGCATCCTGGTCGAGGAGGGCTTCACCTCGCTGGAGGAGATCGCCTATGTGCCGCTCGAGGAGATGCTCGAGATCGAGGAGTTCGACGAGGATCTCGTCGAAGAGCTGCGCGCACGCGCCAAGGACGAGCTGTTGAACCTGGCCATCGCCTCCGAAGAGGAGCTCGACGGCGCCCAGCCGGCCGAGGACCTTCTCGAGATGGACGGCATGGAGCGTCATCTGGCCTTTATTCTGGCCAGCCGGGGGATCGTCACGATGGAGGACCTTGCCGAGCAGTCCGTCGATGATCTCAAGGACATCGAGGGTGTGGACGAGGAGCGCGCCGCGGCACTGATAATGACTGCCCGTGCGCCTTGGTTCGAGAGCGAACAGTAATCAGGTCACGGGCTCAGGAGGGTCGTAATGTCAGAAATGACCGTTAAAGATTTCGCAGTCAAGGTGGGGCGCGACGTGCCTCGCCTGCTGGAACAGATGAAAGAAGCCGGGCTGCCGCACAAGTCCGAGGGCGACGCCGTGTCCGAAGAGGATAAGCAGCGCCTGCTCGACTACCTGACCAAGAGCCACGGCGGCAGCAGCGCCGGGGCGCGCAATCGCATCACCCTGACGCGGCAGACCAAGAGCCGTATCAGAAGCGGCGAGCGCGGCAAGACCATCGAGGTGCAGGTGCGCAAGAAGCGCACCTACGTCAAGCGCGAGGAGCCGGCGGCGGAAGAGCCCAAGGCCGAGGAAAGCGGTCCGCGCCAGCTGGTCGGCGACATGGCCGACTCGCGTCAGCAGGCCGAAGAGCAGGCCAAGGCCGCCGAGGCCGAGCAGGCGCGCCAGGCCGCTGCCGACGCCGAGCAAGCCACGGCGGCTGAACAGGCCAAGACGGCCGAGCAGGCCAAGGCGGCTGAACCTGTCAGCGAGCCGGCGGTTCCGGTTCCCGACCTCAGCGCCGCACCGGGCGACGCCGAACAGCCGCCGGCACCGCCCAAGGAGGGCCGCGAGCAGCGCCGCGTGCCCAAGAAAGCCGCGGCCAAGAAGGGTGGCCGTGGTGGGCGCGACGATGACGATCGCGGTGATCGCGAAGAGCGCCGTCGCGGCGCTGGCGCCAAGAAGGTCAAGCGCGCCGAGCGGCGTGGTACGCGGCGCGGCGGTCGCGACAGCGGCGGCGGTAAGCACGGCTTCCAGAAGCCGACCCAGCCGATCGTGCGCGAGGTTTCGATCCCCGAGTCGATCAGCGTTGCCGACCTGGCCGACAAGATGTCGATCAAGGCCAACGAAGTGATCAAGGCGATGTTCACCATGGGTGCCGCGGTGACCATCAACCAGACCATCGACCAGGATACCGCGGCGATCGTCGTCGAGGAGATGGGCCACACGCCCAAGCTGGTCAAGGACGATGCGCTGGAGACCGAAGTCCTCGAGGGCATCTCCTACGAGGGCGAAGAGATCACCCGTGCCCCGGTGGTGACCGTGATGGGTCACGTCGACCACGGCAAGACCTCGCTGCTCGACCATATTCGCAAGGCCAAGGTCGCCACCGGCGAAGCCGGCGGCATCACCCAGCACATCGGCGCCTATCATGTCGAAGACAAGCACGGCGGCGTGACCTTCCTGGATACCCCGGGCCACGCGGCGTTTACCGCCATGCGTGCCCGCGGTGCCAAGGCCACCGACGTGGTCATCCTGGTGGTGGCCGCCGATGACGGCGTGATGCCCCAGACGGTCGAGGCGATCGAGCACTCCAAGGCGGCAGAAGTGCCGATCGTGGTAGCGGTCAACAAGATCGACAAGGAAGGCGCCGACTTCGACCGGATTCGCAACGAGCTCTCTCAGCACGGGGTGATTTCCGAGGAGTGGGGCGGCGATACCCAGTTCGTCCACGTCTCGGCCAAGACCGGCGAAGGCATCGATGCGCTGCTCGAGGCGGTACTGCTGGTCTCCGAAGTGCTCGAGCTCAAGGCGGTACCCGAGGCGCCCGGCAAGGGTGTGGTGGTCGAGTCGCGCCTCGACAAGGGGCGCGGCCCGGTGGCCACGGTGTTGGTCCAGAACGGTACCCTGAAGAAGGGCGATATCGTGCTGGCCGGCCTGCACTACGGCCGCGTACGTGCGCTGACCAACGAGCTCGGCAAGCAGGTCGACAGCGTCGGCCCGGCCATGCCGGTGGAGATCCAGGGCCTCGACGGTACCCCGGATGCCGGTGATGACTTCATGGTTCTGGCCGACGAGAAGAAGGCCCGCGAGGTCGCCAACTTCCGTCAGGGCAAGTACCGCGAGGTGCGCCTGGCGCGCCAGCAGAAGGCTAAGCTGGAGAACATGTTCAGCCAGATGGGTCAGGACGAGGTGGCCAAGGTCAACATCGTGCTCAAGGCCGATGTGCAGGGCTCTCTGGAAGCCATCAAGGGCGCCCTGGAAGAGCTCTCCACCGACGAAGTGCAGGTGGCCGTGGTCTCTTCCGGTGTTGGCGGTATCACTGGCACCGACGCCAACCTGGCGCTGGCCAGTGACGCCATCGTGGTCGGCTTCAACGTGCGTGCCGACGCCTCGGCCCGCGAGATCATCGAGCGTGAAGGCCTGGATCTGCGCTACTACAGCGTCATCTACCAGCTGATCGACGAGGTCAAGCAGGCCATGAGTGGCATGCTGGCGCCGGAGTGGAAGGAAGAGATCGTCGGCGTGGCCGAGGTTCGCGACGTCTTCCGCGCGCCCAAGATCGGCGCCGTGGCCGGCTGCATGGTGGTCGAGGGCAGCGTACATCGCAACAAGAAGATCCGCGTGCTGCGCGACAACGTGGTCATCTACGAGGGCGAGCTCGAGTCGCTGCGCCGCTTCAAGGATGACGTCAACGAAGTGCGCAACGGCATGGAGTGCGGTATCGGCGTCAAGAACTACAATGACGTCCAGACCGGTGACAAGATCGAGGTCTTCGATCAGGTCAAGGTCGAGCGCAGCCTGTAACGGCGCCAGGAGTCAGCATGAGCGAGTTCAAGCGTACCGATCGGGTTGCTGACCAGCTGCAGCAGGAGCTGGCGGTACTCATCCAGCGCGAGGTCAAGGACCCGCGCTTGGGGATGGTCACCGTCAGTGGGGTCACGGTCAGCCGCGACCTCGGCTATGCCGACGTCTATATCACGCTGCTGGGTGATAACGACGCCGAGCGGGTCAAGGAGAACCTCAAGGTGCTCAAGCGCGCCGCGGGGTTCCTGCGTAGCCAGATCGCACGTCGCATCAAGCTGCGCCACGTGCCGGAGTTGCGCTTTCACTACGATGAGAGCGTGGTGCGCGGCCAGCGACTGTCGTCGCTGATCGACGAGGCGGTCGCCAGCGACCGCTCGCGGGATGGCGACGATGACGAGGGCCAGCGCTGATGGCGCGACGCCGTCGCGGCCTGCCGGTGGATGGGGTGCTGCTGTTCGACAAGCCCAAGGGCGCCTCGAGCAACCAGATTCTGCAGCGCGTCCGGCGCCTGTTTCAGGCCCAGAAGGCCGGCCATACCGGGACCCTGGACCCGATGGCCACCGGCCTGCTGCCGATCTGCTTCGGCGAAGCCACCAAGTTCTCCTCGTATCTGCTCGACGCCGACAAGGTCTACCGTACCCGGGTCAAGCTCGGCGAGGTGACCGACAGCGGCGATGCCGAGGGTGAGGTGGTCGAGCGCTGTGCGGTGCCGCCACTCACGGCCGACGACATCGAGCGGGTGCTCGAGGGCTTTCGCGGCGAGATCGAGCAGACGCCGCCGATGTATTCGGCGCTCAAGCATCAGGGCCGCAAGCTCTACGAACTGGCCCGCGAGGGCAAGACGGTGGTGCGTGCAGTGCGCCGCGTGACGGTGTATGATGCGCGCCTCCTGGCGCACGATGCCGAGGGCTTCGAGCTCGAGGTGCGGGTCAGCAAGGGTACCTATATTCGTACCCTGGCCGAGGACATCGGCCGCGCGTTGGGCTGTGGAGCGCATATCACCGCGCTGCGGCGGCTCAAGACCGGCCCGTTCAGCGGCGAGGCGATGCTCGACCTGGCGGCACTGGAAGCGCTGCAAGACCAGGCTGCCCGCGAGGCGCAGCTGATGCCGGTGGACGTGCTGGTGGAGCACCTGCCGGCGCTGGACGTTGACGCCGAACAGGCCGGGCGTCTGCTGCACGGCCAGCCGATCCACAGCGAGCGGCTGGCACTCGACGCCGGCAGCCTGACAAGACTCTACCGTGACGAGACCTTCCTGGGTCTCGGCACGGTCAAGACGGCGGGGGAAATCGCCCCCCGGCGTCTGTTGAATACCGCGGCTGCCGCTACTAGCGACGGTCGCGCGTAAGCAACCCGCCAGGCGTTGCCCGAGGCAGCGCCCGGCAGGCGTGGAGACTGCAAATATGCGTGGTCTTCGACATTCATCACTTAGGCATATTGCTTACTGGAGAGACAGATGGCACTGACCGCTGAAAAGAAGGCCGAGATCGTCAATGAATTCGGCCGTGGCGACAACGACACCGGTTCCCCCGAGGTTCAGGTGGCCCTGCTGAGCGCCAACATCGATGGCCTGCAGGATCACTTCAAGACCAACAAGCAGGATCACCACTCACGTCGTGGCCTGATCCGCATGGTCAACCAGCGCCGCAAGCTGCTGGACTACCTGAAGCGTAAGGATTTCGAGCGCTATCAGTCGCTGATTCAGCGCCTGGGCCTGCGCCGCTAAGAAAAGGGTATTTCGCTACTGCGCTCGATATCCTGGTCGCCGGCGGTGCTCGGAATCCTCATGTAGCGAGCTACACTCCGGTTGACTCGAAACCTTCGGTTTCTCGCCCCTTCGGGGTCATCCGCCGGATGTTTGTCGCTACGCTCGGTTCTGCGCTCCGGCGGCGACCAGCCTCTCGTCGCTCGCAACGCGAAATCCTCCATTTCTTCAGGACATTCGAAACGGGTAGCCCTTTAGGGGGCTACCCGTTTCCTGTTTATAGGCCGGAAATGTCGCTAACCGGTGGCTCCGGCGCGCGTCAACCACTAAAATGGTCGGCGAGTCAAAACGACCTAAACGACACAGACAAGTTGAAGGATGCTACCGTGAATCCGGTAAAGAAAACATTTCAGTACGGGCGCAGCACCGTCACTCTCGAGACGGGCCGCGTTGCTCGCCAGGCCACGGGCGCCGTACAGGTCACCATGGACGATACCGTGGTGTTGTGCACCGTAGTGGCCAAGAAAGACGCCAACCCCGCACAGCCCTTTTTCCCGCTGGGCGTGTTCTATCAGGAAAAGACCTACGCCGTAGGCAAGATTCCGGGGGGCTTTTTCAAACGCGAAGGCCGCCCCACCGAAAAAGAAACCCTCACCTCGCGGCTGATCGACCGGCCTATTCGCCCGCTGTTCCCCAAGGGGTTCATGAACGAAGTGCAGGTGGTGTGTACCGTGCTGTCCACCGATCGTAACCACGATCCGGACATTGCCGCGATGCTCGGCACGTCGGCGGCGTTGTGCATTTCCGGTGTGCCGTTCAACGGCCCGATTGCCGCTGCACGGGTAGGCTTCGACGATGACAAGGGCTATTTCCTCAATCCCACCGTGGAAGAGCTCGCCGCCTCCGAACTGGACATGGTCGTCGCGGGCACCGACAAGGCCGTGCTGATGGTCGAGTCGGAGGCCAAGGAGCTGCTCGAGGACGAAATGCTCGGTGCGGTGCTGTTTGCCCACCAGGAGATGCAGGTGGCGATCGGCGCCATCAACGAGCTGGTGGCGGAAGCCGGCAAGCCCAAGTGGGACTGGCAGCCGCCGGCCGAGAACACCGCCCTCAAGGACGCCGTCAAGGCCGGCTTCGAGGCCAAGATCGGCGACGCTTACCGCATTACCGACAAGATGCAGCGCCAGGACGCCCTGTCTGCGGCCAAGGCCGAGGCGGTCGAGCAGCTGGCCGGCGACGAGGAGGGCAAGTTCGACGCCGACGAGGTCAAGGGTGCCTTTGCCAGCCTCGAGAAGAAGGTCGTGCGTGCCCGCGTGACCAGCGGGGAACCGCGCATCGACGGCCGCGATAGCAAGACCGTGCGGCCGCTGAACATCGAAGTCGGCAACCTGCCCAAGACCCACGGTTCGGCGCTGTTCACCCGCGGCGAGACCCAGGCGATCGTCATCGCCACCCTGGGCACCCTGCGCGATGCTCAGTTGATCGAGTCGCTGGAAGGCGAGCGTAAAGACCGCTTCCTGCTGCACTACAACTTCCCCCCCTACTGCGTGGGCGAGACCGGCTTCATGGGCGGTCCCAAGCGTCGTGAGATCGGCCACGGCCGTCTGGCGCGGCGCGGCGTTCAGGCCATGCTGCCCAACGAGGACGACTTCCCCTACACCATCCGCGTGGTCTCCGAGATCACCGAGTCCAACGGCTCGAGCTCGATGGCCTCGGTGTGCGGCACCTCACTGGCGCTGATGGATGCCGGCGTGCCGCTCAAGGCACCGGTGGCGGGGATCGCCATGGGCCTGGTCAAGGACGACGACAAGTTCGCCGTGCTGACCGACATCCTGGGTGACGAAGACCATCTCGGCGACATGGACTTCAAGGTGGCCGGCTCCGCCGAGGGTGTCACCGCCCTGCAGATGGATATCAAGATCGAGGGCATCAACGAGGAGATCATGGAGCAGGCGCTGCAGCAGGCCCATGAGGCGCGCCTCAGTATCCTCGAGCAGATGAACGCGGTAATCGGCCAGAGCCGTAGCGAAGTCTCCGAGAACGCCCCGTCGATGGCCACCATCAAGATCGACCCGGACAAGATCCGCGACGTGATCGGCAAGGGCGGTGCCACCATCCGCAAGATCTGCGACGACACCGGCGCCTCCATCGACCTCGACGACGACGGCACCGTACGCATCTACGCCGAGGACAAGAAGGCCGCCAAGGCAGCCATCGACATCGTGCTGGGGATCACCGCCGAGGCCGAGATCGGTAAGCTGTACATGGGCAAGGTGGTGCGCATCGCCGACTTCGGCGCCTTCGTCAACATCATGCCGGGTACCGACGGCCTGGTGCACATCTCGCAGATCGTCCCGGAGCGGGTCAACGATGTGCGCGATTTCCTCAACGAGGGCGACGACGTGATCGTCAAGGTGCTCGACATCGACAACCGCAACCGCGTCAAGCTGTCGATCAAGGAGATCACCGAGGAAGAGAAGGCAGCCTTCCAGGCCGAAGCGACCGAGACCGAGATCTAACGCCTAAGCGGCAAAGATCCAGGCGCAAGACGAATCGCCCCCGCAGTGTGAACTGCGGGGGCGATTTCGTGTGTGGTCTCACTGGGCGGAGGAGGGGACGGAGCAAGATGACGCCGATCGAAACCCATGCGGTATATTATGGGATGACGCATCGCTAATGTCAGATGATCGAGCAGCCTGGTCAATCCTGAGCATCTGCATTCGACGCCATGCTGAGCGCTGTCAGGGGACGTCTCCTTCGGCACACCGTGGGGCAAGAGCATGAGTACCGGCAATCCGCCTGTTAGGCGTGCCAGCTATCGCTGGGTCATCCTGTCGATCGCCACCCTGGCGCAGACGGCGGCCTGCTTCTTCGTCCAGGGAATCGGCGCAATCGCCGTCTATATCCAGGCGGACATGGCCCTCTCCGCACTGCAGATCGGGGCACTGGTCTCGGCGGCGCAGCTGGTGCCCTTGGTGGGACTGCTGATCGCGGGAGAGCTGCTGGACCGGTTCAGTGAGCGCCTGGTAGTGGGGCTTGGCACCTTGGTGGTGGGCATTGCGCTGAGTGTCGCCATGCTGGCCGAAAGCTACTGGGCGATGCTGCTGATCTTGATCGTCGTCGGGGCCGGTTACAGCACCGCTCAACCCGGTGGAAGCAAATCCGTCGCTGCGTGGTTCGACAGGTCCCAACGCGGCTTTGCCATGGGGATCCGCCAGGCGGGCTTGCCGCTGGGCGGGGCCTTGGCGGCGGTGACGTTGCCGCTGGTGGCGGTCACCTGGGGGTGGCGTGCCTCCTTTCTGGTCGGTGGCATGGTGG
Organism: Halomonas salipaludis; assembly: GCF_002286975.1. Lineage (GTDB taxonomy): Bacteria > Pseudomonadota > Gammaproteobacteria > Pseudomonadales > Halomonadaceae > Franzmannia > Franzmannia salipaludis. Next base: position 597,187 of record NZ_NSKB01000003.1, read on the forward strand.
CTATCCTGGGCGCACTAATCTTCATGCTCTTTTACCGGGCTCCTGCTGACGTGTTGCCGGCCACTCGAGCTACGCAGGGAAGCATGAGAAACGTCGTATCGTCGCGGCTGGCAATGATACGTGAGCCAGCCATGAAACAGATCATGGCGTCGGGGATCAGCTTGATCTCGGTCCAATACGGCATATTGGTCTTTACGGTGCTCTATCTGCACAGCCGCTTGCAGATGGACGTGCTGCAGGCGGCGACGCTGCTGTTCGTCGCCCAGGCCGCAGGCGTGGTGGGGCGCATCGCGTTGGCGGCCTGGAGCGACCGCTGCCGCTCGCGTTACTTCCCGGTGATAGTGTGTATGGCGGCAGTGATTGTCGGGTTAGGTGTGCTGGTCTGGCTTCCGCTGAGTTCCCCCTTCATGCTGGGCTGTTTGATGGCCTGGCTGGGGTTCTTCGGTTTCGGCTGGTATGGGCCCTGGGTGGCCTATGTGGCGGAGTCGGCGCCGCCGGACAAGACTGGCTTCGTGCTGGGGCTGGCGATGGCCATTAACCAGGTCGCCATCGTCTCCGTGCCGCCGCTACTGGGCTGGATGCTGGATATGAGTGGAAGCTTTCTGCCTGGCTGGGGCCTGCTGATTGGCATGACGCTGTTGGGGTTGGTATTGACCAGTCAGCGACGAGGAGGGAGTGATGAGAGCGATCGTGTTTGATGTGTTCGGTACTGTCGTCGACTGGCGTTCCAGCCTGATCGAGCAGTTTCATCAGCTTGCCCTGGAACTGGATATCGACATTCCCGGGGAGGCTATCGTAGATCAATGGCGGGGTCGCTATGGACCCTCGATGGATCGGGTGCGCAAGGGGGAGCTGCCCTGGACGGGGTTGGATGATCTGCATCGCGAGAGTCTGGTCGAACTGCTCGGCCAGCACGGACTGAGGTTCGATGCGGCCACCATCGAGCGTATCAATCTCTTCTGGCATCGCCTGACGCCTTGGCCGGATGCAGTGCCGGGCCTACAACGGCTCAAGCAGCGCTATATCATCGCCACGCTGACCAACGGCAACCTGTCGCTGATGGTGGATGTCGCTCGCCACGCCGAGTTGCCATGGGACATGGTGTTTTGTGCCGAGCTGTTCCAGCACTACAAGCCCGATCCGGAGGTCTATCTAGGTGCCTGCCGCTTGCTGCGCCTGCTGCCTGAGGAGGTGATGCTGTGTGCTGCACACAACTATGACCTGCACGCTGCACGCGCGCTGGGTATGAAGACCGCTTTCATTCCGCGGCCGAGCGAATATGGCCCCCATCAGGACAAGGATCTGCAGGCTGACGAGGACTGGGATATGGTGGCCGAAGATCTCGTGGCACTGAGTGGTCGGCTGGTGAGCGATTAACCAACCAAACGCCCTTCTGCACAGGCAAGTCGGGCGTTTGGTGTTCATGCATACCTGTCGAGCTCAGGCCTTACCGCTCGATGGCCAGCGCCACGCCTTGCCCGCCGCCGATACACAGCGTGGCCAGGCCCTTCTTGGCATCGCGGGCGATCATCTCGTGGACCAGGGTGACCAGGATGCGACAGCCGGAGGCGCCGATGGGGTGGCCGATGGCGATGGCGCCGCCGTTGACGTTGACCTTGGCGGCATCCCAGCCGAGCTCCTTGTTGACCGATAGCGCCTGGGCGGCGAAGGCCTCGTTGGCCTCGACTAGGTCGAGGTCATCCAGCGACCAGCCGGCCTTCTCCAGGCAGCGGCGAGTGGCCGGTGCCGGGCCGATGCCCATGATGCTGGGGTCGACGCCGGCATTGCTGTAGGCCTTGATGCGTGCCAGCGGTTCGAGGCCGAGCTGCTTGGCCTTGTCGGCGGAGCACAACATCACCACGGCCGCACCGTCGTTGATCGACGAGGCGTTGCCGGCGGTGATGGTGCCGTCCTTCTTGAAGGCGGGGCGCATGGCGCCGAGTTTCTCGGCGGTAGTGCCGCCGCGTGGCCCTTCGTCTGTGTCGAAGACGATCGGGTCGCCCTTGCGCTGGGGAATCTCCACCGGCACGATCTGGCTCTTGAACTTGCCGGCATCGATGGCGGCGGCAGCCTTCTGCTGGGAGGCGGCGGCGAACTCGTCCATCTGCTCGCGGGTGATGGCGTACTTCGCGGCCAGGTTCTCGGCGGTGATCCCCATGTGATAGTCGTTGAAGGCGTCCCACAGGCCGTCGTGGACCATCGAGTCGATGGCCTTCCAGTCACCCATGCGCTGGCCGTTGCGCGAGTTGGGCAACAGGTGCGGTGAGGCCGACATGTTCTCCTGGCCGCCGGCGATGATCAGCTCGGCGTCGCCGCAGCGGATCGCCTGGGTGGCGAGATGCAGGGTCTTGAGGCCGGAACCGCACACCTTGTTGATGGTCATGGCGGGGACCGCGTCGGGTAGGCCAGCCTTGATGGCGGCCTGGCGGGCCGGGTTCTGGCCGGTGCCGGCGGTCAATACCTGGCCCAGCAGTACTTCATCGACCTGGTCGCCGGCGACACCGGTCTGGGCGAGGATGTCCTTGATTACCAGGGCACCGAGGTCGCTGGCGGGAATGCCTGCCAGCGCACCACCAAAGGTGCCGACGGCGGTGCGGCGTGCTGCGACGATCACCACGTCTTGCATGTGAGACTCCTTGGACTTGTGAGGGCTACACTCTCAGCATAGGGGAGGCTTGTGCGCTGCGGCAATCACCAAAAAGGGCATGCCGTTAATTCGGCATGCCCTGATTCAGTGCAAGGTGGCTGTGAGGCCGCAGGATTGTCGACTACTGTGGCAGCGTCAGGGTCAGGTTGTCGATCAGGCGGGCCGGGCCGAGCTGGGCAGCGGCGAGGATCACCGCCTCGCGGCTACCGGGCCCCAGCGGGCTCAGGTCGGGGGCGCGTACTTCGAGGTAGTCCGGGGTGAAACCGCGGTCGGCGAGGCGCAGCAGGGCGCTATCGATGGCCGCTGCACGGGGCTCGCCGGCCAGCAGTGCATCGCGCAGTTCGCACAGGGTACGGTAGAGGCCCGGCGCCTGGGCGCGCTGCGCGGCGCTGAGATAGCCGTTGCGCGAGGAGAGCGCCAGGCCGTCGTCGGCGCGCACGATGGGAACGCCGACGATCTCGATCGGCAGGTGCAGGTCGCTGACCAGGCGACGAATCACCGCCAGTTGCTGGTAGTCCTTCTCGCCGAAGCAGGCTACATCGGGCTGCACCAGGTTGAACAGGATGCTGACCACGGTGGCCACGCCGTCGAAGTGTCCCGGGCGCGAACCACCGCACAGCCCTTCGCTGACCTGGGGCACGCGGATCCGGGTGTGGGTCTCGAGGCCGTGGGGATAGAGCGTGGTGGTATCCGGGGTGAACAGCAGGTCGCAGCCGGCACCGGCCAGCCCGGCCTGGTCGTCGGCCAGGGTGCGCGGGTAGGCGTCGAGGTCTTCCCCGGGCCCGAACTGCATGGGGTTGACGAAGATCGTCGCCACCACCAGCTCGGCGCGCTGGCGCGCCGCCTCGACCAGTGCCAGGTGGCCGGCGTGGAGATTGCCCATGGTCGGCACCAGGGCGATGCGACGGCCCTGGCGGCGTGGCGTTTCCAGTGCCGCACGCAGGGCGGCGATATCTGACAGGGTGTGCATCAGAAACTGTGCTCATCGGCAGGAAAGCGGCGGGCCTTGACGTCCTCATGGTAGCGGCGGAAGGCGCCCTGGATATCGTTGGCCTCGGCCATGAAGTTCTTGACGAAGCGCGGCGTGCGGCCGTGGGTGACGCCAAGTACGTCATGCATCACCAGGATCTGGCCATCGACATCGACGCCGGCGCCGATGCCTATCACCGGCACCTCGACCGCCTCGCGCACCGCGCGACCCAGGCTTGCCGGCACGCACTCGAGCAGGATCACCGAAGCGCCGGCCGCGACCAGGGTGCGCGCGTCGTCGACGATCTGCTCGGCGCGCTCGCTGTCGCGGCCCTGAACCTTGTAACCGCCGAGCTGGTAGACGGTCTGCGGAGTCAGGCCGAGGTGGGCACACACCGGCACGCCGCGGCGGGTCAGTTCGCGAATGCCGTCGGCCATCCATGCCTCACCCTCGAGCTTGACCAGCTCGGCACCGGCGCGCATCAGCGCTCCAGCGTCCTGCAGCAGCCGCTCGAGGCTGGTGTTGCTCATGAACGGCAAGTCGACCATCAGCAGGCTGGCACCCTTGCCGCGCGCCGCGCAGCGGGTGTGGTAGCAGATGTCGTCGAGGGTCACCGGCAGAGTGCTGGCATGCCCCTGGAGCACCATACCCAGCGAGTCGCCCACCAGCAGCACTTCGACGCCGGCCTCGGAGGCGGCGTGGGCGAAGGAGGCATCGTAGGCGGTCAGGCAGCTGAACGTCTCGCCGGCACGCTTGTAGGCCTGCAGCGTGCTCAAGGTGATCGTTTTCATGGTATCCGATCTCGTCATTATCGTGCTGGCGTGGTTCGGCTCGGGTGTTACGCCACCTGTTACCGCCGAGCCGGGCGTTCGCGCAAACAGGGGTGAAACAGTAACGTTAGTGCGGCAACTCTACCTGTGGGGTAACAGCGCGCGCAAGCCATCACCGGCATGGCGGGCGGCCAGCGTGGCCACTCGGCGGCCGTCCGGCAGGCACAGCTCGGGGGCGATATCGCTCAAGGGTAGCAGCACGAAGCCACGGCTGGCCATGTGCGGGTGCGGCAGCGTGAGACGCGGCGTGGCCAGGCAGACGTCGGCGTAGAGCAGCAGGTCGAGATCGAGGGTGCGCGGCCCCCAGTGGCGCTGGCGTCGGCGCCGGTGGCGCTGCTCGAGTGCCTGCAGCTGGTCGAGCAGCGCCAGCGGCGAGAGGCAGGTCTCGACGGCGGCCACGGCGTTGATGAAGTCGGGTTGGTCCTGAGGGCCCACCGGGCGGCTGGCATAGCATGGCGACGCTGCCACTCGTCGGGTCAGCGGTAGGCGGCCGAGGGCGTCGAGGGCGCCCTGTACCTGCGCTAGAGGGTCGTCGAGGTTGCTGCCCAGGCCGATATAGGCAATCTGGTTATCAGCCATCGTTCTCGGAGGGCGACGAGGCGCGCCGCCGCCGTTTGCGTGGCTTGCGCTTGCGCGGTCCGGGCGTGCCGGCGGGGTCGGCGTCGACCTTGCCCAGCAGGCGGCGCTGCTCGTGCTCGTCGGCGTCCTGAAAGGCGGTCCACCAGGCGCCGAGGCCGGGTTCGAGCTCGCCGGCCTCCTCGCGCAGCAGCAGGAAGTCATAGGCGGCGCGGAAGCGAGGATGCTCGCGAGTCTGGAAGGCGCGCTTGCCGCGGCGCTTGGGCAGCCGCTGCTGCAGGTCCCAGATATCGCGCATCGGCAGGCTGAAGCGCTTGGGGATCGAGATATGCTGTAACTGACGCGATACCGCCTGCTGGGATGCCGCCTGCAGCGCCGGGATCGGCGGCATCCCGTCCTCGGCCAGGCGCGCCATGCGCTGGGTGACGCCGGGCCACAGCAGGGCGGCGAACAGGAACGCCGGGGTGACCGGACGGCCCTCCTGAATGCGTGCATCGGTGTTGGCCAGGGCACGCTCGATCAGCGCCTCGGCCCAGGGCAGTTCGGCGATGCTTTCGTCGGCCTCGGGGAACAGCATGGCGAACAGGCCGTACTCGCGGAGCAGCCGGAAGGTCGCCAGCGCCTGGCCGGCCAGCATTAGCTTGAGGACTTCATCGAACAACCGGGCGGGCGGGATCTGTAGCAGTAGCGGGGCCAGCTCGCGAATCGGTGCCTCGGTGCTCTCGGCGATGGCGAAGTCGAGCTTGGCGGCGAAGCGGATGGCGCGCAGCATGCGCACCGGGTCTTCGCGGTAGCGGGTTTCGGGATCGCCGATCAGGCGCAGGGTGCGCGATTCGATGTCGCGGATACCGTTAGCCCAGTCATGAATCGAGAAATCAGCGATATTGTAGTAGAGCGCATTGACGGTGAAGTCGCGGCGCAGCGCATCCTCCTCGACGTCGCCCCAGACATTGTCGCGCAGCAGTAGGCCATCTTCGGATTGCTGCGATAGATGGGTGCCGTGGTCGTCGTTGGGGCGCCCGCGGAAGGTGGTGACCTCGATCACCTCGCGCCCGAAACGCACGTGGACGATACGAAAGCGCCGTCCGATGATACGCGAGTTGCGAAACAGGTCGCGCAGCTGCTCGGGGGTGGCGTCGGTGGCGACGTCGAAATCCTTGGGTGTCTGGCCGAGCAGCGAATCGCGGATGCAGCCGCCCACCAGATAGGCTTCGAAGCCAGCATTATGCAGGCGATACAACACCTTGAGCGCCGCTTCGCTGAACTGGCGGCGGGAGACCGGGTGCTGGTCGCGGGGAATGATCTGGAGCCCGTGGCTGACAGCGGGGCCGTCCTGGCTTCCGAAAAGACTCTTCAAACGTTCACCGGGGCGTTGGAGAAAGCGGGTAAATCCTTTGAACATGCAGCGATATCGACTCGCTATGGGCGAAAACTCCAGTGTAGCCGACCGCCGACACCTTGGAAACCATCGCGTGTAGCCGAAGTTGGCGCAAGCCGTGTAGTTGGCCACGCAGAAAGGGGAGGCCGTAAGGCCTCCCCCGAAGCATGCGTTCAGCGGTCCGTGCTGATATTTTTTCTTCGTGATGGCGCATCGCCTTGAATACGCACCACAGTCAGCCAAGGGATCAGCAGGCAAGCAACGCTTCTTGTTGTTGTCGATCTTCCTGGTGGCGACCGTCTCGTATTCAAAACAATAATCCAACCACGACGGTAGCAAGCTACCTTCCTTCGGCGTGTTGTTGTTGTTGCCGAAGGTGCACCTGTGAGCCGCTTGCTGTTGTTGTTGCGGCTGCGCGGTGCGTCGCGTCCTGGTTCATCTTCCGGACTCTCGACCCTGTTGTCATTGTTGTGGTCGAGTCGCGGCGACGGTGTGTTGTTGTTGTTGGGCTCGTAGAGCCTACCGAATGCTCGCGTGTCGTATCTCGACGCAGACTTGTTGTTGTTGAGCGTCGAGTCGCGCTGTTGGCCACCTTGTTGTTGTTACGTGGCAGGAGACAGCGTCCGGATGTTGTTTTTCTTGCCCTAAGTTATAGCAGCGACCGTGCCACGATGTTGAATTGTCTTTATTTACAATGAGTTATGCTTTGTCGCATAAGCTTGCGCCGATATGGGTGGCCGCTGTGTTACCTCCTGGGAGCCATGCTGGGGCAATTCCTGTGTGGGATGGTAACAACTGGTGCACGGGCGCTTGCTAGCGAGACAAAAGCGCCTTCGCTGAGTAGGGCGAAGGCGCTTAGACCATGGTCGGGTTGTGCTGGGCGGCTAGCCGGCGGCGCGACTGCGGGCGCTCTTTTTGCGCGGAATGCCGAGCCGCTGGCGGCGCTCCCAGAGGCATTTGCGACTGATGCCGAGCTTCTGGGCGAGCTCGGTCTCGCTCATCTGGTCCTGGTGCTCGAGCACGAAGTGCTGGAAGTAGTCTTCCAGCGACAGGTCTTCCTCGCTGGTGCCTTCGACGGCTGTGCTGCTGGCGTGCGGCGGCTGGCTGGCGGGCTGGGCCGGACGCGTGGCGGGGCTCGCTGGGTTGAGACCCAGATCGTCGGGATGTATCAGGTGGCCCTCGGCGAGGATCACGCCGCGCTCGAGGGCGTTCTCCAGCTCGCGCACGTTGCCAGGCCAGGGATAGTCGCGAATCTCACGACGTGCTGCCCGCGACAGCTTGAGCCCACACCGCTCGTGGCGCTTGCAGGCGCCGTCGAGCAGCACATCGGCAAGGGCCAGGATATCGTCGTCACGCTCGCGCAGCGGCGGCAGGTCGATCTGCATCACGTTGAGGCGGTAGTAGAGGTCGAGGCGGAACTCGCCGGTCTTCGACAGCGCGCGCAGATCGCGGTGCGTGGCGGCGATCAGGCGCACGTCGACATGGCGCGTTTCCACCGAGCCGATCTTGCGGATCTCGCCCTCCTGGAGTACCCGCAGCAGGCGCGCCTGGGCGTCGAGCGGCAGTTCGCCGATCTCATCGAGGAACAAGGTACCGCCGTCGGCGGCTTCGACCAGGCCGGTACGTGCCGCGCTGGCGCCGGTGAAAGCGCCTTTCTCGTGGCCGAACAGCTCGGACTCGATCAGCGTCTCGGGGATCGCCGCACAGTTGACGCAGATCAGCGGCGCGCGGGCGCGCCGGCTCTGCTGATGGATGGCCCGGGCCACCAGCTCCTTGCCAGTGCCCGACTCGCCCTGAATCAGCACCGTGACGTCTGCCGGGGCAGTCTTGCGGATACGCGTATACACCACCTGCATGGCGGCGCAGTTGCCGATCATGGTCTGGGTGGTGGCTTGGCTGGCGCTGGCCACTGGCGCGGCGCTACGGCTGGCACTCGACTCGAGCGCCTTGGCCACGGTCTCGAGCAGCTCGTCGTGGTCGAAGGGCTTGGCGATATAGTCCAGGGCGCCCTGCTTGAGGGCGTCTACCGCCGAGCGCATGCTGGCGTAGCTGGTCATGATCAGCACCGGCACCGGGGCAGCGGCGTCGATCAGCGCGGTCCCCGGCTCGCCGGGCAGGCGCAGGTCACTGATCACCAGGTCGAAGCACTGCGGATCGAGGGCCAGGGCGTCGTCCACCGAGCCGGCCTCGCTGACCTGGTAGTCGTGACGTTCGAGCAGGCGCTTCAAGGCACTGCGAATGATACTCTCGTCTTCAACGATCAGAATCCGGCTCATTGCCGTCCTCTCTGGTGATGGGCAGCCACAGGCGAATGCGGGTGCCGGCGTCGCGCCCGGGGGGCGGCGAGTCGATATGAATCTGGCCGTGATGCTCGGCGATGATGCTGTAGACCAGCGGTAGGCCGAGGCCGGTGCCTTCACCGGGCGCCTTGGTGGTGGTGAAGGGCTCGAACAGGTGGTCGCGGATCTCGGCAGCGATGCCCGGCCCCTGGTCGCTGACCGTCAGGCTGACCCCGTCGCCGTCGCGGTAGGCATCGATGGTCACTTCGCCTCCTGCGGGGCTGGCATCGCGAGCATTACTGAGCAAGTTGACCAGCACCTGTACCAGCCGTTGGGCGTCGCCGTCGACCGTCAGCGCCGGCGGGCACAGGTTACGATACTCCACATCCTCGCCCGAGCGTGCGAGATGGATCAAGTGCAGCGCTTCGTCGCCGATTTCGGCCAGCACCACCGGCTGGAACACGGTGCCCTGGACGTGACGTCCGCCGTGGGCGAAGCCGACCAGCGAGGAGACGATGCGCGAGACGCGGTCGGTTAGCTGCTGGATCTGTACCGCGGTCTCCAGCACCTCGGGGTCATCGGTGTCGTAGCGCAGGTTCTGGGCCAGCGATGAGATGCCGGTGATGGGATTGCCGATCTCGTGGGCGACACCTGCCGACAGCTGGCCGATCGAGGCCAGCCGCGCGGCGTGAACCAGTTCGTCCTCCAGCCACTTCATCTCGCTGTGGTCCTCGACCAGGATCACGCTGCCGCCGCGTTCGGCGTCGCCGGGCTGCAGCACCGCCTTGTGTAGGGTCAGGTAGCGGGTGCCTTGGGTCAAGTTGACCTGCTGCTTGTAGAGATGGCTGTGTTGCTGCTCGAGGATGCGTCCGAGTAGCTCGCTCCAGGGTGCCGGCAGGCTGTCGCGGCGCGCGCCGATGACGCTGGCGCCGCTGATGCCGGAGAGTTCGGCGAGGGCGTCGTTCCACATCAGCAGCTCTCCGTCGTCGCCGAAGGCGCACAGGCCGATGGGTAGCTGGGTCAGGGTGCGGCGGTGGTAGCGGCGCAGGCCGTCGAGCTCGCGGGCCAGGCCGGTGAGGCGCGAACGGTAGGCCTCGAGGCGGCTTTCGACGAAGTGGATGTCGTCGGTCTCGGCCTGGCCGTTGCGCTGGTAGGGCAGGAAGCGATCGACGATGTCCTGGGCCACCGAGGGGCCCATCAGTCCCGACAGGTTGGCCTGGATGCGGTCGCGCAGCCGTCGCAGGGCGTAGGGGCGGCCGTCGTCGGCACTCATACGCAGCGCGCCGAGGGCGCGGCTGACTTCGCGTTCTGCGACCTCTTCGCCCAGCGCCTGGGCCAGCTGGTGCTGAAACTCGGCGCCGTTGGCGGCACTCAGCGGCAAGCGCTTGGGGCGGATCACCGCATCCACCGAGCAGGCCTCGGCGGCGGCGCGCTCACCTTCGGAGGTGCGGGTGAGCAGCGACACCAGGATGAAGGTGATGATGTTGGCGGCCAGGGCCAGCAGCGTCACCACGTACCAGGCCGGCTCGCCCTCCAGGGCTTCGAGCCCGGGCGGGATGATCACCAGCCCTGGCTGGGCGGTGAGCAGCGGCAGCCATAGCCCGGCCAACCAGATCGACACCCCCACCAGCAACCCCGAGACCATGCCCTTGCGATTGGCACCCGGCCAGTAGAGCACTGCCAGCATGCCGGGCAGGCACTGGGCCATGCCGACGAAGGCAGTAATGCCCAGCGCGGTGAGGTCGTGGTGTACGCCGACGGTGCGGTACAGCAGCCAGCCACCGAAGATCACTGCGGCGATCAGCGCGCGGCGCAGCCAGCGCAGCCAGCGATAGAGGTCGGGTTGGTAGGTCGGCGGGTGGGCGACCAGCACGATATGGTTGAGGATCATCCCCGACAGCGCCAGCGCGATGATGATCATGGTGCCGCTGGCCGCGGCCAGGCCGGCGATGAAGGCCAGCGCGTCGACCCACCAGGCGTCGGCCAGGCCGAATGCCAGATAGGCGTTGCCGAGCAGCGCGGGGTCGGCGCCGACGCGCTGGGCACCCCACAGGATCAGCGGCACCGGCAGCGCCATCAGCAGCAGGTAGAGCGGCAGGCTCCAGCCGGCCTGGAGCAGGGCGCGCCGCGACAGTGTCTCGGCGAAGGTCATGTGGAACATGTGCGGCATCAGGAAAGCCGCGGCAAAGAACAGCAGCAGCAGGGTTCGCCAGTGGGCCGGGTCGAGGGGCGGGATGGCGGCCTGCTGGGCCAGGCCCGGCCCGTCGAGCCAGGCCTGCAGGTCGGCGGGGCCGTCGAAGATGCCGAACAGCGCTACGCCGCCCAGCGCCAGCATGGCGGCGAGCTTGACCAGCGACTCCACGGCGATGGTCGCCAGCAGGGTGTCGTGACGGGCGTGGAGTCGGGTGTGGCGAGCGCCGAAGAGGATCGCGAACAGTGCGATCAGCGCACAGAAGCCCAGCGCCAGCAGTGCCGGTGTGGCGCTGCCGGTCATCAGGTGAATGGCGCTGCCCAGGGTCTGTACCTGCAGGGCCAGTAGCGGTAGCACCGCCAGCAGGCTGACCAGGGTGATCAGGCTGCCGACCCAGCGCGAGCGAAAGCGGAAGGCGAACAGGTCGGCCAGCGATGACAGCTGATGGGTGCGGGTCATGCGTTGAATCGGTAGCAGCAGCACCGGGGCGAGCAGGAAGGCGCCGGCCACGCCGAGGTAGTAGGCGAGGTAGCCATAGCCGGCTGCGCTGGCCAGCTCGAGGCTGCCGTAGATCGCCCAGGCGCTGGCGTAGACCCCCAGCGCCAGGGTATACACCGCCGGGTGGCGGGCGATACGCGATGGCACCCAGCCACGCTCCACCGCCAGCGCGCAGAGAAACAGCAGCGCCAGATAGCCGCTGCCGAGCAGCAGCACGGCGGGGACGCTGAGACTAGCGCTCATCGAGCTTCCTCTTCTGCTCCAGCCACACGGTCAGGGCGATCAGCCCGGCCCAGATCAGGAACGGGCGATACCAGGCGGTGTCGGGGCTGGCCCAGCCACTCATCAGCAGTGGCGACAGCAGGTAGCCGCCGAACACCAGGAATAGCATGATGCGGTAGACGTACATGGGCGTCCTCGAACGATACCGATGCGCCGATGGTATCAGCTCGTGTCGCGCCGGTGGCGTTCGGCGGCGAGCCTGCGTGGATCCCAGTCGCGCACCGCCTGGGTCAATTGCGCGGCCACCGGCGCCTCGCCCGCGGCCGGGTCCGGGGCCTGGTCGAGGGCCAGCAGTGCCCGGTGCAGCAGGCGCCGCAGCGCGGCACCGTCGTCGTCGGGCAGCGCCGGCGCCAAGTTCTGCTTGGAGAGCTTCTGGCCGTTGGCGGCGACGATCAGTGGCAGGTGCAGATAGCGCGGTTCGGGGTAGCCCAGGGCGTCCTGCAGCTGGCGCTGCCAGGGGGTATTGTCGAGCAGGTCGAGGCCGCGCACCACGTCGCTGATGCCCTGTTCGGCATCGTCGACCACCACCGCCAGCTGATAGGCCCACAGTGAGTCCTTGCGCTTGAGCACCACGTCGCCGAGCTCGGCGGGGTCGAAATGCTGGGGGCCGAACAGCCGGTCCTGCCACGCCACCGGGCGCAGCCCGAGGTCGCTGCGCAGCCGCCAGGCCAGGGGCTTGTCGGGCTCGCGCACGCCGTGGCGGCACCAGCCGGGGTAAATGGGGTAGTCGCGCCACTGCTTGCGCGAACAGCTGCACGGGTAGGCGAGGCCCGCGCTGATCAGCCGCTCAAGGGCGGCCTGGTAGGCGGCGTGGCGCTGGCTCTGGTAGTGCACGGGGCCGTCCCAGTGCAGGCCGAACGCCTCCAACTGGCGCAGGATGGTGTCGGCGGTGCCTGGCGGGCAGCGGGGTGGGTCGATGTCTTCGATGCGCAGCAGCCACTCCCCGCCGGCGTGGCGGGCATCCAGGTAGCTGCCGAGTGCCGCTACCAGCGAGCCGAAGTGCAGCGGGCCCGAGGGCGTCGGCGCAAAGCGGCCACGGTAGACGCTCATGGCGCTACCCCAACAGAGCAACGGGCACCGCTTGGGTGCCCGTTGCCGTGATGGGTATGTGCCGGTCGCATGACGTTAGCCGCCCAGCTGCTTTTCCTTGAGTTCCGCTAGCGTCTTGCAGTCGACGCATAGCGTAGCGGTGGGGCGCGCCTCGAGGCGGCGGATGCCGATCTCGACGCCGCAGGCTTCACAGAAGCCGTAGTCGTCCTCGTCGATCTTGTCGATGGTCTCGTTGATCTTCTTGAGCAGCTTGCGCTCGCGGTCGCGAGTGCGCAGCTCGAGGCTGAAGCCCTCTTCCTGAGTGGCGCGATCCGCCGGGTCGGCGTAGTTGTTGGCCTCTTCCTGCAGGTGGCGCACGGTGCGATCGACCTCTTCCATGAGCTCCTGCTTCCAGCCCAGCAGGATCTGTCGGAAGTGCTCGAGCTGCTTCTCGTTCATGTACTCTTCACCCGCCGCCGGCTCGTAGGGGGTGAATTTCTTGGGCGCTTCCGTTTTCTTGGCTGCTACTGGCATGGGGCTGCCTCGTTACTTGTGTGACTGCTGAACAATACCCTGACCCAAGCTGAGAGACACTTGTGCCAAAGGTTTGCTTGTTTAGCGAAAAAACGCCGCCTTTGCAACCACTGCCTGTATCGTCATGGTGCTTATCGATGCTGCTCTTGACGCTGCGCAAGGCGGGAGAGTCCGCTTACACTAGGCGTTTGACCACACGAGTGGCCCCAGGTGCCGAGACGAGGCGTGACACAGGAGGATGGCAATGCGGTGGAGTGGCCGGCTGGCGGGCGTTCAGCCTTTTCGCGTGATGGGCCTGCTCGAGGAGGCTCAGGCCCTGGAGGCAGCGGGGGCCGATGTGATTCATCTGGAGGTCGGCGAGCCCGATTTTGCCACCCCGGCACCGGTGGTGGTCGCCGGTCAGCGGGCGCTGGCCGAGGGGCGCACGCGCTATACGCCGGCGGCGGGGCTGCCGGCGTTGCGCGAGGCGATCAGCGGCCACTATCGCGAGCATTTCGGCGCAGCGGTCGACCCGTCGCGGATCATCGTGACTCCCGGCGCCTCCGGGGCGCTGCTGCTGGCCAGCCAGCTGCTGGTGGAGCACGGCGACCGGGTGTTGATGGCCGACCCCAACTATCCCTGCAATCGCCACTTCATGAGCATGGCCGGCGCCGAGCTGGACTGCGTGTCGGTGGGCGACGATAGCGGCTGGCAGCTCGACGCGGCGCTGGTCGAGCGCCACTGGCGAGACGCGACGCGGCTGGCGATGCTGGCCTCGCCCTCCAACCCCACCGGGCACATGCTGGATGCCGCCCAGCTCACGGCGGTGGCCCAGGCGGTCACAGCACGCGGCGGCGAGCTGCTGGTCGACGAGATCTACCAGGGGCTCAGCTATGACCTGGAACCGCTTTCGGCCACCGCGCTGGCGCCGGAGGCGTTCGTGGTCAACAGCTTTTCCAAGTACTTCGGCATGACCGGCTGGCGGTTGGGCTGGCTGGTGGCGCCCGAGGCGGCGGTGGAGCCGCTCACGCGGCTGGCGCAGAATGTCTTCCTGGCGGCCCCGACACCGTCCCAATACGCCGCGCTGGCGGCCTTCACCCCCGAGTGCCGGGAGATTCTCGAGAGCCAGCGCCGTGAGCTCGGCCGGCGCCGCGATGCGCTGCTGGCGGGGCTGGCGCGGCTCGGTCTGGCGCCGTCACTGGCGCCCCAGGGCGCCTTCTATGTGTGGCTCGATATCGCCCGCTACAGCCACGACAGCCAGGCGTTCTGCCGGCGGCTGCTGGCCGAGGAGGGCGTGGCGATCACCCCGGGCATCGATTTCGCCGTGCGCGGCGGTGAGCACCATGTGCGGATTGCCTTCACCACTGACGTGGCCAGGCTCGAGGAAGCGCTGCAGCGCCTCGAGCGCTTCCTGGCCCGCCAGGGGGCGTGATGGAGTATCCGGCCCTGGTGCCCGGTACCCTGCTGCGGCGCTACAAGCGTTTTCTTGCCGATATTGAGCTCGACGACGGCCGGGTGGTGGTCGCCCACTGCCCCAACACCGGCTCGATGCGCGCGGTCAACGTGCCTGGCTGCCGGGTGTGGCTGTCGCCCAGCGCCAACCCCAAGCGCAAGCTGGCCTGGACCTGGGAGCTGATCGAGCTGCCCCAGGCGGATGGTGGCCTGGCCACCGCCTCGGTACAGACCGGGCGCGCCAACGCCATCGTCGAGGAGGCGCTGCACGCTGGCGTCATTGCGCCGCTGACCGGTTTCGAGACGCTCAGGCGCGAGGCGACGGTGGCGCAAAGCCGCCTCGATTTCCGTCTCGACGCGGCTGACGGTAGCGCGACCTACGTCGAGGTCAAGCAGGTCACCCTCAAGGAGAGCGACGGCCACGGCTATTTTCCCGATGCGGTGAGCGAGCGCGGCCGCAAGCACCTCACGGCGCTGGCGCGACTCGCCGCCGAGGGGCAGCGGGCGGTGCTGCTGTTCTGCGTGGCCCACGAGGGAATCGACGCGGTGGCGCCGGCGGCGCACCTCGACCCGGCCTATGCAGCGACGCTACGCGAGGTCGCCGAGTGTGGCGTCGAGGTGCTGGCCTACCGCTGTGCGATCGAGCGCGAGGAGGGCGTGCCCCGCGCGATTCGCCTGGCGCAGCGCCTGCCGGTGACGCTGGCGCGCACCTTCGTGGCGCCGGATTAGCGCTCGATATAGAAGCGCTGAATGAAGCTGACCCGGGCTGGCTCGCGGTTGCGATCGTAGGTCACGTCGAGGTCGAAGCGCATCGGTTCGTCGTCGTGGATGCGAAAGGTGGCGATCTGGGCGCGGGTGTCGCCGGCACCGCGCACGTTGCGAAACGCCAGCGCCGACTGGCCGCCCGAGAGTGGCCCGGCGCTGCCGCTGACTCCGGCATTGACCGGGCGGGTGGTGCCGTCGTCCTGCTCTTCCACCACGCTGACGTTGAGTAGCGCATGGGCGCGACTGCGCTGGATGCCGTACTCCTCGGCGATCTCGTCGCTGAGGAAGCTGGTATTAACGGCGCTGTAGTGGATCTGGTAGTCGCCGACTTGCTCGAACTGCTGGGCGCCGACCAGCGGGCTCAGTAGCCACGCGGCCAGGCCAAGAGCGGCGAGAATCGCGCTACGCATGCTTATCCTCCTTCGATCACGGGGTACGGCGACTGACCCGAAAGATCGCCGTTTCGCCAAACAGGTTGGGCCACAGACGCGTGGTCCAGTTACCTTCGCCGCCACCGTTGCCCACGGCGCGGTCGGTGATGATCAGACCCTTGTCGCGGCACAGGCGTTCAAAGTCATTGAAGGTCGACAGGTGGATGTTGGGGGTGTCGTACCAGGCGTGGGGCAGCGTCTTGGAGACCGGCATGTAGCCCTTGAAGCCGAGGTAGGCGCGGTGGCGCCAGAAGGCGAAGTTGGGGAAGGTGATGATGCACTCCCCGGCGACGCGCAGCATCTCGTCGAGCATCAGGTCGGGGCGGCGCAGCGCCTGCAGCGCCTGGGTCATGACCACCAGGTCGCAGGCATCGTCGTCGAAGTTGGCCAGGCCGTCGTCGAGGTTCTGCTCGATGACGTTGACGCCCTTGGCGACGCAGGCGGTGATGCCGTCGGGATCGATCTCCAGGCCGTAGCCGGTGACGTTCTTGTCGCGGGCCAGGGCATCGAGCAGGGTGCCGTCGCCACAGCCCAGGTCGAGAATACGAGCGCCCTCGGGCACCCAGCGGTGAATCAGCGCAAGGTCGGCGCGCATCACTTGCCCTCCAGATCGAGATCGCGTGCCACGCGGGCCATGAAGCCGCCAAAGACCGCCTGATAGCGCGGCTCGGGCAGCAGAAAGGCGTCGTGGCCGTGAGGCGAGTCGATATTGGCATAGCTGACCCGCTTGCCGGCACGAATCAGCGCGTTGACCAGCTCCCGCGAGCGCGACGGCGTGAAGCGCCAGTCGGTGGAGAAGCTGACCACCAGGAACGGGCAACTGGCCGGCGCCAGGGCGCGGGCCAGGTCGCCGCCGTGGCTGGCAGCGGGGTCGAAGTAGTCGAGCACCTTGGTCATCAACAGGTAGGTGTTGGCGTCGAACGAGGTCGAGAAGGTGTCGCCCTGGTAGCGCAGGTAGGACTCGACCTGAAACTCCACGTCGAAGCCGAAGTTGAGGTCGTCGCTGCGCAGGTCGCGGCCGAACTTGCTGCCCATGGCGTCTTCCGACAGGTAGGTGATATGCCCCACCATGCGTGCCAGCTTGAGGCCGCGTTTGGGCAGCGTGGCGTGCTCGGCGTACCAGCCGTCAAAGAAGTCGGGGTCGGAGCGAATCGCCTGGCGCGCGACCTCGTTGAAGGCGATGTTCTGCGCCGTCAGCTTGGGCGTGGCGGCGATCACCACGGCGTTGGCGATACGCTCGGGGTAGGCCAGCGTCCACTGCAGCACCTGCATGCCGCCAAGGCTGCCGCCGACCACCGCGGCGAAGCGCTGGATGCCCAGCCGGTCGGCCAGGCGCGCCTGGCTGTGCACCCAGTCCTCGACGGTAATCATCGGGAAGTCAGGGCCCCACTGGCGGCCGGTGTCGGGGTTGGCGCTGGTCGGGCCGGTGCTGCCGTGGCAGCCGCCGAGGTTGTTGAGCGAGATGACGAAGAAGCGTTCGGTGTCGATCGACTTGCCGGGGCCGATGTGCGCATCCCACCAACCGGGCTTGCGTTCGTCGTTGCTGTGGTAGCCGGCGGCATGATGATGGCCGGACAGCGCATGGCAGATCAGCACGGCGTTGCTGCGTGCGGCATTGAGGGTGCCATAGGTCTCGTAGACCAGCTCGTAGCCGGGCAGCGTGCGCCCGCAGGCCAGCTCGAGCGGATCGTCGAAGCGCGCGGTCTGCGGTGTCACCAGGTCGACCGAATCGGGGGCGAACTCGGACATCGGACGTGTCGACTCCTTGGCTGTCACAGGCCGACCAGGGCGCCGGGTATGCCGGCGGCGCGGGTCAGCGCGCCGACCACGATGCCATCGATCAGGCTGATGCCGATGAACACCACGATCGGCGACAGGTCGATCATGCCCAGCGGCGGAATCACCTTGCGTACCGGGGCCATGATCGGCTCGACCAGCTGCATGATCAGCAGGGCCCCGGGGTGGCTGGCATTGGGGGCCACCCAGCTGAGGATGATCATGGCGATCAGTGCGAAGAAGTAGATCTTGAGGATGGCGTTGGCCAGTGCCGCAACGCTGGCGATGGCAATGCCGGCGATGGGCGGCATGCCGAACCCGGCGATCTGCAGGATCACCACGATGCTCACCGCCTTGATCAGCAGGGCCGACACCAGGGTGGCCAGGTCGAAGGGTCCCACCGGGCTCAGTAGCCCCTGGAAGGGGCGCACCGCCGGCTGGGTGATCTTGACCACCGACTGGCTGATGGGGTTGTAGTAGTCGGCGCGGGATGCCTGCAGCAGAAAGCGCAGCATCATCAGGAACAGGTAGATATTGACCAGGGTATTGACCAGTAGCAGTCCTGCGCTTCCCAGTTGATTGCCCATGCGGGGCTCCTTGCAGTTGGGTGTTGGTTATTGGCGGCGGTTGCCGGGTCAGTCTCGTGGCGGGCGCTGGCCGAAGATCGCGGTGCCCAGGCGTACCAGGGTCGCGCCTTCGGCCACGGCCGCTTCCAGGTCGTCGCTCATGCCCATCGACAGGGTGTCCAGCGGCGCCTCGGGATAACGCGCCTGGAGATCCTCGAGGGCGTGGCGCAGCCGGGCGAAGGGCTCGCGCTGGTGCTGCGGGTCGTCGCTTGGCGCAGGAATCGCCATCAGGCCGCGCAGCTGCAGGCGCGGCAGCGCCATGACGGCCTCTGCCAGCGCCGGCAGTGCGTCGAGGCTGACGCCGGCCTTGCTGGCCTCGGCGCTGATATTGACCTGCAGGCAGACGTTGAGTGGCGCAAGATCCGCGGGGCGCTGCTCACTGAGCCGACGGGCAACCTTCTCCCGCTCGATGCTGTGCACCCAGGCAAAGTGCTCGGCGACCTGGCGGGTCTTGTTGGATTGCAGTGGGCCGATGAAATGCCACGCGATGTCATCGAGGTCGGTCAGTGCCTGCTGCTTGTCCAGCGCTTCCTGAAGGTAGTTCTCGCCGAAGGCGCGCTGGCCGCAGGCGTAGGCTGCGCGGATCAGGTCCGCCGGCTTGGTCTTGCTTACCGCCAGCAGCTCGGCGGCATAGGGGGGGCGTCCCGCTGCGTCCAGGGCGCGCGCCAGGCGCTGGCGTGCGGCCTCGAGTGTCTCGTCAATCGCAACCTCTGTCATACTGATAACGACCTTACTGGGAGCGGGGAAAGTCCATGGATATTACCGAATTGCTGGCGTTTTCGGCAAAGCAGAACGCCTCCGACCTGCATCTATCGGCTGGGCTGCCGCCGATGATCCGGATCGATGGCGACATTCGCCGCCTCAACGTGGCGGCCATGGACGACCGTGAGGTGCGCAAGCTGATCTACGACATCATGGGAGATCGCCAGCGCCGCGACTACGAGGAGTTCCTCGAGACCGACTTCTCCTTCGAGGTGCCGGGGGTGGCGCGCTTCCGTGTCAACGCCTTCAATCACGGTCGCGGCGCCGGCGCGGTATTCCGCACCATTCCCTCCGAGGTGCTGACCATGGAGGATCTTGGCCTGGGCGATGTGTTTCGTCGCCTGGCCCTGCTGCCGCGCGGTCTGGTGCTGGTCACCGGCCCCACCGGCTCGGGCAAGAGTACCACGCTTGCGGCACTCATCGACTTCATCAACGACACCCGCTACGACCATATCCTGACCATCGAGGATCCGGTGGAATTCGTCCACCGCAGCAAGCGCTGCCTGATCAACCAGCGCGAGGTGCATCGCGATACCCACGGCTTTGCCCCGGCGCTGCGCAGCGCCCTGCGCGAGGACCCGGACGTGATCCTGGTCGGCGAGATGCGCGATCTGGAGACCACCCGCCTGGCGCTGACCGCCGCCGAGACCGGCCATCTGGTGTTCGGCACCCTGCATACCACCTCGGCGGCCAAGACCATCGACCGTATCATCGACGTCTTCCCGGGCGACGAGAAGTCCATGGTGCGCTCGATGCTCTCCGAGTCGCTGCAGGGCGTGGTGTCGCAGACGTTGCTCAAGCGCCAGAGCGGGGGGCGTATCGCCGCCCACGAGATCCTGGTGGCCACCTCGGCGGTGCGCAACCTGATCCGCGAAGGCAAGGTGGCGCAGGTCTACTCGGCGATCCAGACTGGCGGCAACCTGGGCATGCAGACCCTCGACGCTTCGCTGGCGAAGCTGATCGGCGAGGGCTTGGTGACCCGCGAAGAGGCCCAGGCCCAGGCCAAGGGCACGCTGGGTGCCTGACTCGACCCACGACGGTGGCATCGAGCAACTCAAGGAGGATGCCGGCTATCTGACGTTGCGCGACGAAGACGACGTCTAGGGAAAATAGAGGCCGCCTAGCACCCGCGGCCCGGCGGCGCCGGTCACCGAGGGCAGGTTGCCGGGTCGCCCGGCGAGGCGCTGCCAGGCCAGCCAGGCGAAGGCCGCGGCCTCGAGCCAGTCGGCCGGCCAGCCCCAGTCGCTGCTGGGCATCAGGGCGGTATCGGGTAGGCGGCGGGCCAGGCGGCCGAGCAGGTCTCGGTTGTGGGCGCCGCCGCCGCAGGGGATAAGCGCTGAAGCCGGCGGTGCAGCGCTGAGCTCGCGTGCCATCTCGATACCCAGCACCACGCTGGTGGCGGTCAATTCGGCCAGGGTCGCCTGCACGTCAACCGGGCGCTCTTTGCCGGTAAGATGGCTTTCGAGCCATGCGAGATGGAACACCTCGCGTCCGGTGCTGCGCGGCGGCGGGCGATGAAAGAACGGCTCGCCCAGCAGACGCTCGAGCAACGCTTCATCTACGCTTCCCGCAGCCGCCCAGGCGCCGTCGGCATCGAAGCTCCCGCCGCGGTGGCGCTGGTGCCAGGCATCCAGCAGGGCGTTGGCGGGCCCGCTATCGAAGCCGATCACCTGGAGCTCGCTGTCCAACGGTGGCAGCAGGGTCAGGTTGGCAAAGCCGCCTAGGTTGAGCACCAGCCGCCATTCGCTGGGGTGGCGAAACACCGCCTCGTGAAAAGCCGGGGCCAGCGGAGCGGCCTGGCCGCCAGCGGCCAGGTCGCGGCGGCGGAAGTCGGCGACCACCGTGCAGCCGGTAAGCTCGGCCAGCAGGCTCGGGTTGTCGAGCTGCAGCGTATAGGCCGGGCCGCCGGCATGGCCGTAGGGGGCGTGCTCGACGGTCTGGCCGTGGCTGCCGATGGCCTCGATATCGCCTGGCGTGAGGCCAGCGCTATCGAGCAAGCGTGACACAGCGCTGGCCTGGTGATGGCAGAAGGCGTTCTCCAGATAGGCCAGCTCGGCAAAGCTCACCGAGTCGGCCTGGCACAGCCTGAGCAGCCGCTGGCGCAGCGGCGGTGGCAGCGGTTCGGCGTGGGTCTGCTCGAGGCTCAGCCGGCCGCTGGCGTCAACGTGCAGCAGCGCTGCATCAATGGCATCGAGGCTAGTGCCCGACATCAATCCCAGAAAACGTGGCATTTACGGCTCCCTGAGCGCGGCTCGGTATGGGCGGTGGGGCGTCACCGGTGATCAATAAGACATGCTACCATTGCGCATCATTTTGCGAGCCACCTTGGCTTGCCGGATTCACCGCCTTGACGGGAGTAGGAGACGATGACCGATGTCGCGAGCGCCCTGGCGCTGTTGCAACGTGGCAGCCACGAGATTCTGCTGGAAGACGAGCTGAAGAAGAAGCTCGCCTCCGGCCGCACACTGCGTATCAAGGCGGGGTTCGACCCGACCGCGCCGGACCTGCACTTGGGCCACAGCGTGCTGCTGACCAAAATGCGCCAGTTCCAGGATCTCGGGCATGAGGTCATCTTCCTGATTGGCGACTTCACCGGACGTATCGGTGACCCGACGGGCAAGAATGTCACTCGCAAGCCGCTCACCGAGGCCGAGGTCAAGGCCAACGCCGATACCTACCGTCAGCAGGTGTTCAAGATCCTCGATCCCGACAAGACCGAGGTGCGCTTCAATGCCGAGTGGTTCGGTGAACTGTCGGCGGCCAAGATGATTGAGCTGGCGGCCCAGAGCACCGTGGCGCGCATGCTCGAGCGCGACGACTTCGACAAGCGCTACAAGTCGGGGCAGCCGATTTCGATCCACGAATTCCTCTACCCGCTGGTACAAGGCTACGACTCGGTGGCGCTCGAGGCAGATATCGAACTCGGCGGTACCGACCAGAAGTTCAACCTGCTGATGGGCCGTGAGATACAGAAGCACTTCGGCATGGAGCCTCAGGTGGTGATCACCATGCCGCTGCTCGAAGGCCTCGATGGCGTGCAGAAGATGTCCAAGTCGCTGGGCAACTATGTTGGCGTCGACGAGGCACCGGGCTCGATGTTCAACAAGTTGGTCTCCATGCCAGACAGCCTGATGTGGCGCTACTTCGAGCTGCTCTCGCTGAAGAGCAACGAGGAGATCGAGGCGCTCAAGCGCGATGCCGAGCAGGGCGCCAACCCGCGCGATATCAAGATGATCCTGGCTCGGGAGCTGATCGCCCGCTATCACGGTGAAGAAGCGGCGGCCAATGCCCACAAGTCGGCGGGCAATCAGCTCGCCGAGGGCGAGCTGCCGGAGGACCTGCCCGAGGTCGAGGTCGATTTCGAAGGTAGCCCCCAGGCGCCGATCGCCGCGGTGCTCAATCGTTCGGGGCTCGCCAACAACAGTGCCCAGGCCAAGGACATGCTGGGCAACGGCCGGGTCAAGGTCGACGGCGAAGTGGTGGCCAAGGAGCATATGCTCGATACCGGCAAGGCCTACGTCATTCAGGCCGGCAAGAAACGCTATGCCCGGGTGACCCTCGTCTGACGCTGGCATGAGTTCGTCTTGAAACGCCCGCCTCGCGCGGGCGTTGTCGTCTGCATGGCCCGTCTGGCGGGCTGCTGTTCGTGGGCAACTATCCACAGGCGCTCGCGGCTTTTGGGGTGTGGATAAGTTTTTCTTCGCCGGGGGCTTGCGGGCCTCAAGGTAAAGCCGTAAAGTACGCATCCGCTGCTGCCGACGGGCATACGTTGGTGGCGGTGAAGAGAGGTGCAAGCAGTTGGTTTTGTTGGGTTTTTTCTTGTCGATACGAAAGAGAAAGCGATTGACAGACCCGCCGGAGACGGTAGAATGCGCACCACTCGGCAGCGCGTCGCAAGACGCCTGGCAGGACGCGACGAGATCGGTTCTATCGATATGACGCGCCCCGCCACGGCTTGACACGCCACGCTGCTTCTGTAGAATACGCCTTCCTCGTCGGGCGCCGGCGGCTCTTCACGAGCCACGGCAACAG
>NZ_NSKB01000030.1 GCF_002286975.1 Halomonas salipaludis
AGCCTGGCTTATTCATGAGGCCGACCTGAAAACGAAGATGGCAAGTGGTTTTCTCTTGTAGAATCAGGATGTTCCTGCCAGAACACGATTCAAGAGGACCACTCGCCATGGGTGAAACCCTAACGACCTGGTCGCCCTCGTGCAACGGCTCTGTCCGTGTTGAGCTGAGCGGCCAGCGCACCACCAGCGACAGCGGCGCTTTGCTGCTGCGTGAAGCCCTCGACAACAGCGGCGTGGTCGAGGCGCTGGAAGACAATCTGGTCGACCTCCGCAACCCGCTACGCATCCACCACTCGCTGGCCAGTCAGTTGCGGACTTTGGTGCTGCAACGGGCGATGGGCTGGATCGATCTTAGCGATACCGACACGCTGCGCCGCGACCCGCTCTGGCAGTTGGCCTGCAGTGATGCGCGAGGGATGACGCCCCTGGCCCAGGACCGGCCGTCTCAAGCCACGCTGTCGCGGCTGCTGAGCTGCCTTGGCCGCAACGACAATATCGATGCCGTGCATGAAGGCCTACTGCGGCTGGTGGTCTGGCGCCTGACCTCGCTGCAGAACGGTGAGCGTCCCAGGCAGCTGACGCTGGACATCGATGGCCTGCCGATCGAGGTCCATGGCCACCAGGGCGGCTCGGCATTTCATGGGCTTTACGGTGCCCGCATCTACTCGCCGCTGGTTGCCTCGCTGGCTGAAACCGGCGACATGGTGGGCGGCCTGCTGCGCGAGGGCAACGCTGGCCCGGCCGAGAACGCTGATACCTGGATCCCGCATCTGGTGCGGCGACTCAACGAGAGCACCGGCGCTCAGGTACGGGTGCGCATCGACGCCGGTTTCACCGACAACGATACGCTGGAGGCGCTGGAAGAGCGCGATATCGAGTATCTGGGCCGGCTGCGCAGTCACAAGGGCTTGCAGAAGCTGGCGGCACCGCTCCTGAAGCGGCCACCTGGCCGGCCACCCGAGCAGCCTCGCGAGTGGTGCCACGACCTGGAGTACCAAGCGGGTACCTGGCCGGCACCGCGTCGCGTGGTGTTGGTGGTTCAAGAGCGCCCCGATGACCTGCTGCTGCATGCCTTCTTCCTGGTCACCAACCTCGGCAAGTTCGACTGGCCGCCGGAGAAGGTCCTGGCGCTCTACCGCAAGCGCGGCAGCGCCGAGGCGCACATGGGCGAGGTGAAGTCGGCGCTCGACCTGCACCTCTCGTCGACCGATCGCGGCGCCTCCACCGTTCAGGACGTGATGGCCCGCAACGAGGTGAGCCTGCTGCTCAGCCTCTACGCCTACCAGGTCCTGCATGGCCTGCTGGAGCGGCAGACCCGGCAAGGCTGGAG
>NZ_NSKB01000031.1 GCF_002286975.1 Halomonas salipaludis
GCCGCATAGGAGATGCCCATCGGCGCGAAGGAGGTGCCGGTCGACATGCGCAGCGGGGTGTTGTAGATGACCAGGAAGTAGCCGGCGCTGGCCAGGGCGCAGACCATCAGCACCAGGTCGGGCAGCGCGCACTTCTCGCGCACCTGGCGGTAGCACCACGACATCACGATGGCCGCGGCGGTGGCCAGGATCAGCGGATAGCCGTAGTGCCAGGCCTCGATGTGCGGCTCGATGCGCATCGCGCCGCCCTCGATGGTGCGCCACATCAGGAAAGTCTGCAGCAGCGCATAGAGCGCCGGCAGCAGCAGCAGCGCGGAGAGCACGGTCTGCCACTTGGGCGCGGCCTGCTGGCCGTCGCTGGCGAAGCGGCCGCCGGTGTAGAGGCCGTAGCCGAGGATCAGCGCGCCGGCAATGTGGATCACCCGGTACGACCAGGTCTCCATCGGCAGCACGTTGAGGGTAATCAGGTGGAACAGCGAGTAGGCCACGGCGAGGCCGCCGAACAGCGCCCACTGCCAGCCGGTGAACAGGCGCCGGTTGGACTCGATGACCTCTTCGTCGACGCCACCGACCACCAGCTCCGAGTCATTGTTGTTATCGGGCGCCTCATCGGCACTGCGTCCCGCAGGCGGGGTCTTGTCGTTATCGCTCATTAGCGTCACCTCCCGGCATCATGCGACGATGCTGTCCGTCCCGGCGCCACTCACCCGACGGCGCATGAATTCACCATAGACAAAATGGCCGCCCACCTCGCGGTGAGCGGCCGTTCATCGCGATCAATCTAAGCGCTTAGTTGATCATGTCGTCATCGATCTCGTAGCCGTTCTCGTTGAACCAGCGCGCGGCGCCCGGGTGGAACGGCATCACGGTGTTGTGCACGACGTTCTCGGGGATGGTGGTGGCGGCACTGCGGTGCACGTCCATCATCTTGTCGTTGTTCTCCATGGTGATGCGCGTGACTTCGTAGACGAAGTCTTCCGGCAGGTCGCAGCCGGCGATGGCGAAGTTCCACATCGACACGGCGCGGGCGTCTTCCTCGAGGGT
>NZ_NSKB01000032.1 GCF_002286975.1 Halomonas salipaludis
CACCACGGTGTGGTTCATGACTGGGGTGAAGTCGTAACAAGGTAGCCGTAGGGGAACCTGCGGCTGGATCACCTCCTTACCGACGACTCATCTCGTGTCGGCAAGTGCTCACAATGAATTACCTGATCGGCCAGAGCAAAGACTGTTTGGGTATAGGCCCAGCGTGACCAATGGGTCTGTAGCTCAGTTGGTTAGAGCGCACCCCTGATAAGGGTGAGGTCGGCAGTTCAAATCTGCCCAGACCCACCATTCTCGAGCTTCGGCCGGGTCTGTCGCTCAGTTGGTGAGAGCGCACCCCCGGAAGTACTGTAAAGAGAAGGGTGAGGTCGCGGGGTTTATTTCAAATCTGCCCAGACCCACCAAATTTCGCCGGATACGGCGTTGCTTTTCACCTCGTGTAGCAGGCTACACGTCGGTAAAAAGCGCCTTGTCTCCGACGAAATTACATTTTCTCCTTTATCGGAGTGAATGTTGAAAGGGGCCATAGCTCAGCTGGGAGAGCGCCTGCCTTGCACGCAGGAGGTCAGCGGTTCGATCCCGCTTGGCTCCACCAAACTTCCTGATGCTGCGTTGAAAGTCTCCTCGCATAGCGCACTATGCGTCGTCGCCTTTCGCCTTGCCTCAGATCGTTTGGTTCCCACATGCCCACAGTCTTACCTGATCGGATCCGCAGTCATAAGCCACCATCGCCCAAGACGATGACCGGTTTATGACTGTCGATTGACAGTCTGCTCTTTAACAATGTGAATCATGCTGACAAATTTCTCCGCAAGGAGAAATGCAAGATACGTCTCAAGCGTATCCGGCAATTGTCGTACGTAATCGCAGACCAGACCCTTTCGGGTTATATGGTCAAGCGATTAAGCGCACACGGTGGATGCCTAGGCAGCCAGAG
>NZ_NSKB01000033.1 GCF_002286975.1 Halomonas salipaludis
CACAGTCTTACCTGATCGGATCCGCAGTCATAAGCCACCATCGCCCAAGACGATGACCGGTTTATGACTGTCGATTGACAGTCTGCTCTTTAACAATGTGAATCATGCTGACAAATTTCTCCGCAAGGAGAAATGCAAGATACGTCTCAAGCGTATCCGGCAATTGTCGTACGTAATCGCAGACCAGACCCTTTCGGGTTATATGGTCAAGCGATTAAGCGCACACGGTGGATGCCTAGGCAGCCAGAGGCGATGAAAGACGTGGAAGCCTGCGATAAGGCTCGGCGAGGTGGCAAACAACCTGCGACCCGGGCATTTCTGAATGGGGAAACCCACCCAGCACAAGCTGGGTATCCCACACTGAATCCATAGGTGTTGGGAGGCGAACCAGGGGAACTGAAACATCTAAGTACCCTGAGGAAAAGAAATCAACCGAGATTCCCCTAGTAGCGGCGAGCGAACGGGGACCAGCCCTTAAGCGTGTGACTGATTAGGCGAAGGCATTGGGAAATGCCGCCATAGTGGGTGATAGCCCCGTA
>NZ_NSKB01000004.1 GCF_002286975.1 Halomonas salipaludis
CTGTTGCCGTGGCTCGTGAAGAGCCGCCGGCGCCCGACGAGGAAGGCGTATTCTACAGAAGCAGCGTGGCGTGTCAAGCCGTGGCGGGGCGCGTCATATCGATAGAACCGATCTCGTCGCGTCCTGCCAGGCGTCTTGCGACGCGCTGCCGAGTGGTGCGCATTCTACCGTCTCCGGCGGGTCTGTCAATCGCTTTCTCTTTCGTATCGACAAGAAAAAACCCAACAAAACCAACTGCTTGCACCTCTCCTCACCGCTACCAACGTATGCCCGTCGGCAGCAGCGGATGCGTACTTTACGGATTTCGAGGGTGTCACGCAAGAGCCCAAGAAAGAAAATATAGACCAGCTACCACCATCCTGCCACATCCTCTACTACTTCTTTCCCACTACACCTTGCGCGACAACAACGCAAAGCCCCTGCAGCCGATTCGGCACAAGGCATGAGACAGCGAAGAAAAGCAATGGCTCCCCGAGCAGGACTCGAACCTGCGACCCAATGATTAACAGTCATTTGCTCTACCAACTGAGCTATCGGGGAATGACGTGCGATGTGCATATTACGAGGCTGACAGCGGCGGGATGGCTCCCCGAGCAGGACTCGAACCTGCGACCCAATGATTAACAGTCATTTGCTCTACCAACTGAGCTATCGGGGAATCGCTTGGCTGTCGTGTTCCGGAGGGTTCAGGGCCGCGTGGCTCCCCGAGCAGGACTCGAACCTGCGACCCAATGATTAACAGTCATTTGCTCTACCAACTGAGCTATCGGGGAACATCCCGGAACACGCGACGTAGTATACGGATCAGATCTTTAAGGTCAAGCATCAGGCCCGTTTTCGGTTCTCAGGCACATAACGCACGACGCCCGATACCAAGGGCATCGGGCGTCGTCGAAGTGTCTTGGTGGCTACGCCCTGATTCGAACAGGGGACCCCATCATTATGAGTGATGTGCTCTAACCAGCTGAGCTACGTAGCCACGCTGTTGCCCGCCTGCTACCAGGCGGGCAACGGGGGCGAATTATGCCTATGCCAGAGGCGCCTGGCAAGCCCCCGACGCGCCCCTCACTCCTGGATGTCGAGCGCTGCGCGCACTGCAGCCAGGCCTTCGTCGCCATCACGGGTCTCGACGCCGGCCAGCCACTCATCGAGCACCGTGGGGTTGGCCTGCAGATGGGCGCGAGCCGCGTCACGCGGATCCTCGCCGTCATCCATGATCGCCGCCATCAGCTGGTTTTCCATCTCCAGGGTGAAGGCAAGATTGTCCAGCAGCGTACCGACGTTGCCACACTCCTCGGCGTAACCGCCTCGTGTATTGGTATAGACGGTAGCACCGCCCAGATCAGGACCGAAGTAGTCGTCGGCACCCGCCAGATAAGCCATGTCGAAGTTGGTGTTCATCGGATGTGGCTCCCAGCCAAGAAACACCATCCACTGCTCGTTACCGACCTTGGAGCGCAGCTCTGCCAGCATGCCCGCCTCACTGGAGTCGCGCAGCCGCCAATCGCCGAGACCGAATGCATCGTCGTCAATCATGTCTTGGATCAGCTCGTTGCCGTCGTTGCCGGCCTCGATGCCGTAGATGACGCTCTCGAACTGCTCGGCGTGGGCGTCGAGATCGGCCACCGAGGTCACGCCTGCGTCATGAACGTACTGCGGCACAGCCAAGGTGTACTTGGCGCCTTCGAGGTTGGCACTCAAGCGATCGACGTCCCCGTCCTCGATGTAGGGGTCGCTGATCGAGGCCATCGATGGCATCCAATTACCCAGGAAGACATCGAAGTCGCCGTTGCGCATGCCGCTGTAGGCGATCGGTACCGATACGGTGTCGACACGCGTCTCGTAGCCGAGCCCCTCGAGCAGTTCGCGTGTTACGGCAGTGGTTGCGGTGATATCGGTCCAGCCAACCTCGGCGAAACGCACCATGCTGCACGATTCGGGCTCATTGGCCTGAACCCCTCCAGCTGCCAGCACCCCCACTGCTAGCAGCGATCCCCTGAACAGTAGACGAGTTTGATTCGACATGAGGTTCTCCTTGCGTAGATGTGTCGGTGAACGAAGCGCGCGGCTTCTTTCTTTATGCAAAGTACTCGCCTTTCTTTTATTGATTGAACGTTCAATAAAAAAGAGGCATACTTCCTACCATAATGGGTTGGCAGCGCTATGGCCAGCCCTGGAGGCCCCGGCAGCGGGTCAGCCATTCACATCAAAACATAGCCAAAGGAGGCGACCGGTGCCCAAGGTAGGTATGGAACCCATCCGCCGCCGCCAGCTGATTCGCGCCACCATGGAAGCGATCGACGAGGCTGGCCTGGCCGATGCTACGGTGATCCGCATCGCGCGTCGTGCCGGCGTCTCGGCAGGCATCATCAGCCACTATTTCGGCGGCAAGGATGGCTTGCTCGAGGCCACCATGCGCCAGATCCTCCATGACCTGGGCGAAGCGGTTGCCGTGCGCCGTGCATCGCTGCCCGACGCCGACCCGCGTGCACACATCCGCGCGATTATCGACGGCAACTTCGACCGCAGCCAGGTCAGCCAGTCGGTGATGAAGACCTGGCTGGCATTCTGGGCCAGCAGCATGCATCGCCGCCCCTTGCAGCGCCTGCAGTACGTCAACGACCGGCGCCTCTACTCCAATCTTTGCCACCAGTTTCGACACTGCATGCCCAAGGCCGACGCACGCCGCGCCGCCGCCGGCCTTGCAGCGATGATCGATGGTTTGTGGCTGCGCGGCGCGCTGGCCCCGGAAGGCCTGGACGTCGACCGCGCTCGGTCACTCGCCTACGACTACCTCGACGAACAGCTGGGGCGTAACGCCCCACAGTGACGGGAGACACTCGATGACTCAACTGACCACACAGCAACTCTATATAGATGGCCGCCACGTCGATGCCACGTCCGGCGAGACCTTCGAGGTCGTCAACCCCTTCGACGGCAGCGTTATCGCTCAGGTCCAACAAGCCAGCGAGGCCGATGTCGACCGCGCCGTGGCTGCTGCCCGCAAAGGCCAGAAGATCTGGGCCTCGATGTCCGGCATGCAGCGCGGGCGCATCCTGCAGCGCGCCGTATCCTTGCTCAGAGAGCGTAACGACGAACTCGCCGAACTCGAGACTCGCAATACCGGCAAGCCGATCAGCGAAACCGCTGCCGTGGATATCGTCACCGGCGCCGACGCCCTCGAGTACTACGCCGGCCTCGCCGCGGCCATCGAGGGCAGCCAGATTCCGCTGCGCGACGACTCCTTCGTCTACACCCGTCGCGAGCCGCTGGGTGTAATCGGCTCCATCGGCGCCTGGAACTACCCGATCCAGATCGCCTGCTGGAAATCCGCCCCGGCGCTGGCCGCCGGCAACGCCGTGGTCTTCAAGCCCAGCGAAGTCACACCGCTGACTACCATGAAGCTGGCCGAGATCTTCACCGAGGCGGGGCTGCCCGACGGGGTATTCAATGTCGTCCACGGCGACGGCCGCGTTGGCCAGCTGCTCACCGGCCATGCCGGTATCGACAAGATCTCCTTCACCGGCGAAGTGGGTACCGGCAAGAAGGTGATGTCGGCCGCCGCCGGCTCGACCCTCAAGGACGTGACCATGGAGCTGGGCGGCAAGTCGCCGCTGATCGTATTCGACGACGCCGACCTCGACCGCGCCGCGGATGCCGCCATGATGGCCAACTTCTACTCCAGCGGGCAGATCTGCACCAACGGCACCCGCGTGTTCGTGCAGCGCAGCGTCAAGGAAGCCTTCGAAGCCAGGATCGAGGCGCGCGTGGCGCGCATCAAGGCCGGTGACCCGCTCGACCCGGCGGTCAACTTCGGTCCGCTGGTGAGCTTCGAGCATCAGGAAAAAGTGCTCTCCTACATCGCCCTCGGCAAGCAGGAAGGTGCCACCCTGCTAGCCGGCGGCGGCGACTGGAACCAGAGCGACCGCGCCGGCATCGACTGGAAAAGCGGCGCCTGGGCCGCGCCTACGGTGTTCACCGACTGCAGCGACGAGATGCGCATCGTGCGCGAGGAGATCTTCGGCCCGGTGATGTCGATCCTCGCTTTCGACAGCGACGAGGAAGTGATCCGCCGCGCCAACGACACCCACTACGGTCTGGCCGCCGGTATCTTCACCGAGCGACTCAACCGCGCCCACCAGACCATCCACCAGTTGGAAGCCGGCATCTGCTGGATCAACACCTGGGGCGAGTCACCCTCGGAGATGCCGGTGGGCGGCTACAAGCAGTCCGGCGTGGGGCGCGAGAACGGCGTCGAGACCCTGGCGCACTACACCCAGACCAAATCGATCCAGATCGAGATGGGGCCGTTCGAATCTGTTTTTTAACAGCGTCTCTCCGGGCCTGCTACCAGCAAGCCTCACCTGACAGGGGGCCCGGAGGTAGGGCGTAGCGAGGGTCTTTTTCCAGGGACGGAAAAAGTAGCGCCCATGGATGGGTTCACAGCGCCCTCGCGGAGACCTGCCTCCGGGACAAGCCAGTCTCCGTATCAGTTACCTTTCTAGGGAGATCACTATGCCCCAGCATCGCGAATTCGACTACATCATCATCGGCGCCGGCTCGGCGGGCAATGTCCTGGCCACGCGCCTCACCGAAGATCCCGACGTCAGGGTGCTGCTGCTCGAGGCCGGCGGCCCAGACTACCGCTTCGACTTCCGCACCCAGATGCCCGCCGCGCTGGCCTTCCCGCTGCAGGGCAAGCGCTACAACTGGGCCTTCGAGACCGACCCCGAGCCGCATATGAACGGCCGGCGCATGGAGTGCGGCCGCGGCAAGGGGCTCGGCGGCTCCTCGCTGATCAACGGCATGTGCTACATCCGCGGCAATGCCCTGGACTATGACAACTGGGCCAAGCAGCCCGGCCTCGAGGACTGGACCTACGCCGACTGCCTGCCCTACTTCAAGAAGTCGGAAACCCGCGATATCGGCCCCAACGATTATCACGGCGGCGACGGCCCGGTCAGCGTGACCACGCCCAAGGCGGGCAACAATCCGCTCTATCACGCCTTTATCGAGGCGGGGCAAGAAGCGGGCTACCCCAAGACCGAGGACGTCAACGGCTACCAGCAGGAAGGCTTCGGTCCCATGGACCGCTTCGTCACTCCCAACGGGCGTCGGGCGTCCACCGCGCGCGGCTATCTGGACACCGCCAAGCAGCGCAGCAACCTGACCATCGTCACCCACGCCACCACCGACCGTATCCTGTTCGAGGACAAGCGCGCGGTAGGCGTAAGCTACCTGCACAAGAAGCAGCCGGTCGAAGCCCTCGCCCGCCGCGAAGTGCTGTTGTGCGGTGGTGCCATCGCCTCGCCGCAGATCCTGCAGCGCTCCGGCATCGGCAACCCCGAGCACCTCGCCGAGCTGGGCATTCCGCTGGTCCACGATCTCAAGGGGGTCGGCGAGAACCTGCAGGATCACCTAGAGATGTACATCCAGTACGAGTGCAAGCAGCCGATTTCGCTGTACCCAGCACTGAAGTGGTACAACCAGCCCAAGATCGGCGCCGAGTGGCTGCTGTTCGGCAAGGGAATTGGCGCCAGCAACCAGTTCGAGGCAGCCGGCTTCATCCGCAGCCGTGACCAGGAGGAGTGGCCCAACCTGCAGTATCACTTCCTGCCGATCGCCATCAGCTACAACGGTAAGAGCGCAGTGCAGGCCCACGGTTTCCAGGCCCACGTCGGCTCGATGCGCTCCGAGAGCCGCGGTCGCATCCGCCTGACCTCCCGCGACCCGCGCCAGGCGCCGAGCATCCTGTTTAACTACATGAGCCAGGAGAAGGACTGGCAGGAGTTTCGTGACGCCATCCGCCTGACCCGCGAGATCATCCAGCAGCCAGCCATGGACGAGTATCGCGGCCGCGAGATATCGCCAGGGCCGGACGTGCAGAGCGATGCCGAGCTGGACGCCTTCGTCAAGGCCCACGCCGAGACCGCCTACCATCCCTGCGGTAGCTGCCGCATGGGCAATGACGAGCTGGCAGTCACCGATGGCCAGGGCCGCGTGCACGGCGTGCATGGCCTGCGCGTAGTCGATGCCTCGCTGTTCCCGGTGATTCCCACCGGCAACCTCAATGCGCCGACCATCATGCTGGCGGAGAAGATCGCCGACCGCATTCGCAGCCGCGAGCCACTGCCCAAGAGCGATGCGCCCTACTATATCGCTGGCGATACGCCAGCCCGCGGCACCCCTGCGCGCAGCTGATTTCTCCCCTCTCCCACCCGAGTGAACAAAACGCCCTGCTGAGACTCTCAGCGGGGCCGTTTGCGTGGCAAGCAGGGCTGGTAAGGGCAAGACCAATGCACTAGTCTACAAGCATTCAAACGCTTGTTAGAATTCGGTCATCTCATTGATGACTGGCACTGGAGGAGATCCCGCATGTTGCAACTGCTGTTGATCATCGTGGCCGTGGTTGGCCTACTGGTGGTGATGCGCCGCGAAGCCGGCGCCCTGCCAGCACTCGCGGTGCTTGCCGCCACCGGCATCGTTGGCGTCCTGCTCGGCTCGCCCCTGCTCGGCGTGCTGCTGCTGATCGGCGCCGCGGCGGTGGCCGTATGCGGCCTGCCGGCGCTGCGCCGCAAGTGGCTGACGCCACGCATCTTCGCCACCTTCAAGAAGGTCGCCCCCAAGGTCTCCGACACCGAGCGCACCGCCCTGGAAGCCGGCAGCGTGGCCTGGGACGGCGAGCTGTTCAGCGGCAAGCCCAACTGGGAGGCACTGATGGCCTACGGTGACGACGGTCTTACCGATGAGGAGCGCGCCTTCGTCGATCATCAATGCAGCGTTGCCTCGGGCATGACCAACGCCTGGGAGATCACCCGCGAGCGTGCCGATCTGCCCCCCGAACTGTGGGCGTACCTGAAGAAGGAAGGCTTCTTCGGCATGATCATTCCCAAGCAGTACGGCGGCCTGGGCTTCTCCGCCAAGGCGCAGTCGGCGGTGCTGCAGAAGCTCGCCGTCAACGAGACGCTGATGGTCACCGTCGGCGTGCCCAACTCGCTGGGCCCGGGCGAGCTGCTGCTCAAGTACGGCACTCAGCAGCAGAAGGATCACTACCTGCCGCGTCTGGCCGACGGCCGCGAGATCCCCTGCTTCGGCCTCACCGGCCCGCGTGCCGGCTCCGACGCCACCTCGATCCCCGACACCGGCGTGGTCTGCAAGCAGATCGTCGACGGCGAGGAAGTGCTCGGTCTGCGCCTCAACTTCGAGAAGCGCTGGATCACCCTGGCACCGATCGCCACCGTGGTCGGCCTGGCCTTCCGCATGTTCGACCCCGACGGCCTGCTCGGCGGCGAGAACGATCTCGGCATCACCTGTGCGCTGATTCCCCGCGACACCGACGGCATGGAGATCGGGCGTCGCCACCACCCCATCGGCAGCCCGTTCATGAACGGCCCGATCGTGGGCAAGGACGTGTTCGTGCCGCTGGATACCATTATCGGCGGCCCGGAAATGGCCGGCCAGGGCTGGCGCATGCTGGTCGAGTGCCTGTCGGTGGGTCGCTGCATCACCCTGCCCTCCGGCGCTACCGGCACCTCGCGCTACGCGCTGGGCTGGAGCGGTGGCTTCGCGCGCATCCGCCGCCAATTCAACCTACCGGTGGCCGAAATGGAAGGCGTTCAGGAGCCGCTGGCGCGTATCGCCGCGCTCTCCTACATCTCCCAAGCCGCGGTGATGGAAACCGCCAACATGATCGACAAGGGCGAGAAGCCCGCGGTACCGTCAGCGATCCTCAAGAGCCAGCTGACCGAGTTCCAGCGCGACCTGCTCAGCCACGCCATGGACATCCACGGCGGCAAAGCAGTGACCCTGGGGCCGCGCAACTATATCGGCATCGGCTATAGCGCCAACCCAGTGGCCATCACCGTGGAAGGCGCCAACATCATGACCCGCAACCTGATGATCTTCGGCCAGGGGGCGATCCGCTGCCACCCCTACGTGCTCGAGGAGCTGGCAGCCAAGGATGCCGATGACCTCAAGGCCTTCGACAAGGCGTTCTTCGGCCACGCCGGACTGATCTTCGGCAACACCGCCCGCGCCTTCACCCAGGGCCTGGGGCTGGGCAAGGCCAGCCCCCCCTTCGACGAGGTCGCCGCCCCATACGCCCAGGAAGTGGCACGCCTCTCCGCAGGCTTCGGGCTGTGCGCCGATGCGGCCATGGCCAGCCTCGGCTCGGCGCTCAAGTCCCGCGAGATGGTCTCGGCGCGCCTCGGCGACGTACTCTCCAACCTCTACCTGACCTCCATGGTGCTCAAGCAGTGGCACGCCTCGGACAAGGTCGAGAGCGAAGCCGCGCTACTGCATTACAGCTGCCGTCTGCTGCTGCATCGCGCCGAGCAGGCACTGATCGAGCTGTTCGACAACCTGCCCAACAGGGGGCTTGGCAAGCTGCTGTCATGGCTGGTGATGCCGCTGGGTCGCCGCTGGACGACGCCTCACGACGACCTGACCCGCGAGATCGCCCAGAAAGTGTCGCGCCACAGCGCGCTGCGCAGCAAGCTGCTCGGCAATACCTGGGACCAGCAGGAAGAGGGCCAGCAGGACAACCCGCTGGCGCGCTACAACGCTTTGCTGGTCAACTACGACCGCGCCGAGGCGCTGTATCGCACCGTCAACAAGGCCTACGCCAAGGGCGAACTGCCGGTCGAGGCGCTGCACCCGGAGCAGCGTTTCGAGGCCGCCCGCGAGGCCGAGCTGATCAGCGAGGAGGATGCCCGCTTCATGGCCGAGTACGAGGCAGAGGTCCTGGCCATGCTGACCGTCGACGACTTTGCCTTCGACGCCTTCGCCCAGCAGCAGGAGAAAGTGGTCTGGCACAACGCCGCCTGATCCCTTGCCCACGCACCGCGACACCCCGGCTTCCTGCCGGGGTGTCGCGTTTCGGGTCAACCGGGTCGCTCACCCTTGGCACTCACCCCACCCTATCCGTTATCATATTGATTCCGCTGCACTGTGCATGGCAGGTCCAGCAGGGCAAGCGCACAACACCGCGGCAAACAGCGGAAAAA
Source organism: Halomonas salipaludis (assembly GCF_002286975.1). Taxonomy (GTDB): domain Bacteria; phylum Pseudomonadota; class Gammaproteobacteria; order Pseudomonadales; family Halomonadaceae; genus Franzmannia; species Franzmannia salipaludis. The sequence continues at coordinate 9,006 of NZ_NSKB01000004.1, forward strand.
CAAAACAATCGCCTGCTTACAGGGTCGCTGCGGTGATCCACCCAAATGCCGCACGCAGCAATTTCGCTACGCTGCCAGGCACCATTCGCAACCGTCAGAGTGACGCACTCCCCCGCCCGCCATGCGGTTCGGTCGGTGTTCGAACGTCTCGACGCTGCCGCGTCAGGCCCGCGCCACGAACTGGGGGACGACAACAGGCAATCCAATGAATGAAGAACGCAACGTCAAGATTCGCGTACGCAACCTAAGCAAGGTGTTCGGTTCGCAGCCGAAGAAAGCCCTGGAACTACGTGACCAGGGGCTAAAGCGCCCGGAGATCCTCGACAAGACGGGCCAGACGCTTGGCCTGTCCAATATCGACTTCGATGTCCATGAGGGGGAACTGCTGGTGATCATGGGTCTCTCGGGTTCCGGGAAATCGACCCTGATACGCTGCCTTAACCGCCTGATCGAGCCCACCGAAGGCGAGATCGTGATCGATGGCGAAGACATTCCTACCCTGGGCGAGAAAGCCCTACTCGAGTGCCGGCGCCGCCACTTCTCCATGGTGTTCCAGAACTTTGCGCTGTTCCCGCACCGTACGGTGCAGAAGAACGCTGAGTTCGGCCTCGAGATTCGTGGCATCGACCCCGCCGAACGCAGCGAGATCGCCCGTACCGCGCTCAAGCAGGTCGGCCTGGATGGCTGGGAGGACGCCTACCCCAGCCAGCTCTCCGGCGGCATGCAGCAGCGCGTCGGCCTGGCACGGGCACTGGCCAACGACGCCAGCGTACTGCTGATGGACGAAGCCTTCTCGGCCCTCGACCCGCTGATCCGCGGCGACATGCAGCAGGAGCTGCTGCAGCTCCAGAGCCGCATGCAGAAGACCACGGTGTTCATCACCCACGACCTCGATGAGGCATTGACCATCGGCGACCGCATCGTGCTGCTCAAGGATGGTGAGATCGTGCAGATCGGCACCCCCGAGGAGATCCTCACCAAGCCCGCCGACGACTATGTGCGGCGCTTCATCGAAGGCGTCGACAAGGCACGCATCCTCACCGCCGAGAGCGCCATGCGCCGGGTTCGCTCCACGGTGCGCGACAGCGACGGCCCGCGCACCGCGCTGCGCAAGATGCGCGAGCACGGCCTTGACTCCATCTACATCATCGACCGCGACCAACAGCTGATTGGCCTGATCGAGGCCGAGGCGGCAAGCCAGGCATTGGAACAGGGCAAAGAGCGCGTGACCGACGTCATGACCCAGGATTTCCGCCGGGTCACGCTCGAGGAGCCGATGCACCACCTGTTTGCCATGTTCAGTGAGCACAGCTTCCCGATCGCGGTCGTCGACGACCAGCAGCGCCTACTGGGCGTGGTGGTAAAAGGCGCCGTACTCGACCAGTTGGCCCAGGCCGCCGAGCCCACGCAAATCGCTGAGCCCTCTACGACCACCACGGCAGGAGATGCATGATGGCTATCGAAATTCCCCGTATTCCCCTGGGTGGCTGGATCGAAGGTGCGCTGACCTGGCTGACCAGCGAATACTCGATGGTCACCCGTGCCATTTCCCGTGCCACCCAGACCGGTATCAACGGCCTCAACGATGCGCTGATGTGGCTGCCGCCCTGGGCGCTGCTGCTGATCATCGTGGCAATCTGCTGGAAAGTGGCCAACGCCCGGCTCGCCATCGGCGGTGCCGCCGGCCTGGCGCTGATCTGGAACCTGGGCCTGTGGAACCCGATGATCGAGACACTGACCCTGGTGGTGATCGCCACCCTGGTGGCAGTGGTCATCGCCATCCCGGTGGGTATCACCGCAGCGCTCTCCGAGCGGCTCTATCGCACCATCATGCCGGTGCTCGACTTCATGCAGACCATGCCGGCCTTCGTCTACCTGATTCCGGCGATCCCGTTCTTCGGCATCGGCTCGGTCTCGGCGATCTTCGCCACGGTGATCTTCTCCATGCCACCGGCGATCCGCTTCACCACCCTGGGCATACGCCAGGTGCCCAAGGAGCTGATCGAAGCCGCCGACGCCTACGGCGCCACCCGCGGCCAGAAACTGGTCAAGGTGCAGCTGCCGCTGTCGCTGCCGACGGTGATGGCAGGCATCAACCAGACCATCATGCTGGCGCTATCGATGGTGGTCATCGCCGCCATGATCGGCGCCGACGGCCTGGGCAGCGAAGTGTGGCGCGCCATCCAGCGGCTGCGCCCCGGCGACGGCTTCGAGGCGGGCATCGCAGTGGTCATTCTGGCCATGCTGCTCGACCGCCTGACCCAGGCGCTGAGCAAGGAACGCAAGTCGTAAGACCAGGGTGGCCCCTTGAATCCATTCGCCCGGGCCGCCATGGTGTAGTAGTGAACTACTCAGAGGGGAAGAATATGAAGAAGCAAGCGCTGAATCGCCATATCCGCACCACCAGCCTGGCGCTGGCCGCGGGCGTCGGCCTCACCGCCGCCGGCGCTGCCCAGGCCCAGGACTCGGTCAATTTGGCCTACGTCGAATGGGCTTCGGAAGTCGCTTCCACCAACGTAGTGCGCGCCGTGCTCGAACAGGCCGGCTATGAGGTCGACATGACTTCACTGTCTGCCGCCGCCATGTGGCAGGCACTCTCCACCGGCGATGCCGACGCCATCGTCGCCGCCTGGCTGCCCACCACCCACGCCGAATATCTCGAGCGGGTCGGCGATGACGTCGAAGACCTCGGTCCCAACCTGGACGGCACCAAGCTTGGCCTGGTGGTCCCCGAGTACACCGACGTCGACTCCATCGAGGACCTCAACGACAACGCCGATCTGTTCGACGGCGAGATCATCGGTATCGATCCCGGCGCCGGCCTGATGGGTCTGACCGAGGACGTGGTCGACGAGTACGACCTCGATCTGCGTCTGCGCAGTGGCAGCGATGCCACCATGGTCGCCGCGCTGAGCAGCGCCATCAACAACGAGGAAGACATCGTCGTCACCAGCTGGACACCACACTGGATGTTCGCCCGCTGGGACCTCAAGTACCTCGACGATCCGCAAGAGATCTACGGTGGCGCCGAGCAGATCCACACCGTGGTACGCCAGGGCCTCGGCGATGATATGCCCGAAGTGCATGCCATCCTCGATGCCTTCGAGTGGACGCCCGAGCAGATGGGCGAGGTCATGCTGATGAACCAGGAGGACGACTCCGACCCCTATGAAAACGCCCAGCAGTGGGTTGAAGACAACCAGGATCTGGTCGAGGAGTGGCTCTCCGCCGCAGAATAAGGCAGCCACGTAGCGCTGCGACCCCGTTCGCAGCGTCGCAATAAAAGGGGATGGCCAGGTTGGCCATCCCCTTTTTCATGGCTTCACAGCGGCCACACCAGCATGATCATCGGAATCGACACCACCAGCACCACCAGCGACAGCGGCAGGCCGAGCTTCCAGTAGTCGCTGAAGCGGTAGCCTCCCGGCCCCATCACCAGCGTATTCGACTGGTGGCCGATGGGTGTCAGGAAGGCGCAGGAGGCGCTTACCGCCACCACCATCAGGAACGGGTCGAGCGACAGCCCGAAGCCGCTCGCCAGGCTAGCGGCTATCGGCGCCATCAAAAGCGCCGCGGCGGCATTGTTGATCACGTTGGAGAGCAGCGTAGAGATCACGAACAGTGCCGCCAGGGTGGCCACCGGCGGCCAGCCGCTACCCAGCGCCAGCATCGCCTCGGCAATCAGCGCCGCGCCACCGCTGGTATCCAGCGCTTCGCCCACCGGCAGCATTGCCGCCAGCAGCACGATTACCGGCCCGTCGATGGCCTGATAGCCATCGCGTAGCGGCAATACGCCGACCAGCAGCGACACCAGCGCCGCGGTGGAGAGCGCCACCGCCGCCGGCAACAGGTCGGTGAGCATGGCGATGATCGCCAGCAGGAAGATGCCCAGCGACAGCAGCAGCATGCGCGGCTGGCCGATGGTCAGATTGCGATTGGCCAGCGGCAGGCAGCCCAGCGTCGCCAGGCTTTCGGACAGCCCGCCCTCGTCACCCTGCAGCAGCAGCACGTCGCCAGCCTTGAAGCGGATCTCGCGCAGGCGCTGCTTGAGCCGTGCGCCGTCGCGGGCCACCGCCACCAGATGCAGGCCGTGCTGGTTCTGCAAGCGCAGCTGCACCACGGTGCGGTTGACCATCATCGAGTCGTTGCGCACCACCGCCTCGACCAGCTGCAGGCCTTCGGTATCGACCCCGTTGCGCTTCTTCTTGCCCTGCTTGTCCTTGTTATCCTGCGCCTCCTCCTCTCGCCCCGTCTGCTTGGCGGTATCAGCATCCTTCTCTTCGTCCTCGGCCTCCGCCCCCAGCGACAGTCCCGCCTTGTCCTCGAGCAGCTTCATCTCCTCGGGGCCGCCCTCCACCAGCAGGATATCGCCTTCACGCAGGCTGCCGTGGAAGGCGTGGCCAGCACGCCGCTGATCATCACGCACCACTGCGACTACCGGAATAGTCTCTTCCACGGCATCATGCAGCTCGCGTAGGGTCCAGCCGATGGCCTTGGCCTCCTCGCCGACCTTGAGTTCAACCAGATAGTTGGCGGTATCGAACAGCTCTTCGGCGGACGACTGCCCCTCGCGGCGCGGTGTCAACCGCCAGCCCACCAGCACGATGAAGGCCAGCCCTACCGCCGCGACCACTACGCCAACGGGAAAGAACGAGAACATGCCGAAGTTGTCGCCGGTCTGGGCGCCGCGGTAGCTGGCAATGATGATATTGGGCGGGGTACCGATCAGCGTCATCAGGCCGCCCAGCAGCGAGCCGAAGGCCAGCGGCATCAGCAGCAGCGAGGGTGAACTGTTGTGTTCGCGGGCCATGCGCATCGCCACCGGCAGCAGCAGTGCCAGCGCCCCGACGTTGTTCATTACCGCCGAGAGCACCGTGACGGTACCGGTCAACACCAGCAGCTGCAGCACCAGCCGCTCGCCCACCTTGAGCGCCTGCTCGGCAATCACGTCGACCAGCCCCGAGCGTTCGAAGCCCTTGCTCAGCACCAGCACAGCGGCCACGGTAATCACCGCCGGATGGCCGAAGCCCATGAACGCGTCGTCGGCCTCCACCAGCCCCAGCATCACCGACGCCAGCAGCGCCGTGAGTGCTACCAGGTCGTAGCGGAAACGCCCCCAGACGAAGGCCGCCAGGGTGAGTCCCAGAACGATGAACACCAGCGTACTGTCGGCCACGGCTTTCTCACCTCCCTGTTGAGCAACACCGTCACCAGCACAACAGGACAGGCTTTCGAGCGCCAGTATTATTTAGCATAGCCCCGCCGAAGCGGGGCCTTGGCACCATCCGCTGGATACCGCCGGCAGTGACTACCTGGCCATCTTCTCCAACATGCGATTGACCGCGTCTAGATGCTCCGGCTCGTTATGGCACATGCCCTGGAAGGTCGCGCACAGATCGAGAAAGTCCTTGAGCTCCATGCGACTGCCCTGCTTCATCAGGCGCTTGGTGAGTCGCGTCGCCTTGGGCGGCTGGGCGGCAAACTGCGCCGCTAGCTCGCCTACCCGGCTAAGCAGCGCATCATGCGCGACTACCTCGAGCACAATGCCGTACTCGCGGGCCTCCTCGGCGCCGACCACCCGCCCCGAGAGGGTCAGTTCGAAGGCGCGCTGATAGCCGATCAGGCGCTGCAGGAACCAGGCGCCACCGTCGCCGGGGATGATCCCCAGGTTGAGGAAGGTCTCGCCGAACTTGGCTCTGTCCGAGGCGATACGAACATCGGCCATATTGGCCAGGTCGAAGCCCGCACCGATGGCCGGGCCGTTGACCGCGGCAATGATCGGTACTTCGACGCCCTGCAGCGCCAGCGGGATGCGCTGGATACCGCGCCGGTAGCGCTCGGCGACCTCGGCCACGTCGCCGGCGAAGTCGCCGCCGCGCTGGGCCATGTCCTTGACGTTGCCGCCGGCGCTGAACGCCGAGCCGGCGCCGGTGATCACCAGCACCGAGACCTCGTCGCAGCGGTTGACCCACTCGGCCACGGCGACGATATCGTCGACCAGCCCGGTGCCGGTCAGGGCGTTGCGCACGTCGTGACGATCCAGGGTCAGGGTCGCCACGCGCGCCTCCAGGGTCAGCCTGGCGTCAGTCAGCGAAGGCAACGGCACAGTGGTCATGACGGGGTCTCCTGGGTCGGGGAATCGAGGATGATGCGCGCATCGACCAGCGCATAGCCATCGGCGTTGGCAATCACCGGATTGAGGTCCAGCTCGGCGATCTCTGGATACGCCGAGACGATGCTCGAGACGCTCAGCAGCAGCGCCACCAGCGCCTCGCGGTCCACCGCCTGCTCGCCGCGCACGCCATCGAGAATCTTGCGCGCCTTGATCTGGTCGACCATTGAGCGCGCATCGAAGGGCGACAGCGGAATCGCCCGGAAGGCCACGTCCTCCAGCACTTCGACGAAGATACCACCAAGGCCGAACATCAGCACCGGACCGAAGATCGGGTCGCGGCTCACGCCGACGATCACCTCGACGCCCTTGGGCGCCATCGGTGCCACCAGCACCCCTTCGATCTCGGCGTCTGGGTCGTAGGCGCGACACGACGCCAGGATCGCCTCCCGCGCCGCACTGAGTGCCGCTTCGCCAACCAGGTTAAGGCGCACCCCGCCGGCATCGGACTTGTGCAGAATGTCCTTGGAGACCACCTTCATCGCCAGCGGCACTTCACCAAATTCGGCGACCACTGCGGCCAGTTGCTCGGGCCCCGTGACCAGCCGCTCCTCGAGCACCGGCACACCGTGGGCGCGTAGCAGCGCCTTGGCCTCGGGCTCGAGCAGGTCGCGGCCGGCAGCCAACGCAGCATGGATGGCTGTCGCGCTGTCGGGGTCGCGGGGCACCGCCGGCGGCAGACGATGGGCGCGGCTGGCATTCAGATAGTGGCCGCGCTCGCCAAGCGCCGCCAGCAGCCGCACGGCGTGTTCGATGGAGGCGTAGATCGGCAGCCCCGCTTCGTGCAGGCGACGCAGCGCCGGCGGCTTGACCGGGGTATAGAGGCTGTAGATCACCAGCGGCTTGGTGATCGCCTTGGCCAGATCGACCATCGCCTCGGCGCCGCGCATCTCATCGCCCAGCAGCGACTCGGCGAAGCGGATGCTGTAGCCGCCGAACATGCCGACCAGAAACACGCTGTCGACGTTATCGTCGGCGGCAACGATCTCCATGCAGGTCGCCAGCAGCGAGGGATTGGCGTCGGTGGAGCCGGCCACGTCCACCGGATTGACGGTAGACGCCTGGGGGAACAGGATCGCGCGCAGCCGGTCACGGGTCGCCTCGCTGAGCTCGGCGAGCTCCAGGCCCGCCTCGGCCAGCCGGTCGGAGGCGATAGTGGCCTGGCCGCCGCCGTCGGAAATTACCGCCACGCGCTTGCCGCTGGCCTTCTGCAGCAGCCCAAGCCCCTCGGCCACCGGCAGGATCTCGTCGGAGTACTGCACCACGCTGACCCCGGCCTGCTTGAGCAGGTCCACGGTCATGGCGTAGCTGCCGGCCAGCGCCCCGGTGTGCGAGCTGGCGGCCTTCTGGCCCTGCTCCGTGGAGCCCGACTTGTAGACCACCACCGGCTTCATGGCGGTCACCTCACGGGCCACGTCGAGGAACTTGCGACCGTCGCGAAAGCCTTCGACGTAGAGCGTCGCCACCCGGGTATGTTCGTCCTCGCCCAGGTAGCGCAGGTAGTCGTTGAAGCCGATGTCGCTCTGATTGCCGGGACCAACGTAGGTCGAGAAGCCCACCTGGCCGTTGTGCTGAGCCTCCAGCGCCAACGACAGCAGCATATTGCCCGACTGCGAGATGATGCCCACGTCGCCGGGGCGCACGTTGTCCAGCGCCAGCAGGTTGATGCGATGGTGGAGATTGAAGATCCCCGAGGTATTGGGGCCGATGATGCGTACGCCGTGGGCGCGCGCCTTGTCCATCATCGCCTGTTCCAGGGCCGCCCCCTCGCCGCCGATCTCGGCGAAGCCGCTGGCCAGTATCACCGCGCCCTTGATGCCGCGCCGCCCGCACTCGGCGATCAGCTCCGGCACGCTGGCCGCCGGCGTGCAGATCAGCGCCAGTTCGGGGCTGCCGGGGATCGCCGTCACCGTCGGCCAGGCTTTGACGCCGAGGATCATGTCGGCCTTGGGATTGACCGGATAGATGTCACCGCGGTAGCCATCCTTGATCAGGCCGACCATGGCCTTGTAGCCACGCTTGGTGGGATCGGACGAGGCGCCGATCACGGCGATGCCGGTGGGCGCCAGAATATCGTGCAGCGGGCTGCGGCTCGGCAGGTGTCCTTCGATGGGGTTCATGTTCACTGCCCCTTGAAGCGCGGCGTACGCTTCTCGGCGAAGGCATCGACGCCCTCCTGCCAGTCATCGGTAGTCGAGCAGGTGAAGACCGCATCCAGCTCCTGCTGCAGCTGGCTTTCCAGCCCGGTTTCGCTGGCCTGGTTGACCAGCCGCTTGAGCATCGCCATGGATACCGGCGCCTGCTTGGCCAGGGTCTGGGCCAGCCGCTCGGCCTCCTGGAGCAGCGACGCGGCCGGCCAGTGGTCGCTGGCCAGGCCGATGCGGGTGGCCTGCTCGCCGTCGACCCGCTTGCCGGTATAGAGCAGTTCGCGCGCCATGCCCAGGCCCACCAGCTGTGGCAGCAGCTTGGAAACGCCGCCACCCACGCAGGTACCGATGCTGGTCTCGGGAAAGCCCAGCTGCGCCTCATCGGCCATCACGATGAAATCGCAGGCCACCGCCATTTCGGCCCCAGCGCCCAGCGCATAGCCGTTGACCGCGGCGATCACCGGCTTGTCGAGGCGCAGGATCGCCTCGCACACGTCGTTGCCCAGCTGCAGGTACTGGCGGCGCTGGTAGAGGGTCCGCGCGGCACCGCCGTGCTCCTTCATGTCGGCCCCGACGCAGAAGGCCCGGCCTTCGCCGGTGAGGATCACCGCGCGCACATCGGGATCGCGCTCGGCGACTGTCAGGGCATCGAGCAGCTCGCGATAGAGCCCTTCGACGACGGCATTGAGGCGCTGGGGACGGTTGAAACGAATGATAGTGACCGGCGTGCGGTGCTCGACGATCAGGGTCTCATAGGCGGGGCGGCGCATCTGTGCTCCTTGGCGAATGCCCGAGGGATTGACAAACAGAACATAAGTGTCGCAGATAAAACATTAACGGCACGTTTGTATCACCGGCATGCTAGGGGTGAGCCTCACCACGTGTCAATACGTACGTATCACTATTTTATTAATACCGATGCATCTGTAACACTCATCGCCGCGGCAATGCGTTACAATGCCGCCCCCATCGAGCAGCCGGATAACAACGAGGTCACGATGACGAAGGATCACGCCACCGCTCACATCACCACCCTCGATGCCGTCAATCAGGCCCTTGCCGAGCGCTATTCGGAGCTCAGCCCACAGCTCAAGCTGGCCGCACGCTACGTGCTCGACCACCCCATGGAGATCGCCTTCCAGTCGATCCGCAAGTCGGCCGCCGCCGCCGAGGTGACCTCATCAACGCTGATGCGGCTGGCCAAGCGACTGGGCTTCGACAGCTACGAACAGTTCCGCGAGATCTTTCAGTCGGCGGTTCAGGCCGGTCCCATCGAGCTCTCGGGGCGCGCCTCGAGCCTCAAGGCGCTGGCCGGGAGCGACGATCAGGTGTTCGTCGACGTGGGTGATACCGCCTTCGACAATATCGGCCGGCTGTTCACCGCCGATATGCAGCCCAAGGTCCGCGATGCCGCCGAGCGCCTGCTGGCCGCAGGCAAGGTGGCGGTGGTGGGATTTCGCGACGCCTTCGCCTGTGCCTACCACTTCGCCTACGTGGGGCGCATCGCGATGCCCAACGTACAGCTGATTCGTGGCCAGGAAGGCGGATTGCTCACCGAGCTTGCCACCTTCGGCGAGGGAGACGTAGTGGTAGCCTTCGGCTTCGACCCCTACTGCGCCGAAACCGTCAGAGCCCTGGAAGTCACCCGCGCCAACGGCGTCGAGGCCATCGTGGTCACCGACACCCTGCGCTCACCGCTGGTACCCGGCGCCGCGCTGACCTTTAATATCGCCACCGCCACACCGCACTTTTTCCCGTCGATCCTCTCGGCGATCACCCTGATCGAGGCGATCCTCGCCGAGTGTGTGGCCTACGGGCCGGAAGCGCTGGTCGACAACGTCACCCGCTTCGAATCGCGGATGCGCGAGCTCGGCGCCTATGTCGATCTGGAGTAGTAAAACGACGGCGCCCGCCTGAAAAGGCGGGCGCCGTGGAGGTCTACAGCGAGCTGTTCAGGGCAGCAGAATGGTCGAACCGGTGGTCTTGCGGCTGGCCAGCGCCTGCTGGGCCTTGCCAGCCTCTTCCAGGGCGAAGCGCTGGGCGATGTCGATCTTGATCTTGCCGCTCTCGAGCATCGCAAACAGATCCTGGCACATCGCCTCGAAGCGCTCGCGGGTGTCGGCGTAGCCGTTGAGGCTGGGGCGGGTCACGAACAGCGAGCCCTTCTGGTTGAGGATACCGATATTGACCCCTTCCACGGCCCCCGAGGCGTTGCCGAAGCTGACCATCAACGAGCGCGGCTTGAGACAATCCAGCGAGGTCTCCCAGGTGTCCTTGCCCACCGAGTCGTAGACCACGTCGCACATCGCGCCGTCGGTCAATTCCTTGACCCGCTCGACGACGCTCTCCTTGGTGTAGTCGATGGTCGCCCAGGCGCCGTTCTGCTTGGCCAGCGCGGCCTTCTCCGGGGAGCTGACGGTGCCAATCAGCTTGACGCCCAGCTCACGCGCCCACTGGCAGGCGATCGAGCCGACGCCGCCGGCGGCGGCATGCCACAGGATGGTTTCGCCGCCCTTCAGTTCATAGGTCTGGCGCATCAGGTACTGCACGGTCAGGCCCTTGAGCATGCTGGCCGCGGCGGTATCGCAGTCGATGCCGTCGGGCAGCACCACGACCTTGGCGGCCGGCAGGGTGTGTACCTCGGAGTAGGCGCCCAGCGGGCCCTGGGCATAGGCGACGCGGTCGCCGACCTTGAGATGGGTGACGCCCTCGCCGACCGCCTCGACCACGCCGGCACCTTCGGTGCCGAGGCCCGAGGGCATCGACGGCGCCGGATACAGCCCGGTGCGGAAGTAGATGTCGATGAAGTTGAGGCCCACCGCCTGATTGCGGACCTGGACCTCGCCGGCGCCGGGCGCCTTGGGCTCGACGTCGACTAGCTCCAGGACCTCGGGGCCACCGGTCTTGGCAAACTCAATACGCTTGGCCATGGCATGCTTCCTTAGATTGCTAACGGGATGTCACGCTATCCAAACGCTGTTTCACGCCCTGGTCAAGTCAGCGCGGCGGGGAAGGCCTCGAGCCCTTCAACGAAGCGCTGTTTCTCCGCTTCAAAGGCCTTGGCATCGTGCTTGAAACGGCGCAGCACCTGCTGCTCATCGATCTTGATCGTGGCTGCCAGCGCCGCCAGCTGGGTGGCGGGATGCGATGCCGCCAGGCCGATGCGGCCGCCCTGCTCGCCGCCAAACCAGCGGCTGATGCCGCACGACTGGTAAAAGGCTTCCTGCTCGGCGTCGATAGCATCGACCCGCAGCGGTGCCTTGAGCGCCAGCTCGGCGATCAGGCGCCGCTTGGGCTCGTCGTCATCGCCGAGACGGCACGCCAGGCGCAGCGTCATGCCCTCGCCGGCCTCGTCGAGCACCAGCAGCGCCAGCGCCTGGGGCACGCCCTGGGCATCGACAAGCGCCAGCAGCCGCGCCGCCTCCTCGGCGAACAGCACTCGCCGGGTGCCGGCAAACACCACCAGCGGCGTCAACCCCGCCGACTGGCCGTAGTGCTCGGCGCACAGCCGCGCCAGGCAGGCGTCGCGCTGGGCGACATCGGTGACATGCATGACCTTCATTCGACCACCTCGATTACACTCTTAAGTGCGCGCTTGCCGGCGCGCCCAAAACCGCGCAGCCTAGCATATCCTGCAGGATATCACCCTGGGTTCGCAGTAGGGCTGGCGCAGCTGCTCGCAGCGAGGGCGCCGGGGCAGGGCCGTACCGCTCGAACTGATCCGTCGACCGGCCTGCAAGGCGGCGCTGTAAACCCGTCCCTGGGCGCTACCTTGCGCCCTGCTGCGCTCTCGCATCCTGCTCCGCTTGCAGGACCAGGGCTGGCCATCCATGGCCAGCCCGTTCGGAGCAATGCTCCTCACCCATGGCGCAAACCGCCTTTTCGGCCGGTCCCCGGCGTTCTTCGCTTGGCTGCAACGGCAATGGCCCTGGGGCCAGGGAGGTAAGTAATCTGGTTGTCATCATGCTGAGATAATCTCGGCCAAACACTCAGGAGGGCCTAGCGAATGTCATACGCCTATACCGCCGATGGGCTTCCCCGCACCATTGCCCACCGCGGGCTGTCGGCACATCTGCCGGAGAATACCCTGAGCGCGGTGCGCGCGGCCAAGCAGATCGGCTGCGACTGGGTAGAGATCGACGTGCAGCTGCTCGGCGACGGCACCCCGGTGATCTGGCACGACAACGGCGTGCGGCGCTGCTCCGACAGCCGCGGCAAGCTGGCCAAGCTCGACCTCGAACGCGCCCGTGCGCTGGACGTGGGCGGCTGGTTCAGCGGCCACTTCGCCGGCGAACGCATGGCCACCCTCGACGAGATGCTGGCGCTGCTCAACGAGCTGGAGATGGGCGTCAACCTCGAGCTCAAGGTCAATCGCGGCCGCGACCCGCTGGCCCTGACCCACACCGTGATCCCCCTGGCGCTGGCGGCGCTGCCCGCCGAGCGCCTGATCGTCTCGTCGTTCAACCGCACGGCGCTGGATGCCGCGCGTGACGTCCAGCGCGATCGCGACAGGCTGCGCCTGGGGCTGCTCTTGGAGAAGACGCCACGCGAGTGGCGGCGAGACGCCGAGGCCCTCGGCGCTTTCAGCCTGCACGTCGACTGGCGCAAGCTGAAAGAGAAGCGCGCACGGGAGATCAAGGAGGCCGGCTACGCGCTGTTCTGCTATACCCCCAACGATCCCGTCGCCTTCGCCCCGCAGTGGGACTGGGGCGTCGACGGCGTGATCAGCGACGATCCGGCGCTGTTCAAGCACCACCTCCCCGAGTCCGCCTCCCTAGCCGAGCGCCTGACCGAGACTTGATCCAGATCAAGGCCGGGGCCGGTAGCGTTCAAGGCCCGCGGCTGCCCTGCCGATAGTGCGAGTAACCCCGTCGCGCACTCTCGGCAAGGAATCCTGCATGAACCCTTCTACGCTAATCGGCATCCTCGCCAGCATCCTGCTGCTGGCCAGCGTACTGCTGTTCACCGCCGAGTCCCCGGCCAGCTTCCTCAACCTGCCGGGGCTTGCCATCGTCATTACCGGGACCCTGGCCGCTACCTTCATCAGCTACCCGCTGCGCGAAGTGGTCCGCGTCACACGCCTGGTCGGCATCGTCTTTCGCCGCGAGAACACCTACGCCCGCGACGACATCAAGGAGCTGGTGGATATGTCGCGGCTGTGGTTCCAGGGCAATGTGCAGGCCGTAGAGGAAGCCCTGGAGAATACCCGCAACCCGTTTCTGCGCACCGGGATCCAACTGGTAATCGCCAATACCAAGGAGCAGGAGATCATCGACCTGCTGCGCTGGCGCATCGCCCGGCTCAAGGCCCGCGAGCACGCCGAGGCGCAGATCTTCCGCACCATGGCCACCTACGCGCCGGCCTTCGGCATGATCGGTACCCTGGTCGGGCTGGTGAACATGCTGGAAGTCATGGAGGCCGGCGACGTCGGGGTGATCGGCCCGCGCATGGCGGTGGCGCTGCTCACCACCTTCTACGGCATCCTGCTCGCCAACCTGGTGTTCAAGCCCATCGCCGTCAAGCTCGAGCGACGCACCGAGGAGCGGCTGATCGCCATGAACATGGTGCTCGAAGGCATCTCGCTGATCACCAAGCGGCGCCTGCCGTCGTTCATCGAGGAGACGCTCAACTCCTTCATGGCCAACTTCCACGACGAGATCAACGACCCCAGTGTGCCGCGCCGCGGCGACGACGAGGCCGGTCAGCATGTCTGAACTGCGCAACAGCCATCAGGACCTGCTGCCCGGCGGCAGTGAGGATGAGGGCGAGAGCTGGCTGATCAGCTACCTCGACGTGCTGACGCTGCTTATCACGCTATTCGTGCTGCTGCTATCCCTGGCCGGCAACGGCCTCGGTGATCGCGGCCAGCAGTACGCTGGCCAATCGCCCACGCTCAGCGAATCGGCCATTGCGGCGGCACACGCCGCCGGCTCGCGCGGCGCCGGGCTGCAGCCGCGCCATAGCGGCCTGCTGCCGCAGCTCGAAGGGCTGATGCCCGAGGGCGTCTCGGTGACCCGCGGCAACGAAGGGGTGACCCTGCGCATCGACGACAACCTGCTGTTCGCCAGCGCCCAGGCCGACCTCACCGGCGACGGCCGCCAGGTGCTGGAGAGCTTGCTCGGTACGCTGCGGGCCTTCGATGGGCGCATCTCGGTAGAGGGTCACACCGACGACGTGCCGATCACCACGCCGCGTTTCCCCTCCAACTGGGAGCTCTCCGGCGCCCGCGCCATCGCCGTGGTGCGCTACCTGCAGGGGCAAGACATCCCCGAGTCGCGGCTGCGCGCCATCGGCTACGCCGACACCCAGCCGCTGGAGAGCAACGAGAGCGCCGAAGGCCGCGCCGCCAATCGGCGGGTCGAGCTGGTACTTCACGAAGCGGCGAGCCGCTGAGGAGTCAGCGAAATTGCGACAGGATCGCGTCCATATCCAGGTGCTGCTCCAGGGTATCGGCCAGGCGCTCGAGTTCACGCTGGCGATGGGCGGCGTAGTCCACCGCCCCGCCAGCGTGCAGCCCACAGCGCGTCAACAACGCCGCGCACGCCTCTGGCCGGTCGAACAGGCCATGCAGGTAGGTGCCCATGACCTGGCCGTCGTCGCTGACGGCACCGTCGGGCCGGCCGTCCAGCTCGCATAGCGGGCGCGCCAGCGCCGGCCCTTCGCTGACGCCGTTGTGGATCTCGTAGCCGCTGATCGCCGCGCCGTCGGGCAGCAAGCAGCCACTCACGTTACGCAGCTGCTTGCCCGCCACCATGCGTGTCTCGAGGTCGAGCAGCTTGAGGCCCGGCGTCGAACCGGCCGGCCCCTCCAGGCCATCCGGGTCGTGTATCGCCTGGCCCAGCATCTGCAAGCCGCCGCAGATGCCAAGCAGCTTGCCGCCGTAGCGCAGGTGGCGCTGGATCGCCGCCTCCCAGCCCTGATCGCGCAGCCAGGCCAGGTCGCTACGAGTACTCTTGCTACCGGGCAGGATGATCAGGTCCGCCGACGGGATCGCCTGGCCTGGCCCGATCTGGTTCGGCCCGACAAAGCTGAGCTCGACCTGCGGGTGGAGGCGCAGCGGGTCGAAGTCGTTGTGGTTACTGATCCGCGGCAGCGCCGGCACCACGACGCGAAGCGCTGCGGCATCCGACGCCACACCGTGCAGCCCCACGCTATCCTCGGCGTCCAGCAGCAGCCCCTGCAGATAGGGCAGCGTCCCATACACCGGCTTGCCGGTGCGTTCGGTCAGCCAGTCGAGGCCCGGCTCAAGCAGGCCGATATCGCCGCGAAAGCGGTTGATGACGAAGCCGCGGGTACGCGCGCGCTCGCTCTCGCTGAGCAGCTCCAGGGTGCCGACCAGCTGGGCGAAGACCCCGCCGCGGTCGATATCGCCGACCAGGATAACCGGGCAGTCGACCATCTCGGCAAAGCCCATGTTGGCGATGTCGTTGGCGCGCAGGTTGATCTCCGCTGGGCTGCCGGCCCCCTCGGCAATGATCACCTCATATCGGGAAGACAGCGCCTGCCACGCCGCCAGCACGCTCTCCTGCGCGGTGCGCTTGTAGGCGTGGTAGTCCAGCGCGTCCATATGGCCGTGCACCCGCCCGCGCAGGATCACCTGGGCGCCGCGGTCGCTCTCGGGCTTGAGCAGCACCGGGTTCATATCGCTATGCGGCTCGACGCCCGCCGCCAGCGCCTGCAGCGCCGTGGAGCGGCCGATCTCGCCGCCGTCCACCGTCACCGCACTGTTGAGCGCCATGTTCTGCGGCTTGAACGGCGCCACCGACACGCCGCGCCGCGCCAGGGCCCGGCACAGCCCCGCCACCACCGTGCTCTTGCCGGCATCCGAGGTGGTGCCCTGAATCATCAAGGTCGTCACGATCTCGCCACCTCGGCCAGCGCCTCATGTAACGCCTCATCCGCCAGCGGCTCGCCCCAGCCACTGCCGTGCACCAGCTCCGCCAGGGGCAGGCGCTGACGCCAGCCGCTGCGGGCCAGCTCGGGCTGCTCCAGGAACTCGCTGACATAGCCCAGGCACAGGTAAGCGAGGGGGTAGACCTGCTCGGGCAGGCCCAGCACCTCGGCCAATTCGTCCTGATCAAGGATACTCACCCAGCCCACGCCGATGCCCTCGGCACGGGCCGCCAACCACAGGTTCTGCACCGCCAGGCAGGTGCTGAACAGATCCGTCTCGACGATGCTGTTGCGCCCCAGCACATGCTCGCCGCCACGCGCTCGGTCGCAGGTGATGCACAGGTTGATGGGGCTCTCCAGAATCCCCTCCAGCTTGAGGCGGCGATAGGTCTCTCCGCGATCGCCGGAATAGTGCTCGGCGGCCTTGGCATTCTCGCGCTGGAAGATGCCGTGCACTCGCTCGCGGACCGCCAGGCTGTCGATCACCAGGAAATCCCAGGGCTGCATGAAGCCCACCGACGGCGCATGATGGGCAGCCTCCAGCAGGCGGGCCAGCACCTCGGGGGGAATCGGGTCCGGCAGAAACTGGGCGCGCACATCCCGACGCTCATGGATGGCGCGGTAGAGCCCCTCCCGCTGCGCCTGGGGGAAGGCGTGATCGCCTCGCCCACTCTCTTCAGCCATGCGGCTCTCTCCTGGAAGTCTCGGTAATATGTTCGTGGGTAAGGTGGTCCGATAGCCGCGATGGGTTGATTGCTATCGTTCACCCTCCAGCTCATGCCATACCCGAAGAATAATGATGGCACTGGCATGTACCGAGTAACGAACCACATACCTGCCAAAGATCATGTCGCGTACGGAGTCAGGCACCGGCGCCCTCTCAACCGGGGATCCCATCTTGGGGAAATCGGGTAACACGCCGATTTTACCGACTAACTCTGCGGCTACCCTGCCTGACGCAGCAGGATCATGGGTTGCGATAAACTCCCTGAGACGCTTCAGATCTTCAATGGCCTCAGCCGAGTAGACCAGTTTCACTTACCTGACCTCGGCGCATCCAGCTCATTTTCGGTGCCCCAGCTGTTGAGCCAGCGATGGACATCGTCGGCATCCACCACTCTCCCGTGAGCAGCGGACTCCATTGCCTCCAGCGTTTGCCTCCAGCGCTCTTGCTCACGCTGTTCCTTTTCGATGTATTCCGTTAGCGCCTGGTTGATCACCCAGCCTTTGCTGCGCTGGAGCCTGCTGGCGATCTCTTCCAGGTGGTGCTCAACCTCTGCCTGAAGCCGGACGGTGGTAACGCTCATGTCAGTACCCTCGAAGACATTGACTACAACGTATTACAGCATAGTCCCAAGGATTGGCCAAAGCGCAACGAAGGCTACAGTTCGATGCCCTTCTGCGCCTTGATGCCCTGCTCCTTGAAAGCGTGCTTGACCACGCGCATCTCTGTGACGGTGTCGGCCAGCTCGATCAGCGCCTCCGGGGCATGGCGGCCGGTGACCACGGCGTGCTGCATGGCCGGCCGCGCCTGGAGGTCGTCCAGCACCCGGTCGAGGCTCAGGTACTCATGACGCAGGGCGATATTGAGCTCGTCGAGCAGTACTAGATCGACGCTCGGATCCTGGAGCATGCCGCGGGCCACCTCCCAGGCCGCCTCGGCGGCTTGCACGTCCCTGTCGCGATCCTGGGTGTCCCAGGTGTAGCCCTCGCCCATCACGTGATACGCCACGCCCGGCACCTGGCGAAAGAACGCCTCCTCGCCGGTCTGGAACTTGCCCTTGATGAACTGCACCACGCCCACCTTCATACCGTGGCCCAGGGCGCGGGCCAGCATGCCGAAGCCGGAGCTGCTCTTGCCCTTGCCGGGGCCGGTGAGCACCAGCAGCACACCCTGCTCCTTGTTGGCCTGGGCGATGCGCTCGTTCATGATCTTCTGCTTGTGGGCCATGCGCTCGGCGTGGCGCTGCGGATCAACATGCTTCATTTCATTCTCCGTAATAGATAGACGTCCATGATCCAGCCGTGCTGCTCGCGCAGGGCGGCGCGCTGCGCGAGGATCGACGCGGCCACGTCCACCAGCCAGCCGTGGATCAGGCACTGTTTCTGCATGCCCAGGTAGGCGCCCCACCAGATATACAGGCCCTCCGGCGGCAGCGACTCGAAGGCTCCGCCGCTGTCGAGCATCACCGCGACACTTGCAGCATCGCTGGGCCAGCCGCGCTCGCGCAGCCGCCGCCCGGTGGTGATCTGCACCGGTTCGGCCAGCGCATTGAGGGGAATACGGTGCTCGGCGGTGAGGACCTGCAGGCTGGTGATGCCCGGCACCACACGTATCTCGACCTCTTGCCCCTCGGCGCTCAGCCGCCCGGCAATGCGCAGGCTGCTGTCATACAGCGACGGGTCGCCCCAGATCAGCATGCCGACTCGACCGCCCTGGGGGAGATGGGTCGCCATCAGCGCCGCCCAGACCTCGGCGATTTCTGCGTGCCAGTCGTCCACCGCGCCCAGGTAGTCGGCGCGGCCATCGCGGCGCGGCAGGTCGAACTCCACCACTCGGGCAGCTGACGAATCATCCAGCAGATTGCGGCACAGCAGCCGGCGCAGGTCGACCAGGTCCGACTTGCCCTCCCCCTTGCGCGGCAGCAGGATCAGGTCAGCTTCATTCAGCGCCCGCACGGCGGCCAGGGTGACATGCTCGGGATTGCCGGTGCCGATGCCGATCAGCGAGAGGTGGATCATGGCTCATGCCTCTTATCAGCCCTCTCGTCGCCGGGCGCGGTGCCGGCGAAGGGCGAGTCCGCCGACTGGGGCCGAAAGCGGCGGTCGTAGCCCACTGCATAGAGGCTACTCTCCTGGAAGTCCTCGCTGTCCAGCACCGGCCCTACCAGGATCAGCGCCGTGCGCTGCATGGCGTCGTCGACCTGGGAGGCCACCGTCGACAAGCGCCCCCGAACCACCCGCTCATCGGGCCAGCTGGCGCGCCAGACGATGGCCACCGGGCAGTCGGCGCCGTAGAACGGCACCAGCGCTTCCACCACCTGGGCCAGGTTGTGGATGGAGAGATGGATCGCCAGGGTGGCACCGGTCCTGGCGAAGTTGGCCAGGGTCTCGCCGTCCGGCATGGCGCTGGCCCGCCCCGGCGTGCGGGTAAGCACCACGGATTGCGCCACCCCCGGCAGCGTCAGCTCCTGGCCCAGGGTGGCGGCCGCCGCGGCGAAGGACGGCACGCCCGGAGTAATGGCGTAGGGAATGGCGAGCTCGCGCAGCCGGCGCAGCTGCTCGCCCATGGCGGACCACACCGAGAGATCCCCGGAATGCAGCCGGGCCACATCCAGACCCGCGGCGTGGGCGCTGCGCATCTCGGCGATGATCTCATCCAGGGATAGCGGCGCGGTGTTGATGATCCGGGCACCTGCCGGGCAGTGCTCGAGCAGCTGTTCAGGCACCAGCGACCCCGCATAGAGGCATACGGGAGAAGACGCGATAAGGTCCCGGCCCCGCAGCGTCAGCAGGTCCGGGGCACCGGGGCCGGCGCCAATAAAGTGTATGGTCATGCTGAGTATCCTATCAGGGCGCCTCTATAAAGCGTCGGGCGACCGCTACGGTGGCCATTCGGTCCGTCGAAATCAACCGCGGCCCGAGCAATGCCGCACCCGGCCCCGCCGCCAGCAAGGCCACCGCCTCGGCGACGCTTCCCGTGCCCCGGGCCTGCAAGCTCTGTTGGGAGTGAGTCAGTGTAGCCGCCTGCGTAAGGGCGGCATCGTCCACAGCAACCACCGCCATGCCCCGCGCACGCCCCAAGGCCTGAACCAAGGGCAGCATCGACTGAGCCGCGGCCAGCCGATCAACGGCGCCATACTCTGCCTCGATCCGCTCCAGCGCATCAATCAACGACGCCAGCTGTGCCCCGCGGCGAAAGCCGAAGCCCGCTACTGTCATCGAATCGCCCACTGCGGTTCTTCAATCATCCTAATATCGTGCCCCACGAGATTTTTAGCAGTGTGAGTTCAGGGTCGAAAAATATCATAGATCCCAGATAGAGGCGCACCACGCTGGGAGAAGTGGAATTTCCTGCAGCCTCAACGCCTGCGTAATGGGACGGCTTGGAGCGCCAGCGAAAAACCGGTCCCATTGACGCAATGGTTAGATTTCACCTTGCATTTGACCCAGACGGCTTGTTGGTCGCTTGCGCATCTATCAGAACCAATTCTTTACCTTCTTTGAGCTCTAACTCTTCCATTATTTTCTGAACCCGAAATAACTCGCTGTCGCTAAAATACAAAATCACTTTAATGGATTTCTTCGTTTGATTTGCTGCTTTATAAACTTCAACCTGCTTTGCCAGATTCTGCTTCAGCTTGGAATTGCTAGCCAGCTTGAACTCTACAATGGTGCTATCTTTCGACCCTCTGGATATCTTATAGTCGACCGGACCACGACCATTATTGACTTCAGCATTAACATCGTCTTGTGAAGCGTACCAGGTCAATCGAAACATAAGTTGAAGGTCCGACTCACGCTTGATTGGTTGGCCATTAGAATAAAAAATTCGGTAGCCATCATTATTTTCAATGACTTGCTTTAAAAACAGAACGCGACTGTACGCTTCATCATGTGTGTCGTCAAAAGTCTCGTAAAAACTGCTTTCATCCTTTAAGTTCTCAATTAAGATAGCCACTTGACGTATGAAAACCGTCTCTATTTCTTGGACCTTTTGTTCACTCAATGCGACAGCTTGATCACCTGTGTCTTCCTTGAGCCGGATGTAGCGGTCAATTAACTCAGGGAAATTCCTTAATGTCTTAGCTATTGCCTCATTGATTTCACGCTGCTTCGCTTCTTCTGGAACGCGGCGAAGAAAATATTCGTTTACTTGGTCTCTCAACTCTACGTTGGGGATAGCCGCGACAATGTCATCAAAGTCACCAATTATGTCATGCTTGTTAATCCATGCTTCATCCTTGGTAAGGATGTCTTTTGGTGTCAACAATACATAATCACCATCTATGTAAGGTAGCGTATATTTTTTTGACGTCCAACGGCGAGTTTTATAATTAAACTCCGCGTGCGGGACCATAACTGACTTAGTTCGAGACGAGTCGATATATTTTTGAGCAAAATCTTGCGTGTACTCGCACAAGTACGACTTTATAAGATTGGTAGTGAAGTCACTTATGCTATCTTTTCCAACACCCTCCTTAATAAGGCATAGTTTCTCTAAGTGACTGCTTTTCGTTATCTTCTCTGAACCAAAATCATTGAATATGTTGCTAAGGTTTTCATTTAGCGCGTTTGCAAAGTCCGGCCCTAGGCCAGACCCACCATTTCCCACTTTGCTGAAACCTAACCAATTCTGTTTTACTTCAGGAAATAGGAACCAGTGCCGGACCAATCCTTTAGAGATCGTCCCAGCCTCTGACATATCACGGAGAAATCCAATATATTTTATGATTTCATCATGCAAATGCTGATATTCCGACTTATCGCTATTAAAGAGCAAAAACGGATCTATAAATACAGGCAGGTCATTAATCAAGGAGACATTAAACGCACCACACTCTTCGAGGTCGTCCTTTGAAACAGAAAAATAGTCCGAAAAATAGACGTTCATTCAAATCTCCTTGCAAATCTAACGCCCTGCTCACCGGAATTTTAGGAGCGAAGCGAGTTAAATCTCCGCGTGCAGTGACTTGTTAGCATTATCAATCTGCACAGTATATTATTGGTATCGCATTCATATCTCTAACAGCATGAGCAAATGATGAAATAATCCAGAGCAATTGAATAATGTGTCCCGGCACTGATTCACCACGCTGTATCTTAGAAAATTCAGTTGTCACAGAAGATTTTGATATAAAAGAACAGCTTAGAATACATTTCCTGTGAAGTTTGTAATCTTTTAACAATCCCTCTAGATAGCCTTCGGCTTGCGCTGGGTCGCCTTTCCTAATTCTATCAACACTAGTATTGCAGCCACTATTTGTGTATGTATCCGAGAACTTACCATTGATTCTTTCGAGCATCTGCTCTTTAGTAAAATACATATTTCCCAGATTTTTTATTCCTTGACCAACTACATCATGAAGGTTGCTTGCTGAAGTGCTAGTACTGCCATGCTTAGAATGGATGAAGCTTATATTGGATTCGGCACGATTTAATGTAATGTGATCAGCCCATTCAATACCCAAATCATCACAAAATATATAATCGTCGTTTTGATGTAAGCTCTCAACCACACCAAACATTGAGTCAACCTCAAACGTCGTACTTGTATTATTAAAACTACCTTTTTCAGAAGTTACTGCAGGCATTTCAACTTTAGGATGCATTATCTCTAAGATACTATTTATCTCAGAAATTCCTGATGAGTCTTGGAAGCATGCGCCCATAAAGTACATGTATTTAGGATCAGTGAATGTGACGCTATAGTAACCATTTTTTACGATAAATTTTTGTAAGGTTACTTCCTTTCCGTTTTCGATTACTCGAAACTTTGTCAAAGCCTTTGATGTCAATGTTAAGCTTTTTTCATTCTTTCTAAGGCGCGTACAATTTTCTCTTCCAATAACCTTACACTCTGAGTCAAGCTCATATACTCTTTCAAGGCCTGCAAAAAGCTTGCTCTTAATCCGAGAAGAAACAACTACATTTACACCTCTAGCTGTCTTATATTTTAAAGTCAGTCCGTCCCGTTCAATCCTTTCCTGTAACGGAGTACTTTCCACTAGAATTGCATTAGGTTCACATGCGTTTAGAACATCGCTTAATTCTACTTTCTTAGCAAAAGAATCTAGGAAGTTATTATCGTTCGAAGGGTTTTCAATAAGCTCAACTTGCTCCTTCACCCAACCAGCTATCTCATCGAGGGATTTTCTTTGAGAAGACTCAACTAATCGCCCAGTTCCAGAAACTGTTTTTGTGATAGGGCCTTGACGTAACTTTAAATAAAATGGAATTGACCTTCCTGCAGCGTGAGTCGAAAGAAGTCCCTTTAAATCTGCAGCTTCATAAGACCTTGCTCTCATTGCCCTATCTGAAATTGTCATATTTCTTAAGGCAATTTTTTGAAACTCAACATCGTTATCGCCAAATGTGCTTGTCAAATCTCTACTATCAACAAGTGCGAAATGTTCTTTTAATAACTCGGATATATTTGCACAACTTTTCTTAAGAATTGCCAAATAATTCCGATATTCGATCAATATAATAAAAGCGTACACCCTATCTTCGAGCTCTTCGTCAATAAAATATACAGGTCTAACAGACGGGAATACTCTAACTGAGCATTTATATTCTAAGTCTGATTCATCAACTCTCTTATCAGCTCTGAAAAGGTCAACAACAAACTGAGCGCCCGTATCCATATTGTCGACTGCAGCAACGAGAATATCATTTATGATTGAATCATCAATGGCGTTTTTTGGTATATAGAATTGTGCATTTTTTGTGAGTTCTAGTCTTTCAGGCATGCTCAGTACCTCCTTGTAGTGCTAACGTTCAAAACAGCGACGCGTTTACGCGTCCGACTGCTTTTTCTTGTTAGATTCCGACAAATCGTCTACTATCTTGTTAATATTTACACCCAGCCCAGCAATATTTGGCTGTAAAATTAAGTACCTAGCTGTAAATCCGAACAGTTTTTTTAACGTGCTCAATAAATTGCTTTTTACTTCTAGCTCACCGGTTTTATATAGTAATGATATTTCTGAAACCAGCTTTGATTTTTGTTTTTCGAAAACTGGAGCTAACACAGTGGTTTCATTCAAGTAACCCAAAAATTTCTCGATCATGTCTTTTTGTTTAAATGCTATACCAATAGCAGCATAGGTAAATATATAATCCAACTTCTCTGATTCAGATAATCCAGAAAGATTATCCTCTACTTCCCTGATTGTGTAGATTGCATCCTCATAATTTAGCTCAATCTGCGCTTGAGACAGGAAGACCTTTACTATTTCTGAGTTCTGGATTGATAACGACTTTCTGTATTGCTCAATAGCCTCTTCAAACTTCTTAATGTGAAATAGAGACTTTCCAATTTCAAAATGGATATCAGCTATGCCTGAATCTGTCCATGAATGACTTTCTAGAAGGGATTCAAACTCTTGAATTGACTTCACCTTTAACTTGGCAGAATACTGTAAATCCGCAAGTAAACTTATTGCCCGCGCATGCTGCATGCGCCCATATGAGTTATCATTACTCCAATCGGTCAATTCATAATCATTTATAGCTTGCTCAATTAATTTCTCAGATTCTGGCTCATCTCCTATGCAAAGATATTTTATAGCCTTGACTACAGTATATTGTAGTTTTTCTGAAGGCTTTTCGATTAGAGAAATAAGCCTGTCTAGGATATCAAGATTTCTTTTAAACGGAAGGTCGTCAGAGCAAAAATGAAGATATAACTGGATAATGTCAGCATCATTCTCTTCATCTAAAGGCATTAATTTTTTTACTTCCCTTTTCCCTACTTTTTCAGACCAATTATCACCTAGCGAAGCTATTACTTGAAAATACGTAATTTTTCTTTGCCAGCGCACATCAGAAACATTACCCCTTAATCTTTCTAAGTCGTATTCAAACGATTGATAGTCATTTAAACCTCGATAACAATCGAGCAAGGATTCCGTCAATTCGGAGAGAGAGTTAATATCAATATCTAAAAGCCACATTACACCTTCATTCTTACTGGCAATATAAGGGGCAGTATTTGTCTTATGTAGAATTGTGTAATTGGTGATTCCGTGCCTTACGTATTTGAGTGCAGATCGATAATCTTTCTTAATCATCAAATCTCTAGCGGAGTCGATCATTTTCCCACACGCAACATCGTTTTCGCCGAAACAACAACGTTTGAATTTCAACCCTGATCCACACAGGCATTGAGAATTTAATGCAGGTTTATATCTAACATGCCTCACTGGCATAGCTCTCCGTTGAATCTAACGTAAAGCTGAGCGGCGGGCTTGGAGCGGAAAGCCCATCCGGCGTAGGCCCGGCCAGGGCCGGAGCGTACTCGAGCGACTTGTTAGGCCTGCTTGAGATGGAGCACCAGATTGTATTCGCCGCTCTCGGACGCATACGGATTACCCTCTCTAACGAAACCAAACTCTTCCAAGAGCGGCATTATTGGATCGTTACGCTCTCTACTTGTAGCAAACACGTTGCGGTTTGGCTCGTCTTGAAACAATGCGGCTACAAGCTTGCGAGCCAATCCCTTACGGCGATGCCCCTCAGCAACGAAAATCCAACCTAGCTCCGCCTCCCAGCTATTCGCGTCCTCGAATGATCGCGATTTGAGAAAGACTGACCTGTGATAGCCCTCGTTCGGTCTTTTTAGCGCCGCAACAGCAACGGGTTCTGACCCATCTAGCGCCCAAGCCAACCGAAACGAACGGTTAATTCGGCCGGTAAGGCCTGCTGGAGTTACTTCCCCCCCACACAGGACTAGCCTCTCGAACTGGTGAAGCTGCTCAGATGTGCAAGAGCTTGGTGTTTGAGTCTCGATCTTATAGGTCATCGTAATACGGCCTAATACCGATGAACGTGCCTGGCTGCTTTTGCTGAGATGGTTGCTGGCCGCGCCCCATCGCGACTAAAGTCGCTCCTACACGTGCTTGGGTGGAGACACAGCTGGAAGGGTATTGAGCGGCAGCGCGAGCAGGATGCCAACGGCTGAGCTGCTGATTAACGGCAGTGCTTGGCATATTCCCTACCCTCGCTGCGGCGGCTTGTATATTTGCACTGCCTTACACTGTAGTCGCTCATTCGCGACATCGCCCGCATGGGTAATAAACCTGCTGTAAACGCACCTACCCTTTCGTATGGTCTAGCGGGATGGAAGTTGCGACGATTACTGCCAGAGATGCCGATAGCGCTGCCACCACGCCATTGCCAGCCGGCGGTTGGCGGGGTTGGTGTCTTCACTCAGCACCGTGCCGAGGCGCAGGAAGACGCCGCCTGTCTCGGCCTGCAAGGTGGGGTCCTGGGAGGCCAGCATCATGGCGTAGAGTGCCAGCATCAGCTCGTAGTCGTCGTCACTATCAAGCCGCGCGACCAGCGCCGGGATGGCCGGCTTGCCTATTTCGCCGAGCGCTTCGGCAGCGGTGTACCAGGGCCGGGGGTTGTCGGCATCGCCGTAGGTCTCGACATAATCGCGATCCGGCAGTCTTGCGATGTAGTAGGCAACTGCCGCGGTCTGCTCGGTAGGCGGTTCGGCCCCATTCGATACCGGCCGTGGCTCGCTACTGGCGCAGCCTGCCACCAGCCACGCCATCACGATAATGAAGATGGCATTCGTCAGGGCCGGCATAGGCGGTACTCGCTCATTACCCACTCGATAGCGGCATCTAGGGTCTCGAATATGCCTACAGCACGAGAGAAGTCATGATGCGTCGACATCGCCGTGGGTACGGCGAGACAGGTAATACCGGCAGCAGTAGCGGCAGCCACGCCGTGCTCTGTATCCTCCACCGCAACGCACTGCTCCGCCGGCAACCCCAGGCGTTGCAGCGCAAGTTGGTAGCAGTCCGGCGCGGGCTTGCTAAGCAAGACATCGTCGCCACTTACCACGTCGTCGATATGGTCACTCAGGGCATACGATTTCAGCGTCATATCCACCCCGGCTCGGCCTGCCCCGGTCACGATGGCGGTTTGCAATCCCGCAGCGCGACTCCCAGTGACAGCGTCATAGGCCCCAGCCCTTAACGGAAACGCCCGCTGCGCAAGAAAGTCTCGGTTCAACGCCTCCTTGGCTGCGACGAGCTGGCCGGCTGACACCGGCATCGCAAAGCGGGCCACCATGTCCGAGGCGTTGGCCGAGGTAGGAATGCCGGCATAGTGAAGCTGGTAGCAAGCCTGGGTCAGCTGAACGCCATACTCCCCGAGGATGGTTTCCCACATCTCGAAGTGGGTCATTTCGGAATCCACGAGGGTGCCGTCGTGATCGAACAATATGCCCCTTAGCGACGCCATCACACCATCTCCTTGCTAGGCTTTTAACCAAAAGTGTCTGCGCAACACCATCATAAGCCAGCTACACGCTCGAGGTGCCTTCAGTGCATGTTGACGGTGCCATCGTGCCTATTACCGACTCAGCTCACTGCAGCACGGTTGGCAAAATGTGGTAAATAAACCCTCGCTAACGTACTCCGCCTGCGGCATCACCGTCGCGCGGTTTATTAGCAGCTTCTGCCTGGAGACGCTCGACCAGCCAGACCTTGATGATAGATTGCCGAGTGACACCGATACGGGCTGCCTCACGATCCAGCGACTCCACTACCCAGGCCGGAAAGTCGACATTGATGCGCTTCTGGTCCTGGTTAATGCGACGCGCGGACGACAAGTCCAGATCATCGGTGATGTCTTCGTCACTTTGATCAAATTTATCGTCGAAATCTTTAGCTTTCATATAGCTCTGCCTCATCGCCACCATGAGTATAAAGTATGCCTTTTTTACTCACCCAACCAGGCGGCTTGGCATGGAAAAGGCCTGCACTCAATGGTGGGTTCGTGTCTGCACGGTTCACCGCGTCACCCGCCACTGCACAATGGGGTAGCTGGCCTTCCAGCCCCGCCGCGTGCCAATGGGCGCGGCGGTGGACAGTTCGAGGCGCAGTAGCTCGCCGCCGGCCTGCTGCTGCCAGTGGGCCAGCAGGGCCTCGGACTCCAGGGTCACCGCATTGGCCACCAGGCGAGCGCCGGCCGGTAGCCGCTGCCACAGCGCCTCCAGCAAGGGGTGCGATAGCCCGCCGCCGATAAAGACTGCATCGGGGAGCTGTTCGCTCAGCGCCTGATCATTCAGTACGTCGAGGGCGCTGCCCTCTATTACTTCTAGCCAGTCGACGCCGAGGTTATCGGCATTGCGGCGCGCCCGCGTCGCACGCTCAGCGTCACGCTCGACGGCCACGGCTTGGTTCTCCGGGTGGGCCAGCAGCCACTCGATGGCCACCGAGCCCGACCCCGTGCCGATATCCCACAGCCGCTCACCCGCCCTCGGGGCCAGGGCCGCCAGGGTCATGGCGCGCACGGCCTGCTTGGTGATCTGGCCATCGTGGTCGAATAGTTCGTCCGGCAGGCCGGGCGTCAGCGGCAGGGCCGGCCCATCTCCGGCCACCTCCAATCCCACCGCGACCGGGTGGGCGATATCGCCTGGCATGGCATCGCCAGCTTGCACGCGACGGACGCGTTCGCGGTCGCCGCCCAGCGCTTCCAGCAGATGCAGCCGGGAGGCACCAAAACCGAAACGCTCGAGCCAGCCGGCCATCTCGATCACCGCGTCCCCATTCTTCACCAGCACCAGCAAGCGCCTACCGCGTTGCAGGTAGGGCCGGACGCGAGTCAGAGGTTTGGCATGCAGGCCCAGGCAGGTGCAATCCTGCAGCGGCCAGCCCAGGCGGGAGGCCGCCAGGCTGAACGTCGAAGGCGCGGGTATCGCCCGCCACTCATGGTCGTACAGCTGGCGCGCCAGGCTAAACCCCGCGCCGAACCAGAAGGGATCGCCGGAGACCAGCATCACCACCCGGCGGCCGCGCTCGGCCAGCAGTGGGGGGATGCCGTCGGCGAAGGGCACCGGCCATTCGCGCACCTCGGCGGCCAGGGGCGGCAGCAGGCGCAGATGGCGTTGGGCGCCGAACACCACCTCGGCGGTGTCCAGCGCCTGCCGGCTTGCCGCCGTCAGGCCCGCTGTGCCACTCTCGCCCCAGCCGAGCAGCGTCAGCCAGGGAGCGTGTTCCTCAGCCATCATTGAGCCCCGCTAAAGGAGATGAGCTGTTCCGGCGACAAGCCCCGAAGTGTCGGACCATCGCGAGGGCGCTGTAAACCCATCCCTGGGCGCTACCTACGCCATCCATGGCGTAGAACCCTCGCTGCGGCTTGTCCCCGGCGCTCATCTTGCCAACTGATTGAATGGGAACGGAGTTCAAGAAATCCCAATGAATGTCCTGATCCTGGGTGGCACCACCGAAGCCAGTGCCCTGGCCACTGCCCTGGCCGAGCGTAGGACTCCCGCTCTGTTCAGCTATGCCGGCCGGGTGGCGATACCCAAGGCGCAGCCGCTGCCGACCCGAGTCGGCGGCTTCGGTGGCGTGGAGGGCCTGGCCGCCTTCCTGGCAGACAACCGCATCACTCACCTGGTCGACGCCACCCATCCCTTCGCCGAGCAAATGAGCCGCAACGCCATCGCTGCGGCGAAACAGAGCGGCATCCCTTGCCTCGCTCTGACCCGGCCTCCCTGGGTGCCCCAGGCCGGCGACCGCTGGCAGCGGGTGGCCAACCTCGAGGCCGCGGTGGCGGCGCTTTCCGGGCCGCCCGAGCGTATCCTGCTGGCCATCGGGCGCCAGCACCTCGCCGCCTTCGCCGCCCAGCCCCAGCACCACTATCTGCTGCGCCTGGTCGATACGCCGGAGGCTCCGCCGCCGCTGCCCCGTCACCAGGTGATCCTCGACCGCGGCCCCTTTACCCTGGACGGCGACCTGGCCCTGCTTCGGGAGAACGGCATCCAGCGCCTGGTGTGCAAGAACTCCGGTGGCGACGGTGCAGTGGCCAAACTCACCGCGGCCCGCCAACTGGGGCTGCCGGTGGTGATGATCGAGCGGCCGGCGCTGCCCTCGCGTCAGGAAGTCCACTCCGTCGAGACGGTTCTCTCCTGGCTTTGTCATGCATCCGCCCCTGACACCGAGCGCGGTGTATAGACCCAAGGCGTGCTCTGACGCTCGGCGCTCTCGGCACTTTCGGCATGGCGCTGAATAAGACGTGTCTGGCTGGAACCGACTATTACCAAGGTGCGCATATCGGCCATCTCCGGTTGTGCCTCGCCGAGGGTCGTGACCCGCAGGGTTTCCTCAGGCGTGGCGACGGCCCGGGCGAACACGATCAGGCGCTGCGGCCCGCAGGCCTCTCGAAGTACTTCCAAGGTGTGTTCGAACCCCTCCGGCCGAGCCCGGGAGCGGGGGTTGTAGAAGGCCATGGCAAAATCGGCCTCGGCGGCCAGCCGCAGGCGCTTCTCGATCAGCGCCCAGGGCTTGAGGTTGTCGGAGAGGTTGATACAGCAGAAATCGTGGCCCAGCGGGGCTCCCAGGCGTGCACTGGCAGCCAGCATGGCGGAGATGCCCGGCAAGACCTGGATATCCAGCGAACGCCACGCCGGCTCGCCCGCCTCCAGCGCTTCGAAGAGGGCCGCAGCCATGGCGAACACCCCGGGATCGCCGGATGAGACCACCACCACCCGATGGCCAGTGGCGGCCAGCTGCAGCGCCTGCTCCGCGCGGCGGATCTCCTCGCGGTTGTCCGAGCCGTGGCGCGTCAGTCCCGGCCGCGGCGCCACCCGCTCCACATAGGGCACATAGCCCACCACATCGGTGGCCTCCGCCAGCGCGGCAGAGACCTCGGGGGTGATCAGCGCATCATCGCCTGGGCCGAGACCGACCACTTTCAACCAGCCACCAACCGCTTCGTCGCTCATGGCCGCCTCCCATTGCCATGAATCAGCAGAATGGAGAAGTACGGCACGCTGTCGCCCACGTCGCGCAGTGGCAGGATCCGCTGCTGGGACATGGCAGCGTATTCAATCAGCCAGGCTTCGTCTTCCCGACCAGTCTGGGCCAGGGCTCGCTTGACCTTGTCCAGGTTGCGGCCGATCTTCATCACCACCAGGGCATCGGTCTGGGCGATGCGTTCGCTCAGTACCGCCTCCGGCAGGGTGCCCATCAGCACGGTAAGAATGTCGTCGCCCCAGGTCACCGGCTGCCCGGTGGCGGTCCAGGCGGCAGACATGCCGGTAATGCCGGGTACTACCGCGACCGGCACCCGCCCCTGCAGCCGTGTATAGAGATGCATGAAGGAGCCGTAGAAGAACGGATCGCCCTCGCA
This sequence comes from Halomonas salipaludis, assembly GCF_002286975.1. Taxonomy (GTDB): domain Bacteria; phylum Pseudomonadota; class Gammaproteobacteria; order Pseudomonadales; family Halomonadaceae; genus Franzmannia; species Franzmannia salipaludis. Next base: position 40,092 of record NZ_NSKB01000004.1, read on the forward strand.
CAGCACCACCACATCCTGGCCGGCGTCGGCGATCTCGGTCAGCTGGGCGACGTGGCGTTCGTAGAAGGCCGCCAGCAGCTCGTTGTAGCGGGGATCGTCGAAGGCAATCTCGGTGGTGACTGGGTACTCCATCGGCAGCTCGATGGCCTCAGTTGCGAGCATGCCTTCGACGATGCTGCGGGCGTGGCCGGTGCGACCCTTCTTGCGGAAATAAGCGACGTAGGAGGCGCCGCGGATAAGCCGGTCGGCGCGCACGCTCATCAGGTCCTGGCAGCCGGGCCCAAGGCCGACCCCGTGGATGGTTCCTGGCTTCATGGTGGCGAGGCTCATTCGCTGCGATCCGCCATGGCATTGATGGCGGCCACCGTCACCGCACTGCCACCGAGTCGCCCCTGGACGACGACGCAGGGCGCCGCGGCGCTCTCCCACAGGGCCTGCTTGGATTCGGCGGCGCCCACAAAGCCCACCGGGCAGCCGATGATGGCCGCCGGGCGCGGGCAGTCCGGGTCTTCCAGCATGTTCAGCAGGTGGAACAGGGCGGTCGGCGCATTGCCGATCGCCACTACCGCGCCTTCCAGGTGAGGCCGCCACAGCTCCACCGCCGCCGCCGAGCGGGTATTGCCCAGCTCCCGGGCCAGGTCGTGCACCCGCTCGTCGTGCAGGGTGCAGATCACCGGGTTGTCACTCGGCAGGCGCTTGCGGGTAATGCCCTCGGAGACCATGCGCGCATCGCACAGGATCGGCGCGCCCCGCTCCAGCGCCGCCCGGGCCCGGTTCACCGCGTCGTCACGAAAGTGAATATGTGCGGCGAGCTCCACCAAGCCCGCGGCATGGATCATGCGCACGGCCACCGGCTCTTCTTCCGGCGCGAAGCGCGCCAACTCGGCCTCGCGCCGGATGATGGAAAAGGACTCCCGGTAGATAGCCGGGCCATCCGTTTCATAGACGTGGGGCATCGCTATTCTTCTCTATGTATTCGATAACATCGGTTTCACTAAGGCCGGTAGCGTCCGGCGTGCCATCGGCACGGCCACTGACAATCAGGTCGAAGCGCCCGTCCCGCCCGCTCAGGCAGAGATCGGCCAGCGTCTGGCGGGCACAGCCCTTGGCACAGCCGGAGACATGCACGCTGCCTTCGATCCGGCCACTCAGCCGCTCGGCCAGCGCCAGGGTCTCGACACTCGCCTGCTCACAGTGGGGAGCGCCCGGGCATACATCCACGCACAAGCGCGGGTCGCGGTCGTCGTCCAGCAGGCCCGGCACCGCCGTCGGCGCTTCGCCCTCCACCAGCAGGCGCCGCCAGGGCGTGACCCGCACGGCGCTGACCGCGGCTGAATCGACAGCGGCACGCAGCGCCGCGGCCGGCGCCCGCCCGAACGGCAGGCCAACCACCCTGCCCCATGCGCCCTCTCCTTCGAGATAGGCGCCCAAGGGCAGCCGGGGACCAGCCTCGGCGGGAGCCATGACTGCCGGCGCCCAGGCCGGCAACGGCGCTGTGTGGCGACGCATTCGCCCGGCGTCGTACCCGCCGCTGTCGACGAACCAGTTTGCCAGCCGCACCAGCAGCTCGACGGCGGCGGCGGGCGAATCCACCGGGGTACCCAGCTCTCGCCCATCGGCACGGACGATTAGGCTGCCCGGCGCAGAGCGCTCGATGCGCAGGTCCGCAGACACCTCTCCCAGTAGCGGCGCCACACCGGCATCGATGGCCAGGCCCCACTTGGCCGGCAGTGCCGGTAATTCGTCGAGGCGGGCCTCCAGCAGCCGGGCCGCCTCAAAGGTAGCGTCGTCCGCCTGCCAGTCCGGTGCCAGCAACAGCTGGGGCCTGCGCTCGCTGTCAGGGTCCGGGTCGACCAGCCCATGCTCGACGAGGTAATCCATCAGGCCGGGCCAACTAGCCTCGGATACGCCGCGCAGCTGCAGGTTGGCGCGGCTGGTGAGCTCGACCAGGCCGCTGCCGAAGGTCTCGGCGGCCTCGCACAGCGCAAGCATCTGCTGGCGAGTGAGTCGCCCCAGGCGAGGGCGCACGCGTACCAGCAGGCCGTCGCCGGTGGCCATGGGCCGCCAGGCCCCGGGGCACCAGCCCTTGATGCGCGGCTCATCCATCGGCTCATGCAACTTGCGTATCATGGCGCCGCGAGCTCCCGGGTCTCGTCGATCTCGAGCAACAGGTCCTGCAGGGCCGGGCCTTGCTCGCCGGGCTCTTGCCACAGGCCCCGCTGAACGGCCTCCAGCAGCCGCTCGGCCATCTCCTCCAGCGCCGCCGGGTTGTGCTCGCGCAGGAACTGCTGGTTGCGCGGATCCAGCACCAGCGCCTCGCTGACCTGGGCGTACTGGTAGTCGGCGACCAGATCGGTGGTGGCGTCATAGGCGAACAGGTAGTCGACGGTGGCGGCCATCTCGGAGGCGCCCTTGTAGCCGTGCTCGCGCATGGCCTCGATCCACTTGGGATTGAGCACCCGCGAGCGGATCACCCGCGCCAGTTCCTCCTTGAGGGTGCGCATGCGCGGCTGCGCCGGGTTGGCGTGATCGGCATGGTAGATGGTCGGCGCCTGTCCGCCGAGGGCGCGGCTGGCGTTGGCCATGCCGCCCTGGAATTCGTAGTAGCCGTTGGAATCGAGGATGTCGTGCTCGCGGTTGTCCTGGTTGTGCATTACCGCGTCCAGGCCCTTGATCCGCTCCTCGAAGGCCCGCCGCGCAACGGTCCCCGACGTCGGGAACTGGCCGTAGGCGTAGGCCCCGGCATCGAGATAGGCCTCGGCCAGGTCATCGGCACCGTTCCAGGCGCGACTGTCGATCATGCGGTTCAGGCCGGCGCCATACTCGCCGGGCTTGCTGCCGAAGATACGATACGCGGCCTCCTGGGCGGCGGCATCCGGGGCGAGCCCTTGGCCTTCGAGCTCCCGGCGACGCGCCAGCACCGCCGTGCGAATGGTGTTGGCGTCGCCGGGCTCGGCGTATTCGGCCACCGCCCGCACCGCACGGTCGAACAGGCGGATGACGTTGGCAAAGGCGTCGCGAAAGAAGCCGGAGACCCGCAGAGTGACGTCCACCCGGGGGCGCTGCAGCAGCATGGCGGGAATCACCTCGACATCGATCACCCGCTGGGAGCCCAGCGACCAGATAGGCCGCACCCCCATCAGGGCGAAGGCCTGGGCGATATCGTCGCCGCCGGTGCGCATGGTGGCGGTGCCCCAGATCGATAGCCCCAACTGACGTGGGTAGTCGCCGTGATCCTGCAGGTAGCGCTCGACGAAGGCCTGGGCCGACTTCTCGCCCAGCGACCAGGCCGCGGGTGAGGGTATCGCCCGGTTATCGACGCTGTAGAAGTTGCGCCCGGTGGGCAGTACGTCCAGCCGCCCGCGGCTGGGGGCGCCGCTGGGTCCGGGTGGAACGAACAGGCCGTCGAGGCCATCCAGCAGCGACTGGATCTCCATCTCGAGGCCGCGTTGCATGGCGGCCCAGAGGTGCTCGCGGGCGTAACGGCACTGCTCGGCGGTGGCCGGGTAGTCCCGGGCCAGACTCTCCAGACAACCCGGCTCCAGCACGTAGGCATCGATCAGCTGGTGCGCGAGCAGCTCCAGGCGCTCGCGGGTATCGGCAGCGGTGCGCCAGGCGGAGCTGTCCAGCTCGGCCAGGGCCAGCGGCCGCGGGCCGTGCCAGGGCTCGGCCCCGGCCATCAGCGGATCGAAGTCTGCGGCCAACCCCAGGTCGTTTGCCAGGTTGTGCAGCAGGCCGCGCTGGGCCGGCGTCTCGCCCCGCGGCAAGCGCAGGATGGCCGCCAGGGTGCCGGCCAGTTTCTCCCGCGGCGGCACGCTGCCCAGCACGTGCAGGCCATGGCGGATCTGGGCCTCCTTGATATCGCACAGGTAGGTGTCCAGCTCGTTGAGCAGGCGCTCGTCATCGCTACCCTCGGCGCTATTATTCCCGCTCTGGGCCAGCTCCTGGTCGATACCGGTGCGGCGCAGATGCTCGATGATCCGCTCGCGCAGCAGCGTCTCGCGCCGCGGATCCATGCCCAGCGCTTGATAATATTCGTCGGTCAGGGCTTCCAGTTCCGCCATGGCGCCGTAGAGTTCGGCACGCGCCAGCGGCGGCATCAGGTGGTCGATGATCACCGCCTGGCTGCGGCGCTTGGCCTGGGCGCCTTCGCCCGGGTCGTTGACGATAAACGGATAGAAGTGCGGCAGTGGCCCCAGGGCGATATCCGGCCAGCACTCGGCGGAAAGCGCCGTGCTCTTGCCCGGCAGCCACTCCAGGTTGCCGTGCTTGCCCACATGGATCACCGCATCCACCCGGTAGTGCTCGCGCAGCCAGAGATAGAAGGCCAGGTAGCTATGGGGCGGCGCCAGCTCGCTATCGTGGTAGCTCTTGGTGAGGTCAGCACCGGGCCCTTCACTGATGTCGCGCTCCGGCTGGATGCCGACGAAGGTCTCCCCCAGGCGGATCCCGGCGATCATCAGCCGGCCCTGGCGGTACTTGGGGTCCTCGCCGGGCGGCCCCCAGCGCGTCCACACCGCTTCTTGGAGGGCCTCCGGCAGGGTCCGGAACCAGGCCAGGTAGTCGTCGACGGCGAGGCTCTGCCAGCAGGGGCGCCCATCCAGGGCCTCGCGAGCATTGGTGACGCCGCCCTGCAGCCGCCGGATCAGGGCGTCGCCGTCCTCCGGCACCTCACTCACCGGATAGCCCGCCGCGGCCAGGGCCCGCAGGATGGCGACCGTCGAGGCCGGGGTATCCAGGCCGACGCCGTTGCCGATGCGCCCGTCGCGGTTGGGGTAGTTGGCCAGCACCAGTGCCAGGCGCTTGGTCCGGTTCGGCCTGTGTCGCAGGTCGCAGAAGCGCCGCGCCAGCGTGGCCACGAAGGCGGCACGCTCGGGGTGCAGCACATGACGGATCACCGACAGCTGGCAGCGCTCGCTGTAGTGCGCCTCGCTCTTGAAGCCCACCGCCCGGGTGATGACGCGGCCGTCCATCTCCGGCAGCACCACCTGCATGGCCACGTCGCGACTGTGCAGGCCTGCCGCCTTGGCCTGCCAGTCCTCCTCGGTGCTGCTCGCCAATATGGCCTGCAGCACCACCGGCCGGCCGACGAACTGCCCGGCGAAGCGCCCCTCGAACGGATTCCCTCCCAAGGCCTCCTTGTCGTCGTCACTGCGATTGACGGAAAAACTGGTGGTATTGACCACCAGCATGGCCCCGGTCTGCTCGATGAGGTGATTGACGAAGGCCACACAGGCCTCCTCCTTGAGCGACGCCACAGCCACCGCCAACGGCTCGAGCCCCTGCTCCCGCAGCGCCTCGATCAGGCCATCCAGCATGGCGGTGTTAGCGCCCTGCAGGTGGCTGCGGTAGAAGAGCAGCAGGCAGACCGGACGCTCACAAACTACTGCGCCAGTCGCTCGTGACGTTTGTCCTGTGGTTTTTGGAGAGGCTTCTTGCCCGGATGAGCGTTGGGTGGCGAGAGGAGTATAGAGCAGCGCCGCGGGAATCGCCCTGGGCTCCTGCCAGTCCAACCCATGGCCAAAGCACTCGCTGCCGACAAACCGCAGCAGCTGCTCGGCGTTGTCCACGCCGCCTTCGCGCAGGTAGCGCCACACCCGGTGAGCCGAGGCGAAAGCCACGCTGGAGTCCTCCAGCAGGGCATCGTCCGGGGCGTCGCAGCCCGGCACCAGGATCAGTTGCCGCCCGCATCCGGCGGCGGCCCAGGCCAGCAGTCGCTCGTGCCCATAGCGCCAGTAGCCGCTGCCGCCCAGCAACGAGACGATCACCAGGCGCGCCTGGTCCAGCACCCGGTCCTCGTAGAGGTCGTAGGCGGCGGGCTTGACCAGGTTCATCCAGTTGGCGAGGCGCAGCGTCGGGTAACCGCCTTCGCTCGCGTCCAGCCGCTCGACCGCCTGGGCCAGCGCCGACAGGCTGCTGTCGGCAGCGGACAGGATGACGATCTCGGCGGGGCTCTGCTGCAGGTCGACGATGCCCTCATCCTCGACGAAGCCCCCGGGTTTGGCGGCGAAGAGATGCATCAGGCGGTCGCTTCGATCTCGGCGCTCGCCAGGGCCGCGTGCAGGGCCTGCTTGTCCAGCGCCCGACCGATGATCACCAGCTGGGTCAGGCGCTCCTCGTCGGCCCGCCACAGGCGGTCGAAGTAGCCCTCCTGGCGCTCCCCCACGGCCTGGATCACCCGCCGCATGGGCTTGCCGGGAATCGCCGCGAAGCCCTTGGCGCGATAGATCTCCTGGGTTTTCACCAACTGCTGGAGGCTGTCCGCCAGGAGGTCGCCGTCGACCTCACCCAGGCGGATCACGCAGGAGTCGAAATGATCGTGGGCGTGGTCGTGGTGCGCCCCCTCGGCGTGATGACGATCGTGGTGGTTGTCGATGCGGTCGATGCCCTCCTCGCTCGCCGCGCCGATGCCCATCAGGGCTTCCAACTGGGCGCTGTCCGAAGCCAGGCTCTGGTCGATGAACAGCGTCTTGACGGATGCCGGCACCCGCTGGGCCACCAGTTCCTCCACCCGCTTGCGGTCGCCTGGCTCGAGCAGGTCGGTCTTGCTGACCAGCACCAGGTCGGCGGCACTCAGCTGGTCGTCGAGCAGTTCGCGCAGGCTGGGGTCGTGGTCCAGGGAGTCGTCGGCCAGGCGCTGGGCCTCCACCTTGCCGACGTCGCTGGCGTAGCGGCCGGCGGCCACCGCCGGGCCGTCGATCAGGGTGATGATGGCATCCACGGTGCAGTGCTGGCGCACCTCCGGCCAGTTGAAGGCCTGCACCAGCGGCTTGGGCAGGGCCAGGCCGCTGGTCTCGATGAGGATATGGTCGATGTCGTCGCGGCGCGCCATCAGCTTCTTCATCACCGGCAGGAACTCCTCCTCCACGGTGCAGCAGATGCAGCCGTTGGCCAGTTCGAAGATACCGCTCTCGGTTTCCACGGCGGTGGCGTCTTCTTCACAGCTCAATGCACAGCCGCGCAGCAGGCTGGAGTCGATGTCCTGCTCGCCGAACTCGTTGACGATAACGGCGATGCGCTTGCCGGTGACCTGGCGCAGCAGGCTGGCCAGCAGCGTGGTCTTGCCACTGCCCAGGAAGCCGGTCACCACCGTGGCGGGGATCTTGTTCAGGTTCATCCGTGAGTTTCCTGTGTGGTGAGGGAGTGAGTCTCGCTGGCCTGGCCCGGCATGAATAGGCGGGCCACGGCGGCGGGGTTGTCGGGGAAGAACAGGTGCAGATAGGTCGCCGTCAGCCGTCGCTGGCGATAGATCGCCTCGCCCGGCGCGGGGTGGCGCTGGCGCCGGCCAAAGGCGATGGGCGCCGGGGTGCCCTCTGCTAGCGAGCGGTGATGGGCATGGCCGCGCACCGGCCCCTCCGGTAGCTCGGCGGTCTGCATGCCCTGGCAGCCGCGCCGCCCGCGCATGGCGCCGTGGCCGGGCAGCAACCCCAGCATGGCGTGGGTGCTGTCGGCATGGTCGGTCAGGGTCTCGAGGCAGTAGAGCAGACCGCCGCACTCGGCGAGGATCGGCTTGTCCGCGGCAAAGAAGCGGCGAATGTCCTCGCGCATGGCGTCGTTCTCGGCCAACCGCGCGGCGTGGAGCTCCGGGTAGCCGCCGGGGAACCAGAGGGCGTCGCAGGTCGGTAGTTGGGCATCGCTGAGCGGTGAGAAGAAGCGCAGGGTCGCGCCCATCCCCTCGAGCAGGTCCAGATTGGCCTGGTAGATAAAGCTGAACGCCGCATCCCGGGCCACGCCGATGGTCTGGCCGGCGAGGGAATGAGTAAGGAACGACAAGGCCTGCGTCGCCTCCACGTCTGGCGCCGAAAACATGACCGGCGGCAGTCGCAGCAGCGCCTCCGCCAGCCCCTCGGCCTCGAGCGCCGCGGCGCCGGCTTCGAAGCGGGCCTCCAGCTCATCGTGGATCTCATCGGCCTGCACCAGCCCCAGGTGGCGCTCGGGCAGGGCCAGGGCGGGGTCCCGCGGCACCGCGGCCAGCAGGGGAATGGCGTCAGGCAGCGCCGCTTCGATCAGCTCGCGATGGCGTTGCGAGCCACAGGCGTTGGCGATCAGCCCAGCGATGCGGATATCGTCGCGGAAGCCCGCCAGGCCGGCCACCAGCGCCGCCGCCGTCTGGGCCATGCCCTTGACGTCCATGACGATGACCAGCGGCAGCTCGAACAGGGCGGCGAGATCGGCGCTCGATGGCTCGCCGTCGAACAGGCCCATGGCGCCTTCGACGAGGATCAGGTCCGCCTCGAGCGCGGCCTCGAACAGGCGCTGCCGGCAGTAGGCCTCGCCGGCCATCCACAGGTCGAGCTGGTCCACCGGCTGGCCTGAGGCCTGGGCCAGCACCAGGGGATCCAGGTAGTCCGGGCCGGTCTTGAAGACCCGCACCACCTTGCCCCGGTTGCGCAGCATCCGCGCCAGTGCGGCGGTTACCGTGGTCTTGCCCTGGCCCGAGGCGGGTGCGGCGATAAACACCGCAGGGCAGGCAGCACGCTTCCGAACACCGCCCGCCCCCGCACCTTGGCTTGAATCATTCACGGTCATGAGACCTCCACACTGGGCTGAAGGCTGCGCTCCAGACTGGACAGGGGCCGGTACAGCGCACCCAGCTGCCGTGCGATCTGCGTCCCCCTGCCCCGCTTGACCGCGGCCTGCTCGGTATCCACGACGATGCAGTCACCCAGCGGCGGCAGGCCATCCAGGGATTGGCGGGTACGCCCGTCGGTGATGAGGTAGGTCCGCACATGCAGGCCAGGATCCTGTCGCCGCCACTGACGAATCAGGCGCGCCGCGCGCAGCACGGCATCGCGCAGCGGCGTTCCGCCGCCGCCGTCGGCGGCATCGAGCCGCTCACGCAGCGCCTTGGGGGCGCGGCGGCGTAGCAGCACAGGCGTGACGCCGCCATTGCCGAAGCCCAGCACCGCCATCTGCTCCCGGGCGTCATAGGCCTGCTGCGCCAGCCGCTCGACCAGGCCCTTGGCCCGGCCCAGCAGCTGCCGGCCCAGGGTCGAGGCGGAGGTATCCAGCAGCACCAGGTGCAACACCGGCTGGCCACGGCGGGCCTGGCGATAGCGCAGCTCCCGCCAGGGCCAGCGGCCGCGGTTGGCGACCAGGGTGGCGAACCAGTCCGGTCGGGATGCTTGGCGATGCGCTCGGCGCTGGCCGGGCTGTTGTCCGCGGCGCACGGATGCCGAAGGCGCCGGGGTCGTCGGTTTCGCGGGTGTTTCCGGAGAGATTTCCGGCAGCTCCGCCGCCGGCACAGTGACGCTTTCCTGATTGACCGGCGGCATGGCGCCCCACTGCCCCTGCGCTTGCGAGGCTGGAGCGCTCTCGCTAGCACCCGGCGCCTGGCTGTCGGCAGCGGCGTTGCCGCTATCGGGAGGCGGCGGGGTCTGGTCCGGGCCTTGGCCTGGAGGCTGGTCGGGGGTCTGTTCCGAGCGCCGGCGATGCGCCAGGACCCATGGCTCGACGCTATCCAGGTCCTCCCGGCCCACCGTGGTCGCGCCGCGCCAGGCGGCATGGGCCCGGGCGGCCCGATGCCAGGTCACGTCGGCCCGCAGGCCCTCGACGGCGGCGGCCTCGCAGCGCAGCGCGATATGCTCGTAGACCCAGGGCTCGCTGGTGATCTCGGCCAGCGCCCGCTGCGCCTGCCCCAGCCGCCGGGTCAGCGCGGCCTGGGCCTCGGCCTGGCTCGACACATAGCCCTCGGGGTCACGGTCGAAGGCCTCGCGCTGCTGCAGGATGGCCACCCGCTCGCGTACGCTGATCGCCGCGCCCTGCTCGAGACACAGGCCGAAGCGATCGAGCAACTGGGGACGCAGCTCCCCTTCGTCGGGATTCATGGTACCGATCAGGCTAAAACGGGCGGGGTGGGAGTGGCTGATGCCGTCGCGCTCGACGACATTGGTGCCGCTGGCGGCCACGTCGAGCAGCAAGTCCACCAGGGGATCCGGCAGCAGGTTGACCTCGTCGACGTAGAGCACGCCGCCGTGGGCCTTGGCCAGCAGGCCCGGCTGAAAGCTCGCCTCGCGCTCGGAGAGCACCCGCTGCAGGTCCAGGCTGCCGGTCAGGCGCTCTTCGCTGGCGCCCAGCGGCAGGGTGACGAACGGCGGTCGCCGATCCTCGGCGTCAGCGGGCAGGATCGCCGCCAGCGCCCGGGCCAGGGTGGACTTCGCAGTGCCACGAGGGCCGCTGATCAGCACGCCCCCGACCCCGGGATCGATGGCGTTGAGCAGCAGCGCGGTCTTGAGCGCCTGCTGGCCGACCACGGCGACGAAGGGAAACTCACTCACGGTGGTCATCACGGCCTCGCCTCGAACCGGTCAGGGTACGTGGGGGCCATGGCACGCCGCAGGCACCGACGCCGGAAACGTCGGTGGAAAACTGGAAAATCACAAACACACGCTATCCCCGGTGCCCACCGCACCGTCACTGGATGAAACGAAATAACGGGCCGGTCTCCGGGCTCGAGGAGGACGCAATCAAGGAGATCACGCCGTTGCCTGCACCTTCCCGGCCAGTGCCAGTGGTTGTTGCAGGCGACTCACTCATTACCGTTGCGGGGGCAGCGATGGGATAGGCGCAAGCGCCGTACCATACTTCCCGATTATCCCCTGGCAGCAGGGGCACCCGTCTCGATTGGGCTCATCCTAAAGCAATTGTCGCAATAGGCGCAATTTACCCGCCTGGTGCCCAGGGAAGGGTTTACAGCGTCTCCTCGTAGGCCTGTCGACGGATCAGTCCAAGCGGCGTTGCTTTGACAAAAAGATATGTTATAACATTGTATTAAATTCTGAACCCAGCAGCTGGCAATCGCGGCTCCGACATGCAAAATGCAGTGCTATGATCGCCGCCCACCGGGGGCAGATAGACCACCACCTCCCCGCCACTTGGACATGACGTGATGAATTACGCCCGACGACTACTGGCAATCCTCGCTCTTTTTCCTGCACCATTGGTCATCGCGGATGGCACTGATTATCCCCTGACACTGACGAATTGCGGCATGGAGATCAGCTTCCAATCCGCACCGGAAAACACGGTTACCGTCGGGCAATCGGCGACGGAAATCCTCTATGCACTGGGGCTTTCCGAGCGAGTATCTGCAACGTCAGTGTGGTTCAACCCGGTGCTTCCAGAGTTCAGCGAGGTCAATGCCAAGATCGAGCGTCTTGCCGACAACGACCCCAGCTTCGAGTCCGTCGTCAGCCGCAGACCCGAGCTCGTTGCCGTCCAGTATGAGTGGCATATCGGCCCTACCGGTAGCGTGGCCAGCCGAGAGCAGTTTCATGAATTGGGCATCAACACCTATGTGATGCCAGCCGACTGCGATACCAAGGACAACAGCACCGGTGGTGACGGCACGCGTATCGCGGCGTTCTCCCCTGAGCATGTCTACAAGGGCATTCATGAGCTGGCCAGCATCTTCGACGTTGCCGAGGACGGCGATGCCCTGGTCGCCGACCTGCAGGCACGCGAGGCCGAGGCCGTCGAGACCGCCCAGCGCCTGGCGCTGCCGGAAGACCTGTCGGCGATGTTCTGGTTCTCCTCCCCCAACGAGTCGGCGGATCCTTATGCCGCCGGCCGGCTCGGCGCGCCGGGCTACATGATGGACGTTCTTGGCATTCGCAATGTGGTGGAATCCGATGAAGAGTGGCCTGTCGTTGGCTGGGAATCGATTGCCCGGGCCGACCCGGATATCATCGTTGTCGCTAGCATGGATCGTCGCCGCTTCCCGGCCGACGATGTAGAGAACAAGCTCGAATTTCTGCACAGCGACCCTGTGACTCGAGAGATGTCGGCGGTAAGAAACGGACGTATCGTTGAGATGGATGCCCATGCAATGAGCGCCACCATGCGCACGATATTCGGCCTCGAAGCGCTGGTCGAAGCGCTATCGACGATGCCCTTCGAGCAATGATTTCGACCCTGGCACTGCGCCCGGCGATACGCATTCGCTGGCACTGGACCTGGCTGACGCCATTGGTCCTATTCATGGCGATAATGGCCGGCACCGCCATCGGCGAGACGCCGATTGCGCTGGACACCATTCTCAAGGTACTGGCCAATCAGCTGTGGGGCGCGGGTTATGCCGTGGACCGGATCGATGCCGGCATCATCTGGAACTACCGCCTTAGCCGCGCGATTCTTGCCGCCTGCTGCGGAGCCGGCCTGGCGCTTGCCGGGGTGGTCCTGCAGGCACTGCTGCGCAACCCACTGGCCGATCCCTTCCTGATGGGGATCTCGGCCGGCGCCTCCACCGGTGCCGTGGCGGTGACCATCGCCGGGCTCGGCGCCGGCGCGCTGTCGCTCTCCCTCGGGGCCTTTGCCGGGGCGGGGCTGGCATTCGGTCTGGTGGTGATGCTCGCCCATGCCGCCGGCAGCGGCACCGGCGGGGGGCGCAGTACCCAGGCCGCTGGCGCCATCATCCTCGCTGGCATTGCCGGTTCGCAGCTGTTCAACGCCCTCACCGCCTTTATCATCACCAAGTCGGCGAGCGCCGAGCAGGCGCGGGGCATCATGTTCTGGCTGATGGGCAACCTCTCCGGAGTACGCTGGGAGGATGTTGGCCTGGGACTGCCCGCCGCGGTGGCCGGCCTGCTGGTCTGCCTGTGGTACCGGCGGGCACTGGATGCCTTTACCTTCGGTGCCGACAGCGCCGCCTCGCTAGGCATCTCGGTGCGCCGCGTGCGCGGCATCCTGATTGCCAGCATGGCCCTGGTCACCGCCATGATGGTCTCCATGGTCGGCGCCATTGGCTTCGTGGGGCTGGTGATTCCCCACGCCATGCGCTTTATCGTCGGCAGCCGCCACACCCGGCTGGTGCCCGCCTCGGCGCTGGCCGGCGCGGTGTTCCTGATCGCCGCAGACATCCTCTCGCGCATCATCGTGCCGGGGCAGGTGCTGCCGATCGGGGTGGTCACGGCGCTGATCGGCGCCCCGGCCTTCGCCGTGATCCTGGTGCGCGGGTCGCGGACCAAATGAGGCTGGCCGCCGAACGCATCGACTGGCGCGTCCACGGCCACCGGCTGTTGGACGACGTCAGCCTCGCGGTAGCGCCCGGCGAGACCTTTGGCCTGGTCGGCCCCAACGGTTCGGGCAAGACCACCCTGCTGCGGGTATTGGCCGGGCTGCGCAAGCCCAGGACCGGGCGCGTACTGGTAAACGACGCCTCGATGTACGCGATGCGCCAGCGCGACATCGCCCGCACCATCGCCTTCGTCGAACAGCAGGCCGAGACCCTCGACCGCATCGTGGTTCGCGAGGCGGTGGCGCTGGGCCGAACGCCCTTCCTCTCGGCGCTGCAGCCATGGTCGGAGCAGGACGATGCCATCGTCGACCAGGCCCTGGACAACGTCGGCATGGCGCATCTGGCGGATAGGCTCTGGCATACGCTGTCCGGCGGCGAACGCCAGCGTGTGCATATCGCCCGCGCCCTGGCTCAGCAGCCGAGGATCCTGCTGCTCGACGAGCCCACCAACCACCTCGATATTCGTCACCAGCTATCGATCCTGTCATTGGTTCGGCAGCTGTCGGTCACCGTGGTGATTGCCCTGCACGACCTCAATCAGGCCATGGAGTGCGACCGCATCGGCGTGATGGATGGCGGGCGCCTGGTCGATGTCGGCTCACCCAGCCAGGTGCTGACGGCCGAGAGGCTGCACCACACCTTCGGCGTGCACGTCGATTTCCTCGAGGATCCCCACGACCAGCGCCGGATCATGCGCTTTCGCAACGCCCTGTAGCGCTGCACCGACACGCCCACTCGGGGCTACCTCACGGGAACGAAAACCGGCGCACCGTCGACCTCGGCGGTGGCCAGGCGCTGGCCGTAGAGTCGCTCCAGGGCGCTGGTCTCCAGCATGGCGTCGCGCGGGCCCCAGCACGCCTCGCCGTCGGGATACAGCAGCAGCAGGTGGTCGCACCATCGCGCCGCCAGGTTGAGGTCGTGCAGGCACATCATTACCGCGCGCCCCTCGGCGGCCTGCTCGGCGAGCAGCGCCATCACCGCGGTCTGGTGGTGGAGGTCGAGATGGTTGGTCGGCTCGTCGGCGAGCCAGATCTGCGGCGTTTGGGTCAGCACGGTGGCAATCGCCAGGCGCTGCCGCTCGCCGCCGGAGAGCGTGCTCACCAGGCGCTCGGCGAGGTGGTCGACGTCGAGTCGCGCCAGCGCTGTCTCGGCCAGGCGCAGATCCTCGCCGCCCTCCATCTGCCAAGCCGACAGCCACGGGTGGCGGCCGATCAGCGCGGTTTCGCGCACCGTGGCGGGAAAACCATCCTGGCGATCCTGAAACACCAGCCCCAGGGCCCGCGCCACCTGGCGGCGACCCAGCGTGGCCAGGGCTTGGCCGTCGAGCAGTACCTGGCCGGCACGCGGCGCGCGCAACCCGGCCAGGGTGTGCAGCAGGGTCGTCTTGCCCACGCCGTTGGGACCCAGCACGCCCCACACCTGGCCCGGCTCGACGCCAAGCGACAGCGCGCGACCATCGTCGCGGCCGGGCACGTCGATGACCAGATCACCCAGCCCCAGGCGGTTCATCAGCGGCTCCGGTAGAGCAGGTAGAGGAAGGTCGGCACGCCGAGCAGCGCGGTGATCACGCCCACCGGCAGCTGCTCCGGGGCGATCATGGTGCGCGCCAGGGTGTCGGCGAGCACCAGTAGCGTGCCGCCGGCCAGGGCGCAGGCTGGCAGGATCAGGCGCTGGTCGTTGCCCAGCAGCAGGCGCAGCATATGCGGCACCACCAGGCCGACGAAGCCGATGCTGCCGGCAGTGGTCACTGCCATGGCGGTCAGGGCGCTGGCGACAAGATAGATCGTCCACTCCAGCGGGCGCACGTTGACGCCCAGCGCCGCTGCCTGCAGCGGCCCCCGCGCCATCACGTTGAGGCTGCGGCCCAGCGGCATCAGCAGCAGGCAGATGATCAATAGCAGCGCCAGCGGCGGCCAGGGGGTACGCGAATAGGAGAGATCGCCCATCAGCCAGTAGAGCATGCCCGGCAACCGCTCCGCCGGGCTCAGCGCCAGCATCAGGGTGATCACCGCGCCCCAGCCGGCGGCGACCACCACCCCGGTGAGCAGCAGCCGCGACGGTGTCCAGCTGCCGGTGCCGTGGGCCAGGCCGAAGACCAGCAGTGTCGACAGAAAGGCCCCGGCAAACGCCGAGCCGGTGATCACTGCCCCGCCCAGCCCCGCCAGCATCGCCGCCAGCGCCCCTACCGAGGCGCCGCCGGAGAGCCCCAGCACGTAGGGGTCGGCCAGCGGGTTACGCAGCAGCACCTGCATCAGGGCGCCGGCCACGGCGAGCAGCCCGCCCACCGCGAAAGCGGATAGAGAGCGCGGCAGGCGCAGCTCGAGAACCAGCGTGCGCGACAGGGCGTCACCCTCGCCGCGCAGCACCGCCCACAGCGCCTCTGGCGATACGCTGGCGCTGCCCACGGCAAGCGATAGCCCCAGCGCGGCGCAGCCAGCCAGCGCCAGTACCGCCAGCGGCAGCCATATGCCGCGGCCCGCCAGCAGCGGCCGAGCGCCCAGCTCAGCGGCGGCCACGCGCCACCTCGAGCTTCTCGCAGAGGATGCGGCTGCCCTCCAGCAAGCGCGGCGTGGGCCGCTGAATCAGCGACGGCGGCACGAAGAACAGGTTGTCACGCGCCACCGCCGTCAGGCCGGGATACTGCTGCCAGTGGGTCAACCAGTGGCGGTTCTCCTCGCCCATGCCGCCGGCAACGATCGCCTCCGGGTCGGCGGCCAGCACCGCTTCGTCGTCGATGCGCGGCACCAGCCGCGATAGCTCGCCGAACACATTGACCCCGCCGCATAGCCGTACCACCTCGCCGATCAGGTGCTCATCGTTGACGCTCATCAGCGGCTCGTCCCAGACCTGATAGAAGGTCGCCACCGGCTCGGCAGCGGCGTACTCATCGGCCAGCGCGTCCATCCCGGCGCGAAACTCCGCGGCGACGTCGTTACCCTCCGCTTCGCTGCCCGCCAGCCGCGCCAGGCGCTCGATGGTCGTGGCCACGCTGTCGATGCTGCGCGGCTCGATATAGAACACCGGCACACCCAACGCCTCGATGGTCTCGAGCTGTTCGGCGGGGTTGCCGGTGATCCAGCCGATCACCAGGTCCGGCTGCAGCGAGACCAGGGCCTCGAGATCGACCCGGGTATGGCTGCCCACCGAGGTCACTTGCCGGGCCTCCGGGGGGTAGTCGCTGTAGGCGACCACCGCGACCACCTTCCCCCCCGCCCCGGCGGCATAGACCAGCTCGGTGGCGCCGGGGGAGAGCGTGGCAATGCGGGTTGCCGGTGCCTCAAGGCACACCTCGCGGTCGCGGTCGTCGATGGCACACCGCGAATCGGCCCGCGCCTCACCAGCGCCCAGCCCCGACAGAACCAGCGCCAGCAAGGCACCGGCAGCAGCAGCGAGGCCAAGGGCCCCGCCGAACCGGCCGCTACTGGCCGAAGTGAACACTGACGAAGGCCGCACGACCGGCGTTGAGGTAGTCACGGGAAGTTTCGTACTCCTTGTCCAGGGCGTTCTCCACCGTCAGGCGAGCCGACCACAGCGGGGCGAACTGCCAGCCGGCGCGCAGGTTGACCAGCCCGAAGCCACCGATGCGATCTTCGTTCTCGGCATCATTGTAGCGATACCCCTGAACGATCCAGGAGCCGCCCAGCGACCAATCACCCAGCTCGCGATCCACGTCGAAACGCGCGCTCTGGCTGGCGCGACGCTGGATACGATTCCCCGCATTGGCACCACTGCGATTTTCCGGATCGATCCAGGTCAGGGCCGTCTGCAAGGTCCAGTGCTGGAGCTCGATACCGGTCGCGAGCTCGACACCTCGAATACGGGCCTCGTTGACATTCATGGGGGTCCAGCGGAACGGGGCGGCGGGGTCGGGCGTCCAGGCAATGAGGTCATCGATATCGCTCTGATAAACGGCCAGATCCCAGAAGCCGCTGCGATACTGGCCTCTGGCCCCCAGCTCGAAGGTACGTGAAGTCTCGGCATTGACGTTCGGATTGCCCTCGCTGCCCCACTCGTCCCGGTAGTAGAGATCATTGAACGTGGGCGCGCGGAAGGCGGTGCCGTAACTGGCACGGAGCGTATGGTGAGTATCGAGCTCGACCCCAAGTGCGAGGCCCCCGGTCAGCTCCCGGCCAAAGGCTTCGTTGTCATCGTGACGCAAACTCGCCTGGACCGAGAAGGGGCTCAAGTCGAGCAGCGCCTGGGCATACACAGCGACATTGTCGCGGCTCTCCTCGACGAAGTCGTCGGTCGCCTCGATGGCATCATGCATGTACTCGGAGCCTATCACCAGCTGATGGGGGCCGAAATCCAGGGTATTGTCCCAGCGAGCCGCCCGGCTACGCGTGTCGAAAATGCTGGTGCCGGTGGTATAGGTCGTATCCTGCTCATCGCGAGATTCACTCACTGTGAGACGGCTACGCCAGGTGTCGGTGAACGGGATTTCGCCATAGATGCCAGCGACCTGTTGGGCGAAGTCCGTATCGGACGGTGCCCCGAAGCGATCGAACTCCGTGTTGCCGCGGGCGCGCAGCGCCAGCACGCCGACCTCGCTCCCATCGTCGAAGGTATGCGACATCCGCGCCAGCGCCGTCGTATTGTCATAGCCCTTGTCCTCACCTCCGCGGCGCACCGGCGTGCCGTCGGTACTGAAATGACTGCCGGCGAAGCTGTAGCGGGTGCCGCCCTCACTGCCGGTGAAGCCGGCACTGTAGCGCTGGGTGTTGAAGGAGCCACCACCCGCCGAGATGCGCGGGTGCGGGCCGCCCTCCTCGGCGTCGTGGGTGAACAGCTGCACCACGCCGCCCACCGCGTCGGCACCATAGAGGCTACCGCGCGGGCCGCGTACGATTTCGGCGCGCTGGAACATGCGTGGGTCCAGGAACTGCCAGGCCGCACCACCGGCGGTGGCCGAGCGCAGGCGAATGCCATCGATCATCAGCAGTGTCGATTCGTTGCCGGTGCCGCGTAGATAAACGCTGCTGTTCTTGCCGAAACTGCCGCTGGAGGTAACGTCGACGCCAGGCTGGCCGCGCAGCAGATCGGTCACGCTGGTGGGATCCTGGCGGCGCAGCGTGGCCTCGTCGAGCACCGTCACCGAGGTCAGGCTCTCGTCCGCGGTACGCGGCGCCAGCGCGGCGGTGACCACCATCGGGTTGAGCTGCTGCGGGTCGCTGGCATCATCAGCCTGTGATGCTGGCGAACTCTGGGCCTGGACGGCCAGCGGCAGCGCGGCCAGGGCGAAAGCCCCCAGGCCACGGGAAGAGAGTAGAGCGTTCATGGAGAGTCCCTTGCTCGCCGTGCTCACCCGCACGGCGTGATGTTCTTTAGGCTTGCACGAGGCTCTCGGGCCGGTCTCCGGGCTGACGAGCGAAGGCCACTGTGGGCCTTCTCGACCGTCGCCTTCCCATGCCCAAGCGGGCACAGTGGCATATCGACGGACGTTGACTCGATCACCGTTGCGGGGGCAGCGTCGGAGTGGCGAAAAACGATGGATAGGACTCGCGCACCGACTTCCCGTTTAACTGGCCGTGAGCTCACCGCCAGCACCTGAGAGTGGCGGTAAGCTAGCAATGCGCTTGGTAAAGGTCAATTCGTAGGGATTAGCGTCAATAATGCAGATAGCAACACCGCTCGGAACTGATCCGTCGGCAGGCCTACGAGGAGGCGCTGTAAACCCTTCCCTGGGCGCTACCTTGCGCCATCCATGGCGCAAACCTCCT
Source organism: Halomonas salipaludis (assembly GCF_002286975.1). Classification (GTDB taxonomy): domain Bacteria; phylum Pseudomonadota; class Gammaproteobacteria; order Pseudomonadales; family Halomonadaceae; genus Franzmannia; species Franzmannia salipaludis. The sequence continues at coordinate 58,827 of NZ_NSKB01000004.1, forward strand.
CTTCGCCCTGCCCCCGGCGTTCCTCGCTGCGGGTTTATTGTCGTTGCCTTGGACTAACTCAACCTCCGATAGAGCCCGTGGCGCACATACCAGACCCGTTCGCAGCGTACCGCGGCGTCCTGGGCCAGCCAGCCGTTGAGATCGCGCAGGCGGCGCCGCGCAGCCCCCATCGGCACGATGCCGCGGCCCATCTCCTCGACGATCAGTACCACCTGGGCGGCCCGCTCGGCCTCGGCGGCCAACAGAACGTCGAGGCGCTCGGCCAGCGCCAGGCGCAGGGTGTCATCGTCATCTGCCCCACGCTCGACCGCCGCCTCGATCCAGGCCGCCCAGCCGCTCACCACCAGCCGCTCTCCCGGAGCCGGCAGTATGCCGTCCGCGGCACCCAGCAGATGCCAGCGCGCCTGTGGGTACCAGCCCCGGACTAGCGCGCGCTTGCCGGCGCAGGCACCGCCGATGACCAGCTGCATTGCCACGCCCCTCCCTGCTTGTCGAACATGAACCGCCGCCCTTCGGCCTGGGCGACGCTGCCGTCCCAGAAGTCGATGGCCTCGAAGCGGCGCCGCAGCTCGCGGATCACCCCGCCGTGGGTCACCACCAGCAGACGCTGCCAGGCGTGCGCCTCGGCGGCCTCGAGCAGGTCATCGAACCAGGCATCGAGCCGCGCGCGCAGCGCGGCAGCCGACTCCCCCTCGGGCGGTGCCTGCTCGCCCTGGCTGTCGATCCAGGCACGATAGGCCGGCAGGTCCTTGAGCTCCTCGTAGCACTTGCCCTCGTAGGCGCCAAAGTCCATCTCGCGCAGCCGCGGCTCGACGTGGAGCGCAGTATCCCCCTCGCGCCCCTCCAGCACATGGGCCAGGGTTTGGCGGCAGCGAATCAGGTCGCTGGAGTAGATCGCATTGAACGGCTGCTCGGCCTGATAGCGGCGCAGGTCATCGCGCAGGCGGTCGAGGCCCGGCACGGCATCCGGCAGCAGCAGCGGAATGTCGCGCTGACCCTGGTAGCGACGCTCGATATTCCAGGCCGTCAGCCCGTGACGGACGACAGTGATAGCCAAACGACCAGCAGCAGCCATAGTTCTCCTCCCTCGATGGCGGCACCGACGATATCGCCATTGATGCCCTTGAAAGCGCGTATGATCAGCGCGCCGTATGACAATAGAAAGAACAGCAGCGCCCCCAGCGCGAGCACCCAGCCGGGCGTCAGCCACCACAGCAGCGCCAGCGGCAGCATCGAGAGCAGCAGGTCGCGATGCCCGAGATGCTGCTGCCAGGACCACGCCAGCCCCTCTTTACGGGCCGCCGGCACCTGTACCAGCAGCGCCACCGCCGCCAACCGCCCCAGCCCCAGCACCGCCACCAGCCATAGCAGGCTAATGCCGGCCTCCAGCCAGGCCCACAGCAGCGCGCCCTTCCACGCCAGCTGGAACAGCAGCGCAATGATCGCGAAGCTGCCGACATGGGGGTCCTTCATGATCGCCCAGCGCTTCTCCAGCGGCGTATTGCTGCCCAGGGCATCGGCCACGTCCATCAGCCCGTCCAGGTGCAGCCCCCCGGACAGCGCCACCCACAGGCTGAGCAGCAGCAGCGTCAGCAGCGGCGCCGGCAGCCCCGCAAAGAGCTGCCCCGCCGCCGCCATCAAGGCGCCCAGCAGCATGCCCACCAGCGGGTAGCAGCGCACCGCCCAGCGGCTGGTGGCAAGCGTCCAGGGGCAGGCGACCGGGATCGGCACCCGGGTCAGGAACTGCAGTGCCAGCAGCAGCCCGTAGAACGCTGGCTTCATGGCAGGCTCCCCTTCCAGGCCTGGGGCAGGCCGGCGATCACCTGGATCACCACGTCGGCCTCCGCCGCCAGCTGGCAGTGCGCGGCCTGCAGCAGCGCCAGATAGCGCCAGCTGAGTTCATCGTCCGGCGGCATGCCCTCATTGAGGTCGTTGGAGACCACGACCAGGTCGATCTCCCGCGCCCGGGCTTGTGCCAGGGTGCCCTCCAGCAGCGCCGTGGCTGCGACTTGGTCAAGGGAGCTGTCGAACAGCACCCGGCTGGCCCACAGCGTCAGGCAGTCGAGCAGCACCACGCTGCCGGCCTCGACCTCGGCCAGGGCGGTGTTCAGCGCCAACGGCGCCTCTCGCGTGATCCAGCCGCTGCCGCGCTCGGCGCGATGCCGGGCGATGCGCGCCGCCATCTCGCCATCGTCCGCGCTGGCGGTGGCCAGGTAGTAGCGCGCCCCGCCGCGCTGCTGCTGCCAGCGGCGCACCAGCGCTTCGCCGTAGGCGCTCTTGCCTGAACGGGCGCCGCCGCTGACGAAGGCAATCATGATGGCCTCCAGGCGGCGAGCGCCTCCAGCAGTTGGCAATTGGCGTCGCGCTCACCCAGCGCCACGCGCAGCCAGCCGCCGTCGAGGCCAGCAAAGTTATGGGTGTGCCGGGCCAGCAGGCCGTGAGCGAGCAGGTGGGCGAACAGCGGGTCGGCGCTACCGGGGCCAGGCGCGGCGCGGGGATCGCGCAGCAGCAGGAAATTGGCCTCGGTCAACGGCGCCTCGAAGCCCAGACTCGCCACGCCCGCCTGCATTCGCTCACGCTCTGAGCCGAGCCAGGCCCGAGTCTGGCGCTGGTAGTCATGGTCTTCCAGTAGCGGTGCCACCAGGTCGGCGGCCAGGGCATTGACGCTCCACGGCAGCTGACACCCGGCGGCGCGCGCCACGCTGTCGGCACTACCGAGCAGATAGCCCAGGCGTAGCCCGGGCAGGGCGTAGTACTTGGTCAACGAGCGCAGCAGCAGCAGGTTGGGATACTCGGCCAGCAGCGGCGTCAGGCACTCGTCCTCTGCCGTAAAGTCGACGAAGGCTTCGTCGACGACCAGCTGGCAGCCGTGGCTCAACCCGGCGTGCAGCAGCGCCTCGATCTGCGCCCGCGGCACCAGGGTGCCGCTCGGATTGTTGGGCCGGCACAGCCACATCACGTCGGCCTCGGCCATGGCCGCCTCGGCGGCGACCTGATCGAGGGAGAAGTCCTGCGCCATCAAGGCCAGGCGCTGGATGCCGACACCGTAGTGGCGGCAGGCCCGGGCGTACTCGCCGAAGGTCGGCTCGACGATCACTCCGCGCTGGCCGGCGTGCAGCGCAGCGGCGAGAAAGATCGCTTCAGCGCCGCCGTTGGTCAGCAGCACCTGGGCCGGGGCCAGCCCTTCACGCTCGGCGATGGCCTGGCGGGCCTGGCGGTAGTCGGGATCCGGGTAGCGCGCCAGGGCCGGCAGGGTCGCGCGCAGCTGCGCCTCCAGCCAGGCCGGCGGACCCAGCGGGTTGATATTGGCGCTGAGGTCAATCAGCGGTCGGTCGCCGGGCCAGCCGTGGCGCTGGGCCAGGGCTGTAAAGGCGCCTGGCTGGCCACCGTGTAGCGGCCAGGCACCACGGCCTGTCGCATCGGTCATGTTCATGAATCTCCCTGCAACAGCAGCGACGCTACCATGAGCAGCAGGACATTGCCTGCCGACCTGATAACGGTCAAGGCGAACCGCCCTATTTCGGCTAGGGTGTAAGTAACGGCCACTATTCGAGTGCTGCCTCTTGCTGCGGGAGAATCCGCCATGCGCTTCCATCAAGTCAGGGAATTGGTGTCCTGGGCAGCGAATTTTCATGCCCGTATGGCTGAGCAGTATCGTCAGCTGGCGGCTATCTCCGAAAGCGAGCGTGAACGCATGGCGCTCGAGTATCTCGCACAGCGTGAAGATAAACAGCACACCGAGCTGACCCGCTATGCAACCGAGAATGGCGACCATCGAGCTGTGCTAGAGACCTGGTTCGACGACCCTACGGACTTTCCCCATCCGCCGGTTGTCGAGCGCTTGCCAGAGCGAATTGGCGGCAGCGAGATACAGAACGTGATGTCCACCGCCCTGACCGCGCACCGCACCTTTCAGGATCTCTACACCCACCGGGCGGAGCGAGCCGCCGGGGCCCGAGAGCTAGCCTTTTTTCAATCACTGGCTGACGGTCATGAAGCCGAAGTGCGCCACATCGTCAGGGACCTGCAGCGACTCGACGCCTACTGATAACGCTTTACGCTGAACTGGCTCACGGTACGACACTTCGCAGTATCAGTAGCGCCATGACCAGCAGCAGCAGGCTCACCACCCAACCACCGTGCATCAAGCGTATCGCAGCGCCGATATCCGCCGCGCACAGCGGCCGGTGCGGGCTGCCCAGGGTTGCGCGATGCGATACCTCGCCGGCGTAGTAATTGACACCACCCAGCTGCACGCCGAGCAGGTTGGCCACCATCGCCTCCGGCCAGCCGGCGTTGGGGCTGGGGTGCCGCGGTGCCTCGCGCCACGTGGCCGCCAGCGCCCCGCGCCGTTGCCACTCACCAGGCAGCCACCCGCTCGACAGCCAGATCGCCAAGGCGGTGAGCCGCGCCGCCGGCCAGTTGGCCAGGTCATCGAGCCGCGCCGAGGCCCAGCCGAAGTCGCGATAGCGGGCGTTGCGATAGCCGACCATGGAGTCGAGGGTGTTCACCGCCTTGTACGCCAGCGCCAGCGGTGCACCGCCGATCAGTGCCCAGAACAGCGGCGCGGTAATGCCATCGACGCTGTTCTCGGCGACGGTCTCGACGGCGCCGCGGGCGATTTCGCTCTCATCAAGCGCCTGGGTGTCGCGACCGACGATCATGCCCAGTGCCCGGCGCGCCGCGGGCAGGTCCCCCTCGGCAAGCGGTACTGCCACCGCGCGCCCGGCGTCGGCTAGGCCCTTGATCGCCAGGCAGCTCCACAGCAGCCATAGCTCAGCAGCCCAGCCAAGCCAGGGGTGCAGCCACCCCAGCAGGGTGAGCAGCGCCCAACCGACGGCATAGGCGCCCACTACCACCAGCGCGGTCATCAACGCCCCCCGGCGGCGGCGCGATGCAGCCGGGCCGTGGTTCCAGCGCGCCTCCAGCCAGGCGATGGCACGCCCGATACCTACCACCGGATGCGGCAGGCGCCGCGGGTCCCCCGCAAGCAGATCGAGAATGATCGCCGCCAGCAGCAGGCCCAGGCCGGCGAGGGTCAAGGGCACGGCGAGCGCGCCGGACAGCAGCCATTGCGACATGCGCGAGCCTCTTACGCTGGGCCGGCGCTGATGCCGGCGGTCTCGAAGGTGGCCATCTCGCTGAGCATGCGACAGGCCGCCTCCAGCAGTGCAAAGGCCAGCGCCGCGCCGCTGCCCTCGCCGAGGCGCAGCTCGAGGTCGAGCAGCGGGCTGGCCTCCAGGGCCGCCAGCGCCTCACCGTGCCCCGCTTCATGTGAGCGGTGGGCGAAGATCAGGTAGTCGCGCAGCTCAGGCGCCAACCGACACGCCAGCAGCGCCGCCACCGTCGCGATAAAGCCATCCACCAACAGCGGTACCCGCCGCGCCGCGCCCTCCATGAAGGCCCCGGCGATGGCGGCGATCTCCAGGCCACCGAGGCTAGCCAGCACGCCGAGGGGGTCGTCGGCATCCGGCGCCCGCGCGGCAATGGCCGCCTCGATCACGGCCCGCTTGCGCACCAGGCCGGCGTCATCGATGCCGGTGCCGCGCCCCACCAGTTCGGCGACCGGCCGCCCGGTCAGAACCGCCAGCAGCGCACTGCTGGCGGAGGTGTTGGCGATGCCCATCTCGCCGACGATCAGGCAGCGGCAGCCGGCCTCCACGGCGCGCTCGGCGGCGCGCTGCCCCACGCCGATAGCCTGCATGGCCTCGCCGCGGGTCATGGCATCCTCGACGGCGAAGTTGCCGGTGCCGGCACGAACCTTCTCGTCGACCACGCCCGCCCCCGACACGACGCTGGCAACCCCGACATCGATCACCTCGAGCCGCGCGCCGATCTGCCGCGCGAAGACATTGATCGCCGCCCCGCCGGCGACGAAGTTGGCGACCATCTGTGCCGTGACCGACTGGGGAAAGGCCGAGACGCCCTCGGCGGCGATGCCATGGTCGGCGGCGAACACCAGCACCCCGGGCGGGCTGACCCGCGGGAAGGATTCCCCGCGGATGCCGGCCAGCTGCACCGCCAGCGGCTCCAGCCGCCCCAGGCTGCCGGGTGGCTTGGTCAGGGTATCGAGATGTGCCGCCGCCTGCGCAGCGCAGGCGGCATCGACATCGGGAAGGGAAGAAAAGGCGTCGCTCACGTGCCGCTCCTGGCCGCAGGTCCTGGGAAGGCGCCAATGGTAGCAGAGTCGCCGGGGCAGTTACCTTGCAGGCTCGGGCCACACCTCTATACTGTATATCCATACACACATCCTGCGAGGTGCCAACGATGCCCGCCTCACACTCAGCCGACTACCGGGCCCCGCTCAAGGGCCGTGGCGCCACCTATGATCCTCACAATCGCTTCGCCCCCACCCACAGCGACGCGGTGGACGACGGCTGGTGGCAGGACGAGGCGCCGGCAACGCTGGCCACCGAGGTGCGCGAGGAGCATCCCAAGACGGCGCTGTCGTGGAATCGCTCGCCGGATCTCGGCTTCGACCGCTCGATCAACCCCTACCGCGGTTGCGAGCACGGCTGCGTCTACTGCTACGCGCGGCCCAGCCACGCCTACTGGGACCTCTCGCCGGGGCTCGACTTCGAGACCAAGCTGATCGCCAAGAGCGGCCTGGTGGAGCGCCTCGAGGAGGAGCTGTGCAAGCCGGGCTATGTATGCCGACCGATCAACCTCTCCGGCAATACCGACTGCTACCAGCCCATCGAGGCCGAATGGCAGACCACTCGCCGGGTGCTGGAACTGCTGCTGGCCTGCCGCCATCCGGTCACCCTGGTGACCAAGAGCGCGCTGATCCTGCGCGACAGCGAACTGCTGGCCGAGATGGCCGAGCAGCGCCTGGTGCGGGTCTTCGTCAGCCTCACCAGCCTGGATGCCAATCTCAAGCGCAGCCTGGAGCCGCGCACCGCCTCGCCCCAGGCGCGGCTGCGGGTGATTCGCGAGCTCAACACCGTGGGTGTGCCGGTGGGGGCACTGCTCTCACCGATGATTCCCGGCCTCAATGACCATGAGTTAGAATCACTGCTCGAGGCCGCCTGCCGCGCCGGTGCGCGCACCGCCGGCTGGATGCTGCTGCGCCTGCCCCACGAGGTGGCGCCGCTGTTCGAGGCCTGGCTCGAGGCCCACTACCCCGAGCGCGCCGCCAAGGTGATGAGCCTGATTCGCCAGTGCCGCGGCGGCAAGGACTACGACGGCCGCTTCGGGCATCGCTTCCGCGGCGAGGGCGTCTTCGCCGACCTGCTGGCTCAGCGCTTCCAGCACGCCAGGCGCCGCCTGGGCATGGCCGAACGTATCGACGAGGGCCTCGATTGCAGCCAATTCAGACCACCCACTGCACAGGGCGATCTCTTCCTTTGATGTCAGGCAATCCGCCATCCCGCTGCCCATTTGCCGTGCTGCTGCCCCTGCTGATGCTGTTGGCGGGGTGCAGCGGTGGTGCCACGCTGCAGCCACCTGGGCCAGGGGGAGAAGCGCCGCAGCTGGATGGACACTACGTGACCGCCGAGGATGGCTACCGCCTGCCGCTATGGCACTGGCCACCGGCCGGTGAGGCCCCCGACGCAGTGGTACTGGCGGTGCACGGCTTCAACGACCACGGCGGCAGCTTCGACGTGCTGGCCGAGGCGCTGACCGAGCACAACATCGAGGTCTATGCCTTCGACCAGCGCGGCTTCGGCGTTACCCGCCAGCGCCGGCTGTGGCCCGGTCACCAGCGAATGGTCGATGACATCGACCTGCTCGCCCGGCTGCTGCGTGAGCGCCACCCAGAGACGCCGCTGTACCTGGTCGGCAAGAGCATGGGCGGCGCGCTGGTAATGCTCACCATGAGTCGCAATACCCCACCGCCGGTGGATGGCAGCGTACTGATTGCCCCGGCGGTGTGGGGCCAGGTGGCGATGCCCTGGTACCAGCGCGTGGGGCTATGGCTGGGCGTGCGGTTGATACCCGACGTGGCCTTCTCGGCGCGCGCCGCCGAGCGGCTGGGTATCGAGCCCACCGACGACCCAGAGATCATCGCCAAGCTGGCCGAGGATCCGCGTATCCTGCGCCGCGCACGGGTCGATACGCTCTACGGCCTGACCCGCACCATGGATCTAGCGCTGGAGCGCGCCGCCCAGGTCGCCGGCCCTACCCTGCTGCTCTACGGCGACAACGATCAGGTGATCCCCCCGGAGGCGATGTGCGCCCTGCTCGAACGGCTGCCGGCCGACGTTACGGCGGACTGGCGCCTGGCGCTCTACCCGGACGGCTACCATATGCTGACCCGCTATACCCAACGCCAGCGTACCGAGGCCGATATCGCCGCCTGGTTGAAGGCGCCCTCGGCGCCGCTGCCGTCGGGTTCGGAGGCCTCTTTGCCCGAGGCGCGCCAGACGCTGTGTTGAGCGCAGTATGATATTGCTCATACAGGACTGATTCGGTACTATTTAGCCATTGATCATACGACTACGACGAGTATGCATCGTCGAGCGACCTGAGCAGACCGTAACCTGACCATGACTGCTGACCAACGCGCCACCCGCAGTATCACGATACTGGCCATCTGGGTCGATGCCCTGGTGGGTATCATCAAGGTAATTGTCGGGGTGATGGTGAGCTCCACCGCTCTGATCGCCGACGGCATCCACTCCTTCTCCGACCTGATCACCGACGGGTTCGTACTGGCCGCCACCCACTATGGGCAACAAGGGCCAGACCACGACCACCCCTACGGTCACGGCCGCATCGAAACCCTGGCCACGCTGTTCCTGGGCAGCATGCTGATTTTCGTCGCCGGGGCCATCGCCTGGTCGAGCGTCGAGCGCCTGCTCTCGAATACCGCGATCCCCCCTCCCGGCTACTGGGCCGTCGGCATCGCCTTGGTAACACTACTGGCCAAGGAGGCGCTCTACCAGGCCACCATGCGGGTGGCGCGACGCACCCAGTCACGCCTGCTGGAGGCCAACGCCTGGCACTCGCGCTCCGATGTATTCTCCACCGCAGTGGTCATCGTGGCGATGCTCGGTACCCAGTGGGGTTACGGTTGGCTGGATACCCTCGCCGCAGTGGTCGTCGGGCTGCTGGTGGGCAAGGTCGGCTGGAGCTTGCTGTGGGACGCCGGCCGCGAGCTGATCGACACCGCCCTGCCGGTGAGTACCCAGCACGCCATGCGCGATGTTGCCATGAGCGTGCCTGGGGTTACCGGTATTCACGACCTGCGCACCCGGCTTTCCGCCGGGCGCACCATGCTCGACCTTCACGTAGTGGTATCACCGCGGATCAGCGTCTCCGAGGGCCACGAGATCGGCAATGAGGTCAGCCGGCGGCTGCGCCGGTCCTTCCCCGCGCTGACCGACCTCACCTTCCATATCGATCCGGAAGACGACGCCGGTGAGGGCGACCCCAGCCGCTTCCCCGGCCTGCCGCTGCGCCCCGACGTGGAAGCGACACTGGCCGAGCGCTGGCAGCCGCTCGAGGTATGGCCCGAGATACGCGATATCGAACTGCACTACCTGGAAGGCGCGGTCACCGTGGTGGTGTGTCTCGATGAGCAGGCGGCCTTCTCCAGTCCGGCAGTGATCGAGCAGTTGGGCGAGCGGGCACAGGATATCGACTGGTTCGCCCAGGTCGAGGTCAAGCGCCTGGCCAGCGCCTAGTCTCGTTCAGGCGTTCGATAGTCGGCCAGCACGCTGCCACACGCCTCCACCTCCTGCTCATGCTGTGGGTCGATCCACGGCTCGGCCAGGGCCTCAGCATACCACTGTTGCATGGCGGGCAGCGCCAGCAGCCGCTCGACATAGGCGGTAGAGGCCTCGCCCAGCGGCAGCCCAAAGCTCTGCACCCGAAAGGCGACCGGGGCAAAGAAGGCGTCCACGGCACTGAACGCCTCGCCGGCCAGGAAGGGCCCACCGAAGCGCGCCAGGCCCTGCTGCCATAGCTCCTCCAAACGCGCCAGATTGCCGAGCAGGGCGTCGTCGAGGCGCGCCATGCGCACCCGTACGCCACAGCTCATTGGGCACTGACTGCGCAGCGCCGAAAAACCGGCATGCATCTCGGCGCTGGCACTGCGCGCCCAGGCCCGCGCCGCGCCATCCGACGGCCACACCCCTGGATGGCGCTCGGCAAGGTACTCGACGATGGCCAGCGACTCCCACACCACCTGCTCGTCATCTACCAGGCATGGCACCAGGCCAGTCGGCGAGAAGTCGCGAAAGCGCGTCCAGCTGGAGTCGGGCTCGAAGGGACTCAGCTGCTCGTCGAAGGCGATGCCCAGCTCGCGCATCAGCACCCAGGGGCGCAGCGACCAGGAGGAGTAGTGCTTGTTGGCGATATGCAGGCGGTACATGGCAGTCCTTGCGAAGGGTGGAGGGCCCTTCAATATAGCTGCCATGGCAAGTGCCAGGCCAGCCGCCTCATAACGCCTCATTGTCACCATGACGTCACCGTGAGCGCACAGGATGGTGGAAATCAGCCGCCATGCCGAGTCCTCTCCATGAAGATACTGATGCTGTCCGACGTCTATTTCCCGCGCATCAACGGTGTCGCCACTTCCATCGCCAGCTTCCGCGACGCGCTGGAACGGCTCGGCCATTCAGTCACGCTGATCTGCCCGGACTACCCGGTGGGCCAGGTGGACGAGCCGAACGTGCTGCGCGTTTCATCGCGCGGGGTGGCAAACTCTCCCGAGGACCGCATGATGCGCTACCGCGAGGTGATGGCTCTGCTGCCGAGCCTCGCCGTGGAGCGCTTCGATCTGGTGCATATCCACACGCCCTTCGTCGCCCACTATGCCGGCACGGCGCTGGCAAAGCGCCTGGGTCTCCCGGCGCTTGCGACCTATCACACCCTGTTCGAGGAGTACCTGCCCCACTACGTGCGCGGCGTACCCAGCGGCTGGTTGCGCTTTATCGCTAGGCGCCTCTCGGTGCGGCAGTGCCGGCGGCTCAAGGCGCTGGTGGCGCCCTCCCACGCCATGCGCGAGACGCTGGAGCGCTATGGCGTCAAGACCCGCGTGACGGTGATCCCCACCGGCCTGGCGCTGGAGCGCTTCAGCCAGCCCGCCGATGAGGAGGACTTTCGCGCCCGTTACGAGCTCCCGGACAACGCCCGCCTATTACTGTTCGTCGGGCGTCTCGCCTTTGAAAAGAACATCGCGTTCCTGATCGACCTGCTGCCGCGAATACTCGCCGAGCACCCTGACACGCGTCTGATCATTACCGGCGAGGGGCCGGCCCGCGTCGAGCTGACCCGCCGCGCGCGGCAGATTGGCATGGAGTACGCCGTACGCTTCCTCGGCTACCTGGATCGCCACGGCCAGCTACAAGCCGCCTATCGCGCCGCCGATGTCTTCGTCTTCGCGTCACGCACCGAGACCCAGGGGCTGGTGCTGCTGGAGGCCCTGGCGCTAGGCACGCCAGTGGTCTCCACCGCCATGATGGGCACCCGCGACGTATTGATAGAAGGCGAGGGTTGCCTGATTGCCAACGAGGAGCTCGACGACTTCGCCGCCAAGGTGAGCCGGCTGCTCGGCGACGAGACGCTGCGCAGCGAGCTCGCCCGCCGTGCCAAGCACTATGCGACAGGCTGGCACGAGGACGCCAAGGGCATCGAACTGGCCGCGCTCTATGCACGGCTGTGTGCCAAGCAGGGCCCTCAGCCGAATGCCGTTGCAGAACTGCCTGCCGCATCGGTAGGCGCACCACCGCCGCTGGCGCCGCTGACATCCCGAGTAGAGGACTAGGCTGAGTCCAGGGTACGACCACTAAACCCATGGAGCGTAAGTAAATGACCGATAACCTTGAAGCGCTGAGCGACACCCTGCAGCGCGCAGCCAGAGCGGCCGGCGATATCCTGCGGGAGGGCTACCACGCTGCCGGCACCATCGAGTTCGACAGCAAGGGGGCCTCGGACTTCGTCAGCCATTATGATCGGGCGGCGGAGCAGGCGATCATCGACACGATCCGTCTGATTCATCCCGAGGTGGGCTTCCTTGGCGAAGAGAGCGGCATCACCGCCGCTGGCGATAGCGACCTTCGCGTGGTCATCGATCCGCTGGACGGCACCAACAATTTCCTGCACAAGGTGCCCCACTTCTCGGTCTCCATTGCCGTGGAACGTGGCGCCGAACTGCTGATGGGAGTGGTCTACCAGCCGCTGCTCGATGAAATGCTGTGGGCCGTTCACGGTCGGGGCGCTTTCCTGGGTGATCAGCGCCTGCGCCTTCCCCCAGCCAGGCCGCTCAACGAAATGCTGGTCGGCACCTGCCTGCCCTACCACGGCAAGGGCGATTGCCAACTCAGTTGCCGCCAGCTAGCCCAACTCATGCCGCAGGTATCTGGGATTCGCAGTCCAGGCTCGGCCGCGCTGGAAGTCGCCTATGTAGCACTCGGACGTTTCGATGCCTTCTGGTCCCAAGGTGCCGAACTGGAGTGGTGGGATATTGCCGCCGGCATCGTCATCGCCCGCGAAGCGGGCTGCAAGGTTACCGATCTAAGTGGCAACTCGGCGCCACGCGAGTGGCACAGCCTGCTGGTTGCCCACCCTGACCGGCATGGGCCCTTGGCCGAGTGTCTGACCAGCTGAGTACGGCGACTGGCATGCTGCCCCACTTCGGCAGATTACCAGTACACCGCACCCAGGCCCGAGATCGCCACTACCGCGACCAGTAGCCACCACCTATTCACCGTCGTCCTCGGTCGCCAGGTCGACGATGCGCCCTTGCGGCACATGGCTTACCTCGTCGAGTTCGAGCAGATGGTCGCGCAGCATTTCCCAGTCGGTGGTGCCGACGATGGTGCCTCGGCCATCGTCGTAGGCCGCTCCCAACACGTGATGGCTGTCACCCCCGGCGGCGGTGAAATTGTTGGTAGCGACGATATAGCGCTGGTCGGGTGCGATGGCATCCAGCGAGCCGTCGACCTCGACCTCCAGGGTCACGACCCGCTCACCCGGCGCTTCCCGGCTGTCGTAGGTGAGTCGGGTACCGTCGGAGACGTGCAGGAAGCCGCCATTCTCGCCTGGCGCATCGGCCAGGGCGATCTCGAACGTCTCGATCAACTCGGCACCGCTTAGCTCGACCAGCGTCAGGCGGTTGCCGAACGGCTGCACGGTGATGAGATCGCCGACGGTGACGTCGCCTGCCGGCAGCGGCTCACGGATGCCGCCGCCGTTCTGCAGCGCCATCAGCGTGTCGGCTTCCACCCGCCGGGCGGCAGCCAGCTGGCCATCGGCGATCAAGTTGCCCAGCGCCGTCTCGTTGGCACGCACGCTCCGTTCATCGCCATCACCATGGCGGGGATTGGCCAGGGTCTCCGTCAGCGTCACGCCTACCGTCTCGTCGCGCAGGGACTCGATGGCCGCCGTGTAGGGCGCCAACAGCTCGGCGGCTTGGGGGTCGGGGTCGCTGTTCTCCACCGCCAGCAGCTCGCCGCTGACATCCACCACCATGCCGTCGCCGTCGAAGATCACCTCCATCACACCGAGATATTCACCGTACTCGCCGGCCTGGCCGATCACCGTTGGTGCCATGGTCTCGCCGCGCTGGTTCTCGGTGACCAGGGTCGGCGGATCGAGCCGGGTATGGCTATGCCCGCCGATGATGATATCGATACCTTCGACCTGCTGGGCCAGCAGCAGGTCATTGCCGACGCTGGGATCACTGTCATAGCCGAGGTGGGTCAAAGCGATGATCTTGTCGATGCCTTCGGCTTCGAAGCGCTCGACCATCGCCTCGGCGACCTCGCGGTAGTCGCTGAAGCTCACGTCACCAGGGCTCGAGATATTCGGCGTGTCTTGGGTAGTGAGGCCGAAGATGCCGATGCGCTCACCTTGATGCTCGACCACGATGCCATCATGGATCGTGCCGCCCTCGGGTGCCTCGACCAGCGACTCGCCGAGCAGCGCCTCGAACTCGGGTGACGCGGAAAAGTCCATGTTGGCGGCGACGATCGGGAACTCGGCGGCCTCGAAGAAGGCCGCCAGCGCCAGATGCCCCTCCTCAGGGTCGCCTAGATCGAACTCATGGTTACCGGGTACGAAGGCGTCGTAGCCCATCAGGTTCATGAACTCGACGGCGTCCTGGCCATGGAACTCGGTGAAGTAGAGCGTACCGGAGAAGATGTCGCCGGCGTCCAGCAGCAGGCCGTCGCCGTAGCGATCGCGCGCCTTGTCGAGCGTGGTGACCAGCTGCGGATAGGCGTCGGTGCGGCCATGCAGATCATTGGTATGGAATAGCGTGAGGGTATAGCGCTCATCGGCGGGATCGGCACTCACCAGCCCCGCAACCAGCAGGCCCGCAACCAGCAGGCCCGCAAGGCCTACCACCAGACGCCCTTGTCTATTTCGCATCGTGACGACTCCTTTCGTTGATGAGGCACGTTCCCCGGGCATGATGAGCTGTCTCCCATCTCTGCCTATATTAGCACTCACCCCTGGGAGAGCCGACATCTCACTGTCATGCCGTGGCCTTAGGCTGGACGCTCAAGATGAAGCAAAGCGCGACCCAGGAGGCCGATATGGCCAATAACGAACGCCCTCCGCTCAGCGACGACGAGATCGAAAGTCTGGTGCAACTGGCCAATGGCAACGCCCTGTCCAGGCAGCGCCGGCGTGACCGCGAGGCCGCCCGGCGGCGCCAGCAGCGCCGCCGCGGACGCGACGAATAGCACGCCTCAGTCGAACAATACGCTGTCCCGCTCGCCGTCAGCGGCGCTGACCACGAACCCCTGACGCACGCCGACGGCAACCTCGCTGCCCTCCTCAAGCGCCTGGGCGCTGTCGGTACGCACACGCACCAGGCAATCGCCGACCCGCACGTGATACTCCCAGGCGTCGCCGAGGTAGGCGCGGATCTTGATCGTGCCGCGGGCAAGCCCTGGCTGGGCAGCCTCCTGCGATGCCGTCAGTTGCACATGCTCGGGGCGCACGGCGAGGCTGGCCGGCCCCCGCTCGGGGGTATCGAGGTTGACCTCTAGCGTCGCACTGGCCTCCCCCGCGTCGCCCCAGCGAATCGCTACCGTATCACCCTCGCGGCGCAACACCTCGCAGGGCAGGTAGGAGACGGTGCCGATGAAGTCGAGCACGAAGCGGGTCGCCGGCCGGGTATAGACCTCGGTGGGCGTACCGATCTGGTGCAGCACCCCGGCCGACATCACGCCAATACGGTCGGACATCGCCAACGCTTCGTCCTGGTCGTGGGTCACGTAGAGGATCGGCAGGCCGGTATCGCGCTGGACCTGCTTGAGCTCGGCGCGCATCGACTCGCGCAGTTTGGCGTCGAGGTTGGAGAGCGGTTCGTCGAGCAGCAGCAAGCTAGGCTCGATGGCCAGCGCCCGTCCCAGCGCCACGCGCTGCTGCTGGCCGCCGGAGAGCTGACTCGGCATGCGTGCGCCGAGGTCGCCCATTCCGAGCATGTCCAGCACCCGCTGGACGCGAGCCTTGATCGCGTCGCGCGGCAGGCCGCGAACCTTGAGCGGGTAGCCGATGTTCTCGAAGATATTCATGTGCGGCCACACCGCATAGCTCTGGAAGACCATGCCGATGGGCCGCTTGTTGGGCGGCAGGTCGCGCCGCGTGGCTGCATCGAACACGGTACGGCCGGCCATCTGGATGGCGCCCTGCTGGGCACTCTCGAGCCCCGCCACGCTGCGCAGGGTGGTGGTTTTGCCGCAGCCGCTGGGCCCGATCAGCGAGAAGAATTCGTTGGCGTCGATGGACAGCGAGACGTTGTCCACCGCAGTGACCTGACCGTAGCGCTTGGTCAGGCCGTCGAGGGTCAGAATGGCAGTCATGCGTCAGATTTCCCCGCGCGTCGCTCGCGGCGCCGCGCTTCGAGTTTGGTAAGCCACTGGGTAAACAGGTAGAGCAGCAGAATCACCGGCAGGGTCAACACCGCCAGCGCTGCGGCGCGCCCGGTAAAGCCGGAGTCCTGCATCAGGAAGATCCATACGCCGATGGTCTCCGCGCCGGTGGTCCAGATCAGCACCGAGACGGTCAGCTCGTTGAACGCCGAGATGAAGATCAGCACCCACCCGGCCAGCATCCCTGGGCGCAACAGCGGCAGGGTGATGTCACGAATGGTGCGCAGCCGGCTGGCGCCGGAGGTCCAAGCCGCCTCTTCCAGCGAGTCGTGGATCTGCTGCAGGGTGCTGCGCGTGCTCTGCAGGCCGAAGGCCATGTAGCGCATGATGTAGCCCGCCAGCAGGATCCACAGCGTGCCGTAGAGCGTGGGGCCGAAGGCCGGGTTGCTCCAGGCCAGGATCATCGACACGCCGATCACCGAGCCCGGCAGCGCAAAGGGCACCGTGGCGATACCGTCGAGCAGGCCGGCACCGCGCTGGCGCGCCTTGACGTTGAGGTAGGCGATCATCGCCGAGACGATGACGATGATGGTCGCCGCCGCCGGCGCCAGGATCAGGCTGTTGACGATGCCGCGCCGCGCGCCGCTCTGATTGAGCACCGCAATGTAGTGGCGCAGGGTGAAGTTCTCGGCGCTGAGGTCGGCCCCCCAGAAGCGCAGCAGCGAGGTGAGCACCAGCGCGAACACCGGCATCACCACGATTACCACCAGCGTCAGATAGAGCACCATCAGCACCCAGGGACGCCCCCGCCCCAGGCGAATGACGTTGGGCGTCACCGACTTGCCGGAGATCACTGCATACTGGCCGCGGCTGCCCTCCAGGCGTCGGAAGGCCACCAGGCAAACGATCGCCACCAGCACCAGCAGCACCGACATGGCCGTGGCCAGCGGCATGTTGGGAATGGTCAGCGCCTCGTAGATGCGCGTGGTCAGCACGTAGAACTGGGCGCGCATGCCCAGCACTGCGGGAATGCCGAAATTGTCGATGGACGACACGAAAGCCAGCAGCGCCCCGCCGAGGATCGCCGGGCGCACCAGCGGCAGAGTAATGTCCTTCATGATGCGCAGCGGCCCTACCCCCGAGGTGCGCGCCGCCTCCTCCAGGCTGCTGTCCATGCGCGCCAGCGCCCCGGCCACGGTGATGAACACGAACGGGTAGTTGGTCACCGCCAGTACGAAGATGATGCCGCCCGGCGAATAGATATTCCATGGCGGCGGCGCGCCGAACAGCTCGCGCCACCACTGCGTAAATAGCCCCACCGGGCCGGCCAGCTGCACCCATCCGATCGCCGAGAACAGCGGCGGAATCGCGAACGGCAGCACCAGCAGCACGCTGAGCAGCGCCTTGTGGGGCACATCGGTACGCTGCACCACGAAGGCCGCCAGAGTACCGATCACCACCGCAAGGCCAGTGGCCAGCACCGAGACCCACAGGGTATTCCACAACGCCATGTAGTTGGAGGGGCGCAGAAACACCGCCGAGTAGTTGGCCAGCGACCACTCGCCGTCGACCATCAGGCTGCGCCAGAACACCTGGTAGAGGGGGTAGACGATGGTGATGCCGACGAACAGTGCCAGCAGCAGCAGCAGCACTCGGCGATAGTCCAGCCACCAGCGCAGTAGCGCCGGCGCCTGGCTCACCTCATGCAGCGGGGTAATACGTTGCGACATGCGCGAACACCATGACGCGGCGCCCGCTGGGGTGCCGCGCTGCGTGGAAGGGTGAAGGCGTCAATCAGTACAGCTCGGAGAAGCGCTCGCGCAGCTCGTCACCGTTCTCGGCCATCCAGTCGAAGTCGATCTCCAGCGCGACGATCTGGTCGGCGGTGGGCAGCCCTTCGGGCGGATCGACGTCGGTGCGAACCGGCATGAAGAACTTGTCGACCAGCACCTGCTGGCCCTCTTCGGAGAGGATGAAGTCGAGGAAGGCGCGTGCCGCGGCATCGCTCTCCGACTCGGCGGTTACCGCCAGCGGGCTGGGCAACGCCAGTACGCCATCTTCGGGGAAGCTGAAGGCCACCGGCGCACCCTCGGCGGCCTGGCCGGCCATGATGTAGTCGATACCCTTGATCACCGCGAACTCGCCGCTGACCACCCCGCGGGTGACGTCACCAGTGCCGCGCACCACCTGCATGCCGGCCTCGCGGGCGCGCTCGTACCACTCGAAGCCGAGCTCATCGCTCTGGGTGAAGGCACCCAGCATGTTGAAGTTGGTACCGCTATGTAGCGGGCTGGCCGAGGCCGCCTGGGGCCCCCACTCGAGGAACTCCTCCCAGCTACGCGGCACTTCGTCCTCGCTGACCATGTTGGTGTTGTAGCCGATGCCCATATGGTGGACGCGGCCGGCGAAGAACATGTCGTCCGCGTCGCGCAGCCCCTCGGGAATCGCGTGCTTGTGTTCGCTGTCGTGGGCGGCCAGCCAGCCCTGCTCCTTGAGATTAAGGAACAGCGCCGGGTTGGCGGCCCAGATCACGTCGGCGCGCAGCCTGCCAGCCTCGATCTCGGAGAAGATCCGCTGCTCGAGCTCCACGCTGCCAGAGTAGAGCAGGTCAATCTCGATCTCCGGGTGGCGCTCCTCGAAGGCCTCGATGATCGGTTCGACCACATCCAGCTGCATCGATGAGTAGAAGGTCACGGTGCCGGACGGCTCGGCCCAGGCGGTAGAGGTCATGCCAACGGCCAGAGCCGTGACAGCGGCAAGCGAGGTCAAGGTCTTCATGGAGGCGCTCCCATATGCTTACGTATGTTGTTGTTTTACCCTAGGGGCCATAAATGACGGCTAGGTGGCGAAGCAATGACGTTGTTGCCACAGCAGCATAGTCACACTTTTTATAAGCCACCATGTTCCGCCTTGTACTCAACTTGACCCCAGGTTACGCAGCATGAAATTCGCCACCCTCGGCCCCGCCGGCAACAACCACGAACTGGTGCTCGAGCGCTACCTCGAGCGCCGCGCCATTCAGGATGCCGAGATCGAGCTGCATGAAGACTTCGATAGCGCCTTTGCGGCGCTGCTGAACGGTGGGGTCGACTTCCTGCTGCAGTGCACCGCCCACCCCAGCCACGCCGAATGGGTAGGCCGCAGCATGCATCGCGCCTTCCCGGTGGACAGCTTCATCGCCCCCAGCAAGCCGCTGGCGATCCTCGCCCGTAGCGACGTAGCGCGCCCCCGGCAACTCGGACTGCAGCCGGCCACCCGCTACTACGCCGACCTCTCCGGCTACGCCGAGCTGGTCGAGGAGCCGACCACCGTCAGCGTTGCCGAGGGGCTGCTGGCCGGGCGCCTCGAGGCGGGCATCTGCGCCCTCGAGTACCTCGAGCGCCACCCCGAGCGGCTGCGCCTGGTGGCCGATCTTGGCCCGGCGCTGGATACCTGGGTGGTGTTCGGCCGCCGGCCACTGGACGGCGACCTGATCCACTGCGCCCCGGTGCCGGCTAGATAGCGAAGATCACCACTGCCCCGGCCACGATCAGCGCCAGCCGCAGCCACCACGCCTTGCGCGCGATCACCCCGAACGAGATGCCGGTGAGGCCCACGGCGATCTTCAGCGCATCGACCAACGCACCGACGGGGTTGCTGTCGAGGCGGATGATGTCGGGGTTGCTGATCATCGCCAGTGGGATGATATACAGCCCGATGCCCAGCGCCATGGCCTTGAGCGCCACCTTGAGCCAGTTTTCGCCGACCATGCCCGCGGCGATGAACACCCCGCCACATACTGGCGGCGTGATCGTCGACAGCAGCGCGAACCAGAACACGAACAGGTGCGCCAGCAGCGGCTCCAGGCCCAGCGCCGTCAAGGCCGGACCGGCCACCGAGACGCAGATCACATAGGCCGCGGTGGTCGGCACCTCCATACCCAGGATCAGACAGGCCAGCGCGGTGAGCAGCAGCGCCGGCCACAGCATGTCATTGGAGAGCGACAGGATCCCCGAGGTGATCTTGACCCCCAGCCCGGTCAGCGACAGCACGCCGATCACCAGCGAGGCGCAGATGATGATCGCGCCGATCACCGCAACCTGGCGCCCGGCAGTCACCGCCGCATCGGCCAGGCGGGTCAAGAAACCGCGCAGCGAGAAGCTCAGCGTGACGTCGAAGAACAGCAGTGCCATGCCAGCGAAGATCGCGATGCTCGCCGCATACTGCGGGGTATAGCCGCCCAGGAATATCCGCTCCAGCAGCAGCACGAACGGCACTGCGAAGAACAGCGAGGTGATCAGCACCTCCTTGGGGCTGGGCCGCTCGCTCTCGGCCACGGGCTTGAGGTCGTGGCGGGTGGCGTAGGCGTTGATACCCACCCACACCGTGACGAAGTAGAGAATCGCCGGCAGCAGCGCCGCGGCCATGATCTGGGTGTAGGGGGTGCCGGTCAGCTCGACCATCACGAAGGCGCCGGCGCCCATCAGCGGCGGCATGATCTGCCCGCCCGACGAGGCCACCGCCTCCACCGCGCCGGCCAGCGCCCGCGGGTAGCCCAGCCGCACCATGGAGGGAATGGTGATCGCCCCGGTAGAGGCCACGTTGGCCGAGGCCGAGCCGGAGATCGAGCCCATCAGCGCCGAGGAGATCACCGAGACCTTGGCTGCGCCGCCGGTCAGGCGGCCGGCGAAGGCGCTGGCCAGGTTCATGAAGCCCTGCCCCGCTTCACCGGCATTGAGCACCGCGCCGAAGATAACGAAGATCGCCACCACCCCGACGCTGACCCCGGTCAGCGAGCCCCACAGCCCGCTCTCGGCAATGGTCAGGGTGCCCACGTAGCTGGCCATGGGCATGCCCGGGTGGCCAAACACACCGGGCAGGTACTGCCCAAGGGCGCCATAGGCAAGTGCGGCAAGCGCCACCAGTGGCAGCGGCCAGCCGATGGCGCGCCGCGCCGCTTCCAGGGCCAGGAAGATCAGGAACCCCCCGATGGCCATCTGCAGCGAAGTGTCGATAAAGCCATATTGGTTGGCCAGCGTCCGTTCGTTGAGGGCGATATAGGCGCAGGCCGCGACACCCAGGCCGGTCAGCAGCCAGCCGCTGATGCGCTGCCAGGGCGTCCTGGCCATGAAGATCAACACCCAGGGCAGCGCCAGCGCCATGTGCATCGGCCGGCTGACCAGCGCCGGGGTCAGGCCGTAGAAGATCAGGCCGAGATGGAATACCACCGTGGCCGCGCCCAACGCCACCCAAGCAGGATGCAGGCGACGCCCACCATCGGCATCAGAAGTGAGTAGTAACGACATCAGGAGAATTCAGTCAGGGAGTAACGGCCGCCGCGGCCACCCCTGGGGGTAACCGCGGCGCATGGAAGGAGGGAACCAGCAGCGAACATTTGCTAGCGCAGCACGTCGGGGACCTCGATATCGGCCTCGTCATAGTAGCGCAGCGCCCCCGGGTGCAGGGTGCCAGCGATGTTGCCCACCATGTCGTGCTCGATGCTGCCCCACCAGGGCGACTCCTCGGCCATCGTCTCGCGGCGTTCCCAGAACGTCTTGGTCAGCTGGTAGGCGGTGTCGTCGTCCATGTTGCTGGTGGTGTAGGCGATCACCGGCAGCGACGTGGTCTCCACGTCCTCGCCGACCCCGGAGTAGGTGCCGCCGGGAATGGTCTGACGCGCAGCGCCGGTCTGCTCGATCTCATCGTCGCTCAGCGACACCAGGCTGATCGACATGCTCGCGGCGGTCTCGATCACGTTGGGCGTGGGGAAGGAGCTGGCGGTGACGAAGGCATCCACCTGGCCGTTCTGCAGCGCGTCCGGCCCGCTGCCGATGGAGGCATCGGCGATATCCACCTTGTCGAGCAGGTCGAACAGCTCCAGGTAGCGCTCCGCCTCGCGGGCGCCGAAGGTGCCGCGACCGATCAGGATATGCTTGCCTTCCAGGTCCTGCATCGAGATCACGCCCTCGTCGCCAGCGGCCACGAAGTGCATGGTGATGGCGGGAATCGGGAACAGCCCGCGGATCTCCTGGAAGCGCGGGCTCTGGCGCTCGGCAAAGGGTCCCTCGCCGGCCAGCGCCTGCTCCACCAGTCCCGGCGGCGTGGTGAACACATAGTTGCCCTGGCGCGCCATCACTTCCATGACGTTCTGCACCGAGCCCTGGCTCTCCTCGAGGGTCAGCACGATCTCGTCGTCGGTGCCGCGGCGGATCGCCTCGGACAGCTCGACGCCCATCTGGTAGTAGGCGGTGCCGGCAGAGGCCGACTTGTAGGTGACGCGGGTCTCGGCCTGGGCCTGGAAGGCCAGGGTGGTCATGGCGACCGCCGCGGCAGAGGCCAGCAGGGTGCGTGGGAAGTGGCGCATATAGATCTCCCGTGGGGCGCGTCCAGTGGCAGCGCCCTCCAATCGTTGATTATCGGCGGTGCAGCGGCGACACCGCTTCGTTATTAGGCAACTACGTAATAGAGCATCTCCGTTGCCGCGAGACAACTGCTCATCACGCTACCAGGGCAGCGGCTCACCGTTGCTGTGCCAAAAACCGCCGCTGGTTTCCAGGGAGAGCGCCTCGATACGCGCCGCGATTCCGGCCGCCGCCTCATCCGGCGAAATCAAGCCGCCGAAGTTGACCATGCGCGTCTGCACATAACCGGGATGAAGCTGGGCAACAGCGATACCGCGCGGCGCGAGGTCCACCGCCAGCGACTTGCCGAAGGCGTTGAGCGCCGCCTTCGAGGCGCGATAGCCGTAGCGACCGCCGGAGTCGTTGTCGGCGATGGAACCCATGCGGCTGGTGATATTGGCGATCTTGCTGCCCTCCCCCAGGCACCCCAGCAGCGCCTCGGCTACGCGCAGCGGCGCATAGGCGTTGATCTCCATCTGCTCGCGAATCGTGTCGAAGTCGATCTCGCCGAGCTGCTCGTCGCGCAGCAGGCCGGCATTATTGATCAGCAAGTCGAGCCGGGTACCGTCCAGCGCCTCTGCCAAGCCCGCCACATCGGCCTCTCGGGTCACATCGATACCCTCGATGACCCGTTCGGCCACGTCAGCCAGCTCCGCGGAGGCCGAGCGGCATACCCCGATGACCTGCCAGCCCTCGCGATGGTAGTGCTGTGCCAGCGCAAGCCCGACGCCGCGATTGGCGCCGGTGATCAATACCGTGGACGTCATCTCGCCTCCTGACATGGTTAGGGTTCCAACCAAGCCTGGGGGCAAGTGGGTAAGGACGCAAGGGCGACTTAATGTGCCGCTGCACGCGCCTTGAGGCGCTGCCGCACGACCTTCAGAATCGGTGATATCACGGCGAGCAGGGTAATTGCCGCCAGCCCCATCGACAGTGGGCGTGCCACCAGGGCGCTCCACTCACCCTGACCGATCAGCAGCGCCAGGCGCAGGTTGGACTCAGCCATGGTGCCCAGCACCACGCCCAGCACCACCGGTGCCAGTGGGTACTGCATGCGGTCGAGAAATACCCCCACCACGGCAAAGGCCAGCAGCAGGAACACATCGAACATGCTGTTATTGACCGAGTAGACCCCGACGATGGTCAGCGAGAAGACGATCGGGATCAGTAGCAGCGGCGGCAGCTTGAGAATCTTGACGAATACCCGCGACCCCAAGTAGCCACCCAGCACGATCAACAGCGCCGCAGTGATCAGCATCTGTAGCATGAAGCCATAGACGATCTCGCCACTATCGCGAAACAGCGCCGGCCCGGGTTGCAGGCCATGCACCAGCAGGCCACCGAGAATCACCGCCGAGACGGAGCTACCGGGAATCCCCAAGGTGAGTGCCGGCACCAGAGCGGCGGCATTATCGGCGTTATTGCCACACTCGGCAGCGGCTACGCCCTCTTCGGCACCGTGGCCGAAGCGCTCAGGTGTTTTCGAGGCGCGCTTGGCCTCGTTATAGCTCATGAACGAGGCCATATTGCCACCGGCCCCGGGCAGGATCCCGACCACCACACCGATCAGCGAGGAGCGCAGCCAGGTAGGCCATAGCAAGCGATACGGTACGCGCTCGGACTGAGCAAGATCTAGCCTGGCCTCCTGTACCGGCTTGCGTTCACGCACCGCTCGTTCGGCCAGGCGCAGCGTCGGCGGGATACCAAACAGACCGATCAACACCACGACGATATGGAAGCCACCGGTCAGCTCACTCTGGCCGAAGGTCAAGCGGCCAGCCCCTGATACAGTGTCGATCCCGACCATGCCGATCAAGAGCCCTATGGCAGCCGCCACGATCCCCTTCCAGGGATCGTTGCCGACAAGCACTGCGATGCTCGCCAGGCCAAAGAAGGCAACCCAGAAGTAGTCGGCGGGCCCGAAAGCCAGCGTTACCCGCGAGAGAGGTGGCGCCAGCGTAATCAACGCTACCGCACTGGCAATGCCGCCGATGGCAGAGGAAACCACGGCAATTTTCAGCGCTAGCGGCGCGCGGCCCTGGTCCGACATCGGGCCACCATCAAGAATCGTCGCAACCGAAGCCGGCGTACCAGGAATCCGCAGCAGAATCGAAGGGATCGCGCCACCATACATAGCACCATTATAAATACCGGCCATCATGCCCAGCCCCACCAGCGGGTGCAGCCCAAAGGTCAGCGGGATCAGGATGGCGATGCCCATGGTCGCGCTGAGGCCAGGGAGCGCGCCGATGCATATCCCCAGAATCGTGCCGCCCACCATGGCCAGCAGGTTTTCCCACTCGAGGATTAGTACGAGAGACGTCGCAAGTGAATCCAGCATGTCGTTCTACCGCCTCCTCAACGCAGGAAGAATTCTCGCGGCAGGGGCCGCTCGAAGACCCCGATGAAAATCAGATACAGCATGCCCAGCACGATCGCTGCATTAATGGCGATGCCCAGCAGGTGGCGATAGCCGAGAGCATAAGGCAGCGCCAACAACATCAAGCCCGTAGCGGAGAAGAACCCCAAGGGACGCACTAGCAAGGCGTAGAGCAGCAGCCCCACCGCAGCGATCAGGATCTGGCGCAGCGCCAACCAGTCTTCGCGCTGCCACTGTTTGCGTGGCGCCGTCCATAGGCGGTGGCGAAGGAGCAGCAGCGCCTTGAGCCCGAGACCCAGCGAACCGAACAGCATGACTGCGCCGATCAACATCGGAAACATGCCGCTGTCACCCCGCAGGGTGGTGCCGTAATAGAACACCGAAACTGCCAGTAAGCCGGTGATCAGCGACGAGACGGCATCGCGTCTCGCGGCTCCGATCTCACCCCTTTCTTCGCTCAACTCACTCATGAGATACACCCGTTATGCATGCCAATGAGCGCGGCAGCCGCCGCGTTCGTGAGTGGGATGGCGGCATCACTCCGCCCAGGGGTCCTCGTCCCAGATCGCCGACATCTCGGTATAGGTTTCATCGATCAGGGCTGCGTACTCGTCGGGAGCCATATAGTCCACCAGCAGTAACCGATCGTCAGCGCTGGCCAGGAACGCATCGCTTTGCACCGCTTGTGCGACAGCGTCGACCAGCGCGTCTCGCACCTCGTCAGGTAGCCCGGCCGGCGCCATCAACCCACGGTAGGAGCCCGCCACGATCTCGGTGCCCACCTCGCCCATGGTCGGCACATCGGGCACCAGATCGATGCGCTCGGCAGCCATTACGCCGAGGATCTTGAGTTCACCGTCGTTATGCAGCGGGCCGGCTTCACTGATGCCCATTACGCTGGCATCGACATGGCTACCCAGCAGCGCGGCGCGGCTCGGCGCGCCGCCAGCAAAAGGAATGTGATTAACGCTGAGGTCCGAAGCGCGCAAGAAGCGGATTAGCGCGGTATGCATGGCGCCACCGCCACCCGAGTTGCCCACCGAGACGCTGCCAGGGTTCGCCTCGACGTGCGCCATCCACTCCTCAAGACTGTTATGAGGACTGTTCGCCGGCACCACCACGGCCCCCGGCTCGGTCACCACGTTGGCCAACAGCTGAAAACTATCGAGATCGTAGGACGGGGAACGCTCGATCATCGGGTTGAGAATCGACGGTACATTGATGATGCCAATGGTGTAGCCGTCCGGATTGGCGTCGGCCACCGCCGTAAAGCCAATCTCGCCACCGCCCCCCGGACGGTTTATCACCGCGATCCGAGTGCCCTCGCCCAGCGCCTCCTCAATGTGCGGCGCCAAGGAACGGGCCAGCACATCGGAACCACCGCCGGCCGAGTAGCCGACGACCATTTCGATATTGGCACTGGGATAGTCGGCCTGGGCCGACACGGCGAACCCGGCCGCCATCGCGCCGGCAAGAAGCGTCTTGGTAAGTGTGATGCGTGGCATAGTATATCTCCTGATGCGTTGTTGTTGATGAAGCGTCTGAATCGCCTGACAGGGGCCAGCCCCGCCTCAGCAATCAGCCGTTACTTACATTGCGGGATACTTGCCCGCGGTAGTCCCACAGCCAGCCCTTGGGCATCGGGCCCTTGTTGCGCCCTCCCTGGCACTGCTGCTCCCAAGCGTGAGCAAGAATGCCCACGCTGCGCGACAGGCAGAACAGCCCCCGCGCCAGCGGCGCAGGAAATCCCAGCTCGGCATGGATCACGGCCGTGGCCCCGTCGATATTGAGCGGAATGGGCTTGCCCTTCTTCGCCTGCAGCTGACGCTCGATCTCACGTGCGATACCGGCATAGGTGCCGCTCACTTCGCCGCGCTCGGCGGCATCATCGACCAGCGCCAAAAGACGCGGCGCCCGCGGGTCGACCGGGTGAAAGCGATGCCCGAAACCCGGCACGATCTTGCCGTGCTCCGCTCGCCACGCCTCTAGCCCCTGCGCCACGACTTGCGGCAACGTCCCGCCTTCCTGCAGCCGCCCCTCAATGGCGCGGTACAGCTCGATCGCCTGCTCGCCAGCCCCGCCATGGATGTCATCGAGCACGTTGATCGCCGAGGCCATGGCATTGTTGAGGCTGCCACCACAGGTCATCGCCATACGCGCAATCGCAATGCTCGGCGCTTGGGGGCCATGGTCCACCGCCCCCACCAACGTGGCCTCGAGCAGCGCTGCCTGGGCGTTGCTAGGCAACTCGCCACGTGTCATCAACCACACCATCTCGGCGAAGCCAACACGGCCGATCAGCTGCTCGATGGGATAGCCGTGGTAGCGGATCTCGCCTGGGCGCATATCGATGATCTCGGTCTGCCACCAGTCGGCAGCCTGGGTATCGAGCGTCGTGGTCTCTGACATCGTTATCTCCGTTAGCTGTCGCGGTGTGTGGCGGGCATGGGCGTGGCACGGCCCAGCAGGCGCGCATTGTCGGCGCCCAGCCGAGGCGGCGGAGTCGCCACCCGCGGCGCCTGGCCGTCGAAGCGGTAGCCGCCGCTAACCACTTCGAGCGGTCGCCCAATACCGCTATCGTCGAAACGTTCGATCAAGCCGCGGTCACGCACCTGAGGGTGCGCCAGCGCCTCGGCCACGCTATACACCGGCCCCGCAGGCACGCCGACGGCCACCAGCGCTTTCCACCAATGCGCCGTGGTCGCGCCTGCCAGAGCCGACTCGATCAGCTCGGCCAGTGCCTGGCGGTGCTCGAGACGCGCCTGGCGCTCGGCGAAGCGCGGATCAACGATCAACTCCTGGCGGCCGACCACTCGGCACAGCGCCTCGAACTGCTCCTGTTTGTTGGCGGCGATATTGAGCAGGCCATCCGCGGTGCGAAAGGTGCCCGAAGGGCTGGCAGTGACGTTGTCGTTACCCAGAGGGCCGGGCGCACGATCAGCCACCAGTAGGTTGGAAACTGCCCACCCCATGGTCGCTAGCACCGAATCCAGCATTGATACATCGATAAAGTGTGCCTTGCGTGGCGTTTCGGCCAGAGCGGCATTGATGGTCATAGCGGCAGTCAGCCCACCGATGGTATCGGCCAACGGGTAGCCCACCCGATATGGGGCGTTATCCGGAGCGCCGGTGATGCTCATCACCCCCGACATGCCCTGGATGATCTGATCGTAGGCGGGATAGTTGGCCAGCGGTCCATCCTGGCCAAAGCCGGAGATGGCGCAGTACACCAACCTTTCATTGACGGTTTTCAGATAGTCGAAAGCGAGCCCCAGGCGCTTCATCACGCCGGGGCGGAAGTTCTCCACCAGCACGTCGGCGTTGGCGACCAGCTCGATGAAATGAGCGCGATCGCTTTCCTCCTTGAGGTCTAGGGTAACCGAGCCTTTGCCCGCGTTCTGGGCCAGAAACGATACCCCCATCAGCTCACGATTGAGGGCAGAGTCGGCACCGAGCTGACGGGCCAAGTCGCCACCCTGAGGCCGCTCCACCTTGAGGACTTCTGCTCCCAGGTGTGCCAACTGGTGGCAACAAAAGGGGCCCGCCAACACATTGGTCAGATCCAACACGCGGACGCCGGTGAGCGGCTTCGACATACAATTCCCTCTAGCAGAATTTATTTCGCTAGACGGAATATAAATCATCCATTCCGCCCAATGCAATGCGTTCTACCCATCGCTATACTAAGGTCTAATCAGGAAAATATGTCACTGAGGATGACGACCCTCGCTCGAGCGTTGGGTAAAACGTAAAGAGAGGTCCGTTCAGTCGGGACGCCGCCTTGGGCGATCAGACCGGGCAACCTTTCTGGCGCAGACTTGCATCGAAGCGCTCGGTATCCAGCTTGCCGGCTTCGTTCTCAGCGCGGATGCGCGCTTCTTTTTCCGCATGAGCTTGGCACTGGGCCAGGATGGCCTCGGCCTCGTCGGCAGGAATTGCGATGACACCATCGGCATCGCCGAGAATCAGGTCGCCAGGCTGGACAGACAGACCGGCGCAAGCGATCGGTACATTGACCTGCCCCGGCCCCTCCTTGCTGGGGCCGCGGTGGGTGTGACCGAGCGCGTAGACAGGCAACCCACCTTCCGCCCACTCGGCAACATCGCGTAGAACACCATCGATCACGAAGCCACCCAGCTGTCGAGAGATCGCCGTTGTGCGCATCAGGCCACCGGTAACGGCCGTGGAGAGGTCTCCGCCGCCATCGATGACGATGATGTCGCCCGGCTGGGCCCGCTGCATTGCGGCATGAACCATAAGGTTGTCGCCGGGACGAGTACGCACGGTAACCGCGGGGCCGCACATCGTGAGGCCAAGATCGTTGTGGTAGGCCCGTAATCCCACCGTCCCGGTATGGCGCCCCATCACGTCGCCGGCATGCGCTACGGGCACCCGACGAAAGGCGTTTACCAACGCCGTGGTTAGCGTGGTGCGGCGCGGATGGATATAAAAACCCATTGGCCAACGCCCAGTCTCGGTGTTCGCACTCATGGTGTTGCCTCCAATAAGTCTTCGTTGACAATCCGCCCATGCGCGGGACGCTGTCCGACCAGCATGGCCAAGGCGTTCTCTGCGGCAGCGCGAGCGGTCCATGCCAAGGCGGCATCACTGTTTCCTCCCACATGGGGCATGATGACCACCTGGGGCATCTGTAATAGGCGATGCCCGGGGTGGGCCGGCTCTTCGGCCAGGGTGTCGAGCCCCGCTCCCCGGAGATGGCCACTGGCAATGCTCTCGGCCAGTGCATCCTCGTCGACCAGCCCACCGCGTGCGGTGTTGATGACGATCGCTCCGGGGCGCAACGCAGCAAGTGCTGTCGTATCCATCAAGTGGCGTGTCTCAGGCAGCAGAGGGCAGTGCAGGGACACCACATCGCTTGCGGCTAGCAGCTCCATCAGGCTTGCTGCCTGGCGAACGCCGTCATGCATCTCGCCTACTGCTGGGTCATAGGCCATCACGTGCATACCGATGGCGCTGGACATGCGTGCGACATGTCGAGCGATGACGCCATACCCCACGAGTCCCAATGTACGGCCGGAGAGCTGCATACCAGGGGCTTGTCTTGGCCACTCTCCTGCACGCACGCGTTCGCTAAGCGTTGGGATGTCGCGGGCTACCGCGAGCATCAAGCCGATAGCGAGTTCTGCTACTGACTGTGCATTGGTACTCCCCACCACTGTGACGGGAATATTGCGTTCCGCTGCGGCTTGAATGTCCACGGCATCGTGACCGACGCCATGACGCGATATCACACGTAGCCCTTGGCATGCGGTAATCGCCTCTCGCCCAATGGGCAGCGTGCGCGCTATCACCGCGTCAATGGGCTGGCTGGACATGATGTCGACGAGGAGATCCTCCTCGCCGAGTGGGATGAACAATAGGCGGCAACCGGCTTGTTCCAGCACCTCCAGTCCATCTTCAGCCAAGCGCGGCGCAGTAATCAGAACGGTGTAGCTCATCGCTTACCCTCTGCATATATCACCATCCAAGGGTCATGACCTGTTGGCTTCGAACGGCGCGAGCTTGCCTGGGGATGCTGGTGAATAAGTGGTTTAGACATGAAATTCCCTCTGACAGAATACATTCCACCAGAAGGAATATAAGGCAAAAATTCCGCCTGTTGCAATGCGTTCTATCCGGCGACATACTAAAGTCTGATCAAAGGAGAGATACCATGGCCGAGCAACGCGTCGAATCCGTGGAGCGTGCCCTGACCCTGCTCAACGCCTTTCGCGCTGATAAACCAGCCTGGACTCTGGCCGAGCTGGCTAACGAAACAGGGTTCTACAAGAGTACTATCCTGCGCTTGATGGGCTCGCTAGAACGCTTCGGTTACGCCCAGCGCGACCGTGATGGTCTCTACCACCCCGGGCCGGCCCTGCTGCGGCTGGGCCAACTAGGGCAGACAAGCGTCAGCCTCGAGGCAGTGGTTAGGCCGATACTGGAACAGCTACGCGACCAAACACGCGAGACCGCCTCGTTTTTTATACGCGATGGCGACGAGCGAGTGTGCCTATACCGCGAGAACGGCCGCCATGAGGTGCGCCATCACGTTGAGGAAGGGGCGCGTCTAGCGCTGGGCCAAGGTGCCGCCGGCCTGGTGCTCGCCCACCCTAGCCCGCAGCGTGGCGAGGTCATTCACTCTTTTGGCGCCCGCGAAGCCAGCCTGGCAGCGATTGCCGTTCCCATCATCGACAGCCGTGGCAAGCTGCACGGCGCACTGGCCATCTCGGGACTGATCAGCCGCTTCGATGACGACGCCTGTGTGCGGTTTGGAGAGGTGCTCAAGGAGAAAGCCGTTCAACTCGAACGGCAGATTGGGTGACAGGGACTGATATTATCGTTCAGCATGTGCCTGGTAAGTGTTAATCGAGCTTGGCGGCTCATCACTTGCCAGTCTTCCATACAGTGCGGAGTCGGAAACAAATCCATTGACTTCCCAACGCTGCCTAAGCAGGCCCTCTTTAGTGAAACCGAGTTTTTCCAGAGCCTTCGCCGAGGACTGGTTTTCTGGATCAATTTCAGCCTCAATGCGGCGCAGCCCTAATGCATCGAAGCCGTAGTCAATCAATACTTCACCTGCCTCACTGATATAGCCTTTCCCCCAACAAGAGCTGCTCAATCCAAAACCGATTTCAGCACGCCTGGACTCTTTATCATAATTGAAAAGCATGCATTTCCCAGCCAACGTCCCATCAGGTTTCAAATATATACCCAGGACAAGGGACTCTTGACGCCACATAGAGTCGTTGCTGCTATTTATAAAGTCAACAGCATCTTGAAGATTCGTCCAGGGTGCGGTGTTCCAGTATTTCATCACCTCAGGATCAGAGAATATTTCCAGTAAACCTTCCGATTCATTGATGGCTAGTGGCCGCAACGTTAATCGATCTGTCTCAATCACCGGGAAAAACACTTCTTCGGACATATATTCTCCGACTGGATATGCTTTTTTCAGCTTAGTTATACGCCACCATGATGATGTCAAGCTATGCCATGGGTAGCAACTGTTTGTCACTGCCCACTAGCCTTCCCGCTGCAGCTTCGCGCGCCGCGCGACTTCTGCCGGCGTCGGGGGATCCATGCCGAAGTCACCGGTTTCAACCCTGCCTTGGCGCAGGTACTTGGCAATCACAATACCGTTGGGCGATACGCGATGGGTCGCGAGCCGATACGCCGCAGCACTCGCAGCGTCGTCGAACAGCCGCTTGCCGCGGCCGAGCACCACGGGGAAGGTAAAGGTAGTGATCTCATCGACGAGGTCGCTGGCAAGCAGCGTCTTAACCAGCCCAGAGCTGCCTTGCGTGAGTAGCGCAGGCCCCTCCTCCTGCTTCAGCCTGGCGACCTCGCTCGCCGCATCGCTCAAGACCACCGAGCCCTCCCAGGTCAATGCCAGGCCCTTGCGAGTCGCAACATACTTGTTGATCGAGTTGAAGGTTCTGGCGATGGCATCGTCAGGCCCCTGCTCGGCATACGGCCAGTGCGCGGCGAAGATCTCGTAGGTCTTGCGCCCCAATAGCAGATCGAATGGCTGGCTGAACAGCTTGTCGATCTCTTCTCCAAATACCTCGTCCGCCAGCGGCGCGACCCAGCCACCGTAGCGGAATCCGCCGGTCGGGTCCTCCTGCGGCCCACCAGGGGCCTGTATCACGCCGTCGAGCGACAGCATGGCGCCAACGATCACCTTGCGCATAAACTCATCCTCCTGGTTGGCTGCTACCCCCCGTAGTCGAATGAGGCATCACGGAATCGACACAGCCTGCTTGTCGAATGCTGAAGCGGCGGGCTTCTTGGCCAGCAGCGATGCTTTCAACAAAGATGTGCGAGGCTCGCTGTGCACAACGCAAAGTGCAAGTGAGTGGCCCCCGACGAACGAGCCCCTCACCCGAATGCACTGTGCGCCCTGCTTTTACTACCGAAGCGCCGCCGATAGCCGGGATCACGCCAATGACGAGTCAGAAACTCTTGGAACACGGAATCTTTACAACCGTCGGAAGCCCTGAAAGGCACCGAAACGCCCCGTTACACGCAAGTAGCAGTGAGTGGAAAATTCTAGGATGCCCCGATACACATTATCCTTCATGTTCCATCAGTCTAGAAGAAAGTTCAGCCTCTCATCAGTCTTCTTCGGGTCAATTTCGAGTATTTCTGCGGTAACAATATTTTCTGCTACAAAAGGATCCTGATTGACACGGTGTTCAAGGTCTTCGCGTGAAATGCCATGAGCCATAATAGAGCCGCCTAGGCTGGGCTTGAGACTACCGGCCATCAAGAAAACACCATCCTCGAATCCACTCTTTATCCATTGATTGTGTAACTCCATGAAGGCACTTGCCTGGCTTTTATTTTCCGAAAACCGTAAGAGAACGATAAACATCAGGACACCTCCGATTTAGCATTTCTATGACGTTCAAGAGAGATTAGCCATTCATTCAGGCGACCTACTTCGCTACTGATGAACTCTTCGTCCTGGAAAGCACTAGCTAGTGTCGCCACCCCCTGACTGGCTGCCAGAAGGTGCATTGCCAGCTGGTCAGCATCACCGTGACGACCAAGCAGTTCAAACTGCCGTCGCAACCAGGCTCTGAAAAGAGTGAACAGTTCATTGGCATTGCTCTTGGCAGGATGCTCCAGTTTGGCGAGCTCCGAACAGAGTGTGCCGACCGGACAGCCATAGCGCTTAATCTTTGCCCGATTCATGATCAGAATATTGATAAAGCTTCTAATTCGGTCACCAGGGGAATCTCCTTGCACTTCCCACTCCTCCAGCATTGATCTCGTACGGGCCAAACGACGATTGATTACACTATCAAGGATTTCGTCCTTGGTCTTGAAGTGATAGTAGAAGTTTCCGCGGGAAATGCCTACGGCTTCCGCTATTTGTGAAAAAGTAGTGTGCTCAAAGCCCTGCTCATAGAACAGTTGATCCGCTTCAGCGATGATGCAGTCTCTTGTCTGCGTGTTGGCCACCAGAACACTCCTTTCTTATCACCCGAGCATGTAGGACGCTCATCCTATATAGCAAATCTAGGACAAGCGACCTAATGCGTCAAGCGGCAGACGCCGCTCTTTTACATTAGCCTGGGTAGTAGCGTGCTGGCTGCAAAGAGGTGAAGTGCAGGCCAACGCAACTCGCCCCGCCATGTAGCATGGCGAGGCGAGATGGTGGGCAGGCTGCCCAGTAGCTGGTGAAGTCGCAGCCGGCTAGCCGTTGACCGCCTTGGCGATGCGCTCGCCGATGTCCTGGTCGATGTTGCGCCAGTATTGGATGGCACGTTCCAGCACCTCGGGGGAAACGCCATCCTTGAGGTGGCCGCTGGCGTTATTGACCAGCCGCTCGCGCTGGGCGTCGTCCATCACCTCGTTGATCAGGGTATTGGCCTGGCTGACGTCGTCATCGTCCGGGCGCAGGGTATAGGCGGCACGCACGAATTCTCCGTCGGCTGCCCAGGTGGTGTCCTCGGGGTAGCGTTCGGGGTCGGCGTGGGGGCCACCCTTGCTGTTGGGCGCATAGACCGGGTCGGTGACATTGTGCATGCGCATGGCACCGTCCTTGCTGTAGCTGTGCACCGGCACCTTGGGCGAGTTGACCGGGATATGCTTGTAGTTGACCCCGAGCCGCGCGCGATGGGCATCGGCGTAGGAGAAGCCGCGGGCCAGCAGCATCTTGTCCGGGCTGAGGCCGATACCAGGCACCAGACTATTGGGCTCGAAGGCGGCCTGTTCGATCTCGGTGTGGTAGTCGGTGGGGTTGCGATCCAGCGTCAGTCGGCCCACTTCGTGCAGCGGGTAGTCGCCCTTGGGCCACACCTTGGTGAGATCGAAGGGGTTGATGCGGTAGGTCTTGGCGTCGTCGAACGGCATGATCTGGACCTTGAGCGTCCAGCTCGGGTGGTTGCCGTTCTTGATGGCGTCGTAAAGGTCGCGGGTATGGTAGTCGCCATCGGCACCCGCCAGCTGATCGGCCTCTTCCTGGGTCAGGCACTCGATGCCCTGGTCGGTCTTGAAGTGGTACTTGACCCAGAAGCGCTCGCCCTTGGCGTTGACCCACATATAGGTGTGGCTGGAGTAGCCGTTCATGTTGCGCCAGGTCTTGGGAATGCCACGATCACCCATCAGCCAGGTGACCTGGTGGGCGGACTCCGGCGAGAGCGTCCAGAAGTCCCACTGCATGTCGTGGTCGCGCAGGTTGGTGTCGGCGCGGCGCTTCTGGGAGCGGATGAAGTGCTGGAACTTCAGCGGGTCGCGGATGAAGAACACCGGGGTGTTATTGCCCACCATGTCGTAGTTGCCCTCGGAGGTGTAAAACTTGAGGGAGAAACCACGCGGGTCGCGCCAGGTGTCGGGGCTGCCCCGCTCCCCCGCCACCGTCGAGAAGCGGATCAGCGTCTCGGTGGTGGTGCCGGGCTGGAACACAGCGGCCTTGGTGTACTGGCTGAGGTCCTGGGTCACCTCGAAGCGGCCGAAGGCACCGCCACCCTTGGCGTGGGGCTGGCGCTCGGGAATCCGCTCGCGGTTGAAGTTGGCCATCTGCTCGATGAGGTAGTGGTCGTGCAATACGAGCGGGCCATCCGGGCCTACGCTGAGCGAGTGCTCGTCGCTTGAGACCGGGATTCCTGCATCATTGGTGGTCGGTTTGCGGTCATCGCTAGTCACGGTCAATCCTCCTTGTCTGAACGCGAGGCGTAGTCGCTACGCCTGCTCAGCCTAGTGGAAGCTCCGCCTTCCTTCACACAACCTGGGATAATTGTGGCGATAGTCTTTACGCTATCGCCTGGCGACGCTGCGCCTTACAAGGCACACTAGCGCTCACTGGCTCGCCTCTTGACCACGCCACCACTCGGCATATGAGCTGTTGCGCGGATGCTTGCCGGTCTCGTCCGGCGCGTTGTCATCCCACCATACCGGGCCGCGCTCGCCAAGGGCGATCTTCGCCACATCCACCGCCTGGCGCGCCTGGCGCGCCTCGCGCAAGGCCTCGTCATCCTCGGCCTGCTTGGCGAGCTTGACCGCGCGGCGCGCCTGCATCAGCGCCTTGACCCGCGCGCGTCGAGTGGTGTCGTCGAGGGCGGGATCGGTCTTGCGCCAGAGCTTTTGCTTGGCAACGAAGTAGCGGCCATCCGGCGTCTCGGGGTAATCGGCGCGGCGCTTGCTCATAGCGTTGCCAGTACCTCGGCGGTGCTACGCACCGTGCAGAACTCACCGTGCAGGCTCGCCAGGTTAGCGCCGTGCATCTGTTCGGCGCTGTAGTGGGTGCCATCCGGCCCGGTGCGCTCGAAGGTGGCGGTGGCATCGCCAACCAGCGTCACCGAGAAGCCGAGGTTGCCGGCCATGCGGGTGGAGGTGGAGACGCAGTGGTCGGTGGTCAGGCCGACGATCACCAGTTCGCCGATGCCACGCTCGCGCAGATAGGCCTCGAGGGTGGTGCCGATAAAGGCGCTGTTGACCGATTTGCAGAACTCCGGCTCGCCGTCGCGGGGTTGGGCCTCGGGCTTATAGGCATTGCCGGGGGCGTCGGCACGCAGCGGCGACCCCGCCTCCACCGAGCAGTGACGCACGTGCAGCACGGGGCGCTCGGCATTGCGCCACGCCGCCAGCAGTGCGGCGATATTGGTCTCTGTCCCGGGGTTGTTGCGGGCGCCGTAGGCAGCATCGTCGAGGCCCTGCTGTACATCGATGACCAGTAGTGCGGGCGGTTGCATTGGCATCTCCTTGGCGGTGGGGGTAATGGCGGTGCGCCTGACAAGTCGCGTATTCCCCGGCACCATGATAGGCCACTCATCGCGCTCGTGGTGCCTTTGATATGCACCGCAGAGCGGCTTGGTGCCAGCGCGCGCCCCTTCACGCGCGTCTGCGGCAGATGAGCGTTTCGGTCAGCGAGTCAACGCCACGGCAGCGCCAATCGCCACGGCGATCAGGACCAGGCCAGCCAGGTTACCGGCATAGCGGACGTATTGATGTAGCATGCTGCACTCCCTCAAACGATGGCGAAACGGTCGGATGTAAGCCGGGTGGCGGGCACCCCAAGCTCGATCAGGGCGCACTCTGACGCGTTCATCATCGGCGGTGGCCCGCAGATGAAGTACTCGCGCTGGCCATCGTCTTGCGGTAGGCAGCGCTCCAGCAGCGCCTTGTCGATATAGCCCTCCTCGCCCTGCCAGCCCGCGGGCGGGTCGCTGAGCACGTGGATCACCTTGAGCGGCAGCTCGGCCTCGTGGGTCAGGGTAGTGGCATCGCCCAGCGCCGGCTGGTTGTCGACCACTTGCCAGGGCCGCCTGCGCAGCCGCCACCACTCGTAGGAAAGCCCCAGCTGCACCCGCCATAGGGAGCTTACGATCAGCACCACGCTGGCACCCAGCAGGCCGACCAGCGCGAAGGCACGCAGGGTGTCGTCGCGGGGGTCGAGAAACTCGAGATAGCTCGGGTCGGCGGCGAAGATCAGCAGCGGATGCAGCAGCACCAACCATAGTGCTAGCAGGCCGGTCTGGCGGTGAAACTGCAGGATATTGTCGAAGCCGACGCTTTCGGCAAACCAGCGGTGCCGGCCGGAGATGACCACCTGCATGCCGAACACGCCCAGCGCCAGCAGCCCGAACATCACCCCGGTGGCGCCGAGCAGGCCGCGGGTTTCCTGGGGCGGAGAGAGTAGCGCGATGCCCAACGGCAACAGCGCCATCAGCACATACAGGCTGCCCCACAGCAGCCCACGGCGAGTGATGGGTCTCATCGGTCCTCCTTGGCTCGCATCCATGCTTGCCCGGCCAGTGTGGCCCAGGCCAGTGGCATATCTAAGTCGCTCCGTTCGCTGCTAGGGGATGTATATCACTACCCTGCTCACTGCCATTAAGGAGGATGACATGAGCCAGGACGCCACCCGGCAAGCTCACACCCACCTGTTCGACGATGCACGCTCGCGCCTGGAGGAGGTCTTCGAGACCCTCGATATCAGCCCTGACGCCCGCGAGCGGCTGATGCAGCCGGCGCTATCGCTGCAGGTCAGCGTGCCGGTGCGCATGGACGACGGCAGCCTCAAGGTATTTCCCGGCTGGCGGGTGCAGTACGACACCAGCCTCGGCCCGGCCAAGGGCGGCATTCGCTTTCACCCTGCAGTCGACCAGCTCGAGGTCACCACGCTGAGTTTCTGGATGGCGGTCAAGTGCGCGGTGGTCAGCCTGCCCTTCGGCGGCGGCAAAGGGGCGTACAGGTCGACCCCAAGCAGCTCTCACACGAGTGGGTGCAGAACCACAGCGGCGACCGCTGGACGGAGGAGAGCGTCAACCAGCGCCTGGATGCGGTGTTGGAGCGCGAGGCGCGTCGGGTACTCGACCGCGCCGAAGAGGAGAATATCTCCTACCGCAAGGCGGCCTATCGCCAGGGCATCGAGCGTATCGCCGGGGCGATTCGCGAGCGCGGCAACAACCAGGACGGTGAGTAGCCTCCGC
Source organism: Halomonas salipaludis (assembly GCF_002286975.1). Lineage (GTDB taxonomy): Bacteria > Pseudomonadota > Gammaproteobacteria > Pseudomonadales > Halomonadaceae > Franzmannia > Franzmannia salipaludis. The sequence continues at coordinate 96,799 of NZ_NSKB01000004.1, forward strand.
CAGGGCTACACCTGTTCCAGCACCAGGCGTGCGGCGCGCTCCTTACAGCGCGTCCATGCGCCGCGCTGACGGAATTCGTCGGCGTCGAGGCACCTGCTGCGCTGGCAGTCTTCATCGAATTGGCGGTTGAGGATAGCGGCCAGGTCTTCGCTGAGTATCAGCGCGCTGCACTCCTCGTCCTTGCCCATCGAGCGGTGATTGACGTTCACCGAGCCGATACAGGCCAGCAGGTCGTCGACGATGGCCAGCTTGGCATGCAGCATGGTCGGCGCAAATACCCACACCTTGGCACCGGCTGTGAGCAGGCGCTCGACGCTGGGCTGCCCGGCGAGCTGCGAGATGCGGCTATCGTTATGCTTGCCGGGCACCAGGATCTCGACCTCGACGCCGCGAGCCAGAGCGTCGAGCATGGTCTGCACCAGGGTCTCGTCGGGGGCGAAATAGGCCGTGACAATGCGCAGGCGGACATGACTCACCGACACCAGCGAGCGCATCATCGCCGCGGACTCGGTCCAGCCGATGGTCGAGGAGGCACGCACGAACTGGATCGGCACGCCGTCATGATGAGGCTTCACGCGCTCGCGGATCGCTTCCCAGCGCCATGCGCCGCACTCGTTCCAGTTGTCGAGAAAGGCCGCATAGAGGCCGATCACCGCCGGCCCTTCCACCCGCACGTGGGTCTCGCGCCACTCGCCGGGATGACGTGCATCGCCCTCCCACTCCTCGGCAATCCCCACCCCTCCGGTGAATCCGATACGGTCGTCGCACACCAGGATCTTGCGGTGGGTGCGTTTGTCGAAGCGCCACGGCCGCCACAGCTTGAGTGGACGGAACCAGCGAATCTCCACGCCGGCCTGAGACATGTGATCGACCAGCTCGCGCGACATCTTCTTGGCGCCGATGGAATCGAGCACCACGCGAACTCTCAGGCCCTCTTCGGCACGGCGCGACAAGGCATGACCAAAGCGACGCGCAATGTCGCCGGTCCAGTAGACGAAGGTCACCAGCTCGATGGAGTACTTGGCTTGCTCAATGGCCTCGAGCATGGCGGGAAAGATTTCCACGCCATTGCGTAATATCTCGACCCGGTTGCCATCGACGAAGTGTGCCCCCAGGGTGTACTCCATCTCGGTGCGGTAGTACTCGGGCGAGCGGCGCATCAATCGCGGTCGACGCGGCTGGCGCTGTCGCTGCCTTGGTTGACGTAGACCTCGAGCTCACGGCCACTTTCATCGTCGCCCTCGATCTCGATCATGCCCTGCTTGTCGATCTGGATCTCCTCGAACTCGACCATGCCTTCGCTGGCGGCGATGGCAAAGACGCTGCGCACGTCCTCCTCGCTCATGCCCCAGGCGCCGGTGATACGCCGTTCGCGCTCTTCCTGCAGCAGTTGGCCATCGCTCAACGACAGGCGCACATCGACGTACCACTCGTCATCGGACCAGCCTTCGATCTCGACGCTGGCATTGCTCTTGGCCTCGATCTCCTCGAAGTGGGTAATGCCGTAGTCGCTGGCCGCGCCCAGGATGTCATCCAGACGATCCATCGCCAGCCGGTCGGCGTGGGCTACGCCCACGGCCATCAGCATCGTAGCGGCCGGTATCAACAGGCAGCGCTTGAAATACACCATCGCAATCCTCCATGAATATGCCATGCCTGCGCCCTGCGGCGCAGATCACTAGCTAATGACCCTAGGCACGGCTATTGGTTCTTCAACGAATACTGTTACTCGCAGACGATGCGCGGCAGGTAGAAGCTCACCACCCAGTTGGGTGCGTCGACGATCTCGCTGATACGCAGGTCACCGCACACCGAGCACAGCATGTAGGCCTGCTCGGCGGGCAGGTTGCGTGTCTTGACCAGCCACTCAATGGCACCCTCCAGCGCCTAGCGCGCGCCGCTCATCAGGTCCGGGCCGATGCCGGTGAAGACCTCGTAGCCGGCGCCGTCGAGATGGCGCGTCACCGGGTTGATGCGCTCGAACGGCATCGACGCCACCGCCTCGATACCCGAGTCGCGATTGAAGTGGCCACCCGCGGCATCGTGGCAGACCACCGTCAGGGTGATGCCCGGCGCCACCTGCTCCACCGCGGCGATGCTGTTGTCCCAGCCGTGGTGGCAGTGGTGGCCGTGAATGGTCTTGATCGGCAGCGCTTGGCTCATGCGGGTACCTCCTGGCTCATCAGGGTACGGGCGATCTGCAGCAGCCGCTGGTCCTGCCAGCGGTCCGCCACCAGTTGAACGCCCACCGGCATGCCGGCGGTGCCGTGACTGAGCGGCAGGTTGAGGCACGGCACGCCGAGCAGCGTCCAGGCGCGGCAGTAGAGCGGGTCGCCGGTGGCCTCGATACCTTGCGGCGCCACCCCGGCGGCGCTGGCAGCGAGAATCACGTCGACCTGCTCATCGAACACGCCGCTCAGCGCCTGCTGCATGGCATTGGTGGCGCGGCGCGCTTCGAGATAGCGGGCGTGGCTGATGGCTCTGCCCTCCTCGAGCAGCTCGACCAGCTTGGGGCCCATCTGCGCGGCGAAGCGCGCGTACTCGCTGGCCAGGGTCTGGGCGGCCTCGTAGGCCATGACCACCTTCTGGTGTTCGACCAGCGCCTCGTAGCGCGCGTCCAGCGCCAGTGGCACCAGCGTGGCGCCGGCCTGCTCGAGACGCGACTGGGCATGGGCCAGGGCCTGTTCGACGTCGTCGTCCGGCGCGACGTCTCCCGGCAGGCTGCGCACACCGACCCGCACCCCGGCGAGGCTCTCCAGTGGCGTGATCCGCGGGGCACGGGTCAGCGCCGAGAAGGTGGTGCAGATATCCTCGATATGCCGCGCGAACCAGCCCAGGGTATCCAGCGACGGTGCAAAGGATTTGACCCCGGCGGCGCTCACGGTGTCGAAGGTGGGCTTGAAACCGAACACCCCGCAGAAGCTTGCCGGGCGAATCATGCTGCCGGCGGTCTGGGTACCGAAGGCCAGTGGTACCATGCCATCGGCCACCGCCGCCGCCGAGCCGCTCGACGAACCGCCTGGGGTGCGGGTGAGATCGTGGGGGTTGTGGGTCTTGCCGGGCGTGAAGTAGGCGAACTCGGTGGAGACCGTCTTGCCCTTGATCAGCGCGCCCTGCTCCCTGAGCAGCGTCACCAGGGCGGCGTCCACCAGCGCCCCGTCGGAGTGCAGATAGCCGCGGGTGCCCCAGCGGGTCGGCAGATCGACGGTCTCGATGATGTCCTTGAGCCCCACCGGGACACCGTACAGCGGTCGCTCGGCGAGCCGCTCATCCAGCGCGGCGGGGGCCTCGGCCAGCGCTTCCCAGGCCTGAACCTCGGGTTCGCGCTGATCGATGCGCAGGCTGCAGGCATGCCACCAGTCGAGCGGCATGGCGCGGCCCTCGGCCAGAGCGGCGTGATAGGCGTCGATGGTCATATCTTGATTCACGTGGCTTATCTCCTAGGTCGATGGAGCGGCTCATACGATCAGCTTCAGGCCGACCACCAGCATCAACAGGGCAAACAGCCGCCTGAGCAGCCGCGGCGAGAGGTGGTGGGCGAGCCGCACGCCGACGCGGGCGCAGGGCACGCTGAACAGCGCGATGCCGATAAAGGCTGGCCAGTAGAGGTAGCCGCTGCTGTAGGCCGGCAGGCTGGCCTGCCCCTGGCCGGTGAACATGAAGGTTGCGGCCCCTACCGCCGCGATCGGCAGGCCGCAGGCCGCCGAGGTGCCAATGGCGCGCGCCAGGGTGGCGCCGCTGCGCGCCAGCCAGGGCACGCTGAGCACCCCACCGCCCACGCCGAACAGCGCCGAGAAGGTGCCGATCGAGGTACTCACCACCAGCATGGCCGGCATGCCGGCCGGCTGCCGCCCCGGCTTGGGTGGCCTGGCCAGCAGCATGCGCAGCGCCAGCAGCAGCATGAAGATACCGAAATAGCGCTCCAGCAACTCGGCGCGCAGCTGGTCGGCGATCAATCCCCCCAGTACCGCGCCGAGCATCAGCCCGGGCAGCATGCGTTTGAGCAGGTCGACGACCACCGCGCCCTTCTGCCAATGCCCCAGCGCCGAGGAGGCGCCAGTCACGGTGATGATGGCCAGCGAAGTGCCGATGGCCAGATGGATGACCACGGCAGGATCGACGCCCTGCTGATTGAGCGCCACGATCAGCGCCGGCACGATCACCACGCCCCCACCAATACCGAACAGCCCGGCGATCATGCCGGCCACGGCACCCACCAGGCAGAAGAACAGCAGCGCAGACAGCATTCGAACCTCGCTCCAGACACCATGACGGATGGGGCCCTAGGGATCCCATCCGAGAATACGCTGCCAGAGCGCTTATTGAACGACCTCGCTGGCAAAGGAGGCGTCGACGATATCGTCGTAGTACATCTCGCCCTGGATATTGCCGACGAACTGCTGCATCTCGATGGCGTTGGTGAAGGCGTCTTCGGTGATCGTCACGCTCTCGGGGTAGACGTTGTTGTCGATCATGCGCTGTACCGCGGCGTCCACCACGTCGCCCTGCAAGTCACCGAACTCCATGCGCGCCACCGCCTTGGCAGTATCGGCGTCGGCGTGGATCAGCGCCAGCGAGTCGTTGATGGCGCTGACGAAGCGCATCACCAGGTCGGGGTTGTCGTCGATCATCTCCTGGGAGGTGTTGATGGTCGAGAAGGCATACTCGGGATAGTCGTCGGTGAAGGCGTGAATGATCTCCAGGCCCTGGGAGATGCCCTGCTCGACCTGCGGCTGATAGGCCACCGCGATATCGCCGCGTCCAGACAGCACCGGGCCGAGCTCGGAACCATTCTGCACTTCGGTGAGGGTGACCTCACCATTGAGGCCGGCATCCTCGATCAGGCGCTTGATCAGGGTGTTCGACGTGCCCGGGGCCAGGCCTACCACCACCTCCTTGCCTTCGAGGTCGGCCGGCGACGAGTAGTCGAGATCGGGATGTGCCAGCACCCACACCGGGGCGCTGTTGGCCACCGCGCTGATCGCCTTGCCGCTGCCGCCCTGCTCCTGGGCGAAGCCGACATGCTCCGGGCCATGTACCGAGAACTGCGACTCACCGGACAGCACCGAGGCCAGCGCCGCCGGCCCCGAGCCCGCTGAACGCACCACCGGCACATCGATGTTGTGAGCATTGAACAGCCCCTCGTGCTTGGCCACATAGACCGGCAGATAGAGCAGCGAATGGAAGGCCTCGTTGATCAGGATGGTGTCCATATCGTCGGCCTGGGTATGGGCAGAAGCGCCCAGTGCCAGCAGGCCGGCGCCGAAGGCGATACGCTTGTAAGTTGTTGAGATGCTCATGGTGCAGTGCCTCTTGTGGTTATGGTCAATGCTACTCGGGGTATCAACTCAATGAGTGGTGCTATTGTTGTCCTTTTTCCCACGGCAACAGCCGCTTCTCGACCTGCGATACGATCACGTAAAGCACGATGGCCACGATCATCAGCATGATGACCCCGACCCAGACGACGTTGAGATTGAACAGGTTGCCGGCGACGAAGATCATGCGACCCAGGCCACGGTCGGAGGAGATGAATTCACCGCCGATCTCGGCGATCAGGGCGAAGCCGATATTCAAGCGGAAGGCGGAGATGATCCATGGCAGCGTGGCCGGCGCGACCACCTTGGTAAACACTGCACGCCGGCTGGCGCCCAACGAGCGCATCAGGTTGATCAGGTTGCGGTCGATCTGGTGGGTACCCTGGTAGGCGGAGAGCAGCGCGACCACGAAGGTGGCAACGAACGCCAGCATGATCTTGGAGAACATGCCCGAGCCGAACCAGATGATGATCATCGGCGCCAGGGCGATCTTGGGCAGGCCATTGAGGGCGACCATGAACGGATCGATGATGCGTGCCACGCTGCGCGAGAACCACAGCAGCAAGCCGCAGATGGAGCCCAGAATACTCCCCGCCAGGAACCCCACCACGGTGGCATAAACGGTGGCGATGGTATCGTTGAGCAGCTGACCGGACTGGATCAGTCGCCAGGCTTCACCGGCGATGCCTACCGGCGAGCCCATCAGGAAGGAGTTGATCCAGCCGACGTTGACCCCGACTTGCCACAGGATGATCACCAGCGCCAGCCCGGCGCCGCGCCACAGGTTATCGGTCAGCAGCGTATTGCCGGCCAGCTGTTCGTCGTTCTCCTTGACGCTGCCGGCGCGAATCACATGGGTATGCAGCTGTGCTTCGCTCATGACTCGCCCCCGGCGATCTGGATATCCAGGTCGTCCCAGATGCTGTCGAAGAAGCCCTGGTAGCGGGAGTCGCTGCGCGCCTTGAGACATGATCCCAGTTCGCGGGACAGCCCCACGTCGTAGATCTTCTTTACCGAGGTAGGACGCTGGGTCATCACCGCCACGCGGTCGGACATGGCAATCGCTTCGCCGATATCATGAGTGATCAAGACCACCGTCTTGTGGTGCTCCTTGAGGATCGAGACGATCTCCTCCTCGAGAACAAGACGTGTCTGGTAGTCGAGTGCCGAGAACGGCTCATCCAGCAGGATGAGGTCAGGGTCGGTAATCAAGGTGCGGATCAATGCCACCCGCTGCCGCATGCCGCCGGAGAGGGTATTGGGGTATTGATCGGCAAAATCGGCCAGGCCGTAGCGTGCCAGCTGGTCGCGCGCCATCTCATAGCGGCGAGCCTTGCGCACGCCCTGAATCTCGAGACCCAGGCAGACGTTGTCGATGATGGTGCGCCACGGAAAAAGCAGGTCGCGCTGCAGCATGTAGCCGATCCGTGCGCCGCAGTTGGGGTCGCTGCCGCGCAGCGTGATGCTGCCATCGCTGGGCTCCAGCAGGCTGGCAATGATGTTGAACATGGTGCTCTTGCCACAGCCACTGGGGCCCACGATGCTGACAAATTCTTCCTGCTTGATATCGAGGCTAATGTCTTCGATCACCTCGATAGATTCAGCACCCGGGCTGCTGAAGGTCTTCTTGATGCCATCGAGAGTGATGACGCTGTGGCGCTGCACGCCCTGCGCACCAGGCGGGGCTGCTCGGCTTACGGAGGCGGCCATTGATGCATTCATCGCTTGATCCTTTGGGGATGCCTGAGTCAAGCAGACGCTGCATAGAGCGTGCCAAAAATCGATTTCAAAGCATGAAATCAATGTGATGTCTAAATAACGAGAAGCGGTGCCTTTACCGCCATTCACCAAGGTGAGCAATTCCAGTGTCCTGGCGACAGCACCATGCACCATGATAATGAATGCATCCCCTCGGGCAGGCTGACGAGCCGCCGCCAGTGGCGTAGGCTTTGACCTCCTTCGTCCATCACCAGGAGCCACCATGAGCGACCGCCAGGCGCGCCATCAGCAGTCGATGCAGAAACTCAAGAGTCATGTCGATGACAAGGTCGCCCAGGCCACCGAGCAACGCGGCCAGCTGCTGGTGTTCACCGGTAACGGCAAGGGCAAGACAACCGCCGCCTGGGGCACGGTGACCCGCGCGCTGGGCTATGGCTACAAGGTCGGCGTGGTGCAGTTCATCAAGGGGCTATGGGAGTGCGGCGAGCGCCAGCGGCTGGAGGAGGATGCCAACCTGGAGGTGGCGATCATGGCCACCGGCTTCACCTGGGAGACCCAGAATCGCAAGCTGGATACCCAGGCGTGCCAGGCGGTGTGGCGCGATGCCGAGCGCATGCTGGCCGACCCGCAGGTGTATCTGGTGGTCCTCGACGAGATCACCTATATGCTCAAGTTCGGCTACCTCGACATTGCCACCGTCAAACAGGCGATCGAGGCGCGCCCCGGCGAGCAGACGGTGATCGTCACCGGGCGCAACGCACACCGCGAGCTGGTGGCGATGGCCGACACCGTGACCGAGATGCAGGAGACCCGGCACGCCTTCAATAGTGGGCTGCAGGCACGCCGCGGCATCGATTACTAGGAAAACACTGCACAAATGCCTACACGAGCGAATCACTGCGTTGCGCGGTGCTCGGAATCCTCACATATACCCCATATGCTCCGGTTCCTGTGCTCCGGGCGCCTTGTGCTTCATCTCGCTCGGCGATTTGTTCAGCGCTTCCATAGGGCTGTCTAGTAAGACGTATCAGTCGCGGAAGTTATCATACTGCAGCGCCAGGTCGGGGCCCTGCTCGCCCTTGAGCAGCGCGATCACCTGCTGCAGGTCGTCGCGCTTCTTGCCGGTCACGCGCACCTTGTCGCCCTGGATCTGGGTCTGGACCTTGAGCTTGCTGTCCTTGATCTGCTTGATGATCGCCTTGCTGTCGGCCTGCTCCAGGCCCTGCTTGAGCTTGACGTCCTGGCGCGCCTTGACGCCTGACAGGACCGGGTCCTGCTCGTCCATGCAGCGCGCGTCGATACCGCGGGCGATCAGCTTGTTGCGCAGCACGTCGAGCATCTGCTTGAGCTGAAAATCGACATCGGCCTGCAGCGAGACCACCTCGCCGTTGAGCTCGAAGCTGGCATCCACGCCCTTGAAGTCGAAGCGCGTCTGGATTTCGCGGTTGGCCTGGTCGACGGCGTTGCTGGCTTCGTGCTTGTCGAACTCGGAGACGATATCGAAAGAGGGCATTGGCGTGGGCTCCTTGGAAAACTGGCGACGATTCTATGCCAGGCCCGCGGGCATTGCACCCGCTGCCCAGTGCCTATCGCAGATAGCCACACGATTCGAGACGGATCGGCCGGCTCGACCCTACACCGCCTCGCGCGCCTCGCTCTCGAGGCGCTTCTGCATCTGCCAGGCGGCGCAGCCGTCGACGTAGTAGTCGTCGAGCCAGCGCACCAGCTGGAAACCGGCGCGGCGGTAGAGCCCCAGGGCGACACGGTTGTCGGCACGAACTTCCAGGGTTATTGCCGCCAGTTCGCGGTAGCGCGCCTCGGCCTCCAGCGCGTCGAGCAGGCGCCGCCCCAGGCCGCCACCACGGGCCTCGGGGCGCACGCAGAACGAATAGAGCCGCGCCTGGCGGCTGTTGCGCCGCAGCAGCAGGGTGCCGTAGCCGAGCAGCGTGCCGGCATCGGCCACCGCCAGCAGGGTCACCGCGTTGGCGCCCTTGAGCAGATGGGCCAGCTGGCGTCGGCTGAAGCGGTCGCCGTCGAAGCAGTCGTGCTCCAGCTGGCAGAGGGCGTCGAGATCGGAGGGGTGCGCCGAGCGCAGATAGGTGGTCATGGTGGCGTATCGTGACGTTTGCGCGGATTGTCGCTGTACTGCCAACGCATGTCAGCGTCTGGCAAGATGAAATTATTTCACCATGATGCGCTATTGTTCCTGCGCCACCTTGGTCGCATGCTAGCGCCGAATCTCCCCTGCCCCGGAGCCCATGACATGTGTCCGCTGCGAATCGTCGTCGACCAGCCCGCCGACTGGCGCCCCTACTACCCCAGCGACGACTTGATCAGCGCTGCGGACTTTCTTGCCGATGAGCGGCTCTCGCCACAGCACGACGCCGCGACGCATGTCATCAACCTGTGCGCCGGGCTCGACTATCTCGACACCGGCTACTATGTGTCGCTGCTCGCCCAAGCCCGTGGCCAGCGCGTGTTACCCAGCGTTGAGACCCTCAACCAGCTGTCGCGCAAGGCGCTGATCGACCTGCAGCTGGAGAGCCTCGCCCCGCTGCTCGGCGACCTGTCACGGCGTGGCGCCCTGAGCGGCGATGAACTGACCCTGCGGGTGATGTTCGGCGAGTGCCAGGATCCTGCGCTGGCCAAGCTGGCCCGCCGACTGTTCGAGCGACTGCCCTGCCCGCTGCTCGAGGCGCGCTTCAGCCACCGCGGTGACGGCTGGCGGCTGAGCCGGCTCAAGCCGCTGCCGCTGACCTCGCTGGCCCCGGACGAACAGGATCTGTTCGCCAGCGCGCTCAACCGCCACTCGCGCAAGGTATGGCGCACGCCCAAGGCGCGGCGCCGCTATCGCTTCGACCTGGCGATCCTGGTCGACCCCCAGGAGGCGCTGCCGCCGAGCAACAAGAGCGCGCTGAAGCAGTTCATCCGCGCTGGTCGCCGGCTGGGTATCGATGTATCGCTGATCACCCGCCGCGATGCCGGTCGCCTGGCCGAGTTCGATGCGCTGTTCATACGCGAGACCACTGCGCTCGACCATCACACCTACCGCATGGCGCGCCGCGCCGAGCATGAGGGACTGGTGGTGATCGACGACCCGCGTTCGATCCTGCGCTGCACCAACAAGGTCTACCTGCACGCGCTGCTGCGCGCCAAGCACATCGCCTGCCCCGACGGCCTGCTGCTGCATCGCGACGACCTCACCGCGCTGCCCGGCAAGGTTGCCGACCTGACCTACCCCATGGTGCTCAAGGTGCCCGATGGCGCCTTCTCCCGCGGCATCGTCAAGATCGAGTCCCACGCACAGCTGGTCGAGGAGGCGCGCCGGCTGTTCGACAGCTCGGCGCTGCTGCTGCTGCAGGAGTGGCTGCCCACCGAGTACGACTGGCGCATCGGCGTGCTCGACGGCCAGGTGCTGTTTGCCAGCCGCTACTATATGGCGCGCGGCCACTGGCAGATCTACCAGCACGCCAACGGCAAGGTGAAGAGCGGCGGCTTCAGTACCCACCCACCCCACGAGGTGCCGCCGGCGGTGCTCAAGGCCGCCCTCAAGGCCACCCGCCTGATCGGCGATGGCCTGTACGGCGTCGACCTCAAGCAGATCGGCGAGCGGGTGGTGGTGATCGAGATCAACGACAACCCCAACGTCGACGCCGGTATCGAGGATGCGGTGATGGGCGCCCGACTCTACGAGCGCATCATGGCAGTGTTTCTGGAGCGGATGGAGGCACGCCGCCGCTTGCAGCGCTGAGCCTCTCTACGTCAGGCCACGCAGACCTCGTAGCCGGTGAACTTGCGCAGGTTGATCACACCCGTGTCGAGCAGCAGGTACTGGCCCTTGAGGCCCAGCAGGGTACCGGCGACCTCGGGCTGCTTGTCGAAGTTGTGCGAGACGATCTTTTGCGGATGCTCGAGCACCGGATAGTCGAAGTGCAACGCTGCGGCATCCAGCGGGCGCAGGCTGTCGGCGCCGAAACGCTCGCGCAGGCCGGCCAGGCCGCTATCGAGGCTGGCCATCAGGCGGTCGCGCTCGGCGATCAGGTCAAGCGGCTCGACCTCGCCCTTGAGCATCGCCCGCCAGTTGGTTCGATCGGCGACCTGCTCCTTGAACAGCATCTCGACGAACCCCGACTGCTGGCGGGTGTCGACCTCCATGATCGGCAGCGCCTGGATCGCCCCTTGGTCGAGCCAGCGGGTCGGCATCTGGGTGGCGCGGGTAATGCCCACCTTGAGCCCCGAGGAGTTGGCCAGGTAGACCACATGCGGCTGGAAGCAGTGGCGTTCGGCCCACTCCGGCTCGCGGCAGGTGCCGGCATCGAAGTGGCAGGTCTCGGGCTTGACGATACAGGTATCGCACTGCGCCAGCTTCTTGAAGCACGGGTAGCAGTAGCCCTGGGCAAAGCTCTTCTTGGTAGCGCGTCCGCAGTGGGTGCAGGCGATGGCGCCGGTATGCCGCAGCACAAGCGGCTGGCCGAGACGCGCATTGAGGTCGAGGCGCGCCTCGCCGGCGCGCAGCGTGTACTGGGCCGGCGCATCGCCACTGCCCGGGACGATTGCCATCTTGGTCAGACAGCCCTGCACGGCGGTGTCGATCAGTTCACCCACTTGATGCTGTCCTCGCCGTCGCTGCTGCAGCTGGTGCGTTCCAGGTAGCCGACGCGCTCCTCGGCGGGCACCTTGTGCTCGGCTTCGTACTTGATCACCGCCTCCAGGCACAGCTCGACCTGCTCGGCACTGAGCACCCGCCCGTCGGGCCACTTGCGCAGCGCCACCGCCTGCTTGAGGCTTGCATAGATCGCCGGCGACATCTGCTCCACCATGCGATCGAAGGTCATCTCACTCATTGCTCTCTCCCGTTCGCGTCACGCGGCTCAGCGGCGCCGCGCACGCTCGCTATAGTACCAGCCCAGCACCAGACCCACCGCCAGTCCGCCGACGTGGGCCTCGTTGGCGACGTTGCCGAAACCGACCATGCCGGCAAAGCCGGTCATGGTGAAGACCATCCAGCCGAGCATGAACACCACCAGCATCTGCGGCACGAAGAAACCGCTGTGTGGTGCACGCCGCGACATCAGCCAGACGTAGCCAAGCAGCGCATAGTCGACCCCCGACATGCCGCCGAACAACACCGTGCCGGTAGCGTACTGGGCCAGGTTGGCGCCGATGCCGCTGACCAGCACCAGCATCAGTATCTGCCGTGAGCCCTGCAGCGCCTCGATCTGGCGGCCGAAGTACCACAGCCACAGCATATTGAAGATCAGGTGCATCCAGCCGAAGTGCAGGAACGCCGGCGACAACAGCCGCCACACCTGCCCCGACGCCAACGCTTCGCCCAGCGGCATGGCCACCAGGCTGCCGTTGGATACCCCCAGCGGCACGATCGCCAGCATGGCAATGACCATATCGCCGAACAGCGCCATTAGCCCGAACACCGCGAGGCTCAACGCTACGCAGCCGGCAGTGATCGGCGCCAGATGAAACGGGGTGACCAGCGAGGCGGTCCCGCCACCGCTGGCCGCGCGGCGTTTGCCCTCGGGCATGAGCGCCTCGCCGTTGCGCCAGCGCTCGAGCAGTTCCATCAGCGCCTCGCGCTGTTCGAGGTCGGCCAGCCACAGAGTGTAGCCGTGCTCGTTCTCGGTGAAGCGGTGGCCGATGCGATGGGCCCACAGCGCCTCGCGCAGCGGGCGGGTGTCGGTATCGCGGGGCAGTTCAAGCACCTTGTACATGGCGTCTTCCTTTCTCGACGGCGCCTATCGGCCAATCTATGGCGCACATGATACCCGACGCACAGAAAAAATCCGGCGGAGGGGGCCGCCGGATCGAAAAGCAAGGGATCATTCAAGGGAACACTTACTCTGATAGGCCCAGCGGCCATGAGTTCAGCCGCTGGCATAAAAAATCGTGTAACGATTTGTTTCGAGCTAGTCGAAGTCGATTTCCCACGGCTGCGGCCGTGCCTGCTCTTCACGGGGCACGCTGACCCACACGAAATGATTGGCATCCAGGCGCTGCTCACCGCTCCAGCGATAGGCCACCAGTCGGCCGTATTTCACCGCGCTGTAGTCGAGGCAGGCGATGTTGGGCGCCGGTAGCGCCGGGATGCCCTCGCACCAGTAGTGACCGATGAACAGCGGCGGCTTCTCCGGGCCGTAGTAGCTGAGGCGCTGGCGCTCGGCGTCGCTCAGCGGGCGCAGTTCGAGATCGTCAGGCAGGTTGTCGGGCTGGAAGATCACGTCACCATAGAACTGCGGATCACGCGCCCAGAAATGGGTGCGGAAGGTCTTGCGGGTAAAGCCGTCGCCGGAGTGAATTTCGATGCCTTCGGGAAGCGGCAGGTGGCTGCCGCGGGTCAATCTATCGAGGGCGCGGAAGGCCAGGGTATCGGAATCCACCGAGGCCTCGAGCATGGCCCGGTCGAGGCATGCGTCGGGACATTCATGGCGCAGCGCGTCGATCAGCGGCTGGTCCCAACAAGCGTGCACCACGCGCAGCTCGCCGAGGTCGAGGAACAGCGGGATCTGCATGAACCAGGCCAGCACATCGTCCCACTCGCCGGGGTGGTCGCGGTACTGCTCGAGGGTATTCATGATGATGCGATTGTGGCGTGGCGTATGCGGCCGCAGCCAACCATGGTCGCCGAGGCGATGACAGTAGGCCAGGGCGTTGTACTCGTGGTTGCCCATGACGATCTGCGCCTCGCCCTCCTCGACCATGCGCCGCGCGATATTGACCGCGAGGCGAATCCGCGGCCCGCGATCGATCAGGTCGCCGAGGAAGATGACCTTGCGCCGCGGATGGCGATAGACGCCACCGCGCTGATGGTAGCCGAGCTTCTCGAGCAGCGCGGCCAGGGTCGCCCCGCAGCCGTGCACGTCGCCGATCAGATCATAGCCTTCGATAGTGGACGCCAGGGTCACCTCAATCTCCCAACCGGCTGCTCCAGCCGAGCTTGCTGCGACACACTTCGTAGTAGTTGTAGCCGTGGGGATGCAGCAGCGTCAGGCGCTGCGGCTTGCGCCGCACGTAGAGGATGTCGTCCGGCTTGGAGACCACCTTGGTCTGGCCGTCGCAGCTGACGTGGGGATAGGCCTCGTTGGTCTCACCGATATGGATGCGAATCTCGGACGCCGCGTCGACCACGATCGGCCGGCTCGACAGGGTATGCGGAAACATCGGCACCAGGGTAATGGCATCGAGCTTGGGATGCATGATCGGCCCGCCGCCGGACAGCGCATAGGCGGTGGAGCCAGTTGGCGTGGCGATGATCAGGCCGTCGCTGCGCTGGCTATAGACGAATTGGCCGTCGATGAACAGCTCGAACTCGATCATCCGCACCGCCTTGCCGGGGTGCATGACCACGTCGTTGAGGGCATCGGCGGCGCCCACCAGCACCTCACCACGATACACCTCGGCGTCGAGCAGGAAACGCTCTTCGACCTCGTAGTGTCCGGCCAGCACTTCGCCGACCCGCTCCTCCAGCTCGTTGGGCGAAATATCGGTCAAGAACCCCAGCCGCCCACGATTGACGCCGAGCACCGGGGTGCCGCTACGGCACATCGCCCGGCCGGCGCCAAGCAGGCTGCCATCGCCACCGACCACGATCGCCAGGTCGCAGATCTCGCCAAGGGTCTCGCGGCTCGCCTCGCGGTGGCCGTGGTCGAGCAGCACCGTGGCAGTACGATCCTCGATCACCAGCGCATAGCCGTGGCCGTCGAGAAAGCGGATCAGCCGCTTGAGGGTGTCCACCACCTTGGCGCTGCCCAGCCGGCCAATCAGGCCGATGGTCTTGAAAGTCGTCATGTTATCGCCCTTGTGCCGAGGCCAATCATTATGCGGTGTGCCCTCGGCCCGGGCAAACGCCCCCATTACTGCGGGTATGCTTCAGGCCTGACGATAAGCGTGCAGCGCCTTGCGGCGCTTGCCCCACCACTCGTTGATCAGCAACGCAGCGAGGATGATGCCGCCGCCCAGTGCCAGCCGAAGCAAGTCGGCATCGCGATTCCAGATCACCAGATTGACCAGCAGACCGGCGGGGATCAGGGCGTTGTTCATGATCGCCAGCGCCCCGGCATCGACCAGCGTCGCGCCCTTGTTCCACAGGAAGTACCCCACTCCCGAGGCCGCCAGGCCCAACCACAGCAGCACGCCCCACTGCAGCCCCGTGGTGGGCAGCATACTGCGGTTGCCAAGCAGCAGATAGGCCACCGCCGCCAGGCACAGCGCGCCCAGGTAGAACCAGCCGAACACGCCCAGCTGCGGCAACTCCGCCGGCAGTCGCGCGGCCAGATGCCGGTAGGCGACCTGGCCGAAGGCGAAGCACAGGTTGGCGCCCTGCACGACCAGGAAACCCTGCCAGAAGCCGCTGTCGATGCCATCGTAGCGAATCACCGCCGCGCCGAGCACGGCAAGCAGCGCGGTCAGCAGGTAGAATGGCGAGAAGCGCCGCGCCATGGCGTCGTCGAGCAGGGTCACGTAGAGCGGTGTGAAGATGGTGAACAGCAGCACCTCGGGTACCGACAGCAACAGAAAGGACTGGTAGAAGAACACGTACATCAGCCCCAGCTGTATCGCCCCGATGCCCATCAGCGCCAGCTTGTGGCCATGTGCCAGCAGCCGCGGCTTGAGAAACGGCACGAACAGCAGCGCCGCCAGGGCGATCCGGGTCAATACCGCAAAGTAGCTGTCGACCTGGCCCGACAGGTAGACGCCGATCAGTGAGAACGAGAAGGCCCACAGCGCCGTGATGCCGATCAGATAACCCATTAGTGAACCCTTGAGAATTGAAAAGTTGACGGACATTATACGCATCACTCAGCGACTGGCCAGCATCGCACGGATCAGCTTCACTTCCTGTTCCGGCGAGCGCTCGCAGTGCGCCTGGAGCGGCAGCGGCCAGGGTAGCGTGGAGGTCGGCCGCGACCCCGACGGCCTGCGTTTCCACGAACAGGGCCACTTCAGGCTCGACCGCGGCGACGCCGAGGTAGCCTTTCGCAACGTCTATCGCTGGGCGCTTCACGACGAGCATATCGGGCTCTATCACGAGCGCCGCGGCAAGGCGCATGCGGTATGGCTGTTCGACCTGGTGACCAGCGCCGAGGAGGGCGTCCTGGTCGCCCGCGACGCCCACCTGTGCGGCGACGATCGGTACAGCGCGCGGCTGAGCCTGCGCGACGATGGCGTCGACCTCGACTGGCGGATCAGTGGCCCACGCAAGGACGAGCGGCTCTACTACCGCTATCGGCAGTAACATTACCTACCCTCTGCAACTCAAGCATCACATAGCGGATCAGCAGCGATGGCGTCTTGGTGAACTCCTGCGCAAGCTGGATGTGCCGCGCCATCACTTCAGTGATGCCAATCAGCGGACGCGGCGATGCGGGCACTTTGCCACCACCATCGGTGCAGGCCGCCACGTCATCTCTCAGCAGTGACCGCAGGCTTCCCATGTCGCCATTACGAGAAGCGGAGAAGAAGGCCGCAGCAATTCAAGTGAGACATGACAACAAGGGCACCGGCCAATTACCCTTCCGCATCCGGAAACCCATGCTGCCTGGCGGCCCACACGACGATTAGCGTTCCCGCTAGCAGCACCAGCAGAACGGGCGAGAATGCGGTGACGCCGATGCGATCCAGCAGGATACCGCCGACAATTCCGCCACCTGCTATCGCCATGTTCCAGGCCGTGACCAGCATCGACTGCGCAACATCAGCCGCATTACCGGCCGTCTTGGCGACGGCGGTCTGGAACAGCGTCGCCGCGCCGCCAAAGGCCAGCCCCCAGGCAGCCACTGCGGCATACACCACGCCAGGAGCATCGCCCGCCACACCGAGCGCCAGCGCAGAAAGGCCGAACAAGAGCGTGCTGGCAAGCGTCAGCGCACGCAGATGGCGGTCGATCAGCACACCGATGATCCAGATACCCAACAATGCCGTGATACCAAACACCAGTAACACCAGATCGGTACGCTCGGCCATTCCCGCCATCGCCAGAAACGGCGCGATGTAGGTATAGAGGATGTTGTGCGCGAGGACGAAGGCCAATACCACGAACAGTACCGGGCGGATACCCGGCAGGGTGAACACCTGACCGAGTGACAACCGCTTGCCCATGGCCTGACCCGCGAAGTCCGGCAGCTTGACGTGCACCCAAGCCATCAGTATCAGCGCCAGTAGGCTCATGAGGCCAAAGCACATCCGCCAGCCCACCAGATTGCCCAGAAATGTGCCCGCCGGCACCCCGAGTGACAGCGCCAATGGCGTACCCACCATCGCAATGGCGATGGCCCGACCCTTTTGGTGATCGGGCACCATGCGTGCGGCATAGCCTGCCAGTAGTGCCCAAAGTAGCCCTGCCGACACACCCGCCAGGAAGCGCGCCACCATCGTTAGGAGATAGCTGCTGGAAAACGTCGTGACAGTATTGGCGACGACAAAGCCCGTCAGGGCTGCCAGCAGCAACGGGCGACGGCGCATGCCTTGCGTGGCGGCAGTCAGAGGTATCGCGGCGACCAGCGAGCCGATGGCGTAGAGGGTGACGAACTGTCCGGCCAGCGCTTCGGAAATCCCCAGGCCAGCGCTAATGTGCGGCAGCAAGCCCGCCGGTAAGGCTTCCGTGAGGATAGTGACGAAACCCGCTAACGCCAGGGCCAGCAGCGATGCGATAGGAAGGCGTGCGACACCTTGATCTGTGCCACCACCAAGAGCCGTTGTGGTTGAACTTGCCATAACGTTGCCTTTTCGAGTGCCGATCTCCCGCGCAAATGCCACGGAATCGGCATGAATGGAATGTAGGCAGCGATATTGAGAGAACCCTCAACGCAAGACAATAATGCTAATATTCCGAATATACCGGACAAATATTCTCAAATGGATGTAACGATGGAGTCGCTCAACGGCATCGCATTCTTCGTACAAGCGGCGGAAGCCCGTAGCTTTTCCGAGGCCGGGCGCATCCTCGGCGTGTCCTCATCAGCGGTGGGCAAAAGCGTGTCCAGGATGGAAGAGCGCTTGGGAGTGCGCCTGCTCCATCGCAGCACGCGCAGCATCACCTTGACCAATGAAGGCGCGCTGTTTCTGGAACGCTGTCGGCGCATCCTGTGCGAAATCGAAGCGGCCGAACTGGAGCTGTCCGAGACCCGGCAGGCGCCACGGGGTCGGCTGCGTATCAGTCTCCCCCTGGTCGGCATGCTGGTCATGCCCGCCCTGACCGCGTTCATGCGACGTTATCCAGACATCGAACTGGACGTGGATTTCTCGGATCGCTTGGTGAACGTGATCGAGGAGGGCTTCGATGTGGTGATGCGCACCGGCGAACCCAACGACTCGCGTTTGATGGCCCGTCAAGTCGGTAGCTACCGGCTGCAACTGGTCGCCTCCCCCGGCTATCTGGCCGACCACGGAACACCTAAGATTCCTGAAGATCTCGCCGATCACGCTTGCCTGCAGCACAAGTTTCCTTCCACGGGAAAGTTTGAGCCATGGCCGTTGAAGCGCATCGAAGGGGCGCCGGAATGGGAGGTCCCGGCCAGTATGGCGTGTAACACGTCTGCCGCCTTAATGGACGTGGCCGTGGCAGGTCTTGGCATTGCGTGCCTGCCAGACTTCATGGTGCGGCAGGCCATCGAGCGGGGAGAGTTGGTGTCGGTGCTGGATGCGCATGTCGAGCACCAGGGCACCTTCCGGCTGCTGTGGCCATCGAGCAAACACCTGGCGCCGAAGCTGCGCGTCTTCATCGACTTCATGGTCGAGACACTGTTCAAGCACTAACTGCATGCATAGTGACGTTAAAAAAGCCCCGCCGGTGCTGAGCCGTGCGGGGCAATGGAGGCTAGTTGCCGATCAACGGGTACCGGCGGCCATCCACTCTTCCATCATCTGGTCGTAGGGGATCGTGGTGCCCTGCGGCATCTCGTCGTCGAGCTTGGGCTTGGGTGCGCCGGGCTGCTCGAACCAGTACTCCGCGTCCTGCTCGTCGTTGAGCACCGGCGCATAGGTCTCGAAGACGTTGGCCCGCGCCAGGCGCGCCATGATGTCGTCCATCGCCCCCGCCAGGTTGTCGAGGCCTTCCTGGGGCGTGACTTCACCGCTCATCACCGGCGCCAGGTTCTGCCACCACAGCGGTGCCATGCGCGGATAGTCGGGCACGTTAGTGCCGGTCGGCGTCCAGTTGGACTCGTTGGGGCTGCGATAGAACTCCACCAGGCCGCCCAGCTTGGGCGCCAGCTCGGTCATCTGATCGGAGAAGATGTCCGACTCGCGGATCGGGGTCAGGCCGTGCATCAGCTTCTCAAGCGACACCGACTTGGCGGTGGTGAACTGGCCGAACAGCCAGGCCGCGGTACGCCGGTCCTCCGGGGTGGAGTCGAAGAAGGTCCAGGAGCCCACGTCCTGATAGCCGACCTTCATGCCCTCTTCCCAGTACGGCCCCACCGGTGACGGCGCCATGCGCCACTTGGGATTCCCCTCGTCGTCGGTGACCGGCACGCTGGGATCGGTCATGTCGGCGGTGAAGGCGGTGTACCAGAAGATCTGCTGGGCGATCTGGCCCTGGGCCGGCACCGGGCCGGCTTCACCGAAGGTCATGCCCTGGGCCTCTTCCGGGGCGTAGGCGTTGAGCCAGTCCACGGCTTTCTGCATGGCGAACACCGAGGCTGGGGCATTGGTGCCGCCGCCGCGGGTCACGCTGGCGCCCACCGGGCGACTCTCTTCGTCGACGCGAATGCCCCAGTCATCCACCGGGTTGCCGAACGGAACCCCGGGGCTGCCCATGCCGGCCATGGAGAGCCAGGAGTCGTGGAAACGCCAGCCCAGCGACGGGTCGCGGCGACCGTAGTCCATGTGGCCGTAGACGCGCTGACCGTCGATCTCACCGACGTGCTCGGTGAAGAACTCGGCGATCTCCTCGTAGGCCGTCCAGTTGGTGGGCACGCCCAGGTCGTAGCCGTAGATGTCGCGGAACTGCTCCTGCAGGTCTTCGCGTTCGAACCAGTCGTAGCGGAACCAGTAGAGATTGGCGAACTGCTGGGTGGGGAGCTGGTAGATACTGCCATCCGGGCCGGTGGTGTACTGGATGCCGATGAAGTCGTCGAGATCCAGGCTTGGCAGTGTAAAGTCGGCCCACTCGTTCTCCATGGCCTCGGAAAGGTTGATGGTGGTGCCGTAGCGGATATGCGTGCCGATGGCGTCGGAATCATTGACGTAGCCGTCGTAGATGCTGTTGCCGGACTGCATCTGAGTCTGCATGTTATCAACCACATCACCTTCACCGATGATGTTGTGGGTGACCTCGATACCGGTCAGCTCTTCAAAGGCCGGGGCTAGTACATCACGTTCCCACACATGCGTGGTCAAGCCTTCCGCTACCGTGCTGATCTGCATGCCGCGGAACGGCTCCGCCGCTTCGGCGAACCACAGCAGCTCCTCGATCTGCTCCTCACGGGACAGCGTCGAGTTCTGGAAGTGTTCATCCACCAGCCTTTCGGCGATGGCCCTGGCATCGTGGTTGTCAGCGTGGAGCGCCGCCGAGGCGAGCATCAGGCTGCTGGCGAGCACCGTCAGTTTCATCCTGGTATGTTTCATGATGACCTCGTTATTGCTTATTGTTGTCTTCCGTGACGCGAAATCCATCCGTGTACTTCGTCTCACCCCCAGCGCATCAGTATCAGAAGCCAAACCACTGACACAGCCAGGGCGAACCAGATCGTGATATCGGTAAAACCCACCACGATCAGGTGAATGTAGGCCGCGCTGAGCAGCCCGATGAACAGGCGATCACCGCGGGTGGTAGCGATAGGCAAGAATCCCTTGCGCTCCACCGTGGGTGAGATCACCTCCCAGGCGGTCATGCCGGCGAGAATCGCGGCAATCGTCGAGAAGAACACCGCCGTGGGTAGGGTCCAGACCATCCAAGCCATCTGTGTATCCCCTCAGGTACGGCCCAGGGCAAAGCCCTTGGCGATATGATTGCGAACGAAATAGACCACCACGATACCGGGCAGAATGGTCAGCACCCCTGCCGCGGCCAGCGTGCCCCAGTCGATCCCCGAGGCAGTTGAGGTACGCGTCATTATCGATGCGATGGGCTGTGCACTAGTGGCCGTTAGCGTCCGAGACAGCAGCAGCTCGACCCACGAGAACATGAACAGGAAGAACAGCGTCACGCCGATCCCCGAGCGGATCATTGGAATGAAGATCTTGACGAAGAAACGCGGGAAGCTGTAGCCGTCGATATAGGCGGTCTCATCCACTTCTTTGGGCACGCTGCTCATGAAACCCTCGAGAATCCAGATCGCCAGCGGGATGTTGAACAGGCAGTGCGCCAGGGCCACGGCGATATGGGTATCGAAGAGTCCCACCGAGTAGTAGAGCTGGAAGTAGGGCAGCAGGAATACCGCCGGCGGCGCCATCAGGTTGGTCAGCAGCCAGAAGAACAGGTGCTTGTCGCCGATGAAGCGAAAGCGACTGAAAGCGTAGGCCGCCGGCAAGGCCACCGAGATACTGATCAGCATGTTCATCAGCACGTAGCCGATGGAGTTGACGTAGCCCATATACCAGGAGGAGTCAGTGAAAATCCCCATATAGTTAGCCGCAGTAAAGTTCTGCGGCCACAGCGAGAAGGAGCCGAGAATCTCGCTGTTGGTCTGGAAGGACATATTCAGCAGCCAATAGATCGGCAGCAGAATGAATATCAAGTAGAGCGCCAGCAGGGTCCGCGGGCGCAGCCGTGAGCGGCCACGCTTTTTCGCCTCGGCGCGCTGGAATGTTTCACTTTCCGTCCCTTGCGAGGCGCTCGCCTGCTCGACGTGGGTGTCGATTCGCTGGTTCATATCAGACGCCTCCCCGCTCGGCCTTGTCTTTCTGCATGTTCATGATCGCGGTATAGAACACCCAGCAGACCAGCAGGATGATCAGGAAATAGATCAGCGAGAATGCCGCCGATGGACCCAGGTCCTGCTGGCCGATGGCCATGGTGGTCAGCGACTGGCTGAGGAAGGTGGTACTGCTGCCCGGCCCGCCGCCGGTCAACACGAAGGGCTCGGCGTAGATCATGAAGGAGTGCATGAAGCGCAGCAGCACGCCGATGACCAGCACGTTGGTCAGCTTGGGTAGCTGAATGTAGCGGAACACCGCCCACTTGGAGGCCCGATCGATGCGCGCCGCCTGATAGTAGGCCTCGGGGATCGAGCGCAGGCCGCTGTAGCAGAGCAGCGCAATCAGCGGCGTCCAGTGCCAGACGTCCATCAAGATGATCGTCGCCCAGGCATCCACCGGATTGCCGGTGATGTTGTAGCCGTAGCCCAGCCCGCGCAGCCCGGCCCCCATCAGGCCGATATCGCCGCGAGTGAATATCTGCCAGATACTACCCACCACATTCCATGGAATCAGCAGCGGTAGGGTGATCAGGATCAACACCGCCGAGGCCTGCCAGCCGCGCTTGGGCATCAGCAACGCGATACCGATGCCCAGTGGTACCTGTATCGCCAGCACAGTGAACGAGAAGGCGAACTGACGCAGCAGCGCCGCCTGCAGTCCGGCATCGTTGAGGGTGCGCTCGAACCACTCTACGCCGGTGAAGAAGCGGGTGTTGGCGTCGAACACGTCCTGCACCGAGTAGTTGACCACCGTCATCAGCGGAATGATCGCCGAGAATGCCACCAGCACCAGCATCGGCAGCACCAGCAGCCAGGCTCTGTTGTTATATACCTTATTAACCATGCTCCATCTCCACTCGGTATTCGTCGGCGTAGAGCCCCAGCCAGCGCTCGGGGAAACGCAGGTGGGCCGTCCCGTGCGGCACCGCCTGATCTTCGTTCAAGCGCACCTTGAACAGCTCGTCTCCCAGGTAGCAGGACATGATGCGGTAGGTGCCCAGGTCCTGGACGTCCTTGACGCTGACCGCGAGCGTCTGATCACCGGGCGCATCGGCCAGCTCGATGAACTCGGGGCGAATCCCCAGCTTGAGGTTGTCGGTGCGACAGCCCCGCGCGCAGTCGGCCAGACGCTGGCTCACCGGGATCGCGAGATCGCCGTACATTAGCGAGCCTGAGGTGATGCTGACGGGAATGAAGTTCATGCCGGGGCTACCGATGAAGTAGCCGACGAAGGTATGCGCGGGCGCTTCGAACAGCTCGGTAGGTGTACCGAACTGCACCACCTGCCCTGCGTACATCACCGCGATCTTGTCAGCGAAGGTCGAGGCCTCGAGCTGATCGTGGGTGACATAGATCATGGTGATATTGAACTGCTCGTGGATCTCCTTGAGCTTGCGGCGCAATTTCCACTTGAGCTGGGGGTCGATCACCGTCAGCGGCTCATCGAACAGGATCGCCGAGACATCGTCGCGCACCAGGCCGCGCCCCATGGAAACCTTCTGCTTCTCATCGGCGGTAAGATTCTTGGCCTTGCGGGTGAGCTGGGCCGTTAGGTCGAGGATATCGGCGATCTCCCTGACCCGCGGCTCCACCTTGCTCTCCGGCGTACCGATATTGCGCAGCGGAAATGCCAGATTGTCGAACACCGTCATGGTGTCGTAGACCACCGGAAACTGGAACACCTGGGCGATGTTGCGCTCCTCTGGAGGGAGGTCGTTGACGATCTGCTTGTCGAAGACCACTTCGCCTTCGGATGGGGTGAGGAGTCCGGAGATGATATTGAGCAGCGTCGACTTGCCGCAGCCGGACGGCCCCAGCAGCGCATAGGCGCCGCCCTGGTGCCAGGTATGGCTCATCTCGCGGATGGCATAGTCCTCGGGCGTGCTTGGGCTCGCCGAGTAACTGTGGGCCAGCGACTTGAGGATGATCTCGGCCATGTCAGCGCTCTCCCCGGTGGCTTGGCACATGCACGATGGCGCCATGCTGGTCGAAGGCGTACATCTTGTGAGTAGGCAGGTAAACCTTGATGCGCTGGTCGGTGTCGAAGCGATGTACACCGCCCAGGTGCAACACCAGGGAGAAGATGTCGTTGCGCACGTGCAGGAAGGTTTCCGACCCGCTGATCTCGGCCAGTTCGACGCTCACCTCGACTTCCAGGTCGCTAGGATGGTGGCGCGACAGGCTGATATGCGAGGCGCGCACGCCGAAGTGGTAGCTACCCGGGTCCAGCCGCGAGAACACCTCATCGGCGGAGAAATAGAGCGTCTCGTCGAACGACACCTCGCTACCGGAGACCAGCCCGGGCACCACGTTGATGGGCGGTTCGGAAAACATTTCGGCGGTGAGAATATCGCGCGGACGATGGTAGACGTCCTCGGTACGCCCATACTGCAGCAACCGCCCCTCATGCAGTACCGCGGTGTGGCCACCGAGCGCCAGCGCTTCGTTGGGTTCGGTGGTGGCATAGACGGCAATGCAGTTCTTGGCCTTGAACAGCTCGCGCAGCTCATCGCGAAACTCTTCACGCAGCTTGTAATCGAGGTTGACCAGCGGCTCGTCGAACAGGATCAGGTCGGCATCCTTGACCAGGGCCCGCCCCATCGCCGTACGCTGCTGCTGCCCCCCGGAGAGCTCGAGCGGATAGCGGTCGAGGAGATGCTCGATGTGCAGCATCTCGGCGGTCTCGTAAACCCGGCGATGAATCTCCTGCTTGTCGACCCGCGCCAGTTGCAGCGGCGAGGCGATATTGTCGAAGACATTGAGGGTGGGATAGTTGATGAACTGCTGGTAGACCATCGATACGTTGCGCTTACGCACCGGCACCCCGGTGACATCGCGACCATGCATCTTGACCTTGCCCCGGGTTGGCGCTTCGAGCCCCGCCATCAAGCGCATCAACGTCGTCTTGCCGGCCAAGGTGCGCCCCAGCAGTACGTTGAACGAACCGGGCGCCAGCTCCAGGCTGACGTCCTCGATGTGGGTGCTGGCGCCGACTACATGATCGATATTTTCTAATATCAAAGACATGCCGAACTCATCATGTTTGTTGTATGGGTGACGACGTCACTCGTGTTCTCGAACCCTAGTGCACTTTCGTTCGAACATACAATCATGAAATTCCGAACACCCTGCAAAGCGCCTCCCCTGCGCTGAATTTTACGATTAACCCACTGTTATTAATGATTATTTCATCGCGTTATACTTTTGACTAAGCCGCTATCGCTTGTGGCGACCGCTTCCGTGATGCCTTGCAGCGACCTCAAAACCATTTAATGCCTTGATAAGTATTATTTTTTCCGAAACCACAAGCCCAGCAGAATACCTTCCAATCTCGCCAAAAATGCAATTTTTTACTTCAATATCAATATATTGGCGCCATTACATGGATGATTCACGACCGCGCTTGATGTTCGTTAGAATTTATTCTATGTTCGTTTTCAAACACACATCTCCTGACCCGTCACCATGTGGCAACCCAGCGACGACACAGATGGAATAGCGCCATGCCCTCACCTTCAGCGACACCGTGTATGGACCTCTTCGTGATTGGCGGGGGGATCAATGGCACCGGCATCGCCAACGATGCCGCAGGACGCGGCCTTACGGTCGGCCTGTGCGAACAGGCCGACCTGGCCAGCGCCACTTCATCGGCCAGCAGCAAACTGATACATGGCGGGCTGCGCTATCTGGAGCACCGCGAATTTCGTCTGGTGCGAGAGGCGCTCAAGGAGCGTGAAGTACTGTTGCGAAAAGCGCCTCACATCGTCTGGCCGCTGCGGTTCATCCTCCCTCACCAGCCCCACCTGCGGCCGGCCTGGATGATCCGCGCTGGGCTGTTCCTGTATGACCACCTCGGCAAGCGCGACAGCCTGCCCGGCTCGCGGCGGGTACGCTTCGATGCCGAGAGTCCACTGCACCCCGACATCGTGCAGGGCTTCGAATATTCCGATTGCTGGGTCGATGATGCGCGACTGGTGGTGCTCAATGCACTCCAGGCTCAGCACAACGGCGCCGAGATCATGGTGCGCACGCGCTGTATCGATGCGCGAGAGGAGCAGGGGCGTTGGGTCATCAGCCTGGAGAACACCCTGACCGGTGAGCGGTTGACGCGACACGCCAAGGTGCTGGTCAACGCCGCGGGGCCCTGGGTCGAGAGCTTCATTCGCCACAGCGCTCACCGCCAGTCGCGCTACGGCATTCGCATGATCCAAGGGAGCCACCTGGTGGTACCGCGCCTCAACCATGATGACCGCGCCTATATCCTGCAGAACAAGGATGGTCGCATCGTCTTCGTGCTGCCCTATCACCAGGACTTCAGCCTGATCGGCACCACCGACCGCCGCTATGAAGGGGATCCAGCGCGCGTTTCGGTCAGCGACGAGGAGACCGACTATATCCTCGAGGTGGTCAACGCCCACTTCAAGCAGCAGTTGGGGCGCGACGACGTGCTGAGCAGTTTCTCTGGGGTACGGCCGCTATGCGACGACGAGTCTACCGATCCTTCGGCGATGACCCGCGACTACACCCTCGATCTGGACAGTCACGGCGCGCCAATGTTGTCGATCTTCGGCGGTAAGATCACCACCTACCGCAAGCTGTCCGAGGCGGCATTGCGTGAGGTCGAAGAGCTATTGCCGCAGATGGGTCGCAGCTGGACGGCCGACGCGCTGCTGCCGGGTGGCGATATTCGCTCGCAGAGCGAGTTCAGCGCGCGCTTGATGCGTGACTACCCATTCCTCGGCGAGGCCAGGGCAAGGCGCTTTGCCTCGAGCTACGGCAGCCTGTGCCTGGGATTTCTCGCCGAGTGTAGCCGCGAGGAAGATCTTGGCGAGCATTTTGGCGCTGGCCTCAGCCAGCGCGAGGTGGATTACTTGATAGATCACGAATGGGCGCACTGCGTGGACGACATTCTATGGCGGCGTACCAAGCTCGGCTTGTTGATCGACGCCGAGCAGCGACGCAGTCTCGAGGCCTATCTTGCCTCCCGACTGATGGTGAACTCGGCCTGAGGCACCCTCAGTCGTCTTGCGGAGCGGGCCTGGGCTGTAACAGCGGCGAGCGCTGACGCTCCTCTGCCTGTTCTTTTTTTACAAAGTGAAGATGCGCCTGGGGATTGATCTTCTGCCCCAACTCATCGGCGCCTTCCGCCAGCGTATCGTGATAGCGCTCCCAATCCTCCCAATCATGCGGCGTGCCACTTTTCGGGCGATGCTGGCCAGCCTCACGCGCCCGTGACCAGGCCAGTTCCTCAAGGGTATTGGGCTTGTCGTCGTCCTTGTCGAGTATCACGCCCTTCTTGGCCAGGTACTGACGTGCATCCATGATACTTCCCCTGCAACGATACATGTGGGGGCAGCCCATAATGGGCCTGCCGCTAACTGTTCGAGTCGTGAGTCCCGCCCCGGGTTCCTCCCGACAGCGTTGGCAAGGCGTGTTAATACCCGCCACGCGGCACCCTGGCGGACTCGGCTATGCTGATAGCGCGAGACACGCTTGCCCTCGAGGCAGCTCGTACCGGCACAAGGAGGATCGCTCATGCCCAACAAGGCCCCTACTACCGTTCGCGAGATCATGTCACGTGATTGCTATCGGGTCAGCGCCACCACCTCGGTGAACACCCTGGTCGAAGGCTTGGCCCTGCACCGCTTGCCCGGGGTGCCGGTGGTCGATCAGCGCGATCATCTGATCGGCTTCATTTCCGAGCAGGACGTGCTCGGCAAGGTACTCGAGAGTGCCTACCTCGATGACGAGCCGCCGCTGGTCAGAGAGCTGATGCGCCACGAGGTGCTCTCGGTCACGCCCAACAAGAGCATCACGGACCTCGCCCAGGAGATGCTCGGCACCAAGCCCAAGGTGTTTCCGGTGGTTGAGCAGGAGCGGCTGGTGGGCATCGTCACTCGTCGCGACGTGCTGATGGCGATCCTGCGCATGCGCGGCAAGAACAAGCACTGACCGTGCATTTCGGCTGGCAGACGCCGCCCGCGGGCGGCGCTTTTCTTCTGCCCCTGCAGTGGCACACAAAGAAAAGCCGCCACGCGTGAACGTGGCGGCAAGATCGAAAGTAAGCATAAGCACGAGGTTCGCGACTGCTATCAACGAATTGTGCTCATACTACTGCGACCACCGCCCAGCGAAATGATTCACCTCGAAGAGAATTTTTTTGCAACCCGCCCCACGCCTTGCATGGCTAAGCACTTGGATTTACTATCCGAAGCGCCCTGCGGGTGTAGCTCAATGGTAGAGCAGAAGCTTCCCAAGCTTAAGACGAGGGTTCGATTCCCTTCACCCGCTCCAATATACTGTACGAATATCCACGATCATACTTCACCACCCCGCTAGAACCCGCTATCTGCCTGACTTCCTTGTCCATACTTGCCCGGACATTACCAGGCATAGCACAAGGCACCGTGTATGGCCTATTGTATGGTGACCTTCCCAGCCATACACGAGCACCATAAAGCGATCCGCCATAAAACGCCGCCCGCTTGCCGATACCGTCCTGCAGACCCTTGAAGCCGAGGCCAAGGAATACCGCGAGAGCTACGGGGCAGACCGCCTGTATTTCATTGTCGCATCGTCAGGCCGCAAGCGCTGGGAGGTACGCTACAAGAAACCCAGCACCGGCAAGTGGGCGTGGATGGGCATTGGCGGCTACCCCGACAGGTCGGCCAAGTTCGCGCGCCAGGAGGCCCAGCGCATCGCTCAGCTGGTAGCCGATGGCATCGACCCGGTGCAGCAGCGGCGTGGCGACGAGGCGCATCCTTTCTCCGAGGCTGCCGAGGCGTGGTACCGCGACAAGCAGGACCGGGGCCGTGCAGAGAAGACCCTCCGGGGCATTCGCTACTGGCTCGACAACGATGCTCTACCCGCCCTGGGGGCCCAGCCAGTCGACAAGATCAGCCGCGGCGACTGTGCACGGCTGCAGGAGGCAATCGAGAAACGCGGCGCCTTCAACACCGCCGAGAAGTCGCGCACCTGGCTTAACCAGGTCTTCGGCCGCGCGATCGCCATGGGCCACACAGAGAACAACCCAGCCAGTAACCTGGCCGACATCGCCGCCCAGCCGCCCCAGGAGCAGCGCTACCCGCACCTGATGGAGCCAGAGCTACCCGACTTCCTGCGAGCCCTAGAGCAGTCCCCTAGCAAGCTGGTGGTGCGCACCGCCGCCTGGATGGTGGTACGCACGGCATCCCGGCCTGGCATGGTGCGCTGGGCAGAGTGGAGCGAGATCGACGGCAACGTCTGGCGCGTGCCGGCGGCCAAGATGAAGATGCGCCGGGACCACGTGGTGCCACTACCCGACCAGGTGGTGGCAGATCTCGAGGCGCTCAGGCCGATGACTGGCCGCTCACGCTACCTGTTCCCGGGTGAAGGTGCTGTCACGCCGGTGATCTCCGACATGGCCATCAACACCGCCTTCGCAAGGATCGGCTACCGGCGACGGATGACCGGCCATGGCTCGCGCCACACGGCCAGCACGCTGCTACGTGAGCACGGCTGGCCCAAGGACCACGTCGAGGCGCAGCTCGCTCACAAGGAGGCGGGGGTGGCCGGCGTCTACAACCAGGCGAACTACCTGGAGCACCGCCGGCGGATGATGCAATGGTACAGCGACTACCTCGACGCCCTGGCTCGCGGTATCTCAGACGAAGACAAGGCGGTGTTCAAACAGCGTATTGAGCAGGGCTAACCCGTAATACACCACACCGCTGACGTGACGTGCCATGATACTGCTTTTATGATGCACCCCTTATAGTCTCACTGGAGATATGCCCATGCTCGACACCGCTTACCTTAAACAGCTCTTGGAGTTGGTTGGCGATAAAGGCTACCTGGGAATCGATAACGGTGATTTGATGAATCACTTGGCTCCCGATGAAGGGCAGCCGGTCGAGTTCACAGAAATGGGTCAGCAGTTTAAATACCACATGGATGAGGCCTGGATGGCTGGACTCATCCGTGATCGCGATGATGTGACTGCCAAGGATTGGGGCCTGGTGGTCGGAGTGAGCGGGCACTGGGCTTATCGAGGGAAGCAATTGGTGCTGAGCCCGATAGGCGGAGAGCTACTTGAGGAGCTTGGCAAACCGAAAGGCCTGGAGCGCTTGAAGCAGGCTGTGAGGAGTGCCGGTGCAGCTGCTGGCACCGAAGCCCTACGTGCAGGTGTGGCAGAGCTTCTGAAGGGTGCGATCTTCTAGGGCCGACACCCAACATTCATGCCGCTGGCCTCAACACTGCCAGTGTTGCATAGCCGTTCGTCTAAGGGATTGCTACCAAAGTTTCTACTGGAAACATGCACAGAAGATACGCTCCGCGTGGTTGCTAGCGCCCTGGCGGGGTTTTACGGCTACAGTTACCACTCAACGATCAGATCGAGTACGCTAGACATGCTGGGCAGCGTAACGCTGAGGTCTCGTTATGCAGTCGGGTGCTGCCGCCAACATCGACTGCATTTAAACTGCAACAGGCAGCAAGTCTGGCCCCCCGTTCCCGGCTCAATATGAGACTGGGGGATTGTTGAAGAGGGCTTTGCATGGTCAAACCTGAATCAACGTGCTCAGCAGGCCTTATTGCCAAAGCATGTTCGTACGCGACCGTATACACCGCTCTGGCCGCATCTTTCCCTGCTTGGGGCACGGTGTTAGTCAGTGGTGTGGTTGTGTATTTCTTGCTGAGGCTTTAATGCCATCGCCCTGGGTCAGCTATGCTGACCTAGGGCAACCTTACACTCGCGACCAAAACCTCTTTCCTTTACTTAGGTTACATAGATGGCTTACAAGCAATGCGCATGGCTTGTTCGATGGCAATGGATTGGTGAACATGCATCCGTAAAGCGTCCCGTGGTAGCTCTTCTCCAGCCAAGGCTGGGGCAGAAAAAAGTCGCTGAGATCGTTAGAACGCTGTACTCGGCTGCGGGCAATTATTCACTCGCCGAGCAAGCCGAGTATACAAAGCATCCTGATGCTGCGCCGTATCAGGCTGAAATCTCAACACGAGGCATCACCTACGGCCACCACCCTTGGCTTGAAGCGATATACGTGCGCGATCTCACCATCACGACGGACCCAAGCACGGGCGGAGAAAGTCTTAGTTTCCTACACCCCGACCGATTCGAGTTCGACCAAGGCACAGGCGTACGGACCGTGGCACGGAAAAGCTTCTCGGAGACCATCTGTCAGCCTTTACCCGGTCACAGCCAATACTGAATGAATAGTTACAACTCAATGGTAGAGCCGCACCCTGCCAGATTCCCCCGCTAGATCAATGCACTGCCCTGCCTGCCGTCTCAGCTTTCGCGATCTGTCTCACGCTAGGCAGAGGCGACCTTCTGTTGCTGTCACAAAAAAGGCGCCACGCGGGCGCCCTGTCCTACCCACCTTCGAGCTTCAGTCGAAGCTGAACGAATCGCGGTTCTCGCCTGCTGACACTTCCATCTGCACGCAGCCCTGCAGCGTGCTGTAGCTGCCGGCACCGCCGAAAGAAGCTACGTCATTACAGTGCTGGCGGATCGATGCAGGGAGCTGCTGCCACTGGTCTCGCAGGCCGTTATAGGCCGACTGCTCCATCTGA
Source organism: Halomonas salipaludis (assembly GCF_002286975.1). Lineage (GTDB taxonomy): Bacteria > Pseudomonadota > Gammaproteobacteria > Pseudomonadales > Halomonadaceae > Franzmannia > Franzmannia salipaludis. The sequence goes on from NZ_NSKB01000004.1 coordinate 128,276, forward strand.
ATGCAGCCATTGTAGGTGCTGTTGCTGAATGATCCGCCAAAGCCTGCGACCTGCTCGCAGTGGTCCTCGACGTCATATCGCGGGATGTCCTGGGCATGAGCCATAGCAGGCAATGCCAGCGCCGCTGCTACCGCCAAAATCAGTCGCTTCATGGGTCAGGCTCCTTTGGGGCGAGTGAATAGCACGAACATGCCGAGGATGATGTCGACCAGGACCCAGAAGACCAGCAGCATGCCCACCCCCAGGGTGCCGCCTATCGCCGTGCCGGCCTGCTCGTACTCATTCTGCGAGGTATTCATCGACTCGCCGATCACCCCAATGTAGGAGAACAGCCAGAAGACCATCGCGGCGTTGAAGAGGATGAAGGACCACTTGAACAGCTTGCCGAAGAAGCCTCGCTTGGGCTTGCGCAGCTGGTGGCCACATTGATTGCACTTGAAAGCGGAGTCGCTGACCTGATGCGTACACTCCGGGCATGCTACGAGTGCCATTGTTCCCTACTCTCTGCTGAATTTTTCTTAGTTGCCCGGTAAGCATATTCGCTGGCTTGGCCAGCTACCACCCTCGGCGCCGCACCCCAGCGATCTCTTACAAGGTGATAGCCGATCTCTTACAAAATACTGGCTATTCATACACACATATCTCTAGACCACCTTTCAGGCAAGCCTATCGACTAGGCAACTGGCCAGTTCGCTTGCTGAATACACGAAACCTAAAGCCTAAACTGTATGGCGCGAGCCTACGCTGCAGCGTACTCGCTAGATTTGCGTTAGAGGGATTGACAGTCTAACGTTTAGGCGTTAGATTTTGAGGCATCTTCGCCCCTGGCAGTACGCCGTCCCCCACATCTCGGGACGTGCCGAGCCCAGGGGCGTTCTACGTTCTAGGGAGAGACAGTTGTCTACCGCGATACTCGTAGATGGTGGCTACTTCATTAAGCGTTACCGCAGGATCGAACCCGACAACGCCTACAACGGAAAGAGAGCTGCCGAATGCCTACACCGCTGGGCGGTCAGCCACCTGAATGAAAGGCATGGTAAACGTCGAGAACTCTACCGGATTTTCGTCTACGACTGCCCACCCCTCCAGAAGAAAGCGCATAACCCCATCTCGGGGCGCTCCATCGACTTTTCCAAAACCGACGAAGCCAGCTTCCGAGACGACTTCCATGAAGCGCTACGCGGCAAAAGGAAGCTCGCATTGCGCCTCGGGCACCTCTCTGATGATACGCAATGGACTATAAAGCCTTACCTGATCAAGAAGCTCCTCAAGAAGGAGATCAGCATCGATGACCTGGGGCCGGACGACGTCAAAATGGACACCCGCCAGAAAGGTGTCGACATGAGAGTTGGTGTAGACGTCACCTCGCTGACACTCAAGAAGCAGGTTGACCAGATCGTGCTCATTGCCGGCGACGCCGACTTCGTTCCTGTTGCCAAAATCGCCCGGCGCGAGGGCATTGACTTCGTTCTCGACCCCATGCGCAGAGATATTCCAGCGGGGCTACACGAGCATATCGATGGCTTGCGTTCCACGTGTCCTAAGCCCCAGCCAAGGCCTTGACTGGCACCAGAAGTAATCATTCCCCCGGTAACTCGGCCTTCACCCGGCAGCGGTACCCGGCCTCGCTGAGGGTGTGCTCGACCTGCTCGATCAGCCACTCGCCGTCGGCGTCTTCGCGGAAGCCCTCGAGCTGCAGGCGGCCCTCGGCCATCAGTTGAGGGTCGCCGGGCAGGGTAAGGTCGAGCCGCTGTTCTCCGCGCTGGCCGCGGCGTAGCTCGGCGCTGGCGGCGGCGCGGGCGCTCTGTGCATCCGGGTAGGTGGTCAAGAGCCGGTTGACCGGCTCGCCCTCGCCCACCTCCGCGTCTACCGTTTCGCCGCTATCCACGTCTCGCCAGTGGGCTACCACGGTGCCAGATGCCTGGTGCTTGGTGAGCTGCATGCGGCCGCTGGTGACCATGCCGGGGGTGATGGTGAGGGGCTGCAGATTCTGCCAGCACCGGTACCGCCATCCTCAACATCCTGCGTTCACGCAACGGCCAGCCGTGACCGGCTATTGAGCTGCGCTATCGAAGTGGTGCAAAAAATCAAATCCATACTATCAGTGTGTCTGTTATACCTTACTTATGAAACGCAGCGGACGAAAAATCCCACGCGTACAGCCCTACGACCTTGGTCTCGCCACCGGTGACACAGCACCTTGGTTCAGGCGTACAGTGAGAATGGCGAGCATGACACCTTGTGACGGGTGTCTACCCTGCTGAGTGGCCGATCGATTTCAGCAACGCAGTACCATCAAAACGATGTGGAGAGTGATATGGGCGGAAACGACAGCAACACCGCGGGCAAGTGCCCGGTCATGCACGGTGGCAACACCAGTGCCACCACCGGCACCACCAATACGGATTGGTGGCCGGAAGCCCTGAACCTGGACATCCTCCATCAACACGACAGCAAGTCCGACCCGATGGGTGAGGATTTCGATTACCGGGAAGAGGTCAAGAAGCTCGACCATGAGGCACTCGAGGCCGACATGCGCGCGCTGATGACCGACAGCCAGGATTGGTGGCCGGCGGACTGGGGGCACTACGGTGGCCTGATGATCCGCATGGCGTGGCACGCCGCGGGCACCTATCGCCTCGCCGACGGCCGTGGCGGTGGCGGCACCGGCAACCAGCGCTTCGCACCGCTGAACTCCTGGCCGGATAATGGCAACCTGGACAAGGCACGCCGCCTGCTTTGGCCGATCAAGAAGAAGTATGGCAACAAGATCAGCTGGGCTGACCTGTTCATCCTGGCCGGTAACGTTGCTTACGAAACCATGGGCTTGAAGACCTTCGGTTTCTCCTATGGCCGGGCGGACATCTGGCACCCCGAGAAGGATATCTACTGGGGCGCTGAGAAGGAGTGGCTGGAGCCGTCCGATAGCCGCTACGAGGACGTCGAGACCCCCAGCACCATGGAGAACCCGCTGGCCGCGGTACAAATGGGCCTGATCTACGTGAATCCGGAAGGCGTCAACGGCCAGCCCGATCCTCTGAAAACCGCCGAGCAGGTACGCGAGACCTTCGCTCGCATGGCGATGAATGACGAAGAAACCGCTGCCTTGACCGCCGGTGGCCACACCGTAGGCAAGACCCACGGCAATGGCGATGCCGAGGCGCTTGGGCCGGAACCTGAAGCAGCCGACGTCGAGTCGCAGGGCTTTGGCTGGATCAACCCCAACCTGCAGGGCAAGGCCGCCAACGCGGTGACGTCTGGCCTGGAAGGGGCCTGGACCACCAACCCCACCCAGTTCGATATGGGATACTTCGAGCTGCTGTTCGGCTACGAATGGGAGCTGAAGAAGAGCCCGGCCGGCGCCAATCAGTGGGAGCCCGTCGACATCAAGGAAGAGCACAAGCCGGTCGATGCCAGCGACCCGTCCGTGCGCCGCAACCCGATGATGACCGATGCCGACATGGCCATGAAGATGGATCCGACATACCGGGCGATCTGCGAAAAGTTCATGGCAGACCCCGAGTACTTCAAGGACTGCTTCGCGCGCGCCTGGTTCAAGCTGACCCACCGTGATATGGGCCCCAAGTCACGCTATATCGGCCCGGAAGTACCGGACGAAGATCTGATCTGGCAGGACCCGGTACCGCAGGGTGAGACCAACTACATCGAAGAGGTGGTCAAGGAGAAGATCGCCGCGAGTGGTTTGAGCCTCAACGAGCTGGTCTGCACCGCCTGGGATAGCGCCCGCACCTACCGCAGCTCCGACATGCGCGGCGGTGCCAACGGTGCGCGTATCCGCCTGGCGCCGCAGAAGGATTGGGAAGGCAACGAGCCGGAGCGTCTGGCCAAGGTGCTGAAGGTCTATGAGCAGATCTCCGCCGAGACCGGTGCCAGCATCGCCGACGTGATCGTGCTGGGCGGCAACCTGGGCATCGAGAAAGCCGCCAAGGCAGCCGGTTACGAGGTCCACGTGCCATTCCACAAGGGGCGTGGAGACGCCACCGACGACATGACCGACGCCGAGTCCTTCGAGCCGCTGGAGCCGCTGGCCGATGGCTTCCGCAACTGGCAGAAGAAGGAGTACGTGGTCAAGCCGGAAGAGATGCTTCTCGACCGCGCTCAGCTGATGGGTCTGACCGCGCCTGAAATGACCGTCCTGCTGGGGGGCATGCGGGTGCTGGGCACCAACTACGGCGGGACTCAGCACGGCGTGTTCACCAACCGCGTCGGCCAGCTGACCAACGACTTCTTCGTCAACCTGACCGACATGGGCAATCGCTGGGAGCCCAAGGGCAAGAACGCCTACGATATCGTGGATCGCAAGAGCGGCAATACCAAGTTTACCGCGACGCGCGTTGACCTGGTGTTCGGCTCCAACTCCATCCTGCGCGCCTACGCAGAGCTGTACGCCCAGGACGACAATGGCGAGAAGTTCGTCAAAGACTTCGTGGCCGCCTGGACCAAGGTGATGAACGCCGATCGCTTCGATCTGGCCTGATAGCCGCGGCACGTCCCTCGAACGCCCCCTCACGGGGGCGTTCGTATATCTGCAAGGTGATTCCCCCTCAAATGCTGCCCTACAGCAGCGTGCCACGAGCATGTAAGATGTTGGGCAGGCAACACTAAGGAGCCGCCCATGGCCCTCTATCTGCTCGTCCTCGGCGTCTGCACGCTGGTCTTCGGCAGCATGATCGGCATTCTGCTGATGTCGCGCACGCCGCGCTATCGCACCGAGCCCGAGCATCTGCTGGAAATATTCGACAAGACCCTCGACGGCAAGGCCAGCGAGACGGAGTGGAACGTCGTGGTCGGCTATCCGGTGCGCCATGACGACTACCTCGAGGGTGTCCGCCGCCGTGCCCAGCGGCTGATGGAGGAGCACGGTCGGCCATGGCAGGCCGCCCGAGGCCAACCGCTGTTGTCCAAGGATGGCTGCGAGGAACTTGCCGCACTGCGTGAGCACCTTGCCTCACACACCGCGCTACGCGACAAGCAGCACTTCGACGCCTGAAGTGCCTGAAAACGCCCCCGCGCGGGGTACAATGGGCGCCGTGCGACGCGCAGTCCCACACTCGGAGGTGACGCCATGCCCAGCGCCATCCGCTTGATGCCGCTAGACAACACCATCAAGCACCACGCCCACGACTACCATCAGATGGTGATTGGTCTATCGGGCCATGCCGAATTCGAGATCGAGGGCATGGGCGGCTCGATTGCCGCGCTTTCTGGCTGCATCGTGCCAGCCAACCATGTCCACTATTACGAAGGCGTCGGCCACAACCAGCAGCTGATTCTCGACCTGCCGCTGGATGCGCCGTCGCTGAGCGGACCACACCGCGAACTGATGCGACTGTTCGACGCGCCGCGTTTCTTCGCCCTCGACGAGCCGCTGCGCCAATACCTGGCCTTTCTCACCCAGGAGCTCTCCCAGCCCTATCAGCGCCAGCAGCCTCAGGGCAGCCCCCAGGGCGACCTATTGGCCGCCACCCTGCTGGGTTGCCTGTATGCCCGCCTACACCCCGAGTTGCCCGGCCGGCAGCAGCCCCAGCGCATCGATATTCAACTGATCGACCGCTTCATCCAGCACCACCTCAGCGAGCGTCTCACAGTCGCCGACATGGCCGCCGAAGCCTGCCTCAGCGAGGCGCACTTCAGTGCCTGCTTTCGCGAGCAGACCGGGCTGACCCCCTACCAGTATTTGCTTCGTCAGCGCTTGGGGGCGGCTCGCCAGCTGCTCACCTCGACCCGACTGCCTCTGTCGCATATCGCCGAGCGTACCGGCTTCGCCAATCAGAGCGCACTATCCCATGCCTTCCGTCGCGCCTTCGGCCACCCTCCCAGCCAGCTGCGTCAACGTGGCGCCGCCGAAGTCATCCGCCGCGACAGCCATACGACCAAGGTCTAAATTGTTCACTTCTGTCGCCCAGCTTCCCTGTTTTTGACAAATCCTGCCGGGAAATTGGCAATACGCTGACCACTGCCCCGCCCTACATTGACGGCATACCGTTAACGTCGGGGTACACCCCTGGTCGAAACAGGCGGCCACGCCCGCCGGTTCTCGTCGGTGCCAGGCCCTGCCCGACCACCAACCGCAGGGAGTTCGTCATGCTCAACGCCAACAATATGCTGGATGCCTCGACCTGGCAGCAGGATCTCGAGGTACTGTTCACGCGTATCAGTGACCACTATATCGTCGACGAAAATGCCTTCGTCGACGAGCTGGTCAAGCGCCTCAGCGCTGACAAGGACGACTTCCGCCGTATCGCCGACAAGACCGCCGAGCTGGTGCGTGAAGTGCGCGAAATGGATACCGCCGTGGACTCCATCGACGAGCTGCTCCAGCAATATAGCCTCGACACCCACGAAGGGCTGATGCTGATGTGCCTGGCCGAGGCGATGCTACGCATTCCCGACAAGGCCACCGCCGATGCACTGATCGAAGACAAACTGGGACCCGCCGACTGGAAGTCGCACCTCGGCCAGAGCGAGTCATGGTTCGTCAATGCCTCGACCTGGGGCCTGCTGATGACCGGCCGGGTAATCAATCTCGACCACCCCCGCGACGGCAAACCGGCCAACTTCATCAACAAGCTGGTCAACCGCATGGGTGAGCCGGTGATCCGCAGCGCCATGTACCAGGCGATGAAGATCATGGGTAAGCAGTTCGTCCTGGGTCGCGATATCGACGAGGCGCTCAAGCGCTCCAAGCCGCTGTTCGACAAGGGCTACACCTACTCCTACGACATGCTCGGCGAAGCCGCGCGCACGCGTCGCGATGCCGCCAAATACTTCGACGACTACGCCCGCGCCATAAAGCAGGTCGGCAAGACCAGCAAGGCGCTGCCGAGCAAGACACCGGCGCCGTCGATCTCGATCAAGCTCTCGGCGCTACATCCGCGCTACGAGTTCGGGCGTCGCCAGCAGGTGCTCGATGAACTGGTCGGTAGTGTCCGCGAGCTCGCCGCCATGGCCCGCGAGCGCGACGTGGCGATCACCATCGACGCCGAAGAGGTGGATCGCCTGGAGCTCTCCCTGGAGGTGTTCCGCAGCGTCTACGAGAGCGACACCTGCCGCAGCTGGGGGCACTTCGGGCTGGTGGTCCAGGCCTACTCCAAGCGCGCCCTGCCCACCCTGCACTACCTCAACCGCCTGGCCGACCGGCAGGGCGATGAGATCCCCATTCGCCTGGTCAAGGGCGCCTACTGGGACAGCGAGATCAAGGAGTCCCAGCAGCTCGGTGTCGATGGCTACCCGGTCTTCACCCGCAAGGCGTCTACCGATGTCGCCTACTTGGTGTGCGCGCAGTTCCTGCTCTCCGACCATACCCGAGGGCGCATCTTCCCGCAGTTTGCCACCCACAATGCCCACACCATCAGCGCCATCCTCGAGCAGGCCAACGACGTCAACCGCGCGTTCGAATTCCAGCGCCTGCACGGTATGGGCGAGGCGCTCTACGACGCCGCCCTGAACCGCGCCCCCAAGGGCACCTACTGCCGCATCTATGCCCCGGTGGGCGCCCACAAGGATCTGCTGCCCTACCTGGTGCGTCGGCTACTGGAGAACGGCGCCAACTCGTCGTTCGTCCACCAGCTGGTCGACCCCAAGGTGCCGGTGGAGTCGCTGTGCGTGCACCCGGTGGAGACCCTCGAGCAGTACTCGAGCTACGCCAACCCCAGGATCGTGCTGCCCCGGGATATCTTCGGCGCCGGTCGCAAGAATTCGCAGGGAGTGAACTTGAACATACGCAGTCAGTATCAGCCGCTCATGGATCAGATGGCCGGCTTCATGGACAAACGGCATGACGTCAAACCGCTGCTGGCGGTCGAGGTCGCCGACGACCCGGCCAACACCCATGTCGTCTACTCGCCCTATGACCGCCGCCAGACGGTCGGCAGCGTACAGTGGACCAGCGCTGAGCAGGCCCGCCAGGCCGTCGATGCCGCCTGGGCCGCCTTTCCGCGCTGGGAGGCCACCCCGGTTGCCGAGCGCGCCGCGATCATTCGCCGCCTCGCCGATCTGATGGAAACCCATATGGCCGAGCTGATGACGCTGTGCTCGCGGGAGGGCGGCAAGCTGCTCACCGACGGCGTCGACGAGATCAAGGAGGCAGTGGATTTCTGTCGCTACTATGCGATGCGCGCGGAGGAACTGTTCGCCGAGCCCACCGCCCTGCCCGGCCCCACCGGCGAGTCCAACCACCTGCAACTGGGCGGCAAGGGCGTGTTTGCCGCCATCAGCCCGTGGAATTTTCCGGTAGCGATCTTCTGCGGCCAGGTCGTGGCCGCCGCAGTGGCCGGCAACACCGTGCTGGCCAAGCCCGCCGAGCAGACCTCGATCGTCGCCCACCGCGTCATCGAGCTGCTGCACGAGGCCGGCATGCCCCGCGACGTGGTACAGCTGCTGCCCGGCGACGGCCCCACCGTGGGCAGCGTGCTGTCCAGCGATCCACGCATCACCGGCGTGGTGTTCACCGGCGGCACCGACACCGCCCAGATCATCAACCGCGCCCTGGCGGCCCGCGAGGGCGCCCCGCTGCCGACCCTGATCGCCGAGACCGGCGGCATGAACGCCATGATCGTCGACTCTACCGCACTGCCCGAGCAGGTGGTCGCCGACGTGATCCAGTCGGCCTTCCAGAGTGCCGGCCAGCGCTGCAGCGCACTGCGCGTGCTCTACCTGCAGGACGACGTGGCCGACCGCGTGCTGGAGATCCTCGATGGCGCTATGGCCGAGCTGCGCGTCGGCGACCCCCGCGACCTGGGTACCGACGTCGGCCCAGTGATCGACGAGGATGCACGCCAGGGGCTGAATGCGCATATCGAGCGCCTCAAGGGCGAGAAGCGCCTGCTCGCCGAGACGCCGCTGGACCCCGCACATACCGCCGAGGGCACCTTCGTGGCCCCCATGGCGTTCCAGATCGACGGCATCGAGGCCCTGGAGCGCGAGCAGTTCGGACCGCTCCTGCACGTGGTGCGCTACAAGGCCAATGAGTTGGAGCGCGTGATCGAGTCGATCAATGGTCGCGGCTACGGCCTGACCTTCGGCGTGCATAGCCGTAATGAATCCTTCGCCAACGCCATCGCGGAGAAAATTCGGGTTGGCAATGTTTACATCAACCGCAATATCATCGGCGCCGTGGTCGGCGTACAGCCGTTTGGCGGCCAGGGCCTCTCCGGCACCGGCCCCAAGGCGGGTGGGCCTCACTACCTGCTGCGCTTCGCCACCGAAAAGACCGTCACGGTGAATACCGCCGCCCTGGGCGGCAATGCGTCACTGCTGGCTCTCGGCGACGAGTAGTGCTCTGCTGCGCCCCAGCCTGCTGATACTAGGAGCGAGTTAATAATGCACAAGACGATTGCTTTCATCGGCGCTGGCAACATGGCTAGCGCGATTTTCGGCGGCATGCTCGACGGCGGCTATCCGGCCGAGTCGATCATCGCCACCTCCCCCGACGACACGCTGCTGGCGACGCTGCGCGAGCGCCACGGCATCCGTACCCACACCGACAACGCCACCGCCGTCAACGAAGCAGACGTGGTGGTGCTGGCGGTCAAGCCGCAGATCATGCGTCAGGTTTGCGAGCCGCTGCGCGAGGCGGTGCAAGCGCGCAAGCCGCTGATCGTGTCGGTCGCCGCCGGCCTCGAGGCCACCACCCTGGAGGGTTGGCTGGGCGGCGAGCTGGCACTGATTCGCTGCATGCCCAACACCCCGTCGCTGGTCGGCGCCGGCGCCGCGGGGCTGTATGCCAACCCGCGGGTCGATGCCGAGCAGCGCGAGCTGGCCGGCGAGCTGCTGAGCGCGGTAGGGCTGGTCGAGTGGGTCGCTGAAGAAGCACTGCTGGATGCCGTCACCGCAGTCTCCGGCAGCGGCCCAGCCTACTTCTTCCTGTTCTTCGAGGCCATGGAAGAGGCCGGCGTCAACCTTGGCCTGCCCCGCGAGACGGCCCGCCGCCTGGCGCTGCAGACCGGTTTCGGCGCCGCCAGCATGGCACTCAGAAGCGAGCATGACCCCGCCCAGCTGAAGCGCAACGTAATGTCGCCGCAGGGATCCACCGAGCGCGCCATTCAGTATTTCGAAGACGCCGAGCTCCGCCATATCGTCGACGGTGCCATGCAGGCCTGTGCCGCCCGCGCCCGCGAGATGGCCAAGGATTTCGGCAAGTAAGCACCCAACGTCGCGCGCAGGCGCGCCACACGCCCCAAGAGGACAAACCCATGGTCCAAAACAACATCACCATTGGCCTGACGTTCGGCGTCTACCTACTGGTCATGCTCGGTATCGGCATCATCGCCTACCGGCGCACCACCAACCTCTCCGACTATATCCTCGGCGGCCGTTCGCTGGGCCCATGGACCTCGGCGATCTCCGCCGGCGCGTCGGACATGTCCGGCTGGCTGCTGCTGGGCCTGCCCGGCGCGGCCTACGTCAGCGGCATCTCGGCCAGCTGGATCGCCATTGGCCTGCTGATCGGCACCTGGCTCAACTGGCTGATCGTCGCACGCCGCCTGCGCATCTATAGCTTCCGTGCCAGCGACTCGCTGACGCTACCCGATTTCTTCGCCAACCGCTTCAACGACAACACCCAACTGCTGCGGGTAATCTCGGCGATCTTCATCCTGGTGTTCTTCCTGTTCTACACCAGCTCCGGACTGGTCGCCGGCGGGCGACTGTTCGAGACGGTGTTCGGCTTCGACTACACCATCGCCGTCACCGTCGGCACCCTGGCGATCATCTTCTATACCTTCTTCGGCGGTTTCCTGGCGGTGTCATGGACCGATCTTATCCAGGGCCTGATGATGGCAGCAGCCCTGGCCATCGTGCCGATCATCGCCTTCAGCGACCTGGGCGGGGCAAGCGGTGCCGGCGCGGCGCTGGCCGCCGAGAGCGAGCACATGCTGTCGTGGTTCCGCGATGCCTCCACCGGCGAGGCGCTGACCGCCATGGGCATCATCAGCTCACTGGCCTGGGGCCTGGGCTACTTCGGCCAGCCGCACATCCTGGCGCGCTTCGCCGCCATCCGCAGCGAAGACGACATTCCCACAGCGCGGCGCATCGCCGTCAGCTGGTCGGCGCTGTGCCTGGTAGCCGCCGTGGCCGTGGGCCTGCTCGGGGTCGGTTTCGTGTCGCGTGAGCTGGGCGACGGCGAGACGGTATTCATGGTCATGGTCAACCTGATCTTCCATCCGGTGATTGCCGGCATCCTGCTCGCCGCCATCCTGGCCGCGGTGATGTCCACCGCCGACTCCCAACTGCTGGTCTCCTCTTCGGCACTCACCGACGACTTCTACAAGGCGCTCTTCCGCAAGGATGCCTCACAGTCGGAGCTGGTGTGGGTCGGTCGCTTCGCGGTGATCGGCATCGCCGTCCTTGCCTATCTGCTGGCACTCAACCCTGACGCCACCGTGCTCGACCTGGTCTCCTACGCCTGGGCCGGCTTCGGAGCCGCCTTCGGCCCGGCGCTGATCATGTCGCTGTTCTGGCGGCGCATGAACCAGTGGGGCGCACTGGCCGGGATCATCGTCGGTGGCGTTACCGTGGTACTCTGGGCCGAACTCTCCGGCGGCCTGTTCGACCTCTACGAGATCGTCCCCGGAGTGATTTTCGCCTATCTCGCCATCGTCGCCGTCAGCCTGGCGACCGACGAGCCGGCTTCCAGCGTGACCGCCGAGTTCGACGCCATCAACCGCGGCTAATCACCACCCGGAGCCGCCCACTGGGCGGCTCCTGGCGTTTCGGCTCGCATATCACGGTACACAGCGCTTCAGCCGCCCCATAGCCCCCGCGCCAGTACCACCAGCGAAAAGCCACCCAGCAGCCACCAGCATAGTGGCGGCCCCAACAGCCGGCGCAGAGGCCCCCGCTCGGGTACCAGGCCAGCCCCTAGACTGAAGCCTGCACCCAGCGCCCAGATACCCAGCACGATCAGCGGCAGCCGCCAGGCCATCGCCAGCGCGCTCAGCAGCTCCGGGCGCCACAGCAGCCACAGCGCCAACAGTGTCGAGATCCCCATCGCCACCAGCGGCGCCTGGGGCAGTCCGGCGAGACGTGTCGCGAAACTCGGCATGCGCTTCTCCCAGCGATCCATTCCGTTTCAGTTAAGATGATAATCGCCGTCATGGCGAGGTCTCCAGACGCCCAGGCAATGGTGATCGTACAGCGCAGCCAAGACCAAACAAAAGTGATACATGAATTGTTTTACGTATAAGTTACCCTCCGCTATACTCTTAGTAGAAAAGCGCCATACCTTGGTTTTATCGGCCCTATTGCGCTGATTACAATTTTCAACCAGACTTAGGAAACAGCGTTTCTTATACTAGGTTGCCTGACACGGTTTGGAACGCCGTTGCCATCCGGCAAGGCATTGATGTGACGAAGCAAGGCTTCAAGGAGAACTCTCATGAAAACCACCAAACTGATCACCGCCGCCGCCATCGCTGGTTGCAGCCTGTTTGCCGCCCAGTCCGCCCTGGCCTATAGCGCCGGCGACTTCTTCGTGCGCGGTGGCGTGGCCAAGACCGATACCCGCTCCGACAATGGCAACGTGGGTGACGGCGACCTGAGCATCAGCAGCGCTGAGCGTGGCTTCTCCTACGGCCTCGGCTACCTGTTCCACGACAATATCGGCGTCGAGCTCTCTGGTACCGAGAAAGTCGAACACGATCTTGCCGTCGATGGCGCGGGTGTCGGCACTCTGGATCGCATGCCGATCAATCTGATGGTCAACTACTACCCGCTGGGCGGTCTCGACTCGCGCATCCAACCCTACGTCGGTGCCGGCCTCAATTACACTCGCTTTTCTGGCGAGGAACTGCCTGGGCTGAACGTTCGCCGCTCCTATGGCGCCATCGGCCAGGTGGGTATCGATCTGGCGGTCACCGACAACGTGATGCTCAACGGCTTCGCCAACTATGCCGACGTCGAAGGTGACATCCGCATCGATGGCACCGAAGTGGGCACCGCCAAGGTCGATCCGCTGACCATCGGCGGCGGTGTAACCTTCCGCTTCTGATCGGTTGATACGGCGACGTTGTTCGCTGCATCGATAACCAAACGCCGGGGCCATGGCCCCGGCGTTTTCGTGTTCGCGTACAGGGTTAGAGAGGCGCTCGCGCAAGCGTGCGCCTACAAGACAGCATCAGCCTGCGGTGGTGGCATGCAGCCCCAACACCGCCAGGGTCGCGGCGTCGAGCCCCTCTACGGCTTCCACCTCGCGCAGACGAGCATGGTAGTCGGCGCTCAGGAAGGCCTCGCCGGCCAGCAGATGGGTGAGGTACTCCCGGGCCGGCTTGAGTGCACCGCGAGTCCGCTCAGGCACCGCGATATACACCCAGGCCTCGATCACGCCCTGGTGGGTAATGATCTCGCGGCGCTGGCGCTGGTAGTCGTGGGGCACGCCCTCGAACGGATCCATCAGCGCAATCTGCTGCGGCGTCATCAGCTCGAACAGCGCACCCTCGACCCGAGCTCCGGGCTGGCTGGCGACATTGGCGTGGGCAATCCCCGGAATGCGCGAGGCCTTGTCGAAGCGCAGCGCGTGGTCGGCCAGGGTACCCGGTAGCGCACGCCGGGTGGCGCCGATACGCGCCTCGACGCGAGCCGGGTTCATATTGCTGCCATAGGCAAAGTAGTACGCCATGTCAGTTCTCCGTGACCACGAGATCGACGCGCTCGATCGCCTTGACCACCAGCAGCAGATGATGGGCCGGCACCTGGGCCTGGCGCAGGTAGACCTCGGCGGCCGGCGCCACGCTACAGCTGGCCGGCAGCGGTGCCTGGGCCTCGACCAGCGCATCGAGCCGGGCGACGAAGACGTAGCGCAACCACTGCGGTAGTTCCATGCTGTCAACGCAGAACGGCTGTTGACTGGCCAACGCCTTGGCCGAGGGCTGCTCGACCCGCCACAGGTCGGCCGCCTTGAGGGTGGCTTCCAGTTCACGCAGGGCCTGGTCGAGTCGTTGATGCGGATTCATGATTTCTCCCTTGGACATGCCGCCATTATCCCGTGCCGATCCGAGCCTGGCCACCCCGATGCTGTGAGGGAATTCACAGATTCACTGCAAGAGCCTGTGGATAACCCTTTGACAACTGTCGCATGTCCATCCCTCATGGGCACTAGCGCAAACTGATCAATTTATGACCAGCGAGCCGACTGGCATGCTACGACCAAGCGTTGTTGCTGCTGCTGACAAGCAGCCCGGCCTCGCGGTACAGTGCGCGGCTCGACCCAGAGAAAGTGCCATGCAGCCGATTGCCACACTAAGCGACTTCTTCGACCGCAGCGGGGCCGAGGTGCGGCTCTATCATATGGGCCGTCGCGTCAGCCCCTGCCCGCCCGCCATCCTCGCCGAATTCGAGCAGGGCACTCAGCCCTGGCCGGCGCACTGGCAGGGCGAGGCGCGCCTGGCCTGCGTGTTTCGCCTGCGCCCCGAACAGGAGCCGATGATCTGGTTTCTGGCCCTGCCGCTGGACGAACAGGCCCGGCTCAGCGCCGCGCCGCGTGACGCTTTCATCCAGCGTCTGCTGGAGACCCTGGGGCGCAGCGCCGAGCACCTCGAGTCACCGTCCCAGGCCAGCCACATCGATAACCTGATGAAGGATAACCCGCTGGCCTTCACGCCGACGCTGCCGCTGCAGGCCATGCTCCACGCCCGCGCCAGTGCCGACCTCGACGCTCCTGCCAGTCAGCATCACGAGCTCGCCGAGGAGTACCTCACCGGCGAACAGAACCATGAGTGGCAGGCGCTGGGGCTACAGGGCCTGGCCGACGTCGCGGTGCGCCACGACGCCGCCCAGGCCGAGCGTATCGCCGCCCGCCTCGACGCACTACCCGACGAGGTGCTGCAGCCGCTGTGCTACTGCCTCGAGCACCTGCCACTGGCGCCACGCCTGGCGGCCGCACTACGCCAGCGCGGTGAGCGCGCCGCCCGCGAGGGCGACCTCGAGACCCTGTGCGCCTGCGTGCGCGGAGTGGGCGCCAGCCACACGGTGGCCACGGCCTGGTACGGCGAGCTGCTCGGCGACCCGGCCGCCTGCGGCCCCGACCTGCTGGCTGCCATGGCCGCACGCGGCTGGGAGCACCTCGAGGACGACGAACGCCTGCCGCGCTTCCTGACCCGCCTGGCCGAGCATCCCCAGGCGGAGTTCAGCGCCTTGGCCCGCGACCTGGCATTGATTCCCCGGCTGCGGCTGCCGGTGCTGATGACCCTACGCCAGGCCACCCCGGACTCGGCCATTGGCCAGCGCCTAAGCGGCCTGACACCCACGCGTTGAGCGAGGTACACCCCATGAAGTCGCTGCCCTACCATGCCCAGGCGGTCATCGGTCGCCGCGAAATGGTCACCCTGCCCGAACTCGGCCTGAGCCTGTGTGCCAAGGCCGATACCGGCGCGCGTACCTCGTCGCTGCACGCCGAGGATATCGAATCCTTCGAGGAGCACGGCCATGTCTGGGTGAGCTTCGTCACTCGCGCTGGCGGGCCAGGCAGCCCAGCTCATCCGTTCAAGCTGCACCTCTACGATCGCCGCCGCGTCACCAGCTCCAACGGCCACGCCGAGTGGCGCTACGTGATCCGCACTCGCCTCGAACTCGGCAGCTTGCACTTCGACACCGAACTGTCCCTGGCCGACCGCAGCAACCTGCGCCACCCGATGCTGCTCGGCCGGCGCACCATGCGACGCTTGCTGATTGCGCCCGGGGAAACCTTCCTGCACGGTGAGCCCTGAGACGCGGCCAGCATGCCGCCTATACCGATGACATTCGCTAAGGGATTGATCCATGCACATTGCCCTGCTGTCGCGTAACCGTAACCTGTATTCAACGCGTCGGCTGATCGAAGCCGCCGAGGCGCGCGGCCATGGCGTACGCGTGGTCGACACCCTGCGCTGCTACATGAACATTGCCTCCCACCGCCCTTCGATCCACTACAAGGGCGCGGAGATCGAGCACTTCGACGCGGTGGTCCCACGCATCGGCGCCTCGGTGACCTTCTACGGCTGTGCGGTATTGCGTCAGTTCGAGATGATGGGCACCTATGTGCTCAACGACTCGGTGGCCATCACGCGCTCCCGCGACAAGCTGCGCTCGCTGCAGCTGCTGTCGCGCAAGGGTCTGGGCTTGCCGATCACCGGCTTCGCCCACTCCCCGGATGACATCCCCGACCTGATCACCATGGTCAAGGGCGCCCCCCTGGTGATCAAGCTACTCGAGGGTACCCAGGGCATCGGCGTGGTGCTGGCCGAGACCAATCAGGCCGCCGAGAGCGTGATCCAGGCGTTCATGGGCATGAAGGCCAATATCATGGTTCAGGAGTACATCAAGGAGGCCAAGGGCGCCGACATCCGCTGCTTCGTGATCGGCGATAAGGTGGTGGCGTCGATGAAGCGCCAGGCCGCCGATGGCGAATTCCGCTCCAACCTGCATCGCGGCGGCAGCGCCAGCGTGATCCGCATCACCCCGGAGGAGCGCTCAACGGCGATTCGTGCCGCCAAGGCCATGGGCCTGCGGGTGGCCGGCGTCGACCTGCTGCGCTCCAATCACGGGCCGGTGATCATGGAGGTCAACTCCTCCCCCGGCCTGCAAGGTATCGAGACCGCGACCGGCAAGGACATCGCCGGGCTGATCATCGAGCATATCGAGAAGCACGCCGCCCCCACGCGCAAGACGCCCCCCAAGCCCAAGGGCTGAGCAGCGGCCGGCTAAGCCCCGAATAACGGCAAAAAGTGCGCAAGCGCGAAAATTATTCGCAACGGGGCTAGCAAAACACTGTTTCCACCCGCACAATTTGGGTCACCGGAGGAGGTGACCGCTCATGTTTCTCGACAATCGCCAGGTGGCAATGGATAGCCTGCTGGAAGCGCTGGCCGACAGTCTCGATTATTTTCAGGACAATCTCGAACGCCTGCGCCCTTCCCTGCGCGAAACGTTGAAACCTCACTATGACGAGCGTGATGCAGCCATGCATGAGCTGCAGACGCTGGCCAAGAAGCACCTGCGCCTGTTGCCGCGCGACGCCGACGTCGAGCGCGACGACTACCTGTGGCTATGGAGTCGTCTCAAGAGCTTCGTCGGCAACGACAGCCAGGTACTGATCGGCGAGCTGCTGGAGCAGGAGCGCGTGCTGATGCAGGCGCTGGCCACGGTCCATACCCACCCCCTGCCGGATGCCATCGAGCCGGTCATCGAGCGCTGCTGGAAGAACTGCCGGGCACTGATCCGCGAGCTCTATCGCATCCAGAAACAGCGCCGCTAAGCCCGAGGCGCGATCTCCAACGGCTCCAATGGCCCCAGGAAATAGGGCCGCCGCTCCCACAGATAGAGATCGCCCAGGGTCGCCACTCGCGCCACCCACTCGCGCATCTGTAGTCGCCACACACCGGCCACCGGCTGCGCCGGCGCCGCACAACCGGTGGCCTCGAGCCCCAGCGCATCGGCGATGAACAGCGCCCGTGGCAGGTGCCACGACTGAGTGACCAACAGCGCCCGCTCGACGCCGAACACGTCGCGCGCTCGGGATAGAGTATCGAAGGTACTGAAGCCGGCGTAGTCGAGAGTCATGTCGACGTCGCGTACCTGGCGGGCGCGCAGGTCGCGCCACATGGTCACCGGCTCATTGTAGAAACGCGTGCGGTTATCGCCGGAGAGCAGTAGATGCTGGACTCGACGCATGCGCATCAGCCGCGAGGCGGCGCTCATGCGCGCCTCGAAGTGAGGGTTGCGGCTACCGGCGCGGGTCCAGTGGGAAGTACCGAAGACGATCGCCACCGGCTGCGCACTGCAGATTGGCAGGTCGTGCTCGATGCGCGCCTGAGTCTTGGCCAGCACCCAGGCATTGGCGGCAACGAACAACAGCGCCGCCACCAGCAGCGAGGCACCAAGCACCATCAGCACAGCCCTGAAAGGCTTCCACAGCGACATCATTATCGGCATCGAGCTCCCCGGTTGGCGGCAACCGCGCCCCGTTGACGCGGCAAGCCGCGGCCGGGCGCCGGCTCAGAACATGCCCAGTTCCAGCTTGGCCTCGTCGCTCATCATCTCACGACTCCAGGGCGGATCGAAAACGATCTCGGTATGCACCTGGCTGATCTGCGGCGCACCGAGGATCTTGTTGCGCGCGTCGGCGGCAATCACGTCGCCCATGCCGCAGCCGGGTGCCGTCAGCGTCATGCGAATGGTGACGATGCGCTCACCGCTCAGCAATCGCTCGATACGACAGCCGTAGACCAGCCCCAGCTCGACGATATCCACCGGAATCTCCGGGTCGAAGCAGGTACGCAACTGGTCCCACACGAACTGTTCGATCTCCTCGTCGCTGGCATCCTCGTGCAGCGTCGGGCGCGGCAGCGCCTCCAGGCCCAGGGCGTCGAGATTGGCGCCCTCGACCAGGTACAGGCGGCCTTCGAAGGCGACGCTGACGCTGCTGCCCTTGGCCTGCATCACCGACACCACGCTGTCCTCGGGCAGGGTGATGGTCTTGCCGAAGGGGATCGAGATCACCTCCACGTCACGCTGCAGCGGTAGGCTCTGGCCCTTCTGGAGGCTGGCAATCTGCTCGATATCGCTCATTCGACTCCTTATCTCACCATACCGATGACCCGCTCCAGGGCGGCAGCGAAGATCTCGACTTCCTCGAGGGTGTTATAGGCCGCAAAGGAGGCACGGCAGGTAGCATCGACGCCAAACTGCGCCAGCAGCGGCTGGGCACAGTGGTGCCCGGTACGAATCGCCACGCCGAGCTGGTCGATCAGCAGACCGATATCCTGGGCATGCGCGCCGTCGACCACGAACGACAGCACGCTGGCCTTGTGCGGCGCGGTGCCGAGGATGCGCAGGCCGTCGATACGCAGCACCCGCTGCGTGGCGGCCTCGAGCAGCTGGGCTTCCCAGGCACCGATGGCCTCGACGCCAACCCCCTCGAGCCAGCGCAGCGCCTCGCCGAGGGCGATGACCTCGGCGATCGCCGGAGTGCCGGCCTCGAACTTATGAGGGATCGCGGCGAAGGTGGTAGGCGCCTCGAACGACACCGTCTGGATCATCTCGCCGCCACCTTGCCACGGCGGCATGGCCTCGAGTAGCGCCGCCTTGCCATACAGCACGCCGACCCCTGTGGGACCGTAGACCTTGTGCCCCGAGAAGGCGTAGAAATCGGCATCGATATCGCGCACGTCCACCACCTGATGCGGCGCCGCCTGGGCGCCATCGATCAGGATCAACGCGCCGTGGGCGTGGGCGATGCTCGCCATCTGCTTGACCGGGTTGACGGTACCGAAGGCGTTGGAGACGTGGTTGACCGCCACCAGCCGGGTGCGCTCGCTGAATAGCTCGCGATAGGCGTCGAGATCGAGCACCCCGCGAGCGTCCACCGGGATCACCTTGACCACGATGCCCAACTGGCTGGCCAGCAGCTGCCAGGGCACGATGTTGGAGTGGTGCTCGAGGCGCGACACCAGCACTTCGTCGCCGGGGCGAAGATTGTCGCGTCCCCAGGCGTTGGCGACCAAGTTGATCGCCTCGGTGGTACCGCGGGTGAAGATGATCTCGCGGCTGTCGCCGGCATTGAGGAAGCCGCGCACCGTTTCACGGGTACCCTCGAAGGCCGCCGTGGCTTCGTCGGCCAGGGTATGCAGGCCACGATGGATATTGGCGTTATAGCCCGCGTAGTAGTTGCTGAACGCTTCGATCACCCGCCGCGGCGTCTGGCTGGTGGCGGCGTTATCGAGGTAGACCAGCGGCTTGCCGTGCACCTCGCGGGCCAGGATCGGAAACTCCTCGCGCAGCGCGGCGATATCCAGCGCTGGCGTTTCGAGTCGGGTGGCAAGATCGGTCATGTCACACTCCTGAGGGCCGCGCCGCTCATTGCTCGTCCAGCGCCGCGGCGGCCTCGACCAGTCCGGCCAGGTTGAAGCGCTCGGGCAGCTTGCCGGCCACCGCCAGCTCGACGCGTTCGGCGATGGCGTCGAGTTTGACCTGATCGAGCACCTCGCCGGCGAAGGCCAGGGTCAGCAGCCCGCGCGCGGTCTGCTGATCGATGCCCCGCGTGCGCAGGGTGAAGATCGCCTCTTCGTCGAGCTGGCCGGTGGTGGTGCCGTGGGAGCACTTGACGTCATCGGCGTAGATCTCGAGCTCCGGCTTGGCGTCGATCTCGGCGCGATCCGAGAGCAGCAGGTTGGCGTTGCTCTGGAAGCCCTCGATCTTCTGGCTGTCGCGCTTGACCACCACCCGGCCGTTGAACACGCCGCGGGCACGGTCGTCGAGGATGCCCTTGTAGTTCTCGTTGGAGAAGGTCAGCGGCGCATTGTGGTTGGCAACGGTGTGGTTATCGATGTGCTGGCGGCCCTGGCCATAGAACAGTCCATAGAAATTGGCCACCGCCCCCTGACCGTTGAGGTCGCTGATCAGGTCGTTGCGCACCAGGCCACCGCCCAGGTTCAGGTTGTAGGAGGTATAGCGGCTGTCGCGGGCCTGCTCGACGTGGATGCTGGCCACGTGCAGGTCGCCCAGCGGCGCTTCCTGCAGCTTGTAGTGATCGAGGATCGCCCCGCGTTCGAGGATCAGCTCGGCGACCAGGTTGGTGAAGTTGGCCGCCGCCTCTTCGCCGATATGATGCTCGATCAGCGTCGCCTGGCTGCGCGCACCGGCCTCGACCAGCAGGCGCGGATGGCTCATCACCGGCTGTGCGCCATTTCTGGAGAGAAACTGCACCACCAGCGGCTTGTCGACCACGCAGCCCGGCGCCAGGCGCAGCACCGCGCCCTCCTCCATGAAGGCGGTGTTGAGTGCCGAAAACGGCGAGAACTCAACGCCGGTCAAGCGGCCCAGCGGCCCACCCACGGCCTCGTGATTGTCGGCCAGCGCCCGGGACAGCGGCACCAGTTGCACGCCCTGGGGCAATCCCTCGAGCTGCGACAGCGCCGGGGCATAGACGCCGTCGACGAAGGTCAGCCGGTAGGCGTCGATGGGCAGCGTCAGCGTCGCGGCAACGGTCTGCGAGAAATCGGCGTCCTCGGCCAGTGCGAACTCGCCGTTGGCGATGGCGCGCACGTCGGTGTACTTCCAGGCTTCATCGCGGCGGGTCGGGAAGCCCAGCGCCTCGAAGCGTGCCGCACCGGCCTGGCGGCGTGCGGCGATCCAGGTCGGCTCGGGGCCGTGCCGGTCGCGCTTGGCGCTGCGCTGTGCGAGGCTGTCGAGAAAGGTCTGTTCGCTCATGCCGCCGACTCCTCGACCACCCAGTCGTAGCCACGCGATTCGAGCTGCTTGGCGAGATCGGCATCGCCGCTCTTGGCGATGCGGCCGTCGACCAGCACGTGGACCCGGTCCGGCACGATATAGTCGAGCAGGCGCTGGTAGTGGGTCACCAGCAGGATGCCGCGATCGTCGGCACGCAGACTATTGACGCCGTCGGCAACGATTCTCATGGCATCGATATCGAGGCCCGAGTCGATCTCGTCGAGCATCGCCAGCCTGGGCTGCAACACCAGCATTTGCAGGATCTCGTTGCGCTTCTTCTCACCGCCGGAGAAGCCCTCGTTGACCGCGCGCTGCAGGAAGCTGGCGTCCATCTTCATTTCGCCGAGCTTGTCCTTGACCAGCTTCATGAACTCCGGCGCCGGCACCTCATCCTGGCCGCGCGCGGCACGCTGGGCGTTGAGGGCCGCCTTGAGCAGATAGATGTTCTTGACCCCCGGGATCTCCACCGGGTACTGGAAGCCCAGCAGCAGGCCGGCCTGGGCGCGCTCCTCGATCTCCATCTCGAGCACGTCCTGGCCCTGGAAGGTGATCGAGCCCTGGGTGACCTCGTAGCCATCCTTGCCGGCGATCACCGCCGACAGCGTCGACTTGCCGGCCCCGTTGGGGCCCATGATGGCGTGAACTTCACCGGCGTTGATGGTCAGGCTGAGGCCCTTGAGGATGGTCTGGCCTTCCACCGTAACGTGCAGATCCTTGACTTCGAGCATTGCGATTACCTTTTTCGATTCTGACGAGCCGCCGCGGCGACTTGTTAAATGGATTCGTTATTGAGTCGCCGGGGCATGCTATATACCTAACCAGGATGAGCTCCTCCGGCGCCAAGGCTCAGCGAGGGCGCTGTAAACCCCTCCCTGGGCGCTACTTTTGCCATCCCTGGCAAAAGACCCTCGCTTTGCCTTGTCCCCGGCGCTCATCTCTCCAGCCACTTGAAAACGGCTTCAACCCACGGCGCCTTCCAGGGTCACACTCAACAGCGCCTCGGCCTCGACGGCGAACTCCATTGGCAGCTCCTGGAAGACGTCCTTACAGAAGCCGTTGACGATCATGCTCACCGCGTCCTCCTCGGAGATGCCGCGGCTCTGGCAGTAGAACAGCTGGTCCTCGCCGATCTTGGAGGTGGTCGCCTCGTGCTCGATGGTGGCGGTGCTGTTACCGATCTCCTGGTAGGGGAAGGTGTGGGCGCCACACTGGTCGCCGATCAGCAGCGAGTCGCACTGGGTGAAGTTGCGCGCCCCCTTGGCCCTGGGCCCGATCTTGACCAGCCCACGGTAGGACTGGTTGCTGCGCCCGGCGGAGATGCCCTTGGAGACGATGTAGGAGCGGGTGCCCTCACCGATATGGATCATCTTGGTCCCGGTATCGGCCTGCTGGCGGCCGTTGGTCACCGCCACCGAGTAGAACTCGCCGATGCTGTCCTTGCCGCGCAGTACACAGGAGGGATACTTCCAGGTGATCGCCGAACCGGTCTCGACCTGGGTCCAGCTGATCCGCGAGCGGGCACCGCGGCAGTCGCCGCGCTTGGTGACGAAGTTGTAGATGCCACCCTTGCCGTCCTCGTCGCCGGGGTACCAGTTCTGCACCGTGGAGTACTTGATGTAAGCGTCGTCCAGCGCCACCAGCTCGACCACCGCGGCGTGCAGCTGGTTCTCGTCACGCTGCGGCGCGGTGCAGCCCTCCAGGTAGGAGACCTGGGCGCGGCTCTCGCAGATGATCAGGGTGCGCTCGAACTGGCCGGTATTGGCGGCATTGATGCGGAAGTAGGTGGACAGCTCCATCGGGCAGGTCACGCCTTCCGGCACGAACACGAAGGAGCCGTCGGTGAACACCGCCGAGTTGAGCGCGGCGAAGTAGTTGTCGGCCACCGGTACCACCGTGCCCAGGTACTGCTTGATCAGCTCCGGGTAGTCGCGGATCGCCTCGGAGATCGAGCAGAAAATCACGCCCGCCTCGCCCAGCTTCTCCTTGAAGGTGGTGGTCACCGACACCGAGTCGAACACCGCATCCACCGCCACGCCGGCCAGCGCCGCGCGCTCGTGGAGCGGGATGCCCAGCTTCTCATAGGTCTCGAGCAGCTTGGGGTCGACCTCATCGAGGCTCTGGGGGCGATCCTCGTCGCGCTTGGGGGCGCTGAAGTAGGAGATCGCCTGATAGTCGATGGGCGGATAGTCGAGATGCGCCCAGGAGGGCGGTGTCATCTTCAGCCACTGGCGGTAGGCGTCGAGACGCCATTCAAGCATCCACTGCGGCTCGCCCTTCTTGTTGGAGATGAACGCAATGGTGTTCTCGTCCAGGCCGGGCGGTATGGTATCGCTCTCGATATCGGTCACGAAGCCTTCTTTGTAGTCGCGACGAACGAGCTGTTCCATTTCCTCGGTTGCCATGTTCAATCCCCTCCCGGGCGTTACCGTCGAGCGCCGGGCCCGACATGAGCATAATTGGGTTTAGCGGCTGGCACCGGCGGCCAGCGTGACGGTCTGAATCGGCAGCTGCACCGGCAGCTTGATCGGCGTGGTCTGGGCCAGGTGCGCCAGGGTCACGCTGTCGAGCAGGGTGCGCACGGCCAATGAGACGCGCTGCCAGTTGTCGGCCACCCCGCAGGTGGCGACCAAGTCGCAGTCACCGTCGGCATGGCTGCATTCGGTCATCGCCACCGGACCTTCGATGGCCGCGATGATATCGCTGGCGGAGATCTCGCTCGCCTCCCTCGCCAGCCGGTAACCGCCCTGGGCACCGCGCTGCGAGACCAGCAGTCCGGCGCGAACCAGCGACTTGAGCGTTTTGCTAACCGTCGGATGCGGCAGGTGAACGGCATCGGCTAGCTCTGCCGCCGCATGCGGCTGCTGCGGGTGGCGCGCAATGTGCGCCATCACCACGGCGGCATAGTCGGTCATGCGTGAGAGCTTGAGCATGCGGCACATCCTCGCGGGTCGTGGCCAGGTAGTGGCTCGTATTGGGGACCATTTTAGTCCTGTATAACCCCGATGTGAAGCGTGCGCGGCATTTCTCGCTCTTCTGCCGCAACATGGCGGCACGATCGCCACAGATGGCATCAATAATGACAATTATTCCCATTGCCTATTGCTATCGCATCAGCCCCCACTAGCCATCGCGACACTCGGGTGTTCCTGCGTAGAGACAGCGCCAATCGCCTGTTTTAGGCGTTATTTTCCTACCCGCATCGGCTCGGCGTTGCCAGGCAACGACAGTCAGCGCCTGATCTGGCCGATACCAGTACGCTCGAGCGGCGACACGAATTCCAATAAATTACTGTTATAAAAGAGATAAAAAAATACCTGGCACGGTTTACGCAGGACCAGAGGTGTTTCGCACAGATCTCGGCAGTCGCGACCTCCCCATGGATGAGAGGGAGAGCGGCCGCCCAGATGGTTGTATCACTACGTCTTCCGCTCACAGCACGCACGCCATGGAAGCATCACCAGCAAGGAGCGTCACTCATGCGGATCACCATCTTTGGCTCGGGTTACGTGGGCCTGGTCACCGGGGCCTGCCTGGCCGACGTTGGCCACGACGTCATCTGCGTCGATATCGACAGCGACAAGGTTGCCGCCCTCAATGACGGCCAGGTACCGATTCACGAGCCGGGCCTGGAAACCATCATTCGTCATAACCTCGACACCGGCCGACTGCGCTTCACCACCGACGCCGCCCGCGCGGTGGAGTTCGGCCTGCTGCAGTTCATCGCCGTGGGCACGCCCCCCGACGAAGACGGCAGCGCCGACCTGCAGTACGTGCTGCAGGTGGCCCGCACCATCGCCACCCATATGCGCGAGTACAAGATCATCGTCGACAAGTCGACGGTACCGGTGGGCACCGCCGAGAAGGTCAGCGCCTGCGTCGCCGAGACCCTTGCCGAGCGCGGTGCAACGCTGGCCTTCGATGTCTGCTCGAATCCGGAGTTTCTCAAGGAAGGCGCGGCCATCGAGGACTTCTCGCGCGGCGCGCGGATCGTCGTCGGCACCGACAGCGACCGCGTGCGCCAGGCCATCCGCGAATGCTACGCCCCCTACAGCCGGCTCCACGACAAGCTGATCTTCATGGACGTTCGCAGCGCCGAGCTGACCAAGTACGCCGCCAACGCGATGCTCGCCACCAAGATCAGCTTCATCAACGAGATCGCCAACCTGGCCGAGAAGCTGGGGGCCGACATCGAGCATGTACGCCATGGCATCGGCAGCGATCCGCGCATCGGCCACCACTTCATCTATCCCGGCTGCGGCTACGGCGGTTCGTGTTTTCCCAAGGACGTCCAGGCGCTGGCGCGCACCGCCCATCAGGTCGGCCACCCGCCGCAACTCCTCGAGGCGGTGGAGTCGATCAACCTGCGCCAGAAGGATCAGCTGTTCGCCAAGCTGGAAGGCGCCTTTAACGGCGACCTGGCGGGCAAGACCATTGCCCTGTGGGGGCTGGCCTTCAAGCCCAATACCGACGACATGCGCGAAGCCCCGAGCCGCACGCTGATGGAGTCGCTATGGGCCGCCGGCGCCCGGGTCCAGGCGTTCGATCCGGAGGCCCAGGACGAGTGCCGACGCATCTACGGCGAGCGTGCCGACCTGTCGCTGTGTAAGCGCCGCGACGAGGCATTGGAGGGTGCCGACGCGCTGGTCATCTGCACCGAGTGGAAGGCCTTCCGTAGCGTCGACTTCGCCATGCTCAAGCAGGCGCTGGCCAGCCCCATCGTCATCGATGGCCGCAACCTGTTCGAACCGGCCAGCGTCAAGCAGGCCGGCCTCGATTACTACGCCATCGGGCGCGGCGACTCACTGCAGGCCGCCCTGGCCTAGGAGTCGGTATGCAACCCTCTACCCCGCAACCCTCCGTCGCCAGCTGGGCGACGGAGGTCACCGTGCTGCTGTTCGGGCTGGCACTGCTGGTGGTGCTGATCAGCGAGCTGCCCCGCGACATCTTCTCGCCGGAGTCGCAGAGCTTCTTCTTCGTGATCGGTGCCATCGGCATGTGGCGCTACTCGTGGTGGTTCGTCCAGGCCGCGCGTTCGGTGTGGTACAACCGCCAGGTCTTTCCCCAGCTGCGCGCCGAGGCCGACGCCCTGGGCGACGCCGCCAAGCCCAGCGAGCTGTACGTGCTGTGCACCTCCTACCGCATCGAGCCGGAGGTCAACTTCGCGGTCTACGACGCGCTGATCGGCGAGGCCCGCGACTACGGGGTGCCGACGCTGGTCTTCGCGGCGATCTCCGACCGCAGCGATGTCGACGTGATCGAGCATGTGCTCGACGAGCACGGCTGGCCGGCCAATATCGAGGTGCGCTACATGTTCCAGAAGGGCGATGGCAAGCGCTCGGCGATGGCCGAGGTGCTGCGTGCCATCTCGCGCTGCTCGCCGGCGCCGGACGCCCTGCTGGTGTCGATGGACGGCGATATCCGCCTCGAGCCCGGCACCCTGTCACGCTCGCTGTCGTTCTTCGCCCTGCAGGACGACCTCGGCGCCTTGACCACCAACAACAACGCCATCGTCACCGGCGACGACGCCACCAAGGAGTGGTACGACCTGCGCTACGCCCAGCGCCATCTGGTGATGAGCTCGATGTCGCTATCCCAGCGCCTGCTGGTACTGACCGGCCGCTACAGCGCCTTTCGCGCCGAGCTGGCGACCCAGCCCAGCTTCATCGAGCTGGTCGAGAACGACCACGTCGAGCACTGGCGCTTCGGTAACTTCAAGTTCCTCTCCGGCGACGACAAGTCGACCTGGTACTGGCTGCTGCAGCGTGGCTGGAAGATGCGCTATCTGCCCGACGTCTACGTCTCGGGGTTCGAGGAACTGCCCGATCGCCGACGCTTCTTCGCCTCGACCCTCGACCTGATGCGTCGCTGGTACGGCAATATGCTGCGCACCAGCGACCGCGCCATCGCCCTGGGACCACGCCCGATGGGACTGTTCACCTGGTGGAGCCTGGTCGACCAGCGCTTGTCGATGTGGACCACCCTGGTGGGTCCCACGGTAGCCATCCTGGTCACCGCCTTCGTGCGTCCGTCGTTCATCTTCGCCTATCTGCTGTGGATCCTGTTCACGCGCAGCATCGCAGCGCTGATCCTGGCCTGGCAGCGCGGCCGCTTCAGCCTGCTGTGGGTGCCGCTGCTCTACTACAACCAGATCGGCGGGGCACTGCTCAAGACCTACGTCAGCTTCCGCTTCAATCGTCAGAAATGGTCACGCCAGGGCATCTCTGCCGGCGAGCCGACGAACCAGCGCGCGGTGCGCCGCCAGCGCCGCATGGGCCACTTCATGCACGGCGTCTACCTGGCCAGCCTGCTGTTCGTACTGGTGCTGGCCACCGGCGTACTGGCCCCGCCGGATAGCGTGTCGCTGAACATCTTCCACGACGGCGGTGGCCTCAACGGCCGCTGATGTCTGCCCCGATTCGCGTTTGCAAGGAGCCTGTCACATGGACCCACGATATCCCGGTCGCCATGATCGAAGTGAACCCACCCTCGGCGCTCGACGTCGCTACCTGGACGAAGGCCCGACCAGGCGCAATGGCTACCATGCCGCCGAGCATCACGCTCCGCCCCAGGAGACGCACGACTACCGCGAGGCGCCGCGCGCCGCGGACAGGCTGCGCCACGAGCGCCGCGACGAGCGCCAGCACGTGCGCATCTCGCCGCCGTTTCGCGTCGAGCTGGCCGACGGCCGGCGCCTCAACGGGCTGGACCTGTCGCTGGGCGGTTTCGCCGCCCATGCCGACACTACCCTGGCCATCGACAGCCTGGTCGACGCCAGCCTGCTGGTCGAGGCCGGCGGCGCCGAGCTGATCATTCCGCTGCAGGCGCGCTGCCTGCGCTGCCACCCGTTCGAGGCTCACGGCGACCATAAGCTGGCGTTCCAGATCACCGCCATCGACCCGCCCCACCTCGAGTTGCTGCGTCAGGTGGTGCGCGCCTACCTCAGCGGCCGGCATGCCAGCATCGAGCGGCTGGTCAGCGAGGAGGATCCACAAACGCCGCGCAAGCGCAAGCAGACCAGCGGCCCCACCCCGCCGGGGCGAACGCCCAAGCCGTGGGGACGCTACGCGCTGCTGTTTGCCGCCGCTGGGGTGCTGGTGGTAGCCGCTGCCGCCACCGCCTACCGCAACTTCATGCTCATCGAACCGAGCTTCGCTGCGGTCACCGCGCCGCGTATCGACATCCGCGCCCCCGGGGCGGGGATCCTGCGCGAGCACCAGTGGGAGGCCGGCGACCGCGTCGAGCGCGACGAATACCTGACCGGGGTCAACAACAGCGACCTCGAGTCCGACCTGATCCTGGCCCAGGCCTCGCACCGCTACAACTCGCAGCTGATCGACAATCTCCAGGCCAGCCTCGACGACCCCAACGCCCAGCAGGTCAGTCTGGTCAACTCGACCCAGCCAGCCAGCGGCGACACCGTCAACTACGAGACCGCCTCGCCGGAGATCGCCCAGGCGCGGGTCGAGCAATTCGAGACCACCCGCGACTACGAGAGCTCGCGGATCAGCGCCCTGCAGTCACGCATGTCGATGAACGAGATCACCAGCCCCTGCGACTGCCTGGTGGCCTGGGCGCTTTCCAGCGCCGACGGCACCTACATCAACGAGAGCGAGCGCATCATGACGCTGATTCGCACCGGCGAGGACGACGTGATGGTCGAAGCGCTGGTGCACATGAGCGATATCGTGCGCATCGAGCCCGAGCAGGTCGCCTATGTCGCCCTGCCCTACGCCTCGGAACCGATTCGCGCCCAGGTACGCAGCGTGGCGCTCGACGTCGAGCGCCAGCCGCGCGCCGGCTTCCCGGACTGGGTGCGTCAGCAGCAGAACGTGGCCAGCGTGCTGCTGGTGCCCGAGACCGACCTGCCGGCGGATGCCGTAGGCCAGCCGGTCGACGTGCGCTTCGCCGAGCAGCCGATGCTGGCCGCCGGCGCCGAATGGGTGTGGCAGGGCGGCCGCGCCATGGCGCAGTTCGTCGAGCGCCTTTATCAGGCGGCGCGGGGCGGCGCCGACGCCCCTCCCGAGCAAGCCCAGGAGAGCTAATGATGCCAAGGTTTCCGATCCATCCAAGCCCCAGCTGCGCGGCGCTGGCCATGAGCGCTCTACTCGCGACGCTGCCACTGGCCGCCGACGACAGCGACGCCGCCCTGACCACCCCCGAGCCACAGGGTTGCTCGGCACGCTACAGCGAGGTCGTCCATCACCGTCCGGCAAGCGATGCGACTACCCCCCAGCAGGCGGTGCGCCGCGGCTTCGACACCCAACGCGACTGGGGCACCGAGCACAACGTCGAGGTGCTGGCCGCACACGACGGTGGCCTCGAGCAGCCGGTACTGCGCGTGCACTACCCGGCCGGCACCTCCTCCCCCGGCGACGACGGCAACGGCCGTGGCCGGGGCGGCGCCGGCTTTTATACCGAGGACGCCGCCCTGGCCGGCGCCGACCGCGTCTGCCTGCGCTACCAGGTACGCTTCGCCGAGGATTTCGACTTCGTGCGCGGCGGCAAGCTGCCGGGACTCTACGGCGGCGAGGGGCCCAGTGGCGGCGAAGCCGCCGACGGCGACAACGGCTTCTCGATGCGCTTCATGTGGCGCGAACAGGGCCAGGGCGAGCTCTATGAGTACGTCGTCAACCAGGACGAGGACCACGGCGCCTCGGTGGGCCGAGGCCTGTGGCACTTCCCCACCGGCCGCTGGGTCAGCGTCGAGCAGGAGGTGGTGCTCAATCACCCCGACCGCGACGACGGCGTCGCCCGGGTATGGATCGACGGCGAGCCAGTGCTCGAACAGCACGGCATCGTCTATCGCACCAGCCAGGATGTCGGCATCGAGGGGGTGATGTTCTCCACCTTCTTCGGCGGCCACGGCGAAGGCTGGCGCACGCCACGCGACCAGCACGCCGACTTCGGCGACTTCCGGCTCTACACCCCAGGATCATGATGCCCATGCCGTCGACACACGCCCTATCAACCTCCTGCCGGCGCCCGGCCCTGCTTGGGCCGGTTGCCGCGCTGCTGCTCGGCGTCGCCTCCAGCGCCACCGCCTTGACCACCGCCGAGCGCGAGGCACTGGATCTATCCGACTACACCGTCACCGCCCCCGACGCCGGCTACTTCGACGTCGAGGCGCGCATGGCACTGCTCGATGACACCTCCAACGCGCTGCTGCTGCAGGAGCTCGACGAACTCGCCACCGGTACCAGCTGCCGGCAGCTGCTGAGCATTCCGCCGATCACCACCCGGCTGCGGGTCCCGGGCTACTACCCCAACCCCGAAGAGTGGCAACTCGCCTCGGAGCCACTGTTCCAGTTCGAGGACAGCGTGTCGCAGCTGGCCGGCAGCTTCGTCGCCACTGGCGACGACTACTACGCCGACTGCTTGGTGCGCTTCCTCGAGCGCTGGGCGCTCAACGATGCGCTGCTGGACTTCCACTACGAATCGATGGAACCCCAGGCGTGGTTCGCCACCGAGTCGATGATCTTCGCCGCGGCCATGGCCTACTCGGTGGTGCGCCCATACATCGACGAGCTCGAACAGCAGCGAGCCACTGTCGAGGGCTGGCTCGAACGGCTCAGCGAGCGTCACATCAGCATCCCCGGCGAGGAGGGCAACAGCTGCTGTAACAACCACTTTTACCGCCGTGCGCTCTACGCGGCGATGGTCGGCGTGCTGCTGGAGGACGACGCGCTATTCCAGATCGGCGTCAGCGCCGTCTACTCGGCGCTCCACGACCTCACCGAGGAGGGCGCGCTGCCGCTGGAAGTGGCCCGCGGCCGCCGCGCCACCCACTACCAGAACTACGCCCTGCTCTACCTGATTCCGATCATGGAGATCGTCGCCCGCCAGGGCTATGACATCCATGACCTCGAGATCGACGGCCGCAGTATCCACGACGCCGTGGACTTCGCCATGCAGGCCATCGCCGACCCGGCCAACCTCGGCGAGGACGTGCCCCTCGAGCAGTACGGCGGTTTTCTCCAGGATCCACAGTACTTCGCCTGGATGGAGCTCTACCAGACGCGCTTCGATGACCCGCGTATCGCCGACTTCCTGCCCCGCCTGCGTCCCATCTACAACCGTAGTGCCGGCGGCTATATGACCCTCTACGTGATGCCGCCCGAGACGCAGCAGCAGATCATCCTCGACGACGACGCGCCGACCACCCAAGGCTTCGATGGCCTCGCGGCAAACTGAGCGTCGCGCACTCCCACGGCAAGGAAAACACCATGCAACGACCACACCACCTACGCCCCCTCGTCACTCCCTGGCGCCAACTGCCCGCTTGTGCCGGGCTGGCCCTGCTGGTCGGATGCGCCAGCTCCGGCGGCACACCGCCGGGGGAGAACCACGCCACCGCCCTGCCCGCGCAGTACAGCCACTGGTTCGAAGGTAACGTCGAGGCTGACATGAGCGGCGACGATTGGAGCCGCGTCAACTACGCCCAGCAGCTCATCGAAGAGGGCAACTATACCCGCGCCCAGGATCAGCTGCGCCAGATGATCAACCTCGGCTTTCCGCCGGCGTCCTACCACATGGGGCGGATGTACGAGAACGGCCTCGGCGTCGAACGCGACCCCGCCGAGGCAGCACGCCACTACGCCGAGGCGCTGGCGCTGCCGTCCTCCTCCCGCGGCCACGCCTCGCTCAACCTGGCCAAGCTCTATCTCGAGGGCGACGGCGTGGCGCGCAACGACGCCCTGGCCTACTACCTGCTGTGGCAGGCCATCGACGAAGAGGTCGAACGCGATGCCGAGATCACCCTGGCGGAACTGATGGTCGAGGGCGGTGACGGCGTCCAGGCCGACCCACGCCTGGCACACCGCCTCTATCGGCGCGCTGCCGAGCGCGGCGACTCACGCGCCCAGCTGGCCCTGGCCGAGGCCTATCGCGCCGACGGCTGGCTGGTCGACGACCCCGAGCGCTCCCGGCAGTACGCCGAGCAGGCCGCCGCCGGGCTGCAGGCCGAGGCCGAAGCCGGCGACACCGGCGCCATGCAGCGCCTGGCACGCCTCTACGGCGACGATGGCCTGCTCGACGGAGACCCGCAGCAGCGCCTCGACTGGCTGCTGGCGGCGGCGGAATCCGGCGAACCCGGCGCCCAGACCCAGGCCGCACGCCTGCTGCTGGAAAGCGGCGATGAGGCCCAGGCCATCAGCCTGCTGGAGACCGCCGCCGGCCACGGTGACATCGACGCCATGGCGCTGCTTGGCGACCACCTGCTGCAGCGCTCTGCCCATGACGGCCAGGGCATCGCCTGGCTCGAGCGCGCCGCCGAGCGGGGCTCGGCCGATGCCGCGATCAGCCTGGCCCGCGCCTACCTCGACGGCAACGGCATCGCCGGTGACCCGCAGCAGGCCATCGCTCTGCTCGAACAGGCCGCCGAGCAGGACGACGGCTTCGCCCTGGCGCTGCTCGGCGAGCTTTACCTCAGCGACGAGCACCTGCCCTCGCAGCCACTGCAGGCCGTCGACTACCTGCAGCGCGGCCACGAACTCGGCCACCCCTACGCCACCATGCAGCTCGGCGAGGTCTATCTCGAGGGCCGCGGCATGGCCGGCAACCCGCGTCAGGCCGAGACCCTGCTACGCGAAGCGGCACGCCAGGGACAGGCCAGCGCCAAGCGCCTGCTCGGCGAGGCCTACCTGGAGGGCGAGACCCTCGACTATCACCCGTCGCGCGGCGAGCGCCTGCTGCGCGAGGCCATCGAGGCCGGCGACACCACCGCCATGACGGTGCTCGGCGAGGCCTATCTGGAAGGCATCGAAGGCGAGCTGCAGCCCGAGTGGGGCATCGACCTGCTCGAGGATGCCGCCCGCCAGGGCGACGACTATGCGATGGTGGTGATGGGCCGCGCCTACCGCCACGGCGACGGCGTCGAACGCGACCTACAGCAATCCGCCTACTGGCTGCGCCAGGCCGAGGATGCCGGTCACGAGTCGGCCGGCGATGCGCTGATGTACACCCAGCGCGATCTCGGCGCGGCGGGGAATATCGAAGCGCTGGTCAGCGCCGCCGAAGATGGCCACCCCGGCGCCATGGCCGATCTGGGTCGCGCCTATCTCGAGGGCCAGGGGGTCGCCGCCAACGCCGACCAGGCCCGCGCCTGGCTGCAACGCGCCGATCGCGCCGGTCATCCTGGTGCCGCGGCGAGTCTCGGCCGCCTGCAGCTCGAGGCCGGCGATGAAGCCGCCGCCCGCGACTACCTGGAGCGTGCCGTGGCCGGTGGCCATGGCGGTGCCCAGGCCGACCTCGGCGAGCTGCTGATCGACTCGGGCGACGACCCCGAGCGTGGCATGCAGCTGCTTACGCAAGCGGCCGACGCCGGCCATAGCGGCGCGCGCCTGCAGCTCGGCCAGGCCTACCTGCACGGCGACGAGGGCCTGCCCCAGGACACCCAGCGCGGCCTCGACTACCTGCAGGAGGCGGTGGACAACGGCCACCCCGGCGCCCAGGCGGTGCTGGGCCGCGAGTACCTGCGCGGTGAGGTGCTGGAGTACGACGCCACGCGCGGCAGCGACCTGCTGCTGGCCGCCGCCGAGCAGGGCCATGCAAGCGCACGCCTGGCGCTGGCCGAGGCCTACCTGGCGGCCAACGGCCTGGAGAGCGCCAACAACGAGCAGGCGCTGATCTGGCTGGAGGGCGTGATCGAGGGCGACAGCCAGCTGGCCTCACAGACCCTGCGCCAGTTGCTCACCGAAGATAGCGCCCGCGACGCCATCGGCAGTCGCGATCTCTCGGCGGCCATCCGCTGAGTCCCGCCAAGGCGCCCTGGCAAACCGCAACGAGCCGCCCCAAGGGGCGGCTCGTTGCGTGTCAGACGGCGTTCAAACTGCGGCATCAGCCGTCGAAGGGATTGCGCAGTACGATGGTCTCGTTGCGGTCCGGCCCGGTGGAGATGATATCGATGCTGGTGCCGACCTGCTCCTCGAGGAAGCTGATATAGGCGCGGGCGTTGGCCGGCAGCTCCTCGACCCGTTTGACGCCCAGGGTCGATTCGCTCCAGCCCGGCAGGTCATGATATAGCGGCTCGATGGCCTCATAGCCTTCGGAATCCACCGGCGTATCGAGCACGTCACCGTCCTTGCTGCGATAGCCGATGCAGACGCGGATGTTCTCCAGCCCGTCGAGCACATCGAGCTTGGTCAGGCAGATGCCCGACACCGAGTTGATCTGCACCGCATGGCGCAGCGCCACGGCGTCGAACCAGCCACAGCGACGTGCGCGGCCAGTGGTGGCGCCGAACTCGTGGCCGCGCTCGGCCAGGTGGCGGCCGTGGGCATCGAACAGCTCGGTGGGGAAGGGCCCCGAGCCGACCCGCGTAGTGTAGGCCTTGGTGATGCCCAGCACGTAGTCGAGATATAGCGGCCCCACGCCGGAACCGGTGGCGGTGCCGCCAGCGGTGGTGTTGGAGCTGGTGACGAACGGATAGGTGCCGTGGTCGATGTCGAGCAGCGAGCCCTGGGCGCCCTCGAACAGGATGTTCTCGCCGGCCTTGCGCAGGTCGTGGACCAGGCCCACGGTATCGCAGACCATCGGACGCAGCTCCTCGGCCATCTCCATGGCCTCATCGAGCACCTGCTGGAAGTCCACCGCCGGCTCGCCGTGGTACTGGGTCAGCACGAAGTTGTGGTAGTCGAGCACCTCGCCGAGCTTGGAGGCGAACCGCTCGCGGTGCAGCATGTCGCCCAGGCGCAGGCCGCGACGCGCCACCTTGTCTTCATAGGCAGGGCCGATGCCGCGTCCGGTGGTGCCGATCTTAGCCACACCGCGGGCCTTCTCACGCGCCTGGTCGAGGCGCACGTGGTAGGAGAGGATCAGCGGGCAGGCCGGCGACAGCCGCAGGCGCTCACGTACCGGTACGCCCTTGGCCTCGAGCTCGCGGATCTCCTTGATCAGCGCCTCCGGCGACAGCACCACGCCATTGCCGATCACGCAGGTCTTGTCGTCGCGCAGCACGCCGGAGGGGATCAGGTGCAGGACGGTCTTCTCGCCGTCGATGACCAGCGTATGGCCGGCGTTGTGCCCGCCCTGGAAGCGCACCACGGCGCTCGCCGATTCGGTCAGCAGGTCGACGACCTTGCCCTTGCCTTCGTCACCCCACTGGGTGCCCAGTACGACTACGTTCTTGCCCATTGCTTTGGTCTCTTGATCGAAGAATCCGCGCGATGCCGCCCCGGCCATCAGCCCAGGGGGGACACCAGCCAGTCGTCGCCGCTGCGGGTCAGCTGACGGTTGCAGCGATGCGCCTCGGGGCCGGTGCGCTGCCCCGGCAGCGCCACCACTACCCGCTCGCCGGCGTCGCGCAACGCAGCGATGGTCGCCGCCTGCTGCTCGGCGGCGTCGGCCGCCACCCAGATGCCGTCACAGGCCGGCGGCTGCAGCGCCAGCGAGGCCAGCAGCTTGAGGTCCATGGAGAACCCGGTGGCCGGCCGCGCGCGCCCGAAGGCGCGCCCGGTATCGTCGTAGCGCCCGCCCTTGGCCAGCGCCTGGCCGTAGCCCGGCACGTAGGCGGCAAACATCATGCCGGTGTGGTACTGATAGCCACGCAGCTCGGCGAGGTCGAAGTAGAGCTCGACCTCGGGATACTCGGCGCGCACCCCGGCGCTCAGCGCCAGCAGCTGGTCGAGGGCCGCATTGACCGCGGCCGGCGCCTCGGCAAAGGCGCCGCGCGCCGCCTCGAGCACCTCGTCGCCGCCGTGCAGCTCGGCCAGGGCCAGGAACATCTCGGCCAGGGTCGGGTCGCTGACGCACTCCGCCACCCGCGCGGCGAGATCCCCCGGCGACTTGAGATCCAGCGCCTCATACAGCGCACGCTCCTGGGTCGCATCGAGTTCGGCGGCCTGCACCAGACTACGGTAGATGCCGATATGTCCGAGTGCCAGGTGGATTTCACCGGCGCCGGCCACGGACAGGCTCGACAGCGCCAGGCGCAGGATCTCCAGGTCGGCCTCCAGCCCGGCATGGCCGAACAGCTCGACGCCGACCTGCACCGGGCTGCGCCCGCCTTGATGCTGGTCGGCCTTGGCGCGCAGCACATTGGTGCAGTAGCACAGCCTTACTGGCCCCTGGCGACGCAGCGAGTGGGCGTCCATGCGCGCCACCTGGGGGGTGACGTCGGCGCTGACGCCCATCATCCGCCCGGTCAGCTGGTCGGTGAGCTTGAAGGTCTGCAGGTCGAGATCGGTGCCGGTACCGGTCAGCAGCGAATCGAGAAACTCCACCGGCGGCGGCATCACCTGGTCGTACCCCCAGCGGTAATAGAGGTCGAGCAGCGCGCGGCGCAGCTCTTCCATGCGCGCCGCCTGGGGCGGCAGCACCTCGTCCATGCCGTCGGGAAGCAGCCAGCGGTCAGCGATGGTCATGTGTCCTGTCCTGCCAGAAATGCACAAAAAAACCGGGCCACGCCCGGTTCGAGGATTCTACCACGTTTGGCCCCGGGGTGAACCCCGGGGCCGTGCCGCTTACTCCTCGTCGGCGCCCATCGGATTGGGGCTGTTGAGGTAGCGGAAGAAGTCGCTGGTCGGCTCCAGCACCAGCATGTTGCCGTCACCCTCGAAGCTCTCGCGATAGGCGTTGAGACTGCGATAGAAGGTGAAGAACTCGATATCCTGCTCGTAGGCCTCGGAGAAGATCGCCGCGGCCTCGGCATCACCCTCACCGCGCAGCGTCTCGGCGCGCTCGGTGGCCTGGGCCAGCAGCACCTGACGGCGACGGTCGGCGTTGGCGCGAATCCGCTCGGCCTCCTCCTGACCCTGGGCACGCCACTCACGGGCCTCGCGCTCACGCTCGGAGCGCATGCGGTCGAAGACCGCCGCCGAGACGTCTTCGGGCAGGTCGATACGCTTGATGCGGATATCACGGATCGATACCCCCAGCTCTTCGCGCATCAGCGCGTCGAGGTCCTCGGCGGGCCCGATCATCAGGTCATCGCGGCGCTCGGCGATGATCTCCTGCAGATCGAGACGCCCGAACTCGTTACGCAGGCTCTCGTCGACCCGCGGCTGAATCAGGCGTACCGCCTGCATCTCGTCGCCGGACGTCGCCTCGTAGTAGCGGGTCGGATTGACCACCTGCCACTTGACGTAGGAGTCGACGATCACCGCCTTCTGCTCGAGGGTCAGGTAGCGGCTGGTATCGGTATCCAGCGTCAGCACCCGGGTGTCGAACTTGCGGATCGTCTGGGTGATGGGGATCTTGACGTGCAGCCCCGGCTGGATGTTCTCTTCGATGACCTCACCGAAGCGCAGCTTGACCGCGCGCTCGGTCTCGTCGACCACGTAGAGGCTGTTGCTGGCCAGCCAGGCGGCGGCCGCCAGGCCACCCACGATGAGCAATGACTTGTTGTTGATCATTGGCGGCCCTCCCGACGGATACCACTGTTGCCGCTACCGCTGCCGCTCTGCTGCTGGCGGAGACGCTCTATGACCTGCGGGTCGACGTTATCACCGCTCGACTCACCGGAACGTTGACCGCCCTGGCCACTGCTGCCTGAGCGCAGCTGGTCGAGCGGCAGGTACATCAGCGGACTGCTGTCGCTGACATCGATCAGCACTTTGTTGGTCTGGCCAAACACTTCGCTGATGGCATCCAGGTAGAGACGCTCACGCATGATCTGCGGCGAGGTCTGGTATTCGCCAAGCAGCGAGTTGAAGCGGTTGGCCTGACCCTGGGCCTCGGCCACCACCGACTCGCGATAGCCCTGGCCCTGCTCGATCAGGCGCTGGGCCTGGCCTTGGGCGGCCGGGATGATGGCGTTGGCATAGGCCATGCCTTCGTTGATCGTACGCTGACGATCCTCGCGGGCGCGGATCACGTCATCGAAGGCGTCGATGACCGGCTGCGGCGCCGAGGTCGACTCGATGTTGATGGTCTGCAGACTGATACCGGTGCCGTAGCTGTCGAGATAGGACTGCAGACGGCTGGACACTGAGCTGCCGAGGATCTCACGACCCGAGGTCAGGATATCGATCATGTCGGTACCGCCGACCACGTGACGCAGCGCCGAGTCCAGGGCGTTCTCGATGGACAGTTCCGGGCTGCGCACGTTGAGTACGAAGTCGCGCGGGCTGGCAACCTGGTACTGCGCCGATATCTCGACCTCGACGATGTTCTCATCGCGGGTCAGCATCGACTGGGTCTGGGTCAGCGAGCGCACGCGGGTCACGTTGACCATGCGTACATCGTCGATCAGCGGCGGATTCCAGTGCAGGCCCGGCGTGACCACTTCCTGGTATTCGCCGAAGCGCAGCACCACGCCACGCTCTGACTGGTCGACCAGGTAGAACCCCGAGGCGGCCCAGATCGCCAGCGCCACCACTATCAGCAGGCCCGGCAGGGCGAAGGTGTTGCGCGGCTTGCCGCCACCCTTCTTGCCCCCACCGTCACCGCCGCGCTTGCCGCGGCCACCGCCGAGCATACCGTTGAGTTTATCCTGAAACTTCTTCAGCGCTTCATCGAGGTCGGGCGGCCCCTGATTGTTGCCGCCACCACCCCCGCCGCTGCCACCGCCGCTACCGCGTCGGCCACCGCCGCTCCAAGGGTCGTGCTGGTTGCCACCACCAGGCTCATTCCAAGCCATACGTCTTCTCCACTATGCGTTAATCACTCATGCGGCACCGGACACCACACCCGTCCGATACGGCAACAGCATTGGTTGCGCGATCGTTGCGTCGCTAATGCAACGCCTTGGCCCACCGAAACAGCAGCCGTCAGGCCTCCCAGACCGGACGACTGCGCTCTTCGACGGGCAGGTAATCGTCGGCGCGCTCACCCAGCCGCGCCATCAGCTGCAGGAAGTCGCGGCGCGGCAGGCGCACCTCGAGCTGGCTGCAGCCGCCTTCATCGAAGCGTTCGTCACGCACCGCGCCCAGCTCATGCAGGCCGGCGCGCAGCTTGCCCTGCTCTGGCGTCAGCGTCAGGGCAAAGTCGATGACGTCATCGGCCAGGCACTCGGAGAGCGCCTCGGCCAGCAGCTCGAGCCCCAGGCCCTGCTGCGCCGACAGCCACACCGCCTCGGGGCGCCCCTCGCCGTCGCGTTCGATGCGCGGCGCGCTATCGAGCAGGTCGATCTTGTTCATCACCAACAGGCAGGGTACCTCATCGGCACCGATCTCCTGCAACACCCGCTGCACCTGCTCGACGTTGAGCTCACGGTCAGGGTCGGCGGCGTCGATCACGTGCACCAGCAGGCTGGCCTCGGCGGCCTCCTGCAGGGTGGCGCGAAATGCCTCGACCAGCTTGTGCGGCAGGTGGCGGATGAAGCCCACAGTGTCGGCCAGCACCACCGGCCCGACGTCTTCGACCTCGAGACGACGCAGGGTCGGGTCGAGGGTCGCGAACAGCTGATCCGCGGCGTAGACCGAGGCTTCGGTCACGGCGTTGAACAGCGTCGACTTGCCGGCGTTGGTATAGCCTACCAGTGAGACGCTGGGAATTTCGGCGCGAGCACGGGCACGACGGTTCTGCTCGCGCTGGCTGCGCACCTTGTCGAGGCGCCGATGGATCGACTTGATGCGCCCACGCAGCAGGCGGCGGTCGGTCTCGAGCTGGGTTTCACCCGGGCCGCGCAGGCCGATACCGCCCTTCTGGCGCTCGAGGTGGGTCCAGCCGCGCACCAGGCGCGTCGACATGTATTCGAGTTGGGCCAGCTCGACCTGCAGCTTGCCCTCGTGAGTCCGCGCCCGCTGGGCGAAGATATCCAGAATCAGGCCGGTGCGGTCGAGCACCCGGCACTTCAGCGTCCGCTCCAGGTTACGCTCCTGGGAGGGGCTCAGCGAGTGGTTGAAGATCACCAGCTCGGCTTGGTGGATCGGCATCAGTGCCTTGAGCTCGTCGAGCTTGCCGCTGCCGATGAAAGTTCGAGAATCGGGCCGATGCCGGCTACCCGTCAGCAGGGTAGCCGGATCGGCGCCGGCGGAGCGCACCAGTTCCAGAAATTCGCCGGAATCTTCGCGCTCCTGTTCGTCCTGGAAATCGATATGGACGAGTATCGCCGTTTCACCGGCGTCGGGACGTTCAAAAAACAATCACTACCTCGCGTTCAACTCTCTTCTTGCGCCGCCGCAGGATCCTGGGCCGGCAGTCGCACGTTACGCGACGGTACTACTGTCGAGATAGCGTGCTTGTAAACCATCTGGCTAACGGTATTGCGCAGCAGAATCACGAACTGATCGAAGGACTCGATCTGGCCCTGCAGCTTGATCCCGTTGACCAGGAAAATCGATACCGGAATGCGCTCCTTGCGCAGAATGTTCAGGTACGGGTCTTGGAGGGACTGCCCTTTGGACATTTTGCTCTCCCTAACTGTCTCTTTGAGTGATGTCATTTTTTTATGACACCGGCGGTGACACGGCCGGCGCATGGTTCATCAACGGTGCCAAGTCAGGCAGCCAATCGAAACACGTATCTTACGCTAACTGCTTAGATGGCGCACGAGTTTCAGGACACGATCCAGGCAATCCGGGGCCAGGCTATCGACCCACTCGAGATCATCCCAGCTGCGCATCCAGGTCAGCTGGCGCTTGGCCAGCTGGCGCGTCGCGACCACCCCCTTGTGGTGCAGCCACTCCTCATCGTATCCCGCTTCCAGCGCCTCCCAGGCCTGCCGGTAGCCAACGCTCTTGATCGACGGCAGCCCTGGGTGCAGGTCGCGCCGCTGGCGCAGCCTCACCACCTCGTCGATGAAACCGCCGGCCAGCATAGCCTCGAAGCGCGCCTCGATGCGCCGATGCAGTACGCTGCGCTCTAGCGGTGCCAACCCTATCGACAGCGTTCGCCAGGGGAAGGTTTCCGTGGGCTGCGATTGCCAGTGTTCGGTGAGCGAGCGGCCGCTGAGCCGATAAACCTCGAGCGCGCGCATCAGCCGCTGTGGATCGTTGCGATGAATGCGCCGTGCAGCGTCGGGATCGACCCGCGCCAGCTCGTCGTGCAACGCGCCGAGCCCCTGCTCATCGGCCTGCCGCGCCAGCTCGGCACGCACGTCGGGGGCCGCGGCGGGTAGCTCGGCGACCCCGGCCAGCAGTCGTTTGTAGTACATCATGGTGCCGCCAACCAGCAGCGGAATGGCGCCGGCTGTGCTGATTTGTCGCATCTCGCGCAGGGCA
The DNA here is from genome assembly GCF_002286975.1 of Halomonas salipaludis. Taxonomy (GTDB): domain Bacteria; phylum Pseudomonadota; class Gammaproteobacteria; order Pseudomonadales; family Halomonadaceae; genus Franzmannia; species Franzmannia salipaludis. Next base: position 169,597 of record NZ_NSKB01000004.1, read on the forward strand.
TCGTCGCGAAACTCCGCCGCCGAATAGGGCTCCGCGGGGTCGCGAATATCGATCAGCCGATGTGGGGCTCGGGCCTGCTCCTCGACGGAGGGCTTGGCGGTGCCAATATCCATGCCGCGATAGACCATCGCCGAGTCGACGCTGATCAGCTCGCAGCCGAGGCGCTCGTGGAGCGCGATGGCCAGGTCGGTCTTGCCGGCGGCGGTGGGGCCGACCAGGAGGATGGCGGGGGGGCGCGTATCGGGCATGGGCTTGTCGGTCTTTCTCTCGGCTTGGCGTAGAGGAGCTGACCTGGGGGTAGGCTTGCGCGAGGGCGCTGTAAACCCTTCCCTGGGCGCTACTTTTTCCTTCCCTGGAAAAAGACCCTCGCTACACCCTGCCCCCAGGGCTCCTCGCAAGGCTGGTAGCCAGCATTAAAGTGGTTATTGACCGCGCAGGAACAGCTTGTCGAGATCGTGCATGCTCATCTCGGTCCAGGTCGGGCGGCCGTGGTTGCACTGGCCGCTGCGCTCGGTGCGTTCCATGTCGCGCAGCAGGGCATTCATCTCGGCCACGCTGAGCTTGCGGTTGGCGCGCACGCTGCCGTGGCAGGCCATGGTCGAGAGCAGCTCGTTGATGCGCGCTTCGAGGCGGTCCGAGCGGCCGTAGCGCTCCAGGTCGGCGAGCATGTCGCGCACCAGCGGCTCGACGTCGGCGTCACCCAGCAGCGCCGGCACCTGACGCACCAGCAGCGTCTCCGGCCCCGCCACGTCGAGCTCGACGCCGAGCCGGGTGAAGGCCTCGCGCTCGGCTTCGGCGGTGGCCACCTCGGCGGGGCTGGCGGCCAGCGACACCGGCACCAGCAGCGGCTGGGCGTCGAGCGCCCCGCCGTGGACCTGGGTCTTCATGCGCTCGTAGACGATGCGCTCGTGGGCAGCATGCATGTCGACCATCACCAGGCCGCGCTGCGACTGGGAGAGGATATAGACGCCGTGCAGCTGGGCGATGGCGTAGCCCAGCGGTGGCGCCTGAGTCGGGTCATCCTGGCCAAGCGGCGGGGCGGGTGTCATTCGCGCCCCAGGCTCCTCACTCGTCCCTGCCACCGCTGTGTCGTGGCGCTCGGCCAGTGCGACCTCGGCGGCACTCCCGCCCGGCGGCGCCGGCTGCGGGGTCAACAGGCTCTCCTCGTGCTCGGGATGCAGCGCCCGATAGCCGGCCATGAACTGGCGCACGCGGTCGGCACCGGGGCGCGGCTCGGCAACGCCCTCGCGCAGCGCCATCGGCTGCTGCTGCCAGGCGGTGGCGTCGCTCCCAGCCACTGCTTGTGCTTGTGCCTGTGGCTCGTCGGTGGCGGTGTCGGACACATCATTGGGCCGCGCCTCGCCCAGCGCGCGATGCAGGCTCGAGAACAGGAAGTCGTGGACCAGGCGACCGTCGCGGAAGCGCACCTCGTGCTTGGTGGGGTGCACGTTGACGTCGACCACGCTGGGGTCGAGCTCGAGATACAGCACGAACACCGGATGGCGACCGTGGAACAGCACGTCGCGGTAGGCCTGACGAATGGCGTGGGCCACCAGCCGGTCGCGCACCACCCGGCCATTGACGAAGAAGTACTGCTGGTCGGCCTGGGCGCGGGCATGAGTGGGCAGGCCCACCCAGCCCCACAGCCGCAGACCGCCGCTGTCGAGATCGAGATGCAGAGCGTTGTCGATGAACTTGCTGCCGAGCAGCGCGGCGATGCGCCGCTCTCGCGCCGCGGCGTCGCTGGCCGGACGCAGCTGGTGCAGCGTCTTGTGATTGTGGCGCAGGGTCCAGCCGATGTCGTAGCGCGACAGCGCCAGGCGCCGGAAGGCCTCCTCGACGTGGCCGAACTCAGTCTTCTCGGTGCGCAGGAACTTGCGCCGCGCCGGCGTATTGAAGAACAGGTCGCGGACCCCGACGCTGGTGCCGCGGGGGTGCGGGGCCGGGGTCACCCGCGGCTGCATCTCGCGGCCCTCGGCGACCACCCGCCAGCCGGCCTGGGGGTCGTCGTCAGCATTGGAGATCAGCTCCAACCGCGACACCGAGCTGATCGAAGCCAGTGCCTCACCGCGAAAGCCGAGGCTGGCCACGCCTTCGAGATCCTCGAGGCTGTCGATCTTGCTGGTGGCGTGGCGCGACAGCGCCAGCGGCAGGTCATCCTCGGCGATGCCGCTGCCGTCGTCGCGGACCCGGATCAGCTTGGCACCGCCGGCTTCGAGCTCGACCTCGATGCGCGCGCTGCCGGCATCGATGGCGTTCTCGATCAGCTCCTTGACCACCGACGAGGGCCGCTCGACCACCTCACCGGCGGCGATCTGGTTGGCCAGGCGCGGATTGAGTATCTGGATGCGGCGCGGCTGTGTCATATCACCTCGCAAGCGGCTCAGGAACGCGGGATCTGCAGCACCTGCCCGACCCGGATCACATCACCGTTGATGTTGTTGGCCTGCTTGAGCTGGCTCAGCGACACCTGGTGACGCGAGGCGATCTCAGACAGGGTATCGCCGGGCTGGATGCGGTACTCGTTGCTGCCGCCACCGCGGCCCTGGTCGCGCTGCCAGGCCAGCAGGCTGGCCGGCGGCGGGTTGCGCTGAAAGTGCTCATCGAGCCCGCCCATGATCGCCTCGGCGAGCTGGCGCTGATGGCCCGGATCGTTGAGCCGTCGCTCTTCGTCAGGGTTGGAAATGAAGCCGGTTTCGATCAGCAACGAGGGTATGTCAGGCGACGTCAGCACCCGGAAGCCGGCCTGCTCGACCCGCGACTTGTGCAGGCGGTTGACCCGGCCCAGCTGGTCGAGCACCTGACCGCCGATGGACAGCGAGTCGTTGAGTGTGGCCGTCATGGTCAGGTCGAGCAGCACGCCGCGCAGCACTTCATCCTTGTCGCGCAGCGACAGGTTGCCGTCGACGCCGCCGATCAGGTCAGCGCGGTTCTCGCTCTCGGCCAGCCACTGGGCGGTCTCGGAGGTGGCGCCGCGCTGCGACAGGGCATACACCGAGCTGCCCTGGGGCCGCGCGCTGGTAAAGGCGTCGGCATGGATCGAGACGAAGAAGTCGGCCTTCTGCTCGCGGGCGATCTGGGTGCGCTGGCGCAGGCCGACATAGTAGTCGCCGTCGCGGATCATCACCGCGCGGAAGCCTTCGCGGCCATCCACCAGCGACTGCAGCCGCCGACTGATGTCCATCACCACATCCTTCTCACGGGTTCCGCCGGGGCCGATGGCGCCGGGGTCTTCGCCGCCGTGCCCGGGGTCGATGGCGATGATGATGTCGCGCCGCGGATGCGGCTGCGCCTGCTGCAGCGCAGTGGCGGCATCGGCGGCCACCTCCGGTGATCCGCCACCACTATCGACGCTGGCCCGCCCAGCGGCGATCTCCTGCTCGCGGATCATCGCCTCAATGGGGTCGATGGGGTTCTCCACTGCGCTCTCGCCGGGGTACTCCAGGTCTACCACCAGGCGGTGGCCGTACTGGTCGTTGGGTGGCAGCGTGAAGTGACGCGGCTCGACGCGGCGCTCCAGATCGAGGACCACACGCAGGCCGCTGCCGTCGCGCACTCCGGTGCGCAGCGAGCTGATTGCGCTGCCATCGAGATCGAGGCGCGAGGTATCCGCCTGCATGCGGCTATTGTCGAGGTCGATCACCAACCGGTCGGGATTGTCGAGGGTGAACACCGAGGCTTCGGCGGGATCGGACAGGTCAAACACCAGGCGCGAGTGGTCCGGCGCCGCCCATAGCCGGACATTGTCGATGTCGGCGGCCTGGCTGGGCGGCGCCAGCAGCAGCCCGAGGCAGATGGCGAACAGTAGCGTCAGCGCCACTCCTCCCGGGCGGGAGGAAGAAGTAGCGGCCGGATTGTTCCCTGGCCACGGGGTCGTTCGGGTGTCACGGGGACTCATCGACGGGTCTCGGCTCCGATCCAGGAAAACGCTGTTCATTTTCATTCAGGCTGACTATCCGCCAGCCCAGCGGGAGTTTCAAGGCGCGCCAGCACCGCCTCGCCATAGGCGCTGCGCGCACTCAGCGTCACCCCGCGGCCGGCATCCAGCACCTCGAGCTCGAGCGCCAGGTCCGGCGCGGGCAGCCAGCCGGCACCGCGACTCGGCCACTCCACCAGGCTCAGGGTGTCGTCATCCAGCAGGTCGCGAGCGCCGATGAACTCGAGCTCCTCCGGGTCACCGAGGCGATAGAGGTCGAAATGATTCACCTCCACATCGCCCAGGCGGTAGGGCTCGACAAGGGTATAGGTCGGGCTCTTGACCGCGCCCTGATGGCCATAGGCGCGCAGGATACCGCGGGTAAGAGTGGTCTTGCCGGCCCCCAGCTCCCCCTCGAGATGCACCTGGCCGCGCCCCGCCAGCGCGCTTCCCAGCGCCGCACCAAAGGCGACCTGGGCGTCTTCATCGGGCAGTATCACGTACATCGCTCGTCCGCGGGTTAGCCAATCGTCGCGCATAGGATGCCAGATCGCCGGCCAGCAGACCACGCTCGCCGGCGTCCGCGGCGGCCAGATCGGCGGCGCGGGCGTGCAGCACTACCCCGCTACGGGCAATCTTACCCAGCACGCCGCCACCGCGGCCGAACTGCGCCACCAAGGCGCCAAGCATCCCGCTCAGCGCATCGCCCATGCCGCCGCTGGCCATGCCGGGGTTGCCGAACGAGCACACCGCCAGGTCCGCCTCATCGCCAACCAGGGTGCCGGCGCCCTTGAGCACCCACTGGCCACCGTAGCGGCGCGCCAGGGCGGCCACTGCGCCAGGCCGGTCGTGCTGTACCTCGCGACTCGAGCAGCCGAGCAGCCGCGCCGCCTCGCCGGGATGCGGCGTGAGTATCCAGTCATCCCGACGGGGTGGCGATGCCATCCCGGCCAGCAGATTGAGGGCATCGGCGTCGACCACCAGCGGCTTGCCCGCCGCCAGTGCCGCCTGCCACATGCCCTGCCCCCAGGCGCCCTGGCCAAGCCCCGGCCCCACCACTATCGCATCGGCGCCGTCGAGCAGCGATGCAAGGTCGGCGGGGCCGCGCAGGCCGTGAACCATCACTTCCGGGCAGCGGACGAGGCTCGCCGTGACATGCTCCGGTGCAGTGGCCAGGCTGACCCGGCCGGCCCCCAGCCGCGCCGCCACCTCGCTGGCCAACAGCGCCGCACCGCCGAACCCCGGCGCTCCGCCGAGCACCAGCAGGTGGCCGTGATCGCCCTTGTGGCTGTCGCGGCGCCTTGGCGCCAGCAGCGGATCCGGCGCGTCATCCAGCAGCCAGGCCGCCGCGGCAAGATCGCCGTGCTGCGCTGCGTCCACCCCCAGCGTCAGCAGGCGATGCTCGCCGACGTGGGCCACGGCGGCGCCGGTATGCAGGCCCAGCTTGTCGGCGATGAAGGTGGTGGTCAGGGTTGCCTCGACGGCGCAGCCGAGCACCGCGCCGCTGTCGGCCGAGAGCCCCGAGGGGATGTCAACGGCCAGCACCGGCAACTCGCTGGCGTTGATGGCCGCGATGGCCGCGGCGAATGGCTCACGCACCTCACCGCTCAGCCCTGTGCCCAGCAGCGCATCCACCACTACTTCGCCCATGATGCTCATATCGGCAGACCAGGCCTGCGGCTTAAGGCCGACGCGACGGGCCATGGCCACGGCGCGGCCAGCATCACCCTCGAGGCTATCGGGATCGCGCAGGGCGATCAGCTGCACGTCGAACCCGTCGCACACTGCCAGCGCCGCCAGCACATAGCCGTCGCCGGCGTTATTGCCGGCGCCGCACACTACGCTCAACCGGCGCGCCTGCGGCCAGCGCTGGCGCAGGGCGTCGAAGGCGGCGCTGGCGGCCTGCTGCATCAGGCTAAAGCCGTCGATGCCCGCAGCGATGGTGCGGCGGTCGAGTTCGCGCACCTGCTCGGCGCGGTACAGGGGGCGCAGGGCCTGCTGCATGGACTGCTCCTAAACCAGGGCTATGGATACCACCGCTCGGGACTGATCCGCCGGCAGGCCTATGAGGAGGCGCTGTGAACCCATCCCTGGGCGCTACCTACGCCATCCCTGGCGTAGAACCTCCTCTGCGACCTGCCGCCAGCGCCCCTCGCTAGTAGCAACTGCGTTAGACTTAGCTCTTAAATGACGTGTTATTGAGACTAGTATAAGGTGGTGCGCCCTTGGGCCCATCCACTCAGCCTTCATCGTCTTTCCATCATGTCCGAGACATCTACCGCGCTCACCGCCAGCGAGCTGCATACGCTGGCCGCCGAGATCAAGACCTGGGGCCGTGAGCTGGGCTTTCAGCAGGTCGGCATCACCGATACCGATCTGGAAAACCACGAACGCTATCTCGAGCGCTGGCTGGCGGCAGGCCACCACGGCGAGATGGGCTTCATGGCCAAACACGGCACCAAGCGCACCCGTCCCGCCGAGCTGGTGCCCGGCACTCTGCGGGTGATCAGCGTGCGCATGGACTATCTGCCGCCGGAGGTGGAGACCACCAAGACGCTGGGACAACCGCAGATCGCCTATGTCTCGCGCTACGCCCTGGGCCGCGACTACCACAAGCTGATCCGCAAGCGCCTGGCGCAGCTCGCCCAGCAGATCGAGCAGCGCGTCGGCGCCTTCGGCTACCGCGCCTTCGTCGACTCGGCGCCGGTGATGGAGCGTGCCCTGGCGCAGAAGGCGGGGCTCGGCTGGTTCGGCAAGAACTCGATGCTGCTCAACCCCCAGGCCGGCTCGCTGTTCTTCCTCGGCGAACTCTATACCGACCTGCCGCTGCCGGTGGACGAATCCTTCACCAGCGAGCACTGCGGCAAGTGCGACGCCTGCCAGGTGGCCTGCCCCACCGGCGCCATCGTCGATGACAAGGTGGTCGACTCGCGGCGCTGCATCTCCTACCTGACCATCGAGCTGCACGGCGCGATCCCCGAGCAGTATCGCCGCGCCATGGGCAACCGGGTCTACGGCTGCGACGACTGCCAGCTGGTATGCCCCTTCACGCGCTTTACGCGGCTCAGCGCCGAGGCCGACTTCGCGCCGCGCCACGACCTCGACCGCGCCTCGCTGGTGCGACTATTCGGCTGGAGCGAAGAGGAGTTTCTGAGCAGGACCAAGGGCAGCGCGATCCGCCGCATCGGCTACCCGCGCTGGCTACGCAACCTGGCGGTGGGCCTGGGCAACGCCCCGCCCAGCGAGACGGTGCGCACCGCGCTGCGGGCACGGCTCGCCTACCCCTCCGACCTGGTTCGCGAGCACGTGCGCTGGGCGCTGGCCGAGCAGCGCGACAAGCAGGCCGCGCTGATCGCCAGCAGCTGAGAGGGTGCCTACAAAAGGGCTGCGCTCACTGCGGCAGCTTGATAAAGGTCTCGCGGTAGTGGGCCAGCTCGGCGACCGACTCCTTGATATCGTCCATCGCCAGGTGCACGTTGCGCTTCTCGAAGCCCTTGGTCGCCTCTGGATGCCAGCGCTTGGCCAGCTCCTTGAGGGTCGAGACGTCGAGGTTGCGGTAGTGGAAGAAGGCCAGCAGCTCGGGCATCTCGCGCTCCAGGAAGCGTCGATCCTGATGCACGCTGTTGCCACACATCGGCGAACTGCCGGGCTTGACGTAGCGGCGCAGGAACTCGAGCGTCTGGCGCTGGGCCTCGTCGGTGCCGATCTGGCTCTCCTGGACCCGCTTGACCAGCCCCGACTCGCCGTGGGTCTTCTGGTTCCAGGCGTCCATGCCCTCCAGCAGGCTGGCGTTCTGGTGCACCGCGATCACCGGGCCTTCGGCAATGACCTCGAGCCGGTTATCGGTGATCAGCGTCGCCACTTCGATGATGCGCTCACGAACCGGGTCGAGCCCGGTCATCTCCAGGTCGATCCACACCAGCAGGTCGTCACGGGGGGCCTGGCCTTGATCATCCGCCATCAGGGGTCTCTCCTTGAGGTACAATGCCCCATTGTACCCGTCACAAGGCCGTCATGAGCAAACGTAAGCTGACCCGCCAGCAGCGCTGGCGCATCGAGAAGATCCAGGCCGAACGCGCCAAGCGCGCCGAGCGTGTCGACGCCCGCGATGGCGAACGCCTCGAGGCGGGCGAATTCGGCCCCGAGCGCCCCGGCCGGGTAACCGCTCACTTCGGCCGCAGCCTCGACGTCGAGGCCGTCGATGACAGCGGCCAGCGTCACCGCCACCGCTGCCATATGCGCGCCAACATGGATGGGCTGGTGACCGGTGACCGGGTGGTGTGGCGCCAGGCCAATGACGACAGCGGCGTGGTGGTAGCCCGCGGCGAGCGCGACAGCGTCCTGGAGCGCCCCGACGCCCGCGGCCAGCTCAAGCCGGTAGCCGCCAATCTCGACCAGATCCTGATCGTGTTCGCCGCCGAACCCGAGCCCCATGCCAACCTGATCGACCGCTACCTGGTCGCCGCCGAGGCCACCGGCATCACCCCGGTGCTGGTGCTCAACAAGGTCGACCTGCTGCCAGAGCACGGCGGCGAGCTGCGCGATCTGCTCGACCGCTACGAAGCGCTGGGCTACCCGGTGGTACTGGCCAGCGTCAAGCAGCAGGACGGCCTGGATGCCCTGCACCAGCGCCTGACCGGACGCACCTCGGTGTTCGTCGGCCAGAGCGGTGTCGGCAAGTCGTCGCTGATCGACCGCCTGCTGCCCGACCACGCACTGCGCATCGGGGCACTCTCCGAGGACTCGCGCAAGGGCACCCATACCACCACCACGGCGATGCTCTACCACTTGCCCGCAGGCGGCGAGCTGATCGACTCGCCGGGCATCCGCGAGTTCGGCCTCACCCACCTCGACGCCGAGCAGGTCACCGTCGGCTTTATCGAGTTTCACGACTATCTCGGCCGCTGCCGCTTTCGCGACTGCCGCCACCGCGAGGAGCCGGGCTGCGCCCTGCTGGCCGCCGTGGAGCGCGGCGACATCCATCCACAGCGCTTCGCCAGCTACCGGCGCATCCTCGCCTCGCTGGAGTCAGACGGCGAGTGAGGCCGCTCGCCGCATCCGTGCGGAGTGTGCCATCATCGCCTCAACGCCATTGCAGACCGCAAGGAGTCACCGATGAGCTCTGAAGCCAATCTACTGCCGTTGATCGTCGAGCCGGACCAACTGGCCGAGCATCTCGACGCCTCCGAGCTGCTGATCGTCGACGTGCCGCTCAAGGCCGAAAGCTATGCCGAGGGTCATGTCCCCGGCGCGCTGTTCCTCGACCACCGCCGGCTGGTGCGCGGCAGCGGCGAGGTGCCCAACGACGTGCCCGACGTCGAGGCGCTGTCGGCGCTATTCTCGTCCCTGGGGCTGACCCGTGACACCCATGTGGTGGCCTACGATGACGAGGGCGGCGGCTGGGCCGGGCGCCTGTTGTGGACCCTGGAGCTGATCGGCCATAGCCGCTACTCCTACCTCAACGGCGGCATTCACGCCTGGCGCCAGGAGGGACACGAGGTCTCGCAGCAGGCCACCGACCCGACACCCAGCGACTACCAGGCGGAGATCCTCAACCCCGAGGTCAATATCGACGTCGAGACGATCAAGGAACGCATCGGTGATCGCCAGTTCGCGGTGTGGGACGCCCGCTCCCCCGAAGAGTACGCCGGCGAGAAAGGCCAGAACAAACACCTCGGCCATATTCCCGGCGCGGTGAACATGGAGTGGACTCGCGCCATGGACGCCGAGCGCGGCCTACGCATCCGCGACTACGCCGAGCTGATCACCGAGCTCGAGGCACTGGGCCTGACGCCGGAGAAGGAAGTGATCACTCACTGCCAGAGCCACCACCGCAGCGGCCTGACCTGGCTGGTGGGCAAGGCGCTGGGCTTCGAGAAGATCCGCGCCTATGCCGGCTCCTGGAAGGAGTGGGGCAACCGCGACGATACGCCGATAGAGAAGTGAGCTGGAAGCGGCGCGCTGCCAGCTTCAGGCTCACGGGCACTTAGCCCGCCCTAGCGATCATCTATTCAAAGACCCTGAAGAGACTTAACGTACGTGTCACCATCCAAGCTATTCGCCCTGATTCAGTACCCGCTGCCCCATCACCTTATCTCGCGGCTGGTTGGCCTGCTCGCCGAGACACGAATCGGCTGGCTCAAGAACCTGCTGATCAAGGCCTTTATCCGTCGCTTCAAGGTCGACATGAGCCAGGCCGCCGAGCCCGATCCCACCGCCTACGCCTGCTTCAACGCCTTTTTTACCCGCGCCCTCAAGGCCGACGCCCGCCCGCTCGGTGAAGGGCTACTGTGCCCCGCCGACGGTACCCTGTCACAGTTCGGCGTGACCCGCCACGGCACCCTGGTGCAGGCCAAGGGCCAGGCCTACTCGGTCACCAGCCTGCTGGGTGGCGACATGCAGCGCGCCGAGCCCTTCCGCCAGGGCAGCTTCGCCACCGTCTACCTCTCCCCCCGCGACTACCACCGCGTGCACATGCCGCTGACCGGCACCCTGCGCGAGATGGTCTATGTACCGGGGCGGATTTTTTCCGTCAACCAGGCCACCGCCGACCATGTGCCAGCGCTGTTTGCCCGCAACGAGCGGCTGGTGTGCATCTTCGATACCGAGCATGGCCCCATGGCCATGGTGCTGGTGGGGGCGATGATCGTCGCCGCCATCGAGACGGTGTGGGCCGGGCAGATCACGCCGCTGGGCAACGAGGTGCAGTCGATTCGCTTCGACACCCCCATCACCCTGGAGCGCGGCGCCGAGATGGGCCGCTTCAAGCTCGGCTCCACGGTGGTGATGTGCTTCTCGGAGGAGATGCCCTTCGATGAGGACGCCCTCGCGTTTGGCGACAGCGTTCAGATGGGGCAGTCATTAGGCGACCTTAGCACCCCATAGTGAGGGGCGCCGGGGGACAGGTCGAAACGGGGGGCTTTAGGCCTGTCGACGGATCAGCCCTGAGCGGTGAAAACTGTCTTCCCCCCGGCACCCTGAGGCGGCCTAGCAACGCGGCGTGGCGAAGGCCATCACCTCCGCCACGCTCTGCTTGCCAAGCGCCAGTTGCAGCAGCCGATCGAGGCCCAGCGCCACGCCACAGGCCGGCGGCATGCCGGCCGCCAGCGCCGCCAGCAGCCGCTCGTCGATGTCGACCTCGGACCGCCCCAGCGCGCGGCGCTGGGTATTGTCGGCGTTAAAGCGGGCGCGCTGCTCAGCGGCGTCGGTGAGCTCGTCGTAGCCGTTGGCGAGCTCCAGCCCGGCCAGATAGATCTCGAAGCGTGCCGCCACCCACTCGCCATCCTGCGGATCGCGCTGTCGCCGCGCCAGCGCCGCCTGGCTAGCCGGATAGTCGACCACTGCGTCAATGCCCTCCCTGCCCAGCGTCGGCTCGATCACCAGGCTCATCAGCAGGTCAAGGCAATCGTCGCGGGGGCTGTCGGCCATATCCAACCCGCTATGCCTGGAGGCGAGCCGCTGCAGTTCATCCAGCGCCACGCTAAACGGGTCGATTTCAAGCGCTTCACGAAACAGCTCACGATAGCGGCGCTGGCGCAGCGGGCCGGGGTCCTGCGGCAGCAGGTGGCGGACCAGGGCCTCGCACTCGGCGATCAGTTCAGCCAGCGAAAAGCCCGGGCGGTACCACTCGAGCATGGTGAATTCGATATTGTGGCGCCGCCCCACCTCGCCGTCGCGGAAGCTGCGCGCCAGCTGAAAGATAGGCCCTGAGCCTGCGGCCAGCAGCCGCTTCATATGGAATTCCGGCGAAGTCTGCAGCCATAGCGTCTCGCGGCCGTCCGGGGTGGTCGCCTGGGTCGACAGCGAGGCCAGGTGCACGTCGCTGCTGCCGCCGTGGCCCAGCACCGGGGTCTCGACCTCGAACACATCGCGCTCGGCAAAAAACGCCCGCAGCGCGGCGATCAGCCGCGCCCGCTCGCGCAGCGTCGTGATCTCCGCCGTGGGCTGCCAGTCGGTCGCCATGACGAACTCCTCAAGAAACGGCGAAGGCCACGCCGAGAAACAGCATGGCCTTCGTGTGGGGGCTATACCGCGGCTAGTCGGCGACAGAGCTACGCGGACACACTGTGAACCCATCCCTGGGCGCTCACTTTTTCATCCCTGAAAAAGAGTTCCGCTACGCCCTGTCCCCTGCGCCGCTCGACCTTCCGATCCAGTATCTTTTTCGCCCTCTCCGAGCGATGGAAGCCACACCCGAGACCGCCTGCCCCGGGCGCCGCTCTCAGCCGTTATGCCCTGGAGACATACTCGCCGCTGCGCGTATCGATCTTCAACACTTCGCCCTGGTTGATAAACAGCGGCACGCGCACCACGGCCCCCGACGACAGCGTCGCCGGCTTGGAGCCGCCCTGGGCGGTATCGCCCTTGAGGCCGGGGTCGGTCTCGACGACCTCCAGCTCGATGAAGTTAGGCGGGTTGACGTTGATCACCTTGTCGTCCCACAGGGTGATGGTGTAGGCCACCTGCTCCTTGAGCCACTTCTCGGTATCGCCCAGGGCGCGCTTTTCCGCGGCATACTGCTCGAAGGAGCCATCGGTCATCATGAAGTACCACATCTCGCCGTCAGAGTAGAGGTACTCCATCTCCAGCTCGAGGACGTCGGCCCCTTCCAGCGATTCGCCGGACTTGAAGGTGCGCTCCCAGACCCGGCCAGTCATCAGGTTGCGTAGTTTGACACGACTGAAGGCCTGGCCCTTGCCCGGCTTGACGAATTCGTTCTCCACAATCGAGCAGGGGTCGCCGTCGAGCATGACCTTCAGACCGCCCTTGAATTCGTTGGTAGAATAGTTCGCCATGATGCCTCGCTAATGATGCTGACGCCGTAAACCGGTGGCCCGGCTCACGCGCAGAGAATGTCGACGACGAGCCTCGCCCACCGCCTTGCCATGTTGAGTGTGCCGCATGATAACCCGAAGCCCCGCCAAAGTGCAGACCGCAACCCCGCTGCTGGCCACCGACGGCAGCTGGCAACGCCAGCTCTCCCAGGCCATCCGCGACCCGGAGGCGCTGTGCCGGCGACTGGGGCTCGACCCCGCCTGGCTGCCCGGCGCCGCGACCGGACATGCGCTGTTCGAGGTGTGCGTGCCCGAGGCGTATCTGGCCCGCATCGTGCCCGGCGATCCCCACGATCCGCTGCTGCGCCAGGTGCTGCCGCTGGCCGCCGAAGCCGAGACCCCCGCAGGGTTCGTCAACGACCCGCTGGCCGAGGCGGCGCATACCCCGCGTCGCGGGCTGATCCACAAGTACGCCGGCCGGGTGCTGCTGATCGCCAGCCCGACCTGCGCCATCAACTGCCGCTACTGCTTCCGCCGCCACTTCCCCTACGACGCCAACGCGCCATCCCGGGCGCAGTGGCAGGAGAGCCTCGACTACCTGCGCAACGACAGCAGCATTCACGAAGCGATCCTCTCCGGCGGCGACCCGCTGGCCGCCAGCGACCGCCAGCTTGCCTGGCTGGTGGGCGAACTCGAGGCGATCCCGCATCTCAGGCGGCTGCGCATCCACACCCGCCTCCCGGTAGTGATCCCCGACCGGATAGACGACGCCCTGCTCGACTGGCTGGCGGCCTCGCGGCTACAGAAGGTGGTGGTGCTGCATATCAATCACGCCAACGAGATCGACGACGCGGTGGAGGCAGCCTGCGAGCGGCTGACGCGCGCTGGCGTGACCCTGCTCAATCAGAGCGTGCTGCTGCGCGGCGTCAACGACAGCGTCGATGCCCTGGCCGCGCTCTCCGAGCGGCTGTTCGAAGCCGGTGTGCTGCCCTACTACCTCCACGTGCTCGACCCAGTGTCAGGGGCGGCGCACTTCGACGTGTCCGATGCAGAGGCCCGCACGCTGGTCGCGGAGCTGCGCAAGGCGCTGCCGGGCTTTCTGATGCCGCGCCTGGTGCGCGAGATACCTGGCGAAGCGAGCAAGACGCCGCTGTAGCTAATTCGCATGTCATTCAGCTCGGCCCGCGGCGCGTTCGGATAACGCCGCGTTCATGGCGCTGAACCCCGCGCGCAGGAGCGGCATCAGCAGCCATAGCAGCGGCGCAAGTAGCCAACGATATACCCAGCGCGCAATGACCAAGAGAGGGAAGAGCACAGCAAACCAGATCAGGAACTGGCCCAGCCAGGCCGGCCAGCCGAGCCAGCGTGCGAGATTGGCACCAAGCGCACTGACCAAGCTGGGGTGGCGAACGACCACATAGGCGGTACCGGCCACCGCGGCCACCTTGGCCATGCGCGGCAGGGCCGCGAAGCGCCCGCCGGTGGCGACCATGCCTTGGCGCATCCCTTGCCGGACACCCCGGGCCTCAATGCTACCCACCCGCGCACCACGCGCCGTACGGCCGGCCTTCAGCACCTTGACGGTACTCGCCATGACCAACAGATCGACACCAGCCCAGCCCAGATCGCTTGCGCCTATTGCCTCGCCCTGTCGCCACTGGCTCTCCAGGTCGCGCAGTCCACGGGTGAAGAAGTCTCCCACGCCCGCTACCATGCGTTCGCCCTGTAGCCACTCCACGCTGCCCTCGTCGCTGACCACGAACTGGTTAAGCAGCCCGTGGCCGTGTGACGCCAGCAGCGCAATACCCATCTGGCCGCGGCGGTAGGGCGTCAACTCCGCCATCCCGGGTGCATGCTCGCTCTCATCGCTCCACCAGTCGCTGACTTGCTGATAGCGCTCACCAATCCAGTGCCTTGCTCGCAGGGTGGCGATGTCGTGATCGCGGAAGTAACTCACCGGCAGTACCGCATCCGCGCCGTAGCGCACCAGCAGATCCTGAAATTGCGGAGACAGCCCGTAATCGAGCAGCGTGCTGCGCGCGATATCGCCGTGGCGCATGATCGCCAAGGAGGCGCTCATCCACAGCGCCTGATCCGCGGCGAAGCTGAGAAAGAGCACGTTGATCTCCGGTGACTCCTCGCGCAGTGATGGCTCAAGCGCGGGAAGGGACCGCTCGACCTCCAAGCGCACCAGCCTGGCCTCGAATGGCTCATGAGAGGCCGCCGCGGACAGCATCCCAGCGACCAGCACGGCGACCAACGCCATGACCCGCCAAGACCGCATGACCTCCCCCTCCCTGCTCCACGAACTTGCTTATGCCAGGCTAGCGGCCGTCACGTTGGCCGCCGGCGCCTGGGTCGAGCGGTGGCGATTGACGGCGCTGATCACCGCCTTCATCGAGGCGCTGGTGATGCTTTCGTCGATTCCGACGCCAAACACCGCCTCCTCACCGAGACGCACCTCGACGTAGGCCACCGCCTCGGCATCCGAGCCCTGGCCGCGGGAGTGCTCGTGGTAGTCGATGATCTCAGCGTCGACGCCGTGGGCCGCCAGGGCCTTGATAAAGGCCGCCAGCGGACCGTTGCCGGCACCGGCGATGGTGTGGCGCTGGCCGTCCTGGTCGATGGCGGCTTCCAGCGTCACCCTCGGGCTGTCCGCCTCGGAGGAGAGCCGATGGTTGATCAGCGCCAGCGGCGAGGTCTGCTCGAGGTACTCGTCGGCGAAGGCCTGGAAGATCATCTGCGAGGTGATCTCCTTGCCGGTGCGTTCGGCGACGTCCTGTACCACGTGGCTGAACTCGATGGAGAGCCGGCGCGGCAGCTCGATGCCGTGCTCCTCCTCGAGCAGGTAGGAGACCCCGCCCTTGCCCGACTGGCTATTGACCCGGATCACCGCCTCGTAGCTACGGCCCACGTCGAGCGGGTCGATGGGCAGGTAAGGTACGTCCCACACCGCCTCAGGGTGGTTGCGGCGCTCGGACATGCCCTTCTTGATGGCATCCTGGTGGGAGCCGGAAAAGGCGGTGAACACCAGGTCGCCGACGTAGGGATGCCGCGGGTGGACCGGCAGCTGATTGCAGTACTCCACCTCACGCATGATCGGCGTGATATTGGAGAAATCGAGGCCCGGGTGCACTCCCTGGGTATACAGGTTCATGGCCAGTGTCACGATATCCACGTTGCCGGTGCGCTCGCCGTTGCCGAACAGCGTGCCCTCGACACGGTCGGCGCCGGCCATCACCGCCAGCTCGGCGGCGGCGACGCCGGTGCCACGGTCGTTGTGCGGGTGGACGCTGACGATCAGCCGGTCGCGGTGATTGATATTGCGGCAGAACCACTCGATCTGGTCGGCGTAGTTATTGGGTGTGGCAACCTCCACCGTAGCCGGCAGATTGACGATCATCGGCTTCTCGGCGGTGGCGCCATAGGTCGCCATCACCGCCTCGACGATCTCCACGGCGAAGTCCATCTCGGTGGAGGTGAACAGCTCCGGCGAGTACTGGAAGGTCCAGTGGGTCTCGGGGCGCGCCGCCATCAGATCGCGAATCTGTGCGGTGGCATCGGTGGCGATCTTGATGCACTCGGGCTTGTCAACGTTGAACACCACGCGGCGGAACATCGGGTCGGTGGCATTGTAGACGTGCACGATGGCGTTCTTGGCGCCCTGCAGCGCCTCGAAGGTGCGCTCGATGAGATGCGGCCGCGCCTGGGTCAGCACCTGAATGGTCACATCGTCCGGCACCAGGTCCTGTTCGATCAGCTCACGCACATAGTCGAAGTCGATCTGCGATGCCGACGGAAACCCGACCTCGATCTGCTTGAAACCCAGCTCCACCAGCATCGCGAAGAAGCGCCGCTTGCGCTCCATGTCCATGGGGTCGATCAGCGCCTGGTTGCCGTCGCGCATGTCGACGCTGCACCAGATCGGCGGCGACTCGATGCGCTGGCTGGGCCACTGCCGGTCGGGCAGGTCGACGGCAACGAAAGGGCGGTACTTGACGGACGGGTCGGTGAGCATCATGGCGTGATCTCCAGGGCATGGGAACGAGGCATCGAGAAACGAAAACGCCCCGAGCGCAGCGGGCGCGTCGGGGCGTAGACAGCTGGGTCGCTGCAGCACTGGGTGGCGGCAACGACATGACGGCGAATGGCACGGCACTCGGCGTATGCGGTAACGGTGGCTGCATCAGCAGTAAAGCGGTAGTGAGACATTTCGACCCTCGGCGTAGCGTGACTAGAAGATGCGATGCGCAGCATCGCCCGGCGCGATCAGCGGCCGGCTAGTAGTCGTAGGGCTAGGCGTAGGCGAAGAAATGTCGTGTTCATGCGCATAGCAAATCAGTCTGCTGCCAAGGTGTCAAGCCTCATCGCCATTGGTAGGCGAATTATCCCCGGCTCAGGGGCTTATGGTCACGCCATAGACGCAGCAATGCCCCGGGCATTTGCTGCTCGTCGAGCTCCACGGACCATTGGCACCGCCCCTCGGCATCTTCGATGGCGAGATGAAAGCGGCGTCGGTCGACGGCGTCGGTGGCCATCGGCGCTGCTGCGCAGCGCGCGGCCTCCGCCAACAATTGCCACAGCCGCTCGCGTTGGGCCTCACCAAGCCGATCGCAGCATACCAAGCGCGGCTGCGCCAACCCGGGGAAGTGTGCAATACCGCCTTCGCGACGCAGGCTGAGGCGGCTGGAGATGCCCAGTGGCGGTGGTTGGCACTCGGTACCGGCATTCATTAGGTATCGCCTCGCTACGTCTTCGCTACCTCACTGCCACACCGACATCCCGCCAGGCATCACGGGTCGCCGTCCACTCGCGACTGCCCTGCCCGTAGCGCTGCCCGGCGTTGTCCAATGTCAATTCCGCGAAGGCCGTGAAATCACTCTCACGCCCGAGACGCTCATCCAGCAAGGTGGCATACCACAACGGGCCAGCGACATCCCAGGCATGGCCGCCCAGCGCCATGGCCAGGCGATGGAAGGCACGATTGGGAATCCCGGAGTTGATATGCACGCCACCGTTGTCATCCTCGGTCTCGACGAAATCACGCATATGCCCTGGCTGAGGGTCACGCCCCAGCAGCGGGTCATCATAGGCACTGCCAGGGTCGGCCATGGAGCGCAGGGCGCGCCCCGCCACACGCTCGGTGAACAGCCCAGCACCGATCAGCCAGTCGGCTTCCTCGACACGCTGCCCCAGCCGGTACTGCTTGACCAGGCTACCGAACACATCCGACAGCGACTCGTTGAGTGCGCCGGCCTGGTGGGCGTAGACCAGATCCGCCTCATGCTGGATCACACCATGGGTCAGCTCGTGGGCGATGATGTCCAAGGCGATGGTGAAGCGATTGAACAGCTCACCGTCGCCATCGCCAAAGACCATCTGGGTGCCGTCCCAGAAGGCGTTCTCGTAGTCGCGACCGAAATGTACCGTGGCCTGTAACGCCATCCCTCGATCGTCGATGGAGTGGCGCTGGTGCTTCTCCCAGAAATAGCGATAGGTCGCTCCAAGGCCGTGGTAGGCCTCGTCGATGGCCGCATCGCCACTCTCGGCTTCGTCGCCCTCGCGCCTCACCAGCCGCCCCGGCAGCTCTTGCCGCTGCCCGGCAGAATATATGTAGCGCACCACCTGGCCGCGCGCCGAACTCCCCTGCGGCAAGTGCGCCGCGCCCTCACGCGCCCGGAACTGCCGGTCGGCAAGCAACGTATGCCGGGCACACTCACGCAATCGCTGGCTACCACCGGAAGCAATTCGTTCAAGCAGATAAGGCGGCACGAACGGCCGCGAAACGTGCTGGATGTCGGTCATACCTCACGTCCCAGTCGGTATATGACGGTGGCACATCGCTGGGTCAACCAGCGATGTCTCTTCCTCATGAGGCTCACATCCTTGACGAAGGTTCCGTCATCGATCCCGCTGCTGCAGCAGGGCTTCCATGCGCGTGAGCTGGTCGCGCAGCTCGCGCACGTCGCTACGCAGGCCGTGGAGCTCGGCGGCCTCGCCCTCACCACTCTCGAGCTCCATCAGGGTATTCTCCTTCTGCATCACATCGAGCACGATGCCGATCATCATGTTGAGAAAGATGAAGGCGTTGAGGAAGATGAACGACAGGAAGTAGATCCAGCTGTAGCCGTAATGCTCCATGGTCGGATAGAGCACTGCCGTGGCCCAGCTCTCGAAAGTCGCTACCTGGAACAGCGTCAGCATCGCCAGCGAGATATTGCCCCATAAGCTCTCGTCGACGTCGTGGAACAGGAAACTGCCGATGGCGGCATAGATGTAGAAGATGATGAACATCAACAGCGCCACATAGCCCATCCGCGGAATCGACTTGAACAGCGCCGAGACCAGCATGCGCAGCTCGGGGATCATCGACACCAGGCGCAGCACGCGGAAGATCCGCAGCAGACGTGCCAGCAGCACCATCTCCGAATCCTCCAGCGGGATCATGCTGGCAGTGACGATCAGGAAGTCGAAGATGTTCCAGCCTTTCTTGAAGAAGTCGCGCAGGCGCTTCTCCGCCGCCATGCGAATCAGTATCTCGACCAGGAAGAAGCCGGTCACCGCCATGTCGAAGACACGCATCACCTGCTCGAAGCGGCTGGTCTCTTCGTAGGTCTTGGCCCCCACCAGCAGCGCCGAGATGATGATGATGGCGATGACGCAGGTCTCGAAAATCTTGTTGCTGCGCAGACGCTCGAAGCGCGCCTGCCAGGTATCGAAGGGTTGATTCATGGGGTCACACCGGGGTCGCTCACTGACGCCGAAACGGCGCGCCATGGTAGCACATTCGTCGTTTCGCCACGTCAGCGAGCAGTCGCCCGGTCAGCCTCGGGTCACCTGGCTGGCCGGGCGTGCCACCACCAACGCCTCGGGTTTGCCGAGCCTCGCCAGTTGGGCGTCACGCAGCACCTCGCCGAGTTCGCTGCCGGGCTGCACCGGGCGCGGCGTGAGCTGCACCTGGCGCAGCGCGCCATGCCGGTCGAGACGCTGCACCCAGCCCAGTTCACCGCTGGCAAAGCGCGCCAGGCTGCCCACCGGGGTGATCCCGAAGCGGCGGATGTAGCGCTGCACCCACTCGCGGTCGAAGGCGCCAGGCTGACCCAGCAAGTGGCGATAGATCTCGCTCGGGCTACGCGCCGGGCGATCCGCCCGCGGCCGCCCCATGGCGTCGGCCACATCGACCACTGCCGCCATGCGCGATAGCGACTCGAGCTGCTCGCCCCGGCGCCCGGCGGGATAGCCGCTGCCGTCGAGACGCTCATTGATGCCACTCACCACGGCGCTGCGAATTGCCGGCGACAGCCAACGACAAGCGTCGAGACGCGACTCGAGCAGCGCGACGTGCTGGTGCATCTCGCTGCGCTGGGCATCGTCCAGGGCGGTCGCACGGCGCAATACGTGACGCAGGGGTGACGGCAGCAGTGCCTTGCCCAGGTCGTGGAGCATGGCGCTGGCCACCAGCGCCTTGCACACATCCCGAGGCAGCCCCTGAGCCACGGCCAGGTCGCCCAGCCTCACCGCCACGCCGATGCCGTGCTGAATCAGCAGCGGATCGTCGACCAGGCACACACTGGCAAACAGCAGCGCCTCGCGATCCTCCTCGAGCAGGCCCAGCAACGTATCGCTATGTCTAGAGAGCAGCCCGGCATCGACCTGCTGGCCCTCCATCAGCTGCAGCAGCTGGCGGTCCAGATAAGCGGCGACCTTGGCCAGCCGCCGCGCCATGGGCGTGGCGTAGTCGGCGCCGTGGTTGCGGGCAGGCACGGACGCCGGCGTATTCTCGTCAGCGGCGAACAGCGCCGAGGGCGACAGGTCACGATTGCCCTCCAACCCATTGCGCGCCCCTTCCCGCTCGATCTCACGCACGAAGTACCACAGCCGTCGCTCCAGCTCGGCGTTTACATCGGCAAACTCACAGCCGAGGCGCACCTGCTGCTCGCCATCGGCTTGAATGTGTCGTACGAAAGCGCTGGTGGTGAGCTGCTGCCGGTTGGGAAAACGCAGCGTCAGTGCCTCGAGGTGCTGCCCAGACCGCAGGTGCACCGCGGCGCTCATTGGGACTTCGAGCAGGCAGCCCCCCAGCGATAGGTTACTCAGCTGGCCAGCCAATTCCACGCGCTCCTGGCCATCGTCGAAGCCCAGCGTGGCGGCGACCGACATGCCCGGCCCCAGCTCGGCGCGAAATACCTCGCGGCGATGCATGACCCACAGCTGCTCGGGGTAATCGCAGCGGAATTGCAACCGCCCAGGGGCCTCTACCCAGCCCTGAAACACCAGCGGCGGCGTGGTCAGCATCGCCCCGCGGGCCTGGCCCATCAACCGCAGCGGTTTGACACCGCCGATCTCATTGGCGATCTCGCGCACTGCGGTGATATCGACCAGCAGCGAGCTCCCCTCTTCCACCGCCATCAGCAGCGCCGGAATGGGCTCCCCGGGCGGCTCGCCAATGGCCAGCGAGGCACCGCCGGGCTCACTGAGCCCATCCAATAAGGCATTGATTTCACCAGTATTATCAACCACTACGTGGCTGTCGCTAGGCTCCATGCGGGCCCTCGTCTGTCATCCTGCGGATATCGCCAACGCTACGGCGCCGGCCCGATACAGGGGTATCGGCCGGCGCCGCGGTTACTTTAGGGTTACATATCGCACAGCTGTCAGCCTACCATGATCGGGCCATTGAGGATGGTCAGCAGATCCTGGGCGTGATGGGCTGCATCGTGGCCCAGGGTGGTCAGATAGCCACCGTCCTCCTGGGTCACCAGCCCCTTCTCGTAGAGCCGCCGGGTGGCGGCGATGGCCTCGGCTTCTGCACTCGAGTGCACCTTGATGCCCTCTTGGGTGGTGGCCAGGTTGAACAGGCGTAGAATCTTCAGCTCTTCGAGCAGCTCGGCTGTGTAGGTCATGGCGGCCTCGTATTGTGTTTGTCGTGCAGACGTGCGCTGGGCGTTAACACTTAGGAGTGTCCGTCTTCCAGGTCGATCTGTCGATAGCCGATCAGGTAGAGCACCGCATCCAGCCCCAGGGTCGAAATCGACTGGCGCGCCTGGCGGCGCACCAGCGGCTTGGCGCGAAAAGCGATCCCAAGCCCGGCGGCGGCGAGCATCTTGAGATCATTGGCCCCATCGCCGACGGCAATGGTCTGCTCCATGGCCAGCCCCTCGCGGGCAGCGATCTCGCGCAGCAGCTCGACCTTGCGATCGGCATCCAGGATCGGCTCGCGCACCTCGCCGGTGACCTTGCCGTCCTCGATCACCAGCTGGTTGGCATGTACCTCATCGAAGCCCAGGCGCTGCTGCAGATGATCGGCAAAATAGGTAAAGCCGCCGGAGAGGATCGCGGTGCGGTAGCCGAGGCGTTTGAGCTGGGCCATCAGGCGCTCGACACCATCCATTAGCGGCAGCGATTCGGCGATCTCGGCCAGCACCGACTCGTCGAGCCCCTTGAGCTTGGCCATGCGCTGGCGGAAGCTCTGCTGGAAGTCGAGCTCACCACGCATGGCCCGCTCGGTGATCTCGGCAACCTCGTCGCCGACGCCGTGGCGACGGGCGAGTTCGTCAATCACCTCAGTCTGGATTAGCGTCGAGTCCATGTCGAAGCACACCAGGCGACGATGGCGGCGCCAGATCGAGTCCTCCTGAATGGCGATATCGACGCCGTGCATGGCGCCCAGCGCCAGTGCTTTCTCGCGCAGGGCGTCGAGGTCGACCTCCTCGCCGCGCAGCCAACACTCCACGCAGGCGCCCTGGATGCTGTGGTGGTCGCGGGGCACGCCGCCGTCCAGCGGCTCGCGGCCGGAGAGGCGGTGGATCAGCTCCACGGTGAGGCCGTGCTCGGCGGTGAGCGCCCCCACCTCGGCGAGGATTCCCGCCGGCAGGTGCGGCGCCAGCAACGTCAGGATCAGCCGTGGCTGGCTGGCCTCGCTGCTCCAGCGCTGATAGTCCTCGGCCGATACCTGGATGGCCTGGACATCAAGACCGAGCGCCGCACCGCTCTCGGCCAGCAGCGCCTCGAGATCCTCGTCGCGCTCGATGCCGACCAGCGCCTCCAGCGACAGAATCCCGAAGGTCACGCTCTGGTTGATGTCGAGCAGCCGTGCGCCACCCTTGGCCAGCGCCTTGCCGAGGCCGGCCAGCTGGCCGGGACACGCCGTGCCGGTGGCGCGAATCAAGAGTCGTCGCGTCATGCCGAGACCTCCAGGGCATCGACCTTCTGGAAGCCGCGCGGCAACTTGCTGCCGCGCCGGCCACGTTCGCCGCGATAGTAGGCCAGGTCGTCGAGTTTGAGGGTCAGCTTGCGCTTGCCGGCATGAATCACTAGCGCATCGCCCGCGCCGAGTACCACCAGGTCGCGTACGAACTCCTCGCGTCGCGCAGCGCGCAAGCCGGGAATGTCGATCATCTTGTTACCCTTGCCCTTGGCCATCTGCGGCAGGCTGTCGAGGTCGAACACCAGCAGCCGGCCTTCGTTGGACACCGCTGCCACCAGGCAGCCCTCGGTGGCCGGCAGCAGCTGCGGCGGCAGCACGTTGCAGCCCTTGGGCAGGCTGAGCACCGCCTTGCCGGCCTTGTTCTTGCCGGTGAGGTCCTCCAGGCAGGCAATGAACCCGTAGCCGCCGTCGGAGGCCAGCAGGTAGCGCGTGTCGGGCGGCGCCAGCATCAGCCCTGCCATATGCGCCCCGGCCACCACGTTGACCCGGCCGGTGACCGGTTCACCCTGGCTGCGGGCGCTGGGCAGATTGTGGGCGGCCAGGGTGTAGGCGCGCCCGGTATCGTCGAGCAGCACCAGCGGCTGATTGGTCTTGCCGCGGGCGGCCAGGGCGAAGCGATCGCCGGACTTGTAGGAGAGTCCCTCGGGATCGATCTCATGCCCCTTGGCACTGCGGATCCAGCCCTTCTCGGAGAGCACCACGGTGATCGGGTCGGCGCCTAGCAGTTCGACTTCGGAGAGCGCCTTGGCGTCCTCGCGCTCAACCAGCGGCGCACGCCGCGCATCGCCGTGCTCGCGCCCCGCCTCGCGAATTTCCTCCTCGATCAGGTCGGTCAGGGCGGCATCGTTGCCGAGCAGCTCCTGCAGACGGTCGCGCTCGGCCAGCAGCTCATCCTGCTCGCCGCGGATCTTGAACTCTTCGAGCTTGGCCAAGTGGCGCAGCCGCAGTTCGAGGATCGCCTCGGCCTGGCGATCGCTGAGCCCGAAGGCTTCCATCAGCGCCGGCTTGGGGGCGTCTTCCTCGCGGATGATACGGATCACCTCGTCGATATTGAGGTAGGCGACGAGCAGGCCCTCAAGGAGGTGCAGGCGATCCTCGACCTTGCCCAGGCGGTGCTCGAGGCGGCGACGCACCGTGCTACGCCGGAAGCGCAGCCACTCGCCAAGCAGCGCGGGCAGCGCCAGCACCCGCGGCCGGCCGTCGAGGCCGATCACGTTCATGTTGACGCGAATGTTCTTCTCGAGGTCGGTGGTGGCAAACAGGTGCGCCATCAACGACTCGATGTCGACCCGGTTGGAGCGCGGTTCGATCACCAGCCGGGTCGGCTCCTCGTGGGTCGACTCGTCGCGCAGGTCAGCGACCATCGGCAGTTTCTTGGCCTGCATCTGAGCGGCGATCTGCTCCAGCACCTTGGAACCGCTGACCTGGTAGGGCAGTGCAGTGATCACGATGCTGCTCTCTTCCATCGCGTAGCGGGCGCGCAGCTTGACCGAGCCGCGGCCGCTCTCGTAGAGCTTGGCCAGGTCGTCGCGGGGGGTGATGATCTCCGCCGCTGAGGGGAAGTCCGGCGCCGGCAGATACTGCATCAGCTCAGCCGTGGTGGCCTCGGGATGGCGCAGCAGATGGCAGGTGGCCTCGACCACCTCATTGACGTTGTGCGGCGGTATATCGGTGGCCATGCCCACCGCGATGCCGGTACCGCCGTTGAGCAGTACATGAGGCAGGCGCGCGGGTAGCACCACCGGCTCGTTCATGGTGCCGTCGAAGTTGGGCGTCCAGTCGACGGTGCCCTGGCCGAGCTCGGCGAGCAGCACTTCGGCGAACTTCGACAGCCGCGCCTCGGTGTAGCGCATGGCGGCGAACGACTTGGGATCGTCGGGGCTACCCCAATTGCCCTGGCCGTCGACCAGCGGATAGCGATAGCTGAACGACTGGGCCATCAGCACCATCGCTTCGTAGCAGGCGCTGTCGCCGTGCGGGTGGAACTTGCCGAGCACGTCGCCGACGGTACGCGCCGACTTCTTGTATTTGGCACTGGCGTTGAGCGAAAGCTCGCGCATGGCGTAGATGATGCGCCGCTGCACGGGTTTCATGCCGTCGCCGATATGCGGCAAGGCGCGGTCGAGAATCACGTACATCGAGTAGTCGAGGTAGGCTTTCTCAGTGTATTCGCGCAGTGAGAGACGTTCGACGTCGCCCTCCGCCACGTGGATATCCATGGTCATTCGATAAGCCCCTGGTCAGGGTTCAAGAATCATCTTCTGCTCAACCCGCGGCTTTACCGGCGACAGCTCGTCGAGGAGGCGCTGTAAACCCATCCCTGGGCGCTACCTGCGCCATCCATGGCGCAGAACCTCCTCTTTGAGCTGTCCCCGGTGCCGCTAGCCTCGGTATCTTCCAGCTTACGGCTCCCAGCAAAGTCGGGACAGATTACCCTTTGAGCTGCCCCCGGCGCCGCTAAGTTTGGCGCTACACCTCGATATCGGCCAAGTTGCCGTAGTCTTCCAGCCAGTTCTTACGGTCGCCGGCACGCTTCTTGGCCAGCAGCATGTCCATCATCTCCATGGTGCCATCGCCAACCTCGCGGGTGAGCTGCACCAGGCGCCGGGTATCGCGGGCCATGGTGGTCTCGCGCAGCTGCAGCGGGCTCATCTCGCCGAGGCCCTTGAAGCGCTGCACGTTGGGCGTACCGCGCTTGCCCTCGAGACGCTTGAGGGTGGCGGTCTTCTCGCTCTCGTCGAGGGCGTAGAAGACCTCCTTGCCGAGGTCGATGCGGTACAGCGGCGGCATGGCGACGAACACATGGCCGGCATCCACCAGCGCCGGGAAGTGGCGCACGAACAGCGCACACAGCAGGGTGGCGATGTGCAGCCCGTCGGAGTCGGCGTCGGCGAGGATGCAGATCTTGTGGTAGCGCAGCTTGGAAAGATCCTCGCTGACCGGATCGATGCCGATGGCCACGGCAATGTCGTGGACTTCCTGGGAGCCGTAGATGTCGTGGGACTCGACCTCCCAGGTGTTGAGGATCTTGCCGCGCAGCGGCAGGATCGCCTGGGTCTCGCGGTCGCGGGCCTGCTTGGCGCTGCCGCCAGCGGAGTCGCCCTCGACCAGAAACAGCTCACTGGCCACCGGGTCCTGGCCGGAGCAGTCGGCCAGCTTGCCGGGCAGCGCCGGGCCTGAGGTGACCTTCTTGCGCGCCACCTTCTTGGCGCTCTTCTGGCGGCGCTGGGCGGCGCTGATCACCAGCTCGGCCAGCGCTTCGGCCTGGTCGACGTGGTGGTTGAGCCATAGCGAGAAGGCGTCCTTGACCACCCCGGCGACGAATGCCGCCACGGTGCGCGACGACAGCCGCTCCTTGGTCTGGCCGGCGAACTGCGGGTCGAGCATCTTGACCGAGAGCACGTAGGAGACCCGCTCCCAGAGGTCGTCGGCGGTCAGCTTGACACCGCGCGGCAGCAGGCTGCGGTAGTCGCAGAACTCGCGCAGCGCCTCGAGCAGCCCCGAACGCAGGCCGTTGACGTGGGTGCCACCGAGCGGCGTGGGGATCAGGTTGACGTAGCTCTCGGTGAGCGGCTCACCGCCCTCGGGCAGCCATTGTATGGCCCAGTCGACGCCCTGTTCGTCATCGCTGTAGTGGCCAACGAAGGGCGAGCTCGGCAGCACCTCATAGCCATCGGTGGCCTGGGCCAGGTAGTCACGCAGGCCGTCCTCGTACTGCCATTCGCTTTCGCTGCCGTCGGCCTCGACCAGGGTAACCTTGAGCCCCGGGCAGAGCACTGCCTTGGCGCGCAGCAGGTGCTGCAAGCGCGGCAGCGACAGCTTGGGACTATCGAAATAGCTCACATCGGGCCAGAAGCGCACCAGGGTGCCGGTAAGGCGCTTGGCACAGCTGCCGACCACCTCGAGTTCGGCGACCTTGTCGCCATGCTCGAAGGCCATGAAGTGACGATTGCCGTCGCGCATCACCTCGACCTCGAGGCGTGTCGACAGCGCATTGACCACCGATACCCCGACCCCATGCAGCCCCCCGGAGAAGCGGTAGCTGGACGCTGAGAACTTCCCGCCGGAATGCAGCTTGGTGAGGATCAGTTCGATACCGGTGACGCCGTACTCCGGGTGCACGTCGATGGGCATGCCACGGCCGTCGTCGCTGACCTCGATGCCGCCATCGTCGAGCAGCCGCACGCGGATCTCGCGGGCGTGTTCGGCAAGCGCCTCGTCGACGCTGTTGTCGATGACTTCCTGGGCCAGGTGATTGGGCCGGCTGGTATCGGTATACATGCCGGGGCGCTTGCGCACCGGTTCGAGGCCAGAGAGTACCTCGATCGAACTTGCACTGTATTGCGTCATGCGTCGTCCAGGCTATGGGTGAAAGTCGTCGTCCAGGCGTGGTCGCGCCATGCCCCCGGGTGCCAGGCGGTGGCCCCCGTGGGCGAACAGCGCCGGCAAAAATTCGCCCAGGGCGCTGAAGCCGTGATCGCCCCCCGGCTGCAGGATCATCGCTGCACCGCGGTAGGCGGCGGCCGCATCGCGTGGATCCAGGGTCTCGTCGGCCGTGCCCAGCAGCACCAGGTAGCGGCGCGGATCGAGCCGTGCCGGGGTCAGCTCGGCCAGCTCGTCGCGATGCGCGCCTTCGATGGTAAAGCGCTCGCCGGTGTACTCATTGACGAAGGCCTCGCCCAGCCAGCCCTCGACCAGCCCAGCCGGGCGCACCGCGGGATTGATCACCACCGCACGCAGGTCATGCCGCTCGGCCAGGCAGCTGGCCAGGAAACCGCCCATCGAACTGCCCACCAGCAGCGGCTGCGAGCCAAGCGTCGCGAGCTGCGACTCGGCCAGCGCCAAGGCCTGGTTGGGGCGATGCGGCAGCTGCGGCGTGGCACAGGGCAGCGGCCCGGCGTCGAGCGCATCACAGCCACTCGCCACCAGTCTCGCCTTGGGCGAGCCGCTGCCGCTGTTAAAGCCGTGCAGGTAGAGTACGCCTGTCGCCGCCGGTATGGCAGCGGCAGTCGTCAGCATAGCGCAACTCCTGTACAAATCAACAGCATCATGATTCCGCCTTGCGCTCCGCCGCCCACAGCGCCTCGATCAGCCCGCGGCTGGAGTCGTCCATGCGCTCGAGGCCCACATGGCTCGACAGGATCTGCTCGGTCTCGCCGGCGATCTGCTTGCCGAGTTCCACACCCCACTGGTCGAAGGGATTGATACCCCAGATCGTCGCCTGGACGAAGACCTTATGCTCATAGAGGGCGATCAGCGCCCCCAGCGTCGCCGGCGACAGCCGCTCGAGCAGCAGGGTGGTCGACGGCTGGTTGCCGCGGTAACGCTTGTGGCTAGGTCGCGGGCCGTCCTCGTCGATGGCGTCGTCGCCCAGCATCAGCAGCCGCGACTGGGCGAAGCAGTTGGCCAGGGTCAGGCGGTGCTGAGCCTTGAGGTGGGCTCGGGTGGCGTCGTCCTCGACCCGATCGTAGCGGCGCATCGGTGCGATGAAGTCGCACTCCACCGGCTGGGTCCCCTGGTGCAACAGCTGGTAGAAGGCGTGCTGGGCGTTGGGCCCCAGCTGGCCCCACAGCACCGGGCAGGTGGAATAGGGCGTGACCTGGCCGTCGTTGGTTACCGACTTGCCGTTGGACTCCATCTCCAGCTGCTCGAGATAGGCGGCGAAGTACTCCAGGCGGCCGTCGTAGGGCAGGATCGAGTGGGCGCGGATATCCAGGAAATTGACGTTCCAGATTCCCGCCAACCCCAGCAACACCGGCAGGTTGTCCTCCAGCGGCGCCTCACGGAAATGCCGATCCATGGCGTGGGCGCCATCCAGCAGTGCGCGGAAATTGTCCATGCCCACCACCAGCGCGATGGGCAGGCCGATCGCCCCCCACAGCGAGTAGCGTCCGCCGACCCACTCCCAGAACTCCAGCTGGTTGGCCGCGGCGATGCCCCATTCGCTCATCTTGTCGGGGCTCGCCGAGACGCCGATGAAGTGCTGGCGCATCACCAGCGCGCGGTCGATCTCGGCCGCCGCGCCGTTGCCGGCGTCACTGCGGCTGCATACCAGCCGGGCGTAGAGCCAGTCGCGGGCAGTGCGCGCGTTGGACAGCGTATCGATGGTGGTAAACGACTTGGACGACAGCACGAACAGCGTGGTCTCGGGGTTGAGCCGCGACAGATAGTCGGCCAACTGGGAGCCGTCCATGGTCGAGGCGAAGTGCACCTGCACCTCGTGCACGCCCTCGGGGTGGTAGTCGGCCAGCGCGTGGGTGACCATCAGCGGCCCCAGATCGGAGCCACCCACGCCGAGATTGACCACATCGCTGATCGCCTTGCCGGTGGCGCCACGCCACTGGCCGGCATGCAGCTTGTCGACCATGCGCTGCATCTGCGCCAGGGTGGCGTGCACCGCCGGCACCAGGTCTTCGCCTTCGACCTCGAGTCGCGCACTCTCCGGCAGGCGCAGTGCGGTGTGCAGCGCCGGGCGATCCTCGGAGCGGTTGACGCGCTCGCCGTCGAGCAGCCGGGTAATCGCTTGGGGCACCTCAGCCTCGCGGGCCAGCGCCAGCAGCAGCGCAAAGGTCTCGTCGCTCCAGCGCTGCTTGGAAAGATCCAGCATCAGCCCCGCGGCCTCGCGACTGAAGCGCGCAAAGCGCCCTTGAGTGGCAAACAGCTCGCGCAGATGCACGTCTCGCATCTGGCCGGCGTGGCGCTCCAGCGCCTGCCAGGCGCCGCTCTGATCGATGCGATCTTCCTGATTCATCGTCTCTCTCCCTGATCGGTGCCGCGCACGGCGCCGTGGATTCGTGCAGCCTGGCGTCGCGGCGCGTAAAATGCTCGAACCTTGGTCCGGACCCGCAGCAACGCCATGAGTGATGCATCTTACCGTGACGCCATCTTTTCGACACCCCTGGATCGGCTGGCGCGCTTCTCCTTCGATGAACGGGTGGTAGCCTGCTTTCCCGACATGATCCGCCGCTCGGTGCCGGGCTACGGCCAGATCCTCGGCATGCTGGGCGTGATCGCCGAGCGCCACCTGCGCCACGGCGCCCACGTCTACGACCTGGGCTGCTCGCTGGGCGCAGTGGGTTTGGCCCTGGCCGGCCGTCTGCCCCCCGAAGCCTTCAGCCTGACCGGCGTCGACCTGTCGCCGGCCATGGTGGCCCGTGCCCGGGAGACGTTTGCCAGCGAGTCTCCCGAGCACTGCATCGAGGTCGTCGAGGGCGATATCCGCCACCTCGACTACCGGCCGTCAGGCATGGTGGTGCTCAACTTCACCTTGCAGTTCCTGCCCCCCACCGACCGCGATGCGGTGATCGCAGCACTATACTCGGCCCTCGAGCCCGGCGGCGTGCTGGTGCTATCCGAGAAGATCGTCGCCGAGGACGAGCAGGACAACGCCTGGCTGGTGGAGCGCTATCACGACTTCAAGCGCGCCAACGGCTACAGCGACCTGGAGATCAGCCAGAAGCGCAATGCGCTGGAGAACGTGCTGGTGCCCGACACGCTGGCGGCCCATCAGGCACGCCTGGCGCGTGCCGGCTTCGCGCGCAGCCAGGTGTGGTTCCAGTATCTCAATTTCGCCTCGCTGATCGCCTTCAAGCCGTGAGGAGCTGGCCATGAGAGGGATGCCATGAGCGCCTGGGCCTGGCTGGGCGCTGTCGCGCTGACGTTCTATCTGGCCACGGCCTGGTGGCACTCGCGCAAGCCGCTGCCCCCCGGCCTCGGCGTCGAGGCGCCATGGCGTGAACCGATCGCCCCACAGCTACTGCTCGACGAGACCTTTGTCGACGCCGACGGCCAGCGCCACTGCCGCCAGCAGATCTTCGACGAGATATTTCGCCTGATCGGCCAGGCCGAGACGCTGGTGGTGCTGGATATCTTCCAGTTCAACGACCCCGCCGATGACTGCCGCGACTGCCATCGGCGGGTATCGGTGGCGCTACGCGATGCCCTGCTGGCACGCAAGCGCCAGCGCCCCGAGGTCGAGATGGTGGTCATCACCGACCCCATCAACAGCGTCTACGGCGGGCGCGAGCTGAGTCACCACCGCCAGCTCGAAGCGGCCGGCATCCGCGTGGCGACGACCGACCTGACCATCGGCCGCGATCCCAACCCGAGTTGGACCGCGCTATGGCGACTCTGCTTGCGCTGGCTGCCCAACCCGCTGGGGCCCGGCAAGGTCGGCCTGCGCAGCTACCTGACGCTACTCAACCTCAACGCCAACCACCGCAAGACGCTGGTGGTCGATGAGGGCGAGCACTGGACCGCCGTGGTCAGCTCGGCCAACGCCGACGACGACAGCAGCGACTACCGTGACGTGGCGCTGCGCGTCTCCGGCGACGTGGCCCTCGATCTGCTCGCCTCAGAGCGCGAGATCGCCGCGCGCAGCGGCGTCACCATCGACCACGCCCAGCCGAGAGTCGCCGACACCAACGCAAGCGGCCGTAACCCGCGCCTACGGCTGCTCAGCGAAGGCGCCATCAAGCGCGCCCTGCTGGCGATCATCAGTGACGCCCGTGCCGGCGAGCGGCTCGATATCGAGGTGCTCTACCTCTCCCACCGCGGCGTGATCGCTGCGCTGGCCAGGGCCGTGGCGCGGGGTGTTGGGGTACGCGTACTGCTCGACCCCAACCACCACGCTTTTGGCGTCTCGGGCAGCGGCATTCCCAATCGCCAGGCGGCCAGCGACCTACTGGCCGCCGGCATCCAGCTGCGCTGGAGCGACACCCACGGCGAGCAGGCCCATAGCAAAGTGCTGCTGCGCCACGCCGACGAGCGCCCCGCCCACCTGCTACTGGGCTCGGCCAACTACACCCGGCGCAGCCTCGACGACCTCAACTTCGAGGCCGATCTCGAACTGGTCGCCAATGCCGACGATCCGATAATCGCAGCGGCCCGCGACGCCTTCGAACGCCACTGGCACAACACCGCCGCCGAGCACTACAGTCTCGGCGTCGAGGCATACCTCGACGCCTCACGGCGCCGCTACTGGCAGTATCGGCTGATGGAAGCCAGTGGCTGGTGCACCTTCTAGTCACGCGCAAGACAGCGAGAACCCCATGCCCCACCCCCACCGCGAGCTCTACCACGCCTTCGTCGACCAGGGCCTGGATACCTGGCTGGCGCGCCTGCCCGAGCAGCTGGCGCGCGGCCTCGACCGCCAGCGCTACGGCGACCTGCCGGCCTGGGACAAGGCCGTCGCCAAGCTGCCGGTACTGCCCGAGGCGCGCGAGGTGACGCTGGATGCCGATACCGTCAGCGTCGAGCTCGCTCTCAGCGACAGCCAGCGCCGCCAGTGCGAGAACCTGCTGCGCAAGCTGATGCCGTGGCGCAAGGGCCCCTATCGGCTGGGCGGCATTCACATCGATACCGAGTGGCGCTCGGACTGGAAATGGCAGCGCCTCGCCCCACACCTCGCCGACCTCCGCGGGCGCCGCGTGCTCGATGTCGGCGGCGGCAGCGGCTATCACGCCTGGCGCATGGCCGGCGCCGGCGCTGATTTCGTGCTGGTGATCGACCCCTCGCCGCGCTTCTTCTACCAGTTCCAGGCGGTGCGTCACTTCGTCGGCGACGCCGACGGCGGGCGCACCCACTTCCTGCCGGTAGGCATCGAGGAGGTACCTGAGAGGCTGGCGTTCTTCGATACGCTGTTTTCGATGGGCGTGCTCTACCATCGCCCCGCACCGCTGGAGCATCTAGAGCAGTTGAAGGAGGCCCTGCGCCCCGGCGGCGAGCTGGTGCTGGAGACCCTGGTGGTGGAGGGCGACGCAACCACCGTGCTGCTGCCCGGCGAGCGCTACGCGGCGATGCCCAACGTCTACTTCTTGCCCTCTTCGGCGGCGCTGTGCCAGTGGCTCGAGCGCTGCGGCTTCAGCAACGTACGCGTGGTCGACGAAGCCGTCACCACCCTCGACGAGCAGCGCTCAACCGACTGGATGACCTTCCAGTCGCTGGCCGACTTCCTCGACCCCGACGACCCGACCCGCACCCGTGAGGGCTATCCTGCGCCGCGACGCGCAGTGGTAATCGCCAACCGGCCGGGCTAGGCGTGTCACCGCGGGCTCACTCGCCGAGGGACGCCCTAGCGCTGGAAGTGAATATGCGGCCGCGCATGGTGGGGCGAGGTCTCCACATGGGCATCCACCGAGAAGACATCACGCAACAGGCGCTGGGTCAGCACCTCTTCAGGAGCACCGGAGGCCACGATCCGACCTGCCTGCATGACAAGCAGTCGATCACAATACATAGCGGCGTGGTTGAGGTCATGGAGCGCAATGATGCTGGTCATCGGCAGGCTGGAGACTAGCCGCAGTAGGTTGATCTGGTGCTGCACATCGAGATGGTTGGTCGGCTCATCGAGAATCAACTCTCTAGGGGATTGAGCCAGGGCCCGTGCCACATGGGTACGCTGTTTCTCCCCACCAGATAGGCTATGCCAGGCATCATCACGCTTTGCGCTCATCCCGGTACGCTCGAGAGCCTCGTTGACCGACCTATCGTCCTCGCGCGTCCAGCCCGATAGCATCGAACGGTGCGGGAAGCGGCCAAGCTTGACCACATCGATCACCTTGAGGCTGGCATTGGTCGTGGCGTGCTGTTCGATAAAGGCGACTCGCTGGGCAATGGCCCGGCGGCGAAAGGTCGAGAGTTCTTGCCCATCCAGCATGACCTGTCCGGCATGCGGTCGCTTCAGCCCGGCCAGCAGCCGTAGCAGCGAGGTTTTGCCACAGCCATTGGGGCCCAGCACCCCCAGTAGCTTACCCGGTTCGGCTTCGAAGGAGACACCATCGATCACCCTCTTGGTGCCGATTTTCCAGAATAGATTGTCGGCCTTGATACTCATGATGCGCGCTGTAACCGATAAAGAATGACAGAGAAGAACGGAACACCCACCAGCGCCGTGACCACGCCGATTGGCAGGGATTGCTGCGGAATCAGCACGCGAGAGGCAATATCTGCTACCACCATGAAGATCGCCCCCACGATGGCACAGGCAGGCAGCAGGACGGCGTGGCGTGGGCCGACCACGAAACGCGCCGCGTGGGGAACCACCAGGCCAACGAAGCCAATGGTGCCGACCATGCTGACGATGGTGGCGGTTATGACGGCCGTCAGCGCAAACAGGACGATCCGCGTTTGACCGACATTGACCCCCAAAGAAGCCGCGGCTTCGTCACCAAAGGCGAACGCATCCAGTACCCGTGCGTAGCACAGGCACGCCACCAGCCCCAACCCAACCACGACCGAGACCAGGAAAAAATCAGGCCAGCGCACGCCACCGAAGCTGCCGAGCAGCCAGAACATCACGTCGCGCGCCTGCTGCGCATTGCCGGCAGTGGTGACGAAATAGGAGGTCACCGCGTTGAACAGCTGCGATGCCGCGACACCGGCCAATATCGTGCGGTCGGCCCCGCCGCGAGCACCGTTCGAGAGAAGCGCCACGAACAGGAAGGCGGCAAAGGCTCCCATGAACGCTCCCATCGACAGCGACACCGCGCCAGCGCCCAGCCCCAGCATGACGATCAGTACGGCGCCGGTCGATGCCCCGGCGGAGATGCCCAGCACATAGGGCTCTGCCAGCGGATTGCGCAGCATCGATTGCATGATGGCGCCAGCCAGTGCCAGTCCAGCACCGCAGAAGGCAGCCACCAATGCCCGGCTCAAGCGGTAATCCCAGACGATGGCTTCGTGGATACGATTGAGTTCGAACGACGTCCAACCCAGCTTGTTGGTGATCACCGCATAGGTGGTGGACAGCGGGATCGGCATATCGCCGATCCCGACGCTAATGCCTACCACCAGCCCAATCGCCACCAACGAGCCGAGCAGCAGCCCTGCCACCCACACTAGGCGTGGCAGGCGCTCAGCCGCTTGCGGCATGTCGATTGTGGCGCTCATCTCAGACCAAGCACCTTCAGCTGTTCTGCCACCTCTTCGGCACCAAAGATCGTCCTCACCGTCGGATCCATGGCATGGCCGTCCATGACAACGATCGCCCCGTTCTTGACCGCTTTCATTTCGCGGGTCGCGGGATCCGAGTTGAGAAACTCGATCTTGGCGTCTGAGTTGTCCAAATCCCAACGGTTACGGTCGACGCGGGCTACCACGATGACATCTGGGTCAGCCGCGATGATGCTTTCCCATCCAAGTGCTGGCCATTCAGCGTCAGAGTCAATGGCATTGGTGCCGCCCAACACGTCGGCGATAAAGCCGGACGCGCCGTTCTTACCGCCAAGATAAGCATCCGCAGACGGCGACGGGCTGGAGAACCAGAAGACAAAGGAGAGCGGCTCGTCACCTTCGGGAGTCGCTGCCCGCAGTGCGGCTTCACGCTGCTCAAGATCCTCGATCAGTGCCTGCCCCCTATCGTTGACGTCGAAGATCTGAGCGATCTCATCGATCTCTTGATATAGGCCGTCCATGCTCCAGAGTTGGTCGCGACTGCCGTAGCCGAACTTATCCTTGGCCGCCCCCTCAGCAACGCAGGTGTTGGGGGACAAGTAGGTCGCCACCCCCACGCTGTCGAAGTCCTCCCGTGTCGCCACTCTGCTGGATGGGCCTATCAGGCTAGGCAGAGCAGCCGTCACGAGATCCGGCTCTTTTGCCAGAATAGACTCGAAAGTAGGAAACTCGACTGTTAATACCTCCACCTTGGCATTGGCCTCAGCCAACTGCGGCAAGACTTGGTTCGGCCAGAAGGCGGTGCCCACCATCTGGTCTTCGAGGCCGAGCAGCAGCATGATCTCCGCACTGGCCTGACCTATGCCGACAGCCCGTTCGGGCGCCTTGTCGAAGGTGACGTCTACCCCGCAGTTGTTCAGCGTCAATGGGTATTGCGTGTCGCTCGCAAAGGCGGGGCTAATCGCCAGCCCCAGCACGGCGAAGATCCCCGTAAAGGTAACAAGACGTTTCATCTAGCATCCATCTTTATGTCGTTGAGGTCTCTGGCTATGCGGCTGCCAGGTATAGAATTGCACAGCACCTCAGCGTTCGGTTGTCTCCACCAGGCACGCCACGCTCAGGACTAGCCAGCAAGACAAAAGAGACTGATACGCATTTGCGTGCGAGCGCAATATAATCCCAAATCCTTCGCTACGCAATATGCTGCCACCACCCAACCGAACGGCCTCCCTTGCCGTGCGGCGGCCATCGGTACCGGAGTAGCGAAAGGTGGAAAACGACTCAGCGGCGCAGAATCACCAGCCATCTGCCCAGATTGAGGATGCTGGCCAATGAGGCCGCGACGTAGGTGAAGGCGCAGGCGGTCAGCACGTGGCGAGCGGCAGGCATGTCGTAAGGCGGGATATACTGCTTGAGTAGCGGCAGCGCGCGCTGGAAGCTGGCGTCGAACTCCACCGGCAAGGTGATCAGGTGCACCAGCGCCGCGGTGCCGAAACTGATCAGCGCCGCCAGCACCACGATCAGCATGCCGCCGGGCAGGCGGGTGAGGATGAACAGGAAAGGTGCGGCCATCATCAGTACCGCACCGAGTTTCTCGGCCTGCTGGGCCACGCCCACCAGCCGTGTGCGCGCCAGCAGTGGCGTATAGCCGCGGGCGTGCTGGATGGCATGCCCCACCTCATGGGCGGCCACCGTCACCGCGGTCAGCGAGCGCCCCTCATAGTGTTCCGGCGACAGCCGCACCCGCCGCGCGGCAGGGTCGTAGTGATCGCCATACTCGGTGACCTCCACCTCCACTCCCTCGATGCCCAGCCGATCGAGCAGATGCCTGGCCAGCTCACCGCCACTGCCGGGATAATCGCTGCGCTGCCGGGCGTGGCGATTCAGCACCCATTTGGCCCAGTAGTTGGGCAGGATGAACACAGCCGCCACCAGTACCAGTGCAATGATCAGCATAGCGCTATTACTCCTCTGTCCTCGATCGACACTCGAGGCTCGGCGGCCCCAGGCTTGACGCGCGCCACAAAACAAACAATAATTATTCGCGTTTAAAAGACAGCCACATACCGGGCCATGCTCATGACCTCACCGCCACCACACTCGCCAACCTCGGACGCCGACCCCAGGCGCAGCGCTATGCGTCAGGGTCGCATCGCCAGCGAGCAACTGCTCGACACACGCGGCGTGCTGATCATCGAGCATCGCGGCCGCGAGTACCAGCTGCGCGAGACGCGCAACGGCAAACTGATTCTGACCTCGTAATTCGACCATACAACCGATACTGCCAGCCAGGTAGCTACTCGCCACCCAGCCAGCCGCCTCTCCTGATACACGCAAGGGAACCTCAGGAACATGAAGCGAACACTGAGCTGCAGCGGCGCCCTGGCGCTACTCTGTTTGTCACCAATGGCCAGCAGCGTTGCCAACGCAACCGGCCAGGACGAGCTGGCCCCGCTGGTGGTCACCGGCACCCGCACGCCCACCGACACCTTTCGTGCACCGCTGATCATCGACACCCTCGATCGCCACGACCCAACGCTGTCGACCGCCATGCGTCTCGAGGATGCGCTGGGCAGCCAACCCGGGCTGAGCGTCGCCGGACAGGGGCGACGCAACGGCCAGACCATCGGCATGCGCGGCTTCGACCGCAACGGCGTGCTGGTGCGTCTCGACGGCATACGCCAGGACATCGATACCGGCCACCTGGGTAATGTCTTCGTAGACCCGGGGCTGCTGCGCGAGGTTCAGATCGCCCGCGGCGCCCTCTCCAGCCTGTATGGCAGCAATGCCATGGGTGGCGTCATCAGTCTCGACACGGTAGGCGCCGACGACTTGCTGCGTGCGGGGGAAACCCGCGGCGGGCGGCTGTCACTGCGCGGCGCTACGGCAAGCGACGAGCTGGGTGCCAGCCTAAGTCTGTTCGGCAAGGCCAATACGGCCCACGGCCCGGTCGACGGTCTGCTGGCCCTGGGGCGCAGCGAATCCGGCGACATTCGCCGGGCCGGCGGCCACACCGCGCCGGATGATGCCAACCTCAACAGCCTGCTGGCCAAGGGCAGCTGGCAGCTGGCTGACCACCATCGGCTGTTCGCCCAGTGGCAGAACTACCGCGAGGATGCGCGTCAGCCCGGCAACCCCCAGTCCCTCGAACCCAGCGACGGCAGTCTGCGCGACCGCACGACGACCAGCGACAACCTGCAACTCGGCCATCGCTGGAGCCCGGCGGCGGCGACCCAGCTCGACAGCCGCCTCAGCCTGAGTCGACAGAACATCGACGAGCCTGACGCCCAGCGCACCCAGCAGCGCCTGGGCGTGCAGAGCGACGGCTACCACCGCCTCGAGCACGGCTGGCTGAGCCAGACCCTGGCCTTTGGCGCCGAAGCCACCACCGCCACCCAGCGCCCGGGCAAGCAGGCCAGCGGCTTCCCGCGGGCCGATATCGATACCGCGGCACTCTATGTCGACGACAGCCTGACAGTGGGCCGCTATCTCGACGACGGCGGTGCCGGACGCTTCGAGCTGGGCCTCGGCGCCCGCTACGACCACTATCGCGCCGAAGATGCCGAAGGGCGCGACAGCGATGAGGGCCGCCTTTCGCCGCGCCTGCGCCTGAGCTGGTCGCCCAGCGACACCCTGATGTTCTACAGCGGCTACGCCGAGGCCTTCCGCGCGCCGACACTCTCCGAGCTCTACGCTGACCAGCGTCACTTCGCCGGCTTCTGTGAGGGGCCGTTCTTCTGCGTCCCCGATAACTACTGGGTGCCCAACCCCGACCTCGGCCCCGAGACCAGCAAGACCTGGGAGAGCGGGCTCGCCTGGCGCGTCGGCGACTGGGGACTGCGCGCCAGCTACTTCGACACCCGAGCCGATGACTTCATCGATACCGAGGTCGACATCATGGCCGGCACCACCCGCGCCACCAACGTCAACCGCGCCCACCTGTGGGGGTTCGATGCGCGCCTGCAGTACCGCCCCGACGGCCTGCCCTTCGACGCCTTCGTCGCCCTCGCCGAGGTCAGCGGCCACGACCGCGACAGCGGTGAGGCGCTGGGCACGCTCACGCCGCTGGAGGCACTGGCCGGCGTCGACTACCAGCTCGCCGATGGCGACCTGACGCTGGGCTGGCGCGGCCGCTTTGCCCGCGCCTACGACAAGGGCGACGAGCCGCAGCCCGGCTACGGCCTCCACGACCTGCAGTTGGCCTGGCAGTTCACGCCCGCCGTATCGACCTCGCTCAGCCTGCGCAACGTCGCCGACAAGACCTGGTACCGCCCCGACGGCAACCTCGGCGACGGGCGCAGCCTGCTCGCCAACCTGAGCCTGCAATGGTGAACCACAGGAGATGCCCATGAACACGCAACAGCACGCCATTCTCGAGGCCTTCGATGCCGCCCGCGCCGCTTCGCCACGGCTGCCGGCGATCAGCATCGCCGAGCGCCTGGCGATCAGCGAGGGCGAGCTGCAGGCGGCCCGGATAGGGCGCGATGTCACCACCATTACCCTGGCACCGGCGGACCTCGCCGCCGAACTCTGCCGGCTCGGTCTGGTCAAGGCGCTGACCCGCTCTAGCGCCGCGGTGCTCGAGCAGCAGGGCTACTATCCACCGCTCACCAGCGCCGGCCTGCTGCTGGCCCCGGGTGGGCTCGACATGCGCCTGCACCTGCAGCGCTGGCACTGGGCCTGCCTGGTTCGCGACAGCCTGACCGATGCCAATGGCAGCACGTCACTGCGCCACAGCCTGCAGGTCTTCGACGGCCACGGCCGGGCACTGCACAAGGCCTTTTCGCTGAAAACCACGCCACCTGCTGCCTGGCAGCGGCTGGCGGCAAGCGGCAACGACAGCGAGCCGGTCTTCACCCGCCTGGCGCTGCCGGCACCGCGCCCCCTGCCCCAGGCTCCAGGGCTCGAGGAGGACTGGGCGCGCCTGCGCGATGTCCACCAGTTCTTCGCCCTGCTGCGCCGCCATGGCCTGCAGCGCCACGAAGCCAATACCCTGATGGAGGGACGCTTCACCCGGCGCCTGACCCCAGACAGCGTGGCGCAGGTACTCGAGAGCGCCGCCGAGAGCGCCCTGCCAGTGATGCTGTTCGTCGCCAATCCCGGCGGCGTGCAGATCCGCAGCGGCAGCATTCCTCAGCCCCAACGCCGGGGCGGCTGGCTCAACCTATTCGGCGACGACTTCACCCTCCACCTCGATGATGCACGCATCGCCCAGGTATGGCAGGTGCACAAGCCCAACCGCGATGGCGGTGTCACCAGCCTTGAAGCCTTCTCCAGCGACGGCGAGCTACTGCTGCAACTCTACGCCGAGCGCAGCGAAGGCAATGCCGAACGGCCGGCATGGCGCACGTTGCTGGCCCGCCAGGCCGATCTGGAGGTGGCCGCATGAGAGTCCTCCTGCTGGTGCTGCTGATCGGCTGGTCGCTGGGCACCCAGGCCCAGAGCCCGCGCACGGTGGTGATCGGTGGCGACGTCGCCGAAATCATCGCTGCCCTGGACGCCGAGGAGAGCCTGGTAGGACGCGACGACACCAGCCAGTACCCGCCGCATCTGAGCGCACTGCCATCGGTGGGCTACCTGCGCCAGCTCGCCGCCGAGGGGGTATTGTCGCTGCGCCCCGAGCGGCTGGTGGTGAGCGCCCAGGCTAGGCCGCGCGAGACGCTTCGCCAGCTCGAGGCCAGCGGTGTCGAGGTGATCACCATCAGCGCCGAGCAGCGCCTCGAGGAGATACCGCAAAAGGTGACCCGCATCGGCGAGAGCCTGGGCCGCGAGGCCGCCGCCGAGGCGCTCAATCGGTCGCTCGCCGCGCAACTGGCCGAGGTGGCAGAGCTGCCGCGTCTCGACCAGGGGCCGGCGATGTTTCTGCTTAGCCACACCGGCACCTCGCCGATGGCCGCCGGGCACGGTACCGCAGCCGATAGCGCCCTGCGCGCCGCCGGCATCGACAACGCCTTCGCCGCGATGCCGGGCTACAAGGTGGTCAGCGCCGAGGGCCTGATCGCCGAGGCGCCCAGCAGCGTGATCGTCACCCACACGGGCCTCGACGCCCTGGGCGGCAGCGAAGCACTCTGGCGCCTGCCCGGCCTGGCCATGACACCGGCCGGCACCTCACGCCGGCTGGTGGTGTGCGACGACCAGGCACTACTCGGCTTCGGACCGCGTACGCCAGAGGCCATCCTGGCCCTGCATCGCGCGCTCGCCTCCCAGCACTCCACCGATGACGACG
The DNA here is from genome assembly GCF_002286975.1 of Halomonas salipaludis. Lineage (GTDB taxonomy): Bacteria > Pseudomonadota > Gammaproteobacteria > Pseudomonadales > Halomonadaceae > Franzmannia > Franzmannia salipaludis. The sequence continues at coordinate 210,612 of NZ_NSKB01000004.1, forward strand.
CACTGTGCCGAGCCCACGCCTCATGAGTCACAGCCTGCGTCTCCCCCTGCCTCGCCGCACAGGACGGCCAGCGACGGCCAGGCGCACCCTCGGTCTGCTGGGGCTGGCCGTCGCTATCGCCCTGCTGGCGAGTGCCATGAGCGGGCAGATCGGCCTCTCGCCGCGGGTGCTGCTGGGTACCTGGCCAACACCGCTGGAGTGGCAGATCTGGTGGCAGCTGCGACTGCCTCGGCTGCTGCTCGCCGCCCTGGTCGGCGCCATGCTGGCGGGCAGCGGCGCGGCGATGCAGGGGATGTTCCGCAACCCGCTGGCCGATCCGACGCTACTGGGCCTGGCCAGCGGTGCCGGCCTCGCCGTGGCGATCTGGATCGTGCTGTTCGACGCCGCCGGCCCCTGGGGACTCTACGGCCAGTTCGTCGCCGGTTTTCTCGGCGCGCTCGGCGTCTGCGTGCTGGTATTCGCACTGGGTGAGCGCCAGCGCGGCGACAACATGCTGTTTACCCTGCTGCTGGCCGGATTGGCCATCAACACCCTGGCCGGTGCGCTGGGCGGGGTGCTGGCCTTCGTCGCCAGCGACGAGCAGCTGCGCCAGCTCAGCCTGTGGGGCATGGGTAGCCTATCCCACGCGCTGTGGAGCGCGGCGTTGGGCGCGCTACTGGGGATCCCCCCAGCGCTGCTGTGGCTGCTGCGCAGCGCACGAGACCTCGACCTGCTGCAGCTCGGCGAGCTCACCGCCCACGCCGCCGGCCTCGATGCTGGGCGGTGCGCTGCTGCTGATCGTCGCCGATGCCCTGGCCCGCAGCCTGGCCAGCCCCGCCGAGATTCCGGTCGGCTTGCTGACCAGCCTGCTCGGTGGCCCCTACTTTCTGTGGTTACTACTCAAGCGCTCCTGAGGTACCAGCATGCTCGAACTTCGTTGCGCCGGCTTTACCTCCGTGCCTCGACTGACGCCTTTCAGCGACCGCCTGGAAGCCGGTGAGCTGCTGGCCATCGTCGGCCCCAACGGCGCCGGCAAGAGCACCCTGCTGAGCCTGCTTTCCGGATTTCGTCGTGCCGAGCGCGGCTGCGTGCGTCTCGACGGCCGGCCGCTGGCCGACTGGTCGCCCGCCAGGCTGGCGCGGCGCCGCGCGCTGGTGGCACAGGGTATCTCGCTGGGCTTCGACTGGCCGTTGCAGGATCTGGTCGCACTCGGCAGCGATGCCGACCCAGGCGCCGTACAGCGCGCCCTGGCAGCCCTTGACCTGCTGCCACTCGCCGAGCGCGGCGTGCTGTCGCTCTCCGGCGGCGAGCGCCAGCGGGCGATGATCGCCCGGGCGCTCTGCCAGTTGGGGAGCCTCGAGCCAACGACCCAGGACGCTGGAGTGCTACTGCTCGACGAGCCCACCAGCGCCCTCGACATAGGCCAGCAGCAGCGCCTGATGCGACTGCTAAGAGGCCTCGCCGAGACCCGCCATATGGCGATCTGCTGTGTGCTTCACGACCTCAACCTGGCCGCACGTTTCGCCCACCGCGTCTGGCTGCTGCAGCATGGCGAGCGCATTGCCAGCGGAACGCCCGGCGAGGTACTGCGCGCCCGGCGGCTGGAAGCGATATTCGATGCCCAGCTCGACCAGCTCCACAGCACGCATTTCACCACACCGGTACTGGCGCTGCGCCTATAGCGCAGCGTCGCGGGAGGCTTCACGCACTGCCACCAGGTCGGCCTGGGAGATCAGGCCATGCTGGTGGGCGTGGACGGCGATGGTGGCGCTGTCGGCGGCCAGCACCAGCTGGCAGTCGCTGTCGGCGATCTCGTCACGCAGCCGCTGGATGGCCCGCTCGCGGTCGGGTTTGCGGTCGACGCGACGGATATAGATCGCCTTCACCCGGCCGGGGTACTGCTTGACGATGCGCGTATAGACTTCGGGGTCGTGCTGGCCACTGTCGCCGATCAGCACGCAGGGCATGTCCTCCATCAGCGTTAGCATGCGGGTAATCAGGTCGTGCTTGTGGTCCTCGGCGCGGCGCGGCCAGGGCCGCCGCCAGCTGATGCCCCACTCGCGCAGGAACAGGATCGGCCCCACCGGAATGCGATTGAGCTGAAAGAACGCCTCGAGCATCTCGTAGATGCACCAGGGGCCACGCGACACGTAGAGGATGGGCCGCTTGGCGCCGCCGCCGGCGCCGCGATGGAGTGCCTGATAGAGGCTGGCCACGCCGGGGAAGGCGGTACGCCGCTCGGCCTGCTGAACGAACAGCCGATGCAGCATGCGCAGCTTGTCGGCCACGCCGGTATACATCACGGTGTCGTCGATATCGCTGATCACCAGCAGGTCGGTATCCGGCGGCGGGATATAGACGCCGGTGCGGCAGTGGACCTGCTCACCGGCGTGGCTGACGCTAAGGTCGGCCACGTGCCACGACAGGCCCTGGGGCAGTGGCGACTTGAGCGGTAGATGAACATCGAAGTAACCATCGCGGTCGGTGGTCACCGTCAAGCGATTGGCGCCCAGTCTGATCTCCACTTCGGCGCCGGCCATGCCACGCCGCTCGATGCGGCGCACGATATCGGCGACGTCACGCAGCATGCCGTGGTGGGGAATCATCCGGCTCAGCGCCGACTGGCGAAACACCCGCCCCATCAGGAAGGCCTCGCGCTGCGAGCCGTAACCACGATAGGGATGCACCACTACCCCGCCACGACCGCGGTCGCGTTTCATCGGCTTGGCGAGGAGATGCAGCAGGCGGCGCACGACGTGTGGCGATGGTGACTGGCTCAGGAGACCTCCTTATCCCAGTACGCAGGACTCCGCCAGGCAGCCCAGCTGCCCGGCGGAGAGACGTCGCACCAGTGTGCGGCAACCAGTGCCGAGGTCAAGCGCCGATCAGCGGCCCAGCAGGTCGCGCACGTCCTTGGCTTCCCAGTGTGGGAAATGCTTGCGGATCAGTGCATTCAACTCAACCTCGAAGGCCGGCCAGTCGACTTGGCCGGCTCCTTGCGCCCCGCCCTCAACGGCGCCGCGGATCATTCCCGCACCGACGGTGACATTGTTCAGGCGGTCGATGACGATAAAGCTGCCGGTCCCCGGGCTGTTACGGTAGTCGTCCACCGGTACCGCGCTGGTCAGCTCCAGCTGGCAGCGCGCAATCGCGTTGAGCTCGAGCCGCTCGGCGGCGCGGTGCTCGAGGGTGTTGACGTCGATCTGGTAGTCGATGGAACTCACCGAACCTGACAGGTCGCGGGTCGCCAGCTTGAGATCATAGAGCTTGCCCGGAGCAAGGGCGTCTTCGTGCATCCACACGATATCCGCCTCGAAGGCGTTGGAGCGCGGCACCTCGGCGTCCTCGGCAACGATCCAGTCGCCGCGGGAGATATCGATTTCGTCTGCCAGAGTCACGGTGATCGCCTGGCCGGGATAGGCCGCCTCGAGATCGCCATCGAAGGTGACGATACGCTCGACCGCGCTGACCTTGCCCGAAGGCAGCGCCTTGACCCGCTGCCCGGGGCGCAGGATGCCGGCGGCCAGGGTGCCGCAGTAGCCGCGGAAGTCGAGGTTGGGGCGATTGACGTACTGCACCGGGAAGCGCAGATCGCTGAGGTTCTGGTCGTGGGTGATCTCGACGCTTTCCAGCAGCTCGAGCATGGCCGGCCCCGCGTTGCCACTTGCATCGCGGTACCAGGGCATGCGCTCGCTGCGGTTGACGACGTTGTCGCCCTCCAGCGCCGACATCGGCACGAAGCGAATGTCCGGCGCCTTCAGATTGGTGGCGAAGGCGCGATAGTCGGCGACGATCTCATTGAAGCGCGCCTCGGAGAACTCGACCAGGTCCATCTTGTTGACCGCGATCACCAGGTGCTGGATGCCCAGCAGGTCGGCGATGAAGCTGTGCCGGCGGGTCTGGGTCTGCACGCCGTAGCGGGCGTCGATCAGGATCACCGCCAGACTCGCCGTGGAGGCGCCGGTGGCCATGTTGCGGGTGTACTGCTCATGGCCCGGGGTGTCGGCGATGATGAACTTGCGCTTATCGGTGGAGAAGAAGCGGTAGGCGACATCGATGGTGATGCCCTGCTCGCGCTCCGACTGCAGGCCATCGACCAGCAGCGCCAGATCCACGGCGTCACCGGTGGTGCCGCTGGTCTTGGAGGCCTGGGTGATCGCCGCCAGCTGGTCCTCGTAGATCATCTTGGAGTCGTGAAGCAGCCGCCCGATCAGGGTCGACTTGCCGTCGTCGACGCTGCCGCAGGTGATAAAGCGCAGCAGGTCCTTGTTCTCGTGTTCCTTGAGGTAGGACTCGATGTCGTCGGCGATCAAGGGCGAAGAGTGAGACATAATCAATCCTGAAGAAATGGATATAGGTAAGGTGATTCGAGCGGACTATCGCGGCTGAAGCCGCTCCCACAACACCGGGTTATTTGCCCTGTAGGAGCGACGTCAGTCGCGATCAGCGGTGTCTACTAGAAGTACCCCTCACGCTTCTTCTTCTCCATGGAGCCGGCCTGGTCGTGGTCGATGGCCCGGCCGCTGCGTTCGCTGGTCTTGGTCAGCAGCATCTCCTGGATGATCTCGGGCAGGGTCGCGGCATGCGACTCCACCGCGCCGGTGAGCGGGTAGCAGCCCAGGGTGCGGAAGCGCACCCACTTCTCCTCGGGTACCTCGCCTTCCTCCAGCGGCAGGCGCTCGTCGTCGACCATGACCTGCATGCCGTCGCGCTCGACGATCGGCCGCGGCGCGGCGTAGTAGAGCGGCACGATGGGGATCTGCTCAAGGTAGATGTACTGCCAGATGTCCAGCTCGGTCCAGTTGGAGAGCGGGAAGACGCGGATCGATTCGCCCTTGTTGACCTTGGCGTTGTAGATGCTCCACAGCTCGGGACGCTGGTTCTTGGGGTCCCAGCGGTGGTACTTGTCGCGGAACGAGTAGACCCGCTCCTTGGCGCGGCTGGCCTCCTCGTCGCGGCGCGCGCCGCCGAAGGCGGCATCGAAGCCGTGCTCGGTGAGCGCCTGCTTGAGCGCCTGGGTCTTCATCACGTCGGTGTACTTGGCGCTGCCGTGGTCGAAGGGGTTGATGTTGGCCGCGCGCCCCTCCTCGTTGGTATGCACGATCAGCTCCATGCCCGCCTCCGCCGCCATGCGGTTGCGGAAGGCGATCATCTCCTTGAACTTCCAGGTGGTGTCGATATGCATCAAGGGAAACGGCGGCGTGCCCGGGTAGAAGGCCTTGCGCGCCAGGTGCAGCATCACCGAGGAGTCCTTGCCGATGGAGTACATCATCACCGGGTTGCGGAACTCGGCGGCCACCTCACGGATGATGTGGATCGATTCCGCCTCGAGCTGCTTGAGGTGGGTTTGACGTTCAGGGGACAGCATCGACTGGCAACCTCTTGGACCGGGGCGCCGCACGATGGCGACACCGAAGAAACAGCGTGCCGCTGAGGCGGCAGGATGCGGCTAGGGTACCGAGGGGTCGATCATAACGTCAAAGAATTAAGAAATATCTTTTTATCGCCAAATGGAATAACGCATGGAGGAATATAAGCTCAGAGCGTCACCCGCTCCACCCAGGTCGACAGGCCGTCGTGGGCGAGCTCGACGACACGATAGCCGGGCCGTGAGGCCTGATCGATGCTGAACGTCTCGGCACCGGGCAGGAACTGATCGGCCGTCGCCGGCGCACCGTAGACCGCCACCTCGCCGGCGTTCTCCAGCAGTTCATGACGCCCAGCAAAGGCCTGATGGATATGCCCGCAGAGGACCGCGCGAAGATGGGCATGGGGCGTCACCGCCGTCCAGAAGGCGTCACGGTCGTGCAGGCCGATGGCGTCCATCCAATCGGCCCCCACCGCCAGCGGCGGATGGTGCATCGCAATCAGGGTCGGCCGGGAATCTGCGGCCAGTTGCTCGTCCAACCACTGGCAGCAGGCCTCGCCTATCTCGCCGTGGGGCTCCCCCACTACCTGGGTATTCAGCAGCAGCAGCCGCCAGTCGCCGAGATCGACCTGGTCGTGGAGCGCCCGGGCATCGGCCATGTCCGCCAGGTGGTCATGGTTGCCGGGCAGCCAGTACCACGGGCAGTCGAGTTCGGCGAACACCTCCAGCGCGTGGCGATAGGACGCCGGCGTGCCGTCCTGACTGACATCGCCGCTGACCAACACGACATCGGGCCGCCGGCGCCGCGCGTGCTCTACCACCGCCTGCAGTTGGCGTAGCGGGAAGCCGGCACGGGAGGGCGCCAGCGGGTCGGCGAGGAGATGGCAATCGGTGATCTGGATCAGCCGCATCCGCAGCATTCCTTACTCTTGTAGTGGGTGGCTCAGCGGGCGATAGGCAGGTCGAGGGAGTGCCCGTGGGCCAGGCCATGCTCCAGCCATTCGCCGAGGAAGCGGTTGAGCTGCAGCTTCTCGTCGGGCTGATGCATGCGCGCATTGGGGTAGCGATAGCGGCCGCGGAAGTGGCGCTGGCGCTGAAAATCGGTCACTTCGGCCATGCGCACGTCGTGGTAGAGATGCACCTGCATGCGCGGCGGATCGATGAAGGCATCCAGTACCCCGCTCTGGGAGACGCGCAGGATAGTCGTATAGGGCGCACATTCGAGCACCTCGAGCCACAGCGAACCGAAGCGCGTATCGCGTCCGCGCAGGGCGATCTCGCGCACCTCGCCGGCGTCGAGTTCGCCCAGCAGCCGGGTCAGGCGCAGGTAGTTGGCTGTGCACTCCCCTTGCAGGGTCTTGAGATCGGTGACGTAGGCGGCTCTGGCCACAGGCTTACCTCCTTGCACGCAGTGAGGCCCGCTCGCGCGACAGCCAGTGGAAGGCAATCAGGCACATGGCATTGTCGAGTCGGCCGGCCTCGAGGAGTTCCCAGGCCTTGAGAAACGGCAGCACATGAACCTGGATATCCTCATGCTCCTCGTCCAGGCCGTGGACGCCGCCCACCCCGCGGCTGTCGACCAGCCCGCAGTAGAGCGTTACCCGCTCGCTGCAGGCGCCGGGGCTGGGGTAGTAGGTGTGCAGCTCGATCAGCTCGTCGATCTCGCAGCCAGCCTCCTCGATGGCCTCGCGCCGCGCCACTTCGGCAGGGTCCTCGCCGGTCTCGATCAGGCCGGCCACCGGCTCCAGCTTCCAGGGGCTCAGCGGATCGTCCAGCGCGCCGGCACGAATCTGCTCGACCAGTACCACCGTATCGCAACCAGGGTCGTAGAGCAGCACCCCCACCGCGTCGCGACGCACGTGAACCTCGCGAACGACCGCGTCGCTCCAGCCACCCTGAAACAGGCGATGGCGCAGGGTGCGCCGCTCCAGGCGGAAGAAGCCCTGGAACAGGCACTCGTCTTGCTGGCGCTCGACGTCCGCGGCAGCGAAACGCGGCGTGGCGACGCTTACGCGATCGGCGGCGCCATCGTGAGGCGCTGTGGGCGAATCTGACATCGTGCCTCCGGCTCGAGTGAATGAGCCATTATCACGACCTCGCCCCCCGCTGCCAACCGCCCGTGGCGCTGGCGCTTGTCAAGTCAGCCGCGACAGCAGCGTCCTGGCCTCGACTCTGAGCGCCTCGTCGGAGGCCTCGCGGTCGGCCCGCGCCTCGCCCTCGACGGCCCGCTGGGCGTGTTCGCGGGCCTCGTCGAGGCGTCCCTCCTCGTGCAGGAAAGCGGCATAGTAGAAGTTCACATCGATGCCGTCGGGGCGAATCTCCAGCGCACGCTGGAACATCTGCTCGGCGGTATTGCTGTTACCGAAGCCCAGCGGCCGCCCCGGCGCGCGATCGTAGAGCGCGCCCAGGGTCACGTAGGCCGAGCCGTTACCGCCCTGGGGGTCGAGCTCCACCGCCCGCTCCAGCGCATCGCGAGCGCTGCGCGCACTGCCCAGCGCGCCGAGCCCACTGCGCTCGCGGGCGTAGGAGGCCAGGATGATGCCCTGCCACACCAGCACCTCGGCCTGGTTGGCATGACGCCCGGCCAGCGCCTCGGCCTGGTCAGCAAGCCGCGACAGCGCGTCGCGGCGCTCGCTGCCACGCAGCTCGGTGGTGGCACTCTCCCACTCGCTCTTGAGCGACTCGACCTCGCTCTGATAGGCCAGCAGTGGCCCGCTCGACAGGGCCATCAGGCCCGCCAGCGCGGCAGCGGCCCACCACGGGGAACGACGGATCATGGCGAATACTCCTTGCACGTTGTTATTGAACTGGGTCACCCAAATAATGTAACGAACGTTTGAATTAACGCCTAGGCAGACTTCCGTCGCATATCCGCCTGACTGCCCAGCCTTCAAGGACTGCCGACGACTTGGCCACTTGGGCCGGCTTGCGTATGGTAGCGACAAGCCGCAGGAGGAGAGCCGATGAAAGGCCGCAACATGACCCGCTGGCGCGATCCCGCCAAGGATCCGCGCCAGGAACCCAAGAGCAACCTGATCACCGCCGAGGGCTTCGCCCGGCTGAAGGGCATCCATGAGCACCTGTCGCGGGTCAAGCGGCCGCAGCTCTCGACCAAGGTCGGCGAGGCGGCGGCACTCGGCGACCGCAGCGAGAACGCCGACTACACCTACAACAAGAAGGAGCTCAACCGCGTCATTGCGCGCATCCGCTACCTCGGCAAGCGCCTCGATGAGCTGCAGGTAGTCGATCGGCTGCCCGCCGATACCGGTCGGGTCTACTTCGGCGCCTTCGTTACCCTCGAGGACGAAGAGGGCGAGGAGCTTGGTATCCGCATCGTCGGCCACGACGAGACCGACACCGGCAAGCACTGGATCAGCGTCGATGCCCCGCTGGCCAAGGCACTGCTCGGCAAGGCGCTGGACGACGAGGTCACGGTAGCCGCGCCGGGCGGCGAGACGACCTATATCATCACCGATATCGCTTACCGCGACCCGAGCGCAAAATAGCCGCGTATCAGGTTTTGTACGAAAAGTCGGCGAGCGATGGCCAGGGCTAGGCCCGTTCCCGACGGGCCAACGCACTCCCCACATCCATGTGGGTCACAAAGCAAAAATCGACGAAAACGGACCGGACTCGCGCACGAGCCGATTTTTAACGCCGTATGGGCGAGCGCAGACAGTTTTCGTACAGAACCTAGGGTTTGGCCATCAGGTCTCCACGCCAGGCCCGCCAGAAGGTCACGCCCTGCAGCACCGCGAACAGCGCCTCGAACAGCGCCGGCAGCCATAGAAGGCCGGTGGCGAACAGGAAGAACAGTGCGAAAAGGCCACGAAACAGGATCGACAGCAGCGCCACCAGTCGATTGTGCAGCGGTGCCAGGGCGGCCGGCAGGTAGAGCAGTCCAACCACGATCATGGCCAGGCCGGCGTAGCGTACCCAGGTCAGCGGGTACGGCAGGTCGGCGCCCATCACGCCCAGCAGGCTGACCGGCCAGAGCCACAGCCACAGGCCCAGCAGCACATTGAGGGCGATCCCCACCGTCATCACCCGCCGATAGGTCGCGAACACATCGTTTGAGGTCTGCATATCAGTGCTCCCGGGCCGGTTGTCTAAAAGGTCAGTAGGTAATCGAGCAGATCCGAGCGCTCCTGCGCCGTCAGCTCGGTACCATAGGCATGCCCCTGGCGGCCGTTGCCGGGCTGGCTGGTATCGAAGCAGAAGCCTTCCGTCAGGGGCTCGCCAGGCGTGCAGTCGGGTGCCATGAAACCGCCCTTCTCCTCGTCCAGCACATCCAGCCCGCGCACGAAGGCCTGCGGACGTTCTGCCGGCGGCAGCAGCAGATCGTGCAGGGTCGGCACGGCGCCGTTGTGCAGATAGGGCGCGCGCAGCCAGAGGCCGTCGAGGGGCAAGTTGGCGTAGCCGTCGGTCTTACGGAAATGCCGGAAGCGGTAGCGCTCATCGTCCTCGAACAGGGTCAGCTGATAGCGCTGCAGGGTCTCGGTGTAGCTGTCGAGCCGAGCCGGATCGACGCCCAGCTGCTCGTTGGGCACCACCTGGCCGAGGCGCCCCCCTTCGAAGACGTAGCGCTCGCCCTGCTGGTAGCCGTGACAGTCGGCGCAGTGGCGCATGTAGAGCGGCTTGCCGGCGGCCACCGCGTCGGGATCGGGGCGATAGGGGCTGGGCGGTGGGGCGAGGTCCAGCAGCCAGTCGGCGACCCGCTCGATACCCGCGTGGTCGACGCTCTCCTCGGTCACCCCGGCGCCGATGGCGGCGCTCAGGTTGCGCTCCTGCAGCGAGGCGTTGTTGCCATCCCAGTGCAGATCCATGCCCTGCCGGGGGCGCTGGTGGAAGATCGCCGGGAAGTCGCTGGTGCCGATCCGCTCCGCCTCGGCCAGTTCATCCATATCCATGTCGAACTGCAGCAGCTTGTAGGGATTGAAGGTATCCACGCGCCCCGGCCCCCAGGGCGGCTGCTCAGCCAGCAGTGGCGCAAGCGTCGCGCGGGTCTCCAGCAGCCCCTCACGCACCCGGGGCAGCACCGCATAGCGCCATACCTGCCGCTCGATCATGCCCAGCGACTGGCCCTGCTCGTCCATGGCCGCCAGCACGCTATCCGGGGCCAGCCGCGGGTCATCGGCGATCTCCAGCAGAAAGCCGATAAAGGCATAGAGGTCCAGGTTGTTGGACGGCATGCCGGCGATCTGTCGCGGTGTGGCATCCGGCGACTCGCGGACCGTCCCCACGTGGCACAGCGCACAGTTGAACCAGGCGATCTCCACCCCGCGCACCTCGCGGGTCCCGACGCCGATGGGCAAGTCCCCACGGCTCGCCTCGTCGCCCGGCACGTAGAGAAAGCCGAACGCCTCATAGTGCTGGCCGTCGAAGACGTCCGGGAACAGGTCCGGCAGCACCCGCCACAGTCGCACCGGCAGCCCGCTGACCTCGCTGCCGATGGAGCCATGCCGAAAGTGGGTCTCCGGGTCGGCGTAGTGACGCAGCGACTCGCCGCTATAGCGCCACAGGGTCGGCACGCCAACCGCCAGAGCCAGCAGGCCGGCCAACACCACGGCCAGGACGAGCAGGGCCAGCGGCAGACGCCGCCAGCACCGGCGGCGGGCCTCCTGTTGTACGGCGGTGACGGGTGGCTCCTGTGATCTCATGGCAGCCTCACGGATTCTGCGCTGGCGGCACCGGGGGCAGGCGCAGCTCGGGTCGGGTGTCGTAGATGCTCATCAGGGTCGCGATCATGCGCTCGTGGTCGCCGTCGAAGCGCGACAGCTCGTAGCAGCCCAGCGGGTTCTTGGGCGCGTTGAGCAAACACTTGTTGCAGAAGGTACAGGGACGTGTCGGCGCGTCCTGCCCGGCCTGCCACTGCTTGAGTAGGTCGGGATTGGCGATCAGCGCGCGGGCGCTGGAGACCGCGTCGCAGGCCCCGCTGGCGATAGCCTCGCGCACCAGAGAGGCGCGCTGATAGCCACCGGTGCTGATCACCGGAATGCCCACCGCCTGGCGGACGGCGCGCGCCTCGTCCAGGCTCACCCCCTCTACGGCGTGGCCGCGCTGGTGACGGGACCACAGCCAGCGAAAGATCCAGCGCAGCGACCTGTAGCGGAACAATAGGTAGTTGCGAAAGGTGTTGGTGCCGGCGGAGAGCATAGCATCGTAGGTGCTGGCGATGGTCTCGAAGGCAAAGTCCCCCGGCGGGTTCAGGGGGTGGGGGAACAGGCTGCCGACCGACACGTGCAGAGCATCGGCCCCCGCCGTCTCGGCCCAGCGACACACCTGCAGGCTCTCCGCCAGGGTATTGCCCTTGCGCTCCCAGGGCAGGATGTCGTTGTGGTCCACGGCACTGATCTTGACCTGCAGGTGGAAGTCCGGCCCCACCCGCTGGCGAATGGCGCGGATCACCTCCAGCAGAAAGCGTGCGCGGTTGGCCAGCGAGCCGCCGTAGCGGTCGCGCCGGTCATTGATGGCGGAACTCAGAAACTGGGTGAACATGTAGCCGTTGGCGGCGTGCAGCTCCACTCCGTCGAGCCCGGCCTCACGGGCCCGCCAGGCCCCGTCGGCGAAGGCCTGGACGGTGCGTTCGATCTCGTGGCCGCTCATGGCCCGGCACAGGAAGCCGTGCAGGGGCTCCTGGTGGTCGGTTGAGCTGAGCGACCGGCGATGCTGGTTGTGAACCCCGGGGAGATCCATCTGCCGCCCGGAGTGACTGAGCTGCAGGATGTACTTGCAGTCGAAGCGGTGCACCGCCTCGCCGAGGCGCTGCCATAGCGGGATGAAGTCGTCGCGGTGAATGGTGGCATAGCCGGCGATGATGCGCCCCTCCATCTGCACCGGCACGAAGGAGGAGATGATCGCGCCCACTCCCCCACGGGCGAACTGACACTCCCAGTTGATGCGCGTCTGGGTCAGGCTGCCGTCCTCGTTGTCGAAGCGCCCGGAAATGTTCGAGCGGAACAGGCGATTCTTGACCGCCAGGTTGCGCCACGCCAGCGGCGAGAAGATCACATCCTCGCTCATCGCCCGCCCTCCCCTGAGCGGATTGCCACGGCCCGCGCCCAGGTATCGGCCAGCAGCGCCAGGATGAAACGTCGGGCCGGGCAGCGCGCCCAGCTATCGCTCATAAAGGCCAGCCCCGGGTCGCCGCTGCTGCGAACGCCCTCGGCGAGCCGCAGCAGTACCAGATCGCCGGGCACCAAGCGACGCGGGGAACACGGTGTCGACAGCGGCGCCAGCACCTGGCGCAGCAGCGTTTCCGGCACGCTGAGGCAGCGCCCCAGCACCGCCGCCTCGGGCAGCGCTGCGGCGCCCGGCGTGCCGGCCAGGGCACGCATCGCCTCCAGCGCCCCTACCAGATTGTGCACCGCCACGCTGGTGGCATGCAGGGTCATGGCGTCCCCCTCGGCTCGCTCTTGCAGCAGTTGGCGGTCGCGACGCAGTTGGCCGCTTAAGCGCTGAAGAAGGGCGCGTAACGCCTGGGTGCGCGGATAGTCATTGAGCCGACGGGCCGCGGCAAAACTCGCCTCGTCGGCCCGGTAGTCGTCGCGAAACCGCCGTCCCAGCAGCCCCTGGGCGGCAGGCCCCAGCGCCTCGATGTCGGCCTGGCCGGCGACCCCCTCCAGCAGGGTCTTGAAGGCCGGATCCTGGCGCCAGCTCGCTGCCTCGGCGCCCTCGTCCAGGCGCCGCCCCAGCTCGGCGTGGTGCGACTCGCGCCCCTCGGCCTCGCGGCCCAGCAGGGCCGGCAGCGGCTCACCATCGAAGACGAAAGCGCCGCGCAGGCGCGCCAGACGTAGGCGGTTGATCACCCCGCCGCTGGGAGCCAGGGAGCGGTCGAGGCGTGAGTCGCCGTCGAGCAGGCGAATCTCCCGAGGATCGCTGACCTCCAGAACACTGATCAGACCGGGCACATGTCGTCGTCTAGCCATGCCAGCCCCCTGTCCGCTATGCGAGATCTATCCGTATTAACCACGGTTCCACGGGAAGAAGGCATTGCGCACGCCCTCCAGCCGCGGCGCCAGGTCGGGAAAGTGACGGCCGATGACCGACGCCATGCCGTTGTCGTCGATCCACTCCATGCCTGCTTGGGTGTAGACCTCGGGGGTGTAGTCGTCGGTGAAGAAGCGGTCGCTCTTGAGGCGTCGCGAGGCCATCAGGATGAAGATCCGGAAGGCGGTATCGCTGAAGGCAAAGCCGGGTGGCGGGGTCTCGGCCAGGCAGCCGATCAGCAGGTCGACCTCCTCGACGTCGCCGTAGACCGCCTCCAGTTCGCGCTGCCACTCGGGGTTATCGGTCAGCTCGGCAAAGCTCGCGGGGGCCGGCATGTCGATCAAGCGGCGGAAGCGGCAGTAGCGCGGCACCCCGCGCTCGCGGTCACGCAGTACATCCACCGTGGCCAGGTCGATCATGCGGTGATGGGGCGCCTGCTTCTCGTGCTGCTGCAGGTGGCTCGGGAAATTGTGCAACACCAGGGCACCGGGGTGGCTGGTGCCCAGCGAGTAGAGCGCATCGCTCAGCGAGACTTCAGCATACAGCGCCTGGGTCAGGGAGCCGGCCACCTCGGTGAGGCCGCACTCCTTGATCAGGCTGTCGTCGTCCAGACGGCGGAAGCTGAAATCGTCGGGAATCAGCGGGTGCATGCGGTAGACCGCGCTGAACTCCTCGGTAATGGCGTAGGGTGCGGCGTGGTGATCCACCGGCGAGCCAACGATGCCGCTGAACAGTTCGCTGTCGCTGACACGCCCGCGGCTGCGGTAGAAGTGCTCGTCGAGCACGCCCCACCAGTTGGATCGCATGCCCAGGCGCAGCTCCGGGGTATCGAGCAGCGCCGGGGTCCACTCGACGGTATGGATCTTGGCGATCAGCGCCGCATTCACCAGCCGGGCCTTCTGGAACAGCCACTCGCCGTCGCGATCGGGATGCTCGATGCGCAGCCGGTCGACGATGGCGTTGTGCTCCATGGCGAACAGAGTGTGCATCAGCGATAGTCCTATCCACCAGTTGCCGTTGGTACCCGCCAGCTCGATGCCGTGCTCATCCAGCGGCAGGTGGCCATCGGGCTTGAGGTAGAGCTTGCCATTGGGCAGCAGTTCGCCGCTGTTGGGGTCGCTGCGCACCAGGCGCTGGCGGCGCAGATTGCTGCCGTAGATCTGCGAGGCGTCCCACCACTGGGTCTCGGTATTGAGGAAGGTGTCGGGATGGCCTTCATCGGCGGATGAGCGGGTGTTATCGCGGCGGCTGCGCAGCACCGTCATCTGTTCCCAGGGCCAGTCATCGTCCTCGTCCAGGGGCACCTGGTAGCGCTCGGCCTCGGTGTCGTTGCTGCCATGGCTGAACCAGTCGTGGACCATGAACTGCAGCCAGGCCGGCACCAGGACGTTGAGAGTCGTCGCCGGCACGAAGGGGTCGCGGGTCATCAGGCGCCGGCTGACCACCCGGGGACTGGGTGTCATCAGCCTATCGCCGGTCTCGCCGAAGGTCTCGGCAGGCGGCACGTTGCGCCCGAAGCGGGTATACGCCTTGCCCATGGCCGGCGCCGCCAGATCGTTGTAGCTGCCGTCGGCGGTACGGAATTGATGGACGTCGATCTCTTCCCGCTCGGGGTCTTGCGGGCGTTCACGCTCGGTGGAGTAGAGATTATGCCAGCGCAGGTTGCGGCGCAGGGCGACGAGATTGAGAACGGCGACGGGAAAGGGAAATCGATACCACTGGCGGCGGCGATTGATGCGCCGGAACATCCTACCGAGCAAACCGCTTCCACGCTGACCGAACATGGCACGCCTCCCCTGAACAATGCCGCCGTTGCCAACCCAACGAGTCGATGCTGCTCAACAGCCTCGAGCTCCCCTAAGCCCAGAGGCTCCGACACCGCGGGTACAGCGTGACCTAACCGAACTTGACTACTAACCTCTAGCACAGGGTTTGACTTCCCACCAGCAAGGGAACGGGAACAAGCCTGGCCGGGGGGCAGCGGATAATGGGCAGCTATGCAGCGGGATTTCGCGTCATGGTACTGCTGGGGGTGGTGGCCAACCTCCTCTTCGCCCTGCCTGCGGTCTTTGCCCCCAACGCGGTAATCAGCCTGGTCGGGGGCGCCCCGGTTGCCGAGCCGGTGTGGCCCGCCTTCGCCGCCTGGCTGCTTATCCTGCTCAGCCTGTTCTACCTGCCGGCGGCATTCGATCCTTTTCACTACCGGGCCATCGCCGTGCTCACCGTCCTGGCGCGTTTCGCCGGGGTGGTGTTCTTCACCCTGCTGCATCCGCAGTTTCCGCTGTTCGCCCTGATCGATCTGTTCTTCGGCGTGACCCAGGGCGTCCTGTTGCTGCTACTTCGCCGCGCCGAAAAGACGGCATAACGTACTCGAGGAGAGACCGCCATGGCACCCACACACCAAGAGAATTCCAAGTCTTCGCGGCGCTGGTGGGTATGGCTGCTCCTGCTGCTGATGGCCGGCGGAGCGATTGCCGTCGTTGGCTGGTACCAGCTGTTCCGCGAGGAGCCGCAGCGCTTCGATAGCGTCGAGGCGTATTATCTCTACGGCTCCATCGGCGCCGAGCAGGAAGAGGGCATTCCCTACTGGATCTGGCGCGTGCTGCCGGAGGTCTTCCCCCAGCACCTGCCCGGGGAAGAGGGCTATGCCAGTCTGGGCATGCTCTGGGAGGAGGACGAGGCGACGCCGGCCGGCTTCTCCAAGAAGACCATCGGCTTCCCACGTATCGCCATCAACTGCGCGGCCTGCCACACCGCCAGCTATCGCACCTCAGAAGACGCCGAACGCCAGATCGTACCCACCGGCCCCCACCAGACCTTCGATCCCCAGGCCTACCTGACCTTCCTGGGGAATGCCGCCAATGACCCGGACTTCACCGCCGCCACCCTCCTGCCGGCCATCGAGGCGGAGATCGACCTCTCCTGGCTCGACCGCCTGCTCTACCGCTTTCTGATCATTCCGCGAACCCGTGACGGGCTACAGGAGCAGGCCGCCCGCTTCACCTGGACCGACGAGCGCCCGCGCTGGGGGCCGGGGCGCATCGACCCCTTCAATCCGGTCAAGTTTCACCCCGACCTGCTGGCACTCGACCCCGCCGAGGACGATACCATCGGCAACTCGGACATCATGCCGCTGTGGGCGATGGACGAGCAGCAGGGCTTCGCCCTGCACTGGGACGGCCTCAACGACTCCCTGACCGAGGTAGTGCTGAGCGGTGCCATCGGCGACGGTGCACGCCCGGATTCGCTGCCCGTGGACGACCTCGCCGACCTGGAAGCGTATCTGCTGACCAAGCGTCCGCCACCTTACCCCTTTCTCGACGATCTCGACGCCGAGCTGGCTGCCGAGGGCGAAGCGCTGTTCCAGCAGACCTGCGCCGGCTGCCACGGCCTGGAGGGCGCGCGCATCGGCACGGTGATCCCCCAACCGGAAGTCGGCACCGACCCCCACCGCCTGGCGATGTGGACCGCCGAGGCCGCCGAGCGCTACAACGCCTACGCCGAGGAGTACCCCTGGGACTTCAACGCCTTCGTCAAGACCGATGGCTACGTGGCCAAGCCGTTGACCGGCATCTGGCTGCGCGCGCCCTACCTGCACAACGGCTCGGTGCCTACCCTGGAAGATCTGCTACAGCCCGCCGGGCAGCGCCCCGAGCGCTTCTACCGCGGCTACGACGTCTATCATCCTGAGCGCCTGGGCTTCATTCACGACGGCGAGTCTGCCGAACGTCATGGCTTCCTGTATGACACCACCGAGCCGGGCAACAGCAACCAGGGGCACGACGGCGCCGCCTTCGGCACCCAGCTCGACGACGATGACAAAGCGGCGTTAATCGAATACCTCAAAACGCTATAAGGCGCTAGGAGTCTCACCATGGCCGAATACCTGAAGGTGGTTTTTCCCGAGCGCCGCGAGGTCTGGATCGACGGTGAACCTGCCGCCTGGACCCAGTCGGTGTGCCAGGTCGATGCCGGCTGGTACACGCTGACGCTGGCCCCGCCCCAGGACTTCGCGCCCGAGTGCCAACGGGTGGAGATCGTCGATACCCTGCCCTCGGCGCCGCTGGTCGTCGAATTCACCCTCAAGGAGCCGGGCCAGTGAGCTCTCTCGCCGGGCGCTTGATCGGCCCACTCGCGGCGCTGGCAGTGCTCGCCGGCTGCGCCACCTTCCCCGAGGCCCAGCCCCTGGAGCGTGTCGATACCGGCAGCGGCTACCGCTATGCCAACCTCGAAGGTGCCGAAAACAGCGAGGAGCTGTTCGTGATCCTCAGCTTTTCCGGCGGGGGCACGCGGGCCGCTGCCCTCGCCTACGGCGTGCTGGAGAAGCTACGTGACAGCTGGGTCGAGATGGACGGGGAGTCGCGCAACCTGCTGGATGAGGTGGACGTCATCTCGTCGGTATCCGGTGGCAGCTTCACCGCGGCCTACTACGGGCTGCAGCGTGACGCCATCTTCGAGGAGGGTGGCAGGTTCCAGCGCCAGTTCCTCTATCGCGACGTCGAGTCGGACCTCAAGCGCCGGCTGCTCAGCCCCTTCAACTGGGCGCGGCTGGCCTCGCCGACCTACGGTCGCATCGAACTCGCCGAGGAGGTCTACCAGCAGCTGCTGTTCGACCGGGCCAGCTTCGCCGACCTGGCGGATGGCGGCCGCAAGCCCTTCCTGCTGATCAACGCCACCGACATGGACAAGGGCTCCCAGTTCACCTTCGTACAGTCGCAGCTGGACCCGATGTGCGTCGATCTCGACAGCATCCCGCTGTCGCGTGCCGTGGCGGCCTCCTCCAACTTTCCCATCGCCTTCACGCCGCTGACCCTCAACAGCTACCCCGGACGCTGCGGCTACCAGGAGCCGCCCTGGGTGGCCAATGCCCTGGAGGGCCTGAATACCAACCCGCGGCGCTACTACCGCGCCCGCCACTGGCAGCGCTACCAGGAGCCCGAGCGCGACTACGTGCACCTGCTCGACGGCGGTGTCTCGGATAATATCGGCCTGCGCCCGGCCCTCGATGCCCTGCGCGCCCCTACCCTGCAGGAGGTGGAGTGGAGCGTGCTGAACAAGATGAACCGGGAACTCGTCGACAAGCTGGTGGTGATCGTGGTCGACGCCAAGTCGGAAAACCTCGCCGCAGACGTCGACACCTCGCCCCGCTCTCCCGGCCCCAGGCAGGTGATCAACACCATCTCCACCACGCCGCTGGCCAACTACTCCTTCGATACGGTCGAGCTGCTCAGGGAGGCACTGCGCGACCGCGCGGACGCCCAGCGGCTATCCCTGGACGCCGGCACCGGGATGCACCAGATCGATCTCTACTACATCTACGTCGGTTTCGATCAGTTGACCGACGACGCCGAGCGCGAGCGCTTCCAGGGCATTCCCACCCGCTTCCGGCTCCCCGACGAGGAGGTCGATGCGCTGCGCCATGTTGGCGCCGAGCTGCTCGAGCAGTCGCCCTGTTTCCAGCAGCTGGTGGGCCAGCGCGACGGATCGACTGGGCGCCTGTGCAGCCACTGACGGCGCAGCCGATCAATCCTGCGGCTCGCTCAATCGCAGCACATTGTCGGCCTGGGAGCGGTGCAGGCAGACCTCCACCAGCAGGGTGCGATGGGGCTGGAACAGTGACCTCAGCTGGTCGACGTCCAGGCAGAGGTCCTCGATGTCCTCGTCGGCCAGGGTGCGAAACCCCACCGGGGTGTAGCGCGCGTTCTGCTCGTCCTCATCCAGCATCGGCTCGGCGGTGATCGACATGCCCAGCCGGGTGTTGGCTCGCTCGACGGCCTCACACAGTCGATTCGTATCGATATACAGGCTACGCAGCGAGGTGTCGGCCCGGTAATTGTGCACCTTGCGAATCGCCGCCTCGTGGATGGTGCGCGCCAGCGCCCCGCCATCGGGACGGTTGGGATCGTAGAACTCGATCAGGTAGTCCGCGACCGGCATCTCGAACTGGTCGCGCACACGCACCACCGTGTTCTGGAAGCCCGGTTTGCCGCGCCGCTCTCCCGGCTGGCGTGTCAGTGCCTGGTTGGTGGCGTCGCACTCATCACAGAAGGCGTCGAACCCATCGTCGTCGATGGTCAGGGCGCGCTCGATCAGCGCCAGGGTCTCCTGCTGGCCTTGGCTCAGTCGACTTTCAGCGGCGTCGAGCTTGATCGCCGAGTGGTCCAGCCCGTCGAGGATCCGAAAGGCGCAGCGCCCACTGGCTTGGCGATAGTCGACCATCTCCGGCACGGTGACCCGGCCGCTGTCGCGCAGCTCCTCGCGAAAGACGATATTCACATGCGCACAGTCGAGGTTGGCCGTGGCCAGCCGTACGGTGCCGTCGCCCCCCTCCTCGTTGGCCAGCGCGCGGATGCCGCCGTAGCCGGTGTTGCCACACAGTACGCTGCACAGCACCCGTCCAGGGCCATACATACCCGCTCCCGCGACGAAGCGATCCTGCATGGCCAGCTCCCAGCTGTAGGGGCTGGCCAGCTCCAGGCCGCGCAGGATATTGGCCCCGGTCTCCATCACCGCCTGCCCCGACTGGCGGCTGAAGAAGCCGTTGGTGATACGCCCCAGCATCGAGCGGCCCACGTGGGCCAGCGGTGAGCCGAAGTTGGCCGGCGCGAGCATCACCAGATGCTTGACCGGCGCGGCATCGGGGGCGAAGTGACGCACCAGCCAGTCGCGAATCACCAGGCCGCCCGTGGAGTGTACGATGAGGTCGACGCTAGCGGCGTCGCGCGGCAGCCCCTGCAGCGTCCAGGCACGATCCAGGGCTGCCTGCAGGTCATCGAAGCGCAGGGCATCGTCCTTGGAGAGGTAGTCGCCGATGGCAATGCGCTGAACGCGCCCCGCTCCCAGCCGCTTGCGCAGGTGCCCGACCAGCCTCTCGAATGATTTACCTTCGTCGTTCCAGCCGTGCAGCAGCACCAGGGGACGATCGCTCATGACACAGCCTCCCACTCGTTTTGTTGTTATCTGACCCCGGCAACCCGCCTACCGGCGCTCTCTTCATCTCAGGGTAGCCGCCAACACTCGCTTGAGCCTGGCGAGCCAGTGGCGTCCAGCGCTTCATCGAGGTAACGCCCCGAGATGCACCAGTGGCTATTCAGCCCGCGGGTCGCCGGGCAGGTAGTGACCAGTGACCAAGCGATAAGCGTCAGAGGTTCGATCGCCGGGGATGCCGTCGGCCTTGAGGAAGATGCCCGGGAAGCTGGTCAGCCAGTGCTGCAGGCGCTGGGCCTTCTCGGTCTCTACATCACGACGGCTGCGGCGCATGCGATGGCGCGACACCAGGGGGCGCTGGCTGCCGTTATCGCCAGCGGGCTTGGCGGCCACCTGCGCATAGAGCGTCGCCGCCGGCTGGTCGGCCAGGTCAGTCTCTCCGCGCTCGACCAGTCGTCGCAGCACCACCGCCGCACCGCACTGGCGCGACACGGCGCTGTCGGACCAGCGGCCATCGGCCACATAGCGGCCGCTGGTGTAGTGCGTCGAGAAGCTCCACAGGTAGGGCGAAAGCACATGCGGGTGGTACATCCGGTAGCCCCAGCCGTTATAGCGCTCCAGCTGGTAGAGGGTACCGGCCAGGCTCCAGTCGGTATCGCCGTCCAGGCGCTTGAGGGCCATGGCATCGGCGGCGCTCACCTCCCAGTCGAAAGGCGGGCTACCGTGTTTCGGCCGGCCCGCGGGCACCTGAACGGTGCGCGCGCTGAGCGGATCACCGTTGTGCAGGTGGCAGCGGAAACTGCTGCCGGATTCCATGCTGTGCACCAGTGCCACGAAGTGCCAGGGCACGCCGCGGCGCTCGGTCACCGCCCGGTAGCGGTCGCGATGGGCGAGCAGCCGCTCGACGCTCTGCTCCACCGCAGCCTGGCGCTTGGCAAGGATCTCACAGCTCTCGAATAGCCGCTGGTACTCGCGGCGCAGGGAGTCGGTCAGTCGGATCGCCATGGGAGCCTCCTGGGTTTCCTGATCAGCGTAGACCAGGAACGCCAGCCGGGCTCCGACGTCCCTCGCTGCGCTTTCTAGCCTTTTCTGGCCCGATAAACCCGAAAGCGTCGATCATCGGCGAGGATCTCGAAACCGCCGAAGGCCCGCTCGAGGAGCGCCGGATAGGGCAGGAAGGCGTTGGCCACCAGCGTCAGGCTGCCGCCCGCCGTGAGGCGCGCCGGGGCCTCGCCGATCAGTCGCGCCGCCGGTCCGTAATCGATGTCACGCTCCTGGTGAAACGGCGGGTTGCTGACGATTGCATCGAAACAGACCTCTGCCGGCAGCGCCGCGTAGACGTCGCTGCCGATGACCTCACCGATCTGCTGGTTGGCGGCCAGGGTGCGCCGCGCGGCCTCCACCGCGAAGGCGCTGATATCCACCGCGCACACCGCGGCGCCGCGGCTTGCCAGCCAGGCGCTGAGGATGCCGTCGCCACAGCCCACGTCGAGCACCCGCTGCCCGGCCCAATCCGGCTGCCGTTCGAGGACCTCGAGCAGCAGCCGGGTGCCGTCGTCGAGC
Organism: Halomonas salipaludis; assembly: GCF_002286975.1. Lineage (GTDB taxonomy): Bacteria > Pseudomonadota > Gammaproteobacteria > Pseudomonadales > Halomonadaceae > Franzmannia > Franzmannia salipaludis. Next base: position 232,438 of record NZ_NSKB01000004.1, read on the forward strand.
TTGCCGTGGCCAAACACCCCGGGGTGGCTGACCAGGGTGAGCCCCGCCGCCTCGAAGCGCTGCCAGGCGAGCTCGGGGTCCAGCGAGACCGCCCCCAGGCGGGTCTCGAACAGGGTGCAGCGCCGCGCACTGTCGCGCTTGCGGCAGCCCAAGCCCAGCGCCGCCAGCACCTTGAGGGCACGCTTCACGCCGCCATTGTTCTCGCCCACCACCTGCAGCGGCGTGCCCGCCGGCAGCTGCTGGCACAGCGCCAGCAGCCACCACTCGCCAAGCGCATGGCTCTTGGGCCAGAACAGCACCGCGCCCGGCGGCTCGCCCCAGGCGTCGAAGGGGCCGCAGGCCGAGCGCCCCTGCGCTCGCCAGGCGGCCAGCACGCCGTGGTCGGCGGAGAGCAGCCGGCCGCTGCCGCTCTCCAGCCAGGCGTCACGCGGCGGCGCTACCCACAGCCAGTCGCGGTAGTCGTGATCCTGGCGTGCCAGCAGCTGGCAGACGGGGGTCTCGGCGGTCATGCAGTGGGCTCCTCGGGCTTGCGCAGGGTATAGAGCAGATAGCGCCCCAGACGCCAGTAGGCGTCATCACGGCAGTGGCGCAGCTCCAGGGCGGTGAGCTTGGCCAGCGTCTCGGGGTCGGGGTCGCGCTGGCGCAGATAATCGTGGAAAACGCGAATTCCGGCGCTGCCTTCGACGTCGAGGCCGCACTCCCCCGCCCACTCGACCACCTCGGCGTGGGCGATGGGCGAGATCGGCGTCAGCCGCTGGCGCTGGCCGGTGCCAGCCAGGCGGTCGGCCAGCGCTTTGTCGAGATTGCCCTTGACGATATTCGACAGCCGCAGCGCGTCGCGGTTGAACACCATCAGGCTCAGCTGGCCACCCGGCGCCAGCAGCCCGCTCAGCGTATGCAGCGCCTGGCGCGGGTCGCCCAGCCACTCGAGCACCGCGTGGCAGACGATCAACGGCCAGGGCCCCGGGGCCTGCTCAGGCAGCGCCTGCAGCGGCAGCGCCAAGAACCGCGGGGCCGGGGCGAGTGCTTCCTCGCCCAGCACCCGGCGCGCCTCATCGAGCATCTCGGCGGCGGGCTCGCTGAGGGTCACGGCATGGCCGCGGCGCGCAAACCAGGCGCCCATCTGGCCGAGGCCGGCGCCGACGTCGAGCAGCGGCTGCTGATGCAGGTCAAGCAGCTCGGGCAGCAGATGGTCGAGCAGCGTCAGGCGCAGTTCGCCACGCGGGTGGCCGTAGAGACTGGACGCGAACTTCTCGGCCAGGCCGTCGAAGTGGCGGTCGCCGTGGGCGGAGAGCGGCGCAGGCGAGGCGCCGGTGGGTCGAGAGGCCATCAGCAGTCCGGGCCGGGAAGTGGAAAGGCCATTCTAGCCGGCCGCCGGGGTTTGTTCATCCGCGCCCGGCGGCCAGGGCCGCGGTAGGCGTTCGCCCCAGCCCGCCTCAGCTTCGAGCTGGGCGGCCAGCTGCAGCAGGCGGCGGTCGTCGCCCATCGCACCCAGCACCTGCACACCGATGGGTAGGCCACCGGGGGTAACGTGTAGCGGCAGCGACATCGCCGGCTGGCCGGTGAGGTTGGCCAGTTGGGTATAGGGCGTGTGGCGCAGGGCGTCGCGGGCCAGGCGCTTGAGCATGCCAAGCTCGAGCGCCAGCCGCGGCAACCCCGGCAGTGCCAACAGCGACATCAACCGCTCGCGGGCCGGCGAGGGGTAGAGCTCACCGAGACGCGGCGCCGTTCCCGCGGCCACCGGCATCAGCAGCATGTCGAAGCGCTGGTGGAAGGCCCCCATATCCCGGGCCACGCGGTTCCAGTGGCGCTTGCCGAGCACATAGTCGCGAGCCTTGAGCTGACGCCCCAGGCGGCCCACGGCACGAGTCGCCGGCTCGATGTCGAGCCTGCTTACCGCCACGCCGGTCTCGGCGGCGATCCAGGCCAGATCCGCCGCCAGATGGCCGAGATAGAGCGTCAGGTAGCTGTCGGCCAGCGCCTCGCCGTCCACCGGCGGATCGCACCACTCGACGTGATGCCCCAGTGCCGCGAGGCGCCGAGCGGTGTCCTCGACGGCCAGCCTGGCCTGGGGGTCGAGCTCAGTGCCCAGCGAGCGGCCCAGCGGCTCACCCAGCGACACGGCGATACGCAGGCGCGCTGGCGCTCGCCGGATGGCGTCGAGAAAGCCGTCTTCATGGCCAAGCGGCAGCGGCGCACCGCTGTCCATGCCATTGATATGATCGAGCAGTGCGGCGCTGTCACGCACGCTGCGGGTCACGGCGTGCTCGACCACCGCGCCCTCCCACACCTCGGCGTACATCGGCCCCAGCGGCACCCGCCCGCGCGACGGTTTGAAGCCGAACAGCCCGCAGTAGCTGGCCGGAATACGGATCGAGCCACCGCCGTCGCCGGCCATGGCCAGCGGCACCAAGCCGGCAGCCACCGCGGCGGCGGCCCCGCCACTGGAGCCGCCCGGCGAGCGGCTGGGGTCCCAGGGATTGCGCGGATGGGCGAAGGCCCTGGGCTCGGTGATGCCCATCAGGCCCAGCTCCGGGGTCGCGGTCTGGCCAAGAATGGCGAACCCCATCTGGCGCAGCCGGCTAACCAGGGTCGAGTCCTCGGTGGCACGCCAATCGCGCAGCGCGGCGCTGCCGCAGGCCATGGGCTCGCCCTCGATGGCCATCAACAGATCCTTGGTAAGCAGCGGTACCCCGGCAAACGGCGCCTCGGCGGGGACTCGCGCGAGCTCTTCACGGGCTTTGTCGAAGCGCGTGCGCACCACCGCAGCGAGGCTGGGGTTGGCAGCCTCGATCAGCGTGCATGCGGCCGCCATCACCTCTTCACGACTCACTTCGCCGCGGCGAATCAGCGCACTCAGGCCGCTGGCGTCATGGCATTGGTAGTCATCCAGCTGCATGGTCTCCCCAAGCTCGGTCGTAATAACTCAACATGGCATGAATCCTGCCCCGCTAGGCAATTCCTTCATCCGCCGGCCGCAATGTTCTATCATGCGGGCCCTGGAAACATCATAATTACATTAGATACCACTATAATTACTTACGCTTGGATTAGGACACACACTTGGGCCATCCTGCCGCCTTGCCCGACTCGCTTGCCATCCTGCTCGATATCCCCGGGCTTGCCATCTCCATCGCCGACGGCGAGCGGAGCGAATGCCCGCTATTGTTCGTCAATCGCGAATTCGAGCGTCTGACCGGCTATCGCTACGCGGAGGTCATCGGCCGCTCGTACTGCATGCTACAAAGTCACAGCACCGACCCAGCGGCGGTTGCCACGATCCGCCGCGCGCTGGACGCGAACCAGCCGGTGACGGTAACCCTGGAGAACCGCCATCGGGACGGCACGCCGTTCTGGAACGAGCTCAGCCTGGCGCCGCTGTTCAGTCAGAGTGGCCGCCGCTACCTGGTCGGCATCCAGCGCGACGTTACCCAGCGCGAGCACACCCATCAGCGCATGAAGCTCGCCGATGCGGTATTTCGCAACACCCATGACGGCATCCTGGTCACCGATGCCGATAAGCGCATCATCGATACCAATCCCGCGTTCAGCGAGCTCACCGGCTACCGCCAGGACGAAGTGCTCGGCAAGAAGCCCAATCTACTGTCGTCGGGCAAGCATGACTCCGGCTTCTATCAGAGCATGTTCGCCGCCGTGGCAGAGCGCGGCTACTGGACCGGCGATATCTGGAACACCCGCAAGGATGGCAGCCAGCTGATCGAAAACACCACGATTTCAGCGATCCGCAACGACAGCGGCGAGATCGTCAACTACATCGGGGTATTTCGCGACATCACCCAGCGCCGGCTGAATCAGGCCCGCCTCGAGCGCATGGCCAGCTACGACCCACTCACCGGCCTGTTCAACCGCGAGCACTTCAATACCCTGCTCGAGCGTCAACTGGCCAGTCTGGAGTTTACCCAGAGCGGCCTCGCGGTGCTGTTTCTCGACCTCGACGATTTCAAGCCGATCAACGACAGCTTCGGCCACGCCAGCGGCGATGAGCTGCTCATAGAGATCAGCCGACGGCTCAAGCGGCTGATGCGCGCCAACGACCTCACTGCGCGCTTCGGTGGCGACGAGTTCGTGATCGCGCTGTCCGGGCTCGGCACCCAGGCCAAGGCCGGCAAGGTCGCCGACAAGGTGCTTGCCGACCTCACCCAGCCTTTCGCACTCGACAACGGCCAGCGCGTCGAGATCTCGGCCTCGATCGGCATTGCCTTCACCAGCGACCACCAGGTCAGCTGCAGCGCCCTGCTCGACGCCGCCGATACGGCCATGTACGGCGCCAAGCAGCTGGGCAAGAACCGCATCTCCTTTGCCGACGCCGTCGGCGGCGCAGACGCCACCCAGGACGCCTTCTCGCGGGTCAAGGCGGCCTTCGAAGACGCCGAGATCGCGCTCCACTTCCAGCCAATCCTCGACCTGCGGGCCCATGAAATCGTTGGCTTCGAGGCCCTGGCACGCTGGCACCACCCCATTAAGGGCGTACTCGGCCCGGAGCACTTCATCGATGTGATCACCCAGTCGTCGCTGAGCCTGCCGTTCGGTCGCTGGCTGGTCGATCAGGCCGGCCGCGTGGCACGCCGCTTCCGCGATGCCGGTCACCGGGTGATGATCGCCATCAACCTGTCCCAAGACCAGATCGAGACCGGTGCTTTCATCGAGGCGCTGTCGGCGACCCGTGCCAAGTACGCTCTCGACGAGCCGTTTCTGGTCGCCGAGGTGCTCGAGGCCACCCAGTTCCACGACCTGGAACTGGCCGCAAGCCTGCTGCAGGAGGCACGCGAGCTGGGCGCCAAGATTGCCCTCGACGACTTCGGCACCGGCATCTCGTCGATCACCTACGCCAGCCAACTACCGCTGACCACCATCAAGATCGACCGCATGGCCACCCGCCATGTAGAGGTCCGCCAGGACCGCCAGCAATTCATCAGCGGCATCATCCACATGGGCCACGCCATGCAGCGCAGCGTGCTGGCCGAGGGCATCGAGACGCAGACCCAGCTCGACACCCTGAGCGCCATGGGCTGCGACCTCGGCCAGGGCTTTCATATCGGCAACCCCGTGGACGAGACAACCATGTTCCGACGCTACCTCAGCGATGACACCCCGCCCGAATATCCGCTGAAACACTGAACCCAATGGGTTTATCTCGGCGCATCAGAGGCTTATAATACCGTCCTCACGCCCCCTTAGCTCAGCTGGATAGAGCGTCCCCCTCCTAAGGGGAAGGTCTCAGGTTCGAATCCTGAAGGGGGCGCCATTTAGAGTTTGTGTTGCCACTGTTGGTGCATATCTTCCCACGATGAAGCCCCATTCTTCCATAACACTTTCCCCTGGCCACCCAATTCATCGTCGCTTGCCCATTTAAAAATATTATTAGTGTACTGCATATAAAGGATCATATAGTGAAGAAAGGAAAGAAAGCCATTGATGCCCCGCCGAAAAACATAGAAGAATTAAGAGCCTTATCCATAGCCATCGCTCGCGGACAGAGTAAGCTTCATTTAGGAGCGAAGGCTCAACAAGCGCTTTCGCAACTAGTGGATTTACAGGGTGATCAATCACTACTTTCTATTTCGACACTGGCCACACAGCTTGATGTTAACCCATCAACTATTTCAAGGTTATCAAGAGCACTCGGATATCAGCGATTTGGTGAGTTACAACGTGTATTGCTAAGCCCTAGTGCCGACTCATCTCATAGTTTCTATCGACATCAAGCAGAGATTGCTTTAGATGCTGACAAGGACAATTTTCTTTTAAATTCATACGCATTGAGCAATGAGCACCACTACAACATTGAACTCGCACAGCGTCAAATTCGTACTGGAGACATTGAAAATTTTACAAGAACAGTTATGCAGGCGCGCCATGTCCGCCTCCACGCCATACGACAGTTCCACTCCTTTACTAGCTTTTTGAATTACGGCTTAGGCATGATTCGTGCTGATGTCAGCTTGCTATGTGATGCCAGCTTTAACGTGGCAGAAAGTCTGGCCACTATGACGGAGGACGATGTCCTTATAGCAGCGAGCTGCCAGCCTTATTCAAAGCACGTGGCTGAAGTATGCAAAGTGGCCAGAAGCAACAACATAAAGACCATCACATTCACAGACCACACGAGCTCACCGCTCGTTACATATTCGGACTTTGCAATACTGGTACCCCACGAATCGAGATTCATTTCCAATAGCATAGTGGCGTACATGGCGATGGCTGAATGTCTGATCAACGCCTGCGCAACAACGTCGGGAACCACTGCCGAACACGAGCTTTCAAAGCGTGACAGACTCATCAGTGAATTAAATATAGAGTAAAATAAAAACAATCTCTTATCTATAATCTTAGAGCCTAGCACAGCAGCACGGGCCGCCTGGCTATTTCCTTCTGGGTGTATGTTCAACAGCACGCATGTTTAACATCAAAGCAAGACCCAAACAAGGTTAAATGACACGATATTTAATTACAGGCTATCTATCTCACTTGATACCAAAGTCACATATTGTACATGCGCGAACTCATTACTCCATGAGAGATGATGATATCCAACCCAATACTTTTTCCTTTGGGAAATAGACCTGGGTCCACTCATTGATATTCCCCAAAACATATAACTCATCCCCATACTCCGCACTACTAACGACATCATGCTCGGTAGAGTTGCCTGACCTTATGTTAGCCTGCGCACTAGAGACTTGGCGCATCTCTAGCCCTTCTAAGCTCGGCTCGATATTTCCCGCGGCAATGCTATTACCATTCTGCAAAGCCGTTGCGAACCAGAAGACGGCCCAGGCATGGTTCTGCTCAACGCCCCGCCCCTGAGCATATAAAGCCCCAAGATTATTCTGCGCATAGGCATCACCGGCTCTCGCGGCACGTTCGTACCACTCGAAAGCTCTGCTATAATCCTGCTCTACGCCACGCCCATTTTCGTACATGCTGCCCACATTGTTCTGAGCGTTCGTGACACCTTGTTGCGCAGCGGCCTCGAACCACACCGCCGCTTGCCCGTCATCCTGCGCAACGCCGCGCCCCTCTAGATATAAGAGCCCCAGTTGGAATTGGGCCGCTTCACTGCCCTGCTCGGCGGCACGCCGATACCACAGTGCGGCCTCTTCGACGAAAGAAGTGTCATCTCCTTGTCTACGCATATGCAACTCAGCCAAGCTAAGCTGCGCTGGCATGTACCCTTGGTCGGCCGCCAATCTATACCACTTCTTCGCCTCCTCTTCGCTGGCCGCCACTCCATCGCCATTCTCATGCATCATCGCTAGGCTGTGTTGCGCTCGGGTATCTCCCTGCTCGGCTAACTGCCGCCACTCATGGATAGCGGAGGCATAGTTGCCCCTCCTATACTCCATGACCCCTTTCTCATAATCTGCCAACACCTGAGTGGCGTACAAGCCAATCACCACACTTAAGATCAGAGTCAACTTCATGGAGTCCCTCATTACTCCCTTTTGGAGTGGCTTCATCATAGCAGCCCCACCGACCATCAGTGTACATTTGGTATGGGAGTCAATCACCAGCTCGCCTATTCCCCCAGCTCTTCATGCCTGTCCTCCGATTCATCACTTTCCATAGCACCAGGCGATACAGGAGACATGTCATTGCTTGCGACAAGAAGATCAAAGCGCTGATGCGTTAGCACACATAGCACACCGGCATCCGTCTTGAAAATGGCGTGATTGGTGTCACAGTACAGGGCAGCGGTATTCAGTGTCCGATAAGCACTAATAGCATTATCCATGTCGACGAAACGTGCCAAAAAAAGCTCCCCTTCAGGGCATTCCAAGGCTTGCTCATCGCTGCTGGCTATACATATCTCAGATTGATCCACGTCAGGGTTGCCATCCTCTGGAAGACAGCCTGTCAGCAACAGAGGCGCCATGAAGAATATAGAGATACGTTTCATGTCAATGATCATTCCCCCTGATTGCTATTGCAGCGGTCGCTGAATTTAGCTTCCATCAAGCCTCTGATGGTTATTCGTTAATTTCTATCTCGACGCGTCGATTGGGCTGCAAGCACTGCTTGAGCAGAGGCGTCGCACTCTGCCCTGGACACGTCACTATCGGGTCACGCTCCCCGTGACCGCGGCTATTGATCGTCGACGCCGGCACTCCCTGTGCCACCAGATACGCTTTCACCGCGGCGGCACGACGCTCGGACAGTACCTGATTGTAGGTGACCTCCCCCAGCCGATCGGTATGACCTTCGATCAGCAGACTGGGGCTCACGAAGTCGCGCGCCAGAATGCTCACTAACTCATTCAGGCCACGCCGGCCTTCCAGACGCAATTCGCTACTGTCAAAGGCGAACAGGATGTCCGACGAGAGCGTCACTTCATGCGCCCTCTCATCGGCATCCGACGCGTCCACCTCAACCGGAAAAATGAAATCCGCGCACTCGGGACGATGCCAATGTGTCTCGCTCATCCGCATGTCTCGGTCGAACAACAGCTTGTACTGGCAGGTGATGTACTCGTTGCCCTCGCCGGTATAGAAATTGAACGCGTAGTCCCACTCCCGAACCGCGAAGAATCCTTCATTGAAGTGCGGGTCGCCCAGCAACCGCCTGACCTGCTCCTTGCTTTGCCCCTCCGAGATACGATGAATGGCCTCGGGGGCGATGAAATCCCCCGTGTCGAGGTAAGAACTGTCGAGATCGGGGAAACTCACCTCCCCCTCCTCGCCCAGGCTCCCGGGAGAGGCGCAACCTTGCATCCCCACAGCCAGCATGCCGACAAGACCAAGGCCAAGAGGCAGCCTGCGAAACATTGCGTTGTTGAACATCCTATGCCCCTTTGCTTTACCAGTGGAAGCCCGCACCGACCCCTGCACCGAAGTTGCCTTGAGAGTCGCCGGAGACATTGAGCTTCGCCGCCCAACGACCGTTGTCGGAAAGCCGCGATGCGCCGACGGAGACCGCCGACTCACCGTTGTAGGTACCGGCCCCCACCGCCAGCATGCTCTTGCCAGGCTTGTACGCTTGGGGGACGGAGGCCATGGCCATGGCACTTGCGGTGCCGGCATTGGCCTGATCTTCCACATCGTCGATCCGACTATGCACGCCACCAATTTGCTGCTCGAAGCGCTGGCTGAGCTCACGCATCTGGCCCAGATTCACCGCATCGCTATCCTCGACACCGGCTGAAATATTGCGCAGCCGTGTCGAGGTGCCTTCCTCACCAAAGGTGACCGAGCTGTAGTCCACGTTGCCGTCGCCGTCGCGGTCGTAGTTCACCGAACCGGCTTGCACCGATTCCAGCTGCCGTACGTTGACCGCATCGGTGGCTTCGGTACCGCCGGCCACATTGGTGATTTGCCGCTCGCTGCCTTCACTGCCCACCGACACCGCGCCCTGGGTCGAGGCGACCGACTCGCCGGAGAAGGCTTCTTCCTGGCCATCCATGCCTTCACGCTGGGCTACCGAGCCAGCCCCCAGCGCTACACCGCCTTCACTCTCCGCCCGAGCGCCGTCACCTGCCGCGACGCTGTGGTCCCCCGCCGCCACGCTCTCGGGCCCCATTGCCACGCTTTCGTCACCCTCCGCCTGAGCCGCAGCCGCCTCGGAGTTGGCGGTAAAGTACTTGCTGCCGCCCTCCTCGATGTTGCTGACCTGGTTCTGCACCTCCCATAGCTGGCTGCCATTGACTGCATCGCTGCTCTCTTCCGACACCTCGCCGGCCGCCACGTTGGTGATGGTCGTACCCTCATCGCCTTCCAGCGTGATGGAGTCGTAATTCACGCTGCCATCATCATTGACGTCGTACTTCACCGCTTGGTCGTTCAATTCCTCGAAGCTATCGCCGAGATTCGCTACGTCGCCCTCGACGTTGGTCACCCGGTTATCGAGCTCGGTGACATCGCCCTCCACCTCACCGACCCGCCCCTCGATACTTTCCACGGCCTGGTTGGTGGCGTGCAGCTGCGAGCCGTTGATCGCATCGGTGCTATCGGCACTCACGCGACCGGCCGCGACATTGGTGATGGTACGCTCGGCACCATTGGCTCCCACGCTCACGGTAGCCACAGGCTCAGCACCCGCGAACTGATACGTTTGACCGGCGATGTCGATACTCGCCGTACCGACCGCCTCACTCGTTTGCGCCCCCTCACCCAAGGCGACGCTGCCTTGGTGATCAGCCTGGGCATCGCGCCCCAGTGCCAGCGCATCCGCCGCCGTCGCCGTCGCCTCGTAGCCCACTGCCGTGGCACCCGGCGCCTGTGCAAAGGCGTCGCTCTCGGCCAAGCCATTCTCGTTGGTGCGCGCATAGCGAATACCGCGCCCATTCTCGTTGACGTAGGTCTCGCTGGTATCGCCGGCAATCTCAATAAGCAAATCGCCCGTTTCTTCGATCGCCTGATGCGTGGTGTAAAGCTGCGAACCATTGATGGCATCGGTGCTGTCTTCTTCGATACGTCCCGCCGCCACATTGGTGATGGTACGTTCCTGGTCTTCATCACCCACGCTGACGGTGCCCACCGGATCGCTGCCAGCAAATTCATAGGTCACGTCATTGATGGTGGTCCCGGAGGTGCCCACCGGGGCCGAGGTCACGGCGTTGCCGCCCAGCGCCACGCTACTGGGGTCACTTGCTACCGCTCCGGCCCCCAGCGCAATGGACTGTTCGCCGGTGGCCTCGGACTCGGTGCCCATGGCAATCGCATCGGGCAAGGAGACATAGGCTTGCTGGCCGATCGCCGTTCCCCCCGGGGCCGTGGCCTCGACCAATGCCCCATCCCCCATGCCGATGCCGCGATCGGCGTTGACGATGGTATCGGGACCGACGGCGATGGACTCCTCCCCCACTGCCAACGAATCATTGCTGCCATCCTCATCGGCAGAGTTGGCGTGGAAGTAGAGGGTGCCAGTCTGCGTCACCGAGGAGATCGCTCCCTGCAACTGGCGAATGGTCACCGCATCCTGATTCTGCGTGCCATCCGCGACGTTGGTGATCTGACGATACGCCTCGCCATCACGCCCGACGGAGACAGCGCCAAGCAGTTCCTGATCGTTGGTGTTGTAGGTAATGGTCGCCGACCCTGCATCAATCACGCCGTCGGTGGGCGCCGTCTCACGATCAACGATGGACTCAGCCCCCAACGCTGCACCACCGACAATATTCGCTTGCGCCTCTCGCCCGAGGGCCACGGCATCTTCTTGTGTAGCGCTGGCACCGACGCCAGCGGCCATGGCGTTGACACCGGAGGCACCGTCATTGTCGTAGTTGTCGCCAATCACTCCACCGTCATTGACGCTGTAATAGCGCGTGGTGCTCTCATCGATGGATTGGTCGAGTTGCCCCAGGTTGACGGCGTGGTCGTCTTCGGTGCCGTCGGCCAGACCGACGATCTGTTGGCCTCCCATGTCGATACCGCCGCCGTCGATCACCGGACCGCCGTCGTTGATGGTCACGCTGTCCAGTGCCAAGTCGTCGTTCAGCGCGATCTGCAGTTCGTCGTCGTCAGTCACCTCGGTGCTGAGGTTGGCATTGCTGCCCACGATATTGAACGTCTCGCCCAGGCGACGCTCGGTCTCGCCAGAGTCACCGCCGAAGGTCAGCGGGGTGTCGGCAATCTCCTCAGTCAGGTTGGTGACCTGGCCGAGGTTGACCGCGTCGCCTTCCTCGATCGCATCGCCAACGTTGGTGATGCGGTTGTCGCTCATGTCGATTGTGGTGTTCTCGGCGATGGTGAAGCTATCGCCGCCGAAGACAGTATCGCCTTCGGTGATGTTGAACACTTCGTCGCCCTCGTGGGTGACGCTGAGATCGCCTTCCAGCAGTGTGTCGCCTTCCACCGTGAGATTTTCGCTGATCTCGACGTTGCTGAATTCGACGTCATCGGCGGTGGCCACGCTGATCTCCTGGCCGTCGCTGGTGATCTCGATATTCTGGCCATCCAGGAAGGTGACCGTATCTCCGGGCGCCACATTGGTCGACGCATCGGCATTGGTCTGTACGTCCCAGCCCTGGCTGGCTACGTCGCCGACTTCGTTGAGCTGCCCCAGGTTGACCGCATGGTCGTCTTCTGTGCCGTCGGCCAGGCCAACGATCTGAGTATTGCTCATATCGATGCCGCCACCGTCGATCACCGGCCCGCCGTCGTTGATGGTTACGCTGTCCAGTGCCAAGTCGTCGTTCAGCGCGATCTGCAGTTCGTCGTCGTCGGTCACTTCGGTGCTGAGGTTGGCGTTGCTGCCAACGATATTGAGGCTTTCGCCCAGGCGACGCTGGGTCTCGCCAGAGTCGCCGCCGAAGGTCAACGGGGTGTCGGCAAGACCTTGCAGCTGGGCCACGTTGACGGCATCGCTGTCCTCGGTACCGGCCGCCACACCGGTGATCTGGCGATACTCGCCAGCGTCCGCATCCCCGACACTGATCGCCGAGCGGGTCGAGGTCGTCGACAGGATAGCGGTGTCATCGGCGCCCTCGGGAACATAGCCGGCAATGCCGGACGCCGTGCTCGCAACCGAGCCGGAACCCAAGGCGACACCCCCTTCTTCCGTCACGTCCGCGTCATTGCCGAGTATGAAGGCATCGGCGACATCGACATCGTTATCGTTACCGATAAGGCGGCTGCCGGTGGCGGTCTCCGCTAACACGTTGCGGTTGCCGAAGGCACCGGCCTCATCGGCATCGATGGTATTGTCGTTACCCAGCGCATAAGAACCGCTACCGGTTATGATATTCGGATCACCGACAGCCCCTGAGTGGTCACCACTGACCTCGTTTTGATAACCGATACTGATACTTTGCTCGCCGGAGGCGATCGCCCCCGTGCCTACAGCTAATGAATCTACCCCAGACGCCTGACTTTCCAGGCCCATGGCAAAGCCGTTAATACCGGTTGCCGCCGCTTGATGGCCGATTGCCACCGAGTCAGCACTCTGCGAGTTGGCTAAAAAGCCAATTGCCGTAGAACGCTCACCGACAGAAGACGCCTGATCGCCAATGGCAGTGGCACTCAGTTCGGCTTGAGTATCGTTGCCAATCGCCACGGCGCGACTAGCCGCGGCATCCGCTAGTGTACCGATCGCGACAGATTGCTCACCGGCAGCACCGGCCTCGCGCCCAAAGGCAATGGCGTCTTGTTCACTCGCTACGGCCTGTGTACCGAAAGCAAGTGAATCAGTACCACTGGCCTGTGTATTGTCTTCGGAGTAGTCCCTTTGAGAGTCCGCAGAGCCAATGGCAATGGCACGTTGCCCGGAGGCAAGAGACGACTGCCCCATTGCCACGGCGCCATCGCCAATGGCTGCCGATACATTACCAAAGGCAATGGCGTTTCTGCCGGTAGAGGCTGACTCCCGCCCTATCGCCATGGCTGCCCAGCCGATAGCAACCCCGCGGTTGCCCAGCACGACGTTATTATTGCTGCCAGCGTACGAATAGGCACCAATGACCGTTGACGCACCTTGGTTGGTTGCGGGAGCTTCAGCAATCGAGTTAGCACCGATGACAACAGACCCGGGAGATGTCGCTTGAGCATCTGTACCAATAGCCACCGCCCCAGGAACAGTTAACCCACCTGAGTAGTCAATTGGCACGCTACCGTCCAACACAAAGGGGTTTGCCCAGTAAAGCGTTGTCAACCCGTCGTCACTTGCCTCTGTTCCGTCGCCCACCTGCAAGCCATCACCGCTACCCTCCAACACCGCACTCTGGGCAGCAAAGCTGGGCGCTGATAGTGTCCCCCCCCCTGTAGCCATGAAGGTCACAAGTGTTATAGAAAACAGTGGCCGTGCACTAACCGGGGGCCGCTGTATGGCTTGAGCACTTGTGCTGCGTTCAGCGAGCCCCTGCTGTGTAGCGGCTTTACCACGTCGGCAGGCTACTTCCGGCGCCACTATTGACCGTCCCAGCGCACGGTTCCATACGATGCGATAGACCTTATTCATGAGCGCCCCTCAACTTCCCGCTTATTATTCCCAGCACGCGGCATTCAACGCCATACTATTGACGGTTAATGCGCGCCCTAGCATTGCATCGCCTAGCAGTATGAGGCGATACATCATTTTTCATTAGTTACTCGTGAAGTGAGTATTAGCGGTTAAGTACAGGGGCCGCAAACAACTTGATCGTTAGTGCAAAGTTTTAAGAGTCAATCAGCCACACTAATCCAGTCCAGCGCTGGCGGTCAGGTCAGCGCTGGTTGGATAGCTTATTTATTTCCTTACTGATCCACAGTAATGGCTGACTCAACCCTGAGTTCAGCGCCCTCAGTAGCACTATGGTAGACGCTGAATTCGCGTCCATCTTCAGTAACGGTACCGTTTTCGGACCAGCCACTGCCCAGCTCGACACTGTCACCTTCATCACCGTAGATGAACAGTTCGTTGTCATCGTCGGTCATATCGACTACGTCGTCGATGGTCAGGTCGCTCAGAGTATGATCCTGGCCTTCCGGCATCAGATCGAGGATCTCGATATTATCGAGGTTGGCGTAGTCGTCACGGTCTAGATCCTGGCCATAGCGCAGTTGGACGATGTCTTCACCGTCGAGCCCATCCAGTGGATCACCGCTGTAGAGCAGGGTGTCGTCGCCTTGGGAGGGCGTCACCGGGCTGATGTTCAGCGGCAGGTCTTGCGGCTCGGTGAAGTCTGTTTCGTCAGCGTCAATGTTGTCATCGAAATCATTCGATTCAACGGTCTTGGCGCGTACTGAGACACCGTCGTCGTCCAGGGCGTTAGCGGCCTGCAGCACATGAACCTGGTTGATCATGTCGGACGGCACCCCGGCGAGCGTATAAGTACCGCCATCCGCCGCATCATACTCCCAGTTGTCCTCGAAGCCGGGCGCTAGCTCCAGTGCGCCGTCTTCTCCGGTCGGCAAGTAAAATGCCGCGTGTTCACCGAGCCCGGTGAACTCGAAGGTGGCCGTCTCGCTGCCTGAGTAGTCTTTCATATCAGCGTTAAGGTTCAGCCGCACAGGCTCGACTTCGTTGCCAAAGCTGGAGTTGGGCGCGATCTCGATACCATCGGCCACGCCCTCCACGATCAGATTAAACTCACTCGAGGTAGCCTCAGGTTCGATGCCCGGCTCCCCGGAAAGCACCGTGAACTGGATGCCCTCGATCTTCCCGGACTCATAGCGCGGCGGCACGATGCCGATGTACCCCGGCAACTCACCCTCTTCGGTGACCGGGACCGACCAGGTGTTGGTACCGTCACCATCGGATCCTGAGTTATTAGCGGACTGTACATTCTCGGCATTATCGCCGTAGACCACGGTGTAGCCGTTGGGCACGCCCTCGAAAAACGCCGATTGCACCACTTCGGAGTCGTCGCTCAACTGCAAGTTGCTGACTTCGACCTCAATCGGCGCATCGCGGTCCTCGCCATCCCGCTCCAGCCCCATCGCATCTTCCACGCCGAACTCGACGAAACCGCTGTTGACCGGCTCAACACCGAAGCTCTCGGAGACGATAGTGGATTCGACGTTCTCGGCCCCTTGCTCGCGGCCGAATACGGCAACACTCACCTCCACACTTCCGGAAGCGTACTGCGCCGGGCGATAGCTCAACCCCTCCAGGCTAGCACCGCCCTCAGCGTCCAGTGTCACACCCTCGATGGCAAAGTAGGTCTCTCCCTCGATGGTCACTTCCGTCGCGGTGATCGGTTCTCCGTTCCAGAGCAGTTCGCCCGACTCGTCCATGCCACTGTCGTCGACGCGGACGTATACCGTATCCGAGGGCTCCTCGTTGTCATCCAGCAGCTGAGCAAAGGCGCCATCTGCTGGATTGCTCAGCGTAATGCCGAGATCCAGCTCACTCTCCTCGTCCTGAGACTCGCTGGCGTCGCTGGGCATATCCAACGCAACACCAAAGGGATCGGTCACCGGCGTTACCTCTGGCTCGACCCTTGCCGTTTCCACCTCCTCGATGCCACTGGCCGCGTAGGTGGTCAAGGTGGCATCGAAGCCGAAACCATCCAGGCTATTGTCGTTGCCATTCTCCGGCGCCCTCACCTGGATCTGGTTCAGCAGATCCTGAAGCGCATCGTTGTCACCCGAGCCAGCGGCATAATACACCGTCTCACCGTCTACCTGGGTTTCGGTCATGCCGATGATCTCTGTGCCCTCGGGCACATCGGTCAGCGTGATCGAGAAGCCCCCTTCATCGGATTCGTCAAGCTCGCCGGTCAACAGGTTAGCAAGCGATTGGGCTTCATCCTCGGTCATCACCGCGTCTTCATCATCACGCACCTCCCAGGTGCTGATATTGGCTGGCTGGGAGTCATCCGCGTCGCTGTCATCGAAATCGCTGTCGATTTCTAGAGTCCAATCCACACTGGCCGATTCAACATCCGGTGCCGGTGCGCCATCGCTGGTGTAATCGCGGGTAAAGGCCGTGATGCTGATGTCGCCCTCGAAACCATCCTGGAAGCGAGTCGCATCGCCCTCGACCTGAAACGTCAGGGTCTGCTCGAGCGGTCCGGCGAACGCCTGGTCAACGTTCAACCGCCACTGACCGGTGGTCAGGTCATTGTTCGCCGATCCCGGGGTTTGGCCGATGAACTCGGCGCCCGCCACGCTCACCCCCAGCGGCACGCCGTCGATAACGATATACTCCAGTCGCTCGCTGCCATCGTGGTCGGGTTCATCGTTGGCGTCCGGGTCGGGCGCCTTGTTCAGCTCGACGACCACGTCGAAATCACCGTTCTCATTCACGGTAATCGACTCGGCATCCGTGTCGCCATCGATGCTGAGCAGTGTTATCTCCACCGGGTCGGTCACCGCGTCGATGCTAACGTCGTAGGTATCCTCGATGGTCTCGGTGACAGGCTCCACCTCACCTTCATAACCGCTCCACGGGGCGACCTCGATATCGTATTCAATCGCAAAGCCGAGCTCGTCACCGGCGAAGTTGGGAGCCCCCTTCAGGTAGATATTGTCGAGGGCATCGCCGGTAATCTCCAGCCAGCCATCCTCAAGCGTGATACCGTCGGCGCCATTAGCCGCCGCCTCGGCTAGGGTCGGCGCAGTGTCGCCGGTGCCCAGGTAAAGCTCGAACTCATCCTCATTGATGTCGCCGGCATTGATGCGCACGGCGGCAAGCGTTTCGTTCTTCTCCTCAGGGCTGCCAACCAGGGTAAAGTCCAACTGCTGGAAGGCGTCCTCCTGAGCCGTCACGCTGGTGCTGATGGTCGCCGTGGCCACCGGCGTGACATCGAGCCGTACGTCGGTGTGCTCATGCGTCGCCGAGTTGCCGTCATCCTCGGTAGTGATCGGTGCGACCTGAAAGCTCACTTCGCCACTGAAGTGCTCAGGGAGGGTCAATTCAATCTGTGCCAGCGTGTCCGCCAGGGCATCTCGGATCTGCTCCAGCGACTGGCCCTCTGCGATATCCTGGCTGATCATCCACTGGCGTTCTTCGCCCGTCCCGCCAAGCGATGAGACCCCACTGCCCTGCAGGGAGAACTCAGCGTCCAGCCCCTCCAGGCGCAGGGTAAGGCGCTCAGAGCCATCGACATCGTCCATCTCTAGGCTTTGTGCGCCGATCAATTGATCCAGCGTCACTCCATCGCCCTCAGAGACTTCAGCTTCCTCGACCGCATCAATGCTGGCGTCATCCGCGACGCCATCCACATTGACCCGAATCGGGCGGGGCACCAGGTCATCTATCTCGCGGAACTCGCCCTCACTGCCTTCGAAGGCATCCACCACCTCACCGCCTAGCTCCAGGCGGAAATCCCGGTTGTCGAAGGGTGCGGTGATAATTTGCAGGTCCGCGCTCGGGTCGAAGTCGTCGATCGTTACGCTGTTCTGACCGCGATCCAGACCATCACCGTCGTCTGGCGTATCGTTGCTATCGAAGCGCTGGCCGTCATAGATAACCACCGCCCCCTCAGGAATGCCCTCCAGGGTAATATTGAAGCTCTCGTAGGGATCGGATGAACGCAGGTCGATATCCAGATCGATCGGGCGCTCGATGTCCTGCGAACTCTCCTCGCCGGAGGAGCTGGTGACATTCAGGCTGATGTCGTCGGGATCGCTCGCATCCGGTTCGAACACAATCCCGCTCAGGACGTAATCCGGGTCGTCGCTGACCGCCACCGATTCGGCATCGTCGGCATTCTCACCGGCATCCACGCTCTTGGCGCGGACCTCGACGTTGAACTCACCCGCCTGGAAGGGGCCACCGCGCATCTGCAGGGTGTCGAGGAACTCCACCGGCACATCCACCGGCGTACCGTTATAAGCAACCTCGACCCAGTCACCGCTGTCATCCTGCCAGCGGAAGGTCACGCCATTGGCGCCGACCTCGTCGATCCCCTGGCCTGCCACCTGCACTGGCGTCAGCTGCGCATAGGTCACCTCACTGGGGTTATCGCCCGTATCGCCCAGGAAGCCGCCATCGGCATTGGTCCAGCCTGTGGCCAGAGTCTCTCCAGCGTCCAGGCTACTCCAGTCGCTGGAGTTGAGGTCGTACCACTCATCCTGCTTGACGCCAACATTGCCCGTGCCATCCTCTACGCCATTGTCATAGACGATATTATCCGGCGTCTCGATATCACCGTCCTCTACCGTGCCGGCTACCGGCTGGACCTTGACGGGCAGTTCCACGCCCTCAAAGGTTTCGCTGACGGTCGTCTCCTCACCACCGACGGTGCCGGTGTCCTCAACGGTGATATCGAGGCTCAGATTAATGTCCTCGCTGCGATTCTCGGGGGCGCGAATGGTGTAGTTCTCGAAAACCCCGCTCTCGATATCGCTTTCGGAGATAGTGAAAGAACCATCGGTAACGGCAATCGGTTCACCGGCCTCATCGAAGACCGCCCATCCCTCCGGAATATCGTTGACCACGATCTCGGTGATCGCCTCGCTTTCCCGCATATCCTGAGGTTCGATGCCGGTCAGGAAGGTACGGTCATCCTGGATGTCCTCTTCGCCTGCGCGGTATTCGAAGATCTCGACCTGGTCCAGGTCCTCGATCTCATTGGGCACCGGCGTGACCTCCAGGTTGAGATCCACCGTGTCTTGCACCTGCTCGCCATCCTCGGACGGGCCGTCCGGATCGCGATCGATCGCATTGAGCGTGACCGTGATATCGGAGATATCGCCGCTGAAGTCGTTCGGCGGGGTGAGTTCAAGCGTCGGCAGGTCGCGGGACTCACCGTCACCGAAGTCGCCCAGTGCACTGGCCGGTATCTCGATGACGCCGTCACTACCGGCCTCGAAGGTCTGGCCATTGACGGTAACGAATGTTCCTTCCTCCACGCCGCTGATCTCGATCCAGCGCTCCTCGCTGCCGGTCAGGTCCTCGAAATCGGCCGTCAGCAGGCGTGCCAGATCCAGCGGGCTGTCTTCTTCCAGGGTGACGGTGGCCGTGCCGTTGTCGATGTCGACGCTGTCGATATTGTCATCGCCTGACAGGTCATTGGCGTCATTCAAGGAGAGGTCGACCGGATCGGTCACCGCCTGCACCTGCACCTCTACCGGGGTCTCGGTGCGGCTGGTCAGGGTATCGCTATCGGCATCCAGCGGATTGCCGTCGCCGTCGACCTCATAGGAGGTGACGCCACCGGTCACGGTAAAGTTATGGGCGTCGTGGTCGGACCCACGGATCTCCAGGGCCTCGAAATCGGCCAGACTGATCTCGACGGCGTCGGGATATCGCGCCTCCCAGTCATCGGCATGACGAATGGACTCGCCATTGGGTCCAAGCGAGTTTTCATTCAGATACTCGCTTATCACGAACTGGATGGCGCCGTCGCTGATCACGCCGTTTCCGTCACCGACGTTATCGATGGGATCGCCATTGCCATCAACCAGCGTGGCCCCGTCCGGCATGCCGCTCAACTCAATAGCGCCAAGGCGCTCGGCGCTGTTGTCCTCCAGGTCGCTTGGCAGCGGCGCCTCGAAACCTAGCGGCACGCGCGAGTCAGCCTCGTCTTGCCCCTCTACATTGTGCTCGTTGACCGTGACCGACGACGCATCAACCGCAAACACGGGCTCGTTAGAAACCGGGTTGACCGTGACCGAGACCTCTACCTCGCGCACTTGGCCATCAGCACGTTGGTATTGATAGGTGAAGCTGTCTTCGCCGCTGAAGTGCTGATCTGGCGTGTAGGTCATCGCGCCAGTCTCAGAATCGATACTCACGCTGCCATGATCAGGTTCGTTCTCCTCATCGATGGTAATGGTGTCTCCCACCGCCTCCGCCGGGGTCAGGAACGACTCGCCTCCGTCCTGATCCTCATCCAGCGTGATCGACTGGCCTTCCTCGCCAATCGCATCATCCTCGACGGTGACCGTGAAGCTACCGGAGGCAGCGTCTTTATCCGTCTCGTATTCACCATCCTCGCCGCCCTGCTCCTGCACGGTGAAGTCGAAGCCAAGGTCCAGGTCCTGTTCACCATCGGCCTGGTCCAGCGGGCGTTTCAGGGTGAATTCATAGCCTGGGCTCGGGGCGTTGCCGGCGAGTGCGTCTTCCAGTGATTGCTCACGGTCGGTGAGCGTGACAGTAAAGACCTCCGCTCCTGCGTCTTCGAAGCTATCGTCGGTACTGGCAATCAGGGTGCCGCCGTCCTCACTGACCTGGAAATAGACGTCTTCGCCACCGGCGGTAAAGGCTTCACCGTAGAGCGAGCCACTTTCCTCAATATCAGCGAAGCTGACCAGAAACGGGTCGTTACCGGTGACCTCGAGATCACCGCTCACGGTCAACGCATCATCGTCGGGGTCGGTGCCGCTGGACAGGTTGGCCTCGTCGACCGTGGCGTCGTCGGTATTGCCAACCTCGGGCTCAGTGTCCTCGATGCCGATGTTCTTGGTTCCTCGCTCCTCACTGACGCTGCCATCGCCGTCGATCAGGTCGTACTCGAAGGATTCGATCACCTCGTCTTCGCCGGCATGGTCGACGCTATTCAGCACGCTATACGACCAGCTGCCGTCACTCCCGACCGTTAGCTCACCATACTGGGTGTCAACCGTTTGTTCCTGGACCTCGCCTCCCACGTCATCGGCCTCGCCAACGACGATCTCAGCCGGTTCACCGTCGCGGTCGGTGTAGTAGATCGTATGCACCACCGCACCATCGGCACCGAGGCTGTCGTTGTCGATCAGGTTGGTGCCGTCAAACGCCGCATCACCCTCGGTGATGTCCTGGGTCTCAGGCATGTCATTGGCAAGCGGCGAATCGTCCTCGATCTCCACGTCTAGCGAGCCATTACGCACGTCGCCGGCAGTATCGGTCAGGCTCACATCAAGCGCATCGATAAAGGGCTCATCGTCCCCCAGTTGAGAGTGATCCGCGGCTGTCGTAAGCGTGTAGCTGTAGCTGAGAATGGACGTGTCGCCGCTGTCGTCGTAACCGGTGATCGTCAGGGTGCCGTAATCCGTTACGATCTCGAGGGGATCGCTCTCGCTGGCACCTTGCAGTTGTGCCAGATCGAAGGACTGGCCAGCGATCTCGAGGGTGGCGAGGTCTTCGTCCTCCGCGAAGGAGAGCGTCAGTTCGCCTTCATATGTGCGGGCGCTTGCGTTACCCGCGTCCGTGCCTGCCGGCTGATCGCCGTCCGCGACAATGCCGCTTTCGGACACCGCAATGCTCTCGCCCAGATCGAGACCAGATACGGAGCGGCTAGCCTCTGCGGTGTTGCCGTACTCATCGGTGGCAGTAGCACGTACCTCGAAACGCTCCGCGTCCAGCGGCACCGTCGGCGTAAACGACCAGTTGCCATCCTGATCGACGACAATGTCGTCCGTATCGGGGATCGATGTGACGTTTCCATCCGAATCGATTTGCTCCAGCGCAACGCTGTCTCCCGGCTCGCCGCTGCCGCTGATCTCGGTGACATTGCCATCGGTATCCGACTCGATGGCCTCGACGGTCACCTCGGTCACAGTATTCTTGAGGATGCCATCGTCGGTTTGCGCTTGATTGCCTTCACCATCGGCCCCGACCAGGGTCACCGACAGATCACCGTCCGGCAGGCCGCTAAGATCGGCTTCCACCGAAAACGTGCCATCGGCATCGATGTCATCGGCGCCAACCACAACCGTGACCTCGCCACCGCCACTGCTGCTCACAATCAGGCTCTCCACCGAGCCGCCGGCCGGGATCTGACCGCTAATCTGCACATTCTCGAGATCGTCGATGGAGGCGAGCACATCATCGCCTTCGCTATCGTCCACCCCGCCTTCACCATTCGGCATGGCGTTGTCGGTGATGGCGACATCGACCACGCCCACGGTGACTGTGGCGGCGTCGGATCCCCCTTCGCCATCGCTGATGGTGTAGTCGAATTCGACTTGGCCGTTACTGTTGGCAAAATCGAACCCGTCCTCAGGCGTGAACAATAACTTGCCATCGTCATCGCCACCTTCGATCAAGGTAACGGTGCCGCCGTCAACCTCGACCGTTTCACCGGGACCGATGCTTGTGCCGTTGATATCGGTGATGCTCAGATCATCGCCATCTGGGTCACTGTCATTGGCCAGCACATCCACCACGACTTCCTCGCCCACCGGGGTGATATCCGCCACCCCACTGGCCTGTGGGGCGGCGTTGATGGCATGCGTGTCCCCTGTACCGGGATTCCCCACTTTGTCGGTGTAGGTATCGTCTTCGACATCGACGCTAATCGGCGCTTCACCGTCGGCAATGAACTCAGCGGTCCAGGTCTGATCGTCTTGCGTGCTCAGGCTACCCGGAACCAATGTGCCGCCCTCGACCTGAATATCCGCCTCGGTGAATCCATCTACCGGTTCGCTGAACTCGAACGTCAGCGTCGTATCTTCTTCTGCGCCGAGCGTGCTGTCAGCCGAGGTGATCTCCAACGTCGGTTGGTTAGTGTCGAACACCGCCGTGTCGGTATCCGTGGCCTGGTTGCCGGCCTGGTCTTCCACCGTCGCCTCTACCGTCAGGTCGCCCTCGTCGAGATCACTCAGGTCGGCGGTGGTCTCATAGCTACCGTCTGCGTTGACCGTTGCCGTCACCTCGACGTCGTCGGTATCAGGGTTACCATCGCTGACCACCAGCGTCACTTCCTGGCCCTCTTCCACGCTTTCGGTGCTACCGTGGATCGGGGCGTCATCGACGTTGTCGACGTTGACGCCCTCCAGGCTGACGGTGATCTCGGCGCTGGTATCGAGTTCCGCCGTATCGTCGTCACTGGCCTGGTTGCCGGCCTGGTCCTGCACCGTGGCGACTACGCTCAGATCACCATCGGGCAGTGCACTCACATCTGCAGTGGTGCTGTAGCTGCCGTCTGCTTCAACGGTCGTAGTGACTTCCACCTCGCCTTCACCGCCGTCCGCGGTGATCACCAGGGTCACTTCCTGGCCCGGCTCGACGTCATCCGTGGTGCCGCTCAGCCCTACCGACGACTTGCCGTCGTCGTTGATCACGTCGTCATCGAAACTCACGCTGATATCGGCGCTGGTGTCGAGCTCCGCCGTGTCGGTATCCGTGGCCTGGTTGCCGGCCTGATCCTCCACCGTCGCCTCTACCGTCAGGTCGCCCTCATCGAGGCCACTGAGATCGGCAGTAGTGTCGTAGTTACCCTCTTCATCCACCGTAGTGGTAACCATCACGTCGGGCGTATCCGGGTTACCATCGCTGACCACCAGCGTCACGGTCTGACCCTCTTCCACGTCGTCGGTGGTGCCGTGGATCGGCGCGTCATCGACGTTGTCGCTATTGACGTCCTCCAGGCTGACGCTGATCTCGGCGCTGGTGTCGAGCCCAGCCGTGTCGGTATCCGTGGGCTGGTTACCGGCCTGATCCTGCACCGTGGCGGTGACGCCGATCTCACCCTCGTCGAGGCCGCTCAGGTCGGCGGTAGTCTCATAGCTCCCGTCTGCGTTGACCGTTGTCGTCACCTCGACGTCCTCGGTGTCAGGATTACCGTCGCTGACCACCAGGAAAACCGTCTGGCCAGCGACGATGTCTTCCGTCGTACCGTGAATCGGCACATCGGTGACATTGTCGCTGTTGATCTCGCCTAAGGTGACGCTAATGCTACCCTCTGGCGGCGCAGCACTCTCCGCTGTCGGTGTCCTGCCTCCGCCATCTCGCGGAAACTCCAGTGGCTCAGCTGGCTGGAATGCATCGAAATCGAACGTTTGGCCCAGTTCGTCGCCGATACGCCCCAAGCGCACGAAGTAGTGCCCACCTGCACTGGCCTCATCGTCGCCCGTGGGGTTGTCTGGCGGGGTGTTGAGGTTATCGTCATCCAGCAGTGTTTCATGTTGTTCATCAGCATCGTCATCGTTGGCATCTTCATCGGCATCCGGCTCGGCAGCGATGACGATACTCTCTCCCTCCTCGACCAGCATTGGGTCGCGACCATCGCCAACATCGAGCTTGACTTGGGCATTATCGCCCGTCACAAGCGTTTCACCCTCTTGAAGGGCATCCCCGACACGCAGTTCACGAAGATTTCCCTCGCTATCGCGTGCCCATGCTTGTCCTGTAATGGAAATGACGGTTGCAACGATCATGCGATTACTCCCTGATTATTAATCTTCGCCCCTACGCCCAAGCGCATGGCTGTGCCACATATCAGCCGAATAAAATTCCGAGCCATCCTCAACGCTCCCCCATGGCATTGCCCCAAGCCCGTAGAACGGGTTTGAGCATGAATTCCATCACAGTGCGCTTACCGGTCATGATGTCGACTTGAGCGGTCATGCCAGGGATCACCGACAACTCGTCGCTCAGCTCCTCACCTTCACGCGTACGCACGCGCACCAGGTAGAAGGTGTTGTCGTTGTCATCCGTGATGGTATCGGCACTGATGTGATCCAGCTCCGCCTCGAGGCCACCGAAGATGGCAAAGTCATAGGCGGTGAGCTTGATCGTCGCCGGCTGCCCCGGGTGCAGAAAGGCGATGTCTTGCGGTGCTACGCGTGCCTCAACGAGCAATTGGTCGTCGGTAGGCACGATTTCGACGATCTCCTGCCCCTCCTGCGCAACACCACCGATGGTGGTGATATTGAGTCGCTGCACTACCCCGGCCACCGGCGAACGTACCTCGGCAAGGCGCACACGATCCTGCAACCCGGTGCTCGACTCGTCTAATGCATTGAGATCACCCATTGCTTGAACCATGTCGTCGCGCCAATCACTGCGACGTTCGAGGATGACCTCACGTAACTGCGTCTGCGCTTCCTCGACGGCAGCTTCCAGCCGTGATACGGACGCCTCAGCTTGATCCCGCTCGCCGGTACCTCGCGACACGTCACGTTCGAGACGCAGCACCTCGACCTCGGATACCGCACCCGATGACACCAATGGGCGGGTGAGCTGCAGCTCCTCCCTGGCCATATTGAGATCTCGCTGGGCGGTATCGCGCCGCGATTGCGCTTCGCGCAACTCCTCCTCACGCTGACGTATGCGATCACTCAGAATGCTCTGTTGCTCGCGCAACTCCTCACGCCGACTCTCATAAATCTCACGCTCCTCGGCTACGATCCCTGGCGCGGCACTGAGCAACTCTTCTGGCGGATCGAATGGCGTGTCAGTAGCTAGTGCCCGGAGGCGCTCTACCCGCGCTCCCAGTGCGAGCGCCTGGGCACGATTTTCACGGAAGTTCGCCACATAGCGCGTTGGGTCGATGCGCATCAATAGCTCACCGGCCTCGACCATCTGGCCCTCGCGGACCATGATCTCCTGCACCACCCCGCCATCGTAGGTCTGTACTTTCTGCAGCTGGGAAGAAGGGATCACTCGACCAGTGCCACGCGTTACCTCATCGATAGCCGCAAAGTACGACCAGACAATCAGTGCCGCGATGGCCAGGAGCACCGTATATAGAAACCATCGTGCACGAATCGGATCCTGTTGCAGACGTGCCCAGTCGGCATCGCTTGCCCAGTTACGGCTCAAATGAGCAGCACTGACGCGCCGTGCAAAGAGCCGGTCGATGAGTGGCCGCAGGGGCTTGTAGCTACGTTCGGAGAGTCGACCAATTGCCTCGAACCCCTGCTGTTCGGCACTGCGCTTGCGAATATTGGCAGCCATTAACTCGCCCTCCCGAGCTGCCCCTTACGCAAGGCTTCCATCACCCGGTCACGCGGCCCATCCGCCAGCACTTTGCCGGCCTCGACCACTACCACCCGCTCGACCAGCGACAATAATGACCGGCGATGGGTCATAAGCAGCATGGTCTTACCCTGGGCATAGTCTTTCAGCTTGTGCTTTAACGCCTCTTCACTGGCATGGTCCATGGCGCTGGATGGCTCATCCAACAGTAGGACTCGTGGGTCATGGACCACCGCCCGGGCAATGGCCACCGCTTGACGTTGGCCGCCGGAAAGGCATTCGCCTCGCTCACCAACATTTAGGTCGACGCCATGCGGGTGTGCATCAACCAGACCGTTCAAACCGGCAAGTTTGATGGCTCTAAGAAGGGCCTCATCGCCCACCCCATCACTGCCTCCACCGGCCACGATATTTTCTCTCAACGAGCCGAAGAACAGGCTGAGATCCTGAGGTACGTAACCAAAGTGGCGACGCAGTTGTAGTGGATCGATCTGACGGATATCGATATCGTCGAGCTTCACCGCCCCCGACTTTGGCTGATACAGCCCAAGCATCATTTTATTGAGCGTTGACTTGCCACAGCCAACCCGCCCGAGTACCGCCACATGCTCACCAGGCGCTATTGTCATGGTGATATCGCGCAGTGCATCACGCTCCTCGCCTGGATATCGCATAGCGACTTTGTCGAAATTCAACTGCCCGTGGACCACCGGGCGATTGACAAAATTCTTACCTTCCGGGCGTTCTACCGGTTGCTCCATGACAGCATTGAGGGATTCCAGTGCCGTGGCCGACTGATGATATTGAGCGAGTAAAGCGGCTGCTTGACTCACCGGTGCCATGGCGCGCGACGATAGCAAATAGGCGGCGATTAGAGCGCCCTGAGTAAGATTGCCATCGATGATCTGATAAACGCCGATAAGAATGACGCAAACCGCCACGCTATGCTGAGCCCAGAGCGCTACGCTGGAGACAGAGGAACTGACAAGCCGTAGCTGGGCGGCCGTACGCGACAGAAATGCCGACGCCTTCTCCCAGATTGACTGGATATGACTCTCCGCACGCAGCACCTTGACGGCCTCCAGTTGAGAGACCGACTCCACTAGTGTCGAATTGCGTTGAGCTCCAACCCGCCATGTAGTTTCGGAAAGTTCATGCAATTTACTTTGTGCTGCCAGGGCATAGAGCAGTACGAAACCTATTCCCGCCAGCACCGGAATCGCCAATGGGGGAGCAATCAAAGCAATGATTGCTACGAACATCAGCACGAAAGGTAGGTCGACCAATCCCACTACTGTCGCCGAGCCGATAAAGGCGCGAACCGTATCGAAAGACTGTAATGTCGCGGTAAACGAGCCCGTGGAGGCTGGCCTTGCTTCCATCCGCATACCGAGGACACGAGCCATGATCGATGACGATAGCTTGACGTCGGCACGGCTCGCTGCCAGATCGACGAAGGCATTGCGCATCAAGCGCAGTGCCAGATCGAAGCACAGCACCACGAAGATGCCGACAGCTAGGACCCATAATGTCTCTGTCGCATGGTTGGGTACCACACGATCATAAACATTGAGTACGAAAAGCGGCATCGCAACGGCAAACAGGTTTATCGCCACCGAGCCAGCAATCACGTCACGATAGAGTCGGCGATTTTCTCGTACCACACCCCAGAACCAATGCCGTGCACGCTGTTTCTTGACCTCCGGACCGCGCGCATCGAAACGAAAATGCGGGCGAGCATAAATCGCTCGTCCACTGTATCGATCCTGCAAGTTGCCAAGATCAACATCAGCTTCTGCACTGTTCAGTTCGGGAAATATCACCCTTGCTGTTCGCGTCTTAATATCAAGTGCTACCAACACACAAGCTCGCCCTGCCTCCAGCAGCAATACGGCTGGCAGCAGGGAAGCGTTTAGCTGTACTAAGCGGCTTTTGACGATCTGTGCACTAAGGCCCGCACGTGCCGCAGCACGAGGAAAAATCGATGGCGTCAGCTTACCCGATTCTAGCGGCAAGCCAGCAGTAAGCGAGTCACCCGACACCCGATGATCATGAGCAAGCGCGATGGTTTGAAGACATGCCAGGAGCTCATCTTGCTGACCGGCATCAACTTCGATATCCGGTGGCACCGTTGGAGCTTCTTTGTACGTCACATCAACCTCTGAGGTTGCTCCGATAAGTTATTGCATGTCGACATGGTGCGATATCCCACACTGCTTACATGCTGCCTGCGAACCGCCAGTGTCGAGACGACTCACCCGGCAACACTGCATGACATCTCTCTGCAACGAATAAGCCGCCGGTGACCCGGCGGCTCGCTGATCGGCATACGAAACTTAAAAGGCACTACCCGAACGCGGCATGGCGGAACCGGACGTGAAATCCTCCAGCGTATATCCTGCCGGCCCCTGGGCGGCACATAGCGCATCGGGGTCGAGTTCGACACCGTCGCTGCCCAACTCCGCCAGGCTCGGCACTCTGTCGCTGCGCACCTCGAGGACCTGCATCAGTTGCCCCATGGCTGCTAGGGTGCTGGCATCGGCCACCGCCACGTCATACTGCGCATTGACGAAGGCACGGCTCGCCTCGAAGTACTCGTTCTCGCTATCCAGCACATCGAGCAGCGTGCGCTCACCAATATCGAACTGCTGCTGGTAAGCGCCGCGAACGCGATCGATCGACTGACGATGGTGCTCGAGATACTCGAGCTGCTCACGCAGACGCTGAGTATCGTTGTAGGCGATCTGGGCTGTCTGGCGCACATTGTGGCAGGCCACTTCACGCTGGTCGGTGGCCTGCTCCAGGCGGTCGGTTGCACTGCGTAGTGATGCCCGGTCACTACCGCCCCGGTACAAGTTCATGCTGGCCACCAGCTCGATGCTATGGCGATCGCGGTGGCCCATTGGATCGAAGCTGCCGTCATAGCTATCGTACGTGCCGGTGCGCCCACGCAGATCAAGGCGCGGGTGGAAGTCGGCACGACTCCCCTCACGCTCGGCACGTGCCGCCTCGATGTTTTCAATGGCAGCGTGAAATGCCGGATTGCCCTGAAGAGCGTGGTCGACGGCTGTACTCACCGATTCGGGCAGACGATCTTCCAGGGCTGGCGCCGGCGCCAGCTGTTCCGCCGGCAAATCTCCGACAAGACGCTGATAGCGAGCCGTCACGTCATGCAGGTTGGAAGCTTCCGTCATCAGGTTGGACTCGGCGAGCGAAAGACGGCCGCTAATCTGCTGCATGTCGACACCGCGGCCAGTGCCTGACTCAACGCGCTCTTCGACCCGCTCGAACACCCGCTGGTGATCGGCATGGTTCTGTTGTGCCAGACGCACCAGCTCACGGTAGCGCTGCACATCCAGGTAAGCGCGTGTCGCTTCCAGTGCCACGTCCTCGCTGGCATCCAACAACTCGTAGTAGCTGACCCGCTTGGCACGATCCAGGCGTTCTACCTCACTGCGTGTGGCGAAACCGTCATAGAGCATTTGATTGAGGGTAAGCTCGGCGAAACCGGTGTCATAGCTACCACGCCCATCACCTTCACGGTCCTCGCGCCCGACACCCGCCGACACATCGATGCTCGGCAGATAATTGCCGCGTGCTGAATCCACCATATGACCCGCCGCATTCAGCCCGTTCCATGCGGCACGCACTTCAGGGTTGGTCGATATGGAACGCTGAACCACGTCATGCAGGTTGCTAGCTCCCGGAGAGGCGAGGCCTTCGGGAAGTGACTGCGCAACAGCCGGAGCGTTAGGCAGCAGCGCCAACGACACTCCCAATACCATCGATGCTGCCAGATGACGTGACGCCCAAGGCGAAAACAATCCATATGGAATAATGGCATTCCGCAAAGAGCTCCCCTCTCCTTCCCTGTTTAACAGGCGCCCCCTTACCATGTTTTCCATGCAAAGCAGCACGTTAGAGCGCGTTCGGCGAGAGTGGGTAAGTGAAATCTTGCAGCGCATATGGCAACGACCTTACAGATAGCTATGTTTTTTTAGCGCTTAAAGAATCCGCGCAACATCCAGCCGCACAATCTAATACGAACATTCGTTAAAATCTTTGCATTCTCAACCACAATGCACCTATACTTTGCGCAATCGATCATATGATTTGCCAAATCATGCACTTACACACAAAATTCCTCTCAAGAAAAACTTCTAATCGCGTTATTTAGCGCTACTACCACATCTTGCATGTATTCACTTAGTAACGATGAACGTCGCCGCGAGGGGCATAGGGAACTTGACCATGGATGAAACGCCAGCCGACCTGAGGTTTGCAGAGATATGGCTGCATGACAATGCATTTCGCAACATTAATGTCGCTGACTTAGCCGATCACTTGGGGTATTCAGAGTCACACTTGCGACGAATATTCTTGAGAGAGTTTGGCCACAGCCCTGGACGCTATCGTGACATTTTGAGAATAGAAAAGGCATCCCTGATGCTGGCAAGAACGAAACTTCCTATCATAGAAATTGCCAACTTATGTGGCTATACGAGCCATCCTATTTTCACTCGTGCTTTCCGCCATAATAAGGGGGTTTCTCCGCGCACGTTCCGTATGCGAGCATGGCGCCGTCTTCGCATGGAAAATAGCGTAGCCGCTTCTATCTCGGACAGTACCGGGTACGACATACAATTCTTGCAACATATCGAGCATGAGTTTTTCGTTGTGCGGCATTACGGCCATCTGGCGGCCGGAGCTCAGAAAAAAGCATGGAGTTACTATACGAGCAGCCATCTATCGCACAGCGCCCGGTACAGCCAGGCAGCATGGATTTTCCATGGCGATGCCTCTATCACTCCTGAGGAACGCTTCAAATTCGACCTCGGATTTCGCTGCAACCAACTGCGGAAAGGCATTAACACACGCCTGTTTCGTCACACGGTGGTAAAAGCGAATCGCGCCATAAGTACGCGCTTCAAGCATGCGGAAGATATTCCCTGGATCCGAGAATATCTTCTGCTGAAGTGGCTACCGGAGCACAATGAGAATATCAACGGCGAGCCCATGTGCGTGATATTCGATGCACACGATAGTTGCGATGGAGCCGGACATTTAATCCTTCCACTGCACTCATGATCAGGGGGGGCGCTATCATAAGGTGAGATCGAGTCGCTCATCCGCTTAGGTCTGGACGATGGCATCCCGCCCGGCGGCCTTGGCGCGGTAGCTTGCCGCATCGGCTCGCGCCAGCACTGTCTCGATGTCCTCGTCGCTCTCGAGCAGGCCCGTCAGGCCCATGCTCATGGTGACATGATAGGTGCTGTCTTCGTGCTCGACATAGATCTCGCTGATCGCCTGGCGCAGCTTCTCGGCCAGCCGTTGTGCCTGGTTGAGGCTACAACTGGGCAGCAACACGGCGAACTCGTCGCCCCCCTGGCGCGCCACGTGATCGCTGTTACGCACTTCCCAGGCCAGTACCTGGGCAATGCGCCGCAGCATCTCGTCACCCAGGGCATGGCCACCACGGTCGTTGATCGGCTTGAAATGATCGAGATCGAACATCAGCAGCGCTGAGGGTGTGCCGGCCTTCTTCCACTCGACCAGCGCCTCCTCGAGCCGACGCTCGAAGCCACGCCGGTTGAGCAGTCCGGTCAGCGGATCGTGCTCGGCTTCCCAGCGCTGCAGTGCCTCACGCTGGCGGCTGTCGGTAATGTCCTTGACGGTACCCACATAGCCCAGCGGCTTGCCATCATCTGCCACCCGACTGACATTCACCTCTAGCCATAGCATCTGGCCATTGGCAGCGTGGTAGCGCATCTGGCGCGAAAAGGGCCGGCCGGTCTCCAGGGTATGCCGCCACAGGTCGCGTACGTCGTCGATCTCGTCGACGTGCAGATGTTCGAGTATCTGCCAGTCGCGATAATCCTCCAGATCGTAGCCGGTGAGGTTGTGCAGGGCTGGATTGAGGTAAACGATTTGGCCACGCAGGTTGCAGATGAACAGTCCGGTGGGCGACGAATCGAGCACTGCGTCGAGAAACGCCTGACGGTCCTGTAACAGTGCCTTGGCCTGTTCACGCTGCTGCTCGAGACTATTGAACGTATCGGCCACCCGCTGCAGCTCACGCATACCGGTACGCGGATCGACCCGCTTGGCCGCGCCGCGTGCCACCTTGGCGATATGACGCTCGAGGCGGTGCAGCGGGCGCAGCAACAGCTTCAACCCCAACCACAGCAGCGGCAGCATCAGCAGCACGGTTATCACCCCCACCCACTGCTGCTGGCGCAGAAATGCCTTCACTGGCCCCATCACCTGAGTCCGCGGCAGGTAGACCCCGACCACCCAATTGGCCGACCACACTTGGCGATAGGCCTGCAGCGCAGGCGTACCGTCGACCAGTCGCCCCGCTGCCGCCCCCTCCCAGCCAGACAGCGCCAGGTCGAGCTCAGGGTGGGTCGCGGCACCCGGTACCGGCCGCATGACCAACTCGTGGCTGGGATGCGACAGCACCAGTCCCGACGCCGTGGCCAAAGCCGCGAAACCCGCATGGCCAATCCGGATTCGCCGCAGTCCGGCGAAGAAACTGCCATCCTCGACGTTGACCACACCGCCGAGCATGCCCCTGAACTCGCCCTCCGCGAGTATCGGCACGGCAACCATTACCAGCGGCGCATCGCTGGCGGCACCGGTAAAAGGCTCGGATACATAGGGTCGCCGTACATGGCGCATATAGCGGAAGTACTCGCGCTCGCTGACATCCAGCCCGCGGCGGCCGGGCAGCTCGGGGATATCGGCCAGCACCTCGCCGTCGGCGGAGATCATCACCAGCGCATCGAACAGCGCCATCAGCCCGACGTTTTCGTCGAGCAACGCGACGCTCTGCTCTGGGGCCTGTGGCACCCGCTCGGCGAGGCGCTGTAGGGCGTCGACGCGCACCGCCACCGCCTCCTCGATATGCCGGGCGATCAGTTCGGCTTCGTATTCCAGGTGGGCACGATTAGCCTGTCCGGCGAGTTGATCGCCGGAGCGCGAGGCTACCAGGATGATCGCTGCGACCAGCACCAACCAGCCAAGGCTGATGCCGATGACCAGGCGAGCATGCAGGGAGTGGGGCACCAAAGCGTGCAGCACTCGTGAAATGTTTAAGGGCATCGGACTATTTTACCACGCAGCCTGGCGCTCCCGGCATGCCAGCCTAATCAGCTAAACCCCGAACATGCGCACTTACCCCAGCCTATAAGCATGAAGCTATCAAAAACCATAATTCGATACAAAAAAATAATTTAAACCAAAAAACCGCTCCCCTTCCCTCCTCAGCGGCCGTGCGTCCCTGGAGTTCTCATCATGCGCTAACTCAGGATATTGACGATGGCAGGCTTAGCTACAATAGTTAACATTGACTACTAAAGTGGGCGGATCTCCGCATGCGGGACAACATGACCAGCGGCAGCCAGGAAGGCGTCACCACCCAGTGTGTGCAACTGCTTGCCAGCGAAGGTAGAACCTTCATCAATACATCAGGTACCACTAGTTTAGCAAGTGCGGGGTTCAAGCATAGCCGTGCAGGACTGGTGGTCACCGATGCCCAGCACAGAGTTCTGCTCACCAACCCGGCGTTCGAGACCATCACTGGCTACCGCTGCGACCAGGTGTTGGGTTCGGACATCCACAGCCTGCTGGCCGACCAGAGTCACGACTACTTTCGAGCACTCGATCAACTCAGTCATAGCGGATTCTGGCAGGGCGAAGTCTACTGTCGTCGTCAGGATGGCGAGATTCATCCCGAGTTGCTGTCGGTCAACGCCATACGTGACGGCGATGGACAGATCAGGGGCTATGTCCGCAGCTTCATCGAGATTTCGGACCTCAAGAGCAATGAAAGCCAGCTGCAGCTAATGGCCCACCACGACCCCCTGACCGGGCTCGCCAATCGCTCGCTGTTCGATGACCACCTGCAACGCGCCCTCAATCATGCCGAACGCACCGGAACCTCTTTCGCCATACTCTTCATCGACCTGGATCGCTTCAAGCCCGTCAACGATTCGCTCGGGCATGCCGCTGGCGATGAAATGCTCAACAAGATTGCCGTCCGCCTCACCCAAGCACTGCGTAGTGAAGATGTCCTGGCTCGTTTTGGTGGAGACGAATTTCTCGTCCTGCTCGAATACGGCTCGAGCCGCGAAACCGCCCAGGCAGTGGCACTGCGCATTCAAGAAGCCCTCGAGGCACCCGTGAAGGTCGCGGGAAAATACATCCCGATGTCGGCCAGTATCGGCATCGCGCTATACCCGGAAGATGGCCAGAACGCCAGTGAGCTGCTCAGCAGCGCCGATAGCGCCATGTATGCCGCCAAACACGCCGGCGGTAGCTCGCATAGCTTCGTCGACCCCGCCATCAGTTACCTGCTGCAAGAACAACTGACCATCGAGATGGCGCTCAGCGAGGCCGTCAGGGAGCCCGAGAGTGCGTTTCGCATCGTCTACCAGCCGCAGTGCAACCTGGCTACAGGCCGGGTAGTTGGCCTGGAAGCCCTGCTACGCTGGAATGATGGTCGCTATTTCAACCACAAGCCGCGGGAGTGCATCGCTCTGGCACGCAAGCTGGGATTGGCGATTCGCCTCGACAGATGGGTCATCGGCAAAGTCGCCAAGCAGCGCCAAGCATGGCAAGCCACGGGGAGCGGGCTTGGCAACCTACCGATTTCGGTGAACATCGTTGACGACCACCTGCATCCCGGCAGGTCCAACAGGCTGCCCCTCGACCAGTACCTGCGACAGATCGTCGACGACGCTTCCTGGCTGACGCTGGAAATCGCCTGCGACAGCCTGGTCAGCCAACCTGAAAGCACCCAGCATCTCTTTCGCCGCCTGCAGCGGCTTGGGGTCAACCTGGCCCTCGACGAGCTCGGCGATGGCCATATCAATTTCGCTTACCTGTCGCGGCTGCCGATTCGGCAGGCCAAGGTAAATGGCGTATTGATCAACAATCTCGCCAATGATCCACGAAGCCAGAAGCTACTGGGCGGCATTCATCGCCTGCTGGAGACCCTCGACATCCAGTGCATCGCCGTCGGCGTCGAGAATCAGCAGAGCCTGGACGCCATGAGCCTGGAGGGGCCCTACCTGGCCCAGGGCAATCATCTCGCCGTGCCGATGTTTGCCGAGCACCTCTGTGACTGGTACCGCAGCTACCACGCCTGACCGGCTGTAAAATGACTTACATTGCACCAGCTTTCTGGGCATTGGCCAGCTCACGGCGCCGCTTGAGCTCATAGACCACCGCCAGCACCACCGTGATCAGAATCAGGATCAGCCCCAGCGCATTGACCGCCGGGGTCAGCCCGGTGCGCACCTGGGAGGCGATATATACCGTCAGGGTGGTGTCGTAGCCGGCCACGAACAGCGTGGTGTTGTAGTTCTCGAACGACTGCAGAAAGGCGATCACCGCCGCCGACAGGATCGCCGGCTTGAGGTAAGGCAACAGGATGCGCCGGAACATCTGCCACTGGCTGGCGCCCAGGTCCAGGGCAGCGCGCTCCATGGTGCGGTCGAAGCGCTGCAGGCGCGCCATCACCATCAGCATCACATAGGCGGCGATGAAGGTAGTCTGGCCCAGCACGGTGAGAAAGATCCCGCCACTGACCCCGAACTGGCGCCAGAAGATCAGCGTCGAGATACCGATGATCACCCCCGGCGTCAGCAGTGGCGAGAGGATCAGCGCATAGATGAACGGCTTGGCGCGGCTCGACACCGTGTTGAGGAACAGCGCGCTGGAGATGCCGATCGGCACCGCCAGCACCAGCACCCCCGCCGCCACCATCAGGCTGTTGGAGAGCGCATGCCACATGCCGCCGTCGTGCCACAGCTCGCCGAACCAGCGCAGCGTGGTGCCGCCCCAGGGCGTCACGGTGGGAAAGCGGCTGTCGTTGAAGGTCGCCAGCGACATGATGATCAGCGGCAGGAACAGGTAGGCGAAGAACACCACGATGTAGAACTTGAGGCCGAAGGCCAGCAGGCGCTGCGAGGTCATTTGGCGATATCCCCCAGACCCACCTTGAATAGCTTCATGACAAGCGACATGAAGCCGATGCACAGCACCAGCAGCAGGAAGGCGTAGGCCGCGCCCTGGTTCCAGTTGCCGCCCTCGAAGAACCAGTTGTAGATGATCTGGGTGAACCAGCGGCTGCCCGGCGAGCCGAGCAGCGCCGGCACCGCATAGCTGCCGGCGGCGAGCATGAAGACCATGATGCAGCCAGTGGCAATGCCCGGCTTGGCATGGGGAATCACGATACGCCGGTGGGTGCGCAGGGTGCCGGCGCCGAGGTCGCGGGCCGCGCGCACCTGGTTGCCGTCGAGGCTCTCGATGGCGTTGTAGAGCGGAAACACCATGAATAGGATATAGGCGTAGACCATGCCCACCATCACCCCGCCGTCGCCGCTGAGAAAGCGGATCGGGCGGTCGATCAGCCCCAGCGCCAGCAGCACCTCATTGAGCGGGCCGCGAAACGCCAGCAGGATGAACCAGGAGTAGGTGCGCAGGATCTCGTTGATCCAGAACGGCACGATCAACAGCAGGATGCACAGCGCCGCCTGGCGTGGCGTGGCGACCTTGGCCAGGTACCAGGCCAGCGGATAGCTCACCGCCAGGGTCAACAGGGTGACCAGCACGCTCGACCAGATCGTCTTCAAGAAAATCGCGCGGTGGATATCGTTGTTGAACAGCGTCACGTAGTTGGCCACGGTCAGCCGATCGTCCGGCCCGCCGATCTGCGCCGGCAGCAGGTTGGGCCGCAGCGAGTACTCGATCATCTGCAGCTGCGGCAGGGTGACCATGATGATCAACCACATGCCGAGCAGGGTGACGATGGCCATCGCCACCGGCGAGCCAAAGCGTGCGCTAAGCTGCCGGAACATTGGCTGCCTCCTTGACCTCGCCGGTCTCCTCGTCGACCACCGGGCTGCCGTCGTTGGGCAGCACCACCGCCTCCGCCGGGTCATAGCCCAGCCTTACCCGCTCGCCCTGGGCAAGGCGGCCAGCCGCACCGCGCGCCTGTTCGCCGCTGAGCTGCAGCCGCAGCCGCTCGGCAGTAGCCACGAGCCGCGTCTCGAGCATCAGCCAGGCGCCTTCGAAATGCACCGCCTCGACCTCGGCCTCCAGCGCCGGGCCCGAACTACCCGGCCCCAGCAGTCGCAGCTGCTCGGGGCGCACGAACAGCGCAGCGCTATCGCCAACGCCAAGGCCGTCGCTGGCCCCGGCCACCGCGCTGCCCTGCAGGCGCCCGAGCAGTCCGGCATCGAGGGTCAGACGCTCGCCGTCGCGCTCGGCGACGCTCACCTCGAGGCGGTTGGTCTCGCCGACGAAGGCCGCCACGAAGCCGGTCTGCGGCGCGCGGTAGAGCGTCATGGGGTCGGCGACCTGCTGGATGCGCCCCGCCGACATCACCGCCACCCGGTCGGACATGGTCAGCGCCTCGCCCTGGTCGTGGGTGATGTAGATGAAGGTAATGCCAGTCTTGCGCTGGATCGCCTTTAGCTCGGCGCGCATATGCTGGCGCAGCTTGAGGTCCAGCGCCGAGAGCGGCTCGTCGAGCAGCAGCACCCGCGGCTCCACCGCCAGCGCCCGGGCGATAGCGATTCGCTGCTTCTGGCCGCCGGAGAGCTCGGCGACCTGCTTGTCGCCGCTGCCCTCCAGCGCCACCAGGGCCAGCAGGCGCTCGGAGACCTCACGGCGGGCGCGCTTGTTGACGCCGCGCACCTCGAGCCCGAACTCGATGTTCTCGTACACGCTCATCAGCGGGAATAGCGCCAGGTTCTGGAAGATCATCGCCGTGGGCCGGCGGTTGACCGGCACTCCGCCCATCGGCTCGCCGCCGATCAGGACCTGGCCTTCGCTGGGGGTGAGAAAACCGCTGACCATATTCAACAGCGTGGTCTTGCCGCAGCCCGAGGGGCCGAGAAAGCTAAAGAACTCGCCGGAGTGAATCTCCAGCGAAGAGCGTTCGATGGCGGTGAAATCGCCGAAGCGCATCACTACCTTGTCGAGCGAAACGGAACCGTCCATGGGAACCTCAACAAAACAGGTAAAAGCATATGCTAGCGCCCCATTCAACAACAGCATCGCGACTGAAGTCGCTCCTACATTAGCGCAGGTGCGACTCCCCATGTGGAAGCGAATTTACTCGCGACTAATGTGGGAGCGAATTCATTCGCGATTGCAGCGCGCAGCGCTGCCGGGCTGATCCCCCAACCCCCATCGCGACTGAAGTCGCTCCTACATTAGCGGAGGCGCTAATCCTCATGTGGGAGCGAATTTATTCGCGATTGCAGCGCGTAGCGCTGCCGGGCTGATCCCCCAACCCCCATCGCGACTGAAGTCGCTCCTACATTAGCGGAGGCGCTAATCCTCATGTGGGAGCGAATTTATTCGCGATTGCAGCGCGTAGCGCTGCCGGGCCAAACCCATCGCGACTGAAGTCGCTCCTACATTTGCCTTGGCGCCATATCCAATCATGCAGAAAGATAGCGATCCTGATACTCGTTGCGCAGGGTTACGTACCACGGTTCCTGGATCGGCCACCACCACAGGTTCTCGAGGTCGGCGTCGGTGTAGGAGTCCTGGAAGAACTGGCGGGTCTCCGCCGGCAGCAGCGCCTCTGCGCCCACCGAGGTGGAGTTGTAGCCGGTGGCCTCGACGAACATGGCACCAGCTTCAGGGGTGTAGTACCAGTTGATCAGCTCGTAGACGGCGTCGGGGTTCTGGGCGTTCTTGGGAATCACGAAGCCCTCCATCCACGCCAGCGCGCCTTCGCGGGGGGCGGCGTAGGCGATGTCCTCGCCCTCCTGTTTGAGGCGGAAGGCGGTGCTGTCCCAGGTCTGGCCGATGATCGCGCCATTGGTACGAAACGCCGCCTGGGCCTCGTTCTCGGTGTCCCAGAACTGCACCAGCAGGTTCTTGTGCTTGACCGCCTCCTCGACGATCACATCGAAGTTGGCGCGCATCGCCTCCTCGCTGCGGTATGACTCGAGCATCGGGAACGGCAGCCGGCCCTCGCGCTCCAGCCACAGGCCGATACCGACCAGCGCCGAGTGGCCGCGCACCGTCACGCCCTGGCCATGGTCGGGGTTCCACAGGTCGGCGTAGCTGAGGGTCTCACGGTCGATATCGACGAAGCGACGGTGATAGGCGATCGCCTCGGTGCCCCAGTCGCTGGGCGCGAAGTAGCGCCGGCCGTCGACCACCCCGCCCACCTCGGAGCCCTCGATGGCGCTTTGCAGGGCGCCGTCCCAGTTGATGCGCGACTCGTCCAGCGGCTGGATCAGGTCGTAGTCGAGGTAGCCCGGCACCCGGTCCACGGTGGGCATGATCACGTCGAAGCCAGAGCCGTCGGTGGCACGCAGCGAGTTCATCAGCTCGTCGTTGGTGCCGTAGGGGGTAAAGGTGGCGCGGATGCCGGTCTTGTCGGTGAAGTCGGCGAGCATCTCGTCGCTGAAGTAGCCGGCCCAGGCATAGATGCGCAGCGGCTCGCCCTGGGCCAGCGCCTTGTTGATATAGAAGGATGGCGCAGCGGCCACCGCCCCGGCCGCAGCCGTTCCCTGCAGAAAACGACGCCGTGACATCGACATGGAGATTCTCCTGAACACAGTGGTTATTACGCGTGGTCCAACGACCGCCTGCTCTCGGCGCCTTTTCGCACAGCGCTTGTTATGATTGTCTGCTCGACTCGATGACCGGGGCATGACAATTGAATGACGGTTCAACGAGCTGAATTCAGCATAGCAGCGGGAGGGGGAATGGCGAGATACGCCGGACGGCGGGTTTCAACGCTATATGCGCGATGGGAGAAGTAAGAGGAGGCAGTTGTGTGGAAGGCCAAACGGCAGACGTTAAAAAGCCGGCCCACGAGGGGCCGGCTTCTGGCGAGCCGCTAGGCGGCTCGTGGGGTCAGGCTAGACTTAGAAGTCGTAGCGAACGCCCAGGGTGTACAGCAGATCGTCGTTGGCATCGCTGATGGTCTGGTCGGTATCGAAGTCGGAATCATAGACTTCGGCGAAGACGTACATCGGCTGGCTGAAGCGATAGTTGGCGCCCAGCA
Organism: Halomonas salipaludis; assembly: GCF_002286975.1. Lineage (GTDB taxonomy): Bacteria > Pseudomonadota > Gammaproteobacteria > Pseudomonadales > Halomonadaceae > Franzmannia > Franzmannia salipaludis. Next base: position 272,486 of record NZ_NSKB01000004.1, read on the forward strand.
TCCAGCGGTTGCTGGAATCGATGTTGCCGGTATCGTCGTTGTCATCGAAGCTGACACGAGCGTACTGGCCGTAGATCTCACCCATGCCGTAGTCGAAGGTCGCACCGATGCTGGCGATATCGCTACCGATATACTGAGCATTACCAGTATTGGCGAACTCTTCGTCATTGGTGCTGGTAGTCTCGTAGCCGATACGGCCACTGAACTGCGGGGTGAACTGGTAAGACGCCACCATACCCCAGATGGCCTCATCGGAGTTGGCGGACTCACCGAAGCTGGAGAAGCCTTCACCACGGTTACGCTCACCGAAGTCCTTGTTCTGGTCGTAACCGGCAGCCACGTACAGGTCCTGCCAGGTGTAGTTGACCACCGCCTGCATGCTGGTGGTGGAGTCGGTCTGATCGGTACCTTGAACCTGGTCGTTACCGGTGTAGTGCTTGGCCTGAACGTGGGCCTGGAAGCCTTCCAGCACCGGGGTAGAGTAGGCGATGGAGTTACCGAAGGAGCTGTTGGAAGTACCGCCCAGGCTTTCCCAGCCGAGGTTCTCCGGCACATCGAACACCACGCCGACATGGTCGTAGTACATGGAGTTGAAGTTACCGACCATCACGCGACCGAACTGCTGGCTCTGGAGGCCGAGGTAGGTCGAGCGAGTGTTGGAGAAGGCATCTTCGTTACGCTGGGAAGCGTCGAAGCGGAACTCCATGCGCGCGAACACGCTCAGATCGGAGTTGACCTCATGGCGGGCGCGGAAGCCCAGACGCGAACCGAGATCTTCCAGCTCAGAGCCGTTTTCCTTGACGCCACCTGTTTCTTGACCACCAGTGGTCAGGCCATAAACGATACGGCCATAGACGTCGACTTCGGTGCCGTCCTGGCTGTAAACGGTAGCTGCCTGAGCAGCGGCGGAGACGCCCAGGGCGCCGGCGATAGCAGTCGCTAACAGTGTCTTTTTCATCGCGATATGTCCTTAAACTAGCTTACTGTTTCGATCGTTACTGCATATGCAGTCGGCTTTCCCGGTGCGCCTTGGTCATCCGCCAGAGCGGGTGGCCAACACCGCCACCAGAGCGAAGCCTTGTTATAATCCAATGCTCGCAGGAGAAACCTTATACCGGGATTTCCAAGAACGCAACAAGAAAAAACACTGTTTTCAATCTCGATGCACGGAATCCATGGAACTTTCGTCCCGCGATGGCGTCGCGTCACCACCCTAGGCCACGACACCAGACCTCCTCAAGCCCTTTCGGTCGCCTGCCGGCAGGCGACCGATAGCGGGCCCTCAGCGGCCAGCCCGGCCATCTTCGCCGCCCCGGGGCCGGCATGCAACCCCTGGCGCTCAACGCTAGCCGTGAAATAGGCCGCCAGGTCCTTGCCTTATCGCTTAGTGGCCGGTGGTGGTATCGTGCTTGGCGAGCAGTTCGCCGAGCTTGCGGTCGAGGCGCGCCTCCTTCTCCTGCTGGGCCTGGCGCTGCGCCTTCTGGGCCTTGCGCGAGCGGTTCTGGGCGCGCAGCTCGTCGAGCTGGCGGCGCGCATAGCGCGCCTCGCCATCGCTCACCTCGCCGGCCGCCTCGCCGTCGAGGCCGACGCGCTCGGCACCGGCACGCACCGCCTTGAGGTAGCGCGGCAGGTGCACGTAACAGGCCAGGGCGCGGCGTACCAGCTTGTCGGGCCACGGCTCGCGGACCACCAGATCCTCGTGGATGCCCACCTTGAGCGGCCGGGTGTGGCCCTTGAAGAAGGTCTGCGGATAACGCGCATACCATTCGTCGAGCAGCGCCTGAGGCGACGGCGCCTCGCCGATCGGCAGGCGGCTCTGGGGCTCCTGCTGATCCACTGAGGGTTCGCTGGAAGGCGTTGGCGCGGCGGCAGGCGTCTTGGCGGCCGGCTCTGGCGCCTTGCTGGGCGGCTTCGCCGCCAGCGCAGGTGACGCCGAGGAAGATGACCCAGCAGCGGGCGTATCGCCGGCCGACTCATGATGCCGAGCGGCGAAGCGCGGGCGGCGCGACATCAGCGCGGCCAGCCCCTGGCTGCGCGGGCTGGCGGCGGGCTCGCGGGCCTCGGCCTCCTGCCGCAGGCGCCGGTTCTCGGCCTCGAGCTCGGCCAGGCGCCGCTCGAGGTCGGCAATGGTGGTGTGCGCCTCGCGCAGTGCCGCCAGGCCATGCTCGGCGCGCTGCTCCAGGGCGCTGAGCAGTGCCGTGGTGTGATCGTCGTTCAAGGCGTCGCCCTCCATGCGCATCTCACGTGATCATAGCCTCAAGTGTGTGCCAGCTTTGGCGTTCTGACAATGCGGCGCGATAGAGCGGCACCACACAGACCGAGCCACCGACTTATTACCGCTTTTGCCTGATATGCCGGAGCCTGTACCCGCTCGGGGCTGATCCGTCGACAGGCCTACGAGGAGGCGCTGTAAACCCGTCCCTGGGCGCTATCTTGCGCCATCCATGGCGCAAACCTCCTCTTCGGCCTATCCCCGGCGCCCCTCGCTAGAGGCAATTGCCATACGCGGGCGCCGGGGTAGTCCCGAGCGGCACTGCCAATGGCTCAGTCGGGCGCTGCCCCACCCTCGCGACGCCGATACTCGACGAACGCATAGGCCGGCTGGCCATCGCGCGGCGAGCCAGGCACCCGCTGGTACTCCTGCCAGTCGTCGGCTCCCAACTCCGGGAAGCGCGCGTCGCCCTCCACCTCGAGCGCCACCTCGGTGAGGTAGAGGCGTGCGGCGTAGGGCATGGCCTGGGCGTAGATCTGCCCGCCGCCCATCACCATGATCTCCTCCACCCCGTCGATGATCGCCTGCTGATCGGCGAGATCCAGGGCACTTTCGATATCGTGGCAGACCCGCACGCCGGGGTGCTCGAAGGCGGTGTCGCGCGTCACGACGATATTGAGCCGCCCCGGTAGCGGCTTGCCGATGGAGGCAAACGTCTTGCGCCCCATCACCAGTGGCTTGCCCTGGGTCATGGCCTTGAAGAACTTGAGGTCCTCCGGCAGGTACCAGGGCAGTTGATTGTCGACGCCGATCACCCGGTTGCGCGCCATGGCGGCGATCATCGCCACCGGGACGACTGTTTCCAAGCGCTCGCTCATACCGCCACCTCGGCCTTGATATGCGGGTGCGGGTCGTAACCCTCGATGGCGATGTCCTCGAAGCGGAAGGCAAACAGATCGCTCACTTCGGGGTTGAGGACAAGACGCGGCACCGGGCGCGGCGTGCGCGACAGCTGCAGCTCGGCCTGCTCGAGATGGTTGGCATACAGATGGGCATCACCCAGGGTGTGGACGAACTCTCCCGGCTCGAGGCCGGCCACCTGCGCCACCATGCAGGTCAGCAGCGCATAGCTGGCGATATTGAACGGCACGCCGAGGAAGATATCGGCACTACGCTGGTAGAGCTGGCAGGAGAGCCGCCCCTCGGCGACGTAGAACTGGAACAGCGCGTGGCACGGCGGCAGCGCCATCTCGTCGACCAGCGCCGGGTTCCAGGCCGAGACGATCAGCCGCCGCGAATCCGGGTTACGCTTTATCTGCTCGACCACCTGGCGAATCTGGTCGACGTGGCCGCCATCCGGGCGCGGCCAGCTGCGCCACTGGTAGCCGTAGACCGGCCCCAGGTCACCGTTGTCATCGGCCCACTCGTCCCAGATGCGCACCCCATTCTCCTTGAGGTAGCGGATATTGGTGTCGCCGGAGAGAAACCACAGCAGCTCGTGGATGATCGAGCGCAGATGCAGCTTCTTGGTGGTCACCAGCGGAAAGCCGCGCGCCAGGTCGAAGCGCATCTGGTGGCCGAACACACTGCGCGTGCCCACCCCGGTGCGGTCGTGCTTGGCCACGCCCTGGGCCAGCACATGGCGCATCAGGTCCAGGTAAGGCTGCTCGAGCGCCGGCGCATCAGCCGCCGACCGTTCAGCATCATGGTATTGAGGAGACTGTGTCACACGCTTGCCATCTTGAGACTCATGATCGTGAAAAGGCCGGATAGCCTCGGGCGCCCGGCGTTGAATATCGCAGCCGTGCTAGCCCGGCAGGCGCTGGTCCACCGGCTGGCGCCGCGACCAGCCGATCAGCGCCGCACCGGCCAGTATCATCGGCAGCGTCAGCAGCATGCCCATGGTCACCCAGCCGAAGGCGATGAAGCCGATGTGGGCGTCGGGCAGGCGCACGAACTCCACCGCAAAACGGAACATGCCATACAACATCAGGAACAGCCCAGAGATCAAGCCACGCTGGCGCGGCGTGGCCGACACCGCCCACAGCACCGCAAACAGCACCAGGCCCTCGAGCAGCGCCTCGTAGAGCGCCGAGGGGTGCCGCGGCTCCGGCCCCATCCCGGGAAACGGCATGCCCCAGGGCAACTCGGTGACACGCCCCGGCAGCTCGCGGTTGATGAAGTTGCCGATGCGCCCGGCACCCAGGCCAATGGGTACCAGCGGGGCAATGAAGTCGGTCAGGGTAAAGAATGCCAGGCGCTTCTTGCGGGCGAAATAGAGCGCCGCCAGCAATACCCCGATCAGGCCGCCGTGGAAACTCATGCCGCCGTCCCAGACCTGGAACAGCCACAGCGGATTGTCGATCAGCCGGCCCATGCCGTAGAACAGCGCATAGCCGAGGCGGCCACCCGCCACCACGCCGATGGCGCAGTAGAACAGCAGGTCGCCGATATCGTCGCGGGTCAGGCCGAGCCGCGACGCGCGCCGGCAGCCCAGCCACCAGGCGGCCACGAAGCCGATCACGTACATCAGGCCGTACCAGTGAATACTAAGCGGCCCAAGGGAGATGGCGACCGGGTCGATATCGGGATAGTTCATCTAGCGTCCTGCTCGTGAAGAGAAAGGCATTAGGCGCCGTGCGAAAACTGCCTGCGCTCGGCGACGTTTCGTACACAGCCTAGGCATCGGCGGCCAGCCAGCGGCGTACCAGGTCAACCAGCGCCTGGGGACGATACGGCTTGGCGAGGTAATCGTCCATGCCGGCGTCGAAGAAACGCTGGCGATCGCTGTCGCTGGCGTTGGCGGTCAGCGCCACCAGCACGCTGCGCTGCGCCTGCTCCGCGCTGCGCCAGCGGCGACTGGTCTCGACGCCGTCGAGCCCCTGCATGTAGATGTCCATGAACACCAGGTCGTAGCACTGCTGCTCGCGCAGGCGCAGCGCCTCTTCACCGTCGCGGGCCGTATCCACGCGCATGCCTTCGGCTTCCAGCACCTGGCGCGCCAACATGGTGTTGACCGGCCCGTCGTCGACGATCAGCACCCGCGGCACCTGAGAGGATAGCGCCTCGTCGCGCCGAGCGGTCGGCGTCTGGCGCGAAGCCGCAGCACGCGTCGCCCCCGCGGCACCCAGGGCTTGCGGCTCCTCCACCAGATTGGTGACCAGGGTTTCCAGGTCGGCGAGTTGCTCCAGCAAGCGCGGCGTCGGCTGCCCGGGTGCTTGCAGCGTATGCATCAGCTCGCCCAGCTCCTTCTGCAGCACTTGCAGGTAACGGCTCTTGAGGCGCGACTCCTCGCGTGCCCGATCCCGCGACAGCATCAGCTGCGCGAGCTGCTGCTGCTGGTCGACGATATCCTCGAGCAGCCCCATGCAGTGGCCGTGGCCATCGTCCAGTGACAGCAGGCGGAAGGTACGATAGCCGCCCTGGCTGTCACTGATGCGCACCACCTCGGCTGTCTGGCCACCCGCCTCGGCAGCGCCATCGGCCCGAATCAGATAGCTCAGCTCCAGGCCCCGCAGTTCGCCAAGACTGCGCCCGACCAGCTGCTCGAAGACGCCGTTGGCCTCGACCAGCTTGCCCTCGCGGGTAATGAAAGTGGGCAGCGGTAGCCGTCCCAGCATGGTGGCAAAACGCGGTCGCTCGGCAACCCGCCCCATCAGGGTTTCGAGGGCATCCAACAGCCGCTCGAGGCGCCGCACCGGCCCCTCGCCGGCGCCGGCGAAGGGCAGCACCCGCTCGCTCTTGAGCCAGGTGGGCAGGTCGCCGTGAATGATCCCCAGCAGCCGCTCGAGGCGCTCGTAGGAGACGCCCAGGGCATCTTCCCACTGCTGCAGACGCTGACGTAGCATCAACAGAAAGGTCGCCACGCTGAGGCTGGTGCCCAGCGCCAGGGCCAGCAGCAGCCAGCTGAGGTTGTGCCAGCTGCCGGTGTTTTGTCCATTCGTCTGCCAGATCAATAGCCAGGCCAGCAGGCACAGCAGCATAAGCCCCAGCTGCGTCGTGAGTAGCGGCCATAGCAATGGCCAGATCACGCGCTGCCAGAGGCTATCGGTGGCTTTGTCGACTCGCATTCTCGTCCCTGTGAACCGTCGAAGGGCCTAAAGTGTACGAAAATGTGCGGCGCCTGTCATGGCGGCCCGGCGGCGCTTGGTGACGGCGTGGCCGCGCGGTATGGTAGCGCCATGTGCCTGATCGCTTTCGCCTTTCATCCCGGCAGCCGAGTGCCGCTGCGGCTCGTCGCCAACCGCGACGAACGCCACTCCCGGCCCAGCGCAGCGCTGGCTCGCTGGCGCGACACCCCCGCCATCATCGGCGGGCGCGACCTGGTGGCCGGCGGCAGCTGGCTGGCGGTGCACAGCGGTGGACGCATGGCGGCCATCACCAATGTCCGCGACCCGGGCATCCAGGTCGCCGCCGCGGCGCCCAGTCGCGGCGAGCTGGTGCGCCAAGCGCTGCTCAGCGACGATCTGCCGCGCTGGCTTGCCGGGCTCGCCGAGGGCGAGGCGTGGCGCTACAGCGGATTCAACCTGCTGGCGGGCGACGCTCGGCAACTTTGGCACCTGCATCGTGGCCGCGAGCGCCTGGCACTGCAGTCACTCCCTCCCGGCCACTACGGGCTGTCGAATGCCGACCTGGACACCCCCTGGCCGAAGCTCGAACTGGCCAAGGCCGGCCTTGCCGAGAGTCTCGTCGCCCAGCGCTGGCCCGACGCGGCGCTGGCAACGATGGCCGACAGCCAGGAGGTCGAGGACCCTCGCACCCTGCCGGACACCGGCGTCGGCGAGACCCTCGAGCGCTTCCTGTCGCCGCCCTTCATCGTCGGTGAGGAGTACGGCACCCGCGCCACCAGCTGGCTGAGCTGGCACGCCGACGGCCGACTCAAGTTCGGCGAACGCCGCTTCGGCCCGGGCGGCATGCCCGCCGGCGAAACGACTGAACGCCTACTCCTCGGCACCTGATGCCCGCAGCCCGCAGCCTAATCCCGCGGCGGGAGCAGATGCGCCAATTGCCACTCGCCCAGCCGGGCGGCCAGGTGTGCGCGCACCTTGGCCGGCGACTCCAGCGCCAGCGTCTCGCTGACCAGCGACTGCGCCGCCGGCAGCGGCACGCGGCGGATCGCCGCCCGCACCCGCGGTAGGCTCGGCGCGTTCATCGACAGCGCATCGAAGCCCATGCCCATCAGCAGCAGCGCCCCGGCCGGGTCCCCGGCCAGCTCGCCGCACACCGAGACCGGCATCTGCAGTGCCGCCGACTCCTTGGCGAGTCGCTCCAGCGCGGCGAGCACCGCCGGATGGCAGGCATCATAGAGCTCGGCGACGCGCGGATTGTTACGGTCCACGGCCAGCAGGTACTGGGTCAGGTCGTTGCTGCCCACCGAGAAGAAGTCGGCCCGCTCAGCCAGCGCGGCAAGCTGGTAGAGCGTCGCCGGGACCTCGAGCATCACGCCGACCTTGGGCCGCGGCACCTTGACGCCCTCCTCGGCGATCTCCTCCAAGGCACGGTCGAGCAGGCGTAGTGCAGCGTCGACTTCGTCGACGTTGGTGACCATGGGCAGCAATACCTGCAGGTTATCGAGCCCCTCGGAGGCCTTGAGCATGGCGCGCAGCTGCACCATCAGCACTTCGGGATGGTCGAGGGTCACGCGGATGCCGCGCCAGCCGAGGAAGGGGTTGGCTTCGTCGATGGGAAAGTACGGCAGGTCCTTGTCGCCGCCGATATCCAGGGTACGCATCACCACCGGCAGCGGCGCGAAGCTCTCGAGCTGGTCGCGGTAGAGGCGAATCTGCTCCTGCTCACCGGGGAAGCGCTCGGTGATCATGAACGGTACTTCGGTGCGGTACAGCCCCACCCCGCTGATGCGCGGCTTGAGCGAGGCTACCGCGTCCACCGCCAGGCCGGTGTTGACCATCAGCGGCATGGCGTAGCCGTCGGGAGTCTCGCTGGGCAGGTCCTGCTCGTGCTCGAGCACCGCCGTCAGCGCGTCTTCCTCGGCGATCAGCGCACGGTAGTGGCTCTCCAGCTCGGCGCCGGGGCGTACGAACAGGCGCCCGCGATGACCGTCGAGCACCACCTTGGTGCCATTGAGGCGCGGCAGCGGCAGATCGACCATGCCCAGCACGGTGGGGATGCCCATGGCCCGGGCCAGGATCGCCACGTGGGAGGTGCTCGAGCCGCGCACCGAGACCAGCCCAGCGAGCTTGTCGCGGGGCACTTCGCCAAGCGTTGCCACGCTGATCTCGTCGCCGACCAGCACGGTGCGCTCGGCGAAGGTGTCAGGGGTCTGCGGCGACTCTTCCTGCAGATGCGCCAGCACCCGCCGCCCCAGGTCGCGGATATCCGCGGCGCGCTCGCGCAGGTAGTTGTCGTCGACCCGCTCCAGATACTGCACGTGACGGCGTACCACATCGGCCAGAGCGCCGGGAGCCCACTGGCCCTCGCGGATGCGTTTCACGACCTCCTGACCCAGCGCCGCCTCGCTGAGCATCTCCTGGTAGACCTCGAACAGCGCCAGCTCCTGGGCGCTGATACGGCTGGCCAGGCGCTCGCCGGCGGCGCGAATCTCGTCGCGCACCCGGTAGATGGCGTCCTTGAGGCGCTTGATCTCGTAGTCGACGTCGGTGGGAACCAGGTCGGGCACGTTGTCGAGATCGGCCGGCGGCGAGATCACCAGCGCCTCGCCGATGACCATGCCCGGCGAGGCCGCGACCCCGGTGAACATCGCCTGGCCATCGCCGCGGCTGGCACGCGTCAGCCCGCCGGTGGCCAGCGCATGGGCCAGCACGCCGGCCAACTGCGCGGCCATGGTCACCAGGAAGGCTTCGTCACCCTCGTCGAAACGTCGCTTGTCCTGCTGCTGCACCACCAGTACGCCGAGCATGCGCCGCTGGTGGATGATCGGCACACCGAGAAAGCTCGAGTAGCGCTCCTCGCCGGTCTCCTCGAAATAGCGGAACAGCGGATGGCTGGGCGCATCCTCGAGGTTGAGCGGCTCCTCGCGCTGGCCGACCAGGCCCACCAGGCCCTCGCCAAGGCGTAGTGATACCTGGCCCACGGCGCGGCTGTGCAGGCCGATGGTGTCGTTGAGCACCAGCCGCTGCTGGTCGGTGTCGAACAGGTAGAAGGAGCACACATCGGTGCGCATCGCCTTGCGAATGCGGCGCACCATGGTCGACAGCGCAGCTTCCAGCGTGCGGGCGCTGTTGACCTCCTGGACAATGCGGCGAAGGACATCGAGCATAAGCGTTCTTCTTATGGGGCCCCGCGGGGCCTGAATGTCGTGCCGCTGGCGGGGTCAGCCTTCACCCAACGCCAACCGCTGCGCGCGAGGAGCCAGCTCGCGCAGCGCGCGGCGATAGACCTCCCGCTTGAAGGGCACCACCTGGCCCAGTGGATACCAGTAGCTGACCCAGCGCCAGCCGTCGAATTCCGGTTTGGCGGTGGTGTCCACGCAGATTTGGCTATCCTGACAGCGAATCTGCAATAGAAACCACTTCTGTTTCTGGCCGATGCATACCGGCCGCGAATGCGTTCTTATCATGCGTCGTGGCAGACGATAGCGCAGCCACCCCCGGGTACAGGCCAGCACGTCGACATCGGCAGAGGTCAAGCCGATCTCTTCTTCCAGCTCGCGATACAGTGCCTGCTGCGGTGTCTCTTCAGCCTTGATGCCTCCCTGGGGAAACTGCCACGCATTCTGTCCCACCCGACGCGCCCAAAGCAGCTGGCCCTCGCGGTTGGCAATGATGATGCCAACGTTGGGGCGGAAGCCGTCAGCGTCGATCACGGACGTCACCTTATGAATCCACTATTGCCGCCATTCTTCCACAAAGCCGGAAAGCCCATCAATACGCTTGCCGCGCCCGGCATTGTTGCCGGGCCGCCAACTCTGCAATAATCGGCGGCTGTTTTGTCCCTCACCCTAGGAGCGCGCCTTGAGTCTGGCCATCTTCGATCTCGACAATACCTTGCTTGGCATCGACAGCGATCACGCCTGGGGCGAATTTCTGCTCGAGCAGGGCGCCGTGGATCCGGTGAGCTACCGCGAGGCCAACGAGCGCTTCATGCGCGACTATGACGCCGGCACCCTGGATATCCACGCCTTTCTCGAGGTCGCGCTGAAACCGCTGGCCGACAACACCCCGGAGCAGCTCGCCGCCTGGCATCAGCAGTTCATGGCCAGCAAGATCGAGCCGAACATCCTGGCCAAGGGCGAGGAGCTGCTGGCGCGCCACCGCACCCGCGGCGACACCCTGCTGATCATTACCGCCACCAACCGCTTCATCACCGGACCGATCGCCGAACGCCTCGGCGTCGACCACCTGATCGCCGTGGAGCCGGAAATCGTCGACGGCCGCTACACCGGCCGCGTCGCGGGCACCCCCAGTTACCGTGAGGGCAAGGTCGAGCGCCTCGAGGCGTGGCTCGCCCACACCGACCTGACGCTGGATGGCGCCTGGTTCTACAGCGATTCGCACAATGACCTGGCACTGCTGGAGCAGGTCGACCACCCGGTGGCAGTGGACCCCGATGATACCCTGCACGAGATCGCCCAGGCGCGGAACTGGCGGATCATGAGCCTGCGCTGAAGAGAGCCGAGCGCCACCCGCAAGACTACGACCAACGTATTATATTGCGCCGCACCATTTACCTGATGCGGCGCATTTCGTTGTAAACCAATGATTTATCTGCTTATTTCCAGCCAATCTCAACCAAAGAGATACCTTATGGTCAATCGACTGAGCATAAAGTCGAGCTTTGGCATGGATTTAATTTGTCGACAAAGCGTCTATAATGCAGCCATCTGAATGACGTCGAGCCAGCGGTGATCGATCATCGCCGCCGGCCAGGGCCTTCGGTCACCGCCGAGGGATTCGTTCCGCACCAGGCAAGCGAGAGCCCCCATGTCCACACCGACCTATGATGTCCTGATCGTGGGAGGCGGCGTATCCGGCACCGCCCTTCTGTATGAACTGGCTCGCTACACCGACCTCAAGGCCATCGGCCTGGTCGAGAAGTACGATCACGTGGCGATCGTCAATTCGCACGGCCGCAACAACAGCCAGACGATCCACTGTGGCGACATCGAGACCAACTACACCCTCGACAAGGCCAAGGTGACCAAGCGCACCGCGGGCATGGTGGTCAACTTCGCCACCAAGCTGGTGCCCGAGGTACGCGACAAGATCGTCTACAAGTATCCCAAGATGGTGCTCGGCGTCGGCGAGCACGAGTGCGACTTCCTGCGCAACCGCTTCACCAAGTTCAAGGAGCTGTTCCCGCAGATGCGCCTGCTGGAGCGCGACGACATCGCCGAGCTGGAGCCCAAGCTGGTCGAGGGGCGCCCCTCCGAACAACCGATCGTGGCCATGGGCTCCACCGACGAATACACCGCGGTGAACTACACCACGCTCTCCGAGGCATTCGTCGAGGAGGGCCGCAAGAGCGCCGACGCCAAGGGCATGGCCTACGACGTCCACCTCTCCACGGCGGTGGAAGACATCCAGCAGGACGGCGAGCTGTTCACGGTCAAGACGCCCAACAAGGGCACCCTCAAGGCGCGCTACGTGGTGGTCAGCGCCGGCGGCCACTCGCTGCTGTTCGCCCACAAGATGGGCTACGGCCTGGACAAGTCGTGCTTGCCCATGGCCGGCTCCTTCTACTTCACGCCCAAGGTGCTCAACGGCAAGGTCTACACCGTGCAGAACGAGAACCTACCCTTCGCCGCGGTACACGGCGACCCGGACGTGCTGGTCGAGGACAAGACCCGTTTCGGCCCCACCGCGCTGATGCTGCCGCTGCTCGAGCGCTATAACGGCAAGACCTTCTTCGAGTTCGTCAAGGTGCTGCGCCTCGATCGTAACGTGATCAAGGCGCTGTGGGACCTGATGAAGGTGCGCGACATCCGCCGCTACATCTTCAAGAACTTCCTGTTCGAGGTGCCGGTGCTGCGCGAGCGGCTGTTCCTCAAGGACGTGCAGAAGATCGTGCCCAGCCTTAGCGTCAAGGAGGTCAGCTTTGCCAAGGGCTTCGGCGGGGTGCGCCCGCAGTTGATCGACAAGCAGCAGAAGAAGCTGGTGATGGGCGAGGCCAAGATCAACCCGGGCACCGGCATCGTGTTCAACATGACCCCGTCGCCGGGCGGCACCAGTTGCCTGGGCAACGCCGAGAAGGACATGTACCTGGCTCAGGAATTCCTCGGCTTCAACGTCGACAAGGAGGCCTTCGAGCGCGATCTGCTGACCGGCGAGATCCCGCTCACCGACCTCGAGCGCCCGGCGGCCAGCTCGCTGATGTAAGCCTGCCCCGCCCTGCGCACTGCGATACATGCCCCGGCTCCGGCCGGGGCATGTCGTTTCTCGCGGCCGGTTTGCGCTATGCTAGGCTGCGCTTGATTAGCGTCACCCCTCTCTACCGACTCACCAAGGAAGGCTCATGGTCGTGCGGCGCCCCTCTACCCCGTTTCTGCTGGCCCTGGCCTGCGGCCTGGCGCTGCTGGCGTGGATGCTGTTTGGTGACCTGCAGCGCTTCAGCGCCGAGGCGCCGGAGGCCGAACCCGCTGGCGATGCCACGCTGTCACGCGTCGAGGTACAGCGCAGCGAGGCCCAGCCCTTTGCGCCGCAGCTGACCACCCAGGGTCAGCTCGGCGCCTGGCGCGACATCGAACTGCGGGCGCGCCGCGAGGGCCAGGTCGAGGCGCTGCCGGTGGCCCAGGGCGAGCGAGTCGAGGCCGGCCAGACGCTGCTCGAGCTCGACCGTGAGGACCTGCCCGCCCAGCTTGCCCGCGCCGAGGCCGACCTGGAACTGGCCCGTGCCGAGCTCGATGGCGCCGACCAACTGCGCCAGCGCGACCTGGTGTCGCGCACCGAGCAGCTGCGCCTGGCCGGCGCCGTGGCCGGCGCGGTGGCCGAGGTCGAGCAGTTGCGCCAGATGCTCGAGCATACCCGCCCCACAGCGCCCTTCGCCGGCACCCTCGACCAGCTCGATATCGACCCCGGCGCGACGCTGCAGGTGGGTGAGGTCTATGCCCGCCTGGTCGACGATACCCAGCTGCGCGCCACTGCCCATATCGCCCAGCGCGACGCCCTCGACCTCGCGCCCGGCCTGCCGGTCAGCGTGCGCCTGCTCGACGGCAGCAGCCTCGATGGCGAACTCAGCTACGTGGCCAGCCGCGCCGATGAGGGCACCCGCAGCTTTGCGGTGGAGGCGCGCCTCGACAATCCGCAGCGCCGCCGCCTGGCCGGCGCCAGCGCCAGCCTCAGCATCACCCGTGCCGAGCGGCCCGCCCACCGCCTGTCGCCGGCGCTACTGGTGCTCGATGCCGATGGCCAGCTGGGCGTCTATGCGGTGGGCGACGACGACCATGTAGTGATCCATCCGGTGCAGCTGCTGGCCGCCGACAGCCGTCAGGCCTGGGTCACCGGCCTGCCCGACAGCGTCACCCTGATCACCCTGGGCGGCGGCTTCGTCAGTGCCGGCGAGCGGGTCGAACCGGTACCCGCCGAGGACGACGCCCTGCTCAGCGGCGACGACCTGCCGGAGGCGCCCGGCAGCGGCGGCGCGGTGCTCTGATATGCGAACCTTGATCGAGGCGGCCCTGCAGCGGTCGCGCACTACCCTGTTGCTGCTGGCGTTTCTGCTGCTGGCCGGCAGCGCGGCCTACCAGGTGATTCCCAAGGAAGCCAACCCCGACGTCGCGATCCCCATGATCTACGTCTCGCTGAGCCTCGAGGGTGTCAGCCCCGAAGACGGCGAGCGACTGCTGGTGCGGCCCATGGAGCAGGAGCTGCGCTCGATCGTCGGGGTGCGCAAGATGACCTCCCAGTCCAGCGAGGGCCACGCCTCGGTGACGCTGGAGTTCGACGCCGGCTTCGATGCCAACCAGGCCCTGGCCGACGTCCGCGAGCGAGTCGATATCGCACGCAGCTCGCTGCCCGACGAAGCCGACGAGCCGCGGGTGATGGAGGTCAACGTGGCACTGTTCCCGGTGCTTTCGATCGGCCTCTCCGGCGCACTGGAAGAACCCCGGCAGTTGGCGGTGGCGCGTCAGCTCAAGGAGGAGATCGAGGGCATTCCCGAGATTCTCGAAGTGGAAATCGGCGGTGAGCGCGAGGACCTGCTGGAGATCGTCGTCGACCCACTGGTGCTCGACAGCTACGGCGTCGACTTCGACAGCCTGTTCAACATGGTCTCGCGCAACAACCGCCTGGTGGCCGCCGGCAGCCTGGATACCGGCGCCGGGCGCATGGCACTCAAGGTGCCCGGGGTGATCGAACGCCTTGAGGACGTGATGGGCATGCCGGTCAAGGTCGAGCAGGACCGGGTGGTCACCTTCGGCGACGTGGCGCACATCCGCCCCACCTTCAAGGACCCCGAGGGTTTCGCGCGCATCAACGACCAGCCGGCGCTGGTGCTGGAGATATCCAAGCGCGCCGGGGCCAATATCATGGCCACCGTGGGGTCGGTGCGCCAGCTGTTCGACGAGGCCGGGCCGCTGCTGCCCGACGGCCTCGAGATCACTACCATCATGGATGAGTCCGAGACCGTCGGCGACATGCTCTCGGAGCTGCTCAACAACGTGCTCACCGCGGTGGTGCTGGTGCTGATCGTGATCCTCGCGGTGATGGGACTGCGCGCCGCACTGATGGTGGGACTGACCATCCCCGGCGCCTTCCTTACCGGCATCCTACTGATCTGGGCGGTGGGCTATACCCTCAATATCGTGGTGCTGTTCGCGCTGATTCTGGTCGCCGGCATGCTGGTCGACGGCGCCATCGTGGTCAGCGAGCTGGCCGACCGCAACCTCAACGCCGGCCAGCCGCCCTCCGAGGCCTGGGCCGGGGCGGCCTCGCGCATGGCCTGGCCGGTGATCGCCTCCACCGCCACCACCCTGGCGGTGTTCGTACCGCTGATGTTCTGGCCCGGCGTGGTCGGCGAATTCATGAAGTACCTGCCGGCCACGGTGATACTGTGCCTGCTCGCCTCACTGGCCATGGCACTGATTTTCCTGCCGACGCTCGGCAGCGTGGTGAGCCGCGGCCAGGCACGCCCCGCCGACAGCCGCGAGCCGCGCATCAGCCACGGCGGGCGCGCCTACCGACGTGCGCTGGGCTGGCTGCTGGCGCGGCCCGGCATGACACTACTCGCCGCCCTGGGCATCATGGCACTGGTGTATACCGGCTATGCGCGCTTCAACCACGGGGTCGAGTTCTTCCCCAGCGTCGAGCCCGACAGCGCCCAGGTGCTGGTGCGCGCCCGCGGCGATCTCTCGGCGCTGGAGAAGGATGCCGTGGTGCGCCGCGTAGAGCGCCGCCTGGCCGGAATGAGCGAGGTCCAGGCGCTCTATGCACGCTCCTTCGCGGTGGCCAACGAGCAGATGGGACCCGACGTGATCGGCCAGTTGAGCTTTCAGTTCATCGACTGGCAGCAGCGCCGCCCGGCGAGCCAGATACTCGCCGAGATGCGCGAGCGCACCGCGGACCTGCCCGGCGTGATCCTCGAGTTCCGCGAGCAGGAGCAGGGGCCCGCCGGCGGCAAGCCGATCGTGCTCGAGATCAGCGCTCAGGATCCGTCGCTTACCGACAGCGCGGTGGACGAGCTGCGCGCCGCCATGGGGGAGCTGGGTGGTTTTCGCGATATCGAGGACAATCGCAGCCTGCCCGGGGTGGAGTGGCGCATCGAGGTCGACCGCGAGGCGGCGGCGCGCTTCGGCGCCGACGTGGCGGCAGTCGGCAGCGCGGTACAGCTGGTCACCACCGGTCTGCAGGTGGCCAGCTACCGCCCCGCCGAAGTCACCGACGAGGTCGACATTCGCGTGCGCCTGCCTGAGGCGCATCGCTCGCTGGACCAGCTGCAGGCAATGACCATCAACACCGAGCGCGGCCAGGTGCCGATGAGCCACTTCGTCGAACTGACGCCGGCGCCCAAGGTCGGCAGCCTGCAGCGCATCGATGGCCGCCGCGCCATCACCCTGGAAGCCGACGTGGAGGCAGGCGAGCAGCCCGCCGAGCGCCTGCAGGCACTGGCCGGGGCCATGCAGGCCCTGCCCGACGGCGTGCTGGTCAATATCGCCGGCGAGCAGGAGGATCAGCAAGAGACCGCCCAGTTCCTGGTCAGCGCCTTCCTTGTGGCGCTGTTCTTGATGACGCTGATCCTGGTGACCCAGTTCAACAGCCTCTACCAGGCGGCGCTGGTGCTCTCGGCCATCGTGTTCTCCACCGCCGGGGTATTGATCGGCCTGCTGGTCAACGGCCAGCCGTTCGGTATCGTTATGGTGGGGATGGGCATCATCGCCCTGGCGGGCATCGTGGTGAACAACAACATCGTGCTTATCGATACCTACAACCAGCTGCGCCGCGACGGCCTGAGCAGCCCAGAAGCGGCACTGGAGGCCGGCGGCCTGCGCCTGCGGCCGGTGCTGCTGACGGCGATCACCACGGTGCTGGGGCTACTGCCGATGGTGCTCGGCATCAACGTCAACCTGTTTGCGCCGAGCCTCGGCATCGGCGCGCCGTCGACCCAGTGGTGGACGCAGCTGTCCAGCGCCATCGCCGGTGGGCTGACCTTCGCCACCGGACTGACGCTGCTGCTGACGCCGTGCATGCTGGTGCTGGGAGGTAAGATGTCATCGCGGCGGTGAAGGGCCGCCGCGGTCGCGTGAACAGTCGTTCAGGAAGTGGCGCGCAGGCTGGCTTCGGCGCCGGGCGGCGGCGAGTGGGCCGCGTGCAGGCGGCCGATCAGCTGGTCTTCGAGGGCGAACCGCTCGGTCAACCCCTTGGCGAGACGATCCAGCCAGGCCGGCAACAGCCCCAGATTGTGCTGGCACTTTACCGGCGAGGCATAGTCGGCATCGAAGGAGAGCACCAGCTCGGTGGACATATCGAGACGCTCGAGAAGACGCTCGGCAATCATCAGCGCCTCGTCGTCATTGAAGGCCGAGGCCTCCTCGCGCAGCTGCGGGTAGATCTCGAAGTGGCCGGCGCTGATGTAGTCCATCAGCAGTTCGCTGAAGGTGTCGACCTGAGCCTTGGTCACCGCCTCGAGCTCGACGTCGCAAGCTTCCTGCAGTTCGACGAAGCTGACAAGCAGTTCGCGGCGCTGCTCTAACCAGCGGTCGATTAGGCGATGTACACCACCCCAGCGTTCCAGGGCCGTCTTGCAATCTTCGAGCATGGGCGCCTCCCTTGCACATCCTGACCCGCCAACAGGGCGGACTGACAGACTCGCGCGACTGGCGAGCCGTGTCAATCCTCCATCGGGTGGGATTTGCCTCAACCGCGATCGACGCGGAACATCAGCGTGAACGACATGTTCTCATTGAGGCAGAGCCGCGAGCTGCAGGCCTGGAGTTGGCGCATCTCCAGGTAGTAGGTGCCGGCGTCGAGGCGCTCGGCGATGCGGAAATTGAAGCCCTCGCCGCTGTCGCGATCCTCGGCGATCAGCTGGCCGTCGGCATCCAGCAGGCGGCCGTTATAGCCACCGGGTAAGGTGCGCATGACCGGCGTAGTGGCACTCAGAATGACGCTGGTGGGACGGTCGAGGGTGAAGCGGAACAGCCTTGAACCGGAGGCCAGTTGGCCATAGTAGGTCTGGCCGGGGCGCAGCTCAGTGGCACGCTCCTGCTGCATGGCGGTGGTCGAACAGCCGGCCACCAGCAGCATCACGAACAGCATCAGGGGAAGAGTCAGAAGGCGCATACCAGGTTCCTTATATCTGGGTTACCGAACGAGTGCATCCGGGTTGCCGAAAAACGATCACCCGCGGGTGAGGTGTCGAAACGGTAGCATATTTCAGCTGCCGCGCACCGCCCGAATGCCGCGTACCAGCATCGCCAGCGGCGCGACGGCCAGGATCACGAAACCGATCAGCGTCCAGCCGGGTAACGAGATGCCGAGGAACAGAAAGTCGATCTCGGCGCACTCGCCGGAGCCGGACAGCACCCTGGCCAGCACGTCGCGCCACGGCAGGATGTCCATCATGTAGTCGAGCCCCGGGCCGCAGCTCGGCACCTGGTCCGCCGGCAGCGACTGCAGCCATAGGTGGCGCCAGGCCACGCCGATGCCGCCCAACACCGCCACCAGCCCCAGGCCACCATACACGATCATGCCGGCGCCGCGCGGGTTATGCAGGGCTGCCACCAGCAGCACCGCCGCTGCCGCCAGCACCGCGACGCGCTGGAAGATGCACAGCGGGCAGGGCTCGAGCCCAACGCCGTGCTCGAGCAGCAGGGCCACGGCCATCATCAGGCCACAGAAGGCGAGCCCGGCAAGGCTCCATTGGCGCGCCGACAGCGCCTTGAGAGTTGAGGTCACGCGAATTCCTCGAATGGTGTCCATGTGGCTCGTTGAGAGGCTGGCAATCAGACGGCACGCGCCGCCCGGGGTTCACGTGCACGGGTGAAATAGCCGTTGAGGAAGGCACTGAAGCTTTCGCTATCGGCGGCCTCGAGCTCGCTCTGCTGGCGATGCGACGTCTCGATCAGCTCGTCGAGCAGCGCCCGGTGGGCGGCGTCCATCGGCTCATCGCGGAACTGCTCGGCCTGCTCCCGGGCCAGCGCCAGCATCGCCTCGGCGAAGCTTTCCTGGGTCTCCTGGAGCCTGGCCATGACGCGTCCCGAGGGGGTCAGTGAGGGATCATCGAGCAGCGGTGCCAGCCCGTGTACCGCAGCGCTGTGGGGGCTGCCCTCCTCACGGATGTCGAGCAGTTCGGCCACCGCCTCGAGCTCGGCGAATATCTCGGCCCCGCGGCCGGCCACCGAGCGCAGTTCGCCGTCGATGCTCAAGCGCATCGCCGGGTCGCGACCGCGCTCCACTACCAGCCGGCGGTTGTCGTCGAGATGGTCGCACTCGTCGTCGGGGATCCACGGGCTGTCCGCCAGCAGGCACCACATCAGGAAGGTGTCCAGGAAATACATCTGGGCGGCGTCCACGCCCAGCGGCAGAAACGGATTGAGATCCAGGCAGCGCACCTCGATGTACTCCACCCCGCGCGCCTCCAGCGCCTGGCTGGGCGTCTCGTCGTGACGCGCCACGCGCTTGGGGCGGATGTCGCTGTAGTACTCGTTCTCGATCTGCAGGATATTGGCGTTGAGCTGCTGCCACTCGTTGCCCTGCCTCACGCCCAGCGACTGGTACGGCGCCCAGGGCGTGGAGATCGCATGGCGCAGGGTGCCGACATAGTTCGACAGCGAGTTGAAGCAGATCTTGAGCTGCTCCTGGACCTTGTTCTGGTAGCCGAGCCCGGACATGCGCAGGGTAGTGGCATAGGGCGCCAGCAGGGTGTCGCGGCCGTGGGCTTCGAGCCACTCGGGGGCAGGCTTGTCGTCGAGGAAGCTGCGGTCGATGGCCGGCGACGCGCCGAACAGGTACATCAGCAGCCAGCTGTTGCGGCGAAAGTGGCGAATCAGCCCGAAATAGCGGCTCGAACGGTAGTCGGCGTCCGACGAGGCGGCGGTATCCGGCGCCTGGGGGTCCAGCTCGCGCAGCAGCGGCCACAGGTCGTCGGGCAGCGACACATTGTAGTGAACCCCGGCGATGGCCTGCATGATCCGCCCGTAGCGCACGTCGAGCCCCTTGCGGTAGACGTGCTTCATGGTGCCGATATTGGAGCTGCCATAGTCGGCGATCGGCACGCTGTCATTACCGTCAAGCCGCGCCGGCATGCTGGCCGGCCAGATCAGCTCATTACCCAGGTAGTGGTAGCTGAAGCGATGCAGGTCGCCGAGAAAGCCCAATGCATCGTCGGGCCTGCAATACACCGGCGTGATGTACTCGAGCAGCGCCTCGGAGTAGTCGGTGGTGATATGCGGGTGGGTAAGCTTCGAGCCCAGTGCATGGGGGTGCGGGGTCTGGACGATGCGGCCGGTAGCATCGACGCGCAGCCCCTCTTTCTCGATGCCGCGGCGCAGGCGACCGATCTGCCCCTCACGGGCCGGCGCCTTGAGCCGGGCGATAACGGAAGCGAGTTGCTCGGACAAGGTAAACACCCCATGGCATGGAAGGATGGGGCCCGGCCCCTCTTCGCTGATGAAACGGGACGAGCGTCGGGAAGTCCGCGACGCTCGCACAAGTGACACATTATGGTGCCTGGTCGAGACCTTTCAAGGCGCCAGGCGTGAAAGATGTTTTGCCGCCAGGCACTACTTGTCCTTACGCCGCGCCTGCAGCAGCGCGGCACCCAGTGCACCGACCTGGCCGCTGGCCTGCCCCTTGCCCTGCCCCGACGGGTTTGCATCGCGCTTGCGCGCGGGCTTGTCGGCACGCGCCTGACGCGCTCCACCACGGCTCTGCTGCTCCTCGGGCCGGTCGTCGAGGCGCATCGAGAGGCCGATTCGCGCGCGCTCCAGGTCGACGCTCATCACCTTGACCTTGACGATATCCCCGGCCTTGACCACCGAGCGCGGGTCGTCGACGAAGGTGTTCGACAACGCCGAGATATGTACCAGGCCATCCTGATGCACGCCGACATCGACGAAGGCGCCGAAGTGGGTAACGTTGGTCACCGTGCCTTCGAGTAGCATGCCGACCTCGAGGTCCTTGAGGGTCTCGACGCCCTCGCGGAACTCGGCGGCCTTGAACTCGGGACGCGGGTCGCGGCCCGGCTTGTCGAGTTCCTTGAGGATATCGCTGACGGTGGGTACGCCAAAGCGCTGATCGGCGAAGTCCGCCGGCCTGAGCGACTTGAGCGTGGCGCTGTCGCCGATCAGCCCGGCCAACGGCCGCCCGCTGCGCTCGGCAATGCGCTCGACCAGCGGGTAGGCCTCGGGGTGCACGGCGCTGGCATCCAGCGGGTTGTCGCCGTTCATGATGCGCAGGAAACCGGCGCACTGCTCGAAGGTCTTGGGGCCCAGCCGGCTGACCTCGAGCAGCGCGCGGCGGCTGCTGAAGGCGCCCTCGGCATTACGCCGCGCGACGATGTTCTCGGCCAGTCCCAGGTTGAGCCCGGAGACCCGCGACAGCAGCGCCACGGAGGCCATGTTGAGGTCGACGCCCACGGCGTTGACGCAGTCCTCGATCACCGCCTCCAGGCTGCGCGACAGCTGTACCTGGGAGACGTCGTGCTGGTACTGGCCGACGCCGATCGACTTGGGCTCGATCTTGACCAGCTCGCCGAGCGGGTCCTGCAGGCGCCGGGCAATGGAGACCGCGCCGCGGATGGTGACGTCGAGGTCGGGGAACTCGCGGGCGGCATACTCCGAGGCCGAATAGACCGAGGCCCCGGCCTCGCTGACCATGACCTTGGCCAGCTGGCGCGGCGCCAGGCGTTTGATCAGCTCGCCGGCCAGCTTGTCGGTCTCGCGGCTGGCAGTACCGTTGCCCACCGCAATCAGCTCCACGCCGTGGCGCTCGACCAGCTTGCCGAGCACCGCCAGCGACTCGTCCCAGCGTTTCTGCGGCGCGTGGGGGTAGATGGTGGCGTGCTCGAGGAACTGGCCGGTGGCGTCCACCACCGCCACCTTGCAGCCGGTGCGCAGGCCGGGGTCGATGGCCAGCGTCGCCTTGGGTCCGGCCGGCGCCGCCAGCAGCAGGTCCTTGAGGTTGGCGGCGAAGACCCCGATCGCCTCCTGCTCGGCGCGTTCGCGCAGGCGCCCCATCAGCTCGGTCTCGAGGTGGGTATAGAGCTTGACCCGCCAGGTCCAGCGCACCACCTCGGCCAGCCACTTGTCGGCGGCCCGCCCGCGGTCGCTGATGCCCATATGCTGGGCGATGGCCA
Source organism: Halomonas salipaludis (assembly GCF_002286975.1). GTDB lineage: Bacteria > Pseudomonadota > Gammaproteobacteria > Pseudomonadales > Halomonadaceae > Franzmannia > Franzmannia salipaludis. The sequence goes on from NZ_NSKB01000004.1 coordinate 294,405, forward strand.
CCTGGGCCGGATGCAGCGGCGCCTCGTCCTCGCCGGGCAGCTTGATCGCCAGGCTCAGCACGCCCTCGTTGCGGCCGCGGAACATCGCCAGGGCGCGGTGCGAGGGGGTCTTGGCCAGCGCCTCGTCGTGCTCGAAGTAGTCGGAGAACTTGGCGCCCTGCTGCTCGTGGCCGGCGATCACCCGCGCACTCAGCTGGCCCTCGGCCCATAGCCGCTCGCGCAGCTTGCCGACCAGCTCGGCCTCTTCAGCGAAGCGCTCCATAAGGATCTGCTTGGCGCCGTCGAGTGCCGCCTTGGCGTCCTCAACCGCCGGCGTTTCGCCCTCGGCGGGACGCAGGTAACGGCTGGCCTCGGCTTCCGGGTCCAGGGTCGGGTCGGCGAGCAGCGCGTCGGCCAGCGGCTCGAGGCCCGCCTCGCGGGCTATCTGGGCCTTGGTGCGGCGCTTCTTCTTGTAGGGAAGATAGAGATCCTCGAGCCGCTGCTTGGTGTCGGCCGCCTGGATCTGGCGCTTGAGGTCGGCGTCGAGCTTGCCCTGCTCGTCGATGGCGGCGAGCACCGCGGCGCGACGCTCCTCGAGCTCGCGCAGGTAGACCAGGCGTTCGTCGAGCTGGCGCAGCTGAGTGTCGTCGAGACCACCGGTGACCTCCTTGCGGTAGCGCGAGATGAAAGGCACGGTGGCCCCGCCGTCGAGCAGCTCTACCGTGGCCGAAACCTGCTGGGGGCGGACACCGAGTTCGTCGGCGAGGCGGGCAATGATAGCGGCGTGTGCGTCCATGACATCCTTGATGTAGCAACGGCAAAAGATCGCGCCAAGGTACCATAAACGCCACGCCATCGCCGTAGTCAGCCTCAGCGCCGCCAGCCGATATCGTCCCAGAAGTGGCGACGACTCTCGCGGTTTGCCTCGTGACGTGTCAAGCCAATATCCCGCAGCAGTTCATCGCTGAGCTCATGCAGCTGATTGCGCTCACGACGAAGCTGGGCGAGCCGGTCCATGCGGCGTGCCCAGCGCCATAGATGCGTGACAAAGCTCAGGCGTTGCCACCCGCTAGCGAGACCATGCGCGACTGGGGGGCAGTCATGGGGCTTACCCGAGGAAACCGCAGGGCAGGTCGATTCGGTGGTCATGGCAACTTCCTCCTGAGGGGTGTGGAGAAAGTGTCAGACAGCGCTTAGAATCAATCCAACGAATACTCGTGATGCATACCATCAACCCACATGATGGAAACTCGAGATGCTACAGACGATCGATCATGAGCTACTGCGCACCTTTGTCGCCATCGTCGACCACGGCGGCTTCACCCACGCCGCCAAGGCGGTGAATCGCACGCAATCGGCGGTAAGCATGCAGATCAAGCGCCTCGAGGAGGATGTGATTCAGCGCCAACTGTTCGAACGGCAGGGGCGCAGGATGTTGCTGACCAGCGAGGGCACGACCCTGCTCGGCTATGCGCGACGCATCCTCGACCTGCACGGGGAAGCGCTTACCATGCTCCGCCAGCCAGACATGATCGGCAAAGTGAAACTCGGCGTGCCCGATGACTATGTGATGCGCTTCTTGCCAGGCATCCTCAAGTCCTTCTCTCATCACTGGCCGCTAATCGACGTGGAGGTGCACTGCGCTCCCTCCTCCGTCCTGCTCAACCGCCACAAGGACCAGCTCGACCTGAGCATCGTGACCCGCGAAGTGGGCAACGAGATCGGCGAGATTCTGCTGCAGGATCAAACGGTATGGGTGGTGGCGGGTTCACATACGACGCATCAGCAGTCTCCGCTGCCGCTGGCGCTGTTCGAGGAACCCTGTTTCTGTCGGCGCCACGCCTGCAATGCCCTGAGCCGGGTCGGCCTGTCGTATCGCGTTGCCTACAGCAGCCCTAGCCTGGCCACGCTGCAGGCCGTCGTCGGAGCGGGGCTGGCCGTCTCGGCATGGATGAAGAGCCTGGTCACGCCAGGCATGCGCATCCTCGACGAAGCGGACGGCTTCCCTCCCCTGCCGGACGCCTCCATCGTGCTACTACGGGCATCGGACACCCCCTCCCCGGCGGTGGCAGGCTTGGCACAGCACATCATCGAGGAGTTCAAGCTATAGGCACATTCGATTCAGATATCCCGTACTGCCGTCGCACAGAATAGTGACCTGCTGGCATCGATGCTCAGCGTCCGGCGCGATTGCGCTCCAGGGCGTTGCGATAGACCGCCAGCAGGCGATAGAAGCCGTGCACGAACTTGCCATACGGCATGGTGATAAATAACGCCATCACGACCCCCAGGTGCACCACCAGCATCACCCCCATCGCCGAGGTTTCGCGCAGCAACATCAGCGCCAGGCCGGTAAAACCGGTCAACCACAGCAGCGCGATAAAGGCTACGTCCATGCCCATCTGGCGCACGTCGGCGGTGTCCGGGTCGCGCACCAGCTTGAGGTATAGCAGCCCCGCCGGGCCGATCAGCAGGCCAATGCCGCCCAGGGTGCCGAACAGCTTGGGCAGGCTGGTGAAGTCGTAGGGCGCCTGCCAGCCGAACACGTAGTGATAGATGGTGCCGGTGACGGTGGCGGCGAAGCTGAGCATGAAGCCGTAGAAGGTGAAGTGGTGGAAGCGCCGCCGCCAGTGGGAGTGGTAGGCGTCGGGATACGTACACCCAACCTCGTTCTGACCGTGCAGGTGCTTGAGCGAGAAGGTCTCCTTGAGCGCCTGTCGCCAACTCAGCGCATCATGCAGCCCGGCCACGCCCTCGCCGCTCTCGCGCCAGAACCGCACCATCCCCATCACCAGCGCCAGCAGTACGAAGAGCGACACCGAGCCGAAGGTCACCACCATCACGTTATGCGGCATCAGTGCGTAGAAGTCGCCACCGTGCTGGGTAGTCACCAGCGCCGATAGCCCGCCATTGAGCCCGATGGCTATCAGCAGTAGCAGCGTTACCCCCACCGCCAGCGCCAGTGCGGCGAGCAAGCCGTTACGGTCGAACAGCTTCGCCAGCAGCCCCGGCCAAGCGTAGTCGCGATAGGATTCAGCGCGCAGCTTGGCCATCGACTGCGGTACGTTGACGGCGAACTCGTGGGGCGGCGCGTACTGGCAGGCGTAGTAACACTCGCCGCAGTTATGGCAAAGATTGGCCAGGTACTTGAGATCCTCGGGGGTGAAGGCGCGACGCCGCTCCATGGCCGGGAACACCGGGCAGAACCCCTCGCAATACCGGCAGGCATTGCAGATCGTCATGTTGTTACGGGTTTCCTCGATCAGTGCCTCAATCTTTTGCATAGCTGCCTGCCTCTGTGCCTGCGATGCGGCCGAACACGGTGCCGATGGTCATGCCGAAGCCGGCCACATAGCCCTGGCCGAGAATGTTGCCGGCCATGATCTCGCCGGCCAGAAAGACGTTGTCGGCCAGCTCACCGCTGTCCATGTACATGCGCGCCTTGTCGTCGACCTCGGCGCCCAGGTAAGTGAAGGTGATGCCGGTGCGCAGCGGGTAGCCGTAGAACGGCGGCTGGTCGATACGCTGTGCCCAGTGGGTCTTCTCCGGGGTGACGCCCTGGGTGTGGCAGTCATCGAGCACGCTGTGATCGAAGTGGCCGGGCTGCACCGCCGCATTGAAGTCGTCGACGGTCTTGCGTACCGCCGTGACCGGCAGCTCGAGCTTGAGTGCTAACTCTTCGAGGCTATCGGCCTGCTCAGGGGGAAACACCGAGGGCATGAAACGGCCCTGGGCCTTGGCATCGGTGATCGAGAAGCCCACCTGCCCCGGCTGCTTGGCGATCAGCCGCCCCCAGATGGCGTAGCGCTTGGGCCAGAAGTCCTCGCCCTCGTCGTAGAAGCGCTCACCGTCGCGGTTGACCACGATGCCCAGCGATACGCAGTCGACGCGGGTGACGATGCCGCCGTCGTACTTGGGTGCGCGGGCATCGATGGCCACCGCATGGCCCTGGGTCGGATCGCCGATAATCCTGGCGCCGTTGTCGATCAGCGCGCGCAGCATCTTGCCCTGGTTGAAGCGCGTTCCGCGGATCAGGAAATTGCGTGACACCTCCCCCCAGGCCTCCTCCAGCCACGCCTGGTTGGACTCGAAGCCCCCCGAGGCGATCACCAGCGCCTTGGCGCTGACCTTGCGCGGCGAGCCGTTGTAGTTGACCAGGGCGTGGTCGAAGCGCTTGCCGTCGAATACCAGCCGTTCGGCCTCGGCCTCGTAGAGGATCGTCACCCCCAAGCGCTCGGCGGCCTGGTAGTAGGTGTTGATCAGCGCCTTGCCACCACCCAGGAAGAAAGCGTTGGTGCGCCCCAGGTGCAGGGTGCCGCCCAGCGACGGCTGGAAGCGCACGCCGTAGCCTTTCATCCAGTCGGCACAAGTCTCCGAGGCGCGAATCACATGTCGCGCCAAGGCCTCGTTGGTGATGCCGCCGGTGACCCGCCACACGTCGTCGAAGAATTCATCCTCGAGATAGGCGTCGCTCAGCACGTCGGTGGGCTCGCGGTGCATGCAGCGCAGGTTGCGGGTATGAATGCTGTTGCCGCCGCGCCACTTGCGCGGCGCACTCTCCAGCAGCAACACGCTGGCACCCTGCTCGCGCGCCGACAGCGCGGCGCACAGCGCGGCATTACCGCCGCCGATCACCAGCACGTCGTGGCCGGTCAGGTCGGCATCGCTGAGTCGCTCTCCGGTCGATGACAGCATCGTGTTTCCCTCGCCTAAATAAATACAAATGTATCCACTAGTGTTCAAAATGACAAGACGTGTTCCCTGACATACCATGTCCACCCATCACCATCATTCGAGGCCCGCAGCCATGGCAGAGCGCAAGCCACGCAAGAGCGCCACTCCGGCGGCCAACCAGCGCGGCGAACCGCGCAGTGAACAGGCCTACCGCTTCATCATCGATGCCATCAAGGAGGGCAGCCTGACGCCCGGCACGCGGATTCGCGAGGTCGAGCTGGCCGAGCGCACCGGCCTCAGCCGCACGCCAGTACGCGAGGCGCTCAATCGCCTGCAACTCGAAGGACTGGTGGCCAACGATCCGGCGCGTGGCACTATCATCACCGAGCTCGACCACGGCATGGTCAGCGAGCTATATGCCATGCGCGAAGTGCTGGAAGGCACCGCGGCGGGGCTCGCCGCGCAGCACGCCTCGGAGGTCGAGATCGCCTTTCTGCGCGAAATCAGCGAGCGCGATGCGCGCCTTAGCGAGACCCGCGACCTGGTCAAGAACAACAAGCTGTTCCACAGCACCCTGTATCGCTGCGGCCACAACCGCTACCTGCTCAAGATGCTGCACTCGCTGCAGGAATCGATGATGCTGCTGGGCCGCAGCACCCTGGCCAAGCCGGGCCGCGCCGAGACCGCGCGCAGCGAGCACCGGGCGATCATCGACGCTCTCGAGGCCCGCGACCCGGAGGCCGCCGAGCACCACGCCCGCAGCCATATTCGCGAAGCCTACAAGGTGCGACTCGAGGCCTTCTTCGAGAGCTACGACGACTAGCTGTCAGGTCAGGTGCGGATGGCGAAGGGGTCGCGGGCCTCGCTGGACAGATCGATCATCAGGTTCTTGATCTCGAGGTACTCATCCAGCGCGTGCAGGCCACGCTCGCGACCGATACCGCTGGCCTTGACCCCGCCGAACGGCGCCTGGGCGGCACTGGTACGGTAGGTATTGACCCATACTCCGCCCACCTCCAGGCACCTGGCCACGCGGTGCGCCCGCGCCAGGTTCTGTGTCCACAGCCCGGCGACCAGGCCGTAGGCGGTACCGTTGGCAATGGCGATGGCCTGCTCCTCGGTGTCGAAAGGGATGATCGCCAGCACCGGGCCGAATACCTCCTCCTGGGCCAGCTCGGCGTCCGCCGCCACCTCGGTGAACACCGTCGGCTCGATGAAGTAGCCGCGCGCATAGGCCTCCCCCTGCGGCACACCCCCGCCCACCGCCAAGGTCGCGCCCTGCTCGCGGGCCCGCTGGATAAAGGCCTGCACCCGCTGATGCTGGGCCTGGGTCGCCACCGGGCCCATCTCGGTGGATTCGTCGCGGGGGTCGCCGACGCGAATCGCCTGGGCGCGCTGGCACACCTGGACCACCACCCGGTCGTAGATCTCGCGCTGCACCAGCAGCCGCGAGCCGGCAATGCAGGTCTGGCCGGCGGCGGCGAAGATCCCCGCCACCGCACCGGTCACCGCCTGCTCGAGGTCGGCATCGGCGAACACGATATTGGCCGACTTGCCGCCCAGCTCCAGGGTCACCGGCGTCAGGTGCTCGGCAGCTACCCGCGAGATTGCCTTGCCGGTGGCGGTGCCACCGGTAAAGCTGATCAGGTCGATACCCGGATGGCCGGTGAGCGCCGCGCCGACGCTGCCGTCACCGGTGACCACGTTGATCACTCCCGCAGGGAAGCCCGCCCTTTCGCACAGCTCGGCGAAGGCCAGGGTGGTCACGCTGGCCATTTCAGACGGCTTGATTACCACCGTGCAGCCCGCCGCCAGGGCCGGTGCCAACTTGTTGGCGAGTATCGCCATCGGCGAATTCCAGGAGGTGATCAAGGCCGCCACGCCGCGCGGCTCACGGGTGGTGAAGTCGACCAGCTCGGGGCGGTCCAGCGGGATGCTCTCGCCGTGAAGCTTGTCGGCCCAGCCGGCAAAGTAGCGGTAGTTACGCGCCGCGAAGCGCATCTGCACGCGGGTCTCACGGATCACCTTGCCGTTGTCGGTGGTCTCGAGCTGGGCCATGCGCTCGGCCTCGGCCTCGAGCAGCTCGGCCAGGCGCTGCATCAGCGTGGCGCGGGTCAGGCCGTTGGTGTATTTCCAGCCGCCGTCGAAGGCTTCCCGCGCCGCTTTCACCGCGGCGTCGACATCCTCGGCGGTGGCCTGGGGCAGGTGTGCCCAAGGCTGCTGGTCGACCGGGTTGAGAGCCGGGAAGGTAGCGCTATCGGCAGCATCCCGCCAGGCACCGCCGATATACATTTGGTAAGTGGTTGGCACGCAGGGACCTCCAGGTTAACGGGTGCTGAGGGGGTGCTTTCAGCGAAACGGATCGAAGAAGTAGCCCACCGGCCAGCGCATATTGAAGGCCTCGCTCAGGCCGAATAGCGCCGCCATCAATAGCGCCACGCCGATCAGCGTGGATAGCCAGCTCATCTTGCCGACCAGGCGACAGAAGGCGACGGTGAAGATTGCCGCCGAGGCCATCAACCCAATCAGGTAGATGCCCAGGTAGAGCCCCGCCAGCCAGCCCAGATAAGGGGCGGTACGGCGAAACTTGGCTCCCCACAGTGGCTCGTGCTGTGCCTTGCCGTCGACAGCCGGAACAGCGTTGTCACGCGACGCCCGCGAACGCCGCACGGTAAGCACGCACTCGACGCCGAGCAGCACCAGCACGGCGACCGACACCACCTGAGGCATCAGTCGCGCATTGAACGGATAGCCGGCGGCCACGTAGAGGGCCACGCCCATCGCCCCGGCCAGTACCGCGATAAACAGCAGTTCTTCGCGTAGTCGCTGTGTCATCAGGTTTCTCCCAGGCCCTTGCGTTTGGCGCGCACCCCGGCGATCACCACACCTACCGCCAAAACGCCGATGACGATGACGATGGGGTCTGCCAACCAAGACCAGCCGTAGCGCGAGGCAGAGATGGTCAGATAGCGCTCGATGCTCGGCGCCAGCACGAAGCCGATCAGCACTGGCGCCCGCGGCCAGTCATAGGACTTGAGCAGCCAGCCGAACAGGCCGATGACGATGAAGGCAACCAGGTCGCCCCACTGGTTGGTGTTCTGGTAGGCGCCGACCAGCATCACGATCAGCAGGAAGGGCGCGAACTTGGCGGCCGGGATGGTGCTCAAGCGAGCGATGGGCCGCGACAGCAGGAAGCAGGCGAAGGCACCCACGACATTGGCCAGCGCCAGGGTCCAGACGATGGTCAGGGTAATCGACAGGTCCGAAGTGAGCATCGACGGGCCCGGCTGGATACCCAGCAGGATCAGGCCACCGAGCAGCACCGCGGTGGTTCCGCTACCGGGAATGCCGAACAGCATGGTGGGGATCAGCGCACCGCCCTCCTTGGCGTTGTTGGAACTCTCGGGTGCGATGACCCCGCGCACATCGCCCTTGCCGAAGCCGCTCTTGTCCTTGGCGCTCTGCACCGCCTGGCCATAGGAGAGCCAGTCGACCACCGAACCACCGAGCCCGGGAATCGCACCGACCGCTACCCCCAGCGCCGCAGAGCGCAGCACCAGCCAGCGGTTGCGGAAGGTGTCGCGCACCCCGTCCTTCCAACCGCTGGAGACCTCCTTGACCTTGGAGACAGCGCGGTTGTCGGCCAGCAGATCGATGATCTCCGGCACCGCAAACAGGCCCATGGCCAGTATCGCCAGCGGTATGCCGTCCATCAGATAGACGCTGTCGCCGACGAAGCGGAAGGTCACCGTCGAGGGTGCCGAGCCGAGCATGGCGATCATGATGCCGATCAGGGTGGCGAGGATGCCGCGGAACGGATACTTGCCGGCCAGCAGGCCAACCACGCATAGCCCCAGCACAGTGAGCATGAACAGATGCGGCGACTGGAAAGCCAGTACCAGCGGCCGGGCCACGGGCAAGATGGCGAACAGCACCAAAGCGCCGATCAGGCCACCGACCAGCGAGGCGCTGAAGGCTGCGCTCAGGGCACGGCCGGCCTTGCCTTGCTGGGCCATCGGATAGCCATCGAGGATGGTCGCCTGGGACCCCGCCGAACCGGGCACCCCGATCAGGATGCTGGGAAAGGTATCGGCGGTAGCAATCACTGCCGCCATGCCGATCAGCATCGCCGTGGCGGCATGCGGATCCATGCCATAGATGAACGGCAACAACAGAGACATGCCCACGACGCCCCCCAGTCCGGGGAGAATGCCCACCACCAACCCGACGCTGATGCCCAATAGCATGAACACCAGACGGGAGGGATCGAGGACCAGCGCCAGGGCATCAAACGCAGCGGCTAACACGGCGTCGAGCTCCTATCTGCGAGTAAGGGGCTGGGCGCTGTCGCCTAACCCCGCGACAGCGCCTGGAAAGAGACCCGGGGAAAGGCCACGCCTCCCCGGGTGGCAACGGACGCCCCTTAGAGGTCGGCGTCGTAGCGCTCCTTGAAGGTGTCGCGCAGGTACTCGAGCGCCTCGTCGGAGATATCCAGGGTAGAACTCATGGCGGTGTAGGCGTCATCGCCCACCAGCCACTCGTAGGGACCGTTGGCCTCCTCGGAGGCGGCCATGAACTCCTCGTCCTGGCGCGCCTGGTCGAAGGCGTAGCGCAGGTCGTTGATCGAGTCCTCAGGAGCGTCGGCCTTAGCCCACAACATCTTGATGCTGCCCGCCGAGAGCACCGCACGATAGGCATCCCAGGCAAGGCCGGATGGCGCTTCGCCATGGCGCTCTTCATAGACCTCGGCCACGGTCGGCATGTCGGGGAAGGCCGGGTCACGCACCAGCTCACCCTGGGTATCGATGACGCCCATGCTGAACAGCGGCACCGCAGTGCCCTCCTCGACCAGCGGCTCGACGTTGGAGGTGTAGGCGCTGGTGGTCTGGAAGTCGAGGTTGGTCTCGCCCTGCTCCAGCGCCAGGCGGGTCGGCCCGCGGCTCTCGTAGCCGAAGATGGCATCGTGGGGCAGGTCGAGCAGTGCGAACGCGGCCAATGCCATGGAACCGATCGCCTGGGGCGAGACCTCACCGTAGATCAGCTCGTCGACATCCCACAGGTCGAGCGGCTCCTCGACGCCCAGGTCGGCACGAGCATAGACCACACCGCCCTGGGCCATGGCGACGATCGGCTCATAGTCGCGGAAGTCGTAGCGTACGGCGTCGGAGCCGTACATGAACGGGAACACCTGGCCGGCACTCTGCAGCAGTACGGTCATGCCGTCGCTTGCCGTGCGCAGCTGGAACTCGTTGGTGCCCTGCACGCCCCCAGCCCCCGGACGGTTGATCACCTGGATGCTGGCGTCGTCGCCGAGGAAGGGGCCGAGGGTCGCGGCAACATAGCGCCCCCAGGTATCGGCACCGCCACCCGGCGCCCAGGGTGTGAGGATTTCGAGGGTCTCGCCCTCGTAGAAGCCGGTCAGCTCGGCGTGGCTATTGGCCACTACTCCGGCACTCAGGCCGGCGGCGACCGCAAGCGTCAGCGCGCGACGGGTAAAGCGTGAGACGTGATGTCTGGCGTTATTCATATTATCAACTCCCGAGGTGGGTTTCCCGACTGGCAGAGCGCGCACATTCCCGCTGGACTTGGGCTCGCTACCACCACTTGCTGTTATTGTGTACCTGAGTATGCAATTGGGCTCAGTGATATGCAATAGTCAGGAAAAGCGGGGTATGCTAGCGGCAGGCCTCTGGCACGCTGTATTAAAGTGTAGACATTTGCATACGGAAACGTCGACGTCTGTTTCCGCGACGCATAGCGCAGAAGACGTCCAACCACAGGAGCAACGTGCATGGATATGGCACTCACTGACAAGGTGGCGCTGGTGACCGGTGCCAGCCAGGGAATCGGCTTCGAGACGGCCCTACTGCTCGCCACTGAAGGCGCCAGGGTGGCGCTGGTGGCGCGCCGCGAAGCCCCCCTGCTGGAGGCCGCCGAGCGCATCACCGCGCTGACCGGCCAGCGCCCGCTGACCATCGTTGCCGACATCGCCAGCGCCAACGGCCCCGCCGGGGCAGTGGCACGCACCGTCGAGGCCTTCGGCGGCCTGGATATCCTGATCAACAACGCTGGCAGCAGCGCCTCCGGCCCCTTCCTGGAGGCCGATGATGCCCTGTGGCAGGCCGATATCGAGCTTAAGCTGATGGGCGCAATACGCGGGATTCGTGCCGCCCTGCCGCACCTGGCAGCCTCGCCGGCGGCGGCGATCATCAACGTCACTACGGTGTCAGGCAAGGCACCACCGGCCAACACCCTACCCACCTCGGCGACCCGCGCTGCCGGTATCGCTCTGACCAAATCGCTGGCCAACGAACTCGGCGAGCAGGGTATCCGCGTCAATACCGTGTGCCTGGGCCGGGTACGCTCGGCCCAGGTCGAGCGCCGCTGGCAGCGCGAGGCGCCGGAGCTCAGTTGGGAGGACTACTCGGCGCGCCAGGGCCAGGCCATTCCGCTGGGCCGGCTGGGCGACGCCAAGGAGGTGGCCAATGCCATCGTGTTTCTGGCCTCACCGCGAGCCGGCTACGTCACCGGCGCCAGCCTCAACGTCGATGGTGGTCGCGGCGCCACCGTCTGACCTTCGCAATTCACTACGAGCCAACAACCAACGCCCAATAATAACCGTACAGGAGATTCGCCATGCCCAGCGTTGCCCAGACCCTGATCGACGGCCTGCGCCGCGAAGGCGTCACCCATGTGTTCGGCATTCCCGGCACCCAGAACCTGGCGCTGCTCGATGTGATTCGAGAGACCCCGGAGATGCGCTTCATCCTTACCCGCCACGAGCAGGGAGCGGCTTTCATGGCCTACGGCTACGCCCGCGCCGGCCAGCGCCCGGCGGTGGTCACCGCCACCGAGGGGCCTGGGGTGACCAACATGGCCACGCCATTCGGTGCCGCCTATCGCGGCAACGTGCCGCTGATCGGCATCAACGGCCTGCAGGAGGAGTGGCTGCGCGAGAAGGATGCCAGCCAGGAGATGGACCAGATCACCTTCTTCAAGCCGATTACCAAGTGGGCCTACTCCATCACCGGCCCCGACAAGGCCCAGGAGGCGCTGCGCAAGGCGTTTCGCACGGCACTTGCCGAGCCGCCGGGACCGGTTCACCTGGAGGCCTCCACTGCCATCTACCGCGCCGAGGTCGAGGCCGAGACACAGTCGCCGCAGCAGTACCGCGCCAGCGTGCTGCCCGAAGTGGCCGGCAGCTGCCTCGACCAGGCCGCAGCACTGCTGGCCACGGCCGAACGCCCGGTGATCCTGGCCGGCAGCGGCGTGCTGCGCGAGCGCACCAGCGCCGAGCTGATCGCCTTCGCCGAGCGGCACAACATTCCGGTCGCGCCGCTGCAGTTCAGCCCCGATGCCTTCCCCACCTCGCATCCGCTGGCGCTTGGGCCGCTGGGGCGCAACGGCTGGAACAGCGCCAACCGGGTGGTGAAGCAAGCCGATGTGATCGTCGCGGTGGGCGCGCGCATGGACCTGTTCTCGACCACCTTCAAGCACGGCCTGATTCGTGAGGAGGCTACCCTGATCCATCAGGCGGCCAGCGTCGACCCGATCGGCACGGTGTTTCCGGTGGACGTCGCTGCGGTGGGCAGCACGCCGAGCTTCCTGGCCGGCCTTAGCGCGCGCCTCGATGGCCAGCAGTGGAACTGGGTCGATGTGGCCGCCGAGGTGACGCGCTGGGAAGAGGAGCGCCAGGCGCTGATCGACCCCAGCGCCGAGCCGATCCAGCCACCGTTCGTCGCCGATGTGCTCAGGCGCACCCTGCCCAAAGGCGGTATCATGGTGGTCGACGCCGGCAATGCCGGCAAGCACGTACGCCAGCACTTCGTCAGCCATGCCCCGGACACCTACATGTTCATCGACAACTGGGCGGCGGTGGGTGCCGGCTTCCCTACTGCGCTGGGCGCGGCGCTGGCCCGTCCCGATGTGCCAGTGCTGGCGGTACAGGGTGATATGGGCTTCATGTGCAATATCGGCGAACTGGAAACCGCGGTACGCGAGAAGATCAAGCTGGTCGCGGTGGTGATCAACGACCAGGGGCTCGGCAACGAGCGCGCCTTCCAGGACGCCCACTACGACGGCCGGCACTTTGCCGTCGACTACCACAACCCCGACTTCGGCGTTCTGGCCCGCGTCTTCGGCGCCCACGGTGAACAGGTTACCCGCCCTGGCGACCTTGAAGCCGCCATGCAGCGCGCCTTCGCCGCCAACGGCCCGGCGGTGGTCGATGTGATGATCGACAAGCACCACCTGGCACCGGTGCTGTTCAAGGCCTGAGTCCCGAGACAAGGAGCATCATGGACGATAGCGCGACCCGCACGACCCCCGACCGCAGCGCAATCCGCAACCTGGTGATGGTCTGCATCGGCCTGACCAGTGTCTTCGTGGCCCAGACCATGCTGCTGCTGGCGGTGCCGCTGCGGGCGCTGGAGCTGGGCGCCAGTCCGTTGCTGGTGGGGGTGATCCTCTCGGCGCCCTATCTGCTGCCGCTAGTGTTGGCGATTCCGCTGGGCGGCATCGTCACTCGGGTCGGGCCGCAGAAGGTGTTCTTCATCGGCGCCATCGGCATGATGATCGGACCGTGGATCAGCCTTGCGACACCGACCTTTGGCGGACTGGTAGCCACCCAGATCGCCATCGGCCTGGCCCATGTGGTGATGGTCATCGCCGCCCAGTCGGTGGTCGCCGGGCTGGGCCGCGGCCGTGCGCTGGAACGCTATTTCGGCTGGTACACCATGTGCTTGTCGGGCGGCCAGCTGATTGGCCCGCTGCTCGCTGGCTACATGATCGACAGCCTGTCGATGGGTTGGGTGTTTGCCACCATCGGCGCCATCCCGGCCATCAGCCTGGTGAGTTCCTGCCTGTTCGTCGGCAACGCCCGGCGCGGCCATACCACGCCCCGCTCGCTGCTCGGCTACCGTGCCCAGGCCTCACTGCTGCGCGACAACATCGGCGTACAGATGTCGATCGCCGTCACTGTGGCAGTGCTATTTGCGCTGGGTGCGCATGCTGCCTTCCTGCCGGTCTATCTCGAGGAGCTGACCTTCTCGGCGACGCTGATCGGCGTGCTGGTCAGCCTCAGGGCGCTGGCGGCGATGGTGATCCGCCCCGTCATGCCGCAGATCATCCAGGCTTTGGGCGGACGCGGCAAGACAATGATCGCCTCGCTGGCGGCGGTGGCCATGGGACTGATGTGGACCGGCATGACCGGCAGCGTAGCAGCACTGGCGTTCCTGGCGATCCTGATCGGCCTGGGTTCGGGGATCTCCCAGCCGTTGTCGATGGTGATCCTCGCCGAGCACGTTCACCCCGAGCAGCGCTCCAGCGCGCTGGGCATGCGCCTGATGGGCAACCGTGGGGCTCAGGTGCTGGCACCACTGGTGCTCGGGGTAATCGCCGAGCTGGTCGGCTTCACCCTGACTTTCCTGCTGGCCGGGGCCGCCCTGCTGGCGGTGCTAGTCATCGTGGTACGCCTGCGCCCGGCCTTCGAGCACGCCGAAGCGGACAATGTCCAGCGTTGGTCCTGAGCGGCTTCCGCAGGTCTGATCACGCCGGCACGAAGCGCAGCGCCAGGCCGTTATTGCACCAGCGCAGGCCGGTGGGATCGGGGCCGTCGTCGAAGACATGGCCCTGGTGGCCCTTGCAGCGCGCGCAGTGGTACTCGGTGCGCGGGAAGAACAGGAAGTAGTCGACCTGGGTCAGCAGATGCCCCTCGACGTGCTCGAAGAAACTCGGCCAACCGGTATTGGAGTCGTACTTCATATCGCTGGTGAACAGCAGCAGATCGCAACCCGCACAGCGATACTCGCCGTCGTCCCATTGCTTGTCCAGCGGACTCGAAAAAGCCGGCTCGGTGCCGTGATCGCGCAGGATCTCGTACTGCTCGGGGGTCAGCCGTTCGCGCCACTCGTCGTCGCTGAGCTCCAGGGTTTCAAGCCCGGGCGCCGGCTCGAGATCGAGCTTCGGGCGTCCCATCGCCACACCGGGCAGCAGCCCGGCCAGGCCGCCCACCCCCAGTAGCCCCATGAACTGACGTCGTTTCATACGCTACTCCCGTTTGGCCCACAGGCGTTGCCAGGCCAATGCCTAACGCAACGAGGGGAAGCGCTTGGCGCTTCCCCTCGTTCAGACCCTCGGCGTAGCGAGGGGTTCAACAGCCGTCAGTCGAGACGCGGCCCGGCGGCGACGATGGCCGAATCGACGCCGGCGAACTTCTTGAAGTTGTCGACGAACTTGGCCACCAGGTCCTGCATCTGGCGCTGGTAGGCAGCCTGGTCGGCCCAGGTCTGGCGCGGATCGAGCAGGCTCGAGTCGACGCCGGGCACCGCTACCGGTACGGCGAGGTTGAGGCCGTCGATGCTGCGGGTCTCGGCCTCGCGCAGTACACCGGACTGGATCGCACTGATGATGGCGCGGGTGGTGGGAATCGAGAAACGCGTGCCGCCCTGGCCGTAGGCACCGCCGGTCCAGCCGGTATTGACCAGGTAGACCTGCGAGTCGTAGGCCTCGACGCGCTTGATCAGCAGGTCGGCGTACTCACGCGCCGGACGCGGGAAGAACGGCGCGCCGAAGCAGGTCGAGAAAGTCGCCTCCAGGCCTGCCGATGAGCCCATCTCGGTGGACCCCACCTTGGCGGTATAGCCCGACAGGAAGTGGTAGGCCGCCGCTTCCTTGGAGAGCACCGAGACCGGCGGCAGCACGCCGGACATGTCGCAGGTCAGGAAGATGATCGCATTGGGCTCGCCGGCACGATTCTCGGCGACGCGCTTGGCGACATGCTCCAGCGGGTAGGCGGCCCGCGAATTCTGGGTCAGGCTGTCGTCGGCATAGTTGGGCTCGCGGCGGTCGTCGAGCACCACGTTCTCGAGCACCGCGCCGAACTTGATGGCCTGCCAGATCACCGGCTCGTTCTTCTCCGAGAGGTCGATGCACTTGGCGTAGCAGCCGCCCTCCATGTTGAACACCGTGCCTTCACCCCAGCCATGTTCGTCGTCGCCGATCAGGTAGCGCCCGGGGTCGGCAGACAGCGTGGTCTTGCCGGTACCGGAAAGGCCGAAGAACAGCGTGGTCTCGCCATCTTCACCGACGTTGGCCGAGCAGTGCATGGGCAGCACGTCGGAGTCCGGCAGCAGGAAATTCTGCACCGAGAACATCGCCTTCTTCATCTCGCCGGCGTAGCGCATGCCGGCGATCAGCACCCGCCGGCCGGCGAAGTCGATGATCACCGTGGACTCGGAGTGGGTACCGTCGCGGGCCGGATCGCAGACGAAGTCGGCGGCGTTGAGAATCGTCCACTCGTCCTTGCGGGCCAGGTTGTAGGCTTCCGGCCGGACGAACATGGTGCGCCCGAACAGGTTGTGCCAGGCGGTCTCGGTGACGGTGCGAATCGGCAGGTAGTGCTGGGGATCGGCACCGACGTGCAGCTCGGAGACGAAGTGATCGCGCTCGGCGAGATAGGCATCGACGCGCTGCCACAGCGCTTCGAACGCCTCGGCGTCGAACGGCCGGTTGACGCTGCCCCACTCGATCTGCCCGCGGGTGGAGGGCTCGTCGACGATGAAGCGATCGGCGGTGGAGCGCCCGGTACGCTTGCCGGTGTTCACCACCAGGGCGCCGTTGGCGGCAAGCCGCCCTTCTCCGCGCTTGACCGCTCGCTCGGCTAGCTCAGCATGGCTGAGGTTGGTGAAACAGGTCGGCGCGGCAGAGGCCTGGGGCGCGGCGGCGGGTGCGGCTTGGGTCGTGGTCATGTTGGTGTCCTGGGCCTTGCGGCCGATTCTCTCTCGTTAGCCGGGCGTCTGACGACGCACTAGTGCCTGATGACCCGCCGGTGAACGAGTGGGCTCGTCTCTGATGGTTGGCGGGTGATCGCGTCAAAGGGGCGGCCATTATGGCAAAAACAATTCTTGTAGCAAACGGCGCATTTCGCGGCATTTCTTGTAGTTTTACTACTACATGAGCGCGAGTTGGTGACGCTTAATGAAGCGTGGGCGGCGGCGCATCCGGCGACTCGATCAAGGCCTCGATCTCGGCGGCGCCAAAGTGGTAGCGGGTATGGCAGAAGTGGCACTGGGTGTCGATGGCCTGCTGCTCCTCGAGGATCTGGCGCAGCTCCTCGGCCCCCAGGCTGTAGAGCGCCTGGGCAATGCGCTCCCGCGAGCAGTTGCAGCCAAAGTGCAGCGGCTTGGGCGGAAACACCCGCGCCTGCTCCTCGTGGTAGAGACGGAACAGCAGCGTCTCGGCATCGAGCTCGAGCAGCTCGCTGTGCTGCAGGGTCGCGGCGAGATGCACGCTGCGCTCCCAGGCATCCGGATCGTGGTGGTTGGCGTCATCAGGCAGCTGCTGGAGCAGCAGGCCGGCGGCCCGCGCGCCGTCGGCGGCCAGCCACAGCCGGGTCGGCAGCTGCTCCGACTGGCTGAAGTAGGCCTCGAGACAGCCACCCAGGCTGTCGGCGGAGAGTTCGACGATGCCCTGGTAGCGCTTGCCTTCGCGGGGGTCGAGGGTGATCACGATGCGTCCGGCACCCAGCAGCTCCTTGAACGCTGCGTCGTCGGCGGGCAGTGGCTGGCCCTCGCCGAGGCGCGCAATGGCGCGCATTTCACCGCCGGGGTTGGACTCGGCCATCAGCAGTTCGAGAGGGCCATCGCCGCGCACCTCGATGCTCAGGGTACCGTCGAGCTTGACGGTCTCGGTGAGCAGCGCCACCGCGGCCAGCAGCTCGCCGAGCTGGCGGCTAACCGCCAGCGGGTAGGCGTGGCGGTCGAGCACTTCGCGGTAGGCATGCTCGAGCTGCACGACCTCGCCACGCACATTGGTGCCATCGAAGAGAAAACGCTGAATCTGGTCGGTCATGGGTCTCTCGGGTAACGGGTAGAACGGTCAGTCATCGCCCTGACGGCGCTGGAAACGGGTGATCTCGCGGCGCTGCTTCTTGTCGGGGCGCTTGAGGGGATGCTGCATGGCCTGGTTGGTGAGCCGCCGCGCTTCGGCTTCGCGCTCGCGGCGCGCCACGCTGTCGGCGGTTTCGCGATACAGCTCGCGGGCCTCGGGAGCGCCACGGCGCTGGCCGGAGAGCGCCACCACCTCGACCTCGAGGATGTCCCAGCCCTGGGGCACCCGCACCAGGGCGCCGGTCTCGACGTTCTTGCTGGTCTTGGCGCGGGCGCCGTTGTAGTGCACCTTGCCACCCTCGATGGCCTTCTTGGCCAGCTGGCGGGTCTTGAAGAAACGCGCGGCCCACAGCCACTTGTCGAGTCGGACGTTATCCATGGCGCTCTCCATCCTTCAATGCGGCGGTCGCTCATCGGGCAGGATCGCGGCAAATCGATCCAGGGCAATAAACTCTTCTAGGGCCTTCTCGGGCCGGCTGCTGTCGGGCTGCTTGATGCCCAGCAGGTGGCGAATGCCGTACTCGCGGGCGCTCTCCAGCACGTGAGGGTTGTCGTCGATGAACAGGGTGCGGGCGGGGTCGAAGGGCTCGACCTCCTGCAGCTCGAACCAGAACTCCTGGGCCTCCTTGGCCACCCCCAGGTCCGCCGAGGAGACGATCGCATCGAGATACGCCTCGAGGCCGGTCAGCGGTAGCTTGAGCGCCAGACTGGCACGGTCGGCATTGGTCGCCAGCACCACCCGCGGATGGGAGCGTTTGAGCCACTTGAGAAAGTCCAGGGCATCGCTGCGCAGCCCGATCAGGTGCTGCACCTCGCGCTTGAGGGCGACGATATCGACGTTCAGCTCGTCGCTCCAGTAGCTCAGGCTGTACCAGTTGAGGGTGCCCTGCTCACCGATGATGCGCGCCTTGAGGGCATCCTGGGCGGCGGCGTCGAGGCGATGCAGCTCGGCATAGCGCCGCGGCAGGTGCTCGAGCCAGAAGTGGCTGTCGAAGTGCAAATCCAGCAGCGTACCGTCCATGTCCAGCAGCACGGTGTCGATGGCCCGCCAGTCGATCATGCTCAGGGCTCCGCAGTGGTGAATCGAGAGTGGTATTGTACGCGAACCGATGGGCCGAGACACGGCCCGCCATGCGGCCTGCCAGGAGTCACCATGTCAGCACCCTATCCGCAAAAGCCCCAGATCCTGTCGCGCCAGGAGGTCGCGCGCAGCCGACTGTTCAACGTCGAGCAGCTGGAGCTCAGATTTTCCAACGGTGAAGAGCGCATCTTCGAACGGCTGACGGGCAGCGATCACGGCGCGGTGATGATCGTTGCCATGCCCGACCCCGAGCATGTGCTACTGATTCGTGAATACGCTGCGGGCTTCGAGGACTACGTGCTGACCCTGCCCAAGGGGCTGGTCGATCCCGGTGAGGACATCATCGGCGCCGCCAATCGCGAGTTGATGGAGGAGTGCGGCTTTGGCGCCAGCAGCATCGAGCCGCTGGCCGAGCTGTCGCTAGCGCCCAACTACATGCGCCACCGCATGCAGGTGATGCTGGCCACCGACCTCTATCCCAAGCGCCTGCCCGGCGACGAGCCGGAGCCGCTGATCGTCGAGACCCACGCTATCGACGAGCTGCCCGCGCTGCTGGCCCGCGACGACTTCCATGAAGCGCGCGCCATCGCCGCGCTATACATCGCCCGCGACCTGCTGCGCGAGCGCCGCGAGGGGCTCGATCTGTGGTAGGTTTTCGCCCTGCCACCGGCGTCCCTCATAAGGTGCAACTGCGACAGTCTTGCCTAGTATCTCTTAGAGGCTGACCCAGCGGCCCTGGCGATGGCTGTCGAGCCCTGCCTCGAGCAGGCGCATTGAGCGCAGCGCATCCTCGACGCCTACCGGCATCTCGCTGCTGCCGCTCAAGGCCGCGACCACGCCGCGGTAGTAGGCCAGGTAGTCGCCGGGCAGCGTGGCATAAGACGCTTCGCGGACTTGCCCCTCGCTACCTTCGGCGAGGCTGAGAGAGCCGTCACGAGGATCCACGCCCCACTCCGGTACCGGCGTCTCGCCGGCCTTGAGCCGCGCTTCCTGGGGATCGAGGCCGTACTTGACGTAGCTGCCCTGGGTGCCGTGGACGCGAAAGCGCGGCGTCTCGGCGGCGACCAGGGTACTGGCGGCCAGGCTGACCCGACAGCCCGGGTAGTCGAGCAGGCACAGGAAGTCGTCCTCGACACTGGCCTCGTCGCGCTGCCTGGCCAGGTTGAGCTGGATGGCACGGGGCATGCCGAACAGCTCGCAGGCCTGGTCGAGCAGGTGTGGGCCCAGGTCGTACCAGATGCCACCGCCGGGGCGCGGCTTCTCGCGCCAGCGGTCGCGCACCGCCGGGCGGAAGCGGTCAAAGCGCGACTCAAGGCTCACCACCCGGCCCAGCTCACCGCTGGCCAGCAGCGCCTTGAGGGTCAGGAAGTCGCTGTCCCAGCGGCGGTTATGAAATACCGATAGGCGCCGCCCGGCGTCGTCGGCCAGACTCTTGAGCTGCCTGGCCTCGGCCAGGGTCACCGTGAACGGCTTGTCGAGCACCACGTGCTTGCCCGCTGCCAGGGCCGCCTTGGCCAACGGGAAGTGGGTCTCGTTGGGGGTCGGAATCACCACCAGATCGACGTCGTCGCGGGCCAGCAGCGCCTGGGGCGTAGCCGCCACGTCCACCTCGGGCAGCGCCGCGGCGACCTTGGCGGCATCGCTGGACGACACCGCCACCAGCTGCAGGCCGGGGGTAGCCCGGATCAGCGGTACATGGAAAGTCTGGCTGGCGAAACCGAAGCCGACCACGGCGACGTTGACATCGTGCGGCATGGGCACTCCTTGTCGGTGGCTTATGACGATATGGCGTGACGCATATCAAGAAACGGTCAAAGAAAGATCATCTCGACCTTGGTATAGGGGTCCATACTCAGGGGGCTGTTTGCAACCCCGTCACCCACCCAAGGAGGCAAACGCATGTGCTGTTCAGAAGAGAGTCTAGCGCTACTGGAGACATGGTATGCGCTGGAGTGCCAGCTACAAGCGCTGGCCGAGCCCCCGGTTAGGCTGAACGAAGCGGCGTGATCCGCCGCTGCCGACAATTCGAGCCCCCGCCTCCAGGCGGGGGCTCGCTGTTTCCTCATGGCCGAACCGGCACCGCCAGGCAACCCTCACCGCATTGGACAGTCGACGTCATAGAGGCCAACTGGCGGTGTCAGCCAAGGCCCCTTCCGCAGAGGGAGCAGCCCCCTGGTCGCGGGTCGTCTCCTTCTATTGGTATGGCGCCGCGGGAAGAGCGCTTACGTCAAGGTGTCGACGATCCCGCCTTCCACGCGTAGCGCCGCCCCGGTGGTTGCACTGGCCTGGAGCGAAGCGGCATAGACGCTCATGCTAGCGACTTCCTCTGGTGTTGCTAAGCGCTGGATGATCGAAGAAGGACGGTTCTCCTGGACGAAACGGGCTTCCATCTCTTGCTGTGAAACTCCTTCGTTTTCGGCCATTTCACGTAGCATATTGAGCACCCCTTCGGAGCGGGTCGGCCCTGGCAGAATGGCATTTACCGTCACCTGAGTGCCGCTGAGCACCTTGGCTAGCCCCCGCGACACCGACAGCAGGGCCGATTTGGTCATACCGTAATGGACCATCTCGCTGGGAATGTTGATGCCCGATTCGCTGGATAGAAACTGAATGCGGCCCCAGTCACGCTCGCGCATGCCTTGAGCATAGTGGCGGGAAAGCCGCACAGCACTCATGATGTTGACATCGAAGAAGTGCTGCCAGGTGGCGTCATCCACCTCGAAAAAGTCCTGTGGCCCGAAGATGCCGACATTATTGATCAGGATATCCGTGCTGGGCTGCTGCTCGATCAACGCTTGGCAGCCTTCAGCCGTACCGAGATCGGCCGCCATGCCTTCTATCCTGGCGTTGGGTGCGTCTTTTTTAAGCACACCAATGGCCTCGTCGACCCGCGCCTGAGTTCGCCCTGTAATAACCACATCGGCACCCGCATTGGCCAGCCCCCGGGCAATGGCAAAGCCGATGCCTGCCGTGGAACCGGTAATAATGGCGTGTTGGCCGCTTAGATCAATCTGCATAGGTGGCCTCCTTACTACCTGAGTGTCACTGCTTTTTCTGCGTTTCAATATGCAACGCATTAATCCATTGCTGACTAATGAGCATGATGCTCATCCAGGCTTTTTCAAGGGGGACCTGCACAGCGTCTTGATTGCCGTCCTGTCGTTGAGGGGTCATGACAGGCCCTGGTGCAGTACCTTTTCCTCTACCTGCCCAGGGCCAGTTCGATAGCTTCAATCCAGCTTGGACAGATCGCGTACCGCGCCCTTGTCCGCCGAGGTGGCCAGCAGCGCATAGGCCTTGAGCGCCGCCGAGACCTTGCGGTCACGCTGGATGCGCGGCTTCCAGGCGTTCTTGCCGCGGGCCTCCTCGGCCTCGCGGCGAGCCGCCAGCTCGACATCGCTGAGCTTGACGTTGATCGCCCGCTTGGGGATATCGATGTGGATGATATCGCCGCTCTCGATCAGGCCGATGGCGCCACCCGCGGCGGCTTCCGGCGAGACGTGGCCGATCGACAGGCCCGAGCTGCCGCCGGAGAAACGGCCATCGGTCATCAGCGCGCACACCTTGCCGAGGCCCTTGGACTTGAGATAGGAGGTCGGGTAGAGCATCTCCTGCATGCCGGGACCGCCGCGCGGGCCCTCGTAGCGCACCACTACTACCTCGCCGGGCTTCACCAGCCCGCCCAGTACGTGCTCCACCGCCTGATCCTGGGACTCGACCACGTGGGCCGGCCCCTCGAACACCAGGATCGAGTCGTCGACGCCGGCGGTCTTTACCACGCAGCCGTCCACGGCGATATTGCCGAACAGCACCGCCAGGCCGCCTTCGCGGGAGAAGGCGTGCTCGAGATCGCGGATACAGCCGCTGACGCGGTCGCCGTCGAGGCTCGGCCAGCGCGCGGCCTGGGAGAAGGCGGTCTGGGTCGGGATGCCGCCGGGGCCGGCCTTGAAGAACTCCACCACCGCGGGGCTGGGATTACGCATGATGTCCCACTCGTCCAGCGCCGCCTTGAGGGTGTCGCCATACACGGTGGGCACGCGGGTATCCAGCACCCCGGCGCGGTCCAGCTCGCCAAGGATCGCCATGATCCCGCCGGCGCGGTGGCAGTCCTCGATATGGTACTGCTGGGTGTTGGGCGCCAGCTTGCATAGCTGCGGCACCTCCCGCGACAGGCGGTCGATGTCGGCCATGGTGAAGTCGACCTCGGCCTCCTGGGCGGCGGCCAGCAGGTGCAGGATGGTGTTGGTGGAACCGCCCATGGCGATGTCCAGGGTCATGGCGTTCTTGAACGCCGCCTTGGAGCCGATGGCGCGCGGCAGCAGGTGTGCCTCGTCCCCCTCGTAGACGCGCTTGGCGAGTTCGACGATGCGGCTGCCCGCCTCCTCGAACAGCCGGCGGCGATCAGCATGGGTGGCCAACACCGTGCCATTGCCCGGCAGCGCCAGGCCCAGCGCCTCCATCAGACAGTTCATCGAGTTGGCGGTAAACATCCCCGAGCAGCTACCGCAGGTGGGGCAGGCGCTGCGCTCGATCTCATCGATCTCCTCGTCGCTGTACTTGTCGTCGGCGGCGTAGATCATGGCGTCGATCAGGTCGATGCCGTGGTCGAGCAGCTTGGTCTTGCCGGCCTCCATGGGGCCGCCGGAGACGAAGATCACCGGAATGTTGAGACGCATCGCGGCGTTGAGCATCCCCGGAGTGATCTTGTCGCAGTTGGAGATGCACACCAGCGCATCGGCGCAGTGAGCATTGACCATGTACTCGACGCTGTCGGCGATCAGGTCGCGACTGGGCAGCGAATAGAGCATGCCGTCGTGGCCCATGGCGATGCCATCGTCCACGGCGATGGTGTTGAACTCCTTGGCCACCCCGCCGGCCTTCTCGATCTCGCGAGCCACCAACTGGCCCATGTCCTTGAGATGCACGTGACCGGGCACGAACTGGGTAAAGGAGTTGGCCACGGCGATGATCGGCTTGTGGAAGTCGTCATCCTTCATGCCGGTGGCGCGCCACAGGGCGCGGGCGCCGGCCATGTTGCGGCCGGCGGTGGTGGTACGCGAACGATACTCGGGCATGCTGTCCTCTAGCGTCGATGCCGCCTGCGGCCGCCCTCACGGTGTGGGCGACCGGCGGTCTTGATAGGAAGTCGTGCAGCAATTTTGTCATGCGCGCCGGGGGCGCGCCACTGCCGCTGCCCCGAGGAGGCTAATAGCCACGGCCATGCTCTGAAAAATCGGCGAGCGAAGGTCAGAGGGCTAGCTACCAAGCCAAATAACGTGGCGAGCCCCCTTCCCCGGCCTATGCGCCCGCACCTGATGCTCGCTGACGCTGAACCCGACCCGCTTGAGGCGCTCGCTGAAGCCAGCATCACGCCCTGCCGACCACACCGCCAGCACGCCGTCCTGGCGCAGCGCACGCTGGGCGCTCTCCAGGCCGCGCGGCGAGTAGACGAGGTCGTTGTCCTTGCGGGTCATGCCTTCGGGGCCGTTGTCGATATCCAGCATGATGGCGTCGAAGTCACCGGGGGAGTCGCGCATCAGGGCCGCCACGTCGCCGACGTGCACCCGGGTGCGTGGATCGTCCAGCGGCCGCCCCGCCGCCTGGCCAAGCGGGCCACGGTTCCAGTCGACCACCTCGGGTACCAGCTCGGCGACCACCACCTCGGCATCACTGCCCAGCGCGGCCAGTGCCGCGGCGAGGGTAAAGCCCATGCCCAGGCCCCCGACCAATACACGCGCGCCTGGTCGGGCGGCGACGTCTGCGCAAGCCAGCTCGGCCAGCGCATCCTCGGAGCCGTGCAGGCGGCTGTTCATCAGGTCGCCGGGCTGGCCGACGATACGAATCGAAAACTCGTCGTTACGCTGCAGCAGCCTGAGTTCCGTGCCCTGGCCGGGAATGGCGGCCCGGCCGATTTCTGCGAATTTTGCCATGTGATCTCGTCATGTCGTGGGGTGGGCACGGGGCCCCGGTCAGCCAAAGACTACCTTGGCCACGTCGCGATAGTGCTTGGCGAAGTGAACGGTCACTCCGGCCTTGAGGTAGTCGGGCAGCTCGTCGAAGTCGCGGCGGTTGGCGTCGGGCAGGATCACCTCGAAGATATCGCTGCGCCGGGCGGCAATGATCTTCTCGCGGATGCCGCCCACCGGCAGCACCTGACCGGTCAGGGTCAGCTCGCCGGTCATCGCCAGCGAGCGAGCGATGGCCTCGTGGCGCGCCAGCGACAGCAGCGCCGTGGTCATGCTGATCCCCGCCGAGGGGCCATCCTTGGGCGTGGCCCCCTCCGGCACATGCAGGTGGATGAAGGCATCGTTGAAGAAGTCGCCGTCGGCGCCGTACTCGCCGAGGTGGCCCTGCACATAGCTGTAGGCGATATTGGCCGACTCCTTCATCACGTCGCCGAGCTGGCCGGTGAGCTTGAAGCCGCGGTCCAGGGCATGCACCTTGCCGGCTTCGATGGGCAGCGTGGCGCCGCCCATCGAGGTCCAGGCGAGTCCGGTGACCACCCCCTCGCCTTCGAGCACCTTCTCCTTGCGGAACAGCGGCGCGCCGAGGAACTCCTCGAGGTTGTTGACCGAGACCTTAACCGACTGCTGGCCGTTCTCGAGCAGCTTGACCGCCGCCTTGCGCACGATGCGGTGCAGCTGCTTCTCGAGCTGACGCACCCCCGCCTCGCGGGCATAGCCCTCGATCACCTGCTTGAGCGCCGCCTCGGTGAGATTGATGCGCTTCTTGGCGATCTTGTCGCGCTTGAGCAGCTTGGGCCACAGGTGGTGCTTGGCGATGGCCAGCTTCTCTTCGGCGATATAGCCGGACAGGCGGATCTGCTCCATGCGGTCGAGCAGCGCCGGCGGGATCGAGTCCAGCGTATTGGCGGTGCAGACGAACAGTACCTTGGAGAGGTCCATGCGCACGTCGAGGTAGTGGTCGAGGAAGTCGACGTTCTGCTCCGGGTCGAGCACCTCGAGCAGCGCCGAGGCGGGGTCGCCCTGGAACGACTGGCCCATCTTGTCGATCTCGTCGAGCATGATCACCGGGTTCTCGACCTCGACCTCCTTGATCGCCTGCACCAGCTTGCCAGGCATGGCGCCGACGTAGGTGCGACGGTGGCCTTTGATCTCCGCCTCGTCGCGCATGCCGCCCACCGAGAAACGGTAGAACTCGCGACCCAGCGCCTCGGCGATGGAGCGACCCACCGAGGTCTTGCCGACCCCGGGCGGGCCGACCAGCAGCAGGATCGAGCCACCCACATCGCCCTTGAAGGTGCCCTCGGCGAGGAACTCGACGATGCGTTCCTTGACGTCGGCCAGGCCGTCGTGGTCGCGGTCGAGCACCTGCCGGGCGTGGCCCAGGTCGAGCTGGTCCTGGCTGGTAATGCCCCACGGCAGCGAGGTCAGCCAGTCAAGGTAGTTGCGGGTGGTGCCGTACTCCGGCGAGCCGGTCTCGAGCACCGAGAGCTTGTCGAGCTCGTCGTCGATGCGCGACTGCACCCGCTCCGGCACATGCAGTTCGACCAGCCGCTTGCGGAAGGTGTCGACGTCGTTCTCGCGGTCGTCCTTGGAGATGCCCAGCTCGCGCTGGATCACCTTGAGCTGCTCGCGCAGGAAGAATTCACGCTGGCGCTCCTGCATCTGGGCGTTGACCTGCTCGCTGATCTCGCTCTGCAGCTGGGCGACCTCGATCTCCTTGTGCAGCAGCGGCAGCACCTTCTGCATGCGCGCCATCACCGGCAGCGTCTCGAGGATCTCCTGCAGCTCGTGCCCCTTGGCCGAGGTGATGGCCGCGGCGAAGTCCGACAACGGCCCCGGCTCGTGGGGGCTGAAGCGGTTGAGATAGTGCTTGAGCTCCTCGCCATACAGCGGGTTGATCGGCAGCAGGTCCTTGATGCCGTTGATCAGCGCCATGGCGTAGGCTCGCGCCTCGTCCTCCTCGGCGTCGATGGGCTCCTTGGGATAACTGACCTCGACCAGATACGGCGGCGTCTTTGACAGCCAGCGCTGGATCTTGAAGCGCCGCATGCCCTGGGCGATGAACTGGATCTGGTCGTCCTCGCCCTGCACCTTGTGCATGCGCACCGCGGTGCCGATCTCGGGAAAGTGCTCATGGCCCAGCTCATCGACGCCGGCATCGCCGACGAATGCCAGACCCACCGAATGGTGAGGCGTATTGCCGACGCGCTTGATGGTCTCTTCCCAGCGCGGGCGGTGAATCACCAGCGGCTGCACCTGGGCGGGAAAGAACGGCCGGTTGTGGATCGGCAGCAGGTAGAGACGCTCGGGCAGGGTATCGCGGGCCGGCACCACGGCACCGTGGTGGCCTGACTCGGTGTCGCCCGACTCATGCTCATCGCGGGGGGCGGTATCGAAGATTACGTCATGCAGATCGTCGCGTTCGCTCATCATGCATCCTGTTGGCAGCGGTGGGCAGTTGCCCTGATGCCAACAGGAATGCGGGCGAGGCGAGCAAACTTCAAGCGTGGCCGTCGCTTATCTCGGTTGGCGCCGCGGCTACCAGAGCGGTGGCAGCGACTCGCCGTTGAGCGTCAACTCGCCGGCATCGACGCGAATCTCGAGATCCTCGGTGTCCAGCGGCAGCCCCAGCTGCAGCGCCACGAAGCGCGGCAGGTCGTGCCATACGAAGTGGCCGTCGAGACGCGCCAGCCAGGGGTTGTCGGCACTGGCCACCTCGAGATCGGCCAGCGACAGGCTCTCGATATCGCTGCCGTCGAAGACCAGCTCACCCTCGACATGAGCCTCGACGCCGAACATCGGACTGGCGAGCTGCAGCGGCTCGAGGGTCAGCCGCGGCGAGTCGACCAGGGTCGCCAGCAGGTAGGGTTCGAGGCTCATCGCCAGCGCCTCGGCCTCGCGGTCGGTCAGCGGATCCTGGCTGTCGCGGGCGGCCAGCGCCTCGCGCAGCTCACGGCTCAGGGTGCGCACGGCATCCGCATTGAGGCGCGACACGCCCAGCGCCAGCTCACCGGACAGCGCCGGCTCCTCGGCCAGCGTCATCTCGCCAAGCGACAGGCGCCCTGCCAGGGTCAGCTCGTCGCGGCCCAAACGCACCTCACCGCGGTAGCCCAGCGCCTGCAGGGCGATGTCGGGGCCGTTGGCCTGGGTCACGCGCAGATAGGCGAGCTGCAGCTCATCGCGCTGCAGGAAGTCGTCATCGCCATAACGGTAGCGGCTGTCGAGCTGCAGCGGACCGACCTCGAGCCGCTCACCGTCGACGTCGAGGCGCCACGGCGCCACGCTGCCGGTCAGCGCCAGGTCGCCCTGCTCACCGCTGAGACGCAGCGCCAGCCCTTCGAAGTCGAACTCTCCCTGCTCGTCCGAGACCTGGAATGGCGCCATGTCCAGGCGGCCCTCGAAGGTCTGCGACAGGGTCTGGTACTCGCCGTGCCAGCGCGGCGGGCTGGCCGGCAGACGCTCACCGAACAGGGTGTCGTCGCCGCCCTCGAGCTGCAGCTGCAGCTCGCCCTCGAGGCGGGTCGTGAGCAGGCCGTGGCGGGCGACATAGGGCAGCGACAACTGCCAGTCGTCGAGCAGCGCGGTGAGCTGGATCTCGCCGCGGGACACGAACCAGCCACGCTCCAGTTCAGCGCGCTGCACGTGCAGGTCGCCGCGCGCCTCGAGATCGTCGAGGGTACGCGACAGCTCGCGTTCGAAGATCGCACTCGAATAAGCCTGGGCGGCCAGATAGCCGGCCCCCAGCACTATCACGGCGGCAACCAGTAAGCGTCCCTTGCGCATGCTATTCCTCAGTGACAAAGATGGGTCGAGCGAGACGTCGCCGCCTCAGTGGAGCCACAACCAAAGGTGAATGGTACTCCAAGCATAGATGCCGGCCAGCACGTCATCGATCATGATGCCGAAGCCCCCCGCCACGCGACGGTCGGCCCAGCGAATCGGCCACGGCTTGAAAATGTCGAAGACGCGAAACACGACGAACCCCCACAGCGCCGCCTCCCAGGAGAATGGCACCGCCGCCATGGTGATCCAGTAGCCGACGAACTCGTCCCAGACGATGCCGGAGTGGTCGTGAACGCCAAGGTCTCGCGAGGTCACGTCGCACAGCCATACGCCGATGATGAAGGTGGCGAGGATGATCAGCATGTACCAGGAGAGCGGCAGTTCCGACATCAGCCAGTAGAAGGGAATCGCCGCCAGGGTACCGAAGGTGCCCGGCGCCCAGGGCACGGTGCCGCTGCCGAGGCCGAAGGCCAGAAAGTGAGTGGGGCGTCGCCAGACACTGGCCGGGGCACGGTTCATGCCTCACCTCGCGGGAAGTGCTGCCAGCCGGCGCTCGCCGCGGCACCGCGCACCCCCGGCGTGGCGCTGCAGCGGCCG
Organism: Halomonas salipaludis; assembly: GCF_002286975.1. Classification (GTDB taxonomy): domain Bacteria; phylum Pseudomonadota; class Gammaproteobacteria; order Pseudomonadales; family Halomonadaceae; genus Franzmannia; species Franzmannia salipaludis. The sequence continues at coordinate 323,372 of NZ_NSKB01000004.1, forward strand.
ATGACCGTCAGTGCCAGCCCCTCGGCGGCAAGCCGCGTGCGCGCCTCGTCGAGTGCCGCTGGCGGCAGGCTGACCAGCAGCTCGTAGTCGTCGCCACCGGCCAGCGCCGCCTGGCGGGCGCCCTCCTCGCCCAGCGCCGCCACCAGACCGTCGGCCAGCGGCAGTGCCGCGGCGTCGAGTTCGGCGCCGACCCCGGAGGCCTCACACAGGTGGCCGAGATCGGGCAGTAGGCCGTCGGAGAGATCGATCGCTGCACTGGCCAGGCCGCGCAGCGCCAGGCCCGCGTTGAGACGCGGCCGCGGCAGCAAGTAGCTCGCCAGCAGAGGCTGCGCCAGGTTGCGTTCGCCGGCCTGCCAGGCCTTGAGCCCGGCGTGGGCGCCGCCCAGCGAGCCGGTCACCGCCAGCAACTCACCGGGGCGGGCCGCGTTGCGGGGCAGCGCCGCGCCGCCGGGCACCTCGCCGTGTACGGTCACGCTCACCGCCAGGCCGCCGCGGGTCACGTCGCCGCCCACCAGGGACACGCCGGTCTCGGCACACAGCGCGTGAAAGCCTGCCGCAAACTCGCCGAGCCAGGCGTCATCGACCTCGGGCAAGGTCAGCGCCAGCAGGCACCAGCGTGGCGTGGCACCCATGGCGGCAAGGTCGCTCAAGGCGACCGCCAGGGCGCGATGGCCGATGGCCACCGGTGGCGCGTCGGCGGGAAAGTGCACCTCGGCCACCGAGGTATCGACGCTGACCGCCAGCTGGCAGCCGGCACTCGGCGCCAACAACGCGCAGTCGTCACCGACGCCGAGCACCACGCCATGGGCCTCGGCCTGAGGCGAGCGCGCGAAATGACGGGCGATGAGCTCGAATTCGCTAAGCATCTGGATGGACGACTCAGCGACGCGCGCTGACCTCGGCATAACGCAGGCGAGCGGCGAGCTTGTCGAGAATGCCGTTGACGTACTTATGGCCATCGGTGGCACCGAATGACTTGGCCAGCTCGACACCTTCGTTGATTACCGCGCGATAGGGTACCTCGAGGCGCCGCGAGAGTTCGTAGGCGCCCAGGCGCAGGATGGCGAGTTCGATGGGGTCCAGGTCCTCGAGCCGGCGGTCGAGCAGCGGCGAGATGCTGGCGTCGAGGTCGTCACGAAAACGCACCACGTTGTGCAGCAGCTCATGGAACAGTGCCAGGTCGGCGATCTCCATGACCTTGGCCCAGTTCTCGTGATCCTCGAGGTCGTCGTCGGCGATCTGACTGCGAAACTCGGCTTCAACGGCGGTGATCGACTTGCCGGTCATCTGCCACTGGTAGAGCCCCTGCACGGCCAGCTCGCGAGCCGCATGGCGGGCCTGCTGCGCCGCCGAGGGAGCGCGACGCGACTCCTTCATTCATCACCTCCAAAGTGCTTGAGCAGCGAGACCATCTCCATCGCCGCCATGGCCGCCTCGGCGCCCTTGTTGCCGGCCTTGGTACCGGCACGCTCGATGGCCTGCTCGATGGAGTTGACGGTCAGCACGCCGTTGGCCACCGGGGTGTCGAACTCGAGCTGCAGGTTGCCCAGCGCCGCATTGCAGTTACCGGCCACGTACTCGAAATGCGGCGTGCCGCCACGGATCACCGCGCCCAATGCGATCACCGCATCCGGCTTGGCAACCTTGAGCGCCCGCTTGACTGCCAGCGGCAGCTCCCAGGCGCCCGGCACATGGACGATGTCGATATGCTCGGCGTCCACGCCATGGCGCACCAGACTGTCGACAGCGCCCTCGACCAGGCTATCCACCACGTGGTGGTTGAAGCGCCCGACCACGATCACGTAGCGGCCATCGACGTCGGTGAAGTTGCCTTCGACTTGGGAAATCGGTTGCATGCTCTGATTCCTGCTGTAAACGGTACTGCTGAAATTGAAACCCGTCGAACGCTAGGGGTCCAGCCGTTCGACCACTTCCAGATCGAAGCCCGACAGCGCCGAGAACTTCCACGGCGAGCTGAGCAGGCGCATCTTGCCGACCCCGAGGTGGCGCAAGATCTGCGAGCCGGTGCCGATGGTCAGGTAGTTGCCAGCGCCGTCGGACTCGCTGCCACGCGGCTGACGGCGGCGCTCGAGGAACACCTCGAGGTAGTCGAGGAAGTCCTGGCGCGGGCGACCGTCGTCGAGCAGCACGAAGACGCCGGCCTCGGCGTTGGCCACCTCGGCGATGGCGCCGCTGGCGCTCCAGCTGGCGTTGTCGCCCTTCTGCAGGCACAGCAGGTCGCGCATCACGTCGGCCAGGTGGACGCGCACCGTGGTCGGCACCTCCGGCGACGGCCGGCCCTTGACCAGCGCCAGGTGATGGGCGCCCTGGATGCCGTCGCGGAACACATGCAGGTCGAGCGCGCCGAAACTGGTCTGCACCTGGGTCGACTCGACATGGTCGATGGTCTGCTCGTTGTGAATGCGGTAGTGGATCAGGTCGGCGATGGTGCCCATCTTAAGGCCGTGCTCGGCGGCGAAGCGCTCGAGCTCCGGGCGCCGCGCCATGCTGCCGTCGTCGTTCATGACTTCGCAGATCACGCCGCTGGGGTCGAGCCCCGCCATGGCCGCCAGGTCGCAGGCCGCCTCGGTGTGGCCTGCACGCCGCAGCACGCCGCCGGGCTCGGCCATCAACGGGAAGATGTGCCCAGGCTGGACAATATCCTCAGCCTTGGCATCGCGTGCCACCGCAGCTTGCACGGTGCGCGCGCGGTCGGCGGCGGAAATACCGGTGGAGACGCCTTCGGCGGCCTCGATGGAGAGCGTGAACTTGGTGCCGAACCCGGAGCCGTTGTCGCTGACCATCAGCGGCAGCTTGAGACGCTGGCAGCGCTCGCGGGTCATCGGCAGGCAGATCAGGCCGCGCGCGTGGCGAGCCATGAAATTGATGTGCTCGGCCTCGACCTTCTCGGCGGCCATGATCACATCGCCCTCGTTCTCGCGATCCTCATCATCCATCAGGATCACCATCTTGCCCTGACGAATGTCGTCGATCAGCTCGGCGATCGAGGCCATGCCAGTCGCCTGGTCGGCGCTGGAATCCTGTGAAGCCTTAGCCATGCAAACTCCAAATCGCTATGCCCATGGGCGCCGCACGGCGGCGGCGGGTGAACGCTCGGACAGCAACGCCCATTCTGAATCGGCGCTCAGGGTACCTTGGCGCGGCGTCGGGCGCCAGTAGAGAGCACCCTTGGCGCGGCGTCGGGCGCTAATAGAGAGCAGCGCCCAAGGCCTCTGAGCGAGGACGCCGGGGGCAGGCCGAAGAGAGGGTTTGCGCCATGGATGGCGCAAGGTAGCGCCCAGGGAGGGGTTCACAGCGCCCTCTCGTAGGCCTGCCGACGGATCAGTTCCGAGCGGTGTTGTGTTAGGCCCGGCGCTGCGGGCGGGCGGTGATTCGCCAGTCGCGGCCCACCGCGCGAATATCGAGGATATCCAGGGCGCGCTGCTGGGCCATGGTCTCGAGCCCCGGCAGGCTGAACAGCGGGCGCGCCTCACCGCCCAGCAGGGTCGGCGCCATGAATAGCTGGATCTCGTCGACCAGCTCGGCGTCGAGCATCGCCCCGGCCAGGGTCGCGCCGGTCTCGACCAGCACCTCGTTGGCCTGCTCCTGATTGGCCAGATAGCGCAGCAGCGCTTGCAGATCGACGCGTCCGTCGATGCCCGAGGCCAGCACCAGCACCTCGGCCCCCGCCGCCTCGAGGCGCGACCGGCGCTCGGCGTCGTGGCTGCAGGTAGCGACCAGGGTGCGGCCCGGTTCACGTAAGCAGGCCGCGGCCTGGGGCAGGCGCAGCCGCGAGTCGACGATGACCCGCAGCGGCTGGCGCGAGGCGATCGCCTCGGCGTCGTCGAGGTCGAGCTGGGAGGCGCGCACAGTCAGGCGCGAGTTATCGAAGATGATCGACTCGACGCCGCTGATCACCGCGCTGGAGCGCGCTCTCAGCCGCTGCACCTCGGTGCGCGCCCGCGGCCCGGTGATCCACTGCGACTCGCCGGAGCGCATCGCCGTGCGCCCGTCGAGGCTGGTCGCCATCTTCAAGCGCACCAAGGGGCGCTGCCGGGTCATGCGCAGGATAAAGCCGGGGTTGAGCGCCTGCGCTTGCTCCTCCATCAGCCCGCACTCCACCTCGACGCCCGCCTCGCGCAGAATCGTCAAGCCGCGCCCGGCAACCTGAGGGTTGGGGTCCTGCATGGCTACCACCACGCGCTTGACGCCAGCCGCCACCAGCGCCTCGGCGCAGGGGCCGGTGCGCCCGTGATGCGAGCAGGGTTCCAGGGTCACGTAGGCCGTGGCCCCGCGGGCGGCGTCGCCGGCGGCACGCAGCGCATGCACCTCGGCATGCGGTTCACCGGCACGCGCATGGAAGCCCTCGCCGACGATGCGCCGCTGCTTGACCAGCACGCAGCCGACGCGGGGATTGGGATCGGTAGTGTAAAGGCCGCGCCGCGCCAGGGTCAGGGCGCGGGCCATCCAGGTTTCGGCAGTCGCTTTGGGCATGCGTCGTCCGTGTGCAGATCAAGTATCGTCGTTGGGCGAGAACGAGGGCTCCTGGGCCAGGCGGTCGATCTCGGCGCGAAATTCGTCGAGGTCCTGAAAGCGGCGGTAGACCGAGGCGAAGCGAATGTAGGCCACCTGATCGAGGCGCTTGAGCGCCTGCATCACCTCTTCACCGACATCCAGCGCCGCCACCTCACGCTCGCCGCGGGCACGCAGCCGCTGACGAATCCGCTCTACCGCCGCCTCGATCGACTCGGCGCTGACCGGGCGTTTCTCCAGCGCGCGCAGCATGCCGGCGCGAAGCTTGCGCTCATCGAAGGTCTCGCGGGAGCCATCGGCCTTGATCACCCGCGGCATCACCAGCTCGGCGGTCTCATAGGTGGTGAAACGCTCACCGCACTCGGCACACTGGCGGCGACGGCGCACCTGATCGCCTTCGGCGACCAGTCGCGAGTCGGTCACCTTGGTGTCGTGCGTACCGCAGAAGGGACAATGCATGAGGTCAGTTCCGGCGTCGGTGTTGTTCTAAATGGTTGCCGTAGTGTAAGCGCTTGGCACGCCTTCTGCATTAAGCTGGAGATAGAAGCCAATCAAGGAGAGATGCCATGAGCTCGCCGACGCCCCCACCTGCGCTCGAGCCCCTCGATGCCGCGGCCTTCACGGCGCTGGCCAGTGCCCGCCTGGGCGAGGTCTACGGCCCGCGCGCCGGCGAGGTGATGCGCCGCCTGACCACCCTGCTGGCGCACCATCGTGATGCACTGCGCGGGCGTCCGGGCGCCGGGCGCCCGCTATGGAGCGAACGCGACCAGTGGCTGATCAGCTACGGCGACACCCTGATCGACGGCGGCCGCCCGCCGCTGGAAGTGCTCGACGACTTTCTCGAGCAGCGTCTCGGCGACACCTTCAGCGGCGTGCATGTGCTGCCGTTCTTTCCCTGGAGCAGCGACGACGGGTTCTCGGTGATCCACTATCGCGAGGTCAATCCGGCGCTGGGCGACTGGTCGCACATTCAGCGCCTGGCGGGGCACCGCGACCTGATGGTCGACCTGGTGATCAATCACGTCTCCCGCGAATCGCTGTGGTTCGTCGACTACCTGGCCGGCAGCCAGCCGGGGCGCGATTACTTCATCGAAATGGACCCGGACACCGACCTCTCCCAGGTGGTGCGCCCGCGCAATTCGCCATTGCTGGTACCGGTGGCCACGCGCCGCGGCACCCGCTACCTGTGGGCGACCTTCTCCGAGGATCAGATCGATCTCAACTTCGCCAATCCCGATGTACTGCTGGAGTTCATCGGCATCCTGCTGTTCTACGTCGAACAGGGCGCGCGAATCATCCGCCTCGATGCCATCGCCTTCCTGTGGAAAGAGGTCGGCACGCCGTGTATCCACCTGCCGCAGACCCACGCCATCGTGCGCCTGCTGCGCGCCATTCTCGACCATGTGGCGCCGGGTACCCTGCTGATCACCGAGACCAACGTGCCACACCGCGAGAATCTCAGCTATTTTGGACTCGAACGCCTCGAGGAGGGTGGGCTGGAACGCGGCGAGACGCCAGACGAAGCACACCTGGTCTACCAGTTCACCCTGCCGCCGCTGCTGGTCCATACCTTGACCAGCGGCGACGCCAGCACCCTGGCCAGTTGGCTGCGTGGCCTGCCCTCGCTGCCCGCCGGCTGCAGTTACCTCAACTTCACCGCCAGCCATGACGGCATCGGCGTCCGCGCCCTGGAGGGCCTGCTGCCCGGGCATGAGGTAGAAGCGCTGCTGGAGCTGATGCACCGCTTCGGCGGTTTCGTCAGCATGAAGGCCAACGCCGACGGCGAGGACTCGCCCTACGAGATCAACATCACCTACTTCGAGGCACTCAAGGGCACCCGCCGCGGCCCCGACCCTTGGCAGATCGAGCGTTTCCTGTGCAGCCAGCACCTGATGCTGGCACTGCAGGGTATCCCCGCGCTCTACCTACACTCCCTGACCGCTACTCTCAACGACCACGAGGGCATCGAGCGCAGCGGCAGGCTGCGCTCGATCAATCGCCGCCAGTGGGAGATGGAGGTGCTCGACGAGCTACTCGACAGCCGCAATACGCCGACCCGCGAGGTGTTCCTGGCGCTCAAGCGGCGCCTCGACATTCGCCGCGGTGAGCCCTGCTTCCACCCCGACGCCGACCAGCAGGTGCTCGACACGCCGGCCAGCCTGCTGGCCATCCAGCGCGGGCCACTCAGCGACGGCCGACGCTTGCTGGCGATCTACAACGTCACCGACAAGCGCCAGCCGCTGGCGCTTGAGGCGCTCGCCGAGCACGACTGGCACGACCTGCTCGAGGATGCCCCCTGCCCCACCCCGCCGACGGAACTGGGGCCTTACCGCAGCCTGTGGCTGGTCAGTCGCTGAGTCCCAGGCGTGCAGCGTTGGCGGTAACCGACAGCGAGCTTGCCGCCATCGCCAGCACCGCCACCAGTGGCGGAATCGCCATCCACACCACCAGCCCCAGCGCCACCAGGTTGTAGCCCGCCGACAGCGCCAGGTTCTGGCGCATGATGCGCCGCGCCCGCCGTGCGATCTGCCAGGCATCCACTACCCCCGCGACGCCCGGCTCGAGCAGCTGCACCGCCGCGCCGTCGCGAGCCGGCCGGCTCGCCCCCTGCGGCGCCATGCCGACGTCGGCGGTGGCCAGCGCCAGCACATCGTTGACGCCGTCGCCGACGAACAGCGACGGCCGCTCAAGGCGTGCCACCAGCCGTGCCTTGGCCTCCGGCGACTGGCCGGCAAAGCATTCACGCGGCGCAAAACCGGTCGCCTCGCCCACCGCCGCCACCTCGGCGGCGCAATCACCGCTGACCAGCGCCAGCGTCATGCCGGCGCGGCGCAGCTCGGCCAAGGGCGCCAGCGCACCGCTGTCGGGGCAGTCGCGCAGGGTCAGCTCGCCGAGCCACTCGCCGTTGCGCGCCACCGCCACCCGACTGCCGACCTGCGACTCGTCGTCGCTGTCCGCGCGTGCCGGAAGGCCCAGCTCGGCGGCCAGCCAGGCCGGCGCACCGACCAGCAATCGAGCGCCATCGGCCAGCCTCACGCGGCGCCCGCCGCCTGCCGACTCGACGATCTCGACCGGCGCCTCACCCATCGCCAGGCCGCGCCGATCGGCGGCCTGGCGCAGCGCCAGCCCCAGCGGATGCTCGCTGCCCCATTCCGCCTGGGCCGCCAGCCTCAGCAGCGTTGGTTCGTCCACTCCCTCGGCCGGCAGGCACTCGGCCAGCTCGGCCTCGCCGCGGGTCAGGGTGCCGGTCTTGTCGAAGGCGGCGCTGCGCACCTGGCCCAGCGACTCGAAGGCGGCCAGATCACGGAACACCACCCCATGGCGCAGCGCCTGGCTACCGGCGGCAAGATTGGCCAGCGGAATCGCCAGCCCCACCGCGCAGGGGCACGCCACCACCAGCACCGAGAGCGCCCGTACCAGCGATTCCTCGACGGTCACCCCGGCCAACAGCAAACCACCGAGGGTCATCACCGCCAGCACCACGGCCAACGGGCTAAGCCAGGCAGCGAAGCGGTCGGCCAGGCGCTGCAGCTCGCCCTTGCGCGCATGCAGCTCGAGCATCTGGTGATGCAGGCGGTCGAGGTAGCCCTCGCCGGCGCGGGCCGTGACCACCAGCGTGATCGCCTCGCCGAGGTTACGACTGCCGGCCTGAAGCGCCGCACCGCGCTGGCGACTCACCGCCCGCGCCTCGCCGTTGAGCGGCGACAGGTCGAGCCAGGCCCTGTCGCTCTCCAGTGCGCCATCGAGCGGCACCAGCTCACCGACGTCGACACGCACTCGCTCGCCGAGAGCGACCTCGTCCAGCGCCCGCGTATGCAGCGTCCCAGCCTCCAGCACTTCGACCTCGGCGACATGCGGATAGAGACGCGACAGCGCCCGCAGTCCGCGATAGCGGCACAGCGTCTCCACCAGCCGGCCCACCAGCAGCAGCAGGATCAGCATCACCGCGGTATCGAAGTAGACCTCCGCCGAGCCACGCCACAGTAGCCAAACCGAGACCAGCACCGCGCCCAGCACGCCCAGGCTGATCAGTGCATCCATGCCCGGGCGGCCGGCGCGCAGGGTACGCCAGCCGGCACGATAGAAGGGCCAGCCGGCATAGCTCACCACCGGCACTGCGAAGGCCCCCGAGACCAGCGCCAGCACGAACTCCAAGCGCGGCCCGGGCAGTGCCCCGACATAGATCAACAGCGAGGCGAGCATGGTCCACATGCCGAAGCTGGCGCCCACCGCCAGGCGCAGCGTCAGGCGGCGGCTCTCGGCCTCGAGGCGGCTCTCGGCGTCCTGGGCCGCCTCGAGGGGCACCAGCCGATAGCCCAGGCGGCGCACCCGCGGCGCCAGCGTCTCCAGGGCGATCGCCTCGGCGTCGCCGCTGAGGTGCACCGTGGCGGTGGCGTAGTTGACACTGGCACGCGACACGCCGCGGTGGCGCGCCAGCACGCTCTCCACCGCCTGGGCACAGCTGGTGCACCACATGCCGTGCAGCGAGTAGAGTGCGGTGTCGGCGTTGAGTGCCGGATGGGAGGCGTCGGGCATGGCCGTCCTTGGCGAATGTTCGGAAAAATGCGTCAGCGTACCGCGGCCTCGCCGCTGGGCAGAACGCCCCGGGCGTGGCAGTCTGCACGCAGAGACCTACGAGGATGCCTCATGCCCCCGCTTCACGCACGCCTGTCTGCCGTTCTACTCGCCCTGCTACCCGCCGGCGCCGTGGCCAGCGATTGGCCGGCACCGATCGCCGCCCTGCAAGCCCAGGGCATGACCATCCACGGGGAATTCGAGGCCCTGGGCGGTATGACCGGCTACGCCGGCAGCTATCAGGGTCACGAGCTGGCCGCCTACCTGCTGCCCGACGGCGAGCATGTGATCGTCGGCACCCTGCAGGACGCCGAGGGCAACGACCTGAGCCGGCCAATGCTCGATGAAGTGATTCGCGGCGAGGAGGATGGTGAAAGCCTGGCGATGCTCGAACAGAGCGCCTGGATTGCCGAGGGCGAGGCCGAACGCATCGTCTACGTGTTCACCGACCCCTACTGCCCCTACTGCCAGCGGCTGTTCGACAAGGCACGCCCCTGGGTCGAGGCCGGCGAGGTGCAGCTGCGCCACGTGATGGTCGGGCTGATGGAGCGCGACAGTCCGCGCACGGCCATTTCACTGCTGGCCGCCGACGACCCCAGCGCAGCACTGCTCGCCCATCATCGCGGCGAAGAGACGCCACACCTGGAGACCCTGCCCCGCGATCTGGAGGAGGCGCTGTTCGACAACCACCAGCTGATGGAGAGTTTCGGCCTGATGGCCACTCCGAGCATGGTCTATCAGGGCGAGCGCGGCCTGCAGATGGCCCACGGCCTGCCCGACGAGGACGAACTGGCGGCGATTTTTGGTGCGCCGCATCCCTGACGACCGACCGGCCCTAGCTTTGCCTTGTTAGTCACCATGCAGGGTGCCTGGCATGCTCTTAATCCTCACATAATCCCCTCCCGCTAGTCTGACCGCCTCTTCACCGACACTCGATGAGAGGCCATGATGACCCAGCCTTATTTCGCGGCCCTTGGTGGTAACAAGACCGCACGATGCCTGCGCCAGCTGCTGACAATGATCCTGCTGCTGGTCTCTCCCTTGTCCATGGCTCAATCCTTCTTTGCCGAGGAGAGTGGCTTCCTGGCACCGGATCAGGCCTTTACGCTATCACTCTCCCGTGAAGGGGATAGCCTGATGGCGCACTGGGAGATCGCCGATGAGCACTACCTGTATCGGCATACCTTCGAGGCCGACATCGACGGACGCTCATACGCACTCTCCCCGCCACGCGGTACATTGATCGAGGACGAGTTCTTTGGTGAATCCGAGGTATTCCACGACGCCGTGGAGCTGACGCTTCCGGTCGCAGATGCCGACCATGTCACCTTGACCTGGCAAGGCTGCGCTGAAGCTGGCTTGTGCTACCCGCCGCAGCAGAAACGTATCGAACTCGCCACATTAGCGCCATCAGATGCCTCTCCAGGGGATACGCCCCTCGCGTCCTCCTCCCCTCAAGCCCCTCAGGCAGAGGATCAGCAACTCGCCTCTCGACTCGCCAACGCGCCTCCACTGTGGGTACTGGGCGCCTTCTTCGCCATGGGGCTGCTGCTGACCTTCACACCATGCGTGCTACCGATGATCCCGATCCTCTCCAGCTTGATCATCGGCGATCAACGCACCGCCAAGCCCACTGCCTGGCGCGGACTGGGACTGTCGCTGGCTTTCGTGATTCCCATGGCGATGACATACGCGTCTCTCGGCGTAGCCGCTGCCTTGGCGGGCGCCAACCTGCAGATGCTGTTTCAGGCACCGCTCTTCATCGGCATCTTCGCGGTTGTCTTCGTGCTCCTGGCCATGGCCATGATGGGTGTCTTCGAATTGACGATTCCCCAAGGAGTGACTCAGCGCCTGGACGCAGCCTTATCACGGGTACGCGGCGGCCGTATTACGGGTGCCGCGGCCATGGGCGTGCTATCGGCGATCCTGGTCGGCCCTTGCATGACCGCGCCACTTGCCGGGGCACTGCTCTACATCGCCGAGACCGGCGATGCCTGGCACGGTGGACTCGCACTGCTGGCACTCGGTCTCGGCATGGGGGTGCCGCTGATCGCAGTGGGCACGCTGGGTCCCCGCCTACTACCCCGACCCGGTGCCTGGATGCTGCGTGTCCGCGTGGTATTCGGATTCGTGCTGTTGGGCATGGCCATCTGGTTCTCTACACGCATTCTGCCAGGACCACTCGGCCTGGCGCTCTGGGGAGCGCTGCTGGTCGGCATGGCGATCGCCAGCCTGCAGGTCGCCAGGGAACTGAAGGGCAAGCGTCTGGCAACCCCCTTTCTTCAGAGCCTGGCCTTCACGCTGGCGGCATGGGGGCTGATGGGGCTGGTAGGTGCAGGGCTGGGCGGTAGCGACATATCCCGCCCGTTGGCCCAACTGTCGCCCTCGCCGACATCGGCAGGCAACGGCGCCGCCCCTGCCGACACGCTGACGTTCGATACGCTAGCCAACCAAGCGGCCCTCGACGATCGACTACACGAGGCATCAAGCGAGGGCATGTGGACCATGCTCGAGTTCACTGCCGACTGGTGCATCACCTGCCAGATCATCGAGCGCGAGGTGTTCGGTGATAGCGAGGTGCAACGAGCGTTGAGCGACGTTGCGCGCTTGCAGGTGGATGTCACCGACTACACCGCCGACGACCGCGAGATCATGTCCGCGCTGGGCATCATCGGGCCACCCTCCATCCTGTTCTTCGGTCCGGACGGTGACGAGAGACGCCACGCTCGCATCATCGGCGACATCGATGCCGATGGCTTTCTGCGGCGTCTCACAGAAGCGGGTCACACCACTCCCACCAGCCAAGAGATGTACTGAATCATGCTGAATCATAGTATCGCCATTGGCCCACTGGGCTTCAGTATCGGCCAGGTCCTGTTGATGCTCAGCTTCGCCATCGCCCTGGCCGTCGGGGCCTGGGCGGGACGAGGGAGCCGTACGGGCGTCAGCGATACCCTCTTTACGCTGCTGCTGATCGCGTTACTCGGTGCCAGGCTGGTGTTCGTAGCGCGCTACTGGAGCAGCTACGACAGCCTCGCCGGCGTGCTGGACATTCGCGACCGCGGGTTCGATCCGTTCGGCGCGCTTGGGGCAGGTGCCCTCTACATTGCCTGGCGCCTGTGGCAGGCACCCGCCCAGCGCCGGGCGCTGGCCGCCGCCCTATTCGGCGGTGCGCTGTCATGGAGCCTGCTTGCCGGTCCGTTGACGCTGATGGACGCCACCTCGCGCCCGTTGCCGAGTGTCGAGCTGGTCACCCTGGAGGGCAGTGACACCTCGTTGCCGGCACTGGCCAACGCCGAGGGACGCCCGCTGGTGGTCAACCTGTGGGCCAGCTGGTGCCCTCCCTGTCGCAGGGAGATGCCGGTGTTCGAAGAGGCCCAACACGCCCACGACGACATCACCTTCGTCTTCGTCAACCAGGGTGAGTCCTTGGCACAGGTGCAGCAGTTCCTGGAAGAGGAGGCCCTGCAACTCGACAACGTTCTGCTCGATGCTGCGCTCGACCTGGGTGAAGTCACCGGCGCCGTGGCGATGCCCACCACGCTGTACTACGACGCTACGGGACAATTGGTGGATACCCACTTCGGAGAGCTATCGCGCGCCACCCTGCAGCGTGGACTGCAACGCCTGCGCTAATTCACACCACATGGAGACCGTCTACCATGCGACACCCCCTTGTACTGACCAGCACCCTGCTTGCCTGGTCACTGGCAACCCCGGCCCTGGCCGATGACCACTGGCCGGCACCGGTTCAGGCACTTGCCGAGCAGGGCTTGATGATCCATACCGAATTCGATGCTCCCGGCGGGCTGAGGGGCTTTGCGTCGAGCTATCCCACCGGCGAGGCCACCATCTACCTCATGCCGGACGGAGAGCACGCCATCGTCGGCACCCTGGTGGATGAACAGGGCAGCGACCTGTCCAGTCCGGCACTCGACAGGTACGTGCGTGCCGAGCAGTATGCCGAAGTGTGGCAAGACCTGGAGGCGAGCCACTGGATCGCCGACGGTGACCCGGAAGCAACGCGGATCGTCTATACCTTCACCGATCCCAACTGCCCCTTCTGCCGGCAGCTATGGCAAGCCACCCGACCGTGGGTCGATGCGGGGGAGGTTCAGTTGCGCCACGTAATGGTCGGTATCCTGCGCAGCGACAGCCCTGCCCAGGCCGCCGTACTCCTGGGCAGTGACGACCCGGCGGCGGCCCTCGACGAGCATCACCGACAACAAACCGACCTCGCCATCGAAGCGCAACCGCGTGCCATCGAAGAGCAGGTCTATACCAACAATCAGCTTTTCGAAAGCCTGGGGTTCATGGCCACTCCCACCACACTCTTCCAGGCGGGTGACAGAATCGAGCGGATCGAGGGCATGCCCGACGCCGAACGGCTCGAGCAAGCGATGGGTGGGCCGGCGCCCTGATCGCCTGGTATCGAGTAACTTACCTAGCATGGCAAGGCAGACTGACGTGCGCCTCGAACCCGCTGTCGAGGGTCTGGAAGACGAGCCGTCCATCGACGTGGTCGAGGATGGCCTGAACGATCGCCAGCCCAAGGCCGACGCCCGATGAGTCGGCGCGATGCCAGAAACGCTGGGTCACCTTCTCAAGCGACTCGGCGGCGATGCCGCAGCCCTGATCGGCAATCCGCACCGCGACCCGCTCGATGCCATCGCCACAGGACGGTTCGATTGCCGCCGAGAGGCTCACCTCAGCCTCGTCAGGCCCATGGACGAGCGCATTGTCGAGCAGGTTACGCACGACCAGGCTCAACATTTCACACGACAGTGCGACCGTCACCGCGGGGATCTCACCGGACACTCGCACGCGCTGGTGACCGGCGCGCACTCGTGCCTCATCGACACAATGCACAAGCATCTCGCTCAAGCAGCAAGCGCCGCTCGATGCCCCCTCATCGCTGGTGTCGATGCGGGCCAGCGCCAGTAACTGTTCGAGGGTGCCCTCCAGTCGAGTGACGCCCTCGGTTGCCTGCAGCAGCGCGTGTCGAGATGCGCGCTCATCCACCCGCATTGCCACCTGCAGGTGGGTCTTGATGGCGGTCAGCGGGGTACGTAATTCATGGGCGGCATCCGCTGAGAACTGCTGCTCTCGGGAGATACTCCGGCGCATTCTCGACAACAGCCCATTCAGCGTCCGCGCCAAGGGGCCAAGCTCCTGCGGCAGTGCCCGGCTGGTAACCGGCGATAAATCGTCGCGATCCCTTAGTTCGAGCTCCCGACACCAATGGTCGAGGGGTCTAAGCGAGCGCCAAACGCCCAGTGCAACCGCCACCAGGCTCCCCAAAAGTGCTATCACAAAAGGCACGACGGCGACCATGGCGATGTTACCGAGCAGTTGCCGACGCTCGTCGACCCGTTCGGCGGTAGTAATACGCACACCGTCATGGACGAGCGTATAGACCCGCCACGACACCTCTCCCTCTTGCCGATAGGTGTATCCCGGCTCGGCCTCATCGAGCACCCCGTCGAGCCCGGAATGTGTGCTGGCGAGCCGCTCTCCTTGGGAAGTGGAGACCCGGCATGCCATCCCCTCGAAAGGGACGCTCATCGACAGCTGTCTGTCGCTCGATAGGGAGGATGCATCAGGCAGGCGCACCACGAGATCTGCCACCATGCGTGCCGACTGCGCAAGGCGCCGGTCGAGCGTGCGTTCCACCTCGTCACGCAGATCCCACATCAACCAAGCCGCCGCCGCGCCCCAGGTCAGCAGCAGGGTGAGCCCCAACGTCCACGACAGTCTGGCCCGCAGACTCATGTCTGCTGCCTACGTATCGACACCATGTCGTGCAGCGTCTGCGCGGTTCCCAGACGATACCCGAGGCCGCGTACGGTCTCGATCACCTCAGCCCCCAGCTTGCGTCGCAGATGGTGAAGATGGACGTTCAACGCATTGCTCTCCACGCTGTCGTTGAAGCCATAGAGGCTGTCGTGCAGGCGCGCCGCACTCAGCACCTGACCTGGCGCCTGCAGGAACGTTTCGAGCAGCGCCGTCTCGCGACGCGACAGTGACACATGGTGCCCTGCCATGGTTAAACCTCGCGTACGCGGATCGAAGCGCAGGGGACCATGCACGATGTCGGGGCTCGCACGGCCCGCTGCACGCCTCAGCAAGGCATGCAAGCGTGCAATCAACTCATCCAGGTCGAATGGCTTGACCAGGTAATCATCGGCCCCCACGGAGAGCCCTTCGATGCGATGCTCGATGGCATCTAGTGCGGTCAGCATCAGCACCGGCACCCCTATCTCTCTAACCCGCCACTGACGCAACAGGTCGATCCCGTCGCCATCCGTCAAACGGCGATCTAGCACCACGACATCACTTTGCAATACGCTCAGTGCGTGATCAGCAGCCGACAGCGACCCAACTACCTCCACCGACCAGCCAGCATGCTCTAGCCCTGCGCGAATGCCCGAGGCCACCAAGGCATCGTCCTCAACGATCAGCACATGCATCGCCACCACACCCATCGATGAACTCGATCATGCGACCTTCCGGGCCACATACCAACCTGCCACCATCGCTACCAGCATCGCCACCAAGGGCAGCGACAGACCGGCGATGGAGGCGATCGCCGGCCCCGGGCAGTAGCCGGAGAGCCCCCAGCCGATGCCGAACAGGGCAGCCCCCCCGATCAGCCGGCCGTCGAGGTCCTGGCGAGTCGGCAGCTGGAAGGCCTCGCCGTAGATCGGGGCCGTGCGCTTGAAGACCAGGCGATAGCCGATGAAGTTGGTGACCACGGCACCACCGAGCACGAACATCAGGGTCGGGTCCCAGGCGCCAAAGAGGTCGAGGAAACCCAGCACCCGCGCCGGATCGGTCATCCCGGAAATCGCCAGGCCGAGGCCGAACAGCAGGCCGGCGATGTAGCCCATCACTGGCTTCAAGGTCTCGGTCTTCATGCACCACCTCCGACCACATGCCGCATCACGTAGACGGTGATGATCGCCGCCACCAGGAAGGTCAGGGTCGCCACCAGCGAGCGCGGCGAGAGCCGCGCCAGGCCGCAGACGCCGTGCCCGCTGGTGCAGCCGCTGCCGAGTCCGGTGCCGACACCCACCAGCAGCCCCGCCAGCAGCATCAGCGCCACGCCACCGGCGGGCGCGCCGATCACCGCCCCCGTCACGTCAACGGCGTCGCCGGACGCGTTACCGAGCCCGCCACCCAGCGCCATCACCAGCAGCGGCCCGCTGATCAGGCCGAGCAGGAAGGTCAGCCGCCAAGCGCTGTCGCCCCTGGGTCGCGCCCAGATCAGGCTCGACAGGATGCCGCTGATACCCGCGATGCGGCCCATTGCGGCCATCAACCACACTGCCGAGAGGCCGATCAACACGCCTCCCCCCAGCCCCTGCAGGCTTGCTATCAGATCCATGATTATCTCCTTTGGTCTCTCTTGAATTGACGTTGGGCCTAGGGCTCGGTTAGCGGTGACGCCTCATTGGCTGCCGGCTGCCGCGACGCCGAGACCGCGTCGCCGTGCAGCGCCCGCCAGGCATCGAAGGTGCTGAGAAAGACCTCGCCACTCAGCTCGCGGCAGAAGGCGGTGTGCTTGAGGCGATCCATCACCGGCCCCTTGACCTCGGCCAGGTGCAGGCTCACGCCGGCATCCTGCAGCCGGGCATTGATCGCTTCGAGACTCTCCAGCGCCGAGGCATCGATCCCGTTAATCGCCTGGCAGGCCAGCACCAGGTGCTCGAGCTCGGGCCGCCGTACGACGAGGGCCATCACGGTGTCCTCCAGATAGCGCGCATTGGCAAAGTAGAGGCTCTCGTCGACGCGCAGGATGGCCAGTCGCGCGTCGGTCTCTACTGTATGGCGCTGCACATTGCGGAAGTGCTCGGTGCCCGGCATGCGACCGACCACGGCGCTGTGGGGTCGGCTGGTACGGTAGAGATGCAGCACCAGCGATAGCCCCACCCCGGCCAGGATGCCGCTCTCGATGCCGTGGCCCAGGGTCACGACAATGGTCGCCAGCATCGCCGTAGCATCGCTGCGCGAGTAGTCCCAGGTGCGCTTGATGGCCGGTACATCAACCAGCGTCAACACCGCCACGATAATCGTGGCCGCCAGGGTGGCGATGGGCAGGTAGGCGATCAGCGGAGTCAGCAGCAGTGCCGCCAGGCCAATGCCCAGCGCAGTAAAGGCGCCGGCTGCCGGGGTCTCGGCGCCGGCGTCGAAGTTGACCACCGAGCGGGCGAAGCCGCCGGTGACCGGCATGCCCCCCGTGAACGATGCCGCAATATTGGCGCTGCCCAGCCCCACCAGCTCCTGGTCGGGGTCGATGCGCTGGCGTCGCTTGGCCGCGAGTGTCTGGCCCACCGATACCGACTCCACGAAGCCGACGATGCTGATCAGCAGCGCCGCCACGAACAGCTGGCTCCACAGGCCGCTGTCGAAGCCCGGCAGCGTCAGCGGCGGCAGGCCCGCCGGCACGGCGCCGACCACCGCCACGCCACGCTGGTCGAGCCCCCATCCCCAGGTGACCAGGGAGGTCAGCGCCACGGCCACAATCGGGGCCGCCTTGGTCAGCATCTCCGCCGGCCGCGCCGCCATCCCGAGCGCCACCAGGGCCGGCTTGAGCCAGCGCCGCGCCGCGCAGAGAAACACTAGCACCGCGGCGCCGATCAGCAGGGTCGTCAGGTGCGTCGCCCCCAGTTGACCGGCCAGGCCGACCAGTACCTCCAGTAGATGCTGACCGCCGGCGTCCACCCCGAGCAGATGACGCAGCTGTCCGGCGGCGATCATCAGCCCGGTGGCGGTGATAAAGCCCGAGATCACCGGGTGGCTGAGGAAGTTGGCCAGAAAGCCCAGCCGCGCCACCCCCATCAGGGTCAACATCAGCCCCGACATCAGCGCCAGCACCAGGGCCGCGCCGATATACTCCGGCGAGCCCTGGGGGGCAATCCGCCCCACCGCCGCGGCGGTCATCAACGACACCACCGCCACCGGCCCCACCGCCAGGGTGCGGCTGGTGCCGAACACCGCGTAGACCACCAGCGGGGCGATGCTCGCGTAGAGCCCTACCTCCGGCGGCAGCCCGGCCAGCATGGCGTAGGCCAGCGACTGCGGGATCAGCATGATGGTGACGATCAGCGCCGCCAGCAGATCACTGGCCAGCGTCGCGCGGCCATAAACGGGCAGCCACTGCAGGATCGGCAGGTAGCGCTTGGGGTTCACGGGCGAGGCCTCAGAAGGTATTGATCGGCACCTTGAGGTAGACCTGACCGTTATCCTCGGCCGGCGGCATCTCCCCGGCGCGCATATTGACCTGTACCGAGGGGATGATCAGCTTGGGCATGCCGAGGGTGGCATCACGCTCGGTGCGCATCTTGACGAATGCCTCCTCGCTGATGCCCTCGTGGACATGCACGTTATGCGCCCGCTGCTCGGCGACGCTGGTCTGGTGCTGGTACTCCTCGCGATCCGGCGCCTTATAGTCGTGGCACAGGAACAGCCGAGTCTCCTCCGGCAGGGCCAGCACCTTTTGAATCGAGCGATACAGGGTGCGGGCGTCGCCGCCGGGGAAGTCGCAGCGGGCGGTGCCGTAGTCGGGCATGAACAGGGTGTCGCCGACGAAGGCGGCGTCACCGATCACGTAGGTCAGGCAAGCCGGCGTGTGGCCCGGGGTGTGCAGCACCCGCCCTTCCAGTTCACCGATGCGGAAAGTGTCGCCCTCCTCAAAGAGGCAGTCGAACTGGCTGCCGTCGCGGGCGAACTCGCTACCGGCGTTGAACGCCTTGCCGAAGACGTCTTGAACCACGGTGATCTTGGCGCCGATGCCGGTCTTGCCGCCCAGTTGCTCGTGCAGGTAGGGGGCCGCGGAAAGATGGTCGGCGTGGACATGGGTCTCGAGCATCCACGCCACCTCGAGCCGGTTGTCGCGGACGAAGGCGATGATCTCGTCGGCGGAGCGCACGTCGGTGCGCCCGGCGGCGTAGTCGAAGTCGAGCACCGAATCGAGGATCGCACAGGACTTGCTGTCGGGATCCTGCACCACATAGCTGAAGGTGTTGGTGGGCTCGTCGAAGAAGTGGGTGACGATTGGCAGGGGCGCGTTGGTACTGGACATGGGAAGCGGCCTCCATCGAAGTCGGGCTGTCAAATATGACGTCAGTATAGCGCAACAAAGTTATAACATTAGACCGTTTTTTAATAAAAGAGATGTGCTTCATGCAGCTGACAGCCAGGCGCCCGTGACCTGATAGGGGCACGGGCGCCTGCGCTGCCGCTTGATCTGGGCCAAGCGCAGCCGCCAGGCCAGCCGATACTCAACGCCTATAGCGCGATGCGCTCACCATAGAGAGGTATGCCGGCTTGAATGCCGCTCTCCGCCAGCGCCGCCTGCAGCCGCTGCTGAGCCTGCGGCTCGCCGTGCACCAGATAGAAGCGGGGGGCGTTTCGGAAGGCGCCGGCCCAGCCGATCATGTCGGTCTGGCCGGCGTGGGCCGAAAAGCCACCCAGGGTATGGATCATGGCCTTGACCGGCAGCTCCTCGCCCAGCACCTTGACGCGCTCGGCGCCATCGACCAGCGCACGGCCCAGTGTGCCGGCGGCCTGAAAGCCGACGATCACTACCCGTGTGCTGGGCTTAGCGAGGTTGTAGCGGAAGTGGTGAAGGATGCGCCCGCCGGTACACATCCCGGCACCGGCGATGATGATCGCGCCGCCGTGGATGCGATTGATGGCCATCGACTCCTCCACCGTGCGGGTCAGCCTCAGCCCCGGCAGGTACTGACTGGGATCGCCCTGGGCGGCGACATTGAGCACCTTGAGGTCGTCACGGTTGAGCGCCGCTTTCTTGCGCGCATAGAGTTCGGTGACGCGAATCGCCATGGGGCTGTCGAGGAAGATGCGCTGCTGCTTGAGGCGCCCCTGGTGGTAGAGCACGCTGAGGTGATAGAGGATCTCCTGTGTTCGCCCCACCGCGAAGGCCGGGATCAACACGTTGCCGCCTGCCGCATGGGCTTGCTCGAGCACCTCGGCAAACTCCTCCAGGGTCTCCTCCAGCGGACGATGATCGCGATCGCCGTAGGTGCTCTCCATCAGCACCACATCGGCATCGCGCGGCTTGTCGGGCGAGTGCATCAATACCGAATCGGGGTTGCCCAAATCGCCAGAGAACACCAGGCGCCGCTGACGCCCGCCGGCAGGCACACCGACCTCGACGATCGCCGAGCCAAGGATATGCCCGGCATCTCGAAACACCAGGCTGGCATCACCGTCTAACGACACCGCCCGCCCGTAGCCGTGGGGCATGCACATCGCCAGGGTGCGCTCGACATCGTCGAGGTCATAGAGCGGCTCGAGCAGCGGTTTGCCGGCCTTGCGCCGCCACTTGTTGTCCCACTCGATGTCCTTGGCCATCACGAAGGCGGCATCGCGCAGCATGATGTCGAGCAGCTCGGCGGTGTCTTGAGTGCAGTGGATGGGGCCGTTGAAGCCATCGCGCACCAGCTTGGGCAGCAGGCCGGCATGGTCGAGATGGCCATGGGAGAGCACCACCCCATCGAGGCTGCGCGCCAACCTATCCAGCGGCTCGGCGTTGGCGCGCTCGGCGTCAGCGCCGCCCTGGTGCAGACCGCACTCCAGCAGCCAGCGATGCTCACGGCCGCTGTCGTGGTACTCGATGAGATAGCGCGAGCCGGTGACCTCACCAACCGCACCGAGAAACGTCAGACTCGCCATGATCGCTCCGCCGCTGCTGGATTATCTTTTCAGCATAAGCGAGATAACGTGGGCTGGCGTTGATCCAGCGCAGTCGTTTACACCTTGCCCTGGTTGTCGAGCTCCACCGCGGCGTGCATGCGCTCGAGCAGGTCCGGGATCGCCGCCTGCACGCGGTTCCAGCTGGGGATGAAGGGCTTGTCGCGAGGGTTGTCGAGAAACGCTGCACCGGCCTCCATGATATTGCTGGCGAACAGCTCCACCGCCTGCTCCTCGCTGTGTCGGTCGAGCTTCAAGCCATTCATCATGGCGTCGTTGTCGTAGGCCTCGATCAGGTCGAGGGCGATGCGGTAGTAGGTGGCCTTGATGGTGCGGAAGCTCTCGGCACTGATCTGCACGCCCAGGGTGGCGAGCTTGCGATACAGCGCCTTGGCGATATCCAGGCTCATGCGGTTGAGCCCGCCGGAGGGATCCTCCTGCGAGACCGGCTGATGCTTGTGGTCGTAAATATCGGCGATATCCACCTGGCACAGCCGCTTAGTGGAGTAGTTGCGGTGCACCTCGGAGAGCACGCCGATCTCCAGGCCCCAGTCGCTGGGGATGCGGATGCCGTCGAGCACGTCGGCACGCATCGAGAACTCGCCGGAGAGCGGATAGCGGTAGCTGTCCAGGTAATCGAGATACGGCAGCGGGCCGTAGATCTTCTTCAGCGCACGGATCAGCGGCGTGACCATCAGCCGCGCCACGCGGCCGTTGAGCTTGCCGTCGGCGATGCGCGAGTAGTAGCCCTTGCAGAACTCGTAGTTGAACTGGGGGTGGGCCACCGGGTAGATCAGCCGGGCCAGCAGGCTGCGGTCGTAGGTAACGATATCGCAGTCGTGCAGCGCCACTGCCTCGGCGCGCCGCGAGGCCTGGATGTACCCGGAGCAGAACCATACGTTGCGCCCCTTGCCCGGCTCCTGGGGCGAGATGTTCTCGGCGGCGAGCTCCTCGTCCAGGGCCTTGAGACGCGGGCCGTCGTTCCACAGGATGCGATGGTGCTGCGGCAGCCGCGAGAAGAACTCGCGGGCGTGGAGGAACTGCTCGCGGTCGGCGCGATCCAGTCCGATGACGATCTCGGAGAGATACGGCACCTTGGCCAGCTCGTCGACGATATGCGACAGCGCCGGGCCCTCCAGTTCGGAGTAGAGCGAGGGCAGGATCAGGCCCATCGGGCGGCGCATCGAGAAGCGCACTAGGTCGGCCTCCAGCGCCTCCACCGGGCGTTGGGTCAGGTTATGGAAGTTGGTGATGATACCGTTCTGATAGAAATCACTCATCGCTCGCGCTCCTTGCCATTGGCGCCGTCACCGACGGCCTCGGGAATCTCGTCGCCCCACCAGTGTTCCAGCCCTTCTACCCAGCCTCGCGGGCCATCCAGCGCGGCGCAGTACAGCATCGGGTTGTCAACCTCGACGCACTGGCCATGGTGGCCGGGAATCAGCACTCCGCGGTCCACGGCGTCGAGCATGGGCACGTCATTAGGCCCGTCGCCCAGACCCAAGGTAATCGGTTGGCTGCCGCGCAGCGATGTAAAACGCTCGATCAGCCACGCCACCGAGGCGCCCTTGTGCACCTCGCCCATCACGTGCCAGAAGCGCCCACCGCGGGTCAGGCGCAGGCCATCGTCGGACAGGGCTTGGCGAAAGCGCTCCAGGGCCGCGCCATCGTCCTGCCAGATCAGCGGCTCGCTACCCTCTCGCACCCGGGCCTGGCGGGCGGCCGGCTCGGGCAGGCCGGTGTGCGCGACGATCTCGTCGAGGGACATGTCGCCCATGCCGCGGAATGCGACGCCAAGCCGCTCGCGAATCACTTCGAGGCGAGTGCGGATAAAACCGATATCCAACCCCGGCGTCTTGATCGCAAGGCCGTGCGGGTCGGCAGGATCGCGATCCAGACGGGCATGCTGCCAGGCCGGTGGCAGCCCGATCACCGCACCGTTTTCGGCGATGAACGGGCTCTTGGCCAGACCCAGCTCGAGGCGCAGCGAAAGCAGCTCGGCGCGGGTCTTGCTGGTCACCGGAACCACCGCGACGCCCGCCACGGCAAGACGCGTCAGCCACACCTTGGCCGGCGACCAGTCGTAGCTGTCGTGGTCGAGCAGTGAGCCGTCGAGATCGGTGAAGACCAGGCGTGGCGGTGACACTGGGGCGTGATTCATACGACACCTGCTGACGTGCAAGGGAGTGCGCGTACTTGCGCATTACTGGTGACACTAGCACGTGGCGTGCCAGTTCGCTGCGAACGCCTGTGGGCGCTCGCTCGGCGTGCCTCCGTCACGTTCCGAAGGCACTCACAGCCACTGCTATGCACCATCCTGGATAATGCAAAAACGCCACTTTGGTGCAACCAGCGGCCGCACTGACGTTCAGGTGTGCGCTTCTCAAAGCATTGAAAACTTGCCCCTGCGGCAGTCGTCATGGGTAACATGTCGGGCTTGGGTCAGGCGTGCCACTGCCAGATCTGCTGCCAGAGGACGGTTCTACCATGACCACAGGGCTATTTTTCTTTGCCAATCTACTGTTCTGCCTCGCTTATCTAGTGCGCGACATGGCCTACCTGCGCGCCATCACCATCCTCGCTGCACTGAGTACGCTGCCCTACTTCTATTTTCTCGACACCCCACTCTATTCGGCAATTGGCTGGCAAATCGCCTTTATCGCCATCAACGCTTTCAACCTCACCGTGCTGCTGCTGGCGCGACGGCCGGTGGTACTGGATGATGACCAACGCTGGCTGCACCGCCACACCTTTCGCATGCTCACACCGCGAGAAATGCTCAAGGTGCTGCGCCCGACCCAGCGTCGACACTGCCCAGCAGACGCTGCTCTGATCGAGCAGGATCAACCGCTTGATCGGCTGATCCTGCTGCTCGATGGTGAGGCAGAGGTGCATGCCGACGGGCAGCACCGCGCCACGCTGCGTCCGGGTGACTTCGCCGGCGAGATGA
The DNA here is from genome assembly GCF_002286975.1 of Halomonas salipaludis. Lineage (GTDB taxonomy): Bacteria > Pseudomonadota > Gammaproteobacteria > Pseudomonadales > Halomonadaceae > Franzmannia > Franzmannia salipaludis. The sequence continues at coordinate 347,148 of NZ_NSKB01000004.1, forward strand.
GTTTCGTCACCGGCAAGCCCGCCAGCGCTACGGTGGTTACCAAAGGCGCCATCGACTACTTGAGCTGGCGACGCCGCGACCTCGAGGCACTTTACCAGCGCGACCCGCGTCTCAAGGATGCCATGCAGGGGGTGATCGGTGCCGATATGGCCAGAAAGCTGACTCGCTGAGCCGCCACAGCGCCTGCATGTTGCATTGCACTGAACGCACTCCGATTCACGCTAATCCAGTACCCAAAAGCAAGAAGCGCCCCGCCAAGGCGGAGCGCTTCTGGATGCTGTCAGCAATGAGGATAAGCGATCAGTCGCGATACACCGGCAGGCGCGCGCAGACCGCTTCTACCTTGGCCTTGACCTCGGCCTCGATGCCATCGGTGCTCTCAGCCTTGGCCATCACGTCGAGGATGTCGCAAATCCAGCCGGCGAGGTCCTTGCACTCGGCTTCGCCAAAGCCGCGGGTGGTCACCGCCGGGGTGCCGATGCGCAGTCCGGAGGTCACGAAGGGGCTCTGCGGGTCGCCGGGCACGGCGTTCTTGTTGACGGTGATATGCGCGCGCCCCAGGGCAGCATCGGCGTCCTTGCCGGTCAGGCCCTGCTTGACCAGCGACAGCAGGAAGAGGTGGTCCTCGGTACCGCCGGAGACCACGTCGAAGCCGCGCTCGATGAACACGCCTGCCATCGCCTGGGCATTCTTGACCACCTGCTGCTGGTAGGCCTTGAAGCCCGGCGCCATGGCTTCCTTGAAGCAGATCGCCTTGGCGGCGATGACGTGCTCTAGCGGGCCGCCCTGACCGCCAGGGAAGACCGCCGACTGCAGCTTCTTCTCGATCTCGGCGTCGCCCTCGCTGGAGAGGATCAGGCCACCGCGCGGGCCGCGCAGGGTCTTGTGGGTGGTGGTGGTGACCACGTGGGCGTGGGGCAGCGGCGTGGGGTAGACACCGGCGGCGACCAGGCCGGCGACGTGGGCCATGTCGACCAGCAGGTAGGCGCCCACCTCGTCGGCGATCTCGCGGAACCTGGCCCAGTCGATGATCTGCGAGTAGGCAGAGAAGCCGGCGATGATCATCTTCGGCTGGTGCTCGCGGGCAAGCGCAGCCACTTCGTCATAGTCGATCAGGCCGTCTTCGCCGAGGCCGTACTGCACGGCATTGTAGTGCTTGCCGGAGAAGTTGGGCTTGGCGCCATGAGTCAGGTGGCCACCGGCGTCGAGGCTCATCCCGAGCACGGTGTCGCCGGGCTTGACCAGCGCCTGGAAGACCGCGCCGTTGGCCTGGGAGCCGGAGTGCGGCTGGACGTTGGCGTAACTGGCCCCAAACAGCTGCTTGGCATAGTCGATGGCCAGCTGCTCGACGATGTCGACGTACTCGCAGCCGCCGTAGTAGCGCTTGCCGGGGTAGCCTTCCGCATACTTGTTGGTCAGCTGGCTGCCCTGGGCTTCCATCACCCGGGGGCTTGCATAGTTCTCGGAGGCGATCAGCTCGATGTGCGCTTCCTGGCGTGCGACTTCCTTGTTCATCGCATCCAGCAGGGCATCATCGAAACCGGCAATGGTCATATCACGGCTGAACATCGTCGTGGGTCCTCAATCGGGGGCGAACGATAGGCAAAATCGAGAGGCGCCATGATACCCCAGCCCATGCCCCCTTTCACATGAAAGGGGGTCATGGCTGCCCGAGTATTTCTCACTTTCGCTTTAGCCAGGCTAAACCCGCGGCCAGGGGAAACGGTCATGCTTCTCCCAGTAGCCCCAGGCTCTGCATCGGCGTCTGGCGGCGTACACTGCGCGACAGCGCATGGCCGATCACGCCAATCAGCAGCGCACCGCCCAGCGGCAAGGTCAGCCACAGGCCCCAGTGGACCCTGGGGGCGAGGTCGAACCAGGCGAGATAGACACCTGCCGCAGCGAGCTCGGCAAGCAGGGCGCCCATCAGGCCGCTGGCAAAGCCGAGAATCGCGAACTCGGCCCCCTGGACCCGCGAGATCAGGCGGTCGCCGGCGCCGAACACCCTCAGCAAGCCGCTTTCGTGAGCCCGCGTCGGACGGCTAGCGGTGAGGGCGGCATACAGCACGCTGATACCGGCCAGCAGCACGAAGCCGAGCACGAACTCCACCGCGCGGGTCACCTGGGTCAGCAGCTCACGCACCTGGCCGAGGATCGCCTCGACGTTGAGCAGCGAGACGCCGGGGAACTCGCGCACCAGGGCGCGGCTGATGTCGTCACGCTCACGGTCGAGGTGGAAGGCGGTGATATAGCTGTGGCCGTAGCGCTCCAGCACCTCGGGCGGGAAGATCACGAAGAAGTTGGGGCGGAAGCTGTCCCAGTCGAGATTGCGCAGACTGGTGAGTTCGCCGACGATCTCGTCGCTGCCGATGGAGAAGGTCATGGTGTCGCCGAGGGAGAGGCCGAGCCGTTCGGCGAGACCATCCTCCACCGAGATCGGCACCCGGCCGTCGGCAAGCGCGGGGCCGGCATCGAACCACTGGCCGGCGACCAGCCGATTGCCATCGGGCAGCGTCTCGCGCCAGGTGAGGTTGAGTTCACGACGCAGCGAGCCGTCGCCGCGGGCATCGGCCGGCACCGCATCGCGCGGGGTCTGGTCGTTGATCGCCGAGATCCGCCCGCGCACCATCGGGTATAGGGTGGTGCGCTCGTCCACAGCATCGTCGAGGGTATCGATGAAAGCGTCGCGTTCACCGGGCTGGATATTGATGGCGAAATAGTTGGGTGTGTCCTCCGGCAGTTGATCCTGCCAAGTGGTCAGCAGGTCGCCGCGCACCAGGGCGATCATCGCCATGGCGGCGAAGGTCACCGAGAACGCCAGCAGCTGGCCGAGGCTGGCGCCGCGCCGCCGCGCCAGCTGCTGGGCACCGAGACGCAGCGCCTGGCGCTTGCTGCCCCCTTGGGGCAGCCAGGCGGCGAGACGTACCACCCCACCCAGCAGCAGTGCCCCGAGGCCCCACAGCACCACCAGCATGACCAGGCCGCCGGCCAGCAGGCCGAAGGCCAGCTGCGGGTCACCGGAGTAGAGCCACAGCAGGCCGCCGAACACCAGGCTCGCCACCGCCACCACCAGCCATGCCGAGGCCGGCAGCGGATCGAGCTCACGCCGCAATACCTTGAGCGCGCTGACGCGCTTGAGACGTAGCAGCGTAGGGCCGGCAAAGCCGGCCAGCACGGCCAGCGCCGTCAGCACGCCGAGTAGCAGCGGCAGCGGCCCCGGCGGCGGTAGCTCGAGCGGCAGAAAGGCGGTCAGCAACCACAGCAACCCGGCCTGACCGGCCAGCCCCAGCAAGGCACCGAGCACCGATGCCGCCAGCGCCAGCCACAGCAGCTGCAGGGCGAACAGCCGGGTCAGCTGACGCTGGGTAGCACCGAAACAGCGCAGCAGCGCTGCGGTGTCGAGGTGGCGGTCGACGTAGCGGCGCGTGGCCATGGCCACTGCCACCCCCGCCAGCAGCACCGCAGCGAGGCCGGCCAGGCTCAGGTACTGCTCGGCGCGGGCCAGCGCATTGCCGAGCTGGGGGCGGTCACTGCGCACGTCGCGCACCTCGACGCCGTCGCGACGCAGCTCGGCAAGCGTGGCCTCGACCCGGGTCAGTGCCTCCGGCGGGCCGGCGGCAAGAATCTCGAACTCCACACGCGAGCCGGGCTGCACGAGGTTGGTGGCCTCGAGGTCGGCAAGATTCATCATCAGGCGCGGGTTGAAGTTGCCGAAGCCCCCCGACTGGTCGGCTTCGCGTTCGATCACCCCGGCCACGCTCAGCTGCGTCTCGCCGACCTGCACCTGGTCGCCGATCTGCACTTCCAGCAGCTGCATCAGACGCGGCCCCAGCCAGGCCTCACCTGCCGCCGGCCCCTGGGCCAGCTGTTCGATGCCGTCACCGAGATCGACGTGGGACACCCCGTAGTGCGGATAGACGTCGTCGACCACCTTGAGGCTGGCGGGCTGGAAGCGGTCGGCATGACTGATCATCGACACTAGATCGACCTGGTCGCTCAGTGTGAAACCGGCCTCGACCAGCTCCTGACGCAGGCCGTCATCGAAGGGGCGGCCCTGTTCGAGCACCAGATCACCGCCGAGCAATTGGCCGGCCTGGCGCTCGAGGCCACGCTCGAGGCGGTCGAGAAAGAAGCCGATCATGGTCGAGGCAGCCACCGCCAGCGCCAGCGCCACGAACAGCGCGCGCACGTCGGCGGCACGCAGGTCGCGCCGCATGCCGCGCAGCGACCAGCGCAAGGTACCCAGGCCACGGGCCTGGCGTGATGTAGGTCGTGATGTATCGGCAATGCTGCTCATGCCTCGACCTCGTCCAGCACCAGCGGCTCGAGCCGCCCATCGTCGAGGCGCAGGCAGCGGTCGCAGCGCCGTGCCAGGGCGTGATCGTGGGTGACCAGCACCAGGGTGGTGCCGGCCTCGCGGTTGAGGGTAAACAGCAGGTCGATGATGCGCTTGCCGGTGGCCGGATCGAGATTGCCGGTGGGCTCGTCGGCGAATACCAGTTGCGGATCGGTGACGAAGGCGCGGGCCACGGCCACGCGCTGCTGCTCGCCGCCGGAGAGCTGCTTGGGCAGATGGCTCAGGCGCTCGCCTAGGCCGACCCGGGTCAGCCAGTCGCAGCCACGTCGCTCGCTGTCCGCGAGTGGCGATAGCTCCAGCGGCAGCAGTACGTTCTCCAGCGCGGTCAGGGTCGGCAGCAGCTGGAAGTTCTGAAACACGAAACCCACGCGGCCGGCGCGCAGCTGAGCGCGACCGTCCTCGTCGAGGCTCGACAGCGCGTCGCCGAACAGCGTCAGCTCGCCGCTGGTGGGTTCGTCGAGTCCGGCCAGCAACCCCAGCAGGGTCGATTTGCCGGCCCCACTGGCGCCGAGGATCGCCAGGGTCTCGCCGGGGAACACATCGAGGGCCAGATCGCTCAAAATGATCAGCGGCTTATCGCCGCTGGTGACCTGCTTGCCCAAGCCTCGGGCGTGTAGAATCGCGGAAGCATCCGTCTTCAAGGAGTCTGACATGACAAGCGGTTTCCCTGTGCTGGGGTTTGCTGGTATTCAAGGGCGACGCATGACGCACATGCTCGCCGCCGGTGTACTGAGCATTGCCGCCATCATCGCATGGCCGGCGGCCCATGCCGACACGCCGCCGACGCTGCTGGTGCTGGGCGACAGCCTCAGCGCGGCGTATGGCATCGAGCAGGAGGAGAGCTGGGTACACCTGCTCAACGAACGACTCGACGGCGAGGTACGCGTCGTCAACGCCAGCATCAGCGGCGAGACCACCGCCGGCGGCGCCGAGCGCCTGCCCGATTTGTTGGGACAGCACGAACCGCAGTTGGTGCTACTGGAACTGGGCGGCAATGACGGCCTGCGCGGTTTGCCCCCCCAGCAGATGCAGCAGAACCTGGCCGGCATGATCGAGGCCAGCCAGTCTGCTGATGCCGAAGTACTGTTACTCGGGATCGATATTCCGCCCAACTACGGCCAGGCCTACCGCGACGCCTTCAGCGGTGTTTACCGCAGTCTCGCCGAGGAGTACGACATCCCTCTGGTACCCTTCCTGCTCGACGGCGTGGCGCTGGAAGAGGGCCTGATGCAGTCCGACGGCATCCACCCCACCGCCGCCGCCCAGCCGGTGATCCTCGACAACGTCTGGCCGGAGTTGGAAGACTGGCTGGAGCAGTGGCAGGAGACCCCTCAGTAAGCAAGTGGCAACCGATCTTTTGGTGGACTATATTTGGACCAACCGTCACTGATCAGGATGTCGTCAATGCGCACCGAGACCATTAGCTATCTCAAACAGAATGCGGCCACCCTCGATGTTCAGGAGCCGCTGGTGATAACTCAAAAAGGCAAGCCCACCTACGTTGTCGAGTCTTTTGCAGCTCACGAGCGGCGCGAGCAGGCCATTGCCTTGCTCAAGCTGCTGAGCCTGGGCGAGAAGAGCCGCGCGGAGGGCAAGACCATGAGCGCCGAGGAGTTTATGGCGCGGCTAGAGAAAGATGAAAGAGCCGAGCTGGGTGGGGCGCTGTGACCCCACCCCTGCCTGTTACCCTTGAAGACACTGCCCTGCACTCGCTACGAAGCTGTCGTCATTTCTTGATCGATCATCTGGAGTGGCCCCCGGTAGAGGCACACACTTATTCAAGGCGCCTCGTCGGTACTGCGCTGGAACGCCTCTCTGAACGCCCTGGAGCATACCCGGCTTGCCGTCTGGCTCTGGAGCTCGGCATCAGCCACTATCGCGAGCTACTGATCGACGGCTATCGCATCATCTATCGCCACTGGCCCGAGCAGCAGCAGGTATCCATTTATTTGTTCGCCCATCAGCGCCAGGACTTCAAGCAGCTGCTGTTCGAGTATCAGCTGCTCTCCTGAACGTCGCCCCTGATCCTTTCGAGCCCGCCACCAATCAACCAGCACCAGTTAGAAGAGTAGCCCTCCCGGGAGCGGAATCCGAATCAACTGAACGAACAGAACATACATGATCACTGCTGCCACAAAGGGCAGCAGGATCGCGGTTTTCCAGTGGCGCAGCGGCGCCCGAGTGAGCAGTGAGGAGCCCACCACCAGCGCCAAGGCGAGGGTAACCGTGAACCCCAACCGACCCGCCAGCAGAAACAGCAGCACGCCCCCCGACACCATCACCACGGCGGTCACCAGCACGCTGACAATCTCCTCCTGCCTGGCGTCATATTTGCCAATGCAGGTATTGGCCGACACCATGACTCCCGCCATCATGATCGCAATATAAGCAACCTGTGGAAATGCCTGGGGCCCCATTGTCTGACCGGTTCGCCAGTTGCCGTAGGCGATATCCAACAGGCCAGCGGCAGCAATAGCGATCATCACCAGTCCCACATAGAAGTCCTGGTAGCGCAGCGGATTACGCAACATTGATGACATCATACCCTTCCCGGCTTACGCCTTGTTTCGCAGCAGCAACGTGAACAGTAAGATCAACCCCAGCGCAGTGGCATAAAAGCCGATAGCGATCGGACTCGAAAACAGATAAGACCACTCACCGCCAATCAACAGTGACTGCCGCAGCGCCCGTTCGGCCCCCGGCCCGACGATGAACCCCAGGATTAGCGGCGCCAATGGGAAGCCATAAAGACGCAGCACCACCCCGAGCAGACCGGCTCCCAGCAGCACCCACACGTCGACGAAAGAATTACCAGCCGCATAGGTGCCAAAGATCGCCAGACAGAAGACGATAGGCAGCAGGATGCGCGGCTGAACCATCGACATCTTGGAGTAGTATGGCAGCAGCACCTTGCCCATCAGCAAGTTGACCATGTTGGCATAGACAAGAATGATGAACAGGGCATAGATGACATCCGAATGATCGCGCACCATGTTCGGCCCCGGCGTCATTCCCATTAGAATGAACGCGGCACCGAACAGAGCTGCCGTGGCACTCCCCGGTATGCCGAAGGCGAATAGCGGGATAAGGGTTGAGCCTGAGGTAGCGCTGTTACCCGCCTCGGCACTAGCGACACCCTCCATGGACCCCTTACCGAATTCATCGCTACTGCGCGAGAAGCGCTGGGCCAGACCATAGCTGATAAACGCTGCCAACGAAGACCCTGCGCCAGGCAATGCCCCAATCAAGGTACCGGTACCTGTGCCAATGGCGGTCGCTTTCCAGAGCTTGAGAAAGTCGCGGAATGGCAGCTTGTCAGCGGCGGCATCATAGTCGCTAAACATATTCGACTTCTGTTTAGCGTCCTCGACGATGGCGCGCGACTTGGCGGCCCACGCCTTGGAAACCTGCACGATCAACTCCGAGACCGCAAAGATCCCAACCAGTACCGGGATAAGACTGAGCCCCCCCGCCAACTCGGGGATTCCAAAGGTCATGCGCAGTGAGCCACCGATAGGGTCACGACCAATCATGGAGAGCAGAATACCCAGTGCGCAGGCTGCCACTCCCTTGGCAAGCTGTCCTCGGGTCAGCGCAGAAATCAATAATAGGGAGAATGCATAAAGGGCGAAGAACTCCACGGGCCCAAACTTCAATGCAACAGCGGCTAGAGGCAACGCAATAAAGATCAGGATCAGGTCACTGGAGGTATCACCAGCGACTGACGAATACAATGCGGTATGCAGCGCACGATTGGGCTTGCCTTTCAGTTTCGCCTGATAACCGTCGATAGTGGTGGCAGCAGCTCCCGGGGTGCCGGGTACACCGAAGGTTATGCCAGAGATCGATCCGCCGAACATACCGCCCTTGTAGATCCCGACGAGCAACCCCAGCGCAGAGGCAGGTTCGAGGTAGAACACGGTAGGAAGTAACAGTGCGATAGCCATGTCACCGCTAAGGCCAGGTATGGCGCCCAGGGTGATACCCAGCAGGATTCCCAGCGCCACGAACAGCAGTACCGAGGGGTCCAGCGCCAATGACAAGGCATCCGCAAGCGCTTCAAGCATGGAAGACTCCGGCAAGTATTATTGAGAGAGATCATGTAGATGCACAAGGAGCGGCAGCTACTCACTGCCGCTCCTAGTCAATTTACTGGCATGCTTAATCGATCTCGCCAATCTCACGCAGAATACTGCCCACCATCTCTACCGTGTTGTGGTAGAGCTCGGCAGAATCTTCCATGCCACGCGGATCGATCCCCGCGTTCGTGCGATCACTCATCGATTCGGCAGTCGGCGTCGCCAGCGCTTCCATAAAGCAATCTTGTAGAAATCCCTTGGTCTCTTGCGGCACATCATTCTTGGCGAAAATCATTAGCCAAGCTGGCAGAGAGACGTCGTAACCCGCCTCCTTGAACGTCGGTACATCGGGCAAGACATCGGCGCGTTCGTCGGCAAAAGTACCCAGTGCTTTCAGCGTGCCATTTTCGACTTCCGCTGCAATGCTGGCAGGCAGCGTCATGCCCAAGTCGACATGCTCACCCATGACCATGCTACGGGTCTCACCACCGCCCGAGGTAGGAATATGGCGATTCTCGAGTCCCGTCTCCATCTCGAAGAGGATCAGCGGCAAATGGACGATACCAAGAGGTGCCGCATGAGCGAACGTCACGGAATTCGGCTCCGCCTCAAGCTTATCGACCCAGTCCTCGATACTGTCAATTTCGTGATCCGCATGGGTATACACGGTGGGTAGCCATTCGGTGAACAGCATGACCGGATCCCAGTCATCATGAGACCACTCCACATCGTCGACGAAGCCAGAGGTCACAATGGGGCCATAGTCTGTCACTAGCAGAGTGTGCCCATCCGATTCGGCATTCATGACGTGGTTGACAGCTTCGAGCCCCGCGGCCCCGCTCATGCTGACGACGTCGATTCGTGGACCGCAGAATTCTGGTGCAGTGGCCGTGAGCACACGGGCCGTCATATCGGAACCGCCGCCTGGGCCAAAGGGGATGACCAAACGAATGGGTCCATCACCCAGCGGTGAGTCGCCGTTCGTATCACTAGCCATCGTAGGCCCTGCGGCAACACCCAGTACGGTGGTGGCCAATGCTGCAACCAACGTCTTTCGATGCATCTTCATTACATGTCTCCTTGTTTTTATTCCCATGCAAGCTGCGTGTCAGCCTGCGTGGTCACCGTGCCATCAGATTTATTTATATAATATACAATCTACGAAAGCGAAGCTAACCGAAACCCTGACGGTGTGCAAGCCTCTGTTTATGAATCTATCGCCCCCGCCTTGCGTTCGTTGATCGAGTGAAGATGTGTCGCGCCAGCCCAAGGCTTCAGGTAAACCGTGACAACCGATAGGGCGACAGCGGCGGCAATCCGGGCGCCACCCCGTCCTGGTCGGACGAAGCAAACTGACCGATCAGTCGTGCGGTTACGGCCGCCTGGGTCAACCCGAGATGATGATGCCCGAAGGCTAACCAAACCCGCCCCTCAGGGCCTGTCCGGTCGATGATTGGTAGCGAATCGGGTAGCGAAGGACGAAACCCCATCCAGGGAGTCGCTTCCGCCTCGTCGAGGGGCTCCGAGAACAGGCCATCGGCCAGTGCCCGAAGCCGCCAGGCACGCTCCATGAACGCTGGACGTTTAAGGCCGGCAAATTCCACGGTGCCAGCCAATCGCAGCCCCCCTGCCAACGGGGTCATAATGAAGCGCCGCTCCAGCGAAGTGACTGCCATCGGCAGCCGGTCACCCTCGCGAGGAAGCATCAAGTGATAGCCACGCTCGGTATCCAGTGGCACCCGTACGCCAGTCAACGAGGCCACCAAAGAAGCCGAGTGGGCACCGGCAGCGATGAGCACCCTTGGCACATCGAGCACGCCGCTGCTCGTCTGTAGACGAACCCCGCCGTCACTTGCCTGCCCAGCCATCACCTCGGCGCGAGTGAAACGCACCCCGAGCGTCTCGGCGGCTCCCGCTAACTCCTCGACCACTTGATGAGGGTCGATCACGTGCCCTGTCTCGGGGAAAAACAGGCCGCCGCAGATGCGTTCGCTCAGCGAAGGTGCCAGCTGTCGCACACGCTCACCGCCGAGACTTTCACAGGCCACGCCTTGGCCAGAGAATCGCGCCATTGCCTGGGCAAGCTCACCGGCAGTCGCATCGCTCTCGTGTACCAGTAGCGATCCCTCATGCTTTAGAAGCCAAGGCTTATCAATGCTCGTCAACAACCGCTTCCAAGCGGCGAGACTCGCTTCGTTAAGCGCCCGAATACCCGCCACGCTAGCCAGGTAGGGAGAAGCGCGCAGATTCCATAGCACCCTCATCAGCCAGGGGATGGACCTAGGCAAATAGCGCCAGTCCAGCCTTAGTGGCCCGGTGGGGTCCATCAGCATCCCCGGGATACGCATCAGCAGTGAGGCATCGGCAATGGGAAAGACCTGTTCCGTTGCCATATGGCCCGCATTACCAAAGGAGGCCCCCATACCTGGCACATCGCGATCCACCACCCGAACCCGATACCCCTGACGGGCTAACTCGATGGCACAAGCCGTGCCGATGACACCCGCGCCAACGACCGCGATGTCAGCATCGTCGACACCAGTCCCCGATTGGGTGCGCGTCTGGATAGAAGTCGTCGCGTTGGGGTACGCCTGGGTCATGGCGGTTACTCGGTTGAAGTGTCGCCTGAAGATTGTATAAATTATATAATTTATCCTAGCAAGCACCTACCACCAACGTCTACATGGGCTCGACACAGCGCATACTTTTCTGACTGAGGCTTCACAACGCGGCCCGCAGATTGTATAAAATATAAAACATGGGGAGCACGCACATGGATCGCGGGCCCTTCCCAGGCAATGACGGAAAACCGAAGAGGAGCAACACATGAAACGCGTGCGTGCCATCGACTCTCATACGGGTGGGGAGCCAACGCGACTCATTATGGAAGGCTTCCCCGCCCTCGCTGGAGCCACACTTCAGGAGAAACGGGATACGCTGCGCGACTCGCACGATGAGTGGCGGCAAGCCTGCATGTTGGAGCCGCGCGGTCATGACGTGCTCGTCGGCGCGCTCTACTGCGAGCCGGAGTCGGCGTACGCCACCTGTGGCGTGATCTTCTTCAATAACACCGGTTACTTAGGGATGTGCGGTCACGGCCTCATCGGCTTGGTGGCATCCCTCTACCATCTCGATCTGATAGAGCCCGGCGCTCACACGATCGACACCCCCGTGGGGCCTGTCGAGGCGAGGCTGCACGACGATGGCGCTGTCACCGTGCGCAACGTAGTGGCCTATCGGTATCGCCAACGGGTACCCGTTGAGGTGCCCGGATATGGCCTGGTCCACGGCGATATCGCCTGGGGCGGCAACTGGTTCTTCCTTGTCGAAGAGCACGACCATGCATTGAAACTGGAAAACGCCGAGGCGCTGACGGCCTTCACCTGGTCAATACGCCAGGCACTGGAAGCGCAGTCGATCAGCGGCGAGGACGGTGCGCTTATCGACCATATCGAGTTATTTGCCGAGGACACTGTGGCGGATAGCCGCAACTTCGTGCTGTGTCCCGGCAAGGCGTATGACCGGTCGCCCTGTGGTACGGGAACCAGCGCCAAGCTGGCCTGCTTGGCTGCTGATGGCAAGCTGGCACCCGAGACCCTCTGGGTGCAGGCCAGTATTACCGGCAGCCTTTTCGAGGCGTACTACCAGCGGGAGGGGAATCGCATTCGCCCCTATATCACGGGGCGAGCCTACCTGAGTGCCGACACCACGCTATTTATCGATAAGCAGGACCCCTTTGCCTGGGGTATTACACCGTCTTGACTGCCGCGGTTTGACCCGCCTGCCGTGACTCCAGCATATCGCTACTGAGCAGCAGGCCTCTTTCACCTAGGCACCGACCAACAGTAGAGACTGACTTGTACAACGACAAAGGAAACACGATGAGCACGAGTATTTTCACCGGCTGCATTCCCGCCCTGATGACTCCCTGCAGCGAAGATCGCAAGCCCGATTTCGATGCCCTCGTCGCCAAAGGCCGCGAGCTAATCGATACCGGCATGAGCGGTGTGGTGTACTGCGGTTCGATGGGTGACTGGCCGCTTTTAACCGAGGCCGAGCGGCAGGAAGGGGTGGCACGACTGGTCGAAGCGGGCATCCCCACGATCGTCGGTACCGGCGCCGTCAACTCCAGGGAGGCCGTATCTCACGCCTCTCATGCTGCCAAGGTGGGCGCGCAGGGTTTGATGGTGATCCCCCGCGTCCTGTCACGGGGCACCTCCGCTGCAGCCCAAAGAGCTCACTTCTCCGCCATCTTGGGTGCAGCCTCTGATCTTCCGGCGGTGATCTACAATAGCCCGTACTACGGTTTCGCTACCCGCGCCGATCTGTTCTTCGCGCTGCGCCAGGAGCACCCAAACCTGATCGGTTTCAAGGAATTCGGTGGTGCCGACGACCTGCGCTACGCCGCAGAAAACATTACCTCCAGAGACGATGACATCACGTTGATGGTGGGTGTCGACACTACGGTATTCCATGGCTTCGTCAACTGCGGCGCGACGGGCGCGATCACCGGTATTGGCAACGCGCTACCTCGCGAAGTCTTGCACCTGGTGTCACTGAGTAAGCAAGCTGCACAAGGTGATGCTAAAGCGCGCCTTCTGGCGCAGGAACTCGATGCGGCACTAGGCGTATTGTCATCCTTCGATGAAGGCCCGGACCTGGTGCTCTATTACAAGCATCTCATGGTGCTTAACGGCGACCATGAGTACGCGCTGCACTTCAATGAAACCGATGCCTTGAGTGATGCCCAGCGCAACTATATCGAAGCCCAGTACGCGCTGTTCCGCAAATGGTACGCGCAGTGGTCTTCCTCTCTCCAGGCCGCGTGAGGGATCTGCCGTGACTGGCGGCTATCGCAGCGAGGCCTTGGTGCAGCCTGCAAGACCGGGCCTCGAGAAGTAGCGCGGCGACTCACGGCGCAGCATGATAATGAATGTTTTCCGCAGTTTGTATACAGTGTGCAATAACATTCTTCGAGCGGATCAAGGCCATGCCAGCGTATAAGACACGAGCACAGTTCGTTGCAAACGACCTCCGTGGGCGCATCCTGGGAGGTGAGTTTCCAGGAGGGTCACAGCTACGCCAGGACGCCTTGGCCAAGGACTACGACGTCAGCAGGATCCCCGTGCGAGAAGCCCTGCTGGCCCTGGAGTCGGAAGGGCTAGTAGAGTTTCATGCGCATCGCGGGGCATTCACGACAGAGCTTTCGATCGCCAAGATTCGTGAGCTCTTCGAGCTGCGGGTGCTACTCGAGACGTACATGTTGAAACGCGCCATCCCCAACCTCACCGAAGAGCAGCTCGATGACGCCGAGGGCATATTGCGTAAATACGATGCGGCACTCGACTCCAGAGGGCAGATCGATAATTGGAGCGAATACAACTTCGTATTCCATCAAGCGCTATACGCTCCCGCCAACTTGCCTGAGACGATGGCGATCATCAGCCAGCTCAACACCAAGTCGGACCGCTATATACGCATGCAACTCCTCTATACCCAGGAAATCGAGAAGGCCGAGCGAGAACACCACACCTTGCTGGCCTTCTCCCGCGAAGGGCGAATAGAGCAAGCGTGCCAGCTGCTCGAGGCCCATATCCTGGAGGCCTGCGAAGGGATCGTTTCAATACTCGAAGGGCGCGCCCAGGCCCAGCAACAGACCTTACCCAATACTCGCTGACGAATTTTCGAACAACATGAGCGCGAAAGAGTGCACGGAATAGTGGCACACAGTAGCGCTGCGGGAGGCAAGATGAACTCTGATCAGCAAGCTCTCCTGCTGGGGCTAGGGGCCGTGCTGCTGTGGTCGACAGTGGCAACGGCCTTCAAAGTCGCCTTGGGCTATCTCACCCCGCTAGAGCTGGTATGGATTGCCGCTTGTGTCTCCTGGCTACTGATGACCGGGCTGCTGTGGCAGCAAGGCACGCTGCGCGAAGCGGCGACCACTCGCTGGCGAACGGCCCTGTGGGCCGGCCTGATGAATCCTGTGGCTTACTACTTGATTCTGCTCATTGCCTATGACCGATTGGCCGGCCAGGAAGCCATGGCCCTGAACTACACCTGGGCGCTGACCATGGCCCTATTGGCCGTACCCATTCTTGGCCACCGCCTGACGCGTTACGATGTACTGGCTGGACTGATCGCCTACAGCGGGGTACTGGTGATTGCTACCCGTGGCGACCTGCTAGGCATGCGTTTCTCGGATGCACTAGGGGTTGGAATGGCGTTGCTCTCGACCCTACTCTGGGCCTTTTACTGGCTAATGAATACACGCGACAAGCGCCCTGCCCTGTTAGCCCAGTGGCAGAATTTCAGCATTGCAGTACCAGTGCTGACGCTACTCGTACTACTGTTTTCTGACTGGCGAAATCTACCCTTGGCGGGTATATCAGCGGGGGTCTACGTAGGTCTTTTCGAAATGGGGCTAGCCTTCCTTCTTTGGCAAAGCGCCATGAACAAAACCACTCGTACGGCGAGAGTATCCTGCTTGATTTTCTTGGCACCGCCTATCTCGCTGCTCATCCTTTTCCTGGTTTTGGGAGAGACCCTACTGCCCTCAACGCCGATCGGCCTCGCTCTGATCCTCGCCGGATTAGCATTTCAACAGTTTCAGCCTGTCTCGAGTCGAGCCCAGAGAGCATCCTAGGCATAAGAGGAAGAGTGTCATGACTATCGGCATCTTGGGTACCGACCACCTGGCAGAATCAATCAGCAGGCGCTGCAGCAACTGCAACGCTCCGGCTGCTGTGAAGCGCTCGAACAAGCCCTCGACGGCGTGCATTAGCGTATCTCCCATCACACCGGCAGCGCCCCCACCTGAACAGCCCTCAGCGATCGATGTGGCCCAGATCGCGCTCAGGGTCTAGGCGGTCACGTACCAGCCGCTTCAGCGCCTTGCTGTCGGGAAAGCCGTCGTCGCGCTTGCGCTCCCAGATCGATTCATCGTCATAGAAGATCTCGAAATGGCCACCGTGGCTAGGCACCAGCGCCACTTCGTCCAAAGCCTCGCCGAAGGTCGAGAGCAGTTCCTGGGCCAGCCAGGCACTGCGTAGCAGCCATTGGCACTGGGTGCAGTAGTGAATACGGATGCGTGACATCGCGGTCAACCTGTCGCAACAATGAAAGGTCGATGATAACAGCCAAGGAGCGCGCATGGCCGCCCCCGACATCAGCCAGACCCGCCTCTTCGAATGGCTGACCGGCGACGACGACAGCCGCATGTGCAAGGACATCCCCGAGGAGGCCTGCGCTGAGCAGCCGCGCAATTTCTTCCTCCACCTGCTGGCGGCACTGGGCAACAAGCTGGCCGATGAACTCTCCAGTGCGCGACTGGTGCTGCCCTGGCTGATGGGGGTGATCGGCGCGCCCGTGTGGATGGTCGGCCTGCTGGTACCGATCCGCGAATCCGGCTCGCTGCTGCCACAGCTGTTCGTGGCCGGCTTCATTCGCCTCCAGCCGCAGCGCAAGTGGGCCTGGGTCATGGGCGGTGTCCTGCAGGCCGCCTCAGCGCTGCTGCTGGCACTGCTGGCGCTGTTCGGCAGCGGCGGGCTGGGCGGCGCCCTGGTGCTGGCCGTGCTGGTGGCACTGTCGTTGGCCCGAGGGCTATCGTCGATTGCCACCAAGGACGTGCTCGGCAAGACCATCAGCAAGCAGCGGCGCGGCACGCTGATGGGCTGGAGCGGCAGCGTAGCGGGCGCCGTGACCCTCGCCGCCGGGGCGGTGCTGATGCTGTTCGATGAGCGCCCCGGCGAGCTGGCGCTGGCCGTGCTGCTGATCATCGCAGCGCTGGGCTGGGCGCTGAACGCCCTATGTGCGGCGCGCATCGTCGAGTCACCCGGTGCGGTGGAAGGTGGTGAAAACGCCTGGGACAGCATCAAGCTCGGACTGCGGCTGATGCGCGATGATCACACCTTCCGGCACTTCAATGTGGCCCGTGCCCTGCTGCTCGCAAGCGCCCTGGCGCTGCCCTATATCGCCCTGCTCGGCCAGCAGCAGAGCGGTACCGAACTGGGCGGGCTGGGTATCCTGATTGTCGTCTCGGGCCTTGCTGGCATGCTGGCAAGCCCGCTATGGGGCAAGCGTGCCGACGCCTCGAGCCGCCGGGTGATGCGCGATGCCGGCCTGGGAACCACGCTGTGCTGCCTGCTGGTCGCGGCCGCCGCCTGGCTACCCGGCGGCTGGAGCGAAACGGTCTGGCCCTATGCGCTGGGCTACGGGCTACTGATCATGGTTCACGCCGGCGTGCGCCTGGGCCGCAAGACCTATCTGGTCGACATGGCCAGCCAGGACCAACGGGCGCTTTACGTGGCGCTGTCGAATACCCTCACCGGAGCCCTGATGCTGCTGGTGGGCGGCGGCATAGGCGCGCTGGCCCAGTGGCTAGGCACTACCGCGCTGCTGGCGATACTGGCAGCCACCGCATTGTGCGCCGCCGCCAGCGCACAGCGATTGCCTGAGGTAGAACAGTGAGCTGCTTGCTTCATTAAAGTGGCAACACATTGAAATGCCAGCCACGTCTGGCCATTATGTAGCCAGATGATAGCCAACGAATCAGGGTCCGATAGGAACGCGCGCGCATGAAAAGACCGCCAATGATCAGCCCAGCTCTGCTGGAACGCATCGTCGATGCCTCGGAAGACGGCATCGTGGTGGCCGAACAGGAGGGTGATGAGAACATCCTGATCTATGTCAATCAGGGCTTCGAGCGCCTGACCGGCTACAGCGCCGACGAGATCCTGTACCGCGACTGCCGCTTTTTGCAGAACGATGACCGCGACCAGCCGGGCCTCGACAACATTCGCCAGGCGCTGGCCGACGGCCGGCCGTGTCGCGAGGTGCTGCGCAACTACCGCAAGGATGGCACGCTGTTCTGGAACGAGCTGTCGATCACGCCGGTATACGATGACGCCGACCAGCTGACCTACTACATCGGCGTCCAGAAAGACGTCACCGAGCGCGTCGAGGCGCAGCTCGAGGTCGAGCGGCTGCGCGCCGAACAGGGCCATTGACCGACCCTACGCCTGGCCCGCGAAAAAAACTCGCCCTACCCTCTTGTGCTCACCCCCCGTCGAGGCTATAAGGCCATCAGGATGCCGCCGCATCCTGATGGCAGCCATGTTCTGCCATTGACCGCTATCATCGACCACTGCGTCGAGATAGCCCTATCGATCTTTCGAACGGTCATGGGAGGCATCGCATGCGCCGAGATCATCTCACCAACACCCTCAGCGACGACGCAGACGGCTTCGATGCCGTCAACGATGACAGCTACTCGTCCGAGCAGGAAACCCGCACCCGCAGCACGTCGCGTGCCGATACCCTGCGCGCACGCCGCCAAGTCGAGAGTCTGCTCGAGGAGCGCCGGCTGAGGCGTGCCATCGAGGACGACTGGCGACTCGACGACGAAGAGGAGTAGCGCCAAGCGCGGCATCATCATGGGCGGCGCCACTGGGGTAAACTAGCCATTCGCCGCCCTGGCCACTATCATCGTGGCCACTGAAACCCCGCAACTTAGATGGAATCCCATGGCGCAATACGTCTACACCATGAACCGGGTGGGCAAGGTCGTGCCCCCCAAGAAACATATTCTCAAGGACATCTCGCTGTCCTTCTTTCCCGGCGCCAAGATCGGCGTGCTCGGCCTTAACGGCTCTGGCAAATCGACCCTGCTGCGCATCATGGCCGGTGTCGACACTGAAATCGAGGGTGAGGCCCGCCCCATGCCGGGCCTCAACGTCGGCTACCTGCCCCAGGAGCCTGAGCTCGACGACGACAAGAACGTCCGTGAATCCGTCGAAGAGGCGCTGGGCGAGATCAAAGCTGCTCAAGAGAAGCTCGACGCCGTCTACGCCGCCTACGCCGAGCCGGACGCCGACTTCGACGCCCTGGCCAGCGAGCAGGCACGCCTCGAGAACATCATCGAGGCCGCGGATGCCCATAACATCGAGCGCAAGCTCGAGGTCGCCGCCGAGGCGCTGCGCCTGCCACCCTGGGATGCCAAGGTGGGCAACCTCTCCGGCGGTGAACGCCGCCGCGTGGCGCTGTGTCGCCTGCTGCTGTCGAGCCCCGACATGCTGCTGCTCGACGAGCCCACCAACCACCTCGACGCCGAGTCGGTGGCCTGGCTGGAGCGCTTTCTCCACGACTATTCAGGCACCGTGGTTGCCGTCACCCACGACCGCTACTTCCTCGACAACGTAGCCGGCTGGATTCTCGAACTCGACCGCGGCCAGGGGATTCCCTTCGAGGGCAACTACTCGCAGTGGCTCGAGGCCAAGGAGAGTCGCCTGGAGAAAGAGGCCAAACAGGAAGCCTCGAAGAACAAGGCCATCAAGCAGGAGCTGGAGTGGGTGCGCAGCAACGCCAAGGGCCGTCAGGCCAAGAGCAAGGCGCGCCTCAACCGCTTCGAAGAGATGCAGTCGGGCGACTTCCAGAAGCGCAACGAGACCAACGAGATCTATATACCACCCGGCCCACGCTTGGGTGACAAGGTCATCGAGTTCCATGACGTCAGTAAGGCTTTCGATGGCCAGCTGCTCTACGAAGACCTGTCGTTCAGCGTCCCCAAGGGCGCCATCGTCGGCATCGTCGGCGGCAACGGCGCGGGCAAGTCGACGCTGTTCAAGCTGATCGATGGCGTGGAGCAGCCAGACAGCGGCGAGGTGGTGCTCGGCGATACGGTCGAGATCGCCCACGTCGTACAGTTGCGCGATGCCCTGGACAACAAGCAGACGGTCTGGGAATCGGTGTCGGATGGACAGGACATACTCAACATCAACGGCTACGAAGTCTCGTCACGCGCCTACGTGGGACGCTTCAACTTCAAGGGCAACGACCAGCAGAAACGCCTATCCGAGCTTTCCGGCGGCGAGCGCGGTCGCCTGCAGCTGGCCCAGACCCTCAAGCAGGGTGCCAACGTACTGCTGCTCGACGAACCCTCCAACGACCTCGACATCGAGACATTGCGGGCGCTGGAAGAGGCGCTGCTGGCCTTCCCCGGCTGTGCCATGATCATCTCCCACGATCGCTGGTTCCTCGACCGTATCGCGACCCATATCCTGGCCTTCGAGGGCGACTCCCAGGTGGTGTTCTTCGAGGGCAACTATCAGGAGTACGAAGAGGATCACCGCAAGCGGGTCGGCAGCGATACACCCAAGCGCATGAAGTACAAGCGTATCGACGCCTGATCGGCTTCGCCGGAGCTGGAAGCGCGAAGCGCCGCACTTCCAGCTTGATGCGACGCGTCAGTAGAAGCCGGGCTCGCCCTCGGGGCGGGTCTTGAAGCGCCGGTGCAGCCACAGGTACTGCTCGGGGTGCTTGCGTATCGCCGCCTCGATAAAGGCGTTGATGCGCGCCGCGTCGGCAACCTCATCGCCGCTGGGGAAGTTCTCCAGCGGTGGCAGGTACTCGAGGGTGTAGGTGCGGTTGTCCGGGTTGCGGTGAAAGATCAGCGGCATGACCGGCGCGCCGGTCATGCGAGCGATCTTGGCAGTCAACTTGATGGAGGCCGCATCGACGCCGAAGAACGGCGCGAAGACACTGACATCGCGGCCGAAATCCTGGTCGGGGGAATACCACACCGCGTGACCGGCCTTGATGCGTCGAACCACCCCACGCAGGTCATGGCGATCGATGGCGGTGCCGAAGATGCGCTTGCGGGCGCGGGTCATGAAGCGTTCGAACAGCGCGTTGTTGTGCGGCCGATAGACCACGTCGGCGGGAAAGAACAGCGAGTGTAGCGCTCCCCCTAGGTCCAGGGTGGAGAAGTGCACACCGATGATCAGCGCCCCCTTGCCCTCTGCCTGTACCCTGGCCATGTGCTCCTGGCCCTTGAAGGTCACGCGATGGCGCAGATGCTCCGGATCGCGACACCAGCCAGTGGCAGTCTCGAGGATACCGATGCCATTGGCCAGGAAGGTCTCGCGCACCAGCCGGCGCTGGGCGTCGGCGTCGAGCTCGGGAAAGCACAGCGCGATATTGGTCTCGGTAATCCGCCGCCGGCGCTTGGCCAGGCGCCAGGCCAGCCAGCCGATGCAGCGCCCCATGGCCAGCTTGAGTCGCCACGGCAGCCAGGCACCAACGCGCATCAGGCCGATGGCAAGCGCGGCGCCCCAGTAGCGGGGATGGAGAAACGACGAGGGAGCATCCTTGGACATGGTGGTCTCGCGGCTGAAATCAGCCGCCATGATACCGTCTCGGGACCCTCGGCAGCACCCCGGTAAGCAGCGTATAGCTAATCGTGGCACAGTGACGCGCCACCTCGTCCACCGACAGCAGCGCACCGTTGCTGGCCCTACCCCACAGTACCACCTCGCTACCGATATCGGCGTCGGGAACGTCGGTCACATCCACCGTCAGCATGTCCATCGACACCTTGCCGGCGATGGCGCAACGCTGCCCATTGACCAGCACCGGGGTCCCGTCCTCGGCGTGACGGTCGTAGCCATCGCCGTAGCCGGCGGCAACCACGGCGATCCGCGAGCGGCGCGCTGCCCGCCAGCGGCCACCATAGCCCACCAGTTCACCCGCCTGCAGCTCGCGCAGGGCAATAACCTCGGAGCGCAGCGTCATCACCGCGGCAAGCCGGCGACTGACGTCGCTGGCCGTCTCCAGCGGGTCGCTGCCGTAGAGCATCACTCCGGGCCGGTTCCAGGCCCCGTGGGCTTCGGGCCAGGCCAGCGTGGCCGGCGAATTGGCCAGGCAAGTGGGCGCACCGAGCTCATCGGCAATCGCCCCCACGATGTCCAGCTGGTACTGGAAGTAACTGGGATCGACGCTGTCGGCGGTGGCGAAGTGGCTCATCAGGTGCAGGTCGCAGACCCGGTCATCGGCGGCGGCGAGCCGCGCCCACTGGGCAGCCAACTGCTCGGGGGGGAACCCCAGTCGGTGCATACCCGAGTCGACCTTGACCCATATCGGCAGTGGCCGCGCCGGGCGATAGGCGAGTAGCGCATCGACCTGCCAGGCACTGTGTACCGCACTCCACAGCCCGAGGGCGTCGATGCGCTCGAGTTCGGCGGCCTCGAAGAACCCCTCGAGCAGCATGATCGGCGTCTCGATGCCCGCCGCACGCAGCACCTCGGCCTCCTCGATGCAGGCCACCGCCAGCGCCGGCGCCACGTCGGCCAGCGCCTTGGCACAGGGCACCAGGCCGTGGCCGTAGGCATCGGCCTTGAGCACCGCGACGGCGCGGCTGTGGGGTGCCAGATCGCGAGCCAGGCAGTAGTTGTGACGCAGCGCGTCGAGGTCGATGTCGGCAATCAGCGGGCGGGCCATCGAGGACTCCAATGCATAAAAAAGGCGCCATAATTATTTGTCATTCATTCGCCAATTACACGGATAAAAACGCCATATCAAGAATAAGACATGGCGTTTTCATCTAAAATAAGACTTATAACCGACAAATACCCCTCAGGAAGGAGGCGTTGGCCGCGTGCCGATGTCGAGCGCCGGGTCACGACCACCTTCCTCGTCGGGAAGATCCAGGGAGATCCCCTGGCTGGCATCGAGCCACTGGTTCACACCCTGGATCGCCTCGCCGTCGAGGGTCCCGGACTGCTGCCTCAGCTCGAGCAGGCCGAGTACGTAGTCGTAGCGCGCCTCGGCATGGTCAGCGATGGCATTGAACAGGTTCTGCTCGGCGTTGAGCACATCGACGATATTGCGCGTGCCGACCTCGTAGCCGGAGCGCGTCGCATCCAGCGCGCTCTGATTGGAGGCGATCGCCTGACGGCGCGCCTCGACGGTCTCCACGTCGTTGCTGACCTGGGTATATAGCGAGCGCACCTGCTGCACGGTGTCGCGGCGTTGGGCCTCGAAATCGTACTGGCTGACCTCAAGGCCGAAGGTGTTCTGACGGATTTGAGCGCTGGTGGTACCGCCGGTGTAGAGCGGCACGCTGGCGCGCAGCCCCAACTGGCTATCGGAATTGTAACCCGACACGCCGCTGCGATCGGTATCCGAGTACTGGTAGTTGGCGAAGGCTTCGAGGGTCGGCAGACGCCCGGCACGGGCGATGTCGAGGTCGCTACGCGCCACCTCGATACCGGCTTCGGCCATCATCAGCATGGGGCTGTTGAGGAGCGCCATCTCGACCCAGGCATTGCGCTCGGCCGGTGTCGGTGGCTCTACCGGCAGCTCGTCGGAGAGGCCGTCGATGCTCGCATAGCGCTGGTCGGTGAGGCGCTCGAGGGCCTCGAAGCTGATCTGCAGGGCGTTCTCGGCGGCGATCCGCTGGGCTCGCGCCAGATCGAAAGAGGCCTGCGCCTCGAACACATCGGTGATTGCCGTCAGGCCGACCTCGAAGCGCTCCTCGGCCTGCTCCAGCTGGCGGCTGATGGCGGTCTCCTGGGAGCGCCGCGCTTCGAGGATATCGGCGGCGCGCAGGATCTCGAAGTAGGCGCTGGCCACATCGAACAGCAGCTGCTGCTCGGCAACCTCGAGCGACAGCGCCTGCTGGCTGGTGAGGCGCTCGGCGCGCTCGAGCTGAGCGAAACGGCTGGCATCATAGAGCGCCTGGCTGGCATCCAGGCTGACGCTCAACGAGTTGAAGTCCTGCTCGTCGTCGACCACCAGGCCATCGCCGACACCGCCAGGATCTCCCACCTGTGCGCCGCGTCCCTGAGTCGAGTAGGTGCGATTGTGGGTCAAGCTGGAGCCGGCACTGAGCTGCGGCAGCAGGCCGCCGCGCTCGATGTCGCGACCGGCGCCGACCCGCTCCAGTTCAGCCCGCGCCGAGGCGAGCCCGGCGTCGTTGGCCAGCGCATCTCGGGCCACGCTGAGCAGATCGGAGGCATGCGCCGGGGCCGCGGCAAGGCCGATCAGCAGGACCAGCCAGCGACGGCGAGGAAACAGCGAAGAACGATTGGGTGACATGGCGGTACTCGTAGGGTCATTCAGCAACGCGGGCGGCATGGGCCGCCCGCGCAATATCCATGGCCGGTGCTGCCGCCAGCTCACTCGAAGATGGCATCCAGCGACAAGCCCTGCTTTTCGAGCATGCGACGCAGCTTCTTGAGCGCCTCGACCTGGATCTGGCGCACCCGCTCGCGAGTCAGGCCGATCTCCTCACCGACCTCCTCGAGGGTCGCTGCCTCATGGCCGCGCAGGCCAAAGCGGCGCACCACCACCTCCATCTGCTTGTCGGTGAGCTCGGCCAACCACTCGTCTACGTGCTGCTTGACGTCGACATCGACCAGCGACGACTCGGGTCCCAGGTCGTTGTCGTCGGTGAGCGTCTCGATCAGCGGCTTGTCGCTCTCGCCGCCCATCGGGTAGTCCACCGAGGAGACCCGCTCGTTGAGGCCCAACATCTTCTTGACCGTGGACACCGGCTTGTCGAGGAAGTCGGCGATCTCCTCGGCGGTCGCCTCGTGATCGAGCTTCTGGGTCAGCTCGCGAGCGGCACGCAGGTAGATGTTGAGCTCCTTGACCACATGGATCGGCAGGCGGATGGTGCGCGTCTGGTTCATCAGCGCCCGCTCGATGGTCTGGCGAATCCACCAGGTGGCGTAGGTCGAGAAGCGGAAGCCGCGCTCGGGGTCGAACTTCTCTACCGCCCGGATCAGGCCAAGATTGCCCTCCTCGATCAGGTCGAGCAGCGACAGGCCGCGGTTGAGATAGCGGCGGGCGATCTTGACCACCAGGCGCAGATTGGACTCGATCATCCGCGCCCGGCCGGCAGGGTCGCCGGCCTGAGCCAGGCGGCCGTAATGTACCTCTTCCTCGGGGGTCAGCAGTGGCGAAAAACCGATCTCGTTAAGATAGATCTGGGTCGCATCGAGGCTGTGGTGGTAGGTGTTTTCCTCGCGATTGAGGGCTTTTTCGAACTCCTGCTCATCCTTGGCACCTCTCTCTTCCTCGTCATCAATGACGTCTTCGACGATTTCGACCTCGGCATTGTCGACGTCCTGAAGATCCTGTTCGATCATGCTCATATCACTACCCCGTTGTGCACTGCCCGGTCATGCCGGCGACTCATCGGGCACGCGAACGTGAGCCGCCGCTGTCTGTTGTTGTTGTACCGCGGGCCATCGACATCAGCGCGATGGCAAGTATTCCAGGGGGTCCTGAGGCTGGCCGTTGCGACGCACCTCGAAGTGCAGCTTGACGCCGTCGGCATCGGTATCGCCCATGGTGGCAATGACCTCACCGGCGTCGACCACGTCATTCTCGGCCACGCTGAGCGTGTCGTTATGGGCATAGGCGCTCAGATACTCGTCGTTGTGCTTGAGGAGAATCAGATTGCCATAACCTCGCACGCCGCTGCCCGCGTACACCACGATGCCTGGCCCTGCTGCCTTGACAGGTTGCCCCTTTTGTCCGCTGATATCAATGCCGGCGGTGATGCTGCCGCCCTCGCCGAAGCGGCCGGTCAATTCACCGTCCGCCGGCCACTGCCAATCGACCTCGGCCACCGGTGTAAAGCTACGCTGACTGCGCTCGCTGGAACTGCTTTCGGCCTGGCCCGCCACGGCGGTACCGGCATCGGCGACGTCACTCTCCTGAGTATCACCGCTGGTCGATGACGGCTGTGTGTCACTCAGCTGCGGCTCTTGTTCTGGCTCAGGCTGGGCCTCTTCTGCACTGGCCGCTACCGCCGCATCACTGGGGGCAGCGTCACGTTCGGCCTGCTCGCGCTGGGCTTGCTCACGTGCCAGGGCCTCGCGCTCGGCCCGATCGCGCTCGCTCAACCTGCCGTCGGCCCCGGGGGTCGAGTAGTCGAACAGCGGCCCCGGGGCGTCGCCGGGTGCCTCGCCACTGGCGGCCATTGCCGCGCCCTCAAGGGCCTCGCCGCTGGTGCCGGAATCCTCCAGCGGCTGTGCCGTAAGGCGGCGGTTACGCTCGATGGCTTCCTGGTCCGGCGCCAGCCAGCTCAGGTCGCCGTCCTGCTGGTCGACAGCGCCAGTGACCTGGGCGCCGCGCTGCCGCTCGCCGTCGCTGCGCGAGGCAACCTGGGCGCCCTCGGTCAGGCGCAGCTCCTGGCCTGGCTGCAGCCGGTAGGGAGGGCCGATATCGTTGAGCTGAGCCAGCTCACGAAAATCCATGTCGTGGCGCCAGGCAATGCCATAGAGGGTATCGCCGGCTTCCACGGTGTACTGACTGGCCGGTGACTGCTCGCGACTCATGGTCAAGTCGCGCACCTGCACACGCTGGGTGTCCCCGCCCTGCTGCGCCGCACAGCCAGTCATAGCCAGGGTCACGGCGGATACCAAGAAAACCTTACGCATCTGAACCTTCCTCCTCATGCCGGCGCGCCGGGGCCTGGTTCCCTCGGCTGATCGCCAACACCAATAACAGCCCTACCAGCATCAAGGCCAGCGCGGGGATCAATTGTGCCGAACCACCGACGAGCACGGCGTAGTCGCCGGGCAGCAGGTAGCGGTAATCCAGCGGGATCATCTGCTCATCCGGCCCCAGCCGGTAGCTGACCAGCTCACGCCACGGCCACAGCAGCGGCAGCGAGCCGAGAATGAAGCCGATCAGCAACTGCAGGGTGGCGGTGTGATAGGCGTGCAACAGCCACGACAGCAGCCGCGAGAAGAAGAACAGCCCCAGAGCACAACCGGCGCCGAACTGCAGGATCAGGGTCAGATCGAAGCCCCTGATACCGGCCATCACTGGGCCATACAGGCCCATGGTCAGCAGCAGGAAACTGCCCGACACCCCCGGCAGCAGCATCGCACTGATGGCGATCGCCCCGCCCACCACCAGCATCAGGTAGTCGGCACCGAGCAGGTTGATCAGCGGCATCAACGCCGGCAGCCCCTTGGCCAGCAGCAACCCCGCTGCCAGCGGCAGGATATGCCACAGCCGCCAGTCCGGCAGACTGCGGCTCACCACCCAGGCCGAGGCGGCGACCAAGCCGAAGAAGAAGGCGTCCAGCAGCACCGGCTGCTCCTCCATCAACCACACCACCAAGTGTGCAACGCTGACCAGGCTCGCAGCGATGCCCAGCACCAGTGGAATCACGAAGCCCAGGTTGAGGTGGCAAGCAAGCTGCGCCAAGCCACCACGTCGCCAGGCAACGAAGGCGCTGGGGCCGAACTGCTTGATCGAGTCAATCAGCTCCTCATAGATGCCGGTGACGAAGGCGATGGTGCCACCGGACACGCCGGGCACCGCATCGGCCGCCCCCATGCCGGCGCCCTTGAGAAAAATCGAGGTGTGACGCTTCAACGAATGACTCCTTCCAGCAGCGGCACGAAGCGTACCCCTTCGAGCCGCTGGTAATCGAATCGTGTCCCGCGCCGGCGCACCCGGGTCAGCCATTGACGACCGTCGGGTGCCTCCAGCGGGGCAATGAGAGTGCCGCCATCGGCCAGTTGGGCCAGCAGCGCTTCGGGTAGCTCGCTGGCGCAGGCGGTCAGCAGAATGGCGTCATAGGGTGCCGCCTCGGGCCAGCCGTGTCCGCCATCGGCAAGCCGCAAACGCACGTTGCTGGCATTCAGCCAGCGCAGTCGCACCGCGGCGCGCTGGTGCAGGGCACGAATGCGTTCCACCGACCACAGCAGCGGCACCAGCCGCGACAGGATCAGCGTCTGATATCCGGAGCCGGTACCGATCTCGAGTACCCGCTGCGGCGCCTCGGCCACCACCAGCTCGGTCATGCGCGCCACCATCCACGGCTGCGACAGCGTCTGGCCGTGGCCGATGGGCAGCGCGGTATCCTCATAGGCGCGGTGCGCCAGCGCCTCGTCGAGAAACAGGTGGCGCGGCTCGCGGCCGATCACCTCGAGCACCTCGAGGTCGTCAATGCCGGACGCCGCCAGGCGCGCCACCAGCCGGTCGCGGGTGCGCTGCGAGGTCATGCCGACGCCCAGCAGCCTGTCTCGGCTCAAATCAGGTGAGTGCATCCAGCCAGCCTTGAACGTCTTCACGTGCCGCATGCCGGGTCAGATCGGTATGTAGCGGCGTAATCGACACATAGCCCGCCTCGACGGCGGCAAAGTCGGTATCCGGTCCATCATCGGCATTCTCGCCCGCCGCCGCAATCCAGTAGCGCACACGGCCGCGCGGATCTTCTATCTTCATCGGCCGCGCGGCGGGGCCACGAAAGCCCATCCGAGTAACCTTGAAGCCGCGAATCTCCTCCCACGGCAGGTCCGGCACATTGACGTTGAGCAGGCTACGCGGCGGCAGCGACAGCTGCTCGGCGGCGCCGATCAGGCTCGCCGCGACCCGCCCGGCGGTCTCGAAGTAGCGGCTGCCGACCAGCGACATGGCAATTGCCGTCATGCCCAGGTTGCGCCCCTCCATGGCGGCCGCCACGGTGCCTGAGTAGAGCACGTCGTCGCCCAGGTTGCCGCCGTGGTTGATGCCCGACACCACCAGGTCGGGCTTGTCGTCCCACACCCCGTTGACGCCGAGGTAGACGCAGTCGGCAGGCGTGCCGTCGACGCTGTAGAAGCCATTATCCATGGCGTTGAGCGCCAGCGGCCGGCTCAGCGTCAGTGAGTTGCTGGCACCGCTCTTGTCGCGGTCCGGGGCCACTACCCGCAGCCGGGCATGCTGGCTCAGCGCCTGATAGAGGGCATGCAGGCCTGGCGCATGCACCCCATCATCGTTGGACAGTAATAGTTTGCGCATTGCGCTCTCCCGCTGGCGATGGTGGTCGAATGTCATAGGCTAGGATGGCCGATCAGCTCACGTAGCACCGCGGTGGCGAAGGCTCCCCGCGGCAGCGCAAACTCCAGCGTCAAGGTGCCCTCATCATACATCAGGCTTGGCTCATCGAGCCGCACGCGCAGCGCCCGCCGCCCCATGCGCACCCCGGCGCGCACCAGTCCCTCGGCGAGCGCCGCCTCCTCGGCGATCACGGCCTGCTCATGGGCCAGCGCCGCGGCGCTGGTGGCCGCTTCTCCAGTGCCCCACAGCACGCCGCTGGGATGCACGTCGAGGCGCCGCGCACGCTCGAGTAGCGCAGCGTCGACACCGTCGCTGGCAAACTGGCTGGCGCTGCCGTCGAGCACCAGCAGCTCGCCGTCGAGCGGCGTGTCCCAGTCGCCGGCGGCGATACGCCGCGCCAGCAGCTGATTGAACAGGTAGCTGCGCGCCGCGGAGAGCAGCATGCCTTCGCGGTCATGGCGCTTGCGCCAGCCCTTGGCGAGAACCGCCCGCGCCTTGACCAGGTTCCGCCCCCCGGGGCCGAAGCGCTGGGGGCCAAAATAGTTGGGTACGCCGATTTCGATCAGCCGCCGCCAGCGTGCCTCGAGCCGCGGGTCGTCGAGCACCGCGCCGCTCAGGCGCAGTGTAAAGCGGTTGGCGCGATGCACTCCGCGCTTGAGCTTACGCGGATGGCGGCACTGCTCGAGCAGCGCCAGCGGCGCGTCGGCCAGCCGCTCGGCGAGGTCGGCGGGCGCCTCGCGCCCGGGCAGGTGGACCGACAGCCACTGGCGGGTCACCGCCACGCGATCCTTCATCCCGGCATAGCCGATGTCGCGCGGCGTGACCTCGCAGGCCCGCGCCAGGCGACGTGCCAGCTCCAGTGTACTGAGGTCGCGCTTCTCGACCCACAGCCAGAGATGTTCCCCCTGGCCTTCGGGGGCGAAGTCGAGGCACTCCTCGACCACAAAATCTTCGGGTGCGGCACGATACTCACCGGGCACTGGCGCGCCAAACTCGGCATCGAGCACCCGCGGCCAGGACTCATCCATCGCCATTGTCACCCATCAGCAGCACTACCGCTTCGGCGGCGATGCCTTCGCCACGGCCGGTAAAGCCAAGCCGCTCGGTGGTGGTGGCCTTGACGTTGACCGACGCTGGCGCGACACCGAGGTCGGCGGCAATATTGGCGGCCATGGCCGCGACATGCGGTGCCATCTTGGGGGCCTGGGCCATCAGCGTGGCATCGAGATTGCCGACCCGATAGCCGGCATCGCGCACCATGCCCATCACCTGGCGCAGCAGCTCGCGGCTGTCGGCGCCGGCGAAGACCGGGTCGGTGTCGGGGAAGTGGCGGCCGATGTCGCCCAGCGCGCAGGCGCCGAGCAGCGCATCGCTGATCGCATGCAGTAGCACATCGCCGTCGGAGTGGGCGACGAAGCCGTGGCCGAAGGGAATCCGCACCCCGCCAATGATCAGGGAGTCGCCCTCGCCGAAGCGGTGGACATCGAAGCCGTGGCCGATACGCAGGGTCATGACAGTGCCTTGTGCTGCGCCGCCTGGGCGGCGAGGATCTGCTCGGCCAGCGCCAGGTCGTCGGGATGAGTGATCTTGAGGTTGTCGCGGCGCCCCGCCACCAGCCGTGGCGCGCGGCCCATGGCCTCCAGCGCCGAGGCCTCGTCGGTCAGCGCCACTCCGCACGCTCGAGCCGCCGCAAGGGCATCGCAGAGCAGCCGGTAGCACGCGCCCTGGGGCGTCAGCGCGTGCCACAGCGCCTCGCGGGGCTCGGTGCGCGCGACCCGGCCATCCGCCGCGGCGCGCTTCATGGTATCGGCCACCGGCACGGCCAGCAGTGCACCGTCGGGCTCATCAGCCAGCGCCGCCTGCAGGCGAGCCAGGTCGTCGACGCTCACGCAGGGCCGGGCGGCGTCGTGCACCAGCACCGTATCGTCGGCGGCGGCCTCAGCGGCGATTGCCGTCAGCGCGGCGGCTACCGATTCAGCCCGCTCGGCGCCGCCGCCGATACGGCGCCAGTCGGCAAACGGCACCATGGCGGCGTCGAAATAAATGTCGTCGCGGGCCAGGCACAAGCACAGCGTGGCCGCGGGGAAGGCGGCATGCAGTCGCGCCAGGGTCTGCGCCAGCACTGTGCTGCCGGCCAGCGGCAGATACTGCTTGGGGCACTCGGCGGCCATGCGCCGCCCCACTCCGGCGGCCGGCACGATCAGCCACAGCCGGCTCATGGCGCGCCCTCTTCGCCAGCCTGGGTGGCCGACCGCAGGGCCCGCTGCTCAACGATGGCGCTCTCGGCCACGACGCCCGGCACCCAGTAGAACTGCTCGTCGGCGCGCACCATGCCGATGTCGCTGCGCGCGCGCTCCTCGATGGCATCGAGGCCGGTCTGCAGGTCGATGACCTCGGCGGCGAGCCGCGCATTGCGCGCGCGCAGCGGCACGTTCTGCGCCTCCAGCGCGTCGGCGCGAGCGCGAATATCGGCAAGCTCCGCCACGCCGCCATCGCCGAACCACAGCTGGTATTGCAGCAGCGCAATCAGGCCGACCAACACGATGGCGAGCCACTTGAGCATGGAGACATCCTGTCACGAAATAGTGGTCGGCATTATGCCACCAACGCCGTTGCTACCGCGAGCCGAGTGCACTGTTCGGGCAATGTTTAGCAGATGGCAGTACCGCTTGGGACTAACCCGTCGAGAGGGCTATCGCAGCGGCTCGTGGCGAGGGACGCTGACGGCAGGTCGAAGAGGAGGTCTTTTGCCATGGATGGCAAAAGTAGCGCCCAGGGACCGGGTTCACAGCGCCTCCTCGCAGGCCTGCCGTCAGATCAGTCCCGAGCACGTCGATACCTGAGCTCCCAAGACAGTCATGACTGCGCCTTGAACGGCAGCGACTGCGCAGCCTGCCGTCGGTAGGCCTCGACGTGACGCCGCTCGTCGTCGCAGAAGCGCGCCACCGCCTGGCGCAGTTGCGGGTCGGCGATATGGTGCAGCGAGCGCAGTGCCACCGGCGCGAAGCCGCGACTCAGCTTGTGCTCGCCCTGGGTGCCAGGATCGAAGCAGGTCAAGCCATTCTCCAGACAGTGCTCGATACCCTGGTAGTAGCAGGCCTCGAAGTGCAGGCAGTCGGCGATCACCTCGCTGCCCCAGTAGCGGCCATAGAGGGTACGCGACCCCTGCAGGCAGAGCGCAGCGGCCACCGGCTTGCCTGCAACTCGGGCCTGGATCAGCACCAGCGCCTCGGGCAGTGTCTCGTGTAGCCGCTCGAAGAATTGGTGGCAGAGATAGGGCTGCTGGCCGCGCTCGAGGTAAGTGATGCAGTAGCAGCGGTAGAAGTGCGCCAGGGCCGCGGTGTCGATCTCTCGCCCGACCAGTCGGCGCAGGGTAATCCCCTGCTCGGCGACCAGCCGGCGCTCGCGGCGGATCGCCTTGCGCCGCTTGGTGGTCATGGCGGCGAGGAAGCCGTCGAAGTCGCCGAAACCACGATCCTGCCACTGGAACTGCACGCCGTGGCGCGTCAGCAGTGCCGGCCAGGCGGCCTGCCAGGCCTCGACCTGGGCAGCGTCGGCGAACAACAGATGCCAGCTCGAACGCGACGAGCCCTGCAGCCAGGCAGCAAAGACGCGCGCCGCCGATAGCGCATTGACGCCGCTGGCCAGCGCCATACGCGGGCCCGGCACCGGGGTAAAGGGAATCGCCGACAGCCCCTTGGGATAGTAGGCGCCGCCGGCCCGCTCCCAGGCGTCCGCCCAGGCCCAGTCGAAGACGTACTCACCGCGGGAGTGGTACTTGTCGTAGTGTGGCAGCGCACCCACCAGCGCCTCGCCCTGCCACAGCGTCAAGTGGCGCGGTACCCAGCCGCTGGTCTCCTCTACCGCACCGCTGGCCTCCAGTGCCTCGAGAAATTCGTGACGCAGGAAAGGGTGATCATCGTCGACCAGCGCGTTCCAGTCCGCCTGCGGCACGGCGCTTATCGCCGTCACTTCGCGCACCTGCAGCGGCACAGCGGTAGGGGGAGATTCGAGACGGGTCATGCGCTCCTCGCGGCGGCGGCGTTAGCGCCCAGCATAACCCGCCATACCGCAAACGCCACAGGGGCACCCGAAGGCGCCCCTGTGGCGAGCAGAAGTAGGACATCATGCCGGCACCACCACGCGAGCGGAGCCGTGAGTGCGCGATGCGGCGGCGCCTGCATGATATCGCTACACAGGGTGGATCAGCGCGCTGCTGCCATGGCCAGCGCGGTATCCAGCATGCGATTGGAGAAGCCCCACTCGTTGTCGTACCAGGCCATCACCTTGACCAGCCGGCCATTGACGCGGGTGTGGTTGGCGTCGAAGGTCGAGGAATTGGGGTCGTGATTGAAGTCGATGGAGACCAGCGGCTGGGCGTTGACCGCCAGCACCTTGGAACTCTCGGCCGCCTTGGCGACGATGGCGTTGATCTCCTCCTTGCTGGTGTCGCGTCCGGCGTTGAACACCAGGTCGACCAGCGAGACGTTGATCACCGGCACGCGCACCGCCAGGCCATCGAACTTGCCGGCCAGCTCCGGCAACACCAGACCCACCGCGGCAGCGGCGCCGGTCTTGGTGGGAATCATTGAATGGGTGGCACTGCGCGCCCGGTAGGGGTCACTGTGGTAAACATCCGACAGGTTCTGGTCGTTGGTATAGGCGTGCACCGTGGTCATCAGGCCGTTCTCGATACCCACGGTATCGTTGAGCGCCTTGGCCACCGGCGCCAGGCAGTTGGTGGTGCAGGAGGCATTGGAGACCACCTTGTGCTCGGCGGTCAGCACATCCTCGTTGACGCCGAACACCACGGTGGCGTCGGCATCCGGGCTCGGCGCCGAGATCAGTACCTGGCCGGCGCCGGCAGCGAGGTGTTTGGCGGCAGCATCACGCTTGGTGAACAGCCCGGTGCACTCCATCACCAGGTCGACCTCGAG
Organism: Halomonas salipaludis; assembly: GCF_002286975.1. Classification (GTDB taxonomy): domain Bacteria; phylum Pseudomonadota; class Gammaproteobacteria; order Pseudomonadales; family Halomonadaceae; genus Franzmannia; species Franzmannia salipaludis. Next base: position 380,144 of record NZ_NSKB01000004.1, read on the forward strand.
GCGCTGCCACGGCAGTTGCGCCGGATCCCGCTCGGAGAGAATCTGGATGCGGTCACCGTCGATGCTCAAGCTCTCTTCGTCATGGTCGACGGCGAAAGGAAAATGTCCGTGAACGGTGTCATGCTTGAGCAGATGAGCGTTGAGCGACGGATCGCCCAGGTCATTGATGGCAACCACCTGGACCTGCTGGCGAAAGCCGTTCTCGTAAAGCGCGCGAACCACGTTGCGGCCGATACGGCCGAACCCGTTGATGGCGATACGTAACGTCATGGCGGCATCCTCGTGCGTTCTGTCGGTAGCAGCTGTTATCCGCTGTCTGTTTGAGTGTAAAAGCGTCTACTTGAAACTATCCTACGTCTAAAAGCTAATTTGGCCCAAAGGATGACGACATTCAAGGCATTTTTTTGCTAAATTTACCAACATTGCCACCACCCACCGTCTAGCGAGGTCGCTCATGGCACCTACAGCGCCGTCCCTCAATGCCACGGTCAGCCGTGTCACTACCCGAATTCGCGAGCGCTCAGCGGAGCGTCGTGCCCTCTACGAACAGCGCATGGCCGACCAGCATCGCCGCGGCGTGCATCGCGGCGAGCTGTCGTGCGGCAACCTGGCCCACGGGTTTGCCGCCTGCGGCGCCCAGGACAAGGATCAGCTCAAGCTGATGAACAGCGCCAACCTGGGCATCGTTTCGGCCTACAACGATATGCTCTCGGCCCACCAGCCCCTCGAGACCTTCCCCGAGACCATCAAGACCGCGGCACGCGCCATGGGCTCCACCGCCCAGTTCGCCGGCGGCGTACCGGCGATGTGCGACGGCGTGACCCAGGGCCAGCCGGGCATGGAGCTATCGCTGTTCTCCCGCGATGTGATCGCCATGGCCACCGCCGTGGGGCTGTCCCACAACATGTTCGACGCCGCGCTCTACCTAGGAGTATGTGACAAGATCGTGCCGGGGCTGTTCATCGGCGCGGCGCGCTTCGGTCACCTGCCAGCGATGTTCGTACCCGCAGGCCCCATGCCCAGCGGCCTGCCCAACAAGGAGAAGGCGCGCGTGCGCCAGCTGTTCGCCGAGGGCAAGGCGAGCCGCGAAGACCTGCTCGAGGCTGAGTCCGAGTCCTACCATAGCCCCGGTACCTGTACCTTCTATGGCACCGCCAACTCCAACCAGCTGATGATGGAGATGATGGGCCTGCACCTGCCGGGCACCTCCTTCGTCAACCCCGGCACCGAGATGCGCGAGGCGCTGACTCGCTTCGCCACCGAACAGGCGATCCGCAACAGCGAGCCCGGCGGCGAGTATCGGCCGTTCTACAAGCAGATCGACGAGCGCGCCATCGTCAACGCCATCGTCGGCCTGCTGGCCTCGGGCGGCTCGACCAACCACACCCTGCACCTGGTGGCGATGGCCGCCGCGGCAGGCATCACCATCGACTGGAACGACTTCACCGAGCTCTCCGCCGTCACGCCGAGCCTGATGCAGGTCTACCCCAACGGCCAGGCCGATATCAATCACTTCCAGGCCGCCGGCGGCATGAGCCTGCTGTTCCGTGAGCTGCTCAGTGCCGGCCTGATCCATAGCGACATTCCCACGGTGTTCGGCACCGACCTCAGCGCCTACACCCAGGAGCCCTTCCTCGAGAACGGCAAGCTGGTATGGCGCGAAGGGCCCGAGCAGAGCCTCGACAGCGAGGTGCTGGCCTCGGTGGCCAAGCCGTTCGCCGCCACCGGCGGGCTCACCGTGCTCGACGGCAACCTGGGCCGCGGCGTGATCAAGATCTCCGCGGTCAAGCCCGAGCATCGCCTGGTCGAGGCGCCGATCAAGATCTTCGAGGATCAGAACGACCTCAAGGGCGCCTTCGAGGCCGGCGAACTCGACCGCGACGTGATCGCCGTGGTGCGCTTTCAGGGGCCCAAGGCCAACGGCATGCCCGAACTGCACAAGCTGACCCCCTACCTGGGCGTACTGCAGGACCGTGGCTATAAAGTGGCACTGGTCACCGATGGCCGCATGTCGGGCGCCTCGGGCAAGGTGCCGGCGGCTATTCACATGAGCCCCGAGGCCCTCGATGGCGGCCCGCTAGCCAAGCTGCGCGATGGCGACATCGTGCGCCTGGATGCCGATGCCGGCACCCTCGAGGTCAAGCTCGCCGCCGGCGAGTGGGCCAACCGCGAACGCCGCATCGGTGATCTCGATCACTATCACGTGGGCCTCGGCCGCGAGCTGTTCGGTGGCTTCCGTCACCTGGCAATGCGCGCCGAGGAAGGCGCCGGGGTGTTCGGCGGCTTCGAGGCCGACGACCTGGCACGTCAGGTCGAACAGATTCACGAAGAGGATGCCTGAGCCATGCCGCGACCGGCCTTGATCGGTGATATCGGTGGGACCAACGCCCGCTTCGCCCTGGTCACCCCCGGCGCCTTCGAGCCCCAGCATATCCTCAGCCTGCCATGCGCCGACTATGCGGGGTTGGTGGAGGCGGTGCGCGACTACCTGGCACGGGTCGAGCACTCAGGCGAGCTGGCGCCACGCGAGGCGTGCCTGGCATTCGCCTGCCCGGTCCACGGCGAGCGCATCCGCATGACCAACAACCACTGGGACTTCGCCAAGCAAGAGGTACAGGCAGCGCTGGACCTGACGCTGTTCAAGACCCTCAACGACTTCACCGCCCAGGCCCTCGGCGTGCCGCATGTCGGCGACGCTGACCTGGTCAGCGTCACCCCCGGCCACACCGCTGCCAAGGCCGCGCGACTGGTGATCGGCCCCGGCACCGGGCTTGGCGTGGCCGGACTGGTGCCCGGACGCCAGGCCTGGATTCCGCTGCCCGGCGAGGGCGGCCACGTGACCTTCGCTCCCAGCGACGAGCGCGAGCAGAACCTGCTGCGCTATTTCCGCAATCGCTATGGCCGGGTGTCGGTGGAGCGCATCCTGAGCGGCCAGGGGCTGGCCGACCTCTACGCCGCACACTGCTCGCTGAAGGGCGCCACGCCGCGCTACAGCAGTGCCGCCGAGGTGACCGCGGCGGCCGACCAGGGCGACGCCGTGGCCGCGGATACCGTCAAGCGCTTCCTCAAGATCCTCGGCGACGTGTGCGGCGATGCCGCCCTGACTCTGGGCGCGCGCGGCGGCGTCTATCTGTGCGGCGGAATCATTCCACGCCTGCTCGACTGGTTGCCGCGCAGCCGCTTCGCCGAGGCCTTTGCCGACAAGGGCCGCATGAACCCCTACAATGCCGAGATTCCGGTGCGGGTCGTCACCGCACCGTGGACCGGCTTGCTGGGCGCCGCCGAAGCCCTGCACAATCAAGAAGTCGAGTAACTCGACAGAGGAGGTCGAATGATTCCCGAGTCGCTGCGCGCGCTGCTCGACGCTACCCGCGGCCAGCGTCGCACCGAATGGTCCGGTCGCGAGGTGTGGCTGGCCAACGAGTCCTGGGGCGAGCTTGCCGTCTCGCTGCAGGGCGCCCAGGTGTTACATTTTCTACCCTCGCCCGACGCCGCAACAGCTGAAGGCTCTCGCCCCACCGACGAGGACGGCTGGCTATGGGTAACGCCGACACCCCAGAGGCTGCCCGGGGCGATTCGTGGCGGGATTCCGCTGTGCTGGCCGTGGTTTGCCGATGAGCACACCGCCGACGAGTCGCCGGACCGCTCGGGGCCGATGCACGGCCCGGCACGCAAGGCCGACTGGACGCTGGAGGCCGTCGACGAGCACGATGGCGGCGTCGAGCTGCACCTGTCGCCAGCCACCAGGCTGCATAGCCAACTAGTGCCGCGGGCAGTGATCCAGGCCAACGCCCAGCGCCTGCATGTCGAGCTGATCACCGAGCATCGCGGCGAGACGCCGATCAAGTTCAGCGCCGCCCTGCACAGCTACTTCGCCGTCGGCGAGGTTCACCAGTGCCGCGTCGAGGGACTGGCCGGCGCCCGCTACCTGGACAAGCTGGCCGGCTTCGCCGAACGCGAGCAGCAGGGCGAACTCGGCGTACGCGGGCCGCTGGATCGCATCTACCACTCCAACCGCGAAGTGCTGCTCGACGACGGCCGCCGCCGCCTGCGTATCGCCAAGCAGGGCAGCGACTCCACCGTGGTCTGGCATCCCGATGCCGCCCTGCCCGACGATACCCCCGTTGATGCCGGTCGCCACTTCCTGTGCATCGAGGCCGCCTGCACGCGCCTCGACCCGGTATGGCTGGTGCCCGGCGCCCAGCATCTGCTGGGCACCACCCTGAGCCTGGAGCCGCAGTCATGAACGCCAGCGATGCGCCACAGATCGATGCCCCCTTCCTGCTCGGCATGATGCGCCTGCACGAGCGCGAGGAGCTGCACGCCCCCGAGCGGCTGGCCGACTGGATCGAGGCACGCCTCGACCAGGGCCTGGACTGGTTCGATCACGCCGACATCTACGGCGACCGCCGTGCCGAGACGCTGTTCGGCGACGCGCTGCGCGCTCGCCCGAGCCTCGCCGAGCGGGTCAAGGTAGTCACCAAGGCGAGTATCGTCACCCCCAGCCGCGATCCCTCCAGCTACGGCGTCAAGCACTACGACAGCTCGCCGGCCTACCTCAATGCCGCCATCGATGGCTCGCTAACGCGGCTCGGCGTGGCGCGCCTCGACCACTTCCTGCTGCATCGTCCCGACCCGCTGATGGAGGTCGAGGCTACCGCCGCCGCCCTGGATGACGCCATCGATGCCGGCAAGCTGGGTGCAGTGGGCGTCTCCAACTTCCTGCCCGAGCAGTGGCGCCGCCTGCAGGGCGCCATGCGCCATCGTCTGGCCTGTCATCAACTGCAGCTGTCGCTGGCCCACCCCGAGCCGCTGTTCGATGGCCTGTTCGACGCCCTGATCCGCGACGGCCTGCGGCCCCTGGCCTGGTCGCCGCTGGGCGGCGGGGTGGTGTTCGAGGACGTGCTCGGTGAGTGCCTGTCGCGGCTCTCGCCGCAGTTCGAGACCAGTGCCGCTGGCCTGGCCCTGGCCTGGCTACGCGCCCTGCCCGGCTCACCGGTGCCAGTGATCGGCACCCTGCGCGGCGAACGCATCGAGGAGCTCAGGGACGGCGCCAAGCTCACCCTCGAGCGCAGCACCTGGTATGCCCTGCTCGAGGAGGCGCGCAGCGAGCGAGTCGCCTGAGCGACTCGCCGCCCTAGGCTGGCTCGCGGGCGCAAAGATGACACGATTCACTTTTCATAGAATGCTGACATTGCCGCCGATCTCGCCTATCGACGACACCTACAACAACAGGAGACACGCATGTTCCAACTGACCCGAAGTGTGATCTGGCAAGCCCTCGAGCGGCTGCACCAGCAGACCCGTGACGACCGCATCCGCGACTATTTCCGCGCCGACCCGCAGCGCTTCGAGCAGATGAGCCTGCGCGTCGGCGGTCTGTTTCTCGACTACTCCAAGCACCAGGTCTCCGATCAGGTGCTCGCCAAGCTGCTCGAACTGGCCGACCACTCGGCGCTGGTGCAGCGCCGCGCTCAGATGTTCTCCGGCGATATCATCAACGTCACCGAAGACCGCCCGGTGCTGCACACCGCGTTGCGCAACCTCAGCGACGAGCCGGTCTACGTCGACGGCGAGGACGTGATGCCTGAGATTCAGCGCACCCGCGAGCAGATCAAGCGCTTCTCCGAGGCGGTGCGCAGCGGCGAATGGAAGGGCTATAGCGGCAAGCGTATCAAGGACGTGGTCAATATCGGCATCGGCGGTTCGGATCTCGGCCCCAACATGGCCTGCCGGGCGCTGCTCAAGTATCGCCACCCGGAGCTCAGCTTCCACTTCGTCTCCAACGTCGACGGCACCCATATCCAGAAGGTGCTTAGCCGCCTCGACCCGGCCACCACCCTATTCATCGTCTCGACCAAGACCTTCTCCACCCAGGAGACGCTGCTCAACGCCAAGAGCGCACGCCGTTGGTTCCTCGACAACGCCGGCGAAGACGCCGACGTCGGTGCCCACTTCATCGCCGCCTCCACCAACCGCCGCGCGGCCATGGCGTTCGGCATCCGCGAGGAGAACGTCTTCGAATTCTGGGCTTGGGTCGGCGGGCGCTACTCGATGTGGTCCTCCATCGGCCTGCCGATCGCGCTGTCGATCGGCTTCGAGGGTTTCATGGAGCTGCTCGAGGGCGCCCATGAGATGGACCGCCACTTCATCGAGGCGCCGTTTGCCGAGAACATGCCGGTGCTGATGGCGTTGATCGGCATCTGGTACATCAATTTCGTCGGTGCCGAGACTCAGGCCGTGGTGCCCTACGACCAGGCCCTGCATCAGCTGCCGTCGTTCCTGCAGCAGCTCGACATGGAGTCCAACGGCAAGTCGGTGGATATCTTCGGCCATCCGGTCAACTACAAGACCGGGCCGATCGTCTGGGGCCAGACCGGTTCCAACGGCCAGCACGCCTTCTTCCAGCTGCTGCATCAGGGCACTCGCTACGTGCCCATCGACTTCATCGCCTCGCTCAAGCCCGAACCCGGCTTCGAGGATCACCACTTCGCGCTGCTGACTAACATGCTGGCCCAGGCCAATGCCTTCATGGAGGGCAGCCAGGGCGACAACCAGGAGCATGGCCAGCATGACCCCTACAGCTGCCCCGGCAACCGCCCGTCGAGCACCCTGCTGCTGGATGAACTGACGCCCAAGAACCTCGGCGCGTTGATCGCGCTCTACGAGCACAAGGTGTTTGTCCAGGGCGTGATCTGGAACATCAACTCCTTCGACCAGTGGGGTGTGCAGCTCGGCAAGCGTATCGCCGGCGAGATCAGCGAACGCATCGACACCAACGCCAGCGACTTCGACGCCTCGACCCAGGGGCTGCTGCAACTGGTGCGCGACCATTTTCCCCATCACGCCACCTCCGCCAACGACAAGGCCAAGGCCAAGACCAAAGGCAAGGGTGGCAAGCAGGAGACCTCCTCATGATGCCGGTCATCGCCTTCGGCGAAGCCCTCGTCGACATGCTCTCCAGCCGCCTCGGTGACGCCGGGGACGGCGCCGCCGAGACCTTCACCCCCTACGCCGGCGGCGCCCCGGCCAATGTTGCAGTGGCCTGCGCGCGGCTTGGCGTGCCCAGCCGCTTCCTGGGCATGCTCGGCGACGACTACTTCGGCGACTTCCTGGCCGCCGAGCTCGCCGCCCATGACGTCGATACCAGCGGCGTGGTGCGCACCCGCCAGGCGCGTACGGCGCTGGCCTTCGTCTCCCGCGATGCGGCAGGAGAGCGCACCTTCGACTTCTACCGCCCGCCCGCCGCCGATCTGCTCTACCGCCTCGAACACCTGCCGGCGGGGATCTTCGCCGAGCCGGCCATCGTGCACTTCTGCACCAATAGCCTCACCGAGCCCGAGATCGCCGACACCACCCTGGCCATGGCCGAGATGGCGGCCAAGTCCGGTTCGCTGGTCAGCGTCGACGCCAATTTGCGTCACAATCTGTGGGACGCGGGCAGTGCCGACATCAGCCTGGTGACCGAACTGCTCGACCGCGCCCAGTTGATCAAGCTGTCACGCGACGAGCTCGACTACCTGCGTGCCGACCACCCCGCCGACGCCTGGATCAATGAGCGCCTGGCCCGCGGGGTTAGGCTGGCGGTGATCACCGATGGCCCTGGCAAGGTCGAGGCATTCTGCGCCGGTCAGCACCTCGAGGTAACGCCACCCAGCGTTCAGGCAGTGGATACCACCGCCGGCGGCGACGCCTTCATCGGCGGCCTGCTGGCGATGCTCGCCGAGACAGCGGGCGACGACTGGTGGCACGACGCAGCGCGGCTTACCGGCTATCTGGAGGTAGCGTGCCACTGCGGCGCCCATGCGGTGACGCGTCCTGGCGCCTATGCCGCGCTACCCGACCGCCAGGATCTGGAACGCCTGAGACGCTGAGTAACGACGCCAGGCGATTGCCGGATACCTCGTACAGCTGCGAGGACAGCACCGCTCGTCGCTCGCGCGTACGGGCATTAGTGAAGGCTTGCACATATCGCACGGCCGGGCCGCTTGCTCGAATACCGCGCGAATCTCCTCAGCAGGGCGACTGAACGGCTTCAGGCCACCTGCGAGGTAGGGTGCCAGGCAATGCGCTCGCCGCTATCGGCAGCGAAGAGATGGACCTTGGTGAGGTCCACCGCCAGATGGATGGTCTCGCCCGGGTGCACATCGTGCCGCTCGCGGAACACCACGGTGACGTTCTGATCACCGAGCCGGGCCACCACGTGGATCTCGGCGCCGGTGGGCTCCACGGAGATCACCTCAACGGGGACGCCCTCATCGGCCAGGGTGATGTCCTCGGGGCGAATGCCGTAGATGGTTTCTCCCGGGTGCGTCGAGACATCCAGCTCGCCCAGCGGCATGTGACCGCCACCGCGCACCTCGAACTGGCCGTGGTCACGTGGCCAGCCATGGATCAGATTCATCCCCGGGCTCCCCATGAAGCTCGCCACGAAGAGATTGGCAGGTCGGTCGTAGAGCTCCAGCGGGGTGCCCATCTGCTGCACATAGCCTTGGTGCAGAACGACGATACGGTCGGCCATGGTCATCGCTTCGATCTGGTCGTGGGTAACGTAGACGGTGGTGGTCTTGAGACGCTGGTGGAGCGCCTTGATTTCTGTGCGCATGGAGACACGCAGCTTGGCGTCGAGGTTGGAGAGTGGCTCATCGAACAGGAAGACCTGGGGATCACGGACAATGGCGCGCCCCATGGCAACCCGCTGGCGCTGGCCGCCGGAGAGTTCACGCGGGTAGCGTTTCAGCAACGGACCGAGATTGAGAATATCGGCCGCCGCCTGCACTTTCTCCTCGATCTGTGCCTTGGGGATCTTGGACAGCTTGAGCGCAAAGCCCATGTTCTCGGCCACGGTCATGTGCGGGTAGAGGGCATAGCTCTGGAAGACCATGGCGATATCGCGAGCCTTGGGCGGCATGTCGTTGACCACCGTGTCGCCGATCTGCACATCGCCGCCGCTGATCGATTCGAGGCCGGCAATCATTCGCAGCAGGGTCGACTTGCCACAACCAGAAGGGCCGACGAGGATGACGAATTCCCCATCGTTGATCTCGATGTTCACGCCGTGAATGACCTCTTCATTGCCGAAGCGCTTCTGGATATTGTGCAGCTTAATGTTAGCCATGATTGTTATATCCCACTTTAGTCTATTTAATGAATTTTTCTCGACCAGAAGATCTCGACGCCGGCTGCATAACTAGACATTGGTCTAACACTTGACCGTCGCCAGCTGTCTCGAGTTCCTTATTAGCCGGGCCCATTCAAGGCCTCATTCATCCTCAACCACCTTATCAACCCATTGTTTTCAAAGCTTTTCAATATTGAGATGCAGGCTGCTTCCGGTGCCCATACCTATGCGCGACTGCCTCCCCGTCACTCCCACCATAGCGTATTAATAACGCTTGATGACACGATTCTGCAAATCCACTATGTTTATGGATAGGCGCCTGGTTAAGTGACCTGCGCCAACGCCATAGCGCTTCTGAATATCGCACGAGTATTCGGGCCAAACGCTAAACCCGACATGCTGTACAACAACAATCGTGATGGGGAAGGTTCCATGACAACAACACGACTGCTCACCGCCACAAGCCTCGGCTTGGCCATGGCTACCACAGGCCTGACCACAGCGGTGGCCGACGACATCACCATTCGCTGGGCACTGCACCCCGGCGAGGAGGCCGATGCCGTCATCGACCACTTCGCTCCCGAATATGAGCGCCAGACCGGAGTACGCATCGAAGGCGAGATCCTGCCGCCCGATCAGCTGCGTGACCGCATGTCGATCGAAGCCATCGGCGGTACCGGTCGCTGGGACATGGGCTATCACAGCCCTGGCTGGTTCGGCAGCTTCCGCGATCACGTCGTCGATCTGACACCCTATATCGAGGAGTACGATTTCGACCTCGATGCCTATCCGGAGTTGATTCGCCGCTCGCACATGGAGAGCAGTGCGCGTCCCGGCGAGATCATCGCCCTGCCGACCACCCCGGCGGCGCCGATGCTGATTGCCCGGGAGGATTTCTTCGAGCACCCCGACGAGCAGGCCGCCTTCGAGGAGCAGTACGGTCGCGCGCTGGAAGTCCCCAACACCTGGCAGGAGCTGTACGAGGTCGCTGAGTTCTTTACCCGCGAAGCCGGCGAAACCGTTGCCGGCGAGACGCTCGAGCAGGACCTGTATGGCTGGACTGACGCCCTCGGTTCGGGCAGCGGTGTGGCGCGCAGCTTTATCGTAATGCTCTACTCCACCGGCCTCGAGGGCTGGGACGAGGAGTATCAGACCGATCTCGACCACCCGATTCTGGTCGAAGCTGCCGAGCTGTTCGTCGACTTGGCCAACGATGTCGCCCCGCCGGCCGCGCGCAACTGGGACTTCCTCGAAGGCCTCAGCTACTTCCGCGACGGCCGCCTGGCCATGGCCACCATGTGGCCCCAGGGACTGGGCACCGTGGAAGATGCCAGCGGCGTCGCTGCCGGCAACGTCCTGTATCAACCGCTCCCGGCCTTCGAAGGCAATCTCAAGGACTATGAGCAGGGCGTGCCCTTCCTCGGCGGTGGCGGTGTGTTCATCTTCGATACGCCGAACTCGGAAGAGGCCTTCAAGTTCCTCAAGTGGATGCTGCAGGACAACGAGATCGAGTGGGGCGAGCGTACCCAGCAGTTCTCCCGTGAGGCGCACTTCTCCAGCGAGGAGCTGCGCGGCCTCGAGGACCACTACGAGCGCTTCCTGCCAGCCTACGAGCAGGTCCTCGAGCAGGTCTTCGTGCGCCAGGGCATTCCCGAGTACGGTACCGTCATGTGGCAGGGCACCGTGGATTTCGCCACCGATGTCCTGAGCGGTGACATGACCCCTGAGCAGGCCCAGGACCGTTGGGTCAGGAACATGGAGCGCACCTTCCAGCGTGCCGGCTACCTCGAGAGATAAGAGGCCCAATGCCAGCCGGCGCTGCCCGGCTGGCCCATTGCCCGCAGATCCCGTGACCTTCCGAGGTATTTCCGATGCAAAACAGTAGCCTCAATCGCTACACGCGAGGCTGGTATTTCGTGCTGCCCGGCCTGATCGCGATGCTGCTGATCGTCGCCTTCCCGCTGGCTATCGCCTTCCGCTTCAGCCTCCATGACGTTTTCCTCTACGACTTCGGTAACCAATGGTTCGTGGGCCTGGAGAACTACCTCTATGCCATCAACGATCCGCTGTTCATCAACTCGGTGCGCGTTACCGCCATCTTCACCGTGGCCAACACCCTGGGCTGCCTGGTCGTAGGGCTGCTGGTAGCCTTCCTGCTCAGCGGCAAGAAGATCCGCTTCAAGGCGGGCTGGATGGCGCTATTCCTGATGCCGTTCGTGATGACGCCGGTGATCGTCGGCATCACCTGGCGGCTATTTATGTGGGAGCCCGACTTCGGGGTAATCAATCAGGTGCTGGGGTTCTTCGGTGTCTCCGGCCCCTATTGGTTGACCGACCGTTCAACGGCGCTTTTTGCCACGGCCCTGACCAACGCCTGGCACCTGACGCCGATGGCGATCCTGGTGCTTTATGCCGCCCTGACCACCATTCCCGACGAGACCTATGAGGCCGCACGAGTCGACGGTGCCGGCCCCTTCCAGACCCTGTGGTACGTGGTGTTGCCGATGATCCGCGCCCACATCCTGTTCGTGTCGATCATCATCATGACCAGTGCCTTCCGCGAATTCGACATGGTGTTCACCATGACCGGCGGCGGCCCTGGGCGCTCGACCACGGTGATGAGCATCCTCGCCTACAACCGTGGCATCGCCAACCAGGACATGGGCATGGCCAACACCATTGCTTTCACCATGTTCATGATCATGGCCGTAGTCGCCTGGCTCTACATCAAGGTCTACAAGGTCAATAAGGAGGCCAGCTCATGAACCATCGTCAGAAGGGCCGGCTATTGCTGGGCGGGCAGTACGCGGGCCTTACGCTATGGCTGATCATCGCGCTGCTGCCACCGGTGATCCTGCTGGCCGCGGCCTTCAACGAAACCGCCATGTTCCGCTCGCCGCTGGCATTGCTGACCCTGCGCGACTTTACGCTCAACAACTTCGCCACGGCCTTCAGTGCCGGCGACTTCTGGTTCTACTTCCGTAACAGCCTGATCATTTCGGTCGCCGCGGTGATCATCTCGGTGGTGGTCTGCGTGCCCATGGCCTATGGCCTCAACAAGCTGCGGCCGCGGGTGCGTGGCGCCCTCTCCTTCGCGGTACTGGCGATGCGCTTCCTGCCCCATGTGGTGCTGGCGCTGCCGCTGTTCCTGATCTTCGTCGATATCGGCCTGAGCGGGTCGCGCGTTGGCCTGCTGCTGGCGCACCTGGCGATCCACATCCCCTTCGCGGTGTGGATGATGGTGGGGTTCTTCGAGAACGTCCCCAAGGAGATGGAGGAAGCCGCCATCGTCGACGGCTGTGGCCCCTGGAAACTGTTCTGGAGCATTTCACTGCCGGTGGTGAGGCCCGGTCTCAACGCCCTGGCGATCCTGGTGTTCATCATGTCGTGGAACGAGTACCTGTTCGCACTGTTCCTGGCCGGCAGCGATGCCCAGCCGCTGACCGTGGGGATCACGCGCTTCATGGGCGGCGTCGAGGCAGGTGCCCAGTACGGGGTGATTGCCGCCTACGCCAGCCTGATCGTGCTGCCGGTGATCATCTTCGCCCTGCTCGCCAATCGCTATATTGTCTCCGGCATGACCGCCGGCGCGGTCAAGGGCTGAACGAGGCGCGTCTAGGGGATAAAGAATCACGGTAAACTGTCGATATATTCCATGACGCCGCATGACTCGGCGGCCGGTCCGCCTCGGCCGGCCGGGAGAGTCGACAGGAGAGCCCATGCGCCCGCCAGAATATCCCGAAGACGAAGCGCTGCGGCTCGCTGCCCTGCACTCACTTGCGCTGCTCGACACCCCGGCAGACGAAGGGTTCGACAGCCTCACCGACCTGGCACGCGACCTGTTCAATGTGCCGTTCGCGCTGGTTTCGCTGGTCGATGAGCGGCGCCAGTGGTTCAAGTCGTGCACCGGGCTTGGCAGCCAGGAAACACCCCGCGACATCTCGTTCTGCGGCCATGCGGTAGCGGCCAACGCGCCACTGATCGTCGAAGACACCTTCGAGCATCCCGATTTCGCCGATAACCCGCTGGTCACCGGCGCCCCTTTCATTCGTTTCTATGCCGGCTTTCCGCTACGCCCCATCGACGGCCATGCAGTGGGTACCCTGTGCCTGATCGACACCCGGCCACGCGGCCTGGACATCACCCAGCAGCGCCGCCTGGCTCGCCTCGCATCCCAGGCCGAGGAGCTGCTGCGGCTACATGTCCTGCGCCAGCAGGAGCACGAGGAGCGGCGCCGCAGCCAGAAGCTCTCGGGGCTGCTGAGCTCGATCCTGCAGGGCAGTCGCGACCCCATCTATGCCCGCGACAGCGATGGACGCTATCTGATCGCCAACCAGGCCTGTTACCAGCTGCTGGGCATCACCGCCGACGACTACCTCTCACTGGTGGAGTCGATGACTCCCGAGCAGCGCGGCGATTTCGAGATTGCCGACTACCTGCCAACGGCAGTGGTGGAAACCCTGCGCAGTGCCGATGCCAGGGTGCTGGCAGAGAACGCCAACCAGCGGGTCGTCCTGCCACCGATCAATGGCCGCCGCTTCAGGATCACCAAGTCACCGCTACACGATGATCAGGGTCAACCCAGCGGGGTGGTCAGCGTCGCCCACGACATTACCGAGCCCCACCGTCAGGCCGCGCTGCTCAAGATCCTCCATCAGGGTATTACCGACTACCAAGCGCTGATCTCCGGCGATCGTCTGTGGACCTTTCTGATAGAGGCGCTGCGTGAGCTGACCGACAGCGATTACGCGCTGATCGGCGAAGTACTGCCGAAGCATCAAGCACCGGCGCTGAAGATCCATACCATCGCCAACCTGTCGCAGCGCGACGAATCGCGGCTCCCGATAGAAGAGCTACGCTCCGGCGACATGCTGCTGACCAACCCCGACAGCTTGCTCGGTCGCGTCTTCGCCCACGGCGAGACCGTGCTCGCCAACGATCTGCCCCAGCAACCGCATCGCGGTGACTTCCCTCCCGGCCACCCGCCGCTATACAGATATCTCGGCGTGCCGATTCTCGAAGATGACAAGGTAATCGGCATGTACGCGATTGCCAACGGACGCAACGATTACGACCAGCGCACCATGGAGTGGCTGCAGCCCTTTACTGCCACCTGCTCGCTGCTGATCAACCTCTACCGCCATACCCGGGAACTCTCCGAGGCCCGTGATCAGGCCGAGCAAGCCAACCGCGCCAAGAGCGACTTCCTGTCGTCGATGAGCCATGAGCTGCGCACCCCGTTGAATGCCATCATCGGCTTCGCCCAGCTGCTCGCCAACGGCCGCAAATCGCCGCTCAACGAGCGTCAGCTGCGCCAGGTCCAGCAGATCCAGAAGAGTGGCAGCCACTTGCTCAGCCTGATCAACGAGGTCCTCGATCTGGCCAAGATCGAGGCTGGCCATCTGCACCTGTCGCTGGAAGAGATCCTGCTCGACGACGTTATCCAGGATGCCACCGAGACGCTCGACGCCTCCGCCGAGGCCGCCGGCATCACCCTAGGCAAGACCGCTTCCGGCAGCACCGCTGCGGTGCATGCCGACTACACTCGCGTCAAACAGGTGCTGCTCAACCTGCTGTCCAATGCTATCAAGTACAACCATCCGGGCGGCTGGGTCCATGTGCACAGTGAGCCGCGCGGCGAGTGCATCCGCGTGGTGGTCAGCGATACCGGGTTCGGCGTGGCTCCCGAGCGTCAGAACGAACTGTTCGAGCCCTTCAACCGCCTCGAAGCAGAGGATTCCGTCATCGAGGGTACCGGTATCGGCCTGGCCTTGACCAAGGAGCTGGTCGAACGCATGGCAGGCACACTAGGCGTCGATAGCGAGCTTGGGCAGGGCAGCCGCTTCTGGTTCGAGCTGCCGGTCAGCCGCGCGTATCAGGCCAGCGGCGCTCCCCGGGATGCCGCCCCCGCCATCCCTCCCGACCGGCCCCGCCGACGGATTCTGCATATCGAGGACAACCCGGCCAGCCAGCGGCTGATGGCGGATGTCTTCCACGATCAGCCCGATCTCGAACTGGTTACCGCGGCGTCTGCCGAGATCGGCCTCGAGATGACGCGCAGCCGGCCTCCCGCGCTGATCCTGATGGACATCGACCTGCCGGGCATGAACGGCCTCGAGGCCTATCGGCTGCTGCAGTGCCATGCCTCGACCCGCGGTATCCCGGCAGTGGCGGTCTCGGCCAACGACCAGGCATCGGACATGCGCCGCGCCCTGCGCGCCGGGTTCGCCGCCTATTTGACCAAGCCCCTCGATCTCGAGCAGCTCAGCGCTGAAATCGCACGCCAGCTCGCCGCCGGAAAGCACCAGGAATAGCCGAATCGTGAACGTAGAAAGCAAGCGCCTGCTGGTCGTCGACGACAACCCCATCAACGTCGAAATGCTGCTCGACCTGCTCGACGACCACGGCTTCGACAACCTCGAGGGAATCAGCGACCCACGCCAGGTACTGGCCAGCTGCGAGACCTGCAAGCCCGACCTGATCCTGCTCGATATCCGCATGCCCTACCTCAATGGCCATACGCTGATCGAGCAGCTACACCAGACCTATGGTGATCACGCCCCAGCGATAATCGTGCTGACCGCCCAGGTCGACCACGAAACACGCTACCGTGCGCTGAACCTCGGCGCGCGCGACTTCCTGACCAAGCCCTTCCAGCATGACGAGGTACTGCAGCGGATTCGCAACATTCTCTCCGTGCAACACCGCTATGAAGTGCGCGACAAGCAGGCCGAAGCCCTCGAACGCCTGGTCGCCAAGCGCACCCAGGCCATCGAGCTGCAGTCGCGCACCGACCCCATCACCCAGCTGCCCAACCGCCGCGGCCTGCTGCAGGTACTGCGCGATAGCGCCATTGCCCACCACTCGGTGGGGCTGCTGTTCATCAGCCTCGACGGGCTCGACGACATCATTCGCCTGCACGGCTACGCCAAGTCGGAGGCCTTCCTGCGCCAAGTGGGACGACGCCTGAAGGCCCTACTCGCCAGTCACCAGCACATCGGCCTGTGGGGTGGCAGCGAACTGTTGGTCATCGACCAGGCCCCATCCTCGGAAGCCGCGTTGAATGGCCTGGCCAGGCGCCTGCTGGCACTGCTCGATGCCGACCTTCCCCTCGACGAACTGCTGTTGAGGGTGGTGGCGCGTATCGGCATCAGCTACTCCCCTCAGCGAATCACCGACCCCGAGCGTCTGGTGCACATGGCCGCACTGGCACTGCCCAATTCACCCGGCCCGCGGGTACGCTGCCACAGTCCGGCGCTGGAGAGCTCCCAGCTGCAGCGCCTGCGCCTGCAGCAAGCGCTAAAAGGCGCCGCGCAGCGCGGCGAGCTGCAGCTGGTCTATCAACCCAAGATCGACCTCGCCAGCGGCCGAACGGTCGGCGTCGAGGCGCTGCTGCGCTGGCAGCACCCCGAGCTGGGCCCAATCTCCCCGGCAGAATTCATTCCGCTGGCCGAGGCCAGCGGCGACATCCTCGCCATCGGCGACTGGGTGATCGACGAGGCCATGCGCCAGGCCGTGGCCTGGCAGCGCCTGCCCGGCGCCGAGGATGACTTCGAGATCGCCGTCAACATTGCCGCACGACAGCTTGGCCGACGCGACTTTGCCGAACGCCTGCTGTCCCGCTTCGAGCGATTGGAGCTGCCCACCCGCCGGCTCAGCCTGGAAGTTACCGAGTCCGGCCTGATGCTCGACGTCGGCCTGGCCAGACGCCTGCTCATTCGGCTGGCCAGCGCCGGCGTCAAGGTCGCCATCGACGACTTCGGCACCGGCTATTCATCACTCGCCTACCTCAAGACACTGCCGGTGGCTATGCTCAAGATCGATCGCGCCTTCGTCAATGATCTGGAGAGCAGTGCCGAGGACCGCAACCTGGCGGCCACCGTTATCGCCATGGCCCACGGCTTCA
This sequence comes from Halomonas salipaludis, assembly GCF_002286975.1. Lineage (GTDB taxonomy): Bacteria > Pseudomonadota > Gammaproteobacteria > Pseudomonadales > Halomonadaceae > Franzmannia > Franzmannia salipaludis. The sequence goes on from NZ_NSKB01000004.1 coordinate 397,171, forward strand.
ACTGCAAGGTAGTGGCAGAGGGTGTCGAAAGCGGCGAGCAGGCCGCGATGCTCGCCAGGATGGGCTGCGAGGTCGCACAGGGGTATTATTTCTCGAAGCCACTGCCCGCCGAGGAATTCGCTCACTGGTATTGTGGTCAACAAGATAACCAAGCGTTGCTGCAACGTTGACTAGGCTGCGTTGCCCGCAGCCAGCGCTTGGCTGAGCATCATTGGCCAATCAGCGATGGATACCGGTATGCAAGCTCTCGGGCCCAGAATAAAGCAACTACGACTCGAGGCCGGCCTGAACAAGGCCGCGCTGGCGAGACTGGTCGGCGTGTCCGATGTCACCATCTCTTACTGGGAGTCGGGTGCCATCAAGCAGATCGGCCATGAGCGTCTGGTCGCCTTGGCCAACGCCTTCGGCTGCCCGCTGGACGAACTGCTCAGCGAACGCGCACCCGAAACGGCACAGATATTCACACTCACGGCCACCCCACCAGCCCCATGGGAGCCACATCCACGCCAACACGTCAGCCTTCCGGCCAGCATGCTCGACGACGCACACCTGAGTGCGGAGTGCTATCTGGTCACGCCCGGCGTTGGCGAGAAGATCGACTTCCTGGAGGTTGGCGACCTGGCCGCCATCGCCCCGCTGGCGACGTTTCAGCGTCCGGGCCTGTATCTTATCGAGCATCAACAGCGGCTAATGATACGCCAGTTGCAACAGGGCCCCACCGGTGAGCTGCTGATGCTGCGCAGCGGCCAGTCCTTGGGTGAGGCAGCCACTGCCGATGCCAGCCTGCGCCTGTATGGCAAGGTTCAGGCGCGCTGGCGGCTAGGCGAAGCCTAATCCAGAGCGCCGGAACAACGCGCTAACCGGCGATTAACTACCGTCGATATAGCGAATGCTGCGCTGATCGCCCAGTTCGACCTGCGAGCGATAGCGCACCTCATTACCCAGGCCGTGATTGGCTTCTTGGACTAACTCCCCCGTGAGATGCTCGCCGCGCTCACCGATGCGCTCGCGCACCGCCAAGGGCTGCACATTGGCTGGCGGCATGGTGACCTCGATCAGATACAAGCCGTCGGGAAGACCACTACCAGGGCCAAACGGGCCGGCCTCGAAGTCACCCTCAGCGTCGACATTGACATTGGAGCGCCAGCGCACACGGCTCGATTCGCGCTCCACCACGACCTGAAGCTGAGCCCTCTCGGGAAGATTGGTGGTACCACTGACCTGCATCTGGCGGCGATTGTCGAGACGCGCATCGGTCTCGATCACCACCGTGATCGCCTCCACCTGGGGGGCTTCCTCGCGCTCCTCCGCCTCGCTGGGGACCTCCACGCTTTGCTGCTCGTCGGCGGCAGGCTCGCCGTTCTCGGTATCGCCATCACTGCCACACCCCAGCAGTGCGAGCGCCATCACTACCACTCCAGTTACCTGAACTGCCCGCTGCAGCGTCATGCGTATCCTCCCACTGTGCATCCTGTACAAACCCTACCACCTGTAGACCGTGGGGCACATCGCCTACGACTGATATCGATGACTTGGATGGCCAGGGATGGACGGGGTTCAGCGCAACTCATGCCGTGAACAAAAAAAGCCCCCGGGGCAGGGGGCTAGCAATGGACTTATCTGTCGAGATGCAAGCGGGAGCTTACATCGTGGCATGAACGGCCCCAGACGGGGAGAGTGAGCCGCTCGCGCCACAAGGTGTGACCCATGTGTCACGCAATTAAATCTATACCATACATGTACGACTATCAATACTATGTACATGGTATTTTTGCCATGCTGGCGTTTCTAGCTCTCTTCCCACTTAGTCGACCACTATCTCGAGGACTGCCACGCCATCGCCGGGCGTCCTGCTCGCTGGCATACGTGGAGGGGGGGGTTTACCAGCAGCATGCAGATGGAAGTGCAGGGGGAGTGAGCTATCACGACATCTCGATTACAAGCACAACCTCATGATGTAAAAGGATAAAGCGAAATATTGTTGCCTATTGCCGCGAACTCCCAGGTTGAGCCCGCGATGCTGGTCATCTATAGTCGCTAACACCAAAAGGAAGCCTAAGACAGTAGAATGAATCGGCTACGCACCGGTCAAAGGGCAGTAAGACTCAGGGGAGGGCGCCATGACGGCACTCGTAGGCATCGGGCTTTATAGCCCAAAACAGGCGGAGAGGCTCATCGGAGTCGATGCGGACAAAATCCGCCGCTGGCTGCTGCGCGATACCTCACCTGCCGGCCCTCTCTGGCACCCTGAGCCCGAAGCGTTGGGTGCCGAGGACACCCTCAGCTTCAAGGATCTCCTCGAGGTGCGCGCTGTAGAGCAATTCCGGAAGCATGGTGTGTCAATGCAGACGATTCGTACAGCACTGGCAAACCTCAGTGAATTGATGCAGCGTGACTATCCCCTGATCCATCCCCAACTAGTGACGGATGGTCGTGCCGTGATCCTCAAGGCCCTGAAGGACAATGGCGATACATCCATGACTGACCTGGCCAAGTTTCAGGACGTCATAACCGACGTGATCGCGCCATCCATCAAGGATCGCATCACCTTCGATGCAAGCAACAACCCTATTCAGTGGAATCCCGATCCTGACGACGACAGTATCGTGGTCAACCCGAAGCTCGCCTTCGGCAAGCCGGTCATCCTCCCTAGCCACATGTCGACACATGCCATCTATAGCGCCTTTCAGGCGGAAGGTGGTGATGCCGAGGCCGTCGCAAGGAACTTCGAGATCTCACTGGATGAGGTGAATCGTGCCGTGAACTTTGAAAAAAGGATAGCGGCAGGTGCATTTCTTCATTGATGAAAATCTTAGCCACCGCATTGCCAACGCCCTTCACCACCTCGCTCAGCTATGCACTGAAAATCACACCGTGGTTCATGCGCGAGAGTTCAATGGCCGCCTAGGCGTTCCTGACCAAGAGTGGCTGGAGCGACTGCAAGCCGAAGGCAACTGGGTCATTATCTCCAAAGATCGGTTCAAAAAAGGCGACCCTGAGCGACTGGCTTTCGAGCACGCCGGCATCACGATCATCAATCTCGGCAAAGACTGGCACAAGAAGAGTGCCTGGGATACCGCGGTTCAGCTGATCAAGTGGTGGCCCACCATCTCGTGGGAAGTGCTCAAGCTCAACCACCCAATGCGCTATGACCTGCCCTGGGGCGTAACACCCAAACTCAAGGGAAAGACGCTGCCGCAGAAGAAGTAAAGCTCCCACCATCTATGGCAGATGCTTACGCTGTGTAACGCATGAATACTTATTGGCGGCCGGCAGACAACCGTGTCCTGCAGGCACCATATTCGAGATGATCAATATGCGGCCACATCATCGCAGAATTTCCCCAACATCGCCCGAAATCTCAGGCCCCAAATATCTGTAGGCTGTTTCACGCACCCTCAGGGAATTCTTAGTTCACGTGCGTCGTATAATTCCTTGTAACCTTCATCCAATTCTTCTAGCTTGTCCTTAGCGGCTGTAGAGTTAATTGGTTTACCGTATTTCTCTAACAGCCACATCCTGACCATCTTTATTCTTTCATCGTGACTTGGAACCAAATAACAGAGTGGAAGTTTGTCGCACATCTCGAAGAGGAATTTTTCAGCACACACCGAGTCCGCTTGAGGCTTCAGCTGTTCAATTTCAGAAAGTTTTCTGTAAAGCAATGAAACCGTCCTAAAGCTCGCATCATGATTGGTATATTCAAGACCTTCAAGAAGGCTGATTTTCTCATTGATACTATTAAGAAGCTCTCCCCACAACTCACCATGAAAAATACCTAGACCAGATAACTGACCGACAGTATGGGATATCACACGCTTTTCTCGCTCAATCTCACCAGTTTCTTTATTTTCCCCTTCATTTATCAAAACAAGTTCAATGACGACGTTGCCAGCCCCCTGCTTAGCCAATTGCTCAAGTTTTCTCATAACACTAGGTGGAACAGATTTTTTTATATCATTGTAGTATCTCTGCACATCTTCGATATTTTCCTTCTTTTGCTTCAGTTCACGAAGATCCTTATCCCTTCCATAAAATGAGTGATTAATATAGTTAATACGCTCAAGAAATTCCTTCTCATTATTATATCGGCGAACAGACTTCCTAATCTCCCCTTCACTCTCAAACTTTAATATACAGCTGCTACCTAGAAGAGATTTCTTTCCATTAGACAATTCTACAACGTATCCATGCCGATGATCTTGCCCACACAGACGACCACTTTCTTTAAAACAGCAGCACTTAAGGGGGACGATATCATTAGGAAAATGATAGTCACCAACCAACGATGAGAAATTTTTCTGATCAACTCCAAGATCGTCAGACACACCATCAAGGCGCAATATCTCGTCACGATCCTGGAACGTGTTAATTGAAAACGACTTCGACATGTTATCCCCTTACGTCGTACCCAATTTTTCTGCCTTTAGCCTACGACTATCACCACAGTCTGAGTCAGCATGCCCCTCCTATCCCCCCTGAATACTTTTTACAAATGTCCTCAGGCACTCAATCGCTGGCACTGCACCACCACCCCGCGGCATTGTTTGTTTCTGGCGGGCATGCCGCTGCCACCGCAGGCAGGCAGCAGCCGGTACCCGCCACCGATCCGGTGGCTGCGGAACAGCCGATACTCCTGCTCGATCTCCACCACCACCAGGTCGGCATGCTGCGCCACCCGCGCCTCATCCACCACCAGCACATCACCCTCAATCAGCGGGCCGCTAACCCCTGCCTCCTCGGCCACCTCCACCAAGTAGCAGCTGGGCGTCAACTCACCAATAAATAATCCCTCAAGGGCCGGGTTGGCGACCAACCCGGCCGGCCCCAGGTAATTCACCTTCATGAAAATCCCTTATTGAAGTTCAACATTACTCGGTTTCTTCGTCTTCCATGTCATCGTTATCATCGACTTCAATGCGACTGCCTTGAGAAACAGCAAGAATCGTACCTCTGTGAAGAACACCCTCTTCTGTCAAAAGAGCATTAAATCTAACCATTACAGTTGTATTATTTTTTATTGAATCAAATATCTTATCATAGCTGCTCCGAGTGATTTCACCGAACGTAAAACCAAGGGTGAACTGATTATCATCAAGATCACTCACTCTGACCGATATTCTCGGGAAGCGTCGTTTACTTACTTGCTCGACGCTCAATTCTTCCTCCAGGATGTGGGCCTCTGTATCCGCCTGAGGGTTATCAACATAATCCCTTATATCGCCACCATCCATAGCCGCACCAGATATGTCTATATAGTCCGCATCTGGAACAGATCGAATTATGCCGCCATAGCCATCATCCAGTTTATCAAGGGCACCAGTAACCCTAGATCTATCTTGTTCGCTTAAGGCATTGATTGCTGTTTTGGATTGCTCCAGAAGGGCATCGACGGAGTGCATATGGCCTTCCACCATGATCTGCTGTTGTTGCCGACCTTGCTCCGCCTTGGCTACTTGCGACTCATAATCAAAGTGCTTCTTGACCGTATAGCCACCTAATAAAGCAAGTACAATGGCAATGTATAGAGTTCTCTTGTGCGCACTTTCCATACCATCCGTCAGCCCTTTTAGGCTATCGAACATGGCTTTAGCCTGATCGCATAGCTCGCCAAAAACCTTAAGACTCCCTTCCTCAATCCTGTACTCTATAGAGGAAAAAAGCTTTTTATCTTCCAGGGTCAACCGCTGAAGGTTCGGAGACCCATACTTAATATAAGCATAGGCACGCTGCAAATCCATATAAAAGTCATAAAGACTTTTAGCGAGCTCCGGTGTTATAGTTCCATTATACCTATCGCCATCGAGTTTTATATCAAGGCGCGGCCAGTCTTCCAGATCAAAGCTCTCCACTCCTTCAAATTCTTCTGAATACAGAAAATCAATAAACTCTTGAAGATTGCTAATCGACATAAACCCTCCTTGGTATCAGTCGAAGCTGAACGACTGGCGATTGCCGGCGGCGTCTTCTTCCATCTGCACGCACCCTTGGAGGATCTGATAGCTACCGCCGCTGAACTCGGCGACCTCCTGGCAGTGATTGCGAATGCGGCCTGAAACATTGGCCCAGCGGCTCTTCAGGCTGTTGTAGGCGCCCTGCTCCATCTGGATGCAGCCGTTGTAGATCTGGTGACTGCTGCCGCCGAATTCGGCGACCTCTTCACAATGGCCCTCGACATCGAAGCGGGGCATTTCCTGGGCAACAACGGTCAACGGCAGAGCGGCCAGTACAGCCATGATCAGCACCTTGCGCATGGTCAGAACTCCTCGATGGCAGCGACGATCTGGTCGGCAGTCTCCTGCGAGACCTCGCTGTTCAGCTGGGCGACCACTCGGCCACTTTCCGACTGGTAGCGATGCGGCCCCACCAATTCAGGCATGCTATCGAAATAGCCCTTCACCCGGTCGCACACATCGCGTTCATCGCAGATGAAGAACTGACCGCCCCGAGGCGCGACTTCCTCGAGCACCACTACCAGGTGGTACTGGTACCCATCCGGCACCATGCCGCTGTTGCCCGGATCTTCGGTAGTGATCTCGGTGATGCCGGCGTCGGTGCCCTCCAGGGCATCGATCACCTGCTGCTGACTGATCGAATCGGCCTCGGCTGAACAGCCGGCCAGGGCAGCCGCGGAAACGGCCAACCATATGCGCTTCATTCCCTTTCTCCTTGCGTACCAAGCCCTCTATGGGGCCGTTCTTGTTAGCGCTCTCTGGCGCCGCATTCTCTCAGGGCTCCAAATCGTTACGAAACCCTACCTATCCGTATCTCACACCGCCCCAGGATCTCCACCTCCCCCATCTGCTCGGGCTTGATCATCTCGGGCGTGTAATGCTCGTTATCACTGATCAGGTACAGCGCGCCGCCGGCCAGGCGCTGCACGCGCTTGATGCGCCGTTCACCGCTCACCCACAGTAGGAATACCCCCTCGCGCCGCGGGTCGCGGTTGGCCAGGTCGACCAGCACCCAGTCGCCGTCGGCCAGCGTGCCCTCCATCGAGTCACCGCGCACCTTCACGCCCGCCACGCTTCCCGGGCTAATGCCCAGCGCCGACAGCTGCGCCTCGGGGAAGTAGAGCTGCCCCTCGATCCGCTCGCCCTCGAGCGAACGACCGGCGCCGGCGGCGCCCTCCACGTCATACAGATTGACCTCGGCCATGCCCGGACCGGGGCCATTGGCTGCCGTGACGGGAGCGCCATCGGCCACGCGCTGGGCGGCCAAGTGACCAACAGTATTCGAACGGATACCCGTCACCACGTACTGGACATCGGCATCGATGCCTGCCAAACGCTCCAAATAGTCTGCTTTGGGGCTGCGCTGGTCACTCTCGTAGAGAAGCTGGGTGTTTTTAGTCACCCCGGCGACAGCTGAAAAGGCGCTCTGTGTCATGCCTAAGCGCTCGCGCTCCTCCCTTAAACGCTGACCTATAGCCATCGTCTACGCACCTCGCGCTTGACAGTCACACATTTGAATACCATCATTCGATTACCAAGTATTGCTTTGAAGACCACAAGACAAGCGTGATCACTAGGAGCCCAGCCATGACCGACACCAGCCCAACCGACCCAAAGCGTGCCTCCCGGCTCGATCCCCGCGATCACTTGCTGGCTCGCCAGGCACTCACCGAGGCGGTGACCGAATTGGCCAAGCGGGGAATCAGCGGCGAGGCGCTCCAACGCCATGCCGTGGAAATCGCCACTGCCCTGAGAGAGGGGCTCGCCGTGCTTAGCGCTGCCGCAGAGAACGGTAGTGATCGGCAATCGCCCGATGCGCTGCACTGACCGCCTTGCCGAGAACCTCGCCATCGGCCTCGGCCATGGCCTGCGCCTCGGGACCGAAGCCGAAGGCACCAGAGCGGCACAGCTCCAATACGACCTCGTGAGCCGCGTGATCAGGACTACTACCCGGATTATGCGTCTTGGCCTCAGACATCCCTGAACCCCCTGCTCTTTATTGATGCTTAGAACTCCACAAAGGAAGCCTAACCCATGAACACCACGGAAACCATTCGCACACCCGCCGCGGCTTACTCGCGCAGCCCCAACGGCTGCAGCAAGCAGGTGATGACCCAGATCACCCCAACCGAGCGCGAGAAGCTCAAAGCCATAGCCGAGCTCGAGATGCGCAGCGTCTCCGGCACGCTGCGCATGCTGATGCTGCGCGGCATCGAGCAGTACGACGCCGACACCGAAGCGGCCGGCCAATCCTGATCGTTCGTTCACCTCTACCTGCTGCATAAGGACTCCGCCATGTACCAGGACACCAAACGAGTTCGCACCAAGGCCACCGTCTACCTCGACCAGTACGAGAGCGACGTGATCACCGCGTTGGCCAATTACCTGGGCGTACCCAAAGCCGAGGTGATGCGCCAGATGCTGATGAAAGAAGCGCGGGACGTGCTTGGCATCGACCTCGCTGGCCTCGTCGATAGCGTCGCCGATCAGGCCGGCTGAACGGACCCCTACATCCACCGTGCATCCGAGGTAGCCATGCCGGAACAACCCATGGAGCTCGACCAGCAGGCCAAGGCAGTCCTCGACGCCGTGTGCGAGCAGCAGGGCCTGGAAACCCGCGAGCAGGCAGCCGAGTGGTTGCTGCGCCGGCGCATCCGCCGCGGCGCCCAGGGCCTCACCGGCCGGGGCCGCGCGCTATACGAAGTCAACAGGAGGCCAACCCCGTCGTGACTGCGCCACACCAGATCCGGCTCAGCTGCCCCCACTGCGGGCAGTACATGAAGATTCGCGCATCGCGCGGCGTCACGCCGCTCTACCGCGAGGCCTACGTCTATTGCACCAACGAGGCGTGTGGGTTCCGCGGCAAGCTCGGCCTGGAGATGCTCCAGACGCTCTCGCCCAGCGCCACCCCCAACCCCGACGTAAAGCTGCCGCTGGCCCCGTCGCTACTCAGCCAGCTGCTCCACGACGCCAACTGAAGGACCGCTGCCATGAACAACATCACTCCGATCAACGCCGCCCGCGCTCCGCAGCTCGACAGCCACAACCTGGCCATCGCCGTGCTGTGGCGTCACCGCTGGGAAAACCGCGTCACCGCCCTGGCCAACTGCATCGAGCACCTGGTCACCGTGCACGACATGACCGAGGCCGCCGCCGAGCTGGCTGCCATTCAGGCCTACGCCGACCTCGAGAGCGAGAACACGTTGGCCACCATCGACATGGATGCCAGCACCTCCCATATAGTGGTGATGCGCACCGAGGGCGGCCGCCCGGCGATGTTCACCGTCTCCGACCTGCTGCGCATTCTCGGCCAGGCTCGCGATGAAGGCCGCGCCGTTGTCGTCGATCGCGAGTCACACCGCCCGGTCGTGCTCGAGCACTAAACCCCGCGTTTTCACTCCACGGATAGAGGAGGCTCAGCGTGAATCCATCGCTGCGCCAGGACATTCTCGCGCGCTTGATGCGCGACTACGGTGCCCAGGAGCGGGGCAAGTACCTGCAAAAGGTGCGCTGCCCCGACTGCGGCCAGCGCGAGGCGTACATCGCCGCCGACGCGCCGTGGATGCTGAAGTGTGGCCGCGAGAACAACTGCGGGGCGCAGATCCACGTCAAGAGCCTGTTCCCCGAGCTGTTCGAGTCGTGGTCCGAGCGCTATGCGCCAAAGCAGGGCGAGGAGGCCAAGAGTGCCACCCCGGTGGCCGACGGCTACCTGCACGACGGCCGCGGCTTCGAGCTCGAGCGCATCCAGGGCTGGTACACCCAGGAGAGTTTCTGGAAGCCCAACGTCGGCGGCACCGCCACCGTGCGTTTCGCCCTGCCCGGCGGCGCCTACTGGGAGCGCCTGCTCGACAAACCCGAGCGCTTCGGCAAGCAGAAGGCCAACTTCGTGGGCCGCTACAAGGGGCAGTGGTGGTGCCCGCCGGTGCTCACGCCGGATGATCTGGTCGCCGCCGGCGAGGTGTGGATCGTCGAGGGCATCTTCGATGCCATCGCGCTCTACCACCACGGCATCGCTGCCGCCTCGGCAATGAGCAGCGGCAACTATCCCGACGCCGCCCTCGAGGCCTTGGCCGACGCCGCGCACCAGGCAGGCACTACGCGCCCCACCCTGGTATGGGCGCTGGACAGCAACCGCGCCGGGCAGAACGGCATCCTCAAGCATGTGAACCGCGCCCGCGCCCAGGGCTGGGAGTGCCGCGCCGCGCAGGTGCCGGGCGGCGGCAAGCACGACTGGAACGACTGCCACCAGCGCGGCGAGCTCACCGAGAAGCATCTCGACACCTATCGCTACCACGGCGACCTGTTGTTGGCCCCCACGCCCATGGCCAAGGCGCTGATCATCTACAAGCGCAGCGAGCGCCGCGAGTGCTGGTTCGAGTTCAAGCGGCAGCTGTGGTGGTGGAAGCTCGACATGGACGCCTTCGACCGCGCGCTGCGCGCCGAGGGCGAAGACGGCGCCGACCAGCAGCAGCTCGACCCGGCCCTGCGCGATGCCGCCCTGGAGCAAGCTGGCAGCGTGAAGCGCATCTGCACCTGCTACCCCACCGCGCTGTACTACCAGGCCAACACCGTCACCGACGAGAGCTGGTACTACTACCGCATCGAGTTCCCGGGCGAGCGCTACACGGTGAAGAACACCGTAACCGGCAGCGCCCTGGCCTCGGGCACCGAGTTCAAGAAGCGCCTGCTGTCGATCGCCCCCCGGCGCGCAGTGGACCTGCACCACCGAGCAGCTCGATGCCACCCTGGCGCAGCACCTGCCGATCCGTACCGTGGAAACGATCAACTTCGTCGGCTATGCCCGCGAGTACGAGGCCTACGTGCTGGGCGACTTCGCCGTGAAGGGCGGCAAGATCTACCAGCGCAACGACGAGGACTTCTTCGAGCTGGGCCGCACCGCGCTCAAGACCCTCTCGCAGTCCACCCAACTGCACATCAACAACGACCCGAACGACTACCGCACCGATTGGGCGGGACTGATTCAACACGCCTTCGGCAGCAAGGGCGTGGTGGCTCTGGCCTTCTGGCTAGGCACGTTGTTCGCCGAGCAGATCCGCTCCCGCGACAAGAGCTTTCCCTTCCTCGAGATCGTCGGGGAGGCGGGTGCCGGCAAGTCGACCCTGATCGAGTTCCTGTGGAAGCTGGTCGGCCGCCGCGACTACGAGGGCTTCGACCCCAGCAAGGCCACCATGCCGGCGCGGGCGCGCAACTTCGCCCAGGTGAGCAACCTGCCGGTGGTGCTGATCGAGTCCGACCGCGAGCAGGAAGGTGGCGCCAAGCAGAAGCAATTCGACTGGGACGAACTCAAGACCGCCTTCAACGGCCGCAGCATCCGCGCCCGCGGCGTGAAGAACGGCGGCAACGACATCTACGAGCCGCCCTTTCGCGGCAGCATCGTCATCAGCCAGAACGCCGCCGTGCAGGCCGGCGAAGCCATCCAGACCCGTATCTGCCACCTGATGTTCACCCGCGAGGGCCAGAACGGCCGCACCAAGGAGCTGGCCGAAGCGCTGGAGAAAGCCGACCTCGAGCACGTCAGCCAGTTCGCCCTCGAGGTCGCCACCCGCGAGGCGGCACTGCTCGAGCACGTCACTACCCGCGGCCGCGAGTACGCCAACCTGCTGGCCGACGACCCCGACATCAAGGTGCTGCGCATCGCCAAGTGCCACGGCCAGCTGGCCGCCCTGGTCGAGTGCCTCGGCCCCGAGGGGCTGGGCCTGTTTGACGCTCAGGTGATCGACATGGCCACCGGCCACGTCTGGCAGATGGCCCGCGATCGGCAGTTGGCGATCAACGCCGACCACCCCCTGGTCGCCGAGTTCTGGGAGGCCTTCGACTACCTCGAGGGGCTCAACCAGGAGCCGCTGCTCAACCACTACGGCAATCACAGCGAGCAGATCGCCATCAACCTCAAGGACTTCGAGCGCCGCTGCGCCGACTACCGCCTGCGCGTGCCCGAGATCCGCGAGCTCAAGCGCTACCTGCGCAGCAGCAAGAGCCGCAAGTTCATCGACGCCAACCGCACCGTCCGTAGCCAGATCCGCCTGAACAACGCCAGCGTGAAGTGCTGGGTGTTCCAGGCCTGAGCGAAAGACAGGAGGCCACCGCCATGCCACAGCGCACCTACACCCTCGACCAAGCCGCCGCCCTGCTCAACCAAGGCCGCAACACCCTCGCCCGCCGGCTACGCCAGGCCGGCGTGCTCGGCACCGACAACCTGCCGGCGGGCAGGTACCGCGGCAATACCCGACTGATGGTGGTGGCCACCGGCACCTACTGGCACCCGATTTGCGGCTGGACCCACTACGGCCGCACCGAATTCACCGACTCAGGGCTCGACCACGTCGCCGACACCCTCGGCCTCGAGCTCGCCCACCTGCCTCCCAGCACGGCGCGGCAGGCCAGCCCGCAACCCCAGCACGCAAGGAACTAAGACATGGCAGACACCGCCGACATCGCCAGCGAACTGATGGAAAAGCGCCTGGAGCCGCCCTCGCCGACCGTCCCACTTGGGTCGGCGTCGACCTCGCCGCCACGGAATGTGACGACTGCGGATACGAGATCCCCGCCGCTCGTCGCAAGGCCGCGCCCTGGGCCAGCACCTGCATCGAGTGTCAGGGCATTCGCGAGAGGAGGAACAAGCATGCCGCCCGTTAAGGGCGGCCAGCTGGCCAAGGTCGCCGCCCTGCTCTGCCAGGACGAGCTGTTTCGGCTCTACCTGGATCGGCGCAAGCGGCACAAGTTCGGCCTCGCGCCCGGCCAGTTGCCCGACGGCACCCACAGCGAACAAGACGCGCGGGACTGGCTCTGCCAGGCCTGCCGCATCGACAGCCGAGCCGAGCTCGACCACAACCCCTACGCCGCTGCCACCTTCAAGGGCATCCGTGCCCGCTTCGGTCACTGGCGAGACACGCAGAGGAGCAACACATGAACACCTACTTCGGACTACTTGCCGAGTTCAACGGCCGCGCCGAGATCCCCCTCGAGGAGGTCGCCCCGCGCTACTTTAGTATCAGCGCACGAACCGCCGGCATGCGCGCCGGTGCCCAGGCGCTACCGGTACCGGCCTACCGCGCCGGCGACTCACAAAAGTCGCCCTGGCTGGTCAGTGCGGTGGATCTGGCCAGATACCTGGATGAAAGGCGGGCCGAGGCGCACGAGCTATGGCAACGAGTTAACGACTAAGTGTATCGTAAAGGGGTTGAGATCATTCTTAATCCCTTTTTTGAGCGACACAATGAAAAATAACCTCTCAATACATTTCAAATATACTACTGGAATCCTATCAGGAGTTATAATCCTTCTCTTAACTAGAGACTTGGCTAGCATACCTCGCCTACAAGAGTATATAGCATTTGCACTAACCTTTTCATCACTCCTTTTAGCTTTGATTGCAATAGTTTATTCATTCCTATCCAATGAATCACTATCAATATCACTAAACAAGATCAACACCTCAGCTGAAGAAATAAGCAAGCTTTCATCTTCAATACGAGAGTCAAATGAAACATTGCACTCAAGAGCAGGCGATGTTGACAAGAGAGTATCTGAATCGAATCTTCTCATAAAAGAAATTGGACAAAACGAATCCAATTCAAGACAAAGCAATGTAAAACAGGAAATTAGCGACACATTTATTTTGAATTACTTAAAAAAATCATCCCTCTTTGGATGTGAGGCTCTATTCGCTGCAGCGCTTTCTCAGGAAACAGGTAAATCAATTAAGATAACAAAACTACTTGCAAGCGAAGATGACATGGAAGTCAAGAAATCTTATTACATGGGCTACATATCTGCCTCTCAATCTAGTGGAATATTTGATTACAATGGAAATGTGCACAATCACTTTCACATATCGAATGCCACGCAGGTATTTATAGACAATGTTGAGAAAAAATTGCTTGAAAAAATTGACGAAGCCATATCTGATCTTTCAGCATCGTTGGGTAACCAATCAGCCAGAAACTTTGCCGAAGAAGGCTACTTGAGCATATTGAAATATTTCGAAGTAGAAAGATCAGAGAAAATTCAGCCTACTGGCGAAGAATGAGCGATTCAGGACGCAAGTGTGTGTATCGCTTCAACACCTCCCAGCTTTCGTGCAACGTGAACTGCTGCACCTCCACGATCTCATACCCCGCCTCGAACAGCCGCGAGGTCGCCTCGTGGCGTAGGTCGTGAAAGCGCAGATCGTCGATGCCGCTGGCGGCCGTGGCCGCCCGCCACCTGGTCCCGATCGACGCGGCATTACAAGGGAAGATCCTCTCTTCCCCTTTTGCCCTGGGCTGTCGCTGGATGATGGCCATCGCCTCATGCGTCAGCTTGAAGCGCTTGTGGTTACCCCACTTCTGCCGCGGGTGCTTCGCGTCCCGTACCCAGCAGGTCATGGCCTTTTCATCCAAGTCAGACCACTGCAGCCGAGTGATCTCTTCTTGGCGCCTCGAGGAGGCGATGGCGAAGTCCATGATGTCTTCCATCGGGATGATGGCGCTCGGCCGGATCCGCTGGGAGCGCTGGAAGTAGGCACGCAGCCGCTCGATCTCTACCGACGTTGGCCGGCGGTCTCGTGACTTGGATTTGCCGATCAGGCCCTTGGAGCGCAGCAGCAGCTTGGCCGCCTCGAATTCGCTTAGGTCCGCCGGCATTTTCCAGGCGGCCACGGCCGTCTTCAGGATGATGCCCAGCCAGACGATGTCCTGGTTAATCGTGGCCGGTTTGATGCCGCTGTCCCTGCGCATCACACCGTGCTCGATGATCTGCTGGCTGGTCAGCTGGGTGATCTGGACCCGCGCGATCGGGAAGCGCTGCAGCTGCTCGATCGTCGCCCGCTTGGAGCGACCAGCGCCCTGGGCAAACTCGTCCAGGTAGCGCTGCATGGCAGTATCCAGGGTTACGCCGCGCCACTGGGAGGACAGTATCCCACCTGGTGTGTCGAGCTCGAGTTCGCGCCGCTTGGCCCACTCCTCTGCCATGGCCTTCCTTGGGAACGTCCGCGACTCGGAGTGGTCAGGTTGACCACGCCGCGCGATGCGGATCTGCGCCAGGTATGAGAAACTGCCGTCCTTTTTTCGACGCTTCCTTATTGTCGCCACTCGAGCCCCCTGATGTACCAAATCGCCAAGGCCCCGTGTGCCAAAAATGTACCAAGCGATGGCGTAAAACGGGACTCAACCACTGTAAACATGAACAGTTATGACTGACAAGCCAACCGCCACAACCCGCATGGATACTGACATCAGGCGCCCCGCCCTGGATAGAACCTTCTCCGTCGCGCCGATGATGGATTGGACTACCCGCGACTACCGCGCCTTTGCGCGGACGCTGACGCGTCGCGCGCTACTGTATACCGAGATGGTCACCACCGGGGCGCTGATTCACGGCAGCCCGCGCGAGCGCTTCCTGGGCTTCGATGAAGTCGAGCACCCGCTGGCGCTGCAGCTGGGCGGTAGCGACTCCAGCGAGCTCGCCGAGTGTGCGGCGATTGCCGAAGAGTGGGGCTACAACGAGGTCAACCTCAACGTCGGCTGCCCCAGCGACCGGGTCCAGAACAACCTGATCGGCGCCTGCCTGATGGGGCATCCGCACAAGGTGGCGGCGGCGATCAAGGCAATGCAGGCGGCGGTGTCGATACCGGTCACCGTCAAGTGCCGGATCGGCATCGACGACCAGGACGAGGACGCCGACCTGGCGCGCTTCATTGACACGGTGGCGGATGCCGGCTGCGAGGTGTTCATCGTCCACGCGCGCAAGGCGTGGCTGCAGGGGCTGTCGCCCAAGGAAAACCGTGACGTGCCACCGCTCAACTACCCGCGGGTAGCGCGCCTCAAGCAGCAACACCCCGAGCTGCATATCGGCATCAACGGCGGCATCAAGACCCTGGATGAGTGCCGCGAGCAGCTGGCGCGGGTCGACAGCGTGATGGTCGGCCGCGAGGCGTACCAGAATCCCTGGCTGCTGGCCGGCGTGGACGAGGCGCTCTACGGCGAGCCCGGGCCGGCCACCAGCCGCCACGCCGCCGCGCGGGCCTTCCGCCCCTATATCGCCCGGCGGCTGGAGGGAGGCGCCAAGCTCAACCACGTTACCCGTCACCTGCTGGGGCTGTTCCAGGGTCAGCCGGGGGGGCGCCGCTTCCGTCGCCACCTCTCCGAGCACGGCCACCTCGACGGTGCCTGCCTGCGGGTGTTCGATGACGCCCTCAGCCTGGTGCCAGAGCCCGCCCCGCTCAGTGCCTGAGCGCCACCCCTCTCACTTGGCAGGCCCCGGCTGGGGGTCATAGTCCGACTGGAACGACTCGACCGCGCTCTCGGCCTCTTCGATGGCATCGAAGCGGGCGACGTGGAACAGCGCCTCGCCCTCGTTGGCCAGCGGCAGGTTGCTCATGCCGATCACGATGCCGTCGGCCATCGCCACCACCTCACCCTCGGTGTTGCCGAAGGGGTCGGCTACCAGCCCCAGCACCTCGCCCCTGGCGACTCGCGCGCCGAGCCGCACCCGTGGCCGCAGGATGCCGTCGATGGGTGCCCGCGCCCAGCTCGAACCGTTGGCCACTTCGGCGGACGGCGGCGTGCGTCGGCGGTGCTCGCCGGTTAGCATGCCGATGCGCCGCATTACGCGCAGCACGCCGCGCACCCCGGGGCCGATGGCCCACTCGTCGAAGCGCAGCGCCTCGCCGGCCTCGTAGGTGAGCACCGGTACGCCGCGAGTCTGGGCGTAGTGGCGCAGGCTGCCCTCGCGCAGCTCGGCGTTGAGGATCACCGGCGCGCCGAATGCTTCGGCCATGGTCTCGGTCTCGGGATGGGTCTTCAGCTGGGCACGGATCTGCGGCAGGTTGGTGCGGTGGATTGCCCCGGTGTGGAGGTCGATGATGTGGCTGGCATAATCGACGATCTGCTCGCGGAACAGCGCCGCCACGCGGCCGCCCAAGGACCCCGACTCGCTGCCTGGAAAGCAGCGATTGAGGTCGCGGCGGTCGGGCAGGTAGCGGCTGTGCTGGACGAAGCCGAAGACATTGACGATGGGCGCAGCGATCAGCGTGCCGCGTAGCCCCTGGAGCTGCTTG
Source organism: Halomonas salipaludis (assembly GCF_002286975.1). Lineage (GTDB taxonomy): Bacteria > Pseudomonadota > Gammaproteobacteria > Pseudomonadales > Halomonadaceae > Franzmannia > Franzmannia salipaludis. Next base: position 414,184 of record NZ_NSKB01000004.1, read on the forward strand.
GAGCGCAGTAGACGGCGCACGATCTCGACACCGTTGATCTCATCGCCGTGAATGCCGCCGCATACCAGCAACACCGGGCCGGCCTGGCGCCCATGCACTACCTCGACGGGGATATGCAGCGGTGCATGGGTGTAGAGCCTCGCCACCGGCACATCGATCTGTAGTCGGGCACCGGGCGCAATGCGGGTGCCGGCGAGTTCGAAGAGGGCACGAGCCATTCACATGTCCTTGTGCTGAGAAACGATGCGGCCCGTTATACCGCGCCGGGCCGTGCTTGGCGAGCCGTGCATTCCAGAGTCGACAACTATACAGTCACGAATGTAAGTATACCCACATTGCGGTACAATGGGCCATGATCATAACCGCTGCGAGAACGCCACCCCATGGCCAGACGAACCAAAGCCGAGGCAGAAGCCACCCGTGAAGCCCTGCTGGATGCCGCCGAGGAGGTGTTCTTCGACAACGGCGTGGCGCGCACCTCACTGGAGCAGATCGCCCGCCACGCCGGGATGACCCGCGGCGCCCTCTACTGGCACTTCAAGAACAAGGCCGACCTGTTCATGGCACTGATCGAACGAGTACGCATGCCGTTCGAGGAACTGGTCGATACCCTGCACCATCCGCACCTGCTCGACGATCCGCTGGAAGCGCTGCGCGTGGCCTTCGACAATGGCTTCATAAGACTCGAGCAGCCCAGCAGTCACCGGGTCCATGCGATCCTACTGCATCGCTGCGAATTCTTCAGCGACATCAATCCTCTGGAGATGCAGGACCGCCTGGCCGATGAGTGTCACGTCGAGATATGCCAACAGCTGCGGCGCGCCCATGAGCTCGGCCAGCTACGCGACGACCTCTCCCCCGAAACTGCCGCCCGGATGCTCCAGGCAACCCTCGGCGGGCTCTTCCACGACTGGCTGCGCGCCCCCGAGCGCTACTCGATCCGCGAGCGCGGCGAGGAGTTGCTGGGCAGCCTGCTGCATATGATGCGCCGCTGACATTCCCCCTAGAAAGCAGTGGGCCGCCCCAAGGGGCGGCCCACTACGTTGTAGCACTAACGCGAGACGTCAGACATCGCTGGGCTGCTCGCCGGGCAGGTCGCTCTCCCAGCCGCCGCCCAGCGCCTTGAACAGCGTGGCGGTGGCAGTCAAGCGGTCGCGTACCGCCTCGGCCAGGGCCAGCTCGGCAGAGAGCAGCGCACGCTGGGCATCCAGCACTTCGATAAAGCCGACGAAGCCCTCGCGATAGCGCACCTCGGCTAGCTCCTGAGTACGGCGGATGGCCTCGACCTGCTGGCGAGTCGCTTCGACCCGATCACCGCTGGTCTCGTAGCTGACCAGCGCATCGCGCACCTCGTTGAAGGCCAGGTTGACCGTGGCCCGATACTGCGCTTCGGCCTGCTCGGACAGCGCCTCGGCGGTGTCGATGCGCGAGCGTGAGCGGCCGAAGTCGAAGATCGGCCCCATCACCGTGGCCCCCAGCCCCCAGGTCTGAGCCGCCGAGGTGAACAGATCGCTGGCGTCGCCGGCCGCGGTGCCGAGCAGCCCGCTGAGGTTGAGGCTCGGCAGGCGACTGGCCTCGGCGATACCGATACCGGCATTGGCGGCGACCAGGCCGGCCTCGGCAGAGCGAATGTCCGGGCGCCGCTGGAGCAGCGTCGACGGCAGCATGGTCGGCACGCCGGAGGGCAGCGCGATGTCGTCGAGCCGGGTATCGCCGAAGTCGAGCTCATCGAACAGCTCGGCCGGCGACAGCCCCACCAGCGCGGCCAGCGCGCCTTCCAGTGAGCGTACGCGCTGCACCTGAGCCGGCAGCTGGGCGCGGGTGGTCTCGAGCTCCGACTGGGCCTGGCGCAGCGCCAACTCGTCGGTCTCGCCGGAATCGAAGCGAATCTGCTCGAGGCGGAAGGTCTCCTCCCGCGACTCCAGGGTACTCTCGGTGATACGCCGCTGCTGCTCGGCACTCTTGAGGTCGAAGTAGGTCGCCACTACGTCGGTGATCACATTGAGGCGCACCGCATCATGGGCGAACACGCTCTCCTCGAGCAACGCCTCGGAGGCCTCGCGCTCACGCGCCAGCCGCCCCCACAGATCGATCTCATAGCTCAACTGACCGGCCACCGAGAAGGTATTGCCGGTGGATTCGACGCCGAACGGCGAGGTGGTGGCCGGGGTACGTTCACGGGCGGCCTCAGCCTGGGCGCCCACCGAGGGTAGCTGCTCGGCCCGCGCCAGGCCCAGTTGGGCTCGCGCTTCCTGGATCCGCGCCAGCTGCAGGCGGATATCCAGGTTCTCGGCGGTGGCGCGTTCGACCAGCGCGTCGAGCCGCGGGTCCTCGAACTGGCGCCACCAGTGGCGCCACTCGCTGCGCTCCTCCTCGGCCAGCAACACGTGCTCAGGCCACTCGTCGGGCAGGGCGATGTCGGGCGCTCGGTAGTCGGGGCCCACCGCACAGCCGACCAGCAGTGCCGCCAGTATCAGCGGTGCGGCCAGGCGCGAAGCGCCAATGACGTTCGGCTTAGGCATGCTTCTGCTCTCCCTGCTCGAGACGACGGGCACGACGCTCACGTCCACGTGAGCCCAGATCATCCATCATTTTATAGAAGAGTGGCACGAACAGCAGTGCCAGGGTACTGGCGAAGATCATGCCGCCCACCACTACGGTACCGATCTCCTGGCGGCTGGCCGCACCGGCCCCGCTGGCAAATACCAGCGGCAGCGTGCCGATGATGAAGGTCAGCGCGGTCATGATGATGGCGCGGAAACGCTGTTTGGCAGCGGCCATGGCGGCATCGAAGGAGGACATCCCGGCGCGCCGGTTCTGGGCCGCAAACTCGACGATCAGGATGGCATTCTTGGCCGCCAAGCCGATCAGTACCAGCAGGCCGACCTGGAAGTAGATATCGTTGGGGAAGCCGCGCAACATCGCCGCCAGCGACGCCCCCAGCACCCCGAACGGCACCGCCGAGGCGACCGCCAGCGGCAGTGTCCAGCGCTCGTACTGAGCGGCCAGGATCAGGAACACCATCACCAGTCCCAGGCCGAAGGCCAGGCCACCGGCCCCCGCCGCGGCATCGAGCTGATAGGCTTCGCCGGTCCAGCCCAGCGAGGTGTTGCTGTCGGTCAGCACCTCGGCGGCTACCGCGTCCATCGCCTCCTTGGCCTGGCCGGTGGTGTAGCCGGGCGCGGCATCGGCCAGGAACTTGGCGGCGCTGTTGACGTTGAAGCGGTCGATGATGTCGGGGCCCGGGGTGCGCTCCAGCGTCACCAGGGTCGACAGCGGCAGCATCTCACCGGTATCGGAGCGCACGAAGACCTTGTTGAGGTCTTCCGGCTGACCGCGAAACTCGGCCTCCGACTGCAGGTTCACCTGCCAGTTGCGCCCGGCCAGGGTGAAGTCGTTGACGTACAGCGAGCCGAAGGTGCTCTGCATGGTCTCGAAGACCTGGTTGATCGGCACGCCCATGGCGCGGGCCTTCTCGCGATCGACCTCAGCGTGATAGCGCGGAATGCTGGTGTCCAGGGTCGAACGCGCATTGACCAGCTCGGGCCGCTCATTAGCCGCCGCTGAGAGCCGCTGGGCCAGCTCGGCGATCTCGTCAGGCGTGCTGTCGCCGCGCACCTCGAGATAGCCCTCGACGCCGCCGGTCAGCGACAGCCCCTGGATCGGCGGTGGCGTGAAGGCCAGCACGTTGGCCTCGGGAATGCCCGCGCCCATGCCCATGATGCGGCCCGCCAGCGAGGCGGCGTCCTGCCCTTCGCCGGTGCGCTCGCTCCAGTCGGCGAGGTTGGCAAAACCGACCCCGGCGTTGCTGCGCAGCGAGCCGGCAATGATGTCGAAGCCGGCGAAGCTGGTGAACTGGTCCACCTCGTCCATGTCGGTGAGCATCGCCGAGACCTGGTTACGCACGCTCTCGGTGCGCGACAGCGCCGACACCGCCGGCAGCTGGTAGACCACCAGCGCCACGCCCTGGTCCTCCTGGGGCACCAGGCCCGGGGCCATGCGGCTCATCGAGAACAGCGTCGCGGCCAGCACGCCGATGAACAGCACGCAGCCAATGACGGCATGCCGCAACAGCTTGTGTACCACCCAGGCGAAGCCGTTGGTGAGCTTGTCGAAGCCGCGGTTGAACAGCTCGAAGGGCTTGGCCACCTTGTGCGTCTGGCCATCCAGCAGCAGCGCGCACATCGCCGGCGTCAGGGTCAGGGCCACCACTCCGGAGACCACCACCGAGATGGCGATGGTCACCGCGAACTGGCGGTAGAGCTCGCCGGTCAGGCCGCCGAGGAAGGTCACCGGGGCGAATACCGCCACCAGCACCAGGGTCGAGGAGAGCACCGCCCCGGCCACCTGCTGCATGGTCTTGATCGAGGCTTCGCGGGCCTCCATGCCCTTCTCGCGCATCAGCCGGTCGACGTTCTCGAGCACGATGATGGCGTTATCGACCACGATGCCGATTGCCAGCACCAACCCGAACAGCGTCAGCAGGTTGACCGAGAAGCCCAACGCCAGCATGCCGGTGAAGGTGCCGATCAGCGACACCGGGATCGCCGCCACCGGAATCAGCGTGGCGCGCAGGTGCTGCAGGAACAGGAAGGTGACCAGTACCACCAGCACCACCGCGACCAGCAGGGTGATGAACACCTCCTGGATCGAGATTTCGACGAACTCGGTGGTGTCGTAGGGGATGGTGTACTCGACGCCTTCGGGGAAGCGAGTGGCGATGTCATCCAGCGCCTCACGCACCGCGCCGGCGGTTTCCAGGGCGTTGGCCCCGGGCTGCAGGTAGATGCCCATGGGCACCGCATTCTGGCCGTTGTAGGTGGCCGAGAAGGCATAGTTCTGGGCCCCCAGCTCGGCCCGTGCCACATCGCCCAGGCGCAGGCTGCCGCCATCCTCGTCGGCGCGCAGAATGATGTTCTCGAACTCCTCCGGGTCGGAGAGCTGGCCGCGGGTGGTCACCGTGAAGGTGAACGCCTGATCGTCCACCGAGGGCTCGGCGCCCAGCTGACCGGCGGCGAATTGGGCGTTCTGCTCGCGGATCGCCGCGGCCACGTCGGACGGCGTCAGATCGAACTGCGATAGCTTGTCCGGCGACAGCCACACCCGCATCGAATAGTCCTGGGCGCCGAACAGCGAGGCATCGCCCACCCCGGGAATCCGTACCAGCTCGTCGAGTACGTTGAGCAGCGCATAGTTGGAGATGAACAGCGGGTCCTGGCTGCCGTCCGGCGAATACATCACCGGCACCATCAGAATGTTGGTGGAGCGCGCCTCGACCCGCACCCCCTGGTCGCGAACCTGCTGCGGCACGCGTGCCAGGCCGGCCTGCACGCGGTTGTTGACGTTGATCGCCGCCTGGTCAGGGTCGGTACCCATCTCGAACGAGACAGTGATCTGCAGGCTGCCGGCATCGGTGGCACTCGACTCCATGTAGATCATGTCATCGACGCCGTTGATCTCCTGCTCGAGCGGCGCGGCCACCGCCTCGGACAGCACCTCGGCGCTGGCGCCGGGGTAGCTGGCCTGCACTACGATCTGCGGCGGCACCACGTCGGGGTACTGCTCCACCGGTAGTGCGCGCAGCGCGGCAAGCCCCGCCAGCACGATGACGATAGAGATGACCGAAGCGAAGATCGGCCGGTCAATGAAGAACCTGAGCATCACGCCTCCTCGTCATCGGGGACTTGCTGTTCAGCGTCGAACGCCGACTGCTCGGCTTCTTCGGCGGCCTCCTCGTCGTCCTCGACCTCGGACGCCGAGACATCCATGCCGTCCTGCAGCGCCACCTGGCCGTTGACCACCACCCGCTCGCCGCGCTCGAGACCGTCGATGATGATCTGCTGGCCCTGCTGCACAGGCCCCAGTTGCACGCTGCGTGCCTGGGCCTTGTTCTCGTCGTCGACGACGAATACCTGAGGGCCATCGACGCCCTGGCCGACTGACTGAGGCGGTATCAGGAAGGCATCCTCGAGGGTCTGCACCACCACCCGCACACGCACGAACTGCCCCGGCACCACCTCGCCGTCGGGGTTGGGGAAGACCGCCCGCGCCGACACGCTGCCGGTGCGCGGGTCGATGGTGCTGTCGGTGAAGTCGACCTGACCAGCCTGCTCATAGTCGCTGCCGTCAGGCAGGATCAGCGTCGCCTCGCGGGGCGACTCGGCACCGCTGGCGGCCATCGCCCGGCGCGCGGTACGCTGCAGGGCAGCATCGTTCTCGGGCAACGAGAAGCGCACGTGGATCGGATCCTGCTGGGTGACGCTGGTCAGCAGTTGGCCACGATCGATCAAACTGCCTTCCGGGAAGCTCTCGAGCCCGGTCACCCCGGCCAGCGGCGCAGTGACCTCGGTGTAGTCGAGATTGAGCTGGGCGTCGGCGACGCCGGCATCGGCCAGGGCATAGCGCGCCTCGGCCAGCTCGCGTCCCGACAGGGCAGTATCACGCTCACGCTCGCTGACCGCGTTCTGATCGAACAGCGACGAGATCCGCTGCCACTCGCGGCGCGCCTGGTTGAGATCGGCCTGGGCATTGGCCCGCTCGGCCTCGGCGCGGCGCAGAGCGATCTCGTAGGGCTCGCGGTCGATGCGAAACAGCGCTTCGCCCTCCTCGACCATCTGACCCTCGGTATAGAGGCGCTCCTGCAGGATCCCCTCGACCCGGGCGCGCACCTCGACCTCACGCGAGCCGCGGGCGCGCCCGGCGTACTCCTGCACCACCTCGACGTCGCGCGGCTCGACGCTGATCACCGATACCGTGGTCGGCGGTGGCCCGCCCGCCTCGCCGCCCGGAGGCCCCTCCTCATCCTCGCCGTTCTGACCACAGGCCGCCAAGCCTACGCTGATCAGCCCTGCCAACAGCAGGGTTCGAATCGGGGTCACGCCCGCTCGGGGTGCCAGTCGCATGAGGTGCCTCCAGGTGTGAAACGTATAAGTGGCTCCGTCCTCGAGCCACCGGGAAAGGTGCGCATTATAGTTACATTCATGTATGTATGCCAGGCTTGTACCAGGTCAATTTATGTGAACAGCCGGCACCCTATTACCTCAACCTAGCTTTAGGTCAAGCGTCGATGCCGGCGTCAACCATTTGGGCATCAATCAGGAAAAGTTTAGATACAAATAATATCAGTTTCATTCAAACGAATGCCCTAATGTTGACTGGTAATGCATGGCGCCAGAGATCCTGGCACCGCTTACCACAAACAACGATAAGTTCAGGAGTGATCCTCTATGCTTAAACAACGCGCCCTGCTTGGGGCCTGCCTCACCGCCGGACTGCTGTCCTCCCCCCTGTATGCCGATACCCTGCGAATCTCGATCATGGGTGAGCCCGCCTCACTCGACCCACACAAGATCAGTGGCACCTGGGAAAACGACGTGGCCGGCGACCTCTTCGAAGGCCTGATCACCGAGGCCGCCGACGGCGAGCGCATCCCCGGCGTCGCCGAGTCCTGGGAGATCTCCGATGACGGCACCGTCTATACCTTTACACTGCGCGAGGATGCTCGCTGGTCGGATGGCGAACCGGTCACCGCCGAGGACTTCGTATTCGCGTTCCGTCGCATCCTGACGCCTGCCACCGCCGCCGACTATGCCTACCTGCTCTACCCGGTGAAGAATGCCGAGGCCGTCTACAGCGAGGGCGCCGACCCGGAAACTCTGGGTATCGAAGCCCTCGATGCGCATACCCTGCAGATCACCCTCGAGCGCTCGACGCCCTACTTCCTCGACCAGCTCTCCCACTACACCGCCTATCCAGTGCCGCGTCACGTGGTCGAGGAGCATGGCGACGCCTGGTCGCGCCCCGGCAACATGGTCTCCAATGGTCCCTTCGCCCTGCAGCGCTGGCAGTCCCAGACGCGCATCGAAGCGGTCAGGAACGAACATTTCCATAGCCATGACGATGTCGCCCTGGAGCGGGTCATCTACTTCCCCATCGAGGAGCGCAACACTGCCCTGAATCGCTTCCGGGCCGGCGAGATCGACGTTGCCAGGGACTTTCCCACCCAGCAGTACGACTGGTTGCAGGACAACCTACCCGAAGCCACCCAAACCGCGCCTTTCCTGGGCATCTACTACTTCGTGGTCAACTCCCGCGACGGCCACCCCACCGCCGACCCGCGTGTGCGCGAGGCGCTGAGCCTGGCTACCCGCCGCGAAGTCATTACCGAGCAGATCCTCGGCACCGGCGAGGAGCCCGCCTATAGTTTCGTCCCCCCCGGTGTCAGCCACTACCAGCCCCAGCAGCCCGAGTGGGTAGAGCTGAGCCAGGACGAACGCATGAGCCGTGCCAGCGAGCTGATGCAGGACGCCGGCTATGGCCCCGATAACCCGCTGGAGCTAATGCTGCGCTACAACACCAGCGAGGATCACCGCCGCGTCTCGATCGCCTTGGGTGCAATGTGGGAACCACTCGGTGTCGAGGTCGACCTCTACAACTCCGAGGTGGCCGTCCACTACGCCGACCTGCGTCAGGGTGACTTCGACGTCGGACGCGCCGGCTGGATCGGCGACTACAACGATGCCCAGAACTTCCTGAGCCTGCTGGAGAGCGGGGTCGCCAACAACTATGGCGCATACAGCAACCCGGAGTTCGACTCCCTCATGGTCGAAGCCAGCGAGACCCAGGATCTCGACGAGCGCGGCGAGATCATGGCCCAGGCCGAGCGCTTGGCGCTCGACGATGCCGCCGTCTTGCCGATCTACTACTACGTCTCGCGCAATCTGGTGAACCCATCGCTGCAGGGCTGGGAGAACAATATCGAGGATATCCACCGCTCGCGCTGGGTCTCCTTCGAGGACTGAACGCCACTTCTCCTGAACGCATCGCAAAGGCCTCGGACTCCCGGGGCCTGGGGATACCTGTATGCTCTACTATGTCGGCAAACGCCTGTTACAGGCCATACCCACGCTGTTGATCGTCATTACCGTGTCGTTTTTCCTGATGCACATGGCACCCGGCGGCCCCTTCGACGGCGAGCGCCAGCTACCCGCCGAAATCGAAGCCAACCTGCTGGCCACCTATCATCTCGACCAGCCGGTGTGGAAACAGTACCTGCTCTATATGGGCAATCTGCTGCAGGGCGATTTCGGCCCCTCGTTTCGCTACAAGGATTTCACCGTCACCGAGCTGATCATGCAGGGCTTTCCGGTCAGTCTCGAGCTCGGCCTGTGGGCCATCGGCCTGGCACTGCTGATCGGCCTGCCAATGGGCATCGTCGCCGCCATTAGGCGCAACTCCACGGTTGACTACATGGTCATGGGCACCGCCCTTGCCGGCGTGGCCGTGCCCAACTTCGTGATCGCCCCGCTGCTCGCCCTGGTGTTCGGTGTGCTCCTCGCCTGGCTCCCCGTCGGCGGCTGGAACGATGGCCACTGGCGCAACATGGTGCTACCAGTGGTGGCCCTCTCCATCCAGCAGATCGCCTATATCGCGCGCATGATGCGCGCCAGCATGATCGAGGTGCTCGGCAGCCAGTACATCCGTACCGCCCGCGCCAAGGGGCTGGCCGAGTATGAGGTGATCTGGGGCCATGCCCTGCGCCCCGCTCTATTGCCGGTGGTCTCCTACCTCGGCCCGGCCATCGCCGGCATCATCACCGGCTCGGTGGTCATCGAGCAGATCTTCGGCATTCCCGGCATCGGCCGCTACTTCGTCCAGGGGGCGCTCAATCGCGACTACACCCTGGTGATGGGCACGGTGGTGTTCTATGGCGCACTGATCGTGCTGATCAACCTGATCGTCGATCTCCTCTACTCCGCCCTCGACCCGCAGATTCGCTATGACCACTGAACCGACTCCCACGACGCTGCCTTTCGATGGCAACAGCGCAGGTGAAAGCCTGGCCGGCGACGCCTGGCGTCGTCTCAAGCAGAACCGTGCCGCCACCTTCAGCCTGTTTCTGCTCGGGCTGATCGCCATCGCCTGCGTGGCCGGCCCCTGGCTGACGCCATGGGGGCTCAACGAGGTCGACTGGAACGCCTTCACCGCACCGCCCAGCATTGCCGACGGTCACTATGCCGGCACCGACGCCAACGGCCGCGACTTGCTCACCCGTACCCTCTATGGCGGCCAGATATCGCTCTCGGTGGCGCTGGTCGCGACCCTCGTCTCGCTGGTGATCGGCGTACTCTACGGGGCCATCGCCGGTTACATGGGTGGGCGCGTCGACAACCTGATGATGCGCTTCGTCGATATCATGTACTCGCTGCCCTTCATGTTCCTGGTGATCCTGCTGATGGTGGTGTTCGGCCGCAACATCCTGCTGATCTATGCCGCCATCGGCGCCGTGGAGTGGCTCGACATGTCGCGTATCGTGCGCGGCCAGACGCTGGCCTTGAAACGCCGCGAGTTCGTCGAGGCGGCGCATGCCCTCGGCGTCAAAAGCACCACCATCGTCACCCGTCACCTGATCCCCAATACCCTGGGGCCGGTGATCGTCTACGTGACCCTGACGGTACCCAAGGTCATCCTGCTGGAGAGCTTCCTGTCATTTCTCGGCCTCGGCGTCCAGGAACCGATGACCAGCTGGGGGGTGCTGATCAGCGAGGGCAAGGACATGATGCAGAGCGCCCCCTGGATGCTGCTGGTGCCCTCCGCCTTCCTGGCCATCACCCTGCTATGTCTCAACTTTCTGGGCGACGGCCTGCGTGACGCCCTCGACCCCAAGACTCGCTGAGGAAGCCCGATGACGACACCTCTACTTGAAATCGACCGGCTGCGTGTCGACTTCCACCTGCCCCAAGGCACGGTCTCGGCGGTCAAGTCTCTCGACCTGCATATTGCCCCAGGCGAAACCCTGGCACTGGTGGGTGAGTCAGGCTCCGGCAAGTCGATCTCTTCGCTTGCCATCATGCGCTTGCTACCTGATCTCGCCGAGCCCAGCGGCAGCATACGCTGGCACGGCAAGCGGGGCGAAGAAGCGCTGCTCGACACCCCTTTGCGCCGTATGCGCCAGATACGCGGCAACGAGATATCGATGATTTTTCAGGAGCCGATGACCTCGCTCAACCCCCTGATGCGCATCGGTGATCAGGTGCGCGAGGTACTCAAGAAGCACACCTCGCTGCGTGGCAAAACCGCCGATGAGCGGGTCATAGAGCTGTTCGAGCAGGTTGGGATCCCCGAGCCCCGGCGTCGCATCGCCAGCTACCCTTACGAACTCTCCGGTGGCCAGCGCCAGCGGGTGATGATCGCCATGGCCCTGGCCTGCGAGCCCAAGTTGCTGATCGCCGACGAGCCGACCACCGCACTCGACGTCACCGTGCAGGCGCAGATCCTGCGCCTGCTCAAGGATCTACAGCAGCGCTACGGCATGGCGATCCTGTTCATTACCCACGACCTGGGGGTCGTGCGTCACTTCGCCGACCGGGTCTGCGTGATGCGCCACGGTGAGATCGTCGAGACAGCCTCGACTCAGGCCCTCTTCAGCGCTCCCCAACACCCCTATACGCGGATGCTGATCGAGGCCGAGCCCAGCGGCCGCAAGGCGCCGGTCGACCCCAGCCTCCCGGTGCTGCTCGAGGCACGTGACATCAAGGTAAGGTTCGCGCTCAAGAAGCGCCTGTTTCGCCCCAGCGAGTATTTCGACGCGGTGCGCGGTATCGATCTCGACATCCGCCGCGGGCAGACACTGGGCATCGTCGGCGAGTCGGGATCCGGCAAGTCGACGCTGGGGCGCGCCCTGCTGCGCCTGCTCGAGAGCTCAGGCGACGTGCGCTTCGACGAGACCGACCTGACCCATCTGGACGGCAGTGCCATGCGCCCGATTCGCTCGAGGATGCAGGTGGTATTCCAGGATCCCTTCGGTTCGCTTTCACCTCGCTTGACGGTCGGCGAAATCGTCAGCGAGGGGCTACGAGTGCACTATCCGCTGCTGACACGCCGTGAGCGCGAGGCCCGGGTCATCGAGACACTCGAGGAGGTCGCCCTCGATCCCGCCATGCGCAAGCGCTATCCCCATGAGTTCTCCGGTGGGCAACGCCAGCGCATCGCCATCGCTCGCGCGCTGGTACTCAAACCGGAATTCCTGCTCCTCGACGAACCCACCTCGGCACTGGATAGGTCGGTACAGGCCACGGTGATCGAGCTGCTGCGCACGTTGCAGGCCAAGCACGACCTCACCTACCTGTTTATCAGCCACGACCTGGCGGTGGTGCGCGCCCTGGCCGATAGCGTGATCGTGATGCGTCAGGGCGAGGTGGTGGAGCAAGGCGAGACCGAGGCGCTGTTCCGCTCCCCACGCGACGCCTACACCCGAGAGCTGATGCGGGCGGCCTTCCTCGACGCGGTCTCCTAGGCTCACAAGGCGCGGTTCAACGCCGATAGTCGCGCGGCTCGACGCCCCACTTGCGCAGCCGTGAGAACAGCGTAGTGGGCTTGAGGCCCAGCAGCTCGGCGGCGCCATCGCGGCCCGAGACCTTACCCGCACAGCGCTGCAGCGCGGCGATGGCGTTGTCGCGCTGGCGGCGGCACAGCTCCTGCTCCGGCAGCGGCGCGCTGGCGTCCGCTGCCGTGGCCGCCGGCTCGGGTGGCTCACGGCGCGGACTCGGCGGCTCGCCGAGCAGCAGGTCGTCGAATACCAGGCGGCGATCCTGGGTAACGATCACCTGGCGCTCGATGACGTTCTCCAGTTCGCGAATATTGCCCGGCCACGGGTAGCGCTGCAGGATCTGCAGTTGGGCCGGCGGAATCCTCACCCCCGGCTTGTTGAACTTCTGGCAGGCGCGCTGCAGGAAGTGCCGGGCCAGCAGCGGCACATCCTCGATGCGGCTGCGCAGCGGCACCGACTCGATGGGAAACACATTGAGGCGAAAATAGAGATCCTCGCGAAACTCGCCGGCCTCGATCATTTCACGCAAGTCGCGGTTGGTGGCGGCGATCACCCGCACATCCACCTCGCGTGTGCGATTGCCGCCAATGCGTTCGAACTGCTGGTCCTGCAGCACCCGCAGCAGCTTGCTCTGAAGCGCCAGCGGGATTTCGCCCACCTCGTCGAGGAACAAGGTGCCGCCGTCGGCCAACTCGAAGCGCCCCGGTCGGTCGTTGACCGCGCCGGTAAAGGCGCCCTTCACATGGCCGAAGAACTCGCTCTCGAACAGGTCGTGGGGAATTGCCGCGCAGTTGACGCGAATCAGCGGTCGGTCGCTACGCTCGCTGCCGACGTGAATCGCGCGTGCAATCAGCTCCTTGCCGGTGCCCGACTCGCCGCTGATCAGGACGTTGGCATCGGTGGGCGCTACCAGCGCGATCTGGCGAATCAGCTGCGCCACCGCAGGGCTCTCGCCGACGATCTCGCGGTGGTTGAGCTCGGCCTTGATCTCCTCCTGCAGGTACTGGTTCTCGAGTTCGAGACGCTGCTTGAGCGACTCGACCTCGGCCAGGGCATCGCGCAGCCGCTGCTCGGCGCGCTTGCGCTCGCGAATATCGCGAAACAGCACCACTGCCCCCACCAACCGGCCCATCTCGAAGATCGGCGTGCTGGTGTACTCCACCGGGATCGCCTCGCCGTTCTTGTGCCAAAACACCTCGTCGTCGACGCGATGCACCTGGCCGTCGCTGAACGAGGCGTGGATCGGGCACTGCTGCACCGGAAAGTGGCTACCGTCGGCACGGGTGTGGTGAAACATCAGGTGGGCATCGTGACCGACCATGTCGTCGCTACTCCAGCCCAGGATGCGCTCCGCGGCAGGGTTGACGAAGGTGGTCTTGCCCTCGGCGTCGAGGCCGTAGATGCCTTCCCCCGCCGCACCCAGGATCAGCTGGTTCTGGCGCTCGATACGCTCGAAGACCTGCTCGACCCGCTCCCAGCCGACATGGCCGCGGCGATGCTGGCGACGCAGGTCGGCCTTGGCCCGGCGCTGCTCGGCCTGATCGCGGTCGGTCAGGGTCAACAGCAGCGTCTGGCCGTCGTCGAGGCGCTGGCCGAACACCTCGACGTGGTGCGGCTGTCGGGTCAGGTCGAGCACCACCAGGTCATCCGACCAGCCCGGGGAGCGGGTCAGCACTTCGTCGGTAAAGCTCACCCACAGCGGCAGCGATGCCCCCAGGCAGTGGCTGAAGGGTCGCGCCGACAGCGCCGCGGCGTCACCTCCCAGCAGTCGGCTAGCGGCGGGATTGGCCTCCAGCAGGCGATCAGCTAACGGATCGACCACCAGCATGGCCTGGGGCGATTGCAGGAAGACACGCTGGTGCAGCGAGGCAGGGCTCATGGCAGCTCTCCTGAGTGGGGCATGCCCTAGGTCATTCAAAACCCGCGCCAGTGACGATATTTCGTATAAAAACCAACGAAATATCGTAGATTGCGAGATTTCGTGATTGCCAACCGCCCCTTCCCAGGCGCCATGCAATGCCGCCAACCCACTGTATAGAAACGACTATCTTTCCCTTGGCGGCAACTGGCACGGGCCTGGCAATGGTTGCCTCAGCGTCGCTGTGACTCCCAGCACTGCACCACCGTGACGCATCCCGATATCCCATTGCTTCCATGAGGTGAACAACAACATGAGCGATCGCAACGACCACAACAGCCTGGGCAACCCCTTCGACCACCGCCAGTCGTTGACTCATGGCCGCCATTGCGACTGTCACGACTGCCGCCAAGACGCCGCGGCACACCTCGCCTCCGATGGTGCCAAGCGCGACGCCGCGCAGCCGGCCAACAGCGAAGAGATGATGGATCGAGTGGTGGAAAGCGCCCTGGTGCGCGGCATGTTCGGCCATAGCGACATGCATCGCCGCCAATTCATGAAGCTGGTCGGCGGCGGTACCGCGGCCGCCGCTCTGGCCAGCCTGTTTCCGATGGACGCCATCAAGGCCGCCGTCAAGGAGGACCTCGGCCCGCTGGAGAAGACCCAGCTCAATGTCGGCTTCGTGCCGATTACCTGTGCCACACCGATCATCATGGCCCACCCGATGGGCTTCTATGAGCGCTATGGCCTCGACGTCTCGGTCATCAAGACCGCCGGCTGGGCGGTAGCCCGGGACAAGTCACTCAATCGCGAGTACGACGCTGCCCATATGCTCACCCCGATGCCGCTGGCGATGAGTCTCGGCGCCGGCTCTAGTCCCGAGCCCTTCATCATGCCCGCCGTGGAGAACATCAACGGCCAGGCGATCGTGCTGCACAACGACCATCAGGACAAACGCGACCCGCAGCAGTGGCAGGGCTTCACCTTCGGCGTACCCTTCGAGTACTCGATGCATAACTTCCTGCTGCGCTACTACGTTGCCGAGCACGGCCTCGACCCCGACCAGGACATCCAGATCCGCGTCATCCCGCCGCCCGAGATGGTCGCCAATCTGCGCGCCGGCAATATCGACGGCTTCCTGTCGCCGGATCCCTTCAACCAGCGCGCGGTCTACGAGCGCATCGGCTTCATTCATCTGCTGACCAAGGAGATCTGGGACGGCCACCCGTGCTGCGCCTTCGCCACCAGTGCCCAGTTCGCGCGCGAGAATCCCAACACCTATGGCGCCCTGTTGAGGGCGATCATCGATGCCACCCAGTACTCCTCCAACCCCGAGAACCGCTCGGAGATTGCCGAGGCCATCGCCCCCACCAACTACCTCAACCAGCCGGTCACGGTCATCGAGCAGGTACTGACCGGCACCTTTGCCGATGGCCTGGGTGAAGTACAGCGAGTACCCGATCGCATCGACTTCGACCCCTTCCCCTGGCACTCCATGGCGGTGTGGATCCTGACCCAGATGAAACGCTGGGGCTATATCGACGACCACGTCGACTATCAGCAGGTCGCCCGCGACGTCTACCTCGCCAGCGACGCTCGCGAGGTGATGCGCGAGCTGGGCTACGACGCGCCGGAGGAGAACTCGCGCAACTACCAGATCATGGGCAAGACCTTCGACTACACCCAGCCCGAGGCCTACATCGAAAGCTTCGATATCCGGAGGAGCTGACATGGATCGCACGACCACCGAGTGGAACGTCAGCCTCAACGCGCGCGCCAGCCTGCTGGCGGTGGTGCTCCTGGTCCTCGGCCTGGGGCTCTGGGAGGGGCTTAATCAGGTGCCGATACTGGGCGGCGGCGGGGAACTCAGCGAGTACGAACAGCTGATGGCCGGCGCCGACGAAACCGCCAAGGTACCGCCACCGTCGGAAGTGCTGGTGCGCGCCTGGGAGGAGCTCTCCAACCCCTTCTATGATGCCGGCCCCAACGACAAGGGCATCGGCATCCAGTTGGGCTATTCGCTATATCGCGTGCTCACGGGCTACCTGCTGGCGGCAGTAATCGCCATTCCGCTGGGCTTTCTGATCGGCATGTCGCCGCTGATGTACAAGGCGCTCAATCCCTATATCCAGGTGCTCAGGCCGATCTCGCCGCTGGCCTGGATGCCGCTGGCGCTGTTCATCATCCAGGACTCCGAGGCCTCGGCGATCTTCGTGATCTTCATCTGCTCGATCTGGCCGATGCTGCTGAATACCGCCTTCGGCGTGGCCGGGGTCAGGCAGGACTGGGTCAACGTCGCGCGCACTCATGAGCTGTCGCCGCTCAAGACCGCCTTCCAGGTGATCCTGCCCGCCGCGGCACCGACCATCCTCACCGGCATGCGCATCTCCATCGGCATCGCCTGGCTGGTGATCGTCGCCGCCGAGATGCTCGTCGGCGGTACCGGCATCGGCTACTACGTGTGGAACGAGTGGAACAACCTCGACCTGACCAGCGTGATCTTCTCGATCCTGATGATCGGCGTGGTGGGCATGCTGCTCGACCTGGCCCTCGGTGCCGTCGCCAAGCTGGTCGCCTACCAGGAATAACCTTCAGGAGAGAGACATGAGTCACGCCTTCGTAGAAGTCCAGCAAGCCGCCAAGCGCTTTCCCGGCGCCAAGGGCGAGCCAGACCTGACAGTGTTCGAGAACGTCAGCTTCCAGCTCGAGAAAGGCGAATTCGTCTGCATCATCGGCCACTCCGGCTGCGGCAAGTCGACGATCATGAACGCCCTGGCCGGCCTCGATCAATTCAGCGATGGCACCATGGTGATGGAGGGCAAGGAGATCGACGGCCCGGGCCTCGAGCGCGGCGTAGTGTTCCAGAACTACAGCCTGCTGCCGTGGCTGTCGGCGCTGGAGAATGTGCGCTTCGGCGTGCGCGCCCGCTGGAAGGCATGGAGCGACGCCAAGGTTACCGAGCATAGCCTCGCCTATCTCGAGATGGTCGGCCTCAAGGACGTGGTGGGCCGCAAGCCGGCGCAGCTCTCCGGCGGCATGCGCCAGCGGGTGAGTATCGCTCGCGCTTTCGCCACCAAGCCCAAGCTGCTGCTGCTCGACGAACCCTTCGGGGCGCTGGACGCCCTGACCCGCGGCGTCATCCAGGACGAGCTGATCAAGATCTGGAGCCAGGATCAGCAGACGGTGTTCATGATCACCCACGACGTCGACGAGGCGATCCTGCTCGCCGATCGCATCCTGCTGATGACCAACGGCCCCGAGGCGCGTATCGCCGAAGCCGTCGAGATCGACCTGCCACGGCCGCGCCAGCGCGGCGAGATCGTCAAGCATCCGCACTTCTACACCATCCGCAACTACCTGGTGGATTTCCTGGTGAACCGCTCCGGCGAGCTGCGCACCGCCGATCTCGACCGGCGCGGATTGCGCTACCCCGAAGCGGTCAACCCGGTCGAGCGCGCCTCGGCCGACACCCCGGCGGCATCCGATGGCCAGCGCGCCTCGGCCGACACCACCCACGATACCCTGGTTACCTTTACTCCCAAGGAGACGCATCATGGATAAACTCGAAATGCGCCACACCCTGCTCGCCGCCAAGGCCCGCAAACAGCTCAGTTGGGACGCTATCGGCAGCGCCGTCGGCATGTCACCGGTATGGGTCGCCTCGGCCTGCTACGGCATGAACAGTGCCAGCCACGAGGTGGCCCACAAGCTGTGCGACGTGCTCGGCGTCGACAGCGAGGCGGCCGACGCGCTCAAGGCCTTCCCCACCAAGGCCTGGGACGAGGCGATCCCCCAGGATCCCTTCGTCTATCGCCTCTACGAGGTGGTGGGCGTCTACGGCGAAACGCTCAAGGACGTGGTCCAGGAGAAATTTGGCGACGGCATCATGAGCGCCATCGACTTCACCATGGAGGTCGACAAGGTCGAGGATCCCAAGGGCGACCGGGTACTACTGACCCTCAGCGGCAAGTTCCTGCCCTATAGGTCTTGGTAAACAGCTAGTCCTGGTAAGCCTCGACCCGCGCCACCACCCGCTCGACTCCGCCGCGATAGCCAGCGCCGAACAGCAGCAGGTGGTTGAGCAGCGGATAGAGCTGGAACAGCGCCTCACGCCTCGGCCAGTCGGCCGGGGCGTCACCGTTCCAGTAGGCCTCGAAGAAGGCCTCCCCGGGAGCGCCGAACAGCGTCAACATGGCCAGGTCGACCTCCGGGTAGTGGCGATACACCGCCGGATCGATCAGCGCCGGCCCGCGCGGGGTATACAGCAGGTTGCCGCTCCACAGATCGCCGTGCAGCAGGCTGGCCTGAGCATCCGGCAGCCAGCGCTCCAGACCTTCGGCCAGGGTTTCGATGCGCTGGCGGAGGCCGGCGTCCAGCAGGCCGCGTTCATGGCAGGCGGCGGCCAGCGGCAGCAGGCGTCGCTGGCGCTGAAACGCCCGCCCGTCGGCCAGCGGTGCATTGGGCTGAGGGGTCAGCCCACAAGCATTGTCCCGCGGCCAGCCGTGCTCGTCTGCGCGGTATGCGTGCAGTGCCCGCAGCCCCTGGCCAAGCGCCAAGGCATCCCCCGCCTCGCGCCGCGAGACGTGCAGCGCCTCCATCACCAGCCACTCGTCCGCCTGGCCCAGCACCTCGGGCACCACCAGGCCGCTATCGGCGGCGCGCAGCGCCGCCAGGCCATCGGCCTCACCGGCCAGCCGCTGGCCATCGTCACGCTTGACCACCACCGCGCCCTGGTCGGTGTCGAGCCGGTAGACGGTGGCGATGTCGCCCCCTGACATGGAGCGAAGTTCGCCCCGCGGCGTCAGCGCCAGCGACGCCAGCAGCTCCTCCAGTGATGCGTCCATGATGCCCTCCCCTGATGGTGTCGGCTGGTCCCATCTTGCCATAACCGACCAGGGCGATTGCAGATAGGCAGCACCGCTCGGAACTTATCCGTCGACAGGCCTGCGAGGAGGCGCTGTGAACCCATCCCTGGGCGCTATCTTGCGCCATCCATGGCGCAAACCTCCTCTTCGGTCTGTCCCCGGCGTCCTTCGCTTAGAGGTAACTGCGATAGCCCTCCATGCCCCTCCTCGACTGGCAAAGCCTGCTTGGCTATGGCACAAGGGGCGCAATACATCCGAGAGGAGCGACACCCCGCCGCCCCCTGGTGGCAACGGTTGGCTTCAACCCTGGCGGCACGACTGGGCCGGCGATCGGCCCTGGCATGTCCCCTCAAGGACGCGATGCCCCCACGTCCCGCTCGTCTCCCAGGATCAATAACTCCAGCAGGCTGGTGAGAAAGGCCGCCACCAGGGCCCCGGTGAGGGTCAGGGTGACCCGCGACACCATGGCATCCAGCGGCGCCTGGGTGGTCAGGCTCCCCACCACCAGGGCGATCGTCACCGAGAAAGCGAACTGGTAGACCATCGGCGGGTGGCGGCCCCGCATCATGCGGCTGGCGAGGAAGAGCCCGGCCAGGAAGATCAGCAGCAGCAGGATGGGAAGGTGCGCCACCAGGGTGGCAATCCCCAGGATCAACAGTGCCAGGCCGCCGCCGACCAAGGTCGCGAAGGTACGCTGCCACGCCTCGGCGAAGAGTCGCTCGCGAGTCGGGAAGACCAGGACGAAGACGGCCGCGAGCGCCAGCATTAAGCTGGACTCGTCCACCACCGTATAGAGCCAGAGCACCAGCAACAGCAGCACACAGCCCCGGATCAGCGCACGCATGCCATGATGGCCCTCGCTCGCCGGCCGGTGGTCTTCGACGAAGCGCTCCTTCGATGCCGGCGGCAGCAGCGCATAGAGCACCGGGATGACGACCAGGGCCACCAGCCCCGCCTCGATGAAGGCATCGCGCACCACCTCCATGGCCAGGGGGGAACTCATCCCCATCACCGACATCAGCACGATGCCGATCAGCAGCAGCATGCCGATGGGACTCCCCGTGCGCAGGATCAGGTAATAGGCCAGCACGCTGTTGATGCCGACCAGCAGGATCAGCACCGCGGGCATGGGGCGCGTAAGCGAGACCAGGGCGGCATAGAGCGACATGATGACGATCATCGCCAGAGGGCCGCCGATGGCTTTCCTGGGATCGAAGGCCCGGCGCATCCCGCCCATCAAGCCCACCATGAGCACCGGAATGACCATCGGCAGGGACGACTGCAGCAAGAGGGCTACCAGCAGGCCAATGACGGCTGCAGTGGCCAGGCGAAACGCGAACAGCGGATCGTCCTCGACGCGCGGTCCCGGTGCGACATACATGACGGAGCCCTCAGTACAGGTAGGAGAGCCAGGCCCGCAGGCGCAGCAGGGCCGACGATAGCCAGGCGACGGGATTGTCGCGCCCCTGGGCGAAGACCACGACACTCACCTTGCCGCCGGCCCGCACCGCCCTCGGCCAGGCCTCCAGGCCGCCCTCCAACTCGATATGCACCGGCATGCGCCGCGCTGGCTCGAACCACTCATTGGCCGGCTGGTTCTGCATCAGCCCCCCCGTCGTGGGGCGGCCGGGGTCGATGCCCCAGGCGATACTCTGCACCCGTCCCTCGAAGACGCGCCCGGGCACGGCATCGAAGAGGATCGCCACCCGATCGCCGGGCGTCACGTTGCCGAGCTGGTTCTCGCGCAGGTCGGCGGTGATCCAGGCGCCACGGGCATCGAAGAAGGTGATGGCCGGTGTCCCCGGCGAGACGTAGGTCCCTACCGCCAGCTGCAGGTTGGTGACCGCCCCGCGGGTCGGTGCCGTCACCGTGGCCAGTTCGAGATCCAGTTGGGCCTGCTCGAGACGCACCTGAGCGGCCAGCACCTCGGGGTTGTCCAGGCCGCGCTCTCCCAACGCCAGCATGGCACTCTCCAGATCCGCCTCGGCGCGCGCCACCCCCGCCTGGGCGCTACGCAGCTCGGCTCGGGCATTGTCCGCGTCCACCTGGGCGACCAGGTCACGCCTGGCCAGCGACAGGATGCGATTGGTGGACGCCCGGACATTCTCCAGCTCCACGCGTGCCTGGGTGACCACCGCCTGGGAGGCCATGATCGAGGCGGCCGAGGCCTCGGTGGCCTGCATCGCCTGGGCCAGGTCAGCCTCGGCCCGGCGCACCGCCAGCTCGAAGGGACGGGTATCGAGCCGGAACAGCGGCCTCCCCGCCTCCACCACCTCCCCGTCCTGGACGAAGACCTCGGTGACCTGGCCGGCGACCCGAGGCGTGAGCTGAGCCAGGTAACCGGACACCGCGCCACGCGACGAATAGGGGGCCAGCCGATCAGTGACCACGTACCAGGCGACCAGCACCAGCATGACCAGTACCACGAGCGCGGCGATCTTGCGGGCCGGGTTCTTGGGGGGAGAATCGCCCGCTGGTGACACCGCCAAGGTCGCGGCGTCCTGATCGTGGTGGGTCTCGTCCGAGACAGGCGCCGGCGCCTGGTCCACCGCGTCGCCCTGAGAAGGGGTTGAAGAAGGTTCCTGGGTCATAGGTACATCCATCCGTTGCCCGACAGTGTCGCGATGTCCCCGCGGGGGAGACGGGAGATGTTGCCCCTGTCAAAGCCTAGCCCAGTCGGCGCCTTCAACACATACATTCAAAAACGAATGTAAACATACCTTCCACGTCCTCTTGGGTCAACGCCACGACCCGCCGTCGCTATCCCGCCTCCAGCCGGGCCAGCGTCCGCTCCACGCCGCAGCGATAGCCGCCGCCAAGTGGCAATGGCTCCGCAGTGTCAGCATTTCCAGCAGTTCGGCAAGTCCAGCTTCAATGGCATCCTCTCCTTGACGTGACATGGGTGGTGCGGGGGTGACCTCACCCCCGCCCTGTGGCACAAGGGTAAAGGTTGACCCACAGAGGAGACGAGCGATGTACAAGCTGGCCTTCTTCGTCCCGGTAGAGGACGCCGAAGCCGTCAAGGAAGCGATCTTCGCCACCGGTGCCGGACGCATCGGCGACTACGAGGCGTGCTGCTTCCAGACCCCGGGCACCGGACAGTTCCGCCCCCTGGCCGGGGCCAACCCGCATATCGGCACCGTGGGCGACCTGGAACGGGTGGAGGAGCTCAAGGTGGAACTGGTATGCGCGGATCATCTGATCCGCGCGGCGGTGGCGGCGCTCAGGACCGCCCACCCTTACGAGGAGCCGGCCTTCGACGTCTGGAAGCTGGAGAGTTTCTGACATCCTAGCCCACAGCCAGGCCGGTATGACTCGACGAGAAGGCCCCGCGACGGGCTCGTGGGGCCATCATCGGGGGATCACCCCAGGCGCTCGTCGATCAGCGTCTCGAGGGCGGCCTGGTCGTCATGGAAACGGCGAATGCCTTCGGCCAGCTTGTCGTTGGCCATGGCGTCCTGGTTGTGACCCCAGCGGAACGCCGCCTCACCGAGAGGTGGCGTCGGTGCGGGGTCAGCAGCGGGTTGCATGGCGATCTTGGGCGCTACCTCGCCGTCGCGTGCTGCCAGCTCTTCGAGCAGCGCCGGCGAGATGGTCAACCGCGGGCAACCGGCCAGCGCCAGCACCTGGCCGGTGGTGCGAAAGCTGGCGCCCATCACCACCGTCTCATAGCCGCCGCGATTGGCCCGCTCACACACGCCACGCACGAACTGCACGCCGGGATCCTCGTCGGGCGCATAGTCGCGGCCGGTCTCCTTCTTGTACCAGTCGGTGACGCGCCCGACGAAGGGCGAGATCAGAAACACCCCGGCGTCGAAACAGGCCTGGGCCTGGGCCTCGCTGAATAGCAGCGTCAAGTTGCACTGGATGCCCTCGCGCTCCAGTACCTCGGCGGCGCGAATGCCCTCCCAGGTCGAGGCCAGCTTGATCAGCACCCGCTCCGGCCCCACACCGTGGCGGTCGTAGAGGTCCACCAGCTCATGCGCCTTGCGGATGCTGGCCTGGGTATCGAAGGAGAGCCGCGCCGCCACCTCGGTGGAGACGCGCCCCGGCACCAGCCGGCTGATCTCGCTGCCGATTGCCACCGCCAGCCGATCCACGGCGTGAGCCAGGCGCGTGTCGTGATCCACGCCTTCCGCCTTGACCGCCGCCAGCTCGGCGTCGATCAGGTCCTGATAGCCAGGCAGCGCGAAGGCCTTGAGCAGCAGCGAAGGATTGGTGGTGGCATCCTGCGGCTGGTAGCGGCGGATTGCCTCGAGATCGCCAGTGTCGGCGACCACCAGCGAATGGCGTTTGAGCTGTTCGAGTTGGCTCGTGGACGTCATGTGATAGCGCTCCTGGTAAAAAGAGTAACGAAAGTGACGGCGGGTCAAGGCGCCAGGGCGTGGCGCTCGGCCAGCGCCTGGTGGTAGCGCGCATAGACCTCGCGATAGGCCGCCACCGCGCCCGGTTCGGGCTCGGCCAGCGAGCCGGCGTCGAGGTGCACCAGCCGTGCGCACAATGCCTCCAGCGTCACCCCGTGGGCATGCTGATGGCACCAGGCCGCCTGCAGCGCGGCCCCTAGCGCCGCGGCATCGGTGACCTCGGGGCAGATCACCGGTGTGGCGGTGACATCGGCGACCATCTGCCGCCATACCGGGCTCTTGGCCCCGCCGCCGATCAGGCGGATCTGGCTGGCCCCCTCGGCCAGCGAGCCGAACAGGTCGAGGCCGTAGCGCAGGCCGAAGGTCGCTCCCTCCATCACCGCACGGCACAGGTTGGCCTGGGTGACGTTGGCACCGCTCAGGCCGAGAAAGCTCGCCGTGGCCTCGGGCAGCATCGGCACCCGCTCGCCGTTGAAGAACGGCAGCGCCGTCACGCCCTCGGCGCCCACCGGGGCGCTGGCGATGCGCTCACCGAAGGTGGCGAGGTCGAGGCCGAACAGCTCGCGCACCCGAGTGGTGGCCGAAGTGACGTTCATGGTGCAGATCAACGGTAGCCAGCCGCCGGTGCTCGAGCAGAAGTTGGCAACCATGGCACTGTCGGCGATCACCGGCGCCGGTGAGTAGGCACACAGCGTACCCGAGGTGCCCAGGCTCATGGTGATAAGCCCCGGGGTGATGTTGCCGGTACCGATGGCGCCAAGCATATTGTCGCCGCCGCCGCTCGACACCAGCACCTCCGGCGACAGGCCGAGTTCGCGCGCCAGCGCCGGGCGCAGCATGCCGGCCGGCTCGCTGGCCTCGATGATGCGCGGTAGCACCCGTGCGGGGTCGAGTTCGGGGGCGATGGCGGCGAACACATCCTCGCGCCAGGTGCGCGCCCGGGTGTCGAAGTAGCCGGTGCCCGAGGCATCGCCGGCCTCGGTAACCCGCTCGCCGGTGAGCCAGAAGTTGAGGTAGTCGTGGGGCAGCAGCAGGCTCGCGATGCGCCGGTATGCCGCCGGCTCGCGCTCGCGCAGCCAGGCCAGCTTGGAGGCGGTGTAGCCGGTCTGCAGCACCAGGCCGAGCTTGTCGAGGCAGCCGGCTTCGCCGCCCAGCTGTTCGACCAGGGCGGCATTGTGGGCGGCGGTCTCGGTATCGCACCACAGCTTGGCCGGATAGACCGGCTCGCCGCTGTCATCCAACGCCACCAGCCCGTGCTGCTGGCCGGAGACGCCAATGGCGCGTATCGCCAGCGGGTCGATGGCCGCCAGGCCCAGCGCCTCGCCGAGGGCGCCGCGCAGCGCCGTGACCCACTCGCCGGGGTCCTGCTCGCGGCGGCCATGGTCGCCCTCGATCAGCGAATGCGGCCGGCTGGCCTCAGCGAGAATCGTACCGCCTTCGACGTCAACCACCACCACCTTGGTACTCTGGGTTCCGCAATCCACCCCGATATACATCATGCCGTCCCTTTCGACTGAATCAGTGTCTCGAGGGTAGCGCGTGCGCCGCGTTCTTGCAGCGAGGCAAGCGTCGCCAGATAGGCGTCGCGGAAGCGCGACTGCTCGGCGAGGTCGCCGAACAGCTCGGCATTCTCGATAAAGGCGGTCGGCTGCTCGCGATTACGCTGCGCCAAGGCCATCAATGGTTCCTTGAGGCGATCCACCACCTCGATGGGCTGGCCCTGTTCGTCGACGCCCTCGACATAGCGCGCCCAGCTCGCCACCACCGCCGCGCTGAGGCGGATCTGGCCGCCGCGGGCCAGCTGGTCGCGGATCACCGGGACCAGCCACTTGGGAATCCGGTCGGAGCTCTCCGCGCACAGCCGCGCCAGGGTGTCCTTGATCTGCGGATTGGCGAAGCGCTCGATCAGCGTCAGGCGATACTGCTCGAGGTCGACGCCCGGCACGGCGGCCAGGGTCGGGCTGCCCTCCTCGCGCATGTAGGCGAGCAGGAAATCGACGAACAGCGGATCCTGGCAGACCTCGTGGGCGTAGCGGTAGCCGGCCAGGTAGCCGAAATAGCACAGCGCCTGGTGGCTGGCGTTGAGCAGCCGCAGCTTCATCAGCTCGTAGGGCTCGACGTCCTCGACCACCTGCACCCCGGCCCGCTCGAAGGCCGGCCGCCCGGCGCCGAAGTGATCCTCCAGCACCCACTGGGTGAATGGCTCGCAGACCACCGG
This sequence comes from Halomonas salipaludis, assembly GCF_002286975.1. Classification (GTDB taxonomy): domain Bacteria; phylum Pseudomonadota; class Gammaproteobacteria; order Pseudomonadales; family Halomonadaceae; genus Franzmannia; species Franzmannia salipaludis. The sequence goes on from NZ_NSKB01000004.1 coordinate 439,817, forward strand.
CCAGGCGTCGCTGACGCCGAAGCGGGCGGCCAGTTCGTCGATGTCGGCCTGAGCGGTCACCGGGGTGATGCGGTCGACCATCGAGTTGGGAAACGCCACCTCGGCGGCCAGCCACTCGCCCAGCTCAGCGTCCCGAGCCCGGGCATAGGCGCTGAACATGCGCTTGGCGACATCACCATTGCCCTGGATATTGTCGCAGGACATCACCGTGAACGGGGCGATGCCCCGGGCACGACGCCGCACCAGCGCTTCCACCACCAGGCCGAAGGTCGTGCTCGGCCGGCTCGGCGCGGCGAGGTCGGCACGCACCTGGGGGTTGTCGAAATCGAACTCGCCGCTCACCGGGTGGAAGTTGTAGCCGCCCTCGGTGACGGTCAGCGAGACGATACGGATCGCCGGGTCAGTCATGCGTTCGATCACCGCCTCGAGGTCGTCCGGCGCGAACAGGTAGTCGATCATGCTGCCGATGACCCGCGGCTCGTGGCGGCCGTCGGGGTGCTTGACCACCAGGGTATAGAGGTAATCCTGGGCCGCCAGTGCCTGCTGCATGCGCTTGTCGCCGGGCATCACCCCGACCCCGACGATGCCCCAGTCAAGGGCCTCGTCCTGGTTCATCAAGCTATCCAGGTACATGGCCTGGTGGGCGCGGTGAAAGCCCCCCACGCCGATATGCACGATCCCCGCAGTGACGGCACTGCGGGCGTAGCACGGGCGGGCCACCTCGGCGGGCAGGCTGGGCAGCGTGGTGGTGTCGAGGGGTGTCATGGCGTGTCTCCAGTGCAAGAGTGTTCGGCCCGCCAGGGCCCGGCGTCAGCGCCAGACCAGATCGGGGGTTCGTGAATGCCGCTTGACCAGCCGCGCATTCAGCATGTCCTTGTTGCGCGCCTTGTCGAGGGCCGCCGCGGGGTCCTGGCCCATGCCCCGCCAGCGCTCCACCAGGCGTCGTTCGAGTTCGTCGTCATCAACCTCGAGCATCACGCTGAGGTCGAACAGTGGCGCCAGATCGCGCCACGGCGCCTGGTCGAGCAGCAGGTAGTTGCCCTCGACCAGGATAATGCGGTGTTCCCGCGCGACGATGCGCCCACCGGCCCGGGCCAGATCGAGGGGGCGGTCGAAGACCGGTACCGCGACCGCTGCGTCGGCGCGGCGAATGCGCAGCAGGTCGGCATGCAGGCCAGCGACGTCGAAGGTGTGCGGTGCGCCCTTGAACGGGACCTGCTCGGCGCCCAGCACCGCATTGTCGAAGTGGTAGCCATCCATCGGCACCACCACCACCTGGCCGGGCAGCTCGGCATCGATGGCCTGCCACAGCTGCTCCGACAGCGTCGACTTGCCGGCCCCCGGCGGGCCGGCCAGGGCGACCACGAAGCGCTCGGCATCCGCCGCGGCGGCGGTGATGCGCTGGGCAATGGCATGCAGTTCTTGGCTCACGTGCAGCTCTCCTTTGCGAATCAACGAAGGCCCATGATGCCGCGCCTAGATCGCCGTGTAACCGCCGTCGATGCGCAGATCGGCACCGTTGACCATGGCCGCCTCGCGAGCCGCCAGATACATCACGGCGGCGGCAATCTCCTCCGGCTGGGCGAAACGCCGGGTGGGAATCAGCGCCTTCATGCGCTCGCCCTTCTCTCCCGCCCAGCCGTAGCGGCCCAGCTCGGTCTCGACCACAGTGGGCGACACTGCGTTGACGGTGATCCCCCGTGGCCCCCACTCCAACGCCAGGGTACGGGTCAGGCCCAGCACCCCGGCCTTGCTGGTGCAGTAGGCCAGGTGGCCATCGAGGCCGACACTGGCCGCCTGGGAGGCCAGGTTGACGATGCGTCCTGCGCCGCGCGCCAGCATGGCCTTGCCGACCTCGCGGCAGAACAGAAAGACACCACGCAGATTGACCGCCTGGGTCTGGTCCCAGAGCTCGCTGGACATCGCCTCGGCGGCATCCAGCGGGCCGATGCCGGCGTTGTTGACCAGCACGTCGATGCCGCCGAAATGCCGGCAGGCCTCGGCCACGCTGGCCATGACGGCGGCCTCGTCGGCCACGTCGTGCACTGCGACCAGCGCTTCGCCGGGCAGCGCGGCGGCCAGTTCATGCAGCGACTCGCTGCGGTCCACCAGCACCAGCCGCGCGCCGCTGGCGGCGAAGCGTTCGGCAAGCGACTTGCCGATGCCGTTGGCGGCGCCGGTGATCAGCACCACCTGGCCCGCGAAATCGAACTGCAGATTGCCCATCGGTTCTCTCCTGATCAGCCCACGGCGCGCCGGCCAGGCGGCGCACAGGCCTCGGCGTAGGCACCCAGGGTGCGGTCGATATGGTGGCGCACCAGCGCGCGGGCATCGGCGGTCAGCTCAGCGCGGCGGATCGCCTGATACTGCTGCGGCAGGTACTGGCTGATCAGCGTCGGCGGTATCACTGTCGCGTCGAGCGCATCGAACAGCGCCTCGACCGCAGCGGTCACCTCGGGCTGCGCCCAGTAGTAGCGACTGCGGTCGCTGAGACTGTAGCGACGGGCGAAGCGCTGCTCGTCGCCACTCCCCTCGTAGTAGGCCTGCCAGTAGCGCGGCTCGACGCGCATGGCCACCTCCAGGGTTTCGCGCAGCGGCGTCTTCCACGCCACCGCTGGCGCTTCCAGGGCAATATGGTCGAGGGCGAACAGCGCCTCGCGCAGAGCGAAGGTCAGCGCCGGCCCCACCTTGAGGATCGCGAAGTGCCCCTTCACCAGCGCGCGGTAGGCGCGCGGCGTCTGGTAATCGGTGGAGTGGGCCTCGAACACCAGGTTGGGCCAGGCGTGGATGGCGGCGCTCAGCTCAGCGGCGGCGGCCGGCACGAAGTCGATCACCTCGGTATGGCCGAACTCCACCCCAGGCTGCACCACTACCCCACGCACGCGCTGCCAGGCCTCACTCAGCCCATGGGCCGCAAACACCTGGCGATGGGTCTCGAGGGTCGCCTGCAGCTCGGCGGTACCGGTCACGGCAAGGCTGTCGAGGTGTTCCTGGGCACCGCCGGGCACCGGCACCTCGGTGCCGATCACATAGCGCAGCTGCACACGGCCCTCCCCTGCGGCCTGCTCGGCGGCCTGGGCCAGGCGCGCGGCCCGGGCCGCCACCGTGGCATCGTCGAGCGCCGGCGGGTCATCGGCGCAAGGCATGCTGGCGTCGAGATGCAGCTTGGTAAAACCGGCCGCGGCGTAGGCCGCTACCATCGCTTCGGCCTTGGCCATGGCTGCCTCGGCGGACTCGGCTTGCCACGGCGACGGCCCCAGATGGTCGCCGCCGAGGATCAGCTGCGCCTCGGGCAAGCCCCACCGTGCCGCCAGGGCCAGCACCCGGTCGCGAAAGTCGACCGGCGTCATGCCGGTATAGCCGCCCTGCTGATTGACCTGGTTGCAGGTCGCCTCGACCAGCAGCGGCGTGGCATCGGCCAGGGCTCGCTCGATGGCGGCCTCGAGCACCAGCGGGTGGGCCGAGCACACCGAGGGAATGCCGCACATCTCGCCGCGCCGGTTGGCGGCTACGATCTCGTCGAGAGGATGAGTCATTGCGTCTCTCCCGCAGCGGCGAGCCGCTGCTCCAGGGTGGCAAGGTCGCTGCAGCCCTCCATCGGCCCCAGTACCGTCACGGCATGGGCGCCAGCGGCATTGGCCAGCCGCAACGCCTGGTGAAGCTCGCGGCCAGCGGCCAGGGCGGCGATCAGCGCACCGCCGAAGCAGTCGCCGGCGCCGGTGGGGTCGACCTCCTCCACGCTAAGGCCGGGCACCTCGATCACCTCGCTGGCGGTGTAGGCCCGGCAGCCCGCCGCGGCCCGCTTGAGCACCAGCAGCGACATGCGGTGCTCGGCCATCAACCGCGCCACGCTGGCGTCCATGTCTTCTCCCGCAACGGCCAGCCATTCAAGGTCAGCATCGCTGGGCAGGAAGATATCGCAGCCGGCGACGAGCTCGAGCAGCGCCTCGCGTACGCCGGGACGCTCGATCAGCTCGTCGCGCACATTGGGGTCGAAGCTGATCCGCCCGCCGTTGGCCCTGACCCGCGCCACCAGCCGTCGCACGATGTCGATGGCCGCCGGCGACGACAGCGACGAGCCCATCACGTGGCAGTAGCGGCACGCCGCCAGCCGCTCCAGCTGATCCTCGTCGAGGGTCTGCTGGCCGGCAGCGCTGTGCGCCAGGTTGAAGATGAAGCGGCGGCTGCCGTCGGCCTGGTAGCTGACGAAGGCGCTGCCGGTGGGTCGCTCGGCATCGCGCTGCACGGCGCCAACATCGATGCCGTCATCGCGCAGGCGGGCGACGATCAGGTCGCCGAAGCCGTCGTCACCCACGCGTCCGGCATAGGCGACCCGCGCGCCCATGCGTGCCGCCTGGGAGGCGAAGATCGCCGGGGCGCCACTGGCAAAGGGGCCGTGGAAGCGACCGGCAGCGTCGAAGCGCTGGTTACGGGCCTCGGCCATGAACTCGGCGAGCAGCTCGCCGCTGGTGGTGATATCGAACATGGCTCAGCTCATCCAGTTGCCGCCGTCGACGTTCAGCGTTTGGGCCACCACGTACTCGCTGTCGTCGCAGGCCAGGAACACCGCCGCGCCAATATAGTCCTCCGGGCGCCCCATGCGCCCATAGGGCACCGCCTCGCCGACCAGGCGCTTCTTCTCGCCCAGCGGCCGCCCTTCATAGCGGGCGAACAGCGCGTCGACCTCCGCCCACATTGGCGTGTCGACCACCCCAGGGGCGATGCCGTTGACGCGAATGCCGTGCTTGATCAGATCCAGTGCGCAGGACTGGGTGAGGCTGATAACCGCCGCCTTGGTGGCGCAATACATGCTCACCAATGCCTCGCCGCGGCGCCCGGCCTGGGACGACATATTGATGATCGCCCCACCCTGGCCGCGCGCCACCATCGCCCTGGCCACCGCCTGCAGGGTAAAGAACAGGCCCTTGACGTTGACGTTGAACTGCTTGTCGTAGCTGGCTTCGGTCACCTCGAGTACCGGCTGCATGTCGAATAGCGCGGCGTTGTTGACCAGGATATCGATGCCGCCGAAGCGCTCGCTGACCTCCGCCACCATGGCCTCGATGGCCTGATGGTCGCAGACGTCGAGGCGCACCCCCATCAGACGTCCCGCGCTCTGGCCATCAGCATCGAGGGTCATCAGTGCCGCATCGATGGCGGCCTGATCGATATCGGCGATGACCAGCTTGGCGCCCTGGGCCAGGTAGCCCTGGGCAATGGCCAGGCCGATCCCACGGGCGCCGCCGGTAATCACCGCGACCTTGTCTTTTAGTTTCATTTCTTGCGTCTCCTTGAAGGAAGGCTCAGCGCGGCACCCCGCCAGTCGCTGACCAGCTCGGCCAGATGCTGCATATGCTCGATCACCCGCCAGGCGCCGGCGGCCTCCAGCCGCGCGGCCTGGCCGGCCTCGATATGACTGGCACCGATGAAGCCCACCACGGTCATGCCGGCGGCGTGGGCCGCGGTAACCCCGGCAACACTATCCTCAATCACCAGGCACTCACCGACCGCCACGCCCAGCCGCGTGGCGGCCAAGCGGTAGAGCGCCGGGTCGGGTTTGGGGTGCTCGACCTCATCGGCAGTGAAGATCGGCGCCTCGCCGAGCAGGGCATCCAGCCCGGTGCAGGCCAGCGAGGCCTCCACCCGCTGGCGGCGGCTGTTAGAGACCACCGCCTTGGGCAGCGGGATGGCGCTGATGGCCGCCGCGACACCGGGCATCGCCTGCAGCTCCTCGGCCAGCCGCGCCTCAATGGTGGTATCGACGCGCTGGGTGGCATCGGCAGGCAGCCGGTGGCGGCTCTGCAACTCGAGATGGTGCAGGATATTGGCGGTGGTCATGCCCAGCGCCTGACGCAGCACGTTCTCGGTATCCAGGTCGGGCAACCACTCACCAAGCAGTTCGATCAGCGTCGCCTCGGCAATCGCCTCGCTGTCGACCAGTACTCCGTCGCAGTCGAAGATCAGGGTCTGCACGGCGTTCATGCGCCGTCCTCGGGGCGCGCACGGCTGTCCTGGCGCACCAGCCGCGACAGCGGATGGCGCTGCAGGCTGGTCAGCGCCATACCCTCGGTATCGAACAAGTGCGCCCGCTGCGGATCAAAGCCGAAACGTACGCGGTCATTGACGCGATGTTCGACATCGCCATCGGCCATCAGGGTGATCAGTTGCTCGCCCATCTGTAGGTAGAGCGAGGTCTGCCCCCCCAGCCGTTCGAGAACCTGAATGCGCCCCTCCAGCGGCCCCTCTTCATCCAGCACCAGGTGCTCGGGACGGATCCCCAGCTCGAGTGGCTCGCCACCACTCAGGCCCTCCCCCTTCACCGGCACCTTGCGCTGGCCGCCACCGGGCAGCTGTACCTCGACGCCATCGGTGTCGGCGGTGCTGCAGGTCACCGGCAGGAAGTTCATCTTCGGCGAGCCGATGAAGCCGGCCACGAAGCGGTTGCGCGGATGATGGTAGAGCTCCATTGGCGAGCCGACCTGCTCCACCTCCCCCGCCTGCAGCACCACGATCTTGTCGGCCATGGTCATGGCCTCGATCTGGTCGTGGGTGACGTAGATCATGGTCGCGTCGAGTTCCTCGTGCAGACGCGCCAGCTCGATGCGCATCTGCACCCGCAGCGCCGCGTCGAGGTTGGAGAGCGGCTCGTCGAACAGGAAGATGCTGGGGTTGCGCACGATGGCACGGCCGATCGCCACCCGCTGGCGCTGGCCGCCGGAGAGCGCCTTGGGCTTGCGGTCGAGCAGCGGCTCGAGCTGCAGGATCCTGGCCGCCTCGCGCACCTTGTCGCGACGCTGCTCCTTGCCGACGCCAGCCAGGCGCAGGCTGAAGCCCATGTTGTCCTCGACGGTCATGTGCGGATACAGCGCGTAGCTCTGAAACACCATCGCCAGGCCACGGTCGGCGGGCCCAACCTCGTTGATGCGCTCGCCGTCGATGACGATGTCACCGGAGGTGGCGCTCTCGAGCCCGGCGATGATGCGCAGCAATGTCGACTTGCCGCAGCCCGAAGGGCCGACGAAGACCACGAACTCGCGGTCGTTGACCTCCAGGTCGATGCCCTTGAGCACCTCGGTGTCATCGAAGCGTTTGGCGACTTGCGTGAGTTGTAGGGTAGCCATGTGAATCGTCCTTTACTTGACGGCGCCGGAGGTCAGCCTCTCGGCATCGTCGAATACCTATTTCACCGCGCCGAAGGTCAGGCCACGGACCATCTGTTTCTGAGTCAACCAACCGAAGATCAAGATCGGCGCGACCGCCATGGTCGAGGCCGCCGACAGCTTGGCCCAGAACAACCCTTCGGGACTGGAGAACGAGGCGATATAGGCGGTCAGCGGCGCTGCCCGCGAACTGGTCAGATTGAGACTCCAGAAGGCCTCGTTCCAACTCAGGATCACCGATAGCAAGCCGGTTGAGGCAATCCCCGGCAGGGTCAACGGGATCAGCAGAAAGAGAATCTCCTGATGAGTGCTCGCGCCGTCCATGCGACCTGCCTCGAGGATGTCCTTGGGCAGATCCTTGAAGAAGGTGTAGAGCATCCAGATCACGATCGGCAGGTTCATCAGGGTGTATACGACGATCAAGCCGGTACGCGTGTCGAGCATGCCCAGGTCGCGGAAAATCAGGTAAATCGGCACCAGCACGCCCACCGGCGGCAGCATCTTGGTGGAGAGCATCCACAGCAGCGTGCCCTTGGTGCGCTTGGTGGGCAGGAAGGCCATCGAGTAGGCCGAAGGAATGCCAATCAATAGCGCCAGCAGGGTCGAACCAAAGGCAACGTAGACACTGTTGAGGGCAAAGTGGAAATAGTTGGCACGACTCTGGATCGCGGCATAGCTGTCCAGCGTCGGCGTGAAGAACAGGGTCGGATCGGCGATCGCCTGGGCTTCGGTCTTGAAGCCAGTGAGGAACATCCACAGGATCGGGAAGAAGATCACGAAGGTGATGCTCCAGGCCACCACGGCCAACACCAGACGCTGTGTACGAGAGGTATTCATTAGCGACTCCTAGCGTCAGTCTTCGAGATTCTTCGCAACCATGCGAATCAGGAAGATCGCCACGATATTGGCCAGGATGATGGCGATGACACCACCCGCAGAGGCACCGCCGACATCGAACTCCAGCAGCGCGCGTATATAGATCAGGAAGGCCAGGTTGGTGGTAGCCAGTCCCGGTCCGCCGGAGGTGGTGACATAGATCTCGGCGAAGATGGTCAGCAGGAAGATCATCTGGATCATGATCACCACGCTGATCGCGCGCTTGAGGTGCGGCAGGGTGATGAAGAAGAACACCGCCACCGGGCCGGCGCCGTCCATACGCGCCGCCTCGACCTGGTCGTCGTCCAGCGACTGCATGGCGGTCAGCAGGATCAGCAGTGCAAACGGCAGCCACTGCCAGGCGACAATGATGATGATCGACAGCAGCGGGAAGGAGGAGAACCAGTCTATCGCCGGTAGCCCGAACAGCCCGGTGAACCAGGCCAGTACGCCATTGACCGGATGCATCATCATGTTCTGCCAGATCAGTGCACTGACCGTGGGCATGATGAAGAACGGCGAGATCGCCAGTACCCGCGCCACGCCGCGGCCCAAGAACTCCTGCTGGTAGAGCACCGCCAGCAGGGTTCCGCCGATCACCGAGATCGCCAGCACCGAGCCGACCAGTACCAGGGTGGTGCCCATGGCCCGCCATAGCGCCGGGTCGGTGAACAGATATCGATAGTTTTCCAGGCCGGCGAACTGCTCCATGCCTGGCATCATCAGGTTGTAGCGCTGGAAGGAGAACCATAGGGTCATGCCCAGTGGAATCAGCATCCAGATCAGCAGCAGTGTGACGGCGGGCGCCTGCAGCGACAGGCTACGCAGGCCACCGACAGTTCGCCCGGAAGCTCGAGTACGCATGGTGTTACCACTCGGGATTGAGATACGAAGGTCGGCCGGGGAGCCCCGGCCGACTCAGGACAGACGATCAGTCGTAGTAGCCCGCCTGACGCATGGAGCGCTCGGCGCTGCGCTGTGCCGACTCCAAGGCCTGCTCGACCGGCATCTGCCCGGTGAGTGCCGCGGCGACCGACTGTCCGACCTGGGTGCCGATGGCCTGGAACTCGGGAATGCCGACGAACTGCACACCGGTGTACGGTGACGGTTTGAGCGTCGAGTCGGTGGGGTCGGCGTTCTGCATCGCCTCGAGCACGAAGCTGGCAAACGGTGCCGCCTCGATATAGCGCTCGTCCTCATAGGTCGAGGCACGGGTGCCCGGCGGCACGCTGGTCCAGCCTTCGGTCTCGCCGACCAGCTCGATGTACTCCTGCGATGTCGCCCAGGTCACGAACTGCTTGGCGGCATCCTGCTCTTCCGAAGAGGCCGGGATCGCCAGCGCCCAGGACCACAGCCAGTGCGAGCCCTTCGGCGTTTCAGCCACCGGCGCCTGAGAGAAGCCGAGCACCTCGGCGACGTCAGACTCGCGCGGATCATAGATACGGCCCGCCGCCGAGGTGGCGTCGATCCACATGCCGCAGCGGCCGCTGGAGAACAGCGCCTGGTTCTCATTGAAGCCATTGGAGCTAGCCCCCGGCGGGCCATAGTTGCTCATCAGGTCGACGTAGAAGCTGATCGCTTCCTGCCACTCGGGGGAGTTGATCTCGGGGTTCCAGTCCTCATCGAACCAGCGACCGCCAAAGGTGTTGACCAGGGTCGAGACGAAGGCCATGTTCTCGCCCCAGCCCGCTTTACCGCGCAGACAGATGCCGTAGAGGCGATTGTCGGGATCGTGGATCTGCCCGGCCCACTCGTAGACCTCGTCCCAGCTCGGCTGGTCAGGCATCTCGATGCCGTGCTCCTCGAACAGGTCGGTGCGGTAGTAGAGCATCGAGCTTTCGCCGTAGAACGGCAGCGCATGCAGGGTGCCGTCGTGGCTCAAGCCATCGCGCACCGGGCGCAGCAGGTCGTCGACCTGATACTCCTCGGGCAAGTCATCTAGCGGCACCAACCAGCCGCGCTCGGCCCAGATCGGCGCCTCGTAAGTGCCGATGGTCATGACGTCGAACTGGCCGCCGCCGGTGGCAATGTCGGTGGTCAGACGCTGACGCAGCACGTTCTCCTCGAGCACCACCCAGTTGAGGGTGATGCCGGGGTGAGCCTGCTCGAACTCGTCAGTCAGGCTCTGCATGATCACCATGTCATTGTTGTTGACCGTGGCGACGGTGATTTCCTGGGCGTGGGCCGCGGCCGAGACCGCCACCGCCAGGGTCGCCAACGGCAAGGCGTGGGAGAGTTTCATGGAGTGCTCCTTGGTAACGCTTGGCATTGTTGTTCTGCTCAAGTCATTTTGATCAAATTGATCATTGATCGATCAAATGATCGTTCACACTTCCGAAAAAAGCAAAGCCGAGAGGCTTATACTTTAGGGTAAGTCGGCTAAGAGACGCCGGCCATGTGTGACTGTCCACTGGGCTTTAGCGCTCATGCGCCTAGCTCGGCAATCGATATTAACCCGCCTCAACCCTCTTACTAGACATTGGTCTAGCCCTCATTGATTTGTCCTTAGCGGGGAGCTAGCCTTCAAAAATGTTGACGTTAACATTTCAAAGATGCCAGCAGCGACACACAGCCTCCGACATCTGAAGAAAACGTCGAATCGCTAAATCCCAGTCGTTATTTAAGGAGAACATGTTATGCCCAATGATTTAACAGGCAAGGTGGCAGCCGTCACCGGCGCAGCATCGGGGATCGGGCTGGCCACGGTAAAAGCAATGATCTCATCAGGCGCTCGCGTCGTCCTTATAGACCGCGATGAGGCCGCTCTGAAATCGATCTGCGAGGAGCTTGGCGATGCGGCGATTCCCCTGGTCATCGACCTGCTCGACCCACGGGCCTGTGCAACACTTCTTTCACAAACCCTGGAAAAGGCAGGACAGCTCGATATTTTCCACGCCAATGCCGGAAGCTACATCGGTGGTGACCTGCTCGACGCCGATCCAGACGCCATCGACCGGATGGTAAGCCTGAACGTCAGCGTCGTGATGAAGAATGTCCATAACATCCTGCCGCACATGATCGAGCGCGGAACCGGCGACATCATTGTGACGAGCTCGGTGGCCGGACATTTCCCCGTCCCTTGGGAGCCTGTCTACGCCTCCTCCAAATGGGCCATGACCAGCTTCGTCCAGACAGTACGCCGCCAGGTATTTAAACATGGCATCCGCGTCGCGTCGGTCTCGCCCGGCCCGGTCAACAGCGCCTTGCTTGCCGACTGGCCAGAGGAAAACCTCCGCAAGGCTAAGGAGTCCGGCAGCATCATCGAACCTACGGACGTGTCCGATGCGATCATGTATATCCTGACTCGCCCTCGCAATGTCACGATTCGCGATATGGTCGTCCTGCCCAGCAATTTCGATATGTAAGTCGTAGGGAGAAGGAACGTTGGCAAAAACAGAAAGAGTAACTAGACATTGGTCGCAGTTCTATTGATTTGTCACTCGGAGCCTTCTAGCCTTCAAAATGTTGACGTTAACATTAATGGCAATGTCAATATCAATCAACGCTAAAACCGGTAAACGCTAAAACCGGACAAGAACAAAGCCTGGAGCCAACCATGAAGATCAGCAACATCGCATCGCACGTTCGCCAAGCCGCTCTTATAACCGCTTGCGGGGCTGCCCTGGTTACTGGTACCGCAGCGGCCGACGAGCACACTCTGACCATCGGCATGTCCTTTCAGGAGCTCAACAACGAGTACTTCGTTACCATGCAGGAGGCCCTCGAGACCGCCGCCGCGAGCCTAGGGGCTGAAGTGATCGTCACTGATGCACGCCACGATGTCTCCAAACAGGTCAGCGATGTCGAGGACATGATCCAGCGAGGTATCGACATCCTGCTGCTCAATCCCGCCGACTCCGTAGGGGTTGAAACAGCAGTATTATCTGCCAAGGAAGCCGGCGTCACCACGGTTGCGATCGATGCTCAGGCCGAGGGCCCTGTGGACGGCTTCGTGGGTTCCAAAAACTATGATGCCGGCTACCTGGCCTGCGAGTACATGGCCGAGCAACTCGGCGGTGAAGGTCAGGTGGCCCTGCTGGACGGCATTCCGGTCGTGCCGATCCTGCAACGTATCGAAGGCTGCACCGACGCGCTTGATCAATATGAGGGTATCGAGATCGTCACCAAACAGAATGGTCGTCAGGAGCGTACCCATGCCATGACGGTGACCGAGAACATCATCCAGGCCAATCCAGATCTCAATGGTCTCTTCAGCGTCAACGATATCGGCTCCCTGGGTGCCCTGATTGCCATCGAATCCAGTGGCCAGGACATCAAGCTGGTCAGCGTCGACGGTCACCCCGAGGCCGTTGCCGAGATCCAGAAAGCCGATTCGCCATTCATCGCCACCTCGGCGCAATATCCCGCCGACATGGTGCGTGTGGGCCTCGGCCTGGCGCTGGCCAAGCACTGGGGTGCCGAAACTGCCCCTGCTGAAATTCCCATCGACGTACAACTGATCGACCGCGACAGGGCCGCCGATTTCAGCTGGTAACCCTCCCACAGACGATGATGACGTGTGCCGCCCCAGCTGGCGGCACACGAGGGTATCCCCATGACGCCATTACTTTCCCTGAAACACATCTCGAAGTCGTTTCCTGGGGTGAGGGCCCTCAAGGATGTATCGCTAGATGTCCACGCGGGCGAGGTACATGCTCTGCTCGGCGAAAACGGCGCTGGCAAGTCGACCCTGATGAAGATCCTCTGCGGAATCTACCGACAGGATGAAGGAGAGATCAGCATCAACGGCGAGGCATGCCATTTCCATGGCTATCAGGACGCTATCGACGCGGGTATCGGAATTATCTTCCAGGAGTTTAGCCTGATCCCCGATCTGGACGCCGTGGATAATATCTTTCTTGGGCGCGAATTGCGTAATAGGTTCGGGCTTCGAGACCGGCGTAGTATGATCGCCGAGGCTCAGCACCTGTTTGACCGCCTCAAGGTCTCGATCCCCCTGGACCGTCCCATCGTCGATTTGAGTGTCGCCGACCAGCAGTTTATCGAGATCGCCAAGGCCCTGTCGCTAAAGGCGCGCATCCTGGTCCTCGATGAGCCGACAGCCACTCTCACACCAAGCGAAGCCGATCACCTGTTCACCATCATGCGAAAACTGCGCGAACAGCAGGTCGGCATGGTATTCATCTCCCACCACATGGAAGAGATATTCACCATCTGCGATCGTGTCACCGTGATGCGTGACGGTGAGAAAGTCCACGACTGCGATGTCGCCTCAACCACCCCCGACGACCTGATCGAGAAAATGGTCGGCCGCCGCGTCGAGAACCTCTATCCCCAACAGCGCTGCGATGCCGACTACGACGATGTGGTGCTGGACATTGAGTCCCTGCGCCTTGATGCCAATGGGCCCGAACACTCATTGAAGCTCCACCGCGGCGAGATCCTTGGTTTTGCCGGCCTGGTGGGGTCTGGTCGAACGGAACTGGCCATGGGGCTGATCGGTGCGACGCGTCCTGTGCATGCCAAGGTCCGTATGGAGGGCAAGCCTGCCAAGCTCCGCCACCCCGCCACCGCCCTGAAGCAGGGGATCGGCCTGCTGCCGGAAAGCCGCAAGATCCAGGGACTGATCCTGCCGTTCTCGTGTCGCGACAACATCTCGTTGAACAACCTGACGCAGTTTCAGGGTGCCTTGCCGCTGATCAAGCGCCGCCAGGAGTCTAGTACGGCCGCCGCTCTGATGGGGGCTGTCCGCGTCAAGGCCCCCAGCCCCGAGACGCCGGTCGGCGACCTCAGCGGTGGCAACCAGCAGAAGGTAGTCATCGCCCGCTGGCTGGGCCATCAGTGCAAAGTACTAATTTTCGATGAGCCCACCCGCGGCATTGACGTCGGTGCCAAGTCAGAGATCTACGCCCTGATGAAGGAGCTCACCGCCCGCGGCGTGTCGATCATCATGATCTCATCCGAGCTCCCGGAAATCCTTGGCCTGTGCGATCGCGCGGCGGTCTTCTACCAGGGCCGTATTGCCGCCGAACTGCAAGGCGACGATCTCACTTCACAATCCATCATGCATCACGCCACGGGGGGACTCAGCACATGAGCCAGTTCGACTCAACGCCCGGCATCACCCGTCGGTCCAGCAAGGATCGACTGGCTAGCTGGCGCCGTACCCCGATCTTCTACCCGCTGATCGGTTTCATTGTCGTCTTCATTGCCATGGCGATCATCAACGACAACTTTCTGACCGCGAGTAACCAAGTCAATCTGGCGCGCCAGACGTCGATCATCGCCATCATCGCGGTGGGGATGAGTCTGGCCATCCTCACCGGCGGCATCGACCTCTCGGTGGGACCGGTAATGGCCTTGTCGGGCACGGTCATGGCAGGACTGATGGTGGCCGGGGTTCCACCGTCGCTGGCCATCTTGCTGGGCATATTGGTAGGGGCAGGTTTCGGGGCCTTCAATGGCTTTTTCGTCGCTTTCGCCGGCATGCCACCCATCATCGTCACCCTGGCCACCATGGGGATCGCCCGCGGGCTTGGCTTGATCTACACCGGTGGCTATCCGATTTCCGGCCTGCCTCCGGAATTTGCCTTCTTCGGCCGCGGCAGCCTAGCCGGCATCGAAACACCGATCCTGATCATGATCGGCGTCTACGCACTCGGCTTTGTGCTGCTCCACCATACTGCGACCGGACGCTACCTGTATGCCATCGGCGGTAATGAGGAGGCGACTCGACTGTCCGGCATCCGCGTCTCCCGCTACAAGCTGCTGGTCTACACCCTCAGTGGCACGACCGCAGCCATTGCCGGGTTGATCCTGACTTCACGATTGATGAGCGGCCAGCCCAACGCCGGGGTCGGCTTCGAACTCGATGCCATCGCCGCCGTGGTGCTAGGCGGCGCCGCTATCACAGGTGGGCGAGGAATGATTCTCGGCACCCTGATCGGTGCCCTACTGCTCGGCGTTCTCAACAACGGTCTCAACCTGATGGGTGTGTCGCCCTACCTCCAGAACGTCATCAAGGGCCTGATCATCCTGCTGGCGATCTACATTAGCCGCAAGCGCACCCCCTGAGCCCCGCCAAGCGCTTCGGCGCGGTTACCCCACGCCGAAAAGAGGAGAACCGTATGGAAACCGTCATCGGTATCGATATCGGCACCCAAAGTACCAAGGCCCTGGTGATCGATGGCCAGGGTCGGATCCTGGCCGAGCATAGCCAGGGCTACCGGGTCGACACCCCTCGCCCATTATGGGCTGAGCAGTGGCCAGACACATGGTGGCAGGCCGTGCTCGTCTGCCTGCGTCGCTGCCTGGACGCTCCCGGGGTCGATCCCCGAAGTGTCAAAGGGCTGTGCGTCAGCAGCCTCTACGGCGGCTCGGGCATCCCGGTCGACGCCGAGATAACTCCCCTTCATCCCTGCCTGATCTGGATGGACCGACGGGCCGAGGCTCAGGTCCAGTGGGTGAAGGAGCATATCGACCTGGACCGACTGGGAGACATCACCGGCAACGGGGTGGACAGCTACTACGGCTTTACCAAGATGATGTGGCTCAAGGCCGAGCACCCTGAAGTCTGGGAGCGAACCCGCTATTTGCTGCCGCCGAATAGCTACATCAACTATCGCCTGAGCGGCGAGATCGCCATCGACCACAGCTCCGCCGGCAACATCGGCGGCATCTACGACCTGGCAGCACGTACCTGGTCGACGGAAATGATCAACGCCCTGGGGCTCGACCACGACAGGCTCCCGAATCGACTGGTGGACTCAGGGGCGGTCGTCGGAGGCCTACTGCCGTCTGTGGCCGGATCACTGGGACTGCACAGCGGCATTCCCGTGGTCGCCGGTGGTGTCGATGCGGCAATGGCGACGCTGGCGGCGGGGGCTACCCGACCCGGCAATCACGTCGCCATGATCGGCACCAGCATGTGCTGGGGGGTGATCAACCAGCGCGTCGATGTCGGCCAAGGCTTGATCAGCATGCCGCATGTGCTGAACAGCGACCGCGACCTCTACACCTTCGGCGGCGCCCTGACCGCAGGGGCCTCGGTCAGTTGGTATGTCGATACCTTCTGTGACGAGGATAAGGCGGCCGCTGGCGAGCGTGGCAACGCCTTCGAACGCCTCGAACCGCCAGCCCGCGAGCTCCCCCCGGGGGCCGATGGCCTGCTCTTCCTGCCCTACCTGATGGGTGAGCGCAGTCCAGTATGGGACGCCAAAGCCAGCGCCGGCTTCATCGGCCTCAGTCTCCATCACCGTCGCCATCACCTGTATCGTGCCGTGCTGGAAGGCGTCACTTTCGCCCTGCGGCACAACATGGAGGCGGGCACTCAACAGGGCGTGACACTGGACGACCATCTCATCGTGGTCGGCGGTGCCACCCAGTCAGACCTGTGGATGCAGATTATCGCCGACGTGACCCGTATGCCGGTCTATACCTATCGCGAGAACGTGGAGGCGGCCCTGGGCGCTGCCCTGCTTGCTGGGCAGGCCGCTGGCCTTATCGATCTAGCCCAACCCCTGCAGCATGGCACTCTGATTGAGCGCTGCATGCCGTCTGAAGATGCAGCGCGACGTTACGACGAACTCTTCGACCTGTATTGCCAACTCTACCCGACGCTCAAGCCGATCATGCATCGGCTCAATGCCAATCACACATCGAGCGAGTGACGCCACATCATGAATTTCGAACTCCACAACCAACGCATCCTCGTTACGGGGGCGACCAGCGGCATCGGTCTCGAGATCGCACGGTCTCTCGCCGAGCTCGGTGCCGAGCTGGTGCTATTCGGTCGCAACCGGGACAAGCTCGCCGAACTCGAGCAAGAGCTGGAGGCGCGCACCCAGGCCGTCGACATCACCGATGAGGCCGCGGTTGTCGCGGCCTTCGTCGAGATGCCCGTCCTCGATGGCCTGGTCAATTGTGCCGGCATCTCGATCCTCGACGATGTCTTGGACATCCAGGCGAATGACCTCGAGAACATCATGGCCACCAACGTCACCGCCAGTGCCGTAGTGGCACGAGAAGCGGCCCGACACATGATCGCGCACGGCCGCCAGGGCAGCATCGTCAACGTCTCCAGCCAAGCAGCCATGGCCGCTCTACCCGGCCACCTCGGTTATTGCGCGTCCAAGGCGGCCATGGATGCCATGACTCGCGTGCTATGCCTCGAGCTGGGCCCCAAGGGCATCCGCGTCAATAGCGTCAACCCGACGGTGACCCTGACTCCCATGGCTGAACGCGCCTGGGCGGATCCCGCCAAACGCGACCCGATGCTGGCTGCCATTCCCCTGGGACGCTTCGCCACCCCCCGGGAAGTCGCCCTGCCGGTGGCCTTCCTGCTGAGCCCAGCCGCGTCGATGATCAGCGGCGCCTGCCTGCCGATCGATGGTGGCTTCACGTCTCACTAACCGCTGTCTTCCAAAGGAACCTGACATGTACCTTGCCGACCACTCATGCGAGGGAGATACGCCATGACCCAACGACTCGACGCCCTTCGGCAGCACTCCCTGGTGGTCGCCGATACTGGCGACCTTGAGGCCATCCAACGCTATCAACCCCATGATGCCACCACCAACCCCTCGCTAATCCTCAAGGCTTTCGAGCTGCCGGGCTACCAGGCACTGATCGACCAGGAACTCGCCGCGGTCAAGTCCAAGAGCGGCGAGCGGCGGGAAGAGCATGCCGTGGAGCGTCTCGCCGTGGCCATGGGCAGCGAGATCGCCAAGCTAGTGCCCGGCCGTGTGTCCACTGAGGTATCCGCCAAGCTGTCCTTTGACACCCAGGCCAGTATTCGCAAGGCTTACGAACTGATCGAGCTCTACGAGCAACGCGGCGTGGCCAAGGAACGAGTACTGATCAAGCTGGCGTCGACCTGGGAAGGCATCTGCGCCGCCGAGGTTCTGGAGAAAGGAGGCATCAACTGCAACTTGACTCTACTGTTCAGCGATGCCCAGGCTCAGGCTTGTTTCGATGCCGGCGCTTTCCTCGTCTCGCCGTTCGTCGGCCGTGTCACCGACTGGTACAAGAAGGAGACTGGCCAGGATTTTACCCCCGAGAACGACCCCGGCGTACAGTTCGTGCGCGGCGTCTGCGAACGGGTCAGCCAGGGTGGCTACGACACCGTGGTGATGGGGGCGAGCTTCCGCACCGCGAACCAGGTGCTGGCACTCGCCGGCTGCCCCCGACTGACCATCTCGCCAGCGCTGCTGGAGGAACTGGCCACCACACCGGGCGCGGTGGAACCCAAGGTGCTGATGACACGCAACGGCGGCCCGCGCCCTGCCCCACTCTCCGAGTCCGCCTTCCGCTGGGGCCACAACCAGGATGCCATGGCCAACGACAAGCTGGCCGAGGGCATTCGTCGATTCGCCGATGATCAGGACCGCCTGGAAGAACTGATCGCCGACCGATTGGCGACGCTCTGATCTCGTAGACGGGAACCGCCAACGAGCCTCCGGCCACCCCAAGCCGGTAGTTACCCTGCGGATCGAGATCACAGTCGGCTCCAAGGCTCGATATGTGGTCACCGAGTTCGAGGTATCGATGCATGCTCCATGCTGGTGTCTATCAGTCGCCGCTAGAGGATATCAGCGTGGCGGAGATCACGACCTCACGGCCAGTGGCCGTGGGGTCCTCGATCTGTTCAAAGAGCATGCGGAACGCCTCGTGCCCTAAGCGGTAGGTGTCATGGGCAGCACAAGGCACTGATACCTCGAAGATATCGGCATAAGGCAAACGGTCAACGCCCACTACCATCACCTCATCCCGGGACACACGGGCATCATGCAGGGCGCGCATGGCGCCCAAGGTAATCAACTGATTGAAGCCAAAAACGGCGTCGGGGAGCTTGCCCTGGCGTAGATAATCAGCCATGTCACGATAGGCTGGCTGCAGGGTGTAGTCCCCGGGGCGCTGTTCCACAGTCAGAGAGACTCCCGCCGCGTCAAAGGCTGTCTTTAGGCCGCTCAGCCGGTCTTGGGTGATACGCGATCCACGCGGGCCCGTCAAAGCCAGCACCCGGCGAATATCCTTCTTCACCAGCAACTCACCAAGCAGACTCCCGGCAAGGCGGTTGTCCAGCACCGCACGGCTGAAATCCGGCACGTTCAAGGTGCGATCCAGCATTACCACTGGCAAGCGGGTAGCACGCAGGCGGTCGAGATACGCTGGGCGATAGTCGGCAGCGTCGGAGACGGGCGAGAGGATGATTCCAGCTACCTGATAGCTGAGCAGGGTTTCGATCGCCACTTCCTCCCGCTCCGGCGAGCCATCGGTATCGATCAGCATGATGGTATAGTCACGCTCCTCGGCCGCACGGGAAACCGCCTTGATCACCTCACTGTAGAAGGGATTATCCACGCTAGCCGTGACCAGGCCGATCAGTTGGTTCTTGCGACTCCGGAGATGGCTGGCAAAGGCATTCGGTACGTAGCCCAGTTCCCTTGCAGCAGCCAGTATCTTCTCACGTGTCTCTGGCTTGACCTTATCGGGTTTGTTCAAAGCACGCGACACCGTCATGTTGGTCAGGCCTACGTGCCTGGCAATATCGGTAATCGTTGCCTGGCTGCGTTTAGTCATATACTACCTGTATGTCAAGACGCTAGATTGATATGGTAACTGAAAAGCTTTATTCGCGTGCTCAGTTCCGTCAGTCATCTGGTAGGTAGTGAACCTCATGGCAGTGCCGAGCAAACAACGAGGGAGACACGTAAAAGTCATAGAGCTCTTGCTCGCTCTGGCCTTATCCCAGGTGAATGAAATCAGGCGAACCAGGTATCGACGATATGCCGTGCCGCCAGCTGATCGGTGACCAGCCCCCTGAGCCAGCCACCGCGCAGCGCGGCGAGAATCGCCGGCGCCTTTTCGCGACCACCGGCCAGCGCGACGATCGGCTGGCTGCGGAACATCTCCAACGGCAGGCTGGTGACGCGGCGGGTGATCGAACACTCGACCACCTCGCCGTCGGCGGTCATCGGCCAGCCCAGCAACTCGCCTACCGCCTGCATGCCAAGCAGTTCGTCGAGCTCGGCCTCGGAGATGAAGTGATCCTGGAACAGCGTGGCCTGTCGGTCGATCCGCCCTACCCCGATAAACGCCGCCTCGGCCTCCAGAGCGACCTGGGTGATGGCCTGGAACAGTGGCTGCTGCTGCAGCGAGGCCTTCTCCTCGACGCTGCTGGCCACCACCGGCGAGGGTAGCAGGAAACGCTGGCCGCCAGTCTTGTCGGCCAGCACCATCACCCCGTCGTAGCGGTTGGACGAGCCGTCGCGAGCGACGTTGCCAACCAGCGATACGAAGCGGTGCTGGGGGCGCTCGATGCGGCTCAGCGCTTCCACGGTGGCGCGTACCGAGCGGCCGGTGCCCAGCGACAGGGTCAGCGGCTCGCTACGCTCGACCAGCCGTGCCACCCGCTCGGCGCCGGCCACCGCCAGGTAGTAGGCAGCACCTTCCGGAGCACTGGCCTCGGCCGGCACCACGTCGCAGTAGTCGAGCCCAAAACGCTCGCGAATGGCACTGGCCAGTGTCATGCAGGCAGCGATAGGGTGGTCGATATGTACCTTGATCAGCCCCTCCTGGCGCGCCAGCGCCAGCAGCCGCTGCACTCCTGGGCGCGACACCCCCAGCTGGCTGGCGATCTCGTCCTGGGTGATGCCGCCTACATACGACATCCAGGCGGCGCGCGCCGCCTGATCCAGTTTCACCTCGAACTTGTCCACGGATCGATTACCCTCTAGGCCGGTGGCTGCTTTGTCGTCATGATACAAAGATGCCCGATATCCACAACGCGCCAATGGTGCCAAGCACCGGCGCTCAGTAAACCAGGAGACCTGTATGCCTATCGCCCTGATCACCGGCGCCACCTCCGGTTTCGGCCGCGCTACCGCCTATCGCTTCGCCGAGGCCGGCTGGTCGCTGATTCTCACTGGCCGGCGCAGCGAGCGCCTCGCAACGCTCGAGGCCGAGCTCGGCGCCAAGGTCGATGTCCTTACCCTAACCCTCGACGTGCGCGATGCAGAAGCGGTAAAAGCCGCCATCGACGGCCTCGATGCCCAGTGGCGCGAGATCACCTGCCTGGTCAACAACGCCGGCCTGGCCCTGGCGCTGGAGCCGGCCCAGCGCGTCGATCTCAATGACTGGCACACCATGATCGACACCAATATCACCGGCCTGGTCAACGTCACCCACGCCGTGCTGCCGCTGCTGATCGCCACCGGCAAGGGCGCCAGCATCGTCAATATCGGCTCGGTGGCAGCCAGCAATCCCTATCCCGGCAGCCACGTATATGGCGCCACCAAGGCCTTCGTCCAGCAGTTCAGCTACAACCTGCGCTGCGACCTCAAGGGCAGCGGCGTACGCGTTACCGACGTTGCCCCGGGCATGGCCGAAACCGAATTCATGCTGGTGCGCTCAAAGGGCGACGAACAGGCATCGAAGCGGCTCTACGACGGTGCCAACCCGCTACAGCCCGAAGATATCGCCGCCCAGGTTTTCTACGTCGCCACCCTGCCCGAGCATATCAATATCAACCGCCTCGAGATCATGCCCACCAGCCAGAGCTGGTCGCCGTTCAGCATCGAGCGGGAGTGACTCAGGCCTCGGCAGAAGCCTCATCGGCCAGGTGCGAGTGCTGCCACAGCCGCGCGACCAGCTCCTGGATGAAGTTGCGCACGATCAGCGAGGGCCGCCGCCCAGTGCGGGTCACCACGCAGAACGGCGAGGCGATCTCGACCTCACCGGGCAAAAGCGCCTTGAGCTCGCCGCGTGCCACCCAGTGCGCGGCATAGTAGTGGGGCAGGTTGCCGATGAAGTGGCCGCTCAGTATCAACAGCGCCTGAGCCTCCATATTGGAGGCGTGGGCGCCCACCCGGGCCTCGGGAAAGCTGCGCAACTCCTGGAGATTGGCGTAGGGACGTACCACGAAAGGGTGTGTGACGATCTCCGCCACCGTCAACTGCTCGGCCTGACGTGTGAATAGCGGGTGGCTGCGCGCGCAGTAAACGCCATGCATCTCGGTGTAGACCTGGCGATGCTGGAGCCCTTCCATCTGCGCGGTCTCCGGCAGGATACCCAGCTGCACCTCGCCGTTGGCGATCTCACCGATCAAGCGGTCGGGGCTGCCCACGGTGATGTTCAATCTGGCACGGGGATTCTTGCGCAGAAATTCGCCGATCACTCCTTGCAGGTCGAGATCCTCGTCCATGATGGTGTTGTCCACCACCCCCAGGCGTAGCGTGCCGTAGACCGAGCTGCGCAGCTCGCTCATCTCGCTGTCGAAGTCGTCCACCGAAGCCAATAATGCCTTGGCTCTTTCGAGCACGATGGCGCCACGCTCGGTGAGTTCGAAGCCCTGACGTCCGCGCCGGCAGACCGTGAAACCGACCCGCTCTTCCAGCGCGCGGATATGGAAACTCACCGCCGACTGGCTCATGTGCAGCGCTGTCTGAGCCCCGGCGAAGCCGCGATGCTCGGCTACCGCCAGAAACACCGAGAGGCTCTTGAGATCCGCTGCTGACAGCTTCATCGACATGACCTTCTTTAGTGCGCAATACATCAAAAATATGGGTTCATACATTGAAAGATAGCAATTTTACTGCTGTGAATCCTCTGCTTAACTCAAGTCGTACTCCCCGACTCGCTGCCCCGGCAGCGCTGACGACCATCAACACCAAGAGGGTCACTCCATGAGCCGCATATTCTCCCTGACCGCCGGCCTGCTGCTCGGCGCCGGCCTGGCAGCCACCAGCGCCCACGCCGATCTGCTCGAGAGCATTCGCGCCGACGGCACCTTCACGGTGGGTACCGAGGCCCGCTTCGCTCCCTTCGAGTACATCGAGGACGGCGAAATCGTCGGCTACTCCGCCGATATCATGGAGTACATCATGGCCGAGCTCGACGGCGTCGAGCTGATCCGCATGGATCTGCCTTGGCAAGGCATCCTGCCGGGCCTCGAGCGCGAGCGCTTCGACTACGTGATCACCTCGGTCACCGCCACCCCCGAGCGCATACAGCGCTACCACCTCAGCGCGCCCATTGCCGATGCCACCATGGCGATCCTCAAGCGCGCCGGCGAAGACGAGATCGGCTCACCGGAGGACATCGGTGGCAAGGTCGCCGGCGCCCAGGCCGGTTCGGCCCAGCTCGAGGCACTGGAGGCCTTGGCCGCCGAGCTCGAGGAGGCCGGTATGCCGCTCTCCGACATTCGCACCTATACCGGCGTCGACGAGGCCTACGCCGACCTCGGCACCGGCCGCGTCGACGTGGTGATCAACAGCCTGCCCAACCTACTCGAGGCCGAGCGCACCCGCCCCGACGTGTTCGAGGTCGTCGGCACCTTCGGCGATCCGGTCTACTTCAGCTGGGCCGGTCGCCGCGACGACCAGAGCGCCGCGCTCAACGCCTTCATGGATGAGCAGATCCAGCGTCTCAACGAGGACGGCACCCTCGCCGAGCTGCAGGAAAAATGGTTCGGCGCGCCCATGGACCTGCCCCTGGAACTGCCCGCTGCGGAGTAACCAAGTAACCAAGATCCGAGGAGCGGCCGCATGCCGCTCTTCGCGACCTCCCCGCGAACAGGTGCCCCATGTTCGAGATCCTGCTCAACCACTACCCGGTGCTGATCAAGGGCCTGACCACCACCCTGGTGGTCTCGCTCTCGGCCATCGCCCTGGGGTTGGTATTCGGTGTGCTGCTGGCCTTCGGCCTGACCAGCCGCCACCGCTGGGTACGCTGGCCGTGCGGGCTCTACCGCAGCTTCTGGCGCGGCACGCCGATCCTGCTGCAGCTGCTGCTGGTCTTCTACCTGCTGCCGGAAGTGGGTATCGAAGTGGCGCCGATCACCGCCGCCATCCTGACCCTGACGCTGAACACCACCGCCTTCCAGTCGGAGATATTTCGCAGCGGTATTGCGCATATCCCCGCCGGCCAGATCGAGGCCGCGCGCATGGCCGGCATCTCGGCCTGGCAGACGCGGCGGCGCATCGTCATGCCACAGGTGTTGCGCCTCACCCTGCCGCCGCTGACCAACGAGATCATCACCATTCTCAAGAACTCGTCGCTGATCTCGGTGATCGCCGTGACTGAGCTGATGCGCGTCAGCGAGCAGATCGCCTCGCGCACCTTTCAGCCCCTCGAGACCTATCTCGCCGCGGCGCTGCTCTATCTGGCGGTCAACCTGCTGTTGGCCCGCATCAGCGCCCATCTGGAACGCCGCATGGCCGGCGGCCTGGCCACCGAATAGGCACACCCCGAGGAGCTATCGTCATGTTCGATCTTGCCCTGCTCTGGGAGACCCGTGAGCTGATCCTGCAAGGGCTGTGGAACACCGTCTGGATCTGTTTCCTGGGCTGCCTGGTGGCACTCTCGCTGGGCCTGGTGCTGGCCGCACTGCGGCTCTCGAGCCCACGCCTGTTCGGCTACCCGGTGGCCTGCTACGTCGAGCTATGCCGCGGCACGCCGCTGCTGGTGCTGCTGTTTTTGCTCTACTACGGCGGCCCCGGCATCGGCCTGCGCCTCGACGCCGAGATCGCCGGCGTCACCGGCATCGGCCTATATGGTGCCGGCTACTTCGCCGAAATCTACCGCGGCGGCTTCAAGTCGATCCCCAAAGGCCAGCTCGAGGCGGCACGCATGCTCGGCATCTCGCCCTGGCACGCGCTGATCCGCATCCAGATCCCGCAGATGCTGCGCCTGATCGTGCCACCGGGCACCAACCAGCTGATCATCCTGGTCAAGGAGTCGGCGCTGATCTCGATCATCTCGGTGGACGACCTGACCAAGAACGCCACCACCATCGTCAACCAGACCTTCAACGTGATCGAGCCCTACCTGGCCGTCGCCCTGCTCTACTGGATGATCATCGAATTGATCGCCCGCGGCGGCTATGCCCTGGAGAAACGCCTGGCCAATCGCCAGCCGCGCCACGTCGCCCAACCAGGAGACACCGCCCATGCCCACGGCTGACACCACCACCACGCCCACCGCTGCCACGCGCCGGACCCGCGGCGAGGCGATCGTCGAGGCGCGCGGTATCGGCAAGTCCTTCGGCGAGCTCGAAGTGCTGAGCGATATCGACTTCCGCCTCGCGCCGTCGGAGGTGGTCTGCGTGATCGGCCCCTCCGGCTCAGGCAAGTCGACCCTGCTGCGCTGCCTGGCGTTCCTCGAGCCCTACGACCACGGCAGCGTGCATATCGACGGCCAGCTGCTCGGCTACGAGGAGCGCGGCGGCATGCGCGTGCGCGCCCGGGAGTCGCGCATCGACGCGGTGCGCGCGCCGGTGGGCATGGTCTTCCAGCACTTCCACCTGTGGCCTCACCGCACGGCGCTGGAGAACGTCAGCGAGGCGTTGCGACTGGTCAACGGCCTGTCGCGCCGCGACGCCGAGGCCGAGGGCATGGCGATGCTCGAGCGGGTCGGCCTGGCCGAGCGCGCCGGCCACTTCCCCGAAAGCCTCTCCGGCGGCCAGAAGCAGCGCGTGGCCATCGCCCGGGCGCTGGCCATGCAGCCGCGGGTGATGTTCTTCGACGAGCCCACCTCGGCCCTCGACCCCGAACTGGTCGGCGAGGTGCTCGACGTCATGAAGCAGCTCGCCCACGACGGCATGACCATGGCCATCGTCACCCACGAAATGGGCTTCGCCGCCAAGGTCGCCGACCGCGTGGTGTTCATGGACCAGGGCCGGATCGTCGAGAGCGGGCCTCCCGAGACGCTTTTCCGCACGCCCCGCAGCGAGCGGCTGCAGCAGTTCCTCAATACCTGGCGCGAGCGCCATATCGATTGATGCCTCAGCTCAGCAGCTGACCGATCACCACAAGGAGAACACCATGAGCAGCAAGCCAACCTTCGACCACGCCCGCATCGAGCAGCTGCCGCGCAGCAACAGCGAACCCTGCGGCCACAACCACACCCTCGAGACGCCGATCTCCGCCGACGGCACCCCGGTGCTCGGCGAACGCTACGAGGTCGCCGCGCGCGGCGGCCGTGCGGTGCGCCTCAAGCAGGGCCAGACCATCCGCATCATCAACACCCACGGCACTCAGGTCTGTGACACCTGGGCCTTCAGCAGCGACAACCTCAACGAATTCATGTCCTGGGAGCACGGCCGCGCCTGGCTCAGCGGGCTGATCCCCCAGGTCGGCGACCCGCTGATGAGCAACCGCCGCCGTCCGATCATGACCCTCACCGCCGACACCTCACCGGGCATCCACGACACCCTGATGGCGGCCTGCGACCTGTTTCGCTACATGACCCTCGGCGTCGAGGGCTATCATGACAACTGCGCCGACAACCTGCGCCTGGCGCTCAAGGCGATCGGCATCGATGCCCCGGAGGTGCCGCAGCCGCTCAACCTGTGGATGAACATCCCGGTCAACACGCAGATGAAGGTCGACTGGTGTCCGCCGGTCTCCAAGCCCGGCGACTACGTCGAGCTGCGCGCAGAGATGGACTGCATCGTCGCCATGTCGTCCTGCCCCCAGGACATCATTCCGATCAACGGCGAGGACTGTGTCCCCGTCGAGGTGCACTTCGACGTCCACGCGTGAGGAGACGCTGATGGCCGCCAGCCTGGCCCGCCTCTGCGCCCGCCTCGGCCCGCGCGAGATCCGCAACCAGTCGAGTCTGATGCGCAGCATCCACCACGTGACCCGCCAGGATCCCTTCGCTCAGGCGCGTATCGCCGATATCGGTGACGTGCGCTTCTCGTCACTCTACGACCTCGAACGGGTCTCCGACGACATTGCCGCCCACTATCGCGCCATCCACCAGGCCGGGCTGCTCCCGCTCAGCGCCGGCGGCGACCACTCGGTGACCTACCCGATCCTGCGCGGCCTGGCCGCCGAGGCCCCGGTGGGGCTGATCCAGATCGACGCCCACACCGACACCTGGGACGAGTTCCAGGGCTCGAAATTCCACCACGGCGGACCCTTCCGGCTGGCCTGCGAGGCCGGCCTCATCGATCCCACCCGCACCGTGCAGATCGGTATCCGTGGCGCCCAGAACACCGCCCAGGGTTGGGACTACTCGGATGCCACGGGAATGCGGGTGATGTTCATGGAGGAGGTCGAAGCGCTGGGTATCGAGTCGGTGGTCGCCGAGGCCCGGCGAGTGGTGGGTGATGGCCCGGTGTATCTGTCGTTCGATATCGACAGCGTCGACCCAGCCTTCGCGCCAGGCACCGGCACGCCGGAAGTCGGCGGGCTGACCAGCCTTCAGGCGCTGCAGTTGGTGCGCGGCTTTCGCGGCCAGCCGCTGATCGGTGCCGACGTGGTGGAGGTAGCACCGCCGTTCGATCCCACCGGCAATACCGCCCTGCTCGGCGCCACCCTGATGTATGAGCTGTTGTGTCTGCTCGCCGAACAGCGGGCAACGGCCTGAGCGCGTCGGCCTGTCAGGCCGAGCCGAAGTAGCGCTCGCGGTCCTCGGCGGTGACGTCGCTGATATGCAGCGGGTAGAGGCCGTCGCGGCGGTCGCGGTAGAAGTGGCGCAGGGTGCGTTCGATGGTCGGGAAGGCCAGCTCGTCCCAGGGGATCTCGTGCTCCTCGAACAGCGCCACTTCGAGGCTCTCGGGGCCGGCGTCGAAGCCGCCCTCGAGGTCGGCGCGGAACATCATGTAGACCTGGTTGATATGCGGCAGGTTGATCAGCGTATAGAGGCCATGGATGATCACCTCGGCGCAGGCCTCCTCGCGGGTCTCGCGGGCGGCCGCCTCGACAGTGGTCTCGGCGTTCTCCATGTAGCCCGCCGGCAGTGTCCAGAACCCCTTGCGCGGCGAGATCGCGCGGCGGCACAGCAGCACCCGGCTACCACTCACCGGCAGGGTGCCGGCGACGATGCGTGGATTCTGATAATGGATGGTGCCGCAGGCGTCACACATGAAGCGCGGGCGGTCGTCGCCCTCGGGAATCGCAAAACGGACGGTCTGGCCACAGTGGCTGCAGAAGTTCATGGCTCTCCTTCGTGGCGCGGGGTCAGGCCAGCCGCGGTGTGGCGCAAAAAGGCAAGCCGTCGCCTGGGACGCAGCGCCTTGACGCCTGTGCGGGAGCTGGGTACAACACATGAAACCCAGCGGATGCCCCATGTTAGAGAAACTGCGCGAGCGCCTGCAAGCACACCGTCCTCAACGCCTAACACTCGCCATGCCCGAGGCGGCGGTGCTGATCCCGATCGTGAACCGGCGAGAGCCGACGCTGCTGTTCACCCGCCGCGCTGACCACCTCAATACCCATCGCGGCCAGGTAGCCTTCCCCGGCGGCAAGCGCGAGCCCCACGACCGCGACCTGCTCGACACCGCACTGCGCGAGTCCGAGGAGGAGATCGCACTGCCACGGGGGCAGGTCGAGCTGCTTGGCCAGCTCAGCGAAGTGGTCTCGTTGCACGGCCTCAAGGTCACCCCCTACGTGGGGCTGATCCCGCCAGACCTGCCGCTGACCCCGGATCCCAACGAGCTGGACGCGATCTTCGAGGTGCCGCTGGCGCTGTTTCTCGACGACTGCCGCAGCCACACCGACGTGATCACCGTCGATGGCCGCCCCTACTACGTGCCCAGCTATCAGGCCCAGGGGCAGGTGATCTGGGGGCTCTCGGCGATGATGCTGGTGGAGCTGCTCAGCGAGGGCTTCGGCTGCCCGGTGAGCCTCGACCGCGCCCCCGAGGGCGGCCCGCTGCGCCACCGCGCGCCGCGACGCGGGCCGCGTCACACACCACCTTCCACCCACCATCGACAAGATTGAGCCGTATGACCCAAGCCGTCCTGATCAGCCTCGCCGTTGCCGCCCTGCTGGTGTGGTTCTTCATGCGTACCAAGGCCAAGGGCTTTCAGCTGATGCGCTGCGCCCTCTATCTACACAACCTTGAGGAGATCATCGACGACCACCCCGGCGACGACGACCTGGTGATCACCCAGGAGCAGGCCGAACAGGCCTACCAGGCCGCCCGCGAGGAGTTCGCCGGCATGGCTACCCGCCAGGGGCAGGCCTACTGCGTGCATGTCACCCAGGCCCAGCTGCGCGCCTATGGCAACAAGAAGAACGTGATGCTGGCTCGCGCCCGCGCCCACGGTTTCCCGGAGTGAAGGCGCCATGAACCGCCTCGCCTTCGACCCGCAGCGCCTCGCGCCGCTGGTCGATGCCCTGGTCGCCCAGGGCTGGTTCGTGGGCGAGGCGTTCATCGACGCCGAGCTGTGCCAGGCGCTGTTCGCCGAGGTCAGCCAGCTTGCCGAGCTCGACGCCCTGGCTGCCGCCGGTATCGGCCGCGGCAGCGAGCACCACCTGCGCCGCGACATCCGCGGCGACGCCATCCACTGGCTCGACCGCGATAGCCTGGCCCAGCGCCGCTACCTGGCGGCCATGTCCGAGCTGCAGCAGAGCCTGAACCAGGCGCTCTATCTGGGGCTGTTCGAGTTCGAGGCGCACTTCGCCCACTACCCGCCGGGCAGCTTCTACAAGACCCACGTCGACAGCTTTCAGGGGCGTGCCAACCGGGTGGTCTCCACGGTGCTCTACCTCAACCCCGGGTGGCCCGCCGACGGCGGCGGCGAGATGGCGATCTACGCCAGCCAGGACTCCCAGCGAGAGGTCGCCCGGGTACGCCCGGAGGCCGGCACCTTCGCCTGCTTTCTCTCCGAGACGGTGCCCCACGAGGTACTGCCGACCCGCCTGCCACGGGCCAGCATCGCCGGCTGGTTCCGACGCAACGCCTCGCTGGGCGGGCGGATCGACCCGGCAAGGTAGGTCTTGGCCTCAGGCCTTGAGCACGTAGCGCAGGATCTCGACCACTTGGTCGGTGCTGGTGGCCCAGGCCATCGCCTGGGCGTCGACCTCCTTGAGCGGGTGCACGATGTCTTCGCCGTGCAGGGTCACGTAGGGCTTGCCCAGCGCCGCGCAGTAGCCGGCATCGAAGGCCGCGTTCCACTGCTTGTACTTGTCGCCGAAGCGCACCACTACCAGGTCGCTCTGTTCGATCAGGGTCTTGGTACGGATCAGATTGACCTTGGAGGACTTGTGGTCGCGCCAGAACGGCTGGCTCTCCTCACCCAGGTGGTCGCCGGCGGCATCGCTGGCGGCGTGGTCGGTCACCGCCGAGGTGAATACCACGTCGAGGCCCAGCGCCTCGGCGCCGCGCTGGATCTCATCGCGCCAATCGGTGTGGATCTCGCCGGACAGGTAGACGTAAAAGCTCATCGGGGCTCCATGGCATGACAAAAAGGTCGGCCATCATAGCCCAGCGAGGCAGGCGATCAAAAATCCCGCGACAGGGTCACGGCACCGAACACGTCGTGGCTGGTCTGGCCCTCGAACTCGTGGCTACGCCGCACCGCGGTGTAGCTCAGCTGCCAGGCCTCCCAGGCAAGCGCCGCGCCCCCTACCAAATCGCCGACCCATTCGCGCCGCTCCACCGAGTGGCTGCTCTTTACGGTGTTGCCGTCGAGGGTCAGGTTGTGAGCCATGTAGTAGCCCTCGATGCTAGCGAACAGGTACCAGCGCAACCCCGAGCGCTGGGTGAACGCCTGGCGACCGCCCGGATTGGGCGTGACCGTGGGAATGCCCGCAGCATCATCGCCGAAGCGCACCCCGTACCCGCCGCTGGCGTAGGTATAGAGGTTGCCCAGCGCCAGCCCCGCGCTGGGGCCATGGGCCAGGGTCTTACCGGCCAGCGGCGACTCGTACCACCACTGGCGGCGCAGCGTGGCGTTGACGATCGGCTCATCGGCGAGCTGGTTGTCCCAGCCGCGCGGGCGATTGGTGCGCGAGAAGCGGTGCGCCTCGCGCTGGATGCGCTCAGCCTGGGAGGAGCGCCCCACCATGCCCACGTCGAGATGCAGATCCGTGGCCTGGCGCCAGTCACCGCGCGCCACGTCCTCGTAGAACGACACCCCGCCCAACATCAGCCCGGCATAGGGTCGGTCGTCCTCGATCAGTCCACGCTGATCGATGTCGTCAGGCGTATAGATCTGGTGGATCAGCCGGTAGGCCACCCTGTCGGCCTGGCCGATCAGCGTATCGGGCAAGCGCGCGGCTACCCGCTGGCTCCAGTGCTCGGCCTCGGGGGCAAAGGTCCAGTTGAGTTCGACGCCGCTGGTAAAGTGGCCGTCGTCACTGCTGGCCAGGAAGTCGTTCTCGACCTTGAGGGTGAAGGTGCCGTCGGCGGCGGCCGTCACGGGCTGCGCCGCCAGGGCTGCCGCTGCCAGCCAGCAGCAGAGTCTGCGATAGGTCATGTCTCGATCCTTGAGCATGCGAGTTAGAAACGGTAGCTGAGGAAGGTCCCGGCTACCGGCTGCAGCGCATCGCCGAGGTCGTCGACGATAGGGCTACCGGTGGCCAAGACGCCGAACATCGAGCGCATCCAACTCACGCTGGAGCCAAGGGTAACGAAGGTGCGCACGTCACCATGTGGTTTTCTTGCCGTTATCGTCACAACTCAGCAAACATTTCTGATTGTATGTAATTGTACAATGACAGCGCAAGTGTGGCAGCGGTTATTTCTCTTCAGAGCGGGCGTAAGAAGCTATGCTGCTGCCATAATCGCCAGGGAAATGGAGTCCTGATCGCCATGTCGCGCACGACGCGCCTGTTCGACCTAATGCAATTACTGCGCCACCATCGATGCCCGGTGAGCGGCCAAGTGCTAGCAGAGACGCTGGGCGTGTCGCTACGCACCCTGTACCGCGACATAGCCGATCTCAAGGCGATCGGTGCCCAGATCGACGGTGAGCCCGGTTTAGGCTATGTGCTCCAGCCGGATTTCATGCTGCCCCCCCTGATGTTTTCCAGCGAAGAGGTGGAGGCCCTGGCGCTAGGGCTGATGTGGGTAGAGCGTAGAGCAGACCGTGAGTTGGCCGCTGCCGCCACTGAGGTGCTGGCAAAAGTCTCGGCGGTGCTGCCACGCCAGCTGCATCCCCGCCTGGAAGATCAAGCCCTGCTGGTTGGTCCTGGCTGGGATAAACCCCAGGCGGTCCCATTGCGGGACCTCCGTCAGGCCATTCGCGAGGAGCGTAAGCTGCAGATCAGCTACCACGACGAAGCCGGCAGAGCGTCGACACGGGTCATTTGGCCGGTGAGCCTGACCTTTTTCGAGTCGAGCCGCATCCTCGCGGCCTGGTGTGAGCTGCGCCATGACTATCGACATTTCCGCGCCGACCGAATCGCAGCGGCCACGCCCTTGCCGGAGCACTACCCACGCCGGCGCTATCTGCTCCGACGCGAATGGCTGGCGACGCTCCCCTCTCCCGCACACTCCTGACAAAATCTGTCAGCAGCCTCGATTATGCTGGTAGCTCACCTCAACGGCACTCAGGAGTGCAGCATGCAATCGGCTATTACCTTCTACACCAACCCTTACTCACGCGGCGGTATCGTGCACTGGATGCTCGAAGAGCTCGGGGTGCCCTACCGAGTGGAATATCTTGAATACGGCACGTCGATGAAAGCACCGGACTATCTGGCCATCAACCCAATGGGCAAAGTCCCGGCGATTCGACATGGCGACGTGGTGGTAACCGAGGCAGCGGCGATCTGCGCCTATCTCGCCGACGCCTTTCCCGAGGCCGGCCTGGCTCCGCCTCCCGCGGAGCGAGGCGACTACTACCGCTGGCTATTCTTCGCCTCCGGGCCACTCGAGGCCGCCATCGGCCTCAAGAGCTGCAACCTGGAGATGACCTCCGACCAGGAGATGCAGCTAGGCTGCGGGCGACTCGAAACGGTCGTGGACGTGCTGGCCGACGCGGTTCGGGGACGGCGCTATATCGCCGCCGACCGCTTCTCGGCAGCGGACGTCTACGTTGGCAGCCATATCGGCTGGGGCATGCAGTTCGGCACCATCGACCGGCGCCCGGAATTCGAGAAGTACTGGCAAGTACTGGAACAGCGTCCTGCGCATCGCAACAGCATGGAGCAAATCGAGGCGGCGATGGCCAAATATCCACTACCGGACGCCGGGACCTGATCACCTGATCAATAGCAGCAAATAAACCAAAGCCGAGTCGCAGAGTTGCATAACGCTCTGCGCTCGGCCATTTCTGCTTATCCGCAGCCCTCTTCTACGGCTTTCAACCCGTCTGGATCGCCACCTTGAGCACGCCGTCGCGCTGGTGGGAGAACAGCTCGTAGGCGTCGACGATATTCTCCAGGGCGTAGCGGTGGGTGACCATGGGACCGAGATCGAGGCGGCCGGCGGCGATGATGCTCATCAGCCGGCGCATGCGCTCCTTGCCGCCGGGGCACAGCGAGGTGACGATCTTGTGGTCGCCGAGGCCGGCGCAGAAGGCCCCCAGCGGGATGGTCAGATCCTCGGAGTAAACGCCGAGGCTCGACAGGGTGCCACCGGGCTTGAGCACGCGCAGCGCTGACGCGAAGGTCTGCTGCAGGCCGAGCGCCTCGATGGCGGCATCCACGCCGCGCCCGCCGGTGAGCCTGAGGATCTCCTCGACCACGTCGACCTTGCGGAAATCCAGGATCACGTCGGCGCCCATCTGCTTGGCCATGGCCAGGCGTTCATCGACGCCGTCCACGGCGATGATCAGGCCCGCACCGCGCAGCCGCGCACCGGCAGTGGCACACAGGCCGATCGGGCCCTGGGCAAACACCGCCACCGTGTCACCGATCTTGATAGCGGCGGACTCGGCGCCGGCGAAGCCGGTGGACATGATGTCCGGGCACATCAGCACCTGCTCGTCGCTCAGGCCGTCGGGCACCGGCGAGAGGTTGGCCTCGGCGTCGGGTACCAGCAGATACTCGGCCTGGCAACCGTCGATGGTATTGCCGAAGCGCCAGCCGCCCATCGGCTTGTAGCCGTGGCCGTGGTGGCCTCCGTCCTGGGCGCTGCAGCCGTCCTGGCAGGCGTAGGAGGTAAAGCTAGGACAGATCGCGCCGGCGATCACCCGCTGCCCTTCACGGTAGCCCTTGACGTTGGCGCCGAGCTTCTCGATCACCCCCACCGGCTCGTGGCCGATGGTCAGGCCGCGCTCCACCGGATACTCGCCCTTGAGGATATGCACGTCGGTGCCGCAGATGGTAGTGGTCGTCACGCGCATCAGGGCATCGTTGGGCCCGATCTCGGGGATCGGCTTGTCGTCGATCTCGATGCGGCCGGGCTCGACGAAAATGGCGGCTTTCATCATGGCGGGCATGGGGCAACTCCTCGGTGAGGTAAACACCATCATCAAGCCATACATCGACGCCACACGTATTGCCCTGGATCAAACCCAGGGTTGGATATCGGGGATGGACGAGCCTGCGATAGACAGCTGCTGTGCGTAGTCAGCTTTTTGACGATGCTGCTATATTGGCCACTCCTCCCACCGACGAGACCCGGCCATGACCACACCACCACATACCCCCCCGGGCCAGCACTGGAATGCCGCCGATTACGCCCGCCACGCCGACTTCGTACCCACCCTGGGGAGTGAGGTGGTCAAGCTGCTGGCGCCCCAGGCCGGCGAACGCATCCTCGACCTGGGCTGCGGCGACGGCGCCCTCACCGAGCGCCTGGCCAAGCTCGGCGTCGACGTTCTCGGCGTCGACGCCTCCGAGGCGATGGTCGAGGCGGCCCGTGAGCGGCGTATCACCGCCCAGGTGATCGATGCTCACCAGCTGCCATTCGACCACGAGTTCGATGCCGTCTTCAGCAACGCTGCGCTGCACTGGATGCTCGAGCCCCAAGCGGTGATCGCCGGGGTCAAGCGCGCGCTCAAGCCCGGCGGACGCTTCGTCGCCGAGTTCGGTGGCCACGGCAACGTCGCCGCCATCTGCACCGCGCTGCTGGCCTCGTTGCAGTTCCGCGGCATCAGCGCCCGCGGCCGCCACCCCTGGTACTTCCCCACCGCCGAGGAGTACCGCCTGCTGCTGGAGAACGCCGGCTTCCGGGTCGAGGAGATCGCACTGGTCCCGCGCCCCACGCCGCTGACCACCGGCATGGCCGGCTGGCTCGAAACCTTCGCCAACCCCTTCCTGCACGGTCTCGACGAGGACGTGCGCGAGGCGGTTCTGGAAAACACCATGACGCTGCTCGCCCATAGCCTGCGCGATGATACCGGCCACTGGAGTGCCGACTACGTGCGCCTGAGAGTACGCGCCCGGGTGTGACAAGACGCCGCGAAATCCGCACAATACCGGCTCGAGTTATCGATTCGTTCTCAGCGAGGCATCACACGGCATGGCATTCAAGGTCTACGTAGACGGGCAGGAGGGCACCACCGGCCTGCGGCTGTTCGAGTATCTCAACGCACGCACCGACATCGAGCTGCTGCGCATCGACAGCGACAAGCGCAAGGACCCTACAGAACGCGCGCGCCTGCTGAATGCCGCCGACGTGGCCTTCCTGTGCCTGCCGGACGACGCCTCCCGCGAGGCCGCGGCGATGGTCGACAACCCTAACACCTGCCTGATCGATGCCAGCACGGCCTTCCGTACCGACCCCACCTGGGTCTACGGCCTGCCCGAGCTGGCCCCTGGCCAGCGCGAGGCGATCCGCGCCAGCAAGCGCATCGCCAACATCGGCTGCCACGCCAGCGCCTTCATCCTGCTGGTGCGCCCGCTGGTCGATGCCGGCCTGCTGCCGCCCGACTACCCGCTCTCGGCCTTCTCGCTGACCGGCTACAGCGGCGGCGGTAAACAGCTGATCGCCACCTACGAGGCCGACCACGACGGCCGGCTGCAAGCACCACGCCCCTATGCCATGGGCCTGGCCCACAAGCACCTGCCGGAGATGCAGCAGCACGGCCGGCTGGCCCAACCGCCGGTGTTCTCACCGGTGGTCGGCCCCTTCCTCAAGGGGCTGGCGGTGACGGTGCCGCTGCAGTGCTCGCACCTGAAAGACGGAACCAGTGCCGAGCAGCTGCTCGATACCTACCGCGAGCGCTATGCCGGCGAGCCCTTCGTCCGCGTGCACGGCGTCGACGACATGGCCAACCTCGACGGCGGCTTCTTCGACGTCCAGGGCAGCAACGACACCAACCGCGTCGAGCTATTCGTGTTCGGCAGCGCCGAGCGGCTGTGCCTGGTCTCGCGCCTCGACAACCTGGGCAAGGGCGCGGCCGGCTCCGCGGTACAGAACATGAATGTCCACCTCGGCCTCGACGAGCATATCGGGCTCACGACGTAGGTAGGCATCGCTTACCCTCTACTCGTCCAGCTTAGGACCATGCCGCTGTCTCCCGCCCCGTGGGCCAAACAGCGGCGTAGTCAACCGCCCGGCGAGTCCCTCATCAATCGAACGCGGTCTCGGCGTAATCGCCATGCCGGCGGGGGTATTCGTCGAGTGCCTCCGCATAGCAGTGGATCATCGCCCCCCAACCATGTCGTGCCATCGGCTGGCTGGTGGCCGGCGACGTTTCACCTTCGACAGACTCGCCTTCCGGCATGCGGATGCCATAGGTATCACGCGTCCGCTGTTCCACGTCGCGCACCAGGTCTTCACCCAATGCCAGTGCGGCCAGCAGCTGCTCTTCTGTCCGCGCGGTGAGATATTCCCGAGCCGCGGCTTCGTCGCCTGATTCGAATAGCTCCAGTGCCTGCGTTTCAGCCCCGGCACGGTCATCGATCAACTGACGTTCGAAGCGTTCGATCTCACCGGTCACCGGATGCAGAAAGTCTTCAGGATGCTCGCACGTGTGGTAGAGCAGACGCTTGAAGGTGCGCGTAGCGTAGCGTGTCGCCTCCAGCGGGCCATAGTCGGGGTCGAGGAAATGCGAGTCGGCATTCTTGGTCATGTAACGATGCTGCTTGAACTCAGGCGGCACCTCCTCGGCACCGATAGGTATCCCCACAAAAGGCGTAGTAATCGCACTGGTCACTGCTACCCACAGGGTTTGTAATTCAGGGTGAGTCTGCGGGCGTAGTTCGGCGACCTGGCCATAACCACTGAAGTCGGTAGACCAGCGCGGATCGCGCACGTAAGCCAGCATGTCGTCGAGCGTCAGCGGTGCCATCTCCTCTAGCTCGACTTCACGTGCTGGCGGGTTACGCGCGTCAGTATAGAAAGCGGGATAAAAATCGCCCGGGTCATCAGCCGGGAAGGGTTGGCCGTAGACCTCTTGGACATTGAAAGTGTCGCCCTCGCCATCCCACCAACCTTTCTCGATGGCAAAATCCACGAAATTGTCCGAGGCCATAAAGCCGTCATGCTGGCTTGGATCGGCGGGGAAGTCATGAATATAGCCCGGGTACAGCACACGGACTTGATCAGCTCCCAGACGCTCGGCCGCCCATAGCCCCTGACCACCGGCAAAGTTGATGAATACCCAGCCTTCCTCGGCATCCGCGATCAGGTGGGAGTTGCCGCCGTAGGTCGAGAAACCATGCTCGTCGATCAGGCCACCGATGATCTCTACCGCCTCGCGTGCGCTGGAAGCGCGCTCCATGGCCGCTTTGGCGAGATCACTGTACTGCGGTCCTGTCTGTGGCGTCTGTGTCGCGGCATCCTCCGACATGCTTACCAACTCAGGCCGTGACGGTGACCAGATATCGCGAGCGGCCACGCCCTTCTCATTCAGGCCACCATTGGTCAACGGCGGTGGGAAACCGGCAAACTCTGAGTAGTTCGAGGTAATATATTTATAGGTCGTCGGTACTTGCGGGATATCAATCAGTTCGCCGGGGATTCGCGCCTGGTCCGTTACACCCACCTGCCAAGTCGCCCCCTCGGGATGCTGCTGCCGTGGAATGATCTCGAGCCAGTGGCTTGAAGGTTCATGGCCGAAACCTGCCAGGAAGGTAGTACCATCTTCGGTCAGCTCGCTGCCTACGTACATGCCAATACTTTTTTGATTGGGGTGCCCCATCTCACTCGGCAACTGAACATCCGCCTGAGCGTAAATAGGTATCATGGCACTCAGCACTGTTGTTCGCACGATCAGCCTGCGTCGACTTACGCTCATTGCTTTGACTCCTTTTACCGATGTCATTGAGCAAAGAAACAGTCTTTTACCGTCGGCAATCAAACTCAGCTTGTCAAATGCCCCCTTGCCCCCCCGAGGCAGTCACTCGTTAGCGCGCTTTCTTTCTTACCGCACCGGTCGTAAGCTGAGTCGTCTCCGGTTCACAAGGACACTACATGTCTCCCGCCGATACCCTGCGCCTGCTGCTGCTCTCTTCGTTGTGGGGTCTGTCGTTTATCTTCATGCGCGTGGCGGTGCCCGAGTTCGGCCCGGTACCGCTGGTACTGGTGCGCATGGGCATCGGCGCCCTGCTGCTGATACCACTGCTGCTCGGGGCGCGCTACCTGGGCCTGGTGTGGCAGCATAGGCGCCAGCTATTTCTGCTCGGCTTCGTCAACCACGTGTTGCCGTTCTGCCTGCTGGCACTGGCCACCACCCGGCTGGAGGCCGGCTTCACCTCGCTGATCAACGCCACCACACCGATCTTCACCGCACTGATCGGCGCGCTGTTCTTCACCACACCGGTGCGCCGCCAGCAGTACCTGGGGCTGGCGCTGGCCTTCGTCGGGGTCTATGTACTGTCGGCCAATCGGCTCGATTTCGCGCTGGGCGGCGATGGCTGGTTCATTCTCGCGGTGCTGGGTGCCACTTTCTGCTACGGCATCGCCGGCAACTACTCCAAGACCCACCTCTCGCACCTGCCGGTGCGGGTGCTGGCCGCCGGCAGCTCGGCGATGTCGGCGCTGATCCTGCTGATACCCGGCCTGTGGCTGTGGCCCAGCGAGCCAATCAGCGGTCTGGCCTGGGCCAACGGCCTGGCGCTGGCGGTGCTCAGCACCACCGTGGCCTTCCTGCTCTACTTCGGGCTGCTCTCCAGCGCCGGCGCCACCGCTGCCTCCACGGTGACCTTCCTGGTCCCGGTCAGCGCCCTGCTGTGGGGCTATCTGCTGCTCGGCGAAGTGCTCAGCGTGCAGATCCTGATCGGCATGGCGATCACCCTTACCGGCACCGCCGTGGCCACTCGAATGGTGCGCTTCAGACGGCGCGCAGTGCCGACGCCGCCGCCCTGAAGAGTCCACCAGCTTAGAGGGTGTTTACAAAAGTCACGAGCGAAGGCCAGACAAGGCGAAATCGACTGAAAACGCGGAGTTTACGAGCTGTTAAATGAGCATTTTGAAGTCGATTTCAACGCAGTATGGCCAAGCGTAGTAATTTGTAGACATCCTCTTAGAAAGTGCCGGGATAATTACCTCCATCGATAAGCAGGTTCTGCCCAGTGATATAGCTCGCCTGGGCACTACACAGGAAAGCGCAGTAGCTGCCGAACTCCTCGGCAGTGCCGAAGCGCTGAGCGGGAATCGCCTGGGCTCGCTGGGCGCGCACCGCTTCGCGACTCTCGCCGGAGGCGGCAGCGATCTTGTCGAGGGTGCCGGCCAGGCGCTGGGTATCGAAGGCGCCGGGCAGCAGGTTATTGATGGTGACATTGCTGCCGGCCAGTTGGGGTTGGCGGGCCAGACCGGCGACGAAGCCCGTGAGGCCGCAGCGGGCGCCGTTGGAGAGCCCGAGGATATCGATGGGCGCCTTGACCGTCGAGGAGGTGATGTTGACCACCCGCCCGAAGCCGCGCTCAGCCATGCCATCCACCGTGGCCTTGATCAGCTCGATGGGCGTGATCATGTTGGCGTCCACCGCACCGACCCAGTCGTCACGCTGCCAGTCGCGGAAATCTCCCGGCGGTGGGCCGCCATTGTTGTTGACCAGGATGTCCACCTGCGGGCAGGCATCGAGCAGCGCCGCACGCACCTCAGAGGTGCCGATATCGCCAGCGACGCTGTGCACCTCGATGCCGGCGTTGAGCTGCCGCAGCTGCTCGGCTGCCGCCTCGAGCTTGTGCGAATCGCGCGAATTGATGGCCAGATTGACGCCCTCCCTCGCCAGCGCCGCGGCACAGCCAAACCCGAGCCCCTGACTGGCGGCACAGACAATCGCCCAGCGGCCGTTGATACCTAGCTCCATGATGCTCTCCTGTCGTCGTAATGTGTGTCGCACCGAGCCTGCACCTCAACACCGTCTAGCGACAATCATCCTTTGCACTAACCGCCTGCTCGATCAGCTCGGCCAGCGCCCAGGCCGGCTCGCTGATCTGGCCGGTGGCGCGCTGCACCAGGCCGATGTCGCGATGGAAGGTATCGCTGCCCAGGTCGATGGCGCGGACCCCGGCGGGCCAGTGGCGTAGCGCCGCGGTCTCCGGCACCAGTGCCACGCCAACACGGTTGGCGACCAGCTCAACGATGGCCTCGAGCTCGTCGACTTCGCATACCTCACGCACGCCGAGGCGCCGTTCGCGCAGGAAGCGCTCGACCTGGCGGCCGCCGAAGGAGGCGCGGTCGTAGCGCACGAAGGGCCGCTCGCTCAAGCACTCGCGCCAGTCGCCGCCGGCCTGGCCGGCGGGCACCAGCAGGCGGAAGGGTTCCCGCGCCAGCGTCGTCCAGCGCAGGTCGCTCTGCAGCGAGAACGGTGGCCGGATGCTGACCGCCATATCGAGCTCGCCG
The DNA here is from genome assembly GCF_002286975.1 of Halomonas salipaludis. Lineage (GTDB taxonomy): Bacteria > Pseudomonadota > Gammaproteobacteria > Pseudomonadales > Halomonadaceae > Franzmannia > Franzmannia salipaludis. The sequence goes on from NZ_NSKB01000004.1 coordinate 480,235, forward strand.
GCATCGACCAGATCCACCAGCTGCATCGAGAGCCCCGGCATCACCCGTGTGCGGCAGCCGGGGTAGTGGCGATGAAAGCGTGCCAGCACGCTGGGCAGCAGGCCGCGCTGCACCGAGGCAATCGCGCCGATGGAGACCAGCGCCGCGGTGGCCGGGCCAGCGTCGTCGGCGCCCAGGCTGGCATAGAGCTTGACCAGCTCCTGGGCCTGCAGCAGGGTGTGGCGCCCGCGGGCAGTGAGCCGCGCGCTGCGTCCGTGGCGCTCGAACAGGGCAACGCCCAGCGCCGCTTCCAGGCGCTTCATCTGGGCGCTCACCGCGGCCTGGGTCAGGCCGATGCGCTCGCCGGCAGCGGCAAAGGTGCCGGCCTCGGCCACGGCGATAAAGGTCTGCAGCTCACGAAGCATTCATCAATACTCTTTGTGTTTCTAACAAATATATATTGATTTTATTATGACTTCGCCTCTCCTAGGCTGTGAGCTGATCCATGTCACCCAACAGGAGCCGACCATGAGCCTCTCGCCCTTCCATCTGGCCATCCCCGTTCACGACCTGCCCGCCGCCCGCGCCTTCTACGGTGAGGTCTTCGGCCTGGCCGAGGGCCGCTCCAGCGAGCAGTGGGTCGACTTCGATTTCTACGGCCACCAGCTGGTGATCCACGAGCACCCCAAGACCTCCACCCAGGAGAGCGCCCACACCAATCCCGTCGACGGCCACGACGTACCGGTGCCGCACTTCGGCATCATCCTCGAGTGGGAGCAGTGGGAGGCACTCGCCGAGCGCCTGCGCGGCCGCGGCACCCCGTTCGTGATCGAACCCTATGTGCGCTTCAAGGGCGAGGTCGGCGAGCAGGCCACCATGTTCCTGCTCGACCCCTGCGGCAACGCCCTGGAGTTCAAGGCATTCAAGGACATGAACCAGCTGTTCGCCAAATAAGCCGCGCCGTCACGACACCTGCAGCGCACGCTCCTCGCGGCGGTGCTGCAGCGGCGAGGCGCCGAAGTAGCGTTTGTAGTCGCGGCTGAACTGCGACACGCTGCGATAGCCCACCGCTGCCGCGGCCCGATTGACGTTGCAGGCCTCCTGCATCAGCAGCTGCTGCGCCTTGATCAGGCGCAGCCGTTTGACGTACTGCAGCGGCGATGAGTGGACGATCTGCTTGAAGTGCTGGTGAAACGTCGACAGGCTCATGTTGGCCTGTCGGGCCATCTCCTCCACCGAGATGTCCTCGGCGTAGTGCACCTGCAGCCGCGTCAGCACCTGCACGATCCGCGCATAGTGGCCCTGATGCAGCACCAGGGCGCGCAGCGCCGGCCCCTGCTCGCCCTTGAGCGCCTCGAACACCACTTCGCGCACCCGCGCCTCACCCATCGCCGCCGCCGCCCCCGGGTCGTGCAAGCTCTCCAGCAGACGCACCACGGCGCCGTGCATGCCCGCCGCCATCGGCACCGAGGCCATCGGCACCGGATCCGCCGCGGTAGCATCGACCAGTGACTCGCCCATCGCCGTTACCAGCTCGCCAAGCAGCCCAGGCTCCAGACGCACCGACACCCCCAGCAGCGGCGCCTCGGCGCTGGCCAGCGTCAGGCACTCGAAGGGCAGCGGCAGGGTCTGGACCAGATAGTGGCCGGGGCCGTAGTGGATCTCCCGCGCGCCGAGATAGCCGACCTTGTGGCCCTGGGCGACGATGATCAGGCTCGGGTCGTAGATCAATGGCGCCGGCCCGTGGGCGCGATGCATGGCCATCAGCGACACGCCGGGCAGCGGCGTCGCGGTGTAGCCGTCGCTCTCGATCAGTGGCGCCAGCAGGTCGACCAGTGGGTCGGGCAGCGTCGATGATGGCGGCATGACAAGCTCCTCGTAGCAGCAGTACCAGCGAATTATGCCGATTTTTGACGCCTGGTGGGCCCCCAAAGCCAGGCTTCTGGAGAAACAAGCAAAAATCCCGGAGAAACGGCGGTCGTAACAGCGCCCTCGTCGACCAATAATGCCTGCATGGCCTCGCCACGAGGCTAACCGAACGAGAGGAGATGTCTCATGACTCAGACCCACGCCTATGCCGCTTACGCCGGCGACCAGCCGCTCGCCCCCTTCACCTTCGAGCGCCGCGCCCCGCGTCCCGACGACGTGGCCATCGAGATCCTCTACTGCGGCGTCTGTCACAGCGACCTGCACTTCGCCCGCAACGACTGGGGCATGACCACCTTCCCCCTCGTGCCCGGCCACGAGATCGTCGGCCGCGTCACCGCGGTGGGCAACGCGGTGACGCAATTCAAGGCCGGCGACCTGGTCGGAGTGGGCTGCATGGTCGACTCCTGCCACCACTGCCAGGCCTGCGAGGACGGTGTCGAACAGTTCTGCCTCAACGGCTTCACCATGACCTACGGCAGCGAAGACCGCCAGGACGGCACCCTCACCCAGGGCGGCTACTCCGACAGCATCGTGGTCAGCGAGCACTTCGTGCTGCGCATGCCCGAGGGGCTCGACCCAGCCGCCGCGGCCCCCATCCTGTGCGCCGGCATCACCACCTATTCGCCGCTGCGCAAGCACGGCGTCGGCGCCGGCCACAAGATCGGCGTGATCGGCATGGGTGGCCTCGGCCATATGGGCGTCAAGCTGGCCAAGGCGCTGGGCGCCGAGGTCACGGTATTCACCCGCTCCGAGGCCAAGGTCGCGGAAGCCAAGCGCAACGGCGCCGACCACGTGGTGGTCTCCGGCGACCCGGCGCAGATGGAGGCCGTGGCCGAAACCTTCGACTTCATGCTCGACACCGTACCGGTGCAGCACGACCTCAACCCTTACCTGGCGGCGCTCAAGTACGACGGCACGCACATCCTGGTGGGGCTGCTCGATCCCATCGAGCCCGCCATCGAGGGCTTCAACCTGGTGTTCAAGCGCCGCGTGCTGGCCGGCTCGCTGATCGGCGGCATCGCCGAAACCCAGGAGCTGCTCGACTTCTGCGCCGAGCACGACATCACCTGCGATATCGAGATGCTCGATATCCACAATATCAATGCGGCCTACGAGCGCATGGAGAAGGGTGACGTGCGCTACCGCTTCGTCATCGACATGGCTACCCTGAAGGCTGACCAAGCCGCCTGAACGGGCCAAGCGATGCCCGGCAATGAGCGCGGGCATCGACTACCCTTGCCAGGACATGCGCATTAGCGCAGACCCACACAATAACGACGCTGTAAGGAGATAGCGCATGATCACCCTGACGATCAACGGTCAGCAGCACGAGCTCGACGTGCCCGACCAGATGCCCCTGCTGTGGGCGCTGCGCGATGTGGCGCGGCTCACCGGCACCAAGTTCGGTTGCGGTATCGCCCAGTGCGGCGCCTGCACCGTGCATCTCGATGGCGAAGCGGTGCGCTCCTGCGTCACGCCGGTATCCCAGGCCCAGGATCGCGACGTCACCACCATCGAAGGCATCGCCGATGACGCCGTCGGCAGTCGCGTACAGCAGGCCTGGCTCGAGCTCGGCGTCGCCCAGTGCGGCTACTGCCAGAGCGGTCAGATCATGGGTGCCTCGGCTCTGCTCAAGCAGACGCCGTCACCCAGCGACGCACAGATCGTCGAGGCCATGGACGGCAATCTGTGCCGCTGCGGCACCTACTCACGCATCCGCCAGGCGATTCATCGCGCCGCCGAGCACGGGGAGGAGTCAGCATGACCACTCATCGTGACACCCTGCTACTGGCCAACGTCAGCCGTCGCCACTTCCTCAAGGGCCTGGCCGCCGGCGGTGCCCTGGTCATCGCCGCCCGCTGGGCGCCGCTAAGCGCCGACGAGCAGACAAGCTACGGCGCCGAGGCCATGCCCCACGGCTGGGTCGACGACCCCAACGTCTTTATCCGTATCGACGAGGATGGCACGGTGACCGTGGTCAATCACCGCGCCGAGATGGGACAAGGCATCCGCACCAGCCTGGTGATGGTCGCCGCCGATGAGCTGGGCGCCGACTGGCAGCGCGTGCGGGTCGAACAGGCGCCGGGCGACGAGCAGACCTACGGCAACCAGAACACCGACGGTTCGCGCAGCATGCGCCACTGGTTCGACCCCATGCGCCGCGCCGCTGCCGCAGCCCGCAGCATGCTCGAACAGGCCGCCGCCGAGCAGTGGCAGGTGCCTATCGAGGAGTGCCAGGCTGGCGTGCATGTGGTCGCTCATGTACCCAGCGGCCGCGAGCTCGGCTTCGGCGAGTTGGCCGCCGCGGCCAGCCAGCTGCCGGTGCCCGAGCGCGACACCCTGCCCCTCAAGTCGCGGGACGCGTGGCGCTATATCGGCCGCGACAACGTCCGCGACGACGCGCCGCTGGCCATCGACGGCGAGGATATCGTCACCGGCCGCGCCCACTACGGCGCCGACGTTCACCTCGACGGCATGCGCTATGCGGTAATCGCCCGGCCGCCGGTGTACGGCGCACGGCTTGCCGGCGTCGACGACTCGGCGGCACTGGACGTTCCAGGTGTGGTGCGCGTGATCGAGGTGCCGGGAACCGGGCAACCGGGCGGCTTCGCCCCGCTGGGCGGGGTGGCGGTGATCGCCGAGAACACCTGGGCGGCGATCCAGGGGCGCGATGCGCTCGAGATCGAGTGGGACCTGGACGCCGCCGGCGACAACGCCGACTACAGCAGCCCTGCCTACCGCGAGGCGTTGGAGCAGGCCGCCACCTCTGCCGGCCGCGTGATTCGCGAACGCGGCGATGTCGACGCCGCCCTGGACGACGCCGAGCAGCGCCTCGAGGCGACCTACTATATGCCGCACATGGCTCATGCCCCCATCGAGCCGCCAGTGGCGCTGGCCCGGCTGGTCGACGGCAAGGCCGAGGTGTGGGCGCCGGTGCAGCATCCCCAGGCCGCCCGGGAGGGCGTCGCCGAGCAGCTCGGCATCCCACTCGAGGACGTCACCATCAACGTGACCCTGCTGGGCGGCGGCTTCGGTCGCAAGTCCAAGCCCGACTTCGTGCTCGAGGCCAGCTACCTGAGCCAGGCACTGGACGGCCGCCCAGTCCGCGTGCAGTGGACCCGCGAAGACGACCTTCACCACGCCTATTTCCACGCCGTCTCGGTGGATCGCCTCGAGGCCGGCCTCGACGGCGGGGGCAAGGCGCTGGGCTGGCGCCACCGCACCCTCTCGCCGAGCATCGCCTCGCTGTTCGCCCCCGACCCGGAGCACAAGCAGGACTTCGAGCTCGGCATGGGTTTCACCACCGTGCCCTTCGATATTCCCGCCATGCGCCTCGAGAACCCCGACGCCTCGGCGCATGTGCGCATCGGCTGGTTCCGCGCCGTCTACAACCTCCCCCACGCCTTCGCCATCCAGAGCTTCGCCGCCGAGATGGCCGATGCCGCGGGTCGCGATCATCGTGACTATCTGCTCGAGCTGCTGGGGCCGGCGCGCCAGATCGACCCGCGCGACGTCAACGACACCTGGAACTACGGCGAAGACCCGCAGCGCTACCCCATCGATATCGGCCGCCTGCGCGGGGTGATCGAGCGCGCCACCGAGGCGGCCGAGTGGCAGCGCGAGCGCCCCGCGGGTCGTGGCCTGGGGCTGGCGGTGCACCATAGCTTCGCCTCCTATGCCGCAGTAGTATTCGACGTGGAGGTCAACGATGACGGTGACGTGACGATTCACAGCGCCGATATCGCCTTCGACTGCGGTCCGCAGATCAATCCGGACCGCATTCGCGCACAGATGGAAGGCTCCTGTGTGATGGGCATCGGCATCGCTCTGCACAGCGAGATCAGCGCCGACCAGGGGCGCATCAAACAGGACAACTTCCACCAGTTCCAGATTCCGCGCCTCTCGCACACTCCCCAGGAGATTCGCGTGCACCTGATCAACGACGACCCCGAGATACCGCTGGGCGGCGTAGGTGAACCGGGCCTGCCACCGGTGGCACCGGCGCTGTGCAATGCGATCTTCGCCGCCACCGGCAAGCGCATCCGCCGTCTGCCGGTCGGCGATCAGCTGGCGGGGTGAGCATGCAGCACCTCGACCTGCAGGTGATCGAATGGGCCCTGAGTTGGGCCCGCGACGGCGAAAGCGTCTGGCTGTGCACGGTGCTGGCCACCTATGGCTCGTCGCCCCGCGCGCCGGGGGCGCTGTTGGCGGTGTGCGGCGACGGCCGCCATATCGGCTCGCTGTCCGGGGGTTGCGTCGAGGAGGACTTCCTCGAACGCCTGCAGCGCGGCGAGTTCGACGCCCCGGTGACCACCCTGCGCTACGGCGGGGGCAGCGGCAGCGTCGATGCCCCCGGCGTCAGCCTGCCGTGCGGCGGCACCCTCGACGTGCTGGTCGAGCGCCTAGCTGCGGACGCTGAGACCCTGGTCCATCTGGAGGTATTCCACGCCACGCTGCTCGGCCAGCGCGGGCTACTGCGCTGCATTGATCTCGACACCGGGCGCAGGCACTTCCTCAGCGATGACGGCACCGGGCCGCGGGTGGTACGCGACCCGCAGCGGCGCACGGTCCAACTGCGCATCGGCCCAGCGGCACGCCTGATCATCGCCGGCCTGTCGCCGGTCTCCGAGGCCTGTGCGCGCTTCGCCCAGAGCCTCGGCTTCGAGGTCATACTGTGCGATCCCCGCGACGAGCAGCATCGCGATATCGAGCTCGACGGCATCGAACTGCAGCGGGTGCTGCCGTCGCAGTTCATCGCCTCCGGCGCCTGCCATGCGGCCACCGCCGTCGTCGCCCTGACCCATGACCCGCGCATCGACGACCTGGCGATGATCGAAGCAGTGCGCACGCCAGCGTTCTATATTGGCGTGATGGGTTCGCGGCGCACGTCCGAAGCGCGCGCCGAGCGTCTGCGCCGTTCCGGCGGCCTGAGCGACGCCGATATTGCCCGCCTGCATATGCCCATCGGCCTCGACCTGGGCAGCAAAGCACCCGCCGAGATCGCCCTGGCGGTGATGGCCGATATCCTGCGCGTGCAGCGCGGCAAGGCCCGCGATGAGCTATGAGATGAACTGTGAGCCGCCCCGCGCCAACGCCTGCGTGGCGATCATCATGGCCGCCGGCTATTCGCGGCGCTTCGGCGCCCAGGACAAGCGCAGCGCGCCGTTGACCGGTGAGCAAACCCTGCTGGCCGCGACGCTAGCGCGTGCCCAACAGGCCTTTGCCCTGCTGCGGGTGGTGCTGCGCGAGGACGACGACCCGCACGCCCTGGGGCTAGCCGCGACCACGCCGATCATCCGCGCCCCCCGCGCCGGGTGCGGCCTGGGCGCGAGTCTCGGCGATGCCGTGGCGGCGCTGAACGGTGATCGCGAGCTAGATGGCGTTGTTGCCGCTGCGGTTCTGCTCGGCGATATGCCGGCGATCTCCCCCGCCACGCTGAGGCAGCTACAAGGCCAAGCCGACGCCTCAACCATCCTGCGCCCCAGCCATGCAGGCCGGCCCGGTCATCCGGTGCTGTTCGGGCGGGAGGTGTGGCCCGAGCTGGAGGCACTGTACGGCGACCAGGGCGCCCGCGAGATCATCCACCGGCACCCCGGGCGCTATCGAAAGATAGCGGTCAGCGATGCCGGCGTTGGCCGCGATATCGATACCCCCACCGAACTGCAGGGCTGGATAGAAGAGGACCGCCGCTAAGCGATGTACTCCGATTAGAAGTTAGGCTTGCGCTTGTCGACGAAGGCGCTCATGCCCTCGCGCTGCTCGTCGCCGGCGAAGGCCAGCGCGAACAGGCCCGCTTCCAGCGCCAGGGCGCTGTCGAGGTCCTGATCGAGGCCATCGTGGACCGCCTGCTTGGCGCTGCGCACCGCCTGGGGGCCGTTGCCGGCGAGCTGCTTGGCGAGCCGCTCGGCGTAGGCGTCGAGCTCCGCCAGCGGCATCACCTGGTTGACCAGGCCGATGCGTAGCGCCTCCTGGGCGTCGATCTTGCGCCCGGTGGTGACCAGGTCCAGCGCCATGGCCGGGCCGACCCGGCGCGGCAGGCGCTGGGTACCGCCGAAGCCGGGGATCACCCCCAGCGCCACCTCAGGCTGGCCGAAGATGGCGTTGTCGCTGGCCACCGCCCAGTCGCAGGCCAGTGCCAGCTCGCAGCCACCGCCCAGGCAGAAGCCGTTGACCAGCGCCACCACCGGGACCGGCAGTGCTTCCAGCCGCTTCAACGTGGCCAGGCCGCGCTGGGCGAAATCCCGCGCCTGGGCGGCGCTCAGCTCGCGCATCTCGGTAATATCGGCGCCGGCCACGAAGGCCTTGTCGCCGGCGCCGGTGATCACTACCCCGCGCAGGCCGGGCTCGGCCTCGAGGGCATCCAGTTCGGCGGCCAGGGCGTCGAGCAGCGCGCTATTGAGCGCGTTCAGCGCCTTGGGTCGATTGACGGTCAGGCAGACGAGACCGTGGCGCTCGCTGCGTTCGATCAGGTTATCGCTCATCACTCGCTCCGCTCAGTCGTAGACGTGGAAACCGCGGCCGCTCTTGCGTCCCAGGTAGCCGGCGGCGACCATGCGCCGGAGCAGCGGGCAGGGGCGGTACTTGGGATCGCCGAAGCCCTGCTGCAGCACCTCCATGATCGCCAGGCAGACGTCGAGGCCGATCAGGTCGGCAAGCTGCAGCGGTCCCATGGGATGGGCGGCGCCGAGTTTCATGCTGGCATCGATATCGTCGGCGCTGGCCACACCCTCCTGGAGCAGGAAGGCGGCCTCGTTGATCATCGGCACCAGCAGGCGATTGACGGCAAACCCGGGGGCGTCGGCGATCAGTACCGCGGTTTTGCCGAGGCGCTCGGCGAGGTCCTGCACCGCCTCGACGGTGGCATCCGAGGTCTGTTCGGCGCGGATTACCTCGACCAGCTCGAGGACCGGCACCGGATTGAAGAAGTGCATGCCGACCACCCGCTCGGGGCGTTCGCAAACTGCCGCCAGCCGGGTCAGCGACAGCGACGAGGTGTTGGAGGCGAGGATGGCATGCGGCGCCAGGGCGTCGAGGTCACGGAACAGGCGCTCCTTGAGCTCAGGGTCCTCCGGCGCCGCCTCGATGATCACCTGGCAGCCAGCCAGGCCATCCAGTTGGGTGGTGCTGGTCAGTCGCGCCAGGGCCGCCTGGCGCCCGGGGTCATCGAGCTTCTCCTTGTCGACCAGCTTGGCCAGACGTTTGTCGATGGCCGCCTGGCCGCGTTCGAGGGACGCCTCGGCAACATCACACAGCACCACCTGGAAACCGCTGGTAATGGCCACCTGGGCAATGCCTTGGCCCATGGTGCCGGCGCCGACCACGCCGATCGTCAATTCGCTCATCGCTCGCTCCTGTTGCGCTGCACACAAGGCCCTAACATAAGCCCTTTACAACGTCTTGCCCAGGCAGCGAGCAGAGAGTCCCCGGCGTTCTTCGCTCAGAGGCAACTGGTTGGCGACTAGCGCGCTTCAACCGCGCGAGCCTGGTTCCCCCTGGTCGTCATCGCCATGCGGGCCAGCCTCGGCATCGACGTCGAAGTACTCGATGTGCGCAGCGTCTTCACGCGGCGGACCGACCAACGGTTCGGCCACCTCGACATCGGGCACCACCGCCGAAAGATCCTCGGCGTACTCGTGCTCGATGGCACCCTGCATCAGTTCCTCGGTCACCCCCAGCTCGGCACCCACCGAGGTCATCGGCGTGCTCGGTGCGAACGGCGCCACCGGCAGCGGCGCCGGGCGCACGCTGCGCCGCCAGATGAAGAACGCCACCAGCATCAGCCCCAGTGCGCCCAGCGACCAGAACAGGCCACCGTCGCCCACAGCGCTCATCACCGGCGTGATCAGCGGCGGGCTTAGCGTCGAGCCGATGGCGTTGATCAGCAGCAGGCCCTGGCTCATGCGCACCAGGGCGCCGGCCGGGGCGCGGTCGGCGGCATGGCTCACTGCCACTGGGTAGAGCGCGAACACCCCACCGCCGAGCAGGAACAGCAGACCGGCCAGCAGCCAGGTATTGAGCGGCAGCCACAGCATGCCGGCCGAAATCACCACGCAGAAGGCACCGATCAGGATCAGCACCTGCTGGCGATCGTGACGATCCGACCAGCGGCCGATGGGGTACTGCAGCAGCATCGCACCCACTACCACCACTGCCATCATCTGGCCTATCTGGTTGACCGACAGGCCCACCCGCTGCAGATAGAGCGGCAGCAGGCTGTAGATCGCCGCCACCAGCAGGCCCGAGCCGAAGCTGCCCACGACACCGGTAGGAGTAACGGTGATCAGCCGCCACGGCGACAACGGCTCGGCGTGCTCGATCAGCGGCGAGACCCGCGGGATCATCGCCATCGGCAGCACCGAGAGTGCCGCCAGCATGCCGATCACCATGAACGGCTGGGTGACCCCGGCGGCGTCGGTGACCCCGAGCAGCAGCTGGCCAATGGCGCCGGCGGCATAAAGCGAGATCATGTACATCGCCAGCAGCCGGCCGCGCACTTTCTGGTCGCCGGAGGTCAGCAGCCAGCTCTCGATGACCAGATAGACCCCCACCGTGGCCCAGCCACCGATCAGGCGCAGCACGAACCAGGCGTAGGCATCCAGCCACAGCCCCTGCAGCAGCACGGTGACGGCAACGATGGAAGCGAAGCAGCCGTAGGCGCGGATATGCCCGATACGCAGCAGCAGGCGGTCGTTGAACACCGCGCCCAGCGCCAGGCCGATGAAGTAGGCCGAGGAGACCCAGCCGATGACCACCGGAGAGTAGCCGGCATCGTCCAGGCGCAGGGTGATCAGGGTGGCGAGGAAGCCGTTACCGATACCGAGAATGAACAACCCCAGCAGCGGCGCCAGCGCCATAGAGAGTAGTTGCCGCGACATGAAATCAGCCTCACAGGCATGTGAATCGACAGGAAAAAGCGTGGCAGAAATTGCCAATGAATGCCTGCCGGGTCAGCCGTATGCAGGGAGACGCGGGGAATATACACCCGGCCATAGAGAAGTCAATGGCTGTTTAGAAGCCGCTCATCGAGCGGCCCCCTGGGCGTGGCTTACCGCTCAATGGTGAAGATGGCGCTCATCCGGCGACACCGGCGTCGCCTGGATCCCCGCATCATCGAGATCCACCCACGGCTCGCGTGGCGCTTCGGTGCGCGCGCCGGTACGTGCGGCAAAACGCTCGCCGTGCAGCGCCTTTAGCAGCCCCACCACCATCAGGATCACCACCACCGAGAACGGCAAAGCTGCCATGATCACAGCGGACTGCAGCGTTTCCAGCCCGCCAGCGAGCAGCAGCACCGCGGTCAGCAGTCCCAGTACAGCGCCCCAGATGATGCGATGCCCGGTAGGCGGCTCGGGATCACCGCCGGCAAGAATGGTGTTGATCACCAGGGTCCCGGCATTGGCGGAGGTGATCAAGTAAGTGGCAATCAGCACCACCAGTACCGCCGATACGCCGACGCCAACAATGCCCAGGTCCATGGCGGCCACTGTGGCGAATAGCGCGGTGGCCACATCGTCGTCAACGGCCTGGATGATCCCACCTGCGCCAAAAAGCTCGTGATAGAGCGCGGTGCCACCGAACAGGCCAATCCAGATAATGGTGATCACCGTGGGCACCAGCAATACGCCCATCACGAACTCGCGGAAGGTGCGCCCCCGCGAGACCCGCGCAATGAACATGCCGACGAAAGGCGACCAAGCCAGCCACCACCCCCAGAAGAACACCGTCCACTCGGACTGCCAATCATCGGCAATGGTGGCATTGGTATGAAAGGTCATGCCCAGCAGGTTTTGCAGATAGTCGCCGGCGGACTCGATGGTCAGGGCAATCAGGTACTGGGTCGGGCCGAACAGCAGCATGAAGACCACCACCGCAATACTCAGCCAGAAGTTGGCCTCCGAGAGCAGACGCACGCCGCGCTTGACGCCGGAGACCACCGACAGCGTTGCCACGCTCATGATCACGGCGGTGATCACCAGTTGCAGGGTGATCGACGACGACAGTCCGAATACAGCATCCAGGCCGGCATTCATCTGCTGAACGCCGAGCCCCAGCGTGGTAGCTATTCCAAACACCGTACCGAACACTGCTAGCAGATCGACCAGATCACCCAGCATGCCGTGGGTGCGCTTACCCAGGATCGGCTCCAGCCCGGAGCGCACCGTCAGCGGCAGATTGCGGCGATAGGCGAAGTAGGCCAGCACCAGCGCCACAAACGAAAAAATCGCCCACCCATTGAGCCCCCAGTGGAAGTAGGTCAAGCGCATTGCCAGCCGCGCCGCCTCGGGGCTCATTCCATCGGCGACAAAGGGGTTTTCCTGAAACTGCATGATCGGCTGGGCCACCGCCCAGAACAGAATCCCCACCCCCGTACCGGCGGCAAACAGCATCGAAATCCAGGAGAAGAAGGTGAACTCTGGCTGCTCGTTATCCCCTCCCAAGCGGACGTTCTTGAAGCGCCCGACGCCCAGCCAGATCATGAACAGCAATAAAAAAGCCACCAGCAGGACGTAGTACCACTCGAGAAAGGGGTTCACCAAGCCACGCACACGCTCGAGGACCTCTGCCAGGTGCTCGGTAAAGAAGGCCCCGTACACCAGGGCTGCCCCAACCATGATGATGGCGATCAGCGTGACGCGGGCATTCATTCCCTTGAATGGCCCTGAGGTGGCTTGGCGATACATCACGTCTCCTTGATTATCAATCGACGGTCCACTCGACCAGCTCACCGGCGAGCCTTTCGGTGGCACGCCACAGCGCCATCACCGCCTGCTCGACGGAGGCATCCTCGAGGGCTTCGCGCACCTCAAAGCGCTGGCTACCGACCAGGTGATTAGCGGCGAGATCGATCAGGTGAGCATCGAACACGATCAGTGCCATGGGTTCGTTCTGCTCATACTGAATCCGATAGGCACGCAGCTGCCCGCCTAGCTGCAGGTCCGCCGCAATGCCCTGCTGGTCGGAGACCACCCGCGCCAGGCGGCCGTCACGCAGGAAAGCCTCCATCAGATGATCGCGCAGCATCACCGGCACAGGGGCGCTCCAGCGCGCCTGGCCGTAGCTCTGGAGGGTGATCGGGTCGGGCGCCACTACGATGTCCATGCCGCCCTGCACCTCATCGACGGCAGGCCTGGCGACTCTCAATACCCGCTCGCTTCCAGGCGCTTGACTGGCCGCGAGTTGCGATGCGGGAAGCTGATAGACCTGGCGCGGCTCGCGCTCGGGAAATACCGTACACCCCACGAGCAGCAGCGTCGCCAGGGCACCGAGTTTGACGGTGACATGTCTCATGGATTGAACTCCGGTAAGCGCTCGCGTCCCAGCATGTAGCCGGCCGGGTCGCTATCGAACTGGCGGGTGGTGCGTTCGATGGTGTTGACCGCATCGCGGAAATCGCGAATCGCCGGCTCGAGAGCATTGACCCCCTGCAGCCCCTGCTCGAGGGAGCCGCGATTGTCGTTGATGATCTCATCCACCGAGGCGATCACGGTATCGAGGCGCTGCATGACATCGGCCACGCTGCGTATCGCCTCTTCGCCATGCACCTCCAGCATTCGGTTGGTGTCCAGTATCAAGCCGTCGAGGTTCTCGAATACCCGGCTTGCCGACGCAGTGGTGTGTGCCAGGTTGTCCAGGGCCAGCCCGGCCTGTTCCTGATGCTCGACGGCAAAGCGGCTGACCTCTTCGAGATTACGCAGCATCGAGGAAACACTGCTGGCGTTCTCTTCGGAGAACATCTGATTGATATTGTCGATCAGCGTATTGACGCCCCCCATGGACTCCTCCCAGTTGGCGCGCAAGCGGGCGAACGGCGACGGCTCGGCGATGATAACCGGCACCTCGCCTTCCCGCTCGGCCACCAGCGGCGGCCCACTCAAGGAGTCGGTGCTGAGTTGGATATGCGCCGAGCCGGTGATATTGGTCATGGCGATACGCGCCTGGGTGTCGGTGGTCACCGGCGTATCCGCCGCCACCGTAATGCGCGCAATGACCTGGGTCGGGTCGACCTCATCGAGACGCAAGCCGCTGACCGACCCGACGCGCAGGCCGTTGTACTCGACGCGACTGCCGTCGGAGAGCCCGCTTACCGCCTCCTGGAAGACCACATCGATCGGCCGCGTTTCGCGCTCATCGCCGAACCTGACCAGCCATAGGCCAAACAGCGCCGTGGCAGCGATGAGCAGCAGGGTAATGCCACCGATCATGATGTGATTGGCACGTGGCTCCATCGCTCAAGCCTCCCTTGCCGAGTGTTTGGCCAGCTGGGCACTGCGCCCACGAGGACCATGGAAATAATCACGTATCCACTTGTCATCGGTCTGTTCGACGACGCTCAGAGTATCGGCAACCAGCACCCTCTTGCCGGAGAGCACGGCGATCCTGTCGCACGTGGTATACAGCGTGTCGAGATCGTGGGTCACCAGGAAGACCGTCAGCCCGAAGGCGTTTCTCAGCGTCAACAGCAGTTGATCGAACGCCGCGGCACCGATGGGATCGAGCCCGGCGGTGGGCTCGTCGAGGAACAGGATGTCGGGATCCAGGGCCAGCGCCCGCGCTAGGGCGGCACGCTTGATCATGCCCCCGGAGAGCTCAGATGGCGATAGCCCACCGGCATGCGCCGGCAGCCCCACCAGCGCCAGCTTGACCGCAGCAAGATGCTCGGCATCTGCAGGTGACAACTTCAGATGCTCACGCAGCGGCAGCGCCACGTTCTGGGTGACGGTTAGCGAAGAGAATAGTGCGCCCTGCTGGAAGAGCACGCCGCAGCGCCTCTCCAGCAGCACGCGCCGACGCTCGGAGAGCTGGTCGAGACGCTCGCCCAGCATCACTACCTCGCCGCCGCTTGGCCGCACCAAGCCGACGATGCTCCTCAGCAGTACCGACTTGCCGCTGCCGGAGCCACCCACCACGCCGAGGATTTCCCCCTGCATGACGTCGAGATCGAGATGCTCGTGCACCACATGCTCAGCGAAGCGATTCTGCAGTCCACGCACCTGGATGATCGCCTCTCCGGGCTCAGGCAAGCATTCCCGTTTATCACTCATCACCAGCCCATCTCCATGAAGAACAGCGCCGCCAGCGCATCGACCAAGATCACCACGAAGATGCTCTGCACCACGCTCGAGGTGGTGTGCTGGCCAACCGACTCGGCGCTACCGCTGACCCTGAAGCCCTCCCGGCAGCCGATCACGGCGATCAGGAAGGCAAACACCGGCGCCTTGCCCATCCCCACCAGGAAGTGCTGCAGCGGCACGTCGCGGTAGATGGCCATGATCCGCCCCAGCGGGATCTCGAGGGACAGCAGCGCCACCAGCCCACCTCCCACTAGTCCCGACAGCAGACCGACAAAGGCCAGCAGCGGCAGCGTGATCAGCAGCGCGAGCACCCGCGGCAGCACCAGCCACTCCGCCGGATCGAAGCCCTGGACACGCAGCGCATCGATCTCCTCGTTGACCTTCATCGAGCCGATCTGCGCGGTAAAGGCGCTGGCGGTTCTGCCGGCCACCAGAATCGCCGCCAGCAGCACGCCAAATTCACGCATGAAGGAGTAGGCGACCAGGTCGACGGTATAGACGCTGGCACCGAAGGCGTCGAGCACCGTGGCACCAAGAAATGCCACTACCGCGCCGATCATGAAGGTCAGCAGGGCCACGATCGGTAGCGCATTCAGGCCGGTATTCTGGATCTGGCTCATCAGCGCATTGACCCGCCAACGGCCCGGTCTCAGCGCTACCCGCGCGGCGACGGTGAGCGTCAGCCCGATGAAACCGAGCAAACCGACGAGGTTTTGCAGGTTCAACTGCACAGCCTGGCCGATGCCTGCCAGACCGTCGCCAAGCAGCGTCGTCTGTTGCCGTACAGGCTGCTGCTCGGCCTTGTCGAGGGCATCGCAGACCATGCGCAGCAGCGCACGCCGCTCATCGCTGAGCGAGGTGTCGCTAGCGGCCAGGGCGCGCAGTTGCGCGACGCCAAGCAGGCGTGCAAGCAGCACGACACCAGCGGTGTCCAGCCTCTGCACCTGGGCAAGCTCGAGCGTTTCAGCTCCCCGCCAGCGCTCGACCTCTCGGCACAGTGTGGCGTAATGGGCCAGCGTCCAATCGCCCGCTGCTGCCAGACGCTCCTCTCCATCGACACGCTGCAAGATTCCTGGGGTGCTTTCAGATGGCCCTGCTATTGCCTTAGGCATTATCGACATCCTGCTGCGTGTGATGTGACGGTATTAACCGACAGTCAGCCACTGAAAGCGAAGTGGCCATAGTGCTCCCTGTGAGTTATAGAACGAGTGTCTGACGTGCGGCTGTAACACCATGAGGAAACCGCAGAAAAGGTATCACGACGCAAGCTCAGTCTCCTAGAACTGCCGAGGACCTGTAGAACATCAGTAAGGCTTGCAAGGTGATGGGCCACCCCCGACAGCAATCCTATGAAATTAGATCTAACTATCAAACCTTCGCTCCGGGGGGATGATCGACAAGTTCTATGGGTGTCGAAGGCATCCGTGGATACCATGACTTGCTGACACGCTATGAGACCTCCCGCGCTTAGAACGGGCCACAGGCGGGTAGAAGACAGAACTGGCCGATGACCAGGTGCGTCACCTCGAGCAGTTCAGTCCCGAGTAGCGATACCCCATATCGAGGTCCATCACACAAGTGAGCTTATGATAGTCGACACTTACTTCGTCAGCACGCGCAAAGGCGTAGGCAGGGTCTACGTGCCGCGTTTCCAGGGAAATATTCGATTAATCATGAGTAAGCTGCACATGTGTCAACCCCATGTCATTCTCGGTAGGTCAGACCGGCGCCAGTAACGCTGACTCGAGTTCCGCCCTGGCCTCTTACAATCGACTCAATATCAGTCAATGTGCCGATTACGGCTTCGTTGCCAGTGTTTCTAGCAAAATCACAGGCGGCTTCTATTTTGGGCCCCATGGAACCGGCCGCAAATTGCATGTTATCCAGTATATCTGGATGAGCACTAGCGATTGCCTTGTGGTTTGGTCCATTCCAATCGATATAGGCTGCATCGACGTCTGTGGCAATCACCAGTAAGTCGGCATTCAACTGCTCGGCCAGAAGGGCCGAGCAAAGATCTTTATCAATGACCGCCTCGATCCCACGCAGCTGGCGATTACCATCATAGATGGTGGGAATACCTCCACCCCCGGCGCAGATGACAATAGTACCCTTTTCCAACAGCCATCGAATCGGTTGAGCTTCGAATATCCTTTTTGGCTTTGGGCTTGGCACCACGCGTCGAAAATTCTCTCCGTCAGGTGCAATGTTCCACCCTTTTTCCTCTGCTAGACGCTCAGCCTCCTCCGCGGAATAAACCGGGCCGATAGGCTTACTAGGATGCTGGAAAGCCGGATCATCTTCTGACACCTCAACCTGAGTCAGCAAAGTGGCAAAAGGCACGTCGAAAGGGAGCAAGTTTCCGAGCTCCTGCTCGATCAGGTAACCAATCATGCCTTCCGTTTGAGCGCCAAGCACATCTAGCGGGTAAGGACTGACATCCGTGCAGGCAGCCCCTTGTAGCGCCAACAAACCAATCTGTGGCCCATTACCATGGGCGATAATGAGCTCATTTCCCGAGGCTACCCTAGCAATTTGTTCGCAAGCAATTCGCACATTGGCGCGCTGTGCATCTGCCGTCATTGGCTCGCCACGTCGCAAAAGCGCGTTACCGCCCAGAGCAATTACGATACGCATACGTTGATCCTTGATGCTGAACTATAGCCCACCAAGCGTGGCCACCAGTACACCCTTGATGGTATGCATTCGATTTTCCGCCTGTTCGAATGCTATACAGGCTGGTGACTCGAATACCTCTTCTGTAACTTCAATACCTTGAGCAAGATAAGGGTACTGATCGGCAATCTGCCTGCCTATCTTGGTCTCGGAATTGTGGAAAGCAGGCAAGCAATGCATAAATTTTACCCGAGGATTACCGCTGGCCTCCATTAATTCTTTATTTACCTGATAGGGCAGCAGTAATTGTATTCTTTCGCGCCAGGTTTCGACAGGCTCGCCCATAGAAACCCATACATCGGTATGGATAAAATCTACACCCTCTACAGCCTCTACAGGGTCTTCGGTTAGTAGAATCTTGGCCCCACTCTCATCGGCAAAACGTTGACAATCTTCCAAATGTAGCTTGTTCGGCCAAAGCGACTTGGGAGCGGCTATCCGTACGTCCATGCCCAGTTTGGCACCGATAAGCAGCAGAGAATTTCCCATGTTGTTATGGGCGTCCCCCACATAGGCATAACGAATCTCATGTAGCGCCTTATCGCTATGCTCCTGCATGGTCATGACATCGGCCTACATCTGAGTCGGGTGATACTCCTCAGTCAGCCCGTTGTACACAGGCACACCCGCGTATTGTGCGAGTTCTTCAACTACCTCCTGCTTGAAGCCCCGGTATTCGATCGCATCATACATACGGCCCAGGACACGAGCAGTGTCTTTCATGCTCTCCTTATGACCGATTTGCGACGAACTCGGATCTATAAAGGTAACGTTTGCTCCTTGATCATATGCTGCCACTTCGAAGGCGCAACGTGTACGAGTCGAGGTCTTCTCGAAGATGAGGGCGATATTCTTCCCCTTGAGACGCTGCTGCTCACTACCTGCATATTTCGCTCTTTTAAGGTCTCTAGAGAGATCCAGAAGAAATCGCAGCTCTCGTTCACTGTGATGCATCAAGCTGAGCAAGCTGTGTTGATGAAGGTTGAGTGACATGTAGAGCCCCTTCTTCAGTAATCGACTGGGTCGCGCAGGATGGGGCACGTCATACAGTGTCCACCGCCACGCCCCCGCCCCAGTTCGCTGGCATCGATAGTGATCACCTCCACGCCGGCCTTGCGCAACAGGGTATTGGTATAGGTATTGCGGTCATAGCCAATCACCACACCAGGTTCAAGCGCGACGACGTTATTGCCATCGTCCCACTGTTCCCGCTCCGACTCGAACCAGTCCCCCCCGGTCTCTACCACTCGCAGTTTCTTCAAGCCGAGAGCCTCAGCAACCACGTCCAGAAACGGCTGGGGCTCCCGGCGTAGATCCATGCCACCAGGTTTGCTCTGATCCGGGCGCAAGCTGAACGCTACAATCCCCTTCACCACTTCGGGAAAAATTGTTACCAGATCACGATCACAGAAACTGAATACGGTATCGAGGTGCATAGCTGCACGGGATCTCGGCAGCCCGGCGACGATGATACGATCAGCGGCTTCAGCCTCGAATAGTGCTTGTGCCAGTTGACCGATAGCCTGCCGCGATGTGCGCTCGCCCATTCCGATCAAGACGACCCCCTTGCCAAGCGGCATGACGTCGCCGCCTTCCAGGGTAGCCATGCCATGATAGCGTTCCGGATCACCATACCAGACTCGATACTCTTCATTGGCAAAGTCAGAGTGAAAACGGTAGATGGCAGTCGTCAACAGCGTTTCCTGGCGCCGAGCTTCCCAGTACATCGGATTCAGTGTGACGCCACCATGGATCCAGCATGTCGTGTCACGGGTAAAGATAGTGTTCGGTAATGGCGGCAACAGGAAACTCGAATGTCCCAGGTAGTCGCGAAACATTTTGAGCACTTCCGCACCTTCTGTCCCTGGTAGGTCGCCACCTGAGACACCGCCGATCAGATACTCGGCAAGCTGTCGTGACTCCATTTCATCGAGCCAACTCCGCATCTCGTTCATCAGTCCGACTCCGACGAGGTTAGCGGTGATCTTGCGGTCCAGGATCCACTGCCTGGCCTCGGGAAGCTTCAGTGTTTCGGTCAGCAGGTTATGCATTTCCAGCACTTCCACACCGCGCTCACGCATCTTGGTCACGAAGTCGAAATGATCTCGTTTGGCCTGACTCACCCACAGAACATCATCAAACAAAAGATCATCGCAATTACTTGGTGTCAGGCGCTGGTGAGCCAAGCCCGGTGAACACACCATTACCTTATGAAGCTTCCCAACTTCGGAATGCACCCCTAATTGGATAGACATTTGCGTCTCCTTCCGCATATTGCAAATTTTGGCCTAGTGCGGCTTCTTGCCGTAAAAACAGCCAGAATATGGCCAGGCACCTTGGTTTACCCAGCCAGGGATGATGGGCTAGCTCAACCAAGCATGGCCGCCAAGCTGAGACACGCTAAAACAATGGCAGTGAGAATCAGCAGCAGCGGCCACATGAAGCGCAGCCAGCGCTCGTAAGGAACGCGTGCTATTGCAAGCGCCCCCATGACCACAGCGAAGGTCGGATTGATCAGGTTCACCAGCCCATTTGCCGACTGATAAGCGGTTACTACCAGGCTTCGCCCCACCCCGGCGAAATCCGCCATGGGTGCCATAACCGGCATACTCATCACGGCCAAGCCGGATGAGGAGGGTACGAAGAACGACATCATCACCTGCAGCCAGTACATGACATTGATGAAGGCGACATTAGAGAGGCCACCCACCCGCTCCTCTGACCAGTGTAGAAGGGTATCGGTGATGAGACCGGCATCCATGATAACCACGATGCCCCTTGCCAGGCCGATGATCAAAGCCACACCCAGCAGCTCCTTGGCGCCACCGACAAACGACTCCACGAAGCGCGATTCACCCAGCCTCGCCACGACCCCGACGACCAGGCTGGACGCCAGGAATAGCGCCGTCATCTCGCCCATCCACCATCCCGCCATCAGCACCCCCCAGACCATGATCAAGAAGGTGACAGCAAACAGCACTAGTACCAGCTTGCGGATACGTGTAAACGGTAGGCTCTCCTGACTTCTCTGGCTCAGAAAATACTCGCGATCCGCTTCAGTCTGGTCACTGACAATCGAGAGTTCGGGATGTCTTTTCACCCTGGCCGCATATCGCATCACGTAGAGCACAGTGGCCACGAAACACAGCAGGAGAATCAGCAGTCTCAGTGCTAGGCCATCGGTGAAGGGTATGCCCGCGGCATCGGAGGCGATAACAGTAGCGAAGGCGTTGACGGTTGATCCCAACACTCCGACACCGGCCCCCAACAGGATGATGGCAACAGCCGTCACCGAGTCATAGCCCGCAGCAATGATGATTGGAATCAGCAGCATATAGAAGGCCAGCGTCTCTTCGGCCATTCCATAGGTGGTGCCCCCGAGAGCGAACAGGCCCATCAAAAGCGGAATCATCCATTTTTCATGCCCAGCCATACGCTTCATGGCACGAGTGATGCCTGCATCGATAGCACCGGTAGCCGTTACCACGCCGATAAAGCCCCCGATGATCAGAACGAAGAGGGCAACATCGATCGCGTTGGCTTCATAGCTTCCTGGATCGTAGAGCCCTGCGATGGGTGCCATCAGCACATCCCAGACATTCTGTGGGTTGGCTTCCACCTGCTGATAGCTGCCCACGACCGTGACATCTCGATCCAGCGTCTCGTCGTATTCCCGAGCATACTGGCCTGCCGGCACAATCCAGGTCAGCACTGCAGCCAGGATCGTCAGACCGAAGAGAATCGAGAAGGCTGTAGGAAACCGAAACTTCTTATCGTCTTTTCTGATTTCCACTTCCGCGTTATCCATGCCCCCTCCTTAATTATCGTGCGATATCGCCATGAAGAGTCGCAATCGGACCGCTGTCACGGCGCAAAGCATCAACAACCCTAGAGTTGTTATCTGAACTCTAGGCCAAGAGTGCTAAAAGGAAATTGATACACATCAAAGAAACCAACGAACGTATGACTAAGCTCAGAGTCGCCTCGCATGACGCTAGCCGTCATCAATGGCCCCGCGCCTGGTGCCGCAGGGTTGACTCGCAGTCAGGTGTGGGGACGATTCTGCAACAGCGCCACATCGGCGGCAGGAAACACAACGCTCATGCCCAGATGCTCGGCCAGCCATTCGAAGGTAGCTTCACTGTAGAAGCATACATGGGTGGGGTCGAGGATATAGTGCCAGCCGGCGAAGGCCGCGTGGCTGATCGGACGCTTGGTCATCAGCCCAAGCCAGCCGCCGGGGCGCAGTAGCGCCACCAGCCGCTCGAGTTCGCGGCCGGGGGCCGCCAGGTGCTCGACCACCTCGGTGGCGGTGATGAAGTCGTACTCCCCCGCCAGCACCGCGCTGTCCGGCGCATAGTAGGGATCATAGATGGCCATCGGGTGGCCGGCCTCCTCGAACATCACCGACAACGTCGGCCCCGGGCCGCTGCCGAAGTCGAGGCCGCAGGCCCCGGGGGCGAGCTCGGCGGCCAGCGGCGTGAACAGCCGCGACAGGAAACGCCGGTAACCGGCGTCATCCGGCGAGTTCTGGTGCTGGTCGTAGACCGCGCGCTCCTCTGACGGTGCCAGGTGGAAGGCAGGCGGCACGAAGATCAGCGCGCAACGCGGGCACTGCAAGTAGTCGCGCCGCTTGTCGCGGTGATAGTGGCTGCAGTGGGCGGCACCGCACAGCGGGCAGGTGGGGCTCTCGGTCATAGCGGCGGCTCGGTGCTGTCATCGACGGTTGTGGCAGGTATCATGAAGGCCCCCATGGTAACGCCTCAAGGATGACCCGATGAATGATACCGTCACGCCAGAGCCCAACCCGGTCGAACCGTCGAACGGGCCGGATACCACCATCCCCATCGTGGTTTATGTGCTGCACCTGGCGGGAATCGCCACCGGCGGGCTGACCTCGCTGATCGGCGTGGTAATCGCATACGTCTACCGCGGCAAGGGCCCTGACTGGCTCGACGAACACTACCGCTTTCAGATCCGCACCTTCTGGATCTCGCTGGTCTACTTCCTGCTGGCCGGCATTCTGACCCTGATCGCCATCGGCTTCGTGCTATGGCTGGCGGTGGTAGTGTGGCTGGTGATTCGCTGCGTCAAGGGCATCAAGGCCCTACAGGCCCAGCGCGCCCCGGACAACGTCGACACCTGGCTGTTCTGACCCATGAGTCGCAAGCCACGCTCCAGTGCTTCGCCGCTGCAGGCCAAACTGATTGCCGGGATCTGGCGCAGCCTGGCCGGCTGCCGCCTGGGCCTACTGTGGCGGCTGGCGCGCATCGCCGGACCGCTGGTACACCGTTTCAGCCGTCGCGAGCGCGAGGTCACCGAGATCAACCTGGCCGAAGTCTACCCCGAGCAGAGCGACGCCGAGCGCCGTCGGCTAGCCCGCAGTAGCCTCGCCCACTCCACCGCCACCATGCTCGAGCTGGGCTTCGCCTGGATGGCCGAGCCAGGCCGCGTGGAGCGCTCGATCATCGACGTCCACGGTCGCGAGCTGCTCGATGACGCCCGCGCCGAGGGCCGCGGGGTGATCGTGCTGGCGCCCCACTTCGGCAACTGGGAGGTGCTCAACTTCTGGCTGTCGAGCCACTTCCCGTTCACCGCCATGTACGAGCCCCCCAAGATCGAGCGCCTCGACCCGGTGATCCGCCACGGCCGCGAACGCATGGGCGCCAGCCTGGTGCCCACCAACCCGCGCGGCGTGGCGGCGCTGCTCAAGGCGCTCAAGCGCAGCGAAGCGGTGGGCATCTTGCCCGACCAGGAGCCGGACTGGGGCAGCGGCGTGTTCGCCCCCTTCTACGGCCGCCTGGCCTATACCGCCACCCTGCTGCCCAAGCTGGTCGCCCGCACCCAGGCGCGGGTGGTCACCGGGGTCGCGCAGCGGGTACCGGGCAAGGGCTTCGTGATCCACTTCCTGGCCGCCGACGCACGAGTCTACGAGACCGACGAGACCGCTTCGGCGGCCGGCGTCAACGCCTGCGTGGAGGCCGCCATTGCCCTGGAACCGGCCCAGTACCAGTGGGAATACAAGCGCTACCGCAAGGTGATCCAGGAGCAGCAGGGGCACCCCGACCACCCCTCATTCCGGCTTTATTGAGCCGTCACTCCTGCCGTATAGATCTTCAAACCGCACGATATCGTCCTCTCCCAGGTAGCTGCCCGACTGCACCTCGATCAGCTCTAGCGGGATCTTGCCGGGATTCTCCAGACGGTGGGTGGCGCCGATGGGGATATAGGTCGACTGGTTCTCGCTGAGCATGAATTCGCGGTCATCGAGGGTCACCCTGGCGGTGCCGCTGACCACTACCCAGTGTTCGGCGCGGTGATGGTGCAGCTGCCGCGAGAGGCGCGCCCCCGGCGCCACCGTGATGTGCTTGACCTGATAGCGCTGGCCGCGCTCGATGGCCTGGTAACTGCCCCAGGGGCGATGTACCCGCGGATGCTCGATCGGCTCGTCGCGCCCCGCCGCCAGCAGCCCCTCGACCAGTGTCTTGACCTCCTGGCTGCGCCGACGATCCGCCACCAGCACCGCATCCTGGGTCACGACGATCACCAGGTCCTCGACCCCCAGCGCACTGACCAGGCGCTGCTCGGCGTGCACCAGCAGCCCGCGGCAGTCGTGCAGCTGCACATCGCCGCTGAGCGCATTGCCGCGCTCATCCTTGATGCTGGCCTCCCACAGCGCCTGGAACCCGCCGATATCCGACCAGCCGGCGTCCAGCGGTACCACTGCCGCGCGGCTGGCATGCTCCATCACCGCATAATCGATGGAGTCGGCAGGGCTTGCCCGGAACGCCTCGGCATCGAGGCGCAGGAAGTCGAGGTCCTCGCGGGCAGCGTCCAGTGCGGCGCGGCAAGCGGCGAGCATGGCCGGCTGACGCGCTGCCAGCTCGTCGAGGTAGCGTGAGGCGCGGAACACGAACATGCCGCTGTTCCACAGGTAGTCGCCGCTGGCCAGATACGCCTCGGCGGTGGCGCGCTCGGGTTTCTCGACGAAGCGCGACAAGCGGTACCCCGCCGCCCCCAGCGGCTCGCCGCGCTGCACATAGCCGTAGCCGGTCTCGGCGTATTCGGGCACCACGCCGAAAGTTACCAGCTCACCGCTTTCCGCCAGGCTCGCCGCCGCCGCCACGCTCGAGCGGAACGCCTGGGCGTCACGGATCAGGTGGTCGGCGGGCAGCACCAGCAGCAGCGGATCGCCGCCGTCGCGACACGCATGAAGCGCCGCGCAGGCGATCGCCGGGGCGGTATTGCGCCCCTCCGGCTCGAGCAGCAGGGTGGCATCGTCGATACCGGCCTCGCGCAGCTGCTCGGCGAGCAGGAAGCGATGCGGCTCGCTGCCCACCACCAGCGCCGGCGCCAAGCGCAAGCCAGCCAGGCGCGTCAGGGTCTGCTGCAGCAGGCTGCGGGGGGCAGCGTCGTCGTCCTGCCCACCCGGCAACCCACCCAGCGCCAGGAACTGCTTGGGGTAGTGCTGGCGCGACAGCGGCCACAGCCGGCTGCCGCTGCCGCCGGCGAGAATCACCGGGGTCAAGGACTCGCTCATAGCGTGGCTCCTGGGCGTCGTTGATCGTTATCCAGCGGGGCGAGCTCGGCGCCCGGTTCTCCGAAGTCTTCGTGCAGCCAGCCGCGCAGGCGGTCCATGCCTGCCGCGCCCTCCGACGGCGGCGGCACGCTGCCCGGCACGAAGCCGCGCGCGAGGAACGGCGCCAGCAGCGCGGCGTCGCCGCTGATGATATGCACCGGCACGCCGAGGCTGGCGCCCTCGCCGGTGATCAGCGGCGCGGCCTGATGGTCGCCGAGCATGATCAGCAGGGTATTGTCGTCCACCGCCCTTTCGGCCCAGCGCGCGGTAGCCTTGACCGAGTAGTTGACCGACCAGGCGTAGTGATCACGGATGCGCTCGATATCCTGCCACAGCACCTCGGGCGGGTCGCCAGCGTGCTCCCAGGGGGCGAACAGGCTGCCGTCAGCGATCAGTTCCCAGTCCTCGAGCACCGGCAGGATCGGCGTCCAGGGCGCATGACTTGAGATCAGCGCCATCTGGGTAAACAGCGGCGCATCTTGCGGCCCGCGAATGCGCCGCTGGTAGTAGTCGAGCACGAATTGGTCGGGCATGGTCACCCAGTGTAGCGGCGGGCCAGCGTAGTCGATGTCGGCGGTGGCGTAGATGTCGTCGAAACCGTAGGCCTCGCCCTCCGGCCACAGCATGGTGATGGCCGGCATCAGCGCCTGGGTACGCTGGCCGGTGGCGCGGAAGTCATCGACCAGGGTGGCCTGTTCACTGTCGAGCAACAGCCGGTACCACAGCTGATTGTCGATCCACAGCCCGCTCAGCGCAGTGGCATGCGCCAGCCACGACTGGCCGCCGCGAATCGGCGCGTCGAGCACCCCGGACACCACCGAAAGTCCGGCCGCGGCCAGTCTCTCCTCCATCTCGGCCAGGGTCGGCAGCAAAACATGCGAGTAGCGCGCATCCTCCACGGCGGCAACACCGTAGGACTCGACGAAGGCCAGGATCACGTCGCGCTCCTCGAGCCCCGGCAGCGGCCGGGCCGGGCTCGGCGATTCGGTGAGTCGCTCACTAAAGGCCTGGCGGGCGCGGTGGGTCGCCACCACCTGATCGGCCTGGTAGCGCCAGGTATCGATCAGCGGCGTGCGCGCCGCCGGCACCAGCCGGATGCCGGCGATCTCCAGCCCGGCGAGCAGCGTGATCAACGCCAGCGCCACGGCCGTGATCCAGCGCCGCGCTCCACCAGGCCGCGCTGCCAGAGCATTCACCAGCAGCCGCGCCACGCCCCAGGTCACCAGCGCGATCAGCAGCGCGCCGCCAGCCATGGCCAGCACGGCGGCGACCTGGCCGAGATTGCCCTGCAGCAGATGGTAGACGGCGCGCAGCAGCGGCAGGTCCAAATAGACGTTGAGCGAGCGTCCCAGCGCCATTTGCGCAGCGGCCTCGCCGAGGCCGGCCAGCACCCCGGCCATCACCAGGGCCACCGCCAGCCCACGCAGCGCAAGGCTCCAGGCAGCCAGCGGCAGCAGCGTGAACAGCGCCGCCAGCCACCACGCCTCCCAGGCGATCAGTCGCGGCGTGACCTCGGTATACCGCCACCACAGCGGAATCAGCACTAGGATGTTGAGTAACAGGCCGCTGATCAGCCAGCGCATGGGCACGAAATCCTTTTTTTGTAGGTGGCAGCTGAATAAAACATGTACTGTAATTAAAATATGTACAAGTTATGTCTCGCTTTAATTTCCCTCACCCTGCCAAGGAGACGCCGTTGAAGCGCATGACACGCACCGCCCTGGGCTGCGCCTGCTGGTGGTTGGCGATGCCCTTGGCCAGCGCCGAGGAGAGCACCCAGCGCCACTTCGAGGCGGTCATCGAGCGCGCCGAGGCACTTGCCGACGAACCGCACGATAGCACCCACGCAACGCTGCCAGCGGCCCTGCGCAATCTCGATTATGACACCTATCGCCAGATCCGCTTCCGCGGCGACCAGGCGATCTGGCGCGACGACGGGCTGTTCTCGGTGCAGCTGTTTCACAGCGGCTTCCTGTTCGATACGCCGGTGACCCTCAACCTGGTCGAAGACGGCGAGGCTAGACGACTGGATTTCTCCCAAGCGTATTACGCCTATGACGGCGACGCCGAACGCCTGCTCGACGCCGATCTCGAGGGCGCCGGGCACGCCGGCTTCCGGATTCACTACCCCCTCAACCGCGGCGACTACGCCGATGAGTTCGCGGTATTCCTCGGCGCCAGCTACTTCCGTCTGGTCGGCCGCGATCAGGGCTACGGTCTGTCGGCGCGCGGCCTGGCCATCGACACCGCGGCTCCGCACGGCGAGGAGTTCCCCTCCTTCCGCGAGTTCTGGCTGGTCAAGCCGGCCGAGGACGCCGCTCAGATGAGCGTGCTGGCGCTGCTCGACAGCCCGTCGCTTGCCGGCGCCTACCGCTTCGACATTCGCCCCGGGCGCGACGTGGAAGTCGAGGTCGACGCCCGGCTGTTCGCCCGCCGCGACGTCGCCAAGCTCGGTGTAGCGCCACTGACCAGCATGTTCGCCCATGGCGACACCAGCCCCTACGGCGCCGACGACTTCCGCCCGCGGGTCCACGACTCCGACGGCCTGGCGATGCGCACCGCCGCCGGCGAGTGGATCTGGCGGCCGCTCTCCAACCCGCGCCGGCTGCGCATCTCGGCGCTGCAGGACGAATCCCCCGGCGGCTTCGGGCTGGTCCAGCGCGAGCGCGACTTCGACGCCTACCTGGACATGGAAGCACGCTACGAGCGCCGCCCCAGCCAGTGGGTCGAGGCGCTGGGTGGCGACTGGGGGCGCGGCAGCGTCGAACTGGTGGAGATTCCTACCGACACTGAAACCAACGACAACATCGTCGCCTACTGGGTACCGGACCAGCCGCTCAACGCCGGCGAGTCGCGGCGCTTTCACTACCGCACCCAGACCTTCGGCACGCGCCTCGACGAACAGCGCCAGGCCAGCGTGATACGCACCCGCAGCGGCTGGGCGGCGGTCCCCGGGCAGAGCGACCCGCCGCCGCGCAGCCGGCGCCAGTTCATCGTCGACTTCCACGGCGGCGAGCTGGACGGCCTGGATGCCAGCCAGCCGGTAGAGGCCGAGCTCTCCACCAGTCGTGGTGAGATCCACCAGGCCCAGGTGCAACGCCTGCCCGACGGCGATACCTGGCGCGCCAGCTTCCGCGTCCAGCCCCAGGGCCGCCAGCCGGCGGATATGCGTCTTTTCCTGAGCCTGCGCGGCTCGCCGATCAGCGAAACCTGGAGCTATGTCTGGTACCCCGATGAGCTACGCTGACCCGGCGCCGCGCCAGCCCTTGCAGTGGCTGCGCAGGCTGGCCCTGGCCGTATTGGTACTGGCCAGCACCGCGCTGGGCGTGGCGACCATGTTCCGTATCCTCTACGACGGCGGCCTAGGCATATTGCAAGCCGCGGTGCTGGGGCTGTTCGCGATCACCTTCGGCTGGATCGCACTGGCCTTCTGGACCGCCTTGATCGGTTTCGTGATCAGCCTCGCGCGTCGCGATCCGCTGACCCTGGCACGCCAGGCCCCGCCGGCAATAGCAGCGCTGGCCTCGCGCACTGCGCTGGTCATGCCGATCTACAATGAGGATCCGGCACGCGCCCTGGGCGGCCTGGAGGCGACCTGCCATGACCTGCTGGCCAGTACCGACCAGGACCTCCACGACCGCGTCGAAGCCTTCGTGCTCAGCGACACCCGCGACGACGCCATCGCCGCCGATGAACGCCGCCATGTCGCCGCGCTGCGCCAGCGCCTGGCCGGTCGGCTTGCGCTCCACTACCGGCGCCGCGCCGACAACGCTGGCCGCAAGGCCGGCAACCTGGCCGAATTCTGCCGCCGCTGGGGGCGCCGCTATGACTACCTGGTGGTGCTCGACGCCGACAGCGTGATGGGCGGCCGTAGCCTGCTGCAGATGATCACTACCATGCAGCGCGAGCCCCAGCTCGGCCTGCTGCAGACGGTGCCGATTCCGATCCGCCAGCACACCCTGTTCGGGCGCTTCACCCAGTTCGCCGCGGCGCTCTACAGCCCTATGCTGGCCGCCGGCCAGGCCTTCTGGCAGGGCGACTGCGCCAACTACTGGGGCCACAATGCGATCCTGCGCACTCGCGCCTTCATGGCCCACTGCGGCCTGCCGCGGCTGTCCGGACGACCGCCGCTGGGCGGCGAGATCCTCAGCCACGACTTCGTCGAGGCCGCGCTGCTGCGCCGTGACGGCTGGCGGGTGCGCCTCGACGTGGGCATCCAGGCGAGCTTCGAGGAGCTGCCCGGCAACCTGCTCGACTATGCGCGGCGCGACCGCCGCTGGACCCAAGGCAACCTGCAGCACCTGCGCCTGCTGGCCGCCAGCGGCCTGCACCCGATCAGCCGCCTGCATTTCGCCATGGGCGCACTGGCCTACCTCTCCTCGCTGCTGTGGGTACTGATGCTGGGGCTGAGCAGCGCAGATGCCATGCTCAACGCCTTGAGCCGCGAGCGCTTCTTCAGCGACACCTACCAGCTGTTCCCCGACTGGCCGCTGGACACCAGCGCCATGGTCATGCCGCTGCTGGCGCTGACCGCTGCCATGTTGCTGCTGCCCAAGCTGTTCGGCCTGCTGCTGGCACTCTGGCAAACCCCGGCGGCGTTCGGCGGCCGCTGGCGACTGATCGCCAGTGCGCTGCTGGAAATGCTCCACGCGATCCTCATCGCACCGTTGATGATGGCCTTCCACAGCGCCTTCGTGATCGGCATCCTGGTCGGTAGCAGCGTCGGCTGGGACCCGCAGACCCGCGAGGGCCGACCGGTGGCATGGCGCCAGGCACTCGCCCATACCCGTGCCGCGGCCCTGCTCGGCGGCGCCTGGGCGCTGGCCATGTACCAGTTCACGCCGAGCTTCTTCTGGTGGCTGACGCCGGTGTGGGCGGGCCTGATCAGCGCCCCTTTGCTGGTGCGCCTGTCCGGCAGCCGCCGCCTCGGCGACGGACTGGCACGGCTCGGGCTGCTGACGGTACCCAGCGAGGTGCAGCCCGCCGCGGTGCTGACGCGGCTCGACGCGTCCCATTCGCTCCCCGCCCCCGCTGATGCCGCCGGCGTGCCGCCCGAGCAGCCGGGCGATATGCCCCTCCAGCACCTGGGCTGGCGCCGCCAGCGACCGGCACGTCACCGACCACCGCTCAAGGAACCGCACTGATGCCCCACACCATCGCCCCTCCTCCACCGCTGCTGGAGCGCGCCAAGGCCGCCATGGGCCTGGCTCGCTCACTGGTGGTGTACTGGCGCCCGGGGCGCCAGCGCGGCCTGCGGCGACTCTATGGCGAGTTCCTGGCCCCCGGCGACCTGGCGTTCGATATCGGCGCCCATCTCGGTGACCGCACCGCCGCCTTCCAGGCGCTGGGCGCCGGGGTGGTGGCGCTGGAACCGCAGCCGGGGATGTTTCGCTGGCTGGTACGCCTGATGGGCAAGCGCCGCAGGCTGGTGCTGATGCCGCTGGCCGCCGGCCCCGAGGAGGGCGAGGCCGAGATCGCCATCAGCGTCGCCAATCCCAGCGTCTCGACCCTGGCGCGCCACTGGCGCCAGCGCATCGGCCGCGACAACCCCGGCTTTCGCCAGGTACGCTGGGAGCATCACATCAGCGTGACGGTGACCACCCTCGACGCCCTGATCGCGCGCTTCGGCGTGCCGCGCTTCATCAAGGTCGATGTCGAGGGCTTCGAGGCCGACGTGCTGGCCGGCCTCAGCCAGCCGATAGAGGCGCTGTCGGTGGAGTTCGTGGCCGGCGCGCTGGACGTTGCCGAGGCCTGCGTGGCACGCCTCGAGGCGCTCGGCGACTACCGTTTCAACGCCATCCAGGGCGAGCGCCGGGCGTTCATCTGGGGCGAGTGGCGCAGCCCCGCGCAGATACGCGCCTGGCTCGCAGATGGCGCCGACGGCCTGGCCTCCGGCGATCTGTATGCCCGTCGCCAGCCCAGCCCGATATCCGGAGAGACATCATGACCACCCTCTGCCACTGGGCCGACCTGACCAGCAAGGGCCTCAGTGCACTGGCCGCCGAGGATCCGGTGGCGCTCCTGGTGCTCGGTGCCATCGAGCAGCACGGCCACCACCTGCCGCTCTCCACCGACCTCGATATCGGCCTGGGCCTGCAGCAGGCCACCCTCGACGCCCTCGCACGACGCCCCGCCGCGACAGGCGCTGGGGGACACGTGGTATGCCTGCCGCCGCTGGCGGTGGGCGCCAGCGACGAGCACGCCAGCTACCCCGGCACCCTGAGCCTGCCGCCTAGCCTGGCCATCGCCACCCTGGAGGCCTACGGCGCTAGTATTGCCCGAGCCGGCATTCGCCGCCTGCTGCTGCTCAACAGCCACGGCGGCAACAAGGCGGTAATGGACCTCGCCGCACTGGCCCTGCGCCGCCGCCACGCCATGCTGGTGGTCAAGGCCACCTATACCCGGCTGGCGCCGCCGCCCGGCGACTGGCTGCCCACCGAGGAGCTACGCCACGGCCTCCATGGCGGGGCGCTGGAAACCGCCATGATGCTGCATCTGGCGCCGCACAAGGTGACACAGGCGGCAGCCGGCCACCCGCCGGCGAGCAGCGAAACCCTGGCCGCTGCAGGCAAGCTCGTGGGCCCCGAGGGCGAGGCGGCCTTCGCCTGGCTGGCCGAGGACCTGCATGCCGACGGCGTCGCCGGCAACGCCACCCTCGCCGACGCCGCGCTGGGCGAGCGGCTGGTGGCGCACTACGCCGAACGGCTGGCCGAGGTGGTGATCGAGACCCAGACGCTATCGCTACCCGGCTGGGCGCAGCAGCGCTGAGTCAGCGCCTCCTCGCAGGCCTTTCGCCGAGTCGCCCCCCCAACCCTATAGCCTATAGCCAACTGCAACAGGACTGGGGAGCCAGCCGGGCTACTTGCAGGCCGAGGAGCGTGACGCATCGCCGTTTAGCACCTCATCCAGCAGATGCCCGGAGCGTTCGGCCTTGGCACTGAGATAGCGGCGATTGTGATCGTTGAGCCGGCCATACAGCGCCTGGCGCTCCACCACCTCGATGCCGCCGGCCTCCAGCGATGCGATCTTCAACGGATTATTGGTCAACAGCTGGACGCGCTGGATATGTAGCGCAGCGAGCATATCCACCGCCGCGCGGTAGTGCCGCTCGTCGTCGCCGAATCCCAGCACCCGGTCGGCGTCCACGGTGTCCAGGCCACCATCCTGCAGGGTGTAGGCACGCAGCTTGTTGGCCAGGCCGATACCACGCCCCTCCTGGGCCAGGTAGAGCAATACCCCGCCGCCCATCGATTCGATGTCGGCCACCGCGTTGCGCAGCTGCTCGCCGCAGTCGCAGCGCAGGCTGCCGAACAGATCCCCGGTCAGGCACGCCGAGTGCAGGCGCAGCGGCACTGCCGGCTGCCAGTCGCCGGGCTCACCGATCACCACCGCCACATGCTCACGCAGCCCATCCGGCTCACGAAACAGGATGAAACGGCTCTCGGTGGCCTCGGCCAGCGGAATCCGCGCCTCGCTGACACGCTTGAGCAGGCCCGCCGCGTTGTCGAAGCAACCCAGCGCCGCTTCGGACTCGACGCTCAGCCACTCGCCGGCATCGATACGCGCCTGGGCGGCACGCCGCGCCGCGCCGGTCAGCTTGAGGGTGAGCGCCGCGGGAATCAGCAGCGCACGGCGCATCAGCGCCAGGGCACCGCGCTCGCCGGTATCGGCCGGCTCGGCCAGTGCCGCCACCCGCGGCTCGGCCTGGGCGCCGAACGCCAGGCGCTCCAGGCGCGCCAGGTCCAACGGACCGCAGCCGCTCAGCGGCAGTCGCAGCGCCTCGGCCCGGTGGGCGTCAGGCGCGGCACCGAGTGCCATCAGGCGATGCCGACTGACCACCAGCGCCGCCTCCGCCTGCAGCTCCTCCAGGCGGCTCGCCTGCAGCCCCTCCAGCGGCTGAATCAGGGTCGCCGTGTCGGCGTCCTGCAGTACCACCGGTACGCCGCGGCGAAGATCGAAGATAGCGCGCTCGACGTGATGTCCTGTACGTGGCATTGAGCCTCCTTGTTGCCTCAACCGGGTAGGCGTATGGCACTGAGGGTAGTGAATCGAAGTACGGGCGCCACGGCGCCACGGATGCATGGGACTTGTGCCGCCCGTGGGGGCTGCCCATGATGAGGAACGTTTCTGATCGAGAGAGGCCGTGCATGAGCCAGCCCACCGCGCCCCCGTCGCCGCGCCGCGCCGACAGCGAGCTGAGCCTCGCCTGGCAGGCGCTGCAGACGGCGCGTGACCACCCCTGGGAGCGCGAGCCCGAGCTTGCCCTCCACCGCGACAGCGCGCGTGTGACGCTGGTCCGCGGCGGCCAGTGGCATGCCGTACCGGCTTTGGGCAGCGCCGCCGGGGCCCTGCTCGACAGCCTGCTGCCGCTGGTCTGCGATGCCGGGCCGCGGGTGGTCGCCCAGCTCGGCCAGAGCCTCGATGGGCGCATTGCCACCCACAGCGGCCACTCCCACTACATCAATGGCGTCGAGAGCCGGGTTCACCTGCACCGGCTGCGCGCCCTGGTCGATGCCGTGCTGGTCGGCGCCGGCACCGCCGACGAAGACGACCCGCAGCTCAGCGTGCGCCACATCGCGGGGCGCCAGCCGCTGCGCGTGGTGCTCGACCCGCGCGGCCGGGTGCCCGCCGCACGGCGGGTGTTCCAGGACCCGACACTGGCCACCCTGCACCTGCTCGGCGAGGGCGCGGCGGCACCCGACGGGGTCGGCGACCATGTTAGCCACCGCTGGCTGGCGCGGGACGCCGAGGGCCGCGTGGCCCCCCAGGCGATTATCGCGGCGCTGCAGCAGGCCGGCTGCCGCCGCGTGCTGATCGAGGGCGGCGGCCAGACCGTATCGCAGTTCATCGCCGCCGGCTGCGTCGACCGCCTGCATCTGCTGGTGGCACCGCTGCTGATCGGCTCCGGCCGCCCCGGACTGTCGCTGCCGGTCATCGACACCCTCGACCAGGCGCTGCGCCCGTCCGCGCGGCGCTTCGACTGCGGCGACGACACCCTCTTCGATATCGCCCTGCGACCCATCGCTGGCTGAACCCGGCGCCGCGCTGCGCTTACGCTGCCACCAGCACAGTGCCCCGGGCAGGCTGGCCAGCAGCACCAGCAGCCCATAGCTCACCGACACCGCCACGCCCTGGGCCGGCGGCAGCCCGACGCTGAGCCAGACCAGCGCCGCGGCGCCCTCGCGGAAGCCCCAGCCAGCCACCGACAGCGGGATCAGCATTGCCAGCAGCACCGGCGGCAGCAGCGCCAGCAGCGTGGTGGTCGGCAGTTCGACGCCAATCGCCCGCGCCGCGCAGACGAAGATCGCACCATAGCTCGCCAGCACCAGTAGCGAGCCGCCCAACTGCGCCGGCCAGGCACGCCGACTGAACAGCGCGCGGTGCAGGTCGCCCCCCAGGCCCTTGGCCCAGGCCGGCGCAGTGAAATTAGCTCGGCACAGCCCCCACCACAACGCCGCGCCTAGCGCAGTCAGGCTAATTGCGACTGCGATTCCCATGCCCACTCCTGGGCGGGTCAGCAGGGCCGCATGCCACAGCGGCGACAGTGCCAGGATCAACAGCGTGACCAGCGCCAGCACCAGCTGGCCGGAGGCGCGCTCGATGACCACGCCACGCCAGGCCGCGGCGCGCTGACCGCTGGCCCGGGCATGGCGCCAGGCGCGGGCGGCGTCACCGATCACCGCGCCAGGCAGTACCTGATTGAGAAAGCTGGCCAGGTAGTAGTCGTTGATCGCGTGGCGCCAGCCCAGCCCCACCCCGAGGCGCGCCGCGGTAAAGCGCCAGCGCCACGCCGAGACCACCACCTGGGGCAGGCTGAACAGCAGTGCCAGCAGCACCCAGCCCGGGGCCAGGCGCTGCACTTCGGCGGCCACCTCGGCGGCCTCCAGCCACACCGCCACGCCGATCAGCAGCGCCAGGCTGACCGTCACACGCAGCAGGCCCTGCCGCCGCTGGCCGCGCATCAGGCGTCGCTCCCGGGCGGCGTCAGCAGCAGGTCGACATGGCCCACCCATACCCCACAGCGGCCGTTGGCCAGGTCGCGCTGGCGGGTCAGCTGCCAGGCCTCGGTGCGTGCCGCCTGGTCTGGGTACTGCTCGACCGCCGCCGCGGCCCAACCGGCCACCAGCGCCTGGCCCAGGGTCAGCGCTGCCTCGCTGCCCGGCGCCAGCTGCCACGGACTCGCAGCACGCTCGACCCGATAGCCGTGCGCCTCGAAGGCGCTTGCCAGCGCCGCCGGCGCCTCTCCACCCAACGCCGCCCCCAGCCCCTTGTCGCGACGTTGATGCTCGCTGAACAGCCCGCGTACCCAATCGTCTTCGGCGTCCTGGCGCGGCCCGCTAGCATCGCTGAACTGCCAGTCACCGTCGACGCTGAGGGTGAACAGCGCCGGCAATCCACGAGTCGCACAGGCCGCTGCCAGCGACTCGATCCAGGGCGTTGAGCAGAGATCAAACAGCGCCGAGGCGCAGACCAGCTCGACGCCGTCGAACACGTCTGCCAGCGCACCGGCGTCGGCCAGATCGATACAGCGGCACTCGATATCGGGCCTATCCTCGCCACCGGCCAGCCGCTGGCGGGCCACCTCGAGCAACTCGGGGTCGTGGTCGACCAGCCGCCAGCGCTGGGGGCCGGGTAGCCGCGGCGACAGATAGCCAGGATTGCTGGCCCGCCCACAGCCCAGGTCGACCAGGGTTAGCGGTGCCGAGGCCCGGGCACCGGCCAGCCAGTCGCTGGCGCGCTCGGTAAGCGCGGCGCTGCGGGCGGCGTGATCGGCCGCCTCGCGCAGCGCCAGCCAGTCGCTGGCAAAACGGCTGCCCGACGCATTCATTGCGACGGGCCTCCCAGGGCGGCGGCAAAGGCGTCACCCGCGGCCTGCCAGTCGGCCTGCTGGGCGCGTGCCGTGATGGCGCCACGCCGTAGCCGACGGCGCAGTCCGGCATCCTCGAGCCAGCGCCGCAGCGCTTCGCGTAGCGCCTCGACGTCGCCGGGTGGCACCGCCAGCCCGGCGTCCTCGGGCAGGGTATGGCGCAGCGCGCCGCCGGTGGTGGTGATCACCGGCAGGCCGCGGGCCAGCGCTTCGGTGACCACCATGCCGTAGCCTTCGTAGTGGGAGGGCAGCACGAACAGGTCGGCGTCGCGGTAGGCCGCGTCCAGGTCCTGGGGCTCGCGCTCGCCGAGCAGCCGCAACTGCTCTGTCAGGCCATGCTCGGCGATGCTGGCGGCAACCCGCTCGGCGTGGGCCGGGTCGCGGTCGAGGCTGCCGATGCAGTCGCAGGTCCAGCCCGAGGCATCCAGCCCGGCCAGCGCCTCGACCAGCAGGTCGTGGCCCTTGCGCGGCGTCAGCGTTGCCACGCACAGCAGTCGCTGGGGGTGTCGGTCGTCTTCCAGATCGAGGGCACTGGAGGCGAGCGACGCCGGCTCGACGCCGGGCTCCACCACCTTAGCGGCAACAATCCCGAAGTCACGCAGCCGTCGGGCGGTGAAGCCACTGGTACTGATCACCCGCGCCACCGTGGCCAGGGCTCGAGCCTCGCTATCCAACAGCCGCACACGAGTGGCCTCGTCGAGGCCGGTCTCGTCGGCCAGCGGATGATGCACCAGCGCGGTGAGGTCGAGGCGGGCGGCATGCGCCTCGACCACCTCGGGCAGGCCGCCCATGGCCAGGCCGTCGATGACCACCCGGCGATCGTTGGGCTGGGCGGCGAGTGCCGCCTCCAGGGCGTCCCGGGCATGCACGTCGGGGTCGGGGAAGCGCCCCGCCAGGCCCATCACCTCGACCCGCCAGCCGCGCGCCTCGAGGGCGGCGACGATGCGGGCATCATAGACATAGCCGCCGGTCAGCTGCCGCGGGTCGCCGGCGACGATCAGGCATAGATCGGGCACTTGCGGCATCACAGCTCTCCTTCGTAGCTGGCCCAGGCGATATGCGACTCGTGGAGGGTCACCGTCAGCGCCTCCAGGCCACGCCCGCCTTCGCCGAGACGCCCGTCGGCGATCGCCGCCGCGAGGCGCTCGAAGATCACCCGCGCCATGAATTCGGTGGTGGTATTGCGCCCCTGGAACTCCTCCAGCTCGTCGAGGTTATGAAAATTGAACTCGGCCAGCAGCGTCGACAGCGTCTCGCTGGCCAGGCCAATATCGACGATCAGGTCGTCGTCATCCAGCTCACGGCGCTGGAACGTGACGTCGACCACGTAGGTGGCCCCGTGGGTGCGTTGCGCGGGGCCAAAGATATCGCCGCTAAAGCTATGGGCGATCATGAAGTGGTCACGAACGGTCAAACGATACATGCATGGCTCCTCAGGGGAATCGGATCAGGTCGGTGCATAGCGAATACGGTGGCAGAGCACCCTGCCACCGCCCTGCACCAGGCGCGGCATCTCGTCGGGAAGCGTATCGAACGGCGTCTCGCCGCTGATCAGGGCGTCGAGCCGCGGATCGGCCAGCAAGCGCAGCGCCAGCTGCATGCGACGGCGAAAGTCCCAGCGCGGCTGGCGCTGCGGTGCAATGCCGCCCACCTGGCTGGAGCGAAGCGTCAAGCGCTGCGCGTGGAAGGCGCCGCCCAGCGGCAGCGTCACCGTCTGCTCGCCATACCAGCTCATCTCGACCAGAGTGGTCTCGCGGGCGGCCACACGCAGGGCAGTTTCCAGCCCTGACGGGTGGCCGCTGGCATGGATCACCAGGTCGTTATCGAGGGGCGCCTCCTCGGGCAGGGCAAAGGGCACGCCCAGCGCCCGGGCCAGGCCGGCGCGCTCAGGCTCGATATCCACCAGGCATACCTGGGTGCCGGGAATGCCCTGGCATAGCCAGGCCACCAGCGCCCCCACCACCCCGGCACCGATCACGCAGATCCGGTCACCGAGCCCGGGGGCGGCGTCCCACACGCCGTTGATCGCTGTCTCGAGGTTGGCCGCCAGCACGGCGCGCTCGGCGGGCACCTCCTCGGGCAGTGGATGCACGGCGCTGGCCGGCACCACATAGCGCTGCTGATGAGGGTAGAGGCAGAACACCACGCACTCGCGCAGTTCTGCGGGCCCCTCGACCACGCGCCCCACGCTGGCGTAGCCGTACTTCAGCGGGCCTGGGAACTCCCCCTCCTGGAACGGCGCGCGCATGCGCTGATATTCACTCGACGGCACCCGGCCGGTGAACACCAGCGATTCGGTGCCCCGGCTGACGCCGCTATACAGCGCCTCTACCAGCACCTCATCGCGGCCTGGCGCCGCCAGGGGCTGACGTCGCAGCACTCCGTGGCCGGGGGCCTGCGTCCAAAAGGCCATGCTGGTCGTATAAGGCATATCGCGGTCCTGCTGATGAGTGGGTCTACTCAAGACGCTTTTTCGACACTTAGGTTTCAATATCTATACAATATATGTACCAAGATAGACATCTGCATCATTTTTCGCCATCGGCATCACGCTGGTCTAGGCTAATAGACAAAGGCCCCTAGATCAGCGCGATGCCAAGCCTCCTCCTCCAGCTATAGCGCATAAGAGCCAAGCATGAGCCGGATACTCTCCTCCTCCCCCAGCGTTCAGCGTCCCTTCGCCGACCTAGCCATCGGCCTAGGCGTGGTGATGATGTTGGCGCAGCTCACCCAGCATGCGTTGACCGCCTCGGGATGGTTGGCGCTGACCAGCGGCTTGAGCTATCTCATCATCGCCGGACTGGTGGCAGCGGCCTGGACCGGAGAGCTGCGCCGCTTCGGCTGGGCCAACCGCGTGACGCTGCTGCGCGGCACACTGATCGCGCTGCTCGCCGGTAGCCTATGGTGGCCGACCCTATGGCAGCAACACACCGTCGTCCTGGCCGGGATCGCTGGTGCCGCGTTGCTGCTCGACGGCATCGACGGCTGGGTGGCCAGGCGCACCGGATCCATCAGCGCCTTCGGTGCGCGCTTCGATATGGAGCTGGATGCGGGATTCATCCTGCTGCTGTGCCTGGCACTACTGGTGGTGGGCAAGGTCGGCGCCTGGGTGCTACTGATCGGGGGGATGCGCTACGCCTTCGTGGTCAGCGGCCGCCTGTGGCCCTGGCTGCGGTCACCACTACAGGAGAGCCTGCGCCGCAAGGCGGTCTGCGTGGTCCAGGTGGTCGCCCTGATGGTGGCCCTGCTGCCTAGTGTGTCAGCCATGCTGGCAAGCCTGATGACGGCACTGGCGCTACTGCTGCTGAGCCTCTCCTTCGCCGTGGACGTCGCCTGGCTTTACCGCCGCCAGTGATTCAACGCTGAGCGATAGGCGCTGGCGAGAGGCCGGAGAGGGGGTTCTATGCCATGGATGGCATAGGTAGCGCCCAGGGAGGGGTTCACAGCGCCCCCTCGTAGGCCTCTCGCCGGAATCGCCTCGTGCTGCATCAGTAGGCTAGCAACTTTCCACTGGCCTGCTAGACTGGCACCACGCTTGACGGGGTGTCGGTGAATTCCGGCTGAGATGGCGCAGGGGTATGTCGATCTCTCGACAGCACCCAAGCACTGGTCCCGTTGAACCTGATCCGGCTCGTACCGGCGTAGGAATCAAGCGGCGGCCAGGCACACCAGCATTACGCCCTTCGTGCGGCCCCTTCCCCTTCGCCCGTGCACCGGATTGCCATACCGCTTCCGGAGGCAAGATGGGCTACCGCTTTACCGACCTCACTGCAGCCTGCCAGGACGACTGGCGCGCCTATATCGAGCACGACTTCGTTCGCCAGCTGGGCCAGGGCCACCTCGCCGACGACGCCTTTCGCCACTACCTCAAGCAGGACTATCTGTTCCTGATCCATTTCGCCCGGGCCTATGCCCTGGCCGCCTACAAGAGCCCGACGCTGGCCGACCTGCGCCAGGCCCACGAGGGCTTGAAAGCGATCGTCGACGTCGAACTCGAGCTGCACGTCGGCTACTGCCGGGAGTGGGGCATCAGCGAGCAGCAGCTGGCCGAACTGCCGGAAGCCCGTGCCACCCTCGCCTATACCCGCTACGTGCTCGACACCGGCAATCGCGGCGACCTGCTCGACCTGCATGTGGCCCTGGCGCCCTGTCTGGTCGGCTATGGCGAGATCGCCAACTGGCTGAATGCTCAGCCGGATACCCTGCGTGGCGACGCCAACCCCTATGACGCCTGGATCGCCATGTACGAAGGCGAGGAGTTCCAGGCCGCCATGCATGCCGAGCTGGCGTGGATCGATGCGCGCCTGGCCGACGTCACGCCGGCCCGCTTCGACGCGCTGACGCGGATCTTCCGCGACGCCACGCGACTTGAGATCGACTTCTGGCAGATGGGCTTAGATGGCAGCGATTGACACCGCTGCCATCAAGTCGAAGTAGAACTGTTGCTACTGCCGCAGGGTGAGGGGCGCCGGGGGCAGGTCGAAGAGGAGGTCCGATTCCAGGGAAGGAATCGGTAGCGTACAGGGAAGTATTTATAGCGCCTCCTCGTAGGCCTACCGCCGGATCAGCCCCGGGCCAGAGGCAGACACCTAGCAACAGCAACCCTGCCCGCCCTACGACGGTGGGCACCACACGCTTGACGGGGTGCCGTTGAAAACGGCTGAGATCATGCAGCGCAACGCGCCGAAGCATGGATCCCGTTGAACCTGAACTGGCTAGGACCAGCGTAGGGATCAAGCGACACGCAGCGAGGGCATTCCGCCTGGCTGCCCCTGTCCTCCCAGCTGTCCTCCCTGACAACGCACAACAGCCGCAATACCCTAGGGAGAACACTCCATGAGCAAAACCCAGCACTTCCTCGCCGATACCGCCATGGTCGACGAGGCCGCCATCCAGCCGCTGCCCGGCTCGCGCAAGGTCCATATCGAAGGCTCGCGGCCCGATATTCGCGTGCCCTTCCGCGAGATCTCGCTGTCGCCGACCAAGACCTCCGGCGAGGACGAAGAGAACCCGCCGCTGCTGGTCTACGATACTTCTGGCCCCTACACCGACCCCGAGATCAGCGTCGACCTGCGCCGCGGCCTACCGGAGCTGCGCCGCGCCTGGATCGAGGAGCGTGGCGACACCGAATTCCTCGACGGCCCCACCTCCGACTACGGCAAGCGTCGCGCCAACGACCCCATGCTGGCCAAGCTGCGCTTCGACCTCAAGCGCACGCCACGCCGCGCACTCCCTACAAAAGATGGCCGGGGAGGGAACGTCACTCAGCTGCACTACGCCCGCCAGGGGATCATCACCCCGGAGATGGAATTTATCGCCATCCGGGAAAACCAGAGGCGCCAAGCGCTGGGCACAGAGGAGGTCGAGCGCATCCTCGGTCACCAGCACCCAGGCGAGGGCTTCGGCGCACGCCTGCCGGAGGAGATCACCCCGGAATTCGTGCGTCGTGAGGTGGCCGAGGGCCGGGCGATCATCCCCTGCAATATCAACCACCCGGAGTCCGAACCGATGATTATCGGGCGCAACTTCCTGGTGAAGATCAACGGCAACCTGGGCAACTCGGCGGTCACCTCCTCCATCGAAGAGGAGGTCGACAAGATGACCTGGGGCATCCGCTGGGGCTCGGATACCATCATGGACCTCTCCACCGGCCAGAACATCCACGAGACCCGCGAGTGGATCATCCGCAACGCCCCGGTGCCGATCGGCACGGTGCCGATCTACCAGGCCCTGGAGAAGGTCAATGGCGTGGCCGAGGACCTGACCTGGGAGGTGTTCCGCGACACCCTGATCGAGCAGGCCGAGCAGGGCGTGGACTACTTCACCATCCACGCCGGCGTCTTGCTGCGCTACGTGCCGCTGACCGCCAAGCGTGTCACCGGCATCGTCTCCCGCGGCGGCTCCATCATGGCCAAGTGGTGCCTGTTCCACCACCGCGAGAGCTTCCTCTACACCCACTTCGAGGAGATCTGCGAGATCTGCAAGCAGTACGACGTGGCATTCTCCCTGGGTGACGGCCTGCGTCCCGGCTCGGTGGCCGACGCCAACGACGAGGCGCAGATGGCCGAGCTCAAGACCCTGGGCGAGCTGACCCATATCGCCTGGAAGCACGACGTCCAGGTAATGATCGAGGGCCCCGGCCACGTGCCCATGCATCTCGTGAAGGAGAACATGGAGAAGCAGCTCGAGTACTGCGACGAGGCGCCCTTCTATACCCTCGGCCCGCTGGTGACCGATATCGCCCCCGGCTACGACCACATTACCTCCGGCATTGGTGCGGCAATGATCGGCTGGTTTGGCTGCGCCATGCTCTGCTACGTCACGCCAAAGGAGCATCTGGGTCTGCCCAATAAAGACGACGTCAAAACCGGCATCATCACCTACAAGATCGCCGCGCACGCTGCGGATCTCGCGAAGGGTCATCCGGCCGCCCAGCGCCGCGACAACGCGCTGTCCAAGGCGCGCTTCGAGTTCCGCTGGGAGGACCAGTTCAATCTCGGCCTGGACCCGGATACCGCCCGCGAGTACCACGACGAGACCCTGCCCAAGGACTCCGCCAAGGTGGCCCACTTCTGCTCCATGTGCGGGCCCAAGTTCTGCTCGATGAAGATCAGCCAGGAGGTCCGCGACTATGCTCGCGACAACGGCCTCGATGGCGATCAGGAAGCGGTGATGCGCGGGATGGAAGAGCAGGCGGAAAAATTCAGGCAGGAGGGTGCCGAGCTCTACAAGGAGGTGTGACGAGCGCCAGTCACGACGCTGCAGCGACACGCCGGCCCGAGGGTCGGCGTGATGTCTTTCGAAGACGTTGCTTCGAAGACTAGGAGTGTCTACTGCACCGGGGTAAGTCCAAACTGCGTTGACAGCTAGGGACCCGACACCGACTAAACACCAGCGTGCTGGAAGGTATGAACAACCGGGTCAAGGTCATCAAAGCACGGGTACCGCGACACGGCGTACTTTTTCTTGAAAACCCGCGCCGCGTTTCCCGGCAAAGTGCGATGAATCAAAAATTTTAACAAAATGGAAGGTGAGCTGATGTCGTTTGAATATGCCTTTGCATCATATTTTCCACGAAGTATGGGTCACCGCCTTTCATTGCCTCTAAAATCTCCATATGCTCGCGGTGTACATCTTTACCAATAGGGTTCTCAGAATTTATAAACCACACCCTTAAGTAAGGCTCCAGCGCGGTATGCAGGCTACGAATCTGTCTCATTAGGCGCTCCCTCTTACATAAGCTGCAGAGATATTCATGGAAATGTCGGTGATGTGTCAACCACTCAATATCGCCAGCCTGCTGAGCGTAATCCATGCGCTCTAACAATCTCTCAAGCTCGGAACTTACGTGTAGGTTAAAATTTGGAATTGCCAATCGTAAAGCCAAACCTTCTAGCACCGC
The DNA here is from genome assembly GCF_002286975.1 of Halomonas salipaludis. Classification (GTDB taxonomy): domain Bacteria; phylum Pseudomonadota; class Gammaproteobacteria; order Pseudomonadales; family Halomonadaceae; genus Franzmannia; species Franzmannia salipaludis. Next base: position 523,740 of record NZ_NSKB01000004.1, read on the forward strand.
CCTGATTTCGAAAATCTCTTCAATATCACTCTTATTCAGCACGCAGACAGAAGCGCCACGATTTGGGCGCATTACCAGTAGCCCTTCCGCAGATAATCGACGAAATGCTTCACGTATTGGCATACGGCTCATATCGATAGATTTTGCGATATCCTCGGCTTTCAAACGATCTCCTGGCTGATAATCGCCGTGCCTAATTCTTTTCAGAATATAGCAATAGGCTTCCTCTTCAGCTGTTGAGGAGGCTGGCTCTTCATAAGAGTAGTAAAATTCTTTTTTCATTTAAACAAGCCTCCCATAACCCCCTTGAAACCCAGGAGAATAAAAACTTAAAGAGAACATTGCAAGTACGAAAAAAATATCCAAGCCCACCTTTTTATTTATATTAAAAATATCAATATCCGTCATAGGAATACCATGTCTTCACTGTTGTATAGAATTCGCGTGCATAGGTTCCTTGTTCACGCGCCCCATAACTAGATGCCTTAACCCCACCAAACGGCGCATGATAATCGAGACCAGCAGTAGGGAGATTGCACATTACCATACCTACTTCAGATCTGCGACGAAAATCATTCATGATTTTAGCGTTCTCAGTGAAGATAGAGGACGCAAGTCCATATGGTGTATCGTTAGCAACATGAAGCGCCTCCTCATAATTTGACACCCTAATAACAGAGGCGATAGGACCAAATACTTCCTCCTGGTTTATTTTCATCTCATTACTCGTTTCTACGAAAAGAGCAGGCTCAATATAGAAGTCGGGTGTGGCACGTTCGAGACATTTTCCTCCCCAGGCTAACTTTGCCTCCGAAAGCCCCACTTCGATATAACTTAGGTCCTGCTGATACTGCCGACTGTCAACGGCCGGCCCAATATCTGTATCATGCAGGAGAGCGGAATCAATTCTAAGATCATCTAATTTACTTTTAACTACACCAATGAATTTATCATGAATCCCGTCTGTTACGATCATGCGAGACGAAGCAGTGCATCGCTGCCCAGTTTGAAAAAAAGCGCCTATTATTGCTGCTTCAGCGGCTCGCTCAATATTAGCATCATCGAGCACGACAATTGGATTTTTTCCTCCCATTTCTAGTTGAAATCGGGCACCATGTGCGACGCAAGAGCTACTAACAGATTTGCCAACATCTGTTGACCCCGTAAAACTAACACCCGAAATTTCGCGAGCACTAGTAATGGTTTCTCCAACGGTAGAACCATTACCCATAACAAGATTAAACTCCCCGTTATTCAGCCCACATTTAGAAAATATCTCGGTTAAAGCATGGGCACAGGCCGGCACCAAGTTCGCAGGTTTGAATACAACAGTGCACCCATAAGCTAGCGAAGGAGCAATTTTCCATGCCGGTATCGCAATCGGAAAATTCCAAGGGGTAATTATTCCAACAGGTCCGATTGGCACCCTGTCTGCGCCAACGCTTATTCCGGTGCGTAGTGAGGACATGACTTCTCCTCCTAAACGAATAGCTTCGCCGGCGAAAAACTTAAATATATGGCCTGCCCTCTCGGCTTCACCAATCGCTTCGCGGATCGGTTTTCCCTCTTCACGTGCAAGAAGCGTCCCTAATTCTTCTTTTTTTTCTAAAATTCTTTGCCCGATTTCGTCAAGTATATTTGCACGGTACTGAGCTGTTTGTCTAGACCAGACAGAAAACTCTGCTTCTGCAGACTTACATGCATCATGCACTTGATCACGACTTGCCTGTGAATATACGCCTATCACATCATTTGTATTGGATGGATTTATATTTTCAATATAATTACAACCTTCAACCCACTCTCCGCCTATAAAGTTATTATAAGCACCGTTAGAAAAACTCTCCATTCCGGTGCTTCCTGAATTAGCGTGCTCGGAACACATTAGCAGAGCTCCTTCTCAGTATCTACTAGCGCGAGTGAAAGGCGACAAATAAAATCATCAATCTCATCTTTATTAATTATTAGAGGTGGCGCAAGAGCTAGAACATCACCAAGCGCACGAGTAATTAAACCATGTCTTTCAGTATTAATTTCAAAAATCTTTCCAGCACCTTGTGACGGCTCAAAAAACTCTTTCGTTTCGGAATTTTTTACAACTTGAATGCCTGCAATTAAACCACGCCCACGAATATCACCAACAATGGGGCTTTTGCGCAAATCCTCAAGTTTTGTTTGAAAATAATCACCAAGTTCCTGCACACGTTTTGTAATATCTAGCTCCTCATAGATATTCAATGCTTCTAGCGCAACGGCCGCAGCAACGGGATGCGCAGAATAAGTGAAGCCATGTCCAAACACACCATTCTTATCAGTACCGTCTGCGACAGCTTCGTAAACCTTACTATTCATCATAAGTGCAGATATAGGCACGTAACCGCAACTAAATCCTTTTGCAATTGTTATCATATCTGGCTTGAGATCGTAAGCTGTCGTTCCAAACATTTCTCCTAGGCGGCCAAACCCACAGATAACCTCATCCACAATAAAAAGTATTTCATGTTCGTCAAGTATTTTTTGTACTTTTTGAAAATATCCCGCAGGTGGCGGGACGACACCACCTACCCCCATTAAAGGCTCAGCAATGAAAGCACCAATCCGCTCTGGTCCAGCCTGGATAATAGCGTTCTCTAGCTCTTCCGCTAGCCGCCCACTATACTCTTCTTCTGTTTCTCCTATCTTTCCAAATTTATAGAAATCTGGCTGACTAACATGTAATACGCGAGAGCTAGGAAGGTCAAACCCCATGTGATTGCGAGGAACACCTGTCATACTAGCAGCTGCATGTGTAACACCGTGATAGCCCATCTTTCGGCCAATGATAAGCTTTTTATCAGGTTTTCCGATTGCATTATAATAGTATTCGACAATTTTCAGAGCTGTGTCATTAGCCTCAGATCCAGAGCTAGCGTAGAAAACACTAGACATTGGCACTGGAGCCATACCAAGCAAGCGCTCCGTCAGCTCTAATACAACATCAGTGATGCGATTTGAGAATGCATGATAGCAGGGTAAGCGGTTTAACTGCCTTGTTGCCGCATCTGCTAGTCTCTTTTCACTAAAACCAAGATTAGCATACCAAAGAGAAGACACACCTTCGATATACCTCCTCCCTTCACTATCAATTACATATATTCCATCGCCTTCTGTTATGATGAGTCGCTTTTCTTTTTCTAAAGCGCGGGCATTAGAATATGGATGTAGTACACCATCATTTTTCATGAACAACCATCCTCTATAAAAACAGAATTTATTTATAAAATCCGACTACTGCACCCTGGAATTCTTAAATTTTCGGTTTTAATTTTTCAAGCGTTTACGAACTTCGTGCATGCATCCGAAGCGTTCTCCCCAAAAATGTGTGAAGGTGGGCCTTGATCTTCTATGACCCCATTGCGGAAGAATAAAACCCGGTTAGATACTTCTCTTGCAAATGCCATTTCATGTGTCACAACGATCATTGTCCTTCCCTCATCTGCGAGGGCTTTCATGACAAGCAATACTTCACCTACAAGCTCTGGGTCTAAAGAAGATGTAGGCTCATCAAAAAGAATTATTTCGGGCTCCATGCATAGCGCACGTGCAATTGCTGCGCGCTGTTGCTGGCCACCTGACATTTGCCCTGGATATGCGTCTTTTTTTTCGTAAAGTCCTGTTTTATTCAAGTAGTGATCTGCGCTTGCGTAAGCCACTTCCTTTTTTACGCCTTTAACTTTAATGGGGGCTAGGACTAAATTTTCATAAATTGTCTTATGAGGCCACAAGTTAAAATCCTGAAACACCATTCCCACTTTAGACCTGATTTGCTGCAGCTTATTTTTGTTAGTAATTACAGCGCCTCTTTTATGATCGTACGAAATTGGGAGTTTTTCACCTGACATAAAAATCTCCCCTGCCTCAGGTGTTTCAATTAAATTAAGACACCTCAAAAAAGTGCTCTTTCCTGACCCACTTGAACCAATTACCGATATTACATCGCCAGCACATGCGCTTACATTTACTCCATGTAAAACCGGTGTATCCCCATAGGATTTATATAGCCCCGAGACTCTGAGCTGCTCTTGTCTATCGGCATTTGACTTTCTTTCGTCATTAATAATAGAAGACATGACCATTCCCATATTAGGTTGTTGTATCTTTAAGGTGACGGTGAAGTTTCTTTTCCACCAGTCGTGAAAACGCTATGAAACCGTATACAAGTAAAAGATACAGTGCGGCAGCAAACAGGAAGGCTTCGTAGTATACAAAGTCCCGGGAAGCAATGCTTCTCGCCACACCAGTAATATCCATAACTGAAATAACAGACACTAGAGATGTAGCTTGTATCTGATATACTACTTCATTAGTATATGCAGGCCACCCAATACCTAGAGCCCTTGGAAACATGATATGGCGAAGCAACTGAAAATCCGACAACCCACAAGCTCTGGCCGCTTCAATTTCTGCTTTAGGTATTGCCTGCAGCCCTCCTCTCCAAATCTCAGAAGTGTATGCTGTTGTATTAAGAGTAAGTGTAAATATCGCACAGAACCACGGCTCACGGAAAAAATCCCATAAGCCAATTACATCAAGCTCATGATGAAACTGACCTGCCCCATAATAGACAAGGAACAGTTGAGCTAAAAGAGGCGTGCCTCGAAAAAACGTTACGTAGCCAGTTGAAAACCAGTAAAAAAATCGGTTCCGTGATGAGCGCATCAAAGCGACAGGGATAGCCATAAAAAAGCCGATAAGAAGGCTTCCCCCCGCATAAGTCACTGTTATTATTACCCCATCGATAAACCTAGGCAAACCTTCTATTATGGCATTAATATTCATACGGCACCCCTTACAATTCCTTTGCTTGCCCACTGCTCTAGATATTTCTGCCCCCACATAGATATTAATGTAACAAGAAGGTAGGCTAGACAGGCCACTAAGAAGAAGGTAAATGGCTGTCTGGTTGCGCGAGCAGCCATATCAGTCATACGCATGAGCTCTGGAAGTTGTATAATCGATATCAGTGCTGTCGCTTTAAGCAGTACCAGCCACACATTACCTAGTGCAGGCAGCGCATATCGCAAAAGTTGGGGAGCAATTATCCATACGAAACCACGAAGCCTACTAAAGCCAAATGCTATAATAGTTTCATGTTGTCCTTTTGGGATTGCAAGATATGCAGAACGCAAAGCCTCGCAGGCGAATGCACCATAAATAAAAGACAGTGTTGCGATACCTGCAATAAAAGGATTTAGATTCAAACGAACCTGATAGCCCATGTTTCCGGCAATATCTTGTATTAATGTCGGAAGTCCGTAATACACAAGCAGAAGAAGAACCAGCTCTGGCACTCCTCTTATTACAGTAGTATACAATCCTACTATAAGACGAACTATTTTAATTCTGGAAAACTTTATCGAGGCAGCAATAAGTCCTATCAGTATGGCACCAATCATGGAACTTATGGCCACCCCCAAGGTTAAGCCAAACCCACTAATGAGCATCCAGCCATATCCTGACAAGGGATCCATAATAACTATCTCCCGGCATATTATTATTGTTTAACTACTGCTCTCCATACACATCAAACCCAAACCATTCATTGGAAATTCTTTCATATGTTCCGTTTTCCCTTATAGTTCTAATTGCTTCACTGAAAGCATCGGCAATATATTTATCATCTTTGTGAACACCGACCCCAGCTCCGTAACCAAACCACTCAGGATCAGAAAACTCTGGACCACGCATTTCATAACCCCCTCCATGTTCTTGACTAAGAAGGTTTTCATTAATACTAACAACATCATCAATCACAGCATCCACACGACCAGATTGAAGATCCTGATAGGCTTCATCAATTGAACCGTATACTCTGAGATCAGCATCAGGATGTTCATCCCTCATCATTCTCTCAAAGCTGGTTCCCCTTTGCGTCCCAATTGTAATTCTAGATATACCTTCGTCTGAAATTTCAACATCACTATCAGACATAACAACGAAACGTGTCGGTGTCTGATAGTATTTTTCCGAGAAAGCAATGCGCTCTTTGCGCTCATCGGTTATATAAAGTGATCCGACAACCGCATCATAATGCCTTGCAAGCAAACCTGGAATAATACCATCCCAATCTTGGGTGACAAACTGGCAGTTGGCTTTCAGCTCTTCACACATTGCTCTTGCCAAATCGACTTCAAACCCTAAAACGTTACCGCTAGCATCAACGTAATTGAATGGCGGATAAGCGCCTTCTGTTGCGATAACCAAGGGATCAGGAAGATCCTGTGAATATGAATTAGCAGAAAACCCGATTGCTAGAATGGCAACGCTGTATTTAAATTTATTCTTCATCATAGCGGTTTCCTATTTCTATAGATTATATGATTTTTTGCTTATGCGATCGAACCCATCACAAATTGGATCCACGTATCCAATTTATAGCTGCTGATTTCTGAGGACGCAAGCGGCCAAAGGGAAATTTGTTTTCTCGCAAGGTACTATTGGGTATTGGGGAAGGCGCATGAGCATCGGCTACGTACAGGACCGAAATTCCTCAACGGCACTGACCACCCAGCTGGTCACACGGCGTGATGCCCCCCCGGGAACCTATTGGTCACCATCAAACGAGCGGTCAGCGAATAGAGCGAGGTAGCCGGTGACGCCGTAGTTGCCACGGCTGCGAGGACATTGCTTACCTTTGCCTTGTCGCAGACAGGCGATCAGCTCCTTCTTGAGCGAGCCGCGAGGCATGATTGGCAGCTCGCTCTTCAGCAGTGAGGTGGCGATAGCAATGGGTCATGGCAATACCATAGCGAATGGGTCAGGTGTTGCACTTGGTCAATGAGACCGCCGACCTAGATCTCATTAGCATTATCCCGCTCCACGGCCTCGAAGAGCCGTTTTGGCAGGCCGGATGGGGGCCGGCCGCTCAGCGCCGCGACAACGGCCTCGATGGCGATCAGGAGGCGGTGATGAAGGGCATGGAAGAGCAGGCGGAGAAGTTCAGGAAGGAAGGCGCCGAGCTGTACAAGGAGGTGTGACGAGCGCCAGTCACGAGGCTGCGCGTCTGCCTGGGCCAACGGTACAGGCGTGCAGCGCCACTCACAACTAGGCGCTGTATGGCACTGGGCGTCGATAACCTGGGCGATTCTATGGCGTTATGGTCAGGACGAGACGCCGAACCCTCTGATGCTGGCGACGAAATCGCTGAAGCGCTCACCCTGAATCAGCACATGCTCGCGAAGCGTTTGCTCGGCGGCCTGGGCATTGCCCTGCTGGATCGCCGCGACGATCTCGCGATGCTCCCCCAGGGAGTTGCTCATGCGCTGGCGAACCTGCAACTGCAGGCGCCGGTAGGGCTTCAGGCGTTGCTTGAGACGGCGTGCCTCATCGGCGAGAAAGGCATTGTGGCTGGCGGCATAGATGCACTCGTGGAAGGCCTCGTTCTCGTAATAGTACTCGTCGGTATCGCCCGCCTCTGCCGCCGCCTCGCAGCGCGCCAGGGTCGCGGCGAGCGAGGCGAGCTCGGTGGTCGTGATACGCCGCGCGGCCAGACGCCCGCACATGCCCTCCAGCTCGGCCATGACTTCGAACATCTCGATCAACTGATCGAGCCCCACCTTGGCCACGAAGGTCCCCCGCTTGGGCGACACCGTCAGCAGCCCACTGGCCACCAACTGCTGGATCGCCTCGCGAACTGGCGTGCGCGAGACCTCGAAGCGGCGCTCGAGAACTTCGGGGTCGACCCGCTCACCGGGCGCCAGACGCCCATTGATGATGTCGTCTTCCAGCGAATCACGTAGCCGCTGGGCATTCGAGCGTTTGCTGCTCACCATCCGTCTCCTCAAAGGCTTGCCCCATTCTACTGGGAAGCGTCATTGGCCATTCAACGCGATGCATTGACGTAAATATACATAGCAGCTATTGATGTATATATCAGCTTCGCTGATAAACACTACAAAACAAGAAATTCAGGAGCACAGCATGACACGCCAACTCAAGACTGCTGCTACGGCAGCTCTGGGGCTCGTCGTCGCCTTCAGCAGCGTCGCAGCCGCCGATACCGTCCTGCGCGCATCGCACCAGTTCCCCGGCGGTCAAGGGGACGTCCGCGACGAAATGGTCCAGTTGATGGCAAGGCATGTCGCCGATGCCGACGTCGGGCTGCAGATCCAGGTACATCCCGGGCAGTCGCTGTTCGGTGCCAACGAGCAGTGGGGAGCACTGGTCCGCGGGCGCCTCGACATGACGCTACTGCCGCTAGACTACGCCAGTGGCCGCCATCCCGAATTCTCCGCCACCCTGATGCCTGGCCTGGTGCGCAACCATGAACACGCGGCGCGCCTCAACGACTCCGAGTACATGGACATGATCAAGGAGGTGATCCTCGAGGGCGGCGCCCGAGTGCTGGCCGATTCGTGGCTTTCGGGCGGCTTTGCCTCCAGCGAACGCTGCATCACCTCCCCGGATACCGTGAGCGGTCAGAATTTTCGTGCAGCCGGCCCGGCCTTCGAACAGATGCTCGAAGCGGCTGGCGCATCGATCGCCTCGATGCCCTCCTCCGAGGTTTATACCGCCATGCAAACCGGTGTGCTGGATGCCGCCAACACCTCATCGATGTCGTTCATCTCGTTCCGACTATACGAGCAGGTCGACTGCTTGACCGAGCCCGGCGATTACGCGCTGTGGTTCATGTATGAACCGGTACTGATCTCCGAGCAGGTCTGGCAGGGGCTCAACGAGGCACAGCAGGCTGCCCTGCTGGAGGCCGGTGAAGCCGCCGAGGCATTCTTTTCCGCCGAGGCAGCCGCACTCGATCAGCGCATGGTCGAGGTGTACGAGGAGAACGGTGTGGAAGTGGTTCGCATGTCGGAAGAGGACTACAACGCCTGGCTGGAGATCGCCCAGGAAACCTCCTACAAGAACTTCGCCGACAACGTTCCCAACGGACAGGCGATCATCGACGCCGCGCTGGCCGTCGACTGACCCTAGCCCACGTTCCAGTTGACCGGCCGCCCCTCAGGGGTGGCCGCTTTGCATCGCTTCCCGGGGGAACCATGGCATCTTCCATTGCGCACTCATCGCCTGCCGTGCGCGGCTATATCCGCTTGATGGACACACTCTCCAGGCTCCTGGCTTACCTGGCCTGCGCGCTGTTCATAGCCGGCGTGCTGGTGATCTGCCAGATGGTCTTCCTGCGTTACCTGCTGGGCATGAGCACCAGCTGGCAGACCGAGTTCACGGTATTCTCCGTGACTGGCGCCATGTTACTGGGCAGCCCCTACGTACTGATGACCGGCGGCCATGTCGCCATCACTATTCTTCCCGACGCGCTCAGCGGTGCCGCACGCCGAGCAATGCGGCTGATCGCCTCGCTGGTCGGCCTGGCCTTCTGCGCCGCCCTGGCCTACGGCGCCTGGATCTACGTGTGGGAGGCATGGGAAGGCAGCTGGACCACGGGTACGGTCTGGAACCCGCCGCTATGGCCGGCACTCATGCCGATGGCCATTGGCGCCACGCTGCTTACGCTGCAGTACGTTGCTGAAATCCTGCGTGGAGAGGCCTGAGCATGGATCCGATTACCCTGGGTATCATCGTTGCCATCGGTCTGGTCGTGCTGATGGCGATTGGCACCCCCATTGCCTTTGCACTGGGGGCCGTGTCGTTGGTGGCGCTCCTCTACGATCGGGGAATGCCCGAGCTCACTTACTTCGGTGAGACCTTCTTCGACCGGATTGCCGAATTCGGCTTCGTGGCGATTCCCATGTTCATCCTGATGGGTGCCGCCGTGGCGTCGTCGCCTACCGGACGCGACCTCTATCGCTCGCTGGACCTGTGGATGGGGCGTCTCCCTGGCGGCCTGGCCGTCTCCAATATCGGCGCCTGTACGATCTTCTCGGCACTCTCGGGCTCCTCACCCGCCACCTGTGCAGCGATTGGCAAGATGGGCATCCCCGAGATGCGTACCCGCGGCTATCCGGACGGCGTGGCAGCCGGCTGCATCGCCGCCGGCGGCACCCTGGGCATCCTCATCCCCCCCTCGGTGACCATGATCATCTACGGGATTTCCACCGAAACCTCGATTGGACGGCTGTTCATGGCCGGCGTGGTACCCGGCCTCATGCTGGCCGGCCTGTTCATGATCTGGACGATGATCGCCTGCCGCCTGGCTGGGGGGTACAACAACCCCATGGCGCAATCCGCCGCGCGGGTGAAGCAGACCATCAAGGAGAACGTCGACGCCAACCTCAAGGCACTGATCCGTGTACTGCCGTTCCTGGCCGTGGTCGCAGGTATCCTGTTCGCCCTCTACGGCGGGGTCGCCACACCCTCGGAAGCTGCCGGCGTGGGTGCCTTTCTATGCGTGGCACTGGCGGTGATCATCTACCGCATGTGGCAGGTGGGGCCGATCAAGCTGATCATGCGCGACTCCCTGCGCGAGAGCGTGATGATCATGCTGGTCATTGCCTGTGCCGAGGTGTTCGCCTACGCCCTGTCGTCGATGTTCATCACCCAGACCGTTGCCGCTGCCATCGCCGACCTGGAGGTCAACCGCTGGGTGCTGATGGGCATCATCAATCTATTCCTGCTGGTCGCCGGCTTCTTCCTGCCACCGGTGGCGGTGATCGTGATGACCGCCCCGATCCTGCTGCCGATCATCCTGGCCGCCGATTTCGACCCCTACTGGTTCGCGGTGATTCTGACCATCAACCTGGAGATCGGGCTGATCACGCCCCCCGTGGGGCTCAACCTGTTCATCATCAAGGGCATTGCACCGGACATCTCGCTACGCAACATCCTGATGGGCAGCCTGCCCTATGCACTGTGCATGGTGCTGGGCATCTTGCTGCTGTGTTTCTTTCCCGGCATCGCCTTGTGGCTGCCGAACCTGATCATGGGCTAACGGGAGCATGCAATGAACATGTCTTTCCTGCAGGAGCTGTTCAACAACATCACCCAGCGTGATGCCCTGCTGTGGCGGCGCCAGGGAGGCGCCGTGATCCATGACCACAGCGTGCTGGTCGAGGCGTGTCGCGAGCTGCTCGAGAGCGACGGCGAGGCCTCGAGCATCACCCAGGCGAGCCGCGCACTGGCCATCTATCAGCGACTCGACGACAGTCAGAAGAGCGCCTTCTTCGACAAGCTAGCCGAGGCCTTCGCCGCCGAGCCGGCACAGATCGATGCCGCCTATTCGGCTTATCGCGAGGCCCGCGACAACAGTAGCCTGCAGGCGCTGTTCAACGCCTGCGAACCTCGCCGCCAGGAGCTGTTTCGACGCCTCAACCTGGCCAGCGGCGGCACCTACCAGCTGGTAAAAATGCGCGAGGACCTGCTGCAGCGGCTCAAGGAAGCACCCTCGTTGCGTGCCATCGATGCCGACTTCGCGCACTTGTTCGGCTCGTGGTTCAATCGTGGTTTCCTGGTCCTCAAGCGCATCGACTGGCATACCCCTGCCTCGATCCTCGAGAAGATCATCCGCTATGAGGCGGTACACGAGATCCAGGACTGGAACGACCTGCGTCGCCGCCTCGATGCTCGCGATCGGCGCTGCTTTGCCTTCTTTCACCCGGCGATCGGCGACGAGCCGCTGATCTTCGTCGAAGTCGCCCTGCACAAGGGACTCCCGACCCAGATACAGGCCATCCTCGAAGGCGAGCAGCGTGAGGTCGATGATCCGGAGTCCGCCGACGCCGCGGCATTTTTCGGTATCAGCAACTGCCAGGCCGGCCTGCGCGGTATCTCGTTCGGCAACTTCCTGATCAAGCAGGTGGTGCAGGAACTCAAGCAGGAACTGCCGCAGCTGAAGCACTTCGTCACGCTATCGCCGGTACCCGGCTTTGCCCAGTGGCTGGACGAGCAGCGCCAGGGCGACAGCCTGACCGAGACGACACGCTCAGCCCTCGAAGCGCTGGATAGCCCCGGCTGGCACCGCGACCCGGAACTCGCCGAGCGGCTGGGCGCCCTGATCAAGCCGCTGGCGGCACGCTACCTGGTGGAGGCCAAGAACCCACGTGGACTGCCGCTCAATCCAGTGGCTCGCTTCCATCTCGGCAATGGCGCCCAGCTGCATCGCATCAACTGGCTGGGCGACACCTCCTCGAAGGGGCTTAGCCAGGCCGTCGGATTGATGGTCAACTACCTCTATGTGCTCGATGACATCGAACGCAATCATGAAAACTACATCGCCAACGCCAGCGTGGCTCGCTCCAGCGAGGTCAAGGATCTCACCAAGCGCGCCAGGAAGCTGACCATCGGAGAGAGCCCGACATGAACCACAACCTCTTCGCGACCTTTGCCGAACGCATGCAGGCGCGCGGCAACGCCGACTTCATCACCACCCGCGAAGGGCGGGGTTACTCCTACGCCGATGCCCTCGCCGAGAGCGCCCGCCTGGCCGGCGCCTTGGGAGAGCTGGGCGTAACGCAAGGCGACCGGGTCGCGGTGCAGGTCGACAAGAGCCCCGAGGCGATCCTGCTCTACCTCGCCTGCCTGCGCAGCGGAGCGATCTACCTGCCGCTCAATACCGGCTACACCGGTGAGGAGATTCGCTACTTCCTGAACGACGCCGAGCCGGCACTGTTCGTCTGCCGCCCCGCCGCCTTGGACGAGGCGCGCCAACTCGCCAGCGAGACCGGCTGCCCCGCCGTGGAAACGCTGGGCAGCGCCGCCGACGGCAGCCTGATGGACAAGGCCGCGGCGGCCACGCCCCGCGAAGAGATCGCCGAACTCGGCGAGCGCGACCTGGCCGCGATCCTCTACACCTCGGGCACCACCGGGCGCTCCAAGGGCGCCATGCTCACCCATCGCAACCTCGGCTCCAACGCCGCGACCCTGGCCGACGCCTGGCACTTCACTGCCCAAGACCGGCTGATTCACGCCCTGCCCATCTTCCATACCCACGGCCTGTTCGTGGCCTGCAACGTCACCCTAATGGCAGGCGCCAGCATGCTGTTCCTGCCGAAGTTCGATGCCGACGTAATCATCGAGGAGCTGCCCCAAGGCACGGTGATGATGGGTGTGCCGACCTTCTATACCCGCCTGGTACAGGACCCGCGCCTGACGCCTGAGCTGACCGCCAACATGCGCCTGTTCGTTTCCGGCTCGGCGCCACTCACCGCCGAGACCCACCAGGCCTTCGAGGCCATGACCGGTCACGCCATCCTCGAGCGCTACGGCATGACCGAGACCAACATGAACATTTCCAACCCCTATCACGGAGAGCGTCGTGCCGGCACGGTGGGCATGCCGCTGCCCGGCGTGGAGATGCGCATCACCGACCGCAAGAACGGTGCCGAGGTGCCCCAGGGCGAGATCGGCATGCTGCAGATCCGCGGGCCCAACGTCTTCATCGGCTACTGGCGAATGCCCGAGAAGACCCGCGAGGAGCTGCTGGAGGATGGCTTCTTCATCACCGGCGACCTGGCCATGCGCGACGAGCGGGGCTATGTGCATATCGTCGGCCGCGACAAGGACCTGGTGATCTCCGGCGGCTACAACGTCTACCCCAAGGAGGTCGAGCAGTTGATCGACGAACTCGATGGGGTGCAGGAGTCGGCGGTGATCGGCCTGCCCCATCCCGACTTCGGCGAAGGCGTCACCGCGGTGGTGGTGCGCCAGGCCGGTGCCACCCTCGACGAGGGCGAGGTGCTCGCCCACCTGGGCGGCCGGCTGGCCAAGTACAAGCAGCCCAAGCGCGTATTCTTCGTCGACAGCCTGCCGCGCAACACCATGGGCAAGGTGCAGAAGAACCAGCTACGCCGCGAGTACGACGCCACCTACCGCTGAGCGACGCGCGATTCCTCGCCACCAACGACCGCGCCCCCGACCAATGACCGGGGGCGCTGATCCAAGGGGCTACGTGGGGTTAGAAACGGTAGCGCAGACCGACGCTGGCGGCGTCGAAGGTGTAGTCCGACTTGTCGAGATAGCGCATGTAGTCGGCGCCCACCGAGAGGTTCTGGGCCACGTCGAATTCCGCCCCGGCGCCATAGGAGAAGCCGCTCTCGCGGTCGATGTCGAAATCGACCTCGGTAAAACCGGCCAGGCCGTAGAGGCGGATCTCGTCGGCCACCGGCAGGATACCCTTGGCATAGGCACCCACCAGGTAGTCGAGCTCCACCGGGCCATCGGAGCCACCGCCGCCGAGATGCCCCTCGACCGCGAAGTAGTCGTTGATCTGGGCGCCGCCACGCAGGCGCAGGCCGACGTCGTCGCGACTGCTGCCCTGGTCGGGGTTGAGGTCCCAGAACATGGCGTCACCGCCGATATAGCCCTGCGGGTAGAAGGTCTGTGCCTGCTGGGCGTGAGCCGCGCTGGCACCCACGGCGGCGATCATAGCGATAGCGCTTGCCGAAAGTAGTCTCTTCATCACACACCTCCTGTTTGAAAACAGCGTTTCCTAACTGCTGTCAGTGTGGATCACTGTTCGACGAAAGACAAATGAGAGAACTTCATTTTCACCGTTCTTGCACTAAGGAAGCGCTGAACAAATCGCCGAGCGAGATGAAGCGCAAGGCGCACGGAGCACAGTACCGAGCGAAGCGACAAACAGCCGTAGGCTGGCCCCGAAGGGGCGAGAAGCCGAAGGCTGCGAGTCAACCGGAACCTATGGGGTATAGGTGAGGATCCGCCGGTCCGACGCTTCGGCACCGCGCAACGCAGCGATTCGCTCGCGTAGGCATTTGTGCAGTGTTTCCCTAAGGGGGCTCAGGCCCGGCGCGATAGCCCCAGCACCACGATCCCCCCCAGCACGATCGCCCCGCCCAGCAGTTGGGTCGGGCCGAGCATCTGCCCCAGCACCAGGTAACCCAGCACCAGCGAGGCCACCGGCTCGATATTCATCACCGGGGCGTTGCGCGCCATGTTCAGCCGCGGTAACGACACGAACAGGATCGAGAAGCCGATGCCGTAGAGCAGTGCCAGCGCTGTCAGGCCGCTCCAGCCGCTGGCCGTGGCGGGCAGCGCCAGGCCGCCCGGCACCAGCCCGGCCGCGCCGGCAACCAGCATGCTGAGCAGCACCACGCCCATGGTCAGAAAGGTCCGTAGGGTATTGCTGACCCGCGCCAGGCGCCGGTCGGTGATCCACAGCGCGCAGGAGAACACCGCCGCCGCGCCGATGCCGAAGGCCACCCCGGATACCCAGTCGTCGCCCATCTGCGCCGGGTCGGCGAGCCAGGTTGGCACGTCGAGCACCACCACCAGGCCGACCAGGATGACCGCCATGATCAGGGTCGCGCGCAGCGTCGGGCGGGCACCGCCCAGGGCCCAGGTCAGCAGTGCCAGCAGGATCGGAAAGGTATTCATCAGCAGCAGCGCCACCGCCACCGGCAGCCGCGCCACCGCCGAGTAGAGAAACAGGCTCTGCAGGGTGATCAACAGCCCCACGCCGAGCTGCCAGGGCCAGCTGCCGGCGGGCAGGCGCAGCGGCCTGCGCTTGACCGCCAGCAGCGTGCCGAGCACCAACAGTGCCAGGCCCGAGCGCGCCATAATCGCCAGCAGCAGTCCGGTGCCGTCGTCGAAGGCCAGCCTTGCGGCCACATGGTTGGCAGCGAATAGGCATGCCACACTCAGCAGCAGGACGATGGCCAGGTGGCGGGGTAGCAGCGCGGGAGTCAGGGCAGGCGGTGTCATCCAGGAATCCAATCGATAGCAGGCTAATCCAAGCGGCCATCAGAGCATAGTTTGTCCGGCAAACCCAGTGCTGCGGCTCGCCACCTAGCGCATCGCTTAAGCCAATGACGGAAAATGTTATACTAAGGTCTTATTACTTGGCTCTTTACGACACAGGTTCACAGCGCACCCATGCAAGCCTCCGTTCTGGTCATCAACTGCGGTTCCTCTTCCATCAAGTACGCGCTGATCCCTGCCGACGACGCGCCGCGCCTGGAGGGCATCGCCGAGCGGCTGGGCAGCCAGGAGGCTCGTCTCAAGGCCAAGGACGCCCAGGGCGAGGCGCACGAGGGGGCGCTAGCGGGCGCCGACCACGCCGCCGCCCTGGCGGCTATCTTCGAGCGCCTCGACGGCCATACCCCGGTAGCCGTTGGCCATCGTATCGTCCACGGCGGCGAGCACTTTACCCGCGCCTCACTGCTCGACGACGAGGTCCTCGCCGCCGTCGAGCAGACCTCGGCGCTGGCCCCGCTGCACAACCCGGCCAACCTGGCCGGTATTGCGGCGGCCCGGGAACTCTACCCCGAGCTGCCCCAGGTCGGCGTGTTCGACACCGCCTTTCACCAGAGCCTGCCGGCCCACGCCTACCGCTACGCGCTGCCGGCGTCGCTATATCGCGACCACGGCATCCGCCGCTACGGCTTTCACGGCACCAGCCACGCCTTCGTCAGCCAGCGCGCCGACGCCCTGGCTGGCGGCAACGACCACGGCTGGCTGACCGCCCACCTCGGCAACGGCTGTTCCACCTGCGCGGTATGGCAGGGCCAGAGCCGCGACACCAGCATGGGCCTGACGCCGCTGGAGGGCCTGGTGATGGGTACCCGCAGTGGCGATGTCGACCCCGGGCTGCACGCCCATCTGCATCGCCAGTTGGGCTGGTCGCTGGACGAGATCGACGCCATGCTCAACCAGCGCAGCGGCCTCAAGGGGCTATCGGAGCTGACCAACGACATGCGCGAGCTGGAGGCCGCCGCTGAGCGCGGCCACCCCGGCGCCAGCCTGGCGCTGGAGGTGTTCTGCTACCGTATCGCCAAGTCGCTGGCGGCACTCTCCTGCGCGCTGCCGACACTGAGCGGGCTGATCTTCACCGGCGGCATCGGCGAGAATTCGCCCCGCGTGCGCGCCAAGGTGATCGCCGCCCTGCCCCATTTCGGCCTGGACCTGGAGGACGCCGCCAACCAGGCCACCCTGCGCGGCCGCGAGGGCCGTATCGACACAGGCCTCGGCCCCCAGCTGTGGGTGATCCCCACCGACGAGGAGGGCCAAATCGCCCACGAGACCCGCCAACTGCTGGAGCGCCAGGCATGACGCCACTTCCCGACAACCGTCAGGTCCAGACCCTGCTGATGGTGCCCACCTCGGTGGGCGCCGGCCTCACCTCGGCCTGTCTGGGGCTGATCCAGGCGCTGGACTTCATCGGCATGAAGGCCGGTTTCCTCAAGCCGTTCATGCAGCGCGAGCTCAACGGCAGCGGCCCCGACCGCTCCAGTGCCCTGGTGGCCCGCGCCCTGGGGCGCACGCCTCCGGAGCCGATCACCCAGGAGCGCCTCGAACGCCTGCTGCGCGAGGACCAGCTCGACGAGCTGCTGGAGTCGGTGATCGAACTGCACCAGCAGGCCGCCGGCGCAACCGATGCCACCCAGGACATCGTGGTAGTCGAAGGCCTGGTGCCCACCGAACACAGCACCTACGCCAACCAGCTCAACGCCCAGCTGGCTCACGCTCTCAACGCGCGCATCATCTTCGTCGGCAGCGGCGACCTGGCCGCGCCCCGCGAGCTGGCCGAGCAGCTCGACATGCACTCGCGCAGTTTCGGCGGGCTCAGCTCGACGCGTACCATGGGCTGCATCCTGATGCGCATGAAGGGCCTGCCCGCGCCGCCGGCCAGCGAGCAGCCGATCGCCCCAGGCACCGCCAACGTGACCCTCGACGCCGGGCTGCTCGAGGAGCTACGCCGCCACTCGCCGGCGCTGGCCACCGACCGCTTCCACCTGATCGGCGTAGTGCCCTTCAGCGATACCCTCAGCGTGCCGCGCATCAAGGATGTCGCCGAAGCCCTCGGCGCGCGCTGGCTCAACGAGGGAGATGCCGCCAGCCGCCGGGTGCTGAGTACCAGCCTGTGCGGACGCAGCGCCGCCCATGCACTCAAGGTGTTCAAGCCCGGCAGCCTGATCGTCACCTCCGGCGACCGCGACGACATCGTGCTTGCCGCGGCGCTGATGACCATGAACGGTACGCCACTGGCCGGGGTGATGCTGACCAACGGCTACCTGCCCAACGACGACATGATCGACGCCTGCCGTCCGGCACTTAAGACCGGACTGCCGGTACTGGCAGTGGACACCGACAGCTTCACTACCGTCCAGCACCTGACCCAGATGAGCAACGAGATCCCCGCCGACGACCTGGAGCGCGCCGAGCAGGTGGCCCACTTCGTCGCCGCGCATATCGACCTGCAGTGGCTCAAGGATCACCTCAGCCGCGGCTATGTCCGGCGCCTGTCGCCATCGGCGTTTCGCCATCAGCTGGTCAAGAAGGCGCAGCAGGCGCACAAGCGCATCGTGCTGCCGGAGGGCAGCGAGCCGCGCACCGTGGAGGCCGCGGCGCTGTGCCAACGCCGCGGCATCGCCGACTGCGTGCTACTGGCCAAGCGCGAGGAGGTCGAGAGCGTGGCGCGCAGCCGCGGCATCGTGCTTCCCGAGGGGCTCGAGATCATCGACCCGGACAGCATCTATCACGACTACATTGCCGACATGGTCGAACGCCGCCGCGGCAAGATCAACGAGCCGATGGCCGAGGCCCAGCTGCAGGACACGGTGGTGCTCGGCACCATGATGCTGCATCGCGGCGAGGTCGACGGCCTGGTGTCGGGCGCAGTGCACACCACCGCCAACACCGTGCGTCCGGCCTTCCAGCTGATCAAGACCGCCCCGGACTACCGCCTGGTGTCGTCGATCTTCTTCATGCTGCTGCCCGAGCAGGTGGTGGTCTACGGCGACTGCGCGGTCAACCCCGACCCCGACGCCGAGGCGCTGGCCGAGATCGCCATCCAGAGCGCACGCTCGGCAAAGGCCTTCGGTATCGAACCCAAGGTAGCGATGATCAGCTACTCCACCGGCGAGTCGGGCACGGGCTCCGACGTCGACAAGGTCCGCGAGGCGACCCGCATCGCCCGCCAGCGCGCCCCCGAACTGCTGATCGACGGCCCGCTGCAGTACGACGCCGCAGCGATCGAGAGCGTCGGCAAGCAGAAGGCACCCGACTCGCCGGTCGCCGGCCAGGCCACGGTATTCGTGTTCCCCGACCTCAACACCGGCAACACCACCTACAAGGCGGTGCAGCGCAGTGCCAAGGTGGTCAGCGTGGGGCCGATGCTGCAGGGCCTCAACAAGCCGGTCAACGACCTCTCGCGGGGCGCCCTGGTCGACGACATCGTCTACACCATCGCGCTGACCGCGATCCAGGCAGCGCAGTAGATTTTGCTGCCGATGCGGCTCATCACGACAGTATCCGCCTGGCCCAAGCGGCGCGATGCTCTTACCCTTATCTGACCCACGCCACGCTGACACCAAGAGGCTGACCATGCCCGGACTACTGCCCGACGTCGACCCCGACGGCCTGCTCGAATACTCGGTGGTCTACACCGACCGCTCGCTCAATCACATGTCCCAGGCCTTCCAGGGCGTGATGAACGACATCTCCGCGACCCTCAAGCGCGTCTATGGCGCCGCAGGGGTGGCCATCGTGCCAGGTAGCGGCACCTTCGGCATGGAGGCCGTGGCGCGCCAGTTCGCGGCCGGCAACAAGACCCTGACGATCCGCAACGGCTGGTTCAGCTACCGCTGGACGCAGATCCTCGAGATGGGCGACCTGCCGGCCAGCGCCACAGTGCTCAAGGCGCGCCGCCAGGGCGAGGGTGCCCAAGCGCCGTTCGCGCCGGTGCCCATCGACGAGGCCGTCGCCACCATCGAGGCCGAGCGCCCCGACGTGGTGTTCGCACCCCACGTCGAGACCTCCGCCGGCATGCTGCTACCCGACGCCTATATCCGCCGCCTGGCCGATGCCGTCCACGCCGTGGGCGGCATGCTGGTGCTCGACTGCATCGCCTCGGGCACGCTGTGGGTGGACATGCAGGAGAGTGGCGTCGACGTGCTGATCAGCGCGCCGCAGAAGGGCTGGAGCGGCTCGCCGGGCTGCGCCATGGTGATGATGTCGCCGCTCGCCCTGGAACGCCTGGCGACCATCACCAGCTCGAGCTTCGCCGCCGACCTGCGCAAGTGGTACGAGATCATGCAGGCCTACGAGAACGGCGGCCACGCCTACCACGCCACCATGCCCACCGACAGCCTGCGCCGGCTGCGCGAGATCATGGCCGAGACCGAGGCCTACGGCTTCGACAAGGTGCGCGCCGAGCAGCTCGAGCTGGGCGAGCGGGTACGCGCCCTACTCGGTGAGCATGGCTTCAAAAGCGTTGCTGCAGCGGGCTTCCAGGCCCCCGGCGTGGTGGTCAGCTACAGCGACGATGCCGGCATCGCCGCCAAGTTCGCCGCCGCCGGCCTGCAGGTCGCTGGCGGCGTGCCGCTGATGTGCGATGAGGGCGACGATTTCCGCACCTTCCGCATCGGCCTGTTCGGCCTCGACAAGCTGCACCACGTCGAGCGCAGCGTGGCCGCCCTCGAATCGGCGCTGTCCCGCCTTAACTGACGCGGCGCCATCAAGGCGCCGCACCTCAGGTACCGCTGAGCCCGCCGCGCGGCATGAAACCGAGGTGATTCTCGACCCGGGTCACGCCGCTGACGTTCTCGGCGGCCACCTGCACCGCCAGCTTCTCCTGCTTGCTCTCCACCAGCCCCCACAGCTGCACCTCGCCACCGCTGACCATCACGTTGAGAT
This sequence comes from Halomonas salipaludis, assembly GCF_002286975.1. Classification (GTDB taxonomy): domain Bacteria; phylum Pseudomonadota; class Gammaproteobacteria; order Pseudomonadales; family Halomonadaceae; genus Franzmannia; species Franzmannia salipaludis. Next base: position 544,278 of record NZ_NSKB01000004.1, read on the forward strand.
GATCGGCCATCACATCGGTGTTGTCCTTGAGCTCCTTGATGATCGCAGCGCGGATCTCGCGGTCATCGCTGCTCGGTGCCTGGGCCTTGCTGACCCCGGCCATGGCTAGGCCGTGGAGCAGGTTGGCACGGCTGACGATCCCCACCAGCCGCCCATCCCGCACCACCGGCACGCGCTTGATGTGGTGCTTCTCCAGCAACTGGGCCACCTCATCGAGTGGGGTGTCCTCGCTGATGGTGACCGGGTCGGGGGTCATGATCTCACCGGCCTTGCGGCCGTGGGACTTGACGTACTCGCCGGCGCTCTGGGCGCCGGAGAACAGATTGGCCAGCCACCACGAGCTACGCCGCTCGGTGCCGGTCTCGACCCGATGCATCAGGTCGCCCTCACTGACGATGCCCAGCACCTGATCCTCGGCACCGACCACCGGCACCGCACTGATATGATGCTCGAGCAGCAGACCGGCGATTTCACGCACCTCGGTATCCACCGATACGCTGATCACATCGTGGGTCATGACATCGAAGGCTTGCATGGTGACACCCTCCTGAATGCGGCAACGAACGATCGTCGCCTGGCCCCTTGAGCTTAGCAGCGAGCGCCTGCCAACGACCTTGACCCACGACAAGTCAACGTGAGCGAGCCAGCATGATCAGCCGATCATCATGTTGAGATGCAGGTGATGCATGATCCACAGCGAACCGCCCACCACCAGACCGAGGATGGTCACCGTGAAGACCAGAGACATGAGGTTCCAGCCCTCCTCCTGCTTGGTGTCCATGTGCATGAACATGATCAGCTGCACCAGCACCTGCAGCACCGCAGCCGCGACGATCACCAGCAGCGTCGCAGAGGTGGCCAGCAGGCCACCCATGACCACGGCGAAGGGAATCGCCGTCAGTACCAACGAGAGTATCAGGCCGATCACATAGGATCTGACACTGCCATGCGCTATCGGTGAATCTTTCATCTCACAGTACCCCCATCAAATAGACGAACGAAAACACGCAGATCCACACCACATCCAGGAAGTGCCAGAACAGGCTAAGGCACAGGATGCGTGGTCGCGTCATGTCATTCAGCCCCTTGGTCTGCAGCTGTACCAGCACCACCACCAGCCACAGCAGCCCGAACAGCACATGCAGGCCATGGGTGCCGACCAGGGTGAAGAAGGCCGATAGGAAGGCGCTGCGATCGGGGCCGAAGCCGGCATGGATCAAGTGCCGGAACTCATAGAACTCAATGGCGATGAACCCTGCCCCGAGCAGCAAGGTCACCACCAGCCAGGCCTTGAGCTGCGCCAGCCGCTCGGCGGTCATCGACAGCACCGCCATGCCATAGGTGAAACTGCTGACCAGCAGCAGCAGGGTCCCCGCCAGAATCAGTCGCAGGTCGAAGATTTCTGCACCGCTGGGGCCACCCGCCGTGCCCCTCATGAGCACGGCATAGGTGGCGAACAGGGTGCCGAAGATCACCAGGTCGCTCATCAGGTAGACCCAGAAGCCGAATACCTTGATGCTGCCGGTATCCGAATGCCCGTGGGTCACCGGATGTGCGTGGTCGTCGTTATGCTTGATGGTATCGGTCGTCATGGATCACCCCCGCAGGTCGGCCGGGGCGAAACCGCCCAGCGCCGACCCGTTCGTCTGCCATTCGTCACGTGCCACCCGCCGGCGTTGATGCACACGCTCGCTGCGCGCCACCTCCTCGGCTGGCACCCAGTAGTCGATGTCGTCGTTGAACACCCGGGCCAGGAAGCTGATCAAGCCACCGACGGCAGCGACGATCGCCAGCCACCAGATGTGCCACACCAGGGCGAAGCCCAGCACCACGGCGAACAGGCTGATGACCGGCCCGGCCACGGTATTGCGCGGCATATGGATGTCCTGATAAGGCGCCTCGCCTACGGCCTCGGCACCACGTTGCTTGTGGGTCCAGAAGCTGTCGATCCCACCAACCTCGGGGGCGTGGGCGAAGTTGTAATGTGGCGGCGGCGAGGCGATCGACCACTCCAGGGTGCGACCATTCCAGGGGTCGCCGGTAACATCGGCATTCAAGCGCCGATCACGGATGCTCACCCACAACTGGATCACGGTGCAGACGATCCCCAGCATGATCACCACCGCGCCGACCCAGGCCAGGATCATCCACGGCTGCCACTCGGGATTGGCATAGGACTGCATGCGCCGCACGGCGCCGAAGAAACTCAATACGTAGAGCGGCATGAACGCCAGATAGAAGCCGATCAACCAGCACCAGAAGGCGCGCTTGCCCCAGGTCTCGTCGAGGGTGAAGCCGAATGCCTTGGGGAACCAGTAGGTCATGCCGGCCATCATGCCGAACAGGACACCGCCAATGATCACGTTATGGAAGTGAGCGATGACGAACAGGCTGTTGTGCAGCACGAAGTTGGCGCCGGGTACCGCCAGCATCACCCCGGTCATGCCACCCAGCGTGAAGGTGATGATGAAGCCCAGGGTCCAGAGTACCGGCGAGGTGAATTCGAGGCGCCCACGAAACATGGTGAACAGCCAGTTGAACACCTTCACCCCAGTGGGGATGGCGATGATCATCGTCATGATGCCGAAGAAGGCGTTGACGTTGGCCCCCGCGCCCATGGTGAAGAAGTGGTGCAACCAGACGATGAACGACAGCAGCGTGATCGCCACCGTCGCCCACACCATGGTGGTGTAGCCGAACAGCCGCTTGCGCGAGAAGGTCGCGATCACCTCCGAGAAGACCCCGAACGCCGGCAGGATGAGGATGTAAACCTCCGGATGCCCCCAGGCCCAGATGAGGTTGACGTACATCATCATGTTGCCGCCGAAGTCATTGGTGAAGAAGTGCATCCCCAGGTAACGGTCCAGGGTCAGCAGCGCGATGGTGGCGGTGAGGATCGGGAAGGAGGCGATGATCAGCACGTTGGCGCACAGCGATGTCCAGGTGAAGATCGGCATGCGGAACAGCGTCATCCCCGGGGTACGCATCTTGAGGATGGTGACGAAGAAGTTGATGCCGGTCAGCGTCGTGCCTACCCCCGAGATCTGCAGCGCCCAGATCCAGTAGTCGACCCCGACCCCGGGGCTGTACTCGATCCCCGATAGCGGGGCATAGGCCAACCAGCCGGTGGTGGCGAACTCGCCGACGACCAGCGATATATTGACCAGGACCGCCCCGGCGGCGAACAGCCAGAAGCTGAGGTTGTTGAGGAACGGGTAGGCGACGTCGCGGGCGCCAATCTGCAGCGGCACCACCAGGTTCATCAAGCCGATGACCATCGGCATGGCGACGAAGAAGATCATGATCACGCCATGGGCGGTGAAGATCTGATCGTAATGCTCAGGAGGCAGATAGCCCATCGATCCGCCGGCCGCCATGGCCAACTGGGTACGCATCATGATGGCGTCGGCGAAGCCGCGAACCAGCATGACCAGCGCGACCAGGAAATACATGATGCCGAGCTTCTTGTGGTCGACGCTGGTGAACCACTCGGACCACAACCAGCCCCATTTGCGGTAGTAGGTGAGAGCAGCGATCAGGGCAAAGGCGCCGATCGCCATGAAGGCGGCCACGACCATGATGATCGGCTCGTGGTAAGGAATCGCATCTAGACTCAGTTTTCCCAACATGGCTTAACCCCCTGCCTCTGTGCGCGTGGGTCGACGGCGCAAGGCGTACTGTTGATCGGCATGGTGATGACCGACGCGATGGTCGGCGGTGTCGGTGCGAGTGGCGGTGGCACTCTCCACGTCATGGGAATCCGCGTGGGAGTCAGCGTGCTCGGCGCCGTCATGGAAGCTGAGCAGCAGCTGCTCATAGAGATGTGGCGTCACGCTCGAGAAATACTCGACCGGGTGGTACTGGCTGGGCGCCGCCAATTCGGCATAGCCATTCGGGTAGTCGAGACGCTGCTCGGCACCACGCACGGTCTCGACCCAGTCCTCGAACGCCTGCTCGGAAGTGGCCAGTGCCTCGAAGGTCATGCCGGAGAAGCCCGCGCCACTGTAGTTGGTGGAACGCCCCTCATAACGACCGGGGTGATTGGCGACCAGATGAACATCGTTGTCCATGCCCGCCATGGCGTAGATCTGGCTCCCCAGCTGGGGAATGAAGAAGGCGTTCATCACCGAATCGGAACTGACCCGAAAGCGCACCGGAACATCCACCGGGAAGGCGACCTCGTTGACCGTGGCGATGCCCTGCTGGGGGTAGATGAACAGCCACTTCCAGTCCATCGATATGGCCTGGATCTCGAGGGTGTCTTCGCTGGAGGCGAGCGGCTTGTGCGGGTCTAGCGTATGCGAGGTATGCCAGGTCAGGGCGGCCAGGACGGCAATGATCAGGCAGGGAACCACCCATACCACGGCCTCGATCCAATTGTTGTGCGCCCAGTCCGGCCGGTAGGCGGATCGCCCGCGGTGTCGATAGCGCCAGGCGAACACCAGGGTCATGACGATCACGGGTATCACGACGATCAACATCAGACCAAAGGAGGTCAGAATCAGACTGCGCTGCTCCACCCCGATCTCTCCCTTGGGGTCCAGCAGCGCCGAACTGCAGCCGGCCAGCAATAGCGATAGCGACCATAGCGCCAGGGTGCCGAGGAAACGGCGAAGTTTGCTCATGGGACTCTCTCGTACGCAAGGCGCGCAGAAATTAGCATGGCCAATATGAGCATGCTAACAATATGCGCGAGGCATTACCGATGCCGCCCCAAGGGGCGGCGCCCGGATGCGGTCACAGCAACCACATCCCTACCATTGCATAAGAAAATCGGCATGCATGAAAGCGACCAAACGCCGCAGCCAGCAGTTGGGTTCGCCTTTCACAGCGCCGCACAGTAGCCTAGAGTGGGAAGATCGCTTACTTGCCAAGGGACGGATGCATGAACGTCGAGGAACGCAAAACCGCCGCCACACCGAGTTCTCAGCGCCAGCAGCTGTCGCTATTCGCACGCAATTTCTTCAAGCATCCCAAGATGCTGGGATCGATCATTCCCAGCTCGCCGTTCCTGATCCGCCGCCTGCTCGAGCCCGTGGACTGGGAGCGTGCCCGGGTAATCGTCGAGTACGGCCCCGGCGTGGGTACCATCAGCCGCGAGATCCTGCGCCGCATGCATCCCGAAGCGATACTGGTGGCCATCGAGACCAACGAGGAGTTCGTCGACTACCTGCACAGCGCCCTGCCCGACCCGCGCCTGCAGCTGGTGGCCGGCTCGGCCGAAGACGTGGCGGCGATCCTCGCCGAGCGCGAGCTCTCCGCCGCCGACTACGTGGTGGCAGGCATCCCGTTCAGCACCATGCCGGACGGCCTGCGCAATGGCGTGCTAAACGCCACCCGCGATGCCCTCTCCCCCCAGGGCGAGCTGCTGATCTACCAGTTCTCGCCCAAGGTGCTGCCCGACCTGGAGCGCACCTACCAGCGTGTGCGGCGCGGCTTCGAGCCGCTCAACATCCCCCCCGCCCAGGTCTATTTCTGCCAGCCGTGAGTCGCGCGATCAGGCCACCATCACCCGCGGCGGCTGGTTAACGCCGCCGACCCGGGCATTCAGCGCCGGGGCCGCCTTGGCATCGGTGACCACCACGTCGAACGCGTCGAGCTGGGCAAACAGCGCGGGGCGCACGATGCCCAGCTTGCTGGCATCGACCACCAGGATACGGTAGCGGGCACTCTCCAACGCGGCCTGCTTGGGCGCCACCTCATGGAAGTGGAAGCAACTCACGCCGCGCTCCAGGTCGACGCCGGCCGCCGAGATGAACGCCTTGTTGATCCCCAGTCGCCGCACCGCATCGTACATCTCGCCGCTGCCGAACGACTGCGAGCTGTGATGATAGAGCCCGCCCAGCAGCACCAGGCGCACATTGGGTAGCGTGCCCACCGCGTTGGCCACGTTGAGCGCGTAGGTCACCACGGTCAACTCCTCGAACTCGCCGAGCATGCTCAGCAGCGGCATCAGGGTAGTGCCGCAGTCGATGAACAGCGTATCGCCCTCGTCAATGAACGACGCCGCGCCCTGGCATAGCCGCTGCTTGGCCAGATAGTGGCTGCCGCGCTGCTCGTCGAGGTCGTAGACCGGTGCGAACTGCGGGTTGTCGGCCATCATCAGGTGGCCGCCGAGAAAGGTCATGGTACCGTCGCTGGCCGCCACGTCGCGGCGGATGGTCATTTCCGAGACGCCGCACAGCTTGGCCGCCTCACTGAGATGGATGGTACCGCCACCGGCCAGGGCTTCCTGTAGCCGGGCCAGGCGCATGGCGCTTCGGCCGTTCATCTAACCGCCACCTCCGATTGATCCGTCGTGTCACCCCATGCTGAGCCAGGTGCCGATGAATTTCCACTGCGGCCCGCCCCCAGGCCACCCGTAGCGTCTAATTGCCGTTGGATTCCAGCGTATCCCAAAAAAATGTTAGAAAAATAACAGATCATGTTATAGGTTTAACATCGGTAGCACATTTACCCCCGGCCCCCGCCGGGACGCCAATAACGACAATCGTCTCGAGGCTTCCGATGACACTCCTACGTAACGCTTCCCTCGCCGCCTTCGGTGCCGGCGCACTGCTTGCCGTTGCCAACGTTCAGGCCGATGCCACCCAGCCACTGTGGTCCTTCGGCAACGTCTCGCTCAACTACCTCGACTGGTCGTCCGGCACCGAGCGGCGCACCGCCGACAACGCCGCCAAGAGCGACTTCTACTACATCGAACTGGAGGGCGGCGCCGGCTTCGAGTGGGGTGAGTTCTACGGTTTCGCCGATCTTGAAAACCCTACCCACGACAGCTTCGACGAGGGTAGCGATGGACGCGACAACCGCCGTACCGCCGCCAAGGTGACCTCGCATATCTATTTGGGCGACTCGCCGTTTTCGGTCTATGCCCACGTCTACGACTTCCGCGACTACGGTTTCAACGCCCGCGAGCAGGACCAGATCCTCGGTGCCGGTTACCGCCACACCTTCGGCAATGGCCTGTGGGTCAAGCCGTTTCTCGGCGCGGCACGCGTGCAGAGCGACGGCTACACTGGCATGAACGGCTATATGGCCGGCTGGGTCGCGGGGTACGATTTCACCGCCTTCGACCAGGCCTTCAGCGTCACCAACTGGCACGAACAGACCTTCGATCGCGACGACGACTACCTCGAGCAGAACTATGTCGGCGACAAGGCCGGCAGTGTCGGCACCAATGGTGCGCTGAGCCTGTGGTGGCACCCCAGCGATCTGATCACCACCGGCGTGCAGTACCGCTACGCCAACAACAAGCTGGGGACGCCCAACGACTACCAGAACGCCATGATCTATACCCTCAAGCTCAACTTCCTGTAAGTTGTTGCGCCTCCGCTAGCCCGACTCGAAGGATCTCCTAATGACACTCCTTATGAGCCTGGTCGGGATGATTACCCTCATCCTGATCGCCCTTGCCTTCTCCTACAACCGCCGCGCCATTCGCCTGCGTACCGTGGTCGGTGCCTTCGCCATCCAGGCCGGCATCGGCGCCTTCGTGCTCTATGTGCCGTTCGGCCAGACAGTGCTGTACACGATTTCCGAAGCAGTCAGTCAGGTGGTCGCCTATGCCAACGATGGCATCGACTTCCTGTTCGGCGGACTCGCCGATGCCGACAACGTCGGCTTCGTGTTCGCCATCAAGGTACTGCCGGTAATCATCTTCTTCTCGTCGCTGATCGCCGTGCTCTACTACATCGGCATCATGCAGTGGGTGATCCGTATCCTCGGCGGCGCGCTGCAGAGGGCGCTGGGCACCTCGCGCACCGAGTCGCTGTCGGCCACCGCCAACATCTTCGTCGGCCAGACCGAAGCACCGCTGGTAGTGCGCCCCTTCATTGCACGCATGACGCCGTCGCAGTTGTTCGCGGTGATGTGCGGCGGCCTGGCCTCGGTGGCCGGTTCGGTGCTGGCCGGCTATGCCGCGTTGGGGATTCCCATGGAGTACCTGGTGGCCGCCTCGTTCATGGCCGCACCCGGCGGGCTGCTGTTCGCCAAGCTGATCATGCCCGAGACCCAGGAGCCCGAGGACAGCGTCTCCGAGGCCGAGGAGCGACTCAAGGAGGAGGAAGACCGCCCCGCCAACGTGCTCGATGCCGCCGCCGCCGGCGCCACCTCCGGCCTCAAGCTAGCCGCCAACGTCGGTGCCATGCTGCTCGCCTTCATCGGCCTGATCGCGCTGATCAACGGCATGCTGGGCGGCATCGGCGGCTGGTTCGGCATGGCCGAGCTGAGCCTTGAGATGATCCTCGGCTGGCTGTTCGCGCCGCTGGCCTTCCTGCTCGGCATCCCCTGGGCAGAAGCGACCCTGGCCGGCTCTTTCATCGGCCAGAAGCTGGTGGTCAACGAGTTCGTCGCCTATATCAACCTGGCGCCCTACCTCGATGGCGAACAGATGGTCGCCGCCACCGGCCAGGCGATGAGTGCCCACACCATGGCGATCCTGTCGTTCGCATTGTGCGGCTTCGCCAACCTGTCGTCGATCGCCATTCTGCTCGGCGGCCTCGGCAGCATCGCCCCGAGCCGCCGCCACGACATCGCCCGCTTCGGCCTCAAGGCGGTGCTCGCCGGCACCCTCTCCAACCTGATGTCGGCGTCCATCGCCGGGTTCTTCCTGGCGCTGGGTGCGCTAGGCTAGGACCACCCATCGAGCGCTGCGGCCACGCCGCCGCAGCGCCGCAGCACGCCACCTCATGACGCTATGGACACTGCCATGACCGATACACCTCTTCAGGCCGACGCCCGCCGGGCACTGGCCCTCATGGACCTGACCAGCCTCAACGACGACGACAGCGAGGCGAGCATCTCCGCGCTATGCGCCCAGGCCGACACCCCGGTGGGCACCCCCGCCGCGCTGTGCGTCTATCCGGCTTTCATTGCCGCCGCCCATCGCGGCCTCAGCGAGCGTGGCCTGCGCCAGCGGGTCAGGATCGCCACCGTCACCAACTTCCCCGAAGGCAGCGACGACATCGCCCGCGCCGCGCGCGAGACCCGCGATACCATCGCCGCTGGCGCCGACGAGGTCGACGTGGTGTTCCCCTATCGCGCGCTGATGGCAGGCCAGCAGACCGTCGGTCGCGACCTGGTCGCTGCCTGCAAGGCCGCCTGCGGCGAGGCGACCCTCAAGGTGATCCTCGAGACCGGCGAGCTGGCCTCGCCGTCGTTGATCCGCCAGGCCTGCGAGCTGGCCATCGCCGGCGGTGCCGACTTCCTCAAGACCTCCACCGGCAAGGTGCCGGTCAATGCCACCCTCGAGTCCGCCGAGCTGCTGCTCGAGGCGATCAAGCGCAGCGGCGCCGATGTCGGCTTCAAGGCCGCCGGCGGGGTGCGCAGCACGCAAGACGCCGCCGCCTACCTGGCGCTGACCGAACGCATCATGGGCGCCGACTGGGTGAGCCCGGCGCACTTCCGCTTCGGGGCCTCGAGCCTGCTCGGCAATCTGCTCGAGACCCTGGGTGTCGAAAAAGCCGCCGAGGCGCCAGGGTCGGATACCCCGGGAGGCTACTGATGCTGCCCCAGGAGCTGATACGTGCCAAGCGTGACGGCCAGGCACTGCCGGCCGAGGCGCTGCGTGAGTTCATCCAGGCCATCGCCAGCGGCCAGATCGGCGATGCCCAGATCGGCGCCTTCGCCATGGCCGCCTACCTCAACGGCATGGACGACGTCGAGACGGTGGCGCTGACCGAGGCGACCCGCGACTCCGGCCAGGTGCTCGCCTGGGACGACCTCGACCTGCCCGGCCCGGTGCTCGACAAACACTCCACCGGCGGTGTCGGTGACCTGGTGTCGTTGGTGCTGGGCCCGTGGGTCGCCGCCTGCGGTGGCCATGTGCCGATGATCTCCGGGCGCGGCCTGGGCCACACCGGCGGCACCCTCGACAAGCTCGAGGCGATCCCCGGCTACGACGTCGGCCCCGACCAAGCGCGCTTCCGGCGCCTGGTCAAGGAGGTCGGGGTGGCGATCATCGGCCAGACCGCCGACCTGGCCCCCGCCGACAAGCGCCTCTATGCAGTGCGCGACGTCACCGCCACGGTAGAGTCGATGCCGCTGATCGTCGCCTCGATCCTGGGCAAGAAGCTGGCCTGCGGCCTCGATGCCCTGGTGATGGACGTCAAGAGCGGCAGCGGTGCCTTCATGCCCACCCACGAGGCGTCGCTTGAGCTGGCCACGCGTATCGCCGAGGTCGCCAGCCAGGCCGGCACGCCGACCACCGCGCTGGTCACCGACATGAGCCAGCCGCTGGCGCCCTGCGCCGGCAACGCCGTGGAGATTCGCGAGGCACTGCGCCTGTTGCGCGGCGATGCCGGCGATAGCCGGCTGCTCGACGTGACCCGCGCCCTGGCCGTGGAGATGCTGCTGCAGGGCCGGCTGGCCACAGATCGCCGCGACGCCGAGCACCAACTCGAGCGGGCGCTGACCTCGGGCGCCGCCGCCGAGCGCTTCGCGCGCATGGTCGCCGGCCTCGGCGGCCCCGCCGACCTGCTCGAACGTCCCGACCGCTATCTGGCCGCGGCCCCGCTACAACGTGCCGTGCACGCCGAGGCGCCGGGCATCGTCCAGCGCCTCGACACCCGCGCGTTGGGCATGGCAGTGGTCGAACTCGGCGGCGGCCGCCTGCAGGCGGGTGCCACCATCGACCACCGCGTTGGCCTCAGCGAGATCGCCGCCATCGGCGAGCGCGTCGACGCCGAACGCCCGCTGGCGGTGATTCACGCCCGCGACGCGGCCAGCGCCGAGCGCGCCGCCAACCAGTTGCGCGCCGCCATCATCGTCGGCGACACCGCCGCGACGCCGCCCACCCTGATTCACGACGCCATTCGTCGGGAGGCTTCATGACCCGTGCCATCGTCCTGGTGCTCGACTCCTTCGGCATCGGCGCCGCCCCGGACGCCGCCGACTTTGGCGACGCCGGCGCCGACACCCTGGGCCATATCGCCGCCGCCTGCGCCCGTGGTTCTCTACAAGGCCCCGAAACCGGCCCACGACAGGGCCCCGACGCCGGCCCATCGAAGCGGACTGGACCACTTAGGTTACCTAACCTGGCGCGCCTGGGGCTGTTCCACGCCCACCGCGACAGCAGCGGCAGCCTGGCAGCGGGCGTGACGCTGCCCGAGAGCGTAGAGGGTGCCTACGGCCACGCCCGGGAGATCTCCTCGGGCAAGGACACCCCCTCCGGACACTGGGAGATCGCCGGCGTGCCGGTGCGTTTCGAGTGGGGCTACTTCAAGAACCAACAGCAGAGCTTTCCCCGCGAGCTGCTCGAAGCGTTGATCGATGAGGCCGAGCTGCCCGGCGTACTCGGCGACTGCCACGCCTCGGGCACCGAGATCATCGCCCGGCTCGGCGAGGAGCACGTCGCCAGCGGCAAACCCATCGTCTACACCTCGGCGGACTCGGTATTCCAGATCGCCGCCCATGAGCAGTACTTCGGCCTCGAGCGGCTCTACCGGCTGTGCGAGATCGCCCGCGAGCTGCTCGAGCCCTACAATATCGGCCGGGTGATCGCACGGCCCTTCGCCGGCGACGACGCGGCGAGCTTCCAGCGTACCGCCAACCGCCGCGACTACAGCGTCGAGCCGCCCTCGCCCACCGTGCTGCAACGACTGCATGACGCCGGCGGCGAGGTGGTCTCGGTGGGCAAGATCGCCGATATCTACGCCCACTGCGGCATCGGCCGGGCGGTCAAGGCCAGCGGTCACGACGCGCTGATGGACGCCACCCTGGCCGAGGTGGCGCGCAGTGCCACCCGCGCGCCGGGCGAGCGGGTGCTGATCATGACCAACTTCGTCGACTTCGACATGGTCTACGGCCACCGCCGCGATGTGGCCGGCTACGCGGCAGCGCTGGAGCACTTCGACGCCCGCCTGCCCGAGCTGCTGGCACGCCTCGACGCTGACGACCTGCTGATCCTCACCGCCGACCACGGTTGCGACCCCACCTGGCGCGGCACCGACCACACCCGCGAGTACGTGCCGGTACTGGCCCGCGGCGCCGGCCTGACGCCGGGCCCACTCGGCGAGCGCCACAGCTTCGCCGATATCGGCCAGAGCCTGGCCAGCCACTTCGGCCTGGCGCCCATGGCCGACGGCGAAAGCTTTCTCTCTGCCCCCCTCAAAGGAGCCTCGTGATGGCCACTCCGCATATCGACGCCGAACGCGGCGACTTCGCCGACACCGTGCTGATGCCCGGCGACCCGCTGCGCGCCCAGTACATCGCCGACACCTTCCTCGACGACGTGCGCCAGGTGAACCGCGTGCGCAACATGTACGGCTACACCGGCCGCTACAAGGGCCGCGAGATCTCGGTGATGGGTCACGGCATGGGCATCCCCTCGGTCTCGATCTACGCCAAGGAGCTGATCACCGACTACGACGTCAAGACGCTGATTCGGGTCGGCTCCTGCGGCGCGGTGCGCGACGACGTCAAGGTACGCGACGTAGTGATCGGCATCGGCGCCTGCACCGACTCCAAGGTCAACCGGATGCGCTTCAACGACCACGACTTCGCCGCCATCGCCGACTTCGAGCTGACCCGGCACGCGGTCGACGCCGCCGCTGCCAAGGGCGTGCCGGTCAAGGTCGGCAATATCTTCTCCGCCGACCTGTTCTACAACCCGCAGACCGAGATGGTCGAGCTGATGCGCCGCTACGGCATCGTCGGCGTCGAGATGGAAGCCGCCGGCCTCTACGGCGTGGCCGCCGAGTTCGGTGCCAGGGCAGCAACGGTGTGTACGGTGTCGGACCACATCGTCAACGGCGACTCGCTGTCCAGCACCGAGCGCCAGAACACCTTCGACGAGATGATGGAGATCGCCCTCGAGGCGGTGCTGCGCGACGACGCCGCACGCCACTCAGCGGGGGGAACGCCATGAGCGGGGTATCGCGGGATATCGTCGAGCGCCTGCGGGAGATCCAGGGGCACGCCTATGTGCCCTACTCCCAGCACCCCGTCGCCGCACTGGTGGAGAGCGCCGACGGCAGCCAGTATCTCGGCTGCAACGTCGAGATCGCCAACTACAAGGGGCTGTGTGCCGAGGCCTCGGCCATCGCCGCCATGGTCGGCAGCGGCCGCCAGCAGATTCGCCAGGTCTACGTAATGGGCCCCGGCGAACACCTGTGCACGCCCTGCGGCGACTGCCGCCAGCGCATCCGCGAATTCGCCGGCCCCGACACCCGCATCGACGTCCTCGACGCCAACGGCCGGCACCTCAAGTCCTACAGCATGGACGAACTTCTGCCCGACTCCTTCGGACCGGAGAATATCGGCAAGCCTTCGCCGTTGTCGTCTGGGTGAGGGTGGAAGTGAGTCATCAACAAGCAGCGGCTACTGGATCAATAACACTGACCCTATTGATCCAACTCCTCTCGCCAGGAGTAGCGAGGTGCGAAACCAACCAGACGCCGCGCTTTCTGGTTGCTGTAGAGGGTCTCAAACTCGCCCATTTTGCGCTTGATCGGTACTCCTGAGTAGAAGCGTTCGATCACCTGAGCGTTAGTCAGGCCCACCGACAAGTCGTCGTTGGCGACGTTGAACACCTGGTAGCCCAAGCCCTCTGTCTTCAGACAGCAGTCGACCATCTGACCCAGGTCGCGGGCGTCGATATAGGCAAAGATGTTACGGCGGCGCAGGGCGGGGTCATCAATATAGGCGGGAAAATTCTGGCGGTACTCGTGAGGTTCGATCACATTGTTGATGCGCAGGCCGTAGATATCCATCCCCGAACGCGCCTGGAATGAGCGTGCGGTCACCTCATTCACCACCTTGCTCATGGCATAGCTATCCTGAGGTACGGTGGGATGCTCTTCATCGACAGGCAGGTAGTCCGGTTGTTTCTCACCATCAGCGAAGCAAACGCCGTAGGTGGTCTCGCTGGAGGCAAAAATAACTTTGGGAATGCCCAGCTTGGTGGCGGCATCCAGCACGTTGTAGGTACTCAGCGTATTGATACGGTAGGTCTCGTTATCCGGCCGATGCAGAATGGCCGGAATAGCCGCAAAGTGAACAATGGCATCGTAACGCGGCACGCCGGTGCCCGACTCCAGCTCGTCGAACCCAGCGTAAGCCTGGCAGGCATTAAACACCTGGCCCGCATCGGTCAGGTCGGTTTTCAGGGTAGTAATACCGGGCACGTCGGACGCTACCCAATCCAGATTGGTGACTCGATGACCTTGGTCGCGAAGATATGCCGTAGCATGACGGCCAGCTTTCCCGCTACCGCCGGTGAACAAGATACGCATAGAAGACTCCGTCCGTTATAGTGAACTACGTTACCATAGCGAAGGTGTCGCTGAAGGTAGCACCGAGGCCGCCGCGGTTATTTACAAGGCTGACTGCGCCGGTCCCGGCCAGTGAGCCGGCGACGGCGCTGACTATGCCGGCAGCCACACCACCTTCGGCCAGCCCTAGCAAGCCGCTCGCAGCGGGGCCAGCCCAAGCGGCCGCGACAATGCTCACGGCGAGGGCCGCCCCCGGCCCGAGGCCGGACTGGGAGTAGCTCCAGCTGTCGTGAATGGCTTCGACGTGGCGCCAGTCGATATCGCCGCGCTGCTCCATCTCCTGCAGCCAGGCGAGGTCGGGGTTGGCCGCGGCCATGGCGTCGACGGTCTGGCGCACCGATTGGGCGTTGATACCCTCCACCTCGATGCTGATGCCCTGGGCGGCCTGGATGGCCAGTTCGCCCTGGTAGCGCAACTCGTTCTGGCGCAGTGTCTCCCTGGTCGTGCCTTCGCCGCTGGCCGATTGGCGCACGAAGTTGCTCTTGCTGCGCTCGTGGGATTCGGTGCGCAGGTCGCTGGCCATATCGAAGGCGATATTGCCGCCGCTGAGCAGGGCCAGGTCCTGGCCGGCGTCCAGCCGTGCGCCGCGGTAGGACTGGTCGCCGCCGCTGACGAGGGCGATATCGTCGCCTGCACTGATCTGGGTGCCGACTTCCCGGATATCGCGGACTTCATCGCGCTGGTGGCGGCCACTACGAAGCAGTCCGCCACTGCGGCGGTACTCGTAGAGGGAGTAGTCCTCCTCCTGGGCGGTGAGAAGATCGATCCGATTGCCGGCCAGCAGGGCGGCGCTGCCACCCGCCTGCAACTGGCTGGCGGTGAGGCGTAGATCGTTGCCGGCTTGCAGGCTGATACCGCGGCCGGCGGAGAGAGCCAGGTCGTCGCCGACATTTAACTGGGCGGCGCGTAGACCAGGGTCACCAGCACGGTAACGGTGTCGGGTACTTGAGCAGTTAATGCACCGAGACTGCCCCCTCACTCCTTTCTCCTGCGTGCCGGAGGATAGCGATCAGGGTGCTTTCGATAGTATAAAGTATTGAATGTATCGACAGCGCACCCTAAAACAAAAAACAAGAAGAATCCGACTGCCCATATACGGTGCCATCTTTGGGTTCCTTCCCCATATCCTCTTAACTCAGCATCGAACAACTCATATGCCCATTCCAACACAGTCACACTGTTCCAAAAAAACAGCCCCCCTATCAAACAGGTCATTAAGAACTTGGCCTGCCTTTTAAAATATGAAGACCACTCCCACTTATTCATTTTCACTGTCACCACTCTCTCTAAATCCTGTAATGCTAAACAAAGATGGAGCATGGCCAACGCCTATTTGAACACTCCTTCCTATAGCCTCTGAGGTTGGAATAGGAGCTTGGAAAGATGGCACTGGTTGCGTATACGGAACAGTTGAAGAATGCGGAGTTAGGAAGTGCGGGATATCGATGCTTCTCGGTATATCTTGCAAAAAACGCTGAGCTTGTGTGCCAGCTGCCGAGCCAGCACCGCCTCCAATAGAACCAACGATCCCACTAGATATTATCGAATGGTTTTCATCGTAAATACTATTCGTCGTCGCTGTATGAGACATGCTTCCCAAAGACCCCGCTGCCGCATGGCTTCCAACTCCACCAGCACGTCCAGGGATCGCTCCAAAGATTGCCGAGTTAACGCCTGCGGAAATCGTTTGCCCCATTCGGAAATCGCCTCCTCCAAGTGCCTGTCCGATGAGATCGAAGGCGACTCCCGCACCTCCGTCGATAGCAGCATCGCGCATCGTGAAGTTGCCAATCGTTTGCAGGCCAAGACGTGCGCCGCTACCGACCCCACCGGCACCCAAGAGCAGTTGAATATCACCGGTAAATGGCGTGGCGCCACCACCCGCTACTCCCCATTGCACCTGTTCATGTAACGCATCCAGCGAGGGCAAGTCGTGACCAAAAGAGAAAATCTCCTCTTGGTGCTGTACGGCTTGGCCGTAGCCGTATGGCGTGGCGCCGCCGAAGATGCCGAGTCCTCGAGCCCCCGGCGAGACTATATTGAACAAGCCGGCATCCTGGAATTGCTCGGGCGTGGCGTGGAAGGGGTAGGTGGCGTCACCGAAGGCGGTGATGGGGCTACCGTCCTGCCATGTCAGCGGTTGATCCTGATGTACCGCCGCCAGGCCAAGAACTGCTGTATAGGCGGTTTGTAGATCGGCGAGGAAACGCTGCTCAAAGGGACTGCTCCCGTTATTCAACTGGGTCAACAATTCGTTGAAGCGCTGGGTGGTTTCCTGGTCCAACAACGAGCCGGATGCCAAGATCAGGAGTTCTTCCCACGAGACATCACCGAGCTGAGGCGCACCGAGTTCGGCCTCCATTAGCGCGGCCTGCTCAGCAAGCAGATCACGTTCACGCGGGTGTAACTGCCGATTGTAGGACTCCACCTGCCCGGCGATAAAGGCACCGTCGTTCACATCACCGCCCGCCAGCTCCGCTGCGACGATACCGACGATCTGGGCGGCGGCACTGCTGAATTCGGCTCGGCTGGCATCACTCATGAGCTCATTAACGAGGGCTTCACTGGCCCCCGCCGCCAGCGCGCCGGTAGCGAAGTCGCCGCCCATGGCTTCGCTGACGCTGCCGCCGATCAGGGCGTGCAGGGCGATCTTCTGCGGGGCGCCTTCTTGCCACAGTTGTTCGTTGGCAAGGTCGCCCACGGCATTGAACAGCACGCCGCTGACCACATGCGACACGGCGTTCTCGAGGCTGTCGCCGAGATGATCGCCGAGGCTGCCGCCTGCGATGGCGGTGCGGATGCCGGCATCGATGGCGGCCTGGGTGGCGCGCTGCCCGGCGAAGCGGACGATGTCGCTACCGTTGCCGAAGCTGAGGTTAAGGTTGGTGGTGGCGCCAGTAGTAGAATTGGTCTGCGTTCCCCAGACGCGGTCGGTCATGCCTCGGGTGGCACCGGCCGTCAGGGCGGCGGTGGCGGCACCGCGAAGGCTGTCGCTGGAGAAGGTGTCGCCAAGGGCCGCGCCGAGGTCGCCGCCGTTATTGATCAGGCTCACCGCGCCAGTGCCGGCCAGTGAGCCGGCGCCCGCCCCCACCATGGCGGACGCCACGGCGTTATTGATCAAGCCGCTCGCAGCGGGGCCGGCCCAGGCGGCCGCGACGATGGAGATCGCAAGTGCCGCGCCCGGCCCGAGGCCGGACTGGGAGTAGCTCCAGCTGTCGTGAATGGCCTTGACCTGTTGCCAGTCGATATCGCCGCGCTGCTCCATCTCCTGCAGCCAGGCGAGGTCGGGGTTGGCCTCAGCCATGGCGTCGATGGTCTGGCGCACCGATCCGGCGTTGATACCCTCCGCCTCGATGCTGATGCCCTGGGCGGCCTGGATGACCAGTTCGCCCTGGTAGCGCAACTCGTTCTGGCGCAGCGTCTCCTTGGTCGTGCCTTCACCACTGGCCGATTGGCGCACGAAGTTGCTACTGCTGCGCTCGTGGGATTCCTGGCGCAGGTCGCTGGCCATATCGAAGGCGATATTGCCGCCGCTAAGCAGGGCCAGGTCCTGGCCGGCGTCCAGCCGTGCGCCGCGGTAGGACTGGTCGCCGCCGCTGACGAGGGCGATATCGTCGCCTGCATTGATCTGGGTGCCGACTTCGCGGATATCGCGGACTTCGTCGCGCTGGTGGCGGCTGCTGAATAGGCCGCTGCTGCGCGACTCGTAGAGGGAGTAGTCCTCCTCCTGGGCGGTGAGCAGGTCGATCCGGTTGCCGGCCAGCAGGGCGGCGCTGCCACCGGCCTGCAACTGGCTGGCGGTGAGTCGCAGATCGTTGCCGGCTTGCAGGTTCAGGTCGCCACCGGCATCGAGGGTGGTAGATTGCACCCGGGTCTGGCTGTCGATGGTGTGGGTGCGCCCCCGACGCGTCTCTTCGTACTCCTGGGAGCGCCCGGCGTCGAGGCTGATATCGCGCCCGGCGGAGAGGGTCAGATCGTCGCCGGCATCGAGCTGGGCGGCACGCGCGGTGATGTCCTGCCCGGCGAGGAGCGCGAGGCTGCCGTCGATCTCCAGTTGGGTGCCGATCTCTTCACTCTCCCGGCGCGTGTTGCGCCGTGATCTTAGGCTCTCTTGCGTCGTCAATGTCTCGAGGCTCAGGTCGCGTCCGGCACTGAGCAGGCCGCTGCCCTGGGCACTGACGTCGACCGCCGTGAGGGTGAGATCACGTCCCGCATCGAGCATCAGGTCGCTACCTGCCGACAGGGTCGCTGCACGATCAATCTCGGTGCTGCTGAGACGATAACCGCGGTTGACCTGCTCGCTGACCAAGGTGCTGGTGATATCCAGATCGCGACCGGCACCGAGCCGGAGATCACCGGCGCTGTCGAGGTCGGCACCGACGACGCTCAGGTCGCGGCCAGCGGTGGCGCTCAAGCGGCCACCAGCCTCGGTGACGTAGAGCCCGGCCAGGCGCTCCGAGGTGCTGGCCAGCGTCAAATCGCGCCCAGCCTGCAGCGCCAGTGAGTCGCCAGCGGTTATCTGGCCACCGATATTGTCGAGATCGTTGCGTGCATCGAGGTCGACCCGGTTCCCCCCGATACGGCCGCCCAGGTTGGCAATGTTCTCCGCCGTCAGCGAGACGAGCTCACGGCCGGCCAGGGTACCGGTATTGGCGATGTCGTTCTTCACATCCAGCGCCAGGGAGTTCCCGGCAATCAAGGTGCCATCGCCCTGCAGGTCGCCCTCGCGAACCCGGACATAGACCTGGGGTACCAGGACAGTGACGGTGGAGCCATCCTCTAGGGTCACGGTTTGCTCGACCAGCCAGACAATATCGCTGGTGAGCTGGGCCATCTGCTCGGCAGTCAAAGCCACGCCGGGACGCAAGCCATGCTGCTCGGCGAAGGTAATGCCAGCATTCATCAGTGCTCGGTACTGATCGCCATCATTTCCATGACCTGCCAGATAACGCTGGCCGGTCAGTTGCATGATCTGCTCGTTGACCACGCGCTGCTCGTAGAAGCCATCGCCCAGGCGCTTATGGGTCGTGCTCGGATCACTCTGCAGGGCATTGAGCATATAGTCCGACCCTAACCACTCACGCTGGTTGGTGAAGCGAGGATCGGTCTCGACCAGATAGTGAGCCGTAGGTGCGGAATTGACCTGGAAGAGGCTGTTGGCCGGCAGGTTGATAGTGGGCATCACGCTGCGGATCACGCCGAGTGGTGCAGCATCCGCAGGACTCGCCGAGGATCGCCCCACCATGTCGTTGAGAAGTGCCGTCAACCGCTCGACATCCCCCTCGTCGAGAGAGTGATGGCTCGCCACCAGCCTCTGAATATCTACCGGCATGGCGGCCAACCCTTCGAGGCCCTCCCTCACACTCGCTATCCAGTCACCGAGCGCCAGGCTGCTCTCGGCGTTAGCTACGGGCGGACGCAAGGCGGGCACTTCGATCACGCTAGCACCAGACCTGTTGGTCTGGAGACTTACCTGGGCGCCATTTGCGCCCTGAGCAGAGGCGTTGAGGGACGCGGCACTATGAGCGGCTGGCTGGGCTCCACTGCCATCAATGGCACGGCTGCCGCCAACTACTGCGATAGGCAGAGCAAAGGTTCCAACCTCTCCAGAGTATGAGTAGGCTTGCCAATCACTCCATAAGCGAGTGTACACGCGGCCACCGCAGCCGTTTTCGCCCTGGCAGGCTCCAGTGGGTGAAGGCCTACTACTGCGACTGGCGCCGCTCTCCTCGACATAGCGTACCCCCTGCGCCTCGCGGTTCTCCAGCCGCTCGAGATCGCCTCTAAGTGCACCGCCGGCCAGGATCTGGCTCTTGTCATTGACCAGTTCGCCGCCGCTAAGCTGCATATCGCCACCGGCAAGAATCTTCCCGGGCCGAGAATGCACTACTTGGGTTTCATATTCCGTACGGTTGAGGCTGTACTCCGTCCAACGAGTGATGGCTGGCGCCAAAAAGTGTGTATCCGGTGCCCGATAACCTCCTTGCACCTGGTCCATGCCGTAACCCACCATCGGACTCCATGTAAACGCGCTTTCCGGAAGCTTCTCGTCCCATCCCAGCGGCTGTATATAAAGCTGCTCCGGCAAATCCGCCACCCGCACCAACTCGGTTTCGAAGTGCTCATTGGTGTTGTCTAGCCGTGCAGTAGACAGGCTTAGATTACCCAGCGCCTCGATGGTCGCGCTGGCGTTGTGCACCCGCCCGGCCTGCCCCCTGGCCTGGCCGCTGGCATTCAGGGAACCGCCAATGGCCATATCGCCGGCGCTGAAGATAAGCGCGTCATCGCGATTCATCAGGTTGCCCACGCCGAGGTCGAGTCGCTCGCGGGCGGCGATCACGGCGGCCTGGCCATCTTCATTATCGTTGTTAAGAGTACCTGCCTCGATTCCCAGCCGGTCGCCGTAGATACGCCCGCTACCGAGATTGTCGAGTACTTCGGCCGCGATAAGGGTCTCTACCCCGTCGATCAGGCCGCGATTGGTCAGGTGCCCGGCATCGATATGGGTAGTGGTGCCGGAGAGTTCGCCTGAGGCGGCATTGATCAGTCGTGCGGCATCGATGTCGAGGGTTTCGCCAGCCCTCAGCTTACCCCGGTTGTCGATCGTGCCCGAGGTGGCAAGGTGTAGATCGCCCGCCGCCATCATTTCGCCGCCCTCGGCGAGGGTGAAATCGCTGGCCAGCCGCAGTGCCAGGTCGCCCAGCGACAGGACGCGGCCATCGCCGGTCAGCTTTGCCGTCGTCAAATCGAGGGATCGGTCTGCGATCAGGGTGCCATCGCGGTTATCGATGTCATTGGCGCGTATGGCCAGCGTATCGAGCGAGGAGATCAGGCCATCGCGGTTGTTAACGCCTTCATCCACCTGAATGTCGGCCAGTCGGTCGGCGCGGATGGTGCCTTGGCGGTTGTCGAGCTCACCGGCCTCCAGCTGAATCCTGTTTGCCTCGATGCCCTGATCGTCGCCCTGGGTCTGGCGATTGCTTACCTGGCTCGCGCTCACCTCCAGCGTCTTGCCGGTACGAATCAAGCCGCCCTGATTACTCAGGGTGCCGCCGATGTCGAGGCTCGCGTCACCCAGGGCCTGGAGTTGGCCACCACGGTTGTCGAGGCTAGCAGCCGCGAGTTGCATATCGGCTTCGCTCAGTAATGCGCCACCGTTGCGATTGATCACGGAGCTGGCCTGGAGGTCGAGCCTCGTGCCGGCACCGATCAGGCCCGCCGTGTTGTCGAGACCTCCCACCGTCAGCGACACGTCGCCTTCGCCCAGGATCGTGCCAGCCTGCGTATTGAGCAGCGCCTTGTCGTGGGTGTCGAGAGAGAGATCGCCACCCGCTTGCAGCGTACCGCCAGCGTTGTCGAACTCGCCGCTGGCCAGATCGAGCGACTCACGGGAGGCGATCAGGCCGTCCCGGTTGTCCAGGCGCTGCTCTAGGGTATCGATATCGCCTCGGGTGGCGACGATCTCGCCGTCGCGATTGTCGAGACCAAGACTGAGTGAGGCTAGCTCACCACCTGCTTCGAGGTGGCCACGACGGTTGTTGATGGCCCCAACGATATCCAGGACGAGGTCGCCCTCCAGGGTGGCGAGCAGGCCATCGACGTTGACGAGAGAGGCAACCGCAAGCGTGGCGTCGCGAGAAGCCAGGACGCGGCCTCCGCTATTGTCGAGCCGTCCGTCGGCGTCCAGGGCCAAGCTCCCGCCAGCGCGGATCTCGCCTTGCCGGTTGTCCAGTTCACCGCTGTCCAGGCTCACATCTCCCACCGCCTGTAGCATGCCCGAACGATTGACGAGATCACCGGCATCGACCGAGAGATCGGAGTGGCTAACGATCCATCCTTCACGATTATCCAGCTCTTCGCGAATCGCCAACAGCAGCTCGCCATCATCGCCATACTGCGACATCTCACCCCGGCGGTGACTGAGTCGCTCGGCCTGAACGGCAATTTGCTTGGCACTGGTAACAGCGCCATCGAGGTCGATGCTATCGGCCGTCAGCGTCAATTCGCCCTGGCTGACCATCAAGCCATCGCTACCGTCTATACGCGTGGCGTCGATCTGCGCCACGCCGTCCCCGGCATGCACGATCTCGCCGTCTGCATTGGTCAGTGTCCCAGCGATATCCAGAGACAGGTCACCGGCGGTTTCCACCCGGCCCTGGGTATTGTCGAGCGCCCCTGCCTCAACCGTCAGTTGGCCTTGCAGTGCACCGAGCATTCCCGAACGATTGTCCAGCGATGCCGCGCGCAGCGCGATACCTTGCTCGCCGATCAGGTCACCGCCGCGGTTGTCGATGCTGCCGGAAGCGGCAACGCTGAGTTGGCCGCCGGTGACGAGTTCGCCGCGACGATTGTTGATGCCGCCGGTATCCAGCCGCAGCCCCTCAATGGCTTGCAGTGTGCCGTCCCGATTGTCGATGTCGCCAGCGGTGATATCCAGCCCGGCGTTGCCGGCAATCAACCCGCCGCGGTTGTCCAGCGATTGGCCGATGTTAAGCGTCAGGTCATCGGCAACGCCGAACTGCTGCATCTCGCCCTGGCGGTGGCTAAGGTTCTCGGCGTGCAGGGCGATGGACTCGGCGCTGGTCGTCGCACCGTCGAGAACGATATCTCTGGCATCCAGCGTTAGATCGCCCTGGCTGACAATCAAGCCATCGTTGCCGGCGATATGGGTGGCGTCGATCTGGGCCTCGCCCTGGCCGGCATGGATAATCTCACCCGCTTCGTTAGTCAGAGTACCGGCGATATCGAGGGTCAGATCGTCCGATGCCTCCAGGCGGCCCTGAGTGTTATCGAGCTCCGCCACCTGGGCATTAAGCGCGCCGCCATTGGCGCTGATCAGGCCAGCGGTGTTGTCCAGCCCACTGGCGGCAACGTCGATACGCTCGGCCCGCCACTGCCCCTGGGTATTGTCGATATCGCCGCTGGCTTCAACGGCCAGGGCACCGCCGGCGACGATATCGCCATCGCGGTTGTTGAGGCGGCCGGCGTTGATGCGAATATCGTCCACCGCCTGCAAGGTGCCGGCGGTGTTGCTCAGTGCCTGGGCCGTGATCTCCAACCCGGCGTTACCGGCAATCAGCCCGCCGCTGTTGTCCAGCGATTGGCCAATGTTAAGCGTCAGGTCATCGGCATCGCCGAACTGCTGCATCTCGCCCTGGCGGTGGCTAAGGTTCTCGGCGTGCAGGGCGATGGACTCGGCACTAGTGGTGGCGCCATCGAGAACGATATCTCTGGCATCCAGCGTTAGATCGCCCTGGCTGGCGATCAGGCCATCGCTTCCCTCTACCCGCGAGGCATCAATGTTGGCCTCGCCCTGGCCGGCATGGATAATCTCGCCCGCTTCGTTAGTCAGAGTACCGGCGATATCGAGGGTCAGATCGTCCGATGCCTCCAGGCGGCCCTCCGTGTTATCGAGCTCCGCCAGCTGAGCGTTAAGCGCGCCGCCATTGGCGCTGACCAAGCCAGCGGTGTTGTCCAGCCCACTGGCGGCAACGTCGATACGTTCGGCCCGCCACTGACCCTGGGTATTGTCGAGATCACCGCTGGCCTCAACGGCCAGGGCATCGCCGGCGACGATATCGCCGTCGCGGTTGTTGAGGCTGCCGGCGTTGATGGTGATAGCGTCTACCGCCTGCAGGGTGCCATCGGTGTTGCTCAGTTCCTGGGCAGTGATATCCAGCCCGGCGTTGCCGGCGATCAGCCCGCCGCTGTTGTCCAGCGATTGGCCGATGGTAAGCGTCAGGTCATCGGCATCGCCGAACTGCTGCATCTCGCCCTGGCGGTGGCTAAGGTTCTCGGCGTGCAGGGCGATGGACTCGGCGCTGGTCGTCGCACCATCCAGAACAATATCTCTGGCATCCAGCGTTAGATCGCCCTGGCTGGCCATCAGGCCATCGTTTCCCTCTACCCGCGAGGCGTCGATCTGGGCCTCGCCCTGGCCGGCATGGATAATCTCGCCTGCTTCGTTAATCAGGGTACCAGCGATATCGAGGGTCAGATCACCAGCGCTTTCCAGGCGGCCCTCGGTGTTATCGAGCTCGTTCAGCTGCGCATACAAGTCGCCGCCATGGGCACTGATCAGGCCGGCAGTGTTGTCCAGCCCGCTGGCGGCAACGTCGATACGTTCGGCCCGCCATTGCCCCTGGGTATTGTCGATGGCGCCGCTGGCCTCAACGGCGAGGGCATCGCCGGCGACGATATCGCCGTCGCGGTTGTTGAGGCTGCCGGCGTTGATGGTGAGATCGTCCACCGCCTGCAGGGTGCCATCGGTGTTGCTCAGTTCCTGGGCAGTGATCTCCAGCCCGGCGTTACCGGCAATCAGCCCGCCGCTGTTGTCGACGAGGGGCGATACGAGAGATAGCCGCTGCTCTCCCGCATGCACCAGTTCTCCCCCTCGATTGATAAGTGAATCGGCCTCTATCTCCAGCGTATCGCTATTGCTGGCCACTCGCCCCGAGGTGTTATCGAAAGCCTCCAGCCGTAACGCCAGCGATGGCTCGCCAAGCTGTGCGATATCGCCGCCGACATTGGATAGGCTGCCAACATCGAGATTTAGCGTCTCGGCGACGACACTGGCGCCGTCGGTACGCAACATGCCGGAGGTTCTCGTGCTGAGCGCTTCTTGTGCAGAGAGGGTCGCGCCGCGGGCATCGATCCCCGCTTGGCCCGCCACGATATCGATCTCGCGGGCCTGGGTATGAGTGTCACGCAGTGCCACGGTCTCCGCCTCGGCATAGACCCCACCGGCAGCGATATGCCGCCCGCTGCCGTCGATGGCCTGGCTCGCCGACATCGTGAGGTCGCCAGTGGCACCCAAGGTTCCATCATTGCGCACGCCGGCGGCGAGCAGAGAGCCGCTGTCGCTGCTCAGGGTAGCCGCCGATAGCTGGATATCGTCTCGGGCGATGATCGTGCCACCATCGCGATTGGCGATCTCGCCGTCACTGGTCACGACGAGTGCGTCACCGGCACGCAGTGAGCCGTGGTTGGCGATAGCGTCGCGGCTGGCTAGATGCATATCGCCCTGAGAGGCGATCTGCCCACGATTGGTAATACGTCCATCCGCGGCGACCACGATCTCATTGGCGACCAGGTCACCGGCATGATGGACACCGACTCCCCGCTCGGTGGCCATGAGATGGATCTTGCCGGCGTACATGCCGCCGAGGTGGGCCACATCGATGGCGACCTCCGGTGCCGCCCCCTGGCCATCGATGGTATCGATCGCCTGACGGTCGGCGCTAATGCGATTGGGGCCGGCGACGATCTCGAGTTCCTCTGCCCATACCCCGGCCTGAACCTCGGCGGCACGGGCAAGAATGGCAGCATAGTCGGCATCGCCTGCGTCGAAGCCATTGCCGTGAATCCTGACTGAGCCGCCCTCGACGCGGTAACCCTCCAGCGCGCCGTTGCGATATTGCGGCTGGCCGGTGGTCAGGGTGATGCCCTGGGCGTTGATGAAGCCGGCCCCGTTGACATCGATACCGGCTGGGTTGGCAATGACCACCTCGGCGCGCCTGCCGGCGACCTCTACGGCACCATGCAGCCGGCTCGGGTTCGAGGAGTTGACTTCGTTGACGATGACCCGGGCCTCGCCGTTGGCGAGATTGGGGTTGCCCTGGACCCAGCCACCGATCTGGGTCGGCGCTGCGTTGCGGGCGTTGTTGAGGATCGCACCCTTGCCATCTACGTCGAACTGGCGATAGGCGTTGCGTGACACGCCCTTGGCATTGGGGGAGGTGATATTGACCTGGGGGGTGCCATTGGCACTATTCACGACATGGGGACGTTGGCTACCTGGGGCGCTGCGATCGGGAGCGATCTGGGCATGTACCGGCACTGCCACCAGACCGAGCGCCAGCATGACGCTCCAGGTCAGTGGCCTGAACGACACCAACAGTGGGCAGCGCACGACCGGCGCTGGCGGAATGTGGCAACGAGGCGTTGCGACACGCTCCTGGCCTTCCGAGCTGGCGGCCTCGGACGCGACCACCCAGCGCCCCTTGAGCTTGTTGAAGATTAGGCGATAGCAGTGTCGGTTCATTCCCTTTCCCTCACATGCAAACGATCCCTATTTGCATATCGACCGTTCAATATTAAACTTTAGCGCCGCGCTCAAAACGCGATATGCACACTGAAGCCAAGGTCATGGCTGTCGCTGCGAAACCCATCCGGCTGGATGACCGGCGCGGCAACGAAGACGTCGTAGTTGACGAAGTGCAACAGGTTGCCGCGCAGGCCGAGCGCCACTCCGCCTAGCTCCTTGCCGAGCAGCCATTCACTGCTCGGGCCACCGACTCGGCCATAGTCGAGTCCGGCGTATAGTGCTTGGCCGCTACCGCCCAGCGGCATCTCGAGTTCATTGCGGACCAACCAGCCGCGATCGGCAGACAGTCCGGTGTCGTTAAAGCCGCGCACGGTATAGCGACCGCCGATGGAGAAGCGCTCCAACGGCGCCAGGGGGGTGAGATTGCGTTGCCACCGCCATTGGCCAAGGTAGCGCAGTGGCTGCTCGCCCACCGTGAACGGCACCTTGAGCTCGGCATCGGCGGTGACGATCTGAAAGCGTGACGTACCTTCACCGAACGCTTCTCCCGGTGCCGGCAACGAGCCGAAGGCACCGGTTCCTCGCTGGTAGAAAAGCGTCGAATCTAGCGTGGCAGGCCCCAGGAACTCTCGATGCTCGATTCCGGCTTCCCAGCCGCCTACCTGGCGGCGCTGCACCAGCACCTCCTGGCCATCGATGTGGGTACGCGAGCGATTCTGGAAGCCACCGAGCGAGGCAGTGGTCTTGCGCGAGGCATCGCGATGGATGACACGGGAGAGATTGACCTTGGTATTGCGACTCGAGCCTTCATAGACGATATCCTCGAAGGCACCGGCAACGGTCTGGTGGTAGTCGTAGTCACTGTATGTCGCGCCCAGGCTCCAGTACCCCCAGGGTACGGAGTAGTGCACGGTGCGGCTGCGATTGCCATTCGAGCCAGCATCGCCACCGCCCAGGTCCTTGCCCAGGTGAACATAGAACAGGTCATTGATGCCCAGCAGATTGTCGTAGGCCACCGTCACACCGCTCTGGTAGCGCCCCGTGGCGTCGCTACCACTGTCGTCGACCGACCAGGCGGGACGTAACGGCCGCCCCTGGTGGTAATCGACAACCAGATCGCTGTGATTGGGCGTCTCACCCGGCGCGATCTGAATATCGACATCCGCAGAAGGGACACGCTGGAAGTTCTCCAGCGCCTGCTCGATATCGCGCAGGTTGAGGATGTCGCCAGGACCGGCCGGCACGGCATTGCGCAGCGAAGCGTGCGAACGCTCGGCATCCGCCACACGGAGACTCGCAATACGCCCGGGCAAGAGCGTAATGGTGAGGGTCCCATCACTAAGGTCCTGGGGCTCGACGAGGACGCGACTGGTCACGTAGCCACGCTCGATCAACGCGTTCTGGGCGCGCTCGAGCACCAGGTTGATACCCTGGGTCCCCAGGCAGCGCCCGATGGGCGAATCCTGCTCATCGCTATCGACTACCGCGGCATCGAGCCATGCGAAACGCTGGAGAGCTTCACCCTGCCACGCCAGCGCATCGATGATAAAACATGGCGATTCCTGATCAGGAAACCGCCCCACCGCTTCCTGAGGCACCGACAACCGGACATCCGGCCGCGTCTCCAAGCGCTCCTGCAGGGCGCGATCACGCTCGCGCTGGCGTAGCAGCTCGTCATCGGGGGCCAATTCCTGTGCCTTGATGTCAGCGGCAAGCCCGGCCAGCAGCAACAACGCAAACGCCCCTATAGCGCCGCGGCTCGTTTGGATGGCAAACAACACTCGATCCTCGTACTGCCCCAGGTCGCCCTAAGCAACAGGTATCGGTGTCGACGCTGCCCTGGCTGTGCCAATGACACTTGGCCCAATCAAGGGAGATCGACGCCAATACCCGAATGGGTTGGGCGTGATCTCCCTATCATCGGCAACATTCACGATATCTTTAGTAGAAAATCCACCCATATGGCGCCAACGCCGGGAAGCTCAGGACAAGCGTTGACGAATCCACTCAGGCGCTCGTCGACAGTCAAGAATGGCGTAAACACGCACTTCGTCGGCGTTGACTGAGTAGTAGATAGCGAACGGGAAGCGCTTGGCGAGCAAGCGGTGGAAACCGAAGACTCGCTGATGAATACCGGCGTGATGTCTCAGCGAATCAATATCGGCGGATAGATTGTCGATGAAGTAGTCACCCAAACCAGCGACTTGTGCGTCATAGAACGCGGTAGCCTCAAGCAGATCATCAACCGCCGAGTCGAGTAAGCGAAGCTTCACCGCAGGCGCTCGCGCACCTGCTGCTTGACCTCTTCCCAATCGACGAAGCGCTCGTCTGTCGCCTGCCCACGTTCGGCCAGCACCTCACCATGCCATGCCGGCGACTCAATCACGTCGGGTGCGCGCGACAAGTCATTCCACAGGGCGTCGAGCGCTTCGAGCTTCTCGGCGGTGGTCATGGATGCGAGCGGCAGTTCTATTCCCATGGCAGTTTCCACCTCGCGGTTAGTCACTGTTCAGTATAGCGATCTTTCTACCCCACTTGCTCAAGCCGCCCCGAAGCGCTTGTGCAGGTAGGCGTTGATGGCGTCCGACTCGTAGAGCCACTCGACACTGCCGTCGTCGTGGGTGATATGCAGGCACGGCACCTTGACCTTGCCACCGCCCTCCTGCAGCGCCTGGCGGTGGTCGGGGTCGAGCTGGGCATCGCGCACCTCGATCTTGAGTCCCAGCCGGGCGATCTCCTTGCGCACCTTGATGCAGAACGGGCAGGTGCGGAACTGGTAGAGCGCCAGGGATTCGCAGGCACGATCCACTGCGGCCTGCTCCTCATCGCTGCGTTCGACGGCCTGCGGCGTGCTGAGTTTCTCGGCGATCAGCATGATGGGGGCCAGCAGCAGTCTCAGGGTACGGAAGAAATAGCGTAGTACGAGCCTCATTGGCGAGTCTGTCCTGTCGAAAATGTCGGGCCACAGTCTATCACTCTCGGGCGCCGGCGTTTGCCGCCGGGTCGCGGCCTCCGGTCGCACTGGTGGTTGGCTGGCCGGGCTCGGCGGGTTCGATATCGACGATCTTGGAGCGGCTCATCACCACCTTCCAGCGCTGGATCACCGGCTCGCCGTCGCCCTGTACCTCACGCGTAATCAAGTTGATCAGGTGGCGCTTCTCGACGCTTTCGCGCACCACCTGGCCATCCTTGACCCGATAGACATGGTGCGAGGCCTTGTCCATCAGCCGCGACAGTACCGCCAGATCCAGGGTCAGGGTTTCGCGGGTCTGCTCGTAGCCGCTAAGAAAGCGCGTCGGCGACATTCGTGAGCTAGAGCGGTAGTGCAGCACCAGCTCCTCGCGCTGGGCCACGTTGCGCTTGCGAGCGGTCTTGATCGCCTCGTCGAGCTTGGCGAAGCGCTGGTAGTCGAACCACTCGAGCTGACGGCCCACCAGTTGGTTACTGTGCACGTCGTAGTACTGTCGCCGCCACTTGGGCCGGCCCTTGCGCAGCCAGCGCCACAGGGTGGTGCGCAGGTCGTCCTTGAACACCTCGCGCAGCGCATAGAGCACCGCCAGCACCAGCACGAACAGCGCGGTGATATCGCCAATACTCTCGCGGGCCTGCAGCAGGCCCAGCGAGACGAAGATCATCACCACCGCGGTGGCCAACGCCTTGACCGCCTTCTCCTCGCCGCCACCGAGCTCCTGGGTCTTCTCCTTGAGGGTCACCGGATACTCGATCAGCCGCCGCAGCAGGCGCATCTTGTTGGAGATTCGCGTCGGGTCGCGATTGACCCGCGCCGAGTTGTACTCCTGCGCCTGGCGATAGTCGTTTTCCGCCTGGCAGATCGCCAGCAGGCGTGCCTTGTTGGCCTTGTAGTGGCGGTCGCGGGGCAGGTGTGCCACCAACGACAGCAGCCGCTGCTCGGTAAACCACGACAGATAGTTGTCGACGTTGGCGAAATACTTGAGCAGCCGAGCGTCCTCCGGCCGCGAGCGACGCAGCCGCTTGAGAATATCCAGCGCCAGCTCGACCAATTCTTCGATACGTGCCTGGCGCGCCGCGGCCTGGGCCGCCGCCGCGTCCTCATCGCGCTCTTCTTCGCGCTTGGCATCATGCAACTCGCGGCCGCCACGCTCGAGGGCCGCCACGTATTGATAGGCGTAGAGGCTCAGGCTGAGGCGATACTGGTCGCTATCCAGCGAGCCGCGCCGCGCCAGCCGGCTGAGCACCAGCGGCAGTTGGTGGCGGTCACTGTAGTAGGTGCGCTTGACGTGGATCGCGCTGTGGTAAAAGGCATTCTCGGCGATGACATCGGTGGACAGGCCAAGCTCGCCGGGCACGAACAGGTAAAGATCCAGTCGATGGGTGGTCGATTCGCGCAGCACCCGCGAAATCTTGAGGTTAAAGCCCTCCTTGCGTTCGACGCTAACCATCACTGCTCCCTAACAGACACTGCCCTACTCCTCGTTTATACCATGATCCGATGGCGCCTGACGGTAGCGGCCGAGCTTGCCTTCGCCGCCGACCGAGGCGACCATATGGCGCTGCCACGTCCTATAATCAATAATTGCGACCCTCGTGGAGACAAGGGAATGCCCATCGCGCGCTTTTCATCTTTCGAGCTGCTGCTGCTCAAGAGCCGTCACCAGGCGGACACGGCAGCGCTGCTGTTGCTCGCCTGGGTGCTCGCCAGCCGTGGCCATATCGGCGATCCCGAGCGCGCACGGCTCACCGAGCTGACCAGCGGCTTTCGCCATGGCCATTCCCTCGAACCGATCATCGAGATCGCCGCCCGCCAGGACCTCGCCGCCATCCAGCTCGCCGCAGAGCTGCTGCAGAAGGAGTGTCATGGCGAACAGGCCCATCCTTTTCTGCGCCTGGCTATCGCCCTGGCCGTAGAGGGCGGCAAGCCATCGCTGGCAAACCATCACGTGCTGCGCTTCCTGGCCGACCTGCTGGGGGTGGCACCCAGCGAGTTCGCAGCGCTGTTCGAAGCAGTGGCCGGCAAGGCCTTCGCCAATCCCGACGATCCCAGTCGTACCGGCTACTGGCAGGCTAAGGAGCATCATCGCCAGCAGCAGGAACAGCACCGCCAGCAACAGGAACGCCACAACAGCCAGCGCGACCAGGAGCGCCAGCGCCGCGAACGCGATCATCAGCAACAGTCGCGTGAGCGCGAACAGCGCGACGAGCGACATCATTACCAGCGCCAGCGTCGCCATGCTAGCGATCAAGCGCCGCCCCCCGGCGATCGCACCCGCCGTGCCTTAACCGTACTGGGGCTGCAACCCGGCGCCAGTCGCAGCGAGATCCGCAAGGCTTATCGCCGCCTGGCGCAAACCCACCATCCTGACCGAGTCTTTACCCAGGGCGAGGCGCGGGTGGCCAGCGCCTCGCTGCGCTTTCAGCGCATCAAGAGCGCCTACGAATACCTGATGGAGGTGAGCTGAGATGCGCGACCTCTACAAGCGTCTGGGCCTCTCCCCCGACGCCAGCCAGGAGGCGATTCACACCGCCATCGACGCCTGCCAGCATAGTGCGCTCAAGGCCGACGCCCAGATGGTGCTGCAGGTCGAATCGCGGCGCGACGAATACGACGCCCTGCACGCCACTCTCTGCGATATCGGCCTGCTGCGAGCGCGTCTCGGCCTGACCCACGGCGCCTACTGGCAGGACAGCGTGGCCAACGACTTCTCGCTGCCACCGGACAGCGCCCGTTCGCGCCACGAAGAGCTGGTCGAGCGGCTCAGTCATGCCGCCGGCTGGCACAACCGCTGGCGGGCGTGGCATGCGCCCTGGCTGATCGCCGGACTGTTCGCGCTGGGCGTGCTGGCCGGCGCCGCGCTATGCCACGCGCTGCTTTAGAGCACAACGGCTCGCTCTGCTAGCGCGGCATGATCATGACGTCGGCATGCACCAGCGTGGTCACCGGCTGCGGCTTGCCGAACAGATAGCCCTGGGCATAGTCGACGCCCAGCTCGCGCAGCCTTTGCAGCACGTCTTCGTCCTCGACGAATTCGGCAATCGTCAGCAACCCCAGGGTGTGCCCAACGGTGTTGATCGCCTCGACCATGGCCCGGTCGATCGAATCACGATGCAGGTCGCGCACGAAGTGTCCGTCGATCTTGAGAAAGTCCACCGGCAGCTGCTTGAGATAGCCGAACGAGGATAGGCCGGCACCGAAGTCGTCGAGGGCGAAGCGGCAACCCAGTGCCTTGAGCGTGACGATCAGCTCGCTGACCGTCGACAACTGGGCGATGGCGGCGCTCTCGGTGATCTCGAAGCACAGCGTTCCAGCCGGTAGGGCAGCCGCCGCCACCTGCTCCTCTAGTACGCGACAGAACTGCGGGTCCGACAGCGAAGCGCCGGAGAGGTTGATCGACCACATGCCCTCGAGCTCGCCACTGCGGTAAGTATCGCCGAGCCAGGCCAGGGTATTGCGCACCACCCAGCGGTCGATCCGCGGCATCAGGTTGTAGCGCTCGGCAGCGGGCAAGAAGGCACCTGGGCTAATGATCTTGCCGCCCTCTTCGAGACGCACCAGTACCTCATGGATCGCCCCTCCGGCAGCCTTGTCGATGGCCACGATGGGCTGCACGTAGAGCCGCAGCGCATCGGCATCCAGCGCCGCCTGCAGCCGCGGCACCCACTGCAGCTCGCCATGGCGCTCGAGCAGCTGGCTGTCATCGGGCTGGTAGAGATGCACGCGATTGCGCCCGCCCTCCTTGGCCGCATAGCAGGCCGCGTCGGCAGCACTCAGCGCATCGCGCAGGGTCAGCGCGTGTCCCTCGCCCAGCGGCACCATGCCGATGCTTACGCCGATGGCGAAGCTGTGCCCCTCCCAGCCAAAGCGAAACGTTTCGATGGAACGCCGCAGCTCCTCGCCCAGCTCGACGGCCTTGCCGGCCGGACAGTCGAACAGCAGGATACCGAATTCGTCACCCCCCAACCGGGCCAGCAGGTCGGTGCCGCGTAGATGCTGGCGCAGCAGCCGCGAAACCTGGCGCAGCAGCTCATCGCCGGCCATGTGGCCGCAAGTGTCGTTGACCACCTTGAACTGGTCGAGGTCCAGATAGCACAGCACATGCTGCTCACCGACCGACGCCACCAGCTGCTGCAGCTGAGCCTCGAAGGCGCGCCGATTGGCGAGCCCGGTCAGCGCGTCGTGGCTGGCCTGGTGGCTGAGCTTGCGCGCCAGGCTGCGGTTCACCGTCACGTCCTGGAACACCACCACCGCGCCCACGGTGAGACCCTGGCGAGAGCGAATCGGCGCCGCCGAGTGATGCACCGGCCAGCGCTCGCCGGCGGCCCCCAGCAGCAGGTGAGCGGCGTCGGCCGCCACCGCACGCCCCGAGGCCAACACCCGCCGCGCAGGGTTGTCGACCCGGCCACCGTGCGTCTCGTCGAGCAACTGATAGATATGCGCGATTGGCTGTCCGTACGCCGCCTCCAGCGACCAGCCGGTCAGGCGGCTCGCTTCGGCATTGAGGAAGGTCACACAGCCCGAGGCGTCGGTGGTAATCACCCCGTCACCGATCGAGGCAAGCGTCACCTGGGCCAGGTCACGCTCGCGATAGAGCTGCTCTTCCAAGCGCTTGCGCTCGGTGATGTCGCGCACCATACCGGCAAACTCGGCGTGTGAGCCAGCGGCCCCCTCGCTGACTTGAATCTCCAGATAACGAATGCCATCCGCACCACGCAGGCGCAGTTCGCGGCGCTCGCCGAGCGCCGGCAGCTCATCGGCGATCAATTGACTGATCGGCGCGCCGAGCAGCGTTTTGGCCTCCACGCCAAATAGCTGCTCGGCACCCGGGTTGAGACCGGTCAGGGTACCGTCGGCACGCCAGGTAACGACGCCATCGCGCAGGTTGCGCAGCATCACCTGGGTGTTGGCCACCGCCCTCTCGAGCGCCCCGGCCACGCGATTGTAGCCCGCCGCGATCTCCCCCACTTCGGTGAACGGATCGGCCTCCACGCGCCCCTGAAGATCACCGCGCCGTTCATGCTCGCGCATGCATTCGAGGAGTTCATTGAGCTCGGTGCGCGCGCCGTGTTCGGCCATATTCAATCCCAGGCGCTCGGCCTCGTCGCTGACCCGCAGCGGACGCAGGCGGTCGATGCCGCGCAGCAACAGCCAGGCCAGGCCAAAGCTCCAGATGCCGCACACCACTACGCCCAATGCCTGGACCAGCAGTTGCTCGACGCGCCCCAGCCCGGTATCGAGCAGGCTCATATCGCCCAGTAGCCCCACCGCCAGGGTGCCCCAGATACCGGCGACCAGATGCGCCGGCACCGCGCCGACGGCATCGTCGATGCCGCGGCGCAGCAGCCACTCGCTGGCCAGGACCATCAGCACGCCACCGATCGCTCCCACTGCCAGGGCCTGACCCATGCTCAGCGCGTGCGCCCCGGCGGTGACCGCAACCAGCCCGGCGATCGCGCCGTTCATGGCATACATCACATCGGCATAGCGGCGCACTCGCCAGCCGATGAGCATGCCAGAGAGTACACCGGCCACCGCCGCCAGCACGGTATTCACCAGCACTCCCGGTACTCGCCCGTCGAAGGCCAGAGTGCTGCCGCCATTGAAGCCGAACCAGCCAAGAAACAGCAACAACACGCCGAGCATCGCCATCGGCAGGTTGCCCGCCGGCAGCGTACGCGGCGCCTCGCCGGGAACGAAGCGTCCGCGCCGCGGGCCGATCAGCAGGATCGCCGCCAGGGCTACCCAGCCACCCACGCTGTGGACCACCGTGGCACCGGCGAAATCGACGAAGCCCAAGCCGGCCAGCCAACCAGGCACTCCCCCCAGCAGGCCACCCCAGGCCCAGTGGCCGAACAGCGGGTAGATCAGCAGGCTAACGATCACCGTGACCGCCAGGTAGCCAACAAACGACATGCGCTCCGCCACCGCCCCGGAGACGACCGTTGCCGCCGTGGCACAGAACATCGCTTGAAACAGAAACAGCGTGGCAAGCACCGCGTCGCCGGCCTCGAGCTGCAGCAGAAAGTGCTCGCCACCCCACCAGCCACTGATGCCGCGGCCGAACATCAGGCCAAACCCCAGCACCCAGAACACCAGCAGTGCCACGGCAAAGTCGGCAAGGTTCTTCATCGCCACGTTGATGGCGTTCTTGGTTCGCGTCACCCCGGCTTCCAGGCACAGAAAACCGGCCTGCATCACGAAGACCAGCGCTGCCGCCCACAGCACCCAGAGGATATCCAATTCGGATTCCAGCATGCGTTATGCTCCTTTTACGGTGCGTTTCGCGCACCGGAATGAGTCACGGACCGACGCCGGCCTCGAGCGGCATGCTCGCCGAGGGCCTGACGACGGGCGCGGACGCCAATCTCGTAGTGATTGGCGTCGCCACCTCATTCAATTAGAAGCAATAACGGTGCCATATATAAGCACTTGTCGATCACCGCGATGGTGCAGAGCTCGGCGAGCCACCGCTGGGGCTGGTCTTGCCCTCAGGGTCGGCGACACCAGCCTCACCCGGCTCGCGACCGGCGCTGTCCTGGGGCGCGTCGAGGGGCTCGCCCTGGCCTTCATCCAGCGTTTCGCCGAGGCGGCCCTCCATCTGGATGCTCATGCGCGGCACGGCCAAGTCCAGACCATCCTCTTCCATGCGCTGCTTGAGGCGCAGGTTGAAGGCGCGCGCCACGTCCCACTGCATCACCGGCGCGGTGCGCATGCGCATGCGCAGCACCGCCGCGCCCTCATCGAAGCGCTCGACGCCCTGCAGCTCCAGCGGCGACCAGATGTGGTGGCGCATCATCGGGTCCTGGCGCAGCTCGTCGGCCACCTCGCGCACCAGGCTGATGGCGTCGTCGATCTTCATCGCATGGGGAATCCGCACCCGCATCAGGGCGATGCCGAACTGTCGCGACATGTTATGGATCGACTGGATCTGGCTGAAGGTGATGATGTGCACGATACCGTCGAGGTCGCGCAACCGCACGGTACGCAGGGTAAGGCCTTCGACGGTCCCCATGTGGCCCCCCAGGTCGACGAAGTCGTCGATGGCCAGCGAGTCCTCGATGAGGATGAAGATACCGGTGATCAGATCCTGCACCAGGGTTTGGGCGCCAAAGCCGATCGCCAGGCCAATCACCCCGGCACCGGCCAGCAGCGGCGTGACGTTGACGCCGAGATTGGCCAGCCCGACGATGGCCGCGATCACCACGATAGTGGCGAAGATCACGTTGCGAATCAGCGGCGTGATGGTCTGTGCCCTGGCGCTGTTGACGCGCCGCCCGCGAGCCCGCGCAGAGGAGGTCAGGGCGCGCTGGATGGCGGTGTCGGCAAAGATCCACGCCAGCCACGCCAGCAGCATGGTGACACCGATCGCTAACAGCGCCTGACCGATGCGCGCACTGGCCACCCCCTGCTGGCCGAGGCCCAGCAGCGAGCCACCCCATACCTGCAGCGAGAGCTCGCCGAACGCCACCCAGCAGACCATGTGCGCCAGCGCATAGCCGAAGCGTTCAAGGCGCTTGCGATACTGCGAGATGCGCTTGCGCCGGGTCACCGTCTCGCTATGGCGGCGAATCAGTCCAGTGATCACCAGCGTCAGCACCAATAGCGACGCCGAGATGATCGCCCGGGTCAGGGCACCGCCCGCATCCCCCACCGACACGAAGATCGCCAGCAGCGAGGCGCCCACCATCAGCAGCGCCGGCACGTGCCACAGCCCGCCGAGCGCGCGAATCAGGTCATAACTGGTGCTGGCACGCTGGCGCTGCGAGTAGGGACGATTGCGGATCAGGTGCTTGATGGGGCGCTTGAAGCGCATTACGAACGCCCCCGCCAGCAGCGCGGCGAGGATATTGGCCAGCACCGAGAGCAGCGACGACAGGTCATCGCCGAGCAGCTCGATCAGGTGCCCTGACTCCAGCGCATCGGCCAGTGCCACCAGCGCGCCGATCGCAAACAGCCGGCGGAGTGCACGCTGGCGCAGGTGCGACACCGCCACGAAGCGGTGGCCACGGGTGAACGCCGACACCACCACCTCGACGATCACTGCCAGCAGTCGGCCGCACAGTGCCACATAGGCCACCACCAGCGCCAGGGTTCGTCCGGCGCTTTCCGGTACGAACTGCCCCACGCCGAGCATGATCAGGAACGCCAGCAGCCACGGCAGCAGGCGTCGCAGCAGGTGCACCACCAACAGCCAGGCGCGCGGCTCACGGGGCAGACGTAACGGCCAGTCGCGGCGCTGCGCCACCAGTCGCGCAACGGCCATCAGGATGACCAGCAGCCCGGCCCAGATGCCCAGCATCACCGTGGCCTCGATGGCCAGGCGCACCAGCTCACCGTAGCTGGCCTCAGCGAACAGCGCGCGGCTCTCGCTGCGCGCCTGGTCGAACTGAGTCTGCCACACGTCGAGCGGCGACTGGCCGGCCTCGGCCTGGTCGCCGAAATCGCTGAGGGTGTCTGCCAGCGCGCCCAGTAGCCCCTGGCGCGGCAGAGCCGTCTCTGCGCCCTCGGCCTGGGCCGATGCCTCGCGCAGCTCACGCAGGCTCTCGACCAGGGCACCGCGGCGGTCGGCGTCCTCCAGGGTCGCGATCACCTCGTCCAGCGACTGCCGGAACGCCTCGGGGTCATGCTCCTCTTGCGCTTCGTCGCTACCGGTCAAGCCGGCCAACGGCAAGGCCTGGGCGCCGGCCTGCTGGGGCAGTGCCACGCACAGCGACAGTAGTACCAGCAGCAGCCAGCCACATCGCAGCAGGCGGACGGACAACAGGGTAGTGGCGGCTCGCGGCATGCTTCCTCCGGAATGATGGTTGCCGCAGAGTCTGCACAGACCCATGGCAGCGGTAAAGGCGGCGGCCGAATCTCGCCGCTCGCTATAGCGTAGCGTGTCACGCCAGGCGCTTATGATAGGCTGAGCGCTGACCCATCATCGCTGCAGTGGAGCCCGGCATGGATGTGCGCCCACCCCCGACCCCGCGTACTGCTGAAGGCAAGGTGCGGCGCGTCGGCGTCGAGATCGAATTTGCCGGCATCACCCCTGCCAACGCCGCCCAGCTGGTCTGCGAGCTGTTCGGCGGCCAGGTGGTGGTGGTCAGCCCCCATCGCCTGAGAGTCGAGGCCACCCGCTGGGGCGATTTTGGCATCGAACTCGATGCCCAGGTGGCACACCCCGATACCAGGGTCATCGAACAAGGGCCGCCCAGCGATGACGAGTGGGACCGCCAGCGCCACCAGATGCGGGTCGAGTTTCACAACAAGACCCGCGAGCTGATCGGCGACGTGGTGGCCGGCCTGGTGCCCACCGAGATCGTCTGCCCGCCGGTGCCCTGGGACCAGCTCGGTGAGATCGACGCGCTATTGGATGCGCTCCGCACTCATGGCGCCAAGGGCACTGACGCCAGCCTGCTCTACGGCTTCGGCCTGCACCTCAACCCCGAAGCGCCGGACCTCGGCGTCGACTCGATCCTTGCCCACCTGCGCGCCTACCTGTTGCTCGCCGAGTGGCTGCGCGACCAGATCGACATCGACATTACCCGTGAAGTACTGCCCCACGCCAATCCGTTCCCCAAGGCCTACGCGATCCTGGTGCTCGACCCCGACTACGCCCCGGACCTCGACACCCTGATCGGCGATTACCTACGGCATAACCCGACCCGCAACCGCGAACTCGATATGCTGCCGCTGTTCGCCGAGCTGCGCCCGAACTACCCTGACCCGATGTTCAGCGACGCGCTGACCAAGCCGCGCCCGACCTACCACTACCGGCTGCCCAATGCACAGCTGTCGGCACCGCAGTGGGGCTCGGTGGTGGAGTGGAACCTGTGGGTCGAGGTCGAGGTCCTCGCCGCGAACCTCGAGCGCCTCGAAGAGCGTTCGCGGGAGTATCTCGCGCATCACACGCTATCGCCCATGTCACGCTGGCTAGACAAGCTGCGCAGCTGGATGAACGAGTCCTGAGGAGTCGCATGCCCCGTCCGTTGATCGGTATTACCACCTCCGACTACAAGAGTCGCATCGCCTGGTGGTTCGACTGGTTCGCCGTGTGGCGACATGGCGGCCGTCCGCTACGGCTGTCGCCGTCACGCCCCCAGCCCGACGCGCTCGACGGGCTGATCATCGGCGGTGGCGACGATATCGAGGCGCACCTCTACGGCGGCGAGGTGCAGCTCGACGTGCGCGTCGACCCCCAGCGCGACGAGCTCGAACTGCAGCTGCTCGAGCGCTTCATTCCCGCCGGCTGCCCGGTGCTCGGCATCTGTCGCGGCGCCCAATTGCTCAACGTGCACCTCGGCGGCACCCTCGACCCGGACATCTACACCACCCATGAGGGCCTCAAGCGGCGTCGCACGGTGCTGCCACGCAAGACCGTCGACATCGTCGGCGCCAGCCGGCTGCATCGCATCCTCAAGGTCAGCTGGTGCCGCATCAACAGCCTTCACCACCAGGCGGTGGACAAGGCCGGACGCGGTATCGAGATCGTCGCTCGCGACCGCGACGGCCTGGTGCAGGGCATCGAGTCCCGCGATCACGATTTCCTGATCGGCGTACAGTGGCACCCCGAGTGGCTGATCTTCAACCGCCCCCAGCAGCGGCTGATTCGCGCCCTGCTCGAGGCCGCCAACCGGCATGCCGCGCGCTGCGCGAGCGCCCCAGCGCAAGACGGCCACCGCATGGGTGGCCGTCAGGTTCGCTGAATGTCGTGGGTCAGTTGGCCAGCGTGGCCTCGAGGGTAATCTCGGCATTGAGCAGCTTGGAGATCGGGCAGCCCGCCTTGGCCTTGTTGGCCGCGTCCTGAAATGCCGCGTCGTCGGCGCCGGGGATCTTGGCAGTGGTCGCCAGGTGGATCGCGGTAATGCTGAAGCCGCTATCGTCCTGGTCGAGCTTGACCGTGGCCTGGGTATCGATGCTGTCGGCGGTCAAGCCCGCCTCGCCGAGAATCATCGACAGCGCCATGGAAAAGCAGCTGGCATGGGCCGCGCCGATCAGCTCCTCGGGGTTGGTGCCCGGCTCGCCTTCGAAGCGGTTCTTGAAGCCATACGGGGTCTTGCTCAGTGACCCGCTGGCGGTGGAGACCGATCCCTGGCCCGTCTTGAGATCGCCCTGCCAATGCGCTGAAGCCTTGTTGGTTATGCTCATGACACCTCCTTTCCGTGGTATGGAAACACTGAATGAATGTCTGCGTTTCCTGGAACACCGGCCGCCAGGCGGCCGGTCGGCGGCGACTGCCGCCATGATCGATCAGCCGAGCGCGGCCAGCGCCGCTTCGTAGTCTGGCTCGTGCTTGATTTCGTCGACCAGTTGACTATGGATCACCCGGTCTTGTTCATCGAGCACCACCACCGCCCGCGCGGTCAACCCGGTCATCGGCCCGCTGGAGAGCGCCACCCCGTAGTCGCGATGAAACCCGGGATGGCGGAAGGTCGACAGAGTAATGACATTGTCGAGTCCCTCGGCGCCGCAGAAACGCTTGGCGGCGAACGGCAGGTCCGCCGACACCACCAGCACCACGGTGTTGGCCAGGCCCGAAGCCAACTCGTTGAACTTGCGTGTCGAGGTGGCGCAGGTCGGGGTGTCGACGCTAGGAATGATATTGAGCACCTTGCGCTTGCCGGCGAAGTCGGCAAGGGTGACGTCCTGCATGTCCTGATTGGTCAGCGTCAGCGGCGGCGCCGCCTGGCCGCTCTCGGGGAAGTCACCGGCAACATCGACCGGGGTCCCAGCACGGGTTACCTGTTTCATGCACGCTCCTCATGGTGGAGTAAAACGTTACTCGACCGCTGGCGAGCCCTGCAGTCTCGCCAGCGATGCTGCCAGCTGTGCCCTGCCCAGTTCGGCCATCAGCGCCATATTGCGCTCAGGGATCGCCTCGGGGTCGGGATGGTGCTCGAGCACTGCACTGAGGCTCGCTTCGCGCAGCAGGTGCAGCAGCGGCCACGGCGAGCGGTTGGTGTAGTTCTCCGCCGCCTCGGGTTCGGCGTCGGCAAAGCAGTAGTCGGGATGGAAGCTGGCCAGCTGATAGACACCCTCGTAGCCCTGGTCGGCCAGCAGCGTCTCGGCCAGCGCCAGCAGGTCGAGGTAGTCATCGAAGTCCTCGGCGCCGTCGGCGATCACCAGTAGCGTGGTCTCGATCTGCGCTGATTCGTCGAGGCGTCGGCACTCCTCGACCAGGGTCGTCAACAACGCCGTCCAGTCGGCGGCCGAGACGGCTAGATAGCGGACGCGACCGGCCTCGACCTCGCGGGCCGCAAACGGGCATACGCGATGGCCGACCACGAACTGTTCGACCCAGCGGCGCGTCGCCGCCACGCAGTGGCTATCGGGGCTTGGGACTCGGCTCACATCGGGTTCCTCGATCAGTACTGCAGTATAGCGCGTCGCATTGCAAAGGCGCCTGTCCTGAGCCAGCATGCCATGAAACAGATTTCCATCATATTATCGGAGGACACCACCATGGGCCCCGCCGCTACCGCCCGTCAACCCGCCCGCGTCAGCCTGCCCGCCAGCGCCCACCAGCCCGCCGTCGAGCTGCCCGCCATCGGCCAGGGCACCTGGTACATGGGCGAAGGCCTGGCGCCGCACCAGGATGAGGTCCGCGCCCTGCAGCAGGGGCTGGAGCTGGGCCTCTCGCTGATCGATACCGCCGAGATGTATGCCGAGGGCGGCGCCGAGGAGGTGGTGGGCGAGGCCCTGCTGGGACGCCGCGACCAGGCCTTCCTGGTCTCCAAGGTCTACCCCTGGAACGCCGGGCGCGACAGCGCCATCGCCGCCTGCGAGGCGAGCCTCTCACGCCTCGACACCGACTACCTGGACCTCTATCTGCTGCACTGGCCGGGTAACATCCCACTCGACGAGACCCTCGAGGCCTTCGAGCGGCTGCGCGAGCAGGGCAAGATCCTGCGTTTCGGCGTCTCCAATTTCGACAGCGAGGCAATGGCAAGCCTGGCGGCACTGCCCGGCGGCACTGAATGCGCCACCAACCAGGTGCTCTACCACCTCGGCTCGCGGGGCATCGAACGGCGCCTGCGCCCATGGCTGCGCCAGCACGACATACCACTGATGGCCTACTGTCCCATCGCCCAGGGCGGCCAACTGCGCGACAGCCTACTGACCCACCCCGAGGTGCTCGCCATCGCATCCGACCTGGGCATCACCCCCGCCCAGCTGCTGCTGGCCTGGGCGATTCGCCCGCTGGACGGCAAGCGCGACGCTATCGCCATCCCCAAGGCGGTGCGCAGCGAGCACGTCGAGCAGAACGCCCGCGCGCTGGACATCGCGCTGAATGACGAAGCCGTTGCGCGGCTCGACGCCGCCTTTCCGGCCCCTGAGCACGACGTCCCCCTGGATATCGTCTAGGCGCTACGTTGTGCCGCCCCGCCGCGAAGCGAGGCGGTCGGCCAGGCGGGTAGGCTCGGGCAGCTTGGTGCGCCCCAGGCAGCGCACCACCCAGTCGACGGCGGTCGGCAAGCTCAGGCGGTGGCCGGGGGAGACGAACACCGGCTTGACGTTCTCCCGCGAGCGCAGCACCGCGCCGATGCGCTCGCCGCGATGCGTGAGCGGCGTCCACTCGCCCCTGCCCTCGGGCACCTCGCCGTGCCGGCCACACAAGCGCGACTTGGCGATACCGATGGTCGGCAGGTCGAGCCACAGGCCGAGGTGCGAGGCCACCCCCAAGCGTCGCGGATGGGCGATGCCCTGGCCATCGACCATCACCAGCTCGGGGCGCCGCTGCAGCATGTCGAATGCCGCCAGCGCAGCCGGCACTTCACGGAAAGAGAGCAGCCCGGGCACGTAGGGCATGCGGGTGGGTTCACGGTGGACGTGCTGTTCGAGGCATTCGAGGGAGGGCCAGGCCAATACCACCACTGCGGCGCGAGTGATCTCACCCGCCGCCTCGAAGCCGATATCGACCCCGGCGATGGTCTCTACCGCCTCGATACGATCCTCGAGGATCAGCCGTGGCGCCAGCTCGCGCTGCAGGGCAACCGCCGCACTCGGCGTCAGCAACCAGTCATGCAGCGCCGTCACCACGCCTCCCTGTACAGATCACGGCTGCAGATCACGGCGATGGCCAGGCCTACTCGCAGAACCCCCAGCCTTCCAGCAGCATGCGCAGCTTCTCGACGCGGGCGCGATTCTTGCCGAGATCGGTCACGCCGAGTCGCGATGCACTGCGCACATGGCACACGCCCTCCTCCTCGCTCCACAGGAACTCCAGATCATCGACCAAACCGAACAGCGGCGAGTGGCACTCGGCATGGATGTAATCTTCCGAGGCGGTGACGATCTCGGCATCCTCGCAGCCGGCAAGAGCCGTCTGCAAGCGTTTCATCAGCTCGGTTCTGG
The DNA here is from genome assembly GCF_002286975.1 of Halomonas salipaludis. Taxonomy (GTDB): domain Bacteria; phylum Pseudomonadota; class Gammaproteobacteria; order Pseudomonadales; family Halomonadaceae; genus Franzmannia; species Franzmannia salipaludis. Next base: position 587,905 of record NZ_NSKB01000004.1, read on the forward strand.
AACGATCACCGGGGTTCAGCGGCTCGATGTAGTGGGCAGCGTCGTCGGCCTGGCTGCAAACGCTGTTGGCCGTACTAGGACACTTGGCCAGCCGGCCATTGTGAATGCCCAAGGTGTCGGGACGTTTGCTGGTCAGCGGATTGGTCATCATGGGTCGCGTCCTCTGTTGTTATCAACCGTGCTGTCACCCTCACTATATTGGAAATATTTTCCATAGAAAAGATCAGCGCCAAGTGAGTCGATGCCGTGAGCGACATAAGCGACCTCTCGACTATCCAGTCAAGTCCAGATCGGCGCGCTTGGCAAGCCGGGCCGCCCAACGCACGCGGCCCGCCTCCGGGAGACGAGCCGCGGGATCCCCCATTGCATAGGTGTATCAGGTGGTGCCCGGCAAGGGGCGGCCGCCCGACTGACCACGCTGCATCAGCAGCAGGCCAATGCCCACCAGCAGGCCGGCGATGTCGGTGTAGATGCCGCCGTAGATCATGCAGATCGCGCCGGCCAGCAGCAGCAGCCGTTGCCACGCCTTGACCGCCCCGAAGTACCACGCCTGCACCGCCGCGGCGAGCATCACCACGCCGATGGTGGCGGTCACCGCGACGCGCAGGATCTGCAGGCCGCTGCCCTCCATCAGGATCGCCGGGCTGTAGAAGAACATGAACGGCACGATGAAGGCCGCCAGCCCGATCTTGAACGAGGTGGTCGAGGTC
>NZ_NSKB01000005.1 GCF_002286975.1 Halomonas salipaludis
TCACGCCAGTGGCATTGCCGGGTAGCTATGTGCGGACAGGATAACCGCTGAAAGCATCTAAGCGGGAAGCCCCCTTCAAGATGAGACTTCCCTGAGGCTTTACGCCTCCTGAAGGGCCCAGCGAGACTAGCTGGTTGATAGGCACGGTGTGGAAGCACAGCAATGTGTTGAGCTAACGTGTACTAATGGCCCGTGAGGCTTGACCATATAACCCCAAGGGGTCTGTGGATTACGTGACAATTGACGGATGCGTTGAGACGTATCGCGTCGGCATGATTCCTCTGTTTTTCGCCTGACGACCATAGCGTGCGGGAACCACCTGATCCCATGCCGAACTCAGCAGTGAAACCGCTCAGCGCCGATGGTAGTGTGGGGTCTCCCCATGCGAGAGTAGGTCATCGTCAGGCACTTATTTCGAAGAAACCCCGAGTACGCAAGTGCTTGGGGTTTTTTCATGGGCATGGGGAAACCCCGCTCTTTATATGTGGGGCCGCTTCGCGGGCCGGCCCCTCGCCAGCTCGGGGCGTTCGACCGCCCCCGCGGCGGTGCCGCGAAGGGCTGGGCGGTCTCACCCCCATGCGAGATATGTCATCGTCAGGCACTTATTTAGAAGCCCCGATCATCATGAGATGGTCGGGGCTTCGTCGTTTGGGGGTCTCCCCATGAAGAGTAGCGGAGCGCCGCCCGCCGGATGGCCGGCCCGAACATCGTCAGGCACCTATCCCGAAAAAACCCCGAGCATCCAGTGCTTGGGGTTTTTTCATGGGCATGGGGAAACCCGCTCTTTATATGTGGGGCCGCTTCGCGGGCCGGCCCCTCGCCAGCTCGGGGCGTTCGACCGCCCTCGCGGCGGTGCCGCGAAGGGCTGGGCGGTCTCACCCCCATGCGAGATATGCCATCGTCAGGCACTTATTCAGAAGCCCCGGCCAATGGCCGGGGCTTCGTCGTTTGGGGGCTAGCTCCTTCTATTCGGTGGGGTCTTCGGCGGGCTGGATACTGCGCTGGATATTTTGCTAGTGTCGGCGACTTGCGCAATAATCGGGTAGCCTGGTTAGCGTAATGAAGATCAAGGCATACTCGATGTTCTCAGGAGGAGACAAGGATGAAGACGACGATACTGCGGAAGCTTGGACTGGCAGTGCTGATGGCCATGATCCTTGGCGGAGTTGCGGCTTGCGATGATCAAGGCCCGGCAGAGGAAGCGGGTGAAAATATCGACGACGCCATGGAAGATGCCGGGGAAGGCATGGAGGAGCTGGGCGAGAATATTCAGGAGAGCGCTGAAGACGCTCAGAACTAAGTACGTATTCTTACGTAATAGAATCATAACAAAGGCCAGGCATTACCTGGCCTTTGTCGTGACTAATACGCTGGCATTCAGTGGCCGGCGTTCTGCTCGATGCCCTGCAGGTACCAAGGGGCGCCATCGCGCAGGTCGCGCGTCAGATGCCAGGTCTCGTTGAATTCGGTCTGGGTGCCGTTCTCGTCGAGAATGCCGTGGAAGATCACCGTGGCCTCGGCTTGTCTGCCGATCTCACTCACATCACCTAGCTCGGCGAACAGGCGAATGATCTCGGTACGATTGTTGGCCGGGTGCCGGGCACGCTCCTCGCACAGCAGGTTGTATAGCTCGGGAGTCACGTACTCCTGGAGGCTGGCCAGGTCGTTGTTGTCCCAGGCCCGCTGCAGGGTCATGAAGTGCTCCTTGGCGCTGCCCAAGAAGCGCTCCTTGTCGAACCAGGCTGGCAGGTTATCGAGCCTGGCGCCTGCGCCCAGCATAGCGCCAGAGGCGACCTGGAACGCCTGAGCGTGCGCCTCGCCATGAGGAGCCGCCTGCTCGTTACCGGCCGCGGCCAGCCGACGACGCGCCAGCAGCCGGAACAGCAGGCAACCGAGCCCCGCCATCAGCAGGATATCCATCAGTCGTAGCTCGTCGAAGGCGCCGCCGAAGAACAGCGCTGCGAGCAGCCCGCCGGCCAACAGGCCGCCCATCATGCCACCGGCACGGGCCCCTGCCTGTGTGGCATTGGCGGGCTGCCCGGCCTGGGCTGGCGTCGACGCCGGGCGATCGGCAGAACGCGAGAAGCTGCCGATACTGCCACCGCCGCCCATGCGGCGCGCCTCGGCATACGCAATAGCAAGGCCGAAGCCCATCATGCCGACCAGCAGCATCACAAACAGATTGCGCATCGTACGAGGTCTCGTCATCGGTCATCGGTAGGCTTCAAGAATACCCTGTTGCGGGGCTATGCTGAATGCCCGCAGATCGAGATGAGGACGCGCAATGCGCATGGTGTTGGAGGATAGCCTGGTGATGGTGGTCGATCTGCAGGCGCGGCTGCTGCCGGTGATCGATGGCGGTGAGCAAGCGGTGACTGAGGCGGTGTGGCTGGGGCGACTGGCCACTCAACTGGAGGTGCCGGTATGGCTGACCGAGCAGTATCCGGCAGGCCTGGGGCATAGCGACCCGCGCTTGCTAGAGGCCTTGCCGCATGCGCGCTGCTGGCAGAAGTCACACTTCGGCGCATTGGATGAGCCGTCCCTGGCCGAGGCGCTGGCGGCTAGTGGGCGACGCCAGATCGTGCTATGCGGGGCCGAGGCGCATATCTGCGTGCTGCAGACAGCGCTCGGCTTGCTCGAGGCGGGCTATGCGGTGTTCTGGCTGGACGAGGCCACCGTCAGTCGCCGTCGCGATGAGGCGCGATTGGCCAGGCAGCGCGCCGTGCAGGCGGGAGCGGTGGCGGTGAGTGCCGACATGGTCGCCTACGAGTGGCTGAAGCGCTGCGACGATGCGCGTTTCAAGGATATCCACCGTCGTTTGTTGCGCGAACGCGCGGTGCGCCCGTTGGCCTTCAGCTAGCGCCCTCCTCGCGGGTGAAGACCAAGGTGCCGCCCTCCGACATCGCCGGGTGATAGCGATAGCCGGCGACATCGAACTCCTTGAGGTCGGCGGCGTGGTTGAGGCGCTGGCGAATGATCCAGGCGCTCATCAGGCCGCGGGCCTTCTTGGCGTAGAAGCTGATGATCTTGTACTGGCCGTTTTTGGCATCCTTGAATACCGGGGTGATGACCTCGGCATCGAGTGCCTTGGCGTCGATGGCCTTGAAATACTCGTTGGAGGCCAGGTTGACCAACACCTTGCTGCCGCTGCGGGCGATGGCCCGGTCTAGCTCGCGGGTCAGGATCGGCTTCCAGAACGCATACAGGTCCTTGCCGGCGTTGTTGGGCAGACGGGTGCCCATCTCCAGCCGATAGGGCTGGATCAGGTCGAGTGGCTTGAGCAGGCCGTAGAGGCCGGAGAGGATCCGCAGGTGTTCCTGGGCGAAGGCGTTGTCCTCCTCGCTGAACCGGTCTGCCTCCAGCCCCACGTAGACGTCGCCCTGGAAGGCCTGGGCAGCCTGCTTGGCGTTGTCGAGATCGAACGGCGGCTGCCACTCGGCAAAACGCGCGGCGTTGAGGCCGGCCAGCTTGTCACTGATGCCCATCAGTTCCGAGAGCCGCTGTGGAGAGTAGTCGCGCAGGATGTCGATCAGCTGCTGGCTGTGGTCGAGGTAGTCCGGCAGGCTGTGGGTCGTGGTCGAGGGCGAGGTCTCGAAATCGAGTGTCTTGGCGGGGGATATCACGCTCAGCATGGGGCGCTCCTTGTAACCCGGGAATGTGGCTGCCGCCAGTATATCAAGCCCACCCGGTGGGCGCGGCTATCGAGGCGATAGGCCGCGCCCTGGACGTCAGGGGCAGGGGGTGGGCAGGCGGCGGTGTACCGCCTCGATGGCTTCGAGCACTTCCTGGTCGAGCCTCAGCGACTCACTGGCCAGGTTGGACTCGAGCTGCTCCATGTTGGTGGCGCCAATAATGTTGCTGGTCAGGAAGGGTCGTGAATTGACGTAGGCGAGCGCCATCTGCGCCGGGTCGAGGCCGTGCTCGCGAGCGATCTGCACGTAGGCACGGGTGGCCTCCTCGGCGACCTCGGAGGTGTAGCGCTTGAAGCGTTCAAAGAGCGTCAGGCGGCCCTTGGGCGGGCGGGCGCCGTCGAGGTACTTGCCCGACAGCACGCCGAAGCCCAGCGGCGAATAGGCGAGCAGGCCAACGCCTTCACGGTGAGCGATTTCGGCCAGGCCCACCTCGAAGCTGCGATTGAGCAGGTTGTAGGGGTTCTGCACGCTGGCGACGCGGGGCACGTCGAGAGTCTCGGCCAGTCGCAGGCAGCGCATCACCCCCCAGGGCGTCTCGTTGGAGAGGCCGATGGCGCGCACCTTGCCGGCCTCGACCAGCTCCTTTAGTGCGGCCAGGGTCTCCTCCAGCGCAATGGCGTCCTCTTCGTCGTCGTGCACGTAGCCGAGGCGGCCGAAGTAGTTGGTGGTGCGATCCGGCCAGTGCAGCTGGTAGAGGTCGACATAGTCGGTCTGCAACCGGGACAGGCTGGCGTCGATGGCCTTGTGAATATGTGAGCGGGACATACGTGGGCCGCCGCGGATATGGTCGAGTCCGGGCCCCGCCGCCTTGGTGGCGATGATCACATCGTCGCGGGCGCCGCGGCGCTTGAGCCAGCTGCCAATATAGGCCTCGGTACGGCCCTGGGTGTCGGCCTTGGGTGGCACCGGGTACATCTCGGCGGTATCGATGAAGTTAATACCGAACGCCACGGCGCGGTCGAGCTGCTCATGGGCTTCGGCCTCGCTGTTCTGCTCGCCGAAGGTCATGGTGCCAAGGCACAGCCGGCTGACGTCGATACCGGTATCGCCAAGGGGTCGAATCTGCATTCGTCACTCCAGATCGGGGAAAGAACGGAACGGGTGCCAGAGGCATGGTAGCGGGGGGCTACCAAAGCGGCAAATGTCGGGGGGTTGAGTCGCCTGTGCAGGGGGCGTATGCTTGCGACCCCGTTGGCCCGGCGGAGCCCGGATAGCCAGTCGTTTAGAGAGTCGATGATCAGGTACAGGGTAGTGCCGCCGAGATCATTGCACCGGTCACAGGATTCAAGGTTGTTTGCCATGCCGCAGGCATCTTCACTGTTCACCCGTCTCGAGTACCGTCTGGCGGAACAGCTGTTTCATACTCGTTGGCTGCCGCGCTCGCCGCGTACCCAGCGCCTGACCATGCACCTCTTCCAGCGCTGTGCCGAAGCCGGCCATACTGCTGCGCTGTCGGTCTATGGGCATATGCTGTTTCATCGTGGTGTCAGTCCCCAGGACAAGGCCAAGGGGGCGCGCTATGTACTGCAGGCCGCCCACAGTGGCGACGAGCGTGCCCAGTATCAGGCCGGGGCGATCTACGAGCACGGCTGCGCCCAATACCCGCGCCGCGACGATCATGCGGTGACCTGGTATGCACGTGCCGGTGAAGCCGGTCATGCGCTGGCGGCGGCGCGCTTGGCCGATGCCTACCGTCATGGGCAGTTGGGCCTGGCCGTGGACTGCCAGCGCGCCGAATACTGGCAGCGACTGGCCGACCAGCATGCCGGCCTCGACATGCCTCAAGCGGCCACCTGCCACTAGTCGACCGCGGCGCGCTAAGCCCTTACCCTATAGGCCTGATCGAGCATTCGATCGGGCCTATGCGCTTTCAGAGGATGCCTACCACGTGGCCTTGCCTACCCTGCTGGATATCGAAGCGTCCGGATTCGGACGCGGTAGCTACCCGATCGAGGTGGGCCTGGCGCGGCCGGATGGTTCGTGCTGCGCCTTCCTTATCCAGCCGCTGGCCGAGTGGACCCACTGGGATCCCAAGGCCGAGCTGCTGCACGGCATCTCGCGCAACCGCCTGGCTCGCGAGGGGCATCCGGTGATCGAGGTGGCGCGCTGGCTCAACGACGAGCTCGCCGAGCTGGGGGTGGCCTACAGCGATAGCTGGGGCTATGACAACACTTGGCTATCGCTGCTGTTCCACCATGCGGGCATGCTGCCGCGTTTCCGTCTCGAGGCGCTGCGCCGTCTGCTGTGCGACGAGCAGCTAGCACTGTGGCAGGCCACCAAGGAAACCCTGATCCGCGAACGCGACATTCAGCGCCACCGCGCTGGGGAGGATGCTCGGCTGCTGCAGCTGACCTATGCCCGCACCCGGGCGCTGGTCGATGCCAAGGCGGCGCATCGTCGCCGCGGGCTGTGAGCGTCGCTCTCAGCCGATCAGGCGTGACTCGAGGTGGGCCAGCAGCGCGGCGGGCGTCTCGGCCGAGAGCAGGTTGGCGCGGGTTTCGGGATTGAGGAAACCGTGGGCCACGGTGCTGTCGAGAAAGCCCAGCAGCGGGGCGTAGAAGCCGCCTGTGTCGAGCACGCCGATCGGCTTGTCGTGCAGGCCGAGATACTGCCAGGTCCAGGCCTCGAACAGCTCTTCAAGGGTGCCGATGCCGCCGGGCAGTGCGATGAAGGCGTCGGCGCGAGCCGCCATGCTGGCCTTGCGTTCATGCATGTTGGCCACGCGAATCAGCTCAGTGAGACCGTGGTGCGCCTGCTCACGCTCGACCAGGTGGTGCGGCATCACGCCGATGACCTCGCCGCCCTTGGCCATGGCGGCATCCGCCAGTGCCCCCATCAGGCCGATGCGTGCGCCGCCGTAGACCAGACGATGACCGCGCCGGGCGATCTCGGCACCCAGAGCTTCGGTGGCAGCGCGAAAGTATGGCTCGCGACCCTCGCGTGAGCCGAGATAGACACAGATATTGGCCATGACGCCCTCCTTGAATGGCCCTCTATCCTAGCATCGTCGTGGTCTCAGGGCAGGCAGTCGGCGATGCCATATTCGGCGTCCAGCCACTGGCCGATCACGTTGTGTCCGCACAGATGATGCGCGTATTGGGTGTGCAGGCAGCGCACCTGATCCCAGTTGGCGATACCGCCGATACCGCGTTCACGAAGCAGCGCCGCATAGCCGAGTCGCTCGGCCTCGGCCTGCTGCTCGGTGGGCATGTGCTGCCAGCGCTGGGCGACGTAGTCGCGATGGCTGTCGTGGTAGGCGGCGAGAAACGCCGGATCCTCCTGCAGGCGTGCCTCCAACGACTTGATCACCCCGGCGGCCTCGATATGCGAAATCTCGACCTTGAGGCGCTCGGAGCTGAGCCAATAGAGGGTCGGGAAGGGCTTGCCATCGATGATCGACGCCATCCTCAGCACCAGCGGCGTGCCCTCGACGTCGGTAGCCGCCAGGGCCTGGATGCCACGTGGCATGCGGCCCAGCTGTTGGGTGATGGTCGTCAACTGGCGTTCATCAGGCATCGTGTCGGGGTGGAGCACCATCGTCGGGATCTCGCAGGAATTTGTTCGAGCGGCCCACGGCGCGAAAGAATGCCTGGTTGAGCTGCACCGGGGTCGCCACGTAGCGCCACTGGCGCTCGCAGTACTCGGCGGCGCGGGCCATCAGCACGTCGTAGAGACGATTGAACGGGGCATCATAATCGTAGGGATCGGCCCCGAACAAGCGGATGTGCGGGTAGTCGGCGAAGCGCTCCATGAAGTAGCGCTCCAGGTCGGCTTCCACCGCACGGTGCTGGGCGGTGTTGTCGGGGTCCAGCCAGAGATTGTAGCGGATCACCATGGAGCTCCCTGAGCAAGGGCGTGGCATTGAGACAGCATCGCCTGGCGTTCGGCTCGATTAGCGCGCCAGCGGGGCGAGCTTGGCGTCGGTCAGGGCGATCAGGTCGGCACTGGCCAGGGCGATCTCCAGGCCACGGCGCCCGCCGCTGACATGCACCGGGTCGCGCCCCTCGATGCTGGCGTCGATAAAGGTCGCCAGGCGCTTCTTCTGCCCCAGTGGGCTGATGCCGCCGAGCACATAGCCGGTGGCACGCTCGGCGTCGCTGGGCTCGGCCATGGCGGCCTTGCGCGCGCCGGCGGTTCGCGCCAGGGCCTTGAGGTCGAGCTGGGCATCGACCGGCACCATGGCCACCACCAGGCGGCCATCGTCGAGCTGCGCCAGCAACGTCTTGAACACACTCTGCGGGGCCAGGCCGAGCGCCTCGACGGCCTCCAGGCCATAGGCCGGCGCACGTGGATCGTGGGGGTAGTCGAGCACCTGGTGGGATACCTTGGCGCGTTTCAGCGCCTTGATCGCCGGCGTCATGGGCAAGCCTCCCGGCTCAGCCGCTGCGATCCGCCCAGGCCGTTGCGGTGGACACAGGCCAGCAGACCCGCGCTACGCGCGCTGACCGGCACGGTGATGGGGGAGAGGCCCAGAGAGACGACGCGCTTGGCCAACTGCCAGCTCAGCGAGACATCCATGCTAGCTCCTCGTACAAATGGCAGATTATATCAGGCGCAGCCGCTGATGATCGTGCCAGGCTGCGGGCAATGCCTCGGCCAGCGGCTCGGCGAGGTGCGCCGGCAGCGCCGCCTGGGCATCGGCGAGCGACTCGAAATGGCGCAGTCGCAGCCAGCAGTAAGCCCAGGCGCAGGCCTCGAATTCGTCGCGGGGTAGCGGCTTGGCCGGCATCTGCAGCAGCAGGAAGGTCGCGGCGCGGGCCGCCCACAACGGCGGCGTGGCATCGCCGCTCCAGGCGCCGAGGGTGGCGCCATCGGGCGTCTCCTCGGGTTCGCCGAGCTTGGCCACCCGGGCGGTGTCGGCGAGAATCATCGCCAGGCGGTCGGGGTCGGCCTGGCCCAGCAGCAGCCAGTGGCCGACCAGCTTTGAGGCGCCGCGCATGGCCTTGGCATAGAAGGGGCTTTCAGGCATGTTCAAAGACGATTCCTTGGCTGAGCGGTGAATGGAGGCACATCATGCAATTCGATTTTGCCACGCCGGTGGCGCGTCGGCATCCGCCCGGCGGGCGCCTGGAACACCCCGAGTGGCCGTCGCAGAAGTGGCACCGCTACGGCGACGATGTGCTGCCGCTGTGGGTCGCCGACATGGACTTCGTCTCGCCGCCGGCGGTGCTCGAGTCGCTACAGGCGCGGGTCGCCCACGGCGTATTCGGCTATGGCCTGGTGCCCGACAGCCTGCGCCGCACGCTGTGCGACTGGAGTGCCAAGCACTACGACTGGCCGATCGAGCCACACTGGCAGCTATGGCTGCCCGGCGTGGTCCCGGCGCTGCACCTGGCCAGTATGGCACTTACCGAGCCCGGTGACGGGGTCCTCACGGTGACGCCGATCTACCCGCCGTTCCTCAAGGTCGCCGAGCGCACCGGACGGGTGGCGCAGCAGGCGCCGCTGGCCGAACCGACGGCGCCTGGTGAGCCCTGGCGGCTAGACCTCGAGGCACTGGAGGCGGCGATCAGTGCTGACACGCGGCTGCTGCTATGGTGCCAGCCGCACAATCCCACCGGTCGCGTCTGGCAGCAGCAGGAACTGGCCGGGCTTGCCGCGCTGGTCGAGAAACACGACCTGCTGGTGGTCTCCGACGAGCTGCACTGCGACCTGTTGCTCGATGAGGGCGCCAGGCACCGGCCGCTGGCGGCCGCCTTCCCGGCGCTGGCGGCGCGCATTATCACCCTGTGGGCGCCCTCCAAGACCTTCAACCTGGCCGGCCTGACCTGCGCCTGTGCGGTGATTCCCGAGCCCGAACTGCGGCGGCGCTTCGCCGAGCAGATGAAAGGGCTGCAGTCGGATCCCAACGTGCTCGGGCTGGTCGCCGCCGAAGCGGCCTACGCCGAGGGTGACGCGTGGCGCCAGGCGCTGCTCGAGGTGCTGCGCGGACACCGCCAGCGGCTGGCCGAGCGAGTGGCGACCTGGCCGGGAGTGCACATGCACCCACCGCAATCGACCTACCTGGCCTGGCTCGACATGCGCCATGCCGGCCTCGGCGACTGCCCCCAGCAGACCCTGCTGCGCGACACCGGGGTGGCGCTCTCCGACGGCACCGACTTCGGCTGGCCGGGCTTCGTGCGGCTCAACTTCGGCACCACCGACGCGCAGCTCGAGACGGCGTTAGCTCGACTCGATGCCCGGCTGCGTCAATAGCCACTCAGTACATCATGGCGAACAGGCGGCGGCGATAGGTGACCGTCAGCGGGTGGTTGGCGCCCAGCGCATCGAAGACCCGCAGCAGGGTCTTGCGGGCCAGGTCGTCGCCATAGGCGCGATCGCGCTGCATCAATTTAAGCAGTCCCTCTAGGCCGGTCTCGTAGTCGCCGTCGGCGACCCTGCGCAGGGCGCGCAGGTAGTTCGCCTCGCTGTCGTCGCGGCCCTCCAGGGCAGCCAGCTGTTCGGCGCTGGGCGCTTCTTCGCCGAACTCCAGGCGCGCTCGTACGCCGCGCGCCTTGGGGGCATCGCGGTCCTCCGGGGCGAGACCGTCGAGGATGGCGCGTGCGCGGTCGGGATTGCCCTCGGCGAGCAGGGCGCCGGCCAGGTCGATACGGTAATCGACGTGATCGGGGTGCGCCTGCGATAACTGCTCGAAGATGCCGCGTGCCGTGGCGGGATCGCCAGCGTCCAAGGCCGCCTGGGCCTGCTCCTCGGGGCTCTGCGGTGCATCCTCCGGCGGCTGGATGTACTTTGCCAGCCACTCGCGGATCTGTTTCTCGGGCAGCGCGCCCTGGAACTCATCGTACAGCTGGCCCTGCATGATCAGCTTGACGTCGGGTACCGAACGGATGCCCAACTGGGCGGCGATCTGCTGATGCTCCTCGATATTGAGCTTGGCGAGGATGAAAGCACCGTTGTACTCCACCGCCAGCTTTTCGAGGATCGGCATCAGGTTCTTGCACGGCTCGCACCAGGGCGCCCAGCAGTCGAGCAGCACCGGGGTCTGCATCGACCCTTCCAGCACTACCTGCTGGAAGTTACTCATGTCGATGTCGACAATGACGTCGGCCGGTGCGGCAGCATTGGCCTCGGCGGAGTCGGGACTGGTCAGCGGCTGACCGCTGTTGGGATCGACGATAGGCATACAATATGACCTTGAAGCAGGCGGATTTACACGCAAGATGCGGGCCGCGGCGGCGGGATTCAAGCCCCGCGCGGGTATTTGCTCGCCAGGCTGGGAGAAACACACGATGAAAATCGTACTGCGCAGCATGGGAGTCGTGCTGTTGGTGGTAGCCCTGCTGCTGGCCGGCCCGCTGTGGATGCTGGCCAGCGGTGAGGTCCCGCTGGGGCGTCACTGGTCGGCGGCGGAGCGTACGCCGGCCGGATTGGCGCCGGAGTCCTCCGGCACGCCGGTGGTACAGGTCTATGCCGCGCGCGCTTTCGGCTGGCGCGGCGCCTTCGGCGTACATACCTGGATCGCCACCCGCGCCGAGGGCGAGGAGGACTTTCGCCTGCATCACGTGCTGAGCTGGCGCCGGCCCACGGTGGTGTCCGGGGTCGATACCCCGGATCGCGCCTGGTTCGGCAATCCGCCGACGCTGCTGGCCGACTATCGCGGCGAAGCGGCGGCGGTGCTGGTACCGCTGATCGACGCGGCCATCGCCGACTACCCGGAGCCCGGTCGCTACCGCGCCTGGCCGGGGCCCAACAGCAACTCCTTCGTGGCCTGGGTAATGCGCGAGGTGCCGGGCTTCGAGGTGGCGCTGCCGGTGACCGCGGTCGGCCGCGACTACTTGTTCGGCGAGTGGTGGGCGCCCACCACCAGCGGCAGCGGCTACCAACTGGCGCTGGGCGGGCTGTTCGGGGTCAGCGTTGCACGTGTCGAAGGCCTCGAGATCACCCTGCTTGGGCTGACCTTCGGCATCGACCCGTTGCGCCCGGCGCTCAAGCTGCCCGGCATCGGCCGGCTTGGCATGGCGCCGACAGTGGCCGGGCATCTCGACGAGTGAGGTGAGCAGCCAGTAGCGGGGCCCGCCGACCTTGAAACCAAAGCGAACCGATGACCGGTCATCGGGCATGAAAAAAGCCAACTCCCTAAGGAATTGGCTTCTTTCTATGTTTGGTAGCGGGGACCGGATTTGAACCGATGACCTTCGGGTTATGAGCCCGACGAGCTACCAGACTGCTCCACCCCGCATCAACGTGAGGCGTATTCTACAGAATTCTTGCGCTGCGTCAAGGGTTGGTTAAACGCTCGTGCAGAGCGCCGAGGAGCAGCCATACTGGGTGGTAGGTGCCAGGCAGTGGCGCCTACCACTCGAGACTGGACGCATTGAGCCGCGCCGCCGTCGTTGCGGTGTCGGTATCAGGGAGAACCGCATATGACCAACTCAGCACCTGTTGCCTGGGTCACCGGTGGTACCGGCGGCATCGGTACCGCTATCTGCCAGGCCTTGGCCAAGGCGGGCTATCAGGTAGTGGCGGGCTATAACAATCCCGACAAGGCCAAGAACTGGCTGGAAAGCCAGCGCGCCGACGGCTATGACAATATCGCGCTATCAGGCGCCAATCTGGTGGACTACGAGGCCTGTGAGGCCGGCGCGAAGGAGATTCGCGATACTTACGGGCCAGTCAGCGTGCTGGTCAACTGTGCCGGCATCACCCGCGACACCACCATGAAGAAGATGAGCCCGGAGCAGTGGCACGAGGTGATCGATTGTAACCTCAATAGCGTCTTCAACACCTGCCGCTGCGTGATCAACGACATGCTTGAGGAGGGCTATGGACGCATCATCAATATCTCGTCGATCAACGGTCGCAAGGGCCAGTTCGGCCAGGTCAACTACTCGGCAGCCAAGGCCGGGATGCATGGCTTGACCATGGCGCTGGCGCAGGAGACGGCGACCAAGGGCATCACCGTCAACACCCTGTCGCCTGGCTATATCGCCACCGACATGATCATGAAGATTCCCGAGAAGGTGCGCGAGGCGATCCGTGAGGCGATCCCCGTGAAACGCTACGGGACGCCCGAGGAGGTCGCCCACGCGGTGGTGTTCCTAGCCGACAAGCAGGCCGGCTATATCACCGGCGCTAATCTGGACATCAACGGTGGCCAGTTCATGGGGTGAGCGCTGTACGCCAGTGCGCGGCATCGTGATCGTTGGTGCCGCTTGGGAACGCGAGGCTGCGGCCTCGCGTTCCGCGTTTCAGGGCGGTGGCAGGCGTAGTAGCTGAGTAAAGATGGCATCCAGTTCCTGAGCCTCGCGCTGCCATAGCTCGCTGGGCACCGGCCCGGTAGCGAATAGCTCGCGCAACACCTCGTGGAGCTCCTCGGCCTTGCTCAGCTCTCGGCCGAGCCCTTCGTTGAGGCGCTCGACCTGAATCGCCAGACGCAGCGGGTCGTCCTGCTGGCCAACGCGGCTGCCGGCCAGCAGCGCCAGGTGTACCCGCAGTCGCGCCAGCGACTCCTCGACCTCGGCCTGCGGCGGTGGTTCGCGGCGCCGCGCGTTGCGCAGCCGATGGGCGCTGAGCAGGTCGCCGCCGAGGCTGTCATCGGCCTCGACGTCGCCGGCCGGCTGGCCGCTCAGCACGGTGGCGTCGGCCGCCAGATGGGCGTTAAGCAGCGGCTGCAGGGCGCGCCAGCGGCTGACCTCCTCGCACACAGCCAGGCGCGCCAGGCGTTCGCGGCGCGCACGCACGATGCCCGACCAGCGTCGCCGCATGCCGTCGCTGCGGCGCCCGGCGGGCAGCGGCTCGAGGGCCTCGGCCTCGACGATGGCGGCGTCCAGGATGGTGGTGTCCTCGAGCGTTGCCGGCTGCCAGCCGTCGAGGCGGTCGATCAATGCCTGCATGGCGTCGAGCTGCTGGCGAGCACGCTCGGTACGGTCGTTACGCTCCGCCTCGCGGTTAGCGAAGATGCGGTCGCAGATGCCGCGGAACTCCCGCCACAGTGCCTGTTCCTCGCCCTTGGGGGCGCGGCCCAGATCTCGCCAGCGCTGCTGCAGACGTTTGGCCTGCTCGGCGCGGTGGTGGCTGGGCTGGTCACTGTCGAGCAGGGCCTGGGCGGCGTCGGTCAGTTCGCGTTTGGCGGCGGCAATGGCCTGAGCGCGCTGGTCGATCAGCGCCTGCAGGCCGTGACGCACGCGGCCGAAGCGGCGTCCGACGGCTTCGGCACGCTCACGCGGTACCGGTGAGTAGCGCCGCCACTGCTCGCGGGCGCGGTCGCGAATGTCGCGCAGCGCGTCGGGGTCGGCTTCGGGGTCGGGCTTGTCGAGCAGCGCTTCGAGCTGTTCGCAGAGCGCTTCGCGGGCCTCGAGGTTGCGCTGGCGCTCGGCGTCGAGCGCCGCGCGCCACGCTGCCAGGCGCTGATGAATGCGATCCGAACAGGCGCGAAAATGAGTCGACAGCTCGCGATCGGCGGCGGCATCGCCGAGCGAGGCCCACTCCTTGACCAACTGACGGTGGCGGCGGTCCAGGGCGGCATCGCTGAGCTGGGTATCCTCGGCCAGCTCGGCAATCGCCTGGCACAGCTGGTCGCGTTTGGGGCCGGCAACGAAGCCGCGCCAGTCGCGCAGTTCGGCGAGCTGGGCGCCGAGCCGCTTGAGCGTCGGCTGATGGCGGCGGCGGTGCTCTTCGGGCAATTGATCGAGGCGCTGGCGAAGTCGCTGATGCAGGCGGCTGGCGCTCTTGAAGGCGCCACGCTCGAGCAGCACGCCGAGCTCGTCGACGTCGCGCTGGAACTGGCTCGGGTCGGGCATGCTGTGGGCTGTCGGCTGCTGTTCGGCGCTGCGCCGGGCACGCGCCAGCAGTGTGGTGGGGGGCAGGTCGTCGGGCCAGGCGCAGGCCGTCAGCAAGGCCTGCAGCGCCTCACGGTCGCAGGCGGTCAGGGCCTGGTCGAACTCGGCGGCACGAGCCCGGAAGCGCTCCCAGGCATGGCCGATGCGGTCGTACTCCGCGAGGGCGCGGTCGTAGCGTTGGCGCAGCGTGTCGTCGGGGGCATGATGGTCCGACAACGCCTGCCAGCGGGTCGCCAGCAGGCGCTTCTGGGCGCGCAGGCTGTCGATGTCCTGGGCGGCCAGATGCTCGCTGCGGCGCAAGCTTTCGAGGGTCTCTTCCAGGGCCTCGAGCAGCCCTTCGCGGGTCTGGTCGGCATCTTCACGACGCTGGTCGAAGGCGGCATGCACGTGCTGCTGGGCGTCGTGGTCGGTAAGGGTCTTGCGGCACAGCAGGCAGGCGTCGTGGTAGCGCCGCTCCTGCTCGGCGCTGGGCAAGTCCTTGAGTGCCTCCCACTCGCGCTGCAGGTGGCGGTAGCGCCCGGCATAGAGCGGCTCCCAGGCGTGATGGCCGTGCTGCTCCAGGGCGCTGAGGATACGCTCGCGCTCGGCTTCGGCGGCGGTCTGCTGAGCGGCATCGGCACGCAGGGCATTGAGCCGTTCGCGGGCCAGCCGGGCGACCTGCTTGTCGCGACGCGCCTGGCGGACGAGCTGCTGTAGGCCGGCTTCGCTGCTCACCCTGACAGCGGCGGCGTGGCGTACGGCGGCGATGCCGTTCTCGCAGGCCTGGGCAATCAGCGCGGCTTCGTCGTCGTCGCGCAGAGCGGCCACGGCGGCCAGGCGCAGCTGCTGGTTGTCGCCATGCAGGGCAACCTCCTGGATCAGGCTCTGGTCGCCAAGTTTTGCGACCCAGGCCACGCGGTCGTCCAGCGGCGTGCTGCCCGCCGCGCCGACCAGCAGTGCGGCGAGGCGTGCGCGCAGCTCGGGGCTGGGGTGAGTGTCGACCAGTGCCAGCAGCGTGTCGATGGACTCGAAGCGGGCCAGCGCGGCCTGGCGGACCCGCGCATCGGCATCGCCGGCGAGGTGTACAAGGGCGGCATGGCCTTCGTCCTGGGCGGGATCGAGCTGGCCGGCGGCCTGCCGGCGACGCTCGGCATCCGGGTGCTGCCAGCGCGGCGCGAACAGCTGACGAAACCAACCTGACATGAAGCTTCCTGGCATGACGCGGCATATCCTTGTGAAAGGCGGGATATTGTTGTTCTCTGCAAATCCCCAACCTGTTATCTAAGCATGTGATGCGGCAGCGGAAAAGGCCTTGGCGCGAGTGCTGTTGCCGACTGGAGACACTGACAAGCCGCGCGGCTGGTCTTATGATCAGTTGCAGGGGCGGCGCCCCTCGCTTAGCTTTACTGTCATCATCCGACTTGGAGTCCGGCCATGAGCCTGAACGTGGACAGGGCCAGCACAGCCTTTACTTTCAAGGGCGGCATGCTGCCCATGACGGTCATGGAACTGACCAGTGCCGATCCCGAGCGTATCCGAGAGCAGCTGGCCGGCAAGCTCAGCCAGTCACCGGCATTCTTCCAGCACACGCCGGTGGTGCTCAGTGTCGAGAAGCTCGATGAGCCACACCTGGCGCTGGAACGCATCTGCGCGGTGTGTCGAGCCCATAAGCTGCTGCCAGTGGCGGTGCGCGGTGGCGCCGACCCGGTCAAGCAGTCGGCCTGGGCGCTGGGGCTCGGCTGGTTTCCGCCCCAGGAGATCAAGCCGCGCAACCTGGAAAGCGTCGCCGCACCCGCCCCGGAAACCCCGGCGGAGAGCGTGCAGCCGGCCGGTGGCGGGCGCATTCACCGTGGCACGGTACGCTCGGGGCAGCAGCTTACCGCCCCCGACGGCGACCTGGTGGTCATCGGCGCGGTCAATGCCGGTGCCGAAGTGCTGGCAGCAGGTAACGTGCACGTATACGGGGCGCTGCGCGGCCGTGCCCTGGCCGGCATCCATGGCGATGCCCAGGCCGGCATCTTCTGCCGCGAGCTGCACGCCGAGCTGCTCTCGGTGGCCGGTAACTACAAACGTCTGGAAGACATCGACCCGCGACTGCTGGGCAGCGCGGTGCAGGTCCGTCTCAGCGACGACCAGCTGGCCATCGCCGGGCTGACGTGAGCGTGACGACGACACCCCTCATAGCAACAGGAAGCTTATCTTGGCCAAGATTATCGTAGTGACCTCCGGCAAGGGTGGGGTCGGCAAGACTACCAGCGCAGCAGCCATCGCCACCGGGCTGGCGCTGCGCGGCAACAAGACCGTCGTGATCGATTTCGACGTGGGCCTGCGTAACCTCGACCTGATCATGGGCTGCGAGCGGCGTGTGGTCTACGACCTGGTCAATGTGATCCAGGGCGAGGCGGGGCTGAACCAGGCGCTGATCCGCGACAAGCGGGTCGACAACCTGCACATCCTGCCGGCCTCCCAGACCCGCGACAAGGATGCCCTGACCAGCGAAGGCGTGGAGAAAGTGCTCGAAAGCCTGTCGGAGGACTTCGATTACATCCTCTGCGACTCGCCGGCAGGGATCGAGCGCGGCGCACAGCTGGCGATGTATTTTGCCGACGAAGCGGTGGTGGTGACCAATCCCGAGGTCTCCTCGGTGCGCGACTCCGACCGTATCCTCGGGCTGCTGGCGTCGAAGACCCGTCGTGCCGAGCGCAACCAGGATCCGATCAAGGAGCATCTGCTGATCACCCGCTACAACCCGGCGCGGGTCGACCACGGCGATATGCTCAACCTCGAGGACATTCGCGAGATCCTGGCCATCGACCTGATCGGCCTGATCCCCGAATCCGAGGCCGTGCTGCGCGCCTCCAACCAGGGCATCCCGGTCACCCACGACGCCAACAGCGATGCCGGTCAGGCCTACACCGACACGGTCTCGCGGCTGCTCGGCGAGGACGTCCCGCTGCGTTTTCATGAGTACCAGAAGAAGAGTCTGCTGAGCCGGGTATTCGGAGGAGGTCGCCGATGAAACTACTGGATTTTCTCAGAGGCGAGCGCAAGAAGAGTGCGTCCGTGGCCAAGGAGCGCCTGCAGATCATCGTCGCTCACCAGCGCGGCCAGCGCGATCAGCCGGACTATATGCCGATGCTGGAGCGTGAGCTGTTGGAGGTGATTCGGCGTTACGTCAAGGTCGAGCAGGATGCCATCAGTATCAGCCTCGACCGCGACGACGACTGCTCGGTGCTCGAACTCAACGTCACCCTGCCGCGCAGCTGAGCCAACCGCCGGGGTGGCTGAGCGCGGCCCCGGCGATGTGCTAGGCTAGGTGCCCGGCCCGCTGAAGAGAGACGACTATCCCCATGGCGCAGTCCCCTGCCGCGCCGCAGAGTTTTCTGTGGCACGATTATGAGACCTTCGGCGCCGATCCGCGGCGTGACCGTCCCTCCCAGTTTGCTGCCATCCGCACCGATGCCGAGTTCAACGAGATCGGCGAGCCGCTGATGTGGTACTGCAAGCCGGCCGACGACTACCTACCGCACCCCCAGGCCTGCCTGATCACCGGCATCACGCCGCAGCAGGCGCGCCGCCGCGGCATGCCCGAGGCAGAGTTCGCCGGCCATATTAATGCGGCGATGAGCGAGCCCGGCACCTGCGCACTGGGCTACAACAGCCTGCGCTTCGACGACGAAGTCAGCCGTCACCTGTTCTACCGCAATTTCCTCGATCCCTATGCCCGCGAGTGGCAGAACGGCAACTCGCGCTGGGACCTGATCGACGCCGTGCGTGCCTTCCACGCCCTGCGTCCCGAGGGTATCGAATGGCCGCGGCGTGAAGACGGCGCGCCGAGCTTCAAGCTCGAGCACCTCACCGTGGCTAACGGCATCGAACACGCTGGCGCCCATGATGCCCTGGCCGACGTGCGCGCCACGATCGCCATGGCGCGGCTGCTCAAGACGCGTAATCCGCAGCTGTTCGACTACCTGCTGAAACTGCGCAGCAAGCGCGAGGTGGCCAAGCTGCTGGATATCCCCTCGCGCAAGCCGATGCTTCACGTCTCGCGACGCTACCCGGCGAGCCGCGGCTGCAGCGCGCTGATAATGCCGCTGGCCGAGCACCCCACCAACCCCAACGGGGTGATCGTCTACGACCTCGGTGATGATCCGGCGCCACTGTTTTCGCTGTCGCCGGAGGAGATTCGCGCGCGGGTCTTCGTTGGTGCCGACGAGCTGGCCGAGGGCGAGACGCGCATCCCGCTCAAGGTGATCCATATCAACAAGAGCCCGGTGCTCCTGCCGATCAAGGCGGTGACCCCGGACGTCGCCACACGACTGTCCCTCGACCGTGCGCGCTGTGAGCAGCACTGGCAGGCGCTGTGCGCCAACCCCGAGGCGGCACGCAAGGCCGCCGCGGTGTTCGCCGAGCCGCCCCCCGAAGGGCCCCAGGATCCTGATCTGATGCTCTACTCCGGCGGGTTCTTCTCGCCGGCGGACCGCCAGCAGATGCAGCGGGTACGCGACACCGATCCCTGGGAGTTGGTCGAGACCGCCTTCGCCTTCCAGGACCCGCGCCTCGAGGAGATGCTGTTTCGCTTTCGTGCGCGCAGCTATCCCGACACCCTGTCCAGCGAGGAGCAGGCGCGCTGGGAGGAGTTCCGCTGGGCGCGCATGAACGATGCCAGCCTGGGGGGCCTGACCCTGGCCGGCTTCGCGCGCGAGATCGAGCGCCTCAATCAGGTGGCGCTGGACGACCACGAGCGGCAGGTGCTCGAGGAGCTGGTGATGCACGTCGAGTCAATCGTGCCGCCCCAGGCCTTCGGCTGACGCGAGTCGTCGATAGCCCAAGCGACCGCGCCCGGCCAAACTTGGCCGGGCGCGGTGCGTTCAGGGGGCGCCGATCAGTCGTCGGGCAGCGGCAGCGGTTCCAACTCCTCGCTGGCATTGGCCACGTCGCTGGCCTCGTCGCCGGGGTCGAAGGTCACGTCGACCACCGCCTCGCGGCGCAGGCTCGGCCAGACCTCGCGCAGCTCGTCGGCGGAGACCTCCATGACCCGTGCGGCGAGGCGCTCGCGGCGGTCGAAGTCGGTATCGCCGTAGGCCAGCGCCTGCCACTGGCGGTTGGTCAGGGCGCCGAGCGAGGTATCGCGGGTCAGCAGGCG
This sequence comes from Halomonas salipaludis, assembly GCF_002286975.1. Lineage (GTDB taxonomy): Bacteria > Pseudomonadota > Gammaproteobacteria > Pseudomonadales > Halomonadaceae > Franzmannia > Franzmannia salipaludis. Next base: position 19,596 of record NZ_NSKB01000005.1, read on the forward strand.
GTCGCGTACCGACTGGCGATAGGCGGCGATGTCGTCGTCCTCGAGCGTCTCCAGGCGCGTCTCGAAGTCGTCGAGGAAGGCATCGATGCGCTCGCCGATGGTCGCGCTGTCGGTCTCCGGGGACTGCACCACCAGCGCCACGCCGGGGGCGTCGAGCAGCGGCGAGTAGCCGGCGTTGACGATATAGCCGAGCTGCTCCTCGGTGCGCAGCCGGGTGTAGAAGGGCGTATCGATGAGCTGGGCAATCACCGCCAGGCGGGCCTGGCTGTCGAGGCTGCGGTCGTGGCCCTGAAGGTAGCGCAGCACCAGCGACTCCTGGCGCTCGGTGTCGGGATGCAGCGGTGCCAGCTGGCTAGCGCGCAGCGGTTCGAGGCGCGGGATATCGCTCTCGCCGAGTTGCGGACGCAGCGCATCGGCGACCATCCGTGCCTCGCGCTCGGCGAGTTCGGCGGGCAGGTTGCCGACCACCATGGCTTCGATACGCAGCTCGTCGAGGAACCGGCGACGGAAGTCGCGCAGGTCGTCGGCCTCGAGCTCACGCACCGCCTCGAGTAGCGCTGAGGTCGACCACTGGGGACGAATCAGCGCCTCGCCTAGGGTCCGGTAGGCCTGCTGGTGCAGTGCCGCCTGCGGCGCGTTACGCCACTCGCGCTCGAGGCGGTAGCGTACCCGTTCGACGCCGGCATCGCTGATTTCTCCCTCGATCAGCTGCGACAACGCCTGGCGCATCAGCAGCTCCTGGCGGTCGCGCCAGCCCGAGAACGACAGCGTCATGCCGCGCGAGTGGGCGTAGGACTCGAAGCGCTGGCCGGCCAGCCGCGCCGGGTAGAAGGCCTCGTTGAGGCTGTCGTCGAGCCAGCCGGCCAGCAGCCGGGTCAGCGCAGCGTCCCGCGCACTGCGCGTGGCCTGGGGGTGCTGCAAGCTGAAGCGCCACTCGACCTTGGGCGTGTTGAAGCCGGCATGGGCCTGGTACCACAGCGAGAAGCTGTTGCCCTCGATCAGCGGGTAGGGCACGTCGTCCTGCTCCTCGAGCAGAGTCAGGTCCTCGGCGATGAAGGGGTTGGGGTCGGGCAGCGCCAGCCCCGATAGCGGCTCGGCTTCCGCCCACTCGGCCGGCTGCTCGACCCGGTAGGGGGCATCGAACCACGGTGAGATTTCCTCACCCTCCACGTCGGGACCGCTGTAAATGCGCAGCAGGTTGTCCGGGCGCAGCGCCGCGAGGTACTCGCTGATGCGCTCGGCGTCGAAAGCGTCCATACGGTAGGCGGCGTAGTGTACGTCCTCGCGGGGGTAGTAGGCCAGATTCATGGCCAGGCGCATGGCACTCTGCAGCGGTGCACCGTGCTGCTGGAAGGTGAACTGCTGCTCGGCGAGGCTGGCCTGCTCGTCGTAGCGCCACTCCTCCAGGCCCTTCTCGTCGATCAGCGCAATGGCCTCGAACAGGCTGGCCTGGATGGTGTCGAGGGCTTCTGCCCCACTGGGGGTGAGGCTGACCGTCACCGTGAACAGCGCCTGATTGCCGTCGCCGCGGCTGACGCCGGCGGACAGGCCGTCGGCCAGGCCGGCCTCGCGTAGCGTCGCCAGCAGGCTGCCGTCGCCCTCGTGGCCGAGCAGGTTGGCCAGGAAGTCGGCGGGCTTGGTGCGGTACTCGTCGCGGGGGTCGTCGATGGCGAACTGGAAGCGCATTTCGCGACTGTCGCGCAGGCTCTGGACCTCGAGAGCCTGGGGCAGGCTGTCGTCGAGTACCAGCGGTTCGTCGATGGTCGGCGGCTCGAGGCCGCGATCGGCGATTTCGACGAAGCGCTCCTGGACCAGCCCTTCCAGCTCATCGAGGGGCTGCGGGCCGACCAGCGCCAGGTTCATGACGTTGGCGTCGTAATACTGCTCGTAGAATTCGATGACCCGCTCGCGCAGGCTCGGCTCTCCCTCGGGACGGTCGGCAAGTGTCTCGCGACTGCCCACCGCGAAGCGCGTGGTGGGGTTGTCGGGGTTGAGACGCTGGTTGACCACGTCGAGTTGGCGGCGGCCTTCGTCACGCAGTCGCGCCTGATACTCGGAGTGTACGATGCTGCGCTCGCTGGCCAGCTGGTCGGCGTTGAACAGCGGCGAGATGAAGAACTGGCTGAAGCGGTCGAGGGCGCCGGGCAGCGCCTCGGGCTCGATATCGAAGAAGTAGTTGGTATCGCTGGGCGCGGTGAAGGCGTTGTGGTTGCCACCGTGGCGCGAGATGTAGCTCTGGTAGGCATCGGCCTCGGGGAACGGCTCGGTGCCCAGGAACAGCATGTGCTCGAGGAAGTGGGCGAGGCCGGCGAGGTCGTCGGGATCCTGGGCGCTGCCCACGCTGACGTTCATCGAGGCGGCGGCCTTGTCGGCCTCCGGGTCGCTGACCAGCAGCACGCTGAGGCCGTTGTCGAGCGCCAGGGTGCGGTAGTCGCGGGTGTCGTGGGGGCTCATGTGCGGGGTGTCGACCTCGGCAATGCCTGTGTCGTCGGCGTGCAGCGGGGAGACGAACCAGGTGAGCAGCACGGCGCCGAGCAGGCTAGCCGTCAGTGGGGGCAGCAGGCGCAGCGCGTTGGCGCCGAGCGAGCCGGGAAAAGAGGACGAAAGGCGCATCATGTCTCCTGTGCGGTGGTCCAGCGATGCATGGGGCCGGTGGGGTGAGCACAGGCCCAGTCCTGATGTGAAGGATCATTGACTCGTCTTGATACCGGAAAAGCGCCCAACAGTTCCATCTCTGCCGGGATTAGCAATGCCCGGACTTCTTCCAGTGGGGTAGCCGGGTCGAGCCAGCGGCGCGCGCTGGCCGGTGCGATCACCGCCGGCAGCCGATCGCTGAGCGGCGCCAGCAGTGCGTTACTGGGCACGGTGATCAGCGCGCAGGAGTCGTGATGCTCGGTCAGGGCGGTGTGGAAGCGACACCACAGGCCGGCCAGCAGCAGTGGCTGGCGCTCGCAGTGGGTGACCAGGAAAGGCTGCTTCATGCGCGGCTGGGGCTTCCATACGTAGATACCGCTGACCGGCACCAGGCAGCGCCGTGCGGCAAAGGCGTCGCGGAACATCGCGCGGGCGTCGAGCGATTCGGCACGCGCGCAGTGGGGGGCGTGGTCGAGGACCTTGAGCCATGGCGGGGTCAGTCCCCAGAAGGCGTTGCTCAGGCGCGGGCCGCCGGCGGCATGATGCAGCATCGACAGCGCACGGCGCGGGGCCAGATTGGGGTTGGCGAGCAGCTCGCCGTGCTGCTCGACCCCACCCAGCAGCCGCTCGAGGTCGAGCGTCGGGGCAATATAGAGGCGACCGGCCATGCGCGCTCCTGTTCAGTGGCGAGGCGACAGGGTAACCAACTCGGGCAGTGCGCGAAAGCGGCGCTGGGCTTTGTCCGAAAAGTGTCTGCGCTTGGCCATACGGCGTTAAAAATCAGCTCAAAGTACTCATTTACACCCCCGTAAACTCCGCTTTGGACTCGCGACATCCTTGTCGCTCGCTCTGCGAGCAGCGGAGCTGCCCAACTCGTCAATCCTGACGATTTGTCTCTGATTTTGCTTTGCGACCCACATGGATGTGGGGAGTGCGTTGGCCCGTCGGGAACGGGCCTAGCCCTGACCTTCGCTCGCCGATTTTCAGACGAAGCCCAGTCATACTGAGCTTGCGTTTGCCGCAGGTATCGATATGCTGTCCGGAAACACTGTTCGCATAGTGCATTCACACGCGAGGAAGCCGATGGCTCGTCCCAGACAGCATGCGCCCGAGGCACTGCATGCCCAGGTCATGGCCGCATGCGATGCCTGGTTGCAGGAGCGCCCCGTGCATACGCTGTCGCTGCGCTCGCTGGCGCGCGAGGTGGGCTGCGCGCCGAGCACTCTGCTCAAGCTGTACGGCAGCTTCGGCAACCTGCTGCAGCACGTCAACGTCGAGACTCTGGGGCGCCTCAAGCTGGCCATCGAGGGGCTGGCGGCGGCCAGCCCCGAGCCGCGTCTCAAGGGGCTGGCCACCGCCTACTGGCAGTTCGCCCAGCAGGATCGTCACCGCTGGCAGCTGCTGTTCGACTATCCGCTGGCCGAGGAGGGCGAGCTCGACCAGCGCCAGAGCGATATGATCGAAGCCCTGTTCGTGCGCGTCGAGGCCACCCTCAAGGAGTACCAGCCGGCGCTGGGCGATGCCGAGGCGCGGCGCCTGGCACGCACCCTGTGGGGCAGCGTGCACGGCCTGGTGCAGCTGGGGCTCAATCAGCGCCTGGGCTATTGGCAGGACCAGCAGCTGGAAGTTGGTGAGCTGCTCGATCAGCTGTTGACCACCATTCTCGCCGGCTTGCGTCAGCCGCCGAGTGGCTCGTGAGTCGGCTGATCGCCCAGCGCCGCTTTGCCCCGCTATTCTGGACCCAGGCCCTCGGGGCGCTCAACGATAATCTGCTGCGCACCCTGCTGTTGCTGGTGCTGGTCTTTGCCACGCTGCCCGATGACCCGATGCGTCAAGGCCTGGCGACCAATCTGGCCGCGGGGCTCTTCATCCTGCCGTTCCTGCTGTTCTCCGCCTGGGGCGGGTCGCTGGCCGACCGCCTCGACAAGCAGCGCCTGATTCGTCGCCTCAAGCTGTTCGAGCTGGGTATCATGCTGCTCGCCGCGGCGGTGGTGTGGTGGGAGAGCCGGCCGCTGCTGTATGGCCTACTGCTGCTGATGGGCGTGCAGTCGGCGCTGTTCGGCCCGGTCAAGTACGCCATCCTGCCCCAGCACCTGGCGCCTACCGAGCTGGTGCGCGGCAACGCCTGGGTGGGTCTCGGCACCTTCGCGGCGATCCTCGCCGGTACCCTGCTGGCCGGGCTGCTGGCCACCCTACCGCCGGGCGTGTCACGGCCGGTGGCGGTTCTGGCGCTGCTGGCGGTAGCTGTGGCCGGCCTGGCGGCGAGCCTGATGATTCCGCCGGCACCGCCGGCGGCGGGCAGCGACACGGCGGCACGGCATCCCCTTGGAAGCATCTGGGCGGTGCTCGGCGACAGCCTGCGCGCGCCCCAGCTGCTGTCGGCGATGTTGGGGATCAGCGCCTTCTGGTTCCTGGGCACCTGCTACCTGACGCTGCTACCGGCCTGGGCCAGCCAGGTCGTCGGTGGCCAGGCCTCGGCCTTCAACCTGCTGCTGGCGGCGTTTGCGCTGGGCGTGGGGGCCGGGGCGATGCTCTGTGCGCGGCTCTCGGCGGGGCGGCTCGAGCTCGGCCTGGTGGTGTTGGGGGCGCTATTGATGGGCGTCGGCGGCCTGTGGCTGGCCGGTTCGGCGCCGCTGGCGCTATCCGCCGCGACCTTGAGCGAGCTGCTGCTGCAGCTCGGCTTCTGGCGCATGCTGGCGGCGCTGGGACTGGTGGGCATGGGTGGCGGGCTGTATATCGTGCCGCTCTACACCCTGATCCAGATGCTCAGCCGCGAGCGGCAGCGGGCGCGGATGATCGCCGCCAACAACATCTTCAATGCCTTGCTGATGCTGGTCGCAGCGCTATTCGGCATGCTGATGCTGGGCGTGGCGGGGGTCGAGCTGCCGGTCTTCGTCGCCAGCCTCGGCGGCATCGCCCTGCTGATCGGGCTGGGGTTGCTGGTGCGCGGGCCGCGGCCGCTGCTGCGGCTGCTGATCTTCGCCCTGGTGCACCTGATCTACCGTCTCAAGTTTCGCGGTCGTCAGCATATTCCGGCGCGTGGCGCGGCGCTGGTGGTGTGCAATCATGTCAGCTTCATGGATGCGCTGGTGATCGGTGGCGCCAGCCCGCGTCCGCTGCGCTTCCTGATGGATCGACCGATCTACGAGTCGCCGTGGCTCAACTGGTGGTTTCGTATCGTCGGAGCGATCCCGGTGGACGCCGACCGTCGCGACCCGGGCAGCGTGCGCCGCGCGCTTGACGAGGTCAGTCATGCGCTGCGTCACGGCGAGGTAGTCATGCTGTTCCCCGAGGGCCGGCTGACGCCGGATGGCGAGATCCAGCGCTTCCGCCGCGGGCTGGATATCATCCTGGCGCGCGATCCGGTGCCGGTGGTGCCGGCGGGGCTGGCCGGACTGTGGGGGTCGTGGACCTCGCACCAGGGCGGGCGGGCGTTGACCAAGTGGCCGCGCCGATTCCGTGCACGGGTGGCGCTCTACTTCGACGAGCCGCTGTCGCCACAGCAGGCGCGCTGCGGGGTGCTCGAGGCGCGGGTGCGCGAGCTCAAGGCCGACGCCGACCGCTGGGCGCAACCTGCGCTGCGCAGTGAGGGCGGAACCGCTTAGCCGCGACGCGGCGCACGGCGGCTATGCTGCCAGCAGCGCGCCGAGGTGATCAGCTTGTCCTTGACCTGCAGGATCTCCATGCGGGTGGTGCCGACCTGTAGCGAGGCAGGGCCATCGGGAAACGACTCGAGGTGCTCGAGGATCAGGCCGTTGAGGGTCTTGGGGCCGTCGGTGGGTAGCTGCCAGCCCAGTGACTTGTTGATCTCGCGGATATTGGCGGTGCCTTCGATCACGTAGCTGCCGTCGTCCTGCAGGTGGATCTCCTGATGCATCCCCGCCACGTCGGTGGTGAACTCACCGACGATCTCTTCGAGGATATCCTCCAGGGTCACCAGGCCCTCCACGTCGCCGTACTCGTCGACCACGATGCCGATGCGCCGCTTCTGCTGCTGGAAGTTGAGCAGTTGGGTATGCAGCGGCGTCGACTCGGGGATGAAGTAGGGCTCGCGGGCCTCCTGCACGATCGAGGCCTTGGTGACCTCGCGCTTGGACAGGAAACGCGCCGCGTTGCGCAGGTGCAGCATGCCGATGATGTTGTTGATGTCGCCCTTGAAGACCGGGATGCGGGTGTGCTGGCTGGTACGGATCTGCGCCAGGATGCTTTCCAGGTCGTCCTCGAGGTCGATGCCCACCACTTCGTGGCGCGGCACCATGATGTCGTTGACGGTGACGTTCTCGAGGTCGAGGATCGACAGCAGCATGGCCTGGTGGCGGTGCGGGATCAGCGTGCCGGCCTCGTGGACCACGGTGCGCAGCTCGTCGCGGGTCAGGTTGTCGGCGCCGCCGTCGATGCTCTTGACGCCGATCAGCTTGAGCAGGCCATTGGAGATGGCATTGACCAGCCACACCAGCGGGTAGAGCAGCTTGAGTAGCGGCTCGAGGATCACTGAGGCCGGGTAGGCGATGCGCTCGGGCTTCACCGCGGCGTAGGTCTTGGGGGTCACCTCGGCGAAGATCAGGATCACGATGGTCAACACCAGCGGCGCTATCGCCGGGCCGGTAACGTCGCCGAAGAAGTGGATGGCAAGCACCGTGGCGATCGCCGCGGCCAGGTTGTTGACCAGGTTGTTGCCGATCAGGATGACGCCGATCAGGCGGTCGGGCCTGGCCAGCAGGCGCATCACCCGCTTGGCGGCGCGCTCGCCACTGCCGGCCTGATGGCTCAGGCGGTAGCGGTTGATCGACATCATGCCGGTTTCGGAACTGGAGAAGAACGCCGACAGGCAGATAAGTAGAAACAGCAGGCCGAACAGCAGTCCCAGCGGGAAGTCGTCGCTCAAGTTGGGTGAGTCCTCAATGGCATGTCAGGCTCGTTTGTAGGGATTCGGCGATGGCCTGTCAAGGCGCGACGGCAGCCGCTCAGCTGCGCTGGAAGATGATCTCGAGCACGAACTTGCTGCCAAAGTAGGCGAGCAGCAGCAGCAGAGTGCCGCCCAGTGTCCAGCGCACCGCGCGCAGGCCGCGCCAGCCGCGGAAGTGGCGACCGGCAAGCAGGATCGCGAACAGCACCCAGGCGGCCAGCGACAGGATCGTCTTGTGTGCCAGGTGTTGGGCGAAGAGGTTGTCGAGGAACACGAAGCCACTGGCGATCGACAGGGTGAGCAGCAGCATGCCGGCCCAGATCAACTCGAACAGTACTCGCTCCATGGTGGTCAGCGGCGGCAGTGCCTGGACCAGGCCGCGGATATGGTGATGGCGCAGGGCCTGGTTCTGCAGCCCCACCAGCACCGCCTGTACCGCGGCGATGGCCAGCACTGCAAAGGCCAGCGTCGAGCTGATCACGTGCAGCGCGATACCCGGAGTCAGGCCGCTGTCGCGGGCCGGGGCGGGCAAGCCCACCGCCAGCAGCAGGGTCGCGGCGGCCAGCGGGAACAGCGCGGTGGCGGCATTGATGATCGGCTTGACCAGGCTGCCGCCGAGCAGCACGGCAGTGATCACCGCGCTGAGCATTGCGGCACTGGCCGACAGCCCCAGCCATAGCCCGTCGGCCTCGCGCATCATGGCCGCGATCACCAGCGCATGGCAGAGCAGTGCCGCCATCCCCACCCCACGCACCAGCGCCGGGCGCGGCGGCACGCGACGTACCAGCGCCAGGCCCTGCCAGGAGGCCGCGCCGAGATAGAGAATCATGGCAAGAAGGGCAAAAGGGAGCGCCTGCATCGGTAGCTGTCCATGCGCCGTCGAGGTCGGCTGTTGACGAGAAATGTCACCTGAGCCGCTACTATACCCAATCCGCTCGACGCCGCCCAGCCAGCGCCATGGAGACTGACCCTTGTTGTGCGTATAATCGTCGCCCAACGCCAAGGCACATTGCCGGAGAGGCATCATGTTCGAGAATCTGTCGGAGCGTCTATCGAAGACGCTCAAGTCCATCAGCGGTCACGCCAAGCTGACCGAAGACAACATCAAGGATACCCTGCGCGAAGTGCGCCGGGCGCTGCTCGAGGCCGACGTCGCACTGCCGGTGGTCAAGGCCTTCATCGACCGGGTGCGTGAGCGCGCGGTGGGGCAGGAAGTCTCCAAGAGCCTGTCGCCGGGCCAGCAGTTCGTCAAGATCGTCCAGCAGGAGCTCGAGGCGGTCATGGGCGAGGCCAACGAGGGGCTCAACCTCAAGGGCTCGCCGGCGGTGGTGCTGATGGCCGGCCTGCAGGGCGCGGGCAAGACCACCTCAGTGGCCAAGCTGGCGCGCTTTCTCAGGGAGCGCGAGAAGAAGAAGGTGCTGGTGGTGTCCGCCGACGTCTACCGCCCGGCGGCCATCGATCAGCTGGAGACCCTGGCCAGCGAAGTCGGCGTCGAGTTCTTCCCGTCGCGCAGCGACCAGAAGCCGGTAGCGATTGCCGAGGCGGCGATCAAGCACGCCAGGATCCAGTTCCACGACGTGGTGCTGGTCGACACCGCCGGCCGTCTGGCCGTCGACGAAGTGATGATGGCCGAGATCCAGGCGCTGCATAAGGCCGTCTCGCCGCAGGAAACCCTGTTCGTGGTCGACGCCATGACCGGTCAGGATGCTGCCAACACTGCCAAGGCCTTCCACGAGGCGCTGCCGCTGACCGGGGTGATCCTGACCAAGGCCGACGGTGATGCGCGTGGCGGTGCCGCGCTGTCGGTGCGCCATATCACCGGCAAGCCGATCAAGTTCATGGGCATGGGCGAGAAGGTCGATGCCCTGGAACCCTTCCACCCCGATAGGGTGGCGTCACGCATCCTCGGCATGGGCGACGTGCTGTCACTGATCGAGGAGGCCGAGCGCACCGTCGACAAGGCCAAGGCCGACAAGCTGGCCAAGAAGGTCAAGAAGGGTGACGGCTTCGATCTCGAGGACTTCCGCGACCAGCTCCAGCAGCTCAAGAAGATGGGCGGGATGGGTGGTTTGATGAGCAAGCTGCCGGGCATGGGGCAGATGGCCGAGATGGCTCAGGGGCCCGGACCCGAGAAGGAGCTCGGTAAGCTCGAGGCGCTGATCAACTCGATGACGCCCAAGGAGCGCCACAAGCCGGAGATCATCAACGGTTCGCGCAAGCGCCGCATTGCCGCCGGTGCCGGCCTGCAGGTGCCGGACCTCAACCGTCTGCTCAAGCAGCACAAGCAGATGCAGAAGATGATGAAGAAGGCCGGCAAGAAGGGCGGCATGCAGAAGATGATGCGCGGCATGTCCGGCATGATGGGCGGCGGAGGCCCTGGTGGCCCGGGTGGTCCAGGCGGCCCGATGGGTGGCGGTGGCATGGGCGGCCCCGGTGGCCTGCCGTGGCGCTGAGCGCTCGGCCAAGATGGAAAAAGGTTTCCATCCAGGGTCGTTTTCCGTAGAATGCTGCGTCTTCGTGGCAGGACCGCGCGATCAACCGCGGTCCCTCGACCGAGCAGCAGTAAGCATATGACATTTCAGCAACTCCAACCGAAGGACTGTTAACGCAATGGTTACCATTCGTCTGGCACGTGGTGGCGCCAAGAAGCGTCCCTTCTATCACCTGACTGTAAGCGACTCGCGCAAGTCTCGTGACGGCCGCTTCATCGAGCGCGTCGGCTTCTTCAACCCGGTGGCCCGCGGCCAAGAAGAGCGTCTGCGCGTCGACCTCGACCGTGTGACCCACTGGCAGAGCCAGGGCGCCCAGGTCTCCGACCGCGTCGCCGAGCTCCTCAAGGAAGCACGCAAGCAGGCCTGAGCCTGATGCGTGATAGCGTGAGCGAACCAGCGACCGGCCCCGAAGAGGGCAGCGACGACCAGCACGTGGTGCTGGGCAAGCTGACCAGCCCTTACGGGGTCAAGGGCTGGCTGAAGGTGTATTCGTACACCAGCCCGATAGACGGCATTCTCGACTACCCCGAGTGGCAGCTGCGCCTCGACGGTCAAACCGTCACCCGGCGCCTCAGCCAGGGGCGGCGCCAGGGCAAGGGCCTGGTCGCCAGTCTCGAGGGAGTGGCGTCGCGCGAGCTGGCCGAGCAGTGGGCCGGGGCAGAGATACTGCTGCACAAGGATGCCCTGCCACGCCTCGCGCCGGGTGAGTACTACTGGCATCAACTGGAAGGCCTGCGGGTGATTACCCGCGATAGCGTCGACCTGGGCCGCGTCAGCTACCTGTTCGAGACCGGCGCCAACGACGTGCTGGTGGTCAGGGGCGATGCCGAGGCCGTCGACGACAAGGAGCGGCTGTTGCCGTTTCTGCCCGACCAGGTGGTGTGCGAGGTGGATCTCGATGCCGGGCGAATGACGGTGGACTGGGATCCCGACTTCTAGCTGTCTGGAAATAGTGCCGTGTGGATTGGGGTTGTCTCGCTGTTCCCGGAGATGTTCGATGCGATCGGCCGTTACGGCGTAACGGGGAGAGCAGTGAAGCAGGGGCTGCTGGAATTGGAATTCTGGAATCCCCGGGACTATGCGACGGACAAGCACCGCACGGTGGATGACCGCCCCTACGGCGGTGGTCCAGGCATGCTGATGAAGGTCGAGACCCTGCGTGCGGCGATCCACGCCGCTCGCGATCGCGCGGAAGCCGCCGGTGGCGGGCCGGCCAAGGTGATCTATCTCTCGCCCCAGGGGCGCGTGCTGGATCAGCAGGGCGTGCAGGAACTGGCCAGCGGTGGTCCGCTGGTGGTGGTGGCGGGGCGCTATGAGGGCATCGACGAGCGGGTGGTCGAGGCCGATATCGACGAAGAATGGTCGATCGGCGACTACGTGCTAAGCGGCGGCGAGCTGCCGGCGATGGTGCTGATAGACGCCGCGGCGCGGCTGGTGCCAGGAGTGCTGGGCCATCAGGATTCGGCGGTCGAGGACTCGTTCAACGACGGCCTGCTGGACTGCCCGCACTATACGCGCCCCGAGGCGATCGACGGGCGTAGGGTGCCGGACGTGCTGCTCAGCGGCCATCACGGCGAGATTCGCCGCTGGCGCTTGAAGCAGTCACTGGGGCGCACCTGGCTGCGTCGCCCCGAGCTGTTGCAGGACAAGGCCTTGAGCCGCGAACAGCGCAAGCTGCTCGACGAGTTCATCGCCGACTACGCCGACCAGGCGGAGGTGCAGGGCACTCGCCCCGAGTCGGACGTCTGAGACGTCGACCGGCGAGGCACCTGTGTCACACACCAGCGATTCCCGCGTCATCGCAGCAGCGACGAGCGTCGGGGTCACAGCCAGACGGCATGGCCGCTGGCATCAATGTATTGAGGAGCTAGCAATGAGCAGCAAGAACAAGGTGATCCAGGCGATCGAAGCCGAGCAGATGTCCAAGGAAATCCCGGCCTTCGCCCCGGGCGACACCGTGATCGTGCAGGTCAAGGTCAAGGAAGGTAGCCGCGAGCGTCTGCAGGCATTCGAAGGCGTGGTCATCGGCAAGCGCAACCGCGGCCTCAACTCCGCCTTCACCGTGCGCAAGATCTCCCACGGTGTCGGCGTCGAGCGTACCTTCCAGACCTACAGCCCGCTGGTTGCAGCCATCGAGGTCAAGCGTCGCGGCGACGTGCGTCAAGCCAAGCTGTACTACCTCCGCGAGCGCAGCGGCAAGTCCGCTCGCATCAAGGAAAAGCTGGCCTAAGCGATATTTCGCGATGGCTACGGCGCACCCTGCGGTGCGCCTGGCGAGACCCCGTCACCGCTTGCGCGGGGCGGGGTCTCGTTGCATTCAGGGCTGGCGATGAGCGAGAGAGGGGCAATGCAGGATAGCGAGCGGATCGATGCGTTTCTCGACGCCCTGTGGCTGGAGCAGGGGGCCAGCGAGCATACCCTGGCCGCCTATCGTCGCGACCTGAGCGCCTGGGCGGCGTGCCTCGCCGAGCACGGTGAGAGGCTGCTTGCGCCCGGCGATACGCGGCTCGCCGCCTGGCTGGAGGCGCGGCGTGGCGCCGGCTACCAGCTGCGCAGCAATGCCCGGCTGCTGTCGAGCCTGCGGCGCTTCTACCGCTGGGCGCTGGGCGAGGGGCTGCTCGAACGCGATCCGCTGGCCGAGGTGCGGCTGCCGCGGGTGCAGCCCAATCTGCCCGATACCCTCGACGAGGAGGAGGTGGAGCGGCTGCTGGCGGCGCCGGACACCGACACGCCGCTGGGGCTGCGCGATCGCACCATGCTCGAGGTGCTCTATGCCGGGGGGCTGCGGGTCTCGGAGCTGGTCGGGCTGAGCATGGAGTCCATCAACCCGCGCCAGGGCGTGGTGCGGGTGCTGGGCAAGGGCGACAAGGAGCGACTGGTGCCGCTCGGCGAGGAGGCGCTGGCATGGCTGGAGCGCTACCTGCGTGGCGGGCGTGGCGCGCTGATGACGGATATCACCCGGCCGCCGCTGTTTCCCGGCCGCCACGACGGTTTCATGACACGCCAGACGTTCTGGCATCGCATCAAGGCGCATACGCGCACCGCCGGTATCGACAAGCCGCTGTCGCCGCACACCCTGCGCCATGCGTTTGCCACCCACCTGTTGAATCATGGCGCCAATTTGCGTGTCGTACAGCTGCTGCTGGGTCATAGCGATCTGTCGACGACCCAGATTTACACGCATGTCGCCCAGGCGCGCCTGGAAACGCTGCATGCCGATCACCATCCTCGAGGTTGAACATGACGTCATCACTGCCTGCCCTGCTGAGCCGCCTGCTGGCCGCCTCCTTCATCGCCGTCAGCGCCTCCGCGCTGGCATCCACGCACCAGCAGCTGGCCGAGCGGCTGACCGTCAACGGTGAGCCGATGCCAGTGGAAGAGGTGCGCGAGACGCCGCTGCCGGGCTTCTTCGAGGTGCGCCTGGAGAATGGCGAGACTTTCTACAGCGATGCCGCAGGCGAGTATTTCGTGGTTGGCGACATCTACCAGAATGCCGACAGTGGCCTGATCAACATCACCGAGCAGGGGCGCAACGAAGCCCGCGCCCAGCAACTGGCGAGTATTGCCGAGCAAGACAAGGTGGTCTTTCGCGGCGCCGAGACCCGGGCGGTGGTCAATGTCTTCACCGACCCCACCTGCCCATACTGCCGCAAGCTTCACCAGGAGATACCGCAGCTCAACGCCATGGGCATCGAGGTGCACTACCTGGCGTTTCCGCGTTCGGGCATGAACGCCGAGGGCGGACGCATCCTGCAGCAGGTCTGGTGTGCCGATAATCCCAGCGAGGCGATGAGTGCCGCCAAGCGCGAAGCGCGCCTCGACAATGGCTATGACTGCGACAATCCGGTCGAGGATCAGTATCATCTGGGCTTGGATGTCGGCGTTCAGGGCACGCCGGCGATCATCCTGCCGGATGGCCGCATGGTGCCGGGCTACGTACCTGCCGAGCGCCTGGCCGAGATGCTCGATATCAATCAATAAGGCGCCTGGCACTCGCTGCGACACGCCATCACACAAGCAAGGGGAGAGCGATTTGAAACCGGTAAGAGTGGGAATCTGTGGTTTGGGGACCGTCGGCGGCGGCACCTTCAATGTGCTGACACGCAATGCCGATGATATTGCGCGTCGCGCTGGCCGGCCGATCGTCATCGAACAGGTGGCGATGCGTCGCGACAATCCGGACTGCGATACCACTGGCGTCAAGACCACCAACGATGTGTTCGAGGTGGCCCACAACCCCGACATCGACGTACTGGTCGAGCTGATCGGTGGCTATGACGTGGCCCGTGAGCTGGTGCTGACCGCCATCGAGAATGGCAAGCACGTGGTCACCGCCAACAAGGCGCTGATTGCCGTACACGGCAACGAGATCTTCCATGCTGCCCACGAGAAGGGCGTGATCGTCGCCTTCGAGGCCGCGGTGGCAGGCGGCATACCGGTGATCAAGTCGCTGCGCGAGGGGCTTGGCGCCAACCGTATCCAGTGGCTGGCCGGCATCATCAACGGCACCGGTAACTACATCCTCACCCATATGCGCGACGAGGGCCGTGCTTTCGAAGACGTGCTGGCCGAAGCCCAGGCGCTAGGTTATGCCGAGGCCGACCCGACCTTCGACATCGAGGGTATCGACGCCGCCCACAAGCTGACCATCCTCGCCTCTATCGCCTACGGCGTGCCGCTGCAGTTCGAGAAGGCGTATACCGAGGGCATCTCGCGGATCACCTCGGAAGACATCGAGCAGGCCGACAACCTCGGCTATACCATCAAGCACCTGGGGATCTCCAAGCGCACCGATGCCGGCTTCGAGCTGCGCGTGCATCCTACGCTGATCCCCAAGGAGCGCCTGCTGGCCAACGTGCACGGCGTCAAGAACGCCATTGCAGTGATGGGCGATGCGGTGGGGCCAACCCTCTACTACGGCGCCGGCGCCGGCGCCGAGCCGACCGCCTCGGCGGTGGTTGCCGACCTGCTCGACGTGGCCCGCGACATCACCACCGCCCACCGTTATCGGGTGCCCTACCTGGCCTTCAGCGGCATTACCGATGTCGAGAACAACCTGCCGATGCTGCCCATGGAAGACATCGTCACCGCCTACTACCTGCGGCTGCTGGCGGTGGATCGCCCGGGCGTACTGGCGCGCGTGGCGACGATTCTCTCCGAGCAGGGCATCTCCATCGAGGCGATTATCCAGAAGGAGGCCACCGAGGGTGAGCTGGTGCCGATCATCCTGCTGACTCACCGCACCCGTGAGAAGAACATGAACGACGCCATTCGCCAGCTCGAGTCGCTGGCCGATGTCGCCGGCCCGCTGACCCGTATTCGGGTAGAGAGCCTCGACGAGCAGGAATGATATCAGCTACGGGCTACGGGCAGTGAGCGCTGGGTGCTCGACGCCCAAGGCTCGCAGCCCGATGCACACGGAGTGAACCAATGCGCTATATCAGTACCCGCGGGCAGGCGCCCGCGCTCTCCTTCGAGGATGTCGTGCTGACCGGGATGGCCAGCGACGGTGGCCTCTATGTGCCAGAGCAGATCCCGCAACTGAGCCGTGACGACCTGGCGGCGATGGCCGGGCTCTCCTACGCCGAGATCGCCTTCCGGGTGATGAGGCCGTTCGTCAACGGCGAGATCGACGACGAGACGTTTCGCGGCATCGTCACCGAGGCGTACGCCTCGTTCAGCCACGATGCGGTGGTGCCGCTAAACCAGCTCGACGCCAATCACTTCCTGCTCGAGCTGTTCCACGGCCCGACGCTGGCCTTCAAGGACGTCGCCCTGCAGCTGCTCGGCCGGCTGCTCGACCACTTCCTGAGCAAGCGCGGCGAGCGTGCGGTAATCATGGGCGCCACCTCCGGCGACACCGGCTCCGCCGCCATCGAGGGTTGCCGCCACTGCGACAACCTCGATATCTTCATCCTCCACCCGCACAACCGGGTCTCCGAGGTGCAGCGTCGCCAGATGACCTCGGTGCTGGCCGACAACGTCTTCAATATCGCCATCGAGGGCAACTTCGACGACGCCCAGGCGATGGTCAAGGCGAGCTTCGCCGACCAGTCGTTCCTCGGCGGCACCCGGCTGGTAGCGGTCAACTCGATCAACTGGGCGCGCATCATGGCCCAGATCGTCTACTACGTGGCCGCCGGCGTGGCGCTGGGCGCGCCGCATCGCCAGGTCAGCTTCTGCGTGCCATCGGCCAACTTCGGCAACGTCTTCGCCGGCTACATGGCGTCGCGCATGGGGCTGCCGGTCAAGCAGTTCATCATCGCCACCAACGCCAACGACATCCTGCACCGCACCCTGGCCGCCAACGACTTCTCCAAGCAGGAGCTCAAGGCGACCCTGGCGCCGTCGATGGATATCGTGGTGTCGTCCAACTTCGAGCGCCTGCTGTTCGAGGCCTATGAGCGTGACGGTGAGGCGGTTCGCCAGCTGCTCGAGCGCTTCCAAGCCGAGCCCACGGCGCTGGCCGAGGCGCCGCTCGAGCGGCTGCGCTCGCTGTTTGCCAGCCACAGCGTCGACGATGCCACCATCCTCGAGGTAATTCGCGAGGCGCACCACCGCACCAAGGAGCTGCTCGACCCACACACCGCCACCGGCTATCGCGCCGCCGAGCGGGCGCGGGCCGATGCCGCCACGCCAATGATCACCCTGGCCACCGCCCACCCGGCCAAGTTCGCCGAGGCGGTGGTCAAGGCCGGCTTCCCGGGGGTGCCGCTGCCACCGCATATGGACGACCTGCTGGAGCGCGAGGAGCGCTATAGCGTGCTGCCGGCGGAGCTGGACAAGGTGCAAGCGTTCGTGGCCGAAAATCGGCGCTAAGAGCTAAGAGCTAAGAGCTAAGAGCTAAGAGCTAAGAGCTAAGAGCTAAGAGCTAAGAGCTAAGAGCTAAGAGCCTGAGATAGCGAGGGGCGCCGGGGACAGGCCAGAGAGGGGGTCTTTTGCCATGGATGGCAAAAGTAGCGCCCAGGGATGGGTTCACAGCGCCCCCTCGTAGGCCTGTCGACGGATCAGCCTCGAGCGGGCATCTGCTACCAGTGGCTGGGGATTCCCACTATGACCTTCGTTTCCTGTGCCCCTCACCACCCGTCGTTGGCCGAGCGGGTAGCCACCAATAGATAGATTCGCGGCTGCCCTAGGCCCGGCGCCCCTGGTCCGTGTCGATACAAGGCCAATACCTAACGCCCCTCGTTGCAACAGGAGCCACGCTTGGACGTGATAGCCCCCACCGACCTGCATAGCCGGCTCACGCCGCGGCTGGAGCCGCGCCCCCGCGACGCAGCGCTCTATGCCCGCGCCCAGCGCGAAGGGCTCTCCGAGCTGCAGGCGCGGGTCCTGGCCGGTCGCCTGGCCGGCTATCAAGGCGAGATCGAAGCGCTGGTGTCGCCTAGCCTGCGCCACCTCGCCCACCCCGAGCGGCTCGCCGACGGTCGCCGTGCCGCCGAGCGTATCGCCCAAGCGGTGATGGAGGGCGAGCATATCGGCATCCTCACCGACTACGACGTCGACGGCATCACCTCCCATGTGGTGATCCTGCGCACCCTCACCGAGCTGTTCGGGGTGCCGGCCAGTCGCCTGCACAGCCTGATCGGCCATCGCATCAACGACGGCTACGGCATCAGCCTGCCGCTGGTGGAACGCGCGCTGCGCCTTACGCCGCGACCGAGCCTGGTGATCACCGCCGACTGCGGTAGCTCCGACGAACCGCGCATCGCCCGGCTCAAGGCTGAAGGCATCGACGTGGTAGTCAGCGACCACCACGCGCTGCCGCTGGAGGGGCCGCCGGCCTCGGCCTATGCCGTCGTCAACCCGACCCGCAACGACTGCGACTACCCCGACCCGACCATCGCCGGCTGCATGGTGGCCTGGCTGACCATGTCGCTGGCCCGCCAGGTGCTGATCGAGTGGGGCGCGCTGGCCGAGTCCACGCCCAAGCTCTCGCCGTGGCTCTCCTACGTGGCACTGGGCACGGTGGCCGACTGCGTGTCGCTGGGCGGTAGTCCGGCCAATCGCGCCGTGGTCAGCCAGGGCCTGCGGCTGATCAACCGCATGGACGCCGCCTGCTGGCGGGCCATGGCCGAACGCCTCGGCGCCGATAGCGTGCCCTTCGACGCCGAGACCCTGGCCTTCCAGATGGGGCCGCGGATCAACGCCCGCTCGCGCCTCGACGACCCCTATGCGGCGCTGCACTTCATGCTCGCCGAGGAGGACCACCTCGCGCAGCGGCATCTCGAGGTGCTGGATCAGGACAACCAGTCGCGCAAGGCCATCGAGGCCGAGATGGCCGAGCAGGCCCGGGCGCTGGCCCAGCCGCAGCTGGCCGACAATGCGCCGCTGCTGGTGGTGTATCTGGAGCAGGGCCACGCCGGGGTGCAGGGCATCGTCGCCTCGCGGCTGGTGCAGGCCTACGGCCGCCCGACCCTGGTGCTAACCCCGGCGGCCCAGGCCGGCATGCTGACCGGCTCGGGGCGCTCCATCGAGGCACTGCACCTGCGCGATGCCCTGCAGCGTGCCCACGAACTGGCGCCGCAGGCGCTGCCGCGCTTCGGTGGCCACCGCGGGGCGGCGGGGGTCGGCGTGCCCGTTGACCAGCTCGAGGCCTTTCACGCCGCGCTGCGCCAAGCGGTCAGCGAGCAGTTGGGTGAGGTCGAGCTCTATCCGCGCATCCCCACCGACGGCGAACTGCGTGCCGAACAGCTCACACTGGCCACCCTCGACGAGCTGGCCGCGCTGGCCCCCTACGGGCGCGAGTTCGATGCACCGCTGTTCGAGGGCGACTTCCTGGTCGAGTCGCTGCGCGCGGTGGGCGCCGAGGGCAATCACCTGATGCTCGAGCTGTCCCGCGAGGGCGTCAGCCTCAAGGCGATCTGGTTCCGCGCCCTGACCCCCGGCGAGCTGCCGCCCTTCGGGCTCGGCGCGACGCTGCGCTGCGCCTACAAGCTCAACCGCAACCGCTGGCGCGGGCGCGAGAGCCTGCAGCTGATGATCGAGCACGCCGAACCTCGCTGAGCGTCGCAAAACGTAGTTATACAAGGACATCCGGATGGACGCCGCTGACCTTCCCCAGGACCCGCATCGCCCCTACGAGGACGTGATGGCGATGCTACTCGGCACCCTGCTGGTAAGGTGGCGCTCTCGGTGATCGGCGCGCTGGTGCTCAACCTGATCGTGGCGCTGAATCATAAGCCCGGCCGCTATATGGGCGTCAGCTAAGGAAATACTGCACAAATGCCTACACGAGCGAATCGCTGCGTTGCGCGGTGCGCGGAATCCTCACATATACCCCATATGCTCCGGTTCCTGTGCTCCGTGCGCCTGGCGCTTCATCTCGCTCGGCGATTTGTTCAGCGTTTCCCTAAGGGCGGTCAACGCTTGGCCAGCCAGAACCACCAGACGATGGCGGCGATCAGCGCAAGGCCCGAGAGATTGACGATCCAGCTCATGAGGCGGCCTCCTGACGCGGCTTCCACAGCCGCAGGCGGTTGGCGTTGCTGACCACGGTGATCGACGACAGCGACATCGCCGCCCCGGCGATCATCGGTGACAGCAGCATGCCGGTGAAGGGGTAGAGCACCCCGGCGGCGATGGGGATGCACAGAGTGTTGTAGCCGAAGGCGCCCCACAGGTTCTGCTTGATGTTGGCAAGCGTGGCGCGGCTGATCTCGATGGCGTCGGCAATGCCGTGCAGCGAGCCGCGCATCAGCGTGATGCCGGCGCTCTCGATGGCCACGTCGGTGCCCTGGCCGATGGCGAAGCCGACATCGGCGCGGGCCAGGGCCGGGGCGTCGTTGATGCCGTCACCGACCATGCCCACCACCTCGCCGGCCTGCTGCAGGCGTTCTATCTCGGCGTGCTTGTCCTCGGGCAGCAGCCCGGCGCGGAAGTCGTCGATGCCTACCTCGCGGGCAATGGCGGCGGCGGTGTGCAGGTTGTCGCCGGTCAGCATCACTATCTTGAGGCCGTCGGCCTGCAGGCGCCTGACCGCGGCCACGCTGTCGTCGCGCAGCGGATCGCTGATGCCGAACAGGGCGCTGAGCCGGCCGTCCACGGCCAGGTAAACCACGGTGCGGGCCTGCTGCTCCAATTCGCCCGCCTGCGCTTTGCCGGGAGCCAGGTCGACGCTGGCGTCTTCCAGCAGCCGGGCATTGCCCAGCAGCAGCGGCCGGCCATCGTCGCTCTCGGCCCTGACGCCGCCACCGGTGACGCTCTCGAAGCCGCGAATCTCGGCGGCCTCGGCGCCGCTCTCCTCGGCGTGCGCCAGCAGTGCCGCGGCCAGCGGGTGCTCCGAGCCGCGCTCCAGCGCCGCCACCAGGCCCAGTACGCTCTGCTGGTCGGCCCCCAGGGCCACATCAGGGAAAACGTGCGCCTCGGTCACCTGGGGCTTGCCCTGGGTCAGGGTGCCGGTCTTGTCGAGCACCAGGGTGGTGAGCTTGCTGGCGATCTGCAGCGCTTCGCCGCTTCTCACCAGCACCCCGCGCTCGGCGGCCTGGCCGACCCCGATCATGGTCGAGATCGGCGTGGCCAGGCCCAGCGCGCAGGGGCAGGCGATGATCAGCACCGTGGTGGCGGTAACCAGCATATGGATCACCCGCGGTTCGGCGCCGAGGTTGAACCAGGCCAGCGCGGTGAGCACGGCGATGATCATCACCGCGGGCACGAAGACGCTCGAGATGCGGTCGGCCAGGGCGCCGATCGGCGGGCGCGAGTTCTGGGCGCGGGCCACCTGCTCGGTGATCTGGCCCAGCCGCGTGTCGGCGCCGACCCGGGTGGCGCGGTAGACCAGCCCGCCCTTGCCGTTGACGGTGCCGGCGCTGACCTCGTCGCCCTCGGCCTTGCCCACCGGCAGCGGCTCGCCGGTGAGCATCGACTCGTCGATATGGCTGGCGCCTTCGACCACCTCGCCGTCCACCGGCAGGCGCTCGCCGGGGCGTACGCGGATCAGGTCGCCCTGGCGCACCGCATCCAGCTCGACCTCGAACTCCTCGCCGTCACGGATCACCCGGGCGCGGCGGCTCTGCAGGTCGAGCAGGCGCCGCAGCGCCTCGCTGGTGCGGCCGCGGGCACGCAGCTCCAGGGCATTGCCCAGCAGCACCAGGCCGATGATCATCGCCGAGGCTTCGAAGTAGATGCCGTGGGCCACCATCGGCAGCCAGGGAGCGAAGAGCACCACCGCCATGGAGTAGAGCCAGGCGGTGCCGGTGCCCATGGCGATCAGGGTGTCCATATTGGCCTGGTGATGACGCAGGGCCTTCCAGGCGTTGACGAAGAAGTGACGGCCCGGCCCTAGCAGTACGGCCAACGCCAGCAGGCCGATCAGTGCCCAGAACAGCCGGCCCATGCCCACCGGATGGGGGTGATAGACGAACATGCTGGCCATCAGCGGCACGGCCAGCGCCAGCGACCAGGCACTACCGCGCAGCCGTCGGCGGTATTCGCGGGCGTCGTTGCGCTGGCGCGCCAGCTCCGCTTCGCGCAGGTCGAGAATCGGCTCGGCGCCGTAGCCCGCGGCCTCCACGGCGCCGATCAGCGTTTCGCGCGCGGCGCGGCCGTAGACCTGGGCAGTGTGGCTGCCGAAGTTGACCGTGGCGTTCTCCACGCCAGGCACCTTAGCAAGGGCCTCCTGCACCGAGCGCACGCAGCTGGCACAGGTCATACCCGAGATCGCCAGGCGCTGGCTGTCGACGCCATCGGCGGCGGGTGGCGATGCGACAGTGGCCGCGGCCGGTGCGTCGTCGGGGCTTGCTGGCGCGTCGGTGTGCATATCGCCTGGCGGAAAACCGCTTTTCAGCAGCAGCGCATCGAGCCGCGCCTCGCTCAGCACGCCGCTCACCCATAGCCGTTTGGCGGTTGGATCGCCCTCTACCTCGGCATTGGGATCTTCGGCCTGCAGCGCGCGGCGGATCTTGCCGATGCAGCGCTGGCAGCTGATCCCTGGTACCCGGCGCTCGATGGGGGCATCACTCATGACGGTCGCCTCGCCTGGCGTCCAAGGGCTGTGGAAAACTCTCGATCAGCTGGCACAGGCTATGGCCATCCGGCGTGCCGTCAGGCATGTCGGCCCAGTTGTCGAGGGCCTGCTGCATGCGTGCGGAGAGTTCTTCGAGCCGGGCGATCTTGGCGCGCACCTCGGGCAGGCGCGCGGCCAGCATGTCGCGCACCAGCGGGCAGGGGGAGTCGCCGTGGTCGGCGTGGTCGAGGATCTCGCCGATCTCACGCACGCTGAAGCCCAGGGTGCGGGCGCGCTGGATAAAGCGCAGCCGCGACAGATCCTGCTGCCCATACAGCTGGTAGCCGTTATCCGGGTGGCGGCGCGGGGTGAGCAGGCCCTCGCGGGTGTAGTGGCGCACCGTCTCGGCGGTGACGTCGGCGGCCTTGGCCAGTTCGCTGACTTTCATGGTGGCCTCGCAAGCGGAAGTCGTGTCAGAAGTGTAAAACCTCTGGGTAACACCTAGGTCAAGCAACGTTATATACCCTCGTTGGCAGCGCTGACGCGACAGGCTAAGTCAATGAAAGTTCTAGATATCAAACGTTCGTGCGACCAAAGTATTAGCAAAAACTGCGTTAAAACAAACGTTTGGCCTTGATCCTGGAGGCGCGATGCGCGAAAAAGGAAGCCTAAGCCCTTGCCCGGTGCGGGCAAGTCAGAAAACAGCTCCAGCCTCACCTGGAAAAGGACGTCGATAATATGCACAACAACGTCAACAAGCTTACCTGGGCCATCGCCATCGCGGCCGCCGCCTTCGCCAGTCAGGTCAACGCCGGCGGCTACCAAATCAACGAGCAGAGCGTCAGTGGCCAGGGCTACGGCCACGCCGGGCGCAGCTCCAACGTCAACGACGCCACCATCGTCTTCGGCAACCCGGCGGGGATGTCGTTTTTGGATCGCGCGCAGCTCACCGCCGGTGGCACCTACCTCAACGTCAATAGCCGGATTAGCAATGCCGAGGCGACTCGCTCCAACGCGCTAACCGGTGGGGCTGCTCAGCCGCTTGAGGGGTCCTCTGAAGGCGACATGGTGCCGGGCACCCTGATTCCCTTTGCCTTTTATGCCCATCCCGTCAATGAGCAGCTGGCCTTCGGTTTTGGTGTCTATGCGCCGTTTGGTTCCAAGACCGACTACGAGGACGGCTTTGTAGGACGCAACCTGGGTAACTACACCGAACTCCGCGTTATCAGCGCCCAGCCCACCGTCTCCTATAGGTTCAACGATCAGTGGTCGGTAGGCGCCGGCATTACCTATAACCGCGTGGATGGCGAGCTCCAACGCCAAGTGCCACAGCCTGGTATGGGGATGGCGAACCCAGACGCTGACTTGGACTCAAGGGTGGAAGGGGATGACGATGCATGGGGGTATAACCTTGGCGTCATCTTCCAGCCGGTTCCTGAAACCACGCTGGGCCTGACTTACCGCTCTAAAGTCGACTACGACCTAACGGGTAGCTACAGGGCAACCAATCCCGATGGCTCCGTTGCGACCAACCCGCTGACAGGCGCAGCGCTAGAGGATAACGCGCGCTTGAACCTGGTCACACCAGAAACCATCAACTTCTCTGTCACCCAGCAGATGAGCGACCGCCTGAAGCTAATGGCGGGTGTTTCTTGGGTTCGCTGGAGTCGCTTCAATGAAATTCACGTCACCAACGATGCTGGCGAAACGATCACCCGGGAGACCCAGAATTATTCGAATGCCTGGGCCTACGCTGTAGGGGGGGAGTATCAGCTTAACCCGCAGCTGGCTCTGCGTGCCGGTGTAACGCTCGACTTTACTCCCACCAGCGATGAGTTCCGCAGCGCACGGATCCCTTCTGACGACCGTCGTGTCTTCTCGGTTGGTGCCGGCTGGACACCCATGGATAACCTGACAGTGGACTTCGCATACTCCTACCTGACTGAGCGTGGTACGCGTGTTGATCAAACGCGAACGGACTATCAAGGCAGTGCGGCAGAAACAGAGTTGGCCTACTCCGCCGACTACAAAAACGAAGCCCACGGCTTCGGCGCCCAGCTGACCTACCGCTTCTAGGCCAGCCCGCGTAGCAAGCCAGCACCCGGCTCCGGCCGGGTGCTGGCGTTTGGGGCCTGGGATAGCTGGAGCGGCCGGCTTTCGTTACAATGTCGCTCTTTCTCGTGCCACCGCGGTTCGGCCTTGCGCCGGGGCCGCGGTGGCCGTTTTCCCTGCAGACTCAGGCGAGCCACATGTTGGAAACCAACCCGATTCACAATCTGATCAAGGACCTGTCCGAGCGGACAGACGTCCTGAGGGGGTATCTTTGACTATGCCGAGAAGAAGGATCGGCTAGAAGAGGTTACCCGCGAGCTGGAAGACCCCAATGTCTGGAGCGATCCGGACTATGCCCAGAAGCTCGGTAAGGAGCGCGCCTCCCTGGAGCAGATCGTCGCCACCATCGACGAGCTCGACCAGGGCCTGGCCGATAGCGCCGACCTGCTCGAGCTGGCCGAGATGGAAGAGGACGAGGGTACCGTCGAGGAGGTCCGCAAGGAGCTCGACGGCATGCAGCTGAGCCTCGAGAAGCTCGAGTTCCGGCGCATGTTCTCCGGCGAGATGGACGAGAACAACGCCTATCTCGATATCCAGGCCGGCTCTGGCGGCACCGAGGCCCAGGACTGGGCCAATATGCTGCTGCGCATGTACCTGCGCTGGGCCGAGCACCACGGCTTCAAGGCCGAAATCACCGAGGTCTCGGCCGGCGAGGTGGCGGGCATCAAGTCGGCCACCATCCACGTCCAGGGCGACCACGCCTTCGGCTGGCTGCGCACCGAGACCGGCGTGCACCGCCTGGTGCGCAAGAGCCCGTTCGACTCCGGCGGCCGTCGTCACACCTCCTTCGCCTCGGTGTTCCTGTCGCCGGAGGTGGACGATAGCTTCGAGGTCGAGATCAATCCCGCCGACCTGCGCACCGATACCTACCGCTCCAGCGGGGCCGGCGGCCAGCACGTCAACACCACTGACTCGGCGGTGCGCATCACCCACGAGCCCACCGGTATCGTGGTGGCCTGCCAGAGCCAGCGCAGCCAGCATGCCAACCGCGACTTCGCCATGAAGCAGCTCAAGGCCCGGCTGTGGGAACACGAGATGCAGAAGCGCAACGCCGCTAAGCAAGAGGCCGAGGAGTCCAAGGCCGATATCGGCTGGGGCAGCCAGATCCGCTCCTACGTGCTGGACGATCAGCGCATCAAGGACCTGCGCACCGGGGTGCAGTCGAGCAATTGCGACAAGGTGCTTGATGGCGATATTGACCAGTTTATCGAAGCCAGCTTGAAGCAAGGACTGTAGCTTCGAGCCACGGGCGCGAGCGCCAGCCAGCCCGTTGCGCTCGCAGTCTGCAGCCCGCAGCCAATTCATTACAGGTAACGACATGGCCGACCACGACGCCTCACAGAATAGCCCCCATCACGACGAGAACCACCTGATCGCCGAGCGCCGCGCCAAGCTGGCGGCGCGCCGCGAGCACGCCACCAAGACTGGCGGCAGCGCCTTTCCCAACGACTTCCGTCGCGACAGCCTGGCCGCCGAGCTGGATGCCGAGCTGGGTGACAAGGACAAGGCCGAGCTCGAAGCCCTCGACCGCCAGGCCGCGGTGGCCGGGCGTATCATGCGCAAGCGCGGTCCGTTCATCGTGATTCAGGACGTCTCGGGGCAGATCCAGCTCTACGTCGACAAGAAGGGGCTGCCCGCCGAGGTGCTCGACGACATCAAAGGCTGGGATATCGGCGACATCGTGGCCGGCCGCGGTCCGGTGCACAAGTCGGGCAAGGGCGACCTCTACGTGATGATGGTCGAGGCCACGCTGCTGACCAAGAGCCTGCGGCCGCTGCCCGACAAGTTCCACGGCCTCACCGACATGGAAGCGCGCTACCGCCAGCGCTACGTCGACCTGATCATGAACCCCGAATCGCGCAAGGCCTTCGAGGTGCGTGCCGGGGTGATCGCCTCGATTCGCCGCTTCTTCGAGGCGCGCGGCTTTATGGAGGTCGAGACGCCGATGCTGCAGCCGATCCCCGGCGGCGCGGCGGCACGGCCGTTCATCACTCACCACAATGCGCTGGATATCGACATGTACCTGCGCATCGCGCCGGAGCTGTATCTCAAGCGCCTGGTGGTGGGCGGCTTCGAGCGGGTCTTCGAGATCAACCGCAACTTCCGCAACGAGGGCCTCTCGACCCGGCATAATCCCGAGTTCACCATGCTCGAGTTCTACTGGGCCTATGCCGACTACCTGGATCTGCTCGATCTCACCGAGGAGATGCTGCGCAACGCCGCCCAGGAGGTGCTGGGCACCACCACGCTGGTCTACCAGGGCACCACCTACGAGTTCGGTCAGCCGTTCCGCCGCCTGACCATGCGTCAGGCTATCCTCGAGTACGGCGAGGGCATCGACGATGCCGACCTCGACAGCCGCGAGGCCGCAGCAGCAGTGGCCGAGCGCCTGGGCATCCAGGTCAAGCCGAGCTGGGGCCTGGGCAAGCTGCACACCGAGATATTCGAGGAGGTCGCCGAGCATCGCCTCGACCAGCCGACCTTCATCATCGAGTACCCGGCCGAGGTCAGCCCGCTGGCGCGGCGCAACGACGCCAACCCCTTCGTCACTGACCGCTTCGAGTTCTTCGTCGGCGGCCGCGAGATCGCCAACGGCTTCTCGGAGCTCAACGACGCCGAGGACCAGGCCGAGCGCTTCCGCGAGCAGTCCGCCGAGAAGGATGCCGGCGACCTGGAAGCGATGTACTACGACGCCGACTACGTGCGCGCCCTCGAGTACGGCCTGCCGCCGACCGCCGGCGAGGGCATCGGTATCGACCGGCTGGTGATGCTGTTCACCGACAGCGCCTCGATCCGCGATGTGCTGCTGTTCCCGGCCATGCGCCCAGAAGCCGACTGACTAAAGGGGCGCCGGAGGCAGCTGTAAAGGGAGGCGCGGCGCATCAGAGCCAGGCGGGCAAGGCAAAAGCGAACCTCATTCTTAAGGGGCGGAGTAAAGCCGAACTCTGAAAGCAAAGCACGTTGCAACAAACCATGAGGGGCGCCGGAGGCAGCTGCAAGGGGAGGCGCGGCGCATCGGAGCCAGACGGGCAAGGCAAAAGCGAACCTCATTCTTCAGGGATGAAGAATGGAGCGCCCAGGGAAGGGTTAACAGCGTGTGAGCGTTGCCTTGTACGTCTGGCGTTCATCTCCGAGAGTGAATGGGCCGGAAGTGTTGGTAAGGTGCGCTTCGAGCGCCCATAATGGTCGGCGTTTCGCCGTCGAGGAGATCGTGATGAAACTGCTTAATCGCTCCGCCCTGAGCGTCAAGCCGACCCAGGCCTTTCTGGATTGGATCAACTCCCTGGAGCCCACGGTCGGTGACGATGATTTGACGATTGACGATATCGACCGCGAAAACACCGTCTACCTGATTCCGGAGATGGATACTCCGGAAGCGCTCGAAGCGTTCATCAACGAACGCTACATGGAGATTCTCGAGACCGAGCTGCGCGCCTGGGAAGAGGACGAGCGGCAGTGGCCCGAGCGACTCGACTGGGCGCTGTTCCAGCGTTTCGTGCAGGTCGAGCACAGCTACCTGGCGGTCGACCTCGACGACGAGGCGCCGCTGGAGATCGCCGAGGTCGACGATGCCCTACTGCTCGAGAACGACCGCGACTGAGTGGCCGCTGGGCGCCGCTATCGCC
Source organism: Halomonas salipaludis (assembly GCF_002286975.1). Lineage (GTDB taxonomy): Bacteria > Pseudomonadota > Gammaproteobacteria > Pseudomonadales > Halomonadaceae > Franzmannia > Franzmannia salipaludis. Next base: position 47,310 of record NZ_NSKB01000005.1, read on the forward strand.
CGCCTAGCAGGATCTCCCCGCGGGGAGACGAGACCGGCCAAGGCCGGTCTTTTCGTGTCAGTGGAACGCCAGGAAAACCGATGAGCCGATTGTTCGAGACCCGCCCCGATGACGATGGCCTGCCCGGCCGCGAGCGCCGCATTGCCGTGCTGGCGGTGATGGTCGGCACCCTGATGGCGGTGATCGATACCACCATGATCAATATCGCCCTGCCGTCGATCGCCCGCGACCTCGAGATCTCCGCGGCGCGGGCGGTGTGGGTGGTCAGCCTGTTCCAGATCGTGTGTGCCGCGACGCTATTGCTGTTTGCCTCGCTCAGCGAGCTGGTCAGCCGCCGCCGGCTGTATATCGCCGGGCTGGCGGTGTTTACTCTGGCCTCGCTGGGCGCTGCCCTGGCCAATGGCCTGGAGATGCTGCTGGCCTTCCGCGCCCTGCAGGGCCTGGGGGCTGCCGCCACGCTGTCGATCGGGCCGTCGATCTATCGGCTGATCTTCCCTACCCGGCTGCTGGGCGCGGCGATGGGGCTCAGCGCGGTGGTGGTGGCCGCCGGCTACGCCTCGGGGCCGACGCTGGGCGGCGTGGTCCTGTCATTTGCCGACTGGCCGTGGCTGTTCGCGCTCAACGTGCCGGTGGGGCTGCTGGCGCTGGTGTTGGCGACGAAGGCGCTGCCCGTCGAGTCGCGCCGCCGCGGCGGTTTCGATATCGCCGGCGCACTGCTCTCGGCGACGATGCTGGCCAGTTTCTTCCTGGCCATGGATGGTGCCGGTCACCAGGCGCCGTGGTGGCAGGTACTGGGGCTGCTGCTGGCCAGCCTGGTCACCGGCTGGCTGTTCCTGCGCCGCCAGCGCCGCGCCAGCCACCCGCTGCTGCCACTGACGCTATTCGATGAGCCACGTTTCAACCTGGCGATCATGGTCTCGGGGCTGGCCTTCGTCAGCCAGGGGCTGGCGTTCGTCGCCTTGTCGTTTCTCTACCAGCAGGAGATGGGCTTCTCGCCGCTGCAGACCGCCTGGCTGTTCACGCCCTGGCCGCTGACCATTATGTTTGCCGCACCGCTGGCCGGGCGCCTGGCCGACCGCTTCAATCCGACACTACTCTCGACCCTGGGGCTTGCACTGCTGCTGGTTGGGCTGGTGGCCTTGGCGCTGGTACCCGATGGCGCCGGTATCGTCGACATCCTGTGGCGCACGGCGCTGTGCGGGCTCGGTTTCGGGGTCTTCCAGGCGCCCAACAACCGCGAGATGATGAGCAGCGTACCCAGGGCGCGCAGCAACAACGCCTCGGGGATGATGAGCACCACCCGCACCATCGGCCAGTCCCTGGGCGTGGCACTGGTAGGGGTGTTCCTGGCACTCGGTGCAGGCTCGGTGCAGGCCTCGCTGTGGCTGGGCTGCGGTGCCTGCGCGCTGGCCGTGGCAGTCAGTCTGCGGCGTATCCGGCTGGCGCCCGAGGCGCGTCCGTCGCTGGCCGAACGTGCGTCGCCGGAGCGGGATTGAAAGAGTACAATGATTCTACTCCGCTCACTTCACGACGCGATTACCACGAGGCAACCGCCATGAGCATTCAGGCCCAGATCGAGGACAAGCTCAAGACGCTATCGCCCACCTGGCTGACGGTGGAGAACGAGAGCCACCGGCACAACGTGCCGGCTAACTCGGAAACCCACTTCAAGGTCACCCTGGTCTCCGAGCGCTTCGAGGGCATGATGCCGGTCAAGCGTCATCAGCAGCTGTATGCGCTGCTGGCCGATGAATTGGCCGGACCGGTGCACGCCCTGGCGCTGCACCCCTATACCCCCAATGAGTGGCAGGCGCGCGGCGGGCAGCGCCCCGACTCGCCCAACTGCCGCGGTGGCAGCAGCGCGTGACCAGCGAGCCCCAGCGTCTGCAGTACCTGAGCGCCATGGGCGTCACCGCCTGGGTGGCGCGCTATCGCCTGCCCAATGCCCTGGAAACGCCGGCCTGCGACTGGCCGCAGCCCGAGGTGGCGGAGACCCCGGCGCCGTCGCAGCGGCTGCATGCGCTGCTCGACGACGTGCCGGCCCGGCCTGCGACGACGCCGGAGGCGCCGGCCCCCGCCAAGCCGCCGCGGCGCGGTAAGGCGCGGGCCATGCTGGGCGTGGACGTGGCTGAAGAACCTCCCGAGGTATCTCGTGAGGCCGACAGCACGACCGCTCCCGGCGAACCCCAGCAGGCGCTGCACTTCAGCCTGCAAATCACCGCACTCGAAGGGCGCTGGCTGGTGCTGCTGCCCCAGGCCAGTGCGCCGAATGCCACGGACCTGCGGCTGCTGGGCAATCTGCTCCACGCCGCCGGTATCCATTTGGCCGAACCACCGGTGTTCCAGGCCTTTCACTGGCCGATGATGGAGGAACTGCCGGTGGAGGCGCCGCTCGATGAGGCGCGCGATGGCCTGCGCGCGTTCATTGACGGGCGGCGGCGCGGCGGCTGGCGGCCTGAGCGTTTGCTGCTGTTCGGCGAGGCACCGACGCTTGCCCCGGTGCTGGCGATCGAGGCGGGCCACTGCGGTCTGCTCAAACTCCCGGCTTGGCAGGGGCCCTCGCTTGCCGAGCTTGGCCGCGACGGCGACGCCAAACGTGCGCTGTTGCCGTACCGGGGAGAGTGGCGTGAGGCCTGGTTGGGCGCCGCCGATGGCGGCGTGAGCGAATGACAATGGTGGAACCCTGGCTCGCGCGGCTTGACGCCGAGTGGCTGGACGCGGTGGAGCGGGTCGAGCGGGCTGGCCAGGCGCACCCCTGGTCGCGAGTGCAACTGATGGGCGCGCTGACCGATGTTCAGGGCAGCGTATGGGGCATCGGCGAGGGCCAACGGGCGGAGAGTGGGCTGCGCGGCTTTGCGGTGCTGAGCCGCCAGCCCTTCGATGCCGAGCTGCAGGCGATTACCGTGACTCCCCAGGCGCGACGCCGGGGATTGGCCGCACGGCTGATGACGGCACTGCTCGATGAGGCCAAAGAGTGGGGTAGCGAGCGGCTGCTGCTCGAGGTGCGCGCCTCCAATCTTGCCGCACTGGCACTCTACCGGCGTGTTGGCTTTGGCGACGACGGCGTAAGGCGCGGCTACTATCCGCCGCCCGCGGGGCGTGGCACGGGTGCGCGGGAGGATGCGCTACTGCTCTCCTACCCGCTCACCGGCCATAGCCGCTGAGAGTCAGGCGCCGTCGTTGCCACCAGCGTCGAGCTCGTTGAACTTCTCCAGCAGGCCGCTGAGCCGCTGCTGCCACTGCTCGTGCTCCTGCTTCAGGCGGGCATTTTCCTCGCGCAGCTCCTCGGCCTCCATCTTGAGCATTTCGATAGCCTCGACGGCGTTGCCGACTTTCTGCTCGAGCTGATTGAAGAGTTCGATGCTCATCCTGGTCTCCTGGTTCGATAGTGGCGTCTGGTGCCCGGACGGGATGCCGGGGCTGGCCTGGGGCGCAGCGTACGATGCGTGGCGCAACTCAGCAAGCGTCGTTGGGCGGCGACATCTCGCGATGGTAGAGGCGGCCGTGGCTGTCACCGGCGCGCACCTCGCGGTGTAGCGTCCAGGTTAGCGGTACCTGGGGCGACAGTTCGGCCTCGGTTTCCAGGTAGATCCAGGCGCGCTCGGCGAGCCAGCCGCCGGCTTCGAGGGTCGCACAGCTCGCCTCGGCGAGGTCCTGGCGAAACGGCGGGTCGAGAAACACCAGCGTGTAGGGCGCCGCCTCGTCGTCCCGCGCGTCGAGTAGCGGCAGCACCTCGCCGATCGAGACACGGCCGCTGGCGCCGAGGGTGGCCAAGTTGTCGCGCAGGGCCGCCGCCACGTCCTTGTCGCGTTCGACGAAGTGGGCCTGGCGGGCGCCCCGCGACAGTGCCTCCAGCCCCAGCGCCCCGGTGCCGGCATAGAGGTCGAGCACCCGGGCGCCGAGTGGCGCAGTGGCCAGCCAGTTGAACAGCGTCTCGCGCACCCTGTCCGGCGTAGGGCGCAGGCCCGGGCGGTCGAGCACCGGCAGCAGCCGGCGGCGAAACTCGCCGCCGATGATGCGCAGGCGACCGTTTGCCTGGTTGGCACGGGCGGCAGGGCGGCGGCGTGAGGGGTGGCGTCGTCGAGTCATGGTGGCCGAATTGTACCGCCGGGCTTATCCACAGTCACCGTCGGCGGTGGTAGGATGAGCCGATTGTTCCGCGATTCTCCAGGTGCCGAGGTCAGATCACGCCCATGTTCGGATTTTTCAAGCGCAAGAAGCAGCAGGACGAGTCCCAGCAGTCGCCCAAGGACGCCCAGGCGCTCGACGAATCGCAGCACGACGAGACACCGGACGCGGCGGTCGATGACCAGCCAAGAGCCGAGCAGGTCGCCGTCAACGTCACGCCCGCGGCCCGTGAGCAGGCCGCGGCCCGCGAGGCACTCGCCGACGCCCCGGCCGACCACGGCGAGGTTAGTGCGCTCGACGAGACGCCGCTGGCGGATGAAGTCGACGAGCTGGCCACGCCGGCCGCGGTCGATACTGTTGCCGAGCCTGAGCCTGAGCCTGAGCCTGAGCCTGAGCCTGAGCCTGAGCCGACGGCCTTGGCGGGCAGTGACGATGTGCCCGAAAAGCGCGGCTGGTTTGCGCGCATCAAGCAGGGCCTGGGCAAGACCCGCGCCAACCTCACCGAGGGTATCGCCGACCTGTTCCTGGGCAAGAAGCAGATCGACGACGACCTGATGGAGGAGCTGGAGACCCAGCTGCTGCTGGCCGATGTCGGCATCGAGGCCACCAGCGAGATCATCGACAGCCTCTCGGCGCGGGTCTCGCGCAAGGAGCTCGCCGACCCCCAGGCGCTGTATCGCGCCCTGCAGGACGAGCTCGGCGCCATGCTCGATCCGGTGGCCACACCGCTGGCGCTGCCGCCCAAGGGGGAAGGACCCTTCGTGATCCTGATGGTCGGCGTCAACGGGGTCGGCAAGACCACCACCATCGGCAAGCTGACCAAGCGTTTCCAGGCCGAGGGGCGCAGCGTGATGCTGGCCGCCGGCGATACCTTCCGCGCCGCCGCGGTGGAGCAGCTCAAGGTGTGGGGCGAGCGCAACAGCGTTCCGGTGATCGCCCAGCACACCGGCGCCGACAGCGCCTCGGTGATTTATGACGCGGTGGCCGCCGCCAAGGCGCGCAAGATCGACGTGCTGATCGCCGACACCGCCGGGCGGCTGCACAACAAGAGCCACCTGATGGAGGAGCTCAAGAAGGTCCAGCGGGTGATGGGCAAACTCGACGCCACGGCCCCCCACGAAGTGATGCTGGTGCTCGACGCCGGCACCGGCCAGAACGCCATCTCCCAGGCCACCACCTTCAACGAGGCGGTGCCGGTCACCGGCATCACCCTGACCAAGCTCGACGGTACCGCCAAGGGCGGCATCATCTTCGCCCTGGCCAAACAGCTCGGCACGCCGATCCGCTATATCGGCGTCGGCGAGACCCTCGACGACCTGCGCCCGTTCGAGGCCCGCGACTTCGTCGATGCGCTGTTCGCCCGCGACGAGCAACGCTGAGCCGTGATCGCCTTCGAACACGTCGGCAAGCGCTACGGCGGGCGCTTCGAGGCGCTGGCCAATATCGACTTCCAGGTCGAGCGCGGCGAGATGCTGTTTCTCACTGGCCACTCCGGTGCCGGCAAGAGCTCGCTGCTGCGGCTGATCATGCGCCTCGAGCGGCCCTCGCGTGGCCGGGTGCTGGTCGCCGGCCACGATATCAACCGCCTTCACCACTCCCAGGTGCCCTTCTACCGGCGCCAGATCGGCGTGGTCTTCCAGGACCACCAGCTGCTGTTCGATCGCTCGATCTACCACAATGTGGCACTGCCGCTGGAGATCCAGGGCGTCGAGCCCCGCGAGGCCTCGCGGCGCGTGCGCGCCGCCCTCGACAAGGTCGGCCTGCTGCACCGCGAGCGGGCCCTGCCCATCGAGCTCTCCGGCGGCGAGCAGCAGCGTGTCGGCATCGCCCGGGCGGTGGTCAACAAGCCGGCGCTGTTGCTCGCCGACGAGCCCACCGGCAACCTCGACCCGCAGCTCTCCACCGACATCATGACGCTGTTCGAAGACTTCAACCGTATCGGCACCACGGTCATGATCGCTAGCCACGACTTGGCGCTGATTGCGCGCTTGCGTCACCGCGTGCTGCAGCTGCGTGAAGGCCGCCTGGTGGCCGATCAGGAGGCGGCATGAGCGGCGCCCAGCCTGCGCCGCGGCGCGGCGCGCGTAGCCACCAGACGCGCACCAGCAGCCGCCTGCGCAGCTGGTTGCGCCACCACCGCGCGATGTGCCTCGACAGCGCCCGACGGCTGCTGCGCCATCCGCTGGGCAGCCTGTTGACCATGCTGGCCATCGCCATCGCGCTGGTGCTGCCGGCGGCGCTGTGGCTGGTGCTCGACAGCGCCCGGCTGCTCGACGCCGAGCTCGACGAGAGTGCGACCCTGACCGCCTACCTGGAGGCCGGGGTCGACGAGTCCCAGGCCATGCGCATCAATCAAGCGCTCGGCGCTCACCCGGAGGTGCACGCCACACGACTGATCACCGCCGCCGAGGGCATGGCCGAGTTCCAGGACTCGCTGGGCCTGGCCGATGCGCTGGGCCGCCTCGACGATAACCCGCTGCCGGCCAGCGTGGTGGTTTCGCCACGCGAGACTCGGCCGGACGCGGTGCGCGCCCTGGCCGAGCAGCTCGAAGCGGTCAGCGGCGTCGACGAGGTGCGCCTCGACCTGGCGTGGATCGAGCGTCTGGCGCAGCTTGCCGAGCTGGGGCGCCGTGTAGCGCTGGCGCTGGCGGTGCTGTTCGGCCTCGGCGTGCTGCTGATCGTCGGCAACACCATTCGCCTGGCGGTGGAGAGTCGCCGCCAGGAGATCGAGGTGGTGACGCTGATCGGCGCCACCCACGCCTTCGTGCGCCGCCCGTTCCTCTACAGTGGCGCCTGGTATGGCTTGGGGGGGGGGCTGCTGGCCTGGGCGCTGCTGAGTCTCGGCGGGCAGTGGCTGGCGGCACCGGTGACGGCGCTGGCCGAGAGCTACGGCGCCCACTTCAGCCTGCCGCAGCTGGATGCCGCGGGCTCGGCAACTCTGCTATTTTCGAGTACACTATTGGGCCTGCTGGGGGCGTGGATTGCGGTGAGCCGCCATCTCGCCGAGATGCGTCCCTCCTGAGCTTCATGGCAGTACTGGAAGCACCCGATTGGCACGGGCAGATGGAAACTTTTGCGGCCACAGGGTGTCTGAGTGACCAGTAGTGTAGTTAGGCAGCTAAGTATGGTCGTACGGTTACCCATCGTCACGTACCGGCATTCATCAAAGTAGGCAACCTTGGAGACCCTCGTCACATGAGTACCAGTCTTCAGCCTGTTGGTCATTTATCCCCGGGCCACGACCTGAATGGATATATTCAGGCGGTCAACGGCATTGCCGTACTGTCTGCAGAGGAGGAGCGCGAACTGGCGTTCCGCCTGCATGAACATAGCGACCTGGAGGCCGCACGCCGCCTGGTCATGTCGCACCTGCGCTTCGTGGTGCATATCGCACGCAGCTACTCCGGCTATGGCCTGCCCCAAGCCGACCTGATCCAGGAGGGCAACGTCGGCCTGATGAAAGCGGTCAAGCGTTTCGATCCCAACCAGGGCGTGCGCTTGGTGTCGTTCGCCGTGCACTGGATCAAGGCCGAGATCCACGAGTTCGTGCTGCGTAACTGGCGCATCGTCAAGATCGCCACCACCAAGGCGCAGCGTAAGCTGTTCTTCAATCTGCGCAGCGCCAAGAAGCGCCTGGCCTGGCTCAACAACGACGAAGTCGATGCCATTGCCAAGGACCTCGACGTCAAGCCTGAGGTGGTGCGTGACATGGAGGGGCGGCTGTCCGCCTACGATGCCGGTTTCGACGGCTCGCCCAGCGATGACGACGAGCAGACCTACCAGGCCCCGGTGCACTTTCTCGACGACGCCCGCTTCGATCCGGCGACCCAGCTCGAAGACAGTGACTGGGAAGAGGACTCGACCCACCGTCTGCAGCTGGCGTTGAAGGAGCTCGACGAGCGTTCGCGGGACATCCTCGAGCGCCGCTGGCTCAACGAGCCCAAGGCCACGCTCCACGAACTGGCCGATGTCTATGGCGTTTCCGCCGAGCGCATCCGCCAGCTCGAGAAGAACGCCATGAACAAGATCAAGCGGCAGATCGGCGATGCGCTGGTGGCGTAACGCTGCCCAGCGCCCGGCAGGTCAGTAGCGGGTAGCTAATGCCGAGGTCGAATACGCGAACCCCCGTCGGAGTCAATCCGGCGGGGGTTCTTGGTTGACGACGGAAATCTCAAGCGTATCATCCTGCGGCGCTCAGGCCCTGGCCAGGCTGGGCACCTCCATCAGCAGCTGGGCCGAGAGCAGCTGCCACTGGTCGTCCCAGTACTCGGTGGGCCGGCGGCGAAAGTCGCTGCGCACGTACTGCGAGATGCGCCCCTCGGCGTGGGCCATCAGCAGATTGGCAGCCGCCGAGGCGGGCAGGCTGGGGCGGCGCTGCTCGCGCAGCTCGGCCTCGCGCAGCACCTGCTTGAGCTGGGTCTCGAGGCGCTCGAAGAGCTGGTGGATGCGCAGCCGTAGCCGTGCGGTCTCGCCGGTCAACGCGTCGCCGCCTAGCAGCCGGGTGAGGCCGGGGTTCTTTTCGGCGAAGCCCAGCAGTAGGGTGAGGATCTGCTGGCAGCGCGGCAGCGCCTCGGAGGTTTCGTCGAGGATACGTCGAATGCGCTCGAAGAGGCTCTCCTCGATGAACTCGATCAGCCCCTCGAACATCCGCGCCTTGCTTGGGAAGTGGCGGTAGAGTGCCGCCTCGGAAACCCCGACCTGGCGCGCCAGCGCGGCGATGGTAATGCGCTTGCCGCTGTCTTCTTCGAGCATCAGCGCCAGCGCCTGGAGGATCTGATCCCGGCGGTTCGTTTTCGAATTTTCCTGCGTCATGATGTTCTTCTAATGATCCCGTTGTCCGCTCATCCTACTGTCGCCCTCGCGGCGGGGCAAACCCGCCGTGAGGTGAATGGCGGTGGCCTACTCGCCGGCTGAACCGGTCTCGAGGATCTGGGTGCCGACCCCGGCGTTGGTGAAGATCTCCAGCAGAGTGGCATGGGGCACGCGGCCGTCGATGATATGGGCGCTGGCCACGCCGCCCTTGACCGCTTCCAGAGCGCAGCGGATCTTGGGCAGCATGCCGCCGTGGATGGTGCCATTGGCGATCAACGCATCGACCTGCTGGGTCGACAGGCCGGTGACCACCTCGCCCTCGGCGTTCATCAGGCCGGCGACGTTGGTCAGCAGCATCAGCTTCTCGGCGCACAGCGCCTCGGCGACCTTGCCGGCCACCAGGTCGGCGTTGATGTTGTAGCTGTGGCCCTCACGGTCGACGCCGATCGGTGCGATCACCGGGATGAAGTCGCGCTCGGCGAGCATCTCGATCAGGTCGGTGGAGACATGCTCGACCTCGCCGACGTGGCCGATGTCGATGATCTCGGGGGCGGTCATCTCCGGCGTCTGGTGCTCGACCTTGAGCTGGCGGGCACGGATCTGCGAGCCGTCTTTGCCGGTCAGGCCGATGGCCTTGCCGCCGGCCTGGTTGATCAGGTTGACGATGCCCTTGTTGACCAGGCCGCCGAGCACCATCTCCACCACGTCCATGGTCTCGGCGTCGGTGACCCGCATGCCGTTGACGAAGCGCGACTCGATATTGAGTTTGGCCAGCAGGTCGCCGATCTGTGGCCCGCCGCCGTGCACCACCACCGGATTGATGCCGACCTCCTTGAGCAGCACCATGTCGCGGGCGAAGGAGTCGATCAGGGTATCTTCGGTCATGGCGTTGCCGCCGTACTTGACCACCACGGTCTTGCCGGAGAAGCGCTGGATGTAGGGCAGCGCCTCGGAGAGCACCTCGACGGTCAGCTGCGGGTCGCGGGTCTGTTGATCGGTCATCGAAGGTCCTCGTGTCAAACGGGTCAGTAGGGCAGCTCGATGTCCGGCGCGACCTGGGACAGTGCCGCGCCGAACTGGGCCTGGATGCGTTTCAGGGCCGCCTCGCTCTTGCCCTCGAAGCGCAGCACCAGCACCGGTGTGGTGTTGGAGGCGCGGCACAGGCCCCAGCCGTCGGGGTAGTCGACGCGAATGCCGTCGAGGGTGGTCTTGATGCCGTCGTCGCCGAAATCGCCCTCGCGGGCCAGGCGCGCGACGATATCGAACTTGTTCTCGTCGGTTACCGTGATGTTGAGCTCCGGGGTGCCGAGGTCCTGGGGGAAGCGGGCGAAGTAGGCGTCGGCGTCTTCACTCTGCTTGGCGAGGATCTCGAGCAGCCGAGCGGCGCCGTAGAGGCCGTCGTCGAAGCCGTACCAGCGCTCCTTGAAGAAGATATGGCCGCTCATCTCGCCGGCCAGCAGGGCGCCAGTTTCCTTCATGCGTGCCTTGATCAGCGAGTGGCCGGTGCGCCACATCTCGGGGGTGCCGCCGGCTGCCTCGATCACCTGGGCCAGGTTGCCGGTGCACTTGACGTCGAAGATCACCTTGGCGCCGGGGTTGCGTGACAGCATGTCCTCGGCGAAGGCCATCATCAGGCGGTCGGGGTAGATCAGCTCGCCGGCGGGGGTGATCACGCCGAGGCGGTCGCCGTCGCCGTCGAAGGCCAGGCCGATGTCGGCGCCGGTCTCCTTGACGGTGCGGATCAGGTCGACCAGGTTCTCGGGCTTGCCGGGGTCCGGGTGGTGGTTGGGGAAGGTGCCGTCGATCTCGGCGAACAGCGGAATCATCTCGGCGCCGAGCTTCTCGATCAGCTTGGGCCCCAGCTCGCCGGCCACGCCGTTGCCGCAGTCGACCACTGCCTTGATCGGGCCGGCCAGCGATACGTCGCCGAGGATGCGCTCGAGGTAGGCGTCGCGCACGTCCTCCTCGCGCACGCTGCCCTGGCCTGCGCTCAAGTCGTCGTCGACGAGGCGCTGGTAGAGCGCGGTGATGGCGTCCCCGGACAGTGTCTCGCCGCCGAGCACGATCTTGAAGCCGTTATAGTCGGGGGGGTTGTGGCTACCGGTGACCATCACGCCGGAGCGGGTGCCGTCGAGCACGTGGGTGGCGTAGTAGAGCACCGGGGTCGGCACCATGCCGATATCGATGACGTCGCGGCCGGCGGCGGTCAGGCCGCGGGTCAGGGCGGCGCTGAGGCGCGGCCCGGAGAGGCGGCCGTCGCGGGCCACCACTACCGTCGACTCGCCGCGGGCGGCGGCTTCGCTGCCGATGGCGCGGCCGATCAATTCGACGCTGGCCTCGGTCAGGGTCTCGTCGACGATGCCGCGGATGTCGTAGGCGCGGAAGATCGAAGCCGGAACGGAGGCGCTGTGTTCAGAGCTCATGGGCAATTCCTTTTTGCATATCCAGGATTCAGTGACGGCCGGAGCTGCCGAAGCCGCCGTCGCCGCGCAGGCTGGCGTCGAAGTCGTCGACGACCTCGAGCTCGGCCTGCACCACAGGAACAAGCACGTACTGTGCCAGGCGTTCGAAGGGTTCGAGCACGAACGGCTTGGTGCCGCGGTTCCACACCGAGATCATCAGCTCGCCCTGGTAGTCGGAGTCGATCAGGCCGACCAGGTTGCCGAGCACGATGCCGTGCTTATGCCCCAAGCCGGAGCGCGGCAGGATCATGCCGGCCAGGCCGGGGTCGGCGATATGCACGGCGAGTCCGGTGCGTACCAGCTCACACTGGCCCGGTGCCAGCGTCAGCGGAGCATCGAGCAGGGCGCGCAGGTCCATGCCGGCGGAGCCCTGGGTGGCGTAGTGGGGCAGTGGGAACTCCCTGACTCGTGCGTCGAGAATCTTGACGGCGAGGCGGGGACGGTCGGCGGGTGCGGTCATGGTGTGTCCTGGGTGTGCGGGTCGCTGGCCTGCCGCGCGCTGAGCCGCTCGAGCAGGTGGTGGAGGATGGTGTCGGCGAGCTCGGTCTTGGTAAGCGTCGCCGTCTGGTGACGCCCGGGTGTCGTCGCATCGGGGCGCCGCCACAGCAGCAGGGCGGCATTATGGTCGGCGCCGAAGCCCTGGCCGGCCAGCGACACGTCGTTGGCAACGATCATGTCGAGGCCCTTGCGGGTCAGCTTGTCCTGGGCGTAGTGCTCGAGGTCCTGGGTCTCGGCGGCAAAGCCCACCACCAGCGGCCGCTGGGCGGCCGGCAGTGCGGCCACCGCGGCGATGATGTCGGGGTTCTTGACCAGCTCGAGGGTCAGGCTCTCGGCGTCGTCGCGCTTCTTGAGCTTGTGCTCGGCGGGCGCGGCGGCGCGGTAGTCGGCCACCGCCGCACAGCCGATGAAGGCATCGCTATCCACGGCCAGGCGCAGCGCGGCGGCGTGCATCTGTTCGGCGGTCTCGACGTCGATGCGCTCCACGCCCGGCGGGGTTGCAAGGCTCACCGGGCCGCTGATCAGTCGCACCCGGGCGCCGAGGCGGGCGGCACTGGCGGCCAGCGCGTAGCCCATCTTGCCGGAGCTGTGATTGGTCAGGTAGCGCACCGGATCGAGCGGCTCGCGGGTCGGCCCGGCGGTCAGGGTGATGGTCAGCCCGGCGGCGGGGCCAGAGGCATTGGCGCTTGCGTCGCCACCCTGGCCGGCGCTCTCGCCGACAGTCAGGGCGGTGACGATCTCCTCGGGTTCGAGCATGCGCCCCGGGCCGACGTCGCCACACGCCTGGTCGCCGGCGGCGGGGCCGAGCAGTTGCCAGCCGTCGCTGGCCAGGCGTTCGGCGTTGCGCTGCGTCGCCGGGTGGCGCCACATCGCCTGGTTCATGGCCGGGGCCATCACGCGTCGCGCGTCGCTGGCCAGGTTCAGGGTGGTCAGCAGGTCGTCGGCATGGCCGTGGGCTAGGCGCGCCATCAGGTCGGCGGTGGCCGGGGCGACGAGCAGGGTGTCGGCCCAGCGCGCCAGTTCGATATGGCCCATGCCGGCTTCGGCCTCGGGGTCGAGCAGCGAGGTGCGCACCGCCTCGCCGGTCAGCGCCTGCAGCGTCAGCGGGGTAATGAAGGCTTGGGCGCCGTCGGTCATTACCACGCGTACCTCGGCACCGGCCTTCTTCAATAGCCTGGCGAGGTGGGCGCTCTTGTAGGCGGCGATGCCGGCACTGATACCGAGCAGAATGCGCTGGCCGAGTAGCGGTGACATGGCAGCTTCCAAACAGCTGTGGGGGAAGCGCTTACCTTACCATTGGCGCCGCTTCTTGCGTAGCAGGACGGCATGCGGGCAACGCGCTACACTCAATGATGGAACGCTTATATTCATGCGTCGCTGCTTGCCGCTAGGCTGTCGCAGTGGCGGTCCATGCAGCATCACGGAGCAGGGAGGCGCCGATGTCGATTCGTGACTGGCCGGAGGGGGAGCGGCCGCGGGAGAAGCTGCTGGCACTGGGCTCGGAGGCGCTATCGGATGCCGAGCTGCTGGCGATCTTCTTGCGCGTGGGGGTCAAGGGCCGCTCGGCGGTGGACCTGGCCCGCGACCTGCTGGGGGCGTTCGGCGGCCTGCGCCAGCTGCTGGAGGCCGAGCGTGACCGCTTCTGCGCCGAGCATGGTCTGGGCGAGGCCAAGTACGTGCAGCTGCAGGCGGTGCTCGAGCTGTCGCGGCGCCACCTGGCCAGCCAGCTCGAGCGCGGTGGAGCGCTGACCTCGCCGAGCCTGGTGCGCGCCTTTCTCTCGGCCCATCTGCGTCACCTCGGCCACGAGGAGTTCGCGGCGCTGTTCCTGGATACCCAGCATCGCGTGATCCGCTTCGAGTCACTATTCCGCGGCACCCTCGACAGCGCCTCGGTCTACCCGCGTGAGGTGGCGCGGCGGGCCCTGGAGCTGGGGGCCGGGGCGATCATCTTCGCCCACAATCACCCCTCAGGAGTGGCCGAGCCCTCTGATGCCGACCGGCGCATCACCGAGCGCTTGACCACTGCGCTTGGCCTGTTCGAGATTCGCGTGCTGGACCATTTCGTTGTCGGTGACGGTGAGGTAATATCCTTCGCCGAACGCGGGTGGCTGTAGAGGCGCGGCCGGCGGTGCAGGGTGGCTGTGTTTCCGCAGTTAGTAGCATCGCTCGGAACTGATCCGGCGACAGGCCTACGAGGAGGCGCTGTAAATACCTCCCTGTACGCTACCTTGCGCCATCCATGGCGCAAACCTCCTCTTCGGCCTATCCCCGGCGTTCCTTGCTACGAGAGCGCGCCTTGCTAGGGAGTGCGCAATATTTGGCACGCTGCTTGCCGTTCGTCGTGGCGTCTGGTATAAAGTGCACCCTTTAGAATTCCCTTGGGTTAAATGAGGGGGCAGGCAGCGGTTATCAGCCGTTCTACCGGCCCGGTTTGCCCGACAGGTTTTGAACACTCAGGTCTTGAACACCTGGCCAAGCGGTTGGAGGCTCCCATGTCCAAAGTATGTCAGGTTACCGGCAAGCGCCCGGTGACTGGTAATAACGTATCGCACTCCCAGCGCAAGACGCGTCGTCGTTTCTTGCCGAACCTGCACTCCCACCGTTTCTGGGTGGAGTCCGAGAAGCGCTTCGTCAAGCTGCGCATCTCCTCCAAGGGCATGCGTATCATCGACAAGAAGGGTATCGAGGCCGTGATCGCCGATATCCGCAAGCGCGGCGACCGCGTCTAAGCGAATTCCAGGGAGAACGAGTCATGCGCGACAAGATCAGAATGGTGTCCAGCGCCGGTACCGGCCACTTCTACACCACTGACAAGAACAAGCGGAACACCCCGGACAAGCTCGAAATGAAGAAGTTCGACCCGGTGGTTCGCAAGCACGTGATGTACAAGGAAGCCAAGATCAAGTAATTGATCTGGTCTCCTCCGCGGGCGCGAGCCTGACGCTGAACCCGGCCCGGTGCCGGGTTTTCGCGTACTGGGGCGCGTGCCGGCCCCGCGCGCCGCTGGCCATTGCCGATGGATCGTAGCGAGAGTCTGCCATGCCCGAACTACCCGAGGTCGAGACCACCCGCCGGGGTATCGCGCCCCACGTCGAGGGGCGCGAGATCCGCGAGGTGATCGTGCGCGAGCGGCGCCTGCGCACGCCGGTGCCGGAGGGGCTGGAAAATGCCCTGGTCGGCGCGCGTATCGGCGCCCTCGGCCGCCGTGCCAAGTACCTGCTGATACCGCTGTCGGGCGCTGAGCCGGCAGCCGAGCGTACGCTGCTCTGGCACCTCGGCATGTCGGGCAGCCTGCGCGTGGCACGCCTCGGCGACCTGCCGCGCAAGCACGATCACGTCGATCTGGTGCTCGACGGCGGCGCCATCCTGCGCTACCACGATCCGCGCCGTTTCGGCTTCGTCGACTGGCTGGCCGGCAACGTGCTCAGCGACCCGCGACTGGCGCGGCTCGGCCCCGAACCGCTGTCGCCGGACTTCGACGGCGAGCGGCTATACGCCATGTCGAGGGGGAGGCGGATTGCGGTAAAGCCATTCCTGATGGATAACGCAGTGGTGGTAGGGGTGGGTAACATCTACGCCAGCGAGGCGCTGTTCCTGGCCGGTATCGACCCGCGCCGCGCCGCCGGACGCATCTCGCTGGAGCGCTACCAGCGCCTCGCTGCGGCGGTGCGCGAGGTGCTGGCGGCGGCCATCACCCAGGGCGGCACCACGCTGCGCGATTTCGTCAGCGGCACCGGCGAGCCGGGTTACTTCGCCCAACGGCTCAATGTCTACGGTCGCGACGGCCAGCCGTGCCGGCGCTGTGGTGCCGAGCTCAGGCTGATCACCCTCGGCCAGCGCGCCAGCGTGTTCTGCGCTAGCTGCCAGACCTGACGGCGTCGGTCCATTGCCGCCGCGGGTAACCGAAAAGCGCTGCGTGAATGCTAGAATGCCCCTATCAGCTTGATTCCTATCGTTGGAGATATCCGTGACCGAACGCCTGCGCTTGAAAAAGAATGCCGACCGCCGCCTCAAGGCGGGGCATCTGTGGCTCTACTCCAACGAAGTCGATATCGAAGCCACGCCGCTCAAGGGGTTCGAGCCCGGCGCCCAGGCGGTGATCGAGGCCGCCAACGGCCGCGCGATGGGGGTGGCTTACGTCAACCCGCACTCGCTGATCTGTGCGCGGGTGGTCTCGCGCGACCCCGACGTGCGCCTCGACCGCTCGCTGCTGGTACACCGCTTCAAGCAGGCGCTGGGGCTGCGCCAGCGGCTGTTTGCCAAGCCCTTCTACCGCCTGGTGCACGGCGAGGGCGACCTGCTGCCGGGATTGATCGTCGACCGCTTCGACGACGTGCTGGTGGTGCAGCTCAACACCCTGGGCATGGAGCGTCTCGGTGAAGAGGTGGTCGCCGCCCTCGACAAGGTGCTGTCGCCGCGCGCCATCGTGTTCAAGAACGACTCCTCCGGGCGCCGCCAGGAGCAGCTCGAGCGTCACGTCGAGGTGGTCAAGGGCGAGCTGCCCGAGCAGGTGCTGCTGGAGGAGAACGGTGTGCGCTTCGTGGTGCCGGTGCTCGACGGCCAGAAGACCGGCTGGTTCTACGACCACCGCGCCAACCGTGCCTGGCTCAACGGCCTGGTGGCCGGCAAGCGCGTGCTCGACGTGTTCAGCTACGTGGGCGGCTGGGGCGTGCAGGCGGCGGCCAGCGGGGCCAGCGAGGTGCTGTGTGTCGACGCCTCCGGCGAGGCGCTGGCGCAAGTGGCCGAAAATGCCGCGCTCAACGGCGTGGCCGAGCAGGTAGCGATCGGCGAAGGCGACGCCTTCGAGGCGCTGGCCGCACTCAAGGCCGACGGCGAGGAGTTCGACGTGGTGATTCTCGACCCGCCGGCCTTCATCAAGAAGCGCAAGGACATCCCCAACGGTGAGCGCGCTTATTCGCGCCTCAACCGCGAGGCGATGCGCCTGCTGGGTCGCGATGGGATGCTGCTCTCGGCGTCGTGTTCCATGCACCTGGCGCCGGAGCGGCTCGTCGAGTGCGTGCGCGGCGCAGTGCGTCACCAGGACCGCCACGGCCAGGTCATCTACCAGGGCCACCAGGGGCCGGATCATCCGGTGCATCCGGCGATTCCCGAGACGGCGTATCTAAAGGCCCTTGGCGTACGCGTCTTCCGCGACTGAGCGATATGGCGGAATTCGATTACGTTCGCGTCTTCGCCCACTCCAATGGGCTACTGGTCAGCCACCTGCACAACGTGCTGCGTGCCGCCGATATTCCCGTCGAGCTGCGCAACATGACGCTGGCCGGCGGGGCGGGCGAGCTGCCGCTGGGCGAGTGCGAGCCCGAGGTGTGGGTGGCACCGCACAATGTCGAGCGCGCCAGAGGCCTGATCCGCGAAAGTCTCGAAGGCGCCGACAAGCCAGTCCCGGACTGGGTCTGCCCGGGCTGCGGCGAGCGCCTCGAGGGTGTCTTCGACACCTGTTGGCAGTGCGGCACCGTCAAGCCATAGGAGTTCGAGCGACCATGGAGTGGGATCTACCGCGCCCGTACGTGTTGCCTATCGAGGTCGAGGTCACGGCCATCGACGACTACGGCCACGTCAACAACATCGAGTACCTGCGCTGGATCGAGGCGATCAGCTGGCAGCACTCCGCCGAGCTGGGGCTAGATCTGGCGCGCTATCGTGAGTTCGACCGCGGCATGGCGGTACACCGCCACGAGCTCGACTACCTGGCGCCGGCGCTGGTCGGCGAGCGGCTCGAGCTGGCCACCTGGATCGTCGCCTGCGACGGCCGCCTGACCCTGACGCGACGCTTCCAGCTGCGTCGTCCTGCCGATGCGCGTACCCTGCTGCGCGCGCGTACCCGTTTCGCCTGCATCGAGCTCTCCAGCGGCCGCCCACGACGCATGCCGGCGGAATACGTCACCGGCTATGGCAGCGTGCTGGTCGATGAGGAAGATGCTTCGAGATAGCCTGGCTTTGCCGAAGATATTTTTGTCATAACGCCACAATATTGCCCTCTTTGCTGATTTCTGGCGTGATTTTATCGTGATCGTGCGACTGTGCTGTAATGAAGGTAACGTCGAAGCGTACCCGTTCATCGCACAGGAGGCTGTCATGCAGATCGCCGTACCCAAGGAGATCAAGAACCACGAATACCGGGTCGCCCTGACCCCTACCGGGGCGCGTGAGTTGAGCGGCCGCGGCCATGCCGTGGTGGTACAGGCCGGTGCCGGCGAGGGCGCTGGCTTCAGCGATGCCGACTACCAGGCCGCCGGGGCCAGCATCGAGGCCGACGTAGCCACACTGTGGGGGGCCGCCGAGCTGATCCTCAAGGTCAAGGAGCCGCAGCCCGACGAGGTCGCCCGCCTCACGCCCGAGCAGACCCTGTTCACCTACCTGCACCTGGCCGCCGAGGAGACGCTGACCCGTGGCCTGATGCAGAGCGGCGCGACCTGCATTGCCTACGAGACCATCACCGGCGCCGACGGCGGTTTGCCGCTGCTGGCACCGATGAGCGCGGTGGCCGGCCGTATGGCCATCCAGGCCGGCGCCCACAGCCTGGAGAAGGCTCAGGGTGGTGCAGGGATCCTGCTGCCCGGGGTGCCGGGGGTGGCGCCGGCCAAGGTGACCGTGATCGGCGGCGGCGTGGTTGGCGAGAACGCCGCGCGCATGGCGCTGGGGCTGGGCGCCGAGGTGACCATTCTCGACAAGTCGCTGGCGCGCCTCGAGGTGCTCGACGATCGCTATCAGGGGCGTATTCGCACCGTCTACTCCACCGCCGATGCGCTGGACAAGGCGAGCCGCGAGTCGGACCTGATCGTGGGTGCGGTATTGATCGCCGGCGCCGCGGCACCCAAGTTGATCACCCGTGAGATGCTCGCCGACATGAAGCCCGGCAGCGTGCTGGTCGACGTGGCCATCGATCAGGGCGGCTGCTTCGAGACCAGCCGCGCCACCACCCACGCCGAGCCGACCTATATCGTCGACGGCGTCGTGCACTACTGCGTGGCCAATATGCCCGGCGCCGTAGCGCGTACCTCGACCCAGGCGCTGACCAACGCCACCATGCCGTTCGTGCTGGCGCTGGCCGACAAGGGCTGGCAGCAGGCGCTGGCCGACGACCGCCACTTCCTGCCGGGTCTCAACGTGTATGATGGACAGGTCACCTATCGCGCGGTGGCCGAGGCCTTCGGGCTGGAGTATGTTGACCCTGCCGGGCTGGTGAAGTAACGCGGAGCTGCGGTGTTACCAGCGCGAGCGGCGCCGAGCGGATGCCACCGACATGGCTGAAGGCCTGTCGCCGGTGCCTTAACCACACAGGGCGGTGACCATCGCCGCACGTCCAAGCAAGGCGCTCATGCCCCGGTCGCCTTGACCCGGGCCGCGCGTTACCATAGCGGGCATTTCCGACCACGAGAGTCCGCTTTCCATGAGTGCAGCTTCCGAGACGAAGACCCGCGTCCTGACCGGTATCACCACCAGCGGCACGCCCCACCTGGGCAATTATGTCGGCGCCATCAAGCCGGCGATCGCCGCCAGTCAGGACCCCAGCGTGCAGTCCTACTACTTTCTCGCCGACCTCCACGCACTGATCAAGTGCCAGGATCCGCGCCGGGTACAGGAGTCGCGCCTCGAGATCGCTGCCACCTGGCTGGCGCTGGGCCTGGATACCGACAACGCCATCTTCTACCGCCAGTCGGACGTGCCCGAGGTCACCGAGCTGACCTGGATGCTCTCCTGCGTCTGCGCCAAGGGCCTGATGAACCGCGCCCACGCCTATAAGGCGGCGGTGGCCGACAACGATGCCGCCGGCAACCAGGATCCCGACAAGGGCATCACCATGGGCCTGTTCGGCTACCCGGTGCTGATGGCCGCCGACATCCTGATGTT
The DNA here is from genome assembly GCF_002286975.1 of Halomonas salipaludis. Lineage (GTDB taxonomy): Bacteria > Pseudomonadota > Gammaproteobacteria > Pseudomonadales > Halomonadaceae > Franzmannia > Franzmannia salipaludis. Next base: position 67,082 of record NZ_NSKB01000005.1, read on the forward strand.
CAACGCCCACAAGGTGCCGGTGGGCCGCGACCAGGTCCAGCACATCGAGATGGCCCGCGATATCGCTGGGCGCTTCAACCACCTCTACAAGGGCGACTACTTCACGCACCCTGAAGCGGTGATCGACGACAACGTGCCGACCTTGAATGGTCTGGACGGGCGCAAGATGTCGAAGAGCTACAACAACACCATTCCGCTGTTCGTCGCCGAGAAGAAGCTCCAGAAACTGGTGCGCAAGATCAAGACCAACTCGCTGGAGCCCGGCGAGCCCAAGGATCCGGATAGCTGCACCCTGTTCCAGATCTACTCGGCCTTCGCCAGCGTGGAGGAGAGTGCCGCCATGCGTCAGGAGTACGCCAACGGCATCGGCTGGGGCGAGGCCAAGAACCGCGTCTTCGAGCATCTCAATGACCACCTGCGCGAGCCGCGCGAGCGCTACCAGGCGCTGATGGAAGACCCAGGGCATATCGAGAAGGTGCTGCTCAAGGGGGCCGAGCGCGCCCGCGCCGAGGCGGCACCTTTCATGGATCGTATGCGTCAGGCCGTGGGGCTGGGGCGCTTCATCTAAGCCGCCAGGCTGGTAGATGGCCTCCCCCAGGACTGCCTGGGGGAGGCTTTATATTCTTGGGGAATGCTCATGATAGTCGTCATGCATTTCCTTTATCCCGAGTGAAATACTAAGGTATTGCTGGTCGGTGGAGCGATACCGCTCCAGCATGTTTCATCACGGGAGGCCATCATGACGCAAACACTGGCCACGCAACGCCTGTCGCCGATCACACCGGTCGCCGCCGGGCTACTGCTGCTCGGTGCCGTGGCGGTCGGTATTGCTTTCGGGGCTCGCACTGGCCTGCTGATGGTGGTCGGTGGCCTGTTCGGCCTGGTGCTCTACCACGCCGCCTTCGGCTTTACCGCCGCCTGGCGGGTGTTCATCAGTGAGCGTCGCGGCCGTGGGCTGCGCGCCCAGATGGTAATGCTGGCCGTCGCCGTGCTGCTGTTCTTCCCGGCGCTGGGAGCCGGCAGCCTGTTCGGCAATCCGGTGTCTGGGTTCGTCGCCCCGATGGCGTGTCGGTGGTGGTTGGTGCCTTCCTGTTCGGTCTCGGCATGCAGCTCGGCGGCGGCTGCGCCTCGGGCACGCTGTTCACAGCCGGCGGTGGTAATGCACGAATGTTGATCACCCTGCTGTTCTTCATCGTCGGCTCGCTGATTGGCAGCGCCCACTTCGCCTGGTGGCAGAGCCTGCCGGCTTTTCAACCGGTGTCGCTGGTCGATGCCGCCGGGGCCGGTGGTGGCATCGCTATCAGCCTGGCGCTGTTTGCGGCCATTGCCGCCTTCACCGTGACAATGGAGAAGCGCCGCCACGGCCAACTCGAGGAGGCGCCCCGCGTTGAAGTGCGCGAGCGCCGCTGGCTGACAGGCCCCTGGCCACTGCTGTTTGGCGCAGTGGCCTTGGCGCTGCTCAACTTCACCACTCTGGCACTGGCCGGGCGGCCCTGGGGCATCACCTCGGCCTTTGCGCTGTGGGGCGCCAAGGGCTTCGAGTTCCTCGGCGGCGACGTTTCCGGTTGGGGCTATTGGCAGTCGGTGGCCAATGCCCAGGCGTTGCAGGCCAGCGTATGGAGCGATATCACTACGGTGATGAACGTTGGGATTATCCTCGGCGCGCTAGTGGCGGCCACCCTGGCCGGCCGCTTCGCGCCCAACTTCCGCATCCCGCTCAAATCGGTGGTGGCGGCGGTGATCGGTGGGTTGATGCTCGGCTACGGCGCGCGACTGGCGTTTGGCTGCAACATCGGCGCCTACTTCAGTGGTATCGCCTCGGGCAGCCTGCACGGCTGGGTGTGGCTGGTGGCGGGCTTCGCCGGCAATATGCTGGGCGTGAAGCTGCGGCCGCTGTTCTTCGAGGGCGAGGCGGGCCGGCGGCCTACCGCCAAGCGCTGCTGAGCGTAGGCTATCGCAGCAGACGCGCCCCGGCCCTGGTCGGGGCGCGCTGCGTTGGGAGGGAAGCGAGCGCATTGAGCATGGTAGAATGGCGCGATCAGGGCGCCACCAAGAGCAGAGCGCCAAGCTTTCTATCAACAGTGACGAGACGAGAGATGACGCAACCCGCCAAGCGCCCGCTGTACCTTCCCTATGCCGGCCCCACCTTGCTCGAGATGCCGCTGCTCAACAAGGGCAGCGCCTTCACCCTCAACGAGCGCATCGCCTTCAACCTGATCGGCCTGCTGCCGCAGAACGTCGAGTCCATCGAAGAGCAGGCCGAGCGCGCCTACCGCCAGTATCGGCTGTGCCAGAACGACCTCGACCGGCATATCTACCTGCGTGCGATTCAGGATGACAACGAGACGCTGTTCTTCCGCCTGCTCGAGGAGCACCTCGAGGAGATGCTGCCGATCATCTACACCCCTACCGTGGGCGAGGCGTGCGAGGAGTTTTCCAATATCTATCGCAACCATCGCGGGCTGTTTATCAGCTACCCGGATCGCGAATATATGGATGACATCCTGCGCAGCGCCACCAAGGACAACGTCAAGGTGATCGTGGCCACCGATGGCGAGCGCATCCTCGGCCTCGGCGACCAGGGCATCGGCGGCATGGGCATCCCGATCGGCAAGCTGTCGCTGTATACCGCCTGTGGCGGTATCAGCCCGGCCTATACGCTGCCGATCACCCTCGACGTCGGCACCAACAACCAGGCCCTGCTCGACGATCCAATGTACATGGGCTGGCGCCATCCACGGGTGTCCAAGGCCGAGTACGACGCCTTCATCGCCGACTTCATGGCCGCGGTGAAGCGCCGCTGGCCCAATGTGCTGTTGCAGTTCGAGGATTTCGCCCAGACCAATGCCATGCCGCTGCTGGAGCGCTATCGCGACGAGCTGTGCTGCTTCAACGACGACATCCAGGGCACCGCGGCGGTGTGCGTGGGTACCCTGCTGGCGGCCTGCAAGGCCAAGGGCGAGAAGATCAGCGAGCAGCGCGTGGCCTTTGTCGGCGCCGGCTCGGCGGGCTGCGGCATCGCCGAGCAGATCGTACTGGCGATGCAGACCGAAGGCCTGGGCGAAGCCGAGGCGCGGGCACGCATCTTCATGGTCGATCGCCACGGCCTGCTGACCCGCGACATGGACGGCCTCTACGATTTCCAGGCGCGGCTCGCCCACGACCCGGCCGGGTGGCAGGGTACGGCGCTGCTCGACGTGGTCACTCAGGCCAAGCCGACGGTGCTGATTGGCGTCTCCGGCCAGCGTGGCCTGTTCACCAAGGAGGTGATCCAGGCGCTGCATGCCGGCTGCGCCAAGCCGCTGGTGATGCCGCTCTCCAACCCGACCTCCAAGGTCGAGGCGACGCCGGAAGAGATCCTGGTGTGGACTGAGGGCCAGGCGCTGGTGGCCACCGGCAGCCCCTTTGCGCCGGTGGAGTTCCGTGGTAAGCACTATCCCATTGCCCAGTGCAACAACTCCTATATCTTCCCCGGCATCGGCCTCGGGGTGATCGCGGCGCGCGCCTCGCGGGTCACCGACGGCATGCTGATGGCGGCCTCCAACGCGTTGGCCAAGGGCGCGCCCATGGTCCAGGAGGGCAAGGGGCCGCTGCTGCCGGCGCTGTCCGAGATCCGCGAGATCAGCAAGGCGATCGCCTTCGACGTGGCCAAGCAGGCCATGGCCGAGGACGTGGCATTGACCTGCGACGACGAGACGCTGCGCGAGGCCATCGAGGCCAACTTCTGGTACCCGCGCTATCGCGAGTATCGGCGCAAGGCGTTCTGATCAGGAGTCTCAGTCCGCTCTGACGGCAGCGGGGCATGAAAACGCGAACACGCTGTGAATCCATCCCTGGACGCTCCATTTTTCATCCCTGAAAAATGAGGTTCGCTAACTTCATGCCCCGCTGCCTGGGGCTAGGGTGCTTCGGGCTGACGCTTGGTGCTTGGTGCTTGGTGCTCCAAACTCCCGATACAAAAACGCCCAGCCGGTCAGCCAGCTGGGCGTTTCAGGTTGGCGCCCTCAGGCGCCGCTAGCAGCCTCAGGCGCTGCCGATCATCTTGCGCAGCACATAGTGCAGGATGCCGCCGTGCTGGTAGTAGGCCAGCTCGTTGACGGTATCGATGCGGCACAGCGCATCGAGCTTCTTCTCGCCCTTGTCGCTCTTGATGGTCACCTTGACTTTGCTGCCCGGGCTGAGGTCGCCGAGCCCCTCGATGGAGATCGTCTCGTCACCGGTCAGACCCAGCGACTGGCGGCTTTCGCCCTCGGGGAACTGCAGCGGCACCACACCCATGCCGATCAGGTTGGAGCGGTGGATGCGCTCGTAGGACTCGGCCAGCACCGCGCGTACGCCGAGTAGCCGGGTGCCCTTGGCGGCCCAGTCGCGGCTCGAGCCGGAGCCGTACTCCTTGCCGGCCACCACCACCAGCGGCGTGCCTTCCTGCTGGTACTTCATCGCCGCATCATAGATCGCCAGCTGTTCGCCACTCGGCACATGGCGCGTGAAGCCGCCCTCGACGCCATCGAGCATCTCGTTGCGAATCCGTACGTTGGCGAAGGTGCCGCGCATCATCACTTCGTGGTTGCCGCGGCGTGAGCCGTAGGAGTTGAAGTCCACCGGCTTGACACCGTGCTCCTGCAGGTAGCGCCCGGCGGGGCTATCCGGCTTGATGGCGCCGGCCGGCGAGATATGGTCGGTGGTCACCGAGTCGCCGAGCATGGCCAGGATGTGTGCGCCTTCGACGTCATCGATGGCCTCCGGCTCCCTGCCCATGCCGTCGAAGAATGGCGGGTGCTGGATATAGGTCGACTCGGGCCACTGATAGACTTCGCTCTGCGGCACGTCGATGGCCTTCCAGACGTCGTCGCCGTCGAATACCTCGGCGTACTCCTTGCGGAACATCTCGGTCTTGACCTTCTCCACCGCCTCGGCGATCTCGGCCTGGGACGGCCAGATGTCCTGAAGATATACCGGCTTGCCGTCGCTGCCTTCGCCGAGAGGCTCCTTGGAGAGGTCGCGGCGCACGTTGCCGGCCAGGGCGTAGGCCACTACCAGCGGCGGCGAGGCCAGCCAGTTGGTCTTGACCAGCGGGTGCACGCGGCCCTCGAAGTTGCGGTTGCCGGAGAGCACCGAGGCCACGGTGAGGTCGCCCTCATTGACGGCCTCCTCGATGGACTCCGGAAGCGGTCCGGAGTTGCCGATGCAGGTGGTGCAGCCGTAGCCCACCAGGTTGAAGCCCAGGGCGTCGAGATCCTCCTGCACGCCGCCGGCGGCGAGGTAGTCGGTGACCACCTTGGAGCCCGGCGCCAGCGAGGTCTTGACCCACGGCTGGGTGGTCAGTCCCTTCTCACGGGCCTTGCGTGCCAGCAGGCCGGCGGCCATCATCACGCTGGGATTGGAGGTGTTGGTGCAGGAGGTGATGGCGGCGATCACTACCGCGCCGTGGTCGAGGGTGAACTGCTTGCCAGCGTAATCGACATCCCGGCTGTCGGCGTTCTCGTAGCTCTGCTCGACGCCCACTGCGGTCTGGCCGCCTTCGGAGAACAGCCGCCCCTTCTCGGTGGTCGGCACCTCGTTGAGGCGGTCGCCCATCAGCGCCTCGAAGGTCGCCTTCATGTCGGTCAGCGCGACGCGATCCTGGGGGCGCTTGGGGCCGGCCAGGCTGGCCTCGACCTCGGCCATGTCGAGGTGCAGGGTGTCGCTGAAGATCGGTTCGGCGCCAGGTTCGCGCCACAGCCCCTGGGCCTTGCTGTAGGCCTCGACCAGGGCGATCTGGGCATCCTCGCGGCCGGTCAGGCGCAGGTAGTTGAGGGTCTCCTGGTCGACCGGAAAGAAGCCGCAGGTCGCGCCGTATTCCGGCGACATGTTGGCGATGGTGGCGCGGTCGGCCAGCGGCAGGTCGTCGAGGCCGTCGCCGTAGAACTCCACGAACTTGCCGACCACGCCTTTCTTGCGCAGCATCTCGGTGACCGTCAGCACCAGATCGGTGGCAGTGATGCCTTCGCGCAGCTTGCCGGTCAACTTGAAGCCGATCACCTCTGGGATCAGCATCGACACCGGCTGGCCGAGCATGGCCGCCTCAGCTTCGATGCCGCCCACGCCCCAGCCGAGTATGCCGAGACCGTTGATCATGGTGGTGTGGGAGTCGGTGCCGACCAGGGTGTCGGGGTAGGCGAGGGTCTTGCCGTCGACCTCCTTGGTCCACACCGTTCTGCCCAGGTATTCGAGATTGACCTGGTGGCAGATGCCGGTGCCGGGCGGCACCACGCGGAAGTTGTCGAAGGCGTCCTGGCCCCAGCGCAGGAATTCGTAGCGCTCGCGGTTACGCTCCATCTCGATGGCCACGTTGTCCTTGAACGCCGTGGGGTTGCCAAACTTGTCGACCATCACCGAGTGGTCGATGACCAGGTCCACCGGCGACAGCGGGTTGATGCGCGCCGGGTCTTCGCCCAGCTCGGCCACCGCGGCACGCATCGAAGCCAGGTCGACGACCCCGGGCACGCCGGTGAAGTCCTGCATCAGCACCCGGGCCGGACGATAGCCGATCTCGCGGCTCGAGCGTCCCTGCTGCTGCCAATCGACCAGCGCCTGAATGTCATCGACGTCGACGCTGTCGTCATTGGCGAAGCGCAGCTGGTTCTCGAGCAGCACCTTGAGAGTCATCGGCAGGCGGTCGATGTTGCCCAGCGCCTCGGCGGCCTTGGGCAGGCTGTAGTAGTGGTAGCTGTGTCCGCCGACGTCGAGCTGTGTCAGGGTCTCGGGGGTCGTGTGGCTCATGGTCTCCTCCTCATGAAGAGCGATGGGCGCCCATCCGGGGCGCACGAAAGCGCGGTCGTCGTTACTACATGGTCATGATAGGCGCTGATTTCAAGCGTCGCCCGCTAGCCAGCGTCTATGCTGGAATGACGTCCAGGCTGCTAGCGGTATTATAAACCCGCCGAGTGGCAGGCCGATGACAGGAGTGCCCCATGCATGAAGAAATGTTGACGTCCCGCGCGGTCCACTGCCCCTACTGCAGCACCGCCTTCGACTTGCTGGTCGATACCAGCCAAGGCAGTCATATGACTTGGGAGGATTGCCCACGCTGCTGTGCGCCGATCCAGCTGCGCGTCAGCGTGTCGCCGCAGAGTGGCGAGTTGGAAGAGGTGGCCCTGGGACGCGATGACGATGTGGTTTGAGCACGGGATAGCGCCGCTGTGATAGGGTGGAGCTATGGGATTGATTGGATATTACAATTGTCAGCCCCTGCGGATGGACTTTAGTCTAACATCCCATTTGACCATACAATCATCATTCGCATTTCAAGGGAGAGACCTGAATGAGCGTACTGGTAGGCCGCCAAGCCCCCGATTTTGAAACCGCCGCTGTGCTGGGTAACGGCGAAATCGTCGATAACTTCAAGCTCTCCGACAGCCATGGCAAGTTGCGCGTGCTGTTCTTCTGGCCGCTCGATTTTACCTTCGTGTGCCCGTCCGAGATCATCGCGCATGACAATCGTCTGGCGCAGTTCAAGGAGCTCGGCGTCGAGGTGATCGGTGTTTCCATCGACTCCCAGTTCACCCACCACGCCTGGCGCAAGACGTCTCCCGAGCAGGGTGGCATCGGCGAAGTCGGCTTCCCGATCGTGGCCGACGTCAAGCATGAAGTGACTCAGGCCTACGGTATCGAGCATCCGGAAGCTGGCGTCGCCATGCGCGCCTCCTTCCTGGTCGACGAGAACGGCGTGGTTCAGCACCAGACCGTCAACAACCTGCCGCTGGGCCGCAACGTCGACGAAATGTTGCGCATGGTCAAGGCGCTCAAGCACCACCAGCAGCACGGCGAAGTCTGCCCGGCCGGCTGGGACGAAGGCCAGGAAGGCATGAAGGACACCGCAGAAGGCGTCGCCAAGTACCTCGGCGCCCACTCCAAGGCGCTGTAAGTCGAGCGCTTGCAGGGAGGCGGCCTTCGGGCCGCCTCTTTGCGTTAGTGGAGTGATACACTCTGCTTCCGGTGCGTTGCGGCATGTCGATCCGGGTCGCCATGCCGCAACGCGTCGCCAGTGCGACACTAACGCTACCCGCCATCATTCAAGACACCCATGAGGTCATCCATGGACGCACGCCACGAACGCCTGATCATTCTCGGTTCCGGCCCGGCCGGTTATACCGCCGCCGTGTATGCCGCCCGCGCCAACCTCAAGCCGTTGCTGATCACTGGCATGCAGGCCGGCGGCCAGCTGACCACCACCACCGATGTGGACAACTGGCCGGGTGACGATGTCGGCGTCCAGGGTCCCGAGCTGATGGAGCGCATGAAGCGTCACGCCGAGCGCTTCGACACCGAGGTGCTATTCGATCATATCGATGAGGTGGACCTGCGTAACCGCCCCTTTACCCTGACCGGCAACAGCGGCACCTATACCTGTGATGCGCTGATCATCGCCACCGGCGCCAGCGCCCGCTACCTGGGGTTGCCCTCCGAGCAGCAGTTCATGGGCCAAGGCGTGTCGGCCTGCGCCACCTGCGATGGCTTCTTCTACCGCAACCAGGAGGTGGTGGTGATCGGCGGCGGCAATACCGCGGTAGAGGAGGCGCTGTATCTCTCCAATATCGCCGCCAAGGTGACCCTGGTACACCGCCGCGATAGCCTGCGCGCCGAGAAGATCCTGCAGGACAAGCTGTTCGACAGGGTCGAGAACGGCAACATGGCCATCGAGTGGAACCACACCCTCGACGAGGTGCTGGGCGACAACAGCGGCGTGACCGGCGTGCGCCTGGTGTCCACCGCCGACGGCAGCACCAAGGAGTTGGCCGCGCCGGGGGTGTTCATCGCCATCGGCCATACCCCCAACACCGGCCTGTTCGAGGGCCAGTTGGAGATGGCCAACGGCTATATCAAGGTCAAGTCGGGCCTCGAAGGCAACGCCACCGCGACTAGCGTGGCGGGTGTGTTCGCCGCTGGCGACGTCATGGACCATGTCTACCGCCAGGCGATCACCTCTGCCGGCAGCGGCTGCATGGCGGCGCTGGACGCCGAGCGCTACCTGGACGAGCTTTAGGCTTCGGGCTTCGGGCTTCGGGCTTCGGGCTTCGGGCTTCGGGCTTCGGGCTTCGGGCTTCGGGCTAGGCTGTGTGCTCGTCGCTCGTCGCTCGTCGCTCGTCGCTCGTCGCTCGTCGCTCGTCGCTCGTCGCTCGTCGCTCGTCGCTCGTCGCTCATCGCTAGTAGTGCGGTGGGAGCTCTTGGGCCGGGTCGAAGCCATCGGGCTGGTCATTCAGCGCCTGCTGCTGCTCGCGCAGGCGCTTCTGCATCATGGCGTTGAGCCGCATGATCTCCTGCAGGCGCCGCTCCTGACTCGCAACCGCTTCGTCCAACTGGTCCAGCCAGAGCTCCTGGTGGGCGGTGCGGCTCTCGAGTGCCTCCAGTCGCGCGGCCAGGCCGGCGAGCGACTCGTGATCAGGCATGCTAGAATCGCCGCGTTGCGTGTTGCTGTTCATCGCTGCACCTTCATCAATGTCACTGTGGTTCGTCGGTCATTGGCCGATGGGCAAGACCGTGATCGTCATAGCCAGTATCCACGTCCACACAACAAGAGAAGTTGAGGTCCATGAATCGTAAGGTGTTTCTTCGTTGCATCATTATTAGTCTCCTGCTCGCCGCGCCCGCTCCACTGCTGATCACCCTGTTCGTCTCGCTGACCGGTGGCCTGCTGTCACAGCAGCTGCTGGCATCCCTCGAACTGGGTGGCGTGGCCGCAGTGTACTTCGCCGCCGCCGCCGCGGTGTTCGTGCTGCTGCTGGTCGCGACCAGTGCCGTCCAGGTGCTGTCACCTGCAGTGGCGCCTGCCTCGGCGGTGCTTGCCGATATCGAGAACGATGACCGCGAAATCGGCGAGGTCAAGTGGTTCAACGTCAACAAGGGGTATGGCTTCATCACCCGCGATAACGGCGACGATGTCTTCGTGCACTTTCGGGCCATCCGCGGCAAGGGACATCGTACCCTGGCCGAGGGCCAGAAGGTGCGCTATCACATCGTCGAGAATGAGCGGGGACTGCAAGCCGACGACGTCACCGTCATTACTTAGGAAAGCGACTGCGCTCGGTCATACTGCGTTAAAAATCGACTTAAAGTACTCATTTACTACAGTAAACTCCGTCTTTTCGTCGATTTTTGCCTTGTCTGACCTTCGCTCGTCAGCTTTCGATAGGTAGGTGGTTACACCATCATCAGACATCGCCCCGCTTCTGCGGGGCGATGTCGTTTCAGGCCTGGCCTCGGTTACTGGCCGGAGTCGGGCCAGGTAATGGCCTCTTCGCGGCCGTCGGGGAGAATGCGCCAGAAGCGGTCGGGGTCGTCGCCGGGCTGCCAGCCGCCCAGCGAGCAGCGTACCTCGCAGCCGAGTGCCTGGCTGGCGTCGCGGGCGCAGTCGGCATCGCGCGGCCAGGGCGTCGCGTCGCTGTCGAACCACAGGCTGCTGAAGCCGTCGGCGGCCTGCTCGACCAGCAGTACCGGAATGCGCTGGCCCTGCAGCTGCCCGCTGGTGCGCCACTTGCGCTTGCCGGCGGGTTGCAGTGGTGGGGCGTCGAGCTGCGCGCTGAGCCACTGGCTGAGCGCCTCGACGCTGGCGTCGGCGAGGTAGATCTCGATATCCGGGTAGCGCTGCATGGTCACCTCAACTGGCCTCGCCGCTGGCGAATAGGCGCACCAGGATGGCTTCGTAGATCTCGCTCAGGGTGTCCAGGTCGGCGGCGCGTACCCGCTCGTTGACCTGGTGGATGGTGGCATTGAGCGGTCCCAGTTCGACCACCTGGCTGCCCAGGGTGGCGATGAAGCGGCCGTCCGAGGTGCCGCCGCTGGTCGACAGTGTCGGCCGCTGCCCGGTGATCGCCTCCACGCCGCCGATGGTAGCTTCCACCAGCTCACCCTCGGCGGTGAGGAAGGGCTCGCCGTTGAGCGTCCAGTCGAGACGGTAGTCGAGGCCGTGGGCGTCGAGGATTGCCTCGGTGCGCTCACGCAGCTGCTCGTGGGTCACCTCGGTGGAGTAGCGGAAGTTGAAGACCGCCTCCAGCTCGCCGGGGATCACATTGGTGGCCCCGGTGCCGGCGCGCAGGTTGGAGATCTGGAAACTGGTGGCGGGGAAGAAGGTGTTGCCGTCGTCCCAGTGCTCGCGCACCAGCGCATCCAGCGCCGGCATGGCGGCATGGATCGGGTTGCTGGCCAACTGCGGATAGGCCACATGGCCCTGCCGGCCCTTGACGTGCAGGACCCCGCCCAGCGAGCCGCGCCGACCGTTCTTGATTACGTCGCCGAGGCGCTCGGTGGACGACGGCTCGCCGACGATGCAGTAGTCGAGCCGCTCGTGGCGCTCGCGCAGGTGCTCGACCACGGCGCGGGTCCCATCCACCGCCGGGCCCTCCTCGTCGGAGGTGATCAGGAAGGCCAGCTTGCCACGGTGGTCGGGATGCGCGGCGACGAAGCGCTCCACGGCGGTGATCATCGCCGCCAGGCTGCCTTTCATGTCGGCGGCACCGCGGCCCCTGAGCATGCCCTCTGCATCGATGCTGGGCGCGAAGGGCGGCGTCTCCCAGCTGGTATGCGGCCCGCTGGGCACCACATCGGTGTGGCCGGCGAAGGCCAGCACTGGGCCGTGGTGGCCGCGTACCGCCCAGAAGTTGTCGACCTCGCCGAACGGCAGGCGCTCGATATGGAAGCCCAGCGCCGCCAGGCGCTCGATCATCAGCGCCTGGCAGCCCTCGTCATCCGGCGTCACCGAGGGCCTGGCCAGCAGGTCGATGGCCAGTTCCAGGGTCGGCGACAGGGCCTGCGACTCAGTTGTGGGCATGCAGCGCCTCGTTGAGCGCGATGGCGCTCTTGTTGGTCAGGCACTCGATGCGGCCGTTCTGGGAGTTGCGGCGCAGCAGCAGGTCGTCCTGGCCGGCCAGCTCGCGGGCGGCCACGGTCTTGACCTCCTGGCCCTGGTCGTCGAGCAGGGTGACCTTGGCCCCGGCGGTGATATAGAGCCCGGCCTCGACGGTGCAGCGGTCGCCCAGCGGGATGCCGATGCCGGCGTTGGCGCCGATCAAGCAGCCTTCGCCGACCTTGATCACGATGTTGCCGCCGCCCGACAGGGTGCCCATGGTCGAGCAGCCGCCGCCCAGGTCCGAGCCCTTGCCGACCCTCACGCCGGCCGAGATGCGGCCCTCGATCATGCCCGGGCCTTCGGTACCGGCGTTGAAGTTGACGAAGCCCTCGTGCATCACCGTGGTGCCCTCGCCGAGATAGGCGCCCAGACGCACCCGCGCGGTATCGGCGATGCGCACACCGCTGGGTACCACGTAGTCGGCCATCTTGGGGAACTTGTCGACGCAGTCCACCGACAGCGCGCGGCCCTCGAGGCGTGCCTTGAGGCGGCGCGCCGGCAGCTCTTCGATATCGATGGCGCCCTCGTTGGTCCAGGCCACGTTGCGCAGCAGGCCGAACATGCCGGTCAGGTCGAGTTGGTGGGGCGTGACCAGCCGATGCGACAGCAGGTGCAGCTTGAGGTAGACCTCCGGGGCGTTCTCCGGCGGGGTGTCGGTATCCAGGAAGGTCGCCACCAGCGGGCGCCTGCTGGCGGAGAGCGACTCGGCGAGCTCGGCCTGTTCGGGGTTGCCGGCGGCCTTGAGCGCGGCGGCCAGCGCCGCGCAGTGCTCGGGCAGGAAGCTCACCGCGGCGTTACCGGCCGGCGCGTCGAGGGCCTGGCGGGCGGCCTCGACCAACGCCGCGTCGGGCTGGAACAGCGGCGCCGGATAGTAGATTTCCAGCCAGTCGCCCTGGGTGTTCTGGGTGCCGATGCCGAGTGCAAAGCTGAGCATGAGGGTGTCCTCTTGAAAGTGAGTCGATGAAAAGCGTCTACACGCTAGGGTACGAGGTCGAGCCGTGGCTCATATCTGCAGGTCGTCGTAGTCACCGTCGCGATAGCCGACCAGGATCTCGTCGCCGGTATCCAGCAGCGGACGCTTGAGCAGTGTGGGGTGGGCCAGCATCAGCTCGCGGGCGCGATTGGCGTCGATGTCCTGCTTGTCGGCCTCGTCGAGCTGGCGCCAAGTGGTGCTGCGCGTGTTGAGCAGGGTCATCACCGGCACCCGTTCGAGAATGTGCTCGAGGAGCGCCGCCGAGAGGCCGTCCTCGCGCAGGTCGTGATACTGGTAGGGCACGCCGGAGGCGTCCATGGCCTTGCGCGCCCGGCGGCAAGTGTCGCAGTTCTTGATGCCAAACAGGGTCAGCATGGTGGAGTCCTCATTCACTGGCGTTCGATGAAGCGACGCAGGCGTCGGGCGCCCTCGACGGTGGCCTCGAGCTCGGCGACCAGCGCCAGGCGCACGCGGCCGCTGCCGGGATTGCGGCCGTCGGCGGCGGGGCGACCCATCCCGTCGCCGGTAGCGGGGCGACCCATATACGAGCCCGGCAGCACGCTGACATGCTCCTCGGCGTAGAGCGCCCGGGTAAAGGCCGCGTCGTCGCCGCCGGGTACCGCCGGCCACAGGTAGAAGCTTGCCTCGGGGGTGGGAAAGTCCATCACCGGGGCGAGGATCTCGGTGACCGCGGCGAACTTCTCGCGGTAGGCGTCGCGGTTGGCGCGCACGTGCTGCTCGTCCTGCCAGGCGGCGATCGAGGCGTGCTGCAGTGGCAGCGACATGGCGCAACCGTGGTAGGTGCGGTAGCGCTTGAACGGCGCGATCAGCGCTGCGTCGCCGGCCACGAAGCCGGAGCGCAGTCCGGGCAGATTGGAGCGCTTGGAGAGCGAGTGAAACACCAGGCAGCGGCGGTAGTCGTGGCGGCCCAGCGCTGCACACGCTTGCAGCAGCCCCGGGGGCGGCGTGGCTTCGTCAAGGTAGAGCTCGGAGTAGCACTCGTCGGAGGCGATGATGAAGTCGAATTCGTCGGCCAGTTCGAGCAGGCGCTGGAAGTCGGCCAGCGGCGTCACCGCCCCGGTGGGGTTGCCCGGTGAGCACAGGAAGACGATCTGTACCTCGCGCCAGGTGTCGGCGGATACGGCATCGAAGTCCGGGCGAAAGCCGTGCCCGGCGTGGCAGTCGAGGTAGAGCGGTTCGCCGCCGGCCAGCAGCGCAGCCCCTTCATAGATCTGGTAGAAGGGGTTGGGCACCGCCACCCTGGCCGGGCGGCTGCGGTCGAGTGCCGCCTGGACGAAGGCGAAGATCGCCTCGCGGGTGCCGTTGACCGGCAGCAGTTGGGTGTCCGGGTCGAGGCCCGCAAGGCCGAAGCGGCGGCTCGCCCAGGCGGCGATCGCCTGGCGCAGCTCGGGCGTGCCATGGGTGGCCGGATAGCGCGCCATCTCCTGCTGATGCGCCACCAGCGCTTCGAGGGCGGCGGCATAGGGTGCATGCTGGGGCTCGCCGATGGTCAGCGGAATATGCGCCAGCGACGCCGGCGGGGTGACATCGGCCTTGAGCGCGGCGAGCTTCTCGAAGGGGTAGGGCTTGAGAGCATCGAGATCGGGATTCATGGCTGTCCTGGCCGCCTCGGAACGGCGGAAATTGGGCTGGGCGGCGCCGGCGGCGACGCCATGACCCGGCGATTATAGGGAAGCGGCCGGGGCGCCTCAAACCCGCGCCCGCGACTAGACCCCCAGCACCTCGATCAGCTGTTCGCGAAGGCGCTGCTGGCGCTGGGGGTCGGTGAGCGGCTCGCCGCCCTTGGTGGTGATGAAGAAGACGTCTTCGACGCGCTCGCCCAGAGTGGCGATCTTGGCCGCCGACAGGGCGATATCCTGCTCCATGAAGATGCGCCCGACCCGAGCCAGCAGGCCGGGGCGGTCGGGGGCGGTGAGTTCCAGCAGGGTGCGCTCGTTGGCCGGATCCTGCTCGATCAGCACCTGGGTGGGCACCTTGAAGTGCTTGAGCTGACGCGGGGTGTGACGGGTGACGATCTGTGGGTAGTCGTCGGGGTCGTCGAGCTCCTCGACCAGATGGCGACGTATCGCCTCGATGCGCTCGCGGTCGCGGATCGCCTCGCCGTCGTCGTCGAGCACGATGAAGGTGTTGAGCGTCCAGTCGTTGCTCGAGGTGGCGATGCGCGCGTCGTGGATCGACAGCCCCAGCTGTTCCATGGCGGCGGCGGTAGCGGCGAACAGGTCGTCCACCGAGCGGGTGTGGATGAACACCTTGGTGCCGCCCTCGGCCATGTCCTCGGCGGGCGCGCTGACCAGGATCAACGGCAGTTGAGAGTCGCCGTGGCCGAGGATGCCCTGGGTCTGCCAGACGATCTCGCTGGGCGCATACTGCAGGAAGTAATCCTCGCCGAGGGACTCCCACAGCCGCTCGACCCGCGCCGGGTCGGCGCCGACGCTGGTCAGCAGCGAGCGCGCCTCCTCGCGGGTCTCGCGCACCCAGTCGTCGCGGTCCAGAGGGTTCTCCAGGCCGCGGCGCAGGGCACGCTTGGTCTCGGCATGCAGCTGGCGCAGCAAGCTGGCGCGCCAGCCGTTCCACAGCGACGGATTGGTGGCGTTGATGTCGGCCACGGTGAGTACATAGAGGTAGTCGAGGTGGATCTCGTCGCGCACCTGGCGGGCGAAGTCGCGGATCACGTCGGGGTCGGTGATATCGCGTTTCTGGGCGGTCTTCGACATCAGCAGATGGTGCTCGATCAGCCAGCTCAGCAGCCGGGTATCGCGGGGCGACAGGCCGTGGCGCTCGGCGAAGCCCTCGACGTCACGGGCGCCGATCAGCGAGTGGTTGCCGCCGCGGCCCTTGCCGATATCGTGATAGAGCCCGGCGATCCACAGCAGCTCGAGCTTGGGCAGCTGGTGGACCAGGGTCGCCGCCACCGGAAACGCCTCGCGACCTTCCGGTTCGCGGAAGCGCTGGATGAACTTGAGCAGCCGCAGGGTATGGGCGTCGACGGTGTAGATGTGAAACAGGTCGTGCTGCATCAGGCCCACCGCCTGGCCGAACTCCGGCAGGTACTTGCCGAGCACGCCATAGCGGTTCATGCGCCGCAACTGGCGGGCCACGTTGCCGCTGGAGCGCAGCAGCTCCATGAACAGGCTCTGGTGGCGTACATCATCGCGGAACAGGTCGTCGATGCGGTGGCGATTGTCGCGGATCAGGCGAATCGTCTCGGCGCGCACGCCCTCGATCTCGGGGTGCTGGGCCATCAGCAGGAACAGCTCGAGCAGCGCCGCCGGGCGCTGGCGGAAGACCCGCGGATGGCGCGCCTGGATATAGCCGCCCTTGATCTCGAAGCGGTCGTTGAGCGGGGTGGTCTCGAGGCGCTCGTCACCGCGCAGGATCACCTCGTCGAAGTGCTGCAGCAGCATGTCGTTGAGGCCGGCAAGTGCGGTGACGTGGCGATAGTAGCGCTTCATGAACTGCTCGACGGCGAGGCGTTCCGGCGTGTCGCGGTAGCCGAACAGCTCGGCGATGGCACGCTGGTGATCGAACAGCAGGCGATCCTCGGCGCGCCCGGTGAGCATGTGCAGGGCGTAGCGCACCTGCCACAGGAAAGCCTGGCCCTGGCTGAGAATGCGCAGCTCGGCGTCATTCATGAAGCCCTTGTCGACCACGTCCTCGTAGCGCAGGGTGCCGAAGTGGCGCTTGGCCACCCAGCCGATCATCTGGATGTCGCGTAGCCCGCCCGGGGAGCTCTTGATATTGGGCTCGAGGTGATATTCGGAGTTGTTGTAGCGGTAGTGGCGGGTGATCTGCTCCTGCCACTTGGCCTCGAAGAAGCGATCCGCCGGCCACAGCCGGGCGGTGGAGAGGCGCTCGCGCATCGCCTCGCGGAGCCGCTCGTCGCCGGCCAGGGTGCGGGTCTCGAGCAGGTTGGTGATCACCGTGACGTCAGCCGCTGCCTCGCGCTGGCAGTCGTTGAGCGAGCGCACGCTGTGGCCGATCTCCAGGCCGATGTCCCACAGGAAGGTGATGAAGTCGGTGAGCGGCTCGCGGTAGGGCGTATCGTCGTCGTGTTCGAGCAGCAGCAGCAGGTCGATATCGGAGTGCGGGTGCAGCTCACCACGGCCGTAGCCACCTACCGCGAGCAGGGCGATGCCGTCGTCGGGCCAGGCGTGGCGCGACCATGCCACCTGCAGCAGCCGGTCGAGGCACCAGGCGCGGCCGTGAATCAGGTCGCGGATATCGGCGCCGGCGCGAAAGCGCTCATCGAGCCGCGCCTGGATCTCGTCCAGGGCGGCCTTGAAGGGCGCAATTGGCGAGCGGCTGCCATCCAGCTCGGCGCGCAGCGTGGCTTCGTCGAACAGCGTGGCGTCGGGCGTGAAGCGGTAGTGGTGCAGTAGCATATCAGCGATCGAGGAAGGTGAGGTCTTCCTCACCGCGGGCGGTGAGTACCTCGACGCCGTCGGCGGTGACCAGCAGGGTGTGTTCCCACTGCGCCGACAGGCTGCGGTCCTTGGTCACCGCGGTCCAGCCGTCGCGTAACACCTTGGTGCGGTAGCCGCCGACGTTGATCATCGGCTCGATGGTGAAGCACATGCCCTCGGCAAGGGCGATATCGGCCTCAGGGGCGTAGCCGTCGTAGTGGAGGATCTGCGGGTCCTCGTGAAAACCGGCGCCGATGCCGTGGCCGCAGAAGTCGCGTACCACTGAGTAGCCGTTGGCCTCGGCGTGCTGCTGGATGACTCGCGCCAGCTCGGAGAGCCGGGTGCCGGGCTTGACCAGGGCGATGCTCTTGTAGAGGCACTCCTGGGTGACGCGGCACAGCCGCTCGCCTTGGATGGTTTCGCCGATCACGAACATCTTGCTCGAGTCGCCGTGGTAGCCGTCGGCGGTCTTGACGGTGATGTCGATGTTCATGATGTCGCCTTTCTTGAGCTTCTTGGCGTCATCGGGGATGCCGTGGCACACCACGTGGTTGATCGAGGTGCAGGTGGCGTTGGGGAAGCCGTGGTAGTTGAGCGGCGCCGGGGTCGAGCCGAGCTCGTCGACGATGAACTCGTGGCACAGCCGGTCGAGCCTGCCGGTGGAAACGCCGGCCTCGACGTGGGGAGCGATCATTTCCAGCACGCGGGCAGCCTGGCGACCGGCCTCGCGCATCTTGTCGATTTCCGCTGCGGTCTTGATGGGAACGTTCATGGAGTCTCGAATCTGGAGGCGGGTGACGCGCCGGGCGATGGCACTGGATGGGCAGTGCGCGCGGCCGACGACTTCATCTCGGTAGCGAACTATGGTATAAAGCCGCGCGCTTTCCTGCAATCGTTGACCGGAATGCGGTCGGGCCTTGAGCGCTCGACGCAGGGCAGCGATAATGCGAGGGCGTTTGAACGCCTAAATCACACATGCACCGTCACATGGTCCCGGGTGCCTGCGTCACGCGAGTGCGCTGGTCGGATCCATGGGGTGCGTGGAGGCCTAACCCGATTTATCAGGAGTCATCCATGGCACACGTCAATATGCGTGACCTGCTCAAGGCAGGTGCCCACTTCGGTCACCAGACCAAGTACTGGAACCCGAAGATGAGCAAATTCATCTTCGGTGCACGCAACAAGATTCACATCATCAACCTCGAGCACACCCTGCCGGCGCTCAACGACGCCATCGGCGTGGTCGAGAAGATGGCCGCTTCCAACAACAAGATCCTGTTCGTCGGCACCAAGCGTTCCGCCAGCAAGATCATCAAGGAAGAGGCCAATCGCGTTGGCCAGCCGTTCGTCAATCACCGCTGGCTGGGCGGCATGCTGACCAACTTCAAGACCATTCGTCAGTCGATCAAGCGTCTGCGCGAGCTCGAGGCGATGCACGAAGACGGCACCTTCGAGAAGCTGACCAAGAAGGAAGTCCTGATGGCCACCCGCGAGCAGGACAAGCTCGAGCGCTCGGTGGGCGGCATCAAGGAAATGGGCGGCCTGCCCGATGCGCTGTTCGTGATCGACGTCGACCACGAGCGCATCGCCATCAACGAAGCCAACAAGCTGGGCATCCCGGTCATCGGTGTGGTCGACACCAACTCCGACCCGGACGGCGTCGACTACGTGATCCCGGGCAACGATGACTCCATCCGCGCCATCCAGATCTACGTCAAGGCCATCGCCGATGCCTGCGGTCGCGCCAAGGAAGGTCGTCCCGACGAGTTCGTTGAAGTCGCCGACGCCGACGCCAGCGAAACCGCCGAGTAACACCGCTGCGCCTGCTGCCGTGCCGCCCGTGCGGCGGGCAGGCGAGAAGGGGGCTTCGGCCCCCTTTTTTCCCGCTGCGCGGGGGTCCCGCGTAGCGACGTCGAACCAATTTCAGAGGTTAATATCATGGCAGCTATCAGCGCCTCACAGGTCAAGGAACTGCGCGAGCGTACCGGGCTCGGCATGATGGAGTGCAAGAAGGCCCTCACCGAGGCCGGTGGTGACATCGAGCAGGCGATCGAGGACCTGCGCAAGAATTCCGGTCTCAAGGCCGCCAAGAAGGCCGGCCGCACCGCCGCTGAAGGCGCCGTGGTGACCCGCGTTGCCGAGGATGGCAGCTACGGCGTGATGGTCGAGATCAACTCCGAGACCGATTTCGTCGCCCGTGACGACAATTTCAAGGGCTTTGCCGACCAGGTCGTCGACGCGCTGTTCGCCGCCAAGAGCGACGACGTGGCCGCACTGATGGCCGGTGACATGGAAGCCACCCGCGAGCAGCTGGTGCAGAAGATCGGCGAGAACATCAGCGTGCGCCGCGCGGTGGTGGTCGAGGCCGGCGCCGGCAACCTGGTGGGCGAGTACGTCCACGGTGGCCGTATCGGCGTGCTGACCGTGCTCAAGGGCGCCAACGCCGAGGTCGCCAAGGACGTCGCCATGCACGTCGCCGCCATTAATCCGGCCGTGGCGCTGCCCGAGAACATGCCGCAGGAACAGCTCGATCAGGAAAAGGCCATCATCCTGGCCCAGCCGGACATGGCCGGCAAGCCGGAGCAGATCGCCGAGAAAATGGTCCAGGGTCGCCTCAAGAAGTACCTGGCCGAGAACAGCCTGACCGAGCAGCCGTTCGTCAAGGACCCCAACCAGTCCGTCGCCGAGTACGTCAAGAGTGCTGGCGGCGAAGTGGTCGGCTTCACGCGCTTCGAAGTGGGTGAAGGGATCGAGAAGGAAGAGGTCGACTTCGCCAAGGAAGTGATGGAACAGGCTCGCCGTAGCTGAGGTCTGACTCCGTCGACACGTGTTGGCGTGCGCGCAAGCGCACGCCTTCGCGTATCCGGCTGGTGGATGCCAGCCGGCCCCGCCCGCTAGCATAGTCATCAGGAGAGCTTCCATGCCTACCAGCCACGACCCTCACAGCGCCGAGCGCGGCACCAAGCCGGAGCGCAGTGCCAAGTCGAAGTACAAGCGCATCCTTCTCAAGCTGTCCGGCGAGGCCCTGATGGGCGAGCACGACTTCGGCATCGACCCCAAGGTGCTGGACCGCATGGCGCTGGAGATTGGCCAACTGGTGGGGATCGGGGTGCAGGTCGGCATCGTGGTCGGCGGCGGCAACCTGTTTCGCGGTGCGGCGCTCAACGAGGCGGGCATGGATCGCGTTACCGGTGACCACATGGGCATGCTGGCCACGGTGATGAATGCCCTGGCCATGCGCGATGCGCTGGAGCGCTCCAATATTCGCTCGCGGGTGATGTCGGCAATTCCCATGAGTGGGGTGGTGGAGCACTACGACCGTCGCACCGGGATTCGCTACCTGACGTCCGGTGACGTGGTATTGTTCTCCGCCGGGACCGGCAACCCCTTCTTCACCACCGACTCGGCAGCCTGTCTGCGTGGCATCGAGATCGACGCCGACGTGGTGGTCAAGGCCACTAAGGTCGACGGGGTCTACGACAAGGATCCGGTCAAGCACGCCGATGCGGTGAAGTACGAGCACCTGACCTATGACGAAGTGCTCGATCAGAAACTGGGGGTCATGGATTTGACCGCCATTTGCCTGGTGCGGGACCATGACATGCCGGTTCGCGTATTCGACATGAACAAGCCCGGTGCCCTGCTCAACCTGGTGGTGGGCGGCAAGGAAGGCACGCTGATAGACAGAGGGTAATGACGTGATCAACGATATTCAGAAAGACGCCGAGTCTCGCATGAAGAAGAGCCTCGAGGCGCTGCAGGCCAACTTCCACAAGATCCGTACCGGGCGTGCCCATACCAGCATTCTCGATGCGGTGATGGTGGAGTACTACGGCGGCCAGGTGCCGATCAATCAGGTCGCCAGCGTCAACGTCGAGGACGCCCGCACGCTGAGCGTATCGCCCTGGGAGAAGGACATGGTACCCAAGGTCGAGAAGGCGATCATGAGCGCCGACCTGGGGCTTAATCCCTCCACCGCCGGCAGCGTGATTCGCGTGCCGATGCCGATGCTCACCGAAGAGACGCGCAAGGGCTATATCAAGCAGGCGCGTAGCGAGGCGGAGCACGCCCGCGTGGCGGTGCGCAACGTGCGGCGCGACGCCAACGGTGATCTCAAGTCGCTGCTCAAGGACAAGGAGATCTCCGAGGACGAGCAGCACAAGGGCGAGGATATGATTCAGAAGCTCACCGACAAGTATATCGGCGAGATCGACAGCCTGCTGGAAGCCAAGGAACACGACCTGATGCAGGTCTGATCGGCTGGCGGGCCTCGCGCCCGCCCCACCCCCTCTCCCGATGCGAGACCCCATGTCCTCAACGCTGTCTTCACAAGAGTGCCGTGATGGTCTGCCACGCCACGTGGCGGTGATCATGGATGGCAACAATCGCTGGGCGCGTGCCCGCGGCTTCTCCGGGGTGCGCGGGCACCGCGCCGGTGTCGAATCGGTGCGTGCGGTTATCCGCCGCGCCGCCGAGCGGCGCATCGAGACGCTGACCCTGTTTGCCTTCTCCAGCGAGAACTGGCGGCGCCCCGCCGATGAGGTCAGCGCACTGATGGAGCTGTTCCTGTGGGCCCTCAAGCGTGAGGTCAAGAAGCTCCACGAGCACGATATTCGGCTCTCGGTGATTGGCGACCGCAACGGTTTCTCGGCGGCGATCCAGCAACATATCGAACGCGCCGAGGCGCTGACCCGCGACAACCGCGGCTTGCACCTGGTGATTGCCGCCAACTACGGTGGCCAGTGGGACCTGGCGCGGGCCGCGCGACGTCTCGCCGAGCGCGTTGAGGCCGGCGAGCTGCGCGCCGCCCAGGTCGACGAGGCCGCCCTGGGCAGCCAGGTGTGCCTGGCCGAGTCGCCGCCGGTGGACCTGTGCATTCGCACCAGCGGCGAGCAGCGTATCTCCAATTTCCTGCTCTGGCAGCTGGCCTACGCCGAGTTCTATTTCACTCCGCTACTGTGGCCCGACTTCGACGGCGCCGCCTTCGACCAGGCCCTGGATGCCTACCGCGGTCGCCTGCGGCGCTTTGGCATGACCGATGAGCAGGTCGAGGCGCAGCATGCTTAAGCAGCGCATCATCACCGCCCTATGGTTGGCGCCGCTGGTCCTGCTGGGGCTGTTCTGGCTCGACGGTGGGGCCTTTGCGCTGTTCACGGCGCTGATCGTGCTGCTGGCGAGCTGGGAGTGGGTCAACCTGGCCGGCCTCGAAGGTCAGCGCCAGCGTCTGCTCGGCGTCTCCGGCATGGCGCTGCTGATGCTGCTGCTGTGGCGCACGGGCGCCGTGCAGGCGACCTGGGTGCTATGGCTCGGCGTGCTGGGTTGGCTGGCCAACCTCTACTGGATCGTCCACTACCCCGACAAGGGGGCCCAGTGGCAGGCCACGCCGCGACGCCTGGTCATGGGGCTATGGGTGCTGTTGCCATGTTGGGTCGGCTTCATCGCCCTGCGCGACAGCGGTGCGGTATGGCTGCTGTTCGTGCTGCTGCTGGTGTGGTGTGCCGATACCGGCGCCTACTTCGCCGGCCGCGCCTTCGGTCGCCACAAGCTGGCGCCGCAGGTCAGCCCGGGCAAGACCTGGGAGGGCGTGGCCGGTGGCCTGGCCGCGACCACCCTGCTGGCGCTGCTGTTTGCGTTCTGGCAGTCGCTGGGCCTCGTCCAGGTGCTGGCGCTGGTGGCGATTACCTGGCTGGTGACGCTGATCTCGGTGCTCGGCGACCTGCTCGAGAGCATGCTCAAGCGCCACCGCGGCATCAAGGACTCCAGCGCCCTGCTGCCCGGCCACGGTGGGGTGCTCGACCGCATCGACAGCCTGACCGCGGCGGTGCCGTGGTTTGCGCTGCTCGGCGGCTGGCTGTGAGCCGCGCGTGGTTGCCATGAGCGCCGCCGTGCAGTGCGTCAGCGTGCTGGGTGCCACCGGCTCGATCGGCACCAGCACCCTGGACGTGATCGCCCGCCATCCCGACCGCTACCGCCTGCACGCCTTGACCGCCCACACCTCGCGGGAGGCGCTGCTGGCGCTGTGCCAGCGGCACCGTCCAGCGGTGGCGGTGCTGGCCGATGAGGCCGATGCCGCCTGGCTGCGCGAGCGGCTGGCCGCGGCGGGGCTCGACACCCAGGCCCGGGCCGGCGAGGCGGCGCTGGTTGAGGTCGCCGAGGCCAGCGAGGTCGACGTGGTGATGGCAGCCATCGTCGGCGCCGCCGGGCTGCTGCCGACGCTGGCCGCGGTGCGCGCCGGCAAGCGCGTGCTGCTGGCCAACAAGGAAGCGCTGGTGATGAGCGGGGCGCTGTTCATGGACGCCGTGGCGACCCACGGCGCGACCTTGCTGCCGATCGATTCCGAACATAATGCCATCTACCAGTGTCTACCCGCTGAGCACCGCGGTGGGCTCGCGCGCCACGGTGTCACCCAACTGCTGTTGACCGCGTCTGGCGGGCCCTTCCTGGGCTGGACGCCGGCGCAGCTGGCCGAGGTGACCCCGGCCCAGGCCTGCGCTCATCCCAACTGGTCGATGGGCCGCAAGATCTCGGTGGACAGCGCGACGCTGATGAACAAGGGGCTCGAGCTGATCGAGGCGTGTTGGCTGTTCGATGCGCGGCCCGAGCAGGTGCAGGTGGTGGTCCACCCGCAGAGCGTGATCCACTCCATGGCCGCCTATAGCGACGGCTCGGTGATTGCCCAGCTGGGTAACCCCGATATGCGCACGCCGATCGCCTACGGGCTGGCCTGGCCGCAGCGCATCGACGCCGGCGTCGAGCCGCTCGACCTGTTCCAGGTGGCGCGGCTCGACTTCCAGGCGCCGGATGAGATGGCCTTCCCCTGCCTGCGCCTGGCCCGCGAGGCGATGGCCGCTGGCGGCACGGCGCCGGCGGTGCTCAATGCGGCCAACGAGGTGGCGGTAGATGCCTTTCTCGCCGGCCGGTTGCCGTTTACCGCTGTCGCCGAACTGGTGGCGAGGGTGCGTGATGCCCGTCCGGTGCTGCCGGCAGATGAACTGGCGACGATTCTCGACGAGGATCGCCAGGCGCGACAGACCGCCCAGGCAATCCTGGTGCGGATGCTCGAGGAGACGATCTAGATGGGCGTGATACAGAACATCCTGGCGGTGATCGTGGTTCTCGGCGTGCTGATCACCTTTCATGAGTATGGCCACTTCTGGGTGGCGCGGCGCTGCGGCGTCAAGGTGCTGCGCTTCTCGGTGGGCTTCGGCAAGCCGCTGTGGTCGCGGGTCGATCGCCACGGCACCGAGTTTGCCGTGGCGGCGATCCCGCTGGGCGGCTACGTCAAGATGCTCGACGAGCGCGAAGGCCCGGTGGACCCCGCCGAGCAGGACCAGGCCTTCAACCGCAAGACGGTGTGGCAGCGCATCGCCATCGTGGCCGCCGGCCCGCTGGCCAACTTCCTGCTGGCGATCGTCGCCTACTGGCTAATGTTCGTGGTCGGCACCACCACGGTGGCGCCGGTGGTGGGCAGCGTGGCCCCGGGCTCGCCGGCGGAACAGGGCGGGCTCACGCCCGGCCAGGAGATTGTCGCCGTGCAGGGAGATGCGGTGCGCTCCTGGGACGAGATCAACCTCAAGCTGGTGGCGGCCATCGGCCACAGCGGTGCGCTGTCGTTCAGCGCCCGCGACGAGGGCAGCAGCAGCGCCCGCGACTATCAGCTGCCGGTGGACAACTGGCTGGTGCGTCAGGATCCGCCGCAGCCGCTGCCGAGCCTGGGGCTCGAGCCGTGGCGGCCGTCGTTTCCGGCGGTGCTGGGCCAGGTGCTGGATGGCGAGGCCGCTGGCCAGGCCGGGCTGCAGCCCGGTGACCGGGTGCTCAGCGTGGACGGCGAGGCGGTGGACGACTGGCTGCACTTCGTCGACCTGGTGCGCGCCAGCCCCGAGTCGTCGCTGGCCCTGGAGGTGGAGCGGAATGGCCAGACCCTGGCCGTCGAGCTGACCCCAGGGCGCAATGAGCTGGAGGATGGCGTGGTGATCGGCTATATCGGTGCCGGTGCCGAGCCGGTGGAGTGGCCCGAGGAGTATCGTCGCGAAATCCGCTATGGGCCGCTGGCCGCGGTGGGGCAGTCGCTGTCGCGCACTGGCGAGATGTCGCTGCTCACCGTCGATGCCATTCGCAAGATGTTCGTCGGCCTGATCTCGCCGTCGAACCTCTCCGGGCCGATCACCATCGCCCGGGTGGCCGGCGACTCGGCGCGTACCGGCCTCGAGACCTTCGTCAGCTTCCTGGCCTATCTCTCGATCAGCCTAGCGATTCTCAACCTGTTGCCGATTCCGATCCTCGACGGTGGCCATCTGGTCTACTATGCCGTCGAGGCGGTGCGCGGCAAGCCGGTATCGGAACGCGTCCAGGCCATGGGGCTGCGCATCGGCGTGGCACTGGTCGGCAGTCTGATGCTGATGGCGCTGTATTTCGACCTGATGCGGCTATGGTGACACACGACCCGCGGCGGGGTTCGGCGGCCTTCGGCTTGTCAGAACCCTGCACAAATGTATATGGTGCCTGTTCCACACGCGGGCAGACCAACTCGAGCGAATCGACTGCATGAAACTCAAGACCATCGGATTGGCGGCGCTGCTGCTTACCAGCGCCCAGGTAGCGCTGGCAGACTCTTTCAATGTTTCCGACATCCGCGTAGAGGGCCTGCAGCGAGTTTCTGCAGCCTCCGTGTTCAATGCCTTCCCCGTCACCACCAGCGAGCGCGTCGATGAGCGCGAGTTGGCCGACGCCGCCCGCGAGCTGTTCGCCACCGGTCTGTTCGACGATGTCCAGCTGGCCCGCGACGGCGATATCCTGATCATCCAGGTGGTCGAACGCCCCTTTATCACCGCGCTGAGCATCACCGGCAACTCGCAGATCTCCGAAGACGATCTGCGTCAGGGACTGAGCGAGGCCGGGCTCGCCGAGGGCCAGGTGCTGCAGCTCTCCACCCTCGAGGAGATCCAGCGCGAGCTGGAGCAGGTCTACCAGGCCCAGGGGCGCTACAGCGCGCGCATCGAGACCAGTGTCGACGAGATCGACGCAAGCCGGGTGCGGGTCAACGTCGATATCAACGAAGGCGCGGTGGCCTCGATTCGCCAGATCAACATCGTCGGCAACCAGGCCTTCGACGACGATACCCTGCGCGACCAGTTCGAGCTCAATGACCGCCCGGGCCGCTTCTTCGGCTGGTTCTCCCGCGACGAATACTCCCGCGAGGCGCTGTCAGGCGACCTCGAGCGGCTGCGCTCCTACTACCTGGACCGCGGTTACGTGAATTTCGATATCGCCTCGACCCAAGTCTCGATCAGCCCCGACAAGTCGGAGATCTTCATTACCGCCAACGTCGACGAGGGGCAGCAGTTCCGTCTCGGCAACATTCGCTTCGCCGGCGATATGCAGATTCCCGAGTCCGAGGCCCGCGAACTGATCACCGCCGAGCGCGGCGAGATCTTCTCGCGCAGCGATATCACCGCCTCCTCCGAGGCGCTGCGTTCGCGTCTCGGCGCTGAAGGCTTCGCCTTCGCCAACGTCGATGCCCGCCCCCAGCCGTCCGGCGACGGCGAGACGGTGGACGTGGTCTTCAACGTCAATTCTGGCCAGCGCGCCTATGTGCGGCGCATCAACTTCGAAGGCAATACCACCACCGAAGACGAAGTGCTGCGCCGCGAGATGATCCAGATGGAGGGCGCGCCGGCCTCCACCGACCAGATTCGCCAGTCGCGCCAGCGCCTCGAGCGGTTGGGCTTCTTCCGCCAGGTCGACGTCGACACCCAGCCGGTGCCCGGCGAGAGCGACCTGCTCGACGTGACCTACAACGTCGAGGAGCAGCCCTCGGGCTCGATCTCGGCCAGCGTCGGCTTCTCGCAGAGCGCCGGTGTGATCTACGGCGCGGCGCTGTCACAGAACAACTTCCTGGGCAGCGGTAACCGGGTCAACGTCGGTGCCCAGCGCAGCGACACTTTTACCAGCCTCAACTTCGGCTTCACCGATCCCTACTGGACCCTGGACGGCATCTCGCGCGGTTATAACCTCTACTACCGCGAGACCGACTACGAAGACTCGGATATCTCGACCTACTCCACCGATGCCTACGGCGCGGGGATCAACTTCGGTTATCCGATCAACGAGCTGGCGCGCCTCAACTTCGGCGCCACGGTCGAGGACCTGACGGTCCAGACCTACAACGACACCGCCTCGGAAATCGTGCGCTACGTCGATGATCAGGGCGCCGGTGCCCAGAGCCTCAAGCTCACCGCCAGCTGGACGCGCAACAACCTCAATCGCGGCGTGATGCCGACTGCCGGCAACTACCAGCGCATCTCGCTGGAAACCGCCGCGCCCGGCAGCGACGCCGAGTACTACAAGCTGCGTGCCCGCGCCCAGCAGCTGTTCGAGCTCAACAACGACTGGTCGCTGAAGTTCGGCGGCACCCTGGGCTATGCCGACACCATCGGCAACGACCCCTATCCGTTCTACGAGAACTTCTTCTCCGGCGGCCTGGGCTCGGTACGCGGCTTCACCGGCAACACCCTGGGGCCGCGCACCACTCCCCGTGGTGGCGGCAATGACCGCACCCTGGGCGGCAACGTGCTGGTCGAGGGCTCGGCCGAGCTGCTGTTCCCGACGCCGTTCATGGAAGATCAGCGCTCGGTGCAGACCGGCTTCTTCTTCGATGCCGGCAACACCTTCCTGACCGACTGCTACGAAGTCCTCGACGGCGACCAGTCGCGCTGCGAGTCAGGCGTCGATTTAGGCGAGCTGCGCTACAGTGTGGGTATCGGCCTGTCGTGGCTGACCCCAGTGGGGCCGCTGACCTTCAGTATCGCCGAGCCGCTCAACGACAAGGATGGCGACGATACCCAGTTCTTCCAGTTCTCGCTGGGCCAGACCTTCTAAGCCGGGTACCATGGAGAGTCTAGATGCGACACGTTTTTCAGGAGAGTGGTGTGATGCGTAAGGTAATGGGAGTCATCTCTCTGGGGCTGCTTGGCCTGTTCGCCTCGGCCGCCCAGGCGGCAGAAGTGGCGGTGGTGGACTGGCGCCAGGCGCTGATGGAAACCCGCGCCGCCCAGCAGTCGATGAGCCAGCTCGAGAGCCAGATCGGCAACCAGCAGCAGCAGGCCCAGTCGCTGGGCCAGGAACTGCAGCAGCTTCAGGAGCGCCTGCAGCAGGACGGTGCGGTGATGTCCGACAGCGAGCGCCAATCGCTGATGCAGGAAGGGCAGCAGAAGGAGCAGCAGTTCGTCGAGCTGCGGCAGCAGATCATGCAGGCCCAGCAGCAGGCCGAGCAGGCCTTCCTGCAGGACGCCGAGCCCAAGCTGGAGCGTGCCGTGGACGAGGTCATGACGCGCCACGGTATCGACGTGCTGATGGATATCAATGGCATCATCAATACCAATCAAGATCTGATGAATCTTACCGATGAAGTCACCGAGATCCTCGACTCGATGAACTGAGCGCCCGCCCGTTGAGGGCGGGTCCCTGCCTCTTGCAGCCGACCCAGGTTCCATGATCGACGCCATCTCTCACCGCTACACGCTGCACGAGCTTGCCGAGCGCCTGGGCGCCGAGATGGTCGGTGATGGCAGCCGACAGGTCGCTGGTCTGGCCACGCTCAGCGATGCCGGTCCCGACGAGATCAGCTTTCTCGCTAATAAGGCCTACCTCAAGCACCTGGCCGGCACTCGGGCGGCGGCAGTGCTGCTGCACCCCAGCTATGCCGGAGAGTGCCCGGTCGCCTGCCTGACCCTCGATAACCCCTATCTCGGCTACGCCGAGCTGTCGCGGCTGTTCGATCCGCTGGCCAATCGCCCCGCCCAGGGCATACATGACTCGGCGGTGATCGAGGCCGGCGTATCGCTGGGCGTCGATGTCCAGGTCGGCCCTCAGGCGGTGATCGAAGCCGGCGCGGTGATCGGTGATCGCACGGTCATTGGGCCGGGCAGCGTGGTCGGCGCCGACAGCCGCATCGGTGCCGATTCACGGCTGCATGCCAACGTCACCGTCTGCCACGCGGTGGTGATCGGTGAGCGTGCCATCCTGCACAGTGGCTGCGTGATCGGCGGCGACGGTTTCGGCTTTGCCCACGATGGCAGCCGCTGGCACAAGATTGCCCAGCTCGGCGGCGTGGTGCTTGGCGACGACGTGGAAGTCGGCAGCTGTTCGAGTATCGATCGCGGTGCGCTGGGCGATACCCTGATCGGCAACGACGTCAAGATTGACAGCCAGGTGCAGATCGCCCACAACGTGCAGATCGGCGACCACAGCGCCTTGGCCGGCTGCGTCGGCATCGCCGGCTCCACCAAGGTCGGCAAGCACTGCATGCTGGGCGGCGGCGTTGGCCTGTCGGGCCACCTGACGATCTGCGACGGCGTGCAGGTCACCGGCATGAGCCTGGTCACCAATTCCATCAGTGAGCCGGGCATTTACTCCTCCGGCACTGGCGCCATGAACAACACTCAGTGGCGCAAGAATGCCGTGCGTTTCAAGCAGCTCGATGATATCGCCAAGCGGCTGGTACGCCTGGAAAAGCATCAAGGCGGCCGTTGAGTCTCGTCAGTCTGCCGGTATAATCGCTGTCCCGGCCAGGGAGGCGCCCGCCGCCACTGCATGCTCACCGAGGTGAGCCGTTCCGCTATTTCAGAGGTCGCATCGATGGTAATGGACATCAACGAGATTCGTGAGTATCTGCCTCACCGCTACCCTTTTCTGCTGATCGATCGCGTCACCGAACTGGAACTCGGCGAACTGATCCGCGGCTACAAGAATGTCAGCATCAACGAGCCTTTCTTCAACGGCCATTTCCCGCACCATCCAATCATGCCTGGCGTGCTGGTTATCGAGGCGATGGCCCAGGCGTGCGGTATCCTGGGCTTCAAGACCGTCAACAAACTACCTGCCGACGGCTATGTCTACTACCTGGTGGGCAGCGACAATGTGCGCTTCAAGCGCCCGGTAATGCCCGGTGACCGGCTGCATATCGAAGCCAAGGTGATCCGCGAGAAGCGCGGCATCTGGAAGTTCGCCTGCCGCGCCAGCGTCGACGGCGAACTCGCCTGCGAGGCTGAAATCATCTGCGCCGAGAGGAAGGTCGCTTGATTCATCCCACCGCGCTCGTTGACCCTGCCGCTCGGCTCGCCGACGACGTCGATGTCGGCCCGTTCAGCGTGATCGGCGCCGACGTCGAGATCGGCCCCGGTTCGCAGATTGGCCCCCACGTGGTGGTCAAGGGTCCCACCGTGCTCGGTGCACGTACGCGCATCTTCCAGTTCGCTTCGGTGGGCGAGGACTGCCAGGACAAGAAGTACGCCGGCGAGCCGACCCGCCTGGTGATGGGTGACGACAACGTCATCCGCGAGGGGGTGACCCTGCACCGCGGTACGGCACAGGATCGCGGCGAGACCACCATTGGCTCGCGCAACCTGTTCATGGCCTATGCCCACGTTGGCCACGACTGCGTGATCGGCAGCGACTGCATCCTGGCCAACCAGGTGACTCTG
Source organism: Halomonas salipaludis (assembly GCF_002286975.1). Classification (GTDB taxonomy): domain Bacteria; phylum Pseudomonadota; class Gammaproteobacteria; order Pseudomonadales; family Halomonadaceae; genus Franzmannia; species Franzmannia salipaludis. Next base: position 97,844 of record NZ_NSKB01000005.1, read on the forward strand.
GCCGGCCACGTCAAGCTGGGCGACTTCGCGATCCTCGGCGGGCTCTCGGCGGTGCATCAGTTCTGCCACTTCGGCACCCACGCCATGGCCGGCGGCGGCTCGATCATCACCAAGGACACCCCGGCCTTCGTGATGATCAACGGCAATCCCGCCGAGGCCCACGGCCTCAACCTCATCGGCCTCAAGCGGCGTGGTTTCTCCAAGGAAGCGCTCAAGGCTCTCGGCGAGTCCTACAAGCTGGTCTATCGCCAGGGGCTCACCGTCGAGCAGGCCCTCGCCGAAATCCGCCGCCGCTATGAACTGCCGGAGGTCGATACCTTCATCGCCTCCATCGAAGTGGCCACCCGCGGCATCACCCGCTAGGCATGCAAGGCCCCGCGTTTATGGACGGCACCGCGCTCAAGGTCTATCTGGTCGCCGGCGAGCTGTCCGGCGATATCCTCGGCGCCAGCCTGATGCGTGCGCTCAAGGCGCGCTATCCCGGGGTGGCCTTTCGCGGTATCGGCGGCCCGCGCATGCTGGCCGAGGGCATCGATAGCCGCTACCCGCTGGAGACCCTCTCGGTCATGGGCCTGGTCGAGGTGCTCAAGCACCTGCCACGGCTGATCGGCGTGCGTCGTGAACTGCGACGCGATGCACTGGCCTGGCAGCCCGACATCATGCTCGGCATCGACGCGCCGGATTTCAACCTCGGCCTGGAGCGCCAACTGCGCGAGGCCGGTATCACCACCGCCCACTACGTCAGCCCCTCGGTATGGGCCTGGCGTCAGGGCCGGGTCAAGGGCATCGCCAAGTCGGTGGATGCCATGCTCACCTTCCTGCCCTTCGAGGCGGCCTTCTATGCCCGCCATCGCGTACCGGTGGCCTTCGTCGGCCATCCACTGGCCGACGACCTGCCGCTGGAGACCGATCGCGCTGCGATGCGCCGCGAGCTCGGCCTGCAGGAAGACGGCGAGCTGCTGGCGCTGCTGCCCGGCTCACGGGCCAACGAGATTCGTTTCCTGGGTGCCACCTTTCTCGATGCCGCCGAGCGCCTCTGCCAGGCGCGACCGGCGCTGCAGCTGGTGGTGCCGGCGGCGACCCCGCAGCGGCGCCGCGAGCTCGCCGCGCTGCTCGACGAGCGGCCGGCGCTGGCCACACGCCTGACCCTGCTCGACGGCTGCTCCCGCGAGGCCATGGTGGCGGCGGATGCCGTGCTGCTGGCCTCGGGTACTGCGGCGCTGGAAGCGATGCTGTGCCATCGGCCGATGCTGGTGGCCTACAAGATGGCGCCGGCCACCCACTGGCTGGCCAAGCGTCTGGTCAAAACCGAGTGGATCTCGCTGCCCAACCTGATCGCCGGGGAAGCGCTGGTGCCCGAGCTGATCCAGGACGCCGCCAGCCCCGAGGCGATCGCCTCCAGCCTCGATGCGATGCTTGCCGACGCCGCGGGGCGCGCGGTGCTCGAGTCACGTTTTGCCGAGATGCACGCCGGCCTGCAGCGCGGCGCCAGCGAGCGGGCGGTGGACGCCATCGCAGCGCTGATCGCCGGCGACCCGCTGCCCGACAGCGTGGCGCCGGAGGCCATCGCCGAGGTGCCGTCGTGAAGAAGGCGACGCTGCCGCCACTGGTGGTCGACTACCGCGGCGAGCGCCTGGCCGGGGTCGACGAGGTGGGGCGCGGGCCGCTGGTCGGCAGCGTGGTAGCGGCGGCGGTGATCCTCGATCCGGCGCGCCCGGTCGAGGGGCTCAACGACTCCAAGGCGCTCAGCGCCAAGCGCCGCGAGGCGCTGGACGCCGAGATTCGTGAGCGGGCGTTGGCCTTCGCGGTGGCCGAGGCCAGCGCTGAGGAGATCGACGAACTCAATATCTATCACGCCACCCACCTGGCCATGCGCCGCGCCATCGACGCCCTGGCGCCGGCCGCCGAATACCTGCTGGTGGACGGCAATCGCCTGCCCGGGCATCATGTTCCTGGCCAGGCGGTGGTCAAGGGCGATGCCCGCCATCCGGCCATCGCCGCCGCCTCGATACTCGCCAAGGTCGCCCGGGACGCCGACATGGCGGCGCTGGATGCCCGGCATCCCGACTACGGTTTTGCTCGCCACAAGGGCTACCCGACCCGCGAGCATCTGGCGGCCCTGGAGCGCCTCGGCGCGCTGCCCGAACACCGCCGCTCCTTCGGCCCGGTCAAGCGCCAGCTGGCGTTGTTATAGGTCAACGAATCAATACAGATAGCGAGGGCGCCGGGGATAGGCCGAAGGGGAGGTCCGATTCCAGGGAAGGAATCGGTAGCGTACATGGACGTATTCACAGCGCCTCCCCCGCAGGCCTATCGCCGGATTAGCCCGAGCGGGGTCGGCCTCACTGTCGTTGGATCAGCACGAGCACTTTCACCCGTACCACTTATTGCCAAATCTTGAGTCCACCATGACCACGCCCTTCGTTCATCTTCGCGTTCACACCGAGTACTCCCTGGTCGATGGCCTGGTGCGCCTCAAACCGCTGGTCAAGGTCACCGCCGAGCGCGGCATGCCGGCCGCGGCGATCACCGACGAGGCCAACCTGTTCGGCCTGGTCAAGGCCTACAAGGCGGCCCAGGGCGCCGGCCTCAAGCCGATCATCGGCAGCGACCTGTGGCTGCATAACCCCCACGACGCCGGCCACCCCTATCGGCTGACGCTGTTGGCCATGAACGACGTCGGCTACCGCAACCTTACCGAGCTCATCTCCCGCGGCTGGACCGACGGCCAGCGCCAGGGGCTGGCGATTCTCGACAAGGCCTGGGTGTTCGAGCAGAGCGAGGGGCTCATCGCGCTCTCCGGCGGCCGCGAGGGCGAGATCGGCCGCCACTTGCTGGCCGACCATCCCGACGAGGCCCGCGCGCTGCTCGACGACTGGAACGCCCACTTCCCGGGGCGCTTCTACCTCGAACTGACCCGCACCTCGCGCCAGTACGAGGAGGAGTGCCTGCACCTCTCGGTGGCCCTGGCCGAGCAGAGCGGCACCCCGGTGGTGGCGACCAACGACGTGCGCTTCCTCGATCGCGAAGAGTTTTGGGCCCACGAGACCCGAGTCGCCATCGGCGAGGGCAAGGCGCTCGACGACCGCCGCCGTGAGCGCCGCTACAGCGAGGAGCAGTACCTCAAGAGCCCGGCGGAGATGGCCGAACTGTTCGCCGACATTCCCGAGGCGCTGGAGAACAGCGTGCTGATTGCGGCGCGCTGCAACGTCGACGTACGCCTGGGCGAGATCTTCCTGCCGGAGTTCGAGATCCCCGAGGGCATGACCCAGGACGAGTTCTTCCGCAAGATCTCCCACGACGGCCTCACCGAGCGCCTCGACTTCCTCTACCCGGCGGAGAAATACCCACGCGACGGCGCCGAATATGCCGAGATCGACCAGCGCTATCGCGAGCGACTCGATTTCGAGCTGAACATCATCATCCAGATGGGCTTCCCCGGCTACTTCCTGATCGTGATGGACTTCATTCAGTGGGCCAAGGACAACGACGTGCCGGTGGGCCCGGGGCGCGGCTCGGGGGCGGGCTCGCTGGTGGCCTACGCGCAGAAGATCACCGATCTCGACCCGCTGGAGTACGACCTGCTGTTCGAGCGCTTCCTCAACCCCGAGCGGGTCTCGATGCCCGACTTCGACGTCGACTTCTGCATGGAGAAGCGCGACCGGGTGATCGACTATGTGGCCGAGCGCTACGGTCGCAACGCGGTGTCGCAGATCGTCACCTTCGGCACCATGGCCGCCAAGGCGGTGGTCCGCGACGTGGCCCGTGCCCAGGGGCGGCCCTACTCGCTGGGCGACAAGCTCTCCAAGCTGATCCCCTTCGAGGTCGGCATGACCCTGGCCAAGGCCATCGAGGCCGAGCCGGCGCTCAAGGAGTTCGTCGACAACGACGACGAGGCCGCCGAGATCTGGGAGATGGCGCTCAAGCTCGAGGGCATCACCCGCGGTACCGGCAAGCACGCCGGCGGGGTGGTGATCGCCCCCACCAAGCTCACCGACTTCTCGCCGCTGCTGTGCGACGAGGAGGGCAATGGCCTGGTGGTACAGTTCGACAAGAACGACATCGAGGAGGCCGGGCTGGTCAAGTTCGACTTCCTCGGCCTGCGCACACTGACCATCATCGACTGGGCGCTGGAGATGGTCGACAAGGTGCGCGCCGTCAAGGGCGAAGGCCCGCTCGACATCGACACCATCCCCCTCGACGATGCGCCGACCTTCGAGATGCTCAAGCGCGCCGAGACCACGGCGGTGTTCCAGCTCGAATCGCGTGGCATGAAGGAGCTGATCAAGCGCCTGCTGCCCGATTCGCTGGAGGACATGATCGCCCTGGTCGCGCTGTTCCGCCCGGGGCCGCTGCAGTCGGGCATGGTCGACGACTTCATCAACCGCAAGCACGGTCGCGCTGAGATCTCCTACCCGCACCCGGACTACCAGCACGAGTGGCTGAAAACGGTGCTCGAGCCCACCTACGGCATCATCCTCTACCAGGAGCAGGTGATGCAGATCGCCCAGGTGCTGGCGGGATATAGCCTGGGCCAGGCCGATATGCTGCGCCGTGCCATGGGCAAGAAGAAGCCGGAGGAGATGGCCAAGCAGCGCGCCGGCTTCATGGAGGGCTGTGCGGCCAACGGCATCGACAAGGAGCTGGCCGGCAATATCTTCGACCTGGTGGAGAAATTCGCCGGCTACGGCTTCAACAAGTCGCACTCGGCGGCCTACGGTCTGGTCTCCTATCAAACGGCATGGCTGAAGGCGCACTACCCCGGGCCCTTCATGGCGGCGGTGATGTCCACCGAGATGGACAACCTCGACAAGGTGGTGCCGCTGATCGAGGAGTGCCGCAACCTCAAGCTCACCGTGACGCCGCCGGACGTCAACGTCGGCGGCTACAAGTTCACCGTGGATACCGAGGGGCGTGTGGTCTACGGCCTGGGGGCGATTCGCGGCGTTGGCGAGGGGCCCATCGGCGCTATCGTCGAGGCCCGTGAGGCCGACGGGCCCTTCAAGGACCTGTTCGACTTCTGCCGCCGGGTCGACCCCAAGCGCATGAACAAGCGCACCCTCGAGGCGCTGATCCGTTCCGGGGCGCTGGATAACCTCGGCCCCAGTCGCGCCGTACTCAGCGCGGCACTCGAGGCAGCACTCAAGGCTGCTGCTCAGAACCTCAGCAACCAGAACCTGGGCATGATCGACATGTTCGGCGAGGCCTTCGTCGACGAGGAGGCCGGCGACGCCTATGCCGACTACCGCGCCGCCCGGGAGTGGACCGACAAGGAACGCCTGGCCGGCGAGAAGGACACCCTGGGGCTGTACCTCACCGGCCACCCCATCGACGAGTACGAGCAGGAGCTCAAGCGCTTCGTCTCGACGCGCATCAGCGACCTCAAGCCGTCGCGGGAGCCGCAGCGGGTTGCCGGCCTGGTGGTGGGGATGCGCACCATGAAGTCCAAGCGCGGCGACACCATGGCCTTCGTCACCCTCGACGACCGCACCGGGCGCATCGAGGCCTCGCTGTTCGGCGAGCTGTTCGACCAGCTGCGCGGGCGCATCGACGCCGACCAGGTGCTGATCGTCGAGGGTGAGGTGTCGAGCGACGACTACTCCGGTGGCCTGCGCCTGCGCGGCAAGGAGATCACGCCGATGGTCGAGGCGCGCAGCAAGTTCGGCCAGGCGGTGGAAGTCTCGCTGGACGGCGCCCGCGCCAACGGCCGCATGGTGGCCAGCCTACGCGACAGCCTCACCCCGCACCGCGATGCCAGCGGCCTACCGGTGCGGCTCAAGTACCGCAACCAGGACGCTAGCGGCTGGCTGGAGCTGGCCGAGGAGTGGAAGGTGGCGCCCAGCGACGAGCTGCTGATCGCCCTGCGCGAGGTCGAGGGGCAGGACGGCGTGCGCTTGAAATACCGCTAGGCCTAAGAAAAGTGCCTGCGCTCGGTCATACGGCGTTAAGAAACGACTCGTGCGCGAGTCCAGTCCGTTTTTTGCCTTGTCTGACCATCGCTCGCCGACTTTTCGACAGGGCCTGGACTCACCACCTTGGCTGCGAGGCGCGCCGGGGGCAGGTCGAAGGGGAGGTTTGCGCCATGGGTGAGGAGGATTCCTCCGAACGGGCTGGCCATGGATGGTCAGCCCCGGTCCTGCAAGCGGAGCAGGATGCGAGAGCGAAGCAGGGCGCAAGGTAGCGCCCAGGGATGGGGTCACAGCGCCTCCCCGAAGGCCTGCCGCCGGATCAGCGCCGGGCACCCTATCCCCGGCGCCCCTGTGTGGCGATGGAACTCATCATGGGCTTGCCTTGCGCAGCGCGTTGAGGGTGCGATAATGCCCGACACTCGACTTTATGGCTGCCGGGGCGAGCACCACTCACCATCCCCGGCGACAGCAATGACAAGGCGGCTTAGCCACTATGAATCCCAACTATCTCGATTTCGAACAGCCCATCGCCGAACTGCAGGCCAAGATCGAAGAGCTGCGGCTGGTCGGCAACGACAGCAAGATCAACATCAGCGAAGAGGTCGCCAAGCTCGAGGAGAAGAGCAAGAAGCTCACCGAGTCGATCTTCAAGGACCTCAGCGCCTGGCAGGTCTCACAGCTGTCGCGCCACCCCCAGCGCCCCTACACCCTCGACTACCTCGAACACGTCTTTACCGACTTCGATGAGCTCCACGGCGATCGGCACTTCGCCGACGACGCCGCCATCGTCGGCGGCGTGGCACGGCTCGACGACAAGCCGGTGATGGTGATCGGCCACCAGAAGGGCCGCGACGTCAAGGAGAAGGTGCGTCGCAACTTCGGCATGCCGCGCCCCGAAGGCTACCGCAAGGCGTGCCGCCTGATGGAGATGGCCGAGCGCTTCAAGATGCCGGTGCTGACCTTCATCGACACCCCGGGCGCCTATCCCGGCATCGACGCCGAAGAGCGCGGCCAGTCTGAGGCGATCGCCTACAACCTGGCAGTAATGTCACGGCTCAAGACGCCGATCATCGCCACCGTGGTGGGCGAGGGTGGCTCCGGCGGGGCATTGGCCATCGGCGTATGCGACGAGCTGGCGATGCTGCAGTACTCCACTTATTCGGTGATCTCCCCTGAGGGCTGCGCCTCGATCCTGTGGAAGAGCGCCGAGAAGGCCTCCGACGCCGCTCATGCCATGGGCATCACCGCCGAGCGCCTCGAGGAGCTCGGCTTCGTCGACACCCTGATTCCCGAGCCGCTGGGCGGCGCTCATCGCCATCCCAGGACCACCGCAAGCCGCGTCAAGGAGGCCCTGCAGGGCAGCCTAGAGCGCCTGCAGAGCATGGATATCGACGCCCTGCTGGAGCGGCGGTATCAGCGCCTAATGAGCTACGGCGCCCCAGCCTGATCGGTTAGAGGCTACTGCGCTCGCCAATACGGCGTTGGAAAAGATCTCAGCATGCTCATTTACAACCCCGTAAACTCCGCTGCTTCGGTCTTTTCCGCCTTGCGACCCACAGGGATGTGGGAAGTGCGTTGGCCCGTCGGGAACGGGCCTAGCCTTGGCTTCGCTCGTAACGCCTCTATTCCGATCAGGAAACTGCTCGACTGGGACTGCGCTCGAAGCGGCCTCACTAGGCTGGAGGGTACTTGATGTCCCTGCAAGCTACGATTGATTGTGCCCTGGCAGAGACCCCGCCGGGGCGTGCTGTCTGGGTGGCGCTCTCCGGCGGACTCGACTCCTCGCTGCTGCTGACCCTGGCCGCCGATGCTTGTCGCCGTCATCCCCGCCCGCTGCACGCCCTGCATGTTCACCACGGCCTACAATCCGTCGCCGACGATTTCGAACGCCACTGCCGCCAGCTCTGCGCGCAGCTGGGGGTGCCGCTGTGGGTCGAGCGGGTGAGCGTCGCGCTCGATGCCGGGCAGGGGCTGGAGGGGGCCGCCCGCGAGGCGCGCTATGCGGCCTTTGCCCGCCGGGTGGCTCGGGGCGAGACGCTGTGGCTGGCCCAGCACCGCGACGACCAGGCCGAGACCTTTCTGCTTGCTGCGCTGCGCGGCAGTGGCGTGCGTGGCCTGGCCGGCATGCCGCCGCATCGCGTGTGGCGAGGCCGCGACCTGCGGCGCCCACTGCTGGGCGTGGCGCGGGCCGACCTCGAGGTGGCCGCCCGTCGGCTCGAGCTCGGCTGGGTCGAGGACCCCAGCAACACCGACACCGGGTTGGACCGCAATCGCCTGCGCCACGACCTGCTGCCGGCGCTCGAAGCGCGCTGGCCGCAGGCCGCGGCATCGCTGGCGCGTTCCGCACAGCTGGCCGGTGAAGCCGACGCGCTGCTCGAGGATCTGGCGTCGCTCGATCTGACATCACTCGGTGGCGTGGCGGAGCGGCTGCCGATCATGCCGCTGGTGGCGCTATCGGCACCCCGCCAGCGTCTATTGATCCGCCACTGCTGCCAGGCGCTGGGCCTGGCGATGCCGCCGGCCGCGCGCCTGACAACGCTGCTCGAACAGCTTGGCAGCCGCGGCGACGCCGAAGTGTGCGTGGCGTGGCCGGGCGCTGAGGCGCGCTGCTGGCGCGGGGCGCTCTATCTGCTGGGGGCGGCGCCGTCGCTGCCCGATGGCTGGGAGCTGGAATGGGATGGCGAACGGCCCCTCGAGACCCCGCTAGGGCGGTTCACCTGCCGGCTGGCACATGCGGCTGGTGCGCAGCCTAGGCTGCAGGTGAGCGGGCGCCGGGGCGGCGAGCGCTTGGCACAGCCGCAGCGCGGCAGTCGTGACCTCAAGCGGCTGCTTCAGGAGGCCGGGCTGCCGCCCTGGCAGCGCCAGCGGCTGCTGGTGGTGTGGCACGCCGGCGAGGTGGTGGCGGTGCTCGATGATACGGGGCGCGCTGCCGTGCCCTGCGCGCCGGGCTGGGCGCTTAGGTTGCCGCCGGCACCACCAGGCTCAGGCTGAAGCCCGCCGCGGTCTGGTACTCGACCTCCTGCTCGAGGTCGGTGACCAGCAGCGCGGCGTCGTCCAGCGGTTGATGGAGGGTCAGAATCAGGCCGTCGCCGTCTGCCACCAACTCGATGCCGCACGCTGGCGCTTCGGGGCGCGAGTGGTTGAGCAGCACCGCCAGGCGCAGCAGCCTGGCCAGACGCGCATAGGGCTGCTGTAGCGCCTGGGGCAGGTTGTCGAGCTCCTTGAGTGGAAACTTGCGGCGGTGGGCGCGCACCAGGAAGGCCAGCACCTGCTGCTCTGGGCGCGAGAAGCCGGGTAGGTCGGAGTGGTCGAGCAGGTAAGCGCCGTGGCGATGAAACTGGCTGTGCGAGATGGCCAGGCCGATCTCGTGCAACTGGGCGGCCCAGTCGAGAAACTGCGCCTGCTCGTCGATCAGCGCCCAGGTCGTGCGGACCTGGTCGAACAGCGTCCTGGCACTGGCGGCAACGCGTTGGGCCTGGTCGTGGTCGACGCCGTAGCGACTGCGCAGCGTGGCCAGCGTCTGGCGCCGCGAGTCCTCGGCAGTGTTGCGCCCGACCAGGTCATAGAGCACGCCCTCACGCAGCGCGCCATCGGCGAAGCGCATCTGGGTGATATCGAAGGCCTCGAAGGTCGCGCAGAGGATCGCGATGCCGGCGGGGAACACCGCGGCGCGATCCTCCTTGAGTCCCTCCATGGCCACCTGGTCGAGGCGCTTGCACTTGATCAGGCGTTTGCGCAGGTTAAACAGCGCCTCGCGCTCGATCACCCCCTCGGGGCATTCGTCGCTGGCCGCCAGCACCGCGGCGGCGGCCTTGATGGTGCCGCTCGAGCCGACCGGGTCGGCCCAGCCCAGTGCGCGGTAGGCGCGGCGAATGTTGGCCAGTTCCGATAGCGCTGCCAGCTCGGCGCGGCGAAAGCGCTTCTCGCTGAGCTCGCCGTCGCCAAAGAAGCGCCGTGTATAGGTCACGCAGCCCATGTGCAGGCTCTCCAGCGCCAGGGGCGCGAAGTTCTCGCCGATGATGTACTCGGTGGAACCGCCACCGATGTCGACGATCAGTCGCCGGCCGTGGACCTCGGCCAGGGCGTGGGCGGCGCCCAGGTAGATCAGGCGCGCCTCCTCGCGGCCGGCGATGATTTCGATGCCGTGGCCGAGCTGAGACTCGGCACGGTCGATGAACTCGCGGCTATTGCTGGCGGCGCGCAGGGCATTGGTGCCGACCACGCGCAACTGCTCGGCGGGGGTGTCGCCGATGAAGGGCGCGAAGCGCGCCAGGCAGTCGAGGGCTCGCTGCATGGCGGCCTCGCTGAGGCGGCCATCGTCGTCGAGGCCGGCCGCCAGTTGGACCTTCTCGCCCAGCTTGGCCACTACCTGCAGCTGGCCGGCCTGGTAGTTGGCGACCAGCAGGTGAAAGCTGTTGGAACCAAGATCGATGGCGGCAAAGCGGCGGGCGGTGTCGCTGGCGCGGGGCATCCTGCGCGTGGCCGAATCAGAAAGCATGTGGAGATCCTTGCATCTGCATCGTGCAAGGTTGCGGTGACGCCCGATGCTTGTCAATCCACTGCGGCGAGCGGTAAACGCTGCAGGGGCTTGCGTTTGCCGCTGGGCTTGTCTAACATCGAGTCGTTCGCCTGTTCCGAATACTTCCCGACCGCGTCGCGGTCAACTCCAAGTCGTCAGACAGCCCGCTGATTCCGTGCCGGATAATGGATAGCCATTTGCCGAGCCGTTATTCAGGCGACATGAACATTGCTTCCCTCGCGCTTGCTATCGTCTCTGTCGTTTCCTGGCGGAAACGCCGAATGGCGAATGACTCCCGAGAGTGAATGCCCACCGGGCTCTGAACGCACCACGCGGCGTTTCGTCACCGCCTCCTGTCTTATTTCGGCGCTCCTGCGCCCCGCTGACACGAGCAATTTCTGAACAAACCGATGAATCTTACCGAACTCAAGCAAAAGACCGTGCCCGAACTGTTGGAAATCGCCCAGGAAATGGGTGCCGACAATCTCGCACGCTCACGTAAGCAAGACATTATCTTTGCCATTCTCAAGAAGCACGCCAAGAGCGGTGAAGATATCTATGGCGATGGCGTACTGGAGATACTCCAGGACGGTTTCGGCTTCCTGCGCAGCGCCGACAGCTCCTATCTGGCCGGGCCCGATGACATCTATGTCTCGCCCTCACAGATACGGCGCTTCAACCTGCGCAAGGGCGATTCCATCTCCGGCAAGATTCGTCCGCCCAAAGAGGGCGAGCGTTACTTTGCGTTGTTGAAGGTCAATCAGATCAACTTCGACAAGCCGGAAAACGCCAAGCACAAGATCCTGTTCGAGAACCTCACCCCGCTGTTCCCCGACGAGCGCATGGTGATGGAGATCGGCAACGGCTCCACCGAGGATCTGACCGCGCGTATCATCGATTTGACCGCGCCCATCGGCAAGGGCCAGCGCGGCCTGATCGTCTCGCCGCCCAAGGCGGGTAAGACGCTGATGCTGCAGAACATCGCCACCTCGATCACGCGCAACAATCCCGAGTGTCACCTGATCGTGCTGCTGATCGACGAGCGGCCCGAGGAGGTCACCGAGATGTCGCGCACGGTGCGCGGTGAGGTGGTCGCCTCGACCTTCGACGAACCGCCGGCACGCCACGTGCAGGTCGCCGAGATGGTGATCGAAAAGGCCAAGCGGCTGGTCGAGCACAAGAAGGACGTGGTGATCCTGCTCGACTCGATCACGCGCCTGGCGCGGGCCTACAACACCGTGGTACCCAGCTCCGGCAAGGTGCTCACCGGTGGTGTCGACGCCCACGCCCTGGAGAAGCCCAAGCGCTTCTTCGGTGCCGCGCGCAACATTGAGGAGGGCGGCAGCCTGACCATCATCGCCACCGCGCTGGTCGATACCGGCTCGAAGATGGACGAGGTGATCTTCGAGGAGTTCAAGGGCACCGGCAACATGGAGGCGCACCTCGACCGCAAGCTGGCCGAGAAACGTGTCTACCCGGCGATCAACATCCGCCGCAGCGGTACCCGCCGCGAGGACCTGCTGGCCTCCGAGGACGAGATGCAGCGCATGTGGATCCTGCGCAAGCTGCTCAATCCGATGGATGACATGGGGGCCACTGAGTTCCTCATCGATCGTCTCAAGGACACCAAGACCAATATCGAGTTCTTCGAGGCCATGAAGCGGCGTTAATGTTGGCCCGCTAAAGTCGCTGGGAAACGCCGCGTCTTCGAATAGCTCGTTGCCATCTTCACCGCGGCTAATCCGGCGGGAGGCGGCTCGCGAAGATGCTGTGAACCCTTCCCTGGGCGCTCCATTTTTCATCCCTGAAAAATGAGCTTCGCTTGCACCTCCCCCCGGTGCCGCTACGAGGAGTTCATGCAACAGCATCCCTCGGCCACCGAGGCGAGCGGCGCCGGCGACAGGTTTACGAGGAGGTTCTACGCCATGGGTGAGGAGCACTGCTCCGAACGGGCTGGCCATGGATGGCCAGCACCGGTCCTGCAAGCGGAGCAGGATGCGAGAGCGCAGCAGGGCGCAAGGTAGCGCCCAGGGATGGTTTACAGCGCCTCCTCGAAGGCCTGTCGACGGATTAGCCGCGGGCATAGGCCGAGTTGGCTGTGGTAAAGGACGACTTGGCCGGCGGCGAAGAGAAGGGGTGGCATGCTATGCTGCCCCTTTCGTCGTTTTTGAAACAGGAAGCCTATGAAGTACAAGGACCTGCGCGACTTCATCGCGGCGCTCGAGGCGCGTGGCGAGCTGGTGAGGGTCACCGCCGAGGTCGACCCCTATCTCGAGATCACCGAGATCTGCGACCGCACCCTGCGCGCCGGCGGGCCGGCGCTGCTGTTCGAGAACGTCAAGGGCCACGACATGCCGCTGCTCGGCAACCTGTTCGGCACCCCGCATCGGGTGGCGCTGGGCATGGGCGAGGACTCGGTGGAGGCGCTCAGCGAGGTCGGCAAGCTGCTGGCCTTCCTCAAGGAGCCGGATCCGCCCAAGGGCATGCGCGACGCCTGGAGCAAGCTGCCGATCTTCAAGCAGGTCATGAGCATGGGGCCCAAGGTAGTGCGCTCCTCGCCGGTGCAGGAGGTGATCCTCGAAGGCGATGCGGTCGACCTCGACCGCCTGCCGATCCAGCACTGCTGGCCGGGGGATGCCGCGCCGCTGGTGACCTGGGCGCTGGTGGTGACCCGCGGGCCACACAAGAAGCGCCAGAACCTGGGCATCTACCGCCAGCAGAAGCTGGGCAAGAATCGCCTGATCATGCGCTGGCTGTCGCACCGCGGCGGGGCGCTAGACTTCCAGGAGTTCCAGAAGGCCAACCCCGGCCAGCCGTTCCCGGTGGCGGTGGCGCTGGGCGCCGACCCGGCGACCATCCTCGGCGCGGTCACCCCGGTGCCGGATTCGCTCTCCGAGTACGCCTTCGCCGGCCTCCTGCGGGGCTCGCGCACCGAGTTGATCAAGTGCGGCCATGCCGATCTCGAGGTACCGGCTTCCGCCGAGGTGATCCTCGAGGGGTTCATCTATCCCGATGACATGGCCCCCGAAGGCCCCTACGGCGATCACACCGGCTACTACAACGAGGTCGAACACTTCCCGGTGTTCAGCGTCGAACGCATGACCATGCGTCGCGACGCCATCTATCATTCGACCTACACCGGCCGCCCGCCGGATGAGCCGGCGATCCTGGGCCTTGCCCTCAACGAGGTGTTCGTGCCGATCCTGCGCAAGCAGTTCCCCGAGATCGTCGACTTCTACCTGCCCCCGGAGGGCTGCTCCTACCGCATGGCGGTGGTGACCATGAAGAAGCAGTATCCGGGGCATGCCAAGCGGGTGATGATGGGCGTCTGGAGCTTCCTGCGCCAGTTCATGTACACCAAGTTCGTGGTGGTGCTCGACGACGATGTCAGCGCCCGCGACTGGAAGGATGTGATCTGGGCGATCACCACGCGCATGGATCCGGCGCGGGACACCGTGCTGGTCGAGAACACGCCCATCGATTACCTCGACTTCGCCTCGCCGGTGGCCGGCCTCGGCTCCAAGATGGGCCTCGATGCCACCAGCAAGTGGCCAGGCGAGACCGACCGCGAGTGGGGTACGCCGATCGTCATGGACGAGGGCGTCAAGCAGTCGGTGACGGCGCGCTGGGAAACGCTCGGTATTCCGCTGCCGGGGGATGCCACCACAGACAAGAGGACGCCATGACGGCACGCACCCTGACCTGCCTGGTCGACGAGGTCGAGAACCTCACCCCCGATGTCTTCCGCGTGAGCCTGGAGGGCCGCGCCGAGGCCGTCGACCACGCCCCTGGCCAGTACCTCGAGCTCAAGCTCGATGACACCACCTGGGTACCGTTCTCGATCGCCAATGCCCATCGCGGCGACGGCCTGATCGAGCTGCATATCCAGCACTGGCCGGAGCGCGACAACTCGGCGCGCCTGCGCGAGCTGATGCAGGAGGCCAGCCGCCTGACCCTGCGCCTGCCGGGGGGCGACTGCGTACTCGATCCGGACAGCACGCGGCCGCTGTTGCTGGTGGCTGCCGGGACCGGCTTTGCCCAGATGAAGGCCATCGTCGAGGCCGCGCTGGCCGCCGATCCGGCGCGCCAGATCGACCTGTGGTGGGCGGCCCGCGAGCGCCGCGACCTCTACCTCGAGTGGCTGCCCCGCGAGTGGGCCGCCCAGTACCCCGGAGTGCGTTTCCACGCGGTCAGCGAGATCGTCCCCGAGGAACCGTTCGACGGCGAGAGCGTCAGCGGCCACCTGGGGCGGGTCGACGCGGTACTCGGCAGCACCCTCAGGGACGTCTCGGGGCATGACGTCTATCTGTCCGGCTCGCCGGGCATGGTCTACGCCTGTATCGACGTGCTGGCTTCGCTGGGGCTCGACGCTTCGCGGGTGTTCTCGGATGTGTTCGCCTACGCACCGCGCGACCCGCTGGTGCCTACCGTGGGTAGCCTGGTCAGGTCGCGGGAGGCCTTGAAGTGAGCGCCTCGCCGATCCTGATCACCGGCGGCGCCCAGCGCCTCGGTCGCCACTGCGCCGAGCGGCTGCTCGACGACGGCCATGCGCTGATCATCAGCTATCGTCGCGAGCGTCCCGAGCTCGAGGCGCTGCGCCAGCGCGGCGTGGTCACCCTGGTTGCGGATTTCTCCAGCGAAGCGGGCATTCTCGACTTCATCGCGCGCTTGAAGGAGGCCACCCCGTCGCTGCGGGCGATTGTCCACAACGCCAGCGACTGGGCGCCGGACAGCACCGGCAGCGAGGCCGGTGCCACCTTCGAGCGACTGTTCCGGGTGCATATGCAGGCGCCCTACCTGATCAACCTGCACTGCCGCGAGCTGCTCGAGGCCTGCAGTGAGCCGCAGCGCGATATCGTGCACATCACCGACTTCGTGGTGCACAAGGGCTCGAAGAAGCACGCCGCCTATGCTGCCACCAAGGCCGGTCTCGACAACCTGACGCTGTCGTTCGCCGCACTTTACGCGCCGGCCATCCAGGTCAACGCCATCGCCCCGGCGCTGATCATGCTCAGCCAGGGGGACGATGAGGCCTATGCCGAGAAAGCCAAGGCCAAGTCGGCGATGCAGATGATTCCCGGCCCCGGGGTGATCTACCAGAGCCTGCGCTACCTGCTCGACAATCGCTACGTCACCGGTATCACGCTGCCGGTCGATGGCGGTCGCCACCTGCGCTAGAATGGCGCCCATCCAAGCTGTGCCCAACAGGAGAGAGCCCATGGTGGAACAGGATCCCAACTTCAAAGACGATACCGGCATGCTGGCGATTATCGTGGGGCTGGTTGTATTGGTAGCCATGAGTGCGCTGCCGGCCACCATCGGCATAATTCAATTGCTCGGTTGAGATATCAGCTGCCCCCGAGCGAGGAACGCCGGGGGCAGGCCGAAGAGGAGGTTCGATGCCAGGGGTGAGGAGTATGCCTCCGAACGGGTTGGCCATGGATGGCCAGCACCGGTCCTGCAAGCGGAGCAGGACGCGAGAGCGCAGCAGGGCATCGGTAGCGCCCAGGGACGGGTTTACAGCGCCTCCTCGCAGGCCTGCCGACGGATTAGTTTCGAGCGATGCTGCTATCCGCGATATTCATCAGTTACCAGAATACTTGCCAAGCGCACTCAGCGCGGTAGGATAGAACCCAACGCAACCCGGAGCGACCCATGACCGCAAGCCTTCGCCATTTTGCCAACGCCGACTCGATGCCCGCCATCGTGGTCGCCGCGTGGGCCTTGGTGAACGGCTATTGGTATTGGTTTAGCGCCGGTGTGCCGGCGATGCGGTCGCACTGACCCATCGCGAGGCACACCCCACCGGGTTGCCTCCACCACTTTTCAGAACCCCCGGTCGGCAACCCGACCGGGGGTTTTGTTTGTGACGTCATTCAACGACGAGGAGACCGACCATGTTCCAGCGCATCGCCTTCCCAAGACTGTCATGCACCGCCCGCTACCCTGGGTATGGCAGCTGGCGATTTAGCGCCGTCCGGTCGGCTCAGCTCGCCACCTCCGACCGGGAGATCATCGGTGGCACTACGACCCGATGTTCGACACCCTGTACGAGATAAGCGCAATGACCATGACCCTGATCAAACCAGCCCCCAGCGATGCCGCGCCCGCCGCAGGCCTGGCCACGTCCAACGATGACCTGCTGGGCGAGACGCCGCTGCCCACACCTCAGGCGCTGCGTCAGCAGCTGCCCCTCAGCGCCGAGCTGCGCCAGCGGGTGGCCGCCCAGCGCGAGGCGGTCAAGGCGATCCTCGATGGCCGCGACCAGCGCCTGCTGGTGGTGGTCGGCCCCTGCTCCATCCATGACCCCCAGGCGGCTCGCGAGTATGCCGAGAACCTCAGCGTGCTGGCGCGCCAAGTCGAGGACAAGCTGCTGCTGGTGATGCGCGTCTACGTCGAGAAGCCGCGCACCACGGTCGGCTGGAAGGGCCTGGCCTATGACCCCCACCTCGACGGTAGCGACGACATGGCCTTCGGCCTGGCCGCGTCCCGCGCGCTGATGCGCGATGTCGTGGCACTCGGCTTGCCGGTGGCCACCGAACTGCTGCAGCCAATGGTGGCCGGCTACCTCGACGATCTGCTGGCGTGGACGGCGATCGGCGCGCGGACCACCGAGTCCCAGGTGCATCGCGAGCTGGCCAGTGGCCTGGCGGCGGCGGTGGGGTTCAAGAATGCCACCGATGGCGGTATCCAGGTCGCCATCGACGCCATCCAGGCGGCGGCTCACGGCCATCGCTACCCGGGGCTGTCGGCGTCGGGTCAGCCCATCCTGCGCCACACGCCGGGCAATCCGCACACCCATGTGGTGCTGCGCGGCGGTCACGGCGAACCCAACTACCAGGTCGAGCACGTGGCGGCGACCCGTCGCGCGCTGGAAGCGGCGGACCTGGTGCCGCGGCTGATGGTAGACTGCAGCCACGCCAATTCGCGCAAGGACCATCGCCGCCAGAGCGAGGTGCTGCTCGATGTGCTCGACCAGCGCCTGGCCGGCGAGACAGCGCTGTGCGGGGTAATGCTCGAGAGCCAGCTGTTCGAAGGCCGCCAGCCGCTAAAACCGGGGGCGATGCGGCGCGGGGTCTCGGTCACCGATGCCTGCATCGGCTGGGAGACCACCGAGCACCTGCTGAGCCTGGCAGCCGAGCGGCTGCGCTGACGCTATCCAAGGAATCGATCGTCGATGAAGTTTCGTTTCGAATCCCATGAGCCCGAGGTCTATCGCCGCAAGGCGCGGCTGATCAGCGTGGCCATGGCCGCCCAGTTGATCGTGCTGGGCATGCTGTTCGCCCAGCTGTTGACCCGCACTTTCGGCTCTAGCCTATGGCTCAACGCCCTGGGGGTGCTGCTCGGCTTGGTGGCCACCAGCCTGGTGTTCGCCGCCCTGCGCGAGCGGCCGTGGATGCGCGAGATGCGCTATGTGTGGCAGCTCAAGCACCATCTGTCGCGGGTCAGCGGCTACCTGCCGGCGCTGCGCCGCGGCGTCGCAGAGCACAACCACGTGGCGCTGGGGATTCTGAGCTTCTACCACCAGGGCATGGCGCAGCTCGCCGAGCTCAACGGCCGCACCCTGGACGACGACAGCGAGCTGATCGCCGAGCGCGAGCAGCTGCGCCAGCAGCGCGAACGGCTGGGCCTGCCGCTGGAGGTGGGCGGCTACGATACCGAGGACCTGGCCGCCTTCAAGCGCGGCTAAGCGCTAAGGTCCGGGACTGATCTGCCGGCAGGCCTGCGAGGAGGCGCTGTAAACCCATCCCTGGGCGCTATCTTGCGCCCTGCTGCGCTCTCGCATCCTGCTCCGCTTGCAGGACCGGGGCTGGCCATCCATGGCCAGCCCGTTCGGAGCGGTGCTCCTCACCCATGGCGCAAACCTCCTCTACGACCTGCCGCCAGCGTCCCTCGAGCGATAGCCCTCAGCGTCTCAGGCCTTGCTGGCGTAGGCGTAAAGCAACGTCTCCTGGGCGCTGATCGGCGCGGCGTCGCCCAGCTCGCGCTTGGTGTAGTGGCCGTCGCTATCGAGCAGCCAACTCTGGCAGTTGTCGACCAGGTAGGTCTCGAGGTCCTTGCGCACCCGCGCGGCCAGCTTGGCGTCGAGCAGCGGGAAACAGGTCTCGACGCGGTGGAACATGTTGCGCTCCATGAAGTCGGCGCTGGACGCCCATACCTCTGGGCTGGCGTCGTTGTGGAAGTAGAACACCCGGGTGTGCTCGAGGAAGCGGCCGATGATCGAGCGCACCCGGATATTGTCCGAGATGCCTGGGACCCCGGGGCGCAGGCAGCACATTCCACGAATGATCAGGTCGCACTCCACCCCGGCGTGGGAGGCGCGATACAGCGCGCGGATCAGCTTGGGTTCGGTCAGCGAGTTGCACTTGATGATCAGGTGCGCCCGGCGCCCCGCCGCGGCGTGGGAGGCTTCGCGGTCGATCATCGCCACCAGCCGCTCGTGGAGGGTGAAGGGGGCGTGCAGCAGGTGCTCGATATGCCGCGCCTTGCCCATTCCCGAAAGCTGCTGGAAGACCTTGTGGACGTCTTCGCACAGCGTCTCGTGGGCGGTCAGCAGGCTGTAGTCGGTGTACAGCTTGGCGGTACCGGCGTGATAGTTACCGGTGCCCAGATGGGCGTAGTAGCGCAGCTCGCCGCGCTCGCGACGCACGATGTGCATCAGCTTGGCGTGGGTCTTGTAGGCCATCACGCCGTAGATGACGATGGCGCCGGCCTCCTGCAGGCGCGAGGCGAGTGCCAGGTTGTCGGCCTCGTCGAAGCGCGCGCGCAGCTCGATCACCACCGTCACCTCCTTGCCGCCGCGGGCCGCCTCGACCAGCGCCGAGACGATCGCCGAATCGGCGCCGGTGCGGTAGAGGGTCTGCTTGATGGCCAGCACGGCTGGGTCGCGGGCCGCCTCGGCGAGCAGCTCCTCCACCGGCGAGAAGGCGTGGAAGGGGTGATGGAGCAGGATGTCGCTGTCCTTGATCGCCTCGAACAGCGAGTCGTGCTTCTTGAGGGCCTTGGGTAGCCCCGGGGTAAACGGGCGGTAGCGCAGTTCAGGGCGTTCGACGTCGGCCAGCACCGCCATCATGCGGGTCAGGTTGACCGGCCCCTGGACGCGGTAGAGATCGCTCTGCTCGAGCTCGAACTGCCTGAGCAGGAAGTCGACCAGCGGTTCGGGACAGTTATCGGCAACCTCCAGGCGCACGCCGCTGCCGTAGCGCCGCGCCAACAGTTCGCCGCGCAGTGCCGAGGCCAGGTCGGAGACCGCCTCGGGGTCGACCGACAGATCGGCGTTGCGGGTCAGCCGGAACTGGTAGCAGCCGCGCACCTGCATGCCGGGGAACACCTCATGGGCGTGGGCGTGGATCATCGACGACAGGAACACGTACTCGCTGTAGCCCTCGGCGCAACACGCAGCGGGCAGTGCGATCAGCCGCGGCAGTGAGCGCGGTGCCGGCAGGATCGCCAGGCCGCCTTCGCGGCCGAAGGCGTCCTTGCCCTCCAGCTCGACGATGAAGTTGAGGCTCTTGTTGACCAGCCGCGGGAAGGGGTGCGACGGATCCAGCCCGATGGGGCTGATCACCGGCATGATCTCGTCGTCGAAATAGTCGCGCACCCAGGCCTGCTGGGCCGGCGTCCACTGGTCGCGGCGACGAAAACGCAGGTGCTGCTCCTCCAGTGCCGGGATCAGGATGTCGTTGAGCAGCCGGTACTGGCGCTCGACCTGCTCATGGGCGATGCGCGAGATCTCGCTGAGTACCTGGCGCGGCAGCATGCCGTCGGCGCCGGTGCTGTCGTTGCCCAGCGCCAGCTGGTGCTTGAGTCCGGCGACCCGGATTTCGAAGAACTCGTCGAGATTGGAGGAGAAGATCAGTAGGAACATCAGCCGGTTGAGCAGTGGATGCGCAGTGTCCAGCGCCTGCTCGAGCACACGGATATTGAACTGCAGGTGCGACAGCTCGCGATTCAGGTAGAGCGACGGGTCGTCGAGATCGAGCGCTGCCGGGTCGCCCTTGGCGCGCACCCCGGTGCGGGTCCGGTTGACCCGCAGTGGCAGCGGTTCGGCCGCCGCGGGCATCTCTGAGGGCTGCGGCGACTGGTCGGGGTCGGGCATGGCGCGCGGGTCTTGCATCTCGCCTCCTCAGGCAGAAGAAGGGCCCCGCGGCTGGATGCGGTCCCTTGCAGTTAGTTGGCGAGCAGGCGAGCTGCTCGCTTGGCAAAGTAGGTCAGCACGCCGTCGGCGCCGGCGCGCTTGAAGCACATCAGCGACTCGAGCATCACCTTGTCGGCGTCGAGCCAGCCCTGCTCGAAGGCCGCCATGTGCATGGCGTACTCGCCACTGACCTGATAGGCAAAGGTCGGCACCCTGAGCTCCTCCTTGACCCGCCGCACCACGTCGAGATACGGCATGCCGGGCTTGACCATCACCATGTCGGCGCCCTCGGCGATATCCATGGCCACCTCGTGGAGCGCCTCGTCGCCGTTGGCGGGGTCCATCTGGTAGGTGCTCTTGTCGGCACGGCCGAGGTTGCTCGCCGAGCCCACCGCATCGCGGAACGGTCCGTAGTAGCTCGAGGCGTACTTGGCGCTATAGGCCATGATGCGCGTGTTGTGCAGCAGCTCCTGCTCGAGCACGCTGCGTATCGCGCCGATGCGGCCGTCCATCATGTCCGAGGGGGCCACTACGTCGGCACCGGCCTCGGCATGCGACAGCGCCTGCTTGAGCAGGGTCTCCACGGTGCGGTCGTTGTGCACGTAGCCCGTTTCATCGAGGATCCCGTCCTGGCCGTGGCTGGTGTAGGGGTCGAGGGCCACGTCGGTGATCACGCCCAGCTCGGGCAGGGCCGCCTTGAGCTCGCGCACGCTGCGCTGCACCAGGCCGTTGGCGCTGTAGGCCTCCTCGGCCAGCTCGCTCTTGAGCTCGGCGTCGACCACTGGAAACAGCGCCAGCGCCGGAATGCCCAGCTCGAAGGCCTCGCGGGCCTCCTCTACCAGCAGGTCCAGCGAAAGTCGCTCGACGCCGGGCATCGACGGTACCGCCTCACGGCGGCCGCTACCTTCGAGCACGAATACCGGCCAGATCAGGTCGGCGGCGGTCAGCGTCGATTCGCGCATCATGCGACGCGAGAAGTCGTCCTTGCGCATACGGCGCATGCGCGCCGTGGGAAACTGTCGGGATGTGCCAAGACTCAAGGGAACTCTCCGGTCGTTGGGCGTGACCGCTGACTCAGTATGGGTCGCCAAGATGACCAATCGATGACAGCGGTGGGCGCGTGGGTGATGCCGGATGTGACTTCCGGCGATGCCTCGAGTATATCAGTGCCGGGCGGCAGCGGGAGAGGCACTGCGCAGACGCTGACTCGGAGATGGGCTACAGTGAGGGTTTGCTGCTGCCGGGCGGCAGCATTGCGGTCACAAGGAGAGCGATATGAGCAAGCAGGTGGCGGTCATTCTGTCGGGCTGCGGTGTCCAGGACGGCGCCGAGATTTATGAAACCACTCTGACCCTGTTACGACTGGATCAGTTGGGTATCGGCTATCGCTGTTTCGCCCCGGACATCGCCCAGCACCACGTCATCGATCATCGCCGCAGCGAGGTGGCGCCAGACGAGGCGCGCAACGTGCTGGTCGAGTCCGCACGGCTGGCGCGCGGCGAGATCAATGAGCTCGCCGAACTGGACGCGGAGGAGTTCGATGCGGTGATCCTGCCCGGCGGTTTCGGCGTGGCCAAGACGCTGAGCGATTTTGCCGTCGCCGGCAGCGACATGCAGATACTGGATCGGCTTGCCGGGCCGCTGGTGGCTTTCCACGACGCACGCAAGCCGATCGGCCTGATGTGTATTGCACCGGTACTGGTGCCGCGGCTGTTCGGTGAGGGGATCGCGGTGACGGTTGGCCATGATCCGGCGGTATCCGGGGCGATCAGCGCCATGGGTGGTCTGCACCGTGGCTGCAGGGTCGACGATATCGTGGTCGATTTCGAGCACCGCATCGTCACCACCCCGGCCTATATGCTCGCCGAGCGGATCAGCGAAGCGGCTAGCGGGATCTTCAAGCTGGTGGATCGCATCGATGAGCTGATGGAGCTCTGACTCGGGCGTACCCTACTAGACTAGCTAGCGCCGCCGGAGACAGGTCGGAGCGGAGGTTCGATGCCGTGGATGGCATCGGTAGCGCCCATGGAAGGGTTCACAGCGCCTCCGCGTAGGCCTGTCTCCGGAAAGGCGCGGTGCCTGGCCCACAAGGGCGCTACTCCTCTTTCTCACGTTTCTTGCGCTGCGCCAGCCGGCCGAACAGTAGCCCTACTTCGTAGAGCAGGTACATGGGCACCGCCAGCAGGCTCTGGGAGATGATGTCCGGCGGGGTCAGCAGCATGCCGATCACGAAGCAGCCGAGGAAGATATAGGGGCGCTTCTTGGACAGGCTCTCCACGCTGGCGGCGCCGGAGTAGATCAGCAGGAAGGTGGCGATGGGAATCTCGAAGGCCACGCCGAAGGCGAAGAACAGCTTGAGCACGAAGTTGAGGTAGGAGTTGATATCGGTCATCACCGTCACGTTCTCCGGCCCGGTCTGGGTGAAGAACTGGAACAGCAGCGGGAATACCACGTAGTAGGCGAAGGCCGCGCCGGCATAGAACAGCGCCACGCTGGAGGCCAGGATCGGAATCGCCAGGCTCTTCTCGTTGTCGTAGAGCCCTGGCGCAATGAACGCCCAGGCCTGGTGCAGCACGAAGGGCACGGCGATGAACACCGCCACCACCAGGGTCAGCTTGAACGGCGCCAGGAACGGCGACGCGACCTCGGTAGCGATCATCTGCGAGCCTTCCGGCAGCATGTCCATCAGCGGCTGTGCAACGAAGGTATAGATGTCGTTGGCGAAGGCGTAGAGACCCAGGAATATCACCAGGATCACCACCACCGAGCGCATCAGCCGCGAGCGCAGCTCGATGAGGTGCTCGATCAAGGGGGCCTGGGAGGCTTCATCGTGCTGATCGTTGCGCTGATTATTGTGAGAGGCGTCGTCGCTCATCGGGAGGGCGAATCCTTGTCACTGGAAGGCGATGAAGGGGCTGGCGTCGCCGACTCGCGACGTGCCTTGCTGGTCAGCGCCTTGTCCAGCCGCTCGCTGGCAGCGGGCGGAGTCTCTTCGGCGTCATCGGCGCCAGCATCGCTGTTGGGCGGCGCACTGCTGTCGGGCTCGGCGTAGCGCTCGACGTCGCGCTTGACCTTGCCCAGGCTCTCGTCGAGCTTCTTCTGCTGCTCGTTGAGTTTCTGGCGCAGCTCTTCGGCCTCCAGCTGAGAGTTGATCTCACGCTGCATGCCCGACACGGTGCGCTTGATCTTGCCGATCCACAGCCCCAGGGTACGCGCCGCCTTGGGCAGCCGTTCGGGGCCCAGCACCAGCAGGCCGACGATGCCGATGAGCAGCAGCTCGAGGAAGCCGATATCCAACATGGGCGGTTACTTGCGCTCTTCCTGGTCCTCGGCCTTCTGCTCGGCCTGGACGTCATAGGTGTGGCCGGACTCCTCCTCATGGCTGACCTTGGCCTGGGGCTGGTCGGCGGCCTCGTCTTTGTCCTTGTCCTTGTCGTCCTCATGCATGGCTTTCTTGAAGCCCTTGACGGCACCGCCCAGATCACCGCCGACGTTGCGTAGCTTCTTGGTACCGAACACCAGGATGATGATGCCGAGTACGATCAACAGCTGCCAGATACTGATGCCACCTAACATGATTGGGTCTCCCACTAATCGAATTATGCGTGCCGGTTCAGGGCGACGGCGTGCGGGCGGCCTTTTCATCCAGCCCGGAGGTGCCGAAGCGACGTGCCAGCTCGTCGAGTACCGCCTGATGCTCGATGTCGAGGTGCGACAGCATCACCAGGCTATGAAACCACAGGTCGGCGGTTTCGGCGACTACCGCCTGACGGTCGCTGTCAACGCCGCTAGCAGCGTCCTTGGCGGCGAGAATCGTCTCGGTGGCTTCCTCGCCGACCTTTTCGAGAATCTTGTTCAGGCCCTTGTGGTGCAGGGCGGCCACGTAGGAGCTGTCGGCGGCAGCGTAGCGTCGTTCGGCGAGCACGTCAGCGAGCCGCTCGAGTATATCACTCATGGAGATCATCCTCCGTCGCAAGGGGGTTGGGGTCAATGCCAGGCGAGTAGCAGCACGCCCAGCGCCGCCGCCGCCACCACCGGCCACGGCTGCTGAGCGGCCCAATCCAGCAGCGGCTGCCAGGCCAGCGCCGCGGCCAGCAGCAGCGCGCCGAGGCGCAGCCGTCGGGCGCCGCGGCTGCTGGCGATGAGCTGGCGGCGCATGCCGACCAGCGACTCGGCCTGACGGCGACGCTGCTGGCGCTCCAGCTCGGCCCGCGACAGCGCCTGGTGGGCGAGTACCGGCAGTTCGGGCAGCTGGCGGGTCAGCTCCGGCGCCTGGCGCTTGAGCGACTCCCACAGGCCGCTGGGGCCGGCGCGCTCCTTCATCCAGCGCTCTAGATAGGGCTTGGCGGTGCTCCACAGGTCGAGGTCGGGGTAGAGCTGGCGGCCCAGACCCTCGATGTTGAGTAGGGTCTTCTGCAGCAGCACCAGCTGCGGCTGGACCTCCATGTTGAAGCGTCGCGCGGTCTGGAACAGCCCCAGCAGTACCTGGCCGAAAGAGATGTCCTTGAGCGGTTTCTCGAGGATCGGTTCGCACACCGCGCGGATCGCCGCGGCGAACTCGTTGGCACGGGTATCCTCGGCGACCCAGCCCGACTCGATATGCAGCGCGGCGACTTCGTAATAGTCCTGGTGGAAGAAGGCCAGCAGGTTGCGCGCCAGGTAGTCCTGGTCCTCGCGGGTCAGGCTGCCGACGATACCGCAGTCGATGGCGATATACTGCGGATCCAGAGGGTTGTCGCGGGCCACGAAGATATTGCCGGGGTGCATGTCGGCGTGGAAGAAGTTGTCGCGGAACACCTGGGTGAAGAAGATCTCCACGCCGCGCTCGGCGAGCTTCTTGAGGTCGGTGCCCTGGGCCTCGAGGGCGCCGAGCTCGGCCACCGGCACGCCATGGATGCGCTCCTGGACCATCACCCGGGTACGCGTCAGCGACCAGTGGATGGCCGGCACGTAGAGCAGCGGCGAGTCCTTAAAGTTGCGCTTGAGCTGTGAGGTGTTGGCAGCTTCCTTGTGCAGGTCGAGCTCGTCGAACAGTGTCGCCTCGTAGTCGCGCACTACCTCTACTGGACGCAAGCGGCGTGCTTCGGGTACTCGCGCCAGGACCCGCGCCACGCGGTACATCAGCGCCATGTCCTGGCGCATCACGCGGTCGATAGCGGGGCGGATGATCTTGACCACCACGTCTTCTCCGCCGTGCAGCCGGGCGGCGTGGACCTGGGCGATCGAGGCCGAGGCCAGCGGCGTGGTGTCGAAGCTGGCGAAGGCCTCGGCCAGTGACATTTCGAGCTCGTCCTCGACCAGCGCCACGGCCGCGTCGCCGGGGAACGGCGGCACCTGGTCCTGGAGGCGCTTGAGCTCATCGGCGATGCCGGGGGGCAGCAGGTCGCGGCGGGTCGATAGCATCTGGCCGAACTTGACGAATATTGGCCCCAGCGCTTCCAGCGCCAGGCGCAACCGCTCGCCGTGGGAGCGACTGCCGACCGGCACCAGCCGCAGCGGCGAAAGCCGGAAGGCCAGGCGCAGCCACCACGGCAGGCGCTCCAGCGGGATCAGCGTATCCAGCCTGAAGCGGGTGATCACCCACAGTATGCGCAGCAGCCTCATGGCGTGCCCCCGCGCCGCGCGGCCAGGCGTCGTTCGAGGCGCGCAACCCGTGCCGCCAGCCGGTCGCTGCCAAGCTCGAGCTCGGTGAGCAGGTCGCGGGCCACTTCCTGTTGGCCGCGGCCGGTAAATAGGCGCGCCTCTTCGAACATGTACTCGCTGAGGTCAGCGTGCAGCTGGCGTGCGCTGCGCGCGCCGAAACGCCCTAGCCTGCGGCTGCCCTCGGCCAGCCGATGGGCCGGCTGGTCGCCCAGCAGGCGGGCCAGTTCGCCCTCCCAGTCGGCGTCGAGGTCGAGTAGCAGATCGCGCAGTGCTTCGAGCAGGGCCGGATTGCCGCGCACGCAGAGGCGGCCCCGAAACATCAGGCGCTCGATGGATTCGCCGCTGAGCAGGGCACCGAGGCTCTCGGCGTCGAGGTCGACCCGCGCGTCGGCATCGGCTGCATCGTCGTGGTCGGCACGCTGCAGGTGCAGCCCCTGCGGATGCACCTGCAGCAGCAGGCTGAGTTGCGGGGTGGCCAGGTTGACCACCAGCCGCTTGCCGGCCAGCGCCTCGAGCCGCGCCGGGGCCGCGGGGTCGCGGGCCAGCAGGGCATTGAGGGTCGCTTCGAGGCCGGCTAGCAGCATCACAGCTTGATGCCGCGGTGCAGGGCGACGATGCCGCCGGTGAGGTTGGTGTACTCGACCCGCTCGAGGCCGGCGGTTTCCATCATTCCTTTGAGGGTCTCCTGATCCGGATGCATGCGGATCGACTCGGCCAGATAGCGGTAGCTGTCGGCGTCGTTGGCGACCAGCTCGCCCATCTTGGGCAGCAGGCGGAAGGAGTATTCGTCGTAGACCTTGGACAGCAGCGCGCTGGGCGGCTTGGAGAACTCCAGCACCAGTAGCCGGCCGCCGGGCTTGAGGACTCGCGTCATGGAGCGCAGCGCGGCGTCCTTGTCGGTGACGTTGCGCAGGCCGAA
Organism: Halomonas salipaludis; assembly: GCF_002286975.1. Taxonomy (GTDB): domain Bacteria; phylum Pseudomonadota; class Gammaproteobacteria; order Pseudomonadales; family Halomonadaceae; genus Franzmannia; species Franzmannia salipaludis. The sequence goes on from NZ_NSKB01000005.1 coordinate 124,972, forward strand.
GGCGATGGTGATGCAGTCGAAGCTGTTGTCGGGGAACGGCAGGCGCTCGGCGTTGGCCTGGACGTACTCGACGTTGCCGCCGACGCCCTGGTCGAGCAGCTTGTCGCGGCCCACGCGCAGCATCGATTCGTTGATATCGGCCAGCACCACGCGGCCACGCGGGCCGACCAGCCGTGAGAACTTGAGCGTCAGGTCGCCGGTGCCGCCGGCGATGTCGAGTACGCTGTGCCCGGGGCGTACGCCAGCGCGCTCGATGGTCAGGCGCTTCCAGATGCGGTGGATGCCCAGCGACATCAGGTCGTTCATGACGTCGTAGCGGGCCGCCACCGAGTGGAAGACGTCGGCGACGCGGGAGGCTTTCTCCTCGAGGGGGACTTCCTGATAGCCGAAATGGGTGGTGCGCTTGTCCATGGATGGCCCCTGGCTGGATTCGTCGCGCCAACGCGCCGGGCGCGTCGGCAAATGGCGATATTGTAGCGCCCCGCCTGGGGTGTTGTCCTGCGCGGTGGGGTCGCGGGCAGGGTTATTCGAGATAGCCTCGTCGCTCGGGACTGATCCGGCGGCAGGCCTGCGAGGAGGCGCTGTGAACCTCTCCCTGGGCGCTACCTTGCGCCCTGCTGCGCTCTCGCATCCTGCTCCGCTTGCAGGACCGGGGCTGGCCATCCATGGCCAGCCCGTTCGGAGCGGTGCTCCTCACCCATGGCGCAAACCTCCTCTTCGACCTGCCCCCGGCGTCCCTCGCTAGCAGCAACTGAGGTGGCTCAGGCGCCAAGGCCTCAAAGCTGCTTGAACTGGATGGTCTGGGCTTCCCGGGAGGCGCCGGCCTCGTCCAGGCGGCGTAGGTAGTCGGCCCAGTTGGTGTCGTGATCGACGGCGATGGCGTAGAGGTAGTCCCAGCTGTAGAGGCCGCTGTCGTGGCCATCGTCGAAGTGCAGCTTGAGCGCGTAGTTGCCGGCCTGGGTGATGTTCTGCAGGCCGACGTCCTTCTTGCCGACCTGCAGCACGGCGGTATCGGGGCCGTGGCCGCGGACCTCGGCAGAGGGCGAGAAGACCCGCAGGTACTCGACGCTGAGCAGGAAGCGCTGGCCGTTGGGGTACTCCAGCTCCAGCTCGCGGGCCTTCTTGTGGTAGTGCACCTTGGAGGGGATCGGGGTGTCCATGTTCATGGCTCCGGGGTTGAGGCCTTAGGAGTGCAGCTGTCGACTCTGCCCGAGCGATAGGGCCAGCGTCGAGAAGGCGCGGCATAAGCCGACGACAGGGCTCCGCGGAGGCGCTGTGAACCCCTCCCTGCGCTACCTACGCCATCCCTGGCGTAGAACCTCCGCTTCGACCTGTCCTCGGCGCCGCGCCGCCTGCCACTATTCTGATGCTAGCCGCTGCGGTTAGAGAATATACCGCGACAGGTCCTCATCCATGGCCAGTTCGCCGAGCTGCGAGTTGACATAGTCGGCGTCGATGACCAGCGGGCTGCCCAGGTCGCCGCCCTTGAACGAGGCTTCCTCGAGCAGGCGCTCCATCACCGTGTGCAGGCGCCGCGCGCCGATGTTCTCGGTGCCTTCGTTGACCTGCCAAGCGATCTCGGCGATGCGCTGGATACCGTCCTCGGTGAAGGATATCTCCAGGCCGTCGGTGGCCAGCAGCGCCTCGTACTGCTTGGTCAGCGCCGCCGAAGGTTCGGTGAGGATGCGCTGGAAGTCGTTGGGCGTCAGCGCCTCGAGCTCGACGCGGATCGGCAGACGACCCTGCAGTTCGGGAATCAGGTCCGAGGGCTTGGAGAGGTGGAAGGCCCCTGAAGCGATGAACAGGATATGGTCGGACTTGACCATGCCGTGCTTGGTCGACACCGTCGAGCCCTCGATCAGCGGCAGCAGGTCGCGCTGTACGCCTTCGCGGGAGACTTCGCCGCCGCTCGACTGCTGGCCCTTGGTGACCTTGTCGATCTCGTCGAGGAAGACGATGCCGTTCTGCTCCACCGCCTCGATGGCGCGGCGCTTGATCTCCTCCTCGTTGACCAGCTTGGCGGCTTCTTCGTCGCGCAGCAGCTGCCAGGCATCCTTGACCGCGACGCGCTTGGTCTCGCTCTTCTGCTTGCCCATGTTGGCGAACATGCTCTGCAGCTGGTTGGTCATCTCCTCCATGCCCGGCGGGGTCATGATGTCGATGCCCGGCCCCTGGGGCGTGACCTGGATGTCGATCTCCTTGTCGTCGAGCTGGCCTTCGCGGAGCTTCTTGCGGAACAGCTGGCGGGTCGAACTATCGCTGCGCGGCGCTTCTTCCTGGCCACGCGGCGGCGGCAGCAGGGCATCGAGGATGCGATCCTCTGCGGCGTCCTCGGCCTTGTGGCGCACCTCTTCCTTGGCCTGCTCGCGGGTCAGCTTGATCGAGGCCTCGGTGAGATCGCGAATGATCGACTCGACGTCGCGGCCGACATAGCCGACCTCGGTGAACTTGGTGGCCTCGACCTTGATGAAGGGGGCGTTGGCGAGCTTGGCCAGGCGCCGGGCGATCTCGGTCTTGCCGACCCCGGTGGGGCCGATCATCAGAATATTCTTGGGCGTCACTTCACCACGCAGCGAATCGTCGAGCTGCATGCGCCGCCAGCGGTTGCGCAGGGCGATGGCCACGGCGCGCTTGGCATCCTGCTGGCCGATGATGAACTGGTCGAGGGCGTGAACGATTTCACGGGGTGTCATCTGGGTCATGGGGCGGCCTTCAGAGCTCTTCGAGGGTGACGTTGTGGTTGGTGAACACGCAGATATCGCCGGCGATCTCGAGGGACTTCTCGGTGATCTCGCGGGCCGACAGTTCGGTGTTTTCCAGCAGTGCGCGGGCCGAAGCCAGGGCGAAGTTGCCGCCCGAGCCGATGGCGATGATGCCGCGCTCGGGCTCCACCACGTCACCGTTGCCGGTGATGATCAGCGAGGCGTCCTTGTTGGCGACGGCCAGCAGCGCTTCCAGACGGCGCAGCGCGCGGTCGGTGCGCCAGTCCTTGGCCAGCTCCACGGCGGCTTTGACCAGGTGCCCCTGGTACTTTTCCAGCTGCGACTCGAAGCGCTCGAACAGCGTGAAGGCGTCGGCGGTGCCGCCGGCAAAGCCGGCCAGCACCTGACCGCGATACAGCCGGCGCACCTTGCTGGCGTTGCCCTTCATCACCGTATTGCCGAGTGATACCTGGCCGTCGCCGGCCAGCGCTACCTTGCCCTCGCGGCGCACGGATACGATCGTGGTCATGTGATGCTTGCTCCCAAAAAGACGTGCAGTAGGAGATGCGGGCGCGACGCGCTGAAATCAACCGCCCGAGCGCGCCTGGCGGACGCGCTTGCTCAGTTCTGCAGGCGGATCATCAGCGGCTCGATACCCTGGGTCAGCATCAGGTCCTGGGCACGGTTGAGCTCGCGGTTATCGTCGTAGGGGCCGACCTGGACGCGGTGCCAGGTCTGGTTGTCGCCGGACTGCACCTCGCTGATCTGCGCCTGGAGGCCGAAGTTGCGCAGCCGGCCGGCGAGCTGTTCGGCATCGCCCGGCTCGCGGAACGACGCCGCCTGCAGCATGTAGCGGCTGTTGGCTGCGGGCTGGTTGGTCGCTTCAGCGGCGGCCTGCTCGGCCGCTGCCTCGTCGGCGGCGGTGGTACGGGCGATCTGCTCGGCAATCGGGTCCAGCGCCTCGTCGCTGGGCGGCTCGGCGGCGGCGGTGTCCTCGCTGGGCGTGGGCGGCTGCGGCGGCACCACCACCTCGGAGCGCGGCGCGACCACTTCGGATTCCGGCAGCAGGGTGTAGAACTCGAAGGTCGGCATGCGCGGCTCGTCGGCGCTGTCCGCTTCGCCCTCGGCGGGGCTGCTCGAGGGCGGCTTGGGCAGTACCGTGGCCAGTGGCGTGGGGGCGCTCTCCTGCACGTACTGGGCGAGGAAGAAACCGGCCACCAGGCCGGCCACGCCCCATAGCCAACCAGGCACGCCGCGGCGCTGGGCGGGGGCACGGCGGCGCGGTGCGGCGCCGCGTTTCTTGGGCGCGGGGCGGCGGGCCATTACATCTCCTCGGGGGCGCTCACGCCCAACAGGTCGAGGCCGTTGCGAATCACCTGGCGGGTGGCGAGCCCCAGCGCCAGGCGGGCGTTGCGCTGGGCGTCGTCATCGACCATGACCTTGACTGCGTTGTAGCAGGTGTGGAAATCGGCGGCCAGGTCCTGGAGGTACTGGGCGACCTGCTGCGGCTCGCGATTGCCGGCGGCGTGCTCGACGACCTCGGGGAAGCGCGCCAGGCGATTCATCAGCGCCTTCTCCTGGTCGGCCTCGAGCTGGGCCAGGCTGGCCACGGCCAGGGCGTGGTCGAAGGGCTTGCCGTCGGCCTCGGCGCGGCGGAGCACGCTGCACACCCGGGCGTGGGCATACTGCACGTAGTAGACCGGGTTGTCGTTGGACTGCGAGCGAGCCAGGTCGATGTCGAAGGTCAGCTGCGAGTCGGCGCGGCGCGCGGCCAGGAAGTAGCGGGTGGCGTCGCGGCCGACCTCGTCGATCAGGTCGCGCAGGGTGACATAGCTGCCGGCGCGCTTGGAGAGCTTGACCTCGACCCCGGAGCGGGTGACCAGCACCATCTGGTGCAGCACGTAGTCGGGCCAGCCCTGGGGGATGCCGGTTTCCAGCGCCTGCAGCCCGGCGCGCACGCGGGTCACCGTGGAGTGGTGGTCGGCGCCCTGCTCGTTGATCACCTGGCCAAAGCCACGCTGCCACTTGTCGAAGTGGTAGGCGACGTCGGGCAGGAAGTAGGTATAGCCGCCGTCGCGCTTGCGCATTACGCGATCCTTGTCGTCACCGAAATCGGTGGTGCGCAGCCACAGGGCGCCGTCCTCTTCATAGGTATGGCCGCCGTCGATCAGCTTGGCCACGGTGGCCTCGACCTTGCCGTCGTCGTACAGCGACGACTCCAGGAAGTAGACGTCGAACTCGACACCGAAGGCCTTGAGGTCGAGATCCTGCTCGCGGCGCAGGTAGGCCACGGCGAACTCGCGAATGGCATCGAGGTCGTCGGCATCGGCCTTGGCGGTGACGTGGCGGTCATCGGCGTCGACTGTCTCGCCGGCTAGGTAGCTGGCGGCGACGTCCTCGATGTAGCCGCCGCGGTAGCCATCTTCCGGCCAGCTGGGGTCGTCGGGGCCGAGGCCCTTGGCGCGGGCCTGCACCGAGCGCGCCAGGTTGCTGATCTGGGCGCCGGCGTCGTTGTAGTAGAACTCGCGGGTGACATCGTAGCCGGTGGCCGCGAGCAGCCGGCAGATCGAGTCGCCGATCGCCGCGCCGCGGCCGTGGCCGACGTGCAGCGGCCCGGTGGGGTTGGCCGACACGAACTCGACCTGCACCTTCTGGCCCTGGCCGATCAGGCTGCGACCGAAGGTGTCGCCGGCGTCGAGCACCTGCTGTACCACCTGGGCGATGGCGTCGGTGGCGGCGAAGAAGTTGATGAAGCCGGGCCCGGCGATCTCGGTGCTGCTCACCGCTGGAGACTCGGGCAGGGCGGCAACCAGGGCTTCGGCCAGGTCGCGCGGTTTCTTGCCGGCGGGCTTGGCCAGCATCAGCGCCAGGTTGGTGGCGTAGTCGCCGTGGGCCTTGTCCTTGGTGGGGTCGACCTTGATGGTCGGCGCGACGTCGGCGGGTAGCACGCCCTGCTGCTTGAGGGCGGCGAGTGCCTCGTCGAGCAGCGCGATGATGGTCTCTTTCATGAGTGGTCTGGTGTCCTGTGGCGCGTGGCGTGGCAACGGCCGAAACGGCTTGGTCGCCCATTATCGGCAATTGCGGGGCGGCTTTAAACCCTGTGGGGGAAAGCAGGTGCGAACGCCAACCTCAACTCAGCGTCTGCGGATCGATATCCAGCGACCATCTGACCCGGCGCGCATCGCGGCTGGCTTCGAGCCAGGCCACCAGCCAGGCGCTGGCCTCGTGGAGCTTGCTGCGCTGTGCGCCGCTCAGCATCAGCTGGACGTGGTAGCGGTTCTGGCGGCGCTCCATGGGTGCCGGTACCGGCCCCAGGCAGTGCACCTCCAGGCTGCCGGCGAGCCACTCGCGCAGCGCCTGGCCGGCGCCTGAGGCCAGCGCCGTGGCGTCGGCCTCGCGGGGGCTCTCGAAGCGCGCCAGTGCCATGAAGCGGTAAGGTGGCAGGCCGGCGGCGCGGCGCTCGGCGAGCAGCTGCTCGGCCAGCGCATCATAGCCGTTATCGGCCAGTTGGCGCAGCTGAGGGTCATCGCTGTGCAGGGTCTGCACCAGCACCCGGCCGGGGTGCTCGGCGCGACCGGCGCGGCCTGCCACCTGCACCAGCAGCTGGGCGTTCTGCTCCAGGGCGCGGAAGTCGCTGGCGTAGAGGCCGGCGTCGGCATTGACCACCACCACCAGGGTGACGTGGGGCAGGTGATGGCCCTTGGCCAGCATCTGGGTGCCGACCAGCAGGCAGGGCTCGCCGCGCCTGACCTCGCCGAGCATGTTCTCGAGGGCGTCCTTGCGCCGCGTGCTGTCGCGGTCGATGCGGTGTACCGGCACCTCGGGGAACAGCTCGGCGAGGGTCTCCTCGGTGCGTTCGGTACCGGCGCCGAGGGGTCTCAGGTCGGCGCTGCCACACGTTGGGCAGGCATCGGGCAGCGCCTGCTTGTGGTCGCAGTGGTGGCAGGCCAGGTGGTGGGGTTGGCGGTGCAGCGTCAGGCGCGCGTCGCAGTGATCGCACTCGGCCATCCAGCCGCAGGCGTGGCAGGCCAGGGTCGGGGCGAAGCCGCGACGGTTGATGAACACCAGCACCTGATGGCCAGCGGCCAGGGTGGCGCGGATGGCCTCGGTCACTGGCGGCACCAGGCCACCGCGGCGCGGTCGGCCGCGCAGGTCGATGAGCTCCATGCGTGCTGGGGCATGGCGGCTGGCGCGATTCATCAGGCGCAGGTGGCGGTAGCGGCCGCTGCGCGCCTGGGCCAGTGTCTCCAGCGATGGCGTGGCGCTGCCCAGCACCAGTGGGATAGCGTCGCGGTGGGCGCGCGCTACAGCCAGGTCGCGGGCGTGGTAGCGCAACCCGTCCTGCTGCTTGAGCGAGCCGTCGTGCTCCTCGTCGACGATGATTGCCCCAGGGCTCGCCAGGGGCGTGAACACCGCCGAGCGGGTGCCAATCACGATCGGCGCGCGGCCGCTGGCGGCGGCCAGCCAGGCGTCGAGACGCTCGCCGTCGGAGAGCCCCGAGTGCAGGGCGACGACCGGTACCCGGAAGCGCTTGCGAAAGCGTTGCAGGGTCTGTGGGGTGAGGCCGATCTCGGGCACCAGCACCAGCGCCTGGCGGCCGCGCGCCACCACCGCCTCGATCAACTGCAGGTAGACCTCGGTCTTGCCGCTACCGGTGACGCCGTGCAGCAGGCAGGGGTGGAAGCGGTCGAGCCCTTCATGCATGGCCGCCAGTGCCTCGGCCTGCTCGCGTTTGAGCGGCAGGCTGGGCTCGGACAGCAGCTGGTTGGCGGCCGGCGTTGGGGCGGCGATCAGTGGCTCGCTGCTGGCCTCGGCGAGTCCTTTCTCCAGCAGTCCATCGAGCTGCGCGCGGCCGAAGCCCTGGGCGGTGATGACGTTGACGGCCAGGCCGCGGGGGTGCTGTTGCAGCAGTTCGAGCAGCTCGGCCTGGCGGCGTGCGCGCCCCAGGTCGTCGCGGCTGGCGCCACGGCCCCTCGCGGTCAGTTGCCAGCGTTCGCGGGTGCGCGCCTCCAGCGGCCGGCCTTGACGCAGCAGCACCGGCAGCGACTGGTGCAGGGTGTCGCCCAGCGAGTGCTGGTAGTAGCGTGCGGCGAAGCGGCACAGCCACAGCCAGTCGTCGGGCAGCGGGTCGCTGTCGAGCCAGGCGCTGACAGGCTTGAGATCGGCAAGCGGGAACTCGCTGTGCGTCCGGCACTCGACGACGATGCCGATCACTTCGCGACGCCCGAACGGCACCTGCACCCGCAGTCCTGGGCGCCAGCCGTTGGGTGGCGGCGTGGCGCAGGGGCGGTAGTCGAACAGTCGCCGCAGGGGGGTGGGCACGGCGACTGCCAGGACGGATGAAGCGCTTGATGCAGCGGGCGTGGTAAAAGGAGTGGCGGGCAATTGGCCTCCGCGGCTGGCTCTGCTAAGATACGTGCCCTTCGGGCTCGGGGCGCGACCTCGTGGCTTCGAAACCACCCGGTCTGTCGTTGCGCTGAATGGCATGACAACTGTATGACAACCGTATGCGGTGCCTGGCAAATGATCAGGTGGCGGCATACAGCATCATGAGGCTTCAAGATGAAACAAGGTATCCACCCCGATTACAAGAAGGTCAGCGCTACCTGCAGCTGCGGCGCTACCTTCGAGGTCGGCTCGACTTCGGGTCACGACTTCAACCTGGACGTCTGCTCACAGTGCCATCCGTTCTATACCGGTAAGCAGAAGCAGGCGACCACCGGTGGCCGCGTCGAGCGCTTCAACAAGCGTTTCGGTGCCGCCGTCAAGCGCGGCTGATAGCTCGCTGTCGGTTCGTGAAAAACCCGCCGCCCGGCGGGTTTTTTGTGGCTGCTCGCCTGGCCTGTGGCAATAAGCTCGACGTTATGCCTGAGGGGTTGACCATAAGTTGCGCTAAATATCTGGAAATAGCTTCAAACATCCGATTAAAAGCCTTGAATGACAGCAACTTGGCTCAAGTTGTGGGGCTGAGCGTTTTTCTATATTCTGATTTGACTCTCTCGTTGAAGACGACTGGACAACTACGCATATGACAGACGCCAAGAAGCAAGCCGCGCTTGACTACCACGCCCACCCGATCCCCGGAAAGCTCTCCGTCGAGCTCACCAAGCCGACTGCCTCGGCCAAGGATTTGGCGCTGGCCTATAGTCCGGGCGTGGCCGAGCCGTGCCGCGAAATCGCCAAGGATGTCGAGAACGCCTACCTCTACACCGGCAAGGGCAACCTGGTGGCGGTGATCTCCGATGGCTCGGCCATCCTCGGCCTGGGTAACCTCGGTCCGCTGGCGAGCAAGCCGGTGATGGAAGGCAAGGGGGTGCTGTTCAAGCGTTTTGCCGGCATCAACTCGGTGGACCTCGAGGTCGACGCCGAGAGCCCGCAGGCCTTCATCGATACCGTGGCGCGCGTTGCCATCACCTGGGGTGGCATCAACCTCGAGGATATCAAGGCGCCGGAGTGCTTCGAGATCGAGCGGGCGCTGGTCGAGCGCTGCAACATCCCGGTGTTCCACGACGACCAGCACGGCACCGCCATCGTCACCGCGGCGGGCATGCTCAACGCCCTGGATATCGCCGGCAAGTCCCTCGACGAGGCGCGCATCGTATGCCTCGGTGCCGGTGCTGCCGCCATCGCCTGCATGAAGCTGCTGGTGGCCTGCGGCGCCAAGGCCGAGAACCTGTTCATGCTCGACCGCAAGGGCGTGATCCACAGCGGCCGCGACGACCTCAACCAGTACAAGGCGATGTTCGCCACCGAGACCGACAAGCGCACCCTGGACGACGCCATCGAAGGGGCCGATGTGTTCCTCGGCCTGTCGGGACCCAACCTGCTGTCCGCCGAGCAGCTCAAGACGATGGCCGCCAACCCGGTGGTGTTTGCCTGCTCCAACCCGGACCCGGAGATTCATCCCGACGTTGCCAACGCGGCTCGCGATGACGTGATCATGGCCACCGGCCGCTCCGATTATCCCAACCAGGTCAACAACGTGCTGGGCTTCCCGTTCATCTTCCGCGGTGCGCTGGACGTGCGTGCCACAGCGATCAACGAAGAGATGAAGGTCGCCGCGGTTCACGCCCTCAAGGACCTGGCCCGGGAGCCGGTGCCCCAGTACGTGCTGGATGCCTACGAGCTCGACGCCCTCGAGTTCGGTCGCGGCTACATCCTGCCCACGCCCCTCGATGCGCGCCTGCTCGACCGCGTCTCGGCGGCGGTGGCGCAAGCCGCGGTGGATTCCGGGGTGGCGCGCAAACCGTTCCCGTCGCATTATCCGCTGAACGGCGTCGATGAGGTCTACGGCGGCTGAGTCCGGACGCTCTGAAGCAGCACACGATGCCGGCCCCATGGGGCCGGCATTTTTGTTACCCGCTTACCAGCTGTAGACCAGCGAGGCGCTGGTGGTCATGTCGCTGCGGGCGGTGGCGGTCTCGGGAGGCTGCGAGTTGCGGCGGATCTCGTGGGACAGGCGCAGCGCCATGCGCGAATTGATGCGTGCAGTCAGCGCCGAGTAGGAGCGTGAGGTGGTGTTGTCGCGGGTCGCCTCGAGCGACAGCTCCTGGGAGAAAGAGGCGTTGTCGGTGACCTCCCAGTCGTAGGCCAGTGCGCCATAGCCGACGCTGAAGCTTTCGCTCTCCTCGTCGCGCACGTCGTCGAAGCGGTAGCCGGGCCCGGCTTCCAGCGACAGGCGATGGGTGTCGCTGTCGAGAATCTGGCGGCCATAGCCGGCAATCGCCGTGACCTGCTGGTCGTAGCCGCTGAAGCGGTCTTTCTCCCAGCGTGCGAAGCCGAACAGATAGTGGTCACCATCGAAATCGTAGCGTTCGCGCCAGGCGGCCAGATACTGCTCGGCGCTGGTGGTGTCATCGCGGGCCACGTTGCGGACCTCACCGCGCAGGCTGTGGGTCCAGTTGTCGGTCAGCCAGGTGAGCCTGCCTTTGCCGAGCAGGGTGCGGCTGTCGGTATTGCCGGAGAGTTGGGTGAAGCCGAACTCCAGGTCGCCAGCGAAAACGTCATCCTCTTCGTCGGGCGGGGGCGGCGCATAGAATGGGCTCGCCTGGGCGCCAAGTGGCAGCGCCAGTAGGATAGTGGCTACGCCGCAGAGGCCGAGCCGTTGACGTCGCATGCTGTAACTCCCTGTCGCTGCATGGGTGTCAGCCTACCGAGGGTAGGCGCTGGGTGCCAGGTTGCGAAGTGATAGTGGGCGGCGTCCGTGCCGCCCGCGCTGGCTGTCGAGCCCAACTGCTAGAAAATCGCCTCGTAGGAGCCGGTGCCCTGGGAGCCGCTGCTGTCCTCGATCTCGCGGCCCACGCTGCGCGGCTGGTAGTCGGGCAGATGGTCGCCGTGGAACAGCTCGCTGATGCCGCCGGACTGGTCGTCGTGGAGGCGGCGACCGGTGTCGGCGTCGACGCGCAAGCGCACGATATTGGCTGGCGCCTCGGGCATCGCTTCAGGGCGGCCGTTGAGGGCATTGCCCATGAAGTCGATCCACACCGGCAGAGCAGCGCGACCGCCGTACTCGCCGGTGGTCTCGTTGTTGTCCTTGCCGATCCATACGCTGGTGACGAGATCGCCGTTATAGCCGGCGAACCAGGCGTCGCGCTGCTCGTTGGTGGTGCCGGTCTTGCCGACGATGTCCTGACGGCCGAGCTCGAGGGCGGCGCGGCCGGTGCCGTTGTCGATCACGTCGCGCAGCATGTCGCGCAGAATGTAGACGGAGGTGGGGTCGGCGACGCGCTCGGCGAGCGGATACACGCGGCCGTCGATTTCCACCTCGGTGGCGCCGTTGTCGCACTCGCGGCAGGCGACCCGCGGCAGCGCCTCGTCGATGACGTTGTCGTCGTCGCCGCGGGTCACGCGCTCGACGAACCACGGCGAGACCTGGAAGCCGCCGTTGGCGAGTACTGCATAGGCGTTGGTCATCTCCAGCGGCGTCAGCGAGGCGCTGCCCAGCGCCAGCGACAGGCCGCGCGGCAGGCGGCTCTCGGCGAAGCCGAAGCCCTCGAGAAACTCGATGGCGTTCTCGACGCCGAGGCTCTGCAGTACGCGCACCGTGACCAGGTTGCGCGATTGCGCCAGCGCCACCCGCAGGCGGGTGGGGCCGAGGAAGTTGCCGCCGGCATTGACCGGCCGCCACAGGTCGTTGCTGCCGTCCTGCATCACCACCGGGGCATCGTTGACCACGGTGGCGGCGTTCATGTTGCCGTCCTGAAGTGCGGCAAGGAACACGAACGGCTTGAAAATCGAGCCCGACTGTCGCTGGGCCTGGGTGGCACGATTGAACTTGCTGGCATTGAAGCTGAAGCCGCCCTGCAGGGCCAGGATCGCCCCGGTGTCGGGATCGAGCACTACGATCGAGCCCTCGGCGTCGGGGCGCTGGGAGAGCCGGAAGCTACCGTCGTCGCGCTCGAGGATGCGCACCAGGTCGCCGCGGCTGGCAATCTGGGCCGCCGAGCTCGGCTCGGGGCCGCGGGCGAAAGCACTACGGTATTCACGCGCCCAGCTCAGGCCGTCCCACTCGAGGGTCACCAGTTCGCCGCGGCGATCGAGGACGGTCATTTCGCGGCCTTCGCTCTCGACCACGATGGCCGGCTGCAGCGGGCCGAAGCCCGGGGTGCGTTCGAGCACGCGCAGCCAGTTGCTGACGTCGCCCTCGACCCCCTCGACCCGGCTCTGGCTGCTTTCGGCGGCCTGGCGGGCGGTCTCCATGACCTCCGGTGACTCGCCAAGTTCCTCTTCCAGGCCGCGACGCTCGGCGCGCTCCTGGGCCTCGACCAGGCTCGAGGGAATGCCGCTCTCTTCGACCCCGCGCCAGCCGTGACGGGTGTCGTAGTCGATCAGGCCGCGGGTCAGGGCGTCGCGGGCGAAGGGCTGCAGCTCGCTGTCGAGAGTGGTGTGAATGCGATAGCCGCCGGTATAGGCATCGTCGCCGTAGCGCTCGATGGCGAACTGACGAGCCATCTCGGCGACATAGGGGGCGTCGACCTCGACCTGGGCGGTGAAGCGCTGGGCGGTGATCGGTGCCTGCACGGCTTCGTCGTAGGCGACCTGGTCGATATAGCCGAGGTCGCGCATGCGATACAGGATCCAGTTGCGGCGGATCAGCGAGCGCTCTGGGTTGGCCAGCGGGTTGAACGACGACGGTGCCTTGGGCAGGCCGGCGATCATTGCCTTTTGGGCCAGGGTCAGTTCCGAAAGAGGAAGCTGATAGTAGGTCTCGGCGGCGGCGGCGACGCCGTAGGCGCGGTTGCCGAGGAAGATCTTGTTGATGTAGAGCTCGAAGATCTCCTCCTTGCTCAACACCTGCTCCATCTGCAGCGCCAGCAGGATCTCGCGAATCTTGCGGGTGAAGGTGCGGTCGAGGGTCAGCAGGTAGTTACGCGCCACCTGCATGGTGATGGTGGAGCCGCCGGTCTGGATGGTGCCGCCGCTGGAGACCAGTTCATAGGCGGCGCGCGCCAGGCCGCGCGGGTCGACCCCGGGGTGATCGAAGTAGTTGGCATCCTCGGCGGCCAGCAGCGCCTGCACCAGGTCTTCGGGCACTTCGTCGAAATCGATGGCCATGCGTCGCTCTTCGCCGAACTCGCCGATCAGCTTGCCGTCGCGACTGAAAATGCGCAGCGGGGCATGCAGTTCGAAGTCCTGTAGCTGGCGCACGTCGGGCAGGCCCGGGGCGAAGTACAGCGCCGCGCCGATCACGGCCAGTACGCTGGCGGTACCCAGCGAAAGAGTGAGCCAGAGCAGCGAGATGACGGAGGTTTTGAGCAACTTCATGAAGAGGCGGTACCTGTGGTGCGTGCAAGCGGTGGAAGTGCTTGGTATCAATTAGAGCCGACCATTCATTATATTAACCCAGGCTCTAGGCCACCAGCGTTGATGCGAGTTTTCACTGTTGCTACGCGATTTGGGGCGAAATAGGCGGCATATACAGCAATTTTCAGCTCAAGGCGCCATCTGTCATTGCCGATAATCCTGTTAGTGGCTCGTTACCCTCAAGCGTGGAGAAGTGCGTGGCGCGACTTAGACGTCCTGGCAAGGCACTGGTTGGGATAGACATCGGTTCGACGACGGTCAAGTTGCTCGAGCTCAAGTCTAGGCCCGGCCATTACCAGGTCGATAGCTATGCGATGCATCCACTACGCGAGGGTGCTGTGGTGGAGCGGCGAATCCGCCATATGCAGGATGTCGTCACGGCACTACGAGCCGCGGTCGAACAGGCGCAACTGCATACTCGCCGTGCCTGCGTCGCGGTGCCCGCCGGCGCGGCGATCACCAAGACGCTGACGTTTCCCGCTTCGCTCAACGATGATGAGATCGAGGCGCGCATTCAGCTCGAGTCAGACAAGCATATTCCGTTTCCGTTCGCTGAAGTGGCCTTCGATTTTCAGCGCCTGGGGCCGAATGCGCGCTACGACGGCCAGCAGGACGTGCTGTTGGTCGCCTGCCGCCAGCAGGATGTCAGCCAGTTGACCGAGGCGTTGCTACAGGCGGGGCTTGAGCCCGATGCGCTAGACGTCGAGACCTTCGCCATGGAGCGCATCTTCGGCGAGTTGCGTCATCAGTTGCAGCCGCCGCAGGCGGCGGAGGATGATTGCGTGGCACTGGTCGATATCGGCGCGACCATGAACTCGTTTCACGTGCTGCGCCAGGGGCGCGTGATCTACAGCCGCGATACCGTATTCGGCGGCCGCCAGCTCACCGAGGAGATCTGTAGCCGCTACGCTCTGAGCCTCGAGGAGGCCGGCCTGGCCAAGAAGCGCGGTGGCCTCCCCGACGATTATTCTCGCGAGGTGTTGGAGCCGTTTCTCGATGCGCTGGTCCAGCAGATCGGTCGCTCGCTGCAGCTCTACTACACCGCGGGTCGCCAGCTCGAGGTAAAGCGCCTGATGGTCGCCGGTGGCTCCAGCGTGGTGCCGGGGCTCAGCGAGCGGCTGGCCCAGGGCAGTGGCATGGAGGTGGCCATCGCCAACCCCTTTCTGCGCATGAAGATCAACTCGCGCATCGATCTTCACACCCTGGCCGGGGAGGCACCGGCCATGCTCACCGCCTGTGGTCTGGCCATGAGGGCGCGTCGATGACCATTGAGATCAATCTGCTAGCGTGGCGCGACCGCGCACGCGAACGGCGTAGCCGACGCTTCCACGCGGCGTTGATACTGGTCGCGGCGATTGGCCTGGGCAGCGGGGCCAGCATGACCTTCTTCTATCAGCAGCGGCTCGAGGTGCAGCAGCAGCGCAACGCTCACGTGGAGGCCCAGGCCGCGCAGCTCGAGCGCGATATCCGCTCGCTCAGCGAATACGAGGCGGCGCGGGCGCAGATGCTCGAGCAGATCGAGGTCTTCGGCCGCCTGCGGGTAGGGCGGCCGCAGACCGTGCACGTCTTCAATCAACTGGTCGAGAGTCTCGAGGAGGGCGTGCACTATACGCGCCTGTCGCGGCAGGGCGATTCGCTGCACTTGCGCGGCCTGGCCGACAGCAACCGCCAGGTGTTCGACCAGCTGCGTGCCTTGGCGGCGGCCAGCGCGCTCGATGTGCCGGTGCTCTCCGAGGTCGAGTCGGAGGACGGTGCGGCGCGGCGTCGTTTCAGCCTGAGCGTCAACCAGCGGATGTCCGAAGGCGCTGAGCAGCACGATGACACGGCGCCTGAGCCGGGTGCCGAGGAGGTGTCGTCATGAGCCTGGCGGGGGAGTGGCGGCGGCTGCGCGAGCTGGAGTGGCGCGAGCTGGATATCAAGGAGTCGGGCAGCTGGCCCTGGTCGCTGCAGCTGGTCTGCTGCCTACTAACGCTGGGGCTGACCTTCGCTGGTATGCACTGGTACCTGGCGGCGCCCAAGGCCGAGGAGCTGGCCGCGGCCCAGCGCCAGGAGCAGAGCCTGCTGCGCGACTACCAAAGCAAGGCGATGCAGGCGGCCAACCTGCCGGCGATGCGCGCCCAGTCGGATGAGCTGGAAGAGCGTCTCGACGCGCTGCTCGGGATGTTGCCCAGCGATGCCGAGATTCCCTCGCTGATCGACAATATTAGCGAAACGGCCATCGACAACCAGCTGTCGATCGACTTCATCCGGCTGCGCACTCCGGAGCAGCGCGAGTTCTACGTCGAGCAGCCGTTCGACATCCAGGTACAGGGCGACTATCACCGCATTGCCGCTTTCCTGGCCGGGGTGGCCGGCCTGCCACGCATCGTCACCCAGCATGACTTCAGCCTGGAGCCGGTGGAGGGCGACGGTCAGCTGCGCCTGTCGATGCTGGCGCGCACCTACAGCTACCGCAGCGATGTCGAGGAGGCGCCATGAAATCGTCGACGTTCGCCGTGGCGGTGAGCCTGCTGCTGGTCGGCTGTGCCGACCCCGACCTGGCCGGTCTCGATCGCGAGCTCGAGGCCCTCAAGCGTGATCCCGGCGAGCTCTCGGTCGAGCCACTGCCCGAGGTGCCGCGCTACCGCGCGCCGGGCTATGAGCAGGCCAATGCACGCAGCCCGTTCCTGGCGCGCCTGCCGGAAGACGCCGCCGCGCCGCAGGGCGAGCGCGCGCCGGATCCCGAGCGGCCCCGCGAACCGCTAGAGCGCTACGCGCTGAGCGAGCTCGAACTGGTCGGCACCCTGACCGTCAATGCCCAGCCCTCGGCGCTGCTGCGTGCGCCGCAAGGGCAGGTGCATCGGCTGCGGGTCGGCAACTACCTGGGGGCCGATGATGGCCGCATCGTGAGCATTACCGGAGCGTCGATCGTGCTGGTGGAGACCGTGCGCGAGCGCGACGCCTGGGTCGGGAGAACGCGAGAAATGACGCTGCCCAACTAGGGCGAACAGGATATGCCGCTAAGCCGGGAGGGTCGGCGGCGTGGTGCAGGGGAATAGTATAATGGCAACTATCAGGCGTCTGACCGCAGCCCTCGCCATGGTGTTGCTGAGCCTGCCGACGCTGGCGGCGTCGACACTCGACGACCTTACCTATCGCCAGGCGGCGGACGGCGCCCAGCAGGCGGCGCCACCACAGGCCGAACCGGCTGGTGCGCAGCCCGCCGCAGCACCGGTAAGCCGCGAGCCGCGTATCGAGGAGATCGACTTCCGCCGCGGCGGCGACGGCGCCGGCCGGCTGATCGTTACCTTCGACCGCTCGGGCGTCGACTCCCGCGTCCGCGAGAGTGGCAGCCGGGTTATCGCCGAGCTGCGCCGGGTGGCGCTGCCGGCAGAGCTCGATCAGGTGCTCGACGTGACCGACTTCGGCACCCCGCTGCGGCGCATCAGCCCCCAGCCGGGGAGCGACGGGGTGACCCTCGAGCTCGAGGCCAGCGGCGACTATGCCATGCTCTCGATCCACAGCGGCCGCCAGCTGGTGATCGAGATTCAGCCGCTGTCCCAGGCCGAGCGCGTGACCCGCGAACGCGAGCGCCTCGCCTATACCGGCGAGCGCATTACCCTCAACTTCCAGGATATCGAGGTGCGCTCGGTGCTGGCGATCATCGCCGACTTTACCGGCCTCAACCTGGTCGCCAGCGACAGCGTTACCGGCAACGTGACCCTTAATCTCGAGGACGTGCCCTGGGACCAGGCGCTCGACCTGGTGCTCAAGAGCCACGGCCTGGCCAGTCGTCAGGAGGGCAACGTGATCGTCGTCGCGCCGGCCTCGGAGCTGGCCAATATCGAGCGCCAGGAGCTCGAGTCCCGCGAGCAGCTGGAGACCCTCTCGCCGCTGACCACCGAGATGCTCCAGGTGCGCTATGCGCGGGCCTCGGACCTGGCCGCCCTGCTGCGCGGCGAGGGTGGTTTCGGGCTGCTTACCGAGCGCGGCCGGGTCAGCGTCGACCAGCGCACCAATACCCTGCTGATCCAGGATACCGCCGGCCAGATCCAGAGCATCCTGCGTACCCTGGACCAACTCGACGTGGCGGTGCGCCAGGTGCAGATCGAAGCGCGTATCGTGATCGCCCGCGACAGCGCCACCCGCGAGCTTGGCGTGCGCTGGGGGTTGTCGCAGCGACAGGGAGTCGTCTTTGACGATAGCGGCATTGGCAGCGTTGTTGATCGCAATCCGGGCGGTGCGAGTCGTGCATCGGCTGGCCTGGCGGTGGATATGGGCAGCGCTACCAACCCGTCGACCACCTTCGCCTTCGGCTATCTGTCGGGGGATATCCTGCTCGACCTCGAACTGCGCGCCCTGGAGAGCGAAGGCAAGAGCCAGACCATCTCCCAGCCGCGGGTGATTACCGCCAACCGGCGCACCGCGGTGATCAAGCAGGGCACCGAGATACCCTATCAGGAGGCCACCTCCAGTGGTGCCACCAGCACCGAGTTCAAGGAGGCGGTGCTGTCGCTGGAGGTCACCCCGCAGATTACCCCGGACAACCGCATCATCATGGACCTGGTGATCAATAATGATACGGTATCCGAGCAAAGCTTCGAGGGAGCGCCCGCGATCAATACCAATCAGATCGAGACCCAGGTGTTGGTCAATAACGGCGAGACCGTGGTACTGGGCGGTATTCTCACCACCGAGCAGATCCGCAGCCTGTTCAAGACGCCCTTCTTCGGCGACCTGCCGCTGATCGGCAATCTGTTCCGCTATACCCAAGACTCGAGCGAAAAGGTAGAGTTGCTGGTATTCATCACCCCGAGAATCATCGAGGACGGACTGGCAATTCGCTGATGCAGGATTTACCCAACCTTTTTTTGATCGGCCCCATGGGGGCCGGCAAGAGCACCATCGGCCGCCTGTTGGCGGCCGAGCTGTCGCGCGACTTCTTCGATAGCGACCACGAGATCCAGGGTCGCTGCGGCGCGGATATTCCGTGGATCTTCGAAATCGAGGGCGAGGCGGGGTTTCGCGAGCGCGAGGAGGCCATGATCGATGAGCTAACCCAGCGCCACGGCGTGGTGGTGGCCACCGGCGGCGGTGCGGTGATGCGCGAGAGCAACCGCCGGGCGCTGCGCGAGCGCGGCACGGTAATCTATCTCTACACCACCGTCGAGCAGCAGCTGCGGCGCACCGCCAAGGATCGCAATCGACCACTGCTACAGAACGGCAACCCCGAAGAGATCCTGCGCGGCATGTTTGCCAAGCGCGATCCGCTCTACCGCGCCACTGCCGACCTGATCGTGCGCACCGATCGCCGCGGTCCGCGCTCGGTGGTCAGCGAAATCGTGCGCCGCGTGACGCGCCTCGTCGATCCACTGCAATGCAAGGCCTGACATGACTCCACACACACCGTCACCGGTGACGCTCAATGTCGAACTCGGCGAGCGCAGCTACCCCATTCATATCGGCGCCGGCCTGCTCGGCGGGCCCCAGTGGCTAACGCCCTACCTGGCCGGGCGCCAGGTCATGGTGGTCACCAACGAGGTGGTGGCACCGCACTACCTCGAGCGCTTCAAGGCCGGCCTGCCCGCCGACCTGGAGGTGCGCGAGCTGGTACTGCCCGATGGCGAAGCCACCAAGACCCTCGAGCATGTCAGCCGCATTTGGGATGCCCTGCTCGAAGCCGGCTTCAATCGCCGCTGCACCCTGGTCGCGCTGGGCGGCGGGGTGATCGGCGACATGGTCGGCTTCGCTGCGGCCGGCTATCAGCGCGGGGTGGCCTTCCTCCAGGTGCCCACCACGCTGCTCTCTCAGGTCGACTCCTCGGTGGGCGGCAAGACCGGCGTCAACCACCCGCTGGGCAAGAACATGATCGGCGCCTTCTGGCAGCCCCGCGCGGTGCTGATCGATACCGACACTCTGGTCACGCTGCCACCCCGCGAGCTGTCGGCGGGGCTCGCCGAAGTGATCAAGTACGGATTGATCCGCGATGCCGACTTCCTGGCCTGGCTGGAGGCCAACATGGCGGCGCTGCGCGCGCTGGACCAGGCGGCGCTGCGCGAGGCGATCCGCCGCAGCTGTGCCCTCAAGGCCGAGATCGTCGCCGCCGACGAGACCGAGCAGGGCGTGCGCGCGCTGCTCAATCTCGGCCACACCTTCGGCCATGCCATCGAGGCGCATCAGGGCTACGGCAACTGGCTGCACGGCGAAGCCGTTGGCACCGGCATGCTGATGGCCGCCGAGCTGTCGCGGCGGCTGGGCTGGCTGAGCGAGGCGGATGTTGCCCGCAGCCGGCGCATCGTCGCTGCCGCCGGCCTGCCCGAGGCGGCTCCGGCGGCCATGGGCGTCGATGACTTCCTGAGCCGCATGCGCCTCGACAAGAAGAACATTGATGCCAGGTTGCGCTTGATCCTGCTGCGTGGGCTGGGCGATGCCTGCTTGGACGACCAGACCCCGCCGTCGCTGCTCGAGGCACTGCTGCGCGACTATCCGCGCAGCTGATTTCGCTGCTTTTACCCTGCGCTGCAACAAGATCACGGCGCCTGCGCTCAGCAGGCGCCGTTTTTGCTGTTGCCCGCTCGGAGCAGAGGGTGGTGCTGTGCTATGAATTCGCATGCCTTATGCACAACTCGCATGGCCTTTGACGTAAGATTAAGACCAAAGTCTAACGATGATGGGCCGGGCGGAGTGAGGGTACAAGTCATTGACCTGCCACGTGTTTTTTATTGAATGGTGCGCTAACTAGCCGATTTCTGGCGATTTTTCAGGTCGGAGACGAGGCGGGGAATTGCGTGTCACAGGGTAGCTGGCTATGCTGTACGGCCTTTTTCACGCCAGACAACGACCGCTCAACGGTAATGTAAATAAAATAAAACATTAAAATATAGCACTGAGCGCTTCTGGATACAAGACATCGATTTCAGTGAGGCACGCCCATGAGACAGGGTCTTCATCAGCCGGGTGAGTTCCGGGACAACTGCGGCTTCGGCCTGATCGCGCACATGGAGGGCCAGGCCAGCCATGCGCTGCTCAAGACCGCCATCGAGTCGCTGACCTGCATGACCCACCGCGGCGGCATCGCCGCCGACGGCAAGACCGGCGACGGCTGTGGCTTGCTGCTCAAGATGCCCAGCGACTTCATGCGTGCCGTGGCGAGGGAGTCGCTGGGCGTCGAGCTGGGGCGTAGCTTCGCCGTGGGCAGCCTGTTCCTGCCCGACGACGACGCCCGCGAAGCCCATGCCCGTGAGGTGCTGGAGGCCGAGCTGGCCGCCCGCAACCTCACCGTGCACGGCTGGCGTGAGGTACCCACCGACGCCAGCGTGTGTGGGCCGATGGCGCTCGACTGCCTGCCGCGTATCCGTCAGCTGTTCGTCGAGGCTCCCGACGAGCGCCTCGATGCCCAGCTGGCGGTGGACCTGTTCATGGCGCGTCGCCGCGCCGAGCAGCGCCTGCGCGACGAACAAGACTTCTATATCTGCTCGCTGTCGGCCAAGGTGGTCTCCTACAAGGGCCTGATGATGCCCGTCGACCTGCCGACCTTCTATCATGACCTCGGCGACCAGCGCCTGGAGACCGCCATCTGCGTCTTCCACCAGCGCTTTTCTACCAATACCGCGCCGCGCTGGCCGCTGGCCCAGCCGTTTCGTTTCCTGGCCCACAATGGCGAGATCAATACCATCGAGGCCAACCGCGGCTGGGCCAACTCGCGCAAGGAGAATTTCGTCAGCGAGCTGCTGCCCGACATCGCCGAGCTCGACGAGATCGTCAACACCGTGGGCTCCGACTCCTCGAGCATGGACAACATGCTCGAGGTGCTGATGACCGGCGGCATGGATATCTACAACGCCATCCGCATGATGGTGCCGCCGGCTTGGCAGAACGTCGAGACCATGGACGGCGACCTGCGCGCCTTCTATGAGTACAACTCCATGCATATGGAGCCGTGGGACGGCCCCGCCGGCATGGTCATGACCGACGGCCGCCACGCGGTGTGCATGCTCGACCGCAACGGCCTGCGCCCGGCGCGCTGGGTGATCACCAAGAATGGCTTCATCACCCTGGCCTCGGAGATCGGCACCTACGACTACGCCCCCGAGGACGTGGTCGCCAAGGGCCGCGTGGGGCCCGGTCAGGTGCTGGGTATCGACACCGAGACTGGCGAGGTACTGCACACCCAGGACATCGACCAGCGCCTCAAGTCGGCCTTCCCCTACAAGCGCTGGCTGAAGGATCGCGCCCACTATCTGGAGTCGGCGCTCACCGAGCTGGCGCGCTTCCAGCCGATGGACACCAACGAGCTGAATGTCTACCAGAAGATGTTCCAGATCAGCTTCGAGGAGCGTGACCAGCTGCTGCGGCCGCTGGCCGAGAGCGGCCAGGAGGCGGTGGGCTCGATGGGCGACGATACGCCGATGGCGGTGCTGTCGCGCCAGAATCGGGTGCTCACCGACCACTTCCGCCAGAAGTTCGCCCAGGTCACCAATCCGCCCATCGACCCGCTGCGCGAAGCGATCGTGATGTCGCTGGAGACTTGCATCGGCGCCGAGCTCAACGTCTTCGAAGCGACGCCGGATCACGCCCACCGCATCATCCTGACCACGCCGATCCTCTCGCCGCGCAAGTTCACTGCCCTGGTCAATAACGAGGATCCCGCCTTCGCCAGCCACACGCTGTCGCTGGCCTACGACCCCGAGCGGCAGGGCCTCAAGCAGGCGCTGCTGGCGCTGTGCCAGGCTGCCGAGGCGGCGGCGAAGGATGGCAAGGTGATCCTGGTGCTGAGCGATGCCGGCCTCGGGAAGGGCCAGCTGCCGATTCATGCGGCACTCGCTACCGGTGCCATCCACCACCATCTGGGTCGCCTGGCGCTGCGTCCGCGGGTCAATATCGTGGTCGAGACCGGTTACGCCCGCGACGCCCACCAGATGGCGGTGCTGTTCGGCGTCGGCGCCACTGCGGTCTATCCCTATCTGGCCTACCAGGTGCTGGCCGATATGCACCGCACCGGCGAGCTTACCGGCAACCCGGCGGATGCCCGCGAGAACTACCGCAAGGGCATGCAGAAAGGGCTCTACAAGATCCTCTCCAAGATGGGCATCTCGACCCTGGCCTCCTACCGCGGCTCGCAGCTGTTCGAGGCGGTGGGGCTACACTCCGAGGTGATGGAAATGTGCTTCACCGGCATGGCTTCGCGCATCGAGGGTGCCGGCTTCGCCGAGATCCAGATGCAGCAGTCGCTGCAGGCCCGCGATGCCTGGCTGCCGCGCAAGGGCATCAGCCAGGGTGGCCTGGTCAAGTACGTCCACGGCAAGGAGTACCACGCCTACAATCCCGACGTGGTGATGACGCTGCAGGAGGCGGTGCAGCAGGGCGACTACCAGAAGTGGAAGAAATTCGCGCGGCTGGTCAACGAGCGCCCGGTGGCGACCATTCGCGACCTGCTGGCTCTCAAGCCGGCCGCCGAGCCGCTGCCGCTGGATGAGGTGGAGCCGGTAGAGAGCATGCTGCCGCGCTTCGATAGCGCCGGCATGTCGCTGGGCGCGCTGTCGCCGGAGGCCCACGAGGCGCTGGCCCAGGCCATGAATGAGGCCGGCGGGCGCTCCAACTCCGGCGAGGGCGGCGAGGATCCGGCCCGCTACGGCACCATTCGCAGCTCCAAGATCAAGCAGATCGCCTCCGGGCGCTTCGGCGTCACCCCGGCCTACCTGGTCAACGCCGAGGTGCTGCAGATCAAGGTCGCCCAGGGCGCCAAGCCCGGCGAGGGCGGCCAGCTGCCCGGCGGCAAGGTCAACGAGCTGATCGCGCGGCTGCGCTACTCGGTACCCGGCGTGACGCTGATTTCGCCGCCGCCGCACCACGATATCTACTCCATCGAGGACCTGGCGCAGCTGATCTTCGACCTCAAGCAGGTCAATCCGGACGCCCAGGTCTCGGTCAAGCTGGTCTCCGAGCCGGGGATCGGCACCATTGCCACCGGCGTGGCCAAGGCCTACGCCGACCTGATCACCGTGTCGGGCTACGACGGCGGCACCGCGGCCAGCCCGCTGACCTCGATCAAGCACGCCGGCAGCCCCTGGGAGCTGGGCCTGCCCGAGGTGCACCAGGCGCTGCGCATCAACGGCCTGCGCGACAAGATCCGCCTGCAGACCGACGGTGGCCTGAAGACCGGTCTCGACGTGGTCAAGGCGGCGATTCTCGGCGCCGAGAGCTTCGGCTTCGGCACCGCGCCGATGGTCGCGCTGGGCTGCAAGTACCTGCGCATCTGCCACCTCAACAACTGCGCCACCGGCGTCGCCACCCAGCACCAGTACCTGCGCGACGAGCACTTCCGCGGCACCGTCGACATGGTCAAGCACTACTTCCGCTTCATCGCCGAGGAAGTGCGCGAGCTGATGGCGCTGCTCGGCGTGCGCAAGCTCACCGACCTGATCGGCCGCACCGACCTGCTCGAGGTGATCGAGGGACAGACCAACGCCCAGCGCCGGCTCGACCTGACGCCGCTGCTGGAGAACGACCACGTGCCGGCGGACGCCCCGCAGTTCTGCCAGGTGGAGCGCAACGTACCCCACGACCCGGGCGCCAAGAACCGCGAAGTGCTCGATGCGCTGAGCGATGCCATCGAGGCCAGGTCCGGCGGTGAGTTCTCGTTTACCATCACCAACTGCGACCGCAGCGTGGCGGCGCTGACCTCGGGTGCCATCGCCAAGCGCTACGGCGAAGAGGGGCTAGAGGAGGCGCCGATCACCGCGCGCTTCATCGGCGTGGCTGGGCAGAGCTTCGGGGTGTGGAACGCCCGCGGCCTGCACCTGCACCTCGAGGGCGACGCCAACGACTACGTCGGCAAGGGCATGAACGGTGGCTCGATCACCATTGTGCCGCCGCGTGCCAGCACCTTCGAGAGCCACAAGACAGCGATCGTCGGCAACACCTGCCTGTATGGTGCCACTGGCGGCAAGCTGTTCGCCGCCGGCCAGGCCGGCGAGCGCTTCGCGGTGCGCAACTCCGGCGCCCGTGCGGTCATCGAGGGTGCCGGTGACCACTGCTGCGAATACATGACCGGCGGCCTGGTCGCGGTGCTCGGCGAGACCGGCGTCAACTTCGGTGCCGGCATGACCGGCGGCTTCGCCTACGTGCTCGACGAGGACCGCACCTTCGTCGACAAGTACAACCACGAGCTGGTCGAGATTCATCGGATCAACACCGAGGCCATGGAGGCCTACCGGCGTCACCTGCGGGAAGTCATCGAGGAGTATGTCGCGGCCACCGATTCGGCCCGCGGCCACGCGATCCTCGAGGACTTCAGCGACTTCATCCGCCACTTCTGGCTGGTCAAGCCCAAGGCGGCAAGCCTCAATGGCCTGCTCGCTGAATCCCGCCGGCGGCCCGAGTAAGCCCGACGTTCCAGACTTCGAGGAGAGACGACCATGGCAAACCGTCTGAGCAACGACTTTCAGTTCATCGATGTGGGTCGCCAGGACCCGCAGAAGAAAGAGGCGCGTACCCGGGCCAAGGAATTCGCCGAGATCTACGAGCCGTACAGGCCCCAGGAGGCGGCCAGCCAGGCGCACCGCTGCCTGCACTGCGGCAACCCCTACTGCGAGTGGAAGTGCCCGGTCCACAACTATATTCCCAACTGGCTGAAGCTGGTCAGCGAGGGCAACATCCTGGAGGCGGCGGAGCTGTCGCACCAGACCAACTCGCTGCCTGAGGTGTGCGGCCGGGTCTGCCCCCAGGACCGCCTGTGCGAGGGCGACTGCACCCTCAACGACGGCTTCGGCGCGGTGACCATCGGCTCGGTGGAGAAGTACATCACCGACACCGCCTTCGCCATGGGCTGGCGGCCGGATATGTCCGGTGTAACCTGGACCGACAAAAGAGTGGCGGTGATCGGCGCCGGCCCGGCCGGGCTCGGCTGTGCCGATATCCTGGCGCGCAGCGGCGTCAAGCCGATTGTCTACGACCGCTATCCGGAGATCGGCGGCCTGCTGACCTTCGGGATTCCCGAGTTCAAGCTCGAGAAGCACGTCATGGAGCGGCGCCGCGCGGTGTTCGAGGAGATGGGCATTGAGTTCCGCCTGAATACCGACATCGGCAGCGACGTGACCATTGAGGCGCTGCTCGAGGAGTACGATGCGGTATTCATGGGCATGGGCACCTACAAGTACATGCAGGGTGGCTTCCCGGGTGAGGATCTGCCCGGCGTGCACAAGGCCCTCGACTACCTGATTGCCAACGTCAACCATTGCCTGGGCTTCGAGAAGGACCCGGCCGACTATGTGTCGCTGGAAGGTCAGCGGGTGGTGGTGCTGGGCGGCGGCGATACCGCCATGGACTGCAACCGCACCGCGATTCGCCAGGGGGCGGCCAGCGTGACCTGCGCCTACCGCCGCGACGAGGACAACATGCCTGGCTCCAAGCGCGAGGTGAAGAATGCCCGCGAGGAGGGCGTCGACTTCCTGTTCAACCGTCAGCCGGTGGCGGTGGTTGGCGAGGAGCAGGTCGAGGGCGTCAAGGTGGTGCGCACGCGGCTCGGCGAGCCGGACGAGAATGGCCGCCAACGCCCCGAGGTGGTGCCGGGCTCGGAGGAGATCCTGCCCGCCGATGCGGTGGTCATCGCCTTCGGTTTCCAGCCCACTGATATCGATTGGCTGGCGCCGAACAGCATTGCGGTAGACGAGCGCGGCCGCATCAAGACCAGCGAGGAGGCGGCATTCGCCTTCCAGACCAGCAATGAGAAGATCTTTGCCGGTGGCGACATGGTGCGTGGCTCCGACCTGGTGGTGACGGCCGTCTACGAGGGCCGCCAGGCCGCCGAGGGTATCCTCGATTATCTGGGGGTGTAAGGCCTGCCTCCGGGAAGCTGCGCGCACCAGGTACGGGCTCGCCTTACCACCGCGGCTGATCTGGCGGCAGGCTCTCGCGAAGACGCTGTAAACCCGTCCATGGGCGCTCCATTCTTCATCCCTGAAGAATGAGCTTCGCTCATGCCTGCCCCCAGCGCCGCTAGGTTGGGCGTGGAATTCCGCGACCCAAGCCTCCTGGAGGCGCAGCGGCGTGACTTCCCAAGGGCGCTGGCCAGTAGCGCAGCGGCACGCGGCGATCGACATGGATGTCGATCGAGGGGCAAGCGGGAGGGACCCCGGTTTGCCCCGACGCGTAGCCGCCAGTGAATGGCCAGGGTTTCGCCCTTGGGGTCACGTGTCTCGCCTTCAGGAGGCGCCGGATGCACCGGTCTATTGATGCCACGCCGTTAGCCTCGCCAAAATTGAGCCGATTCGCTGAATCTGCTACTCTGTCGTCCCATCCTGGCGCGGTTTCCTGCGGCGCCTTCTGATCACGTTTCGACAGGTTTTCCATGACACGATATATCTTCGTGACCGGCGGCGTTGTGTCCTCTCTCGGCAAGGGCATCGCGTCGGCTTCGCTGGCGGCGATCCTCGAGGCGCGCGGCCTCAAGGTCACCATGCTCAAGCTGGATCCGTACATCAACGTCGATCCCGGCACCATGAGCCCCTTCCAGCACGGCGAGGTGTTCGTCACCGAAGATGGCGCCGAGACCGACCTCGACCTGGGCCACTACGAACGCTTCATCCGCACCAAGATGACCCAGGGCAACAACTTCACCACCGGCCGCGTCTACGAACACGTGCTGCGTAAGGAGCGCCGCGGCGACTACCTGGGCGGCACCGTGCAGGTGATCCCGCATATCACCGACGAGATCAAGCGCCGCGTCTACGAAGGCGGCGAGGGCTTCGACGTGGCGCTGGTCGAGATCGGCGGCACCGTGGGCGACATCGAGTCGCTGCCGTTCCTCGAATCGATCCGCCAGATCAGAAGCGAGCTCGGCGCCAACCGCGCGATCTTTATGCACCTGACGCTGGTGCCCTATATCAAGACCGCCGGCGAGACCAAGACCAAGCCGACCCAACACAGCGTCAAGGAGCTGCGCTCCATCGGTATTCAGCCGGATATCCTGATCTGCCGCAGCGAAGTCGAGCTCGAGGCCAGCGAACGGCGCAAGATCGCACTGTTCACCAACGTCGAAGAGCGCGCCGTGGTGCCGCTGCAGGACGCTGACACCATCTACCGCATCCCGCTGATGCTCCACGAGCACGGCCTCGACGAGATCGTCTGCGACAAGCTGCGCCTGGAAGCCAGCGATGCCGACCTGCATGAGTGGGTGCGGGTGCTCGACGCCAAGCTCAATCCGCTCAAGTCGGTCAATATCGCCATGGTCGGCAAGTACATGGAGCTGCTCGACGCCTACAAGTCGCTCAACGAGGCGTTGATCCACGCCGGCATCCAGGGGCGGGTCAAGGTCAACGTCGACTATGTCGACTCCGAGGACATCGAGCGCCACGGCACCGACCGTCTGGCCGGCAAGGACGCCATCCTGGTGCCCGGCGGCTTCGGCGAGCGCGGCGTCGAGGGCAAGATCATCACCGCCCGCTACGCCCGCGAGAACGGCATCCCCTACCTGGGTATCTGCCTCGGCATGCAGGTCGCGGTGATCGAGTTCGCGCGCCACGTGGCGGGTTGGAACGACGCCAACTCCACCGAGTTCACCCACGACACCCAGCACCCGGTGGTGGGCCTGATCACTGAATGGCTGAGCCCCGAAGGCAAGATCGAGTTGCGTGACGCCGCCTCCGATCTCGGCGGCACCATGCGCCTGGGTGGCCAGATATGTCATCTCAAGGCCGGCAGCAAGGCCCGCGAGGCCTACGGCAACGACGAGATCGTCGAGCGCCACCGCCACCGCTTCGAGGTCAACAATCAGTTCATCGAGGAGCTCGAGAAGGCTGGCCTGGTGGTCTCCGGCAAGAGCGTCGACCAGTCGCTGGTGGAGATGGTCGAGCTGCCCGATCACCCCTGGTACGTGGCCTGCCAGTTCCACCCCGAGTTCACCTCGACGCCGCGCGACGGCCATCCGCTGTTCTCCGGCTTCGTCAACGCCGCGCTGGAGCACAAGAACGTCCGCGCGCGTCAGCATTCCCAGGCCCAACCGCAGGGCTGAGCCCCAGGAGCGAACATGTCGTCACCGCAACGCATCATCGAGTTCGCCGGCCTGCAGGCCGGCAACGCCCTACCGCTGGGGCTGTTCGGCGGCATGAACGTCCTCGAGTCCCGCGACATGGCACTCGAGGTGGCCGCGGCCTACGTCGAGGCAACCACCAAGCTGGGCATGCCCTACGTGTTCAAGGCCAGCTTCGACAAGGCCAACCGCAGCTCGATCCACTCCTACCGCGGGCCCGGCCTCGACAGAGGCCTGGCGATCCTCGCCGAGGTCAAGTCGCGCTACGCGGTGCCGGTGATCACCGACGTGCATGAGCCGTGGCAGGCCCAGCCGGCCGCCGAGGTCGCCGATATCATCCAACTGCCGGCCTTCCTGGCGCGCCAGACCGACCTGGTGGTGGCCATGGCCGAGACCGGGGCGGTGATCAATATCAAGAAGCCGCAGTTCCTGGCGCCTCACGAGATGCGCCACATCATCCGCAAGTGCGAAGAGGCCGGCAACGACCGGCTGATCCTCTGCGAGCGCGGTTCGAGCTTTGGTTACAATAACCTGGTGGTGGATATGCTCGGCTTCGGCGAAATGAAGCAGACCGGCTATCCGCTGTTCTTCGATGTGACCCATGCGCTGCAGCGCCCGGGGGGGCGTGCCGACAGCGCCGATGGCCGCCGTGCCCAGGTTGCCGAACTGGCTCGGGCCGGCGTTGCCGTGGGGCTGGCCGGGCTGTTCCTGGAGGCGCATCCGGACCCGGACAACGCCAAGTGCGACGGTCCTTGTGCGCTGCCACTCGACCAGCTCGAGCCCTTCCTTGCCCAGCTCAAAGCGCTCGACGAGCTGGTCAAGGGCTTTGCGCCGCTGACGATTTCTTGAGCGGAGCCGTGACCCTCTCTCAAGCTAGGAAGTGCTGAACAAATCGGCGAGCGGGATGAAGCACAAGGCGCACGGCGCACAGAAACCGGAGCCTATGTGGTATAGGTGAGGATTTTGAGCACCGCGCAACGCAGTGATTCGCCCGCGCAGACATTTGTGCAGTGTTTCCCTAGATCAACGCTGACTCATTAAAGGAATACATCATGAGCAAGATTGCCGACGTTCGCGCCCTCGAGGTGCTCGACTCGCGTGGCAACCCCACCGTGCAGGCCGAAGTGGTGCTGGAAAGTGGCGCCAAGGGCGTGGCGTGTGCCCCCAGCGGCGCCTCGACCGGCTCGCGTGAAGCGCTGGAGCTACGCGACGGCGACAAGTCTCGCTACCTGGGCAAGGGTGTGCTCAAGGCCGTCGAGGCGGTCAACGGGCCGATCCGCGAGCGCCTGCTGGGCATGAGCGTTGCCGACCAGCGCGCCCTGGACGACGCCATGCTGGCGCTGGACGGCACCGACAACAAGGCTACCTTGGGCGCCAACGCCATCCTCGCCGTGTCGCTGGCGGCGGCCAAGGCGGCGGCGGCCACCAAGGGCGTCGAGCTCTATGAGCACATCGCCGCGCTGTATGGCCAGCCAGGCCAGTTCAGCATGCCAGTGCCGATGATGAACATCCTCAACGGCGGCGAGCATGCCGACAACAACGTCGATATCCAGGAGTTCATGGTGCAGCCGGTGGGCGCGCCCAACTTCCGCGAGGCGCTGCGCGTCGGCGCCGAGATCTTCCATGCCCTGAAGAAGGTGCTGTCGGCCAAGGGCCTGTCCACGGCGGTGGGCGATGAGGGCGGCTTCGCTCCCAACCTGGCCTCCAACGCCGAGGCGCTGGCGGTGATCAAGCAAGCCGTCGAAGACGCCGGCTACCAGCTGGGCCGCGACGTCACCCTGGCGCTGGACTGCGCCGCCTCGGAGTTCTACCAGGATGGCCAGTACACCCTCGCCGGTGAGGGCAAGTCGTTCGACGCCGCGGGCTTCGTCGACTACCTGGCCGAGCTGTGCGACCAGTACCCCATCGTCTCCATCGAGGATGGCCTGGACGAGTCCGACTGGGCCGGCTGGAAGACCCTGACCGACAAGCTCGGCGACAAGGTGCAGCTGGTCGGTGACGACCTGTTCGTCACCAACACCAAGATTCTCAAGCGCGGCATCGACGAGCAGATCGGTAACTCGATCCTGATCAAGTTCAACCAGATCGGCTCGCTCTCCGAGACCCTGGATGCCATTAAGATGGCCCAGGACGCTGGTTTTACCGCGGTGATTTCGCACCGCTCCGGGGAGACCGAAGATACCACCATTGCCGACCTGGCAGTGGCCACCTCGGCGGGCCAGATCAAGACCGGCTCGCTGTGCCGCTCGGATCGCGTCGCCAAGTACAACCGCCTGCTGGTGATCGAGCAGCAGTTGGGCGACAAGGCCGCCTACCCCGGGCTGGCGGCGATCAAGGGTCAGGCTTGATCGGCTCAGGGCTTTCTACTTAGTGCCGTCAGCGTAGTGCTTTCGGCATCGTGTCAGGCGGGGCGCCAGTCGGCCCCGCCTTTTTTATGCCCATTCGGGGGAGTGGGAGTGTCGGCAATCTCTCCATTTCTTGTAAGACATATCGTACATTTTACCTGCGAACTTCGCTCTGAATCGCCGCGAAAGTGCTTTCATGTCTTTTTTCTTGTATATTAAGATTTTGATTTTAAAGTAGTTTTATTTTTTTCTTTGCTCGCGGGAGCTCGCTGGGTGTTGCGGAGACCGGCTTGTGATGCCGGCGAGAACTGCCACAATGTTCTCGGGATATGGAGAAGCGGGGAGTGCTTTTCCGGCAGGATGCAACGGGATGCTAGTCGTGGTGCGCCGGGTACGACAGGAAGCCGTCTCCTGGCATGGATGTCACCATTAGGACGTGGGCATAGGGACATGCCCAAGGGATTCGGCTTGGAACGGGCGACCTTCGGGTCGCCTTTTCTATGCATGCACGATGAAAAACGCCGCTGGTCAGTGACCGGCGGCGTTTTTTTGTCTAGTGGCTCGCGGAGATGCGATGCTCAGCGCTCTAGCTGGGCCAGTTTGTCCGGCTTGCCATCCCACTCTTCGGCGTCGGGCAGCGGGTCCTTCTTCTCGGCGATGTTCGGCCACACCTCGGCGAGCTCGGCGTTGAGTTCGATGAACTCCTCCTGGCCCTCGGGTAGCTCATCCTCGGCAAAGATCGCCTCGGCGGGGCACTCCGGCTCACACAGCGCGCAGTCGATGCACTCGTCGGGATGGATGACGAGGAAATTGGGTCCCTCGTAGAAGCAGTCCACCGGGCAGACCTCGACACAGTCGGTGTACTTGCACTTGATGCAGTTCTCGGTGACGACGAATGTCATGCCAGTCTCCCTTCCTCTGGCCGGTCGTTCGGCCACGATGATGGTTGGTAAAAAAGTTATAAGAGCCGATGTTTTTATGCTGGTGCGGCGGGGAATCTGACCATTCTAGTCGTGCCCCCATAGCGTCGCAAGCGGTGGTGGCTGTCGCCTTGGGCTAATTGGCCGGACCCAAGCGCCGCGGACTCGGGGCTGATCCGCAGGCAGGCCTACGAGGGGGCGCTGTAAACCCATCCCTGGGCGCTACCTTGCGCCATCCATGGCGCAAACCCCCTCTTCGACCTGCCTCCGGCGCCCCTCAGCAATGCCTAGCAGTCCTTACAGCTCAGCAATGGCCTACAGCGCCTCTCGCCAGCGGTAGAGCAGCTCCAGCGCCTGACGCGGGCTCAGCTCGTCGAGGGCCAGGCCGCCGAGCTCGTCGATCAGCGGATGCGGCGCGCTGGCGAACAGATCGTTTTGCTGGGGTGCCGGTTCGCCGCCGGCGGCAAGCGAGGGACGGCTGCCCTGGTCGACCTCGTGCTGCTCGAGCTGGGCGAGTTTCTCGCGTGCCCGGGCGATCACGCCCTGGGGTACGCCGGCGAGCTGTGCGACCTGCAGGCCGTAGCTCTGGCTTGCCGGGCCCTCCTCGACGCGGTGCATGAAGACGATGCCCTCGCGGTGCTCGGCGGCGGTGAGGTGGACGTTGGCCACGCCGGGTGCTTGCTCGCTCAGGGCGGTCATCTCGAAGTAGTGGGTGGCGAACAGCGTGAAGGCCCGCGAGCGGGTCAGGTGCTCGGCGCTGGCCCAGGCCAGCGACAAGCCATCGAAGGTGCTGGTACCGCGGCCGATCTCGTCCATCAAGACCAGGCTGTGGTCGCTGGCGTTGTGCAGGATATTGGCGGTTTCGGTCATCTCGACCATGAAGGTCGAGCGCCCGCCGGCCAGATCGTCGGAGGAGCCGATGCGGGTAAAGATACGATCAACCGGGCCGATCTCGGCATCGTCGGCGGGCACGAAGCAGCCGGTGTGGGCGAGCAGCACGATCAGCGCCGCCTGGCGCATGTAGGTCGATTTGCCGCCCATGTTGGGGCCGGTGATCACCAGCATGCGCCGCGCGTCGTCCATCTCCAGGTCGTTGGGCACGAAGGGGTGCTCGCTGACGTTCTCGACCACCGGGTGGCGGCCGCCGCGAATGCGGATGCCGGGCGCGTCGGCGAGCCGCGGGCGCACCAGGCTCAGCGCCTCGGCACGTTCGGCAAAGGTGGCCAGCACATCGAGGCTGGCGAGGGCCTGGGCGCTGGCCTGCAGCGGCCCCAGCTCGGCGTTGAGGGCATCGAGCAGGCTCTCGTAGAGCAGCTTCTCGCGGGCCAGGGCGCGGGACTTGGCGGACAGCGCCTTGTCCTCGAACTCCTTGAGCTCGGGAATGATGAAGCGCTCGGCGTTCTTCAGGGTCTGGCGACGAATGTAGTCCGCCGGCGCGTCGCGGGCCTGGCCGCGGGGGATCTCGATGTAGTAGCCGTGGACGCGGTTATAGCCGACCTTGAGGTTGGCCAGCCCGGTGCGCTCGCGCTCCCGGCGCTCCAGCTCGATCAGGTAGTCGCCGGCGTGCTCGGCCAGGCCGCGGTATTCGTCGAGCTCGTCGTCGAAACCGTCGGCGATCACGCCGCCGTCGCGAATCACCACCGGTGGGTTGTCGATGAGTGCCCGGCTCAGGGTGTAGGCGAGCTCCGGGTAGGGGCGGATATGCCGCCTGAGGTCGTCCAGGGCGCTGCCCTCGGCGTAGCCGCGCAGCGCGTCCTGTAGTTCGGGCAGGGCGTTGAGGGCATCGCGTAGCCGCGCCAGGTCGCGGGGGCGGGCGCTGCGCAGTGCCACCCGCGCCAGGATGCGCTCGACGTCGCCGATCGCCTTGAGCTCCTCGCGCAGCGCCAGGTAACCCTCCTGGTCGAGCAGCAGGGTCACCGCGGTCTGGCGTGCGCCGATCAGCGCGCGGTCGCGCAGCGGGCGGTTGAGCCAGCGCTTGAGCAGGCGAGCGCCCATCGCCGTGGCGGTGGTGTCGAGTACGCTGGCCAGGGTGTTGTCGCCGCTGCCGCCGAGGTTGGTATCGATCTCCAGGTTGCGACGGCTGGCGGCGTCGATGACCACCGCGTCGTCGCGGTTCTCGACGCCGATGGCGGTGACGTGGGGCAGCCGCGAGCGCTGGGTATCGCGGGCATAGTCGACCAGCACCCCGGCGGCGATGATCGCCGCCTCCAGGTGGGCACAGCCGAAGCCACGCAAGTCCTGGACCTGGAACTGGTCGCATAGCAGGCGCAGCGCGCTGTCGTGGTCGAACAGCCAGTCGCTCTGGCGCTTGAGACTGGCCCGCCCGTGGAGCGTCGGCGGCAGCTCGAGGCCGTCGGCGACGAGCAGCTCGGCCGGTGCCAGGCGCTGCACTTCGGCGAGCATCTCGGCGTCGTCGTCGACCTCGAGCACGCTGAAGCGGCCGCTGGAGAGCTCCAGCCAGGCCAGCCCCCAGCGCCCGCCCTGGTTGTGCAGGGCCAGCAGCAGATTGTCGCGCTGGGCGTCGAGCAGCGCCTCGTCGTGCAGGGTGCCGGGGGTGACGATGCGCACCACCCGGCGCTCCACTGGCCCCTTGGCCAGCGCCGGGTCGCCGATCTGCTCGCAGATCGCCACCGACTCGCCGGCCTGGACCAGGCGCGCCAGGTAGCCCTCGGCACTATGATAGGGTACCCCGGCCATGGGGATCGGCTTGCCCGCCGACTGGCCGCGCTGGGTGAGGGTGATGTCGAGCAGCTTGGCGGCGCGCTTGGCGTCGTCGAAGAACAGCTCATAGAAGTCGCCCATGCGATAGAACAACAGCACGTCGGGATGCTCGCGCTTGATCTTCAGGAACTGCTGCATCATCGGGGTATGCGAGGGGCTGGCCTGGCTCATGGGGTTCCTTGACTCCTTGGATGGGACCTAGCGTCGACGACTCTGCATTCGCGACCAAAAGGCAGTATTCTACGCGCAAGCCAGCGCCACGTCAGGAGACCCGGCATGCCAGCATCCCCCCAGCGCCTCAGCAATCTCGATCTCGCCACCCTCGCCGAGCGGCTCGGCCGGCTGTGCCGCCAGCAGGGGCGGCAGGTGACCTGCGCCGAGTCGTGCACCGGCGGCGGCGTGGCTAGCGCCATCACCGCGGTGGCGGGCAGCTCCGACTACTTCGAGACCGGCTACGTGACCTACTCCAACGCCGCCAAGTCACGTCTGCTCGGCGTCGACCCAGCGCTGCTCGAGGCACACGGTGCGGTGAGCCGCGAGGTGGTCGAGGCGATGGTCGCCGGCGCCTGTCGCGACAGCGGCGCCACGCTGGGCGTGGCGATTAGCGGCGTGGCGGGGCCCGGTGGCGGCTCGGACGCCAAGCCGGTGGGCACGGTGTGGCTGGCGTGGGGCGACGCCGGCACCCAACAAGCCGAGCACTACCATTTCCCCGGCGACCGCCGTGCGGTGCGCGAGCAGGCCGTGCGCGCCGCACTGGTGGGACTGATCCAGCGCCTCGACGCCTGAGGCACAGAAATTTACCGACTGAGAGTAGGCGCGCGAGGAATTTTTCGCCATACTACTGTGCAGTCATACAGTATTCGATCCCGAGCTCGTGATCGACGTTATATCCGCAATCGCTTAGGAGATCTCCCATGGCCCAGGACGACAACCGTTCCAAGGCATTGAATGCCGCCCTCTCCCAGATCGATCGGCAGTTTGGCAAGGGCACCGTGATGCGGCTGGGCGATACGCCCCGGGTGATCATGCCGTCGGTGTCGACCGGCTCCCTGGGCCTGGATATCGCCCTGGGCATCGGCGGTCTGCCGCTGGGGCGCGTGGTTGAAATCTTCGGTCCCGAATCCTCGGGCAAGACCACGCTGACCCTGTCAGTGATCGCCCAGGCCCAGAAGCAGGGCAAGACCTGCGCCTTCATCGATGCCGAACACGCCCTCGATCCGAGCTACGCCGAGAAGCTTGGCGTCAACCTCGACGACCTGCTGGTCTCGCAGCCCGATACCGGCGAGCAGGCCCTCGAGATCTGCGACATGCTGGTGCGCTCCGGCGGCGTCGACGTGATCATCATCGACTCGGTGGCCGCGCTTACCCCGCGTGCCGAGATCGAGGGCGAGATGGGCGACTCCCACGTCGGCCTGCAGGCGCGCCTGATGTCCCAGGCGCTGCGCAAGATCACCGGCAATATCAAGAATGCCAACTGCATGGTGGTGTTCATCAACCAGATCCGCATGAAGATCGGGGTGATGTTCGGCAGCCCCGAAACCACCACCGGCGGCAACGCCCTGAAGTTCTATTCCAGCGTGCGCCTGGATATCCGCCGTACTGGCTCGGTCAAGCAGGGCGACGAGGTCACCGGCAACGAGACCCGCGTCAAGGTGGTCAAGAACAAGGTGGCGCCACCGTTCCGCCAGGCCGAATTCCAGATTCTCTACGGCAAGGGCATCTACCACGCCGGCGAGGTCATCGACCTGGGCGTGCAGTGCAAGCTGATCGACAAGGCCGGTGCCTGGTACAGCTACCAGGGCAACAAGATCGGCCAGGGCAAGGCCAACGCTGCCCAGTTCCTCGAGGACAATCCGACGATCCTCGACGAGATCGAGTCCGGTATCCGCGGGCAGCTGCTGGCCACCGTCGAGCCGAGGGAGAGAGACAAGCCCGAGGCCGCCCTGGCCGACAGCGCCGAGGAGTCCAGCGAGGACGGCTTGCTCTAAGCCATGCAGCGCAAGCCCGACGCTGACGCCCCGTCGCCGCGCGATGACGCCATTCGGCTGCTGGCGCGGCGCGAGTACTCCCGCGCCGAGCTGCACAGCCGGCTAGCGGCGAAGGGGCACGAGGTCGCGGCCATCGAGGCGTGCCTCGATGGCCTGGCCGAGCAGAACCTGCAGTGCGATGCGCGCTTCGCCGAGAGTTTCGTGCGTTCGCGCATCGCCCGCGGCCAGGGCCCACTCAAGATTCGCGCCGAGCTTGGCCAGCGCGGCATCGACCGCGACGGCATCCAGCAGGCCATGAGCGAGAGCGAGGATCGCGGCGAGGCCGACTGGTTCGCGCTGGCCGCCGAGGTGCTGGCCAAGCGCTTCACCGGCCCCGGTGAGTCGCCGCGCGAGCGCGCCCGTCGCGAGCGTTTCCTGGCCTCGCGGGGCTTCGACTTCGAGCAAGTGCGCCACGCCATGCAGCACGCCTGGCCGACCTGAGCTGCACCAACTACCCCCCCCCTCACGGTGCCCCGCTCGGGGCGATCACAGTTACCCCGAAGCGAGGACGCCGGGTGCCCCACTGTCGTCGCTTGACGACTGCGTTATACTAGTGCCCCTTTGAGCGACCCAGATCGTGCCCTGTGCGGCGCGGTGCGCCGGCTCGCCCGCCAGGTCAACACGCTTATCGTCACGGACACCCTATGAAAAGTGCAGATATCAGACAGGCCTTTTTGACCTTCTTCGAAGAGCAGGGCCACACCATCGTGCCGACTGGCTCGCTGGTGCCGGGCAATGACGCCACCCTGCTGTTCACCAATGCCGGGATGGTGCCGTTCAAGGACGTCTTCCTGGGCCAGGATCCGCGCCCTTACGTGCGCGCCACCTCGGCCCAGCGCTGCGTGAGGGCCGGCGGCAAGCACAACGACCTGGACAACGTCGGCTATACCGCGCGCCACCACACCTTCTTCGAGATGCTGGGCAACTTCAGCTTCGGCGACTACTTCAAGCGCGAGGCTATCCACTTCGCCTGGCAGTTTCTCACCGAGCGGCTGGGGCTGCCCGCCGACAAGCTATGGGTCACGGTCTTTACCGAAGATGATGAGGCCTACAACATCTGGGCCGATGAAATTGGTGTGCCTCACGAGCGCATCGCGCGTATCGGTGCGAAGGACAACTTCTGGCAGATGGGCGACACCGGCCCCTGCGGCCCCTGCTCGGAGATCTTCTTCGATCATGGCCCCGAGGTGTGGGGTGGCCCGCCGGGTAGCCCGGAAGAGGACGGCGACCGCTACATCGAGATCTGGAACCTGGTGTTCATGCAGTTCGATCGCGATGCCGCCGGCACCCTCAACCCACTGCCCAAGCCCTCCATCGACACCGGCATGGGCCTCGAGCGGGTCGCGGCCGTGCTCCAGGGCGTGCACTCCAACTACGAGATCGACCTGTTCCAGAACCTGCTGGACGCCGCCGCCAAGGCCACCGGCCATGCCGATACCAGCACCCCCTCGCTGCGCGTGATCGCCGACCATATCCGCTCCTGCGCCTTCCTGATCGCCGACGGCGTGCTGCCCTCCAACGAGGGGCGCGGCTACGTGCTGCGCCGGATCATCCGCCGCGCCATCCGCCACGGCCACAAGCTGGGCGCCAGCGAGCCGTTCTTCCACAAGCTGGTGGCGGCGCTTGACGCCGAGATGGGCGAGGCCTATCCCGAGCTGCGCGAGGCCAGCGAGCAGATCGCCCGGGTGCTGCTCAAGGAGGAGGAGCAGTTCGCGCGCACCCTGGACCACGGCATGGGCCTGCTCGAGGCGGCGCTGGCCGACCTCGATGGCGATGAGCTACCTGGCGCCACGGTATTCAAGCTCTACGACACCTACGGCTTCCCCTTCGACCTGACCGCCGATGTGTGTCGCGAACGCGGCGTGAGCCTCGACGCAGCCGGCTTCGAGCGTGAGCTCGAGGCCCAGCGCCAGCGTGCCCGCGCTGCCAGCCAGTTCGGCGCCGACTATGCGGCGGCCATCGAGCTCGACGGCGAGACCGCCTTCACCGGCTACGAGCGCCTCGAGGATCAGGCCCGCGTCACCGCCCTGGTCGACGCCGAGGGCAACCCGCTGGCCGTACTGGAGGCGGGCAGCAAGGGAGTGGTGGTGCTGGATCGCACGCCCTTCTACGGCGAGTCCGGCGGCCAGGTTGGCGATACCGGCTACCTGCACGTCGACGGCGGCCGCTTCCAGGTTACCGACACCCAGAAGCAGGGCGGGCACCATCTGCATCACGGCGTGATGGTCGAGGGCGAGCTGCGCGTGGGCGCCGAGGTGCGGCCCCAGGTCGACGCCGCCCTGCGTGGCGCCACGGTGCGCAACCACTCCGCCACCCACCTGCTGCACAAGGCGCTGCGCATGGTGCTCGGCGAACACGTGCAGCAGAAGGGCTCGCTGGTCAGTGCCGAACGCCTGCGCTTCGATTTCAGCCACTTCGAGGCGATGAGCTCCGCCCAACTGGCCGAGGTCGAGGCCATCGTCAACGCCCAGATACTGGCCAACGCCGAGACCCGCATCGAGCAGATGAGCCTCGACCAGGCCAAGGCCAAGGGCGCGGCAGCGCTGTTCGAGGCCAAGTACGCCGACAACGTGCGGGTGCTGACCATCGGCGCCGACGATTTCTCCATCGAGCTGTGTGGCGGCACCCACGTGGCGCGCAGCGGCGATATCGGCTGCTTCCATATCGTCAGCGAGACCGGCATCGCCTCCGGCGTGCGGCGCATCGAGGCGCTTACCGGCGAACATGCGCTGGCCTACTTCCAGGCCCAGGAGGCACGGGTCGCGCGTCTCGGCGAGACCCTCAAGAGCAAGCCGGAGCAGGTCGAGGAGCGGGTCGCCTCGCTGGTCGAGCGCAACCGCAGCCTGGAGAAGGAGCTCGAGCGGCTCAAGGCCAAGCTGGCCAGCGCCGCCGGCAGCGACATGCTTGCCGAGGCCCGTGAGATAAGCGGCGTCACGCTGCTGGTCAAGCAGCTCGAGGGCGTCTCCGGCAAAGAGCTGCGCGGCGTGCTCGACCAGCTCAAGAATAAGCTCGGCTCGGGCATCGTGGTGCTCGGCGTGACCGATGCCGGCAAGGTCAGTCTGATCGCCGGGGTCACCGATGACCTCACCGCACGGGTCAAGGCCGGCGAGCTTGTCAACCATGTGGCCGGTCAGGTCGGCGGCAAGGGCGGTGGCCGGCCCGACATGGCCCAGGCCGGTGGTAGCGACGCGGCGGCACTGCCTGGGGCACTGGCCAGTGTGCCGGACTGGCTTGCCGCCAAGCTGGGTTGATAGGAGGAGGGCCGGTCCGCTGGACGGCCCTCCTAGCGTTTATGGCGATCACTCCATGATCGGCAGTATAAAAGGACCATGACTTTCCACTGACAACCAGGACAATCGCATATGGCGTTATACGTACAGAAATTCGGTGGCACCTCGGTGGGCTCGGTGGAGCGCATCAAGGCGGTGGCGGAGAAGGTCAAGCGCTTCCGCGACGAGGGCCACCAGATCGTGGTGGTGGTGTCGGCGATGAGCGGTGAAACCAACCGCCTGATCGGCCTGGCCAGCGAAATCAATGACGAGCCGACGCCACGCGAAATGGACATGCTGGTATCAACCGGTGAGCAGGTAACGATCTCGCTGCTGGCCATGGCGCTGCACAAGCTGGGCGTGCCGGCCACCTCCTACACCGGCGCCCAGGTCGGCATCCGCACCGACAGCGCCCACACCAAGGCGCGCATCCAGGGCATCGAGACCAACGACATGCGTGAGGATCTCGATGACGGCCAGGTAGTGGTGGTCGCCGGTTTCCAGGGCGTCGATGACGAAGGCAACATCACCACCCTGGGGCGCGGCGGGTCTGATACCACCGGGGTGGCGCTGGCCGCGGCGCTCAAGGCCGACGAGTGCCAGATCTACACCGATGTCGATGGCGTCTACACCACCGACCCGCGGGTCTGCTCCAAGGCCAAGCGCCTCGAGACCATCACCGTCGAGGAGATGCTCGAGCTGGCCAGCTTAGGCTCCAAGGTGCTGCAGATTCGTGCCGTGGAGTTCGCCGGCAAATACAACGTGCCGCTGCGCGTGCTGTCCAGTTTCGAGGATGGCCCCGGCACCCTGATCATCGCTGACACAGATGAAGAAGAGGACTCCATGGAAGAACCGCTGATCTCCGGTATCGCCTTCACCGCCAACGAGGCCAAGCTGACCCTGCTCAATACCCCCGACGTACCGGGCGTGGCGTCGCGGATTCTCGGCCCGATCGCCGATGCCAATATCGAAGTCGACATGATCGTGCAGAACGTGGCGCCGGTGGGCGACTATACCGATTTCACCTTCACCGTAGCCAAGGGCGACTTCAAGCAGACCAAGCGCATCATCGAGGAGAACGTGATCCCGGACCTCGGCGGTGGCGAACTGCGCGGTGACGACAATATCGCCAAGGTTTCGCTGGTCGGGGTGGGCATGCGCTCCCATGCCGGGGTGGCGTCGAAGATGTTCCGCGTGCTGGCGGATGAAAACATCAATATCCGCATGGTCTCGACCTCCGAGATCAAGATCTCGGTAGTGATCGATGAGAAGCACATGGAGCTCGCGGTCAAGGCGCTGCACAAGGCGTTCGGCCTCGACAAGAGCGATATCGAGAGCGAATGAGGAACACGCCAAACACCGATGCGTTCTACGCTTAGAGGAGAAAGGACGCCGATGCACTCCGGCGGTGCTTTCATTCAACGCCAATTTCGCGTGTGATGGTGGGGTATGAAGGCAGTGTCGGGTTTGGCCTAGCGTGACGAATGGCGCATAATCTGTCAGCGCTTAGCGACAGGCGTAGTGCATCCCGTAGTCGTAAGTCTGAGAAGGAGATCAGTCATGCTCATCCTAACCCGCCGCGTCGGCGAGACGCTGATGATCGGTGATGACATCACCGTCACAGTGCTCGGCGTCAAGGGTAACCAAGTTCGCAT
This sequence comes from Halomonas salipaludis, assembly GCF_002286975.1. GTDB lineage: Bacteria > Pseudomonadota > Gammaproteobacteria > Pseudomonadales > Halomonadaceae > Franzmannia > Franzmannia salipaludis. The sequence continues at coordinate 166,421 of NZ_NSKB01000005.1, forward strand.
CGGGGTCAACGCTCCCAAGGATGTGGCCGTGCACCGTGAAGAGATCTATCAGCGTATCCAGCGCGAGAAGTCGGATGGAAACGATGGTGAGTCTCAGGCCTGACGAACGACCTGACGGTCGGGTTGTCAGGCGCACGCTCGGGCCGGCAGAGTCACGCGCTTTGCCGGCTTTTGCGCATCTTGCGCTCGTCTCAGGGGGGGGTGTCCCGACGGCGCGACAGGTGGTGCTGAGTGTCATGTCGGCGAGTCTGGGTCAGGCCGTGAGGGGAAGAAAGTTGTTGAAGGCATTGGACAATGACCTTCAGAAACGGTAACATACGCGCCGTGTTGATGAGGGAGAGGTGGCCGAGTGGCTGAAGGCGCTCCCCTGCTAAGGGAGTATGGGGTTTATAGCCTCATCGAGGGTTCGAATCCCTCCCTCTCCGCCATTTACGCCGTGTTCCTCGCTGCGTAATCACATCAATACACGCATGCTCGGCATGCACTGGAAGTTGCGCCCGTAGCTCAGCTGGATAGAGTACCTGACTACGAATCAGGTGGTCGGAGGTTCGAATCCTCCCGGGCGCGCCAACTTCCTCCCACGATATTCAAGCATCCTCTCGATGTCGGTGATTTTCGTGGTGCCGGTCCAACTGTCGATTTGGCAGTCACGCGCCCGTAGCTCAGCTGGATAGAGTACCTGACTACGAATCAGGTGGTCGGAGGTTCGAATCCTCCCGGGCGCGCCATATTCTGACCCGTCCTTGTTCTGCAAGGGCGGGTTTTGTGTTTTAGCACGATCGTGTCAGGCGCCCTCGCAGCTCGCGAGCGGCGCCTTCTTTTTGTCTACTTCGCCGAGGGGCTCGGTCAGCAGGCCCGTCAGCAGGGTGTCGAGGTCGGTGATGCGCTTGAGGGTAGCGAAGCGCCGTGCCGCCTCGGGGTCGCGGGCGCGCATCTGATTGAGCCACTGCTTGAGCAGCGATACCACGACACGCGCGGGAAGTGTGCTACGCTGCAGTGCGGCATAGTCGCTCAGGATGGTTGCGCGGCTCGTCCAGGCGGTCTCGGCGAGGCGCTCTCCGGTGTGCTGCCAGTGGCGAATGCGCGCGGCCAGCCAGGGGGCGGCCAGGGCGCCGCGGCCTAGCATCACGTCGCTGCAGCCGGACAGCGTGCGCGCCTGCCAGTAGTCTTCGAGGGACCAGATATCGCCGTTGGCTACCACCGGGATTGCCAGGTGACGGCGAATGCGCCCGATCCACTCCCAGTGGGCCGGCGGCCGGTAGCCCTCGTTGCGGGTGCGGGCGTGGACCACCAGCTGCGCCGCGCCGCCCTGCTCGGCGGCGCGGGCACAGTCGAGCGCCAGGCGGCGGTCGGCAAAGCCCAGGCGGACCTTGGCGGTGACCGGCACCCGGCCCGCCGCGCGGTGCACGGCGGCGACCGCCCGCTCGACCCGCTGTGGGTCGCGTAGCAGCGAGGCGCCACCGTCGTGGCGATTGACCAGCTTGGCCGGACAGCCGAAGTTGAGATCCAGGCTGGTGGCGCCGAGGCGTATCGCCTGCTCGGCGTTGGCGGCCAGGGCGTCGGGATCCGAGCCGAGCAGCTGGAGGTGCACCGCCACGCCGCTGGGCGTGGCCACCGGCTCGCCCTGGGCATGCCTGGCCAGTTCCGGGCAGTGCTTGAGGAATACCCGCGGCGGCAGGCGCGCATCGACCACGCGCACGAACTCGGTCACCGTCCAGTCGAAGCCGGGGCCAGCGGTGAGCAGCGCACGGGTGTGCGCATCGATCACGCCCTCCATGGGCGCTAGGCCGATGCGGCCCTTATGTAGTAAATTAACAACGTGCGGCTCAACCATGGTGTCATTGCAATATTGTGGAATTCAGGCAGGTTATTGTACCAGCCAAGATGCGCCGCCACGGACCTCAATATGCCGGGCAACGGGCAAGATGTGCCGCGCAAGAGCAAGGGGATGACAACATGCTGGACACCCAACTGATGCAAGAGGGCCTCGCCCTGATGGCCTTCGGCATGGGCTTCGTGTTCGTGTTCCTGACCGTGCTGGTGGTCTCGACGACCCTGATGTCACTGCTGGTCAGGCGCCTGGCGCCGGCGCCTGCCGCCGACGCCGCAGCGCGGCCCTCGGCGCCAGCGACGGCCGACGGCAACAGCGATGAACTCATGGTGGTGATGAGCGCCGCCCTGCATCGTTACCGTCAGCGCCATCGCCGCTAAGCGATGCTGCTGGCCAGCCAAGATACGATTTCAGCTACAAGGATAAGGTCACATGAGTGAGAGCCAACGCCCGCTGGGCATCACCGATGTGGTGCTGCGCGACGCTCACCAGTCGCTGTTCGCCACCCGCCTGCGCCTCGACGACATGCTACCGATCGCTGCCAAGCTCGACGAGGTCGGCTTCTGGTCGGTGGAGTCTTGGGGCGGCGCCACCTTCGACGCCTGTATCCGCTATCTCGGCGAAGATCCCTGGGCCCGCATTCGCGCCCTCAAGGAAGCGATGCCCAATACCCGCCAGCAGATGCTGCTGCGCGCCCAGAACCTGCTCGGCTATCGCCACTACGCCGACGACGTGGTCGATAAGTTCGTTGAGCGCGCCCGCGCCAATGGCGTCGACGTGTTCCGCGTCTTCGATGCCATGAACGACCCGCGCAACCTGGAACGGGCGATCAAGGCGGTGCGCGACGTCGAGGGCCACGCCCAGGGCACCATCTCCTATACCGTCAGCCCGGTGCACACCATCGAAGGCTGGGTCGAGCTCTCCGAGCAGATCGAAGCGATGGGCGCCGACTCCCTGGCGATCAAGGACATGGCCGGGCTGCTCACCCCCTATACCGCCTTCGATCTGGTCTCGCGGCTCAAGAAGACGCTCAAGATTCCGGTCCAGATGCACTGTCATGCCACCACCGGCATGTCCACCGCCACCGCCCTCAAGGCGGTCGAGGCGGGCATCGACAACGTCGACACCGCGATCTCGTCGATGTCGATGACCTACGGCCACAGCCCCACCGAGTCGCTGGTGGCGATCCTCGCCGGCACCGAGCGCGACACCGGCCTCGACCTCGAGCTGCTCGAGGAGATCGCCGCCTACTTCCGCGAGGTACGCAAGAAGTACGCCGCCTTCGAGGGCTCGCTGCGAGGGATCGACTCGCGGATCCTGGTGGCCCAGGTGCCGGGTGGCATGCTCACCAACATGGAAGGCCAGCTCAAGGAGCAGGGCGCCGGCGACAAGCTCGACGACGTGCTCTCCGAGATCCCCAAGGTGCGCGAAGATCTCGGCTTCATCCCCCTGGTCACGCCCACCTCGCAGATCGTCGGCACCCAGGCGGTGATGAACGTGATGATGGGCGAACGCTACAAGTCGATCTCCAAGGAGGTCCAGGCGCTGCTCAAGGGCGAGTACGGCGCGGCCCCCGCGCCCTACAACGGGGAGTTGCAGCAGCGCGTGCTGGAGGGCAAGGAGCCGATTACCTGCCGTCCGGCCGACCTGCTCGAGCCGGAGATGGACCGCCTGCGCGACGAGCTCAAGGCCAAGGCCAAGGACGAAGGCATTCGCCTCGAACAGGGCGAGCGCGAGATCGACGACGTCCTGACCTACGCGCTGTTCCCCCAGATCGGCCTCAAGTTCCTCAAGAATCGCGACAACCCCGACGCCTTCGAGCCCGTACCCCAGGCGCCGGACGCCGCGGCGGCCAATCTTCCGGCGACGACCCCCAAGGGCGGGGCCGTGGCCAAGGCGTCGGATACCCAGGCCGCTGCCGGCCCCGAGACCTACACCATCACCGTCAACGGCAAGCAGTACGTGGTCGAGGTCGCCGAGGGTGGCGAGATCGGCCAGGTCCAGGAGGGCGCTGCGGCGACCCAGCCCGCGGCAGCGCCGGCTGCCCCGGCCGCCAGCGGCGAGCCGATCCCCGCGCCGCTGGCCGGCAATATCTTCAAGGTCAACGTCAAGGCTGGTGACAGCGTCGCCGAAGGCGACGTGGTGATCATCCTCGAGGCCATGAAGATGGAGACCGAAGTGCGTGCCGCCAGTGCCGGTACGGTATCCGAGGTCAAGGTCAAGGAAGGCGACAGCGTATCGGTAGGCGATACGCTGATCGTACTCTAAGGGCGGCGGCGCATGGATAACCTGTTGACGCTATGGCACGGCTCGGGACTGTATAACCTGCAGCTGGGCCAGCTGGTGATGATCCTGATCGGCCTGGTGCTGCTCTACCTTGCCATCCACAAGAAGTTCGAGCCGCTGCTGCTGGTGCCGATCGGCTTCGGCGGTATCCTTGCCAACATTCCCGAGGCGGGGCTGGCGCTATCGGCCCTGGACCAGGCCATCGAGGTGGCCCGTCCTGCGGTGCTGCAGCAGATGGCAGCGGCCATGCAGCTGACCCTCGACCCGCTGGCCGGCCCCGAGGCGTGGCGAGCCACCCTGTACGCCGAGTATCACAACGGTCTCGATCCCGAGCAGATGCGCGCCGCCGGTGACGTGGCGCGCGGCGTGGGCTACGGCAACGGCATGCTCTACACCTTCTACCAGGTGGCCATCGCCTCCGGCATCGCGCCGCTGGTGATCTTCATGGGCGTTGGGGCGATGACCGACTTCGGTCCGCTGCTGGCCAATCCGCGCACCCTGTTCCTGGGTGCTGCGGCACAGTTCGGCATTTTCGCCACGGTGCTCGGTGCGGTGAGCCTGTCGGCGCTGGGAGTGATGGACTTCTCGCTCAACCAGGCCGCCGCCATCGGCATCATTGGCGGCGCCGACGGGCCGACCTCGATCTATGTGTCGAGTATCCTGGCGCCGGAGCTGCTGGGACCGATTGCGGTGGCCGCCTACGCCTACATGGCGCTGGTGCCGCTGATCCAGCCGCCGGTCATGCGCGCCTTGACCACCAAGCGTGAGCGTCAGATCACCATGACCCAGCTGCGCCCGGTATCGAAGCTCGAGAAGATCGTCTTCCCGCTGGTGCTGCTGATGCTGGTGGCGCTGTTCCTGCCCGATGCGGCGCCGCTGCTAGGGATGTTCTGCTTCGGCAACCTGATGCGCGAGTGCGGCGTGGTCGAGCGCCTCTCCGATACCGCCCAGAACGCGCTGATCAATATCGTCACCATCTTCCTCGGCCTGGCAGTGGGCTCCAAGCTGGTCGCCAGTCAGTTCCTGGCGATCGAGACGCTGGGCATCATGGGACTGGGCATCGTGGCCTTCGCCATCGGCACTGCGGCGGGCATCCTGATGGCCAAGCTGATGAATGCCATGAGCAAGATGCCGATCAACCCGCTGATCGGCGCCGCTGGCGTGTCGGCGGTGCCCATGGCGGCACGAGTCGCCAACAAGGTGGGGCTGGAGTCGAATCCCCACAACTTCCTGCTGATGCACGCCATGGGGCCCAATGTGGCCGGGGTCATCGGCTCGGCGGTGGCCGCCGGGGTGATGATCAAGTACCTGGGCTAGTACGTTCCGGCAATACCCACCAACAACAAGGGGGCCTGATGGCCCCCTTGTTGCGTGATGCGCTTGCGGTCAGTCCAGCGCCAGGTTCTGGCGGCGCTGCTTGAGCCGGTAGCGCAGGGCCAGCACGATCGATAGCGCGGCCAGGGTCAGCAGCGCCAGCGAGATGGGCCGGGTGAAGAACAGCGTCCAGTCCTCGTTGGTCATCAGCGCGCGGCGCAGGTTGGTCTCGGCGATGGGGCCAAGGATCACGCCGAGTACCAGCGGCGCCAGCGGGTAGTCGAGCTTGGCCAGCACATAGCCGAAGACACCGATGCCGAGCAGCAGGTAGATGTCGGTGACGCGGTTGTTCAGCGCGAAGGCACCGACCATGCAACAGGTCAGCACTACCGGCACGATCACCGACTTGGGTACGCTGGTGACCTTGAGGAACATGCGCATGCTGAGCAGGCATACCACCAGCATCATGGCACTGGCGAGGAACATCGCCATGAACATGCCGTAGACGGTGTCGGCGTGGTCCATGATCAGGCGTGGGCCGACGCCGATGCCGTGCACCATCAGCGAGGCCATCAGTACCGCGTCCACCGCGCTGCCGGGGATGCCCAGGGCAATCATCGGGATCAGGCCGCCGCCGGAGGTCGCCGAGTTGCCCGACTCCGAGGCGATCACTCCCTCGCTCGAGCCCTTGCCGAAGGCCTCGGGGTGCTTGGAGCCGCGTTTGGCCTGATCGTAGGCCAGCAGGTTGGCGATGCTGCCACCCGCCCCCGGCACTGCACCGATGAAGACCCCGACCATCGACGAGCGGAACAGATTGAACGGATAGGAGAGTACCTCGCGCATCGCCGCCCAGGGCTTGAAGCTGATGCGGCTGTCGATCAACTGCTTGCCGGCCTTGACCTCCTCAGCGTCCTCGACCTCGCGCAGCAACTGGCTGACCGCGAAGATGCCGATCAGCACGATCAGGAAGGGAATGCCCGCCGACAGCATGCGTAGATCGAACGAGAAGCGCGTCACGCCCATCAGCGGGTCTGCGCCCACCGTGGCCAGGATCAGGCCGATGGCCCCGGCCAGCAGGCCGCGCAGCATCGACTTGCCGACCAGGCTGGCGACGATGGTTAGGGCGAACACCACCAGCGAGAAGTACTCCCAGGCGCCGAGCTTGACGGCAATCATGGCCAGCGGCGGGGCGGCGATGATGAGTACGATGGAGCTGAGCAGCGTGCCGAAGAATGACGCCCAGATGCCGATCGCCAGCGCTCGGCCGGGCTCGCCGCGGCGCGCCATGGGGTAGGCATCGAAGGTGGTGGCCAAGGCCGAGGGCGTACCGGGAATGCCCAGCAGCGCGGCGCTGATCATGCCGCCGGTATAGCCACCGATATACACCGCCAGCAGGGTGGCGACCCCCTGCAGGGCAGGCATGGTGAAGGTCAGCGGCAGTGCCAGCACGATGGCCATGGTGATGGTGAAGCCGGGAATGGCCGCGGTGATCACCCCGGCCACCACCCCCACCAGCATGGTCAGCATGGTGGGCAGGGTAAACAGCTGGTCGGCCCCTGCCAGAATGGATTCCATCATGTGCGGATTCCTGGGTCAGCGAATGGAAACATTGAGCACCGCGCGGCTTACAGCAGCGAGCCGCGCGGCAGGGAGATGCTGAACACGTGGCGGAACAGGGCGTCGAGGCCCAGCGACATCAGCAGCGCGATGACCGCGGCGATGGCCAGCTGGCGTGGGCGGCGCGCACCGAGCAGCACCTGGCAGGCGAGCACGAAGGGCAGCGTGGCCCAGCGGAAGCCGACCAGCGGCATGGCAATGGCGTAGAGAGTGAACAACCCCAGCACACCAAACGCCAGGCGGTGTCGCCACAGCCAGGCGCCGACGCTGCCGCTGGGCAGCGCCGCGGTATGCCGCAGCTTGGCCACTTCCTTGATGATCACGATGACATTGAGCAACGCCAGGATGGCCAGCATCAGACGCGGGAAGCTGCCCGAGCCGATCGGCTCCCAGGCTGACGACGGTAGCCCGCCGGCGTGGATGAACATCACCACGGCGATGCCCAGCAGTGCCAGGTTGAAGACGATATGCCCCACCGCCTTGGCGCGCTCGCCGTGAGGGACGGGTTCCCGGTCTTGCGACCGGGAGTCTGAGGCAGCCCCACTCATTGCTGCAGGTTCCCCGCCAGGCGCTCGATGGTGGCATCGAGTGCTTCGAGGTGGTCACGGTACTCGTCGGTACCCATGAACTGCACCTCGGCGCCGGCGTTGTTGACGCGGGTCACGAACTCTTCTTCTGCGGCCATCGCCTCGACCGCAGCGGCGAGCACTTCGATGCGGTCCTCGGGGGTGCCCTGGGGGGCGATCAGGCCGCGCAGGATCGACAGGTTGAGATTGTCGTAGCCGAGCTCGGCGAAGGTCGGTACGTCCGGGGTCTGCTCCATGCGCTCGGTGTGGCCGACGGCCAGGAAGCGCAGGTCGTCGTTCTCGACGAACTGCAGGCTGGAGGCAATATCGCCCATCGCCGCGTCGATGTGCCCGCCGACCAGTGAACGGATGCGTTCGCCGGTGCCCTCGAAGCCGACATAGCGGAACGACAGGCCCTCGGCCTCTTCGATCATCGCGCCGTGGATGTGCGGCACGCCGCCGAGGGTCACGCCGAAGCGAATCTCGCCGGGGTTGTCCTGGGCATACTCGACGAACTCCTCGAAGGTCTCCCAGGGGCTGTCGGCACTGACAGTCACGTACTGCGGCGAGGCGGTGATCGCGGCGATCGGCTCGTAGTCGTCCCAGTTGTATTCGGTCAGACCGGTGTGGTGGGAGACCATGAAGCCGTCGTGGACCTGGCCGATGGTGTAGCCGTCGTTGTCGCGGTCGGCGAGGTCGGCGAGCCCCGTCGTGCCGCTGACGCCGGGCATGTTGATGACCGGCAGCGGCTGGCCGAGGTGTGGCTCGATATGGTTGGAGACCAGGCGCATCAACACATCGCTGCCGCCGCCGGGGCCCCAGGGCACGATGAACTCGATCGCGCTGTCGGGATAGTCGTCGGCGTGGGCGCTGGCGGCCAGGCCGCCAACGGCGAGGCTAGCGCCGGCCAGGGCGGTAGCGGCCAGGGTCCAGCGTTTGGCGAGGGGATGGCGCGAGGCGACATTGGGGTTGTTGGGTGTCGGCATCTTGCTTCTCCGGTTGTGGTCGAGGAGGGCCCGGCAGAGGCCGAGCCCGGAACTGCGGGGTTACCAGGGCAGTACGGCCCCGTCGGTGCGCGGCTCGGTAGCGCCGCTGAGTACGCCGCTGGTGCTGTCACGCAGGATGATCTGGCCGCGGCCGAAGCTGATGGTGTCGGCGGACTTGACGATATCGTGGCCGCGCCGCGCCAGGGCCTGGGCGAGGTGGTCGGGGAAGTGCGGCTCGACCTCGACGGTCTTGCCCTGAGTCCACTTCCAGCGCGGCATGTCCAGCGCTGCCTGAGGGTTGAGATGATCCTCGAGCATGGCGGTGATCACCTGCACGTGGCCCTGGGGCTGCATATAGCCGCCCATCACGCCGAACGGCCCCACTGCCTGGCCATCCTTGGTAATGAAGCCAGGGATGATGGTGTGGTAGGTGCGTTTGCCCGGGGCCAGGGCGTTGGGGTGCTCGGGATCCAGCGAGAACGACCAGCCGCGATTCTGCAGGCTGATGCCGGTACCGGGGATCACGATGCCCGAACCGAAGCCTTTGAAGTTGCTCTGGATGAACGACACCATGTTGCCGTCGCCATCGGCGGTGGCCAGATAGACGGTACCGCCGCTAAGCGGATTGCCATGAACCGGGTCGACGGCCTGCTCGCCGATCAGCCCGGCGCGCGCCTTGAGATAGCCGTCGTCGAGCATCTGCTCGACGCTTGGCCGCATGGCGTCGCGCTCGGTGACGTGGGCGAAACCGTCGACATAGGCCAGCTTGGTGGCCTCGATACGGCGGTGCAGGGTCTCCACCGGGTCGCGGCCTTCGGGGCCCATGCGCTCCAGCATGCCCAGCGCCTGCAGCACGATCAGCCCGCTGCCGTTGGGCGGAATCTCCCAGATATCGTGGCCCTTGTAGCGCACGCTGATCGGATCGACCCACTCCGGCTCGAAGCGCGCCAGATCCTCCTTGCGCAGCAGTCCGCCGTGCTCGCGGAAAAAGGCGTCGATCTTGTCGGCCAACTCACCCTCGTAGAAGGCGCGCCCCTTGGTCTCGGCGATGGCACGCAGCGAGCTGGCGTGGCCCGGCGACGACCAGCGCTCGCCCGGCTGGGGCGCGCGGCCCTCGGGGGCAAAGGTCTCGAACCACGGCGTGAAGGCGGCATCGTCGTAGGCCGAGTAGCTGTGGAAGGCCTCGTTCCACATCTGGTGAATGACCGGCGATACCGCATAGCCCTCTTCTGCCAATGCCACGGCGGGTGCCAGCAGGTCGGCGAAGGGCAGTTTGCCGAAGCGCTCGGAGAGCGCCGCCCAGGCCGCCGGCGCGCCGGGCACGGTGACCGGCAGCAGGCCGTGGTTGGGCACGCGATCGTGGCCCAGCGCTTTCATGGCCTCGATGCTGGCGGCCTGTGGCGCCGGGCCGCTGGCGTTGAGGCCGTGCAGCTTGCCATCGATCCAGACGATGGCGAAGACGTCGCTGCCCAGGCCGTTGGAGGTCGGCTCGACCACGGTCAGTGCCGCGGCGCTGGCGATGGCGGCATCCACCGCGTTGCCGCCCTGCTGGAGAATGCTCATGCCGACCTGGGCGGCCAGCGGCTGGGAGGTGGCGACCATGCCGCGGGTGCCAAAGGCGGCCATACGCCGCGAGGGGCTGGGGTAGTAAAGCGCGTCGTGCTGCATAGGAGCTCCTTAGTCGGCACCGGCGTCGCTGCGCTGGGCCTGTTGTCGATTGCGTTGAATCTTGCGGTCCTGATAGAGCGAGAAGATCACCGAGGCCAGCGCCAGCGCCAGGAACAGCGCCGAGAGTGGTCGGGTCAGGAAGGTCAGCCAGCTGTCGTTGAGCTCCAGGGCGCGGAACAGCTGGCGCTCGAGGTTGTTGCCCAGCACCACGCCGAGGATCAGCGGCGTCAGCGGCACCTCGGCCTTCCACAGCAGATAGCCGATCACCCCGAACACGAACAGCACCCAGATATCGAACAGGTTGTTGTTCAGCGCATAGGAGCCGATGGCGCACAGCATCAGCACCACCGGCACCAGGACCTCCTGGGGGATCAGCGAGATCTTGGCGAACCAGCGCACCAGCAGCAGCTGGCAGAGCACCATGATCACCGCGCCGATCAGCAGGCTGGCGTAGATGGCGCCGACCAGCACCGGGTTCTGCTCGAACATCAGGGGACCGGGGGTGATGCCGTGCAGGATCAGCACGCCCATCATGATCGCCATCGGCAGGTCGCCGGGGATACCCAGCGCCAGGGTCGGCACGAAGGCGCCGCCGGCCACCGCACTGTTGGAGGCCTCGGAGGCGACGATGCCGCTGGGCGTGCCGGTGCCGAAGGTCTCCGGCTGGCGCGAGAACTTCTTGGCCTGGTCGTAGCTGATGAAGTTGGCCACGGTGCCGCCGGTACCGGGCAGCGCCCCGACCAGGCTGCCGATCAGCGACGAACGCAGGGTGTTGAGCTTCTGGCCGGCCATGTCCTTGAGGATGCGGCGATAAGGGATCGAGACATTGGTGTCGACGCCCTTGACCTCGCCCTGGTCGTCGCGCAGCTTCTCGAGGTTGCCCATCAGCTGCGAGAAGGCAAAGATGCCGATCATCACCGGCAGGATCTCGAAGCCCGAGCCCAGCGCTGGCAGGCCGAAGTCGAAGCGCAGGTTGCTGTTGCGGTCGTAGCCCACGGTGGTGATCAGCAGCCCCAGGGCGGCGGCCAGCAGCCCCTTGAGCAGTGCGCCGTTGGAGAGCCCGGCGACCAGCGTCAGGGCGAAGACGATCAGCGCGGTGATCTCCCAGGGGCGGAAGTTCATGCTGAAGCTGGCGATCAGCGGGCCGAAGAACACCAGCACCGCGACGCTGATCAGGGTGCCGATGAACGAGGCCGCCACGCCGATACCCAGGGCGCGGCCCGGCTCGCCCCTCTGGGCCATAGGGTAGCCGTCGTAGACGGTAGTGATCGATGACGGCGTGCCGGGGATGCCCAGCATCACGCCGGAGACGATGCCGCCGGAGTAGCCGCCGACGAACACCCCGACCATCAGCGACACGCCGCTGACCGGATCCATGGCAAAGGTGAAGGGAAACACCACCAGGATCGCCATGGTCACGGTGAAGCCGGGGATGCTGCCACCGATGATGCCAAACAGCACGCCGATCACGATCAGCGCCAGTACCGATGGGCTGCTGACCTGGCCAAGGGCCTGTAGAAAGAAATCCGCCATGTGTTACTCCCAGGCGTTAGGGCAGCCAGACATTGAGGCCGAAGCGGAAGATCACGAACACCAGCGGCACCAGGGTGCAGCTGACGGCGAGATTGATGATCCACTTGCGGCGGGAATTGATCCCCAGCAGCAGTCCCAGTGAGCTCACCAGGAAGGCCAGGGTGGCGACGATATAGCCGAGCACCGGCAGCAGCGCGGCGTAGAGGCCGAACAGCGCGAACAGCGAGAAGACCGTGCGGTTGTGGGTCAGCCACTCGGTGAAGCGGCGTCGCGGGGTGGCTGTCGTGCCGGGACCGGCAATCAGCGAGCGCGCCAGGATCAGCAACGACAGCAGGCCGGTTACCACCAGCAGGATGCGTGGGAACAGCGCCGAGCCGTAGGGCTGCCAGGAGGTAGGGGGCCGGATATTGCCCGACTCGACCCACATCACAACAACGATCAACAGCAGGACCAGCGCCAGGGCGCGGTCCTTGGTAAGCGTCAACATCGAGATATCTCCCGACCCTCGTCCCGGCAAAGCGGGGCGAGGATCTCACTCAATTCTGGCTCAGTTCTGAAAGTCGATGTTCTCGGCGGCCGCCGACAGCGCCGCCTCGTTCTCGTCGAGGAACTCGAGGTAGTCATCGCCGGCCAGGAAGCGCACCACCGAGCCGAACTCGTTCTCGATGCGGCTCCTAACCTCCTCGTTCTCGAGCGCCTGGCCGTAGGCCTCGGCGATGGTGTCCTGGATCTCCTGCGGCGTGCCCTCGGGCGCAAAGATGCCGCGGCTGGTGGAGTGGTCCATCGCGATGCCCTGTTCGCGCAGGGTCGCTACGTTGGGCATGCTGTCGAGGCGCTCGGGGTGGGCGATTCCCAGCGGGCGGAAGGTGCCCTCCTCGAAGAACGAGCCGCCGGACGGCAGGTTGAACATGGCGAAGTCGATCTCCTCGGCGATCAGCGCCGAGACCTGCTCGCCAGTATCCGGATAGCCCACCAGGCGTACGTCGGCCATGTCGATGCCGGCCTCCTGGAAGAACTGCGCCCAGAAGAAGTGGTCGGTGGAGCTGGGGATCATGCTGAAGCGCACCTGGCCCGGGTTCTCGCGCACGTAGTCGGCGATCTCGTCGGCGCTCTGCACCTCATGGTTGGCGTGTGCGGTGGGGATATTGATGGTCTGGGTCAGCAGCGCGATCGGCTCGAAGGCATCGTATGAGTAGTCGACGGTGCCGGCCAGCTTGGACAGCGCGATGGTGTCGTGGCTGCCGAGCAGGGTGTAGCCGTCCGGGTCGGCATCCTTGACGTTGCGCGAGCCCAGCGTGGCGCCGGCGCCGGCCATATTGACCGGCACGATCGACTCGCCCAGGTACTGCTCGGCCTCCTGGGAGATCAGCCGGAAGATGATGTCGGTGGCGCCGCCCGGCCCATAGGGGATGATCAGCCGGATGTCCTGCTCGGGATAGTCGGCCTGGGCGGTGCCGGTAAAGGCCAGGCTCGAGGCCAGGCCGATGGCGGCGATGGCGGTGGTGAGACGTAGCTTCGAACGCGTCATGTTGAACACCTTTTGTATTGTGGTGGTGTGGCTGTGATTCGCCGGGCCTGCCGGCGGCGAGTGAGCGCGTGATCCCGTTGTCGGGTTATTGTGTCGTTGCGGCGGGCGTCTCAGCCCAGGAACACTCCTCCATAAACCAGTGCGCCGAGAACCACGAAGGCCGGATGGGCGCGAAACCGCAGCAGCGCCACGGCAGCCACGGCGCCGATCAACAGGGTGTGGAGCAGCCCGGCGCTGTCGATGCCCTCGCTGAAGAAGCTCCAGGTCAGCCAGGCCATCATCAGCGCGATCACCGGGCGCACCCACTGGCTCATGCGCTTGACCCGCGGCGACTCGCGATGGCGATAGAGCAGCCCCAAGGCGCCGAGCATCAGCAGCAGTGACGGCACCACGGTGGCGAACACCGCGACGATGGCGCCACCCACGCCGGCCACGTCGTAGCCCACATAGCCGGCCATCTTGGTGGCGATGGGGCTGGGCAGGGCGTTGCCCAGGGCCAGGGTCTCGGCGAACTCCTGGGCGCCCATCCAGCCGTAGCGGCCGACCACTTCGGCCTCGATCAGCGGAATGATCGCCGGCCCGCCGCCGTAGCCGATGATGTTGGGAATGAAGAAGGCCAGGAACAGCTCCCAATAGATCATGGGGTGGCCTCCCGCTTGGGCGTCGGGCGCAGCAGCGCCGCCGCCAGGATGCCGCCGATCACCCAGCCGGGATGCACGCCCAGCCAATAGATCAGCACGCCGGCCACCGCCGCCATGGCCAGGCTGACCAGCCAGCCCAGCGCCAGCTGCGACTTGTTGAGGAAGTCCCAGGCCAGTTGGCCCATCATCACCATCACCACCGGCACCACGCCCTGGCCCATGCCTTGGATCCAGGCCACGTCGCGGTAGCGGCTGAATACCCCGAGCAGGGCGATCATGGCGACGATGGTGGGCAGGATCACCGCCAGCACAGCGTTGATGCAGCCGGCCACGCCGCCGACGCGGTAGCCGATATAGCCGGGCATCTTGGTGGCGATGGGACCGGGCAGGGTATTGGCGATGGCCAGGATATCGCTGAACTCCTCGTCATCGAGCCAGGCGTGGCGCTTGACCACCTCCTGCTGGACGAGGGGAATCATGGCGGGGCCGCCGCCGAAGCCGAGCAGGCCGATACGCAGGAAGGCCATGAACAGGTCGCGCTGGCGGGCTGTGGCCGGGCGGGCTACCGATTTATCCATATACGCTCTCCCGCCAAGCCGGATGATGGATTTCTGTAGTAGAATCGTGGCATTCCATATCGTCTTGTTGTTAAAAAATCGATTATCTGTACTAGAATATAGTTTGCTGGCAAAACACGCGTCAAGCAGGGCAACGACAAGTGACAGATAAAAGCGGCCGGTAACCGCCAGGAGATGCCATGGGTGTTCTACATCGCAAGGAGAGTGCTACCACCGCCAGCCGGGTGTTCGACGCCATGCGTCACGACCTGGTCAATGGCCGTTTTGCCGCCGGCGAGAAGGTGGCCATCAATGGCCTCAAGGAGCAGTATCAGGTGGGCTTGAGCCCGCTGCGCGAAGCGCTCAACCGCCTCGCCGCCTACGGGCTGCTGGTACAGGAGAATCAGCGCGGCTTTCGGGTACCACGGCTGGATCGCCGCGAGCTCGATGACGTCGCCGGCATGCGCCGCGAGCTGGAAGGCATGGCCCTCGAGCGGGCGATCCTCAACGGTGATGCCGAGTGGGAGTCGGAGTTGCTGGCCGCGGCGCACCGCCTCAAGCGAGCGGATCTATCGCCGACCAAGGTCGACGAGTGGGAGCAGCTGCACACGCGCTTTCACAGCACTCTGGTGGCCCCCTGCGGCTCGGTGTGGCTACTGCGTTTCATCGACCAGCTGCACGACCAGTTCGATCGCTATCGGCGCATGGCGCCGGGCGTGCCGGAGGTGCGCAAGGTCCTCGATGCCCAGCACGGCGAGCTGGTCGAACTGGCGCTGGAGCGCGACGTCAAGGCGGCGCGGGCGCTGCTCGAGGACCATATCGAGCGCTCCTACGAAGTGGCCCTGGGCAGCTGCAAATAGTTCAGGCGGTGACGCTGAGCCGGCCCTTGAGCCGTGAGGCCAGCTCATCCAGGTGAGCGCTCTCCTCGCCGGCGGGCCAGCCGACCTGCAGGGTCACGCCGTGGGCGTGGTAGTCGGCGCTATGTACCGGAACCTGGCGCTCGGCGAGCCAGCTGCGGGCCTCGGCCTCGCTGGCGAAGTCGAGGCCGAGGGCGAGCGTACGGCGGGGGATGAAGTCGCGGCGGGGCAACTGCTCGAGGCCCTGGGCCACGGCCTGGGAGTAGGCGCGAGCCAGGCCACCGGTGCCCAGCTTGGTGCCGCCGAAATAGCGCGTGACCACGCAGCCCACCTGGCCGATGCCGGCACCATCCAGCACTTGGAACATCGGCCGTCCGGCGGTGCCGCCGGGCTCACCGTCGTCGGAGAAACCGATCGCCTGCTGCTCGCCGGGCGGGCCTGCAATGAAGGCGCTGCAGTGGTGGCTGGCGCCGGGATGTGCAGTACGCGCGGCGGCCAGCAGCGACTCGAAGGCCTGGACGGTGGGTGCATGACATAGCCAGGCAATGAAGCGGCTCTTCTCGACTTCCAGCTCACTCTCGTGCCACAGGCCCTCCTCGAGGTCGGGGATCGGATAGCCCATCACATCAGCTGAGTCGACTGACGCATCACGCCCATCACCATGCCCAGCACCTTGATGTCGTCGTTCTTGAGGAAGATTGGCGCCATGCTCTCGTTGGCAGGCTGCAGGCGTACCCCGGCCTTCTCGATATAGAGCTTTTTCAGGGTGACCTCCTGGTCATTGATCATGACCACCGCCGTCTCGCCGTTCTCGGCGCTCTCCTGGCGTTCGATGATGATCACGTCGCCGTCGAAGATATTGCAGTCGATCATCGAGTCGCCGCACACCCGCAGGGCGTAGGTGTTGCGGCGCACCATGCTGGTCGGAACGTAGACGCTGGCGGTGTCGGTGCAGGCCTCGATGGGCATGCCCGCCGCCACCTTGCCGAGCAGCGGGACCTCGACCAGCTCGCCGAGTTCGCTTTCGTCGAGGGCCTGCCAGGCCTCGGCCATGGGCAGGTTGGGCAGGCGATGCAAATAGTGCGGTGCAGACTGAAGCATGGTCTTTCTCCCTCCGGGACGGGGTCAGGACTATCGCAGATAGCGGTACCGCTCGGAACTGATTCGTCGGCAGGCCTGTGAGGAGACGCTGTAAACCCATCCCTGGGCGCTACTTGCGCCATCCATGGCGCAAACCTCCTCCACGGCCTGCCGCCAACATCCCTCGCTAACAGCAGCTGTGATAACCCTAAGGGCAGGGTGCCAATACCTGTTATTTTTTACAGCACTTCTGCATCATAGCAAGGGCGGCGCGGGTAGCAAGTCCTGAGGCGCTTGCGGGGTCTTGATTGAGGTCAAGGCAAGTCCCGATGCGACCGGCTGACGCACGCCCGGCGCTAGCGGCACTAGGCCATTCCGTGTAGAGTGCCGAGCCAATAATCAATGCTGGGAGACCGCGGTGCAGAGTGCGGCGACAGGGGGCCCGAGCCTCCGCCTGCAAGCCCGCCAACTGGCCTGCGAGCGCGATGATCGCCTGCTGTTTTGCGACCTGGATCTCGACGTGGGGCCAGGGCAGATCGTGCGTATCGAAGGCCCCAACGGTAGCGGCAAGACCACCCTGCTGAAGATCCTGTCGGGCCAACTTGGCGATTACCAGGGCGAGCTCTACTGGGACGACGCGCCGATGCACGCCGCGCGCGATGCCTTTCTCGCCAACTTGCTCTACCTGGGGCACGCCCCGGGCATCAAGGGCGCGCTCACGGCGCTGGAAAACCTCAGCTGGCACCAGGCGCTGGCCGGCGAGGTGGGCGACCATCGGGGGCGTATGACGGCGCTGGCGGAGATCGGCCTGGCGGGGTTCGAGGACGTGCCCTGTGCCCAGCTCTCGGCCGGCCAGCAGCGGCGCGTGGCGCTGGCCAGGCTGAGCCTGATCCCGCGCCTGCTGTGGGTGCTCGACGAGCCCTTCACGGCGATCGATAAGGACGGCGTGGCAGCGCTGGAACGACGGCTGCTGGCCCACGCCGCCCGTGGTGGCAGCGTGATTCTCACCACTCACCACGACCTGGCCCCGCTCGGCGATATTCGTCGCGTACGCCTGGGCGAAGGAGGCAGCGCCGATGCAGCACGCTGAACGCCTGGCGGTGACGGAACCCCGCGGAGGGCTGGGAGTCGCATTAGCGGCAACCCTGCGTCGCGACCTGCTGCTGCTGATGCGGCGACGCAGTGAGGTGATGAACCCGCTGGTGTTCTTCGCCCTGGTGATCACGCTGTTCCCGCTGGGCATCTCGCCGGACGCCGAGCTGCTCTCCATCGTGGCCCCCGGGCTGCTGTGGGTGGCGGCACTGCTGGCGACGCTGCTATCGCTGGACTCGCTGTTTCGCGCCGACTTCGAGGACGGCTGCCTCGAGCAGCTGCTGCTGTCGCCCCAGCCGCTGGCACTGCTGGTGATGGCCAAGGTGGCGGTACACTGGCTGTTGACCGGCCTGCCGCTGGCGCTGATGGCGCCGCTGCTGGGCATCACCCTGGCACTGCCGGCCGGCAGCTACGGCATACTCTCGCTGTCGCTGGCGCTGGGTACCGCCAGCCTGAGCCTGATCGGTGCCATCGGCGCGGCACTGACGGTGGGCCTGGCCCGCGGTGGCGTGCTGCTGTCGCTGCTGGTGCTGCCGCTCTACGTGCCGGTGTTGATCTTCGGCACCGGGGCGGTGCAGGCGGCACTGCTGGGCGATGCGCTGGCCGCGCATCTGGCGATCCTTGGCGCGCTGCTGGCCGGCGCGCTGATGCTGGCGCCCTGGGCCATCGCCGCGTCACTGCGTATCAGTATCAACGGTTGAGAGGTTGAGAGGCATGTGGGCCTTTATTAACAAGTTGCGCTCCCCCAAGTGGTTCTACGCCATCAGCGCGCGGCTGCAGCCCTGGTTCTGGGCGGCGGCGGCGCTGCTGATTGCTGCGGGTAGCATCTGGGGCCTGGCCTTTGCGCCGGCCGATTACCAGCAGGGCAACAGCTTCCGGATCATCTACGTCCACGTGCCGGCGGCGTTCCTGGCCCAGTCGATCTTCGTCAGCCTGGCGGTAGCGGCGGTGGTGTTCATGGTATGGAAGATCAAGATCGCCGACATGGCCGCCGCAGTGATGGCGCCGCTGGGCGCGGCGATGACCTTTATCGCGCTGTTCTCGGGCGCGGTGTGGGGCGTACCCACCTGGGGCACCTGGTGGATGTGGGACGCGCGCCTGACCTCGATGCTGATCCTGCTGTTCCTGTACTTTGGCGTGATCGCCCTGCGCGGTGCCTTCGCCAGCCGCGATAGCGGCTCGCGAGCCGCCTCGGTACTGGCCATGGTGGGGGTAATCAATATCCCGATCATCAAGTATTCGGTGGAGTGGTGGCATACCCTGCACCAGCCGGCGACCTTCACCGTCACCGGCCGCGCGGCGATGCCGATGGAGATGTGGGCGCCGCTGCTGCTGATGGTGCTGGGCTTCTACAGCTTCTTCATCGCCCTGACGCTGATGCGCACGCGCAACGAAATTTTGCGCCGCGAGTCGCGCAAGCGCTGGGTACGTGACCTGGCCGGAGGAGAGCACTGATGGCGTTCGCCTCACTCCAGGACTTCTTTGCCATGGGTGGCCACGCCCCCTACGTGTGGTCCGCCTGGGCGGTGACCGCACTGCTGCTGCTGGGGTCGGTAGTGCATGCGCGGGCCGAACGCCGCCAATTGATCCGTGATCTGCAACGACGTGAACGCAGGGAGCGCCGTGTCGGAAGCGAACCAGCGAGGAACCTAGCCGATGACACCTAAACGCAAGCAGAAGCTCTTCATCATCCTGGGGCTGATGTCGCTGGCGGCGATCGCCGTCGGCCTGACGCTGTTCGCCCTGCGCAGCAACATCAACCTGTTCTTCAGTCCGGTGCAGATCGCCGCCGGCGACGCCCCCTACGAGCGCACCATTCGTGCCGGGGGCATGGTTCAGGAGGGTTCGGTGTCGCGCAATGCCGAGAGTCTCGACGTCGAGTTCACCGTGACCGACTATGTCGACGAGGTGCGCGTACACTTCAATGGTATCCTGCCCGACCTGTTCCGTGAGGGGCAGGGCGTGGTGGTGGTCGGCGAACTGCAGCCCGACGGCTGGATTCGTGCCAACGAGGTGCTGGCGCGTCACGACGAGAACTACATGCCGCCGGAAGTCGCCCAGGCGCTGGAAGAAGCAGGTTACTCGCCGGCCGATTTCCAGGCCAAGGCTGCCGAGGTCGGTAAACGACTCGAGGCCCAGGGCGAGTACGACGACAACGGCGCTAGCCAGTACTGATCCGGAGCCGCCATGCTGATCAAGATGATTCCCGAAATCGGCCACTTCGCGCTGGTGATCGCGCTGCTGTTGGCGATCGTCCAGGGCACCCTGCCGCTGGCCGGGGCCACCACCCGGCGTCCGCTGTGGATGGCCTTCGCGCGGCCCATGGCAGCCGGCCAGTTCCTGTTCGTGGCGATTGCCTACGCCTGTCTGACCGCCAGCTACATGCTCGACGACTTCAGCGTCGCCAATGTCGCCAACAACTCCAACTCGATGCTGCCCTGGTACTACAAGTTCAGCGCGGTATGGGGCAACCATGAGGGGTCGGTGCTGCTGTGGAGCCTGATGTTGGCCGGCTGGGGCTTCGCCGCCAGTCGCTTCTCCAGGGACCTGCCGGAAGACATGGTGGCGCGGGTGCTGGGGGTAATGGGCCTGGTCTGCGTGGGCTTCCTGCTGTTCATCCTGGCCACCTCCAACCCCTTCGAGCGGCTGCTGCCCAACATGCCGTCCGACGGCGCCGACCTCAACCCGCTGCTGCAGGACTTCGGCCTGATCATCCACCCGCCGATGCTGTACATGGGCTACGTGGGCTTTTCGGTGGTCTTCGCCTTCGCCATCGCCGCGCTGCTCGGCGGGCGCCTGGACGCCGCCTGGACGCGCTGGGCGCGGCCCTGGACCAACCTGGCCTGGGCCTTCCTCACCGTCGGCATCGCGCTGGGCAGCTGGTGGGCATACTACGAGCTGGGCTGGGGCGGCTGGTGGTTCTGGGACCCGGTGGAGAACGCCTCGCTGCTGCCGTGGCTGACCGGCACCGCGCTGATGCACTCGCTGGCGGTGACCGAGAAGCGCGGCTCGTTCAAGAGCTGGACGGTGCTGCTGGCGATCTTCACCTTCTCGCTGTCGCTGCTCGGCACCTTCCTGGTGCGCTCCGGGGTGCTGACCTCGGTGCACGCCTTCGCCAACGACCCCTCGCGCGGCTTCTTCATCCTGATGCTGCTCACTGTCACGGTGGGGCTGTCGCTGCTGATCTTCGCCCTGCGCGCGCCGCGGGTGCGCCACACCGTGGGCTTCAACTGGGTCTCGCGTGACGCCCTGCTGCTGGTCAACAACATCATGCTGGTGATCGTCACCGTCACCGTGCTGCTGGGCACCGTCTACCCGCTGCTGCTCGATGCCCTGGGCTTCGGCAAGATCAGCGTCGGCCCGCCCTACTTCAACGCCCTGTTCGTGCCGCTGACGGTGCTGATGTGCGTATTCATGGGCCTCGGTCCAGGGGCGCGCTGGAAGAGCATGTCGGCCCGCGACCTAGGGCGCCGCGTGGCCCTGGCCGGGGTGGCGGCGCTGGTGCTGGGGGCGCTGCTGCCGCTGATCTTCGCCGAGCAGTGGAACCTGTGGGTGGCGATCGGCCTGATCACTGCGCTGTGGATCGTGCTGCCGATGTTCCGCGACCTCTACGACAAGACGCGCAATGCCAGCTCGTTCGGCGCCGGACTCAAGAAGCTGTCGCTGGCCTACTGGGGCATGCAGCTCGGCCACCTTGGTGTGGCGGTGACCATCGTCGGCGTGGCGGTGGTCTCGCACTACAACGTCGAGCGCAGCGTGCGCATGGGGCCGGGTGATAGCGTGCAGGTGGCCGGCTACGAGTTCACCATGACCAACCTGCAGTCCCGCCGTGGCCCCAACTTCCTGGCCGACACCGCGACCATCGAGGTCAGCCGCGTGGGCAGCGAACGCAGCTTCGAGATGCGCCCCGAGAAGCGCCTCTACATCGCCCGCGGCATGCCGATGACCCAGGTCGCACTGCGGCCCGGCTTCTTCCGCGATCTCTACGTGGCGATGGGCGAGGAACTCGACGGCGGCGACTGGGCGATGCGCATCCAGTACAAGCCGTTCGTGCGCTGGTTGTGGCTGGGGGCGCTGCTGATGGCCGCCGGCGGCATCCTGGCCATCGCCGACCGCCGCTATCGCCGTCGGCGCACTGCCGAGGTGCCCCGCGAGGCTGGCTCGGCGGCCCAGGAGGCGCACGCATGAACCGCCGCCTGATCCTGCTGCTGCCGCTGCTGATCTTCCTGGTGCTCGGGGTGTTCCTGTATCGCGGCCTGTCGCTGGATCCCTTCCACCGCGACTCGGCGCTGCTGGCCCGCGAGTTTCCGGCCTTCGACATGGTTACCCTCGAAGACTCCGAGCGGCGCGTCGACCCGTCGCTGTTCGACGGAGAGGTGACCCTGGTCAACGTGTGGGGCGAGTGGTGCCCGGCCTGCAAGCAGGAGATGCCGCAGCTGCTCGACCTCGCCGACCGCGGTGTACGGTTGGTGGGGGTCAATTACCGTGATACCCGCGACAAGGGGCTCGGCTTCCTCGAGGAGTTCGGCAACCCCTTCGAGGTCAACATCTTCGATCCCGACGGCGAGCTGGGCTTCGATCTTGGCGTCTACGGCGCCCCGGAGACCTTCCTAGTCGACCGCGACGGGGTGATCCGCTACCACCACACCGGGTATATCGACCCCAGTGACGTCCGCGACCATATCCTGCCGGAGGTGGAAAAATGGCAGTGATCCGACACGCCACACTTGTGCTGATGCTGACCCTGCTCGCCGGCCTGAGCTGGGCGGGGGGCATCGAGATACGCGAGTTCGACGACCCGGTCATGGAGCAGCGCTACAACAGCCTGACCGCCTCGCTGCGCTGTCCGCTGTGCGAGAACCAGGCCATCGACGACTCCGACGCGCCGATCTCCGGCGACATGCGCGAGCAGGTCTACGTGATGCTGCAGGACGGCCGCGCGGACATCGAGATCCTCGATCACATGACCACGCGCTTCGGCGACTACGTGCTCTACAATCCGCGCCTCGAGGGGCGCACCCTGCTGCTGTGGGGGCTGCCCGGCACGCTAGTGGTGCTGGGTGGCGTGCTGGTGGTGGTGATCGTGCGGCGGCGGCGCAACGCCTCGGCGCAGGCCCTGTCCGCCGAGGAGCGCGCGCGCCTCGATGAACTGATCAACCGCGAGAGGACACCATGACGTTACTGTGGGCCGCCTTTGCCCTGTTGTTGTTGCCTGCTGCCTGGCTGTTGATCGCGCCGCTGCGTGGGGCTCGTCGGCTGCACGACGCCCAGCACGAGTTCGAGAGCAACGACCGCACCGCCGAGCAGAACGTGGCGATCTACCAGCGTCGCCTGGCCTCGCTGGAAGCGGCGCTGGAACGCGGTGATATCGATCAGCCGCGCTTCGACGAGGACCGCCTCGACCTCGAGCGTAGCCTGCTCGAGGACACCGAGAACCTCAAGCGCGCGCCGCTCAAGGCCGCCGCCGACGGGCGTATCGTGGTGCCGGTGCTGCTGGTGCTGGTGGTGGTGGCCAGCGTGGTGTGGTACCAGCGCGAGGGTGCCGAGGGCGACCTGGCCCTGCACGCCGCCCAGCAGGAGGTCCGCGAGCACCCCCAAGGGTCCCGCGAGATGATGATCGAACGCCTGGAAGAGGAGGCCGCGCGCCAGCCGGGCAACGTCAACGTCTGGTACTCGCTGTTTCCGCTGTATCGCGATGCCAACCGTCCCACCCAGGCGCTGGATGCCATCGAGCGCCTGATCGAGATGGAGGGGCGTGAGCCCTCGCTGCTGGCACAGAAGGCGCAGCTGCAGTACTTCGTTGCCCAGCGCCAGATGAACGACGAGATCCGCGCGCTGGTCGACGAGACCCTCGAGCTCGACCCGCGCCAGCCCACCGTGCTCGGCATGCTGGGCATCAACGCCTTCGACGAGGGCCGCTACGAAGACGCCATCGGCCACTGGCGTCGCGCCATCGCCGGCTACGACGACCCCGGCTCCGCCGCGGCGCTGCGCGAGGGTATCGCCGCTGCCCAGCAGCGCCTGGGCTTGTCGCAGGACGAAATCGAGGCGGACGTCAGCGAAGGTCCCGGGGTGCGCGTCGAGGTCAGCCTCGCCGAGGCGCTGCGCGATCGGGTCGACGACGAGGCCACGGTATTCGTGGTCGCTCACGACCCCGACGGCGAAGGCCCGCCGCTGGCCGTGTCGCGGCTGCTGGTTGGCGAACTGCCGGCCACGGTGACGCTCAGCGACGCCAACGCCATGAGCGACCAGGGGCGTATCTCCCAGGTCAATCAGGCGCGGCTGATGGTGCGTGTTTCGCCCAGTGGCCAGGCCACCCCGCAGCCCGGCGACCTGTTCGGTGACCATGACGCGGTACCCGTCGGTGCCACCGACGGCGATGCCGTGCCGGTGGTCATCGACCGCGTCTTCGAATAACGGAGACCGACTGCCGCCATGCGCCTCACCTCGATCAAGCTGGTTGGCTTCAAGTCCTTCGTCGACCCGGTGACAGTGCCCTTCGATGGCAACATGACCGCCATCGTCGGGCCCAACGGCTGCGGCAAGTCCAATGTCATCGACGCGGTGCGCTGGGTGATGGGCGAATCCTCGGCCAAGACCCTGCGCGGCGAGTCGATGACCGACGTCATCTTCAACGGCTCCACCGGACGCAAGCCGGTGGGCCAGGCCTCCATCGAACTGCTGTTCGACAACCGCGACGGCAGCATGGGCGGCATGTACGCCCAGTACGCCGAGATCGCCGTCAAGCGGGTAGTGACCCGCGACGCCCAGTCGAGCTACTTCTTCAACGGCCAGAAGTGCCGGCGCCGCGATATCGCCGACCTGTTCATGGGCACCGGCCTGGGGCCGCGCTCCTACGCCATCATCGGCCAGGGCATGATCTCGCGGCTGATCGAGGCGCGCCCCGACGACCTGCGCGCCACCCTCGAGGAAGCCGCAGGGATCTCCAAGTACAAGGAGCGGCGCCGCGAGACCGAGAACCGCATGCGCCGCACCCAGGAGAACCTGGAGCGCCTCGAGGACATTCGCGACGAACTCGACAAGCAGCTCGAGCGCCTCAAGCGCCAGGCCGAGGCCGCCAAGCGCTACCAGACCCTCCAGCAGCAGGAGCACCGCCTCAAGGGCGAGCTGGCGCTGCTGCGGGGCCGCGCGCTGCGCGCCGAGCAGGGCGAGCAGGAGGCCCGGGTGCGCGACCTGGAGACCGCCGTGGAGCGCGAGGTGCTCGGCGCCCGCCAGTGCGAGACCCGCCTCGAGGAGGCGCGGCTCGAGCACGACGGCCTCAGCGAGCAGTTGGAAGGCTGTCAGGCGCGTTTCTACGAAACCACCGCCGCCATCGCCCGCCTCGAGCAGCAGCTCGAGCACGCCCGCAGCCGCGACCAGCAGCTGGCTCGCGACCTGGAGGGCGCCCGCCAGGAGTTGGCCGAGCTCGACCGACTCGGCGAGGCAGATGGTCTGCGTCTGGCCGAGCTCGACGAACAGATCGCCGAGCTGGGGCCGCAACAGGAGACGCTTGCCGAACAGCTCGAAGAGCTCGAAGCGGCGCTGGACGAGGCCGAGCAGCGCCAGCAGCAGACCAGTGAACGCTGGGAAGCCTTCAACGACGGCCATCGCGATGCCAGCCGCGACGCCGAGCGCGCTCAGGAGCGCATCGCCAGCCTCGAGCGCGGCCTCGAGTCGCTGACTCAGGAGCGCCAGCGTCGCCAGCAGCAGCGCAGCGAGCTGCCCGACGCTGGTGAGCTGCGCGAACAGCGTGACATGCTCGCCGAGCAGCTCGCCGAGCTGGAGCTCGAACAGCAGGCGCTGGCCGAGCAGCGCGATACCCAGCTGGCGCGGCGCGACGCGGCCCGCCAGCGTCTCGAGCAGGACGAAGCACAGCGTGAAACGCTGCGCCAGCAGCGCAGCCAGCGCCAGGGCGAAATGGCCTCGCTGGAGGCACTGATCGAGGCAGCACTGGTCGATAACGATGCGGCACTCACCCAGCACCTCGACGACCACGGCCTGGGCGAGGCGCAGCAGCTCGGCGAGCGGCTCGAGGTCGCCGCCGGCTGGGAGGACGCGGTGTCCTGGGTGCTGGCACCCTGGCTCAGCGCGCGGCTGGTCGACCTGCCCGCCGCCGCGCCGGTACTCGACGGCCTCGACGGCGGCGAACTGGCGCTGCTCGACGCCAATGGCGCCGCCACTGCGTCGCCCGCCGGCAGCCTGGCCGCTGAAGTCGCCGGTGCCGGTGCCTGCCAGCAGCTGCTGGCCAACATCCTCACCGTCGAGTCGGCCAGCGAGGCCTGGCAGCGGCGCGCCGAGCTGGCCCCGGGGCAGAGTCTGATCAGCCGCGACGGCCTGTGGCTCGGCCACGGCTGGGCGCGGCGCCGCGCCGGCCAGCAGCACGCCGACAGCCTGCTCGTCAGCCGCCGCCGGCGCGACGAGATCGCCGCCACCCTGGAGGAGCTCAACGCCCAGCTCGCCGAGCTCGATGCTGGCGTGGAGGCCAGCCGCGAGGCCAGTCGCGAGGCCGAGGCGGCGCTGGAAGCCTGTCGGCAGCCGGAAGCCGAGCTGCAGCGTCGCCGCCAGCAGCTGGCCCTCGAGGAAGCCAACCTGGCCACGCGGCTCGAGCACCTCGATGGCCGCAGCCGCGAGCTCGATGCCGAACTGGCCGACCTGGCGGAGCGCCATGCGGCGCGCCTGCTGGAGCTCGAAGAGGCCCGTGAGACCTGGCAGCAGGCCATGACGCGCCTCGAAGCCAGTGGTGCCACCCGCGAGCAGCTCGAACGCGAGCGCCGCGACGCTGGCGAGGCGCTGCAGGCGCTACGGGTGCGCCAGCGTCCGCTCAGCGAGCGCCGCCAGCAGCTGGCCCTCGACCTGCAGCGCCTGACCACCGAGCGCGCCGGCCTGGTCCAGCAGCGTGGCCGCAGCGCGGAGAGCCGTACCCGGCTCGAGGAGAAGTGCGCCGAGCTCGCTGCCAGCCGCGAGGCCCTGCATGAGCCCGAGGACGTCGAGCGCGAGCGTCTCGAGGAGCTGTTCGAGCAGCGCGAGCGTCACGAGCAAGCGCTCAACGCCTGCCGTGACCAGGCCGCCGAACTCAGCGAACGGCTGCGCAATGACGAGCTCGAGCGCCAGAACCACGAGCGCAACCTGGAAGGCGTGCGCGAGCGCTTGCAGGAGGCGCGGTTGCAGGTTCAGGCGCTCAAGCTCAAGGCCGATGCCCAGGACGAACAGCTCGGCGAGCTGGGTCATGACGCCGCGGCGCTGGCCGAGCGGCTCGACCCCGAGGCCACCGAATCGGCCTGGCAGGCGCATCTCGAGGGCCTTGGCGAGAAGGTTCGCCGGCTGGGGGCGATCAACCTCGCCGCCATCGAGGAGTACGACCAGCAGGCCGAGCGGCGCGACTACCTCGAGGCCCAGCAGGCCGAGCTCAGCGAGGCGCTGGAGACCCTGGATCGGGCGATTCGCAAGATCGACCAGGAGACCCGCACCCGCTTCAAGCAGACCTTCGACCAGGTCGACGCCGGTCTACAGACACTTTTTCCCAAGGTCTTCGGCGGTGGCACCGCATGGTTGACGCTCACCGGCGAGGATTTGCTCGAGACCGGGGTGGCAATCATGGCTCGGCCGCCGGGGAAGAAGAACAGCACCATTCATTTGCTGTCGGGGGGAGAAAAAGCCCTCACCGCGTTGTCACTGGTATTTGCCATCTTCCAACTCAATCCGGCACCCTTCTGCATGCTTGATGAAGTCGATGCGCCACTCGACGATGCCAATGTCGGGCGTTATGCAGCGCTGGTAAAAGAGATGTCAGAGACAGTACAGTTCATATATATCACCCACAACAAGATCGCCATGGAGGCCGCCGAACGCTTGATGGGGGTGACCATGCAGGAGCCAGGCGTATCGCGGCTGGTTTCCGTGGGTGTCGAGGAAGCCGCGGAGCTGGCAGAAGCCTGAAGCGCTTGCACCACAACAGCAAACACGTTAACAAGGAAGATACATGATGAAGGTCAAGGACAGACGCAGGGCATTTGCACGAGGCGCCACTGCTTGGCGATTTATCATTCACCAAGCGTGATAGACAAGCTTGACATTCAAAAAAAGTGGCCCTTTTTTTGGTAATCGCGCTATGCTGGTGACGAACAACTTATCAGGCATGGCGCCTTAGCAAACAGGCAAGATGACCCATGGAACTAAGAGAGTGGCTGATCATCCTGGGGCTGGCCCTGGTGACCATCATCGTCATTGACGGTGTGCGTCGTCTTCAGCGTCAGCGTCGCGTGCCCAGATTGGACCGGGTCGATACACGATCCAGCGGTACCAATCGGGTAGACATGGACCTCGACGACGAGGCCAAACAGGCCGAGATCAATTGGGAGCTGCCCAACGGCGGCGCCCGGGTGATTCGCCCCGCCGCATCGGAGCAGGTCGCGGCCAAGCCCAAGCTGAAGCGCCAGGAGCATCCTGGCGCTTCACGCGTGCTGTCGGAGTGGCGAGACAAAGAGTGGCGAGACAAGACGCGCGACTCGGCCAGCGTGTCTGCTTCCGGCGGCGCGGCGCCGCCGCGCCAGGCCGCCGAGCCAGGTCACGCCTCGACGCCTCGGGCGCCTGACAGCGTACCCGCAACGGCGGCCGCTTCCCCGCAGGAAGCGGCCGCGCCTGCTACAGCGCCCCGCGCCGAACCGACACGCAAGGTGGACGCCGACGAGCGCCGGCATGCCGAACCGCCGGCCGACACCGCGCCGCGAGCTGAGTCCGCTGCGTCTGACGCCGCGCCCGAGCCTGCCAGCAGCGAAACGCCCGAGGTTGCAGCGCAGGCCGAGGCCCCGCGGGCCGAGGAACCGACGCGTACCGAGCCGACACTCTCGGCGCTGGATGCCGACGAAACGCCCCAGGCCGCCACCGAGCCGCTGGCTGCAGATCCCGATGATCATGACGAGCATTACGACACCGAGCGCTATCGGCTGGTCGATCTCGAGGGCATGACCGATTCGTTCAAGGAGCGCTCGACCCAGGTCGGCGCATCCATGCAGCGTTTCGGCTCCTCGATGAGGCAATCCCTTGCCGCGCGCAAGGAACAGCGCAAGAAGGACAAGCTCGAGAAAGCGCGTCTCAAGGCCGAGAAGCAGGCCCGCGAAGCCAGCCGTCGCAAGCAGGCCGAGGCCGAGAAGGCGGCCAAGCTGGCCGCCGAGCGCGAGCAGGAAGCTGCCCGCCAGGCCGAGCTTCGCGAGCAGCAGGCGCGCGACGCCCAGGCAATCAGCGCCCAGGACCAGGACGATCCGCTGTTCGCGCCGAGTCGCTTGCATCATGTCGACAGCCGCTACGCCGAGCCGAGCTTCGACGAAGCCAGCGCCAGGGTGCAGCGTCCGGTGGACGACTCAGCCTACGAGTCGCGTCCCGCCGCCGAGCGCGAGCCGCAGGTCGCCTCGCATCCAGTGGTAGAGAAGGCGCTGCGTCACGACATCAACGTCGAGCACGCCCGCGATACCCTGAGCCACGCCGAGGAAGTCATCGTCATCAGCGTCATGTCGCGCCAGGAGGAGGGCTTCAGCGGCTCGGCGCTGCTCGATCTGATGCTGGCCTGCGGCCTGCGCTACAGCAGCGACATGGGCATCTTCAACCGCTTCGAGACCGAAGACAGCGAAAGCGAACTGCAGTTCTCGATGGTCAACGTGGTCAAGCCCGGCACCTTCCCGCTGGATACCATGGACGAGTTCCGCACCCCTGGGGTGACGCTGCTGATGCCGCTGCCCGGGGCGGTGGACACCGCCGCCGCCTTCGAGGCGATGGTCGAGACCGCCATGGTCATCGTGCGCCACCTCGGTGGCGAGCTGAAGGACGAGAACCGCAGCGTGATGACCGCGCAAACCGTCGAGTTCGCCCGCCAGCGGGTCCAGGAGTTCGAGCGCCGCCACCGCCTGCATCGCTACCAGGCCAACTAGCGCCCAGCGGCAGCTCAACGACTCCAAGTCCGTAGCTACTCGAGCGAAGGACGCCGGGGACAGGCCGCAGAGGAGGTTTGCGCCATGGGTGAGGAGGATTCCTCCGAACGGGCTGGCCATGGATGGCCAGCCCCGGTCCTGCAAGCGGAGCAGGATGCGATAGCGCAGCAGGGCGCAAGGTAGCGCCCAGGGATGGGTTTACAGCGCCTCCTCGCAGGCCTGTCGACGGATCAGTCCCTAACTGCGATAGCGCCCTGCCAACAACCCCCGGTAACTCCCACCGGGGGTTGTTGCTTTGGTAAGCTAGGCGACACTGATTTGGCCTCGCGCTTCGAGGCCCACGCTCTGCACCGAGACCTCCGATTCAATGACCCAGCCCGATCCCCAGATCCTCGACGAGATCGCTCGCCTGCGCGCCGAACTCGATGACGCCAACCATCGCTACTATGTGCTCGATGAACCACGCCTCACCGATGCCGACTACGACCGCAAGCTGCGCCGTCTGCAGACACTCGAGGAGCAGTACCCCGGCCAGGTGACAGCGGATTCGCCCACCCAGCGGGTCGGCGCCGCGCCGGCCGACGGCTTCCCCGAGGTCCAGCATGCGGTGCCCATGCTGTCGCTGGGCAACGCCTTCGACGACGACGAGCTGCGCGCCTTCGTCAAGCGCGTCGGCGAACGCCTCGAGTGCGACGGCGAGCAGCTGATCTTCTGCTGCGAACCCAAGCTCGACGGTGCCGCGGTGTCGCTGGTCTACGAGCGCGGCGCGCTGGCCTTTGGCGCCACCCGCGGCGACGGCCGCACCGGCGAGGGCATCACCTCCAACCTCAGGACTCTGAAGTCGATCCCCCTCAAGCTGCGCGGCGAGACGTGGCCCGAGCTGCTGGAGGTGCGCGGCGAGGTCACCATGCGTCATGCCGACTTCGAAGCGATGAACGACAAGGCGCGGCGAGAAGAGGGTAAGGTGTTCGCCAATCCGCGCAATGCCGCCGCTGGTAGCCTGCGCCAGCTCGACCCGGCGATCACCCGCACCCGGCCGCTGGAGTTTACCGCCTACCAGGTGGCGCGGATCAACATGGCCAATATCGACGACAGTGTGATTCCAACCCATAGCGCGCAAATGAAAAGGCTCGGTGATTGGGGTTTCCGCACCAGCCGCGAACTGACCACCGTCACCGGCAGCCAGGGGCTGATCGACTACTGCCGGCGCCTCGGCGAGCGCCGCGACGCGCTGGGCTACGATATCGACGGCGTGGTGATCAAGGTCGACGACCTGCGCCTGCAGCGCGAGCTGGGCTTCGTCGCCCGCGCACCGCGCTGGGCGGTGGCCTACAAGTTTCCCGCCCAGGAGCAGACCACGCGCCTCAACGACGTCGAGTTCCAGGTCGGCCGCACCGGCGCCATCACCCCAGTGGCGCGCCTCGAGCCGGTCAGCGTGGCCGGGGTCACGGTCTCCAACGCCACCCTGCACAACGCCGACGAGATCGCCCGGCTGGGGGTGATGATCGGCGACACCGTGAGCATTCGCCGTGCCGGCGACGTGATTCCCCAGGTGGTGCGGGTGCTCGAGGAGCAGCGCCCGGCGGATGCCCGCGACATCGTGTTTCCCGAGCGCTGCCCGGTGTGCGACTCGGCCATCGAGCGGGTCGAGGGCGAGGTCGCGGCGCGCTGCAGTGGCGGCCTCTACTGCGCCGCCCAGCGCAAGGAGGCGCTCAAGCACTTCGCCTCGCGGCGTGCGTTGGATATCGACGGCCTCGGCGAGAAGCTGATCGACCAGTTGATCGAGCGCGACTGGGTCAAGACGCCCGCCGACCTGTTCCGGCTCGACGCCGAGCATCTTGCCGAGCTGCCGCGGATGGGCCAGAAGTCCGCCGAGAATCTGGTGGCGGCGCTGCAGCGCGCCAAGACGACCACGCTTGCCCGCTTCATCTACGCGCTGGGCATCCGCGAGGTGGGCGAGGCCACTGCCGGCAACCTGGCCAGCCACTTCGGCACCCTGCAGGCGCTGATGGACGCCGAGCAGCAGGACCTCGAAGCGGTCAACGACGTCGGCCCGATCGTCGCCGCCCACGTCCACGGCTTCTTCCGCGAGCCGCACAACCGCGAAATCATCGACGACCTGCTCGGCTGCGGCCTCGTCTGGGAAGAGCAGGAGATCGGCGAGCGGCCCCAGCCGCTGGTCGGCGAGACCTGGGTGCTCACCGGCACCCTCGAGAACCTGACCCGCGACGAGGGCAAGGCGCGGCTCCAGGCGCTGGGCGCCAAGGTCGCCGGCAGCGTCTCCAAGAAGACCGCCTGCGTGGTGGCGGGGCCAGGCGCCGGCAGCAAGCTGGCCAAGGCCGAGGAGTTGGGAGTGACGGTGATCGACGAGGCCGAGTTCCTGACCCGGCTGGCGCGCTGGGAGGCCGGAGGCGCTTATCAACCAGACGAGGATCCGGCCGACGAGGAGCCAGCACCATGAGCGGACGTTTCGTGGAAGTCCCCCACGCCATGCTACCCGGCGAAACCCTCGACGCCCTGCTCGAGGCCTTCGTGACCCGCCAGGGCTACGACACCACCGACACCTCCGGCGACGGCATGCGCGGCTGGACGGCCCAGCTCAAGCAGCAGCTTGCCCGCGGCGAGCTGCTGATCGTCCACGACCTGCAGACCGAGAGCACAGAGGTGATGACCCTGGCCCAGTGGCGCAGCTTTGGGCGTGACCTGGCCGACGACGAAGAAGGCTGAGGGGCTGAGCAGCGGCCAGCAAAAAAACAGGCCCTGCCGTTACGGCAGGGCCTGACGCAGGCGGGGGGCTTGCCGCGCTAAGCGCCTAGTTGAACAGCAGCGGCAGGCCCAGACCCGAGATCAGCAGGATCAGCGCGCCACCCAGCCGCGACGAGATCTGGGCGAAGGGCATCAGGCGCATGCGCCGCGCCGCGGAGAGCACCGCCACGTCACCGGTACCGCCCATGTTGGCCATGCACAGCCCGGCGGTAATCGCCGACTCGATGGGGTAGAAGCCGACCAGCTTGCCCAGCAGGCCGGCGCCCAGGGCCGCGCCGGCGACCACGGCAAAGACGATCATCACGTAGGCGGGGGTCAGCGCCTCGATCACGGTGCCCAGGTCGGTATAGGCCACGCCGATGCCGAACAGCAGTGCGAAGGTCCAGTTGCGCGCCACGAAGCCATACCACTGGGTGGCCGCATCGGCCAGCGACTGGGGCACCAGGCCGAGGATCTTGAACAGTGCCACGACGATGATCATCAGCGCATAAGGGTGCAGCGGGATCAGGTCGGCGAGCACCTGGCCGCCGATGTAAAAGCCCAGGGCGACCATCACACCGGTGCCCATGCTGGCCAGGCTCAGTGACTGCTGGCGCTCCTCGATCTTGACCCCTGGCATGATCTGGCCATCGCCGGAGAGCGACGGATAGCGCTCGCCGAGCTTGGCCAGCAGGCTGGCGAAGACGATGGCGAAGACGTTGCCCAGCGCCAGCGCCGGGACCAGCAGCGAGATGTAGTAGCTGGCCGGCTGGCCGAGCATCTGCTCGTAGATCTGGCTCATCGGCACCGCGCCGGCGCCCATGCCACCGCCGAGGATCGGCAGGGTAATCACCAGCACCGCATCGGCGATGGTGAAGCCCACCAGGGTGCCGATCAGGCCCGCCAAAAGCGCGGCCCCCAGCACGGCGCCGATGATCGGCACGAAGTAGCGCGTGCCGATCTTGACCAGCGAGTCGGAATCCATGCCCAGGATGCTGCCGGTGATCAGTGCGGCAATATAGAAGTTGAGGAAGTCGCCACCCTGCATGAAGGTGGTAATGTTCTCGCCCACGGCGTCCGGCAGCACCGGGAAGTACATCAAAGCGGCGGCGCCGAAGATCGCCAGGATGGCGCCGCCACCGAGGTAGCTGCGCACGATGGGCAGGCGGTCGCCGACGAAGCCGAGCAGCTCGCCGAACACCATCATCACCAGCAGGCCGCCAATCATCCCGGCGGGCAGGTTGTCGGTATAGATCGCGGTCACCAGCACGGCGGTCAGCAAGCCGAAGGCCGTCAATGGCATGCCGGCGATGCGCGGCAGGCTGTGCCGGGGATTGACGAACTCGGTCGTCGCGTCGTTGGCGTGGCTCATGCGTCTCCTCCTGCGCGGGATAACGGATAGGTGGTGAGCGAGCATAAGCCGGCTGCCCCGTCAGCCAAGTTTTGCAAAGTTAACAAAGTGTTTTGACACTATTGAAAGCGGGCGGGGGATCGACGGCACAGCCCCTCGCGGCTGAAAATGCCACCAAGGTCGAACCCCCGCGCTTCACGGGGCCGCAACAGGAGAGCGTGATCCCCGTGTCGAATCCATCCCCGTCGCTGCGCCGGCTGCCGCTCAACCTGTGGATATCGCTGCTCGCGGTGGCGATGGTTGCGGTGACCCTGGGCTTGGCGCTGTGGTTGTTCATGGCCCAGCAGCGCAGCGCCCTGGAGCAGGCCCATGCCACCCGGGTCATGGACCTGGCCGAGGTGGTGGCCGCCAAAGCCAAGGTGCGCGACGCGCTGCAGCAGCCCGGGCGCTCCGATGCGGCGCTCCAGGAGGAGATCGACGGCCTGCGCCGCGCGCTGGGGGTCGACTTCATCGTGGTCATGGACCGCCAGGCGCGGCGCCTGACCCACCCCGAACCGGCCAGGATCGACGCTCCCTTCCAGGGCGGCGACGAAGGCCCGGCGCTGGCCGGCGAGCGCTACGCCTCCCGCGCCGAGGGCACGCTGGGAACCAGCATTCGTGGCTTCGCCCCGGTGCGCGATGCCGAGCAGCAGGTGGTCGGCGCGGTGGCCGTGGGTATTACCCTGGCGGCGCTGCTGCCGACTCTGGAAGAGCACCGGCGGCGAATTCTGCTGGCGGTGCTGGCGCTGGTGATGGCGGCCGGCGTGGCCGCGGGGGGCCTGGCGCGCTACCTCAAGCGCACCCTGCTGGGGCTCGAGCCGCATCAGATCGCACGCCTGGTCGAGGAGCGCCAGGCGCTGCTGTCATCGGTGCATGAGGGGATCCTGGCGGTGGACCCGCAGGGGCGCATCACTCTGGCCAATGCGGCGGCGGCGCAGCTGCTGCAGCGAGCCGGGCTGGCCGCGCCGCCGCCGGGCACCGCCCTGGCCGACTACCTGCCACCCGGGGCGCTGCAGGAGGTGCTGGCCACCGGCCAGCCAGAGCTGGATCGCGAGGTCACCCTGAATGGCCAGGCGTTGATCGTCAATCGGCTACCCATCTATCATCGCCAGCAGCTGATCGGCGCCGTGGCCACCCTGCGCGACAAGGGCGAGGTGGACCGCCTGGCCGAGCAGCTGACCGGCGTACGCCGCTACGCCGAGGCGCTGCGCGCCTCGACCCATGAGGTCAAGAATACCCTGCACGTGATTACCGGTCTGGCCCAGCTGGGCGATCTCGAGGCACTGCGCCGCTACCTGCGTGAACTCGCCTCCGGCCCGCTGGTGGCGCCGCTGCCCGATGAGCGGCTGCGCGATCCGGTGCTGGCCGGCTTCCTGCTCGGCAAGCGCAGCGAAGCCCAGGAGCGCGGTATCCGCCTGGGCATCGAGGTCGACGGCGAGATCCCGGTATTGCACGACCCGGCGCTGAGCCACAGCCTGGTCACGGTGATCGGCAACCTGCTCGAGAACGCCTTCGAGGCGCTGGTCGACGCCGAGCAGCCTGAGGTCTCGCTGCTGCTGGCGGTAGACGAGGAGGTACTGACCATCGAAGTGCAGGATAACGGGCCGGGCATCGCCCCGGCGCTGCTCGCACGGGTCATTGGCCGCGGGGTCTCGACCAAGGGCGAGGCGCGCGGGCTCGGTCTGGCGCTGGTCAAGGCACGCCTCGAGGCCCACGGCGGCTCGTTGTCGCTGTATAGCCACCCCGGCCAGGGCACCCTGGCCGAAGCCAGCCTAGCGCTGCAGGAGCCATTGGCATGAGCGATCCTATCCGGGTGCTGATCGTCGAGGACGACCCGATGGTCATGCGCCTCAACCTCGAGTACCTCAACCGGTTGGACGACGTCACCCTGGCGGCGCAGTGTCTCGACGTGCCCACTGCCCTGGAAGTGCTGGAACAACAGCCGGTGGACCTGCTGCTGCTGGATGTCTACCTGCGTGAGCGCAGCGGGCTGGAGATCGTCCGCCAGCTGCAGCGCCAGGGGCGCGATGTCGACGTGATCCTGATCACCGCCGCCTCCGAGCTCGAGACGGTGCGTAGCGCGCGTCAGCTGGGCGTGCGCGACTTCCTGATAAAACCCTTCGAATTCGAGCGTTTCCGCGACGCGGTGAGCGCCTGTGTCGCCAATCGCCGTTCGCTGCAGCAGCTCCCGCCGCAGGTCGAGCAGCGTGATCTCGACCGCCTGTTCCAGGCCACGCCCGCGCCGGCGCCGCGCCGCCCGGATGGCCTGCCCAAGGGGCTGACCGCGCCGACCCTGGCACAGGTCGCTCAGGCGATTCTGCGCCTCGGCGACGCCACCTTCGCCACCGACGAGCTGGCCCCGCTGACCGGCATGTCGCGGGTGTCGCTGCGCAAATACCTCAAGCACCTGACCGAGAGGGAGGTGCTCGAGGAGTCGTTTCACTACGGCCAGGTGGGGCGCCCGGCGTTCAGCTACCGCTGCCGCGATCCCCAGGCGCTGCGCTCACTCAGCGGGGAGTGAGACGGATCAGGTCGCGGATCAGCCGCCGCCCCGGATGGAGCTGGTCGACCAGCGCCGCGGGCAGCGGTAGCGGTTCGTCGCAGATCCTCGATGCGATCAGCTCGGCACACAGCGGCGCGCTGGCCAGTCCCCGCGAGCCGTGGGCGGCGCTGATCCATAGCCCGCCATGATGCGCCCCCGGCGTGGCGGGAATGCGCTTGGCATCCTTGGCCAGGGCGGTGTAGTCGCGCCGCCAGGCCTCGCTGTCGGGCACCGGCCCGGCGTAGGGGAGCTTGTCGGGGCTCGCGGCGCGCACCGCAGCGCGCCCGTCCATGCGCGCCGGGTCGAGGTCGACGCCGGCCTTGCGCAGCGCCTCGAGGTAGCCGGGCAGGGTGCGCTCGAGCTCGGCCAGGTTGGCGGCGTGGTCCGCCTCGCGTAGCTTGTCGCCCTGGTCGTGGGGCGCGAAGGTAGCGCCGAAGGTCAGCACGCCCTCCTGGGGCGGCGGCACATAGCCCCCGGCGCAGATCACCCGAGTCGGCGCCGGCACGCCCTCGGGCAGGCTGACCTGGCTCACCTGGCCGCGGATCGCCTGCAGCGGCAGCTCGGCGGTCTGGTCGAAGCGGTTGGCCAACTGGGCGGTGGCGATCACCACCTGGTCGGCGTCGAGGTTGGCGCCGTCGGCCAGCGTCAGGCACCAGCCGTGTGCCGTTGGCGCCAAGCGTGCCACTTCGCCACGCTGAAAGGTCACCCCGGGGCTGGTGGCGAGCCGTTGGCAGAGGGCCTGGGGCCGCACCCAGCCGGCGCCTGGGTAGTCGAGGGCGCGCGCGGCGCTGAACGCCTGGGGCGGCAGGCCGCTGCGCTTGGCCAGCGAGTCGCCACCCACTCCCTCCACCACCGTTTCAGGCAGCCCGTACTGGACCAGGAAGCGCGCCTGGCGCTCGGCCTCGCGGCTATCGTTGGCCAGCTGCAGCACCCCGCTTGGCTGCCACAGGGCGCCCTCGGGGTCGAGCGCCTCGAGCCAGCGGCGGCTGTGCAGCAGCCCGGCCAGGTAGACCCGACTGTGGGCGTTGGGCGCCACTGCCAGCTTGATATACAGCGCCCCCTGGGCGTTGCCCGAGGCGCCGGCGCCGGGTGCCTCGCGGTCGAGCAGGGTAATCCTTACCCCACGGCGGGCCAGGGCATGGGCCACGCTGGCACCGGCCAACCCGGCGCCGATCACCGCGACGTGGCGTGCCGGGCGCGGCGGGGGCGGGGTAAACCAGGGCGTTGCACGGCGCGTCTCGTCGGCGCTGGGCGTGGCGAGCTCGCCGGCCAGCATCTCGCGCTTGCGGCCGAACCCCGGCACCTTGCGCCAGGCGAAGCCGGCCGCCTTGAGCCCGCGCTTGACTACCCCGGCGCAGGTAAAGGTGGCGAAGGTGGCGCCGTCGCGGCTCCTGCGCGACATCGCCTCGAATAGCGCCGGCTGCCACATTTGTGGATTCTTCGACGGCGCGAAGCCGTCCAGGAACCAGGCGTCAACGCGGCCGTCGAGGGCTGCCAGGCACTCGGCGCTGTCGCCGAAGTGCAGGTCCAGCGTGACCCGCGAATCGAGCCACAGGCGGTGCACGCCGGCCACCGGCTCGGGCCACTGGTCGACCAGCCTGGCGGCTGCCTCGGCCAGCTCGGGCCAGGCAGCCAGCGCGCGGGCGAGGTCGGCGCGGGCCAGCGGGTACTTCTCGGTGGAGACCAGATGCAGACGCGCGTCAGGGGAGGCATAGCGGGTAAAACAGGCCCAGGCGCAGAGTACATTGAGCCCGGTGCCAAACCCGGTCTCGCCGATCACGAAGGGGCGTGGCTCGCACCATTCGCGAAAGCGCCGGGGCAGGTCGTTCCCCTCGACGAACACGTGCTCGGTTTCGGCGCGGCCGTCTTGGCGCGAGAAGTAGACATCGCCGAAGGCCAGCGAATGGGGCGTCTCCAGGTCACCGTCGTCGCGCTGCCAGTCGAGGCGGGCGGTTTCCAGGGCAGCAAGGCTATCGCGAGGGCGGTCGGTCACCGGCGGACTCCGATCGGTGGAGAGTGGTTAAAAAATGAGCAATCTTCGCCGGGCGGCATCTCATGGCGCCTGCCAAAAGGCGTCCGCGGGCTACTAACAGGGTTTTCCACAGACGGTGTGTATAGTCCGGCTGTGGAAAACCTAAGGCTTGTCAGCCTAACGTGGTGTTAAGGAAGGACTTTCTTGAACGGCTTGACCGTGACCTTGGCGTAGACCCCGGCGATCACGAAGGGGTCGGCGTCGGCCCAGGATTGGGCGGCGCTCAGGTCGTCGAATTCGGCCACCACCAGGCTGCCGCTGAAACCGGCATCGCCAGGATTGTCGCTGTCCACTGCCGGGTGCGGGCCGGCGAGGATCAGGCGGCCCTCGTCGCGCAGCTTCTCGAGGCGGGCAAGATGGTCGGGACGAGCCGCCATGCGCCGTTCGAGGCTGTTCTTCACGTCTTCACTGATGATCGCATAGAGCATCTCAGGGCTTCCTTGAGTAGTGATTGACCCTCTGGCGCGCGGCGCGCACCATGGGGCTCCTATTCTGACAAAGACGCCAGTCGGCGTCATGCCAATGACCTCACTTGCGCCACTGCCGGCTGCCCTGGAAGGCG
Organism: Halomonas salipaludis; assembly: GCF_002286975.1. Lineage (GTDB taxonomy): Bacteria > Pseudomonadota > Gammaproteobacteria > Pseudomonadales > Halomonadaceae > Franzmannia > Franzmannia salipaludis. The sequence continues at coordinate 205,169 of NZ_NSKB01000005.1, forward strand.
TCGGCGGCATCGATCTGCATATGCACTCCACCGCCTCGGACGGTGCGCTGCCGCCTGCCGAGCTGATGGCGCTGTGCCATGCCCGCGGCCTGACGCGCCTGGCGCTGACCGACCACGACACCGTCGCCGGCGTCGCCGAGGCGCAGCAAGCCGCTCAGGCGCTGGGTCTGCGCGTGCTGCCCGCCGCCGAGCTTTCGACCCAGTGGCGTGGCATGAACATCCACGTAGTGGCGCTGCTGCCCCAGGGCGTACGCGGCAGCCTCGAGGCCGGGCTCGTTGCCCAGGCCGAGGCCCGCGAGGCGCGCGCCGAGGAGATCGCCCGGCGCCTGGAGAAACTGGGGCTCGACGACGCCCTGGCCCGCGCCCGCGAACAGGCCGGTGGCCCACGCCCGTTGGGCCGCCCCGACTTCGCCCGGGCGCTGGTCGCTGCCGGCATCACGCCCGACATCAAGACCGCCTTCAAGAAGCACCTGGGCAGCGGCAAGCCCGGCGACGTCAAGGCCCATTGGCCGTTCATCTCCACCGCGGTGGAGTGGATCCGCGATGCCGGCGGCGTGGCCGTGCTGGCCCACCCGCTGCGCTATGGCACTACCCGGCGCAAGCGTGGCCTGCTGCTCGATGACTTCACCGCCGCCGGCGGCGAGGCCGCCGAGCTGATCAGCGGCTACCAGAATGCCGACGCCACCCGCGACCTGGCCCGCCAACTCGACGAGCGTGGGCTCTACGCCTCGCTGGGCAGCGATTTTCACTTTCCCGGTGGCGCGCTGGCGCCGGGCAGCATGAGCCCTGCGCCGCGCAGCGCGGTGAGGCCGGTGTGGATGCATCCGGCGCTGGCCGCCTTCGCCGCCGCCTAGATCGCCTTTCTCCCGCCGGCCGATTACGCTGAAACAAACGCGACAAGGAGTCATGCCATGACCCAGTTCTTCCAGCTGCATCCCGACAACCCCCAGAAGCGCCTGATCGACCAGGCCCTTACGATCATTCGCCAGGGTGGGGTGGTCGCCTATCCCACCGACTCCGGCTATGCCCTGGGCTGCCATCTCGGTGACAAGAAGGCGATCGAGAAGATCAAGTGGCTGCGCTCGCTGGATGATAAGCACAACTTCACCCTGGTGTGCTCGGACCTGTCCGAGATCGGCACCTACGCCAAGGTCGACAACGCCGTGTTCCGCCTGCTCAAGACGCATACGCCGGGGCCTTACACCTTCATCCTCAATGCCACCTCGGAGGTGCCGCGGTTGTTGCTGCACCCCAAGCGCCGCTCGATCGGCGTACGCGTGCCGGACCACCGCATCACCCATGCGCTGCTCGCCGCGCTGGGTGAGCCGCTGATGAGCGTGACGCTGATCCCGGTCGGCGAGGAGCTGCCGATGACCGATGCCGAGGAGATTCGCGAGCGCTTCGGCGCCCACCTTGACCTGATCATCGACGGTGGCGCCTGCCACCTGGAGCCGACCACGGTGGTCGACCTGCGCGACCTGCCGCCAGTGATCGTGCGCGAAGGGCGCGGCGACCCGGCACCCTTCCAGGTCTAGCGCGACCCTTCGCTCGAGCGATGCCCGGCGCCGCCCTATGCAGGGCGGCGCTGCTATTTGGTCTGTGTCTCCCGTCATTGACTTGGGCTACGAGTCGGGAGTTCGAGGGGCCATCTGGTGTCTTTTTGATCTATATTGAATGTTCAAAGAAAATAAAACACAATGAAAAAGCCCGTTATTCATAATTTGGTGTAATCATCTCGACGGGCGACTTCGATCACTCAAGGAGAGTTTTCATGGCGATGCATATTGGATTCCGCACCATGCCCAGTGTCCTGATGGTTGGGCTGGCGAGCCTGTCACTGGCGTCGACGGCGAATGCCGAGGAGCCGTCAACTGCCAGTGAGCCGACGCTATGCGCTCAGCAAGCCTACAAGATGGGCCTGCGTTATCAGCAACAGTCTGCCGAAATCGCCGCGTTGCAGCGTCAGGGCTTCACACTGGCGACCCTGCGCCTCGAACAGCAGATTGCCGAGCACGGTGACGATGCCAACCTGGCGATCATCACCGATCTCGATGAAACGGTGATCGACAACACCGAGCTCCTGGTGCGTGACATGAACCTATGTCACGACTACACCGTCTGGGATACCTGGTTGCACTGGGAGCGAGAGGGCACTCCGCGGTTGATTCCTGGTGCCATGGACTTCCTCGAGTTTGCCGATGAGCAGGGCGTGGCGATCTACTACGTCTCGGATCGCTACGAGGAGAACAAGCAAGACTCCCTGGCCACCCTCGAAGCACTGGGATTGCCGCAGGTATCTGATGACACGCTGCTGCTGCTTGGCCCCCCCAAGCAGGAGCGTCGCGACGTCGTCGACGAGAACTACACCCTGGTGATGCAGCTGGGCGATACCCTGCATGACTTTTCCGAGGAGTTCGTCAGCGACGTACCCCTCGACGAGCAGCATGAGCGGGTCGAAGCGCATGCCGAGCGTTTCGGTGTCGACTGGATCGTATTCCCCAATGCGACCTACGGCACCTGGGAAGAGGCTGAACTCGAAGAGTGGGATGCGCCCTTCGAGACACAGTGAATCCGATGACCTGCCGGGCTAGCCGGCAGGGCCAATGAAGTGCCTAGCGCCCCCTCACGCCGGATCGGTGGAGGGGGCGTCGTCGTCGTGGTTCTGCTCGGCGTTGGGATCGGGGGTCTCCTCGTCGAGCCAGGTGCCGCAGCGCAGGCAGTAGCGGGCGCGCTTCTCGTGGCGGTCGTGGCCGCAGCCCGGGCAGGCCTCGTCGGAGTAGCGGTCGGCGCGAATCGAGCGAATCACCTCGGCGGAGAACACCCCGGTGGGCACCGCGATGATCGAGTAGCCGAGCAGCATGACCATGGTCGAGATCGCCTGGCCGAGCGGCGTTACCGGCACGATATCGCCGTAGCCCACCGTGGTCAGGGTGACGATGCCCCAGTAGATCGACATCGGGATGCTGGTAAAGCCTGCCTCGCGCGACTCGATGGTGTACATCAGCGCCGAGAACAGCGTCACCATCATCAGCACCGCGAACAGGAACAGCATGATCTGGTGCCAGCTGTTCTTGAGCGACTCGACCAGCAGCCGCCCCTCGCCGACGAACTGCATCAGCCGCAGCACGCGGAAGATGCGCAGCGCGCGCAGCAGGCGGATCATCACCAGCGACTGGGTGCCCGGTACCACCAGCAGCAGCCAGGTGGGCAGGATCGCCAGCAGGTCGACCACGCCGTAGAAGCTCTTGAGGTAGTGGTGGGGGCGCTCCAGGCAGTAGATGCGCAGCAGCAGTTCCACGGTAAAGGCCAGGGTAAAGCCCCACTCCATCCAGTAGAACAGCTCTCCATGGGCGGCGTTGAGGTGCTCGACGCTGTCGAGCATGACGATCAGCACGCTGGTCAGGATGGCAACGATCAGCGCGATATCGAAGCCCTTGGCCAGCGGCGTGTCCGACTCGAAGATGACCTGAAACAGCCGGGTGCGCAGGCCTTCGCCGGCGGGCTTGAGGGTGGGGTGCATGGGATCCTCCCGATCCGTCAGTCGACGAGCCGCTGCGCCAGGGCCAGCGCTGCCTGGCCGCCGGCGAGATCGAGGCGGCCGTTTGCATCGAGGCCCTCGGCGGTGCGCCGGGCCAGGCTCTGAGTGTCGCGATCATCGGCGCTGGCGGCAACCCCGGCCAGCGCCGCGTGGGCGGTCTCGAGAAACGCCGGCTGGCGGCTATCGCGAAAGGCGTCGAGGGCGGCCATGGCGCGGTCGAGGCAGGCCCGCGGCGTGGTGTCGTCTTCAGGCAGCGTCCACTGGCTGGTGCCCAGCGACGCGCCCCGCGCGGCCTTGCTGGTCTGGGCCGGGCGCAGGGCGACCTGCTGGGCGAGCTGCTCGGCCAGCTGCCACAGCGCCTCGACATGGCCGGACTTGAGCTCGAGTTCCAGCTCGCAGATCTCGGCATGCCGTCCGCCGGCGACGATCTCGCCCTGGTCCACGGCCAGCTCGATGCGGTTGCCGTGGTGCTCGAGCTGCCAGGTGAGGCGCTGGAAGTCGGTGCGAAAGCGCGGTGCCAGGGCATCGAGGGTGGCGTGATCCACATCGCGCATGGGCGTCAGGGCGGCGAGCCCGGGCAGGTCCAGCGCCGGGCCGTCGATTTGCCACTCCCACTCGCCGCGCTGGGAGAGCCCGCCGCTGCCGGCACCGCTGGTCTTGAGCGTCTGCAGATAGCGCCCGCCAACCTGGCGAATGCGCAGCGCCACCCGGGCCTTCTCGAGGGCGCCGTCGGGGGTGTCGAAGTAGGTATTGCTCAAGCGGCGCGGGCCTTCGGCCCCGCTGGCCAGCAGCGGGTGGGCGGGCAGGGCAGCGAGGTCGCCGTGCTCCACGGCGAGCTTGAGTTCGATTTCCTGGCTCATGAGCTAAGGTCCCCTTGGCGCGGATGAGATGACAGTAAGATGAAATTTTCATGACGCTGAGGGTGGCAGTCTCTATACTGTCGCCGCCATTCCCAACTGCGCAAACCGCTCTATGGTAACCACCAATCCGTTCTCGGCGATGTTCGGTCGCTCGCCATTCCAGCCGTTGCTGGCGCACATCGTCAAGGTCAATGAGTGTGCCGACCAGTTGCTGCCGTTCTACGACGCCGCGCTCGCCAGCGACTGGGACGCCGCCGCTCGCCATCGTGAGGCGATCACCGACCTCGAGCATCAGGCCGACGAACTCAAGACCGAGCTGCGCCTCAACCTGCCCAACACCATGTTCCTGCCGGTGTCGCGTTCCGACCTGCTCGACCTGATCAGCGTCCAGGACAAGATCGCCAACAAGGCTCGCGACATCACCGGCATCATGCTGGGGCGCTGCATGACCATGCCGCAGCCGCTGGCCCAGCCGATGCGTGACTATCTGGTCACCTCGGTGGCCTCGGTGGCCCAGGCGCGCAAGGCACTGGAGGAGCTCAAGGAGCTGCTCGAATCGGGTTTCGGGCGCAACGTCACCGAGGTGATGCAGAACCTGATCCGCGATCTGCACGAGCTCGAGCACCAGACTGACGACCAGCAGGTGGCGATTCGCCGTCAGCTGTTCGAGCTGGAGAGCGAGCTGCCGCCGGTAGACGTGATTTTTCTCTACAAGATCATCGACTGGATCGGCGAACTCTCCGACCGCGCCGAGCGCGTCGGCAGCCGCCTGCAGATCCTCACCGCCCGCTGAGGCCTGACCCGACACCTACATAGGACCCGACCCTATGTCGATCATTGCGCAACACGGCGAAATCTTCATCCTGCTGGCGTGTGCCTTCGGCTTCTTTATGGCCTGGGGCGTGGGTGCCAACGATGTCGCCAATGCCATGGGCACCTCGGTGGGCTCCAAGGCGATCACCATCAAGCAGGCGATCATCATCGCCGTGATCTTCGAGTTCCTCGGCGCCTGGCTGGCCGGCGGCGAGGTCACCTCGACCATCCGTGGCGGGATGATCGATCCCGACCTGCTCGACGGCAATCCCGAGCTGCTGGTCTACGGCATGCTCTCGGCGCTGCTGGCCGCGGCGATCTGGCTGATGATCGCCTCGGCGCGGGGCTGGCCGGTCTCCACCACCCACTCCATCGTCGGTGCCATCGTCGGCTTCGGTGCGGTGGGGTTGGGCATAGAGGCGGTGGCCTGGGGCCGGGTCGGTACCATCGCTTCGAGCTGGGTGGTGTCGCCGCTGCTGGCCGGCAGCATCGCCTTCATGCTGTTCAAGACCGTGCAGTACCTGATCTTCGAGGCCAAGGACCCGTTCGCCGCGGCCAAGCGCTACGTGCCGGTGTACGTCTTCCTGGTCGGTTTCGTGGTCGCCATGGTTACCCTGACCAAGGGCCTGACCCATGTTGGCCTCGACCTCAGCTTCGGCCAGAGCCTGCTGCTGGCGATCCTGTTCGGTCTGTTCATCATGCTGCTCGGGATCGTGCTCGAGCGCAGCGCCAACCCCTCGCGCCCGCCCGCCGACGACCACTTCGGCTATGCCGGCGTGGAGCGCGTGTTCGGTGTGCTGATGATCTTCACCGCCTGTGCCATGGCCTTCGCCCACGGCTCCAATGACGTCGCCAACGCGGTCGGGCCGCTGGCCGCGGTGATCAGCGTGGTGCAGAGCGACGGCATCATCGACAGCGCCGCCCTGGTGCCCTGGTGGGTGCTGATCCTGGGCGGCGGCGGCATCGTCTTCGGCCTGGTCACCTATGGCCACAAGGTGATCGCCACCGTGGGTACCGGTATCACCGAACTGACCCCCAGCCGCGGCTTCGCCGCGACCCTGGCCGCAGCCACCACCGTGGTGCTGGCCTCGGGCACCGGGCTGCCGATCTCCACCACCCATACCCTGGTCGGAGCGATCCTGGGCGTTGGCCTGGCGCGCGGCATGGCAGCCCTCAACCTGCGGGTGATCGGCACCATCGTGATGTCGTGGCTGATCACCCTGCCGGCCGGGGCCGGCCTGGCGATCATGTTCTTCTTCATGTTCAAGGGGATCTTCGGCTAGGCGGTAGCGCCGAGGCCAAGTACCCACCGACGGCCCGCACCCGCTGCGGGCCGTCGCCTGTCGTGGCGGTAGTGCCGCGCTTTTGGTTGCTCTGCTATCATCGAGCCTCGCCCCTTTCCATTCTCCTGCTGCCGGAGCGCGGCCCTTGAATACTCGCTTTCCCTTCGTCGACTGGTTCCGTAACTCCTCGCCGTATATCAATGCGCACCGCGGGCGAACCTTCGTCATCCTGATCGAGGGCGAGGCCATGGCGCAGGGGCGAGGCGAACAGCTGATCCAGGACCTGGCGCTGCTGCACACCCTGGGCGTGCGGCTGGTGGTGGTGTTCGGCATTCGGCCCCAGGTCAACGCCGCGCTCGAGGCCGCGGGGGTCACCCCCACCCGTCACGACGGCCGCTGGATCGCCGACGCCGACATCATGGCCTGCGTCGAGCGGGTCGCCGCCGAGCAGCGGCTGTGGCTGGAGGCGCGCCTGTCGCTGGGGCTGCCCAACACGCCGCTGCACGGCGTCGAGCTGACCGCGGTCTCCGGCAACCTGGTGATGGCCAAACCGCTGGGCGTGCGCGAGGGTGTCGACTACGACCACAGTGGCGAGGTGCGCCGGGTGCGTGCCGCGGCGGTCCAGGCGCTGCTCGAGCAGGGCGCGCTGGTGCTGCTGCCGCCGCTGGGCTTCTCGAGCACCGGCGAGGTCTTCGACCTGGATGCTTCTGAGGTTGCCCAGCAGGCGGCGGTGGCGCTCAAGGCCGACAAGCTGATCCTGCTCGGCGAAGCCGACGGCCTGCACGACGAGAGCGGTGCCCTGCAGCGCCAGCTGACCCCCGCCGAAGCCGAGCCGCTGCGTCGCCGCTCGCCGCCGGGCAGCGAGCTCGATCGCCATCTCGCCGCGGCCTGCGGTGCGGCGCGCTTCGGCGTGGCACGTACCCATCTGCTGTCGTGGCACGACCACGACGCCCTGCTCGGCGAGCTGTTCACTCGCGACGGCGTCGGCACCATGATTACCCAGCACCGCTACGAGCAGCTGCGTGCCGCACAGCTCGGCGATATCGCCGGCCTGCTCGAGCTGCTCGAGCCCCTCGAGCGGCGCGGCATGCTGGTGGCCCGCTCCCGCGAGCGCCTCGAGCACGAGATCGACGACTACCTGGTGATCGAGCGCGACGGCATGATCATCGGCTGTGCGGCGCTGCACGCCTTCCCCGAGGCGCAGATGGCCGAGCTGGCCTGTGTGGCGGTGCATGACGACTATCGGCGCGGCGCCCGGGGCGGGCTGCTGCTGGCCGAGACCGAGCGCCGCGCCAGGCGCCAGGGGCTGACCTCGCTGTTCGCGCTGACCACCCACACCACCCACTGGTTCTTCGAGCACGGCTTCCGCCTGGCCGAGCTCAGCGAGCTGCCGAACCTCAAGCGCGATGCCTACAATCACGCGCGCAAGTCCAAGATCCTGCTTAAGCCGCTGGTCTAGCCGCGGGGCCGGCCTGTCGCAAAAATGCGGCAGGTCGGCTTGGGGTGTCGCCAGATGGCAACCTTGCAAGGCATTGATTTTAAAATAATATCTTATTTGTCGCATATTAATGTTGCCGTATGGCGACATAAATGCCGGTAATTTGCCTCGATCTGACGATTTTTCGCACCCCATCTCGAACTGGCACTCTTTCCTTGTTTTTAACTATTTGATTTTAAAAGATCATCGCGATTTTTGGCACGCTCGTCGCAATGTATAGGGCGAGCAAGGGAAACGGATCAATACGGCTCGATCCGCTTCCCGGGCCGGACCAGCAGGGCAAGGATCACCACCCTGTGCCACTTGCTCACTGGACCGGTCAGCGTCTGCTCCACGCGATGTGTGACTAAGGTTGCGATGAGACGAGGTGCCGCCAGTACGGCAAGGAATGGCACCGTAAGGGCAAGGATGCCCCGGCATGGATGCCTCATCCCCTGCGGGGGATCGAATTCAGGATCATGGCGCGATGAGCGGCATGATGAAGAATGAAGCCGAGTGGCGTGCCACTCCAAAGTGCGACGGCGGATCCTGGCATGATGAGAATGCCGTCGCATGGCTTCCGGACCTTCGGGTCCCCAGAGTGCGATGATGGATGATCCGGCCAGGCGGCTAATGCATCTCAATCTCTACCCCTTCAGTTCCCTGCGTACCTTGGGCCGGCTCTGCCGGCCCTCTTTTTTTGCCCGCCGGCAATAACGACAAATCTGTTATCCTGTGTGGAACACCCATGACGCCGCCTCTTTTCCTTTTACATAGAACATTGGTCATGACCACCCAGGTCTCGCGCCGCTGGCGCCCCCGCTCGCTGCTGCAGCTGGTGCTGCTAGCCTTCATCGTGGTGATGCTGCCACTAGGTGTGCTGATGTTTCAGGCTGGGCAGGCACTCTCCGAACTCACCCGCCTGGCCGACGTTAGCGCCCGCCAGGCGGTGGAAGAGACGCGCCGTGCCCGCGAGCTCTCCAGCCTGGCGCTGGAGATGGAACGCAGCGCGCGGCAGTACGCAGTGATCGAGCAGGAAGGCTTGATGGAGATCTATCTCGAGCGCGTCGAGGAGTTCGGCGACCTGCTCGCCCAGCATCGCCGGCTGCTGCCCGATGACCCGCACATGCTGGCGCTGGTCGACCAGCTCGGCCTGCTGCGCAGCATGCCCGAGCTGCCCATCGAAGAGTTCCGCGAGGAGCTGTTCGCCTTCGTGCCCTTCGCCGCCAACACCGAGGCGGTACGCCGTGCCACCAACCGGCATATCGATGCGCGCATCGACACCATTCGCGAGCAGGCCAGTAGCGTCCAGACCCAGCTATGGCTGCAGACCGCGGCACTGGTGTCGGCAAGCCTGCTGCTGATGCTGCTATTCACCTGGCTGATCATCCGCCCCATCCGGCAGCTCGAACGGCGCATCCTGGGGCTCGGCAACAGCGGCACGGCGGCGCCGGCCAAGACCATCCAGGGCCCGGCCGAGCTGGTCAGCCTCGGCGATCGGCTCGACTGGCTGTCATCGCGGCTCAGCGAGCTGGAGGCCCAGAAACAGCAGTTCCTGCGCCATATGTCCCACGAACTCAAGACCCCGCTGGCCAGCGTGCGCGAGGGCACTGCGCTACTCAGCGACGGCGTGGCCGGCGAGATCACCCCGCGCCAGTTGGAGATCCTCGAGTTGATCGACAGCAGCGGCAAGGAGCTGCAGACCCTGATCGAGCAGTTGCTCGACTACAATCTGCTGCAGCACGACAAGGGCACCAGGGTGGTGCGTTTCGACCTGGCTACCGTGGTCAAGGAGCTGCTGGCCAAGCACCAGCTGGCCCTCGAGCACAAGGAGATGCGTGTCGAGTGGTTCGACAAGCCCCTCGACTGGCAGGCCGATCGCATTGCCACCGGGCGTATTCTCGACAATTTGCTGTCCAATGCCATTGCCTATGGCGAAGACGGCGGCGAATTGGCGATCCGCGCCTGGGTCCGCGGCGAACGGCTGTTCGTCGAGGTGGCCAACAGCGGTGAGCCGATCGCCGAGGAAGACCGCCCGCGGCTGTTCGAGGCGTTCTACCAGGGCCGGGCGCGCCGCAAGGGCCCGCTCAAGGGGTCGGGGATCGGCCTGTCGGTGGCCGCCGACTGCGCCCGCGCCCAGCACGGTGAGCTAATGCTGGTCGAAGACAACCAGTTGCCGGTGTGTTTTCGCCTGGTGCTGCCCTGGATAGATGCCGATGCCAGCGGGCAAGAGACGAACAATACGACCTTGATGCTGCCCACAGAGGCGGCGAGCTTACACGCAAGGAACAACTGAACCATGAACTATAGAACACTGCTGTCACTCGCCGCGGTGATGCTGCTGGTGGGATGTGAAGCGTTTCCTGCCATGCAGCAGAGCGAGGTGGAACCAGAGCCAGAGCTGCCCACCCAGTGCAATGAGCCGACTCCTACCCTGGTTGAGAGTCCCTGCCTGGTGGATGCCTGGGTGGCCTATGGCCTGGCCTCGCAGCGCGGCGACCGCGAGTGGCGGGATGCGCAGATCGAGCAGCTGCAGGGCAGCACGCCGGAGCAGCACCTGCAGCGCGCGGTGGTGCTGGCCTGGGGCAGTGAGCGGCAATGGAGCGAGGCCGCCGAGCTACTGCGCGACGACCTGCATGCCGCACCCAGCGACCTGCAGCCGCTGCTGCGCTACTGGCTCAACGAAGTAGAGGGGCGACGCGCCTTGGCCAACCGGCTCGAGCGCAGCGAAAGCGAACGTCGCGGCCTGGCTGAAGAAAACGAGTCGCTGGCCGAGAAGCTCGAGGCGCTGACCGATATCGAGCAGAGCATCAACCTGCGCCAATTCTCGCCCTGAGGCCTGAAATACCGACGAGACGAGGAAGTGAATCGTGAAACAAGCAGCCCGACCGCAAGGCGCCCATATCCTGCTGGTGGATGACGACGCGAGCCTGTTGAAGCTGCTGGGCCTGCGCCTGGAGAGCCGCGGCTTTCGTGTCACCACCGCTGAAAGCGGCCGCCAGGCCCTCGACAGGCTCGGCGAGTCGCGGCCTGACCTGGTGCTATCCGACCTGCGCATGGACGAAATGGATGGGTTGGCGCTGTTTCATGAGATCCAGCGCCAGGCCCCCGGCCTACCGGTGATCATCCTCACCGCCCACGGCTCGATCCCCGATGCGGTGAGCGCTACCCGCCAGGGGGTGTTCAGCTTCCTGACCAAACCGGTGGACCGCGAGGAGCTGTTTGCCGCCATCGACGAGGCGCTGTCGCAGACCCCGGGGCCGGCGGTCGACGGCGACAACGCCTGGCGCGCGGCGATCATCACCCGTAGCCCGCAGATGGAGCGCATTCTCGAGCAGGCGCGGATGGTCGCCGGCGCCGACGTCAGCGTGCTGGTCACCGGCCCCTCGGGGTCGGGCAAGGAGTTGATGGCCAACGCCATTCACCATGCCAGCACCCGGGCCGACAAGCCGTTCGTCGCCATCAACTGCGGCGCGCTGCCCGAGCAGCTGCTCGAGAGCGAGCTGTTCGGCCACGCCAAGGGCGCCTTCACCGGTGCGGTGAACCAGCACCAGGGGCTGTTCCAGGCCGCCGACGGCGGCACCCTGTTCCTCGACGAGATCGGCGACATGCCGCTGACCCTGCAGGTCAAGCTGCTGCGCGCCATCCAGGAGCGCCAGATTCGCCCGCTGGGGTCGACCACCTCGGTGCCCATCGACGTGCGCATCATCTCGGCGACCCACCGCGATCTCGACCGCGCCATGCGCGAGGGCGACTTCCGCGAGGATCTCTACTACCGCCTCAACGTGGTCAATCTCAAGCTGCCGGCGCTCAAGGAGCGTGCCGAGGACGTGCCACTGCTGGCCAAGCACCTGGTGACCCAGGCCGCCGAGCGCCACAAGCCGTTCGTCAAGGGCTTCTCGCCGGAGGCGCTCAACCTGCTGGCCTCCAGCGCCTGGCCGGGCAACGTGCGCCAGCTGGTCAACGTGGTGGAGCAGTGCGTGGCGCTGACCAGCTCGCCGATGATTCCCGAGGCGCTGGTCTCCCAGGCGCTGGCCGCCGAGGAGAATGCGCTGCCGTCGTTCAACGAGGCGCGCGCCAGCTTCGAGCGCAGCTACCTGATCAAGGTGCTCAAGATCACCGAGGGCAACGTCACCCAGGCGGCGCGCATCGCCGGGCGCAACCGCACCGACTTCTACAAGCTGCTCAATCGCCACGAGCTAGAGCCCAGCAGCTTCAAGCCGGGCGCCGCCGAGCTGGTCAGCAACGGCTAGCTACTCCTCCAGGCGCCGCTTGACCTCGACCGCGAGGCGCCCCTCGCCGAGCCGGGTAGTCAACGCCTGGCCGGGCTGGGCGTCGGCGGCGCGGCGCACCACCTGCCCCTGTTCGTCCTCCACGATGGCATAGCCGCGGCCCAGTACCGCCAGCGGGCTGACCGCCTGCAGCTCGCGGGCCAGGGCCTCGAGGCGGCTGCGCTGGCGCTCCAGCTGGCGCGGCATGGCGGCGAACAGCCGCTCACTGGCCTGGCGCTTGCGCAGCTCGGCCTGGCGTAGCAGGCCGGCCGGGTCGATGCCGTTGAGCCGCGCCTGCAGGTGCTGCTGGCGCTGGCGGCCGTGCTCGAGGCGCGCGCGCATGGCGCGCTGCAGGCGCGCCTCCAGCTGGGCCAGATGCTGGCGCTGCTGGGCGAGGCGCTCGCCGGGGTGGCGCAGCCGTGCGCGCAGGTGGTCGAGGCGCTGGGTCTCGCGCTGAAGCCGGGTCTGCTGAGCTGCGGCCAGCCGCCGGCCGGCGAGGCCCAGCCGCCGGCGCAGGTCGGCCTGGTCGGGCACCAGCATCTCGGCGGCGGCGGAGGGGGTCGGGGCACGGGCGTCGGCGGCGAAGTCGCTGAGGCCGGTGTCGACCTCGTGGCCCACCGCCGACATCACCGCCAGCCGCGAATGGAAGATCGCCCGCGCCAGGTGCTCGTCGTTGAAGGCCCACAGGTCCTCGAGGCTGCCGCCGCCGCGGGTGATCAGCAGCGCATCGCGCGCCGGGTCGAAGCGGCCTCCCGGTTCGCTCTGACGGTTGAGCAGCGCCAGGGCGCGGATCATCGCCGGCGCCGCCTCGCGGCCCTGCACCGGTACCGGCACGATGCTGACCTCCACCAGCGGCCAGCGTGCCTGCAGTACCGCCAGCACGTCGCGGATCGCCGCGCCGCTGGGCGAGGTCATCACCACCAGCCGGCGCGGCGGAAAGGGCAGGGCGCGGGCATTGGCGAACACCCCCTGGGCGGCGAGCTGATGCTTGAGGCGCTCCAGGGCGGCGAGCAGGTCGCCGGCGCCGGCCGCCTGTACCGCATCGACGATCATCTGGAAATCGCCACGCGGTTCGAACAGCGACACCTTGCCGCGCAGCTTGACCCGGTCGCCGTTGTTGAGCGGCGCGGCGACGAAGCGCGCGCGGTTGCGAAACAGCGCGCAGCGCAGCTGGGCGCGCTCATCCTTGAGGGTGAAGTAGACGTGGCCCGAGGCCGGCCGCGACACCCCGGACAGCTCGCCTTCCACCCAGCAGTCGCCGAAGTCGCCCTCCAGCAGCAGGCGGGCGCGGCGGTTGAGGTCGCTGACGGAGAGCACGGTATCGGGAGCGGCGGGCATGGCGGAAGCTACTTTACGCGGCGAAAACCCGCAGCTTAGCACGCCATGTGCGACAGACCACGACTCGCATTGCTGCACCCGCACCCGACCCGCTATAATGCTCGATTAACTTTTCCCTCGCCCCACTTCCCATCTGCTCAAAATGGGTGTTGCCGCTATGCTACGTATGGCTCAAGAAGCACTTACGTTCGATGACGTATTACTCGTTCCCGGCTACTCTGAGGTCCTGCCCAAGGACGTCAGCCTCAAGTCCCGCCTGACCCGCAACCTCGAACTCAATATCCCGCTCGTCTCGTCCGCCATGGATACCGTCACCGAAGCGCGCCTGGCCATCGCCATGGCCCAGGAAGGTGGCATCGGCATCATCCACAAGAACATGACCATCGCCGGCCAGGCCGCCGAGGTGCGCAAGGTCAAGAAGCACGAGAGCGTGATCGTCAAGGACCCCGTCACCGTGGGCCCCAAGGCCAAGCTGCAGGACCTGCTGGCGATGGCCGACGAGTACGGCTACTCCGGCTTCCCGGTGGTCGAGGGCGAGACCCTGGTGGGCATCGTCACCGGCCGCGACATGCGCTTCCAGCCCGACCACAGCGACAGCGTCGAGGCGATCATGACCCCGCGCGACAAGCTGGTCACCGTGCCGGTGGGCACGCCGCTGTCGGAGATCAAGGTCAAGCTGCAGGAGAACCGCATCGAGAAGATCCTGATCGTCGATGAGGACTTCCATCTGCACGGCCTGGTCACGGTGCGCGACATCGAGAAGGCGCGCACCTACCCGTTCGCCGCCAAGGATGCCGACGGCCGCCTGCTGGTCGGCGCCGCGGTGGGCACCGGCCCCGAGACCCCGGACCGCATCGCCGCGCTGGCCGAGGCCGGGGTCGATGTGATCGTCGTCGACACCGCCCACGGCCACTCCAAGGGCGTGATCGACCGCGTGCGCTGGGCCAAGGAGCACTTCCCCGGGGTGCAGGTGATCGGTGGCAACATCGCCACCGCCGGCGCCGCCGTGGCACTGGCCGAAGCCGGTGCCGATGGGGTCAAGGTCGGTATCGGCCCGGGTTCGATCTGCACCACCCGCGTGGTGGCCGGCGTCGGCGTACCGCAGATCAGCGCGGTCTCCAACGTCGCCGAGGCGCTCAAGCCCTACGACATCCCGCTGATCGCCGACGGTGGCATCCGCTTCTCCGGCGACCTGGCCAAGGCCATCGCCGCCGGTGCCAGCACGGTGATGATCGGTGGCCTGCTGGCCGGCACCGAAGAGGCGCCGGGCGAGGTCGAGCTCTACCAGGGGCGCACCTACAAGGCCTACCGCGGCATGGGCTCGATGGGCGCCATGTCCCAGAGCCAGGGCTCCAGCGACCGCTACTTCCAGGACAAGGACGCCGGCGCCGACAAGCTGGTGCCGGAAGGCGTCGAAGGCCGCGTGCCCTACAAGGGCATGATGAGCGCCATCGTCCACCAGCTGATGGGCGGCCTGCGCGCCTCGATGGGCTACACCGGCTGCACCACCATCCTCGAGATGCGCACCAAGCCCGAGTTCGTGCAGATCACCGGGGCCGGCTTCGCCGAATCCCACGTCCACGACGTGCAGATCACCAAGGAAGCCCCGAACTACCGGGCTAGTTAACCGCTAGCCCAAGAGGTACCACCGCGGCGGGGCATATCCCGCCGCACCCTTTTGTATCCGGCCCGCCGCCTACGCTGCCAGCAAGAGACGCCCAGATGACCGACATTCACGCCCACAAGATCCTGATCCTCGACTTCGGCTCCCAGTACACCCAGCTGATCGCCCGCCGCGTGCGCGAGATCGGCGTTTACTCCGAAGTGCGCGCCTTCGACATCACCGAGGAGGAGATCCGCGAGTACGCCCCCAACGGCATCATCCTCTCCGGTGGGCCGGAGTCCACCGTGGCCGAAGGCTCGCCCCGCGCGCCGCAGTGCGTGTTCGAACTGGGCCTGCCGGTGCTGGGCATCTGCTACGGCATGCAGACCATGGCCGAGCAGCTCGGCGGCGCCGTGGAAGGCTCCAATAAGCACGAATTCGGCTACGCCCAGGTCACCATCGACAGCAGCGACGACCTGTTCCGCGACATCAAGGACCATGTGGACCACGACGGCAAGGCGCTGCTCGACGTGTGGATGAGCCACGGCGACAAGGTCGCCCGCGCGCCGGACACCTTCACCGTGACCGCCTCCACCCCGAGCTGCCCCATCGCCGCCATGAGCTGGGCCGAGAAGCACTTCTACGGCGTGCAGTTCCACCCCGAGGTGACCCACACCCTGCAGGGCCAGCGCATTCTCGAGCACTTCGTGGTCGGCATCTGCGGCGCCGAGAAACTCTGGACCCCGGCCAAGATCATCGAAGACCAGGTTGCCCGGGTGCGCGATCAGGTCGGCGATCGCCACGTGCTGCTGGCCCTTTCCGGCGGCGTCGACTCCTCAGTGGTGGCAGCCCTCCTGCACCGCGCCATCGGCGACCAGCTGACCTGCGTGTTCGTCGACAACGGCCTGCTGCGCAAGAACGAGGGCGGGCAGGTGATGGAGACCTTCGCCAAGCACATGGGCGTGAAGGTGATCCGCGTCGACGCCGAGGACCTGTTCCTCGACAACCTCAAGGGCGAGGCCGACCCCGAGGCCAAGCGCAAGATCATCGGCAACACCTTCATTGAGGTGTTCGATGAAGAGGCCAGCAAGATCGAAGGCGTCGACTTCCTGGCCCAGGGCACCATCTACCCTGACGTGATCGAATCCGCCGCCAGCAAGACCGGCAAGGCCCACGTGATCAAGTCGCACCACAACGTCGGCGGCCTGCCCGAGACCATGAAGCTCAAGCTGGTCGAACCGCTGCGCGAGCTGTTCAAGGACGAAGTGCGCAAGCTCGGCGTCGAGCTCGGCCTGCCGTATGACATGGTCTACCGCCACCCTTTCCCGGGGCCGGGCCTGGGCGTGCGCATCCTCGGCGAAGTGAAGAAGGAGTACGCCGACATCCTGCGCGAAGCCGACGCCATCTTCATCGAGGAACTGCACAACGCCGACTGGTACCACAAGACCAGCCAGGCCTTCGCCGTGTTCCTGCCGGTCAAATCCGTGGGTGTGGTCGGCGACGGCCGCCGCTACGAATGGGTTATCGCCCTGCGCGCCGTGGAAACCATCGACTTCATGACCGCAAGGTGGGCACATCTCCCGTATGAGCTGCTGGAGACCGTCTCCAACCGCATCATCAACGAGATCAGCGGCGTCTCACGTGTGACCTATGACGTCAGCAGCAAGCCGCCCGCGACGATTGAGTGGGAGTGAGGCGCGGCTAGGCAGAACGCCTGATGCGGCTAAGCTGACCGAGATCAAGGGTCTACCAAAGGGTGGGCCCTTTTTTTTGCAATCTGTTACCTAGTCTTGTGTACTGGGTTAAGGTCGCTGAGATAGCTGCCGATAACAGTGGTAATAACCAGGGACTGTAGAAGGGAAGTGGCATGCAGAGCCATCAGACCATGCCCCCCGGATCCTGACCGCTGCGTTCAGCGATCCCTTTCAACAATAAAGACAATACGCAGGGAGAGTGACCATGGAGCGTCCTGATTTCGTCAAACGTGGCGAAGAGGCCAGATTGATTCCTGTCGTTGCCGATACTAATCGTGAACAACGTGCGGCCTCGGTACTGCTCGCCGCGCTGCGAGGCGTCCATGAGTTCCGGCAGCAGATGCTCCTGTCACTGGGAGTGCGCGTAGGAAGCCGGGCGGTGTTGGGGGCCTGGACGGAGATCGTGCTGGAAGCCGATCCCGGTGCGGCCAAGAGTGACCGGCCAGATGGACTGATTGTGCTGCAAACCGGGCGCAAGACGTGGAGTGCTCTAGTAGAAGCCAAGATCGGCAATGCTGACATCGGCGAGGAACAGCTCAAGCAATATCTTCAGCAGGCCAAGAAGCACAAGGTAGACGCGGTCATTACCATCACCAACCAGTTCGTCGCGATACCCTCACATCACCCGGTGAAGGTGCCAAAATCGATGCTCAAGGGCGTCGAGCTCTATCACTGGTCCTGGATGTACGCGGTGACTCAGGCGACGCTACTGCTGGAGTCTGGCGAGATCACTTCGCCTGACCAGCGCTTTATGCTGGAGGAGGTGCTTCGCTACCTCGGCCATGAATCCAGTGGCATCTCCCGTTTCGATAGCATGAACCGGGAGTGGAAGGAGGTGGTGGGCAAGGTCAAGAGTGGCGCCGTACTGGGCAAGAATACCGAGGAAGTGGAGAACACCGTCTCCAGCTGGCATCAGGAGCAGCGCGACCTATGCCTGGTAATGAGCCGCAAGCTGGGGCGGCCCGTCAAGCTAAAGCTGGCTCGTGCTCACCGCACCGATCCGGTCAAGCGACTCAAGGACGACTGCGAAGCCCTGGCCAAGGACAAGGTATTGAGTTGTTGTCTGGAAGTGCCGGATGCTGCTGCCGACTTGGACGTTTCTGCCGATCTCACCAAGCGCACCATCGTTTGTTCCATGCGTGTGGTGGCACCCCAGGACAAGAAGCGCAGTACTGCCCGCGTCAACTGGCTAGCCCGGCAGCTTACCAAGGCAGAGGTCGACAGCATGTACATCAAGGCTGTCCGCCCAGGCCGCGCCGAGGAGACGCAGGCCACCCTAGCCCAAGTACTTGAAGACGCCACTGCACTGGACTCACCAGCGACCACAGTCGTTCCGAGTGCCTTCGAGGTGTTCTATATGGCCGATCTTGGCCATCGCTTCGCGGGCAACAAGATTTTCATCGAAGAACTGGAAAAGGCAGTGCCGCACTTTTACCAGCAGGTTGGGCAGCGGCTCAGGGCGTGGGTAGCCCCCCCACCCAAGCTGCATCGGCGCGATCCGGCCGAGGGAAAAAGTGATGCTGATGAAGATGATGTGGAGCAACGGCAAAGTGATACGGAAGGATGGGATGCGGCTGAGTAGTACACACATCATCTTCAGAGAGATTGGTAGCTCTCCCGGGGTTCCTGCGGTATGCGCAGCCATCCCGATGACTGTGGGAGAAGGCAGCTACAAATCACAACTCATGGAGATAGTCTTGGCTTGTTGGGCATCGCAGCATTGGCTTGAGAAAAAGGCAGAAATCGACCCAAAGCGGACATGCGGGAAAGCAGAAGGCACGTTCACTGGGGATAAACAGCATGCACAATGATCGGTATTATTCTGCCAAGCTATACTTAATTTCCTGGGTTTTCAACAAGATAAACGGTGGGCGAGCGCGCAGCATAATATTATTGAACGCACGTGCGCGTTCAAATGGAATATCAAGCATGCTACATAATACAACTGTTGGGGTGGCAATAACGCCAAAGCCCTTAAGGAGAGATAAATGAGAAAAGTAAACAGGGTAATTATGCTTGCGGCCTTAGCTTTTTGCACGAGCTCCGTTGCGTATGCCAATTCTTACTGTGAGCTGGATGGCGCTTACACAGAAAGTGGTGAGTATGTTTATGGCGAATGTTACATGTATAACAAGGACTACGGGGAACTGGATGGCGCTTACACAGAAAGCGGCGAGTATGTTTATGGCGAGTGTTACCGCTATTCAAAGGACTACGCTGAACTAGAAGGTGCTTATACGGAAAGTGGCGAATATGTATATGGCGAATGTTATTTTTATTAGCGTAAAATGAGAAATTGCCCCCAACAAGGCGCTGCACTGGACGGCAATTCCGCTGCGCTACATTTCCGGCTGTGAGCTTGGCCGTTATATTTTTCTGATACATATTGTCGATTGGGAAGTCTAATGAAAAAAGACCAATACCAGTTTCGAGAAAAGTCCCAATTCCTCAATTTACTGATATTGCGCGATGAGCTTCAGCACCTAGATGAGGTCCTTTCCCAACCGATAAAAGAGACCAAAGACCTTCTGACAAAATTTCGAGCAACGCGAAGTGTTTTTCTGACGTTAAACAACGTCAAAGACGCATTGGACAGATTGCAGCTGGAAGCCCCAAAAGATTTTGTAAATAAAACCAGAGAGCTAAAAAAGAAACTTGTTTTCTCGAACCATTTTCGCAATCGCGGGATTGGCCATCTTGATGGGACTCTGTTGAGCCGTGCCGTGCCGTGCAGTGGAGCCCTCAAATTTTCTATGAGACAGCTAAAGGAAATGAACTGTTTCGACTCATAGAGTCACACAGAGCGATAATCGAGTCCTGTATCAATTCGTTTTTAGACGGCGATGGGGTTCAAAAAGTATTCGGTAAAGAAATTGATCTCATGTATCCTCCGGAAGCAAGAGAATTTTATTCATATTTATCTGGCGTGGTGAAAGAGGCGATAGATTTATTGGCTAGAGCAGAGTCGATGACATTTGAAAAAATAGATCATCATTCCGACGAGGATATCCAAGAATTGGCGGCTATTGCAGGGCAAACTAATTTTGATCTGAAAGAGCCCCCTGAGTTCAGTTGTTCAGTTGAAGAACATCGGGAAGTCCTGTATGCCGTGCTCGCGGAACTTGAAGAACATGGTGCCGATCCAGAGACGGTTGCTTATTTGAGATCCAAATTTCAAATATAACAAGCCGCTGTTGCCTTGCAATTTTTACACCGTTTCGCGGTTCCAAAATTGCCGCAAAGCTCAGTGTTATATGCTAGGGGGAGGTAGGTTATGGATCATAATAGAGAGCGCTTAGCCGCTCACATTTTACCCCTCTCAGTGGCCAACGATTTCGATACGGCAAGAACTGAATGGACTCTTATTGGGGTAGAGGTCAGCGAAGAGTTTGATAGTTGCCCTTGCGGTCAGGACATCAAAGAACATTGCTATATTCGAAATCAGCTTAATGGCAATACAACGTATGTCGGCAACGTCTGCATTAACAGATTTATAGGCATTGAAACTGGCAACCTTTTCGCAGCTCTTCGCCGAATAGCTGCCGACGATACCGCTAATGCAAACGAGGATTTAATTCATCATGCTTTCAAGCTTGGTTATATCTTTGACACAGAATATAAGTTCTTGATGGACACCCGCCGGAAGCGGAAGCTATCGCCGAAGCAGATTGCCTGGAAGAAGAAGATTAATCGGCGAATAATCAAAAAAACTGTGGTGCAGCGCCGGAGCAGCACATAACTAGTGCAGGCATGGCGACGCCCATTACATTGCGCCTTCGGCTCCATTCCCTGGACGCGCATGCTGCAAACGTTATACATCAGAGTAATCTCAATGGCTGCTTCTGGCCCAGGCTGTGTGAAAACTCCTCGGCTTTCCTGAAGATGGTGCTTGTACGCGAAATCTGGAGAGAACTTGCCTTGCAACTGCCTCATAATGCGCGAGAGAGCACCATTTTTGATCACCTTTTGACCAGCCCGAGACGCTCCAAGCGTTTTCACACAGCCTCGGCCGAAAGCGGCCATGCCTATCATCTCTGGCTGGCGATGGTTAGATGTGGCTCTTCAGGCTGTGGCGATGGGAGCTGCATTCGACGTGAACTACCCAAGCTTATATCTCCAAGAGTAGATCAATAAAGCATCAAAACTTTGAAGTTTCAGCACAAAAATTCTAGGAACTGTTGCATGGGGGGGTTGTCGATTTAAACCAATGGCTCATGCTGCAATAACACGATATAGACTGCGGTAAGAGACTAGTACTCGTTGTCGCCGGGAGCGCGCGCCCGGCTTGGCCTAAGCTTGGCAGCAAGAGCGGCTTGCTGGAGACCCCCCATGCGCCACCTCTTCCTGATGCGTCACGCCAAGGCTCGCCAGGCTAGCAGCGACATGAGCGACCACCAGCGGCCGCTGCGCCGGCGTGGGCTGCGACAGGCCGCCGCCATGGCCGGCCCCCTGCAGCGCTGGGGCGCCCTGGCGGGTGAGATCCACGTCAGCAGCGCGCGGCGCACCTGGGAGACCCTGGTGGCCCTTGATGCCGCCGTACCCAACCTGGGCCTGGCCGCACGGGCCCACCGCCAGGATGCACTCTACGCCTTCGCAGGGGAGGCGCTGCTTGACTGGGTGAAGCGTCTTCCCGACCCGACCGAGCGGATGCTGGTGATCGGCCACAACCCGGCCCTGGTGGAGCTCGGCCGTTGGCTCTGCCATGACGCGCCAGATCGGCTGCCCACCGGCGGCCTGCTGCATCTCGTCCTGCCGGGTGGCCCCTGGCAGGCACTTGCGCCCGATTGCGCCCGGCTTGCCGCCAGCCTGGTGCCGACGGCGGCCAGCCACTCGCTCTTCCAGCGCCGTGCCCCCGCGCCGCGCGCGCAGGGAAAGGCCGACCTGGCTGCCTGCCTACAGATGCAGCTTGGGCATCTCTACGCCCTGGTCAGAGCCCTCGAGCCCGGGGTGATGGCCGGTGCCGACCCCGAATTCCTGCACCAGTACCGGGTCAACCTGCGTCGCAGTCGCGCCATCGGCGAGGCGCTACTGGCCACCGCCCGCGCCTCTGGGCGCGACAAGGTGCCCGGCCTGAAGCGCCACCTCAAGCACCTCAAGCGGCGCGCCCAGGACACCAGCGACCTGCGCGACCTCGATGTCTTCCTGGCGCGCCTGGCAACCGCGCCGCCCGCCGCGGAGGAGGGCACGCGCCGTGCTCTTCACGGTTGGCTGAGCGAGCGGGCTCGCGGGGAGCAGCAGCGGCTCTGCCAGCAGCTTCGCCAGCCGGACTATGCCGTGGAGATGCAGGCCTGGGAGGCCTACCTCGAGGGTGAAGCGTTCCGTGAAGCCCTGGCTCGGATAACCCCGGCGCGTATCGAAGCGGTACTCGCCGAGCGCATCGCCGACCACAACCGCGACCTTGTCGCCCTCTCGCTTGAGGCCCCGGACCAGGCCTTCCACGACCTGCGCAAGACCGTGAAGCGCATCCGTTACCTGGCCGAGCTGCAACCGAAGCGCCACCGTGCGCTGCTGGCCGACCTGAAGCAGCGCCAGACCCTGCTGGGGGAGCTCCAGGATCTCTGCACTCGGGAAGCCTGGCTTGCCGCCTTCGTCGAGAGCGGCGCGGCCCCCGCCGACGCCAGCGCTGATATCGCCGCCTGGCAGGCCGCCCTCCAGACCGAGAAGGACGCCCAGCGCGAGGCGATCATGACGCTCGCCCCGCTGAACGCCTGAACGGCAGCAGCGCCGCCGATCATCCGGGACCCTACATCTAGGCGCTGATAAGCCATTAAGGCAATAGCATCTGAATAAGCGCTTCCCGCTCCATCTCCAGCATCTCTTCCACCATTGGGTTCTTCATCGGATCGTCGCTGGCTTGCCACTCCTCTAGCAGGGGAATGGCTTCGGGTGATGCGGCCAGGCGAGCCGCCAGGACGTGGTTGGCATCCGGGGGGCAGTGATTTCGCTGGCGTAGTCACTCTGCACTTCTGAGTAGCACGCCAAGGCATCGTCCGTGGCTCCCTCCAAACGCTCTTGCAACATGCAGCGCATCAGCCTCCCTTCCTTGTGTAACTCTCCTTCTTTAAGAATATCCAGATCAGCCTTGGCCGCAGCGTAGTGGCCTAGGCTAGCGTTTAGCTGTGCGCGGCTGTTGAGAAGATCGGTGTCGGTTGGGTGCTTTTCGAGACCCTCATCGTAGATCCTGAGCACATCCTCTAGCTGGTTGGCATCGCCATGTGCTTTGATAAGTGCTGCGTTGGCACGTTCCTGGTAGTGCTCTGCTGATTCGCCTTGGGCCGGTGAGCAGGCGGTAAGCAGTAGGGTGGCTAGCGCAATAAGTAAGCTGCTTTTCACAATGGTTCTACCTCGATCTCAACGGCGATGCTTGTCGTGCGGGAGGCCAAGTTACCTGAGCCGCTGGAATAGAAATAGCCGCCGTTCAGTTGAAGCGCCAGGCGGCGGGGCGGCATAGGCAGTGAGAAGTCGGCATGGCCAATGGGGTCGAAGTTGTCATCAGGCCAGGTGGAAATGCCCGCTTGACTTCGAGAAATGGGACGGAGAACTCGCGATACTTCAGTGCGGGCACTTCGATGTCTTTCGATGCAATATCGGTCGTCAGGGTAGTAAGAAAATCGCCGAGTAATGTATAGCCGCTTGTACTGGAGGGGGAGGGTAGAGGCACCGGAAACGATGTGGTGCGGCCCTCCTTTACAGGAGCAGGCCACCTTATCGCCAAGCTTTGCCAGATCCATGGACTGGTACCTTCGATCTCGTACCCTGAGTGATTATCGATTATCACTATCGTTGGTGCCTTGGCTACCGATGGGACGGGATTTCAGCAATCTCTTACAGCAATGTAAGCAATGTCTTACAGCGCTGTTTTGGTGATTCACACTCAGAAGCGATCAGCCAGGAACGGCGCTATATCCACCGCGGGTTCTTCGCCATCCATCATCTGGGCGAGCCACTGCCCGGCAGCTTGGCCTGGCCTACGACGTTTCTCTCGCAACGTATCGTCAGCAGCAAGCCCCCGCGACGATTGAGAGGGAGTAAATCAATCATAACTCGCTGGCGTCGACCTGTATGTGATGGATGAAGTGGGTCAAGCAGGCTGCCGCAACAATGAGGAAATGCGGTTGTTGCGTCTTGGTGGTTTTAAATATTAGAATGTATAAATGTTGCACGCTATGGAATAGTCTAACGGCGCCCCATAGATCTATCAGCCACGGTAAGGGGCTGGCCAGTTTGGCAAGAGCTGCTGGAAACCGTTCCCTATCGCGTCATGTACGACGTAAGCAGCAAGCCACCCGCGACGATCGAGGGGAAGTGATCTTCGCGAAGTGGTTTATCCGCAAGGTAAGTACCCCGCAACGTTAATGTAATTCCTAAGGAAAGGTATGTTTCACATCTTTAAAGAACTTTACCGGCTCCGTCCGATGAGCGAGCCGCGCCAGGATCGTCACCGCTACTGGCTGGCTGCCTACTTGCTATTAAGCATACAGTTAGGCAGTGCGTTTCTTATGAGCCAAAGCCGTTTCTTATGGGACATGACGCCAAGATTCTATCCTGAAGCCATCTTTTGGGGTAGCTATTTCACGCCGCATGTCTCAATGGATCTCGCATTGAT
The DNA here is from genome assembly GCF_002286975.1 of Halomonas salipaludis. Lineage (GTDB taxonomy): Bacteria > Pseudomonadota > Gammaproteobacteria > Pseudomonadales > Halomonadaceae > Franzmannia > Franzmannia salipaludis. The sequence goes on from NZ_NSKB01000005.1 coordinate 229,712, forward strand.
CGCTCTGTACACCATCGTGGGTATGAACGCCTTCGGCCGGGTTTGGGGTAGCCTCGCCGGGGTCGGCATATTCTCATTAGGGGCTTCGGGCTCAGTGTTCAACTGGGCGACATCGAATCCTATGGATGAGCATCTTTGGTATTCACTACTATCGACAGGGGGGCTGGCAATAATGGGCGTAGTGGCGCTGCTCATGGGGTTCACGTTACGCTCTCTTCGCGATGTCGAGCCGTCGCATGCGCTCTTGCGACAGCGGCCGGACATGCCTGCGGAAAAACAGCTGGACTGCCTGGCCTTCTTGCGCCGTTACCTGTTAGCCCACTTGGTGATCAGCGTAATAGGTGTCGCAATTAGCACCATCATGTTTTGGCGTCTTAACAACCAATCAGGGATGGGTTACTATGGGGCAGCCGATTCAACGCTAAAGACCGGTGGTTTTTTCCTACTGCTACTGGCAGTGGTGGGATGCATCTGGATCCTCAAGCTAGTCGCCAAGCGATTGAACAGTTTCACCGATGCTACGGTGGCAATTTTATGCTGGGGTATAGGCCTGACAGTCGTCATCGGAGGCGGTACGATCTGGCTGGCAATAAACGAGTTTTATGCTAACGGGTGGCTGTTTCTACTGGCGAAAACCATCGGTCTCAGCCTGTGGCCTATCAGCATTGCCGCTCATATTTATTTGCTAACCAATCCCGCGAAACAGCCCTCATCCGCAGAGACGGAAATGGCGGAACCATCGGCGCAGGCACCTGCCACTTCACCACAGATCGATACCTGACGCCCCCTACCAAGCGACCATGACCAGCTTCACAGATGTGCCGGCATGGTCGCTGATCATCAGGGACCCAGCATCTAACTCCTGGTGGACTTATATTCAGAAGCGATCGACGCGGAACGGTGCCATATCCACCGCGGGCGTTTCGCCATCCATCATCTGGGCGAGCAGTTCGCCGGTGGCGGGGCCCAGGGTAAAGCCCTGATGGCCGTGGCCGAAGGCGAGCCATAGTCCGGCCTTGTCGGGAGCAGGGCCGATCACCGGCTTCATGTCGGGCAGGCAGGGGCGGGCGCCTTTCCAGGGTTGGCCGTCGCGGCGCTTGCCCAGCGGAAACAGCTTGCGTGCCACCTTCTCGGCGGCCGCCAGCTGCTTGTACTGGGGCGGCGAGTCCAGGTCGGCAAGCTCGGCGCCGGTGGTCAGGCGAATCCCGGCGCGCATCGGTTCGAGCAGGAAGCCCTTCTCGGCGTCCATCACCCAGTGGTTGAGCTTGGCGCCCTCTTCCGCGGAGTAGTGCATGTGGTAGCCGCGCTTGACGAACAGCGGCACCTTCATGCCCAGCCGTTCCAGCATATCGCCGGCCCAGGGCCCCAGGGCCACTACCACTTGGTCGGCCTCCATTGGCCCCTCGCTGGTCTTGACCTGCCAGCCGCCCTCGACCTGGAGTACGTCCTCGACGCTGGCCTGCATCACCTTGCCGCCCTGTTCGGCAAAGCTGCGGGCGTAGGCCTGCACCAGGCCGCCCGGGTCCGAGACCATCCACGGCTGCGTCCAGTGGATCGCGCCGATCAGCCCCTTGTCCAGGTGCGGCTCCTTGGCGTGGAGCGCCTCGGCGTCCAGCACCTCATACTCGACCCCGAAGCGCTCGTGGTTTTCTCTGGCTTTTTCCTGGCACGCCTCGAACGCCTTGCGGGTGCGGTAAAGTTCCAGCCAGCCGCCCTGGCGCACCAGCGCCTCGGCGCCGGCGGCCTCGATCATCGGCGCGTGGGCATCCTGGCAGCGCATGATCAGCGATGCCCACTCGGTAACGATGCGCTCGTAGCGCTTACCGCTCGAGTTCAGCCAGTAGTTCAGCAGCGGGCCCGCGGCGTTCATCATGCCGGTGGGGCGGTAGCGGATATCCACCTTGCGGTTGGGCACCACTCGCAGCAGGGTGCCGATATCGCGGGGGAAGGCGTAGGGGCGCACCGCCTCGCGCTGGATGATGCCGGCATTGCCGAAGGAGGTCTCGAGCCCCGGCTCGCGGCGGTCCACTAGGGTGACGTCATGACCGCGACGCACCAGATGCCAGGCTACGGATACGCCGACCATGCCGGCACCAAGAACGATGATATTGCGGGCCATGAAGGTCTCCCTGCCGATGAGAATGGAGGCTCCGCCGCGGGGCAGAGCCTGTTACGGGCGGAGTTTATCAGCACTTCCCAGAAGATCGGTTATCTTCTGAAAATTAAGATAAAGACACCAATTTTTCACTGATTAGCAGAATATTCGATCGCCATGTTGGCGATAAATGGAGCTTGTTCTTGTGCTGGCTCCAGGGCCTTCTCGCGCCCTCACCCGTACAGCGTAGGTGCTGCCCAGGTGGCTGCCGTGGCCTAATCAACCGCTTCCGACCGTCCACCGCTCTGGCAGCTTGTGGCAGTTGCTCAACAGACGCTGCTGTAGCCTCTCCAGCAGCGTTTGCTCGTTGCCTTGGTGCGCCTCGGGGCTCAGGGTGGCGAGGGTGGCGTCGATGGCTGCCGGTATGCGTTCGGCGAGTTCGAGGCCTTGCTTGATGAAGTAGCGCGGCTGGAATCGCATCGAGCGTGCCAGGGCTTCCAGGTGAGAGCGTTCGATACTGCCGGGGCGATCCTCACCATTGATGCGAAACGCGAAGCGGCGTGCGAGGCCGCTATAGAGCGTGGTGCAGGCGCTGCAAGTCCTTGGCCGGCGTTCCCATCTGCTGCATGAGTCCACGACAGCGTGCCAGGCCGGGGCCGCCGTCGCTTTCGTATTTGATCAGCGAGGGTGTACCGGCGAGCTGGCAGAAATCGAGCTGGTGCAGTCGTCGTAGCCCTCCCTGTGCGTCGGGCACGCGGTCGTAGCGGCGCACGAGGCAAGCGCGGGTCTCGGGCTGGTAGCTGGCGTCGGCAACCTCGAGCCCGAGCTCGGCGGCAAGCTGCATGCAGAAGGTCTCGTTGATGGCGCTGGCCCATACACCTCTCAGGCCTTGAATATCTGGCTTGAGGATATGGCTGGAAGGGGCCAAACCTTCCGGGAAGGCGGGGCTACCGTCTGCCTGCACCATCAGAAGGAGCTTGTCCTGGGCGCCGGCCAGCGAGATCCGCGCCTCTTCGCCCTGCTGCGAGAGCAGAGGCCCCCGTTCCCCGTGCCGCAGGTGCTCCGCCAGGGCTTGCCAGCTGATGGGCCGATAGTGCGGCGGAGCGGGTGTTTCTCCTGGCGGCAGCAGGGTGAAGCCGCTGGCCGTGTCTCCGCCGATGGCGTTAAGCAGACCGAATACGCTAGTGGTGTGGTGGCGAAGCTCAAGGTGACGGCGTAGGTCGTCTTCCGGCAGTAGGTTCTCGAAGTAGGCCAGCACCGCATCACCTGCGTGCTCCTGCTGCGAGAGGGGCAGGGTGGGGGAGAGACTCACCGCTTCAGGGTGCTCCAGCCAAGCGGGGGCATACTCGAAGCGCAGCGGTTGTGCGTCATGCAGCCGTCCGACATGCCTGTCGCCGTGGTAAAGCGCCAGGATATCGTCACTCGCCATGGCGGTTGCCACCCTTGCGCCGTACCACCACCTCGAGCCCCATCAGGTCGAGTACATCCAGCACCTTCTGCAACTGCAGTGTAGGCTTGCCGCGCTCCAGGTAATGCGCCGCTGGCTCGCCCTGGGCCGGTGACTTGGTCATTAAGGCCGCCCTGTCATGGTGTAACAGTGCCCCCTTCCAACTCGTTGACGAGGTGTGCCAAGTCGGTTTCCGGAGGGGCTTCTAGCAGAGGCTCCAAGGCGGTGGCGAGGGCCAGCAGGCGGTCGTCTTCGCCCAGCGGAGCGCATAGTTCGAGCCCGACCGGTAGGCCACTGTCGGTAGTGCCGGCCGGTAGCGACAGGCTCGGTAGACCCGCGCTGCTCAGCGGTGTGGTATTGCGGATATAAGCTTCGAAGCGGCTAACGTGGTGGCCGCCGATCACCAGCTGTTCGCTGTCCGGCGTCACCAGCGGGCGTGCTGCTATCAGGGTGGTTGGTATGCACAGGGCCTCCAGCCGGTGGGTCTTGAAGCTGTGTTGGAGATAGCTCGTCAAGGCCGGCGAGTGGTGGATAGCGGAAGGATAGGCGTTAGCTTGTTCACGGCTCAGGGTTCTCTCGAGTAGTGCCCTGACATCATCGCAGGCGACCTGGGTGACGATCTCCTCGAGCGTTATCCGGCGGTTATCTTCGTCCAACCCGAAAGTCTGCAGGAAGCGGGGAATGGAGGTCAGCGGTTCGTGCAAGTTGATGATCGGTGAGACACGGGCATTCAGCTCGCCTAGTCTGTCGAGCTCGATCTCGACCAGTTCTACCCCGGCATCGGTTAGCCGCTCCAACGCCCGTGTTAGCGGTCGACGAGACTCGCCATCCAGCGCCGACCAGAACCAGGACGCTATACCCAGTCGTAATCCTCGTGGGGTGGGGGTAGGAGCGAGTCGTGGCATGCCGCTCAGTACGTCGTCGAGTAGCCGGATGTCGGCAACTGTCCTGGCCATGGGGCCCACGGTGTCGTGGCGTGGGCTAATTGGCAGGAAGCCGTGGCTGTTGTAGCGGCAGGTTCGGCTGGACGGGTGATGCGATGGGCGGAAGCCGACGATACCGGTCAGCGCGGCGGGAATACGTAACGAGCCGCCGGTATCAGTGCCGAGGCCACAGGCCACGATGCCTGCGGCGATCGCTGCGGCATTGCCACCCGACGAGCCACCGGCGATGCACTCCGGGGCATGCGGGTTGCGTACGCTGCCGGGGTTGGCGAGACGGTGCACGCAGGTGGTGCCTGAAGCCATTTCGTGCAGGTTGGCCTTGCCGAGCAGGATAGCGCCGGCATCCATTAGATGTTGCAGTGATGGGGCGTTGCCCTTGGTCCGGAAGTCGCGTAGTGCCGGTGTAGCTGCGGTGGTGGGTAGCGCGGCGCTAGCGATGTTGTCCTTGGCCAGCAACGGCAGGCCGGCCAGGGGTGGCAAGGGCTCCCCCGCGCGGCGTCGGATATCGATACAGCGTGCGGCGTCCAAGGCGCCCTGGGCATCGAGCGATACCACTGCATTAAGGCCCGCCAGGCGTCGTGCGCGTGCCAGGCTAGCGGTGACCAATGCCTCGGCGCTGCAGTCACCTTCGACGATCCTGCGAACTATCTCCTGAGCGCTTGCTGCCAACAACTCATCGGACATTTATCTTTCCTCGGGGGATCATCGCCAGAACACCAAGCGCCGCTCCAGCCACGAGATCAGGCCAAAGAATAGCAGGCTCATGATCGAGGCCAGGAAGATCGCCGCCCACACGGTCAGGAAGTCGCTCATCACCACCGACTGGAAGATTGTCCAGCCCAGCCCCTGGTAGGCACCGAGCATCTCGACGACGATGGTGGCGATGATGCTGCGCACGGTGGACAGCCGCAAAGCCGTCATGATCGCTGGCAGGGCGGTCGGCAGGCGTAGCCTGGTCATGATGGTCAGCGGCCCAGCGCCGAAGCTGCGCAGCAGGTCGATTGAGCGCTGGTCGGTCTGGTTCAGGCCGCCGAGCGTGCCCAGCAGAACCGTGAAGCCGACTTCGCAGGAGACGATGATCACCTTCGATTGCATGCCCACACCGAACCACAGGATCACCAGGGGCGCATAGGCGATCATGGGGACCGTGTTGATCGCTACGACGATGCTCAGCAACGACTGGCGAATCGACTTCATGAAGGTCAGGGCGATGGCCAGCGTCAGGCCGACGAGGGCGCCGATCGAGAAACCGGCGACGGCTTGGAACAGTGTCACTCCTGCCGCACCAAGCAGATTGGCCAAGTCGCTGTAGACCTGGCCGACGATACCGCTCACCGGGGGCAGCAGATAAGCGGGGATCTCCAGCAGGTGTACCGCCAGTTCCCAGAACAGGAAGAAACCCAGGATACTTAGCGCGGCCCACAGGCGGCTTCCGACGTATTCCGTCATGCTGCACTCCTTCTCTTGATGGCCGGGCTCATGCGCGCGGTTGCCAGAACAGCATGACGCGCTCCATCAGTGCCACGGCGGCGAAGCTCAGCGAGCCGAGCAGTGCGACCAGCAGGATGGTGGCCCACAGGGTGACCATGTCCTCGTTGTACATCGACTGCAGTAGCAGTACGCCGAGGCCGGTGGTGTCGCCGAACCATTCGCCTACCACCGCCCCGGACAGGCTCAGCGCCACGGCGAGTTTCAGGGCGATGAAGATGTCCGGCAGCGCCGAGGGTAGTTGCAGTCGCCATAGCAGTTGATGGTCGCTGGCGCCGAAGCTGCGCAGCAGTCTGATCTGGGCGGGATCGACGCTGCGCAGGCCAGCCAGGGTGTTGACGGTGATGGTGAAGAAGGTCAGGTAGAAGGCGATCACGGCTTTGGACAGCAGTGAATTGCCGAACCACATCACCACCAGTGCGCCGAAGGCAATCACTGGAATCGTCTGGGAGACGATAAACAGCGGCAGCAGCAGCTGCCGAAGCAGCTGGTGCCGGTGCAGCAGCACGCCATTGATCAACCCCACGAGGGTGCCCGCAGCAAGCCCGATCAGCATCTCGCTGGCAGTGCGTATGAAGCCAGCGATGAAGGGCGCAGGGTGGCGATGCATCATTGAAAATATCGCATCGAGCCCTGGTAGGTAACTGGCCGGCACGCCGAGCAGTGCGGTGCTGGCCTGCCAGACCAGCGCCAGGCCCAACACCGTCAAGCCAAGCCTGGTCGTGGCTCCGTGGGCTAGCGTCGCCAGGCGGGGCTTCATGGCATCCGCTCGTCTTTGTCAATGGCTTCAAGGATGCGGGAATCGAAGGCGATATCGAGATCGACATCGGACCCGATCACGTCGTAGCGCCGCAGCAGGTCATGCTCCTGCTCAAGCGTCTCACGGTCCAGCCAGTAGAGGCCGAACTCTTCCGCCGGGCCGGCTGTCATCAGGCGCTGCATCTCGCTGAGCATTGCTAGTTGGTGGTTGCGGTCCAGCGTTGGTGCCCACTGCATGACGGTATCCACTGCAGCGTCGTGATCGGAGAACGCTTCTTTCCAACCTTTGAGAGTGGCACGCACGAAGCCCTCGACCAATTCCGGTCGTTCGGCGAGAGTTCTCTCGGAGACAATCAGTGCATCGCGAGGGAAGGTGATGCCGTAGTCGTCAGGGCTGAAGATACGCAGGTTCTCTTCGCCAACTCGATTGCGGATGGTGTTGAGCTCGTTGTACCAGGTGGCTGTAGCGACATCGACGGTGCCGTCGACGAATGGTGTGACGCTGACCTGTTGAGGTTGGATGTTGACCGTTTCGCGATCGATTCCCTGTTCGGCGAGCATCGCGTAAAGCACGTAGTTGGCGCCGGTGAACCAGGTTGTGACACGGTGACCGACGAAATCCTCGAGGGTCTCGATCGGACCATCCTGCTTGGCAACGAAGACGAAATCCGTCAGTTGGGTGCCAAGTCCAATGGCGACCACCGGCAAATCCCTGTCGCGGGCCGCGAACACGCTTTCGGCTCCACCGGACAGGCCGAATGTATCGCTGCCGGATGCCACCAGGTTCTCAGTGAGGATGTTGGGGCCGCCCGGGTTGATGGTCAGGTCAATCCCCTCGTCGGCATAGTAGCCTTTGGCCAGGGCCACGTAGAAGCCGGCGAACTGTGCCTGTGGCAGCCATTTGAGGCGCAGGCTCGCTTGCGTGGACTGTGCCTCGGCGACGCTGCAGATTAGGTAAAGTGCCGCTAACGCCAGGGTAGTGATAAGGCGTTGCCAGGCAGGTTTTGTCGTTATACTCATGTCGATGACTCCGCTGTTTTGGGTTGATGCAATTGTTGTTTGGGTGTTGCAGACGCCATCATTAGGCGCCGAAGGGCCGGTCTCCTTCTACGGTGGTGCGGTGCATGACCCGGCGGTAACGTTGGTCGTCATAGGGTGTCGCACAGTGCATCGTGCAGCGGTTATCCCAGATCACCAGGTCGTGTGCCTGCCACTTGTGGCGGTAGACAAAGGCGTCGCTGATGGCATGGCGATTGAGTTCGTCGATCAAGCTGCGACTTTCCTCGGCGGGTAGCCCAACGATCTCCTTGACGATGTCCTGGCCCACATACAGCGATGGGCGATGGGTCTCCGGATGGATGCGCACTAGCGGGTGGACAACGTCCGGGGTCTTGGCACGCTGCTCTGCGCTTAGCGGTTCACGATCGGCGAAGGCCTTTTCGTAGTAGCCGGTGTAAGAGTGCACGGCCTTGAGCGAGCGGATTTTATCCTTAATTGCTTTGGGCAATGCCTCAAAAGCGGCATGCATACTGGCGAATAGAGTATCTCCCCCCTCTGGCGGCACCTCGATGGCATGCAGTAGCGAGCCCATGCTCGGCTCCTCCACATAGGAGAGGTCCGAGTGCCAGTTCCAGCCCTCTTTGTGGTTACCAATCGGCTTGCCATTTTCAGCGACGTTGGAGAGTACGTAGATCTCCGGGTGATCGGTGGTCAGGAACTGCTTGAGGACGTGGATCATCAGCGGGCCAAAGGTCTTGCTGAGCTCGACATGACGCTGCGCACTCAATGGCTGGTCGCGGAGCACCAGGATGGAATGTTCGTTCAAGGCGGCCTTGAGCGTTGCCATGGTGTCGTCGGATTGGGGCTGCGATAGGTTCAGGCCCTGGACTTCGGCGCCGAAAGCCGGCGTCAGAGGGGTAAGGTTCAGTTGCATCGAAACACTCCTATATGACGGATGGATAGCCATCACTGGCGATAGTCGGGACATTCACGTGCAAGCTGGCGGATCAGGCTCGGCCACTCCCGTTCGCCGTTGATGAGAATGTCGCCGTGTTGCTCCCAGAATTGCCGGGCGGCCTTTTCTGAGGTCTCGTGCGACGGCATCATGTGCTCGCTGGCGTTGGGGGTCGCGGCCTGGATCTGGAGTTGGATTTTTGCGGCGCGCTCGAAGTAGTAGAGCAGCATGAACGCTTCCGCCGGGGTGCGGCCGATGGTCAGCAGACCGTGGTTGCGCATTAGCATGACGGGATGGTCGCCAAGATCACGGATCAGGCGCTGCTGCTCACTTATGTCGATGGCGACGCCTTCGTAATCATGGAAGGCCTGACGGCGATAAAAGCGCATCGCGAATTGGCTCAGCGGCAGCAACCCATCCGGTTGTGTCGACACTGCCAAACTGCAGTCCGAGTGGGTGTGCAATACACAGATGGCGTCGTGGCGGCTGGAGTGAATCGCGCCGTGGATGACGAAGGCTGCGACGTTGACGTCATGGGGTGAGTCGTCGAGCTTTTCACCGTGCAGGTTGATCTTCACCAGGTTGGATGCGGTGATCTCCTCGAACAGCAAACCATAAGGATTGATCAGGAATTCGTCCGGTTTGCCGGGCACACGTGCCGAAATATGGTTGTAGATCATGTCATCCAAGCCCAAGCGTGCGACCAGGCGGTAGCAGGCTGCCAGGTCGATACGCATTTGCCACTCTGAGGCGGTCATGTCGGCGGCACGTTGGGAAGTGTTCAGAGGCATTATGATTGCTCGCAATGTCGGTGATCGGTGGACTCTCAAGGTGTGAAAGACTTCATGCTCTCTTCCTCGAGCTCCTTGAGTAGCTTGCGCTTCAACTGCACGAAGGCCTCGCTGGTCACCACCTCGCCGAGGCGAGGGCGTGGTAGGCCGATGTGCTGTTCCAGCTTGATCCGGCCGGGACGTGCCGACATCACCAGCACGCGGTCGCCGAGGAAGATGGCCTCATCGATGTCGTGGGTAATGAACAGCACGGTGCGTTCATGGTGGCGCCAGATCTCTAGCAGCCAGCGCTGCATCATTGATCTGGTCAGCGAGTCGAGAGCGCCAAAGGGTTCGTCGAGCAACATGAGTTCGCGCTTGAAGAGAAAAGTGCGCATCAGCGCGACGCGCTGGCGCATACCTCCGGACAATTGCTGGGGATAGTGGCGCTCGAAGCCCGTCAGGCCGAACTCAGGCAGCATGTCCATCGCCATCCGGCGTGCTTCGCTGCGAGGCGTGCCCTCAAGCTCGATGGCGAGAATCGCGTTGTCGAGTACCGTTCGCCATGGCAACAGCAAATCCTGTTGCGGCATGAAGGCGACCTGACCGAGCAAGTCGCCCGCGGCGACCGGCTTGCCATGGTGGGAAATTCGCCCCTCATCGGGCGACTCCAGCCCCGCTACGATGTTGAATAAGGTGCTCTTGCCGCAGCCGCTGGGACCGATGACGGTGATGAATTCGCCTTTGCGGATATCCACGCCGAAATTCTCAAGGGCGGTTATCTGGCCGAATCGTTTAGTCACCCCATCCAGGGCGAGGATCGAGGAGCTTTCGATCATCAGGCCAGTGGCGGCGGGGTTGTCCCGAGGCGCGGCGAGGTGGGTGCTGGTCGCAGTCATTGCTGGTTCCTTGTCGAGTGACTCCCGCTAGGGAGGACAGGGTTTGTCAAGTCAATGCACTATGCATGCCAACCTTGCATGGCTTGTTCATGTTTTCCGCCATGTTGTGCTTTCATGGCGCCATGAATAGGATTTAGACAGGCTTCTTGAAATTCCAAGTAGCGGATTCAAGTATTCAAGTCTTTTATTTAGGTATACCTATAGATGTTGATAAGGAACATTGTGATGCAAAAAACATCCACGGATACGCCGGTTTGCACCATCTCGGCACATGGCGAGTCTCTGGAGCAGGAAGGAGCAACGCTGGGGGAGAGCCTGCGCTGGTGGCTGGAGAAAGAAATTTCTCTAGGCGATTTGCAGCCCGGGGCGCGGCTGGACGAAAAGGACATCGCCAAGCGCTTCAATGTGTCGCGAACCCCCGTACGCGAGGCTTTCCGCCTACTGGCCGCTACCGGGCTGGTCGAGTTGCGCGGGAGGCAGGGCGCCATCGTGCGCGAGATCGGTGTCAGCCAGTTGCTGGAAATGTTTCAGGTCATGGCCGAGCTCGAAGGGCTTTGCGCGCGCCTGGCAGCCAGGCGCATCACGGCGGCGCAGCGCGCTAGCTTGGCCGAGATTCATCAGCGCCTGGTAGAGGAGAGCAAGACACAGGACCTAGCCAGCTTCTATCGCATCAATCTGGAGTTCCACGAGGCGATCTACGAGGCATCTCACAACGTATTTCTTGCTGAGCAGACGCGTATGCTGCGCAACCGGGTGGGCGCTTACCGCCGCCAGGTTACTGACCTGCCGGAACGCATCAACAGTACTCTCGAGGAGCACGAGCGGGTGATGAACGCGATCTTCGTTCATGATGCCGAGGCGGCACACAATGCGATGCGCGGGCATTTGACCCTGCTTGGCGACGACCTAATCGACTTCATCGCGCAATTCGGAAGGAGTTGATTGTCAATATTGGCATGCAAGTTGCTTTGTTGTGTATACCTAGTGTTTGTTCAAATAAACAAGGGAGCACAACAATGAAGCTCGAACTACAAGGCAAAACCGTCTTGATCACTGGTGCCTCCAAGGGTATCGGCATGGCCGTGGCGCGGGTGCTGGGTGCCGAGGGGTGCCATCTGCATCTGGCGGCACGCAACCGGGAGGCGATGGAGGGGCTGCGTGATGAGCTCATCGGTGAATATGGCATCGACGTTCAGGTACATGCCATGGACCTGTCCAGCAGTGAGGCTATGGCGACACTTATCAAGCATGTCGGCCCCATCGATATTCTTATCAACAATGCTGGCGACATCCCGGCGGGTTCGTTGGAGATCGTCGACGATGCGGCGTGGCGGCAGGGTTTCGACCTCAAGGTGTTCGGCTATATCACCCTTTCGCGTGCCTTCTACCCGGTGCTGCGCGAGCGTGATGGAGTGATCGTCAATGTGATCGGCAACTCCGGCGAGAACTGGGATGCCAGCTATATCGCCGGCAGTACCGGCAATGCCGCACTGATGGCGTTCACCAAGGCGTTGGGGGGGGCGAGCCTCAACCATGGTGTGCGAGTGGTCGGCGTCAATCCCGGGCCGGTGGCCACTGACCGCATGCTCAAGATCATGAAGCGCAAGGCGGTCGACATGCTTGGCGACGAGGCGCGCTGGGAAGAGCTGTTTGAGAAGTATCCCGGCGGGCGCCCGGCGGAAGCCAGGGAGGTGGCCGACCTGGTGGCATTTCTGTCTTCGCCGCGGGCATCGTACATCACCGGCACCATCGTCACTATCGATGGGGGCATCGCTGCTCGTGGTTCGGTGATTTGAGCGCAAACCCGCCGCCCGCATCCGCTACCCTAATCACCGATCATGAGGCCCCATGATGAGCGACTTGTCAGCTCGCAACCGCTATTTCGACACCCTGTTCGCCGATCGCGAACGGATCTGGATGGGACAGAACACCAACCACATTCCGGCTCACCCGCAGGTGAAGGCCGCTATGCTGGCTTCCATCGACAGTGAGGAGTACAACGCCTATGCGCCGCCCTTGGGATTCGAAGCGCTGCGCGAGGCCATCGTCGCCGACCTGAACGTACCGGGGCTAGAGGCGCTGGTGACCGAAGGTGGTGTCAATGCCTTGGCACTGATCTGCGAGGCCCGCTGCACCCCCGGCACAACGTTCGTCACTACCGACCCGACCTGGAAATGGCCGTGCCAGTTCGCCGAGCGGCGTGGCGCCGAGGTCATCCAACTCCCCATCTTCGACGACGATGGCAAGCTAAGTGCGGTGGATCTGGAGCGGGCAGTCGATGAGCGCACCCGTATCATCTACGTAGTCGATCCCAACAACCCGATGGGCACGCGCTATGAACGCGGTGAGTTGGAGCGCTTCGTGGCCATCGCTCGCGAGTGCAATGCGCTATTGGTCCACGATTGCACTTATCGCGACTTCGCCGCCGGCCACACGCCGGCAGTGGCCATCGATGCCGAGCACTGTGTGGTGACGATAAGCTTTTCCAAGTGGCTGGGGTTGGCCGGCCTGCGCCTGGGAGCACTGGTTGCCACGCCGCGATTGGTCGAGGAATTCGCCACACGCAGCGCCAGCGTGCTTGGTGCCAGTGTCGTGGCCCAGCGCGCCGCGCTAGCCGGCCTGGGTGTCAAGCAGGAGTGGATGGCCCAAGTACGGTGTATCGATGCCGCCAACAAACAGAGGATCCGTGAGTGCGTCGAACGAATTCCTGAACTGCGACTGTTGGTGTGGCCCTCCCACGGCAACTTCCTGGTCATAGAGACTAGCGCTGCAGGCATCGCCCCGGAGGCGCTGGTCGAGCTTTACCGTCGCGAGGGCATCATGATCCGCCAGGGCAGCTACCATACGGCACGCTTCGGTGAGCGCTTCATCAAGGTCAGCACCTCGGTGCCTGAATCATGGGCGATCCAATTCTGCGATCTGCTGCCTGCGCTGGTCGATGCCGCGCGGGGTGTCACCGATGTCGGCCCTCAGTTCTGACCCCTGACCATGGAGCTTTGCCATGCAAGTCGTTACCCATGACAGCATCACGCTATATGTCGAGGAGGTCGGGGTTGGCACGCCGATACTCTTCATTCATGAATTCGGAGGCAACCATGCCAGCTGGGAGCCGCAGATGCGCGGTTTCAGCCGGCGCCACCGTTGCATCTCATATGCCGCCAGAGGCTATCCGCCCTCCGATGTGCCCAGCGATCTGGAGGCATATTCGCAGGCGATCGCCGCCCAAGACGCCTTGGCGGTACTCGATGGATTGGGTATCGACAAGGCCCATGTGGTTGGCTTGTCGATGGGTGGTTTCACCGCCCTGCACCTGGGGCTGTTGGCCCCGGAGCGGGTGCTATCGCTAACCGTGGCGGGTGCCGGCTACGGTTGTGAGAAAGAGCATGAGCAGTATTTCCGCGAGGTATCGCTTGCTGTGGCGGACAACTTCGAACGCCTCGGCGCCGAGGCGTTCGCGCCGGTCTATGCCGAAGGCGCCAGCCGTGTGCAGTTCCAGAACAAGGATCCGCGCGGCTGGCGCGAGTTCGCGGAGCGCCTGGGCACCCACTCCGACCTGGGCGCGGCGCTGACCATGCGTGGCGTGCAGGCCAGGCGTCCCTCCTTCGTGGATATGAGCGAACAGCTGGCCGAGATGTACTGCCCGACCCTGGTCATGGTAGGCGATGAGGACGACCACTGCCTACAGCCTGGGATCTTTCTCAAGAAGACCCTGCCCGCTTGCGGCTTGGCAATCCTGCCCAAGACCGGCCACACCCTGAATCTCGAAGAGCCCGCGCTGTTCAACGCGCTGCTCGGCGAGTTCCTGGTTCAGGTCGAGGCGGGGCGCTGGGAGTGTCGCGACCCTCGGGCGCTGCCGGGGCAGATCATGCGTACCGGTGAGGAGGGGGCAGCATGACGTTACCCGGCGTTGAGGGCGGAAGGCTCTGGCGGCGACTGATGGAGATGGCTGAGATCGGTGCCACGCCCGGTGGCGGCGTTGATCGCCAGGCCTTGAGCGAGGAAGAGTGGCATGCCTGGCGCAAGCTGATTGACTGGGCGGCGGAGAGCGGAGTCCAGCCGTTCATCGATGACGCCGGTAACCTGTTCCTGCGTCTGCGCGGTGAGGCAGGGGGCGAGTTAGCTCCGATCCTTATCGGTAGCCATCTGGATAGCCAGCCGCGAGGCGGACGCTTCGACGGAGTATATGGCGTGCTGGCCGCGGTGGAGGTCTTGGAGACGCTATCGAGCCAGATGCCGAAGCGTTCCCGCGATGTCATCGCCGTAGCTTGGATGAACGAGGAGGGCTCGCGCTTCGCTCCAGGCATGATGGGATCAGAGGCGTTCGTCGGGGCACGTGGGCTGGAGGAGATCCGCCAGGTACGCGACGCGACGGGCATCAGTGTCGGGGCGGCGCTGGATGAGCAGTTAGCGGCCTTTTCTGACGTGCCGCGTATCGCCCCCGGCTTCGCCGTGCATGCCTATGTGGAGCCGCATATCGAACAAGGGCCATTGCTCGAGCGCGAGCGGCTCACCATTGGCACGGTCACTGGCATACAGGGCAAGCGTACGTACCGTATCTCGGTGCTGGGTGAGCAGGGACATGCCGGCACCCAGGTGATGCGCGAGCGACGCGATGCCCTGGCGGTATTCACCCGACTTGCCAGCCTGCTACACGAGGAAATCGGCGGATACGACGCGGAGGTCAAGTTCACCATCGGCTGGATACTGGTCGAGCCCAATGCGCCGTCTGTGGTGCCAGAGCGAGTCACTTTTAGCATCGATCTGCGCCACCCGTGCAACCGCACATTGGCGTTGCTAGGAGCTCGCCTGGTGGCGTTGATGAAGGATGCCGCGTCGCCCTGCGCGGTGAGTGTCGAGCCGTTGGTTGATGCGCCCTCGAATGTCTTCGACCCAGCCTTGCAGCAGCTTATCGCTGCGTCTGCCGCACGTCGCGGCTATCCCTCGACGTGCCTACTGTCGGCCGCTGGTCACGATGCGCGGCATCTCGCCAAACACTGCCCTGCGGCAATGATCTTTATCCCGTGCCGCGATGGCGTTAGCCATGCGGAACACGAATGGGCGGAACCCGAACACGTCACTGCCGGTGCCAATGTGCTACTGGACACGGTCGTGGCGTTGCTGACCTCTCCTGAGGTTGCTGGGCTCTCCAATGTCACCGCGAACCCCAGGAGCCTGTCATGAACGAATCCACTACCGCCATGCCTATGGCCGAGATGCCCGTACAGTATCCCTGTGCTCCCAAGGGGGAGGTTCAGCGCCGAGGACGTTTCTTCAACTCCGGCAATGCCTTCAACATCAAGTTGCCAGCAGTGGCGGCCAGGAGCTTTAAAGAGCAGGCTGAGGCCGCGTTGCAAGGACGGGACAGTGCCACGCTGCTGTGCGACCAGTCACGGACGATGGCCGCGTCCATGGCTGCCACCACCCCGCTAATGCTGGCACGTTATCAGCGCTTCGCCATGGACACGAGCGTGGCTCTGGACTGGCCGGCCAGCGGCCTGCTGGTTTATGTCATCGAAGGGGCGGGGGAGTGCACCTGTGCGGCCGAGGGCTGGGATTGGGCAGACGGTGACGTGATGCTGTTACCCGGTGCGGGAAGGGTGATGCTGCACGCGGGAAAGCGTGGGGCACTGCTTTGGGTGGTCGGTAACGATCCACTACTAGCGTTCGAGGGATTGCTGCCCGATGGCGAGCGGTTATCGGCACCGGTGCATTACGCTGCCGAGGAGATCGATCGGCAACTGACATTGCTCGAGTCGTTGGGTAGCGATGCCGTTACCTCGGGGGCAGCAGTGATCTTCTCTACTGCGAGCCTCGAGGCACAACGTAATGTCATGCCATCGCTGACACTGTCACTGAATACCCTGCAACCTGGCTGTCATCAGCGTGCCCATCGCCACAACTCGGCGGCGATCACCTTGATCTTGCAGGGGGAAGGATGCTACTCGATGGTCGACGGTGAGCGTTGTGATTGGACACCCTGGACAACCATGGTCACGCCGCCGGGAGCCGCTCATAGCCACCATAACGAAGGCGATGCCAAGGCGCTGTTCCTGATCGTCCAGGACGGTGGTTTGCACTACCATGCTCGGACCATGGAATTTCGTTTCCTGGAGTGAATCTGCTGTATGAAGTACTCACTCCGCAATGATACGGTGGCTCAAGTGGCTTCGTGGTTGTGCTCTGGGCGTTTGACTCAGGGCTTCCGGGCGCCGTCCTGATCGCTTGCATGGCGGGGCAGAGCGGAGCTGGGGATGGTGAATTCAATGACCCGCGAGGGGCGATCTTCCGCTCTCAGGAACATCACCCTCAGGTCGCCTTCGATCTGGGATTTGTCTTGAAGAAGGTGGATTTCAAGAGTGTGATTGCTAGGGAGCTGCTGGTGGCCGACATTGATTCTCCGGCCCTGTTCGTCGATCACTGCGCTGAAATGCATCAGAGAAATGTGCCTGCTGCCTTCGACATAGAACAGCAGCCTGTCGGCAAAGTGCTCGCTCCATGCCTCTCCGTAAAAGGGGATAGAGGCGAAGAATTGGCTGAAGAAAAAGTCCATGTCGTCGGAAAGACCTTCGCGTTCCTTGAGCTCTGCGACGACTTCGTTGAATTTATCTTCGTCGGACCAGCGCAGATCAAAGAAGTAGTTTTCGTCCACCAAGATGATCTTTATCTCGGGGTCGCTGCCTTCCAGTAGATCGGTGTGAAGCTTGTCTGATTGATTGGTACAGCCCACTATCATCGTTATGAGCAGCAGTCCGAGAAGTAGCTTCTTGATCATTTGTTACGTGTCCTCCTTGATTCCAGACAAAGGCACTCGCCTGCGGCATGGATCGGCAGCATTAATACTTCAGTGTTTCGTCGGAGCCTGGCTGTGGCATCATAGTGTTCCACAAGATGCTAATGGACAAAATCGAATGATGCACGGAGCCAAACTGTTTTTTCTCGCGGTTCTTCTCACGAGTACCGCGAGCGCGCAGGCGGATATCGATGCCTTGATTGAGCAGATGGCGGAGAAGCACGCGTTTCCAGCTCAGCAGACCCTTGCAGAGGAGATCACCGATGCGCTGATTGAGCGTCTGCAGCAGGAGCCGCTAGAAGCGGTGTATGACGCTCTTTCCGGCCGCGCCCAGCAAAACGTGCATGTTGTGACTTGGGAGGATGGGGACAGGCGAATCGGTCTGGCGACCCTTTGGCACAGGAATAACTATCAACCGGTTCGCTTCAATAGCGAGCGCTTCGCCGACAAGGTGGCCTACAGTCCGGAAGTCTACCCCATCATTCAGTGGCGCCGGGCAGATGGCAGCTGGGCGGCTCAGCCGCTCTACAGCACCGAGGGTGAATGGCCGAATGAGCACACCCAGGGTGCCAAGGCTGATTTCTACGAGATTCACAAGCTAAGCTCCCCAAATCAGGAGCTGTATCTGCTGCTCGGTGTCAACTCGGGTACCCAGTTCCCCGCGTATCTTCCTTTCCTAGTCATTGGCTTTGATGGCGATGAACTGGTGCTGGACTATCCGGCTTTTGAGGAACGGCACCCCTTGCTTGAAGCCACCGTGTACGACAATGATGAACCTGCTGCCTACCTCGATTATTTCAGCTATGACCCGGAGGCGCAGGTAATCACTTTTAGTGGCCTGAGCGAAAAGGACCTGGTTACCGTGCCGGAGGACAGCCGCAAGCTTAGCAGCAAGATACTGAACTCCAGATCCGGAGAAGATCTGGTATTGCAGTTCACTGACGGAAAGTTCGTGCGCGTTGAGTAGCAGGAGCCTTTACCGTTTGGTAATTCCAGGCTGAGTGGGTTGGCCTTCTGCAGCGCTTCTTGCCGGGTGGCTGTCGTTGTTTAGTTCGCAACGCCGCGAATCTTTGCCTCGCCTTCCTCCAACACGCGCCATGCCTGGCGCCTCAGTCCCTGGTCACCCGCTGCCATCACTTCCAGCAGTTGGCGCTTCTCGGCCAGGTAGACGCGGGCGAAACCGCGGTTCCGCGCGACGATACTGATGGTGTTGTCGATCAGGTCGGCGTACTTGATGGTCTGCGCTTCAGGGGAGACCTGAGCCAGCCTGTTGCGCTCCAGCGCCTTGCGGTGAGCGCGGTTGCCGATCTCCAGATCGATGAATTGATCCGTCAGTTCCTGGACCAGGACGGCGACGCGCTGGCCGACGCACTCCTCGATGTCCTGCGCCGTCACGGCGGTATCCTCGAGCACGTCGTGTAGGTGGGCGGCGGCAATCATCTCCGCTGTCGCCGTCTCCACGGCTGACACGGTTTCTGCGACGGCTACCGGGTGATGCCAGTAGGGCTCGCCAGTGTATTTGCGTCGCTGCCCCACGGCTTGGTGGGCGGCGTTGCATCTCCAGCATCTCTTCCACCATCGAGTTCTTCATCGGGTCGTCGCTAGCCTGCCACTCCTCTAGCAGGTCGATGGCCTCGGAAGAAGCCGGGGTAAGGACAAATTCCTCCGCTAGCCGCAAGATAGGTGTCGCATGATTTATGTAGTCTTTTTTATTTAAGCGAGATTCTATTAATAGGGCCAAATAACCCAATTTCATCAACATTATATAATTAAAATTCTCATGCCTTGAGATGAGAAGCAATGGTAATATCCTGTTTAGCAAAGGAAAATATTCTCTATATATCAGTCGTCTCTGATTTTGCACTTCTTGGCCGTAAAAAAATTATCCTGGCCGTTAAAAAAGCTGCTAGCGTTTAATGTAGGGATTCAAATAAAAAACAAATAAATTTGTTCTGGGGGCGACATGCAAGAGGTTTCAGATAATGATTTCATGGCAACACATAGGGTGTCATTAGCAACTCTTGAAATCGAGAGCTCCTTAGTAGAAATAAACTGCGATTCGGCTTGGATGGGCCCAGGCCTGACAGTTATAAAAGCAAAAGAAGATGCCGCCTATACTATTTGGGATGGTGGGTATTTTGTCATGACAGAGCTATAAATAAACATCTGAAAAGCAAATGACCGTGGAGAGTGAAGTAGTTCCGGAACGATAAAGGAGTAGTGCTTGATAGTGCGAAATATAGTGAAAGCCATGTCTTCTCCAAAGGCGGCGGCACCTATATAGGATATTATAGTGGTGACTAAAGAGCTGGGGGGATGTTATGTCAACGCGGCCAGAATCAATTCAGTATCTGCCGTCCATATAAGAGTGACTGAATGTCGTCAAAAATATGCTCAAGCGAACAAGGATAATTAATATGAGTTTAGCGAAATGCAGAAGCTGTGAAAAAGAAGTTTCTACTACTGCTCGGCAATGTCCACATTGTGGACGTCCAAGCCCAAGCACTAGCCCATGGACTATGATTATAATTTATATACTAACAGTAGTGATTATGGGTTTTGTGTTCTTAATGCTGCTATAGTGCACTAGAGCTCAGTTTTATAATAGTCGAATAAATGGGCTGTATATGCAAGATGGTTTAATTGTTCTCGCTGATGGGTCTAGTGATGCTAGATAGAACTGAGATTCGCTTTAAATATATGCTTGATCGGCTTTTTTTGTCTGCTCTGGCTATTTATATTTTAAATAAATGGCTGGTTCCAGTCCATTTAAAAAAAGGCATTGAGTTCTTTGATAGTTATTTAAACGATATTCTTTTTCCTGCGGTTGTATTTCCTATCATGTTGTTTATAACAAAGGTTTGTGGCGCTAGAAAAGTGGATATTCCTCCACAGCTTAAGGAGATGATTCCTCCCCTAATTATTTGGTCAATTGGATTCGAGTTTGTTGGACCTTACTATTTTGACAGGGGCACTGCTGACATAATTGATGTACTTGCATATTTCACTGGCGGGATTGGAAGCTGGATGTTTTGGAATCGCGTTAATATATTTCGCGCTATCTTGGTAAAGAAGATTTAGTTTTGGCGTCCAATGTGGTCGGTCTCAATGACCAAGCACAGCCTTCCTTCTGCAAAATTTGGCCGCTCAGTAATTGAAATGCCACTACTGGATGGTGAGTGGCGGGGAGGTCGGCTATCGTGAATAGAGGAAGGGAGGCCGTTATCCAGATTGAGGATCATGCTCGCGGGGTTGCCTTGGAAGCAGGCAGCCGCCGGGTGATCAGGGGGCAGGGGCCACACCATGGAGCGCATCCGGCATATCCATTCCATCACCAAGCGCCTGATCGTGATGACGACCATCGCGGTTGCCGTGCTAGGCGGTATCTTCGCGCTGACTTTTTTCTTCGATAAGCGGTTTATGGTGACCTGGGCGGTGCCGCTGTGCGGCATCATTGGCGGTTTCGTCAGCATTCAGCAGCGTTTGAACAACGTCACCGATGAAGAGCTCGCGTTGCTGGACGCCTCATGGTTTCAGATTCTGCTGGTGCCGATCTTCGGTGGTGTCTTCGCACTGGTGCTCTACTTGGTGTTCCTCTCCGGCATCGTTTCTGGTGATCTCTTTCCTGATTTTTCCTTCCCAGAAGAGCGCCCTTGGCAGACGGGTAACCAGTACATGCTCAGGATCTTCCGGGAAACCTCCCCCAGTTCCGGGCCGGACCTGGCCAAGCTGCTGTTCTGGTCGTTCGTGGCGGGCTTTTCGGAGCGTTTCGTGCCGCAACTGATCAGCAATGTCACGACGTCGGCCTCATCGGCATCCGAGAGAAGCGAGCGGGATGACGCTGCGGATCGCTGAGCTCATAAGCCGTTGGGCCTAGTTTGACAGCGCGGGGCTCTCGGGCATCAATAGAGTCAATCCTGCGGAGTCGCTAAGGGGGAGACGGTGATGCTGAAGGCGGTATTGCTCGATATCAGTGGCGTGCTGACCGAGGACGGCGAGGCCCTGCCCGGCGCCGTGGATGCGGTGGCGCGGTTGCAGTCCAGCGGCCTGGCGCTGCGCTTTCTGACCAACACCTCGCGCAAGACCTCGGCGGCGATGCGTGATGAGCTGCAGCGGCTGGGTTTCGCCCCGGCCCCTGAGCAGGTCTTCACCGCGCCGGGGGCGATCCGTCGCTATCTCGAGCGCAGCGGGCTGCGCCCCTATCTACTGGTCCATGAGCGGCTCGAGCCCGAGTTTACCGACCTGCCCCGCGATAACCCCAACGCGGTAGTGCTCGGCGATGCCGAGCAGCGGCTGGACTATGCCCACCTCGACGCGGCCTTCCAGCTGTTGCTGGAGGGGGTGCCGTTGCTCGCCGTGGGCAGCAATCGCTACTTTCGCCAGGCGGGCGCCCTGCACCTGGACGCGGGGCCCTTCGTGCGTGCCCTGGAGTACGCCGCCGGCATCGAGGCCAAAGTGCTGGGTAAACCCTCCGGCGACTTCTTTGATGCCGTGCTCGACGAGGTCGGCGTGGCACCCGATGAGGCGTTGATGGTGGGCGACGATGTGGAGTGCGATGTGGTCGCCGCCATGGATATTGGCCTGCAGGCCTGCCTGATCCGCTCGGGCAAGTATCGCCCGGGGGACGAAGCCCGGGCGCCCCAGGCGCGCTGTGAGGCAAGCCTGGCCGATCTGGTCGATGCGCTGCTGGACACGCGCTAGCCGCACTGGTGGCTGCCATGGTTATGTCACGGAAATGCCATCTGATTCACTGCATGCATATGTGTTGCATATGCATGGCGCGGCTACTATAGTACCATATGCAAAGCATATGCATGGGGTGAGAGAAATGCGTACTGTGTCAATATTCAAGAACGGCAAGAATCAGGCAGTCCGACTGCCCGCCGACATGGCCTATGAAGGCATTGGGGAGCTGGAAATCACGAGGGAGGGAGATGTGATCACCCTTCGCCCTGTTCGGCCTTCCTGGGCATCTCTGCATGACTTGCCGAAAGCTGACGACGACTTCCTGCAAGAACGACCAACAGTCGTGGGCGATGAAGATAGGTTTCATCTGTGACGACCTACATGCTCGATACATGCATCTGCTCATTCATCATGCGTGAGCACCCAGCATCGGTGATCCAGCGCTTGACCACTGAAGTTGAGAAGGGCAATCGGATCGTCGTTTCTGCCATCACCTACGCCGAGATGCGTTATGGTCAGCTCGGCAAGAAGGCATCAGCCAAGCACAAGATATTGGTCGATGAGTTCGTGAGGCGTCTTGATGCCGTATTGGCGTGGGATCAGTCAGCAGTGGATGCGACGGTGGAGGTCATGGGCGACCTGACCAGCGTTGGGAGGCCCATCGGACCTAACGACACAGCGATAGCAGGACACGCAATTGCCTCTGGCTGTACGTTGGTGACCAACAACGTTCGTGAATTCGGCCGTGTTAAAGCGTTAGTTTACGAAGACTGGTGTCATTATTCATGACGGCTGCTACCCTTGCGCCGCACGACGACCTTGAGCCTCACCAGGTCCAGCACGTTCAAACCCTTTTGCAGTTGCAGGGTCGGTTTGCCGCGCTCCACGTCGACCATGAAGCGGTTGCCGGTGCTGGCCGTGTTGCTTTTACAGGCGGCGGCGGTGATGCCCGAACGCTTACTGGTAGTCTAAGAGCTATTAATATTCAGCCTACGGGCCCGTAATAGCTTGAATCTTGGCAGCAAGCAGAGCTGCGCCACTCTCCTTCGCATGCTGGCTTCATGAGGTCAAGTCTTCTTGTAAGCTGCAAGCATAATAGCGGCGAGTATAAAAAATGACCCAAATGCGCGATTCATAAGTTTCATTCTTGATGTGGAGTTGACAAATCGCTTTAGCTGGCTAGCCAATGCTGCATAGCAGAGCATGACGATTATATCTACAGCGAGGAGTGTTCCGCCCATTAGAAGGAGCTGATTCATATAAGATGACGTACTGCTGTTGGACAGGAACTGGGGGAAAAGAGCGACCAGAAATACCGTGGCTTTAGGGTTAGTTAGGTTGACGAAAGCAGATTGCCAGAACTGCTTCTTCTTTGTATTCTCTTCACTATTGATGTTGCTCAAGGAGTCAGGTGATCTCCACTTCTGAACGCCTAGCCAAATGAGATATGCAACTCCCATCCACTTAATAAATGAGAACATTGTGGTGGAGGATGCTAAGACTGTCCCAATCCCAATAGCAACTGCTAGTATCTGTATACCATACCCAAGTTGCAAGCCCAAGATAGTTGGGAAGGTGGATTTAACGCCATTGTTAATTCCACTGTTCATCGTATTGATAGCTCCTGCCCCGGGAGATACACTCACCAAAAACGAAGCCATTAGAAAAGTAAGCCAAACACCAAGGCTCATTGTTGCCACCCTTATAAAAAATAATTGCTTTATTCACTCGGTCAATCAGAAGGGGATGATTATAACAGCACTGCTATTACAGTATTGAGTCAGTATGTTGTTGGTATCAGTTCTTCGTGTTCATTCAGCTCGGAGATCGTAGCGAGAAAGGAACTGTGGCAGCTTGGTTTGTTGCCCCTTTCTCTTGATCTGAGAAGGTTGTAGAAAAATTTCTATCACCCTAGTGAGAATCTGCTCTCTTGCATGCGCACGGACCTGGAGAGCGAGGCACTCCTGGCCCGTGCAGGATCAATGGATTGGCAGTTAGATCGCGGATTAATCGCAGTCGTAGGTCACGCCATTCGCCTCGGCGATGGTACGGATAATCTCCCAGCGATCGGCGTAATCGATAGGAATGAACTGGCTTTCTCCATTGTTGGAAAATTCTGCTTGCAACTGTGTGCCTTCCCAGTCGAAGCTAAAGAAGGCTTCTTTGACCCTTTCCTGTAGTTCAGGATGCAAGTTATGAGAGGTGCCGTAGGGAGTCGTGGGGAAGGTGTCAGAGGTATAAATGACTTCGTAGTCATCCTCGCTAATCACCCCCCTTGCTTTCATGCGCGTGATAACTGAGTTGGCGATTGCTGCGGCTTCGTAATCTTGATGAATGACCCCCAGGATCGAGTTCTCATGAGTGCCAGCGAAGGGTGTGTCGAAGTCAACGCCAGCTTCCAGTCCGAACTCAGATTTAATGATTGCCGACGGAGCCCTAAATCCAGAATTGGATGTCTGAGAGGTAAATGCGAGCTCTCTCCCGGCTAGGTCTTCTACAGAGCTGATGCCGCTTCCCGGGTAGGTGATGATTTCCATTTCGTAGCCGAAGCTACCGTCCTCGCCTGCCATCATGGCAAAGGGGCGGAACCCGCCGCAGTTAACCGCTAGAGGCACACCGCCAGTGTTGAATCCGGCCACATGCAGTCGGCCGGCGCGTAGCGCCTCCTGCTGGGCGGCGTTGGATTGGACAGGGAAGAACTGGATATCTTTCCCAGTCACTTGGCTCAGGTGATCGAGAAAATCGGACCAGACATTAGCGTAAACAGCAGGATCTTCGACGGGAGTATAGGCGAAGACCAGAGTGTCAGGATCTGCCCATTGACTCTCATCGGGCGGGATGTCGGCAATCATGTCCCCATCGGCATCAGTATAACGTTCTGAGAGCTCGGCGTTGGCCTGAAGCGACAGTGCAGCTAAAAGTCCAAGCAGACTGGTTGTTGCTGTCTTTCGATATGCTCTAAGCATGTTAACCTCAATTATAACAGTTAAGAATTTTACTAGAGTGAGGCGTGGATTTTGTATGTAATAGATTACGGTAGTATGTCGTTATGAATAAGATTTTGTTTCATTAGCTTCTATTTTCTGAAGCCCATTGGCGCTAAAATTTGCTTTCTGTGTCATGGGCATGAAATGTATTTCAGTGGTGCTGTGGGAAGACCTGCTAGAGTTATGTTTTTTAGAAGAAAACATGCGGTTGGAAAGCATTTCGGCACTTCGGGAAAAGGAAGAAGGTGACACACTCGGCCTTGATGAAAGGGCCACGCGGTGGGGTTGTGGTATTCAGGTTGAACTGTCAACGTCACTGAAGCAATAGTGAAACGCGGGGTTAATGTAATGGGGACATGCTTGATCTTCCAGAAGTAGGTGGTTTTTCTTCCATAGCTTCCTTAGGAGGGTGAGGATATGTCAAATAGAGTGGCTATAATTGGTACCGGCAGTATTGGGATGGATTTGATGTGCAAAACAATCAGTTCCAAAGGGTTGGATCTACGCTTTGTCGTAGGGCGAAGAAGCGATAGCCCAGGCATGAAAGAGGCAATGCTGAGGGGGGTTGCGACATCAAGCGAAGGAATTTCCTACCTTGAAGATAATATTGAAGAATTTGATATCGTTTTTGATGCGACTTCGGCAAATTCACACGTAGAGCATGATAGAGTTTTCTCTAAACATAATAAGTTTGTTGTTGATCTTACGCCAGCCAAGATCGGTGAGCTCTGCGTCCCCGTTATAAATATGGAATCATTGAAAGATTCAAGGAATATAAATTTAATCACTTGTGGTGGGCAAGCAAGCTTGCCACTGGCATATGCATTAAAGAACTCCTGTGAAAAAGTTATGTATGTCGAGGTGATCTCTAGCATATCATCTGACAGTGCAGGGATCGCAACTAGGGAGAATCTCAATGAATATGTTGAAACCACAGAATTTGCACTCAAAAAATTTACCGATGCTGAGGCGTCAAAAGCTATATTGAATATAAATCCAGCAGTTCCTCAAGTGTGTATGCAAACTACGCTATATGCTCGCTGTGAAAAGGTCGATATTGAAAGGTTGGAAAACAATGTCAACAATGTGGTGAAGAAGGTTAAGGAATATGTTCCAGGCTACAATCTGGTGCTAGAGCCATTAGTTGACTCCGGGAGTGTGACTTTAGCTGTTCAGGTGTATGGCAGTGGCGATTATCTTCCTGAGTATTCGGGGAATCTAGATATTATCAACTCTGCTGCAATAGCCGTCGCAAAGTTTAAGTCAAAGGTGAGTGCTTTTGGCTCAAGAGCAGTGACCATTGAGGAGGGGTTGGTATGAAACATAAACACATTTCTCTTAGCGATTGCTCTCTGAGAGATGGCAATCACGCGGTTAAGCATCAGCTTAATGTTGAGCAGATAGCTAACTACTGTAAAGGGGCAGATCGAGCTGGGTTAGATATCGTAGAGGTTGGTCACGGATATGGCCTTGGAGCGTCATCCAGTGCATTTGGTGTTGCCAAAGTAGATGATGAAACCATGTTGTCTGTTGCTAGAGAAAATTGTAAGACATCCAAACTGGGTATCCACTTTGTTCCGGGGGTGGGTAAGCACTCTGACCTGGATATGGCCATTGAAATTGGTGTGGATGTTTTTCGAATTGCTAGCCACTGCACGGAAAGCAATATAACTTATAGGCCGATACAGTATCTTAAAGCGAAGGGTAAGATGGTGTATGGCGTTCTCATCATGTCTCACATGGCTGATGCCGAAAGACTCCTAAAAGAAGCCTCAGGAATGAAAGCCGCAGGGGCGGATGGCATTGTCCTCATGGACAGTGCTGGCTACTCGACCCCTGATGTTGTCAGTGAAAAAGTCTCAGTTTTGCACGAAAACCTCGGAATTACTATTGCCTATCATGCTCATAATAACCTTGGCCTTGCTGTCGCAAACTCAATTGCGGCGGTAGAGTCTGGCGCAGAGATAATTGATGCCACAATAAAGGGCTTTGGGGCGGGTTCAGGAAACACGCAGTTGGAGGCTGTAGTCGCTGTATTTGAAAGATATGGATACGAGATGAATGTTAAGTTCAAGGACCTTGTCAATCTATCCTTGTACGCTGAAAGTAATATAATAAGCAGTGTTCCTGATATAAAGGCAATAAACATTATGACAGGGATGCATGGGCTGTTTACTGGCTACGGGACGTATGTCCAGAAAGTCTCGTCTGACTTCGGTGTTGATATCTTTGATCTGTGTGAAAGGCTTGCTTCTAGAAAGTTGGTTGCTAGCCAAGAAGATATAATCTTAGAAGAAGCAAGTAAGATGGCCAAAGGAGTCGTATAAGGGAGTAGATATATTACTTTATCTTTAAGCCGTGGCTCAACTATGCGGGACACGGCTTTTATTCTAGTTCTATTGAGAGGTATTTTATGTTTGAAAGCCTTGAGATGACTCATCCTGACCCAATCTTAACTCTTAGCGAGCACTTCATGAGTGATACTAATCCCAGGAAGATTGATCTGGGAATAGGTCTTTATAAAGATAAAAATGGGAATACTCCTGTCATGGAGTCAGTGAGGATAGCAGAAAGTTCTATTGTTGATAGGGCTGTCGATAAAGTCTATAAAGGTTCAAGTGGCCTTGATGGGTTTTGTGATGTGATCTCCTGGCTGCTTTTCAGGGCAAGGAGTAACTTAATTGAATATGGAAGGGTTTTGTCTATTCAAACTATAGGTGGAACAGGAGCGATTAGGCTTGCGGCAGAGTTTCTTAAACAGATAAACCCTAAGAAAGGGGTCTGGGTTAGCGACCCGACATGGGGGAATCATATAGATATTTTTTCACATGTAGGGATGCAGGTTTCTTACTACCCCTATCAAGAAATTGGAGGTGATTTGAACTTTCCAGTGATGCTGGAAAGTATTAGAAAAATTCCAGAAGGTGATGTGGTTGTTTTGCACGGCTGCGGGCATAATCCTACTGGTTTTGATCTTTCAAAATATCAATGGGGTGCTGTGCTGGAAGTTGTAAAGGAAAGAGGTCTATTTCCAGTAATTGATATGGCTTATCATGGTCTGGCAAATGATTTGTGCGATGATGTTTACTGCGTGGAGCTGTTCTCTGATCATCTAGATGAGATGCTTGTTGCGTATTCTTGCTCCAAAAGTTTTGGGCTTTATCGAGATAGGGTTGGAGCTCTTGTAGTCCTAGGTAAGAGCCGCGATAGCTGTGTAAAGGCCAAGCTCCATCTAGCCAGGCTGGCTAGAGTAAGTATCTCCAGTCCAGCTATACATGGTGCATTAATTGTGAGCGAAATACTGTCGTCGCCTGATCTAAAGAGGATGTGGGTAGGAGAATTAAATCTTATGTCGATTAAAATTAAAGCTGCAAGGAAGGTGCTAATTAATGAGGCTCGCATGCAAGGGTGTGATGATACTTTTAGAAACGTCTGCAGTGGTGTGGGATTGTTTTCATTGATTCCAGTTGGTAGAGAAGATGTAGGCATGTTAAGGGAGGTATTCTGTATATATATGCTGGATTCGGGGAGGATAAATTTATCAGGGGTAAATAACAATAATGTTGGCTATGTTGTTTCATCGATAAAGACATTGCTGGGCAAATAAGGGGGGGGTGACAGAATTCATAAAAATTGTTTTGTATCACAGTGCATTCATCATGTGGACATAAGTTAGCCCTTCGGATTAGGAGTCGTTAATGACTTAGATAAAGTGCACAGTGATAGTAATCACCTGACACATCCCCCGTGGAGCTAACCTGGATGCCACTTAGGGCTAGCTCTTGAGCCACGCGAACAGGGCCGTGGGTAGGGAAGGCTAGGTTGTGCTCGAGAATGGCCGCTTCGATCTCTCCGTTAATGGGCTTGGGGGGGGGGGGCCCCGTGGCCCACGAAGCTTGTCGATCAACCCCTCGGAGTCGAAGGTTTGATAGTAGACTGAGCCTGCGTCGTGCAACCTTTTCTTTGGTGGTCATAGTCGTTTCCTCATGGTGTTACAGCCGAGCGTCAGACACTCGCTCGAGCCTCACCAGGTCCAGCACGTTCAAACCCTTTTGCAGTTGCAGGGTCGGTTTGCCGCGCTCCACGTCGACCATGAAGCGGTTGCCGGTGCTGGCCGTGTTGCTTTTACAGCTGGCGACGGAAATGCTTTAGTAAGCATGTGCTGAACGTCACCGGTATGCTCACTTGAGGAACACGTTATGCCGCTGGAACTGTGGCTCTCCTTCTGCTTGGCCTCGCTGTTGATCATCGCTTCGCCCGGCCCTGCCGTGGCGCTGCTGGTCGCTACCGGGGTCAACCGCGGGCGACGCGCCGCCCTGGCGATGCTTCCCGGCTTCTTCCTGGGGGATTTGCTGGCCATGACCCTGTCGTTCGCCGGGGTCGGTGCGCTGCTGATGGCCTCTGCCGAACTGTTCCAGCTCTTCAAATGGCTCGGGGCTGCTTACCTGCTCTACCTGGGCATCAAGATGTGGCGCGAGGCCGGTCAGCTGGGCGAACTGCAGCCTACGGGGACGGATATTCGTCTCGGCACCGCCAAGGCGTTTTTGGTCACGGCACTGAATCCCAAGAGCCTGGCTTTCTTCATGGCCTTCATGCCGCAGTTCGTGGCACCCAGCCAGCCCTTGTTGCCGCAGTTGGCCATCCTGTTCTCGACGTTTCTGGCCCTCGGCGTGCTCAGCGATCTCGCCTTCACCTTCCTGGCCACCAGTGGCGGCCGGATGCTGAGCGCCCGGCTGCGCCGCATCCTGCACCGCACCGGTGCCGGCAGCCTGATCGGGGCGAGTGCCCTGGTCGCCGCCATGCGGCGGCCTTGAGGAGGAGGGCGCGCTGCCCATGTGCCACTCGCCACATGCCCCCGCAACCTTGCAGTGCATCGGTGCCGCTTCCGAAAATAGCGCGTTCTTCGACTATGCCCGGCGGCTGACCCGCGACAACATGCAGGCCGACTACCGCCGCCATGGCCTGGTCTGGGACGATGCCCATTTCGCTCGGTACTGGAGCGAGACGCAGAATTATCTGATACGCGCGGGAGACAGCTGGCTGGGGGTGCTACGCCTCTATCTCGAGCCTCCCGCCTGCTATCTGCGTGACCTGCAGATAGCACCTTGCCGGCAACGGCAGGGGCTGGGCCGCTGGTGTTTGCAGCGGGTCACGGCGCTTGCCTTGGCCAATGGTTGCCGGCATCTACGGCTGCGAGCGTTTCACGACAGTGCGGCGGTACGCCTGTATCAGCGCCACGGTTTTCACTTGGTGGGCAGAGAGGGGGCCCTGGTGCGCATGGAGATGGTGCTGGCTGAGCCGCTGGCAACAACGTAACCGTCATTCAGCGACTGTTCCCATGCGTTAGCATGCCAGGCCCAAAACAGAAAAACCGCCACTGCCGGATCACTCCGGGGGGCGGTTTTGCGTTTCTGGCCCTCTGCTAGCGATTGGCGTTGGAGGACTGGCTCCGTTCAGCCGCGCAGCTTGCGCACGTTTGAATGGGTCTTGGTGCTGTAGGGCTTGAGCGCCGCGGCGGTTATCCTGGCGGGATCGGCGCCGCTGGCCATGGCGACTGCCGCACGTTCGCTCGCGGTGGCGTAGATCGTGTCTTTCTCCATCATCATGCTCATGGCATCGGGCACGCTCATGGTGCCGCTGGCCATCATCATGGTGCGGCGGACGATCACTTCACCGGCAGAAAGCATCATCTGGTTGTAGGAAGATGCGATCTTCATCCATGCGAACATCATGTTCATCGGGTTATTCGACATTGCGTCTGGTACTCCTGGCTACTTCGGGCTTCGACCCGGTGATGGTTCATGAAAATCATCGGGACGTAGAGTAAGCCCACGCTACCCTATTCTAGGGCCCGTGTCGGTGCGCTGACCCACCCTTCTGTTCTGCTATCGGCCTGCCGGGGGCGGGAGCTTCTTCAGGCGCTCATCGGCGCGCTTCACTGTTCTCATCTTCTCCGGCCGCTTCATGGATTTCCACTGGCGTATCTCCTCAACCGTGCGGCCGCAGCCGACACACAGATCGCCTTTCAGTTGGCATATCGAGACACACGGGCTTTCGATTTTGTTGGCCATTCAGTGCCTCGTCGGCTTGGTGCGTAGCCGCCGCTGCCAGTCGCCGCCGTGTTCCCGCTGGCATGCCTCTTCGCTGTCGAGGTCGAGGTGCTTGGCGGCGTCGCCGACATCGACGCCGGCATCGGCCAGCGCCTCGGCGGTCAGGTCATTGATGCAGCGTCGCGCCTCGCCCTTGAGCGCATTCGCCAGGTGGGGGTGGGTATCGAACACCCAGGTGACCACCAGGCTCTCGGGAAAGCGCTGGTAATCGACCTCGTGGGTTAGCCAGCAAAAGCCGGGCAGTTGGGGCTTGGCCTGCTCACAGGCGTGGGTCAGCGCAGCGCTCAATCGGCGCTCCAACTTGCTGCGTTCGCGCTTGGCGATCATTGCGTCTCCTGTGCGGTTAGCCAGATACGGGAAACAGTCCCGTGAAGCCCTTGTCGGTGCCGAAGGCGAGCCAGGCGCTATTGGGCGACCAGGCCATGCTCGTGACGGCGCCGTCTCCCGGCGGTTTGATGATGACTTCCTGGCCGCTCTGAATGTCAGCCACGGTGACCTGGCCGTCATCGTAGCCGATCCCGAGAATGGGGTGTGCTGGATCCCCCGCCACGGCCGTGACCAGTGCACTCTGGTTGTCGCCGGGCGTCTCCGGGGCGCATGCTCTGGGGCCCTTGCGGCCTTTGAATGGCCAGCAGGGGGCGCAGTTCGAGCCGCTGGTGGCCAGGTAGCGCCCGCCATTGAACCACGACCAGGATGTTACCTTGGTGGCGTAGCCGCTCATAACGAGGTCGTCATTATCTTCCAGCCGCCAGCCACGAAGGCAATCTTCCTGCATGGCTGAGAGCACGAAGCGTGCGTTGGGGCTCCACGTCACCGACAGGTGCGAGCCCGGGCATGCCAGCGGCACCGGCGTAGCGTCGGCGGAGCGGGTGGCGCATAAGGTCACGCCGCCATAGTGTGCCACCGCGATCCGGTAGCTGTCCGGCGAGAAGCAGAGGTGGTTAGCTGCGAGCACATACGCCGACCACCGCTTTGGTCGCTTGCGACAGTTGCTCATCGGCCCTTGATGTCAGGGGCCATGCCTGTAGCACCTAATTAAAGCGAAAGACGTCGTTGCCGATAACGCCATGGGAAGGATTTCCTGCCATGAGTACGGTGCTTCAGGTGCGTTAGGGAAATGTCTTTCTGATGACATCGATGAATAGAGAAACGACAATTTTGGAGAAAGGATGAAGATGAAGGCGGTAATTCTATTGGCTGTAGCCTTGCTGGTGTCCGGCTGTACCATTCATCAGAAGGTGGAGCCTGTGCAGATCGACAGCGGGCATCGGCTGTGTATCGTCGAGAACCCAGCGGTGCGTGAGGGCTTCCTGGCGGAGTTTTCATCGACGCTGGATCACAAGAATATCGCCTACGAGATAGTTGATGAATCGGCCGTGGCAGCTTCCTGTGAATGGGTGGCCCGGTACACTGCCAACTGGTCATGGGACCTGGCATTGTACATGTCGTATGCCGAAATCAAGATATATCGCAACGGAAACCTCGACGGTGAGGCGATTTACGATTCCAGGCGTGGCGGTGGAAATATGAATAAATTCATTGATGCCGAATCCAAAATCCGAGAGCTGGTAGATCAGCTGTTGAACATAAAAATGGCATCAATATTCAGAAGCAACATCGGCTGAATGTAATACGTGATTCGGGCCAGTTCCACATCGCCAGCGTAAACGGCTGCGATCCGCTCACACTGTGTTCTCCGGCTTCGCCAAGGTCCCTGAGGTGACGAAGCCGGCTGACGTGGCTGAAGGCGTCTGGCGAGCAGTCAACGACACGTCGGATCAGCTTCGCTTCCCGGCTGGCGCTGACGCCGTAGCGCTGGCGTAACAGCCTAGGTGATCAAGCAATACACCTCGATTACACGTGTAGGGGCCCGCAGCGCGGGCCCCTATCGTTACCAGCTTTTATCCTCGACTCAAGCACCGGTTCGTTGCAAAACGTCTGTGTCTCTACCGGCGACCTCGGCAGGTTTCAGCAGGCGCCGCGCATCGCGTTTCGGTGGCCTTTGGAATAGGCGCCTGTATTCGCGTGTGAACTGCGATACGCTTTCGTAGCCCACCTCGAAGGCGGCATTACTCGCCGAAGATCCTTCGTCGAGCATCAGGCGGCGCGCTTCGATCAAGCGCAGGCGCTGCTGGTATTGCCCCGGTGTCAGCGAGGTCATGCGTTTGAAATGCTTGTGAAACGAGCTGAGGCTCATGCCGGCTTGCGACGCCAGTCGCTCCACCGGCACGCTGGATCGGTACTCGGCCCGGAGGGTCGCAATGGCAGCAGCCAGGCGGCCGGCGTGGCTGCTTGGGTCTGCCAGTGTTCGTAGGATATGGCTGTGAGGTCCCGACAGCAGCCAGAAATGCAGCTCCCGCATGATCCCAGGGCGTAGCAGCGGTATGGCGTCGGGTTGATCCAGTAGCCGCATCAATCTCAGTGCGCAGTCGATCAGTGCAGCTTCGGTATCTTCGACAAATAGTGTCTCCACCTCAGACGAGCGCTGCGAAGAGCTGATAGCCATATGGGCGGTGAGTTCGCGCAGGATGCTCATCTCCAGTTCGATCGAGACGGCCAGATAGGGCTCGCGCTGGCTCGCTTGCACGATTCGCCCGACGACCGGCATGTCAGCACTCACAATGACCGACTGGCCCGCCGAGAAGAGTCGCTCTTTATTGCCTATCACCGAGCGTTTTGCCCCCTGAAGTATCAGGCAAATCAGCGGCCGGTACACCGAATGGAGGTTGCCACCTGGGGCGTTGAGGCACATCGTACGCAGGCCCGGAACTGGCGTTTGCGCCAGGCCGTCGCTATTGGCGTGGCGGCTGGCATAGGTCCAGACCGCGTGTTTGAGTGAATCCATATGCGTTCCTCATGGATGTCGGCTTCACCCATCTCAAAACTGCCAGTTGGCCGGGACCCAGGCATAGCCAGTATCCATCTTGAGCATGCGGCCAAGGCCCGGGAAGGGGAAGTGGAAGCCAAGAACGGGGAGCCGGTCTGCCGCCGCCATATCGAAGATGCGACGGCGGGAGGCCAGTGCCGTTTCCTTGTCACGATCCGGCCCGGGCAGCCAGGCGTGGTCGATGTTGACGATGGGATGATAGGCAAGATCGGCGGTCAGCAGCAGCTGATCACTCCCGGAGTGAACAAGGAAGTTGGCCATGCCGGGGGTGTGGCCCAGTGCCGGTAGCGTGGTCAAGCCGGGAACGATCTCTGTGCCGGCTTCGTACAATTCGATCTCGTCGGTGACCGGTTCGAGGCTCTGGCGGATGGCGGCGGCGAAGTGGCGACGAAAATCCTCGGGCACCGGCATGTAGGAGAGGTCCGGCTCGTGACGGATGAAGAAGTCCCAATCGGCCCGTGGTGCGAAGACGGTTGCCCGCGGAAAGGCCTTGCCGCCATCGGCCGTTCGCAGGTTGCCGACATGATCCGGGTGGGTGTGTGAGATCACCACGATGTCGATATCATCGGGTCGCAAACCGATGGCGGCCAGGTTATCGAAGATACGACCACCTAGCGGTCCCATGGTCTGCCCGGCGCCGGCTTCGAGAAGGATTCGCCGCCCCTGCGTTTCGATCAGCAGGGTGTTGAGGTTTAGCGTCATGTGGTCGGTCGGCAGGAAGGCTTGCCTCAGCACCTCCTCCAACTCCGCCTCTTGCGCGTCGCTGGCGTAGATCTGCGGGGGGCCGCCGATCAGCCCGTCACTCAGCACGGTGGCGGCGATGTCGCCGACGCGAAAGCGGTAATGGCCGACATTGCCACTCGCATTTACCCCTTGGGCCGTGGACGCTGCTGCGGCAGTGTCCTGTGCAAAGGCTATGCTACCGGTCGGCAGGACCACGCCCGCCGCCACCGACGCCGCTGTCAGTATCACCTTCCTACGATTCATTGTTATTCCAGTCATTTTGTTCACCCCGTTCGAGTCTCTGATGCTTGCGACACGTTCAAAGGATGACGCAGAACAGGTGTGCGGATAAGCTAATGAAAACGGATCAGCTTATTAAGCAGGGCTTTGCAATGCGGCCGCTACGCCTGGATAGCTTGGAGATCTTCGAGGACGTCGTGCGCTGCGGTGGCTTTAGAGCCGCTGCGCTTGCCAGAGGCGTATCATCGTCAGCCATCAGTCAATCGCTCAGCGCACTCGAGGAGGCGTTGGGTATCCGGCTGTTGAACCGAACGACACGTAGCGTTGCGCCTACTGAGGCAGGCGAACAGCTTCTCGAGCAGCTTGGCCCCGCCCTCCACGCCATCAGAACGGCGATCGACGATCTCAATCAGCTTCGCGAGCGCCCCTCCGGCAGCGTGCGGATCAATGCACCGGCGCCGGCCGCCGACCACGTGCTGTGCCCGCTGGCCTTCGAATTCATGAAGATCTATCCCGACGTCAACGTCGAGATCGTCAGTGATGCGGCGATCATCGATATCGTGGAGCAGGGTTTCGATGCCGGCGTGCGCTTCGGGAATCAGCTCGCCCAGGACATGATCGCCATGCCCGTGGGGCCCGCCTTGCGATATGCCATCGTGGCCTCGCCCGATTATCTTCGCGAGCGCGGTCGGCCCGACTCACCGCGCGATCTTCTGCAGCATGACTGTATTCGCCGCCGTTTCCCTGGCGGCACCATGGAGACGTGGACCTTCGAGAAGGATGGCGACGAAGTGGAAATCTCCCCGCAAGGCCGGTTGACGCTGAGCTCAGCGCACCACGAGCGCCAGGCTGCGATTGCAGGCTCGGGAATCGCGCATCTGTTCGAGGATTATGTCCGCGCCGATCTCGAACTGGGCAGGGTGGTTGAAGTGCTCGACGACTGGAAGAAGAAGCTGCCGAGCTGGTATCTCTACTATCCGAGCCGTCGACATACCAGCGCGGCCATGCGGGCCTTCCTGGCGTTCATCCGCCAGCGCCAATAACGCCCTATCAGCACTTGATACGCGCTATCTCGCCGTCATCCACCTAGCAGGATCAGGCCAGTTTTACGCAGATGATGGCAAGCCTTCTCCCCGTCTTGTGATTAACACTCAATGCCAATGCAGTCGTCATCGTCACGCTATCTGCGGCGAAGGCGGCTGAACGGCGCCGGCATACCGGCCGCGTTACCCACCATGGCCAGGCCGAGGAGAAGCCTTTATGACAGCCTTCACGATCAATGGGCGCACCGTAGATGTCAGCGCCGTGCCCAATACCCCCCTGCTCTGGGTGATCCGGGATGAGTTGAAACTCACCGGCACCAAGTTCGGCTGCGGCGTGGCGCAGTGCGGTGCGTGCACGGTGCATGTCGATGGCGAGCCGGTGCGCTCCTGTGTGTTCCCGCTAGCTGGCGCCGAAGGTAGATCCGTTACCACCATCGAGGGGCTGTCCGAGGATGGCTCGCATCCCGTCCAGCAGGCCTGGGTCGCGTTGGATGTGCCGCAGTGCGGCTACTGCCAAAGCGGGCAGATCATGAGCGCATCTGCGCTTCTGGCGCGTAACCCGAGTCCTTCCGATGCGGAAATCGATGAAGCGATGCGCGGCAACCTGTGCCGCTGCGGCACCTACTTGCGTATCCGGGCGGCCATTCACCGTGCCTCCGACGTTTGACGAGATCCGCTCCCATCCACGTATACCCAAGGCACAGGTAGAACAATGACTCCACAACGTTTCTCTATGACGCGTCGCGCCTTCCTGGCAGGAACTGTCGCCACCGGCGCTGCGCTCATCGTTCCTCTGCGGCTGTCAGCGGCACTGGCGCAGCCGCAGGAAGGGGTGGGTATCGCGCATGCCTTTATCCGCATCGATACGCGTGGGCAGGTCACCTTCGTGTTGCCCACCAGCGAAATGGGGCAGGGGACCCACACGGGGCAGGCCCAGGTGCTTGCCGAAGAGCTGGGGGCTGACTGGTCGAGCATCGCTGTCGAGATGCCGAATCAGCCGGCGCCCGCCTATCGCATTCCGTCCGGCCAGATGCGCTCCGTGGGCTCGTTCGGCATCCGCTTATGGCATGACCCGTTGCGCCGCGCGGCGGCCCAGGCGCGGGAGATGCTGACCCAGGCGGCAGCTACGCGGCTCGGCGTGGCACCCACGACGTTGCGGGCCGAGAACGGCGTCATTGTCCATGCCGCAACCGGGCGTCGCCTTCCCTTCGGTGATCTGGTGGAAGATGCCATGCAACTACCTGTACCGGATGAGCCGACGCTGCGCCCCGACGGCGAACGGACGTTGACCGGACGCACGGTGGCGCGCCTCGATACGCCACAGAAGGTGACGGGCAAGGCCATGTTTGGGGTGGACGTCGAGCGTGACGGCATGCTGTATGGCGCCGTCCGGCTTGCTCCGGTGTTTTCTGCCGATGTGGAGGCGTTCGACGAGAGCAGTGTCGCCGGGATGCCGGGCGTGGTGGCGGTGGTTCGCGTGCCGCGCGGTGCGGTGGTGGTGGCCGACTCCTGGTGGCAGGCCAAGCAGGCCGCCGATGCCCTGGATATCACCTTCACCCAGACCGCGGCGGATACGCTTTCCACCGATGAGATAAACGAGATGCTACGCGAAGGGCTGGCTCGAACCGATGTGCCGGTCACCACGCTGCGTGGCGACGCCGAGGCGACGCTGACGACCGAGGGCCAAGTGGTCGAGGCGGAATACTCGGTGCCGCTTCTCACCCATATGTGCATGGAGCCGATCAACTGCACGGCGGAGTCCAGCGAGGAGCGCACCGAACTGTGGATCGGTACCCAGGGCCAGGACGTCATCCGCATGACGCTCGAGAGCGCTATGCAGGTGCCGGCTGAACGTCTCTTCATCAATACCACCTATCTGGGCGGCGGCTTCGGTCGCAAGACCCATGGCGAGATCGCCCTTCAGGCAGCGCTCGCCAGCCGTGCCGTTGGCGGTCGGCCGGTCAAGGTGTTGTGGGCCCGCGAGGACGATGTTCGGCAGGGCCAGTACCGCCAAACGATGATGTGCCGCTTCCGCGCGGCCCTGGACGATGACGGCAATATCACCGCCATGCGCATCCGGCTTTCCGGGCCACAGATGGGCCTTGAATACGGCTTTGATCCAGAGGAGCGGGCACAGGCGACGGGCAACCTCGCCAACTTCGATCCCTTCTCGCTCGGCGGGCTGTGGGACATGCGCTATGTCATTCCGAACTTCGTCGTGGAGCACGCGGTGGTCGATCTGCCGATCCCGCTCTGCCCCTGGCGGGCGATCTCCCACACCTACAATGGCTTCTTCTTCGAGAGCTTCATGGACGAATGCGCCGCGGCAGCGGGCCGTGATCCACTGGCATTTCGCCGTGGCCACTGCGAAGGGCAGACGAGAATGCTTGCGGTGCTCGACCGGGTCGGCGAGATGTCGCGATGGAGCGAGCCGGCGCCAGAGGGAATCTCGCGCGGCTTGGCGGTGGTCGAGAGCTACGGCTCCTACGTTGCCCAAGTGGTCGAGGCTCAGGCCAATGGCGAAGGTGTCCATGTGGAACGGGTTTATGTGGCTATCGACTGCGGACGCGCGATCAATCCGGGCCAGGTAGAGGCGCAGATGCAGGGCTCTGTGGTCGATGCTCTCGGCGCCGCCCTGAACCAGAAAGTGACGATCCGTGACGGTCGCGCCGAACAGTCGAATTTCCATGACTACCCACTGCTGCGCATCGGGGAGGAGCCATCGGTGTCGGTGAGTATTGTCGAGATCGGCTCTCCGCTGGGCGGTGTCGGTGAGCCGGGCATTCCCCCTCTTGCGCCTGCACTGGCCAATGCGCTGTTCGTCGCTACGCGGCAGCGAGTTCGCCACCTGCCGTTGTCCGATCATGTCCAGGGATAGCGCCGCCGCCGTCGGCTCGTTGAGCCCTCCGATGTATCTGGAACATGCACAAGACGTGCTTGGGCAGTGGCTTGCCTGGCGCCACACCAGTGAGGCGGCACTCATTGTCGTGACCTCGACGGAAGGTGGCGCCGTGCGCATGCCGGGCGCCCTGATGGCCGTATCCGCGGCTGGCGAACGTTGCGGCTATATCTCGGGCGGCTGCATCGACGCGGATGTGGCCATGCATGCCCTGGACGCGCTTCGTTCAGGTCGTGTAGGACGCTTGCGCTACGGTAAGGGCTCGCCTTTTATCGATATGCCACTCCCCTGCGGAGGAGCGATCGAGGTGTGGGTGCTGCCCGATGCACAGGCTGGTGTCCTGCGCGCGTGCCATGATCGGCTCGCTTCCCGGCAGACAGTGACGCTCAATCTCTCGGCATCCGGGACTCTCTGGTTGGGGCACCCGGTGGAGGCAGGCGGACTGTCATTCGAGTACACGCCCAAGCTCCGCCTGCGCATCGCCGGGCGCGGAGCCGACAGCATGGCGCTGGCCAGGCTAGCGCAGGCCAGCGGTATTCACACCGAGCTACAGCTCCGCGATGACGCCGAAATCCAGGACGCGCGGCGCCTGGGCATCGAGCAGGTCACGACGTTGACGGTCCCTTCCACGCTGCCGGCGTCGAATGATGATCCATGGACGGCCTTTCTCCTGGCGTTCCATGATGTCGATTGGGAGACGGCGCTGCTTGCCCAGGCCCTCCAAGGCCCAGCCTTCTATCTCGGGGCAGTGGGCAGCAAGGCGACCCATGCCAGGCGCTGCGAGGAGCTACGTGCGATGGGTTTCGCCGAGGGGCAGATCAGGCGAATCCACGGCCCCGTCGGCTTGCTGCCCTCCATGCGTGAAGCGTCGACGCTGGCCGTATCCGTACTCGCAGAGATCGTCGCAGCTTATCAGCGTAATGCGTGACATAACGACTTATTGCCGTATGTCGTGCAATCCCGTTGGTTCGAAGAGCTCGTTGATCTGGCTTTGATCCTGCCTGTGTTGAACGTCCTCCACAGCGGCTAGAGGCGCAGATGGCTCTGCATCGAACGAGGTGCCACGGGCATAGCGGGCAGGTGGCACACCCACATGGCGGGCGAAGGCAACACTGAACGTGCTTGCAGAGCTGTAGCCAACCCGTGCTGCGACGTCAGCGATGCTGGCTTGTTCTCTACGTAGCAAATCCTTGGCTAACGCCATGCGCCAGGCAAGCAGGTACTCCATTGGGGCCATACCGACAGCGCGACCAAAACGTTGGTAAAACACGGAACGGGAGAGCGTGGCCTCATTGGCTAGCTGTGTAACCGTCCATGGCCGATTGGGACTCTCATGTATCCGGCGAATCGCTATCGCAAGGCGATCATCAGCAAGGCCGCGCAGTAATCCGGGGGAGGTGTCCGTCTTTCCGCCACAACGCAGGGCCTCGATGAGCAGGACTTCCAGAAGGCGTTCCAGCACGACATCTCGCGCCGGTCGTTGTGCACGCGATTCATCGCTTACCAGCTGCATCAGCGTGGCCAGCCGATCGACCCCTCGAACGTGGACCAGCTTCGGAAGAAGCGATGCCAGCAACGTGGCATCCGGGGAGCGAAAAACACAGTAACCCAGCAGCAGGCGAACATCGGGAGAAGCGTCGGCGCAGCCAAGCCGGTGTTCGCCATTGGGCAGCAAGATGGGAGTAGAAACGATGTCCTTTTCTGTTGTTGGCAGAAGGCTGGACATCGTGAAGTTCTGCGCCGAGGGAATTAGCAAAAAATCTCCCTCCGTGAGAACGATCTCGTCATGCCCTTTTGCCTCGTAACGGCACCCCCCTTCAAGAATAGCGCAGTAGAAGGGCCCACCAACTTTTGAACGGTGGACGATCCAACGACCTGCGCCGCTGCCTCGTTTCGAGAACGGGGTGGCGGGTTGAAGCAGCGTAACGACTTGGGCGAACGGATCAAGCAATTCAGGACACCTGCAAATGAAATGCGGACGTTCCACTGTAGATCATCCTGATCTGGCTGGCCATACTCGGTTCCAATACCTGAGAGGCCAATACCGCGGTGATCGCCCCGCGGTCTTGGGGAGTATGACTCACTTGGCATTATTGCCACCATACGAGGGGAATCACCATGCAATATCGTCATCTTGGCCGTACCGGGATTCAGGTCAGCCCCTACTGCCTGGGCACAATGATGTTCGGTGCAATTGCCAATGCCGATCACGATGAATGCGTCGGCATGATCCACAAGGCGCTGGATTTCGGTATCAACTTCATCGATACCGCTGACGCTTATAGTCAGGGCGAGTCCGAAGAGATCGTCGGTAAGGCGCTAAAGGGGCGACGGGACGATGTCGTGCTTGCCACCAAGGCGTCCATGCCGATGGGAGACGATCTCAACAGACGTGGTGGATCGCGGCGCTGGCTAACCCGTGCCATTGAGGACTCACTGCGTCGCCTTCAGACCGACCATATCGACCTCTATCAGATTCATCGGTTGGACCCGGAAACCGACACTGAGGAAACGCTGTCCGTTCTCACTGACTTGATGCGTGAAGGCAAGGTGCGCGCCATCGGCGCGTCAACCGTTCCCGCTTCCGACATCGTGGAAGCGCAGTGGATTGCCGAGCGGCGTGGGCTGGCACGCTTTCGTACGGAGCAGCCGCCTTATTCCATTCTCAACCGCTCGATCGAGCGGGAAGTGCTGCCCGCTTGCCAGCGTTACGGCATGGGCGTGATGACGTGGAGCCCGCTGGCCAAAGGGATGTTGACCGGCAAGTACCGCAAGAGGGGAGAGCTGCCGGACTCGCTGCGCGTGAAATATTTCCCCAAGGCGATGACCGACGAGGGTAGCCTCGACGCGGTCGAACAACTTATCCCTCTGGCTGAGAATGCAGGCTTGTCGCTGGTTCACATGGCATTGGCCTTTGTGATGGCGCATCCGGCAATTACCTCCGCCATTATCGGGCCCCGCACCCCCGAGCAACTCGAGCATCTGCTCGCCGGCGCTGAGGTAAAGTTGAGCGACGAGATTCTCGACCGAATCGACGAAATCGTCCCGCCGGGCGTTGATGTGGCACCGCTGGAGAGGGCGGCCTATATACCGCCGGCGATCGCGCAGTCGGCCCTGCGGCGGCGTACGCTCACGCAGCGGGTGGCCGTGTGACTTGGCGAGCCCGCCTCTCAACGGATGATGGCGACTTGCCATTGGCGCTCGGCATGTTGCATCAGATCGCTGATCCAATCCACGAATGCCCTTACAGTGGGCGACAAGTGACGATTCTGTGGATACATGATCGATATAGGCACTGATGGCGCTTGGCTGTGGTCTAGTACTCGCTGTAACTGGCCACTGCGTAGGTGCGGAAGCACCATGTAATTTGCCGCACGTATCAGGCCCAAGCCTTCCAAGCCACAAGCGATATAGGTGTCGTTGACGGTCAGGTTCTCGGTCATCCGTACGATTTGCTCTTCATCGTTGATCACGAAGCGCCAATCCATTGAGCGGCCCTGATGCCCTGGCAGAAAGCCGACAGCATGATGGCGCTTCAAATCTTCCAATGAGTGCGGCTCGCCATATTCTCGGAGGTATTCAGGTGATGCACATATCACCCATTCGAAGCTAGCAATACGACGTGCCACCAGCGTAGGAGAATCATGAGGTACTCTGGCACGAATGACGCAATCGACGCCCTCCGGAACCAGTTCTACGGTCTGATCGCTCAAGGTCAGGGTCAATTCCACATCGGGGTAACGGGCCTGAAATGTCTTGATGGCAGGCACTACGAATAGCCGGGCCAGCGAGGCGGTCATGCCGACTCGTAGCTTGCCTTTGACCCGTTCAGCGTTACCCCGAAAGCCTGCCTCGACCGCTTCCAGTTCGGCCAGTAGTCGGCAGCAGTGATCGTAGTAAAGGCTGCCGTCGGAAGTCAGGTTCAAATGCCGCGTGGTGCGCTGGAGTAGTTTCACGCCAAGGTGATTTTCCAGTTCCTTGATGACGCGAGTGACCGTCGAGGGGGGGATGGCCAGGTTCTCCGCGGCTTTGCTGAAGCCGTGCATCTCAACCACTCGGGCAAATATTTGCATGGCTTGAAGTCGATCCATGTGTCGTGCTCCCCGGCTTCCGGCTGGTCATCATAGCGCAGCTGACCCCCACGGTCAGAAATCGGCCGTCTCGGGATCTGGTCCCAGACGGCCATCACGACGATCCAGCCCGGCCAGCATCTGCATCTCGCTCGGCGTTATCGGTACTTGCCACAAACCGTAGCCAAGGGTGGGGATTCGTGTGTCATCGTGCAGTCTCAGGGAATGAGCTTTTGGCATGGATCAACTCCATAATAAAAAAACGCTGGCAACAGAGTATTCGGTTGCGTGGCCGATTTTAATTCCACTCGCAGAAAAAGATATTTCCAAAAACACCAATAAACAGATGTGTGCATTATTTGTCCTTATGGAATTATGTTTCCCAATATCAACTATTAACAGGATATATGTCGAGGAGTAGTCTGCCTGTGAGCCGTTTCGGTGGTAACCATTTAGTTGAAATGCTCTGTTTGCAGAAAAGTGACGGCCTCATCCTCGTGTAGGAAGCACTCCCGTGCTTTATGAGGCGATAAATCACTAAGCTATCTCAATTAACATAGGCTATATACATGCCCATCAATGAAACACCCAGTGTTGGAAACATCCTTATCCTCGGAGCCGGTCAGCTCGGTATGCAAGTGATCAAGAACATGGCATCCAGGGTCAGCCCTGACACTGTCTGCGTCCTTGTAGAACCTGGCTTCACCACATCGCCGGGTAAGTACAAGGCAGAAGCGACGGAAGAGCTCGGTAAGCTTAGGGTAGAGATCTTACCCTTCGATCTTTCCGAAGGCACTGAGGCGAGCCTTGCCGAATTGTTTGCAGAATTTCATACGGTCATCTGCTGTACGGGTTTCGTGGCAGGAGCCGGCACACAGATGAAGATTACGCATGCGGTTTTAGCCGCTGGAGTCAATCGGTATTTCCCCTGGCAGTTCGGGGTCGATTACGACATCGTGGGAAAAGGAAGTGGCCAACCTGTATTTGACGAGCAATACGAGGTGAGGAAGTTACTGCGCTCTCAGGAGACAACCGAATGGGTGATCGTCTCGACTGGAATGTTTACGAGCTTCCTGTTCGAGCCCGCCTTCGGTGTCGTTGACCTTGAAACCAACACTGTCCGAGCTCTCGGTAGCTGGGATACGCGTGTCACCGTCACGACACCCGAGGATATTGGCCGTCTGACGACCGAGATATACCTTGAAGAGCCTCGCATCAGCAACGAAGTAGTCTTCGTGGCGGGAGACACACTCTCGTACGGGCAGCTGGCTACCATCGTCGAAGAGGGTACTGGGAAGGCTGTCACACGCGTTGAATTATCCCTTGAAGAGCTCAATAACCAGCTTTCACTTTATCCAGATGATGTCATGCTTCGCTACCGTACGGCATTTGCTCTCGGTTCAGGCATGTGGTGGGAGAAATCAAAGACCTATAATTATGAAAAAGGCCTTGAGACCATTGACGTCAAGACATGGCTCAATCGTCACTTGCGCGATAAGCGCTGACAGTCACTTCGGCGCGATTGGTACGTTGCGGCAGCAGGGGCCATCCGTGGCCCCATGCAGCGCATAGCATGCCTTGCCGCAGCGTCATTGCTGCTACGCCAGGATCTCATTGAACTCCAGCACATTCCGGTCGGGGTCGCGAATAAAGCAGACGTTGCGGCGTCCGTGGCCCATCATGACCGGCCC
The DNA here is from genome assembly GCF_002286975.1 of Halomonas salipaludis. Lineage (GTDB taxonomy): Bacteria > Pseudomonadota > Gammaproteobacteria > Pseudomonadales > Halomonadaceae > Franzmannia > Franzmannia salipaludis. The sequence goes on from NZ_NSKB01000005.1 coordinate 274,194, forward strand.
CTCGGTGATCTCGATCCCTTCGCGCGCCAGCCAATCCACCAGTTCGTTCATGTTCTCGACGATAAAGGCGGCGTGGGTGTAGCCGGGCCGCTTGATCGGTGCGTCCAGTAGCACATTGCCTTCCTCGGCGGTTACACCGTTGTAGATCAGGTGGATGCGCATGCCTGACGGGTGCACGAGCCCTGAGGCCTTGGCCTCGGGGGCATACTCCTCCGGGTCGCGCAGGAAGCCTAGCTTGGCGTAGAAGGCCTCCGCGGTGGCGAGATCGGTGACGCGGATGCCGATATGGTCGAGGTGTAGCGTGTCGAAATTCATGCTGATGACTCCTTGAAGATGTGGCCGGCTCAGACGTTGAGCCCGGCGCGGGTGCGTTGGAAGGGGATGAAGCCGGGAAGACCTTCAACCTGGCGCAGCCAGGCCAGGACTCTGGGGTAGCCGGTGAGATCGACGTTGCCCTCGGGGGCCCGCTCGACGTAGCTGTAGAGCGCGATGTCGGCGATGCTCGGCTCTGCCGTTGTGGCGATCCAGCGCTGGCTTTCCAGCGTCCGCTCCATCACGGCGAGCGTGGCGTGGGCGCGCTCGATCACCTCCTCGGGGCGGAAGGGCGCAGCGAATACGGTGATAAGCCGGGCGGCGCAGGCGCCATAGGCGATCTTGCCTGCCGCCACCGAGAGCCACCGCTGTACCTGCGCCTCGTCGGCGGGATCGGTCGGCAGCCAATGGGAAGGGCCAACCTTCCTCGCCACATAGACGAGAATCGCCAGCGAGTCGGCGATGATGATGCCGTTGTCGTCGAGCACCGGTACTTCACCGAAGGCGTTGAGCGTGAGAAATGCCGGTTGCTTGTGGGCGCCGGCCGCCAGATCGACCTCGATCAGTTCATGCTCGACTCCAGTGAGGGAGAGAAACAGGGCGGCGCGATGGGCGTGCCCTGAGAGGGGGTAGTGGTAGAGCTTCATGGGGATTGTCCTCGGGGAGATGGTGTTTCACTTTCTTTCGCATTCTGGCTTTTGCATTCTCTCTCTCGCTTCAAAGTGAGAGAATCCGTCAAAATCGCACTTCATCATTGCGATAACTGATAGTAATGTTCAGTGGCGGGCGAGGGAGAGGAGGCGCGATGGACAGGCTACGAACGCTCAGGACCTTCATCTGCGTTGCGGAACAATCGAGCTTCGCCGAAGCGGGGCGGAGGTTGGGGATGTCGCCCACCACCGTGACGCGGACGATCGCGGCGCTGGAGTCGAGCCTTGGCGTTCAGCTGTTGAGGCGCACCACGCGCAGCGTGCGGCTAACCGAGGAGGGCGCGCTGTTCCTGGAGCGATGCCGGGCAGGGCTCGCCGAGATCGACGGCGCAGTGGACAGCGTGCGGGGCGCCCGGTCTGCACCGCGCGGCACCCTGACGGTGACGGCTCCAGTGATGTTCGGCCGGCTGCACGTGTTGCCGGTGGTAGTTGGGCTGATGCGGCAGTATCCCGAGCTTCAGGTCAGGCTGCTGTTGCTGGATCGGGTGGTGAGCCTGGTCGAAGAGGGCATCGATGTCGCCGTGCGCATCGCCGAGCTGCCGGATAGCTCGCTGCACATGCTGAACGTCGGCCAGGTACGGCGGGTGATGAGCGCGAGCCCGAGCTATCTCGCCGCACGGGGCAGGCCTGCTTCACTGGCCGATTTGCGTGATCATGACCTGATTCGGGTCGAGGATGAGATTGGCCCACATCGTGGGTGGGGGCTCGATGAGGTACGGCGCCCCGCCAGGTTGACGGTCAACCATATGGACGCGGCCATTGCCGCGGCGGTCGCCGGGCTCGGCGTGGTACGCACGCTCTCTTACCAGGTCGCCGAGGATGTCGCGGCGGGGCGGCTCGAGCATGTCCTGAATGACGATGCCGCCCCGGCGCTGCCGATTTCCTTGCTATTTCAGAGCGGCCGCCGGGACCACCCCAACGTGCGCGCCTTCATCGATGCCGCCAAGCAGCACCTGCAGGGGGTATCGCTGTAGCCTATTCACGCCTGATCCATTTCCGGCTCGCCCCGGTGTTGTACCAGTGGTATCACACCGGCCCAGACCGGCCAGCCATAGTCTTCGTCGTCATCCACCGGTGGTCCGTTGCGGACCTTGGCTGATGCCTCTTCGATGGGCAGACGCACCAGGCCGGTAGCTTTCAGTTCCTTGCCGTTGATGGGGCGCAGCTGTGGCCAGCGTCCGGGGCTGATCTTGTCGAGAAAACGCTCCAACTGACGGGTTTTTTCGGCGGGGTCGGTGACCGGTTCCGGTGTGCCAAACAGGGTGACCGAACGATAGTTCAGCGAGTGGTGGAACGCCGAACGGGCCATGACCAGGCCGTCTACATGGCAGATGTTGATGCTCACCGGTCGGGCCGGTGTGTCGGCCACATTGCGCGTCGAGGCAAGGCCGTGCCAGTAGAGCCAGCGGCCCTCCCGCCAGTGAGCGGTTGGGGTGACCAGTGGTGTCGCATTAGGCAGGATCTGGGCAACATGGCAGATCAGTGCATCATCGATGATGGCGTGCACGGTGGCCTCATCGTACACGGCGCGCTTGGCACCACGGACGACGCGGGTCTGATCGGTTGGGGTCAACTGGGTCATGGGAACTCCTGTGCGAAGACGAGTGAACACTCAGGGGGCTGATGTTCAGCGTGATGCACACAGGTTAGAGCGATATGGCCCGGTGGAGCATAGCCAGAATGCCTAAAAATGACCGGTCCAGTGAACGTCTCATGAGGAGCCGGCGAAGACTCCACGATGCCTGCACTGCACTGATGATATTTCTCGCAACTGGCCCTGGCGATACAGAACCTGGCTAGGGGCGCGTTCGCCGTGGTGGCAGGAGGCTTGGCCGACCGTTACGGTCAGCTGCGGGTGCTGCTGGGCGGTTGGTTCTATGAATTGCAGGGCCACTACGACGGTATGTGGATTGCGGGCATCCTGTTCGGCGCCATGGCGGTGGCACTTCACTGGCCGATTCGTGAAAGCGATGAACGCCAGCGCCTGCAGGCGGCCTGATGGACCGGCTCGCCGTGCTTATGCTGGATTGCGGGCCTGAGCGTTCAGTGACTGTTGTAGGAGTTCCATCGCCCGTTGCTGATAGTCGATGTCGCGGGCGGAAAAGCCCAGCAGAAAACCGCGATGTCGTGCCTGGCCTTCAGCCCAGTAGTGGCGGGCCAGGGTGTCCAGCTGCAGATGGTACGTTTCTGCCCGCTGGGCCCACTGCACATCGTCGAGAGGGCAGTCGTGGTCCAGTTCCGCGATCAGGTGCATACCGCTGCGACAGGGCCAGGGGGTGAGGGGCAGCCCGGCGCGGTGCAGCATTTCCAGAGACTGATCCCGGCGGTCCAGATACAGGCGGCGCATGCGTCGCAGATGGCTGGCGAATTCGCCACTGTCGATAAAGTGATGCAAGGCGGGTTGCAATGGCAGGGCCGCCGCTTGGCCGAGCGTCTTCTGGGTGGCGCGCAAGGGCTCGATCAGGGCTGGGGGCGCCACGATATAGCCCAGACGCAGGCTGCGAAACAGGCTCTTGGAAAAGCTGCCCAGGAGAATGCTGTGTCCGGTTTCATCGGCCGCGCTCAAAGGGGCCTGCGGTCGGCCTTCGTAGATGAATTCACTGTCATAATCGTCTTCGATCAGCCACAGAGAGTCGCCGTTTCGGCTGCGTGCGGCCAGGTGATCCAGCCATTGCTGTCGGCGGCGTGCACTCATCATGTGGCCCAGTGGGTATTGCCGGGCGGGTGTGACCAGAGCTGCCAGGCTGGCTGTGGATTGTGACGGATCCTCCGGGGCGTTGGGTATCTGTGCACCCTCGCTGTCCACGTTCAACGGCTTGGGCGTTAGTCCCAGGCCACGCAGGCCGTTGAGCACCGGCGGGTAGCAGGGGGTTTCGAGCCACACCGATGAGCGCTCGGGATGCAATCGGCGCAGGGTATTGAGCACTAGCGTCAGGGCATCCCGATTGCCGGCCGTAATCAGGATATGTTCGGGGGCACAACGCAGGCCGCGCAACGAGTACAGCATGTCGGCGACCGCCGAGCGCAGGGGTGGGTAGCCGCCGGGCAGTGTGCCTTCCATCAACTCGAGTGAGGGGCTCAACCAACTCTGGCGCAGACAGCGGCGCCAAGCCTGATTCGGAAAGTCCGCCACCGCAGCACCGGATTCAAAACGAATGATGTCGCGACCAGAGTCCCTGGCGGATATGTGCGTCGGTAGGCTGGCAGCATCTGGCGCTGCTGACAGCGGCAGGTGCTCGGCGACGAACAATCCCCGGCGCGGGGCCGACACCAGATAGCCTTCGGCCAGCAGGCTGTCCAGAGCGGTCTGGGTCGTCATCCGTGAGACGCCAAGCTCCGCTGCCAGCCGCCGGGAGGAGGACAGTCTGGCACCGATGGGCAGACGCCTCGACTCGATCAGCAGGCGGATTTGCTCATGGATCTGTCGGTGTGCTGGCACGCCGGAATCTGGCTCCAGGCTGATCGACAGGCTGGCCGCGTTGTGGTTTGACATGGTGTCCTTGTCTGCCCTTTGGAATCCGCCATGGCGTTGCCGCAGCGACGGCTGACCGTACATGATCGCACAGGCCTGCAAGACTTTGCCGTATCAGCTTCTGGCATCATCAACAGCGGAGCAAGGCCCGAGTGCAGCAGTCGATTGTCCATGAGCATGGATAGAGATGGCATATTTTGCGTCTTCTGCCCCGGCTGATGGTGCCCTAGCATCGGTCGCCATCCACTACGCAAGAGGAAGCATCGATGAGCAAGCGCGAGTTCTTTGTGACGCCTGGCTACGGGGAGAAGGCGCTGGATCTGCTGTATTACTCGCAAGCCGTGAAGGTCGACAACCGGGTGGAGACATCCGGGCAGGGCGGTTGGAACGATGACTTCGAGATCCCTGAATCGCTGGTTGAGGAGATCGAGCAGGCGTTCCGTAACGTTGAGCGAACGCTCAAGACCGCCGGTGCCGGCTGGGAGCACGTCATCCACGTCAACTCTTACCACGTTGGTGGCTTTCCGCCGGAAGTGAACGAGACGATGTCGCGGCTCTACCGACACTACATGCCCGGCCATGCACCGATCTGGACGCAGACGGGTGTCGAGGCGCTGGGGCTGCCAACGATGCGGGTCGAGATTCGTGTGACAGCGATCGTTGCCTGACCTGCCGCAGGGTGACTCGTGGCTGCGGTGGGCTGCCGGCTAGTCGTTGAAGGTGGCCAGTAACCACTCGATGAAGACCTTCAGCCGGGCGGTCTGGTGTCGGTTGGGCGGATAGAGAATATGGAACGGCATGCCCGGCCGAGACCACTCGCCCAGCACCGGCACCAATTCGCCAGTGTCGAGGTACGGCTGCACGCAGCGGCGAAAATGCTGCCCAACGCCGAGCCCGGCGAGCAGCATCGCCATCAGGCCGTTGCCATCGTTGGCGGCATAGTCGCTATGGGCCATCTCGAATCGCTCGTTCTCCTTCTCGAAGAGTAGCGGTATCGGCTTGCCCGTCGCGGCGATGAAATAGCCAAGTCGCGTGTGGCCTGTGTCGAGTTCCTTGGGATGCGCTGGCACGCCATGTCGTTCGAGATAACCGGGTGCTGCGCAGGTCACGTAATCCAGGTCGTTGAGCTGGCGCCCGACCATCGACAGTTCGTCGAGCCGGCCTGCGCGAATAACGCAATCCACGCCTTCACCGACGAGGTTTACTGCCCGGTCGCTGACGCCCAGCGCCACGCTGATGTCGGGATATGCTCGCTGGAAGCCAGCCATGGCGGGGATCAACAGGCTGGTGGCGAAGGCGGAGGGCGCATCGATACGCAAGTGTCCGCTGGGTGTTAGTCCGTTGCTGCGGATATCGCTGTCCAGCGAGTCCACTTCAGCCACCAGCCGCGCTGCATGCTGATAATATGCCAGCCCATCTGACGTTGCCGTTACCTTGCGCGTCGTGCGGTTCAGCAGTTTGATGCCGAGATGGCTCTCCAGATCGGACACCAGCTTGCTCAAGGTCGAGCGTGGCAGCGTCAGAGAATCCGCCGCTTGCTTGAAAGAGCCCGTTTCGGTGACGCGGACGAACGCCCGCATAGCGAGTAGTTGGTTCAATGTCATCATCCTGCTGATATGGGCGGGCGTGCGTTGGGTGAGTTCGAGCCTTTGGCATGGGCAGCGGCGTGGCTGGAAAGGCGTCGCCCTGGCCAGTTATCGTATCAGGTTCAGGCGCCTGCTCGAGCGCAACTGTCAGGTCGGAGGTCCAGCATTGACGTCACCGCAGTCGCACCTAGCGACTTTTCCTTTGCTGTTGCATGAGGGGCGTGCCTCGCTTCGCCCCGAAACACCCCATGACGCCAGCGTCATCGAGGCGGTTACCGTAGCGGCATTCCGCGCGGCGCCGCATAGCGATCATACCGAGCAGCATATCGTCAGAGCGCTGCGCGCGGCGGGGGCACTCAGCGTGTCGCTGGTCGCCGAGTGTGACGACGAGGTGGTGGGGTATGTGGCGGCGTCGCCGGTGGTCATCTCGGATGGCGCACCTGATTGGTTCGGGCTCGGGCCGGTGTCGGTGCTGCCGGGGTGGCAGGGTAGGGGAGTCGGCTCGGCGCTGGTGGAGGCGTGCCTGGCACGCCTGCAAGGGCGTGGTGCCCAGGGCTGCGTGGTGCTGGGTGAGCCGGGCTACTACACGCGCTTCGGTTTTCGAGTCGTGCCGGGGCTGGTGCTGCCGGGCGTGCCGCCGGAGTACTTCACGGCCCTCGCTTGGGGCGACGACTTCCCCCAGGGCGAAGTCTCCTACCATCCGGCCTTTGCGGCCACGGCCGGATGATCGCTGCTGACCGGTGAACGAGCTTGCTCTTGCGGTAACGCATGCCCTGTATGGGTAGAACACAGAAGGTTACGTCTTGCATGACACTCTCCGACCGCACCAACTGCCCCTGCGGCAGTGCTAGTCCGCTCGCCGGCTGCTGTGGGCGCTATCACGCCGGCGAGCCGGCGCCGACCCCCGAGGCACTGATGCGCTCGCGCTACAGCGCCTTCGTTCTCGAGCTTGCCGATTACCTGCTGGCGACCTGGCACCCGAGCACCCGGCCATCGAACCTGGAGCCGGACCCTGCGACGCTCTGGAAGCGTCTCGAGGTGCTCGAGAGCGGCGAGAAGAGCGAGCGGGGATGGGTGCATTTCCGCGCCACCTTCCGCGAGGGGCGGCGCTGGTCGATGCTGGAGGAGTCGTCGCGCTTCGTGCGCGAGGCGGGGCGCTGGTTCTATCTCGATGGCAACCCCGTCGTCCATCGGCTCAAGCCCGGCCGCAACTCCCCCTGCCCGTGCGGCAGTGGCCGCAAGTTCAAGGCCTGCTGTGGTGCCTCGCATTGACCGCGCAGGTGCCCGGCTCAGCCGTGTGGCATGAGCCGCGCGACCACGGCGATTGCGGCTGCGAGTAGCGGCACCCAGGCGCCCGGCGCCTCCAGCAACTGCAGGGTGGCGGCGCTGATCAGGCACCACAGGAGGGGGATGATCAGCAGTGCCCAGCCGCGCCGCGCTGATCGGGCCAGCGCCGCTAGGCCGAGCGTGGCGATGGCCAGCGGGTCGGGAGTTAGCCCTACCACCTCGGCACTGGCCAGGCCGTGGTCGTTCAGCAGGGCGGTGAGGGGATGCAGGAAAACGGCATAGGCCACGAGCCCCAGGCCAAAGGTACGTGGTGTCAGCCGCTGCGGTGATAGCACCAGCCCGCCGCGCCACTGGCTCAGGACGAGCAACAGCAGCGCCTGGAGCACGAAGAGCGGCACCACGTAGCGGATGCCCCAGTTGATGGGGACGTAGCGCTGCCACAGGAAGGCCCAGGCGACGAAAAGCCATCCCGTCGCCAGCAGAGGAACGACAAGACGTAGCGGCCCGGCCCTGGGTTGCCATAGCGCCAGGAGCAGGCCGACGCCCAGAGTCAGCGCTAGCAGTTGGGCCGGCCAAAGCGCCTGGTTGTGCAGCACGAAGAGGCGCTCGTAGACGTGCAGCGAGAACATCAGGAAGTCCGCAGGATGGTAGCTCCACCACTCGCTCATCGGCATGGCGCGTTACAGGCTCTGGACGTAGCTGGCCATGCGCCGGCGCAGTTCGGCGTCGGGTAGCGGTCCGCGGGCCGCTGCCAGGTTCTCGCGCACGTGCTCGACTTGGGTGGTCGCCGGAATGGTGCAGCTAACGGCGGGATGGGAGATGATGAACTTGAGGATGAACTGCGCCCAGGTCCGGGCGTTGATCTCGGATGCCCAGTCGGGCAGCGGCTCGCCCTCCAGGCGGCGTATCAGGCGCTTCTGCTGGAAGGGACGATTGGCGATTACCCCGATGCCGCGCTCGCGGGCCAGTGGCAGCAGGCGGTCTTCTGCCTCGCGGTCGACGATGTTGTAGGTGAGCTGCACGAAGTCGATGTCGGCCTCGCGTAAAATGCGCTCGATGGCGTCGTGGCGCCGACCGTGGGAGGTGGTGATGCCAATGTGGCGGACGTCGCCTTCGGCCTTCATGGCTTGCAGGGTTGCCAGGTTTCTCTCCCAGGCGAGCAGGTTATGCACCTGTAGCAGGTCGAATCGCGGCACCCCCCAGTCGCGCCGAGAGGCCTCGAGCTGTGAAGGTCCTTCGGAGGGACTGGAGGTCCATATCTTGTCGGCCGCGTAGACGCGGTCGGTGGCGTCAAGCTCGGCGAGGGCATGGCCGATGGTGGCCTGGGAGGAGCCGTACATCGGCGAGGAGTCGATCATCCGTCCGCCCTCGGCGAAGAAGGCCGCCATCACGGCCGTGCATGCCTCGAGCAGTGCCGGGTCGTCGCCGACGTTGAAGGTGATCCAACTGCCCAGCCCGACCAGCGGTAGCGACTCGCCGGTGGCGGGCACCTCGCGTATCTCGCCTGACTCGCCGCGTGCGATGAGTGGCGGTAGCGCCGAACCGGCGGCGAGGGCCAGCAGGCCACCGAGCAGCCGCCGCCGCGACAGGGGCGGGGGTTCCACTAACATGGGGGCTCCTGATGGTCGTCCGCAGAGTGCAGTGTAGACGACAGGAGTGTTGGCGTTACCATGGGGCTTCTTCGGCAGGTCCACAGCCAGTATGAGATTGTCGAGGCGGATCGTGTTTTGCGGGCTTTGTGACTGGCCCTACCATTGGTGTACCGACAGGATGGCTATATGGAGCTTCGGATAGTACGGCGACTGATCCCTGAATGGGGCACTACCTATGGCCCCCCGGGGGAGGGCCCTTTTCCTGCCGTGATGGTTCTGCATGGCTCGGAGGGTGCCTGGTCCGGTTGGAGTCACCGCAATGCGGCGATCCTGGCGGCCCATGGGTTCCTGGCCTTTCCTTTCGGCTATTCCAGCGGTGGCAACGCCTGGAATGCGGGGCATATCGTCGACTGTCCACTCGATCGCACCGCCCAGGCGCTGGCTGCGCTGCGAGAGTTTCCCTTCGTCGGGCCGCGAGTCGGCCTTTACGGTGTTTCGCGTGGTGCCGAGCACGCCCTGTTGCTTGCCTCTTTGATGGCCAAGGAGGCGATGGCAGGGCTTCCAGAGGCCATTGCCGCACACAGCCCGCCCGATGTGGTGTGTGGTGGTTTCGATGCGCGCAGTTTTCGCGATGCCGGCGATCCCGGTTGGCAGTCATGGGATGGCGGCAAGCGCGCCTGGACGTGGAAGGGTAGCGCAGAAGGGTTATTGCCCACGACGCCGATCGAGGTCGAGCGGTACCCTGGGCCACTGTTCCTCTCCCATGGGCTGAAGGACAGACTGTGGTCGGTGGATATGACGAGGCGATTGGAGAAGCGACTCCTGGCCCACGAGCGCCAGCCTGACGTCCATTACTACGAGGGCGAGGACCACCTGCCGGGAAGCGAGGGCGAGAATCGTCATCATGAACTGCTGATCGATTTCTTCGAACGACACCTGGGCTAGCCGCGTGGCGCTAGTCGGTAGGGTTGGTCGATCAAAGAGGCCATTGCGGCCTGGCTGCGTTAGGGCTGCGCAAGGAAAAGCAGGATGAAAACGGCAGGCGAGGTGGTGCGCGAATTCTGGCGGCTGATGGCAACGAACGACTTTCACTCGGTGGTGGCGGTGCTTGCGTCGGATTTCGTTCTCGAGTGGCCGCATTCCAATGAGCGTATTCGTGGCGGCGAATGTTTCGCACAGATGAATGCGGAATATCCTGCCCACGGCCGCTGGCAGTTCACGACCAATCGTTTCGTCGAGGGCGATGATGAAGTGGTGACGGAGGTCGCCATCACCGATGGCGTTCAGTCGGCTACGGCCATTTCATTCTTCACGGTGGAGAAGGGCAAGATAACCCGGCTGGTCGAATACTGGCCCGAGCCATACTCGGCACCGCCAGGCAGGGAGCATTTTGTCGAGCCGATCGCGTAGACGTGGTAGGTGAAGCCCGCCGCGTCGAGCGCTGCTCATGGTTTGCCTGTGGCACAAATAGAGCACTAATAGTGAGCAAAACTCAGGAAAGGTAAACCAGGCTATGTCAGCCGGCACTGGTGCCGCTGCGGTTGGCAAGCCAGGTCTCCAGGTCGCGGGGCGGCAGCGGCTTGGCGAGCAGATAGCCCTGCACCTCGTTACAGCCCAGTTGGCTCAGGCAGTCGAGCGCCGCTTGGTTCTCCACGCCCTCGGCGACGATGCTGTAGCCCAGTTCATGGGCCATGCGGATCATCGACCCGACCAGGGTCTGGGTCCGCGCATCCTCTTCCAGGTGAGCGATGAACGAGCGGTCGATCTTGACGATGTTCGCCGGTATCTCGTGCAGGTAGGAGAGGCTGCTGTAGCCGGTGCCGAAGTCGTCGATGGCGATCAGGGTGCCCGCTGCGATCAGCGCATCGAGCTGGGTCGCCGCGGCCTGGCCCTTGCCAATCAGGGCGCTCTCGGTCACCTCCAGCTCGATGGCGTCGGCGGGCAGGTTGGCCTGGTGTCTGGCTCAGAGCCGTACCAGCATCTTGCCGGTGTTGGCGCCCTCGAACAGCGCCAGGAAGGCATCCGGCGTGCGCTCGAGGCCCTCCTCGATGGTCTCGGCGTAGTCGATCTCGCCATTGGCGACCTGCGGGCCGACCTCTTCCAGAAAGCGTGGATAGTCGTTCCAGTGGTCGAAGATGATGAACCCCTGCATGCGCAGGCGCTTGATCAGCACCATGGCCAGGTTACTGGGTCCGGGGGCCGGCCCTTCGGCGTTGTAGCGGGCGATCATTCCGCACACGGCGATGCGACCGCCGGTGCGCAGGGTGTTGAGCGCCGCCTCCAGGCACACGCCGCCGACGTTTTCGTAGTAGACATCGAAGCCCTCAGGGCAGGCCGCCTGAAGCGCCTCGGTCAGCTGCTGGGCGTTGCGGTCGCGATAGCTCACCGCCTCGATGCCGTGGGACGCAAGCCACTCGAGCTTCTCGGGCGCCCCGGCGATGCCCACCACGGTGCCGCCGCGGGCCTTGGCCAGCTGCACGGCCAGCGAGCCCACCGCGCCGCTGGCGGCGCTGACCAGTACGTTGTCGCCTTGCTGCATCCCGGCGATCTGGTAGAGGCCGGTCCAGGCAGTCATGCCCGGCATGCCAAGCACGCCGAGGTAGGCCTGCTCGGGGACCTCGATGCCCGGCAATGGCTCGACCTGGTCGCCCGGCAGCTGGGCGATATCCCGCCAGCCGGCCATGTGGCGTACCTTGTCGCCGACGGCCAGGCGCGGATGTCGAGACTCGATGACGTCGCCAACTGCGGCGCCTTCCAGCGGCTCGCCGAGGGTGAAGGGGGCGATGTAGGTCTTCACGCCGCTCATGCGTCCGCGCATGTAAGGGTCTACCGACAACCAGCTGTTGCGGATGCGCACCTCGCCCTCGGCGAGATCCGGCAGCGCGGTTTCGTGTAGCTCGAACAGCTCGCGACCGGGTGTGCCCTGGGGGACGTCGTTGATGGTGAAGTAGCGTGACTGCATCGTGGTCTTCCTTGATACAAGAATGAACCTGCCAGTCTAGGGTAGGGGGCGGCGCCCAGGCCAATCATCAATGCCTGCCATTACCGCTCACGATCCATTGGAGCGCTGGTAGCTTTACCGGCAGTTCGTCGCACCATAGTGGTCAATGTCGCCATGCTCTTCTGCGAACGACTGAGTGCCATCGCAACGCCGGCACCGATAAGGACTGCAGAAATGACCTCCAGATTGCCTGTTGGTTCGCCAAGGAAGACGGCTCCGAGCACCAGGGTTACCAACGGAATCAATGCCGGGAGGGTGGTGCCTGCAATCGGCCCAAGGTGTTCTGCAGATCGGTTGAAAGCGAAAACCGCGACGGCACTAACCAGAACACCCTGGAATATCGCTTGCGTCACAATGTCGGATACCGGGGCGGCAGGCAGTTGTTTGGGCAGGGCGATGGCGTAAATCGGCAGGTAGAGTATGGCGGAGCCCACAGCAATGATGGCGGTGGCGTGTAGAGCCCGAATACCGAACCGTCGAACCATCAGTGCATAGCCTGCCCACATGATGCCAGTGAGAACCAGAACAAAGTATCCGACTGGCGATGCCCCTTTACCCAGCAGGTTCGCGAACAAAGACGTACCGACAAGGATGGTCATGATGCCCAGAGTCCTTACTGGGCCGATCTTGTCGCCAAACACTTGCCAGCCCAACAGTATGGAGACAATCGCCATGACTCCGGGATTGATGGAGCCCGCCGCAAATGCCGGGGCAGTTTGCAGTGCGAACGAGACCAGCAGGATATACGGTGCCCCGAAGCCGACCACCATGGTCAGGGCGCCCGCTGCGCCCAGTCGTTCCAGGGCAAAGCCGTGCCGATAGATGACTGGCGCCAGAAGCAGCGCGGCAACGCCGAAACGCAGTGCAGTCAGATCGTAGGCATTTAGGCTCGTGGTTACGCCCAGGCGCAGCATGACCAGTGACCCGGACCAGATGGTAATGGCGGTGGCGGCCCAGACAAGACCGGCGGCATGCTTTTTTGATAACGGAAACATCGTCTCCCCTGCTGTCTTCGTTTCGGCAAGAGTAGATCTTGAGAGAGGTTGAGAAAAACGATATATAATCAATTTATGAATGAGAAAACATCAATCATGCAGGCGCAGGAGTCGCATTCTGCCAATCGGACGCTGAATCTCGACGCTGCCCGAACCTTCGTGGCGATTTGTGAAACGGGAAATTTCCGACGTGCCGCCGCGCGCGTGCACCGGTCGCCTTCGGCGGTGAGTCTCCAGATAGGCAAGTTGGAGGAGCAACTTGGCGTCCGGCTCCTGCATCGTGATGCGCGTCACGTACGTTTGACCCACCAGGGAGAGCGCCTGCTGGGGTTTGCACGGCGTCTGGTGGGGATCAGTGACGAGGCGATGGCAGCATTCCATGGCTCTCCATTGACCGGGTCCCTGAGCGTAGCTGCACCGCATGATCTGGGTGCCTCCCTGGTCCCGAGCGTGCTACGCCGATTGGCCGAAGCTCATCCACGGATTCGTGTAGACGTCCGGCTCGACACCAGTGAAGCCGTGCAGCGACTCTTCATGGAGGGTAAAGCCAGTCTTGCGTTGTTCAATGAGGTAAACGCGCCGCAGATGCCAGCGCGTGACCTGTTCTCCGAAGAACTGGTCTGGTTGATGCGTGATGGTGGCCGCGCCGTGGAGCAGGATCCTCTGCCCCTTGCGGTGGCGGAGATCGGCTGTGCCTGGCGCGATGCGGTGCTGGGTGCACTGGAGAAAGACGGCCGTTCCTATCGCGTTGCGTATTCCAGCGATACCTCGATGGGGCAGGTCGCATCGCTGCGCGCTGACCTTGCCGTGGCGGCTCTGCCCCGATCGCTGGTTGACCACGAACTGGTCGAAGTCCCCAGGCACTGGGCGTTGCCAGCATTGGGGCAGACCCATATCTACTTGGCCGATGACGGCAGCGATACGGCCAAAGCGTTCGCTGAGTTGATAACGCCCGACCTGCGCCGGGCATAAGCCCATCATTTTCGTTCTCCCAGACGACTGCTCCAGTCTTCGGTCTGACCGGTTTCTAGACGGCGAGCCGCGAGGCGCTGCCAACCATCGCTGAGACCTTCCAGCACCGACATGGCTTCCAGGGCACGCCGGTCCCTTGTTTTGGTGTAGAGCACAGTTATCAGGCGAGAGATCGGCCAGAGCGGGTTGGGGCGGTGGAGAAGGTGGAGTTGATCGTTTTCCCGGACCAGGCCCGGTTCGAGAACGCGGTAGTACCAACCGGTTTTTCCGGAGTGTTGCAGGCGTCTTGCCATGTCCGGAACACCGAAACGGGTATTGAGCTTCCAGCAGGGCTGGCGTGCCTGGGACACCTGAATCACGGTATCGCCAAGGGCCCATTGGTCGCCGACACAAATGTCATCTTCGTTCATGCCTGCTACCGAGAGGTTTTCCCCGAAGGCGCCGGGTTGGCCGAGGACATCCAGATCTCCCAGTTCTTTCCGCCAGAACGCATAGTGATCCAGGCAGTACTGATGCACTGCCTTTTCTATTCCCCCATGGCGCTTTGGATCTCCCTGTTTGTCGCCTATGAAGCCGGTCAGCCCGAGCTCGGCACTGGCAACCGGAGATTTTCGGATGCCACTGGGGACTGCCCGTGGTCCCAGGGGGGCAACGCCACCAATCAGCAGCCGGTTCACGGACTGTTTCAGGCGCATTGCGTCAACCACCTGTGAAAGACTTCCCTGGCCACGGGTTCAAGCCTGGGCAGGAACCTTTGCGCCGCCGTCCGCATGGCTGCCACATCCGTGCCAGCGGAGGCCAGTTCATGGCAGTGGCCAACAAGCCAACGTTCAAAGCCCTGCAGGGGTACTTCCAGATGAAACTGCAACCCCAGTACCTGGGAGCCGTACAGGAAGCCCTGATTTGTACATACGGGCGTCTGAGCCAGGGTGGGTAGCCGGCCATCTATCTGACAGGCTTCACCGTGCCAGTGGAGTACCGCTTCTGCATCGGCCAGAGGGGCCAGCACGGATTGGTGACCGGCTTCGGTCATGGTCAGCGGCGCGAAGTCGATTTCCTTGCAGTCCATGGGCTCTACTCTGCCACCCATGACACGTGCAATGATCTGGGCGCCAAGGCATATGCCCAGCAGGGGCCGCCCGCTTGCAATCTGGCGCTTGGCCAGGCGCTGCTCTATGGCAAGAAAGGGATAGGCGTCGACATCGTTGGCGGAGAGTGGTCCCCCGAGGATAACCAGCAGGTCCGGTGTCATCCGCTCCAGCTCATTCAGGTCATCCACTCCCACATCCCAGTAATAATGGTGGTAACCATGATCAGCCAGGACGGGGGTCAACAGGCCAAGGTCTTCGAAATGGATATGCCGAATGACATGTGCAACCTTCATGTTGACTAAATGTCCTATGCCAAATAATATAATGTCATGGATAAACAATATCTGGAAGGAAAAACGGCTGTCAAGATTGCTGAAAGCATTGAGCATGCCATTCAGTGCGGGCGTCTGACCGCAGGCGACTCCCTGCCATCCGTCCGTGAGGCCGCCATGATGCTGGACGTCAACCGAAACACGGTGGCGCAGGCCTACTCCCGATTGCGTGAGCGCGGCTGGGTCTATGGGCGTGGTCGGGGTGGTACCCGGGTAATGCCGATGCATAGGGAAGGAGAGGCACTGGGCGAGGCGCCCGTCTTCCCGGGTGTTGTTGATCTCGCTTCTGGCAATATCGACCCCAGGTTGCTGCCGTCCCTGAAGCGGGCCGCAACAGAGGTAGACTGGCAGCAGACCGGCTACGACCGGTCCGGAGAAGACCCCGAACTGCTTGGCCTGTTCCGAGACATGCTGGCGCGTGAAGGGGTGCCGGTGGCGTCGATGATGCTCGGACATAGTGCCCTGGACCTCATCGAGCGGGCATTGCGGGTTCGGACACAGGTCGGGGAGAAGGTCCTGGTCGAGGACCCTGTCTGGCCACCGTTGCTCGCATTGCTGCGCTCCCTTGGCCTCGTGGTGGAGCCCGTGCCACTTGACGATCAGGGAGTCATCCCGGAGGCGCTTGCGGACAGGCTCGGTGCCGGTGTGGCAGCCGTCGTCCTGACGCCGCGTGCTCAGAATCCGACCGGTATCGATCTCCCTGCCGAGCGTCTTGAGCGGATTCAGGTGGCGTTGCGGGATCACCCGCGGACACTCCTGGTCCTGGACGATCACTGGGGTCCCCTGTCCGAAGCGCCACCACCGGTTATCGCCTCCGGTGCTCCCGCCTGGCTGCTGGTACGATCCGTGTCCAAGTTCCTCGGCCCCGACCTGCGTCTGGCTGTTGCCTGCGGCGATGCGGATACAGTCAACCGAATGGCCCGGCAGTTTGCCCTGGGGCCGCGCTGGATCAGCCGCCTGGTCCAGCGGATTGCCGTGGCGCTCCTACGCGATGAACAGACTGACACGCAGTTGCAGACAGCCAGGGCCATGTACGCCTCACGTCACAAGGCACTGGTCGATGCCTTGCGCCGGCACGGGCTCCCGGTTAGCTCCGGCTCCGGCGTCAATCTATGGCTCCCCGTGAAGAATGAAGCAGCGATGGTTGAACGCATGACGGCGCACGGATACCGGGTTCAGGCGGGTCAGCCCTTTCGGCTGCGGGCCGGGCCCGGTATCAGGATCAGTGTCGGCAATCTTCCTGTCGAAGAAGCCGACGCCGTGGCCAAGGCCCTTGCGGACTGCACACAGAGTGCCTCGACGCCAATGGTGTAGAGGTAGCATTGCCTGAACACGTAAAATACCCACCTGGTCAGCATGTTCATTGAAAGCCGTTCCACCTAAGGAGCCAACGTCTCCTGCTCACAAGCCGGGCATATCAACATGGCATGTATACCCTGAAGTGCTGTGAAATGGCTCCCGACAGACGGGGCGACGCCGGCATCTTCCAAGAGCTCTGTGTATCGAAACGAGACATATTGAGCCCCCCGCTATGGTGGATCAAGTCGCTGCCAGGTCGCGATATATGTGAAATCCGACACCCACAGCGCATTTGGCTGAGTCGGTTGAAACTGCTGCCGCACCAGGTCCGCCGGAGGGGTTTTGTTGGGATCTGGCACGGTCGATCGGACCGGCGTGCCTCTCACCACGCCACGCAGCTCCATCCTGGAGCGCGAATGATTGCCGCCCCAGAGGGCCACCAGGCCCAGCATCGATGAGGCCGGGAAGCTGGATACCGATCTGCTGGCCGAGCCAGGGATGCGGCCAGGGTGACGCAGTGGGGAAAATCGAGCCTAAAGGGAGGAAGGATCGCGCATTACACCATCATGTGTTATCATCAGGTGATAACTGTATGGGTTGAGGTGAAAGTGCTGGGTGAATATACAACAGATCCAGGCTTAGAAACCCTTTTAGACCTTAATGGAGAGGTCTTCCCTATGGAGAAGGGGGCTATTGGACAAAGTTCGAGGCTTGGAAGGTCGATCCTAGTGAGAAGATTCCTCATGGGGTTAGGTACTCTATAACCCTACACGATAAGCATAACAAGAGGATACTTGGATATGACAACGCTCATGCCATAAAGCCTAAAAGAAGGAATTTTTCAGCAAAAAAGAAGACGTGGGACCACAAGCATAAGATGGAAAGCGTTGAGGACTACGAATTTGAGAGCGCCGGGAAGTTGCTAGAAGATTTCTGGAACGAAGTTGAAAACATATTGGCTCTGAAATAGGTGCGAGATGAAAACTAAAGTCATGACAGTAGGCATCATCTCAAGAGAGGACTATCGCAAGCGCACTATCGCTATTGCGAAAGGGGAATATAAGCCAAGGAAAAATGAGCCAAAGGTATGGTTCGAGTCGATCACCTCCATGGCTCAGGTTCTTAATAGCGACAACCAGGAATTATTGAGGACAATAATTCACAACAAGCCGTGTTCCATTTCCGATCTTGAGAAAATGACTTCAAGGAAGAAATCAAATCTCTCCAGGACATTAAAAACCCTAGAGAAGTACGGGATAGTTGATCTAAAGCGAGAGGGCGGAAAGGTCGTGCCAGAAGTTAAGGCAACAGACTTCAATGTTCAATTTGGACTTCACTACAGCCACCCGGTAAATGGTGAGAACACCCTGGCAGTTTGATTCCAACGCCCTCCTTATACCATAAGAGGATCACCAGGCTTCTTTGAGGCCCTGGAGAACCCGCCACCGCCCGACGCGCCGCCTTCGTCCACCGCCAGGAGAGGCGCCTGGCAGCCCTGGACGCATCCGTTGCGCGGGGTCTGGCCGACGCTGAGTCCGGTCGCACGACGTCGGCCCACCCGTAATTGATCGCCTGGAGGAAAAAATGAATCCAGGAAACGAAGAACCGGCGCGGTGGCCGGGTTCTTCACCCCGACTGGGGGCCTTTAGAAGGAGTAGTTGAGCGTCGTGGTGGCGTTGAGGGGGGCGCCGTAGACACCGTAGTCGTCGAAGTGGCTGTAATACGTCTCGTCGAATAGGTTGTTGATATTGACCTGCATGGCGAGCTGCGGAGTGAACTGATAGCGCCCGAACAGGTTGGCCAGGGTGTAGCTGCCTTGGTCGATGCGCTGGGGGCCATTCGGTCCTGCAGCGTCGGCGACGAAGGTGTGGCTCTGCCAGTTGAGGCCGCCGCCAATCGTCAATGCCTGCCACTGCGGAACGCGATAGCTGGAGAACAGCTTGACCTGGGTGCGCGGTCGATCGGTGCTGTAGGGGCCATCGGCATCGGTGGCCGTGTAGTGGGTGGCGCCGAAGGTCATGTCCAGGTCGCGGGTGAGCGCGCCGCTTACCTCGAAGTCCACGCCACGGCTCACCACGCCCCGTGCTGCATGATAGGTGGTTTGGGTCGCGCCCGGAGCGAGCGGATCGGCCTGGGCGACGTTGTCCTGTTCGATGCGGAACACCGACAGCGAGGCATTCAACAGGCCATCGAACCAGGCCGCCTTGAGCCCTGTTTCGTAGTTCTTGCCGACGATCGGGTCGAGGAGGCGGCCGCTGGCGTCGCGGTACTCCTGGGGTTGGAAGATCTCGGTGTAGCTGGCGAAGACAGACCAGGTATCGTCGATGTCGTAGATCAGGCCGCCGTAGGGCGTGATCTCATTCTGCGCTTGGGTGTCGGTGCCTCCTGCGGCAGTCCAGCTGCTGCCGCTCCAGTCGCTGTAGCGTGCGCCGAGGATCAGCGTCAGCGGGTCGGCCAGCGAGAAGCGGGCGGCGCTATAGATGGCCTTCTGGCGCACGCTGGTGCCTTCCGAGGGGGCGAAGTCGGGCCACTGCTGCGCGGGGCTGGAGCCGTCCCAGTGGTTGAAATCGCCCGGGTCGAATCCCGCCGTGAAGGTGTTCTCGTAGTCGTTGGTCTGTTCGCTGTAGCTGCTGCCGATGACCAGCTCGTGCTGGCGGCCGAGCAGGCTGAACGGGCCATTGGCATAGGCGTCGAGCGCATCCACCTCCCGTTCACCGCGATTCCAGCCGGTGAAATAGTACATACCCTGGCCGCTCGCGCGGTCGGGAAAGCCATAGGGGTAGGCGAGCTTGGAGTCCAGATTGGTCACGGCGTGCGTTGCCGCGCCGCGTAGAGTCCAGTCGTTGGCGAAGCGGTGCTCGATGTCGGCAAAGACCTTCTCCGACTCGCGGTCGTTGTAGGACCAGTCCGGTGCCACGCTGAAGGAGCGGGAGTAGTGGGTTTCGCCGCCGTCGGCATACCACAGCGGTAAGCCACCCCAGGTAGGCGATGAGTGGCGTCCGCGGTGATAGTCGTAGCCCACCGAGAGGGTGGTGTGCTCGCTGACGTCGGCATCGATCACCGCATAGCCGAACTTGGTGCGCTCGCCAAAGCGGTCGAGGTGTGAGTCGCCTTCCTCATAGCCGCCGATAAAGCGCGCACGCACATCGCCGGACTGCGTGAGCGGGGTGGTGACATCGGCCACCGTGCCGCGCTGGTTCCAACGTCCCAGCGAGCCCGACAGCGAGCCGGTGAGTTCGCGGCTATCGGCGCGCTTGCGGACGAAATTCACCGAGGCGCCGGGGTTACCGGCTCCGGTCAACAGGCCGTTGGCCCCACGCACCACTTCGACGCGATCATAGATCGCCGCATTGAGCCCGCCTTCACCGAAGTCCCAGCGGTTATCGGTGTTGAGCGTGGGCAGGCCGTCATACTGGTAGCTATTGATCCGGAAACCCCGGGAGAAGAAGCTGACGCGGCTGCTGTCGATCTGGCGAGCGGAGACACCGGTGGTGTTGGCGAGCACATCCTCGACGGTGCGCAGGTTCTGGTCTGCGATGCGCTGCTCGGTGATGATGCTGAGCGCTTGAGGAATCTCTTTCGGGCTCAAGTCGAAGCGGGTGCCGGCAGTGGTACTGCGGCGGGTATAGCCCACGTTCTCGTAGAGATTCTCACCGGTGACGGTCACTGTCTGCAGTGATGTCGTGTCGTCTGCGCTGTCGGATTGTGCCAGCGCGCCGCTCGAGGCGCCAAGCGTGGCCGAGAGCAGTGCGATGAGTGAGATATCTCGCCAGGCGAGGGGAAAGTGGGAGGTCGGGTGACCGGGCGCCCGAGGCTGGGTCAAGCTCAAGGCATGACGCGACGAGGTTTTCATTGAGATCCCTTGAGGTGCGCTCTCTAGGCGCTTGCTTGTTGGTTCTGTGTGGAATGCGAGAATAGAATCATGTGCAAATGATTCTTTAGTGTCAATTCTTATGAGAATCACTAGCAATTGTGTGGGGCGCTCCCCCTGCCTCGAGGGCCTCTTCCGTGACGCTATCGGCATGCTAGTCTAGCCCTCCCATTGATCCTCAAAGGCATGCCCTCCTTGCGAACCGATAGTCGCCTTTCCCGCATGCTGCATGTGCTGCTGCACATGGCGCGTCAGGATGGTCCCATCACCTCCGAACAGATTGGGGTGATGCTCGGCACCAATGCCGCGGTGGTGCGGCGCACCATGGCGGGTCTGCGCAAGGCGGGCTACGTATGTGCCGAGAAAGGCCGTCACGGTGGCTGGCGGATCGGCTGCGACCTGAACCGCGTTACCCTGCTGGATGTGCACCATGCCGTCGGCGGGCCACGCATCTTTGCCATCGGCACCGACCGCGACAACCCCGATTGCGTGGTCGAGCAGGTGGTCAATGAGGCGATCTACGAGGCCATGCGCGAAGCTGAGGCGCTGCTGATCGAGCGCCTGGGGGCGGTAACGCTGGCCGAGCTGGCGAGGCAGTTCGATGAGATCGCCACTCGACAAGGCTATCGCTTCCCCACTCACTGACTGACCCATTGCGATGGCATATTGACGCCTGCGCCTTTTAATGTATCAATTGAAGATACATTAAATTCGGCGAGGAACTAGGAATGACACTCGATGCGGTGATAATCGGCGGCAGCTATGCGGGAATGGCGGCGGGGCTACAGCTGGCGCGGGCGAGGCGGCAGGTACTGGTGGTGGATGCGGGCGAGCCGCGCAATCGCTTTGCCGCGCACTCCCACGGGTTTCTGTCCCAGGATGGCACGCCGCCCGCTGAGATCGCAGCCGACGCTCGCGGGCAGCTGATGGAGTACCCCACGGTAGAGTGGCGCTCGGGCAGGGTAACGTCGATTACCGGCGAGGCGGAGGATTTCACGGTCGGCCTGGCCGATGGAGGCACCTTCCAGGCACGCCGCATCATCTTGGCGGCAGGCGTTACCGATGAGCTGCCAGACATTCCCGGGGTGGCCGAGCAGTGGGGGACACGTGTCTTTCACTGCCCCTACTGCCACGGCTATGAACTCGGCCAGGCGGCTATCGGCGTGCTGGCGTCCTCCGAGCTTGCGATGCACCACGCCTTGATGCTGCCGGACTGGGGTACCACCACGCTGTTCTTGAACGCGGCCTTCGAGCCCACGGCGGACCAGCTGGCCCAGCTGGATGTGCGCGGTACCCGCATCGAACGCGGTTTGGTGTCGCGTCTTCAGGCCGGGCGAGGCGAGGGGGTGGAGGTGGTGCTGAGCGATGGGCGTCAGGTCCCCCTTGCCGGCTTGTTCGTGGCGCCGCGGCTGCGTCTGAGCCCGCTGGTCGCGGAAGTTGGCTGCGAGCTGGAGGAGACGCCGATGGGGAATCTGGTCAAGACCGATGCGATGCAGGCCACGTCGATCCCCGGCATCTTCGCCTGCGGCGATATCGCCCGCGCGGCAGGTTCGGTGACCTTCGCCGTCGCCGATGGCGCCATGGCAGGGCTTTCTGTGCACCGCTCGCTGATGTTCGGCTTGTCATAACGTGCACTCAGCGGCCTGTGGCCTTGCGACTGCTCTCCGGTGAGAACGAATGCGACTGGCATTTGGCCTGGGCAGGGTGAACAGCCTTCTCCCTCACGGGGCCGGCAAACCGAGGTGGGTGCCAAGCTAAGCCTGCCCGACGGCCGGCTGGGGCCCACTCTGGGGCTGTTCGATATTCGCCGCCGCAACGGCGTGGGCTACGTAGATAGAAGGACATCATGAATCGCAAGGGGGCGGCGGCCAGGTCAGTGGCCGCCGTCAACTGCGTCGTCTTACTTGGGCCGGCGGACGGCTCTCACCCTCCCTCGGTTTCCGTCTCCGCAGAAGAACCGGTCGCTGCCATCGGACTCGAGCCCCGATACGCCGATTCCATGGGGCATCTCGAGTATCTGCAGGACTTCTCCCGTGCGGGGGTCGACTTGTCTCAAATCGCTCTCATCCCCTTCCCAGGTGCCGTGCCAGAGTTCTTCGTCGACCCAGGTGACTCCGGTGACGAAACGGCTGCATTCGATGGTGCGAAGAATGTCTCCCGTTTGCGGATCGATCTGCTGGATCTTTCTGTCCCGATATTGCCCGACCCACAGCGTCCCTTCGGCCCACGCGAGCCCTGAGTTACCGCCGGCAGGTGCCGGGATGGTAGCGATGACACTGCCATCGCTCGGATCGATCTTCTGGATTCGATCCTCGGCGATCTGGAACAGGTGCTGGCCGTCGAAGGCGGTACCCGCATGCGCGGCGACATCGAGTGAGCGCCACGTTTCCCCACTTGTCGGGTCGAGAGCAGTTAGCTTGTCGCCGATGGCAAACCAGACGTGCTGACCGTCATAGGTGACGCCATGTACGTTGTCGACGCCCGGAAAGGGGCCATACTCGCGGAGGATTTCGGCTGTTGAACGGTTCATGTTTTTTACCCCGATTATGCTGGTTGCTTGGTATGCGTCTCCATCCTAGCCAGCGGGTAAGGGAGCCGGGAGTAACAAGGTTGTCGTGAATCCTGGCACGGGCGGGGTCAGCCAACGACGCGCTCGCCCGCGACCGAACGATTGCACTTTACCTGCCGTGGCGAGTGAATCGAGCGCGCGTTGCACGGTGCGCTGGCTGACACCGAGCGCAAGCGCCAGGGCCGAGCTGGACCACGGCTCGCCGTCGCTGAGCAGAGCCAGCACATCGCCATGCTGGTCTTCGATGGGCCGTGCCAGCACCACGACCTTGCGTGCGCCGTGCGGCACCAGCTTGAATCCTCGCTTCGTTGCGCTCACCTCGGCCAGCATCCCAAGTTCTGCGCGAAGTCGCCCGACTTCGACACGCAACCGCGCGCGATGCGACTCATCGGCGAACCTGGTGCGGAAGGCTTGCGCGATGAGCGTGCCCCTTGGCACGTCTCCCGGCCAGGCCTCGCCCAGCAGGCGTGCGAGCGCGAACAGTACCGGTCGCGTGGCGAGCGAGACTGTCGTGTCAGGGTCACGCACGACATGGCGGCAGGCGTCTACTACGAGTGCCTGCGACGCCAGTAGCGCTTCGACTTCTTCGAGCAGCAGGAGCCGCTCCCCATCCTGCTCAATCAGGCGTGCGGCGGGGGTGTTCAGCACGTTACCGGCACTTTCGACCTCCGCTGTCAGTGCAGCAATCCCGGCATGGCGCGCGGCGCTCTCGGCTCTGGCGAGCGCTGCACGTGCCATCTTCGTCCGCAGGCGGCGTATCGCGATCCCCGCCACTACCAGTTCATGGGCAGCGCTCAATGCAGTAGGGAAGGGGGTGGGGTCGAGCCCGGCTAACGTATGTTCTGCGTCGTCCAGTCGCCCGAGCAGCAGCAGGCGCCGTGCCCCGAGGTAGCGCGCATAGGCGGCGTTCACTCGGTCACCATGCGCCTCGAGCGTTACCCGTGCCGTGTCGAGTGCTTTCGCGGGCCAGCTCAGGTCGCGCGAGACGAGCGCAATCTCGGCCTCGGCGACGGAGCACCTTGCGCGGGCCACAGCTTCTTTGGCACCGAAGGCGCGAGTTGCACGTCGCAGCAGCGTCTTCGCTCGGTCGAGATCGCCAAGTTGCGCCATCGCGATTCCTCGTAGTGCGAGCGCCGGCGCATCGTCGCGCAACGCGACCCGGTTCAAGGCACCAAGGGGATCGCCCGCCATCAGCGCACGGCCAGCGGCCGTGATCAATGAGTCCATCGCAATCCTGCCTTGTTACTCCCGGCATTTGATCGTCCGGAACCCACTATATCGCATGGCCTCGACAGATCGGGCGCCTGCTGGCACAGCTACGATGCGTTTGGCGAGACGCTGGGTCAATGTGAGAGAGGGAGACCACAAATGCGGACGGCGGCTGAGCAGTGCCCTACGGAAAATGGTGGAGAAGGATATTCCAGACAGATCGTCGTTGTGACAGCCATAGATGTTATTGTTATGTTATAACATATGCAATGCGGCAACAGCACGACATGTGCGGCAGCGCTTCCCGAATCCACTCGCCACTCGAGGGTGAAACCATGAACCAAGGCGTCTTTGACCAGGACAGCAAACTGCCCGTCACCGTGTTGACCGGCTTTCTCGGCAGCGGCAAGACCACGCTGCTCAACTGCCTGGTTCGCCAGCCCGCCATGCAGGGCGCGCTGGTGGTGATCAACGAATTTGGCGATATCGGGCTGGATCATCGGCTGCTCGCCGAGAGTGACGAGAACACCGTTGTGGAAATGAGTAGCGGCTGCTTGTGCTGCACCATTCGCGGCGACTTGAGCCGCACCGTGCAGGAGGCCAGCGAAGCACTCGAGCGGGAAGGCAGTGAACCCTTTTCGCGGGTGATCATCGAGACCACCGGGCTGGCCGATCCGGCACCTATTCTGCATACCCTGATGACCGACCACTGGTTGGCGCAGCACTTTCTCATGGATGGCGTGATCTGCCTGGTGGATGCCGCCAACGGCATCTCGACATTGAACGCCCACCGCGAGTCCCAGCGCCAGGCGGCGATGGCCGACCGCTTGCTGATCACCAAGACCGATCTGGTCGACGAGGAGCAGTTGTCGCGGCTCGCCAGCCAGCTGGCGACGATTAACCCGGCCGCCGAGCAGTTGCAGGTGCGGCATGGCGATCTGCCGGCCGTGTATGTCACCGGGGAGGGGTTGCCCGCCGGGCGTTACTCGGCAGAACGCTGGTTGGGCGCCGCGTCCTACCAGCAGGTCGCGTCGGCCCCTGGCCTGGCGTCGCCAGGGGCCGGCTCCCTGGTGCCGATGATGCAGCCTGCCGGCGCCTTGGCCCATGCCACCCCCGACCTCAGCCGCCATGGCGAGCAGATCCGTACCTTCTGCTTCACGGTCGAGGACCCTATTTCCGCCGAGCTGCTGGAGGATTGGCTGGACCTGCTGATGTCACTGCTGGGGGAGAAGATCCTGCGCGTGAAGGCCATCGTCAAGCTGGTTGGGCGCGAAAAGCCGCTGGCCCTGCACGGCGTGCAGCATATCTTTCACCCACCGGAGCCGCTGCCGGTGGAGGCCTGCCGCGACGGCGTCTCGCGCTTCGTGTTCATCACCAACGGCGTGACGCCCGAGGCGGTGACGCAACTCTTCGACTACTTCCAGCCCGCTGGGGATCAGCCTGGCCAGGGATCGGTGAGTAGTGCATACCAGAGGGCCGAAATATAGATCTGGAAGCGCTACCCCTTCAGCCTGCGCTGCCGGCGCGATGGCGGGGGCATGCAGGCCACCCTCGATCTGACGGTGGGGTACTCCTCCACCTGCCCCTGTTCGGCCGCGCTGTCGCGCCAGCTGATCCAGCAGGCCTTCGAGGAGGACTTCACCGATATGCCGGTCAGCCGTCAGGCGGTGAGCGCCTGGCTGGGCAGTGAGGATGGCATTCTGGCCACGCCCCATAGCCAGCGCAGCCAGGCCCATCTCTCGCTGCGCCTGGCCGGCGATCTAGATGAGCTGCCGCTGCTGGCGCTGGTGGACGCGGTCGAGCGCAGCCTGGGCACTGCGCTGCAGACCGCGGTCAAGCGCATCGACGAGCAGGCCTTCGCCCTGGCCAACGGCCAGAACCTGATGTTCTGTGAGGACGCCGCGCGCCGCCTGCACCATACCCTGCGTGACCAGCCCGGCATCAGCGGCTTTCGGCTGCGGGTGGTGCATGCCGAGAGCCTGCATGCCCACGACGCCGTGGCGCGCAGCGAGTGGAACTGGGCGGCGGACAGCGCTGGCGAGGAGTGGCCATGACGATCTGGACACAGCTCGAGGAGGCCGCGCTGAACGAGCAGCGGCCCCTGTCCGCGGTGCTCGCTGCCGTCCCCTGGAACGCCGATGGCCTGATCACCGCCATTGCCCAGCAGCACGATAGCGGCGAGGTGCTGATGCTGGCCTGGATGAGCCGCGAGGCGTTGCTGGAGACCCTCGAGACGGGGCAGGTCTGCTACTGGTCGCGTTCGCGCCAAACGTTGTGGCGCAAGGGGGAGAGCTCCGGCCACCGCCAGCGCCTGGTGGAGGCGCGGCTCGACTGCGATGGTGACGACCTGGGCAGCCTGGAGATTGCTGACGCCATTGCCCTGCTTAGTAAGCGCTCCGCCGCCCCCGACACCCAGCAGCGGCATGCCGCCCAGGCGGCCCTGCTCGAGCGACTGCAGGCGTGTGGTCCTGTTATAGAGACAGATCCGTGCTCATTTCAATGAGACTTCAAAGCGTCAATCAAAGCGCGTAGCGCAACGGGTATGTGGCGGCGGCTTGGGTAGTAGAGATAGTAGCCAGGAAAGGTGGGGCACCACTTAGCGAGTACCTGGATCAATCGCCCAGAAGCGATGTCGTCAGCCACATCATGCTCTAGCAGATAGCCAAGGCCTGCACCGGCTCTTACCGCCGCCACGGCGAGTGGTGTTTCATTGACAATCAGCGGGCCGTCGGTGCGTATATTGATCTCTCGTCCATTGTGCTCAAACTCCCAGGGTAATAGACCGCCGGATGTCGTCAGCCGAAAGCCAATGCAGCGATGGTGTCTCAGGTCTGCCGGTGTCCGTGGCTTAGGGTAACGTTCGAAGTAGTCCGGTGTGCCCACCACCACCGTGCGCATCGGCGGCCCAACGCGCACGGCAACCATGTCTTTCTCGACCGTCTCGTGAAAGCGGATGCCTGCATCGAAGCCTGCGGCCACAATATCGGTCAACCCGTTCTCTATGCTCACCTCCACCTGGACATCCGGATTGGCAAGTAGAAAGGCGGGCAGCGCTGGCTCCAGAATCATCTGCGCTGCATGGGCAAAGGTGGTAATGCGGATGGTGCCCGAAGGCGATTCGCGCCACTGGGCCAGTGTGGCCAGGCCACCCTCTATCTCTGCCAGCGCAGGCTCGAGTGAGCGTAGCAGGCGCTCGCCAGCCTCGGTGGGGGCAACGCTGCGCGTGGTGCGCGCTAATAAACGAACACCCAAGCGCTCCTCGAGCCCGCGCATGGCATGACTGAGGGCTGAGGGGGATATGGCCAGAAGGGCGGCGGCGCGGGTGAAGCTTCGCTCGCGGGCCACGGTCGTAAAGGCCAGAAGATCATTGAGTTCGCGTCGTTGCATTGCTGCATTCTATTCACAAGTTCATGCCTTTTTCCAGGTCTAATCGTCACACCAAGATGAGCCTATAGTGCGAAGGAGACGCTAATCGCTATAGGAGAAAGAGCATGGATTTAACCCATTACCGTACGTTAGGAAATTCGGGACTTGCGGTGAGTCCGCTGGCGCTGGGCACCATGACGTTTGGTGCTGATCGCTGGGGGACAGGAGAGAAAACATCCCGTAGTGTGTTCAATGCCTACATTGAAGCTGGCGGTAATTTTGTCGATTCAGCAGATGTCTATTCGGCTGGCCACAGTGAAGAGATGCTAGGCGGTTTTATTGCCGAGAGAGGCCTGCGAGACACCTTGGTGGTCTCGACGAAATCCGGCTTTTCCCGTAGCCAGGGGG
Organism: Halomonas salipaludis; assembly: GCF_002286975.1. Classification (GTDB taxonomy): domain Bacteria; phylum Pseudomonadota; class Gammaproteobacteria; order Pseudomonadales; family Halomonadaceae; genus Franzmannia; species Franzmannia salipaludis. The sequence goes on from NZ_NSKB01000005.1 coordinate 302,266, forward strand.
CACCCAATTGCGGCGGGAGTGGCGCAAAGAATATCCGTCTTGGGTTGGAGGGTTCTCTCAGACGCCTGCGCACCGATTATATCGATATGTTCTGGGTGCATGTATGGGATCGGTTCACGCCCGCAGAAGAAGTGCTGCAAACGCTGGTCGATGCCAAGCGGAGTGGAAAGATTCTTCATTACGGCTTCTCTAATACGCCTGGTTGGTATATCGCTAAAGTCGCCACGTTAGCCCAAGCACACGGGCTTCCCGCACCGGTCGGTCTTCAGTTTCAATACTCGCTGATCGAGCGTGGCGTCGAACTCGATATCCTGCCTGCCGGTAACGAGTTCGGGCTAGGCATGGTGCCGTGGAGCCCATTGGGCGGTGGCCTGCTCAGTGGGAAATATGGTCGTGAGATGCTTGCCGAGTCGAGCCGTGAAGGGGGACTTCCGGACAAGGCGGGTGTGGCGCAGGAAGGAAGTGATGGCCGCCTGAACGGCGATAACCCTTTCGGGGGAATGCTGTTTACCGAGCGCAACTTCGATGTCGTCGATGTGGTGCGTGATATTGCTCAGGAGATAGGCCGTTCAATGGCTGAAGTGGCGCTGGCCTGGGTCGTCAATCGGCCTGGCGTTTCCAGCGTATTAGTCGGTGCTAGCCGCGTTGTTCAGCTATCCCAGAATATTGCCGCTCTTGATATCATGCTCACCCGCGAGCAGCAGGGACGCCTTGATCAGGTTAGCGAGCTGGCGCAGATAAACCCTTACTTTATCTTCCAACTACCGTCGGACTTAATCCGTGGCGTACCATCAGTCACTTCGTGGAAAGCCGTTGGATAATGTCGTTTTTGTAAATCAGCCATTCTGGTTCGGCAAGCTGAGGGCCCTCTAGAGGGCCCTCAGGGGTCAAACCCAACCTGGCTGGACATTTCGCTTAGGCCGGCTGAGGCTTGTTGATGGGCCCTCCTATCAGCTTGTCCGGCAGCTCGGAGCGCCCCAGCACGCCGCCGAACGCGCTGCCGCGCCAGACGCGGCCGGTGACCAGCTGAAACGGATGCGTCGAGATCTCTTCGCCGGCCCCGGCCACGCCGATGATGATGCTCTCGCCCCAGCCCTTGTGGCAGCACTCGAGGGCGGCCCGCATCAAGCGCACGTTGCCGACGGCTTCGAAAGAGAAGTCGACGCCACCGTTGGTCATCTCGATGATCACCTCGTGCAGCGGCTCGGGATAGTCGTTCGGGTCGAGGCACTCCGTGGCGCCCAAGCCAAACACCGCCACCGTATCGCCGGCCTGCCTACCGGGTCCTAGCGGGACAGCGAGTCAGCGTTTGCGGGCTTGTGCCAATTGTTGGCGCCGGAACTCTCCCTGGCGTTCGAACATCCAGCCGGGATACTCGGGCGGCAGTTGGCTGATGCGATCGAGCTCGGCAAGTTCGTCATTGCTGAGCGTGACCTGGGCGGCGGCGATATTGTCGTCGAGTTGGTCGAGGCGTTTGGCACCGACGATGACACTAGTCACCGCTGGTTGGTGCAGCAGCCAGGCGAGCGCCACCTGGGCGACGCTGATCCCCTTGGTCTCGGCAATACCGCGCATCACGTCGACGCAGTCGTAGGCGCGTGTTTTCTCCACCGGGGGAAAGTCGAACTCGCTACGGCGGGCGTCGCCATCGGCTTGACCGTTACGGGCGTACTTGCCGCTGAGCAGACCGCCGGCGAGCGGGCTCCATACCATCAAACCGAGGCCCTCGCTCTCCAGCATCGGGACGATTTCTCGCTCCAGGTCGCGGCCGGCCAGGGTGTAGTAGGCCTGCAGCGACTGGAAGCGGTTCAGCCCCTTGCGTTCGGCGATGCCGAGCGCCTTGACGATCTGCCAGGCTGCCCAGTTAGAGACGCCGAGATAACGCACGTGGCCCTGCTGGACCAGGGTGTCCAGCGCGCTCAGGGTCTCTTCGATGGGCGTGGCGGGGTCGAAACCGTGCACCTGGTAGAGATCGATATGGTCGAGCTGTAGGCGTTTCAGGCTCGCCTTAACGCCTTCCATGATGTGATAGCGAGACAGCCCCCTGGCATTGACGCCCGGGCCGGTTTCGCCGAATACCTTGGTGGCGACCACCACCTCGTCGCGCGGCACGCCGAGGTTCTTCAGGGCCTGGCCGGTGATGCGCTCGGAAAGTCCTTCAGAATAGACGTCGGCGGTGTCGATGAAGTTGATGCCGGCCTCCAGGGCGCGGGCGATCAGCCTGTCGGCATCGCTCTGCTGCAGGTTGCCGATCTTGCTCCACAGCTCGCCTTCGCCGCCGAAGGTCATGGTGCCCAGGCAGAATTGAGAGACGAAGAGGCCGGTATTGCCGAGTGTGCGATATTGCATGAGGTGCTCCTTTAGCTGGCGGGGGCTGGTCGGGCATCGGTGCGATTCATCCTGCTGCCTCCGCTCGATGATGGTCGGTACCGCTGCCACTCGCGGTTGGCGGCGGTGTACGATGAGACGATACGCAGGCCGTAAGACATCGTTCAGGAACGCGCTATTCTGGTATTCGCACTTCCCCCCAAGGAAACGCAACGTGCTCAGCAACATCCGTCGCAGCGAAATCTCTACCTTCCTCAGAATCCGGCGTGCCCGGTTGCAGCCCGAGCAGCTCGGCCTGCCGCGGGGCGCGCGGCGGCGTACGCCCGGCCTGCGCCGTGAGGAGGTGGCCGAACTGGCCGGGATCAGTACCGAGTGGTATGCCTGGCTGGAGCAGATGCGCGACGTGCATCCGTCGATGGATACCTTGCAGCGCATTGCCGGGGCGCTGAGGCTGGAGCCCGCCGAGCAGCAGCATCTCCTGACCCTGGGGGGCTATGGCCTGGAGAACGCCGGCAACGGGCTGGCGCGCGAGGCCGTGGTGGGTGCGCAGCTACAGCGGCTTATGGATCAGTTGGCATGCTGCCCTGCCTGGATCATGGGGGCCCGCTCGGACATCCTGGCCTGGAACCGGGCGGCGACCGTCATCCACGGTGATCTGGGTGGCATGCAGGGAATCGAGCGCAACGGTATCCATCAGCTCTTCCTCAACCCACGGATGCGCCGCATGTTGGTGGACTGGGAGATTCATGCTCAGGACTGCGTGGCCAAGCTGCGCCTGACCCAGGCCAACTATCTCGACGACCCCTGGTTCAACGAGCTCATCGAACTGTTGCGATCACGCAGCCCGGCCTTCACCGAGTGGTGGGACGAGCATGATGTCCGCCTGCCTCATGACGGCGTCAAGGTGTACGAGCATCCCGATGTGGGCCGGCTCTCCTTCGACTATGCCATCCTGCAGGTGGCCGGGGGCAATGGGGTGCCACTGCACTTGATTACCTATGTTCCCACCCGCGATACGGACACCGAAGAAAAGATGAAGGCCCTGGTGGAGTGCCCGCAGGCAATGCTTCACGCCTGATTCAGTGCTGAGCCACATAGCGCCTCAACGCTTGCCTGGGTTGGCCCTGCCTCACTCCCTATTATACCGCCTCCTGGCTTCGGCGATGGTGCGGTGGTGGCTGTCGGCCCAGTTCACCAGCGCCTGCATCGGTTCGAGAAATGAGTGGCCGAGTTCGGTCAGGCGGTACTCCACGCGCGGTGGCACCTCCGGGTAGACCGTGCGTGTGACGAAGCCATCCTGTTCCAGGTGCTTGAGGGTGCGCGAAAGCATCTGCTTGGAGATGTCGCCGATCTCGCGCATCAACTCGTTGAAGCGCTGGGTACCGGGCTGCAGGGTCAGCAGTACGAGAACGCTCCATTGATCGCCGATGCGGTCGAGTACGTCGCGAATCGGGCAGGGATTATCATATTCGAAACTTTCGAGCGGTTGGTTTGGCATGGTGACTCCTTTAGGTGCCCAAGGGTCATGCTGGTGTGACCGGGTCGCACGCCGCTGACTTCTTGTGGATGAGTGAGAAGTAACATAGTTTGCCACATGGGTCTATTAATTAGACTAGGTCTATAAAGCAAACCAAAGGAGTCTTGAACATGGCCAATGTTGCTCTCATCGGCGCTTCCGGTAACGCCGGCTCTCGTATCCTCCAGGAACTCTCCGACCGCGGTCATCAGGTGACCGCTATCGCGCGCCATCCCGAACGCATCGATAGTTTGCCGGGTGTCGTGCCCCGTCAGGGGGACGTGCTCGACCGCGCTGGGCTGGCCGGCATGCTGCGTGGTCACGACGCGGTAATCAGCTCGGTACACTTCGCTACATGCGATGCTGATACGCTGATTGGCGCGGTGCGCGATGCCGGTGTGAAACGCTATCTGGTGGTGGGCGGAGCCGGCAGCCTGGAGGTTGCCCCCGGCCAGCGCCTGATCGACCAACCGGAGTTTCCGGAGGAGTACAAGGTGGAAGCGAGCGCAGGTGTGGTCTTCCTGGAGCGCTTGAGAGATGTCGAGGATCTCGATTGGACTTTCCTGTCGCCCTCCGCGATGTTCGTACCGGGCGAGCGCACTGGTAACTTCCGCCTCGGCAAGGATGCGCTACTGAGCAACGAGAACGGCTCCAGCATCTCGTTCGAGGATTACGCCATCGCCATGGTCGATGAGCTCGAGCGCCCCGACCACGTGCGCCAGCGATTCACCGTTGGCTATTGAGGTCATTGCAGGTCTAGAGGGGCTGGATGGGGATTTCACTCAATGGGATCGCCATTGGCATATTTCACCCAGGTCTTGCCCAGATGATTGCGCAGTTCTCGCCCAACCCGCTCAGGGTCTCTTGCCTCCAGCGCCGCCATGATGGCTTCGTGTTCCTCCATGGCGGTCGCCCATTTCTCGTTCTTCTGGTTCGACAGGTAGCGTACCCGGTAAAGCTGGCGGCTCAGGTTGGCATGCATGTCGATCAGGGTGGAGTTACCCGACAGGGCGACGATGCGGTTGTGGATCTCCTGGTTCAGGCGGAAGTAGTTCTGTCGGTCGCGGCGCAGGAAGCAGGCCTTCATCTCATAATGGAGTGCCTGTAATTCCGCGATGTCATCGTCGCTGGCATTGGCACAGGTAAGTTCTGCTGCCGCCTGCTCCAGCACGCTCAATACGTAGGCCTTCTCCTTGATGTCGGCGGCACTGACGTCGGCAACCACCGCTCCCCGATGCGGAGAGATGATAACCAGCCCTTCGGTCGCCAGGATCTTCAGCGCCTCTCGCAATGGAGTACGCGAGACCTGCAGCTCGTCAGCCAGGGTGCGTTCGGGGAGACGCTGGCCGGGCTGAAAATGGTCCATCACGATGTGCTCACGCAGATAGTTGGCCACTTTCTCGACCAACCCTGCGTGGCTGGGCTGCACGGCATCTTCCATTGGTTTGCTTCACCTTGAGTGCGAGCGCCAAGAATGGCATACCATTTTTTCCCTTTCAAATATTCGTGGCTCGTGCCCTCTAGTTTTTGTTTATAATTATCAATCACTTACCCATTGTCCTTGTGCCTGGAATACTAAAGTCTTATCTGGCATCGGTTGACCCTTAAAATGGCATACCATTACATTTTGCTCAGATCATGCCTCACTCGACCCTGCCCTTGTCTAGGCGGGGTGAGTCTCGGCTAGGTGCAATACACTGGCCAGCTTCCTACAAGACGCAGCCCTAAACGATGATTGGCACGGAACAATATTACTCATGAATTACTTGCAACATTTTGAAAATAAAAGAATTGTTGAGGTCTGCGTGGCAGGTGCCGGCGACTTCGGCCGTGGTGTTCTACGCCAGGCACGCAGCATGAAAGGGCTTGCCGCGAGGGTGGCGATCGATGTCAATCCGGAGCGGGCGGCGGAGGCACTGCGCCTCGCCAGCATTCCCGATGCCGAGATAATGGTATGCCATTTGCGCGAGGAGGCATTACAAGCCTGGCGAGAGGGGTGCTATGTCGCCGCTGGTGGGTTCGATACCGTGCAGGACCTGCCTTTCGACATCCTGGTGGAGTCGACGGGCATTCCCGAGGTGGGCGCCCGCTATGCCGAAGCTGCCCTGCTGGCGGGCAAGCACGTCGGTATCGCCACCAAGGAGACCGAATCCGTGGTGGGGCCCTACCTGACCCAGCTGGCCTATCGACAGAATCGCCTGTTCACGCCGATGGATGGTGATCAGCCAAGCCTGCTGATCGGCCTGGTCACCTGGGCCCGCACGCTGGGCTTCGAGATCGTCGCTGCCGGCAAGAGCAGCGAATATGACTTCGTCTGGGATGAGGCGTCCGGCAGCGTGATATGCAATGGCGTCTCCTACCCGGCGCCCGGCCTGGCCGAGCTGTGGGAGCTGCCCGAGGGGCGTGAGCGTGAAACCGTCCGGGCGCGCGCCAAGGCCCTGGCCGCCATTCCCCAGATATCCGTGCCCGACCTGTGCGAGATGGTCAATGTGGCCAACGCCACCGGACTGGGGCCCGACCGCTCCGAGTTCCATGGCTTGGTGCTGAGGACCGGTGAAGTGCCGTCCTTGCTGGATCTCCAGGCGCATGGCGGCGTGCTGCAGGGCAACGAGCGTCTGGAAGTATTCAACTGCCTGCGCCGCCCGGACGAAATCAGCTTCGCCGGTGGTGTGTTCGCTGTGGTGCGCTGCGAAGACCCGCATGTATGGACGCTACTGCGCGACAAGGGGCATATCCTCAGCCGCAGCGGCAACGCTGCAATGATCTACCTGCCGCGCCACCTGCTGGGCCTTGAAGCGCCTATCTCGTTGCTCGATGCGGTGCTCAACGGCTTGCCCTCTGGTGGCGGGCATGCCACCACGCCAAAGTTCGATCTGACCGCGCGCACGACCCAAACCATCCATGCCGGGCAGCGACTCGAGATGCGCGGTCACCATCGGCATATCGAGGGCCTGCGACCGGAGGTGCACCCGGCCGCGCCGCTATCGCCAGAGGCCAAGGTCCCTTTCTATCTGCTTCCCGGGGCGGAGGTCATTCGTGACATCGCCCCTCACCAGCCGATCACCCTGGCGGATGTTGCGCTACCCGACTCACGGCTCTACCAGCTTCGTCAGGCGCAGGATCGGTTGTTCCATGGGCAGGAAGCCTTGTCAGCAACTCGCGAGAATGCCGACGGGACGCTCGGCTGACTCACTCAACCCAGCAAGAATGACACGCCATAACAATTAGCATAGGAGAACGACATGCTCGCCAAGAAAACGTTGAAATCCGCAACTCTGGGCTTGGGTCTGGCCTTGGTCAGTGTGGCCATGGGGGCCAACGCCGACGAGGCCAGCGATTACCCCAGCAAGCCGATCCAGTTCCTGGTGGCGGCGGGTGCCGGCGGTGGCACGGACAACTTCGCTCGCGTGGTTCGCCCGATGTTCGAGGAGGCAGTAGGTGGGGCACGCATCACCGTGGTCAACCTGCCATCGGCCTCGGGTGCCCTGGCACACCAGCGCACCGCCAACGGTGACCCGGACGGCCATACCCTGGATTTTGCCTCCACGACGCTGGTCACGTCCCTGGCCGCCGGCCAGAATCCGATTGGCCTGGATCAACTGACGCCGATAGCACGCATGCAGTCGGATGTGATGGCGTTGTTCGTCAACCCGGAGCGTTACCCGGATGTCGAGTCGTTCCTGGAATACGCCAGAGAGAACCCAGGCAAGGTCACCGTAGGGGGGACCCACACGGCCAGCCCGGATCACGTAGCGTTCTTGTCGCTGCGCGACGCATCGGGCCTCGATATCAACTTCATTCCTTACGACAGTACCGGCAATGCCACCGCCAACGTGCTGGGCGGTAACATCGATGCCACCACGACATCGCTCAGTCCGCTGCTGAGCTATATCGAGGCAGGCCAGATGGCGCCGATCCTGATCTTCAGCGAGGAGCGCCTGGACCACTACCCCGATGTGCCTACTACCGTGGAACATGGCTGGGACCTGACCGACGGCAACGACCGGGCGATCTTCGTCCATGCCGATACACCTGAGCCGATCTTGCAGCGTCTCGAAGGTGCCTTCAAGGAAGTCTACGACTCCGAGGAGTACCAGACCTATGCCGAGCGCGTGAACCTGACCTACCGCGAAGGCTGGATGGGCAGCGAAGCGTATCGCCAGCGGCTCGAGAACAACTACGCGCTCTATTCACGTTTGCTGCAGAACGGTGAGTGACCGGCGATACATGAGCAAGACGGCGGCGGTAGCTTTCCGCCTCCCTACTTACCACCACTGCGCTGACCGGCCACACGGCCGGTCGCGCGACGTTCCCTTCGGGGGCCAATATGCACGTCAGGATCTATCTCTTCGCGACGGCGATCATTGTGCTGGCCCTGGCCAGCCTGCCAGCCACGCTGCAGTTCCCCAGCTCCGCGCAGGTGTCCACCTTCATCGGGCCTCGGGTCTGGCCGCTGAGCCTGATTGTCATGCTCTTCTTGCTTGGCTGCGCGCTGCTGGCGATGACCTGGCGCGATAGTCGTCGCAGCGTTCACGACAAAAGCGATTCCGAACAGGAAGGAAGCGGCGCGGCAGCGGCGCAGAAACTGTCCTTTGCCAGCACGCGGCACTGGTGGCTGATGGCGGCCACGGTGGGTTACACCGTGCTGATCCAGAGCATTGGCTTCCTGGCCGCCAGCGTGCTTTTCACCTTGGTTTGCACACTCCTGCTGGGGGCATGCAGGTGGTGGGTCATTGCCATCACCGTGGCAGTAGCGGTGGCGCTTATGCAGGGCGTATTCGTCATTCTGCTCGGGATCCCCCTGCCGTGACACCCAACGCGATGACACCCCTATCGACTTGCTCCAGGAGTTGACGATGCTGGAACATTTTCTCGGCGGGTTGGCCGTGGTGCTGCAGCCACTCAATCTGCTATTGCTGACCTCCGCGGTCTTCATCGGCTTCATCGGTGGCGCGCTGCCCGGTATCAGTGGCGTGATCCTGGTGGTGATCCTGCTACCGGTCACCTATGGTATGGAGCCCACCACGGCCTTCATGCTGCTCACGGCGATTTACGGGGCCACGGTATTTTCGGGGCTGATCACGGCGATTCTGTACCGTGCGCCGGGGACGCCCGAAGCGGTGATGACCGCCTTCGACGGCTATCCCATGACTCAGCAGGGCCAGGCCGGCAAGGCATTGGGCATCGGTGTGTTGAGTTCCGCCATCGGCGGCCTGGTCGGTACCGTGGCGTTGATCGTGTTCACGCCTATGCTCGCTACCATGGCACTGCGCTTCTCGTCACCCGAGTACTTCGCACTGGCGATCCTCGGCTTGACGGTGGTGGCTTCCCTCGGCGGGCGCTTGATCTACGGCCTCATCGGGGCGGCCCTCGGCCTGCTGATCGCCACGGTGGGCATCGATCCGCTCACCGGCACCAGCCGCTATACCTTCGACAACCTCAATCTCGCCGAGGGCGTCGGGCTGATTCCGATGATCGTGGGGCTGTTCGCGATCTCCGAGGTGATGAAGCGCGCGCTCGACCAGGACAGCCATCAGCCGCTGGAAAAGGTCAGGATCAAGATCTTCGATCTGCCGATCCTGCGCCAGATCGGTGGCACGCTGACGCGCTCGTCGCTGATTGGCGTGGTCACCGGGATTCTGCCCGGGATAGGGGCCAGCACCGCGGCCATGGTGAGCTATAGCGAGGCGGTGCGCTGGTCCAAGCATCCCGAGACATTCGGCAAGGGGGCCCCGGAAGGGGTGGCTGCGCCGGAATCGGCCAACAATGCCGCGGCCATGGGCGCACTGGTGCCGTTGTTTGCCCTCGGCATTCCCGGCAGTGGCACCACCGCCGTGATTCTTGGCGCCTTCATCATGCACGGGCTGCAGCCCGGCCCGATGTTCATGATCACCAGCAGCGACCTGATCTATGCCGTGTTCGCCGGGCTGTTCATCGTCAACTTTATGATCCTGCTGTTCTCCAAGCCGTTCATTGCGCTGTTCACCAAACTGCTCAACGTGCCCTATTCGGCGCTGGGACCGCTAATCGTCATGTGCTGCATCGTCGGAACCTACTCGGTACGCAATTCGATGTTCGACGTGTGGCTGATGCTCGGCTTCGGCGTGCTCGGCTATCTGCTGGAGAAGCTGAAGTTTCCACTGGTATCGATCATTCTCGGGCTGGTACTGGGACCGATCGCCGAGAGCGAGCTGCGCCGCACGCTCTCGATGTCCCAAGGTGACCCGTCGATTCTCTTCACTCGTCCGATCAGCGCCACGCTGCTGGCCATCGCCTGTCTGTTGCTGACGATAACCATCGTCACCCCTCTGGTGAAGCGGCTGCGTAGCAACAGATCCACGTCCTTGTCATCCAAACAGCGGAGCCAGTCATGACCATCGTATTGGGCGCCATCGCCGATGACTTCACCGGCGCCACGGACCTTGCCAACAACCTGGTGCGCAGCGGCATGCGCTGTCTGCAAGTGATCGGCGTACCCGGTCCGGATCTCGAGGTGAGTGAGGTCGATGCCGTGGTGGTGGCACTAAAGTCGCGCTCCTGTCCGGCGGATGAGGCCGTGGCCGACTCGCTGGCCGCGCTGGCGTGGCTGCGGGCGCAAGGCGCCCGCCAGCTGTTCTTCAAGTACTGTTCCACTTTCGATTCTACCGAGCATGGCAATATCGGCCCGGTGGCCGATGCGTTGCTGGAGCGACTAGGGGCAGCGCAGACGGTGATGGTGCCGGCCTTTCCGGTGAACGGTCGCACCGTCTACCAGGGCCACCTGTTCGTCGGCGACCGGCTGCTCAACGACAGCGGCATGCAGCACCATCCGCTCACGCCCATGACGGATGCCGACCTGGTGCGCGTACTCGCCAAACAGACCCCTCATCCGGTGGGCCTGATGGCGCGCCCGGTGCTCGCCCAGGGCGCCGAGGCAGCCCGGCAGCACCTGGCGACACTGGCCGGGCAGGGGGTACGGCACGTGGTCTGCGACACCCTCGACGAGCATGATCTGGACGTGCTGGCGGAGGCCTGTGAAGCGATGCCGCTGGTGACCGGTGGTTCGGGCCTGGGCCAGGCGCTACCCGCCCGCTATCGCCGCCTTGGCTGGCTTGACAAGATCGCCGAGCCGGGCCGCCTGCAGCCGGGCAGTGGCGGCGCGCTGGTGCTGTCGGGCAGCTGTTCCCGGGCCACGCTGGGCCAGGTGGCGCACTTCCTGGAGCGCTATCCCGGCTTCGCTCTCGACCCGCTGGCCCTGGCGGAAAGCGACGCACAGCGGGAAGCGGCGCTCGCCTTCGCACGGGACGCCCTCGAAAGCGGTGGGCCGGTATTGGTCTATGCCTCGGCCGATCCGGAGCGGGTGAAGGCCGCCCAGGCCAGGCTCGGTGTCGAGCGCGCGGGTCAGCTCGTCGAACGGGCGTTGGGACACCTGGCGGCGACGCTGATAAGTGAGGGAGTGGGCCGACTGGTGGTGGCAGGCGGCGAGACCTCGGGGGCCGTGGTGGCCGCGCTGGGCATCGAGACCCTGCGCATCGGTGAGCAGATCGATCCCGGCGTACCCTGGACCCAGGCGCAACTGGCGGGACGCGAAGCGCCGCTGTCGCTGGCGCTGAAATCGGGCAACTTCGGCGGAGTCGACTTCTTTACCCGTGCCTTCGAGGTGCTGCCATGAGCATTCACGACGAGAATGTCCTGCGCGAGCAGATCGCCACGCTAGGCAAGTCGCTGTTCGATCGAGGCCTGACCATGGGCTCCAGCGGCAATATCAGCATGCGCCTGGACGATGGTGGCTGGCTGATGACGCCGACCAACGCCTGCCTGGGGCGCCTCGATCCGGCACGCATCTCGCGGCTCGATGGTCAAGGCCAATGGCTCGATGGCGACACGCCGACCAAGGAGCAGTTCCTGCACATGGCGATGTACGCCGAGCGCCCGCAGTCCGGGGCCATTGTGCACCTGCACTCCACTCACTCGGTGGCGGTGTCCTGCTTACCCGGCATCGATCCCTGCGACTGTATTCCGCCGCTCACCGCCTACTACGTGATGCGCGTCGGCAAGCTGCCGCTGGTGCCCTATCACGTCCCGGGCGACCCCCAGTTGGGCGATGCCGTGCGCGGCCTGGCAGGCAAGCACAGCGCCGTGCTGCTGGCCAACCACGGGCCGGTGGTGGCGGGCAAGAACCTGGAAGCGGCGGTCTACGCCACCGAAGAACTCGAAGAGACCGCCAAGCTGTTCCTGCTGCTGCGTGGAGAGAACCCGCGTGTCCTCAACGAGGAGCAGGTGGCCGAGCTACAGCGGCGCTTTCCCGCCTGAACTCGACTCGCCCAGTCAGGCCAACGCCGCCCCTGGGTTGCCGGAGGCGACGTTCATTTCTTCGCGAGCTAGGTCAGCGGATCACGAAGCCGCGGCCTACCGGGTCGCGCTCATCGATCAGCCATTTGGCGTAGCCGATCAGCTCGGCGGTGCCCTGTACGCTGGGGCGGATGGCGCGGTAGCCGCCAATGTCCGTTTCACCGAGGATTTCACCGGTGAAGCGGCCGCTACCGAGCAGGCCCTCGGAGTAGATGGGCCGGCCCACGTCCAATTCGTTGCGGGCGTGGAACATGGCCATCATCGCGCTGGTGCCAGTACCGCCGGGAGAGCGGTCGAGCTTGCCGTCGGAGAAAACATGCACATTGCGGTAGAGCGAATCGGGTTGTGAGCCCTCGTGCCAGAAGGTGACGAAATTCAGGCCGTTGATGTGTGGACGAGTCGGGTGACGAATCTCCATACGGGCGTTGAGCTCGGCCTTCACCGCCTGGCCGGCGTGGGAGAAGTAGCTGCCGTTGTCGGGGCCGATGGGCTGCTTGTCGGAGGGCACCCGGATGATGGCGAAGAAGTTGCCGCCGAACACCAGGTCGGCCTTGAGCGTGCCGAGGCCAGGCACGTCGACCGGAATATCCTGCTCCATGACGAAGGCGGGCACATTCTCGAAGCGGGTCCAGTGCACCTTGTCGGCATCGGCCTTGACCTCTGAGACCACGGTGCCAGCTGTCGTTTCGAAGCGAATACGGGTGAGGCCGTTCTCTTGCGGGGGCGGCGCCAGGCGGTGGGAAACCATGGCCATGGAGAGCGCGATGGTGCCGTGGCCGCACATGTCGACGAACTGCTCGCCGTCGATCCACAGCATGCCGGCGTCATGATCGGCGTCGGAGGGAGGCGTAAGAAACACGCCGAACATGTGCTGGTGGCCACGCGGTTCGCGCATCAGGCTGGTGCGTACATGGTCGTGATGCTCTTGCAGGTAGCGGCGCTTGGCGAGGATGTCGCCGCCGAGCGGGTAGGGAATGCCGCCGTGGATAATGCAGGTCGGTTCGCCTTCGGTATGGGTATAGATGACGTCGAGAAATTGCTGGTTGTTCATGACAACATGTCCTGTATGGATGGGGCGGTTGTAGTGGTGGAGAGCATCGCTGGCCGGTTCAAAGACCGAGCCAGCGCGGTACGCTCATGACGATGCCTTCCGGCCAGACGATGACGGCGAGCAGCACGAACAGCATCACGGCGATGAAGGGCAGGTTGGCGTAGGTGATGCGGATCACATCGACCTTGGCGATCACGCTGGTAATGAACAGCGCGGCGCCTACCGGGGGGGTCTGCTGGCCGATGCCCCAGCACAGGATCACCACCATGGCGAACTGCAGCGGATCGATGCCGAGCAGCTGCACGCTGGGTAGGAACAGCGGCACGACGATGAACATCATGGCGATGCCGTCGAGGAAGGTGCCGGCGATGATCAGTACCAGGCTGAGGATCAGCAGGAAGCCGATCGGGCCCATATCGAGCGCGGCAATGGGACCCAGCACCAACTGGCCGAGGCTCTGGTAGGTGAAGGTGTAGCCAAGCGTATGAGCGGCGGCGGTGACGAACATCACCGCGCCGGTCAGCACGGCGCTCTCCACCAGGGCGCGGTAGAGCATGCGTAGCGAGAGCGAACGGTACAGCAGCATGCCGGCGACGATGCCGTAGGCCACGGCTACGGCAGAGGCTTCGGTGGGGGTGAAGATGCCGCCGAGAATACCGCCCAGGATGATCACCGGCATCATCAGGGCGGGCAGGGCACTGACGAAGGTCTTGCCGAGTTCGCCAAGTGAGAAGGCCGCCTCGATGGGGTATTGGCGTTTGACCGATATCCACCAGGCCATGGTGATCAGGCCGACTGCCGTGAGTACGCCGGCGATCAGGCCGGCGGCGAACAGCGCGCCTGTGGAGAGGCCCATGTAAGCGCTCAGCAGTACCATGGGTACGCTGGGCGGGATGATGATGCCGATGGTGGATGACGAAGCCGTAACCGCGGCGGTGAAAGGTGCCGAATAACCTCGCTTGACCATCTGCGGAATCATCACCCCTCCCACGGCGGCGGTATCGGACATCGAGGTGCCACTCATGCCGGCGAAGAACATCGAAGTGAGGATATTGACTGCCGCCAAGCCACCGCGAATGGCGCCGACCAGAGCGCGTGCCAGTTGTATCAGGCGCGCCGAGATGCCGCTGTGGTTCATGATCTGGCCAGCCAGGATGAACAGCGGTACCGCCAGCAGCGGGAAGGATTCGGTGCCGCGGTAGAGGCGCTGGACCAGCACCAACATGTCGACGCCGGAGTAGGCCAGTACGCAGATCGAGACCAGCGTGAGGGCGAAAGCGATCGGCATGGCCAGGCCGATCAGCGTCAGTAGCGCCAGCAGGATGACGAGCAGGATCATGACGCACTCTCCTCCAGCGCGGCATGCTGGGCGGCCTCATAGGGCGGCACCTTGGCCCTGACGGCGGCGACGCATTGACGTACCAGCTCCAGCAGCATGCCGACACCGGTAATCGGCACGGCGATGTAGAACAGCCACTGGGGGGCGCCCAGCATCAGGGTGGTGCGGTGCGAGAACTGCAGGGTTTGTTCGATGCCCCAGATCACCATGACCGCGCAGACCACGCCGATCAGCGTCTGGTTGATGAAGAACAGCAGCCACTGGCCACGGCTGGGTAGCAGCGCTGCGATGACGTCGATGCGCAGGTGTGCGCCCTGGCGCAGGGCGAGATAGCCGCAAAAGAAAGTGACGTAGACCAGTAGTCCGACCAGCACTTCGGCGCTCCAGGACAGCGAAGCATTGAACACATAGCGGGCGAGTACCGCTGCCATGGCCAGTACGGTGATGGCAGACAACAGCAGAGCGGCGACCGCTTCGAAAAGACGATCAAGCATGGTGAGGCTCCCGGGAGTAGGGCAGGCCGGGAAGGCCTGCCTGTGGTTGGAGGCGGCTCAGGGATGGTTGGCGATGCGCTCCACCATGCCACGGGCCTCTTCCGAGAGGTCCTGTGTGAAGGCCTCCCAGAGCGGCTGCGAGGCCTCGATGAAGGCGTCGATGTCGACTTCGTTGACCTGCATGCCGTTCTGCTCGACCAGGTCGATCACGCTCTGGTCGGCGTGTTCGCCGAAGGCCTCGGTGGCCGCGAACGCCTTCGCGCCTCCCTCGAGCAACGCCTGCCGAACCTCCTCGGGAAGATCCTGGAAGCGCGCTTCGTTCATCAGCAGGAAGCCGACGGTATAGACGTGCCCCGACAGCGAGAGGTAGTCCTGCACTTCATAGAAACGACTGGCTTCGACCTCGACCAGTGGGTTTTCCTGGCCGTCGAAGACACGTGTCTGGAGCGCAGAATAGAGCTCTGGATAGGGTAGCGGTGAGGCGTTGGCACCATAGGCGTTGAACATTTCCACCCGCTGGCGGCTCTCCGGGGTGCGGATGCGCAAGCCACTCAAGTCATCAGGTGTTGCGATGGGGTGACGGTTGTTGGTGATGTGACGAAAGCCCCCCTCGTAGAAACCGATGACCCGGTAATCCTGCTCTTGGAGCTGCGCCTTGATGGCTTCGCCTATCTCGCCGAGGAGCACGTTTCTCACATGCTCCCGATCGCGAAACAGATAAGGCAGCGAGAGGATGCCCAGGTCTTCATCGACGGTCGTGATCGGCGTTTCGATGGTGGCGATGTCGAGCGTGCGAGTGTCGAGTGATTCGATATTGCTGATCTGGTCGCCGAGGGAGCCCGAGTGGAACAGATTGATGGCCACTTCATCGTCAGTGGCGGCTGCCACGTGCTCCACCAGGGCGCTCAGGCCCGCCATCTGGATGCCCTGCTGACTGCCGATGGTCGCAGCACGCAGCTCGATGTCCGCGGCGGTAGCGGAGTTGGTGAGTCCAACGGCTAGCGCCAACGCGGTAAACAGGGGGAGGGATGGGAGAGACTTCATGATGACGCTCCTTGGGTTGTTGTTGAGGGAGTCGTGTCATGGGTTGAATGATCACGTGCCTCTTAGCCTAGGGGGTCACCATGTAGGGATATAGAAGATTCAAGACATATTTTTGAATATAAGGGACGTCTAGCCGTATGCCACTGACGCAGCATGGGGCTGGTGCCCCCGCCGTCTCGATTCGCTCGGGTTGCAGCCGTAGTGAGTCGTGAAGTCACGAGAGAGGTGTGCGGCATCGGCAAAGCCGCAGTCGGCAGCGATCTCGGCCACCGAACTGTCGGTGTGGTGTAGCAGCCACTCGGCGTAGCGTAGCCGCATGGTCTTGAAGTAGCGCATGGGCGTGGTGCCCATCTCTTGCCTGAACAGGCGGTCCAACTGGCGGGGACTCAGGTTGATCCGCTCCGCCAGCCCCTGGGTGTCCAGCCGGGCATTCAGTGACTGCTCCATGGTCAGCACGGCGACGCGCACACGCTCATCGCGAATTTCATGAATGGCTTCGAAGAAGTGGGTCTGCGGCGAGTTGGAGGTGCGCATGCCGTTTAGGATCATGTGTCGAATGGCCTGTTGCGCCTTCTCCGGGCCACACCGTCGACGGATCAGGTGCAATGCCATGTCGGTCGCCCCCGACGACCCGGCACAAGTGATGACCCGAGCGGATTCAAGGAACAGGCGATCGGGCGTCGCATCGATCTGTGGGAATTGCTGGCGAAAGTCGTTAATGACGTTCCAGTGCACACAGACCCGCTGGCCCTTGAGCAAGCCGGCCCGCGCGATGGAGAAGGTACCGGTACAGACGCCGACCAGCTTCACGCCCTGCTTGCAGGCTTCCTTCAGGTAATCGCTGAGTCCCTTGTCTTCGTGAGGATCGAGGTAATTGTTGCCGCCGCATACGGCGATATGGGTGAAGTGGCACGGGTCACGGTAAGAGGTTTGGGGGTGGACTTCCAGGCCGCAGCTCGAGGTCACTGGTCCCGGCCCCATGATCTGCCAGCTGCAATGAATCTGTCGGCTGCGTCCGCCCTTATCGGCAGCCAGGCGCAGCGAGTCGATGAAACCGGCAAAGGCATTCAGTGTGAAAAGTGGCAGCAGGATGAAACCGACACGCAGCGGCGGCTGTTGGAGGTGGGGCATCGATGGCCTCATCACGGCGAGCGAAAACGACAGTGCGTTAGTATGCGCCCACGCTGGCGGATCTTCGAGGCCAAGGCAATGTCATCGGATATCCTCTCCCGGTGGCAGGTCGAGGGTAGAGGGGGGTAGCATGAAAGCGTCGAGGCGCAGCTACGACCACACTGTAGCCCATCACGTAAGGACACGACATGGCTTCTACTCGCCGTGAGCTGGCGGCATTGATCGAGCAGGGGGCAATACCCCCCGGGCAGGTGGGGCAGGCGGTCGCGCTCTCCGGGCTGCATCCGTCGGGGCGGGCCTGGGGCCTGTTCGTGGACCGGCTGCTGTTGTGGCTGGGTACGCTGGCGCTGGTCTTCGCGGTGATGTTCCTGGTCGCCTACAACTGGAACGAGATGCCCCGCTGGCTGCGTTTTGGGCTGGTGCAAGCGGCACTGGTGGCGGCGATTGCCGTCTACTGCTGGGCCGAGGGGCGCGGCATCGTGAAAAATAGGGTCGCCCGGGCGGCACTTATGTCGGCCTCGCTGCTGCTGGGCGTGTTGCTGGCGCTGTTCGGCCAGGTCTACCAGACCGGCGCCGACCCCTGGCAGCTGTTCTGTATCTGGGCGCTATTGATGCTGCCCTGGACGCTGGTGGCGCGCTTCGATGCGCTGTGGGTCCTGTGGCTTGGGCTGCTCAACCTCTCCGTGGCGCTCTATTTTCGTACCTGGAGCGGCGCCTTTGGCCCCTTTTTCATCAGTGACGCTGCCGCCCTGTGGGGGCTGTTCGTGCTCAACACCTCGGCGCTGGTGGTATGGGAGCTGGGTGCTCGGCGCTGGCAATGGCTGTCGGCTGGCTGGGCCACGTGCCTGCTGGCGCTGGGCAGCGGCATCCCGGTGACGCTGTTGGTGCTCGCCTGGCTCTTCGATGAGCGGTCGGGCTTCTCGGCCGCCGCACTGGTCTATCCCGCCTGGCTGGCGGCGCTCTACGTCGTGTATCGCTACTGGCGAGCCGACCTTTTCATGCTGGCTGGGGGCTGCCTGTCGGTGATCGTGGTGGTGACCGCCTTGATTGGCCGCTATTTCATGCGCCAGGGGGATCCGGGTGGCTTGCTGGTGCTGGCGATGGCGGTGCTGGGCATGGGGGCCATGGCAGTGATCTGGCTCAAGCGGCTTCACCGGGAGATGTCGGCATGACGGAATCGCTCAGAGAGAGGCTCGACCGGGCGGGCATTACGCTGGCCGAAGGCGAGGCGGCGCCAGCCATCGAGCCGCCCTGGTTCGTACGCGCGCTGCAGGCGTTCTCGGGGTGGCTGGCGGCGCTGTTCCTGCTCGGCTTCATCGGCATGGGGATGGTGTTCATACTCGAGAGCAGTATTGCCGCCGCCGCGCTGGGGCTGGTATTGATCGCCGGCGCCTATGCGCTGCTGCGCGGCAACGGCGGCGATTTCGTCGAGCACCTGGGGCTGGCCGCAAGCCTCTGCGGGCAGCTGCTGGTGGCCTGGGCGCTGGCCCATGCCCTGATCAATCAAACCGCCGGCCTGTGGTGGGCGCTGCTGCTGCTTCAGGTGATGCTCGCCCTGGTCATGCCGAGCCTTACCCATCGTGCCCTGTCGGCGTTGGCGGCGAGCCTGGCGCTCTATATGGCCTTGAGCGAGAGCCTCTCGGCGGCGCCCATCGCCGGCGGCCTGGTGCTGCTGGTAGCCGTGGCGCTGTGGCTCAACGAATTTCGCTGGCCGGCACGAATGCGCCAGTGCCAGGCGCTGGGCCATGGCCTGCTGCTGGGCCTGCTGGCCATTCAGGTGATGGAGTATTCCGGCCAGTCGCTGCTCATGGAGCTTCATCGGGATGGCCTGGTGCTGACCTGGCTGGCGCCCTGGATGGGCGATGCGCTGGCCACGCTGGCGCTGTTGCTGCTGCTCCGCCATATCTTCCAGCGCGAGGCCCACGCTATGGCACCACGCGTGCGGGTGGCGGCCTATGGCGCCGCCGCCGTCGTCATGCTGCTCTCGCTGCAGGCCCATGGCCTTAGCCAAGCGGTGGTGGTGATCACGCTGGGGTTTGCCATCGCTCACCGGCTGATCATCGCGCTTGGCGTGCTGTTGCTGCTGTTGGCCATGGCCAACTACTACTACTGGCTGGAGGTCACGCTGCTGACCAAGTCTGCGACGTTGCTGGCACTCGGCGTGCTGCTGCTGGCGCTGCGCTGGGGGCTGCAGCGCTGGTGGCGACGGGGTGACGGGGAGGTGGCGCGATGATGTCCTCCGTCAAGTGGCGCCGGGGGCTGGTGGTGGTGGCCACCCTGCTGATCCTGGCGCTGGTCAACTGGGCGATCTGGGCCAAGGAGCGCCATCTGGCCGAGGGTGAGGTGGTGTATCTCGAGTTGGCGCCGGTGGATCCGCGCTCATTGATGCAGGGCGATTACATGGCGCTGAACTTCGAACTCGCCAACCGCATCAGCGAGGCTCGCGGCGCCCAGCGCTCGGAGGGCGGCGAGCCGCTGGCCGCCGATGGCCATGTGGTCGTGCGACTGGATGCGCAGCGCGTCGCCGGCTTCCAGCATCTCGATGCCGGCGAGCAGGCGCTGGAGGTCGATGAAATGCGCCTGCGCTATCGGGTGCGTAACGGCCGGGTGCGCTTTGCCACCGACGCCTTCTTCTTTCAGGAGGGCCACGCCGAACGCTTTGAGCCCGCCCGCTACGGCCAGTTTCGCGTCAACCAGCGCGGAGAACCCCTACTGGTCTCGCTGCACGACGCTGAGCTCGAGCAGCTCGGAGAGATGGCGCGATAGGGGGCATGGCGAGGGGCGTAGGTTGGCTCGTCGGGAACGGCACTGGCCTGCGTTCGCCGACGGTTCGTACAAAACCTAGGACAGCCAGCATTGGGCAAACTTCTCGGCCGTTAATGGCTGGTCAAAGTAGTACCCCTGTGCCTGAGAGCACCCCATCGAGAGTAATGCGCTTGCCTGAGCCTGGTGCTCAATGCCTTCCGCAATCGTCCCCATCCCCAGCGTGTTCGCCATGGCAATAATCGTTGCGACGATGACACGGTCATTGTCGCTAATCAGCATGTCGCGGACGAAGGAGATATCAATTTTGATTTTATCTGCAGAAAAGCGTTTTAGGTAAGCCAGCGATGAGTAGCCGGTTCCGAAATCATCGATCGAGAGCCCTAGCCCCTTACTCTTCAACACCTCTGTCATGGAGATGGCTTTTTCAGGATTATCCATGATGCCGCTTTCGGTGATTTCCAGGCTGAGTTTGGAGGGGGGGATGTCGAAGTGAGAGCAGCTGTTGAGCAAGTGGGTGACCAAGTCGTCCTCTTCAAACTGGGCGGCGGCAATGTTAATCGCCAACTGCCCTGGCATGTCCTGGCCTTTATGATGCCACTCGGCAAGCTGCCGGCAGGCTTCTTCGATGACCCAGTGACCAAGTGCGACGATCATGCCGCGCTCTTCGGCGATGGGAATGAACTTGCCCGGCGATACGTTGCCAAGCTCCTCATCATACCATCGGCAAAGGGCTTCGGCGCCAATCAACTTGCCGCTATGTAAATCCACCTGAGGCTGAAAGTGCAGACTCAGCCTACTTCCTGCTATGGCAGCGGTTAGGCGTTTGGCGATATGTAGTTGCTCTGAGACGACACGTTCCATCCAAGGTTCGAATATGCAAATGGCACGTTTTGCGCGCTTCGCTTGATACATGGCAATATCACTGCGCTTCAACAGCTCCAGAGGCGTTATCGCATGCTTGGGATAGAGTGAAATACCGATTCCCACGGAAATCTGAAAAGAGTGTTGCTCTACAACAATAGGTGGTTCAATGCTATCGCAAAGCCGTTGAGCGGTGGCTAGCGCATTAACCTCACCTGCTGCTGGGCAAATCACTATGAATTCATCACCACCTAACCGAGCCAAGAATTCGCCTGTATTTAGTGAGGCAGAGAGGCGGCCGGCAATGGTCTTTATAACCAAGTCGCCCAAGTCGTGGCCGGCGGTGTCGTTAATCTCTTTGAAATGGTTGAGATCCAGCAGTAGTAGGGCAGTCCTTGACGGTTTATGGTTAGTCAGGACGTGCTCTAAATGGTGCATGAATGCGGCACGATTAGGCAATTGAGTGCCGGGGTCACAAAAGGCTAATTGGCGTATCCGCGCTTCATCTTGCTGACGTTCTAGCTCTGATGCAGTTCTTGCGGCAAATATCTGCAATACATTGCGCACGATATTTACATCACTCAGCGGTTTTTTGAACATCACGCCGATAAGTCCCATCGGCTGCCCATGGCTATCATCCAGTCGACGTCCTACATATCCATTCACCCAAGAGAGCGCGCCGTTGGTCTCGGCTGGCAGCATGATGGCAGCTCCCTCATGAACGATGCACTCATGTTCAACCATCACCTTGTGGCATGGTACACCGGGAAGATAGTAGGCAAAATTTTTCTGGTGCTGGCCATTTACATACAGCGTCAGAGTGTGGGCTATGTCAGGATCTTGCTTGTCCAGCAGGGCAATGAATCCGACTTCAGCAAATAGTGCCTCAGCCATATGGGCAGTGAGCTGATGCAGAAATGCTTCGTCATTTTTTCCAGATACAGCGGTCGCGACGTTAACAACGGTGTGGTGAAGACGTTGTTGTTCATTAATGGTGTTCATCGGAGCCTCATCATGTTGTCCAACTCTTTTCAGCGCCCGCTTGTTGTGTGATGTCGTTTACTACCTGTATGAACTCCCTGTAACTGTGCTGCCTATCAGCCATAGGGTGAGAAGCCGGTTGTTAATTACTAGCCCGCTCGCGATCGGGTACCATATAGCGTGGCCATGAGCGGTCGCTCGATTTCGGCGAGCTCGTCACCTCGACCGAAGGTGTTCTTGATCTTCTCAAATCGCTCATGTCGCCCACCTTGACATCTATAAAGCTAGTTATTGAAAGCGCCTCTCGAAATGTAATCGCTCAGTCGCTTTTCGATTAAAAACAGTTTCATTAAATTACATTTTTCTAATTTAATGGAGCAGCAAGCAGGCGCTATTCCGCATAGAAGCTCATCGCATATCAGTATAAGAAACTGTGAAACTATCGTTAGGCAGTGCTTTTTTCTGGAATCTGGCGGCATCTATGGTGCGCTGGCGAGCCATTATGTATCATTAAGTATCAAAAGAATGCAAAATGTAAAAATAGGCTTCTATTTCAACCTTATGGGTTGATATTCAACCTAAGCAGTCCTTCATGTCAATAGGTCGCTCCTCAACCATCTAGGTCCACATGGAGGGCGTTGTGAATAAAACAGAACAGAAACGGCTAGCAGGCAGCATTGGTCGAGCTATTGCCAAGCAGCGGGTTCTCAGTCAATTGACCCAAGAAGAAGTTGCTGAGCGCTTAGGTGTTGGTAATGAAGCCGTTTCGCGAATCGAGCGGGGACGTGTAATTCCCAACATTGTGCGCTTAATAGAGCTCGCGGAGATTTTAAACTGCGAAGCCGCGGAGCTGCTCGGCCAGGCCAGCTCGCATGTTGATGATCAGGCAAGCAGAATGAAACAGTTGTTATCACCTTTAAAGCCAAGTGACCGCCAATTGGTTGTGGATGTTGTAGAAAAGTTGACTGTCAGGCTAAGGGTGGATTGAATATAATTGCGATGTTGCGCTTGTCTTTCATTGCGTCTGCTGCAAATAACGAGGAAATATTTTGTTATGACAGGCGAGTGCGTTTCCACCATCTCCAGCGCTCGGCAGTCGATCACTGGCGGGCGCTGTTAAGCACCCTGCTGGCGCTCACGGCTAGCAGGGAGATCTCCCACGGCAGCATTCCCCGTGAGACTGGTTGGTAGAGGGTATATGATGGGGGCTGTTACTCAAGCTTGCGTCCGGAGCCACATGACCAGGGACAGCGTTCATCAAATCTTGATTGCGGCCGAGCTGTTCTTGCTGGCACTCCCGGTCAGTGTGATCTGTATGCTCTTCAGCCTGGCCTTGCTGTTCACCGTGAGCTTTCCATGGAGCTTGGAAGCATTGCTGATTATACATTTCGTGCTGATAGGCAACCTGGGGATTGTGGGTCTATGGTGGGTGGCGGTCGCGTATCTTCGCTATCCTGGAGCGGGCCTGAAGAAGCCGCAGTGGGAGTGGCGGGCCGCCTGTCTCGGGGCCGGGCTGGTGAGCGTTTCACTGCTGCTGCTGGGCCTGATCGTCGCCGGCTGGCAAGCGCCAGAGGCCGCGGTCATCGTGGCCACGGGCAGTTTGGCCAGCCCGCTGCTGGTGCCGTTTCTGCATCTTGCCTGCCTGCGGCGAACGCCGCTGGCCAGGCAGTGAGGCACCGCCCGGATCGAGCGTTTCCAGGAGCGGATCATGACATCTCCTGGCAAGGGCCAAATTTTCCGGTAGCCATAACGCATCAGGGCCCGCCGAGGCGGGCCCTGATATCGACCCCGTGGGGTTCGAACACTCGTTAACCGTTACGTTATGCGAGTTGCTTGATATTTGAAGCCTGGAGGCCTTTTTGGCCCTGGGTCACGTCAAAAGAGACGGAGCTGCCTTCTTCCAGGGATTTGAAGCCTTCTGCCTGAATGGCGGAGAAGTGGGCAAAGACGTCATCACCACCGTCGCTCGGTGCGATAAAGCCAAAACCTTTTGCGTCGTTAAACCACTTAACTGTGCCAGTTGCCATAATGTCGATCCTTTCGCGCTTAGCGCCTTGCAATATTACTGGTTTTACCCAGATGTGCAGCGGGTAGAACGAGATAAAATTACAGACTGCCGAAGAAAATCGTACATTACTGAATTACTTACCGTTAACTAACCTGCTTTACCTACGGTGTCACGGTTATTCGCTCGGGTCAAAGTCTTTTTTGATTTTTGCTATTTAATAGTCCACCTACGGCTGGACGAAACGGTCGTCGGTGAGCTGTACTGCTAACAGCCTTGGGGGCGGCGCACCCCAAGCAGCGCTGTCTGAGGGAAGAGACGGCGGTCCGCTTCAATTAGGAAGAATGGCATGACAGGAAACGGCGCAAGGCGTCTGTTGGCAGTATGGGCCGCAATGGCAGTGGCCATTCTCCTTGCTGGGCCCGGGGTGGCCCAGATGTCGCAAGGCACGGACGCGAATGATGGAGATAGCGAGGAGGGGGAATGGTTTCTTCTCGATTCCATCAATGCCGGGCTCGATGAGGTCCCGGAACAGCTCCGGCGGGAAACACCGCGCGAGACAATCCGCAGCTTTCTGGCGCTTACCGAACAGGAGGATTTCGTCGCTGCGGCGCATGTGCTCAACCTTGGCGAACTGGGCCCTGCAGAGCAGCGAGAGAGGGGGGCAGAGCTGGCCAGGCAACTGGCCGAGGTGCTGCAGCGTGGTGAGCGGCTGAATGTCTCTGACCTTTCCGGGCGCCCAGATGCCGCTATCGAGGATCCGTCGGGGCAGCACCCGCAGGCAGGTCAGCCGCGTCGAAACCTCGAACTCGCTTCGCTCGATGCCGAGGGTGATACCTACGATATCCGCCTGGCCCGCTATCGAGTCGAGGGCGAGGACCCGGTTTGGCTGATCACTCCCGATAGCGTCGCGTCAATTCCCGTGCTCTACGAGGCGTTCGGTCCATCGCTGCTGGAGGCGTTCATCCCTGAGCGCTTCAAGGCGACGCTCGGCATGCTGCAGATCTGGGAGTGGATCGCGATCCCGCTCTTCCTGCTAGTGACCGGCCTGGTAGGGTGGGGGGTCTATGGTCTTGTCGGCCTGCTGGCGCACTGGTCCCCGAGTGGCGCACCGAGTATCTTCACTGGCAGGATCCGCGTCCCCATGGCTCTGCTGGTCATGGCCTTCGTAGCCCAGGCCGTGCTCGACTATGTTGTCTCCTTCACGGCCGTTGCCACTACCTTCATGCGGGTCTTGCTGATCATCCTCATCGCCTGGGGTGTTGGTACGATTGCGCTGCGCCTGGTGGATACTCTTCTGCTCAAAGTGACTAGGCGGATCGCCGGGGAGATCGACGACACCAAGCCCCGCGACGAGCGCAAGCTGCTGACTACGCTCTATGCGCTGCGCCGGATCATCATCCTGATCACGGTCGTTGCGGTTACCGTCTATGTACTCAGCCAGATCCAGCTCTTCGAGACGCTGGGCATGTCGCTATTGGCGTCGGCCAGTGTCGTGACTGTGCTGGTAGGTATCGCGGGCCAGGCAGTGCTGGGTAATATCCTCTCCTCGTTCCAGGTGTCCTTGGCCAAGCCGATACGCATCGGCGACCTGGTGATGTTCGAAGGGCAGTGGTGCTACGTGGAGGGCATTTTCTATACCTTCATACGGCTTAGGGTCTGGGACGAGCGGCGCTTGATCGTGCCGGTGACGTACTTTGTCTCCAGGCCCTTCGAGAATCTATCGATAAAGGGCGCCAAGCTGTGCCGGACGCTGGAGTTGGTGCTCCATTTGAGCGCAGATATCCCGACTATCAGGGAGAAGTTCATGGCGTTCGCCAAGGAGGAGGACAACGTCATCGAACACCACAAACTTTGCTGCTATGTCACCGGCCAGAGCGAAAGGACCCAGACAGTCTCCTGCTATCTCATGGCCTCGGATCCTTTCGCCGGCTGGATAGCGGAAATGAATGTCCGCGAAAGGCTGATGGCCTTCATTCGTGACAACCACCCCGAGTGGTGGCCGCGGGAGATAGCCGTGCTCAGTCAGCATGATATCGCCAAGGGCGGGCATCCAGATGCGCGTGAGCCAAGTTAGCCGCTAGCCACAACACAGCAGGGCCCGCCGAAGCGGGCCCTGCTATCGAACCCGGAGGTTCGACGAACTCGTCAGATCGTTAGATCAGGCGATTGCTTTGATGTTCGACGCCTGAAGGCCTTTCTTGCCCTGGGTCACGTCAAACGAGACGCTTTGACCTTCCTGCAGGGACTTGAAGCCTTCGGACTGAATTTCGGAGAAATGGGCAAAAACGTCATCGCCGCCGTCAGACGGAGCGATAAAACCAAAACCCTTTGAATCGTTGAACCACTTAACTGTGCCAGTCGTCATAATAAAATCCTTTCGCGCTTAGCGCTTTGCAATACAATCCTGGTGTTACCCAGACGATAAGTAGCGGGTAAAACAAGGAATACAATTACAGGCTGCCGAAAGAATTCGAATGCTTCTGGAACTATGCTTGCTTGCTAACCAACTGCCACTACAGTGGCATGCCTGACGGTGCGGGTCAAAGGGTTTCGGGTATTATTTTTCATTGCACCGGCACCACAGGGTGCCGGTTGGATGGGGCATGGATGATTTGCTTATGTAGCTGGCGCCACGATGATTTTCACGTGTGACTTGTCGTTGAGCAGTGTGTCGAAGCCTTTTTCGACCACGTCATCCAGGGCGATTCGTCCGGTGATCAGCTCCTCTGCCGGGAAGTAACCCTGTTGCATCAATGCGATAACCGCCGGGTAGATATGGCGGTAGGCGATGATGCCTTTCATGCTGCGCTCCTTGATCACCAGGTCGTTGGGCTGGATGGCGGCATCGGACTCCCAGATGCTGACGACGATCGTTTCGCCGCCGGCATGGGTGCTGTTGATGGCTTGGTTCAGCACGGCAGGAACCCCGGTCACCTCGAAGGCGAAGTCCACGCCGCCTTTCGTCAGGTCATGGAGCTGCTCGACCACATCGTCTTGCTGAGGATCCAGGGCCGTGGCACCCAGGTCGGTGGCCTTCTGCCGTCGCACGTCGGAGAGCTCGACGGCGTAGATCTCGGCGGCACCGGCGGCCTTGAGGGATTCGATCACCATCAGCCCGATGGGACCGGCGCCAAATACCACTGCGCTGTCACCTGCTTTCAGGGAGCTCTGGCGCACGGCATGCAGTCCAACCGCAGCGGGTTCCACCAGGGCGCCTTGCTCATAGGAGAGTGTCTCGGGCATGGGGTGGACCATATGCTCGCCGACCACGGTGTACTCCGAGAAACCTCCGCCGCCTCCCGATAGGCCATGGAAGCCCAGTAGCGGCGTAAGATTGTATCGCTCCATCAGATAGTGGCCGTCTCGATGCGGGGAGAGGATCGGTTCGATGGCGACACGATCTCCAATCTTGACCCTGGTGACCCGTTCGCCCACCTCAACCACTTCACCGGCAAATTCGTGGCCCATGATGATGGGGGCCTGCTGCTGGCTGATGGGGTGTGGGGCATCCACCGGGATGAAGATGGGGCCGGCGGCATATTCGTGTAGATCGCTGCCGCAGATACCGCAGGCGGCGACTTTGATCTTGACCTGATGCGGATCCTGGAGCCGGGGAATCTCCACCGGTTCCACACGCAGGTCGCGGGCACGGTACCAGACCGCGGCTTGCATGGTGTCCTTGTTGTTGCGCATGGGATGACCTCGATATTCTCGTCATGCGGGCCGGCGTCTTGTGTCGGCCCGCTGTGTCCAGGTAGGGATCACGCAAGGTGATGCACGTCCTGCAGCCCATAGACCGGCGTCGGGATACCCTCCATGCGCGCCTTGAGCTGAAGTGCCAGGTAGTGGGAGTAGTGACGTGACTGGTGCAGGTTGCCGCCGTGGAACCACAGCGCCTGCTGTTGGGTGGGCTTCCACATATTGCGCAGTTCGCCCTCCCAGGGGCCAGGATCCTTGGGCGTATCGGAGCCCAGGCCCCAGCACTTTCCGACTCTGTCGGCCACTTCCTGGGAGATGATGCGTGCTGCCCAGCCGTTCATGGAGCCGTAGCCGGTGGCGTAGACGATCAGGTCGGCAGGCAGTTCGGTGCCATCGGTAAGGGTGACAGAGCGTGGGTTGATGCACTCGATGCCGACGCCGCTGCGCAGCTTGATCTCGCCGTTGGCGACCAGGTCGCAGGCACCGACGTCGATGTAGTAGCCGGATCCACGCCGCAGGTACTTGAGGAACAGGCCGGAATCGTCGGCACCGAAGTCGAGCAGGAAGCCGGCGTCTTCGAGTCTCTTGTAGAACTCGGCATCGCGCTCGCGGATCTTGTCGAAGGCGGGGCGCTGGAAGTCGGGC
Organism: Halomonas salipaludis; assembly: GCF_002286975.1. GTDB lineage: Bacteria > Pseudomonadota > Gammaproteobacteria > Pseudomonadales > Halomonadaceae > Franzmannia > Franzmannia salipaludis. The sequence continues at coordinate 330,460 of NZ_NSKB01000005.1, forward strand.
AGGACCTTGTAGGGTATCGAGGCAAAGAGCAGGTCGGCCTTGTCGTGGGTGATGCCGCTGTTCAGCGCTTCTTCGGAGTAGAGTGGGCCAAGGACCTCCTCCATCAGCGAGTCGGATTTGACGACATGGGTCGAGGAGCGCTGGATCATGGTCACGTCGGCGTCGTTCTCCCATAGCGCCGCGCAGATGTCATGGGCGGAGTTGTTGGAGCCCACCACGACCACCTTCTTGCCACGATAGGCGTCTGGCCCAGGGTGCTGGCTGGAGTGCTGCTGCTCGCCCTCGAAGGTCTCGGCACCGGGGAAGTGCGGCACGTTGGGCACGCCCGACATGCCAGTGGCGAGGATCAGCTGCTTGGGCCGCAGCGTGACCCGCTGGCCGTCGCGATTGACGTTCACCGTCCACTCGCCGCTGGCGTCGTCGAAGCTGGCACTCTCGCACTCGGTGGAGCTCCAGTAGTTGAGCTCCATCACCTTGGTGTACATCTCCAGCCAGTCGCCGATCTTGTCCTTGGGCGCGAATACCGGCCAGTTCTCGGGGAAGGGGAGGTAGGGAAGATGGTCGTACCACACCGGGTCGTGCAGGCACAGCGACTTGTAGCGATTACGCCAGGCGTCGCCGGGGCGAGGATGCTTGTCGAGCACGATGGTGGGCACGTCGAGCTGGCGCAGCCGCGCGGCGAGGCCGATGCCGCCCTGGCCACCGCCGATGATCACGCAGTAGGGCTGGCGGGAATAGCCGAGTTCCTGCGCTTCCCGCTGGCGCGCCTCGAGCCAGGTCTCGCGGGTCTTGCTGGCGCCGTGCTCGGCCCCCATGGGCCGCCTGGCGCCGCGCGGCTCGGGGTGCTGCTTGAGCTCCTGCATGGTGGTCAGCAGGGTCCAGCACTTGCCGTCCTTGAGGCGTAGCAATCCCTTGCCGTGGGCAATGCCGGTTTCGAAGGTAAACCAGGCTTCGGTAACGCCGTCAGTTTCGGTGGCTTCGCCATCGATGTTCCAACGGGTGGGGCGTGCCTCGCTCAGGGTGGCGTTGAGCATTGACTGGATGGCGTCCTTGCCCTCGAGAGTCTTGAGGTTCCAGGTGAAAGCGACCAGGTCGCGCCAGTAGCATTCGTCACCGAACAGGGTGATGACCTGCTCGATGTCTCGCTGGGTCAGGGCTTCTTCGAAGCTGCTAAGCCACTGCCGGACGGCCTGGGTTGGCGTGCGTGTCGTCATGGAGGTTCTCCGTTTATTGTTTGAGGGACACAGCTTGGGTGTGGCAGGAAGCGTGCCAATTCAGTGGGTTCGTTGGTGGGTTTGTTTAATTGTTTGAAAAATATGAATTTTTCTGACGAATGGAGGGCCGAGAGTCAGAGAGGCGATGTCCCGGTCGGCCGCAGGCGTGACAGTTGTCACGTGACAGGCGAACCTTCGGCGTTACACCTGTAACCCTCGACCAAGGGCGAAGGCAGCGCCGATTGACTCCCGTGCGAGGCAGCATAGGCTGAAGGAGAGACCTGCCAGATAACCACGAGCGCTCTGATCTGGCCTGTGGCAGGCACGGCGTATCAGCGCGCAGAGAGGCAGCCATGGCCCTGCTTACGGAACAACGCCAGCATATCGAGACCCTGGTTCGTCTGAGTGAAGGTCATACAGCGGACCTGAGCGGGTGTCGCGAGGTGATCCGCCGCTCTTGGGAGCGCTGTGTCGGCGAGTATCGGCTCGACCCTGGGCGCCCACGGCCTGTACGTGTGTTGACGCAGCAGGCGCTCAAGGAGCATCAGGATTCGGTAGACGAGCTACTCCATGTGGCCCGGGCGGGCGTCGACCAGCTCTATGCTCAGATCGCCCCACTGGGCTATGTACTGCTGCTCACCGACCGGCGAGGCATCACGGTGGATTTTCGCGGCCAAACGACCCAGGCGCCGGCACTGCGCCGCGCGGGCCTCTACCTGGGGGCCGACTGGGACGAGCGCTACGCGGGCACCTGTGCGGTGGGGACCTGCGTGCATGAGGCCCAGGCAATCACCTGCCATCAGCGCGAACATTTCGATGCCACGCATATCAGCCTGACCTGTACAGCGGCGCCGATCAGCGATCCGCAGGGGCAAGTCATCGCAGTGCTGGATATCTCCGCCTTGCAGTCGCCGAGGGCTCACGAGAGCCAGAACTTCGGGCTGCCGCTGGTCAATCTCTACGCACGCATGATCGAGGATGCCTACTTTTTGCATCGCTACCGTGATTGCCTGATCCTGCGCTTCGATAGCGCCCGCGAGTTCGTGCACCTCAATGGCCGGGGGCTGATTGCTATCCAGGAGGATGGCAGCGTGATTGCCGCCAACGGCGTAGGGCGCGGCATGATCGACACGCACCTGCGCCGTTGGCCGCCTTGGTCGTCGTCAGCGATGCCCACGGCGCCCCAGTTGTTCGACGCTAAGATCGGCGACTTGCTTGGCATCCTCTCCGCCAGCGATGACCAGATTCGCGCCTTTCGCGTGCGTGCCAGTGACGCGACCTGTTTCGTCACCCTGATCGAGCCGCGGCGACGTTTGGCGATGCGCCATGCGCCATCATCGCCTGCGCCGATTCCCGCGCTCGACCGTCTGGCCACGGACGATCCCGCCATGCACCGAGTCCTCAAGTTGGCGCGGCGCTTACGCAACGAGGAGGTGAGCGTACTGATCAGCGGGGAGACGGGCACCGGCAAGGAGGTGTTGGCGCGGGCGCTGCATGACAGCGGTAAGCGCGCCAAGGGGCCATTTGTGGCGGTGAACTGTGCCGCGATTCCCGAATCGCTGATCGAGAGCGAGCTGTTTGGCTATCTGCCCGGTGCCTTCACGGGTGGGCGTAGCAAGGGCATGCGTGGGCTGATTCAGCAAGCCGAGGGTGGCACGCTGTTTCTGGATGAGATCGGTGACATGCCCTTGCCGCTACAGAGCCGGCTGCTGCGGGTGCTGGCCGAGCGAGAGGTAATGCCACTGGGCGCCGATAAAGCCGTGCCGGTGGATATCCGCGTGGTCACCGCGACTCACCGCGAGATGGGGGAACTGATCGCCGCCGGCCACTTTCGGGAGGATCTTTATTACCGGCTCAACGGTGCCCAGTTACGACTGCCGGCGCTGCGCGAGCGGGCCGATAGGCACTATGTGATTCGCAGCGTCTTCGATGCGCTGTTGGCCGAGCGTGAGCGCGACGTGCGATTGCGTGCGGATGCGATGAGCGCGCTGCTGGGCTACGCGTGGCCGGGCAACATTCGCCAGCTCAAGAACGCCCTGGCCTTCGCCCTGGCCACTGCGGACGAGGACGAGATCACGGTCCACGATCTGCCCGATGAGTGTCAGGGCGCTATCGGCGGCGCGCCGAAAACCTTTTTGCCAGCCCTGCAAGCGGTGACATCCGACGAGGGGCAGCGGCTGCAAGCGCTGCTCAAGGCGACAGGGTGGAATGTTAGCCTGGTAGCGCGCCAGCTCGGCGTTTCGCGGCCGACGGTCTATCGACGCATGCGTCGTCATGGGGTGGTACCGCCAAACTGGCAGGAACTTACCTCTTGAGAACAGGGGAGGCGCGAGTGTTCGCAGCTGAAACCTTAACAGGCTATCGTTTGTCGCAAGGTACGACGACATCGCCCGTTGAGGAGTCAGCATGAGCCAGGAAACCGAATACGTTCCACCCAAGGTCTGGACCTGGGAAAAAGCCAGCGGCGGCACCTTCGCCAATATCAACCGGCCCATCGCCGGTCCTACCCACGAGAAGGAGCTACCCGTCGGCAAGCATCCGCTGCAGCTCTACTCCCTGGCCACGCCCAACGGGGTGAAAGCTACGATCATGCTCGAGGAGCTGTTGGCGCGGAGACATAAGGATGCCGAGTACGATGCCTGGCTGATCGACATCGGCGAGGGCGACCAGTTCGGCAGCGGCTTCGTCGCGGTCAACCCCAATTCCAAGATTCCGGCGCTGATGGACCACAGCACCTCGCCGCCTACCCGGGTGTTCGAGTCGGGCTCAATCCTGCTCTATCTGGCCGAGAAATTTGGTGAATTCTTGCCGAGTGCTCCGGCGGGGCGCACGGAAACGCTGAACTGGCTGTTCTGGCAGATGGGCAGTGCGCCCTATCTCGGCGGCGGTTTCGGCCACTTCTATGCCTACGCACCGGAGAAGCTGGAGTACCCCATCGACCGCTTCGCGATGGAGGCCAAGCGGCAGCTCGATGTGCTCGATCGGCGCCTGGCCGAGAGCCGCTATCTCGGCGGCGATGACTACACCGTCGCCGATATCGCCAACTGGGCATGGTATGGCCAGCTGGCGCTGGGGCGGTTGTATGATGCCGGTGAGTTCCTGCAAGTGCAGGAGTACCAGCATGTGCAGCGCTGGGCCAAGGCGATCGACGCGCGCCCGGCGGTGCAGCGTGGGCGGATGGTCAATCGCACCTTCGGCGAGTTGGAGATGCAGCTCCACGAACGCCACGATGCCAGCGACTTCGAGCGCAAGGCCCAGGACAAGCTGACGTCTGACGCTTGACTCTGCTTAACGCAACGCGCCCGCTACCTGGCCAGGTAGCGGGCGCGTTGCTGCGGCGTAAAGCCGAGCGTCAGTTCGGGGTGGCGATGGGGGTGACTTCCACCCGCGCCACGCCGCGATGCAGCATGTCGAGCTTGCGTGCGGCGCGCTTGGAGAGGTCGATGATGCGGCCGTCGATGAACGGGCCGCGGTCGTTGATCAGCACTTCCACTTCCTTGCCGGTGTCCGGCCGGGTGACCACGACGGTGGTGCCCAGCGGCAGCGTGGGATGGGCGGCGGTCAGCGCCTGCTGGTCGAAAGGATCGCCGCTGGCGGTAGTGGCGCCCTGGAAACGGTCGCTGTAGTAGGAGGCGATGCCCAGCTGAGTCTCGTCGGGATCGGCCGGGTGCGCATGAGCGTAGCCGACGGTCAGCAGAGCCGTCAGGCAGCAGGTGAGCAGAAGTCGGGATTGGCGTCCCATGATGATACCTCACGGATCTCGGGTTGGCCGTGTGTCCACCGATGCGATGAGGGGGCCATAAGTCTACGGATAGTAACCGCCCTGGCCGGGCCTGGCAACCTATCGTGAAAATCGACGATGATGGCTACAAAATGGCGAAAATCAGCCGAGATGGTCAAAATGCTGCAAGTGCGAGATAAGCCTCTGATGCCAATCGAAGAAGTGCCGGCTGCGTTTAGGGTACGGTCATGCGATGCGCTTATCGTGTAAGTGAGTCTGCGGCGCGGCGCTGGCAGCGCGTTGGTCATGGCCTTTGCTGGACGCCACAAGGCGCGCCGGTAAAAAGGCTTCGGTCCTGTTGCGACCGTTGTGCTTGGCTGTGTAGAGGGCCTTGTCGGCATAGCGAATCAGGTCGTGACCGTGATCTCGATGCCCTGGTGACATGCTGGCAGCGCCGATGCTGACAGTGACGAACGCCGAGCACGAGGAGTCGGCAAAGGGGATGGCGTGGCGTGCGAGACTCTCGTGAACCTGTTGGGCCACGTCGAGGCTGCCGTAGTGATCGGTATTGGGCAGCAGTATGGCGAACTCCTCTCCCCCGTAGCGGGCGACGGTATCGCCCGAGCGTCCCACTGCTTCTTGCAGTGCCTGAGCCACGCGCTTCAGGCAGGCGTCGCCCTGCAGATGGCCATAGCTGTCGTTGTAAGCCTTGAAGTGGTCGACATCTATCAGCAGCAAGCTGAGGGGGTGCTGTTCGCGGATGGCGCGTTGCCATTCGCGTGACAGGCGCTGTTCGAATTCGCGTCGATTGGTGATGCCGAGCAGGCCATCGATGCATACCTGGTGTGCCAGTTGCCGGTTGCGAGCGGTAAGCGCTCTGTGTTCCCGCTCTAGGGTCAGCAAGCTCTCTTCGCGTACCTGATAGGCGCGATATAGCGGCCTCACGATGCCAATCAGGACGAGTACGACCCCTGCCACAAAGGCGATGCTGATGAGTGCTTCGGGATGCATGGACGTGGGCATGTTTCGCTGCTTGAACCATGAGGCCACGACAGGTGCGATACTGAGAGCGAGGAGCGTACCGACAAGCAGCACATTTAGATTGGTCGCTATGGGGCCAGGTGGTGTTCTTTTCATGTCAGGCGTCTCGATACGAAGTCCGCAGCTGCGGGCGTAATGGAATGCCAAAGTGACGCACATCGCTGACTGGTCGTGTCATGGGACGCACGACCGCGTAGCACTTGGAAGCCGCAGCGTCATGACGAAGACAAGAGTGAACAGGTTGCTTGTGACAGAGGGGGTAAGTGAAAGCATCCTTGCTGCACTCATCCATGTGCCCATCCATGACAGCTCTCACTGCGACCGCGGCCGGGCATGAAGCGACTTTCCAGTCGCAGATTACTAGCGAGATTCGTTCCAGGTGGGCGTGGATAATCGATAAAACAAGGAGATAACCCTGGTAGCTAAAGACGCTTTAGCGACAGGCGGCGAGCATGGACCGAGAATCGCCCGTGAAGTGTCACCGAGTACCGACGACTCTGGCGAGGGGTGGGATTTATCATTATAAAACAATCGACTGCCCTGTTGGTGTTTGGCAACAGTGGGGTCGAGGCGGCTCAGGTATCGACAGCCAGGTGGGCATCCTGAGTGATAAGGGCATCTGCCAGCGCACGTGACGCTAGCGAGAACTCGATCCGCGCAGCGGCCAGCGCCGTATCATCGCGGGAACGCGTTTGCTGTTCGAGGCGGTCGAGGCGTGCCTTGGCCTTTGCCAGGCGGCGTACCAGGTTGGCATCGATGGCAAGATGAGTTGTATCGACCATAGGGTAAGCGGTGGAAAGTGGCTCGGCAGGCAGGTCGCAAGACGCGTCCGGGGCACCCATGGTTAAGTCACTCCTGAAAGTAACGGCGTTACAGTGGTAGTAGGTGAGGCGCAAGTCGTTACCTCAATCTTCACTATAGTGTGGTGTAGGGAGTTTCAATAGAGCCATCAGGGCGATTATTCAGCGCTATTTCCCGGGTTTTCAGGCGTCCCGGCCTGTTCTTGACGGCCATCGTTGGCCTGGCGCTTGGTGCGATACATGGCGATGTCGGCCTGACGCAGTAGCTCTTCGAAGTCCGGCGTGCCACCGTTATAGCAGCTACTGCCTATGCTCACGCCGACGCTGACGCGGCTGCCGTTGGGTAGCGCGATGGGCGCGGTGATGGCTTCGGTGAGACGCTGTCGGATCTCGGCCAAGTCGTCTTCATCACCGCAGTTTTCGGCAAGCACGATGAACTCGTCGCCGCCGAAGCGCGCGCAGTGGTCGCCGGCACGGGCCTGGACGGCGATTCGGCGCGCCACGCGCTGCAGCACTTGGTCGCCGACGGCGTGGCCAAAGCGGTCATTGATCGGCTTGAAGTCGTCGAGGTCGAGCATCAGTAGCGCCAGTGGCTGTTGCATGCGGCGGCTACGCTCTAGTGCCGAGGCCGCGCACTGTGCCAGGCCATTGCGATTCAGGAGTCCGGTGAGCATGTCGCGTGAAGCCATGGTCTCGAGCTCGGCGGTACGCTCGGCCACCTTCTGCTCGAGGGCGGCCTCATGGCGCTTGAGGGAGGCGAGCATCTCGGCCTGGGCCTGCTCCTTCTGTCGCTTGAGTTTGTTGAAGCGCGCCGCCAGGGCGAAGGAGAGCAGCAGCATCTCCAGTGCCGAGCCGATCTGGATGCCGTGAAGGGTGATGAAGTTGGACGGCAGGATGCCGAGATTGCGTAGCGCGAATACCGAAGCGCCGAGCAGGAATATCGACCAGGCCAGCACGAACAGCCGTGCGCCGGGAACCTTGCGCAGGCTGCTGCTGATGGCGCAGCTCAGTAACAATAGCGCCGCGCAGAACCCGGTGACGTCCATGACCTGCAGTGCGACTTGCATCGGCAGCAGCAGCGCCATGGCCACCGCCAGCCAGCACCACAGCCGGAACGCGCCGAGCACGCGATGCCAGCGCGGGCTGTAGTTAGCAGTGTCGAGGAAGCTTTGGGCGAACAGTGTGGCCATCGCCGAGGCCAGGGTGAAGCCCAGCGTGACCAGGCGGCCGCTGTGCTCGCCGAGCGCGCTCCAGAAGATCAGCGTGCCGGTGCCGTTGAAGGTGAGGATCGCCAGGGTAAAGCTACACACGAACAGCGCATAGTGCAGGAAGACCCGTTCTCTGAGGCCGAAGTACAGCAGCAGATTGTAGGATCCGAGTGCCAGCAGCATGCCGAAGTAGGTCGCCAGCCAGAAGTTCTGGCGGTCGTTGCTGGTGTAGAAGCGCTCGGGGCTGAGCAGGTTGGCGCTAAGCATCTTGCTGCCGTGAGACTCCACCCGCGCCAGCAGGGTGACGTCTTCTCCTGCTGCCAGCGTCAGTGGGAATACCGCTTGGCGGTGGGCCATGGCGCGCTGCCCAACGGGTACGGCGCTGCCACTCTTCAGCACCTCGGTGGTCTGGTGGCGTACGATGTGCAGCGTGACGTAGTCGAGGAAGGGGTACTCGAACTGCACGATCCACTGCTGCGCCGCGTCGCTCGCGTTACGCAGCTCGCTGCGCAGCCATACCGGTGCTTGGGTATAGCCGAGGTGCAGGTCGCTGCGCTGCTGGGCCAATGTGACGTCGATGGGCTCTGTGAGCAGGGCGTCGGGCGTCAGGTCGCCTTGGGCGTCGGCCACGAGCGCGGTATAGGGATCGAGCGCATAGCGGTCCTGCGCCTCGCTGAGGACAAGCGTCGGGACATCGGCCAGCGCTGCCTGGGTGAGCCAGCAGAGCCCCAATAGCACGCCGGCCAGCAGGCGTGAGGGCAGTCGAAAGCGCACGGCGGGCTTCAATAGGCAGTCTCGTGTTATGGGGATGCGGCATCCATACAGGGATTAACGGTCGCCGGCACGATACCTTTAGCACTTTTTGCACTGCCGGGATGCCGTGGAGCCGTTCGCCGGGGCCATAAACGAAACACCCCACGCTGCCGGGGCAGGGTGGGGTGATATCACCGCGTTACATCGGACAATGACAGAAGTCAGTGCTGGCAGTCTTCCTCGAACAGCTCCGCCTTGGCATCGCGCATGACGTCTTCACATGCCGCTTGATGGGCGAGTTGCATTAACAGGCTCTGCGTCACTTCGAAGCCCTTGCCGAGGCAGCTATCCACGTCCTGACGACTCACCCCGGGGGTGACGTCACAGTCAATCTTGATCGTTCTACCGCTTCCGTCCAGCCTGTCTGCGATATCTCGCATCAGCCAGGCGATGCGCTCTTTCCAGCTGGCGGATTGTTCTGCGCTCTCGTTTACGCTAAACGTACAGTGCCACTCAGGTTTATAGACCTTCATGAGAACCTCCGGTAGGGCTTGGAAAGAATGATCGATCGTGGTCTCTTCTCCGTGCATGACGATGTTACCGGGCCATCATAGCAGGCTTTGCGCACCCAGCGCTTGCCCGAGCGGTATCAGTCGAGATATTCACTCAGTGCATCGGTAGCGGCGCGCAGATGCTCGGCGTGATGGAGCCAGTGGTCGAAAACGTCCTGATCTGCGGGATGGGTAATGGTTGAAGTAACGTGCATGGCGTTGACCCTCCTGTGGGCTACACCCGTTATATTCTAGTTCTGATTTTGCTGCAATGCAGCAAAATCTTGTGTGCCAGACTAAATGAAGTCTGGTATGCCATGGGAGAGTGGATGCGCTTTCTGGTATTCTCGCCGCCCGCATTCTCGCTGCAGGTACTTCTCCGTGTCCGATGCCCCCGCCGACGCTGATTTCAGCGCGCTGCCGCTGGCCCCCGAACTGCTCGCCAACCTCGAGGCGCTGGGCTATCAGCGCATGACGCCGGTACAGGCCGAGGGCCTACCGCCGATGCTGGCCGGACGCGACCTGATCGCCCAGGCCCAGACCGGTTCTGGCAAGACCGCGGCGTTCGGCCTGGGGCTGCTATCGCGGCTCGAGGTGACGAGCTTTCGCGTGCAGGCGCTGGTGCTGTGCCCGACCCGCGAGCTGGCCGATCAGGTCGCCGAGGAGCTGCGCCGCCTGGCGCGGCTGCTGGCCAACGTCAAGGTGCTGACGCTGTGCGGCGGGGCGGCACTGGGCCCGCAGCTCAGTTCGCTGGCCCACGGCGCGCACATCGTGGTGGGTACCCCGGGGCGCGTCGAGGAGCATCTGCGCAAGGGCTCGCTGAACCTGCGCGGCCTCGAAACGCTGGTGCTGGACGAAGCCGACCGCATGCTCGACATGGGCTTTCAGACGTCGCTCGAGGCGATCGTTGCCGAGACCCCGCCGCGCCGCCAGACCTGGCTGTTCAGCGCCACCTACAGCGAGGCGGTCAAGGCGGTGGCCGAGGCGCTGCTGCGCGAGCCGGCCCGCGTCGAGATCGCCTCGACCCATGATGCCGGCAGCATCGACCAGCGTGTCTATCGTGTCGCCGATGAGGCGGCGCGCTTCGACGCCTTGCGACGCCTGCTGCTGGCGCTGCGCCCCACCTCGAGCGTGGTGTTCTGCAACACCAAGCGCGAGACCGATGAGGTGGCCGCGGCACTGTGCGACGCCGGGTTCAGCGCCCTGGCGCTGCACGGCGACCTCGAGCAGGCCGACCGCGACCGGCTGCTGGTGCTGTTTGCCAACCGCAGCGCCTCGATCCTGGTGGCCACCGACGTGGCGGCCCGCGGGCTGGATATCGCCGCGCTGGACGCGGTCTTCAACTACCAGATCGCCCGCGACCTGGAGGTGCATGTCCACCGGGTCGGGCGCACCGGGCGCGCAGGAGACTCCGGCGTCGCCTGCACGTTGGTCAGCGAGGCCGAAAGCTACCGTCTCGAGCGCCTCGTCGAGTTTCTCGGCGCGCCCCTCGAGGAGGCGACGTTGCCGCCGCGCAGCGTGCTCGAGCGCGAGCCGGCGGCGCCGCCAATGGCCACCCTGCAGCTCGGCAGTGGCAAGCAGCAAAAGCTGCGCCCCGGCGATATACTGGGTGCACTGACCGGGGAGGGCGGCATCAGCGGCGACCAGGTCGGCAAGATTAAGGTGCTGGCGCGCAGCGCCTATGTCGCGGTCAGCCGCGAGGTGGTCGAGCAGGCCCTGGTCAAGCTGAGCGCCGACCCGCTCAAGGGGCGTCGCGTTCGCGTACGCCGAATTCGCCACTGAATATGCCACACTAGGGCCATGAAAATACCCAAACGTCTACAGCCGCTGATCGAGGATGGGATGATCGATGAGGTCGTCACCCAGCTGATGAGCGGCAAGGAAGCCCAGGTCTACGTGGTGCGCTGCGGTGAGGCGCTGCGCTGTGCCAAGGTCTTCAAGGAAGCCAAGCAGCGCAGTTTCAAGCAGGCGGCGCAGTATCAGGAGGGGCGCCGCGATCGCAACAGCCGCCGCACGCGCGCCATGGCCAAGAAGACCCGCTACGGCCAGAAGGAGCAGGAGCAGGCCTGGCTGAACGCCGAGGTCGATGCACTCTACCGGCTGGCGGCGGCCGAGGTGCGCGTGCCGCAGCCGTTTGGCTTCGTCGACGGCGTGCTGCTGATGGAGATGATCCAGGACGCCGAAGGCTACGCCGCCCCGCGCCTGGACGATGTGAGCCTGAGCGCCGAGCAGGCCATCGACTATCATGCCCAGGTGATGCGCGACGTGGTACGCATGCTGTGTGCCGGCCTGGTGCACGGCGACCTCTCCGAGTTCAACGTACTGGTCGATGCCCACGGTCCGGTGATCATCGACCTGCCCCAGGCGGTAGACGCCGCTGGCAATAACAGCGCGGCGAGCATGCTCGAGCGTGACGTCGACAACATGCGCCGCTACTTCGGGCGCTTCGCGCCGGCGCTGCTCGACACCGACTACGGCAAGGAGATCTGGGCGCTGTATGCCGCCGGCGAGCTGCAACCGGACACGCCGCTGACCGGCTGTTTTACCCCCGATACCCGCGCGGTCGACGTCGACCAGTTGCTCGAGGTCATCGAAGACGCTCGCGAGGCCCACGCCGAGCGCATGGCGGCGCTGGCCGACGAGCAGCAAGACGAGCAGTGAGCCCTGCAATTAGATGCCGGATTAAGTGATATTCTAATATTTATAATAGTAATGTTTAATATGAGGCTTAATCGTTTGCGACGGCCGCTATAACGATTAAGCGTTATGCATATGACTCTTTCTGGTGTACGCCTAAAGTCTGCGCGGTGAGTGCCGATAATCAAAGAAGGCAAGATCATCATCACTCGATAATAACGACCCGGCAGCCTGACGCGCTCAGGCCTGCCGGCGCCTCGCCGACTCGCAGAGGAACTACGCCATGAATCAAATGCTGACGCCGTCTCCCGATGATTATCACCATGATCGGGGTAATCAGCACGCTGTTAATGAAAGAAAGTCTAATAAAGGCCGCCGCCTGGGGTTCAGCGGGCGCCTGACGTTGATGATCGTGTCACTGGTGCTGGTCTCGGTGATCGTAGTCGCCAGCCTGATATATCTTCAATATCGCCAGTCCTATACCCAGGCGACCATCAATCAGCTGCAGGGCACCGGCGAGATGATGAGCGAGTCGTTCAGCCAATGGCTCGATGCGCGTCAGGACGACATGCGCTATATCGCCGGTCTCGATCCGGTGCGCCAGGTCGAGGTCGAACAGATCGATCACCTGCTGGCACAGATCGCCGCCCAGGACGGCTTCTACGACACCATCTTCTTCGTCGGTCCGGACGGCCACGGGGTATCCGGGGTGAGCTATGACGACGGCGTCGAGGTAATGTCGCCGAGCGTTGCAGCCGAGTTCGCGGTGGCCGATCGCGCCTGGTTCCAGCAGGCGATACAGGGCGAGATGGTGTTCTCGCAGCCACTGGTGTCGCGGGCCACCGGCAATCAGGTCAGCAACGTGGTGGTGCCGGTCTACGACGGCGGTGAGGTGGTCGGCGTGGTGCGTGCCGCGGTGCGTCTCGGCGTACTGTTCGAGCGCATGGCCGAGATGTCGCTGGGTGGCAACTCGGACACCTTCCTGTTGGCCAGTGACGGCACCCCGGTGACACCGGTGGCGTCGCTGGGCGAGGGCGAGAGCACCCTTGCTACCCGCGCTGCCGAAGCGGTGGCCGCGGGCGAAGCAGGGGTTGGTCAGTATCGCGACGCCGCCGGCACGCCGGTGATCGGCAGCTTCAGCTATCTGCCACGGCTCGACTGGGGGCTGGTAGTCGAGATGCCCGAGCGCGAGGCGCTGGCCGAGGTGAACCGGGTGTTCTGGCTGCTGGTGGCGATGACCGCGGTGATTGCTGTAGTGGCGGTGCTGTTCAGCCTCGGTGTGGTGCGTTCGGTGGTCAGGACCCTGGGTGGTGACCCCCAGCAGGCCAGTGACGTGGTGCGCCGGGTGGTCGACGGCGACCTGACCATGCGGGTGCCGGTCAAGCCCGGCGATACCACCAGCCTGCTGGCGCATATCGATGAGATGCAGACCAACCTGCGGCGCATGATGCACGACATCAAGGGCACCGCCGAGTCGGTAAGTACCGCCAGTGGCGAGATCGCCCAGGGCAATGAGGACCTGGCCAGCCGCACCGAGGAGCAGTCCTCGTCGCTGGTCGAGACCGCCACCAGCATCGAGCAGATGACCGCCACCGTGCGCCAGACCGCCGATTCCGCCGCCCAGGCTGAGCGTTTGTCGCGGGAGCTCGACGACAAGGCACGCCAGGCCGGCAGCGTGGGCACCGAGGCGGCGGCCGCCATGCAGGCGATCAAGGATGCCAACCAGCGGGTGGTGAGCATTATCGAAGCGATCGATGCGATTGCCTTCCAGACCAACCTGCTGGCACTGAATGCCTCGGTAGAGGCGGCGCGTGCCGGCGAGCACGGCCGCGGCTTCGCGGTGGTGGCTTCCGAGGTGCGCCAGCTGGCCGGGCGCTGCGCCGACGAGGCCAACCAGATCCGCGCAGTGGTCAACGCCAGCGTCGAGAAGGTCGACGAGGGCGAGACACTGGTCGCCGACGCCAGCCAGCAGCTGTTGGCCATCGCCGACGGCGTCAAGCAGGTCACCAGCTTGGTTGGCGAGATCGCCACCGCGGCCACCGAGCAGTCCACCGGGATCGAGCAGATCAACCAGGCGGTCAGTCAGCTCGAGGAGGTCACCCAGCAGAATGCCGCGCTGGTCGAACAGGCCTCGACCTCGAGCCAGTCGCTCAAGGACCAGGCCCGCGAGCTGGCGCAGCTGATTCAGCGCTTCAAGGTCGAGGAGGGCCAGGCGGCACTGCCGAGCTACTGAGCGAGGCACGACGCGTGGCGGTTTGCTGCTAAGGTAGGGGTATCACCACAGTGCTATCGCAGTTGCCCCTGAGCGAAGGACGCCGGGGACAGGCCGAAGAGGAGGTTCTACGCCATGGATGGCGTAGGTAGCGCCCAGGGAGGGTTTACAGCGCCTCCTCGCAGGCCTGTCGACGGATCAGTTCCGAGCGATGCTGCCTATCTGCACTTGTCCTGATATTACTTGCCAACCTTGTCGAGGAGCCGCCATGCGACTGCAGCACGCCACCTGGCAGGAGGTCGAGGCCTACCTGAGCCGCCACACGGGGATCATCGTACCGATCGGCTCCACCGAGCAGCATGGCCCCAACGGCCTGATCGGCACCGATGCGATCTGCCCCGAGGCGATCGCCTGGGCCCTGGGGGAGCGCCACGACGTGCTGGTGGCGCCGACCCAGAATATCGGCATGGCCCAGCATCACCTGGCCTTTCCCGGTACGCTGAGCCTCACCCCCAGTACCCTGATCGCGGTGCTGCATGACACCATCGAGTCGCTTTCCCGCCACGGCTTCACCCATGTGTTCTTCCTCAATGGCCATGGCGGCAACATCGCCACCGTCAAGGCCGCCTTCGCCGAGGTCTATACCACGCGCAGCCTGGCCGGCGACGACCGGCCGCTGAACCTGTCGCTGTACAGCTGGTTCAGCGGGCGGCGTGGGCGCGATCTGGCGCAGTCGCTGTACGGCGATGCCGAGGGCAGCCACGCCACCGCTTCCGAGGTGGCGCTGTCGTGGTACGCCGCCGGGGTCGAGAAGTCGGTGGCGATGTCGCCGCGGCTGGCACCCAAGGGCAGCGCCGATTGCGATGCCGATACCTTTCGCAGGCGCTTCCCCGACGGGCGCATGGGCTCCGACCCCACACTGGCCAGGGTCGAGCACGGCAAGGATTTCCTCGACACCGGCGTGGAGGATGCCTGGGAGGCCTATCGGGCGTTCCTGGCCGAGTGAGCGGAGATTGCCAGGCGGCACCTTTTCGTCGGACCATGGCGTTTTGCCCGCCTCGAGGAGCCCCGCATGCCGATCGTCACCATCCAGCAATTTCCCCGCGACCTGGCGCAGAAGCGCGAACTCGCCCGGCGCGTTACCGAAGCCTTCGTCGAGGTCTATGACCTCAAGCCGGAGTCGGTGCAGGTGTTCTTCAATGAGATCGACGGCGAAGGATGGGCCAAGGGCGGGGTGATGGGCTGCGACCGTTCGCCTACTTGAGCGATTCGGCACCTAATGCGGCTGATGCGGTCACAGCGGTCATGGTTATCTTGCTAA
This sequence comes from Halomonas salipaludis, assembly GCF_002286975.1. Classification (GTDB taxonomy): domain Bacteria; phylum Pseudomonadota; class Gammaproteobacteria; order Pseudomonadales; family Halomonadaceae; genus Franzmannia; species Franzmannia salipaludis. The sequence continues at coordinate 345,918 of NZ_NSKB01000005.1, forward strand.
CAGACCCATGAACGTGACCCTGACGCTGGTCACCCTGACGGTGCTCGTCTCGGCGCTGGGTTGGATGCTGCCGGCACTCAAGCGGGCGCTGATCTACTGGCCGCCCGGCGTGGTGAGGGGGCAGTGGTGGCGCTTGGTCAGCCATGGGCTGATACACGCCGACCTCATGCACCTGGCCTTCAACATGATCACCCTCTACGTGTTCGGCACGGTGATGGAGCTGGTGCTGGTGCCGCATATCGGGGTGCTGGGGTTCGTGCTGTTTTATATCGCCGGGCTGCTGGTGGCGATCTTGCCGACCCACCTGCGCCACCGAGGTGATGCCAGCTACCTGAGCCTGGGCGCCTCCGGGGCGGTGGCGGCGATGCTGTTCGCCTACATTCTACTGCGGCCCTGGTCGCTGCTGTTCGTGTTCGTGGTGCCGGTGCCGGCGATCGCCTTCGCCGCGCTCTACGTGTTCTACTCACTGTGGGCGCAGCGTCATGTCGACGACAACGTTAATCACAGTGCCCATCTGTGGGGTGGTGCCTGGGGGGTAATCTTCATGCTCGGGCTGATGGCCTCGACCTATCCCGGTGAGCTGATCTGATGATACGTGTCCTGCTCTCGCTGGTAGCGGTCTATCTACTGGTGGTGGCACTGATGTGGGCCTTCCAGGAGCGCCTGCTGTATCTGCCCCACGCCGGCCGCGAGCATGTCGCCACCCCGGCCGAGCGCGGCCTGGCGTGGGAAGAGGTGACGCTGACCACCGAGGATGACCTGGCCCTCGATGCCTGGTGGATACCGGCAGCGGAGGCGCGCGGCAGCCTGCTGTTCTTCCATGGTAACGCCGGCAATATCTCCCATCGGCTGGAGAGCATCACCCAGTTTCAGCGCTTGGGGCTCTCGGTGCTGATCATCGACTACCGCGGCTACGGCCGCAGCGAGGGCCGGCCGTCCGAAGCCGGTACGGCGCTGGATGCCCGCGCCGCCTGGCAGTGGCTGCGCGATGCGGCGAGAGTGGCGCCCGATGAGGTCGTGGTGTTCGGCCGCTCACTGGGCGCGGCGGTGGCCGCCGAGCTCGCGGCGAGCCTGGAACAACAGCAGGCAGCCCCCGCAGCGGTGATCCTCGAGTCGCCATTTCGCTCGGTGCCGGAGCTTGCCCAGCGGCTCTATCCGTTCCTGCCGGCGCGCTGGCTGGCGCGCATCGACTACCCGGTAGAGCGCTACGTGACGCGTATCTCGGCGCCGCTGCTGGTGATCCACAGCCGCGACGACGAGGTAATCCCCTACGCAGAAGGTGAGGCGGTGTACCGCGCCGCCAACGCCCCCAAGCAGTTGCTGACGATCAGCGGCGGCCACAACACCGGCTTCGTGGATAGCGAGGCCGACTACCTGGAGGGCATCGACGCCTTCCTGGCCGGCGCCGCCGGCCTGTCACGCCCCCGCTGAGCTTCTACACTCTAGGTTCGTCTGAACAGATGGACCACCGGAGACCGCCATGGATTACACCGCCTATCGCCACACGCTTGCCGAAACCCTGGCGTGCAGCGAACTGCCCTTCAGCGCCGATGAGTATGAGGCGCGGCTAGGTAAGGTGCGCGCGGCGATGCAGCGCCAGGGCTTCGAGGCGCTGCTGCTCACCGACCCCGCCGATATCAACTACCTCACCGGCTACCACACCTTCGAGGTCTCGGTGCACGCCTGCCTGGTGTGTACCGCCCAGCGGCTGGTACTGCAGGTGGCCTCCATCGAGACCGGCGCGGCGGTGGTCTCGGCCCGCGCCGACGAGATTCTTGGCTACCGCTGGGAGAATCCCGACGAGGTCATCGGTCCGCTCTGCGACTTGTTGGCGCCGTGCGCGCGGGTGGGGATCGATGGCTGGCATGCGAGCTTGCGACAGGGCGTGATGGCGGCGCTGACGGCGCGGCTCGGGGCCGGGCGATTCCAGGAGGCGGGGGCGCTGCTCGACGAGATACGCCTGGTCAAGAGCGATGCCGAGCTTGCCTGCCTAAGGGAGAGTGCACGGATCACCTCGGCCGGGCTCGAGGCGGCCATGGCAGTGATTCGTCCCGGCGTGACCGACAACGAGGTGGCGGCAGAGGGCGCCCGGGCGCTACTCGCCGCGGGTAGCGAGTTCATGAGCCTGCAGCCGATCGTCACCAGCGCCGAACGCATCAGTGTGATCCACGTCAACCACAAGCGCCGGGCGATCGCGGCGGGGGACCCGGTGTTCCTCGAGTTCGGTGCCGCCTATCAGCGCTACACCGCGCCGATGATGCGTACCGCCATTGCCGGGCAAGCGAGTCATGAGATGCAGGCCGTGGCCGACCTGTGCCGTGAGCTGTACGAGGCGTTGTGTCGCCACATGCTGCCGGGAGAGACCTTCGATGCCGCGGCCCGGGCCGCCGAGGCGGTGCTGTCAGGGTGGCAGGAAACGCTCTTTCACTCCGGAGTGTTCGGCTATGCGGTGGGGGCGCAGTTTCCGCCCAGCTGGGTCGAAGGCAGCGGATATATCGCCAGCGGGCAGGCGCGTAGCTTCGAGGCCGGCATGGTCTTTCACCTGCCGCTCTGCCTGCGCCTACCCGGCCACTGGGGGATCGGCCTCAGCGATACGGTGATGGTCACCGAGCGCGGCGGGGTCGCGCTGACCGACAACGATTGGCGCCTGCGCGAACTGCCTGCCTGAGAGGCGGGCGGGCAGGGCCAGAGCGGCCTGCTCAGGCTTCGGCGGGCAGCTCGGCGTTGTGGAAGACGTTCTGCACGTCGTCGAGGTCGTTGAGCATATCGAGGAATTTCTCGAACAGCGCCACGTCGTCGCCCTCGATCGGCGTGGTGGTCTGGGGCACGAACTGGATCTCGTCGACCTCGAAGTCGAGCTCGCCGAAGACATCGAGCAGCGCCTGCTTGGCCTTGGCGTACTCGGTGTGCGGGGCGAACACGGTGATCTGGTCGTCCTCGTTCTCGATGTCGGAGACATCGACATCGGCCTCCATCAGCGCCTCGAGCGCTGCCTCTTCGTCGTCGCCGTGGTAGGCGAGGATGGCGCAGTGGTCAAACATGTGGCTGACGCTGCCGGGGGTGCCGATCTTGCACTTGGTCTTGGTGAAGCAGGCGCGCACGTCACCGAAGGTGCGGTTGGGATTGTCGGTCAGGCAGTCGACGATCACCATGCAGTTGCCCGGCCCGAAGCCCTCGTAGCGAGCCGGCGAGAAATCCTCGCCGCCGGTGCCGCTGGCCTTGTCGAGGGCCTTTTCGATCACGTGGCTGGGCACCTGGTCCTTCTTGGCGCGTTCGATCAGGCCGCGCAGGCTGAGATTGCCGGCGGGGTCGGTGCCGCCCTGCTTGGCGACCACGTAGATCTCGCGGCCGTACTTGCTGTAGACCTTGGTCTTGGCGGCGGCCGTCTTGGCCATGGATTCCTTGCGGTTCTGGAAGGCCCTGCCCATATCGTTGTCCTGTCAGCTCATCAATACGGCCAGAATGTTACTCAACAAGCCGCAGTGGGAACAGGGTTATTTGTCGCATGGCAGGCCCCGCCGATGAGTGCCATCCTGAACCGGAATACATCCCGTGTGGCTGCCTGGATCGTGCTGGCCGCCAAGGAGTGAGCATGTTGAGGTCATTATTGCGGCGCCTGCTGGCGCCACTGTTGCTGGGCCTGATACTGAGCACTGCCGCTGCTCAGGCGCTGGCTCGGGATCTGGCCGTCGAGCCCGCTGAGATGATCGAGGTGGAGATCGCCACGGTGGGGGTGGCGGGGGCCATGGGCCCGCCGGTGGTGCTGCTGCGTGAACCGGGCGGAGAGGACGTGATCCCGATCTTCATCGGCCCCAATGAAGCCGATGCCATCCTGCGCGCGCTGCGCGGTGACCGACCGCGGCGGCCGCTGACCCATGAACTGCTCAACGACGTGCTCGACGGTCTCGAGGTAAGACTGGCGCGGGTCTACGTCGATGCGCTGCAGGACAATACCTTCCTCGGCATGCTCGAACTCGAGGTCGAAGGGCGCGATGAGCCGGTGCGTATCGACAGCCGGCCCAGCGATGCCCTGGCGCTGGCGCTGCAGGCCGGGGCGACCATCCACGTGGCGCCCGAGGTGCGTGAGGCGGCGCGGCAGATCGAGTACGAGGGGCTGGAAGATAGCGTGGTGGCAGCGCTGGGGATTACCGTGACCCGGGTCAGCGACGACCTGCGCGATGCCCTCGGCCTGCCCGACGATGAGGGCCTGCTGGTCAGTGACGTCAGCGGTACCGCCGAAGAGGCGGGCATGGCCCCGGGCGCGCTGCTGCTGGCGGTCAACGACGAAGTGCCGGCGTCGCCGATGGGCTTCCTCGAGCTGGTGCGCGACACGCCCGCCGATGAAGAGGCCCAGCTGCGTTACTGGCAGGAGGGCGAGGTGCACGAGCTGTCGCTCTCCACCGACGTGCCGACACCGCGGCCGCGCGGGCGCGGTGCGCCGGGTAGCGACGAGGAGCCGGGCATCCGCCTCTGATCACCGGTATCGCGAAACATAGCACGCTAATATAAACTGTTAACGCTTAGGGAAGCGCTGAGCAAATCCCCGAGCGAGATGAAGCGCAAGGCGCACGGAGCGCAGGAACCGGAGCATATGAGGTATATGTGAGGATTCCGAGCACCGCGCAACGCAGCGATTCGCTCGTGTAGGCATTTGTGCAGTGTTTCCTCGGCGGCCGGCCTATGCCGGCCGCATAACGTTAACAGGAGTCGCCGTGTCGATGCTGGTTGGAGCGGTCTTCGTGGCCGTGGTGTTTCTCACTTCGATGCTGTCGGGCGTTTTCGGCATGGCCGGCGGCCTGGTGCTGCTGTGGTTTCTGCTGTTGCTGTTTCCGGCCACCACGGCGATCGCCGTACACGGGGTGATCCAGATGACCGCCAACGGCTCGCGGGCCTGGCTGTCGCGGCAGTTCATCGTGTGGCGGATAGTAGCGCTGATGACCCTCGGTGTGCTGGTGGCGGCGGGCTTGCTGCTGTGGATCGGCTACTCGCCCAACGCTGCGACGGTGTCGCTGTTGATCGGCCTGATGCCGATCCTGGTGTGGATGCCCCGCTACTGGTTCCAGCTCGATGCAGCGCGGCCCAGCCACGCGCTGACCTGCGGGATGGTGTCGGGGGGCTTGACCATCGCCGCCGGGGTGTCCGGGCCACTGATCGATATCTTCTTCGTGCGCTCGCGCATGGACCGGCGCCAGATCGTTGCCACCAAGGCGATGATCCAGGTGGTCTCGCATGCCATCAAGATCCTCTTCTATCTCGGCTCGGCGCTGGCGCTGAGCGCCGGCGAGTGGGGGATCATCCTGCTCGCTGCGCCCTTTGCGATGCTCGGCACCCATACCGGTAACCGTATCCTGGCGCGCCTCACCGATGCCAACTTCCGTGCCTGGACGCGCTGGATCGTCACCGCCATCGGCGCCTTCTACTTCATCCAGGGGCTGGTACTGATCATCCGCGGTTGAGTCAGTCGCGGATACGGGTCAGCCCCTCTTGGGCGCTGGAGGCGACCAACTGGCCACGCCGGTTGTAGATGCTGCCGCGCGCGAAGCCCCGCGCACCGCCGGCCCAGGGGCTGTCCATGTCGTAGAATAGCCAGTCGTTGACCTTGACGTCCTGATGGAACCACAGCGCGTGGTCGAGGCTGGCGATCTGCAGTCGCGGGTCGCCGAACTTGATGCCCTGCGGTACCAGGCTGGTGGTCAGCAGGTTGAAGTCCGAGCTGTAGGCGAGCAGGTAGCGATGCAGCGCGGCGTCGTCGGGCAGCTCGCCGGCGAGCCGGAACCACAGCTGCTTGCGCGCCGCCTGGCCGGGCTGGTACTGGTCGTCGAGGTGCAGGAATTCGATGGGGTGGCCGTCGAAGCTCAACACCTTGGCGCCGTTGGCGATCAGGGTGTCGGGGTCGTCGAGGGCGGGCATTTCGAGCTGGTGGGCGTGGCCCTGCTCCTCGCCATGGAAGGAGGCGCTGCAGAAGAAGATCGGCTTGCCGCGCTGGATGGCGGTGACCCGGCGAGTGGTGAAGCTGCCGCCGTCGCGCACTGCGTCGACCTGGTAGACCACCGGGCGCTTGGGGTCGCCGGGGCGCAGGAAGTAGCCGTGCTGGGAGTGCACCCGGCGCGTCGGCTCGAGGGTCTGGCTGGCCGCCGACAGCGCCTGGCCGAGGACCTGGCCGCCGAACAGCTGGGGAAAACCGAGGTCCTGACTGTGGCCTCGGAACAGGTTTTCCTCGATCATTTCCAGACCTAGCAGGGCAACCAGGTCATCCAGGGCGCGGGACATGTCAGACTCCTTAGGGTGGATCGGGACGAGTCGAGCGGCCGACGGCGGCGCTCATACGGTTGTTTCATTTTATCAGGATTCGAGTGGCCGATGGCGATGCGCAGCGACGATTTCTACATGCACCGAGCCCTGGACCAGGCGCGTCTGGCGCTGGCGGCGGGGGAGGTGCCGGTGGGCGCGGTGGTGGTGGACCCTGCCGGCGAGATCATCGGCGCCGGCTTCAATGCGCCGATCGCTGAGCATGACCCCAGCGCCCACGCCGAGGTGCAGGCGCTGCGGGCGGCCTGCGCCAGGCTCGGCAACTATCGCCTCGATGGCTGCACCATCTATGTGACCTTGGAGCCGTGCATGATGTGCAGCGGCGCATTGATTCACGCGCGCCTGGCACGGCTGGTATATGGTGCCGCCGAGCCCAAGACCGGAATGGTCGAATCGCGCGCCAATCTGTTCGCCCAGCCCTGGCACAACCACTGCGTCGAGGTTGAAGGCGGGCGGCTGGCGGCTCAGGCCAAGCGGCTGCTACGCGAGTTCTTCGCCGCGCGGCGCGACGCCGCGGATGGCTAGCGCGTTGATAGCGGGTCGCAGGTACCGTCGGATAGCGTCAACGGACGCCCGCTGACCACCCGGTTGCGGCCGCCTGCCTTGGCAACGTAGAGCGCTTCGTCGGCTACCTGCATCAGCTGGCCGATATCCAGCGCACCCTGGGTCTGGGTGGCAATGCCGATGCTGATGCTGAGCCGCTGGCCGTCGTGGTGGAGGAGGTCGGCCTGATGAACGGCCTGGCGCAGCCGCTCGGCGAGCTGCTTGGCCTGCGCGGTGTCGCTACCCGGCAGGCAGGCGACGAACTCCTCGCCACCGTAGCGGGCGAACAGACCATCCTGCTCGCAAATGACTCTGCGGCCGATTTCAGCGATGTGGCGCAGGTAGCGGTCTCCTGCGAGATGTCCCAGGTGGTCGTTGATACGCTTGAAGTGATCGACATCGCAGATCAGCACGCTCAGCGGCCGCCGTTCGGCGTTGGCGTCGAGGGTCTCCATGAACAGCCGGCGGTTGGGTAGCTCGGTGAGCTCGTCGTGGCGCGCCATCCACTCCACTTCGCGCTGTAGGATGCTGCGCGCCTGCACTTCGCGGCGCAGTTCCTGATTGGTGTGGTGGGCGGCACGATGCTGGCCGGCGAGGCGCTGATAGGCAAACAGCACCAGATACAGCAGATAGGCGAAGACCAGCCCCACCAGCAGCCCGACCTCCGGCAGCCGGGCGCGCTGCATCAGTAAGGCGCTGCGTCCGGGAAGGGCATCGAGCAGCAGCGGCTGGCCGCCAACGTCGATGCTGAAGCGGTGCCGCCAGTTGACGCGGTCGTCGAGACTGCCGACCTCGCCCAGCAGCTGCTCACCGGCGTAGAGGCGCAGCGCCTGGGCGCGGGTATCGATGCCGTCGAACAGGGTGTCGAGCAGTGCCGGCAGGCTGACCACCATGGCGGTAGCGCCGAGGACCTCGCCACTGGTGCGGCTGTGCACCGGCAGGTAGTGGATGATGCCGGGCACGCCCTGCAGCAAGTCGATGGCGCCAGTACTGCCCTCGCGGCCGTGAATCAAGGCCTCGCTCAGGGCAGGGCGTCCCGCGGGCTGGTCGTCGAACAGGCGTGCGCCGAGGGCGTTCTCGTTGCCGGCCAAGGGAAAGACACGGATGATTTCGCTGGAAGGCAGGATAAAGGCGATATTCAGGAAGTAGCGGTAGTCCTGATGATAGCGGCTGGCCTGGCGAGCCCAGTCGGCATCGCTGGGTGGTGCGTCGTAGAGCTCCCAGAAGCTGACGAAGCGGCGCATGGCGGCGAGGTGGTCGGCGTTCTCGCGCTCGAAGTCTGCGGCCAGGGCACGGCTCTGGACGGCGCTGGCGTGATATTGGCGACGATCCTCGAGGGTGGTCTGTTGGTGCCAGAACAGTAGTGCCGCCAGGCCCGGCGCCAGGCCTGCGAGCAGCGGGCGGCGCAGCCCGGGCAACTGCTCACGGCGATGCCGAATCAGCAGGCTGGCCTGAACCGTCAGCAGGCAGCCGGCGGCGGCCAGTAGCGACGGCGGTGCAGCGTGGTCGAGTACCCAGATATTGGTCGCCCACTGCTGGATGAGGGCCTGGCTGAGCAGCGCAAGGCCGGACAGGGTGAGCAGCAGCGGGGCGCCGAGGGCCAGGCGCAGGTTCAGCTGCAGGCTGGCGACGAGCAGCAGCAGGGCCAAGGTCATCAGCGCCGGCGGGCGCCAGCGGTAGGCGTCGCCCGGCAGCGCACTCAGCCAGGCGTTCCAGTGGGCGATACTCAGCCAGTACTCGGGCAGCAGGTAGCTTGCCATCACCAGTAGCATCACCAGCAACAGCGACCCCAGCAGCCAGGCGCGCAGCCGCCAGATGCGCTCGGGCTGCCAGTGGCTCACGGCCAGCACGATGAGCAGCACGGCGGTGCTATGCTGGGCCGGCTCGGCATCCTGTCGCAGTAGCGTCAGCAGCGCTAGCGTCAGGGCCAGCAGGGGGCCGATTCGCGTCATGCGCCTCCTCGTGGCGTGGCGGTATCAGAGCACCGGGGGGACGACGTCGAACAGGTGGCTGTCGTCATCGTCGTCCGGCAGGCGCTCGTTGAGCTGGTGGAACTGCTGCTGGCTGCGGTCGACGTAGTCGAGAATCTCGTAGTAGCGGCGTATGTTGCGCACATAGATGACCGGCTCGCCGCCGCGTGCATAGCCGTGGCGGGTCTGGCTGTACCACTCGCTGTTCTGCAGTAGCGGCAGCGCCTCGCGCACGTCGGCCCAGCGGTTGGGGTCGCCGCCGCGCTGCTCGGCGATATCGCGCGCGTCATACAAATGCCCCAAGCCGACATTATAGGCCGCCATGGCCATCCATAGGCGGTCGTCACCGTTGATTGAGTCGGGTAGACGTTCCTTCATTTGACGCAAATAGCGGGCGCCGCCGTCGATGCTCTGCGCCGGGTCGAGGCGGTCGCTGACGCCAAGCTCCTCGGCGGTGGGGTTGGTCAGCATCATCAGGCCGCGCACCCCGGTGGGTGAGGTGGCCTCGGGGTCCCAGTGCGACTCCTGGTAGCCCAGGGCGGCGAGCAGCTTCCAGTCGAAGCCGCTATCGCGTGCCGCCTGGCGGAACAGGTCGGCGTATTCGGGGAGTTTCTCGCGCACATGGCTAATGAAAATGCGTGCGCCGACATACTCCAGGTAGTCGTCATGGCCGAAGTAGTGGCCGATCAGCTCATCGAGGGTGCCGTCGCGCTGCAGGGCGTGGAGAAAGTCCTGGGCGCGCTGCTGAAGCGCCGCGCCCTGGCCGGCGGGAAAGGCCCAGGCCATCGACAGCGGCTCGCCGAGGGGAAAGCCCAGCTCGACCTCGGGAAAGAACAGCCGGTTGGTCTTGAACTGATGCTGGTAGACCACCGCCGCGTCGAGGCTGCCGTTCTCGATGCGCTGAAGCAGGTCGGCGATTTCCAGTTCATTGGACTCCTTCCAGCTCAGCTCCGGAAACTCCTGCTGCAGTTCGCGCAGCACCTGCCCGGTACCCGAACCGCGGATGCTGGCGATGCTCAGGCCGCGCAGGTCGTCGATATCGCGCACCGGTGGCAGGCCGCGGCGGTAGACCACCAGCGGTTGCAGGTTGAGGATCGGTCGGCTGTAGATCAACCCGGAGCGGCTCAGGTCGAGTGGCAGCGCTGCGGCACCGATGTCGGCGTTACCCTGGCGCACCGCCTCCAGCACCTGCTCGACGTTGGGTTCGCTATCCATCGACAGGCTCAACCCGAGATGCTCGGCGAAGCGCCGTGCCAGGTCGTATTCGAAGCCGGTGGGGCCGTGGCGGCCTTCGTAATACGTCGTCGGGGTGTTGCGGGTCTGCACGGCGAGGAAGGCGCGCGCCTGAATGGCATCCCACTGGGCGTTGTGTGGCGGCGGCTGCGGCAGCGCGAGCCACATCAGCGCGACACCGACGCACGTCAGCAGATAGCCGCGCGGGTGGCGGCGCAGATGGGTCACAACGGCCTTGGGCATGAAGGAGACGATTGGCAATGAGACCCCTCACGATAACGGCCGCGGCTCGGGCTGTCACCTGCGCGGATTTCGCGCCCCGGGTGCTTTCCAGTATCATGTGCGCTCATTGCCGCCGGCCGCGGCCCTCATTTCGCTTTCACCAGAGGCTCGATCGACCATGCTTGAACTGCGAGGTGCGCCCGCCCTTTCTGCTTTCCGACATGCCAAGCTGCTGGCCACCCTGCGCGCCCGGGTTCCCGACGTCGACGCGCTGCACGCCGAGTACGTTCACTTCGTCGACCACGACGGTGAGCTCGATGACGACCAGCGTCAGCTGCTCGAGCGCCTCCTCGATTACGGCAGCGAGGCCGGTGCGCCACAAGAGGGCCATCTGTTTCTGGTGGTGCCGCGTATCGGCACCCAGTCGCCGTGGTCATCCAAGGCCACCGATATCGCCCACAACTGCGGCCTGGCCAGGGTGCGCCGCGTCGAGCGCGGCGTGGCCTATCGGGTACGCTTGAGCGGCACCCTCTCGGAGGACGCCTTCGAGGCCATCGTCGCCACCCTCCACGACCGCATGACCGAGACCGTGCTGGCCAACTCCAGCGACGCGGCACGGCTGTTCGCCCACCATGAGCCGGCGCCACTGGGCCAGGTCGACATCCTCGAGGGCGGCCGCCAGGCGCTGGCCGAGGCCAACCGCCAGCTCGGCCTGGCGCTGGCCGAGGACGAGATCGACTATCTGCTCGAGGCCTTCCAGGGCCTGGGCCGCAATCCGGCCGATGTCGAGCTGATGATGTTCGCCCAGGCCAACTCCGAGCACTGCCGGCACAAGATCTTCAACGCCGACTGGGTAATCGACGGCGAGGCGCAGCCGCATTCGCTGTTCAAGATGATCAAGAACACCCACGCCTGTTCGCCGGACGACATCCTCTCCGCTTATAGCGACAACGCCGCGGTCATCCGGGGCACCACGGCGCCGCGCTTCTTCGCCGCGCCGCTGACCGGTGATGCCGGCGAGCGCGCCCGCTACGCCGCCGTCGAGGAACCGATCCAGATCCTCATGAAGGTGGAGACCCACAACCACCCCACGGCGATCGCCCCGCATCCGGGCGCGGCCACCGGCGCCGGTGGCGAGATCCGCGACGAGGGTGCTACCGGTATCGGCGGCAAGCCCAAGGCGGGCCTGACCGGCTTCAGCGTCTCCAACCTGCGCATCCCCGAGTTCGTGCAGCCCTGGGAAGCCTTCGACTACGGCAAGCCGGAACGCATCCAGTCGGCCCTCGAGATCATGCTCGAGGGACCGATCGGCGGCGCCGCCTTCAACAACGAGTTTGGCCGCCCCAACCTGGCCGGCTACTTCCGTACCTATGAGCAGGATGCGCTGGGCAATGACGGCGTCGAGCGGCGCGGCTACCACAAGCCGATCATGCTCGCCGGCGGCTACGGCAATATCCGCGATGGCCACGTGCAGAAGGGCGAGATCCCCGTTGGTGGCAAGCTGATCGTGATGGGCGGCCCGGCGATGCTGATTGGCCTGGGTGGCGGGGCGGCCTCGTCGATGACCTCGGGCAGCTCCAGCGAGGACCTCGACTTCGCCTCGGTGCAGCGCGACAACCCCGAGATCGAGCGCCGCGTCCAGGAGGTGATCGATCGCTGCTGGGCGCTGGGCGATGCCAATCCGATCCGCTTCATTCACGACGTGGGTGCCGGCGGGCTGTCCAATGCCCTGCCGGAGCTGGTCAAGGATGGCGAGCGCGGTGGCCGCTTCGAACTGCGCGCGATCCCCAACGCCGAGCCGGGCATGAGCCCGCTGGAGATCTGGTGCAACGAGGCCCAGGAGCGCTATGTGCTGGCGGTGGCGCCCGACGACCTCGAGACCTTCGAGGCGCTGTGCGCCCGCGAGCGCTGCCCTTACGCAGTGGTCGGCGAGGCCACCGAGGCGCATTACCTGACGGTGGCGGATGGTCACTTCGAGACCACGCCGGTCGACCTGCCGATGAGCGTGCTGTTCGGCAAGCCGCCCAAGATGACCCGCGAGTTCCAGCGCGAAGCGCGGGTGCTGTCCGGGGTGATGCTCGACAACCTCGACCTGCGCGAGGCGCTGGACCGGGTGCTGCGGCTGCCGGCGGTGGCCTCCAAGAGCTTCTTGATCACCATCGGCGACCGCTCGATCACCGGCCAGGTGGCCCGCGACCAGATGGTCGGTCCCTGGCAGGTGCCGGTGGCCGACGTGGCGGTGACCACGGCGAGCTTCGACACCCATGCCGGCGAAGCCATGGCGATGGGCGAGCGGCCGCCGGTGGCACTGATCGACCCCGCCGCCAGCGCGCGGCTGGCGGTGGCCGAGGCGATCACCAATCTGGCCGCCGCGCCGATCGCCAAGCTCGGCGATATCAAGCTCTCCGCCAACTGGATGAGCGCCGCCGACCATCCCGGCGAGAACCAGGCGCTGTACGACGCCGTCCACGCCGTGGGCATGGAACTCTGCCCGGCACTGGGCATCGCCATCCCGGTGGGCAAGGACTCGATGTCGATGCGCACCGCCTGGCAGGAGGAAAGCCCGCAAGGTGAGCTGGAGGAGAAGAGCGTCATCGCGCCGCTGTCGCTGGCCATTACCGGCTTCGCGCCGGTCAGCGATGCGCTGAAGACGCTCACCCCGCAGATCAATCTCGACCAGGACGAGTCCGACCTGATCCTGATCGACCTGGGCGCTGGCCAGAACCGCCTCGGCGGCTCGGCGCTGGCCCAGGTCTACGGCCAGGTCGGCGACGAGTGCCCCGACGTCGACGACCCGGAGGATCTCAAGGCGTTCTTCGAGGTCATCCAGGGCCTCAACCGTGACGGCAAGCTGCTCGCCTACCACGACCGCAGCGACGGCGGCCTGCTGGTGACCCTGCTGGAGATGGCCTTCGCCGCCCATGCCGGCCTCGAGATCAAGCTCGACTGGCTGATCGACGAGCCGGTGGACGCCTTCAATGCGCTGTTCGCCGAGGAGCTCGGCGCGGTGATCCAGGTCAACCGCCAGTTCACCGAGGAGGTGCTGGCGCAGTTCGCCGCCGCCGGCATCGAGACCTGCGGGGTGATCGCCCGGCCGCGCTACGACGACCAGGTGCGGGTGACGCTGTTCGAGGAGCCGCTGCTCGAGACCACCCGCCTGCTGACTCAGCGTACCTGGGCCGAGACCAGCTACCGCCTGCAGGCGCTGCGCGATAACCCCGACTGCGCCAAGAGCGAGTTCGACGGCCTGCTCGACGACCGCGACCCGGGCCTCTCGGCGCAGCCCAGCTTCGACGTCGACGAGGATATCGCCGCGCCCTTCGTCAACACCGCGCGGCCGGCCATGGCGGTGCTGCGCGAGCAGGGCGTCAACGGCCAGGTGGAGATGGCCTGGGCCTTCGACCGCGCCGGCTTCGAGGCGGTCGACGTGCATATGAGCGATATCCTCGCCGGGCGCGTGGCGCTGGACGACTTCAAGGGCCTGGTGGCCTGCGGCGGCTTCTCCTACGGCGACGTGCTCGGCGCCGGCGGTGGCTGGGCCAAGTCGGTGCTGTTCAATGAACGCGCCCGCCAGCAGTTCGCGGCCTTCTTCGAGCGCGACGACAGCTTCGCCCTCGGCGTCTGCAACGGCTGCCAGATGCTCTCCCAGCTCAAGGAACTGATCCCCGGTGCCGACAACTGGCCGCGCTTCGTGCGCAACGAGTCGGAGCAGTTTGAGGCGCGGGTGTCGATGGTGCAGGTCGAACAGAGCCCGTCGATCCTGCTGGCCGGGATGCAGGGTTCACGGCTGCCGATTGCCGTGGCCCACGGCGAGGGGCGCGCCGAGTTCCGCGACAGCGGCCACCTGCGCGCCATGCAGGGCAGCAGCCAGATCGTGCTGCGCTACGTCGACAACTACGGCCAGGTCACCAGCCGCTATCCGGCCAACCCCAACGGCTCGCCGTCGGGCATCACCGGCCTGACCACACCGGATGGCCGGGTCACCATCATGATGCCGCACCCCGAGCGGGTGGCGCGGACGGTGACCAACTCCTGGCGCCCTGCCGAGTGGACCCAGGACGGCGCCTGGCTGCGGCTGTTCCGCAATGCCCGGGTGTGGCTCGGCTGAGCCTGCGCGTGGCACAGCACGACCCGAACAAGGCGGCCCCCGGGCCGCCTTTGCCGTCTTCGCCGCCGGCGCTGCGCCCCTACCAGCAGCAGGCGGTGGCCCGGGTCGTCGAGCATTTCCGTGCCAGCGATGACCCGGCGCTGGTGGTACTGCCCACCGGCAGCGGCAAGTCGCTGGTGATCGCCGAGCTGGCGCGCCTGGCCAGGGGCCGGGTGCTGGTGCTGGCCCACGTCCGCGAGCTGGTCGAGCAGAACCACGCCAAGTATCTGGCCTATGGTCTCGAGGCGGATATCTTCAGCGCTGGGCTGGGGCGCAAGGAGAGCGGTCGCCAGGTGGTGTTCGGCTCGGTGCAGTCGGTGGTCCGGAACCTCGACGCCTTCGACGCAGAGAAGGCGGGGCAGGGGACCTTCACGCTGCTGGTGATCGACGAGTGCCACCGGGTCTCGCTGGACGACGATTCGAGCTACCGTCAGGTGATCGCGCATCTCCAGCGGCGCAATCCCCGCCTCAAGGTGCTGGGCCTCACCGCCACGCCCTTCCGGCTGGGCCAGGGCTTCATCTATCACCGCCACCATCACGGCATGGTGCGTGGCGACGAGACGTGCTTCTTTCGCGACTGCGTGTTCGAGCAGCCGCTGCGGCTGATGGTCAAGCAGGGCTACCTGGCGCCGCCGAGGCGCATCGACGCGGCGGTGGCCGGCTACGACTTCTCGACGCTTGCGCCGGCGGCCAGCGGCCTCTACCGCGAGGAGGAGCTCAACCGGGTCGTTGCCGGCCACCGTGCCACCCCGGGGATCATCGCCGACGTGGTCGAGCAGGCCGCCGAGCGCCAGGCGGTGATGATCTTCGCCGCGACGGTGGCCCACGCCGAGGAGATCCTCGGCTATCTGCCCGCCGGCGAGGCGGCGCTGATCACCGGCGCCACCCCGGGGCGCGAGCGCGAGGCGATCATTGCCGCCTTCAAGGGCCGCGCGATCAAGTACCTGGTCAACGTGGCGGTGCTGACCACCGGCTTCGATGCGCCTCACGTCGACCTGATCGCCATCCTGCGCCCCACCGAGTCGGTGGGCCTCTACCAGCAGATCGTCGGCCGCGGCCTGCGCCTGGCGCCGGGCAAGCAGGATTGCCTGATCCTCGACTACGCCGGTAATCCCTGGGATCTCTACGCCCCGGAGGTAGGCGCACCCAAGCCCGCCTCCGACGCCGAGCCGGTGCAGGTCGAGTGCCCCGAGTGCGGCCATGCCAACCTGTTCTGGGGCAAGCGTGACGGCGAGCTGGTCATCGAGCACTACGGCCGCCGCTGCCAGGGGCTTATCACCGACCCCAGTCCCGTCTCTGGAACAAGCAGAGGCCCGCGAGGCGCGGGGTCGGGCGCCCGTAGACAGTGCGATTTCCGCTTTCGCTTCAAGGTGTGCGGCGAGTGCGGCGCCGAGAACGATATCGCCGCGCGGCGCTGCCACGGCTGCCAGACCCTGCTGGTGGATGCCGACGACAAGCTCAAGGCGGCGCTGCGCCTCAAGGATGCCCGGGTGCTGCGGGTCTCCGGCATGCAGCTCGAGGCCACCGTCAACGGCCGCGGCATGCCGCGCCTCAAGGTCACCTACCACGATGAGGACGGCGCCACCCTGGCCGAGTGGTTCGCCCTCGAGACCCCGGCCCAGCGCGGCGCCTTCCATGCGGTCTTCCTGCGCGATCATCTGCGTGCGCCGGGGGCCGCCTGGCGTCCCACCAGCCCGCAAGAGGTGATCGACGAGCAGCGCCGCCTGCGTGCCCCGGACTTCGTGGTGGGGCGCAAGGTCGGCCGCCACTGGCAGGTGCGCGAGAAGCTGTTCGACTACAGCGGGCGCTATCGCCGCGCCGACAGTGAGCCGGTGCAACGCTGAGGCCCATCTTGTTAAGATACCGCTGATAAAAATAACACCGCTGGGGAACCCATGGCCCAGATTCAATTTACTACCCAAGATTATCCGAAGGCGGATCGCCTGGAAGTGGTGCGGGATGTCTATGCCCCCGTAGCACAAGTTGAACTCGGCGTGCCGCGCCGTGAAATACCCGATATCACGATTCGTATGTGCTTGCTGCCGGGGGTTACGGTTGCACTTGCCGAGTGCTCGACGTTGAAGGTGACGCGTGGTCAGGCTCAGCTGGCCGATGGTAACGACAACATATCCCTGCTGTTGAATCCCGGTGGCCCCGGGGGCTGGGAGAGCCATCAGCGTCACCTTCGTCAGCTGGCATGTCCGGCGGGCTTTGGCTGCGTTGGCTTCAAGGATCGTCCTGGTCTGATCGATTTCCATGGTCGGCCTGGGCAGCGGGCACGCTTCTTGAGCATAGATTTTCCCCGTGCGCTGCTGGGGCCACGGGTGGCCGATCTCGATCGCGTGGCCAAGGGTCTGCTCGTGCCTGGCGACGCGCTGCAGTTGTTGATGCGTCAAGCGCTTGCCCTGACCCGATCACCCGATGTTCAGGCGTCTGCAGCGGGGCCCTGCGAGATGGAGCAGCTGCTGGACATGGCGACCCTGGCGCTGGGGGGGACGCCGGATGCCACGGCCCGCGCTGCTAAGCGCGGTCTTAGCATGGCGCGGCTGCGTGCCATCAAGGCCGATATGGCTGCGTATGCTGGCCATGGAGAGCTGTCAGTGAAGTGGGTAGCCAAACGCTACGGTATCTCGCCCGGCTATGTGCGCGCCCTGTTCGATCGCCAAGGCACCAGCTTTACCGACTATCTGCTCGAGCTGCGCCTACAGCGGGCATATCGGCAGCTTTCCCGGCTGGCACCTGGCGAACGGTCTATTGCCGATGTCGCCTATGCGGCTGGCTTCAATAATCTTTCCTGGTTCTATCGTGCCTTCAGGCAACGCTTCGGCATGACACCGGGGGATGCCCGCTACGGCGTCGAGCTGCAAAAGGAGTAGCTCCCCCCGCTCCACTCGCCCGCCGCAGGCTGTGGCGCTGAGTGGAAGACGTCACCCTGCCACCTCGCTAGCGTATTGGCTCGCTGATAGATAAGCAGCTGATAACAAAGGCAGGGGACGCGGGATGAACCATATCTATAACAGCATATTCAATCGTAGCCTGGGCATATGGCTTGCCGTGGCGGAGACCGCTCGTGCGCGGGGCAAGGGTAGGCGACGGGCGCGGCGGCCATCGGCGACCAGCGGTTGGCATGGCTATCCGACGGCAGCGAGCTGGACCGTGATGCTGTCCTTGTTGATTCCTGGCGAAAGTCCTTTGGCTGATCCGACCGTCATACCTGAGGAGCAGGAGGTCATAGGCAGTGCTGGGGGGAGCAGCTCACGGAACAACGGCGGTACCGGCGGCTTGGCGCTTGACGTCTCGGGTGGCTCTCTGGTGAATGAAGGAACGATTGCCGGTGGAGAAGGCGGCGCCAGTACCCATGCGAACGGTGGTCGCGGTGGCCAAGGCGTGCGCTTTGATGGTGGTTCCCTCTCCAACATAGGCAGCATCGCCGGCGGGCGGGGCGGGGAGAGCGTTTTTGGGTATGGTCGCGACGGCGGTACAGCGTTGGTTTTTATCGGCAGTGATCTCTATAACGATGGCACCATACACGGAGGCAGAGGAGGGGAAAGTACTCATTCTAACGGCGGTCGCGGCGGCGAAGGCGTGCACTTTGATGGTGACTCCCTCTTCAACATGGGCAGCATCGCCGGCGGTCGGGGAGGAGAGAGCGTTCATGGGAATGCTAGCGACGGCGGTGCAGGGCTGAGTTTCTCGGGCACGAGGTTCATCAACCAAGGCACGGTGGCGGGAGCTGACGGTGGTGACAGTAGTTTTCTCAATGGGGGCGATGGTGGCATGGGCGCCATTCTGACCGATGATGGCGTGGTGTTCGACAATGCCGGATCGATATCGGGTGGCCGTGCAGGTAGGTCATTAGTGGGTCCCTCGGGCATCAGTGGCTTGGGCGGCATTGGCATGGTGGTTGAAGGGCGTGACGTCTGGGTAACCCATTCGGGGAGCATTGCCGGTGGCCAAGGTAGGGCAGGGCGAGCAGATGCCATGCACCTGAACGGTGAGGATACGACGCTTGAATTGCTTTCCGGCTTTAGCTTTCAAGGGGCTGTCAGGGCCTATGGCGCCGACGCCACACTGCTGATGAACGGAGACGGCGATGCCAATATCGATATTGGCCGATACCATGGATTCAGCCACCTGGAAAAGGATGGCTCGAGCTATTGGACGCTGACGGGAGGCAATAGCGCGGACGCTCTCAACGTTCATGCCGGGGCGTTATCGATCTCCGGCCCAAGTGCCGCGGCCAATATCGGCGTGTTCGATGTCGGTGGTAACGCTCAAGGCCGTCTGATCGTCGACGCCGGTGGCCGGCTTTCCGCCGTCGGCGGTCGTGTCGGTGGCGGTGCGGGGCAAGGTGTCCTCACAGTGGTCGGTGGCGGCAGCGTGGTCGATATCTCAGGCGATCTGCGGGTCGCTGGCGAAGGCGATGGGGCGAAGGGCTCGGTGATCCTGGCGAATGGCGGGGAACTCAGCGTATCCGGCGATCTGCTGATGGGGCCGGGTAGCGCCACTGGGTCCGCCCGCCTGGCTATCGGAGCGGACTCTATCGAGGAATCCGAGGCGGTGGCGCCGGGCTTGGTTAGCGCAAACGCGATTCGACTCGAACGAGAGGGCGCCAGCGTTGATTTCAACCATGACTCGGCAGACTACGGCTTCGATGCCGGACTAGTCAGCACCAGTGCCGGCTTTGGCAACCTCAATCACTATGCGGGCACCACGACACTCACCGGGGATAGTGCCGGTTTTTCCGGTACGACGACGGTCTTTGGTGGCACCCTGCGGGTCGGCGATGCACAAGGCAATGGCCGCCTCGGCGGGAACGTCGACATACGTAGCGGTGCAACGCTGGGTGGATCCGGCCGGATAGGCAATACGACCATCGCCGATGGCGCGACGCTCGCGCCGGGGAACTCGATGGGCACCCTGGTCGTGGACGGCGACCTGGCGTTGGCATCAGGCACGCTGCTTGACTTCGAATTAGGCAGCCCCGGTGTGACCGGCGATCCTGGCTCGGGGGCCAGCGACCGCGTTACGGTTACCGGAAATCTGACGCTGGACGGCTTGCTGAGCCTGTCGCAGGGAGAGGGGGCATACGACGGCAGTGCCGGGCTCGGCTATTACCGCTTGATGACCTATGGCGGCACCTTGACCGACAACGGACTGAGCATCGGCAATACGCCAAATATCGACAACGCCGGTGCGTTCGAGATCCAGGCGGGGAGCGGCAATGTCGATCTGTTCATCGCCGCACTGGGCGAGAATACCTTGCAGCATTGGCAAGGCGGCGACGGCATCTGGAACGACAGCAGCACGCAGTGGCTGAACCGCGACGGCGAGACGGCGGTTACCTGGGCCGGCCATCATGCCGTCTTCAGGAATGCACCAGGCGGTTTTCATGGCGGCACGCTATCGGTCGAGGGTATCCAGGCCTTCCAGGGGCTGCAATTCGTCGATGAGGCCTTCCTCCTGGCCGGTGACGGGCAGCTTGTCACCGGCCCCGACGGCTCGGAAATACGCGTGCTGGCCGATGATGCGGAGATCTCCACCGAGATCACTGGCGCCAACGGCATCGTCAAGCGCGAGGCGGGTACGCTGATCTTGTCAGGCCAGAATTCCTACGCAGGCGGGACAACGATTGCCGGAGGCACTGTGCGGGTGTCGGACGACGGTAACTTGGGCAGCGCCCAGGGCAATGTCACCTTCAAAGGTGGTGCCCTCGCCACTACCAGCAGCTTTAGCAGCAGCCGCGCGGTCATGTTCTCCGGCAATGGCGCCTTCGACGTCGCGGATACCGCGACATTGACGCTCTCCGGTGAGCTAGCCGGCGACGGCAATCTGACCAAGACCGGCCAGGGGACGCTGCACCTCAGCGGCGCCAATGCTTACGGCAACACCTTCGTCAATAGCGGAACGCTGATCGGTAGTGCCGCTTCCATCTCCGGCGATATCGCCAATGCCGGGGAGGTGGTGCTCGATCAGACGCATGACGCCGCCTTTACCGGCGACATTGCCGGACTTGCTGGTAACAGCGGTCAAATGGTGAAGCAGGGTAGCGGGAACCTGGCACTAGATGGTGATTCATCACTCGACTGGACCGTCACCGACGGTGGTCTCCACAGCGCAGCCGTGCGTTTCGGCGGTGATGCGCATCTCGCAGGGGCGTCAGCCGGATTGACGTTTAGCGATGAGGTGGACGCGCATTATGCCGGCGTGCTGTCGGGAGACGGTACTTTCCTTTATGACGGTACCGCTTCAGTGCTATTGACCGGTGACAGTTCGAGCTTTGACGGCACCACTACCGTTGCGGGTGGCACGTTGCTGGTGGGAGATGCCGAAGGTAATGGCAGCCTCGGTGGCGCGCTCCATATTGATGAAGGTGCCACGCTTGGCGGTTCCGGCTCGGTAGGCGTCACGAAGGTTTTTGGCGGAGGCACCATCGCGCCAGGCAATTCCATCGGCACGCTGACCGTGGAGGGGGATCTGCTGCTGGATACTGGCGCTCGATATCTGGCAGAGCTGAGTGCGAATGACCACGATGCAGTGATTGTGACCGGAACGGCGACAATTGAAGATGCGGCCATCATCCAGTTGACGCCCGCCGACGGCTGGGGCGCGAATGCGACCTTCGCGGATGGGTCGACCTACACCCTGTTCGAGGCAGGCACTCTGGTCGTGAACGGTGTGCCGGAGCTACGCAACGACTTTGCCTTTCTCGACTTCCACTTCGATGCCACCGCTAGTGCCTTCAATCTGATCAGCCGGCTATCATCTGCTGCAAGCAACTCGTTCTGTTTGCCGGGTATGAGCGCCAACGCTTGTGGTGCCGGCGATGGCACCTTCTCTCTGGGGGAGGGGCACGACCTCTACGATCGAGTCCTCAACATGAGCGCCCCACAGGCCGAGCAGGCGCTGAGCCAACTCTCCGGTGAACTGCACGCTTCCGTGCATGGCGCCTTGGTGTCCGATAGCCGGCTGGCAAGGGAGGCTGCCAATGACCGCCTGCAACGGGCTGGTGGTGGCCACACCACCGTCATGGATAACGTGGCAGTACAGGGCGGCCATACCTACTGGGCCCGTTCCCAGGGCAACTGGGGGCGTCAGGGCGGTGACGGCAATGCCGCAAGCATCAAGCGCGAGCTGGCTGGGGGCTTCGTGGGCGTGGATACCGAGATCGGCGAGCGGGCGCGCGCCGGTATGATGAGCGGCTATACCCGCAGTGATATCCGTGCCCGGGAGGGGCGTGGCAGTGCCAGCGTGGATAGCTTTCATCTCGGTGCTTATGCAGCGGGCTCGCTGGACCATGACGGCGCTGAGCTACGCGGCGGTGTGTTCTATGGCTATCACGAGATCGATAGCTCGCGCCAGGCGCTGGGGCAGTCGCTGGAGGACGAGCGTCGCGCCCAGACCCTGCACGGCTATGCCGAGTTGGCCACCCGCCTAGCGGCTGACCCGCTGATGCTGGAACCCTTCGTCAATATTGCGCAGATCCATCACCGCGCGGCGAATGGGGAAGAGCGCGGCGGCAGCGCTGCGCTCTCCAGCTCAAGTGAGCGCTATGACACCACCGTTGCTACCCTGGGCGTGCGGCCCGAGGCGACCTTCGACATGGACGACTCCAGTGTCAGCGTCTATGGCAGCATCGGTTGGCAGCACGCCCTGGGCGACACCACCTTCGAGCGCGAGCAGCGTTTCGACGGTGGCGATGCCTTTGGCGTGACCGGTACACCCATTGCCCGGGATAGCGCCGTCGTGAGCGCTGGGGTTCAGGTCACGCTGAGTGAGCATGCTGCCTTGGGAGTCTCTTATGCGGGGCAGTATGCGGATGGCAGCGAGGACCACAGGGCGCAGGTGAGTATGGAGTGGCGTTTCTGATAGTGAGTGCGGCGGAGCCTCGCCGCCACAGCTGGATTGGTGAGGTCGAGAGGTTTGCCACCACTATAAAGTTAGTTAGTATAACTAACTTTATAGTGGTGGAGATATACCATGACGCTCGAAGCGGACCTGAAGAACCTGGGCTGGGAGATATGGAACCGCTGGCGGGAGCATGGCCGGCGCAGCGGCAGCATGGAACTCACCGCTGCTGAGCTCGACTACCTCTATGCCCTGCTCTCGACGCCCGATGGGATGCGCCTGACGCAACTGGCCGCCTTGCTGCGGGTCAGCAAGGCCTCGGCAAGCACCATGGTCAGCAAGCTGGAGGCGCGTGGCTACCTCCATCGCTCGGCCTGTCCGGAAGATGGACGGGCCGTGCTTTTGCATGCGACGGACAAAGCGCGACACATTGAGAAGGAGGAGCACGACGTCTATGCGGAAACCGCCGCTGCGCTACGGCAGGGGCTGGATGAGCATGAACGGCGTGAGCTGGAGCGCTTGCTGGACAAGGCCTGCAAGGGATTCAGGAGGGACGACTGATGCATTCCGGCTCGATCACCCGTGCCTACTGGCGCTATACCCTGCCGGCCGTCATGGCGCTGATGGTCAGCGGCATGTATCAGGTGGTAGACGGTATCTTTATCGGCCATGCCATTGGCGAGCCGGGGTTGGCCGGCATCACCATGGCCGTGCCGGCAGTCATCGTGCTGCTGGCGGTAGGCATCATGCTGGGCGTCGGGGCCGGTGCCCAGTGCTCGATCGCCCAGGGGCGCGGTGACGAGCCGCGAGCGGCTGTGATGCTGGGGCAGGGTGGCTGGCTACTGGGTCTGCTCGGGGTGCCGGTGGGTGCGCTGATCCTGTTTGCTGGCGACGCCTTCCTGGCCTTCCAGGGGGCGACGGGGCAGGTCGCCCAGCTGGCGGGCGACTACCTGGCGGTGATGGCCTGGGGCTCACCGCTGGTGGTCGCCAGCCTGGCACTGCCGTTCTGGGTGCGTAACCTGGGCGCTCCGCGGTTGGCGACCCTGGCCATGGTGATAGGTGCCTTGACCAATATTGCCTTCGACTACGCCTTTATCCTGTGGCTTGGCTGGGGGCTCAAGGGGGCCGCCCTGGCCACGCTGCTGGCGGAGAGCCTCACCGCTCTGGTCTGCCTGGGCTATCTGGTCAGTCGCCAAGCCCCCATCCGCCTGCGTTTGCAGCCACTGCGTCTCGGTGCCTGTCGGTCGGTGCTGGGCACCGGGGTGTCGAGCATGCTGATGTATCTCTATCTCGGCGTGGTGACGATACTGCACAACATGCTGCTGATGAAGTATGGCGGGCCAGTGCAGGTCGCGGCCTATGCCATCACCGGCTACCTGTTGGCCTTCTACTACATGCTGGCCGAAGGGGTGGCCAACGGCATGCAGCCCCTGATCAGCTACTTCCATGGGGCGCGCCGGGGCAGCCATATCAAGCGGGTCTTTCGCCTGGGGCTGTATACCGCCATCGGGCTCGGCGCGGGGATGGTGGCGGCGCTGATGCTATGGCCCGAGAGCATCGCCGGTATCTTCATCTCCGACGACGCCAGGCTTCTGGCAGCGACTGCCCTGGGCGTTCGCCTGCACCTCTTCGCACTGTTCCTGGATGGCTTCATCGTGTTGGCGGCCTGCTTCTTCCAGTCGATGGGGCTGGGGCGCCAGGCAGTGCTGATCACCCTGGGGAACATCGTTATCCAGGTGCCCTTCCTGGCCCTGCTGCCCCTGGTGATGGGGCTGAACGGGGTGTGGCTGGCACTGCCGCTCTCCAATCTGCTGCTGGCATCCGTGGTGCTGGCGATGGTATTGCGGCGGTGGCGACGCCTGGAGGTGCCTGCATAGCGCGGCGCTGTCTGCCGCGGCACCATCTTGGTAGACTGTCCGATTACTGCATCGGGCAATATCGAGAGGCCAGGCCACGCGTGAGCGAGACGCCTACCACCGTCGTCGAAGAGAGCCAGGCGCCGCAGCAGGGCGAGCTGTTCGCGCGGGTGCTCGACGAGCCGGTCTATGCGCCGCCGGAGGATCTGTATATTCCGCCGGAGGCGCTGCGGGTGTTCCTCGAGACCTTCGAGGGGCCGCTGGATCTGCTGCTCTATCTGATCCGGCGCCAGAACCTGGATATCCTGACCATCGACGTGGCTGCCATCACCCATCAGTACATCGAGTACGTCGAGCTGATGAAGGCGATGGAGATCGAGCTGGCCGGCGAGTACCTGCTGATGGCGGCGATGCTGGCCGAGATCAAGTCGCGTACGCTGCTGCCGCGACCGCCCAAGGGTGATGACGAGGACGACGAGGGCGATCCGCGGGCCGAGCTGATCCGCCGCCTGCAGGAGTACGAGCGGCTCAAGCACGCTGCCGAGGCGCTGGGTGAGCTGCCGCGCTTGGGGCGTGACTGGTTTCCCGCCCAGGCCGGATTGCCGCCGCTGGAGTCGCGGGTCATTCATCCCGAGGTCGAACTCGACGAGCTATTGGCGGCGCTGTCGGGTATCCTGCGCCGCGCCGAGCTGACCCAGTCGCACCAGATCAGCCGCGAGGTGCTCTCGACCCGCGAGCGCATGCTGGCGATCATGGCGCGGCTCGAGCATCAGCACTACACCCCCTTCGAGGCGCTGTTCACCCTCGAGGAGGGGCGTGCAGGGGTGATCGTGACCTTTATGGCGATCCTCGAGCTCGCCAAGGAGGCGCTGATCGAGATCGTGCAAAATGTGCCGCTGTCGCCGATCCACGTGCGTGCGCGACTGGCCGGCGACGCCGGCGAGGCTCACGACGACGCAGAACACGAGGCGGGCGAGAGCCCGTTCGACCACGAGGAAGCGCTACCGCCATCATGAACAAGCGCATCAGCGACCCGGTGAGCCCCCTGGACGAGATTCTCGAGGCGGCGCTGCTGGCCGCCGGCGAGCCGCTCTCGCCGGAGCGGCTCGAGGCGCTGTTCGACGACCATGAGCGGCCGCCGCGTAGCGAGCTGCGCGCGGCGCTGGCGCGACTCGGTGAGCGCCTCGACCAGGGCGCCCTGGAGCTGATCGAAACCGCCTCGGGGTTTCAGCTGCGGATTCGCTCGCGGCTCTCGCCGTGGGTGTCGCGGCTGTGGGACGAGCGCCCGCAGCGCTACTCGCGGGCGCTACTCGAGACCCTGGCGCTGATCGCTTATCGCCAACCGGTGACCCGCGGCGATATCGAGGAGGTGCGCGGGGTGGCGGTGAGTAGCTCGATCATGCGTACCCTGGCCGAGCGTGGCTGGATCCGCGTGGTCGGCCAGCGCGACGTGCCGGGGCGGCCATCGGTGTATGCCACCACCCGGCAGTTCCTCGATGACTTCGGTCTCAAAACGCTGGATGCGTTGCCGCCGATGCACGAGCTCAAGGATTTCGAAGAGCGCCTGGTCGACTACGAGCAGGGCGAGGCGCGAGATGCCGAAGCGCGTGAGCGGATCGCGCGGGACGATAGTCAGCAGCAGGCGACGACCGGGACGGTCGACGCCGAATCACACGCCGGGACGGCGTCCACGCGGCCCAGGCTGAGCTTCGCCGATCTCGAAGCCCGCCTTGCCGAACGCGCCCCCGAGAGCGTCGCCGATGACGGACGCGGGGGCGTGGAACCCTCTACAGACGAGATGTCAGACGACTCATGACGACTACCACTGAAAAATTGCAGAAGGTCCTGGCGCGCGCCGGCCTGGGCTCGCGCCGCGAGATGGAAACCGCGATCAGCGCCGGGCGCGTCAAGGTCAACGGCAAGTTGGCGACCCTCGGCGATCGCATCGAGATGCGCGACAAGGTCACCTTCGACGACCGCCCGGTGACCCTGCGCGGCGCCGAGGAGACACCGCGACGGGTGATCATGTACAACAAGCCCGAGGGCGAGCTGTGCACGCGCAAGGACCCGGAAGGGCGGCGCACCGTATTCGAGCGCCTGCCGCGTCTCAAGGGCGAGCGCTGGATCGCCATCGGTCGTTTGGATATCAATACCAGCGGCCTGTTGCTGTTCACCACCGACGGTGAGCTGGCCAACAAGCTGATGCACCCCTCCACCGAAGTGGAGCGCGAATATGCGGTACGGGTGATGGGCGAGGTGCGCCGCGAGCAGGTGGTGGCAATGGTCGAGGGCGTGATGCTCGACGACGGCCCGGCGCGCTTCAGCGACGTCCAGGAGTTCGGTGGCGAGGGCATCAACACCTGGTTCCACGTGGTGATCCTGGAGGGCCGCAACCGCGAGGTGCGCCGGCTATGGGAATCCCAGGGGCTCACCGTCAGCCGCCTCAAGCGGGTGCGCTACGGCAATATCTTCCTCGACAAGCGTGCCAAAGCGGGCGAGTGGACCGAGCTGACCCAGGACGAGGTCGACGATCTCGCGACCCTGGCGGGGCTTGCCAGCCGCAAGGTGCCGGAGTTGACGCCGGACGAGAAGAACCGCTGGAGCCGCGACAAGAACAAGCGGCGCCCGGTGCAGGCAATGCGCAAGCCGAAGGGTACGCGTAAGTCCTGAGACGGGAACGAAACGCTCGGGAGTTGGCACGAAAAGGCTTGTCATCACCGGGCGCCATGGGTAATATGTGCGCCCTGTCGGGAGGGGAAACATGACGTAGCCCCTGTCGCCAGATGGCGCGGCGGGTCGTTAGCTCAGTTGGTAGAGCAGTTGGCTTTTAACCAATTGGTCGTAGGTTCGAATCCTACACGACCCACCATATCCGCCGCTGCGTAAGCGCCTGTTGCTTACGGTTGCGGGTCGTTAGCTCAGTTGGTAGAGCAGTTGGCTTTTAACCAATTGGTCGTAGGTTCGAATCCTACACGACCCACCAGAATGTGTTCGAAACGCCCCGGCGCTCCAAGCGTCGGGGCGTTTTCGTTTGTGGACACTTTTGTGCACCTTGGGGGAGCAATTCGGCGGCGTTGTGGTCTAGAATAGGGCAAGACAGACGCGGCGGGAGACGCCGAGGAATACTGTCTTCTGGCGTGTGCCGCCGGGCAGAGAGTCCGTCACGGTACACCTGGTACATGCAGGGGGAGCCCCTGCCAGTCACAGTGGTAGACACGATGACGATCATGACTTCCCGCGCCGAGGTGCAAGAGCACCTGGCCCGCGCCTACTGCCCGACGCGGATTCCCGCCGAGGATGAAGCGCGCGTCGATGAAATCAAGCGACTGCTGAAGGCGCATAACGCCGTGCTGGTCGCTCACTATTACACCGATGATGCCATCCAGCAGCTCGCCGAAGAGACCGGCGGCTGCGTGGCTGACTCCTTGGAGATGGCCCGCTTCGGCGCCCGCCACGAGGCCGAGACCCTGGTGGTGGCCGGGGTGCGCTTCATGGGCGAGACGGCCAAGATCCTGTCGCCGGAAAAACGCGTATTGATGCCGACCCTGGAGGCGACCTGCTCGCTGGATATCGGCTGCCCGGCCGATGAGTTCGCGGCCTTCTGCGACCAGCATCCGGAGCGCACCGTGGTGGTCTATGCCAATACTTCGGCGGCGGTCAAGGCACGCGCCGACTGGGTGGTGACCTCGTCCATCGCGGTGGACGTGATCGAGCACCTCCAGGCTCGCGGCGAAAAGATCCTGTGGGCACCGGACAAACACCTGGGCAGCTATATCCAGAAGCAGACCGGCGCCGACATGCTGCTGTGGGACGGCGCCTGCATCGTCCACGAGGAGTTCAAGGCCAAGGGCATCCAGGACCTCAAGGCGCTGTATCCTGACGCCGCGGTGCTGGTGCACCCCGAGTCCCCTGAGCCGGTGGTGGGCCTGGCCGACGTGGCTGGCTCCACCTCGCAGCTGATCAAGGCGGCCAAGGAGCTGCCCCAGGACAAGCTGATCGTCGCCACCGACCGCGGCATCTTCTTCAAGATGCAGCAGGCAGTGCCCGGCAAGACGCTGTTCGAAGCGCCCACCGCCGGCAACGGCGCGACCTGCAAGAGCTGTGCACACTGCCCGTGGATGGCGATGAACGCACTGGACAACCTGGCCGGCGCGCTGCGCCACGGCAGCGGCGAGATATTCGTCGACGACGCGCTGCGCTTAGCGGCCCTCAAGCCGCTGGAGCGGATGCTCAACTTCCAGCGCTAGGCTTCGCCTAGCGCTGGAGCTGGAAGAGCGCCCGCTTCGCGGGCTTGAGCTTGAAGCTGGAAGAAAACCCCCTGATTCGAGGGTGGGTGGAGGCAGGCTGTTTTTCAGCTTTCTGTCAGAACTTCTCCAGCGCCTCGCGGTACTCCATGAATGCCTCGCGGCGTTGCTCGATACGGCTCTCCAGGCTGGCGTCGCCGGCCTGGCGGGCGCTGTCGCGGGCGACCAGCAACTGGCGGATGGCGCTGTCTATGCGCCCGGTGAGCTGCAGGTGCTCGGCGCGCGCGAGGTGGCCCCAGCCGTCGCGTCCGCTGCGCCCGGCCGCCTCGGCCAGCAGCGCAAACACCTGCGGATCCTCCTGGCGGCGCTCGCTGAGATCGCGCAGCACCCGATAGGCTTCGTCCGGGTCACGTTGCAGCAGCGCTTCGCCGAGCACGCGGCTGGCCGGCGCGTAGTCGGGCATCAGCCGCAGCACCCGGCGGCTGCGCTCGATGGCGGCAGCGTAGTCGCCGGCGTCGTAGGCTACCTCGGCGGCGGTGACCGGCAGCATCGGCAGATCCGGCAGTTCATTGGCGAGGGCATCGAGGGTCTCGAGGGCTGCGCCATGATGGCCGCGCTCGGCGGCGATCAACGCCTCCAGATAGCGCCTGACCTGTGGCTCGGGATCGCTCTGGGCGAGGCGGGCTCCGGCCTGACCGAGGTTGTCGCGGTTGACCGAGACCAGCGCCCGGGCACGCACCAGGTCGTAGCGTGGGCCAGCCTCGCGACGCTCACGGGCGCTAAGCTGGCTGGCGCGAGCCTCGGTATCGGTAATCCGCGACTCGGTGACCGGGTGGGTGAGCAGAAACTCCGGCGGGTTGCCGCCCTGCAGCGAGGCCATGCGCTGCATCGAGCGGAACATGCGCACCATCGCCTGCGGGTCGTAGCCGGCCCGCGCCATGGCTTGCAGGCCGATGCGGTCGGCCTCCTGCTCGAAGCGCCGCGAATAGGCCAGTTGGTCCTGGATGAAGGCGGCCTGGGAGCCCATCGCCACGCCGATGCCGGCGTCGCCACCGCCACCGGCGGCGATCAGCATGCCGGCCAGCATCGCCGCCATGGCTGGCACCTGGGTCTGCTCGGCGCGGGACACCTGACGCGCATAGTGGCGCTGGGAGAGGTGGCCGAGTTCGTGGGCGACCACCGAAGCGAAGGCATCTTCCTCTTCGGCGAAGGCGAACAGCCCGGAGTTGACACCGATAACCCCGCCGGGCACGGCGAAGGCGTTGAGCAGGCGACTGTCGACCAGGGTCACCGTGGTACGGTTGTCGGCGAGGTCGCTGTGCGGCAGCAGGCGCGAGATCACCGACTCGACGTAATCCTGGGTGATGGGGTCCTGCCAGGCCGGCGCGCGGGCCCGAAACTGGCGCAGCCAGGCGCGCCCCAGGCGGTACTCTTCGGCACCAGCGGCGCCGGCCCCGCCGCTGCCGAGTTGTGGCAGGCCGTAGTCATCGACGGCGGTGGCGGGGCTCGGCAGCAGGCTGGCCAGTACCAGGCCAGCGACGGCAAGACAGGGCTTCAAGGCGTGCAACATGACCATCCTCGACATAGGGGGCGAGCGCAGTGCTGCTCATCCGACATTGATTCGCCAGGCAAAGTGCCTTTAAATCTCAGTGACTTCAGTCATTTTTCGGGAGATCGCATGGCCCTGCAACCAGATAATCAGCTCGACGCCCGTGGCCTGCCATGTCCCCTGCCGCTGCTCAAGGCCAAGCAGGCGCTGTCGCGCCTGGCACCGGGCCAGCTGCTCGAGGTCCAGGCCACCGATGCTGGCTCCTGGCAGGACTTCGAGACCTTCGCCAGTCATAGCGACCATGAGCTGGTGGCCCGCGAGACCCGCGACGAGGTCTACGTCTACTGGATTCGCAAAGGATCGGGAGCCGCGTCGGCATGACCATGCGTGCGCTGTTCAAGAGCTGGGTCGAGCGCTACTTCTCCGACGAGGAGGCGGTGGTCCTGCTGATCGTGCTGGTGCTCGGCTTTGCCGTGGTGATCTGGCTGGGCCGCATGCTGGCACCGTTCTTGACCGCGCTGGTGATCGCCTTTCTGCTGCAGGGGGCGGTCAATGCCCTGACTCGCCGCCGTGTGCCCCATCTGCTGGCGGTGTCGGTGGTGTTCCTGGGCTTCATTGGCCTGCTGCTGGCGATCGCCTTTATCCTGCTGCCGCTGATCTGGAACCAGCTGGTGGGGCTGGTGCAGGAGACGCCGCGTATGTTTGCCGCCGGCCAGCAACTGCTCGACAACCTCCAGGAGCGCTACCCGCAGCTGGTCACCCCCGATCAGATCCAGAACTGGATCGGTGTGGCCGGGCGCGAGATGACTCAGGTCGGCCAGCGTGCGCTGACCCTCTCCCTGGCCTCGCTGGGCAATGTGCTGTCGCTGATCATCTACCTGGTGCTGGTGCCGATCCTGGTGTTCTTCATGCTCAAGGACAAGGATCGCCTGGTCGGCTTCACGCTGTCGCTACTGCCGCAGAAGCGTTCGCTGATGACGCGCATCTGGAACGAGATGGACGACCAGATCGCCAACTACGTGCGTGGCAAGTTCATCGAGATCATCATCGTCGGCAGCGTGGCCTTCATGACCTTCGCCTACTTCGGGCTGCCCTATTCGGCGCTGCTGGCGGTACTGGTGGGGCTCTCGGTGCTGGTGCCCTACATCGGCGCGGCGGTGGCTACGCTGCCGGTAGCGGCGGTGGCCGGCTTCCATTTCGGGATGAGCGACCAGTTCGTCTACGTGCTGATCGCCTACGGCATCATCCAGGCGCTGGACGGCAATGTGCTGGTGCCGATCCTGTTTTCCGAGGCGGTCAATCTGCACCCGGTGTCGATCATCGTCGCAGTGCTGTTCTTCGGCGGAGTGTGGGGCTTCTGGGGAATCTTCTTCGCGATTCCGCTGGCGACGCTGCTCAAGGCGCTGGTGGTGGCTTGGCCGCGGGGGCTCGATAGCCGCGAGCACCACGTGGCGGTAGAGTCGCTCTCCGAGGAGTAGGCCCCGCCGCGGCGGGGCCGGCCGGCTCAGCCGGCGTGCAGCGCCTGGGCCGCCGCGAGCACCTCCTCGACGTGGCCCTTGACCTTGACCCCGCGCCACTCCCGGGCGAGTTTGCCGTCGGTATCGATCAGGAAGGTGCTGCGCTCGACGCCGAGATGCTCCTTGCCATACATCTTCTTGAGTTTGATGACGTCGAACAGCTGGCACACCGCCTCGTCCTTGTCGGAGATCAGCGCGAAGTTGAAGCCCTGCTTGGCCTTGAAGTTCTCCTGGGCGCGCAGGCCGTCGCGCGAGACGCCGATGATCACGGTGTTGGCGGCGTCGAAGGCCGCCTTGTGGTCGCGGAAGTCGCCGCCCTCGGTGGTGCAGCCCGGAGTGCTGGCCTTGGGGTAGAAGTAGATTACCACCTGCTGGCCCTGCAGCTCGGACAGGGTGATGGTGGTGTCGCCGGTGGCGGCGGCGGTGAAGTCGGGCACGGGCTGGCCGGGGCTGACGCTCATGGGAGGCTCCTCTAGGCTGAGTGAAACGATGCGCTACGATTACACGCAACCCGCCGCGCGCTGTAAAGCGCCGCGTCGGCAATCGTCACTGACTCGCATCGGGTTCTGTACAGACTTTCGCCGCCTGAGTACCATCTAGCCCCTGGATGCCTGTCCCCGAGGATTTCCGATCGGGAGAAGCGCTGGCAGGCCACGGTTTTCGAGAGGAACAGAGCATGATCACAGGCAGTATGGTTGCCCTGGCGACGCCAATGAAGGTGAGCGGCGAGATCGATTGGCCGGCGCTGCGCCGCCTGGTCAACTTCCACCTGGAGAACGGCACCGACGCCATCGTCGCCGCCGGCACTACCGGCGAGCCGACCACCATGTCCTTCGCCGAGCACTTCGACGTGATCCGCACGGTGGTGGAAGAGGTGGCGGGGCGGATTCCGGTGATTGCCGGGACCGGTGCCAATGCCACGTCGGAGGCGGTGGAGCTGGCGCGCTACGCCAAGGAAGTCGGCGCCGACTACTGCCTGTCGGTATGCCCCTACTATAACAAGCCGACCCAGGAAGGCTTGTACCAGCACTTCAAGGCGGTGGCCGAAGGCGCCAACCTACCGGTGATTCTCTATAACGTGCCGGGGCGCACCTGCTCGGATCTCTACAATGAGACCGTGCTGCGCCTGGCCGAGATCGACAATATCATCGGCCTCAAGGATGCCACCGGTAACCTGGAGCGCGCCGAGGACCTGATCGGCCGCCTCGAGGGCAGCGACTTCAAGCTCTACTCCGGCGACGACGCCACCGCCTGCGACTTCATGCTGATGGGCGGCCATGGCGATATCTCGGTGACCGCCAACGTCGCCCCCAAGGCGATGCACGAGCTGTGCGTCGCGGCGGTGGCCGGTGATACCGAGACCGCGCACTCGATCAACACCCGGCTGATGCCACTGCACACCAATCTGGGCATCGAGTCCAACCCGATCCCGGTCAAGTGGGCGCTGAACCGCATGGGCTATGCCGAGGCCGGCATTCGCCTGCCGATGACCTGGCTGTCCGAGAAATATCACTCCACGGTCAGCGAAGCGCTGCAGCTGGCCGGCGTCATCGACGACTGAACGGCGTACCGCTGACAGCTCCCGTGGACTCTCAACAAGGTGGATGCATGAACCCTGCGCTGAAATGGATGCCGCTCGTCGTATCGATCGCTCTGGTGACCGCCGGCTGCGCCCGCGATGGCTATTTTCACGACCGCAATATCGACTACGCCGAGGCGCAGCAGGGCCGGCCGCTGGTGCTGCCCGAGACCCGCGACCAGAGCCGCTATCGCGATATCATGCCGGTGCCCGAGGCGCGCGGCGAGTTCGTCGCCAGCGACGGCCGCTTCCGCGCGCCGCGCCCCGATGCGGTGGCCCGGGGCGGCCAGCGCGACTTCGTCGAGCGCCGTGAATCGGGTGGCGACCGCTGGCTGCTGGTCAACGCCGATGCCGGAGATGTGTGGCCGCGGATCGAGGATTTCAGCCGCCGCCAGGGCCTCAGCGTGACCGACAGCAGCCCCCAGCGCGGCGTGTTGGCCACCAGTGAGGCGACCTTTACCCTGCAGCCGGGGGTACGCAGCGGCGCCACCGAGGTGCGCTGCGAGCAGGGCGGTGCCGTGCACACCCAGTGTCTCGACGCCCTCAACGACTTCCTGACCGCCGAGAGCCGCACCGCCAGTGCCTCGGCGCTGGCGACCCAGCGTGCACAGCAGCAGCAGGAGACCGTGCGCCTGGAACGCAGCGACGATAGCTGGCAGCTGCTGCTGGCCGCCGAGATGGAGCGCGCCTGGGCCGAGATGGAGTATCAGCTGTCGCGCAACTTCACCCAGGAGAACCGCGAGCTGCTGCTCGAGAGCGATGAGGCCAACCGCGACTTCCTGCTCGAGTACATGACCGCCAGCGAGCGCAACCGCGGGGTGTTCTCCATCGTGTTCAGTCCCGATGTGCGCCAGACCGCCCAGTGGCTGCGCCTGAGCCTGGAGCAAGCGCCTGGCGGCGAGACCCGCGTGCAGGTGATCAACGAGAGCGACAAGGACCTCACCGCCGACGATACCCGCGAGTTGCTCGACCGCGTCGCCGCCCTGCTGCGTTGATGGCCGGGCTAGACGAGAGGAGGCCAACGCCGTGACGTCAGCACTGCGCTTTGCCTCGCTGGGCAGTGGCAGCAAGGGGAACGCCACCCTGGTGTGTGACGGTGAGACCCGGGTGCTGGTCGACTGCGGTTTCGGCATGCGCGAAGCCGAGAAGCGCCTGGCGCGCTTCGACCTGCACCCCGCGCAGCTCGATGCGATCCTGGTCAGTCACGAGCATGGCGACCATGTGCGTGGGGTCGGCGCGCTGGCGCGCCGTTATCGGCTGCCGGTCTATCTGACGCCGGGTACCATGCGCAGTGGCCGGCTCGGCACGCTACCCCACCACCACTGGGTCACGCCACAGCAGCGCTTCGTCATCAACGGCCTGGAGATCGATCCGGTCACGGTGCCCCACGATGCCTGCGAGCCGGTGCAGTTCCGCTTCCATGCCCATGGCCGCAGCCTCGGCGTGCTGACCGACCTGGGCCATCCCAGCGCCCACGTCGCCGAGGCCTTCCACGGTTGCGACGCGCTGGTCCTGGAGTGCAACCACGACGTGCAGATGCTCGCCGAGGGGCCCTATCCGGCGAGCCTAAAGCGTCGCGTCGGCGGCGACTGGGGGCACCTGGCCAACGTCCAGGCCGCGGCGCTGCTGCCGCGCCTGGGGCTCGACCGGCTGCAGCGCATCGTCTGCTCGCACCTGTCGGAACACAACAACTGCCCCGAGCGCGTGCTGGATACCCTGACGCCGCTGCTCGACGGCGACGATTCGCGGCTCTCGGTGGCCGCCCAGGATCACGGCCTGGCCTGGCAGCGCATCGCCTGATCGGCCGCTCGACTCAACAGTGATTTTTTGCGGAGACCGCCCCATGGAAAAGCGTCAACAGCTCTACGCCGGCAAGGCCAAGTCGGTCTACCATACCGACGATCCCGAGCGCATGATCCTGCACTTCCGCGACGACACCAGCGCCTTCGATGGCGAGCGCATGGAGTCGCTGGCGCGCAAGGGCATGGTCAACAACAAGTTCAACGCCTTTATCATGCAGACCCTCGAGGCGGCGGGCATTCCCACTCACTTCGACGGCCTGTTCTCGGACACCGAGTGCGTGGTCAAGAAGCTCGAGATGATCCCGGTGGAGTGCGTGGTGCGCAATATCGCTGCCGGCAGCCTGGTGCGGCGCCTGGGGGTCGAGGAGGGCATCGCGCTGAACCCGCCGACTTTCGAGCTGTTCCTCAAGAACGATGCCCAGCACGACCCGATGATCAACGAGTCGCTGGCCGAGAGCTTCGGCTGGGCGACGCCCGAGCAGCTCGCCGAGATGAAGGCGCTGACCTTCAAGGTCAACGATGTGCTCAAGGCGCTGTTCGCCGACGGCGGCCTGCTGCTGGTCGACTACAAGCTGGAGTTCGGGCTGTTCCACGGCCAGATCGTGCTCGGCGACGAGTTTTCCCCGGACGGCTGCCGGCTGTGGGACGCCGAGACCCGCGAGAAGCTCGACAAGGACCGCTTCCGCCAGGGCCTGGGCGGCGTGATCGAGGCCTACGAGGAAGTGGGCCGGCGCATCGGTGTCGACTTCGGCTGAGTCACTGCTGACGAAGGACTCAAGTGTCACGACTGGAAGGCGGCCCAAGGGCCGCCTTCCTGCGTTCGAAAGCCGTGTGTCTGCTCTGGCGACTGCTCCTTATTTTTTGGTCGCAATTCAGACTCTCGGGTAAATCTGCCGATGCCAGGGTCAAATTCCATCCCGCCGGGCAAGGTCGATCGGCGAGCGACTCCATAGACTCCTCTCCAGATGGCAACCGATTCCGACACGGCCATTGTGGAGAGGTGGATGAACGCTTTCGAGCCAACCATGCGGGAGGGGCAGTCGGGCCAAATTGGCCGCCGGCAGACGCGCATTGAAGACGATGCCCTGCTGCGGGGACGTGGTCGCTATGCCGATGACCTGGCGGTGGCGCCGGGCACTCTGCATGCCGCCGTGCTGCGTTCACCCCATGCCCATGCCCAGCTGGTCGACTTGGACGCCACGCCGGCGCTGGCCATGCCTGGCGTGCACGCCGTCCTGACCGGCGAGGATATCAAGCGCTGGGCGCGGCCCTTTCCGGTTGGCGTGCGCCAGCCCATGGAGCACTGGTGCCTGGCCGTCGACAAGGTGCGTTATGTTGGCGAGCCGGTGGCGGTGGTGATGGCTGAGAGTCGTTACCTTGCCGAAGATGCCCTTGACGCCATCCGAGTCGACTATCAGATGCTGCCCGTCGCGGTGGATACCGAAACGGCTATCACCGAAGACGCCCCGCTGCTTCACGAGGCGGTGGGCAGTAATGTGGTCAGCGAGCGCCACTTCCGCTACGGCGACCCGGAACAGGCCTTCGTCGAGGCCGAGAGACGCATCTCGCTCAAGGTGCGCGTGCCGCGTAGCTCCTGCACACCAATGGAGTGCTACGTGGTCATCGCCGACTACGACGCTGCCAGTGACGGCTACGACGTACTCTCCAACTTCCAGGGGCCCTATGCGCTGCACTCGGTGATGGCTCGCGCCCTTAAGGTCCCCGGCAACCGCCTGCGCCTTCGTACCCCACCGGAATCCGGTGGCAGCTTCGGCATCAAGCAGGGGGTCTTTCCCTATGTGGTGATGATGGGGTTGGCCGCCCGCAAGGCCGGCGCCCCGGTGAAGTGGGTAGAGGATCGCCTCGAGCACCTGCAGGGGGCCTCCTCGGCTACCAATCGCGTGACCGAGATCGAGGCCGCTGTTACTGATGATGGCCGGGTCACCGCCCTGCGCTGGGACCAGGTCGACGACTGCGGCGCTTACCTGCGTGCACCGGAGCCGGCCACCTTCTACCGCATGCACGGTAACCTGACCGGTGCCTACGCCATCGAGCATCTTTCGGTGCGGAACCGTGTCGCGCTCACCAACAAAACCCCCACGGGACTCAACCGTGGCTTCGGCGGCCCCCAGGTGTACTTCGCCCTCGAACGGCTGATGCAGCGCATCGCCGTGGAACTCGACCTCGACCCTCTCGAGGTGATACGCCGCAACCTGGTGCCGTCCGGGAGTTTCCCTTACCGCGCTGCGGCCGGGGCATTGCTCGACTCCGGTGATTATCCCGCCGCTGTGGAACAAGGCATTCGCGAAGGCGGCCTGGACGAGTTGTTGGCACGCCGCGAGGCGGCCCGCCGCGAGGGGCGGCTCTACGGCATCGGCTATACCGTGGCGGTGGAACCCTCGATCTCCAACATGGGCTATATCACCACCGCCATGACGCCCGAGGAGCGGCGCAAGGCCGGTCCCAAGAACGGGGCGGTGAGCACCGCCACGATCAGCGTCGGTCCGCTGGGCGACGTCAGCGCCCATGTCTCGTCGACGCCGCAAGGGCAGGGGCATCGCACGGTGGTCGCCCAGGTGATCGCCGAGGTGCTCGGGGTGTCGCTTGAGTCGATCAGCGTCAATGTCGAGCTCGATACCGGTAAGGACGCCTGGTCGATCGCCTCGGGCAACTACTCCAGCCGCTTCTCAGGGGCCGTGGCCGGGGCGGTCTACCAGGCGGCGGTGAAGGTGCGCGATCGCCTGGCCGGTATCGCCGCCGCTCAGTGGCAGGTGGAGGCCAGTCGCATCCGCTTCGCCGAGGGGCAGGTGATAGTGAACGACAGCGAGCTATCGATGCCCTTTGGCCGCCTGGCCGGCGCCACCCACTGGGCGCCGGGCACACTGCCCGAGGGCGAGCCGGGCGGGCTGCGCGAGACGGCCTTCTGGTCGCCGCCCCAGCTCGAGGCGCCGGACGATGACGATCGTATCAACAGCTCGCTCTGCTACGGCTTCATCTTCGACTACTGCGGGGTGGAGGTCGACCGCATCACCGGCCAGGTGAGACTCGACCGCTATGTCACCCTGCATGACGCTGGCCGCCTGCTCAATCCGGACCTTGTTGATGGCCAGGTGCGGGGAGCCTTCGCCCAGGGGCTCGGTGCGGCACTGATGGAGGAGTTTACCTACGGCGACGATGGCAGCTTCCAGTCCGGCACCTTCGCCGACTACCTGGTACCGACCAGTGTCGAGGTGCCTGAACCACTGATCCTGCACAGGGAGACGCCGTCGCCATTCACCCCGCTGGGTGCCAAGGGGGTCGGCGAGGGCAACAACATGAGCACCCCGGTGTGCATCGCCAATGCCGTGGCCGACGCGCTGGGCATTGCGGACATAGAGTTGCCGCTGACACCGTCGAAGGTGCGTACGCTGATCGGCATCGAGGAGCCACCGCGGCCCCAGGGCGTGGGCGAGGATCAGGCGGCTCACGCAGCCGGTGGCGGCTCGCGGCTCACTGCCAGCGACTCGGTGACGCTACCGGGCAGCTCTCAAGCAATCTTCGACACTCTGCTTGATCCCGAGACCCTGCAAGCGATCATCCCTGGCTGCCATGCCCTGGAACTCACCGGAGAGAACGCCTACCGCGCCGACGTCACCGTCGGCGTGGGGATGATCCGAGCGCGCTTCGATGCACGGGTGGCGCTCTCCGATCTCGACCCACCGCACGCTCTGCGCCTCTCCGGGGCCGGCACCAGTGCCATGGGCTCAGCGGAGGGCAGTGCGCGGATTCGGCTGACTGAGGTCGAGGGCGGCCAGACGCGACTCGACTACGACTACGACGCCGCCGTGGGCGGCAAGGTCGCCTCGGTGGGCGGGCGCATGCTGCAAAGCGCCTCGCGGATGATCATCGGCCAGATATTCGCGCGCCTGGCCCAGCGCATGGGTGGCGCCGCACCACGACTGTCGCTGTGGCAGCGCCTCAAGGGCCTGTTCGCCGGACGGGGAGGTTGCTCATGAAACCTGCTGCTTTCGATTATCTGCGCCCGTCGAGCCGTCGCGAGGCCTGCGAGCTGCTGCATGAGGCTGGAGACGATGCTCGACTGATCGCCGGGGGGCAATCGCTGATGGCGGTGCTCAACATGCGCCTGGCCCAGCCCAAGCGGCTGATCGATATCGCGGGCATCGAGGACCTGCACTATATCGAGCGTCGCGACGATCACCTGGCGGTGGGCGCCGGGGTGACCCAGGCCGAGCTGCTCGAGTACCCCGGTCTCGCCGAGGCGGTCCCGTTGCTGGCCCAGGCGATGCCCTGGATCGGCCATTGGCAGACCCGTAACCGCGGCACGGTATGCGGTTCGATCGCGCATGCCGATCCCAGCGCCGAGCTGCCGCTGTGTCTGGCCACCCTGGGAGGGCAGGTGGTACTCGAGAACCGCCGCGGCAAGTCGCGCCGGGTCATGGCGGAGGACTTCTTCCAGGGGGTACTGACTACCGACCGCCGTCAGGACGAGCTGATCACCGAAGTGCGCTTTCCCCTGGCGAGGCCGGGCGCGGAGTACCGCTTCCGCGAAGTGGCCATGCGCCACGGCGACTTCGCCATTGTCGCGCTGGCGGCGGTGATCGACAGCAACCGCGTCACCCTCGGCGTGGGTGGCGTCGCCGACCGCCCAGTGAGTCGCGAGCTCGCCCGCCACGCTGACCCGAGCGAGGCCCTCAACGCCCTCGCCTGGTCGTTGGGCGCCGAGGACGATGCCCATGCCACGGCGGCCTATCGCCGCCAGTTGATCCGCGAGCTCGGCCGGGAGTTGATCGCCGGCGGGCCAAGTGATGAGGAGAACGCCCATGCACGCCAGGGCTGACCAGCGCATTCGCGTGACCCTGACCCTCAATGGTCGCGAGCGCAGCGGCTACGCCGAGCCCCGCACCCAACTGTGTGACTTCCTGCGCCACGAGCTGGGGGCCACCGGCACGCACGTGGGCTGTGAGCATGGCGTGTGCGGTGCCTGCACGGTGCGCGTCGACGGTCGTGCCAGCCGCAGCTGCCTGATGCTCGCGGTACAGGCCGAGGGTCGGCGGCTCGACACCGTCGAGTCGCTGGCAGGAGAGGAGGGCCTTTCCGATCTGCAACAGGCTTTCCGGCGTCATCACGCCCTGCAGTGCGGCTTCTGCACCGCAGGCATTCTGATGTCCTGCGAGGAGTTCCTGGACCGTGTGGCCGACCCCAGCGAGGCCCAGGTGCGCGACATGTTGTCGGGTCATCTGTGCCGTTGCACCGGCTATACCGGCATGGTCCAGGCGGTACTCGACGTGGCCCGGACGCGCCGCGAGGCAACCGTGCCTGATAGTCAACAGGAGAACAACGATGTTTGATCTTGGTCGCAGTTTTCTTGCCTCGGTAGAGCGTCGCCCCCGGGCGATTGCCATTTCCGATGGCGAGCTA
The DNA here is from genome assembly GCF_002286975.1 of Halomonas salipaludis. Lineage (GTDB taxonomy): Bacteria > Pseudomonadota > Gammaproteobacteria > Pseudomonadales > Halomonadaceae > Franzmannia > Franzmannia salipaludis. Next base: position 386,155 of record NZ_NSKB01000005.1, read on the forward strand.
CGCAAGACCTATGCCGAATGGTTCGCCGATATCCAGAGCGTGGCCAGGAGCCTCGAAGCGATGGGCCTGGCCAAGGGGGACCGTCTGCTGGTGGTGATGCAGAACCGCTGGCAGATGGCGACCCTGCACTGGGCCTGCCAATTCGCCGGGATCGTGGTCACCCCCCTCAACTGGCGATCCACGGCCCGGGATCTGAGTTACTGCATCGAGGATGCCGAGGTCAAGGCGCTCGCCTATGACGCTTCGGTGGCCGAAGCGGTGAACGGCTGTCCCGAGGCACAGCGGCTACCACGCATCACTGCCGGAGGGGGCGAGGACATCGGTGCCCAGGACTTCGACGCCCTGCTCGGTGTGGACGGTGAGCTGGTATTGCGTGCCGATGCCGAGGATGTCTCGTTGATGCTCTACACCTCGGGGACCAGCGGCAAGCCCAAGGGTGTGCCACGCCTGCATCGCGCCGAGCGTTCCGCAGCGCTGGCCCATGTGGCACAGAACCTCTATCGCCACGACGAGTGCACCCTCGGCGTGATGCCGCTCTATCACACCATGGGCGTGCGCTCGCTGCTGTCGATGGCACTGATCGACGGCCACTTCGTCTGCGTGCCGAAGTTCGATCCCGCGGCGACGCTGGATGCCATTGAGCGTGAGGGCGTCACCAACCTCTATCTGGTGCCGACCCTCTACCACATGCTCATCGAGCACCCCGAGTTCTCACCGCCGCGGGTGGTCAGCGTCGACAAGCTGGGCTTCGCCGGCGCGCCGATGAGTGCGGGGCTGATGGCACGGGTCCAGGAGGCCTTCCAGCCCAGCCTGTTCGTCAACCACTACGGCAGCTCCGAGATCTATACCTTCACCATCGACCAACGAGCCAGTGACAAGCCGGGCTCATCGGGTCGGCCTGCGCTCAACCAACGCATCCGGGTGGTCAGGGTGGGCGCCGAGTCGCCGGACGAGATCCTGGGCGTGGGGGAAGAGGGCGAGATCATCGCCGACATGGCCGGCGACGAGGCCTTCCAGGGCTACTGGCACCGCCCCGATGCCGACCGCAAGGCGCTCAAGGCGGGCTGGTACTTCACCAGTGATACCGGCTACTTCGACGCCGACGGCGACCTGTTCGTCACCGGCCGGGTCGACGACCTGATCATCACCGGTGGCGAGAACGTCAGCCCGGTGGAGATCGAGAATGTGCTCTCGGTGCATCCCCAGGTGGAAGAGGTCGTGGTGGTGGGGCTGGCCGACGAGCAGTGGGGCGAGGTAGTCACCGCCTTCGTCAAGGCCCGACAGGCCACCGACGAGGGCGAACTCGACCGGCACTGCATCGACTCCGGGCTGGCCCGCTTCAAGCGCCCGCGGCGCTACGTCTTCGTCGACGAGATTCCCAAGTCCCCGGTGGGCAAGATCCTGCGCCGCGTGCTGCGCGAGCAGGACAGCCCCAGCGCACAACCCCATTGACCAGCAGACCGACAAGGAACCAAGACATGACTACCACCGACGTGAATACCATTCTGGCCAGCGACTTCGACGGCTTCAGGGTCCAGGTCGATGCCGAGCGTGCCGACATCATCCTCGACCGTCCGCCACTCAACGTGATCTCGATGCCCCAACGCGACGAGCTGCGTCGCGTGTTTGAGGCGCTGGACGCCCATGACGGCGTGCGCGTCATCGTGCTGCGCGCCGAGGGCGAACATTTCTCCAGTGGTGGCGACATCAAGGGGTTCCTCGAGGCCTCACCCGAACATGTCTCGAAACTCGCCGACAACGTGGCTGCCCCGGCGCGCTGCTCGAAGCCGGTGATCGCTGCCAACCGTGGCTACACCTTCGGCGTCGGCTTCGAGCTGTCATTGGCCTGCGATTTCCGCATCGCCTCCGAGACGACCCTCTATGCCCTGCCGGAGCAGAAACTGGGGCAGATCCCGGGCTCCGGAGGCTCTGCCCGCCTGCAGAAGATCATCGGCATCGCCCGGACCAAGCACATGGTGATGCGTGCCAAGCGCATCGGCGGTGCCCAGGCGCTGGCGTGGGGTATCGCCACCGAGTGCGTGCCCGACGATCAACTGGAAAGCGCCACCCAGGCCTTGGTGGACGAACTGCGTGGCTTTTCACCGCTCGCCCAGCGCACCGCCAAGCGCCTGATCAACGACAACGAGGATGCCCCGCTGTCGGTGGCCATCGAGATGGAAGGCCACTGCTACAGCCGGCTGCGTACCTCCAGCGACTTTCGCGAGGGTGTCGAGGCCTTCCATGGCAAACGCCGAGCCGTCTTCACCGGTGAATGACCCGTACCCCAATGACATAACAACAACCCCCGGAGAGATACCATGCAAGCACACGACAATAATGGGGTCAGCCCCACGCCAGCTGCAGTCGTGGACGCCAAGCGTCCGCTGCTCAAGGACCTGACCCGGGTCTTCACGGCCAAGTCGATCAGTGCAGGCACCGTCGCCGCACTGTTCGGTTGCTCGGGGCCGGCGCTGATCGTGATCAGCGCCGCCGAGGCCGGCAACCTGAGCAATGGCCAGACCGTGGCCTGGCTGTTTGCCATCTATTTCCTGGGCGGTCTGATCAGTCTGATCATGGCCTCGCGCTATCGTATGCCGATCACCGGGGCCTACTCGATCCCGGGGGCGGCAATCATGATCGCCGCCCTGTCGACCATTCCCTTCAACGAGGCGGTCGGCGCCTTCATCATGAGCGGCGCTATCGTTCTCCTGCTGGGTGTCAGCGGAGTAGTGGGGCGTATCATGCGTTGGCTACCGATGCCGATCGTCATGGCGATGATCGCCGGCGCCTTGATCCGCTTCGGCATCGGTGCGGTGAACGCGGTGGGGGCCGCACCCTGGATCGCCGGCACGGCAGTGGTGGCCTTCTTCCTCAGTTCACGCTTCATCAAGGCGGTGCCCCCAGTGCTGGTGGCCGCGGTAGTGGGGCTCATCGTGGCTTTCACCATGGGGGCTGTTCAGCCCGCCGATGTGGACATCGCCTTCGTCGCACCGCAGTTCACCGCACCGAGCTTCACCCTGGGGGCCTTCCTGGCCATCTCCGTGCCGCTGGCGGCACTGGTGATCGGGGCCGAGAATGCCCAGGCCACCGGGGTGCTGCTGGCCGAAGAGTACCGCCCACCGGTCAATGCCATGACCATCGTCAGCGGCATCGGTGGCATGCTCGCCGGCCTCCTCGGCGGCCACAATGCCAACATCGCCGGGCCGATGACCGCCATCTGCTCCTCCGAGCAGGCAGGCGACGACAAGAGCACCCGCTATGGTGCCACCCTGGTGAATGGCGTGCTGTTCTGTGCCTTCGGGCTCTTTGCCGGTGCGGCGGTGCCCTTCATCCTGGCGTTGCCCAGCGCCCTGATCGGTAGCGTGGCCGGCCTGGCGATGATCGGCGTGCTGCTGGCAGCCTTCCAGCACGCCTTCTCCCGCCATCGTGGCCACCAGATCGGTGCCTTCGTGGCGCTGGTGGTGGCGATGAGCAACATCAGCCTGCTGGGGATCAGCGCTCCCTTCTGGGCACTGGTCTGCGGTATCGCGGTCTCCTTGCTGCTGGGTGAGAAGACGCTGGATCCCGACACCGAGACGACCCAGGTGGCCGATTGAACGCGGCTGCACCATCGGTGGCCATGAGAGGGCGGAGCGATGCGTGACCTCGATCATCAGGTAATCACCCGGGCGCTGGCCTGGGTCCGCGAGGGCCATCCCATCTGGCTGTGCACCGTGCTGTCGACCTATGGCTCGTCGCCCCGGGTGCCGGGCGCCATGCTGGTGGCGCGTCGCGACGGTCGGTATGTCGGCTCGCTGTCCGGTGGCTGTGTCGAGGAGGACTTCCTCGAGGAACTCATCGCCGGCGCCTTCGACCGGATGGTGACCCTGCGTCGCTACGGTGAAAGTCGCGAGGAGAGCCGACGCCTCGCCTTGCCTTGTGGCGGCGTGCTCGAGGTATTGATCGAGCACCGTGCCCCCGACACCGCCTGGCTGGCGCACCTCGAGGCGCTGTACCGGGCCCTGCAGGGGCAGCACCGACTGGTGCGGCGTGTCGATGTCGAGGCCGGCGCCTTTCAGGCCTTTAACGATGACGCTGCCGAGGGGCCATGCGTGGTGCGCCGGCCAGCGTCCGTCGACATCCGCATCGGGCCCGTGCTGCGCCTGCTGCTGGCCGGCCTCTCGCCGGTGGCCGACGTCTGTGCTCGCTTCTCCCAGGCGTTGGGCCACGAGGTGATTGTCTGCGACCCTCGCCCGGAGATGCGCGAAGGGTTCAGTGTCGACGGGGTGACGGTGGTGCCGCTGTTGCCGTCGGCCTTCATCGCCGCCGGGGGCTGTCATGCGGCAACCGCGGTGGTGGCCCTGACCCATGATCCGCGCATCGATGATCTGGCCATGATCGAGGCAGTGCGTACCGAGGCCTTCTATATCGGCGTGATGGGGTCGCGCCGGACCTCGGATGCCCGCGCCACACGGCTGCTGCGTTCCGGGGGGCTGTCCCAGGCCGATATCGATCGCATCCACATGCCGATCGGCCTCGATCTCGGCAGCAAGACCCCGGCCGAGATAGCCCTGGCAGTCATGGCTGATATCGTGCGGGCTTACCATTGGCGTTCGCGTAATGCGCGCTGAGACCGAGACGACCCTACATGGCGAGCGGCCATTCCCCTTTAGTTTGAGTCTCGGTGATGTGTTGACGAAGAGTGGTATGCTGATAGAGATCAGCATGTTGTCACGATGCCAATGATGAGAACGTCATGTCGAGCGCACACCGCATCTTGCATGGCGGGTTTGGTCGCATCGCCCTGTTGGACATGGACGAGTCACTGGTGCCCCATGCCCATTCCGAATGCCATGTACTGCTCAAGGTTTCCGGAGAGGATACCTACTTCTCGGTGCGCGATCGCCGGTTGCCGCTGACCGACAGGACGGCGGTGCTGATTAATGCCTGGGAGCCGCATTTCTACGACCATCAGAGCGGTGCCGCCGATACCCTGATCCTGGCGCTCTACATCGAGCCGAGCTGGCTGGCGGCTCTGCAGCGTGGCTTGTCGCTGAGCGGTCGACCCGACTTCTTCTCCAGCCCCTGCATCGAACTCACATCCCGCATGCGGCATCATGCCGACCTGTTGATCGATGCCATGCTCTCCTTCGGATTGGTGCCTCAGGATAGGCTGGAAGAGCTGCTGTTTGATTTGTTGATCGGTATCACCGAGAAACATTCCGACTGGCGCCACTTGGCCAAGTTGCGAGTGGGTGTCGCCAGTGACTTCTATGATGCCCGCATTCGCCAGGCGAGCCAGTTTATTCTCGACCATCCACAGGGTGAACTGGACATGGAAGGCATCGCGCGGCAGTGCGGCCTGTCCCGGGCGCACTTCTTTACCCTGTTCAAGAAGAACACCGGCATGACGCCGCAGATGTTTGCCAATATCGGCAAGATGCAGATGGCGTTTCGCTGTTTGTCCGACAATCGCTCCGGTACTCTGGGTAATCTGTCGGAGTCCCTGGGGTTCTCTGAACAGGGCCACTTCACGCGCTTCTTCCGCCGCCATATCGGTGCCGCGCCCAGCCAGTACCAGAAGGTGACCGACAGCTATACGGATAGGCTTATTTCGTAACTGTAACCGGTCACTCCAGTCTGGCCCGTTAGCCGAGAGTTACCAGCTCGATCACGTGCATCCATGTTGGCTCGCCGGCCTGCTCCACCCGAAAGCGCACGTCCACATCTCGTAGCCGTACGCCGTAGATACGCTCGGCGTCGCCCTTGTCGCGGTGGTAGGCGGGACGAGGGTCCTGGGCCAGCACCTGCTCGATCAGGGCGCGTAGCGAGACGCTGTCGCTGCGCTGCTCGATGGCGTCCACCGCGTCCTGGCAGAAGCGCACCGCATAGCGTGGTGGGGCGTCCGGGGCGATGCCGGCCTGGGCGTTGGGCAGCGCCTCGGCCCACGGCAGGTAGGGCTTGATATCCAGCACCGGGGTACCGTCGACCAGGTCACAGCCGTGCAGCTCGAGGGCCACGCCGTGGCGGGTGTCGATGGCACCGAGGGTGGCCAGCGACAGCCCCAGGCGATTGGGGCGGTGGGTGCTGCGGGTGGCGAAGACGCCGAGCTTGGCATTGCCGCCCAGCCGCGGCGGGCGCACCAGCGGCGTCCAGCGCTCGGGGCTGTGGTGGAAGATGAAGGTCAGCCACACATGGCTGCAGGTATCGAGGCCGCGCACCGCCAGCGGGTCGGCGTAGTCGCCGTGCAGGACCAGCCGGGCGCGGGCGGCGGGGGCCAGCCCCGGCTGGCGGGGCACGCCGAACTTGTCGCGGAAGTCACTTTCGATATGGCCGATGGCCTCGAGGACGAAACTCGCCGGTTCCACCTCAGGTGGTCCGCGTCTCGAGGATACGCATCGACAGGTCGATGGCCTTGATGTCCTTGGTCAAGGCGCCGCTGGAGATGCAGTCGACGCCGGTCTCGGCGATGGCGCGCAGGGTGGTCTCGTCGACGTTGCCCGAGGCCTCCAGGGTGGCCCGCCCTGCGGTGCGTGCGACTGCCTCGCGCATTGCCTCTAAGGTGAAATTGTCGAGCATGATCACGTCGGCACCGGCGTCCAGTGCCTGGTCGAGCTCATCGAAGGTCTCGACCTCGACTTCCACTGGCAGCTCGCGGGCGATATCGCGGGCCTCTCTGACCGCCGCGGCGATCCCGCCGCAGGCGGCGATATGATTCTCCTTGATCAGGAAGGCGTCATACAGGCCGATGCGATGATTGTGGCCACCGCCGCAGGTCACCGCGTACTTCTGCGCCAGGCGCAGGTTGGGCAGCGTCTTGCGGGTGTCGAGCAGGCGCACGCCGGTGCCCTCGAGCAGGTCGACGTAGTGGCGGGTGCGGGTGGCAGTGGCCGACAGCGTCTGCAGCAGGTTGAGCGCGGCACGTTCGCCGGTGAGCAGGCTGCGCGCCGGCCCCTCCAGCTCGAGAAATGGCTGGCCGGCGCTGAGGCGATCGCCGTCGGCGGCCAGCCACTTCAGGCTGACCTTGGCGTCGAGGCGGCGGAACACCTCGTCGGCCCAGGCCACGCCGCACAGCACGGCGTCTTCGCGGCTGATCACGCTGGCCTTGGCCCACTGGTTGGCGGGGATCAACTGGGCGGTGATGTCGCCCGGGCCGACGTCTTCGGCGAGCAGCCGGGCGGCGGCTTGGCGGATCTCTTCGGCGAGGGCTTGCTGATAGTGCATGACGGGCCTTGATGCAGGGTGAACGTGGGCGGTCGTGGTGTGCGACAATGCCCGTCAGTATAGGCAATTCAGCCATAGGAATCAGCCGTGACGCGAGCTGCCGACATTCGCGAGGGCTGGCTCGACGCCGCCCGACGCCTGCCTTCGCCCAATCGCAATGCACGCCCCACAGGGGAAATCTCGGCGCTGGTGCTGCATTCGATCAGCCTGCCGCCGGGAGAGTTCGGCGGTGGCGATATCGAGCGGCTGTTCACCAATCGCCTCGATCCCGCGGCACACCCCTATTTTGCCGGTATTGCCGCCCTGCGGGTCTCGGCGCACCTGCTGATTCGCCGCGACGGCGAGTGTGTGCAGTTCGTGCCCTTCGACGAGCGTGCCTGGCACGCCGGCCGTTCACGCTGGTTCGATCCCCGGCAGCGCTGCGAGCGAGTCGAGCTCAACGACTTCAGCATCGGCATCGAGCTCGAGGGCGATGAGGTGTCGGCCTACCGCGAGGCCCAGTATCGCGTGCTGGCGCGGATCGTCACGGCACTCTGCGAGCACTATCCGGCGCTGACGCCGGGCCGCATCACTGGCCATGCGCAGATCGCCCCGCTGCGCAAGAGCGACCCGGGGCCGGCCTTCGATTGGGCCTTCATGCGCCGCTGCCTGCTGGATTGCATGTAGTAACACTACACGTTGGCACTTTTCGTCTAGGCTTGGGGTAGGGGGCGCAAGGCCTTGTGCTGCGGCGCAATATTTTATGTGGAAGCAATTTCCATGACGGTTACAATTGGCAGGAGCCAGGCTTTGCGGTATCTTCATCGGCCTACGACGGGCTTTCTACGCGCCCCGCTGTAACCAAATTACAGCACGATTTTCCGGAGATATGACCCATAGAAGGTCATGCCCGCACTGAAGAGCGCCACATGCCCCTCCACATCACTGCGGTGAGGGCAGACCGACACAATATCTTCATTCGGAGAGACGTCTATGAGTCTGGAGGCAAGAGAAGATCTCGATCCGGTCGAAACCACGGAATGGATGGAATCCCTGGAATCGGTCCTGGATCGCGAGGGCGAAGATCGCGCCCAATACCTGTTGAGCCGTCTGGCCGACCGCCTGCGTCGTGACGGCATGCAGGTGCCCTTCTCGGTGACGACCCCTCATCGCAACAGCATCCCGGTGCATCGAGAAGCGCGCATGCCCGGCGACCTGTTCATGGAGCGCAAGATCCGCTCGCTGATTCGCTATAACGCCATCGCCCAGGTGATCCGCAACAACAGCGCCAACCCGGGGCTGGGTGGCCACATCGCCAGCTTCATGTCGGCGGCGACGCTGTATGACGTGGGCTTCAACCACTTCTTCCGCGCACCCAACGGCGACTTCGAGGGCGATCTGGTCTACATCCAGGGCCACGTGGCGCCGGGCATCTACGCGCGTGCCTTCCTCGAGGGGCGCCTCACCCAGGACCAGATGGACAAGTTCCGGCAGGAAGTCGACGGTGACGGCCTGTCGTCCTACCCGCACCCGTGGCTGATGCCGGACTTCTGGCAGTTCCCCACCGTGTCGATGGGGCTGGGGCCGATCCAAGCGATCTATCAGGCCCACGTCATGAAGTATCTGCACTCCCGCGAAATGAAGGACATGCACGATCGCAAGATCTGGTGCTTCATGGGCGACGGCGAGTGCGACGAACCGGAATCGCTGGGTGCCATTCACCTGGCCAGCCGTGAGCGGCTCGACAACCTGATCTTCGTCATCAACTGCAACCTGCAGCGTCTCGACGGCCCGGTGCGCGGTAACTCGCGGATCATGGACGAGCTCGAGGGCGTCTTCCGCGGTGCCGGCTGGAACGTGCAGAAGGTGGTCTGGGGCCGCTTCTGGGATCCGCTGTTCGAGCAGGACAAGAAGGGCGTGCTGCAGAAGCGCATGGACGAGGCGGTCGACGGCGACTACCAGAACTACAAGGCCAACGGCGGCGCCTATACCCGCGAGCACTTCTTCGGCAAGTACCCGGAGACCGCCGAGCTGGTCAAGGACATGTCCGACGAGGACATCTGGAAACTCAACCGCGGCGGCCACGACCCCTACAAGGTCTATGCCGCCTATCACGCGGCAGTCAATAACTCCAACGGCCGTCCCACCGTGATCCTGGCGCACACCGTCAAGGGCTATGGCATGGGCGGTGGCGACGGCGAGGCCGCCAACGAGGCGCACCAGCTCAAGAGCATGGAATACGAGGCGCTCAAGCGCTTCCGTGACCGCTTCGGCATTCCGCTCTCCGACGAGCAGCTCAAGGAGATGCCGTACTACAAGCCCGACGACGACTCGCCGGAAATGAAGTACATGCACCTGCAGCGCGAGCGCCTGGGTGGCTACCTGCCGCAGCGCCGCAACGACTTCGAGGCGCTCGAGATCCCGGCGCTGGAGGACAAGACCTTCGCCTCCCAGCTGGGCGGCTCCAAAGGTCGCGAAGTCTCCACCACCATGGCTTTCGTGCGCGTGCTCAACGGCCTGGTCAAGGACAAGAAGATCGGCAAGCAGGTAGTGCCGATCATCCCCGACGAGGCGCGTACCTTCGGCATGGAGGGCATGTTCCGCCAGCTGGGTATCTACACCTCCGAAGGCCAGAAGTACGAGCCGGTGGACAAAGGCCAGATCATGTTCTATCGCGAGGATCAGAAGGGCCAGATTCTCGAGGAGGGCATCACCGAGGCTGGCGCTATGTCGGCGTGGATCGCCGCCGCCACCTCGTACAGCAACAACAACCTGACGCTGCTGCCGTTCTACGTCTACTACTCGATGTTCGGCTTCCAACGCATCGGTGACCTGGCCTGGGCGGCCGGCGACCTGCAGGCGCGCGGCTTCCTGGTCGGCGGCACCGCCGGCCGCACCACCCTCAACGGCGAGGGGCTGCAGCACCAGGACGGCCATGGCCATATCCTGGCCTCGACCATCCCCAACTGCCGCAGCTACGACCCGACCTATGCCCACGAAGTGGCGGTGATCGTCCATGACGGCCTGAAGCGCATGTTCGTCGACAAGGAGAACTGCTTCTACTACCTGGCGGTGATGAACGAGAACTACGAGCATCCCGAGCTCGAGACGGTGCCCAGCGAAGACATCATCAAGGGCATGTACCTGCTGCGCGAGACCCAGGGCAAGAAGGGCCACGTCCAACTGCTGGGCTCAGGCACCATCCTGCGCGAGGTCGAAGCCGCCGCCGAGATGCTCAAGGAGGAGTGGGACATCGGTGCGGATATCTGGAGCGTGACCAGCTTCAACGAGCTGCGTCGTGAAGCCCTCGAGGTGGATCGCCAGGCCTTCCTCAACCCCGAGGACGAGCCGGGCAAGCCCCACGTCACCACCTGCCTGGAAGGGCGCAAGGGCCCGGCCATCGCCTCCACCGATTACATGAAGCTGTTCGCCGACCAGGTCCGCGCCTGGGTGCCGACCGACTACCATGTACTGGGTACCGATGGCTTCGGGCGTTCCGACACCCGTGAGAAGCTGCGTCACTTCTTCGAGGTCGATCGCAAGTTCGTTACCGTGGCTGCGCTCAAGGCGTTGGCCGACCGCGGCGAGCTGGACCGCAAGGTGGTCAGCGAGGCGATCAAGAAGTACGGCATCGATCCCAAGAAGCCTAACCCGCTGATGGTGTGAGCCGTTGACCCGCTGATCTGGAACCGGCGGCGTGCCGCGATAGGCCCGTCGGTTCCGAGCACGATTTGGAAGGAGCGCGACCTTGAGTAGCGAAATCATCAAAGTCCCCGACATCGGCGGTAGCACCGATGTCGAAATCATCGAGATCGCGGTGTCCGCAGGCGACGTCATCGAGGCCGAAGACACCCTGATCACCCTGGAGTCCGACAAGGCCAGCATGGACGTGCCATCGCCCAAGGGCGGCAAGGTACTGAAAGTGCTGGTCAAGGAGGGCGATACGGTCTCCGAAGGCGACGACATCGTCGAGCTGGAAGCCGAGGGCAGCGGCGACAGTGATGCCGGCAGCGCCGATCAGGGCGCGAGCAAGGCGTCCAGCGGCGAGCAGGCGGCGGCCGAACCGGCGCCCGCCGAGGACAAGCCGGCAGCCAAGTCCGGCGCTGGCGGCAAGCAGACCGTCGAGATCAAGGTGCCCGACCTGGGCGGCTCCAGCGATGTCGAGATCATCGAGGTGGCCGTTTCGGAAGGCGACGAGGTTGCCGAAGAGGACACCCTGATCACCCTGGAGTCCGACAAGGCCTCCATGGATGTGCCCAGCCCGCATACCGGCAAGCTGGTCTCGCTCAGCGTCAAGGAGGGCGATACGGTCTCCGAAGGCGACGTGATCGGCAGCATGGAAGTTAGCGGCGAGGGCGGCGATGAGGCCGAGGAGCCGGCTGCCGCCGAGCCCCAGCAACAGGCCGCTGAGCCCGAACCGCAGCAGGCAGAGGCCGCATCCGGCGAGCCGGAGCGCAAGGAGATCCGCGTGCCGGATCTGTCCGGCTCCTCTGATGTGCCGATCATCGAGATCGCTGCCAGTGCCGGTGACGAGGTCGACGAGGAAGACCCGCTGATCACGCTGGAGTCCGACAAGGCCTCGATGGACGTGCCGAGCCCCTACAAGGGCAAGCTGCTGGAGCTTACCGTCAAGGAGGGCGATACGGTCTCCGAGGGCGATCTGATCGGCTATATCGAGGTGGCGGGCAGCAAGCCGGCAGCCAAGGCCGAGCCGAGCGCGGCGAAGGCTGAATCACCCAAGGCCGAGGCGCCCAAGGCCAGCAAACCGGCGCCGGCAGCGGCCGGCACGCCGAGCCCCGAGGCCCAGATGGCGGCCCACAAGCCGCGCGACGGCAAGCTGGTCCACGCCGGCCCGGCGGTACGCATGCTGGCCCGCGAACTGGGCGTCGACCTGGGGCTGGTCAAGCCCAGCGGCCCCAAGGAGCGGGTGCTCAAGGAGGATGTCCAGGCCTACGTCAAGCAGGTCATGGCCGGCAAGGCCGAGACGCCGGCAGCGGCGGCTCCCGCCGCGGCTGGCAGCGGCATTCCGCCGATCCCCGACCAGGACTTCAGCCAGTTCGGCGAGATCGAAGAGAAGCCGATGGGCCGCCTGATGAAGATGGGCGCCACCAATCTGCACCGCAGCTGGGTCAACCTGCCCCACGTCACCCAGTTCGATGAAGCCGACATCAGCGAGCTGGAGGCCTTCCGCAAGTCGATGAAGGCCGAGGCCGAGGCCCAGGGCGCCAAGCTCACGCCGCTGCCGTTCCTGATCAAGGCGTGCGCCTTCGCCCTGCGTCAGTACCCGCAGTTCAACGTCAGCCTCAAGGCCGACGGCGAGACCCTGGTGTGGAAGAAGTACGTCCACATCGGCCTGGCGGTGGACACCCCGGATGGTTTGATGGTGCCGGTGATCCGCAACGCCGACCAGAAGTCGCTGATCGAGCTGGCCAAGGAGAGCGTCGAGCTGGCCAAGAAGGCGCAGACCAAGAAGCTCAAGCGTGAGGAGATGACCGGTGGCTGCTTCACCATCTCCAGCCTGGGGTCGATTGGTGGCACCGCCTTCACGCCCATCGTCAACGCCCCGGAGGTCGCCATCCTGGGGGTCTCCAAGGCGCAGATGAAGCCGGTATGGGATGGCGCGGCCTTCCAGCCGCGGCTGATGATGCCGCTGTGCCTGTCCTACGACCACCGTGCGGTCAACGGTGCCGATGCGGCACGCTTCACGGCGCTGCTGGGACAGCTGCTGAGCGATATCCGCCGCCTGCTGATGTAAGGCAGCGCGCGGTAGTCGAGACGGCGCCTGCGGGCGCCGTCTTGCGTATGGGCCACCGCCAAGGCGAGCGTCGGGCGCCAGACCAAAGTGCAACTTGTTGTTCAACCTTATGTATTGAAAGCTTTTTTATAAAAAGTGGCAGGAGTCTTCGGCGAATGGCCGGCTTGTCTAGGCGTCTCGCGCGGGGTATTGTCGCGCTAACTGTGCTTACCTCTGGTCATGGCCCACATTTATAAAAACGTTTTCAACTCGTTCAAGGAGCAGTACCCATGCGTTTGATCCTGTTGGGCGCCCCGGGTGCCGGCAAAGGCACCCAGGCCCAGTTCATCTGCGAGCGTTTCAAGATTCCGCAGATATCCACCGGTGACATGCTGCGTGCAGCGGTCAAGGAGGGCAGTGAGCTGGGGCTCAAGGTCAAGGAGATCATGACCAGCGGCGGCCTGGTGTCCGACGACATCATCATTGCGCTGGTCAAGGAGCGCATCGCCCAGCCGGACTGCGAGAACGGGTTCCTGTTCGACGGCTTTCCGCGCACCATTCCCCAGGCCGATGCCATGAAGGAGGCCGGGGTCAAGCTCGACCACGTGCTGGAGATCGCCGTGGCCGACGAGGAGATCGTCAAGCGCCTCGCCGGGCGTCGTGTGCACCCCGGCTCGGGGCGCGTCTACCACGTCGAATACAATCCGCCCAAGGAGGACGCCAAGGACGATGTCACCGGCGAAGCGCTGATCCAGCGCGACGACGACCGTGAGTCGACGGTGCGCAATCGCCTGGCGGTCTACCATGAGCAGACCGCGCCGCTGGTCGACTACTACCAGGCGTGGGCTGAGCAGGATCCCGAGGCCGCGCCGGCCTACCACCGCGTGGAAGGCGTGGGCAGCGTCAATGACATTACCCGCCAGGTGATCGACGCCCTGGAGGGCTGACCCAGCCAGTTGTCGGTAGCTGCAACGGCCCGCATTTTGCGGGCCGTTGGCGTATAATCCCGGCGTTCGATTTGCCCACCGAGAGCGATGCCCCATGCCCACCCTGCTGGCGTTAGACGCCTCTTCGACCGCCTGTTCCGTGGCCCTCTGGCACCAGCCCGCCGGGCGTGATGCCGACGTCGTGGCGCGCTTCGTCGAGGCGCCCCGTGAACACACCCGACGGCTGATGCCGATGGTCGACGAGGTACTGGCCGAGGCGGGCGTGGCGCTGGCCGACCTCGACGCCCTGGCCTACGGCCACGGCCCCGGCTCCTTCACCGGCCTGCGGATCGCCGCGGGCACTGCTCAGGGCCTGGCCTACGGGCTCGGCAAGCCGTTGCTGGGCGTCTCGACCCTGGCTGCCCTGGCGCTGGCCGGCCATCGTCGCCTGCACCTGCGCTACGTGCTGCCGGCGCTCGATGCGCGCATGGGCGAGATCTACGTGGGCGCCTACCGCTGCCAGGACGGCGAGCTCACCTCGCTGGCCGCTGAGGCGGTCATGCCCCCCGAGCGGCTGACGTTGCCGCCCGGCCATGAGGAGGCCGATTGGGTCGGCGTCGGCTCGGGGTGGACGCTGTGGCCGTCGATGAACGCCAACTTGCAGGCCGGCATCAGCCAGCACCTCGATGACTGGCAGCCCGCTGCCGAGGAGCTGGTGCGGCTGGCCGCCCAGCGCTACGCCGCCGGTGAGCGTACCGCCCCTGCGCAGGCCCAGCCGGTCTACCTGCGCGACCAGGTAGCGTGGCAGAAGAGCCGTTGAAGGCGATGGCCGACAGCGCTGAGGTGATCGTCTGCGGCGAGGGCCTCGAGCACCTTGCCGCCCGCTATGGCCTGGCTTGGCAGGCCGAGCAGTGCGCCGGGCTGAGGCTGGTGCGCGAGGCCAGGGCTCTGGTACTGGCCGGCGATGAAGGCCGCTACGGCAAATCGCTCAAGGTCGATTTCGTGGGCGGCAAGGCTGGCCATCGGCGCCGCTTCGGCGGTGGGCGGGGGCAGCTGGTGGCCAAGGCCTGTGGGCTTGGCAAGGCCGCGGCACCGTCGATCGTCGATGCCACTGCGGGCCTGGGCCGCGACGCTTTCGTGCTCGCCAGCCTCGGCGCGCGGGTGCTGATGATCGAGCGCGTCGCGGCAATTGCTGCCCTGCTCGAGGATGGCCTGAACCGCGCCGCCAGCGAGCCCGAGCTCGCCGAGATCAGCGCCCGCCTGGCGCTGGCCCACGGCGATGCCGCCCGCGAACTGGCGGCGCTGGTCGCCGCAGCGCATTTCTCCCCCCAGGTGATCCACCTCGACCCGATGTTTCCGCATCGCGACAAGTCGGCGCTGGTCAAGAAGGAGATGCGGGTATTCCGCGAGCTGGCCGGCGACGATACCGACGCACCGCGGCTGCTCGAGGCGGCGCTGGATATCGCCACCCACCGCGTGGCGGTCAAGCGACCGCGCAAGGCGCCACCCATTGCCGGCCCCGCGCCTGGCCACGCCATCGAAGGCAAGACCAGCCGCTACGACCTCTACGTTCACCGCTCGCTGTCGGCTTGAGTCTCGGGTGTCGCAGTGAGCTGCATCAGACGCTGGCGCAGCGCCGGGTCGAACAGCTCGCGGGCACGCTGGGCGGCATCGACCAAGCGCGCGTCGTAGCATAGCCGTTCATCCTGCTGCCATAGCCAGCGCTCCTCGATCAGGCTGTCGACGAGGCCTGCAAACAGCCGTTGATCGAAGAATTCCGGCGCATCGAGTCCCGACAGCAGCGCCAGGCGCTCGGCGAGCTGGCGGCCGCGCTCGGCGAGGTCGTCGCGGCTCAGCCGAGCGCTGGGGGCAGCCAGTAGCAGGTTGAGCAGCAGGTAACCGCGCTCCAGGGTCGGCTGGATCAGCTGGCTGAGCAGGCGCAGCTGCTCGAAGGCCTCGAGGTGCGGGGCCGGGCGCTGCCAGCGTTCGCCGTCATGGCTGAGCAGGCCCTGGGCGGCCAGTTGCGAGACGGCCTGGTCGAGGGTCTCGCTAAGGTCCTCGGGCACGGCCAGGAAGAGTTCGCGGGCGATGATCGGCCAGCCCGGCGCCAGGCGCTCGATCAGCTCACCCTGGTGCAGGGCGGTATGGTTGCGAAAGGCAAACGCCACCAGCGCCGGAGCGGCGAACAGGTGCAGCACATTATTGCGGTACCAGCTGAGCCGTTCGGCCTGGTCGGGACTCGCCAATACCAGCTCGCCGAGGGCCTGGTCGCGGCGCTGGACCATGCCCAGCTCTGCAACCCGCGCGATCCACTGGGCGGGGTCGCCGGCGGGGCGCTGCGTGACCGGGCAGCAGTCCGCCAGCAGCGCCAACTGACGCGACAGCAGCCGCGTCTCGATGGCTCGGTGAGGCGTGGCCAGCAGCACCAGCGCCACCAGATTGACGGCGTTGAGGGTGGCGGCGGCGTTGATGCGCCGTGCCAGTTCGTCGCCAAGCGCCGGTACCGCCTGGCTGAGCCAGTTCGGGCGGGTGCTGTGCTCGTGGCGCCAGCGAGGGGCGTGATGGTCGAGGAAGGCATCGGCGATCAGCGGTTCGCCGACGCTGACCGCGACGCGGCCGAAGGGTTCGCGCAGTTGCCTGGCGACTCGCAGCAGGCCCAGCGGCGACTCCTTGCGCTTCTTGCCGCCGTGCAGTTCGTGCTGATAGCTGCCGCCCTCGAGGATGCGCTCATAGCCGATATACACCGGGATGAAGGCCAGCGGTCGGCTGGCGTCGCGGCTGTGCGAGCGCAACGTCATGGCCAGCATGCCGGGCCGCGGTGGCAGCATACGGCCGCTGCGCGAGCGCCCGCCCTCGATGAAATACTCGAGAGGGTGGCCGCGGGCGATCAGGCGATGCAGGTACTCGTTGAACACGGCCCCGTAGAGGCGGTTATCCTTGAAGCTGCGGCGCAGGAAGAAGGCGCCGCCGCGGCGCAGCAGCCCGCCGATCAGCGGCATGTCGAGGTTGCGCCCGGCGGCCACGTGGGGCGGCATCAGGCCGTCGCGGTAGAGCACGTAAGAGAGCAGCAGGTAGTCGACGTGACTGCGGTGGCAGGGCACATAGACCAGGGTATGGTCGCCGGCCAGCGCCTTGACTCGTGCGAGCCCCTGGACCTCGACGCCGTCGTAGAGACGGTTCCACAGCCGCGTCAGCAGCTGGTCCATGAAGCGCAGCACCGGATAGGACATATTGGAGGCGATCTCCAGCCCATAGCGCCGCGCGCGGCGTTCGATGCGTCGCGGCGAACGGCGCTGGGCGCTGGCCACTTCCTGAATCACCTGGCGCACCGCGGGGCTTGCCACCACGCCGTCGACCAGGGTGCGGCGGTGGGAGAGGTCGGGGCCCAGTACCCGACTGCGCATGCGCCGGAAGTGCACCCGCAGCAGGCGTGCCGCCTTGCGGTTGGTGAGCGCATCGTCGCGACCGTCGCGTAGCTCGGCAAGGCGCAGCGGCGCACCGAAGTGCACCTCGACGTTGCGGCCGTTGACCAGCACCGACCACAGCCGGCGCAGGCGCCCCACCAGTTGCCAGTCGTCGTCGGCGAGCAGCTTGGCCAGGCCGAAGCGCTTGCCCGGCGCACGGCTCCAGAAGATGCTCACCGGCACCAGCTGGACATCGCTGCCCGTGGCGTGGTCGAGATGCTGCAGTGCGCTGAGGAAGGGCGCGCGGTGCGTGCGGTGTCGCCAGCCTCGACGCGGCGGGCTGAGGCTCAGGCGTGCAGGGTGCGCCCGCCCGGCCAGGGTCAGGGTGGCATCGGCGTCGGGCAAGCCGTGCTGGCGGCACAGCTCGCCGAGCAGCGCCGCATCGGAGCTGGCGGGATGCGGCAGTACATAGAGGGTGGGCAGTGCCGGGTCGAGGGCCAGGCTCGCCGGGTCGGGTTCGATCAGGCGCACCTCGACCCAGCGTGACAGCAGCCAGCGTAGCGGGTGTCGCAGAGCGTTCGCGGCCATTCCTTTGCCTTGTCGCGGGATGTCGGCACCAGTATAGCGGCGGCGCGGGCCCCGCTGCAGCTTTCGTTAGGCCGGCAAACGTGCGTCAATGCCGATTGACCACGGGGAGGATGTGCATGCGCGGGGTATGGCGAGAGGGCAACCGTTTCATGCTGCTGGCAGAGGCCAAGTGCTTCATTCCGGAAATGTTCAGCGCCATCGAGGCGGCCCGGGAATCGATACTCATCGAACTCTACCTGATGGAGTCGGGGCGGCTGGCCAGCGGCTTGATCGATGCCCTGGGGCGTGCCGCCGAGCGCGGGGTCTGCGTGATGCTGATGCTCGACGGCTACGGCGGCATGGGCCTGGCTGACGACGAGCGCCGTGAGCTGCGCGAGCGCGGCGTGGCGCTACGCTTCTTCAACCCGCTGGGCTTTCACTCGCTGGCGCGCAACCTCAGCCGCGACCATCGCAAGCTGGTGGTGGTCGACGGCGAGGTGGCCTTTACCGGCGGCTTCGGCGCGGTAGATGCGTTCCTCGACGCCTGGTACGAGGTGGCGGTGCGTATCGAGGGGCCGGTGGTGGCCGACTGGATGCGGCTGTTCTCGCGGGTCTGGGACTCGCCGTTGACCCGCGGTGACGGCGCGGCGCGGCTGGTGCGCCAGCTGGCGGTCGCCCCCCACGACAGCGACGACTACCAGGGCATGCGCGGCCGCGTGGTGTGGGGGCAGGGCTATCGCTACCAGGCCATCCGCCACTCGCTGCAGCAGCAGGTCTCGTCGGCGCGCCAGCGCATCTGGATCTGCACCCCCTATTTCGTGCCGACGCTGTCGCTGCGCCGACGGCTGGCGCGGGCCGCGCGGCGCGGCGTCGACGTGCGCCTGCTGCTACCCGGCGACGCCCACGACCATCCCGGCGTACGCTACGCCGGGCAGCGCTTCTACGGCCGCCTGCTGCGCGCCGGGGTGCGCATCTTCGAATTCCAGCCGACCTTCATCCACGCCAAGTTCTCGCTGGCCGACGACTGGTGCACCCTGGGCTCGTGCAACTTCGACCACTGGAGCCTGCACTGGAACCTGGAGGCCAACCAGGAGGTCGACGATCGCCGCTTCGCCCAGGACGTGGCGGCGCTGTTCGAACGCAACTTCACCACCAGCCACGAGATCGACCCCGTGCAGTGGGCCCAGCGGCCGCGCCTGCAGCGCCTCAAGGAGTGGCTGTTCGGCAGTCTCGACGGGATGCTGACGCGGCTCCGCTAACGATCGACGCCAAAACTTCTTATTGAAGCTCACAGCTAACGTATTCTCTATTAGCAAAGAGGGACGCCAGCGGCAGGTCGAAGAGGAGGTGTCGATGCCATGGATGGCATCGGTAGCGCCCAGGGAAGGTTTACAGCGCCTCCTCGCAGGCCTGCCGGTGAGTCAGTCCCGAGTTGCGATCTATCTGGGATACAGCTTTTAACGCTTTCCACGTCCGCCGCGAGCCTTCTTGCGCGGGCTGGGCTTGGGCTTTTCCGGCGGCACCCGGTAGTTGAGGTAGAGATCGAGCACCAGCTCGGGCAGCTGCTGGACCAGCCCCTCGAGGCGCGTCGGGTCGACCATCTCGGCCATGTCGGGCTCGTCATCGAACAGCCCGGAAAGCGCCATGAACGGCAGCAGCAGCGCCGCGGCACCCTCTTCGTCGCCGTCGAACCAGGCCGGTTCGTCGAGGAACACCGCCTCCATGAAGCCGGCGCACCAGTCGCCGATCGGCGTCTCCTCGGGGGGCAGGCCGGCCAGGGTCAGCTCGAAGGGCAGCTCCGGCAGCAGGCCCTGCTCAAGGGCTGAGACGGCGTTGGCCTTGAGCGTCTCGAGCAGGCCGATGATCTCGTCGCGCTCGGCATCATCGCTGAATGCCGGCTCGCCGTGGAACAGCTCACCGATCCATACCGCCGGATCGAGCTCGCGCGGCGCCACCGCCAGTGCCACCAGGTAGCCGTGGCTGCTGATCAGGTCGAGGGCGTCCTCGCCGACCCGCTCCGAGGCGAGGAAGTCATCGAGACGGTCGAGGGCGTCATCGTCGAGGAGCGGCTGGGGGGGCGGCGTATCGGACATGGGACTCTCTGGCTGGACGGCGGCGAATTGGCCGGTCATTCTAGCACCCCATGACCTTTTCAGCGCTCCCCGTTCCCGCTCGCGACTATCTTGAGGGCCTCGATGCCACACAGCTCGAGGCCTGCCTGCAGGCCCAGGTCGAGGCCGCCTGGCAGCGCTGTCGCGAGGTGCACCCCGAGCTGCCGCGGCCGCGGGTGTGGTGCGACCTGCGCGGCAAGAGCGCCGGCCAGGCCCACTTCGGCCGCGGTGGGCTGCGCTTCAACGCGCGCCTCTACGCCGAGAACCGCCACGCCTTCCTGGCCGAGGTGGTGCCCCACGAGATGGCCCACTGGCTGGTCCAGCACCTCGCCGATGGATCGCGGGCAAGGCCCCATGGCCGCGAGTGGCAGACGGTGATGCGCCGGCTGTTTGCCCGCGAGCCCCACGTCACCCACCGCTTCGACGTCAGCCGTGCCAGCCCCGCGCCGCACTGCTATCGCTGCGCCTGTCGCGCCCACTTCTTTACTCCGCGTCGCCATGCATTGGCGCGTCGCGGCAGCCGCTATCGTTGTCGACATTGTGCTCAGACCTTGGTCTATGCGCCGCGGGAAGTTGACGAAAAATCGTCATAAGTTACTGTTGTTAAATGGATATTTGTTAATACCAATGTCTAAAAGGCGGACGCCCTGCAGGGGTATATGCTGGGTGTGTTTTTAGGGTCGACGCGCTGCAGCATTTTTCGCCGTCGGCAATCGTCATTCCATAACCACTCATGGACAGGGGTTAATCGATGACCGAACAGCAGCATGTCTATCCGGTGAGCGAGTCGTTCGCTGCCAATGCCTGGGCCGACAACGAAAAATACCTGGCGATGTACCAGCAGTCGGTCGATGCACCCGATGCGTTCTGGGCCGAGCAGGCCAAGCGGCTCGACTGGATCAAGGCGCCGACCAAGATCAAGAACACCTCCTACGCTTCCGACAACGTCGACATCCGCTGGTACGAGGATGGCACCCTCAACGCCTCGGCCAACTGCCTCGACCGCCATCTGGCGACGCGCGGCGACCAGCCGTCGATCATCTGGGAGGGCGACGACCCCAACCTGTCCAAGACCATCACCTATCGCGAGCTCCACGCGCGGACCTGCCAGCTGGCCAATGCGCTCAAGTCGCTGGGCGTCAAGAAGGGCGATGTGGTCACCCTGTACATGCCGATGATCCCCGAAGCGGCCATGGCGATGCTGGCCTGTGCGCGGATCGGCGCGATCCACTCGGTGGTGTTCGGCGGCTTCTCGCCGGACGCCCTGGCCCAGCGCGTCATCGACTCGCAGTCCAAGCTGGTGATCACCTCCGATGAGTCGGTACGTGGCGGCAAGCAGGTGCCGCTCAAGGACAACGTCGACGCCGCCCTGACCCGCGATGGCACCGACGTCGCCGAATCGGTGCTGGTGGTCAAGCGTACCGGGGGCGATATCGACTGGCACGAGGGGCGCGACGTGTGGTTCGACGAGCTGGTCGACCAGCAGTCCAGCGACTGCCCCGCCGAGGAGATGAACGCCGAGGATCCGCTGTTCATCCTCTACACCTCCGGTTCCACCGGCGCGCCCAAGGGGCTCAAGCACACCACCGGCGGCTACCTGACCTTCGCCAGCCTGACCCACCAGTACGTCTTCGACTACCAGGAGGGCGAGGTCTACTGGTGCAGCGCCGACGTCGGCTGGGTCACCGGCCACAGCTATATCGTCTACGGGCCGCTGGCCAACGGCGCCACCACCCTGATGTTCGAGGGGGTACCCAGCTACCCCACCAACGGCCGCTTGGGCGAGGTGATCGACAAGCACAACGTCAGCATCCTGTATACGTCGCCCACCGCGATCCGCGCGCTGATGGCCCACGGCGACAAGGTCATGGACTCCAGCAAGCGTACCAGCCTGCGGCTGCTGGGCTCGGTGGGCGAGCCGATCAACCCCGAGGCCTGGGAGTGGTTCCACCGCGTGATCGGCAACGGCAAGTGCCCGATCGTCGATACCTGGTGGCAGACTGAGACCGGCGGCATCATGATCACCCCGCTGCCGGGCGCCACCGACCTCAAGCCGGGCTCGGCGACGCGGCCGTTCTTCGGCGTGCAGCCGGCGCTGGTCGACAACGAGGGCAATATCCTCGAAGGTGCCACCGAAGGTAACCTGGTGATCCTCGATGCCTGGCCGGGCCAGGCGCGGACCATCTGGAACAACCACGAGCGCTTCGTCCAGACCTACTTCTCGACCTACGAGGGCATGTACTTTACCGGCGACGGTTGCCGCCGCGACGAGGATGGCTACTACTGGATCACCGGGCGTGTCGACGACGTGCTCAACGTCTCCGGGCACCGCATGGGTACCGCCGAGATCGAGTCCTCGCTGGTCGCTCACTCGGCGGTGGCCGAGGCCGCGGTGGTGGGCTTCCCCCACGATATCAAGGGCCAGGGCATCTATATCTACGTGACCCTGACCGACGGCAGCGAACCCAGCGATGCGCTCAAGAAGGAGCTCACCCAGTGGGTGCGCAAGGACATCGGGCCGATCGCTTCACCTGATATCATCCAGTGGGCGCCGGGCTTGCCCAAGACGCGTTCGGGCAAGATCATGCGCCGTATCCTGCGCAAGATCGCTGCCAACGAGTGTGACGGCCTGGGCGATACCAGCACCCTGGCCGATCCCACCGTGGTCGACGACCTGATCGAGAACCGCGCCAACCGCTGAGTGTCGACATGAACGGCGAGCGCTATGCGAATAGCGCTGTCGTCTACAGCGAATGCCGGCCTTAGCAAGCCGGCATTTTCATGTCTAGTGGCGATGCCTGATGAAACCGCGCAGGGTTGAATGTGCGGGCTTGGGATTCTTCATCGCCATGGGGTAACATGCCGTGTAACAATGGCGAACCCGCCCCTAGGCGCCGAAGGGGCGGCTGCGCGTTGGCAATGGCCGCGCGTTCGCGATAAGAGGAACCGGAGGAGTCTCAATGGCCTTTGCCCAGAAATTCATCGTCGCCGATGACCATCCGCTGTTCCGTGCGGCCCTGACCCAAGCGCTGCGACAGCTGGCTCCCCAGGCCGAGATCGTCGAATCCGATACCATGGAGGCGACTACTGAGGTGGTCACGCGGCATCCGGATGCCGATCTGATTCTGCTCGACCTGCACATGCCCGGGGCGCACGGCTTCTCCGGGTTGATCCAGCTGCGCGGCCAGATGCCCGATATCCCTGTGGCAGTGGTCTCGGGCAGCGACGAGCCCTATGTGGTGCGGCGCGCCATCGACTACGGCGCCTCGGGCTTCATTCCCAAGTCGTCGTCGCTATCGCTGATCGCCGAGGCGGTGGGCGAGATCCTCGACGGCGAGGTGTGGCTGCCGCCGGAACTGGCCGAGGCGCTGGGCGAGTCCAACGAGGAGGAGACCAAGTTCGCCGAAGCCATCGCCTCGTTGACGCCGCAGCAGTTCCGCGTGCTCAACATGCTCACTGAAGGGCTGCTCAACAAGCAGATCGCCTACGAGCTCAACGTCTCGGAAGCCACCATCAAGGCCCACGTGACGGCGATCCTGCGCAAGCTGGGCGTGCACTCACGGACCCAGGCGGTGATCGCCGCGCAAAAGCTCGAGGTCGAACCGCCCAAGGTCGAGTCCTAGCGTCCAACTGCTCGGGTGCGCAAGCCGAGATAGCTGACAAAACCCCATCGGATGTCGTGTCCGGTGGGGTTTTTCGTGGTCAGTCTGTTTTCGCGGCTTTCTCGGCGACAGGCCTGCGCGGGGGCGCTGTAAACCATCCCTGGGCGCTACCTGCGCCCTGCTGTGCTCACGCATCCTGCTTCGCTTGCAGGACCGGAGCTGGCCATCCTTGGCCAGCTCGTTCGGAGCAGTACTCCGAACCCATGGCGCAGAACCCCCGCTTCGCTCTGTCCCCGAGGCCGCTGTGTCGTGGACACTTACCTTCTTACTACCGTCCCGCGCGGCTGGCCTGCAGGGTGCGGGTCAGCAGGGCGCGCAGCGCCGCCGGGCGCACCGGCTTGAGCAGCAGCTGGTAGCCGGCGCGGCGTACCTCCTCGGCGACCTCGTCGGTGCGGTCGGCGGTGATCACGATGCCCGGCACGGCGCCGTCGAGGCGTTCGGCGAGGGCCTCCAGCGCCATCATCCCGGTAACCTCGTTGTCGAGGTGGTAGTCGGCGAGGATGGCGTCCGGGTCGCCCTCCAGGTGGCGCAGGATCGACTTGGCGCCGCCGATCGAGGTGGCGGTGAACACCTCGCAGCCCCAGCCGCTGAGCATCGCCTTCATGCCCTCGAGAATCAGCGTCTCGTTGTCGATGCAGATGATCTTGGCGCCGGCCAGCTTGTTGCCGCCGCGCCGCGACGGCCGCTCCTCGTCGCTGTCACGCGGCGCCTGGGCGGCGACCAGCGGTACGCTAACCGAAAACACCGTGCCGACCCCTTCCCAGGAGCGCACCTGGATCGGATGGTCGAGGACCCGGCTCATGCGGTCGGCGATGGACAGCCCCAGCCCCAGGCCCTTCTCGCTCTCCTTGTGGCGCGAGGCCTGATCGAGGCGGCGGAACTCCTGGAAGATCTCCGAGAGCTTCGATTCGGGGATCCCGGGGCCGGAATCCCAGACCTCGATGGTGAGCCGCCCGCCCCGACGGCGGCAGCCCAGCAGCACGCGGCCGTGCTGGGTGTAGCGAATCGCGTTGGAGAGGAAGTTCTGCACGATGCGGCGCAGCATCTGGGCGTCGCTGTCGACCCAGCAGCCGGTGGTGACCACCATCAGGTCGAGGCCGCGCTCCTCGGCCATCACCTCGAACTCGGCACGCAGCGGACGGATGATATCGGCCAGCGCGAAGTGGCTGCGCCGCGGCGTCAGGGCGCCGGCGTCGAGCTTGGAGATGTCGAGCAGGGTGCCGAGCAGCTCCTCGGCGGCCTGCAGCGAGTTGTCGATATGCCCGATGGTGCGCTTCATGTCCTCGGCGTCGACCTCCTGGGCCAGTGCCGAGGTAAACAGCCGTGCAGCGTTGAGGGGCTGCAGCAGGTCGTGGCTGGCCGCCGCCAGGAAGCGGGTCTTGGAGGCGTTGGCGTCCTCGGCGACCTGCTTGGCCTGGCGCAGCGCCTGCTCGGCCTCGGCGCGCACGCGGTTCTCCTGGCGCAGTGCGGCGTTGGCTTCCGACAGCGCCTGGGTACGCTCGCGAACCCGCTCCTCGAGGTTCTCGTTGGTCTCCTTCAAGGCGATCTCGGCCAGGCGCCGTTCGGTGATGTCCTGGTACAGCGAGAAGAAACCGAGGATGGTGCCGCTGTCGCCGAAGTGCGGCGTGTAGGTGACCAGCATGTAGCGGGTGCCGCCGTCGCCGTCGTCCAGCGAGATCTCGAAGCTGACCCGCTCGCCGGCCAGGGCGCGCTTCATCCACGGTGCGCGGTCGCGGGCGATATGCGCCGGCATCACCGCCTCGACGCGCTCGCCGATCACCGCGTTGCGGTCGATGTCGAAGGCCTGCTCGTAGGCACGGTTGGTGAAGAGGTAGCGGCACTCCTTGTCGAAGTAGGCGATCAGTGCCGGCACGTTGTCGGTATAGATGCGGATATTGTTCTCGGAGCGGATCAGCGCTTCCTCGATGCGCTTCTGCTGGGTGATGTCCTGGTAGGTGTAGACGAAGCCGCCGCCGGGCATCGGGTTGCCCTGCACCTCGAGCACGGTGCCGTCCTGGCGGTAGCGCACGTAGCGGTGCGGGTGGCCCTGGCGGATGTTGTCGATCAGCAGCTCGACGTGCTCCTCGGGGTCGCCGGGGCCGTACTCGCCGTTGTGGGCGTTGTAGCGGAAGATCTTGTCGATCGGCGCGCCGACCCGGATCAGGTGGTCGGGGAAGCGGAACAGCTCCAGGTAGCGCTGGTTCCACACCACCAGGCGCAGGTTCTGGTCGACCACGCTGATGCCCTGGTTGATGTTCTCGATGGTGGCCTGCAGCAGGGCGCGGTTGAACTCCAGCACCTGGGAGGCCTCGTCGACGATCGAGATCACGTCCGAGATACCGATGCCGCGGCCCTGCAGCGCCGAGTTGACCACGATGCGCGCCGACGAGGCGCCGAGCACCGAGGCCAGGAAGCGCTCGGTGAACTGGATTACGTCGATGGAGGCGCGGGCGGTATCCTCGAGTGGCTTGCCGGTACGTAGGGCGTAGTCGTCGAAGGCCCGCGACACCTGGCCGGCGCCCAGAAAACGCTCGCACAGCACCTTGAGGTCGCCGACCGTGGTGGCGCCGGTCCAGGGCCGGTTGACCGAGGTCTGGCGGGTCTCGACGCTGTCGACGAACAGCGAGGCCTGGATGCGTTCGACCACCCGCTGCGGGGTCATCTGCGAGACGAAGATATAGAAGAACAGGTTGAGGCCCAGGGAGAGCATCACGCCGTGGGTGAAGCTGTCGCCGATATTGAGGCCGAACAGCTGGGTCGGTGCCAGCCAGTTGATGCCCAGCGGGCCGCCGACCAGCCACGCCTGGGGCAGTACGCCGGCGGTGATCAGGGTCGGCATCAGCAGGGTGTAGGCCCAGATGCCGAAACCGATATTCATGCCGACGATCACCCCGAGGCGGTTGCCGCGTTTCCAGTACAGCCCGCCGAGCAGCGCCGGGGCGAACTGTGCCGCGGCGGCGAACGACAGCATGCCGGTGGAGGCCAGGGTGCCGTATTCGGCGATCAGCTGATGGAAGCCGTAGGCCAGCGCCAGGATGGCGACGATGGTGATGCGCCGTGCGCGCAGCACCAGGCGGCCGTAGTCGCGGGGCTTGGTGTCGAACCAGCGTAGCCGGAACAGTGCCGGGATCACGATCTCGTTGGAGATCATGATCGATACCGCCACCGCGGCCACGATCACCATGCCGGTGGCCGCCGAGAAGCCGCCGATGAAGGTCAGCAGGGTCAGCAGCTGGTTGCCGGCGGCCATGGGGATGGCCAGCACGAAGGTGTCCGGCTCGACGTCGCCGCCGGGGAACATGATCAGGCCGGCGGCGGCCAGCGGCAGCACGAAGAAGCCGATCGCCACCAGATAGAGCGGGAACAGCCAGCGTGCCTTGGTGGCATCGTCGCGGTGGGTATTCTCGACCACCGCGACGTGGAACTGCCGCGGCAGGCAGAAGATCGCCAGCATGGCGAGCAGGGTCTGGGCCCAGAAGCTGCGGCCGAAGTCCTGGGCGGCGAGCTGCTGCTGCAGTTGCATCTGCTGTTCCGCCTGGCCCAGCAGGTCGCCGAGCCCGCCAAACAGCCCCCAGGTGACGTAGGCACCGAGGATCAGGAAGGCCAGCAGCTTGACCAGCGACTCGAAGGCGATGGCGTGCACCAGTCCCTCGTGGTGCTCGGTGGCGTCGGTATGGCGGGTACCGAACAGGATCGCGAACACCGCCATCACCGCCGCTACGTAGAAGCCGGTGTCGGCGAATAGCGGCGTACGGGTCATGTCCGAGGTGTCGGTCAGCACCATGAACGAGGTCGACACCGCCTTCAGCTGCAGGGCGATGTAGGGCAGGGTGCCGATCAGCGCCACCAGGCTGGCGAAGGCGGCCAGCGACTGGGTCTTGCCGTAGCGCGAGGCGATGAAGTCGGCGATCGAGGTGACGTTCTGGTGCTTGGCGACGCGAATCATCTTGGCCAGCACCGGCCAGAACAGCAGGAAGGTGAGGATCGGCCCGACGAAGATGCTGGCGAACGACCAGCCCGAGGTTGCCGCCTCGCCCACTGCGCCGTAGAAGGTCCAGGAGGTACAGTAGATGGCCAGCGCCAGGCTGTAGATGACCGGTCGCCGGCGGCTGGCGCCGTGCAGCCGGGCATGGCGGTCACCGCGCCAGGCGATGGCGAACAGTACCGCGATATAGGTCAGTGAAATGGCGATCAGCAGCCAGCCGGCGAACATGCATCCTCCCCTTGGTCTGCGAGCATTCTAGAGCAATGGCACGGCGGGTCGCAGTGGTGGCCGCCGTTGGCGCTCAGCCGGCGTCGCACACCGCCCGATAGAGCGGATCGTCGTCGGCCAGGTTGCGCAGCGCTGCGAGCTGCGGTCGGCGCGGCTCGCCGGCCAGCGGTACCAGCTCTTGAGTGGTGCAGTTCATCAGGTAGGCCTGGTGGCTGACCAGGTCCATGTGGTGGCGCTCGAAACGGTAGCGGATGAACTCCACCAGGCGCTCACCGTCGCTATCGGTGACCGACATGTTGGCCTGGTCGACCACCTCGAAGGCGTTGGCGATGGGGAAGGCGTAGGTCCAGGGCCGCCAGAACGCGCCGCCGTGTTCCACCGCCACCACCTCGGTAGAGTCGGGGAGCTGCTGCTGCTTGTGGCTCAACCAGGTGTATTCGTGATGAATCTGATAGCCCAGCACGCCGAGGCCGGCACAGGCCGGGATGATCCAGCGCGGCAAGCGCTTGCCGCTGAGAAAGCGCAGCAGCAGCCCGAGGCCGGCAGCGCCGAGGCCGGCAAAGGCGGCTGCAATCAAGTGCCATATCATAAGGTACCTTTCTGAAAGCAGTCGGGCTTCCCTGGGGGAAGCCCGACGTGTTGCGGTGAACGAGCCCCGGCGCCTGGCGCCGGGGGCCATTATGGCTTAGTGGTCGATGGCACCACCAGCACCTTTGGGATAGCGCACGCTTTCCACCAGGTCCTGGATCTCCTGGGGAGGCTCCTCGGTGGCGTTGGATACCGCGAAGGCCACGGCGAAGTTGATCATCGCGCCGACGGCACCGAACGACAGCGGCGAGATGCCCAGAATCCAGTTGTCCGGGGTATTCGGCAGCATGTTGGTGCCGGGGATGAACAGCCAGCCCAGGTAGGTGAAGATGTACAGCAGGGTGGCGACCAGGCCGGCAAGCATGCCGGACACGGCGCCCTTGCTGTTCACTCGCTTGGAGAAGATCCCCATCATCAGTGCCGGGAACAGTGACGCACCGGCGATCCCGAAGGCCAGGGCGACCGTCTGCGCGGCGAAGCCCGGCGGGTTGAGACCCAGGTAGGTCGCCAGCAGGATGGCACCGGCCATGGAGATCCGCGCCGCCAGCATCTCGCCCTTCTCGGTGATATTGGGGTTGATGGTGTTCTTGATCAGGTCGTGACTGATCGCCGAGGAGATGGCCAGCAGCAGGCCGGCTGCAGTGGACAGGGCAGCGGCGATACCGCCGGCGGCGATCAGGCCGATGACCCAGCCCGGCAGGTTGGCGATCTCCGGATTGGCGAGTACCAGGATGTCATTGTTGACCTCCAGTTCGTTGCCTTCCCAGCCACGCTCGGCGGCGGTGTCGGCAAAGTCCGGGTTGGCGTCGTTGTAGACCTGGATGCGGCCATCGCTGTTGAGATCGTTGAACTCGATGAGACCGGTCTCTTCCCAGGTCCTGATCCACTCTGGGCGCTCCTCGTAGACCAGTGCGTTGTCCATCGCCTCTTCGTAGTTCTCGACCTGGCCGGCAGCGTCCGGATAGACGGTGGTCAGCAGGTTGAGACGCGCCATCGAGGCCACCGCCGGTGCGGTCAGGTAGAGCAGGGCAATGAACACCAGCGCCCAGCCGGCTGACCAGCGTGCATCGGCGACCTTGGGTACGGTGAAGAAGCGGATGATAACGTGGGGCAGGCCCGCGGTGCCGACCATCAGCGACAGGGTGAACAGCACCATGTTGAGCTTGTTGTCGACGTCGGCGGTGTAGTCGCGGAAGCCGAGCTCATTGAGCACCGAGTTGAGCTTTTCGAGCAGCGGCAGGCCCGATTCGGTGTGGGTGCTGAACATGCCGAACATCGGGATCGGGTTGCCGGTCAGCTGCAGCGCAATGAATACCGCGGGAATGGTGTAGGCGATGATCAGCACGATGTACTGAGCCACCTGGGTGTAGGTGATGCCCTTCATGCCGCCGAAGACCGCATACAGGAACACGATGAAGGCGGCGATCCAGATGCCCCAGGTGTTGCTGACTTCGAGGAAGCGCGAGAAGGCCACGCCGGCGCCGGTCATCTGGCCGATGACGTAGGTCACCGAGGCAACGACCAGGCACACCACCGCGACGATGCGTGCCGGCGTGCTATAGAAACGATCACCGATGAAGTCGGGCACCGTGAACTTGCCGAACTTGCGCAGGTAGGGGGCCAGCAGCATGGCCAGAATCACGTAGCCGCCGGTCCAGCCCATCAGGAAGCTGGAGTTGGCGTATCCCCCGGAGGCCAGCAGGCCGGCCATGGAGATGAACGAGGCCGCCGACATCCAGTCGGCGGCGGTAGCCATGCCGTTGGTGATGGGATGCACGCCGCCGCCGGCGACGTAGAAATCCTTGGTCGAGCCGGCACGGGCCCAGATCGCGATGCCGACGTAGAGGGCAAACGAGGCCCCCACGAACAGCAGGTTGATGGCAAACTGACTCATGTCCGGTTACTCCCCCAGGCCAAACTGTGCATCGAGCTTATTCATGCGCCAGGCATAGAAGAAGATGATGCCGATGAAGGTCAGGATGGAGCCCTGCTGAGCGAACCAGAAGCCCAGGTCGGTCCCGCCGATAGGAATGCCGGACAGCAGCGGTCGCAGTAGAATGGCGAAGCCGTATGACACCAGTGCCCAGACGATCAGGCAGCCGGTTATCAAGCGCACGTTGGCCTTCCAGTATGCAGCGGCATTGGATTTATCATCTGCCATTGTGATGCTCTCCACGTGTGTTGGAAGTGTTGGTGTGGTGATGAGAGTTGGTGTGACCCAGCAAGGCAATCGCACCTATCGAACGTTGGCCGTGTCGTTATCCAAAAGCATATGACTAACGTCGACCCTGTCATCTACGTGAGATTGCCCTGCATGATTCATGACTGATAGTGGTCAATAGATGCCTAAAAATAAATCCCAGACTTTGGTATCACGCCTTTTGTTGAAGTTTATTCGTAGATCCTTTCTTCAGTTAAATCATTGTCTTACATGGTGTGTCGAAAATAACTTGGGCGACCTGGTGAGGCACTATAGGACGATGGTATAGCGTCGCTAGGCAGAACTTTATACCAAAGGCGACGCCTCATTGAACGATAGTCTAGCTGTCGGCTGGGTGGCTGGCTTTGTTATTCTGTAGATATGAAGAAAGATAAGTAAGGCAGGGTTAACCGAAAGTATACGAGCGGAAAGTCTTACGCGTTATCGAGGTTGCTACCATGGTCGATGTCGATCTTTCCCAGCCGCCGTTCACGCTGCTCGATGACGCAGGACGTGAGCGGGTACGTGGCGGCGTCGACCTGGCCTATTTCGACACCCAGGAAGTCATCCTCGATGCCGGCCAGCCCGGGGAATTCGTGTTCATGATCCACAAGGGCGAGGTGGCCGAGCTCGACCCGACCATGCCGGCAGCGGCGGCGCGAATCGGTCACTACACCGCCGGTGACCTGTTCGGTGCCATCAGCATCCTCAATGGCAAGAGTCGCTACCGCTTCCAGGCCGAGCAGGAGAGCCTCTGCTATTTGCTGCCCAAGGCGCTGTTTCAGCGGCTGTGCGATGACTACCCGGCGTTTGCCGAGTTTTTCCGCCAGAGCCTGACCCACAAGGCGCGTTTGCTCACCGAGCGGCGCGCCGAGGGTGGGGTGACCATGGCCGGTTTCATGCTGGCGCGCATCGGCGAGTGCATGCGCGAGCCGTTGGTGGTCGATCAGGCGACCAGCATCTTCGATGCGGTGAGCACCCTCAATGCCAGTCACGCCGACAGCCTGCTGGTGTGCGACGGCGAGCGCTTCGGCATGGTCACCAAGACCGACCTGCTCAATGCCGTGGTCATCGAGGGCCTGGACCAGCAGCGCCCGGCCATCGAGGTGGCGCATTTCGAACTGGTCACCGCCGGCGCCGAGCAGTATCTGTTCGAGGCGCTGGTGCGCATGACCCGTCACGAGGTGGCACGAGTGGTGGTGGTCGAGGAGGGCAAGCCGGTGGGCGTGGTCGAGCTCACCGACGTGCTGAGCTTCTTCTCCAGCCGCAGCTACGTGGTCAGCCTGCAGGTCGAGCAGGCCGATAGCCTCGACGAGCTGGCCCGTGCCAGCGCGCGTACGCCGGAGCTGGTGCGTGCGTTGATGGCCCAGGGGGTCAAGCTGCGCTTCGCCATGGGCCTGCTGGCGGCTCTCAATGGCCGCATCATGGCCAAGGCGTGGGGCTTCGCCATCGACGAGGTGCATCGCGACGCCAGCTGTCTGATCGTGATGGGCAGCGAGGGGCGCGGCGAGCAGATTCTCAAGACCGACCAGGACAATGCGTTGATCCTGGCCGACGGCCACGCCTGGCCGGAGTGCGAGGCGCAGATGCGCGAGGTCACCGAGACCCTGATTCGCCTCGGCTACCCGCCGTGCCCGGGCAATATCATGGTCTCCAACCCCGACTGGGTGGGTAGTGTCAGCGAGTGGCGCGAGCGCATTGCGCGCTGGGCCGCACGCCGCGACGGCGATAGCCTGATGAAGCTCGCCATCATGCTCGACGCCCACGCCGTGGCGGGCCAGACCGCACTGCTCGAGCAGGTGCGCGACGAGTTGTTCGAGCGCTGCCGTCGCGACGAGATACTGCTCTCCTATTTCGCGCGCACCGCGCTGCGCTTCTCCACGCCGTTGACGCTGTTCGGCTCGCTGAAGAAGCCCCAGCACGGCATCGATATCAAGAAGGGCGGCATCTTTCCCATCGTGCACGGTGTTCGCACCCTGGCGCTGGAGCGCGGCATTCGCGCCACCTCGACCCTCGACCGGCTCGACGCCCTGGCCGAGGACGGCCGCCTCGAGGCCAATTTCGCCGAGGATCTGGGCGAGGCGCTGGCGCTGTTCACCGAGCTGCGCCTGCGTCAGCAGCTCGAGCGTGACGGCGACGGCGAGGATGCCAACCGGGTGGTGGTGCAGCAGCTCTCGTCGCTGGAGCGCGACCTGTTGCGCGAGGCGCTGCACATGGTCAAGGACTTCAAACAGCGGCTGTCACAGCGCTTTCATCTGGAATACAGCTGAGGCTCCGCTTCGGCCTGGACAACGACGATAACCGAGCCATGGAGGTTCACATGCTGCGCGCTCTGCGCCGAGCCAGCGACCGACGTCGTCATGCCGAAGGCGAGTATGGCTGGCTGTTTCACCCTTATACCGGCAACGAGATGGTGGCCATCGACTGCGAGACCACCGGCCTCGATACCCGCTGTGCCGAGCTGGTATCGATCGCCGCGGTCAAGGTGCGCGACGGCCGGGTGCTGACCAGCGAGTCTCTCGACCTGCGCCTGCAGCGTCCGGCCAGCCTCAACGGCGACTCGATCCGTATCCACGGCCTGCGCGGCATCGATCTGGCCGGTGGCGACTGTGTCGAGGAGGCGCTGGACAAGCTGCTCGACTTCATCGGCAACCGGCCACTGATGGGCTGGTGCCTGGACTTCGACATAACGATACTCAACCGCCACCTGCGCCCGCGCTTCGGCTTCGACCTGCCCAATTCGCTGATCGAAGTCTCGCAGCGCTACGTGCGCGACCTGCGGCGCGCGCATCCCGAGATCGAGCCGAACCTGCGCTTCGAGGCGGTGGCCAAGGCCCTCGACGTGCCGGTGATCGGCCGCCATACCGCGCTGGGCGACGCAGTCACCGCGGCACTCATGTACCTGCGCCTGGAGAAGGGCGCGATGCGCGGCGACTGACGTCGTTGCGCGGCGACTGACGTCGTTGCGCGGCGATGGTAAGATGGCCGGCCATTTCCGGCCCCGATGCTGCGATCATGTCCGAGATACTTCCTCCCCAGGCGGCGGGCGTCAGTGACGCCCGCGACAAGCGTGAGTTCAACAAGCTGCAGAAGCGCCTGCGTCGGCAGGTGGGCAACGCGATCATCGACTACGGCATGATCCGCGACGGCGACAAGGTCATGGTCTGCCTGTCCGGGGGCAAGGACTCCTACACCATGCTCGAGATCCTGCGCAGCCTGCAGCGCAGCGCGCCGGTGGACTTCTCGCTGGTGGCCGTCAACCTCGACCAGAAGCAGCCCGGCTTTCCCGAACACGTATTGCCCGAGTATCTCGACGCTGCTGGCGTCGACTACCATATCCTCGAGCGCGACACCTACTCGGTGGTCAAGGAGAAGACCCCCGAGGGCAAGACCACCTGCGCGCTCTGCTCGCGGCTGCGGCGCGGCTCGCTGTACGGTTTCGCCGAGGAGATCGGTGCCACCAAGGTGGCGCTGGGCCACCATCGCGAGGATATTCTCGAGACGCTGTTTCTCAACATGTTCTTCGGCGGCAGCCTCAAAGCGATGCCGCCAAAGTTGCTCGCCGACGATGGCAAGAACATCGTGATCCGGCCGCTGGCCTACTGCCGCGAGGCGGACATCGCCGAGTTCGCCCGGCGCATGGCGTTCCCGATCATTCCCTGCAATCTGTGCGGTTCGCAGCCCAACCTGCAGCGCCAGGTGGTCAAGGAGATGCTCGCCGAGTGGGAGGCCAAGTACCCCGGGCGGCTCGAGACCATGTTCAAGGCGGTCACCAACGTGGCCCCCTCGCAGCTCGCCGACCGCGAGCTGTTCGACTTCGTCGGGCTCGAGGACAAGCAGGCGCGGATGCAGGCCAATCGTATCGAAGCCTTCGATCTGGCCCGCCAGGCCTAGTCGCCGACGCTGCGATGCAGATGCACAGCGCCCCCGCCGATCGCTCGGTGGGGGCGCTGTAGTTTCGCAGTCGGGATGGCTAGTGGCAGCCGTCGCCCTCGGCGAGAGACTCGAGTGCTGCCAGGTCGAGGATATTGACCTCGCGGCCGGCCACCGCCACCAGCTGCTGCTGCTGGAAGCGGCCGAGGATGCGGCTGACGGTTTCCACTGCCAGGCCCAGGTAGTTGCCGATATCGGCGCGCGACATCGACAGCCGGAAACTGTAGGCGGAGTAGCCGCGGCGGCGGAAGCGATTCGACAGCCCGAGCAGGAAGCTGGCCAGGCGCTCGTCGGCGGTCTTGCGTGACAGCAGGCGCATCATGCGGCGGTCGTCGCGCATCTCCTTGCTCATGCTGCGAAACAGCTGTGTGCGCAGCTCCGGTAACTGTTCGGAGAGATGGTCCAGGCGGTCGAAGGGGATCTCGCATACCGTGGTGGTCTCGAGGGCAGTGACCGTTCCGGGGTAGCGTTCGTCGTCGATGGCGTCGAGGCCGACCAGCTCGCTGGGCAGATAGAAGTTGGTCAGTTGGTCCTCGCCGTTGCCCTCGCTGGCCAGCTGCTTGAGGCTGCCCGAGCGCACCGCAAACACGCTGGTAAACGCCTCGCCCTGGCGGAACAGCGCCTCGCCCTTCTTGAGCGGCGCGCGACGGCGAATGATGGCGTCGAACTGGTCGACGTCGGAGAACTCCAGGGCCAGTGGTAGGCACAGTGAACTCAGGCTGCAGGTCTGGCAGCGCGTCTCGTGCAGTCGTGCGCTTCTAGGGGCGGTGACGGGGGCTGGCATGACCTCCTCCTGGGTGGTGGCGTTGCCCTCAGTATGGTAGATCGTGGCGCTACGGCAAAGGATGCTTTCCGGCATGATCAGAGGATCCTCGAGTAGCGCGGCCCCTGGCCGGGCGTGAGATGGGCGTCGAAGGCCATCGCCAGGTGGCGAATCAGCAACTTGCCGATCGGGGTGGCGGTCAAGGTCAGGCCGCGGCGGATCATCAGGCCGTCGCGTTCGGCCCCCTCCAGCTGGCGTAGGCTGTCGGCAAAGTAGTGCTCGGCGTCGATGCCGAAGCGGCTGCCGAGCTCGGCCAAGTCGAGGTGCATGTCGCACATCAGGCGCTCGATGGCGTAGCGGCGATATAGGTCGTCCTGGCTCAGGCGCACGCCGCGCTGGGTCGCCAGGCGTCCGGCGTCGAGCGCTGCCTCGTAGCCGGCCAGGTCGCTGGGATTCTGGGCATAGAGATCGTCGACCCGCGAGATCGCCGAGACCCCGAGGCCCACCAGGTCACTGTCGGCGTGGCTCGAGTAGCCCTGGAAGTTGCGCTGCAGGGTGCCCTGGCGCTGGGCCACGGCGAGGCTGTCATCGGGACGCGCGAAGTGGTCCATGCCGATATGCACATAGCCGGCGGCCTCGAGCATGTCAATGGTAGTGCGCAGGATGGCCAGCTTCTCCTCGGCACTGGGCAGGTCGGCCTCGCTGATACGTCGCTGCGGCGCGAAGCGCTGCGGCATGTGCGCGTAGTTGAACACCGAGAGCCGTGCCGGGGCCATGTCGATGACCTGCTCGAGCGTCGCGGCGAAGCTGTCGCGGGTCTGGTGGGGCAGGCCGTAGATCAGGTCCATGTTCAGCGAGCGAAAGCCCAGCCGGCGTGCCTCGTCGACCAGGGTTTCGGTAAGCACGCGGGGCTGCACGCGGTTGATGGCCTTCTGGACCCGCAGGTCGAGGTCCTGGACGCCGAGGCTGATGCGGTTGAAGCCCAGCGCCTGCAGGTGACGCAGGGTCAGCATATTGGCTTCGCGGGGGTCGATCTCGATGGCGTAGTCGCGCTGCGGGTCGCTGCTGAGGCCGAAGCGGCTGTGCAGCCGGTCGACCAGGTCGCCCATCTGGTCGAGGGTCAGGAAGGTTGGGGTGCCGCCGCCCCAGTGCAGCTGGCTGACCGGCCGTGAGGTGTCCAGATGCCGCGCGGCGAGCACCATCTCGCGGTCGAGCCTGGCCAGGTAGGGCTCGGCCAGGCGGGTGTTCTTGGTGGCGATCTTGTTGCAGGCGCAGTAGAAGCAGATCTTGCGGCAGAACGGTACGTGCACGTAGAGCGACAGCGGCCGGCCGCCGGCATTGCTGCGCGACAGCGCTTCACTAAACGCCTCGGCGCCGACGCCGTCGTGAAACGACAGCGCGGTAGGGTATGAGGTGTAGCGCGGCCCGCTGACGTCGTAGCGGCGAATCAGCGCCTCGTCCCAGGCGGAGGACGCCGCCGCCTGGGGCGGCGCGATGGGCGTGGCGTAAGACATGGTGGGCACTCCTGACGAGGATCTTGCGCCCATGCTAGCGCCGGCGCGGCGCGGCGATCTTGCCTTGGGTCAAGTCACCGTGCATTCGTGCCCAGGCCATCGCAGGTAGCGGCGCCGCTCGGGGCTGAACCGTCTCAAGACCTACGAAGAGGCGTCGTCAAACCGTCCTTGGACGCTGCCTACGCGATCCACGGAGTGCAGCAGCACCGCTCGGGACTGATCCGTCGGCAGGCCTACGAGGGGGCGCTGTAAACCCGTCCCTGGGCGCTACCTTGCGCCATCCATGGCGCAAACCCCCTCTTCGGCCTGCCCCCGGCGTCCCTCGCTTCAGTGTCCCGCGCTGCCCGGCAGCAGCCGCCATAGCTGCCAGAGCGCAAAGGCGATGATGCTTAGCGCGGCCACCGCGCGGGTGGCGGGGTGGCGGATCAGCCGCGCCAGGCTGTGGGCGGCCATGCCAGTGGCCAGCACCGCGGGCAGAGTGCCGAGCCCGAAGGCAGCCATCAGCGCCGCACCCTGCAGCGGGCTTGCCAGGGTTAGGCTCCAGGCCAGCATCGAGTAGACCAGCCCGCACGGCAGCCAGCCCCACACCGCGCCCAGCGCCACCGCCTGGGGGATCTTGACCACCGGCATCAAGCGTCGGCCGAAGGGCTCGATATGGCGCCACAGGCGCCGGCCCAGCCGCTCGACCACGAGTAGGCCCTTCCACCAGTTGGCGATGTACAGCGCCATCAGGATCAGCATGATCGCCGCCAGTACCTGGAACACCAGGCGTACCTCGCCGGCCAGGCCGCCGACCAGGGTACCGAGCCCGGCGACCAATGCCCCGGCGACCATGTAGCTGGCGATGCGGCCCAGGTTGTAGCCCAGCAGCAGGCCGCCGAGGCGTGCCGGGTGGCGCATGCTGGGCGGCACGGCGAAGGTCAGCGCGCTCATGATGCCGCCGCACATGCCGATGCAGTGGGCGCCGCCAAGCAGGCCGAACACGAAGGCGGCGGCCAGCGGTGGGAGGTCGAGGCCGGTGGGATCCATCAGTGCGGCGGGTCGTCCTGCTGTCGCGAGTCGTCTCGGGCGGCGGCCTGGTCGCGGCGGCGCTGGCGCTCCTCAGGGGTGAGGTCGTTCTCGTCCTCGTCGAACAGGATACGGTGGGCGGGGCCCTCGAGGTCCTCGAACTGATCGTTGCGCACCGCCCAGAAGAACGCCCAGACGGCCAGGGCCAGCAGGATCAGCGTCAGCGGAATCAGCAGATAGAGAATCGTCATGCGGGCTCCGGTAAGGGGGTGGACGATGCGGGACTGCGCGGCTGCATACGGGTCAGGCGCAGGGCGTTGCCGACCACTACCAGTGAGCTTGCCGACATGCCCAGCGCAGCGACCCAGGGCGGCACGATGCCGAGGGCGGCAATCGGCAGTGCGGTGGCGTTGTAGCACACCGACCAGATCAGGTTCTGGCGGATGATGCGCCGCGTGGCGCGGGTCAGTTCGACCGCTTCGACGATACGCTCAAGGCGTGGGCTGAGCAAGACGGCATCGGCGCTGGTGCGGGCCAGGTCGGTGGCGCTGTTCATGGCGATCGAGACGTCGGCACCGGCCAGCACCGGCACGTCGTTGATGCCGTCACCGACCATCACCACCTGCTCGCCGTCGGCCTGGTAGGCCTCGATCCGCGCTAGCTTGTCCTCGGGGCTGGCGCCTGCCTGCCAGTCGTCGATGCCGAGTTGGGTGGCAAGCGCCGCCACCGATGCCGGAGTGTCCCCCGACAGCAGGCTGACCGCCAGGCCCTGGGCCTTGAGCCCCTCCACGGTGGCCGCCGCGTCTTCGCGCAGGTGGTCGCGCAGGCCGAACCAGGCCAGCGGCTCGCCGTTGGCGGCGAGCAGCAGCCACTGGCCGTCGCTGGGTGGCTCGAGGTCGTGCTCGGGGGCGGCGAAGGCCGGCTTGCCGAGGCGATAGGTCAGGCCGTCGATGTCGCCCTCGAGGCCCAGTCCGGGGCGGCTGACCACCTCGCTGGCGCGCAGCGTGGCCAGCCGGTGGGGGCGAAACGCCCGGGCGATGGGGTGTTCGGAGTGGGCCTCCAGGGCGGCAGCCAGCTGGCGCAGCCGTGCGGCGTCGAGCTGCTCGCCCAGCGGCCGGGTGTCGACCAGCTGCATCTCGCCGCGGGTCAGGGTGCCGGTCTTGTCGAAGATCACCCGGGTCGCCTGGGACAGCCCCTCGATGGCGTGGGCGCGGGTCACTAGCACGCCGCGCCGGCGCAGCTGGCCGTGGCCGGCGGTGAGCGCGGTGGGGGTGGCCAGTGCCAGCGCGCAGGGGCAGGTTACTACCAGCACCGAGAGGGTCACCCACAGCACCCGCGAGGGGTCGATGAACCACCACACCGCGGCCACGCCAACCACCACCAGCAGCAACCGCAGCACGAACAGGTGAGCCATGCGTGCGGCGGCCTCGGCGATCTTGGGGCGGCTGGTGAAGGCGCGGTCGGTGAGGTCGACGATGCTCGCCACCCGCGCCTCGCGGCCGGCGTGGGTGACGCGCACGCTGAGCGGGCTCTCGACGTTCTGGCTGCCGCCGGTGACGGTGTCGCCGACGCCGCGGGTGACCGGCAGGTACTCGCCGCTGAGCATCGACTCGTCGAGGCTCGACTCGCCGGCCTCGATCACGCCGTCGGCGGGCACGCTGTGGCCGGGCTTGACCAGCACCAGGTCGCCAGGGCTGAGCTGGCTGGCGGGCAGGATGCGCTCTTCGCCGTCCGCGGTGAGGCGGATAGCCGACAGCGGCAGGGCGCCGGACATGGCGTTGCCGCTATGGCCGCTGCGGCGCCGCGCGCGGGCCTCGACGTAGCGGCCGAACAGCAGGAAGCAGGTGAACATTGCCACCGAGTCGAAGTAGACCTCGCCAACGTCGAAGACCACCGCATAGCCGCTGGCCAGGTAGGCGCCGCCGATGGCAATCGATACCGGCACGTCCATGCCCAGGGTGCGCGTGCGCAGGTCGCGCAGCGCATTGCGGAAGAACGGCTGGGCCGAGAACAGCACCACCGGCGTGGTCAGGGCGAAGGAGAGCCAATGGAACAGGGCGTAGAAGTCGGCGCTGATCTGGCCCGGCTCGGCGACGTAGATCGGCACCGAGAACATCATCACCTGCATCATGCCCACCGCGGCGACGATCAACCGCCGCACGTTCATGCGCTCCTCGTGCTGGAGTCGCGCCTGGGCGGCGTCCGGCTCGTAGGGCTGGGCGCTGTAGCCGATGGCAGCCATCTCGGCGAGAATCCGCGACAGCGACACCCGCGCCGGATCCCAGCTGACCCGCACGCGATGGTGGCTGAGGTTGACGGCGCTGGCGGTGATGCCGTCGAGGGCGTTGAGGCGATGCTCGATCAGCCAGGCGCAGGCGGCGCAGGTGATGCCGTCCACCGCCAGGGTGGCCGCCACGCCGTCGCCGTCGGGATGCACGAACTGCTGCTGCAGGCCGGGATCGTCGAACACCGCCCAGGTCTCGGCCTTGACCGCCTGGCGGTCATCGGGGCGCTCGGGCAGCTCGGTGCGAAAGCGGTAGTAGCTGGCCAGGCCGCCGTCGACGATGGCATGCGCTACTGCCTCGCAGCCGGGGCAGCACAGCGCATGGCGCTGCTGGTCCAGCTCGATGGACCAGGGCGCACCAGGGGACACCTCGCTGCCGCAGTGGTAGCAGCTGCTCGGCGCCGCCACGGCGAGAGACTCGCTCATGCTGGCCTCAACCGGGCCCGCCCGGCGCCAGTACGATAGCCTCGTCGGCGGGGAAGGTCGCCTCGCCGCTCAGCCGCCACTCCGGGGTCTCTTGGTCCGGTTGCAGCTGCAGGTACCAGCGGTAGGCGAGCCGCTCCTCGGCCTGGCCAACGTAGCGGCCGTCGCGTACGTGCTCGAGGGTGAAGGCCTGGTCGCGGTCGTCGCGGGTCGGGAACAGCAGCTTGAGAATCAGCCGCTCGGGGCGGTCGTCGCCGGCCAGGTCGAGGGTGATATCGCCGGTCTGGTCGTCGATGCGCAGATCGCCGGCGAGATTGAGCTCGGCGGCGCGCTGCTGCTTGGCCAATATCATATTGATCGCTCGGCCGTGTTCGTAGTAGTCCTCCTGGACCATGCCGTCGGCGGAGCGCACGGCGATAACCAGCATGGTGGTGCTGACAGTGACAGACGTCATCAGCAGGCCCAACAGGAACCAAGGCCAGAACTGCTTGTACCAGGGGGTGACGGGGGTAGTGCTCAAGACTATCTCCTGATCTGTCCGATAAAGCGCGACTCGCGCGTCTGGCTGATGCTGGCATCGGTCTGCGATACCAGGCGAACTTCGATGGTCTTGCTCGGCATGTCGATCTGCTCGGGGTCGAGGGTCAGTTCGATGGCCGCCAGCCGCGAGCTGTTGGCGCCGACGCGCAGGGTGTCGTTGCCGACCAGGGTCAACCCCTCGGGGCCGTCGACGTGAATGCGATAGGTATGCTCGCGGTCGTCGAGGTTGCGCACATTGAGGGTATAGACGTTGCTGATGCGACCGTCACGGGTCTGCTGGTAGAGGCTGTTGCGGTCGCGCTCGAGGTCGAATTCCAGCGGCACGCGCTCGCCCAGCGCCCAAGCGAACAAGCCCACCATGACCAGCAGCGCGGCCAGGTAGCCGGCCAGGCGTGGGCGCAGGATATGCGT
The DNA here is from genome assembly GCF_002286975.1 of Halomonas salipaludis. Lineage (GTDB taxonomy): Bacteria > Pseudomonadota > Gammaproteobacteria > Pseudomonadales > Halomonadaceae > Franzmannia > Franzmannia salipaludis. Next base: position 427,618 of record NZ_NSKB01000005.1, read on the forward strand.
CTTGCCCCCCTCGAGGGCCCGTTCGGTAGTGTAGCGCACCAGCCCGCGCGGGTAGCCCATGCGATCCATTACGCTGTCGCAGGCGTCGATGCAGGCGGCGCAGCTGATGCACTCGTACTGCAGGCCGTCGCGGATGTCGATGCCGGTGGGGCAGACCTGCACGCACAGCTCGCAGTCGATGCAGTCGCCGAGACCCTGGGCCCTGGGGTCGGCATTGCGCTTGCGCGAACCGCGTGGCTCGCCGCGGGCGGTGTCGTAGGAGACGATCAGGGTGTCGCGGTCGAACATCACCGACTGGAAGCGCGCGTAGGGGCACATGTAGATGCACACCTGCTCGCGCAGCCAGCCGGCGTTGAGGTAGGTGAAGACCACGAAGAAGCCGACCCAGAAATAGGCCCAGCCGTGGGCCTCGAGGGTGGGCAGCGCCACCACCAGTTCGCGGATCGGCGTGAAGTAGCCGACGAAGGTCACCCCGGTGGCCAGCGCAATCAGCAGCCACACGGCGTGCTTGGCGGTCTTGCGCCAGGCCTTGTCGACGCTGAGTGGCTGGCGATCGAGCTTGATGCGGCGATTGCGGGTGCCCTCCAGGCGATGCTCGACCCAGATGTAGAGAAAGGTCCAGACGCTCTGCGGGCAGGTGTAGCCGCACCACACCCGCCCGGCAAACACCGTGATCAGGAACAGGCCGAAGGCGCAGATGATCAGCAGCCAGGAGAGCAGCATGAACTCCTGGGGATAGAAGGTGCCGCCGAGGATATGAAACTCCCGCGCCGGTAGGTCGAACCACACCGCCGGCCGGCCGCTCCAGGTCAGCCAGGGCATGCCGAAGAACAGCAACATCAGCGCCCAGTTGGCGCTGCGCCGCAGGCGCTGGAACAGCCCCTTGATCTCGCGCACGTAGATATGTTGCCGGCTGGCGTACATGTTCTGCTGCACGCTGGCAGGCGGGTATTGGCCGACTGCCGGGTCGGGTGTGACGTCTCGGCTGGGGATCCGTTCGGACATGGCGATGTCACCGCGCGCACGGGGCGCTGAAACAGGAAGAGAAAGGGAATTGTACCGCCGACACGAGGCCGGCGAGGCCGGTGCGACCGCGGGCCGCACCAGCCTACGAGGTCAGCTGCCGGCGCAGGGCGGCGCCGGCAACGGATCACTCCTCGTCGTCGTCCAGGCTGAGGCTGTAGACGTAGGCGGCCACCAGGTGGACGCGCTCTTCACCGATATAGGCGGCCTGGGCCGGCATATGGCCGTTGCGGCCATTGCGCAGCGTCTGGCGTACCGAGTCGGCCACGCTCTGCCCCGGTGCCTGGTAGAGCCAGATGTCGTTGGTCAGGTTGGGCGCGCCCAGGGCCTGGTTGCCGAGGCCTTCGGCGCCGTGACAAGCAGCACAGGAGGCGGCGTAGATCGGTTGCCCCTGGCTGGCGCGCTGTTCGTCGTGGTCGAGCTCGGAGAGCGACAGCACGTACTGGGTGACGTTCTCGATGTTGTTGGCACCGAGCTGCTGCCAGGACGGCATCAGGCCGTTGCGGCCACGTACCAGGCTGGTGACGATGTTGTCCGGTTCACCGCCGTAGAGCCAGTCGCCGTCGGTCAGGTTGGGGAAGCCGTAGCCGCCCTGGGCGTTGGCGCCGTGACACACCGCGCAGTTGTTCTGGTAGATGCGCTCGGCGACGCGCATCGCCTCGGGATCCCGCGCCAGCTCGGGGATCTCGATCTCATCGTACTGGGCGAAGATCGGCATGTAGCGCTGCTCGGCGCGGGCCACCTCGTCTTCCCACTGGCCGACCTGGCTCCAGCCGAGGATGCCGCGAAAGTTGCCCAGGCCGGGGTAGAGCGCCAGATAGCCCAGCGAGAAGATGATGGTGCCGATGAACAGCATGAACCACCAGCGCGGCAGCGGGTTGTCATACTCCTCGATACCGTCGGCGGCGTGACCGGTGGTCTCGACGTTGCCCTCGGCGTCCGGCACCTTGTCGGTACGCCGATTGGCGAACAGGATCCAGGCGCTGAAGGCGATGGTGCCCAGCGTGATGACGATGATCCAGGCGCTCCAGAAGCCGGAGAGGGAGTCATCCCAGAGATTGCTCATGTGTTCTTGTCTCCCTTGTCGGTGCGGGATTCGGCGTCGCGAGTGTCAGGCTCGCGGACCGGGGCGCTGGCGTCTTGCGACGGCTCATCGTCATCGGCGAACGGCAGGTTGGCGGCCTCATCGAAGTCCGGCTTGCGGCGTTTCGAGTAGGCCCACCAGGTGATGCCGAGAAAGGAAACCAGCACCAGAAAGGTGATGATGCCGCGAAAGGTTCCGGTATCCATGATCAACGAGTGCCCTCGAGCACGGTGCCAAGTTGCTGAAGATAGGCGATCAGCGCGGTGATCTCCTGTTGGCCGCGCACCTCGGCGGTGGCGTTTTCGATGTCCTCGTCGGTGTAGGGCACGCCCATGCTGCGCAGCACTTGCATCTTGCGCGGCGTGCTATTGCCGTCGAGGGTACGTTCGAACAGCCACGGATAGGCCGGCATGATCGACTCGGGCACCACGTCGCGCGGGTTGTACATGTGCGCGCGGTGCCAGTCGTCGCTGTAGCGGCCACCGACACGGGCCAGGTCCGGGCCGGTGCGTTTGGAGCCCCACAGGAAGTTGTGCTCGTAGATGAATTCGCCGGCCACGCTGTAGTGACCGTAGCGCTCGGTCTCGGCGCGGAATGGGCGGATCATCTGCGAGTGGCAGCCGACGCAGCCCTCGCGGATGTAGATATCGCGCCCTTCGAGCTCCAGTGCCGACAGCGGCTCGAGGCCCTCGACCGGCTCGGTGGTGTCCTCCTGGAAGAACAGCGGCACGACCTCGGCCAGGCCACCGAAACTGATCACCACGAGGATCAGCACGGAGAGCAGGCCGACATTCTTTTCGACAATCTCGTGTTTCATGCTAACGACTTCCCCGGGTTGCTCAGGCGGTCTGCGGCAGCGGCTGCTGGGCAGCGGTGCTACGCTTGATGGTCATGTAGGTGTTCAGGGCCATCAGCAGCATGCCGGTGATCCAGAACAGGCCGCCGATCCAGCGCACGATGTAGCCGGGCCCGCTGGCCTCCACCGATTCGATGAAGGTGTACATCAGGGTGCCGTCGGCGTTGACGGCGCGCCACATCAGGCCCTGCAGGATGCCGTTGACCCACATCGCGGCGATGTACAGCACGGTACCGATGGTCGACAGCCAGAAATGCACGGCGATCAGCTTGACCGAGTACATCTCGGTCTGGCCGTAGAGCCTTGGCAGCAGGTGGTAGATCGAGCCGATGGTGATCATCGCCACCCAGCCGAGCGCCCCGGAGTGGACGTGGCCGATGGTCCAGTCGGTGTAGTGCGACAGCGCGTTGACGGTCTTGATGGCCATCATCGGCCCTTCGAAGGTCGACATGCCGTAGAACGACAGCGCCACCACCAGGAAACGCAGGGTCGGATCGGTGCGCAGTTTGTGCCAGGCGCCGGAGAGGGTCATCATACCGTTGATCATGCCACCCCAGGAGGGCGCCAGCAGGATGATCGACATGATCATGCCCAGTGACTGGGCCCAGTCGGGCAGCGCGGTGTAGTGCAGGTGGTGGGGGCCGGCCCACATGTAGATGATGATCAGCGCCCAGAAGTGCACGATCGACAGCCGGTAGGAGTAGACCGGGCGCTCGGCCTGCTTGGGCACGAAGTAGTACATCATGCCGAGGAAGCCGGCGGTGAGGAAGAAGCCGACCGCGTTATGGCCGTACCACCACTGCACCATGGCGTCGATGGCGCCGGCGTAGATCGAGTACGACTTCATCATGGTCACCGGGATCGCCGCATTGTTGACGATATGCAGCACCGCCACGGTGAGAATGAAGGCGGCGAAGAACCAGTTGGCGACGTAGATGTGTGGCGTCTTGCGGATCTTGATCGTGCCCAGGAAGACGACGGCGTAGGTCACCCATACCACGGCCAGCAGGATGTTGATCGGCCACTCCAGCTCGGCATACTCCTTGGAGGTGGTGAAGCCCATCGGCAGGGTGATCACCGCGGCGACGATCACCGCCTGCCAGCCCCAGAACGTGAAGGCGGCGAGCTTGTCTGAGATCAGGCGCGTTTGACAGGTGCGCTGAACCACGTAGTAGGAGGTGGCGAACAGCGCCGAGCCACCGAAGGCGAAGATGACGGCGTTGGTGTGCAGGGGGCGCAGGCGGCCGAAGCTCGTCCACGGCAGTCCGAGGTTCAGTTGCGGCCAGACCAGCTGAGCGGCCAGGATGACACCGATGGCCATGCCAACGATGCCCCAGACCACCGTCATGATCGCGAACTGCCGAACTACCTTGTAGTTGTAGGTCGGGTGTTCAAATGCTGTGCTCATGTCAGGTTCCCATCGAACGCGAGTGGGGGATACGTTCCGGACGCTAGTGTGCCCGGGCGTGGCTGCCCCCATAATGATGCAGATCAAGATATCGGGCGGCGATTCTAGCGCAGCAGCCGCCCAAGCTGAACATCCATTCACGCTTAAGCGTAGACCCCATCAGGAGATGAACGTGACCCACAGGCAGGGACGAAACGAGGTTGGCGTAGTACCCCAGCAGGTGGCGGAGTGGCTCGTCGAGGGGCGTCAGGGCACCCTCGAGGTGGTCGCTCACGGCCGTCTCGAGGTAATCGGAGAGGCGCGCGTGGGACGCCTGCTACTGGCCCACGGCGCAGGCGCCGGGCAGGATTCCACGTTCATGCAACGCTTGCGTGAGGCACTCGCCGAGCGCGGTGTGCAGGCGCTCGGCGTGGAGTTCGATTACATGCGTCGCATGCGCCAGGAGGGCCGCCGCCGGCCGCCGCCGCGGATCGATAAACTGGTCGATGAACTGGCCGCCTGGTGCGACATCGTGTCACATAATTCGCTGCCCGCCCCGTGGCTGGGTGGCAAGTCGATGGGCGGACGTGCGGCCAGTCTACTCGCCGCGCGTGACGAGGCCCCCGGGCTAGTGCTGTGTGGCTACCCGTTTCATCCGCCGGGCAAGCCGGACGCCACCCGGCTTGCCCACTGGCCGCTGCTGGCCTGTCCGATCCTGGTGCTGCAGGGCAGTCGCGATCCGTTCGGCAATCGCGACGAGGTCGAAGGCTATCGGCTGCCGGCGCAGACCCAGGTGCACTTTCTCGAGGATGGCGAGCACGACTGGAAACCGCGCAAGATGTCGGGTCGCACCCAGGCCTCGCTGATCGACGAGGCGGCCGCGACGATCGCCGTGGCAATGCGGGCAAGTCGATGAAAGTCAACCAAAAGCGTGGTTGCTGGAGGGAGGCATGATGAGCCTGGCATAATGCAAAAAGCGTTGACATCGAAACCGCGCACTGTAGAATGCGTCGCCACGTACCGAGGGGTGGTTAGCTCAGTTGGGAGAGCACCAGCCTTACAAGCTGGGGGTCACTGGTTCGAACCCAGTACCACCCACCATCGCCCAGCGATGGGGCCTGAGACAGCAGGCTTGGATACGTAGGAAACACAGCGGACCGGTAGTTCAGTTGGTTAGAATGCCGGCCTGTCACGCCGGAGGTCGCGGGTTCGAGTCCCGTCCGGTCCGCCAGTTTTCCAATCGGCAGTTCGCTGCCAGCAGCACCAGGCAAGATGCGCGCTCTGGCCGACAGGCCTTATCGCCACTGCGGACCGGTAGTTCAGTTGGTTAGAATGCCGGCCTGTCACGCCGGAGGTCGCGGGTTCGAGTCCCGTCCGGTCCGCCATGTCTGTGCCTGTCTTATTTTGTCGTACGCGTGGGTGATTAGCTCAGTTGGTTAGAGCACCAGCCTCACATGCTGGGGGTCACTGGTTCGAATCCGGTATCACCCACCATCGCGGACCGGTAGTTCAGTTGGTTAGAATGCCGGCCTGTCACGCCGGAGGTCGCGGGTTCGAGTCCCGTCCGGTCCGCCATATCGACAACCCCGAATTCTGCAGACCCCGAGCCGAGGCTCGGGGTTTTTGCTGTCAGCCTTCCTCGAACCACTCCACCAGCGTCGGAAAGACCTCCTGCATTGCGCTGGGGTGGGTCAGCATGTCGAGATGGCCGTAGTCGCGACTGAGCCCCTGGTCGCGACCCAGCACCAGGTGGCGCTGGCGGTGCGGGCCGCACTCCGCGGCGAAGCGTGCCACATCGGCGGGGTGGCCCAGGGCGCGATCCGCGGCACCGGCGATATGCAGCACCGGCGGCAGGCCGCCGTCGGCCAGCGCCGCGGCGTAGTCGAAGCCGTCGCGACGGTCGACCCATGGCCTGGGGCGCACCCAGTCGGCGCCCTGGCGATGGCTGCCGGCATACTCGTCGTCGCTACCCCAGCGCAGCGCCCGCGCCGGCAGGTAGCCGCACACTCCTCTCGCCAGCGGCGCCAGCCCCTTCCAGATCAGGTCGACGTAGAGCAGCCGCTGCGGGGTCCAGCTTTTCACGCTACGCTTGGTACCGAAGTAGGCTTGGCGCGCGACGCGATCGCGCAGCGTCGCAGAGCGCGCCAGGCTCGAGGCGAGCAGCACCCCACCCCAGGAGTGAGCGACCAGATGCAGGCGCGCGGCGCCGGACAGCGCCAGGCAGGCCTCGATTGCCGCCGGGATCTCGTCGACGATGACGTCGGTCTGGTCCAGCGCGATGCCGCGTGCCGGCTGCGGCGGTGCCTCGCCGCGGCCGCGCTGGTCGGCGACGAACACTTCATAGCCGTGGCGGGCCAGCCACGGTGCCAGGCCCTTGCCCGAGCGACTGTGAAAGATACGCCCCGACTCGATGGCGCCGTGCCAGCACAGCACGCAGCCGCGCGGTCTGCCCTGCGGACGAAAGCGGGTGAGGTGCACGGCGCCCTGTGCGAGGGGCACGGCGTGGCGTTCGACGGGGCTGACGGCAAGGTCGGACATGAGGGCTCCTTGGCGATGATGAAATGCCGCTACGGCCTTGGAGGGTGTCTACAAATTACTGCGCTTGGCCATGCTGCGTTGAAATCACCTTCAAAATGCTCATTTACACACTCGTAAACTCGCGCGCGAGCCCGGTCCGTTTTTCAGCTGATTTCGCCTTGCCTGGCCTTCGCTCGTGACTTTTGTAAACACCCTCTTGGTCGGGATTGAGTCTCTGGGCGGTTCGTCTACACTCTACCGCAGAATTGTCATACAGTTGTTTGAATTTTGCCGCAAACGAGGCAGCCGCCGTGACCGACTATCCACACCTGTTCCGTCCCCTGACCCTGGGCAGCGTGACGCTGCCCAACCGCGTGCTGATGGGCTCCATGCACACCAATCTCGAGGAGGCGCCGGACGGCTACGCGCGCCTCGCCGCCTTCTATGCTGAGCGCGCCCGCGCCGGGGTTGCGCTGATCGTTACCGGCGGCATCGCGCCCAACCCCGAGGGCGCGGTGTTCCAGGGCGCTGCCAAGCTGACCTGCAGCGAGGAGGCCGAGCGCCATCGGCCGGTGGTCGAGGCGGTGCACGCCGAGGGCGGGCGCCTGTGTCTGCAGATCCTCCACGCCGGGCGCTACGCCTACTCCCCCGAGCTGGTGGCACCCTCGGCGCTGCAGGCGCCGATCAACCCCTTCACACCGCGTGCGCTCTCCAGTGACGAGGTCGAGCAGCAGATCGACGACTATGTGCGCTGCGCCAGCCTGGCCTGCGACGCCGGCTACGACGGCGTCGAGGTGATGGGCTCGGAAGGCTACCTGATCAACCAGTTCCTGTGCCTGCGCACCAACCAGCGCGAGGACGCCTGGGGCGGAGCATTCGAGAACCGCATGCGCTTGCCGGTGGAGATCGTGCGGCGCATCCGTGCCGCCCTGGGCGACGATTTCCTGATCATCTTCCGGTTGTCGATGATCGATCTGGTCGAGGAGGGCAGCAGCTGGGACGAGATCGTGACCCTGGGCCGGGCCATCGAGGACGCCGGCGCCAGCCTGATCAACACTGGCATCGGCTGGCACGAGGCGCGGGTGCCGACCATCGTCACCAGCGTGCCGCGGGCGGCCTTCAGCGAGGTCACCCGGCGCATGAAGGCCGAGTTGTCGATTCCGCTGATTGCCACCAACCGCATCAATATGCCCGAGGTGGCGGAGCGGGTACTGGCCGACGGCCACGCCGACATGGTCTCCATGGCGCGCCCCTTCCTCGCCGACCCCGAGTGGGTGGCCAAGGCCGCCGAGGGGCGCAGTGCCGAGATCAATACCTGCATCGCTTGCAACCAGGCGTGCCTCGACCACACCTTCCAGGGCAAGCTGACCTCGTGCTTGGTCAACCCGCGCGCCTGCCACGAGACCGAGCTCATCATCGAGCCCGCCGCCGAGCCGCGCGATATCGCGGTGGTCGGCGGTGGCCCGGCGGGCCTGGCGACCGCAGTGACCGCGGCCAGCCGCGGCCACCGGGTCACGCTGTTTGAGCGTGCCGGCGAGCTCGGCGGCCAGTTCAACTATGCGCGCAAGATTCCCGGCAAGGAGGAGTTCGACGAGACCCTGCGCTACTACAAGGTGATGCTCGACAAGCACCGCGTGCGGGTGCGCCTCAACTGCGAGGCCGACGCCCATACGCTGCGCGACTTCGACGCTGTGGTGCTGGCCAGCGGCGTGCGGCCGCGGCGCCTCGATCTGCCCGGCAGCGAGCATCCCAAGGTGATGAGCTACGCCACGGCGATCACCCACCCCGAGCGAGTCGGGCGGCGGGTGGCGATCATCGGCGCTGGCGGCATCGGCTTCGACGTCGCCGAGCTGCTGACCCATGTCGACCACCCGGCGCTGGATACCCACGCCTGGTGCGACGAGTGGGGCGTCGACCTGGGTGTCGCCGAGCGCGGCGGGCTCAAGCCACGCCAGCGCCCCGAGGTGCCGCGCCAGGTGTTTCTGCTGCAGCGCAAGGCCTCCAAGCCCGGCAAAGGGTTGGGCAAGACCACCGGCTGGGTGCACCGTGCCGCGCTCAAGCAGCGTGGCGTTGAAAGCCTGGCCGGCTGCGAGTACCTGGGCATCGACGATGACGGCCTGCATCTCCGCCACGACGGCGAGCCGCGCCTGCTCGAGGTCGACAGCGTGGTGGTGTGTGCCGGGCAGGAGTCGGTGCGTGAGCTGCTGGCGCCACTGCAGGCAGCAGGCGTCGCGGTGGAGATCATCGGCGGCGCCGATGAGGCCGCCGAGCTGGATGCCAAGCGCGCCATCGATCAGGGGACGCGGTTGGCGGCGCGGCTCTAGGCTCTGTCCGAAAAAAGGCTGCGCTCGGCCATACTGCGTTAAACATCGGCTCAAAGTACTCATTTACACCCCGTAAACTCCGTCTTTTCGCCGATTTTTGCCTTGTCTGACCTTCGCTCGCCAACTTTTCAGACAGAGCTTAGGCGTCGGCGTAGCAGGTCATTGCCCCGGCCAGCAGCAGGGCAATTAGATCAGCCTGGCGGTGGGTGTCGGTCTTCTGGAACAGGTTGCGCAAGTGAAAGGCTACGGTGGTGGTGGCGATTGACAGCCGCTCGGCAATCTCGTCGGTGCGCCAGCCTTCGGCCAGCGCCACGGCGATGCGTGCCTCGCCCGGGGTCAAGCCGAATAGACTGGCCAGCATCTGCTGGGAGAGCTGACCGCGGTGCTCGGGGTCGGCCAGCATCACCACCACCGAAGGGGCCGAGACCATCATCGCGTCGGGATGCGGCAGTGAGCAGGCCAGTAGCAGCAGGTCGCGACGTTCGCCGGGTCGTGGCAAGCGTAGGCAGCGAGTGGTGTCCTCGCCAGCCTGGCTGGCCGCCAGCGCGGCGTCGAGGATCTTCTTCAGCGCCCGAGAGTCGCGCTTGCTAAGTGCCATCAAGGAGTCGTCCAGACGCAGACCGTTCTGTTCGCAGACCAGGAGCTGTGCCTGACGGTTGGCGAATAGGTGCTTGCCCTCGTGGTCGAGCAGCACCATGCCCGGCGCCACCAGGTCCAGCGCTCGGGTGGCGGCGCCGAAGGCCTGCTTGGATGTTTCGTGGCGCAGTTGGGCCATGGCCCGACGCAGTTCGTCGAGCTCCTCATGAGCCTTGTGACGCATGCGCTGCACCTGACGCAGGCGGGCCTCGATGGTTGCCAGCAACAGGTCGAAATCGACCGGTTTGACCAGGTAGTCATCGGCGCCGAGACGCTTGCCGTCGATGATTTCGCTAGGACCGGAGAGGGCGGTGAGAAACACGAAAGGCGTATCGGCAAGGTCGGGTCGGCGTTGGCGGATGTCCTCGAGTATGCGGTAGCCGTTATGCCCCGGCATGTTGATATCGCACAAGATCAGATCGGGAGCCGCCTGCTCGAGCTGACGCATCGCCTCGTCGCCGTCGGCGGCTTCGATCACGCCGTAGCCGGCTTCCTTGAGTTCTTCGCAGATGTCGTGACGCAGATCGTGTTGATCCTCGGCGCATAGGATCAGCGGCGATCGCGGGGCCGTGGTGGGTGTCATTGAGCCTCTCCCGTTTCAATAGCGGCCGTATCGGCATGCGGCAGTAGCAAGCGGAAGGTGGTGCCTGTGCCGGGGCGCGAATGGACATCGATGTCGCCATGCTGGATGCGTGCCAGATGACGGGCGATATTGAGTCCAAGTCCGATGCCAGGCTGGTCGGTGGCATTGGAGGAGCGAAAGAAGCGTTCGAACAACTGCGCTTGATCCGCTGCGTCGATGCCGCGTCCGTGATCGCGAACGGCACAGTATATGCTTGCCTCGTCATGCCCCAGGCAGACCTCGACGGCGCTGTCGTCGGGCGAATACTTGAGGGCATTGGAGAGCAGGTTGGTGAGGATCTGCTCGACCAGCACGGGATCGCAGTAGGCCATGATCGGCGTGTCATCGCCGGGACTCAGGTGGATGCGCGATGTGCCGCTGGCTTCGCCATGCAGGCGACAGCATTGCTCCGCCAGTTGGCGCAGGTCGCAGCGTGTCGAAGCGGCCTCGATCTGGCCGCCATCCAGGCGGGCGGCGGTCAGCGAGCTGCCCACTAGACGCGTCATGTGGGCGACCGAGTCGCGCAGGCGTCGGTAGCGTTGCTGTCGCTCCTCGCCACCCAGGCGCTCGCCGCGCCGCTGCAGGCGCTGCAGGCCGGAGTCGATCACCGCCAAAGGGGTGCGGAACTGGTGCGAGACCATGGCCGCGAAGCTGCGGTAGAAGTCGCTGACGCCGCGTTCGCGCTGCAGGGCGCGTTGCAGTGCCTCGGTGGCCTGCTTGTAAGGTGTGATATCGGCCAGCCGCATGACATGACCACCATCGCGGCTAGCGCTCATGGTCAGCTGCAACCAGCCCAGCTCGGTGATATGCAGATCGCAGCGTAGCGTACGTTCGCGAGGATCGTTGGCGGCGTCCTCCAATTCGCCGTTATCGTCGCACTCACGGAGTACCGCCAGGGCGTGTTCGAGGGAGCACCCCAGGGGGAGTGCTCGACTGGCCTCGGGCAACATCTGGATCAGCTTGGGATTGACCAATGCCAACCGTCCATCGGTATCGAAGGCAGCAAAGGCATCCGGCGCCGTATCGATGGCAGCGGCCACGCGATGTCGCGCCGCCTCGAGATCCTGGGTGCGACGTTCCACTTCGACTTCCAACTGGTCGCGATGCTCGGCCAGCGCCTGCTGGGCGGCGCGGCGCTGACGCAGCGCACCGATGAGCAAATAGCCCAGGGCCAACCCGCAGAGCATCAGCCCCACCACCGAAGCGATCACCTGCAGGGTGCTGTCGCGGTGCCGGTCGAGGCGTTCACCGGTGGTTTCCCACTCCTCGACCATCACGGCATTGGCAATGCGGTTGAGATCTTGCATCAATGGCTTGAGCTCGGCGTGGATGCTATCGGCCGCCGCCACTGCGTCTGGCGCGATGGCGTCGAGTTGCGGTTCGATGGCCGCCAGGCGTTCGAAGGCGTCATCGACCCGCTCGGCGAACCCCAGCGCCGCCAGGTAGCGACGCTGAGGCCCCTCGTCGAGCAATACCAGCCGGCTGGTCAGCACGTCATAACGGAGTGCCGGTCGGGCGGCCTGGTCACCCAGCGTGAGGCGATGCACTTCTTCATCGAGCCGGTGGCTGGCCACCTGCGCCTGGGTGATAACCCACAGCATGTTCTCGCTGACGTTGCTGCGCATGTCCTGCTCGACCTGGATCAATCGCACCAGGGAGAACGTCAGCAGTCCGGCGAAGGCGATCATCGCCAGGGCCGGCAGTGCATAGGCAGGGCGGCGGCGCCAGACCATCAGCGGATCTCGAGTTGCTCGAGCTGCCACACCCAGCGGTAGTCGTAGCGAATATCCTGCAACTCGCTGTGGTCGTCACGCGGGTAGACGATCCACAGCGGCCCCTTGTCCCGGGGGGTGAGCGTTTCGCCGTCCATGGTGTCGGCCAGTAGTACATCGTAATCGTGAAAATCCTGCATGGGGATGTCGATGATGTAGTCGTTCAGCGCCGTGGCGACGACTTCATCTCCCTGAGCCCCGACGGCATCGAGCAGGTCGCGCATCAGGACCCCTTCGAAGTGGCTGACGCCGTCAGTGACAACGGTTGTCGTATCCAGCGTCTGGCGGGGCAGGCTGGCGAACAGGCTGCGGTCGATGTGCGCCTCCTCGCCAATATTGGGGTGGGCGATATCGCCGCTGACGCGGAGTAGAGGTGTCGTGTCGGGCGGCGGGAGTGCGGCGGCTGCGACAGGCAATGCGATGCCTGCCAGCAGCCCAGCGGCACGCAGGCGAAAGGAGACGGCGGTAATGTCGGAGTCGTCGCACTCTAGCATGATGGCCTCATATGGCGATGGGGGTATGGTCACCATAGCTAATATTGTGAATCTCATCTTCCGGCTACGCCTGCGATCTGTCCCCGTCTGAATGAACGGGGGAAGCCTTGATGGTGTGCACTAGGCTTGGGTCACACAAAAACAGCAGGGGAATCAGTATGCGAGTCGCAGGCCGAGCGGGTGCGGCGCTGCTGGCACTGGTAGTGGCGCAGGGTGTCGATGCCTATCCGCAAATGACGTTCTCACAAGAACCCAACGACACGCCTGAGCAAGCCCAGTCGGTTAGCGGCGAGGCGAGGCTGGTCGGCGAGGTGTCCGGCGATGATCGTGACCTGTTCTGGTGGGGATTGGATGACAACCACACCGACCGGGTGTGGCAGGCCGAACTACAGGGGGATACCGAGGGAGCCATCGAGGCGCGGTTCTCCTGGCCCGCCGAGGAAGAAGCGTCGGCGCCGAGCGGGGTCGCACAGTTCGGTGAGGCGGAGCCCGAGGAGGCCGCCGCCGAGGAGACACGACTGCTGTCCCTCGAGGCCAGTGCGTCCCAGCCCAGGCAGCGTCTCCAGCAGCTGATTGTTCCCCCAGGAGAGCACCTTATCAGCTTGCTGCCTCAGGCGGCGGGGGGCGAGTACCAGCTGACCCTGACCGAAGCAGGGCGTTTGCGGGTGCGTGGCCAAGTGGGGCCCGACGAAGCAGATGACCTGGAGGTGACGCCGGATCGACAGTGGTTCTTCCATCTCGATGTGCCAGAGCACGAGATCCCCCTGCGGCCGGAGGAGGATGCCGAGGCGTTGCTATGGCGGCTCGATCTGCTGGGTGAGCTGGGCGTGTCGCTGGAAGCCTGGATCGAGAATGACGCCGGTGAGCGGATTGCCGAGGTACATGCCGATTCACCCGTTCAGCACCACTGGGGGCGGTTGGATCTTACCGGGGACGTTCGCCTGCACCTGCGCAACCCGGAGGGGAGCGCGATTGGTCGGGTCGGGCTGGCGCTGGTCGAGGATGGTCAACGCCCTGAGCCTGCTGCGGATGAGCAGGACGTCGTCGAGGTCGAGGCCGCGTCGGAAGAGGAGGCACGGTGGTTCGGGCTTGGCGAGACGGTGTCGCTCGAGCTGGTGCCGCGCGAGCGCCAGTACCTGGCGTTCTCCCTGGATGAGTCGGCGGTGGGACAGCGCCTGGATGTGGTAGGCGACACGGACCGCGATATCGAGGTCTGCCTGAGCCAGCGTGATGACCGCGACCCGGTGTGCCGGGATGGGCCAGCCGAGGCGCTGTTCGACCAGATGCAGCTTGCAGCAGGGGACTACCTGCTGCAGCTACGACTGTCGCGGCGGGCCGATGACCCGATCCCCACCCAGGTGCGGCTGATCGAGACGGACTTGCCCGATCGGGAAGGCTGGGTGGCTACCCCCAATGATGATCGCGACTGGGCTGCGGTGCTCAGGGCTGATGAGGTCCGCCAGGGCCGCTTCGCGGGGACAGACACCGCCTGGTTCGAGCTCCTGGTCAGCGATGAGACGCAGGTCTGGGCGTTCCAGGCCGAAGGCGATCCGATCGAGCGCCTGGCGCTCTACCATGATGGCGATCGCCGCCCCTTCCTCGACAGTGAGCAGTCCCGGCGTGGTGACCCGCTGCCGCAACGGCGGCTGAGCCCGGTGCGTCTGCTGCCGGGGCGCTATCAGGTGCGCCTGGAGGGGGATAGCACCGATTATCGTCTCGAGGCCCTGCCCCTGGGAGAGCCTCAGCCGGGCCGCGAGATGGAACCCAACGACGAGCCGGAAGATGCTAATCCGCTATGGCTGGGAGAATCCGTCGAGGGGCATTTCCATAGCGAGGATGATGAGGACCACTTCCACTTTCACCTGCCCGGCGACAACCGCCTGGTGCTGGATTTTGAGCCACCGGCAGACGGGACGCTCGAGGCGCGACTGTTCTGGCAGGGTGACGAGCTGCTGCGCACCCTCGACCTGGAGGAGGCCACGCGCATCAGTCGGATGCTGCCCCCCGGCGACTATATCCTGCGACTCGTTGGTAATGGTCCCTCGCAGCACCCCTATCGCATCCGGTTAGGTATTGGTGATCCCTGGCACCATCAGGGTGCAGTGGGGCTACTGGACAATATCGCACAGGCTCCTTTGGTTCCCGGGGACGGGGTTATTGATGAAGAGATGGGGGGCGTGGATGATGCCGAGGGCTATCTGCGACTGCCCGTTACCGAGCTGGCTCGCACCCTTCACTTCGAGGCACGAAGCCCTGGGGGGCGTGTCCGTTTCGTGAATGCCGAGGGTGACGAGCTCGCGTTCGAGGAGACCGACGAGCGGCGTCGCCATGCCGTGACCGTGCCGGGAGGAGAGCAGTGGTACCTCTGGGCCTCCCTCAGTCGCCGCCTGAGGAACTTGACGTTGGAGGACCCAGCGCAGCCTTTCACGCCGGAGATATCGCCCGTTACCGCTGAGCTGGACAGTGAGAGCGTTCGCCTCCCGCCCTTCCTGCCCCATGCCCAGCGCCTCGAGGCTCGTCTGACGGTCCGTAATGAGGGAGAGGATTCCCTGATGCTGCCCTTGAAGGCCCACGCCAGCCATTCGGGCTGGTCGCTTGACGGGCTACCTGAGTCACTCTCCCTGGCCCCCGGGGAGCGTCGTGAAGTACCCCTGACCTGGACGCTGCCGCCTGAGATGCTGGAGAGCGATCCATCATCGCTCTTCGTGGCGGTGGGCGAGCATACGGCGCACCGTGGCCTGGAGCTGGATCCCTCGGCAGCGGCCCTGGATCCGCAACCGGCACCCCCTGTCCCCGAGGCCCTCGATGGAATGGTTGACCTGGCCTGGAGTGCCCTGGGGGCGCACTTCGTCGATGCCGATAGCGGCGAGCCCATCGATGGCCTGCCCCAGCGGCGCGGAGGCTCGGCACGCTTCCTGATTGACGGTATGGCCAGCGCCGCTAGCTCCATCGAGGTCGACGTCGACCCGGGGGAGGCCTTGCCACCTATCCGCCTGGCCGGTGAAGGAGGCACGGTGCACGGCCTGGGCTTCAATCAGCGCTCTCTGCACGATCACAGCTATCGCTGGCAAGCGGTCGAGATCGCGCTGGGTGAGTCCCTGGACGATCTGGACGTGGTCACGAGCGTGACGCTGGACAGCCGCGACGGCGAGCAGTTCTTCGCCTTCGATGCGCCGCTGGAGGCTCGCTATGTGCAGTTGCGGCCGCTGTCGATCTTCCTTGCCGAAGGTGAGCGTCGGCGTTCTCGCCATGGCAGTGGCGAGTTGCGGGTGCTGGGAGAGCCCTCCGGTGCACTGGGGGCGCGTCGTCATGACCTTCTGAATCATGAGCTGGGCGGGCATTGGATCTATACCCTGCCGGATATCGATCGCCTCTATGGCTTTCAGGGGCAGCGCTACACCCATCGCAGCGTTACCGGCGGGCGCAGCGTCCGTGGTGGCCAGCGTATTAACGGCGAGCGTATCGAGATGGTCTTCGCCTTCCTCCAGCATCGGGCGGCGCGGATCGACGAGCTGCGCTGGATCGAGAACCTCGACTGGGACGGCCTGCCGGTGGAGGAGGTTTCGGTATATACCTCCCTTGAGTCACCGGTGGGGCCCTGGGAGCACCAGGCCGATTGGGCGCTGGCACGTGACGGCGAGGGAGCGGCGAGTCTTTCGCTCGCCGAGACGCCGCGGGCACGCTACCTGCGTCTGGCCTTCGACGAGCCTGACATACCGGAAGGCGAGCGTCGGGCCAGCTGGCGTATCCCCGAGGTGCTGCAGGCCATCGAGGCCGATGCCCTGGGCAGCGGCCGCTCGATTCTCGGTCACTGGGGGCTGGATAGCCCCCGCGGCCTGCTGGAAGCGGAGCAGGAGAGGGCCCAGGTGCAGGTGCGTGAGGTCGAGGATGCCGATAGCCATACTGAGGCGCCCTACGCGCTGACGGATGGCGTGGTGGGGCGAGTCGTGGAACCGGGGGATACTCGCCACTATGCCCTGACCCTCGACGCGCCGGATAACACCCTGGCGTTTGAACTGGAAGAGCCGGCACGCGATCGGCTGCGCGCCACCCTGCATGACCCGCAGGGCGACGTCGTGCCCCTCGACTGGTCATCGGCCGGTGCCGGCCGGCGACACGCCGAGGCGGTGGATATTCCGCAAGGCGAGTATCGCCTGACGGTGACCGAGCCGCCGCGCTCCATCGTCTTCCTGTGGGATGGCAGCGGTAGTCTGTCCAGTCACCAGCCGGCGATCTATCAGGCGCTGAACCGCTTCGCCGAGGGGCTGGAGCCCGACAAGGAAGTGTTCAACATGCTGCCTCTGGGCGGGCCCCTGCTGATCGATGGCTGGGCCACACAGCCTGCTCAGGTGGCCCAGACCCTGGCTGCCTATGATGGTGATTTCACCAGCTCGAACTCGGAACCGGCGCTGGCCCTGGCCAGCCGAGCGCTGGCACAGCGCGAGGGGCAACGGGCGATCTTCCTGATCACCGACGCCGAGCAGACCGGGCGCGACCTGGCGGCCTGGGAGTCACTGGCTGAGGTTCGACCGCGGATCTTCAGCCTGGAGGCCACCCATGGCTCACGCAAGGACACTGAAGAGAACCGCTGGTACCAGAATCAGATGCTGAGCTGGGCCCAGGTGGCCGATGGACGCTATCGCTATACCGTCGACCGTACCGACCTGATTCGCGGATTCGAGGCGGGGATGCGTGAGCTGCGCCAGCCCAGCGAGTTCGAACTGTCGATAGCGCGGCGCTACCAGGAGCCACCCGAGCCTGGCAGCCTGCGGGTGGTCAGCACCGACCCCGAACAGCCGGCGGTGGCCGGCGGCGTGGTGCACCTGATCTTCGACGCCTCGGGCTCGATGCTGCGCCAGATGCAGGGCGGGCGGCGCATCGAGGTGGCCCGGCGCATCGTCCAGCAGACCCTCGACGAGCGCATCCCCGCGGAGGTTCCGGTGGCCCTGCGCGCTTACGGGCATACCGAACCCCACAGCTGCGAGACCGAGCTGCTGGTGTCGCCCAGTGCTGGCAATCATGACGCGGTGCGCGACGTCATGGCGGACATCCAGGCCATCAACCTGGCGCGTACACCGTTGGCCGACTCCCTGGATGCGGTACTCGACGACCTCGACGGCTACCAGGACCAGCCGCGCCTGGTGGTGATGCTCACCGACGGCGAGGAGACCTGCGACGGCGACGTGGCCGCGTCTGTCGATAGCCTGATCGAGGAGGGGGTCGACGTGCGCCTGAATATCGTCGGCTTCCATATCGATGAGATCGGCCTGCAGGCCGAGTTCGAGCGCTTCGCCACCCGTGGCGGCGGAGAGTACTTCGACAGCCACGACGGCGACGAGCTGATGGCCGGGCTGAACCAGGCGCTGGCCGCCACCTGGCGGGTGCAGGACGGCGAAGGCGACGAGGTCGCCAGAGGGCGGGTGGGTGATGCCCCCGTCGAGCTGGGCGTTGGCGAGTACGAGCTGGTGGTGGAAACCCAGGCGGGTGAGCAGCGCAGGGCCTTCGCCATCGGGGCGAATCAGAGCAAGACACTGGAGGTGGGAAGTGACGACTAGGTTGGGCTTGCTGGGAGTATTGCTGGCGCTGGCGCCGATGGCCTCGGCAGAAATGATGTGTGCAGGTTCGCCCGGCATGAGCGAGAGCGATCAGCGCTATCTCGAGCAGCGGGTGCTGAGCCTTGACCGCGCCGTGCGCGGCGCCTACCAAGAGCTGCCCTGGGAGAGCCTCAGGGTGAGCGATGCTCAGCAAACGGTGGGGAACCACCCCGATGCGCTCTTTGCCTGGGTGCGCGACGAGACCCGCTGGCTGCCCTATGACGGAGAACTGCGCGGAGCGGCCGGGGTGATGCAGGATCGCATGGGCTCCAGCCTGGATCGTGCCCTGCTGCTGGCGGCGCTGATGGAGGAGGCCGGTCACAGCGTGCGCCTGGCCCGGACCGAGCTACCCACGCAGGCACTCGAACGGCTCGAGTCGGCCTGGTCCCATGAGCCGGTGGCCCGGCGGCCAGACGGCCCCGTCGAGATGGACCTCTCCAGTGCCTCTGTCGCGGCACTGGCCGAGCGGCTCGAGAGCGACCCCGGAGAGCTGGCCGAATCGTTGCATGAGCAGCGGGCGTCGGCCGACGCACGGCAGACACGGCTGCAGGTCGACGGCCGACGCCAGGCCGAGGCGCTGACGGCGTTGCTGGATGGCTCCCTGGCAGCCGCCGACGCTTCGCAGGCTGTCCCGGCGGATCACTGGTGGGTGCAGCGACGCACCGACGACGGCTGGTCGGACTACGATCCGGCCCTCCCTGGGCATTCCGAGGGAGATCGTCTGATTGAGGCGGGCGACGTCGAGCGTCACTACCCTGAGGCGCTTCCCGAGGATGCACGCCACTG
The DNA here is from genome assembly GCF_002286975.1 of Halomonas salipaludis. Lineage (GTDB taxonomy): Bacteria > Pseudomonadota > Gammaproteobacteria > Pseudomonadales > Halomonadaceae > Franzmannia > Franzmannia salipaludis. The sequence continues at coordinate 446,713 of NZ_NSKB01000005.1, forward strand.
GCTGACCATCGAAGTGGTGGCCGAGCAGCTCGAGGGCGATCGGCTAAACGAGGCGGTGGCCTTCGCGCATCGGATGCCTGCCGCTGAGCTGCTGGGGCGGCAGCTGCACCTGGAGCTCTACCCTATGGAGCTGCCGTCGCCCCAGTCGCTGCTCGACGGAAGCGTCGATCTCGATGCCCTGCCGCAGGCCCTGTTTGATCAGGAGCAGTGGGTACCTTACCTGCGCCTGGGCGACAGCCTTGAGCGCCAGGACGCCATCATGGCCGATGGCAGCGTGGTCGAGCTTGGCTCGGATGCCTCCATTGCCGGTGCCTTCGGCGAGGCCGGCAGTGCCCTGGGCGAGGTGAGCGTCGGCGGTTTGAGCGCCGGAGCAGCGGACACCCCGCCGGAGCTGACTGCGGTGATGGCGCGTTTCCACACCGAGGCGCCGGGCCGCGAGACAGATACCGTCGAACGTCCGGTGATGGATCTGATCGGTCCCGCACGGCGCAGCGCGGGTGTCGAGACCTTCGACGTCGACGATGCGCTCCGTGAGCAGCGCGCGGTCGAGTTGTTGAGCACCCTGGAGGTGCTCGGCCAGACGACCTGGGTGCAGCCGGCCCAGCTGGCCGCCTGGCACTACGAGGGGCTGATGGACAATCGCCAGGCGGCCCTGGCCGGGACCTACCTCGGCGCCCAGGGCGATGACAGCTTTATCGGCGAAGCCCTGGAATCGCGCAGCACCCGTCGCTTGGTGCTGGATCAGCTCGCCGCCATGCGACTGGCCTACAGCCCCTATCCCGAGCGAGTCGCGCTGACGCGACTCAATCTGCTGGGCTACGTGACGCTGATGGAGTTCGAGGCGGGCGAGCACCGGCGCCGCGAGGGCTTCGACATCCTCGACAATCGCGTCGCAGTGCCCGACGGCGAGGCGGTGGCGGAGACACGAATCGCTCAGGGGGCGCTGGACACCCTGCTGGAGGCCGAGCTAGCGGTGGAGACGCGCGCTGCCCTGGGCAACACCGCCCGGGCCTTCCTGCATGACCTCGACGAGGGAACCGAGTGGCGGCACGTCGCGAGCCTGGACGGCCTGGTGGCCCTCGACTGGCAGCCGGATCCCGACCTCGAGGCGCACCTCGCAGCACGTCTGGACGAGGGGCAGGCACTGCTTCTGCCCGACGCGCCGGCACGCGATGATGCGCCGACCTGGTGGCAGCTCGATCCCGCCACCGGCGACCTGCTGGGCTACGGGAGAGATCGCCGCGGTCAGTTCGTCGAGGGGATCCTGACCCTGATGAGTGCCGGCGATAACGCCATGGGCGCGGTGGGCATGGTGCAGAGCATCTGGGACTGCCTGTTTACCGCCAGCGATCCGCTGTGCTGCACCCAGGACGCCGCCGCTCAGGAGATGATCAGCAGCGCCGTCAGCGCCGGCCTGGGCGGTCTCGCCGAGGCCCATGACATCAATATCGTCATTGGACGCGAGCTGGTGTCCGGGGGCGCCTTCGACCGGCTCAACTCGGCGGGCATCAGCCAGGCGGCCGGCGACGTGGCCGACGCCGGATCCGAATTTATCGTCGATTCCTGGGGCCGCTGCAACTGAGGAGATGCCAATGAATCAGCCACACACGCGTAAGGCCGCACTAGGCATGGCGGGGCTGCTGGCCTTGCTCGGCCTGGGTGCAGCGACGCCGGCGGCGGCCCAATCGCCCTGCGCCGAGGTGGTTCGGGAGGGGCTACCCGCCCTGGGGTGCAACCGTGCCTTCACCCTGCACGTCAAGGACATGGCCTTCAGCGACGAGCTGAACGGCCAGGCACCGCCGCCCGGGCAGCGCTGGGCCACACTGGACGTACGTTTCGACAGCTGGATGCCCAGCGACCTGGTGTTCGGCCTGGGGTATCCCGAGCCATTGCTGGTGGCCTCGCTGGAGCGCCAGCTTTACCTGCTGGTGGATGACCGGCAGGTGGTGCGGCCGACCCTGCCGGACGGTTCGGCCCTGGAGGATGAGTTCGTGCTGCCGCGGGCGGGGGCCCAGCGCCAGGGGGAGGTCGCGTTTGCCGTGCCCGACGCATCACTGTCGCAGCTGTCGCTGCACTACTACCACGACCAGTACGCGCCTATCGTGGTGCCGCTGCTGGGTGGGCGTGCCGAGCCCGATGAGGGACGCGACGCCGCGAGTTGGCAGCAGGGTCATGATCTCATGTCACTGGGCGTTCACGGCGTCGGCCGTCATGACCGCTGGCAGGGTGAGGCGTCTCCCGAGGGGATGCAGTGGCTGGTGGTGGACCTGCGCGGCCAAGGAGAGTGGCGCACGCCGGTGGACGCCCGGGCGCTGGAAGCGTCGGCCGAGCCCGATGTCGAGTCATCTCTGCACCGGGTGATGGAGTATATTGAGGCGCCGGGACTGCTGCAGGTGGTGGTGGACGGTCGCTACGCCTATGTGCGTGACCTCGAGCTTAGCAGCCTGGGCGATGATCCGGCGCTGCTGCCCGATGCCTGGGCCGGCGGTGAGGCGGTATTCCCGATACCCGATGACGCCGAGCGCATCGAACTGGTGGCCTATATGCCCCAGTTTGGCGGTACCGATATCTCCTCCGAGATTCGTCCGGCGCTGCGCTTTGCGCTGGAGGAGGGCGAGCGCGAGCCGGATGCTGAACCGCGAGAGATGCTAGAAGACGGCCCGATCCGCTTCCGGGTCCATGACCTGGTGCTGCATGACGCTTTCGCCGATCACGTCGCCGAGGAGGGGGAGACGCTGGTCTGGATCGAAGCGGCCATGGCCAACCAGAGCGAGGTCGGCGGCATGATGGAAGTGGGTCATCGCCTTCGCCCGCGTGTGCCAGAGGGAGAGCTGCTGGGAGTCTACCAGGCCGGCCCCATGCCGCAGCCGGAACCCTTCTGGCTGCCGGCCGACGATGAGCCGCGTCACTTCCAGCTGCTCTATCGCTATCCCGCGGACGCCGAGACGCTCGAGTTCGAGTATGGCGGCGTCGCCGTCGTCGAAACGCTGTCGCTGTCCCACTGAGCGGAATCTACGGAGGGGTGATGACCAGCCTGTTCTTCACCGGTGTGATCGCTCTGTGGAGCGTCCAGCGACAGGGGGGGCGCTATGCCATTGCCCTCTGCCTGGCGGTGAGCGTCTCGTCGGCCTGGGCACAAGACAGTGGCTCGCCGGACTGGTCGGCCGCCGACATGCAGCATGAGCTTGAGCTGGAGGCGAGCGTCACCCAACTGGCGTTCTCTCCCGACGGGGCGCTTCTGGCCAGTGCCACCGAGTTCTCCCTCAAGGTGTGGGACCTGGCGTCCGGCACGCTCAAGCACCGGTTGGATGGCCATCGCTCCCCGGAGGTGGACCGCGCGTTGCCCGTCACCGGGCTGGCTTTCAGTCCCGATGGCAGTCTCCTGGCGAGTACCAGCTGGAACCCCGGCGTAATGCCCGATGCCTCGCTCAAGCTCTGGGACCCGGCAACGGGTGAACCGCGCCAGGCCCTGGCGGGTGGCCAGGGGTGTCGGGAAGTCGCTTTCTCGGCCACGGGTGACAGCGTATGGGCGGCCTGCGGCTGCGACGTGCAGCGCTACTCGCTGGAGACGGGCGATGTGGCTGAACGCGCCGAGCATTTCCCCGGTGGGCTGCTACCCCAGGGTGACGCTGAGGCGGCGGCCGCTGAGCTGCCGATGCCCAGGCAGGGCCCCGCCGCCGCGCTCGCCTTGAGTGAGGAAGGCATGCGACTGGCCTGGGCCGGCCAGCCGCCCACCTACCCCATGCCGATTCTGCGTGTCTGGCAGGCCGAGACAGCCGCCGAGGTGGACTATCTCGCCCTCGACCTTCCCGGCGTGACCACCACGCATGACCCCGTGGCCCTGGCCCGGGAGCACTATAGCCTGGAGCTGCCCAATCCGGTGACCGAGGAGCGTATCGAGCAGTGGATGCGGGACTCGGGGGAGGTGCGCGTCATGCTCACCCTGAACAATCTGAAGGACGATGCCTCTCGGGCGTGGCGCTATCGGCTGACCTTCGAGCCGCTGGAGGATGGCCGCTGGGAGCTGGTCCGGGTGGAGCGCAAGCACCAGTGCCGGCGTGGGCCCACCGCGCCGGATGAGTGGACGACTCGGCCCTGTGTCTAGTGGCCATGGCGGAACCCTGCCGGGACGACCCCGTGGCCCCGTTCGTATGAAGGGGGCCACGGGGTCGATGCCCGTCTAGTCTGTCGGTACCTGATGATCTGCTCATACGATAGGGGGACCCATGTGGGACTTTCGGATCGGTCAGTCTCTGGGGCTGATGGCCAAGACGCTACCTTTTATCTTATTTCGGCTGGCCGTCTATTTCGGCGTGGCGCTGGCCTATGTGTTGATGACCGGCGTTGGCGCCGGGGTTGGCTGGGGCATCGGTGGCTTCGGCGATGAGGGCTTTCGTGCCGCCAGCACCTTCTGGGGCGGCGTCGCCGGCTTCGGCATCATCGGTGTCGTCATGTACGTACTGCGTGAGTACCTGCTCTACATGGTCAAGGCTGGGCATATTGCCGTGCTGGTGGAACTGCTCGACGGCCAGTCGCTGCCCCAGGGGCGTAGCCAGATCCAGCATGCCACGGCATCGGTCAAGGAACGCTTTGGCCAGGCCAGCGCCCTGTTCGCCGTGGACCAATTGATCAAGGGGGTGCTGCGTGTCCTCACCGGCCTGGTGCGAGGCATTTTCGGCTTGCTGCCGATTCCCGGCGCACGTCAGTTCCTGCGGCTGCTGCAGATGTTCCTGCGCATCGCGGTGGGCTTCATCGACGAGGTGATCCTCGCCTATAGCTTTCGCACCCGGGCCGACAATCCCTGGGGAGCGTCTCGGGACGGTCTGGTGCTGTACGGCCAGAACCTCAAGCCGATGTTCAAGAATGCCGCCTGGCTGGCGCTGATCGTCTACGGGCTCTCCTTCGTCATCTTCCTGATCATGTTGGCTCCGGCGGCCCTGGTGGCCTATCTGATTCCCGGCGGCTGGTCGGCGACGGGAGTGGTAGTGGCGCTGCTGTTCGCCTGGAGCGTCAAGGTGGCGGTGCTCGAGCCCTTCGCCATCACCTGCATGATGCAGGCCTACTTCAAGACCATCGAGGGGCAGACCCCCGACCCCGAGTGGGAAGCCAAGCTGGATGGCCTCTCTGCCAAATTCCGCACGCTCAAGGGCAAGGCCAGCGAGGCGGGCGCGGCAGGCCACGGCAGCGAAACGCAAGGGGCGCAGCCCTCACGTTGAGCGCTGCCGAGTAGGCTGTCAGCAAGCTAATAACAAGTCGGTAATAGGGAGTGAAACGGACATGACCCATGGGAGCAATAGCGCATGGCGGGTAGGCGTGCTCGTAGCCAGTCTGGGCTTATTGGCAGGGTGTGATGACGCTGCCAATGACCAGCAGGCGGAGGATGAAACCGGCACCTCGGGTGCTGACAGCGGCGAGCTGGCAGACTTGCTGGAGAGCGTTGAGAGCGGTGAGTCGACGCTGTCTATCAGCGGTGCTGTCACCTCCACGGGCGAATACACCACGGCGGATGACCCACGCTACGGCGGAGTCAGCAACGATGTCTTTCGGCCCGCCCGGGGGGGCGGTTCTTCCCGCAGTGGCAGCAATGCCGACGGGCCCTACGCCATTTCAATCTATACCGATGCCACTCACGAGGATGATCCCGACAATGTCGTACGCGCCTGGGTCACGCTGGTGTTGCCGCAAGGCGCCGAGGCGGGTAACCGCTATCAGGTGGCCGGCTTTTCCGATGCCGATGACGACCAGGTCCAGGCCCATGTCCGCGGTGACGGCATGGCCTGGACCTTCTCGCGTCAGGTCTCGGGCAGCGTTTATCTGGGCGAGCACTCTGATCGGGTCGGTGCCGCCTGGCAGCTGGAGGCCGCCGACGGGCGTGGCGAGGACGCAAGCCGGGTGGCAAGCGAGGGGGCGGTCAAGGATCTGCCGCTGACGCTGCAGTCCGAGGTGGAGTATGAGCTGACCGTCAATGGGGAAACCGAGTCCAGGTTGGCCCGTGTCACCAGCCGCGGCAGCATGCTGAACATTGGCCACGGGGTCTATCTCTACCTGCCGTCGGGCGCAACAGCGGGAAGTTATCCGGTCCAGGCAGGTCGCGATGATGACAGCGTGCGGGCTCAGTTCACTCGGCATGACGTCGATGAGGTCGACGGGGAGTTGACGTTGGCGGCCAACGGCGAGCGTTTCGACGCCGAGTTCAGCATCGATGCCAGCGGCGAGGATGATGTGCACCTGGCGGGTAACCTGCGCTGGTTCGCGCTGGAAGATGAATAACCCAGTGACCTGCTCGGTTGCTGCGTTGAAATGCCACATGAATGAGGAAAGCGACCATGGATAACAAACGCACGCTTGGTATTGCGCTCTTGGGGAGTCTTCTGACGCTGCCGGCCACCGCGACGGCGCTGGCCGATGAGGTGGTCGAGCAGATCGAACTGGGCCTCGATCTCTATCAGGAAGAGGACTATGGTGGCGCCATCGCCGAGCTGGAATTCGCTATCAACGATATCCGCAGCCTGGTATCCGGCCGCATCGCCGAGACCTTTCCCGAGCCCCCGTCGGGCTGGAGCGCCGAACAGGCCCAGTCAGCCGGAGGCGGTGGGGCAGCCGCCTTGCTGGGTGGCGGTGGGGCCATGCTCGAGCGCCAGTATCGCCAGGAGGGCGGTGACGGCCAGATGGAAGCGACACTGATGGTCGACAATCCCATGGTTCAGGGCATGGCGGCGATGTTCAATAATCCGGCACTGATTGCAGCCCAACCCGAGCTTGAGCGGGAGCGCATGGGGCGTGAGACGGCCATCGTCAAGTGGGAAGCTGATCGCTCCCGGGCCGAGGTCTCCCTGCTGTTGGATAGCCGCATCCTGATGCAGGTGACCGGGCAGAACCTGGACTCTCCGGACGTGGCGGTAGAGCTGCTGCGTGACTGGGACCTCGACGCTGTGCGGGAGCAGGCTGCACGCTGAGGTCTGTCGAGCGCTCGACACGATACGACGCAACGAACCGCACATTACGCCGGGGGCATCCCCGGCGATTCCTGCCTTCTGCAGTACAAGTCCCGCATATGATCAACGTTATTCAACGAACTTGCTCGAGGAAATGCGCTCTGAGGGGTAACGGGTCGCGTCGGGACGACTAGCGTTGAATCGGCGGCGTCCGGTATCCAACCAGCGCCGCCTAATTCTGTCTACGCTGATAGAGTCACCTCGCCCGGCAAGAGGTTCGACGCCGCCGCCGAGGGTCCGCGCTTAAGGAGGCTTCGATGAGCATCTTCGATCATGTGCAGAACCGCTACGAACGTGTTCAGCAGGAAGAGATCAGCCTGCAGGAATATCTGGAACTGTGTCGCAGCGAGCCCACCGCTTACGCCACCGCCGCCGAGCGGATGCTGGTGGCCATCGGCGAGCCCGAGGTGATCGATACCGCCAAGGACTCCCGTCTATCGCGGATTTTCTCCAACAAGGTGATTCGCCGCTATCCGGCGTTCTCCGAGTTCTACGGCATGGAGGAGGCGATCGAGCAGATCGTCGCCTACTTCCGCCATGCTGCCCAGGGCCTCGAGGAGCGCAAGCAGATTCTCTACCTGCTGGGCCCGGTGGGTGGCGGCAAGTCGTCGCTGGCCGAGCGCCTCAAGCTGCTGATGGAGCGGGTACCGTTCTATGCCATCAAGGGCTCGCCGGTGTTCGAATCGCCGCTGGGACTGTTCTCTCCCGAGGAGGATGGCGAGCTGCTCGAGAAAGAGTACGGCATCCCGCGGCGCTACCTGAAGAGCGTGATGTCGCCCTGGGCGGCCAAGCGGCTCAAGGAGTACGGCGGGGATATCTCGCAGTTCAAGGTGGTCAGGCTCTATCCGTCGCGGCTCAACCAGATCGCCATCTCCAAGACCGAGCCCGGCGACGAGAACAACCAGGACATCTCCTCGCTGGTGGGCAAGGTGGATATCCGCCAGCTCGAGCTCTACTCCCAGGACGATCCGGACGCCTACAGCTTCTCCGGCGGCCTGTGCAAGTCCAACCAGGGGCTGATGGAGTTCATCGAGATGTTCAAGGCACCGATCAAGGTGCTGCATCCGCTGCTGACCGCCACCCAGGAGGGCAACTACAACCCCACCGAGGGCATGGGCGCGATTCCCTTCGACGGCGTGGTGCTGGCTCACTCCAACGAGAGCGAGTGGCAGGCGTTCCGCAACAACCGCAACAACGAGGCCTTCCTCGACCGCGTCTACATCGTCAAGGTGCCCTACTGCCTGCGCGTCACCGAAGAGATCAACATCTACAAGAAGTTGCTCGAGCACTCGTCGTTGGCCGAAGCGCCCTGCGCTCCCGATACCCTGCGCATGCTGGCGCAGTTCTCGGTACTCTCGCGGCTCAAGGAGCCGGAAAACTCCAGCGTCTACTCCAAGATGCGCGTCTACGATGGCGAAAACCTCAAGGATACCGACCCCAAGGCCAAGTCGATCCAGGAGTATCGCGACTCGGCAGGCGTCGACGAGGGCATGGACGGGCTCTCCACGCGCTTCGCCTTCAAGATCCTCTCCAAGGTGTTCAACTTCGACAACCACGAGATCGCCGCCAACCCGGTGCACCTGCTCTACGTGCTGGAGCAGCGCCTCGAACAGGAGCAGCTGCCCAAGGAGGCCCACGAGCGCTACCTGCGCTATATCAAGGAGTACCTGGCACCGCGCTACGTCGACTTCATCGGCAAGGAGATCCAGACGGCGTATCTGGAGTCCTACTCCGAGTATGGCCAGAACATCTTCGATCGCTACGTGACCTACGCCGACTTCTGGATCCAGGATCAGGAGTATCGCGACCCCGAGACCGGCGAGCTGTTCAATCGCCAGTCGCTCAACGAAGAACTGGAGAAGATCGAGAAGCCGGCGGGCATCTCCAACCCCAAGGATTTCCGCCACGAGGTGGTCAACTTCGTGCTGCGCGCGCGGGCCCAGAACAACGGCATGAATCCCAGCTGGCAGTCCTACGAGAAGCTGCGCGGGGTAATCGAGCACAAGATGTTCGCCAACACCGAGGAGCTGCTGCCAGTGATCTCCTTCAATGCCAAGGCATCACAGGCGGATCAGCGCAAGCATGAGGACTTCGTGGCCCGCATGGTAGACCGCGGCTATACCGAGAAGCAGGTGCGCCTGCTCTCCGAGTGGTATCTGCGGGTTCGCAAGTCGCAGTAGGCCGAGGAGGTCGCCATGACCTATTTCATCGATCGGCGAGCCAACGCCAAGCACAAGAGCGCGGTCAATCGGCAGCGCTTCCTCGACCGCTATCGCACGCATATCAAGCGTTCGGTGGAGGAAGCGGTCAACCGTCGCTCGATTACCGACATGGAGCGTGGCGAGAAGGTCTCGATTCCCGCCCGCGATATCTCCGAGCCGGTCTTCCAGCACGGTCCTGGCGGTGAGCGCACCATCGTCGCCCCAGGCAACAAGGAGTTCGTCGAGGGCGACCGCCTGCGTCGCCCCGGCGGCGGTGGAGGTGGCGGTGCCGGTGAGGGCAGCGCCTCCAACCAGGGCGAGGGCATGGACGAATTCGCCTTCAGCCTGACCCGCGAGGAGTTTCTCGACTTCGTGTTCGATGGGCTGGAACTGCCGCACCTGGAGCGCAAGCAGTTGAAGGACCTCGATGAGGTGCGGCCGGTGCGCGCCGGGATCTCCCGCGACGGGGTCCCGGCACGCATCAACATCGTGCGTTCGATGCGCGAGGCCCATGCGCGGCGCATCGCCATGCGCGCGCCGATTCGCCGCGCCCTGCGCGAGGCCCAGGAAGCGCTTGACGCCGAGGAGCGCAAGGATGCCGTGCTGCGCAACCCGACGCGCATCGCTGAACTCAAGGCCGAGATCGAGCGCCTCGAGAAGCGCCTCGAGGCGGTGCCGTTCATCGATACCTACGACCTGCGCTACAACAATCTCACCAATCAACCGCAGCCCTCCAACAAGGCGGTGATGTTCTGCATCATGGACGTCTCGGGGTCGATGACCCAGGCCCACAAGGACATCGCCAAGCGCTTCTTCCTGCTGCTCTACCTGTTTCTCGAGCGCAACTACGAGAAGGTCGAGTTGGTCTTCGTGCGCCACCACACTGCGGCCAAGGAGGTCGACGAGGAGGAGTTCTTCTACTCCCGGGAGACCGGCGGCACCATCGTCTCCAGCGCGCTGACGCTGGTCGACGAGATCATCGCCGACCGCTACCCGGCGGGGCAGTGGAACCTCTACGTGGCCCAGGCCTCGGACGGCGACAACTGGGACGACGACTCCACCACCTGCCGCGACCTGCTGCTCAAGTCGCTGATGCCGCGGCTGCAGTACTTTACCTACGTCGAGATCACCCCCCACGCCCACCAGGCGCTATGGGAGGAGTACGAGACGGTGGCGGCGCGCTTCCCGTCGCGCTTCGCCATGCGTCAGATCGTCGAAGGCAACGATATCTATCCGGTGTTCCGTGAGCTGTTCAGGCGCCGCGAAGAGGCCTGACGGCACCCCGGGGAGGAGATTGCATGACATTACGCAAGCCTATCGCCAGCGGATCGGACTGGAACTTCGAGGTGCTCGACACCTTCGAGCGCGAGATCGCCCGGCTGGCCGACGAGTATCGCCTCGACACCTATCCCAACCAGATCGAGGTGATCACCTCCGAGCAGATGATGGACGCCTACGCCAGCGTGGGCATGCCGGTGGGCTATCATCACTGGTCGTTCGGCAAGCAGTTCCTGGCCGTTGAGCAGGCCTACCGGCGTGGCCAGATGGGCCTGGCCTACGAGCTGGTAATCAACTCCGACCCGTGCATCGCCTATCTGATGGAGGAGAACACCCTGATGATGCAGGTGCTGGTGATGGCCCACGCCTGCTACGGTCACAACTCCTTCTTCAAGGGCAACTACTTGTTTCGCACCTGGACCGACGCCTCCTCGATCATCGACTACCTGGTGTTCGCGCGAAAGTACGTCGCCGAGTGCGAGGAGCGTCACGGTGTGCAGGCGGTGGAGCAGCTGCTGGATGCCTGCCATGCGCTGCAGAACTACGGCGTCGACCGCTACAAGCGGCCCTCGCCGATCTCCGCCGCCGAGGAGGCCCAGCGCCAGAAGGAGCGCGAGGCCTACCTGCAGGCCCAGGTCAACACCCTGTGGCGTACCATCCCCAATCTCAGCGGCAGCGAGCCCGAAGAGGCGCTGCCGAATGACGACGACCCGCTCGGGCTGCATCAGCATCAGCGCTATCCGCCGGAGCCCCAGGAGAACCTGCTCTACTTCATCGAGAAGAATGCGCCGCTGCTGGCGCCCTGGCAGCGCGAGATCGTGCGTATCGTGCGCAAGTTGGCACAGTACTTCTATCCCCAGCGCCAGACTCAGGTGATGAACGAGGGCTGGGCGACCTTCTGGCACTACACCTTGATGCATCGCATGTTCGACGACGGCCTGGTCGACGAGGGGCTGATGCTCGAGTTCCTGCAGTCGCACACTGCAGTGGTCAACCAGCCCGATTTCGACAGTCCCCTCTACGGCGGCATCAACCCCTACGCGCTGGGCTTCGCCATGTTCAGCGACATCAAGCGTATCTGCCAGTCACCCACCGACGAGGATCGCGAGTGGTTCCCCGACACCGCCGACAGCGACTGGTTGGAGACGTTGCACTTCGCCATGCGCAACTTCAAGGATGAGTCCTTCATCCAGCAGTTTCTGTCGCCCAAGGTGATTCGCGATCTCAAGCTGTTCAGCGTGGTCGACGATGACCAGGAGGAGATGCTCGAGGTCAGCGCGATTCATGACGAGCGCGGCTATCAGCGGGTACGCGAGGCGCTCTCGGTACAGTACGCACTGTCGGTGCGTGAGCCCAATATCCAGGTCTATGCCGCCGATATTCGCGGCGACCGCTCGCTGACCCTACGGCATATCCAGGATCGTCGCCGGCCGCTGGCCAAGAGCGTCTACCCGGTGATACGCCACCTTCACCAGCTATGGGGCTTCACCGTGAAACTGGAGTCGCTGGAGGAGGGCGAGGTGGTGCGCCGCTACCAGTGGCCGTTGCCCGAGGAGGGACGACGGGACTCGACCTGACACGCCCCGCCATGATCTCCCCGAACGGCGGCAAGAGACAGAAAAACGCCGCACGAAGCGGCGTCTTGTGGCGCTGGAACCATGCTGTATCAACCCATTTCGACCCACGATTGGCACCAGCCGGCCGGCTCGACACTGTTTTCCGGGAACAGCGAGCAGCCTTCATTGGCCTCGGTGTAGAACATGCAGTTGTCGCAGCGCTCGCCCTCTTCATAGGCAGGGTGATCGCTGGCGTCGCTGGCATCCTCCACGTAGTTGAGGGCCTCGGCCTCGGGGGCGCTCGGGTCCAGGCGCGGCAGGCTGTCGGCGAAGGCGCTCTTCGACAGAATGCCCGCACCCAGCGGCAGGGCAGCCATGCCCAGCAGACTGTTACGCATGAAGTCACGACGACTCTGGTTAGCCATGGTATCTCCTTATCATCCTTTATTGGGGGCTTCGCTATGCCCTGCCAGGGGCGGCGAAGACTCCCTTCACGGTGCTTGAGGGCGACCCAGGGGCCGTCCATGGTCGGGCGGTGTCCGCCTCTATGAATGGGGGTAAGCGTTGGCTACCCCGCAGCGCAGGCCTCGAACATTGCGCGAGACTGGCGCTATCCTACAACGAGCGAGCCCGTCATCGACCTGTATGTGACAGTACCCACGCCGTGCAGTTCGCCCTCATGCTAGAGCATCTGGCCGGTGTTCCGCGAATCTGCGTCGAGATGTCGCGCCAGGCGCGGCGCCACACTATCGAATCAAGGAGAGATCATGCGTTATACCCAGTTCGCCTCGCCGTTCGGCGAGATTCTGCTGGCCGGTGATCGACACGGCCTGACGCATCTGGTGCTGCTCGACGGCGAGGCGAGCCTCGAGGTCGGCGACGACTGGCAGCGCGACGATGCCGGCTTCGCCACCGCGCGTGACCAGGTGCTGGCTTATCTCGATGGGCGTCGGCGCAGTTTCAGTCTCGAGCTGGCGCCCCAGGGTAGCGACTTCCAGCGCCAAGTGTGGGCGGCACTGCTGCGCATTCCCTACGGTGCGACGCGCACCTACGGTGAGCTGGCCAAGCGGCTGGGAAGGGAAGGGGCGGCGCGCGCCATCGGCGCCGCCAACGGCGCCAACCCGCTGCCGCTGCTGATTCCCTGCCACCGGGTGGTGGCCGCCGACGGCCTGGGAAGCTATAGCGGCGGCGAGGCGCTCAAGGCGCGGTTGCTGGCGCTCGAGTCATCGCGGCAGTGAGCGGTGGCGCTTGGCGCCCGAGGCACCGCTGGGGTAGGGTGTTTGGCATAACGTCCTGACTCGAACTGCTACGCAAGGATGCCGCCATGCCGTGGATCAAGTTCGTGCATATCGCCGCACTGGTCTGCTGGTGCGGCGCCCTGCTTTACCTGCCAGCCCTGCTGATGGCCAGCGTGCGGCAGCGCGCCGATGGCGGCTTCGATCATGATGCCCCGCCGATCCCTCGCTACCTGTTCAACAGTGCCGCCACCCCGGCGGCGCTGCTGGCCATAGCCTCCGGCACCCTGCTGTTCCTGGTTCACGGCCTCACCGGCGGCTGGCTGGTGCTCAAGCTTGCTTCAGTGGTCGGCATGGTGTTGTGCCATGCACTGTGTGGCTGGCTGATCCTGCGCGTCGAGCAGCAGCACTGGCGGGGGGTATGGACGCTGAGCGCACTGATTGCCACGCTGGCGTCAGTGTTGATGTTGGCGGTCATCGCACTGGTGCTGGCCAAGCCGTTCGCCTGACGCCATTCATGAGGAGGCGCCGAATGCAGCACTCGCCAGGGATACGGCCGCGCTCAGTCGTCGACGTCGACCCCCACCGCATGCTCGTAGACCAGCTGGCCGCCGAGCCAGCCGGCCAGGGCGATCATCGCCGCGGTCATCAACGACAGGGCCAGCCCCCAGGGCAGCATGTCGCTGGGGTCGTCGAGCCGGAACAGCCAGTTGAGCGAGGCCAGCGAGAGCATCATCACGGCGATGATGGCGTGGCTCCAGCCGGTGATCAGGCGACGAATGCGCTTGACCGTGACCAGGTCGATGATGCCCGCGACGCTGGCGATCCAGCCGCCGAAGGCGCCGACGCCGGCCAGCCACAGGCTGGCACGGGCCCAGAAGGGATCGCCACTCAACAGATAGCCCAGGTCGCTGGCCACCAGCGCCATCAGCGCGGCCACCGGGAAGTGGATCATCACCGGATGCAGCGGGTGGCCGCCGAGAGAGACGCGACTCTTGATCGAACGCTGTGGAATCTTGGGGGAGGGGGGCTTGGCCATGGTCGCGTCCTTTGCGCCAGCGGTGCAGTAGGGGTATCTGGCATTCAACGCGTCCCGCGGCGGTGGGTCAACCGTGGCGCGCGCTGCCTGGCGGCGTGGCTGGGGCTCATGCTGGTCGGCTGCAGCGGCGATCGCTCGATTCTCGACCCGGCCGGCCAGGCCGCCCGCGAGGTGGCCTGGCTGTGGTGGGGCATGCTGGCCTTCTCTACCGTGGTGCTGGTGGTGATCACCGCGCTGTGGCTCTACGCTTTCCGCGGTGGCCGGCGCGTGGCCCGCTCGAGCCGCGACGAGCAGCGCATCGCGCGGCGCTGGATCATCGGCGGCGGGCTGCTGTTGCCGGGGCTATCGATCGTGCTACTGCTGGCCTTCGGCGTACCCGTCGGGCAGCGCATGCTGCCACTGCCGCTGCCCGACGGCCAGCAGGTCGAGCGCATCGAGGTGACCGGCCATCAGTGGTGGTGGGAGGTGCGCTACCCGGATGCCGAGGGCGGCGAGGTGGTGACCTCGAACCAACTGATGATGCCGGTGGGCGAGCCGGTGGATTTTCATGTGACCGGCGCGGACGTGATCCACGCCTTCTGGATTCCGCGCCTGGGTGGCAAGATCGACATGATCCCCGGGCGCACCAACGTGATCCGCCTCGAAGCCGATGCCAGCGGGGTGTTCGGCGCCCAGTGCGCCGAGTTCTGCGGTGCCCAGCACACCAACATGCAGCTCCACGTCGAAGCCATGCCGCGCGACGACTTCAATGCCTGGCTGGCCGAGCGCCAGGCGCCGCCCGAGCAATCCGACGATCATCAGGCGGCACGCGATACCTTCGTCGAGCACTGCGCCAGCTGCCACCGCGTCGCCGGCGTGAGCGACGGCCAGCAGGGTCCCGACCTCAGCGATATCGGCGACCGCGTCAGCCTTGGCGCCGGGCGCCTGGCGATGGAGGAGGGCGCCATCGCCCATTGGTTGCGCCATCATCAGCAGCTCAAGCCCGGTAACCGCATGCCGTCCCACGACCACCTCGATGCCGAGACGCTGGATGCGCTCGGCGCCTGGCTGGAGACCCTGAGCCCATGAGCGAGACCGCCCAGACGTCGACGCCGCGAGATCCCCAGCGCCTGCATGAGGACATGCACGAGGTATGGGGCAACCCGCGTGGCCTCAAGGCGCTGTCCATCGTCAATCACACCACCCTGGGCCTGCGTTTCATGGCCACCGGGATGGTGTTCTTTTTGATCGGCGGGATCCTGGCGATGCTGGTGCGTACCCAGCTGGCCTTCCCCGACCAGGAGTTCATGGCGCCGGAGATCTACAACCAGGTCTTCACCATGCACGGCACGCTGATGATGTTCCTGTTCGCCATCCCCATGCTCGAGGGGCTGGCGATCTACATGATCCCCAAGATGATCGGTGCCCGCGACCTGGTCTGCCCGCGCCTCACTTCGCTGGGCTACTGGTGCTACCTGTTCGGCGGCATCATCCTGACCTCGAGCCTGTTCCTGGAGGTGGCGCCGGACAGCGGCTGGTTCATGTATACCCCGCTGAGCAGCGGCGAATTTTCGCCGGGACCGGGCTCCGACTTCTGGCTGCTGGGCATCACCTTCGTCGAGATCTCGGCGCTCTCGGCCGGCGTCGAGCTGGTGGTGTCGATCCTGCGCACCCGCACCCGCGGCATGTCGCTGGACAAGATGCCGTTGTTCGCCTGGTACATCCTGGCCATGGCGCTGATGATCGTGGTCGGCTTTCCGCCGCTGATCCTGGCCAGCATCATGCTCGAGCTGGAACGCGCGGTGGGCATGCCGTTCTTCGAGGTAGCCGCCGGCGGCGACCCGATCCTCTGGCAGCATCTGTTCTGGCTGTTCGGTCACCCCGAGGTATACATCATCTTCCTGCCCGCCGCAGGCATCGTCTCGACGCTGATCCCGGTGTTCGCCGGCCGTCCCATCGTCGGCTATCGCTGGGTAGTGCTGGCGATCATCGTCACCGGCTTCATCAGTTTTGGGCTGTGGGTGCACCACATGTTCACGGTGGGGATTCCGCAGCTGGCCCAGGCGTTCTTCTCCGCCGCCAGCATGCTGGTGGCGGTGCCCACCGCGATCCAGGTCTTCGTGTGGCTGGCCACGCTATGGCTGGGGCGGCCGGTGATGAAGCTGCCGATGCTGTGGGTCCTCGGTTTCCTGATCATCTTCGTGTGCGGCGGCCTGACCGGGGTGATGCTGGCGCTGGTGCCGTTCAACTGGCAGGTCCATGACACCCACTTCGTGGTCGCCCATATGCACTATGTGCTGGTCGGCGGCATGCTGTTCCCGCTGATGGCCGGGCTCTACTACTGGCTGCCGCTGTTCTCGGGGCGCATGCCCTCCGAGCGCCTGGGTCGCTGGGGCTTCTGGCTGACCTTCATCGGCTTCAATGCGACCTTCCTGATCATGCACTGGACCGGTCTGCTGGGCATGCCGCGGCGCATCTATACCTACGAGACGGTGATGGGCTGGGACATCTTCAACATGCTGTCGTCGATCGGCGGGTTCGTGATGTCGGCGGGGATTGCCATGGTGCTGCTGGATATCGCCCTGCACTTCCGCTTCGGCCGGCCGGCGCCGCAGAACCCCTGGAACGCCGATACCCTGGAGTGGACCACCTCGATGCCGCCCAGCGCCTACAACTTCGCCAGCCTGCCACGGGTCGACAGCCGCCATCCGCTGTGGGACGACCCCGAGTTGCCGCGCTCCATCGCCGAGGGCCGGCACGACCTGGCGGTGATCGACCACGGCCGCCGCGAGCTGTGGGGCAGCGATCCGCTCACCGGCAAGGTGCGCGAGATCGTTCACCTGCCAGGCAACTCCTGGTGGCCGCTGTTCGCCTCGTTGGCGCTGGCGGTGGTCTGTGTGTGCCTGCTGGCGCGGCTCTATCCGCTGGCCGGCCTTGCCACCCTGGCGGCGGTGGGCTTCCTGCTACGCTGGTCGTGGGAGAACGGTGCGCACCCCAGAGCCGCACCCGACGCCCAGGTGCAGCCCGGCGACCCGCCGCTTCACTCGCGGACCATGGATGGCCCGGGGCTATGGGCGATGTCGATTGCGCTGCTCGCCAACGGCTCCTTCTTCCTGTCGTACCTGTTCGGCTGGTTCTACCTGTGGACGGTCTCACCGGAATGGCGCATGCCCGACACCTCGCCGCTGTCGCTGCCGCTGATGGTGCTGGCGGGAGTAGCGCTGACGGCCGGTACGCTGTGGCTGGAAAAACTGGTGCGCGGCCTGCGCCGCCAGGATGACCGCGGCCTGGCCCTGGGGCTGTTCGCGGTCACCGCACTGGGCGGCGCACAGCTGGCGCTGCTCATCTGGGTGATCTGGCAGGCCGGTCTCGCCGCCACCGAGACGGCCCACGACGCGGTGCTGCTGCTCGGCCTGATCTACGTGCTGCTGCACGGCGCTCTGGGCACCATACTGACCCTGCTGCAGGGGCTGCGGGTCGGTTACGGCTACGTCAGCGCCGAGGCGCCCTTCGAGCCCGCCGTGGTGGCTCGGCTGTGGCGCTACAATTTGATGGTCTTCTGGATCGTGGTATTCGCCCTGGTGACGATGCCGATGTGGCTGGGAGGTGGGGCATGAGCCGCCTGGCGCTGACCCATCCGCTGCATCTGGTCATCGGGCTGACGCTGTGGAGCCTATGGTTCGTGGCGATCTACGGTGGGCTGTCGGTGGCCTGCGCGGTGGCGCCGCCGGCACCGCAGCAGGGCGCGCTGACCGCCATCAATGTGGTACTGGGCCTGCTCACCGCGGCGACCACGGCGCTGCTCGCCTGGCTAGCCTGGGCCTGTCTGCAGATGGCCCGTGACGAAATGGGCAGGCCGCGTTTCGTGGCCGCGGTATCCGCTGGGCTCTATCTGTTCTCGGCGGTGGCCACGCTGTTCGTGGGGATTCCGGTGATCGGCGTGCCGCCGTGCCTGTAACGGAGCATCTTGCTGTGCGATGACAGTGACCATCGCAGTGGCCAATGCGAGGAACGCTGGGGGCAGGGCGAAGAGGGGGTTCTACGCCAGGGATGGCGTAGGTAGCGCCCAGGGATGGGTTTACAGCGCCCCCTCGTAGTCCTGCCGCCGGATTAGCTCCGAGCTGCCACCTAGCTTGTGCAAAGGACGCCGGGCGCGCCACGCTGCTATAATCCCGCCACCGCTTTACCCCCATTCAAGGAGCGACCCATGCAGAACGCCGTGATTCTGATCAACGCCGAGAAGGGCAAGATCAAGGCCGTGGCCGAGCGCCTGGCCGACGTCGAGGGCATCAGCGAAGTGTTCTCCACCTGCGGTCGCTACGACCTGGTGGCGATCGCCCGCACCCGCGACTTCGAGGGGCTGGCCCAGTTGGTCACTGAGCGCCTCGACCAGGTCGAGGGGATCCGTGAGACCGAGACCCTCAATGCCATGCAGGTACACTCGCGCCACGACCTGGAGACGATGTTCTCGGTCGGTTGGTAAGTACTTACTGGGGCGCTTTAGCTAACGTGGTGCGTTCCGGCGTGGCCCCGTTTCACGGATGATCGAGAGTCAGCAAGTGTTCACTATATGAAGCGACGCATATCTCGCTGGCGCCGACGGGCGCGCGGCTTCGGTATCAGCCTGGTATTCGTGCTGGTCGGCAGCGGCCTGTGGTACAGCCAGGAGCAGGAATATCGCGACCAGCTGGTGTGGATGGGGGTGCCGACCTGGGAGTCGCCGACGCCGACCAGCCTGCATCGGGTGCTGCGCAACGACGGCTTCCTGGTCGGCTGGTCGGACCTGCGCGTCAACCCGCTGTGGGTCAGCTACACCCTGCATGAGGTGGAGGATCCGCGTGCCGGCCCGCGGCCCAATTTTCAACGCGACTGGCGCACCCTGTGGCCGATCGCGCCGGATAGCTACTTCGGCAGCGGCTATGACCGCGGCCACCTGGCGCCCAACTACGCCATCGCCGCAGTGCATGGCGTCGAGGCCCAGGCGCAGAGCTTCTTGATGAGCAATATCTCGCCGCAGCGCCCGGACCTCAACCGACGCCTTTGGCAGCGCCTCGAGGAGGTGGTGATCGACCATTTCGTGCCGCGCTTCGGGGTGGTGCAGGTGATCACCGGCCCGGTGTTTCCCGAGCGATTCATGGACAACGTTTTCAATCGCGTGGGGCTGGTGGAGATTCCCGAGGCCTTCTACAAGATCCTGGTGGTGCCCGCCGAGCAGCCGCTGGCGCTGGCCTTCATCATGCCCCAGGAGGTCGCTGGCGATGAGCCCCTCGACGACTACCTGGTCAGCATCGACGAGGTCGAGGCGCGCACCGGGCTGGATTTCTTTCCCAACCTGCCCGCGGCCGAGGCACAGCGACTGGAGAGCCGGGTGGTCAGCGACGGCTGGGCGCTGGGTGAGGTCGCCAGGCTGCCGGGCCGCTTCGACTAGCCTAGTCAGTGCTTAGCTAGCAGTGCTCAGTGAGCAGGCACGAGAATGCGCCACCTTGATGGTTTCGGGGCGGTGGTGCAGAGATATTAGAGGGGATATTACCAGCAGTGGTGCCCAGAAGAGGACTTGAACCTCCACGTCCGTAAGGACACTAGCACCTGAAGCTAGCGCGTCTACCAATTCCGCCATCTGGGCAGCGGATACATCGAAGGGGGCTCTTGCTGCACGATACGCGTGGTGCCCAGGAGAGGACTTGAACCTCCACGTCCATAAGGACACTAGCACCTGAAGCTAGCGCGTCTACCAATTCCGCCACCTGGGCGTATCGTGTGGTCATGTTCGCGTGGTGCCCAGGAGAGGACTTGAACCTCCACGTCCGTAAGGACACTAGCACCTGAAGCTAGCGCGTCTACCAATTCCGCCACCTGGGCGAACATGAACCGTCGAGCTGATAAAGAGCGTGGGACTTGCATCCCGTGACATCCGAAGACGTCGATTGGTGCCCAGAAGAGGACTTGAACCTCCACGTCCGTAAGGACACTAGCACCTGAAGCTAGCGCGTCTACCAATTCCGCCATCTGGGCAAGTGGCCAGCATCATACCGATTGCGCAGTGAATTGCAAGCCCAGAGCGCCGCCTGGGCGCCTTTTCAGTGCACCAGCGAGCACTGCGGGTCGGCAATGGTTGGGTGTGGAGAGCGGCGGCGCTATACTGCCGCCATGACATTGACAACACGACCGAATATTGCCTCCCGCCCGCAGTGCCTCGCGCGCAATTCTTCAAGGACGCCCCTCGCATGACTCATTGGACGCTCAGCGACGACCCCCACGCGGAACGTGAAGCCCACAAGTACGACAATCCCGTCCCCAGTCGCGAATACCTGCTGGCCCGTCTGGAAGACTACGGCAAGCCGATCACCCACGAGAACATGAGCCGCATGCTGGGCCTCGAGGATGACAATCAGCTCGAGGCGGTGCGCCGCCGCCTGGCGGCGATGGAGCGCGACGGCCAGATCCTGCGCGACCGCCGCGGCGCCTATGCGTTGATCAACAAGCTCGACCTGATCAAGGGCAAGGTGCTTGGCCATCGCGACGGCTTTGGCTTCCTGATCCGCGATGACGGCAAGAAGCCCGACCTGGTGCTGCCGCCGCGTCAGATGCGCCGCGTGTTCCACGGCGACCACGTGCTGGTGCGGGTCAGTGGCCGCGACCGCCGCGGCCGCGACGAGGCGACCATCGCCGAGATCATCGCCCGCAATACCCAGACCATCGTCGGCGTCTACCGCCAGAACAGCGATGAGTTCGGGGTGCTGATTCCCGAGAATTCGCGCATCTCCCAGGAAGTGATCATTCCCCATAGTGCCTGCGGCGGCGCCCAGGACGGCCAGGTGGTCTCGGCCAAGATCGTCAAGCAGCCCGAGACCCGGGTACAGCCGGTGGGCGAAGTGGTCGAGGTGCTCGGCGAGCGCATGGATCCGGGGATGGAGATCGACATCGCCATCCGCAGTCACGATATTCCCGCCGACTTCCCGCCCGACGTGCTCGACCAGATCGCCAGCATGTCGGCCGAGGTCGCCGAGGAGGACAAGGCGCACCGCATCGACCTGCGCGACGTGCCGCTGGTGACCATCGACGACGAGAGCGCCAAGGACTTCGACGACGCGGTGTGCGCCTGGAAGACCAAGTCCGGCAGCTGGAAGCTGCTGGTGGCGATCGCCGACGTCTCGCACTACGTGCGCCCCGGCACTGCCCTGGACCAGGAGGCCCACACCCGCGGCAACTCAGTGTACTTCCCGGGGCAGGTGGTGCCGATGCTGCCGGAGTTGCTCTCCAACGGACTCTGCTCGCTGAACCCAGACGTCGACCGCCTGGCGATGGTCTGCGAGATGAACATCTCCCAGAGCGGTACGATCAGCCGCTACCGCTTCTACGAGGCGGTGTTCCGCTCCCATGCTCGTCTCACCTACAACAAAGTTGGCAAGATCCTCGAGAGCGAGGAGAGCCCCGAGCGTGCCGCGTTGCGCGACGAATACCGCGAGCTGGTGCCGTCGCTGGAGAATCTGCACGCGCTCTACCACCTGCTGCGTGAGTCGCGCAGCGAGCGCGGCGCCATCGAGTTCGAGACCACCGAGACGGCGATCCTGTTCAATGAGGAGCGCAAGATCGAGAACATCGTGCCGCGTTCACGCAACGATGCCCACAAGATCATCGAGGAGTGCATGCTGGCCGCCAACGTGGCCACCGCGCGTTTCCTCGACAAGCACGACCTTCCGGCGCTGTACCGCATCCACCAGCCGCCGACGCCGGAGCGTCTCGACAAGCTGCGCCTGTTCCTCAACGAGCTCGGCCTGTCGCTGGGTGGCGGCGATGACCCCACGCCTCAGGACTATCGTGCGCTCGCCGAGGTGATCAAGGATCGCCCCGATGCCGACATCATCCAGACCGTGATGCTGCGCTCGATGAACCGCGCGGTCTACTCGCCGCACAACGAGGGCCACTTCGGCTTGGCCTATCCGGCCTATGCCCACTTCACCTCGCCGATCCGCCGCTATCCTGATCTGCTGGTGCACCGCGCGATTCGTTCGGTGGTGCGCGGCCCACGGCAGACCGCCACGGTGCTGCGCGCCGATGGCGCACCGGTGGATCCGCCGAGCAGCTGGTGTCCCTATACCTTCGAGCAGATGATCGAACTCGGCGAGCACTGCTCGATGACCGAGCGCCGCGCCGACGACGCCACCCGCGATGTCGAGGACTGGCTCAAGTGCGAGTTCATGTCCGACAAGCTCGGCGAGGTCTACGACGGCACCATCGCCTCGGTCACCCAGTTCGGTATCTTCGTGCGCCTCGACGACATCTATGTCGAGGGCCTGGTCCACGTCACCTCGCTGCCCTCCGACTACTACCACTACGAGGCCGAGAAGCACCGCCTCAAGGGCGAGCGCTCGGGAGTCTCCTATCGCCTGGGCGACGGCGTCACCGTGCAGGTGGCGCGGGTCGACCTCGATGAGCGCAAGCTCGACTTCGATCTGGTCGACGACAAGCCGCGGCCGAAGCGCACGCCCAAGCGCGGCAAGCCGAGCGCTGCCAAGTCGGACGGCGCCAAGAGCGACAAGGCCGAGGCGCCGGGCGGCAAGCCGCGCCGCCGCCGCGGCCCGCGCAAGCCCAAGGGCGGTGGCAAGCGCTGATGGCGATACACAAGCGCCGCAAGCCGTCGCCGAAAGGCAATAGAGCCCAGCCCCCCGGCGGCCTGGATGCGGTCTACGGCGTGCACGCGGTGCGTGCACTGCTCGAGCGCGGCGAGCGCCCCCGTGAGCTGTGGGTGCAGGAGGGCGGGGCCGCGGCGCGGCTTGCCGAGCTGGTCGACACTGCCCAGCAGCGCGGCGCACGGCTGGTCAGCCAGCCTCGCGAGCTGCTCGATGAGCTGGCCCAGGGGGCGGCCCACCAAGGCATCGTTGCGTTCTGTACGCCGCTGGCCGCCGAGGGAGAGGCTTCCCTGTGGCTGCGTCTCGAGGCATGGCCGGTCGATGCGCCGCCGCCGCTGCTGCTGATCCTCGACGGCGTTACCGATGTGCACAACTTCGGCGCCTGCCTGCGCAGTGCCGATGCCGCCGGCGTGGACGGTGTGATCGTGCCCAAGGACAAGGCCGCGCCGCTCAACGCCACCGTACGCAAGGTGGCCTGTGGCGCGGCGGAGAGCGTGCCGGTCTATCAGGTCACCAACCTGGCGCGGGCCATGGCCAAGCTCAAGGCGCTGGGGGTGTGGATCACCGGCACCGCCGGCGAGGCCGACGCCAGCCTGTTCGAGGCCGACTTTCGCGGCGCCACGGCGCTGGTGATGGGCGCCGAGGGCAAGGGCATGCGGCGCCTGACCCGCGAGGCCTGCGACGGCCTGGTCAAGCTGCCGATGGCCGGCAGCGTCTCCAGCCTCAACGTTTCAGTGGCCACTGGCGTCTGCCTGTTCGAGGCGGTGCGACAGCGCCATCAGTGAGATACACGGCGCTAGACGCTGGAAGATAAGTACGGCGGGCCTTGTTCCCCTTCAAGATTATCGCAGGAAGCGGCACCGCTCGGGACTGATCCGTCGGCAGGCCTACGAGGGGGCGCTGTAAACCCGTCCCTGGGCGCTACCTTGCGCCATCCATGGCGCAAACCCCCTCTTCGACCTGCCCCCGGCGTCCCTCGCTCCATCTCAATGCCGAGCGGTGTCGCCCTGTGTATCCCTCCCTCCAGCTTGCGAAATTTGCCTTTAGTCCTTAGAATATTGGCGCCCGTGCGTCCTTCGTGCGGGCATTAGTGTTTCCACTATCACCTCCTTGCTTCCCCTGGTCGTGCCACGTCAGGCCTCAGGAAGCTGTCAAACCGAAAGGAGCTAGCATGCGTCATTACGAAATCGTGTTCATGGTCCACCCGGACCAGAGCGAACAGGTTCCGGCGATGGTCGAGCGCTACACCACTCTCGTCACTGAGAGCGGCGGTACCGTGCATCGTCTGGAAGATTGGGGTCGCCGTCACTTGGCCTACCCGATCAATAAGATCCACAAGGCTCACTACGTGATGATGAACGTCGAGTGCCGCGGCGAGACCCTCGAAGAGATCGAGAACATCTTCCGCTTCAACGACGCCATCCTGCGTAGCTTGGTCGTGCGCTGCAAGGAAGCCATCACCGAAGCATCACCGATGATGAAGCCGGCGGAAGACAAGCGTCCGCGTCGCGAGGACAAGCCCCGCGAGCGGAACGAGAACGAGAACGAAGAAGAAACCGCCGAAGCCAACTGATTTCGCACGACCATAGGAGACTTTTTCATGGCACGCTTTTTCCGTCGCCGCAAGTTCTGCCGTTTCACCGCCGAAGGCGTGAAGCAGATCGATTACAAGGATATCGATACGCTCAAGGCCTACGTCACCGAGACCGGCAAGATCGTACCGAGCCGCATCACCGGCACCAAGGCCCGCTACCAGCGCCAGCTGTCTACCGCGATCAAGCGGGCGCGCTACCTGGCGCTGCTGCCGTACACCGATAGCCACCAGTAAGCCATTGGCGTGATGCTGCCCGTCGCTCGCTGGTTGATGCGTGGCACCCCTTATGCGGTGGGGGCCGCGGCACTCGCCGCCGTCGTTCCCTGGCTGTTCTGGTTCAGTGCCGCCATTGCCGCCCTGGTGACGCTGCGTCACGGCCTGGCATCGGCGATGCCGGTGATCCTCGCCGCAGCGCTGCCCTCCGGCTGGTGGTGGATGCAGGGCGATGCCATTCCGCTGGCCACGGTGCTGCTGGTCACGCTGATGGCCAGCGTGCTGCGTGCGCGGATGCGCTGGAGCGAGGCGCTGATCGTCGGCGCCCTGGCCGGCGCGGCGATGGTCCAGTTGGGACTGTTCGTGCCTCCCGGGGGGGCCGGCCCGCTGCTCGAGCAGGTGCGGCAGAACTCGGCAGAGGTCGATCGCATGCTCACCGAGTTCGCCAATCAGGGGCTCGATACCGAGCGCCTGGCGGTGTTGCTGATCGGCGGGGTGACCGGCCTGATCGTGCTGGTGGCCGCGGTAGCCTGCCTGGCCTTGGCGCGCAGCTGGCAGGCCGGGCTGTATAACCCTGGCGGCTTTCGCCAGGAGTTCCACGCCCTGCGCGTGGCGCCCAGGGAACTGGCGGTATTGGTGGTGCTGGGCGTGATCGGCATGCTGCTGGGGATCCCGGCGCTGGCGATGCTCAGCTGGGTGCCGCTGCTGGTGGCCGGTGTCGCGCTGGTACATGGTTTTATTGGTGTAAAGGGGATGAACGGGCTGTGGTTGGTGGCCTTCTATGTATTGCTGATAACCACCTGGCCCATGATTCTGATTGTACTGCTTCTGGCCTTCATCGACTCGCTCGTGGACTTCCGCGGGCGCCTGGCCCGAAGCGACTGACAAGAGGTTAACGAGATGGAAGTCATTCTGCTCGACAAGATTGGCAAGCTGGGTGGCCTGGGTGACAAGGTCACCGTCAAGCCCGGTTATGGCCGCAACTACCTGGTGCCCTACGGCCTCGCCGTGCCGGCCACCAAGGACAACGTCGCCGCGTTCGACGCGCAGCGCGCCGAGCTCGAAGCTCAAGCCGCCGACCGCAAGGCTGAGGCCGAAGCGCGTGCCGCTCAGCTGAGCGAGATCGAACTGTCGCTGGTCTCCAAGGCCGGTGACGAAGGCAAGCTGTTCGGCTCCATCGGTCCGCGCGACCTGGCCGAAGCGATCGCCTCTGCCGGTATCGACATCGCCAAGAGCGAAGTGCGCATGCCGGAAGGCCCGATCCGTGCCACTGGCGAGTACGACATCGACCTGCAGCTGCATGCCGAAGTCGCTACCAGCGTGCGCGTGGTAGTGGTCGC
The DNA here is from genome assembly GCF_002286975.1 of Halomonas salipaludis. Taxonomy (GTDB): domain Bacteria; phylum Pseudomonadota; class Gammaproteobacteria; order Pseudomonadales; family Halomonadaceae; genus Franzmannia; species Franzmannia salipaludis. The sequence continues at coordinate 472,773 of NZ_NSKB01000005.1, forward strand.
CGAGTAAGCGCGATACGTCATAGGCGGCTTTTGTCCGCCGCCGTCGGGTGTCATCGCCCGGCGCCTCTCAAGCCCCCGTAGCCCTGCTGCGGGGGCTTGCTTGTGTCTGGCCCGGCGTGGCAGTCGATCGCGCTTGCTAAAATGTCAGACATTTAATAGGCTGATGGCCTGTCATCGTGGAGAGCCATCATGTCGCTAGATCACCTGCCCCGCCACCAGGGTGGCGCCGACGCCCTGGCACGGCTGTTGGGTCAGGCACTATTGGCCGGTAGCTGGCAGCCGGGCGAGGTCTTCCCCCGCGAGCTGGACCTGTGCAAACACTTCGAGGTCAGCCGTAACCAGGTACGCAATGCGCTGGCCAGCCTCACCGCCACCGGCCTGATCGAGCGCACCGCCGGGCGCGGCACCCGGGTCTGCCAGATCAGTGACTGGCACCTGCTCGACCCGCTGATGAGCGAGTGGTTGGCCGGGCTGGAGGCTCCCGACCCCAAACTGGTGCGTGAGATCTTTGCCTTCCGCTACTCCGCCGAGCCGGTGGTTGCCAGCCTCGCCGCGAATGCCGCGGTGGCCGCCGACATCGCGGCAATCGAGCAGGCCTTCGACGGCATGCGCATCACCGCCAGCGCCCAGCAAGCCGCCCGCCATGTCGAGTACGACCTGGCCTTCCATGAAGCGATCTACCGGGCCAGCCACAATCTGGTGTGGCGGCAGATGGGCCATCTGCTGCGGCCCTCCATCATGGCGCTGATCCAGCACTCGCAGCACAGCGTTGCGACCCTCGACGACAGCCTGGTGCGCCATGGCCGGGTGCTGGCGGCGATCCGCGCAGGCCAGCCCCAGGCCGCCGAGCGTGCCGCTCGCGAGGTGCTCAAGCGCACCGCCATCGACCTCGGCATCGTCGCCGAGGCAGCCGACACCCTACCGTCGAACGAACGCTGAGGAATCGCATATGAAGATCACTCGACTCAAGACCTGGCAGGTGCCGCCGCGCTGGCTGTTCCTCAAGATCGAGACCGACGCGGGCTGCTACGGCTGGGGTGAGCCGGTCATCGAGGGGCGCGCTGCCACCGTCGAGGCCGCCGTCCATGAACTCGCCGACTATCTGGTCGGCCAGGATCCGCACCGCATCGAGCATCTCTGGAATATCCTCTATCGTGCCGGTTTCTACCGCGGCGGTCCGATCCTGATGAGCGCCATCGCTGGCATCGACCAGGCGCTGTGGGACCTCAAGGGCCGCGATCTCGGGGTGCCGGTGCATCAACTGCTGGGCGGCGCGGTGCGCGACAAGATGCGCATGTATGCCTGGACCGGCGGCGACCGGCCCAGCGAAGTGGGCGAGGGGGCCCGGGCGCTGGTCGAGCAGGGCTTCACCGCCTTCAAGATGAACGGCACGCCGGAGCTGGCCATTGTCGACTCCCACCACAAGATCGACGAGGCGGTGGCGCGGGTCGCCGAGGCGCGCCAGGCGGTGGGGCCCGCCGTCGGTATCGGCATCGATTTCCACGGCCGCGTGCACCGCCCGATGGCCAAGGCGCTGCTGCGCGAGCTGGAACCCTTCCATCCGATGTTCGTCGAGGAGCCGGTGGCCCCCGAGCACCTGCCGTGCCTCAAGCAGATCGCCGGCGGTCTCGGCTATCCGCTGGCGACCGGCGAGCGGCTACACACGCGCTTCCAGTTCCGCGACCTGCTGGCCGACGGCATGATCGATATCATCCAGCCTGACCTCTCCCACTGCGGCGGCATCAGCGAGGGGCTCAAGATCGCCGCCCTGGCCTCGGCCCACGATGTGGCGCTGGCACCGCACTGCCCGCTGGGTCCGCTGACCCTGGCCACCTCGCTGCAGCTGGATGCGGTGTGCCACAACACCTTCATCCAGGAGCAGAGCATGGGCATCCACTACAACCAGGGCAACGACGTCCTCGACTATCTGGTCGACAAGTCGGCGCTGGCCATCGAAGACGGCTTCTGCGCCATTCCCCAGGGCCCCGGGCTGGGTGTGGAGATCGATGAGGCGTTCGTCGAGGAGCGCGCCAAGGTCGGCCACCGTTGGCGCAATCCGGTGTGGACCCACGCCGACGGCTCGGTAGCCGAATGGTGAGCGCGGTGGCCCAACGCCTGAGCTGGATCGCCGTCGACTGGGGCTCCAGCAACCTGCGCGCCTGGGCCCTGGATGCCCAAGGTGAGGTGCTGGCCCGGGCCACCAGCCCGCAGGGCATGCTGTCGCTCGCTCCTGGCGATTACGAAGCGGCACTGCTCGACGCGATTGGCGGCTGGCTGCCCGACAGCGGGCGCGTCGCGGTGCTGGTGTGCGGCATGGCTGGTGCCCGCCAGGGCTGGCGCGAGGCCGCCTACCTGCCGCTGCCGGCACGTCTGGACGACCTGCAGCGCGGCGCAGTGAGCCCGCCGGTCTGTGATCCGCGCCTGGCCGTGCAGCTGCTGCCGGGGCTGTGCCAGACCCGCGAGGGTGCCTTCGATGTGATGCGCGGCGAGGAGACCCAGCTGGCCGGCCTGGTGGCACACGAGCCTGGCTTCTCGGGACTGGTTTGCCTGCCCGGCACCCACGCCAAGTGGGCACGCATCGAGCGGGGCGTAGTGCCCCGTTTCACTACCTGCATCACCGGCGAGCTGTACGGCTTGCTGGCCCGCCACTCGCTGCTCAAGCACTCGATCGGCAACGACGACCCCAGTGTTGCCGGTGACCGCGAGGCCTTCGTCGCCGCGGTGCGTCAGAGCCATAGCGCGCCGGGGCGCTATAGTGCGGCGCTGTTCGGGCTGCGTGCCGCCGATCTGCTGGATGGCGAGCTGCCCAGCGGCGCTGCGCGTGGGGCCCGCCTGGCCGCGCGACTTTCAGGGCTCACCATCGGCCTGGAGCTGGCCGGCCTGGGCAGTGAGTTGGACGCCGAGGCCCCGGTCACGCTGATCGGTGACGCCGGCCTGTGCGCACGCTATGCCTTGGCGCTGGAGTCCCTGGGCCACGCCAGCCGCTGCCTGGACGGCGAGGCCGCCGTGCTGGCCGGCCTGAGCCTGGCCCAGGCGTCTCGCCAGGCTTGAGGCCTGATCATGGAATCTGCTGGAGACTGCCCTATGACACTGCCCCTGATCGGTATCCTGCGCGGCGTTACCCCCGAGCAAGCGGTAGCGGTAGGCGAGGCGGCACTCGCCGCCGGGATCACGACCCTCGAGGTGCCGCTCAATTCGCCCCAGCCGTTCGACAGCATCGCGCGGCTGCGCGAGGCGCTGGGAGAGCGTGCGCTGGTTGGTGCGGGCACCGTGCTGAGCCCCGCCCAGGTTCGCGAGGTGCACGCCGCCGGCGGGCAGCTGGTGGTCTCGCCCAACTGTCGCCCGGCGGTGATCGAGGCGACGCGACGGCTCGACATGCAGAGCTGGCCGGGGGTGGTCACGCCCAGCGAGGCCTTCGACGCCCTCGACGCCGGCGCCAGCGGGCTCAAGCTGTTCCCCGCGGTGCAGGTGGGTATCGCCGGCATGCAGGCGCTGCGTGCGGTGCTGCCTGCCGGCACCCGGCTCTACGCGGTAGGCGGTATCGGTGTCGACAACTTCGCCGCCTGGCGCGCCGCCGGCGTCGACGGCGCGGGCCTGGGTAGCGCGCTTTACCAGCCGGGGCAGGCGGCTGGCCAGGTGGGCGAGCAGGCTCGCACCCTGGTGGCGGCCTGGCAGGCCAGCACGGCCTGAGTCGCTTCGACCCCGCTCGAACACTACTGTTACCTTGAGGCCGACAATCGCCTCGGGGTTAGCGGTCTCGCTGAACCGCCGCTGCGGTTGAGCTAGGCCTGGTGGCAGGGCTGCCTGATCCATGCCTGCTGCTAGCTGAGGCCCACGCCTAGCGCTTAGACATTGGTAGTAATATTACATATTGCTTTTTGCAGTGACGGGCTTAAACGATTAAGTTTGCTCACAAGCCACTCTTGCATGCCCTGAGTGGCGGTGAGCGGACGGCGTCGCGAATAGTCTTGCGACACCCTGGTAGGGCATTGCACGCCAGCCTTGCAACTGTTCTGCGGCCTGGTTTCGGGCCTGTAGACTTAATCGATTAAGTCGTTCGCTGTCGTTACACAACAAGCATAAAAGGATGCGCATCCATGAAAGCAGCCATGTTCAAGACGCCACTCGTCACCGCCGTGGCCATCGCCAGCCTGGGGGCCACGGGGCTGGCCAGTGCCGATTCGGCTCTCGAGCAGCGTCTGGCGGAACTCGAGGCGCGCATCGCCGCTGCCGAGCAGCGTGCCGATGCCGCCGAACAGCGCGCCGAGCTCGCCGAAGCCCAAGCCGCACCCGCCGGTCAAGCCGGCTCCAGCGAGGCGGCACTGGAAGAGCGCCTGGCCCGGGTCGAGCGCCGGGCCAGCGGTGACGAGGGGTTTTCCTTCAACGGCTATGCCCGCTCCGGGCTGCTGCTCGGCGAGGACCGCAAGAGCATCGATGGCGGCCCCTACGTGACCCCGGCCGGCAGCCTGGGCGGCGCCGTGGGGCGGCTGGGCAACGAGCCGGACACCTATGTCGAGGCGATCCTCAACTACAAGACCCGCTACGACAACGGCGCTCGTGCTCACTATCGGATGATGCTGGCCGACTCGGTGTCGACCAGCAATGACTGGACCTCCGACGAGTCCAACCTCAACGTGCGCCAGGTCTATGCCGAGCTGAGCGACCTGCCGAGCTTTACCGGTGCCTTTGCCGATGCCTCGATCTGGGCTGGCAAACGCTTCGATCGCGACAACTTCGATATCCACTGGATAGACAGTGACTTCGTGTTCCTGGCCGGCACTGGGGCGGGGATCTATGACGTTCAGCTGGCCGACGACTGGCGCAGTAACTTCTCGCTCTACGGACGCAGCTTCAGCGACTTCGACGTGGTCGGCAGCGAGGATCCGGGCAGCGGCGAAACCGACAGCCTGATCCTCACCGCCAATAACTATATCGGCAACTGGCAGTGGATGGTCAGCGGGCTGTCCGCCGCTGATAACGACGAGCGCGCGCTCGAGGGCGGCGACGCGGCTGCCGATAGCGGTTTCCACACCATGATCGCCTATCACGGCGATAGCTTCTTCGGCGTCGCCGAGGGCAACTTCAAGGCGGCGCTGATCCACGGCCGGGGGCTTGGCGCTGAGGCCAAGACGCTGGGCGCCGACGGCGACCTCACCGACGATGCCCAGGCCACCCGTCTCGGGCTCTACGGCACCACCTATCTGGCGCCCAACTGGCGCCTCGCGCCGTCGATCCTCGCCGAGGTCAGCAAGGATCGCTACGTGCAGGGCGACGACTACACCTGGGCCGGCCTCAACCTGCGTCTGGCCAACGAGCTGACCGACAACTTCGAGATGCAGTACGAGGCCAGCTACCAGTACATGGACCTCGACCCCCAGGGCTTCGATGGCCGTAACGCGGTCAGCGGCGACTTCGGCAAGTTCACCATCGCACCGACCTTCAAGCCCCAGGTGGGAGGCTTCTGGCAGCGCCCCGAGCTGCGTGCCTTCGCCTCCTACACCGACTGGAGCGGCGAACTCAACGACTACGGCGCCAGCTCCTTCGGCAACGACGGCTTCGGCGGCGGCCAGTGGAGCTTCGGGGTGCAGATGGAGACCTGGTTCTAGTCGCACGCCTGGCATGCTGTTTCGATCCTTTCCCCACGCCTCGGCGTGGGGATTTTCGTGTACGGCTCGGAGTGTCCGCCTGGGTTGGGGTAGAATGCGCCTTGGTTGGGCGCGAGCATCCGGCGCGCCATCCGTCCCGACTCCCCTCAGGCCGTGAAGCGTCATGAACGACATCGTAGAGACCGATAAGGAAACCGCCGCGCTCAAGGTGCCGCCCCATTCGCTGGAAGCCGAACAGTCGGTGTTGGGTGGACTGATGCTCGACAACCAGGCCTGGGACACCGTCTCCGAGCGGCTGGTGGGGGGAGACTTCTACCGCTATGAACACCGGCTGGTGTTCAACGCCATGCAGGGCCTGGCCGAGGGCGGCCACCCGCTGGACGTGGTAACCCTCTCCGAGGCGCTGGAGAACCGCGACCAGTTGGATACCGTGGGCGGGCTGGCCTACCTCGCCGAGCTGGCGCGCAATACCCCGTCGGCGAGCAATATTCGGGCCTACGCCGATATCGTCCGTGAGCGTGCCACCCTGCGCAAACTGATCCAGGCTGCCAACCAGGTCGCCGAGAGTGCCTTCGCGCCCCAGGGGCGGCCCGCCGACGAGCTGGTCAACGAGGCCGAGCGGCTGGTGTTCCAGATCAGCGAGGAGCGGCCCAAGTCGGGCGGCCCGATCGGCATGAGCGAGCTGCTCGCCAAGGCGGTGGACCGTATCGACGAGCTGTTCAACATGCAGGGCGAGATGAGCGGGCTGTCGACCGGCTTTCGCGATCTCGACGACATGACCTCGGGGCTGCAGCCCTCCGACCTGGTGATCATTGCTGGACGCCCGTCGATGGGCAAATGCATCATGGCTGGCTCTCGCCTGGTAGACCCGAGCAGTGGTGCCCTGATCACCATCGATGAGCTGGTGGCTCGCCAGCAGGCTGATCTGCTGACACTGAACGACGATTTTCGCCTCTCCCCATCCAAGGCCAGTGCTTTCGTTGATGATGGCCGCAAACCGGTCTTCCGGTTGCGTACTGCGCTGGGCCGCGAGATTTGCACGACCCTGACCCACCCCTTCCTGACTGGGGAGGGCTGGCAGTCGTTGGCGCATCTGAAGGTGGGGGAGCGTGTCGCCGTGCCGCGGCGTATTCCCGTATTCGGCCAGTCACGGATGCCTGAACACCAGGTAAAGGTGCTGGCCTATATGGTTGCCGATGGCGGCACCACCCAGAGCTGCGCCATGTTCACCAATAGCGATCCGCGACTGCGCGAGGATTTCGCTGCGGCGATTCGAGCGTTTTCTGGCCTGGTTTGTCGGTTGGTGGAGAGCGACGGACGCACACCGGCACTGCGTGTCAGCAGGGAGCGAACGGCGCTAGCGCACTCACGTCAGGCCTTCGCCAAGACGTTGCGGCAGACGCTGGCGCGCGCAGGGATGAGCGGTGAAGCGTTGGCGGGAGTTCTCAACGTCAGCAAGGCGGCGGTCAGTGCCTGGTGCAACGGTCGCAGCATGCCAGCTGAAGCGACGTTTGGGCGTCTCTGCCACGAGCTGGGCGTGCCAGCGGCGGAGCTTGAGGTAGCCAATTACGCCGATGTGGCAAAAAATTCCACCAACCCGTTGCGGCGCTTTCTTGAAACGCACGGGGTGTGGGGGCTGCAAGCCCCGCAGAAACGTATCCCGGAGGCTGTCTTCCAGCTTGAGCGGCCGCTGTTGGCGTTGTTTCTCAACCGTCTGTTTGCCTGCGACGGTAGCGCTTTCGTGCAGGCCAATGGCCAGGCGAGGATCAGTTATGCATCCTCGAGTCGTGAATTGATCCGTGACATTCAGCATCTACTACTGCGCTTCGGCATCCTGGCCAAGGTGCGCGAGAAGACCAATGGCTATGCAAACCTTGTCCATGCCCCCTGGGAGCTGGAGGTGCTGGACCGCGCCAGTATCGAGGTCTTCGCGTCTGATATCGGGATATTCAGCAAGGAGGCCCGGCTGGCCGAGGTCGTCACTTGCCTGATGGGCAAGCGAGTTCATAGCAATCGTGACAGCTTGCCCGAATCAGTGAATCATTATGTCAAGGTTGCCAAAGGCAATCGAACCTGGAAATTCCTGTTCGAGGCGGCTGGTAGGCGATTGCCTGAAGGTGGCAACCTCCATCTCACCGGGAGCAGTGCGCGCTGTCTGTCGCGTGCTCGGGCGGCTGAGTTTGCCGACGTGCTCGAGGATGAGTACCTGGCGAACCTGGCGCAGTCGGATCTCTACTGGGATGAGATCGTCGAGATCACCCCGCTGGGGCTGCAGCAGGTCTACGATCTGAGCGTAGATGGAACCCACAATTTCGTTGCCGAGGACGTCTGCGTCCACAATACCACCTTCGCCATGAACCTGGTCGAGCATGCGGTGATCTCCAGCGACAAGCCGGTGGTGGTGTTCTCCATGGAGATGCCCGCCGAATCGCTGATGCTGCGCATGCTGTCGTCGCTGGGGCGCATCGATCAGACCCGGGTGCGCACCGGCCAGCTTGAGGATGAGGACTGGCCGCGGCTGACCTCGGCGGTCAACCTGCTCAAGGACAAGCAGCTGTTCATCGACGACACCGCGGCGCTGTCGCCCAACGAGATGCGCTCGCGGGTGCGGCGCATCGTTCGCGAGCACGGCAATATCGGCCTGATCATGATCGACTATCTTCAGCTGATGCAGATCCCTGGCTTCTCCGAGAATCGTACCGGCGAGATCTCCGAGATCTCGCGCTCGCTCAAGGGGTTGGCCAAGGAGTTCGGCTGCCCGGTGGTGTCGCTGTCGCAGCTCAACCGTTCGCTGGAGCAGCGTCCCAACAAACGCCCGGTGATGTCGGACCTGCGCGAGTCGGGCGCCATCGAGCAGGACGCCGACGTGATCGCCTTCGTTTATCGCGACGAGGTCTATAATCCGGACAATCCCGACAATCAGGGGCTCGCCGAGCTGATCATCGGCAAGCAGCGTAACGGGCCCATCGGCACGGTGCACATGGCGTTCATCGGCAAGTACACGCGCTTCGAGGATCTGGCCCCGGATAGTTACGGCCAGCACTTCGGTGAATAGGGCCGGCCTTGAGCCGCGGCGCCCAGCCCGTATAATGCCGAGCCCCACGCAACCCGCAATCAGGAGGCCTCATGGCAGGCGGATTTCGACGCGGTAACCGCAAGCGCATTCCCAAGCTCGAGGGACGTGGCGAGCTCCAGGAGCTCGAGCGCGAAGGCCCGTTCAAGGAGTGGTTGGGCATGCCCGATCTCTACCGCTACCGGCTGGTGGTCGACGGCGTGACCTACAGCTACCAGACCGAGGACTCCGAGGTGCCGGTCAAGGTCGGCGACCGGGTGGTGTTCCGCTACAAGGAGACCAAGGCCGGCAACTGGGTCGATCGCAACTCACTGGGCAAGGCGATCGATCCGGCCGACTATCAGTAAGTACGCAGAAAGCCGGCTTGTGCCTGGAACTTGACGACTTGGACAGAGTCACAAATGTGTCGCTGTAGGGACACGACGCTGTCATCGGGTGGCGCCATGCTCACCCCTATTTACCTACCTATCGTCGTCATTTTTCGGGAGCTGGATCCATGGAGTTCGATCATCTCAAGGCGTTCGTGGCCGACCACGACAATTTCGAGATTCGCGTCATCAGCCACGCCGGCAGCCGCTACTATCAGCTCGAGCTGGAAGACGTGGAAGGGCAGCGCCATATGCTGTGCCGGCGCGGCAAGCCGGTGATGTTTCGCGCCCTCGACGACATCTACCTCGAGCTCAAGCGCGCCGGCATCCATCGCGCCTACCTGGTGCAGTACGTGGCCCACGACGAGATGATCGGGCGCGACGCCCACTATCATGACCCGCTGTCGTCGCGCATGCCGCTGGTCTTCTAGGCCTTCAGCGACCCTTGCGCCGCGCCTGCCACCAGCGCCCCAGCCGCACCCGGCGGCGCGCGAACCAGCGATATCCCGCGTCCAGCGCGCCTGCCAGCCCCGGTAGGCCGCTTATCCACACCAGCCGACGGTAGCCGAGCACCGCATACAGCGCACGGCTGGCATCCATCCCCACAAACCATTCGCCCGCTGCGTCGCGCAGATGCAGCCGACCCATCATTGTCTCGAAACTGCTGCCCAGCGCCTCGGCATCGAAGCCGTCGGCCTGGATATCCACCAGTGCCACCCGGTCGCGACGTGGATGGCGCGCCAGCCACGCCACTTCGCGCTGGCATAGCGGGCAGTGCCCGTCGTGGTACAGCGTCACCGGTGAGCGGGCGGCGAGGGGGCGATGGCGTGGCATCAAGGGGTCTCCAGGTGATAGCCGGCGCGATGCGCCTGATGCTGTGTGCCGCCGCCGTAACTCTCCTCGCCATCGAGGCGGGCAAGGAACGCCTCGGCCTGCTGGCGGATGGCATCGCGCTTGGCGTCGGTCATGCGCCGCAGCGAGCCGTAGATCAGCGCCATGCGCGGGTTGTCGGCGAGGCGCTCGGCGTGGCGCTCGAGGAAGTGCCAGTAGAGGCTGTTGAGCGGGCAGGCGTGGGTACCGGTAATCTGCTTGGGATCGTAGCGGCACTGGCGGCAGTGGTCGGACATGCGATCGATGTACTTGCCCGAGGCGCAGTAGGGCTTGGAGCCCATCAGGCCGCCGTCGGCGTGCAGCACCATGCCCAGGGTATTGGGCAATTCGACCCACTCGCAGGCGTCGGCGTAGACCGCCAGGTACCAGTCGCACAGCGCCTCGGGAGCGACGTCGCAGAGCAGCGCAACATTGCCGGTGACCATCAGCCGCTGAATATGATGGGCGTAGGCGTTGTCGCGGGTCATCTCGATGGCGCGCCTGAGGCAGCGCAGCTCGGTGTCGCCGCTCCAATAGAAATCTGGCAGCTGGCGCCGGGCAGCGAGGTGATTGCGGGTCTTGTAGGTGGGCATCTGGGTCCAGTAGAGACCGCGCACGTACTCCCGCCAGCCGAGGATCTGGCGAATGAAGCCCTCCACGGCGTTGAGCGGGGCGCGGCCCTCGTGGTAGGCGCGCTCGGCCGCCTCGCACACCTCGCGGGGCGACAGCAGGCCGATGTTGAGCGCCGGGGCGAGCCGCGAGTGGAATAGCCAGGGCTCGGCGTCGCTGATGGCGTCCTGGAAGCGGCCGAAGTCGGGCAGTGCGTTGGCCAGGAAGTGGCGCAGGTCGGCCAGCGCCTGGCGGCGTGTCACCGCCCAGTTGAAGCCCGTCAGGTCGCCAAAGTGGTCGTCGAAGTGCTCGGCCACCAGCGCCAGCACGTCGCGGGTGATGGCGTCGCGGCGATGCCGCGGCGGGGCGGGAGGCGCCGCATCGGCGGCGAGCGGCTGGCGGTTATCGTGGTCGAAGTTCCACTTGCCACCGGCCGGCTCGCTGCCCTCCATCAGCAGGCCGCTGCGGCGCCGCTGTTCACGGTAGAAGTACTCCATGCGCAGCGACTTGCGGCCCTCTGCCCAGGCGGCGAAGTCGTCTGGGGTGGTGAAAAAGCGCGTATCCTCGTGCAGCTGCCAGGGCAGGGCGGCGTCGCGGCGCGCCTGCATCGCCTGCCATAGCCGCCACTCCCCCGGGCGTACCGCCTGAATGCTGTCGCAGCCGTAGCGCTCGGCGAGGCGCTCGGCTTCGGCGATCAAGCTGTGGGCATTGTCGTCGTCATCGAGCCGGCTGTAGTGCACGCTGACGCCGCGCTGGCGCAGCTCCTCGGCGAAGTGGCGCATCGCCGACAGCATCATGGCGATCTTCTGCGGATGGTGCGGCACGTAGCGGCCTTCATCTTTGACCTCACACAGTGCCACCACGGCATTGGCCGGGGCGTCGCGCAGGATGGCGAGGTCGTGGCTGAGCTGATCACCGAGCACCAGCAGCAGTGGCTTGGACATGAATTGACCTGAAGTTATACAAATAATGCTGATAGTATAACTCGATTCTCCTCGGCGGCGAGCCGGATGCTAGAATCGCACCACGACTTAGACTCAACCCAGGGCGACTGCGACTGCTTGGTGAAGGGCAAACAAGTCCCTGCCCACGGTTGCGCGGCGACCCAATAAGGATGCCAATGCATGTCAGCAAGTGATGTGGAACTCGACCAGCCGGGCCAGGGCCGGCTGGCCCATGCCGGACCCGATCACCCGCCGGTGGCCCGCGCCAAGATCGGCGTGGTGATCGCCAACCTGGGCACCCCCGACGCCACCGACTACTGGTCGATGCGCCGCTACCTCAATGAGTTTCTCTCCGACAAGCGGGTCGTCGACTACGCCTCCTGGAAGTGGCAGCCGCTGCTGCAGGGCATCATCCTGACCAAGCGTCCGTTCAGTTCCGGCAAGGCCTACCGCAGCATCTGGAACGAGGAGAACAACGAGAGCCCGCTGCTGACCATCACCCGCGACCAGACCGCCAAGCTCAGCGCCCGCCTCGAAGCGGCGCTGGGCGACAAGGTAGTGGTGGACTTCTGCATGCGCTATGGCAATCCCTCCACCGATAGCGTGCTGCGCCGGCTGCAGGCCCAGGGCTGCGAGAAGATCCTGTTCTTCCCGCTCTACCCGCAGTACGCCTCGCCGACCACCGCCACCGCCAACGACCAGGCCTTCCGCACCCTGATGAAGCTCAAGTGGCAGCCGGCGATTCGTACCGTGCCGGCCTACTTCGAGCACCCGGCCTACCTCGATGCCCTGGCGGCCTCGGTCAACGAAGCCTATGCCGCCGCCGAGTCACGGCCGGATATCCTGGTGGCCTCCTATCACGGCGTGCCCAAGCGCTATCTGATGGAGGGCGACCCCTACCACTGCCAGTGCCAGAAGACCACGCGCCTGCTCAAGGAGCGGCTGGGCTGGGACGACAGCCAGATCGTCACCGCCTTCCAGTCGCAGTTCGGGCCCGAAGAGTGGGTTGGCCCGCCCACCGTCGACCACGTCGCCGAGCTGGCGCGCCAGGGCCACAAGCATATCGCGGTGGTCTCGCCGGCCTTCGCCGCCGACTGCGTGGAGACCCTCGAGGAGATCAACGAGGAGATTCGCGACAGCTTCCTCGAGGCCGGTGGCGAGCACTTCACCTACGTGCCCTGCCTCAACGACCGCGACGACCATATCGAGGCGCTGGCGCAGGTGGCACTCAATGAGCTGGGTGGCTGGATCTAGCGGCGCAGTCGCCAGCGGCGCTTCTGCCCCTCGCTGGCCGGGCGCCGCGGCCGTGGCGGGCGCGCTACCCGGCCCTGGCCGACGTCCTCGTCGCGCAGCTCGGGGGGCGAGCCGCGGGTGTCGCGGGTGTAGGGCAGGTGCATGTGCAGGCCGGTCTTGGCCAGCATATGGCCGGTGACCGGCGCGGTGATGAACAGAAACAGGGTGATCAGCAGCTCCTGCACGTGGAGGCCCGGCTGTACCACGCTGAAATAGACCATCGACGCCATCAGGATGCAGCCGATGCCCAGGGTCGTGCCCTTGGTCGGCCCGTGCAGGCGCATGAAGAAGTCCTTGAACTGCAGCATGCCCAGCGAGCCGACGAAGGCGAATAGTCCACCGGCGATCAGCAGCAGGCCGATCAGCCATTCGAGAAATACGTAGAACGCCATGCCATGGCCTCCTATTCGATGATGTCGCCGCGCAACAGGTAGCGGCAGATTGCCATGGTGCTGACGAAGCCGAGCATGGCGATCAGAATCGCCGCCTCGAAATAGACCTTGGTGTTGAGCCACAGCCCCAGCAGCACGATCAGCGCGATGCAGTTGACGTACATGGTATCAAGGGCCAACAGCCGGTCGGGAATGTCGGGCCCGCGGGCTAGGCGCACCACGTTCATCGCCAGGGCGGCAACGATCAGCGCCAGGCTGATCCACAGCGCGGTATCTAGCATTCGAAGATCTCCTTGAGCGGCCGCTCGTAGCGGCTGCGAATCTCCTCGACCAGCGCCTGCTCGTCGTCGAGGTCGAGCACGTGGATCAGCAGCGACGAGCGGTCGAGGCGGATATTGGTCGACACGGTGCCCGGGGTCAGGGTGATGGTGTTGGCCAGCAGGGTAATGGTCAGCGGCTCGCGCACCAGCAGCGGGTACTCGACGAAGCCCGGCCGCGGCGCGCGACCGGGCTTGAGTATCAGGTAGCTGACCTCGAGGTTGGCCTTGAGGATGTCCCACAGCACGCGGGCCACGAAGCGGCACAGCGTCCAGGGTTTGCGCACCCGCGGTAGCGGCTCCCACAGGCGCCGTATCAGCAGCGGTATTGCCACCGCAAGCCCAGCGCCCAGCAGCAGTTGGCCAGGGGATAGGCTGCGCCCCAGCAGTAGCCACACCACCAGCAGCACCAGTGACAGGGTGGGCGTCGGCAGCAGTCTGCCCAGCGATCTCATGGTCGTACCCCCGCGGTGGTGGTCGGTGGTGTCGAGACGACCTCGCTGCGTGCCAGCTGGGCGGCGGTGGCCTCGGCGTAGCCGCTGATCGGGCCGGCGAACAGCGTCAGCAGCGGCAGGCTGGCGAGCAGCCACAGCACGCCGATGAGCTGCCCGGGGCGTACCCGCTGGTTGCCCGGCTTGCCCTTGTGGCTGGCCCAGAATAGCACCGAACCGGCCCGCGACAGCGCGATTAGCGCGGCCAGCGTGGCCAGCAGCAGTAGCGCCCACAGCCACAGGCCCTGCTCGCTCCCCGCCGCCTGCAGCAGCCATAGCTTGCCCAGTGCGCCGGACAGCGGCGGCAGGCCGACCATGCCGATGGCGGCGACCATGAATAGCCCGCCGAGCAGGCGCTGCTGATTCAGGCGCCGCCCGCATACCAGCCGTGTACCGGCCTGGCCGCGCTGGCGGTCGATCAGCTCGGCGATCAGGAACAGCGCGGCGGCGACCAGCGTCGAGTGCACCAGATAATAGAGCAGCGCCGCGTCGCTGGCGTGCTGGCCCATGCCGACGGCCGCCAGCAGGGCCCCCACCGAGACCAGTACCAGGTAGGCGACCAGCATGCGCAGGTCGCGGGCGCCCAGCGCACCTAGCGTAGCCAGTGCCAGGGTCGCCAGGCCGGTGACCCACAGCCAGGTCTGGACCGGCGCACTGGCGGGTGTGCCGGCAAAGATCAGCGACTCCACGCGCAGCAGCGCATAGACACCGACCTTGGTCATGATCGCGAACAGCGCGGCCACCGGGGCCGGCGCGGCGGCATAGGTGCGCGGCAGCCAGAAGTACAGCGGCAGCGCCGCGGCCTTGAGGCTGAACACCACCACCAGCAGCAGCGCGCCGGTGGTGGCCAGCGCCGCCCGGTCGCCGTCCAGCGCCGCCATGCGCTGGCCCATGTCGAGCATGTTGAGGGTGCCGGTGGCGCCGTAGAGCACGCCCAGGGCGACCAGGAACAGTGCCGAGCCGATCAGGTTGAGCACCACGTAGTGCAGGCCGGCGCCTACCCGTGCCTTGCCGCCGCCGTGCATCAGCAGCGCGTAGGAGGCCAGCAGCAGGATCTCGAAGAACACGAACAGGTTGAACAGGTCGCCGGTCAGAAAGGCGCCGTTGAGCCCCATTAGCTGCAGCTGAAAGAGGCCGTGGAAGTGGCTGTCCTGGGCGTCCTCGCCGGAGCAGGCGAAGGTCACGCAGCCCAGCGCCAGCACCGCGGTGAGCAGCACCATCAGCGCCGCCAGGCGATCGAGAGTCAGGGCGATGCCGAACGGTGCCTGCCAGTTGCCCAGCGCATAGTGATAGACCTCGTCGCTGCCGGCCAGCTGCAGCAGCAGTGTGGCAAGCGCGACCAGCAGCAGCGTGGCGACAGTGCTGATCAGGCGCTGGCGCGCGTCGTCGAGGCGCAGGCCGAGCAGAACCAGTGCGGCCAGCATCGGCAGCAGGATCGGTAGGATCGGCAGGTGCTGGGCGATCATCGCGGTGGCTCCTCGTCGCCCTGCTTGCCGTCGACGTGGTCGTTGCCCAGTTCGCTACGCGCGCGAATCGCCAGGATCACCATGAAGGCGGTCATGGCGAAGCCGATCACGATGGCAGTCAGCACCAGCGCCTGGGGTAGCGGGTCGCTGGGCGACAGCGACTCGCCGATCACCGGGGCGGCGTGGGTGTTGAGCCCGCCCATCGAGAACAGGAACAGGTTGACCGCATAGGAGAGCAGCGTCAGGCCGACGATCACCGGGAAGGTGCGGCCGCGCAGCATCAGGAACAGCCCGCAGGCGGTCAGGGTGCCGACCACCGCGGCGAAGAGCGCTTCCATTAGTTCTCCTCCTCGATGCTGGGGCGGTGCACGGTAGTCACGCGGCCCAGGTTGACCAGGATCATCAGGGTGGCACCGACCACCGCCAGGTAGACGCCGAGATCGAACAGCAGTGCCGAGGCCAGCTCGATCTCGCCGATCAGCGGCAAGCGGAAGTGTCCGAACGTCGCGGTCAGGAAGGGGTAACCGAACAGCCAACTGGCGAGCCCGGTGGCGGTGGCGATGGCCAGCCCCGAGACGGCCACCAGCGGGTAGGAGAGCGGCAGCCGCTGGCGGGTCCAGTCGTAGCCACGCGCCAGGTACTGCAGCAGCAGCGCCACGGCGGTGATCAGGCCGGCGATGAAGCCGCCGCCGGGCTGGTTGTGACCGCGTAGGAAGATATACGCCGACACCAGCAGCGCCAGCGGCAGCAGGATCTGGGCGATCACCGCCAGGATCATCGGATGGCGGTGTCGCGACCAGTGAATGCCCTCGACGTTACCCGCCGGCATGAACAGCTTCATGCGGTTGAGCAGCTTGTAGGTGGCAAGCCCTGCCAGGGTCAGCACGGTGATTTCGCCGAAGGTGTCGAAGCCGCGGAAGTCGACCAGGATCACGTTGACCACGTTGGTACCGCCGCCGCCGGGTACGCTCTCGCGCAGGAAGAAGTCGGCGATGCTGTGAGTCTCGCGGGTCAGCAGCGCATAGTTGAGGCTGGCCACCACCAGCCCGCACAGCCCGGCCACCAGCAGGTCGCGCAGGATGCGCCGGGTCGAGACCCAGGGTGGTGGGCGCTGGGGCAGGAAGAACAGCGCCAGCATCAGCAGGATCATCGACACCACCTCCACCGACAGCTGGGTAAGCGCCAGGTCGGGGGCCGAGAAACGCACGAAGGTCAGCGCCACGGAGAGCCCCACCACCGACAGCATCAGCAGCGATACCAGCCGCCAGCGGTGGCTCAGGGCGCTGCCGATGGCGCCGAACACCATCAGCGCCGCACCGAGGACCAGCATGCCGTCCAGCGGCTGTACGCCGCGCTCGCCGGTGAGCCGCTCGACCTGGCTAAGCCCCAGCCCGGCCATGGCCACGGCGGTCAGCAACAGTAGCGCCAGGTAGCGCTGCAGCGAGCCGTTCTCGAGCTTGAGGGTCAGCCACAGGCTGGCCTTGGCCAGGCGGATCACCGCGGCCTCGAACAGCCAGCGCGCGTCGCGCCGCGGAAACAGTGCCACCAACCGTGCCAGCTGGGGCTGGCGCAGTGCGGCTAGCAGCCCGCCGAGCACCGCAAACGCGCTGATCGCCAGCGGCAGGCTGGGGCCGTGCCACAGGGCCAGGTCGAGTATCGGCGTGGCGCTGCCCTGCACGGCCTGGCTGGCCAGGGTGACCAGTGGTGCGGCCAGGCTCATTGGCAGCAGGCCGATCAGCAGGCACAGGCCGGCCAGCAGCAGCCCCGGGGCGAGCATGCCGCGGGGCGGGTCGTGGGGTAGCGGCGCATCGCGCTTGCGGCGGCCGCCGAACACGCCGTATGCCAGCCGCAGCGAGTAGCCCACCGAAAGTAGCGCGGCGAGCCCCACCAGTAGCGCCACCGCCGCGCCCAGGCCGCCGAACAGTCGGCTGTCGAGGGTCGCGGCGAGCAGCAGCTCCTTGGACAGAAAGCCGTTGAAAGGCGGCAGGCCGGCCATGGCCGCGGCGGCCATGATCGTCAGCGTAGCGGTCAGCGGCATGGCCTGGGCCAGGCCGCCGAGGTGACCCAGGTCGCGGCTGCCGGTCTGGTGATCGATGATCCCGGCACTCATGAACAGCGCCGCCTTGAACAGCGCATGATTGAGGATATGCAGCAGTGCGGCGGCGATCGCCAGCGGGCTACCGAGTCCCAGCAGCAGGGTGATCAGCCCCAGGTGGCTGATGGTCGAGAAGGCCAGGATGCCCTTGAGGTCGCGCTCGAACAGCGCGAACCAGGCACCGTAGAGCAGGGTGGCGAGGCCGATCAGCGACAGCGATAGCGCCCACAGCGAGGTGTCACCCAGCGCCGGGGTCAGGCGTGCCAGCAGGAAAACGCCGGCCTTGACCATGGTCGCCGAGTGCAGGAAGGCCGATACCGGCGTCGGGGCGGCCATGGCGTGGGGCAGCCAGAAATGTAAGGGGAACTGCGCCGATTTGGCGAAGGCGCCGCACAGCACCAGCGCCACGATCAACGGGTAGTGGGGCGAGGCGCGCAGCGTATCGCCGGCGGCCAGCACCTCGCCCAGCGCCAGGCTGCCGACCTCCTGGCCGATCAGCAGGACGCCGGCCAGCAGCGCCAGGCCGCCGGCGCTGGTCACTACCAGCGACATGCGTGCACCGCGCCGTGCGTCGCTGAGCCGCGACCAGAAGCCGATCAGCAGGAAGGAGGCGAGCCCGGTCAGCTCCCAGAACAGCCACAGCAGTAGCAGGTTGTCGGCCAGCACGATGCCGAGCATGGCGCCCATGAACAGCAGTAGGTAGGCAAAGAAGCGTGCATCGGCCTCGTCGCGATGCAGGTAGTAACCGGCATAGACGATGATCAGGCTGCCCAGACCGAGAATCAGCAGCGCGAAAAGCAGCCCCAGGCCGTCGAGGCGCAGTGCCAGGTCGAGGCCCAGGGCCGGCATCCAGCTGAGCTGCACGCGCGGCATATCGCCGGCCAGCAAGCCGGGCAGCGTCAGGCTCAGCAGCAGCAGGGCCAGAAGCGGCGGAATCAGAGCTGTCAGGGTAAGCAGCAAGCGGCCACGCTGGGCGGCGAGCAGTGGCAGCAGACTGCCGGCCACGGGGGCGAGAAGAATCCACAGCAGTGACATCGAGAATCGGTCCCGTCGCAGCGGGGCACGCACGGGGCGTTGCCATGCGGGTTATTGTCGTGGCGTGGCGACGCTGTCGTTCAGCGCGTCAGGCGATAAAACTCCAGCAAAAACAGGGGGTAAACGCGGAAGGAGGGGAGCTCTTCAGACGCGATGGACCGCTATTTCTTGCCAACTATCACATTGATTCTATAGGCTTTACTTCCATCATTGTAGGCTTGCATGTCGCCCCGCAGTTAACCATTAGGCGTAGGATATTTATATCGTTGCGCCATCTGCCGTCCTGCGAGCGCGGGTGACGACGACCACAAGGAGAGACCCGCGTTATGCAACTAGCCGTGCTTTCAGGCTTCGTGCTGGCCGCTTTCGCCCCGCTGCTGCAACGCTGGTGCGGTGCACGAACCAGCCTGGTGCTTGCGCTCTATCCTGCCGCCCTGGCGCTGTGGCTGTTGACCCAGCTACCGGCGGTAATGGGCGGCGAGGTGCTGGTGTTCAGCCTGGAGTGGGTGCCGGCGCTGGGCATGAGCCTGACCTTCCTGCTCGACGGTCTGTCGATGCTGTTTGCGCTGCTGATCACGGTGATCGGTGCCTTCGTGTTGATCTATGCCGGCGGCTATCTCAAGGGCCACCCCGACCTGGTGCGCTTCCACGTGGTGATCGTCGCCTTCATGGTGTCGATGCTGGGGTTGGTGCTCGCCGATGGCCTGATGACACTGTTCGTGTTCTGGGAATTGACCAGCATCACCTCCTATCTGCTGATCGGCTTCAATCACACCGACCTCGAGGCACGCAAGTCGGCCCGCCAGGGGCTGTTCGTCACCGTCGGCGGTGGCCTGGCGCTGATGGCGGGGCTGGTGATGCTGGCGATTGCCGGCGACAGCTGGTCGCTGCAGGAGCTACTCAACGGCGGCGACGTGCTGCGCGAGCATGCTCTCTACCTGCCGATGCTGCTGTGCCTGCTGGGCGGCGCCTTCACCAAGTCGGCGCAGTTTCCGTTCCACTTCTGGCTGCCCAACGCCATGGCCGCCCCGACGCCAGTGTCGGCCTATCTGCACTCGGCGACCATGGTCAAGGCCGGCATCTACCTGCTGGCGCGGCTGCACCCCGGACTCGGCGGCACCGAGCTGTGGATCGGCATCCTCTCGGTGGTTGGTGCCCTGACCATGTTCACCGGCGCCTTCCTGGCGCTGCGGCATACCAACATCAAGAAGCTGCTGGCCTACTCGACGATCATGGCGCTGGGCACCTTGACCATGCTATTGGGCATCGGCACCGAAGGTGCGCTGATCGCCTTCGTCACCTTCCTGCTGGCTCACTCGCTGTACAAGGGGGCGCTGTTCATGGTGGCCGGTATCCTCGACCACGAGACCGGCACCAAGGATGTCACCGCCATGGGCGGGCTGCGCCGGCTGATGCCGGTCACCGCGCTGGTGGCTTGCATTTCGGCGCTGTCGTTGGCCGGGGTGCCGCCGCTGTTCGGCTTCATTGGCAAGGAGTTGATGTTCGAGTCGGTGCTCGACGCCGGCAGTTTCCGTGCCATCATCTTCCTGCTCAGCTTTGCGGCGGCGATCTTCACCATCGCCGTGGCGGCCATCGTGGTGCTGCGGCCGTTCTTCGGCGAGCGCCGCGAAACGCCCAAGGCGGCCCATGAGGCGCCCAGCTCGATGCTCGCCGGACCGGTGGGACTGGCGACGCTGACGCTGGCATTCGGCCTGCTGCCGGTACTGGCCGGTACCGGCCTGCTTACCGCGGCGGCTTCAGCGGTGGCCGGCGAGCCGCTGACGGTGTCGCTGTCGCTGTGGCATGGCATCAACCTGCCGCTGATCATGTCGCTGGTCAGCCTGGCGCTGGGCTACCTGCTGTTCCGCCACTGGGATCGGGTGCGTGGCAACCTGGCGCGTCTCGACCCGCTGTTCGCCCACGGCCCCGAGGCCGGCTACGAAAACCTGATGGATGGCATCGTGCGGGTCTCCGAGTGGCAGACTCGGGTGCTGCAGAACGGCTATATGCGTAACTACATCATGGTCATGGTGGTGGTGCTGATCGCCCTGGTGGGCAATTCGCTGCTGCTGCGCCATGCGCCCGAGTTCGCCATCAGTCTCGACGTGCAGTTCCACGAGGCGGTGGTGGCTGGGCTGATGGTATCGGGGGCGCTGTTCGCCTGCATCTCGCGCTCGCGGCTGGCAGCAGTGGCCTCGGTGGGCATCATGGGCTTCTGTATCGCGCTGACCTTCATCCTGTTCAGTGCCCCGGACCTGGGCATCACCCAGCTGCTGGTCGAGACCCTGACCGTGATCCTGTTGATCCTGGTGTTGTTCCGGCTGCCGCGCTTCGCCAGCCTGTCGACGCCGCTGGAGCGGGTCCGCGACCTGGTGGTGGCGGGCTCGATGGGGGTGCTGATCATGCTGCTGATCCTCACCGTGGTGGCCAGCAACCAGTTCGTGCCGGTGTCCGGCTACATGATCGAGAACAGCGTGCCGCTGGCCCATGGACGCAATATCGTCAACGTGATCCTGGTCGACTACCGTGCGCTGGATACGCTGGGCGAGATCTTCGTGCTGGCGCTGGCGGCGATCGGCGTGATCGCGATGCTCAAGCTACGCGCACCCAAGCCCGAGCCCAAGGGCGCGGGCAAGGGAGCCAAGGAGTCTGCCGATGGTTAAGTCGGGTACCATCATTCTGAATACCGCCGCACGGCTGCTGATGCCGCTGCAGCTGCTGTTCTCGGTGTTCCTGCTGCTGCGCGGCCACGACGAGCCGGGCGGCGGCTTCATCGCCGGCCTGGTGGCGGCGGGCGCCTTCATCCTCTACCTGTTCGCCTTCGGGGTGACGGCGACCAAGGAAGTGCTGCGCATGGTCGACCCCCGCGACCTGATCGGCCTGGGGCTGCTGCTGGGCACGCTGTCGATCCTGCCGGCCTGGTTCGTGGGTGAGGCGTTCTTCACCGCCCAGTGGTGGGAGATTCCGGGTATCGACTTCAAGGCATCGACGCCGCTGATCTTCGATATCGGCGTCTACCTGGCGGTGCTCGGCACCCTGCTGGCGGCGATCATGACGCTGATGGAGGTGGACAAGGATGAGCCCTGATCCCGTGACGCCGACGATTCACACGCCGACTCTTCAGGAGGTGCCATGGAACCGCTGATGGCGCTCGCCATAGGCCTGCTCTACGCCACCGCGATCTACATGATGCTGCGGCGCTCGATCGTCAAGCTGGTGATCGGCCTGATGCTGCTGTCCAACGCCGCCAACCTGCTGATCTTTACCTCGGCAGGGATGACCCGCGGCGCGCCGCCGTTGATTCCCGAAGGCGCCCTGGCGCCGGCCGGCCAGGTGGCCGACCCCTTGCCCCAGGCACTGGTGCTGACGGCGATCGTGATCGCCTTCGGCGTGCTGGCCTTCGCCGTGGTACTGATTCGCCGCGCCTATGAAATCGTCAAGGCCGATGATCTGGACAAGATGAAGGATACCGACACGTGAGGCCTGAAGTCGCACTCCCCGTTATCATTCCGCTGCTGTCCGGTGCGGTATCGCTGCTGTTCTGGCGCTCGCGCCCCATGCAGCGCTTCATCGCCGTGGCGGGTACCCTGGCGCTGCTGGTGGTTGGCCTGTGGCTGATCACCAGCGTCTCCCGCGAGGGCTATGTGGTCATCCACATGGGCAGCTGGCAGGCCCCCTACGGGATCAGCCTGGTGGCCGACATGCTCAGCGCGATCATGATCCTGCTGACCGGCATCATCGGCCTGGGGCTGGCAATTTATTCGCTGGCCTCCACCGGCCCCAATCACGAGAAGTTCGGCTTCTATCCGCTGATGCATCTGCTGCTGGCGGGGGTGGCCGGGGCCTTTCTGACCGGCGACATCTTCAACCTCTACGTGTGGTTCGAGGTAATGCTGGTGGCCTCCTTTGCGCTGTTGATCCTTGGCGGCGAGAAGGCGCAGATGGAGGGCGCGATCAAGTACGTGACCCTCAACTTGCTGGCCTCGGTGATCTTCCTCACTGCCATCGGCCTTCTCTACGGCATGGTCGGCACCCTCAACATGGCCGATGTCGGCCAGCGCCTGGCCGAAGCCGAGAACCAGGGCATGGTCGAGGTGCTGGCGGTGATGTTCATGATCGCCTTCGGCATCAAGGCCGCGGCCTTTCCGCTGTTCTTCTGGCTGCCGGCCTCCTATCACACCCCGCCGGTGGCGGTGTCGGCGCTGTTCGCCGGGCTGTTGACCAAGGTCGGGGTCTACTCGCTGTTCCGCGTGTTCACGCTGATGTTCGACCAGACCATGGATTATGTGCAGGACATCCTGCTGTGGGGCGCGGCCTTGACCATGGTCACCGGGGTGCTGGGAGCGGCGGCGCAGTACGAGTTCCGGCGCATCCTGTCGTTCCATATCGTCAGCCAGATCGGCTACATGATCCTGGGGCTGGCGCTGTTTACGCCGCTGGCGCTGGCCGGCGGGATCTTCGCGGTGATGCACAACATCATCGTCAAGACCAACCTGTTCCTGATCAGCGGCATTACCCACCGGCTGCAGGGCACCTACCAGCTCAAGAAGATGGGCGGGCTGTTCAAGGAACGGCCGTGGCTGTCGGTGGCGTTCTTCCTGTCGGCCTTCTCGCTGGCCGGGGTGCCGCCGCTGTCGGGCTTCTTCGCCAAGTTCGTGATCGTGCGTGCCGGCATCGAGGCCGAGGCCTATGTGGTCACTGCGGTTGCGCTGGCGGTGGGCCTGATGACCCTGTATTCGATGGTCAAGATCTGGAACGAGGTATTCTGGAAGAAACTGCCCGAGGACAACCTGGTGCCGGAAGCCTCTACGCCCAGCGGCGACGAGGGGCGCCTGGTCAAGAGCTCGTTGGGACTGATGTACCTGCCGGTGGCGATCCTGGCGCTGTTCACGGTGCTGATCGGGGTCTTCGCCCAGCCACTGATGGAGATGATGCTGATGGCCGGCGAACAGCTGATGAATTCCCAGGGCTACATCGACGCGGTGCTGGGCGACGATCAGGATGTGCTGTTGCGTGAAGCCCTGGAGGTGAATCCATGACCGGTGCGATCTGGAACCTGCTGCTGGCGCTGGCCTGGGTCATCCTGGGCGGCGAGTTCACCGGTATCAATCTGGTGGTGGGGCTGGTCTTCGGCTACATCACGCTGGTGCTGATCGAACCCCAGGTCGATGCACTCAAGGGCTACCCGGGGCGGATACCGCGGATCCTGATGTTTATCGGCTTCTTCATCAAGGAGTTGATTCTGGCCAACCTGCGGGTGGCCTTCGATATCCTGACCCCGCCTTGGCACATGCAGCCGGGGGTGATCGCGATGCCGCTCAAGGCCGAGACCGAACTCGAGATCACCATGGTGGCCAACCTGATTTCGCTAACCCCGGGGACCCTGAGCCTGGATGTCTCCGATGACAAGCGGGTGCTCTACATTCACGCCATGTTCCTCGATAACGAGGAGGAGCTGCGGCAAAGCCTGCAAGAGATGGAGAGCCGGGCGCTGGCGCTGTTCCGCTGACCGTTCGACGCCCTGTGAGGAGTGACCTTGGATACCGTGATTCTGATAAGTCAGGTGCTGATGGGCCTGGCGATGATACTCGCCTTCGTACGCCTGGTGCGTGGCCCCAGCCTGCCCGACCGCGTCGTGGCGCTGGAGCTGTTCGCCAGCATCATCGTTGGTCTGGTCGGCGTGCATGCGATCAGCTCCGACCTGTCGAGCTTTCTCGATGCGGCGATCGTCATCGCGCTGATGGCGTTTCTGTCCGCCATCGGCTTCGCGCGCTTTCTGGAACGTGGAGGACCCCGCGATGATTGAAGTGATCAAGGGCACGTTTATCATCGTCGGCGCGCTGTTCATGCTGCTGGCATCGCTGGGTATCCTGCGCCTGCCGGACCTGCTGACGCGCATGCACGCCACCACCAAGGCGGCGGCCCTGGGGGTGATCCTGGTGATGCTGGCGGTCGCCATGCACTTCGCCGAAGTCGGCGTGGTGGCACGCGCCTTCGCCATCATCACCTTCATCCTGATGACCGCACCGGTGGCTGCCCACGTGATCGGTCGCGCCGGCTACTTCGTCGGCTCCAAGCTGTGGAGTGGCACGGTCAAGGATGAGCTCAAGCCCAACTACGACCCATTGACGCACGAGCTCAAGAGTGGCCTCGAGACCGAGGCCAACGCCGCCCGGCAGCCCAAGAATACTGACAAACCCTGAAAGAGGACGAGCATGCGGCTACAACAGGGCCACCCGGCAGGGTGGCCCTGTTGCGTTGGGGGCAAGGCTGTCTTTTTATGTACATGGGGTGTAGATTTATATCACTGTTGTATAGGTGTTGGGTATGTAGGCACCGAGGCCCGCCTGCTTCAGGCGGCCAGTCCATCGGGCACCCCGGGTGCAAGCGAGTATGAGCATGCGTCGATCCGCCGATCTGCCAGCCAAGCAGTGTGAGCAGTGCCAGCGCCCTTACCAATGGCGACGCAAGTGGGCGCGCTGCTGGGACGAGGTGCGCTATTGCAGCGAGCGCTGCCGCCGCGAGGCACGTCTCGCCAGGCGGCTGGCATGAGCTGCGCCGTGGTGTGGCTGCGTCACGACCTGCGGGTGGCGGACAATCCGCTATTCGGTGCGCTGGATGGCGCAAGCTCGCTGGCCTGTGTCTATGTGCTGGATGCTCGTGAACTGCGCGACTGGGCGCCTCAGCAGGTCGCCAGGCGCTGCGGTCCGGCGCGATTGCGCTTTCTATGGCAAAGCTTGATGGCGCTGCGTGGCGAGCTGCTCAAGCGCGGCAGTGACCTGCTGGTGCGCATCGGCGACCCGGCCGAGGTCGTCGCCGAGCTGACCCAGCGGCTGGCGGCTGAGCGTGTGCTGGTGCGCGACGAGCCCGGCGTCGAGGAGCGCGCCCAGCTCGACAGGCTGACCCAGCGCCTGGACGATAGATGCCGGCTGCAGCGCCTCGAGTCGGGCATGCTGTTCGAGCGCACACAACTGCCCTTTGCCGAGGATGGGCTACCGGCGACGTTCTCGGCCTTCCGGCGGCGGATGGAGCGTGACTGGCAGGTGCTGACCCCTCGGCCTGCTCCGCTCACGCTGCCGCTATGGCCGGACGGCGCGCCACGCGGCCTGCCGCCGCTCGATCAGGTGTGTGGCGTGGCGGCTGGGTGGCCTGCCGCCAGCCAGGCACTCGAGGGCGGCGAAGCGCCTGCTTATCAGCGGCTAAGCCACTATCTCTGGGACAGCAACGCCATCGCCAGCTACAAGGAAACCCGCAACGGGCTGCTGGGGGCGGATTTCTCGACGCGTTTCTCGCCGTGGCTCGCCCACGGCTGCCTGTCGGCGCGTCAGATCCACGCCGAGGTGCGTGCCTGGGAGGTGGAGCATGGCGCCAACGAGTCGAGCTACTGGGTCATCTTCGAGTTGCTGTGGCGTGACTACTTCCACTGGGCCGCCTGGCAGGATGGGCCGGCGCTGTTCGGTGCGGCATCGCTGCCGGTGCCAGACACCGAGGTGCTGGCTTGGTGTGAAGGCAACACCGGCGTGCCGTTCGTCGATGCCGCCATGCATGAGCTGGCCAGCAGTGGCTGGCTCTCCAATCGCGCACGGCAGAACGTGGCCAGCTTTCTGGTCAAGGATCTTGGCGCTGACTGGCGGCTGGGGGCGGCGTGGTTCGAGCGTTGCCTGATCGATTACGATGCCGCCAGCAACTGGGGTAACTGGCGCTATGTGGCGGGGCTTGGTCGAGACCCGCGCCAGGGTCGCTACTTCAACGTGCTCAAGCAGGCGCGCTACTACGATCCCCAAGGCCACTACGTGGCCCACTGGCTGCCATCGCTGGCATCACTGCCGCCGGGGCCGGCTCGCCATCAGCCCTGGCAGGCGGCTCCCGAGCGCTTCGCGGCGCCGCGGGTCGAGCCGCCGGCTTGGTACGAATGGCGCATCCCGGCGTTGAGCGGTGCCGAACCGGTGGAGCCCGACGAGTAGGCATGTCGCTGGCAATATTGCTGGCTGTGCGGGCTGGTTCTCGGGCAGTATCTGGGCGATGATCGCGGTCAGTGAGACGACGTGTTTCGGAACCGCCGACAGGGATTGCCATGCGTAAGCTTTTATTTACCTCTCTTGTGTTCAGCATGCTCGCCGGCTGCCAGTCCGGTGCCAGCTTGGCACCGCCGGCGGCTGCAGATGACAGCGAGTCCCAGGCCAGTGATGCGGCTGCTGAAACTAGCGCTACGACATCGAGTGGCGCTGCCGAGGACAATGGCGCCGAGCGTCCGGCCAGCTTCACGGCCTGGATCGAAGCTTTCCAGCGCCATGCGCGCAGCGAAGGCATCTCCCAGTCGACGCTCGACGAGGCCTTCGCCGAGGTGCGCTACCAGCCGCGCATCATCGAGCTCGACCGGTCGCAGCCGGAGTTCGTGCGGCCGATCTGGGAATATCTCGATACTGCGGTCTCCTCGACGCGCATCAACCAAGGTCGCGCCAAGCTCGCCGAGCATCGCGACACCGCCCGCGAGATGGAGCAGCGCTACGGTGTACCGGCCGAGATCGTGGTGGCGATCTGGGGCATCGAGAGCAACTACGGTGGCAACTTCGGCAGCTTCTCGACCATCGATGCGCTGGCCACCCTGGGCTACGATGGCCGCCGCCAGAGCTTCGCCCGCGGCGAGCTGATGGCGGCGCTGCGGATCATCGAGCAGGGCGATATCGCCCCCGAGCAGATGGTCGGTTCCTGGGCCGGTGCCATGGGCCATACCCAGTTCATCCCCTCGAGCTTCGAGGCCTACGCCGAGGACGGCGACGGCGACGGGCGGCGCGATATCTGGGGCAGCATTCCCGACGTCATGGCCTCTACCGCCAACTACCTGGCGCGGGCCGGCTGGCAGCGCGGCCAGCCGTGGGGCGTCGAGGTCGAGTTGGGTAGCGACTTCGACTACTCCCTGGCCGACGATACCCGCCTGGGCAGCCGTGAGTGGGCCGAGCGTGGGGTACGCCCGGTCGACGGCGGCAGCCTGCCGGCGTTCAGCGAGGCGGCGGTGGTGGTGCCGGCGGGGGCCAACGGCCCGGCGTTCCTGGTCGGCCCCAACTATCGGGCGATCCTGCGCTACAACAACGCCACCAGCTATGCGCTGGCGGTGGGCACCCTGGCCGATCAGATCGCTGGGCGCAGCGGCGTGGTGCAGGGCTGGCCGCGCAGCGAGCAGCCGCTGACCCGCAGTCAGGTGCGTGAGTTGCAGCAGCGCCTCAACGCCGCCGGCTTCGATACCGGTACCCCGGATGGCGTGTTCGGCCCCAATACCCGCAGCGGGCTGCGCAGCTATCAGCGCGCCGAAGGGCTGGTGCCGGACGGTTTCGCCACCGTCAGCCTGCTGGAGCGGCTGCAGCGCCGCTAGGCCGAATCGACCGCCGCATCCGTCAGCCGAGCCGCGCGAGCAGTGCCACCACTGCGGTCTCGACGCGCAGGATGCGTGGGCCGAGATGAATGCCCTCGCAGCCAGCGGCCAGCAGCTGCTCGACCTCGTAGGGGATGAAACCGCCCTCGGGGCCGACCAGCAGGGTAGCGGGCTCTTCAAGGCCCCGCGGACAGGCCGCTGGCATGCCGGGATGCGCCAGCAGTGCCCGACGGCCGGCGATGTCATCGGCCAGGCAATCCTCGACGAAGGGCTTGAAGCGGGTCGCCAGGCGCACCTCGGGCAGCACGGTGTCGCGGGCTTGCTCGAGACCCAGCAGCAGGTGCTGATGGATCTTGTCGGGGTGCAACTCCGGCGACTGCCAGTAGCTCTTCTCGACGCGCCGCGTATGCAGCAGGGTGATGCGCTTGACGCCCAGTGCGGTGACGTGTTCCAGGCTGCGCGCCAGCATGCGCGGGCGCGGCAGGGCCAGGATCAATTCGATGTCCAGCGCCGGAGGCGGCGGCTGGTCGAGGGCATCGCACTCGAACCAGGCGCCCGCGGCGTCGAGGTGGGCCAGGCGGCCGCGGCCGATACCGCCGCCGAGCCGGCCCAGGGTCAGTTCGTCGCCGGGGTTGGCGCGGTGCACCTCGCACAGGTGGCGCAGGCGTCGCGGGTCGCCGATGTGCGCCTGGCCATCGGCCTGCCATTCGTCGGCGTCGAGCAGTATCAGATTCATCGTGTCTCTTGATTGAGGCTGGCTGGCAGCCGGTAGTCTACCCCAGCGTGGGCGAGTTTCGTTTGCATGGTTGGCCAGCCGGTGCACAATACCCGTAACAATGGATAAAGGAGCAGCGCCGTGCGCGTGATTCGCAAGTATGCCAACCGCCGTCTCTACGATACCGAGCAGAGCCGCTATGTGACCCTCGAGGACCTGCGTGGGTTGATTCTCGAAGAAGTGCCGTTTCGCGTCGAGGATGCCAAGAGCGGCGAGGATCTGACGCGGACCATTCTGCTTTCGATCATCATCGAGCAGGAGCAGGCTGGCGGCGAGTCGGAGGTGTTCTCCAATGACCTGCTGGAGCAGCTGATCCGGGTCTATGCCATGTCCCAGCCGCTGCCGTTGGCGCGCTATCTGGAGCAGGGCACGCGGCTGATGATGGAGCAGCAGCAGCGCATGCAGGATCAATGGCAGCAGGCCATGCGCCACTCACCGATGGAGCTGATGCGCGAACTGGCCGAGGAGAACATGCGCTTCTGGCAGCAGACCATCAACCAGGGCCAGCAGCGCAAAGACGACGAGGAGTAATGGCGGCCGACAGCCTGCCAGGCTTCTGGCATACTGTCGGCCCGAAATCTTTCCCATCCTGCGTATCAATCTGTCGAGCAAGGTCTGTAGATGAAGGTTCTTATCATCGGCGGCGGTGGCCGCGAACATGCCCTGGCCTGGAAGGTCGCCCAGTCTCCCGCCGTGGCGCGGGTCTTCGTGGCGCCGGGCAATGCCGGTACGGCCGGCGAGGCCAAGCTCGAAAACGTCACGTTGGCGGCCGATGATCTGGCCGGGCTCGAGGCCTTTGCCCGCCAGCAGGCCATCGAGCTGACCATCGTTGGCCCCGAGGCGCCGCTGGTCGAGGGCGTGGTCGATCGCTTCCAGGCCGCTGGGCTGGCCATCTTCGGCCCCAGCCAGGCGGCCGCCCAGCTCGAGGGTTCGAAGTCCTTCACCAAGGACTTCCTGGCGCGTCATGCGATTCCCACGGCTGAGTACGCCACCTTCACCGAGATAACCCCGGCGCTGGCCTACCTGGCCGAGAAGGGTGCGCCGATCGTGATCAAGGCCGACGGCCTGGCGGCCGGCAAGGGCGTGATCGTGGCCATGAGCGAGGCCGAGGCCGAGGCGGCGATCCGCGATATGCTCGAGGCCAACGCCTTCGGCGATGCCGGTGCGCGGGTGGTGATCGAGGAGTTCCTCGACGGCGAGGAGGCCAGCTTCATCGTCATGGTCGACGGCAAGCACGTGCTGCCGATGGCCACCAGCCAGGATCACAAGCGCGCCTTCGACGGCGATACTGGCCCCAACACCGGCGGCATGGGGGCCTACTCGCCGGCACCGGTGGTCACTCCGGCGGTCTATGAGCGCATCATGGCGCAGGTCATTGCCCCCACCGTCGAGGGCATGGCCGCCGAGGGCCACCCCTATGTGGGCTTCCTGTATGCCGGCCTGATGATCGACGCCGAGGGCAACCCCAAGGTGATCGAGTACAACTGCCGCTTCGGTGATCCCGAGACCCAGCCGATCATGCTGCGCCTGCAGTCCGATTTGGCGGCGCTGTGCCTGGCCGCGACCCGCGGCGAACTGGACACGGCGCGCTGCGAGTGGGACCCGCGTGCGGCGGTGGGCGTGGTGCTGGCCGCCGGCGGCTACCCGGGCGAGTATCGCAAGGGTGACGTGATCGACGGCCTCGAGGCTGCCGAGCAAACGGGCTGCAAGGTCTTTCACGCCGGCACCGCCAACGACGCCGAGGGGCGTGTGGTGACCAGCGGCGGCCGGGTGCTGTGTGTCACCGCGCTGGGCGACAACGTCTCCCAGGCGCGGGATCTGGCCTACCGCGGCGCGGCGGCCATCGACTGGCCCGAGCTGCTGCTGCGTCGCGATATCGCCTATCGTGCCATTGCCCGCGAGGCATGAATGGCGTCATCCTGAACGCTTCGCTTGTCGGCACCCCAGTTGCCGCTGACAACAACAACCGGAGAGGCCCATGATGATTGCTGCCACCCGGCACTTACGCCGTCACTCCCGCGCGGGGCGCGACTGATGTCCCGCGAGTACCCGGTGATCGCGGTGACCGGCTCCTCGGGGGCCGGGACCACCACGGTGCGGCGCACCTTCGAGCGCATGTTCGCCCGCGAGGATGTGCATGCCGCCTTCGTCGACGGTGATGCCTTCCACCGCTATACCCGCGATGAGCTGGCGCGGATGTTTCGCGAGGAGCCGGAGCGCACCGACGAGCTGTCGCACTTCGCCGTCGAGGCCAACCTGCTCGATCGCCTCGAGACGCTGCTGCAGGAGTATGGCGAGCAGGGTACCGGTACCTACCGGCACTATATCCACGCCGAAGACAAGCGCATGGTCGAGGCCGGCCATCAGGTCGGCACCTTCACCGACTGGCAGCCGCTGCCCTGTGGCACTGACCTGCTGTTCTACGAAGGGTTGCACGGTGGCCTGGTTACTGCCGACCTGGATATCGCCCGCCATGTCGACCTGCTGGTGGGGGTCGCGCCGACCATGAACCTGGAGTGGATTCAGAAGATCGACCGCGATACCAAGCTGCGCGGCTACTCTCAGGAAGCGGTGATCGACACCATCCTGGGGCGTATGCACGACTATGTGCGCTATATCCAGCCGCAGTTCTCGCGCACTCATATCAATTTCCAGCGCGTACCCACCGTGGATACCTCCAACCCCTTCGAGGTGCAGGACATTCCCACCGACGCCGAATCGTTCGTGGTGATCCGCTTCCGCGACCCCTCGGCGGTGGATTTTCCCTACCTGCTGGCGATGATTCAGGACGCCTTCATGAGCCGCCCGCACACCCTGGTGGTGCCCGGTTCGCGGATGCCGCTGGCCATGGAGCTGATTCTCGCCCCGCTGTTGCGCCACCTGCTCGCCCAGCGGCGCTTTCGTTGACCGAACCTTTGCCAGGAGTCGTCCATGTCTACGCTGTTCAGTAAGATCATCGAGCGCGAGGTGCCCGCCGATATCGTCTATGAAGACGATCAGGTGCTGGCCTTCCACGACATCAACCCCCAGGCCCCGACGCATATCCTGATCATCCCCAAGAAGCCGATCGCCACCCTCAATGACCTCACCGAGGAGGATCAGGCGCTGGTCGGGCGCCTGCCGCTGGTCGCCGCCAAGCTGGCCAAGCAGCTGGGATTTGCCGAGGAGGGCTATCGGGTGGTGATGAACTGCAATGAAAATGGCGGCCAGACGGTCTACCATATACATATGCACCTGATGGGCGGTCGCCGCTTCACTTGGCCGGCTGGCTAGCCGGCGCTCTACGGGCCTCGTGCTCCGCGCCCCCTAAGCGCTGCGACGCATCGGTGCATACCTTTCGTAACTGCAGTAACGGACGGCCGCCCTTGGGCGGCCGTCTGCTGCGTGGCCAAGGCCATCATTCCTGCCAGGAGGCATCCACCATGTCACGCCAACTCTCCACCACCGACCAGTGGATCGGCCAGTTCGATAGCGTGCTGCGTACGCTGGTGCCGCACGCCGCCCAGGCCGCGCGACCGTCGCCGGCCGGCGAGCTGCCCGAGGCGTCGCTCAGCGAGGCCGAGCGCGAGCATACGGTGGGTCTGATGCGCATCAATCACACCGGCGAGGTGTGCGCCCAGGCGCTCTATCAGGGCCAGGGCCTGACCGCCAAGTTGCCCGATACCCGCGAGCAGATGGAGCGCGCCGCCCAGGAGGAGATCGATCACCTGGCCTGGTGCGATGCGCGCCTGCAGGAGCTGGAGGGCCGCACCAGCCTGCTCAACCCGCTGTTCTACGCCGCTTCCTTCGGCCTGGGAGCGATGGCTGGGGCAGTGGGCGACCGGGTCAGCCTGGGCTTCGTGGCCGCCACCGAGGAGCAGGTTGGCAGGCACCTCGACGAGCACCTGCTCGAGCTAACCGCGGCGGATCGCCGCTCGCGGGCGATCCTCGAGCAGATGCGCGAAGACGAGGCGCACCACGAGCGCTGGGCGCTGGAGGCCGGCGGCGCGCGTTTTCCGCTGCCGGTCAAGCTGGGTATGCGGCTGGTCTCCAAGGTCATGACCCAGAGCGTCTACAGGATCTAACCGGCGGCTCGGCGAGAAGCGTTGGGGACAGGTCGCTTGCCTTACTCCTCGACGATGGTATAGGCGTGGCTGATCTCGACCCCGCCTTGAGCCAGCATGATCGAAGCGCTGCAGTACTTCTCGGCGGACAGTGACACCGCACGCTCCACCTGTTTTTCCTTGAGGCCGCGGCCGGTGACGGTGAAGTGCACGTGGATCCTGGTGAAGACGCTGGGCACGCTGTCGGCGCGCTCGGCCTCGATGGTCGCAACGCAGTCGCTGACCGGGGCGCGGGACTTCTCGAGGATCTCCAGCACGTCGAAGGAGGTGCAGGCGCCGAGGCCCATCAGCAGCATCTCCATTGGGCGTGGGCCGGTATTGCGGCCGCCGTGGTCCGGCGGGCCGTCGATCACCACGCTGTGACCGCTGCCTGACTCGGCAACGAACTGGCGACCATCGGTCCATTTGACACTGGCTTTCATATCGCGGTCCTTCTGTTTCAGTGAGCGGAGGGCGTGCCCCGTAGAAGGGCGTCGAGGGCATAAAGGCGCGCCGGCGTGCCGACATCGACCCAGGTGCCGCGGTAGTGGTGGCCGCGCACCTGGCCCGCATCCATGGCACGCTTGAGCAGCGGCGCCAGGGCGAAAGCGCCCGGCGGCTGGTCGGCGACCAGCGCCGGGTCGAGCAGGCTGAGACCGGCGAAGGTCAAGCGTGGCGAGCCCTCGACGTGGACGCCGCCACGGGCATCGAGATGGAAGTCGCCGGCCGGGTGGTGGTCGGGGTTGTCGACCAGCCACAGGTGCGCCAGGGCCCCCTCCAGTGCCGGCATGGTATCAAGCGCGGCATCGCACCAGATATCACCGTTGACCAGTAGGAACGGCGCCTCGCCGAGCAGCGGCAGTGCCTGGCGAATGCCGCCACCGGTCTCCAGCGGCGCCTCCTCGCGGCTCCAGGCGATGCGCACGCCATAGTCGCTACCGTCGCCCAGCGCCTGGATGATCTGCTCACCGCGGTAGCTGACGTTGATCACGATATCATCGATGCCCGCGGCCGCCAGTCGCTCCAGCTGGTGGGCGATCAGCGGCCTGCCGGCCACCGGCAGCAGCGGCTTGGGGCAGTGGTCGGTGAGGGGGCGCATGCGGGTGCCGAACCCGGCGGCCAGGATCATCGCCTTCATCGGTACGCTACCTCGACACCGCGTGCCTGCAGCGCGCGGGTCAGCGCCGGCTCGAACTGACCCTGCAGCCAGTCAGCGAGGATGGCGAACTCGGCGTGGGGCGCCAGGCTATCCTCGAGGTGGGCCACGAAGTGCGGCAGGCGTGCCAGGTAGCCGGCCTTGCCGTCGCGCAGGGTGAGGCGGCAGAAGATACCCAGCACCTTGAGGCAGCGCTGGGCGGCCATGGCGTCGACCTGACGGCGAAACGCCTCGGCACCCTCGTCCCTGGGCAGGCGACCGTCACCCAGGGCGCGCTGGCGAAAGGCCTCGCAGCGCCGCCCGAAATCGTCCAGGTCGAAGCGCCGGTAGCGGCCGCGCAGCAGCGAGATCAGGTCGTAGCTGAGCGGCCCGGCCACGGCGTCCTGAAAGTCGATGACATAGAGCCGCTCGCGGTGGCACATCAGGTTCATGGCGTCGAAATCGCGATGCACCGCGACCCGCGGCTGGGCCAGCGCCATCTCGATCAAGCGCTGACGCCAGGCCGGCCACTGGGGCGGTGGCGCGAGGTCGACCACCCGGGCCAGGCACCAGTCGGGGAACAGGTCCAGCTCGCGGCCGAGCAGGGCGGCATCATAGGCCGGCAGGCCGTCCAACGGGGCCTGGTTCTGCAGTGCGTCGAGCAGCGCCTCGGCGGCCTCATAAGCTGTGTCTTGGCCCGTGTCGCTGAGCTGTGCATTGAGCGGGGCATCGCCGAGGTCGTCGAGCTCGAGGAAGCCCTGCTCGAGGTCGGCCGCATGGACACTCGGCACCGGCAGGCCGGCGTCGCGCCACTGCTCGGCGATGCGCAGGAAGGGGGTACTATCTTCCTGCGTCGGCGGGGCGTCCATCAGCATCCGCGTGGTGCCGTCGGGCAGCCTCAGGCGGTAGTAGCGGCGAAAACTGGCGTCACCGGCGGCCAACTGCAGATCGATGCTGCCCGCCGTTAGGCCGTGGCGGGCCGCGCTCCAGTTGGCCAGGGCGGTGAGGCGAGGCGTGTGGGGCATGAAAACTCCTGGTCGAGGGGCCGTGCCGGTGCCAGCGGTTGACGGGCCGCGGGCGCCACCGCATGCTGAGCCAAACGCCACCGGCGATCAGGGCCAGTCGCGGGCGACAGCCGTAACGCGCTCTGTATAATACCGATTTCACTCGCCAAGGACATCGAGAAACATGGGCAAGCGACTCTCCTGGACTGCCCTGGTCGGGCTCGCCAGCGGCTCCGGCCTGTGGGTCATGACGGCCCACGCCGCACCACCGCCGCCGCTTCCGGCCGATCGCCTCGACTGGCAGCCGTGGGGAGAGCAGGCCCCGGCCGATGCGCTGTGCCGTGGGCGCTACGTGATGCCCGAGTACCGTATCGAGGCCGCGCCGAACCCGGAACAGGCGCGCTCGGAGTCCGACGATGCCAGCTACGGTGAGGATGGTGAGACGATCCTCGGTGGTGAGGTGGTGCTGCGCCGCGGCGAGAGCCAGCTAGAATCACCCCGGGTCAGGGTCAACGCCGAGCGTGATCGCGCTTTCGCCTCGGGGCCGGTGACGCTGCGCGACCAGGGTCTGCTGCTGCGCGGTGATGCCGCCGAGCTGTCGCTGGTCGATGACCAGGCCGAGGTCGATACCGCCCACTACGTGTTGCACGATCAGCGCTTGCGCGGCGGGGCGCAGCGCCTCGAGCGCCTCGACGACGGCCGCTACCGGATGACCGAGGCCAGCTTCACCACCTGCGACCCCGGTGACAACCTCTGGCAACTGGTCGGCAACGATGTGGTTCTCGACCAGGAGAGCGGCTTCGGCACTGCGCGCCACGCGCGGCTCGAGGTGGCCGACGTGCCAGTGTTCTACTGGCCCTGGGTGCGTTTTCCCATCGATGACCGGCGCCAGAGCGGCTTTCTTTGGCCGACCCTGGGGATCTCCAGCAACTCGCTGGACTACGCCCAGCCCTACTACTTCAATCTCGCGCCCAACTACGACGCCACCCTGACCCCGCGCTGGATCACCGATCGCGGCCTGCTGCTGGGGGGGGAGTTCCGCTACCTGTTCGACAGCGACGAAGGCCAGATCGAAGGCGCCTACCTGGCCGATGATCAGGGTGGCTCGGCGCGCGACCCCGACAACCCCAGCCGGCGCTTCGAGGGTGAGGATCGCTGGTATATCGATTATCAGCATCAGGGCCGCTTCTCTCCCCAGCTGCGCTACCAGCTGCGCTACGGCGGTGCCAGCGATGGCCGCTACTTTGAGGATTATGGCGGCGACTTCGGCGAGCAGGAGACCGAGAACATGCCGCGCCTGGCGCAGCTCGACTATCGCGGCAGCCTGTGGCGGCTCGAGGCGCGTGCCCAGGGCTTCCAGAAGCTGGAGGACCCGCTACGCGATCGCGACAAGCCCTTCTATCGGCTGCCCAGCCTGACCGCCAATGCGACCTGGCGCCAGGATAACGGGCTCTATCAACAGTGGCGCTCCAATGCCACCTACTTCTGGCGCGATGTGGATGAAACCCGCGTGCCGCTGCGTGAGTCGGCGACCGGCGGGCGCGTGCATCTCTCGCCGGCATTCGGCTGGCGGGGCGAGCCGAGCTGGGGGTTTCTCGAGCCGCGGGTGGAGATGCTGCACACCGCCTACGAGGTCGACTATGGCGATCGCCAGACCGACCGCGATACCAGTCTGACACGCACCGTGCCGGTCACCTCGGTGGACGCCGGCCTGATCTTCGAGCGTGAGCTCGACGTGCGCGGCAACGGCTATCGCCAGACCCTGGAGCCGCGCCTCAACTACGCCTACGTGCCAGCCCGGGATCAGAGCGATTTTCCCGATTTCGACACCAATGAGCGGGCCTTCTCCTGGAACCAGTTGTGGTCGCCGCACCGATTCTCCGGGGCGGATCGGGTCGGTGATCTCAATCGCCTCTCCTATGGCGTCAGCACTCGCTTCCTGGCCGATGACAGCGGCCGTGAGCGCTTCTCGCTGGGCGTCGGGCAGGCCACCTACTTCGATGATCGCACCATCGACATGAATGGCGATCCCGACACCCTGCCCCCCGAGAGGAGTTTCGAGCGGCGCTACAATGCGGTTCGCGACCGCTCGCCGGTGGTCACCCGACTGGACTGGCAGGTCACCGACCGCTGGAGTGCCGGCTACGAGCTGCTTTACGATGAGCAGCGGCGTCTCACCGAGCGCAACTCGGTGGATCTGCGCTATCGCGATCCGCGCGGCCATGTGTTGAACCTAGGCTACCGCTGGGAACTCGAAGGGTTCGATCCATCGCTGGATGAAGAGGACCGGCTCGATTACAACCGTGAGGAGTACGATGTCTCCGGTGCCTATCGCATCAGCCCGCGCGTGGACGTGATCGGACGTTTCACGTACGACCATACCAACAGCCGGGCCCTGGAACAGCTGGCCGGGGTGCAGTGGAACGACTGCTGCTACGGACTGCAGCTGGTGTGGCGTGAATGGGTCGACGACAATGATACGGCGAGGATCGACGATGATTTCACTGATCGCGGTATCTTCCTGCGCTTCGTATTCAAGGGCCTGGGGGGCGTTGGGCGCGATGCGGACAGCTATTTCGAAGAGGCGATCCCCGGCTATCGGCCGACCCAGTTCTAATGCCGCCGCCGTTGTCCTGGCAACGGCGCGTGGATACATCGTGTCCCGCCTGCGAGTGGGACGCCGAGCAGAGAGTCAATGATGAGAGTAGATGAGGTAGCTATGCGCAGTCGACATTCCTCCCCGCGGCACGCGGTGACAAGCTGGCTGATGCTGGCCATCGGCCTGCTGTTACTGGCGCCGGCCGCCTGGGCTCAGTCGATTCAGCCGCTCGACCGAATCGTGGCGGTGGTCAACCAGGGTGCGATCATGGCCAGCGAGCTCGAGCAGCGGGTAGAGCAGGCGCGCAGCCAGCTCACCGGTCGCGGCATCGACTCGCCCCCCGACCAGACGCTGCGGCGCCAGGTGCTGGAGCAGATGATCAATGAAGAGATCCAGCTGCAGATGGCGCGCAGTGCCAACCTCAGCGTCGACGACACTGAGCTCAACCGAGCGGTGCGCTCGATCGCCGAGAGCAACAACATGACCCTCGACCAGTTCGCCGATGCGGTTGAGGCGGACGGCCTGACCCTGGCGTCGGTGCGCGAGGAAGTGCGACGCGAGCTGATCATGCGCGAGCTGCAGCAGCGCCAGGTAGGCAGCCGGGTCAACGTCAGCGAGCGCGAGGTGGATCGCCACCTCGACCAGCAGGGTGCCACCCAGGGGGTGCGCTACCGCCTGGCGCATATCCTGGTGGCGCTGCCGCAGTCGCCGACCAGCGACCAGGTCAGTGAGGCGCAGCAGACCATCCAGCGGCTGCGCGGTGAGCTGCAGGCCGGCGCCGACTTCGCACAATTGGCTGCCGCCGAGTCCGACGGTGGGCAGGCTCTCGACGGTGGCGAAATCGGCTGGCGCGAAGCCGGCGAGGTGCCCAGCGTATTTGCCGAGGTGGTGCCGCAGCTCGAGGTCGGCGAGTTCAGCCAGCCGCTGCGCAGCCCCAGTGGCTTCCACATCGTCAAGCTGCTCGATCGCGAACAGAGTGGCCAGTCGGCTGGCGGCCAGAATCAGCGCGACCGGGCGCGCCAGGCGCTGTTCCAGCGCAAGGCCAACGACGAGCTGGATATCTGGCTGCAGGAAATTCGCGCCGATGCCTTCGTCGAGGTACGGCTGTAAGCATGCGCCCGCTGGTGATCACCGCCGGCGAGCCCGCTGGCATTGGTCCCGACCTGATCCTTGGGCTGGCCGCCAACGGTGCCGAGGTGGGGCGGCCGTGGCTGGCGATCGGCGATCCCGAGCTGTTCCGCCAGCGTGCCGCGCAGCTCGACCTGGCGGTCGAGGTGGTGGCCCTGGCCGATGGCGAGGCACCGCAGATGGCCCCGGGGCGGCTATCGCTCTGGCCGGTCGCCCTCCGGTCGCCCTGCCAGGCCGGCACACTATCGCTGGCCAATGCCGGCCATGTGCTCGAGTGTCTCGATGTGGCGATTGCTGCTTGCCGCGCGGGGCGCGCGGCCGCGATGGTCACCGCACCGCTGCACAAGGGCGTGATCATCGAGGCCGGGTGGACGCAGTTCACGGGCCATACCGAGTACCTGCGCGACGCCTGCGGCATCGACGAGGTGGTGATGATGCTGGCCACCGACGATGCGCTGCATGCCCGACAGCCTGGCTGGCAGGGCGACCCTGGGCTGCGGGTGGCGCTGGCCACCACCCATCTGCCACTGCGCGACGTGGCCGATGCCATTACCCCGGCGTCACTTGGCCGGGTGCTGCGGATTCTCGACCACGACCTGCGGTGTGATTTCGGTATCGCCCGACCGCGTATCGCGGTGTGCGGACTCAACCCCCACGCCGGCGAGGATGGCCACCTGGGGCGCGAAGAGCTCGAGGTGATCACCCCGACCCTGGAGGCGCTACGTGGCGAAGGGCTGACCCTGGATGGCCCGCTGCCCGCCGACACCCTGTTTACGCCGCGCCATCTGGCCGGCGTCGATGCGGTGCTGGCGATGTATCATGACCAGGGTCTGGCGGTACTCAAGTACGCCGGCTTCGGTCGCGGTGCCAATCTCACCCTGGGCCTGCCGATCGTGCGCACCTCGGTGGACCACGGCACCGCCCTCGATCTCGCCGCCAGCGGTCGCGCCGATGGCGGCAGCCTCAGGGTAGCACTCAACCTGGCTGCCGAGATGGCCGCCGCGCGGGCCGCTAGCGCCTGATCCATGATTTTCGCCTGACCCATAGAGGACGCCAACCCGCATGTCATCTCGTCCCCCCGTACACCGGGCCCGCAAGCGCTTCGGCCAGAACTTTCTGCGCGACCCCGGCATCATCTCGCGCATCGTGCGTGCCATCGCTCCCCGCGACGGCGAGCGCCTGGTCGAGATCGGTCCCGGGCAGGGGGCGCTCACCGAGCCGCTGCTGGATGCCGCCGGCGGGCGCCTCGAGGTCATCGAGCTCGACCGTGACCTTATCCCCGGGCTGCGCGTGCAGTTCTTCAACTACCCGGACTTCACGATCCACGAGGGCGATGCGCTGAAGTTCGACTTCGCCGCGCTCAAGGGCGACGGCCAGCCGCTGCGGGTGGTGGGCAACCTGCCCTATAACATCTCCACCCCGCTGATCGTGCACCTGCTCGAGCAGCGCGAGGCGATTGCCGACATGCACTTCATGCTGCAGAAGGAAGTGGTCGAGCGCCTGGCGGCAACGCCCGGCGGGCCCGACTGGGGGCGCCTCTCGGTTATGGCCCAGTATCGTTGCCGGGTCGACTCGCTGTTCGTGGTGCCGCCGGAGGCCTTCGTCCCGCAGCCCAAGGTCGATTCGGCCATCGTGCGCCTGACCCCGCACCCGGAACTGCCGCACCCGGCCCTTGATGAGCGCGTGCTGTTCGAGGTGGTGCGCGAAGCCTTTGGCCAGCGCCGCAAGACGCTGCGTAACAATCTCAAGGGGCGCATCACTGCCGAGGCGCTGGCGGGCCTGGAGATCGACCCGGCGCGACGCCCCCAGACGCTGCACATCGAGGAGTTCGTGCGCATCGCCAATCACCTGGCGGAGGCCACGCCATGAGCCGCCTGCCATTGCCCAAGGGCGTACATGTCGACGTCGACCCGCAGTACCGTGAGGAGGAGTCCTCGCCCGAGGAGCGGCGCTTCGTGTTCAGCTACACGATCACCGTGCACAATCATTCGCCGAGCAGCGTGCAGCTGCTGGCGCGCTACTGGAAGATCACCCAGGGCAGCGGCAAGGTGCAGGAAGTGCGCGGCAAGGGCGTGGTCGGCAAGCAGCCGCTGATCGGCCCGGGCCAGACTTTCCGCTACACCAGTCGGGCGATTCTCGATGGACCGGTAGGGGTCATGGAGGGCGCCTATACCTGTATCGATACCACTGCCCAGCGGGCCTTCGACGTGGCCATTGCGCCCTTCCGTTTGGCCGGACCCAATCAGGTACACTAGGTGCTGGCTCCCGGCTGCCACCGGCGCCGATACCCAAAGCAGAGCAAGGAGAGCACCATGGCGCGCTACGCCGTTGGCGACCTGCAGGGCTGCCACCGCGAATTCGTCGCACTGCTCGAGCGCCTGGCGTTCGACCCGCACCGCGACCAGCTGTGGCTGGCCGGCGACCTGGTCAACCGCGGTCCGGGCTCCCTCGACTGCCTGCGCGAAGTGCAGGCACTGGGCGACGCGGCGCGGGTGGTGCTGGGCAACCACGATCTGCATCTGCTGGCGGTAGCGCGGGGTGGCGCGACGCTCAAGCGCAGCGATACCCTGGACGCCATCCTCGCCGCCGCCGACCGCGACACCCTGTGCGACTGGCTGATGCAGCAGCCGCTGGCGGTGGCCGAGGGCGAGCAGTTGATGGTACATGCCGGCATTCTGCCGCAGTGGTCGCTGCCTCGGGGGCTGGCGCTGGCCGATGAAGTGTGCCAACGGCTGGGCAGTGAGCGTGGCGGGGCCTTCCTCGAGCAGATGTACGGCAACCAGCCGGCCTGCTGGCGTGACGATCTCGACGGCATCGAGCGACTGCGGGTGATCGTCAACGCCTTTACCCGCATGCGCTTCATCGACGCCGACGGCTGCCTGGACTTTGCCGCCAAGGAGGGCCTCGACTCGGCGCCGCCGGGCTTTGCTCCCTGGTTCAGCTACCCGCGCGACGATGACCCGCAGATCATCTTCGGCCACTGGGCGGCCCTCGAGGGGCATACGCCGGGCGCACGGGTGCGCGCCGAGGCCCTGGATACCGGCTGCGTCTGGGGCGGCAGCCTGACGGCGCTCGACCTCGACAGCGGCGAACGTATCAGCGTACCCAGCCAGCAGCGCTGAGACAGCACCAGGCACGTCACAGGAGACACCCATGAGCGATACCCCCTTCGAGCACCTCGACCCTACCACGCTAGCCGACTGGCTCGACGCCGAGGCCTCGCTGACGCTGGTCGACATTCGCGACCCGATGAGCTTTGCCCAGGGGCACATCCCGGGCAGTCGCCACCTCGACAACGCCAGCGCCGGTGTGTTGCTCGACCAGACGCCCCATGACCGGCCGCTGGTGGTGGTCTGCTACCACGGCCACTCCAGCCAGCAGGCCGCCGCCTGGCTGGCCGGGCAGGGCTATCGGCAGGTGTACAGCCTCGACGGTGGCTTCAGCGACTGGGCGCAGCGCCACCCGACTCGGGTGGCGCACTGAAAATGGCCGCCGCCAGCGACCGCTACACCGCTGGGCTCGAGGTCTATCGGGTCGGCGGTGCGGTGCGCGATGCGCGCCTCGGCTGGCCGGTGTACGACAACGACTGGGTGGTGGTGGGCGCCACTCCGGAGGAGATGCAACGGCGCGGCTTCAAGCCGGTGGGCCGCGACTTCCCGGTGTTCCTGCACCCGCAGAGTCACGAGGAGTACGCCCTGGCGCGCACCGAGCGCAAGGCCGGTCACGGCTATACCGGCTTCGTGGTGCACGCCAGCCCCGAGGTGACCCTCGAAGAGGACCTGGCGCGCCGCGACCTGACCATCAACGCCATGGCCGAGGATGCCGACGGTGGCCTGGTCGACCCCTTTCACGGCAGCGACGACCTCGAGGCACGAGTGCTGCGCCATGTGTCGCCGGCCTTCGCCGAGGATCCGCTGCGGGTGCTGCGCGCGGCGCGCTTTCTGGCGCGCTACCAGGGGTTGGGGTTTACCATCGCCGCAGAGACCCTGGCGCTGATGCGCGAGCTGGCGGCCAGCGGTGAGTTGGCTCACCTGGTCGCTGAACGCGTCTGGGGGGAAACCGAAAAGGCCCTCGGCGAGCCGCACCCTGAGGCCTACTTCACGCTGCTCGATGCCTGTGGCGCCCTGCCACGGCTGATGCCAGAGCTCCATGGCGACTCGGATGAGCTCGCCGCGGCCCTGGCGCGTCTTGCACGGGTCCCGGAAGAGCCCCTCGACGACCCCGCCGAGGCACTGCCGCGCTGGCGCTGGGCGCGGCTGGTCGAACACCTCGCTGACGCTCAGCGCGACGCCCTGGCCAAGCGCCTGCGGCTGCCCAATGCCTACGCCGACCTGGCGCGGCAGGTGGCGTTGAGCCGCGGGCTATGGCGCCAGGAAAATCCCGATGCAGCGGCGATCCTGGGCTGGCTGGATGCCATCGATGCCTGGCGGCGCAGCGCGCGGGTGGTGCCGCTGATTTCGCTGGTCAGCCTCGAACGCCCGGCGCTGGCCGATGACCTGGCGCTGGCCTGGCGGCTGGCCCAGCAGGTAGTGCCGCGGCTGCTGCTGGAGGAGGGTTATCGCGGCAAGGCGCTGGGCGAGGAGGTGCGGCGGCGGCGCTGGCAGGTGATCGCCGACGCCCTGGTGTGAACTGCCCCGTGTCGACTAGTGGGCAGTGGAGATGCGCCTACCCTGCCACACGAAATCCACTGGCCACAGCGGCTGCTGGTGAGCCAGCTCGCTCTCGGCGAAGCGTGCCCAGAGAGTCGCATAGCGCTGGCCATTGAGCGGGTGGCGTTGGTCGGGTAGCAGTTCGGCCAGCGGCCGCAGCACGAAGGCGTGCTTGTCGACCTCGTCGCGGGGTAGCGCCACGCCGTCCACCAGGCCACAGGCATCGCCCACCGTGAGCAGGTCGATGTCGAGGGTGCGCGGGCTGTACTTGGGGCTGTCCTTGCGCCGGCCGTTGGCGTATTCGAGAGTCTTGCACCAGCGCTGCAGTTCGCCCACGCCGAGCTGGGTCTCGAAGGCCGCGACCAGGTTGTAGAAA
Organism: Halomonas salipaludis; assembly: GCF_002286975.1. Classification (GTDB taxonomy): domain Bacteria; phylum Pseudomonadota; class Gammaproteobacteria; order Pseudomonadales; family Halomonadaceae; genus Franzmannia; species Franzmannia salipaludis. The sequence goes on from NZ_NSKB01000005.1 coordinate 516,450, forward strand.
TTGCGCCCATCTTCGAACCCTACCGGCTCGCTCTCGAAGACCCGCGAGATCTGCAGGGCGTCAAAGCGCTCGGCGAGGGCGTCCAGGCATACCCGTACGTGATGGTCGCGCTGGATATTGCTGCCGATACTGACCGTCACCAGTGCCATTACGACCACTCCCGCGAGATGCGCACGCCCACCGCGGCCGCCTCGGCCACGGCGCCGGGCTTGCGCACCGTGAGCGTCAGCCCGGCGATGGCGAACTCGTCATGTAGCAGGCTGGCGAGGCGCTCGGCAAAGGTCTCGACCAGGGCGAACGCCTGCTCGTCGGCAAAACGCGCAATGCGCTGGCTGATGGCAGCATAGTCGAGGGTCAGGGCGATATCGTCAGCGGCGGCGGCGGCACGGATGTCGGTGGCCAGCTCGAGGTCGAGCACCAGTCGCTGGCGGATCTCACGCTCCCAGTCGTAGACCCCTATCACGGTCTCCACGGCCAGTGACTCGATGATCACTCGATCGCTGCGCATCCCTGTCTCCCATCCTGCTGTCTGACGTATGAGCGGCGATTGTACTGTAGCCATGTCGCCAACGATAGGAAGGCACGGCTACCGCTGGGCGGGCAAGGCTGGCAGAATCGAGACATCCTTCGCCGCGGCGCGCTTGCCATGTCGTTAGTCGAACTGCTGCTCATCACCCTGCTGCTGGTGGCGCTGGCCTATGCCTGCGGCGGTTGGCTGGGAGCGCTCAGCGTCTGCCGCTGGGCCGGTGTGCGCGACCCGCGGCTGGCCGGCTCGCGCAATCCGGGGTTCTCCAACGTGCTGCGCTTATACGGTGCGCGCCTGGCGTTGGCCACGCTGGTGCTGGATGCTGCCAAGGGCATGCCGGTGCTGTGGTTGGCCAAGGGCGTGGCGCTACCGGCCTGGGCTCAGGGGCTGGTCGGCCTGGGTGTGCTGCTGGGCCACAGTTATCCGCTGTGGCATCGCTTTCGTGGCGGCAAGGCGGTGGCCAGCGCCTTCGGCGTGCTATTGGTGCTAACGCCCTGGGTGGCGCTGCTGTGCGCCCTGCTGTGGGCGCTGCTGGCCTGGCGGGTGCGCACTGCCGCGGTGGCATCGCTGGCCACGGCCTGCCTGGCGCCGCTGGCCAGTTGGTGGCTGGCCCCGGACTACGTGTGGGTGGTCAGTGCCTTCGCGCTGCTGGTGGTGACGCGCCATGTCTGGAATATCCGCCGCCTGGGGCGCGGCGGCGAGCCGCGTCTCGAGCGCCGCATCACCCCGCCGGAGGAGTAAGCTCCGCCAGCGGCCAGCGCGGTACGGCGAGCATGGTGGCGCTGTCGCGCTCGCCGGCCAGCAGAGGTTGGGCTCTGAACATAAATAGCGCGATCATTGCGGGGTTGACGTACTGGCAGGAGGGGTTAGATCCGCCAGCGGCCAGCGTGGCACGGCGTGCATGGTGGCGCTGTCGCGTTCGCCGGCCAGCAGAGGTTGGGCTCTGAACATAAATAGCGCGATCATTGCGGGGTTGACGTACTGGCAGGAGGGGTTAGATCCGCCAGCGGCCAGCGTGGCACGGCGTGCATGGTGGCGCTGTCACGTTCGCCGGCCAGCAGACGTTGGGCTCCCGCATAGGCAATCATGGCACCGTTGTCGGTGCAGAAGCGCCCGCGCGGGTAGTAGGCACGGGCGCCGCGCTTGGCGCACTCGCGGTCGAGGCGCTCGCGCAGACGCCGGTTGGCGCTAACGCCGCCGGCCACCACCAGACGTGACTGGCCGCTGGCATCCAGCGCGCGGCGGCACTTGATCACCAGGGTATCCACCACCGCCTCCTCGAAGGCGCGGGCCACGTCGGCGCGCGCCTGGTCGTCGAGTTCGCCAGCGGCATCGAGCTGGCGGATCGCGGTCAGGGTATGGGTCTTGAGCCCCGAGAAGCTGAAATCGAGCCCCGGACGATCGGTCATCGGCCGCGGGAAGCGTAGACGCTTGGGGTCACCGTGTTCCGCCAGGCGGGCGATCTGAGGGCCGCCGGGGTAGTCGAGACCCAGCATCTTGGCGGCCTTGTCGAAGGCCTCGCCGGCAGCATCGTCCAGCGACTCGCCAAGCAGCCGATAGCGGCCCAGGCCGAGCACCTCGACCAGTTGGGTGTGGCCGCCCGAGACCAGCAGTGCGACGAACGGAAAGGCGGGGGCATCGGCCTCGAGCATGGGCGCCAGCAAATGCCCCTCCATGTGATGCACGCCGAGTACCGGAATCTGCAGGGCATGTGCCATGCCGTGGGCGGTGGCGGCACCCACCATCAGCGCGCCGACCAGGCCGGGGCCGGCGGTATAGGCGATGCCGTCGAGGTCGTGGCGGCCCAGGCCGGCCTCGCCGAGCACCTCGTCGATTAGTGGCAGCAGGCGCCGGGTGTGGTCGCGGGAGGCCAGCTCCGGCACCACGCCACCGAAGTCGGTGTGCATTGCCACCTGACTATATAGGGCGTCGGCAAGCAGGCCGCGCTGGCTGTCGAACAGGGCGACGCCGGTCTCGTCGCAGGAGGTCTCGATCCCCAGTACGCGCATCGTGGCTGGCTTCCGTGGTCGCTGTGGGGCGCTCATTCTACGTGCTTTGCGACGCTGGGGGCAGCATCTGGTCGGGAAATTTGCAAACCCCGCAGACGACGACTAGACTATTGTGCGCTGTAAGACTGGGTCGTGCGCCCGGGATGCACTCTTTCTTTCGCTTCTCCCTTTTGCTGCCTTGCCATGCTTCATGGCGAAGCCAGCCAGTGACGAAACGCGTGAGGGACGTGGCCCCCGGGGCGTGCGTTCAAACCGAACTCATGATTCCAAGGTAGGTGAGTGCTTAATGCCTTCTGTCAAAGTACGTGATAACGAGCCGTTCGACGTCGCTCTGCGTCGCTTCAAGCGTTCCTGTGAAAAAGCCGGTGTTCTCTCCGAAGTGCGTCGTCGCGAGCACTATGAGAAGCCGACTGCCGAGCGCAAGCGCAAGGCCGCAGCCGCCGTCAAGCGTCACGCCAAGAAGCTGCAGCGTGAGCGCAAGCGTTTCGAACGGTTGTATTGATCCGTACTGGGAGCGGTCGATGTCGCGTTGACTGACCGTTCCAAGAGGGACGCCAAGCGGCCGCCGATTCGGTGGCCGCTTGTTTTTCACGCGCCGCCCATGCCCAGGCAAGTGTTGGCGTGTGCGTTTCAGGATCGCTGAGGTTCATGGTCGGGCAAATTCCGCAACGCTTCATCGATGATCTGCTGGCCCGCGTCGACGTGGTCGAGGTGGTGGGTGAGCGCGTGCAGCTCAAGAAGAGTGGCCGCAACCACTCGGGCCTGTGTCCGTTTCATCAGGAAAAGTCGCCGTCCTTCACCGTCAGTCAGGACAAGCAGTTCTATCACTGCTTTGGCTGCGGCGCCCACGGCAATGCGCTACGTTTCCTGATGGAGTATGACAACCTGCGCTTCCCCGAAGCGGTCGAGCAGCTGGCTGCGCGACAGGGCATGGAAGTGCCTCGAGAGGGCGCCGACGACCCGCGAGCCCAGGCCCGCGAGAAGAAGCGCAAGCAGGGCGTCAACCTGCTCGAGCTGGCGGCGAGCTTCTTTCGTGAGCGCATGAAGATGCCCGAAGGGCAGGCGGCGCGCGGCTACCTCGAGCGTCGCGGCCTGTCGCCCCAGGTGGTCGAGGAGTACGGCATCGGCTTTGCCCCTAACGACTGGGAGACGCTGAAGCGCCATCTGAGCGAGCAGGGCATCAGCGAAGCAGTACAGATCGAGTACGGGTTGCTGGTACACCGCGAAGATAGCGGCCGCACCTATGATCGCTTTCGCGATCGGGTGATGTTCCCGATCCGTGACGTCAAGGGCAATACCATCGCCTTCGGTGGGCGGGTGCTCGGCGACGCCAAGCCCAAGTACTTGAACTCGCCGGAAACGCCGGTGTTTCACAAGGGGCGCGAGCTCTACGGCCTCTTTGAAGCGCGTCAGGCCCATCGCCAGCTGGAACGGGTGCTGATCGTCGAGGGCTACATGGACGTGGTGGCGCTGGCGCAGTTCGGCATTCGCAACGCGGTCGCCACCCTCGGCACCTCGACCAGCGAGGACCATCTGACGCGGCTGTTCCGCATGGTCGACGAGGTGGTGTTCTGCTTCGACGGCGATCGCGCCGGTCGGCAGGCCGCAACCCGGGCGCTGGAAACGGTGCTGCCGATGATGATCGACGGTCGCCAGGCGCGCTTCCTGTTCCTGCCCGAGGGCGAGGATCCGGATACGCTGGTGCGTAACGAAGGTGCCGAGGGCTTTCAGGACCGCGTGGTCTGCGCCAGCCCACTCTCGGAGTTCCTGTTCGATCAGGCGGCGGCGGGGCGTGATCTGGCGCGCATCGAGGAGCGCGAGCGCTACGCCAGCCAGGTACTCAAGGCGTTGGCCAGGCTGCCGGAAGGGGTGCTCAAGTCGCTGCTATTGAGTGAGCTGGCCAAGCGCACCGGCGTCGAGCAGGCTCGCTTTGAGGCGCTGCTGGCCACGCCTGAGTCGCCCGTCGAGCCGCCGCCGGCAGCCGTCGAGCCCGATGAGGCAAGGTACCGCGAGCGTCCCGCGGTGTCGCGGGGCGCGCTAAGCCTGGCGGCACGCGCGCTGCAGCTGCTGGTGCATGAGCCGGGGCTGGTCGAGAGGCTGCCGGAGGGTGACGACTGGTGCCCCGATGGCGACCCGGATGGTGCGCTGTGTCGCGAGGTGATCGCGCTGATCCGCGCCGGCGGCTACCGCAGCGCCCAGGTGCTGCTGGCGCACTTTCACGGTAGCCAGGAGGGCGAGCGGCTGGCGGCGCTGGCGCATCGTGAGCTGCTGATTCCCCGCGTCAATCGCGGCGCCGAGCTGGATGGCCTGGTGGCCTATTTCCAGCGCAATCGGCAGCAACCGACGCGCCAGCAGGAAATCGATGCATTGCTGGGAAGAAAGCGTCAGGGAGAGACGTTGACGGCCGAGGAGCGGCGTCGCCTCATGACCTTGTTGTCTGAGGCAGAGAAGTGAACGGCCAAGGTGTTTATTGGCGCCAGGGTTGAATTGTTGCCAAGCATCACCATCTAAGGGGGAGCTGGGCAACGCTGGCGCGAGCCTAACCGAACAACCTAACACACCTGAACGTTGGCGCAAACGCATCACTGGCGGACCCCTATGGCTAGCAGCTATACTGGTCGGCTTTACGATTTTCTTCGCCTACCCGTTTGGGTGCTTCATTCTTCTTCGTCGAGATAGGGTTTCTATGGCTGGAAATGCGCAGCAGCAGTCACGTCTGAAGGAGTTGATCGCGCGCGGCAAGGAGCAGGGCTTCCTGACCTATGCCGAGGTCAACGACCACCTTCCCGAGGATATCGCCGACCCGGATCAAGTGGAAGACATCATCGGCATGATCAACGACATGGGCATCAGCGTCGTTGAGGAAGCCCCCGATGAAGACACCTTGATGATGTCCGATCACTCCACCGACGAGCAGGCCGCCGAAGAGGCGGTGGCGGCGCTCGCTGCGGTGGAGAGCGACGTGGGCCGCACCACCGACCCGGTGCGCATGTACATGCGTGAAATGGGTACCGTAGAGCTGTTGACCCGCGAAGGCGAGATCGAGATCGCCAAGCGCATCGAGGAAGGTACCCGCGAGGTGATGTCGGCGCTGGCCTATCTGCCCGGTGCGGTGGAGTCGATTCTCGAGATCTATGACGGCACCCAGGACGAGGAGGCGCCGGGCCGCCTGTCCGACCTGTTCTCCGGCTTCATCGATCCCGACGAGGGCATTCCCGGGGTGGCCGAGGCCGAAGTGCCGGAGCCGGAACCCGAGTCCGAGCTCGACGAAGATGACGACGAGGAGGACGACAGCAGCAACGAAGGCGGGCCGGACCCTGAGGAAGCGCGTGCGCGCTTCGAGCAGATCCGCGAGCAGAACGCCCTGGTCCAGGCTGCCATCGCCAAGCATGGTCGCACCTCCAAGCAAGCGCTCGAGGAGCAGGCGCGACTGGCCGAGCTGTTCTCGCCGATCAAGCTGGTGCCCAAGCACTTCGAACGTCTGGTGGGCCAGGTGAGGATCAGCGTCGAGCAGGTCCGCGAGCAGGAAAAGGCCATCATGCAGGTGTTCGTCAAGCGCGGGAAGGTACCACGCAAGACCTTCATCAAGTCGTTCCCCGGCAACGAGTCGCGCAGTGACTGGATGGAGGACTTCCTGGCCGCCAACGCCAAGTTCAGTGATCGTCTCGCGCCGTTCCGCAGTGATATCGCCCGCGCCCAGCGCAAGATCGCCTTCGAGGAGGACATGGTCCAGCTGCCGGTGGGCGAGCTCAAGGAGGTCAACCGCCGGCTGTCGATCGGCGAAGCCAAGGCGCGCCGGGCGAAGAAAGAGATGGTCGAGGCCAACCTGCGTCTGGTGATCTCGATTGCCAAGAAGTACACCAACCGCGGCCTGCAGTTCCTGGATCTGATCCAGGAGGGCAATATCGGCTTGATGAAGGCGGTGGACAAGTTCGAATACCGCCGCGGCTACAAGTTCTCGACCTACGCCACCTGGTGGATTCGTCAGGCGATCACGCGCTCCATCGCTGACCAGGCGCGTACCATCCGCATCCCGGTGCACATGATCGAGACCATCAACAAGCTCAATCGTGTGTCGCGCCAGATGCTGCAGGAGATGGGCCGCGAGCCGACCCCGGAAGAGCTCGGCGAGCGCCTCGAGATGCCCGAGGACAAGGTGCGCAAGGTGCTCAAGATCGCCAAGGAGCCGATCTCCATGGAGACGCCGATCGGTGACGACGACGACTCGCACCTCGGCGACTTCATCGAGGACGGCACCATGCTGCTGCCCATCGATTCGGCCACCGGCGAAGGCTTGATCGAGGCTACCCGTAACGTGCTCGGCGGCCTCACCGCCCGCGAGGCCAAGGTGCTGCGCATGCGCTTCGGTATCGACATGAACACCGATCACACCCTCGAGGAGGTCGGCAAGCAGTTCGACGTGACCCGCGAGCGGATCCGTCAGATCGAAGCCAAGGCGCTGCGCAAGCTGCGTCACCCGAGCCGCTCGGAGCCGCTGCGTTCGTTCCTCGACGAATAACGCCGCCTGGCGCCTCACCCAAGACGCCCGTCGCCGCAAGGTGGCGGGCGTCTTGCGTTGGGGGAGACTACGACGCTCTCAGGTGCGGCGGGCCCAGCGCCTGGCCAGCAGCGCGAGTTCAATCATGGCGATCAGGATCAGGGCATAGCCGAGCAGCTCCACGACCTCCTCCGCAGCATCCTTGAAGGTGCGCTGATAGCTGTCGCCGAGGATTGCCATCCACATCTCGCTACGCCCGTAGAGCCGCGAGAAGACATAGGTGGTCAGGACGCCGGCGGCAAACATGCCGAACGAGGCGCTGTTGGCGTAGCGCGAAAACTCGTCGGCAAAGGCCTGACGGCGGTGGACCACCCAGCCCAGGATCGGCACGATCACCAGGCTTACCAGTACCTGCCAGGTACCATCGGCAACATAGTGGTCGAGCAGCGAGTCCTGCTCGCGAATCAACGAGCTGAACACGAAAGCGAACATCAGCAGGGTGACATGGGGCAGCTGTCGCAGTGACTGGCGAACATACAGCAGCAGCGCCGAGGCGCCCGCCAGCAGTGCAGTCTGGGCCAGTTCGGTGAAGCCAAGCTCGGTAAAGCGCACTTGCTCGAGATACAGCGCCTCATAGTAGGCGCCCTGGGTCAGGGCGACGATCAGCAGGATGTAACACAGGGCGCGCAGAGCGGCGGAGCCGAAGTGGATCGGCTCGTTGGGAGGTTGGGTGGGCATCGAGAGCTCGGTGGCATATATATACGTTGTTGTATGTTATCGCCTTTACTCAGTGCCGGCTAGCCGCGGCGCCGAGCGCCGGGCCTCCTCTACCAACCAGTCGTGCACCGCCAATACGCGGCGATCATCCAGTGCCCCCTGGGCGTGGACGATGCCGTAGCGCTTACCGGTGGCCACGCGCTGGGGGAAGGGGGCGATCAGCGCGCCGCTCTTGAGCTCGCCGGTGATCAGCGTCTGGCGGGCGATGGCCACGCCCATGCCGGAGATGGCCGCCTCCATGGTCAGCTGGTTGCGATTGAAGGTGTAGCCGCGGCGCACGTTGACGTGAGGCGCTTCGATGGCGTGCAGATAGTGCTCCCACTCGGCGTAGTCGTGGCTGCCGCGCCAGGCGGTGACGTCGTGGAGCAGCGGGTACCAGGCCAGATCCTCGGGGGCTGACAGCGAGGGCTTGCCACGCAGCAGCGCCGGTGCACAAACCGGAAAGATCACCTCATCCATCAGCGGGGTGATGGCGAGCCCCGGGTAGTGGCCGTCGTTGAGGTCCAGGGCCAAGTCGTAGTCGCCGTCGCGCAGCGAGATGTTGCTGTCCTCGGCGACCACCTGCAGCTCGATGTCGGGGAAGCGTGCCTGCAGCCGTGGCAGGCGCGGCATCAGCCACTTGGCCAGGAACGACGGCACGCTGCGCAGGCGCAGGATACCGCTCATGACACCGCTGCGCAGGCGCCTCACCTCCAGCCCCACCGATTGATAGGCCTCGTCGACCACTGCCGCCAGCCGGCGCCCTTCGTCGGTCAGCTCCAACTGCCGCGGTCGGCGTCGGAACAGCTTGAAGCCGAGGCGCTCCTCGAGCTGCTTGATCTGCTGGCTGACGGCACCGGTGGTGACGTGCAGCTCCTCGGCGGCACGGGTGAAGGAGAGGTGGCGGGCGCTGACCGCGAAGACCTTCAGCCAGGCGTGGGTCTGGGCGTTGAGTGAACGGCTCATGGTTTAGTTTAAGTATACCCAAGGCAAGATATTCTCGATTGTCGCCCATCCCATCCTGATTGAACATGGCAACAGTGCGTGGGCTATCCTTGATTGGCACGATGCGTTGCGATCGAAGTTTAGTCAAATTGATCTAAAGGCCTAAGGGCCAAGTGGGGAGCCGAGCGATGTCCATCAGCGTATTCGACCTGTTCAAGATCGGCGTCGGGCCGTCGAGTTCGCATACCGTAGGACCGATGCGCGCCGCCTGCGATTTCGTCAACGAGCTCCGTGAGCGAGCGCTGCTCGAGCGGGTGGCGCGTATCGAGGTGCATCTCTACGGCTCGCTGTCGGCCACCGGCGAGGGGCATGGCACCGATCGCGCGGTGATCATGGGGCTGATGGGCGAGCAGCCCGACCGCATCGATCCTGCCGTCATCGGTCCCTGCATCGAGGAGCTGCTCGAGTCCCACAGCCTGCTGCTCGACAACCGCCTGGCCGTTCCTTTCCTGTGGACCCGCGACCTGCAGTGGCACGACGAGTGCCTGCCGCATCACCCCAATGCCATGCGGCTGGTGGCCCATGGCCATAGCGAGACATTGCACCACAACACCTACTACTCGGTGGGCGGCGGCTTCGTCATCAACGAGCAGCAGGCGCAGGCCGGCGAACTCGACAGCGACACCACCGCGTTGCCCTATGACTTCAACTCCGCGGCCGAGCTGATGGCTCTGTGTCGCCTGCATGACCTGCGCATCAGCGAGCTGATGCTCGAGAACGAGAAGGCCTGGCGCAGCGAGGCCGAGATCCGCGATGGCCTGTGGCGGATCTGGCAGGCCATGCGCGCCTGCGTGGATACCGGCCTGGCTGCCGAAGGCGTACTGCCGGGCGGACTCAACGTCAAGCGCCGGGCAGCGGCCCTGCATCGCCGCCTGCTGGCGGTGGGCGAGAGCCCCAGCCTGATTGCCACGACCTTCTCGGCAATGGACTGGGTCAACGTCTTCGCCCTGGCGGTCAACGAAGAGAATGCCGCTGGCGGGCGCATGGTTACCGCGCCCACCAACGGCGCGGCGGGCATCATCCCTGCCGTGCTGCACTACTACATGAAATTCCAGCCCGACGCCTGCGAGCGCGACGTGGTCGACTTCCTGCTCGCCGCCGGGGCGGTGGGCATCCTGTGCAAGAAGAACGCCTCGATCTCGGGGGCCGAGGTGGGCTGCCAGGGTGAAGTGGGCTCGGCCTGCGCCATGGCCGCCGCCGGCTTGGCCGAGCTGATGGGCGGCAGCGTCGGTCAGGTGGAGAACGCCGCCGAGATCGGCCTGGAACACAACCTGGGGCTGACCTGCGACCCGGTGGGCGGACTGGTGCAAGTGCCGTGCATCGAGCGCAACGCCATCGCCTCGGTCAAGGCGATCAACGCTGCCCAGATGGCGATGCGCGGCGACGGCGAGCACTTCATCTCGCTGGACAAGGTGATCCGCACCATGCGTGACACCGGCGCCGACATGCAGGAGAAGTACAAGGAAACCTCCCGTGGTGGTCTGGCTGTCAACGCCATCGAATGTTGATCAAGGGCGCCGCATGGCGCCTAAACCCGCCTAGTCGTTGATTCGTAAGGCCTCTTGCCCTGTCTTATCGAGGGGGTGGATGGCGGTCGGCGGTATGTGAGCGATAGGGTATAGTAGAAAAAATGCTGCCGTCAGCGCCGACAGCAAGCTCGATATCGTCATCAGGGGAGAGGCGGTCGTGGACTACAAAGACAGTTGCATCATTCGGCACTTCAATCACTACTGTTCGCTATCGGAAGACGACAAGCGGTTGCTCAACGACCTGGAACAGAGCCCGACGCAGGTCAAGGCCGGCGCTCAGCTCTGGGAAGAGGGCGATCGTGCCACGGAGTTCTGCACTCTGCGTAGCGGCTGGGCATACTCCTACCGGCATCTCGAAAATGGCAACCGTCAGATCCTCGAGGTGTATCTGCCCGGGGATATCATCGGTCTGCGCGAGTTCGCGTTCTCTCAGCGCCTGGCCGGCGTACAGATGATCGAGGATGGGGTGGTCTGTCACTTTCCCCACGCCCGAATGCTCGAGCTGTTCCGCAAGTCCACTACCCTCACCTCGGTACTGTTTGCGATCTCCAGCCGTCAGCAGGCGCTATTGACCGAACGCCTGGTGAATCTGGCGCGGCGCAGTGCGCGCCAGAAGATGGCGCACTTCCTGCTCGAGATGTATGTGCGGCTACGTCAGACCGAGCCTGACGGTGGCGCGGCCTTCCGCCTGCCGCTGTCCCAGGAGCAGCTGGCCGATATCCTCGGCCTCAGTCCGGTCCACGTCAGTCGTACCTTCAGTGCGCTGGGCGAGGACGATCTGGTGCATCGCGATCGCCACCAGCTGCTGATTCCCGATATGCAAGCGCTGGCGCACGAGGCGGAGTTCGACGAGTGCTACTTGACCGATAGCCTGCGACCGCTGCTCGACGATGTGGGTTAGCTACGCGCCGGGGGCTGGAAGCCTACGCCTGGGTGGTCATGGCAGTGCTGGATGCGATCGCCGATATTGGCGACCAGGTGGTCGACCAGCAGCCTGACCTTGGGTGAGAGATGCCGGTGGCGCGGGTAGACCGCCCATACCGCGGTATCGGTATGTTGAAAGGCGTCGAGCACCGAGACCAGCTCGCCGGACTGCAGGTAGGGCTCCACGTAGTAGTCCGGCAGCTGCGCCAGCCCCAGCCCCTTGAGCGCGGCGTCGAGCAGTGCGGGCCCCGAGTTGGCCTGCCAGGGCCCATGCACCCGTACCTCGCGGCGTGAGCCACGTACATCGAACAGCCAGAAGTCCCGCGACCCCAGCAGGCAGCGGTGATTGGCCAGCTCGGCCAGTGAATGCGGGCGGGCATGCTGTTCGAAATACTCCCGCGAGCCCACCACGTACTCGCGGCGCTCGCAGAGGCGTCGGGCGATCAGCGTCGAGTCCTTGAGCACGCCCATGCGAATGGCGATATCGTAGCCTTCGTCGATCAGCTCCACCTGGCGATTGGTAAAGTGCATGTAGACCTCGAGTTGTGGGTACAAGCACTGGAAGTCATTGACCAGCGGAGCCACGAAGCGCTCGCCGAAGGTGGTTGCCGAGGTCAGCTTGAGAATGCCCTTGGGGCGCCGCTGCAGGTCGTCGATGGCCGCCTCGGCCTCGCGGAAGCCGTCGAACAGATGATGGCAGTGCTCGTAGTAGAGTGCGCCGGCGTCGGTCAGGCGGATCTGGCGGGTGGTGCGGTAGAGCAGCTGGGTGCCGAGCTGGTTCTCCAACTGCCCGACCAGTCGACTGACATGGGAGTTGGATACCTTGAGGTGACGAGCGGCGGCCGAGAAGGTGCCCAGCCGGACGACTTCGATAAAGGCCTCGATGCGATCCCAGCGTTGCATGATGGTGGTTTCCCCGTTGGATTATTGCTTGATGACAATAATCTTATGAGCTTAGCCCAGTTTATCCAGAGGCGATGCCTGGCCTAGACTGACAGGACACTGGCGTGGCGCTCGGCAGTCGCCGACGCACGCCTCGACGCACGGGTCTACAGGAGTCCGCCAATGAAGTCACGCGCCGCAGTCGCACTTGAAGCCGGCAAGCCGCTGGAAGTCACCGAGGTCGACGTCGAAGGGCCCAAGGCCGGCGAGGTGCTGGTGCGCATCAAGGCCACCAGCGTCTGCCACACCGACGCCTATACCCTGTCCGGCGCCGACCCCGAGGGCAACTTCCCGGCGGTGCTCGGCCACGAGGGCGCCGGCATCGTCGAGGAGGTCGGTGAAGGCGTCACCTCACTAGCCGTCGGCGACCACGTCATTCCGCTCTATACCGCCGAGTGCGGCCAGTGCAAGTTCTGCCTCTCGGGCAAGACCAACCTGTGTGGCAGCGTGCGCGCCACACAGGGCAAGGGCCTGATGCCCGACGGCACCAGCCGCTTCTCGCTGGACGGCAAGATGCTGCACCACTACATGGGCTGCTCGACCTTCTCGGAGTACACCGTGCTGCCCGAGGTGTCGCTGGCCAAGGTCTCCAAGCAGGCGCCGCTGGACAAGATCTGCCTGCTCGGCTGCGGCGTCACCACCGGCATCGGTGCGGTGCTCAACACCGCCAAGGTCGAGCCAGGCTCCACCGTC
>NZ_NSKB01000006.1 GCF_002286975.1 Halomonas salipaludis
AGGGCACCTTCTCGCTGCTGTTCGGTGCCGGCAACGAGATCGGCCAGGCGCTGGTCAGCGACCCACGCATCCAGGCGGTGGGTTTCACCGGCTCGCGCAGCGGCGGTACCGCCCTGATGAAGACCGCCCAGGCCCGCTCGCAGCCGATCCCGGTCTACGCCGAGATGAGCTCGATCAACCCGGTGTTCCTGCTGCCGGAAGCGCTCAAGGCCCGCGCTGACAAGATCGCCGAAGGCTTCGTGGGGTCCTTGAACATGGGCGCCGGCCAGTTCTGCACCAACCCCGGCCTGGTGCTGGGCGTCAAGGGCGAGGCACTGGACGCCTTCGTCAAGGCAGCCGGCGAGGCGGTCACCGCCAGCGCTGCCCAGACCATGCTCACCCCCGGCATCCACGGCGCCTATGCCGACGGCCTGGGTGCCCTGGCAAGCCATCCCAAGGTCCGCGAGATCGCCCGCGGCCAGAGCGGTGACGGCCCGCACCAGTGCCAGACCGGCCTGTTCGTCGCCAGTGCGGCGGACTTCCTCGCCGATGAGGCGCTGCAGGCCGAAGTCTTCGGCGCCACCTCGCTGGTGATCGAGTGCGCCGACCTGGCCGAGATGCAGCGCGTGGCCAAGGGGCTGGAAGGCCAGCTTACCGTCACCCTGCAGATGGACGACGGCGACCTGGACGCGGCCAAGGCGCTGCTGCCGGTCCTCGAGCGCAAGGCCGGGCGGATACTCGCCAACGGCTGGCCCACCGGGGTCGAGGTATGCCACGCCATGGTCCACGGCGGCCCCTACCCGGCGACCTCGGATAGCCGCACCACCTCGGTGGGCAGTGCCGCCATCCAGCGCTTCCTGCGCCCGGTGTGTTACCAGGCGCTGCCGCAAGGCCTGCTGCCCGAGGCGCTCAAGGACGGCAACCCGTTGGGCGTGTCGCGGCTGGTGGATGGCAAGCGCGAGGCGTGATGAAAGAAACGGTAAAGGATCCGGGCGATGCCGCCCGGTATGTGGCAAGCAAGTGAGACCTTTATAGCGGCCTGCGGGCCGCTTTTTTGTGGGGGCCGACGTTTAGATCAACTCCAACCACTGCAGCACGAAAATCCCCAGGCTCACGGTCAGCATCGATGCCATGGTCGAGAGCACGATCATGTCGGCGGTCAGGCGCTCGTTGGCGCCGGCGGCCTTGGCCATCACGAAGGCCACCGCGGCGGTGGGACTGGCGAAAAACAGGAACAGCACGCCGAGGGCCTGGCCGCGGTAGCCGAGCAGGATGGCCCCCAGGGTGCCCAGCAAGGGCACCCACAACAGTTTCCACAGGCAGGCGCTGGTAACCAACCAGCTGCCGCTGCGTACAGAGCGGACGCTGAGGGTGCCGCCGATGCAGATCAGCGCCAATGGCAACGATAGCGAGCCGAAGTACTCGCCAGAGGTCAGCAGCCACTCTGGCAAGCTGAGGCCGAGAGACGCGACCGGCAGCGCTGCCAGGACGCTGAGGATCAGCGGATTGCGGATGATGTCGGCCAGCAGAGTGGAAATGTCCGAGCGCGCCGTAGGACTGTAGAGCGAGAGAATGACGGCCGACAGCACGTTGTAGAGCACGATCACACTGCCGGCCAGGATGCCGCCCAGCGACAGGCCATAGCCGCCGTACATGCTGGCCGCCAAGGCCAGCCCGACCACGCCGCAGTTGCTGCGAAAGGCGCCCTGGACGAAGATGCCGCGGTCGATATGTGGATAGCGCAGTACTGCCCAACCCCAGGCAAGCATGAAGCTGATTAGGGTGATACCCAGGAAGTAGGCGATCAGGTCGGGCTGAAAGGCCGTCTCCAGGTCAGCCTGGATGATGCTCAGAAACAGCAGCGTCGGCATGGTGGCCTTGAACACCAGCGCCGAGGCGGTGGCGATGAAGGCCTGGTCGATCCAGCCGATGCGCTTGAGCACCAGGCCCACCAGCACCATGGCGAACACCGGCAGGCTGACGTTTAGGGTAGCGAGAAAGACGTCGAGGAGGTTCATCCTGGTAGGGGCCTTAGCGGGCTAGCCATAGGCCGACGATAATCGCGGCAACCACGGTGGCGAAAAACAGGCGATTACGTAGACGAGTGTCACGGGGGGTAGGCACGCTGAGCTCCCTGCTGGCCGCTGGCAAGATTGAAACAAATGTTTTAACGCATCGAAAAAAGTATTAGCGTAAGCGTCAATGGTAAGCTCGTTAGCCTGCTATGGCTATCGACGGCCGTGACGCCTACGCTCAGGACCCGCATATGTCTCACTCACGACCCGCGCCCTCCCGCGACCGCCTGGTATTTGCTCATGCCAACGGCTTCACCGGTGGCAGCTACCGCAGCTTCCTGGCGCCGCTGGGCGAGCGCTTCGACCTGCATCCGCTGGATCGCCTGGCGCATCATCCCGACTACCCGGTGGGCAATAACTGGCTGGCGCTGCGCGACGAGCTGCTCGAGCAACTGGCCCACCACGAGACACCGGTGATCGGCGTCGGCCACTCCATGGGCGGTGTGTTGATGGCCATGGCCGCCGAGCAGGCGCCGCAGCGCTTTCGCTGCGTGGTGGTGCTCGACCCGCCGCTGATGCTGGGGCTCGATGCCCTGGCGATGAAGGTCGCCAAGCGCGTCGGCATGGTCGACCGGGTGACGCCGGCGGGCAAGAGCCAGGGCCGGCGTGCACGCTGGTCGAACCGCGACGCCATGGCCCACTACCTGCGCAGCCGTGGGCTGTTCAAGCGCTTCACCGACGAGGCGCTCAACGACTACGTCGAGGGCGGCACACGGCTGCTCGAGGACGGCGCCGCCCAACTGGTGTTCGACCCGGCCATCGAGGTCGAGATCTTTCGCCACCTGCCGGATCATCTCCACGGCCTGCCGGGGCGGCTCGAGGTACCGCTGGCGCTGATCGCCGGCGACCAGTCCGACTTGCTGACCCCGGCCCGGCGGCGGCGCCTGAGGCGCTACGGCGTGCGCGTCGAGACCGCCCCAGGCGGGCACATGTTTCCCATGGAGCAGCCCCGCGAGGCGCGGCGCGTGCTGCTCGCCACCATCGATTCGCTGCTGGAGTCCGCCGATGGCTGAGCCTACCCCCCTGACCCTGGCTGACGGCCGCCTGGCTGGCCTCAGCTGGGGCGATGCCGACGCGCCCACTTGGCTGGGGCTGCACGGCTGGCTGGACAATGCCGCCACCTTCACGCGCCTGGCGCCGCTGCTGGTGGAGGCTCTCGGGGTGCGCATCGTGGCCATCGATTTTGCCGGCCACGGCCAGTCGCGGCCGCACCCCGAGGGTGTCGACTACGCGATCTGGGATTACCTGCACGACGCCTTGGATGCCCTGGAGGAACTCGACCTCAAACCGGCCACGCTGCTGGCCCACTCGATGGGCGCCGGGGTCAGCTGCCTGCTGGCGGCGGCTTTTCCCGAGCGCGTCGAACGGCTGATGCTGATCGACAGCCTGGGCACGCTCTCGACCCCCGCCGAGCAGATGCCGGAGCAGCTGCGCAAGGGTATTCTGGGGCACCGCCGTCGCCTTTCTGCACCGCCGCGCTATGCTGATATCGAGAGTGCCGTGGCGGCACGCGGCAAGGGCGGCGTGATGCCGCTGGACGCCGATACCGTGCGCCCGCTGGTAACGCGCAACGCCGCGCCGCTGGCCGATGGCGGGGTTCAGCTGCGCACCGACCCACGCTTGATGCGCCCCTCGCTGGTGCGTTTCACGCCGCAGCAGGTGCTGGCCAATCTGGCCGCCATCCAGGCGCCGGTGATGCTGGTCGAGGGCGAGACCGGCGTGCTGCCCAGCCGCGAGGGGATCGAGCGGGCGCGGGCCGCTGTCGCACAGCTGCATCGCCGCGTGCTGCCGGGCGGGCACCATCTGCATCTCGACCCGCGCACGGTGGCGGCGGTGGCCGAGGCGATCATCGCCTGGTATCAGGAGCAGACCGCGTTGGCATGATGGGGAAGGAGGCCATATGAGCAGCAACAAGACGCAGGCCGGAAAGTGCGTGGCGCTGGTACTGGGCAGCGGCGGAGCACGGGGCTACGCGCATATCGGCGTGATCGACGAACTCGCGGCACGCGGCTACCGGATCATCGCCATCTCGGGCTGCTCGATGGGTGCGCTGGTAGGCGGCATTCACGCCGCAGGCCAACTCGACGGCTACCGTGAATGGGTTTGCGCGCTGGACTACTTCGATGTGCTCAAGCTGGTCGACGTAACCTGGAGCCCGATGGGCGCGATGCGTGCCAGCAAGGTGATGAGCAAGCTCGAGAGCCTGATCGGCGAGACCCAGATCGAGGACCTGGCGATCCCGGTGACCACCGTGGCCACCGATCTGATTCGCCAGCGCGAGGTGTGGTTCCAGAGCGGTCCGCTGCTGCAGGCGATCCGTGCCTCGATCGCCGTGCCCGGCATTATCACCCCGGTGCATATCGGCGGTCAGGTGCTGGTCGATGGCGGCCTGCTCAACCCTCTGCCGATCATGCCCACGCTTTCCGCCCACGCCGACATGGTGCTGGCGGTCAATGTCACCGCCCAGAGCCCCTATCCGGTGTCGCTGGAAGCGCTGCTACCCGCCGATGAAGCGGCCGAGGAGCAGGCCCGCGAAGAGGCGCGGGAAGCCGAGGGGCGTGGCTTCAGCGCCTGGATGGCCGGGGTGCGCGACCAGGCCCAGCGCATGTTCGCCAGCCGCAGCGATGACGATGCCGACGACGTCGATAGCGAGCAGATGGCTACGCGGCGCGCCTGGAGCAAGCTCGACATGATGCTCGAATCCTTCGATATCACCCAGGCGGCGCTGGCCCGCTACAAGATCGCCGGCTACCCACCGGACGTGCTGATCGAGGTACCCAAGTCGGTGTGCGGTGCCTACGAGTTCCACCGCGCCGAGGCGCTGATCCAGCTTGGTCGGCATCTCGCCGTGCAGGCGCTGGATCGCTACGAAGGCCGTCATCGCGCCAAGGGCTACGAGGCCGAGGCGACCATCGTCGAGCCGCCGCAGACCCCACGCCAGGCCACTCCCGGCGTTGAGTGAGTCACATCGCCTCGCCGCGCCGGCGTAGCAGCACATACACCGCGCCGGTGCCGCCGTCCAGCTCGCGGGCCGAGCAGAACGCCAGCACGCTCGGCCACTCGCGCAGCCAGGCATTGACGTGGCTCTTGATCACCGGGAAGTCGCTGGCGCCGGTGTGTACGCTGGCGCGGGACTTGCCATGGACGATCAGTACGCAGCGCATGCGTCGGCTACGCGCCTCGGCAAGGAAGCTCTCGAGCTCGCCGCGCGCCTCGTCGACGCTATAGCCATGCAGGTCGAGGCCCGCTTCCCAGCTGATGCCGCCGCGCTTGAGCTGGGCATGGGTGCGGTAGGGCAGGTCGGCCACCGCAAAGTCGAGAAACTCCGAGGGCCGCACCGGCTCGACCCGGCCGTCGCTGGTGCGGCTGCTGGTCTGCTGAGTGTCCGCCGCGGTGGCGGCTGCGCGGCGTTCGGCGAGTGCCGCCGCACGGCGCCGCTGGGCGGGTTTGCCGGGGTCGGCGCGATTGCTGTCCAGGCGACGCACGCCGGCCTCGCTGAGGGCCTGACGGAACAGGTTGATCTCGTCGTCATCCGGTGGATCCGGGCGTCGGCTCATGCAATCTCTCTCGTGGCGTGCGGCATCGCGTACCGGGGCTGGCCGCGGCACGATTCAGCGCCAGTATACCGGCTGGCGAGTGACTGTGAACCGTGGCGCGCTGCGGGTACAATCATGCACCCTGACCTGCACCAGCCAACTGACAGGATGCCGCGTGGCCGACTCTTCTCCAGCAGCCGTATCGACCCTGACGCTCGCCGACGCCGAGCTTGCCGAGGGCCTCATCACCCTGCGCGACTGTCTGCGCTGGGCGACCAGCGAGTTTCATGCCCACGGCCTGTTCTACGGCCACGGCACTGCCTCGCCGTGGGATGAAGCCGTGGCGCTGACCCTGGGCGCGCTGCACCTGCCCTGGGACGTCGACCCGGCGGTGCTCGAGGCGCGGCTGCTGCCCATGGAGCGCGCGCGTATCGTGGCCTTGACCCGGGGGCGCATCGAGACCCGCCGGCCGCTGCCCTACCTGCTCGGCGAGTGCTTCTATGCCGGCTACCCCTTCCACGTCGACGAACGGGTGCTGATCCCGCGCTCGCCGATCGCCGAGCTGATCGAAGACGGTTTCGCCGCCTGGTTCCCCGGCCAGCCACCGGCGCGGGTGCTCGACCTGTGCAGCGGTTCGGGCTGCATCGGCATCGCCACCGCACTGACCCTGCCGACCTGCGAGGTCGACCTGGCCGAGATCAGCGTCGCGGCGCTGGAGGTGGCCAAGGCCAATATCAGTCGTCACGATGTCGGTGCCCGAGTACGTGCGGTGCACTCCGACGTGTTCGCTGGCGTGGCCGGCCAGCGCTACGACCTGATCGTCGCCAATCCGCCCTATGTCGATGCCCGCGACCTGGCCACCATGCCCGCCGAGTTCCAGCACGAGCCGGCGCTGGCGTTGGGCGCCGGCGACGACGGCCTGGACATCGTGCGCCGCATCCTGCGCGACGCCCGGGCGCATCTTAGCGACGATGGCGTGTTGATCGTCGAGGTCGGCAATTCCGACCGCCACCTCGAGGCGGCCTTCCCCAAGGTGCCGTTCCTGTGGCTGGAGTTCGAGCGTGGCGGCCAGGGCGTATTCGTGCTCACCGCCGACGAACTCGACGCCTACGCCTCGGCCTTCGCCTGATCCCTGACTCCACCTGCGAGGAACGCCCATGTCCGGCAACACCTTCGGCAAGCTGTTCACCGTCACCACCTTCGGCGAAAGCCACGGCCCGGCGCTGGGTGCCATCGTCGACGGCTGCCCGCCGGGGCTCGCGCTCAGCGAAGCCGACCTGCAGGGCGATCTCGACCGACGCCGGCCAGGCACCTCGCGGCATACCACCCAGCGCCGCGAGCCCGACCAGGTGCGCATCCTCTCCGGGGTGTTCGAGGGCGTCACCACCGGCACCTCGATCGGCCTGCTGATCGAGAATACCGACCAGCGCTCCAAGGACTACTCCAAGATCAAGGACCAGTTCCGCCCGGCCCACGCCGACTACACCTACCATCACAAGTACGGCGTGCGCGACTATCGCGGCGGCGGGCGCTCCAGTGCCCGCGAAACCGCCATGCGCGTCGCCGCCGGTGCCATCGCCAAGAAGTACCTGGCCACCATGGGCATCCAGGTGCGCGGCTACATGAGCCAGCTCGGCCCCATCGAGATCGCGTTCAAAGAGTGGCAGGCGGTGGGCGAGAACGCCTTCTTCTGCCCCGACCCCGACAAGGTGCCGGAGCTCGAGGCCTACATGGACCAGCTGCGCCGCGACCAGGACTCGGTGGGGGCGAAAATCTCGGTGGTCGCCGAGGGCCTGCCGCCGGGCCTCGGCGAGCCGGTCTTCGACCGCCTCGATGCCGATCTGGCCCACGGCCTGATGAGCATCAACGCGGTCAAGGGCGTCGAGATCGGTGCCGGCTTCGCCTGCGTGGCCCAGCGCGGCAGCGAGCACCGCGACGAGATGACCCCCGAGGGCTTTCTCTCCAACCACGCCGGTGGCGTGCTCGGTGGCATCTCCTCGGGCCAGCCGCTGATCGCCCACCTGGCGCTCAAGCCGACCTCCAGCATCACCACACCGGGGCGCTCCATCGACATCCACGGCAACCCGGTGGAGGTGGTCACCAAGGGCCGCCACGACCCCTGCGTGGGGATCCGCGCCACGCCCATCGCCGAGGCGATGATGGCGCTGACGCTGATCGACCACCTGCTGCGCCACCGTGCCCAGAACCTCGATGTGCGCGTCGATACCCCCCGCCTGAGTTGAACCCACCTTGAACCCACCGCGGCACCGGCAAGCGTTGGTGCCGCGGTGCAGGTCTTTTCCCCAAGACTGCTAGACTGGTGGCAAGTCCGCCAGTCGAGTCATGCTAGCTATGAAAATCAACGTCGAGTTCGATCTCACCCCCCAGGAGTTCCGCCAGGCCATGGGGCTGCCGGACGTCGAGGCCTTTCAGAACGACCTGATGGCCCGCATCCAGCAGCAGATGGAGGCGGGCGTGGAGGGCTACGACCCGATGAGCCTGATGCAGCCGTTTCTGCAGCAGCCGTTCTTCAAGGAGGGCATGCAGCAACCGTTCATGAAGGACAGCATGGCCCAGAGCCTGGCCAGCTTTGGCAGCTACCAGCAGATGATGCTGGATATGCTGCGCCAGGCTGGCAGCAGTGGGCGCAAAACGCAGGAGGCTCCGGCCGAGGAGGGCGACGAGCCGTCGCCGCGCGGCAAGGCCTCGGCGAATTCGCGTGCCAAGCGCAAGTGAGCGCGACGCAGCGAGCTTGATCCCGGTCAAGCAAGTGGCCATTGGCGTATTGCAACCCGGACGGGGACGAACTACGCTTTGTGCACTGCAGCAAATTGCTTGATCCCCTATGCCGATTATCCAGGAGGAAATCGCCATGCAAGACAAGATGTTCACCGCCTTCAACGAGCAGACCCGTGGTTTTTTCGAGCCGATGCGCAAACTCAACTCGCTGATGCTCGACAACATGGAAAAGATGACCCAGTACCAGCTGGAGTCGATGAAGCGCTATAGCCAGTTGGGCACCGAGCGACTGCGTGACGCCGGCGAGATCAAGGACGCCGAGGACATGCGTGACTTCGGCACCCGCCAGGCCGAGATCATGAACGAGCTGTCGCGACAGATGCTCGAGGACGCCCGCGCCATGACCGAGCTCTCCATGCAGTTCAAGAGCGAGATGGAGCAGCTGTTCGGCGAAGCTGCCGAGAAGGCCGCGGCCCAGGCCGAGGAAGCCACCAAAGCAGCCTCGACCCCGGCCAAGGCCAGCAGCCAGGCCAGCAAGAAAAGCTCCTGAGCTGTCTCTCTATTGCGCCCGCCTTACCCGTTCAGCGGGTGAGGCGGGCGATGGTGTTTTCGGTCATCGGTTAGCCTAGTCGGAGTGTGCAATGCAGCCAGGATATCAGCAGGCGGACATCGAGGCGTGGCGTGAGCAGCTTACCGCCATCGGTCAGCAGTACCAGCAGATGCTGGGGGATCTCGTCGCACGGATAGAGCCCAGCGAGGCGGGCCAGTCCGTCTACAACGACATGCGTGACAGCCTGACTGCCGGTCTCGAAGCCCTGGCCAGCGACCCACAGGCGATGCAAGCCGCCCAGTGGCGGCTGATGCAGGAGCAGTGGCAGCTGTGGCAGCACGGCATGCAGACGCTGGCCGGTCAGTCCCCGCCGCCGCTGGTGGAGCCGGCACCGCACGACCGGCGTTTCAAGGATCCCGCCTGGCAGGAGGAGCCGTTCTACCAGGCGATTCTGCAGCAGTACCTGCTGTTCTCGCGGATGGTCGAAGAGCTGATAGCGAACCTCGACGGCCTGCCCGAGGATAAGCAGCGCAGCCTGGCGTTCTATGCCCGCCAGTGCGTCAGTGCCATGTCGCCGGCGAACTTCGTCACCACCAACCCCGAAGTGATGCGCCGCACCCTGGAGACCAAGGGCCAGAACCTGATCGACGGCATGGCGCGGCTGCGCGAGGACCTCGCCAACTCCGCCGAAGGCATCAACGTCACCATGACCGACCGCTCGGCGTTCAAGATCGGCGAGAACGTCGCCGTCACTCCCGGTGAGGTGATCTACGAGAACGAGCTGATCCAGCTGATTCAGTACCACCCGACCACCGAGAAGGTGTTCAAGACGCCGCTGCTGATCGTGCCGCCGTGGATCAACAAGTACTACATCCTCGACCTGCGCGAGGACAACTCGCTGGTCAAGTGGCTGGTCGACCAGGGCCACAGCGTGTTCCTCATCTCATGGCGCAACCCCGGCCCCGAGCAGCGCGACCTGACCTGGGCCGACTACATGCAGATGGGCCCCATCGACGCCATGGGCGCCATCGAGCAGGCCTGCGGCGAGAAGTCGGTCAACCTGCTCAGCTACTGCGTCGGCGGCACCCTGGCGGCCTCCACCGTGGCCTACCTGACCAGCACCCGGCGCGGGCGCAAGATCAAGTCGGTGACCTACATGGCCACCCTGCAGGACTTCAGCGACCCCGGCGAGATCGGCGTCTTCCTCAGCGAGCCGGTGCTTCAAGGGCTGGAGCGGCAGCTCGAGGCCGACGGCTACCTCGACGGCCGAGTAATGGCGTTCTCGTTCAACCTGCTGCGTGAGAACGATCTGTTCTGGTCGTTCTATATCAGCAACTATCTCAAGGGCGAGCAGCCGGCGGCCTTCGACCTGTTGTACTGGAACACCGACGGCACCAACCTGCCGGCCGGTACCCACGCCTGGTACCTGCGCCATATGTACCTGGAGAATCGCCTGGTCGAGCCCGGCGGCATCGAGCTCGACGGGGTCAAGATCGACCTGCGCAAGATCTCTGCGCCGAGCTACTTCGTCTCCGCCAAGGAGGACCACATCGCCAAGTGGAATAGCACCTACGGCGGCACCCAGCTGCCCAAGGGACCGGTTACCTTCGTGCTCGGCGGCTCGGGCCATATCGCCGGGATCGTCAATCCACCGGCCAAGAACAAGTATGGCTACTGGACCAACGACGCGCTGCCCGAGAGTCCCGACGAATGGCTGGAGGGCGCAACCTTCAACGAAGGCTCGTGGTGGCCGCACTGGCAAGCCTGGATGACCGACAACTGCTACGCCGATGCCGACCCCAAGAAGCTGGTGCCGGCGCGGGTGCCCGGCGAAGGCGAACTGGCCTTGCTGGAACCGGCACCGGGACGCTATGTGCGTATGACGATCCCCGAGGTGCTAGGGGAAATCCCGGCTTCGACGCAAACCTAAGCCCGGTGTCGTAAGCCATGAAAAACCCCGCCACGGCGGGGTTTTTCATGCTTGGTGAGCCACTCTAAGCTCCGGGCTAGGCTTGAGGCTTGCGTCCTAGCCGCAGTCCCGCCGCCATCAGCAGTGTCGCCAGCAGCCAGGCCGGCCAGCTGCCGCTGCGGGTGAAGGGCGTCAGGCCCTGCATCGGCGTGACCTCGCCGGTCAGGCTGGCGGTCTCGAACTGCGGCAGCTGCGCGGTCACCTGGCCCCGCGGGTCGATGAACGCGGTCACGCCGTTGCTGGTGGCACGGGCTACGTAGCGGCCGTTTTCCAGCGCTCGTAGCCGTGCCATCTGCATATGCTGGTGGGGGCCGATCGAGGCGCCGAACCAGGTGTCGTTGGAGACCGTCAGCAGCACATCGGCATGGCGGGCGCGCTGGGCGACCAGGTTGGGGTAGATGATCTCGTAGCAGATCGCATTGCCGATGGTCAGGCCGGCGGCCTTCATCGGCGCCTGGCGGGCCGGGCCGGGGGTCATGGCCGGCATCGGCAGGTCGAAGAAGGCGATGGCGCCGCGCAGCAGGTTATCGAACGGCAGATACTCGCCGAACGGCACCAGGTGCTCCTTGCGGTACTCGCCCTCGGTATCGCCCACGCCGATCACGGCGTTGTAGAACAGCCCGTCGCCGTCGCGCTGCAGGATGCCGGTGAGCAGCGCGGTGTGCGGGGCCAGGTTGGCCTGGACACGCTCCAGCATGGGACGCGCTTCGTCCTCGAACATCGGCAGCGCCGCCTCGGGCCAGACGATCAGATCGATATCGTCATCCTGCTCGCGGGTCAGGTTGCTGTAGGTATTGGCCGCGACCCGCTGGCCCTCCGGCGTCCACTTGATCTCCTGGGGCAGATTGCCCTGCAGCAGGGCGACCCGGCGCGGTTCGCCGGCGGGGCTGGTCCACTGCGCCGGCAGCAGCAGCGGCGCCAACCACATCAGCAGGATGGGCGCCGCCGCCAGCCAGCGGCGTTGCAGCAGCTCCACCAGCAGGGTGCCGGAGAGCGCGGTGATCAACGACAGCAGGTAGACGCCGCCCAGCGGCGCCCAGGCGGCCAGCGGCGAGTCGACGTGGGCACTACCCAGCAGCAGCCACGGGAAGCCGGTAAAGGCGTAGGTGCGCAGCACCTCGCCCAGCACCCAGGCCCCGGCGAAGCTCAGCGCCGCCAGGCGCGGTCCGCACAGCCGGGCGTAGAGCCACAGCCACACGGCGAAGAACAGCGCCATGGCGGTGACGAACAGCGCGGTGAGAAACAGCGCCAGCGGCATGCCGGTGTAGCCGTAGTCGTGTATCGAGACGTAGACCCAGGAGGCGCCGCTGCCGAACAGCCCGACGCCGTACCACCAGCCCTTGAGCGCCGCCTGGCCGGGGGTGAGCGTGTGGATGCCGAGATACATCAGCGCCACCGCCACCGGACCCAGCCACCACAGCTCGAACGGCGAGGCGGTGAGGGTGGTGAGCAGGCCGGCGATCAGTGCGATGGCATAGCCCAGGGCACGTTGGTTACGGCTGGGGGGGAGTGCAGGCGTGGTAGACATGGGATCATCGTATCCTTACAGGGTAACTAGCCGTCGTCCTCGTTGCCGCTGCCCGGCTCGCCGTCATACTCGGCTTGCAGCAGGCGGATGCGGCGATTGTCGGCGTTGAGTACGGTGAAGCGCCAGCCGCCCAGTTCGGCGTGCTCACCGCGCCTGGGCAGATGGCCGAAGCGCTGCATCACCAGCCCGCCGACGGTATCGAACTCCTCGTCGGAGAAGCGTGTCTCGAAGCGCTCGTTGAAATCCTCGATCGGGGTCAGGGCGCGAATCGCATAGCGCCCCTCGCCCAGTTCGCGAATATCGTCTTCCTCGTCGGTGTCATGCTCGTCCTCGATGTCACCGACGATCTGCTCGAGGATATCCTCGATGGTGACGATACCCGCGGTACCGCCGTACTCGTCGACCACCACCGCCATATGGTTGTGGGTGTCGCGGAACTCCTTGAGCAGGCTGTTGAGGCGCTTCGACTCGGGCACGAACATGGCCGGGCGCAGCACGCTGTCGAGGGCGAAGTGGCGGCGCTCGTCCTGGCTTCGGGAGAGCAGCGGCAGCAGGTCCTTGACCAGCAGGATACCGTGGACCTCGTCGAGGTTCTCGCCGACCACCGGGTAGCGCGAGTGGCCGGTCTCGAGAATCACCGGCAGATACTCTTCCGGCGGCTGCTCGATGCCGATCACGTTGACCTGGGAGCGCGGGATCAGCACTTCGCGAACCTGCTGGTCGCTGATCTGCAGGGCGCCCTCGATGATGGTCAGGGCATCCTGGTCGAGGCGCAGCCGGCTGCCCGCCTCACGCAGGAAGGCCAGCAGCTCGTCGCGGGAGCTGGGCTCGTCGCTGTCGGATGAGAAGGCGCTGAAAAACTTCTCGAGCCAGGATTTGTTGTTCTGGCTACTCGATCGGTCTTCACTCATGCGTCGGGTCTCTCGTCCTCTGGTGCGGCGGAAGGGGCGTCAAGCTCGCAGCGGTAGGGATCGGCGATCCCCAGCGCGGCGAGGATCTCACGCTCGAGCTGTTCCATGTGCTCGGCCTCGGCGTCATCGATATGGTCGAAGCCGAGCAGGTGCAAGGTGCCGTGCACCACCATATGCGCGTAGTGGTCGCCCAGCGGCTTGCCTTGCTCGTCGGCCTCGCGAACCACCACCGGGTGGCAGATCACCAGGTCGCCAAGCAGCGGCAAGTCTACCCCCGGCGGTAGCTCGACGCCGAAGGAGAGCACATTGGTGGGCGCATCCTTGCCGCGGTAGTCGCGGTTGAGGGTCTGGCTTTCGCCGGCGTCGACGAAGCGTACGCTGAGCTCGTCGCGGTCACGCTCGCCGGCGTGGGCGAGGGTCGCTCCGACCCAGCGCTCGAGGCTGGCCTGGTCGGGCAGTGCCGCATCCTCGGTCAGCGCGACCTGACGCTCCACGGCAGGCGTGGGGGTCACGACGGCGGATCCTGGCGCAGGTCGCGGTCCAGCCGGCGCTGGCGCTCGGCGGCTCGCTCCTGGTCGCGTTCCTGCTTGCGCTGACGCTCGGCGGCTTCCTGCTCGGCCTCGAACAGGTCGTAGGCCTCGATGATGCGCTGCACCAGCGGGTGGCGCACCACGTCCTTGGCGGCGAAATGGGTCACGCCGATGCCCGGGGTGCCCTTGAGCACGTCGAGCACCTGGATCAGCCCCGAGCTCTGGCCCCGTGGCAGGTCGACCTGGGTCACGTCGCCGGTGATCACCGCGGTGGAGCCGAAGCCGATGCGGGTCAGGAACATCTTCATCTGCTCGCGGGTGGTGTTCTGGCTCTCGTCGAGAATGATGAAGGAGTTGTTGAGGGTGCGGCCGCGCATATAGGCCAGCGGCGCGATCTCGATGATCTGGCGCTCGATCAGCTTGCCAACCTGCTCGAAGCCGATCATCTCGTACAGCGCGTCGTAGAGCGGGCGCAGGTAGGGATCGATCTTCTGGGCCAGGTCGCCGGGCAGGAAACCCAGCTTCTCGCCGGCTTCTACCGCCGGGCGCACCAGCAGGATGCGGCGCACCTCCTGCTGATTGAGCGCCTCCACCGCCGCGGCCACCGCCAGGTAGGTCTTGCCGGTGCCCGCCGGGCCGATGCCGAAGTTGATGTCGTGCTCGCGGATGCTCTGCACATAGCCCTGCTGGTTGAAGCCGCGCGGCTTGATCAGCGCCCGCGGCGTGCGCAGCAGCACCTCGCCTTCGGTCACGCCTTCCTCCTCCTCGAGGGCCTCGAGGCCGGACTCCTGAAGGAACAGGTGCACGGTATCCGGCGACAGGTCGCTGGCCTCGGTCTCGCGGTAGAGGTGCTCGACCACGTTGGCTGCCGCCTTGACCCGGGGGCTGGGACCGGCCAGCTGGAAGGTGTTGCCGCGGTTGCGCAGGGTGATACCCAGGCGCTCTTCGACCAGCTTGAGGTGCTCGTCGCGCTGGCCGCACAAGTTGGCCAGACGACGCGGGTCGTTGGGTTCGAGAGTCAGTGTGATGATGCGGTTGGCCTGAGAACTTTGTTGGCTCAAGAGCAAGGGATCCGTGCGTTGCGAAGTAGGTTCGACGAGCTTACTGCCCCGGGCAGGCCCGGGGCAATGTCATGGGTCAAGTTGGCGTCCAGCCTTGAGTATAGCGGCTGGTGTCAATATAGCGCCGGTGACGCGAGTTCGCCGCGCAGCGAGTTGGGTAGCGCCTCGGAGATCTCGACGTCGACGAAGTGGCCGATCATCTCGGTGGGATTGGCGGCGCGAAAGTTGACCACCCGGTTGTTCTCGGTGCGCCCCGAGAGCTGGCCGGGGTCCTTGGGCGAGAAACCGGTGACCAGGATGCGCTGGGTAGTGCCCACCATGCGTCGGCTGATCTGCATCGACTGCTGGGTGATACGCTCCTGAAGGATCGCCAGGCGCTGCTTCTTGACCGCCTCCGGGGTGTCGTCGGGGAGGCTCGCTGCCGGCGTGCCGGGGCGCGCCGAGTAGACGAAGCTGAACGAGTGATCGAAGCCGATGCGGTGGATCAGGTTCATGGTCGCTTCGAAGTCGTCCTCGGTCTCGCCGGGGAAGCCGATGATAAAGTCCGAGGAAAAGCTGATATCGGGGCGCAGCTCGCGGATGCGTTCCATCTTCTCGACGTACTCCTCCACCGTATGGCCGCGCTTCATCGCCGCCAGGATGCGGTCGGAGCCGGCCTGTACCGGCAGGTGCAAATGGCTGACCAGCTCGGGGATATCGGCGTAGGCCTCGATCAGGCTGTCGGAGAACTCCACCGGGTGCGAGGTGGTGAAGCGGATGCGGTCGATGCCGTCCACCGCCGCCACGCAGCTGATCAGTTCGGCCAGGTCGATCTCGTCGCCGAGCTGGTTCTGGCCGCGGTAGGCGTTGACGTTCTGGCCCAGCAGGTTGATCTCGCGCACGCCCTGTTCGGCAAGGTGGATCACCTCATCCATCACCGCCTCGAAGGGTCGCGAGACCTCCTCGCCGCGGGTGTAGGGCACCACGCAGAAGGTGCAGTACTTGGAGCAGCCCTCCATTACCGAGACAAAGGCGGTGGCGCCGTCGGCGCTGGGCTTGGGCAGGTGGTCGAACTTCTCGATCTCGGGGAAGGTGACATCGACCGTCGAGATCTGCTCGAGGCCGCGACGCGAATCGAGCATCGCCGGCACCCGGTGCAGGGTCTGAGGACCGAACACCATGTCGACGTGGGGCGCACGCTTGCGCAGCGCCTCGCCCTCCTGGCTGGCCACGCAGCCGCCGACGCCGATCACCAGGTCGGGATTGGCCTCCTTGAGTTTCTTCCAGCGGCCCAGCTGGTGGAACACCTTCTCCTGGGCCTTCTCACGGATCGAGCAGGTGTTGAGCAGGATCACGTCCGCCTCACCTTCATTATCGGTGAGCTCGAGCTGGTGGGACTCGCCGAGCAGATCCGCCATGCGGGCCGAATCGTACTCGTTCATCTGGCAGCCGTGGGTCTTGATGAAGAGTTTCTTCGCCATAAGAATAGAGCCGTGGCGCCAGGCGCCCGGCATAGCCGTTACCGGTTCAGGGGATTCACTAAGGCGGCCCGCAGGCCGTTTCAGACGTATGCCGGCGATTATACGGATAGCCTGCCAGCGGGGCCAGTCGCAGGGGCTCGAATTGGCCGCGGCTGTGATATTCTTCGCCCCTTGGGGCCGGCATCATGGCGATGACGGCGTCGTTCAGCGGTATGAATACAGAGGCAGTATGGCGGCCAAGCCAATTTACCGGGTGGTATTCCATAATCAGGGCGAAATCTGGGAGCTCTACGCTCGCGAGATCTTCCAGAGCGACCTGTGGGGCTTCATCGAGGTCGAGGCCTTCGTCTTCGAGGACGCCAACAAGCTGGTGGTGGACCCCTCCAGCGACAAGCTGCGGCGCATCTTCGAGGGCGTCAGCCGTAGCTATATTCCGCTCAATGCCATCGTACGCATCGACGAAGTCGAGCGCGAGGGCACGCCCAAGGCGGTCAAGGCCGAGGGCAAGGTGACGGAATTTCCGCGGCCGATGAGCTGGCCGCCGCGGGACGATGGCTGATCAAAAAATAAACGATCTGAGAGGGTGCCAGGCATCTCGCTGGCCGACACTGACTTGCAGTGGGGTTTTCCCAAGACTTATCCACAGAAGCTGTGGATGGGACGCGGTCTCATCGCGCCGCCCGCGACAGGATGCCCGGGCGGCGCCATCAAGCGTGGAGGGGCGCGACTCGCCCGACTCGAGCCACGAACACGGCAGACATATGCGTACATTCAAAACATTGATGCTGGGCGTAACGCTGGGGGCCATGGCCCTCGGGGCGCAGGCCCAGGAAGCAGACGACAACCAGGCCTGGGTTTCCGACGGCCTGACGACCTTCGTCAGGAGTGGGCCGACCGACGGCTATCGTATCGTCGGCACCCTTACCGCCGGCGAGCCGGTCACGGTGCTCGAGACCAGCGGTAGCTACACGCGGGTTCAGGATGCCGACGGTGATGCGGTGTGGATCCTCAGCGACGAGCTGCAGGATGCCCCGAGTGCCGGCGTCAGGGTGCCCGAGCTGGAGGCTCAAGTCGCCAGCCTGAGCAGCGAACTCGAAGGGATCAACGAGGAGTGGGAGACCCGCGTGGCGACCATGACCGAGACCCTCGAGCAGCGCCAGCAGCGTATCGCCGAGCTCGAGGCTCGCAACCGCGAGCTCGACGGCGAGGCCGATGAGGCGCTGCGCCAGGTGCGTGGGCTCCAGGCGCGCCTGGATACCCAGGAGGAAGACCTGCTGCTGCGCTACTTCATGTACGGCGGTGGGGTGGCCGGCGCCGGCCTGCTGGTCGGGCTGATCGTTCCGCACCTGCCGCGGCGGCGCAAGAAGCGCGATCGCTGGTTCTAAGCGGAGACGCATGAGCATGCAGGTGAGTGAAGAGAACGAGTGGTTGTCGCGCTGGCGTGAGGGGCGCATCGGTTTTCATCGCGATGCGGTGCATCCGGCGCTGGCGCGCTTCTGGCCGACGCTCGGCGCGCCGTCGGGGGCCAAGGTGCTGGTGCCGCTGTGCGGCAAGAGCCTCGACATGCGCTGGCTGGCCGAGCAGGGCCACCCGGTACTGGGTATCGAGCTGGCGACTGATGCCATCGAGCAGTTTCTGGCCGAGGGCGACGGCGAGGTATCGCGCTACCGCGCCGGCGACTTCGATATCTGCCGCCAGGGCAGCGTCGAGTTGTGGGGCGGCGACTTCTTCCACTTCCACATCAAGCAGGCCGCCGAGATTGGCGCCTTCTATGATCGCGCCGCACTGATCGCGCTGCCCGAGGCGACCCGCCAGCGCTACGCCTTCCACCTCGCTCAGCTGCTGCCGCCGGGCGCCAGGGGGTTGCTGATCAGCCTGACCCGCGGCGGTGACGTCAATGCCGGGCCGCCATATAGCGTTCCCGCCGAGGAGGTGCGCGTGCTGTTCGAGCCCAACTTCGAGCTGACTCACCTGGCCGACGGCGAGCCCGAGGCGAACGGTTTTCGCGAGAGCGTCTGGGCGCTCAAGCGGCGCGGCCCCATGGCCTGAGCGCCTGGCTGCCTGCCTAAACCACTGAGCCCCGCCATTGGCGGGGCTCAGTGCGTGCTGGGCAGGGTGCTGTAGGCTGTGTCTGAAAAGTCGGCGGCGTGAAGGTCAGGGCTAGGCCCGTTCCCGACGGGCCAACGCACTCCCCACATCCATGTGGGTCGCAAAGCAAAAATCGGCGACAAATCGTCAGGATTGACGATTTGGACAGCTTTGCTGCTCGAAGAGCGAGCGACAAGGATGTCGCGAGTCCAAAGCAGAGTTTACGCGGTGTAAATGAGTACTTTGAGCCGATTTTTAACGCCGTATGGCCGAGCGCAGCCAGTTTTCAGGCATAGCCTGGCTTAGCGGGCCAAAAGCTGGCCTAACTCCGGGTCGCGGAAGGTGCGGTTGAGGCCATCGCTGAGCAGGTCGTTGACCATCCGCGTGTTGGTCTCCTGGTCCGGGCGCACGGCGTAGCTCTGGGTGCGGCGCGAGGTGTAGGTGCCGGTATAGGTGTTGCGCTGGTTGACCGCCTCGGCGCGGAACACCGCCTCGAGCACCGCTTCACCGAGCACCGGCACGCCGTCGCCGCGGGCGTAGTCGAGCCGCGTCAGGGTCAGGGTCAGCGAGGGGCGCCCGTCGCTGGGCTGGGTGGTCGGATTGAAGCCCATGCGGCGTACCGCGGCTTCGGCCTGCTCCTGCAGCTTGGGCACGATGTCGTGGGAGTTGACGGTGATCTCGGCTGCCGACATTGCCGAGCCGCTGCGCGTGCCGAGTACCTCGGATTGGCGTTCATCGACCACGTTGACGGTGACCTCCTGGCCGCCACCCGCCTGGGGGATATCGGCGGTGATCTGCGGGTCGACCTGCAGATAGTGGGGGCTGGTGCAGCCGGCCAGGGCCAGAGCGGCGGCGGCGAACAATGAGCGAAACCCAACGCGAGACAGCATGCGACAACTCCTGAGTGATCGACAGGCAAAAGACGATGCAATGGCATCTACGGCGAGTATAAGCTTCTACCACTCAGCTAGCACGTCTCTGCGCTGCGCCGCCTAAGTAGACGACTCAATCGGTCGCGTAGTTTAGGCAGCGTGCGGGCCACTGGCGGCAGGCGGGTTGCCATTACTAACGTGGCAATAGCGGCGTACATCGCCCACTCTTGCATGTCGGCGCGCACTACCCAGAAGAAGTGCAGCAGTACCAGGCCCAAGATAGCGTAGGAAAATTTGTGCAGCGGCTTCCAGCGCTTGCCTAAACGGCGCATTGCCCAGCGGTTGGAGGTGGCGCCGAGCACAGCAAGGCCGATCAGCGCGATCATGCCAACGATGATATAGGGCCGTTTTACCAGCTCGCTACCGAGCAGGGCCCAATCAAGCCCCAGGATGAATAGTGCGTAGCAGAGCATGTGCAAGGTGGCATAGGCGAGTGTCCACAGGCCCAGTTGCCGGCGGATCAGCGCAAAGCCTTTCCAGCGGGTGAGCTTGGTCAACGGCGTAAGGCTCAGGGTGAGAAGCAGCATCCAGAGTCCACCGATGCCGATATTCAGCAGCAGGTAATTCCCCGGCTCGGGGCCAGCGGCGTTGATCGCCACCTGCCAACTCCACAACAGCAGTGGCGCTAGCGCCGCCAGGAACACGCCCACGCGCCACAGTAGCCAAAAGCGTTGGGCTGCCATCAGTAGTGCTTCCTTAGATCCATGCCAGCATACAGCTCGGCGACATCGTCGGCGTAGCCGTTGAACATCAGGGTATCGATGGTATTGGTGTTGAACAGGGTATTGGGTAAGCGGCGCTCGGTGGCCTGGCTCCAGCGTGGGTGATCGACCTCGGGGTTGACGTTGGCGTAGAAGCCATACTCATTGGCGGCGATTTGCTGCCAGGAGTTGAGTGGCTGCTCTTCCACCAGCGAGATACGTACAATCGACTTGATGCTCTTGAAGCCATATTTCCAGGGCACCACCAGCCGCAAGGGGGCGCCGTTCTGGTTGGGCAACTCCCGGCCATACATGCCCAGCGCGAGCAGTGTCAGTGGATGCATGGCTTCATCCAGGCGCAAGCCTTCCACGTAGGGCCAGTCGATTATCGAGAACGAGGAGCGTTGACCGCGCATTTGCTCAGGATCCACCAGGGTTTCAAAGCGCACGTACTTGGCTTTGCTGGTGGGCTCGGCGCGCTTGATCACCTCGGCGAGGGGGACGCCTAGCCAGGGGATCACCATCGACCACGCTTCTACGCAGCGCAGGCGGTAGATGCGTTCTTCAAACTGCGCGGGCTTGGCGACGTCCTCCAGGGCAAAACGCCCACCGTTATTGACTTCACCATCCACCACCACACTCCAGGGCTGGGTTTGCAGGCTGCCTGCATGGCGGGCGGGATCGCGCTTGTCTGTGCCAAACTCGAAAAAGTTGTTGTAGCCACTGGCGTCATCAAAAGGAGCGATTCGGTCTTTTTCAGGGTCGCTTGGGGTGATGGCCCGCCACTGGGTGTCGCTGATTTTTTCCTTTAGCCATGCCGGTGGGCTGCCTTCTGGAACATCCGAGTAGTCGGCATTGGCGTGCACGTTGCCGGAGAGGGCTAGCCCCGCGCCCAAGCCCACCATACCTCCCATAAAGCGGCGACGTGACAGATAGATGGACTCGGGCGTGACATCGGATTCGTGCAAGTCACTGGGTTTGGCAATCTTGATCAGCATCTGGCATCTCCTGGTGAGGGTAAGCCTGTGGAAAGCATGCGTGGTAGCCACTCAGGTCAGTTTGCATGAGATGTATCACAGCCAACTCCCCAGGTTATTACGAATTCATAACGTCGGACGTGAGGGGGCGTGTGCCGGTAGCCGTATGCAGAAGGAGGCCCCGCCAGACGCAGCGTTCTCAACGCGAATATCGCCACCCTGCAGTGTCATGATTCTGCGGGCAATCGCCAGCCCTAGCCCGGCATGGCCAGCGCCACCAGAGGCTTCGCCGCGATAGAAAGGATCGAAGATATGCGGCAGATCCTGTTCCGAAATCCCAGGGCCGCTATCCCGCACGCAGACCTTCGGTTCGCCGTCCGCCTGGCCGACCACGACGTCTATATGGCCGCCAGCGGGGCTGTAGGCAATGGCGTTGCTGATCAGGTTGTCCAGCACACGTTCGGTCATGGCAAGGTCGGCGTAGGCGGTTGGCAACGCT
Organism: Halomonas salipaludis; assembly: GCF_002286975.1. GTDB lineage: Bacteria > Pseudomonadota > Gammaproteobacteria > Pseudomonadales > Halomonadaceae > Franzmannia > Franzmannia salipaludis. Next base: position 21,536 of record NZ_NSKB01000006.1, read on the forward strand.
GGATCGCCTCTTAGGCATAGCGTCAGCCGGTTTTCCCTCGCTGCCTGGCCGTGTTTCTGCACCACATCGTGCACCAGCTCGGCCAGCGGAAAGGGCTCCGGCACCGGCTGTTTCTCTCTTGCCTCGAGTGCGGCAAGTTCGAAGAGCTCATCCACCAGACGGCTCAAACGCCGGCCTTCCTTGAGCGCGATGTCGAGAAAGCGATCCTGCTCCTGTGGGCTGAGACGGTCACGCCGTAGTTTCAAGCTTTCGATATAGCCCTGCATCGACGCCAGGGGCGTGCGCAGATCATGGGACACCTGGGCGACCAGACGCCGGCGCTGAGCATCTTTATCTGTCAGTTGCTCTATCTGGCAGGCAATCCGCTGGGCCATTTCATCAAAGGTGACGCCCAGGTAGTCGATCTCGTCACGTACCACGGGCCGTTTGTCGCGCCATCTATTGCTGTGCCAAGTGCTGGATGGGGTCTGGCTCATATCATTGTTCTTGAAGTCAGCCACTAGCCGCGTCAACGACCTCAGGCGGCGGGTCAGCAGATGGAAGATTGCCAGCCCTGCGACCATTGCCACTATCAGGCTAACCAGCAGTGCCCAGGCGCTCATCTCCAGCACTTTGCCGCCACGCGCCATGGTTTCGGCAGCGTCGTACTCTTCGCCCCGCAACACCACATAAAGATACCCTTCTGGGTTATCTGCGGAGGGCACCGGAGTGACGGAGAAGACTTTCTGGCGGTCGTGGCTGCGGGGGTCGTCACCGAGTAGTGGGTAAAGGCTCATGTCATCCATTAGCCTGCGTATGGGGTCCAGGGAGACCTGGTTGCGTTTTATCCTCGCTGGATCCGCGGAATAGGAGAGAATGGTGCCATCCAGGTCTAGCAGGTAGATCTCGATGCTGGGGTTAATCGCCATGTACAGGGCGAAGAGTTCTTCCAGAGCGCTACGGTCAAGCTCACCGTCGCTGACCAGATTCCTGTCTGACACCAGGTTCTTGGCCAGATCCTGATGCAGTGCCTGGTTGACCGAAGCGCTATACTCACGCAGTGAATAGAGGCTGATAAAGGTATATAGCAGGCCAATGGCAAGCAGCAGCAGAAACAGCCCCAGGGCCAGCCGAGTGTAGAGTGTTTTCAGCATGACTCATTCGCGGAAGCGATAGCCCACCCCCCAAACCGTCTGGATGAACTCCGGATGAGTTGGATCCGTTTCGATCTTGCTCCGCAGGCGGTTGATGTGGGTATTGACGGTGTGCTCGTAACCTTCGTGGCTATAGCCCCATACGCTATCGAGCAGCTGGACACGGCTGAATACGCGGCCCGGATGGCTGGCAAAGTGCCAAAGCAGATCGAATTCCCGTGCGGTAAGTTCGACGGCCTGCTCTCTAATAAACACCCGCCGACGAATAGGATCAATACGCAGTCCATCAGCGGTTAGCTCGTTATCGCAGGTTGCCACGCTTGCCGCGGATGCCATGGCATCCACGCGTCGGAACAAGGCCTTCACCCTGGCCGACAGTTCGGCCACGCTGAACGGTTTGGTGAGGTAATCATCCGCCCCCATTTCCAGGCCCAGAACCCGATCCAATTCAGTGCTTTTGGCTGTCAGCATCAGTATTGGAACGTAGCCTGGGCCGGAGCGGATTTCGCGACATACTGATAGCCCATCGATGCCGGGCAACATCAGGTCGAGAATCACCAGGTCGATCCCACCTTCACGAAAGCGCCCAAGGCCGGTATCTCCCCGATCGCACAGAACGGGATGCATGCCAAGTTCGGCCACATGCATGCGGACGAGCTCACCGATACCCGGGTTGTCCTCAACAATCAGTACGTTTCGTGTCATAGGTTCCTGGCTTTTACATACTCGCGAGTCGCTGGGGCTTACATGCCGTCGCTTTCCATCTCCTCATCCATATCGCCTTCCATATCCATATCGCCTTCCATGTCCATATCATCGCCTTCCATGGAGTCGGACATATCCTCCGTCATCATGTCACCATCATCCATTGACTCATGCATGTCGTCTTCCATCATGCCTTCGTCGGACATCATGTCGTCTGCGTGGCTGGCCGTTGCCATCAGGCTGAAGAGGCAGATGGCTGCGATAGTAGTGAACTTGCTCATGGTGTGTCTCCTTGAGTCTCACGCCCGCCGGGCTGGCAGGTTCACCACCTATACTCGGCGCTCACCATCACAGCAGAGTCACGAGGTATTAAAGAGTGTATCGCGAAAATCTCACAAAAGTGTCACAGGTGATCGGCGTGACCGTTTGGAAGAGTTAAAGGGGGCTGGCGACATCCCTGTCACTCGGACGTCGGGCAGCGGAGCTGCCCAAGTCGTCAGTCCCATTGCTGATGTTGCCTGCGGCGCACACGGGGGCGGGGGAGTGCGCTGGCTCAGGCCACAGTCGGCTGGCGGCGCTTGACCACTTCATCGTCGAAGCGGCGCCAGCGGCGCGGGATTGCGTACAGCCGCTGGCCGCGGCTGATTGCCAGGCGCTCGAAGTCGGCATGGCGCACCGTGGCCAGCCACGGCGCCGGCAGCCAGTCGGCTTCCAGCTCGACGCGCACTTCGGCGCCCACCGGCGAGATCGCGGTCACCGTCACCGGCAGCCGTGCAGTGTCGCTGGGGGCATCGGCCAGCTTGAGCTCGTGGGGGCGCAGCAGCAGCTCCTCGCGGCCGTCGTCGAGCTCGCTCACCGCCAGCTGGGCGTCGCCGCAGGTCAGCACGCCGTCGCGCACGTCGCCCTCGAGGCGGTTGACGTCGCCGAGGAACTCGAACACGAAGCGGTTGGCCGGGGCTCGGTAGAGCGCCTCGGGGGTATCGATCTGCTCGATGCGGCCGTTACTCATCACCACTACCCGGTCGGAGAGCTCCAGTGCCTCCTCCTGGTCGTGGGTGACGAACACGCTGGTGAAGTTGAGCTCGTCGTGCAGGTGACGCAGCCAGCGGCGCAGGTCCTGGCGCACCTTGGCGTCCAGCGCACCGAACGGCTCGTCGAGCAGCAGCACATCGGGGCGCAGCGCCAGGGCCCGGGCCAGCGAGACACGCTGCTGCTGGCCGCCGGAGAGCTGCGCCGGGTAGCGCTTGGCGAAGTCCTCGAGCTGCACCATCTCCAGCAGACGGTGGACCCGGGCACGGATCTCGCCGCTGCTGGGGCGCTGCTTGCGCGGCATCACGGTGAGGCCGAAGGCGACGTTGTCGAACACCGACATGTGGCGGAACAGCGCATAGTGCTGGAACACGAAGCCGATGCGCCGGTCGCGCACGTGGACCTGGGTGACGTCGCGATCGCCGAACTGAATGCGTCCGGCAGGCTTGGCGTCGGCCAGCTCGAGCCCGGCAATGATGCGCAGCAGGGTGGTCTTGCCCGAACCCGAGGGGCCGAGCAGGCCGACCAGCTCGCCATCGTGGATGTCGAGGTCGATCGGTTCCAGGGCCTGGGTGCGGCCGAAGGTCTTGGCGATATTGGTCAGACGGATGCTCATATCAAGCCTCCTGGCGCGCGGCGCGCCATTCCAGGCCGGCCTTGGCGGCCAGCGTCAGCAAAGCGATCAGGGCCAGCAGCGCGGCGCTGGCGAAGGCGCCCACGGTGTTGTAGTCCTGGTAGAGCTGCTCGAGGTGCAGCGGCAGGGTGTTGGTCTGGCCGCGGATGGCCCCGGAGACCACCGACACGGCGCCGAATTCACCCACCGCACGGGCGTTGGTGAGGATCACCCCGTAGAGCAGCGCCCAGCGGATGTTGGGCAGGGTCACGCGGCGGAACAGCGTCCAGCCCGAGGCACCGAGGGTCACTGCTGCCTCTTCGTCCCGCGAGCCCTGGGCCTGCATCAGCGGAATCAGTTCGCGGGCCACGAAGGGGCAGGTGACGAAGATGGTCACCATCAGGATGCCCGGCCAGGCGAACATCAGCTGGATGTCGTAGCCGTCGAGCCAGCTGCCGATCCAGCCGTTACGGCCGTAGAGCAGCAGGTAGACCAGGCCGGCGACCACCGGCGACACCGCGAAGGGGATGTCGATCAGGGTCTGCAGCAGGCGCCGGCCGGGGAAGCTGAAGCGGGTCACCAGCCACGCCAGCGCCACGCCGAACACCAAGCACACCGGGATGGTCAGCACGGTGATGAACAGCGTCAGGCCGATGGCGCGCAGCGTGTAGTGGTCGCTGACGTTGCTCCAGAACACCGCCACGCCCTGGGCGAAGGCCTGGGCGAAGATCGCCACCAGCGGCAGCAGCAGGAACAGCGCCGACAGCAGCACGGCACTGATCACCAGGATGCGCCGCACTCGCGGCGCGTCACCGATCCGTTGCATCAGCCGCCTCCTCCATGCAGGCGCTTGATGAAGCGCCCCTGCCAGATATTGATCGCCAGCAGCAGCGCCAGCGACACAGCCAGCACCACCGAGGCGATGGCCGACGCGCCGACGTAGTCGTACTCCTGCAGGCGCACGAAGATCATCAGCGCGGTGATCTCGGTCTCATAGGGCGCGTTGCCGGCGATGAAGATGATCGCCCCGAACTCACCCAGCGAGCGCACGAAGGCCAGGCCGGTGCCGGTCACTAGCGCCGGCCACAGGTGCGGCAGGATCACCCGGCGAAACGCCGTGGCGTCACTGGCGCCCAGCGTCAGCGCGGCCTCGTCGACCTCGTTGGGCAGGTCCTCGAGCACCGGCTGCACGGTGCGCACCACGAACGGAATGCTGGTAAAGGCCATGGCCAGCGCGATACCCACCCAGGTATAGGCGACCTGGATGCCCAGCGGGTCGAGCAGCCGGCCCATCCAGCCGTTGCTCGAGTAGAGCGTGGCCAGGGTAATGCCGGCCACTGCGGTGGGCAGCGCGAAGGGTAGGTCCATCAGCGCGTCGAGCAGGCGCTTGCCGGGGAAGTCGTAGCGCACCAGCACCCAGGCCAGCAGCAGCCCGAAGGCAGCATTGACCAGCGCGGCCACCGCCGCGGCACCGATGGTCACCGTATAGCTGGCCACCACCCGCCCGTCGCTGATGATCCGCCAGTATTCCGCCAGGCTGATGCCCGAGAGCTGCCCGAACAGGCTGGTCATGGGCAGCAGCAGCATCAGCGAGACGAAGGTCAGGCTGATGCCCAGCGATAAACCGAAACCCGGCAGCACCCGCTTGGGCGTGCTGCCGGTGATGTTGGCGAGCGTAATCATCTGCGCTGCAGCTGGTCCAGCAGGGCGCCGTTGGCGAAGTGATTCTCCATCGCCTCGTCCCAGCTACCGAACACGTCCTCGACGCGCAGCAGCTCGGTCTCCGGGAACTGGTCGGAGAACTCCTCGGCGACCGTTTCGTTGTTGACGCGGTAGTTGAAACCGGCCAACTGGCGCTGAGCGTCTTCGCTGTAGAGGTAGTCGATGTAGGCCTCGGCCAGGTCGAGGTTGCCGTTACGCTCGGCGTTGGGGCCGACCACCGCCACCGGGAACTCGGCCAGGATGCTGACCGGCGGCACGATCACCTCGTAGTCTTCGCTACCGTATTCGCCGCGGATGTTGTTGACCTCTGACTCGAAGCTGATCAGCACATCGCCGATACCGCGCTCGATAAAGCTAGTGGTAGCGCCGCGGCCGCCGGTGTCGAACACCGCCACGTTGCGCAGGAAAGTGCGCATGAAGTCGTGGATCTGCTCCTCGTCGCCGTCGAACTGGTCATCGGCGAAGCCCCAGGCGGCCAGGTAGGTATAGCGGCCGTTGCCCGATGTCTTGGGATTGGGGAACACGATCTCGATATCTTCGCGGACCAGGTCGTCCCAGCTCTCGATGCCCTGGGGGTTGTCCTTACGCACCAGGAAGGCGGTGGTGGAGTAGTAGGGCGAGGCGTTGTTGTCGAAGGCGTCCTGCCAGTCTTCGGCCACCAGGCCGCCGTCGGCCAGCGCCTGGACATCGGTGACCTGGTTGTAGGTCACCACGTCGGCGCGCAGGCCCTGCAGGATGGCGCGGGCCTGGGCCGAAGAGCCGCCGTGGGACTGCTGCACGTCGATCTCCTCGCCGTGCTCCTCCTGCCAATGGGCGATGAACTCGGGGTTGATCGCCGAGAACAACTCGCGGGCGATATCGTAGGAGGAGTTGAGCAGCTCGCGCTCGGCGGCCACGCTTGGCGTGGCGATACCGGCAACCAGTGCGGCGGTCAGTGAGGCGCCGAGGGCGCCGCGGCGAAACAGGGAAGTGGCTGACATCAGATTCGGCTCCAGCACAAAAGTGTGTGATTGGAGCGAAGGCTAAACCAACGATTAAGGAATGACAATCCTGTTTGTTATTCAATTTTGCAATATGGCCAATCGCCTTGCGCTATCTGGGTGGCCCTGCCGCTTCGGCAGGGCGGCGCAGGCACCATAGCCCCACCACTGGGCCGGGTAGCAGCAGCCAGGCCAGCCACGGCCCCAACGCCTGCCACAGCGGAATCAGCACGATCAGCGATAGCATCGAGATGGCGAAGCCGATGGCATTCTGCAAGGTCAGGGCGCTGCCGACGATGCGCGCCGGGCAGGCCGCCGCCGAGAGTGCCGAGAACTGCGGCGAGTCGACCACCGCCAGCGCGCTCCATAGCGCCAGGAACAGCGCCACTGGCAGCAGCGACCCGCCTGCTGACGCCGGTGCCAGCATTGGGCCGAGCAGTGGGTAGGCGAGGCAGCACAGCGCCGAGCCGGACAGGCCCAACTGAGCCACCCGACGGCTGCCGAGGCGCTGGCTGAGGGCGCCGCCCAGCCAGCAGGCCGGGCCGCCCACGGCGATCAGCGCGAAAGCGAGCAGTGCCAGGTGCGCGGTCTCCAGCCCCGGGGCGGCGGCCAGCAACATCAGCGGCAGCAGCGCCCAGAGCGTATATAGCTCCCACATATGCCCGAAGTAGGCGCTGGCGGCACGCCGGAAAGCGTCGATGGAGAACGCCTCGAGCCCCGCCAGGCGGGCGCCCGGGCCGCCGGCGCTATGCTTGGCCTGGCGCACCGCGGGGGCCTCGCCGAGGCGCCACACCATGGCGCCGCCGGCCACCGCCAGCAGCGAGGCACCCCAGATGCCGCCTTGCCAGGGGATGCCGGCGCTCAGTTCGCCCAGCCCGCGCAGCCCGTGGGGCAGGGCGGTGCCCAGTACCAGCATGCCCACCAGCCAGGCCAGCCCCAGGCCGCTCTTGCCCGGCGTCCAGCCGACCATCAGCTTCATGCCCACCGGGTAGATGCCGGCCAGGCACATGCCGGTGATCACGCGCAGCCCCACCGCTCCCCACAGCCCGCCGGCCCAAGGCAGTAGGGCGTTGGAGAGCGCACCGAGCAGGCAGCAGGCGGCGAACAGCCGGCTGGCGTCGAGGCGGTCGGCGAGCCCAGCCAGGCCGATCAGCAGGGTGCCGAGCAGAAAGCCGCCCTGTACGGCGCCGGTCAGCCAGCCGAGGTCGGCGTCGCTGAGCCGCCACAGCGCCTGCAGGTCGGCGAGCACGGCGTTGGGGGTGAACCACAGGGCGGTGCCGAACAGCTCGGCGATGGCCAGAATGAGCGTGGGCATGACGGTTCCGTGTCGCGGTTTTTGGTAGACTTGTGCGCCCAGACTATCTAATTTCGCGACCCCGCATCAGAGGAAAGCGCCACATGGCCAGTCCCCGCGACTTCAAGATCGCTCCTTCCATACTCTCCGCCAACTTCGCCCGCCTGGGCGAGGAGGTCGATGACGTGCTGGCCTCGGGGGCCGATATCGTCCATTTCGACGTGATGGACAACCACTACGTGCCCAATCTGACCATCGGCCCGATGGTCTGCGAGGCGCTGCGCAAGCACGGTGTCACCGCGCCTATCGACGCCCACCTGATGGTCAAGCCGGTGGACCGGCTGATCGGCGACTTCATCGACGCCGGGGCCAGCTATATCACCTTTCATCCCGAGGCCTCCGAGCACGTCGACCGCTCGCTGCAGCTGATTCGCGACGGCGGCTGCAAGTCGGGGCTGGTGTTCAACCCGGCCACGCCGCTCTCCTACCTCGACTACGTGATGGACAAGGTCGACATGATCTTGTTGATGAGCGTCAATCCCGGCTTCGGCGGCCAGGCGTTCATCCCTGGCACCTTGGATAAGCTGCGCGAGGCGCGGGCGCGCATCGACGCCTCGGGGCGCGATATTCGCCTCGAGATCGACGGTGGGGTAAAGGTCGACAATATCGCCGAGATCGCCCGCGCCGGGGCCGATACCTTCGTCGCCGGCTCGGCGATCTTCAAGGCGCGCAATGCCGACGAGCCGCACCGCTACGACGGCGTGCTCAAGGCGCTGCGCGACGAGCTGGCGAGTGTCTGAGCAGGGGCCGGTGTGGCACCTCTACGTGGTCGAGACCGCGGCTGGGGCGCTTTATACCGGCATCAGTACCGACGTGACGCGTCGCTTTGCCGAGCACTGCAGCGGCAAACGCGGCGCCCGGGCGCTGCGCGGCAAGGGCCCCTTGGCGTTGGTACACCAGCAGGCGGTGGGCAGCCACACCGAGGCGCTGCGCCTGGAACGCGAGATCAAGCGTATGGCCGCTCCGGCCAAGCGTCGCTGGCTTACCAAGCATGCGCTAGGCTTGGTAGGCAATGTCGACGAGCGATTGCCCGGCAAGGCAAAAAAATGACGAAAAACGTGGTGCAACGTCGAGGAGAACAATATGGACGTCACATGGATCGGTAACTTCCTGCAGGTGCAGGGCACCAATCTGGTCATCAATCTGATCGCCGGCCTGGCGATCTTCTTGATCGGGCGCTGGGTGGCCAAGCTCATCCACCGTGTCGCCATCAAGGCCATGGAGCGCAGCAAGTTCGACCCGCTGCTGACCAAGTTTCTGGGCAATATTCTGTATGCACTGCTGCTGGTGTTCGTGATCCTGGCGGCGATCAATCAGGTCGGCATCCAGACCACCTCGCTAATCGCCGTGATCGGTGCCGCGGGCCTCGCCGTCGGTCTGGCATTGCAAGGCTCGCTGGCCAACTTCGCGGCCGGGGTGTTGCTGATCGTCTTTCGCCCCTATCGCATCGGCGATTTCGTCGAGGGTGGCGGTGTAGCCGGGGTGGTCGTCGACGTGCAAATCTTCACCACTGAGCTCAAGACCGGCGACAACCGCAAGATTATCGTGCCCAACGGCCAGATGATGAATGGCACCATCACCAACTACTCATCGCATGACACGCGGCGCGTCGACCTGGTCGTCAGCGCCGGCTACGACGACGATATCGATACCGTACGCCGCGTTCTCACCGAGACGGTGGCTGCTGACGCCCGCGTTCTCGCTGAACCGGCGACCAACATCCGCATCAACGCCATGGGCGAATCGAGCATTGACTGGATCGTGCGCCCCTGGGTCAAGGCCGTCGACTACTGGGACGTCTACTGGGATCTTACCGAGGAAATCAAACGGCGCTTCGACCGCGAGGGCATCAGCATTCCTTTCCCGCAGCGCGATGTGCACGTCTATCACCACGGCGCCAAGGATGGCGAGGCAAGCGGTCTCGACGCCCAGCAGCAGTAAAGCCAAGCGAAGCAAAGGAGGCGCATCCGCCGACCCAAGGCCGACGGATGCGCGGTAATCAGTGCAGCTTCATCTTGGGCTTGAGGAAGCGGTTGATGCCATCGACCACGATGGTCATGCCGGTCTTCACCGCGCCGTGGATGGCGAACTGATGCATGCGGTACAGCGAGGCGTAGAAGAACTTGGCGATACGCCCCTCGAGGAACAGGCTGCGCGCCGAGGCGCCGCGCATCAGGCTACCCACCGCATCGAAGTGGGCCAGTGAGATCAGCGAGCCGCGGTCGCGGAACACGAACGGCTTGAGCGGCTTGTCGTCGAGGGTCGCCAGTAGGTTGCGGTATAGCCGCGAGGCCTGCTGGTGGGCGGCCTGGGCCCGCGGCGGCACCGGCTTGCCGTCCGCCTGAGGGCAGCTGGCGCAGTCGCCGAAGGCGAAGATGCGCGGGTCGTCGACGCTCTGCAGCTCGGGGTTGACCTTGACCTGGTGGTTGCGCTCGGTGGCCAGGCCCAGCTCGGAGAGAAACGGCGGCGCCTTGATGCCCGCCGCCCACACGCTGAGATCGGTCTCGATGCGCGTGCCGTCGGCGGTGATGAAGCCCTCGCCGTCGGCCTGGGTGACGCGGGTCTCGACGTGGATATTGACGCCGAGCTTCTCCAGTTCACGGTGAACCGCCTTGGTGATGCGCTCCGGCAGTGCTGGCAGGATGCTCGGCGCGGCCTCGATCAGGTGCACGTCGAGCTGGCCGCTATCCATGTTGGTAAAGCCGTAGCTGTGCAGCATCTTCGAGGCATCGTAGAGCTCGGCGGCAAGCTCTACCCCGGTGGCGCCGGCGCCGACGATACCCACCGCCAGCTTGGGATGCAGGCGGCGCTCCGGATCGCTGTAGCGCAGGAAGGTGTTGAGCATGTCGTGGCGGAACGCCTCGGCCTGCTTGGGGCTGTCGAGGAAGTGGCAGTGCTCGGCGACCCCGGGGGTGCCGAAGTCGTTGGAGACGCTGCCCAGCGCCAGCACCAGGTAGTCGTAGTGCAGGTTGCGTGAGGGCAGCACCACGCTGCCGTCGTCGTCGAGGATCGGCGCCAGGGTCAGGGTCTGGGCCTCGCGATCCAGGTCGCTGAGGGTGCCGCGCTGGAACTGGTAGCCGTGGGCCTTGGAGTGGCCCTGATAGGAGACCTCGTCGAGGCCTGAGTCGAGCACGCCGGTGGCGACCTCGTGAAGCAGCGGTTTCCAGATATGGGTGGGGTTGCGGTCGACGAGCACCACCTCGGCACGCTTGCGCTTGCCGAGTTTGCGTCCGAGCCGGGTGACCAGCTCGAGTCCGCCTGCGCCGCCGCCGACCACCACGATGCGTGGTAGAGGCATGAGAGACTCCAGAAATGATGAAAAGGATCAGCAAATGCATCGCCTGGGTCGGATCAACGGCACGCGGGGCGAGGACGCTGCCCGGTAACGGCGATATCTGCGCCTAGCATAGGGCGGTACGGCGCGTTTTCCTATGGGCGATCACTGATTTTAGGCATGTTTTTTCGTAATATTACATGCATGAACGGGATGCTGGCCGTGGACCGCCGGACAACTCACTGAAAGGAAACGAAATAATGCATCCGCTGCTGCAAGGCGTGAAACTGGTGGCCTTCGACCTCGACGGCACCCTGGTCGACTCGGTGCTCGACCTGGCCGCTGCGGTGGACGCCGCCCTGGTTGCACTCGACCTGCCGCCGGCCGGCGAAACAAAGGTTCGTGACTGGGTGGGCAACGGCTCACTCAAGCTGATCGAGCGCGCCCTCGGTGATGCCCTGGGCGAGGCCCCGGGGCCAGAGCGGTTGGCCGCGGTACATGAGCGCTTCCTGCACCACTACGGGCTGGCGCCCAATGCCCGCACCCGGCTCTACCCCGGGGTGCGCGAGGCCCTCGACGGCCTGCACACGGCCGGCATGCCGCTGGGGCTGGTGACCAACAAGCCGCAGGCCTTTATTGCGCCGATTCTCGAGGGCTTTGGCCTGGCCGGCCACTTCGGGCTGTGCCTGGGCGGCGACGCCCTGCCTCAGAAGAAGCCCGACCCGGCGCCGCTGCTGCACCTGGCGCGGCACTTCGGGGTCGCCCCCGGCGACTGCCTGATGGTTGGCGACTCGCGCCACGACATCGAGGCCGGCCGTCGTGCCGGCTTTCGTACCCTGGCGGTGCCCTACGGCTACAACCACGGCGAGCCGGTGGCCGCGAGCCGCCCGGATGCCCTGGTTGAATCGCTTGCCGAACTCGTTTAGGGTCTCGAATCAACAAGATCGCGCCGCTCCACGGCCGATACCCCACACCATGGACGCACCATGACGCTGGAATCCCGCCTCTCTTACGTGCAGCAACCGGTCGCCTCTCTCGGCGGCGGGGAATTGATGCGCGACGTCAAGCGCTGGCGATGGTGAGTGCCGCGCGGGCTCGCTAAGCGGGCCCGACCTTCCGAATCGCTCTCGAATCGGGCCACCCCAGGCCCCGCATTGACGAACACAGTGAGGACACGCCGGGCATGATGACTTCCGCGCGCTTCAATGAGCTGGCCGAGGCCGGCTACAACCGCATTCCGGTGACCCGCGAGGTGCTCGCCGACCTGGATACGCCGCTTTCCACCTACCTCAAGCTGGCCAACGCGCCCTGGACCTTCCTGCTCGAGTCCGTGCAGGGCGGCGAGAAGTGGGGCCGCTACTCGATCATCGGCCTGCCATGCCAGGAGCGCATCGAGGTGCGCGGCTTCACGGTGCGCCACCTCATCGACGGCGCCGAGGTGGAACGCCACGAGGTCGAGGACCCACTGGCCTGGATCGAGGACTTCCAGGCGCGCTTCAAGGTGCCACGCCTCGACGACCAGCCGCGCTTCGACGGCGGCCTGGTCGGCTACTTCGGCTATGACACCATTCGCTATGTCGAGCCGCGGTTGCGCAGCGCAGCCGCCGCCAACAAACCCGACCCGCTCGGCGTGCCCGACATCCTGCTGATGGTGTGCGATGAGCTGGTGGTGTTTGACAACCTCTCCGGTCGCCTCACGCTGTGGACTCACGCCGACCCCGCCGAGGCCGAGGCCTACCAGCGTGCCCGCGGGCGCCTCGAGCGGCTCGAAGTGCAGCTGCGCAGTGCCACCCTCAACACCGTCAGCCCCGGCACCGGCCGCAGCGCGGTGGAGGAGGGGCACTTCACCTCCGGCTTCACCGAGGAGGGCTTCAAGGCCGCGGTGGATAAGATCAAGGGCTACGTGCTGGCCGGCGACGTGATGCAGTGCGTGCCCTCCCAGCGCATGTCGATCCCCTACCAGGCGCCACCGCTGGACCTTTACCGCGCGCTGCGCAGCCTCAACCCCTCGCCCTATATGTTCTTCTTCAACCTCGACGACCACCATGTGGTGGGCTCCTCGCCGGAGATCCTCACCCGGCTGGAGGAGGGCGAAGTCACGGTGCGCCCGATTGCCGGCACCCGGGTGCGCGGCAAGACCGAAGAAGAAGACCAGGCGCTGGAGGCCGACCTGCTGGCCGACCCCAAGGAGATCGCCGAGCACCTGATGCTGATCGACCTGGGCCGCAACGACGTGGGCCGCATCAGCGAGACCGGCTCGGTGGTGGTCACCGACCAGATGGCGGTGGAGCGCTACTCGCACGTGATGCACATCGTCTCCAACGTCACCGGCAAGCTGAAGCCGGGCCTCACCGCGATGGACGCGCTGCGCGCCACCTTCCCGGCCGGCACGCTCTCCGGCGCGCCGAAGATCCGCGCCATGGAGATCATCGACGAACTCGAGCCGGTCAAGCGCGGCATCTACTCCGGCGCGGTGGGCTACCTCTCCTGGCACGGCAACCTCGACACCGCGATTGCCATCCGCACCGCGGTGATCAAGGACGGCGAGCTGCACGTCCAGGCCGGCGCCGGTGTGGTCGCCGACTCGGTCCCCGAGATGGAGTGGCAGGAGACCCTCAACAAGGGGCGCGCGCTGTTCCGCGCCGTGGCCATGGCTGAGCGCGGCCTCGACAACCTCGAATAGCGGCACTCTTCCAGCAAGCTGACTTCAAGGCCGAGGCGTATGCCTCGGCCTTGTCATTTCCGCTCAGCGTGCGGCGTCATGTTGCATGCCACTGCCGGCAAGTGTTTAACATAATCTTTTCTTGCCGAAGTGAATTTAGGCAACTTCTTGCCCGGCGGGCAAGATCTTGCTCGCCCTGGGCAAGATCTTGCCTAATTTTACTTAGCTTCGGCGCGACAAAAATCCATAAATATTTGAATATATAGGCTTATCAGTTTTTTGGCATAAAGGCTGCCCTATAAGAGGTGTCCGTCGGACGTTTTCAACCAACAGGAGCAGACTCATGCCTACACCTTGTTACATCAGCATCGAAGGCCAGACCCAGGGCAACATCACCGCTGGCGCCTTCACCCCCGACTCCGTGGGTAACATCTACGTCGAAGGCCACGAAGACGAGATGCTGGTCCAGGAATTCAAGCACGTCGTGACCGTGCCCACTGACCCGCAGTCCGGCCAGCCCTCCGGCCAGCGTGCCCACAAGCCGTTCATCTTCACCGTGGCCCTCAACAAGGCCGTGCCGCTGATGTACAACGCCCTGGCCTCCGGTGAAATGCTGCCCAAGGTCGAGCTGAAGTGGTACCGCACCTCGGTGGAAGGCAAGCAAGAGCACTTCTTCACCACCAGCCTGACCGACGCCACCATCGTCGACATCAACCTGCGCATGCCCCACGCCCAGGACACCAACAGCGCCGAGTTCACCCAGCTGATGGACGTCTCGCTCTCCTACCGCAAGATCGACTGGGAGCACACCGTGGCTGGCACCTCAGGATCCGACGACTGGCGCGCCCCGCTCGAGTCGTAAGCCTCGAGGGTATGGCGGGGCTCACCCGATGGCTCGCAACCCGGGCCCCGCCATGCCTTATCGATGTGCTGATGCCAGGGCTCGCTTAGAGTCCTGGCATCAGCGCATGTAAGCGATTGCCCATACCTCGTGTCAGCGATCCACCACAGTGACGCCATACCGCTTGCGTGTTGCCCGCTGAGCGGTACCCTCCCGGGTGGCGCTGCTTATCACTTGCCTGGAGGGACCCATGGCCCACGCCACCGGACTGCAATTCACCCTGGCCCTGGCCAGTGACGACGCCCTCGACCTGGCGGTGATCGACTTCACCCTCGAGGAGTCGCTCTCGGCGCCGTTCCGCCTCGCAGTCGAGTTCGCCAGCCGCGACCCCGACCTCAGCCCCGCGGGCTTCCTCGACCGCGAGTTGACCCTGACGATCTGGCAGGACGGCGAGCCACTGCGCCGCGTGCACGGCATCGCCGCCGAGTTCAGCCACGGCGATCGTGGCCATCGCCGCACCTTCTACACGGTGGTGATCCGCCCGGCGCTGTGGCGCCTCTCGCTGCGCCACAACTCGCGGATCTTCCAGCAGGTCTCGCCGCTGACCATCATCAATACCCTGTGCGAGGAGCGCGGCATCACCGACGTTGCCTTCGCCGTCACCCGCGAGCCCGAAGAACGCGAGTACTGCGTGCAGTACCGCGAGACCGACCTGGCCTTTATCCAGCGCCTGGCCGCCGAAGAGGGGCTGTTCTACTTCCATGAATTCGAAGACCAGGTCGGCGGCGCCCACCGCCTGGTGTTCGCCGACGACCCGCAGCTGCTGACCCAATTGGGCGAGCGCAGCTACCACAGCCGCGCCGGCGGCAGCGCCCCGACCCGCCATGTGCGCAAGCTCAAGCAGGTCGCCCGGGTCGCCCCGGCCAGCGCCACCCTCAAGGACTACTCCTTCAAGCAGCCGGCCTATTCACAGCTCCACGAGCACGTGGCCGGGGGCCTCGAGGAACATGCGCAACGTGGCGTCGTTAATAAAGAGTACGAACACTACGACTACCCCGGGCGCTACAAGCACGACGCCTCCGGCGAGCCCTTCACCAGGATCCGCCTCGAGGCGCTGCGCCACGACGCCCTGACCGCCGAAGCCGCGAGCGACCTGCCCGAGCTCGCCCCCGGGGCCAAGTTCACCCTCAGCGACCACGACGCCGACAGCCTCAACCGCGACTGGCAGGTGGTACGGGTCATCCACCGCGGCGAGCAGCCCCAGGCCCTGGAAGAGGATGGCGTCACCCAGTCGGATAGTGCTGGCCTGCGGGGGCGGGCAGGCTCGGAAGCCATGACCCGCTACCACAACGACGTCGTCCTCACCCCCGGCGACGCCGCCTGGCGGCCCGAACCAAACCCCAAGCCCCGCGTCGACGGCCCCCAGGTCGCCTTCGTGGTCGGCCCCGAGGGCGAAGAGATCCACTGCGACGAACACGGCCGGGTCAAGGTGCAGTTCCCCTGGGATCGCTACGCCGAACCCAATGAGACGGCGAGCGCCTGGATCCGCGTCGCCCAGGGCTGGGCCGGTGGCGGCTACGGCAGCATCGCCATCCCGCGGATCGGCCATGAGATAGTGGTCTCATTCCTGGAAGGCGATCCGGATCAACCGCTGATCACCGGACGCACCTACCACGCGGTCAACACCCCGCCCTACACGCTGCCCGAGCACAAGACGCGCACCGTGATCCGCACCCAGAGCCACCAGGGCGACGGCTTCAACGAGCTGCGCTTCGAGGACCAGGCCGACCAGGAGCAGATCTGGCTCCACGCCCAGAAAGACCTGGAGCTGCTCACCAACCACGACCGCACCGAGGCTGTCGGCAACGACAGCACCCTCAGCGTACGTAACGACCGCATCGGCGAGATCGACAACGACGACCACCATACTGTCCACGGCCAGCGCCACGAGCACACCGAAGGCAGCCAGCACCTGATCGTCCAGGGCACCCTGCACGTCAAGGCCGGCCAGGCCTGGCTCACCGAGAGTGGCCGTGAACTGCACATCAAGGCCGGCCACAAGGTCGTGCTCGACGCCGGCAGCGAACTCACCCTCAACGCCGGCGGCAGCTTCCTCAAGCTCGACGGCGGCGGCGTCACCATCAGCGGCCCCAGCGTCAAGATCAACGCCGGCGGCAGCCCCGGCTCGGGTTCCGGCCAAGCCGCCGAAGCACCGCTGCTGCCGGGAAGAGCGCTGGCGGAGGCGCATGAAGATGTGACATTGGGGCCGATCTTTGGCAAGCGCCTCGATCAAGCCATGGCCGATGACATTCCTATGATCGAACTCTGCCAGCTGCAGCGCGACGGTAGCTGCCCGCTGTCGGATTGCCCTTGTGGGAACCGGTCCCTGTCATGAAAGTACTACGCGCCGATTCGCTGTCCGCACTGCTCGGAAACCAGAGCCATCACCTACATCACTGGCTGGTACTCGAAGAGACTGGCGAGACGCTGTCATCGCTCTACCAGCAGGTACCGGCACTCGAATACACCTGGTTGTTCCTGGAAACACCCTATGCCGACTTCCTGAAAAGGAGTCCAGTGGTGTTGCGCATAGACGAGACGATCAGCAACGTGCTCAACGCCTTTTCACAGGACCCGAGAGAGGGAATTGCCCCAGGCATCGTCGTGGCGAGCCAAGCCTCGCAAGAGGAGGTGCTAGCGCATCTACGCCACTGCTTGAACGTTACATTCTACGGCAATCGCAAAGGCATGCTGCGTTACTACCATCCCGATATGGCGGCGGCGCTATTCGGTGCTCCCGAGCATGTCGGCCAGGCATGGTTTGGCCCCCTCGAGCGCTGGATATGGCATGGCGAAGCTCACCCACGGACGCCTGGCGCTTCAACATGGCTTGCGCTGCATGCCGATGATGACCCATCCGCGCGGGATCGAGCGCAAGACCACACCGGACGAGCCCAGGCAAAAGCGACGCCCGGTCTCGCACTGTCCCGAGGGCAGGAAGCAGCCCTGGAGCGCCATATGCGCGTCATGAAAGCCTGGAAAGCGTTTCGCCAGCCGAGCGAACGCCTCGAGGAGCCGAACGCCTATCGCCGCTTTCTCTCCAGCGCTCAACTCCAGCAAGCGCTGGCACCAACAGACAAGCCGTCGACGGTTGCTGATGCCGCGACGCCATCCACACGCCAAGGGAGTGCCACATGAGCCAAGAGTTGAGCCAGCACAAGGCGTGCGAGGAGCCCAAGCTCTATATCCAGGTCATGGGCACAGCGCATCCGGAAGGGCATCGCTTCGTCTTTTACGACCTGGAAGACCAGCAGGAGCAGACTGCTCTCGCCGAGGCGGTCGAGGAAGAGGATCTGCCTGAGCCGTTGAGCCGTATTCACGGTTGGTCCTGGGAAGGAGAGCCGCGTCGTAATGTCTGGTTAGAGATTGCCAGCGAAGAAGGTGATCCAGTACGTGTACCGCTGTTTGCTGATGTGGGCCAAACCCCCTGGCAAGAGCATGAACGTGATACGGTTTTCCAGCAGTATGTCGTGCAGCCTGTTATACCGCTTGCCTTTTGGAAGTCATTGGTAGATGACGCCACCCATGCGCTGCCGTGTCGCCCTGGCTACCTGTATATCCACTATCGCGGAGCCGTGTGGCGGGAAATCGAAGTGGGTGTCTCCGAGTCAGGGGAGTGGCAATTTCGGGATGTCGATCTGGTACAGCATCGCAGCGAGGCCGACGGCTATGTGGAAGATCGTCGTCCCGCGAGTGGCCAGCCATTGACGGAGCTCTGGTTGCCGGCACGCCGCGAAATGAACTGGATGGGCCGCGAGGTCAAGGTGGCGTTTTCAGACGTGCAATGGTCGGCGGCCAGGCTCAATCATCTGGACGCCGATCCCTCGGCCATCAATCAGCGCTTCCTGTCCGTCTCCCTGCGCGACACCTCCGAACGTGCCGCAACTGGCCAACTGCTCGCGGCCGACGAGTTAGTGCCACAGCGGGAGCGCAGTTCCAGCCTTGAGACGCAACTGGTGCATCCGCCACTCTGGACCGAAGACCTTTCGGGAAGTCGCGTATCTGCACGCTATCAGCAAGCCTTGAGTGAGCAACAACGCTTCGATGACGGCGGGTCGGAGGCGGTGAACGGTGCCTGGAACGAAGCCAACCGCGACGATTCCCCCCTGAAGCGGGAGGTCGGCCTGCGTACAGCCGCCGTGGAGGTGGTATGCCAGGCCAATCGCACTACCACGTCGGCGCAAGGGGACGACGAACCGCCGGTGTGGGAAGACCTTCCCGAAGGTAACGATATCCTCGCGGATGCACGGGAACGTCAGATACCAGGGCTTGTCATCCACGACCCCCTGTTCGAACTACGTCATGCGCTCAGTCAGGCACAGTTGGCTCAGAGCTACCTGACGCTGCTGCTCGAGCGCTGTGCCTCGCGGCCGCATTATCGCAGTGCGGTGCTGCTTCAAAAGCGCGTCATGCCCGAGCGTATTGGCGGTGAAAGCAACCCATTGCGCCGTTTCGCATCGGAGCCGGCGCTAAACTATCTCGGTGGGGAGTTCCATACCAGCGTGGCCACGCTGGCTCGCGACATCGCGCATCGACTTTGGGAGTTTCACCAGACTCGCCTGGCCGACTTGCTGGCTAGCGCAAGCTACCAGCGGGTGCTGGCCGACTACTTCAGTCTCGAGGGCAGCGACTACGTCAGCGGCTTCTGCTTTGCTGAGCAGTGCTTCACTGCACTGAGTCTCGACCCAAAGCGTGTCGATACCTTGGTGGATGAAGATATCCCCAGCCTGTTTCATACCGCGAATGCCGGTAGGGCTCAGCGCACCCTGCTTACCTTGCTGGAGGAGGGCAGCAGTGAGCCATTGCACGCCATGTGTTTCCCCGACAGTGATGCTCATCCCGCGGAGCAACCCTTTGTACTGCCGGAGGAGGAGATCAATGACGGCAGTGGCCGTTTCCGGGCCAAGGCACTGGCCGAGGA
The DNA here is from genome assembly GCF_002286975.1 of Halomonas salipaludis. Taxonomy (GTDB): domain Bacteria; phylum Pseudomonadota; class Gammaproteobacteria; order Pseudomonadales; family Halomonadaceae; genus Franzmannia; species Franzmannia salipaludis. The sequence goes on from NZ_NSKB01000006.1 coordinate 40,830, forward strand.
GGGGGAGCGCAGCCAGGTGCCGGACAAGGATGATCTGCAGACCTTTGAAGCATCCTTGTTAGCCGCCATGGCGCGTACCAGCGCGCCAGGCGAGCTCAAGCGCTGGGCCGATGCCCTGGAAACCGTATTCGCGAGAATGGCTGAAAGCGGTAGGAACCTGCTGGCCCAAGTGGCAGATGAAAGTCAGCGCATGGCCGTGGCGGGTAGACTATACATGCCAGCCTTCAATGCCTCCCGCGGAGCTCTGCATAGCTTGCTCGGCGACCTCACTTTCCAGCCGATGGGGGACGTCGATCTAGGGCGCTACATACTGATTGGTGTGGAAGACGTGGAAACGGGCATGCGGTTCGGTGTCGATGCCGCCGAAAGGGAGTACATCGCTCGCAATAACCATCGCCAGTTCTATGGCGAAGTTTACCGTACCTCCAACGGCGAGCTGCTGGGCGGTACCAGTAAACAGCGACTGCGCTCCATGGGCGAGGTAGGCGAGGCCCGCGAGGTGCGCTTTGTCTTTGCACCCGCCGACTCACGGGCTGCTGGTCTAGTGCGCCGAGGTCGGAGTCGAATCGGCTTTGTCGAGCGTGCCACCGATGTCACTCGCTTGCCCTATATTATGGTGGTAATTCAGTCGGTGAATTTGGGGCAGAGTTTCTCAACAATTCGCAAGCTTGAAATGAAAACCGGCGCTGGATTTGCTGCTGCCTCTACTGATTTCTTATTAGCTATTCTTAACCTCAGTGATTACATTGCTCAAAGAAATCAAGTGCTTCGGCCTGTCGTCAGCATTAGCCAATTCAGCCAGACAGTCGTGATAAATAATAGTCAGGTCAACATTTTTAGCCGTCTTTTCCCTAGCTTGATTAGAGTTAACTGGATGGTTACCAAGGGGGCAGCAGTATTGATGGCTGTCTACATGACATGGGAAGCCATTGAGCGAGTGCGCGAAGGTGATACCGATGCTGCCATGGCCTACGGCGTGGCAGCGGCTGGTGCGACGATGTTAATGCTATTTAGCGGTCCAGTGGGCTGGGTCGGTCTGGCGCTACTGCTTGGTGGTGGTATAGCCGGTGTACTGCTGACCGATGGGCCGCTGGAGCAGTGGATCAAGCATGGCCCCTTTGGCGACCAGCGTGGTCAGGCCCCATGGTTGGAAGAGCCGGAGGAAGCCTACTATCGCCTGCAGAGCCTGTTCGCCAATATCCAGGTTTCACTACGCAGGGTCCCCCCTGTGGAGCGCGATGCGCTGTTAGCACGACTTGGCCAGACGCATACTTCACCTGTCGATACGGCCATGCCGATCGGGCGTCAATGGCAGGAGCATTTCGATGCGCGCCAAGTCATCAATACCGCCATCGAGGTGCGCAGCGCCCTGCCTGGAATGGGGATTGAGCTGAAGGATGTGGCAGTGCTGCGTTTAGTCCGAGGTGACTACTATCGCTCGCCAGGCGGCAGCAACTGGGAAGAAGCATCCTCGATGCGAATTCAGCCTGCACTCACGCAGTTGGGCTCGCAACATATCACCTACTATGTGCACTCCCCGGCCAACGAGCCGCTGCGGGGTTTCGGCAGCGTGACCGAATACCGCTGGGACGTTCAGGTACAATTTCGTGAAGCGACGCAGATACCGCTGCGCCCCAGCCGACGCATCTACCCCGCACCTGCACCGTTGACGGCGATGCCGGAAGATATGTCGACTGCCCTCAGTGTTGAGGAAGCCGCAGATGACTACTGGATCAAGGAAAGGCTTAATGTCCGCTAAAGAGAACCTTGGTGATTACTACGCCGACACGGCCTATACCCCCACCAAGCGCCAGCAGTGGGAAGAGGCGAACCCTGAGCGGGATACCATCATTGGCTCGCGACTACCCTGGAATCGCAGGACCCAGGATAATGGAACGAACGAAGAGTATGGTCATAATAATATCGCCATCTCCCAGAACTGGGAAGATCAGCGTGTTGATAAAAGCCTAGAAGGAGATGACATTTTTAATGTAATGAAGGTGCGTTATGATCACCAGAGTATTATGCCACCATGTTACAAAGGAAGTGCGAAGCTTTTTTTTATGGCAATGGCAGTTGGGAAGGGAGGTTTTTTTTTAAGTCTCTGGATATTGAGTGTGGCTGTTTTTGGATTGTTGGTAATGGCTATTTTTGATGGAGAGTTTGAGGAGTCATTCTCTGCGATTTTTATGATGGCCAAGCTTTTATTTCCTATTGGATTGCTTATGATATTCCTATGGAAAGGGGGGAGATACTTGGAGGGTAAACACCCGTCTATTCTTTATGGCATGCGAAAAGCCCCCCTTTGGCGGCTTAACCGCCAAACAGGTCTATTCACCATTTACGACCCCAAAAAAGCCTGGGAGCAACGCCTGGAAGCCCCTTTCTGGGAGTATGACGCCTTTCTGCAGAGTTCTCCCGACACCCAGGGCAGTGCTACCTACTCGCTGATTCTCTACCACCCCTTCAAGCGAATCCGCCAGAAGCTGGACGCCCAGTTTCCGCCGACCAAGATGCCGGGCGAACTGGTCGCGGCCTGGCAGTTCCTGCAGCGCTATATGGACGTCTCCCAGCCGTTACCGGATGTGCCAGGTCTTGAGATTCACCGCCACAAGGACCCCACCACGGCGGCTGCCGATCAGCGCAAAGGCCGCAATCCGCGCTACTGGCGGGACATGGACGAGGCCAGCGTAAAGAAGATCCAGGAAGAGAAGTACCGCAAGAATATCCGCCTGCGCTAGGCCACAAAAGGCGAGGCAATCAATGGGCCTCCCCAGGGAGGTCCACGTTCTTCTATTGGCTGATACGGCAATGCTGGGCATTGGGGTAGGCGCAGGTCGTCTACCCTGGCGGTAGCGTGGGGAGACGCTGCGCCCCAGCCGACGCATCTACCCAGCGCCTGCACCGCTGACGGCGATGCCGGAGGATATGTCGGCTGCCCTCAGCGTTGAGGAAGCCGCTGATGACTACTGGATCAAGGAAAGGCTTAATGTCCGCTAAAGAGAACCTTGGTGATTACTACGCCGACACGGCCTATACCCCCACCAAGCGCCAGCAGTGGGAAGAGGCGAACCCAGAGCGGGATACCATCATAGGCTCGCGACTATCCTGGAATCGCCGTACGCAGGATAATGGAACGAACGAAGAGTATGGTTATAATAATATCGCTATTTCCCAAAACTGGGAAAGCCAGCGTGTTGAAAAAAAGCTAGAAGGTGACGATATCTTCAAAGAGATGAAGGTGCGTTATGATTACCAGAGCATTATGCCACCAAACTATACGTCTCTGGCTAAATACCTTCATATTGTCATGGCATTTTCGATTGGCTTTTTTTGTTTGTTTTCATTCGTATTGTGCTTAATTTTATTTGGAGCCTTTCTATTTTGGGTTTTTGGAGGTGAGGATTTTGGCTATTTTTATGGAATGTCTCGTGACGGACTCTATTATCTTCTTCCATTAATACTGCCTTGTTTGATGCTTTGGAAGGGAGGTAAATATGTAGAAAAAAACTATCCGGATGTTTTCTTTGGAATGCGAAAAAAACCTCTCTGGCAATCCAACCGTAAGACGGGTTTGTTCACCATTTACGACCCCAAAAAAGCCTGGGAGCAACGCCTGGAAGCCCCTTTCTGGGAGTATGACGCCTTTCTGCAGAGTTCCCCCGATACCCAGGGCAGTGCTACCTACTCGCTGATTCTCTACCACCCCTTCAAGCGGGTCCGCCAGAAGCTGGACGCCCAGTTTCCGCCGACCAAGATGCCAGGCGAACTGGTCGCGGCCTGGCAGTACCTGCAGCGCTATATGGACGTCTCCCAGCCGTTACCGGATGTGCCAGGTCTTGAGATTCACCGCCATAAGGACCCCACCACGGCAGCAGCCGATCAGCGCAAAGGTCGCAATCCACGCTACTGGCGGGACATGGACGAGGCCAGCGTAAAGAAGATCCAGGAAGAGAAGTACCGCAAGAATATCCGCCTGCGCTAGGCCAACGAAGGCGAGTCAATCAATGGGCCTCTCCAGGGGGGCCGCGTTCTTCCATTGGCTGATAGGGCAATGCTGGGCATTGGGGTAGGCGCAGTGCGCCTACCCTGGCGGTAGCGTGGGGGACTCTTATGCGATTTAGCCCCCATCAAAATTGAGATCGGGTAGTCTATGCAAAGCATCAAGACGTATTTCGCCAACCTCTCTCAACGGCTAGGCCTAGCCGACGAGTTGATTGTGCTATCTCCCAAGCGTCGGGCTGCTCAGCAGCCCATGCAGTTGGGTGAGGTGCAGGATCAGACCGAGCACTATCTGGATCTATCTAGCGGTGCGGAAGAGGGGAAGGGGGTATTCACAGGAGTGTGGGGGTTAGGGGCAGTTTATATGTCCCTAATACTATTCCCCATTGTTTTTCAGGATTGGGAAGGTGTTGTCTTTGTATTTACAACGATGGCCGTAATGTTTGGTATTACTACAGCCGTCTTTTTGATTGAGGTTTTTTGGCCGTCTTCCTCTCCCATTCGCTTTAATCGCCGAACTAGGGAAGTCTATTTCCAGGACAAGGACAAGCTCTACCATGTCCCTTGGGATGAAGCGGTGGCCTGGATGCAGGAGAGCCGCACCGTGACCCAATATACCGGAGCAATGACAGAAACCCCGTTACAGCTGTTGCTACAGCGCTATGGGTATCCGGAGGAGGTGATCGCACTTTGCCTCAACCTGCCCATGGGACGAACTGCGGAAACTCAGGGCATGTTGTGGGAGTACCTACGCTGCTATATGGAGAAGGGTCCTTGGTTCGATAATCAAGGTAATACTATACCCACTCCCAGAAGGGAAGAAGTGTTGGATAAACACAGTCAGAAGCACCGGTCGGCAAAAATCCATCTTCAACTAAATCGTGATTTAGTTAGAGATGGGGTTATGTCAAGAGGACGTTTGTGGGCAACAACTATTTTCGAGATTTTCATGCTCCCGCTATTTTTCTTACGTGACAAAGTCGTTAAATATTCTTGTCAGCGTGCCGCCCGTAATCAATGGCATCCTTTAGTCAAGGAGCGTTGCCGCGCGGACGGCCCAAGCACCAGGCTCTATGACTTGGAGGTTGCCGAGGGATTACATCAGCATATTTCCGTTGATAATAGTATCTTTAGCAAGAAGTGACAAGGTGTTATAAGAAGGGGGCTGACTGTTATAAAGGTGTTTTCCGCCACCACGCTACTGGCGGGATATGGATGACTAAATAGACTGGATTTCCAGAGGGGGCAGTATCAAGGAATTTCGCGTATGAAAGAGATTTTCCCTGCACTCTATAGCCCTAGTGCCTATAGGGCAGAAGATATTCCTTCATTGCCTGAAGCCCCGAGGAAAAGAGGGCGTGTGGGGGAGGACCTTTTACCCTTTGGAGATTATGCGTATATCGATCCCTATCAGCAGGTGTGTGCCGATGCCGAGCTGGTGCAGAATATGGAAAGAGAAAATACTTCATTCTACGATTCGGAAGATTGGTGGTGGGATAACAAAAGGATTCGTTTTATCAAAAGCAAGCTGGGACTTTCTATACTATTGATGGCGTTTCCAGTGTTGTACTTTTTATTGCTTTTAGCTTTTCCATATTGGGTTTCTGTTAGTTTTTTGGGCTATTTTTTTGAATACAATGGTTTTGTTGGGATGCTTGCTATGCTCGTGATATTAGGGGGAGGGGGTCTGGGGGCGGGAGTGATAGGTGCATATACCTGCCAAACCGTCATGGGGGCTATTATTAGAGGGGGGGCTCACGTGATGAGCCCTCTTCGTGGGTGGTTTTCCAATCATGGAGATAATTATATGGATAATCGCCGGAGCGAACTGAATCGTCAAACAGGAATGGTTAGCTTTGCTCAGGGAAAAAAGACTCCCCCGCTTGTCGCTCCCTTTATTGAATTTGATGGCTATGTTGAGCGAGTGGTGCAGCGTGGCGGTGTTTTCTACCGCTTGATGTTTGTCCATCGCTACACAGGAAAACAGTTTAACCAAACCTCGCTGAGTCCTATCGTCGACCATCAGCATGAGGTAAGAGCCACTTGGGATATGCTGCAACGCTACATGGACGTCAGCCAACCGTTGCCTGATGTGCCGAGGCTTGAGCCGTTTCGTCACCTTGACCCTACCACTGCTCAGCATGATCAGGAGACAGGGCGCGACCCTCGCTACTGGCGTGATCTTGATCTGGAGGAGTGGAAGGAAAACGAAGGGGGTGCAAAGCGGCAGGCCCAGGTCGACTACCCTTGGCATCAACAGCGTTGCCGGCTCACACCCAAGCTTGGACAGATCGACATGGCAGCCTACCAAGCTGGATCGCCCCGGGTTTCATAGACACTTCCAGGCCCAATACTGAAGGCATCGCCAAGCACCTGCCTTAGTGCCTGGAGGCGGAGACGGCCAGCCCTGCATCAAGAGCATCAGCGTGCGCGATAAAGTCTTTCGGACGACGTTTCTGAAAGGTGTTCAGGTTGGCGAGTTTCCAGCGCAGGGCCGGCAACTGCTCGGCATGCGGACATTGCAGCAGTGACCAGTCGGGTTGCGCCCGGGTCAGCCCGCTCAGGAACTGCCGGTGGGCATCACTCAGCCGTCGCGCCAGTTCACGTCGCAGCCGGGCACGGGTATCAAGCAGGGCTTCCAGCGAACAATCCACCTCGGTCATGCCGACGAAGGCGCGCTCGTACTCGTTGGCGATGTCCTTGTCGTTACCGAACAGCACTTCATGGGTCGGGCGGTTGTGCCCGGCCAGATAGACCACGAAGCACTCGACCATCGCGTCGGTGAGGCTGCCTGTCTCGAACACCTGCAGGACGTCGAACAGATCCCGAGGATGCTGGCGATCCATGGCGGCGACCAGCTTGCTGGCATAGAGCTCGTCCGTGGCCAGCGTCGGCACTTCGAACTCGACGCCGAACAGATCACTGGTTCGGGCGCTCAAGGTACTGCGTTCGACGGGCAGCACGGTGCCGCGAAACACCACATTGACCTCGACTTTCACCTGGCTGGTCTCGTTCTCCGCGATCAGCTTGGTGTCTCCGAGATCCTTGCTGCGGATCAGGCGGGTTTGCACGCCGAGACGTCCGACGCGCTGCGCGATGGCGGCCAGTTCCTCGTTGATGGCCTGCAACGCCGCGTCTCGCGGCGTCTGCCACGGGAGGTAGACTACGTCGATGTCCACTGACAGGCGGGGCATATCCTGCAGAAACAGGTTGATGGCGGTGCCGCCCTTCATGGCGAAGATGTTGTTGTCGAACACGTCGGGAGCGATGCTCAACAGCAGGCGAACGGTGTCGGCGTAATGTTTATCCATGAGGTTTCAGACTCAGTAAGGTGCCGTCATCCAGGCGACTCATCCAGCGCTTGTTGCTGCCGGTGCGTACCGAGTACTGCTCCAGTAGCGCATCGACGTCGGCCACACCAGTCTCCCGTGCCCAAGTCAGGAACAGGCGCACGGCTTTGACGCTGGTACAGCAGGCCAGCAGACGCCCGAGTACATCCTTGCGCGGTGATCGCAGGCCGTCGAACAAGTTGCGGGCCTCTTCGAGGCTTTCCCGGGTGCCAGTCTCGTAGAGCAGTTCCAGAACGGCACGCTCTGGTACGGCTACCTGTAGTCCGTCCGCCTGTCCCGGGGGTGTGTGCAGGGTCTTGTCGGCGAGCGCGTCATCGGGCCAATCGAACAGCCTGGCGTTGACGTACCGTGCCGGGAATCGCTTGGTGAACCAGGCAGGCAGTGTAAAGCGGGCGTCACCCCAGAGCACCAGGGTCTCCCGGGAGGCCAGGTTGTGTCGCACCCCCTGCATCGCCAAAGCGCTCTTGCCCCCCACATGCAGGCCGGCGACCCTCTCCTGCAGGAATTGCAGGGCCCCGCTGACGTCGAAGTCGTCATTCGGGAAGGCATAGATGCCATGCGCGAGGCGCACCAGCCAGCCGCTCTCCGCGTAGCGGGCGGCCAACTGGGGCGACACGCCGAAGGATTCGAGCATGGCGAGGTCGAACGGCGCCCCACGGGGGAGCTCCGTCAACAAGCGCTTGATTACCTGATGTCTAGTATTTCCACTCATGGTTTAAATATAGTGCAGAAACTAATCATGCGCTACGCAGAGACAGAGAAATGCATGGAAATTAGCCTTATGATTGAATTTGGTGTGCAAATCTAATCAAGCGCGGTCCCGAAGGCCGGCTTTGCCCAGCAAGACATGCCAGATTACTGGCCACGCCCCCCAGCATTGACACCCGGCGCCCCTCGGCGGCATGATTCTGTGATGATCCGATTTCAACCGACACGCCGTATTCGCCAGTGGTGGCGCTCCTGATCAGGGGCGGCACGCTGACGAGTGAAAAATGCCGCCGTCAGGGCGGCATTTTTGTGTCTGCTGACTCCCTGCACGGCTGGCGCAGTCCCTGAGAGCACTGGGTAACGGCGCCGATTAGCGACAGTACACACCATAGGGAATACAGAGTCATGGCCACGTCCGTGCTAATGATCGATAATTACGACAGCTTCACCTACAACGTCGTGCAGTACCTGGCCGAGCTGGGGGCCGAGGTGCACACCTACCGCAACGACGCCATCACCCTCGAGGAGATCGAGGCGCTGGCGCCGAGCCACCTGGTGGTCTCTCCCGGCCCCTGCACGCCCAACGAGGCGGGCATCTCGATGGCCGCCATCGAGCACTTCGCCGGCAAGCTGCCGATCCTCGGCATCTGCCTGGGCCACCAGGCCATCGGCCAGGTCTACGGCGGCGAGGTAGTGCGCGCGCCCCAGGTGATGCACGGCAAGACCTCCAGGGTGCGCCACGGCGGCCATGGCGTATTCGCCGGCCTCGAGGACCCGCTGGAGGTAACCCGCTATCATTCCCTGGTAGTGGCCGCCGAGACCCTGCCCGAGTGCCTCGAAGTGACCGCCTGGGTGGATGACAGCGACGTCACCCCCGGCTTGATCATGGGCCTGCGCCACAAGACACTGGACATCGAAGGGGTGCAGTTCCACCCCGAGTCGATCCTGACGCGCCAGGGGCACGAGCTCCTGCAGAACTTTCTTTCACGTCGCGCCTAACGGAGACCGCCCCATGCAGATGCGAGAGGCCATCGACGCCGTGATGCGCGGCCAGAGCCTGACGTTCGACCAGACCCACGCGGTAATGCGCACCATCATGACCGGCGAGGCCACCGACGCCCAGATCGGCGGCTTCCTGATCGCGCTCTCGATGAAGGGCGAGAGCGCCGAAGAGATCAGCGCCGCCGCCCAGGTGATGCGCGAGCTGATGACCCCGGTGAGCGTGCACGGCGAGAACGTCGTCGACATCGTCGGCACCGGCGGCGACGGCGCCAACCTGTTCAACGTCTCCACTGCGTCGAGTTTCGTCGCGGCGGCGGGCGGCGCCCACGTCGCCAAGCACGGCAACCGCAGCGTTTCCTCCTCCTCCGGCAGCGCCGACCTGTTCGCCGTGGCCGGCATCAAGATCGAGCTCGACGCCGAGCAGGTGGCGCGCTGCATCGACCAGGTCGGGGTCGGCTTTATGTTCGCGCCGATGCACCACCAGGCCATGCGCCACGCCATCGGCCCGCGCCGCGAGATGGGCGTGCGTACCCTGTTCAACATCCTCGGCCCGCTGACCAACCCGGCCGGTGCCCCCAACCAGCTGCTCGGCGTCTACGACCCCAGCCTGGTGCGGCTGATGGCCGAGGTGCTCAAGCGCCTGGGCAGCCGCCATGTGATGGTGGTCCACGCCGAGGATGGCCTCGACGAGATCTCGCTGGCCGCGCCGACCCGGGTCGCCGAGCTTAAGGAGGGCGAGATCGTCGAGTACACCATCGCCCCCGAAGACTTCGGCATCGAGCGCCAGGCGCTGACGCCGCTCAAGGTGGTTACCGCCGAAGACAGCCTGCGGCTGGTGCACGAGGCCCTGGCCGGCGACGGCCCCGCAGCGGATATCGTCGCCCTCAATGCCGGCGCCGCCCTTTACGTTTCCGGGATTGCCGATACCCTCAAGGAAGGGGTAGCCATGGCCCAGGACGCCCAGGCCTCCGGGCTGCCGCGGGAAAAGATGAAAGAACTGGCCGACTTCACCCGGGTGTTTGCCGACTGACGGCACCTCGAACCGCTGCCACGGGGATACAGCAAGATGACAAGCACACAGGGAATGCCCACCATCCTGGCGCAGATACTGGCGCGCAAGGACGAAGAGGTACACGAGCGCAGCCTGGCGGTGACCGAGACCGACCTGCTGGCCCTGGCGCGCCAGCAGAGCGCGCCGCGCGGCTTCGTGAAAGCGCTGGACGAACGCATCGAGGCTGGCGACCCGGCGGTGATCGCCGAGATCAAGAAGGCCTCGCCCTCCAAGGGTGTGATGCGTGAAGACTTCCGCCCCGGCGAGATCGCTACGAGCTACCAGGCCGGCGGCGCCGCCTGCCTCTCGGTGCTCACCGACGCCGACTTCTTCCAGGGCCACGAAGACTTCCTGATCGAAGCCCGCGAAGCCTGCGACCTGCCGGTGATCCGCAAGGACTTCATCACCCACGGCTACCAGGTCAGCGAAGCCCGCGCCATCGGCGCCGACTGCATCCTGCTGATCGTCGCCGCGCTGGACGACGCGCGCATGCTCGACCTCTACCAGCAGGCCGAAGGGCTGGGCATGGACGTCCTGGTGGAAGTGCACGACCAGCGCGAACTCGAGCGCGCCCTGCGCCTTGAGCTCTCGCTGGTGGGCATCAACAACCGCGACCTGCACACCTTCGACACCCGCCTGGAAACCACCTTCGAGCTGCTCAGCCACATCCCCGAGGGGGTTACCGTGGTCACCGAGTCCGGTATCCACACCCACGACGACGTACTGCGCATGCGCGAGCACGACGTGCACGGCTTCCTGGTCGGTGAAGCCTTCATGCGTGAAGAGGACCCCGGCGAAGCCCTGCGGCGGCTGTTTTTCTAAACCGGAAGCCAATCAGCAGCAACAACAACGGGCAGCCTGGGCTGCCCGTTGTGCGTTTGGGAGGAAGGCGCGCCTAGCGCGACGTTACGCGAACCTTGGCCGTTAGCCAGGCGCCTTCTGCGCATTTCATGCGCTTCGCCTCGATGCTGCCGCGGACCCGTGCACTAGGGAGCAGGATGGCCTGATCGGTAGCCACCAGCAGGCCCTCGACGCGACCGGCAACGCTGATCAGCCGTGCCTCGATGCGGCGGGAGACGCCCCCCGTCTCGGTGATGGTGACAGGCTGATCCGGCGCCTCGACGTCGCCTTCGATGGTACCGTGGATCACCAACGGCTGCCGGGAGCGCACCTTGCCTGCAATGTGTAGGGTCTCGCCGATCAGGCTGCCGTCGGGCGCCGACAAGCGCTGGGTGGGCGCCACCAGGGGCACCGTCGGCAAGCTAACCTTGGCAGGCTGCTCGGCCTGGAGCGACGGCGTGGCAGGCTCACGTGGCGAGGCGAGTTGATGCTGGGGGGAAGCGTGCAGGGCAGGGGCCTGGTTGGCCACGGCACGCTTGCGCATACGTCGCTTGCCATCCAGCATGATCAGGATGAGCGCCACTACGCCCGCGATGAATAACGCGTCTCCGCCCCCCATAGCCGCCCCTTGATAGAAGTGAGATGCCCAGCGTCAGTATAGGCGGCTCGCGCGAGAGGCAGAAAACACGACTAACGGCCGTTTTCATTGGCTACTCTTGCCTTTGATCTTACTCCGACGCGGCAATACTCCTAGTATCGCACCGTTCCCCCTTACGCTACCCGGAGCCTTTCCCTATGTTCAGCAAGCACAAGCCCACCAGTGTTCCTGCCGACCATACGGTGTCGCCTCCCGCTTCGTCATACACTGCCCCAAGCAGGGACGAGCCGCGCAGCGGTAACGGGCGCCCGGCCACCATCGGCGCCCATACCAGCATCGAAGGCAGCGTCGTCGGCGAGGAGGAGCTGATCATCGACGGCCAGGTAGTCGGCACGGTGGAGTTCAAGCGCAACACCGTCAGCATCGGCAACGATGGCCGCGTAGAGGGCGATATCGTCGCACAGACGCTGCACGTGGCTGGCAGCGTTGAAGGGCGCCTGATCGCCTCGCACAAGATCACCGTTCACCACACCGCGCAGATCTCCGGCACCATCATCACCCCCTGCCTGGTGCTCGAGGACGGCGCCGTCTTCCAGGGCAACATCGATATGGATGCCGAGAACGACGTCCTGCGCTCCGCCTTCGGCGGCAGCGTCAGCACGCCGGCGCCCCAGCCTTACGCCCAGCACGACGCCGAGCCCGCAATCGACGATGACGACGCCGACGAATCCGCCGAAGCGGAAACGCAGCGCGAAGAGAATACCTGAGCCAACCAAACGGCTACATCGCCACTATCACCACCGACAACGGGCAGCCTAGGCTGCCCGTTTCCGTGCAAGTAAGCCATTACTTACTCATCACTAACCCAATGCAAAGCCACGAACTGCGTTGATAAGTGGCGCCTGATCCGTTTTGCTGGCAAGGAGCATCCCGCCTAGTATGAAAACCTAAGGTCGCTAAGACGGCTGGATAAAACAAGCAGTACGCACGGGACTACCGCATCAACATGATATGCAGTCTCGGGGCGGTAGCGTGGCTAACGATTAACCACCGCTAGGGAGATGGCATTGATCACCGGCATTAACCACGTCACCTTGGCCGTCAGCGACCTTGAGCGCTCATTCGCCTTCTATACCGAGGTGCTTGGCCTCACCCCCCTGGCGAAATGGCAGCGCGGCGCCTATCTACAAGCCGGCGACGACTGGATCTGCCTATCGCTGGATGCCGACGCACGCAACGCTCCCCATCCCGATTACACCCACCTGGCCTTTTCCGTACCAAGCCAAGCCTTCAACGACACAGCAGACGCCATCCGTGCCAGCAACGCCACTATCTGGAAGCACAACAGCAGCGAAGGGGACTCCCTCTACTTCCTCGACCCAGATGGGCACAAGCTGGAAATCCACTCCGGCGACCTTAATAGCCGCCTGGCGGCACTCAGGGAACGTCCCTACGACGGGCTGGAGTGGTTTGTTCAACAGCAAGGATGATTGAAACCGGCAAATGCAGCGCGCTCGCGAATTCTGCATAGATCGCCTAATTATTCTTAGCCTCATGAGATATCAATGGGTTAGGGGAAACGCGGTAGGCTAGATAAGATTGTTGAACGCGCCAGCTCGTTCAAGATAATGAACGAGCGTGCTATCCAATACCTGTTGAACTAAACCGCTTCGCGGTAGCTGTCGTCGCATCCTGTCTTTCGCCCCATCGCACCACACTGTTCCTTGACCCACGTGGGTCAGAGAACAGGAGTGATGACGATGACTGCCTTACGACAGAAGATGATCGAGGCCATGCGTCAGCGTGGCTTTGCACAACGTACCCACACGACCTACCTGATGGTGATCACCGACCTGGCGTGCTACTTCCATCGCTCGCCTGACACGTTGAGCACCGATGACTTGCAGCACTTCTTCCACCACCTGGTTCAGGAGCGCGGTTTGTCCGCCGCCAGCTGCCGCGTCTACCTATACGGCGTGCGTTTCCTGTACCTGCACGTGTTGCACTGGCCGTCGGTGGAGGTATCGCTGGTGGTGCCGAAGACACCGCAGCGGATTCCAGAACTGCTGACGCGCGACGAGGTGAGGCGGATCCTGGCCGCGTGCCACAACCCCAAGCATCGCATGATGCTCGAACTGTGCTATGGCTGCGGACTGCGCGTGAGCGAGGTCTGCCACCTGCGGGTCAGCGACATCGACAGCCAGCGCGGCCAGCTGCGTGTCGCGCAGGGCAAAGGCGCGAAGGACCGCATGGTGCTGCTCACGGCGACCCTGATCGATCGCTTGCGCGATTACTGGCGAGTCTATCGACCGCGGACCTGGTTGTTTCCGAGTGCCCTGTTCCCGGATCGTGCGCTGCATTTGAGTGCGCCACAGAGAGCCTTTAGCAAGGCCAAGCGGCTGGCCGGTGTCGAGCGCATTGGAGGCATCCACAGCCTGCGCCATGCCTACGCCACGCATGTGCTGGAACAGGGGCTGCCGGTGCATCAGCTGCAGCGGCTGCTAGGCCATCGCAGCGTCCAGTCGACGATGCGCTACATGCACTGGCTGCCGGGCCAGCAGGGGGCTGGTCATGCGCCTATCGACCTGGTCGCGTCCCTGGAGGTGGGCCATGGCTAAGACCGCCACCCTCCAACAGGCCCTGTCGCGCTTTCTTGACCTGGCCGGCCTCGATCGTCAGCGCCGCCGGGTATGCCACCACCTGCTGGCCTGTCGTACCGAGGCGATGGGCGGCATGATCCTGCAATGTACGGATTGCGACCACACCCAGCCGCACTACTTCGGCTGTCGCGATCGCCACTGCCCGCAGTGCCAGGGCCGTGCCATGCACCAGTGGGCCGAGCGTCAGCAAGCGAATATCCTGCCGGTGCGCTATTACCATGTCGTGTTCACGCTGCCCCACAGCCTCAACGGCTGGGTTCAGCTGCATCCCGAGGTGATCCACCGGCTGCTGTTCCAGAGCGCCTGGCAGACGCTGCGCACCTTCGGTCGCGATCCCAAACGCCTTGGCGGCGAGATGGGCATGAGCGCCGTGCTCCACACCTGGGGCCAGAATCTGAGCCAGCATGTGCACCTGCACTGCCTGGTTCCCGGCGGTGCGTTGGGCGACGATGGCCGCTGGCATGGTGCGCGTAGCCACTACCTGTTCCCAGTGAGGGCGCTGTCGCGCCACTTTCGTGGTCACATGGTTAGCGCCCTGCGCCGGGCGGCCACTGCTGGCGAGCTCCACCGAGTCACCCGACCCGGTGACGTTGATCAACAGCTCAATACCTTGATGGCCACCGAATGGGTGGTCTACAGCAAGGATTGTCTCGAGCACACCCACGCCGTGGTCCGCTACCTGGCGCGCTACACGCGCCAGATCGCCATCAGCAACGCCCGCATCCTCGCCGTGAACGACCACCAGGTCACCCTACGCTACAAGGACTACCGCGACCGTGACCGACACAAACGGCTCGTCCTCGATGGCGAAGAGTTCGTGCGCCGCTTCCTGCTCCACGTCCTGCCCAAGGGGCTGATGCGGGTCCGTCACTACGGCTTTCTGGCCAATCGCTGCCGGCGACGACGCCTGGCCCAGATCCGCCAAGCGCTGATGGTGGCGGAGACGGCACCGGATACCGACATGGCCGCCAACGACAAGGATTCAGCCTACACCTGCCCGCACTGCCGGCGACCGACACTGCGCGTCACCGGGGCCCTTACGCCTCAGCGGCCGCCCCTCGGTCGACCACCCAACCACAGGGGGCAACGCTATCGAGCATGAGATAACGCCAGACACACCACGGCGTCGGGCCAGACAATGGACTCGACGATCCGGCCCGCTAGTGGGCCGTGGCGGCACTCGTCCTGGCGATGGCTTTTAACAAGCCGGCGCGTTACGTTGGGGTAAATTGGGTCGGGAAAAGATGGGCATAGTGATCACGAACACGGTTCACACACGTCACCAGGGCACTGCTCCCGAGCGATCTATCCCCCCCAGGCAGCGCAGCGGTCAATACAATACCCTATAGAAGCGGCGCAGCAGCTTGAGGGGCGGCTTAGTCCAACAGGCATTTATTCGCCATGCTGCGCACAGCGAACAAATGCTGAACAGTTATACGACGAGGGAGACCTGATGACTATTAAGTGCTCTGTTTATATTGCAGCAAGCGTCGACGGATTTATTGCCACTCCCGACGGTGGCGTCGAGTGGCTCGAAAAGCCTGAGTACTCTGCAGTGCCCATGGAGGGGCTGAGCTATGATGAGTTCATCTCAACCGTAGATGCGCTTGTGATGGGCAGAAATACCTTCGAAAAAGTACTCACCTTTGGAGCTTGGCCGTACGAAGGAACGCCGGTGGTGGTTCTTTCCAGCGCTGAATTGGCAATCCCGGAACATTTGGGAGATGCGGTCAGGCATGAGTCAGGAGAACCAAAAGAAATTGTTGAACGGCTCGCCAAAGCCGGTATGCGCCATCTCTACATTGACGGCGGGGTTACGATCCAGCGGTTCCTGAAAGACAAATTGATTAATGAGCTCACAATCACCCGCATTCCCGTGCTGCTTGGGGCGGGCCTCCCGCTCTTTGGGGACGCTGGCCCTGAGCAGAAGCTAAAACTGTCGCAGGCGACGGCATCCGATAACGGGTTTGTCCAAGAGCGCTATATAGTTGAAAACGTCGTATAACAATCGGTTGCAGCGGACGGCTCACGCCGCCACTGAACCGAAGCGTTAGGCGATACCTCTATCGAGGAGTATAAATGGGCATTGAAAGTGAATTGGTAGATTTCCTAGAGAGCAGCATCAAGGACGGAGCGAATAAAGCTAGGGATATTGAAATTGTAAAATTCTACTATGGGCTAAATGAGTCGCCTTGGCCTACATTGGAGGAAACTGCAAGCAAGTTTAGTGTAGGTACTAGAGAAAGAATTAGACAACTACTAAATTCTAAATTCAGAGATAATGTCAGCAAAAGTTCTATACCCTCTCTGAACGATTTTGTTGATGCCGTAAAATCCAGAGATTATTGGCTCATCTCAGAGCTTGAAGAAAAGGTTTGCACCTCTGAGCTAATCGATAGCGAAAGTCACTTAAAGGGGATCTTTAATCTAATTGAAGATGTAGGGCTTGATTGTGAATTTGATTTTTATACTCCGGAGTTAAAGCGAGCCACGAGGAATTCAATTTTAACTAGCAAAAATATATTCTTGATTAGGAAGTCTAGTGTCAAGGGTATTGAAAAGATGCTTAAAAAAGCACAGGGGGTGCCGGGTCGCTGTGGCATTGCGAATTTGAAGTATCTAAATGAAGAGCTTGGCGAATACTATTCGCTCATTTCGTTGTTAATTGAGAGCTCGCCTACGTCTTGGGTTAGAGTTATCGACGATGATTACTGGTATATTTTTGAAAATCGAGATAACACCATTATCAATTACTGCGAAAAGGTTTTTGGTGTTATCGAGTATTGCGATTCTGCGAGGCTTGCAGCGACATTTAGAAATGCCTTAGATGGGAGGACCTATAAGTACCCATACCCACCTGAAAAAATAATCGAGGAATACTCAGTAAGTTCTGTCTACATGGTCAATACGGGCTCTGGTCTAAAGTTCGTCGGACAAACTACGAAACTAAATGAAATTGAAAAAGACTTGATATCTTTCCTTGATTCCGGTAAGACTGCATCGTTTCCTGAGCTTCGAGATTATTTGTCAGAAAAAGGCTATGGAAGCGCCCATATACAGAAAACCACAAATTCCTCACCGTTGGTGCATGTAGATAAGACAAATGGCCGGATGCATTATATTTATAGTCTTATCGGTCATCGGGTTTCATCAGATGATGATAGGTCAGTTATAGATGCATATGAATTTTACCTCCGAAGATTAAGAGCACTCCTTGGTGCTGGGACGGATGAGACCAGAGAACAAACTGCAAGAAAAGAGCAGTACATATTAAAAGAATGGTTATTTAAAGATAAAACTCATGAAAATTGTGCTATTTGCGGGCAAGAGTTTAATGTGAAAACTTTGGTCACTGCACATAAGAAACCTAGGTCAGACTGTAATGATGCAGAGCGCTTAGATCCATATATTGTAATGCCTGTATGTTTGATGGGGTGCGATTATCTTTATGAAAATATATATATCTATATCGATGGCACTGGGATTGAGAGAGGTGTTTCTTTTCCGAACGCAAGCGCTGAATCTAGGTTTATTGAACACCTTGTTGGACGGGAAGTTGATAAAAAATGGCTTTTAGGCAATCAATCTTACTTTCGGTCGCCTAACAAAGCATTGCAGCGGACAAGCCGCTGAATGCGGCGTTAAATGGATGATGAGGCATGGATAAACGTTGGAGTATCTACATTGATATCGAGGGGTTTGGTGCGCGCTACGATCAGACCATGGCCGCATTGCTTCCTCTTAATGCCTTGATGGAAGGGATCTACTTGGTAGGCAGTAAAAAATACGATGATGATGTTAATCGTCTTTTTGCTCACCAGTTTGGCGATGGCTTTGTCATTGTTAGCTGTTTCGAAGAAGAAAAATTGGACCGGGCAACCTCAATTGCGATAGCTTTGATGCGTCATGTACTTGCATCGGGAGGGCTTGCCAAAGCCTCAATATCTGAGGGTGGATTTTCTGACATAAAAAGCTGTAACCCAAAGCCAGTTACCGATAATGAACACGACGGTATTGTATCCATTGGCGGAGGTTTGATGACTATTATTCCAGTAATGGGAACAGCGTTAATAAATGCTGTTTCTGTTGATAAAAGGAGTCCTTCAGGGTCGCTGCTTACGATAGATTCAACCAACAAAGACCGTATATCTTTCAATTTCCAATCAAATGGAATAGAAAATAATCTCCATTCGATCAACTGGCTGATTGGTGAGCACGACCTAGTTAATGAGATCTTGGCCGAATCAGGATTGAAAATTCAGCCTGAAGAAGAAAGAGTAAAAACGCTTAAAAAGTACATAAAAGATAATAAACTGAAGCCAAATTGGATAAGGACTACCTGCTTTGAACAGAACATATCCATTTAACAATCGCAGGCACGGCGATGTCTTTTCCATTGCGGCTTCGCCTCCATTCCAAAGCCGCGCATGCTGCGGGCGTTGGGCGAAGGATTCATTATGCTGAATAGATGGCGTCTGGAGCGAGCGAAAAGGCGGGCAAGAAAAATCATTGAGTCGAACCGGAAAGCCTATAGTGATTGGTCTTGTTCAGTGCCTGAGTTAGTACGCTCGGTGACACAAAAGTTTGCCCATGATTGCGTCCCAAATGATCTAAAAGCGCCGATAGTTTCCGTAGTGAGTGAGAATGTCGCAAAGGGCTTGTATCAAGCACAAATGGAAGAAATCTGGGGTGACTCTGTGCAGATTGATCTCGGGTCGGAGCCTGTCCCTAGAAAAGCTGTTGTGCCCGTCCAAGGGCGGAGTAAAGCTATTGCCGAAAAACGAGCGACAGCCGTAATTTCGCAAGGTGTTTCAGGGCACATCGTGGCATTTTTGTACCCGCCATCGTCAGATGTCTCTAAGCCGGAGAAGGCCGCCTATTTGGTCAGAGTGTGGCAATCGCCCCAAAAGCTAAAGAAAAGACACATCACGCAGTTGCTCATGTTGATGTACAAAGTCGATTTATTCTGTTGTACAGAAGCATTCCCAAATAGAGTGGGCGAGAGACTCTCTGGTACATTGCGGGTAAGAGACGCAGTGCTTTCAGAGGGCGGATCGAGGATTTGGATCTGGATCAAATACGCGTATAGAGTCGTGGCGGGCGGCCTTCGAGTATATGGCATTGGTGCGCCTCGTGTCCCATGAACGCCCAACAATGCGCTGCAACCGACGCGGGCAAGCCGCGCGGTTGAGCGCTGGCGTTACATTTAGGTAAGAGTATGGAAATAGAACTGGCTTGGTCATCAATTTTCAAGATATTTGCGATGGGTTTTTTAACTTATGTCATTGCGCCAGTCTTATTAACCATTCGTGATTCTGTTGTGTGGTGGGCCATTTATAAATTTCTGTATACAGAGAAAGTCCGAGATATTATGTCGCAGTACTGTCTAGATAGAGCGTGGGTGGATCACG
This sequence comes from Halomonas salipaludis, assembly GCF_002286975.1. Taxonomy (GTDB): domain Bacteria; phylum Pseudomonadota; class Gammaproteobacteria; order Pseudomonadales; family Halomonadaceae; genus Franzmannia; species Franzmannia salipaludis. The sequence continues at coordinate 60,452 of NZ_NSKB01000006.1, forward strand.
CTGGTATCACCCCGTTTAGGATATACGGTATGGGTAAAGAGCAGAGATTCTATCTAGGCGAAAGAGAAGTTGAGCGTGAAGTGTTTTTCGGCCAGAAAGAAGTGTGGGAAAGGCTTTCAACTAAAACTGCACAGCAAGGTGCATATCTTAAGAATATAGAGAAGCGGATAGATCGATTGCTGAAGCATTATAAGCAAGAAGATGGAAATCCTCTTAGAGATAATAGAGCTAGCCTATATCAAGGATTCAAAAGGTCGTTTACTGATGAAGGATCGGAATGTAACAAGTCAAGTCAGAAGGATGCACAAACAACGCGCGCCTCTGCTTGAGGCGTTGAGGCTGTAGAAAAAGCCCACAGCCCACGCCGTTTTGGTAGGATCGGGAAAACAGCCTAGGAGTGGTCAACATGCCCCGCTTCAAGCCCTACAACCATGATCAGAACGCCATGGTGGTGATCAACTACCAGGACCAGCTGCAGCCCGGCACCTTCGAGCACGCTGTGCACTACCTGATCGAACACAAGCTGGACCTGTCGGTTTTTCATCCCCAATACCGCAACCACGACACGGGCCGTCTGGCCTATGATCCCGCCATCCTGCTGAAGATCATCCTGTTCGCCTATTCCAAGGGAATCACCTCCAGCCGCGAGATGCAGTGGTGCTGTGAAACCAACATCATCTTCAAGGCGTTGTCCTGCGATACCGTCCCTCACTTCACCACCTTGGCGAAGTTCGTCAGCAGCCACGCCGATGAGATTGAAGATCTCTTTGAGCAGGTGCTGCTGGTGTGCCATGAGCAAGGCCTGCTAGGCAACGAGCTCTTTGCTATCGACGGCTGCAAGATGCCCTCGGATGCCTCAAAGGAGTGGTCTGGCACCTTCAAAGAGCTGGCTGAGAAGCGGGAGAAGCTACGACGGTTGGTTCGCCATCACCTGCTGGAGCACTACGCGCGGGATGAAGCCGAGACGGAGGCCGACCTTGGCCGGGATATCCGTCGAGCCAAGACGATCCTCTCGCTAGATGCTGCCATGAACAAAGTCGATCGCTTCCTAAAGACGCACAGCCCAAGGATGGGCCAGGGGAAGCGGAGCAAGGAAGTGAAGAGCAACATCACGGATAACCAAAGCGCCAAGATGACCACCAGCAAGGGCACGATCCAGGGCTATAACGGCGTGGCCACGGTGGACAAGAAACACCAAGTCATCATCGATGCCCAGGCGTTTGGAGAGGGGCAGGAACACCACACGCTGCAACCGGTGTTGGAAAGGGTGAGGGCTCGCTTCAAGAAGCTAGGCATTGCTGACGACATCTACCAGCAGGGCACCGTCGTCACCGCTGACACTGGCTTCGCCAATGAGGCCAACATGAAGTACCTGTACGAGCGACAGATCAACGGCTATGTGCCGGATAATCAGTTCCGCAGCCGGGATCCGAAGTTCGCTCATCAAAAAGACAAATACGGCAAGCGCCACTAGAATCTGCCGAATACGGGTTGGAAAAGCACCATCCCCGCCAGTGAATTTCAATTCGATCCGGTGACCATGACCTGTATCTGCCCGGCTGGCGAATCCCTCACCTACCGGGGGCAACGGGAAGCCGAGAATGGCAAGGTTCGGGCACATTTCGAAGGCAGGCTGCTGCAATGCCGGCACTGCCCGAAGAAACATCAATGCATGCATAATCCAGCCTCAGCAGATCACCGCAACGGCGCTGGTCGGCAAGTATCCTTTACGATGAAGCGCGACGGACAACCGAGCTACACTGACTGGATGAAGCACCGAGTGGATAGCCAGCAGGGTAAGGAAATATATAGCCATCGAATGTCAGTGGTGGAGCCGGTATTCGGCAACATCGGTACCACGAAACGCTTGAACCGATTCGGTCTTCGTGGAAAGAAAAAGGTGCAAGGGCAATGGCAGCTATACTGCGTGATACACAACATTGAGAAGCTCGCCAATTACGGTCGATTAGGCACGTGAAACAAGGGCTAGAAGGCCTGAAAGAGACCGCTAAATGCCGGTGATGAGTGCCTTTGACATCATCAAGAAGCTGAAATGGCCCTTAGGCTCTCCTTGGCCAAGGAAATTGTCCATTTGGTGAGCGTTACACAAAATCAGAAAGCGGGCGTAGGGAAGGGCTCAGAATCGGGTTTTTCTACAGCCTCGTTAGGGGGTACAGGATGAATCCAACGAGTTTTATTTGTGAGCGCTCAGCAGAATATATATTGGTTCCTCAGGTAATAGAGGCACTTAGAGATAATTTCCGATATGTAGTTCCTATATACCCATGGATTTCGAGAGAAGGGAGTAATATATCTAAGCTGGTCAATGGATCCTGTTCTTTCAAAGTGCTTGGACTGTATCCACGGCGCCCCAAGTTATTGCCGAACGATGACAGAACAATAGTGAAATTCAGCGAACAAATTATCTATGGCGCAAAAGCTAGTCAGAAATTGGGAATCCCTATTATTGCTGGTTGTCCATTGGCAAAAAGTTTTTGGGAATTAAGTGAATGTGAAGACTTTCTTTGGGCAGATTTGGCTGAGTTCAATGCTAATGATATTGATTATTGTGCAGTGATTAATGCTCAGGGCGTAATAGAAGAGGAACCTGAAGGTTACTTCTTTAAAGATATTGACAGGGTTTCTGAAATTATTGATCGTTCCGATAAGCACTTTGATATAAGTACATTTATTGATGCAATTAAAGAGATCAAGATGATCAGCAGGGGTGTAGGGCACTATATCCCAATGTATTTTATGGGGGGGTATAAGCCTGTATACTTTCTGCTAGCAAACCCCTAACAAGTCAAAGCACGCGGACTCGGCAAAACTGTCACCTTTTTCGATTGCGCAAAAAAACCGCCAATTTCACAAATCCGGTATTTGTGGCGTTAGCCGCACAAGAGTTCATCTTCAAGGAAGTAGTAAAAATGAAGTTTAAAAATCAGGCATACGAAGACCTCGTTAAAGATTTAATTAATGATGCCTTTTACATCGACTCAAGATCAAACAGAGGTAAGATCTCAACAATTCGACAATATGCAGAAGTTGTCATACGGAAATTAATAAATTCAAACCGAACAGATAAGGTCACCCTTGGTGAGTTTGATAGCATTATAAAGCTAAAAGAAGTTAGCTTGAATGACAAGAAACTAATAAACTCAGTTCGTAAGCTACAAAAGTTCGGAAACAAATGTACTCACACACAAAACACAAACCCTATTTCCGATGATGATGTAGATTCAGCAATTAATGCATTGTTTAATCTCTATGCTGGTCTATTTGTTTTGCATTTTAAGAAATATGAATTTGGTTCCAGTAATGAAATTGTTAGTGCATTCTCTATTCTGCCTCCCATTATTAGATATATTGTTCTTGAAAATTTATACGAGAATGATAAAGCCAACTTGTTAGTGATTGATAAGCTATGTCTTGTACTACTCAAAGCATTTGACAAAGAAAATGCTTTAGCGTGGATAAAGGAAAGAGAAGAAGAGTTATCTAACACACTACCATATACATCAGAAGCAATTGCTGACATAGAAACTGCTCACGGGAAACTGTGTGCGGAGGCTATCGTAGCTAATGCACCTGAGAACATGTATATTTCTTGCCTTGATCGTTTAGAGGAAGTGGCGCAAATCCTCGAGCAACAAGGGTTGCTTTACAATAACTTCGAGCAGGCAAAACAGCTCTATTTGGAAAAGGGAATTCTAGATAACGATAAACCAGAAAACAGACATTTCAATGACATAATGGAATTTGTGTATCTTGGACGAAAAATAGAAGAGAATGAAAAGCTCAAGGACCAGCACCTTTATAATGTCACAGTCTAATTCAGCAGTGCGGCTAACAAGAAAATCCAGGTGACGCCTACGGCGCACCTGATTTAGGCGTTATGTAGCGTGATGTCAATTCTTTTCATGTATATTATCTTCATGAAAATATTTGTATTTAGGGTTGAAGCTCGGAATGAATAAGAGAATAGAGATCCAGTATCAAAGAAATTTTGACACACTGCTTTTTGATAGTGTTGAAATGTTATTTCGTAGCTTGGATCGAGAAACGAATTTTGATTTTGGGCAAACTCTCGCTCGAAGCTCAATGATTAATTCCATACTTATGCTGGAGCTGGTTGCAAATATTTGTATAGAAACGCTGGATCTTGAGAGATCCGTTTTTAATGAAATTGACAAATTGTCTGTTTTAGGTAAGTTTGATTACTTTCTGAGAATTTCTTTCAGGAATAAAAAGATAGATAGAGGGAGCAAGGAAGTTGAAGGTATTAATGAGTTAAAAAGACTCCGTGATGGCTATGTTCATATGAAGCCTCATAAAATTGAGATGGAAATTATAGGTGATAGCGGGTCAGGGGAGTTCGAGACCACTAATCTTCTGGGTATTCCTAAAAATCCTCAGGGGTGGGATCAAACCTCTGCGATTTCCGTAATGTCTGCTGCACATGGTTTTTTAAAGTATTTCTTCAAAGAAAAGTGTAAATATAGTGCTGCTAAAGTAAGTTCCTTGCTTTTTTCTGAAGCGAAAATACCAGGTAGTGAGGGTGCAGGAATACCGGTCCTTTATAAAACAACACGGACCGAGTTAATGAATCTTGGTATAGATATTTCATACGTAAAAGTGATGTGGGTGTAGAGATTCTGAATTTTATACATAAGGTAAGTCCACATAACCAGTGCAGTTACGGTGACGCCCTTTGCATTGCGCCTTCGGCTATATTCCAAGGGCGCGCATGCTGCAAGCGCTATGCAGTGTCGGCGGTAAGGAAATCAACATGAAGTTTATTTTTTTTGCGTTTTTACTGTTAGCCTCTTTGAAATCAATTGCCGCCGACTCTAGCGAAAAGCAAGAATATTGTGACAATATTGCAACCTTTGCAGCACAAACGGCTGAAGCCAGATTAAGTGGAGAATCATTTTCCTCGGTTATCCGAAGAATTGATGAACTTGAGTCTAGTTCAGGAGTAAAGGCTCTGTTTAAGGGTATTGCTTCCGATGTATACACCGAGGAATTTTCTCCTGAGGAAGCTTATTCCGACTTGATCTGGTCATGTCTGAACTCGCTCAAGGATATTAAAAGAGGCGATAGCTAAGCTGCTCAATTTTTGATAATCTCTGAGTATGGGTTCGAATAACAAGCCAAGGCAGTGAGACATATTTTTTCGCTGCGCTCGAATACAAAAAGTGTGCCTCTGCTTAGGGGCGTTATGAATAAAAGGGGGGGGGCGTGAGAAAAGCGAAAGTTAGCACTTTTGTTGATTTTATAAAAGAAACAGATTTTTTGACATTGTATGCCATCCTGTAGTCTTTCGAGGGCAGACAGTTGAAGGCGGATTGTTACCAAGTATCGCTAGAAAAAATCCCAATGTAGATACAACCGAGCTAGAGAAGCAGGTAATAAACCAACTAAAGTTACAAAGTGCCTCGATGTTATCTAGTATAGGTGAAACGGACTTAGATCTCTTGGTGGCAGCCCAACATTATGGTTTGAAAACGCGTTTACTCGATTGGACTACAAATCCCTTGATGGCATTGTGGTTCGCCTGCTCTGATCATCAAAAAGGTGACGCATATGTGTATGGGTTGGAGGCAGATTCTCTTTTAGAAGAAGATGTATACGGACGTGATCCATTTACGCCTCTGAAAACCAGAATAATCCAGCCAAGGCTAAATAATCCGCGCATTATTGCGCAGCAGGGATGGTTTACCTTGCATCGGTATGCGAAGAAAAATAGCAAGTTTGTTCCATTAGAACAAAACACGGAAACAAAGAAGCATCTGAACGAATTTAGAATTCCTGCAGGCAGCAGGGGCGCAATGCTTGGAGCATTGGAGCGCCACGGGATTAGCTCTAAAACTGTTTTCCCCGATTTGGTGGGGTTGTGTAATCACTTAAATTGGAAGCATGAGCTATCATAACAATCGGCATCACTCGGACACCGCTACGCGTCGCCGATGTGCGGGACGTTAGCACCTTATGATGGAAGAACACGTACCATACGAACAAAGAGCTCGACGATCTCCAGATTTCATCGTGGAGTATGAAATTGACTTGGCTGACGAAATTGGAAATGCGAAGCCTGTGCAAGGCATGAGAGTAGACTTTCTTTACGACGGCGATGATCCTCAGACCGATGGGGTTCACATGATTTGGCCAGAAATACTCGATCAGAATGGCTTGGTAATTAGAGATACCACTCCTGGAAATATCCCCAAACGGGGTTATGCGAATATGTGGGTCGTTGATGAAGATTGCCGGAAGTACCACCATAATAGAATCAAGATTGGTACCAAAGGTACGTGGTGGCGCGGTGGCCCTATCCGTCAACGTAGTTGTCACCTAACCCAGATTAGAGGTGATCAACGTGCATTACTCCCCGGAGCGTAAGGAAGCCATCCTCAAGAAAATGGCACCGCCCATGAGCCTGACCATCCCGGAATTGGCCGAACAGGAAAGCATCACACCGACAACCCTCTACAATTGGCGGAAACAGGCCAGAGCAAGAGGACAGGTTTTGCCATCACGTTCCACCAAGCCCGATCAATGGACCAGCCAGGAGAAGTTCCAGATCGTCCTGGAAGCAGCGCCGATGAACGAGGCCGAACTCAGCGCCTATTGCCGCGAGCGCGGGCTCTACCCCGAGCAGGTGGAGGCCTGGCGGGATGCCTGTATGAACGCCAACGATGATGCAGCAGCGCAAGCCAAGCATCTTCGCCAGGCGCGCAAGGCGGAGCAGAAGCGGCTCCGCAAGCTAGAGCGCGAGTTGCACCGCAAGGACAAGGCCTTGGCCGAGACGGCGGCACTGCTGACTCTGTCAAAAAAGGCAGAGGCGATCTGGGGCACGACCAACGACGAGGACGACTGACCAGCCTCCCGGATCGCCAGCGCATCGTGACTCTGGTGCAAGATGCCCAGCGTGACGGAGCTCGGCTGGCCAAGGCCTGTCAGGTGATGGGCATCAACGTGAGGACCTATTATCGCTGGGTCGCAGAGGGCGAAGTGACGGCTGACCGCCGTCCCGATGCCGACCGCCCGGAGCCAGCCAACAAGCTGTCTCACGAAGAGCGAGAGGCGATCTTGGCGCTGTGCAACGCGCCGGAGTACCGAAGCCGCCCTCTGGCCTTCATCGTAGCCGATCAGGCGGACAAAGGCCGCTACCTGGCGTCTGAGTCGACGATGTATCGAGTTCTTGAGGAATACGGCCAGCAACATCATCGAGGCCGCCAGCAGGCCCCGCAGCGCAAGCGCCCGCCGACCACGCACCAGGCCACCGCGCCTAACCATCTGTGGTGCTGGGACATTTCGTGGCTGCCTGGCCCTGCGCGCGGCACCTGGTGGTACCTGTACTTAATCATGGACGTCTTCAGCCGCAAAATCGTCGGGCACGAGGTTTATGAAAGCGAGACCGGCGAGCTGGCCGCCTAGCTGATCCAGAAAGCCTGCTGGCGAGAGCACCTGACAGGCCGCCACAAGCCATTGATTCTGCACTCAGATAACGGCAGTCCGATGAAAGCGGCGACCTTCCTGGAGAAGCTGTACGACTTGGGTATCACCCCGTCGTACAGTCGGCCGCGAGTCAGCAATGACAATGCTTTTGCCGAGTCGGCCTTCAAGACGCTGAAGTACCGGCCGGGTTTCCCCGTCGACGGCTTCGCAACCTTGGTTGAAGCGCAGGAATGGGTCCAGCTATTCATCCAGTGGTACAACCATGAGCACCGGCACAGCGCCCTTCGTTACGTCACCCCAAGCCAGCGTCACAGCGGTGAGGCAGAGACCATTCTGGCGCAGCGCCGGAACGTGTTTGAGGCTGCGAAACAGCGCCACCCGGAGCGCTGGCCAGGTGACATCTAGAAACTCAACCTGCCGGATGTGGTGCACCTAAACCCTGAGCGGGACACGGCGCCACAGGCCGCAGGATTTTAAAGAGACGAAGTCATTTCATATGCCAACTATGTTGACAGTCTCCGATGGGCGAAAGTATAAAATAGCTGATTTTAGCCTTCTTAATCGACTGGTTTTTAATGTCGCTTTAATGTGCTCCAGAAATAATGCTTACAGCCTATATGAAAAAAGTGCAGCCCTTTCAATGTGTGAAAAGTTGTTTGGCATTGTGCTGCCTGATGTAATTAAATCCCTTTATCAAAGCGAAAGACTCGTACAAATTAATATTATTCCTCGAGTGTATAGCGACTTTACTGAAAAAAAACAATATCTCCCTCAGAGCCGTTGTTCGATTTGCTATTAGAGGATATCGAATATACTTCAGAGGTCGATGGTGAAGTGGAGTTTAAGAAAGGGATATACGCAAATCGTACATTTAAGTTCAGAATGTGCGGCATAGATATTATTATTCCGGCAGAGCTTATCATCAAGAATAATAATTTAGCCTTACAGGATGTTGGCGATTGGCGTATTTGAACTTACTTATAACAATCATATTAAATTCGCTCCCTATCGGTCGCCGGACGCTCGTCCCTCGCGCCGTTTATGTGGGCGTTAACTCTAAAAAAGGAGGAGCTTTTGAGTAAGATCAATGTATTCGTGGACGGGTCTTGGCTTTTCAAAGTTTGCAAGGCCGGCTCAGCTCTGGCCAAGGGGACCGCGAGCCCAACCTACCCTTTCCCATTCGATTTTTCGGGGTTTGTCTCGGCTTTAGTTGATCATGTGAAAGCTGAGACTGGAAACGATCAAGTGTCCTCGGGGAAGCTGGTGCTGTGTACATCCATTTTTGATCTGCCGGATGACTTTAACGATTGGCCTACAAAAATTCCTGAGGTGCTTCCAGATAAAGTTGAGTTAACAAAACGAGTTGTTCACGCCAAGGAAACCTTCTCTCAAAAAGCAAAAGACGCTGGCTTTTCTGATGAGGCGGAATTCCATGTAAAAATGAAACCTTGGATTATGTCCGCACTCGATAATGACTCTTACCAAGAGAAGCAAGTGGATACAACATTGGTCGCCTTACTTGTTAAGTCAGCATTCGATAGTCCCGACGACTATCACGCCGTTGTAAGTGGTGATGCCGATATGCTGCCAGCCTTGAGGGTTGCTTATCCCGACTACACGAAAAACGTCTTGGTGGTTACCACTCACCCGGATGAGCTGGACTCTGATCACAAGCACTCTTCATATTCTTACCTTGACTACAAGTGCGACATTGATCCGTTTTACTTCCAGCTAAACCTAGAGAGGGTTATGGAGGGCAACCATAAATATCGTTGCCACGAGTGTGGCAAGTTGTTTACCACTATCAACCAAATTCCGGGCAGTAGCTTACCTCGTTGCCGCGCGCACAGGAGTTAACAAAGTGGTCAACGGGACGCCAACTACGCTGCGCTCGTGTGTCATGACGAAAGACTCCGGTCTTTCTTGCTGTACTCAAGATGAGGGAAGGCCCCTCGGTCTCGGTGACCAGACACTGGGACCAAACCGCCCTGTGCGGCTCGCATTAAGAGTGCGGGTCGTGAGCGACACGGGAAAAGGCAGCCGTGAGTTGTCAGGTAAGTGCCCAAGGAGATGAACGCAAGTGAACCGCCGATGAGGGGTCGAAATGGAGCTGGACGCTGTCAAAAACGGGGACCGAGCGTATCCCTGGGATCAGTTGCGACGTGAACTGGAACAACGGACGCAGCGGCAGCCGGTCTTGAGGCGGCATGACCTGGGTACAGGCTTGAGTATGGAACATGAGAACCTGTCGTCCTGATGTTAAGGGAGAAGCACAAGTGGCAACCCCACGAGGCGAGAGTACCGATGCAGGACACAGGGACGGATTGTCCCGTAGTAGTGTTGAAGCACCTGTAATGGGTGTGGAGCGAAGGGGACAAGTTATCCCGTCGGATTCAGGAGGCCAACCGGAATCCGGGAGGAGCCACCGGAACCTGACAAAACCATTTACCATCCCGAAGGGCCTGGTGTATCAGGCCTACAAACGGGTCCGGGCCAATAAGGGCTGCGCCGGTATTGATGATCAGAGTCTGCAAGACTTTGAGGTCGACCTTGGCAACAACCTGTATAAGGTTTGGAACCGTTTGTCCTCGGGCAGCTATCATCCACCACCGGTCATGCGCGTGGAGATTGAAAAGGCGGATGGGGGCACCCGCAGCCTTGGCATTCCGACGGTCGCTGACCGTATTGCGCAGATGGTGGTCAAGCTGCTGATTGAACCGGAACTGGAACAACACTTCCACCCAGATTCGTACGGCTACCGACCGGGGAAATCGGCGCATGATGCGCTGAAGCAAACCCAGGCTCGGTGTTGGAAGAAAGCTTGGGTGCTGGATATGGACATCCAGGGCTTCTTCGACAACATCGACCATGGCCTGTTAATGAAGGCGGTGGATCGGCATGTGACGGAAGACTGGCAGAAGCTGTACATCCGGCGCTGGCTAAGCGCTCCGGTTCAGTTTGCGGATGGTTCCGTTGAGGAACGCGACCGGGGCACGCCGCAAGGCGGTGTGATCAGCCCCTTACTGGCGAACCTGTTCCTGCATTACGTCTTTGATCGCTGGGTGGAGAAGCGCTGGGGTGGTATCCAATTTGAACGCTACGCGGACGATATTGTGTGCCACTGCGCCAGCGAGCGGGAAGCACAAGCACTGAAATCGGTCCTTGAAGCCCGATTCACAGCCTGTGGCTTGACCCTCCATCCCCGGAAGACAAAGATCGTGTATTGTAAGAGCGAGTACAACCGCCGGGACTACCCGGTGATCGCGTTTGATTTTCTGAGCTACACCTTCCGACCACGATTGATACGGAACCGGCAGGGACAGAAGAAAATCTACTTTACGGCGGCCATCAGCCAGAGTGCAGCGAAAGAGATCCGTAAGCAGATCAACGAGTGGCCCTGGAAATGGTGGCGACAGAAGGAACTCGGGCAGTTCATCCGATTCTGTCAGTCCCGCCTCCGAGGCTGGATGCAGTACTATGGCTTGTTTGGCCGCAGCTACATTCGGAATGTGTTATTTCATTTTGACTTGAGGCTGAGCCGGTGGGCCGTAGGGAAGTATCGGAAACTCAGGGGTCTGTTACAGGCTGCCCGGAGGGTGAACGGGCTGCGTCGGCGACGACCAGACCTGTTTGCGCATTGGGCAGGATCAAAGTTGATGGTTGGATAACAAGAGCCGTATGAATCGAGAGGTTCACGTACGGTTCTGTGAGAGGCTCTGGGGGAGGTTCCCAGGGCCTACTCGACCGTTGGCGCCCATTACCACTGGCGTTATAGCTCAGAACAGCATGGAGAAATAGATGATTGCCGAGAGCCTATTTAATCAAATAGCTGGTTACATGAAGGAGGCCGTAAGGACTCAGAGTTCAAGCTTGCTGGTCGATCAGGTTAACGCATTGAACCTCAATACAGAAGGCGAAGTTAACTATATGAACTTAAAGTGTTCATACATGGCAAAGGATGGCTCATCTATTGAATTTTCATTTCGTTCATATGATCCATCTGGGCCATTTAAAAACCTTCCTGATGTAAACAAAATCCATCTTCAGCTGCTGAAAAATGGAGATGTAGTATCTCAGGTTAGTGAGCGTTTTGATGACAATTCCATATATGGTGCGTGAAGCTATAGCAAGCCAGGCAGCGGAACATATTTTGCTTCGCTGTGTTCAAGACGCAAAATTTTCCCCCTGCTTGGGGTGTTGTGAGTTATTCTATGAATAGCGATCGTGATAAGATCGTAGTTGCATGGCTAAGGGGGAATCGACCCGCCGAAGCGGTTCCTGATCTACTTATTGTTTTGCTATGCGGCGTCGTCGTCGGAGGCTCCGTATGGTTGAGCTGGCTTGGCTCGTCGGTGGAGTGGGTGACCCGTTCCGGCTCCATAATAGCCTTGGCTGGTGCAATCCTAGAGTACAGGAATGCAAACTACCTCAAGATTGCTATGGAAGAATCAATTCGCTGGGCCTCCGGAGTTGGTGGACCCGTCATCTTTGAGTGGGCTTGGTATCGCCGCTTATCGAGGTATGTCGCGCATATACTAGTTGTAGCTGGCACACTTCTTTGGGGATACGGGGATGTATGGATTAGCTTATAATACGTCGCTCAACGTGACTGGGCTCTGGACTTCCCCCACTCTAGTGGACACGCATCGATAACTCCTGGACTTCCTCCGGTGCAGAGCTGAGCGTTATAATTTTTCGTTCGAGGCTATAGAATGATCGCAAGCAATGTAAAAACTTTCTTCCTAGAGATGAAATCTGTACATGAGCTAAACTCGAAACTACTTCCCGACACTCTATCCGTTGTGGAATGCGAGGAGCCACAGTATCAGTTGAATAGATTTTTATATCAGCTTGTTGGTGCCGATTGGGAATGGGGAGATCGCGATAGCTGGATTGATGATCAATGGCGGGAGCTAGTAGAAAGCGACTGTCATCGTACTTGGGTGGCCTATTACCGTGGGAGTATCGCTGGGTATTATGAGCTGTACCGGCCAGACGGAGTCAATACCGAGATCCTGTACTTTGGCTTGGCACCTGGTGCTATTGGTAAGGGCTTTGGTGGGCCGCTTTTGAGCCATGCCATCAAGTCTGCATGGGATTGGTCCGGTACCCAGAGAGTGTGGGTTCACACTTGTACGCTGGATCATCCGAATGCATTGGCTAACTATTTGGCGCGTGGTTTCAAGATGTATCGAGAAGAAGTAACGCCTACCGGCCAAGAAAGCGACTAAGGCTCGGTATCGTATGGCGGCCATATGCAGAAGGAGCGGGTGTTATCTCTGCGGTCATCTTGCATCCAAGGAGTGGTAGCGTGGCTTGGGCAGCGTTGATGGTATCCTTCGCAGGTTCGCTCCACGGCTAAAAGGCCCCCATTTCAATGTTCCGTCATGCCCTGTCCCGGGTGGTGCAAGATGTTCTCTTCATGGTGCTTCTGGCGGCGCTGGTGCCGCTGTGGTGGCTTTCCCCCGATGCGGGCTGGGCGCTGTATGAGCGGGTCGACTGGAAGACCGTGGGGGCCCTGGCGGGGCTGATGGTGCTGAGCCGGGGCCTGGAGGTGAGCGGTTACCTCAGCCTGGCGGGCAGTTGGCTGTTGCAGCGGGTGCGGGGGGAGCGCTTGCTGGCGGTCTATCTGATCCTGTTCTCTGCGGGCTTGTCTGCCGTTATCACCAATGATGTGGCGCTGTTCATCGTCGTGCCGCTTACCGTCAGCCTGCGCCGGGTCGCGGAGCTTCCCCTGGGGCGCTTGATCATCTTCGAGGCGCTGGCGGTCAATGCCGGCTCTGCGCTTAGCCCCATCGGCAATCCGCAGAATCTTTTCATGTGGCAGGCCTCTGGCGCGGGCTTCCTGGAGTTCACGGCGATGATGGCGCCCTTGGCTCTGGCGCTTACCGCCCTATTGATCGCCGCGGTACCGCTGGCGTTTCCCCGCCAGCGGATCTCGGTGTCCGGTGTGGCCGCCGCGGTGCCCCGGGACCGCCGGCTGTTCTGGGTCTCGCTGCTGCTGTATGTGCCTTTTCTGGTCATGGCTGACTGGGGCTATGCGGCCCTAGGGGCGGCCATGCTGATTGTGCTCTACCTGTTTTACCGGCGGCATCTGCTGTTGGGCGTGGATTGGCTGCTGCTGCTGGTGTTCGCGCTGATGTTCATCAACATGAGTCTCCTGTCGGGGTTGCCTGCGGTGCAGGGCATCACCCATCACCTGCTGCAGCTGCCGGGGGCGGTGTTTACCGCTGCGGTGCTGACCTCGCAGGTCATGTCCAACGTGCCCGCCGCTATCTTCCTGGCCTCGTTTACCGATGACTGGCAGGCCCTGGCGTGGGGAGTGACGGTGGGTGGGTTCGGTCTGGCGATTGGTTCGCTGGCCAATCTGATTGCCCTGCGCCTCGCCTATCAGCCTGGCCTGTGGCGCGAGTTCCATGTCTGGTCAGTACCGGTGCTGTTCGGTGGATGGCTGGTTGCGCTATTGCTGAGGCTGTAGAAATGCCTGGAGTCTGTTGGGGCCCCGATACCGAGGAAAACATGACGCTACGCGATGCCAGCGTCGATGACGTTGAGACCCTGTTCGATATCCGCTGCTCGGTCACCGAGAATCACCAGTCGCGCGAGGAACTGGCATCGCTCGGCATCACCGTCGAAAGCGTAGGGGCGATGGTGGCAAGCGGCGACTATGTGACCACTATCGCCGAGATCGGCGGCCAGCCAGTAGGGTTCTCGATGGCGCAGATCTCCGAGGGGTATGTCTTCGCCTGCTTTGTGCGGCCTGGGTTCCATGGTCAGGGCGTTGGTGGTGCGCTGATGGCGGCGGCGGAGGAGGGCTTGCGGCGAGCCGGGGTCAAGGAGGCATGGCTATCTACCGGGGAGGAGGAGCGCTTTCGTGCGCCTGGCTTCTATCGGCACCTGGGCTGGGTCGATAGCGGCCATCTTGACGATGGGCAGATACGGTTTACCAAGATTCTCGCCCCCTAAGTCACGTTGCGAAGTAAGCTGTGAACGCTTATCGAGAGAATAACCACATCAAGGACGAGCCACGGATGAAGAGACTACTTGCGGGAATCTTGCTGCTGCTGCTTCTGCTGCCCACCGCTGCGCTATCGGCAGAGCTTTGGGGGCCTACCTCCGCTGGTATGATGATTGACGAGGTCATGGGTGTCGTTGATGACGCTTACCGCATGGAGGAACAGGAGGAGAATCGCTTGGCGACCGGCGCAGTGGAAGCGGTGCGCCGAGATGATGCCGAGATGGCGGGTGAGACCTACACGCAGCGATTCTTCTTCCTCAACGGGCAGCTTACTCAAGTGACGATGAGGCTGAACGACACGCGTGACTTCGATTCCATGCTGGGTTTTGTAGAGTCGCTGACGGAAACAATGCGCGATCAGTATGGCAAGGAAGTCGACTCAGAGGTAAGGGCATCCGGGCCGATACGCCAAGCGACAGTGAGCTGGATCGACGGCAATCGCAGGATAAGCATCTTCCTGATGTCCCAGGGCCCGGACGATTCGTTGTTGAATGTGAACTACCAGGTATACGTTGGTGGCTGATTCCCGATAGGCGATACTGGCCGCCAACACACCTCACACCACTCACACTGGAGCACCCGTTATGTTCAGCGGCTTGAGCGCCTTTCCCCTGACGCCACTCAACGCCGGCGGTATCGACGAGCCGGCGTTCGTTCGCTTGATCGAGCGCCTGGTGGCCGCCAAGGTCGATTCGATTGGGGCGCTGGGCTCCACCGGTAACTACGCTTATCTGTCGATTGCCGAGCGCGGTCGCGTTGCGCGGCTGGCGGTGGAGCATGCCGCTGGGGTGCCGGTGATGGTGGGTATTGGCTCCGTGCGCACCCGCGACGTGCTGGCCCTGGCGGAAGAGGCCCAGCGGGCGGGGGCCAGCGCGGTGATGCTGGCGCCGGTCTCCTATCAGCGGCTGTCGGATAAAGAGGTGTACGGGCTGTTCGAGGACGTGACGCGGGCACTGTCGGTGCCGCTGTGCGTCTACGACAACCCGGGCACCACGCACTTCACCTTCAGCGATGAGCTACATGGTGAGATTGCCCGGTTGCCCAACGTCGCTTCGATCAAGATCCCCGGCGTGCCGAACGACACCATCGAGGCCAAGGTACGGGTCGAGCGGCTGCGCGCGCTGATTCCGTCGCACGTATCGATTGGCGTTAGCGGCGATGCGCTAGGCGCCATGGGGCTGAATGCCGGCTGTGAGGTGTGGTACTCGGCAATTGGCGGCACCTTCCCCGAGGCGATGCTGGCGATCACCCGCGCGGCCCAGGCCGGGAATGCCGACGAGTCGCTGCGCCTCTCCGCTCGGCTGCAGCCGCTGTGGCAGCTGTTTGGTGAGTATGGTGGCAGCCTGCGCGTGACGGCAGCCGCGGCAGAGCTACTTGGGCTAGTCGAGGCGCCGTGCCTGCCGCGGCCGCTCAAGGCGGTGGATGGCGAGGCGCGGGAGCGCCTGGCGGCGCTGGTTAACGAGCTAGCATTAAGCTAAGACGCGGGCAGCTTCTACTTCCCGCTGCTACTCCCCCTCCCTAGAGGGGGAGCCCTGAAGACGCAGTCGGAGCGCTAGAGTTCATAGTTCCCGTCGAATACGCTTCTTGTCTAGTTTCCCTACGCTGGTTTTGGGAATCTCGTCGACGAAGCGTACGAATGATGGAATCGCCCATTGGGTGATGCGGCCCTCGTCTACGAAGCGCTGCAGGAACGCCTGTATCTCTTCGGGCATGGGAGGATCGTTTAAATCACTGGCTCTAGCAAGCGCTGCGGGGCGCTCGCCCCACTTCTCATCGGGAATGCCGATTACGGCCACTTCAGAAACGCCAGGATGTTGGCCAACCAGGTTCTCGAGCTCAAGTGAAGAGACCCACTCTCCGCCGGTCTTGATCACGTCTTTGATGCGGTCTCGGATCTGCAGGAAACCGCGCTCGTCGAGTACTGCCATGTCGCCGGTGTGAAGCCAGCCGTTGCGCCATAGTTCCTTGCTGCGAGCCTCTTCCTTGTAATATCCCTGGGTAAGCCATGGGGCACGCACCCGTACTTCCCCGACGCTCTCGCCGTCGTGAGGTAGTGCAATGCCACCTTCATCGACCACCTCCAATTTTACCAGCGGGACGGCCATGCCTGCCTTGCTGCGCCAGGGCAGCTGGCTGTTGAAGTCGACCTCATTGATATCTTGGGGAAGAATGCTGGCGGTAAGCAATGGACAGGTTTCAGACATGCCGTAAGCGCTGCGTGTATCGATACCCAGCTCCCAAGCCTTTATTGCCAGTGACTGTGGTAGGGAACTACCGCCCACCAGTACTTTCCAACCGGTGAGATCGACACTCCCCGAGCTGATGGCCTCAGCGTCCACTACCATATTCAGCAGAGTGGGGACGCAGTGAGAGAAATCTACCTTCTCGTCGACGAGCAAGTTGACCAGGACATCCGGTTCATAGCGACCGGGATAAACCTGAGTGGCACCCAACAGTGTGGCGGTATATGGCACTCCCCATGCATGCACATGGAACATTGGCGTAATCGGCATATACACCTTGTCGCGATTGAGCAATTCGAACCCTGGTGACTGGAATGTACTCGCCTCACAAAGGGTATGGAGAACCAGTTGGCGATGAGAGAAGTACACGCCTTTGGGGTTGCCGGTCGTGCCGGTGGTGTAGAACAGCGTAGCCACCGCGTTTTCATCAAGAACAGGAAATTCGTAGTGGGCAGGGTGCTCGGCCAGCAGTTCTTCGTACTCACCAACAAGAGGGAGTACGGTCTCTCGCCTGCTGGGGGTATCCTGACATAGTAGGTACCCACGAATGCGTGGTAGCCGTTCAGCCAAAGGTTCGAGCAGTGGCAAGAAATCCTCGTGAATCAGTACGAAGTCGTCCTCAGCGTGCGCCATGGTGTAGTGGACCTGCTCTGGCGACAGGCGTACGTTCACCGTGTGCAGAACGGCACCTATCATGGGGATGGCGAAGAATGCCTCCAGATAGCGGTGGCTGTCCCAGTCAAGCATTGCGACCACATTGCCGGCCTGGACACCCTGAGCGGAGAGCAGGTGAGCGAGCTGGTGCACGCGTTCCCGAAACCGGCGATAGTCGTGGCGGTAGAGATTGCGGTAGACGATCTGGTTGTTACCTGCCATTCGCACGCCTGAGTCAAGCAGTTCACCGATTAACAGCGGCGAGTAGGATGCAGAGGGCGCTGCCTGTGGAATCTTCATTGTCTCTGTATTCATCTTATTCCTCGTGGTTATGCTTTCACTAGGAAGGTTTTAAGTTTTCAATAACCATCGTATGAGATGGTGGTCGATGACGGTCATTAGGCATAAATTTATGCCTTTATATTTTTCTGAGCTTTCTGTCGTCTTCGCTCACATTAGGGTCTTTGTGTAGTTTTCGCATAAATGAAAAGGCCATGAAAAATATGATGATAGTCAAAGGGAGTGCGGCAACGATGGAGGCCGACTGCAAGCCTGTTAGCCCACCCCGAGTTAATAAGACCCAGCAGCTTACGGAGATCAGGACTCCCCATACGGTACGTTTGTAGACCGATGGAGATTGTGACCCATCATCAGACATCTGAGCGACTATGTAGGTCGCTGAATCCAGAGATGTCACAAGGAAAAAGAATATAAGCAGCATGGTTATACTTGAAAGTATCAGGGAGTTTGGCATAGTCTCGAACATTTGGAAAATTGCGGATGTGATGTTGGACTGAACCAATTCGGAAAGCTCGCCATTACTGTTTGAGTCGATATATAGAGCAGAGCTACCCAGCACACCAATCCAAAGGCATGCGATGAGAGGGGGTACTAATAGTACGCCAAAAACGAACTCTCGGATCGTTCTACCCTTTGATATTCTTGCAATGAAGGTGCCTACGAACGGTGACCAAGCGATGATCCATGCCCAATAAAATATCGTCCACGAACTTGCCCAGGCGTTACTCGTATTAGGTGACGTACGAAGGCTCATACCAATAAAGTTCTGTGCGTAGTCTCCAATTCCTAGAGCAATGGAGTTGAGGATGAATGTCGTCGGTCCAGTTATGAGAATATAAGCCATAACTGCCAAGCAAATTGTCATGCATGCTAGAGATAGGTATTTTATGCCCTTGTCAAGCCCTGTGTAAGTGGAGAGCATATAGGCTATAAAAATAGCTGCCAATATGATGAGGTGTCGAGAAGCATTATCGGGCGTATTAATGATATCAGCAATACCACTATTAATCTGTAATACCCCGAGGCCTAATGATGTGGCGACGCCTATCACTGTAACTACTATGGCTATAATATCCAGCATGGTAAAGCGATTGGTTTTTATTGTCGATTTAGTCTCTAGGTCTGTAAATACAGAGGAGATAAGGCCTTTTCGACCTCGGTTGTACTGAAAATAAGCTATAATTAATCCTACAAGCGCTGATGCAGACCATTGATGTACTCCCCAGTTGAAAAAACTGTACTGGATTGCTAAGCGAGCGGCTTGTGTGGTTTTGCCTTCGGCATCATCAAATGGCGGATTGACATAATGAAACATCGGCTCCGCCATGCCATAAAACACTAAGCCAACGCCGAATCCTGCGGCTAGTAGCATACTCAACCATGTGCAAGTGCCATAGGCTGGGCCTGAATCCTCGCTGCCGAGCTTGATTTTACCATATCTAGATAGTGCCAGATAAAAGAGGAAGCATACAAAAGTAAATACTGAAATTAAATATAGCCACCCAAAATGGTTGCTTACTATCATTAATGTATCGCCGCTCAGGCCGCTAAGCTTTGCCGGAAGTGTGGCACCTAGCGCTGTTATTAAGATAACAATGGCGCAAGATGATAAAAATGTGATGTTTGTTTTTGGGTTTTCCATCATATGCTTCCTATGATTGTTTGTGTCATGTTCGACGATCTTTCACCTGATATATAATTCTTGGCTCATGTCGCATAATGTCTCCGCCCCTCGATCAGTGACTCGAAATGTCTCACTAACCTCGGCACCCCAGTGATTTTTCCAGATGCCGGCGATGAGATGAAAAGTCATATTTGGTACGAGGACCGTAGTGTCTTCGGGGCGAATGGAGGCAGTACGCTCCAGCCAAGAGGGCGGGAAGGCACATCCGACCGAATAGCCGAGACGGGATGTCTTCCCCAAGTTGTGTTTTATGTTGATTTTTTCCCAAACAGCATGAACCTCTGAGAGCGCCATGCCCGGCGATATGGATCTGAGCGTTGCCTGAACACCTTCGCTTGCATGCTTTGTTGCATCCGAAAGGTCTTTAGGCGGTGTTTTTCCAATATACACAGTGCGAGCTAACGGACAGTGATAGCGGAACCTAGCCCCTGATAGTTCAAGCGTAAGGTTCTGGTTGGGCATTAATGGCTCATCACTCCAGGTCAAATGCGGAGTGGCGCTTCTCCTGCCTGTGGGCATGACGGGAGGGTTTGCTGGATAATCACCACCATACTCTGAAGTACCTTTGATTTGGGCATGATAGACGTTGGCGATGACGTCGCTCTCTCGGACGCCAGCCGCTATCGCGTCGAGGCCTGCACGCATAGAAGATTCCGTAATCCTGGCTGCCTGCTTCATATAATCTATTTCACGGTCTGTCTTGATCATCCGCACAAAGTTTATCAACCTGCGCACTTCTGTAATTGGTTTTTTTAGACCTTTTATTAAAAAAGAGGTGTCAAAGTGGGTTGTCATACCGGCATCCACGTCGATTCCAACTTTTAATCGGGAAAGGCTGTGTTCGTTGAGCAGACTCAAGACCAGCTCAAAAGGATGGGAATGCTCGTTATCTACCATATAGTCTTGCCATCCAATAATGCTATCCTCAGACAGGTGTGTCCTGACTTTGGCTGCAAGTAGGTCTTGCTTTCTGATGACAAGTATTGGTTCAGTCCGGTAAATGGATATAATCATCGTTTGAGGCGTATAGTAAGATACAGCATCGTAGCCTGTGGTGTAGAAAATATTAGCGGGGTCTGAGTCCAGTAGTACTTCGATGCCTATTGAGTGCATCTCCTTCTTTATCGCATCCAGACGCTTTTCGTGTTCTTGCCTAGTGAAGGGAAGTGATACGGGAGAAGTCATATTGTTCACGATTCTGGTGCCTCGCTTAGTTTTTTCAAAATTTCTTCGGCTGTCGAGATGGTGAGTCTAAAGCCAGATAGCATGTCTTCATCAGCTATCCCAAACCTTGGGCTATGAAGCGGGTAAATGTTGCCCTGGTCAGGGTTGTAACATCCATAAAAGAAATATAGGCTTCGGCACCGTTGGGAATAAAACCCAAAATCATCACTGCCCATCAGCGGCTTTATCAGGTGTAACTTATCCTTTCCAAGCTGTTCCTCTGCTGTCTTTATGAAAGTTGATACGAGGTGTTCGTCATTTTGGATAGAAGGTTCCCCTTCATGTAAGCTAAAGCTCGATTTAGCACCATGAATCATCGCTACACCCTCGGCTAGCTGGGCAACCTTTTTTTGTATCTCTCTCCTGGCCTCTGGCGACCGAGTACGAATCGTGCCACGTAATTCAATATGGTCACATATTATATTCTCAGCGGTACCTCCGGAAATCATTCCAATGCTTATGACCGCACTTTCATCTGGGGCGGTCTGACGTGATACGATCCCTTGTAATAGTTGGATAAATGCTGATGCTATGAATATCGTGTCAGTTCCCTGATAGGGAAGCGCGCCATGGGCGCTCTTTCCTTGAAATATAAGGCTAAAGCTATCCGCTGCTGCGGTAACATAATCATGAACAACCCCGACTGTTCCGGATGGTATAGATGGAAAGGCATGAACGCCAATCATTGCATCTATGGCATCAACCCATCCTTCCCTAATCACATTGCGTCCGCCCAGTGGCTCAGACTCTTCGGAAGGTTGAAAAATGATTCGTATATTCCCGTTTAAATCTTTCTTGTTATTAAAGTAAACAGCAGCACCTGCTGCAATGGCTGTGTGAGTGTCATGACCGCAAGCGTGCATTACGCCTTTTACACAGGATGCGTAAGGAAGGTCGCTACGCTCTTCATCTATAGGTAACGCATCCATGTCACCACGGATCCCAATGGTGATTAATCGAGTTGTATTCTTGTTTTTGGCAAACACATCGACAATTAAGGCACCAGAGGGTGTTTCTGTTATATTGTCGATGCCTGCGTTATAAAGGAAATCTTTTATTCTGCGTCTGGTAGCATGCTCTTTTCCGGAAAGCTCTGGATGGGCATGAATAGAATGCCGTAACTCCACGATCTCGTTTTCTATTCCATGCAAGCTCTTGATAGACATTACTACCCTCTTTGCAAAAATATGGATTTATCTATAAAAGTCTTTTTGTTGTTTGTGGGTATTAAAGTCCACATGGGGGGACGTTGCAATGGAATATAATGACAACCCTGTTTGCAAATTTGAAAATGACAGCGTAAGTTGGAGTTGAGCTTGGTAAGCGATGCAGTTAATTTATGGAGCTTACCTCCTCTTGCCTTCCGGCCATGTATGTTTTTGGGATGCAAAGTAAATGAATGTTGACGCACTGGATTGGAATGACTTTCGGACTGTTTTAGCCATTGCTGAAACGGGAAGCCTGATGGGGGCGCAAAAGAAGCTCTCTGTAAGTCATGCAACTGTTTTCCGGAGGCTGAATGACATTGAGAAGCAGATGGGTGTCAGGCTCTTTGATAGGCACAATGGTGTTTATACTCCAACTGCAGCAGGTGTAGAGGTCGCTGCAACAGCCGGTCGTATCGAAAATGATGTTATCGACGTTGCTAGGCGGGTTGCAGGTGAAGATTACAGCCTCACTGGGTATATCAGGATGGCGACTACCGATTCTCTATTTAGCGGAATTCTCGCGCCAGCAATTGCTGACTTCATGCAGGAGTATCCTGGCATCCAAGTCGAAGTGGTTGTCTCAAATTTCTTACTTGACATCTCCAGACATGAAGCAGACGTGGCCATCTTTCCTAAGATGAATCCGCCGGAATCACTAATTGGACGAAAGGTAGGTGCCATCCGGCAAGCGGTTTATGTTAGAAGTGATCTTTACTCTCCTGATACATCCTTAAGTGATATGCCATGGGTGGCTACCGACAAAGCATCACTCTATCAATTATTGGATAAATGGATGGATGGAAACGGTTTTAGTGATAAATGTAATTTTCGCGTGAATTCAATCAATGGAATGTTGGCAGCAATTCGTGGCGGTGTTGGGGTAGGAGTGCTTCCATGCTATCTGGCTAATACGGATTCAAGTCTCGTTCAGTGGGGAGAGGTAATCGATGAAATGAGTTCTGACTTATGGATTCTAACCCATCGTGATTATAGGAATGTTAGTAGAGTGAGGGCTTTTTTAGAGTACTTCTCTAATTGCTTGAGACCGGTTTTTCGGTATGAGGCACCGACTCAGGAGTAGTCAGGTAGTATATTTCTATATAAAAGACAACGGGCAGCCTTGCGTCGCCCGTTGTCGCTGAGTGACATCACACACAATGAATAGCGACCAGCACAGTCAGTCTCTTGGCTGTGTGTCACTCCCGGCTCAGAAAGGCGATGGTCTGACGAATCACCGCCGCGTCCCCGAGCAGGCGATTGTGTCCGCCATCATCCAGCCATATCGACGCTGTGTTGCCTGCCGTGGCATTGGCCCTGGCGTCAGCAAGAGGCACCACTGAATCGTTCTTGGCGTGGATCAACAGTACGTCCAGGTCCAGCTCTCGAAGGCTGAGGTCCACCCGGTAATGCGCTAGCGGTTCATCCAGTGCCGCGGAGATACGCGCTTCCATCCCCGCTAATGCCCGCCGCGACAGCCCCTGACGGCGCCCCTGGGCCAGCGCATAGGCGCGGGCTCCACTCGGCGCGCCGATCAAGACCGCCTTGCCCGTCTGCAGGCCGAAATCTCGCGCGGCGAGCACCGTCATCGCCCCGCCGACCGAATGAGCGACCACGCCATGCAGCGGGCCGACCGACTCGGCAACCGCGGCGATGGCTCGCGCCATGAGCGGAAGCGGGGCCTGCTCGCCGGTGGCGGCGCCGTGTGCCGGGAGGTCGAAGGCCACCACCGAGTAGCCGGCATCCAGCAGCGGTTTCACGAAGCCGCCCAGCGCATCGTGATCCTGCTCCCAGCCGTGCACCAGCAGCACAGGCGAGCCGGCTCCCAAGCGCCACACCGGCACCCGTACCTCATCGATGTCGACCATGACCGGCGTGCTTGCCGCAAAGGCGCGGGTCCAGCGGTGGTGGCGCCTGGAGCGGCGGGGGCGCATGAAGGCGCGTGCGCCCAGCGCCCCGAAGTAGCCCGGAAGCAGGCAGGAGAGGCCGCGCACGGTCAGTAGGTGAAGACGGCGTTGCATGGACATGGATCACCTCACGCTGTTGTGGCGTGAAGCCGTTGGGCAGCAGGCAAGCGGCATGGGCCACCAGCGTGTTTGCTGTGTACGCATATTCATCGCCTCCACATGTGTAACTACACGGCATTGGGTAAAAAAATATCACCCGCTGCGCACCAGCTTATCCAGCGTGCTCTGAGTCAATTGCCACTCGTCTCCGAGTCGCTGATGCATTGTCTGCTGGGCCTTTTCCCAATAGGGATAGGCCACTGCCAACCGCTGGCGACCCGCTTGGGTCAGTCGGGTGGCCCTGGCGCGGCGCCCCCCTTCGGGCCCCCGCTCGATCAGGCCCTCTTTTTCGAGGAGCTGGAGGTTGCGCACCAGGGTGGTACGCTCCATCGCCAACCACTCCGCCAGTAACGAGATGGAGTCGGGCGCCCCCTTGCCGATCGCGACAAGCAGGGTGAACTGGGTAATTCTCAACCCAGAAGGCCTCAGTGCGTCGTCAAAGACACGTGTGATGGTGCGTGCCACCATCCTGGCGCGGCGGCAGATACACTCACCGGCCACCAGATCCAGTGCTTCATTTGAAATCTCGTCGTCCATAGTGTGTATATACACTATAGGGGTTGACGCTGTCCACCCACATGCCGCCGTAACAAACACAAGGGGCAGCCTACATGGCTGCCCCTTGTGGTTTTGGGTGGCCGCCTACTCCTCGGCGTGCAGGTAAGTGAGGTAGTGGGCCATGGCTTCGATGTCTTCATCGGGGACGCCGCGCATCACGTCGATCATGGTGGTATCGGGGCCGCCGCGGGTGCGGTCGCGGTAGGCCACCATGGCGGCGAAGAGGTAGTCCTCGCGCTGGCCGGCCAGCCGCGG
The DNA here is from genome assembly GCF_002286975.1 of Halomonas salipaludis. GTDB lineage: Bacteria > Pseudomonadota > Gammaproteobacteria > Pseudomonadales > Halomonadaceae > Franzmannia > Franzmannia salipaludis. The sequence goes on from NZ_NSKB01000006.1 coordinate 85,123, forward strand.
CATCTGCTCGCGGCCGCGGTAGTCGGACTGGTGGCAGCTGGCGCAGCGCTGCTGCGCGGCGAGTTCCTGGCCGCGGGCCTTGAGCTCGGAGTCGGGCTCGCCCTCGGGTGCGGCCACCGGCTGCTCGTGATAGTAGGCCGCCAGGGCCTGTATCTCGCCATCCGGCAGGCCGCGGGCCTGGGGCGTCATGACCTCGTTCTGCCGCAGGCGTTCGCGGAAGTAGATCATCTGGTTGACGATGGTCAGCTCGGGCTGGCCGGCAAGCGACGGCGTGCCGGCCTGCTGTGAGTTGCCGTCGCTACCGTGGCAGGCGCCGCACACCTGCAGCTGCTCCTCGAAGGGCAGGCCCACCGCCGGTGCATCCTCGGCGGCGGCGGGCAGGGCGAGGCTCAACCCCAGGGCAGCAGCGCCACCCCAGGCCACAAGAGCGCGCCGCCAGGGCGCGCGGGTGGTTAGCCGCATCGGCCTCACTCCTCCACGTAGTCAGGCGTTTCGTAGCTGATGCGGTAGATGGCGCCGTTGTACTCATCGGCGACCAGCAGTGCGCCGTCGGGCATCTGCAGCACGTCCACCGGGCGGCCGGCGAAGTCGTTCTCGCGCGGGTCGAGCAGCCCGACCATGAACGGTGAGATGGCGGCGCGCTCGCCGTCCTCGGAGATATGCGCAACCTGCATGTCATAGCCCACGCTCAGGGTGCGGTTCCAGGAGCCGCGGCGGGCGATGAACATGGCGTTCTGGTACTCCTCGGGGAACATCTCGCCGGTGTAGAAGCGCATGCCGAGGGCTGCGGCATGTCCACCCATCAGTGCGGCGGGCATGGTCACGCTGTCGCAGGCGCCTTCCGAGCCGAGGTCCGGGTCGATGATGCCGTGGGAGTGGCAGAACGGGAAGCCGAAGTGCTCGCCGCTCTCGCTGAGGCGATTGAGCTCGTCCTGGGGGCCGTGCTCGCCGAGCCAGTCCTGGCCGTTGTCGGTAAACCACAGCTCGCCGGTTTCGGGGTGGAAGTCGAAGCCGACACTGTTACGCACGCCGCGGGCTTCCACACGCATATCTGAGCCGTCGGGCTCGAAGCTGTGGATGGTGGCGTGGGTGTCTTCATCGACCTCGCAGCCGTTGCAGGGCGCGCCCACCGGCACGTAGAGCCGGCCGTCGGGGCCGAAGGCGAGGAATTTCCAGCCGTGGTGCTCGTCGTCGGGCAGGCCGAAGGCGTCGGTCAGCTCCTCGGGCTCGGGGATATCGCCGCCGTTGGCGAGGTGCGATTCGATATCGTCGTAGCGCAGGATGCGGTTGATGGCCGCCACGTAGAGGCTACCGTCCTTGAAGGCCACGCCGTTGGGCTGGGTGAGGCCCTCTGCGATGATCACGTGCTCGCGCTCCTCGCCGTCGTCGTTGTCGAGCACTGCATAGACGCGGCCGATGCCGCGGGTGCCGATGAATAGGGTGCCGTCGTCGCCGCGGGCCATCATCCGCGCACCGGGCATGCCGTGGGCCCAGATCTCGGCGCTGAAGCCGTCGGGCATGCGCAGGTGGTCGAGGGGGATGTCCTCCTCGGCGGTGACGGTCAGCGGTGTGGCGTGGGGTGCGAGCGGCGAGTCGGCCATGTCGGATGAGCGACCCTGGGCCCAGGCGGGTTCATGCTCGTCTGCCAGGGCAGTGGTGATGGTGGCGCTGAACAGTAGCCCTGCAGCGGAGATGGCAACGCTGAGAGGCATCAGGCGGGGGAGTGTCATAGCTGGCGATCCTTCTTAATTATGATTATAGAGGCGGTCGGGTGCCGCTAACTCAGCATAGACGCTCTCTGGAAAAGCAGTGATAGCCCTGGGCTGTTGTATTGATAGCGCTAGCCAATGGTGGCTCGGCTGGCGTGGCGCGGAGCCACGAACTGCAGCACTATCGGCCGGATAGCCACATGATCAGCGACAGCACCACGCTGACCAGGATCATGGTGGTGATGGGGAAGAAGAAGGAGAAGCCTTCGCGGCGGATGGCGATATCGCCGGGCAGCTGGCCGAAGGGCAGCTTGGAGAGCCACGGCCAGAGGATGCCGATGGCGACGATGATCAGGCCTATGAGGATCAGGCTGCGGGACATGGGGCCTCCCGAGGTTCAGAGCTCCTGGATGCTGTTTCGACCTGCGGCGGCCCGCGGGGAGTTCCCGCGGGCCACCATGTCTGGCCAGTAGCGAGCGCTTAGCCAGCGGCGCGCAGCGCACCCAGTAGCGCCTGCAGCGGGTGCGGCAGGGCCTGGTCGGAGAGCCGCTTGGCCTGGCTACGACATGAGTAGCCGGTGGCCAGCAGGCGCCCGGCGTTGGCGTCGTCGTCCACCAGCGGCTGCCACGAGAGGGCGTAGATCGCCTTGGAGGTCTCGAGGTTGCGCGCTTCGTGACCGTAGGTGCCGGACATGCCGCAGCAGCCGGTATTGACCAGCTCCAGCTCCAGGCCGAAGGCGGCGAACACCTGCTGCCACGCCTTGGGGCTGCCCGGTGCGTTGGTGGCCTCGGTGCAGTGGCTGAGCAGCCGGTAGCCGGGATCGTTGAGGGTCACGCCGTTGGGGGCCAGGCGCTTGGCCAGGCTGGGCGACTGGGTCACCAGCCACTCCTGCAGCATCAGCACCTCGGGCACGGCGTCCGCGCCCAGCGCCTTGACGTACTCCTGGCGGTAGGTAAGCGTCATCGCCGGGTCGATGCCGACCAGCGGCACGCCGTGCTCGGCCAGGGTGCGCAGGCGCTTGGCCTGCTTGGCGGCGGTGCGCTCGAAGGCGCCGAGGAAGCCCTGCACGTTGAGCGGCTTGCCGTTGGGCGAGTAGGGCGCCACGAACACCTTGACGTCGAGCCGACTGAGCAGCTCGACGATGTCCATCACCAGCCTAGCCTCGAAGTAGCTGGTGAAGGCGTCCTGCACCAGCACCACGCTGCGCGCCTTCTGCGCTTCGGTGAGCAGCCCCAGCGCGGTGGGCGTGGCCTCGGCAACGCCCCAGGCGGCCAGCTGCTTCTTGAGGCTGGCGCGGGACAGTCGCGGGCTGTCGACCATGCCAATGGGGCCGGCCAGCAGCCGGTCGACCAGGCGGGTACCCAGCAGGCCGTTGTAGAGCGGTGCCACCCGGGCCAGGCTCGGCACCATGAACTCCAGCCCGCCGATCAGGTAGTCGCGCAGCGGGCGCAGGTAGCGGCCGTGGTAGACCTCGAGGAACTGCGAGCGCACCTGGGGAATATTGACCTTGACCGGACACTGGCCGGCGCACGACTTGCACGCCAGGCAGCCGGCCATGGCGTCATAGACCTCGTGGGAGACGTCCGCCTCGCGTTTACGGCGCAGGCTGTTGAGGCTGCGCTTGGGCAGGTCCTTGATAAAGCCCCAGGCGCCCTCGGCCTTCTTCTTGCGCGCCTCCTCGACCAGGTCGATGCCGGCGGCGTCCTGCTGGCGCAGCCATTCGCGGATCAGGCTGGCACGGCCCTTGGGCGAGTGGACCCGCTCGCGGGTGGCCTTCCACGACGGGCACATGGCGTCATTGGGGTCGTAGTTGTAGCAGGCGCCGTTGCCGTTGCAGTACACCGCGGCGTCGTAGGCCTGCCACACCCGCTCGTCGATGGTGCGGTCGAGCTCGCCGCGAGTGGTCACGCCGTCGACGGTGAGCAGGCCGGGGTCGACGAGCCTTACCGCTTCTTCGGGTACGTCGCCGGTGGCCGGCGCTGAAGCGGCCGGCGTCGCAATCTTGCCCGGATTCAACTGGTTGTGCGGGTCGAAGGCCGCCTTGACGCGCTGCAGGCTGGGGTAGAGCTCGCCGAAGAACTTGGGCGCGTACTCGGAGCGCACGCCCTTGCCGTGCTCGCCCCACAGCAGGCCGTGGTACTTGTGGGTCAGCTCGGCGACCTCGTCGGAGAGCTCGCGGATCAGCGTCGCCTGTTCGGGGTCCTTCATGTCGATGGCCGGGCGTACGTGCAGCACCCCGGCGTCGACGTGGCCGAACATGCCGTAGTCGAGGCCGCGGGCGCTGAGCGCGTCGCGGAACTCGCCGATGAAGTCGGCGAGGTGCTCCGGGGGAACCGCAGTGTCTTCGATGAAGGCAATTGGTCGCTTCTCGCCCTTGGCGTTGCCGAGCAGGCCCACCGCGCGCTTGCGCATGGCGTAGACGCGCTTGATCGCTTCGCGGCCGACGGCCTGGGTGTAGCCGAGCCGCTCGACGCTGGTGTCCTCCTGCAGGTGCTGGCAGAACGCCTCGACCCGTGCCGCCAGGCGCTCGGGATCGTCGTCGTTGAACTCCACCAGGTTGATGCCGCGTACCGGCGTCTCGCCGCTTGGGAAGAACTCCGCCACGCTGTCCCACACGAAGTCGTCCATCGCCAGCAGCAGCACGGTGTCGTCGACGGTCTCGATGGAGGTGGGGCGGTCCTGCGAGCCGTCTTCATCGCCCATCAGCGCCTTGGCGTCGCGCAGCGCGTGCATGTAGTCGGCGTAGCGCACGTTGACCAGGGTGGCGTGCTTGGGGATCGGCAGCACGTTGAGCACCGCCTCGTTGAGCAGGCCCAGCGAGCCCTCCGAGCCGCACAGCAGGCTGTTGATATCCAGCCGGCCTTGGGCATCTCTCAGGTGCGCCAGGTCGTAGCCGGTCAGGCAGCGGTTGAGCGGCGGGAACTTGGCCGCGATCAGCTCGCGCTGGGTGTCGATGATCTCGCGGGCGGTGCGGTAGGCGCGGCCGGTGGCGTCGTCGCGGGCGCACAGCGCCTCGAGCTCGGTGTCGTCCACCGGGCGGCTGGTCAGGCGCTCGCCGCCGAGCAGCAGGGTGTCGAGCTCGAGCACGTGGTCGCGGGTCTTGCCGTAGGTGCAGCTGCCTTGGCCGCTGGCGTCGGTGGAGATCATGCCGCCAATGGTGGCGCGGTTGGAGGTCGAGAGCTCCGGGGCGAAGAACAGCCCGTGGGGCTTGAGCGCGGCGTTGAGCTGGTCCTTGACCACCCCGGCCTGGACCCGCACTCGGCGGTTCTCGACGTCGATCTCGAGAATCCGGTTCATATGCTTGGAGACGTCCACCACCAGGCCGTCGGTGAGCGACTGGCCGTTGGTGCCGGTGCCGCCGCCGCGCGGCGTGAGCACCACTCGGCGATGCTCGACCTGGCCGGCGAGGTGGGCGATGCGCTGCAGGTCCTCGGCGCCCTTGGGAAAGAGCACCGCCTGGGGCAGGCGCTGGTAGATCGAGTTGTCGGTGGCCATCACCGTGCGGTTGGCGAAGTCCGGGGCGATCTCGCCCTCGAAGCCGGCCGCCTTGAGCGCCTCGAGGAAGCGCAGGTAGTGGTCATCGAGGGCGGGCAGGGTGTCGGGTGCAGCGGTATCCAGTCGAGCGATCATCGGTGATATCAAGCCATCGGTCGCGGGCGTCGGCTGAATTAGCCGCGCGGGCTGTTGGAGTCGTGCCACTACTTTACCCGAGGCGGGGGCGGGTCGCATCCTGGCATGCTGGCGGCGCCACCACGCCATCGCGGCCGAGCGGCCGCGACAACATGCAGGACTCTACGGCTGGGCCTCAAGAGGCTGCCGTGGCTCCTTGGAGGTGTCCTGTCACTCGGCCCTTGCGAGAGCTCCAGGTCAGAATGCCCAGGAACAGCGCCATGCCCAAGGCGTCCAGCACCAGCAGTCCGTGGGGCCAGAGCATCAGGGTGCCGATCGGGAACATCGCCAGGCGCAGCCACCATGGCAACTCGTGCTCCAGGTAACCCTCCAACCCGGCGATGATGGCGTAAATGCCGAACAGCGCGAAGGCAAACACCTTGAGCATCTCCAGTGGCGTGCCGGTGATCATGGGCGACCAGACGAACAGCAAGGGAATGATGTAGAGCCCCTTGGCGATCTTCCAGGCGGTGAAGCCGGTGCGCATGGGTGGCGTCTTGGCGATGGCCGCGGCGGCGAAGGCAGTGAGGCACACAGGTGGGGTGACGTTGGAGTCCTGGGAGAGCCAGAAGATCACCATATGCGCTGCCACCAGTAGCATGGTCAGGGTGTGTGGCGACAGGGCCTGTTCATAGAGCTGGCTGCGGAAGTCGTCTGGCACCACGGCGAGCAGCTCACGGGCACTGGCAGCATCCATGGGCGCGTTCAACGCCTCGAGGTGCTCCGGGGCGGCCAGCATGAAGATTGCCCTGGCCTGCTCGGGCAGGTCGCCGGTCATCAGCAGTTCCAGCAGTTGGCCGTGAGCCATCAGGCCATATAGCGCCGGGGCGGAGAGGGTGCCCAAGACGATATAGGCGGCGGTGACCGGCAGCCCCATGCCCAGCACCAGGGAGGCGATGGCGATCAGTACCATGGTGATCAGCAGGCTGCCGCCAGCCCAGTCGGTGATCATCAGCGAGAAGGTGTTGCCGATGCCGGTGGTGGAGACCACGTTGACGATCAAGCCCACGGTGAGTAGCAGGATGGCGGTGGTCACCATATTACGGCTGCCGAGTACCAGGGCTTCGAGAATCGCCTTGGGGGTCATGGGTGACGTCGAAAGCCACGAGGCCACTACTACGGACAGAATGGCAATGCCTGCCGCGTAGGTAGGGGTATAGCCATAGATCAGCGATGCCACTAGTACCACTAGCGGCAACAGGAAATGCCAGCCGCCTTTGAGCACGTCGAGGAAGCGCGGCGCCTCCTCGGCTTCGATGTGCTGGGCGTTGCTGCGTTTGGCCTCGATGCGCACGAACATCGCTACCGAGAGGAAGTAGAGCAGCGCTGGCAGGGCTGCCACGCCGATTATGGTGAGGTAGGAGACCTGGGTGTAGGAGGCCATGATGAAGGCGCCGGCGCCCATTACCGGCGGCATCAGCTGGCCCCCGGTGGAGGCCGCGGCCTCGACGCCGGCGGCGAAGCGCGGTGGAAAGCCGGCCTTGCGCATCAGTGGGATGGTGATCACCCCGGTGGAGACGGTGTTGGCCACGCTGGAACCGGAGACCGAGCCCATCAGGCCCGAGGCGAACACCGCCACGAAGCCGGGGCCGCCGATGAAGCGTCCGGCGGCGCAGCGTGCCAGTTGAATGATGAAGTCGCCAGCGCCGGAGCGGACCAGGAAGGCACCGAACAGGATGAACATGAACACATAGGACCAGGAGATGCGGGCGATGGAGCCCAGCATGCCGTCGCCGCCCAGGTAGCTACGGAACAGCACCGTCTCCCAGTTGAGGCCCGGGAAGCCGAACACGCCGCTCACGAGGCTTCCCCACCAGGCCACGTAGGTCAACGCCACCAGACACAGTACTGGAATGAACCAGCCGGTGGTGCGACGGGCGAACTCCAGGATCAGGGCCAGGGCGACGATGGAAACGACCCAGTCGGCGGTGGAGAAGCGTACGCCACGGGCGTAGAGGGCGTCCTCGAAGCCGATCAGGTAGAAGGCGCAGCCCAGCGCCGCCAGGCCGAGCAGAATATCTACCGCCAGTACCAGACGCTGGCCGCCGGCAGTACGTGCCTTGAGCATCGGCACCGAGAGGGCGCAGAGCAGGCCGAACATGCCGAAGTGCAGGGCACTGATCCATATCTCGGAGAGGGTGCTCAAGGTGTTGAAGTAGAGGTGCGACAGGGCCACGACGATGGCCAGGGCGAACAGCACCTGGCCGAGCCAGGAGTGATCGAGGCGCTCGGAGGCTTCGCTTGCGGCTTCGTCGCGCACCTCGGGGGAGGGCGTTGTGTTCATGGGCGTTCTCGCAGGACAGGTATGGATGGGAGGGCTGGACCGTCGAACCTCGACCGGCAGTGTCACTAGGCTTTGCCGGATACAGGCCTTCATCGGTACGGGGCTGTTGCCGGTGACAAGCCTCCGAGAAGGCGCTGTGAACCCCTCCCTGGGCGCTACTTTTTCCTTCCCTGGAAAAAGACCTTCTCTTCGGCTTGTCCCCGGCCGCCCCTTCAGAGGCTCACTTCACCGTTCTTGCTTAGCCCTCGAGCAGATGCTCGGGTATCTCCAGCCCTTGCTCCTGGAAGTAGCGGGCCGCCCCGGGGTGCAGCGGCATGGGCAGGCCATTCAGGGCACTCTCCAGGGCCATGTCGCGGGTCGCCGGGTGGATGTTGTGAAGGAACGGCAGGTTCTCGAACATCGCCTTGGTGATCTGGTAGACGTGCTCTTCGGGCACATCGGCATTGACCACCAGGATGTTGGGCTGGGCGATGGTGCTTACCGCTTGGTCCTGGCCGGGGTAGGTGTCGGCAGCGATCTCGAACGCAGACCAGACCGGGTACTCTCTATTGATGCGCTCGAGCTGTTCTTCCGTGACATTCAGAATGGAAATATCGCTGCCCATATTGGCGAAGGCGCTGGTCACCGCTGAGGCGGGAGCGCCGGCGGGGATGTTCATGCCGGCGATATTGCCGTTCTGCATGGAATCTGCGCTGGGCCCATAGCCGAGATAGGCCAGATCCATCTGCTCCGGGTCGATCCCAAGACCGGCAAGAATTTGCCGACCGGACCCTTCGGTACCGGAGTTACGGGCGCCGATGGAGAAGCCGCGACCGTAGAGCTGGTCCAGATCGTCGATCGTGCCCGTCTCGATGAGGTTGCTGCGTATTACGAAGTGCTCGACGTTCTGCCACAGCATGGAGACCGAGCGAACATTGTCGTAGGCCTTGGGTACTGGCCCCTCGCCGTGCCAGGCCCAGGCGCCATAGAGGGCTTGGAGAATGCCGAACTGGGCCTGGTCGTCGTCCATCAGGCGCAGGTTCTCGGCGGATCCGGCGGAGCTGATGGCCGCCACCGTGATGTTGTGGGTCGGCTCCAGCTTGACCCGTACCAGGGTCGAGAGGGCCACGCCGACCGGGTAGAAGGTGCCGCCGGTGGTGGCTGTGCCCATGATGTACTGACCGCCTTCGTCGTTGGCGCTGGCGCTAATGGTTGTAAAGCCAAGGGCAGCAGCGGTGGCAAGGCCGAGAGCGGACTTGAGGAACTGGCGTTTTTGCATGGAAGTCTCCGTATCGACGTCGGATGGTTATGGTTATGTGGCGTCTCGACGTAGCGATAACCTTGCCAATCGGAGGTTTATCTTTCTTTATCAATCGATTAATGCTCGGAAGCAGCGAGTGAGGCTAGCCGCGACGAGCCTGGATCGGCGAGTTCTTGCCGACGTCATCGGGCATCATCGGCAAGTTCTTGCCGATGATGGGGGCAGGAGCAAGACGTCAGGAGGGGGCGTCTTTGCCGAGGAAGGCCTCACGACGCAACCCATACTTCTGCATCTTCTGGTTGAGGGTGCGGCGCGGGAGGTCCAACTCCTCCATCACAGCCTGAATGTTGCCGGAATGACGACTCAGGGCGGCGCGTAGCAGCGCTGCCTCGAAGGTGGTCACCAGGGCGGCGAGGGAATCTTGCTGCGCCGAATCGCTCGTCGCGAGGCAGGGTATGTCGAGGCCGAGCACGTAGCGGGTGGCGGCGTTGCGCAACTCGCGCAAATTCCCCGGCCATGAGTGTTGCTCCAGGGCGCGCAGCAACTCGCTGTCGCTGTGTCGCAGGGGGCGGTCGTGGACCTCGGCGGCCTGGCGGCAGAAGTGCTGGAACAGCAGGGCGATATCTTCGCGCCGCTCACGCAGGGGAGGAATGGTCAGTTCGGCAATGGCCAGCCGATAGTAGAGGTCTTCCCGGAACTGCCCTTCACTGGCTAGCGCCTGCAGATCGACCTTGGTCGCTGCCACCACGCGCAGGTCGATAGGGCGTACCTCGTTGCTGCCCAGGCGGGTGATCTCACCCTCTTGGAGGGCGCGCAACAACTTGACCTGGGCGGCCAGCGGCAGGGATTCGACTTCGTCGAGGAACAGAGTGCCACCGCTGGCGTACTCCAGTTTGCCGATGCGGTGCTCCAGAGCGCCGGTGAAGGCGCCCTTCTCGTGGCCGAACAGTTCCGACTCGATCAGCTCCGAGGCCATGGCGCCGCAGTTGAGTGCCACGAAGGCGGTATCCTGCCCCGGGCCGTTGTCGTGCAGGCAGCGCGCGACAACCTCCTTACCACTGCCGGTTTCGCCAAGCACCAGTATATTGGCTCGAACCGGCGCCAGGTTCATCAGCTGTTCGCGCAAGCGCACGATGGCTGGTGCCTGGCCGAGCAGCCGAGTGGCCAGACCGCCTTCACGAAGCGCCTGGCGCAGGCGGCTGTTCTCCAGCGCCAGGCGGCGGCGCTCCAAGCCACGGCGTATACACTCTTCGAGGCGCTCCGGAGCGAAGGGCTTCTCGACGAAATCCCAGGCCCCGGCTTGCATTGCCGCCACCGCCATGGGCACATCGCCATGCCCGGTGATCAGCACCACCGGGGGTGGCGCGTCGAGTCTTTGCACTGCATCGAGTAGTGCCAACCCGTCCATGCCCGGCATCCTGACATCGCTGACCAGCACACCGCAGGCCGCGTTGGCCTGTAATGCGTCGAGTGCTGCCTGAGCACGAGCGAAGGTTCGCACTTCGAGCTCCGAGACCTCCAGCCACTGGCTCAGGGATTCACGCACGACGGGGTCGTCGTCGACCAGCCAGATTGGCAGGGACGGTATGGGTGCCAGCTCATCGCTCATGGCCGGTGTCTCCTTCCAAGGTCAACAGTTCTACCTGGAACCAGGCGCCACCCGCTTGGCGATTGCCGGCGGTGATGCGACCGCCGAGATCCTGGACGATGCCGTAGCTGATGAATAGCCCCAGGCCGAGACCGTCGCCGACCGCTTTGGTGGTGTAGAAAGGATCGAAGAGCTTCTCGAGTGCGGTAGTGTCGATGCCAGGCCCATTGTCGGTGATAGTGAGCACCAAGCGTGCGGCCGATACCTCGACCGTGATGGTCAGCATAGGCGACGCGACGTTGCGCAGGGCGTCCAGGGCATTGCGCAGTAAATTGGTCAGCAGCTGCTCGATGCGCACCTCATCACCTGCTACCCATGGAATGGCACCTGACGTGGTCTCGGGGGATGATATCCGAAGCGTGACGCCCTGCTGCTTGATGCGCTCGTCGAGCAACTCGAGAACGAAACCCAGCCGAGCCATGAGATCCACGGGCTCTCGGGCACCGCCCTTGCGAGCGAACAGCTTGAGTTGGCGGATCAGGGTGCCGAGGCGCTCGCAAAGCGCCTGGATACGCTGAAAATTCTCCTCGGCCGCATCGCCCCGGCCGCGGGCGAGCAGCCGCTCGCCGTTGGCGGCATAGGTATGAATCCCCAGCAGAGGCTGGTTGAGCTCGTGGGCGATGCCGGCCGCCATGGTGCCCAGGGCGGCCAGCTTACCGGCCTGGACCAGTTCGGTCTGAGCCTCCTGGAGCTCGCGGGTGCGCTCTGTCACGCGGGCTTCGAGGCGTTCGTTGGCCTCGTGGATGATACGCGCCTCGCGGTCGCGCAGCCGTTGGCGTTTCTGGCGCTCACGCAGCCATAGCCCCAGCAGTAGCAAGGCCAGCGTGGAGCCGGCGGCGGCCAGCAGGGCATTGCGTGCGCTCACATAGAGGGGGCGTACTGGTACCAGGTAGTGCATGGTCCAGCCTAGGGTGGCTTGGTCGAGGGACATGTTCAGAAAACGCTCGGCGTGCCCCTGGTTACCCGTCTTGAGCGAGCCGTCGCGAAGTCGCTCACCAAGGGCAGGTAGCGGGTGATCCATGAACTGCCGCTGCTCATGGATCTCCTCACGCGCCTGGGTGGATAGCTCACCCAAGCGGTGATAGCGCCAGTCTGGACGGCTCGACAGGATGACCACGCCATTGGCGTCGGAAAGCAGTACCTTCTCGCCAGCCTGACGCCAGCTCTCTTGAAGATTCTCCAGTGAAACCTTGAGTGCCAGCACGCCCTGGGGGCGCCCGTCGTTGCCGCCTTCCACCGCGGCGGAGATGAAGTAGCCGGGGCGGCCAGTGGTGCTGCCGATGGCGTAGAACTCGCCCTGGCCGCTGCTCATGGCATCGCGAAAATAGGGCCGGAAGGCGTAGTGGTGGCCGAGGAAACTATCGTCCGTGGCGTGGTTGCTGGCTGCCACGGTTACCCCCTGGGCATCCATCAGGAAAATCGCCTCGGCACCCGAGCGTTCGGCCACCTCCGCCAAGTGAGCGTTGACTTGGTCGGCGAAGATACCGACATCATCCATCAGCGCGGCCTGTACCAGCGGTTGCCGGCCGAGCAGCCTCGGGAGGTAGGCGAAGCGCTCCAGCGCTCCCTCAAGACTGCTGCTGTAGAGCGCCAGTCGATTCTGGGCATGGCGCTCGGCATCTTGCATCGCTTGGGTGTACTGCCACTGCCAGATCAACCAGAGCCCTGCCAACACCAGCAGTGCCAGGCCGGTGAACGCAGCAATGCCCCAGTTGCGCATATTCATGGGGTGCTGCTCGTGGAGAGAGGGCAGTGTGGTCGCGTGTCGGGCATCTGGCTTCCGGGGGTCGACATGGGACAATGATGATAGGGCGTCGCCAGGATTTGGCAACGTTGAAGGGGGGAGGTAATCACAGCCTGATACCGGGAGCTGGCCGCTGTGCGTGGCGCCCCTTGTGCCTTTTCCCTACAATAAGCGCCTGATTGGTAATTACCCACCACCGAATTGCGACGGACAGGATTCCATGCTCGATCCGAAACTGCTGCGTGGTGACCTCGAACAGGTTGCCCAACGATTGGCCACGCGTGGCTTTACCCTCGATACCGCGCGACTCGAGGCGCTGGAATCCCGGCGTCGCGAGATCCAGACCGAGACCGAGACCCTGCAGAACGAGCGCAACACGCGCTCCAAGGCGATCGGCAAGGCCAAGGCCGCAGGTGAGGACATCCAGCCGCTGCTCGATGAAGTCAGCGACCTGGGCGAGCGCCTGGACGCTGCCAAGGCGCGCCTGGTCGAGGTGCAGGCCGAGTGGGATGCGGCAGTGGTGGGGCTGCCCAACTTGCCCCATGAGAGCGTGCCGCAAGGCGAGAGCGAGGAGGAGAACGTCGAGCTGCACCGCTGGGGCACGCCGCGGACCTTCGACTTCGAGGTGCTCGATCACGTCGACCTGGGCGCCAAGTGCGCCAACCTCGACTTCGAGCTGGCGGCCAAGCTGACCGGCTCGCGCTTCGCGGTGATGCGCGGCGAGATCGCCCGCCTGCACCGCGCGCTGACCCAGTTCATGCTCGACGTCCAGACCCTCGAGCACGGCTATGAAGAGTGCTACGTGCCCTACATGGTCAACGAGGCGTCGCTAACCGGCACCGGCCAGCTGCCCAAGTTCGGCGAGGATCTGTTCAAGCTCGACGACGAGCGCGGCTTCCACCTGATCCCCACTGCCGAGGTGCCGCTGACCAACTTCGCCCGCGACGAGATCCTCGACGCCAAGGCGCTGCCGATGAAGCTCACCGCGCACACACCGTGCTTTCGTAGCGAGGCGGGCTCCCACGGCCGCGATACCCGCGGCATGATCCGCCAGCACCAGTTCGACAAGGTGGAGATGGTGCAGCTGGTCGATCCGGCCACCAGCTACGACGCCCTGGAGGAGATGCGCGGCCATGCAGAGGCGATCCTGCAGAAGCTCGAGCTGCCCTACCGGGTGGTGACGCTGTGCACCGGCGACATGGGCTTCGGCGCCGCCAAGACCTACGACCTGGAAGTGTGGCTGCCCAGCCAGGAGACCTACCGCGAGATCTCCTCGGTCTCCAACTGCGAGGACTTCCAGGCGCGGCGCATGCAGGCGCGTTTCCGCCACCCGGAGCAGAAGAAGCCGCAGCTGCTGCATACCCTCAACGGCTCCGGCCTGGCGGTGGGCCGCTGCCTGCTGGCGGTGATGGAGAACCACCAGCAGGCCGATGGCTCGATCGCCATCCCCGCCGCGCTGCGGCCTTATATGGGTGGCGTCGAAGTGATTAACGCGTAAGACGTTCCATACGCGCTAACCCCACCGATGGTGGGGTTAGCGATTCTTCCCTCTTCCTTCTTCGCTCTTGCTTCTTCAGTCCTGAATTTCCCAGCTAACGCTGACCTCGGCGTCGATGGCGATGGTGCCGGGGCGGTATTCGGCGCCGGCGCCCTGGCTCTCCATGGCGTCGGCGCGCATCGCCATCATGCGCGGCATGAACACCGGCGACTGCACCTCACTCACACTGGTCACGCTGCCCAGGCTCACCTCCAGGGTGTCGGCCATCAGCTGTGCCTTATGGCGGGCCTTCTCCAGCGCCTGGGTCAGGGCGCGGTCGGTGGCGGCGTCGCGGTCGTGAAGGTCGTACTGCACGCCGTCCAGCGCGTTGACGCCGGCCTCGGTGAGGGCATCGAGGATCACCGGCAGCTGCTCGAGGTCGTCGATGGTCAGGGTGATCGGCCGCTCGAGCTGGGTGCGCACCAGGGTCTCGCGCTCGCCATCCTGCTGGCGCGGCGCATTGATATGGTCGGGCCGCACGTTGAGTGAGCCGGCGCTGATGGCGTCGCGCTCCAGGCCGGCCTCTTCCAGGGTGCGGATCAGCTCGCCGGTGCGCTCCTCGAGGCGCTCGCGGGCCTCGCGCAGGGCGTCGGGGTCGGTCTGCTGGTCGTCACCGGCGGCTACCGCCGGGGTGCGCTCCCACAGCCGCGCGCTGAGGCTGGCCTTGTCGGGGGTTACCTCGACGCTGGACTGGGCCTGGACGCTGAGGCGTGACTCCTGGGGACGGGGCATGTCGGCTATCGCCAGCGGGGCACTGAGGCTGGCGGCGAGCAGCAGTGCCAGCGGCAAACCCAGGCGAGAACGGTTGAGTGTCATGGTGTGGCCTCCTTGCAGGTAGTGTGTGTGGCTTCGAGCGCGCTGCGGGGGAGCGGTTCCCGGACGGTGCGTGTCTGCACGGTGTTTCCCCAATCAGGATGGCAGCGGCGCGGCGGATTTGTCTCGGCGTGCAACTGCGGCCATCATGAAGGACAATTATAACGCCAGGAAGGCTCATGGATCCCGACTCGAATCAGCATACCCGTACCATCCCGCTCAACCTGACCCTGGCGCTGGCCGCGCTGGTGGTGATCATCGGCGGGATGAAGGCTGGCGCCGACCTGCTGGTGCCGCTGCTGCTGTCGCTATTCATCGCCGTGGTGTGTACCGCACCGGTGCAGTGGCTCAACCGCCTTGGCCTGAGCCTGCGCAAGTCGGTCTGCGTGACCCTGCTGGTGATCGGCTCTTTCCTGCTGCTGCTGATGCTGCTGCTGGCCAATACCTTCAGCACCTTCATCGCCGCGCTGCCGGGAATCGAGGAGCAGGCCTACGCCTACTACTATGAGCTGCTCAACTGGCTGGCCAGCCGCGGTATGTCGGTGCGGCCCGAGCAGTTCGCCGAGTGGTTCGATGATGTCAATGCCACCCAGATGGTGCCGACCTTCCTCGGCCACCTGGGCAACCTGCTGGTTCAGAGCGTGATCGTCGGGCTGCTGGTGGTGTTCATGCTGTTCGAGACGCTCAATTTTCGTGACAAGGTGACCCAGGCGCTGCTCGACCCGGCGCCGAGCCTGCGCCGGCTCAGCGAATTCAGCCTGACCCTGAAACGCTACCTGGCGGTGAAGACCGTGATCAGCCTGGTCACCGGTGTGCTGGTATGGATCGCCTGCGTGGTGGTGGGGGTGGGCTTTCCACTGCTGTGGGGCACGCTGGCCTTTGGCCTCAACTTCATTCCCAACATCGGCTCGGCGCTGGCGGCGATTCCGCCGGTACTGTTGCTGCTGGTGTCGCCGGACGCCGGCTGGGGCTCGGCGGTGGTGCTGGCACTCTGCTATCTGGCGATCAACTTCGTGATGGGCAACCTGGTCGAGCCGCGGGTGATGGGCCGCGCGCTGGGGCTGTCGACCTTCGTGGCGTTTCTATCATTGGTGGTGTGGGGCTGGATACTCGGCACGGTGGGCATGCTGCTCTCGGTGCTGCTGACCATGACCCTCAAGATCGCCCTCGATAGCCACCCGGACACGCGCTGGATCGCACGGCTGCTGGGGCCGGGGGCGGAGAAGAAGGCGGCGGGCGACGAGATTTTGCCGGGGCGGGTGCGCCTCAAACGACGGCGCCCCGATGATGAGGATCATCGGGGCGCCGAATAGCGACATGGCGTCGCTGCGATCAGGCGTTCTGCTCGATGAACTGCGCGAGCTGAGACTTTGACTGCGCGCCAACCAGTGAGGCGACCTTGGCGCCGGACTTGAACAGCATCACGGTGGGCACGCCACGCACGCCGTGCTCGGCGGCGATTTCCGGGGCATCGTCGACGTTGACGCTGACGACCTTGAGGTTATCTGCGCGCTCATCGGCGACTTCATCGACCACGGGCGCCATCATCTTGCAGGGGCCGCACCAGGGTGCCCAGAACTTCAGCAGGACAGGCTTGTCGGCCTTGAGGACCTCCTGCTCGAAGTTGGCAGTGGTGACATCGACGTTATTAGCCATGTGAATCTCCAGTTGCTTTGCGCTTTGTCGAGCGTGCTTTCGCAAGGTTAGCTGACCGATGTTAGCGGCAGCCTGCGTTGCTGGCAAATATCGCCTGGCCAATACCGATGATAGCGGGGAGCTATCGGAAGGTGCCAGCGAGGCGGATCCCGCGCCGTTACGGCACCTGGCTTTATATGCTATAAAGTAATTTATAAATTCAGGCTTATTGCCTTGTCGTATTAGGCGGCCGATTTTTGCGGCCGGCCCAACAGCAAGAGGTTTCGGGGATGAAACTGCAGCAGCTGCGCTATATCTGGGAAGTCACGCGCCACAACCTCAACGTATCCGCCACCGCCCAGAGCCTGTACACCTCGCAGCCGGGGATTTCCAAGCAGATCCGCCTGCTCGAGGACGAGTTGGGGGTGGAGATCTTTGCCCGTAGCGGCAAGCACCTGACCCGAGTGACCCCGGCCGGGGAGGCGATCATCGAGCTGGCCGGCCAGGTGCTGCGTACCGCTGAGAACATCAAGCAGGTGGCCCAGGAGCACAGCGACGAGCGCCGCGGCAGCCTCTCTATTGCCACCACCCATACCCAGGCGCGCTATGCACTGCCGCCGGTGATTCACGACTTCACCCACAAGTACCCCGACGTGGCGCTGCACATGCAGCAGGGCACACCCAAGCAGATCGCCCAGATGGTCAGCGAGGGGCATGCCGACTTCGCCATCTGCACCGAGGCGCTGGAGCTGTTCAACGACCTGGTGCTGCTGCCGTGCTACCGCTGGAACCGCTGCGTGCTGGTGCCCCAGGGGCATCCGCTGGCGGATGTCGAGACGCTGACCCTGGAGGCGCTGGCCGAGTATCCGCTAGTCACCTATGTGTTCGGCTTCACCGGCCGCTCGCAGCTCGACGACGCCTTCAAGGCCCGCGGCCTGACTCCCAACGTGGTACTCACCGCCGCCGATGCCGATGTGATCAAGACCTATGTGCGGCTCAAGATGGGGGTGGGCATCGTCGCGCACATGGCGGTGGACCCGGAGGCCGACAGCGACCTGGTGGCGCTGGATGCCAGCCATCTGTTCGCCAGCTCCACCACCAAGATCGCCATTCGCCGTGGCACCTTCATGCGCGGCTATATGTACGACTTCGTGCAGGGCTTCGCCGCCCACCTCGACCGCGACAGCGTGGATGCCGCGCTGGCCGCCGGCCCGCGCCATGAGCAGGAGCTATTCGAGAAAGTCGAGCTGCCGACGCGCTAAACGCGCATCCGACAACAGCAAAAGGCCCGGCCGGTAGTGTTCTACCGGGCGGGCCTTTCGTTTAACTGGACGATGGTGTCAGTGCTGGAGGTGCAACCCGCACTCTCTTTTCTCTTCCACCTTGGTGGGGTCGAAGTAGTCGAAGTTGTTGGGCAGGTCGTGCTGCTGCAGGTACTGGTACATCTCCTTCGCGGTCCAGTGCAGCACCGGGGCGACCTTGATCAGGCCGTCGGCGTTGCGCGAGACCGGCTGCATGCGGGCGCGCTCGGCGGTGTCTTCGGCGCGTAGCGCGGTAAACCACACCTCGGGAGCCATCTCGCGTAGCGCGCGCTGGAAGGGCTCGAGCTTGACCTCTTCGGTGAAGGCGGCGTGGCGCGGGTCGTCGATGCCGGGAAAGTCGCCTTCCAGGGCTTCACGATGGGCGCGGGAGCGCTGCGGGTGGTAGGTGATCAGGTTGAGGCCGAGGCGCTTGACGACCTCGTCGACGAAGCGATAGGTGGCCTCGGTGTTGTAGCCGCTGTCCATCCACACCACCGGGATGTCGGGCTGTACCTGGGTGACCATATGCAGGATCACCGCTTCGAAGGGGCGGAAGTTGGTGGTGCAGATGGCGCGCTTGCCGAGGCTAAGTGCCCAGCGGGTGAGGGCCTCGGGGTCGTTGCCGTACTGCTGGTTGATGCTGTCGATATCGAGTTCCATTACCTGGCTCCTGAAGGGAAACGCCGCACGATGTGTAAAGCGCTTCCATAGGCGGAGAACCGCCGCTCTGGTGTATGGCGCCAGATTACCAAAGGCGGTGGGCAACGCCCCAATATCGTTTGGTTAGGTCGTTATATAGCGAAAAGCAAGTTTGTGGCTGCCCTGTTAGTGCAGAACGTGCTAAGGGGCGGCGCTGGTGTCAATGCGCGGCGCTGTCGTGGTCCAGGGCACCCAGCAGATGGCGGATCTTGTCCAGGGTCTCGTGGTACTCGGCCTCTTCGTCGGAGTCGGCGACCAGGCCGCCGCCGCCCCACAGGTGTAGCTGGCCGGCATCGGCCACTACGGTGCGGATAGCAATCGAGGTATCCATGTGGCCGCGCTGGTCGACGTAGCCGAGGCTGCCGCAGTAGGCGCTGCGCCGGCTGGGCTCGAGCTCGTCGATGATCTGCATGGCGCGCACCTTGGGTGCGCCGGTGATCGAGCCGCCGGGGAACGAGGCCGCCAGCAGGTCGAGGGTCGAGCGCCGCGTGGCCAGCTCGCCGCGCACGCTGCTGACCAGGTGGTGGACGTTGGCGTAACTCTCCAGGCCGCATAGCTGTGGTACCCGTACGCTGCCGGGGCGGCACACCCGGCCCAGGTCGTTGCGCAGCAGGTCGACGATCATCACGTTCTCGGCGCGGTCCTTTTCGCTGGTCAGCAGCGCCTCGGCCAGGCGGTGATCCTCCTCCGGCGTGGCGCCGCGCGGGCGGGTGCCCTTGATTGGCCGCGCCTCGACTTGGCCGTGGTGGGCCTGCAGGAAGCGCTCCGGCGACAGCGACAGCACCGCCTTGTCGTCCCACGCCAGGTAGCCGGCGAAGGGCGTGGGGGTGGCTCGGCGCAGGCGCAGGTAGGCCTGCCACAGGTCGCCGTGGTAGGGCGCGCTGAAGCGCTGGGCGAGGTTGATCTGGTAGCAGTCGCCGGCCTGGATGTAGTCCTTCACGCGGCGGAAGCGCTGGCCGTAGCCGTCGCGGTCGAGCTCGGCGGCGAACGGCGCGGTGATCTTGAACGGCGCGCCCTCTGGCGCCGCTGCGGCCAGCCACTGTTCGACCTCGGCGCGGCGCGCGGCGCTGGCCACCAGCCAGCTCTGCTGGCGCTGGTGGTCCTGGATCAACGCCCAGTCGTAGAGGCCGACGCGGCTCCAGGGCAGGGCGGTGGCGCTGCGGGCGGCGCCGTCGAGCGGTTCCAGGCAGCGGCCGAAGTCGTAGCTCCAGAAACCGATCAAGCCGCCGAGGAACGGCAGCTCGCTGTCGGGCGGGTCGCACCTGAGGCTGGCCAACAGCGCCTTCTGCGCCTCGATGGGCGTGCCCGGCAGGGGCTTGCCCTGGGCGTCGCGGGCCTGGCCGCGGGTGTCGATCTCGAGGGTCTCGAGGGGGCGCGCGCTGAGGATGTCGTAGCGGCCGCCGGGGCCATGGGGGCGGCCGCTATCGAGCAGCACCGCGCCAGGCTGCTGGCGCAGGGCGGCAAAATAGCCCAACGGGTCGGGCTGATAGGGCAGGGCGGTGATCTCGAGTGGTGATGTCATGCGCGGCACTTTCCTCAACGAGCGCCTCATTCTAGGCGTCGCCCCGGCGTTTGTCTCATCTGCCGTGGAGGCGTAGGCGACGGCCTATCAACGGCTTATGCTAAAATAGCATCATTGTTGACAATGTCTTGGTGGGTAGACAGCGTGACGGTCGGGCCCTACGCCCAAAGGCGTAGGCCATGCAGCGTAGCCGGTGCTTGATTCCTCGGCGACGGCTGGGTAGAGTGCCTTTAGATCCCAATTGTCGACAATTAATCATGAATCAAGCCACACCAGAACTGAATACGCCAGAAGTCCGCACCCTTGCCGAGCGGGTCTTCAACCAGCTGCAGGAGGCCATCGTGCGCGGTGACCTGGCGCCGGGCGCCAAGATCACCGAGCCGGGCCTGTCCAAGACCTACGGCATCTCCCGTGGACCGCTGCGCGAGGCGATGCGCCGCCTCGAGGTGCACCGCCTGATCGAGCGGGTGCCCCACGTCGGCGCGCGGGTGGTCAAGCTGTCGATGAAGGAACTGCTCGAGCTGTTCGACGTGCGCGAGGCGCTGGAGAGCATGGCCGCCAGGCTTGCCGCCGAGCACATGACCGCCGAGGAGATCGCCGGGCTGCGCGAGGTGCTGGCGCTGCACGAGCGCCAGGCCGACCTCAAGCGCGGCGAAGCCTACTTCCAGCGCGAGGGCGATCTGGACTTTCACTATCGCATCGTCCAGGGCAGCCACAATCGCATGCTGATGACGATCCTCTGCGACGACCTCTACTACCTGGTGCGCCTCTACCGAACCCAGTTCAGTGCCAGCGGCTCGCGGCCGCAGCGCGCCTTCGTCGAGCACCACCGCATCGTCGACGCCATTGAGAGCGGCGACGCCGAGCTCGCCGAGCTGCTGATGCGCCGCCACGTCAGCGCCTCGCGGGCCAACGTCGCCGAGCGCTACGCCGCGGTGCTCGAGCAGGAAGCCGGCCAGCCGGCGTCGTAACCACTGTCATTACACCGCCACCTTACAAGGAGAGCCCCATGAGCCATGCCACTCCCGGTGCCCGCTTTCGCGCCGCGCTCAACGCCAACCAGCCACTGCCCATCGTCGGCACCATCAACGCCTATACCGCGCTGATGGCCGAGCGGGTCGGGCACCAGGCGATCTACCTCTCCGGCGGCGGGGTGGCCAACGCCTCCTTCGGCCTGCCCGACCTGGGCATGACCACCATGAACGACGTGGTCGAAGACGCCCACCGCATCACCGGCGCCAGCGAGCTGCCGCTGCTGGTGGATATCGACACCGGCTGGGGCGGTGCCTTCAATATCTCGCGTACGGTCAAGGAGATGCAGCGCGCCGGGGTGGCCGCCGTGCACCTCGAGGACCAGGTGGCCCAGAAACGCTGCGGGCATCGCCCCAACAAGGCGATCGTCAGCCAGGCGGAGATGGTCGATCGCATCAAGGCCGCCGCCGACGCGCGCATCGACCCGGAGTTCTTCCTCATTGCGCGCACCGACGCCTTTCAGATGGAGGGGCTGGATGCCGCCATCGAGCGTGCCAATGCCTGCGTCGAGGCCGGCGCCGATGCGATCTTCGCCGAGGCAGTGCACAGCCTCGACGACTACCAGGCGTTCTGCGAGCGGGTCGATGCACCGATCCTGGCCAATATCACCGAGTTCGGCGCCACACCGCTGTTCACCCAGCAGGAGCTCTCCGAGGTGGGCTGCCAGATGGTGCTCTATCCGCTCTCGGCGTTCCGCGCCATGAACGCCGCGGCGCTCAAGGTCTACCAGAGCATCCACGCCAACGGCCACCAGCGCGACGTGGTCGAGCTGATGCAGACCCGCGACGAGCTCTACGACTTCCTCAATTACCACGACTTCGAGCGCAAGCTGGATGCGCTATTCGTGCAGGAGAACAAGGCCTAGTTTGCGCAGCATGTAACGGCAACGCATACCCCATAACAATATCCAATATTCACCGGCCCGTGCGGCTTGGGAGAAGGAGACACGTCATGGCAGATAAACCAACACCAGGCGCCGGCTTGCGTGGCCAGAGCGCTGGCAGCACGGCGCTGTGCACCGTGGGCCAGAGCGGTTCGGGGCTGACCTACCGCGGCTACGATATCGCCGAGCTGGCCGACAAGGCGCGCTTCGAAGAGGTCGCCTACCTGCTGCTCAAGGGCAAGCTGCCCACCCAGGCCGAGCTCGACGCCTACATCACCAAGATCAAGGGCCTGCGCGGCCTGCCGGCGCCGCTGCGCGCGGTGCTCGAGCAGATTTCCGCCGATGCCCACCCGATGGACGTGATGCGCACCGGTGCCTCGATGCTCGGCAACCTCGAGACCGAGGAGCGCTTCGACGAGCAGCAGGACGCCGCCGACCGCCTGCTGGCGGTGCTGCCGTCGATCATCTGCTACTGGTACCGCTACTCCCACGACGGCGTGCGCATCGATACCGAGACCGACGACGATTCGGTGGGCGGCCACTTCCTGCACCTGCTGCGCGACGCGGTGCCCAGCGAGCTGCACGCCCAGGTGATGAGCGTGTCGCTGATCCTCTATGCCGAGCACGAGTTCAACGCCTCGACCTTTACTGCGCGGGTGTGCGCCTCGACGCTCTCCGACATGCACTCCTGCGTGACCGGCGCCATCGGCTCCCTGCGCGGCCCGCTGCACGGCGGCGCCAACGAGGCGGCGATGGCGATGATCGAGCACTGGCGCTCCGCCGACGAGGCCGAGCGCGAGATTCTCGGCATGCTCGAGCGTAAAGAGAAGATCATGGGCTTCGGTCACGCCATCTACCGCGAGTCCGACCCGCGCAACGCGATCATCAAGAAATGGTCCAAGCGGTTGGCGGACGACGTCGGCGACAGCGTGCTCTACCCGGTCTCGGAGCGGGTAGAGGCGGTGATGTGGCGCGAGAAGAAGCTGTTCTGCAACGCCGACTTCTTCCACGCCAGCGCCTATCACTTCATGGATATCCCGACCAAGCTGTTCACGCCGATCTTCGTCTGCTCGCGGGTCACCGGCTGGTGCGCCCACGTCTTCGAGCAGCGCGACAACAATCGCATCATTCGCCCAAGCGCTGACTATGTGGGACCGGACGCCCGCGGCTGGCTGCCTATCGAGCAGCGTGACTGAGCCCACTGACCACGGGGTGAGACCATGAATACCGACTACCGCAAGCCGCTTCCCGGCACCGAGCTCGACTACTTCGATGCGCGGGCCGCGGTCGAGGACCTCGCCCCCGGCGCCTACGCCGGGCTGCCCTACACCTCGCGGGTGCTGGCCGAGCAGCTGGTACGACGCTGCGACCCGGCGCTGCTCAGCGATGCGCTGCGCCAGCTGATCGAGCGCAAGCGCGACCTCGACTTCCCCTGGTACCCGGCGCGGGTGGTGTGTCACGACATCCTTGGCCAGACTGCGCTGGTGGACCTGGCCGGCCTGCGCGACGCGATTGCCGAGCAGGGCGGCGACCCGGCCAAGGTCAACCCGGTGGTGCCCACCCAGCTGATCGTCGACCACTCGCTGGCGGTGGAGCACGCCGGCTTCGAGGCGGACGCCTTCGACAAGAACCGCCAGGTGGAGGATCGCCGCAATGACGACCGCTTCCACTTCATCAACTGGACCAAGACCGCGTTCGAGAACGTCGACGTGATCCCGCCCGGCAATGGCATCATGCACCAGATCAACCTGGAGAAGATGTCGCCAGTGGTGCAGGTCCAGCCCGATGCCAGCGGCCAGCGGGTCGCCTTTCCGGATACCTGCGTGGGCACCGACAGCCACACGCCGATGACCGACGCCCTGGGGGTGATCTCGGTGGGGGTAGGCGGCCTGGAGGCGGAGAGCGTGATGCTCGGCCGCGCCTCGATGATGCGCCTGCCGGACATCGTCGGCGTGGAGCTGAGCGGCAAGCTGCAGCCCGGCGTGACCGGCACCGACATGGTGCTGGCGATCACCGAGTTCCTGCGCCGCGAGCGGGTGGTGGGGGCCTACCTGGAGTTCTACGGCGAGGGTGCAGAGGCACTGAGTATCGGCGACCGCGCCACCATCTCCAACATGACCCCGGAGTATGGCGCCACCGCGGCGATGTTCTACATCGACGACCAGACCATCGATTACCTGCGGCTCACCGGCCGCGACGACGAGCAGGTGGCGCTGGTCGAGACCTACGCCAGGCACACCGGGCTGTGGGCCGATAGCCTCGCCGAGGTCGAGTACGAGCGCGTGCTGCGCTTCGATCTCTCCAGCGTGACCCGTACCCTGGCCGGGCCCTCCAATCCCCACGCCCACCTGCCTACCAGCGAACTCGCCAAGCGCGGTGTGGCGGTGGGGCTCGACGCCGCCCGCGCCGAGGAGCAGGCCGGCAAGCTGCCGGATGGCGCGGTGATCATCGCCGCCATCACCAGCTGCACCAACACCTCCAACCCGCGCAACATGGTGGCGGCGGGGCTGATCGCGCGCAACGCCAATCGCCTTGGCCTGATCCGCAAGCCGTGGGTGAAGTCGTCGCTGGCGCCGGGCTCCAAGACGGTCAAGATGTACCTCGAAGAGGCCGATCTGATGGGCGAGCTGGAGAATCTGGGCTTCGGCGTGGTGGGTTATGCCTGCACCACTTGCAACGGCATGTCCGGCGCGCTGGACCCGGTCATCCAGCAGGAGATCGTCGAGCGCGACCTCTACTCGGTGGCGGTGCTGTCGGGTAACCGCAACTTCGACGGCCGCATTCATCCCTATGCCAAGCAGGCCTTCCTGGCCTCGCCGCCGCTGGTGGTGGCCTACGCCATCGCCGGTACCATCCGCTTCGATATCGAGAAGGACGCCCTGGGCGTCGACGCCGACGGCAATCCGGTGACGCTCAAGGATATCTGGCCCGACGACGCCGAGATCGACGCCATCGTCAAGCGCGCGGTCAAGCCGGAGCAGTTCCGCCAGACCTATATCCCGATGTTCGACCTGGACAAGAGCGCGGCGGCCAGGACCGAGCCGCTCTACGCCTGGCGTCCGCAGAGCACCTACATCCGCCGTCCGCCCTATTGGGAGGGCAAGATGTCCGCCGAGCGCAGCCTCAAGGGCATGCGCCCGCTGGCGATCCTGCCCGACAACATCACCACCGACCACCTGTCGCCGTCGAATGCCATCCAGCTCGATAGCGCGGCGGGGGAGTACCTGGACAAGATGGGTGTGCCGGAGGAGGACTTCAATTCCTACGCCACCCACCGCGGCGACCACCTCACCGCCCAGCGCGCCACCCTGGCCAACCCCAAGCTGTTCAACGAGATGGTGCGCGACGCCGCGGGCAAGGTGCGCCAGGGCTCGCTGGCGCGGATCGAGCCAGAGGGCAAGGTGACGCGCATGTGGGAGGCCATCGAGACCTACATGGCGCGCAGGCAGCCGTTGATCATCATCGCCGGCGCCGACTACGGCCAGGGTTCGTCGCGGGACTGGGCGGCCAAGGGCGTGGCGCTGGCTGGCGTGGAGGCGATCGTCGCCGAGGGTTTCGAGCGCATCCACCGCACTAACCTGGTCGGCATGGGCGTGATGCCGCTGCAGTTCGAGCCGGGCACCACCCGCCACACCCTCGAACTCGACGGCACCGAGGTGTATGACGTCGAGGGCTCGGCGGCGCCACAGGCGACGCTGACCCTGGTGATCCAGCGTGCCAGCGGCGAGAGTCTGCGGGTGCCGGTGATCTGCCGCCTGGACACCGAGGAGGAGCTGACCATCTACACCGCCGGCGGCGTGCTGCAGCGCTTCGCCCAGGACTTCCTCGAATCCAGCGCGGGGGCCAGCGCATGAGCCATACGCCGCAGATCCGCATTGCCGCGACCTATATGCGCGGCGGCAC
The DNA here is from genome assembly GCF_002286975.1 of Halomonas salipaludis. Classification (GTDB taxonomy): domain Bacteria; phylum Pseudomonadota; class Gammaproteobacteria; order Pseudomonadales; family Halomonadaceae; genus Franzmannia; species Franzmannia salipaludis. The sequence goes on from NZ_NSKB01000006.1 coordinate 110,742, forward strand.
CAGCAAGGGGGTGTTCTTCCGCCTCGCCGACCTGCCACCCGCGGCCCAGGTGCCCGGGCCGGCCCGCGATGCACTGCTGCTGCGGGTGCTGGGCAGCCCCGACCCGTATCAAAAGCAGGTCGACGGCATGGGCGGGGCGACCTCCAGCACCAGCAAGGCGGTGATCCTGTCGCCGAGCGCGAGCCCCGATCACGATGTCGATTACCTGTTCGGCCAGGTCTCCATCGACACGCCGTTCGTCGACTGGAGCGGCAACTGCGGCAACCTCTCCGCCGCGGTGGGGCCGTTCGCCATCGCCAACGGCCTGGTCGACCCGGCGCGGATTCCCGCCGACGGAGTGGTAGAGGTGCGCATCTGGCAGGCCAATATCGAGAAGACCATCGTCTCGCGGGTGCCGATCACCAACGGCCAGGTGCAGGAGACCGGCGACTTCGAACTCGACGGGGTGACCTTCCCGGCGGCGGAAGTGCCGGTGGCCTTCATGAACCCCGCCGACGGCGAGGGCGCGCTGTTCCCCACCGGCAACCTGGTCGATGAGCTGGAGGTGCCCGCCGAGGTGGTGGCGGGCGGACGCCTCAAGGCGACCCTGATCAACGCCGGCATTCCGACCATCTTCGTCAACGCCGCCGATCTCGGTTACACCGGCACCGAGCTGCAGGAGGCGATCAACGGCGACCCGGCGGCACTGTTGCGCTTCGAGACGCTGCGCGCCCACGGCGCGCTGCGCATGGGCCTGATCAAGGACGTCAGTGAGGCGGGTAGCCGCCAGCACACGCCTAAGGTGGCCTTCGTGGCACCGCCGTCGGGCTATACGGCCTCCAGCGGCCGGCAGGTGGCGGCCGAAGAGATCGACCTGCTGGTGCGGGCGCTCTCGATGGGCAAGCTGCACCACGCCATGATGGGCACCGCGGCGGTGGCCATCGCCGCCGCCGCGGCGATCCCCGGCACCCTGGTCAACCTGGCCGCTGGCGGCGCCGAGCGCGATTCGGTGTGCTTCGGCCATCCCTCGGGCACGCTGCGGGTCGGCGCCAAGGCGAGCCGGGCGGGAGACGACTGGCAGGTCGAGCAGGTCACCATGAGCCGCAGCGCCCGGGTGCTGATGGAGGGCTGGGTCAGGGTACCGGGTGAGGTGGCGGGTTAAACCGTGCCTAGCGCCCGGAAGCGCTGTATCCCTTCGCCGGGCGCGAAATCTTCCAGTTCGAACAGCTGGCGCACCTCGATCTCGGCGTTGCCCCCTGGGCCGCCGGGATTGGGGAAGCGCCGCGTCCACTCCAGCGCCTCCTCGCGTGAGGCGACCTTGATCAGGGTGTAGCCGGCAATCAGCTCCTTGGCCTCGCTGAAGGGGCCGTCGGTGAGCAGCTGCTCGCCGTCTCGGTACTCGATGCGCCAGCCCTTGGCGCTGGGCTGCAGGCCCGAGGCGTCGAGCAGGGCGCCGGCGTTGGCCAGCTGCTCGTGGAACTCGGCCATGGCGGCAACCATGCTGTCCTCCGGCATGGCGCCGGCCTCGCTCTCCTGGCTGGCCTTGACGATGATCATGAAACGCATGCGATCTCTCCTCGCTGGTGGGTACCCCCGTGTGTCGAACCTGGCCTTGTCGATTCGACAGCCTGCTGTGAGGTTTCAGCCCGGTTCCAGCAGGCGCGCCCCGCAGCCCTGCTCGGCAAGGGTGTCGCGAGGGTTGCGCAGCGGGCAGTCGTCCATCGACAGGCAGCCGCAGCCGATGCAGTGGTCGAGCTGGTCGCGCAGCTGGGTCAGACAGCGAATGCGTTCATCGAGAGTTTCCCGCCAGTTGGCCGAGAGGCGCTGCCAGTCGGCGGCGCTGGGGGCACGGTGGTCGGGCAGGGTGGCGAAGGCCTCACCCACCTCGGCAAGTGAGATGCCGGTGCGCTGGGCGACCTTGATGATCGCCACCCGGCGCAGCACGTCGCGGGTGAAGCGGCGCTGATTGCCGGCGTTGCGGCGGCTGGCGATCAGCCCCTTGGCTTCGTAGAAGTGAATGGCGGAGACGGCCACGCCGCTGCGCGCCGCGACCTCGCCGACACTGAGTTCACGTGGGATGCTACGGGACATGCGATTTTCCTTGACCTGTAGTTTACTTGAGGTTTTACCCTGCTGGTCGCCTCAACACAAGGTGATGACATGTTCCGATTCTTCGAAAATCTGGTGAACCCCTATCCGCCTGGTGTGCCCGAGACGCCGCCCCGCGGGCTGGGTGCCTTCATACTGCACTTCTCGCGGCCGGTGCTGCCGCTGCTGATCGTGATGTCGCTGCTCACCGCGCTGGTGTCGGCGGTCGAGGTGCTGTTCTTCAGCTACATGGGCGACCTGGTCGACTGGTTGGCAGCCGCAGAGCGCGAGGGCTTCTTCGCTGAATATGGCTGGCGCCTGGCCGGCATGGCGGCGTTGGTGGTGGTCGGCCTGCCGCTGCTGACCCTGCTGCAGTCGCTGATCACCCACCAGAGCATCTTCGGCAACTACCCGATGATCGGCCGCTGGCTGGCGCACCGCCATATGCTCGGCCAGAGCATGGCCTTCTATCAGGACGAGTTCGCCGGTCGGGTCTCGCAGAAGGTGATGCAGACGGCGCTGGCGATTCGCGAGACGGTGATGAAGCTGATGGACCTGCTGGTCTATGTGATCGTCTACTTCATCGGCGCCATGCTGCTGATGGGCAACGCCGAGCCGTGGCTGATGCTGCCGCTGGTGGCCTGGCTGGTCGGCTATATCGCGATCATGAGGGTGTTCGTGCCGCGCCTGCGCCAGGTCTCCATGGAGCAGGCCGACGCCCGCGCACGGATGACCGGGCGCATCGTCGACAGCTACAGCAATATCCAGACCATCAAGCTGTTTGCCGATACCCAGCGCGAGCAGCACTACGCCCGCGATGCCATGGAGGGCTTCATGGCCACGGTGCACCGTCAGATGCGCCTGGCCACCAAGCTGACGGTGAGCCTGACGCTACTCAACTCGCTGCTGCTGGCCGGGGTCGCGACCATCGCCATCGGCGCCTGGTACCTGGAGGCGGTTTCGCTGGGGGTGATTGCGGTGGCCATCGCGCTGGTGATGCGCATCCGCTTCATGTCCAACTGGATCCTGTGGGAGGTGGCGGGGCTGTTCGAGAATATCGGCACGGTGCAGGACGGCATCAATACCATCGCCCGTGAACCCGAGGTCAAGGATGCGCCGGGCGCCCGGCCGCTCGAGGTGTCGCAGGGCGAGATTCGCTTCGATGCGCTGCGCTTCGGCTATGCGCGGCCGGACGGCGAGGCCCAGCGGGTCTTCGACGGCATGAGCCTGACCATTGCGCCGGGGGAGAAGGTCGGGGTGATTGGCCGCTCCGGCGCCGGCAAGTCGACCCTGGCCAACCTGCTGCTGCGCTTCTACGACCTGGAGGGGGGCCGCATCCTGATCGACGACCAGGATATTGGCGCGGTCACCCAGTCATCGCTGCGCCAGCAGATCGGCATGGTGACCCAGGACACCTCGCTGCTGCATCGCTCTCTGCGCGACAACATTCGCTACGGCAGCCCGCATGCCAGCGAGGCCCAGGTGCTGGAGGCAGTGCGCCGCGCCCATGCCGACAGCTTCATCGATGACCTGGTCGACGTGCAGGGCCGGCGCGGATTGGATGCCCACGTCGGCGAGCGCGGGGTCAAGCTCTCGGGCGGGCAGCGCCAGCGCATTGCGATTGCTCGGGTACTGCTCAAGAATGCGCCGATCCTGGTGCTCGACGAGGCGACCTCGGCGTTGGATTCCGAGGTCGAGGCGGCGATTCAGGAGCAGCTCTACACCCTGATGCAGGGCAAGACGGTGATCGCCATCGCCCATCGCCTCTCGACCATCGCCATGCTCGACCGGCTGGTGGTGATCGATGAGGGGCGCATCGTCGAGACCGGCACCCACCAGGAGCTGCTCGACATGAACGGGCTCTATGCTGCCCTGTGGCGGCGTCAGTCGGGGGGCTTTCTGGGCGTCGACGTCAACGGCGAACCTGCCGTTACTTCGGTCGGCGCGCCATCAGCGTGATTTCGATCCGGCAGCCGCCGAACAGCTTGGGTGACTCGGTGCAGGTGCGCGCCGGATAGTTCGGCCCCTCGAAGAACTCCGCGTAGATGCTGTCCATCTCGCTGATCTCGTCGAGGTCGGCGAGGTGGAGATCAACCCTCACCACGTCTCTCATATGCACGTTGACCATATCCAGCATGCGCTCGAGCTCGCGCATGATGCGGTGGGTTTCTTCCTTGATATTGCCGATATCGCCCTCGGTGCCGTGGATATCCGCGGCGGTCAGGCCGGAGACGAAGGCGTAGCGGTCGTCCAGCACGATATGGCTACCGGGGAAGTGCGGGCTGGGCAGGGTGGGGTCGTTGTGGTGCTCGAGCATGGGATCTCCGTATCGAATCAGCCCCCTGTCTGACTCGTTCGGGGCCGCGAGGGTTCCTGTCGGATCAGGCGGTCTCTGCCGTGGCCGGTGCCGGCGCTTCGGTCTCGGGATACGCCGGGGGATGCCATAGCTCGGAAGTTGGCATGTTCTCGATCTGCATGCGTTCGACGACGAAGTCGACGAAGGTGCGCACCTTGGGAGAGATGAGACGCCCGCCGGGAAAGACCGCATTGAGCTCTACCTCGGGGCCCTCCCACCCCTCGAGCACGCGGCGCAGCCGCTGCTCTTCCGGCCCCAGGCAGGCGACGATCTCGCTGGCCAGCATCACGCCTTGCCCCTCGACCAGCAGCCCGCGCAGCACGAAGGGGTCGTTGGCGATGGCAATCGGGTCGATCTCTACTTCCACCTGACGCGTTCCATTGCGTAACTGCCACAGGCAGCGCTGGCCGCGTTGGTCGGTGGACTTGGCCAGTGCCGGGTGGTGGGCCAGGTCCGCCGGCTCACTGGGCTCGCCATGCATGGCGATATAGTGGTCGCTGGCGTACACGAACGAGCGGAAGCGCGCCAAGGGACGGGCGACAAGGGTCGAGTCCGGCAGTGGGCCGACCCGCAGTGCCACGTCGATCTGGTTGGAGACCAAGTCGAGGCGATCATTGGAGAGTACTAGCTCGATCCTGACGGCGGGATGGCGCACGCGAAATTCCCGCACCAGATCCGAGGTGAACTCGGTACACATGGTGAAGGGGGCGGTGACTCGTAGCCAGCCACGTGGGCTGTCCTCCAGGCGCTGGACGGCGCTCTCGGCTTCGCCAAGATCCTGGGCGATGCGATTGCAGTAGTCGAAGTAGACCGCACCGGCCTCGGTGAGGCTCAGGTTGCGTGTGGTGCGATTCAGCAGGCGGGCGCCCAGACGCTGCTCGAGCCCCTGGATCTTGCGGCTCACCGTTGTCTTGGAAAGATGCAGCTGCTTGGCCGCAGCGATAAAACTGCCTTGTTCCACCACCTTGGCGAAGATCAAGGCGTCGTTGAGATCCTGCAACATTGTCGTTGTCCTGTGTGGTGCTCGAGGAATGCCTGCTCGCTGACTGTCCCGTCAACGGGACAGTATTTCCCTGGTAGCCCGACTAATCAAGTTGTCAATAGGGCTTTATGGTGTCGCATTGCGATAGGTTGCCGCGCGTCGATTCCCCGTCACATCAATCGACTGGTTAGCGTCCACGGCAACTCAACTGCCAGGTCCGACGAGCGTTGTCGGTGCATTTCGCTTTTCCGAGTCGATAGAGGTCACTTATGAACGTCCACGAGATGTTCCTTTCCTCGGGTCTCGCCAGACGCCTTATGGTTACCGCCATGGCGGTGGGACTCGTACTCCTGGCCGGCTGTGACAGCCAGGCCGACAATGCGCAGCAGGCGCCGCCTCCGCCCCAGGTCAGCGTGGCCGATGTGGTGGTCGAGAGCGTGCGCTTCTGGGACGAATTCACCGGCCGCATCGAGGCGGTGGAGACGGTGGAGCTACGTCCGCGGGTGACCGGATATATCGACAGCATTCACTACACCGAGGGCCAGAGTGTCGAGGCGGGGGAGGTGCTGTTCGTGATCGACCAGCGTCCCTACCAGGCCGCGCTGGCGCTGGCAGAGGCCGACCTGGAGCGGGCGCGTGCCCGCGCCGAGCTTGCCCGCAGCGAGGCCGCCAGGGCGGAGACCCTGGCGCAGACCCGGGCCATCTCCCGCGAGGAGCTGGACCAGCGTCGGGCGGCGGCGGCCCAGTCCAATGCCGAGGTCCTTGCGGCGCGGGCGGCGCTCGACACGGCGAGCCTGAACATGGCGTTTACCGAGGTCCGCGCGCCGATTTCCGGGCGCACCGGCCGGGCCCTGGTAACCGTCGGCAATCTGGTCTCCGAGGCCACGCCGCTGACCAGCATCGTCTCGCTGGATCAGGTCCACGTGTACTTCTATAGCGACGAGCGGGCCTATCTGAACTACGACGCCATGGCCCGCAGCGGCGAGCGCGCGAGCTCCCGCGACGAGCGCACGCCGGTCCGCGTGGGGCTGGCCAGCGATGAGAGCTATCCGTATCAGGGCGAGGTGGACTTCGTCGACAACCGGCTGGACGCCGCCGCGGGCACCATCCTGATGCGGGCCGTGCTCGACAACAGCGAGGGGCGCTTCGCGCCGGGCATGTTTGCTCGGGTACAGCTGCTCGGCAGCGGCTCGCAGCAGGCCATCCTCATCGACGACAAGGCGGTGCTCACCGACCAGGACCGCAAGTATGTCTATGTGGTCGACGACGAGGGTATTGCGCAGCGCCGAGACGTGCAGCTGGGCCGCATGGCCGAGGGGCTGAGGGTCGTCGCGTCCGGTCTCGAGTCCGGCGACCGGGTGGTGGTGCGCGGTACCCAGCGGATCTTCTTCCCGGGCATGGAAGTGGCAGCCGAAAGCGTCGACATGCGTGGGCCAACCGCCGGCGGCACGGAGCTCGCCGCCACGCGCTGAGCGTTACCACTTCAGTGCCAACCATAACCCCTGAACGATGCCCCCAGGGCTGACGCTCGGCGTCTGCCCCGAGGCGGGAGCCTTGCCATGGATTTTGCGAAATTCTTCGTCGACCGGCCGATCTTTGCCGCGGTGCTGTCGATTCTGATCTTCATCGCCGGGGCGATCAGCATCCCGCTACTACCGATCAGCGAATACCCCGACGTGGTGCCGCCCACGGTGCAGGTGCGGGCGGTGTATCCCGGCGCCAACCCCAAGGAGATCGCCGAGACGGTGGCCACGCCGCTGGAAGAGGCGATCACCGGGGTCGAGGACCTGATGTACATGAAGTCGGTGGCCGGCTCCGACGGAGTACTGGCGATGACCCTGACCTTCCGCCCCGGTACCGACCCGGACGCGGCCCAGGTGCAGGTGCAGAACCGGGTTAGTCAGTCGCTGGCGCGGCTGCCTGAAGCGGTGCGCCGCCAGGGCGTGACCACCGAGAAACAGTCGCCCGACCTGACCATGGTGCCGCAGCTGATTTCTCCGGACGGGCGCTACGACAGCACCTACCTGCGCAACTACGCGGCGCTGCACGTGCGCGACGAGCTGGCGCGCCTGCCCGGCGTCGGCCAGGCGATGCTGTTTGGTGCTGGCGACTACGCCATGCGGGTGTGGATCGATCCCGACCGCGCCGCCGCCAGGGGGCTGACCGCCGGCGATATCCTGGCTGCGATCCGCGAGCAGAACGTGCAGGTCTCGGCGGGCCAGCTCGGCGCGCCGCCGACGCCGGAGGCCTCGGACTTCCTGATCTCGATCAATGCCCAGGGGCGGTTGGTCAGCGAGGAGGAGTTCGGCGATATCGTTGTCCGCGCCGGCAGTGACGGCCAGGTTACCTACCTTTCCGACGTGGCGCGCTTGGAGCTTGGCGCTGCCGAATACTCGCTGCGCTCACTGCTCGACAATCAGCAGGCGGTGGCGATCGGCATCTTTCAGGCGCCGGGCTCTAACGCCATTGATCTGTCCGACGCGGTGCGCGAGAAGATGGCCGAGCTGGCCGAGCGTTTCCCCGAGGGCGTGGAGCACGAGATCGTCTACGATCCGACGGTGTTCGTGCGCGACTCCATCAAGTCGGTGATCAAGACGCTGCTCGAGGCGGTGCTGCTGGTGGTGCTGGTGGTGACGCTGTTCCTGCAGACCTGGCGGGCCTCGATCATCCCGCTGCTGGCGGTGCCAGTGTCGATCGTGGGTACCTTTGCGGTGCTCTACCTGCTGGGGTTCTCGATCAATACCCTGACGCTGTTCGGGCTGGTACTGGCGATCGGTATCGTGGTCGACGACGCCATCGTGGTGGTGGAGAACGTCGAGCGCAATATCGAGGAGGGACTGGCGCCGCTGGCGGCGGCCCACCAGGCGATGCGTGAAGTGAGCGGGCCGATCATCGCGATCTCGGTGGTGCTGTGCGCGGTGTTCGTGCCGATGGCTTTCCTGGAGGGCGTCACCGGCCAGTTCTATCGCCAGTTTGCGGTGACCATCGCCATCTCCACGGTGATCTCGGCGATCAACTCGCTGTCGCTGTCGCCGGCACTGGCCGCGCTGCTGCTCAAGCCCCACGATGCGCCCAAGGACCGCCTGTCGCGGCTGATCGACTTGCTTTTCGGCTGGCTGTTCCGCCCCTTCAACCGCTTGTTCGGCGCCAGCTCCGAGCGCTACCAGCGCGGGGTGGGGCGCAGCCTGCGCCGGCGTGGCGTAGTGTTCGGCATCTATGTGCTGCTGCTGGCGGCCACCGGGCTGATGTTCCAGGCGGTGCCGGGCGGGTTCATCCCCACCCAGGACAAGATGTACCTGATCGGCGGTACCAAGCTGCCCGAGGGGGCCTCGCTGGATCGCACCGAGGAGGTGGTCCGGCGCATGACCGAGATCGCCCTGGAGACCGAGGGGGTCGAGGCGGCAGTGGCGTTCCCCGGCCTCAATCCGCTGCAGTTCACCAACACGCCCAACTCCGGCACGGTGTTCTTCGGCCTGGAAGCGTTCGGCGACCGTCAGCGCAGTGCCGAGGAGATCACCGCCGAGCTCAACGGCAAGTTCGCCGCCCTGCAGGAGGCCTTCAGTTTCGCCTTCATGCCGCCGGCGATCCTGGGACTCGGCTCCGGTTCGGGGTTCTCGCTGTTCGTGCAGGATCGCGCCAACCTCGGCTATGGCGAGTTGCAGAATGCTGTCGACGGTCTCAGCGGGGCGTTGGCGCAGACCCCGGGGATGGGCTATCCGATCACCTCCTACCAGGCCAACGTGCCGCAGCTCGACCTGCACGTGGACCGGGTCAAGGCCAAGTCGCAGGGGGTGCCGCTGAGCGACCTGTTCGAGACCCTGCAGGTCTATCTGGGCTCGGCCTATGTCAACGACTTCAACCGCTTCGGCCGCACCTGGCAGGTGATCGCCCAGGCCGACGGCGACTATCGTATGGATGCCGAGAATATTGACCGTCTGCGCACCCGCAACGACTACGGTGAGATGGTGCCGATCGGCAGCATGATCCGTATCAGCGAGACCTTTGGGCCGGATCCAGTGATCCGCTACAACGGCTACCCGGCCGCCGACCTGATGGGCGAATCCGATCCTCGGGTGCTGTCGTCGAGCCAGGCGCTGGCATTGGTTGAGGGCCTGGCGCCGGCGGTGCTGCCCGCCGGCATGACCTTCGAGTGGAGCGACTTGAGCTACCAGCAGGTCAACCAGGGCGGTGCCGCCCTGGTGGTCTTCCCGCTGGCGATCCTGCTGGTGTTCCTGGCGCTGGCGGCGCTCTACGAGAGTTGGACCCTGCCGTTGGCGGTGATCCTGATCGTGCCGATGTGCATGCTCTCGGCGCTGATCGGCGTGAAGTTCACCGGCGGTGACAACAATATCTTCGTCCAGGTCGGCCTGGTGGTGCTGATCGGATTGGCATGCAAGAACGCCATCCTGATCGTCGAGTTCGCCCGCGAGCTGGAGATGCAGGGCCGCGGCATCGTCGAGGCGGCGCTTGAGGCCTGCCGCCTGCGCCTGCGGCCGATCATCATGACCTCGATCACCTTCACCGCGGCGGTGGTGCCGCTGATGCTGGCCGGTGGAGCCGGCGCCGAGGTGCGCCAGGCGCTGGGCACCGCGGTGTTCGCCGGCATGCTCGGCGTCACCCTGTTCGGCCTGTTCCTGACCCCGGTGTTCTACGTTGCGCTGCGCAAGCTGGTCACGCGTGGCCAACCCGACCCACGCGACGCGCAGCCTGTGGAGGGCGCCTATCATGCCTGATCTGGCCAAACCCATGAGAGCCATGCGACACCTGATGCTGTTGCCACTGACCCTGGCGCTGGCCGCCTGCGCGGTGGGGCCGGACTACCGTGCACCGGCGCTGCCCGAGCCCGCTGCCCTGGTGCGTGCCGAGGCTGGGCTGGTGACACCCGAGGCCGTCGAGCACGACTTCTGGCGCAGCTTCGACTATGCGCTGCTGAGCGAGCTGGTCGAGGAAGCCTTCGACGCCAACCACGACCTGCGTATTGCCCTGGCGCGCCACGACCGCAGCTTGGCCCTACTGCGCCAGTCGCGTCGCGACCTGGCGCCCAGCGTTACCGCTCAAGGCGGTGCCGCCCATCAGCGCGCCAGCGCCGACCAGATGCCCCAGGCGACTCGCTCGCAGCGTGATGTCGAGCGCTATGACGCCGGCGTCGCCGCGCTGTGGGAGCTCGACTTCTTCGGCCGCGTGCGGCGCAGCGTGGAGGCGCAGCAGGCGGAAGCCGAGGCCTCGGCCGCCGATGTGCGCGCCATGCAGGTGGTGGTGGTCGGTGAACTGGTCGACCAGTACGTGCGCCTGCGCGGGCTGCAGGAGCAGCTGCGCGTGGCCCGGGCCAACGCCGATAACCAGCGCGAGTCGCTGGCGCTGGTCGATGCGCGCCTCGAGGCGGGGCGCGGTACCGACTTCGATAGCGTCCGCGCCCGGGCGCAACTGGAGAGCACGCTGTCGCGCATTCCGGCACTGGAAGGCGAGATCGCCGCCATCATCCATCGCCTGGCGGTGCTGACCGGTCGCGAGCCGGGCGCGCTGATTGCGCGGTTGGAGGCGCCGGCAGCGCTGCCGGCGCTGCACGAGAAGGTGGCGATCGGCCTGCCCGGCGAGCTGTTGCGCCGCCGCCCGGACATCGCTGCGGCGGAACGGCGCCTGCACGCCGCCACCGCCAGCATCGGCGTGGCTACCGCCGATCTCTACCCGCGCTTCACCCTCAGCGGCCTGCTCGGCACCCAGGCCGCCAGCACCGGCGATCTGTTCGGCCGCGACAGCGAGACCCGGCTGCTGGCGCTGGGGGTCGACTGGTCGTTTCTCGACAGCGGCCGGGTGCGGGCGCGCATGGCCGCCGCCGATGCCGACGCCGAGGTCAACCTGGCGCGCTACGAGCAGACCGTGTTGCAAGCGCTGGAAGAGGCGGAGACGGCGCTTGCCCGTTATGCCCAGGCGCTGCGTGAGCGCGAACACCTGGTGGATGCCGCCGAGGCCAGCGCCGAGGCGGCGCGCCAGGCCCGCGTACGCTTCGAGGTGGGCGTGATCGACTTCCTGGAGGTCATCGACGCCGAGCGCTCGCTGCTGGAAGCCGAGGATAGCCTGGCGCGCAGTCACACGCGTTCGGCCACGGCGCTGGTGGGGCTCTATCGCGCGCTGGCGGGCGGCTGGCCGCAGCGTGCTTAGGGTCTCTAAGGCCTCCAGCTCAGCGGATGCTGTGCCTTCAGCACGCCGTGCTCGTCCCAGTCCTGCCAGCCGCTGAAGGGAATCGTCGCAGCATCCGCGAGGCTGGGCAGCCGCTGGGCCCAGCTCGCCTTGGCGCTCTCGAGGTGCTCGCGGAATTCGCCCTCGGCCTGGTAGCTGAGCCCGCCGCCCTGCACGCCATAGACGACCTGCGGTGCCAGCACCTCCAGGCCCAGGTAGTAGAGCGAGCAGTGTATCGGCCACAGCAGCGTTGCCATGTCGCCGCCGCGCCCGTGGCGGCTAAAGGCCGCCGCCGGCGAGCCGGTGGTCACCGAGCAGATCGCCCGCTTGCCCGCCAGGCGGCCGCGGTCGTAGCGCATGCTGCCGGAGTAGAGGCCGCCGTAGACCATCACCCGGTCGAACCAGCCCTTGAGCATCGCCGGCAGCCCGTGCCACCAAAGGGGAAACTGCAGGATGATCAGATCCGCACGCTCGAGCCGCGCGATCTCGCGCTGTACGTCGGCGGGCAGGGTGCCTCCCTTGAAGGCGTGGCGCTGCTCGGTGAGCGGAAAGAAGGTATCGGGTTCGCCGCGCTCGGGGTAGTGCGCTGCTCCCTCCACCGGATCGAAGCCTTCGGCGTAGAGATCCGAGACCTCGACGCTATCACCCTGGCGCTGCAGGGTTTCCACGGCAACCTCCTTGAGAGCGCCATTGAAGGAGCGGGGTTCGGGATGGCAGAACACGATCAGCACGTTCATGGCGGAAACCTTTGAAGGAGTGTGTAGGTTCGAGGCTATGCTGTTCATTTGTGATCGAACATTCCCTTTCCATGAGAAGTGACTTTGCATGAATGAACAGGGGCTGAATCTTAGGGTGATCCTGGCGACTGTCGACACAGGCTCGCTGGTGGGGGAGGAGCTTGCCACTGACCTGTGGCTGCTGACCCATCCCGACCTGCGGCAGGTGGCGCGCATTCGGGCGTTCATGGCCTTTGGGGCCGAGGTGCTCCAGAAATCGGTCGCTGGTCCAAGCTCCCTTCAATAGCGTTGCACTTGGTACTTGAGACCGCCCTCGTTCAGTGGTGGGTAGTGGCAGTGGATAGCGGGTGGCCGGACACCGGCCATGCTGCCAAACTGGTGTCGTTCAATCACGAAAGGAGTCGTTCCCATGTCGTTTGGTTATCGCGCTACATGGCGTTGCCATCTTGTCGGCCTCGTTGTCTTGTTGCTGCTCGCCGGGTGTCAGACACAGCCGCCGGCACCGCCGGAGCAGGACCAGGCGGCCATCGACCACATGCTGCAGCTGGTCGATGAACGCCTCGAGGTGGCGCCGCTGGTGGCGCAGTCGAAGTGGAACTCAGGGGCAGCCATCGAAGCGCCGGAGCGCGAAGCGCAGATCCTCGAGTCGGTGGCCGAGGAGGCGGTTGCGGCAGGCATCGATGAGGGCTTCGCCCGCGACTTCTTTCAGCAGCAGTTCGAGGCCAGCAAGCAGATTCAGCGGCGGCTCCATCTGCAGTGGACTCAGGAGGGGCGCCCGCCATTCGCCGATCCGCCTGACCTTGGCGAGGAAGTGCGCCCGGTGCTCGACCGCCTGACGCCGCAGTTGATCGAGGCCCTGGCCGAGATGCAGCGCATCGCCGAGGTAGAGGGTGCAGGACACTACCTGCGCCAGCGCGCCGAGGTGCTGGTCAGCGACGACTTCGACGGCGGGCCGCGTAGCGTGGCATTGCGGCCGCTGATGGACAGGATGCCGTGACCCCGCTGCCTGACGAGGCCGAGGCCGCCTTCGATATCTTGACGCGCGAGCTGGGCAATAGCGTCGTCGGCGTCTATCTGTTCGGCTCGGCACTGGCTGGCGGGCTGCGTCCCAATAGCGATGTGGACGTGCTGGCGATCATCGGCCAGCCGCCTGATGCGCTGGTGCGTAGGCGCATTGTCGAGGCACTGATGGCGGTGTCCGGCAGCCCTGAAGACGATGGCACGACCAGGCCGCTGGAGGTGACGCTGCTGTGTCGGCAGGCACTGGTGCCCTGGCGCTACCCGCCACGCAGCGAGCTGGTCTATGGCGAGTGGTTGCGAGATGAGTTCGAACAGGGCCGCATTCCGCCGGCGGCAGCCGACCCCGACCTGGCGGTGGTGCTGACCACTGCCAGGCAGCAAAGCCTCGCCCTGTGTGGGCCCGAGCTCGAGGAGTTGATCGCGCCGATTCCCGAGGCGGACCTGCGACGGGCAATCGTCGACTCGCTGCCTGGCCTGGTTGCTGGCCTCGAGGGCGATGAGCGCAACGTGCTACTGACCCTGGCGCGGATGTGGATGACCCTGGAAACGGGGCAGATCGCTTCCAAGGACGTGGCCGCCGCCTGGGCGCTGGAGCGCCTGCCCCCGGCGCACCGCGACCCCCTGGCGTTGGCGCGGCGCGCCTATCTCGAAGGGGGTGGTGACGACTGGGCGCTGCGCATGCCGCAGGTGGAAGCGCTGGTGGGTTGCATGCAGCGAGCCATTGCTTGACCTCTAGGCGGATGTGCTTGACTAATCACTTGGCCATCGGAGTCGTACCGGGGTCCCCAGTTTCTCTATAGCTATTGAAGAAATTAAAATGGGACGGGGATGCTGCTAAAACAGTATTGCAATGCAAGCGGGAGACATGTTCATAACGGAGGTTAGCCTCGCCGCTTTCGATATCCTAATGTGATCCACATTCCGGCTGCGGTGATAAGGCCGGTGCCGGCTACAATCATGCTTTCAGGCACAGTGCCGAAGAGGATAAATGCCCATAGTGCGGCAAATAAGAGGTATGAATAGTCGAGACTTGCGACGGCCGTCATCGGTCCAGCCTGATACGCTCGTGCCAGAGCTAGGTGAATGCCGATGGAGATTGCTGCAAGCACTGCGAGACTCGCAAACGTCTCATTGCCGAGCGGCACCCAGATGCGCATTAGAAATGGATAAACTGGATCCGGGGCGAAAACTTTCAGGACCCCGATACCAGTACCGCCGATTACTATGAAGGCAATATTAACCGAAACGGTAAGGGCCCAGGGGCCAGCTGCACTCGTATAGCCTCGTGTCACTACTGCGGCAATCGCGTAGCAAAGTGCCGAAGCGAGAGGTATGAGGGCCGCTGCGGAGAACGCTTCGCCCGTTGGCTGGACAATGATCAGGACGCCGCAGAATGCCATGCCGATGGCAACGATTTGTCCTGGTCGAACCGGTTCCCGGAGAAAGATTGCTGAGAGCAAAACGATAATGATAGGTCCCATATAGTAGCATGCAGCCACTATGGACAGATCCAGAATTGGTAACGCTGCATAGAATGCAACGTACATCGCTACAATAAGACACGACCGAAGAAGCGCCCAGGGGGCGAGGGCGGCTCTCAGTACCGTGCTGGACTTTTCCCGTGACAGTATCAGAAGCGCTGGAAGGGCGATCATTGACCGGGTTAGGAATAGCTGCCAAAGCGGCAGGTCAGCGCTCATTATTTTTACCATGGCGTCTTGGAACGCCATCAGTGCCGTTGCACAAAGGATCATGACCGGCCCGTTTGCACCTGCGCGGTCTAGAAGCGCTTTCTTGTTGAGTCCAGATCGTCCCATCGGTTGCTCCTCGCATCGCCCTGCAGAAGGCAGAGCAACCTTAACTGAGTGAGGATGATTCCATTCCCAGTTGTGCTACAATTTTTGATAGATATTTATACTCACATCAAAAAAATATGCGAAAAATTTAGATGAGTCAATCTAGGTATACTTCGGATCAAGGGCAAAATGGCTCCAGAGGTGCTGGCCCGCGTGAGACGCAGCCGATCATTGGTTCGCGCATGCGTGAGCTGCGCAAAGCAAAGAAAATGACACTTCAGGCCTTAGGGGGTGAAACCGGTCTGTCCGTTGGATATCTAAGTCAGCTTGAGCGCGAGCAGGCGACGCCGTCGATCCGTGCGCTGAATGTGATTGCGCGTATCCTCGGCGTGAATATCAACTGGTTCTTCCCCGATCCAGAAGAGCAAGAAGCGCCCGAGGCTGCAATCGTCGTGCGCGCATCCCGGCGCCGTGCCTTGAAATTCGAGTCGGGAATCCGTGATGAGCTACTCACGCCCACGCTGTCCGGTCAGCTTGAACTCCTGCGGTGCACCCTCGAGCCTGGCGGGTCTTCTGGAAACGAACTCTATTGCCATAAAGGGGAAGAGGCCGGCTATGTGGACCAAGGACAGCTGGAGCTCACCATTGAGTCAGAAGTCTTTCTGCTCAATGAAGGCGATAGCTTCCATTTCGATTCTTCACGGCCTCATAGGTATAGGAATCCGGGACAGTCCAAGACCATAGTGATTTGGGCGATGACACCGCCGCACTACTGAATGGATGCAAGGGCCATTACCCCAAGGATGCTGCTGTCGCCTGCCCCCGGCGCACCGCGACGCACTGGCGTTGGCGCGGCGCGCCTATCTCGAAGAGGGCAGTGACGACTGGGCGCTGCGCATGCCGCGGGTGGAAGCGCTGGTGGGTTGCATGCAGCGAGCCATTGCTTGACCTGCCGCCGGCATGTTGGGCTAGTCTCTTAGCACGCTCATTTTTAGGTTCAAGAAGGAGTACGCCATGAAGGTTGTAACATTAGGCAGTGGTGGTGGGTTGGACCAGTTGCACGTCGTCGAGCGCAATGCGCCCGGCGAGCCGGGCCCGGGCGAGATCCGCGTGGCGGTGAAGGCAAATTCCCTCAACTTCCACGACTATGCCGTGGTCGCCGGGATGATCCCCACCGACGATGGCCGTATCCCCATGGCCGACGGGGCGGGCGTGGTCGAGGCGGTGGGCGAAGGCGTCGAGGAGTTCGCGGTGGGCGATGCGGTGGTCTCCACCTTCTTCCCCTACTGGCTCGACGGCCCGGCGAGGGTGGCGGATTTCAAGACCACCCCCGGCGACGGCCTTGACGGCTACGCCCGCCAGCAAGTGGTGCGCCCGGCCACCTGGTTTACCCACGCACCCAAGGGCTATAGCCACACCGAGGCCGCCACCCTGACCACGGCGGGGCTCACCGCCTGGCGCGCGCTGGTGGTGGACGGCAACCTCAAGGCCGGCGATACCGTGCTCACCCTGGGCACCGGCGGCGTTTCGATCTTTGCCCTGCAGTTCGCCAAGGCGATGGGCGCGCGGGTGATCTCTACCTCCTCTTCCGATGAGAAGATCGAGAAGCTCAAGGAGCTCGGCGCCGACCACACCATCAACTATAAGGCCGACCCGGAGTGGGGCAAGACGGTGCAGGCACTGACCGACGGCCGGGGTGTGGATCACGTGATCGAGGTCGGCGGACCCGGCACCCTGCCGCAGTCCATCGATGCGGTGTGCATCGGCGGCCATATTGCGCTGATCGGTATCCTGACTGGCCGCGGTGGCGAGGTGCCGACCATCAAGCTGATGGCCAAGCAGGCGCGCCTGCAGGGGCTGATCGTCGGCAGCCGTGCCCAGCAGCAGGAGATGGTGCGTGGCATCGAGGCCATCGGCGTGCGCCCGATCATCGACAGCACCTTCGAGCTGGAGAAGATCGCCGATGCCTTCCGTCACGAAGAGGCGGGGCGCCACTTCGGCAAGATCTGCCTGTCTTTCTAGGCGCCTATAGGCGCCGTGCGAGTTCGATTCAGTGACGGGATCCCGGGCGCGCGAAGTAGCGCCCCGGGGTCACTCCCAGGTGGCGTCGAAAGGCGGCAATGAAGGCGCTCGGTGCTTCGTAGCCGACCTCCTGGGCCACCGTCGTGACCGGGCGGCCTTCCGCCAGCATGGGCAGGGCGGCGAGCAAGCGTGCTTGCTGTCGCCAGGCGGCAAAGCCCATGCCCGTCTGTGACTGGAAGCGCCGCGCCAGGGTCCGTGGCGAAGCGCCCACCACTTGGCCCCAGGCCGCGAGATCCTGCTGATGCGTCGGATCGGTGCGCAGGGCGCTGCAGATCCGTTGCAACACGGGGTCGTCGGGGTCTGGAAGGTGCAATGGGGCGGTGGGCCCTTCGCGCAGCTCATCCAGCAGTACCGCTATCAACCGTGCACCGGCACCGCTGGCGCTCGCCTCGGCCGGTAGCTCCATCAAACGCAGTACCAGTTCGCGTAACAGTGGCGAGACGCTCAACACGCGTGGCTGGGAGGGTAGCTCCGCTAGTCGTTCGTCGAGATACAGCGTGCGCAGCTTGACGACCCTATGCATCTGCAGGGCATGCTCCTGGCGTGCCGGTATCCAGACGGCGAGTTGTGGCGGCACCACCCACCACCCTGCATGAGTCGATACCGTCATCACGCCTTGCGTGGCGAAGACGAGCTGAGCGCGCGAGTGGCAATGGCGGCCGGTATCCCAACCGCTGGGGTAGTCGCAGGCATAGGGCTGCACGGGGCCTGGAGCGGTATCGATGTATTGCTGCAGGGCGTTGCGTGGCAGGGGGTTGGTGTGGTGCATATTGGCTGTTTCGCTATATATATTGTCAGAATAGCGAGAGAAACGGCGTCGCGTCGAGTTTAGCCTGAAAGGCCGACCAACTGGAGTCTGGCCATGAGCGGCAATCGCATTCGGCTACTGTTCCTCAACCTGGGGCACGCCTACGCCCATTATTTCATGCTGATTCACCCCACGGTGGCGGTGGTGCTGGAGCGGCGCGGCCAGGGCGAGTATGGCGAGCTGCTGTTGCCGGCCACCGCGGGTTTCGTCGCTTTTGCGGT
This sequence comes from Halomonas salipaludis, assembly GCF_002286975.1. Lineage (GTDB taxonomy): Bacteria > Pseudomonadota > Gammaproteobacteria > Pseudomonadales > Halomonadaceae > Franzmannia > Franzmannia salipaludis. Next base: position 128,988 of record NZ_NSKB01000006.1, read on the forward strand.
GTTTACTTTGCCGGCGGGCTGGCTGGGTGACCGCTGGAGCCGAAACGGCATGATGGCCCTGATGTTCCTGGGGCTCGGGGTGGCTTCCATGCTGACAAGCGTTGCGAGCGGCCCATACCAGATGGCGGCCGGTCTGTTTTTGGTGGGCGCCTTTGCGGCGATCTATCATCCGGTGGGTATCGCCATGGTGGCGGAGAGCGGCGCGGGGGTAGGCCAAGCACTGGGCGTGAACGGCGTATGGGGCAACATGGGTGTCGCGGCGGCGCCGCTGCTGACCGGTGCGCTGACGGGCGTATTCGGCTGGCAGGCGGCCTTCCTGATGCCCGGCGCGCTCTGTCTAGCCAGCGGCATCGCCTATCTGGCACTGGTGCCGGCCGAGCGCGATACGCGTGAGTCGACGGCTGAGACCGCCGATACACCGCCGGTACAAGCCTCGACGGCGCTGCCTGGCCGTATCCTCGCCTACCTGGTCATCACGGCATTGATGGGTGGGCTGGTGTTCGCGGCTACCACCATCGTGCTGCCCAAGATCATGGAGGAGGCTTTCCGTGGTGGTGGGAATGGCTTGATCAGTGCCACCGGGCTGGCATCGCTGATCTTTGCCGGCGCCTCCATGGCGCAGCTGGTGACCGGTAGGGCAGTGGATCGGGTGTCGCCGCGGCAGTTGATGCTGCTGCTGGCGCTGGTGCAGGTGCCCCTGTTGTTGTTGCTGACCCAGGGCGGGCAGTGGTGGGTCGTTTTACTGTCGCTGGGGCTGATGATAACCGTATTCGGGGTCATTCCCGTGCAGGACGCCATCGTGGCGCGCCATGCCGTCAGCGGCTGGCGGGCACGTGTCTATGCCGTGAAGTACGTGCTGTCGTTGGGCGTTGGCGCCCTGGCCGTACCGATCGTGGCCTGGGGTTACGATCCGGCCAGTGGATTCGGGCGGCTCTATCTGCTGCTGGCCGCCTGTGCCGTCGGGGTGGCGGTGGCAGCACTGCTGCTGCCGGCCCGGCGTTACCGGCAGGCGGCCCTCGGCGATAACACGTAACCTTGACCATACGGCGACTGCACTGGCAGACGACCGAGGCATGGCAGGATTCATGGAGGCCATGGTGGAACCCTCTTCGGGGGTAGGGGGGGCACGGAAAGTTCCATCGAGATGGGCTGAATGGTCGTTGCGCATTTCTTATCTGACACTGCTATGCTACATATATGTAGAAAATGCGTTGCTTTTGTGTGGTAAGGAGCCTCCTATGACCGCTGAAGTCCTCCGCGATCCCGATCCGGCCAAGTACCATGCGCCGGAGTCGTTTGAGCGTTTTGTCGCGGACCTGAAGGTCTCAGCCCGTGCGAGCGGCGAGCCAATCATCGATCCGCGGCTCTTTTCCAGTGCCCTCGGCATGGACATCCAAACGCTGGCTGTTCGTGCCCATGTGCATCGGAGCACGATCGCTCGTGCCCAGGGGGCCGAGAAGCTGCAGACTTTCCTGCGCGATGCCATCCGGGTGCTCGGTGCTGCTGCGGATATCAATGGCAATCTGCCGGACGCTCTGTTCTGGTTTCGTAACGAGCCGATTCCCACATTCGACTACCAGACGCCAGAGCAACTGGTGAGCGATGGCCGAGCAAGTGACCTGTTGCGCTATATCCTGTCCCTAAGAGCTGGTGTCCTCGGATGATTCAGCGCTTGCGATTGGAGACAGTGGCCTATCGCGTCCATGTTCCTAAGTGGTCACATGCCCCAACCAGCGGTGCCGGGGCGGCTGAGCATGGCGGTCGGCTTAACCGGCCAAGGGCACCGGGGTATCGATATTCCTGGCTGAGGCGTCAGGCCTCGCCGTCCAGCGCCGAGGCCGACTCCGCCAGCGGTAGACGACCCGTCGGGACATGGCCCTTGAGAAACTCGAGGAATGCCTGGGTGGCGCTTGGTAGGGTGCGCTTGGCGAGCGTCTGGATCTCGATGAAGCGTGAGTCCATGCCGCGGTCGCGAAGCGGAATGGCGACGACTCGTCTCTGCTGCATGCGCTGGCGGATCGAGATCTCGCCGGAAAGTGCTACCCCACCTCCCAGCATGGCGAAGTTGATCAGCGCTTCGGTGTAGTCGCTGCTGAAGATCGATTCGAAAGTCAGATTTTGACGGCTGCTGCAGATATCGAACAGCTGGCGCAGGGTGGTATCGGCCGTGGGCAGTGCCAGCGGATAGCGCTGCAACTGCGCCATCGATACCTGACGCTTGCCGGCCAGTTCATGGCCTGGTGCTACCACTGCCATGATCGGCGCGGGCTGGCGATATTCGATCTGCACGTCGGGCTCGGGCTTCAGGCTGAAGGTGATGCCGATATCCGCCTCTCCCTCCCTGACACGACGGGTCGCTTCGGCCGGCGGGCCTACCGCTAGTTGGAAGTGTATGCCGTCGTAGCGCTGGCGAAACGCCGCCACCGCACCGGGCAGGAAGTCCACCGCAAACCCCTCCGAACTGGCCAGGCGCACCGTGCCCCGCTGCAGGCCGCGCAGTGCCAGGATCTCGCTACCCACCCGGTCGGCCTCGAGCTGCATGCGTCGAGCGTGTACCGCCAGTAGCTCACCGGCGGCACTCGGCATCATGCCGCGAGCGCGGCGCTCGAAGAGCAGGGTGTCGAGCTCGCTCTCCAGCCGGGCGATCTGGCGGCTGATGGCCGAGGGCGCCACCTTGAGTCGCTCGGAGGCTTCGCTGATGGAGCCGCAGCGCACCACTTCGAGGAAATAGCGTAGGGCGGTCTCCTGCAGGGCGCGGGTATTCATCGCATTGGCTCCTCGATGCGGTAAAGGTTTGCCGAAACGGCAACGATATATTCTAAACATTATACTTGTAGCACTTCTTGTCCATGCCTAGTTTGGACCCATGGTGAAGCGACACCTAACAACGACAACACCACTAGGTGCTCCCAACGCTCATATCCGCTGCCAGACCAATAACAAACGAGGTATGACATGCTGCAATTGCGTCCACTCCGCTATGCGATTTCCGTTGCCCTATTGGGCTGCCTGGCATCCCCGGCACTGGCCGGCAAGGCCAACGACACCCTGGTCTATGCCTCCGACAGCGAGCCGGAAAACGTAAGCCCCTACCACAACAATCTGCGCGAGGGGGTGATCCTCGCCCATTTGGCATGGGACACCCTGATCTATCGCAACCCCGACACCCAGGAGTACGAGCCGCGGCTGGCGACGCGCTGGGAGTGGGTCGACGACACCACCCTGGAGCTCGAGTTGCGCGAAGGGGTGACGTTTCACAACGGTGAGGCGTTCGATGCCGACGACGTGGCGTTCACCTTCAACTATGCGGTGTCGCCCGAGTCCCGGGTGGTGACGCGGCAGAACGTCGACTGGATCGAGCGCGTCGAGACGCTCGATGACTATCTCGTCCGCATCCATCTCGGGGCACCTTTTCCGGCGGCGCTGGAGTATCTCTCCGGCCCGACGCCGATCTACCCCGCCGAGTATTTCCAGGAAGTGGGGCTCGAGGGCTTCAGCCGCGAGCCGGTGGGTACCGGCCCCTATCGGATTACCGCCGTGCGCCCCGGGGATGGCGTCAGCCTGACCCGCTTCGAGGAGTACTTCGAGGAGAGCCCCATCGGCCAGCCGCAGATCGGCAATATCGAGTTCAAGGCGATCGCCGACGAGGACTCGCGCATGGCGCAGCTGATGTCGGGACAGGTCGACTGGATCTGGCGGGTACCGGCAGATCAGGCCGAGTCGCTCGAGCGCATGCCCCAGATCAGCGTGCTGGGCGACGAGACCATGCGCGTCGGTTACGTTGGGCTGGACGCGGCGACGCGCGACGACTCGCCGCTGAGCGATCTACGCGTGCGCCAGGCCATCAACCATGCCCTCAACCGCGAAGGCCTGGCCAATGACCTGGTGCGGGGCGGCAGCCAGCCGCTGTATGCGCCCTGTTTCCCGACCCAGTTCGGCTGCGAGACCCAGGACGTGATCGAGTATGAGTACGATCCCGACAAGGCGCGCGAGCTGCTGGCCGAGGCGGGCTATGCCGATGGCTTCGAGATCGATCTGCACGCTTATCGCGAACGCGACTACGCCGAGGCGATGATCGGCGACCTGCGCGCGGTGGGCATCAACGCCAATCTGCGTTTCATGACCTCGCCAGCCCTGCTCGAGCTGCAGCGCAGTGGGCGTACCGACATGGCGTTCAAGGCCTGGGGCTCGTTCTCGATCAACGACGTCTCGGCCTTCACCAGCGTCTATTTCAATGGTGGCGTTGACGACCTGTGGCAGGACGCCCAGGTGCAGGAGTGGCTGAGCATCGCCGACAACTCCGTCGATCCCGAGGTGCGCCGCCAGCACTACCGCCAGGCCCTGGCGCGCATCTCCGAGCAGGCCTACTGGGCGCCGCTGTTCTCCTACTCCACCTACTACGCGCATACCGCCGACCTCGATTTCACCGCTTATCCCGACGAGTTGCCGCGCTTCTACGAAGCGAGCTGGAAGTAACGGCGCTGGCGATCTTTCACTGATCAACGGGGCCGCGGTATCGCGGCGGCCCGGGAGTGAGACATCATGGGATCATTCATCTTCAAGCGAAGCCTGCTGGCGCTGTGCGTGGCGCTGACCATTTCGGTGCTCTGCTTCGGCCTGCTACAGCTTTCCGGCGACCTGGCGGTGGCCATCGGTGGGCCGGAGGCCACCGCCGAGCAGGTCGAGCGGATCCGCGTCGAGTATGGGCTCGACCGTCCCGTGGTCGAGCAGTTCGCCAGCTGGCTATGGGGGGCGATACAGCTCGACTTCGGGCGCTCCTACTACTACCAGAGCTCGGTGATGGACCTGGTCGTCGAGCGTCTGCCGGTGACTATGACGCTCGGGGTGCTGTCGCTGGCCATCGCCATCGGCGTTTCGATTCCGCTGGGCGTGGCAGCTGCCCTGATGCGCGGTAGCTGGGTTGATCGCCTGGCGATGGCCATCGCCGTGACCGGCCAGGCGATGCCGAACTTCTGGTTCGGCCTGACCCTGATCATCCTCTTCGCGGTCAACCTGCAGTGGCTACCGGCGGCCGGCAGCGAAAGCTGGCAAGGCTTCGTGCTGCCGGCCATCGCCCTGGGCTACTACGCCACCCCGGCGATGATGCGCCTGACACGCAGCGGCATGCTCGAGGTGCTGGCGTCGGATTACGTGCGCACGGCGAGGGCCAAGGGGCTGCGTACCGGCACGGTGGTCTTCAAGCACGCGCTGCGCAACGCCGTGATTCCCGTGGTGGCCCTGGCGGCGGTGGAGCTGGGATTCATGCTCGGCGGCTCGGTGGTGATCGAGACGGTGTTCTCGCTGCGCGGGCTGGGGCAGTTGGCCTGGAACTCCATCTCGCGCAACGACTACCCGGTGGTGCAGGCCGTGGTGCTGATCATCGCGCTGTTCTACATCGTGCTGACCCTGCTGGCGGACATTCTCAACGCCGTGCTGGATCCGCGGCTACGTGCCCGCTAAGGAGAGCGTCATGAACGATTCCCTGATATCGACGCCCGGTGCCGTGGCGGACGGCACATGGCCGCGCTTCACGCGTGCCGTGCTTGGGCATCGCGGGCTGGCGCTGGGTGCCGCCATCGTCACGCTGCTGTTACTCGCCGCCTTGCTGGCGCCCTGGCTGGCCCCCCACGACCCCTATCTGCAGAACACCGCCAACCGCATGGTGCTTCCGGTGTGGCACGAAGCGGGCAGCTGGGAACATCCGCTGGGCACCGACAGGCTGGGGCGCGATTATCTCAGCCGCCTGATCTACGGTACGCGCATCTCGCTGTTCATCGGCCTGGTCGCGGCGCTGATCTCGGGGCTGATCGGCTCCACCCTGGGGGTGTTGGCGGGCTACTTCGGCGGCCGCGTCGATGCCGTGATCAGCTACCTGCTCACCACCCGCCTGGCCATGCCGGTGGTGCTGGTGGCGCTGGCCATGGCCTCGCTGATCGGCGGTTCGCTAATCACGGTGACCCTGCTATTGGGTTTGCTGCTGTGGGACCGCTTCGCGGTGGTGGCGCGCTCCGCCACCCTACAGCTGCGCGACGCCGAGTACGTCCAGGCGGCGCGAGCGCTGGGCTGCCCCTTGCATCACATCCTGCTGCGCGAGGTGCTGCCCAATATCGCCGCGGCGCTGATCGTGGTCGCCACCCTGGAGGTGGCCAATGCCATCCTGCTCGAAGCGACCCTGTCGTTCCTGGGCATGGGGGTGCAGCCGCCGTTGCCCTCGTGGGGGCTGATGATCGCCGAGGGCAAGTCCTACATGTTCTTCCAACCCTGGGTGATCGCCATTCCCGGCAGCGCACTGTTCGTGCTGGTGCTGGCGATCAACCTGCTGGGCGATGGTTTGCGCGACATCAGCGCGCCGGGAGGTCGAAATGAGTGAGCCAGCCATGCCACTGCTGACGGTCAACAAGCTGCGCGTCGACCTGCCGGTCGACGCCGGGACGCTGCATGCCGTGCGCGGCATCGATTTTCATGTCGAGCGCGGCGAGATGCTGTGTCTGGTCGGCGAGTCGGGCTGCGGCAAGTCGATGACCTCGCTGGCGCTGATGGGGCTGTTGCCGCGCCGGGCGCGGGTCACGGCCGAGAGTTTGCGTTTCGATGGCATGGAGCTGCTGGGCCTGACGGAGCGGGCCCGCAGCGACTTGCGCGGCGCGCGCATGGCGATGATCTTCCAGGAGCCGATGACCGCTCTCAACCCGGCGTATACGCTGGGCAACCAGCTCTGCGAGGCGCTGCGTCGCCATCGCCGGGTGAGCCGCGGCGAAGCCCGTGAACGGGCCGTGTATCTGCTGGAGCGGGTCGGCATCAGTGCTGCCGCCGAGCGTATGGACCAGTACCCGCACCAGCTCTCGGGCGGCCTGCGCCAGCGGGTGATGATCGCCATGGCGCTGATGTGCGAACCCGACCTGATCATTGCCGATGAGCCGACCACGGCGCTTGATGTCACCATCCAGGCGCAGATCCTGCGGCTGCTGCGCGACCTGCAGCGCGAGTTCGGCACCGCGGTGATCTTCATCACCCATGACCTGGGGGTGGTGGCACGCATCGCCGACCGAGTGGCGGTGATGTATGCCGGCGAGGTGATCGAAACGGCAAGCGCCGAGGCGCTCTTCGCGGCTCCCAGTCATCCCTACACCCAGGGGCTTTTGAACTGTATTCCGGCTCCTGGCAAGACCCCTCCAGGTAGTCGCCTGCAGGCGATACCCGGGGTGGTGCCGAGTCTGGTTGGAGCGGTCGAGGGCTGCGCCTTTCGCAATCGCTGCCCGCTGGCCGAGGCTGCGTGCGAGACGCCTCCACCGCAGACTCGCATCGCCGCCGGGCATGTCGCACGCTGCCATTTCGCCACGCGCTTGGCCGATCCTTCCCGCCAACCACAGCCTAAGGTGATGTCATGATGCTTGCGACCGAACCCACCCAGGTGCCGTCGGCGGGGGGGGAGCAACCATGCGCCCTGGAACTCCGGGCTCTGTCTAAGAGCTTTACCCTGGGCAGTGGATTATTGCGTAAGGGACGCAAGCTGCACGCCGTCAGCGAGGTGTCGCTGCGCGTGCCTCGCGGCCAGGTCATGGGCCTGGTGGGGGAGTCGGGGTGCGGCAAGAGCACGCTGGCCAAGATGCTGTTGGGGCTGACATCGCCCACTGCCGGCGAGGTGCTGGTAGACGGTCGGCCGATCGCAGGTGCCAACCAGAAGGCGCTGGCTCGCCATATTCAGCCGATCTTCCAGGACCCATACTCATCGCTCAATCCCCGCCAGCGGATCGCCCAGATCGTCGGCTTGCCGCTGCGCGTCCATGGTATTGGCAGCCCCAAGGAGCAGGCCGCCAGGGTAGCCGAGATGCTCGATCTGGTCGGCCTGCCGGGGCGCGCTGCACGGCAGTACCCCGGGCAACTCTCGGGTGGCCAGCGCCAGCGGGTGGCCATCGCCCGGGCCTTGATCATGCGCCCCGCCCTGGTGATCTGCGACGAGCCCACCTCGGCGCTGGATGTCTCGGTACAGGCGCAGATCCTCAACCTGCTGCTCGACCTCAAGGAGGCGTTCGGCCTCACCTATCTGTTCATCAGTCACGACCTCGCGGTAGTCGAGCATCTCGCCGACCGGCTGGCGGTGATGTACCTCGGGCGCATCGTCGAGGAGGGTAGCCGCGAGCAAATCTTCGGCGCCCCGCGCCATCCCTACACCCGGGCGCTGCTGGCCTCGGCGCTGACCCCAGAGCCCGGCCTCGGCGTGCCGGACATCGGTCTGGGTTGCGGACAGCCCGACCCCAGCGCGCCGCCCTCCGGCTGTGCTTTTCACCCGCGCTGCCCGCTGGCCGAGGCGAACTGTGAAAGGCACCGGCCATCCTTGAATGACGCCGAGGGCGGGGGGCGCGTTGCCTGCCACCTGGCGTGAGCGTGCCACTCCAATCTCTAACTGTGAATCAGGAGCTTGCCATGTCGCGCGAACGAGCGCTGGATAACGCCCGCCACCACTTCGATAGCGGTGCCCTGCAACGACGGCTGGAGGCGCGTGTGGCGGTGCCCAGTGAGAGCCAGGTAGCGGGGCGCCTCGATGAGCTGCAGCGTTACCTCGACGAGCAGGTCGTGCCCGACATCGAGGCCCTCGGGTTCGACTGGGAGATCGTCGATAACCCGGTGGCCGGGTTCGGCCCCTTCCTGATCGCCGAGCGTATCGAGCCGGATGCCGCCCTGAGCGTACTGACCTATGGCCACGGCGACGTGGTACGCGGTTACGACGACCGCTGGCGTGAGGGGCTATCGCCATGGCGTATCACCCGGGAGGGCGACCGCTGGTATGGCCGCGGCACGGCGGACAACAAGGGCCAGCACAGCATCAACCTGGCGGCGCTGGCGTGTGCCCTCGAGGCGTGCGACGGTCGGCTCGGCTACAACGTCAAGCTGGTGATCGAGATGGGCGAGGAGACCGGCTCACCGGGCCTGAAGGAGATCTGCCGACGCCACCGCGAGCGACTCGCCGCCGATCTCTTCATCGCCTCTGACGGGCCACGGCTGAACGCCGATTCACCGACGCTGTTCCTGGGCTCGCGGGGCTCGTTCAATTTCGACCTGCGGCTGTGCGCCAGGGAAGGCGCCCACCACTCGGGAAACTGGGGCGGGGTGCTGAAGAACCCCGCTGTGCGCCTGGCCAACGCCCTGGCGACGCTGGTCGATGCCAATGGCGTGATTCAGGTGGAGGGGCTGCGACCGGGGCCCATCCCCAAGGCGGTACGTGCGGCACTCGCTTCGCTACAGGTCGGTACGGGTGAGAATGCCCCGGCCATCGACCCCGACTGGGGCGAACCGGGCTTGTCGCCGGCGGAACGGCTGTTTGCCTGGAACACCCTGGAGATCCTGGCGTTCGAAGCCGGCAATCCCAGCGCGCCGGCCAATGCCATCCCGGAGCGTGCCCATGCGCATTGCCAGCTGCGCTATGTCGTGGGCAGCGACCATACCCGCTTCCTCGAACACCTGCGCCAGCATCTCGACCGTCACGGCTTCGAAGACATCGAGGTGACCCCGGCGCGGGTGTCGCAGATGGCGGCGACGCGTCTCGACCCGGAAGACCCGTGGGTCGGCTGGGCATTGGCCTCGATGCAGGCGACCAGCGGCAAGGCCCCGACGCTGTTGCCGAACCTGGGAGGGTCGCTGCCCAATGACGTCTTCGCCGAGACGCTGGAACTGCCTACGTTGTGGGTGCCGCACTCCTATCCGGCCTGCTCGCAGCACGCCCCGGACGAGCACCTGCTGGGCAGCGTCGCGCGTGAGGGCCTGCTGCTGATGGCGGGGCTCTGGTGGGACCTGGGTGCCCAGGGGCAGGAGATATTGAAGGAGAGATCGTCATGACGGCGAGGCTGATGGAGCAGGCATGCAGCTGGCTCGCCGATCAGCGCGAGGCCATGGCCGAGTGCCTGAAGACCCTGGTCGAGATCGACTCCCACAGCCACGACAAGGCTGGTAACGATGCCGTGGCCGATGTGATCGCCGGCTGGCTCGAGGCCGACGGCATTGAGCTCAAGCGAACATCGCGACCGCACGCCGGCGATATTCTCGAGGCGCGCCTGGAGGGGACTCAGGCAGGGCATGTGCTGCTGATGGGGCACCGCGATACGGTGTTTCCCACCGGTACGGTAGCCCGCCGCGGCTATACCCAGCGGGGCGACCTGGCCTTCGGCCCCGGTGTGGCCGACATGAAGGCCGGGCTGGTGCTGAACTGCTTCGTGCTGCGCGCCCTGCGCCGCCTGCCTTCGCTGCCGTATCCCGTACATGCGCTGTTCACTGCCGACGAGGAGATCGGTTCCTTGGATGGCCGCGCCTTCATCGAGGAAGCGGTTCAGGGCGCGCGGGCGGTCTTCAATGCCGAGCCGGGGCGGGTCAGCGGCAATGTGGTCACCGCTCGCAAGGGTGGCGCGGGTTTTCTCATCGAGGTCGAGGGCCGGGCAGCGCACTCCGGGGTGAATCACGCCGACGGCGCCAGCGCCATCGAGGCGCTGGCACGCAAGATCGTCAAACTTCACGCCCTGACCGATCATGCCGCTGGTGTCACCACCAACGTCGGGGTCATCGAGGGTGGCATGTCGCGCAACACCGTGGCCCCCTGGGCCCGCGCCCAGCTCGACGTACGCTTCGTCAGCGCGTCGCAGCGCGAGCGGCTCTATGCCGACATCGAGGCCATCGTTGCCGAGCAGGAGCTACCAGGTACGAGTGGTTCCCTGACCCGAACCTCCGCCTTCCTACCGCTGGAAGCGCGCATGAGCGAGGTGCTGTTCGGCCACTACCAGGGGCACGCCGCCAGGCTGGGCTTCGCGGTGGAGGGGGAGTTCACCGGTGGCTGCTCGGATGCCGGCTTCACCGCCAGCCTGGGTGTGCCGACGCTGTGCGGCGTCGGGCCGGTAGGGGCCAAGATGCACACCGATGAGGAGGTCTGCCGCCTCGACACCCTGGTGCCTCGCGCCCAGGCGGTGGCGGCCACGCTGCTCGATCTCGGCGACCTGACGGGCGAGGGTGCGAAATCCCCGGTATCTGCGTAATTCAGGCTGGCTATTCGCCGCGGCTTTTCCGACATTACGGCACATGGAGCCCGCTGCGTAGCGGCGGGAGTGGAGAAAACTTGATGAGGGAATGAGAATGAAAAGTCGCTTTGCCATCTTGTTGGGATCGCTGGCCGTCGTGCTGATGGGTTGTACCGGCATGGAGCATGCGACGACCCACGACGAGCCGCTGGAAAATACCTACTGGAAGCTGACTCGAGTCGGCGATGTCACGCCCGTAGCGGTGGACAACCAGCGCGAGGCGCATTTCGTGCTGCACACCGAGGAGAACCGCGTGGCGGGCTCCACCGGCTGCAACCGCCTGGCAGGCAGCTACCGGCTGGAGAACGATGCCCTGAGCTTTGGCCCGCTGGTCACCACGCGCATGGCCTGTCTGGAGGGAGGCGATACCGAGCCGGCTTTTCTTGGCGCACTCGAAGCGACGGCCACCTGGCAGGTCGAAGGTCAGGCACTGACCTTACGCGATGAGTCAGGCGCAGTCGTGGCGCAGTTCGAAGCGGTGCATCTTTATTGAGCGATGACGAAACGCACGAACTCCCCCTTGGCCTGGGTATAGGCCTCGCGGTCCGCTTGGTGGCGGGAAGCCAGCTCGCGCTTGAGGTCGGCATAGCGTGCGGCCAGCGCCGGGTCGCGGCTCAGAGCGTCGCGGAAGGCGAGTCGCTGGCGCCACAGCTCGCCGTTGTGCACCACCACATGCAGGTGGTGGGTACGCCGGCCGTTGGCGTGGCGCATGAACCAGCGGCGGTCGCTCAGGCCGGCGTTGAACTCGATCGAGGTCACGTAGCCGTAATCGAGCATTGGCTCGAACAGGGCGTCGGCCATGGCCATGGAAGCGACCCCGGCCATGACGTCGATGATGGGCTTGGCCGGCATGCCGGGCATGGCGGTACTGCCAATATGCTGCACGTCGAGCAGCTCGGCGTGGAATCGCTGCAGCAAGCGGTCGCGTTCGGCGGCGTAGCGTGCCGGCCAGGTGGAATCGTACTCCACCAACTGCACTGGCTCGTCAATGGCCTGCTGCAGCGACTGGGCGTCGTTCATGGGTAGTCTCGGTAGCAGAGGTCGTCATGGTGATGCCGGTACCAGGCTCGCGCTGCTGGCGCAGGACCCCGGGCGGGTAGCCGTGGATGCGCTTGAAGGCGCGGCTGAAGGCGGCCGCACTGCCATAGCCCAGGCGGTAGGCCACGGTCTCGATCGGCTGTCGTTCCCGGCCGATCCACTGGGCCGCCAGGCGCATGCGCAGCTCGGTCACGTAGCGGTGCGGTGTCATGCCGGTTACCGCCAGGAAGCGTTCGGCGAATACCGAGCGTGAGCTGCCCATCTCGGCGGCGAGCTCCGCTACCGTCCAGTTGCGCCCCGGCTCGCGGTGCAGGGCGGCGATGACGCGGCCCAGGCGCGGGTCGCGCAGCGCCTCGATCCAGCCGCTGGCATCGCCGCAGCCGCACTCCACCCAGCCGCGTACGATAAAGGCGGCCATCACATCGGCGAGCCGCGCCAGGATGGCGGCGTAGCCTGCCCGCTCGCTTCCCGCCTCGCGCTCCATCGCCTCGAGCATGGGCAGGATCTCGGGCTGTCGCTCGAGCAGGGTGCCGACGTGCATCACTTCGGGCATCAGCGAGACCAAGGCGTGCATGCTGCCCAGGTCGAACTCCATGCAGCCGCTGAACGTCAGGGCGCCATCCACGGTGCAGCCCTGCGGGCAAGCGCGGATTGCGCTGACCGCCTCGCACAGCGTGGCGCTCTCGAAGGCGGCGATGTCCTGAGCCGGCTGATCGGGCGCGGAGAGCAGGGCATGCAAGCCACCGCGCGGCAGCAACAGGGCGTCTCCCGTCGAGAGGGTATGAACGCTGCCGCTGGGGCTGCGCAGGTAGACGGGGCCGCGCGCCACGAAGTGGAACTGCGCCCAGCCCTCCACTTGCCCGAACTCCACCCCCAACGGAGGCGAGAGCTGGATGCGTCGATAGGCGATGCCGCGCAGGCGCATGCCAAGCAGCAGTTCGCTTACCAGGTCGCTGGGCTGTTCCGGCTTGGGCATCTCGGACTCCTTTCTTCAAGATTCGGATGAATAATCAAGTATTCAAGAGTGTCTAGCATAGATCGTCCGGCCTGGTCGCTCTAGTCTTCTCGTTCCTGACGAACGCTTCTCTAGGATAGGAGGACGAGCATGAACGACTTGGTATCGCGGGCACGACCTGCATGGGGGGCGGTCATCTCTATGGCCCTCGGCGTCTTTGGGCTGGTAACGGCGGAATTTCTGCCCGCCAGCCTGCTCACGCCCATGGCGGCAGACCTGGGGATTACCGAAGGCATGGCGGGGCAGGCGGTAACGGTCACCGCCGCGGTGGCGCTGCTGACCAGCCTGCTGATCTCCACCGCTACACGGCGCTTCGACCGCCGTCACGTACTGCTGGGCTTCTCGATGCTATTGGTCGCTTCGAACCTGGTGGTGGCCTTCGCTCCCAACCTGACGATCCTGCTGTTCGGGCGTGTGTTGCTGGGTCTGGCCCTGGGTGGGTTCTGGACCATGTCGATCGCCACCATGATGCGCCTGGTGCCCGAGGACTTGGTGCCACGTGGGCTGTCGATCATGTTCAGCGGCGTTTCCGCGGCGACCATTGCCGCTGCACCACTGGGCAGTTACTTCGGCGACCTGCTCGGCTGGCGCGACGTGTTCCGCCTGGCCGCGCTGCTGGGGGTGCTGGCGCTGGCGGCGCAGCTTATGACCCTGCCGCGCATGGCGCCGACCGGTCTGACCCGCCTGCGTACCCTGTTCGACGTGCTGATGCGGCCGCGCATCGGCGTGGGGATGCTGGCCGCGGCACTGGTCTTTACCGGCCACTTCGCCTTCTTCACCTATATTCGGCCGTTCCTCGAAACCGTGACCGGGGTTGGCGTGAACGGCGTGGCCACCATCCTGCTGGGCTTCGGCGTGGCCAACTTCCTCGGTAACTACCTGGGCGGCTGGATGGTCGAACGCAACTTGCGCCTGACCATGATTGCGATGCCGCTGCTGATGGGCGCGCTCGGGGTATCATTGGTGCTGCTGGAAAGCACGCCGGCCACCGATGCCGCGCTGGTCGCGATGTGGGGATTGGCATTCGGTGCCATTCCGGTGGCGTGGTCGACCTGGCTCACCCGCACGGTGCCTGACGAGGCCGAGAGCGCCAGCGGTCTGCTGGTGGCGGCCATCAACCTGGCGATCGCTACCGGCGCCGCGGTGGGTGGCCTCATCTTCGACCTGGGCGGCGCTTTAAACGTATTCGCCGCTAGCGGTGCCGTATTACTTTTGGCCGCGCTGATGATCCTGGTGGGGGTAAGAACACGGCCATTGGCGACCGCTTGAACTTGAGCATTGTCTAAAGAGTGCGGCCCGCTTCGGCGGGCTGCTTCTTGCTATTGTTCAACCTTCGAGCGCCCATTTGACCGCTTCCTCGGCGTGAATGGCCGTAGTGTCGTAGAGCGGCACCTCGGTATGGGGCTGCTGCACCAGCAGGGCAATCTCGGTGCAGCCGAGGATTACCGCCTCGGCGCCACGTTCATGTAGCGAATCGATGATCTCCAGATAGCGCTGCCGTGACATTTCCTTCACCTCGCCCAGGCACAGCTCGGTATAGATCACCTCGTGAATGAGGTCGCGCTGGGCCTCGTTGGGTACCAGCACCTCAATGCCGAAGCTTTCGGCGATTCGCCCCTTGTAGAATTCCTGCTCCATGGTGAAGCGGGTGCCGAGCAGGCCGACACGGTGAATGCCGTCATTGGCCAGGCGCCGTGCCGTGGCATCGGCGATATGCAGTAGCGGAATGGAGATCGAGGCCTCGATCTCTGCTGCGACCTTGTGCATGGTGTTGGTGCCGATCAGCAGGAAGTCGGCACCACCGGCCTCCACGCTGCGAGCGGCCTGGCTGAGGATCTCGGCGGTGGCGTCCCAGTCGCCAGCGTGCTGCAGCCGCTCAATCTCGGCGAAATCGACGCTGTAGAGGCACAGCTTGGCCGAATGAAACCCACCCAGGGTGGCTTTCACGCCTTCGTTGAGGGCGCGGTAGTAGCTGGCGGTGGATTCCCAGCTCATACCGCCGAGCAGGCCAATGGTCTTCATGGTCGTGTCCCTCCTCTTTATTGCCGTTCACTCCATCATTGTCGAACGGCTCGACTATGTCTCGTATTCGTCGTGACGTCGGTTCCACACGTAGGGCGGTGTCTGCGGCCAGCCTGCCGGTGAGTCCTCCCAGGTCTCCTGGCGACCGTAGGGCGTCAGGTCCAGGTAGGACCACAGGCTGCCGAGGTACTCCACGCCGCGTTTGCCGCTGAAGTAGGTCCGGTAGATACGCTCGCCGTCGCGCAGGAAGACGCTGATGCCATGGCGTTCGCCGCGGTCGGTGTCGGGAGCATGACAGTTGCAGCTCGTCACGCCCATGTCCTGGTTGAAGCTGCCGTTCAGCGACGAGACCCACGTCGGGTGCTGCCAGCCCATGCGTGCCTGATAGCGTAGAAGCTTTTCCCTCGATGCGCGGGAGACCAGCACCAGGGTGGTGTCGCGGGCGTGCAGGTGGGCGGGGTGGGTCATGGCGTCCACCACCCAGGAGCAGCCGTCGCAGCCGGCCTGCCAGTCGGGGCCGAACATGAAATGGTAGACGATCAGTTGGCGGCGCCCCTCGAACAGGTCGAGCAGGCTGGCTTCGCCCTGTGGCCCTTCGAAGACGTAGTCGGCACTCACCTCGACCATCGGCAGGCGGCGTCTCGCAGCGTTTAGGCGGTCGCGCTCACGGGTATGAGCCTTTTCGCGGGCGATCTGTTCGTTCAGAGCGCTGCGCCATTCTTCTTCGGAGACGATAGGGGGCAGGGCCAGGGGTACCATGGTGTTCTTCCTCTCAGGCCAGGTTGAGTTGCCACGACACGCCGAAGCGGTCGTTGAGCCAGGTAAAACGAGTGCTGAAGCCGTAGTCGTCGGCTGGCATCAACGTCTCGCCATCCGCCCCGAGCTGCTCGCGAAGGCGCTCGAACTCTTCACGGCTTTCGCACTCGACGAATAGCGATATCGAAGGCGTAAAGCTGAAGGGGTGTGCTATGTGGCTGTCGATACAGGTGTAGCGCCGGCCGGCCAGGGTGAATTCGGCCTGCATGATGCTGCCTTCTCTACCAGGCCCTTCGGGGCCATAGCGATCGAGCCGGACGATGTCGGAATCGTCGAACAGCGAGACGTAGAAGCGCATGGCCTGCTCGGCATTGCCTTCGAACATCAACTGCGGGGCGACATGATGTGGCATCGGTATTCCTCCTCTAGGCGCTCGAAGGTGGGCCAGAAAGGGGCAGGGGCATGGCCCAGCAGCACGCCTTCCAGCACGCTGAGATGGGTATGCCAGCCACTGGCCACGTTGACCATGGTGTCGTCATCGGCGAGGCGACGATGGGTCACCACCAGGCGTACCTGGTCGCCGATCTCGCTGAGCTCGAAGGTCACCTCCGATAGGGCTTCTTTGCCCCCGCCCCAGGTCCAGGCAAGCACGTGGGGTGGCTCGCAGCGCAGCACCTGGTGCTGCGTCGTGAAGCCGCCGTCGTAGCGGCGAAACCGCTCTCTTGGTGGCGTCTTGTCGGGCGTCAGTTGGCTATTGTGGAAGTGCAGTGCGAAGGCGCTACCTGCTCGCGTTTGCATGGCGCCGGGGGCGAGCCACTGGCCACGCTTGTCGGATTCGGTGAGGAAGGCCCAGACCCGTTCGATGGGGCCCGGCAGCAGGCGCTCGAAGCGGATACTCTCCTCGGCAATCTTCTCTCCGTAGCCGGTGTTACTCATTTCAACTCCCCCTCATCCGACAATTTGTCATGGGGTTCGGCCTTCAGCGCCGCTTCCAGCGCATTCAGGCGCTGGCTCCAGAAGCCTTCGTAGACGCTTAGCCACTGTTCCGCCGCCGCCAGCGGCTGTGGTTGCAGCCGGCAGTAGTGGGCGCGTCCTTCGACGCGCCGCTCCACCAGCCCCGCCTGCTCCAGTACGCGCACGTGCTTGGAGACGGCGGCCAGCGAGATGTCGAACGGCTCGGCCAGCTCGCCGACCTTGCACTCACCGGCCGCCAACCGCTCGAGAAGCCGGCGACGGGTGGGGTCGGCCAGGGCGTGGAAGACCCGGTCCAAGTGCATCTCATTAAATTCAACCATATGGTTTAAATAGTCGGTGGGTACTAGTTTGTCAACCACATGGTTTAATATTCTAGAAGCGCGTATCGCCGATGGCCGGCATTACCACTTCCCTGACGTAGGCATTCGGCGACAGCGCCAGCAAAGTGCGAACCAAATGGACCACGTCATGAAGCGGAATGGACTCGCCCTCGTCGCGTTGGGCTGCGCGCTCGAGGGGCACGGCCAGGTCGTCTTCGGTATTGAGATAGCCGAGCTGCAGGCAGGTGACCGCCAGGCCCTGGTCGCGGAAGCCCTCGCGCAGCGCCTCGGCGATGCCGCGCAGGGCGAACTTGGTGGCGCTGAAGGTGACCTCCGGCCTGCCGTGGCCGGGTAGCGCGGAGGTCGAGCCGGTGAGGATGATGCGTGGAGCGGCGGAGTTAAGCAGCGCAGGAAGCAGCGCCTGGATCAGCAGGATGGCTCCGCTGACGTTGACCGTGACCATGTGCTGAATCTCCGCGGGGCTGTCCGCCAGGAAGCGGTAGTCGGGCTCGAAGGCCCGGCTTTCCCACAGCCCCAGGTTATAGATCAGCACATCCAGCTTGCCCCCTGCCATCGCCCCGGCCACCTTGGCGGCCGCCGGCTCGGGCGAGGCCAGGTCGGCGGCAATCCACTCGATTTCGATGCCGGCACGCTCGGGCAGCCTCGTCGGCACGCTGCGCGATACGCCGATCAGACTATCGCCACTGTCGCCCAGCCCTTCGATGAAGGCTCGCCCCAGCCCCTGGCTCGCTCCCACGATCATGATGCGCATCTGCTGTCTCCTCGCATATTGGCGAGCCGGTTGTCGGCTCGTTCGTTAGCGAGGCTAGCTCCTGGACTTCACTTGAGGTCAAGCGTCGTGGGGCCAGGCAGATACGCGGGCGTTGATTTAAACAGGCCGGCCGCCTTGCATCAGTGCAGCTGCCCATGGAAGGGCCTCGGGATATTCGTCGCCATCCAGCACGAACTCCTGGCCGCGGGCCACGGCATCAAGCTCAGTATGGTCGGTGTGCTGGCGCCAACGCTGGCGATTGGCATGGTAGCTCAGCGGCGTGCGGCCATGCTCCGGATAGCACCAGCGCGGTAGCCTCCACTGGGAGACCCGCGTCGCCTGGGGGGCCGTCAGCTGCCGTTCCGGCGCGACGTGCGAGAAAGCGCCGACACCTGGCAGCGGCTCGTCGAGTTCCGGCAGAGCGAGCTGGGGACGTGCCAGATAGAGCACGTTGTTGGGATCGTCCTGGCGCTGAAAATGGGGGTGATAGTGCGCCCAGGCGTGGTGGTCGCCTCTGGCTTGATCGACCGGCAAGACCGAGGCGACCTGGAGCCAGCCCCAGATCACATGGCGGGGCCTCGATCCAGGCACCCAACGCCAGCCGCCGGCGTGGGGTTCGACGCGCCGAAACAGGCCGAAGAATAGAAACAGGTCTCCTGGGCCGACGCCGTGGTTGCGCAAATGCCCCTGGGCCTGGCCGCTCTGGCCGAAGAGCGGTCGCCAGCCGGGCGCCCGCGGCAGCATCTCGGGGATCAGGTCGGGGTCGATGTGGGCGCCATGTTCCGCAGTGATCTTGCCGCGGGTGAGCGGTTCGACCAGCCGGCTTAGCGGCGCACCGTCGAAGCTGATATCCGCATAGCGAATCGTCGAGGCCGCATCCGGGATCGGTAGGGCGAGCAGCCGGCCGTCCGGCAGGATAGGGCTGGGTACCCCGCCGGCGGAGGAGTCGAAGTCCATGCGGCAGGGGGCCGTGTGATGATGGCTCAGCGCTGTTGGCCGCGCAGCCAGGCGATCTCCTCGGCCCAGATCGCCGGCTCGATGGTTTCCAGCACCAGGGGGATGCCGTCGATGCGCGGGTCGCGCATGATGGTGGTGAAGGCGTCGAGGCCGATGTTGCCCTGGCCCAGGCTGTGGTGGCGGTCGACGCGGCTGGCGAAGGCGCTCTTGGCGTCGTTCAAGTGCATGCCGCGCAGGTACTCGAAGCCGACCACCTTGCCGAGCTCATCGAGGGTAGCGGCGCAGGCCTCCGGCGTGCGCAGGTCGTAGCCGGCAGCAAACGCGTGGCAGGTATCGATGCACACCCCGACCCGCGACTTGTCGTCGACCTGGTCGATGATCTCGGCCAGGTGCTCGAAGCGCCAGCCCAGGTTGGTGCCCTGGCCGGCGGTGTTCTCGATCACTGCGGTGACGCCCCGGGTCTCGGCCAGCACATGGTTGATCGAGTCGGCGATGCGGGTCAGGCATTCGCGTTCGCTGATCTTCTTCAGGTGGCTGCCGGGGTGGAAGTTAAGCAGCGAGAGGCCGAGCTGCTCGCAGCGCTGGAACTCGTCGAGGAAGGCGGCGCGGGACTTGTCGAGCCCGGCGGCATCCGGGTGACCGAGGTTGATCAGGTAGCTGTCGTGGGGAAGGATCTGCCCGGGCCCGAAGCCGTGTTCGCGGCAGGCGCTGCGGAACGCCTCGATGGCTTCGTCGGTGAGCGGCTTGGCCTTCCACTGGCGCTGGTTCTTGGTGAACAGGGCGAAGGCATCGGCGCCGATCTCCACCGCGCGCAGCACGGCTTGATCCGGTCCGCCGGCGGCACTGACGTGGGCACCGAGATATTTCATGCGAATTTCCTTGCTAAGGGTTTCGGGAAGGCCAAAGCGTAGCATTCCGACACGCCGGCATCAGTCGCCTTTCACTGCAGCACGATGCGCGGTTCACATGTCACCGGGAAGTTGACCGAATTGGCGATAAAGCAGAGTGCATGGGCGCGCTCATGCAGGCGCTCGGCGAGCTGTGCATCGCTGTCGCCGCTGACAGTGACCCGCGGCCGCAAGGTCACCTGGGTAAAATGACCGCCGCCGCTGCTGGTCAAGGCCATGCTGCCCTGAGCCTGGTCGGTATAGTCCTCGACGACGATCCTGGCCTCGGCGCACAGGTGTAGGTACCACAGCATATGGCAGGCGGAGAGGGAGGCGACCAACATGTCCTCGGGATTGTGGCGCCCGGCATCGCCGAGGAAGGCGGGGTCCGCCGAGCCCTGCAGAGTGGCCTTGCCGGCGATCTCGATGTCATGGTCCCGCGAATAGGCGCGGTAATCACGGGTACCGCTGCCCTGGTTGCCGGTCCAGGTGACTTGTACGTGGTAGTCGTGTTGATGCATTACGGTGATGCTCCTGAGTATTGAGGCCAGCCCTGAGCGTTCAATAGAACGTCTGGGATGAGCCGCCGTTATGCCGGCGGCATCTGGATAAACAGCTTCTCACGTGGCCAGCGTACCTTGGCAAGATCGGCGTATCGGTCGGCCTCGCTGTCACGATAGCCTAGCGCCATCAGTGCGACGCTGCGCAGGTTCTGCTCCCTGAGCCCCAGCAGGTCATCCAGCGCCGCCGGGTCGAAGCCCTCCATGGGCGAGGCGTCGATACCTTCCATGGCAGCTGCGGCTAGAGCCGTGCCCAGGGCGAGATAGGCTTGCTTGGCGGCCCACTGAAACTTGTCCTGGTCGGAGGCAAAGCCGTTGACGGTCTCCTTGATGGCGCCCGCGTATGCTGTCAGCGCCTCGGCGGGGAGGTCGCGGGTCTCGGCGGTGAGCTCGATCAAGTCGTCGACGTGGGCCTCCTCCACGGGTTCCCAGGCGGCGAAGACCAGCAGGTGCGAGGACTCAGTGATCTGTGGTTGGCCGAAGGCCACCGGGCTGATCCGCTCGCGCAGCGCCCGGTCCTCGATGACCAGCACGGAGTAGGGCTGCAGGCCATAGGAGGAGGGCGCCAGGCGCACTGCCTCGAGGATCCTGTCGAGCTGTGCCTGAGGCACCTGCTTGCCGTTCATGCGCTTGGTGGCATAGCGCCAGTTCAGGGCATCGATGAGGTTCATGGCTTACTCCTTGTAGGGGATTGCGAGGGTGACGCCATCATGTGGGCGTTGCGTCCCTCGATATGGATGCGGCGCGGGCGCCGCGATGGAAGAGCAGGGTGCCCAGTGCCACCAGCAGCGCGGCCAGGCCCAGGTTGGGGGGCGGCGCCTCGCCGAGCGCCAGTACCGCGATCAGCGTGCCGACTAGCGCCGCTACCGTGCCGATCTGGCTCAGATAGACGGGGCCGGCGAGTTTCTGCAGCACGAAATAGAAGAGGTAGAGCACCGAGAATACGGCGATTTCCACCAGCAGTAGCCGCATCGCGGCCCCGCTTGTCAGCAGTGCCTGGTACTCGCCGGGCTCGAACAGCAGTACGAAGGGCAGCAGGGTCGTGGCGCCGCCGAACATCATCAGGGCTGCCAGGAACACCGGCGAGGTGCCTGTCGGCCAACGCAGGGTGCGGTAGATGTTGCCCAGCGCGATCAGTAGCGGCATGGCCAATACCAGCAGCACCCAGCCTTGGGCATCGCCTGCGCCACCGGCCTTGGCCGTGGCCAGCACCAGCCCGCCGGAGAGCCCTAGTAGCACGCCCAGCAGGCGCAGGGCGCGCAAGCGCTCCAGGCTCAGCCAGACGGCCAGCACCCAGGTGATCAGGATCGGGAAGGCGAAGCTGAGCGAGATGAACCCGGCCCCGACATGGCGTATCGCCAGGAAGGCCAAGGCGTTGGGTACGGCGAACAAGGCGCCGGCCACGGCGGCATACTCCAGGCTGCGCAGATTGATCCTCATCGTCTGACGCTGTATCGCTCCGATCGCGCTCAGCACCAAGCCGGCACCCGTCATGGCGGCCATCAGGAAGGTCAGCCGCGGTGCCCCGGCACCGTCGGCCAGCTTGGCCACTACCAGCGACAGCGCCAGGAAGGTACCCACCAGCAGCAGGCAGCCCAGGGCGTAGAGCCCGTTTCGGTCCGCACCCTTGCGCGGCAGTCGTGCATTCGACATCATTCCTCCTAAATCTCGACATGAAGTATCTCTTCAAAAAGTATCTTGTCATCGAGACAAAGTATCTTAGTACCAAGATAGGTGGTTGGCAATGAACAGAGTGAAATCGGCGATCACCCAGTGGCAGCGCGAGATGCCTGACCTCGACCTACTGCCGATGGAGGTGGTCGGCTACCTGAAGACCAGCCAGTTGCATACCCGCAACCAGCTCGAGGCCTTCTTCAAGGCGCATGACCTGCAGCCGGGAGAGTTCGACGTGCTGGCGACCCTGCGCCGCGCCGGGGCGCCCTATGCACTGACGCCGACCCAGCTGTTCGGCGCCCTGATGGTCTCGTCCGGGGGCATGACCAATCGGCTGGATCGTCTGGAGCGGGCGGGGCTGATCAGGCGTAATCCCAATCCCGACGACCGTCGCGGCACCCTGGTGTCGTTGACGGACGATGGACTGGCGTTGATGAACCGGCTCGTCCCGCTGCATGTGGCGAACGAGGCGAACATGCTGGCGGCGTTGAGCCGTGAAGAGCAGGCAGCGCTCGGCCAGTTGCTCGGCAAGCTGCTCGATGGGCTGGAGGGAGAGTCGTACGACAAGTAGGGATGGGCGTGATCGGTCCGTATCGATAACCAAGCGCTATCGGAGCCATCGAGCCTTTCTCCTTTGACCTAAACTAAGCTTGAGGTCGTATCGTTCATCGCACCCATCAATCAGCAGGAGACAGTGCGATGAGCAAGACAATCAGAGTGGCGGTGATCTATGGCAGCGTCAGGGAAGGACGTTTCTGCGCTACCGTCGGGCAGTGGGCCTTGGACCAGATTCAGCAACACGAGGCGTTCTCGCCGCTGGTGATCGACCCTGCCGCCGAACCCGCCTCGGCATTTGCCAGGCGTCTCGACGAGGCGGATGCTTTCATCGTGGTCACCCCAGAGTACAACCACTCCTTCCCCGCGGCGCTCAAGGCGCTGATCGACGCCTATAAATCGCAGTGGCAGGCCAAGCCGGTGGCCTTCGTCTCCTATGGCGGCGCTGCGGGCGGCGTGCGGGCGGTCGAGCACCTGCGCCATGTGTTTGCCGAACTGCACGCCGTGGGCATTCGCGACGGCGTGATGTTTCCCAACGCCTGGGAGCAGTTTGACGAGCGCGGCCAGCCGCTGCAGGCACAACGCTTCCAGCGGGGTATGCAGACCCTGTTGGCACGGCTTGCCTGGTGGGCCAAAACGCTGCGCCAGGGCCGTGCCGTTCAGGACTATGATCAGGCGGCGATACTGGATTGAGCGGCCGACCTCGACTCTCGGCCGCCAACTGGACGTGCCGCTAGCGCTTGTACCGCGCCCGTCGCTCCGTGAGGGCCTGGTGCGCATCCTCTTTCAGCGGCAGGCGCGATGCCCACAGGATATCGTCACGTTGGTGCCCCATGTCCTCGAGGATATGGTCGTCATGGGCCAGCAGTGGCAGGAAACGCTGCCGGAACTGGCGGCGCCGGCGGTATCGCCACCACCAGAGCTCGAGCGCATAGATGAGTCCGAGCGGTGGCGTGGCCGGCATATACAGCGCCAGCCGGGGCGGCGGTGTGGGCGCTTTGTCGTCAGTTGGCGTTGGACGATGAATGGGCTGGTACTGGGTCATCTCGCACCTCCATGCAGGCAGCCGTTAGCGGCGGCTGCGGTGTCTCTGTGGTTGTGAGTGGAGGGTCGCGACCTCTGGGTGGAAGCATGGCTCGGGCTCTTTGATCAAACAAACGAAAAGGACTACAGTTTCAGTTAAGGAAAATTGAAAGGTGTGGCCATGACACAGATGCTTTCACCCTCCGGCCATCGTGCCTTGCCCCTGCTGGATAGCGATGTGCTGCGGACCTTCGTGACAATTGCCGAGAGCGGCAGCTTTACGCGCGCCGCTCAGCAGGTCTTCCGTACACCGTCTGCGCTCAGCATGCAGATCAAGCGCCTCGAGGAGACCCTGGGCCAGCCGCTGTTCGTGCGCGAAGCCCGCCAGGTGCGGCTCACCCCCGAGGGCGAGATGCTGCTGGGTTACGGCCGGCGGCTGCTCAAGCTCAACGAGGAGGCGGTGACACAGTTTCTGGCGCCTGCGCTGGAGGGGCGGGTGGGGTTCGGCACCACCGACGATGTCGGCACGCGCATCCTCCCCGGGGTGCTGGCCCAGTTCGCCCGCTCGCATCCGGCGGTGCATGTCGATGTGGTGGTGGGCAATAGCGCCAGCATGCTGCAGCGCCTGGATGACGGCGAACTGGACTTGATACTGATCACCGCTGGCAATCCAGGCCAGGAGCTACGCGGCGAGATCGTGCATAGCGAGCCGCTGGTATGGGTGGGCCGCGAGGGGGGCGTGGCCGTGCAGCGCTCACCATTGCCGGTGGCGCTGGCCCACCAAGGCTGCGCCTGGCGCAGTATGGCGCTGGACGCCCTCGACCGGGCCGGCATCGGCTACCGCATCGCCTATACCTGTGAGCACTCGGCGGGCCAGGAGGCGGCGATGCTCGCCGACCTTGTCGTATCGCCCTACCCGCGCAGCCTGATTCGCGCCCCGCTGCGGCGCATCGAGCAAGATCGGCTGCCGCCGCTGGGCGATTACCAGATCGCGCTGGTCAAGCGCAGTGACCTGAGCGAGGCCGGCGACGCCTTGGCAGGGCATGTGGTGGGTGCCTTTGGCGAAACTCACCACTGAGGAGCCTTGCATGTTGCCTTGGTCAATGTCGGCGACACGCATTGCCCATGGCATGGCGAGCGACCGAGTACTTGGGTAAGGTGCACCTGCCGGGCATTGCTGGGGAGCAGGATGGCGGCTACGTTGGGGGTGGGTGCAGTGACGCACCGGCTAAATGCAGACTAATGGAGGAGTTTGCCATGAGAGACTCGCAAGATCTCTTTCCCACCCGCCTGGAACGCAAGTTGGGCATGTTCGAGCGCATCGACCCAGTGGTGTACGGTGATGAAGCACAGCTCGCCAATGGGCCGTTGGACAAGTCGCAAATCGAGGCGTATGAGCGCGACGGCTTTCTGTCGTTCGACGGCTTCTTCGACCCCGACGATATGCAGGCCTTTATCGATGAGCTGCGGGGCTACGAAGACGATGCCGACCTGAAGCTCTCCGAGGGCACCGTTCTCGAACCTGGCCGCGAGGAAATTCGCACGGTGTTCGGCATCCATCAGGTGTCCGAGCGCTTCAACCGCCTGACGCGTGACCCCCGCCTGCTGGCGATCGTCAAGCAACTGCTGGGCAGCGATGTCTACATCCACCAGTCGCGGATCAATTACAAGCCCGGCTTCAAGGGCAAGGGCTTCGACTGGCACTCGGATTTCGAGACCTGGCACAGCGAAGATGGCATGCCCCGCATGCGTGCGCTGAGCTGCTCCATCGTGTTGACCGATAACGGTGAGTTCAACGGGCCGCTGATGCTGATCCCCGGTTCGCACCGCTACTTCGTGCCCTGCGTGGGGCGCACGCCGGAGAACAACTACAAGGAGTCGCTCAAGAGCCAGGAGGTCGGAGTGCCGCCCGCCAGCAGCCTGCGAGAACTGATGCTGGAGAACGACATCGAAGCGCCCAAAGGGCCTGCCGGGTCGCTGATCATCTTCGAGTGCAATACCCTGCATGGCTCGAATATCAATATGTCTTGTTGGCCGAGGAGCAACCTGTTCTTCGTCTATAACAGTGTCGAGAACACGCTCCACGAACCGTACTGCGGCAACCGGCCGAGACCGGAATTTC
The DNA here is from genome assembly GCF_002286975.1 of Halomonas salipaludis. Taxonomy (GTDB): domain Bacteria; phylum Pseudomonadota; class Gammaproteobacteria; order Pseudomonadales; family Halomonadaceae; genus Franzmannia; species Franzmannia salipaludis. The sequence continues at coordinate 154,721 of NZ_NSKB01000006.1, forward strand.
TGGCCGATCGCTCCGATTGGCAGCCACTCGAGCCGCTGGGTGAGCCGTAGTCGACACGCCTAGTCGCTTTGGCTGAGTGGCGCTCATCCATCGAGGAGGCAGGTAAGCAACCGCTGCCTCCTCGGTGGTGTGATGTAGGATGAAAGCCAGGCATTGGCAGTCGCTATGGCAGCGATAGTCTGCGGTTTCATTGATCTCAACTTAACTTCAGCTATTAGGCTCCGAAGAGTGGGCCGGCCCTCATGTGCCGGCATGGCAAAACCATCAGCGGCGGCGTGCCGCTGGGATAGGGAGTCTTCAAACATGACCGCTACGCTGCCTCGATCCGCTCTTGACGATACGGCCCAGTGGGAGACATCGCCGCTCGACCTCGACGCCTACCTGGCGCGCATCGATTATCGCGGACCACTCGCGCCGACATTGAGTACGCTGCGCGAGCTGCAGCGTGCGCATCTCGCGGCGGTGCCTTTCGAAAATCTCGAGATCGTCACCGGCGGTGAGATCCGCCTCGATCTGGAGAGCCTGCAGGACAAGCTGGTGAGGCGGCGGCGGGGTGGCTACTGCCACGAGCAGAACACCCTGTTTGCCACGGTGCTTGACCGGCTCGGCTTCGTCGTCGCGGGGCGCAGCGCGCGGATGCTGATGGGCGATGATGCGGCCAAGGTGACTCCGCTCGGTCACACCATTCTCAACGTGACCGTGGCGGGGCGTCAGTGGCTGGTCGATGTCGGGGTCGGCAACGTTGGGCCGCGCGAGCCGATCCGTCTCGAGGAGGGCGTCGAGGCACGCCATGGCCGCTGGGAGTACCTGTTGGAGCGCTCATCGCTGGGGTACTGGCTGCTGCGCCATCACCGCCACGACGGCTGGTTCAATCTCTACCAGTTCAGCGACGAGCCTTACTACCGTGCCGACTATGCGGAGCAAAACTACCTCGTCTCCCATCATCCGGACTCGCCCTTCGTGCGACGCATTGTGGCCCAGCACAACGGCGCGGAGGAGCGCCTGGCGTTGACCGATCTGGAGCTGAAGGTCTTCCGTCCCGGCAAGGCGCCTGAATTGCAGCGGCTAGATGCCGAGGCGCTGCCCCAGATACTGCGTGAGCGCTTCGGCCTGGTGCTTGCGCCGCAACAGGAGGCGGCATTGCTGAGGCGGGTTGAGTCGCTAGTCGAGGCGTCGGCCTAATTGACGGTCCAGTTGGGCAGTAGGGCTATTCATCATACGGCTCATCGGTACGCGGGGCGCTTGGCATCTGTTCATCGAGTGACTGCCGGTACTTGATGCAGCCACGGATGAATTCCGGCCATTCAGGTACCACGGGAACCGGGTCGCTCTTGTCGGGCAGCAATGCCCAGAGGGCTGGGTGGTGCCAGCACAGATCGTGCCCGCTGCAGTCTCGGTGCTCACGAATGCCTTGGCGTAGCCGCTTGGCTTCTGCGATCAATTGTTCGCGGGTCATCTTGTCCAGGTCTTCGTCCATGGCTCCCTCCCAATCTGCACGGAGAATGTTCAGAGCAAATGGCTCACTCATGCTGCAGGATATTGATGAGCTTGCCGAACGGGTCTCGAACGTAGAACCTTCGCACGCCCCAGGGCTCGCTTACCGGCCCGTATTCGATGGGTATGCTGGCCTTCTCGAAGCGTGCCTGTGCCGTTTCGATATCGTCGACTTCGATGGAGAGATCGGGCACCGGTGTACCGGAGCCGCCTTCGGTACCGAAGCTCACCTGAACGGTCATTTTGGCGTCCGAGCCGTAGGTTCGAAACCAGCCGTGATCCATGAGCAGATCGAGACCCAGGATGTCACCATAGAAGGTAGCAGCCTTGTCGAGATCCGATGTGGCCGAGTTGGACATGATGCGTTTGACTTGCATGTGGCGCCTCGGGGATGTGTTGTTGTGCGTGGTTAGTGCAGGGCTACGAAATGCTTAAACATAGTCGCTTCGCTATCGTCCTGCCTGCTCTATCCTTTCCTTCGTCTCACACTGTTAAGGCACCATCTACACCCGAGGAGCTTCCCAATGAGTGGTATCCTATATCGCCTTGCGGCCTTCACCGACGATCCGAACGGTGGCAACCCTGCGGGGGTGTGGTTGGGCGAGGCGCTGCCCGAGCCGGCGCAGATGCAGCGCATCGCCGCCGAAGTAGGCTATTCCGAAACCGCCTTCATTGCCCCGGCCAAGGGTGAGCGTCGCACGGCTCGCTACTACAGTCCCGAGGCGGAGGTGAGTTTCTGCGGTCATGCCACAGTAGCCAGCGGCGTGCTGGTGGGGCAGCTGAGCGGGGCGGGCTCCTATCTGCTGGAGACGGCGGTGGGCGAGGTGAGCGTCACGGTCCGCGATGTGGCGGGGGAGTGGCAGGCATCGCTGGTGTCGGTTGCGCCGGAGTATCGCCCCGCCGAACCGGAGCTGGTCGAGGAGGTGCGTGAGCTGCTTGGCTGGCAGGCGGATGAACTCGATCCCGAGATTCCGCCGGCACGGGCCTATGCCGGGGCCTGGCACTTGGTGCTGGCATGCAAGACGCAGCAGCGCCTCGAACGGCTCGAGTATGATTTCGAGCAGCTCAAGGCGCTGATGCTGCGCGAGAACCTGACCACGCTGCAGCTGGTATGGCGCGAGCGCGAAGGGTACTTCCACGCCCGTGACCCGTTCCCGGTGGGCGGTGTGGTGGAAGACCCCGCCACCGGCGCGGCGGCCGCGGCGCTGGGTGGCTACCTTCGTGACGCCGGCCTGCTCCAGGCTCCGGCTCAGTTGACGATCCGGCAGGGCGAGGCGATGGGCCGGCCCAGCCGCCTGCAGGTGGACATTCCGCTCTCGGGCGGCATTGTTGTCACCGGGCAGGCAGTGAGCATGGAGCATTGAGCCGGGGCCGCAGCGCCAAGCAGGGCCTTGTTGTCGGCGAACGGCTCAAGGCCTGAGCACCCAGTAGTCGTTCTGGATGTCGTGGGGCAACTGGTGCACCTCGATGTTGCCGAAGCCGGCCTTACCGAAATACTCCCGTGCCTTCTCCCGGCCCCACATCGTTCCCAGCCCTTCGCCGCCCTGGGCGAGCGAGACGCTCATGCAGTGCATGATCGACAGGGTGTAGAGCAACGTGCCCATGGGGTGGTCGCGGTCGCCGTGGTGGTGGCTCGAGGAGTGGATATCCTGGGCCAGGTAGACGCCATCCTCGCGCAGGGTGCGGCGGATACCCTTGAGCAGGTTCAGCGGGTGGGCCTGGTCATGGATGGCATCGAAGGTGGTAACCAGGTCGTAGCGCTGTGCCGGCGCCGTGCGGTCGAAGTCGCTGAGGTCGCGCTCCTCGAAGCGCAGGTTGGCCAGGCCCAGGCGAGCGGCACGCTGCGTCGCCCAGCCGATGGCCTCTGCAGATAGGTCGTAGCCGGTAAAGCGGCTGTTGGGGAAGCGTTCGGCGAGCTTCATCAGCGCCAGGCCGCGGCCGCAGCCCAGGTCGAGTACGTCGATGCCCTGCGCCAGCCTGTCCGGCAGCTCTGCTGCCAGCGGCAGGATGGCATCCAACAGCACGGGCAGCACGGTCTGGCCGCTATCCTCGGCCATGACCTCATGGAAACGGGCATAGCGCGAGTACGGCACGCCGCCACCGTGGCGGAAGCATTCCAGCACGTCGTCCTCCACTTGGCCCATCAGCGGCAGGTACTGGGAGAACACGGCGAGGTTGGCCTCGCCGCCGTCGGTCAGCAGCGTGGCATGTTCGGGGGGAAGGCGATAGGTCATGGCCCGTGGGTCGTGCTCGACCAGGGCGGCGACCGTCGCGCCACCCAGCCACTCGCGCACGTAGCGCTCATCGAGCTTGGCCTTGGCGGCAAGTTCGCTGCTGGTCACTGGCTCGCCGTTGGCCAGGTGGTCGAGCAGGCCGCTGCGGTGGGCCAGCGAGATCAGCTGCAGCATGGCGCCTTCGTTGAGCGCACGCACGAAGCGGTTCTCGAAGTCGGCGGCGCGGGAGGCGTCGAAATTGGCGGGAACGGAGGGTTGGGCTTGGGCAGTCATGGCGTTTCTCCATAGGTCTTGTTGTGTCATTGACGCGTCCATTCTGGCGCTCCCGGCTGGGCTACACTGAAGTCCCTACGGACAAAAACCGGCGGTTTCCGCCATGTCGATGCAGAAACCCACCATCGCCTTGCTGGCGATTCCCGAAGTGGCGGCTTCTACCCTCTATGGGATCTACGATGTCTTCGCCGCCGCAGGGCGCGACTGGCCCGCCCTGATCGAGGGTAAGACCGGTGAGCCATTGTTCGTGCCGCAGGTGGCCGCTCGTGCTGGCCCCCACGAGATGGTTATCGCCAACGGTGTGCGCATCGTTCCCGATGCCGGGCTGGATTGGGTGCCCGATGTGGTGTGCATTCCCGAGATCATGCTGCCGCCTGACGCGGTGCTCGAGGGGCGCTATAGCGAGGAGGTCGAATGGCTCAAGCGCTGCCATGCCGCTGGCGCCATCCTGGCGACTGCCTGTTCCGGCGCCCTGTTGCTGGCCGAGTCAGGGCTGCTGCGGGGCGAGGATGCCACCACGCACTGGGCCTACTGCGATGTGCTGGGTCGCTATCCGGACGTACGGGTGCATCCGCATCGAGCCCTGGTGATCGGCGGCACCGGGAGTCGCCTGGTCATGGCGGGGGGCGGCACCTCCTGGAGCGACCTGGCGCTGTATCTCGTCGCGCGCCTAGCCGGCGTCGACGAGGCGATGCATCTCGCCAAGCTGTTCCTGATCGATTGGCATGCGGCCGGCCAGCTTCCCTTCGCCATGCTTGCGCGCACCCGGCAGGCCGAGGATGCCGTCATCGCGCGCTGCCAGACGTGGATCGCCGAACACTACGACGAGCCGTCGCCCGTGGCCGCCTTGATCGAGGTATCGGGGCTCAGCGAACGCAGCTTTCACCGTCGTTTCAGGAAGGCCACCGGCCTGACGCCCATGGAGTACGTGCATACCCTGCGCCTGGAAGAGGCCAAGCAGATGCTTGAGACCGAGAAGGCGCCGGTGGATGCCATCGCCGAGGCGGTGGGCTACGAAGACGCTGCGTTTTTTGGCCGGTTGTTCCGGCGTAAGGTTGGCCTGACCCCGGCTCAGTACCGGCGCCGCTTCGGTGGGCTGCGCAAGGCCCTGGCGGGGTGAGGGCTCTTAGGACCGAAGGAGTGACACGCTGCCGCTCATAGGCGTCGCCTGACGATCATGGTGGCGAGCAGGTGAGTGGCGCCGCCGACGGCAGCGATCAGGGTGAAGGCGCCGGGTGCACCGCGCGCGATCTCCCAGAAGAAGCCGAGCAGTGCCACGCCGAGCACGGCGCAGTAGGCGGCACGCAGGGCGTGGAGCTGGATCAGGGCGTGGCGCTCATCCAGCGGTGGGTCCTGGCTAAGTACCTGGACCGACTCGAAGCGCTGGCCGAAGCGCATCAGCGCGGCATAGCCCAGCATGATGGCGAACATGGCCAGGCCGACCCCGGGCGCATCCGCGGCCAACCAGGCGGTCAGGAACATCGCAACCCCAAGACCCGCGCCGACCAGCGGCACGAGCAGGGGGTTGTCATGGGCTGGCGTGTCATGGTGGTGTGTCATCGAATACCTCCTCGACGGGCTTGCCGAAGAATCGCGCCAGGCGCAAGGCGAGTGGCAGCGAGGGCACGTAGCGGCCAACCTCGATGGAGTTGATGGTGTTGCGCGAGACACCCATGGCCTCGGCAAGGTCAGCCTGGGTCAGCTGCCGCGCCTTGCGCAGCGCGCGAATGTGATTGTGCATATGCCAAGCTTGTTTGTCATTATGGTTTTTGTCAAGCAAGCTTGGCATTTGGCGATCAGGACTGGTAACTGCCGGCCTCGGCGGCAAAGCTGATTGCCAGACGGTTCCAGGCATTGATGGTGCAGACCGCCAGGGTCAGATCGGTCAGGCTCTTCGCGGAGAAGTGCTCGCGGGTGGCCTCGTACAAGACCTCGTCGATGCCGTTGCCGGCAATCAGGGTATTGGCCTCGGCCCAGGCCAGAGCGGCGCGCTCGCGCTCGGTGTAAAAGGGTGTTTCGCGCCAGGCGCTAAGGGCGTATAGCCGCTGCTCGGTTTCACCGGCCTTGCGCGCGTCCTTGGTGTGCATGTCGATGCAGTAGGCACAGCCGTTGAGCTGTGAAACGCGGGTATAGACCAGCTCCAGCAGGCCGTCGCCCAGTTCGCCGCTTTCCGCGGCCTTCTGGACATGGCCTTGCAGGTTGAGCATCGTCTTGAGGCCTTCGGGGCTGGCCGAGAAGTAGTTCATGCGCATTGGGAGGTCTCCTGAGTGAAAGAAGGGTTCCACTCTAGCCAGACAGATAGCGGTGGCATTGTAGGTTTTCGACCTGCTGGTCGCTCTGCTGCAGGCCTGACGCTTCGTCGGTTCAACCCTTGCGCGGCACTGCGTCCCTACGTGCAGTGTTTCTGGCAGGCCAGGGCGCAAGCCAGTAGCGAAGCGGCGAGGGTGGAACTGCTACATCCGGATGGTGCCGCCGGCCTGCTGTTCAACTTCGGTGGCATGCTCGAGCGCGATGGTGAGCGAGTGGGTGGCGCCTGTTGGGTCGATGGCCCCAAGCGGCGCACAGCGCGGCTGGCGGTGGGGGAAACGCTCGACTTGCTCGGTGTACGCTTCCTGCCGGGCATGGCATTTCCCTTCGTTAGTGAGGCACTGTCGGCCCTGGCCGGCGGGGAGCTGACGCCGGGAGATGCCTTGCGCCGGCTTGAGCTCGAAACGCTACATGAGCGTCTGTGGCAGGCTCCCAGCCTGGCCGGGCGCTTGGCGCTGCTAGAGGAGTATCTGTTGGGCAGGCTGCGTGACGCGGAGCCGGTGCCGCCGGGGCTGGTGTCCTCGCTTGGCTGGTTGCAGCGACACCAAGGCCAGGTCAGCATCGCTGCGCTGGTGGAGGAATTGCCGTTTGGCCAGCGCCGTCTGGAGCGGCTGTTTCAGCGCCACGTGGGGTTTTCGCCCAAGCGCTATGCACGGCTGCTGCGTGTCGCCCATAGCCGCGAGCTGATCAAGCTGGGCGGGAGTGCCACTTCCTTGACCGATACTGCCTTTACCGCCGGCTACTTCGACCAGTCGCACTTCATCCACGACTTCAAGGCCGTCACTGGCCTGACGCCAGGCGGCTATCGCGACCATGTGCGGCGGCGTTATGGCTAGCCGCGGCTGGTCCGAACCGACGGCAATAATTACGGGGCTCTAGCGGGTGTGTGTAGTGCAACACCAGCCATGACCAGCGCAATGCCGAGCATATCCTGGCGTGTCGGGATTTGGGCGAGCATGATCGCGGCGATGAGAGTAGCGGTCGCCGGAAGGATGGCCAGGTAGAGGGCAAAGGTAGCCCGCGGCAGGCGGGACATGGCGAGCTGGTCGGAGACGTAGGGAATGACGGAGGAGCATATGCCGACGGCGATGCCCGCCAGCACCAACTCGATCGCACCGAAGGCCCTGACAGCCTCGGCAATGCCGATGGGAACGAGGATGACGAAAGCGATCGCCATGGCGGCGCCGAGTCGCTCGACGCCACCACTGGCACCGTCTCTGGCCGCCTTGTGCCCGAGTATCAGGTAGCCGACGAAGAGTGCCCCGTTCAGACTGGCCCAGAAAAGCCCCAATGGGTCGGTCGTCCATTTTAGGTCGATCAACACGAAGACGCCGATCACCGCCAGGCCGAGTGCCAGCAGGTTGCGGCGTGTGCGTAGGCCGTAGAGAGCAACGGCGATGGTGCCGACGAATTCCATGGCCGCCACCAGGCTCATCGGTAGGCGTTCGAGGGCGAGATAGAACGAGGTGTTCATAATCGCCAGGCAAGCGCCGAGCCCCAACAGCAGCAGCCGCGTCCGGGGATCGGCCTGTCGAATCGTTCGCCATGGCCGGGTAAGAGGCGCGAAGAAGATGGCCGCCGTTGCGATCCGGAACCAGGCCACGCCGAGCACGCCGACAGCTGGAAAGAGCAGCACGGCGAAGGAGGGGCCGAGATAGTGGAAGATGGCGCTCACCCCGAACCAGACGTGAGGCGGGACGGCCTCGGCGGCCCGGTTGAGGGTAGTATTCGGCAACGGCATGGTAGCTCCTTTCTTCTTATTATGTGAAAGATAGGAGCGGGAATGGCATGCATGAAGTAAGGGATAGTTGAGGTAATTCTCACGAAGAGAAGGGGAATTTCATGAAACGTCTTCGATACGAAAATGGAGTGCCGGACGCGACGGATCGGCGATTGTTGCAGGCGCTCGTCGCCGATGCGCGTATCAGCATCGCGGAGCTGGCGCGTCTCGTCGGCCTGTCGCCACCCAGCGTGTCGGAGCGGATCAAGCGCCTGGAGGAAGCGGGGGTCATCGAGGGCTATACCGTCAGGGTCAATGCTCGGGCGCTTGGCTTGTCGCTCACCGCGTGGCTGCGCATCCGGCCGATACCGGGCCAACTGCAAAGGGTCGCCGAGCTACTGAAAGGGCTGCCGGAAATCACCGAGTGCGACCGTATCACGGGCGATGATTGCTTCATCGCCCGAGCGCACCTGGCATCGGTCGAGCATCTGGAGCGATTGATCGACGAAATCATTCCCTACGCGATGACCAATACCGCAATCGTCCAGTCCTCCCCGGTCGAGCATCGCTTACCGCCGTGGAGCGGCTCCGAGGCGGGCGGCACTCGCTAAGTTGCTGATTCGTACTCGTCGTGGCGTTTCACCCAATCCATCAGGTTGCGGTGAGGCCCGGTTTCGTTACGGCCGTGGGGCGTCAAGTCGAGCAGCATGTAGGTGGTGTCGACGAGTTCGTCGCCGCGCCCGTAGGTCGAGTAGGTATGGAAAATTTCGCCATCGGTGTTTCGGTAGAACACGCTGAGGCCGGACAGGTCCTCGATCGAGACGTTGGCCGTGGCGTAGTTGTAGGTGGCCGTTCCCTGGGCGATCGCTTCGGGGGTAAATGAAACTTGGTAGTCGTAGTTGAAGTTGCTGCCGTGGGAGGAGACCCACGTCACCTGCCAGCCCATGCGCCGCCGGTAGGCCTCGATCTCGTCGAGCGGGGCGCGGGAGACCCGAACCAGGCTCACGTCATGATGCTCGAGGTGTATCCGTGTGCCTTCGATGTGGTCGGCCGTGAAGGAGCAACCGATGCAGCCCGCCCCCCAGCTGGGGCCGAACATGAAGTGATGGACAATGAGCTGGCTGCGACCCTCGAACAACGCGGCGAGCGTCTTGCGGCCTTCTGGCGTATCGAAGACATATTCCTTATCGACCCTCACCCACGGCAAAGCGCGGCGCTTGGTGCTCAGATCGTCGCGCAGGCGGGTGAGTTCTTTTTCCCTTGTCAGTAGCTCTTTGCGGGCGGCGAGCCATTCATCGCGGGAGACGACGGGGTGGGATATTGCATCGTGCGCTGACATGAGGAGTTCTCCTGTTGCTGTCTTTGCACGAGGTAGTCGTCCTGGTGGGGTCGGATTCGACAGGAGGACAAGTGCTGCGCACGGACCATTGACATATTTGCCTAAAGCAGCTAATTGTTTGCTTTAGGCAAGTTTAAAGGCTTTTTCCATGAGAACAGATCAGCTTCTTGAAGAGCGCGCCGGGGTCGTACGAAGCTTCAACCGTTTCTACACGCGGCAGATTGGGGTGTTGCACGAGCACCTTCTGGAGAGTCAATTCTCGCTGACGGAGGTTCGCATCCTGTATGAGCTGGCGCATAAGCCGATGCTCACCAGCGCCGATATCTGCCGAGAGCTTGGTCTCAATGCCGGCTATGTGAGCCGGGTGCTCAAGGGCTTCGAAAAGCAGGGGCTCATTACCAAGACTCCCTCGGCGTCGGATAGGCGAGCGGCGCAACTGCAGCTGACGGAGCAGGGCTGGGCGACTTACAGGCCACTGAACGAGGCGTCACAGCGCGAAGTCGTTGCCATGTTGCAGCAACTGTCGGAGCCCGAGCAGCAAGGGCTGGTCGAGGCGATGGGCCAAATCAAGGGCCTGCTCGGCGACGGGGGGGCGAGCTACTTGCTGCGCGATCCACAAGCAGGCGATATGGGGTGGATCGTCCATCGCCAGGCGGTGCTGTATGCGCAGGAGTACGGTTGGAACACAGAGTACGAAGCGCTGATTGCGGAGATCGTCGCCAAGTACCTGCGCAACTTCGACCCACGCTGGGAGCGGTGCTGGATCGCCGAGAAGAATGGCAGCGTCGTTGGGTCCGTGTTCATCGTTCGGGAAGACGACACGACCGCAAAGCTGCGGCTGCTTTACGTCGATCCCTGCGCCCGTGGCCTTGGGGTAGGCAGTCGGCTCGTGGAGGAGTGCCTCAGGTTCGCCCGCCAGGTCGGCTACCGGAAGATAATTCTGTGGACCAACAGCGTACTGACCGATGCGCGCCGGCTCTATGAAAAAGCAGGATTCGAACTGGTGGAGGAAGAGCCCCATCACAGCTTCGGCAAGGACCTGGTAGGCCAGGTTTGGCGTCGTGAGCTGTAGTGTCCACACTCTCATCGCGAAGCATGCCCTGGCGATGGCTGAATGCCGAACAGCAGGGCGTAGAGCACCGGTATCGCGACCAGGGTGAGCAGCGTGGCGAAGGCGAGCCCGCCCATGATCGTCGCTGCCATGCTGGCGAAGAAAGCGTCGCCGAGCAGGGGCAGCATGCCGAGGATGGTGGTGCCGGCAGCCAGTACCACCGGCCGCAGGCGGCTGACGCTGGCTTCCACCACGGCCGGGCCGCCGGGCTTGCCCTCGCGGATCTGGGCGTCGATCTCGTCGAGCAGCACGATACCGTTCTTCATCAGCATGCCGGAGAGGCTGAGCAGCCCGAGCAGCGCCGTGAAGGTGAACGGCATGCCGCTGGCCAGCAGCCCGATCACCACGCCGCAGATCGACATGGGTACCACCAGCCACAGGATCAGCGGCTGGCGCCACTTGCCGAACAGCAGCACGCTGATCACCAGCATGGCGAGAAAACCCAACGGCAGCTGGGCGCGCAGCGAGGCCCGCGAGCGGCCGGAGGCCTCGTATTCGCCGCCCCACTCCAGGCGATAACCGAGGGGCAGGGGAATCGCTTCGATGGGCGCGCGAATGCGTGAAAGGCCATCGCTGGCGGTAACGCCACTCACCGTAATGGCCTGAACTGTCAGGGTGCGCATGCGGTCGCGGCGGCGGATGACACTCTCCTCACTGGTGGTGTCGAAACGCTCGATGATCTGCCGCAGCGGGATAGGTACGTTGCCATTGGCGCTTTCCAACTGCCTCTCATGCAGGCGCGTCACGTCCAGGCGCTCGTGCTCGGGTGGGCGCAGCACGATGGGAAGCAGGCGATCGTTTTCGCGATAGAGGGCTGCCTGAATACCGGTGGTGGCGAACTGTAGTGCGCGCATGGCCGTGTCGCGCTGAACTCCCGCCATGCGAGCGCGCTCCTCGTCGAATACCGGCTCGAGCACCAGTTCGCGCTGGCGCCAGTCGTCGACGATGTCCGTCAGCAAGGCGTCGCGCTCCATGATTGCCTTGGCCTGGTCGCCCAGGTAGCGCAGCATGACCGGATCGGGTCCCGAGAAGCGTGCTTCGATACTGACGACGTTGGGTCCGAACATGAGGCGCTCGATCCTTGTCTGCGAATCGGGGTGATGTGCGTCGAGCCGCTGACGCAGCCGCGCTGCCAGCGGTTCTATCTGGTCGCGCTCGGCCGTGCGGATCATGAACAGACCGTAGCTGGAACTGGGCCGTTCCGGTGTATAGGTAAGCACGAAGCGACTGGCGCCGCGCCCCACGAACTGCGTTACCGACAGCACTTCCGGCTGCGCGCGCAGAAAATCATCGAGACCCTGCATGTGACGGTCCGTCGCGCGAATGTCGGTGCCTTGGGGCAGCTGGTAGTGCAGGAAGAAGATGGGCGTATTCGAGGCGGGGAAGAAGGCCTGCTTGACGAAACCGAAGGCGAAGATGCAGCCGGCGGTGAACAGGAGGAGGCTCAGCAGCGTAAGCAGGCGCCAGCGCAGCACGCCCTCTAGCAGCCGGCGATAGCCTCGATAGAGCCTGCCCGTGTAGGGCGTCTTGGCTTCGTGCACCGTTCTCAGCAGATAGTGCCCCAGCAGGGGCGTGACGGTGATGGCCAGTACCCAGCTCAGCAGCAGCGAAACGGCGATCACCGCGAACAGGGAGAAGAGCAGGTCGCCGGTGGTGTCGGGCGAGAGGCCGATGCCGGCAAACGCCATGATGCCGATGACCGTGGCGCCGAGCAGCGGTATCTGGGTGCGTTTGGCGGCGGTGCTGGCGGCGTCGCGGGCATTGGCTCCGCGCTGCATGCCGATCAGCATGCCTTCGGTCACCACGATGGCGTTGTCGACCAGCATGCCCATGGCGATGATCAGCGCGCCCAGCGAGATGCGCTCCATCTCGAGGCCGAGCACGCGCATGAACAGCAGCGTACCTAGCACCGTCAGCAGCAGAGTGGCACCCACTACCAGGCCGGCCCGCCAGCCCATGAACAGGCACAGCACGCCGATGACGATCGCCACGGCCAGCGCCAGGTTGACGAGAAAGCTGCCGATGGCATCGTCGACCACCCGGTGCTGCTCGTAGATCGGATGGAGCTCGACGCCCAGCGGTATTCGTTCCTGTAGCTCGTACAGCCGGGCGTCCACCGCCTGGCCAACCTCGACGATGTTGACGTCGGCCACCCCGGCCACGGCAAGCGTGAAGGCGGGCTCTCCATTGAAGCGGATCAGGTGGTCGGGCAGCTCGGTTGTGCTGCGCCGGATCGTGGCGATATCGCCCAGGCGGATCTGCTCGGTGGTGCCGGGGCGACCGATGCGCAGCTCCTCCAGGTGAGCGGGGCTCGCCAACTGTTGGGAGAAGGCGATGCGCAGGCGGCGCTCATCCAGGGTGATGGCACCGCTCTCGGCGATGGCGCTGGCAGCGCGCAGGGTTTCGATCACCTGCTCCAGCGGTACGCCGAGGCTGGCCAGACGCTCGCTGTCGAGATCCACGTACAAGGTCTCGCTGCGCTCGCCGGCGGTGGTGACCTTGGCCACGCCGTTCACCGTCAGCAGCTCCCGACGCAGGAACCTCGACAGATCGCGAATTTCCGCATCGCTCAGTTCCGGCGCCGTGATTGCGTAGTAGATACCGTAGACATCGCCGAAATCGTCGTTGACCAGGGAAGGGCCGGCGCCCGGGGGCAGGCTGGCCTGGGCATCGCCGATCTTGCGGCGCAGCTCGTCCCAGAGTTGCGGCATGTTGCGGCTGGGATAGGCGCGCTTGATTTCGACCTCGACCTCGGAGATGCCAGGGCGTGAGCGCGAGCGAACGTAGTCGACGGCCGGCAGCTGCTGGATGGCCGATTCCAGCCTCTCGGTGACCTCCTGTTCGACCTGCTCGGCATTCGCCCCGGGGTAGGGTGTGGTGATGATGGCGGTCTTGAGGGTGAACGAGGGATCTTCCAGCCGGCCCAGGGTCAGCATTGCCCACAGGCCCCCCAACAGGCAGGCCAGAATGATCAGCCAGGTCTGGACGGGGCGGTCGATGGCGGTGCGGGCGATGTCCATGAACGTGTCCTAGTCGAGGCGCGCTTGGCGCCTGACCCGCATGCCGTCGCGCAGCAGGTGGGTGCCGGAAGTGACGATCGGCTCGCCTGCCGCCAGGCCGTCGAGCACTGTCACGCGGTCGGGCAGTGCAGCGCCGAGGGTGACGGAGCGTGGCGTTACCGTTTGCGACTCGGGATCGAACTGCCAGACGCGCATCTCGCCATCGTTGCCGGGGTCCAGCGCCGCAAGCGGCACCGTGACGCCGGATGGCTCGGAGTCGAGCCGAGTGACGACGAGATTCGCGGTCATGCCGGGCAACAGCTCGAGCGAGTCTGGACGAGGCAGAGCTACGCTGACCGGATAGCTTTGCCCTACCGGGTCGGCCTGGGGGCGGTGCTCCCGATAGCGGACCGGGAAGCGCCGTTCGGGAGCGGCCTCGAAGATGGCCTCCATTCGGTACGCCTCGGGGTGCTCGAGGAGGGCGCTGAGCCGCTCGGGCACATGAAAGCGCAGGCGAAGCTCGCTCATGTCCTGCACGCGCAATATCGGCGTGTTCGCGGCCACGGTGGCGAAAGGTTCGGCCAGCCTGCGGGTCACCAGAGCGTCGAAGGGGGCTTCGAGGCGGGCGTAGGCGAGCTGCCGGCGAGCCTGCTCGAGCGCCACGGTCTGGGTATGAAATTCGGCCTCTGCCTGCTCGAAGCTCGCCGTCGAGGCGGCGTTCTGGGTATGCAGCCGGCGCAGGCGCTCGTACTCCCGCCGGGCCTGCCCATGCCGCGTTTCCACCTGGCGCAGCGCCAGTTCGAAGTCGGTGGTATCAAGCATTGCCAAGGTTTCGCCGTGTGGTACGAGGGCGCCTTCGCGTGGGCCCTGCTCAAGGAGTTGGCCGTCGACCCGGAAAGCCAGATCGACAGTGCTGGCGGCTTCCACGCGAGCAACGAAGCGGTGGCTCGGCGCAGGGAGCGACATGGCGTTTTCCACCCGCACTGGGCGTATCACGCTCTCGTTGTCGGTGCTGGTGCCCCCCTCGGTGCAGGCGGTAAGCACCAGCGCGACCGACAGGAAGAGCAGAATACGTGGCCATCTGGGCGGTGTGAGTAGGAGTTGAAACGCCATCGGGAGCATTTTGTTAACGCCGTTAATATGCCTGGCTTGAATGTATTGTTAACGATGTTAATATGTCAAGCGACAAATGACACGAAGCGAGAATTCGCGTGACGGAAAACGACAGTGCGCCGAAGCGTCGGCGGCGGAAGAAGGAGAAGCTGAGCGTACGGCAGATCGCCGAGGCGGCGCTGTTCCTGGTGAACCGGGATGGCCTGGATGGGCTGACGATGCGAGCCTTGGCCGATGCCATGGACGTGCAGGCGCCGGTGATCTACCGCCACGTGGCCGACAAGCGGCAATTGCTTGATGAGATGGCCGATGCCGTCGTGGCCGCCGTTCCGCTGGGCGGGCTCGATGACGAGGATGCCTATGTCAATCTGGCCGAGTTCGTCCGGCGCCTACGGCGTACCTTGCTGAGGTATCGTGACGGGGCGCGTATCGTGGGTGGCAGCTATTCCGCCAAGCACAGCACCCTGCGCGGCGCCGAAACACTCATGGAGCTGCTGGTGAAAGCCGGGCTCGACCGCGACCGGGCGCTCTGGGCGATGACCACGCTGCTCTCTTTCATTCTCGGCGAAACGCTGGAGCAGCAGGGGCTGCCCGACGAACCCGGCGAGGCCACGGCGACCATTACCGCTTCCCTCGGCGAGGTGCTGGCAAGTCCTGACTTTCGCCATCTCGATACGGAGCTGATGGCGCGACGCTTCTTCGATTTCGACGGTCGCTTCGAATTCGGGCTCGCCATGATGCTGGCAGGAGTGCGTGAGCAGGCTGCCGGCATGGGGCGAGAGGAAATCGATCTGTCTTGACACCTCGATCGTCGAGGTATAGGTTTCAGTTATGATCCAAGTGAAATCCGAACCGGCCACCGGCCGCAAAATTCCCGACTACAGCGAGCCTTCGTACTGGCACGGCACGATCAAGATGTCGCTGTCGAAGTTCTTCGTGCTCAGCGTGCTGCACCGCAAGCCGATGCATGGCTACGAGGTGGTGCAGGCGGTGGAGAAGAGTACCAAGGGCTGCTGCAGCCCGTCGGAGGGCACGGTCTACCCGATGCTCAACGAGTTCGAGGCGGGCGGCTACCTGAGCTCCACCGCCGAGGTGGTGCAGGGGCGCTCGCGTAAGGTCTACGCGCTGACGGAAAAGGGCCGGGAGGCCTTTCAGGTGGCGGTGGATGCCTGGCTGGAAGCCACCGATTGCATCGTCGAGAGCCGCCGCATGGCGGGCGGGTCGATGAAGCGGGAGGAGCATGAAGGATGAGCGCAGGGCGTTTTTTCAGGCCTCGATACCTCGTTGATCGAGGTATGGGATGAGCAACCGCACTCGTGTGGTCGTCGCTCTGGGTGTCTCCCAGACCCTGGCCTGGGGCTCGACATATTACCTGCCGGCGATCCTCGCCGTGCCCATGGCACGGGATCTCGGCCTGACGACCGGCACGGTATTCGCGGCGTTCTCCTCGGCGCTGGTGGTCTCGGCGGTGCTGGGCCCGGCGGTGGGGCGGCGCATCGATCGCTTCGGCGGGCGCGACGTACTGACGGTTTCCAGCTTGGTGTTCGCCCTTGGCCTGGTGCTGCTGGGGCTGGCTAGCGGGCCCACGATGCTGTGGGTGGGGTGGCTGGTGATCGGCGTCGGTATGGGAATGGGGCTTTATGAGTCGGCCTTCTCGACCCTGGCCGGGCTCTACGGCCGCGAGGCGCGCGGCCCGATTACTGGAATTACCCTATTGGCGGGCTTCGCTAGCACCGTGTGCTGGCCGATCACCGGCTGGCTCAACGCCGAATTCGGCTGGCAGAACGCCTGCTTCACCTGGGCGGCGGTGCACCTGCTGCTGGGCCTGCCGCTCAACCGCCTGTTGATTCCCTTCGGCATTCAGCCGCCCGCAACGCGCGCCGAGGCGACAGCGGCAGAGGGAGAGGCGACCTGGCTGCCCATGGCGCTGCTGGCTTTCGTTTTCGCCGTGACCTGGTTCGTCAGCACCGGCATGGCGGCGCACCTGCCGTGGCTGCTGCAGATCGCAGGCCTGTCGCCAGCCGCCGCCATTGCCGCCGCGGCGCTGGTGGGGCCGGCGCAGGTGGCGGCGCGGCTGCTCGAGTTCTCGCTACTGCAGCGTTTCCATCCGCTGCTTTCCGCCAAGCTGGCGGTCATAGCCCACCCCATCGGAGCACTCGGCGTAATAACGCTGGGAGCGCCCTTGGCCACGCTGTTCGTGCTGCTGCACGGCGCCGGCAACGGCATTCTCACCATCGCCAAGGGCACGCTGCCGCTGGCCATTTTCGGTCCCCATGGCTATGGCCTGCGTCAGGGCGTACTGATGGTGCCGGCACGTTTCGGCCAGGCGCTGGCGCCGCTCACCTTTGCTCTGCTGATCGAGCGCTTCGGCACACAGGCGCTGCTGTTCTCCTCGGCCCTGGGGCTCGCCGCCCTGGTGGCGCTGCTCGTTCTGCAAACCCACGCCATGAAGGAGGCGACATGAGGCTTCGCACACTGTCCGACCCCGACCATCTCCCGGCACTCGATGAGCGTTTCGCTCTCCAGCGGCCCGGCCAGGGCCTACCCGATCCGCTCGGCCATCCGCCACGCATCCTGCTGCTCTACGGTTCGCTGCGCGAGCGCTCCTTCTCGCGCCTGGCAGTGGAGGAGGCGGCGCGGCTGCTGCGCCACTTCGGCGCCGAAACACGCATCTTCGACCCTTCCGACCTGCCGCTGCCGGACCAGGTGGCCGGCGACGATCACCCTGCCGTGCGCGAACTTCGCGAGCTGGCCATCTGGTCGGAGGGGCAGGTGTGGTGCAGCCCCGAGCGCCACGGCCAGATCACCGGCGTGATGAAGACACAGATCGACCACTTGCCGCTGAGCATGGGGGCGGTGCGGCCCACTCAGGGGCGTACGCTGGCGGTGATGCAGGTCAGCGGCGGCTCGCAGTCGTTCAATGCGGTGAATACCCTGCGCCTGCTGGGGCGCTGGATGCGCATGTTCACCATCCCCAACCAGTCCAGCGTGCCCAAGGCGTACCAGGAGTTCGACGAGGCCGGCCGCATGCGGCCCTCGCCGCTCTACGACCGTATCGCCGATGTGATGGAGGAGCTGGTGCGCTTCACCCTGCTGCTTCGGCCTCACGCCGAGACGCTGGTGGATCGCTACTCGGAGCGCCGCGAAGCGGCCGGTGCCAAGGCCGACCCGGTGACGGATAGGGCAGCGGTCGGCCAGGCTTCTTGATAGCTCAAAACTCGAGAGCCAACCGCAGCCTGTCCTGGTGCTGGATGCCATTCTCGTAGATCGGTTCGTCGTAGTGGGTCAGGAAGTAGTCTCGCTCCACGGCGACGACCCGAAATCCCGCACGCTGGTAGAAGGTGAGCTGATAACTGAAGGTGCCGGTGCCAAGTTCGAGGCGCCGTGCACCCGCTTCGCGAGCCGTTGCAATGGCGTGATCCAGTAGCCGTACGCCGATGCCCTTGCGCTGATGTGCCGGGGCGACGGCAATGTTCATCAGCTCATAAACATCGTCGCCAAGGGGTTGGATGACGTAAGCGCCGACGGTTTCCTCGCCTACTGTCGCGACACAGCAGATCGAGCGTTCGAGGTAGTGCTTGATGGCGTCTAGCGAGGGATCGGCCTCCAGCAGAAGATCGAGAGGTGCCCCGGCGCTGGGTACGGATTTAATCAGCATATCGACGTTCCTGCGATTTATCGGATAGCGGCCATGTCCGTGTGACGACGCGCCGACTGACAGAGGCTACAGGGATGAAGCCGGGGCGCCAAGCGCCCCGGAGTTCGGCCATTGTCTGCCCTCAGGCCGGCTGTAGTTGGCGCTTGGCCGTAACTTCACTGTGCAATTGCTTGACCAGCCGATCGATGCGCTCCAGGGCGCTTTGGGTCGAGGCCGCCAGCGCCTCGCCGCCTTCTTCCTGGTGCTCAATGGCAATGTCATGGAAGCCGCTGATACCGATGAACTGCAGTGCGGTGCGCACGCTCGGTTCAAGGTGATTGAGGGCGGCCAGGGGGCGTCCCGGGCCGAAGTCGTAACCGCCGCGGGAGGAGAGCAGCACAGCGTGACGGGGGCGGTCGGCCAGCAGCGGTACGTAGCCCTCCAGAGGCAGGTGAGGGTGGGCGGTGTAATGCGGGTCGAAGTCGACGGTTCGGCCCACGCGGATGATATTGTCAATCCAGGCCTTGAAGGCAGCCGAGGGACCGAAGTTGTACATCGGCACGCCGAGCACCAGGATATCGGCCCGTACGACCTCGTCGACCAGCGTATCGCTCTCGGCAAGGACCGCCCGCATCGGATCGGTCTGCTGCTCGGGGGATGTGAAGGCGGCCTCGATCCACTCTACGCTGGTGAGCTGTGGTGGGTTGGCGCCGATATCCCGATAGACGATCTCGGCGTCTGGCTCCAGAGTGCGCCAGCGGGAAACGAAGTGATGGGTCAGCCGGCGGGTGTGCGAGCCGTGGTCTTGGCTGCCGGCACGGCCGGGGCGTGGGCTGGCATCGAGGTGAAGTAAGCGTGTCATGGGTGGCTCCTTTATCTGATAGCATTTCCCAGGTGAGTTTCTTTCAGCCGTCTCTTGACGGTTAATGCCATCAGGCCAGAAGCCTTATGGGTCGACAAACGACGATTCTTTTTCGATAACGGAAAATAAAATTCAGCCATGATGCCGCGACGACTCCCTTCGCTCTCCGCCCTGCGCGCCTTCGAGGCGGCGGCGCGACATCTCAGCGCCAAGCGAGCCGCCGAGGAGCTCTCGGTCACGCCGACGGCGATCAGCCATCAGATCCGCCAGCTCGAGGAGAGCCTGGGCGTGGCTCTGTTCGTGCGGCGGCCGCGGCAGCTGGTGCTGACGACTCAGGGCCAGGCGCTGCTCACCGTGCTGAGCGACTCCTTCGACGCCATCGCCGAGACGGTGACCAAGCTGCGCCGTCCGCCGACGCGGCAGGCGGTAACGCTCTCCACCACACCGGCTGTTGCCTCACGCTGGCTGTTGCCTTGGGTCTGCCTGCTGCGCGATGCCCGCCCGCAGATCGACCTGAGCATTCAGGTTTCCCACCAAGCGGTTGCCCTGGATGGTGTCGTCGCCGACATGGCGATTCGCTATGGCGAGGGCCCCTGGCCCGGGCTGGTCGCGGAGAAGCTGTTCGATAACGTCTTCGTACCCGTCTGCAGCCCCGTGCTGAAGCTGCGTGAACCGGCCGAACTGGTGCGCCATACGCTGCTGCACTTCTCTTCGCCCGCACCATTGGACTGGGCGGCCTGGCAGCGCCAGGTCCAGGTGTCGGGGCTCGACGTCAGCGCCGGGCTGATGTTCTCCGACGAGACCCATGGCATCACCGCCGCGCTAGATGGCCAGGGCATAGCCCTGATGAGCCGGCACCTGATCGAGGAGGAGCTGCGCCAAGGGCGCCTGGTACAGCCATTCGGCCCCGAGGTTCAGGCCGCTCCCTTCCAGCTCGTCTACCCGCCCGAGCGGCTCGAGGAGCCGGCCATCGCGGCCGTGCGCGAGTGGATCATCGGGTTGCTGGATCCCCAAGCCAGAGAGAGCGGCTGTCGTGCGATAGTCGAGCGCCAGTCATGACGTCAGCCGTGCCAGCTTGTCGGGATTGCGCACGATGAAGGTATCCATAGCCTGGCCTGAGCGGTCGTAGCCGAAGGTCACCGTCGCGACGACATTTCCCTCTCTGCACATCACGAAGCCGCAGCCACCGTTGATGTCGGCTTCACGCCATTCATAGTTGGCCCAGTACTGGCTCAACCGGCTGGCCAGGAAGTCGAGTACAGTCGACTTGCCGTGCAGCGGCTCGAGCAGGGTGGGCACCTTGCCGCCGCCGTCGGCACTCAGGCGAACCTCGGCCGAGAGCAGGTTGGCGAGCCGTGCCGTGGCGCCTTCGGTGATGGCGAGCCGGAAGGCCTCCAGCAGCGCCTGCTGGCATTCCCGCGGTGGGGTGTGCCGTTCCTCGGCGGTTTGGAGGTTGCTTCGTGCCCGGGATACCAGCTTGCGGCAGGCCAGCTCCTTGATCTCGAGCATGGCGGCGATCTCGGCGTAGGACGTATCGAAGATCTCATGCAGCAGGTAGGCGGCCCGCTCCTTGGGCGAGAGGCGTTCCAGCAGCAGGAAGGCGGTGGAGAGCGAGTCGGCCAGCTGGAGGATGCGATAGGCCAGCCCCAGCAGCATGGGGCTGGCCTCCTCGAAGTGAAGCAAATCGGCGGAAGGCATCAGGCTGTCTCGGAAACCGGAGCCGCCTTGTCCTTGGCCCAGGCCACGGTGGCAGCATGAATCTCGGGCGGATGAGCCAGCAGGGGCGTTACCGCGGCGACATAGGCTTCGTATGCCGGCCCCTGCATGAAGGCCTGTGCATCTGCACCGTCGGCATAGCGCTGGAAGACGCGAATGGCGTCCGGATCGCTGTCATCGTAACAGTAGAAATAGGCGTCGTGGACCTGGCGCGCCTGGATGCTGGGTGCCAGGTGGGTCTCCCACACGCGCCGTACCTCTTCGCGCTTGCAGGGCAGTGCCCTGTGGGTGATGAACAGAGTGTTCTGGCTCATGTTGTGGCTCCTGAATCGCTGAGGTAGAGAGTCGAAGGCCGAGTGGCCGTCACTGTCATGACGATTCAGGTGGGTGTAATGTGACATGCGCCTGCCCGCCTCTCGTTCGTATCAAGAGCTGAGCCAAACAGTCACTGCTCTTCTCGTTCCGGATGGAGCGGCATCAGCCGGCCACGTTCACGATAGAGCCCGATGTCGCGCAGCATACGGGCGTCGCACTCTTTCAGTGCGACATGATGGCGATGGTTGGCAGAGCGGTAGCGGCCTTGCTTGAACCACGTCGAGATATTGCGCAGATTCATGATGTTCTCTCCCAAGGTGATATGTCTCTGAAATTTGCCGATTCCCATCATGGGAATCACTCCGTTCATTGCCTTCAAAGGGCGGAATCGGGGCTGTTGGCGGGGATGCGTTCGCTGATTTCCGCCACGGTGCTGCACATAGGGCCAGCCATTCTCGCCGACGCTGGCCATGAAGAAGTGGTCCTGGGCGGCAATGAATTCGCGAACCGGCGCGCTGAGAACGTCACGTTCGACCTCGGCCGGGTCGACGGGCTTGGTGGCTTCCCGGCTGCCGTAGCGAGCCTGGGCGGCGCGAACCGAAGGGGTATAGGTGAGTGTCTTGAAGGCACGTGTCATGGCGAAGTTCCTCGAAAGGGACACGACAAGCCTGACGTATTTCGAAACCTTGAAGAATTGTCATAGAATGCAATTGGCCATTTCTTTTTTCGGAACAATGAATGGATCGCTTTCACTTGATGGCGGTATTCCTCGCCGTGGCGGAGGAGGAGAGCTTTGCCGGGGCGGCGCGCCGTTTGGGGCTCTCGCCGCCCGCCGTGACGCGTGCCATTGCCGAGCTGGAGGAGCGGCTGGGCGTGCGGCTACTGACGCGCACGACCCGGGTAGTGAGGGTGACCGAAGCGGGGGCGAGCTATCTCGACGACTGCCGCCGCATCCTTCAAGACGTCAAGGAGGCCGACGAATCGGCGGCGGGGCTTGCCGCCATGCCGCGCGGACAACTCAACGTGACCGCGCCGGTGCTGTTCGGCAGGCTCTTCGTGCTGCCGACCCTGCTCGATTACCTGGAGGAGTATCCCGAGGTCAACGCCAATGCGGTGTTTCTGGATCGGGTGGTCAACCTGGTCGACGAGGGTTTCGACGTGGCGGTGCGGATCGGCGAGCTGCCCGACTCATCGCTGCGTGCCGTGCGTGTCGGGCAGGTGAGGCGCGTGGTTTGCGGTGCTCCCGGTTACTTCGAGCGTCACGGATGGCCGCAGCATCCGGATGACCTCGGCCAGCATCGCATCGTCATGGCCAGCGATATTGCACTGCAGCCGGAGTGGACGTTTTTTCCCAAGGCTGGAGAGAAGGGAGTGTCGTACCGGGTCAAGCCGCGCCTGGTGATCAACGTCAATGACGGTGCCGCGCAGGCAGCGGCCGCCGGCTGGGGCGTGACGCGTCTGCTGTCGTATCAGATCGCACCGCAGCTCGAGCGCGGGGAACTTGTCACGGTACTCGAGGAGTTCGAGTCGCTGCCGCTACCCGTGCATATCGTGCATCGCGAGGGGCGCCGCCCGGCGGCCAAGGTGCGGACCTTCATCGATCTGCTGGCCGGGCGGCTGAGAGAAGAAGCCGTGCTGCGCTAGGCGGCGGCCTGCTCCTCCTTGTCGTAGTCGATGCCCTCTTAGCGACTCGAAGAGCCGGCTATCGTCGCCGTGCGTGATTGGATCATGGGATTGTTGGAAGCTAGCCCCTGGCAACGTGGAGACAACGAGAATATCAATGGCCTTATTCGTCAATATCTACCGAAACGGACGGGTCTCTTCGTGCACAGCCAAGAAGAACTAGGCGAGATTGCCTTCGAGCAGAGTATGCGGCCTAGAAAACACTTCGACTTTATATACCCGATAGAAGTGTTGAGCGAACTGATGGATAAGCACCTTGAAAGCCCACCAACAATCCAATGAATGTGTTGCACTCAGAATCTGCTACTGCCCCATCCAGCAGCGGCTTAGAGGCTCCAAGGTGCCGCGTTGGCTTGTGGCAACAAAGGCGACCTTGTATCCTGCCAGCGCGGCAAGTCAGCCAAGGATAGTCCCAGCATGCAGGGTGCACGCAACACCGCAAAAAAGCCTCACACAACCACTCGCACCCGTTTAGCGAACATTCGCACCCGCGTGGCGAACGCGTTCAGGCAAGCCGTAACAAGGCTGTGGGCCGAGATTCGTACACCGCGCTTCATTGGTGCCTCGGCAGTCGCACTGGTCTGGCTGATCGTCTTGTGTGGTTTCGGTCTGGCCGTCGGCAGCGGGCGCCAAAACACTTTAGCTGACCAGGACTTTGAGCCCTTTCAGCTGCCCACAGCGCAGGACACTCAGGTAATTCTGCCCACCGAGCTAGGCGGTACGCTGGAGTCTGCCGCCGGCTTTGAAGGCTACCCATACACAAGCGGGGGAGTAGGGCGCCATTGGTTCAATCTGTTCTTGCCCGCCAACCACGCGCCCGGCCTTACCATTGATACACCTGTCGGCCTGGAAAACATTCGCCTGCTTGCGCAGGATGGCAGCCTGCTGTGCGCTCCCGATGTACAGTTGAAGTTAACCACAGATCCCAGCAGCGTAGGCGTTAAGGCCGACCTGAACCTGTCGCAGCAAAGTACCCGCTACTGGATGCCTTCGGCTACAGGGTATCGGCTGGAGGTGCGGTGGGATCAGCGCTTCCAGATTTGTCCCTATGAGCAGCCGGCGTCGGTTCTGGCTGATGTCGTACAGCGACAGACGACCTCAACGGAGGCACGCCGGCTGGAGCTCAACGACGAACCGCACAAACTGCAAGCTGGCAGCAGTTCAATGACTGCTAAACCCGGCGCCCTGCCTTGGGAATGGTGGGTCGAGATCGCCAACTCGGGGCAGCAACGCTGGCAGTTTTCTGCTGCCGTGCCTCCGGCTCATCAAGGCTGGAGCACCAAGCGCTATCCATCTTCATCGTTTTGGGATACTGCTCACAATCAACCCAGACCCGACCCGATCGCTGAAAGTTATCAGTTGCGCTTCAATGCTGCAGCGCCTGCAGAACTGCCGGTAACGCTGTTGCATACGGAAGAGGTGCGTGTAGCCGATGTACGTTTTTCAACTGAACGGGATCAGCGCACCAGGTCCTCGATACCGCCGACCTGGCACCTGCCCTTGCAGCACACGGACACAGACCTGACTCTTGACTTGCCCATGCACGCCCAGGACCTCGAGTACCATGAACTCTTTCTCCCCATCGCCATGAGCTACGCCTGTGAACTCCAGGCTGTGGGGGCCGATCTGCCGCTGCAATGGCGCCCAGTAGAGCGCCTGTTTGTCTACTCCTTAGGCCGCTATGACGAAGATATGAAGGACTATCAGCAACGCCTGTCCGCCAAGCCGTACTCGGGCTATGCCAAGCTGCCTGAGGAGTATCTCGGCCGCGTGCGCTGGGAGCTGCAAAGCACGGATGGCAAGCAGCGCTTCTTTCACGACCTTGAAGTGACGAGCGAGTTGCGTTGCCCCGCAGAGGTAACCTGGCAGCCCTTGACCTACCAGCAGAGTGAATTGCCATGGTTGGTGCCGCTGGAGGCTCTGCCCGGGGCCAGCGTGGACCCCGCTCAACCCGCGCGCGAGTTCTTTGGTCGTTTTCGCTTTCTCGATGCCAATGGAGAGGCTCTGATGCCCATGGCACGAGCCGCAGACCTGGCAGACCCTGCCCTGGAGTCCTTTATATTCCCTGAGGATCAGCTCAAGTTTCATGGCGAAGTGACGCGTATAGAGCAGTTACAGGTAGATGACTCTACGGCGCGCTCGCAACACTGGACCTACCGTTTCATGTCCTTGGAGGCCTACTGACATGCGGCATATTGCATTGGTGCTGCTGCTTGTCGTCCCAACCTGGTCAATGGCGGGCATCGCTCCCTCGTTGCTGGAAGAACTGGGGCCGCCGCCACTGGATGCGTATGGCTGCGCACTGAGCGAGGAAGAAGTTCACAAGGAGCGCAATGAAGCGGGCGACCTGGTCGAATGCGGCCAGTACCTCGATGGCGTCAAAGAGGGCTATTGGGTACTCAGGGCCGACACCGACTCACGCTGGCAGGGCTGGTTTCGCAAAGGCGAAAAGCAGGGGACCTGGCTGGTCACATCGCCCTCTGAACAGCTGCTGGGCGTAGCACGTTTTGACAATAACGGCCAGCGCCATGGTGTCTCTTATGAGCTGGAGCCCGATGGAAGCATGATCCGGCATCACGTGCATGCACATGGCAGTACATTGCACAGTTGTGGCATGTGGGTAGGACAATGTTAGCGCTGTTGGCTGCACCCGATTCGGTACTCTGGGTATCGCTTGTCCTGTTGGCTGCGGGCTATGTTTTCTGGTTGCTGGGACGTTGCCGCTCGTGGAGCGCAATAGCCATGGCAGCAGCTCTGGCCTGCGGAGTACTGGCTATTCTCGCCAGCAGCCACTATCTGTTGTTCATATGGGCTCCAGAGCTAAGCGCGGGCCTACCCGGGTTGCTGCTGGGGTTGCCGCTGATCTACGGTGCTAGCCTGGAATTGCTGACGCTCCAACGCAAACGTCCTCGACTGATCGCCTCGCTGGTACTGGTGGGTGTGTGCGCCGGGCTGATGCTATTGGATGGACAGCGCCTGTGGCCTGCGATTTATTATGACCTCAAGGGCACCATGCTGGACTATCCGCCACTGGTACTGCATACCCCCGAAGATCTTGGCGAGTACGTGCCACCGGCTGGGACCCGGCTCATCTTTAAGCCGACCGGAAACGAACTGTCTTGCGGTCTGTTCGCAAATCCCGAACCATTGGGGCCGGCGCTATCCTACAGCACCTCCTGCCGTGATTTTTACTGGGGCCAAGCTATGGCTTCCCTTGATTACTCTGCCTACACGGATCTGCCCACGCTGCATGCATTGGCGGCGCTGTGGGAAGAAAAGTCCCCTGGGCGACTGTCGTTGGGGTTGTTGTATAATAGCTTGGATGACCTGACAATTACCGACCTCCAACGTCTCTGCCCGCAAAGCGACGACTGCCTCGCCAGCAAGCAAATGATCACCTCGTTACTGGGCGTGCAAAGCTGGGCGACGCTCACGGAAGACGAACCGACAGCCGTTGCATCTTTGCCGCTGTCGCTTAGAAGGCTCGATTACATCGAGCGGAGAGAGCTGCTGCGCACGCTGGACGCGGACGTCCGCGCGCAGCTGGAAAGACGTGTGGCTGGGATAGTTGCGGTCTACGCCGATGCTCAGGCACGTAGTCTCGCGTTGCGGGACATGACTCCGGATTACCCCCGGTCAGGCTACCGGTCATTGTCACAGGGCAACATTGCAGGCCAATGGCCCGCTTTGAGAGATATCGCGGATGAGCTCGCCATAGACGTACCGGACATCGGCACCCTGAGTGGCTTGCAGAGGGCCGTGCTTATCGCTGTCGAATCACGGTCTGATGGAGGTGTACGGCTGGTCTACCATACGGCTGTGGGGCTGCAATCTACGACCGCTTTGCTGGCTTTCATCGCACCACTGGCATGGCTGGTCATCGTCATGTTAATGCTGCTGCGACGTAGCCCAAGACCAATGCGCCAGCGCACTGGCGCTAGGCCGGCCACCCTGAATGGGGCGAGCGGTCGGTAGCGTTTCTTGACTGACACGGTGAGGCGGTATCGGAGCAGGCGCTAGCTGCTGACTTAATGACTGAGCACTCCGGATAGAGAGGCAGCAAGCGGCCATGCTCGCGATATAACCCGATGTCGCGCAGCATTATATTGCCGTCAAAGGCGCTCATTGATGAGAAGGTCGGATCGGCTGAGTAGGAGGCCGCCGCCCGGCGGCAAGGTTCGAGCCTTCGTCGACCAGCTCACCGGACGGCCTGGGGAGGGGCGGTTCAGGCAACGCCTAAACGCCTAGGTGGTGGCCTGCTCCTCCTTCTCGTAGTTGATCATCCAAGCGACGCCGAATCGGTCTACCAGCATGCCGAAGCGGTGCGCCCAGAAGGTCTCCTCGAGCGGCATCTCCACGCTGCCGTTGTCGGCCAGCGCGTTGAAGAGCCGTTCGGCCTCCTCTACTGAGTCGACACCGACCGCAATGCTGGCGCCTTTGATGCCTTCATAGGGCGCCGGGCAGAAGGGGGCATTATCCGAAGCCATCAACAGCTGGTCGCCGATACGCAGTCGGGCGTGCATGACCAGGTTGCTGGCTTCCGTGGGAACTTCCATACCCTCGCTGGCGGGCATCTCCGCGTAGGTGGATACGGCCTCGAGCTTGGCGTCGAAGCAACGCTGGTAGAATTCGAAGGCTTCGCGGCAGTTGCCGTCGAAGATCAGGTAGGTGGAAAGCTGCATGGTGGGTCTCCAGGGGGTGTTGTTGGTACCGCTTCCCTACATCGATTTACCGTAGTCGATTTCGACTTGATCGCTCATTTTTTTGCTGCCATCCGCTGTAGCCGGACGGCCTGCTCAGAGAGGGCGTCGCGTAGCCCGGGTGGGTCGAGTATTTCGAAATCGAAGGGTTGGTGGGCCAACTGGCGAGCGAACCAGTCCAGGCTGTCGGTGCGCGCGTGGAGCATCACGGCGCTTCCGTCGGGCGTGAATACGCCGATATTGCGGCCCAGCTCCGCAACGATATTGGCGAGCTCGGCGTGAAAGCGCACACTGACGGCGATAGCGCGGGGCAGGCTGGCGATACTGTGGGCTAGATGTGCAGCCGGGTCGAAATCCATTGGTCGCTCGAAGCTGGCCTCGAGCGGCGTGGCCTCGACGATGCGATCCAGACGAAAGCTGCGCAGGTCGCGGCGCAGATGGCACCAGCCGCTGACATACCAACGACCAGAGCGATAGACCAGGCCGTAGGGATTGAGCGCACGGCGGGTGTGCTGCTCCCGGTCGTCACGGTAGTCGAGCCGGACCCGCTGGCGGGCCTGGGTGGCGGTGGCGAACAGGATCAACAAGCGCTCGTCGCCCGGGGCGCGTGCCGAGGGCAATTCCAGGCGTGCGCTTTCGCTCAGGGCCTGTGCCTGCTGCTGCAACCTGGCGGGCATGACCCGCTCCAGCTTGGCCCGCGCAGTTTCCAACGCTGGGGCCGTCTCGGCGATGCCCAGCCCCTGGGCGGCGAGCAACCCTAGCGAGACGGCCAGTGCCTCTTCGCTGTTGAACATCAGTGGCGGCAGCTTGAAGCCCGGCATCAGGCGATAGCCGCCGTGCCGCCCCCGCTCAGTGGTGACGGGAATGCCGAGATCTTCCAGGACCTGGATGTAGCGCCGAAGTGTGCGGCGGTCGACGCCTAGTCGCTCGGCCAGCTCCCGGCCACTCATGTGGCGGTGGGCCTGTAGCAGTTCGAGCAGTGTCAGCACGCGAACGGTGGGATTGGCCACGCTGAATTTTCCCGTTTGAAATAGGGCGTGATATGCCCTATTTAGCCATTACCTTGCTGACAAGGCCAGGCGCATAAGGCGCTGGCTTTCTCACCCGAATCAGCAAGGAGCAAGGCAATGGAACCTGTGCTTTTCTATGGCGTACCGCAAGGCTGTTCGTTCGGCTCTGTCGTGGTGCTCGAGTGGCTGGGGCAACCCTACCGGCTGTGCCGCATCGAGATGATGGAGCAGCCCTGGGACCCGCTTTATGCCAAAGTCAACCCGCTTTTCAAGACCCCGGCGCTGCTACTCGAAGATGGAGAGCCGCTTACCGAGAGCCTGGCGATCCTGCAGCACCTGGTGGCATGCGATCTCAGCACGCGGCTGGGCTTTGAACAGGGCAGCCGGGAACATGATCGCTTGAACCAGATGCTGGCCTACCTCACTACGGATTTCTTCGCCGCCTTCGGGCCACTCTGGACGCTCTATGACACCCAAGGAATGAGCGGTGTGGAGCAGGCGTTGCTGCGCCGGCTGGGCCGTGAGCAGGTCGCGGAGGGCTGCGCCTACCTCGACGGATTACTGGCCAAGCGCGAGTGGCTGCTGGGCGATGCGCGCAGCATGGCGGATGCCTATGTCATGGGTATCGCTCGCTGGGCCGAGTATCACCGGCTATTCGATCTCGGGAGCGACTATCCGAACCTGGCCCGACACCTGGCGAAGCTCAGGGACGATCCGGCCGTGCGCTTCGCCGAAGCCATCGAGCGCGGCGAGCAGCCAACGGGGCAGGGGCACTTCAGGGGGCATGTAAGCCTGCAGGAATTGGAGCCGCGCCTGGCCCCCGACGCACTGTCCGCCTAAGTATTGTCCATCAGGCCTGGCTCGAGCCAAGGCAGTCGAGCGCCGCCGGGCACACTAAGATCAGGCACTGCCCTGGCGGCGACTCGAAACAAAGGAGAACCGGAATGTATCTATCGGCGCAAGATATCCAAGCCCTTGAGGGCGTGAGGAAGGTGCACTTTCTCAATGCTCAAGCCGTGCGTATCAATAAGTCACTAGGGGATGCCGTGGGCATGTCCCAGCTAGGCATCCACCAGATCAGCGTGCCACCCGGCCATTTCTCGACCGAATATCACTACCACTGCTATGAGGAGGAGGCGATCTACGTGCTTTCAGGAACCGGCGTGGCAACCCTTGGCGATCGTAAGCAGCCGATCAGTCCTGGCGACTTCGTCGGATGTCCTATTAATGGCGTGGCTCATGATATGTACAACGACGGTGACGAACCGCTGGTGTGCCTGGTGGTGGGCCAGCGGCTGGCCCAGGACGTCACCGACTACCCGCGCCCGGGCAAGCGACTGTATATCAATAGCAGTGAACGGACCCTGGTCGATCACGATGCCATCGAGCACGTGAAGCGCTAGCGTTCGGGTAAGTAAGGGCTTACCGGGGTGCGAACATTATTTCGCTGAGATGGAGCTCGCGCCATCACGAAAAGGGACCCGCTGGCCCGAAGACCGGCAGGCCCCCAGCGGAGTGCACAGCCCCGTCAGGTCGTGGCGACGGGCAGCTGGGCCTCCTCCCACTCCGCTTTGCCGCCCTTGTAGATGGCAACGTCGGTATAGCCCATAGCCTCGAGCTGGTTGGCCACCATGTCTGAGTTACGGCAGGTCGCGCTGGCGCAGTACACCACGATCATGGCCTGTTTATTCGGCAGTAGCTCGGGAGCTAGCTGTCTGACCTGGTCGTGGTTGATATTGACGGCATTCGGCAGGTGCCACTGCCGGAAATACTTCTCCGGCAGTGCTTCTATCAGAATCGGCTGCTCCTGGCCTTCGAGATGGGCGGCAAGGTCTTCGCGATTGATGGTCTTCATGTTAGTGCTCCAAGTGTTGGCGAATGTGAATCCGTTGCCTCGGCAACGAGAGATCAGCGTAGGGTTTGCGAATCAGCAATGAAATCGACGAAAATTGCATAAAGTCATTGCAGAGGTGCAAGGTGTGAACTTCGATTGGGACAATCTTCGCCTTTTCCTGGCGATTGCCCGCGCCGGCACCCTGGCGGGGGCGGCGAGAGCGCTTGGCGTCAACCACTCGACGGTATTCCGGCGGCTCAAGGCGTTGGAAGCAGGCTTGGAGGTGCGCTTGTTCGACCGCTTGGCACAGGGCTATGTGCCCACGGCGGCGGGCGAGACGCTGCGCAAGCACGCGGAACGGGTGGAAGAGGAGGCGCAGGCCATCGAGCGCGAGCTTGGGGGGCGCGACGTGAGGCTATCTGGGCGGGTCGTCGTCACCACCACCGATACCTTGGTCAATGCGTTTCTCGCGCCCGTATTCCAGGGCTTCGTCGAGCGCTACCCGGGCATCGAGCTGGAGCTGCTGATCGTCAGTGCCTTCCTCGACCTGGCCCGGCGCGAGGCGGATGTTGCCATTCGCCCGACGCAGGCGCCGCCGGAGAACCTGATTGGCCGCCGGTTAGGCACCATTCGCTGGGGGGTGTACGGCTCGCGCGAGTACTTGCAGGAGCGTCCGGCGCTCGAGGATCCGATGCGTCCCGAGGGACACCGCTTCGTCGGCGGCAACGAGTTGATCCGCCATCTTGCCAGCAGCCGATGGCTCGACGAACGAGTGCCGCCGGAGGCCTTCGCGCTACGCACGAACAGCGTCGTCGCAGCGCTGGGGGCCGCCCGGGCCGGGGTGGGACTCGCCGTGGTGCCGCATTACATGGCTCGCCAGGAGAGTGGTTTGGAGTGCGTGCTAGCGATCGGCCCGGAAGTGGCGACTGACCTGTGGTTACTGGTCCATCCGGACCTACGTCACAGCGCTCGTATCCGTGCCTTCATGTCCTTTGCGGTTGACGCTGTCAGGCAGCGACAGGATGAATTGGAAGGCCGCTAACGCCGGGGGGAGGGAAGGCCGCTAACGCCGGGGGGAGGCGCGCGAGTGCCAGGCCCGAGGCGGCGTGGCAACCGAGGAACGAGCCTGCTGCCGGGTAGGCAACGGCCTAGCCAGGCGTCACGACGCGATATGGATTGACGCTGTGGCCGGGCATGCTATTTTCTAATATGTAGTCGCATCCAGGCGGAATCATTCATGCCCCCTTCTGCACGCTCTCCTCTTTCCACGCTGGTGGCCACGCCGGTCGCCGCCGTGGTGCGTGCCGCGACTGCTCCCCCCCTGCCACCTGTCGCTCCGCCGCTCGGCGTTTCGCCGCCAGCGGGGCTCGACATGGCCGGCGTTTCACCGCCGCCCATGTGCACTCTGGGCTGACCTCCAGCCCACCAAGCTGCCTCAGCTTTTCATCGTTCGGCATTGTTCTCAGTGCCGGCTGAGGCCTGTGCGTCTCTGAGCTTTGTCCGAAAAGTCGTCGAGCGATAGTCAGACAAGGCAAAAATCGGCGAAAAGACGGAGTTTACGCGGTGTAAATGAGTACTTTGAGCCGAGTTTTAACGCCGTATGACCGAGCGCAGACAGTTTTCAGACGAAGCGTAGACAGGTGAAAGTCATCATGACAAACCATTCCGTTACCTTGGCCGCTCATGCGTCCACGGCGCTCTTCGTGCTGCTGTGGGGCAGTGGTGCCATCTTTACCAAATGGGGGCTGGAGCATGCCCCGGCCTTTGCGTTTCTGCTGTTGCGCTTTGCCCTGGCGCTCACCGTGCTGATGTCCATCGGGCTTTACCGACGACGCTGGTTACCCGCGCCCGGCACACGCCTGCGTGTTGCCGGCACCGGCCTGCTGCTGATAGGTGCCTACTCGATCTGCTATTTCCTGGCCATGGAGCAAGGCATCACGCCCGGGGTGTTGGCTACCCTGCTGGGAATACAGCCGATTCTGACCCTGATGCTGCTGGAGCGGCGCTTCGCGCCGATGAGAATGGCGGGGCTTTGCGTGGCGCTGATGGGGTTGGTGCTGGTGGTATATCAGAGTGTCGTCCTGGTGCGCTTTTCCCTGGCGGGCGTAGGCTTCGCCCTGGGCGCGCTGGGGTGCATGACGGTAGGCGCCATCATGCAGAAGCGTATTCGACAATCGCCCGCCGAGGTCCTGCCGCTGCAGTACGTGGCCAGCCTGGCACTGTGCCTGCCCTTCGCCGCGCTTCAACCGGTGGCATTCGAGCCAACCTGGGAGTTCCTGATTCCACTTCTCTGGCTGGCACTGGTCATTTCGGTAGTGGCGCAGCTGCTGCTGTATCGATTGATTCAGGCCGGTAATCTGGTCAACGTCACCAGCCTGTTCTATCTGGTGCCGGCGGCCACCGCCATGATGGACTATCTGTTCCTGGGCAATGCCCTGCCCATGCTTAGCCTGGCAGGCATGGGGCTTATCCTGCTAGGCCTGGCACTGGTATTCCGTCAGCCGGTAATGGTATCTCGGCAATAGGGAGAAAAATGTGGCGCCTGTTGGTCGCGAGCGTTCACGGAGCATCGTGGTGCTCGCGGCTGTCGGCGGGCGCCTGCTCGCGTTCGCGCATGCCGTAGTCGCGCATCACCGTGGCCACGCGCAGGCGATAGTCGTCGAACACCACGTCACGGCCCTGGGTCTGGGCGCTGCGGTGGCGCTCGAGCCGGCGCCACTGGGCGACGGCCTGCTCATCTCGCCAGAAGGATAGCGAGAGCACCTTGCCCGGCTGGGTCAGGCTCTCGAAGCGCTCGATGGAGATGAAGCCATCAATCTCATCGAGTAGCGGGCGTAGGCTGGCGGCGATATCGAGGTACTGCTCGCGGCGGCCGGACTTGGGGATGACTTCGAAGATAACGGCGATCATGTGAACTCCTGATTCAGACAGTTTGAGGCATGTGGAAGCTGCAACGGCTTCACTCTTGGGGGCGAAACGTTCCGGGTTGATCGGCACCAGCTTGCCGCGTTCCCAGCGCAAGCCGATGTCCTTGAGCATGCGTGGGTCGCAGTCGCGCAGCAGGGCATCGCGCTGGCGATTGACGTAGTAGTTGCGTACGGCGCGAAGCAGGCGACGGGCAGTGCGTAGTGGGTAGGGGTCGTGGTGTGTGGCTGCCATCAGGGGGTTGCCTGGTGTCGTCATGGGTGGCTCCGGGCCGTTTCCTTGTCGCTCGATTGTGCTGCGTTGGCCTATGCTTGTCAGACATAAACAGTTAGGTGGAGAGCTAACGATGGTTGAGCCTGACCTGCCACGTCTTGCCCGTACCATTGGCGATCCGACCCGGATGGGCATGCTGGCACTGCTGATGGAGGGACGGGCGTTGACCGCCAAGGAGCTTGCCTACGGCTGTGGTGTGCAGCCGGGCACGGCGACGGAGCATCTCAAGCGGCTGCAGCGCGATGGGTTGATCGAGTCGACGGCACAAGGGCGGCACAAGTACTACCGGCTGGCGACAGCCGAGGTAGCGCATGCCGTCGAGGCGTTGATGGTGGTGGCCAAGCCGATAAAGGTGGTGTCGCCGTGCAGGCGGCCAGCCGGTGCCATAGGGGCGGCGCGATTCTGCTACGACCACCTGGCGGGTGAACTGGGCACGCGGATGACGGCGGTACTGCTCGAGAGGGAGTTGTTGGTGGCAGATGGCGAAGCCATGAACGTGACGCAGCGGGGCGAGGCCTGGTTCTCGAACTTCGGCATCGATACCGCTTCCCTGCGCAAGCGCCGCCGGCGTTTCGCCTACCCCTGCCTTGACTGGAGTGAGCGGCGCGATCATCTCGGCGGGGCGCTGGGGGCCGCCCTGGCCGAGCGCTTGCTGGAACTGGGCTGGATCGGCCGGCAGAAGCACTCGCGGGTGGTGAGTATCAGCGAGTTGGGGCATCGGGCACTAGCGCGCGAGTTCGGGCTCGTAATCGACTCGCCAGGGAGTGATCAAACGGTCGCGATCTCGTCGTAGCCGCGGTTGAGGAACTGCACGAAGCAGAAGCCGTGACCGAAGGGGTCGGCCAGCATCGCGAGCTTGCCCCAGTCGTTGGTGGCAATGGGCTGCTCCTGTATGGCCCCGGCCGCAATAGCCTTTTCCACTGCGGTATCGATATTCTCCACCACCACGTCCAGGTGCACCGGCGTCCAGTGGCGCGTGTAATGACGCTGAGCGCCGGGCGTGGCGCCTCCCGCTGCGTAGGCCGGCGATCCGGAGTCCTTTGCCAATAGATAGATCGGCGCCGGGCCACCGATCAGTTCGACACCGTCGTCGCCGAAGCGGCGCCCGACCTTGAGGCCGAACGCCTGCACGTAGAAGTCGATGCCACGCTCCAGATCGTCCACGTCCAGGTTGACGAGAAACTCCATGCCGCCCCCTGCCAACAGGCCAGATTGATCCGACCATTAATGAATGATGGGTAGGTACCCCGGTAAGTAAGTGCTTACCGGGGCAGTGGTTGATGTCTGCAGGATAGCAGGACGATGTGGGGGAAAGATCATTTTTGTTCAATATCCAAGGCGTGTGCTTGGGCAGGCTAAAGCCCCAACAGGAGGAGGAATGATGTCGATAAAAACCGTTATCGTGCTTGCCAACCATTTACCTACTGGCCTTGCCGCCAACTTTGCTGCCGTCCTTGGCATGAGTCTTGGGAAGCATTCACCCGACCTAGTGGGAAGCGATACTGCCTCAGCCGATGGCATCCTGCTTAAAGGGATTACTACCGTGCCCCTACCGATCCTCAGTGCCCCTGAAAGTGATCTGCTTGGCCTCTTCTATGCTGCAGAGGCGTTGCCGTTACGCTTTGCCTACATGCGCGCTGCATTCGAGGCGAGCGACTATGCGGATTACACCTTGCTTATCAATTCAACTTCACTTGAAGAACAAGTGCCGCAGGGAATCTTGCTGGCCGGGCCGAGGAGGGCGGTGGATCGAATATGCGGCCAATTACCTCTGCTGCGTTAAGCACGCGTATGGCTGAAGAGGCGGTCGCACGGCTGTGGGCTGCTCAGAAAGCGGTGCCGGCAGGGGGCACCGCTGCTTGGCCATCAGGTGCGATTGATCGAGGCGCCACCATCGGCCAGCATCGCCGTGCCGGTGACGAAGCTGGCATCGTCGGAAGCCAGATAGAGCGCCGCTCGGGCAATCTCTTCCGGCGTGGCCATGCGCTTGAGCGCGTGCAGGTTCTCGACGAATGCCAGGACCTCCGGGCCCGCGCCGGGGGCGTTGGTGATGCTGGCGGGTGTATCGGTGCCTCCGGGAAGCAGGGCATTGACCCGAATGCCGTTGGGTCCCAACTCTGCAGCCAGGCATTTCATCATTCCCAGGATCGCGGCCTTGCTGGCACCGTAGGCCGCCATGCCGGGCAGGCCGGCGGTATGGCCAACGAAGCTCGAGGTGAACAGCAGGCTGCCACCGCCGCGCTGCAGCAGCGCCGGTATCTGGTGTTTGGCTCCCAGATAGGCGGCGGTCAGATTGGTATGAATAATGTCGTGCCAGTCACTCGGTGCCATGTCCTGCAGTGGTTCCATCGGCCCGACGATGCCGGCATTGTTGAAGGCGATATCGAGCCCTCCGAAGCGTTCCAGGGCGGTAGTGACCAGACGCTGGGCCAAGTGCTCGTCGCCTACGTCCCCGGCGACGGCAACGGCCGTGCCGCCATCGCGAGCGATGGCGTCGACCAGCGCAT
The DNA here is from genome assembly GCF_002286975.1 of Halomonas salipaludis. GTDB lineage: Bacteria > Pseudomonadota > Gammaproteobacteria > Pseudomonadales > Halomonadaceae > Franzmannia > Franzmannia salipaludis. The sequence goes on from NZ_NSKB01000006.1 coordinate 190,773, forward strand.
CGAGTTTGTCCCGGCGGCGCGCGCTCACGATCACGCTGGCGCCTTCGCTGGCGAACAGCCGGGCGGTGGCATGGCCGATGCCTGAGCTGGCCCCGGTGACGATGGCGATCTTTCCGGCAAGTCGATTCATAGCGGTATTCTCCATGGGTAGGTATGGGGCGTTTGCGATCCCATATCCACCCTGCCGGTACCCGGATGAGCCCTCACTCCGCTTCTTGCCATCAAAAATTTGGCGGTTCGATGGTGCTATGCTGCAAATGTTGCGAAATGCTGTGAAGAAGATGGGCTCACTTTGAAAGCAAGGGACGGAGTGTGTCAGGCGGGTCCAGCGCTCATCCTGAACTTACGGAAAACGCCGAATTCACAGCGGAGGCCCGCCATGAACGAGATAACCACCGAGCCACTTGCCATCTTCGATTCCGATGAAGCTAAATGGACCGCGGTACTGGCCCGAGACGCCGCGGCGGACGACGCTTTCGTCTATGCCGTGCGTACCACCGGAGTCTACTGCCGTCCCACCTGTCCATCGCGCCGGCCTCGCCGCGAGAACGCCGAGTTCCATGCCGATGCGTCGGCAGCCGAGCGGGCCGGCTATCGACCGTGCCAGCGCTGCCGCCCCCAGGAGCAACCGTTGGCCCAGCGACACGCCCAGAGCGTCGCCAGGGCCTGCCGCCTTATCGAAACATCGGAGGACCTGCCCTCGCTCGACGAAATGGCACAGGCCGCAGGGTTGAGTCGCTTCCACTTCCATCGTGTCTTCACCTCGGTTACGGGGCTGACGCCCAAGGCGTATGCGGTCGCTTGCCGGGCGGATCGTGCGCGTCAGGCGCTGACGGAGCGGGAAACGGTCACCGAGGCGATCTATGACGCAGGCTTCAATTCCAGCGGGCGCTTCTATTCCGGCGCCAACAAGATGCTCGGCATGACGCCGCAACGTTATCGCTCGGGAGGAGAGGGCCTGGAGATTCGTTTCGCCCTTGGCGAGTGTTCTTTGGGCAGCATCCTGGTCGCGGCAGGCGACAAGGGCATCTGCGCGATCTCTCTGGGAAATGATCCTGAGGCACTGCTACAGGAATTCCAGGATCGTTTCGTCAATGCCAACTTGGTCCCGGGGGGGAAGGACTTCGACGCCTGGGTGGCCCGGGTGGTGGGCTTCGTCGAGGCGCCTGGCCTCGGGCTGGCGCTGCCGCTGGATATTCGTGGCACCGCCTTTCAACAGCGGGTCTGGCAGGCGCTGACCGAAATTCCCGTTGGGAACACCATTAGCTATAAGGAGCTGGCGGAGCGAATCGGCTCGCCTCAATCGGTGCGCGCCGTGGCAAGGGCCTGTGCTGCCAATACCATTGCGCTGGCCATTCCCTGCCACCGGGTGGTGCGTAGCGACGGGGGGCTTTCGGGCTACCGCTGGGGCGTTGAGAGAAAGCGGGCGTTGATCGAGCGTGAAGCGTCGACGGAGGTGGCGTTAACGGCGCAGGAGCCAACCTGAACGAGCGGATCCCATATGGCCTTTTGCTGCGCTCAGGTCATCGTCCTGGCGGCGAGTCTGATCTCGGTATGAAAAGAGGAGCACGTTAGGTGGGAGAAGTGGCTGACTTGTCGAATACCTGCGCATCTTGGGTCAGGTGAGCCTTGATCCAGTCGAAGAATTCCAGATGGGCCGCGTTGTCGAGAATACTGGCGTCCTGCACGAACCAGTAGCTGAATCGCGAGGTGATCGCGTGGCCGAACGGCGCGACAAGGCGACCGCTGCGAATATCCCTAGCGACAAGGGCCGAACGGCCAAGCGCGACGCCCGCTCCACCGATTGCCGCCTCGATCATGGCTGCATCGTCATCAAAAAAGACGGTTTCAGTGCGCGGTGGAAGCTCGCGACCCGAAGACTCGAACCACCGCTCCCAGGAGTCTGGATTGTCGGAGCGCAGTAGCGGCAGTGCGGCGAAGACATCGGGTGACGTTAGATTGAGCGTCGCGGCTCGCTGAGGTGACATCACCGGTGCAATGAGCTCATCACAAATATGTCTGCTGCGTACGTTCGGCCATCGTCCCAGTCCATAGCGAATAGCAGCATCGATACGGTCGCGACGGAAATCCACAAACTGCCGAGACGCGCTGATCCGCAGGTCCGCTGCCTTATACTCCTTGAGCATATCGGTGAGCTGAGGGGCCAACCATTTGCTGGCGAGGGCTGGCAGCATGCTAACGGTCAAGGAGTTGGCGGCGGGCCGTCGCCCGATCACCTCAAGGGCATCCTCGAGTAAGCGGGCACTCTCCTGCACTGCGTCGGCAAGAATATGGGCGGCGGGTGTGGGCTCCAGCCGCCGCCCATTTCGGCGAAAGAGTTGTTGCCCGATCATCTCTTCCAGCTCGCGGAGCTGATGGCTCACGGCGGCCTGGGTGACATTCAGCTCCTCAGCCGCAAGCGTCACCGTGCCGAGTCTCACCGTGGCTGCCAGTGCACGTAGGGGCCGGGTAACGACCAGTCTTATATTAGAATTTCTCATGAATTCACAATTTCTTTCGATTATTCCTGCGAGAGCCGCTTTGCTAGAGTCCCGACTTATCAAGTGAAAGAGACTCCGTCAATGCGAGTAATCATACCTGGCCTCAATAATAAAGCTAATGGGTTGCCTGACCTGCCGCTGGTGATCTGGATGATCCTGGTGACACTCCTTTGCGGCGTCTTAGCAGGCTATGACGCCAGTGCGCTCATTTCGGGGTTCAACCAAGGCTATGGTGCGTCTATCGGCGAGTTCGCGTTGATCCTGATCCCATCCTTCGTGCTCGCCGCCGCGATAGAGCAGCAGCGCATCGATATGTCGCCGCGGGTGTCTGTCGGTATGGCACCCTTTTCCGCGGCTGGTATGGTTTGCCCGGACACCGCCTACGCGGCCCTCTCTCCCATGTGCCTACAGCGCAAACTTCCCATGGCCTTCGGCGCCTTTGCCGGGTTCAAGCTGCTGTTCCCCGCTGGGCCACTCATCGTCGCCGCCAGCGTCGCGGCGGACACCTCTACGACCCTGCTTCTCAGCGTCACGATTTTTATTCCAGTCTGGCTAACCGGGCTGCTCTACGGGCGCATGATCGAAGACCGCATCCTCGGACAACCAGTACACACCGGCGCGAGGCTGCAAATTTCTTACTCCTCTCTCTGCGCGCTTCTTCCGTTCCTGATTCTCGCGATCCTGTTGGTGATCGGTGTGCTTTTCGACATGCGCTTCAATGTCTGGGCCGACTTCGTGACCAATCCAAAGGGGGCGCTGATCGTGTCTGCAGCCGTTGCGCTGGCGAAGATCCCCGCTTCTGATCGGCGTCCGGCGGTAGACAAAGGGGTGCGACGCGCAGCAGAGCTGCTGGTCATTATCGGCGCGGCCAGTGCCTTCAGTATGGTTGTTACCAGTGTGGTGCCAGTAGAAGAGATCTTCATGGGTAGCACCAGTGAACTCGTGACCCTTCTCACGCTGTTCCTGCTGACGGCGGCCTTCAAAGTGTTGCAAGGCTCCAGTATGTCCGTCTTCGCCGCTGTCGGTCCGATTGCAGCACCCATCGTGGCGGCTGCAGGTATCTCGCCCGTACTGGCAGCACTGGCGATCTGCCTCGGCTCCTTTATCGCGATCTTGCCAAACGATAGCTTCTACTGGCTCGTCCGGCAGGATGCCATGCCCGATAAAAGCGAGCTGGTCGTGACGTCTGCGCTCGTCGCTGGCGCTGTGCTGCAGGCATTGGTCGGTATGGTGTTATTGCTTGCGCTGGCTGCATTCAACATCTTCTGAGCAGTCTTCAGCGAGGAAGTCGTTTATTGTCGCTGCGGTTGGCTTCTCAGCTGCGATGGAGACACCCCCCAGGCCTGACGAAAGCGGCTAGCAAGGTGGCTAGAGGAGCTGAAGCCACAGCTCAGGGCTATCTCGGCCAAGGGCAGAGCCGAGTGTCGTAATAGTCTCTCCGCCCGTTGCAGACGCTGCTGCAGCACGTACTGGTGGGGCGGCATACCTTGGCTCTGCTTGAACATGCGGGCGAAATGGTACTCGCTGAGCTGAACCTGGGCGGCCAGTTCGGCCAGTGGCAGTGCTTGATCAAGGTGAGCATCGATGTAGTCGAGCAGGCGCTTGAGACGATGGGGCGCCAGCCCACCCTTAGGCCGCGGCAGCGACCAATGATGGCAGCTGTAGCGCCTGAGGACATGGATCTGCAGCAGCGTTGCTGTGGTGTCGAGTGCCAGGCGGTCGGCCTTGTCGTGCCAGTTGAGCCCCAGCAGGCTGTGGCGATACAGGCTGGTTATCAGTGGATCGTCAGCAAATATCTGCTCGTCTAACCGCAGAATGGTGGGGGCCTTGTCCCAGGTCCGTTCAGTCAACGATGACAAGTGCCTGTCGGTAAAATAGAGATGGGCAAATTCGAGCGGGCCGCGTACATCCCATGTGGACTCGAGCTGGGCAGGCATCAGGCAGAAGCGATCAGGGGCGCCACCGTTGTGCCATCCGGTTCGGCTCTTGCGGTAGGACTCATAGCCGTCGGCCACGTACAGGCTAAGGGTGTGATGCCCGGGCCTGTCCAGGGTTATGCGATCATGGTTATTGCGCCACTGGGCCAGGCCTGCACCGTTCTCGAGAGATGCGGCCCGTTTCATATGCGCCTGGTGTCGGCTCAGGCTCTCGAATACACGATACTTCATCGCCCTTTCCCTGATGGTTTGGGTACCTTCTCTCCGATATTAGCCAGTTGCCTCTTGATGACCAAGAGGGAACGCCGCGCGCGCTGGTGGAAAAGCGCAAGAATCGACCGGCTGGCGCAAGAAGCTGAATGCCGGGTGCCCGGTGACCAGGCAGGCTGGCGTGCCATCCAATGGCTTACGTGAGTGAGGAGTGCGGCAATGAACGTGGCCCTGTATGCAATCACCGTGCTGATCTGGGGGACGACCTGGATCGCCATCGCCTTCCAACTGGGGGAGGTGCCGGTGACGCTGTCAGTGTTCTATCGCTTCGCCCTGGCGGCAGCTCTGTTGCTGCTGTGGTTGCTGGCCACACGCCGCCTGCAGCGAATCGGCGCGCGTGACCATCTGTTCTGTGCGCTGCAGGGCATGTGCGTGTTCTGCCTCAATTTCTACCTCTTCTACACGGCGACCGGCTATATCACCAGTGGCTTGAATTCGGTGGTCTTCTCCATGGCAGTGCTGTTCAACGCCGTCAATGGCGTCTTCTTCTTCCGCCAGGCCATCACCTCACGTCTGCTGGTGGCGGTTACGCTGGGTTTCATCGGTATGGTGTGTCTGTTCTGGCCGGATATCCGCAGCGAGACGCTAGACATCGGCGTGCTGTTCGGCCTGGGCTGCTCGCTGTTGGGCACCTATGGTTTCTCGCTCGGCAACATGCTGAGCCTGCGCCATCAGCGCCGGGGGCTGGACCTGTTATCCACCAATGCCTATGCCATGGGATACGGTGCCCTGATCATGCTGATTATCGTGCTGATCAGCGGTGTCCCCTTCGTGCTTGACACCTCACCAGCGTACCTGGGGGCCTTATTGTACCTTGCCGTCTTCGGCTCGGTGATCGGCTTCGGGGCCTATTTCGCCCTGGTGGCACGCATCGGCGCCGGAGCGGCGGCCTATGCCACCCTACTGTTTCCACTGGTTGCCCTGAGTATTTCCACTCTGTTTGAGGACTATCAATGGTCGCTGCCCGCACTGATCGGGCTTGCGATGATTCTGCTGGGCAATGGGGTGATGTTCTACAAGCCGAGGCGCAAGGCAGTGGTGGCCGAGATGGCTGACGACTCGGCGCCGGCGTGATGGCAGTTCCCGCGGCGCTGGAAAGAACTGGCAAGAGCAGCTCAATCGTTAGAGCTTTCCTCCAGCGCTTCGCTGATTCCCGCTTGTGGGGTGCGTTCGAGGAAGGTCGACAGCACCACATAGCTACGTGTGGCTTTAACACTCGGCAGGGCATAGAGCCGGGCGAGCAGTCCTTCCAGTGCACGGCTGCTGGCGCAGCGCACTTTGAGCAGCATGCAGGCGTCGCCGGCCACGGAGTGAATCTCCTCGACTTCGGGCAGCTCCGAGAGTGCGAGCAGTTCCTTGGTCTTGCCCCAGCCGGTGGCGTCGACGTGCACGAAGGCAAGAAAGGGTTTGCCGGTGGAAGGACCATCCAGTACCGCTACGGTGCTGCGGATGCGCCCCGAAGCACGCAGCCGCTTTACCCGTTCGTGCACTGCCGGTGCCGAGAGCCCGGCACGGCTGCCAAGTTCGGCGTAGCTGAGTCCGGCGTCCACGGCCAGTTCGCCTAATATTGTTCGGTCGAAGGTGTCCAGGGGGCGTGCTTCCTGGCCCTTGCCCCGAACGGTTTCTGTTTTTTCTGAGTTCGGCATTTTCGCGATTGCTCCGAATGGGATTCCTTTCTTCAATAGTAATGTCGAAACCTATCTGGAGTGAACCGTGATCAGTCGTTATCTGGTTCTATTAACTGCAGCCATTGCCGTGATCGGTGCCAATTCGCTGGCGCTGAGTCCCATCGCCGCCGCGGTGGCGGCATCCTTCCCCGGGCGCAGCGCCGCCGATGTGATGACGGCTGCAGCGGTTTACGGCCTGGCCACGGCCGGTAGTGCACTGCTGCTGGCTGCGCTGGCCGATCGTATCGGTGCCGAGCGCGCACTGGTGCGGGCGCTGCTGGTGCTGTGCGTGGCGTTGGGGCTAGGCGCACTCTCGCCGGCGCTCTGGACATTGATCGCAGCCCAGGGACTTGCTGGGCTGGCGGCGGGCGTGGCGTTGCCTTCGATCTATACCCTCACCGCTCAGGTGGCGGCCCAGGGGCGCGAGAGCCAGACCCTGAGCTTCGTGCTGACGGGGTGGACGCTGAGCCTGGTGGTAGGAGTCGGCCTTGCGGCGCTGTTGGCCGACCTGCTGCACTGGCGCGCCGTCTTTACGGTACTGGCCCTGGTTGCCGTGGTATTGGCACTGGGAATATCGCGCTGCCACCACTGGGGAACGAGAGCAGGTGGTGAAACTCGGAGCTCCTCCCTCCAGGCCTTGCGAATTCCGGGTATTCGCTCGGTGCTGCTGAATGTCGCTGCCTATATGACGGCGTTCTACGGCCTGTACACCTATCTCGGCCCGCATCTGGGCGAGGTTCTGCAATTGCCTGCGTCCTTCGCGGGGCTGGCCATTGCCGTCTATGGCCTGGGTTTCGGCGCCGCGGCACCGCTGGGCCGGCTGGTCGACCGGCATGGTGCCAGTGCTGCCGCCTGTGTGTCCTTCGCTGGCCTGATGCTCGTCTACCTGGGGCTGATGGCGGCCGTACAGCTTCCGCTGGCACTGCTGGCGCTCTGTCTTGCCTGGGGGGTGGGCAATCACCTGGGCTTGAACCTGCTCATGCGCCAGCTTGCCGAACTCGACCCGGTGAAGCGCGGGGCCGTCATGGGGCTTTACAGCGCCATCACCTACCTGTGTGTGTTTGCCGGCGCGCTGCTCTACCGACCGATCTTCACGCACTATGGCTTTGCCGCTTGCGCCTGGGCGTCGGCGATGCTGGTACTGCCGGCACTGGGTTGGGCGCTGGGGCAGTGGCGCAGGAAACAGGCTGCGCTACGCTGTCGCTCGGAGACGTGATGACTTAGGAAAGGAGGTGTAACAGCATGATTGCCTACACGATGGTGGGTACCAAGAATCTCGAAAAAGCACAGGCATTCTATGATCCGCTTTTTGCTGGAATGGGCTGGGATGTCTGCTGGAAAGATGATTCCTGCGTTTCCTATGGAAGAGAAAGCGATCTCGAATTCCCCAGGTTCTTTGTCGGCTATCCCTTCGATGGCCAGGCAGCCAGCGTAGGCAATGGCACCATGACGGCCTTCCAGTTCACCACACCGGAACAGGTCGACAAGTTGTATGAAATAGCCATCAGCAATGGCGGCAGTGACGAAGGTGCGCCAGGTTATCGGCCTCAATACGCCGAAGGGTTCTACGCGGCGTATGTTCGTGATTGCGATGGCAACAAGTTGGCGTTCGTCATCTATCCAAGAGAGGCGGAATGACTCAGTGGCATCGGCGTCGTTGTTCGATTCCTTGCCTCGTGAGCGTAGCGCTGCCACGCTGCTGAGCCCGAATGGGAATATTGCCGATTTCCGAGCAGCTCTTAGACGCCGCTCCCTACGTCCGGACGGCTGCGGGATCCGCCGGGGGCCACCCTCCGGGCACGGACAATATCGTAGGTCGCTGCCGCCGCGGACAGCAGACCTGCCGCCAGAGCGCACACACCGATGGCGAAGGCGGGACCCACCGACGAGAGTAGGGCTGCGACCAGGATCCCCGCGAGCCCGTAGCCAATGCCATCTCCCGAGTACACCGCCGAAAAGCCGAACGCCCACTGGGACTCGCCAAGATCCTCCTGGACCAGGAGAGCACGGGAGACCAAGGTGGGAACCTCGATCAGGCCGGCGAAGACGAAGATCGCCGCCACTAGGTACCACTCGGGCACCAGAGCCAATGTCGCCGTCACGAAGCAGTAGACGATCACTAAGGCACTCGCGTGGATCCGCTGAGCGGGCCAGCGCCGGAGTCCGTAGATGAGCCCGCCGGCCACGCCGGCGGCGGCCGCCGTGCCGAGGATGAAGCCGGGCAAGGCTTCGGAGGCCCCCATATCGGTGAGCAGGGCAGGCAGCGCGACCGTTGCGCTACCCAGAGTGAACATCGTCGCCGCGTCCTGAGTGATCGAGGGCCAGATCTTCCGAATGACGCCTTTGGTACCGCTCGTCCCCCTGCGATCATGCGTCACTGCCGGGAGCCCCAGGGCCGCCACCGCACCGAGCACGGCCGCCACACCTAGTGCCAAGGTCGGCCATGACGGAGTCCCGACGACGATGAGCCCTGCGACCAACATCGGACCCACCGACCAGATTATCGCACTGATGGCCTCCTCGAAACTCAACGCGGCCTGTCGGGACGACACTGGAACCAGCCTCTGCAGGAGGCTGCGCAATCCACCATGCGCCCCGGCAGCGACACCTCCGCCAAGCGCGGCAAGCACGACCACCACAGGGAAGGGTAAATGGGAGCCGAACATAAAGAGACCCACGTAAAGCACTGCCTCAGCGGCGAGCACCAGGAAGGCCTCACGGTTGGCCGGCCTCAGGTCGAAACGCCGCCCCAGCCACGGGGCGAACAACGCCTCCGCCAACGCATGGCCACCCGCCAGAAGGGCTCCGGCGGCGAACGATCCGGTGATCTCGTGCCCGAGGTACACTAAGGCCAGCGGAGCCATAGTGACTGGAAGGCGTTGGCAGACCAGAACGAACGCCCACAATGGAACGCCTGGGGTGCGCAGTACCCGCGTGTAGCCGGCCACGCCGGCGGCACTGCCCGTCACTGTCTCTTCCTTTCCCCCTGGGCTGTCGAAGCTCACATGCTGGCCCTCCCTCAGCAATAATCGATTGCCCTACTTTTTATCGGGTGATCGAAAAGCCGCTGGAGTGTAGCAAACTAACCAACCCCGTAAAAATCCATACTTGGCCTCCACATAGGAGCGATCGTAGACCACTACTGCCTTGGGACTCTGGGCTCTCACCACGAGATCGAAGGTCGAGCTCATGTCCAAGGTGATCGCTTCGATTCGCTGTCGAGCGGAAACAGGCATGGCCGCAGCCGCTGTAGACTGGGGGAGTACGGTTATCGGGCTCCAGTTGGAGTCGCAGCATCTGATCTGTGAAGAACCAAATAAACCACCATCCTGAGATGCCGGTGCTCGTCGACCAGCAGCGTGGCGTGCTGGTACTCCCTCGGATTGGACTCTGCATCGAGAAGCGTGCCGATGCCGTAGCAATAGGCTTCGTGGTTGGGTTGCTCCCACCAGCGGCGAAAATCCGGCGAGAGCTTGGCAAGGGCATCGATCAGCTCCTGCATGGCCGGGTCCTCGGGGGCGGCTGCCAGGTCGCAACGGAACTGGGCCAGCAGGCGAGGGGCGTCCTGGTGCCAGTCGGGCAGCCTTCTGCGTAGCGCAGGGTCGGCGAACAGAAGGCGCATCATGTTGCGCTCCCCGCTTTCCCTATCGCTGAAGCCGAGCAGGGCATCGGCGACGGCGTTCCAGGCGATCACGTCCCAGCGCAGGTTCATCACGTAGGCGGGCCTTGCCATATCATCCATCAGCGTCTGCACCAGGGGCGGAATTTCCTGCCACTGGTAGGCCTCCACCGGCGGCGGGCGGCGGTGGGCGAGCAGGAACAGGTGGCAGCATTCGGCGTCGTCGAGCTTGAGTGCCTTGGAGACGCTGAGCAGGAAGCTCTCCGAGACGTTGATGTCACGCCCCTGTTCGAACCAGGTGTACCAAGTCAGTCCCACGCCGGCGAGGGTTGCCACCTCTTCGCGACGCAGCCCCGGTGTCCGGCGGCGTCCGGTGCTGGGCAGGCCGACGTCGGCCGGCGTCAGCTTGTTGCGGTGATGGATCAGGAAATCGGTGAGTTCGCTACGTGTCCTGTCGAGGCTGCGGCCTACCATGGCATTGCTCCTGTGTGGTGTTGCTCACGGTAATAGGATAAGTAGCTATATTGTACCCCTATAAGATCAGGTCAAGACTACCATGCCAACCCCAAGGAACAGGAGCATGGCATGGTTACCATCACAGAGCGGGACTCGAGTTCGCGTTCATCCCGGCAGCGGGCGAGTATCAAGGAGTGGGCCGGCCTGGCGGTATTGGCATTGCCCACCGTACTGCTGGGCCTCGACGTCACTATTCTCTATCTAGCGCTGCCCGCTCTGGCGGCGGATCTGCAGCCGAGCAGCACCCAGGCGCTGTGGATCATGGATGCCTACGGCTTCATGATCGCCGGCTTCTTGATCACCATGGGCACCCTGGGTGACCGCATCGGCCGTCGCCGGCTACTGATGATCGGTGCCGTGGCCTTCGGCGTCACTTCGGTGATCGCGGCCTACTCCACCAGCGCCGCCATGCTGATTGCCGCCCGCGCTGTGCTCGGTGTGGCCGGTGCGACGCTGATGCCGTCGACCCTGGCGCTGATCAGCAACATGTTCGGCGATGTACGCCAGCGCGCCCTGGCCATCGGTATATGGGCCACCATGTTCGCCCTGGGCATGGCGCTGGGGCCGGTGGTGGGTGGCGTACTGCTGGAACGCTTCTGGTGGGGCTCGGCCTTTCTGGTGGCGGTGCCGGTGGTGGTCGTACTGCTGATCGCGGCGCCGATGCTGCTGCCGGAGTATCGTGCTTCTCGCAGTGGCCCGCTGGACTTCACCAGCGTGCTGCTCTCGCTGGCGGCGATTCTGCCGGCCGTGTATGGCGTGAAGGAGATCGCCAAGGCGGGGCTCGAACCCGTTCCGTTGCTGGCGTTGGCGCTGGGGGCGCTGATGGCGCTCATCTTCGTGCGTCGGCAGCAGCATCTGAACGACCCGCTGCTCGATATGCGGCTGTTTGGGAGTCGCACCTTCAGCGCAGCACTGATCGTACTGCTGGTGGGCCTGGTCGGCGTTTCCGGTGTCATGCTGCTGGTAACTCAGTATCTACAGTTGGTGGCGGGGCTCACGCCGTTGGCGGCCGGGCTGTGGATGGGGCCGCCGGCGCTGATGATGGTGCTGGCGGGCATCGTGGCGCCGCTGATCGCGCGACGTATTCGTCCTGGCTATGTGGTGGGCGCCGCGCTCACGCTCTCGACGCTGGGCTACTGGCTGCTGGCCAGTGTCGACGTGAATTCCAGCGGAGTGGGCATGGCGATAGCCGGGTTCTCGCTGGTCTATCTCGGCCTGGGCACGATCGCTGCGCTGGGCACCGACCTGGTGGTAGGCGCGGCGCCGGCGGAAAAGGCCGGTTCGGCCTCGGCCATGTCGGAGATGGTGCAGGAGTTGGGTGTTGCGCTGGGCGTGGCCCTGCTCGGCAGTCTGGCCACCTTCGTCTATCGCGCCCAGGTCAGCGCGACGATGGCCGATAGTGGCGCTGCCGAGATGGCGGGCATCGTGGAGGAGAGCCTGTGGGCCACCGTTGCGGCCGGCGATAGTCTGCCTGCCGGCGTATTGCTGGAAGCCCAGCAAGCCTTTACGGCCGGGCTGAACGTGACCGCCACGGTGGGAGGCATCGCCATCCTGGCGCTGGCAGTGCTTTCCATCGTCAGCCTGCGCCATGTCGGAGCGATAGGCGGAGAAGCTCAGGAGCGAGCGGACGAGAAAGGCGAGCCCTGCTCGCTCTGCTAGGCCGAACAACTAGTCAGTGCGTTCCAGCTCGCCATGGCGCAGTCGGCAATGGCCTGCAGTGTTTCTCTTGAGGCGCCGTCACGGGCCTGAATCGACATGCCGTGCTGCAAAGTGACGTAATAATTGGCGATTGCCGTGCAATCGCTGGAAGCGGGCAACTCGCCTTCCTCTACAGCACGCCTCAGTCGGCGCTCCAGCAGGCAACCGTTGGCCTGCCGGTGCGCCTTCAAGGCATCGCAGACCTGTGAGTTGGCGCCCTGCATCTGCGGGGCGGCAAGCACGATCATGCAGCCGCGTGGAGCAGGGCCCCGTGTGAATGCCTCGGCCGTGGTGTTCAGCACATGCTCGATGGCGGCGCGTGCCGTAGGCGCTGTCTCGACCTGCTCCCAGATGCCGCTACCCTCCGTGCGTACGTAGAGCGCTACTGCTTCCTGGAACAGTGACTCCTTGCTGCCGAAGGTGGCGTAGAGGCTGGGTGCGTTGATACCCATGGCTCGGGTCAGGTCGGCAAGCGAGGCGTTGTCGTAGCCCTGGGACCAGAACACCTCCATGGCTCGGCGTAGGGCCTCTTCTCTGTCGAAGCCGCGTGGTCTACCACGCTGGGGCATGTCTCACTCCTTTTGTATCGATAACTACAAAATAGCTTGACAGCGACTCGCATGTCTAGCCATCTTGTATATGTAGTGATCACTACATAAATCACATGAACGGAGACGAGATATGCAGCGACTCAGTGGCAAGACAGCGTTGATCACCGGTGGCAGCCGTGGAATAGGGGCCGCCATTGCCCGGCGGCTGGCGGCGGAAGGGGCAAGCGTGGCGGTGACCTATGTCAGCGGCGAAGCCCTGGCGCAGACAGTGGTGGACGAGATCGCCTCGGCGGGTGGCCGTGCTATGGCGATTCACGCCGACAACCGTGACGACGCGGCGCTCGAGGCCGCCGTCGAGCGCACGGTGGCCGAGTTAGGCGGGCTCGATATTCTGGTCAACAATGCGGGAATCTTCCCGACCGGGTCTATCGAAGAGGTCACTTTGGAAGAGCTGGATCGTACGATCGCGATCAACCTGCGCGCCCCTGTGGTAGCTGCCATGGCAGCGGCGGGGCATATGCCGGAGGGCGGGCGCATCATCACCATCGGCAGCAACCTCGCCGTTCGGGTACCTTGGCCAGGTATCAGCCTGTATGCCATGAGCAAGGCGGGCCTGGTGGGGCTGACCAAGGGGATGGCGCGGGACCTCGGGCCCCGCGGCATCAACGTCAATATCGTCCACCCGGGCTCCACCGATACCGACATGAATCCCGTCGACGGCGAACTCTCCGATCCCCAGCGTAGCTTGATGGCCATACCTCGCTACAACGAGGCCGACGACGTGGCCGGCCTGGTGACCTGGCTGGCGGGGCCGGAAGGGCGTTCGGTGACCGGTGCCGAGTTCACCATCGACGGAGGCGCCAATATCTAAACTCGCCCCGATCCCGACTCGTTGATCAGGATCGGGATCGGCTGGCATCCTATAACGCCACCCTCGAGGACCTCAAGGCGATTCAGGAGCCGCTTGGTGCCGCAGTGATGGAGTTTGCCTTGCGGCCGCTCGGGTGTGTGACCATTCCTTTGGATGAGCTAAGGGGTATGGCTGAGCAAGGCCTTGAGGTGATGCTCCCCCAATTGCCACTAGTGTTCGAACGAGCGTGTCTTCTGGCTGCTCGACACACCCTTGCCCTCTCCGTATCAAGGACTGGCCATGTTCGAGGTGCACATTGGCACCTCGGCACTGGGAATGCTTCCCGACGATATCATCGATGCCATTAGGCAGTTCTCTTTGGCGCTCAAGCGCTAACCAGGCGCGCCAGCACCGCCTCGCAGAGGGCCTCTACCGGTTGCCGGGAGTCGAGCCGCATGACAGGGCACGGGAGTCGGCGTAGCCAGCGTTCGTGAAGGTCGAAGCTGCGTAGCGGTGCCTTGCCGGTGTCGTAGCGACTGGCCCAGTCCATGAACTCCTGGTGGGTGTCATGCATGTCTCCGCCGGGCTGGATACGATCGCCATAGCGCGCTCGCTCACGGTCGAGCAGTCGCCCCATGCGTTGCGCATGGGGGAGTGAGAGAAATATCGCCATGGTGAAGTGATGCAGCAAGGGATCCCCCCAACTGCACAGGGAACCGGCAAGTACCCATGAATCGCACTCGGCTATCTCGCCCTCGATCCTGGCAACTCGCTCAGCGGGATCACGCTTTGTGGTAAATGGGGGATCGGTGGGTTGCCAGTAGTAGGTGTCGGTATCCAGAAAGGGGATATCCAGCTGCTTGGCCAGCGCCGTGCCCAGGGTCGTCGTTCCGGACCCCGAGGCACCGAAGAGATGCAGTCGTACCGCCATGCGTTGCTCATCCCTGATACAGAAAGGGTGATCTGTCGCCCTGTTCGATGGTGGGCACTGAAATGAGCGGCGCATTATAGCCATCTCGTCCCATGAGGCAAGATGCGACATGGGAGGCCCCAATACGCCGCTCAGCCCGATCCAACGACACCTGCAGGCATTCGCCGGCGAACTCGTCGACCCCCAGCGCAGCTTGATGACCATCTCCCGCTGTAACGAGGCCGACGACGTGGCCGGCCTGGTGACCTGGCTGGTAGGGTCGGAAGGGCGTTCGGTGACAGGTCGTCGATCAGGGGCGGGATCGGCTGGTGGTCCTACAGGACTCAGCGTTGTACGAAGGTCAGAATGGCGGCCGCCACTTGTTCGGGGGCTTCCCGGTGAGGGAAGTGCCCGACGCCTTCCAGTAGCTGGCGATGGTAGGGGCCGGTAAAGAAATCGTCCTTGCCGGCGGAGCTGTCGGGGTGATTGCAGGCATCGGCATCACCGTGCAGCACCAGCGTTGGCACAGCTAATCTGGGAGCCGGGGTGAGCCGTGCCTCGTCTTCGCCATAGGCGGGATCCCCGGCGGCGAACCCCCAGCGATGACGGTACGAGTGTAGAACCACGCTTGCCCAGTCAGGATTGTCAAACGCCGCGGCGGCCGTGGCGAAATCCTTCTCCTGGTACCAACCTGCAGGCGACCAGCTATCCCACATCATGCGTGTGAAGGCGTGGCGGTCCTGTTCGACGGTGAGTGCCCCGCGAGGGGTGGCCATGTACCAGTGGTACCAGTAGTTGCGTGCTTGGGTGAGTGAAATGGGCTGCTGGGGGTCGTTGGTACCGTAGCCCACCGAGAGCATGATCAGGTGCGATCCGGCTGCAGGATCGAGTCCGCAGGCGTTGGCTACGGCTCGGGCTCCCCAGTCGTGACCCACCAGGATCGGATGCTGCAGTCCAAGTGCCGCCATGAACGCCAGCAGGTCGCGTCCCAGGGAGGCGAGCTGGCCACTGCGAGGTGTTTCAGCGTAGCGGAAGCGGGTTGGCCCGAAACCGCGCAGGGCCGGACACAACACGCGGTAACCGGCCTGAGCCAGGCGCTCGGCGACATCGGACCAGCCTTCAGGGCTGTCTGGCCAACCATGGATCAGTATCGCGGTGCGTTCACCTTGGGCGTTCCATTCCAGGTAGCCGATTTCCAGGGTCGAGGTAGTGACAGTGGCATGGTGCGGCATGATGGGGTTCCTTGTGTGTTGGGTGACACCGCGAGCATAGCGCTGCGATAAGTGTTGATTGGCAAGTAATCCGGTGGTATTCACAATGTTTTGTGAATAGTGGAGTGGCCGTCATGTCTCAGGCGAGCCTGGATATCGTACTGCTGCGTACCTTTCTGGCGGTGGTGGAGAGCGGTGGTTTCGCGGCGGCGGCCGAGCGGCTAGCACTGACACCTTCGGCGGTCAGCGGGCATATCAAACGCCTGGAACAGGCGACGCAGAGTCGTCTGCTGGCGCGTACGACGCGTACGCTTCAGCTGACCCCGCCTGGGGAGCTGCTGGTTACCTATGCACGCAATATCATCGGCCTGGAGCGCGAGGCGCGTGCTCGGCTAAGCGGCTCGACGATCAGCGGCCGCTTGCGTATTGGCGCCTCGGAAGATTTTGCCGGTAGCTGGCTGCCCCAGGTCTTGGAAACCTTCCATCGCTGGTATCCCCAAGCGTCCGTCGAGCTGCGCGTGGGCGTGACGGCGGATCTGGTCAGGCAGCTCCAGGCTGACCGGCTTGATGTGGTATTCGGTAAGCAGTGTATGCGTGTGGCTGAGGAGGGCGAGCTGCTCTGGCAGGAGGAGTTGGTCTGGGCTTATGGCGCTCACTGCCCCTTCGACATCGAGGGAGAGGTGCCTTTGGCGGCCTTTCCCGAGCCCTGCGTATACCGCGAGGCGGCGATGGCGGCCCTGAGCCAGGCAGCCCGCGCCTGGCGTCTGGTCTTCGAGAGCAGCAGCATGGCCGGTTGTGTAGCCGCGGCGCGGGCGGGTTTCGCGGTGGCTCCGGTGGCACGCAGCCAGTTGCGTGAAGGGCTGCGTACCCTGGACGCCGAAGACGGTATGCCGCCGCTACCCAATGCCTGTTTCTACGCCTTTGCCAATCCCGGCTCGTCGGCTGCGCGGGCGTTGATAGCGCAGGTGAAGGAGATCGGCTGGCAGCGGCGTTTCACCGGCCTGGGTCTATGATCGGCTGGTCATCGGCCAGCCGGTTGGGCGTCAGTCGCGGATTTGAGCGGCGACGTCCTGAGTAATGCCCGGACTCGTTGTCAGGCTGCCCACCAGTGCATCGATCTCCTGTTCGGCCCGATCCAACGACGTCTGCAGGCGCTCGCCGCCGAACTCATCGTACTCCACGGCGATACCGTGTACGTCCTCGATGCCCAGGTAGCTAAATACGGTACGAATGTGCGGCTCGACGTGGTTGGCCTGGGCCATGCGCCCACCTGGCTCGTAGCCGTAGTCGCCCCGGGAGCCCAGCACCACCAGCCGCTTGTGCATGTCGGTCAACATCGGCCAGTAGGGCAGCCCCTGGCGCGAGCGGTCGAAGCCGAAGGTGCGTCCCACTCTCACGATGTTGTCGATATAGGCCTTGAAGCCCGCCGGGACGCCGAAGTTATACATCGGTACGCCAGCAACGATCAGGTCCGCTTCGAGTAGCTCGTCGACCAGCGCATCGCTCTCGGCCAGAGCGTCGTGCATCCAGGGTTCACGCGCCTCCGGCTTGGTGAAGGCGGCATGGATCCACTCTCCGCTGACCGGATGAGGCGGGTGCTGGCCCAGGTCGCGATAGAGAATGCGGTCATCGGGATGGGCCTTTTGCCATTGCTCGACGAAACGAGCGCTAAGACGACGCGAGTGGGAGCCGTGGGGATCGATTCCGGAACGTCCGGGGCGCGCGCTGGCATCAAGATGGAGTAGGGTGGTCATGGGTCACCTCCTGTTAACTGCGCTTATCGGTAGTGATGTGCGAATGACAGGATCCATGCCATTACAATGGACTGACAAACGATCTATTCTTGGAAGATGAATAAGCTCAGCTTTCCTATAGTGCCCTCCAGGGTAAGCCTCCAATGAATCGACGCCAGTTGCCGCTTTCCCAGCTGCGCGCCTTCGAGGCGGCGGCGCGACATCGCAGTTTCAAGCAGGCCGCCGAGGAGCTGGGCGTGACCCCGGCGGCCATCAGTCAGCAGGTAAGGGAGCTGGAAGCGCTACTTGATGTGGCCCTGTTTGAGCGGCGCGTCCGCCAGGTGGTGCCGACGGCGGCGGCGGAACACCTGTATCCGGTGTTGTGCCACGGCTTCAACGCCTTCGGTGACGCCCTTGAGGCGCTGCGTGAGCAGACGGCGCCGGCCAGCGTCACGCTCTCCTGCACCCCAGCCTTTGCCAGCCACTGGCTGTTGCCGCGGCTGGCCGACTTCCATGAACGCCACCCCGATATCGATTTGCGCATTCACGCCAGCGAAGTGCCCCTGGATCTATCGCGCGGTGCCGCGCTGGCGATTCGCTACGGCATGGGGCCTTACCCGGAGCATCAGGTCGAGGTGCTGGCAGAGGACAGCTTTGCCCTGGTGGCCAGCCCGCAGCTGGGGCTGAGCGGGTATGAGGATCTGCACAGGGTCCGGCACATCGTCTTCGACTGGTACTGCGCTACGCTGGGCCTGCCGTCTTGGCAGCACTGGTGCCAAGCGGCGGGTGGCAGCATCGCCGACCTGGGCCCGAGCCTGACCTTCTCCGACGAGAGCCATGCGATCCAGGCCGCCATTGCCGGCCAGGGCGTGGCGCTGCTGAGTCAGACGCTGGTGAGGGATGAACTTGAACGTGGCGTGCTGCAGGTCCCCTTCGGGCCAAGGCTTCCCGGGCTGCGTTATCAGCTGATTCGGCACAGCCGCTTCGCTGGCCATGTTGCCCTCGAGCGGGTCGCCGAATGGCTGAGAGAGACCTTTGTAGAAGCGCCGAATAAGGAGGCGGAGTGATGAGTTCTCGGGCACGGCGGCCGACGTTTTGCTTACCGGCTAATGCCCGAGGAGGGCATGCTAAAGTGATTGTAAACCTATCCATAACGAGACAAGAGAGATGAACCTCGAGCTCTGGCTGGCCTTTGCGGCCGCTTCCATCTACTGGGTGGTTCGCTGCTTTCGGGCGCCGGGGTGTGGGCGCTGCTGGCCAGGCGGCAGGTCTAAGGAATCTCCGGTGCTGAATGCCATCCGTCAGACAAGGAGAGCGTCATGATACCGCTATCCGATCTGCTGCTTTTCGCCATGGCCGCCCTGATCGTAGTGCTGACCCCGGGGCCGAACATGGTCTACTTGATCTCGCGCTCGATCTGCCAGGGGCGGGCCGCGGGCGTGATCTCGCTGTTCGGTGTAATGGCAGGCTTCCTGGTGCATATGCTGGCCGCGGCCGTAGGCTTGACCGCGCTGTTCCTGGCCATTCCCTTGGCCTACGAGATACTCAAGTGGCTCGGCGCGCTGTACCTGCTCTTTCTGGCTTGGCAAGCGGTCAGGCCAGGTGCGCGTTCGCCCTTCGAGGCTCGCACGCTTCCTGCAGATCGGCCTCGCAAGTTGTTCCTGATGGGATTTCTGACCAACCTGCTCAACCCCAAGATCGCCGTGTTCTACCTGGCGATCTTCCCCCAGTTCGTCTCGCCCGAGTATGGTCCCGTCCTTCTCCAGAGCATGGTGCTGGGCTTCACCCAGATCGGGGTGAGCTTCACGGTCAACCTGGCCATCGCCCTGTCAGCGGCGGGTATCGCCACTTGGTTCCAGCAGCGTCCAATCTGGCTGGCCGTACAACGCTATGTCATGGGAGGCGTGCTGGCAGGGATGGCGGCCAAGCTCGCCGCGGAGCCGCGGCATACCGCCTAGGGTACGAGGTCATGGACGGCGAGAGGCTGTCCGCTGGATTGGCAGGATCGCTGCCGACGATAGGTGCCCGGGCTCTTGCCCATGATCCGCCGAAATCGATGATGGAAGGTCGAAAGGTCATTGAAGCCGGCGTCGAATGCGATCGTCGAGATAGGCTCGTCGGTGATGAGGAGCCAATGTGCGGCTCGCTTCATGCGCAAGTGCAGTACGTACTGGTACGGCGTCATGCCGATGACGCTGAGAAAGGTGCGTAGAAAGTGGTAACGGCTCATATGAGCACTGTCGGCGAGCGCGTCCAGAGAGAGGTCGTCCTTCTGGGCTTCATGAATGCTCCTTTCGATATGGCGTACCGCTTCGGTAACTCGGCGCTCATGGCGTGGACTTGCGCTCCCCCTCCCGGGTCGCTCGTCATGGGCCAACTGCATGACGGTTTCCGCCCAGAGCGGCACGAGCTCGACCAGTGCTGGCTTCTCCAGCACGGCCGCGGACGCCAAGGCGGCGGTGACGGGTGCCAGCGCTGGGCTCGGCGAAAGCATCGGGCGATCGAAGGTCGTGCTGCGCATGCCCGGCACCTCGGCCACTAGGTTTTCCCAGTATTCCGGCGTCAGGCGAATGGAGATGCAGCGGTCTCCGGCACCGTGCTCATGGCTGCAGCAAAAGCACTGCCCCACGTTGCCGAGCAGGAGGCCGCCGGGTGGTAGCAGCGCCTTGCCGGTCTCGGTTCGATACAGGAAGGTACCGCTCATGACCCCGGCGATGATGACGCTGCCATGCCGCTCCTCGAAGGGGCGATCCTGCGGCCCCGCGGTGCAGATAAGCTTCTGCATTTCCCAGCCCGGTCCAGTCGCGATCAGATTGGCCGTCGTTGTCATGACCGATACCCTTGTGCATGAGCGGCGTGGCAAGTAGAGCAATTTTACCCAAGTTTGTTCTCCTCGGCTGCTTCAACCTCATGAGGTCTGGAGTATTCCACTTACTCGGAAAAGCGGGGAACGTATCATGACCGACCCGAATACTACGTCTCGACTACCCGTCGTACGCCACTGGCACGGTTGGACTTCGTGCGAGCGGGCCGACGCTTATGAGGCGCTACTGCGAAACACGATCATCCCGGGCATTCTCGATCGCCAGATCGCCGGCCTGCGCCGCTTCGAACTGCTGCGCCGCGATGGCGACGATGAGGTGGAGTTCATTACCGCGATGTGGTTCGACAGTCTGGAGGCGGTGCGTGCGTTCGCCGGCGACGATTACGAGGCAGCCGTCGTACCGGCGGCGGCTCGTGCCTTGCTGAGCCGCTGCGACGTACGCTCGGCGCATTTCGACGTTCGCTTCGTTCATTCGTGAGCCTTGTGACGGGCGGAAAGCCTCCTGCCAGATCGCATTTCGCCCGTCCTTCGTTCCCATTGCCGGCCTGGCCTCGGTGCGCCGTGCTCGGCTCGGCCCGGCCCTGCTCTAGGACTTGCCCGCTCGACGTACGCCTGCGGCCAGTTCACGCACCAGGCCATGAACCGCCTCGACGGCGCCGCGCCGGGTCTCGGCGCTTTCAATGCGCTCTACCAGGGCCGAGCCGACGACCACGGCGTCGCTGAACCGACCAATCGCTGCTGCCTGTTCGGCACTGCGAATGCCGAAACCGACCGCTATCGGCAGGTGGCTATGCTCGCGCAGATGGCCCACCATGCGCTCGACATCGTGAAGTGCCGGGGCGAGGCCACCGGTAATGCCATTCACCGAGACGCAATACAGGAAGCCTGAGGCATTCTCCAGCACCCGGGGGAGCCGTTGGCTGTCGGTGGTCGGCGTGGCGAGGCGGATGAAGGCAATGCCGTGCTCCCTGGCTGGCAGGCATAGCTCGGCGTCATGCTCGGGCGGCAGGTCGATCACGATCAAGCCATCGACACCGGCGCGGGCAGCATCTTCCAGGAATTGCGCCACGCCGTAGCGGTAGATGGGGTTGTAATAGCCCATCAGTACCAGCGGCGTTTGCGTGTCCTGCTGGCGGAAGGCCTGCACCATCTCGAGCGTCCGGGCCATGTTCTGTCCACTCTCGAGGGCGCGCTGTGCGGCCTTCTGGATCACCGGGCCGTCGGCCATGGGATCGCTGAATGGCATGCCGAGCTCGATCACATCGGCGCCAGCCGCCGGCAGTCCCTGGAGGATATCAAGCGAGGTCTCGACGTCGGGATCGCCGGCGGTGATGTAGGTCACCAGCGCTGGCCTTTGCGCCGCCTTGAGCGCGGTGAAACATTTGTCGAGGCGAGTGGCGTCGTGCATGGGCGTTTCCTTGGCGGCGTTCATTGGAAGTTCTCTCCCAGGTGTTGGGCGACGCTCATCATGTCCTTGTCGCCGCGTCCGCTCAGGTTGACCACCATGAGGTGGTCGCGGGGTAGTGTCGGCGCGCGCTTGGCGACCTCGGCCAGGGCGTGGGCCGACTCCAGCGCCGGGATGATGCCCTCCAGACGGCAGCAGACCTGGAACGCCGCGAGGGCTTCGTTATCTGTGATCGAGACGTAATCGATGCGCCCCTGTTCGTGCAGCCAAGCGTGCTCTGGACCGATGCCCGGATAATCGAGCCCGGCAGATATCGAGTGGGCATCGACGATCTGCCCATCTTCATCCTGCAGCAGGTAGGTGCGATTGCCGTGCAGTACACCGGGCGCACCGCCGGTGAGGCTTGCTGCGTGCATACCGGTCTCGACGCCCTTGCCGCCGGCCTCTACGCCGATCATTGCGACCGTCGCGTCGTCGAGAAAGGGGTGGAACAAGCCCAAGGCGTTCGAGCCGCCGCCGATGCAGGCGACGAGAGAGTCGGGCAGACGCCCCTCCTGTTCGAGGAGCTGCGCGCGAGTTTCGCGTCCGATCACCGCCTGGAAGTCGCGCACCATGGCGGGATAGGGATGCGGCCCCGCCACGGTGCCGATGATGTAGAAGGTGTCGTCGATGTTGGTCACCCAGTCGCGCAGGGCCTCGTTCATCGCGTCCTTGAGCGTGCCGGTGCCCGTTGTGACCGGGACGACATCGGCGCCGAGCAGCTTCATGCGGAACACGTTGGGTTGCTGGCGCTCGATATCGGTGGTGCCCATGTAGACGATACATGGCATGCCGAAGCGTGCCGCCACGGTGGCCGTGGCGACGCCGTGCATGCCGGCGCCCGTCTCGGCGATGATGCGTGTCTTGCCCATGCGCTTGGCCAGCAGCATCTGGCCGATGCAGTTGTTGATCTTGTGCGCGCCGGTATGGTTGAGCTCCTCGCGTTTGAAGTAGATCTTTGCCCCGCCGAAGTGCTCGGTCAGACGCTCGGCGAAGTAGAGCGGGCTGGGCCGTCCGACGTAGTCGCGCTGGAAGTAGGCGAGTCGGGACTGGAACTCGCGGTCGCTCTGGGCCGCGTCGTATTCGGCCTGAAGCTCGGCAATCAGTGGCATCAACGTCTCGGGGACGAAGCGACCGCCGAAGCGGCCGAACATGCCATTGGCATCGGGCTGCATCGAGTCGTCGGTCATGGGGCACCTCGCAGGGATCGTGGGAAGTCATTCAGCGAAGCTAACGCAGACAGGCGGGGCGAAAAATCGATAAGATGGCCGCTTTATGTGAGCCTGAGTCACAGATCGATGCTAAACACCATGCCCTCCCTCAGCGCCTTGCGCGCTTTCGAGGCCACCGCGCGCTTGGGCAGCGTCACGGCTGCAGCCAATGAACTTAGCGTGACCCACGGTGCGGTCAGCCGACAGCTGCGCAGCCTCGAGGAACATTTCGGCGTGGCACTGTTCGCCAAGGCGGGCCGAGGCCTGGAACTCACGCGTCACGGGGAGCGGCTACAGCGTGGCGTAGGCGAGGCCTTTACCCGCTTGCGCGATGGCTGTGCCCAGTTGAAGCGCGATGTCGAGGCGGCACCCTTCATCCTGGCCTGTCCGGGCACGCTCCTGGCTCGCTGGCTTATCCCGCGGCTCGATCACCTGCATCGTGAGTTGCCAGAACTCAAGCTGCATGTCGTCTCCAGCGCGAGCGACGCTACCCCTGGAAGGGATGAGGTAAGCGCGACGCTGACCTTTTCTGAACCGCCGTGGCCGGCGGGCGTGGAGGTGGTCGAGTTGGCGGCAGAGCACATCTGCGCGGTCGCGAGTCCGCAGCTAGCCGCTCGGTTCGATCCGCAGCGGCCGGCGACGCTGTTTGACGCCAAGCTGCTGCATACCGCCTCGCGGCCTCAGGCCTGGCCGCAGTGGGCCCACGCACATGCACTCGACTCGACGCGCCTCGATCGGTCGTTGACCGAAGGGCAGGGCTTCGACCACCTCTACTATCTGATGGAGGCGGCAGTGGCGGGGCTGGGTGTGGCGATAGCGCCCCGACTGCTGGTCGAGGATGACCTGCGGACAGGGCGCCTCGTCGCACCCTGGGGGAGCGTCGAGACACCCGCTTGGCTGTGTCTGTGGCTTGCCCACAGCGACCATCAAGGGCGCAGTGCTCGGCTTGTCGAATGGCTCAGGCGCGAGCTGAACGATATGTACTTGTCGCGATAAGCGCCCTCTCCACTGGGGGGGCCACGGCGATATACGTCGACAGTGGCACCTTTTCCAGGGCGTTCTATCCTTTCCGTTGACCGGGACGAGGTGTCGATCAAGGAGAGGCCAATGTTTACGTTCGAGATTTGGGTCGCCTATACCGCAGCCTGCATTCTGCTGGTGCTCGCTCCGGGGCCGGATAACCTGCTGGCGGTGGGACGCGGCCTGAGCCAGGGTTGGCGTGCGGCCTGGACCTCGGGGCTGGCCTCCGGTACCGGGATCCTCTTGCATGTCCTGGCGGCGACCTTCGGCCTGACCCTGCTGCTGCAGACCTCGGAGCTGGCCTTCTGGGTGGTCAAGGCGCTCGGTGCCGGCTACCTGATCTGGCTCGGCATTCGGGTACTGAGGGCGCGTAACCTGATCCACTTCGCTCCCGCCCGGCGCCAGCCGCTGTCGCGTATCTTCGCCATCGGCTTTCTTTCTGCTGCCCTCAACCCCAAGCCGGGTCTCTTCGTGCTGGCCTTCATTCCGCAGTTCGTCGATCCAACAGCGGGGTCCGTCACGGCGCAGATGCTGGTTTACGGCGTCTGGTTTGCCGCCCTGACCGCGGTGGGCTTCTCGCTGATGGGGGTGTTTGCGGCGCGACTGTCCGCCTGGTTGCAGGCGCGACCGCGGGTGGTCGCCGGCCTCAACGTGGGTGCCGGCCTGACCTTCGTGGTCACGGGGCTGTCGGTGGCGGCCATGAAGCAGCGTTAAGGTCAGCTGGTGATGTCGAAAGTCGCCGACCTGTGACGATAGAGGGGTGACCAGGGCACGTCGCCCTGCCAGGCAACCGGGAGAACCGTCATGCAATATATGCTGATGTGCTGTATCGATGAGGCGCTGTGGGAAGGGCTACCGGAGGCATCCCGCGATGCGGTGATGCACGACTACCAGGCGCTGATCCAGGAGATGGTCACCAGCGGCGCCTACCGCGGCGGGGCGCGGCTGCAGTCGGTAGATAGCGCCACTACGCTGCGCGAGCAGAATGGCCAGGTGGTGACGCATGATGGGCCCTTTGCCGAGGCGCGCGAACAGTTGGGTGGTTTCCATGTCGTGGAGTGTCGCGACCTCGACGAGGCGCTGGCGCTGGCCCGGCGCATTCCGCCACTGCGCGTCGGGGGCTCGGTCGAAGTGCGGCCGGTGGACCCCGCCTACCGCCTGTAGGCGATGAATCTCGATGCGCTCTATCGCGAGGCTCATGGTCGCCTGCTGGCCGGCCTGATTCGCCGTTTCAACGACTTCGCCCTGGCCGAGGATGCCTTGCAGGCGGCCTTCGAGGCCGCCATGCGCCAATGGCCGGAGCAGGGTACACCGCCCAGTCCGCTGGCGTGGCTGGCCGCCACCGCCCGACACAAGGCGCTCGACCAGCTGCGCCATCGCCAGATGCTCGAGCGCAAGCAGGGCGAGCTGGTCGTGCATCTCGAGCAGACCCTGGGGGAGGCGCCGGCGCCGGATGACGATGATGTGCCGCTGGATAGCCTGCGGCTGATGTTTACCTGCTGCCACCCGGCGCTGGGGCGTCCCGCCCAGGTTGCCTTGACCCTGCGTACCCTGGGCGGCCTGACCACCGAGGAGATCGCCCGGGCGTTCATGCTGCCGGTGCCGACCCTGGCCCAACGGCTGGTGCGCGCCCAGGCCAAGATTCGCAATGCCGGCATCCCCTTCGAGGTGCCGGATGACGACGCCCTCGACGAGCGCCTCGATGCGGTGCTGGCGGTGATCTATCTGATCTTCAACGAGGGGTATGCCGCCAGCGGCGGCGAGCGCCTGGTACGTGAGGAGCTGTGCCACGAAGCCATTCGCCTGGGCCGCCTGCTGGTTGGCCTGCTGCCCGCCGAGCCCGAGGCGCGGGGCTTGTTGGCCTTGATGCTGTTTCACGATGCGCGCCGCGATACGCGTCTCGACGAGCACGGCGATATCGTGCTGCTGGAGGATCAGGCACGTTGGCGTTGGGATCGCGAGGCGATCGAAGAGGGCCGCGCCCAGCTCGACCCGGCATTGCGGCAAGGACCGCTCGGGCCTTATTGCGTGCAGGCCGCCATTGCCGGATTGCACGTCGAGGCGACAAGTGCCGCCGACACCGACTGGCGGCGCATTGCGGCGCTCTACAGCCTGCTCTACGCCATGCAGCCGACGCCGGTGGTGGCGCTGAACCGTGCCGTGGCGATCGCCATGGCCGACGGGCTGGAAACCGGCCTGGCGCTGCTCGATGAGATTCACCTGCCGGGCTACCACCTGCTGCCGGCGGTACGCGCCGACCTGCTGCGGCGCCTGAAACGCTATGACGAGGCCGCTGGGGCGTATCGCGAGGCGTTGGCGCTATCGCCCCAGGCTGCCGAGCGGCGCTTTCTCGAACGCCGCCTGGCCGAGGTGCAGTCAGCCCTCGGCTGATTCGACCAGGGCGTCGAGCCAGGCGTTGATGCGTGGATCGCTGAAGAACGTCACCAGCCGCGCGGCGGTGATCTCGCCGATGCCTGCTCGGGCGTGCCAGTCGGCCGCGGAGCGCTGGCGCAGTTCGGCGAGTGTGACCTCGCCATTGGCGTCTTGAAGTACCGTGGGCGCGACCTTGGGCATGCCCAGGGCCGCCAGCCAGCGGGGTAGCGACTGCTCGACGCTCTCGGCAAACAGGGCGTGCCACTGGGCGGCGCGCACCTCGCCGACGCCGTGGGCCTGCTGCAGCTGAGCCGGGCTGAGGTCGCGCCAGTCGAGCAGCTCCTCGAGTAGCCCCGCGTCGATCAGGCGCTGCCAGCTGCCTTCGCCGAGGCCGGCCATGTCCAGGCCGTCCGGGCCGGAGAGCCACGTCAGCCGGGCCAGAAACTGGCTCTCGCAGCCGGGCGTCAGACGCAGGCAACTGAGGGGGTGAAATGCCCCGGCGTCTGGGATCTCCAGGGGCGGGCGCGGCTGGCGGTGGGTTAGCACGGCGTCGAATTGAGGGATGGTCAGTCCGGCGAGCCGAATCGTGACGTGGTCGCCGGGGCGGATGTCGTGCCGCTGCCACTGGCTCAGCGAGCCAAGGCTGACGCGGCGTATCGTGCGGTCGTCGAGGGCGGTGGGGTAGAGCTGCAGCACCGGGGTGATCTGCCCGGTGCGGCCGACCCGGAACTCGACGCCGCGCACCTCGGCCAGCGCCTGCTGGGCGGGGTGTTTCCAGGCCACCGCCCAGGCCGGCGGTGCCGGCTGCCAGGTGTCCGGGGCGGGGCGCTGGCTCTGCCGCACCACCACGCCGTCGGTGGCGAAGGGCAGGGCGCCGCGATACCAGCGCTGGCGCCAGGCAGCCACCTCATCGGCCTGTGTCACGGCCTGGGTCATCGCCACGCTATCGCTGAACCCCCAGGCGGCGAGCCTGTCGAGACGCTGCTGCATGTCGGCTGGGCCATCCGGCCAATCCCAGACGAATAGCCCCACCTGAGCGGCAGCCTCATGCTGCCAGGCGTGGCGCGCCATCAGGCCGATGATGGCGCTGCGCGCCCCGGCACTGCCGTGTTCGGCCTGAACGTGCTGCTCGAGGCGCTGATAGAGCTCGCCCTGCAATACCACCCGAGGTGGATAGGGGGCCGCCAAGCGCTGTGCAACGTGGGGCGCCTGGCGCAGATGCGCTAGCCAGTCGCTGCCGCGCTCGCCGTCGCCACGGCTGATCGCCTGCACCAGCTGGCCGTCATCATAGACCAGCGTCACGGCCACGCCGTCGACCTTGGGCTGCACCCACAGTGAGTGTGCCCGGCGGCGCTGCATCCAGCGCGCCAAGGCGTCGCGGCCGTCGAGCTTGGCCAGGCCAGTCTGCACCACCGGGTGGTCGAGCGGCCCGTCGGGTTCATGTGCCGTGGTGGCGGATGGCTCGCCGCTACAGGCCTGCCAGCGTGCCAGCCGCTGGCGGGTCTGGTCGTAGAGGCTGTCGTCGACCAGCCGCTCGCCGCGCTCGTAGTAGGCCGTGTCCCACTCGGCCAGCCGTGCCTCGAGCTGGACGCGGCTGGCCTCGTCGATGGGCCGGCATGCGTCGGCCAGCAGCGGCCAGGCGAGGCCGCTCAGGAGGGCGAAGATAAGGAGTCGCAGGCGGTGGCGCCGTGGCTGTCCCACGCTGAGGATCGAGTCGGTGAACATGCTGACATCCCTGTCGCTGTCGCGCATGGCGCGGCGTTGATATCAGCATAGTCGAATACACAAACGCCTGCCCCGCCAGGATGGCGGGGCAGGTGGGCAGTGCGTGGTGTGGGTTAGCGGCGTTCGGACAGCAGGGTGTAGTCGAGCAGTACCTCGGCGCTTTCCAGCAGCTTGGCGTGCTCGGCGGGCTCGCTCTCCTCCTGGTCCTCGCCGCGGGCGTCGACCCAGTCGTCGAGCAGCTCGAGACCCAGCGCGCGGCGGCGGTCATTCTCGAGGCCAAGCTGGCGGCTCTCCAGCTCTTCCATCTCACGCTGGCGCTGTTCGCGGTTGAGGCTGACGCTGGTCTGCTCTTCGCGCAGCTCGCGGGCCAGCTCGGCCTGGGACTCGAGGTAGATGAAGTTGGGATGACTCGCCACGCGCTCGCGGTGCCGCGCGCTCAGCTCTTCGAGATAGCGCCACGGCTCGCCGTAGTTGCGGTACTGTACGGCGCGCACGGTGTCCCACTCCAAGGCGTTGTCGAGGGTACTCTCACCGATGATCTCGGGATCGAGCAGGCTGGGGAACACGATGTCCGGCTCCACGCCGCGATGCTGGGTACTCTCGCCGGAGATGCGGTAGAACTTGGCGCGGGTCAGCTTGACCTGGCCATGGCTGAGGTCGTTGATGGTCTGTACCGTGCCCTTGCCGAAGGTGCGGTTGCCGAGCACCAGGCCGCGGCCGTAGTCCTGGATGGCGCCGGCGAAGATCTCCGACGCCGAGGCCGACAGACGGTTGACCAGCACGCCCAGCGGCCCCTCGTAGAGGCTGCCGCTTTCGGTGTCGCCGTAGAGGCTGATCCGGCCGCGGGCGTCACGCACCTGGACGGTGGGGCCGCGATCGATGAACAGGCCGATCAGCGAGTTGGCCTCCTGCAGTGCGCCGCCGCCGTTGTTGCGCAGGTCGAGGACGATGCCATCGACGCCTTGCTCCTTGAGCGACTCGACCTCGCGGGCCACGTCACGGGTGGTGCTGCGATACTCGTCCTCGCCGGCCTGCCAGGCATCGAAGTCGACGTAGAAGGTCGGGATCTTGATCACCCCGACCCGGTGGTTATGGCCGTCACGGCGGATGTCGACCACTTCGCTGCTGGCCGCCTGGTCTTCCAGGTTGACGGTGTCGCGGGTGATCTCCACCACCCGTGAGCGAGTCATGTCGACGGCCTGGGCGGGCACCACGTCAAGACGCACCACCGAGCCCTTGGGGCCGCGGATCAGGTCGACGACCTCGTCGAGGCGCATGCCGATGACATTGACCATCTCCTCTTCGTCCTCCTGGCCCACGGCAATGATGCGATCGGCCGGCTCGAGTACGCCAGCGCGCTCGGCGGGGCCGCCGGGCACCAGACTCGAGACCTTGACGTACTCGCCTTCGCTCTGCAGTAGCGCGCCGATGCCTTCCAGCGACAGCCGCATCTGGATGTCGAAGGACTCACCCTGGCGCGGCGACATGTACTCGGTGTGCGGGTCGATGGTGCTGGTCATGGCGGCCATGAACAGCCCGAAGATGTCTTCGCTGTTGGTCTGGCGCACCCGGGAGAGCTGACCCTCGTAGCGCTGGCGCAGGTTGTCGATGACCTGCTCGTCGTCGAGGTCGTTGAGGATCTGGCTGAGAGCGGCATTCTTGAGTCGCTTGTGCCATAGCTCGTCGAGCTCGGCCTGGCTCGCTGCCCAGGGCGCCTCGTCGCGGTCGAGCTCGAGACGGTCATCGTCATCGTAGGTGTAGTTCAAACCCTCGTCGAGGCGGTCGAGGATCCAGTTGAGCCGCGACTCCAGGCGCTGCTGATAGCGGCTGTGCAGGGCGAAGACCGGCTCCAGGTCGCCATCGTAGAGCACGTCGTCGAGGCGCCGTTCGAGGCCGCGAAACTCATCGACATCGGCCTGGGTGAGGTAGGCGCGTTGCCCGTCGAGGACATCCAGGTAGCGCTGGAAGGCCTCCCGCGACCAAGCCTTGCCGAGGCTCACATCGGCATAGTGGCCATAGCGTAGCGATTCGGCGACCTCGGTGGCAGCCTGACGTTGAGCGTCGGAGGGTTCGGGTTGGGCATGGATCGCGGTGCTTAGCGTCAGCACCAGCACAAGGGCACTCAATTGCCGAATGGCTGCAATCAGGCTCATCAATGAAGCACTCCCGGTTTCATGTACACTTCTTCCCTAGACCAGCGTCCGGCACCTGAGTTGCCATGGCCGAGCCGGCATTGTAGCAGCCTGCGTCGCCGGACACAGACTCTTAGATGAGGATGATCATGCCCCACGACGCTACATTGGAACGATTGCTGTCCTTTCTGCAAGCATCTCCGACGCCTTGGCACGCCACAGCCAATATGGTGCGGCGTCTGGAACATGCTGACTATCGTCGCCTGGAGGAGACGCAGGCCTGGCAGCTGAGCCCCGGAGAGCGGGTCTATGTGACCCGCAACGACTCCTCGATCGTCGCCCTGCAGCTGCCCAGCGAGCCGCTCAGCGGGCTGCGCATGATCGGCGCCCATACCGACAGCCCGGGTCTACGCCTCAAGCCCAATGCGGCGCTGCACCAGCAAGGCTGGCTGCAGCTCGGGGTGGAAGTCTACGGTGGGGCGCTGCTGGCGCCGTGGTTCGACCGCGACCTGGGGCTCGCCGGCCGTGTTCATGTGCGCCGCGAGGATGGGCGCCTGCAGGGCATGCTGCTCAACGTCGAACGACCGGTGGCGATCATCCCCAGCCTGGCGATTCACCTCGACCGCGAGGCCAACAACGGCCGTGCCATCAATCCCCAGACCCAGATGGCACCGGTGCTGCTGCAGGGGGGCGAGGAGCAGGGGCTGGAGGCGCTGCTGGGGCGCTGGCTCTACGAGCAGCACGGCCTGGAGAAGGCCGAGGTGCTGGACTTCGAGCTGGCGCTCTACGATACCCAGCCGCCGGCGCGGGTCGGGGTCAACGGCGAGCTGATCGCCAGTGCCCGCCTTGACAACCTGCTGTCGTGTTTCATCGGGCTTGAAGCGCTGCTCGACGCGGATGGCCGGCAGGGCGCGGTGCTGGTGGCCAATGACCATGAGGAAGTGGGCAGCGCCAGCGCCTGCGGTGCCCAGGGCCCGTTCCTGGCCGATGTGCTGCGCCGGGTCTGCGAACAGCTTGGCACGCCGGGGGAAGAGCCGTTCGTTCGGCTGATTCAATCGTCAAGGATGATCTCCTGTGACAACGCCCATGCGCTGCATCCCAACTTCGCCGACAAGCACGACGCCGCCCACGGCCCGGCGATCAACGGCGGGCCGGTGATCAAGGTCAATGCCAACCAGCGCTATGCCACCAACAGCGCCACCGCGGCCATGTTCCGCGAGCTGTGCCGCGAGGCTGGGGTGCCGGTGCAGACCTTCGTGACCCGCGCCGACATGGGCTGCGGCAGTACCATCGGGCCGATCACCGCCACCGAACTCGGTGTGCCGACGCTGGATGTGGGTGTCGCCCAGTGGGGTATGCACTCGATCCGCGAGACCGCCGGCAGCCGCGATGTCGCACATATGATCCGTGCCCTCAAGGCCTTCCTCAACCGCCCCACGCTGAGCTGAGTTGGCGTGGCCGCTCAGGCCAGTGGCAGCGCCCGCCACGGGCCGCGCGCCTGCAGGCGCTCGCGCAGCAGCGCGGCGAGAGCCTCGACCGCCGGGCGCGAGGCCGCGTCGATATGACGTGCCATATGCAGACGTGCCTGGCATGGCTTGAGCGCTGGCAGGCCCTCCTCGGCGCCCAGCTCACGCATCGCCGGGGTGAGCCGCTCGCGGTCGATGACGCTGATCGCCAGGCCCGCCTCGACTGCCGTCTCCACTGCATGAATGCTGGTGCTGGTAAATACTGCGTGCCAGGCGGTGCCGGCGGCTTCGAGTGACTCCACGGCCAGCTCGCGATAGGGGCAATCCACTTCGTGCAGGGCCAGCGGCACGCTGGGGCGCTGGGTGAGATCTCCCGCTCGTGGGCCGGCCCACACCGGCGAGGTTTGCCAGAGCGCCTCGCCATCGGGCAGGCGGTGGGGGCGATCGAGCACCACCGCCAGCGCCAGCTGCGAGCGCGAGAGCTGGCGTGCCAGCTCGCCGCTGGTGGCGGTGACCGCTTCCAGTAGTACGTCAGGGTGGTGGGCAGTGAACTCCGGCAATACCCCGGTGAGCAGCTCGCGGGCGTAGTCTTCGGGCAGGCCGAGCCTCACCTTGCCCGCCAGGCGACGTCCGGTGAAGCGCGACAGCATGGCGTCGTGCAGGCGCAGTAGTTCCCGCGACTCCTGGAGCAGCGCTTCGCCGGTGGCGGTGGGAGTCACGCCGCGCGGCCCGCGCTCGAGCAGCCGTGCCCCCAGCGCTTGCTCCAGGCGCTTGATCTGCATGCTGATGGCACTCAGGGTGCGGTGGCGCTGCTCGGCGGCGGCCGCCAGCGAGCCGAGCCTGGCCGCGGCGTGGAAGCTGCGCAGCAGTTCGAGGTCCAGCGTGGCTGCAGAGGCTTCAGTCATGTTGAAGGCTCCATCAATATGATTTCGATTTATTAAAGCTGTGGCGCGGCGCAGGATCAAGGCCCATTCACTGAGAGAGGCCCTGCATATGCCCCCCGCGCTGATTACCCTGGCCTGCGTCATCGGCTTCGTGGTGTGCTGGAGTTCCGGCTTCGTCGGCGGCCGGCTGGCGATGGGCGCATCGATGCCGATCCTGGCGCTGTTCGCCTGGCGCTTCCTGTTCGCCAGTCTGATCACCGGGCTCTTCTGGTGCTGTACCCGGCGCCAGCAGCTGCCGCTCACGGCGCTGCTGGCCGAGGCTGGTATCGGCGCGCTGACCATGGGCGGCTATCTGCTGGGGGTGATCCTGGCCCTGCAGTTTGGTGTCAGCACCGGGCTGACGGCACTGGTGGCGGCGCTGCAGCCGCTGCTGGCCGCGGCGCTGGCCGGTCGCTGGCTGGGGGAGCGCCTCGGTGCCCAGGGCTGGGCGGGGATGCTGCTGGCCACGCTGGGGGTAGGCATCTGTGTCGTCGACGATCTGGGCAGCGCTCAGGCGGCGCCGGCCTGGGCCTATGCCTTGCCGCTTCTCTCGGTGGTCTCGGTGACCCTGGGCAGCCTGCTCAGCGTGGGGCGGCTGACGGCGCTGCCGATGGCGGCGACGCTGACGGTGCAGCTGTGGGCGGCCACCTTGATCTTCACTCTGGCCGCGCTGATCGCCGCCCAGGGGCGGCTGGCGCTGCCGGTGCTGGACGGCATTACCCTGAGTGCCATCGCCTGGCTGATCGTGCTCTCGAGCCTGGGCGGCTACGGCTGTTTCTTGGCCTGCCTGCGGCGCCTGGGGGTGACCCAGACCTCGACGCTGGTCTACCTGACACCGCCGGTCACCCTGGTGTGGGCGGCGCTGATGTTCGGCGAGCTTCCGGGCCGCCATGGCCTGCTGGGTATGCTGGTCGCCCTGCTGGGGGTGGTGATCGCGCTGCGCCGCCTGAGTCCAACGCATACGAAAACCCCCGCTGCCGGAGCAGCGGGGTAATCGATTCGTGGTGGCTACGCCCTGATTCGAACAGGGGACCCCATCATTATGAGTGATGTGCTCTAACCAGCTGAGCTACGTAGCCAACGGGGGCGAATCATACGGGTAAGGGCATGATCCGTCAACCTTTTTAGGTTATGACTGAAACCTAGCTACGCTCGCTGACTTTTCAGAGTGCGCCAGGAGAAGCCTGGTCGCCTAGGACACCGACCAACGGAGGTGAAAAGGGCATATTGAAACCCAGTGGGTGAAAGTCCCACCCGGCCAAGGTTAGCCACCAGCCGGTAGCGAGTCTTGCGCAGCATCGAGTAATCGCTGCTGTGAAGCGTAGATAGCGAGTGGATAGGCCGTGTGATTGAGCCCCGAAATAGTCATGGTCGCGATCGCCGACACTCTTCTGAAAGTGGAAGGCAATACGAACCCGCTGGGTGGCTTGGCGGGGAGGGTCGCCGGGGTCGGAGAGCAGGGCATGTCCACATAGGGGGTTCCCAGGAACCTGGGAGGCCCGCCTTTCTCCCCTGAAGGGTATGGCACAGGCGAGGGGCTGCCTGCTGCGAAAGCTCCCGGTCCGGTGCTGTCGCGCCTGACGGTACTGGAAGCGAATCACAGGCGCTCAAGGGGTACGGCCAGGTGAGCACAAGAAGCCGGTCGGACGGAAAGGCGGGAGTCGGAGTCGCTCATAGTACCTAAGAAGGCGGGGAACCGGCTCGACGGGACCCGCTGGAGGGAAGGGGCGGCCAATCATCAGAACCGCGAGAGGGAAACATGACAGGTGCACAGGAACCTGGTGTCATGTACACGAAACAATTGCGGATAGCTGCGCTGGCAGAGCGCTTCCCGCAGCGTGCCTTCACGTCACTGGCGCATAACATCGATGCCCAGTGGCTGAAGACGGCCTACCTGATGACGCGCCGAGACGGCGCTGTCGGGATCGATGGCCAGACGGCGGACGACTTCGTGCGCGACTTCGAGGCCAATATCCAGCGGTTGCTGGAGGAGGCCAAGAGCGGTCGCTACCGGGCACCGCCGGTGCGGCGCGTCCATATTCCCAAGGGAGA
This sequence comes from Halomonas salipaludis, assembly GCF_002286975.1. Taxonomy (GTDB): domain Bacteria; phylum Pseudomonadota; class Gammaproteobacteria; order Pseudomonadales; family Halomonadaceae; genus Franzmannia; species Franzmannia salipaludis. The sequence goes on from NZ_NSKB01000006.1 coordinate 225,406, forward strand.
TGGACGCACCACACGGCCGATCGGCATCCCCACCTTCGAAGACAAGGTCCTGCAACGCGCCGTGGTGGCCCTGCTGGAACCCCTCTACGAGCATGACTTTCGGGATGGCTCGTATGGATTCCGACCGGGACGCTCGGCGCACCAGGCGATCAAGACGGTGTGGGACGGGCTGTCGTCGATGGGAGGTGGCTGGGTCATCGACCTGGACATCCAGGCCTTCTTCGACACGATTGACCATCAGCACCTGCGTGCGTTTTTGCAGCAACGAGTGAAGGACGGTGTCATCCTGCGCCTGATCGGCAAGTGGCTCAAGGCCGGTGTAATGGAGGCCGGGCAGTGGCAGAGAGGTAAGGTCGGAAGCCCGCAAGGGGGTGTGATTTCCCCGATGTTGGCGAACGTCTACCTCCACTACGTGCTGGACGAGTGGTTTGAGAAGGACGTCAAGCCGCGCCTGCGAGGACGGGCATTCTCGGTGAGGTTTGCCGATGACGCCGTGCTTGCCTTCAGCAATGAAGCCGATGCCCGCAAGGTGTTGGAGGTGCTGCCGAAGCGCTTCGCGCGCTTTGGGCTCACCCTGCACCCAGCCAAGACCCGGCTGGTGCGGTTCCGACCACACCGCGAGCAACGGGCCGAGACCTTCGACTTTTTGGGCTTTACCCACTACTGGGGAAAATCCCGGCGCGGTCGCTGGATCATCAAGCAGAAAACGGCCAAGGACCGATTCAGACGGGCACTGAGGCATATTTCGCTTTGGTGTCGGGCGAACAGGCACCTGCCGCTTCAAGTCCAGCATCGCCATCTATGTCGGAAGGTACAAGGGCACTTTGCCTATTACGGTATCTGCAACAATGGCAGAGCGCTCCAGGTGTTCCGGTTCCGGGTAATCTGGTACTGGATAAAGAGGTTGAGTCGACGCTCCCAGAAAGGGTGGATTACGTGGGAGAAGGCAGGTCAACTGCTGGCTCGTCTTCCCTTGCCGCGTGCAAGGGTAGTGCACCGATGGTCCTTTTAGCGAATCTGATGATTGAGGAGCCGGATGCGTTAATTGCGCACGTCCGGATCTGAGGGGGCCGGGACGAGTAATCGCCCGGTCTACCCGACCACTGGACTTCCCCCGAAAAGCATGACACCCCTCAGCCTCACACGGAGCCCATTTCAAAGCCATTAGTTACACTATGGAAACTCCGACATTTTTCCGACTATTGTCTTAACCAGCCTGCACTTTACGACTTCTCAGATATTACCTAGGCCGCTTTCCCAGCAGCTTGCTGCCAAATCGAAAGAAACCGATGCGTTCGAGGAAGATGAAGTAATAGGTCGTAAAGCCGTTGACGAGCAGGGCTCGAATCACGTGAAAGGCGGTCACCATGGTGACGTTCAGGTGCAGCACCTCTGCCGTCACCGCCATCTCGGCAAAACCGCCGGGGGAAGCCGACAAGGCAGCAGTGGCGATGTCGATGTCGGCCAAGTCAGCGAGCAAGAGCGCATAGAGCAGCATGCCGCCTGCCATCAGGAGCACGAGAGACGAGCTAACCAAGACGAACCGTCCTAACTTCATGACGACCTCTCGGCGAAAGCGCGCACCGATCGCGATTCCGAGCAGGAACTGACCGGCGTAGAAGAGCGGGCGCGGCATGCGTCCCTCGGCGAAGCTGAAGGCAGCGAGCAAACCCACGCCCATCAGCGAACCGATCATCCAGGGGTTGTTGAAGTGCAGCAGCTTGGCGCCCAAAGCGCCGACGAGCCCGCAAAGAACCACCAGCGGCAGAATCTTCCAGGACAAGTCGTGGGCAACAGCGCGTTCGTGGAAAGCGCCCTCCAGTCCCAGCGCCACGAGCGCTGGCGGCAGGATGCACACCACTAGCGCCACCCGTACGGCCTGCGATAGCGCGATAGGCTCGTTCTGCGCGCCGTGGGCGGCGCCGATATTAGACATTTCCGACAAGCCGCCCGGCATCATGCAGAAATAGGCGGTCTTCATATCGACCCGGCCGAACCGCGCCAAGGCGATGGCGCAAGCCGAGCCGACCAGCATCGAAAGCAAGGCGGTGAAGACCATCATCGGCAGCCAGCCGATCAAGCTCACGACGACGGCCGGAGTGACGTTGAGCCCGATGGCCGCGCCGATGACCACTTGACCGACCCGACGGCCGGCCAAGGGCGCAAAAGGGATGATGCCGCCGATGGCGAAGGCGGCCGTCACCACCAACGGACCCAGAACCCAGGCCAGCGGAACCCCAAGGGCGTGCGCTGCGTATCCCGCCAAAACAGCGCTAGTAAAACACAGCAGGACGCCTTTATTCGGCATTGATCTCTCCGAGTGGATTCGCGGTACCTGGCTTTTGGCTCGTTAGCCGACCCGCAGCAGGTCGGTAATGCGCCGGGCGTCCTCCAGCTCGTCCATGCGCAGGATCGCCTCGACCAGGGCGTCCTGCTGCTCGGCCGGCATCACCTTGCGGGTGAGCTTGCGGAACTTGTCGACGATGTCCTGCTCGGTAGCGAAATAGGTCTCGCTGCCACGCGGCGCTTCGCGAGTCTCGGTCTCCACCGTGCCATCCTTGAGACGGACCTCGACGCGGACCTTGTGGCGGAACTTCGAGCCCTGGGCGGTGATGGCCGGGTCCTCGAGCACCTCGACGCGGCGCGACAACTCGATACGCCCCTGGCTGTCGACGCAATCGGGCAGGAACTGATCGACGAACACATCGCCCTCCAGCAGCAGCGTCGCCACGCAGAAGGGCAGATTGAGCTGCGCCGAGGTGAGGCCCTCGGGACGGTAGGCCCAGCCCACGTGATCGGCGGTGACCTGCGAGCCGTAGACGACGATCTTGTCCAGCTCGTCCAGGGTGAACGGCCGCCGCTCCTGGATCGCGCGAATCGCGTCCAAGGTGGTGTGGTTGCTGCCCACGCAGGAATAGAACTTGAGGGAGATCCGCAGGGTTTCGAACTGCTCACCCAGCCCCGCGCTGAGAGCGTTCAGATCGAAGCGATCCTGGGAGCGGGAGAAGGTGGTGCAGAAGCCGCCGTAAGGGGACTCGAACACATCGACGATGCCGGTGAAGCCGTTCTGCGCCAGCAGCGCGCCATACAGACCGCTCTGGGAGGAGCGGCCCGCGTGCATGCGCTTGACCATGGCGCCGTACTGCGCCGCCATCAGGCCGGCCGCCTGGGTGCCGGCAATGCCCAGGGCGTGGACGGTCTGCTCCGGGCTCAGGCCAAGGGCACGCGCCGCACCGGAGGCCGCCGAGAAGACGCCGACGGTGGCGCCCGAGTGCCAGCCCTGGCCGATATGCTCCTGGCCCATGCAGATGCCGACCCGCGGGCCGATCTCATAGCCGGCGACGGCGGCGGTGAGAAAATCACGTCCGCTCAACTGCGCCTTCTCGGTCACCGCGATGAGCGCCGGCAGGGTCACCGCGCCGACGTGCAGCACGCCCTGGCGGTGGACGTCGTCGAGCTCGAAGCCCTGGACCTGGGTGCCGTTGACCAGGGCGGCGTGCGGCGCCGACAGACGCTTATTGGTGCCCCACAGCGAGGCGCCATCGCTGCTACTGTCGACCGCCGACAGCGTCTCCTTGAGGATCTTCGCCCAGGGCAGATCGGTGCCGTAGAGGCCGCAGCCCAGAGAATCGAGGATCAACAGCTTGATGCGCTGGCGGACCTCCTCCGGTATGTCCTCGTAGCGCAGGTTGGAGACGAAGTTCGCAATGTTACGGGTATGTACGTTATCCGCCGGGCTATGACCGCTCATATCGTTTCCTCCATTCAATCGTTGGTTTTCTGACAGGGAGCAAGCACGGTGCGAGCGATCGTGCTGTCGAGCGCCTCGTACTCGTAGTACTGAATGTTTTCGTAGAGCTCGGCGCGCGGCATCATTTCCGGCAGGAACTCATTGACATCGCCATGTTTCATCAGCGACGCGTAGAAGCGTTCCATCGCTTTGGAGGCGACACGGAAGGCGGACACCGGGAAGATGACCAACTCGTAGCCGTACTCGGTCCAGCCATCGACGCTGGTGGCGGGGGTGTGGCCGAACTCGGTCATGTTCGCCAGCAGCGGCGCCTTGACCTCGCGGCGCACCTGCCGAATCACCTTAGGGGACTCGAGGGCCTCCACGAAAATCACATCGGCGCCGGCCTCAGCATAGCGATTGGCCCGGGCGATGGACTCTTCCGTGGAGATGAACCCCGCATCGGTGCGAGCGCAGATCACCATGTTGCGAGAAGCCTTGCGCGCCGCCGCGATCTTCCGACACATGTCGTCGGTGGACACCACCCGCTTGTCGTTGAGATGGCCGCACTTCTTCGGGAACTGCTGGTCCTCGATCTGGATGCAGGCGACCCCCACGTCCTCCAGCTCGCGCACCGCGCGCATTACGTTGAGCGCCTCGCCGAAGCCGGTGTCGCAGTCGACGATCAGCGGAAGGTCGGAGGCCCGCACGATCTCCCGAGAGGCGTGCCAGACGTCTTCCAGGGTCAGCAGGCCCAGATCGGGCATGGCCTTGGAAGCGGACAGCGCGGCGCCGGAGAGATACAGCGCCTGAAAGCCGGCTTCTTTAGCCAGCAGGGCCGACATGCCGTCGTAGGCCCCCGCCACCGCTGTGGCCGGCGTTCCCGCCAGCAATTGGCGAAAGCGAAGGGGATGGTTCGACGTCGTCTCGCCCTCGTCAGCAAGCCATTTTATGGTCATAAGATTATCTGCCTCACTCCGTCTCGTTGCGAAGAGCCTCTCAACCACTTGATTAAGCTGTGACGAGAGGCGCGGATGTGTTGCTCGATCGGAAATACCGGCGACGCTCGCCTCGCTCATCCACCGATGCTCCCGTAGTGCACCGAGCCTCCAGCCTGATCGACACCCCTAACCGCCTTCAGGCTCGCTGATATCGGCCAGCAACTAATTGTCGACACTGATACAGAGGCTCTAACCGTGCCTTGTCGGGACGAACACCCCGCTGTCACTCAACCAGTTGCAATTTAATAAGCTAAAACTTAATAAGCTGCGATGGCGATCCGGCTTGAGCTCGAGAAACTGTAGATGTAAACATCATGAAAGTATATCTTATATAAGATATACTATAGTATAATTGCTCGGTGTGACGCAGAGCAGTACGTTTAGGTTCAAACGAGCCGTCAAGCACCGGTCAAGCGGGAGTCGGCCACGAGTCAGGCCACTTGGGTGAGGGGGGAGCATGCTATTGCAGGAAATCGCCACAAGGTCACGTGCCATCACGTTCGAAGCGTGCCCGATTGAAGCGCTTGAGACCGCCAAGCTCGCGATACTGGACACCATCGGAGTCACTCTGGCGGGTGCTGATGCCGATAGCACAAGCACAGTTCTTAAGGCGTCTCAGCGCGCCTTGGCGGATGGTCCCGCACTGTTGTTCGGCAGCCATCGCCGGGTCGATGTCTACCATGCAGCACTGATCAATGGCACCGCCTCGCATGCGTTGGATTTCGATGACTGCAGCAATACGCTGGGCGGCCATCCGTCCGCGCCTATCGTGCCGGCCCTGTGGGCGCTGGCAGAAGAACGCGGCGCGAGCGGGGCAGACCTGCTGTCGGCCTACATCGCCGGCGTTGAGGTAGAGACCAAGATCGGCCGTGCGGTGAACTTTCACCACTATGAAAAGGGTTGGCACCCTACTGCTACACTTGGCACTTTCGGCAGCGCCGCTGCGTGCAGCCACCTGCTGGGCTTGCCAATCGAAAGGACCACTCATGCGCTATCATTGGCCGTGTCCATGTCTGCCGGGGTCAAAGCCAATTTCGGCACCATGACCAAGCCCTACCATGTCGGGCAGTCTGCGCGTAACGGCCTGTTAGCGGCACTGCTCGCCGAGGCTGGAATGACGGCCAATCCCGAGGCGCTGGAGCACCCGCAGGGCTTTTTCGCCATATATAACGGCACCGAAAATTGTGTTCCTGGACGCATTCTTGACACTTGGGCCAAGCCGCTCGATATAGTCGAGCCGGGTATTGCCTTCAAGCGCCATCCCTGCTGCGCCAGCACGCATCCTGCCGTGGACGCCATACTACAACTGCGTAAGGAGCATGGACTACTCCCTGAGGATGTGGCGCACGTGCGCTCGTGGACTCATCCGCGCCGGTTGAACCACACGAATCGCCCTGATCCGCAGACTGGCCTGGACGGCAAGTTCAGCGTGCAATACGTCATCGCTCGCGCACTGATGCACGGCATCGTCAGCCTCGAACACTTTTCCGATGATGCCGTCAACGAGGCGCCGGTACGCGACTTGCTAGCTCGCATTCATGCCGAACCCCACCCTGGAGCTATCTGGGAGTCCACCGAGCATTTCTTTGCCGAAGTAGCGGTCACCACTCATGATGGCCGCTACTTAAAGGCCAAAATCGATCGTCCGCTCGGCCGCGATCGCCATCACCCTTTGCCCAAGGGTACCTTGGAACGGAAGTTTCTTGATTGTGCCTCTCGAGTCCTCACACCCAACAATGCCGAACAGCTCAGTGAACAGCTGCTGCAATTGGATAGAGTGAACGACACCCGCACCCTGAGCCAGTTGATCATCGATGGGTCAGTCGCTTGACTTTGTTGCTAAATAACGCCATCACGATAAAAGGAAGTATGAACGAATGAATCCCCCAGAAATCGCTGCGTATAATCCCGATGTGGTCGTAGTTGGGGCCGGCAACGCCGCTCTGTGTGCCGCTCTTTCCGCCCACGAGCAAGGTGCCAAGGTGTTGATTTTGGAAGCCGCACCGTATGAAGAGCGTGGCGGCAACTCACACTACACCGGGGGTGCTTTCCGCTTCGCCTATAATGGCGTCGAAGACCTCAAGGAAGTCTGTCCCAGCATGACTGATGAAGAACTCGAAAACGTCGACTTCGGCACCTATACCGAAGGGCAGTTCTTTGATGACATGTTCGAGCTGACCGAATTCCGTACCGACCCAGATCTCTGCGAGCTGTTGGTCCACAGTAGTCTTGATACCGCCAAGTGGATGGCCAAGCAAGGTGTAAAGCTTCAGCCTGGTCTGGGCCGACAGGCCTTTAAGGTCGACGGCAAGTTCAAATTCTGGGGCGGGCTGGCCCTACATATCTGGGGCGGAGGGGAAGAACTGCTCAAGGCGCTATACAAGAAAGCCGACGATTACGGCATTCCCATCGCCTTCCAGACTCCGGCCGAATCGCTGATCCGCGATGATGATGGTGATGTTGTCGGTATCGTGGCCCGCCAAGGCGGCAAACGTCTGGACATTTACGCAAGAGCTATCATTCTGGCCTGCGGCGGTTTCGAATCTAACCCCGAAATGCGCGCCAAGTATCTCGGCCCAGGCTGGGATGCCGCTAAGGTCCGCGGCACTAGCTTCAATATGGGTATGGGTCTGCAAATGGCCCTGGACGTAGGCGCACGTCCTTTCGGTAACTGGTCTGGCTGCCACTCTGTAGCTTGGGATGTAAACGCTCCGGCGTATGGGGATCTCACCGTCGGCGATCAGTTTCAGAAGCATAATTACCCCTTTGGTATTTTGGTCAACGCCAAGGGCGAGCGCTATGTAGATGAAGGTGCCAATTTCCACAGTCATACCTATGCAAAATACGGAGGAGAAATCCTTAAGCAACCTGGCATGTTCGCCTGGCAGATCTTCGATGACAAGGTGACTGACCTGTTACGTGGTGAATACCGTATACGACGCGTCACCAAGGTAGAAGCCGATACACTCGAAGAACTGGCCGAGCAGTTGGAGGGCGTCGATCCCAAAGCGTTCCTAAAGACTGTTCATGAGTACAATGAGGCGTGCCGTACAGAGGTGCCGTTCAATCCGAACATCCGCGACGGTCGCTGTACCGAGGGGCTGGCCATCAACAAGTCCAATTGGGCTAATCCGTTGGATACACCACCGTTCCACGCCTATCACGTCACCACTGGCGTGACATTCACCTTCGGTGGCCTCAAGGTCTCTCAAAATTCAGAAGTCGAAGGTTTGGCCGGTGAAAAAATTCCAGGTCTGTATGCTGCCGGGGAAATTGTCGGCGGACTTTTCTACAACAATTATGCTAGCGGCACTGGCTTGATGTCCGGCGCCACGTTCGGTCGTCTGGCCGGAAAGCACGCCGCACAGCGCGCTAAGGCATAAGTTTCAGCCTTTGCGTAGTGAAAAGACGGGTGTTGAGCATCTATATGACGCCTGTTCTGGGGCTGTTGCTAATACAGACCATGCATAAGTGACGACAAATATAAATTAGAGCTTACAAAAGGAGACACAAGAATATGTCCACGCCAGTCAATGTCTTGAAATTTCTCGCTACCGGGGTGGCCGCCGGCACCCTCGCGATCTCTTCAGCGTTCGCTGATAAAACGTTCGATCGCGTCGAACTGATTATTCCTTATGGCCCGGGTGGCGGCTCGAGCTTGCATGGTCGCGTGGTTGCCGATGCTTTGGAGAAAACTTTGCCGGGCAACCCGACCATAGTAGTGCGCAATGTGCCGGGCGCGGGCTCGGTACGTGGCATCAACGAATTTAACCAAACCGCCACACCGGACGGCAACACCATTGCCTCGATTGCTAGCGGGACTTTCTTCAGTTACGTGGTGGATAACCCAACCGTTCGGTACCCGCTCACGGAGTTTAACGCGTTTCTCAGCTCGCCCTTCGGTGTGATCATGTACGCCCGCAAGGACCAGGCCGGTGGCTTGACAGGTAACGCAGAGGAAGACGTGAAGAAACTACAGGAAAATCCTCCGAACTACGGTGGCCAGGATGCGACGTCCTCGGATATGCCGGCCCTACTGGCCATGCACATGTTGGGCATTCAACCACGCGTCCTGTTCGGGGTGAGTAATAATGAAGCCCGCGGCGCCTTTGAGCGCGGCGAGCTGACCATGAACTACGACAATATGGCATCGTGGGAGTCAGGAGTTGTGCCGCTGATCGAGGATGGCACCGCCGTTCCGATGTTTACCTTTGGCTATGTGAACGAAGATAACGAAGTCGTGCGTGACCCGATGGCCCCCGATATCCCCACGTTCAATGAAGTCTATGAGGAAGTCCACGGTGAGCCATTATCGGGTGTCGAGAAGGACATATGGATGGCCATGCTCGCGATACGGGTCATGGGCTCCAAAATGTTCGTGCTACCCAAAGATACACCACAGGAAATCATCGACATCTACTCCGAGGCGGCCAAGCAGGCGATGGCCAACCTTGAGGATGACCCGGCAGCCATCGATATCCTCGGCCCCTACCCCCAAGCCATTGGTAAAGACGCGCAGCGCACCATGTTGGATGCTGCCTCGTTCACCGAGGAGCAATCCGAATACCTGCGTAACTGGGCGCAAGAAGTATATGACGTTCAGCTGTAAATATTTTAGTCGCCATAGGCGGGGACCGTATTCCCCGCCTGATCGATCCACGCGTTATCCACCCTTGCTTTGGCCTCCCGGCGTATCAGGTTTGGGGTGTATGGCCGGCGTGAGATATTTTCCAACTGCTTAGGAAACTGCCGATGGACGCAAGCATTTTCGAGTTTGCTGGCCAGGCGATCTTCCAGCTGCTCACAGGGAATCATGTCCTCTATCTCATCCTGGGTGTCACGCTCGGGCTGACTGTGGGACTTCTGCCAGGCCTCGGTGGCATCTCAGGGATGGCCTTGCTGCTTCCCTTCGTTTATGGCCTGGATCAAGGCTCGGCCTTGGCGATGTTGGTCGGCCTGACCGCGGTCACAACTACCTCAGATACATTTCCTGCTGTGCTATTGGGGGTCCCAGGCAGTTCGGGGTCCCAAGCCACGGTTGTCGATGGTTTTCCTCTCGCCAAACAAGGCCATGGCGCCCGCGCTCTCGCGGCAGCCTTCGGCGCTTCTCTATGTGGTGGGCTAATTGGAGCTGCCCTGCTGTCCATGTCGGTGCTGGCCGCCCGTCCGATTTTGCTCGCCATGGGCTTCGGTGAGCAGCTCATGCTGGTGCTCCTCGCCTTAACGTTTGTTGGCATGCTCACCGGCCCCAGCATGCTCAAAGGACTGGCCGCCTGCGGCATTGGGCTATTGATTGCCACGATTGGCGTTTCGTCGGCCACGGCACAGTTGCGCCTGACGTTTGGGGTTGAATACCTCTATGAAGGCATCCCTCTAGTCATTGTCGGCCTGGGCTTATTTGCTGTGCCCGAAATACTGGATGTGTTACGGCATCAAAAAACTATCGCTCAAGCCAGCCCCATGGGCTCCGGCTGGTTAAAAGGTTTGAAGGATGTCGTTAAAAACCGCTGGCTCGTGCTGCGTTGCGGGCTGTTGGGCTCGACCGTAGGCGCCCTGCCAGGGTTAGGTGGCACCGTGGTCGATTGGATTGCTTACGGCTACACTAAGCAGAGCACCAAGAACAAGGAGCTCTTTGGAAAAGGCGATATCCGTGGCGTGATTGGTCCCGAGTCGGCTAATAACGCCAAAGAAGGCGGCGCTCTGATTCCGACCATGTTCCTCGGTATTCCTGGCTCCGGCACCATGGCCCTATTGCTCGGCGCCTTTGTTATGATAGGCGTCACGCCGGGCCGCGCTCTAGTAACGAACCAGCTAGACATCGTTTACTTGGTTATTTGGTCGCTGGCCTTGGCTAATATTGTCGGCGCGTTCTTTTGCATCGGGCTAGCCAAGCCGATTGCAAAGATTACCACTGTGCGCTATACGCTCATCGCGCCGTTCATGTTCGTGCTGATCTTTTTCGCGGCATTCCAGACCTCACGGCATTGGGGCGACCTGATAGCCCTACTAGTCCTAGGTGGGCTTGGCGTCTTCATGAAGCGTTATGGCTGGTCGCGAGCCGCGTTACTGATCGGTTTTGTATTGTCTCCTTCCTTAGAAGATGCTGTTTACCGCACGGTCCAAATCTATGGCTTTGACGTTCTGTTACGCCCGGTAGCGATGAGCTTGCTTGGTGTAGCCGCCATTTGCCTGTTCTTTGTGTTGCGTGCCCGCGATAGCGGTGGTGAACAAGAAGTCACTCAGGCCTCGGCCCAGAAGCGTTTGCCGCAGATCCTATTCACACTGCTGCTCGGTGGGTTCGTGGTGTTATCGTTGCTGGATGCACAAAATCTGCGCTTCCTAGCCTACGTCTTCCCCATCTCGGTGGCTGTGTTTACCGGGGGATTGATAGTATTGTTGTCGGTGCTATACATCTCCCGCCGGGAAGCCCCGCGCCTGTTCTGTGATACCGAAGCGGAATACCGGGCTGCCGGATCGACCGCACGCCCTATGTTGTTCTTTTTTGGCCTGTTCGCTTCCCTGCCGGCTATCTCCGCGGTGATCGGATTCTTCTTGGCTGTCCCGGTATTCTTAGCCCTGTTCCTGCGCATCATGGCTCAGCTGTCCTGGCTGAAGGCCATGCTGGCCGCCGCCCTCGCCACAGCTCTGCTGTGGTTCCTGGGAGACATGCTGGTGTTGCGCTATCCCCAAGGTTGGCTGCAGACCATGATGAATTTCCCAGGCTAACGCTCAAAGGTACCGTTCCAACCATCATATGGCCGGAACGAGTGCCAAACGCTTGAAACAAGAGATGCCCATGCCTCTGTTATTGACCAATGATGATATCGCGCCGCTGCTGGATCCGCTGGCGGTGATAAACATACTCGACCAGACCTATTCGGCCTTTGCCCTGGGTACAGGAGTGACGGCTCCACGCCTGGATCTCCAGGCCTCAAAAAACAATGCCGGCGAAGCCTACCAACTCGGCATTGCCGCGGGGCTCAGCGGGCGTTATGGAGCGCTGCGCATCAAGTCCGACATGACCTACCGACGCGAAGTGGCTGGCCGGCCACGCAAAGAAAAGTACTGTGTCGAACCCGGCACTTACTGCGGCTTGATCCTGCTGTTTTCCCTGGAGAATGGCGAGTTGCTGGCCATTCTGCATGACGGCCTGATTCAGAAGATGCGGGTGGGGGCGGACTCCGCCCTCGGTGCACGCTATCTGGCGCGTGAGGATGCCGCAGTATTGGGTATCCTCGGAGCAGGCGGCATGGCAAGGACCCATATTGACACTATTACAATGATCAGGCCCATCGAGCAGGTGCGCATATATAGCCCCACCGAGGCCAACCGAGAAGCCTTGGCTGTGTACGGACGCGCACGAGGACTGGACACCAAGGCGGTGGAAAGTCCCGAGGCGGCCTTTGACGGAGCCGATATTATTTCGGCATGTACCAATGCGGTCGGCCCAGTAATCCATGGCCCTCACCTGGCTCCGGGTATGCATATCACCTCGATTGGGGGCACTCTTGATACGCACGCTTCGGCGCGAGTGGACGTAGCACTGCGGCTGGGTAACGCCACTGCACCAACCGAAATGCCCGATTGGCGCTTCGAGGAAGAGTGCATGTCTTTCGTCCCCGATGTAGGCAAGTCTGAGGCCGGAGGTACACGCCGCTTCGCCGATGTCCCGCTTAGCCGACTCATCATGCTGCGTGAGTTACTGAACGCGCCCAAGCGTGGGCGATGTACCCCCGAACAGATCACCTTTTCCGAGCGTGGCAATATCCATGGCGTGCAGTTTGCCGGCGTCGCAGGGCTGATCTATGAGCGCGCGCTAGCGCAGGGACTTGGGACTCCCATGGGCAGCGAGACTTTCTTGCAAAACATCCGCAATTAACGGACTAACCAATATGAATTCTAACTTGCGGCAACTACTCTCACGTGAAGATTTTTTGGTCTCCCCTGGGGTATATGACTGCTATAGCGCGTTGTTGGCGGAGCAAGCCGGCTTCAACCTAGTCTCCACCACCGGCGCGGGGATGGTCAATGCGCGCCTGGGCATGCCTGACGTGGGCATCTTCTCGATGCGCGACAATGTCGATACGGTGCGGATGATCGCCCGCAGCGTTGAAGTGCCCGTCTCCGCCGATGCCGAGGCCGGTTACGGCAATGCGGCCACCGTCTGGTACGTGGTGCGCGAGTTCGAGGCGGCCGGGGCGGCGTCGGTCAGCATCGAAGACCAGGTCATGCCCAAGCGTTGCGGCCACCTGCAGGGCAAGGAAGTCGTCCCGATGCTGGAAATGACCCGCAAGATCGAGGCCGCCGTGGCGGCCCGTTACAGCGAGGATTTCCTGATCATCGCCCGCACCGATGCTATCGCCACCGAGGGCGTCGACGGCGCCGTGGCTCGCGCCAAGGCCTACGAGGCGGCCGGCGCCGATGTGATCTTCCCCGATGCGGTGCGCGATGGCGATGACATCGCCCGCATCGTCGAAGCTGTGAACATCCCGGTGCGGATCAACATGGGCTTCGGCATCCGCACCCGTACCACCACGCCGCTGATGGCCATCCCCGACCTTAAGCGCCTGGGTGTCCGCTGGATCAGCCTTTCGCGCATGTTGCCGGCGGCCGCCATTCGGGGTATGTCGATGGCCCTCAAGGTTATGCGTGAGAGCATGGAGTCTGGCGTCGTCGCCGAGCGGCCAGACCTGGTCGCCGACATGTCGGAGATCACAGAACTGATGGATTACCGCAGCTATTTCGAGGTGGAGCGCCGCTTTCTCTCTGAAGAGAACATCGAACGCAAATACGGAACCGAGGAGAAACAGTGAACGCCGTAGCAAAGAGTTCCACCAGCAGCCCGAGCGCGGCGCAAATCCTCGCTGACTACGCTACCAGCCTGCGCTACGAGGACCTGCCACCGCACGTCATTGAACTGGCCCGCCAGTGCCTGGTCGATGCCGTCGCCTGCGCGGTCTTCGGCAAGGATTTTCCGTGGTCCCAAACTGTCCTCGAGTACGCACGCAGCACCGGCGAAGGCGGGCCTTGTCGGCTTCCCGGCGTGCCTGAACTGCGACTTGGCCTACCTCAGGCTGCCCTGGCCCTGGGCACCTTCGGCCACGCCTTCGAACTCGACAGCCTGCGCAAGCCTGGCGCGGGGGTGCATCCTGGCGCGACCGTTGCCCTTCCGGCGCTGGCTGCGGCCCAGGCCAATGGTGCCAGCGGCCGCGACCTGCTGGTCGCCATTGTGGCGGGCTGCGAAGTGATGTTCCGCATCGGTGCGGCAACCCTCCACACCCCGGAGAAGGTCGGCTTCCACGCGCCGGGACTGACCGGACCCTTCGGCGCGGCAACCGCCTGCGGCGTGCTCTCGGGGCTGTCGGCTTCACAACTCACCCATGCCTACGGCATTGCCGGCTCGCTGGCCAGCGGCCTGTTGGCCTTCGCGCGCGTTGGGCGCGGTGGCATGGTCAAAAGATTGCATCTGGGCCGTGCCGCCGAGAGTGGCGTGCTAGCGACAAATCTCGCTGCGGCAGGCTATGAAGGGCCCGATAGCGTGCTGGACGGTGAGTTCGGGCTGCTCGATACTTTCTGCGGCGAGTCAAGCCCCGACTTGCTTACGGCGGGACTGAGACAGCAGTACGAGATTGAGCGGCTATGTATTAAGCGCTACGCCTGCCATGTTACTGCCCAAGCCCCCGTGCAGTTCCTGCGTGAGCAGATGGCCACGCACGGCCTGACCGGACACAACATCGAGGCAATAGTCGTGCGCAGCAGCCGAAAAGTTGTCACCCACCACAGTGAGCTCGAACCGAACGACATCATGCTTGCTCAGTATAGTGTCCCGTTTACCCTAGCAATTGCTGCCTTTTTAGATCCCATTGACCCGTGTGTGTTTGACGAAAAAGCCTTACATTCACCCGATATCCGCGCATTGGCCAAGCGCATCCAAGTTACTGAACGGGAGGGGCCCGTGCCCAAAGGCTGGGGGGCTGAAGTAGAGGTCCATACTTACGACGGGCGGATTTTTACCGGTACCCAAGAGGCATTCCTGGGTAGTCCCGAGGAGCCACTATCGCAGGCAGCACTACGTGCTAAGTTTGATGCACTTTGTGCCGGGCTGAGTGCGTCCGACAGCATGGACTTATTCGATTCCCTATGGCACATCGAAGCCACACAGGATCTGTCCCAGTTAGTCAATAGCTTGGACCTTGCTCGCACCTAATTCACTCGACCAGTATAAAGTGAGGCTCATTATGAAGATCTTAGTCGCTGTAAAACGCGTCGTTGATGCCAACGTTAAGGTGCGCGTAAACGGAGACAACACGGGAGTGGAACTTGCTAACGTCAAGATGGCCATGAATCCCTTCTGCGAGATCGCCGTGGAAGAGGCGGTGCGCCTGAAAGAAAAGGGCGTGGCCAGCGAAGTGGTCGCCGTGACCATCGGCCCCAAGGCCGCCCAGGAGCAGTTGCGCACCGCGCTGGCGCTGGGTGCCGACCGTGCCATTCACATTCAGACCGAGGAACACGTCGAGTCGCTGGTGGTAGCCAAGCTGCTGGCTACGGTCGTCGAGGCGGAACAGCCGGGGCTCACGATCCTCGGCAAGCAGGCCATCGACACCGACAACAACCAGACCGGGCAGATGCTCGCCGCCTTGACCGGGATGGCCCAGGGCACCTTCGCCTCCGAGGTCAAGGTCGACAACGACAAGGTCGCCGTCACCCGCGAGATCGACGGCGGGCTGCAGACCATCGAGCTGATCCTGCCGGCGGTGATCACCACCGACCTGCGCTTGAACGAGCCGCGCTACGCCAAGCTGCCCGATATCATGAAGGCCAAGAAGAAACCACTCGACGTCAAGTGGCCGACCGATCTCGGCGTTGCGGTGCAAAGCAAGCTGACCCTGCTCAAGGTCGAGTCGCCGGCCGAGCGTAAGGGCGGCATCAAGGTGGGCTCCGTTGACGAGCTCGTGGACAAGCTGAAGAACGAAGCGAAGGTGATCTAATGAGCATCCTCATCCTTGCCGAACATCATGATAGGCAGCTCGCCGGCGCCACCGCCCACGTGGCCGCTGCCGCCCAAGAGATTAAAGAGATCCTCGGCGGCGATATCGACGTGCTGGTCGCGGGCGAGAACGTCTCCGTCGTGGCCGAAGCCGCCGCCAAGCTCGACGGTGTGGCCAAGGTTCGCGTGGCAGACAATGCCGTCTACGCCCACCAGCTCGCCGAGCCCATGGGCGCGCTGCTGGCCGAACTCGCCGGCGACTACAGCCACGTGCTGGGTGCCGCCTCCACCACCGGCAAGAACGTGCTTCCGCGCGTCGCCGCGCTGAAAGACGTGTCGCAGATCTCCGAGATCCTCGACGTGGTCGACGCCGACACCTTCAAGCGCCCAATCTATGCCGGCAACGCCATCGCTACGGTGAAGAGCTCCGATCCGCTCAAGGTGATCACCGTGCGCAGCACCGGCTTCGATGCCGTCGGCGAAGAGGGCAGTGCCGCCATCGAGAGCGTCGAAACCGTGGTGGAGAACTCTCAGTCCACCTTCGCCAAGCAGGCGCTGGCCCAGAACGACCGCCCTGAGCTCTCCGCGGCCAAGGTGGTCATCTCCGGCGGGCGCGGCATGGGCAGCGGCGAGAATTTCAAGCTGCTCGAGGGCATCGCCGACAAGCTGGGCGCGGCCATTGGCGCCTCACGGGCCGCGGTGGACGCCGGCTTCGTGCTCAACGACATGCAGGTCGGCCAGACCGGCAAGATCGTTGCCCCGGAGCTGTACATAGCGGTGGGGATCAGCGGGGCGATCCAGCACCTGGCGGGGATGAAGGACTCCAAGGTGATCGTGGCGATCAACAAGGACGAGGAGGCGCCAATTTTCCAGGTCGCGGATTACGGTCTTGTCGCTGACCTCTTTGAAGCTTTGCCCGTCCTCCAATCAGCGTTGTCAAAATAGCCTGCCTTGTTATTAATCAATACGTCAATACCTCGGCCCGCTGCCTTACCGGCAGCGACTGAGGCCACGCCCTTAACGCATCCTATGGTAAAGAAATCAAGCATAACTTTTCTCATATAGGACTTCTTCTATCAGGTGTGTATAACTTTTCGTTCTTGCCCTCCTCTCTGTGAAAAAGGTTAAAGCTATGGCGATAACGTCGCTCGATAAAAGCAAGATCCGTATTTTGCTACTTGAAGGGATACACCAATCCGCAGTCGACACCCTTATTGATGCGGGATACACAAATATTGAACGCCTACCCCACGCCTTGCCAGAAGAAGAACTGATTGCCAAAATTTGCAACGTGCATTTTTTGGGTATTCGCTCACGGACGCGACTGACCGAGAGAGTCTTCGAGGCCACCGATAAACTGTTGTCCGTTGGCTGCTTCGGTATTGGCACCAATCAGGTAGACCTGAATGCAGCGACGCGTCGAGGTGTCGCCGTGTTCAATGCTCCCTTTTCCAACTCCCGCAGCGTCGCTGAACTGGTGCTTGCGGAAGCCATCATGTTGCTGCGCGGGATCCCCGCCAAAAGCGCAGCAGCCCATCGTGGCGTCTGGATGAAGCACGCCAAGGACAGCTTCGAGGTGCGTGGCAAAAAGCTAGGCATAGTTGGTTACGGCAATATCGGCAGCCAATTGAGTGTGTTGGCAGAATCACTAGGCATGGATGTGCTCTTTTACGATGTAGTGACAAAACTTCCGCTAGGCAACGCGGTTCAGGTATTGTCGCTGGACACCCTGCTTGAGCGCAGCGATATTATCAGCTTGCATGTGCCTGAAACCCAGTCCACGCGTAACATGATCGACTATAAGCAGTTAGCGCTGATGAAGCCTACCAGTATACTGATTAACGCCTCGCGGGGTACGGTGGTTAATATCGATGTTCTCGCCGGCATGCTGCGTCAAGACAAGTTGCTCGGGGCCGCCATCGATGTGTTCCCTATTGAGCCACCGTCTAATGATCATGATTTCGTTTCACCCTTGTGCGGGATTGATAATGTTATCCTGACCCCACACATTGGAGGTAGCACGCTTGAAGCCCAGATAAATATTGGAACAGAAGTGGCCGAAAAGTTATCCAAATACAGTGATACCGGAACCACAGTCTCCTCTGTTAATCTTCCAGAAGTGGCTCTGCCATCGCACCCAGGTCAACATCGTCTACTACACATTCACGAAAACATTCCAGGCGTTATGTCAGAGATTAACAATATATTTTGTAATAATAAAATCAATATACTCAGCCAGTACTTAAGAACTAACGAAGCTATTGGTTATGCCGTGATTGATGTCGGCCAAGAATATAGTGAACTAGCTCTAAAGAAACTCAGGTCGGTGCAGGGTACTGTAAAATGCCGCGTACTTTTCTAGACAAATATCTTTCCTAACCGGCCAAAAGCCACCTAATGCGCCTTTATTCTTTGGCGCGACGATGCCTGGCTAGGGCTGCTGTCGGTCTCCTTTTGCGTATCGCCCTACGTCAGGTCCGGCAAGAGTCCCGGCATGAAAGTCTGCTGATCTGGGGCCCGTCTGGACGCCGCTGCGCTGCTCAGGCGAAGCGTGGGGCGAACCAGTCGCAAACGGAGCACAACGGGCCGCAGCCCCGTCAACAATGATTGATTATGGAGAACGAGATGGATCCCAGGCACCCGAACCACTTCCAGCATACCGAACGCGAGGCCATGGAGTTCGACGTCATAATCGTCGGCGCTGGGCCCGCCGGGCTATCCGCCGCTATCCGGCTTCGCCAACTGGCGAACGAGGCGGAGCATGAGCTCTCGGTTTGCGTCATCGAGAAGGGTTCGGAGGTCGGCGCGCATATTCTCTCCGGCGCGGTGATGGATCCGTGCGCCCTCAGCGAGCTCATCTCCGACTGGAAAGCCCAGGGCGCGCCGCTTAACACGCCGGTGACACGGGATGAGTTCCTATTCCTGACCGAGTCCAAGGCCATCAAGCTGCCCGCACCGCCGCAGATGCATAACGAGGGCAACTACATCATCAGCCTGGGGAATCTCTGTCGCTGGCTGGCTGAGCAGGCCGAGGCTGTGGGGGTGGAGATTTTCGCGGGCTTTGCCGGCGCCCAGGTGCTGTATCACGAGGACGGTAGCGTCAAGGGCGTCGCCACCGGCGACATGGGCATTGCCAAGGACGGCTCGCCCGGGCACAACTACGAGCCGGGTGTGGAGCTGCACGCGCGAGTGACACTGTTCGGCGAGGGATGTCGGGGTTCGCTATCGAAGGAGGTGATGGAGTCCTTCAAACTGCGTGAGGGCGCCGACCCGCAGACCTACGGGATCGGTATCAAAGAGCTGTGGGAGGTGGACGCGGCCAAGCACAAGCCCGGCAAGGTCATCCACAGTCTCGGCTGGCCGCTTGAGCACAGCATCTACGGCGGTGCCTTCCTCTACCACCTGGAGAACAACCAGGTCGCCGTCGGCTTCGTGGTCGGCCTGGACTATCAGAACCCTTGGCTTTCGCCGTTCGAGGAGATGCAGCGCTTCAAGCTGCACCCGGCCATCCGGCCGCTGTTTGAGGGCGGCCGCCGCGTCAGCTACGGCGCGCGTGCCCTCTCCGAAGGCGGCATCCAGTCCTTGCCGAAGCTGGCCTTCCCGGGCGGCGCGCTGATTGGCGACTCGGCCGGCTTCCTCAACGTGCCACGGATTAAGGGCAGCCATTGTGCCATCAAGTCCGGTATGCTGGCCGCCGAGGCGGCTTTCGAGCAATTCCGTAGCCAGTCGGAGGGGGCGATCACGCCTGACTACACCGAGGCCCTCAAGGCCAGCTGGCTATGGAAGGAGCTCCACCAGGCGCGCAATCTGCGCCCAGCCTTCGCCCGCTGGGGCCTCGTCGGCGGCGTGGCCTACTCGGCGCTAGACACCTACCTCTTCCGCGGCAAGGCGCCGTGGACCTTCCACCATCACGACGATCACACGCAGCTCAAGTCGGCGGCCGACTGCCCGAAGATCGACTACCCCAAGCCCGACGGCAAAATCACCTTCGATCGGCTGTCCTCGGTCTTCCTCTCCGCCGCTAACCACGAAGAGAGCCAGCCTGCCCATCTGCGGCTGAAGGACGAGAGCGTGCCGGTAGCGCACAACCTCAAGCTCTACCAGGCGCCGGAGCAGCGGTACTGCCCGGCCGGCGTCTACGAGATAGTCGCCACCGAGCAGGACGAGCCGCGGCTGCAGATCAATGCGCAGAACTGCGTGCACTGCAAGACCTGCGACATCAAGGACCCGACCCAGAACATCAACTGGGTGGTGCCGGAAGGCGGCGGCGGGCCGAACTACCCGAACATGTAGCCGGCGGCGTCCGGCGCCGGTGCTGACGCCCGATCAGCCTCGCCCGCCCGGCCTGCCGCCGCCGGGCGGCAGGGCTCCTTCAGTTTCCAAGCCGATAACAAGGAACCAACACGTGCTAGAAGCCTACCGCGTCCACGTCGCCGCACGCGCCGCCCTCGGCATCCCGCCGCTGCCCCTTTCCGCTCAGCAGGCCGCCGAACTGGTCGATCTGCTGCAGAACCCGCCCACCGGCGAAGAAGCCTTCCTGGTCGAGCTGCTGATCCACTGGGTGCCGGCCGGGGTGGACGACGCCGCCAAGGTCAAGGCAGCCTTCCTGGCCGCGCTGGCCAAGGGCGCTGAGCGCTGATCTCCCGCGCCAAAGCCACCGAGCTCCTCGGCACCATGCTGGGCGGCTTCAACATCCGTCCGCTGATCGAGCTCTTGGATGACGCCGAAGTGGGCGCCGTTGCCGCCGAGGCCCTGAAGAAGACGCTCTTGATGTTCGACTACTTCCACGACGTCAAGGAGCTGGCCGAGAAGGGCAGCGCCAACGCCTGTACCGTGCTACAAAGCTGGCCGACGCCGAGTGGTTCACCTCCCGCCCCGAGCTGCCCGAGGCCCTGACCCTGAGTGTGTTCAAGGTCAGCGGCGAGACCAATACCGACGATCTCTCTCCGGCCCCGGACGCCTGGTCCCGCCCGGACATCCCTATGCACGCCCTGGCCATGCTGAAGAACCCGCGCCCGGGCATCGAGCCCGAAGAGCCGGGCGTCCGCGGCCCGATCAAGCAGCTTGAAGCGCTTAAGGCCAAGGGCCACTTGATCGCCTACGTCGGTGATGTGGTCGGCACCGGCTCTTCCCGCAAGTCTGCCGTCAACTCGGTACTGTGGTTCACCGGCGAGGATATCCTCTTTGTCCCGAACAAGCGCTTCGGCGGCGTCTGCTTGGGCAACAAGATCGCCCCGATCTTCTACAACACCATGGAAGACGCTGGCGCGCTGCCCATCGAGGTTGACGTAGGCAACATGGAGATGGGCGACGTCATCGAGCTGCGCCCTTACGAGGCAAGATCCTCATGAATGGCGAGGTGATTGCCGGGTTCGAGATCAAGTCCGAGGTGATCTTCGATGAGGTGTGCGCCGGTGGCCGCATCCCACTGATCATCGGCCGTGGCCTCACCGCCCGCGCCCGCGAGGCCATGGACCTGTCGGTCAGCACCGTGTTCCGCCTGCCCACGAACCCGCAGAACTCCGGCAAGGGCTATTCACTGGCGCAGAAGATGGTCGGCCGCGCCTGCAATCTGCCCCAAGGCCAGGGCATCCGCCCAGGCGCCTACTGCGAGTCGCGCATGACCACCGTCGGCTCCCAGGACACCACCGGGCCGATGACCCGCGACGAGCTCAAGGATCTGGCCTGCCTGAGCTTCTCGGCGGATCTGGTGATGCAGTCCTTCTGCCACACCTCGGCGTATCCCAAGCCGGTGGATGTACAGACCCACCATGAGCTGTCGGAGTTCATGGCTACCCGCGGCGGCGTCAGCCTGCGACCGGGTGACGGCGTCATCCACTCCTGGCTCAACCGCCTGCTAATGCCCGACACTGTCGGCACCGGCGGCGACTCCCACACCCGCTTCCCTATCGGCATCTCCTTTCCGGCCGACTCGGGTCTGATGGCCTTCGCGGCCGCCACCGGGGTAATGCCGTTGGACATGCCCGAGTCGGTGCTGGCGCGCTTCAAGGGCCAGATGCAGCAGGGATCACCCTGCGTGACCTGGTCAACGCCATCCCGCTCTATGCGATCAAGCAGGGGCTTTTGACCGTCGAGAAGAAGGGCAAGCAGAACGTCTTCTCCGGCCGGATTCTCGAGATCGGGTGGCTGCCGGATCTGAAGGTGGAGCAGGCCTTCGAGCTCAGCGATGCCTCCGCCAAACGCTCCGCCGCCGGCTGCACCGTGTACTTGGATCAGGCGCCGATCATCGAGTACATGCGCTCGAGCATCACCCTGATGAAGTGGATGATCGTCAACGGCTACCAGGACGCCCACAGCTTGAAGCGCCGGATTAAGGCCATGGAGCTGTGGATCGCCGATCCGCAGCTATTGAAGGCGGACGCCGACGCCGAGTACGCGGCGGTGATCGAGATCGACCTAGCCGAAATCAAGGAGCCCATCCTGGCCTGTCCGAACGATCCGGACGACGTGAAGTTTCTCTTCGAGGTCGCCGGTGACAAGATCGACGAGGTCTTCATCGGCTCCTGCATGACCAACATCGGCCACTTCCGCGCCGCCCAGTAAGGTGCTCGACGGCAAGAGCGACATCCCCACCCGGCTATGGATCGCTCCACCGAACAAGATGGATCAGCAGGTGCTGACCCAGGAAGGCTATTACGGCATCCTCGGCCGCACCGGCGCCCGCATGGAGCCGCCCGGCTGCAGCCTGTGCATGGGCAACCAGGCACAGATCCGCAAGGGGAGCACGGCCATCTCCACCTCCACCTGCAACTTCCCCAACCGTCTGGGGCTGGACACCCGCGTGTACCTGGGCTCGGCCGCGGTGCGCGCGCTGATGGGCAAGATCCCGACGGTCGAGGAGTACATGGCGCAAGTGAACGTCGTCAATGGCGAGGCGGCGGATATCTACCGCTATATGAACTTCGACCAGATCAAGGAGTTTGCCGACGTGGCCGAGACGGTGAAGGTGTAGGCCTTGGGCGCCGGTTGAACGAACCGTCCAACTATTGGGGGTAAGCTCAAAGCGGCGGAGTCTTAATCTTTCCATTAAGGCTCGCGCCGGCCGCTGTGCGGTTAAGGGATATTCAGGGTGATGAGGGGTGCGTACTGCTGCCCGCCATGGGAGTCGGTATCGCCAACGTCGCCTTGGAAGATCGGCCTGGGAATGGAGGCTTTGATCGCCAGCGCGTTGTCCACGAAGAAGAACAGCACCTGCTCTTGCGGTAGCCGGTAGATCCGGCTGATCGCCTCGCGGCTCACCACGCCGGAGCGCTTCACCCGTTCGTAGACGGCCGGATCGTTGAACATGATGTCGAAGGTCAGCTGAAAGGGCCCCGCATTCTTGCTGCGGATCAGACTTGCGAGTTCGCCAAGCTTGGCCATGGAATTCTCCTCCGGCGGTAATCAGATCTCAACGATCTCGATTGGAAACATCTCGTAGGCATTATCCGGCTCGACCACGTGGTTGACGTTGAACCGATAGGTGGCGCCGCGCTCGATGTAGGCGGGGCTGTAGGGGCAGGCCACGCCGGTGATGAGGCCACTCCACTCGGGAATGGGGAAGTGAATGGCCTGGTGTCGGGTCATGGCGGCGATGGTGCTGGCGAGCTCCTGGGTTTGCGCGGTGACCTCGAAAATCAAACAGGCCTCGTGCCCCTGGAATTCCTGCACAGGCTCGAGCGCGCCCATGGTGCCGTTCTTGCCGTAAACGCGGATGTTGAGTGCGTACTCGTCGGGAGCCAGGCCGGTGACATCCTTCACCCGCCACTCGATGCGCGCCCGGATGCGGGTGAGCCAGTCATCGAGCTGGCGTAGGATATAGGGGTCGCGGACGCCGCCAATCAAAATAGTCTGGTAGCCGGCGAGCTCCGCGCCCTCGAGCTTGATGGTGTAGGTCTCGGCTGGGATGAACTCGCTGCCCCTGACCCGCACCAAGCGCTCGTTGACCGCCTCGTAACGGGCGCGGGTGGTGTCGAGGGTCCCGTCGGGTTCCTTGAGCAGGAATGGGTCGGCGTTCTCGTACAGGCTGTGGGAGGCGATGCTCTGCGGCGTGCAGCGCAGATCCGGGTCGAGCGGGCCGATCTCGAAATGATCGTCGCGGATCGTGGCGAGCATGCAGTCTGGGGTCTTGCGCTGGACGACGGCGGCGGTGCCGCACTCGAGGATCTTCGCCGCGTGCAGCGCGATGCCTGCCGAAAAGCCGTGCATGTGCGGTAGCGCGCAGAACATGGAGGTATCGCTGGAGCGGCCGGCCAGGATGACCTCGACGCCCATCTCCAAGGCGCGTACGTAGGGCTCGGTGCCCATCATGCCGACGATGCGCTCGCTGCGGTCGATGACCTCTTCGTCGAACTCCGGCGCCGGGTGTAGCGGCTTGATGCGGCCCTGTCGCAGCCGGGTCTTGAGGTAATCCTTGTCCTGTTCGGCGTGAATCAGGGCGAGTTTGAAGCTCAGCCCTTCCTCGCGGGCGATCTCGCGGACGATCTCATGCACGATCTGCAGATGAACTTCGCCGCCGGCGGTGCCGCAGGAGCCGATCAGCAGCGGCACTTTGATGCGCCGCGCGCCCAGCAATATCAGGCGTAAATCGCGCTTGACGGCGAGGCGAGGAAAGGAGGGCTTGCCGGCTCCCAGTGCAAAGGGCCCGCCGTCGGTGGTGCCGGCATCGCAGCCGATGACATGGGGTTGTTGCTCAAGAGCGGCATTGAAGGAGCTTTCCAAGAAGCCGGAACCGAGCGCGCCCGTTGGTGATAGGATACGAAGTTCTCGTGCGGCGGTGTGTTTTGACATTATTTAGCTCCTGAGCGGTAGTCAACGGTTCGTGCAAACAACTATCTTTTGTGGGATTTTATCCAAACAAAATACCAAAATATTGCATGGAGCGCTAGCCGCTCCTCGGTGCGCTCGCGGTCTCGGAGGAAGTGAAATGAAACAGACGCGGCTGTCGGAGCAGATCGCCGGCCAGATTCGGGAGTACATTTTTGAAAAACGCTTCGTAGTGGGTGAACCTCTGCCTGAGCGATCGCTGGCAGAGCAACTGCGGGTATCACGCTCGCCGGTGCGCGAGGCACTGAGACAACTGGCGACTGAGGGGATACTCGTCACACGGGAAGGTGGCGGTTTCACTGTCGCAACCACCGAAGTGAACAAGGGGCCCCTTACGCTGGCGACCAATGAGGAAGATGAAGACATCTATCTGGCGATTGCCGATGATCGCCTCGCCGGGCGCTTGCCCGATCGTGTCAGCGAGAACGAATTGATGCGGCGCTACCAGCTTCCTCGCGGACGGCTATCAAAACTGCTGCGCCGGATCGCCGGCGAGGGTTGGCTGGAACGACTGCCGGGACACGGCTGGGCCTTCGTTCCGACGTTAATGTCGGCTGCTGCCTATGAGGAGAGCTATCGATTCCGGTTGCTGATCGAGCCCGCTGCTATTCTGGAGCAGACTTTTCAGTTGGATCAGCCTTTGCTGGAGCGCTGTCGTGCGCAGCAGCAGGCCCTGCTCTCAGCGTCCCGCCACAAGGCGCCGCCGGCTCAGCTTTTCGAGCTCAATAGCAAGCTCCATGAAGCTATCGCCCAGTGCTCAGGGAACCCTTTCATTCTTGACGCCTTACGGCGAGTTAACCGGTTGAGACGGCTCATCGTTTATCGCAGAATCCGTGCACGTCCCGTCGATCAATCGCATTGCGCCGAACATATCCAATTGTTGGATAAGTTGCTTGAGGGCGACAGAGGGGGCGCGGCCGAACTTTTGAGACAGCACCTAGAGGAGGGGATGGCGCGGTCGACGGCCGGGCTCTGAGCCGACAGGATTTACTTACTGTCTAGATGCTCCCGGCGAGTTCTTTCGCCTCTCGTCCTGCCAGCGTAGAGGGGCGGTCTCAATGACCAAGTGCAACACCTGACCTACCAGGTATCGTGTTGCCATGACCCATTGTATGGACGCCTCCCGTTTAGCAAGGCTCGCTGTGATGTGATGAACGGACAGGACACGGCTGCAGTTTTGTATCCGGCCTTCGATGCAGGTCTGGATACCTGCTGGCCCTGATGGAATTCGCTGACCCACGCCTCATTTGCTACCAGGACTCGAAGTCCGATGAGTCATTCAGGTTTGGTGGGTCACGGTCCGACCTGTTCGCCATCACTTCTACACGTACCTTGCGCAACCTTCTCAGCAGACCATCCCTTGTTGGAGTGGAAAACGCGCGAGCGAGCGGCTTACGCTGGCTGGCTCACGTACCCGGGTTGGTACTCACGTTCGTGGGCCAGGAGCGCCCACAGCGTACGTGCCGTCTTGTTGGCCATTGCCACCACCGCCACGTTGACGGAACGACGCCGGGCCAGGTTCGTCGCCCATTCAGGTGACTCTTTGCCGTTCATGACCACCGAGCGGGCACCGTGAATCAGCAGCGTACGCAGATAGGTATCCCCGCGCTTGCTGATGCCCAGCAGCCTCACTCGACCGCCGGTGCCGGTCTGTCACGGTACCAGTCCCAGCCAGGCGGCGAACTCCCGGCCGGACTTGAAGGCCTTCGCATTCCCATCGTGGCGACCTGCTCATCGAGCTGGCCGATCCGCGCGAACTGCTCACGCAAGGTCTCGATCAGCACGGCTGGCAGCCGATCCGTCAAGCGCGCGAAGGCGTCCGGTAGCCTTTTGGCCATGGCATGGCGTCCTTGGGGCATGACCTCGCCGTACTCGGCCAACAGACCGCGTAGCGCATTTATCTGCGCCGTACGGAACTTCACAACTGTTGGCGCATCCGATGCATCGCCAACACGGCTTGCTGGGCTTCGGTCTTGACCGCTACAGCCTTGATCCTGGGCTGCTGTACCGCCGTCCAGATCGCCCGGGCATCGGCCATGTCGTTCTTGTTGCCGCTCACAAAGGGGCGAACCCTACTGGCCGGCAACAGCTTCACTGTGTGACCCAGCGCAGTCAGCTGACGAGCCCAATGCTGGGCGCCGCCGGAGGCCCCCATGCCGATCAGGCACGTCGAACGGTTGGTGAAATGTTCCAGAAACTTCTCGCGCTTGAGCTGCACGCTCACGATATCTCCCGTCGTCGTATCGACCTCATGTACCTAAAACACCCGCTTGGCGATATCCACGCCGATCACGTTTTCGGTAATGTTCATCTCGGACCCTCCGGTTTGCCTGGTGGAGACTCTGGTCCATCACGCCTTGGCACCTGGATGCCGTCAGTCCGGAGGGGCCACCGTTAACGATCACCTTCACGTTGTAGAGTGGGAGGCGTCCATCCCATTTGCTACCGCCACCTCACCGCTGAAGACCGTGACGCCATCATGATGATGTACGCCACTCACTCGATCCGCGCTATTGCCCGTCACCTGGGGCGAGCACCCAGTACCGTGTCACGGGAACTGGCTCGTCACACCGTCAGCCCCGCTGGAGGCTACGATGCCAGCCTGGCCGCGCATCGGGCCCGTTTGACGTGTCATCGTCCTCGTCGGCGCTTAAGCTGCACCCCGACGGTGAACTGTTCGAGGTGGTGGTGTATCTGCTGCGTAAGTACTGGTCACCCGAGCAGATAACCCGCACACTAAAGCGTATGTCTCCCAACGATACCACGCCGCCGGGTCTCGCATGAGGCCATCTACAACGCGCTCTACGTGATGCCTCGGGGCACGCTCAAGAAGGAACTGGTCGCTTGCTTACGGCAGGGTAACGGCAAGCGCCGGCCTCGGAGCCGTGGCCAGGATCGGCGCAACCAGATTCCCGAGCTGGTCAGCATTCATAGGCGGCCGCCTGAGATCAAGGATCGCCTGATGCCGGGCCACTGGGAAGGCGATCTCATCATGGGCGCCAACAACCGCTTTGCCGTCGGTACGCTGGTGGAGCGCACCATGCGACTGGTGATCCTGGCCAAGCTGGATGGCACCATGGCAACGGCTGCCATTGGTTTCAGCGACAAACTCAACGAGGTGCCGCGCGCCCTGCGCCTGTCCATGACCTACGACCAGGGCAGAGAGATGGTGAAGCATACCGAGATCACGCGGCGGACGGGGACGGCGATCTACTTCGCTGACCCGCATAGCCATGGCAGCGGGGTTCCAACGAGAACACCAATGGGCTGTGGCGGCAGTACCTGCTGAAGGGCACGGACCTCTCGGTCTACAGCCAGGAAGCACTCGACGAGATCGCCGACTCACTGAATACACGGCCGCGCAAGACCCTGGACTGGCAAACGCCGCTGGAGGTTTATGCCGAGGTGCTCGAGAAATTCGTCACCGGTCCGAGCACGCTTCAATAGTGTTGCGGTTGGAACTTGAGACCGCCGATATCCGGGCTGGCGTACCTCTTATAATTTATATATAATACCTAGATAGTGGCTCTCAGAAGAGGCTTTCAGCCGTTTAGCTCTTAAGGCATGGGCAGCGCTCATCAAGCACTGCGAATAGATCTCCTGTGGAGAGCAGTTCTGTCGTAATAGGTTTTTAGTGGTAACTCTTCTGGGAAGTGGTGTGCTGCAGTAACTACTGATATCCGGCACGGGTACACGGTAGTCCGGTAACAAAGTGAGGTCAAAAAAATGAAGGGCAAAGCTTCTTACTCATCAAGTCTGTCCGATTACGAGAAGAAGGCTAACGAGATAAAGGCGTCAACGACCGCTTCGACAAGTAAGCGGCCCGTAGCGCTGCCTCTTTACTTGCAAGTAAAGGGGCATTTGATCCGCCGCGTCTTAAGTGGAGAATGGCGCCCGGGTGAGTTATTACCGAGCGAGATGAAGTTGGCGGAGGAGTATGGGCTAAGCCAAGGTACGGTGCGTAAAGCAATTGAGGAGATGGCAGTAGAGGGCCTCGTGTCGCGACACCCTGGACGAGGAACGTTTGTGACCTCGCATAGAGGTGACTACCAAACAACTCGCTTCCGCCGATTTTACTCTAATAAAACCGGAAAGCGCATTGCGGGAAAAGACAGTCAATATATAAGCTGCGAAAAGATAAAAGCCGACGAACAGCTCTCAAAACAACTCCAAGTTAAAACTGGTGCGGACATTGTCAAGTTCGTTCGCATACGCTATCTTGGAAACCACCCGGTTCTGTTGGAAACGATTTATCTCAACAGTGAGATTTGCCCTAGTGCCGAAGTAATTTTTGAGCAGAAAAAGCCTGATTCGATCTACTTCGCTCTCGAGCAAATGTTTAATATTCTCGTCGTTAAGGTCGGCGAGCGTTTGCGGGCGCGAGCGGCTCGTCCAGACGAGTCGGAATTGCTCGCGTTAGCTTCCAATACCCCTTTGCTGGAGGTGACTCGTCTCGCTTACAGCTTAGGTGGCGAGTGTGTCGAATGTCGCGTTTCTGTTTGTGGTGGTGATGATATTCATTATTGGAACCAGGCGGAGTGAACCTGTCAGGATCGTCGTATTAGTGGAAGCGGTGGACGTCATATGGGTAGTTTATCGAATCCCGCCGCACAAGGGGAGCAGAAAGACTACCCAACCGATTGAAAATCCAAGGCCTTGTGCGGCTGCATGGCGCTGAGGTCGTAGCCATCGAGAAGCCAGTTCAGCTCCTGGCCCGAGAGCATGACGGTGTCGCCTTCCAGCCGGTCGGGCCACTTGAAGCGCTCGCGCTCCAGGCGTTTGTACCAGACCACGAAGCCGTTGCGCTTCCAGAACAGCAGCTTCACCTTGTCGCGCTGGTGGTTGCCGAACACGAATACCGCCTCCTCGAAGGGGTTGAGCTCCATGGCCTCCTGGACCAGCAGAGCCAACCCATCGATCTGCTTGCGCATATCGACCGGCTCGCGGCACAGATAGACCCGCAGTCTGGTGTCTGGCCGGATCATCGGGCCACCTCCACGGCGACGAAGCGCTTCGGTCGATGATGCGGCGGTACGGGGACCCCCTGCACCACCAGGCGTTGCTCCCAGGCCAGCAGCGTTGCCAGCTCCAGCCCCTGTTCCTCGGCATACTCGCTCAGCGCCAATTGCCGGGATGAAGCATGAAACAGGTGGCCCAGCCAGTAGGCCTGTGTCGAGGTCAGCTCGATCATGGTGCCTTCCTTCATGATGGGAGGCACCAGTCTGGCCGACGCCGATCAGCTCAAGAAGATGGGGTTGCTGGGGCGCTTACATCAGTTCAGGTTTAGTGGTCATGGGATTTCCGTAGGTTCAATGCTGTGCCCTACTCATCGACGGTGGCGTTGAGTAGGGGTTGGAAGATGGTCCCTTCGGCGAGGTGCGTCTCCATCTGCCCGGCTCTCAGCATTTCGTCCCGCGAGGGGGAATGCCGGAGCAGGCGCCTGGCCTGGGTGTGGATTGACTCGGGAAGAGAAATATCCTGGCTTGCCTCGACCAAGAACTCTCGGGCCTAGATGACCGAGCGTGTTCGCTCGGAGGGCGTTGTCATGTGGTTCTCCTCCTCCTTGACCGGGTGTGCCTACTGGCGGGGGAGGCGGTCACTCCCGGTGCCTGTCAAGTCAGATGTAAGTAGAGGTCAGCACAGATGCAATTTTCCGGTCAGATGAGTGCTATTACACAGACTGTTGCATGACACTGGACTGGCAAACGCCGCTGGAAGACTATGTTGAGGTACTCAAAAAATCCGTTGCTGGTCCGAGCACCATTCAATAGCGTTGCGCTTGGAACTTGAGACCGCCGTCTCCCTCGACGTTAAACTTGGTCACAACGCCGGTCCCAGACCCCACTCTGATCAGGAAAAGATCATCTAGGTAAGGATCCGGTCTGGCCTGTTCTAAGCTATCAATCCTGAGCGTAGAGATGGTGCCTATACGCGCATCTGTAAAAAACCCGTTGTAAGCATGAGATGGAGTTCGACGGTCTCCTGCCTTGCTGTGAACTCAAGGAGTTCCGTCATGTGCGCGTCGCTGAGTGGTGTCAGTTCATCTTCAATACGAACTCCGGGAATAGCGTGATTGGGAATAGCGAGGTTGGTAGTTATACGCGTGAGTGCTCGCCTGAATCCGGCCGTGTCGTAATGGCGAATTATAAATGGCCGCTCACGCCACATCGGCGTGGTCGTGCTGATAAAGTCTTGAGCCGCAGCGTAACGGTAGAACTGTACGGTCGCATTAATACGTGATCGTGCGGTACTTGACGCCAAACTCCCCGTTTTAATCTGCTGGATTAGGTGACCACGGAACCGCACGACAGCGCGTTCAGAGAGGCGAATGGGGGAGTATCGCCAATCAAGATCGTTTTTTTCAAGAAAACACGCATAGGCGTGCAGATGCTTTATCAAGCCTTTCGCGGTCTCAATGTCGCATCCTTGATGGGTGATTTTCTCTAAGGCCCAATGGTTGGCCTCGGTCCAGCCTTCGCCGTCCTCCTAGAAGATTTGGGTTAGGCGCCGAACAGCAATTCCGAGCTTGTCGTGCTCCCAGCGACGCTTCACCAGCGTGGACCTCGCGCCAAGGCATGAAGTCCACGTACTCTAGGCATGCCATACATACCCCCGGCTCGCGACACACTAAGGCACACAAAGCCCTAGCTGTTTGAGGCGTTCACGAATCCACCGTATGTCCATAACATGACACATAAAGGGTGTATGTCAATGCACTGCTATTAGTTGGCGAACCGGAAGTGGATCACGTCGCCATCCTTGACCATGTACTCCTTGCCCTCCAGGCGCCACTTGCCGGCATCCTTGGCGCCCTGTTCGCCGCCCAGGCCGATATAGTCGTCATAGCCGATCACCTCGGCGCGGATGAAGCCTTTCTGGAAGTCGGTGTGAATCACGCCCGCCGCCTCGGGGGCGGTGGCGCCAACCTTGACCGTCCAGGCGCGCACTTCCTTGACCCCTGCGGTGAAGTAGGTCTGCAGGTCGAGCAGCGCATAGCCGGCGCGGATCACTCGGTCGAGGCCGGGCTCGTCCATGCCCATCTCGTCAAGGAACATGCTGCGCTCTTCGTCATCCAGCTCGGCGATCTCGGCCTCGATCTGGTTGCACACCGGTACCACGACCGCGCCTTCCTCGGTGGCGATCTCGCGCACCACGTCGAGATAGGGGTTGGCCTCGAAGCCGTCCTCGTTGACGTTGGCGATATACATGGTCGGCTTGAGGGTCAAGAAGCCAAAGCTCTTGAGCTGCTGCTTGTCGTCCTCCTCCAGGCCGAAGCTCCTCAGTGGCAGGCCCTCGGCGAGATGCGGCTGGATGCGCTCGAGGATCGCCTTGGTGGCGATGGCCTCCTTGTCGCCGCCCTTGGCCACGCGCACCAGGCGCTGGATGGCGCGCTCGACGCTGTCCAGGTCGGCCAGCGCCAGTTCGAGGTTGATGGTCTCGATATCGGCGCGCGGGTCGACTTCGTTGGCAACATGGATGACGTTGTCGTTGTCGAAGCAGCGCACCACGTGGGCGATGGCCTGGGTCTCGCGGATATTGGCCAGGAACTTGTTGCCCAGCCCCTCGCCCTTGGAGGCACCGGCCACCAGGCCGGCGATGTCGACGAACTCCATGGTGGTGGGCAGCACCTTCTGCGGTTTGACGATCGCCGCCAGCTTGTCGAGGCGCGGGTCGGGCATCGGCACGATGCCGACGTTGGGCTCGATGGTGCAGAACGGGAAGTTCTCGGCGTCGATGCCGGACTTGGTCAGTGCATTGAAGAGGGTGGACTTGCCGACGTTGGGCAGGCCGACGATACCGCAGTTGAAACCCATTGGAGCGTCCTGAAAGGTGTTGGAAAGTAACGATTGGTCGCTATTCTATCGCTGCTACGAGCTACGAGCTACGAGCGTTGCTTACTTAGCCCGAAGCCCGAAGCTTAAGGCTTGAAGCTGTGCAGCCGGTTCATGGCCCGGGCCCAGTCGCCGCTGATGGCGTCGGGCAGGGTGGCTTCGATCTCGCCGAGGGCGGCGTCGATGGCGCTGCGCTCGGCCTTGCCGGGGCGCCCCAGCACATAGTTGACCACCTGGCCGGCTTCGCCGGGGTGGCCGATGCCGATGCGCAGGCGATGGAACGACTTGTCGTTGCCCAGTGCGCTGACGATGTCGCGCAGGCCGTTATGGCCGCCGTGGCCGCCGCCGCTCTTGTAGCGCGCGGTGCCGGGGGCGATGTCGAGTTCGTCGTGGGCGACCAGCAGTTCGTCCGGGGCGATCTTGAAGAACTGGCACAGCGCGGCCACGGCACCGCCGCTGCGGTTCATGAAGGTCTGCGGGTTGAGCAGGTGCAGCTCCTGGCCGGCCAGCACAACCTTGGCATAGTGGCCGAGGAACTTGCGCTCGGCACGTAGCGGCGTGTGGTGGTCCTTGGCGAGTGCCTCGACCAGCCAGGCGCCGGCGTTATGGCGCGTCTCCGTGTACTTGTCGCCGGGATTGCCGAGCCCGATGAGCGCCTTGACCTGAGGCATGTCGCGGATCCTCCTTGAGAGTGCAGGCAAAAAAAATCAAGCGCCGTAGCGCTTGATCGTACCTCAGAGGGGCACTCCTGCGTATAAAGTACCGCGCGCAAGAGTGCCCCGGACGTGGCCCGATTACTCGGACTTGTCCTCGCCTTCGGCGCCGTCGCTCTTGCTCTCGGGCGCTTCCGGTGCTTCCGGCGCGTCATCGTCTTCCTCGACGCGCACCTTGGACTTGGTGACGCTGAGGATGGCGTTGTCGTGATCTTCACCGTGAGTCAGCGCGACCAGGGTCACGCCGGCCGGCACCTTCAGATCGGACAGGTGCAGGGTAGTGCCCAGCTCGATATTGGTGATATCGATCTCCAGGTACTCCGGCAGGTCCTTCGGCAGGCAGCTGATTTCCACTTCGTTGGCGAGCACGTGGAGCTCGCCGTCATGGTCCTTGATCGCCGCACACTTGTCGTCGCCCACCACGTGCAGCGGCACGTTGAGGGTGATCTCGTGGGTGGCGTCAACGCGCATGAAGTCGGCGTGGGTCACCAGCGGCTTGTAGGGGTGGCGCTGAAGATCACGCACCACGACCTGCTGCGGCTTGCCTGCGACCTCGATGGTGATCAGCGAGGAGAAGAACGCTTCGTCCTCGATCGCCTTGTAGAAGGAGGTCTTGTCCACCGCGATGGACTCAGGTGCGGCTTCACCACCGTAGATGATGGCCGGCACCTGTTGGTTCGCACGACGCAGGCGGCGGCTCGCACCTTTCCCCAGGTCGTTGCGAACGCTGGCAGTAAGAGTGAAATCTGACATTGGGTATAACCTCATGGTTAATCAAGAGAACGCCATCGCCCGCGACCAGACGAATGGCGCCCTCGGAGCCCGGCCAGTGCCGGGCACGTATCCGCGCGCTGTACCGTGACGGCTGTCAGTGGAACATCGCGCTGACGGATTCTTCGTTGCTGACCCGGCGGATCGCCTCGGCGATCAGCCCGGCCACCGACAGCTGGCGAATCTTGCCGCTGCGGCGGGCGGTTTCGGACAGCGGGATGGTATCGGCGACCACCACCTCGTCGAGCACCGAGCCCATGATGTTGTCCACCGCCGGGCCCGACAGGATCGGGTGAGTGGCGTAGGCCACCACGCGGCGAGCGCCGTGCTGCTTGAGCGCTTCGCCGGCCTTGCACAGGGTACCGGCGGTATCGATCATGTCGTCCACCACTACGCAGGTGCGGTCCTGGATTTCGCCGATGATGTGCATCACCTGGGCCTGGTTGGCCTGGGGGCGACGCTTGTCGATGATGGCGAGATCGGCATTCAGCTGCTTGGCGATGGCCCGGGCGCGGACCACGCCGCCAACGTCCGGAGAGACCACCACCAGGTCGTCGTAATTCTGGCGCTCGATGTCGTCGAGCAGGATCGGTGAACCGTAGACGTTGTCTACCGGTACGTCGAAGAAGCCCTGAATCTGGTCGGCGTGCAGGTCCATGGTCATGACCCGGTCGACACCGGCCTTGACCATCATGTCGGCGACTACCTTGGCCGAGATCGGTACTCGGGCGGAGCGCACCCGACGATCCTGGCGAGCGTAGCCGAAATAGGGCACGACGGCGGTAATTCGCGCCGCCGAGGCGCGCCGCAGTGCATCGACCATCAGGATCAGTTCCATCAGGTTGTCATTGGTCGGCGCGCAGGTGGACTGCAGGATGAAGACATCCTTGCCGCGCACGTTCTCGTTGATCTCGACCGCGATTTCACCATCGCTGAACTGGCCGACCGTCGCATGGCCGAGGCGGTTATCGAGTCCTTCGGCAATCTTGCGGGCGAGTTCGGGATTGGCGTTCCCGGCGAAAACCATCAGTTTTGACACGCGCAGCCACCTTTTGGGAGTCTTGGGTCTCGTTCAGGGATGCACAAGGCCTGGGAGGATGGGGGGATGGCTGGGGTACCAGGACTCGAACCTGGGAATGCCGATACCAAAAACCGGTGCCTTACCACTTGGCTATACCCCAATAACCTAACCGCTCACTCCCCGTGGCATGCATCTACATGACGCCTTGGCCAACAGAAGGCAGGCGTGCTGTCTGCCTATCCCAGCGCCGCATGAAGGGGAGAAACGTTATGACCACGGGCCTTGAAGGCCTGCCAGTCATGGCTTATCCGCTGCAAAATGCTATCGGCTTGCGTTTCGCTCGTCAATCTAGCGAAGAGGCAGGCGCCGGTGCCGGTCAGCATGGTCGGTGCCTGGCCAGCCAGCCAGTCGATGGCGCCGGCGACCTCGGGATAAAGCATGCGCACCGTGGTTTCGCAGTCATTGCGCCACGTTGCCGCCCCCTGCAGTGCGCGCGCCATACTAATGGGGGGGGTGTTGCGTGTCAATTGCGGGGCCTGGAACACCGCCGGGGTCGAGACCTCGACGCCGGGGTGAATCACCACGAACCAGGGGGTATCCAGCTCGACTGGGGTGAGTCGCTCGCCGATGCCTTCGGCCCAGGCCGCGCGGCCGCGCACGAACACCGGCACGTCGGCGCCCAAGGCAAGGCCCAGGGCGGCCAGGTGCTCCTCACCGAGTTCCAGTCCCCACAGTCGATCGAGCGCCAGCAGGGTGGTGGCGGCATCCGAGCTGCCGCCGCCCAGGCCACTGCCCAGCGGCAGGCGCTTGTCGAGGTGGATGTCGGCGCCCAGCCCGCAGCCGCTTTTGGCCTGCAGCAGGCGCGCGGCGCGCAGGATCAGGTTGTCGCCGGCAGCCACGCCGGGCAGTGCCGGGCTGAGCTGGAGTTCGCCATCCTCGCGGCGACGGAAGCGCAGTTCATCGCCGTGGTCGAGAAACTGGAACAGCGTCTGCAGCTCATGGTAGCCGTCGGCGCGCCGGCCGGTGATGTGCAGCATGCGGTTGAGCTTGGCCGGCGCCGGCAGTACCAGCTCGCGGGTCTCACTCACCGCTCTCCTCCAGCCGCCAGTCGTTGACCACCAGGGTCACGCGAATCTCGTCGAAGGTCATGATCAGGCGGCGTGGTAGCCACAGCGACTCGATCTCTGTCCAGTCGCGGTATTCGATCTCCCAGCCGTCCTGGCGCAGCAGCTCGGGAAAGCCCTGGTCGTCGTGGTCGAGGTCGTGGCGGCTATCGGGGTCGGGCAGGCCGCGTACCCAGTGGTCGAGAGCCGAGACCGGCAGTGCCCAGCCGAGCTGCTCTTCCATCAGCGCCTCGGGGCTCTCGGCCTCGAAGCGGCCCTGGTTGGTGGTCAGGCTGACCCGCCCATCGCGGCCTTCAAGAATGCTGCTGCCGGCGCCGAACGGGCCGCTCAGCAGCAGGCGGTAGTAGTGGGGGCGCTGCAGCCAGTCGAGGTTGGCGGTAGTCGAGTCGCCGGGCGCGCGGATGCCGACCCGGCCGGCCAGCCGCCAGCGTTCCAGCGCCTCCACGGCGCGGCGCTGCTCGCCCCACTCGCCGCGCTCGGCGAGGGCAGCGGGGTCCGGGGCGCGCGTGGCGCAGCCGGCCATGATCAGCAGCGCGAGGAGCAACGCCAGTGACGTCACTGTCTTGGTGGAGTTCATAAGGGCACTCTTCCCTGTGGTCGATCGGCAATCTTGATGGTGGAAACGTCAGTTGGCCCCGCTTATGGCGGTGGGGCGAGTTCGGGGCGCCGTTCGAGCAGCTCGTCGACCACCGGCCGCTCCTCGAAGCGCGCATAGGCCTCGCGGATCAGCTCGCGGGCCTCTTGTTCGCGACCGAGCTCCCACAGCACTTCGGCGAGGTGTGCGGCGATCTCCTGGTCGGGCATGCTGGCGTAGGCGCGCTCCAGGTAGAGCAGGGCGCGCTCGTCGTCGCCGAGCCGATGGTAGCCCCAACCCATGCTGTCGAGAATCGCCGGGTTGTCCGGCGCCAGGCGGTAGGCGCGCTCGACCAGCTCCATGCCCTCTGCGGTGCGTTCGGTGAGGTCGACCAGCGTATAGCCCAGCGCGTTGAGCGCCATGGCGTGATTCGGTTCGTTGTCGATGATGCGCTGCAGGTCGCGCTCCATGGCCGCCAGGTCGCCGGCATTGAAGGCGCGCATGGCGCGGAGATAGAGCAGCTCGTCGCTGTCCGGGGTCTCGTCGAGCTGCTGCTCGAGCAAGGCATCGGCCTCGGCGTCGAGGCCATGCTGCTCGAGGAGTTCGACCTCGAGGGCAGCCAGGCTGGCTGCCTGATCCGAGTGGCGCAGGCGCTCGATGCGCAGGAAGGCACGGGCGTCGGGCAGGCGGTCGGCCTCTATCAGCATGCGCGTCGCGAACAGTCGCGCCTGTAGAAAGTGTTCGCCGGACGGTACCTGGCGATAATAAAGCAGGGCGTTGTCGACCTCGCCCTCCTCTTCGGCGATGGCGCCGAGCAGGGTGAAGGCCAGCGCCGGGGTGTCGTCGGCGCTGATCAGCGGTAGCAGCAGTCGCCGCGCTGGCTCCGGGTAGTCCTCGTCGAGATACAGCTGGGCCAGCGCCAGGCGCAGGTCGCCGCTGCCGACATGGCGCTCCAGCAGGGTGTCGGTCTGCGCCTCGGCGGCCTCGACGTTGCCCAGCATCAGCTCGCTCTGGGCCAGCATCAGGATGAAGCGGCCGTCGTCCGGTGAGACCTCGAGACCGCGCCGCGAGGCGTCACGGGCGGCGGCGGCATCGCCGCGGTCGAGGGCCAGGCGGGCGCGGGTCAGCCACAGTTCGGGGAGCTCGGCGTGGCTGTCGTCGAGGCCGTCGAGGCGCTGCTGGGCGCGGCTAGGCTGGCCGCTGGCGGCCTCGAGCAGGGCGGTGGCCAGTACCGCGTCGTGGTGCTGGGTGCGCGAGGTGTCGACGACCTCGAGATGCTCGAGCAGCTTGTCGAGCAGCGGCGGCAGGTTGGCACCGGCGTCGATGGCCTGCTCGACGAAATTGGTCAGCTCGGCGTGGCCGCCGCGTCGCGCCAGCGCCAGGCGCTGGTCGAGGCCGTCCTGCCAGTCGCCACGCTGCATCGCGAGTCCGGAGAGCAGGCGCGCCGGGGCCTCGGCCTCTGGGGCCAGCTCGCGCCAGCGCCGCGCGGTGGTCTCGAACAGCTCGGGATCGTCGCTGAAGCGCGCGGCGAGGGCGGCGCGCTCGATCAGCGCTATCGACTGATAGCGCTCGGCCATGGCCAGGTAGCCCTGGCTGGCGGTGCGGTAGTCACCGCGCTGGCCGGCGAACTCGGCGGTCATCAGGGTAGCCAGGCCGTCGGCATCCAGGCCGCGCTCGATGGGCGGCGCCGATGCCAGGGGATCCTCGCGCTCGGCGAAGGGCGTCACCGCCGTGCTCTGGCAGGCGGCCAGCAGCAGTGCGGCAGAGGCCGTCACAGCGGTGAGGGGTAAACGTGCTGGCATGATGATCTCGTTTCCAGAGCCGAGGGCTCAGCATAAACGCCTTGCGAGGCGGCAGCAAAGCCATCTCAGGGAGTGCCCGCGTGGTGGGCTGTGGTAGAATGCGCTGTCTTGATGGACAGGATCCACCGTGACGAGTTCGCCGTTCCCCCTAGCGAAGACGCTGACTGCATGACGCTTCTGGCCCTTGGAATCAACCATAAGACCGCTGCCGTGGAGGTCCGCGAGCAGGTGGCATTCACCCCCTCGCAGCTAGAGGCGGCGCTTGCCGAGCTGCGCGCCTTGCCGGGTGTCGAGGAGGCAGCGGTGCTGTCGACCTGCAACCGCACCGAGCTCTACTGCGTCACCGACAGCCAGGGCGAGGGCCGGATCCTCGACTGGCTGGGCCGCTTCCACGGCCTCGGCGACGAGGACCTGACGCGCTGTGCCTACCACTACCTCGACCACGATGCCGCGCGCCACCTGATGCGGGTGGCGGTGGGGCTCGACTCGATGGTGCTCGGCGAGCCGCAGATTCTCGGTCAGCTCAAGGACGCCTACCAGGCGGCGCGCCAGCACAGCGGCCTGGGCGGCGAGCTGGAGCGGCTATTCCAGCATACCTTTGCGGTGGCCAAGCAGGTGCGTACCGAAACCGGCATCGGCGAGAACCCGGTGTCGGTGGCCTATGCCGCGGTGAGCATGGCCAGCCATATTTTCGATGACTTCTCCGACTCCCGGGCGCTGCTGATCGGCGCCGGCGAGACCATCGAGCTGGTGGCCCGCCACCTGCACGAGGCCGGCGTGCGTGAACTGGTGGTGGCCAACCGCACCCGCGAGCGCGCCGAGCGCCTGGCCGGAGAGTTCGGCGGCACCGCGATCACCCTCAACGAGATCCCGCATGCCCTGGAGCGCGCCGACATCGTGATCTCCTCGACCGCCGCACCGCTGCCGATTCTCGGCAAGGGCATGGTCGAGCGGGCGCTGAAAAAGCGCCGCCATCGGCCGATCTTCATGGTCGATATCGCCGTGCCCCGCGACATAGAGCCGCAGGTCGGCGAACTCTCCGATATCTTCCTCTATACCGTCGACGACCTCCACGAGGTCATCGAGGAGAACCGCCGCCACCGCCAGGTGGCCGCCGACCAGGCCGAGTCGCTGATCGAGCACGGCGTCGGCAGCTGGCAGCATGAGCGCCGGGTGCGCGGTGCCGGCCAGCTGATTCGCCGCTACCGCGAGCAGGGCGAGGGCATCCGTGCCGAGGCCGAGGCCCAGGCACTGGCCCAGCTGGCCAGGGGCGAGGACCCCCAGCGGGTGGTCTCGCGGCTGGCCAGTCAGCTGGCCAATCGACTGATGCACGGCCCCACGCTGCGCCTGCGCGAGGCCTCCGGCGCCGAGCGCCACGATGTCATCGCCGCCGCCGAGACGCTGCTGATCGACCCCTCGGCGCCGTCCCAGGACGCCTAGCCGACCCAAGCCGCGGCTCGCTTCGTTTCACCATTACAGGATCGTCAATGAAAGCCACACTGCGCCAGCGTCTGGAATCCTTCCACGAACGGTTCGAGGAGCTCTCCGCCCTGTTGGCCGAGCCCGAGGTGATCGGTGACCAGAAGCGCTTTCGCGACTACTCGATGGAGTACGCCGAGCTCGATGATCTGGTCACCACCTGGCGCCAATACCGTGGCGTGGAGGGCGACGTCGAGGCCGCCGAGCAGTTGACCGGCGACAGCGACGCCGAGATGCGCGAGCTGGCCGAGCTGGAGCTGGCCGACGGCCGCGAGCGCCTCGTGGAGCTGGAGGAGGAGCTCAGGCGGCTGCTGGTGCCCAAGGACCCCGACGACGGCCGCAGCGTGTTTCTCGAAGTGCGCGCCGGCACCGGCGGCGATGAAGCGGCGCTGTTCGCCGGCGATCTGTTCCGCATGTACTCGCGCTACGCCGAGAAGCGCGGCTGGCGAGTCGAGGTGGTCAGCGCCAGCCACGGCGAGCAGGGTGGCTACAAGGAGATCATCTCGCGGGTCAAGGGCGACGGCGTCTATGCGCGGCTCAAGTTCGAGTCTGGCGCCCACCGCGTGCAGCGGGTGCCGGCCACCGAGTCCCAGGGGCGCATCCACACCTCGGCCTGCACCGTGGCGGTGATGCCCGAGGCCGATGCGGTGGGCGACATCGACATCAACCCTGGCGACCTGCGCGTCGACACCTTTCGCTCCAGCGGCGCCGGCGGTCAGCACGTCAATACCACCGACTCGGCGATCCGCATCACCCACCTGCCCAGCGGCGTGGTGGTGGAGTGCCAGGAGGAGCGCAGCCAGCACAAGAACCGCGCCAAGGCGATGTCGCTGCTGGCCGCGCGGCTCAAGCAGAGCGCGGTGGACAGCCAGCGCCAGCAGCAGGCCGACGCGCGACGCAGCCTGGTGGGTTCCGGTGACCGCAGCGAGCGCATCCGCACCTACAACTTTCCCCAGGGGCGGATCACCGATCACCGCATCAACCTGACCCTCTATAAGCTCAACGACGTGATCAGCGGCGAGCAGCTCGACGAGGTGATCGAGCCGCTGATCCACGAGTACCAGGCCGAACAGCTGGCCGCCCTGCAGGAGGCTTGATGCGCCTCGACCAGTTGGTGGCGCGGGCTACCGAGCGACTGGCAGGCAGCGGCTCGCCGAGCCCGCGGCTCGACGCCGAAGTGCTGCTGTGCCACGTGCTCGAGCGAGACCGTACCTGGCTCTACACCTGGGGTGACCGCGATATCGAGGCCTGGCCGCGGGCGCGCTTCGCGGCGCTGCTGGCGCTGCGCGCCACTGGCTGGCCGGTGGCCTATCTGACCGGCGAGCGCGAGTTCTGGGGACTGTCATTGGCCACCTCGCCGGCGACCCTGATCCCGCGGCCGGACACCGAGCGGCTGGTAGAGGCGGCGTTGGACAAGGCCGCGGCGGACAGCGGGGCGCTGCTCGACCTAGGCACCGGCAGCGGCGCCATCGCCCTGGCCTTTGCCAGCGAGCGCCCCGGCTGGCAGGTGGTGGGCGTCGATCATGCGCCGGGCGCCGTGGCGCTGGCTCGTGCCAATGCCGAGCGACTGGCGATTGCCAATGCGCGTTTCGCGGAGAGCGACTGGTTCGCGGCGCTGGGTGGACAGCGCTTCGCGCTGATCGTTGCCAACCCGCCCTATCTTGCCACCGACGACCCGCACCTGGGGCAGGGTGACGTGCGCTTCGAGCCGCACTCGGCGCTGGTCGCCGCGGCGTCGGGCCTGGCCGACCTCCGCTGGCTGATCGGCCAGGCTCGCGAGCACCTGCTGCCGGGGGGCTGGCTGCTGCTGGAGCACGGCATAGGCCAGGGCCAGGCGGTGCGTGCGGCGCTGGATGTGGCGGGCTATCGCCAGGTGGCGACCCTGGTCGATCTCGGCGGGCGTGAGCGGGTCAGCCTGGGTTGCGTTGATGGCTGACCGGCCGCGTGGCTGGAGCGCTGTTCGGCGAATGTGGTAATAGTAATGGCAGGGCGCGCCGGTGTGCGCTCTCAATTGCTGGTAAATAGCCACAGCCTGCTGTTTATTTCTTGTTATTCTAATCTTAGCAGTGGATATTGCTGGCAAGTACCAACTCAACTGCCATTGGCCGGATAGCACACTACAATGAAAGCCAAGACACGTTCGCTGGACCGTATCGACCTCAAGATCCTGCGCTGCCTGCAGGACAACGCGCGCATCTCCTACGTTGACCTGGCTGCCCAGGTCGGGCTCTCCACCACGCCCTGCCTGGAGCGCGTCAAGCGTCTCGAGCGCTCGGGCATCATCCGCGGCTACAAGGCGGTGCTCGACCCCAAGGCGCTCAAGGCCAACCTGCTGGTGTTCGTCGAGATCAGTCTCGAGACCCAGTCGCCGGCGGTATTCGACGAGTTTCGCCGCGCGGTAAGCAAGCTGCCGCAGATCCAGGAGTGCCATCTGGTCTCCGGCCAGTTCGACTATATCCTCAAGTGCCGAATTCCGGAAATGTCCGCCTACCGTCAGCTGCTCGGCGACGTGGTGCTGACCCTGCCCGGGGTCAAGGAGTCGAAGAGCTACGTGGTGATGGAGGAGGTCAAGGAGGAGTTCTCCCTGCACGTGCCGGATATCGAGGATTTCAGTGACAAGTGATGCCGCCATGAACGACGAGGCGCTGCTGCGCTACAGCCGCCAGATCATGCTCGAGCCGATCGAGATCGCCGGCCAGGAGCGGCTGCTGGCCAGCCATGCGCTGGTGATCGGTGCCGGCGGCCTGGGCTCGCCGGTGGCGCTCTACCTGGCCGCGGCCGGCGTCGGTAGGCTGACCCTAGCCGATGCCGACGTGGTCGAGCTTTCCAACCTGCAGCGCCAGATCGCCCACGGCATGGAAGACCTGGGGCACAACAAGGCGGCGTCGGCCCGTGAGGCGGCCCTGGCACTCAACCCCCACTGCCGGGTCGAGGTGCTCGACGCGCACCTGGATGGCGAGGCGCTGGCGGCGGCGGTGGCCGAGAGCGATGTGGTGATCGATTGCACCGATCGCTTCTCCAGCCGCTACGCCATC
The DNA here is from genome assembly GCF_002286975.1 of Halomonas salipaludis. GTDB lineage: Bacteria > Pseudomonadota > Gammaproteobacteria > Pseudomonadales > Halomonadaceae > Franzmannia > Franzmannia salipaludis. The sequence continues at coordinate 268,301 of NZ_NSKB01000006.1, forward strand.
AATCGTGCCTCGCTGGCGGCGGGCAAGCCGCTGATTTCCGGGGCGGCGATCCGCTTTTCCGGCCAGCTGGCGGTGTTTGACCCGCGCGATGCCGAGAGCCCCTGCTACGCCTGCCTCTATCCGCCCGGCGAGGCAGGCGAGGCCGACGACGCACTGCGCTGCGCCGAAAACGGCGTGGTGGCACCGCTGGTGGGGGTGATCGGCACCTTCCAGGCCCTCGAGGCAGTCAAGCTGCTGAGTGGTGCCGGCACGCCGCACCGCGGACTCTCCACCTTCGATGGCCTGCGCGGCGAGTGGCGCCACTTCAAGGTGCCCCGCGACCCGGCCTGCGCGGCCTGTCGGTCGCGCTGAGCGCGCCGTCATGGTCGAGCGCAAGTCTCCGTTCCCCGGCCGGGTCAGCGACTTCGATATTCGCCTGATCCGGGTGTTCAAGGCGGTGGCCGAGTGCGGCGGCTTCACCGCCGCCGAGGTCGAGCTAGGCATCAGCCGCTCGGCGATCAGCCTGCACATGGCCGACCTCGAGAAGCGTCTCGGCCTGCGTCTCTGCCAGCGCGGCCGCAGTGGTTTCGCGCTTACCGAAGAGGGGCGCCAGGTGTATGCCGCCGGGTTGACCCTGCTGGCTTCGTTGGAGACCTTTCGTACCGAGGTCAACGGCCTGCACCGCACCCTGCGCGGCGAGCTCAACATCGGCATTACCGACAACCTGGTCAGCCTGCCGCAGATGCGCATCACCCACTCGCTGGCCGAGCTCAAGCAGCGTGGCCCCGAGGCGCGCATCAATATCCACATGGAACCCCCCGACAGTATCGCCCAGGGCGTGCTCGATGGCCGCCTACACCTCGGGGTGGTGCCCGAGATCAACCTGCTGGCGAGCCTCGAAAGCCGCGTGCTCTACAGTGAGCGCTCGCAGCTCTACTGCGCGGTCGGCCACCCGCTGTTCGACAGCGACGATGCCGGCCTGACACGCCAGGCGCTGGCCGACTGGGATGCGGTGCAGCCCAGCTACCCGCTGCCCGAGGCCGCCCGCGACCCCCACGCCTGGCTCAACGGTACGGCCAGCGCCTCGGACCGTGAGGGCGCGGCGTTTCTGATCCTCACCGGCTGCTATATCGGCTACCTCCCCGACCATCTCGCCGCGCCCTGGGTAAATGCCGGGCGACTGCGGGGGCTGGCGGTCAGTGGTGGTGAGTATTCGACACCCTTCGTCACCGTGATGCGCCGCGATCGGCGCCCACATCGTGTGCTGGAGGCGTTTCTCGATGCCCTGGCGCATCATCCATGAACGGGGACGTTATTGGCTGAACGTTATTGAATACTTGACATGCCTTGGTGGTCTGGTGGCAGACTAGAAGCATGATCTTGCTTCACTCGTACACGCCACGCGTTACCCGTGGTGAAAGAATTCAACAACAATAACCGGCGATCAGATTCGCTCGACAAGGAACCCCGCATGGCCGATTCGACCTTCGAGGCCCCCACATCCTACTACCGCGACAGCATTGCCGTGCGCCCCGCGGCCAGCCAGCCGTTGGTCGGCGAGCACCGTGTCGACGTATGCGTGATCGGCGCCGGGGTGACCGGCTGCTCCACGGCACTGCACCTGGCTGAGCGCGGCTACTCGGTGGCGGTGCTGGAGGCCGGTGAGATCGGCTTTGGCGCCTCGGGGCGCAGCGGCGGGCAGATACTGCCAGGGCTGGGCACCGACATCGCCACCGTGGAGAAGGCGCTGGGGCGGCCGCGCGCCCGCGAGATCTGGGAGATGAGCCGCGAGGCGGTGCGCCTGACCGCGGCGCTGGTCGAGCGCCATGCGATTCCCTGCGACCTGGCCTGGGGCTATCTGCACGCCGCGGTCAAGCCGCGCCATGTGCGCGAGCTCCAGGCGTTTCGCGACCGCCTGGCCCGCGACTACGACTACCAGGCGCTGAGCTGGCTGGAGGGCGATGCCCTGCGTGAGCGGGTAGTCAGCGACGCCTACCCCGGGGCGCTGTTCGAGAGCGAGGCCGGTCACCTGCACCCGCTCAACTATACCCTGGGCCTGGCACGTGCCGCCGAGCAGGCCGGGGCGCAATTCTACCCGCACACCCCGGCGCTGGAGATCCAGCGCGGCGCACCGGTACGGGTGACCACCGCCCAGGGCGTGGTGATCGCCGAGAGCCTGGTGGTGGCCACCAACGCCTATCTGCGCGGCCTGGTGGCGGAGCTCGACGGCCGCATCATGCCGGCGGCCAACTACATGATCGCCACCGCGCCGCTCAGCGAGGCCCAGGCCGCCCAGGTACTGCCTCACAACGACGCCCTGTCCGACGCCAACTTCGTGCTCGACTACTATCGGTTGTCCGGCGACCGGAGGCTGATCTATGGCGGCGAGGTGAGCTACAACGGTCGCGAGCCGCCCGGGCTCGAGGCGCGCATCGATGCCAAGATCGCGCGGCTGTTCCCGGTACTGGCCGGGGTGCCCATCGAGTACCGCTGGGGTGGCGACGTGGCGATCACCGTCAACCGCGCGCCGGACTTCGGGCGCCTCGACGCCAACCTCTATTACGCTCAAGGATATTCCGGTCACGGCATGGCCCTGGCCGGGCTGGCCGGCCAGCTGCTGGCCGAGACCATCGCCGGTCAGCACGAACGCTTCGATGTCTTCGCCGCCATGCCGCATCGGCGCTTCCCCGGCGGTCGGCGTCTGCGCACGCCGCTGTTGGTGCTGGCCACCCAGTATTACAAGCTGCGCGACAGGCTGTAACAGCAACAGAATTTGCTTGCCGGTGCGCCGGCCGGTAGCCACCAAGAGGTTCCCATGAAAGATCTGGAAAGCTGGCTGAAAGAGCGACGCATCACCGAGGTCGAATGCCTGGTCAGCGACATCACCGGCATCGCCCGCGGCAAGATCGCGCCGGTTTCGAAGTTCGTTGCCGAGAAGGGCATGCGTCTTCCCGAGAGCGTGCTGCTGCAGACCGTGACCGGCGACTACGTCGAGGACGACATCTACTATTCGCTGCTCGATCCTGCCGATATCGACATGATCTGCAAGCCCGATATCAGCGCCGCCTACCCGGTACCCTGGGCGCTGGAACCCACCGCCCAGGTGATCCACGACTGCTTCGACAAGCAGGGCAACCCCATCGAGCTGTCGCCGCGCAACCAGTTGAAGAAGATCCTCAGGCTCTATGCCGATCAGGGTTGGCAGCCGGTGGTGGCCCCGGAGATGGAGTTCTACCTGACCAAGCGCTGCGAGGACCCGGACCTGCCGCTGCAGCCGCCGATCGGCCGCAGCGGGCGCCAGGAGACCGGTCGCCAGTCGTTCTCCATCGACGCCGCCAACGAGTTCGATCCGCTGTTCGAGGACATGTACGACTGGTGCGAGGAGCAGGGGCTGGATATCGACACCCTGATCCACGAAGAGGGCACCGCGCAGATGGAGATCAACTTCCGTCACGGCGACCCGCTGGTGCTGGCCGACCAGGTATTCCTGTTCAAGCGCACCCTGCGCGAGGCGGCGCTCAAGCACGACGTGGCGGCAACCTTCATGGCCAAGCCGGTGACCAACGAGCCGGGCAGTGCCATGCACCTGCACCAGAGCGTACTCGACATCGCCAGCGGCGAGAGCGTATTCGCCAACGCCGACGGCACTCACAGCGACCTGTTCCTGTGGCACGTTGGGGGCTTGCAGAAGTACATCCCCGAGGCGCTGCCGCTGATGGCGCCCAACGTCAACTCGTTCCGCCGCTTCCTGCCCGATACCTCGGCGCCGGTCAACGTCGAGTGGGGCGAGGAGAACCGTACCTGCGGGCTGCGCGTGCCGGATAGCTCGCCGCACAATCGCCGGGTCGAGAACCGCCTGCCGGGTGCCGACGCCAACGTCTACCTGGCGATAGCGGCCAGCCTGCTGTGCGGCTACATGGGCATGATCAAGCAGGTTGCCCCGAGTGCGCCGGTCAAGGGGCGCGCCTTCGAGCGGCGCAACCTGCGCCTGCCGTTCACCCTCGAGCAGGCGCTGGAGCGCATGGAGCACTGCCATGAGCTGGAGGAGTACATGGGGCGCAAGTTCGTGCAGGGCTACGTGGCGGTGAAGCGGGTCGAGAACGAGAATTTCAAGCGCGTGATCAGCTCCTGGGAACGTGAGTTCCTGCTGCTGAGCGTATGAGCATGCCGAGCATCGAGCAGTAAGTGAAACCTAGCGTTGACGGCCCTCCCGGGGGCTGCGGATACGCTAGCCAGGTGCCAGCCGCCGAGGCTGACGACAACAATCCGAAGAATGAGGTGCCACGATGTTTCGATATCACACGCTATCGGTAGCGGTTGCCGCTGCCACCCTGGGACTGGCGGCCGCGGCGGCCCAGGCCAACGAGGTGCGGGTCTACAACTGGTCGGACTATATCGCCGAGGACACCCTCGAGCGCTTCACCGAGGAGACCGGCATCGAGGTGATCTACGACGTCTACGACAGCAACGAAGTGCTGGAAGCGGCGCTGCTCTCGGGACGCTCCGGCTACGACGTGGTGGTGCCCTCCAACCACTATCTGACTCGCCAGATCAGCGCCGGCGTCTATCGTGAGCTGGATCACGACCTGATCCCCAATATGGTCAACCTCAACCCCGACCTGATGGATGATCTGGAGTTCGTGGATCCGGGCAGCCAGTACTCGATCCCCTACATGTGGGGCACCAACGGCATCGGCTACAACGTCGAGCGGGTGACCGAGATCCTCGGTGACGACGCGCCGCTGGACTCCTGGGCGCTGATCTTCGATCCCGAGGTCACCACCGCCCTCAACCAGGGCGGCTGCGGCATCTCGATGCTCGATACCGGTGACGACATGCTGTCTGCCGGCATGGCCTACCTGGGGCTGTCGCCGCTCTCGGAGGAGACGGCAGACATCGAAGCCGCCGGTGAGATGATCGCCGCGGTGCGCGACAACATGACCTACTTCCACTCCTCGCGCTACATCTCCGACTTGGCCAACGGCGATATCTGCGTGGCCGCCGGCTACTCCGGCGATGTGTTCCAGGCCGCCGATCGTGCCGCCGAGGCGGGTCGCGACTTCACCATCGCCTACAGCATTCCCAAGGAGGGCGCGGCGCTGTGGTTCGACATGATGGCGATTCCCGCCGACGCGCCGAACCCCGACAACGCCCACGCCTTCATCAACTTCATCCTCGAGCCCGAGATCGCCGCCGGCATCACCGAGTACGTGGTCTACGCCAACCCCAACCTGGCGGCCAATGAGTTCCTCGACCCCGAGATCCTCAACGACCCGGCGGTCTATCCCGACCAGGAGGTGATGGACAACCTCTTCGTTCAGGAAGAGAAACCGCTGGCGGTACAGCGGGTTCGCACGCGGACCTGGAACCGCGTCAAGTCCGGCCAGTAACCCCGAACCGCGGCCGGCCCTGGGGCCGGCCGCCTCTCTTTCGCGAACACACTCGGGGGCTTGACGATGCCGCAATCCCAGAGCCTGGAACAGGCCCATCATCGGCGTCTCGATGAAGACGCCCTGGTCGATATTCGCCGTGTGAGCAAGCGCTTCGACGGTGCGCTGGCGGTGGACGACGTCAACCTGAGCATCCGTCGCGGCGAGATCTTTGCGCTGCTCGGCGGCTCGGGGTCGGGCAAGTCGACGCTGCTGCGCATGCTGGCAGGGTTCGAGAAGCCCAGCGAAGGGCAGGTGCTGCTCGACGGTGAGGACATCACCAAGATGGCGCCCTATGAGCGCCCGATCAATATGATGTTCCAGTCCTATGCGCTGTTTCCGCACATGACGGTGGCGCAGAACATCGCCTTCGGTCTCAAGCAGGACAAGCTGCCGCGCCAGGAGATCGACGCGCGCGTGGCCGAGATGCTCAAGCTGGTGCACATGGAGCGCTTCGCCAAGCGCAAGCCGCATCAGCTCTCCGGCGGCCAGCGCCAGCGCGTGGCGCTGGCGCGTTCGCTGGCCAAGCGGCCCAAGCTGCTGCTGCTCGACGAACCCATGGGGGCGCTGGACAAGAAGCTGCGCACCGAGATGCAGCTCGAGGTGGTGGAGATCCTCGAGCGGGTCGGGGTGACCTGCATCATGGTCACCCACGATCAGGAGGAGGCCATGACCATGGCCGACCGGGTGGCGATCATGGCCGATGGCTGGATCGCCCAGGTCGGCTCGCCGATGGACGTCTACGAGAGTCCGGCGAGCCGTATGGTGGCGGAGTTCGTCGGCACCATGAACCTGTTCGAGGGCGATATCGTCGTCGATGAGGCGGACCACTGTGTGATCGACAGCGCCCAGCTGGGGCGCCAGATCTACATCAGCCACGGCGTCAGCACCGAGGCCGATAACCGCCGGGTGTGGGCCGGGATTCGCCCCGAGAAGACCGGGCTGAGCCGGGAGCGCCCCAGCGGCGACTACAACTGGGCGGCGGGCAAGGTCGAGGATATCGCCTACCTAGGCGGTTTTTCGGTGTACTTCGTGCGCACCGAGCAGGGTCACCTGGTAAAGGCCAGCCTGACCAACACCGAGCGTCGCGGCGAGCGCCCCACCTGGGACGACAGCGTCTACATCCACTGGGACGACCGCAGTGCCGTGGTGCTGCGCGACTGAGTGAGGAGCGAACCATGAAGTCTTCACTGCTAGCGCGGCTGCCGCGTGCGCTGCGCCCCGGTCGTGGCTGGGTGATCGCCGCGCCGCTGCTGTGGCTGACGCTGTTCTTTCTGCTGCCGTTCGGCATCGTGCTCAAGATCAGCCTCTCTAATGCGGCAATCTCGGTGCCGCCCTACAGCGCGATCTTCGACTACAGCGCCGAGACGCTGAACATCGCGCTGAATTTCGGCAACTACCTGTTCCTGACCACCGACACCCTGTATGTCGCCGCCTACTGGGGCTCGGTCAAGATCGCCTTCCTGTCGACGCTGCTGTGCCTGCTGATCGGCTACCCGATGGCCTACGCCATGGCACGCGCGCCGGCGCGCTGGCAGCTGGTATTGCTGCTGCTGGTGATGCTGCCGTCATGGACCTCGTTTCTGATCCGCGTCTACGCCTGGATGGGGATTCTCAGCAACAACGGCCTGATCAACAATGGCCTGCTGTGGCTGGGACTGATCGACTCACCGATTCGCATGATGAACACCAACTTCGCGGTGATCCTGGGCATCGTCTACGCCTACTTGCCGTTCATGATCCTGCCGCTCTACGCCAACCTGTCGCGGCTCGACGGCTCGCTGCTGGAAGCGGCGTCGGACCTCGGTTCGCGCAAGTTCAATACCTTCCTCAAGGTGACCCTGCCGCTCTCCAAGGGCGGCATCATCGCCGGCTCGATGCTGGTATTCATTCCCGCGGTGGGCGAGTACGTGATTCCCGAACTGCTGGGTGGGCCCAATACGGTGATGATCGGCAAGGTGTTGTGGGAGGAGTTCTTCCACAACCGTGACTGGCCGGTGGCCTCGGCGCTGGCGATGGTGATGCTGGCGATCCTGATCATTCCCATCGCGCTGTTCCACCGCTATCAGAGCCGTGAGCTGAAGGAGTGACCATGAAGAAGCCATCCTTTACCACGCTGATGCTGATTGCCGGACTGCTGTTCCTGTACCTGCCGATGGCGATCCTGATGTTCTACTCGTTCAACTCGTCGCGGCTGGTGACGGTGTGGGCGGGGTTCTCGGGGCGCTGGTACATCGAGCTGTTCCGCGATCGCCAGATCCTGGCCGCGGTGTGGACCAGCCTGCGTATCGCCTTCTTCTCGGCGACCATGGCGGTGTGCCTGGGCACCCTGGCGGCCTTCGTCATGACCCGCTTCACGCGCTTTCGGGGCAAGACCGCGCTGTCGAGCATGGTCACCGCGCCGCTGGTAATGCCCGAGGTGATCACCGGCCTGTCGCTGCTGCTGCTGTTCGTGCACATGGCGCAGATGATCGGCTGGCCGGCGGACCGTGGCATGGTCACCATCTGGATCGCGCATACCACCTTCTGCAGCGCCTATGTGGCGGTGGTGGTGGCTTCGCGGCTGCGCGAGGTCGACCTGTCGATCGAGGAGGCGGCGCTGGATCTCGGCTCGCCGCCGCTCAAGACCTTCTTCCAGATCACCCTGCCGATGATCGCCCCGGCGCTGGCCGCCGGCTGGCTGCTGGCCTTCACTCTGTCGCTGGATGACCTGGTGATCGCCAGCTTCGTCTCCGGCCCCGGCGCCAGTACCCTGCCGATGGTGGTGTTCTCCTCGGTGCGCATGGGCGTCTCGCCGAAGATCAACGCTCTGGCCACGCTGATCATCCTGGCGGTGTCGCTGGCGACCTTCCTGGCCTGGTACTTCATGCGTCGCAGTGAGAACAAGCGGCGTATGGCCATGGCGCAGCAGGACGCCGGCTGATTCAGTCTGACGATAATGGCGCCAAGGACAATCGTAGGAGCGACTTCAGTCGCGATGCAGTGCGAAGCGCTGCTGGTCAAGTCACCCATCGCGGCTAAAGCCGCTCCTACAAGAGCAATGGCGCCAAGGCAAAAGTGGGAGCGACTTCAGTCGCGATGCAGCGCGCAGCGCTGCTGGTCAAGCCACCCATCGCGGCTAAAGCCGCTCCTACAAGAGCAATGGCGCCAAGGCAAACGTAGGAGCGATTTCAATCGCGATGAGGTTGCTATCCAACATCGATACACCTTGTGGAGATAACGTATGACCCAGACGCCTGCCACCCCGCACGTGGCGTCCTACTATGCCGCCACGGCCAATGCCAGCCCCGAACGGCCCAGCCTCAGCGGCGAGATGAGCTGCGATGTATGCGTGGTCGGCGCTGGCTTCACCGGCATCTCGTCGGCGCTGCATCTCGCCGAGCGCGGCTACAAGGTGGTGGTGCTGGAGGCGGCGCGGGTGGGGTTTGGCGCCTCGGGGCGCAACGGCGGCCAGATCGTCAACAGCTATAGCCGCGACATGGATGTTATCGAGACCAAGTACGGCCTCGACACCGCCCGCGCCCTGGGCGACATGGCCTTCGAGGGCAATCGCATCATCCGCTCGCGCATCGAGCAGTACGCCATCGACTGCGATCTCAAGAATGGCAATCTGTTCGCCGCCTGCAACACCCGCCAGATGGAAGGGCTGCGTGAACACCAGGTGCTGTGGCAGCGCTACGGCAACCGCGAGCTGGAACTGCTCGAGGGTGAGGCGCTCAAGCGTGAGGTGCAAAGCGAGCGCTACGTCGGCGCGCTGGTCGACCACTCCGGCGGGCACCTGCATCCGCTCAACCTGGTGCTCGGCCAGGCAGCGGCCTTCGAGGCGCTGGGCGGGATCATTTATGAGCAGTCGCCGCTGCTCGAGCTTACCCACGGCGAACCGGTGCGGCTGCGCACGCCCGGCGGCACGCTGGTGGCCGAGCGCGTGGTGCTGGCCGGCAATGCCTATCTGCAGGGGGTAGTGCCTGAGCTGGAGGGCAAGTCGATGCCCTGTGGCACCCAGATCGTCACCACCGAGCCCCTCGGCGAGCGCGGCCGGACGCTGCTGCCCAACGACATGGCGGTGGAGGACTGCAACTACCTGCTCGACTATTACCGCCTCACCGGCGACGGCCGGCTGCTGTATGGCGGCGGGGTCAGCTATGGTGGCCAGGATCCCACCAGCATCGAGGCGGTGATCCGCCCCAAGCTGCTCAAGACCTTCCCCGAGCTCGGCGACGTCAAGATCGACTACGCCTGGAGCGGCAACTTCCTGATGACGCTGAATCGCCTGCCGCAGTTTGGCCGGCTCAACGCCAATGTCTACTACGCCCAGGGCTACTCCGGTCACGGCGTGACCTGCAGCCACCTGGCCGGGCGGCTGATCGCCGAGGTGATCGAAGGCGAGAGCGAGCGCTTCGACGCCTTCGCCGGCCTGCCGCATCTGCCGTTCCCCGGCGGGCGGCTGCTGCGGGTGCCGCTATCGGCGCTGGGGGCGTGGTATTACGCCACCCGTGACCGACTCGGCGTTTAGTGGGAGGTAGAGGCACTCAGAACAGGCCGCTGATCTCGCCCTGCGCGTCGATGTCGATATGCGCGGCAGCGGGGTCGGCGCCGAGTCCCGGCAGGGTGCGAATATCGCCGCACAGCGCATAGACGAAGCCCGCACCCGCCGAGAGGCGCACCTCGCGGACCGGCAAGGTCCAGCCCTCGGGAGCACCGAGGCGCGTCGGATCGGCGGAGAGCGACAGGTGACTCTTGGCAATGCACACGGGGAACTGCCCGTAGCCCTGCTGCTGATAGCGCTCCAACTGGCCTTGCGCGGTCGTCGAGAAGGCGACATCGGCGGCGCCATACAGGCGCGTGGCGATGCGTGCGATCTTGGCCTCGAGGGGCAGTTCGTCGGGATAGAGGTACTGGAAGTCGGCGCCGGCCGAGGCCTGTTCCACCACTGCTTCGGCCAGTGCCAGGGCACCATCGCCGCCATCGAGCACGTGGCTGGTGAGCACCGCCTTGACGCCCACCGACGCGGCCAACTCGACGATCGCAGCATGCTCGCTGGGGTGGTCGGAAGGGAAGGCGTTGATCGCCACGACCGGGGTGATGCCGTGGGCGCGGATATTGTCGATCTGCTTGAGCAGGTTGGCGCCGCCGGCATGAACTTGCTGTGGGTTCTCGGCCAGCAGCGAGTCGGGCAGTGGCTTGCCGGGTAGCACTTGGTGCTGGCCGCTGTGATATTTCAGGGCGCGCACCGTGGCCACCAGCACGGCGGCATCCGGCGTTAGCCCCGAGGTGCGGCATTTGATGTTGAAGAAGCGTTCGGCGCCCATATCGGCACCGAAGCCCGCCTCGGTGACCAGGAAATCGCTGCCGTGCAGGCCAATGCGATCGGCGACGATCGATGAGTTGCCGTGGGCGATATTGCCGAACGGGCCGGCATGGATCAGTGCCGGAGCGTGCTCCAGGGTCTGCAGCAGGTTGGGCTTGAGGGCTTCCTTGAGCAGGGCGGCCATGGCCCCGGCGGCGCGTATCTGTTCGGCCGTGACCGCCTGGCCGTCGCGATCGTAGCCGATCACGATACGGCCCAGGCGCTGGCGCAGGTCGGCCAGTGAATCGGCCAGGGCGAGGATCGCCATGACCTCGGAGGCCGCGGTGATCTCGAAGCCGCCCTGACGTGGCACCCCGTCGACCCGCTCGCCGAGGCCCAGCACGATGTGTCGCAGCGCGCGGTCGTTGATGTCGATGGCACGCTGCCAGTGGATCTGCTGCGGATCGAGCTGCGGTTCGAGCCGATGGTGAAGGTGGTTGTCGACCATTGCCGCGAGCAGGTTGTGGGCGGCGGCGACAGCGTGTAGGTCGCCGGTGAGGTGCAGGTTGATGCGCTCCATGGGCACCACCTGGCTGTGTCCGCCGCCGGCGGCACCGCCCTTGATGCCCAGGGTCGGCCCCATGGAGGGCTGGCGTAGCGCAACGCTGGCGCGGTGGCCGAGCCGCTGGAGGCCTTGGGTCAAGCCGATGGCGGTGGTGGTCTTGCCCTCGCCGAGTGGCGTGGGGGTGATGGCCGAGACCACGATGTAGCGCCCCCGGGGCTGCCCGGCCAGGGCGTCGATGGCGCTCAGGTCGAGTTTAGCGATGCCGCGACCATAGGGTTCCACGGCCTCACCGGGAACCCCCAGGCGGTGGGCGATCTCCTCGATGGGCCATAGCCTGGCCGTGCGTGCGATACGCAGATTGTCGTTGACTGCCGAAGTGTGCCGCTCGGCTGCGGGAGATTGGCCGCTCATCGCCTTGCCTCCTGACTCGCCGTTGATGGGGAGTGCTGCCCACAGTATTCATGCCATGGCGGCGATGAATTGTCTCGCCGACGTCAGCGGTGTTGGTCGCAGCGACAGTTGCTTGCATCCGTTGTCAATACATTACACTGGGATCATGATAATGGCGTGCGACCGAGCATTCGGCTGAGCGCTTGAGGAGGTGGTATGCAAGGTCATGGAAAACCGCCCAACGGCCGCTACAACGTCGGCTTCCTGATGGTGCCGGGGTTCTCCCAACTGGCCTTCTCCTCGACGCTCGAGCCGTTGCGCATGGCTAATCATCTCGCCGACCGGGAGCTCTATCGCTGGTACTTGATCAGTCGTGACGGTGCCCCGGTCACTGCCAGCAGCGGCCTGACCAGTGACGTCGATCACGACCTGGAGCGTGCGCCGCCGCCGGACCTGCTGCTGGTATGCGCCGGCGTCGACGTGCAGCGCCACTGCGATCGCGCCACCCTGACCTGGCTCAAGCGCCTGGCGGCGCGTCGCATCCCCCTTGGGGCAGTTTGCACCGGCGGCTACATGCTGGCTCAGGCCGGGCTGCTGGATGGCTATCGCTGCACCCTGCATTGGGAGCATATCTCGAGCATCCACGAGGCACGGATGTTTCCCGCCGTGACCTTCTCCTCGCAGCTGTTCGTCATGGACCGCGATCGCTACACCTGTTCTGGCGGTATTGCACCGCTGGATATGATGCTCAACCTGATCGGGCGTCAGCAGGGGTTGGAGCTGGCCGAGGCGATTGCCGAGGAGTTCATTCACGAGCGCATCCGCGGTGTCGGCGATCGCCAGCGCACCCCGCTGCGGGTGCGGCTGGGGCATAGCCACCCCAAGCTGGAGGAGGTCGCTACGCTGATGGAGGCCAACCTCCAGGAACCATTGTCGCTGGATGAGCTGGCCAGCTATGCCGATCTGTCGCGTCGCCAGCTGGAGCGCCTGTTCCAGCGCTACGTTGACTGCCCGCCGTTGAAGTATTATCTGGAGCTGCGGCTGGTGCGAGCCAGGCTGCTCTTGCGTCAGACCCATATGCCGATCACCGACGTCGCCCATGCCTGCGGCTTCGTCTCGCCACCGCACTTCACCAAGTGCTACCACGACCGTTTCGGCCACTCGCCGAGCCGCGAGCGCAAGCGGCGCAGCGACCGCCAGGCCGAGGCCGATGCGCTGCAGGCGGCCTCGCTGGCGGCGCGTCCGGCGCCCGACGAGGTGTGATCGTCAACTGCGCGGTCGCCGGTTGTCCGGGTCGTACAGCGCCCGGTAGCCTACTGCGGCGATGCGCATCGGATAGTGGGCGCCGAAGTACTCCAGCAATAGCGTCTGCCCCTGACTGGCGTAGGCTGCGGGTAGGTAGCCCAGGGCGATGTTGCTGCCCACCGAAGGGCCGTAGGCGATACTGGTGACATAGGCGCGACGCCCCAGCTCGTCCACCGGTACCTCGCCGCTCTGCGGGTCGAGCAGCGGCGCCTGGCCGACCGGGAAGCGTGGTGTGCCGCTGGCGTCGAGGTGGTCCTCCATCACCAGGGTGCAGAGGTAGGAGGGCTGGCGATGACGTTGGCGCTGTTCGAGGTGGGCGGCCTTGCCGTAAAAGTCGGCGGCCTTGACCTTGGGGCGCGCCAGGCCTGCTTCGACCAGGTTGTAGTCGGTCAGCAGGTCGACGTTCTGCAGCCGCAGGCTCTTCTCCAGACGGCGGCTGTTGGCGTAGGTCTCGATGCCCACCGGCGTTACTCCAGCATCGAACAGCCGATCCCAGAGCGCCAGCGCGTAGCTGAAGGGCACATACAGCTCCCAGCCCTGCTCGCCCACATAGGAGATGCGGAAGGCCCACACCGGGATGCCCTGAAGGCGCAGTTCACGAGCGCTGGCAAACGGGAAGTTCGCGTCGTCGAGGGCATCGGGGGTATCGGCCAGGGCCTGCAGGGTGCGCCGGGCATTGGGGCCCCACAGGCCCAGGGTGGCCAGGCTGTCGCTGCGATCCTCGAGGTGCCAGTGGCTCAGGCCCAGGTCCTCGGCGCGGCGGATGATCCATACCAGGTCGCGATGGCCGGTATCGCCGCCGCATACTACCCGCCAGGCGTCCGCGGCCAGGCGCACGATGGTCAGGTCCGAATGGACGCCGCCGGCGGTATCCAGGAAGTGGGTATAGACACCCTTGCCGAGCGGGGTGTCGCCGCCGACCTTGGCCACCGAGAGCGTCTCCAGCAGCGCCTCGGCATCGCGCCCCGAGATATCGTAGATGGCGAAGTGGGAAAGGTTGATCATCCCCACGTCGTCGCTCAGCGCCAGGTGCTCGGCGTTGGAGACGCGCCAGAAGTGGCGCTGGTCCCATTCCGCGGGGCGCTCCGGAATGCGCTCCAGATAGTCGGCGAGGCGTGTCTCGTTGGCGGCATAGCCGTGGGCGCGCTCCCAGCCCGCGGCCTCCATGAAATAGCCGCCCAGTTCCTGTTCGCGATGCCAAAAGGGGCCACGGCGCAGGTTGCGGCCGTTGTCGAAGGGCTCGCGGGGGTGCACCGGCGGGTCGTAGATCTTGCGCGCGATCTCCAGGCAGCGGCCATGCACATGGTGCGGGGTCTTCTGTACCGGATAGAAACGCGCGATATCGATGCTGCAGGGATCCAGCGTCGGGCGACCGTGGGTCAGCCATTCGGCGGTCAGCTTGCCCATGCCCGGCCCATCCTTGACCCACACCGCCTCGCAGAACCACAGGCCGCGGGTCTCCGGTGACTCGCCGACCAGCGAGCCGCCATCCACGGTGACCGAAAGCAGGCCGTTGAAGGAGTGCTTTTCGTCCCAGCCCAGTTCGCCGAGCAGGGGGGTGAGCTCCACGGCGCGCTCGAAGGCGTCGGCGATCTGCTCGGCCTCGAGGTCGCGCATCGAGGGCGAGAGGCGCGCCTGATCACGCTCGAGGATAGCGTGGGGATGTACCAGGCGCGGTTCGCGGGCCTCGTAGTAGCCCCACTCGAGCTGGCCACCCTCGGTGGAGGTGGGATCGCCGGTGTCGCGCAGATAGGCGGAATTGCCCTGGTCGCGCAGCAGCGGGTAGCCGATCTCCAGGCCGGTGCCGGCGAAGGCGTCGTAGGGGCCGAAGAACATCAGCGGATGCTCCACCGGCATCAGCGGCAGCGCGGCGCCACCCATGGCGGCAGGAATCGGCCCCCAGATGCCGGCGCACACCAGCACCAGCGGCGTTTCGATATAGCCCTTGGCGGTCTCCACGCCGCATACCCGGCCAGCCTGAACGTCGATATCCAGCGCCGGGGTATCGGCGAAGACGCTGAGATGGCCGCTCTCGACCCCGCGTTCGATCAGTTCGCCGGCAACGCGCTGGGAGCGCGGCACCACCAGGCCGGCATCGGGGTCCCACATGCCGCCCAGCAGCAGGTCCCGTTCCAGCAGCGGGAAGCGCTCGACCACTTCGTCGGCGTCGATCATGCTCACGCGAGTGCCGAATGCCTTGCCCGAGGCGACCTTGCGCTGCAACTCCGCCAGGCGTGCCTCGTCGCCGACCCGGGCGATTTCCAGGCCGCCGATGCGGCGATAGCGTCCCATCGCCTCATAGAAGCGTTGGCTGTAGGTCGTGGTGTAGCACGACAGCTTGTCATGGGCGGTCATGAAGCAGAAATCGGAGGCGTGGGAGGTCGACCCGATATCCGAAGGGATGGCGGACTTGTCGAGACCCACCAGCCGGGTCCAGCCCAGCTCGATCAGGTGGTGAGCCAGCGAGGCGCCGACGATGCCGCCCTGACCGATGATCACCGCGTCCGCGTGCCGAGGGAGTGTCGCCATGGCAAGCCTCCTGTAAGCCGGTGACGGGATGCCTGGGATCAGGATAATCCACTCTGCACTGCCGCGCTGTCCCGCGACGACGCCGTCTTTGGCGGCGGCGACAGCGGCGCCAGGCGATGTCGCCGCCACCAAAATAGCCGGCGTCGAGGGTGACATGCGCTGTCCCGTGGCGCGCTAGCTTCGCTAGTTAGAAGCGGCGCTGACGGCCGTTTCGCCGCGAAGAGGAGGCAGGTCATGTCCCATGTCATCGAAAGCGTCGAGCACACTCAGGCTGCGCCCGAGATCCTGCTCTATCCGCGCATCCGCAAGTCGCCGTTCTTCTACGCCTCGCGGCGCCATGGGGTGCGCAAGTACAGCGTCTACAACCACCACTATCATCCGCGTCTCTACACCGATCCGGTGGACGAGTACTGGGCGCTGGTGCAGGGCGTCACCCTGTGGGACGTCGGTGTCGAGCGCCAGATCGAGATCAGCGGTCCGGATGCTTTCACCTTCGTGCAGCGGCTGGTGCCCCGCGATATGCACCAGTGCCAGGCGGGGCAGTGCAAGTACGTCTTCGTCACGGCGGCGGACGGCGGGATCATCAACGACCCGGTGCTGCTGCGCGTCGAGGAGGAGCGCTTCTGGCTGTCGCTGGCCGATAGCGACGTGCTGCTCTGGTGCCAGGGCCTCGCCTATCATGCCGGCCTGGATGTCAGTATCCAGGAGGTGGACGTGGCGCCGGTCCAGGTCCAGGGGCCCAAGGCCAAGGCGGTGATGGTCGACCTGTTCGGCGAGGCGGTGTTGGCGATGCGCTATTACCACCTGATGGAGGCCACGCTCGACGGCATGTCGGTGGTGATCTCGCGCACCGGCTACTCCGGCGAGATCGGCTACGAGATCTACCTGCGCGAGGCCAGCCGCCATGGTGAAGCGCTCTGGCAGCGGGTCTTCGAGGCCGGTCGGCCGCATGGCATGCAGGTCATCGGTCCCTGCCACATCCGCCGCATCGAGGGCGGCATCCTGGCCTTCGGCTGCGACATCTGGTACGACACCAACCCCTTCGAGGTGGGTATGGGCTACGACTGGATGGTCGACCTGCGCGGCGACGACGACTTCATCGGCCGTGCCGCCCTGGAGCGGATCAAGGCCGAGGGGGTATCGCGCAAGCTGGTGGGGGTGGAGATCGACGGCCCCAGTGTCGGCCACTTCACCGATGGTGCCATGATTGACGTTTTCCCGGTGCTCGACGGTCACGGCACGCGTATCGGCCAGGTGACCTCGGCCACCCACTCGCCGCGTCAGCAGCGCAATATCGGCTATGCCATGGTGCCGATCGAGTATGCCGAACTGGGGACGCCGCTGCGCATCGATGCCAATACCGGCATGCAGGAGGCGCGGGTGGTAGCCAAGCCGTTCCATGATCCGGGCAAGGAAATTCCCAAGGGCTGATGCATGAACGACCTGCTACGTCTGGCCACACTGCCGAGCGATGAACGCGCCTGTCAGGCGCTGGCAGCGCCGCGCTACGAATTGCTGCCCCTCGCCGATCTGCAGCAGGCCGCCGATGCGCTGCCCGCGGGCGCCGTGGTCACGGTGACCTGCTCACCGCGCCACGGCCTGGAGCGTACCCTGGCGGCCAGCGAAACGCTGGCGGCGGCGGGGTTCCGGGTGGTGCCGCATCTTGCCGCCCGGCTGGTGCGCGATCGTTGGCATCTCGCCGAGGCGGTGGTACGGCTGACGAGCTTGGGCATCGATGAGTGTTTCGTGGTCGGCGGCGATGCCGAGGCAGCGGAAGGCGACTTCGCTACCGGCCTGGCGCTGCTCGAGGCGCTCGTCGAGTTGCCGACGCGGCCGAACCGGGTCGGGGTGCCGGCCTATCCGGAAGGGCATCCGCACATTCCTGCGCAGCACTTGCAGCAGGATCTCGAGGCCAAGGCGTGGCTCGCCGACTACGTCGTCACCCAGCTCTGCTTCGAGGCCGCGCCCCTGCTGGCCTGGCGCGAGCATCAGCGACAACGCGGCATGTCGCTGCCGATTCACGTTGGGCTGCCCGGGGTGCTATCGCGCAAGCGGCTGTTGGGGCTCGCGACCCGCCTCGGCCTGGGCGCCTCGACCCGTGCGCTGGGGCGTCAGAAAGGGTTGGTCGCGCGCCTGCTGCGACCCACTCGATATCGGCCCGATGCTCTGCTGGAGGCGCTCTGGCCATGGCTCGGCGACGTCGCCGAAGGCTTCGCCGGGGTGCACCTCTACACCTTCAATCAGACTGCTGACACTCGCGCCTGGTGCGAAGCACAGTGTCGCCGGCAGTGCGCCTGGCAATCCCCTCAGTCGTCGCCCTCTCTATGAGTGTCGCCATCTGGAGACGCGGCATGGGGATTATGAAAGCAATGTTGAACGCCGCCAAAAACTGATGCCGAACGCTGTTCACGAACTATACTCTGACTATCGCATTGCGCCGTCTGGCGCCAAGTCGAGAGACATCAGGAGGCAGGAATGAACAAGTCAATCGTGATCGGGTCGACATTGGCGGTGCTGGGCCTGGGTGGTCTGGCGGTAGGCGCCTATCAGGTGCAGACCTTCGACCGTGAACCGACCTACGCCGATATCTTGAGCGTCGACACCGTGACCCGCAGCGTCGAGACGCCGCGCGAGGTCTGCGAAGACGTGGTGGTGCACCAGCAGGCGCCGAGCCGCGACCCCAACCGCCTGCTGGGTACCGCCGCCGGGGCGGTGGTCGGCGGCGTGCTGGGTAATCAGGTCGGCGGCGGCAGCGGCAAGAAGCTGGCCACCGTGGCCGGTGCCGTAGGCGGGGGCCTGGCCGGCCGCGAAGTCCAGGGCCGGGTCGAGGCCAACCAGGGCCGGACCACCACCCAGCGGCAGTGCAACACCGTAGTCGACACCCGCGAAGAGCACGAGGGCTACGACGTCGAGTACCGCTTCGAGGATAGGGTCTACAGCGTACGCCTAGAGGAGGCGCCCCAGGGCAATCAGGTGCTGATGCAGGATGGGGTGCCGCAGTGGAATGTCCGCGAAGGCTGATTGCTAGCCGCGCCACTCACGACACCGCCCGCGCCAATCGGCGCGGGCGGTGTCGTTTGCGGCAGCCAGTTTTCGTATTCAGGTTCTATCCGAACAGTCGGCGAGCGACGGCCAGAGCTAGGCCTGTTCCCGACGGACCAACGCACTCCCCACATCCATGTGGGTCGCAAAGCAAAAATCGGCAAGAAGACGGAGTTTACTGGGGTGTAAATGAGTACTTCGAGCCGATTTTTAACGCCGTATGGCCGAGCGCAGCCACTGTTAGGACGCGCCTAGACCTGGCGCAGGTACCAGTCATACTCAAGCTGGCTAACCGCCTGCATCGCCTGGTCGCGCTCGGCCTGGCGGTTGGCCAGGTAGACGTGCAGGAAGCGCTCGCCGAGCGCTTCGGCCAGTACCTCGTCCTCGCCGAGCAGCGTCAGCGCCTGCTGCCAGCTATTGGTGAGGCTCGGCTCGCACTGGTCGTAGGCGTTGCCCTCGATCGGCGGCGGCGGTGTCAGCTGCTGGCGCAGGCCGTGATCGATGGAGGCCAGCAGCGTTGCCAGCAGCAAGTAAGGGTTGACGTCGGCGCCGGCCACGCGGTGCTCGATGCGTTTTGCGGCCTTGGGGCCGGAGGGGATGCGCACCGCCACCGAGCGGTTGTCGTAGCCCCAGGTCGGTGCCATGGGCACGTAGAGCCCGGGCTGGAAGCGCCGGAAGGAGTTGATGTTGGGAGCGAAGATCGCCATCGACGCCGGCATCAGGGCCAGCAGTCCGGCGACGGCGTGGTGCAGCGCAGGGGTACCCAGCGGATCGTCATCCGTGGCGGCGAAGACGTTGCGGCCGTGGGCGTCGAGCAGGCTGATGTGGACGTGGGTGCCGTTGCCGGCCTCGTCGCCGTAGGGCTTGGCCATGAAGGTGGCCTCGAAGCCGTGCTGGATGGCCACCCCCTTGATCAAGCGCTTGAGCAGCACCGAGCTGTCGCAGGCCTTGAGCACGTCGTCACAGTGGGTCAGATTGATTTCGAACTGGCCGGGAGCGCACTCCTTGAGGGCGGTATCCAGCGGCAGCTGCTGGGCGGCGGCGGCGGCCTGGATGTCCTCGAGAAAATCGGCGTACTCGTCGAGCTCGTTGATCGAGTAGAGCTGGCTCTGGGAGGCGCGTTCGCCGGTGGTCGGCGAGCAGGGCGGCTGGGCGGAGCCGAGGGCGTCGCGGCTGCGGTCGACCAGGTAGAACTCCAGCTCCACGGCGACCACCGGGGTCAGGCCGGCGGCGGTGAAGCGCGCCAGCACTCGCTGCAGTACCTGACGCGGGTCGGCAAAGAAGCCGCTGCCGTCGGCATCGAACATGGTCATCAGCAGCTGCCCCTGACGCCCCTTGCGCAGCCAGGGGCAGGGTTTCAGGGTGCCGGCCACCGGGCGGCAGATGCGGTCGCCGTCGCCGCTGGCAAGGCCCAGGCCGGTCTCCTCGATGGTGTTGCCGTTGATATCGAGGGCGAACAGTGAGGCCGGCAGGTTGATGCCGGCACTGAAGGCCTTGGTCAGATTGTCGCGCGGGATGCGCTTACCGCGCATCACCCCGTTGAGGTCGCTGATCAGCAGGTCGACACTGTCGATATCGGGATGGCGCTCGAGAAAGGTCTCGGCCTCGCCAGCAGACGCGGTCACCGACATGGGGAGTCCCTTGTAGTTGGAGTCATGGGGTCATCTTTTCCGACCGGCGCGGGTGTTGTCAAATTATTTACGGTTGGTAGCTGGGCCGCACAATCCGCGTTCATCGCTTGATAGAGCCTGTTTTCGGGCTGTTTTCCGTCCGTTATGACGGCGTTGCAGGCCCGGTTGGAGGGTTGGCAGCGGCGTGTATGGCATGTAATGTTTAACAAAGAATAACAGCCCTGGCCCTGTATAGGGCCCTATTAGCGAGTAGTAAGGAGTCGTGTATGTCCAGTCGACCGCTGGTCGGGGTCATTGCCTGCCGCCGCGAGGTGGAAGGCCACCCCGCGCATATGGTCACCGATAAGTATCTCCAGGCGCTGCGCGACTATGGGCTTGCCCCGCTGGTGCTGCCGGTGTGGGAAGATGGCGGCGGCCTGGAGGCGGGCCTGCTCGCTGAGCTCGACGGCCTGCTGCTGACCGGCAGTTACACCAATGTGGCGCCGGCGCGCTATGGCGCCGAGCCGGCCCCACAGAATACCCGCGACGACCCGCATCGCGACGCCGCGGCGCTGGCCTGGATTCCTGCTGCGCTGGACCTGGGGGTGCCGCTGTTCGGCATCTGTCGCGGCTTCCAGGAGATCAACGTGGCGTTTGGCGGCACCCTGCATCAGGCGCTGCAGGTGGTGCCGGGGCTGCTCGATCATCGCGAACCGCAGGGCGACAAGGCGAGCCAGTATGCGCCGAGCCATGACCTGACGATCCTGCCCGGTGGCCCGCTGGCGGCGCTGCATGCCTCGCCTGAGAGTCGCGTCAACTCGCTGCATCAGCAGGGTGTGGCCGAGCTGGGGCTGGGGCTGCGCGCCGAGGCAGTGGCGCCGGATGGGGTGATCGAGGCGCTGTCGGTGGAGGGCGCGCGGCGCTTCGCCCTGGCGGTGCAGTGGCACCCCGAGTGGCAGCCCGCCCAGCATCCTCTCTACGACGCCCTGTTTCACGGCTTCGCCGCGGCCTGCCGCGAGCGTGCCGCGGAACGTCGTGGCGCCACCATGCTGATCGACGCCTGACACGCTGAGGAAATCGCACCATGACCCATGATATCCAGGCGCTCGACCGCGCCCACTACCTGCACCCCTTCAGCGACTTCAAGGCGCTCAGTGAAGAGGGCAGCCGCGTCATCGTCAGCGCCCAGGGTGTGTATATCGTCGACGACCAAGGCAACCGCATCCTCGACGCCATGGCGGGGCTGTGGTGCGTCAATCTCGGCTACGGTCGCGAGGAGCTGGTCGACGCCGCCACCCGGCAGCTGCGCGAGCTGCCCTACTACAACAGCTTCTTCAAGACCACCCATCCGCCGGCGGTGAGGCTGGCCGAGATGCTGTGCCGGTTGGCGCCGGCGCATATCAATCGGGTGTTCTTCACCGGCTCGGGCTCCGAGGCCAACGACACCGTGCTGCGCATGGTGCGCCGCTACTGGGCGCTCAAGGGACGGCCCGACAAGCAGCTGGTGATTGCCCGCGAGAATGCCTATCACGGCTCCACTGTGGCCGGCATGAGCCTCGGCGGCATGGCACCGATGCATGCCCAGGGCGGGCCGCTGGTGCCGGGCATCTGCCACATTCGCCAGCCCTACTGGTTCGGCGAGTCGAACGGTCAGGACCCCGAGGCCTTTGGCCGCGACTGCGCCGCGGCCCTGGAAGAGAGAATCCTGGCCCTCGGTGAAGAGCGGGTGGCGGCCTTTATCGCCGAGCCGGTGCAGGGCGCGGGGGGCGCGATCATTCCCCCCGAGAGCTACTGGCCGGCGGTCAAGGCGGTGCTCGACAAGTACGATATCCTGCTGGTGGTCGATGAGGTGATCTGCGGCTTCGGGCGGCTCGGCGAGTGGTTCGGCAGCATGCACTACGGCCTCGAGCCGGACCTGATGCCGATCGCCAAGGGGTTGTCGTCGGGCTACCTGCCGATTGGCGGAGTGCTGGTCGGTGACCGGGTCGCCGAGACGCTGATCGAGGAGGGCGGCGAGTTCTTCCACGGCTTCACCTACTCGGGGCATCCGGCCTGCGCCGCGGTGGCGCTCAAGAACCTCGAGCTGATGGAGAGCGAGGGTATTATCGAGCGGGTGCGCAATGATCTCGGTCCCTATCTGGCCCGGCGCTGGGCCGAGCTCGCCACGCACCCGCTGGTTGGCGAGGCGCGTTCGCTGGGCCTGATCGGCGCCCTGGAGCTGGTCGATCCGGCCACCGGCGAGCGCTTCGACAAGTCGCTGGGCGCGGGCAACCTGTGCCGCGATATCTGCTTCGCCAGCGGGCTGGTGATGCGCTCGGTAGGCGATACCATGATCATTTCGCCGCCGCTGGTGATCGCTCACCACGAGATCGATGAACTGGTGGACAAGGCTCGCGCGGCGCTGGACGAGACCGCGCGGCGCCTGGCCAACACCCCGACACCCCCATTGCAGGAGACCTTGGCATGAGCACCCGTCCCACTACCCTGTCCGAGTGGCAGGCGCTGGCCGCCTCGCTGACCTTCGAGACCCGCGCCTTCGTCGACGACCAGTTCGTCGATGCGTTGAGCGGCGAGACCTTTGCCAGCGTCAACCCGGCCACCGGCGAGACCCTGGCCGAGGTGGCCAGCTGCGATGCCGCCGACGCCGAGCTGGCCGTCGAGCACGCCCGCGCCGCCTTCGAGCGCGGCGAGTGGTCGCGGCTGGCGCCGGGCAGGCGCAAGGCGGTACTGCTGCGACTGGCGGACCTGATGGCGGCCCACAAGCATGAGTTGGCGCTGCTCGATACCCTCGACATGGGCAAGCCGGTATCGAGTGCGCTGGGCGATATGGCCGGCGCCATCGGCTGCTTGCGCCATCAGGCCGAGTCCATTGACAAGCTCTACGGCGAGGTGGCGCCCACCGGCGAGGAGAGCCTGGGCCTGGTGCTGCGCGAGCCGCTCGGCGTGGTGGCGTCGATCGTGCCGTGGAACTTCCCGCTGATGATGACCGCCTGGAAGATCGCCCCGGCGCTGGCCGCCGGCAACAGCGTGATCCTCAAGCCCTCCGAGAAGTCGCCGCTGTCGGCGCTGCGCCTGGCCCAGCTGGCCCGGGAGGCGGGGCTGCCGCGTGGCGTGTTCCAGGTGCTGCCGGGCTTTGGCCACACCGTGGGCCGCGCGCTGGCGCTCTCCATGGGCGTCGACTGCCTGGCCTTCACCGGCTCGACCCAGGTCGGCAAGCAGCTGATGCAGTATGCCGGCGAGTCGAACCTCAAGCGCGTCTACCTGGAGTGCGGCGGCAAGAGCCCCAACCTGGTATTCGCCGACTGCAAGCACCTTGAGGCGGTGGCCGAGCACGCCGCGGCGGCGATCTTTCACAACCAGGGCGAGGTGTGCATCGCCGGTTCGCGGCTGTTGGTGGAGAACTCAATCCGCGAGGCGTTCGTTGACAAGGTGTTGGCCGCCGCCGAGCGCATGCAGCCCGGCGACCCGCTGGACCCCGACAGCTTCATGGGCGCCATCGTCGACGAGACCCAGCATCGGCGCATTCTCGACTACATCCGTCAGGGTGTGGCCGAGGGCGCCCAGCTGCGCGGTGGCGGGGCGGCCCTGGAGCGCCCCGGCTACTTTATCGCGCCGACGGTATTCGACGGGGTGACGCCTGAGATGGCCATCGGTCGCGAGGAGATCTTCGGGCCGGTACTGGCGGTATTCGGCTTCGACACCGAGGAGCAGGCCGTGGCCATGGCCAACGACAGCGACTACGGCTTGGCCGCCGGGCTGTGGAGCCAGGACATCGACCGCATCATGCGCGTCACCCGGCGCCTGCAGTCCGGCCAGGTGTTCGTCAATAACTGGGCCGGCGGCGACCAGAGCATGCCCTTCGGCGGGGTCAAGCAGTCGGGCAACGGCCGCGACAAGTCGCACCACTCGCTGGCGGAATACTCCTCGCTGAAGAGCGTATGGATCTCGCTGGAAGGCTGATGATTTGACCAGTGTTTTGGCGCCGCGGCGTGCTACCATGAGCCCGGCCTCGTAGGCGAATGTGCCGGCGGGGCCGAGTGCGTATTGTTCACCCGCTGGCGGAGCCGAGACGTGACCCTTACCCCTGAGCAGATGGCGGCGCTGGCCGCCGGTGTGGCGTTTATCATCGCCTACCTACTGGCCAGCGCGCTCGCCGCGCGGCGCCAGGCTCGCGAGCGCCGCGCCGCCGAGGCAGCGCGCGAGGCGCTGAGCGCAACGCTTGCCGAGCGCGAGGCGGCGCTCAAGGCCGTCGAGCTGGAGCGCACCCGCCTGGCCACTACCCTCGACCAGCAGCGCAGCCACTTCGAGCAGCAGCTGGCGCTGTTGCGTGACAGCCGCGAGCAGCTCAAGCAGGAGTTCGAGAACCTCGCCAACGAGATTCTCGAGCGCAAGGGGCGCAGCTTCTCGGAGCTCTCCCAGCGCAATATCCACGGCCTGCTGCAGCCGCTGCAGGCGGAGATGAAGGGCTTTCGCGACAAGGTCGAGGCGATCCACCGCTTCGACACCGAGCAGCGCGCCAGCCTGCGCACCGAGCTGCAGCACCTGCAGGCCCTCAACCGCGAGATCACCGACCAGGCCAGCCGCCTCACCGAGGCGCTGCAGGGCCAGAAGAAGCTGCAGGGCAACTGGGGCGAGCTGATGCTCGAGAACGTGCTCGAGGGCGCCGGCCTGCGCGCCGGCAAGGACTATCAGCGCGAGGTCAGCTTCACCACCGAGGCGGGGCGGCGGCGGCCTGACGCGCTGGTCTACCTGCCCCAGGGCAAGCACCTGGTGATCGACGCCAAGACCTCGCTTGCCGCCTATGTGCGCTACGTCAACGCCGACGACGAGGCGACCCGCGGCGAGGCGCTGGCGGCCCATGCCCGGGCGGTGGGTGAGCGCATCAACGAGCTTGCCGACAAGCACTACTACGACCTGCCGGGGCTCAACTCGCCGGATGTGGTGGTGATGTTCATTCCCGTGGAGTCGGCCTACGTCGAGGCGCTCCGGCACGATGAGTCGCTGTTCCAGCGTGCCTTGGAGCGCAACGTGCTGGTGGCAACGCCGACCACGCTGCTGACCAGCCTCAATATCGTGCGCCAGCTGTGGCGCTTCGAGGACCAGAGCCGGCATAGCGCCGAGCTGGCCAGTCGCGCCGAGAAATTCCACGCCAAGCTGCGCACCTTTCTCGCCAGCATGGAGGAGGTCGGTGGCAAGCTCGACGGCGCCCGCGAGAGCTACGACACCGCCATCGGCCAGCTGGTCAACGGCCGCGGCAACCTGATCAAGCAGGCCGATGAGTTCCGCGAGCTGGGCGTAGCGGTCAAGCGCGAGCTGCCCGAGGCGCTGGTGGAGCGGGCGCGCCTGGAGCTGGATCCGGGGCAGGGGCGCCATGACGCCGGCAGCACTTAACCAGATGTTCGGGTTGGGCTATCGCAGTCTCTCTAAGCGAGGAACGCTGGCGGCAGGTCGAAGAGGAGGTGGATCAGTTCCGAGCAACGCTGCTACTGCGGGGCAGATGCTCCATCTAGGGGGGGGTGTTTTGTACAGTATTGGTATCGCTTTTGTATAGATATTGGCGTAGTCTGGTCGCTCATCCAGCACCGGAGAGACGCCATGGGGCTGTTCAGCCGCGATCCGAGCAAGAAGCTGCAGAAAGCGTACGAGCGCAAGCTGGAGCAGGCGATGCTGGCGGCGCGCAACGGTGACATGCGCGCCAACGCCAGCCTCACCGAGGAGGCCGAGGCGCTGCGCCAGGAGATCGAGGCGCTAAAAGGCGACTAGGCTTTGTACGAAAACTGCCTGCGCTCGGCCATGCGGCGTTAAAAATCGGCTCGTGCGCGAGTCCGATCAAAATGCTCATTTACACCCCGTAAACTCGTGCGCGAGCCCGGTCCGTTTTCGCCGTTTTTTGCCTTGCCTGACCTTCGCTCGCCGACTTTTCGTACAAAGCCCTAGAAGGTCTTGGCTGGGGTGCAGCAGCTGACCAGCCTGCAGGCCACATCGCCGGGGTTGCGGAAGCGGTGAGGCACATTGGTGTCGAAGTAGTAGGCCTCGCCGGCGCCCAGCACGCGGCTCTCGCCGCCCACGGTGATCTCGATCTCGCCCTCCAGTACCACGCCCGCTTCCTCGCCCTGGTGGGCGATCATCTCGCGGCCGGTGTCGCTACCGCCGGGGTAGGTCTCGATCATGAACGACAGCGCACGGCTGGCGCGGTTGGCGCCGACCAGCTTGAAGATCACCTCGCCGCTGCCCATGTCGGTCAGTTCGTCGGCCGAGTAGAACACCTGGTCGCGGCTCTCGAGGTCCATGGTGAAGAAGTCGCCGACGCTGATCGGAATGGCGTCGAGGATCTTCTTCAGCGAGCTGACCGAGGGGCTGACTTTGCCCTGTTCGATCAGCGACAGGCTCGAGTGGGTCACCCCGCAGCGCTTGGCAAGCTCGCGCTGTGATATGCCGCGCAGGGTGCGCAGTGCGCGCAGGCGTCCTCCGACATCGTCCGACATGGCCGTCTCCTGATAAGGCGGCCGGCGAGGCGCCGGCCGCGCATGGATCATGCCTGATCCAGTTTTTCTTTTAGTAGGGCGTTGACCTGCTGGGGGTTGGCGGTGCCCCGCGAGGCCTTCATCACCTGGCCGACGAAGTAGCCGATCATCTTGCCGCGCTTGTCCGGTTCGGCGTCACGATACTGGGCGACCTGCACCGGACTGTCGGCGATCACCTGGTCGATCATTGCCTCGATGGCGCCGCTGTCGGTGACCTGCTTGAGGCCCTTGGCCTCGATGATGGCGTCGGCGGCGTTCGCTTCACCCCCGCCCTCGCCGTTCCACAGCGCCTGGAACACCTGCTTGGCGGCCTTGCCGTTGATGGTGTCGTCGAGTACCCGCGCGACCAGCCCGCCGAGCTGTTCGGCGGCGACCGGGCTCTGCTCGATGGCCAGGTTTTCGCGGTTCAGGGCGCCGGAGAGCTCGCCCATCACCCAGTTGGCGGCGTGCTTGGCATCGCCGCAGGTGTCCTTGACCACCTCGAAGTACTCGGCCATGGCGCGGCTCGAGGCCAGTACGCTGGCGTCGTAGGCGGAGAGCCCCAGCTGGCTCTCGAAACGTGCGCGCTTTTCGGCGGGCAGCTCCGGCAGGGTGCTGCGCAGGTGGTCGACGTAGGCCCGGTCGAGCACCACCGGCAGCAGGTCGGGGCACGGGAAGTAGCGGTAGTCGTTGGCCTCCTCCTTGGTGCGCATGCTGCGGGTCTCGTCGGCCTCGGGGTCGTAGAGGCGGGTTTCCTGAACCACCGTGCCGCCGTCCTCGAGCAGTTCGATCTGGCGCTCCACCTCGAAGGCGATGGCGCGCTCGACGAAGCGGAAGGAGTTGACGTTCTTGATCTCGGCGCGGGTGCCGAACGCTTCCTGCCCCTTGGGCCGCACCGAGACGTTGACGTCGCAGCGCATCGAGCCCTCGGCCATATTGCCGTCGGAGATGCCCAGGTAGGTGACGATGGCGTGAATCGCCTTGAGATAGGCGGCGGCCTCCTTGGCCGAGCGCATGTCGGGCTCGGAGACGATCTCCAGCAGCGGCGTGCCGGCACGGTTGAGATCGATGCCGGTCATGCCGTGGAAGTCCTCGTGGAGCGACTTGCCGGCGTCCTCCTCGAGGTGGGCGTGATGCACGCGGATGCGTTTGGTGGCCCCGTCATCGAGGCTGATCTCGACTTCCCCGGCGCCGACGATGGGGTGGTACATCTGGCTGGTCTGGTAGCCCTTGGGCAGGTCGGGGTAGAAGTAGTTCTTGCGGTCGAACACCGACACTTCGGGGATCTCGGCGTTGATGCCGAGGCCGAACTTGACCGCCATGGCCACCGCCTGCTCGTTGAGCACCGGCAGCACCCCGGGCAGGCCGAGGTCGACGGCACACGCCTGACTGTTGGGCTCGGCGCCGAAGGCGGTGGAGGCGCCGGAAAAGATCTTCGACTTGGTGGCGAGCTGGACGTGGACCTCCAGCCCGATCACGGTTTCCCATTGCATCATGCACTCTCCTCGGCAAGGGCGGGACGGCGCTGGTGCCAGTCGGTGGCCTGCTGGAACTGGTGGGCAACATTGAGCAGCTGCGACTCGGCGAAGTGCGGGCCGAGAATCTGCAGGCCCACGGGGCGGCTGCCGACGAAGCCGGCGGGCACGCTGATGCCGGGGATGCCGGCCAGGTTGACCGCGATGGTGTAGATGTCCTGCAGGTACATCGACACCGGATCCTTGTTGGCGCCGAGATCGAAGGCCGGGGTCGGCGAGGCCGGGCCCATCAGCACGTCGACCTCCTCGAAGGCGTCGAGGAAGTCCTGGCGGATCAGCCGGCGGACTTTCTGCGCCTGGGTGTAGTAGGCGTCGAAAAAGCCTTCCGAGAGGGTGTGGGTGCCAATCAGGATGCGCCGCTTGACCTCGCTGCCGAAGCCCTCGTCCCGCGAGCGCTTGTAGAGGTCGATCAGGTCGCTGGGCGCGTCGCAGCGGTGGCCGAAGCGCACGCCGTCAAAGCGCGACAGGTTCGAGGAGGCCTCGGCCGGGGCGATCACGTAGTAGGCCGGGATCGCATAGTGGGTATGCGGCAGGCTGACTTCGTGGACGCTGGCACCCAGCGACTCGTAGACCTTGATCGCCTCGCGCACTGCCTGCTCGACCTCGGGGGCCAGGCCGTCGCCGAAGTACTCCCGGGGCAGACCGATCTTGAGCCCCGACAGCGACTCGCCGAGCTCGGCGCGGTAGTCGGGCACGCCGCGTGCCACGCTGGTGGAGTCGCGCAGGTCGTGGCCGGCGATGGCGCCGAGCAGCAGCGCGCAGTCCTCGGCGGTGCGCGCCATGGGACCGGCCTGGTCGAGGCTCGAGGCGTAGGCGATGATGCCGTAGCGCGACACCCGGCCGTAGGTGGGCTTGAGCCCGGTGATGCCGCAGAAGGCCGCCGGCTGGCGAATCGAGCCGCCGGTATCGGTGCCCATCGCCGCCGGTACCAGGCCCGCGGCGACCGCCGCGGCGCTGCCACCGGAGGAGCCGCCGGGTACGGCGTCGAGATCCCAGGGGTTCCTGACCGGGCCGTAGTGGCTGTTCTCATTCGACGAGCCCATGGCGAACTCGTCCATGTTGGTCTTGCCCAGGCTTACCGTGCCGGCGGACTTGAGCTTCTCGACCACGCAGGCATCGTAGGGGGCGATGAAGTTGTCGAGCATCTTCGAGCCGCAGCTGGTCTTGACGCCGTCGGTACAGAAGATGTCCTTGAGTGCCAGCGGCAGGCCGGTGAGCGGGCCGGCCTGGCCCTTGGCGCGTAGCGCATCGGCGGCATCGGCGGCGGCCAGCGCCTGCTCGTGGGTGATGCTGATGAAGCTGTTGAGGCGGCCGTCGAGGCGCTCGATGCGCCCCAGCAGCGTTTGCGTCAGCTCGCGGCTGGAAACCTCGCCGTCGGCCAGGGCGCGGGCGAGCTGGGTCAATGTCTGGTCGTGCATGGCAGGATCCTGAAACGGGTTCATTCGACGACGCGGGGCACCAGGTAGAGGCCGTTCTCGACGGCCGGGGCGACGCGCTGGAAGTGGTCGCGCTGGTCGCGTTCGGTGACTTCATCGGCGCGCAGACGCTGGGTGCTGTCGAGCGGGTGGGCGAGCGGCGCCACGCCGTGGGTGTCGACTTCCTGCAGCTGGTCGACCATGGCCAGGATACGGCCGAGGTCGTCTACGTAGCCGGCGGCATCGACGTCGTTCATGGCCAGTCGCGCCAGGTGGGCCGCGCGCATTACGTCGGAGGGTTCAAGCGCCATGGTATAAACGTCCCCTGAGCATGATATCGATGGCAGCGTCGGACGTCGGCGACCGACATCCGCGCTGAAATAGCCGCAAACCGTACCACATCTTCGCGCGTCTGGCAGGCACTTCAGCTTGCTGGACATCGGCCGCGGTGATACCGTTTGCATCCGCACAGGGTTCCGGTCTGCACTAGGTGAAAGACTTTCATGTTTAAACGTTTAAGGGGGCTGTTCTCGAGCGATCTATCGATCGACCTGGGGACCGCCAACACACTGATCTACGTTCGCGGTCGGGGCATCGTGCTCGACGAACCATCCGTCGTGGCGATTCGCCAGTCAGGCAGCATGCGCAGCGTTGCCGCCGTTGGCGTCGACGCCAAACGCATGCTGGGCCGCACGCCGGGCAACATCACTGCCATCCGTCCGATGAAGGATGGCGTGATCGCCGACTTCACCGTCACCGAGCAGATGCTGCAGCACTTCATCCGCAAGGTGCATCAAAGCACCTTCCTGACGCCGAGCCCCCGGGTGCTGGTGTGCGTGCCGTGCATGTCGACCCAGGTCGAGCGCCGCGCCATCAAGGAGTCGGCCGAAGGTGCCGGAGCCCGCGAGGTATTCCTGATCGAGGAGCCCATGGCGGCGGCGATCGGTGCCGGCCTGCCGGTGGAAGAGGCGCAGGGCTCGATGGTCGTCGACATCGGTGGTGGCACCAGCGAGATCGCCATCATCTCGCTCAACGGGGTGGTCTACTCGGAGTCGATCCGTGTCGGTGGCGATCGCTTCGACGAAGCCATCACCGCCTATGTGCGTCGCCACTACGGCAGCTTGATCGGCGAAGCCACCGCCGAGCGCATCAAGGAAGAGATCGGCTGTGCCTATCCGGGCGGCGAACTGCGTGAGATCGACGTGCGCGGCCGCAACCTGGCCGAGGGCATTCCGCGCAGCTTCACGCTCAACTCCCACGAGATCCTCGATGCGCTGCAGGAGACGCTGGCCTCGATCGTCACTGCGGTGAAGAGTGCGCTGGAGCAGTCGCCGCCCGAGCTGGCCTCGGATATTGCCGAGCGCGGCCTGGTGCTGACCGGCGGCGGTGCCCTGTTGCGCGATCTCGACAAGTTGATCGCCGAGGAGACCGGCCTGCCGGTGATCGTCGCCGAGGATCCGCTGACCTGCGTGGCGCGTGGCGGCGGCAAGGCCCTGGAGATGATCGACCAGCATACCTTCGAGCTGCTCTCGAGCGACTAACACCCGGTTATCGCTAGGCTGCTTTCGGGGGGATTGCTTATCAAACCGCTGTTCTCGCACGGGCCGGTGCCAGGCTATCG
Organism: Halomonas salipaludis; assembly: GCF_002286975.1. Taxonomy (GTDB): domain Bacteria; phylum Pseudomonadota; class Gammaproteobacteria; order Pseudomonadales; family Halomonadaceae; genus Franzmannia; species Franzmannia salipaludis. Next base: position 299,511 of record NZ_NSKB01000006.1, read on the forward strand.
CATGCTGTTGTGTGCGATAGTGGCGTTCGCCCTGATGTTTGCAGAACACCGATTTTCGCGCATGGAAGACCTGCGTGCCCAGATGACCACCGTGGTCGCGCCGATCCTGTGGGCGGTGAGCGTGCCCAGCGACGTGCTGACCTGGGGCTCGCTGGCGCTCTCGGACCAGCGCGCGCTGGTCGACGAGAACCGTCGCCTGCGCGAGCAGCTGTTGACCCTGTCGCATCGGGTGCAGCGCATGGCCAGCCTGACCGCCGAAAACGTGCGCTTGCGCGAGCTGCTCAATGCCGCCAGCCAGGCCGATATGCCCTATGTCACCGCCGAGCTGCTGTCGCTGGACTCCGACCCCTTCACCCACCAGATGGTCGTCGACCGCGGTCGCCGCGACGGCGCCTACGTCGGTCAGCCGGTGATGGATGCCTCGGGGCTGGTGGGACAGATCACCGCGGTGTCGGCTTATTCGAGCCGTGTGCTGATGCTGGCCGATGCCAATCACGCCATGCCGGTGCAGGTCAATCGCAATGGTCTGCGCTTCATCGTCCAGGGCTCGGGGCGCTACGATACCCTCAATGTGATGCACGTTCCCGACACCGCCGATATCCGCGAGGGCGATCTGCTGATCACCTCGGGGCTGGCCGGGCGCTTCCCCGCCGGCTATCCGGTGGCGCGGGTCAGCGAGGTGGTCCACGACCCCGGCCAGCCCTTTGCCCGGGTCACCGCGGCACCGGTGGCGCAGCTGCAGCGCTCACGCCACTTCCTGCTGCTGTTCCCGCCGCCGACCATCGAGCCGGAGCCGGGTGACCGGTTGTGGGACGAGACCTTCTCGATCATCGAACCGCCGCTGGAGTTGATGCAGTAATGGTTGCCATAGGCCTGCGCGGTACCCTGTTGATCTGGCTGAGCCTGCTGCTGGCGCTGTGCCTGCAGGTGATGCCACTGGCTGACGTGTGGCTGATCTGGCGGCCCGACTGGCTGGGGCTGATGCTGATCTACTGGTGCGTGGTGATGCCGCAGCGGGTCGGCGTGCTGCACGGTTTCGTGCTCGGCCTGCTGCTCGACCTGATCGAGGGCACTCCCTTGGGCCAGAATGCCCTGACCCTGTCGCTGTTGGCCTTCCTGTGCGCGCTGGTCTATCAGCGGTTGCGTGCCTACTCGCTGCTGCAGCAGGCGATCCTGGTGTTCATGCTGCTGGGCATCGTGCAACTGATCGAGCAGTGGTTGCGCACCATCGTCGGGCCGTTCTCCATACACCTGGCGTTTTTGCTGCCGTCACTGATCGGTGGCCTGCTGTGGCCTTGGCTGTTCACCCTGTTCCAGGTGCTGCGCCGCCGGCTGGGCATCTTCTGAATTCTCCACGGGAGCCGTGATGACCGCGACACTGCGCCTGGCCTCCGCCTCGCCGCGCCGCCGTGAGCTGCTGGCCTCGATCGGCGTGGCGGTGGAGGTGTATCCGGTAGACATCGACGAGACGCCGTGGCCCGATGAGGCGCCGCGCAGCTACGTACAGCGACTGGCGCGGGGCAAGGCGCTGGCCGGAGCGGTGGGTAGCCAGCTGCCGACTCTCGGCTCTGACACTGCGGTGGTATTGAACGGCCAGATTCTTGGCAAGCCCCGCGACCAGGCCCACGCCACCGAGATGCTCGGCGCGCTGGCCGGCACCACCCACCAAGTGCTGACCGCGGTGGCGGTCAGCGGGCCGGCCGGGCTGCTCGAGTGCTGTGTGACCAGCCAGGTGACCCTGCGCGATATCGACGCGCACGAGATCGCCGCCTACTGGGCCACCGGCGAGCCCGCCGACAAGGCGGGTGGCTACGCCATCCAGGGGCTGGCGGCGGTGTTCGTTGCCGAGCTGCAGGGCAGTCACTCGGCGGTGGTGGGGCTGCCGCTCTACGAGACCGCCGCACTGTTGACCCGCCAGGGCGTAGCGCTGTGGTCGAGGGCCGGGGTGGCTGTGCCATAATGCCGATATGATCACTGGATAAGGAAGCCTGCATGAGTGGTGAAGTACTCATCAACCTGACGCCGATGGAAACTCGCGTGGCAGTGGTCGAGAACGGCGTCCTGCAGGAAGCCTTTATCGAGCGCAGCCGACGCCGCGGCATCGTCGGCAATATCTACAAGGGCAAGGTGGTGCGGGTACTGCCCGGCATGCAGGCCGCCTTCGTCGACATTGGCCTGGATCGGGCGGCGTTCATTCATGCCCACGAGGTGATGCCGCCCAACACCCCCAGCGACGAACAGGTGTCGATCGGCCATCTGCTGCACGAGGGGCAGGCGCTGGTGGTGCAGGTCACCAAGGACCCTATCGGCTCCAAGGGGGCGCGCCTCACCACGCATCTGTCGGTGCCGTCGCGGTTTCTGGTCTATATGCCCGATTCGCCTCACAACGGCGTCTCCCAGCGTATCGAAGACGACGCCGAGCGCGAGCGGCTGCGCCAGCTCACCGAACAGTGCCAGAGCGAGCAGGAGCTCGAGATCAGCGGCGGTTTCATCATCCGCACCGCCGCCGAGGGCGTGGGGCACGAGGAGCTGCATGCCGACATGTATTTCCTGCTGCGGCTGTGGCGCAAGGTCAGCGAGCGCAAGATCACCGCGCCGGCACCCAGCGTGATCTACGACGACCTGCCGCTGTTCATCCGCACCCTGCGCGATGTGATGCGCGACGAGATCGAGAAGGTGCGCATCGACTCGCGCGAGAACTACCTCAAGCTGTACGAGTTCGCCAGCGAGTTCATGCCCGGTACCGAGAACCGCATCGAGTACTATCCGGGCGAACGGCCGATCTTCGATCTCTACAGCGTCGAGGACGAGATCCAGAAGGCGCTGGGGCGCAAGGTGCAGCTCAAGTCCGGCGGCTACCTGGTCATCGACCCCACCGAGGCGATGACCACCATCGACGTCAATACCGGCGGTTACGTGGGCCACCGTAACCTCGAGGAAACCATCTTCAAGACCAACCTCGAGGCGGCCACGGCGATCGCCCGTCAGCTCAGGCTGCGCAACCTGGGTGGGATCATCATCATCGATTTCATCGACATGGAAGAGCTCGAGCACCAGCGCCAGGTGCTGCGGGTACTGGAGAAGTCGCTGGAGCGCGACCATGCCAAGACCAAGTGCACCGGGGTCACCGAGCTGGGGTTGGTGCAGCTGACGCGCAAGCGCACCCGCGAAAGTCTTGAACAGACGCTGTGTGAGCCCTGTCCTACCTGTAGTGGGCGCGGCACGCTGAAGACACCGGAAACGGTGTGCTACGAGATCTTTCGCGAGATCCTCCGCGAGGAGCGCGCCTATAGCCCGGAAACCTACATGGTGCTGGCCTCCCAGGCGGTGGTCGATCGGCTGCTCGACGAGGAGTCCACGGCGGTCGCGGATCTCGAGTCCTTCATTAACAAGACGATTCGCTTCCAGGTCGAGGCACACTATTCTCAGGAGCAGTACGATATCGTGCTGATGTAAGCGATGAGCCCACTCCGCGTGACGCTGCGCTGGGCGCTGACCCTGACCGCGATCGGCCTGGCGCTGCTGGCGATACTGGCGGTGGCGCTGCGCCTGGCGCTGGGCCAGGTCGACTCGCTGCGCGACAACCTCGAAACGCTGCTCTCGGCGCGCTTCAACGCCGAGGTCAGCGTGGCCGAGCTGCGCGCCGAGGTGAATCGCCTCGACCCCAGCGCCGAGCTTCACCACCTGCGCATCGCCTCCCGCGACGGCCGCGACCTGCCGCTGCTGGAGGTCGAGCACGCCGAGCTGCGGCTGGCCAGCGCCGCTTCGCTGCGCGACTGGGTGCCGGTGGTGGAAGATGCGCGCATCCGCCAGGTCACCGTGCATCTCTACCAGACCCCGGAGCGGACCTGGCACTGGCCGGAGCCGGCCGAACTGCCCCCGGAATTTCAGCCCACCGCCGAGTTCGACCTCGAGCGTCTCGATTTCTGGGTCGGTGCGCTGCTGCGCCAGCGTGTCGAAGCCGAACAGGTGCGCCTGGTGCTGCACGGTCTCGATCGCCAGGTGGTGCTCGAAGCCCCCAGTCTGCTGATGACCGGCGACCGGCGCCGTACCCATGTCGAGGGCTGGCTGCACGTCGAGGGGCAGGAGAACATCGCGCTGGAGGCGGCGCTGGAGATACAGCCGGGGCGCCGAGGCCTGGCCGATTTCAGCGCCGCGCTGCAGGCGCGCATGGACGTTGCCAGCCTGGTCGAGCTGGCCGAGGTGCTGAGCCGCAACGACCCGGTGCGGCTCGATGCCGCCGAGGGCAAGGCCGAGCTGTGGGGGCGCTGGCACGAGGGTGCGCTACAGGACGCCCGACTCGACCTGGATGTACCGCAGTTCGTCGTCAGCAACGCCAGCGCGACGCTGGCGCTGGACGATATTCGCGCCCGCGGCCAGTGGCTGCGCGATGGGCCTGATGGCTGGCAGGCGTGGTTGAGCCGCGAGCCGCTGGCCGACGATGACGCCACGCGCGGGCCGGCGATTCCCGAACACTGGCATCTACGCGGTGAGGGCCGCGACTGGTGGCTCAATACCAGCGGCTTCGAGCTCGACGCACTGGCCGCCTGGCGCAACCGCGTACCGCTCCCCGAGGGGCTGGTGCGGGTGCTCGACAGCCTCGACCCCCAGGGGCGTATCAGCGGCTTCGGCGTCGGCCGCCGCAACGGCAGCTGGCAGGCCCGCGGCGCGCTGCACGAGGTGGCGGTCTCGGCGTGGCAGAACGCTCCTGGAGGCGGGCCCATCGACGCCTGGGTCGAGGCCGAGGATCTGCACGGCAAGGTCACCTTCGTCGGCGATCTCGATACCCGGCTCGATTTCCCGCGGCTGTTCCGCGAGCCGATGCAGCTGACTGCCGCGCGCGGCGTGGTCAACTGGGACTATCGCGGCGAGCGGGTGCATGTCGATGGCCAGGACCTCGAGGCGCTGTGGCGCGGCGCTCAGGTGCAGGGTGGCTTCGACCTGGCGCTGGGCGGCGCCGAGCCCGGTGAGCTGGAGCTCGAGCTGGCCTTCCGCGACATCGATGCGGTGACCACGCCGCTAAGCGACTGGCTGCCGGTGGGGGTGTTCGGCGACGGACTCAACGAGTGGCTCGAGCTGGGCGCCGCGGGTCGCGTCACCGCTGGCACCCTGGACCTGCGTCTGCCGCTGCGCGAGGGCATAGAGCCCGACGATATCGAGCTCGAGCTGGCCCTCGAACTGGTCGATGGACATCTCCCCTTCGCCGAGGGATGGCCGGCGCTCGACGATGTCAGCGGTCGTCTGGCAATGGATGGCATGCGCCTTGAGGCCTGGGTCGAGCATGCCGAGAGCCTCGGCCTGGTGGCCCAGGAGGGGCGCGTCAGCCTCGCCGACCAGATGCTGGACGTCGTCGGCAAACTGGCCGGCAGCAGCGAGGCGGTGCTCGATTACCTCGCCGCGTTGCCGTTCTTCGATCTCGACAGCAGTGACTTCAGCGGCAGCGGCGCCCTGGCCGGTGAACTGGCGCTGGCGCTGCCCCTCGATGACCCCGAGGCGCTGCGCCTGGATATCGAGGCCGATGTCGACGTGCCGGCACTGGTCTACCTGCCGCTGGATATCCGCATGCACAGCGTCAACGGCGCGCTGGCCTATCGCCAGCGTGACGGTCAGGGCGGCGTCGATGGTGTGCTTGGGGCGCGGGTGTTCGGCGGCCCGCTGCGCGCCGAATTCGATACCCGCGAGCAGGGCGTCGATTTCAGCGGCAGGGCGCTGGCCAGCGGGCTGCTGAGCTGGGCCGGGCTGGATGCCGCGGCACCGATTCTCGATGGCGTATTTCCCTATACGGCGCGCCTCGATCTCGCCGAGGGTGCGACGCGCTTGCGCTTCGACAGCGACCTCAGCGGCCTGGCGATTCACCTGCCGGCGCCATTCGGCAAGGCGGCGGCCGGCAGCGCGCCGCTGTTTGTCGACGCCGACCTGGAAAATGGCGTGATCGAGGGTGAACTGGCCGAGCGCCTGCGCCTGCGCTGGCGCGAGTGGGGCGCCGGTGGCCAGGGCCAGGCGTGGCTGGAACAGTGGTCGGCGGCCCCCGCCTGGCCCGACGGCAGTGGCTGGGAAGTCGAGTGGCGCACGCCGCGGCTCGACACCAGCGCCTGGGCCGAGGCCCTCGGCGGGCTCGGCGTCGACGACCTCGAGCTGGGCGATGCAGGCCCCGATGCGCTGCGCGTGGTGCGTTTCACCACGCCCTGTCTCGACGTGATGCAGCGCTGCCTGGGCTCGGCGTATGTCAGTGCCTATCCGTGGAGCGGTGACGACTGGCGCCTCGACGTCGACGGCAGCCTGCTCGAAGGACGCGTCGACTACCGCCCGGCCGCTGGCGGCGAGCTGGATGTCGCCCTGGTGCGGCTCAATCTGGACGCGCTGGCGCCCGAGCAGGCCGACGCCGAGGGGCTGCTCGACGAGATCGCCCTGGCGCCCAGTCCGGCGGCTTTTCCCGACTGGGTCGGTGAACTGCCCGACGGGCGCTTGCGGGTCGCCAGCCTGCTCCACGAAGGCAAGAGCTTCGGCCCGCTCACCGCGCGCTGGCGGGCCAGCCCCGGCTCGCTGCAGGTGGCGCCGCTGGGCTTGACCCTGGGGCGTGTCTCGGCGCGCGGCGAGATCGACTGGGAAGCCACCGGTGACGCCAGCCTGACCCGTGCGCGGCTGGCGCTGGATGGCGGCGACCTGGGCACTGCCCTGGAGCGGCTCGACCAGCCCATCGCGATCAGCAATTCCACCACGCGGGTGCGCTCGCAGCTGGCCTGGCCCGGGGCGCCCTGGCAGTTCGGTCTCGACCGCTCGCGGGGCAGCCTGGACATCGACCTGCGCGACGGCCGCTTCCGCTACCTCGACTCGCCCTCGGCGCGCCTGGTAGGGCTGCTCAACTTCGACAACCTGTTGCGGCGCCTGCGCCTGGACTTCTCCGACGTGACCGGCCAGGGTACGGCCTTCGACAGTGTCATCGGCAACGCGACCTTGTATGGTGGCATTCTGGAAACCCGTGGCCCGGTGGTGGTCGAGGCGCCGGCTACGCGCTTCACCCTTGACGGTCAGGTCGACCTGGCGCGGCGTGAACTCGACCAGCGTCTCGGGGTCACGGTACCAGTAAGCCAAAATCTCCCGCTGGCGGCGGTAGCCGCCGGCGCCCCGGTAGTGGGCGGGGCACTGTTCATCGCGCATCGCCTGTTCGGTGGAGCCATCGATCGGGCGACGCAGATTCATTACCGCGTGCGGGGCCCCTGGACCTCGCCGCAGATTACCCTGGAAGGTGCCGAATGAACCTACACTCCCGTGACCTGACGGCTCAGGACAAGCTCGATGGCGCCATCGCTACCCTGCTGACCCCGGGGGGGCTCGACCTCGACGGTCTCGATGCCGGGCTCGGCCATGCGCTGGGCGCCGGCATCGACTACGCCGACCTCTACTTTCAGCGCAGCTGGCACGAGAGCTGGGTGCTCGAGGATGGTGAGGTCAAGGAGGGCAGCTACAGCATCGACGGCGGGGTCGGTGTGCGCGCCATGGCCGGCGAGAAGACCGGTTTCGCCTACTCCAACCAGATCACCGCCGAGGCGCTGGCCGATACCGGGCGCACCGCCTCGGGCATTGCGCGTAGCGGGGCGCGCCTGGTGCTCGCTCCGGGGCGTCTCGGCAAGGCCGACGAACGCTATGTCGGCGTCGACCCGCTGGCTGGGCTCAGTGCCGGCGACAAGATCGCCATGCTCAAGGAGGCCGATCGCATCGCACGGGCCGAGAACCCCGCGGTGAGCCAGGTCAGTGCCTCGCTGACCGGTCTCTACGAAGTTGTGCTGGTGCGTGCCAGCGACGGCACCCTGGCCGCCGACGTGCGCCCGCTGGTGCGCTTCAACGTCAGCGTGATCGTGACCAGCAACGGCCGCCGCGAGCGTGGTAGCGCCGGCGGCGGCGGTCGCTACGCCATGGCGCGCCTGCGCGACGACCAGGCGCCGAGTCGCTTCGCCCGCGAAGCGGTGCGCCAGGCCATGGTCAACCTCGAGGCGGTGGACGCGCCGGCGGGCCAGATGCCAGTGGTGCTGGGCGCCGGCTGGCCCGGCATCCTGCTCCACGAGGCCGTCGGCCACGGCCTGGAGGGCGACTTCAACCGCAAGGGCAGCTCGGCCTTCGCCGGTCGCATGGGCCAGCGGGTGGCCGCCAAGGGGGTGACGGTGGTCGATGACGCCACCCTGGGGGATCGCCGCGGCTCGCTGTCGATCGACGACGAGGGCACCCCGGGCGCCTATACGCCGCTGATCGAGGACGGCATCCTCACCGGCTACATGCAGGACAAGCTGAACGCGCGGCTGATGGGCATGGCGCCCACCGGCAACGCACGTCGCGAGTCCTATGCGCACATGCCGATGCCGCGCATGACCAATACCTACATGCTGGCCGGTCACGACGCTCCCGCCGACATCATCAAGAGCGTCAAGCGCGGCCTCTATGCGGTGAGCTTCGGTGGTGGCCAGGTGGATATCACCTCGGGCAAGTTCGTGTTCTCGGCCAGCGAAGCCTACCTGATCGAGGACGGCAAGATCACCGCACCGGTCAAGGGGGCGACGCTGATCGGCAACGGCCCCGAGGCGATGGCCCAGGTATCGATGATCGGCCACGACATGGAGCTCGACACCGGGATCGGCGTGTGCGGCAAGGAGGGGCAGGGCGTGCCGGTTGGCGTCGGCCAGCCGACGCTCAAGCTCGACGAGCTGACCGTGGGGGGCACGGCGTCGTGAGCACCGACTACCGCGGTGAAGCCGGCATGACCATCGCGGCTAAAGCCGCTCCCACTTTGGCCTTGGTGCCACCACACAGTGTAGGAGCGACTTCAGTCGCGATGCAGCGCGCAGCGCTGCTGCTTAGGGCTTAGCGCCACTGCCCCTGTGGGAGCGACTTCAGTCGCGATGCAGCGCGCAGCGCTGCCATGACGAGGGGCCGGGTGCTATAGGCTTGCCGTATCGCGAATCAGCTTGAACAGCTTGCGCGAACTGGTCGGCGGCTTGTCCTGGGCGCGTTCGCGCTGGGCATTGCGTATCAGCTGGCGCAGCGCCTGGCGGTCGACATCGGGGAACTCGACGATAAAGGCCTCGACGGCCTCGTCGCCTTGCTCGATCAGCCGCTCGCGCCACTTCTCCAGGCGGTGGAAGGCGTGGTCGCGCTGCAGCTTCTCCTGCTCGAATTCGTCGAAGGCAGCCTGGATCGCCGCGGTATCCTCGCGGCGCATGACCTTGCCGACGTACTGCATATGGCGGCGCCGGCCTTCGTGGGAGCGGATGCGCCCGGTCTCCTCGACCGCGGCGAGCATCTCGTCAGAGAGCGGCAGCCGGGCGCGCTCGGCGTCGGACAGGGCGATGATCTTTTCGCCCAGTGCCTGCAGGGCCTGCATCTCCTGCTTGCGTTGGGTCTTGCTCTGCCAACCATCGTGGTCGGCGGGGGAATCGAATGACATGCCATTACCATCAGCATCGGGGTGTGCGGCGAGTATACCAGCCCACCCCAGTCAAGGAGACACGAGATGACACAGGCTTTTGATGCCGCCGAGCAGCAGGCGCTGCTCGAGGCGCGGGTCGCTTCAGCGCTGGATCTGGCGCGTCGGCTGGGCGCCGATGCCTGCGAAGTAGGGGCCAGCGTCGATCAGGGGATCGGCGTCAGCGTGCGGCTCGGCGAGGTGGAGAGCGTCGAGCTGTCCCGCGATCAGGGTATCGCGGTGACGGTGTTCGTCGGCAGCCGCAAGGGCAGCGCCTCGTCGTCGGATGCCGGCGAGGCGTCGATCAGGGCCGCGGTGGAGAAGGCCATCGGCATCGCCCGCTATACCGGCGAAGACCCCCACGCCGGCCTGGCGCCGGCGGAGCTGATGGCCACCGAGCTGCCCGACCTCGAGGTGCACCATCCGTGGCGGCTGAGCACCGACGAGGCCATCGAGCTGGCGCTCGCCTGCGAGTCCGCCGGTCGCGGCGTGGCGGGCATCAGCAACTCCGACGGCGCCAGCCTGTCGAGCGGTGAGGGCGTACGCGTCTACGGCAACAGCCACGGTTTCCTGGGCAGCCAGTGCGGCAGCCGCCACTCGCTGTCGTGCATGCTGATCGCCGAGGATGATAGTGGCATGCAGCGCGACTACGAGTACACCAGCGAGCGCGACCCGGCCCGGCTGGTGGCCGCCGAGACGATCGGCCGCCAGGCCGCCGACAAGACGCTGCGTCGGCTGGGGGCCAAGCGTCCCGGCACTGGACGCTTCCCGGTGCTGTTCGACCCACAGCTGGCGGCCGGCCTGATTGGCCATCTGATGAGCGCCATCGCTGGAGGGGCGCTGTATCGCGACGCCTCCTTCCTGTGCGGACGCCTCGGCGAGACGCTGTTCCCGAGCTGGTTCACGCTGGGCGAGCGGCCGCTGGAAGTCGGTGCCTCGGCCAGTGCCCCCTTCGACAATGACGGCGTCTACACCCGCGACAACGTGTTCATCGACCAGGGCCGGCTGGCCAGCTACATGCTCTCGGCGTATAGCGCGCGGCGGCTCGGCATGCACAGCACCGGTAATGCCGGTGGCGCCCGCAACCTGCGTCTCGAGGCGCCGCTGACGCCGCAGGCTGCGCTGCTCGAGCAGCTCGGCACCGGGGTGCTGGTCACCGAGCTGATGGGGCAGGGCGTCAACAGCGTGACCGGCGACTACTCCCGCGGTGCGGCGGGGTTCTGGGTCGAAAACGGCGTGATCCAGCACCCGGTAGAAGAGTTCACTATCGCCGGCAACCTCGAGCAGATGTTTCGTGGCCTGGTGGCGGTGGGCGATGATGTCGACACCCGCGGCAGCATCCACAGCGGCAGCTGGTTGATCGACGAGATGACGGTGGCGGGCAGCTGAGGCAGGGGAAGCGCCTACTCGCCCTCTTCGAAGCGTGATTCGAAGAGGGCCCCCAAGGCGTCGAGCACGGCCTCGGCGTCGTCACCCTCGGCGTGAACGGTGAGCGCGCTGCCGCAGGGCGCGGCGAGCATCAGCAGCGACATGATGTTGGCGGCGTCGGCGTCGCGGTCGGCGTGGTGAACCCTGACCTTGGCGCGATACGGCTGGCAGCACTGCACCAGCTTGGTGGCCGCGCGGGCGTGCAGGCCACGCTTGTTGGTCAGGATCAGCTCACGGCTCGGCATCGGCTCAACTTCCTTGAGGTGTGGTGGCGTGCTCGCTGTCCTTGGCAGCGGGGCGGGTGATGGCGGTGTGAATGCCCAGTTCGCGGTGGCGCAGGCGTACGTCGGGGTAGCGGGCAGCAAACTCAGAGGCCAGGCGTTCGACCAGATAGACCGAGCGGTGCTGGCCGCCAGTGCAGCCGATCGCCACGGTGACATAGCTGCGATGGCTGGCTTGATAGGCAGGTAGCCAGCGACTCAGCCAGCGGTGGATGTCACTGGCCATGTCGGCGACGTCGCGATAGCCCTCGAGGAACTCGACGATCTCGGCGTCGCGGCCGTTGAACGGTCGCAGCCGTGGATCCCAGTAGGGGTTGGGCAGGCAGCGGGCGTCGAACACGGTGTCGGCATCCAGCGGCACGCCGCGCTTGAAGCCGAACGACTCGAAGGTCAGGGTCAGCTGCTTGCCGACATGCTGGGCGACCTGTTCGGTAATGCGTCCGCGCAGGTCGTGAACCGACAGCCGGGTGGTATCGATGGTCAGATCGGCCAGGTCGCGGATCTCGGCCAGTGCGCTCTCCTCGGAGTCGATGGCCTCGGCCAGGGTGCGGTCGCTGTCGCGGGTCAGCGGATGGCGACGGCGGGTGGCCGAGTAGCGCTCGAGGAGGATCTTGGCGTCAGCGGTGAGGTAGACGACCTGGCAGTCGACACCGCGCTGGCGTACCTCGTCGAGCTGGCTCGGGAAGCGCTCCAGGGCGTCCGGCAGATTGCGCGCGTCGATGCTCACGGCGATCGAGGCGCGGCGCGGCTCGCCGGCATGCAGTTCGTCGACCAGCGAGCCGAGCAGCATCGCCGGGAGGTTGTCGATGGCATAGAAGCCCAGGTCTTCGAGGGCCTGCAAGGCAATCGATTTACCCGAGCCGGATCGGCCGCTGATGATGACGAGCTGCATGCTGCTCTCCTGCGCGAACCTGCGCTAAAACGTGCCGCCGACGTGCGTCGGGACTTCCAGGCGGCCCTGGCAAAGGCTCAGGGAGCGGGAGTATCGGGGTGCTGGGCCTGACGGTCGATGGCATCCATCAGGGTATCATGAAGTTCACGCTGACTCTCGCAGTGGCGCAGCCGCGTGCGGGTGTCGGCGTCGTTCATCACGCCGGCGACTTCGGCGAGCAGTGCCAGGTGGGTGTCGTCGGCCTGTTCGGGAACCAGCAGCACGAACACCAGATCTACCGGGTCACCGTCGATGGCATCGAAGTCGACTGCCTCGCTGAGCTTGAGAAAGCCGGCCAGCGGCGTCTTGCAGTGGGGGCTGCGGGCATGGGGGATAGCGACCCCGTTGCCGATGCCGGTACTGCCCAGCCGTTCGCGTCCGATCAACCGGCTGAAGACTTCCTGGCTGTCGAGGCTCGGGGTGTTCTGGGCAATGAAGGTGCTGAAGAATTCCAGCACCCGTTTCTTGCTCCCCCCGGGGACGCCGAACAGGGCGCGCTCGGGGGGTAGGATGGTTTGCAGAGTCATGGAGAAATCAGCGGACACCGGCGCCTTGGGCGCGGGCCTGAGCTTTTTCCTTGTGTTTGACCAGTTGGCGGTCGAGCTTGTCGGCCAGGGCGTCGATGGCAGCGTACATGTCCACGTCCTGGGCATCGGCGTGGATATCGGCCCCTGCGGCGTGCAGGGTGCAGGCGGCGTGCTGGCGCTCCTTTTCGATGGAAAGCGTGACCTGCACGGTGGTGATGTTGTCGTAGTGTCGTTCGAGGCGGGCGAGCTTCTCGTCGACGTAATCACGCAGCGATTCGGTCAGTTCAACATGGTGTCCGGTGATGTTGACTTGCATGGCACGCTCCTTTCCTGCGGGTGTCGCTTCGATTGTAACCCTTTTTGTGGCGCTGCATACCCCCTGTGCCAGTGGATTTGAGCAACGCCGGTATGGCAGGTTTTTTTACTTTCAGGACAGTCGTTTGCGCTCACTGGAGGGCGGGATGCCCATGGCTTCGCGGTACTTCGCCACGGTACGCCGGGCAACCTTGATGCCACTGTCGGAGAGCAGGTCGACCAGCTTGCTGTCGGACAGTGGCTTACGCGGCGGCTCCTCGCCGATCAGCTTCTTGAGGCGCGCGCGAATCGCGGTACTGGAGTGGGCGTCACCCTCGCCGGCACCGCCGACGTGGCTGGAGAAGAAGTACTTGAGCTCGAACACCCCGCGCGGGGTGTGGATGAATTTCTGGGTGGTGACGCGCGAAATGGTCGACTCGTGCATCTCCACTGCCTGGGCGATGTCGGCCAGGATCAGCGGCTTCATGGCTTCTTCGCCCTGCTCGAGGAAGTCGAACTGGCGCGCCATGATCTCGCGACCGACCCGCAGCAGGGTGTCGTTGCGGCTCGACAGGCTCTTGATCAGCCAGCGTGCCTCCTGCAGGTGCTGCTTCATGAAGGCGTTGTCGTCGCTCTTGTCGGCGCGTTTGATCAGTGCCGCGTAGTCGGGCTGGATACGCATGCGTGGCAGCGCCTCGGGATTCAGCTCGATGCGCCACCCGGCCTGGGTATGGCGGGCGATCAGGTCGGGGATCACGTAGTCATTGCCGCTGTCGCTGAAGGCCTGGCCGGGGCGCGGGTCGAGGGTGCGTACCAGGGCAATGACGTGGTCGAGCTGGTCGTCGTCGAGGCGCAGGCGGCGCTTGAGCAGCTTGCGGTCGTCGCCGGCCAGGGCCTCCAGGAACTGGCGTACCAGGCGCTTGGCCTGGGGCAACAGCGGGGTATCGTCGGGTAGTACGCCGAGCTGCAGCATCAGGCATTCGCGCAGGTCGCGGGCACATACCCCGGTGGGCTCGAACTGCTGCAGGCGCAGCAGTACCTGCTCGACCTCGCTGACTTTGAGGCCGGCAAGGCCCTGGTCGCGCAGCCCGCCGCTGAGTTCATCGAGGCTCGCCGCCAGGTAACCGTTGTCGTCGACGGCATCGATCAGGCTTTCGGCGATGATCCGCTCGCGGTCGACCAGGTCGGTCATCGCCAGTTGCCAGGCCAGGTGATCGTGGAGGCTTTCACCGCTGGCGTTGCGCTCGAAGTCCGGCGCTTCGCCGCTGCCGCTGGGCGCCATGTCCTGGTAGGTGTCCGACCAGTCGCTATCGACCGACAGCTCGTCGGGGATCTCGCTCGACCAGTCGTCCTCCTTGGCCTCGGCCACCTCCTGCTCACCGAAGGCATCGTCGAGCTCGAGCATGGGGTTGGATTCCAGCGCCTGCTGGATTTCCTGGCGAAGATCGAGGGTCGACAGCTGCAGCAGGGCGATCGCCTGCTGCAGCTGGGGCGTCATCGTCAGGTGGGTACCGACGCGCAGTTGCAACGAGGGTTTCATGGCCATGGGGAGACGGCTTCGCTGACAAGTGAGCGATCACGGTAGCCCGCGTCGCGACCCCATGCAAGCACTATGGCATGAAATCTCTGCAATAAGCATGCCATGCGCAATTCGTGTGCCAGTTGTCAATAGCACAGCGTGTTTTCATAGGCTTGAGGCCGAGTACTCTTAGAGCCGGAAGTCCTCGCCGAGGTAGACATCGCGGACTTGCTGGTTGTCGAGCACCTCGGCGGCGCTGCCCTCGGCGATGATCTGGCCGTCGCCGACGATGTAGGCGCGGTCGCAGATATCCAGAGTCTCACGGACGTTGTGATCGGTGATCAGCACACCGATGCCGCGCGCCTTGAGCTGGCGGATGATGCCCTTGATCTCGCCCACCGAGATCGGGTCGACCCCGGCGAAGGGTTCGTCGAGCAGGATAAAGGTCGGCTCGGTGGCCAGCGCGCGGGCGATCTCGACCCGGCGTCGCTCACCGCCGGACAGGCTCATGCCCAGGTTGTTGCGGATGTGGGTGACATGGAACTCGCCGAGCAGCTGTTCGAGACGTGCCTGGCGTCCGGCGCGGTCGAGGTCCTTGCGGGTCTCGAGGATCGCCATGATATTGTCGGCCACCGACAGCTTGCGAAATACCGAGGCTTCCTGGGGCAGGTAGCCGAGCCCGGCCTGGGCGCGCTCGTGCATGGCCGCCCGCGACAGATCGAGGTCGTCGATATGGACCTCGCCGGCGTCGGCCTTGACCAGCCCGACGATCATATAGAACGAGGTGGTCTTGCCGGCCCCGTTGGGGCCGAGCAGGCCGACGATGCTGCCCTGGTCGATGGTCAGGCTGATGTCGTGCACCACCCGGCGGCGCTTGTAGCTCTTGGCCAGGTGCTTGGCGCGAAGGGTCGTCATGCGCTTGCCTTAAGTAGGGGAGCGAAGTGGCTCGAGTCAGTTCTGCTCGGGGTTGAGGGTCATGCGTACGCGCTGACGTTCGCTGCCCTCGACCTCGGAGCGGGCCTGGACCACGCGGCGGTCGAGGAAGTACTCGACGTAGCCGCCGTCGAAGGTGTCGCGGGCCTGGTGCAGTTCGGCCTGGTCGATCAACTCCACGCGGCGCGCGGCGACGTGATAGATGATGGTGCGGCCCCAGCCGCGCATCAGCTCCTCGTCGGGTTCGGGACGTTGCTCGACGTAGGCGCGCTCGCCGGTGGCGGTGATGCGCGAGACCTCGCCGGCATCGTTGCGACGGATCTCGACGCGATCGCCGGTGACCTGCAGCGAACCCTGGCGGATATCCACATCGCCGGTGTAGACCGCGGTGCCGGCGCGGTCGTCGAGGTCGAGCTGGTCGGCGATAACGTCGATGGGCTGGCTGGCGTCCTGGCTCTGGGCCAGGGCAGCGGCGCTTCCCAACAGCAGCCAGGCGGCCACTGCCAGGGTCAGGGATGATCGCCTCATGATGCGGGTTCCTCGGGGCCTTCGGGTGGGTGGTGGCCGCGCACGTTGTCGGTCAGGCGCATGCGGTCTTCGTCGATCCAGGCGTCGAAACGTTCGCCGCGGGTCCACTGTGGCGGCTGATATAGGGTAGCAGTGCTCTCGCTGAAGGCGTGGCCGATGTCGAGATCGACGTGCAGCACGTCGGTCTCCAGCCGCCAGCCCTCGTCGGGGGCCTCCAGGCGGGCGTTGCCGGCCAGCGTCAGCCGCTCATTGCCAGGGCCGAGGGTGCCGACGTCACCGTAGCTGAACCAGGTGCGGCCCTCGCTGTCGAGCAGCCGACTGATTGGCGTCTGGGTGCGGGTGACGTCGTCGTGGGGGGTGTGCACCAGGCGCGGTGTCTCGAGGCGCTGATGGGGTCGGCCTTGGGCGTCGAAGCGGGTCATGGTGGCGTCTTCGAGGTAGTAGTCGGGCTCGCCGGCCGCATCGCGCGGCACCGGGCCGGGGCCGAAGCTGTCGCGCTGTTCGAACAGCGCCAGCACCCCGCCGAGCAGCAGCAGGAGCAGCAGCAGCCATAGCTTGTAGGAGGGGCGCGGCAGGCGGATGGTCATGGCTCAGCGCTTCCCGTGCAGGAAGGTGTCGACTACCGCGCCCCAGTGGCCCTGGGCCTGGAGCAGCGCATCGCAGATCTCACGCACCGCCCCGTGGCCGCCGGGGCGCTGGGTAACCCAGTCGGCGTGGGCGCGGATGTAATCCGGGGCGTTGGGGACGCTGATACCGAGCCCTGCACGCTTGATCGCCGCCAGGTCAGGCAGGTCATCGCCGCCGTAGGCGACCTGCTCGAGCCCCAGGCCAAGTCGCTGGCACAGCTCGCGCAGTGCGGCGAGCTTGTCCTCGCGGCCCTGCAGCACATGGTCGATGCTCAGTGCCGCGGCACGCTGGCTGACCATCGGTGAGTCGCGCCCGGTGATCAAGGCCACTTCCAGGCCGGCCTGGCGCAGCAGCTTGACGCCGTGGCCGTCCTGGGTATGAAACGCCTTGATCTCGATGCCGTCGGCCTGGAAATAGAGACGGCCGTCGGTGAACACGCCGTCGACGTCCAGTGCCAGCAGGCGAACGTGGCGGGCCCGGTCGATCAGGGCTGGGGGGAGGGACGGGGTGTCTGGGCTCATGAATTCTCCTAGATAACGCCGCTGGTCAGTAGGTCATGCATGTGCAGGGCGCCCACCGGGCGGCCCTGGTCGTCGACCACCGCCAGGGCGGTGATGCGGTTGTCCTCCATCACGCGCACCGCTTCGGCGGCGAGTACCTCGGCGCCGATGCGCTTGCCGGGGCGGGTCATGACCTCGTCGACCTTGAGCGAGCGCAGGTCGGCATACTGATCGAGCGTACGCCGCAGGTCGCCGTCGGTATAGACCCCGGCGAGCAGGCCCTGTTCATCGACCACGCAGGTGAAGCCGAGGCCTTGACGGGTAATCTCGAGCAGGGCGTCACGCAGCGGGCTGCCGAGCGGCACTTGGGGTAGGCGGCTGCCCTGGTGCATCAGGTCGCCGACCTTGAGCAGCAGGCGTCGGCCGAGGCTGCCGCCGGGGTGCGACAGGGCAAACTCCTCGGCGGTGAAGCCACGTGCCTCGAGCAGCGCCACTGCCAGCGCATCGCCAAGCGCCAGGGCGGCGGTAGTCGAGGCGGTGGGTGCCAGGTCGAGGGGGCAGGCCTCGCGGGCCACGGCGGCATTGAGATGGGCGTCGGCATGACGCGCCAGCGTCGAGCCGGGACGTCCGGTCATGCTGATCAGCGGCGTGCCCATGCGCTTGAGTAGCGGCAGCAGGGCGGTGACCTCGCTGGTCTCGCCGGAGTTCGACAGTGCCAGGACCACGTCGCCGCGGGTGATCATGCCCAGGTCGCCGTGGCTGGCTTCGCCGGGGTGCACGAAGAACGCCGGGGTGCCGGTGCTGGCAAGGGTGGCGGCGATCTTGCCGGCGATATGCCCCGACTTGCCCATGCCGGTGACCACCACGCGGCCGTTGCAGTCGAGCATTAGCTGGCAGGCGCGATCGAAATCGGCGTCGAGCTGAGCGCCGAGCGCGGCGATGGCCTGCTGCTCGAGGTCGAGGGTGCGCCAGGCGCTGGCACGAAACACGGAGTCAGGGGTGTCGGTCATGGCGATGATTGTTGCCGGTTGTGGCGCGTGGCTCAAGTGTGACACCTCGCGCGAGTTCAGTATTCGCTGCTTACAGACTCAACGCCAGCCAGCCGAGATAGCCGCCATACAGCACTGCCAGCACGCCGCCGGGCAGACGGCCGATGGCGCCATGGCGCTGCCATAGTAGTAGCGCACCGAGCAGCAGGGTCAGGGTCAGCATGGTCGGAAAGTCGCGGCTGGCGGCGGCGGGGTCGATGGGACCGGGGGCCAGCATGCCGGGAATCGGCAGCACCGCCAGCATGTTGAACAGGTTGGAGCCGATTACGTTGCCGATGGCGATGTCGTGATGGCGCTTGAGCGCGCTCGAGACGCAGGCGGCCAGCTCCGGCAGGCTGGTGCCGATGGCAACGATGCTCAAGCCGATGACCAGTTCGCTGATGCCGAAGCTGCGTGCCAGTTCGCTGGCCCCCCACACCAGCAGGCGCGAGCTGGCTACCAGCAGCAGCAGCGTCAGCGCCAGCCAGGCCAGCGCCTTGGGCAGCGTCATGTCCGGCACCTGGCCGGGGGCCTCTTCGTCGGGGGTGTCGGCACGAAACAGCCACCACAGGCTGAAGCCCAGCAGCGCTAGCAGAAACAGTGCATCGAAGCGCCCGAGGATACCGTTGGCCAGCGCATAGCCGGCCAACCCGGTGGCGCCAAGCAGCAGCGGCAGCTCGCGGCGCACGATGGAGAAGCGCACCGGGATCGGTGCCACCAGCGCGGTGATGCCGAGCACCAGGCCGATATTGGCGATATTGGAGCCCAGGGCATTGCCCGTGGCGAGATTGGGCACGCCGTCCAGGGCGGCCATGATCGAGACCAGGATCTCGGGTGCCGAGGTGCCCAGCGCGACGATGGTCATGCCGATCAGCAGGGTGCTCATTCCGGCGCGATACGCGGTGGCGGCGGCGGCACCGACGAAGCGGTCGGCGCTCCACAGCAGGCCGATCAGGCCGACCAGAATGGTGATCAGGGGTAGCAGCATGATGAAGAGGTGGCGGTCCGGTGCGCGACTAATAAGAAGGCGCCAATTAAACGCGCCTTGGACCGGGGGTGCAAGGCGCGGCGAGATGTCGATGATGCGTTGCCGCAACTCTCGCTGGCGAGGGCTGTCGCAGTTAGGATACGATGTTCGATAATTTTTCTCGACGAGATGGCACGCGATGAGTGATTCGCCCTTCGTGGTGATCGACGGCCTGCATTTCTCTCGCGGTGACAAGGATATCTTCCGCGGCGTGTCGCTAAACATTCCGCGTGGCAAGATCACCGCGATCATGGGGCCCAGCGGCACCGGCAAGACCACCCTGCTCAAGCTGATCGGCGGCCAGTTGACACCGGATGCCGGGCGGGTGGAGATCGACGGTCAGCGCGTGCACGCGCTGTCACGCAAGGCGCTGTTTCGGCTGCGCAGGCGGATGGGGATGCTGTTTCAAAGCGGTGCGCTGTTCTCCGATCTGAGCGTGTTCGAGAACGTCGCCTTTCCGCTACGCGTGCATACCGACCTGCCCGAGGCCATGGTGCGCGACCTGGTGCTGATGAAGCTCGAGGCGGTCGGCCTGCGCGGCGCACGCGAGCTGATGCCGTCCGAGCTGTCGGGTGGCATGACGCGGCGTGTGGCGCTGGCCCGGGCACTGGCCCTGGATCCCGAGCTGATCCTCTACGATGAGCCGTTCGTCGGTCAGGATCCGATCTCGATGGGGGTGTTGGTGCAGCTGATCAAGCGGGTCAACGAGGCGCTGGGCCTGACCGCGGTGGTGGTCTCCCACGATATCAAGGAGACGCTGTCGATCGCCGACTACGTCTATGTCATCGCCGACGGCCAGGTCATGGCCCATGGCACCCCGGCGACCCTCGACGTCGACCAGGACCCGCGGGTCAGCCAGTTCGTGCATGGTGAAGCCGACGGCCCGGTGCCCTTTCACTATCCGGCGCCGGACTTTCGACATGACATGCTGGGTGCGGGAGGCTGGCGATGATCCGCCATATCGCAGGGTTGGGGCGACGTGGCTGCGAGCTGCTCGAAGCCATGGGCCGGGCGGGAGTGTTCCTGGCGCAGTCGGCGGTGGGTGTGCCGTCCCGTGAAGGGCTCTATCTGTGGCTGCGCCAGATGCATTTCGTCGGCGTGCTGTCGCTGGCCATCGTCATGGTATCGGGTCTGTTCATCGGCATGGTGCTGGCACTGCAGGGCTATACCATCCTGGTCGATTTCGGCGCCGAGCAGGCGCTGGGGCAGATGGTGGCGCTGTCGCTGCTGCGCGAGCTGTCGCCGGTGGTGGCGGCACTGCTGTTTGCCGGCCGTGCTGGCTCGGCGCTGACCGCCGAGATCGGCCTGATGAAGGCCACCGAGCAGCTGTCGAGCATGGAGATGATCGGCGTCGATCCCCTGCGCCGGGTGGTGGCGCCGCGTCTGTGGGCGGGCTTCGTGGCGCTGCCGCTGCTCACCGTGGGCTTCAGCGTGGTCGGCATCTATGGCGGCTATCTGGTCGGCGTCGAGTGGCTCGGGGTGTTCGACGGCTCCTACTGGGGCAACATGCAGTCGAGCGTCGATTTCATCGGCGACGTCGGCAATGGCATGGTCAAGAGCCTGGTATTCGCTCTGGTGGTGACCTGGATCGCGGTGTTCCAGGGCTATGACCTGATCCCCACCTCCGAGGGTATCTCACGTGCCACTACGCGCACCGTGGTCTACTCCTCGCTGGCCGTACTGGGGCTGGATTTCGTATTGACCGCGGTAATGTTCGGCGGGCTGTCATGATCAGCGGAGACAAGGCATGAAGCGCAGCAAGATGATGGAACTGGGCGTCGGGCTGTTCATGCTCGCAGGGATCCTGGGGCTGGTATTCCTCGGCCTGCGGGTCAGCGGGCTGACCATGGGGCCGTCCGGCGACACCTTCACCCTGGAGGCAAATTTCTCCAATATCGGCGGCCTCAAGCCGCGCGCCAAGGTGACCATGGCCGGTGTCAACGTCGGCCGAGTATCGGCCATCGAGCTGGATACCGACTGGTACGACGCGCGGGTGGTGATGGAGCTTGACGGTACCCTCGAGGGCCGCCTGTCGCGGGATACCACGGCGGCGATCCTTACCTCGGGGCTGCTCGGTGAACAGTACGTTGGCCTGTCGGTAGGCGGCGACCCCGAGACCCTGGCGGACGGTGACAGCATTCGCGATACCCAGTCGGCACTGGTGCTGGAAGAACTCATCCAGCAATTCGTGTCCAACATGGTCAGTGACTGATGACGATAGTTCATGGAGGTGTTATGCGCGTAGCGTATAGGCGTTACTTGTCTGCTGCGGTGGCCCTGTTGGCTGCCTTGGCAATGTTGGTGGTCGGGTCGGCCCAGGCGCAGCAGCCCAGCCAGACCCCGGAACAGCTGATTCGTACCAGCATCGATGAGCTGATGGGCGAGATCGAAGGGCGTAGGGACTACTTCGCTAACAATGTCGACGAGCTCGAGGCGCTGGTCGATGATAACCTGGATGATATCGCCGACTTTCGCTATATCGGCGCCAGCGTGATGGGGCGCTATTTCCAGAACGCCACGCCCGAGCAGCGCAGCCGGTTCGTGAACACCTTCCGCCAGACTCTGATCGATACCTACACCAGGGGCCTGGTGACCTTCGACTATCGCGAGCTGCGGGTCCTCGACAGCCAGCGCGAGTCGCGCCACGACGATCAGGCCAGCGTGGCCATGGAAGTGGTGGCCACCAACGGCCAGGTCTATCCGGTCAGCTACTCGCTGCGCCTCAGCGACGGCGAGTGGAAGGTGGTCAACGTGATCGTCAACGGCATCAACCTGGGGCTGACCTTCCGCAATCAGTTCGATCAGGCGATGCGCGATCACGGCCGCGACTACGATGCGGTCATTGACGGCTGGGCGCCGGAAGTGGGCGTGGAGGAGCTGGAGGAGGGCGGCTCGGCATGAGCCGCTTGCTCGAGGAGGGGGGCGTGCGACTCGATGCCGAGGGCGCGCGCCTGGCGGTCAGCGGCGACGTCGATTTCGAGGTCGCCGCGGCCCTGGCGGCCAGCGGCAGCGACTGGCTTGCCCGACAGCCCTCTGCTACCCGCCTGGTGCTCGACCTGAGCGGCGTCGAGCGAGTCAGCAGCGCGGCACTGAGCGTGCTGCTCGAGTGGACCCGTCGCGCCGAGGCCGCGGGGCTGGTTATCGAGAGCGTGACGCTGTCGGCGCCGCTGGTGCGCCTGACGCGCATCGCCGGCCTCGACAGTCTGCTCCCCGAGGCCGCCGCGGCCTGATGGTATGTGCTCGCCGACGTTGATATTCCGGCATACGCAACTCACCCCATCGCGATTGAAATTGCACCTACTTTTGCCTCGGCGCCATGCGCTTTTGTGGGAGCAGCTTTAGCCGCGGCTCAGTCTGCCTTGGCCACCCAGCGCTATCGCGATTGAAATCGCTCCTACTTTTGCTTTGGCGCCATGCGCTTTTGTGGGAGCAGCTTTAGCCGCGGCTCAGTCTGCCTTGGCCACCCAGCGCTATCGCGATTGAAATCGCTCCTACTTTTGCTTTGGCGCCATGCGCTTTTGTGGGAGCGACTTCAGTCGCGATTGCAGCGCGCAGCGCTGCCACCCGTTCCAGTGACCGATATCTTCACTCGTCCTGTTAATCGCCCCCTTGGCATCGCCAAGCGGGGCGCTTTTGATTACCATTGGAACCCATTTGCGCTCCGCGTACCGCGTACGCCGGTCTGGCGCTGACATGCTTATTTCAGAGGAGAGCTGCGCGCATGCAACCCAGTGACGTCAAGGCGCTACTCGAGGCTCGTATCGATGGCTGCGATTTCCATATTCAGGGCGAAGGCTGCAATTTTCAGGTAACGGCGGTGGGCGAGGTGTTCGGCGAGCTGTCGCCGGTCAAGCGCCAGCAACTGATCTACTCGGCGCTATCCGATGAGATCGCCAGCGGTGCCCTGCACGCCATAAGCATCAAGACCTACACTCCCAGCCAGTGGCAGAATGCCGCCGATCGCGCCTGACCAAAACGGACCTTCATGGACAAACTGATCATTACCGGTAACGGCCCCGTCGACGGTGACGTATGGGCCAGCGGTGCCAAGAACTCGGCGCTGCCGATCCTGTGCGCCACGCTGCTCTCCGAGGGGCCGGTGACCATCGGCAACCTGCCGCATCTGCAGGACATCACCACCACCCTGGAGCTGCTCGGACGCATGGGCGTCGAGCCGGTGATGGGCGAGCGCATGACCATCCAGCTCGATGGCGCCCAGGTCAAGGACTGCCATGCGCCCTATGATCTGGTCAAGAAGATGCGTGCCTCGATCCTGGTGCTGGGGCCGCTGCTGGCGCACTTCGGCCATGCCGATGTGTCGCTGCCCGGCGGCTGCGCCATCGGCTCGCGGCCGGTGGACCTGCATATTCGCGGCCTCGAGGCGATGGGCGCCGAGATTTGCGTTGAGGGCGGCTATATTCGTGCCCGCAGCAACGGCCGCTTGCGGGGGGCGACGATCTTCTTCGACACCGTCACCGTGACCGGCACCGAGAACCTGCTGATGGCCGCGACACTGGCCGATGGCACCACGGTTCTGGAAAATGCCGCCCGCGAGCCGGAGATCGTCGACCTCGCCGAGTGCCTGATCGCCATGGGCGCCAATATTCGCGGCCACGGCAGCGATACCATCACCGTCGAGGGCGTCGAGCGGCTGCACGGCTGCCACCATGAGGTGATGCCCGACCGCATCGAGACCGGCACCTTCCTGGTGGCCGCTGCGCTCAGCGGTGGCCGGGTGCGAGTGCGGCGCACCCGTGCCGATATCCTCGAGGCGGTGCTGGCCAAGCTCGAGGAGGCGGGGGCGACGATCACCACCGGCGCCGACTGGATCGAGCTCGATATGCACGGCAAGCGGCCGCGGGCGGTGAATATCCGCACCGCACCCTATCCGGCCTTTCCCACCGACATGCAGGCCCAGTTCGTGGCCATGAACGCGGTGGCCGAGGGCACCTCGCGGGTGGTCGAGACGATCTTCGAGAATCGCTTCATGCACGTCCAGGAGCTCAATCGCATGGGGGCGCAGATTGCCCTGGAGGGCAACACCGCGGTGATCACCGGCGTCGAGCGGCTGTCCGGAGCGCCGGTGATGGCCACCGACCTGCGCGCCTCGGCATCGCTGGTGATTGCGGCGATGATGGCCGACGGCGAAACCTGCGTCGATCGCATCTACCATATCGATCGCGGCTACGAGTGCATCGAAGAGAAGCTGCAGCTGCTGGGCGCCAAGATCCGCCGTGTGCCCGGCTAAATGACCGACGTGAGTGAGCTGATGACCAAGCAATTGATCGTGGCCCTGTCCAAGGGCCGCATTCTCGACGAGACCCTGCCGCTGCTGGCGGACGCCGGGATCGAGCCTGCCGAGGATCTCGGCAAGAGCCGCAAGCTGCTGTTCGATACCAACCTGCCCAACGTCAAGCTGGTGGTGATTCGCGCCACCGACGTGCCCACCTACGTGCAGCTCGGCGCCGCCGACCTTGGCGTGGCCGGCAAGGACGTGCTGCTCGAGCACGGTGCCGAGGGGCTCTACGAGCCGCTCGATCTGGAGATCGCCGGTTGCAAGCTGATGACCGCCGGGGTCAAGGGCGCCGAGCCGGCCCAGGCGCGTCGCCGGGTGGCGACCAAGTTCGTCAACGTGGCGCGTCGCTACTACGCCGAGCAGGGCATCCAGGCCGAGGTGATCAAGCTCTACGGCGCCATGGAGCTGGCGCCGCTGATGAATCTCGCCGATGAGATCGTCGATATCGTCGATACCGGCAATACCCTGCGCGCCAATGGCATGGAGCCGCGCGAGTTGATCGCCAGCATCAGTACGAGGCTGGTGGTCAACAAGGCCGCCATGACCATGAAGCACGAGCATCTCAAGCCGCTGATCGAGCGCCTGCGGGCCGCCGTGGCCAAGCGCCGCGACCACCACGCGCTAGCGGCCCGTTAGTTCCGAGTCATCCTATTGTCCCGCCGCTCAAGGATGAGCAAGGTTACCTGGAGAGAGCCCCATGACCGACAATGCCCGCGTGCGTCCTGTCATCAACCGCCTGTCCACTGCCGAGCCCGACTTCGATGCCCGCCTCGAGACGCTGCTGGCCTGGGAGGGTGTGTCAAGCACCGAGGTCCAGCAGCGCGTCGACGAGATCATCGCCGCGGTACGTCGTCGCGGTGACGCCGCCCTGGTCGAGCTGTCCAACCGCCTCGATCGCCTGGCGGTGGGGTCGATGGCCGAGCTGACCCTGGGGCCGGCCCGCCTGCGCCAGGCCTATGACGGCCTGCCTGCCGAACAGCGCGAGGCGCTGGCCGCCGCCGCCGAGCGTATTCGTGTCTATCACGAGCATCAGAAGCCCGGCTCCTGGCAGTACACCGAGGCCGACGGCACGGTGCTCGGTCAGCAGGTCACGGCGCTGGACCGCGCCGGTATCTACGTGCCCGGCGGCAAGGCCGCCTATCCCTCGTCGGTGCTGATGAACGCGATTCCGGCGCATGTCGCCGGCGTGCGTGAAATCGTCATGGTGGTGCCGACCCCGGACGGCGTGCTCAATGAACTGGTGCTGGCGGCGGCGCACCTGGCCGGTGTCGACCATGTGTTCACCCTGGGGGGCGCTCAGGCGGTGGCGGCGCTGGCCTACGGCACTGAGACGGTGCCGCGGGTCGACAAGATCGTCGGGCCCGGCAATATCTACGTGGCCACCGCCAAGCGCGCGGTGTTCGGCCAGGTCGGCATCGATATGATCGCCGGCCCCTCTGAGATCCTGGTGGTCTCCGATGGCGGCACCGATCCCGACTGGCTGGCCATGGATCTGTTCTCCCAGGCCGAGCACGACGAGGATGCCCAGGCGATCCTGGTCACCTGGGACGGTGCTCATGCCGATACCGTGGCGGCGTCGATCGAGTCGCTGTTGCCGACCATGGAGCGCCAGGCGATCATCGCCGAGTCGCTCGCCGCACGCGGTGCGCTGATCGTGTGCCGCGACCGTGGTGAGGCCGCGGCGCTGATCAACCGCATCGCCCCGGAGCACCTCGAATTGTCGCTGGCCGACCCTGGCAGCTGGCTCGGCGAGATACGCCACGCCGGGGCGATCTTCATGGGGCGCTATACCGCCGAGGCGCTGGGTGATTACTGCGCCGGCCCCAACCATGTACTGCCGACCTCGGGCACCGCGCGTTTCTCCTCTCCGCTTGGGGTCTACGACTTCCAGAAGCGTTCGTCGATCATCAACTGTTCGGCGGATGGCGCCTCGGCGCTGGGGCGTACCGCCTCGGTGCTGGCGCGGGGCGAGTCGCTGACGGCGCATGCGCGCTCTGCGGAGTACCGTATCAAGCCCTGATATAAACACCCTCTGCACCACACGACGTTTGCCGTAACGCAAGACGCCCCTGCCAGTGGCAGGGGCGTCTTGCATCGTGAGGCGTGTTCAGCGTTCCGGACGTCGTCCCTCCGGCGGCGGGCGCTCGCCGACGTTGAGTACCAGGTCGATGCGCTCGCCGCTTCTGATCACGGCGATGGGCAGTTCGGCGCCGGGCTCGATAGCTGCGATATCGGACATCGCCACACGTGCGTCGAGAATCGGCCGGCCATCTACCTCGAGCAGCACATCGCCGGGCCGTAGCCCGGCCTGGGCTGCCGGGCCGTCGGGCACGATGCCGGCGATGACCACGCCGCCTGGGGTCTGCAGACCGAACGAGGCGGCCAGCTCCTGGGTCATTTCCTGGGCCTCGATGCCTAGCCAGCCGCGGATCACACGACCCTGGGTGACCAGCTCATCGAGGATGTTGCGCGCCAGGTTGGCGGGGATTGCGAAACCGATGCCCTGGGAGCCGCCCGAGCGCGAGAAGATCGCGGTATTGATGCCCACCAGGGCGCCTTCGGGATTGATCAGCGCGCCGCCGGAGTTGCCGGGGTTGATTGCTGCGTCGGTCTGGATGAAGTCCTCGTAGGCATTCAGCCCCAGGTGGCTGCGGCCGGTGGCGCTGATGATGCCCATGGTGACCGTCTGGCCGACGCCGAAGGGGTTGCCGATGGCCAGCGCCACGTCACCCACTGCGGCCTGGGTCGAGTCGGTGATGGCGATCACTGGCAGCTCGTCGAGGTCGATGCGCAGCACCGCAAGGTCGCTTTCCGGATCGGTGCCGATGACCTCGGCAAGGGTGTTGCGGCCGTCGCGCAGAGCCACCTGGATCTGGTCGGCGCCGCTGATGACATGGTGGTTGGTGAGCACATAGCCGTCGTCGCTGACGATCACCCCCGAGCCGAGGCTGGAGAGCATGCGTTGGCGCGAGGTGGCGTCATCGCCGGAGAATTGGCGGAAGAAGGGGTCCGACATCAGCGGGTGTTCGTCGCGCTCGACCATGCGTGAGGAGTAGATGTTGACCACCGCCGGGGCGGCGCGGTCGACCGCCGCCGAGTAGCTGAATGGCCCCTGCTCGCGGGACAGCGGATTGGCGGTCTGCAGCTCCGGTGCCGGGCGCGCACCGCCATCTGTCTGGGTCGCCGGTAGCGTCTGGGCCGGCGGTTCGACCCGCTGGGCAGGGGCTGCCGACTGATCGCGGCCGAGCAGTTGGGGAAAGGCGTTGAGCAGCACGATGGCCAGCAGTACACCGATGAGCACGGGCCACACATAGGGCAGCAGGGTACGACGCATGCAAGGTTCCTTGTCGACGGGGCGGTCGCTGGGGGTGGCCACAGTCGTTACAATGGCAGGTCATTGTACCACTGCCTGTTTTGGCCTGTCTGGAGGTGACCATGATCGATCGTCAGGCGCTGGTGGCGGCGTGCGATACGCTGCTGCAGCCGGCGCGCTTCAAGGACTATACCGTCAATGGCCTGCAGGTCGCCGGTCGCCCTCAGGTGCAGCGGGTGATGAGCGGCGTCACGGCCTGCCAGGCGCTGCTCGACGAGGCGCTAGCCTGGGATGCCGATCTGCTGCTGGTGCACCATGGCTATTTCTGGAAGAACGAGCCGCCGGCGGTGACCGGCATGAAGCAGCGGCGCCTCAAGACCCTGCTCAGTCACGACATCAATCTGCTCGCCTATCACCTGCCGCTGGATGCCCATGCGACTCTGGGCAACAATGCGCTGCTCGGCGAGCGACTGGGGTTTACCGCCAACGGCTGTGCCGACGGGGAGATCGGCGAGGGGCTATTGTGGCTGGGGGCGCCGCCGGCGGGGCTCGATAGCCGAGCGCTGGCTGCCCACGTCGGTGAGTGCCTGGGGCGAGAAGCGCTGCTGATCGAGGGGCATCGTGGTGTGGTGGAGCGGGTTGCCTGGTGCACCGGCGGTGCCCAGGACATGCTCATGGCTGCCGCTGACGCCGGCGCACAGCTATTCATCTCGGGCGAGATCTCCGAGCGCACCACGCATATTGCCCGTGAGATGGGCATCAGCTATCTGGCGGCGGGCCATCACGCCACCGAGCGAGATGGCGTCAGGGCGCTGGGCGACTGGCTGGCCGCAGAGCTAGGCGTGGAGCATCGCTTCGTGGACATCGACAACCCCGTCTGACGCCTGCGCCGGTGGCGCAGGCGTCATGCCGCGGATCAGTAGCGGGGCGGCTGCGGTTGGGTGGTGCCGGTGGCGTCGTCGTCGCGGCGCAGGCCGAAGTCCTCGGCCAGGGTGCCATGGTCGCCGTCGGCATAGTCGCGTGGCACCGACGGCGAGTCGTCGTCGGCGCCCAGTGAGTCGTCGTTGGGGGTCAGGCGACGCTTGATCTGCAGGTCGTCGCAGAGGCGATCGGCACCCAGCGACAGCTGCTGCTCGAGCTCCTGACTCTGACGTTGAATGCTGGTCACCAGGTCGGCGGCCCGAGCGAAGTGGTCGTTGAGGGCATCCTTGACCTGGCTGAGCTCTAGCTCGGCCTCGGCCAGGCGCTGGCGAACCTTCTGGTTGCGTGCCACGTTGGCGTTGAGCAGGTGATAGCCCAGCGCGCCGATGCCGATTCCGGCCAGGGCGCTGACGATTGCCAGTATCCAGTCGATATTGCTGTCGTACACGTCGTTCCCCTTTGGTCTTTTCCGCCAGTGGGCGGGGGTAAGCCCCGCGCGGTGCTGGCCGGGCCGGCGCTACCCTTCGGGAAGCGAAGCCGACGCAGCCATTATAGAGGGCACGCCGAGACCGAGGTCAATGCGCCAGACGTGGAAAGTGGCACCGTGCGGCGTGTTTCGCACATGCGAAATGAGTTGCTCGCGGGTATAATGCATCGCTCGACGAGCTGAGTGCGAGGTACGCAAGCTTCCTATGAGTGCGACAACCACCGCGACGAATACCCCGGCGATGCCCGGCCAAGGGCCGCTGGCCCGCTATCGTGCCGATCTCGAGCGCGAGGATTTTCAGTACGATGCGGCCCAGCAGGCGGCGGTCGAGCATCTGCAGCGTCTCTATGAGGCGCTGGTGGCCACGCCGCGCACTGCGCCCAGGCCGGTGGCCTCGGGCAAGGGGCTGAAGTCGAAGATGGCGGGGCTGTTCGGCAGCAAGAAGGTGGCGTCGCCGTTCGAGGAGCCGCCGGCGATCATGGGGTTGTACTTCTGGGGTGGCGTCGGGCGCGGCAAGACCTACCTGGTCGACACCTTCTTCGAATCGCTGCCGTTCCCCGACAAGATGCGTACCCACTTTCATCGCTTCATGCAGCGGGTGCACAACGAGCTCGACCACTACAAGGGCGAAAAGAACCCGCTCAAGCTGATTGCCGCCAAGTTTGCCGGCGAGGCGCGGGTGATCTGCTTTGACGAATTCTTCGTCAAGGACATCACCGATGCGATGATCCTGGCCAACCTGCTCGAGGCGCTGTTCGAGCACGGCGTGGTGCTGGTGGCGACCTCCAATATCGTGCCCGACGAGCTCTACAAGGACGGCCTGCAGCGGGCGCGTTTTCTGCCTGCCATCGAGCTGGTCAAGCGTCACTGTGAGGTGGTCAACGTCGACTCGGGCATCGACTATCGGCTGCGCGCCCTGGAGCGCGCCGAAATATTCCACTCGCCGCTGGATGCCGCCGCCGAGTCGGAGCTGGCGCGCAGCTTCCGCGAGATCGCCGGTGCCGAAGGCGAGGCGGACGCGCCAATCGAGGTCAATCATCGGGTGCTCAAGGCGCGGCGTCTCCACGACGACGTGGTGTGGTTCGAGTTCCTCGAGCTGTGCGACGGGCCACGCAGCCAGAACGACTACATCGAGCTGGCGCGTGAGTTTCACAGCGTGCTGGTATCCAACGTCACCCGCATGAGCGGGGCCAGCGACGACCAGGCGCGGCGCTTCATCAACATGGTCGACGAGTTCTACGATCGCGGCGTCAAGCTGTTGATGTCGGCGGAGGTGGAGGCCGAGCGGCTCTATGCCAACGGGCGGCTGGAGTTCGAGTTTCAGCGCACTCTGTCGCGGCTTCAGGAGATGCAGTCCCACGAGTATCTGGCGCTGCCCCATAAGCCTTGATGGCTTTTGATGGCACCACCGCTCGGGACTGATCCGACGGCAGACCTCCTCTTCGACCTGCCGTCAGCGCCCCTCGCTAGTAGCAACCGCGATAACCATGATTGGTGGGGCACGACGATTGCCTTGGCGTGTCAGGCTCGTGTAGAATGCCGCCTCGCTCGACCGTTGCTGCGCATTTTTGCGTGGCAACCAAGAAAAATAGGGATGGTCAGGTGCCGTTCGCGGTATCGAGACCCAATACATCGATTTGGTGATTCATCCATGAAGACGTTCAGTGCTAAGCCGCAGTCCGTCCAGCGCGACTGGTTTGTCGTCGACGCTACGGACAAGACGCTCGGTCGTCTGGCGACCGAAATTGCACGCCGCCTGCGCGGCAAGCATAAGGCGGAGTATACCCCGCACGTCGATACCGGCGATTACATCGTCGTGATCAACGCCGAGAAGGTCAAGGTGACCGGCAACAAGGCCCAGGCCAAGACCTATTATCGTCACACCGGCTACCCGGGTGGCCTGCGTTCCATGAACTTCGAGAAGATGATCGGCTACGCTCCCGAGCGCGTCATCGAGTCTGCCGTCAAGGGCATGCTGCCGAAGGGGCCGCTGGGCCGCGCCATGTACACCAAGCTCAAGGTCTACGCCGGTGCCGAGCATCCGCACGTTGCTCAGCAGCCGCAAGAACTGAACCTCTAAGGGATACTTCGCCATGACACAGCAGTATTACGGTACCGGGCGCCGCAAGACTTCCACCGCTCGTGTGTTCCTCAAGCCGGGCACCGGCAAGATCACCGTCAATGACAAGGAACTCGACCTCTATTTCGGTCGCGTCACCGGTCGCATGGTCGTGCGTCAGCCCCTCGAGCTGACCGATACGCTGGGCCAGTTCGACGCCTACGTTACTGTCAAAGGTGGCGGCGGTTCGGCTCAGGCCGGCGCCATTCGTCACGGTATCACCCGTGCCCTGATGGTATATAATGAAGAGCTTCGCACGCCGCTGCGTGCTGCCGGTTACGTGACTCGCGATGCTCGCGAAGTTGAGCGTAAGAAGGTTGGCCTTCGCAAGGCACGTCGTCGTCCGCAGTTCTCCAAGCGTTAAACGCGGCAAGACGTTCGAAAAGGCGCTCAGACTCTCCGGGGTCTGGGCGTTTTTTTGTATGTATATCAGGTAGTTGTTGCGTGTCTACCACTTAGGTCAAGGGCCGTATTGCCTTGTGTTTGCGCGCGCGTTTTTTTACCATAGCCTTCATTTGTATCCGTGGGTCGCGGGATACCCTTCCTGTGATACGGCAACGGGTAAGTTGATGGGAGAAACTAGAAAATGGCAGATAACGGCGTAAACAGAGGGCGGCGCCGTTTCCTCGTGGGCGCCACTACCGTCGTGGGTGCGGTGGGCGCTGTCGGGGTTGCGGTCCCCTTTGTGGCTTCTTGGCAGCCCAGTGCCAGGGCAAGAGCGGCGGGTGCTCCGGTGCGGGCCGATATATCCCTGCTGGAGCCCGGTCAGCGCATTACCGTGGAGTGGCGCGGGCGCCCGGTATGGGTCATCAGCCGTACCGAGGAGATGATCGAGCGCACCGAGAATAGCGATCCTGGGCGCTTCTCGGACCCCGACTCCGAGCGTCCCCAGCAGCCCGCCTATATCACCGGCCCGCTACGCTCGTCGCGCCCGGAAATCGGCGTGTTGATCGGTATCTGCACCCACCTGGGCTGTTCGCCGCTGTATCGCCCGGAGCCTGACGCCGTCGACATGGACGACTGGCCGGGCGGTTTCTTCTGCCCCTGCCACGGCTCCTACTTCGACCTGGCGGGCCGTGTGTTCCGCAATGTCCCGGCCCCGACCAACCTCGAGGTGCCGCCCTATCGCTTTGAAGGCGACGAGATCATCGTCGGCGAAGATGAGGAGACTACCTGATGGGTAACCCGAATCGCGTCAAGGCCGAGAGCGGCATCATGCGCTGGGTCGATGACCGCTTCCCTGCCACGCAGTTCTGGCAGGACCACATGGCGAAATACTACGCGCCGAAGAACTTCAACTTCTGGTATTTCTTCGGCTCGCTGGCGCTGCTGGTACTGATCAACCAGATCCTCACCGGGGTATGGCTGACCATGAGCTACAACCCCTCTGGCGAAGGAGCCTTCGCGTCGCTCGAGTACATCATGCGCGATGTGGAGTATGGCTGGTTGATCCGCTATATGCATACCACCGGCGCCTCGGCGTTCTTCGTGGTGATCTATCTGCACATGTTCCGCGGCCTGCTCTACGGCTCCTACAAGGCGCCCCGCGAGCTGGTGTGGATCTTCGGCATGACCATCTACCTACTGCTGATGGCCGAGGCCTTCATGGGCTACCTGCTGCCGTGGGGCCAAATGTCCTACTGGGGTGCCCAGGTGATCATCTCGCTGTTTGCGGCGATTCCGGTGATCGGTCCCGACTTGGCGCAGTGGATCCGCGGCGACTTCCTGATTTCGGGTATTACCCTGAACCGTTTCTTTGCCCTGCACGTGGTGGCGTTGCCGATCGTGATCTTGGGGCTGGTGGTGCTGCACCTGATCGCGCTGCATGAAGTCGGTTCCAACAACCCGGACGGCATCGAGATCAAGGACAAGAAGGACGAGACCGGCAAGCCGCTGGACGGCATTCCGTTCCATCCCTACTACACCGTCAAGGATCTGGTTGGTGTCGCGGTGTTCCTGTTCGTGTTCTGCGTGGTGCTGTTCTACTTCCCGGAAGGTGGTGGCTACTTCATCGAGCGGCCCAACTTCGAGCCGGCCAACCCGCTGGTGACGCCGGATCACATTGCACCGGTATGGTACTTCACGCCCTTCTACGCGATTCTACGGGCGATTACCTTCGACCTGTTCGGTCTCGAGGCTCAGTTCCTGGGCGTGGTGTTCATGGGCGCAGCCATTGCGGTGCTGTTCGTGCTGCCGTGGCTGGATCGTAGTCCGGTGCGTTCGATGCGCTACAAGGGCTGGATGTCGAAGGTGATGTTGGCACTGTTTGCGGTGAGTTTCGTGATCCTAGGCGTGCTCGGCGCGCTGCCGGCCACGTCGCTGCGGACGGCGGTGGCGCAGCTGTGTACGCTGATCTACTTCGCCTTCTTCCTGCTGATGCCGCTCTATACCAAGATGGAAAACACCAAACCCGTTCCGGAAAGGGTGACTGGCTAATGAAAAAGCAACTGTTCGCACTGCTGTTCGCGCTGGTGCCCATGGCGGCGCTGGCCGCTCCGGCGCCGGACGTGCCGCATTCAATGACGCCTGATCTCAACGACGAGGCGTCGCTGCAGCGCGGCATGCAGCTCTACGTCAACTACTGCATGGGCTGCCACGCCCTGGAGTACCAGCGCTTTGCCCGGGCCGCCAATGACTTTGGCATGCCCCAGGACCTGGTCGAGGAGAACCTGATCTTCTCCTCCGAGCTGGCCTTCAACGACCAGATGCGCATTGCCATGAGCCAGGAGGACGGTGAGTCCTGGTTCGGCGCCGCCGCGCCAGAGCTCAGCCTGCACGGCCGCCTGCGCGGCCCGGACTGGATCTACTCCTATCTGCTCGGGTTCTACAAGGACCCGAGCCGTCCGACCGGCGTCAACAACAACGTCTATGAGCAGGTGGCCATGCCTAACGTGCTCGAGCCGCTGCAGGGCGTGCAGGAGATGGTCTGTGCCGAGAGCGACCGGCCCATCGAGGGCGCCGAGCTCGACCCGCTGTCAGGCAAGTATCAGTCCTGTGAAGTGCTGCAGGTCACCCAGCCGGGCAAGATGGAGCCTGACGAGTTCGAGGAAGCGGTCTACGACCTCACCAACTTCCTCGCCTACGTCGGTGAGCCATCCAAGCTGCAGGCCCAGGCGCTCGGCCCCAAGGTGTTGATCTTCATCTTCATCTTCGGCGTCATTGCCTACCTGCTCAAGCGTGAGTACTGGCGCGACGTTCACTGATCGTCAGTCGTGCTAGCGGTGGGGGCGTATGGCCGACCGGGTCATGCGCCCCCTGTATGTCTGGCCTCTGCCTGATCGGCGAGGGCGGGAGCGCTGCTGCCACCGAGGGGTTGCACGGCGTGTTATGATGCAACTTCGAATTGATGCGAGGATTGTTACATGGGTGTAGTGGCCAAGCGTTCGTCGATGACGTTCTATTCCGGTAGTGACGACCACCTCAGCCATCGGGTGCGTATCGTGCTGGCCGAAAAGGGCGTGGCCGTGGACATTCTGGAAGTCGCCGACGGCAGTCAGCACGAGGAGCTCGCCGATCTCAATCCTTACAACAGCGTGCCCACGCTGGTGGATCGCGATCTGGTGCTGTATGAATCCAAGGTGATGATGGAGTACCTCGACGAGCGATTCCCGCACCCGCCGCTGCTACCGGTCTATCCGGTGGCGCGTGCGCAGAGTCGGCTGTGGATGCATCGCATCGAACGCGAGTGGTGTCCGCTGGTCGAACAGATCATTGGCGGCAGCAAGAAGGAGGCCGACAAGGCGCGCAAGGAGCTGCGCGAGAGCCTGGTGGGTATCTCGCCGATCTTCGAGGACATGGCGTTCTTCATGAGCGAAGAGTTCTCGTTGGTCGACTGCTGCCTGGCTCCGCTGCTGTGGCGCCTGCCGGCGCTGGGCATCGAGCTTCCGGAGAAGCAGGTCAAGCCGCTGCTCAGCTACATGGAGCGGCTGTTCGAGCGCGATGCCTTCAAGGCTGCGCTGTCCGAGGCCGAGCGCGAGATGCGCACCTGATACTCATGTCGCCGGTCGCGACCGGCGTGCACCCATTGCAGGAGGCGGACATGCTGTCGAGCCGACCCTATCTGGCCAGAGCCCTCTATCAGTGGCTGCTGGACAACGATCAGACGCCCTACATCGTGGTCGATGCCGAGCACGCCGGCGTTGCCGTGCCGAGCCAGTTCGTGCAGAACGGCCAGATCGTTCTCAATGTGGCACCTACCGCGGTGCGCGACCTGATGATGGAGAACGATGCGATTACCTTCAGCGCCCGTTTTGGCGGCCAGCCGATGCAGGTGGTAGTGCCTAGCCAGGCGTTGATCGCGCTCTATGCGCGCGAAAACGGCGTGGGTATGGTATTCGGTCATGAGCCGGTAATGCCCGGTTTCGAAGCCGAGGTCGCCGGCGACGACGCGGCGGCATCGGAAGATGCGGGACGCTCGCTGTCGAGCGTCGACAGCGACACCGAGTCGTCCGCCGACGTTCAGGCTGAGGCCAGCCAAGAGGGTGATGCGCCGCCCAAGGGGCGTCCATCGCTGCGTGTGATCAAGTAGCGGCGAGGCGCTCACGGACGCATGATGCAAAACGGCAGCCCACTGGGCTGCCGTTTTGCATGGAGGGGTGGCCGTTATCAGTCGAGGTATTCGAATGCCTTGACGATGCGCTGCACGCCGCTGATGCCGGACACCGCATTGACGATGCGGTCTGCTTCCTCGCGGGTGGCGATGCCCATCAGGTAGACGCTCGCGTTCTCGGTGATGGCGCGCACCCGGCGGGCATCGATTCGCTCATCGGCGATCAGCGCCGAGCGCACCCTGGCGGTGATCCAGGTGTCGGTGGTGCGCTGGGCGAGGGGGACGTTGGCGGCCACCGCCAGCTCGTTGTGGACGCGACGCACGTTGCGGGTGCCGGTGGCGACTTGCTGGGCCTTGTCCCTGAGCTCCTCGCTGGGGACCTGGCCGGTCAGCAGTACGATGCCATTGTAGCTGTCGACATTGACCCGGGCGTCGTTGAAGCGCGCATCCTCGCGGGACAGGTTGCCTGAGATGCGACTCTCGATGCCCTGGTCCTCGACCTGGCTGCCGAAGGTTCTGGAACCGTGGTCCTCGGGGCCGGCGGACATCTGCGCGCAGCCCGAGAGCACCAGGCTCAGCGCCATCAGGGCGGATATCACAAATCCTTTTCTCATGCTTATCACTCGCGTTAGGGGGTCAAGATTACTCGCTGCCACCGAATAGCTGCTCGTCGATCAGGTCGCACAGGCAGTGGATGGCCAGCAGGTGGACTTCCTGGATGCGTGCGGTCGAGGTGGCCGGCACGCGAATCTCGCAATCATCCTGGCCAAGCAGGGAGGCCATGTTGCCGCCATCGCGGCCGGTGAGAGCAACCACCGTCATGTCGCGATCGTGGGCGGCCTGAATGGCCTGGATGACATTGGCCGAGTTGCCGCTGGTGGAGATTGCCAGCAGCACGTCGCCGGGCTGGCCGAGGGCGCGGATCTGCTTGGAGAACACCTCGTTATAGCTGTAGTCGTTGGCGATCGAGGTCAGCGTCGAGGTGTCGGTGGTCAGCGCCAGGGCAGGCAGGCTGGGGCGTTCGCGCTCGAAGCGGTTGAGCAGTTCCGAGGAGAAGTGCTGGCTGTCGCCGGCGCTGCCGCCGTTGCCGCAGGCCAGGATCTTGCCCTCGTTGACCAGGCACTGCACCATCATTTGGCTGGCCACCTCAATGAAGGGTGGTAGCACCTCACTGGCATAGGTCTTGGTGTCGATGCTGGCGTTGAAGTGCTCGAGTATGCGTGTCTGGAAATCCATGGTGGCTTCCTGGTCCTTGTCTGTCAGAACGCTTCGAAGGCGCCTCTCACCCACTGGATGTCGAGGTCCGGGGCATGGCCGATCACGGCCACCACGTCGAAGCGGCAGGCACATGATAGCCCGTTGCGCTGTAGATAAAAACGCGCCGCCCGGATCAGGCGGCGCTGCTTGGTGGCGGTGACGAACTCCAGCGGATGGCCGTGGCGGCTGTCGGCGCGGTACTTGACTTCGATGAACACCAGTATCTCCCCGTCGCGCATCACCAGATCCAGCTCGCCACCCTTGGCGTGCTGGTTGCTGGCCACCAGCACGAGGCCGCGCTGGATCAGCCAATTGGCCACGCTGCGCTCGATCTGCGCACCGCGCTGGCGGGCGTCAGCGGGCCCGGCCATCGTCGAAGACGCTGTCGTTGTCGCTGTCGTTGTCGCTATCGGGGTCGCGTAGTTGCGGGACACCATTGCCCATCAGCTCGTTGCGATGGATCAGGTCCAGTGGCAGCTGGGGTACACCGTTGGCGAAGGTGGCCCAGGGCAGCTCGCGGTAGATGCGGCCGTCGCTCTCGGCGCGCAGTATGCCGGTGGCACCCTGTACCTCGCTGCCGGAAATGGCCTGCAGCTGAGGCAGGCGGCGCGCCAGTTCGTAGGCGTCGACGCCCATGGCGTTGAGTTTGAACAGCGCCGGATCGTTATCCTCGCGCAGCGTCATGTAGCTGCCGAAGAAGGGCACGGCGTTCTCGCCGCCCACCGCGGCGTTGGGAATCAGCCAGGGAATGTCGGGAAACTGCACGTCGTCCAGATCATGGTCGATGCGCGGCTGCGGACGACCCTCGTAGAGGTGCGAGGTGGCATAGATGGGCAGGTTGCTGGCGTAGTAGTAGTCGAGCATCGGCGGTACCTGGCGGGCGTAGCTGGGCAGTGCGAGCAGGAACAGCATGTCGACGTTACCCAACTGAGCGCGCTCGCCGCTGACACTGAGCAGCGGGCGCACGGCGCCTGCCACCGAGCCGCCGGGTTCATAGCGTACCGCCGAGGTAACGCTGCCGCCCTGGCGCTCCCACTCGTGGCGGAAGGCGTTGCCGACGCGCTCACCCCAGTCGTTGTCAGGAATCAGTACGGCGCTGCGGCGGTGGCCGTCGAGGTAGGCGCGGCGTGCCGCCTGGCGCGCCTCGTCTTCCGCCGACAGGCCGTACTGGAAGAGGCCTTCGGCGTTATTGCGCTGACCATGGCCGTAGTTCAACGCCAGGGTCGGCAGCGGCACGCTGTCGCGGTTCTCGAGCTCGGTGACCTGGTCCTTGTCGAGGGGGCCGATCACCACCTGAGCGCCGACCATGTTGGCCTCGGCGTAGAGCGCCTGGAGATCGCCGCTGCTGGCGTCGATGAAGGTCATTTGCGGCGTCGACTCGCCGTTGTTGCCGGCTTCCATGTGGCGGGCCTGCAAGCCGCGGCGAATCTGCTCGGCGACATCGGCCAGCGGGCCAGACTCGGGCAGTAGTACGGCGATGCGGCGCACGTCCTGATCGCGCAGCTCGCGCAGTTCTGTCAGTTCGCTGGGTGGCCGCCGCGCGGCGGGGTGGTTGGGATTGCGCTCGCGCCATGCGCCGAGGCGGTCGAGAAAGCGGGTGATGTCGCCACCGCTCTGGCGCTGCAGGTCGATGACCTCGAGCCAGCCGGCGGTGAGGGCGTCCGGGTCTTCACTGAGCGTTGCCAGCTCCTGGCGATTGAGGCGGGTCAACTGGCGCCAGATGTCATCGTTGAGCACCGGGTTGTCGGTGTCGGCTTGGACCCGTAGCAGGGCGCGCGAGGCCGCCAGCGGCTCGCCGAGGCGGCCCAGCGAGAGCCCCTGGCGATAGCGCAGGGCGTTGCGGTCATCGCTCTCCATGCGGATATCCTCGTCGAGGATACGGGTCGCCTGAAGCACCCTGGTATCGTCTTCCAGGTCATAGGCCAGGCCCGACAGCAGCAGTGCCCACTGCACGCGCTGGGCGTCCTCGAGCAGGCTGTCGTCGAGGCTCTCGGCGACCTCGAAGGCCTGCGCCTCGTCGCCGCGCCGTGCTAGGATGTCGGCCGCCTCGAGGCGCGTGGCGGCAGCCTCTCCGGGGGGCTGGTCGGCGGCGCGTTCGAGCAGGGTCTCGGGCTCGGGATCGGTGAGCCTGTCGACTATCCCGGTGGGCGCGGCACAGCCCGCCACCATCAGCGCCAGCAGGGCGGCAAGCAGCAGGCCGCGAGGCGATTTGTCCATAAATCCTATTCCCTTGTCTGGGTCCTATCAGAGGAACCGTTATGTCTGACTCAGCGTATGGGGCATTGTACGTGGTCGCCACGCCGATTGGGAATCTCGACGACCTCTCCCCGCGCGCCGCGCGGCTGCTCGGCGAAGTGGCGCTGATCGCCGCCGAAGATACCCGTCACAGCGCGCGGCTGCTGCGTCATCTCGGCCTCGAGCGGCCGATGCTGTCGCTGCACGAGCACAACGAGGCGGCGCGGGTGGCGCAACTGGCCGAGCGCCTGGTCGCCGGCGATGACGTGGCCTTGATCAGCGACGCCGGCACGCCGCTGATCTGCGATCCGGGATTCGTGCTGGTGCGCGAGCTGCGCGCGGCCGGCCACCGTATCGTGCCGGTGCCGGGCCCCTGCGCGCTGGTGGCGGGGCTCAGTGCGGCGGGCCTGCCCACCGACCGCTTTACCTTCATCGGTTTCCTGCCGGCCAAGTCGGCAGCCCGCCGGGCGCGACTCGAGTCGTTGGCGGGCCGCGACGAGACGCTGGTCTGTTATGAGTCGCCGCACCGTATCCGTGCGACGCTGGAAGACCTGGCAGCAGCGCTCGGCGAGCGCCGCGTGGTGCTGGCGCGGGAGTTGACCAAGACCTTCGAGACTTTCCTCGACGGCAGTGCCGAGATGTTGCTGGCGCGCATGCAGGAGGACCCGGACCAGGCCCGCGGCGAGTTCGTGGTGATGATCGGCGGCGCGCCGCCGCGCGAGGAAACCGACCAGGCGTTGCTCGAGGCCGATCGGCTGCTCGCTGCGCTGCTGGCCGAAGGGGTCGGCGTCAAGCAGGCCGCCTCGGTGGCAGCGCGGGTGTTGGGCGGCGCCAAGAAATCCTGGTATGCACGGGCCCAGGCGCTCAAGGATGCCGGCTGAGTCACTGTCGCGGTTGCCTCCAGCGAGGGACGCCGGGGACAGGTCGAAGAGGAGGTCTTTTTCCAGGGAAGGAAAAAGTAGCGCCCAGGGACGGGTTTACAGCGCCTCCTCGCAGGCCTGTCGACGGATCAGTCCCGAGCGGTGCTGCTCTCTGCGATTGCCCTGAGTTTCTCTCCTGGCCGCTTGAGAGGGGGCTGGCGCGCTGTTATTCTTCCCGGCTTGGGAGTCGGCCAGACAGTCGCCGCCAGCCGCGCTGCTTGCAGTGTGGGTGGGGGAGGAAAGTCCGGGCTCCATAGGGCAGAGTGCCAGGTAACGCCTGGGCGGCGCGAGCCGACGGCTAGTGCAGCAGAGAGTAGACCGCCTACGTCTCCTTCGGGAGGCCGGTAAGGGTGAAAGGGTGCGGTAAGAGCGCACCGCGCGCCTGGTAACAGTGCGTGGCACGGTAAACCCCACTCGGAGCAAGACCAAATAGGGACCCAATGGCGTGGCCCGCGCTGGGTCCGGGTAGGTTGCTTGAGCGCTGCGGCAACGCAGCGCCTAGAGGAATGGCTGTCCACGACAGAACCCGGCTTATCGGCTGACTCCCTCCCATTCCCGTCGCTGACCGCGATTTTTCGGCCACCCGCAGTTCCCGCATCGAGAAATTCATGTCCTCACCCGAGAATGCCGCGGCCCCGTCCTCCTATCGACACTCGAGCGTGCTGCTCGACGGTGCGGTTGAGGCGCTGCTGCACGACCCCGACGGCATTTATCTGGACGGTACCTTCGGACGCGGCGGCCACTCGCGGGCAATCCTCGAACGGCTCGGCGACGGCGGCCGGCTCGTCGCCATCGACCGTGATCCCGAGGCGCTGGCCGCCGCCGGTAGCATCGACGACCCGCGCTTCAGCATCGAGCGCGGCGAGTTCGCGCGACTCGGCGAGATCGCCGAGGCCCATGGCGTGCACGGCAAGCTGGCCGGCATATTGCTCGATATCGGCGTCTCGTCGCCGCAGCTCGACGACCCCGAGCGTGGCTTCAGCTTTCTGCGCGACGGCCCGCTGGACATGCGCATGGACCCCGATCAGGGCGAGAGCGCGGCGCAGTTCCTGGCGCGTGCCGGCGAGGCCGAGATGGCCGGCGTGTTCAAGGCCTACGGCGAGGAGCGCTATGCTAAGCGGCTGGCGCGGGCGATCATCGCCCGCCGCAGCGAACGGCCCTTCACCCGCACCGCAGACCTGGCCGAGGTGGTCAAGACCGCCCACCCGGCCTGGGAGAAGCACAAGCACCCCGCCACGCGGGTCTTCCAGGCGCTGCGTATCCAGGTCAACGCCGAGCTGGAGCAGCTCGATGCGGCGCTCGAGGCAGCGCTAGAGGCGCTGGCCCCCGGTGGGCACCTGGTGGTGATCAGCTTCCATTCGCTGGAGGACCGGCGGGTCAAGCGCTTCATTCGCGACCACGTGCGTGGCGATAGTCACTTGCCGCGCGGCATGCCGATCCGCGATGATCAACTCGAGCGGCGTCTCGAGGCGCTGGGCAAGGCGCGCCGCCCCGGCGCCGACGAGGTCGACGACAATCCGCGGGCGCGCAGTGCGGTGATGCGTGCCGCGCGCAAGCGCAGCTGAGGGCGGGCGATGAGTCAGCGACGCAAGCGGTTTGCCGGGCTGTTGGGATGGCGTCAACGACTGCACCTGTTGGTGGTGATTGGGCTGGTGGTGGCGACCCTG
This sequence comes from Halomonas salipaludis, assembly GCF_002286975.1. Classification (GTDB taxonomy): domain Bacteria; phylum Pseudomonadota; class Gammaproteobacteria; order Pseudomonadales; family Halomonadaceae; genus Franzmannia; species Franzmannia salipaludis. The sequence goes on from NZ_NSKB01000006.1 coordinate 341,352, forward strand.
GTCAGTGCCATGGCGGTGATCGCCTCCAGCCACCTGACTCGCGTGCAGTATGCCCGCCTGCAGCAGCTCGAGCGTGAGCAGAACCAGCTGCAGACCGAGTGGGGGCAGCTGCTGCTCGAGGAGAGCGCTTGGTCGTCGCCGGCGCGTATCGAACGCCTGGCCATCGAGCGCCTCGACATGCGCCTGCCCGATGTCAACGAGGTCGAGGTCATCCGCCCATGAGAGCCGACCCCCGGGATGCCGTCACGCCGCGCCGGCCGCCGCCCAATCAGCCGCTGGGCGGCGGACGCTACGCGCTGATGGTGGGGCTGGTGCTGATCGGCCTGGGCCTGCTGGCGGTGCGCATCGTCAACCTGCATGTGATCGATCGCCCCTTCCTGCAGGGGCAGGGCGACGCCCGTACCCTGCGCACCGATACCATTCCCGCTCACCGCGGCATGATCACCGATCGCAACGGCGAGCCGCTGGCCATCTCCACGCCGGTGGTGAGCCTGTGGGTCAACCCCCAGGAACTGCCGGAAGACACCATCCAGCGGCTGATGCTGGCCCAGGCGCTGGGCACCGACCTCGACCAGCTCAACGAGCGCCTGGCGCGCTTCAGTGAGCGCGAGTTCATGTACCTGCGGCGCATGCAGACCCCGGATGACGCCCAGCGGGTCCTCGACCTGCGCCTGCCCGGGGTCTACGGGCAAAACGAGTACCGCCGCTACTATCCGGCCGGCGAGGTCGCCGCCCAGCTGCTCGGCGTGACCAACGTCGACGACCAGGGCCAGGAAGGACTCGAGCTGGCCTACCACCCCTATCTGGCCGGGACCCCCGGGCAGCGGCGCGTGCTCAAGGACCGTCGTGGGCGGCTGGTGCGCGACCTGCAGTTGCTGCGTGAGGCGCGCCCCGGCGGCGACCTGACGCTGTCCATCGACCAGCGCCTGCAGTACATGGCCTATCGTGAGCTCAAGGCGGCGGTCACCGAGCACGGCGCCGATGGCGGCAGCCTGGTGATGATGGACGCACGCACCGGCGAGGTGCTGGCGATGGCCAACCAGCCCTCCTATAACCCCAACAACCGTGCCGGCATCGACCCGCGCGGCCTGCGCAACCAGGCCATCGTCGATGTCTTCGAGCCGGGGTCGGTGATGAAGCCGCTGGCCATGGCCGCAGCGCTGGAGAGCGGCGAGTACAGCCGCGACACGGTGATCGACACCTCGCCGGGCTGGATGCGCATCGATCGCTTCACGATTCGCGATTTCCGCAACTACGGCGAACTCGACCTCGCCGAGATTCTCGAGAAGTCGTCGAATATCGGCATGTCGCGCATCGTCCTCGAGCTCGACGAAACGGCGGTGCCCGACAAGTATCGCCAGCTGGGGCTCGGCCAGAGCCCCGAAACCGGCTACCCCGGCGAATCCACCGGCACCTTACCGGCGCCGACGCGCTGGTCGCGCAGCCAGCGCGCGGCGCTCTCGTATGGCTACGGCATGTCGGTGTCGACCCTGCAGCTGGCCAGTGCCTATACTGCCATCGCCAACCGGGGCCAGCGGCTGTCGCCGTCGCTGCTCAAGCTCGATGAGCCGCCGACCAGCACCCCGGCCATCGACCCGGCGGTGGCCTATGATCTGCTGCGGATCATGGAAGAGTCGGTGCAGCCCACCACCGGCGGGCGGCGCGCGGCGGTACCTGGCTACCGGGTCGCCGGCAAGACCGGCACGGTGCGCAAGACCGCCGCCGGCGGCTACTCCGAGGACGCCTATCGCAGTGTGTTCGCCGGCATTGCGCCGGTCTCCGACCCGCGTATCGTCACGGTGGTGATGATCGATCACCCCCGCGGCGGGGAGTATTACGGCGGGGCAGTGGCGGCACCGGTGTTCTCGCGGGTCGTCGGCAATGCGCTGCGCCTGCTCGACGTGCCGCCGGACCAGCGCAGCGAGCCGGTCGAGGTCGACCGGCAGAACCTCGAGCCCATTCCCCCCTGAAAGGACATCAGATGCAGGTCGATCGCCAACGACTGACCCAGGCGCTGAGCGAACGCTGGCCCGACGCCGCGGTTGCGCGCCTCCCCGCCACCCAGCACCTGCGCCTCGAACTCGACAGTCGCCGGCTGGCGGCCGGCGATCTGTTCGTGGCGCTGCCGGGGGTCAACCTCGACGGCCGCGATTTCGTGGACCAGGCGCTGGCCGCCGGGGTCGCAGCGGTGCTCTATCATCTCGACGACGGCGAGTCGCCGCCGGCGGATCCGCGCGTGCTCGGTCTGCCCGGGCTCAAGGCGCAGCTGGGGGCGCTGGGGCGCGAATTGTGTGGCGTAGCGGAGAGCCTGCAGCTGATTGGCGTCACCGGTACCAACGGCAAGAGTTCGGTGACCCACTACATTGCCGCACTGAGCGAAGCGCTGGGGCGTACCTGCGGCGTGGTTGGTACCCTTGGCGCCGGGCGCGTCGGCAGCCTGGCCGATAGCGGCCAGACCACTCCCGGACCGCTGGCGCTGCAGGCCGCACTCGGCGAGCTCGGCGACCAGGGCGTCACGCGGGTGGCCATGGAGGTTTCGTCCCACGCCCTCGACCAGGGGCGCCTGGCCGGCTGTCGGCTGGCGGCGGGGGTGTTCACCAACCTGAGTCGCGATCATCTCGACTACCACCCCAGCATGGCCGCCTATGCCGCGGCCAAGGCGCAATTGTTCAAGCGCGACGAGCTCGAACTGGCGGTGGTCAACGCCGACGATCCGCTGGCACGGCTGATGCTGGCCGGGATCTCGGAGCGGGTGCGGGTGCTGGCCTGCGGCGAGGATGAGGCGACCACGCTGAGGGTCGTCGAGTGGCTGCCTCACGCGTCCGGCCAGCGGGCGCTGATTGCCACGCCGCTGGGCGAGCGGGTGCTGGAGCTGGACCTGATGGGGCGCTTCAACCTCGATAACGTACTGCTGGCGATGGCCACGCTCTACGGCCTGGGGGAGGATCTCGACGCGCTGCTGGCGGCGGCCGCCGCGCTTGCGCCGGTGCCCGGGCGCATGCAGCGCCTGGCGGCGCCCGGCGGGCCGAGCGTGGTGGTCGATTATGCACACACGCCGGACGCCCTCGACAATGCCCTGCGCGCGCTGCGCGCCCACCTCGGTGAGACGGCGACCCTGTGGTGCCTGTTCGGCTGCGGCGGCGATCGCGATCCCGGCAAGCGGCCACTGATGGGGCAGGTCGCCGAGGCTCAGGCCGGGCGGGTGGTGATCAGTGACGACAATCCGCGCAGTGAAGACCCGGCAGCGATTCGCGGGGAGATTCGCGCCGGGTTGAGTGCGCCCCAGGCCGACAGTGTGTGGGAGGTCGATGGCCGCCGCGAGGCGATTGCTCGTACGCTGGCCGCGGCCGGGCCCGAGGATATCGTGCTGATCGCCGGCAAAGGCCATGAGGCCTATCAGGAGATCGCCGGCGTGCGCCACGCCTTCAGCGACCTGGTCGAGGCCGAGGCGGCGCTGGCACGGCGCGGAGAACGCTCATGAGCGCGGGGTTGAACACCCTCGGTGAGGTGGCCGCGGCGCTCGGCGTCGCAGCGCCGGACGAGGCGGGCCTGGCGCTCGGCGCCATCACCACCGACACTCGGGCGCTGGCTGCGGGGGCGCTGTTCGTGGCGCTGCGCGGCGAGCGCTTCGATGGCCACGATTTCATTGCCCAGGCGCGTGCCGCCGGCGCGGCGGCGGCGGTGGTCGAGCAGCGCCTCGACGATCCGCTGCCGCAGCTGGTGGTGCCCGATAGCCGCCTCGCCCTGGGATTGCTGGGGCTGGCACGGCGGCGGGCCTGGGCGCAGGCCGGTGGCCGGCAGCTGGCGGCGATTACCGGCAATAGCGGCAAGACCACGGTCAAGGAACTGCTTGCCGGTCTGCTCGCTCAGCAGGGGGCGACGCTGGCCACCCGCGGAAACCTCAACAACGATATCGGTGTGCCGCTGACGCTGCTCGAGCTGTGCGACGAGCATCGCCATGCGGTGATCGAACTGGGCGCCAACCATCTGGGCGAGATCGCCTGGACCACCGTGCTGGCGGTGCCCGACGTGGCGCTGATCACCAATGTCACCGGGGCCCACGTTGGCGAGTTCGGCGGCATGGGCCAGATTGCCCTGGCCAAGGCCGAGATCCTCGCCGGACTCGGGCCGCGGGGAGTCGCGGTGCTCAACCGTGACGATCGCTTCTATCCGCTATGGCGGCGCCTGGCCGGCGAGCGTGAGGTGATCGACTTCAGTCTCAGCGATGCCGGAGCACGGGTCACGGCCGGAGCGCTGGCCTGTGACGAGCTGGGGCGCTATGCTTTCACGCTGTCCTTCGATGGTCGCCAACTGGGGCGCGTGACGCTTGCGCTACTGGGCCGTCATAACGTGGCCAACGCGCTGGCAGCAGCAGCGGCGGCCCTGGCCATGGGGCTCGACGGTGACGCCGTGGTCCGTGGGCTCACGGTAGCGGCGCCGATGGCGGGACGCATGGCCGTGGTCGCGGGCCTGCGCGGTACGCGGCTGATAGATGATACCTATAATGCCAACCCCGGCGCGGTGAAAGCGGCGCTGGATGCGCTGGCCGACATGCCGGGACCGCGCTGGTGCCTGCTGGGCGTCATGGGCGAGTTGGGCGAGGCGTCGCCGCGGCTGCATGCCGAGGTCGGACGCTATGCGCAGGAGAAGGGGATCGATTTTCTCGGCACCACCGGTGACGCCGCGCGCGAGGCTGCGACGGCCTGCGGCGCTGCCGGCTGCCATTTCGACGATTGGGAGGCGCTGGTGCGCCATGCCCTCAACCATCTGCCGCCAGGGGCCAGCGTGCTGGTCAAGGGCTCGCGCAGTGCCGGCATGGAACGAGTGATTGCCGCCCTGCGCGCTGATGCATCAAGGTGAACGCGACACATGCTGCTTTATCTGGCCAATTTTCTGGCGCAATTCCAGAGCGCCTTCAATGTCTTCAACTACCTCACCCTGCGCATGATTCTGGGGACCATCACCGCACTGCTGCTCTGTCTGTGGCTGGGACCGCTGATGATCCGCCGCCTGGTCGAGCGGCAGATCGGCCAGGCGGTGCGCGACGACGGCCCACAGTCGCACCTTTCCAAGGCGGGTACGCCGACCATGGGCGGGGCGATGATCCTGATGGCGATCGCCGTGAGCACCCTGCTGTGGGGAGACCTTGCCAACCACTACGTGTGGATCGTGCTCGGCGTCACGCTGGGCTTCGGTGCGATTGGTTGGGTCGACGACTACCGCAAGGTGGTGGAGAAGAACCCGCGCGGTCTGCCGGCGCGCTGGAAGTACTTCTGGCAGTCGGTGATCGGCCTGGCCGCCGCGGTGCTGCTCTATACCACCGCGGCGAGCCCGGTGGAGACCAGCCTGATCGTGCCGCTGTTCAAGGACATCGTGGTGCCGATGGGGGTGTTCTTCATCGTGCTGACCTACTTCGTGATCGTCGGCAGCTCCAATGCCGTCAATCTCACCGACGGCCTCGACGGCCTGGCGATCATGCCTACTGTGCTGGTGGCCATGGGCCTGGCGGTATTCGCCTACGCCAGTGGTAACGCGGTGTTCGCCAACTATCTGCAGATCCCAATGATTCCCGGCGCCGGCGAGCTGGCGGTGTTCTGCGCCACCATCGCCGGCGCCGGTCTCGGTTTCCTGTGGTTCAACACCTACCCGGCCCAGGTCTTCATGGGCGATGTCGGCGCGCTGGCACTTGGCGCAGCGCTGGGGGTGGTGGCCGTTATCGTGCGCCAGGAGATCGTGCTGTTCATCATGGGCGGAGTGTTCGTGATGGAGACGGTATCGGTGATCCTGCAGGTCGGCTCCTACAAGTTGACCGGCCGTCGAATCTTCCGCATGGCACCGCTGCATCACCACTTCGAGCTCAAGGGCTGGCCGGAACCGCGGGTCATCGTGCGCTTCTGGATCATCACCGTGGTACTGGTGCTGGTCGGCCTGGCCACCCTGAAGGTGCGCTGACGTGGTTCAGGCAGCGGCACGGGTCAGCGTACCGGCGGGCATGACGCTGGTGGTGGGGCTGGGTATCTCGGGGCGGGCGATATGCCGCCACCTGAGCCGCTGCAAGGTGCCCTACATGGTCGCCGATACCCGCTCGGCGCCGCCCGGCCTCGATGACTTCCACGCCGCACACCCGGGTGTCGAGATCTACTGTGGGCCGCTCACCGGTCTCGACTTGAGCCAGGTCGAGGAGGTGGTGCTGAGCCCCGGGGTCGATCCTGCCACGCCGGGGCTCGCCGAGTTGACCGGACGCACCCGGGCGGCCACCGGCGAGCCGCTGGTGGTGGGGGAGATCGCGCTGTTCGTGCGCGCGACGCAGGCGCCGATCGTCGCCATCACCGGCTCCAATGCCAAGTCCACCGTGACCACCCTGCTCGGCGAGATGGTCCAGCAGGCGGGGCGCCGGGTGGCGGTGGGGGGGAACCTGGGAACGCCGGCGCTGGACCTGCTGCACGACACGCCGGATGCCGACCTCCATGTGCTCGAGCTGTCGAGCTTCCAGCTCGAGACCACGCCGTGCTTGGGCGCCGAGAGCGCGGTCTTCCTGAACCTCTCCGACGACCACCTCGATCGCCATCGTGATATGCACGGCTACCGTGCCGCCAAGCTCAGGGTCTTCCATGGCGCCCGCCATGCGGTGGTCAACGCCGAGGACTCCATGACCTGGCCCGAGTCCCCTTTGCCAGCACAGGACCGTTTCACTACCCAGGCCCCCAGGGCCGGCGAGTGGGGCATCGGCCAGCACGCCGGGGAGGCGTGGCTGATGCATGGCAGCGACCCCCTGATGCCGGCTGGTGAGGTGCGACTCCCGGGGCGCCACAACCAGGCCAATGCGCTGGCGGCGCTGGCCGTGGGCCATCATCTGGGGCTGCCGGTGTCGGCCATGCGCGGTGTGCTGGGGCGCTTTGCCGGCTTGCCGCATCGCTGTGAGTGGATCGCCGAGATCGATGGCGTGAGCTGGATCAACGACACCAAGGGCACCAATGTCGGGGCGACCCTGGCGGCGATTCGCGGCATTGGGCCGACGCTCTCTGGCAAGCTGATCCTGCTTGCTGGCGGTGTCGGCAAGGGGGCCGATTTTTCGCCTTTGGCCACGCCCGCGGGCGAGTACGTGCGTACGGCGCTACTCTTCGGGGTGGACGCGGAGCGCCTGGCCGGGGCACTGGGCGCAGCCGTCGAAACGCACTGCGTCGAGGATCTGGTGGCGGCCATGGCGTTGGCGAAAACTCTGGCGAGCCCCGGCGACTGCGTGCTGCTGTCGCCGGCCTGCGCGAGTTTCGATCAGTTCGCCAACTACCAGGAACGTGGCGAACATTTCCGCCGTTGGGTATTGGCCCGGCAGAGGGAGGTTGACGCATGAAGGCAGGAACTCGGCGCCGCTCCTGGGGGGCGCGCTTCTCCACCGCGGATCAGCCGTTCGACGCCTGGCTGCTGCTGGCGGCTGTGTCGCTGTTGTTGATCGGCTGGGTGATGGTCACCTCGGCCTCCACCGAGGTGGCCTCGAGCCTCACCGGCAATCCCTATTACTTCAGCATCCGCCACGGCATCTTCGTGGTGCTGGCGCTGGGCGTGGGTATCGGCGCGTCGCGAGTGCCGCTGGTGTGGTGGAAGGTCAACGGCCCGCTGCTGCTGCTGGTAGGGATCGTGCTGCTGGCGCTGGTGTTGATCTTCGGTCGCGAGATCAATGGCAGCAAGCGCTGGTTGTCACTGCCTGGGGTGCCCTTCAACCTGCAGGCCTCCGAGGTCACCAAGCTGTGCCTGATCGCCTACATGGCCGGCTACCTGGAGCGCTTCCTGGTCGAGGTGCGCCAGCACTGGGGCGCCTTCCTGCGCCCGCTGCTGGTGGTGGCGCTAATCGCGCTGCTGCTGATCCTGGCGCCCGATTACGGCGCGGTGGTGGTGATGACCGGCTGCGTGATGGGCATGCTGCTGATGGCCGGTGCGCCGCTATGGCGTTTCGGGCTGCTGCTGATGGTGGTGGGGTTGCTGGGTTTCTATGTCGCCATCGCCGAACCCTATCGCCTGGCACGCCTGACCAGCTTCGCCGACCCCTGGGCCGATCAGTTCGCCAGCGGCTACCAGCTGACCCAGGCGTTGATCGCCTTTGGCCGTGGCCACTGGCTGGGGTTGGGATTGGGTAACAGCGTGCAGAAGCTCTTCTACCTGCCCGAGGCGCACACCGACTTCGTGTTTGCCGTGATCGCCGAGGAGCTCGGCCTGTTCGGCGCCATCGCGGTGGTCGGACTGTTCGCGCTGCTGGTGTTTCGCGCGCTGACCATCGGTCGCCGCGCGGAACTTGCCCGGCTGCCGTTCGCCGCCTACCTCAGCTACGGTATCGCGCTGGTGATCGGCTCCCAGGCGTTCATCAATATCGCGGTGAGTACCGGTATGCTGCCGACCAAGGGCCTGACGCTGCCGCTGCTCAGCTATGGCGGGTCGAGCCTGCTGGTCAGCGCGGCGATGGTCGGTCTGTTGATTCGCGCCGATGCCGAGACGCGGCGCGCCCTGCGGCGTGCCCAACCCACCGCACCGCGGGCGCGCAGCGCCGGTAGTGCACGTTCGACAGGAGACGCCAAGTGAGTCAGCGTTTTCCCCGGCGCGTATTGATCATGGCCGGCGGCACCGGCGGGCATGTGATTCCGGCGCTGTCGCTGGCGCGCGGTCTGGCGGCCCTAGACGTCCACGTCGAGTGGCTGGGCAGCCCGCGTGGCATCGAGAATCGCCTGGTGCCGGACGCCGGTATCCCGCTGCACCGCATCGACATCGCCGGCCTGCGCGGTAACGGCGCCGCCGGCTGGTTGAAGGCGCCGTGGCGGCTGCTGCGTGCCGTAGCTCAGGCGCGTGGCGTCATTCGCGAGCTCGACCCGCAGCTGGTGGTGGGGCTGGGCGGTTTCGCTAGCGGTCCTGGCGGGCTGGCAGCGTGGCTGATGCGCCGGCCGCTGATCATCCACGAGCAGAACGCCGTGGCCGGGATGACCAACAAGGCGCTGTCGCGCCTGGCGCGACGCGTCTATGCCGCCTTTCCCCAGGCTTTTGGCGGGCGCGCCGAGGTAGTGGGTAACCCGGTGCGCGAGGAGATCGCAGCCCTGGGAGCCCAGCCGCGCAGCGCCGCGGCGATGGGCCAGCGACCGCTGCGCCTGCTGGTGGTGGGCGGCTCGCTGGGCGCTCAGGCGCTTAACCATTGCCTGCCGGATGCGCTTGCGCAATTGCCGGAAAATCGGCGCCCTGCGGTTCATCATCAAGCCGGACGCGACAAGGCTGAGGCGACCCGCCAGGCCTACGCCGCTGCCGGGGTCAGCGCCGAGATTAGCGAATTCATCGACGACATGGCGGCGGCCTACGACTGGGCCGACCTGGTGGTGTGCCGCGCCGGTGCGCTGACCGTGGCCGAACTGGCCGCCGCCGCCAAGCCGGCACTGTTCGTGCCCTTTCCGCATGCGGTAGACGACCATCAGACCGCCAACGCCCAGGCGCTGGTGGACGCCGGTGCCGCCGAGCTGATGCCCCAGGCGACCCTGACCCCAGATTCCCTGGCCGCGCGCCTGCAGGTGCTGCTGGCCCCCGATACGCTTGCCGCCATGGCCGTGCAGGCGCGAGGCGAAGCGCGCCTCGACGCCATCGAACGCCTGGTGGCCGGCTGCATGGAGACTGCTTTTGACTGATATCAACGCTTCACAAACCAGCGTCGCTGGCCTCGGCATGCGGCGCATTCGGCGCATTCACTTCGTGGGTATCGGCGGTGCCGGCATGTGCGGTATCGCCGAGGTGCTCGCCAACCAGGGCTATCGGGTGAGCGGCAGCGACCTCAAGGCATCGAGCGTGGTCGAGCACCTGCGCGGCTGCGGGGTCGAGGTCTGCATCGGTCATCACCAGCGCCATGCCGAGGGTGCCGATGTGGTGGTGGTATCGACCGCGGTGGATGCCGAGAACCCCGAGATACGCTGGGCTCATGATCATCGTGTACCGGTGGTGCGGCGCGCCGAGATGCTCGCCGAGCTGATGCGTTTCCGCCACGGTATTGCGGTGGCCGGTACCCATGGCAAGACCACTACCACCAGCATGACCGCCACGCTGCTGGCCGAGGCCGGGCTCGATCCGACCTTCGTGATCGGCGGCAAGTTGACCAGCGCCGGCACCAATGCGCGCCTCGGCGAGGGCGACTACCTGGTCGCCGAGGCCGACGAGTCGGACGCCTCCTTCCTGCATCTGCAGCCGATGGTGTCCGTCGTCACCAATATCGATGCCGACCACATGGCCACCTACGGCGGCGACTTCGAGCGGCTCAAGGGCACCTTCATCGAGTTCCTGCACAACCTGCCGTTCTACGGCCTGGCGATCCTGTGCATCGACGACGACCACGTGCGCGGGCTGCTCGACGACGTGCATCGCCAGTTCGTTACCTACGGCTTCAGCGCCGATGCCGACTACCGTATCACCGACTTCGTGCAGCAGGCCGGCGAGGTGCACTTCACGGCGCATCGTCCCGGCGGACTGGCGCCGCTCGCGGTGCGGCTGGCGATGCCCGGTGAGCACAACGCCCTCAATGCGCTGGCGGCGATCGCCGTGGCCAGTGACGCCGGCGTCAGCGATGCGGCGATCCAGCGCGGCCTGGCCGGATTCGCCGGCGTTGGGCGGCGCTTTCAGGTGCACGGCAATTTCGCGTCGCCGGGCGGCGACGGCGAGGTGATGCTGGTCGACGACTATGGCCACCACCCGCGCGAGGTGGAGATGGTGATCCGTGCGGTGCGCGCCGGCTGGCCCGAGCGGCGGCTGGTGATGGTCTACCAGCCGCACCGCTATTCGCGGACCCGCGATCTCTACGAGGACTTCGTGCGAGTACTGTCCGGGGTCGATACGCTGCTGCTGCTGGATGTCTACAGCGCCGGTGAGGCGCCGCTGCCCGGCGCCGAGGGGCGCAGCCTGGCCGGCTCGATCCGTCAGCGCGGCAAGGTCGATCCGCTGTTCGTCGCCAGCAAGGCCGAACTGCCGGGGCTGCTCGCCAATGTGCTGCGCCCCGGCGATATCCTGATCACCCAGGGTGCCGGCGACGTGGGCGGTATCGCCCAGGCGCTGGCCGAGGCGCAGTTGGATCTCGACGAGGTGGCACTATGACGGATGCATCCTTGCGTGACGCCTGCGGCCGCGTGGTGGTGCTGTTTGGCGGTCACTCCGCCGAACGCGAGGTGTCGCTGATGAGCGGTGCCGCGGTGCTCGCCTCGCTGCAGCGCAGTGGGCTCGAGGTGAGCGGTTATGATCTGGCCGACGGTGGGCTTGCCGGTCTCGAGGCACTGGCCCCGGACCGGGTGTTCATCGCCATGCACGGGCGCGGCGGTGAAGATGGCACCCTACAGGGTGCGCTGGAGCTGCTCGGCATTCCCTATACCGGCAGCGGCGTGCTGGCCTCGTCGCTGGGCATGGACAAGCAGCGCACCAAGCAGGTGTGGCAGGCGCTGGGCCTGCCCACCCCGGAGAGCGTGATTCTCGCTGAGGATGCCGACTGGGATCGGGTCTGCGAGCGGCTCGGCCTGCCGCTGATCGTCAAGCCGGTGCACGAGGGGTCGACGTTGGGCATCAGCATCGTCGACAGTCGTGAGGCGCTGGCCGCGGCCTATCATGCAGCGGCGCGTTTCGATGCCCGGGTGATGGCCGAGCGCTTCATCCAGGGGCCCGAATATACGGTGTCGCTGCTCGGCGACGAGGTGTTGCCGGCGATTCGCGTCGAGGTGCCCAGCGGCTTCTATGACTACGAGGCCAAGTATCTCTCCAATGAAACCCTCTATCACCTGCCCTGTGGGCTCAGCGATGCCGAAGAGGCCGAGCTGGGAGGGTTGTGCCGGCGCGCCTTCGCGGCCATCGGCGGCGAGGGCTGGGGGCGGGTCGACGTGATGCGCGATGCCGAGGGCCGCTTCTGGCTGCTCGAGGTCAATACCGTCCCCGGCATGACCGATCACAGCCTGGTGCCGCAGTCGGCGGCCCACGCCGGCTACGACTTCGATGCCCTGGTGCGGCGCATCCTGGCGACCACCCTCGACCAGCCCAGGGAGCGCTGAGGCCTCATGAGTCACGCCGCGAGAGGGTCCCTGGTCGGGCTGATGCTATTTGTGGTGCTGATGGTGGCGGGTGGCCGTGCGCTGTGGCTGTGGCTCGACCGCCCGGTAGAGCGGGTCTCCATCAGCGGCGAGCTGAGTCATGTCAGTGCCGGCTACCTGCGTGAGGAGCTGGCGCCGCTGATCCAGGGGCGTACCTGGCTGTCGGTGGACCTCGGCGAGCTGCGCCGCGAGGCCCGCGACGTGGAGTGGCTGGCGGAAGTGCGCGTCTCACGGGAGTGGCCCAATGCGCTGACCTTCGAGCTGGTCGAGCAGGTGCCGGTGGCACGCTGGAACGACGATTTCCTGCTCAATCCCGAGGGCCAGCCCTTCGCTTTCGGGCCAGTGTCGCCGCCCGGCGACCTCGCTGACTTGGCGGGCCCGGAGGGCAGTGGCCCCGAAGTGCTGGCCTATTATCATGATCTGTCGACGCGGCTCGATACCCTCGGCCTGACCATCACCCAGCTGCGACTCGAGGCGCGCGGTGCGTGGCGTCTGCAGCTCGATGATGGTGCCTGGGTGATGCTTGGGCGTAATGACCGCGACGCCCGTCTGGCACGTTTGAGCGCCGCTTGGCAGCGCCAGTTGGGTGCCCAGGCGTCGCATATTCGCTACATCGATCTGCGTTATCCCAACGGGGTGGCGGTTGCCTGGCATGGAGAAACCGAGACTGGGGGCAGCGACGAAGAGCAGGGCTGATAACCGCTTTTTTTCGCTGAGTTCCCGCCAGGTCTCGCTATGGGGTGTTCCTTTTATTTAAAAAGCCCCGTATTCTGACGTATGTTTTTCATCGACTACTGGTGAAACAACACAAGTTGTTCCTATAATTGTGCCTATGTCTAATGACGCACTTTAATGGACACTTAATACCGACAAGTTTGAGGAGTGACCGCGACCCATGGCAGGACAACCCAACGCTTCCAATATGGTAGTCGGGCTGGATATCGGAACATCCAAGGTCGTGGCGATCGTGGGGCAACCCACCGACGATGGCGGTATCGAAATTGCCGGCATCGGTTCGCATCCGTCGCGGGGCATGAAGAAGGGCGTGGTGATCAATATCGAATCCACGGTGCAGTCGATTCAGCGTGCCGTGGAAGAAGCCGAACTGATGGCCGGTTGCGATATTCATTCGGTCTATGTCGGTATCGCCGGGAGCCATATCAGCTCGATGAATTCCGACGGCGTGGTGGCGATCAAGGAGCGCGAGGTCAGCACCTACGATATCGAACGGGTAATCGATTCGGCGCGGGCGCGGGCCATCTCCGAAGGGCAGCGGGTACTGCATGTGCTGCCCCAGGAGTTCTCCATCGACAAGCAGGGCGGCATTCGCGAGCCGCTGGGCATGTCCGGGGTGCGCCTCGAGGCACAGGTGCACCTGGTCACCGCGGCACTCAATGCGGTGCAGAATATCGAGAAGTGCGTGCGGCGCTGCGGCCTCGAGGTCGATGCGATCATCCTCGAGCAGTTGGCCTCGAGCCATGCGGTGTTGACCGAGGATGAGCGTGAGCTGGGCGTGTGCATGGTCGATATCGGTGGCGGTACCACCGACATCGCGGTGTTCACCGAGGGCGCCATCCGCCACACCGCGGTGATTCCGATTGCCGGCGACCAGGTCACCAATGACATTGCCATGGCGCTGCGCACGCCGACCCAATACGCTGAAGACATCAAGGTCAAGTACGCCTGCGCGCTGACCCAGCTGGCCTCCAGCGATGAGATGATCAAGGTACCAAGCGTCGGCGAGCGCCCTGCGCGGGACCTGTCGCGCCAGGCCCTGGCCGAGGTGGTCGAGCCGCGCTATGAAGAGTTGTTCACGCTGGTGCGCGAGGAGCTGCGGCGCAGCGGCTACGAAGATCTGGTGGCGGCGGGGGTGGTACTCACCGGCGGCACCTCGCGGATGGAAGGCGTGGTCGAGCTGGCCGAGGAGATATTCCACATGCCGGTGCGCATCGCCAGTCCGCAGAACGTCCGCGGTCTGGCCGATGTGGTGCGCAATCCGATTTATTCCACCGGGGTCGGTTTGCTACATTACGGCATGCGTGACGCCAGGCAGGGGCATGGCCTCCACGGCCACGGACGAGTACTATCGGCACAGCCGAAGAGGGAGGACGTCTCCCGGCGGGGACTCAAGGACGGTTTTCCGGCACTGGACAAGATCAAGGGCTGGTTCAAAGGAAATTTCTGATACGGGCCGCGAGCGGTCCAGGAGACGGGGCTTATGTTCGAACTGGTAGATAACGCACCCTCAAGCAGCGCGGTCATCAAGGTGATCGGCGTTGGCGGTGGCGGCGGTAATGCCGTCAATCACATGGTCGAGAGCAACATCGAAGGCGTCGAGTTCATCTGCGCCAACACCGACGCCCAGGCGCTCAAGCGTGTGGCCGCCAAGACCGTGCTCCAGCTCGGCAGCGAGATCACCAAGGGGCTGGGGGCAGGTGCCAGTCCCGATGTTGGTCGCCAGGCAGCGATGGAAGATCGCGAGCGCATCGCCGAGTTGCTCGGCGGGGCCGACATGGTCTTCATCACCGCCGGCATGGGCGGCGGCACCGGCACCGGCGGTGCGCCGGTGGTTGCTCAGGTGGCCAAGGAGCTGGGTATCCTCACCGTGGCGGTGGTGACCCGGCCGTTCCCCTTCGAGGGGCCCAAGCGCATGCGTGCCGCCGAGGAGGGCATGAAAGAGCTCTCCGAGCACGTCGACTCGCTGATCACCATTCCCAATGAAAAGCTGCTCGCGGTACTGGGCAAGAACGCCAGCCTGCTGACTGCCTTCAGCGCTGCCAACGACGTGCTGCTGGGCGCGGTGCAGGGCATCGCCGAGCTGATCACCAGCCCCGGCATCATCAACGTCGACTTTGCCGACGTACGCACCGTGATGTCCGAGATGGGCATGGCGATGATGGGCACTGGCGGTGCCACCGGCGAGAATCGCGCCCGCGAGGCGGCCGAGAAGGCCATCAAGAGCCCGCTGCTGGAAGATATCGATCTGCACGGCGCGCGCGGCATTCTGGTCAATATCACCGCTGGGCCGGATCTGTCGATCGGCGAGTTCAACGACGTGGGTGCCACCGTCCAGGAGTTCGCCTCCCAGGACGCCACCATCGTCGTGGGTACCTCCATCGATATGGACATGACCGATGAGCTGCGCGTCACCGTGGTCGCGGCGGGCCTCGAAGGCCGCCAGCAGAAGGCCGCACCGCGCGAGAGCGTGGCGGCGCGTCCCGAGTCGACCGACTACCGCACCCTGCAGCAGCAGCCGGCGGTAATGCGTCAGCAGGCCGCCAAGTCCGAGCAGGAAGCGGCGGTCAAGGCGCGGGCCGAGAAGCGCAAGTCCCAGGAGCTCGACGACTACCTGGACATCCCGGCGTTCCTGCGTCGCCAGGCCGATTGAGGCGTGCTATCGACGGTATAGGTGGGGCCAGGGATGTTTTTTTTGTTGAAACGCTCGTTCGCTGTTATAGTGAACAGTGTTTGATAACTAATATCAGCCTGGCTACTGCCCATGATTAGACAACGAACCCTCAAGAACACCATTCGTGCGACCGGTGTCGGCCTGCACTCTGGTGAAAAAGTTTACCTGACGCTGCGCCCGGCGCCGGCCAATACCGGCATCATCTTCGTGCGCACCGACCTCGAGCCCCAGGTGATGATTCCGGCCCGCGCCGAGAACGTCACCGATACCACCATGTGCACGGCACTGTCCCAGGATGGTGTCAAGGTGGCGACCGTCGAGCATCTGATGTCGGCCTTTGCCGGTCTCGGCATCGATAATGCCTTCGTCGACGTCAGCGCACCTGAAGTGCCGATCATGGACGGCAGTGCCGGTCCCTTCGTGTTCCTGATCCAGTCGGCGGGCATCGAGGAGCAGCAGGCGGCCAAGAAGTTCATCCGCATCAAGCGCGAGATCGTGGTGCGCGACGATGACAAGGAAGCGCGCTTCCTGCCGCACAATGGTTTCAAGGTGGCCTTTGCCATCGATTTCGACCACCCCGTCAGCGAACTGCGTGAACAGACCACCTCGGTGGACTTCTCGACCACGTCGTTCGTCAAAGAGGTGTCGCGGGCACGCACGTTCGGCTTCATGCGCGACCTGGAATTTCTGCGCTCCCACAATCTGGCGCTGGGCGGCAGCCTCGACAATGCCATCGTTGTCGACGATTACCGCATCGTCAACGAAGGCGGGCTGCGCTACGACGATGAATTCGTCAAGCACAAGGTGCTCGACGCCATCGGCGATCTCTACCAGCTCGGCTACAGCCTGATCGGTGAGTTCCGCGGCATCAAGTCGGGGCATGCGCTGAACAACCAGCTGTGCCGCGAGATGCTGGCGAACCCCGACTCGTTCGAAATCGTCACCTTCGAGGATGCGGCGCAGCGCGCGCCGATCTCCTACGCTGCGCCGGCGATGGCGTAAGCGCGTCCGCCGGCAGGCGTCGGCGGAACACTAGATTCGCTGGGTACCAGGGCTGATGTACGCGCCGCTTCTTCACGGAAGCGGCGCTTTTTGTATGCCGTGTCGGCGGAATTAGTGCGAATTGTCGCGTTCGGCGTGGCCGGCGAGTCGTTCCAGGGCGCGCTTGAGGCGCGGGTCGTCGGTATCGGCGGCACAGCTCGACAGTTCGTCGGCGGCGCTGGCCGAGAGCTCGCGGGCCTGGCGCGGCGGTGCCTTGGGCGGCCGTACCGGGCGCACCTTGAGGGTGAAGCCGAGCACTGCCTCGAACTCGCGATGCTGGTGCAGCAGTGCCAGCAGGCGCGGCTGCTCGTAGCGCAGCCAGGTCAGCCATACCGCACGGTCGGTGATCAGGGTCAACTTGCCCTCACGGTAGCCGCCGACGAAGACGTGCTCGGCCACCTCGTCGGGCAGCTGCTCGCGCAGCAGTTCCTGGGCGCGTCCGATCAGCTGCGCCATGCGCATCAGTCCGCCGAGTTCGCCCTTGCCGCCGAGTAGCCGGGCCACGGGCTGGGCGCGGAAACGCTTAACCTTTATACTCATGGGCTTGCACTTAGGACGCCAATCGATAACGGGCAATCTAGCATGCCAGAGAGTACATCGACAGCATGAGTCACGCCGAGCCTGCCTCACGCGAGGCGCTGCCGCCGGGTGGCGATCGTGACGTAACCAGCGGTTCGCGACGCCGGCTGCGCGGCCGCTGGTGGCTGGCCGGCCTGCTGGTTGGCTGCCTGCTGCCTGCGGGGCTGGCCCAGGGCGATGTGCGCCTGGTCAGTCGTGTGGTGCAGATCTGCTGGCTGGTGCCGGATAGCATTCGCGCCGAGCGCCAGCGCCAGGCACGCCGACGCCGCTGGCTGCCGCGGGTGCGTCGTCGTCCCCGGGTGCTGCGTAGACCCCTGCGCCCAAGTGCCATGACGCCCGTGCTGCGCCGGGTTGCCGGCGTCGATGTTCTGTCACGCCGAGGTCCCCCTCTCGTGTTCGCTCCCCGCGCCTGACGCCGCCCTCGAAGGGCTCCAGCGGCGACCGCATAATGGCGGTCGATGCGCCGCGTATCGATACACGCTACGAGTGAACACGCAATGTTGAATTCCATGTTACGCAAGATGGTCGGCTCCAAGAACGACCGTGAAGTCAAACGCCTGGCCAAGCCGGTCGGCGAGATCAATCAGCTCGAGGCGCGCTTTGAAGCCCTCGACGATGCCGCGCTGAGTAACGTCAGTGCCGAGTTGCGCGAGCGCCTGGCCGGCGGCGAGACCCTCGACCGCCTGCTGCCCGAGGCCTTTGCCGCGGTGCGCGAGGCGAGCAAGCGGGTGATGGGGATGCGCCACTTCGACGTGCAGATGATCGGCGGTCTCGCCCTGCACCGCGGGCGCATCGCCGAGATGAAGACCGGCGAGGGCAAGACCCTGGTGGCGACCCTGGCGGTATACCTCAACTCGCTGCCTGGCAAGGGTGTCCACGTGGTCACCGTCAACGACTACCTGGCGCGCCGCGATGCCGAGTGGATGCGCCCGCTGTACGAATTCCTGGGGCTGTCGGTGGGCACCATCTACGCCGGCCAGAACGGCGAGGAGAAGCGTGCCGCCTACGCCTGCGACATCACCTATGGCACCAACAACGAGTTCGGCTTCGACTACCTGCGTGACAACATGGCGTTTTCGCTGGAGGACAAGGTCCAGCGGGGACTGCACTACGCCATCGTCGACGAGGTCGACTCGATCCTGATCGACGAGGCGCGCACGCCGCTGATCATCTCCGGCCCGGTGGAAGAGAACACCGAGATGTACAAGGTCGTCGACCGGCTGGCGCTGGGCCTGACCAAGTGCAGCGACCCTGAGGATCCGGCCAGCGGTGATTTTTTCCTCGACGAGAAACAGAAGCAGGTCGAGCTGACCGAAGAGGGCCACAACCGGGTCGAGGAGCTGATGCGCGGTGAGGGGCTACTCGGTGAGCATGACTCGCTCTATGCGGCGCAGAACCTCAACCTGCTGCAGCACATGCACTCGGCGCTGCGCGCACGCCACCTCTACCAGCGCGACGTCGACTATATCGTCAGCGATGGCCAGGTGGTGATCGTCGACGAGCACACCGGGCGCAGCATGCCCGGTCGCCGCTGGTCGGAGGGCCTGCACCAGGCGGTGGAGGCGAAAGAAGGCGTGACGGTGCAGCGCGAGAGCCAGACCCTGGCTTCGACCACTTTCCAGAACTACTTCCGCCTCTACGACAAGCTGGCCGGGATGACCGGCACCGCCGACACCGAAGCCTTCGAGTTTCGCCAGATCTACGGCCTCGATGTGATGGTGATTCCCACCAATCGGCCGCTGGCGCGCAAGGATCTCAACGACCTGGTCTATCTCACCGCCGAGGAGAAATTCGAGGCGATCATCAAGGAGGTCCAGGCCGAGACCGAGGCCGGCCGCCCGGTGCTGGTGGGTACCGCGTCGATCGAGACGTCCGAGTATCTCGCCGACCTGATGCGCCAGGCCAAGCTCGACTTCAACGTACTCAACGCCAAGCAGCACCAGAGCGAGGCCGAGATCATCGCCCAGGCCGGGCGTCCCGGTGCCATCACCATCGCCACCAACATGGCCGGTCGCGGCACCGACATCGTGTTGGGCGGCAACTGGGAGGCCGAGGTCGCCAAGCTCGACGACCCCAGCAGCGCCGACATCGAGAGCGCCAAGGCCGACTGGCAGGCGCGTCACGAGGCGGTGCTGGCGGCCGGCGGCCTGCACGTGATCGGCTCCGAGCGCCACGAGTCGCGGCGCATCGACAACCAGCTGCGTGGCCGCTCGGGGCGCCAGGGCGACCCCGGCTCGACGCGCTTTTTCCTGTCGCTGGAGGACAGCCTGATGCGGCTGTTCGGCTCCGACCGCGTGCAGCGTCTGATGCAGGCCCTGGGCCTGGAGCGCGGTGAGGCGATCGAGCACAAGATGGTCTCGAATGCCGTCGAGCGGGCGCAGAAGAAGGTCGAGAGCCGCAACTTCGACATCCGCAAGCAGCTGCTCGAGTACGACGACGTGGCCAATGCCCAGCGCAAGGTGATCTACGAGCAGCGCAACGAGATCCTCGGCGCCGACGATGTCTCCGAAAACGTGCTGGGCATCCGCGAAGAGGTCCTCGATCTGGCGATCAGCGAGTTCGTGCCGCCCCAGAGCCTGCAGGAGCAGTGGGACCTCGAGGGGCTCCAGGAGCACCTCAGGACCGAGTTCAATATCGATGCCCCGGTGGTGCAGTGGGCCAAGGACGATGACCGCTTCCACGAGGAGCAGCTGCGTGAGCGGCTGCAGACCCAGCACCGCGAGGTGTATGCCGCCAAGGTCGAGACCGTCGGCGAAGAGCTGATGCGGCGCTTCGAGAAACAGGTCATGCTGCAGGTCCTCGACTCGCGCTGGAAGGAGCACCTGCAGGCCATGGACCACCTGCGCCGCGGCATTCACCTGCGCGGTTATGCGCAGAAGAACCCCAAGCAGGAGTACAAGCGCGAATCCTTCACCCTGTTCCAGGATCTGCTGATCAACATCAAGTCCGATATCACGCGCATTCTGAGCCACGTCAAGGTGCGCCGTCCGGACGAGGTCGAGGAGCTGGAGCGTAAGCGTCGCGAGGAGCTGGAACGTCAGAAAGCGGGCGCCGCCACGCGCCATGAGGCGCTCGACGATGATCCGGCGGCGGATGCCGAGCGCGCCCAGCCGGCACCGGGCGCCGACGGCCGTCCGGTGCGCCGTGCAGGCCCCAAGGTGGGGCGCAACGACCCCTGCAGCTGCGGCTCGGGCAAGAAGTACAAGCAGTGCTGCGGCAAACTGAGCTGATACGAGGAGAGAAGCACATGGCGGTAGGCAAGGGCACGTTTCCGGCGCTGCCGGCAATCGAGGGAGTGCGGCTGGGTACCGCCATGGCCGGGATCAAGAAGCCGGACCGCCGCGACCTGGTAGTGATCGAGATCGCCCCCGGCGCCACGGTGGCGGGGACCTTTACGCGCAATGCCTTCTGCGCGGCGCCGGTACATGTCGCCAAGCGCCACCTGGCCTCGGAGACCCCGCGCTACCTGCTGATCAATACCGGCAATGCCAATGCCGGCACCGGTGAGCTGGGCATGCGCGACGCCGAGGCCAGCTGTGCCGAGCTGGGGCGCCTGGCCGAGGTGGCCGGCACCGCGGTGTTGCCGTTCTCCACCGGGGTGATCGGCGAGCCGCTGCCCATGCAGCGGCTGCTGGCGGGCCTGCCCGCGGCACTCGACAGCCTCGCCGCCGGCGGCTGGGCCGCCGCTGCCGAGGGCATCCTGACCACCGATACCCGCCCCAAGGGCGCTACGGCGAGCGTCGAGATCGGCGGCCAGACGGTGACCATCAGCGGCATCAGCAAGGGCTCGGGCATGATTCAGCCCAACATGGCGACCATGCTCGCCTTCGTCGCCACCGATGCCAGCATCGCCCAGGCCGACCTGGAACAGTGGCTGCGCGAGGGGGTGGCGCGCTCGTTCAACTGCATCACCGTGGACAGCGACACCTCCACCAACGACGCCTGCATGCTGATCGCCACCGGGCAAGGTCCGGCGGTTAGCGCTGAGGATGACGTGGCGCGTTTCCGCGCGGCGCTCGACGGCGTGCTGGTCGAGCTGGCCCAGGCGATCATCCGCGACGGCGAGGGCGCGACCAAGTTCGTGACCCTCGACGTGAGCCAGGCGCGTTCGCGCCAGGAGGCGCTCGATGTGGCCTTCACCGTGGCGCATTCGCCGCTGGTCAAGACCGCGCTCTACGCCTCGGATGCCAACTGGGGGCGGATCCTGGCGGCGGTGGGGCGCGCCCCGGTGGCCGACTTTGACGTCGACCGGGTGGTCATCGACCTGGGTGACGTACGCTTGGTCGAACACGGCGGACGCGCTGCCAGCTACACCGAGGAGGCCGGCAGTGCGGTGATGGCCGGCGAGGAGATCGCCATTCGCATCCGGCTGGGGCGTGGCGAGGCCGACGCCACGGTATGGACCTCGGATCTGTCCCATGAGTATGTATCGATCAACGCCGACTACCGCAGTTGAGCGTGGTTAACGCTGAGAGAAGTACGGGTGCGCCCGTGAAGACAAGGGTACGAGGATAATGGTCAAGAGACGGGTACATGTGGCGGCAGCCGCCATCGTCAGTGGCGATCGACAAGAGGTGCTGATCGCGCGGCGTCCCTCCAACGTCGATCAAGGCGGACTTTGGGAGTTTCCAGGCGGCAAGCTGGCGCCCTACGAAACCGGCTTCGAGGCGCTGCGCCGCGAACTGCATGAAGAGCTGGGAGTCGAGATCCTGCGCGCCCAACCGCTGATCCGCGTGCATCATGAGTACCCGGACAAGCATATCCTGCTCGACGTGTGGCAGGTCCATGAGTTTGCCGGTGAGCCGTTTGGCCGCGAGGGCCAGGCAGTGCGCTGGGTGCCCATGGACGAGCTGGTCAACTATCCGTTCCCGGCGGCCAACCTGCCGATCCTGCGTGCGGTGATGCTGCCTACCGAGTATCTGATCAGCGCCGAGGAGGAGGCCGACGCCGACTTCCTGGCCAAGCTGGAGCGGGCGCTGCGCGAAGATGGCATTCGCCTGGTGCAGCTGCGCGCCAAGTCGCTGGCGCGCGAGGCCTATGTGGCGCGCGCCGAGCAGGCGCTGGCGCTGTGCCGCGAGCACGGCGCGCGGCTACTGCTCAACGGCGAGCCGAGCCTGATCGATGAGGTCGACGCCGATGGCATCCATCTCACCAGCGAGCGGCTGATGAGCCTCGAGCGGCGGCCCATCGCCGAGGGCAAGTGGCTGGCCGCCTCGACCCACGACCGCGCCCAGCTGGAGCAGGCGGCGCGGATCGGCTGCGACTTCGTCACCCTCTCGCCGCTGCGTACCACGCCTACCCACCCGGATGCGGCGCCGCTGGGCTGGCACGACTTCCAGCAGCTGGTGGAGACCGCCGGCACGCCGGTGTTTGCGCTGGGTGGCATGACCCGCTTCGATGCCGACCACGCCCGCGCGGTGGGCGCCCAGGGCATCGCCTCGATTCGCGATTTCTGGAAATAAGCTGAAACGTTAGCCACAAGAGCGGCCCCGGGGACAGGCTGGAGCGGAGGTTCGATGCCAGGGGTTCGGAGCACTGCTCCGAACGAGCTGGCCACGGATGGCCAGCTCCGGTCCTGCAAGCGAAGCAGGATGCGAGAGCGCAGCAGGGCATCGGTAGCGCCCAGGGATGGTTCATAGCGCCTCCGCGAAAGCCTGTCCCCGGGGTAGCCGCGTATCCGCAAATCTCTCCCTAGTCCCGATAACGCCGGGTCAGATCCCCGTAGGCGTCGATGCGCCGATCGCGCAGGTAGGGCCAGATGCGCCGAGTCTCTTCGCCGCGGGCCATGTCGAGTTCGACCAGCAGGGTCTCGCTCTGCTCGCCGGCGTGGGCCAGCAGTTCGCCCTGGGGGCCGCACACGAAGCTGCCACCCCAGAAGTCGATGCCTGGGCCCACCTCGCTGTGGTCCGGCTCGTGGCCGACGCGGTTGGCGACCAGCACCGGCAGGCCGTTGGCCACGCCGTGGCTGCGCTGGATCAGCGTCCAGGCGTCCTTCTGGCGGCGCTTCTCGGCATCGTCATCCGGCGGATGCCAGCCGATGGCGGTGGGGTAGAGCAGCAGCTCGGCGCCGGCCAGTGCCATCAGTCGCGCGGCCTCCGGATACCACTGGTCCCAGCACACCAGCAGACCCAGGCGCCCCAGCGAGGTGTCGATGGGCTGAAAGCCCTGCTCGGCATCGGCGTCGCCGGGGGTGAAGTAGAATTTCTCATAGAAGCCTGGATCGTCGGGGATATGCATCTTGCGGTAGTGGCCGACGCGCCCCTGCTGGCGGTCGTAGACCACTGCGGTGTTGTGGTAGAGGCCGGCGGCGCGGCGTTCGAACAGCGAGCCGACCAGCACGATGTCGAGCTCGGCGGCCAGCGCCGCCAGCCGCTGGCCGGTGGGGCCGTCCAGCGGTTCGGCGAGATCGAACAGCGCCGGGTCCTCGTACTGGCAGAAGTAGTGGGTGGCGTGCAGCTCCTGGAGCATCACCAGCTGGGCGCCCTGGGCCGCCAGGTCGCGCACGCCGCGCTCACTCTCGGCGAGGCTCCTGGCCTTGTCCGGCCAGGCCGCCTGCTGGACCAGGCCAACCGTCAGAGTATGCTTCATGGGGTTCCCTCCGCTGAGTGGGATGCGCCTGCCAGGCTGCCGCGGGGCAGCTGCATGGTCAGGCAGTGCAGACTGCCATGTTGGCGAATCACCTGGCGACAGTCGATGGGGATGATATCGCGCCCGGGAAAGGCCCCGGCGAGCGCGGTCAGCGCCCGGGCGTCGGCGGCATCGGCATAGGTAGGTACCAATACGGCGTTGTTGATGATCAGGAAATTGGCGTAGGTGGCCGGCAGCCGGTGTCCGTCATCGGGGTCGAAGCAGGGCCGCGGCCAGGGCAGCGGCACCAGCCGGTAGGGCGAGCCGTCGGCCTGGCGCAGCGCCTCGAGCTCGGCGCGCATGGCGGCGAGTGCCGGATAGTGGGCGTCGTGCTCGTCGTCGCAGTGGACATAGGCGATGGTCTGCGGGTCGCAGAAGCGTGCCAGGGTATCGATATGGCTGTCGGTGTCGTCGCCCTCGAGATGGCCGTTGGCCAGCCACAGCACGCGGCTCGCACCGAGCGCCGCGGCCAGCTCGGCTTCCACGCCGTGGCGATCGAGGTGCGGGTTGCGGTTGGGATTGAGCAGGCAGGCTTCGGTGGTCAACAGGGTGCCCTGGCCGTCGCTATCGATGGCGCCCCCCTCGAGCACCAGGGCGCGGGTGTCGAGGGGGGCGGCGAACACGCCCTGTTCGGCCAGCCGCTGGCTTAGCCGGTTGTCGCGCTCGGCGGCGAACTTGCCGCCCCAGCCGGTGAAGGTGAAGTCGCGCAACACCACTTGGCCGTCCTGCTCGACGCCGATTGGGCCGTGATCGCGAGCCCAGGTGTCGTCGCCGGCTGCGACCACCAGTCGCAGCCGCTCGTCGGCCACGCCGAGGCATGCGAAGCTTTGTGCCAGCCGCTGGCGGGTGGCCGCGTCACTTACTGCGATCAGCACCGTTTGGTAGCGGGCAATGGCCACCACCATGGCTTCCAGGGTCGCCTCGATGCATGGCAGGGTCGGTGCCCAGTCGCCTTCGGCGTGGGGCCAGGTCAACTGGACGGCATCCTGGGGGTGCCATTCGGGGAACAGACGTAACGCCATGCGGTCTTCTCACGCTGGATGGATCGTGGCCGGCGAGGCCGGGGCCAAAGCGCGCAATGTAGGGCGCTGTCGGTGCGGATGCAAGCCTGTCATGCTGTGGCGCGGGCGGCCCGGATGCCGCCACGGACAACGATGCACCTGAGGCGAAAAAGCCTTACCATGTGCGCCTTCTGATAAGGAACCGATCGCGATGCTCGACCGCTTGCCCATCATGCTTGGTCTGCGCTACGTGCGGGCCAAGCGCCGCAATCATTTTATCTCGTTCATCTCGCTGACCTCGATGCTGGGGCTGATGCTCGGCGTCGCCGTGCTGATCCTGGTGCTGTCGGTGATGAACGGCTTCGACCACGAGCTGCGCAATCGCATCCTGGGCATGGTGCCACACACCAAGATCGAGGTGCGCGAAGGCCTCAGCGACTGGCAGTCGCTGGCCGAGGAGTTGACCCAGCGCGAGCGGGTGATCGGCGCGGCGCCGTATATCCAGCAGCAGGGCATGTTCTCGGTGGGCGGGCGCAACGAGGGCGCCATGGTCAACGGTATCGAGCCCGAATGGGAGGATCGCGTATCGATCATCGGCCGCCACATGCAGCAGGGCAGCCTCGACGATCTGCAGCCCGGGGAGTGGAATCTGGTGCTCGGCTCGATGCTGGCGCGCAGCCTGGGCGTCAGTGTCGGCGACCGGGTGACGCTGCTGGTGCCCGAGGCCTCGATCACCCCGGCGGGGGTCTTTCCACGCCTCAAGCGCTTCACGGTCAGCGGTATCTTCAGCGTCGGCGCCGACCTCGATGCCGGCCTGGCCTATGCCAATATCGAGGACATGCAGACCCTGGCGCGCCTCGGCGACAACGTCGAGGGGCTGCGCCTGCAGCTCGACGACCTGTTTGCCGCCAACAGTGAGACCCGTGCCATCATCGATGAGCTGGGCAGCGGCTACCGCGGCATCGACTGGACCTTCTCCCACGGTAACCTGTTCCAGGCCATCCAGATGGAGAAGCGCATGATCGGCCTACTGCTGACGGTGATCATCGCCGTGGCGGCCTTCAATATCGTCTCGACGCTGGTGATGGTGGTTACCGACAAGCATGCCGATATCGCTATCCTGCGCACCATCGGCGCCACGCCGCGCTCGATCATGGGCATCTTTATCGTCCAGGGCCTGACGATCGGCATCATCGGGATATTGATCGGGGTGATACTCGGGGTGATCCTGGCGCTGAGCATCTCGGACATCATCAACTTCTTCGAATCGGTGCTGGGTATCCAGTTCCTCGATTCCAACGTCTACTTCATCAGTCATCTGCCGTCGCGGCTGGACTGGGCCGATGTCGGCAACATCGTTGGTGCGGCCTTCGTGCTGACCTTCCTGTCGACGCTCTATCCGGCCTGGCGTGCGGCACGGATTCAACCTGCCGAGGTGCTGCGCTATGAGTGACGACGTCAATAATCCCGCCGCGCAGGCGGCGGGCAAGGTACTGCTCGAGTGCCGCGGCCTGACCCGCACCTACCGCGAGGGGCCACAGGATCTGACCGTGCTCCACGAGCTGGACCTCGAGGTGCGCGCTGGCGAGCGGGTCGCAGTGGTCGGCAGCTCGGGCTCGGGCAAGACCACGCTGCTCAACCTGCTCGGCGGGCTCGACAGCCCCAGTGCCGGTGAGGTCAAGGTGGCGGGAGAGTCGCTGGCACAGTTCAAGGAGGCGGCGCTGGGCAAGTTTCGCAACCGCCATATCGGTTTCGTCTATCAGTTCCACCACCTGCTGGCCGAACTGACGGCGCTGGAAAATGCCGCGCTGCCGCTGATGATCCGCGGCCAGTCGCGCAAGCAGGCCCAGGCCCGGGCGCGGGAGATCCTTGCCCGGGTGGGCATGGCCGAGCGCGCCGAGCACAAGCCCGGCGAGCTGTCCGGCGGTGAGCGTCAGCGAGTGGCGATTGCCCGCTCGCTGATCACCGACCCCAGCCTGGTGCTGATGGACGAGCCTACCGGTAACCTCGACCAGACCACCGCGGCGAGCATCCTGGCGCTGATGGACGAGCTGGCGCGGACCACCGCCTGCGCCTTCGTGGTAGTGACCCACGACCCGGCGCTGGCGGCCCACCAGGACCGCGTGATGCGCCTCGACGGCGGCCGTCTCACGGCGGCCTGATCAGCACTCCTCGCCGTCGCGCCGACAGCGCCGCCGACGCAAGCGTCGGCGGCGCCAGCTGCGCGATACCTGCCAGCGCCAGATCAGGCGAATCACCAGGTTGGCGGCTAGCCCCACCACCACCGCCGAGACCAGCGACCCCACCACCAGGATCGGCATGATGTCGACCA
Source organism: Halomonas salipaludis (assembly GCF_002286975.1). Classification (GTDB taxonomy): domain Bacteria; phylum Pseudomonadota; class Gammaproteobacteria; order Pseudomonadales; family Halomonadaceae; genus Franzmannia; species Franzmannia salipaludis. Next base: position 368,421 of record NZ_NSKB01000006.1, read on the forward strand.
TCTGCTCGGCAATCCAGCGTGTCGACAGCCGGGTGGGCGCCTCGCGGGCCGGGGTGTCCAGCAGCCAGGCGCCGATGCGGTAGTTGCCATAGAAGATCAGCGGCATGGTCAGCGGATTGGTGATCCACACCAGCCCCACCGAGAGTGGCAGATTGCAGCGCAGCAGCCAGGCGCCGAAGGCTGCCACCACCATTTGGCACGGGATCGGCAGCAGCGCACTGAACAGTCCCACCATGAAGGCGTTGGCCACGCTGCGCCGCGATAGCACCCACAGCGAGGGGTCGCCGATCAGATGCCCCATGAAGCGCAGCGATCGGTTGCGCTTGAGGGTATCGGGGTGGGGCATATAGCGCTGTAGCAGTCGGCGCGGCATGGCGGGCTCGTGTGGCGCTGGGGTGGCTCGAAGTCAGCTATTATCCATACTAGGCTTATCGCCCGCCATGATTTGGCATCCTATTTGCCGTGCTACCCTGAGCGGCGACACATGGACGTGGAGCGACGATGCGCATGGGATGGGCGCTGCCGCTGGCGCTGGCGGCACTATTCGGAATCATCGTCGGCGATTTGGCGCCGGCGGGGCTGGTCGAAGCAGGGCTGGTGGCGGGGCTGCTGGGTTGGCGGCGCTGGCGCTGGATGGCGTTGCTGCTGGTGGCTGCCCTCACTGCCTGGCCGGTGCTGCAGGCGGGCTCGGCGAGCCTGCCCCAGGGCCTCTCCCGCGAGGACCTGCAGCTGCAAGGACGGCTGCTGCAGGTCGAGCCCCAGGGCGAGCTGACGCGGCTGCTGGTCGCGGTCGAGGCGTGCCGCCCCGAGGCCACGCCGCGCCCGGCCTGCGAGCGCCTGCGGCGGGTCCGCTTGACGCTGTTCGACGCCGAGGGGCAGGCCCCCGAGATGCATCCTGGCGAGCGCTGGCAGTTTGCCGTGCGACTGCGTCCGCCGACCGGTTTCGCCAATCCCCACACCTTCGACTATGCCGCCTGGCTGTGGCGCGAGCGCATCGATGCCAGCGGCTATGTGCGCCGCGACCCTGCGCCGCTGCGGCTGGCGGCGGCGCCGCGGCCCGCCCGGCAGGGCCTCGCGTATCTCGACCGGCGCCTGGAGGAGGGGGTGGCGCGGCGTTGGCTGGCGGCATTGACGCTGGGGGCCGCGGAGTACCTCAGCGACGACGACTGGGCACGACTCAATGCCACCGGCACCACCCACCTGGTGGTGATTTCCGGGCTGCACGTGGGGCTGGTCGCGGCCTTCACCCTACTGCTGGGGCGCGGCGTCGCGCGGCTCGCCACGCCCACGCGCTGGCGCCTGGCGACCTGGCCATGGTGGCTGGCCGGCGCGGCCGCGGTGGGCTATGCACTGCTGGCCGGTTTCGCGCCGCCGGCCCAGCGCGCCATGCTGATGACCCTGGTCGGCCTGTGGGTGGCCAGCGGGCGCCACGCCCCGGGGCCGTGGCAGGCCTGGTGGCTGGCCCTGGCTGCGGTACTGCTGTTCGACCCGATTGCGCTATGGCGGCCGGGACTGTGGTTGTCGTTTCTTGCCGTGGCGCTGCTGATCGTGATCTGGCAGGGACGGCAGCGCCCGCGTGGGGTGCGCGGCTGGCTGTGGGCGCTGCTGCGCACCCAACTGCTGCTGGCACCGTTGATGGCGGCAGCGGTGTTGCTGGCTTTCGACCGGATGGCGCCCGCGGCACCGCTGGTCAACCTGCTGGCGGTGCCGCTGGTCAGCTCGCTGATGGTACCGCTGGGGTTGCTCGGTTGGCTGCTGGCCTGGCTGCCGCCGCTGTCGGCGCTGTGCTGGTGGCTGTTCGGGGTGCTGGCCGAGGCGCTGTATGGCCTGCTCGGTGTGGCCATGAGCTGGTTGCCGGCGTGGTTGCCGGCACCCTGGCAGCGCGTGCCGCTGGCCCTCGCCCTGGTGCTGTTGACGGCCTGCTGGGCGCTGCCGGGCGTGCCGCGACGCCTGTGCCTGGCGCTGAGCCTTGGGTTGGGGGTAGTGCCGCTGTCGCTGGCACCGCCCGAGGTGGCACCGGGGCAGTTGGAGGTACGGGTACACGATGTCGGCCAGGGCCAACTGGTCGATCTGCGCACCGCCAACCACCGTCTGCTCTACGACACCGGGCCGCGTTTTCGCTCCGGGTACATGCCGCTGGCCGACCTGTGGTCGCGGCCACAGCGCTTCGACCGGGTCATCGTCAGCCATGATGACCTCGACCATGCGGGTGGCGTCGCGGCGCTGGCGGCACACGAGGTGGGGCAGTTCATGGCACCGCGTGGCGAGCAGATCGGGGTCCCCTTCGCGCCCTGTAAGGCCGGACAGTCGTGGCAGTGGGACGAGGTGACGTTTCGCCTGCTGTGGCCGCCGCCCGGAGATAACGCCGAGTGGTCGAGCAACGACCGCTCCTGCGTGCTGCTGGTCGAGGCCGGTGCCCAGCGACTGCTGATCACCGGCGACGTGGGGCGCCGGGTGGAACGCTTCTTTCTGCTCGACGTGGAGGCCCCATTGAGCCTGCTGGTGGCCGGCCACCACGGTAGTCATACCAGCACCGGGCCGCAGCTGGTCGAGCTGCTCGCCCCCCGGCAGGTGGTGTTCAGCGCCGGACGCGACAATCCCTTCGGCCACCCTGACGATGGAGTGGTGCGGCGGCTGCGCGGCCGCTGCCTGTGGAATACCGCCCTCGACGGTGCGCTCAGTTGGCGGCTGGGCGACGCGACTGCGCCGCGCGGCGAGGCGATGCGCGACCTGACGGCGTGGCGCGGCGGTGTCGGCGACAGATGTCATGGGGTAGAATCGGCGCCACTCGATACAGGTTATCACCCTGCATTCGCTACCCAAGACGGTCACGATTCATCCACATACGGGGAGTCAGAGTGACGCAACAATCCGGCTGGGCCCTTTACAAGCAACTGCTTGGCTACGTAAAGCCGCACTGGCGGTCGTTCGCTGTGGCGGTGGTCGGCTATGCGATCTATGCCGCCTCGAGCACCGCGCTGGCGGAGATGATGAAGCGTCTGATCGACGGCATCCAGACTCCCGACGCCGCCTTTCGGCTGTTCCTGCCGCTGTTCGTGGTCGGCATGTTCGCCGCGCGCGGCGTGGGGACCTTTCTGGGCACCTACTTCATGAGCAACGTGGCGCGCAACGTGGTCCATGCGCTGCGCTGCAACGTGTTCAACCACATGTTGCATCTGCCGGGGCGCTTCTTCGATTCTCACTCCAGCGGTCACCTGATCTCGCGGGTGACCTACCACGTCGAGCAGGTCACCGGCGCGGCCACCAACGCGATCACCATCCTGCTCCGCGAGGGGCTGTTCGTGGTCGGGCTGATCGGCTACCTGCTGTGGACCAACTGGATGCTGACGCTGCTGTTCCTGGCGGTGACCCCGCTGATCGGTGGCGTGGTCAACTACGCCAGCAAGCGCTTCCGGCGCATCTCGCAGCGTATCCAGCACTCCATGGGCGACGTCACCCACGTCGCTTCCGAGGCGCTATCCGGTTATCGCGTGGTGCGCACCCACGGCGCCGAGGAGTTCGAGAAGGCGCGCTTCGCCGAGGCCAGCGAGAACAACCGCCAGCAGAGCATGAAGGAGGCGCTGACCAAGGCCATCAGCACGCCGGTGATCCAACTGATGATCGCGCTGTCGCTGGCGCTGCTGGTGTGGCTGGCGATGTCGCCGGCGCTGCTCGACGACATGACGGCCGGCGAGTTCGTGGCCTTTATCACCGCGGCCTCGCTGATGGCCAAGCCGGTGCGCCAGCTGACCGAGATCAACAGCGAGATTCAGAAGGGCATTGCCGCCTCCGGCGAGCTGTTCCAACTGCTCGAAGAGCCCCCCGAGGACGATTGCGGCGAGCGCCTGCCGCAGCGGCTGGTGGGTGACGTCAGCCTGCGTGACGTGCATTTTCGCTATGCCGACGACCAGCCGGAGGTGCTCAAGGGCATCGATCTCGAGGTCAAGGCGGGGGAGATGATCGCCATCGTCGGGCGCTCGGGCAGCGGCAAGTCGACGCTGGTCAGCCTGCTGCCGCGTTTCTATCGTCCCAGCCAGGGCGAGGTGCTGATCGACGGCGTGGCGGTGCAGGAGTACCAGCTCTCGCCACTGCGCCGCCAGATCGCCATCGTGTCCCAGCAGGTCACGCTGTTCAATGCCACGGTGGCGGCCAACATCGCCTACGGCGTGCCGGATGCCGACTCTGCAGCCATCGAGGCCGCCGCGCGGGCCGCCTACGCCCACGAGTTCATCGACAAGCTGCCCAACGGCTATGCCACGGTGATCGGCGATAACGGCGTGATGCTCTCCGGCGGCCAGCGCCAGCGCCTGGCGATCGCCCGCGCCATCTTCAAGGATGCGCCGCTGCTGATCCTCGACGAGGCCACCTCGGCGCTGGACAGCGAGTCCGAGCGCTATATCCAGCGTGCCCTGGAAGAGGTCTGCCGGGGGCGCACGACCTTCGTCATCGCCCACCGTTTGTCGACCATCGAGCGCGCCGACCGCATCCTGGTCATGGAGCAGGGCCGGCTGGTCGAGCAGGGCAGTCACCGCGAGCTGTTGGCCCGCGGCGGAGCCTATGCGGCGCTGCACCGGCTGCAGTTCCAGGACTCGGCGCTGCCATGAGCGTGCGGCTCGGCGAACGCTGGCTAGCGGCGGCCTACCGCGGCGACGCTTGGCTCGCGCTGCTGCGGCCGCTGGAAGCGCTCTATCGCTGGGCGGTCGAGCGCCGCAGGCGTGCCTACCTGCGCGGCGACAAGCCGGTGTGGCGGGCACCCGTGCCGGTCATCGTGGTCGGCAACATCACCCTCGGCGGCACCGGCAAGTCACCGCTCACCGCCTGGCTCGCCGACTGGCTGGCGGTACAAGGCTGGCGACCGGGCATCGTGTCGCGGGGCTACGGTGGGCGCAGTGAGCGCTATCCGCTGCGGGTCGACGCCGATACGCCGCCCAGCGCCTGCGGCGACGAGCCATTGATGCTGGCCCTGCAGTGCGGCGTGCCGGTGGTGGTCGACCCTGACCGGCCGCGTGGCGCCCGTGCGCTGCTCGACGCCGGCTGCGACATTGTGATCAGCGACGACGGCCTGCAGCACCTGGCGCTGGGGCGCGATATCGAACTGGTGGTGGTCGACGCCCGGCGCGGCTTGGGCAACGCGCGCTGCCTGCCGGCCGGGCCGCTGCGCGAGCCCGTCGAACGGCTGGCGCGGGTCGATGCGGTGCTGCTCAATGGCGAGCACGACTCGCCCACCACGCCATCCGGATATCGCATGCAGCTTGCGCCGCAGCGCTGGCATCATCTGGCCAGCGGCGCGCGCTACGCACTGCGCCCGCTGCCGTTCGAGACAGCGGTACACGGCGTTGCCGGCATCGGCCACCCACAGCGCTTCTTCGCCACGCTGGCGGCGCTGGGGCTCGAGGTGGAGCGGCATGCGTTTGCCGATCATCATCACTACCAGGCCGACGAGCTGGCATTCGACGACACGCGCCCGGTGGTGATGACCGCCAAGGACGCGGTCAAGTGCCGGGCCATGGCCGACCCACGCCACTGGGCGCTGGAGGTCGAGGCTCAGCCGGACACTGCCTTCGTGACCTGGCTCGAAGCGCGTCTCGCCGGGGCTACCAACCACTGCAAGGACACCAAGGGCTCAATATCATGACGTTAGACAAGCAACTGCTGGCCATGCTGGTCTGCCCGCTATGCCAGGGCAAGCTCAAGTACGACCGTGAGGCCGCCGAGGTCAAGTGCCACTTCGATGGCCTGGCCTTTCCGATCCGCGACGGCATCCCGGTGATGTTGGAGGAGGAAGCGCGGGTCATGGATACCGATGAGAAGCTCGGCAAGGGGTCGTCGGGGGGCGACTCGGCATGAGCGACTTCGTGGTGGTAGTGCCGGCGCGCTATGCGTCGTCGCGCCTGCCCGGCAAGCCGCTGCTCGACCTCGGCGGCGAGCCGATGGTGGTGCGGGTGTGGCGCCAGGCGCTGGCCAGTGCGGCGCTGCGGGTGGTGGTGGCTACCGACGACACGCGCATCGTCGAGGCGGTCAGCGCGGTGGGCGGCGAGGCGCTGATGACCCGCGACGACCACCCCTCGGGGACCGACCGGCTGGCCGAGGTGGCCGAGCAGCTGGGGCTCGACGAGACCGCCATCGTGGTCAATGTGCAGGGCGACGAACCGCTGCTGCCGGCATCGCTGATCGATCAGGTGGCGGCGCGACTGGCCGCCGACGACGAGGCCTCGATCGCTACCTTGGCCGAGCCGATCAGCGATGTCGAGACGCTGTTCAATGCCAATGTGGTCAAGGTGGTGCGCGACTTCCGCGGGCGAGCGCTGTACTTCTCGCGTGCCCCGATCCCGTGGGATCGTGAGGCCTTTGCCGAGCGGCCTGGGCTGCTCGACAGCGACAGCTGGCTGCGTCATATCGGCCTCTATGCCTACCGGGTCGGCTTCTTGAATGCCTATCGTCGTTGGACACCGGCGCCCCTCGAGCAGCTCGAGCAGCTCGAGCAGCTGCGCGCGCTGCAGCATGGCCATCACATCCAGGTGGCGCTGGCCTGTGACCGTCATCCGGCCGGCGTCGACACCGCCGAGGATCTCGCCCGGGTGCGCCAGTGGCTGGCCGAGCAGCAAGTCTGATGCAAGGAGGTGATATGCGGATTCTATTCGTTTGTCTGGGCAATATCTGCCGTTCCCCTACCGCAGAGGGGGTGTTCCGTCGTCGCCTGGCCGACGCCGGTCTGAGCGAGGTGGTCGAGGTGGACTCCTGCGGTACCGGCGGCTGGCACATCGGCAAGGCGCCGGACGCCAGGGCCCAGGCGGCGGCGAGGCAGCGCGGGGTCGACGTGAGCCAGCTGCGCGCCCGGCAGCTCGACGCCGCGGACTTTGCCCGCTTCGACTATCTGCTGGCCATGGACGATGACAACCTGGCCAGCCTCGAGGCGATGCGGCCCGACGACTGCACCGCGCATGTCGGGCTGCTGCTCGACTTCGCCGGCGAGCCGGGTCGCGCGGTGCCCGACCCCTACTACGGCGGCGAGCAGGGCTTCGATGAGGTGTTCGCCCTGGTGGAGCGGGCCGCCGATGGCCTGATCGAGCACCTGCGTCAGCGCCTGGAACACGTACAGTGAAGGTGACGCCCACGCTTAATCACGATCTGCAGCGTGCCAATACCCTGGGCCTGCCCTGCGTGGCCGAACGCTTCATCGCCGCCGAGACGCCGTCGACGCTTGCCGCTGCGCTGGAGACTGCGCGCCGGCAGGCATGGCCGCTGACCGTGCTGGGCGGAGGGAGCAACCTGATCCTGCCGCGACGTCTGGAAGGCCTGGTGGTCCAGCCGACCTTCGCCGGATGGCACCATCACCACGATGCCGGCGGGCGTATCAGGCTGCGCGCCGAGGCCGGCATGAATTGGCACACGCTGGTGATGGAGAGCGTCACCCGCGGCTGGTGGGGGGTGGAGAACCTGGCGCTGATTCCCGGCCACTGCGGCGCGGCGCCGATCCAGAACATCGGCGCCTATGGCGTGGAGCTGGCGGAGGTGCTGGAGAGCGTCGAGCTGCTGCATTTGGCCTCGGGGCGCCAGCAGACGCTGTCCGCCGCGGCATGCCAATTCGGCTATCGCGACAGCATCTTCAAGGGCGAGTTGGCCGGGCGGGCGGTCATTACCGCGCTGACCTTGACGCTGAGCGAGGCACCGCGGCCGCGGCTCGCCTACGGCGACCTGGCATCGCGGGTGGGCGCCGAGCCGACGCCGCTAGAGGTTGCCGAGGCGGTGTCGGCGATTCGCCGTGAGAAACTGCCCGACCCGGCCCAGCTCGGCAACGCCGGCAGCTTCTTCAAGAACCCGCTGGTGAGCGCCGAGCAGGCGAGGCGACTGCTCGAACAAGCCCCGGATATGCCGCACTTCGCCCAGCCCGATGGGCGGGTCAAGCTGGCCGCGGGCTGGCTGATCGACCGCTGCGGACTCAAGGGGATGCGACGCGGCGCGTTCGGCGTGCATGAGCGCCAGGCGCTGGTGCTGGTACACCATGGCGGCGGCGACGCCGAGGGGCTGCTGGCGTTTGCCGAGGAGGTCGCCGCAGCGGTCGAGGCGCGTTTTGGGGTGATGCTGTCGCGGGAGCCGCGTCTGGCACGCTGAGGTATCCGCAGGCCATCAACGACAACGCCCGCAGGCAGTGCCTGCGGGCGTTGTCGTTGTGGTCCGCTGCAAAGAGGGCGCCGACATGGCGTCGGCGCCCGGGACCATCACGCTTGGCCGTCGTCAGCCTTGGGCTGCTGCTCGCGGCGACGGATCTCGCGCGGGTCGTTGTGGGCGCGACGCCGGCGGCGGCGACGCGCTGCCGCATCGGCCTTGTCTTCCGCGGCGGCCGGCTTGGCGTCAACCTTGGGCTCTTCGGCCTTGGGTGCGTCTGCCTTGGGCTCGGCGGCGGCCGGCTTTGCGTCCTCGGCCTTGGCTTCCTCGGCTTTTTGGGGCGCCTCTGCCTTGGGCTCGTCGGCTACTGGCTTGGCGTCCTCGGCCTTGGCTTCCTCGGCTTTTTGGGGCGCCTCTGCCTTGGGCTCGGCGGCGGCTGGCTTGGTGGCCTCGACCTTAGGTGCTTCCGCCTTGGGCGCATCGGCTACTGGCTTGGCGTCCTCGGCTTTGGCTTCCTCGGCTTTTTGGGGCGCCTCGGCCTTGGGCTCGGCGGCACCCGGCTTGGCGTCCTCGGCCTTGGCTTTCTCGGCTCTTTGGAGCGCCTCTGCCTTGGGCTCGTCGGCGGCCGGCTTGGTGGCCTCGGCCTTGGCGTCCTCGGTTTTTTGGGGCGCCTCTGCCTTGGGCTCATCGGCGGCCGGCTTGGTGTCCTCGGCCTTGGCTTCCTCGGCTTTTTGGGGCGCCTCTGCCTTGGGCTCGTCGGCGGCCGGCTTGGCGTCCTCGGCCTTGGCTTTCTCGGCTTTTTGGGGCGCCTCTGCCTTGGGCTCGTCGGCGGCCGGCTTGGTGGCCTCGGCCTTGGCGTCCTCGGTTTTTTGGGGTGCCTCTGCCTTGGGCTCGTCGGCGGCCGGCTTGGCGTCCTCGGTCTTGGCGTTCTCAGCCTTGGCTTTCTCGGTTTTTTGGGGCGCGTCTGCCTTGGGCTCATCGGCTTCGGGCTTGGCGTCCTCAGCCTTGGATGCCTCCTGGGCTTGGGCCTGCAGGCGCTGCTGCTCGGCCTCGGCCTGTGGATTCACGGCATGCTTGCGGGTGCGGTTGCGCGGGTTGTTGCGCGTGCGCTTGGGCTTGCCGTCGTCCTTGGGCTTATTCTCCTCGACGGGAGCGTCCTGGGTCTTGGCCGGGGTGCCTTCGGCGGCCTGGGACTTGCTCGCGTCGCGGCTGCCGCGGGCATCGCTCGGGCGGTTGGCGCTGCGCCGTTCGTCATCCTGGCGGCCACGTCCACGGCCGCGGCCGTTGCGGTTGTCGTCGCTGGGGCGCGCGTTGCTGGCGCCGTCGGACTTGGCGTCACCGCGTGCCTGGCGCGCTTCGCTCTGCTGTTGACGATCGCTCTCCTGGCGGCCCTCGTTGCGCCCGCCGTCCTGGCGAGTGTCATTGCGTCCGCCGCGACGGTTATTGCCGCGACCGCCGCGGCCACCGCGCTCCTGACGTCCCTCGCTGTCGCTACGCTGCTGTGGGCGTGACTGGCGAGCGTCGCTGGCGGCGTTCTGGGACGGCTGCTGGGGCGGCTGCGCCTCTTCACTGCCGAGCAGTTTGCTGAGGCCCTTGACCAGCCGCGAGAATACGCCGTCGTTGGCCGCCGCCGGTGTTGCCGGCTGCTGGGCTACGGGAGCGGCCTCGGGCTTGGCGGCCGGTGTGTCATCCTGCTGCAGGGAGGCTGGCGCCGGGGCGTTGTGGACCACGCTCTTGACCGCCGCTTCGGCACGCTGGATCGGCTTGCTGTCGCTGAGGTCCGGCTCCTGGCCGATCTCGGTATCGGTGGACAGCTCGAAGCTCGACTTGTCGGCGTCTTCGTCGCTGATATGGTCGTCGCGCAGGCGCTGCACATCGTAGTGCGGGGTGTCCATGTCGGGGCTTGGCAGCAGCACCACCTGGACGCCCTGGCGGCGCTCGATCTCGGCCAGCACGCTACGCTTCTCGTTGAGCAGGTAGGTGGCTACCGGCACCGGCAGGATGGCGCGGATCTGGGCGCTGCGCTCCTTCATGGCCTCCTCTTCGATCAGGCGCATGATCGACAGCGACATCGAGCGTACGTCGCGAATCGTGCCCTGGCCGTCGCAGCGCGGGCAGACTACGCCGCTGGTTTCGCCCAACGAGGGACGCAGGCGCTGACGCGACATCTCCATCAGGCCGAAGCGCGAGATGCGGCCGATCTGCACCCGGGCGCGGTCCAGCTTGAGGGCGTCGCGCATGCGGTTCTCGACCTCGCGCTGGTTGCGCGCCGGGCTCATGTCGATGAAGTCGATCACCACCAGACCGCCGATATCGCGCAGGCGCAGCTGGCGGGCAATCTCGTCGGCGGCCTCGGAGTTGGTCTGCAGCGCGGTCTCTTCGATGTCACTGCCGCGGGTGGCGCGGGCCGAGTTGATGTCGATGGAGACCAGTGCCTCGGTGTGATCGATGACGATCGAGCCGCCGGAGGGCAGCTTCACTTCACGCTGGTAGGCGGTCTCGATCTGCGACTCGATCTGGAAGCGCGAGAACAGCGGCACCTCGTCGGCGTAGAGCTTGATCTTCTGCTGGTAGGAGGGCATCACCTGACGGATGAAGGCCAGCGCCTCCTGGTGCACCTCGGGGCTATCGATCAGCACCTCGCCGATATCCTGGCGCAGGTAGTCGCGCATGGCGCGAATGATGACGTTGGACTCGCGATAGATCAGGAAGGGCGCAGGGCGCTTGCCGGCCTCTTCGGTGATCGACTCCCACACCTGCACCAGGTAGTCGAGGTCCCACTGCAGCTCTTCGGTGGAGCGGCCGATACCGGCGGTGCGCACGATCACGCCCATCTTGTCGGGCAGGGTCAGCTGCCCCATGGCATCCTTGAGCTGGGCGCGCTCGTCCCCCTCGATGCGCCGCGAGATGCCGCCGGCACGGGGGTTGTTGGGCATCAGCACCAGGAAGCGCCCGGCCAGGCTGATGAAGGTGGTCAGGGCGGCGCCCTTGTTGCCGCGCTCCTCCTTGTCGACCTGGACGATGACTTCCTGGCCTTCCTTGAGCACTTCCTTGATGTTGGGGCGGCCGGAGGGCTCCTTGGAGAAGTACTCGCGGGAGATCTCCTTGAGCGGCAGGAAACCGTGGCGGTCGGCACCGAAATCGACGAAGGCGGCTTCCAGGGAGGGTTCGACGCGGGTGATCTTGCCGCGGTAGATGTTGGCTTTCTTCTGCTCCCGTGCGCCGGATTCGATATCCAGGTCGTACAGGCGTTGTCCATCGACGAGGGCGACGCGCAGCTCTTCCGGCTGTGTCGCGTTGATGAGCATTCGTTTCATGTTGTCTCGCTATTCTAGGCGCGCCGGATGGCGGCCAGGGAGCTCCAACGAAGGAGCTCCAGAGCGTCGACGAAGGCGAACCTCTGGGTGCTGCGTGCTTGTGCTCAGCGCATGTCGCGGATGCGGTTGCGCCCGGCCATGGCAGGGGCTGGTGGCGCCTGCCACGGCATGATCATGTTGAGTACGCGGCGGAGGCAGGACATGTTTCGGTAGGCGTCGTGCCCATCCGGCCCTGCGGTCATCCGCCAGACACCTGGCATTCATCGATTCGCCAACGCCGGCCCCCGGCACGCTGTTAGGTATTCCCGTGGCCGGTACTGCTCGCGCCGAAAGGGGCGGGAGGAGTCCAGGGTCGGGCGTGGCGTTCAAAATCTGTTATCAACTGCTTGGTGATCTACTGCTACTTGCTACCGGCGGCAGGGCATGCGGCGTTGCCGTCATGACTGCGGCCTTGATCGTCGCTCTGGCCTGCGTGTTTGTCGTGCAGGCGCATCGTCCGGGCGCTGGTTGCCCATTTGAGCGAGCCTGAAATATACCAGCAATGCCTGGCACCAGCAATTGGCGCAGAGCGGCGACGGCTAAGGTAGAATGCCGCCTTCGAGCATCATAGCGAGTCGAGGTGGGCATGGCCGACGGGCAAGAAGTGGGCAGGGCAGTACAGTGGGTCGAGGTAACCCAGGCGCAGGCCGGGCAGCGCATCGATAACTTCCTGCGAACCCGCTTGAAGGGGGCGCCCAAGGCCCTGATCTACCGGATCGTGCGCAAGGGCGAGGTGCGCGTCAACAAGAAGCGCGTCAAGGTCGACTACCGCCTGGTCGACGGCGATCTGGTGCGTATCCCGCCGCTGCGGCTGGCCCCCGAGGAGGCGACCCGCGAGGTCAGCGACAACCTGCGCAACCTGCTGGCTGGCAGCGTGCTGGTCGAGGGCCCCGACTGGCTGGTGATCAACAAGCCCTCGGGGCTGGCGGTGCACGGTGGCAGCGGGGTCAAGATCGGCTTGATCGAGGCGCTGCGCCAGGTGCGTGACGATCTCGATTTCCTGGAGCTGGTGCACCGTCTCGACCGCGACACCTCCGGCTGCCTGCTGCTGGCCAAGTCGCGCCCGGCGCTGGTGGCGCTCAACAACGCCTTGAAGCAGCGCCAGATGGACAAGCAGTATCTGGCCCTGGTGGCCGGTCGCTGGCCGGCGCGACGCGACTACGTCAGCGCCCGGCTCGACCGCTTCGAGGCCGGCAATGGCGAGCGCCGGGTGCGCGTCGACCCCGATGGCAAGGTGTCGCGGACCCGCTTCGCGGTGCGCGAAGCCTTCGCCGGCACCACCCTGATCGAGGCCGAGCCGGTGACCGGGCGCACTCACCAGATCCGCGTGCATGCTGCGCATGCCGGTCATCCGCTGCTCGGCGACGACAAGTACGGCTCCCGCGAGGGTCAGCATCTGGCCGGCCGGCTGGGGCTGTCGCGGCTGTTCCTGCACGCCGCGGCGCTGACCTTTCCCGAGCCCACCAGCGGCCGGCCGGTGCATATCAAGGCGCCGCTGGGCGATGAGCTCGAGGCGGTGCTGGTCCGCGCCCGCAAGGCGCGCTGACTATCTTATTCATCGACTGTATTGCTGCACAGGAGCGCCGATGCGCTATCGACTGATCATCTTCGACTGGGATGGCACCCTGATGGATTCGGAGGCGCGCATCGTCGACTGCATGCTGGCCGCAGCGCGCGATACCGGCCTCGCCGAACTGAGCCGTGCCGCGGTGCGCGACATCATCGGCCTGGGCCTGCCAGAGGCGATTGACAAGCTGTGTCCGGGGATCGGCGCGGCGCGCGCCGAGACCCTTCGTCAGCATTATGCGCTGCGCTTTCGCGCCGCCGACCAGACGCCGCTGCGGTTCTTTCCCGGCGTCGAGCAGGGCATCGCACGGCTGCGCGCGGGGCGTAGCACACGTCTGGCAGTGGCGACCGGCAAGAGCCGTCGCGGCCTCGATCGGGTGTTCGCCGCCAACGGCAGCGGCGCCTGGTTCGATGCCAGCCGCACCGCCGACGAGACGCGCTCCAAGCCGCACCCGCAGATGCTCGAGGAACTCCTGGACGAGACCGGCGTCGATGTCGGGGATGCGGTAATGGTCGGCGATACCGAATACGACCTGGACATGGCCCGCGCGCTGGGCATGGATCGTATCGCCGTGACCTACGGCGTTCACGAGCCCCGACGATTGGCCGCCTGCCAGCCAAGCTTCACCGCCCATGCCTTCCCCGAACTGATCGACTGGTTGCACGCCTGAGCCGCCCGTCTTGATTCACCCCCTACACGAGCAGGACCGCCGATGAGTGACGACAAGCGAGACGATCCCCCCGCCCAAGACAAGTGGACCCAGGGGCCTGAGCTGAGCCCCGAGCAGCGGCGCGAGGCGCTCGCCGCACGGTCCGGCGAGCCAGCCGCCGCGCCGGGTGAGGATGCCGAGACCCTGCGCGAGCGTCAGCGCCTGGCGCAGATCGAGATGATGGACCGCTGGGTGGGCGGCGTGCTGACCGAGCAGCGTCGCACACGACGCTGGAAGCTGTTCTTTCGCTTCTTCTTTGCCGCGCTGATCCTGGCGTCGCTGTCGGCTACCCTGTATGGCCTGTTCTGGCCCGCCCGCGAAGTGCCGCCGGGCGAACCCCATTTGGGCGTGGTCGAGGTCAAGGGGGTGATCGACAGCGAATCGCCGGCCAACGCCGAGCGCATCATCGAGGGGCTCCAGCGCGCCTGGGAGAGCGACAGCGCGGCGGCGGTGGTGCTGCATATCAATAGCCCCGGCGGTAGCCCGGTGCAGTCGCAGCGCATCTACGACGAGATCATGCGGCTGCGCGGCGAGGGCGACAAGCCGATCTATGCGGTGGTCGAGGATATCGGCGCCAGCGGCGCCTACTATATTGCCGCCGCCGCAGATGAGATCCTGGTCGCGCCGTCGAGCCTGGTCGGCTCCATCGGTGTGGTGTCGGCCAGCTTCGGCCTCGAAGAGGCGATCGATCGGCTCGGCGTCGAGCGTCGGGTGTTCACCGCCGGCGACAACAAGGCGTTCCTCGATCCCTTTTCGGAGATCGACCCCAGCCAGCGGCTGTTCTGGCAGGAGGTGCTGGAGACCACGCACCGCCAGTTCGTCGATGCCGTGCGCGCCGGACGCGGCGACCGCCTGGCCGACGACGAGGAGATCTTCTCGGGGCTGGTATGGAGCGGCGAGCAGGCGCTGAGCCTGGGGCTGGTCGACGGTATCGAGAGCCTCGATGGCCTGGCCCGCGAGCTGCTCGACGAGCCGCAGCTGCGTGACTATACGCCGCGCCTCGATCCCTTCGAGCGCTTCACGCGCCACTTCGGGCGCGTGGCCGCAGAGTGGATGGGGCTGCCTAGCTCGCACTCGCCGCTGCGCTATCAGTTGCCCTGATAGCGCCGAGCTTAAAGCGCCGAGCCGCTGGATGTCACTCGGTAGCGGCGCCGGGGGCAGGTCAAAGCGGAGGTTCTTTTCGCCGAACGGGTTGGCCATGGATGGCCAACCCCGGTCCTGCAAGCGAAGCAGGGATGCGAAAGCGTAGCAGGGAAAAGGTAGCGCCCAGGGATGGGTTTACAGCGCCCCCGCGTAGGCCTGTCGCCGGAAAAGCCGCGTCGCTTACGAAAAGCTGCCTAGTCGTTTTGGCTCGCACCCAGCGGATCCATGCCAGCCTCGCGCAGCATGGCGCACAAGCGGATCAGCGGCAGGCCGATCAGCGTATTGGGGTCGTCGCCCTCGAGTTTCTCGAACAGGCTGATGCCGAGCCCCTCCATGCGAAAGCTGCCGGCGCTGTCGAAGGGCTGTTCGCGGGCCACATAGTTGGCGATCTCGGCCTCGCTGAGCCGGCGAAATACCACGTCGTAGGTGGCATGGGATACCTGGTGGCGGCCGTGGGCGCTGTCGAGCAGCGCCAACCCGGTAATGAAGTGTACCCGTTGCCCGGAAAAGCGCGTCAGGTTGGCGCGCGCGGTGGCCGCATCGCCGGGCTTGCCGAGAATCTCGCCGTCGAAGACCGCGACCTGGTCGGAGCCGATGATCAGGTGGGCGGGATACGCCTCTGCCAGGCGGCTGGCCTTGGACAGCGCCAGGCGGTGGACCAGCGCCTGGGGTGTTTCATCGGCGCGTGGCGTCTCATCGATGTCGGGGCTGGCGCAACTGAACGGCAGGCCCAGGCGTTCGAGCAGTTGGCGTCGCCAGCGCGAGCTGGAGGCAAGTACCAGGTCCGGCATGCGTCTCTCCTTGAGATGGGGCGGCAGCGCGATAGAGCGCCAGTCTGCCTCGTGCCGCGCTGGCTTGTACAGCACCGCTCGATGCCGCGCATCAGGGCTTTGACAGGGGCGGGGCGAGTGCCTATCATTGCGCGCCTATGTTGACCACACGACTTCCTCAGCAGGTCGAGCCCTACCGGCTCGCTGCCAATGGCGAACGTCTCGAGGGGCTGGTGCCGCTCGAGGGCTTTGCACGTCTCGCCGCCGAGAGCGGCGAGCAGCACGGCAATGTCGAGGTGCGCCTGGACTTCGCCATCGATGCCCAGGGGCGACGCATCATCGACGGCTGGCTGAGTGCCGAGCTGCAGCTGCCGTGCCGGCGCTGTCTGACGCCAATGGCGCAGCGCGTCGAAAGCCGGTTTCTGCTCGGCATGGTCAGCAGCGACGATCTGGCGGCCGAACTGCCGAGCACCCATGAGCCGGTGCTGGTGGAAAACGAACAGCTGAATCTCCTTAGCGTGCTCGAGGACGAATTGCTCCTCAGCCTGCCGCAGGTGATTTACCACGAGGAGGCGCAGTGCCGCGTCTCTCGCGACCAGCTGACCAGCGGTGAGGCGTCCGCAGTCGAGGAGACGTCCGCTGTCAGTCCTTTCGAGGTGCTGCGCACCTTGAAAGACAAATCCTGATTCATCATCGATACACTCTGGAGTGATATCTCATGGCAGTTCAACAGAACCGCAAGACCCGTTCCAAGCGCGGCATGCGTCGTAGCCACGACGCCCTGAGCGCGCCGACCCTGTCCCAGGACAAGGAAACCGGCACTACCCACCTGCGCCACCACGTCTCTCCGGACGGCTTCTACCGTGGCCGCAAGGTCGTCGACGTTTAAGTCGACGTTCGACCTGGCGTATCTCGCCCGCTGATCATGCGCGTCGCCATCGATGCGATGGGCGGGGACCTCGGTCCCCGCGCCACCGTGCAGGGCGCCGCGCGTGCGCTGCTTTCGCAGCCACGACTCTCTGCCTGTCTGTTCGGCCCTCGGCCGCTGTTGGCGGCCGAAATCGCTGCCTTGCCTGCCGATCTGAAGGTGGTCGCAGAGCGGCTGACGCTGTGCGATGCGCCGCGCGTCATCGATCAGGCCATGAAGCCCTCCCAGGCGCTGCGCGAAGCGCATGACAGCAGCATGGCGATGATGCTCGATGACGTGGCCAGCGGGCATGCCGATGCCGGCGTCAGCGCCGGCAATACCGGCGCGCTGATGGCCCTGGCGCGGCGGGTCCTGGGTACCGTGGCGAGCATCCCGCGTCCGGCGATCAGCACCGCCGTGCCGACCCGTGAGGGCGGCCGCTGCTATCTGCTCGACCTGGGCGCCAACGTCGAGGCGTCGGCGGCGCGACTGGTGGATTTCGCGCTGATGGGTGAGGTGATGGCGCGGCGCGTGGATGGTCTGGCGGCTCCCCGGGTGGCACTGCTCAATATCGGCGTCGAGGGCACCAAGGGCAGCGCCAGCGTGCGCGAGGCGGATGCCCTGCTGCGCGACATGTCAGGACTCGATTATCGCGGCTTCATCGAAGGCGACGGTATCTATTCCGGACGGGTCGATGTGGTAGTGTGCGACGGTTTCGTCGGCAACGCCGTGCTCAAGGCCAGCGAAGGCCTGGCGAGAATGTTGATGGAGCGCGTGCAGGCGACCTTCGATGCCCACTGGAGTAGCCGGTTGGTGGGGCTGCTGGCACGTCCGGCGCTGCGGCGCCTCAAGCGTGAGCTCGACCCGGTGCGCTACAACGGCGCCAGTTTGCTGGGGCTGAACGGAATCGTGGTCAAGAGCCACGGCGGGGCCGATGCCGCGGGTTTCGGCTATGCGGTGGGGCGTGCCATGCAAGAGGTCGACCAGGCGCTGCCGCAGCACCTGGCGCGGGAGCTGGACCAGTGGCGGTGTGCTAACGCGTCGGTCGCGTGCGGCCGAGGCGTTAGCGGGGCCGACCCCCGTCGAATGGACGCAGACAACCCCCAGAGGTGATAGCCATGACTCAATCCCTGGCCCTCATGTTCCCGGGACAAGGCTCCCAGCACATGGGCATGATGCGCGAGCTGGCGGAGCGCTACAGCGTGGTGCGTACGACCTTCGAGGAGGCTTCGGACGCGCTGGGATACGATCTCTGGCACGTGGTGCAGGAGGGGCCGGAAGAGGACCTCAATGCCACCGCCTGTACTCAGCCGGCGCTGCTGACGTCGAGCGTGGCGATCTGGCGCGTGTGGCAGGAGCTCGAAGGGCCGCGCCCGGCGGCGATGGCCGGGCACAGCCTGGGCGAGTACAGCGCCATGGTGTGCGCCGGCGTGATGACCTTCGCCGAAGGCGTACGGCTGGTCAAGCTGCGCGGCGAGGCGATGCAGGCGGCGGTGCCGGCGGGCAAGGGTGCCATGGCGGCGATCCTGGGCCTCGACGACGCAGCCGTGGAGGCGGCCTGCGAGCAGGCCGCCCAGGGTGATGTGGTCTCGGCAGTCAACTATAATGCCCCCGGCCAGGTGGTGATCGCCGGCGCGGCGGCGGCAGTGGAGCGCGCCATCGCGGCGTGCCAGGAAGCCGGCGCCAAGCGTGCGCTGCCGCTGCCGGTGTCGGTGCCGTCGCACTGTGCGCTGATGCGGCCCGCTGCCGAACGGCTGGAAGCGGCGATGGACGCGATCGAGCTGCGTGCACCGCGCTATACCGTGGTGCAGAATGTCGATGCGCTGGCGCATGCCGATGTCGATACCCTGCGCACGCGGTTGATCGAGCAGCTGTATCGTCCGGTGCGCTGGACCGCCTGCGTCGAGGCGATGGCCGCCCAGGGTGCCGAGGTGTTCATCGAGTGCGGCCCGGGCAAGGTGCTGACCGGCCTCAACAAGCGTATCGCCCGCGGCAGCAAGGGGCTGGCGGTCAACGACCCCGACAGCCTGAGCGCGGCGCTCGAGCTGGCCCATGAGGCCGGCAAGCAGGGCTGACGCAGAGCGTCGGTCGATCAGGATCATGACTCAATCGGGACAGGCTATGAGCGAAGCGAGAATTGCATTGGTCACCGGCGCTAGCCGCGGTATCGGGCGCGCCATTGCCCATGAGCTGGGCCGCCAGGGGCGTGTGGTGATCGGTACGGCGACCAGCGAAAGCGGTGCGGCGAAGATCGATGCCGATCTCAAGGCCCAGGGGATCCAGGGCGCCGGGCGCTGCCTGGATGTCACCGACCAGGCCGGCGTCGATGCGCTGATCAAGGCCATCGGCGAGGAGTTCGGCGCACCGACCATCCTCGTCAACAACGCCGGCATCACCCGCGACAATCTGCTGATGCGCATGAAGGACGACGAGTGGGACTCGGTGCTGGACACCAACCTCAAGTCTGTCTATCGCGTCAGCAAGGCCTGTCTGCGCGGCATGACCAAGGCACGCTTCGGGCGTATCGTCAGCATCAGCTCGGTGGTGGCGACCATGGGCAATCTCGGCCAGAGCAACTATGCTGCGGCCAAGGCCGGCATGGAAGGTTTTTCTCGCGCGTTGGCGCGCGAGGTGGCGTCGCGTAACATTACCGTCAACAATGTGGCGCCGGGCTTTATCGCCACCGACATGACCGATGCCTTGCCCGAGGCGCAGCACGAGATGTTGCTTGGCCAGATCCCGCTGTCGCGGCTCGGTCAGCCGGAGGAGATCGCCGCCGCGGTGGGTTTCCTGACCGGCGAGACGGCGGGCTACATCACCGGCGAGACGCTTCACGTCAACGGTGGCATGAACATGCGCTGATTGCGCGCAGGTCGCTTCGGGGCGCGCGTGTTGCGTCGCCTTGGGGCGGTCTATACACTACCCCGCAGCTTTTTGGGCTAGCGGATTTCGAACGGCTGGATTTTCAACGGCTATTTTGAACGACTGGAGTGACCACATAATGAGCACTATCGAAGAGCGCGTGAAGAAGGTTGTGGCCGAGCGCCTGAACGTCAAGGAAGAGGACATCCAGAACACCTCCTCCTTCACCGAAGATCTCGGCGCCGATTCGCTGGATACCGTCGAGCTGGTGATGGCGCTCGAAGAGGAATTCGATACCGAAATTCCCGACGAAGAAGCCGAAAAGATCACCACCGTTCAGGAAGCGATCGACTACGTCAACGCTCACCAGTAAGGTGTGACGTCAGCGTATTACGCTGTCGGATCGCGGCCAGTGGCCGTTACGGGAGCCGTCCTGCCAGCAGGGCGGCTCCCGTTTTCGTATGACGCTGACGCCCGCTGACAGTCGGTTCGACACGGCCGTTGCGGGGATGTTTTAGCGACGGCCACAGGCCGCTCAGGTTCAGGTATAATGCGCGCAAAACGGCACGTGGCCTGCTTGGCGTGGCCGTGCCATCAAGGGTGTTTGGAGGAGAGCTGATGTCTCGGAAAAGGGTCGTGGTGACCGGGCTCGGTCTGGTAACGCCGGTGGGTAACACCGTCGACGCGAGTTGGGCGAATATTGTGGCCGGCAAGAGCGGCATTGCCGCCATCGAGCATTTCGATGTCAGCGGCTTCAACACGCGCTTCGGCGGCTCGGTGAAGGACTTCGATATCAGTCCTTACCTGAACCCCAAGGACGCGCGCAAGATGGACCTGTTCATTCAGTACGGCGTGGCTGCGGGAGCACAGGCGATCAGCGACGCCGGCCTCGAGTGCAGCGAGGAGAACGCCGATCGTATCGGCGTGGCAATCGGCTCGGGGATCGGCGGGTTGCCGATGATCGAACACAACCATAATGCCCTCAACAAGGGCGGCGCGCGGCGCATCTCGCCATTCTTCGTGCCCGGATCGATCATCAACATGATCTCCGGCAACCTGGCGATTCAGCACGGTTTTCGCGGCCCCAATATCGCGATTACCACTGCCTGTACCACCGGTACCCACAATATCGGCTACAGTGCCCGCACCATCGCCTACGGCGACGCCGACGTGATGATCTGCGGCGGCGCCGAGATGGCCACCACGCCGCTTGGCCTGGGCGGTTTCTCGGCGGCCCGTGCGCTGTCGACGCGCAACGACGACCCCGCCGCGGCCAGCCGCCCCTGGGATCGTGACCGCGACGGTTTCGTGCTCTCCGATGGTGCCGGGGTGATGGTGCTCGAAGAGTACGAGCACGCCAAGGCGCGTGGGGCGACCATCTACGCCGAACTCAAGGGCTTCGGCATGAGCGATGATGCCTACCACATGACCGCGCCGCCGGAAGACGGCCGCGGTGCGGCGCTGGCGATGCAGAATGCGGTGCGCGACGCCGGCATCGACGCCGCCAGCATCGACTACATCAACGCCCACGGTACCTCCACACCCGCCGGCGATCTCGCCGAAAGCCGTGCAGTCAGGAAGGTCATGGGCAGTGGCGCCGAATCGGTGGCGGTAAGCTCCACCAAATCGATGATCGGTCATCTGCTGGGTGCCGCCGGGGCGGTGGAGGCGGTATTCAGCGTGCTGGCGATGCGCGATCAGGTCGCGCCACCGACCATCAACCTGGACAACCCCCAGGAGGGTTGCGATCTCGACTACGTGCCGCACACCGCCCGCGAGATGAAGATCGACGTGGCGCTGTCCAACTCGTTCGGCTTCGGCGGCACCAACGGCTCGCTGATCTTCACCCGGGTCTGAGGCGGCCGCGTGGAGCCGCTGCCCCTCGATGATCGTGGACTGGCCTATGGCGACGGCCTGTTCGAGACCGTGCTGCTGCGTGATGGCCAGCCGCTGCTGTGGCGCGAGCACCTGGCGCGCCTGCAGCGCGGTGCCGAGCGGCTGGGATTCACCGCGCCCGACGCCGATACCCTGCGTGCCTGCTGCGCCGAAGCGCCAGCCGGGCTCGCCGTGCTCAAGCTGATCGTCACCCGTGGCAGCGGCGGGCGCGGGTACCGGCCGCCGGACGCGCCGTCACCGCGGCTGCGCTGGCAGCTTGCCGCCTTCGCCGCGCAGCCTGAGCGCTGGCGTGACGGCGTGCGGGTGCGTCACTGCCGGCTGCGCCTGGGGCGCCAGCCGGCACTGGCTGGGATCAAGCACCTCAACCGCCTGGAGAACGTGCTGGCGCGGGGCGAGTGGCAGGACGACGCCATCGCCGAGGGGCTGCTCAGCGACAGCCACGGGCAGCTGGTCGAGGCGACCTGCATGAACCTGTTCTGGTCGCGGCAGGGGCGCCTCGAGACCCCGCGGCTGGCGTACTGCGGTGTGGCCGGGACCCTGCGTGATGCGCTGCTGTCGAAACTGGCCATCAGCGAGGTCGAGGCTGGCCCGGAAGCGCTGCTCGACGCCGAGGCGGTGTGGCTGGGCAACTCGCTGCAGGGCGTATGGCCGCTGGTGCAGCTCGACGCCGCCGAAGGAGCCTGCCTGCGCCGCTGGACGCTGGACGCACATCACCGCCTATTGCAGGATGCCGGGCATGCGCTGCTGGGCTATCCGGCGATACGCTGAGACGCAATTGATCGAGGACACGAGATGCGAGTGGTCAAGGGCCTGCTGTTGCTGGCCGTGGTGGCGGCAGCCGCCGTCTATGCGGGCTATCGTTATTGGGAATCGCGACTCGAGGCGCCCTTGGCGGTGGCCGAGAACACCCTCTACGAGGTACCGCGCGGCGCCGGCTACAATCGCGTGGTGGCTGACCTGGCGGCGCGTGGGATCATCGCCGACGACTGGGCGTTTCGCCTGCTGACGCGGATCGAACCCGAGTCGGTGCCGCGCCTGCGCGCCGGTGAGTACATGCTCGAGCCGGACATGAGCGGCCGCGAGCTGATCGAGCTGCTGGGCAGCGACCGGGTGGTCACCTATCCGCTGACGATTCCCGAGGGCTGGACCTTCCGCCAGATGCGCCAGCTGCTCGACAACGCGCCCAAGCTCGACAATCGCACCCAAGGACTCTCCGACGACGAGGTGATGGCACTGCTCGACCGTGAAGGCGTGCATCCCGAGGGCTGGTTCTTTCCCGATACCTATCGCTATCACAAAGGTGTCAGCGACCTGGAGATCTTGCAGCAGGCGCTGAGCCGTATGGAGCGGGTGCTGGAGGAGGTGTGGGAGGCGCGCGACGACGACCTGACCATCGACACGCCCTTTGAAGCGCTGATCATGGCCTCGCTGATCGAGCGCGAGACCGGCGCGCCGGAAGAGCGCCGCGAGATCGCCGGGGTGTTCAAGCGGCGCATGCAGCAGGGCATGCGCCTGCAGACCGACCCCACGGTGATCTACGGCATGGGCGAGCGCTACGAGGGGCGCATCACCCGCGCCGACCTGCAGGAAGCCACGCCCTACAATACCTATGTGATCGACGGCATGCCGCCGACGCCCATCGCCATGCCCGGACGCGCGTCGCTCGAGGCAGCGGTCAACCCGCTGCCCGGCGAGACGCTCTATTTCGTCTCCCGGGGCGACGGCACCCATCACTTCTCCCGTACGCTGCGCGAGCACAATAACGCGGTCAATCGGTATATACGGAATCGCTGATTACGGAGCGGCAGTAGCCATGCAGCAGCGCGGACGTTTTATCACCCTCGAAGGCGGCGAAGGGGTCGGCAAGACCACCAACATGGCCTGGGTCTGCGACTGGCTCAGCGCCCGCGGCATCGAGGTGGTGCGCAGTCGCGAGCCGGGCGGCACGCCGCGCGCCGAGGCGATCCGCGAGCTGCTGCTCGACCCCGTCAGCGACGAGCCGCTGGACGACGATGCCGAGCTGCTGTTGGTGTTCGCCGCCCGCGCCCAGCATCTGGCGCGGGTGATCCGCCCGGCGCTGGCGCGGGGCGCCTGGGTGGTGTGCGACCGCTTCACCGATGCCACCTTCGCCTACCAGGGCGGCGGGCGCGGCCTGCCGGCGGCGCGCATCGCGGCCCTGGAAGACTTCGTGCAGGGCCAGCTGCGCCCCGACCTGACCCTGCTGCTGGATATGCCGGTCGCTGCGGCCCGCCAGCGCCTGGCCACGCGCGGCTCGCAGCCGGACCGCTTCGAGCAGGAGCGCGAGGCATTCTTCAGCCGCGTACGAGAGGCCTACCTGGCACGCGCCGCCCAGGCGCCCGAGCGCATCGCGGTGATCGATGCCGGCGGGACGCTCGATGCCGTTCAGGCCCAGCTCGGTGAGCGCCTGGCAGCACTGCTGGAGGCCTCGCCATGAGCGTCCCCGCGCCTTTTCCCTGGCAGCAGGCGCTATGGGAGCGGCTCACCGCCCAGCAGGACGCCGGGCGCCTGCCTCATGCGCTGCTGCTCAGCGGTGCCCACGGCGTCGGCAAGCAGGAGCTGGCCGAGGCACTGGTGGCGCGCAGCCTGTGTCAGGCGCCCGGCGCGCTGGCCTGCGGCCGCTGCCATAGCTGTGCGATGCTGGCCTCGGGCTACCACCCCGACCTGCTGCGGGTGTCGCCGGTGGAGAAGAGTCGCCAGATCCGCATCGACCCGATCCGCGAGGTCAACGCCTTCGTCAATCAGACCGCCCAGCAGGGCGGCTATCGCGTCATCGTGCTGCAGCCGGCCGAAGCGATGAACGTGGCGGCGGCCAATGCCCTGCTCAAGAGCCTCGAGGAGCCCGGCGAGCGCACCCTGTTCCTGCTGCTGGCCGATATCCCGTCGCGTATGCTGCCCACCATTCGCTCGCGCTGCCAGCAGTGGAACCTGGCGATACCGCCGGCGGCGGCGTGCCTGGCGTGGCTCGGCGAGGAACTCGGCGATGCCGATGAAGCGCCGTTCTGGCTCACGGCCGCGGGCGGGCTGCCTCTGCTGGCCCGCGAGATGGCCGAACCCGAGGCGCGGGCGCTGCGTCAGACCCTGCACGAGCTGTTCGATGCGCTGGTGCGCGGTGCCGAGCCGGTGGCCGAGGCCTCGCGGCTCTCGGGGCAATCGGTGGAGCGCATCCTGTGGTACGGTATCGCCTGGCTCGAGGACCTGATTCGGCTGGGGCTGTCGGGAGACCGCCGCGAGCTGCGCAATCCCGACCTGCTGCCGCTCTATCGCCAGGCGGTCAAGAACGCACGCATCCACGACTGGTTCCGGCTGCTCGACTATGCTCAGGAGCAGCGCCACCTGCTGGCGGTGGGCGGCAATCCCAATCCCCAGCTGGTGCTGGAAGCCTGGCTGGTGCGCTGGTCGGCGCTGCTGCGTTCGTGACTCCCCCGGATATCCAGGAGGCATCGCCCATGGCCGCTCAGGAAGCCCTGTCACTGCCGATTCCCGATGTGCCGACGCTGCTGCAGGCCTATATGCCGTCGCTGGAGCGCGGTGGCATCTTCGTGCCCACCGAGGCCCGCTATGCGCTCGGCCAGGAGGTCTTCCTGCTGCTCACGCTGCCCGATGAAAGCGACCGCCTGCCGGTCACCGGGCAGGTGGTGTGGATCTCGCCACCGGGGGTCTCGGGGCGCCGTCGACCGGGTATCGGCGTGCACTTCAGCGCCGACGGCAAGGCCGTTCGCGATCGCATCGAAACGCATCTGGCGGGGCAACTGGACAAGGGTGCCGGGACCTATACCCTCTAGCTCCGCTCTTCACTCATCGATCTGGTATCTCAGCGCATGTTCGTAGACTCGCACTGCCATCTCGACCGACTCGACCTCAGCGCCTTCGACGGCGATCTCGGCGCCGCGCTGGACGCGGCCCGGGAACGTGGGGTAAGACAGTTTCTGGCCATCGGGGTAACCCTCGAGGAGGTCCCCGCGGTTGCCGCCATCGCCCGCGAGCACCACGACGTGGTGATCTCTGCCGGCGTGCACCCGCTGCACCGGGTGGATGAGGAGCCCAGCGTCGAGGCCATCAAGGAGGTGGCCGAGCGCTTCACGGCGGTGGCCATCGGCGAATGCGGTCTCGACTATCACTACCTGCAGCGCTCACCCGAGACGGTACCCAGCCGTGAGGTCCAGCGCGAGCGCTTTCGCCGCCAGCTGATCGTTGCCAGCGAGCTCGAGCTGCCGGTGATCATCCACACCCGCGAGGCGCGAGACGAGACGCTGGAACTGATCAAGGCGCACACCGACCCGGCAGTGGGCGGCGTGCTGCACTGCTTCACCGAGGACCTCGGCATGGCGCGCGAGGCGGTGCGCCACGGTTTCTATATCTCGCTGTCGGGGATCATCACCTTCCGCAATGCCGGCGCGCTGCGCGAACTGGCGCGCCAGATCCCTCTCGACCGCCTGCTGATCGAGACCGACAGCCCCTACCTGGCGCCGGTGCCGCATCGCGGCAAGTCCAACCAGCCGGCCTGGGTGGTCGAGGTGGCCGAGTGCATCGCCGCCGAGCGCGGCATCAGCGTCGATGAAGTGGCGATGCAGACCACCGCCAACTTCTATCGGCTGTTTCGCCAGGCGGCGCCCCATGCGCCGGCCGAGATGCGCGATAGCCTGGCCGCCGCCGGGCTGGTCTGAGCGCGTCGCACCACCGGGAGAGCGCCATGTCCTTCGAGCCGCTGCTGAGCGCCACCCAAGCTACCGGGTCGATACCGCCCCTCGAGCGCTGGCACCCGGCGTTGAGCGGGCGCATGGATCTGACCATCCGCGCCGACGGCCACTGGGTGCATGAGGGCACGCCGATGCGCCGCACTGCGCTGGTGAGGCTGCTCTCGACGCTGCTGCGCCGCGAGGCGGACGGCGAGCACTACCTGGTCAGCCCGGTCGAGAAGTGGCAAATCGCGGTCGAGGACTGCGCCTTCGTGGTCGTCGATGCCGAGCGCGATGGCGACAGCTGGTGGCTGACCACCAACGTCGGCGACCGTGTGGCGTTGGGCGAGCAGCAGCGGCTGACGGTCACCGCCACGCCGGATGGCACGCCGGTGCCGCAGGTCACGGTGCGCTTTGGCCTGGCCGCACGGCTGGGGCGCAACGTCTTCTACCGCCTGGTGGAGGAGGGCGAGAGCCGCGGCATCGATGGCCGCGAGCAGCTCGGCCTGGTCAGCGCCGGCCACTGGCAGCCGCTCGGCGAACTGGAGGCCATGTGAAGCTGACCGACGAGCAGCGCGCGGTGGTCGGCCATACCGGCGGCCACGCCCGGGTCGCCGCGGTGGCTGGCGCCGGCAAGACCACCACCATGGTGGCGCGGGTGCTGCACCTGCTGGCCCAGGGCGCCGCGCCGTCGCGGCTGCTGGTGCTGATGTTCAACCGCGCCGCGCGGGAGGATTTCACCGCCAAGCTGGCGCGCTGGGCGCCTGCCGGCCAGGCGCTGCCCGACGTGCGCACCTTCCACTCCATCGGCCATCGCCTGACCGGCACCCTGACTCGCTGGGGGGTACTGGCGCCGCGTGAGCTGCTGGCCCAGGAGTGGCAGCGCGAGCGGCTGCTGCGCCAGGCCGTGCAGCAGAGTCTGTACGGCGACGAGACAATGCTGGAGTCGGCGCTGGATGGCGACCGGCTCGAGGCCTTCGGCCACTTCTGCGAGCTGGTCAAGGCCGAAATGGAGGCGCCCCAGGCGCTCTACGAGCGCCTCGACTTCGGCGACGATACCGGCCACTTCGTCGATGCCTTCGACGCTGCCGAGGCGCTGCTCGAGCAGCACCGCCTGATGACCTATGCCGACCTGCTGTATCGGCCGCTACGGGCGCTAGAGGCAGACGCCGCGCTACGCCAGCGGGTTGAGGGCTTTCTCGACCATGTCATCATCGACGAATACCAGGACATCAATGAAGCCCAGCAGCGACTGCTGGCACTGCTGGCCGGCGAGCGTGCGGCGGTGATGGCGGTGGGCGATGCCAACCAGTGCATCTACGAGTGGCGCGGCGCGCGCCCCGACACCATGCTCGAGGACTTCACCCGCACCTTCGGCGCCGCCCACGACTACCCGCTGTCGACCACCTTCCGTCACGGTGATGCGCTGGCGCTGGCGGCCAATCATGCCATCGCCGCCAATCGGCGGCGTCCCGACCAGCTGTGCCTGGCGGCGGCGGGCAACCCCCATACCCGCTTGAGCGTGGCCCAGGGCGGCGGCGCGCTGGTCGAGGCGCTAGGCGTCTGGCAGCGTGACGGTCGGCACCTCGCCGAGGGCTGTATCCTGGTGCGCAGCTGGGCGCTGTCGGTATCGGTACAGCTGCAGCTGCTGCGCGCCGGGCTGCCGTTCCGCCTGGCCCGCGAGGACCGTTTCGTGTTCCGGCTGCCGCTGGTTCAGGCGCTGGCCGGCTACCTGCGCCTGGCGCGTCAGCCGCGGCTGCTCCAGGACCCGGCGCACCTGCTGCTGCTGCTCGCCCAGCCGACGCCCTTCGTGGCCCGCGAGCGGCTGCAGGCGCTGGCCACGCGGCTCGCCGAGTCGCAGCAGTGGCCGAGCCGAGATGATCCGCTGCTGGCCAGCCTCAAGCCGATCCAGCGGCGCAACCTCAAGCGCCGCTGGTCGCTGCTCTGCGACCTGCCCAAGCTGGCTGCCTGGTCGCCGTCGCGGCTGCTGGCCGAGGTGGTCGAGCGCCTCGATGCCGAGAAGGTGCTCAAGCGCGCCGCGGCGCGGCGCGAGAAGGGCGAGGAGGACGTGCGGCTGCTCGATGTGCTGATCGAGCAGGCCGCCGAGCTCGACCATGACCCGGAGGCCTTCATTGCCCTGCTCGAGCGGCCCGATCGCGATCCCGCGGCGAGCGCCGGCGATGCCGACGGCATCCTGATCTCCACCGTGCACGGCGCCAAGGGCCTGGAGTGGCCGCTGGTGGCACTGTGGGGCGTCAACGAGGAGGATTTTCCCCACTATAGCCGTGACAATCCGCTGACGCCGGAGCGCCTGGAGGAGGAGCGCCGGCTGTTCTACGTCGCCATGACGCGCGCCCGGGAGCAGCTGCTGATGGTCCACGACGGCGGCGAGCACCGGCCCAGCCGCTTCATTGCCGAAAGTGCCTGGGATGACTGCCAGCGGGTAGCGGATGCGCTGGGCACCGCCGACCCACCCCAGGCGCCGTTGGCGGTCGTCTCGCCGGCGCTGGTGGAGCGCTACCTGACGGCCAGCGGCCGAACGCTGGACGTCAGCGCTGCCGCCAGCGGCGTCGCCAGCCCGCCGGGCCACTACGCGGCGGCGGCCTTCGATGTCGGCCAGCGCGTACGCCATGCGGTGTTCGGCGAGGGCGAGATTCAGGTGGTCGAGGGCGACCCGGCCAATCCGGTCATCGAAGTACGCTTCACCCACGCCGGCAAGCGCCGCCTGATCGCCCTGCGCGCGCCCCTGGAACCGCTTGGAGAATCCGCATGAGATCACCGCTGATTGACGCCGCCACGCTGCAACGTCGCCTGGCAGCCAGCTCCGCTGTGCAGCTGTTCGACTGCCGCGCAC
Organism: Halomonas salipaludis; assembly: GCF_002286975.1. Lineage (GTDB taxonomy): Bacteria > Pseudomonadota > Gammaproteobacteria > Pseudomonadales > Halomonadaceae > Franzmannia > Franzmannia salipaludis. The sequence goes on from NZ_NSKB01000006.1 coordinate 397,288, forward strand.
GCCTCAACCAGCCAGGCGCCGGCGCGGCACTATGGCAGCAGGCGAGCCTACCCGGCAGCCTGCACCTGGACCTCGATCGCGACCTGGCGGCAGCGCCGGGGCAGGGCGGCCGTCATCCACTGCCGAGCCGCGAGGATTTCACTGCCACCCTGCAGCGCCTGGGCGTCTTGCCGTCCCGGCCGCTGGTGGTGTTCGACGACATGGGCGGCCAGCTGGCCGCAGCGCGGGCCTGGTGGATGCTTGCTTGCTGGGCCGGCCATCCCGAGGTCTACGTGCTCGACGGCGGCCTGGCAGCCTGGCAGGCCGTCGACGGAGCGCTGGTTCCGGGGGCCGCAGCGCCCGAGGCAAGCGACTGGCGGCCGGCATTCGATGAGGCGGCCTGGGTCGACGCCGACGAGGTGTTCTCGGGGCGGGCGCTCAAGCTCGATGCGCGCAGCCCGGCGCGCTTTCGCGGCGAGCAGGAGCCCATCGACCCGGTGGCCGGGCACATCCCCGGCGCCCGCTGCCGGCCGAGCGCTGCCAACCTGGACGAGAGCGGCCGCTTCAAGCCCGCCGAGCAGTTGGCAGTGGAGCTGCCTCGCGCCGAGGCGCTGGTCAGCTACTGCGGCTCCGGGGTGACCGCCTGCCACACTATCCTTGCCTACGCAGTGGCCGGCCTGCCGCTGCCACGGCTGTATGCCGGCTCCTGGAGTGGGTGGATCGAGGATCCGGCGCGTCCGGTGGCACGCGGCGACTGATCCGCTACCTTTACCCCTGTGACGTCCCACCCGACGCCAGGTAGGCAGCGATGAACTTTGCGTTGATCGGTGCGGCGGGCTATATCGCCCCCCGCCATATGCAGGCGATACAGGCGACCGGCCATCGGCTGGTGGCCGCCTACGATATCAACGATTCGGTGGGTGTGATCGACTCGATCTCCACCGACTGCGCCTTCTTCACCGAGTTCGAACGCTTTCTCGAGCATGCCTGGTGGCGCAAGCGCAAGGGGCAGGCCCTCGACTATCTGGTGGTCTGCTCGCCCAATCATCTGCATAGCGCACACGTCACTGCCGGGCTCTACCTCGGCTGCGAGGTGATCTGCGAGAAGCCACTGGTGGCCAGCGTCGAGCAACTCGACGAGCTACGCCGGGTGGAGGTGGACAGTGGCAGGCGGGTGTACTCGATCATGCAGCTGCGCCACCACCCGGTGATCCACGAACTGCGCGACCGGGTCGAGTGCGACGGGCGCGACTGCCACCAGGTGGAACTCACCTACATCACCTCCCGCGGGCCCTGGTACCTGGAGAGCTGGAAGGGCGATCCGCGGCGCTCCTTCGGGGTGGTAGCCGATATAGGCATCCACTTCTTCGATATGCTGCAGATGGTGTTCGGCGACTTGCGGCGACTGGTGTTGCACCACCGCGACGAGCACAAGGCCAGTGGCTATCTGGAGTACCGCCGGGCACGAGTGCGCTGGTTCCTGTCCATCGATGCCGAGGACCTCCCCGAGGAGGTGCGCGGGCGGCAACCTACCTACCGTTCGGTGACCTGCGACGGCGAGGCGTTCGAGTTTTCCGCCGGGTTTACCGACCTGCATACCGTCAGCTATCGCGAGATCCTCGCCGGACGCGGCTTCGGCATCGAGGCGGTGCGCCCCTGTCTGGCGGCGGTGCAGGCGATTCGCGAGGCAACGCCGGAGCCGGCGCTGGACGACGAGCTGCATCCGCGGCTGCGTGCGCTGGGCCTGGCGCGGCATGCCGGTCGCAGCGGGGGCTGATCATGGCGATGCCTTTCGTCGACCTGGCCGCCCAGCAGGCACGGCTCAAGCCACGCCTCGACGCCGCCATCCAGGGCGTGCTGGCCCACGGGCGCTATGTGCAGGGCCCGGAAGTGGTCGAGCTCGAGGAGCGTCTCGCGGCGCGGGTCGGGGTGGCCCACTGCATCGCCTGCGGCAGCGGCACCGCGGCCCTGCAGCTGGCGCAGATGGGGCTCGGCATTGGTTCAGGCGACGAGGTCATCGTGCCGGGCTTCGGCTTCGTGGCCAGCGCCGAAAGCGTGGCGCTGTGCGGGGCAAAACCCGTCTACGCCGAGATTGACCCCGATAGCCTGCTGCTCGAGCCCCAGGCGCTGGAGGCGCTGATCACCCCGCGTACCCGGGCGATTATGCCGGTCTCGCTGTTCGGCCAGTGCGCCGATATGCAGGCGATCACCAAGCTGGCCGAGCGCCACGGACTGGCGGTGATCGAAGATGCCGCCCAGAGCTTTGGTGCCCACCGCCATGGCCGTGCCTCGTGCAGCCTTAGCCAGGTGGCCTGCACCAGCTTCTTTCCCAGCAAGCCGCTGGGCTGCTACGGCGACGGGGGAGCCCTGTTCACCGATGACGAGGCGCTGGCGACGCACCTGCGGCGCCTGATCAATCACGGCGACGCGGGGCGCTACCGGCATCTGCAGCTGGGCATGAACAGTCGCTTGGATACGCTGCAGGCGGCGATCCTGCTGGTCAAGCTCGACGACTTCGATGCGGAGGTGGCGCAGCGCCAGGCGGTGGCGGAGCGCTATGACCGGCTGCTGGCAGCGCTGTCGCTCGATCGCCCGCGGTTGCTGCCCGGCAATCTCAGCGTCCATGCCCAGTACACCCTGCAGCTGGAGGGGCGCGACGCAGTGGCGGCGCGGCTGCATGAGGCCGGGATTCCCACCGCGATTCACTATCCCCGGCCGCTCTATCGCCAGCCGGCGGTGGCCGACCCGGGGTGCCGGCTGAGCGTCTGCGAAGCGGCCTGCGAGCGGGTGCTCAGCTTGCCCATGCACCCCTACCTGGAACAGGGGCAGCAGGAGAGGGTGGTCGAGGCCCTGGGCGACGCCCTGCGCGGAGCGTAAGCCGACAAAAAATGCCACTGGCCGGATCACATATTCGGGTAGTTGGGCCCGCCGCCGCCCTCCGGCGCCACCCAGGTGATGTTCTGGGCCGGGTCCTTGATGTCGCAGGTCTTGCAGTGGATGCAGTTCTGGAAGTTGATCTGGAACTTCGGCTGACCCGCTTCGTCCTCGACCACCTCGTAGACGCCCACCGGGCAGTAACGCTGTGCCGGCTCGGCATATTTCGGCAGGTTGTCGCGGATCGGCAGTTCCGGGTCGGCGAGCTTGAGATGACAGGGCTGATCTTCCTCGTGGTTGGTGTTAGAGAGGAACACCGAGGAGGCCTTGTCGAAGGAGAGCTTGCCGTCGGGCTTGGGGTAGTCGATCTTCTCGAACTCGCTGGCCGGCTTGAGCGCCGCATGGTCCGGGGTAGTGTCGTGGACAGTCGGCAGCTTGCCGCCCAGCAGCTGGTCGAGGAAGTTGTAGGCGCCGCCGCCGACGGTGCCGTACTTGTGGATCGCCGGGCCGAAGCTGGCGCTCTCCTTGAGTTCGGCATAGGCCCAGCTGGCTTGCCACTTGGTGGTGAAGGCGGTCAGTTCCTGGCCGCCTTCGTCGCCCGCGGCAAGCGCCTCGAAGACGCTCTCGGCGGCCACCAGGCCCGACTTCATGGCGGTGTGCAGGCCCTTGATCTTGGCAAAATTGAGGGTGCCGGCGTCGCAGCCGATCAGCAGCCCGCCGGGGAAAGTCATCTTGGGCAGGCAGTTGAGCCCGCCCTTGGTGATCGCTCGGGCGCCGTAGGCGACCCGCGAGCCGCCCTCGAGATACTGCTTGAGCAGCGGGTGATGCTTCATGCGCTGGAATTCATCGAATGGCGACAGCCAGGGATTCTGGTAAGAGAGATCCATGATCAGTCCCACCACCACCTGGCTGTTCTCGGCGTGGTAGAGGAACCAGCCGCCGTGGGCATTCTTGGTCAGCGGCCAGCCGGAGCCGTGCAGCACCAGGCCCGGCTCGTGCTTGTCGGCGGGCACGTCCCACAGCTCCTTGAGACCGATACCGTAGTGCTGGGGATCCTTGCCCGCGTCGAGTTGGTACTCGCGGATCAATTGCTTGCCGAGGTGGCCGCGGGCGCCTTCGGCGAACAGGGTGTACTTGGCGCGCAGCTCCATGCCGGGCATATGGCCGTCCTTGGGCTGGCCGTCGGCAGCCACGCCCATGTCGCCGATCAGGATGCCCTTGACCACGCCATCCTCGATGATGGTCTCCTGGGCGGCGAAGCCGGGGAAGATCTCCACGCCGAGGCTCTCGGCCTGCTCGGCGAGCCAGCGGCACAGGTTGCCGGCGCTGATCACGTAGCGAGTCAGGTCGCCGCCGGTGTTGTGCATGCTCTTGGGCACCAGCGCATTGGGCAGCTTGTGGGCCTTGTCGGCGTCCTTGAGCAGATACAGCTCGTCGCGAATCGCCGGCGTGGTCAGCGGGGCACCGCGCTCCTCCCAGTCGGGGAACAGCTCTGCCAGGGCGCGGGGCTCGAAGACCGCGCCGGAGAGAATATGCGCGCCCACCTCGGAGCCTTTCTCCACCACGCACACGGTGAGTTCCTGGCCTGCGTCGTTGGCCTGCTGCATCAGACGGCAGGCCGCCGACAGCCCCGCGGGCCCGGCGCCGACGATGACGACGTCGACCTCCATCGAATCGCGTTCTACGTGTTCCACCTGCTGTCTCCTTCACGGTCTGGTCACTACCTGTCATTGTGCTTGATTCACTGTCTGCATAACAGGTTATATCGGTTTCCGATTAAAACGGTCGTTTGCTTCTAGTTGTTGGCCATGATATGCATAATAGACGCACTGCAACACCCCTACTTAGGGCGGTAAGCGACGCTCGGCCAGGTGCATGCCAGTCGCTGCCGATCCACGACTTCAGCGAGTGAACCAAGCGAGGACACTATGAAGGTACTGGTCGCGGTCAAACGCGTCATCGACTACAACGTCAAGATCCGCGTCAAGCCGGATCACAGCGACGTCGACCTCACCAACGTCAAGATGGCCATGAACCCCTTCTGCGAGATCGCCGTGGAAGAAGCCGTACGGCTCAAGGAGAAGGGCGTGGCCACTGAGGTGGTCGCGGTGACCGTCGGCCCCAAGGCCGCCCAGGAGCAGCTGCGCACCGCGCTGGCGCTGGGCGCCGACCGCGCCATTCACCTCGAGACCGACGAACGGGTCGAGTCGCTGGCGGTGGCCAAGCTGCTGGCCAAGGTGGTCGAGGAAGAGCAGCCGGGGCTGGTGATCCTCGGCAAGCAGGCCATCGACACCGACAACAACCAGACCGGCCAGATGCTGGCGGCGCTTAGCGGCCTGCCCCAGGGCACCTTCGCCTCCGAGGTAGCGGTCGACGGCGACAAGGTCGCGGTGACCCGCGAGATCGACGGCGGCTTGCAGACCGTCGAGCTCACGCTGCCGGCCATCGTCACCACCGACCTGCGCTTGAACGAGCCGCGCTACGCCAAGCTGCCCGACATCATGAAGGCCAAGAAGAAGCCGCTCGACGTCAAGACCCCGGCGGAGCTGGGTGTCGAGGTGGGCTCCCGGGTCAGCCTGCTCAAGGTCACCCCGCCCCCCGAGCGCCAGGGCGGCGTCAAGGTCGGCTCCGTCGACGAGCTGGTGGACAAACTCAAGAACGAAGCCAAGGTGCTTTGATACAAGTGCTTCAACAGGAGTCGATCATATGAGCATTCTGGTTCTCGCCGATCTTCACGACGGCCACCTCGCCGACGCCACCGCCCACGTGGTTGCCGCGGCTAACGCCATCGGCGGCGATATCCATGTCCTGGTCGCCGGTGACGGCGTCCAGGCCGCCGCCGAGGCTGCCGCCCAGCTCGATGGGGTGAGCAAGGTGCGCGTCGCCGACCACGCCGTCTACGCCCACCAGCTGGCCGAGCCGATGGGCGCGCTGCTGGTGGCCCTGGCCGACGACTACAGCCACGTGCTGGCGGCCGCCTCCACTACCGGCAAGAACGTGCTACCGCGGCTCGCCGCGCTCAAGGACGTCAGCCAGCTCTCCGAGATCATCGCAGTGGAGAGTGCCGACACCTTCCAGCGGCCGATCTATGCCGGCAACGCCATCGCCACGGTCAAGAGCGACGACCCGCTCAAGGTGATCAGCGTGCGCACCACCGCCTTCGACGCCGTTGCCAGCACTGGCAGCGCCGCCATCGAAGCGGTCGATTACGTTGCCGACAACGCCCAGTCGCGCTTCGTCAAGGAAGCGCTCGCCGAGTCCGACCGTCCCGAGCTGGGCGGCGCCAAGATCGTCATCTCCGGCGGCCGTGGCATGGGCAGTGGCGACAACTTCAAGCTGCTCGACGGCATCGCCGACAAGCTGGGGGCCGCCATCGGCGCCTCCAGGGCGGCGGTGGACGCCGGCTTCGTGCCCAACGACATGCAGGTCGGCCAGACCGGCAAGATCGTCGCCCCGGACCTGTATATCGCCGTGGGTATCTCGGGTGCCATCCAGCACCTGGCGGGGATGAAGGACTCCAAGGTGATCGTCGCGATCAACAAGGACGAGGAGGCGCCGATCTTCCAAGTGGCGGATTATGGATTAGTCGGTGATCTGTTCGAGGTACTGCCGGAGCTCGAGAGCAAGCTTTAAGTAGCGCTCCCTCCAAGCCTTGGCTGACAACGCCTCGCCTAGTGCGGGGCGTTGTCGTCTCTGGCCTAGCCAGGATCGTCGGCATGCAAAAGCCCCGTCATGGTGGCGGGGCAAACAACGATGCGAAACGCCAGTCAGGCGCGGAGTCAGAACGCGTAGCTGGCCGAGAGCCACAGGCTGCGGCCGTCGAGGTAGATACCGTCGGTGGAACGACCGGTCTGGGTGAAGCGGTAGGCGTGGTAGGTCTCGCCTTCATGCTGATAGGCATCGGCCTTGCCGAAGTCCTTGTCGAGCAGGTTATAGACGGTGCCGGTCAGACGCACGCTGTCGGAGACCTGGTAGGAGGCGCGCAGGTTGAACAGCTCATAGCCATCGAGCTTGTTGCCCACCTGCTCATAGAGCGACAGATTCTGCCCCGACGTCGGAAGGCCGCCGGGGAAGCGCTCGCGGGAGGCGTAGTACTCGCCCTCCAGGGTGGTGCTCAGGCGCTCGTTGACGTCCCAGGTGAGGCTCGCAGTGAGCTTGTGCTTGGGCGTGTTGCTGAGCACCAGGCCCTGGCTCTCGCCGGAGGTGATTTCGGTATCGGTATAGGTGTAGCCGCCGCTCAGCGACCAGGCGGGGGCGAACCGGTAGCGGGTCGACAGCTCCAGGCCCTGGGTGCGCGCCTCGTCGACATTGATCTGCTGGGAGTATTCGCCGTCCGGAACGCCGGGCCGGCCGCTGATGAAGGTCGGCTCGGTACTCGCGATCTTGTCGTCGAACTGGTTGTAGAACAGCGTGGCATTGGCCGAGAAACCGTTGAGGTTGTCATATGCGGCAGCGAGCTCGTAGTTGGTGCTCTTCTCCGGCTGCAGGTCCGGGGAGCCGATGGTCAGGGTATCGCCCTGGCCGGTCACGCCATTGATCCCCGGATGCAGGTCGTTCAGCGACGGGGTGCGATACCCGCGACTGACGCCGCCCTTGAGGGTCCAGGGATCCGTGGTGTTCCACACCAGATAGCCGCGCGGACTGATATTGCCGCCGAAAGCGTCATGGCGCTCGTAGCGCCCGCCGAGTGTCAGCGCCAGGTCGTTACGCAGCCACCACTCATCTTCGACGAACAGTGCCCAACTGGTCTGATCGAAGTCGTCGGATGCCAGGCCATCGCTGAGCTCGGCGTCATGCCACTGGCCGCCGAGTGTCAGCATGTGATCACCCAGTGGCGCCACGAACTTGCTGTCGAGGATGGTCGAGGTGGTTTCCAGGTCGCGATCCTCACCCACCACGATGGTGGGAAAGCCCTCGTAAGCCTGGCCGGTTTCATCCCCGGGGATGGTGCGGCCCAGGGTTTCCGTGGTGCTGCGCGTGAGGCTTGACTCCAGGGTGCCGGCCGCGAAGCGTCCGCGATGGCCAACCGCGATCTGGTCGCGCTGGAAGCGCAATTCGTCACGATAGCCCGACGCCGTGCCGGGAGCCGGATTGCCGCTGCGGTCGGTGCCGTCGCGGGTACCCAGTCGACTGTCGCTGTTGTCGTAGACCTGTCGCGAGCGCTCCAGGTCGAGCCATAGCGCATGGCTGTCGTCCGGTGTCAGGGTCAGGCGGCCGCCCAGCGAGTGGATGCGCCCTTCGCTGGGGCGCGGATCGCGTCCGCTGCCGTCCTCGATCAGGCGCTGCGAGCTGTCGCGGTCGAACAGCCGGCCGCGCAGCTGCAGGCCCAGGACGTCCTTGATCAGCGGTCCCGAGGTGTAAAGGTTGAGCGTCTGGGAGTTGCCGGCATCGCGGTCTTGCTGGAAGGTGCTGTCGAGCGACAGGTTGCCGGTCCAGGTGTCGCTGACCGGTCGGGTAATGATATTGATCACCCCACCCATGGCGTCGGAACCGTAGAGCGTCGACATCGGCCCGCGGATGACCTCGATGCGCTCGATGCTCGACAGCGGTGGCATGAAGCTGGTCGAGGTCTCGCCGAAGCCGTTGGGGGTGACGTCGCCGGCGGCATTCTGGCGGCGCCCGTCGACCAGGATCAGGGTATAGGCGCTGGGCATGCCGCGGATGCCGATATTGAGCCCGCCGGTCTTGCCGGTGCCGCTGCGCACGTCGACGCCGGGCACGTCGGCGATGGCGTCGGCAATGTTGGAGAAGCGCTTGCGCTCGAGCTCCTCGCGGGTCACCACCGAGATGCTCGCTGGTGCATCGGTCAGTGCCTGCTCGAAGCCTGCGGCGGTGACCACGATGCTGTCGAGGCGCGGGGACTCTTCGGCAACGGCGGTCAGGGAAGCACCGGCCGCGGCGATGGCAACGGCCAGGGTGCGTCGAGACGCATGGATCATGAGTTCACCTTAGAATGATGCTGTTTATTGAATGCTATTGATTATCAAGTGCGGGTGAATTCTAACCACAACGCCTGGCGTCAGGGGAGAGGGCATGCGGGAACGTTGCGTTGCTCAGGATGCAACGCTCGAGGGGCTGGATGTTGCGTCCCACTCCGGGGGCAGGCGGCAGCGCAGGAAGTCGAGCATGGCGCTGACCTTGCCAGCCTGGTGGCCGTGGGCGTAGAGCAGGTTGACCGGCAGCGTCGGCAGACGCCACTCCGGCAGGCAGGCCTCGAGTTCGCCGGGGTGGGCACGTTCGCGGCGCTCGGCGAGCCAACACGGCATGATGCCGAGGCCCTGGCCTCGGGCGATGGCGTCGGCCTGCAGCATGGGTTGGTCGAGTCGCAGCCGCGAGCGGGGCGGCTGGAACAGGTAGTGCGCACCGTCGCGGTGACTCATCGGCAGGCCGCCCTCGGCCTCGCCGAGCAGGTCGATCCAGTGGTGCGCCAGCAGGTCATCGGGCTGCTGCGGGCGCCCATGACGTGCCAGGTAATCCGGGTGGGCATAGATGCCGCGGCGCAGCAGCGTCAGCTGTTCGCAGCGCAGGTTCTCCTCCATGACGGGGCCGAGAGTGACATGGATGGCGCTGCTATCGGCGCTGGCATGAAAGCGCTCGTGGGTTCTCAGGGTGACATCGATACGTCGATGACGGGCCATGAAGTCGTGCAGTGCCTGGGTCATCCACGGGCGGGTCAGGGCGGCGTGCACATCGATGACCAGCTCGCCGCCGATATCGTGGTGCAGCGCTTCGAGAGCCGCCTGGCTCTGCTGCGCCAACTCCAGCATGCGCTGGCAGTAGCCGTGGAACAGCTCGCCGGCCTCGGTGGGCAGCAGGCGGTTGGATTGACGGCGCAGCAGCGGGTAGCCGAGACGCGCCTCGAGCTGGCTGATGCGACGGCTCAGCGTCGACTTGGACAGGCCCAGGCGAGTGGCGCTGCGGGTCAGGTTGCCGGATAGCATGACCGCATCGAAGGCGGTCAGTTCGTCGAGATCGTGCATATCACGCGCATCCAGGAGGTTCCTCGGTCTGTCGGGGCAACACCAGTATGCCATGAAGGTCCGCTCACATAGAAATGATTCCATTTGCCATTGGCATCTGAGTCGCGTTGCATGATGAGCAACGCAGCGTTTCATGCAATGATGATGCGGTGGCTTATGAGAATCATTATTATCATCTGCCTCGACGCCCCTCGTTGCTGATGCAGGAGATACTGGATGCCTTTCACGTTGCTGCCACGCCGCCCACTGCTGGTCCTGATGATGACGCTGCTGACGACTCACGCGCATGCGCACAGTGTGGAGACCGCCCATGGGCCGGTCGAGGTGGCTAGCGACCCGCAGCGTGTGGTGACCCTCCATGAGGGCGCCCTGGATACCGCGCTGGCGGCTGGCGTGACGCCGCTGGGTGCGGTGACCACCCGTGGCGGCGACGGCGTGGCGCGCTACCTCGACGACTATCTGGACGAGATCGCCATCGTTGGCGTGGTGCGCGAGATCAATATCGAGGCGGTGCTGCATCAGCGGCCTGACCTGATTCTGGCCCCGCCCCAGCTCAGCGATGAGCAGTATGCGTTGCTGTCGCGGATTGCCCCGACCGTGGTGCCGCCGGCCCAGGGATTTACCCGCGAGGCGTGGAAGGACGATGCGCGGCTCTACGCTCAGGCACTGGGCCGCGCGGAGCAGATCGAGGCGGCCATCGTCGACGTCGAGGGGCGCGCCGCTGAGATGGCGCAGGCCATCGAGGAGCGCGGCATCGACAGCGGAGCGACCCTGGTTCGCTGGATGCCCCAGGGGCCGCTAGTGATGTCGTCGCAGCTGTTCAGCACCGGGGTGCTGGCGGCTGCCGGTCTCGAGGTGCACGACGGCGGCCTGGTGCCGGAGCAGGCCGGGCATAGCGACCCGCTGAGCCTCGAGAACCTGTCGCGTATCGATGACGACTGGCTGTTCCTGGCGACGCTCAACGAAGACGGCGAGGAGGCGCTGGCCGGTGCCCGCCAGTCGCCCGCCTTCGAACGACTCGCGGTGGTGCAGCGCGATCGCGTGGTCAGCGTCGACGGCCAGCTGTGGAGCAGCGCCCAGGGGCCATTGGCCGCCCAGGCGATCCTCGATGACCTCGAGCGCGTGCTGCTGCCGTGAGCCAGGCCCTGCTTGCGAGGCCTGGCCCCTGCCTGGCCGCCACCTGGCTGACGCTGGCGCTGCTATTGATGGGCGTGGTGCTGCTCAGCGTGCTGCTGGGAGCGGGGGAGGTCGGACCCAGTAGGGCGCTGGCGGTACTGGCGGGTAGCGGCGATCCGGAGGCGCGTTTCGTGGTCGGTTCGCTGCGCCTGCCGCGCACCCTGGTCGGTGTCGCCGTGGGGCTGGCGCTGGGCGTTGCCGGGGCGCTGCTGCAGGCGGTCACGCGCAACCCGCTGGCCGAGCCTGGCCTGCTGGGCGTCAGTGCAGGCAGCGCCTTTGCCGTGGCGGTGGCGCTGTTGCTGGGGGCCAGTGCCACCACGCTACGCGTGTCGGCGGCGCAGCTCGGCGCCCTGGCCGGCTGCCTGTGCGTGCTGAGCGTAACGCGGCTGCGCGGCGTGGGCAGCGACCCGGTACGCCTGGTGCTGGCCGGGGCGGCATTCTCCGGCCTGCTGGGGTCACTGACCGCCTTGCTGCTGCTGTTCGATCAGCGCGCCGCCGACGAGATTCGCTTCTGGGTGATCGGCAGCCTCTCGGGGCGGCGTGCCGATGATCTGCTGGCGGTGCTGCCCGGCCTTGCCCTGGCCGCGGCCATCGTCGTGAGCATTGCCCGGCCGCTGGCGGCGCTGTCGCTGGGCGAGCGGGTGGCCGCGGGGCTTGGCCATCGCCCGGGCCGGGTGCGGCTACTGGTGATCGTCGCCGTGGCCCTGCTGGTCGGTGCGGCCACGGCGGTCGCCGGGCCGGTCGCCTTCGTCGGACTGGTGGTGCCGTTTGCGGCGCGGGCCCTGGCCGGGCCTGACATCCGCCGTGTGCTGTGGCTATGCCTGCCGCTGGGGCCGCTGATGGTGATCTCGGCGGACATTCTCTCGCGGCTGCTGGTGGCGCCGTCGGAGATGCCGCTTGGCGTGCTCACCGCGCTATGCGGTGCCCCGGTGCTGGTGGCGGTGGTGCGCGCCAGGCGTATGCCGATCCTTTAATCGTGATGCGCTACTCGCGGAGACATGATGTCGTTATTTCCTCTGGCGCGTGACGCCACTGCCGCCAAGCGCGCGCCTGCACTGCCGCCGCCCAGCGGCTGCTGGCGGCTGGCCTGGCAGCGGCCGGGCGGCGGCGAGGCGAGCCTGCTGATCACTCGGCGCAGCGCGCTGGCCAATGCCGGCCTGCTGCTGGCGCTGCTCGTGGCCAGCGGCGTCTATCTGGCACTGGGCAGTGTGCACCTGGCGCCGCGCTCGCTGGCCGCGGTGCTGGTGGGCGGCGGCGACCCCGTGGCTCGCTTCATGGTGATCGAACTGCGCCTGCCGCGGCTGGTGGCCGCCTGCCTGACCGGGGCGGCGTTCGCGGTAGCCGGCTGCCTGATGCAGACCCTGGCCCGCAATCGCCTGGCCACGCCGGGCATCATCGGGATCGACAATGGCGCCACGGCGTTTGCGGTGGCCTCGGTGGTGGGGCTCGGCGTATCGCTGGCGCCGCCGGCGATGGCGCTGGCGGGGGCGGCAACCGCGGCGGCGATCACCTTCGGCCTGACCGCTGGAGGTGGCAGCCGCGGCTATCGCTTCATCGTCGCCGGCATCGGGGTGGGGGCGGTGTTCGGCGCCGTCACCCAGCTGCTGCTGGCGCGGGTCGATATGGATACCGCCAATGCGGCCTACCCATGGACGGTGGGCACGCTCAATGCGCGGCCTGCTGGGGCGCTGTTGGTGCTCGGCGCGGGGTTGGCGGTGGGGCTGGCGATGGCGCTGCAGCTATCCCGGGCGCTGTCGCTGATGCGCTTCAGCGACGCCGTCGCCCAGGGGCTGGGCTCCCGGGTGGGATGCCGGCGCTGGCAGGTGCTGGCGGTGTCGGTGCTGCTCACCGGGCTGGCGGTGGCGGTGGCCGGGCCGGTGGGCATGGTGGGGCTGATCGGCCCGGAGATCGCCCGCTCGCTCTCCTGCCCTCGCGGCGTGCCGATCGTCGCCTCGGCGCTGGCCGGGGCGCTGGTGATGGTGCTGGCCGACCTGCTCGGCCGGGTGCTGCTGGCGCCCATCGAACTGCCGGTGGGGATCGTCACCGCCGTCGTCGGCGGCCCCTGGTTGCTGTGGATATTGTTGAGGCCTCACAGGAGTCTGGCATGAGAGACGTGGCTGAGAGCAGTTCGCTGGAGGCGCGCCGGCTCGACCTGGCCCACGGTCAACGGCGGGTGATCGAAGGGTTGGACCTGCGTCTGCCGCCGGGACGGGTGACTGCCATCGTCGGCCCCAACGGCTGCGGCAAGTCGACCCTGCTGGCAGGGCTGGCGCGACTCCATGCCCCGGGCGGCGGCCGTGTGCTGCTCGACGGCAAGGACATCCAGCGGCTGCCGGCCCGCGAACTGGCGCGTCGTCTGGCGCTGCTGCCGCAGGAGGCCGTTGCTCCCGAGGGGCTGACGGTGCGCGATCTGATCCGCTTCGGTCGCCAGCCCCACCAGGGCTTCTTGCGGCAGTGGTCACACCAGGATCACCTGGCCGTCGAGGCGGCGCTCGCGGCCGCCGACCTGCAGGCATTGGCCGAGCGTCCGCTGGAGGCGCTTTCCGGCGGGCAACGGCAGCGCGCCTGGATCGCCATGACCATCGCCCAGCAAACGCCACTGCTGCTGCTCGATGAGCCGACCTCGGCGCTCGATCTGGGCCATCAGTTGGAGGTCTTCGAACTGGTGCGGCGATTGGCCGGCGAGGGGCGCACTGTGGCGATGGTGCTGCACGACCTGGCTAGCGCCTGTCGCTATGCCGATCACCTGGTGGCGATGCGCGAAGGGCGCATCGTCGCCCAGGGCGAGCCGCGTGACGTGGTGACCCGCGAGCTGGTCGCCGAGTTATATGACATCGACTGCACCCTGATGCATGACCCCGTCACCGGCACCCCGCTGTTGACCAACCTGCGCCGCCTGTCCCTGGGGGCGTCCCGCGGCCAGGCATCTCTTTGATAATGAAAGTCATTGTTATTCGCGCTCAGGGTGGTATCCTGTTTGTCGATACCTTTCTATCAGGACGGGAGAGAACGGTGCGTGGTAAAGGCTTAGATTATCTTCGCCCAGGCGCTGCGCTATGCGCCCTGCTGCTGGCCGCAACGGCCAACGCTGCCTCGCTGACGGCGGAGGCGGGAGACGCTCAGCGGCAGCAGGCGGAACTCCAGGCCCAGATCGACGCCGCGGACGACGAGAGTCGTGCGATGCTCGCCGAGCTGCGAGAACGCGAAAGCGAGACGCGGCGGCTCGAGCAGGAGAATGCGCGCCTCGTTCCTCATCTGGTCGAGCAGGCGGAGCAGCTACGCCGTCGTGAAGCGGCGCTGGATACCCTCGATGTGACGCGTCAGGCCCTGCCTTCCCTGCAGGCGAGCCTGGTGGCGAGGCTGGATGCCTGGGTCGAGAATGACCTGCCGTTCATGCAGTCACAGCGGCGTGCCCGGGTGGCCAGCCTGGAGGAGGCGCTCGGCGACCCCGAGCTCGATGATGCCGAACGCATGGAGCGAATCCTGAATGTCTGGCGCCGTGAGCTCGCCTATGGGATGGAGATGGATGCCTGGCGCGACCACCTGGTGTTGGCGGCGGATGACGCGCGGCCGACGCGGCGCGAAGTCGACTACCTGCGTCTGGGGCGTGTGGGCCTCTATTACCTCACGCCGGATGGCCGCGAGGGCGGGGTGTGGCTGGCTGAAGAGGGCGGCTGGGCGCCGCTCGATGACCAGCAGCGCCGCGAGGTGCGCAAAGGCTTGCGCATGGCGCGTGACCAGCGCGCCCCCGAGCTCTTGCAGCTGCCGGTCTCCCAGCCCCTCGAGCGCGAGGATGGTCCACTGTCCGGGGAGGTTGGCGCATGAGCACGCTTAGGTTGGTGACGCTACTGATGCTGGGCGTGTTGTTCAGCGTTGGCGTAATGGCGCAGGGCGATCCCGAGACGCTGAGCAGTCTACGCGCCGAGCGCGAGGCGGCCGAGGCGCGCGACCGGGCGCGCCTGAGTGAGCTGCTCGATGATCGTGAGAGTCTCGAGGCGGCGCTGGAGCAGAGTCGTGAGGCGCATCGCGCGGCCCAGGAGCGCCATGCGGCGCTGAGCGACCAGCGCGAGATCCAGGCCCAGCAGCGTGCCGAGCTCGAGGCGCGGCAGCAGGAGCAGGGCAGTGATCTGGCTGCGATCCTCGATCTGGTGTCGCGTCATACCGGTGAGTTGCGCGACGCCCTCAACGACAGCTGGGTGGCCCTCGGCGAGGGACGGTTGCCGGAGCGGCTGGACGATGTCGCCGTGCTCGAGCTGGGGCACCTGGAAGCTTTCGCCGACCGGCTGCTGGGGCTGACGCAAGAGACCGGGCGTGTGGTGCGGTTCGAGGCGCCGGTGGCCGGCGCGGACGGCGAGATAGTGCCGCGTAGTGTGGTGCGCCTGGGCGACTTCGCGGCCTTTACCGATGATGCCTTGCTGCGTCGCGGTGTGGGGGACGCGGGGTTGGCGGTGGTCGAGCGCACGCCGCGCTCGGTGGCCGGGGGGCTGGCCGAATTTCATGCCGGCGAGCGGCGTGACGTCGCCCTGGATCCAACCCATGGCGAGGTGATCGCGGCACTGGCCCAGCGCCCCACGCTGGTGGAGCGCTTCCATCAGGGTGGCGTGGTGGGCTACGTGGTGGTCGCCCTGGGAGCCTTCGGCTTGCTGGTGGGCTTGCTGCAGTATGGCTACCTGCTGCGCGTCACTCTGACCATGCGCCGGCAGCTTGCCCAGCTTGCGCAGCTGCGTAGTGACAACCCGCTGGGCAGGGTGCTGCAGCGCTTTCGCGAGCTGCAGGCCAATCAGGTACCCGAGGCGCTGGAAGCGCGGCTCGACGAAGCGGTGCTGGCCGAATTGCCGAGACTCGAGCGCGGCCAGCCACTGGTCAAGCTGCTGGCGGCCATCGCACCGCTGCTGGGCTTGCTGGGTACCGTGACCGGCATGATCGTGACCTTCCAGGCGATTACCGTCTACGGCACCGGCGACCCGCAGTTGATGGCCGGTGGTATCAGCCAGGCGCTGGTGACCACCGTGCTGGGCCTGGTGACCGCCGTGCCGCTGCTGTTCATGCATACCGCCCTGGCCGGCCGCAGCCGACACCTGACCGGTGTCGTCGAAGGCCAGGCCAGTGCGGCACTGGCCCGGCACCTCGAAGCGGGCTCGCTGAATGCTGCACCGACATCCCAGGAGCGCAGGTCGCATGATTCCGCGTTGGCTTGAACCCCTGGAGCGCCTGGTCGAGTCGGGCGGTGAGGTACTGGTGGTCATCGCCGTCGTGGCCATGCTGCTGTTCAGCCTGTCGTTGGAGCGCTGGTGGTACTTTCGCGTGACCTATCGCCGCCATCGTCGGCAGCTGATCGAGCGCTGGACGCAGCGCAGCGATCACCTTAGCTGGAGCGCCCGTACGCTACGTGAAACCTGGACGCGCGAGCTGATCGCGCGGTTACGCCGCCCGCTGCCCTGGCTCAAGCTGCTGGTCGCCCTGTGCCCCCTACTGGGGCTGCTGGGCACCGTGACCGGCATGATCGCGGTATTCGATAGCCTGGCCCTCAGCGGCAGCGGCCAGGCACGCTCGATGGCGGACGGCGTGGCGCGCGCCACGCTGCCGACCTTGACCGGCATGGCGGTGGCGGTGGTCGGGCTACTTTTCACCAGTCGTCTGGAACACATCATCCGGCGCGAAGACCAGCGGCTGCATGACCGCCTGGCGCGTGCCGTGGAGGAATCCCATGCGTAGGCGCCGAATGACGACCGACAGCGGCGAGGCCAGTGAAGTCAACCTGACGCCGATGCTCGATGTGGTCTTCATCATGCTGATCTTCTTCATCGTGACCACCAGTTTCATTCGCGAGAGCGGCGTGGAGATCGAGCGCCCCGAGTCGAGTTCGGCGACACCCCAGCCGGAGGCGCAGGTGATGGTCGCCATCACCGCGGAGGGGGCGGTGTGGGTGGATGGCCAGGCCATCGATCTGCATCGCGTCGGCGACGCAGTGGCCGACCTGGTCAGCGATGATGGCAGCGTGGTGATCCAGGCGGATCGGCAAGCGGCCACCGGCATCCTGATTGAAGTCATGGACAGCATCCGCACTGCCGGTGTCGAGCAGGTGGCGGTAGCGGCCAGCCGGAGCGGGTCATGACGCGAGTGCCTGTATCGGCGCTTGGCGGCATCGCGCTGGCATTGGCGCTGTTCTGGCTGCTGGCACTGCTGGTGGCCCCTCCCGAGGCCGAGGTCGAAATGCTCGACACTACGTTGACGATGACCATGGTGGAGGCTCCCGAGGTGGCCCAGGAGGAGGTGGCCGAGCCAGCGGCGCAAGCACCACCTCCGCCGCCACCTGCCGCGGTGCCGCCATCCGCCCCCGAGCTGGCGCCCCAGGAGAACTCCATCGCGTTGCCGGATCCGGAGCCGTTGCCGGAGGACGACGTGCCGCTTGAGTTGGATGAGACGCTGCCGGAGATGAGCGAGGTAACGCCCGAGCCGCCTCCACCCGAACCGGAACCGCAGCCCGAGCCGGAACCACAGCCACAGCCCGAGCCGGAACCACAGCCACAGCCCGAGCCGTCCCCCGTCGCCGAGTCGACCGAGGTGGCGCCCGACACCACCGCGACCCGCCAGAGCGATGTCCAAGCGGACAGCCAGGCGCCGGTGGACGTCGGCCAGCTGTCGCCGACCAGCCGGGTGCCGCCGGAGTATCCTTCGCGGGCACAGCGGCGAGGGTTGGAGGGCTTCGTCGAACTGCGCTTCGTGATCCGGCCGGATGGCAGCGTGGATCCCTCCTCCGTCCAGGTCACCAGCGCGCAGCCGCGCAACGTCTTCGACCGCGCCGCGATAGAAGCGGTGCAGCGCTGGCAGTTCGAGCCGGCCGGGGGGTTGCGGCGGGCCCAGCAACGTCTCGAATTTCAGTTGAGGTGAGCGATGCGCCTTAGACATCACTTGGCGGGTCTCGTCTGGGTCTGGCTGGTTGCCACGCCGCTGACGGCGCTGGCCGAGCCGCCGCTGCCGGCGGAGTTCATTGGCGATCTCGAGCGCCTGCAGCAGCAGCTTCAGGCGGGGGCGGCCGGTGAGGTGCTGCAGCACGCCGAGTCCCAGTCGCGGCGGCTGGCGGGCGGCAATGCCGCAGACCGCTGGGCGAGTGCGCTGTATCTCCAGTTGGCGGCACATGCCGCCGCCAGGCTGGAGCGCTTTGCAGAGGCCGCCGACTATCTCGAGCAGGCCAGAAGCAGCGGCGAGGCGTCATCGAGCCAGCGCGATCGTTGGCAGTACCAGGAGGCCGGCCTGCGGCTGTCGGCCGGCCAGCACGAGCCGGGCGCCGAGCTGCTGGCCGACTGGCTGGCGCGTCATGCGGGGGAGAGCGACGACTACTGGCGCATGGCCAGGACCCTGGCGGGGCTCGAGCGCTGGGACGAGGCCCGCGAGTGGCTGTCCCGGGCGACCGCGGAGACGGCCTCGCTGTCGCCCAACCAGCGTCGCCTGGGCGTGGCGATCTATCAGCACAGCGGCGCCGGGGATCAGGCGTTGGCGCTGCTTGGCGGTGAACTGGACGTCGACTCGCCCGCCCAGGAGTGGCGCCGCGCCGCGGCGCTGGCGCAGCAGGCCGGACTCGATCAGCAGGCGGCGGTGTTCTGGGACACCGCCTGGCGGCTGGGGGTGTTCTCCGCGGATGAGGATCTGTCGACCCTGGTGCGCCTGCATATGGCGGCGGGCACGCCCGCGCGTGGCGCCGAGCAGTTGCAGGCTGCCCTCGAGGCGGGCGAGGTGGCAGACAGCCTGGCGCACCGACGCCTTTTGGCCCAGGCCTGGCAGGCGGCGCGAGATCGCCAGGCGGCACTGGCGGCGTGGCAGGCGCTGGCCGAACGCAGCGGTGCTGCTGCCGACTGGCTTCGGCTGGGGCAGCTGGCCTATGCGTGGGGGCGCGAGGAGGCTGCCAGGACGGCCTGGCAGCGAGCCGCCTCACTGGGCGCCGAACAGGCCGAGGCGTGGCTCACCGGCCTGGATCGGTCGCCGCCCCAGGCACGGCTCTCAGAGCGATAGCTCGGTCCACACCGGAGCGTGATCCGAGGGTTTCTGCATGCCGCGCAGTTCGTAGTCGATACCGGCATCGGCCACGCGTTCGGCCAGCGGCGCAGTGACCAGGATATGGTCGATACGCAGGCCGCGCTTGGGCTCGCGTTCGAAGCCTCGCGAGCGGTAGTCGAACCAGCTGAAACGGTCATCGACCTCGGGGTAGCGCAGCCGGTAGCTGTCACTCAGGCCCCAGCCTTTGACCCGCCCCAGCCACTCGCGCTCGATGGGCTGAAAACTGGTCTTGCCCTCACGCAGCCAGCGCCTGCGGTTGTCCTCGCCGATGCCGATATCGATATCCTGCGGCGAGATATTGAAGTCGCCCATTACCGCCAGGCGCTGCTGGGGGCGGCAATCCTCCTCCAGCAGCCGCGACAGCTGGGCATAGAAGCGCTGCTTGTGCGGGAACTTGGTGGGGTGCTCGACGTTCTCGCCCTGGGGAAAGTAGCCGTTCCATACCGTCAGCGGCTCACCGCCTGCGATGGCCAGACGCACGCCGATCATGCGCCGCTGGGCGTCCTCGCCATCATCGGGAAAACCGTAGTGCACCGCCTCGGGCTCGTCGCGGCACAGCATGGCCACGCCGTAGTGGCCCTTCTGGCCGTGAAAATAGACTCGGTAGCCCAGCGCCTCCACCGCCTCACGGGGAAACTCGCTGTCCTGTACCTTGGTTTCCTGCAGGCCGATCAGCGCCGGGCGGTGCGCCTCGATCAGCGCTTCGAGCTGATGCAGCCGGGCACGAATGCCGTTGATATTGAACGAGACCAGGCGCATCAGTCGTCGCGCTCCGGGGCGCGCTCGGGATGCACCTGGATGCTCGGTGCCTGCTGCTGGCGGGCCAGCTTGCGTACCGCTTGCAGTTTGCGCTGCTGGCGCTTCTTCTCGGTGAAACGGCGCGACGAGGTGACCTGGTCGGGATTCTCGTGACGCCATTTCTTGAAATCCTTGCGCTTGCCGGTGCGCAGCGTCACCTTGTCGGCCAGCGAACGGGTCTTCTTCCTGCGTGTCATGACGCCTGACCTCCTGTTGCGTGTAGTGCCATTCTAACAGGCGCGACGGGTACCACACAGCCGGGGGCGCCCTCGTCGTCAATGGCTGCTACAATAGGCCGCCTGAAAACGTCCAGGCAGGTTTGGACTGGCATTACATCCACTCATATTACGGACAGAATCACAGCCTATGAGCGAGTCGGAAAAGACCACCGCACCGGCCCAGAACCGCAAGCCCAAGCGTCGTCGCCGCAAGCCGCGCAAGTCGCAATCCAACTGGGATCTGCGTCAGTTCCAGGTCCCGCCGGTGGCGGGCAAGTGGCGCTTCCACGACTTCGATCTGCCGCTGCCGTTGATGCGTGCGATCCATGCCCAGGGCTTCGAGTACTGCACGCCGATCCAGGCCGAGGCGCTGGCCCAGACCCTGCTCGGCGGCGACATCGTCGGCAAGGCCCAGACCGGTACCGGCAAGACCGCGGCGTTTCTGATGTCGATGCTGGCCTACTTCCTCGAGGAGGAGGCGCCCAACGCCCAGAAGCCCGGCGCACCGCGGGCGTTGATCATCGCGCCGACGCGCGAGCTGGCGCTGCAGATCGAGAAGGATGCCAAGGCGCTGGCGCGCTTCACCCAGCTCAACGTGGCAAGCGTGGTCGGCGGCATGGACTACCAGAAGCAGCGCGACAGCCTGGGCAAGAACCTGGATATCCTGGTGGCGACGCCGGGGCGGCTGCTCGATTTCCACGAGAAGCGCGACGTCGACCTGACTCAGGTCGAGGTGCTGGTGCTCGACGAAGCGGATCGCATGCTGTCGATGGGCTTCATCCCCGACGTCAAGCGCATCATTCGGCATACGCCCAAGAAGGAGGAGCGCCAGACCTTCCTGTTCTCGGCGACCTTCACCGAAGACATCCTCAACCTGGCCAGCCAGTGGACCGAGAATCCGGCCCACGTCGAGATCGAAGTCACGGTGGAGAATGCCGCCGACATTGACCAGCGCGTCTATATGGTCGGTGACGACGACAAGCAGCGCCTGCTGATCAACCTGCTCAAGCAGGAGAGCTTCGAGCGGGTGATGGTGTTCGGCAATCGCCGCGACCTGGTGCGCAAGCTCGACGAGCTGCTTCGCAAGGCCGACATCAATGTGGCGATGCTGTCCGGCGATGTGCCCCAGGTGCAGCGCATCAAGACCCTCGAGCAGTTCCGCGAGGGCGAGGTACAGGTGCTGGTGGCCACCGACGTGGCCGGGCGCGGCATCCATATCGACGACGTCAGCCACGTGATCAACTACACCCTGCCGGAGGATCCGGAAGACTACGTGCACCGTATCGGCCGCACCGGCCGCGCTGGTGCCAAGGGTGTATCGATCAGCTTCGTCGGCGAAGAAGACGCCTTCTCATTGCCCGAGATCGAGCGCTATATCAACGACAAGCTACCCTGTGAGCACCCCCCTGAAGGGTTGCTGTAACGCCCAACAACTGCTGTACAGGGAATGCCTGGCGGTGGTGGCTTCGGAGCCGTCGACAGGTTTACGAGGAGGCGCTGTGAACCCTTCCATGGGCGCTACTTTTGCCATCCATGGCAAAAGACCTCCTCTCCAACCTGCCCCCGGCTCCCCTGCGATGGGCGGGGGACGATACGCTCAAGCCATTCCCCTCAAGTTCTCTAGAGAGTGAGGCCATGCTCGACGAGGCCCTGAAGGGCGATATCCAGACCGCCTATCGCCGCGTGCTCGAGGGGCTCGAGCTGACGCCGCGCTACGGCCAGCGGCTGATGATCGCCGAGATCGCCCGCACCCTGGCGGGCATCGAGGCCGACGATAGCGGCAAGCGGGTCAGCGATGAGCACGTCTGCGTGCTCGAGGCGGGCACCGGCACCGGCAAGACCCTGGCCTACCTGCTGGCGGCTCTACCGGTGGCCCAGGCGCGCGGCAAGCGACTGGTGATCTCCACTGCCACCGTGGCATTGCAGGAGCAGGTGCTGCATCAGGACCTGCCGGCGCTCAAGGCCCACAGTGGGCTGAGCTTCGACTATGCCCTGGCCAAGGGACGTGGCCGCTACCTGTGCGTGGCCAATCTCGAGAAGGCGCTCGACGGTGCCGAGGAGAACCCGACCCTGTCGATGTTCGAGCAGGCCATGGAGTCGCGCGACGGCGACGACTTCCATGCCCTGGTCAAGCAGTTGGCCGAGGCCTATGGCAGCGGCCGCTGGGCCGGCGACCGCGACAGCTGGCCGGAGACCATCGCCGATCCGCAGTGGCGGCGGCTGACCACCGACCATCGTCAGTGCACCAACCGTCGCTGCGGCCACTTCAACGCCTGTGCCTTCTTTCGTGCCCGCCGCCATCTCGACAGCGCCGACATCGTCGTCGCCAACCACGACCTGGTGCTGGCTGACCTGTCGCTGGGCGGCGGCATGGTGCTGCCCAAGCCCGCCGACTGCATCTATGTCTTCGACGAGGGCCACCATCTGCCGGACAAGGCGGTGGAGCACTTTACCCACCGCTTTGCCGTTAACGGCGCGCTGCGCTGGCTGAGAACGCTGAAGAAATCGCTTACCGAGCTGAATGCGGCACTCGCCGTGCAGCCGACCCTGGCGCGACTGCTGGCCGGTTTTCCCGAGGCGATCGCCGCTATCGAACCGCGGCTGGGCGAGGTCATGGCACTGGGCCATCAGCTCGCCCAGCTGCCCCAGGGCAGTGGCGACGAGAGCCGCCACCACCGTTTCGAGATGGGCCGTGCACCGCTGGCGCTGCGTGAGCAGGCCAGCGCCCTGGTGGTGGTGTTTGCCTCGCTGGCGCGCAACCTCGAGAGCATGGCCGATATCCTGCGCGAGAGCCTCGACCCGGACAAGCACACCGGGCTTCCCAAGGAGCAGGCCGAGCCCTGGCTGCCGCTGATTGCGCTGCTGCACGGTCGTGCGCTGGAGGCGCATGCGCTGTGGCTGGCATTCAGCGAGGAGGACGACCCGGCCGAGCCGCCGCGGGCGCGCTGGCTGACCTTCGAGCCGGTAGCCGGCGAGCCTGAGCTGGTCTATTCGGCGAGCCCGGTCTCCGCCGCCCATACCCTGGCGCGGACGCTGTGGGGCAGCTGCTACGGGGCGGTGGTGACCTCGGCAACGCTCACCGCGCTGGGCCGGTTCGAGCGCCTGCAGGAGCGCGCCGGGCTGGCCAATCGCTACCGCTACCAGCGCCTGCCGAGCCCCTTCGACTACTCCCGGGCGGTGCTTAGCGTGCCGCGCGAGGCGGTCGATCCCGGCAACCGCGAGGCCCACGAGCGGGCCATCGTCGACTTCGTCGCGGCACTGGACAGCCGTGAAGCCGTGCTGATGCTGTTTTCGTCGCGGGCTCAGCTGCGCGCGGTGGAGAAGGCGCTGCCCAAGGCGCTCGGCGAGCGCGTGCTGGCCCAGGACCGGCTGCCCAAGCGCGAGCTGATCGAGCGCCATCGGGCGCGGGTCGACGCCAGGCAGGGCAGTATCATCTTCGGCCTGGCGAGCTTCGCCGAGGGCATCGATCTGCCCGGCGACTACCTGACTCACGTGGTGATCACCCGGCTGCCGTTCTCGGTGCCCGACGACCCGGTGGGCGCGACGCTGGCCGAGTGGATTGAGAGCCGCGGCGGCAATCCCTTCATGCGCATCAGCGTACCCGACGCCTCGATCAAGCTGGTCCAGGCCTGCGGGCGGCTGATCCGCAAGGAGCAGGATAGCGGGCGTATCACGCTGCTCGACCGCCGGGTGCTGACGCGCCGCTACGGTCGCGCGCTGCTCGATGCGCTGCCACCCTTCAGTCGCGAGATCGACGGCGTGGCGCAGCTGCCCTGAGCCGTCGGGCCGTCTTCAGTGCCATGCTGAGTGCTGTCGCAAGCGCACTGCGCCCGCCGAGTGGCGGGCGCAGTGTGGTTGCAGGGGGCTGGGCTCAGGCGGCCTGGATGCGCGCCGCGAGTACCGGCTTGAGCTTGTCGTGCATCGCCGTGAAGGCCTCGACGGTTGCATCCCAGTCGATGCAGGCGTCGGTGACCGACACGCCGTACTTGAGCTGGCTGTGATCCTCGGGAATCTTCTGGTTGCCCCAGCCGATATGCGACTCGACCATCAGGCCGATGATCGAGCGGTTGCCCTCGAGGATCTGGTTGGTGACGTTCTCCATCACCAGCGGCTGCAAGGCCGGATCCTTGTTGGAGTTGGCGTGCGAGCAGTCGACCATGATATTGGGCTTGATGCCGGCCTGGGTCAGCTCCTGCTCGGCCAGCGCCACGCTGACGCTGTCGTAGTTGGGCTTGCCGTTGCCGCCGCGCAGCACCACGTGACCGTAGGCGTTGCCGCGGGTGCGGATGATTGCCACCTGGCCGGCTTGGTCGATACCCAGGAAGTTGTGCGGATGGGCCACCGACTGCAGGGCGTTGACCGCCACGTCGAGGCTGCCGTCGGTGCCGTTCTTGAAGCCCACCGGGCACGACAGGCCGGAGGCCATCTCGCGGTGGGTCTGGGATTCGGTGGTGCGCGCACCGATCGCCGACCAGCTGATGCAGTCCTGGAGGTACTGCGGGGAGATCGGGTCGAGCGCCTCGGTGGCTAGCGGCAGGCCCATCTCGGCCAGCTCCACCAGTAGCCTGCGGGCGATATGCAGGCCTTCTTCGATCTCGAACGAGCCGTTGAGGTGGGGGTCGTTGATCAGTCCCTTCCAGCCCACCGTGGTGCGCGGCTTCTCGAAATAGACGCGCATCACGATGTACAGGCTATCCTTGACCTGGTCGGCCAGTCGGCGCAGGCGGCGGGCATAGTCTAGGGCGGCATCCACATCATGGATGGAGCATGGGCCGACCACCACCAGCAGGCGTGGGTCGCTGCCATCGAGGATGCGCTGAATGGTCTCGCGGCCCTCGACCACGGTGCGCTCGGCGCCTTCGGTCAGAGGAATTTCCTGCTTCAGTGCATCGGGAGAGATCAGGACGTCCTGGGCGAGGACGTTGAGGTTATTGACCTGCTGTTGTGACATGCCGCTACCTGTGACGTGATTCGCGCGTGAAATGGGGAAAATCCGTGCCACTACTATCGCCTGGCAGGGCCTGAAAAATCAACGCCGGCATGGAACTCCGGCGCACCGTTCCGGTCTGAGCGGGTCGTTGGTTGAGGTCGGTAGACCCTGCTTGATGGAATGCCAATAAACAGGAACACTTACGGGTAACCATCACACTTTGCCTGACAGGGCCCAGGTTAACGCCATGACTACCAGATTTGCTTATGTTGCCGCTGTGCTGGCACTGCCTGCTATGCCCGCCACGTTACTCTCCCGATCGGGGAGGGGTTGAATGGGCACGAGGGAAACCGACCAGCAACTCGTCGAGCGTGCCCAGCAGGGAGACAACCGGGCCTTCGATCTACTGGTAAAGAAATACCAGCACAAGATCATTGGCCTGATCGGACGCTACGTGCACGACCACGCCGAAGTGCATGACGTGGCCCAGGAGGCGTTCATCAAGGCCTACCGCGCGCTGGGCAAGTTCCGCGCCGAGAGCGCTTTCTACA
Source organism: Halomonas salipaludis (assembly GCF_002286975.1). Taxonomy (GTDB): domain Bacteria; phylum Pseudomonadota; class Gammaproteobacteria; order Pseudomonadales; family Halomonadaceae; genus Franzmannia; species Franzmannia salipaludis. Next base: position 422,849 of record NZ_NSKB01000006.1, read on the forward strand.
CCTGGATGTATCGCATCGCCATCAACACCGCCAAGAACCATCTGGTCTCGCGTGGGCGGCGCCCTCCGGGCAGCGATCTGGATATCGTCGATGCCGAGATCGTCGATCACAGCGGGCGGCTGTCGGATACCGAGACCCCCGAGGCGGCAATGGCGCGCGACCAGTTGGAGGCCGCCGTGTTCGAGGCCATCGAGAACCTGCCGGAGGATCTGCGCACCGCGATCACCCTGCGCGAACTCGACGGGCTCTCCTATGAAGACATTGCCAATGTCATGAACTGTCCGGTAGGCACGGTGCGCTCGCGGATTTTTCGCGCTCGTGAGGCGGTGGACAAGCACATCCAGCCGTTGGTGACCACATCGCGGACTCGAGACATGATCCATGAATGAGTTTTTCGTCTATGTCGCTGAACTGTTGGCGAGCGATGACGTCACAAGGATGGTCGCCGCTGGCGCTTCCCGGGGGCAATGGTGTGACGGGCAGTGCTGCAGCCGATGCCCGGTCACGTCAGTCGGGTAGCGGCATGACCGTTGCCATATGGCATCAGGATTCTAATGACCAATGGGCGTCAGGCCCTGTCGAGGATGAGGGTGTAAGTAATGAATCAACAGGCACGAGAGTCATTGTCTGCCCTGATGGATGATGAGGGTGATGAGCTCGAACTGCGTCGCGTACTCAAGTCGCTTGACGGGCACAGCGACGATGCCGACGCCTGGCGTCGTTACCATCTGGCCCGCAGCCTCATGCAGCGCGATCGTGATGTCGATGTCAGCACCGACCTCTCGGCAGGCATCATGGCGAAGATTGCCGACGAGCCGTTGCCCGCCACCGACAAGTCGTTGGCGCGCAAGCGCAGCGGATTGTCGTTTACCGGTAGCGCGGCGATTGCCGCTGCCGTGTCGCTGATGGTGATCACCGGGGTACAGGTCTATCACGGAAGCGACGCTGGCAGTACCGCGAGCCAGCCAAGCCTGGCCGGCGGCAGTGGTGCTCAGGGCGCGGCCCAGGCGGTGCCTGCTACTGCCGGAGGTGCCGGTGCCTCGGTGTCACGCCCGTCGCTGGTCGACCTGCCGATGTTCCAGTCTCCCGCCCAGGGCGGTGGTGGCAACAGTGGCATCATGACCGTGGGGGCATCCGCCGAGATGCCGATGTTCATGGCGCCCAGTGCACGCCAGTCCCAGCGCGGCGACCAGGCGCAGGCACAGCTCCTCCAGTCCTATCTCGATCGTCACGCCGAGGGCGCGGCCTATCGTAGTGGCGACGCCTGGATGCCGCTGCTGCGCGCGTCGGGGCTCGAGACCCTGGGGCAGCGTTAATGAGGGCAGGGATGACCGCGTATTTCCGTCATCCGCTGCGCACTGCGCAGCAGCGTACTCCGCTACACACCTCCCTACGTCGCCATGTGTTGCTGGTAGCCGTGGCGATGCTCGGGCTGTCCGGGCCCGCCGCCGCTGAGCAACCCTCTGGCCAGGAAGCCCTTGCCGCTGCCTGGGACAGCGATGCCGGTTTCGACTGCTCGGTGCTGGATGGGGTGGCCGCGCCGGATTCGCCGGAAGGCTGGTTCGAGTTCAGCCTGTGGGCCAACCATTGCTATGTGTTTCACGCCAGAGCGGTACGCATCAGCAGTGAGGGCGCGCGCACCCTGGCGCTATCTCACGAGGTGAAGGATGGCGTCGAGCGTGAAGTGGCGCAGTTTCTCGACGGCCCGCCGCTGGTGTTCGAGCGCCGTGGGCGCATCGGTCGTGGTGGCTGGGCAGAGGAGGGCAGCGAGGTGCCCGCCTCGCCCACCGCGATCATGACCCATCTCAGCGATCACTACCGGCTGCAGCTCGACGGCAGCGAGCGCATTGCCGGGCGTAACGCCGTACGCCTGGACATCGAGCCGCTGGACAGCTTGCGCTACGGGCATCGGCTATGGCTCGACCGTGCCACCGCGCTACCGCTCAAGCAGCTACTCCTTGACGACAATGGCCGCGTGCTCGAGACCTTTCAGATCACTGAGCTCGAGAACGCCTATCTTCACGATGGCCACGTACGCCTCGACGAGTTGCGCCAGGCGCCACCGGATCCTTGGGCGCCGGGCTGGCTGCCGCCGGGCTTCGCGCCGCAGCCAGTATCCACCCGCAGCAGCGTTCACGATGATGCCGTGGGGCATCGCCTGTTCAGCGACGGGCTGTCGAGCCTTAGCCTGTTCGTCGAGCCCCTCGACGCCGACGGCCAGGTGCTGTCGCCAGGCATGCACCGCCTGGGCATCTCTTTCGCGGCGGTGCGCCATGCCGAGCTGGGCGGCCAGCCCATGCAGATCGTTGCCATGGGCGAGCTGCCGCCGCAGGTGCTGTTGCAGATCGTCGAGCAGGTCGAGTGGCAGCCTGAGCGGGTAGCGGGCGACGTTGACGATAGCGCCCAGGAGTCGACGCCATGATGCCCCCGAATTCCCCCGTACTGATTGTCCCAACGCCGTCGCAGGAGCGCCTTATGGAACGCACGACACGACATCTTTCACTGTGGTTACTACTGACCATCGCTGCCTTCGCCTGGCAGTCCGCCCAGGCCCGCAGTCTGCCTGATTTCACCGAGCTGGTGGAGGACGCCGCGCCGGCGGTGGTCAATATCGCCAGCACTCGCGTTGTGCCGTCGCGCAGCCAGCAGTTCGGCGGTCCGGGGGGGCAGGATATCCCCGAGATATTCCGCCACTTCTTCGGCGACCAGTTTCCGATCCCGCCTGGCCAGGGGCGTGGGCGCAGCCAGGAGCGCCATTCGCTGGGCTCGGGTTTCATCATCAGCGAAGATGGCTACATCCTGACCAATGCCCATGTGGTCGATGGCGCCGACGAGATCCTGGTGCGGCTCAACGATCGCCGTGAGCTGGAGGCCGAGCTGGTCGGCGCCGATAGCCAGACCGATGTGGCCCTGCTCAAGGTCGACGCCGAGGGTCTGCCGACCCTGACGCTGGGCAACTCCGATCATCTGCGGGTCGGCGAGTGGGTGGCCGCCATCGGCTCGCCGTTCGGCTTCGACCACTCGGTGACCGCAGGCATCGTCAGTGCCATCAACCGCACTCTGCCGCGGGATGCCTATGTGCCGTTCATCCAGACCGACGTGGCGATCAACCCCGGCAACTCCGGCGGGCCGCTGTTCAATCTCGGCGGCGAGGTGGTCGGCATCAACTCGCAGATATTCACCCGCAGCGGTGGCTTCATGGGCGTCTCGTTCGCGATCCCGATCAGCGTGGCGATGGATATCGCCGACCAGCTGCGCGATGACGGTCGGGTCAGCCGCGGCTGGCTGGGGGTGGTGATTCAGCCGGTATCGCGGGACTTGGCCGAGTCGTTCGGCATGGATAGCCCGAGCGGGGCGCTGATCGCCGATCTCGACCCGCAAGGCCCCGCCGCGCAAAGCGGCCTGCGCGCCGGCGACGTGATCATGCAGGTCGATGGCGAGGAGGTCGAGTCCTCGACCACGCTGCCGCGCCTGATCGGTCGGGTCAGCCCCGGTAACGACGTCGAGCTGACCCTGATGCGCGACGGCGAGCAGCGTTCCCAGGATGTCACCGTGGGTAGCTGGCCGGATGCCAATGGCGACGAGCCTGCCGCCGAGCAGGACGCCAGCGACCGCCAGACGCGCCTCGGGCTCAGCGTGGTCGAGCTCGATGCAGCCGAGCGTGAGCGCCTCGAGATTGAAGGTGGCGTCCAGGTTCGTGATGTAGATCCAGACGGTGCCGCTGCCGCGGCAGGCATCCGGCCCGGGGACGTGATCGTATCGCTGGATCAGCAGAGCATCGACTCGCCGCAGCGGCTGCTCGAGGTAGTCGAGGCCATCGACGGTGATCGCGCCGTGCCGCTACGTCTCTACCGCGACGGTCGCTCGCTGTTCGTGGCGCTGCGTCTCGACGCCAACGAGTAAAGCCAACGGCGACGCCAGCGCGGCTTCGCTGTTCCTGCCAGGCGCATGCCGGTACAATGAGCGCAATTTGCTCACCGGCATGCGCCTGCTGCCCTCCTGTCGACCCTCCCTATGTTGCGATAGCGGTCTCGATAGTGACGTCCTGGCGTAGGACGCCGATTCATTGAAAGGCAGAACTGACTCGATGGCCAACGACGTGTCCCACGATAAGCTCAAACATATCCGCAATTTCTCGATCATCGCCCACATCGACCACGGCAAGTCCACGCTCTCCGACCGCATCATCCAGATATGCGGCGGGCTGAGCGACCGTGAGCTCAAGGAGCAGGTGCTCGATTCGATGGATATCGAGCGCGAGCGGGGCATCACCATCAAGGCCCAATCGGTGACCCTCGACTACCACGCCGAGGACGGCAACACCTACCAGCTCAACTTCATCGATACCCCGGGGCACGTCGACTTCTCCTACGAGGTGTCGCGCTCGCTCTACGCCTGCGAGGGCGCGCTGCTGGTGGTCGATGCCGCCCAGGGCGTCGAGGCGCAGTCGGTGGCCAACTGCTATACCGCGGTGGAGCAGGGGCTCGAGGTGCTGCCGGTGCTCAACAAGATGGACCTGCCCCAGGCCGACCCCGACAAGGTGGCCCAGGAGATCGAGGAGATCATCGGCATTGATGCCACCGACGCCTGCCAGGTCTCGGCCAAGAGCGGTCTGGGCATGGAGGCGCTGCTCGAGCGTCTGGTGCGCGATATTCCGCCGCCCAAGGGCGACCCCGAGGCACCGCTGCAGGCGCTGATCGTCGATTCCTGGTTCGACAACTACCTGGGCGTGGTATCGCTGGTACGGCTGTTCGATGGCACCCTGAAGAAGGGCGAGAAGATTCGCATCAACTCGACCGGGCGCGACTGGCAGGTCAACGAGGTTGGGGTGTTCACGCCCCTGCGCCGCGAAACCGGCGTGCTGCGTGCCGGCGAAGTGGGCTTCGTGGTGGCCGGGATCAAGGAGATCCAGGGTGCCCCGGTGGGCGATACCATCACCCATACCAAGACCCCCGACGTGCCGCGCCTGCCCGGTTTTCAGAAGGTCAAGCCGCAGGTCTACGCCGGGATGTTCCCGGTCAGCGCCGACGACTACGAGGACTTTCGTGATGCCCTCGAGAAGCTGGCCCTCAACGACGCCTCGTTGGCCTACGAGCCGGAAAACTCCGACGCCCTGGGCTTTGGCTTCCGGGTCGGCTTCCTCGGCACCCTGCATATGGAGATCATCCAGGAGCGCCTCGAGCGCGAGTACGATCTCGATCTGCTGACCACCGCACCGACGGTGGTCTACGAGCTGGCCATGGACAACGGCGAGGTGAGCTACGTCTCCAACCCCTCCAAGCTGCCCGACATGGCCAACGTCGACGAGATGCGCGAGCCAGTCGTGCGTGCCAGTATCCTGGTGCCCCAGGAGTTCGTCGGCAACGTCATCGCCGAGTGCGAGCAGCGCCGCGGCACCCAGCTCGACATGCAGTTCCTGGGCAATCAGATCCAGCTCGTGTATGAACTGCCGATGTCCGAGGTGGTGATGGATTTCTTCGATCGCCTGAAGTCGATCTCCAAGGGCTATGCCTCGCTGGACTACAGTTTCGAGCGCTTCGAGGCGGCCAGGCTGGTGCGTCTCGACGTACTGATCAACGGCGACAAGGTCGATGCCCTGGCGGCGATCATCCATCGCGATCACGCCCACGGCCGCGGTAGATTGCTGGTCGAGAAGATGAAGGAGTTGATCCCGCGGCAGATGTTCGACGTGGCCATCCAGGCCGCCATCGGTGGTCAGGTGGTAGCGCGTTCCACGGTCAAGGCGCTGCGCAAGAACGTTACCGCCAAGTGCTACGGCGGCGACGTGTCCCGCAAGAAGAAGCTGCTGGAAAAGCAGAAGGCGGGCAAGAAACGCATGAAGCAGGTCGGCAGGGTGGAAATTCCCCAGGATGCCTTCCTCGCCGTGCTCAAGGTGAATGACTAGGGACGAGGATAGGCATGGATTTTTCGCTGTTGCTGGTGGTGGCCGTGGCGGTCACCGGTATGGTCTGGTTGCTGGATGCGGTGTGGTGGGGACGTGCACGCCGTGCGCGCCTGGCGGCGATGGAAGCCGGCAACGGCGAGCGCCTCGACGACGACTCGCGGCGCAAGCTGGCGCGTGAGCCGTGGCCGGTCGACTACTCGCGTTCGTTCTTCCCGGTGCTGCTGGTGGTGTTGGTGCTGAGGAGCTTCGTGGTCGAGCCGTTCCAGATCCCCTCGGGCTCGATGCGCCCGACCCTGGAAGTGGGCGATTTCATCCTCGTCAACAAGTTCACCTATGGCTTGCGCCTGCCGGTGATCAATACCCGCCTGGTCGAGATGAACGACCCGGAGCGCGGCGATGTGATGGTGTTTCGCTTCCCTCAGGAGCCGTCGGTCAACTTCATCAAGCGCGTGGTAGGGCTGCCCGGCGACCGCATTCGCTACGAAGGCAAGCAGCTCTACGTCAACGGCGAGGCAGTACCGAGTAGCCTGCTGGAGGCCGATCCCCGCGATCAGCCCGGCGAGCAGCTGCTCGAGGAGCTGCTCGGTGACCAGGCCCACCAGATCTACAACAATCCCCGCGACCCCGGTCCGCAGATGCGCGAGCTGGAGGTGCCGGAGGGCCACTATTTCACCATGGGCGACAACCGCGACCACTCCAACGACAGTCGCTACTGGGGCTTCGTGCCCGAAGAGAACATCGTCGGTCAGGCATTTGCGGTATGGATGCACTGGGACGGCGGGCTGCCCAGCTTCGGCTCGGTACGCCGCATTCACTGACGCCACGCCTTGGCTGGCTCAAGCGATACGGCCTGATGCATGGCGAAATGCCGTGCATCGGGCTATTCATTTAATCAGGACACAACAAAGAGCAGGAGTTTCGTGAGTAACCCCTTGAATGGTTTCAGCCGTCGGGTCGGCCATGCGTTCGCCGACATCGGCCTGCTGGAGCTGGCCATGACCCACCGCAGTTTTGGCGGGCAGAACAATGAGCGCCTCGAGTTTCTCGGCGACTCGATCGTCAACTTCGTGATCGCCGAGGCACTGTTCCGGCGCTTCCCGGATGCCCGCGAGGGGCAGCTGTCGCGGCTGCGCGCCCAGCTGGTCAAGGGCCAGACCCTGGCCGAGCTGGCGCGTGAGTTCGATCTCGGCGAATGCCTGCGGCTCGGCTCAGGCGAGATGAAGAGTGGCGGCCACCGGCGCGACTCGATCCTCGCCGATGCCGTCGAGGCGGTGATCGGCGCCATCTACCTGGATGCCGGCATGGACGTGGCCAAGGCCCGAGTGCTGTCGTGGTACGCCCAGCGCCTCGAGGCCATCGACCTGCAGGATACCCAGAAAGACCCCAAGACCCGGCTGCAGGAGTTCCTGCAGTCGCGGCAGTCGCCGCTGCCGCGCTATGAGGTGCTCTCGGTGGAGGGCGAGGCTCACGCCCAGACCTTCACCATCGAATGTCAGGTCGAGATGCTCGAGGCCGCTACCGTCGGCGTCGGCTCGAGCCGACGCCATGCCGAGCAGCAGGCCGCCGAAAAGGCGCTGGCGCTGCTCGAACCGCGAGGAGGGCGAGCATGACCCAGCGCTGTGGATTCGTGGCCATCGTCGGCCGCCCCAACGTCGGCAAGTCGACGCTGATGAACCGTATCCTCGGACAGAAGATTTCCATCACCTCGCGGCGTCCGCAGACCACGCGTCACCAGGTGATGGGCATCAAGACCGAGGGCGACGACCAGGTCATCTATGTCGATACCCCCGGCATGCACATCATGTCCAAGGATCGCAACAAGGCGATCAACCGCTTCATGAACCAGGCCGCCAGCCAGGCGCTGCGCGACGTCGACTGCGTGGTCTTCATCGTCGACCGCACCCGCTGGATGCCCGAAGACCAGGTGGTGCTCGACAAGCTGACCCACGTCAAGGCGCCGGTGATCCTGGCGGTCAACAAGGTCGACTGGCTGGAGGACAAGGCGAGCCTGCTGCCGTGGCTCGAGGAGGTCGGCGCCAAGCGCGACTTCGCGGCGATCCTGCCGCTGTCGGCCAAGCATGGCAGCAACGTGCCGGAACTCGAGGTCGAGGTTGCCAAGCATCTGCCCGAGAGCATCCACTACTACCCCGACGACCAGGTCACCGATCGTACCCAGCGCTTCCTGGCCGCCGAACTGGTGCGCGAGAAGGTCATGCGCCAGCTCGGCGACGAGCTGCCGTATCAGATGACGGTGGAGATCGAGGAGTTTCGTGAGACCGATCGTGTCACCCATATCAGTGCACTGATCCTGGTCGAGCGTCAGGGCCAGAAGAAGATCCTGATCGGCGAGAACGGCGAGCGCATCAAAAGCATCGGCCGCGAGGCGCGCCTCGACATGGAGCGTGCACTGGGTGGCAAGGTGATGCTCAACCTGTGGGTCAAGGTCAAGCGCGGCTGGTCGGACGACGAGCGCGCGCTCAAGAGCTTGGGCTACCACCTGGACTGAGTCGCGTGCTCGCCCGGCGTTGCCCAAGGACCGATCATGCAGCCCGAACCCGCCTTCCTGCTCCATAAGCGGCCGTACCGTGAGACCAGTGCGCTGGTCGATCTGCTGACGCTGGATCATGGTCGGGTCAGGGCGGTGGCCCAGGGCGTACAGCGTCCCGGCAGCCGTTCGCGGGGGCGCCTGCAGCCGTTCGCGCCGCTGCACGTGACCTGGGTCGGCAGCGGCGAGCTCAAGCGCCTGCGGCTGATGGAGAGCACCGGCAGCGCGGCGCTGCTGGCCGGAGAAGGCCTGCTGTGCGGGCTGTATGCCAACGAGCTGCTGGCCCGGGTGCTGCCTCTGGAACTGCCGGGGCGCGAGGTGTTCGCCTTCTACAGTGCCACCCTCGAGGCCTTGCCACGGCCGGAGGCGCGTGCCGGCGCGCTGCGCCGCCTGGAATTGGCGCTGCTCGAGCTGCTCGACGCCGAACCGCTGTTCCGCGACCTGGGGAACCACCAGCTCGACCCCCAGCGTCGCTACGTCTATCGCGCCGAGGCGCGTGCCTTCGAGGCGCTGCCGGCAGGGGCCACGCAGGGGCTCGACGGTCGTACCCTGCGCCTGCTGGCCAGCGGCCAGTGGCAGGCCGCGGGGCTTGCCGGCCCTGCCAAGGCGGTGACCCGTGCGGCGCTGGCGCCGCTGTTGGGTAGCCGGCCGCTGCGCTCGCGGGAGCTGATGCGTCAGCTCGCCGACAAGCGGTTGCGTCGCGAGCGGTAAGCTTGAAACCGCAAGCCAACCCCTAGATTCTTACGACTCTCGACTCCTGGAGACTCCACCATGCATGCGCCCCGTATCCAGCTCGGCGTCAATATCGATCATATCGCCACCCTGCGCCAGGCTCGCGGCACCCGCTACCCTGACCCTGTCCAGGCCGCTCTGCTGGCCGAAGAGGCCGGCGCCGACGGCATCACCGTTCACCTGCGCGAGGATCGCCGGCATATCCAGGAGCGCGACGTGCGGCTGCTGGCCGAGACCCTCAATACCCGCATGAACCTCGAGATGGCGGTCACCGAGGCGATGATGCGTCTGGCCGAGGAGATACGCCCGGCACATGTGTGCCTGGTGCCGGAGAAACGCGAGGAGCTGACCACCGAGGGCGGATTGGACGTGGTCGGCGGCTTCGCGGCGGTACAGGCCGCCTGCCGGCGGCTGGCGGCGGCAGGCTGCGAGGTGTCGCTGTTCATCGATCCCGACCCGGCCCAGATCGAGGCCGCGGTACGCGCCGGCGCGCCGGTCATCGAGCTGCATACCGGCGCTTACGCCGAGGCCGTCGGCCAGGCGGCGCGAGACGAGCATGCGCGGATCGCCGTGGCGGCCGAGATGGCCCTCGACCTGGGGCTGACCGTCAACGCCGGGCACGGCCTGCACTACCATAACGTCGAGGCCATCGCCGCGATTGGCGGCATCCACGAGCTCAATATCGGTCATGCGATCATCGCCCGGGCGCTGTTCGTGGGGCTCAAGGAGGCGGTGGCCGAGATGAAGCGGCTGGTGATCGCCGGCCAGGAAGCCGGGCTGCTGGCGGCGCTCGAGGAGCATGACCATGACCACGAGCATGGCTGAGCTGCGATGATCCTGGGGATCGGTAACGACCTGGCGCGCATCGACCGCTTTACGGCGGGCATGGCGCGCCACGGCGAGCGCTTCGCACAGCGCCTGCTGGGGCCAAGCGAGCTGGCCCGCTTTCACCACCACCCTCAGCCGGCCGCGTTTCTCGCCAAGCGCTTCGCCGCCAAGGAGGCGTTCCTCAAGGCGCTGGGTACCGGGCTGCGCCACGGCATGCGCTGGACCGAGATCGAGGTGGTCAACGACACTCTCGGCCGGCCCTCGCTGTCATTGGCCGGGCGTGCCCGCGAGCAGGCCCAGGCCGCCGGGGTGGTGACGCTTCACCTGTCGCTGTCGGACGATGACGGACTGGCACTGGCCTTCGTGGTGCTCGAAGGCTGAGCGGAGGGGGCGTGCTGTCGACGCCAGTCGGCGAGGCGGGCCATGGCCGCATAGAGGTCGTCCAGCAGCGGCGCCACGCCGTTCAGACCGCGGCTGCGCAGGCGCGTCTCGAGGGTTTCGGCGAGCAGCGCCAGCTGCGGCACACCGCAGTAGCGGCAGGCGCCGTTGAGGGCGTGGATGGCATCCAGGAAGGCCTCTTCGTCGCCGGCTTGCCAGGCACTACGCAGGGCGGCTTCGCTGGCGTCGAGGCTGTCGACCAGTAGCAGCAGGGTGTCCCAGGCGAGCGCCTCGCGTCCGGCGGCCAGCTGGGTACCGAGGGGCAGGTCGACCACCGCCAGCTCGTCCTGGTCCGCCGGCGGTATTGCTTCGGCGTGGTGCTCGGCGATGGTCAGTCGGCGCTTGAGCAGGTCGAGCAGCGCAGCATGATCGACCGGTTTGATCAGCACCTCCTGCAGGCCACTGCTCAGCAGCCGCTGGCGCTCTTCCTGCATGGCATGGGCGGTGACCGCAATCACCGGGCACTGCCGCCAGCGCTCGTCGAGGTGCCGCAGTGCCTGGGTGGTGGCAATGCCGTCCATGCCCGGCAGGCGAATATCCATCAGCACCATATCGAAGTGCTGGCCCTGCGCCAGCGCCAGCGCTTCCTCGCCGCTGGCGGCCAACTGGGCGTCGAGCCCGAGATCCTCGAGCATGGCTTCCAGCAGCAAGCGGTTGGCGCTGTTGTCATCGACCACCAGCAGCTGTGACGGGCACGGTTCGGGAGCCGGCGCGGGCAGTGCCTGGGGCGTGATCAGGCGCTCGATGCTAGATGCCAGCACCCGGCGTGACAGCGGCCGACTGAGCAGCTCGCCGCCATGCGGCAGGTGCAGGTCGGGAAGTTCCAGCGGGCCGGCCTGGACCAGCAGGATGCACGGGCAGTGGCAAGCGTTGAGGCAGGCCTGCCAGCTTGCCAGGCGCGCCGGCACCAGATCCTCGTGGGCCAGCCCGGCAATCAGCAGGTCGGGTGCACTGTCGGCATCCAGCGTGACCAGCTCGGCGCCCCACTGCTCGAGCAGGTGGGCGAGAGCATGGCGGGTCGCCGGATGGGGCTCGTCGAAGGCGACGCGCAGGCCGCCGAGGGCCAGCTCCGGGGGCCGGGGGGCGAGCCGCTGGGCCTCGAGCGGCAGCGTAAAGGTGAAGGTCGAGCCGTGGCCAAGTTCGCTCTCGACGCCGATCTCGCCGCCCATCTGTTCGACCAGCTGGCGGCTGATCATCAAGCCCAGGCCGGTGCCGCCATAGTGCCGGCTGTCGCTGGCGCTGGCCTGGCTGAAGGCCTGGAACAGTCGCTGGCAGGCGCTCTCGCTGAGGCCGATGCCGGTATCGCTAACACTGATCCTGAGGGTCACCCGCTGGTTGTCGCTGTCGTCGAGCATCACCCTGACGATCACCTCGCCGCGCTGGGTGAACTTGATGGCGTTGTGGACCAGGTTGGTGAGCACCTGTTTGATGCGCAGCGGGTCGCCCTGCAGCTGTTCGGGCACGTCGTCGTAGACCAGCCCCAGCAGGTGCAACTGCTTGTGGTGAGCCTGGGGGCCCTGCAGGCCGAGCACCTCGTCGACCAACGCCTGGGCATCGAGGTTGACGCACTCGAGCTCCATCTTGCCGGCCTCGAGCTTGGAGAAATCGAGGATGTCGTTGATCAGTGCCAGCAGGCTATCCGAGGCCTTGCTGACGTGGTCGAGCCACTCGCGCTGGCGCGTGTCGAGGGGGGAGCGCGACAGCAACTGGCAGAAGCCGATGATGCCGTTGAGCGGGGTGCGGATCTCATGGCTCATGTTGGCCAGGAACTCCGACTTGATGCGATTGGCCTCGAGCGCCCGGCGGTGGGCCATATCGAGCTCGATGTTTTGAATCTCGATGGTCTCCATTGACTCCTGCAGATCGCGGGTGGTCTGGTCGATGTGCCGCTGCATGTCCTCGTGGGCGTTCTCGAGATGATCGGAGAGGGTGTTGACGCTGGCGGCCAACCGCCCCAGCTCGGGCGGGCCCTGGCGAGCCAGGCGCAGCTGGTAGTCACCGGCATTGAGGCGTCGCAGCAGTTCCTGCAGCTCCTCGATGGGGCGGTCGATGCGGCGATAGACGATATAGGTGAGCAGGAACAGCAGCAGTCCCGAGACCAGCCACACCAGTGCCGCCGCCGTCAGGTGGCGGTAGAAGGCGAGCGTCAGCGCGGTGGTGTCGACGCTGACATCCAGGTAGTAGTCTTCGCTTGCGTGCTCGAGGGGCAACACCAGCCGCCAGTCGCCGTCGCGCTCACCCAGCGGCGGGGCCGCGGCATAGTCGTCGAGCACCGGCTGCTGTTGCCCCAGCTCGAGGGTGGCGACACCGCCACCCTCGCGCAGGCTGACGGCGCGCACCTCGGGAATGTCCTGCAGGCGCTGGAGGAGGTTGGGCAGCCAGGTGTGATGGTGGTCGAGCAGGGCGTGTTCGAGGGAGGGGCGCAGCAGTTCGGCACTACCCAGGGTGCGCTGCTCCAGCGCCGCGCGGCGTATCTGGCTATCGTGCAGCAGGGCGAGCAGGGTCAGGGTCAGCATCAGTGCCAGCGGCACGACGACCGCCAACAACAGCAGTCGGGTTCTGATCGGCATGGCCTTGGATCCGCGCGGCAATCGGTGCCGGCATTATGCCACACCATGGGGCCATCCCTGTCACCCACCGACGGGCATGGATATAATCGACATATACCCGTTGAGAAGGACGCTTCGCATGCACTTCCCCACGCTCGAGGATGTGGTCGGCAACACGCCCCTGGTGCGCCTGAAACGCATTGCCGCAGGCCGCAACAATACCTTGCTGGCCAAGCTCGAAGGCAACAACCCGGCCGGCTCGGTGAAGGATCGCCCGGCGTTGTCGATGATTCAGCAGGCCGAGGCCCGCGGTGAGATTCATCCCGGCGACACCCTGGTCGAGGCGACATCGGGCAATACCGGCATTGCCCTGGCCATGGCCGCGGCGATCAAGGGCTACGGCATGACCCTGATCATGCCCGAAAGCGCCTCCAGCGAGCGTAAGCAGGCCATGGCAGCGTTCGGTGCCAAGCTGATCACGGTGTCGAAGGACGCCGGCATGGAAGGCGCCCGCGACCTCGCCGACACCATGATCGCCCGTGGCGAGGGCAAGGCGCTGGACCAGTTCGCCAACCCCGACAACCCCCTGGCGCACTTTCGTACCACCGGGCCGGAGCTGTGGCAGCAGACCCAGGGCAGCATTACCCACTTCGTCAGCTCGATGGGCACCACCGGCACCATCATGGGCGTCTCCGAGTACCTCAAGCAGCAGAATCCGGCGGTGCAGATCGTTGGCCTGCAGCCCGAGGATGGTGCCAGCATCGCCGGGATTCGCCGTTGGCCGGAGGCCTACCTGCCGCGCATCTTCGATGCCAGTCGGGTCGACCGGGTGCTGGACATCGGCCAGCATGAAGCCGAGGAGCACATGCGCCGCCTGGCTCGCGAGGAGGGTATCCTGGCCGGGGTCTCGTCGGGTGGCGCGCTGGCCGGCGCACTGCGCATCGCCGAGCAGGTCGAGAACGCGGTGATCGTGTTCATCGTCTGCGACCGCGGCGATCGCTACCTGTCCACCGGCCTCTACGCGCCGGAGGCCTGATGGCGATGCTCGGCAAGCGCCGCCGTGGGCGTCCGGCCTCGGGCACATCGGGACTGCGCCAGCGCGACCCGGCGCCGGGTCGCGACATCAGCGCCGCCGATGACAGCCTGGTGATCGAGCGCCTGGCCCACGACGGCCGCGGCGTGGCCCATCGCGCCAATGGCAAGGCAGTCTTCGTCGACCGCGCGCTGCCCGGTGAGCGGCTCATGGCAGCGGTACATCGCCAGCGCAAGCGCTATGACGAAGCCCATGTGCGTGAGCTGCTCGAGGCCTCCCCTCGACGCGTTGCGCCGGCCTGCCCACACTTCGGCCAGTGCGGCGGCTGCGACCTGCAGCACCTCGATCAAGCCGGGCAGCGCCAGCACAAGCTGGCGGTGCTCGGTGAGCACCTGGCGCGTGAGGGGCTGACCCTGCCGGCGGATCCCGCGGTACTCGCCGCGCACGGCCACGGCTATCGACGGCGGGCACGACTCGGTGTCAAGGTCGACGCCCAGGGCGCGATCCATCTAGGTTTTCGCACCAAGGGTAGCCACCACCTGCTCGATATCGAGCAGTGCACCATTCTGGTACCGCGGCTGGCGGCGCTACTGGCACCGCTGCACCGCCAACTGGCGGCCCTGGAGGCGCCGCGCCATGTCGGACACATCGAGCTCATCGACAGCGACGCGGGCGCCACCCTGGTAGTGCGTCAGCTGCGCGAGCAGGCTGGCGACCGCGTGCGCTGGCAGGCCTTTGCCGACGGCCAGGGCGTCAGCCTGGCGTGGTGGCTGGGGCGCGACGAGGCGCAGCTGGAGTGGCTAAGCCCAGCGCCCGATCTGCACTATTGTGTCACTGCCGATGGGCGCAGCCTGACGTTCGGCTTCGCGCCCGGCGACTTCGTGCAGGTCAATGCCACGGTCAACCAGCAACTGATCGATACCGCGCTGGCATGGCTCGCGCCCGATGCTGCGGCACGTATCCTCGACCTCTACGCGGGGGTGGGTAACCTGAGCCTGGCGCTGGCCGGCCGCGGCGGCGAGGTGCTAGGCGTGGAGGGCAACCCAGCGATGGTCGAACGCCTCGCCGCCAACGCCCGGCGCAATGACCTGGTGAATGTCGAGGCGCGCCAGGCCGACCTCGCCCAGCCCGCCGCGGTACGCGAGGTGCTGGCCTGGGCGCCGAGCCTGGTACTGCTCGACCCGCCCCGCGAGGGCGCCGAGGCGGCCTGTACGCAGCTGGCGGCAAGCGCGGTGCCTCAGGTGCTGTATATCGCCTGCGACCCGGCCACTCTGGCGCGGGATGCGGCACGCCTTGTGCAAGGCGGTTATCGAATACGTCGCGCGGCCGTGGCCGACATGTTCGCGCAGACCGCTCATCTGGAAGCCATGCTGCTGTTCGAACGCGGCGGATGAGCCACCCAACGAGAGGAACGCAACCCCATGGTTAAGGTGCGTGAAGACCAGCCGCTGACCGCCGACGGGGCGGTCAACATACAACAATGGCTGGCACGCCTGCAGGAGGACGTCACTCTGCGTGACGAAGGCGAGATGCGTGAGGCCTGCGAGCTCGCCGATCATCTGGCCAGGCACGCCGAACGTCCGCACAAGGCGTGGCTGGCCGACGGCTCGAGCTTTCGCATGGGCCTGGAGATGGCCGATATTCTCGGCGAGCTCAAGCTCGACCAGGAAACGCTGGAAGCGGCAGTGCTATATCGCGCGGTGCGCGAGGGGCTGCTCAGCATCGAGGCGGTGGCCAAGCGCTTCGGCGGCGAGGTGGCCGGGCTGATCGACGGCGTGCTGCAGATGGCGGCGATCAGCCACCAGACGCCGAGCCACGGCATGACCCAGCACGACCAGCAGGACAACCTGCGCAAGATGCTGGTGACCATGATCGACGACGTGCGCGTGGCGCTGATCAAGATCGCCGAGCGCACCTGCGCGCTGCGCCAGGTCAAGGACGCCACCCGCGACAAGCGCCTGCGGGTGGCCCGTGAGGTGTTCGACATCTACGCGCCGCTGGCCCACCGGCTGGGCATCGGCCATCTCAAGTGGGAGCTCGAGGACCTCTCCTTCCGCTACCTGCACGAGGACGACTACAAGTCGATCGCCAAGCAGCTGGCCGAGAAGCGCCTCGACCGCGACCGCTATATCCACGAGGTGGTCGAGACCCTCGAGGGGCTGCTCGAGGCCCAGGGCATTTCGCGCAGCCAGGTCGACGGCCGCGCCAAGCACATCTATTCGATCTGGCGCAAGATGAAGCGCAAGCGCATCGATTTCTCGCAGGTCTATGACGTGCGCGCGGTGCGTATTCTGGTGCCCGAGGTGGCCGACTGCTACACCGCGCTGGGTATCGTCCACTCGCGCTGGCACCATGTGCCCAACGAGTTCGACGACTATATCGCCAACCCCAAGAAGAACGGCTACCAGTCGCTGCACACCGCGGTGTTGGGACCCGAGAACAAGGTGTTGGAGATCCAGATTCGCACCTTCGCCATGCACGAGGAGGCTGAGCTCGGCGTGTGTGCCCACTGGCGCTACAAGGGCCACGACACCAACGCCAAGAGCCGCAGCTACGAAGAGAAGATCGCCTGGCTGCGTCAGGTGCTCGAGTGGCAGGACGAGGTCGGCGACTTTGGCGACCTGCGCGAGGGGCTCAACAGCGACGTGGCCCCGGACCGCATCTATGTGTTCACCCCCGACGGCCACGTCATCGACCTGCCCAAGGTCGCCACGCCCATCGACTTCGCCTACCGCGTGCATACCGAGATCGGCCACCGCTGTCGTGGCGCCAAGGTCAATGGGCGCATCGTGCCGCTCACCTACAAGCTCAAGACCGGCCAGCAGGTCGAGATCCTCACCGCCACCAAGGGCGGCCCGAGTCGCGACTGGATCAACCCCTCGCTGGGCTTCGTGCGCACCTCACGGGCGCGGGCCAAGATCCAGGCCTGGTTCAAGCAGCAGGCGCGCAGCCAGAACCTCGAAGAAGGCAAGGCGCTGTTCGACAAGGAGATGAAGCGCCTCGACGTCGAGGACATGGATCTCCTCACCCTGGCGCGCAAGGTCAACTACACCAGCGTCGAGGACATGTACGCCGCCCTTGGCGCCGGCGACCTGCGCATCGGCCAGGTGCTGCATCAGGCCCAGCAGCTGTTCGGCGAGTCGGATGACCAGGAGCAGCTCGATCGGTTGTTGGCCAAGCCACGCCGCGGGCCGACCAAGGGCGACGGTGATGCGATCACCGTGCTCGGGGTCGGCAACCTCAAGACCAGCATGGCCAACTGCTGCCACCCGGTGCCCGGCGAGGCGATCGTCGGTTTCATCACCCAGGGGCGCGGGGTCACCGTGCACCGCCAGGACTGCCCCAATATCCTGCAGCTGCGCCTCGACGAGCCGCAGCGGGTGATCGAGGTGGAGTGGGGCGAGCGCTCGCGTACGCAATACCCGGTGGACATCGAGATCGAGGCCTGGGATCGCTCCGGGCTGCTGCGCGACGTCACCGGGGTGCTCAGCAACGACCGCGTCAACGTGCTGTCGGTCAACACTCTGACCAACCAGGACGACGGCATCGCGCGGATGTCGATTACCGTCGAGGTCGACGGCCTGGAAACTCTGGGGCGGCTGTTCTCGCGCATTCAGCAACTGCCCAACGTGATCGACGTCAAGCGCCTGCGCAGCGGCGCCAAACCGCGCCACGGGCGCCAGCGGAGGCCCCAGTCATGAGCCAGTCACGCTATGATCTAGACGACCTGCTGAGCCTGATGGCGGTACTGCGCGACCCGCAGCAGGGCTGTCCCTGGGACCTCCAGCAGGATTGGGACAGCATCGTCCCGCATACCCTCGAAGAGGCCTACGAGGTCGCCGATGCCATCGAGCGGCGCGCCTTCGACGAGCTGCCCGGCGAACTCGGTGACCTACTGTTCCAGGTGGTCTACTACGCCCGCTTTGGCGCCGAGGAGGGGCGTTTCGACTTCCACGACGTGGTGCATACCCTGACCGCCAAGATGCTGCATCGGCATCCCCACGTCTTCCCCGATGGCAGCCTGGCATCGCGGCGACCTCCCGGAGTAAGCGCCGAGCAGGTGCAGACCCGCCAGGTCAACAGCCGCTGGGAGTCGCTCAAGGCCGAGGAGCGCGCCGCCCGCGCCGATGGCGTGGCAGGCGGCTCGGTGCTCGACGACGTGCCGCGCACGCTGCCGGCGCTGTCGCGGGCCGCCAAGCTCTCCAAGCGCGCCGCGCGGGTCGGCTTCGACTGGCCCGACAGCCGCGGCGTGATCGACAAGATCCGCGAGGAGCTGGCCGAGGTCGAGGCGGCGCTTGACGCCGGCGACCGCGACCACGCCACCGAAGAGGTCGGCGACCTGCTGTTTGCGGTGACCAATCTGGCGCGTACGCTGAAGGCCGACCCCGAGCAGTGCCTGCGCACCACCAATGCCAAGTTCGAGCGGCGCTTTCGCCACGTCGAGTCGGCCCTGGCCGCGCGCGGTCAGCAGCCGGCGTCGGTAACCCTCGACGAGATGGAGGCGCACTGGCAAGACGCCAAGCGCCGCGAAGCCACCCATGAATGCCACCAGGAGGGCGCTGCCCATGAGTGACGACCTACACGAATCGCTGCGTGATAACGTCCGCGTGCTGGGCGACAGCCTGGGGCGCACCATTGCCGACGACCAGGGCAGTGCCTTCGTCGACAAGATCGAGACCATTCGCGGCTTTGCCAAGCGCGGCCGTCAGGGCGACCAGCCCAGCCGCCGCGAGCTGATCGAGTTCCTGCGCAAGCTGCCCGACCGCGACCTACTGCCGGTGACTCGCGCCTTCAACCAGTTCCTCAACCTGGCCAATATCGCCGAGCAGCACTACCGTGCCCGCTATCGCCGCGTCGAGGACTACAAGCCGGGCTCACAGCCGGTGCTCGGCGAACTGCTGCGTCGCGCCCAGTCCGAGGGGCATGCGCCGCGGACGCTGGTCGAGACGCTGGCCGGAATGCGCGTCGAGCTGGTGCTCACCGCCCATCCCACCGAGGTGATCCGGCGCACCCTGATCCAGAAGTACGATGCCATCGACGACTGCCTGTCGGTGATCGAGTCGGCGAGTGACTATCCCGAGCAGTCGAGCCGCGCCCATGGCCGCCTCGAGGAGCTGATCAGTCAGGCCTGGCACACCGACGAGATCCGCCACGAGCGGCCGACGCCGGTGGACGAGGCCAAGTGGGGCTTTGCGGTGATCGAGAACTCGCTGTGGCAGGCGGTGCCGGATTTCCACCGCGACCTCGATAGCCTGCTACTCGAGACCGCCGGCGAGCGCCTGCCGCTGGATGCCGCACCGCTGCGCTTCGCCTCGTGGATGGGCGGCGACCGCGACGGCAATCCAAACGTCACCGCCAAGGTCACCCGCGAGGTACTGCTGTTGGGGCGCTGGATGGCCGCCGATCTCTATCTGCGCGACCTCGAGCAGCTCAAAGCCGAGCTGTCGATGTGGAAGGCCAACAGTGCCCTCAAGGCCGAGGTCGGCGACGAGGCCGAGCCCTATCGGGCGCTGCTCAAGCGCCTGACGGCGCGGGTCGAGGCGACCCGTGACTGGGCCAAGGCGTGCCTCGACGGGCGCAGCCACGAGGGCGGGCCGATCATCGAGACCCGCGATCAGCTCTACGCACCGCTGCTGGCTTGCTACCGCTCGCTGTGCGACGTCGGCCTCGACACCATCGCCAATGGCACCCTGCTGGATACCCTGCGCCGGGTGGCGGTGTTCGGCGTCACCTTGACCAAGCTCGACGTGCGCCAGGAAGCGAGCCGCCATAGGCAGGTCTTCGAGGAGCTCACCGACTTTCTCGAGCTGGGCCACTACCGCGAGTGGGACGAGCAGCAGCGCCAGGACTTCCTGCTCACCGAGTTGGAATCGCGGCGGCCGCTGATCCCGCGCCGCTGGGAGTGCTCCACCGAGACCCGCGAGGTGATCGATACCTTCCGCGTCATCGCCCGCGAGCAGCGCGAAGCGCTGGGCACCTACATCATCTCGATGGCCGCGCAGCCCTCCGACGTGCTGGCCGTGGCGCTATTGATGCAGGAGGTCGGCGGCGACGTGCGGCTGCCCATCGCGCCGCTGTTCGAAACCCTCGATGACCTCAATCGTGCCGGCAATGTGATCGATCGGCTGCTGGCGCTACCCGGCTATCGGCGCCTAGTGGGGGATAGCCAGGAGGTGATGATCGGCTACTCCGATTCGGCCAAGGATGCCGGTCAGCTGGCTGCTGCCTGGGCCCAGTATCGTGCCCAGGAGACCCTGGTCGAGGTGTGTGAGCAGCACGGCGTGGATCTGACCCTGTTCCACGGCCGCGGCGGCACCGTCGGTCGTGGCGGCGGCCCGGCCCACGCGGCGATCCTTTCCCAGCCGCCGGGCTCGGTGAACGGTAGCCTGCGGGTCACCGAGCAGGGCGAGATGATCCGTTTCAAGTTCGGCCAGCCGGAGATCGCGCTGCGCTCGATGGAGATCTACGCCTGTGCGGTGCTCGAGGCGACCCTGCTGCCGCCGCCGGCGCCCAAGCCCCACTGGCGCGAGGAGATGGACCGCTTGGCCGAGATCGCTCACCGCGGCTATGTCGGGGTGGTGCGCGAGGATCCCGACTTCGTGCCCTATTTCCGCGCGGTGACACCGGAGGGCGCGCTGGGGCGGTTGCCGCTGGGTTCACGCCCCACCAAGCGGCGCCAGGATGGTGGCGTCGAGACGCTGCGTGCGATCCCCTGGATCTTCGCCTGGACCCAGACCCGTCTGATGCTGCCGGCCTGGCTGGGCAGCGGCGATGCCTTCATCACTCGGCTGGAAGAGGAGGGCGGCCTCGAGCGGCTACGCGAGATGCGCCGCGAATGGCCATTCTTCGGCACCTACCTCGACATGCTCGAGATGCTGCTGGCCAAGGGCGATGTCGAGATCACTGCCTACTACGAGCGACGCCTGGTCGACGAACCGGCGCTGCTGGCGCTGGGCATGAACCTGCGCGAGCGCTTCACTCGGCTGCAGGGCGTGCTGCTGGAGATCCTCGATCAGCAAGCGCTGCTCGAGAACACCCCGCTGATCCGTCAGGCGATCGAGGTGCGCAATCCCTACATCGACCCGCTGCATGGCCTGCAGGCCGAGCTGCTGCAGCGCAACCGCGACGCCGACGGCGCGATCAGCCCCGAACTGTCGCGGGCGCTGATGGTGACCATGGCGGGGATCGCCGCCGGGCTGCGCAATACCGGCTAGGCCAGCGTCGCACCTGAGCCTGGTGTGGTCAGCTCACAGCTCGTGGCCCAGCACCACCTGGCAAATGTCGGCAAACGAGCGCGCTTCTGGCAGTAACGTCATATCGAGTTTCAGGGCACGGCCGATATCCGCCGCCGACACCAGTCCACGCAGCCGCGGCGTTTGATCTCGGTCGCCCTGGGTCACCAGCAGGTACTGGTCGCCGGAGGCCCGCAGGGTCTCGAGCAGTTGGCCGAGGCTTAGTCGCTCCAGTTGCGCCAGCGCCATGGCGTGCAGGGCCTCGCAGGGCGTCTGTACCATGCCCGCGGTGACTTCGCTCCTGGGAATGTCGCGCTGCTGCATGGCAATGGTGATGCGGCGACCGCCGATGAGCTCGCGGCGGGTCACGAGACCGCTCAGGCGGCCATGCTCATCGGTCACCAGCAGCTGCTGGGCCTGGTGCTGCTGCATGCTGGCATGCGCCTCGTCAATGGCGGCATCATGCGCGATGGTCGGCAGCTCGACCCGGGATAGATCGAGCATGATGTCGATGGCGGGGCTATCCCATGACAGATGCGCTGGCCCATCGGGGCGTTCGATGACGGGATGTTGCTGCAGGTGGCTCAAGGTGCGTGGTGCATGGAGTGACAGGGACATGGCAAAGACTCTCGCTTACTTGGCTATGACAGGGCGAGGTGGCACCTCGCTAAGCACTACCCTGGCAGTCTTGGCTTAAGGAAGACTTAACATCGGCGCGGCCGATCTCCTGCAACGCTCGATAGGGAACGGCGGGATGCGAATACTGTTGGTAGAAGATGATCCATCGCTGGGCGAGGGCATGCGCGTTGCCCTGCATCGGGAGGGCTATACCGTCGACTGGTTGCGCAATGGCAGTGACGCGCTGGCGGCACTCGATAGCGATGCATTCTCGGCGCTGATCCTCGACCTGGGCTTGCCCGACATGGATGGACTCGAGGTGCTGGCGCTACTGCGCCGCCGTCATACCCTGCCAGTGGTCGTGCTCACCGCCCGTGATGCCCTGGTCGACCGACTGCGAGGCCTGGACGGCGGGGCCGACGACTATGTGCTCAAGCCGTTCGATCTCGCCGAGCTGTTGGCCAGGCTGCGCGTCGTGACACGGCGCGGCGAGGGGCGTCGTTGTGCCCAGTTGCAGCTCGGCGCGCTGGTGATCGACGAGGCGCGGCATGCCGTCACCTGGCAGGGCCAAGCGATCAGCCTGGGGCGTCGCGAGTTCGCCTTGCTGCTGGAGCTGGCACGCCATGCTGGACAGGTGATTCCCCGTTCACGGCTGGAGAGCCTGCTGTATGGCTGGGATGAAGACGTCGAATCGAACGCCCTCGAGGTGCATGTCCACCACTTGCGCAAGAAACTCGATAGGTCCTTGATCGTGACCCTGCGTGGCATCGGCTACCGTCTGGAGGTACCGGCCTGATGCGTTCGATCCGCCGCTATCTGATCGTCACGCTGACACTGGTGCTTGCCGTCGCCACGCTGATCATCATCGCCGTCATCTATCGGGTCACCCATCACAAGGCCGAGGATGTCCTCGACGTCCAGCTCAGTCTGCAGGGCCGCATCGTCGCGTCACTACTGGCCCCGGGTACTCCGGAGCAGGAGTATGCGCGCATTGCGCGTCATCTCGATCAGCCGGGGCATCCCTCGCGCTGGTTCGGTGATGCTGCGAGTCCGCAAGCGGGGCAGGCGTCTCCGCAGGCGAGCATCGCCCAGCGTTTCCATGCCGACGAGCGCATGCTTACCCTGGGCTTCTGGGAGGCCGACGGTACGCCCTGGCTGATGGGGGCCGAGTGGAACGATGCCGGGCCTTTTCCGGCGCCCGAACAGCAGGGCTATCGCTGGGAAACCTACGCTGGCGAACGTTGGCGTGTGTTCAGCTTGATTCTCGACGACCAGCGTCGCTGGCTGAGTATCGGTCTGCGCGAGCGTTTCCATGACGATCTGGCGCGTCAGCTGGCGATGGGCAATCTGCTACCACTGCTGATCGCCCTGCCGGCGCTGCTGCTGCTGGTGGGGTTGGTGATACACCAGGGGTTGCGTCCACTGCTGAGCCTGTCGCGGCAGGTCGCCGGGCGTAACGAGCGCGAGCTTGGCCGCATTCGATTGGCGGTGCCGCGCGAACTGCGGCCGCTTCGCGATGCCTTGAACGACTTCATGGCCAGGCTCGAGGATGCCTTGGCCCGTGAGCGGCGCTTCAGCGCCGATGCCGCGCATGAGCTGCGCACGCCGTTGGCGGCACTGAAAGTGCATCTCGACAACGCCATGGCAGGTGAGCGGGATGCTCTGCCTCGCGCCTATGCCAGCATCGAGCGCTTGCAGCGGGTCGTCGAGCAGCTGCTGACGCTGGTGCGCCTCGACCAGGAGAGCGAGACCAGCGCCGAGCGGGTCAACTTGCTGGCAGTGACCCAGACGCTGGCGGCAGAGATGTGGCCCCAGGCCAGGGCTCGCCAACAGTTGTTGAGCATCGCCACCGATGACGCGGTCTGGGTCGAGGGCAATGCCACCGAGCTGGGCATGCTGATCCGTAACCTGCTCGATAACGCGCTGCGCTATTCACCCCACGGCGGCTGGGTAGAGGTCTCGATGGGCGACGACGACGCGGCGTGGCTGGTGGTGCGCGACAGTGGGCCGGGCATCGACGCGACGCTGCTGGCCTCGGTCACCGAGCGGTTTCGTCGCGGTAGCAACCGCGACATCGAGGGTAGCGGGCTGGGCCTGTCGATCGCCCTGCAAGTGGCCCGCCGCCAGCAGTTGACGCTGCAGCTGACAAACGCTTCTACGGGTGGCCTGGAAGCCTGGCTGCGCTGGCCTCAATCAGCGGCATCGTAGAGAGCGCTCAGCTGCGGTGCCGCGAGAGCGTGGCGCCGGGCGGCGGCGAGCAGCGGGCCGAGGATTGCCTCGCGCTCGGTGGGCCGGCCGGCGAGCACGTCCTGCAGCATCGAGGCGCGGTTGTTGGCGGTGCCCTCGATGACCCGCCACACCCGGGCTCGCCAGCCCTCCGCAGGCGGCGCAATACCCTCGGCCTTCATGACCAGCACCAGTTCATCGATGAGCGCCTCGACCAGCGGCCGAAACGGCCGGTCGCGGAGCTGGCCGTTGCGGATCCGCCAGCGCGCCACCAGCGGATTGATGGCGGCGTTGACGGCCAGCTTGTGCCATAGCCGGGTATCGATATCGCCGACGGCCCGGCAGTGCAGGCCGGCGTGGCTGAGCAGCGCGGCCAGCTGCTCGGCAAGGTCGGCATGCTCGCCGTCGAGGTGGCCGAGGAAGGTCTCGCCGTGGCCGGCATGTACCACGCCGCCCTCGCTGACATAGGCGCCCTCGCTGGTGGTGGCGCAGAGTACCGGGCCGCCCCAGCGCTGGGTCAAGGTTCGCTGCACGCCATAGCCGTTCTGCCACAGCACCAGCGGTGTATCGGGGGCGAGCTTCGCTGCAAGGCTATCCAGCGCGGCTTGGGCATCGTAGGCCTTGGTGGTGAGGTGCAGGGTGCCGCGAAACGGCGCACCCAGGCTGGCTGGCGTGGCACCGGGCAACCGCCGCGCGAGTGTGTGACCCTCGGGGCTGGTCAGCGTCAGCTCAGCGGGTGGTGCGCGGCGCCCGAGCAGGGTCACCGGCGCCACGCCAGCGAGGCGCACGGCCAGCAGCCGGCCGATGGCGCCGGAGCCGACGATCAGCTGTGGCGATGTCACTGGCGGCCACCGCTGGCCTTGCTGCTGCGACGCCGGCGGGTCTTGCCAGCGGCGGCGTTGCTGCCGCGGCGCCGCGCCGCGGGCTTGCGGCCGCCACGCCGCGGCGCTGGCGCCTCGATGCCCTGGGCACTGCCCAGCGCCTGGCGCATGCGCTCGGCGTCGGCGGCGTCGAGCAGGCTACGCAGGTCGCCGAGCAGCGCGTCGAGGAACGCCTGTTCGCTATCATCGGCCTCGGCGATGCGGCTCAGCCGCTGCTCCCATAGCGCGGTGCGCTCGGGGCGCGTGGCCGGGTCGGGCAGCGAGGCGATCAGCGCGTGGCCGGTGCGGCTGGCGCGCAGGGCACTCTTGACGCGTACCAGGTAGCCGCGCTCGAGCAGCGTCTCGATGATGCCGGCGCGGGTCGCTTCGGTCCCCAGGCCGTCCGACTCGCGCAGCGTGCGCTTGACGTCCGGGTCGTCGACGTAGCGGCCGATGTTCATCATCGCCTTGATCAGGCTGGCATCATTGAAGGGCTCCGGCGGACGCGTCTCGCGATCCTCGACCGCGGCGGCGGTGACCCGCGCCGGCTCGCCGCGCACCAGCGTGGGCAGCGGCGGGGGCTCGTCGCGGGTGGTGAACAGCGGTTTCCAGCCGGCCACCAGCACCTCGCTGCCGCTGGCTGCAAAGCGCTCGCCGAGCACCTCGAAGCAGGCCTTGACCTCGCGGGTCTCGAGGTGGGCGTGGAACTGCGCCAGCACGTTGCGCACCACCAGCCGGTAGATATTGGCCTCTGGCGCCGAGAGTCTTGCCATATCGGGTATCTTGCCGGTGGGCGCCAGGGCGTGGTGGGCGCCCACCTTGGCATCGTCGAAGGCCCGGCCGCGGCGCGTGAAATCGGCGCCGCGGCACCACTCGGCCAGCGTCGCATCGACCTGTCCCAGCGTTGGCAGCGCGCTGGCCAGCGACGCATGGTGGCCGCGCGGCAGATAGCGGCAGTCCGAGCGCGGGTAGGTGATCAGGGTATGCCGCTCGTAGAGTGCCTGGCAGGTGTCCAGTACCTGCTTGGCCGAGTACTTGTAGCGCCGTGCGGCATCCACCTGCAGCGCCGACAGCGAGTAGGGCAGCGGCGGCGCCTGGCGCTTGTCGCGGCTGTCGAGTTCGCTGAGCCGGCCTTCGGCGCCGGGTAGCCGGACGGCCAGTGCGGCGGCCGGCGCGCGGGCCAGCAGCCGGCCCTGGTCGTCGAGGGGGTGCTGCTCGCCGGGTTGCCACCAGGCGCGGACCTGGCCGTGGGCGACGGCGAAGTCGGCCCATAGCACGTGGAAGGGGCGCGGTGTGAAGTCGGCGATCTCGCGGTCGCGGCGTACCACCAGGCCGAGCACCGGAGTCTGTACCCGGCCCACCGAGAGCACGCCGTCGTGGCCGGCCTGGCGCCCGGTCAGGGTCCAGGCGCGGGTCAGATTGATGCCGTACAGCCAGTCGGCCCGGGCGCGGGTCTCCGCGGCACGGTAGAGTGGCTGGTAGCGGGCGTTGTCCTCGAGTCGGCCGAGGGCCTTGGCCACCGCGGGGCGGTTGAGGTCGCTGATCAGCAGGCGCTTGACCGGCCCGCGCCAGCGCAGGTGCTCGATCACTTCCTGGACCAGCAGCTGGCCTTCGCGATCCGGGTCGCCGGCGTGGACCACCTCGCTGGATGCCTTGAGCAGGCGGCGAATCACTGCCAGTTGGCCGCGTGCCTTGGGGCGCGGCATCAGCTGCCAGGGCGACGGCACGATCGGCAGGTGGTCGAGCCGCCACTGCTTGTAGCGTGGGTCGTAGGCGTCGGGCGGGGCCTGCTCGAGCAGATGGCCGAAACACCAGGTGACGGTGGTATCGCCGACCTCGATGCTACCCTCGACGCTGCGGCGCTTGCCGGGCAGGGCGTCGGCGATGGCCCTGGCCAGGCTGGGCTTTTCGGCGATGATCAGGCGCATGGCTGTCTCGTCATCTGTGGTGGTGGATATTCTTCCAGTATCGCGGCGGTCTCGCCAGGTGTACTGTTTCTGATAAATGTATAGGGTTTGTATCGATATGCGCGAGCGCGGACGGACACGACGCCTACTGGGCCTGGGAGCACGCACCGGCGGCGCCATGCTCAAGAGCCGGATGGGCGGCAACAGCGACTGGCGGGCGCTGGGCGAGGCGCTGTTCGTCGGACTCTCGGAGCTCAAGGGGCCGGCCATGAAGCTGGCCCAGATCATCTCGCAGTGGGACGACCTGCTGCCGCCGGACCTGGCCGACGAGCTGGCGCGCCTGCAGCGCCAGGCCGAGCCGATGCCCTGGGCGCAGATCCGTGCCACCCTGGTCGAGCAGTACGGCGACCTGGAGGCACACTTCCGTGAGGTCGAGGAACAGCCCTTTGCCAGTGCCTCCATGGGCCAGGTGCACCGTGCGGTGACCCACTCAGGGGAGACCCTGGTGCTCAAGGTGCAGTATCCGGGGCTGGTCGACGTGCTGGAGAGCGACCTGGCCCAGGTGCGCCGCATCATGCGCCTGGGGCGCTGGTTCAAGGTCCCCCAGGCGCGTCTCGATGCGCTGTTCGAGGAACTTGCCGAGAGCCTGCGCGGTGAGCTCGACTACCGCGCCGAGGCCGCGGCCCTGGCGCGCTATCGGCAGCGCTATGCCGACCACCGACGGATCGTGATACCCGCCCCGGCGCTGGACTACTGCGGCGCGCGAGTGTTGGCCATGTACTACGTGCCGGGCACCCCGCTGCGCGACCTGGAGCAGGCCGAGCCGGCAACGCGCCAGCAGATCGCCGAGGCGTTGGCCGACTGGCTCACCGAGGAGCTGTTTCGCTTCGGCGAACTGCACGCCGACCCCCACGCCGGCAATTTTGCCTGCGACGACCAGGGGCGGCTGGTGATCTACGACCTGGGCGCGGTGATCGCGGTGCCTGAGACGCGCCTGGCGCAGCTGATCGAGCTGCTCGAGTCGACCCTGCTGGGGGATCCCCTGGCGATGGATGCCGCGCTGCTCAAGATGGGCGGGCGCCAGGGCGAGGGCGCGCCGCTGGCGCTGTATCGCGAGGCCGCCGAGGCGGTGGCGCCGCTGTTCGCCCCCGGCGAACAGGATTTCGGCGATGTGCGCGTGCATCGTCGTCTGCGCGAGCTGAGCCCGCGGGTGTGGGCGGCGATGGATCGCCTGCAGCCGCCGGCCGATACCCTGCTGTTGTCGCGGGCGCTCAACGGCCACTACTGGAATCTGGTGCGGCTCGGCGCGCGCCTCGACATGCAGGCGCGTAGCCAGCCGCTGTTGGAGTGGGCGCGCCGACGCCGTGTCGGAGGTGAGTCCCAGCCCACCGGCGTGCTAGACTAGCGCGATTTTTTTCGGCGGAGATGGCGATGCTGGCGGTATGGGTAGAACAGCTGCTGGGCTTTGCATCGGGAGCCCTTGGCGCGATTCGTGACAACGAGCACTATCCGTCGTTCATGGCCTGGGCACGCGACGAGGGCCGCGCCCTGGTCGGCGACGACCTGGCGCTGGCCCAGGCGCTGGCGCCAGAGCTGTGGTCGCAGACCCCGCTCGAGCGTGCCGGCTACGTCTGTGAGCCGCTGGCGCGGCCGGGGCGCAACGAGCCCTGCTGGTGCGACTCGGGGCGCAAGACCAAGCACTGCTGCGGCGCGGTGACGGTCCCCGGGCCGATTCCCAGTCACCTGATGTGGATGCTGTCGCTGCGCGAGTGGAAGGGCGCATCGCTCAAGGCGGCCCTGGCCAGCGGCCAGGCGCCGGCCCAGGCGCTGCTCGAGGCCGGGCTGATCGCCGCCGAGAGCGGCCAGCGTGGCCGTGCCCAGCAGATTCTCGAGGCGCTGTTCGAGGGCGCCGACTGGGCGCAGATGCCGGAGCAGGCGGAGCCGGCCTTCGAGTTGCTGGTGGATCTCTACCAGGAGCGCGGTTTCTATCGCAAGCGCACCGCGTTGCTCGACGAGGTGCTCGACCGCGGGCCGCTGTTCCTGCGCGGCGTGGCCCTGGAGCGGCTGTGCCTGATGCACCTCGACAACGACGATCTGGCCAGTGCCCGCGAGGCGTTCGTGCGCGCCCAGCAGGCGCTGCCCGACTCGCCGACCCTGGCCTATATCGAAGCCATGCTGCTGCTCCACGAGGGCAACGTCGAGGAGGCCGGCGAACGCGCGCGCTTCTGGTTCCGCCGACTGGCGCGGCAGGGCGACCTCGACCCCGAGCAGCTGCAGTTCCTCGCCGACCTGGCGGAGAATCCCGGCGCCACGCTGGCCGAGCAGATGGTCAATTCCGAAGAGGACCTGGCCGATCCGCTGGCGGCGCTGCAGGCGCTGCTCGAAGCGCTGCCCACGGCACCGCTGCTGCGCTTCGTGACCGCCGAGGACGGCAGCCGCGAGTACCATCGCAGCGCCCGCGAAGACACCCTGTTCGCCGCCTGGCAGAAACACTTTCAGGTGCTGGTCGACGAAGACGCGGCGCTGGGCTTCGAGGACGACCCCTGGCCCCACGCCGGCGACTGGCTGGCCGAGCTCTGCGCCCACCCCGAGTGGCTCGATTCGCCGCAAGTGATGCAGGCGCTGACCCTGGCCTTGACCAGCCGCTTTGGCAGCCTGCCGTGGATGGCGCCGAGCCTGTTCGAGCCGCTGGCGCAGCGACTCGAGCGTTGGTTGACCCAGCTCGACGGTGAGGGTGACGGCGCCTTCGTGTGGGACGCCGCCGACAATGCGGTGCTGCTGCGTACCGGCCTGGCGCTGGTGGTAGGCATGGAGCGCGGCGCCCGCGAGCACTCCCGCGAGCTGGCCGAGCGACTGCTGGCCCTCGACGCCCAGGATAGCCTGGGATTGCGTGAGCTGGTGCTCGACCAGCTGCTGCGCGAGGGCAGCGACCGGCGCGCCCTGGAGGTCAGCTATCAGTCCGCGGACACGCCGCTGCTGGGAGTGATGATGGGCCGTGCGCTGGCGCTGTATCGGCTCGAACGCCTCGATGAGGCCAGCGAGGCGCTGCGCGAGGCTCAGGCCATTAACGGCCATGTGCTCGAGATGCTGTGCGACGAGCGGGCTCGCGCGGTCAGCCTGCCGGCCTCGGGGTTGCCGGCGCCGGGCAGCCGCGCCGAGGCCTGGCAGTACCGCACCCTGATGCGCGACCAGTGGGCCAATACCCGCGGTGCGCTGGCCTGGCTTTGCGCGACGGCGACGTCGCCTGACTAAGCGAGTGGCTCAGGCGGCACGCGGGGTGGGGCGCGGCACCAGGTCGTGGTCGCGGCTGACCCAGATCGCCAGCAGGATCGCCGGCAGGCCAAGCGCGGTGGCGATCACGAAGAAGGTGGCATAGCCCTCGGCGGCCACCACCATGCCGCCGAAGCCGCTCAGGAACTTGCCCGGCAGGGTCATCAGCGACGAGAACAGCGCGTACTGGGTGGCGGTGTAGGCCTTCGAGGTCAGGCTCGAGAGAAAGGCGATGAATACCGCGCTGGCCAGGCCGTTGGCCAGGTTGTCGCCGATGATCGCCATGACCAGGAACGGCAGGCTTTCACCGGCCAGGGCCAGGGCGGCGAACAGCAGGTTGGTGAGGGTCGCTGCTGCGGCGCCCAGTACCAGGATCGGTCCGATACCGTAGCGGGCCACCAGCAGCCCGCCGAGAATCCCCCCGCTGATGCTCATGACGATGCCGAAGATGTTGGTGACGTTGGCGATGGTGGCCAGCGAGAAGCCCATGTCGATATACAGCGGATTGGCCATCGACGCCATGGCCAGGTCGCTGATCCGAAACACGGCAATGAATACCAGCAGCCATAGCGCCTTGAGCCGGTGGCGGCTGAAGAAGTCGGTGAACGGGCAGACCACCGCGCCCAGCAGCCAGGCGCCCGAACGCCGTAGCAGCTTGGGCTTGCCGCGGCTGGCGCGCAGGAAGGCGCGCACCCGGGGCTCATGGATCAGCTGGGTATTCAGCGATAGCCGGGCCGGCTCAGGCCGCAGCAGCACGGTGATCACGCCGATCCCGACCAGCGCCGCCATGCTCAGGTAGGCGACCTCCCAGGAGTAGGCCGCCGCCACGTACAGGGCGCCGGCGCCGGCGGCCAGCAGCCCGCCGCGGTAGCCGATGATATAGGTCGAGGCCATGGCGGCCTGGATATCGTCGGGCGCCGACTCGATGCGAAAGGCGTCGATGGCGATGTCCTGGGTCGCCGAGCCGAACGCCACCACCAGCGCCAGGGCCGCTACCATCGCCAGGTTATCGGTGGGGCTGAGGCTCGCCAGGCCCACCAGGCCGGCGGCTATCAGCGCCTGGGCCAGCAGCATCCAGCCGCGTCGCTGGCCAAAGCTCCGCGTCAACAGCGGCAGCGCCAGGCGGTCGACCACCGGCGCCCAGAAGAACTTGATGGAATAGAGGATGCCGATCCACGAGAAGAAGCCGATGGCGGCCACTTCCACCCCGTCGCTGCGCAGCCAGGCCGACAGCGTCGAGAACACCAGCAGAAACGGCAGTCCGGCCGAAAAGCCCAGAAACAGCATGGTGATGACCGGGGCGCGCAGATAGATGGCCAGAGCGGCGCGCCAGCTGCGCTGAACGGGGGGCGTGGGCATTAGCAGTCTCTCCGATCCGTGGGGCGAGGTGCAGGGCGGAAGACGGCTGTAAGGAGTGGTAAACTCGCCATTTGGCAGCCGATCGCTTGCGGCGATTGTTGCAGAGCCGCAGAGCAGACGCCAGCCACATTAGGCCCGCTACCGTCAGGAGCCCCATGCACGAGTTCAACGATGACCCTAGCGGTGTATCCGCCGATGCCATTCCGCGCTGGTACATCATCCAGTGCAAGGGCGGTGAATCGTTTCGCGCCGCCGAGCATCTCGATAATCAGGGCTACGAAGTCTTTCATCCGGTGCTCGAGGTGCAGAAGAAGCGCCGCGACAAGCTGGTATGGATCGCCGAGCCGCTGTTCCCCTACTACCTGTTCATTCGCCTCGACCGGCTGGCAAGCAACTGGCGACCGATCCGCTCCACCCGTGGCGTGCTCAAGCTGGTCAGCTTCGGTCACGAGCCGTTGGCGGTGGATGATGCCCTGGTGCAGCTGCTGCGCGACCAGGCCTGCCGCAGCGATGGCGCGGGGCCGCAGGTCAACGTCTATTTCCGCGCCGGCGAGACCGTCGAGATCACCGACGGCCCGTTCCGCGATCTCAAGGCGGTGTTCGAGTCCCACAAGGGCGAGGAGCGTGCCGTGGTACTGCTGACCATGCTGCATAAGCAGCAGCGCCTGGAAATGCCGGTCGCTCAGCTGCGACGCGACGGCTGAACGCCGGCCATCGCTTTCCCTTTCGTTTTCAGGAGACGCCATGACCACTATCGCTCCCCAGCGCGTGGTGCGCCTGCACTACGTACTCAAGAATAGCCGCGGCGAGGTGCTCGACGACTCGCGAGCCCGCGGCGCTCCGCTGGAGTACCTGCATGGCCACGACAATATCGTTGCCGGGCTCGAGCGTGCCCTCGACGGCCAGGCGGTGGACGCCGAACTCAGCGTTACGCTGATGCCCGCCGAGGCCTACGGCGTGCGCCGCGACGATCTGATCCAGGAGGTAGCGCGCGGCGCCTTTCCGGTCGACGACCTGGCGCCGGGCATGCGCTTTCAGACCCAGGGCGACGCCGGCCCGCAGGTCGTTACCGTGGTCGAGGTGGGCGAGACGCGCGTCACCATCGACACCAACCACCCGCTGGCCGGCGAGCGCCTCAGCTATGGGCTCGAGGTGCTCAGCGTGCGCGACGCCACTCGCGCCGAGCTGGCCAAGGGCCATCCGCTTGACGAGGATATCGACCACACCCAGGTCGAGGACCGCAAGCAGCCGTGACTCGCCGCTAAAAACTGATCTGGATCAAGTGCAATGGCCGGTGCCTGCCAGCGGCCGTGCAAACTTGATCCAGGTCAGGGCCACACCGGCTCCCGCTGGCTAGAGTGAGACCATCACATACGCCACGGGAGACACGCCATGTACTGGGATGACGCCGTAATCTTTGGACTGGTGACCGTTGGCTTGATGGTCGTTTTCATGGCCGGCTGGGTGGGCTTCGTGATTCACGATCACAAGCGCCACGGCAAGCCCGGCAAATCGGATCAAGGTCGCGTGGAGTCGTCATCACGACGGTGACACCACGCCCTGCACCGCGTCGTCAGGGTAGGGGGCCATGCCCCCTGTAGCCGGCCTTCTGGGCCGGCTTTTTTTCGCCTTGCGATTGACCTATTTGGCTGTCGCCTTATGCCGACAGAGACGTGAGACTTTGCAAGAAGTGGGAAACGCCGCAGCGGAGGCGCGCAGGCGCTGGAGAGTGGGGCGTTGGGCGACTAGTATTCAAACACTGTTCATAAACCGCCAAGGTGTTTCGATGTCAGAGCATGAGCCTACCGATTCGCGCAAGGGACTGAACGACCCGCGGCGTCGCAAGCTGCTGGCCGCTTTGGGGCTGGGCGGGGTCGCTGCCTATGTAGCACCGACGCTGTTCAGCCTGGGCCAGGCCCAGGCCTGGCACGATGAGGGTATCGTTATCGAGATCGGCGGCCGTCGGCACCGGCGCCAGCGGCGCGGCTCCTACAGCCGACCCAGTTATAGCCGACCCAGCTACAGTCGGCCCAGCTATAGCCGACCCAGCTATAGTCGCCCCAGTCGCTGGTAGCCGATGGATATCGTCTGGCAGGGCATGTCGCTGCCGATGCGTCTCGATGCGGTGCCCGAGGTGGAGGAAGCACTGGCGGCGGCGGCCCCCGGTTGGCCGCAGCGGCGTCGCGTTTCGGATGCATCGACAGCGCCGATTCATCTGTGGCGCCGTGGCGACGGCTACTGCCAGACGTCGCCGGCGCTGAGCCGCTCGCTGCCTATTCCTACTGCAGCCTCGGCAGCGTGCAGCCTGCTTGCCGACCTGATACCCAACTTTCTGCTCGAACAGCCTGACCTGATGGGCCTGCACTGCGGTTCGGCGCTAGTCGGAAAGCGACTGGTGCTGTTTCCCGAGGCTCACCGCGCCGGCAAGAGTACCTTGAGTGCTGCATTCGCCTGTGCCGGCTATCGAGTGTTCGGTGATGACGTCCTGGCACTCGACGCCGCCGGGGAAGGCATGGCACTGGGCATCGCACCGCGGCTAAGGGTGCCGCTGCCGGCGAGCTTGCCGGCAGCCTTCAGTGCCTACGTCGAGGCGCATCGCGGGCCTGGCGATGATCGCTACCAGTACCTATCGCTGTCGGCGGCGCAGCTGGCCCGACACGGCGAGCGCGCGCCGGTGGGTGCCATTGTGCTGCTCGAGCGAGAGCCCGGCGCGGCGGCCGAGCTGCTGCCGCTGGCCCCAGGAGACGGATTGTTGCAGCTGTTGTGCCAGAATTTTGCCGCGGATTGGCCGGCCGAGCCGCTGCTGGCGCCGCTGCTGGAGCTGATGAAGCGGGTGCCCTGCTGGCTGCTGCGCTATGCCGACCCACTGGAAGCGGTCGATATGGTGGTCGAGGCGATGCGACAGCCGGCCGGCGTTGCTGCGCTACCTGCCAGCAGCCGCTGGCAGGTAGCGCATTCGGCGGCTGAGGTTGACGAAGTGGCACTGGCGGGACGCTGGCGGCCAACCACTGGGTGGCGAGCGCGACCGTTGGGCGATGAACTCTTCATGATCAGTACGCTGGCCGAGCGCGCCGGCGAGGTGCATCGGCTCAATCCGGTGGCGGCGGGGATCTGGCGACTGCTGAACTGTGAGCCGCTGGGAGCGGACGAGACCGCTGGCCTGCTGGTCGAGGCGTTTCCCGGGGTGCCTGCAAGGCGAGTCGCAGCCGATACGCGACGCCTGTTTGCCGAGCTGTCGAGGGCAGGGCTGATCCAGCGGATATCGTCTCAACCATGATCTGCCAGGCTGGGGTTGGTCTGCAGTCGCATCACGAAGTCGGCGACCGGCTCGGGATGCGCGAGGTGGTAGCCCTGGACCAGGTCGACGCCGTGGCGGCTCAGGTATTCGAGCTGGAACGCGGTCTCGACCCCTTCGGCAACCAGCTTGAGCCCAAGGGTCTTGGCCAGGGCGATGATCGAGCGCGCCAGTGGCGCATCGTCACACTGCTGCAAAACATCGATGAACACCTTGTCGAGCTTTATCTCGTCGACGCGAAAGTCCTGTAGGTAGCGCAGCGAGGAGTAGCCGGTACCGAAGTCGTCAAGCGACAGCTCCACGCCGAGGTCGCGCAACGCCTTGAGTTGCAGGCTGATGCGCGGGGCCAGCAGCAGCGACTCGACCACCTCGAGGGTCAGACGGCCTGGGGCGATGGCGTGCCTGTTGATCAAGCGGGCGATGCGCGGCACGAAATCCTCGTCGCGTAGCTGCTGTACCGAGACATTGACCGATAGGCTCAGCTGGCTGTCGGCCAGCGGACCCGCCAGGAGCTGACCGGCCTGCTCGAGTACCCAGTTGCCGATCGGCCGGATAAGCCCGCTGCGCTCGGCTTCGTGGATGAACCCGTCGGGGCCGAGCAGGCCACGCTCGGGGTGCTGCCAGCGCAGCAGCATCTCGGCACCGCGCAGTTGGCCCTGGCGGTCGAATTGCGGCTGCAGGTAGACACAGAACTGCTGGCTGCGGATGGCCTCGCGCAGCTCGCGCTCGAGCAGGTTCTGACGCTGCTGCCACTCGCTCAGCTCGCTGGCGTAGAAAGCCACGCCGTGGCGAGTGTCATGGCGTGCTTCCTTGAGGGCCAGCTCGGCGCGCTGCAGCAGCTGTTCGACGCTGCCGGAGTGGTCCGGGTAGCTGGCAATGCCGAGGGCGAACTGCAGCTGATAGGCCTGATTATTCACCCACCAGGGGTGGGCGTTGAGGGTTTCCAGCAGCTCCGCCAGCAGCTGATGCGCCACGTCGCGAGTGGTATCCGGCATTACCAGCACCAGGCGGTTGGAGGGCAGCCGCGCCAGGTCGATGCCCGATAGCGTTAGGTCCATATAGCGCTGCAGATGTTGGGCAATCAGGCTCAGCGCCTGGTCGCCGCCGCGCTGGCCGAGGGTCTCGTTGATCTGGCTGAGCCCGCCGATCCGCAGCACGCCAAGATGAAAGCGACCGGCCTCGAGGTGGCGCTCCAGTGGAGCATCCAGGCCACGCAGGGTCGGCAGGCCGGTGACGTCGTCGTAGTGCAGGTAGCGATGCAGGTCCTGCTCCGCGGCACGCCGGCGCAGCGACTCGGCGAACTGCGAGACCAATCCCGAAACCGCGATCAGGCAGCTGACTTCCTCGGCATGCCAGCGGCGCGGTAGCAGCGATTCGCAGCATAGAATGCCGCGCAGCTCACCGCCGACGAAGATGCCGGCGTCGAGCATCGAGACCACCTCGTATCTGACCAGATAGCCGTTGAGGCAGGCCAGGCGCGGATCCTGCTGCGCCTCGACGCTGGCCAGGCCGGGGGACTCTCGAAGTGCCCCTAGGTAGCCGTCGAGGCGCTCGATGGGCAGCTGCTCGCCGACCTGGGCGTCATCGAGGCTGGCCTGGCAGGTCATGGTATCGTCGTCGAGCAGCCAGATGCTGACCCGCGGCACGTTCATCAGCCGTGCGGTCGAATTCAGCACGCTGGAGTAGAAGTCGCTGTCACCGGCTTCGTGTTGCAGGTTGCGTAGCTCATGCCAGGCCTGCTGCTGGGCGAGCAGGCGCCGGCGGGAGTCGTGCAGTGCGCGCTCCATGCGCTGCTGGGCATCACGCTGATGGCCAAGCTCGCGCAGGAACAGCAGCGACACCGCCAGCAGCACCATGCTGCCGGCGCCCAGCCAGGCCAGGGCGCTGCCCAGGCCCGCTTGGCGCGAGACCTGCCAGCTGATCGCAAGGATCAAGGCAACGCCGACACCCAATGCGCCTGACAGTAGGCCCATCAGGCGGCGCTGGGGTCGGGGGCGGGCGCTTCGGCGGGTGTCTGGCGCCTGGTACATGCAAGTTACTCGCGAACTGCGTCATTGGCGATGGAACCCTGAGTATAGCCGTGCGCGGCGCTAGCGATAGGCGGGTATGCTATTACAAACGCACGATGTCGGCCGTGCAGCGGAGCGACTCGAGCCCGCCAGGGAAGTAGGCAGGGAGCGTGCAGCCGTAGCGCAGGTTGGCAGCGGGTCGAACAGGTCGTCGGCAGTGCGGCCGCCAGCAGGGCGGCCGCCGGGAGGTTAACTCGCGACCTTCCCACGCAGGAAGTCGACGATCTGGTCGGCGGGCACCATGGTCGGGGCGTCGTCGCGGCGCCCCTTGTACTCGAGTTCGCCGTTGTCGAGGCTGCGGTCGCCGATCACCAGCCGGTGCGGGATGCCGATCAGTTCCTGATCGGCGAACTTGACCCCGGGGCGGGTATCGCGGTCGTCGAGCAGCACGTCGAGGCCGGCAGCGCTGAGCTCGGCGTAGAGCCGCTCGCTGGTTTCGCGCACGCGCTCCGACTTGTGGGCGTTCATCGGCACCAGCATCACCTCGAAGGGAGCGATGGCGTCGGGCCAGATGATGCCGCCGGCGTCGTGGTTCTGCTCGATGGCCGAGGCCACCACGCGGGTGATACCAATGCCGTAGCAGCCCATCCACGGATGGGTTGCCTTGCCGTTGGCGTCGAGCACGGTGGCGTTCATCGCTTCGGAGTACTTCCTGCCCAGTTGGAAGACGTGGCCCACTTCGATACCGCGCTTGATGGCAAGCGTGCCCTTGCCGTCCGGCGAGGGGTCGCCTTCCACCACGTTGCGCAGGTCGGCGACCTGGGGCAGTGCCACGTCGCGTTCCCAGTTGATGCCGAAGTAGTGCTTGCCGTCGACGTTGGCGCCGGCACCGAAGTCGCTCATCAGCGCCACCGAGCGGTCGATGATGATCGGCATGTCGAGATTGACCGGCCCCAGCGAGCCGGGGCCCGCGCCCACTGCGGCGCGGATCTGCTCTTCCGTGGCCATCGTCAGCGGTGTGGCCACCTCGGGCAGGTTCTCGGCCTTGATCTCGTTGAGCTCATGATCGCCGCGCACCAGCAGGGCGATCAGGCCACCCTCGGCAGCGCGCACCATCAGCGTCTTGATGGTCTTCTCGATGGGCAGGCCGTGCTGCTCCACCAGGGTGGCGATAGTACGCGCGTTGGGCGTATCGACCAGGCGCAGCTCCTCGCTGGGCGCGGCGCGCTCGGGGGTGGTACCGAGCGCTGCCGGCAGCGCCTCGGCCTTTTCAATATTGGCAGCGTAGTCGGACTCGGTGGAGAACACGATAGCGTCCTCGCCGGAGTCGGCCAGCACGTGGAACTCGTGGGAGCCGGTGCCGCCGATCGAGCCGTTGTCGGCCAGCACCGGGCGGAAATCGAGCCCCAGGCGGGTGAAGATCCGCATATAGGCGTCGTACATCGCCTGGTAGGTGTCGAGCAGCGAGGCTTCATCGACGTGGAAGGAGTAGGCGTCTTTCATGATGAACTCGCGGGAGCGCATCACGCCGAAGCGCGGCCGAATCTCGTCGCGGAACTTGGTCTGGATCTGGTAGAAGTTGGTCGGCAGCTGCTTGTAGCTGTTGATCTCCTTGCGCACCAGGTCGGTGATCACCTCCTCGTGGGTCGGCCCGACGCAGTAGTCGCGTTGGTGACGATCCTTGAGGCGCAGCAGCTCGGGGCCGTACTGCTCCCAGCGCCCCGACTCCTGCCACAGCTCTGCGGGCTGCACCGCCGGCATCAGCACTTCCTGAGCGCCGGCGCGGTCCATCTCCTCACGCACGATACGCTCGACCTTGCGCAGCGTGCGCAGGCCCAGCGGCAGCCAGGTGTAGAGGCCGGAGGTAAGGCGGCGGA
Organism: Halomonas salipaludis; assembly: GCF_002286975.1. GTDB lineage: Bacteria > Pseudomonadota > Gammaproteobacteria > Pseudomonadales > Halomonadaceae > Franzmannia > Franzmannia salipaludis. The sequence goes on from NZ_NSKB01000006.1 coordinate 461,532, forward strand.
TCATGCCGGCACGCAGCATCAGCTGATGGCTGATCACTTCGGCGTCGGCGGGGGTTTCCTTGAGGGTCGAGAGCAGCAGTTGGGTGGCGCGCATGGGTCCGGCGTTTCCTTCCAGCATGGGGCGTGACATGAGTCGGCGTGCCGCGGCGGCGGCGTTTGGGGCATTGTACGGTCAAGCGTGTGTGGCGGCAAAAGGGACGGCATTGCTTGACCCTCGGGGCTGACCCGGCGACAGGCCTCCGAGGAGGCGCTGTAAACCCATCCCTGGGCGCTACCTTGCGCCATCCATGGCGCAAACCTCCTCTTCGACCTGTCCCCGGCGCCCCTCGTCCGTATGCTCCCTCTCAACCTGTCCCCGGTGCCCCTCGTCCGTATGCTCCTTCTCAACCTGTGCTCGGCGCTACTCGTCAGCATATAGGCTCACCTCAGCGACTTGAGCCAGAACACCATCGGCTTGTGGGTCTCCTCGGCGTCGCCGATATCCTTCCAGTGAAAGGTCGTGGCCAGTTCGGGGTGGCGTTCATAGCCCCGCGAGCGCCAGAAGCCGTGTAGCGGCACGTAGTCGTGTGGCTTCAATGGGTGGTCGTCGGGGCGCTCCACGGCGCAGAAGGCGGCGCTGGCAAAGCCCTCGCCGCGGGCATGCGCCTCGCGCTCGGCCATGAACGCCTTGCCGATGCCGCGACCGCGGTAGCTGGGTAGCAGCACCGACTCGCCGTAGTAGAAAACGCTGCCGATATCGAAGCCGGCCTGCTCGAAGGGCGCGCGGAACTCATCCAGGTCGTCGCCTAGCGGCATGCCGGTGGCAGCGCCCACCAGGGTGTCGGCGTCGAAGGCCAGTACGAACAGGCTGCGCGGGCAGTCCGCATAGCGGGCCAGGTAGTCGGACTCATAGGCGAGATCGCCGTCGTAAAGGTAGGGAAAATCGCGAAATACGCGGATTCTAAGGCGTGCCAGGGCGTCGAGATAGGGGGCGATGGCATGGCCTTGGCAGGTGCTCAGGGTGGTGGCCGACATGCGCTTCCTCATGGCTTGCGTATTTCTCCTCCACGCTAGCAGTCCGGTCACTCACCGCCAATCCTGGGGGCGACCTGGACTGGGCCATGGGCGTCGCCAGGCGCAGACAGTGGGACTGTGATAGGCTTTGCGGCGATAAGGCAGGGGACATAGTGCAATGACAACAACGACACATGCGGCCGTGCGCCGCTGGCTGGCGCGGCTGGTGGTGGCCACCGGCGCGCTGGCGCTGGTGGGCTGCGGCACGCTGCTGCACCCGGAGCGCAAGGGGCAGGCGAGCGGCGACATCGATCCACGGATCGCCTTGGCCAACGGCGTAGGCCTCTTGTTCTTCATCATTCCCGGCGTGGTGGCCTATGCCGTGGACTTCTCCAACGGCACCATCTATCTCCCTAGTGGCCATACCCAGGCACAGGTCGACAGCCTGGCGTTCGAGGACGAGCTCGACCTGGAGACGCTGGAGCTGATGCTGGCCGAGCACCTCGGCAAGCCGGTCGACCTCGACCACGAGCTGCTGCTGGCCGAGCGGGTCGAGAGCCTCGATGAAGCGCTGGCGCTGGTACGCATGTCGGGTGTCGACGACGCCGAGCGGCTGTCGACCATGTAGCCTGTGGCCAGCTTCAGCCCTCTGCCCAGAACCGTTCTGGTCAGGGAGGCGGCCCGCTGTCCCTAGAGGGGAATCTGGTGGGTCGATACTACCTCTTTCAACCCCATGAACGAGCGTATCTGGCGTACCCCGGGCAAGTACAGCAACTGCTCGGCGTGCAACCTGTTGAAGCTCTGGCTGTCGCGGGTCCTGACCAGCATGAAGTAGTCGAACTCGCCGGTTACCACGTGGCACTCCATGCAGCCCGTGACGCGCTGTGCGGCTGCCTCAAAGGCGGCGAAAGATGCCGGTGTTGAGCGATCCAGTACCACGCCAATCAATACCACCATGCCGACATTGAGCTTCTCGGGATCGAGATGCGCGACGATGCCGTGGATCAAACCCTCCCGCTTGAGGCGTTCGACCCGCCGCAGGCAGGCGGGTGGGCTGAGGTTGACCTCGGCCGCCAGTGCCACGTTTGAGATCGAGGCATCCTGTTGCAGTGTCTTGAGGATGCGCTTGTCGATACGATCCAGCTCAATCGCGGTGGCAGGAGCGGGATGGGTGGATGTGTTGCGCAATATCATGTCTCTTGTTGGTTACTTTGAGAACTATTATCCATAATTTTTCGGATAATGATTATTTTAATTCGAATAATCTGAGATATTTTGCAACCAAGTAAGTCCTTGGTGTCCTTATCATGAAAAAGGGGCGAGCGCGCCACTCGTGAGCCCGACGGCATGCACTTGGCAGTCGTCGCCATTGCCCTGATGAGCAGGAGACATTCCATGGACTTGCAGCGTTTTCCCCGTTATCCCCTGACCTTTGGACCTTCCCCGATCACGCCGTTGAAGCGCCTAAGCGAGCATCTGGGTGGCAAGGTCGAGCTGTATGCCAAGCGTGAAGATTGCAATAGCGGTCTGGCGTTCGGTGGCAACAAGACACGCAAGCTCGAATACCTGATTCCCGAGGCCCTGGCGCAAGGCTGCGATACCCTCGTCTCGATCGGCGGCATCCAGTCCAACCAGACGCGCCAGGTCGCTGCCGTGGCGGCCCACCTCGGTATGCAGTGCGTGCTGGTGCAGGAGGATTGGGTCAACTACGCCGATGCGGTGTACGACCGGGTCGGCAACATCGAGATGTCGCGCATCATGGGCGCCGAAGTGCGTCTCGACGAGGCGGGCTTCGACATCGGTATTCGTCCCAGCTGGGAGCAAGCGCTGGAGGACGTGCGCAAGCGTGGTGGCAAGCCTTTCCCGATTCCCGCGGGCTGTTCCGAGCATCCTTATGGCGGCCTGGGCTTCGTGGGGTTTGCCGAGGAGGTGCGTCAGCAGGAGCAGGCGCTCGGCTTCAAGTTCGACTATATCGTGGTGTGCTCGGTGACTGGCAGCACCCAGGCCGGCATGGTGGTCGGCTTCGCCGCCGATGGCCGGGCGCGGCGGGTGATCGGTATCGATGCCTCGGCCAAGCCGCAGCGCACCCGAGAGCAAATTCTACGTATCGCCCGAAACACTGCCGCACTGGTCGAACTGGAAGGGGAGATCGCCGATGAGGACGTGGTGCTGGATACCCGCTACGGCGGCCCCGAGTATGGCCTGCCCAGTGACGGCACGCTGGAGGCGATTCGTCTCTGCGCGCGTCTCGAGGGCGTGCTGACCGACCCGGTTTATGAGGGCAAGTCGATGCAGGGCATGATCGACATGGTGCGCAACGGCGAGTTTCCCGAGGGCTCACGGGTGCTCTACGCTCATCTGGGCGGGGTGCCGGCGTTGAACGCCTACAGCTACCTGTTCCGTAACGGCTGATCGAGGCCATCCAGCGCTGCTGGACGATAGCGTTCCAGCAGTGCCCAGAGGATCGCAGCGCTCTGGGCATCGGGCCGACCACGGTAGTCGGCGGGACGAAAGCGCATCTGGAAGGCGCGCAGTACCGCACGAGTCTGGGCATCCAGCTGGTCGTTGACCTCAAGCGGGTAGCCCCAGGCCTGCAGCGCCGCCTGCAGGGTGGCGAGCTCGGGCAGCGCCTGGTCGAAGCGGTCGCGATAGCGTGCCACGGTGGCTGCTTCGGGCCAGACGCCGATACCCGCTTGGTAGAGGGCGTGCCAGGGAAACGCCGGACCCGGGTCGATCTTGCGCGTCGGCGAGATATCCGAGTGGGCCACCACGTCGGTGGGGTGAATGTTGTGGCGCTCGATGATATCCCGCGACAGGGCGATCAGCGCCTGGGTCTGTGCCTCGGGGTAGGGTGCCCAACCGATTTCTACCGCCGCCTCGGAGTGCTGCTCCAGCAGCCGCTCCACCTCGGCGTAGGGGCGATCGGGGCCGGTATTGACGATCTCGATACCGATGGACGTATCGTTGATATTGGTGCGGCGCTTCCAGGCGCTGGCCCCGGCGTGCCAGGCGCGGCGCTCCTCGTCGACGAGCTGATAGACCAGCGGCTGGCCGCGATGCTCCCGTGCCGGTAGCGGCAGCACGTAGTGGCTGCTGACCCGGGAGCCGGTGAGCACGGCGAGCGATTCCGCTTCGTCCACATCGGTGTAGTGCAGCACCAGGTGCCGTACCCGGCTGTTGTGGGAAGGCGCTACATGGGTGTGGTCCACCACATAACCACCGCGTTGTTGCCACTGCCCGTGACCCGCACAGGCCGTGAGCAACAGGGCCAGGCAGGCGATGGCGATACCCTTGTGCCACATGGCTCAGCTCTCCAGCAGCAGTCTGAGCGTCAGGCCCAGCACCAGGGTCGAGGCCACGCTTACCAGGGTGCCCAGCAGCACATATTCGGTCAGCTTGCGGTCCTTCGATTCACGCAGGTCGCCGTAGCGTAGCACCGATTTGGCGGCCAGCAGGAAGCCCACCGCGGTGAGCTGGTCGAGCAGCACCAGGGAGAGCACCAGCAGGCGTTCCAGCATACCGATGCGGGCACCGGCCCGGGCCAGGGTGCCGGTATCCTCGAGCTGGCTGCTCCAGCGCTTCATCAGCATGGCGATGGCGAACGAGAAGGGCCGCGTCACGATCAGGTAGGCGGTGGCGACGCCCAGCACCGTCGGCGTGAGCAGCCAGGCGCCGAGCGCTTCGAGTGGGGCCAGGCTGCCGAGCCAGGCCAGCCACACTACGCATAGCACCAGCAGGTGCAGCAGTTGGTCGAGCAGGAACCAGCGCAGCCGGCCGGCGGGCAGCGTCGCCTTGCCCAGATCGATCAGCCAGTGGCTGGTGGTCACCGCCATGGCAGCGGCGAGCACCCCCGGCAGGCCAGGAGAGGCCGGCAGCAGCCAGGCGGCTACCAACAGCACCAGTGCCGTGAGCCCGGCGTGGACCAGCACGTGGTAGAGCAGGTGGCGCGAGCGGTGCAGGCGACGCACCCGCTCGTCGACCCAGTGGCGCGGCTGCAGCAGGAAGTCGCCGGCCAGGTGGGCCAGCACCAGCCCGATCAGCAGGGAGAGGTCGTTGGGGGTCATCGGCGTTTATCCTTTTCCGCCAGCCGCTCGCGCAGGTAGGCCAGGGTATCGGCCAGCAGCGGCCAGCGGGCGGCACGCAGTCGCTTGTGCACGCTGGGCTGGCGTATGCCCAGGTGATCGGCCATGGCCTGCTGTGAGGTCTCGCTCTCCAGGCTGAGCCTGACCACCTCGGCCGAGTAGCGCGACCAGCTTGCCACCATGTCATCCAGGTAGCGCGTCAATAGGGCCAGGCTACCATCGTCCGTTTCGTCGAGCAGTGCCAGCGACAGGTGCGAGCTGCCCTCGCTCAAGGCATCCAGGTCGTGACCGGAGCGCACGAAGGGCTCGCTATCCGCCGTGGCGAGTCGGCCGTTGCCGGGCCAGCTTGCCGGCCCTGCCGCCACCGCAATACGGGCGTCCCAGCGCTGGTCGGCCTCGGAGTGCTCGATCAGTGCCGCACGCAGGGCGATAGCCACCTCCATGGCAGCCGCGGCCCCGGGTAGGGCCAGCTGGAAGCCATCGCCGCGGAAGCGTTCGCTGCGTCCGCCATGCCGGGCGGCCAGTTCGCCCAGGGTGGCGTCCAGCAGTGCATAGAGGCGCTGGCGATCCGCGACCTTGCGTGAGTCGATCACATCGCCGGTCAGCACGGCGATTCGCTGGGTCATGGCAGGTGCTCCAGAGAAGAGTTGCTCATATAATAGCCCAAAAAGGCTATTTTGAAATGAAATAACCCTTGAGGGCTATATGTGAGGGTTATCGATCCATGGGGCTATTGTGGCTCAGCGGGCCAGTTCACGCATGGCCTCTTCCAGTCCTGCCAGTGTCATCGGATACATGCGCTCGTCGATCAACTGGCGGATCAACTGGGTAGAGTGGGTGTATTCCCAGGCTCGCGGCGGCATGGGATTGAGCCAGGCCAGGCGCGGGAAGCGTTCGACCAGGCGCTTGAGCCACACAGCGCCGGACTCCTGGTTGAAATGCTCGACGCTGCCGCCGGGGTGAGTCACTTCATAGGGCGACATGGCGGCGTCGCCGACAATCACCACCTGATAGTCACTGCCGTAGGTATGCAGCACGTCCATGGTCGGGATGCGCTCGCTGTTGCGGCGCAAATTGTTGCGCCACAGCCCTTCGTAGACGCAGTTGTGGAAGTAGTAGGGCTCGAGGTGCTTGAACTCCGAACGCGCCGCCGAGAACAGCTCCTCGCAGGTGCGGATATGGTCGTCCATGGAGCCGCCGACATCGAGGAGCAGTAGCACCTTGACGGCGTTATGGCGTTCCGGGCGCATCTGCACGTTGAGCAGGCCGCCATCGCGGGCCGTCTCGCGGATGGTGGCATCGACGTCGAACTCCGCCGCCGCGCCCTGACGGGCGAACTTGCGCAGCCGGCGCAGTGCCATCTTGATGTTGCGCGTGCCCAGCTCCAGCGAGTCATCGTAGTCGCGGAAGCGGCGCTCGTCCCATACCTTGATCGCCCGGTGATGGCGCGACCCCTCCTGGCCGATGCGGATGCCCTCGGGGTTATAGCCGTAGGCGCCGAAGGGACTGGTGCCGCCGGTACCGATCCACTTGTTGCCCCCGGCGTGGCGCTCCTTCTGCTCCTCGAGGCGCTTCTTGAAGGTCTCGATCAATGCCTCGAGTCCGCCCAGGGACTCGATCTGCGCCTTCTCCTCCTCGGAGAGCTGCTTTTCGAACTCGCGGCGCAGCCAGTCGTCGGGAATCAGCGCCTCGATGGCGGCATCGAGATTCTCGAGCCCCTCGAACCAGGCGGCGAAGGCGCGATCGTAGCTGTCGAAATGCCGCTCGTCCTTGACCATCACGGTGCGCGCCACCTGGTAGAACGACTGCATGTCGGCGAACACCACGCCGTGTTCGACCACGGCATGCAGATCGAGCAGCTCGCGCAGCGACACCGGCACGCCGGCGCGCTTGAGGGTCTCGAACAGGCCGATGAACATCGCTCAGCGACCCTTGCGACGCAGCATGAAGGCCAGCCGCTCGAGCAGCTGGGTATCCTGCTCGTTCTTGACCAGGGCGCCTGCCAGCGGTGGGATCGCCTTGGCGGGATCACGCTGATAGAGCGCCTCCTGGGCCAGCTCGTCGCTCATCAGCAGTTTCAGCCAGTCGACCAGCTCCGAGGTGGAGGGTTTCTTCTTCAGCCCCGGGGCCTGGCGCAGCTCGAAGAACACCTCCAGCGCCTCACCGACCAGCTTGGGCGCGATGTCGGGGAAGTGCACGTCGACGATCTGCTGCATGGTCTCGCGGTCGGGGAACTCGATGTAGTGGAAGAAGCAGCGGCGCAGGAAGGCGTCGGGCAACTCCTTCTCGTTGTTGGAGGTGATGACGATGATCGGCCGGTGGCGGGCGGCGATGGTCTCACCGGTCTCGTAGACATGGAATTCCATGCGATCCAGCTCCTGGAGCAGGTCGTTGGGGAATTCGATGTCGGCCTTGTCGATCTCGTCGATCAGCAGCACCACCCGCTCGTCGGCGGTGAAGGCCTCCCACAACTTGCCGGGCTTGATGTAGTTGGCGACGTTCTCGACGCCCTCTATGCCGAGCTGGGAGTCGCGCAGGCGGCTCACCGCGTCGTACTCATACAGGCCCTGGGCCGCCTTGGTACTGGACTTGATGTGCCAGGTGATCAGTTGCGTGTTGAGCGAAGCCGCCAGCTCCTCGGCCAGCAGCGTCTTGCCGGTACCCGGTTCGCCCTTGATCAGCAGCGGGCGCTGCAGGGTCACCGCAGCGTTGACCGCCTGCTTGAGCGCCTCGGTGGCGACGTAGGAAGAAGTGGAATCAAACGCCATGGGTGAGCCTCTATGGAATCGGTCGTAGATTCAAACGAGTGTATCAATATTGCTCGGCTAGCCGATAGGCCTCCACTAGGGTGGCTGGGTCGTGCTCGGCGTGACCGCGACTGGCGTGGGCGCGCAGCAGCTGGGCGGCGAGGCCGCTCATGGGGGTGGCGCTGCCGGCACGCTGGCTCTGGGCCGCGGCCATGTCGAGATCCTTGAGCAGGGTGCGCAAGTGCCAGGCGGGATTGGCAAAATCGCTTGCCGCCATGCGCGGGGTGAGGATCTGGAACGGCTTGGAGTCGGCAAAGCCGCCGGCCAGCGCCTCGCTCAGCCGGCTGGCATCGACGCCGCTGGCCTCGGCCAGGGCTACCATCTCGGCGATCACTGCCGCCTGGCAGCCGACGATCATCTGGTTGCAGACCTTGGTGACCTGGCCGCTGCCCACTGCGCCCATGTGCGTGATCCGAGCCGCCAGCGGCGCCAGCAGTGGGCGTGCCGAGGCGATACTCGCCTCGCTGCCGCCACACATGATCGCCAGGCTGCCGGCCTCGGCGCCGGCCACCCCACCAGAGACCGGTGCATCTACCCAGTGCATGCCGCACTGCTGATCGAGACGCGCAGCGCAGTCCCGGGTCGCCGCTGGGTCGCTGCTGGAGAGGTCGATCAGCAACTGGCTGGGGCGGCCGTGAGCGGCAACGCCGTCGGCGCCGAACACCACCTCTTCTACCGCCGCGGTATTGGCCAGGCACAGCATAATTGTGTCGACCTCGGCGACCAGTTCGCCGATCGAGGCTGCCGCTCGCGCCCCGGTCGCGACCAGGGAGCGGGCCTTGGCTGGGGTGCGGTTCCAGACCGTGACATCGAAGCCTGCAGACAGCAGACGCCGCGTCATGGGGGCGCCCATCAGGCCGATGCCGATAAAGCCAATGCGGAGGTAGGACATGGCATGTTCCTCACAGATAAAGCCACAGCATGCGCGAAGCTACCAAAGGCGACAATGCGAAAGCGTCTGCCGGAAGCCAACGCCCGATAATGTCATGGGTGAAGAGAACGGCAAGATACACTGGCAAGCCCCGATAAAGCAGTAGATGCGCCGAAGTAATGCACAGCGGTCAAAAAAAGCCCCTATTTGGTGCAGGGCAGCATGGATGGCGTAGGCAGCGAGCCCTGTCTGGCACGCAATATATGTGTAAAATGCTGATTTTTAATGGCCTTTGTAAAAGTTGGCTCGGTCAATGCATTATATTACGCAGACAAACACAGACAACGGCGCTTCACCTGCATCGCCTGAGTCGCAGCCAACAACAAGGATTACGCTGCGATAGGTGGAACGCCCACATCACCTCCATCGAGGTGATACACCGAGTGAGCTGGCGTGCTCCCCTGGTCCCCTTCGGGGGACCTTTTTTATGGGCGAAGGAAAATCTCGGCGCCCATGGCGAGTGCTGTCAAGCAATTATGGGAGCTAGCAGCCTGCGGCTCCACCGTCGCTGCGTGGGTCATGGGCGCCTTCGATCAATCCGTCCGGGTGGTGCACGATGCCGCCGGCGTGGCCCATGCTGTCGCTGAACGCCTCGGGCAATACTTCCACGTCATGGCCCAGGGCGCGGAGTGCTGTCACCGTGTCGTCGGGGATGCGTGACTCAAGCTTGAGGTTGGTGCTCGACTCGCCCCAGGTGCGGCCCAACAGCCAGCGCGGCGCACTCACCGCCTGCTGCAGTGTCTGGTGGTGGAAGGCATAGCGCGAAAAGACCGCGGCCTGGGTCTGCGGCTGGCCCTCGCCGCCCATGGTGCCGTAGACCAGCGTGCGTCCATCTCGGAAGCGGGCCAGCGCCGGATTGAGGGTGTGGAAGGGCTTGCGGCCCGGCCCCAGCCCGCGCAGCGAGTCGGTATCGAGGCTGAAGCTGATACCGCGGTTCTGCCACAGCACGCCGCTCTCGGGCAGCACCACGCCGCTGCCGAATTCCCAGAAGATGCTCTGGATGAAGCTCACCGCACGGCCCTGGCTATCCACGCAGCCCAGCCACACCGTATCTCCCGGCAGCGCCTGGTGTGGCCAGGGCAGTGCGCGCTGCATATCGATCTGCGCCACCTCGCGTTGGAGTGCCGCCTCCTCGAGTAGTGGCTGCAGCGGGGCGGGCAGCCTCTCGGGGTCGGTGACCAGGTGGTCGCGCAGGATGAAGGCGCGCTTGGTGGCCTCGATCAGTCCATGCAGGTGGGCCACGCTCTCGCCCTCGGCCACCTCGAGGCGCGCGTAGAGGGCCAGGATCATCAGCGAGGCCACGCCCTGGGTGGGTGCCGGCAGGTTGTACAGCGTGGCCTCGTCGAGACTCACCTCCAACGGCGTGACGCGGCGGGGGCGATAGCGGTTGAAGTCGTCGCGGCGCAGCGGGCTGCCCAGCGCTGCCAGGTCGCGGGCCATGCTGGTGGCCAGCTCGCCGCGATAGAAATCGTCGAGCCCGGCCTCGGCCAGGCGTCTTAGGGTACTGGCCAGGCGCGGCTGGCGCAGCCGGCTGCCTTCCAGCGGGGCCTCGCCGGCGTTGAGGAAGGCGTCGCTGAATCCCGGACTCGCAGAGAGCCGCTCGCGATGCTTGGCGGTCAGCTGCTGCTGGCTCCTGGTGACCGCTATGCCCTGCTCGGCATGGCGGATGGCATCGGCCAGCAGCTGCTCCAGCGGCAGCGCCTGCCCCCAGTCGGCGGCGACTGCCAGCGCCTCGTGCCAGCCGCCGACGGTGCCGGCCATGGTCAGCGCCGCCAGCGGGCCGCGCTCGGGGATGCTGGCGTGACCGGCATAGAAATCAGGGGTCGCCAGGCCGGCGGCGGGACCACAGGCATCGATGGCCAGCGGGGGCTTGCCAGGTTCGTGAATCAACCAGAAACCGTCGCCGCCCAGGGCATTCATATGCGGGTAGGCGACGGCAACGGCCGCGGCAGCGGCGACCATCGCCTCGACCGCATTGCCGCCGGCCTTGAGTACGTCGCAACCGGCGTCGGCGGCAAGGTGATGAGGGGCGACACACATGCCGCCGTAACTGCGTTGGGTATGGATCATCGGGCGTGTCTCTTGTTGTCGGTCGGGTGTTGTCGATCGGGCGTATCCGGGTTACCAGCCGATGGCCCGGGGCAGCCAGGTGGCAATGGCGGGGAACGTGAACACCAGCGCCACGGCCAGGAACTGCAGCGCGATAAAGGGCAAGGCGCCCTTGTAGATATCCAGCGTGGAGACCTCCTTGGGCGCCACGCCCTTGAGGAAGAATAGCGACCAGCCGAAGGGCGGGGTCAGGAACGAGGTCTGCAGGATCAACCCGACCAGAATGCCCAGCCACACCATGTCGACACCCAGCTGCACGAAGAATGGCAAGAACAGCGGCAGCGCGATATAGGTGATTTCGATCCACTCGAGGAAGAACCCCAGCACGAACATCAGCAGCAGCATGAACAGTAGCGCACCGGTCTCGCCGCCTGGCACCCAGTCGAACATGCGGGCGACCAGATGCTCGCCGCCCAGGCCGCGGAACGCCAAGCCAAATACCTGGGCACAGATCAGGATGAAGAACACCATCGCCGAGATCAGCAGGGTGGCGGTGGCCACCTCCTTGAGCAGGTTGAAGCTGAGGCGCCCGGAGAGAGCGACGAACAGCAGCGCGCCCAGCGCTCCCATGGCGGCTGCCTCGGTGGGGGCTGCGACACCACCGATGATCGAGCCGAGCACCGCCACCACCAGGCCCACCGGTGGGCCGACCACCAGCACTACCTTGCGGAGCAGCTGCCCGCGTGAGAGGGCGGCACGCTCAGCGGCCGGGATTGGCGGCATCAAGCCCGGCCGCAGCGCGGCCAGGACCAGGATGGCGACGATGTAGACCGCCGCCAGGGTCAGCCCAGGCACCATGGCGGCGGCAAACATGGTGCCCACCGATTCACCGAGGATCTCGGCCAGCAGGATCAGCACCAGGCTCGGTGGAATGATCTGGCCGAGGGTGCCTGAGGCGCAGATCATGCCGGTGGCCAGCGACTTGGGGTAGCCGCGCCTCAGCAGCGTCGGCAGGGTCAGCAGACCCAGCGTGACAATGGTGGCGCCGACGATGCCGGTGGCGGCACCCAGCAGCACCCCCACTGCGATGATGGCCACGCCCATGCCGCCTGAGATACTACCGAACAGATGGCCCACCACGTCGATCAGCTCCTCGGCGAGCTTGGATTTCTCCAGCATCACGCCCATGAACACGAACAGCGGTATGGCCATGAAGGTGTAGTTGGTGACGACGCCGTAGATGCGCGACGGCAGTAGGTTGAAGAGTGCCGGCCCGAAGCCGATGAAACCGAAGAAGAACGCAGTGCTGGCAATGGCGATGCCGACCGGCAGGCCGATCAGCAGCAGCACGAAGAACGCCCCGATCATGCCGATCGCGAGCCACTCGTTAGGAGACATCAGTCATTCACCTCTTGGCGGAAGGGCAAAGGCGTGGCGCAGGACATGTGCCAGGCTCTGCATGGCAAGCAGCAGGAACCCCAGTGGTATGAAGGACTTGAGAGCCCAGCGCCAGGGCAGTCCACCGGGATTGGGGGAGGCCTCGTTGCGCACCCACGACTGGCTGATCCAGGGCAGCGTCAGCCAGGCCGCGTAGAGCCCGATCGCCAGCAGCAGCAGGCCGCCAATGACTTCGATGACACGCTGCAGCCCTTCCGGAAAGCGTTCGTAGAAGACATCCACGCGCACCTGTTCACCGGCGTAAAGCGCATAGGACATACCGAACAGCGCGATCGGTGAGATCAAGTGCCACTGCAGCTCCTGAAGCCAGATCGCGCCAATCCGGAACAGGTAGCGCATCAGGACATCGCCGGCGACCAGCAGTACCAGTACCACGCAGGTCCAGGCGGCGATCCAGCCGAACAGCCGGACCGCCGCCTCGAGCCCGTGGACCAAGCGTTCCACGGCGCGCACGCTACACCCCCAGAATGTCTTTGAGCCACGGTCCTTCGCTGATGCTGGCCCAGCGATCATGGTTGGCCTTGAAGGCCATGTAGCTGTCGTGGACCTTGCGCACCATTGGGTCGGCGTTGGCCTCGGTTTCCAGGGTGTCGAGGGTCGCCTCGCGCAGCGCCTCGACCACCGGCTCCGGCAGGACCTGGGCGGTAACGCCGTGATTTTCCACCAGGTCGGTCAGTGCCTCGCCGTTGACGGCTTCCGACCAGGCCAGGCTCTCCATGCAGGCGGCCTGGCAGGCGGTGCGCACCATCATCTTCAGGTCGTCGGGCAGGCTGTCCCAGTGCGACTTGGAGATCAGCAGTTCGCCGGTGGTGGCGGGTTCATGCCAGCCGGTGGTGTGGTAGTACTTGGCAGCGTTCTGCAGTCCCAGGCGGCGATCCTGATAGGGGCCGACAAACTCCGCGGCATCGATCACGCCGCGTTCCAGGGCGGGGAATATCTCACCGCCCGGCAGCACCCTGGCATCCACCCCCAGCGCCGCATAGACCTGGCCGGCGAGTCCGGGGATGCGCATGCGCAGCCCGTTGAGCTGGCTGACGTCTTCGATTGGTTCGCGGAACCAGCCGGTCATCTGCACCCCGGTGTTGTTCATCGGCAGGGCTACCATGCCGTAGGGCTCGTAGACCTCCTGCCACAGCTCCAGGCCGCCGCCGTGGTAGAGCCAGGCCATGTGGCCCATGTAGCTCATGCCGAAGGGCACGGTAGTGAAGTATTGGGCGGCGAAGGTGGTGCCCGACCAGAAGTAGCTGTTAGCGGCATTCATCTCGATGGTGCCGGCCTGCACGGCCTCGAATCCCTCGAAGGCGGGTATCAATTCGCCGGCGGCGAAGTGCTGGATATTGAAGCGCCCGCCGGACATGGCATTGATCTTGTGGATGATGTCGGTGGGACTGCCGGGACCTTCGGTGTAGAAGGGCGCGCCGGGGCCGTAGGCATTGGTCATTCGCCAGTTGACGGTCTCGGAGGATTGAGCGCGGGCGATGGCCGGAGCACCCATGATCATGCCGGCGGTGGAGGAGACGGCGGCGGTAGTCAGGAACTTGCGACGAGATAGCGACATTGCGTTCACCCTTGGGCAGCAAATGGGATGGTGTAGCGGTTGCCACCCTGGGCGATGCAATGGATGTGCCATAAAATCGATTTTTTATGTCTACGCTGATTTTCCCGCACGTTATCGGTAGTGGCCATGGGCCGCCGCGGGGCTATCCCACGGCTCGCCGTGCACCAAAAGCGGCTGGACCCTCAGCAGTTTGTGCCGCGATGGCGCGACAGCAAACGAGTGGGCATGTGTTGCCTGGGTGCGGGATAGATACAGGCATAGTGCACCCGTGCCGCAATAGCGCAGGTGCCGTGAGAGAGGGATGAATAAGGTGGGCATGACGTGGGGAGAAAAAAAGCTGGCGTACTCCCCTGGGGTGAACTGGCGTGCACCCCCGATCCCTGAAGGGACCTTGTTGTCTTGTTGAGTCGCTTGTTCGACCAGACGCCTTGTTGTGGTTGTGCGCCCTGTGTCGACCCATGAAGTGTCGTAGCCACGGCCCACGGAAACAATGCGACCTTGGTTCAACGTCGCCGTTCGGCGCTCGCTGGCTGGTCCATGCCCGGCGTCGACTGACCGAACTGCAGCTCGGCGAGCTGACGGTAGAGCGGGCTGCTGGCGAGCAGTTCGTGATGACGCCCGGCGGCCAGCAGCCGTCCGTCGTTCATCACCAGCAGGCGATCGGCGGAAACCACCGTGGCCAGCCGGTGGGCAATGACCAGGCTGGTGCGACCCACCATCAGTGCGTCCAGCGCCTGTTGGACCAGCCGTTCGCTCTCGGCATCCAGGGCGCTGGTGGCCTCGTCCAGCAACAGCACGCGGGGGTTCTTGAGCAGCGCGCGGGCAATCGCCAGGCGCTGGCGCTGGCCGCCGGAAAGCTGTACCCCGCCGGGCCCCAGCGGCGTATCGAACCCCTGCGGCAGCGCCTCGATGAAGGCCAGCGCATTAGCATCGCGAGCCGCCTCGCGTAGCGCCGCATAGGAGGCATTGGCCTGTCCATAGCGCAGGTTGTCGGCCACGCTGCCACTGAACAGCACGGGTTCCTGAGAAACCAGCCCCAACTGGCTGCGCAGGGCCTGTAGGTCCAGCCGGGCGAGGTCGATCCCGTCCAGCGTCAGGTAGCCGTTGTCGGGATCATGGAAACGCAGCAGCATGGCCAGCAGGGTGCTCTTGCCGGCGCCCGAGGGGCCGACCAGTGCCACTCGCTCGCCGGCGGCAATGTTCAGCGTGACATTATCCAGGGCGGGAATGTTACGTCCCGGGTAGCAGAAGCTCACGCCATGCAAATCGATATCGCCACGCAGCGGGTCGGGCAGTGGCGTGGGGGCTGTCGGCGAATGAATGGTGGGCTGGGTATCCAGCAACTCGAGCAGCCGTTCGGCCGCGCCGGCCGCGCGCTGGACGTCGCCGGCGACTTCCGCAAGCGTTGCCACGGCGCCGGCGGCCAATACGGCGTAGAACACGAACGCCGATAGCTCACCGGGACTCAGGGTGCCGGCCAGTACCGCCTGGCCACCCTGCCACAGCATGATCCCCACGGCGGCAAACACCGCCAGCATGGCGATGGCGGTGAGCCAGGCCCGCTGACGGGTGCGTACCAGCGCCGTGTCGAAGGCGTCCTCGACGCGTTGAGCGTAGGCGTGGCGGTCCACGTCCTGGTGATTGAAGGCCTGCAGGGTACGAATGCCGCCCAGCGCCTCGCCGGCGTAGCGGCCCAGTTCGGCGACACGGTCCTGGCTCGACCGCGACAGGCGGCGTACCCGCCGGCCGAACCAGAGGATCGGCAGCAGCGTGGCAGGGATGCCGAGCAGTGCCAGTGCAGACAGCCAGGGTTGCGTGATCAGCATCAGCACCACGGCGCCGACCAGCATCACCGCGTTGCGCAGCGCCATCGAAACCGACGAGCCAAACAGGCTCTGCAGTACGCTGGTATCAGCGGTCAAGCGCGAGGTGATTTCGCCGGCGCCATGATCGCCGCGCTCGGCGCTCTCGAAGAAGCCGGGCTCCAGGGTCAGTAGATGGTCAAAGACTTGCCGTCGAAGGTCGGCGGCGAGCCTCTCGCCGATCCAGGTCACCAGGTAGTAGCGCAGCGCCGAGGCGGCGGCCAGCACCGTGACCACCGCCAACAGCAGCGTCAGGACACGGTTCAGGCTGGCGGCGTCGGACGCCATGAAACCCTGGTCGATCACCAGCCGCAGCCCTTGTCCCAGCATCAGTACGCTGCCCGACGCCAGCAGCAGGGTCAGCGCGGCCAGCGCCAGTCGGCCGCGATACGGACGCAGCAGGGTAAGCAGCCGCAGCAGGGTGCGAGGATCGGGAGCAGGCGTCATGATGTCGCTGGCCGGGAAATGCCTGGGTTCAAAGCTTGGGCGCGTCGTAGGTGAGCGGCTCATCGCTGTATACGCAGACATTGGCATCTTCGATATCACCGTCCTCGGCGTCGAGGTGAGTAGCGAAGAAGTCACGAATCTCGCGGCGTTGGCAGTGTGCCTCGAAGGCGGCGCGGTTGGCCCAGATCTCATGGAAGACGATGGGATAGCTGGAGCCCTGCGCGAACGGATTATCGATATGGCGGGTAACCGTGTACAGCAGACAGGCGTCTTCACGGTGGGCGTTCGGCTCGAGTGCCTGAAGCGCTTTGAAGAGCGCCTCTTCCTTGCCTGGCTTGGGTTTGAAGCTGGCGGTGCAGTAGATCTTCGCGCTCATGGCGGCTCCGGGTAAGGCGGTTTGACCCGCGACGATACCATTGCCGCGCTGAGTTGCGAAATTGGCTGCAGCGTTCAGGCCTCTACGGCAGTCAGCGTGCCCGGCGGGGCGACGACCACCTGGTTGCGGCCGCGGGCCTTGCCGGCGTAGAGCGCCTGGTCGGCGCGCTGCAGGGCGCCGTCCAGCGTCGTTTCGTCGGCGTACAACAGGCTGATGCCCAGCGTAACCGATAGCGCCGGCGGTGCCGGCTCGATGCTCAGTGCGATGTCGCTGACCTGCTGGCGCAGCCGCTCGGCGATGGTAATGGCGGTGTTCAGCGTCGCATCGGGCAGCGCGACGATGAACTCCTCGCCGCCATAGCGGCCGATGATGTCGGTATCGCGCAGCGCTGCCTGGCAGCAGCTGGCCACCGCGATCAGCGCCTGGTCGCCGATGCGGTGGCCGTAGCTGTCGTTGAGCTGCTTGAAGTGGTCGATATCGATCATGAACAGTGCCAGCGGTGTGCCATTGCGACAGGCACGGCACAGTTCGCGTTCGGCCAGCTCGAAGAAGCGGCGACGATTGTACAGCCCGGTAAGGTGATCGGTACTGGCGCTATGGCGCAGCTGACGCTCGAGCTGGCAGCGCTCTTCGATTTCTGCCTGCAGCCGGCGATTGGTGTCGCGCTCCTCCTGCAGCGACAGATACTGTAGACGCTGCAGCCGATTGAGGCGCAGCTGGGTGATGCCGCCGACCAGGTTGACGACGCCTAGCAGCAGCAGGTTGCTGGTCAGCACGCCTACCGGTGCCGGCATCCACAGCAGCACCGCAGCGGTGAAACCGGCGATCAGATAGGCGTTCCACGCCAGCGTCCACGGCAGGCGGTTGGGGACCAGCAGATAGAGTGCCATGCTGACCACGAGCACCGATGTCAGATGGGTGCTGAAGCCATTCGAGCGTAGCGGAATGGTCAACAAGAGCCCGCTGATGGTAATCAGGCAGAGCAGATTGATAGGCAGGCGTCGATGCGCCAGGCGCGGCTGGCGACGCAGCGCAATCGCCAGTAGGATGCAGCTCGTGGCCACCGTGAATCGCATCAGCAGCAGCCAGGCGAAGGCACGGCCGGTGCCTACCTGAGCATGGTCGGCGAAGCCGAACAGCAGGAACAGTGCCGCTGCCAGCAGGGCGGCATGCTGCATCTGACAGGCATCATGAGCGAGCGTGGAACGACGATAGCGAGACTCAAGCGCAGGGTCATCGAATTCGGCCCACGGTGTGAACTTCGCCACCGACGGTAGCGTGGATTGGCTGACCGGCATTACCACATCCTTGGGCGGCCCGCCGTAGGCTGGCCTTCCCGTCCCCTTGCTGCTGTTAGTGTTATGTGATCGGCGCGGGCACAACGCTGAGTCTTGCGCTGCAGTGCGCAATAGCAAGCATGGCAGGAATTACGTCGCCCGCCACAGGGGATCGTCCAATATCCTATTTCACCTACATGCAGCGTAAGCAATCGTCTACAGAATAGGTGTGAGGCGGTGGTACCAGAAACGTCATGCCAACGGCGGTGAGGAGGGTGATTTCGATGGCTGTTCAATCCCTTAGGCCCCTAGAGCCGCTTGGCGACAATGAGGCGATGCCGTGACGGGCCACATCGCACTTAGCCATCGCGAGCGTTTCAAGCGGTTGAGCGCGTTGCTCGGCGCCTGGCAGTCGCTGTGGCAGTCAGCGCCGTTTCACCAGCGCATGCCCGGCTGGGCGGCAGCGTATCCAGCCTTGTACGATGCGGCCAGGGCACTGGACGCCGATACCCTGGCGGGTTTGCATGAGGATGATCCTTATGCATCGCCGGCGGGCAGTATGGCGCATCCACTGGCCGAGCATCTGCCGCTGGAAAGGCTTGCCCATCTGTGCGCAGTACCTTCGCTAGCGACCGAGCGGGCTTCGTTGCCGGCGGCCTGGGCAACCCATGTCGGTGGCCGCAAATGGCGGCAGATCGAGGCCTTTGCGCCCCATGTACCGCTCGGGCCTGAGGCCCGCCTGGTGGAGTGGTGTGCCGGCAAAGGGCACCTGGCGCGTGCCTTGAGCCGCCTGCATCAGCAGCCGGTAACGGCCCTCGAGTGGCAGCCGACGCTGTGTCGAGAGGGGCAGCAGCTAGCCGCTCGCCAGGGAGCACGGGTCACCATGCTCGAGCAGGACGTGATGGCCGCTACGGCGGCCGATAGGCTGACGGCCTCGAGCCAGGTAGTGGCGCTGCACGCCTGCGGTGATCTGCACGTGCGGCTGCTCGAGTTGGCTGCCGACTGCGGTGCCGGGGTAAGCCTGGCGCCATGCTGCTACCAGCGCACCGCCGCAGCGCGCTATCGACCGCTGTCGGCGACCGGACGTGCCCTGGCCGCGCGGGATGCACTGGCCCTCGAGCGCGACACCCTGGCCCTGGCGGTACAGGAAACCGTGACTGCCCCACGGCAGGTGCGCCGCCAGCGCCGCCGCAATGGCGCCTGGCGCTTGGCCTTCGACCTGCTGCAGCGCGAGCTGCGCGGCATTGACAGCTACCTGCCGGTGCCCAGCCTGGCCTACGGGCGCATGCCACCGACCCTGGCCGAGTTCTGCGCCTGGGCCGCCGAGTGCAAGGGCCTGGTGCTGCCGTCGCGGATCGACTGGGCGGATCTCGAGGCGCGCGGTTGGCAGCGTCTGGACGAGGTCGAGCGGCTCGAGGTGGTGCGCCAGCTGTTTCGTCGGCCGCTGGAACTGTGGCTGGTGCTCGACCGCGTGCTGATGCTCGAGGAGGCGGGTTATACGGTCACGCTGGCGACCTTCTGCGCGCGGCAGCTGACACCACGAAATCTGCTGATTCAGGCGGCTTGCGACGCTCGGCACGACCACTCATCCGAGGTATCACATGACGCACTCTGATCCGCCAGTTGGCGCTGAGCCACGCCAGGGGCTCGGTGAGTCGCCGCTGCTGCCGCTGTCGCCGCGTCTGGCACCCTGCCTGGCGCTGCACACGGCGGCCGGCTGGCTGGTCGTGGTGCTGGCGGTGGCGTGGATGCCGCTGGGCGATTCGCCGCTGCTGGCCTGGCGCGCCTGGCTGGTGGCCGGCGTTGCGGGCTGCGCTGCACTGGGCGTGGGCTTGGCGTGGTGCGAGGCGCGGCGGCGCGGCTATGCGCTGCGTGAGCATGACATCGTTCAGCGCCGCGGGCTGTTGGTGCAGCGCCTGCAGGCGTTGCCGCTGGTGCGGCTGCAACATATCGAGACGCGCAGCAATCCGCTGGAGCGCTGTTTTGGCTTGGTGCGGCTGGCTTGCTTCACCGCCGGGGGGCGCGGTGCCGACCTGCTGATCGAGGGGCTGCCCGCGGCCCAGGCCGAGCTGCTCAAGCAGCAGCTGTTGGATCGCCTGAGCGGCGCTTCGCGCGAGTCGTCGGCGTGAGCGACCCGCTCGCCGAGTGGCAGCGGCTGTCGCCGTGGGCGATGGTCTCGCTGCTGCTGACCCAGGCGGCCGAGCAGGGGCGTCAGCACCTGCCGCTGCTACTCGGCGCCGGTGCTGGTCTGACGCTGCTCGATGCCGTCGGCTGGCGCGAGCTGCTGCTGGCCGGCGGCGGGGCGCTGTGCCTGGCGCTGCTGCTGGCCTGGCGCTATTACCGGCGTTTTCGGTTTCGGCTCGAAGACGATGTGCTGGTGATCCACAGCGGCCTCTTCGAGCAGCGCGAGTACAAGCTGGCGGCGCACCACGTGCAGCAGATCGCCACGCGTCAGCCGCTGCATATGCGGCCGTTCGGCGTGGTCGAGTGGCAGGTGGTGCCGCTGGCCGGCGATGCCTCGCGAATAACCCTGCCGGGGATTCGCCAGGCTATCGCCGAGGCGCTCAGCGAGCGCCTGTCGCCCTTCGCCTTGACGCCGCAAGCTGCAGCACCTGCCCACTACATACTCACCGCCAAGGGCCTGCTGCTGCACGGCCTGACCAGCCGTTCGGTGATGGTCGCCGCGGCCATGCTGTCGCCGCTGATCCGCCCCCTGGAGCGCTGGTTGCACGATATCGCGCCGTCTCTGGCATGGCGTGACTGGCTGCCGACCACGCCGCTGCTGCTCGCCGCCCTGGCCTTGCTGGTCGTACTGGCCGTCGTGCTGCTGCTGTCGGTGATGGCCGCTGTGTGGCGCTTCTTCGGCTACCGCCTGGTCGAGCACGGCGGACGCCAGATCCAGACCAGCGGCCTGCTGCAGCGCCAGCGCCAGAGTCTCACCCTATCGCGCCTGCAGGTGGTCGAATGGGTCGAGACCGGCCCCGGGCGCCTGCTTGGCTGCGGCTATCTGGTTTGCCACCAGTTCGGCGGTACCGGCGACGAGGGGCGCCGCTTCCTGGTGCCGGGGATCACCGGCGGCGAACAGCGGCGTCTGCTGGCCACCCTGTGGCCGGGGCTGACCTGGCCCGTCGAGCTGATCCGCGTCTCACGCCACTATCGTCGAGTGCTGCTGCTGCGAGGGGGATTGCTGGGCGGGCTGCTGCTGGCCGGCAGTGCCGCACTGCTGGACGCGACGCTGCCCGGCTGGCAGTGGCTGCTGCTGGCTGCCGCGGTGGTGGCGCTGGTGGTGCTGGGGGCCTGGCGCCGCTGGCATTGCCAGGGCTGGGCGCGCAGCGGCGACTACCTGTGGGTGCGTCACGGCCTGTTCGGCCTGCGCACCCATGTGTTCGCGCTGCACAAGGCGATCACAGTGGACGTGCGCCAGAGCTGGTTCCAGCGCCGCCGTGGGCTTGCCACACTGCATCTGCACCTCGCCCACGGGCGGGTAGTCTTGCCGTTTATCGAGCATGCCACGGCCCTGGCACTGGCCGATGAGTTGCTGACGGCCTGCGCCTCGGACTCAGTCGTCGAACCGCCAGACTAGGGAGCGCTCGCGGGGCCAGCGTCCGTTGTCGAGTGTGGCGCCGTCGGCGTCCTGGACCACGTAGCTGTGTTGCCCCTGGTGGCGCAGTGCTGCGGCCAATTGGCCCAGGCCACGGGGACTATCGGCACTGAGTATCACCAGTGGCCGTTCGGGGTGGTGCCACATGCGTGCTGCGCTGCGCTGGCCGACCTCGGGCGGCACGCTGACGGCCCGTTCATCGAGCCAGTCGTGGACATCGTCACTCAGCCCCACCAGCAGCGTTAACGGTGTCGCGTCATGCTGGTGTGCCACCCCCGGCCGTTGGCCCAGCAATTGCAGGGCCAGCGACTCGCTGCCCGGGCTTGCCGCCAGTACCTCGACATCGCCTGCCAGCAGCAGCGCGCGCAGGGTGGCCGGCGGGGCGTCGAGTTCACGCAGCACATCCAGGTGCGGATCGATCTGCAGCGCCAGCGGGCGCTCGGCGAGGTCGATTCGTATCCGCTTGCGGGGTGCCTCCAGGCTGATGCTGCGGTGTACCTCTGCGTCTCGGGTGGCAATGACAAGTGGCAACTTCAGCGGCCAGGTGGCGCCGTCAGCCTCTTGGCGCAGCGTGACCTCGAGGCGCCAGCGATCATCCCGCGGTGTGCGCTGAACATCCTCGAGGACGATGCGTGGGCGACCCGGCTGACGCAGCCAGGCAGAGAAGAAGTCATCCAGAGAGGTGCCGGCGGCCGCCTCGAAGGCGGCCTGCAGGTCGTCCCAGCCGGCGCTGTGGAACATGTGTGTGTCGGCCAGCTCGCGCAAGGCGCGGTCGAAGGCGTCGTCGCCAATCCGCTGGCGCAGCATGTGCAGCACCATGGCGCCGTGCTGATAGCCGATCAGCCGTGCGGCGGGGTCGCGATCGCCGCGAAAGGCGATCAGCGGACGTTCGCCGGCGGCGGGCAGGGTGGCGAGGTCGGTCAGCCAGCGGCTGCGGGTGTCGTAGGTGTCGCCGCGCAGCTCATCCAGGTGATAGTCGGCCAGGTAGGTGGTCAGCGCTTCCGACCAGTTGCCGGCGCCACGCTCGAGGCGCACCCCGGTTCCCCACCATGCGTGCATCAGCTCATGGGCCAGCGAGGTATGGGGGATGAAGGGTAGCGGGATGACCCGCTCGCCGAGCAGTGTAAAGCCCGGGAAGGCCAGGCCCACCGGCGCTGGGGTGGCGGCAATGGTAAAGCTGGCGAAGGGGTAGTCGCCCAGGCGCGCTTCGAACAGTGACAAGTGGTTGGCGGCGTGATGCAGGTAGGTATCGGCGAAGGCGTCGTCCAGGGCGCTGGGAAACAGGGTGCGCAGGCGTACGTCGCCGACGGTGTGCTCACGCAGCTGCCAGGGGCCGGCAGCGACCTCGATGCTGTCGCTGCGCGGATGCTGGTAGTGCTCGCGGGTGGCATCGGCGTCGCTGTCGTCGCTCACCAGCGAGCCGCTGGCCACGCCGCGCTGCTCTGGCGGCAGTTCGAGCGTCAGCGACAGCGAGAAGGGCGCGTCGAGCAGTGACGGATACCAGCCAGCGTTGGCGGGGAGAAAACTGCCGGCCTCCTCCAGGCGCAGCCCGCGCTGTTGTGCTGCGGGGGAGAGTTGGCCCTGCCAGTGAATGATGCGGTGCTGGCCGTCATGCTCATCGAGGGTGATCTCGAGCCCGGCAAGCAGCGCGACCTCGCCGGACGCGGGGGCCGGGCTGAGTTCGAGTTCGCCGCGCAGGCTCGCGCTGGCGGGGTCGAGCCACAGTCGCATGCTCTTGTGTGGCAGGTCCTCAGCGCTAGCGCCGAGGCTGCACAGCATGCCCAGGCCTCCCAGCAGGGCGCCGTACCAGTGGGCTTGGAACCGGTGGTGCGACATGGGCTCAGTGGCGCGGCGGGAAGCGCGCCAGCACTTCCTCGCGGTCGCCCTGGCGCGAGATGCCCAGCGGCAGCAGGGTGCCCGGCGGCTGATCGCGGACCACCGCGATCAGCTCGCCGGGACTGGCAACGGGGCGGCCGGCGGCCTCGACGATTACGTCGCCGCTGACAAGCCCGGCGCGCTCGGCAATCGAGTCGTCGCCCACGGCCTGGATCAATACGCCGTCGGCGTGGCTGTCGATCATCACCCCGAGGCGCGCCGGGGTCGCCGGTTCGAAGCCGTCTTCGTCAGCCAGCGCATACAGGGCGTCGGCCAGGCCCGCCGGGGGCTGGCACTGGCCGTTTGGCTGCCAGGGCAGCAGGGTCTGCTGCGCGGCTACGCCGAGATCGGCCAACTGATGGGGCACGCCGTGGCCGTAGGTCAGGTGACCCTGGCCAATCAGCGCGACCAGCAGGGGAGTGCCGCTGGCCTCGCTGGCGTGATCGACGAGTGCCTCGTGGATGCCCTCGGCCATGGCTCGGTCCCAGGCCAGTTGGGCGGCGATGAAGCGCTCGACGCCATACCCCGACTCGTCGTCCCCCGGATGCTGGGCAAATACCGCTGCGAGCCGTTCGCGATAGGCTGCCTGGGGGGCGGCGGGTGGCGTGAGGTCATGGCGCTGCTCGGCGGGCACGCTGTCCCAGCCTTCGCTGGCCAGGCGCTGACGTAGTGCCGGGAGAATGTTCAAGGCCACCAGCGGAATCTGCTGCATGCGCGCGAAGTGTAGGATCGGCAGGTAGAGTGCCGGGTCATGGCCCCAGTGCTCATGCCAGCCGCTCTGTGCGAGGAACTGGGCCTCATCGAGCTCGCCGGCGACCCAGGCATCGAGCGCCGGCTGCGACTCCCGCGGCAGCATTTCCAGCCCGATCAGCAGGTCGTCGCGGTGGCCATGCAGCCCCGACAGGGTATGCAGCTGCCAGCGATGGTGGGCGAGACGATCATGCTGCTCACCGAGCAGCACCACCTCGTGGCTGGCCAGTTCGCGCATCATGGTGGCATTGGAGGCGTGGCGGCCATCGTCGAGCCGCCACTCGCCCGGCGCGGGGCAGGTCTCGGCCAGCGCCGCCAGCGGCATCAACAGGGCCGTCGCGAGGAGGGCAGCGCAGAAAGTGGTACGTCGAGACGGCATCGAAGACTCCTGGCAGCGATAGCCCAGTAAAGACCACGCCAAGGCTGAGACAATTCCCGCGGCGCCGCAATCCTAGAACAGGCTCATGCGCGTCATCACGCCGTCGCGGCGAATCAGCCAGTGATAGAGCGCCCCGCAGATGTGCAGTATCACCAAACCGAGGATGACCCAGCCGAGCCGGCCGTGCCAGACGAACAGTTGCTGCGACAGCGCCTCGTTCTCGCCGACCAGGCCGGGCAGGTTGAACTGGAAGAACTGCACCGGGAAGCCGCCGGTCGCGGTGGCCAGCCAGCCCAGCACCGGCATCGCCAGCAGTGCCAGATACAGCAGATGATGCACGGCAGTGCTGAGCAGGTGCTGGAAGGGGGGCAGCGGCGGGTCATGCAGCGGCACCACGAAGATCAGCCGGGTGATCAACCTCGCCGTCATCAGACCCAGCATCATCACCCCGGCGGTCTTGTGCAGGGTGTAGAGCGTATCCGTGCCGGCCCGCCCGAGGCGTTCCATAGCACCCTCGAAGCCGAGAAACCCCAGCGTCAGGCCACTGCTGAGCGAGAACAGCAAGACCACTGCCACGCCCCAATGGAGCAGGCGGTGCGGGTAGGCGTAGCGGTCGGTCATCGGCGGCCTCCATGGAGCAGGGTAAGCGACGGGTCGCCTGTATATGTAACAGCGTAGCCGATCTACCCACTGTTCATCAGATGACGATTGATTGATGTCCCTGTGAGAGGGTAATGCAACTAAGGTCTAGGTGTTGACGGCGAATTGGCGATTGACAGCCGATCAAGCAGAGGACTAGCCTGAATGAAGAAAGTTACCGGTAACATTGATGTTGTGCATGGATTATCGAGTAACTTTCCTGGAGCTGAAAATGCCTTGCCCTGCCCCATGCTGTAGGGGGCTTGATACGCAGGTTACAGGCTTGACGCAACGCTGATTCCTGGCCGTCTGTTAGACGTATGCGGTATGTCATCAACCGGCCATTACAACAAAGCATCACACAATGGAGACTCACGCCATGACCCCTATCTTACGGACTACGCTCACGCTGGCCGGCGCGGCCACGCTTTCGATCAGTATTGCCCATGCTCAGTCGCCCGAGCTTTCCGATCCGCCCACCATCGACGGTGATACGGTTGGCGACCACGGCAGCGTTACCCTGCGCATGGGCATTGGCTTGGCCGAAACCTCGCCGCAGTATCTCTCCACCCAGTACTTCGCCGATATCCTCGATCAGCGCAGCGAAGGGCGCATCAGCGTCAATATCTTCCCCAACAGCCAGCTCGGCGACGACGTGCAGATGATGGAAATGCTGCAGACCGGCTCGCTGGACATGACCTACCCGTCGAGCTCGCCGGCCACCACCTACGTCGAGGAGCTGGCAGTGTTCGACCTGCCGTTCCTGCTGCCGACCCGCGAGGCGGCCATTGCGGTACTCAATAGCGAGGTCGCCCAGTCGATGCTGGATGGTTTTGACGGCACCGGCATCAAGGCCCTGGCGTTCTCGGAAAACGGCTTCCGCCAGCTCTCCAATAGCGCCCGCGAAGTGGCCTCTCCGGAAGACGTGGCCGGCCTCGACGTGCGCGGCCTGTCGGTGCGCACCATGGAGAACCCGGTGCACCTGTCGATCTGGGAGGCGCTCGGCGCCAACCCCACGCCGATGGCCTTCGGCGAGCTGTTCTCGGCCATGGAGCAGGGCGTAGTCGACGGCCAGGAGAACCCCTGGAGCACCATCCTCACCTCCAACTTCCATGAGGTGCAGGATTACGGCTCCGAGACCCGCCACGTTTACACCCCGTTTATCAAGATGATTTCCGAGCGCACCTGGGATCGCCTCGATGCCGAGTATCAGGACCTGATCCAGGAAGCCGCCCTGCAGGCAGCGGAATACGAGATCCAGCTGGCCACCGAGTATGACGACTGGTCTCGTAATCAGCTCGAGGAGCGCGGCATGCAGATCACCCGCCTCGACGACGACCAGATCGCTGCCTTCCAGGACGCCGTGCAGCCGGTCTACGAGGAGTGGGCACCGCGCATCGGTGAAGACTTGGTCGCCGAGATCCAGCAGATCGTCGCAGACACCATGAACGACTGATATCGCATGACGATGAGCGACGCGGGCCCGTGGTTGGTCCGCGTTGCGTCTGTCTGCCCTTGGAGCGCCTATGCAACCCTCTCACTCACCGCCCCCGGACCCGTCCGAGTTCCTCGACGACCCGCGCCGCCAGCCGCTGGAGATCGATACCCAGCAGCGCCGCGGCCCGGCGGTCTTCCGCTGGCTGACCATCGGCATGGAGCACCTGATTGCCGCCCTGCTGGTGGCGCTGATCGTCTCGGTGTCGGCCAACGTCATCGGTCGTGCGCTGCTCAACCATTCGCTGCCGTGGGCCGATGAACTGGCGCGCATGCTGTTCATCTGGCTGA
>NZ_NSKB01000007.1 GCF_002286975.1 Halomonas salipaludis
ATCACCGCCAACCAACCGTTCAGCGCCTGGGACAGCATCTTCCCCGACAGCATGATGGCGGTGGCCGCCATCGACCGGTTGGTGCACCACGCCACGCTGATGGAGCTGAGCGGGGAAAGCTACCGTAAGCGTGCTTATCAACGTCAATTACAAGGAGGAAAAGCCGGGTCGTCAGACTGACGACAATTACCCCACCCAACCGGCCATTTTAATTGTCGCCAAGCGGCCAAAGTAGTTGACGTCGCATATAGAGCCGCGCTGCTGACCGGATGGCTTAGAGATCTACAGTGATAAAGTGTTCAACCCAGCTAATTGCTTTGTCAGGGCAAATGCATTGCGGTCACACATGGCGCGAAAGTAGCCGACTTATCGGAAACAATGCGTTTAGCGCTCAAGCGCGGTACTAGGGGCATCATCGGTCGTCTTGCGCAAGCTATTGAGGCTGGTATGGCAGATGGTTCGCTATCGATCAAGGGATCTGCTCACGACAATGCAGAAAGCCTTTATCAGCTCTGGTTAGGTGCCAGCGTGATGGTGAAAATTGGACGTACCACGCATCCTTTTGAAATAGCTATGAAGACGACTCGCCAGATTCTTCATCTTTCCGCCTGACCGGGGAGAGATGTGGAGGTACTACTCGAGAATGTTCTCTCAAGGGTACTTTTTTACGCCTCGCCTCGAGACGACCGGTCTAATAAAACCACCTACCGATTGGAGAAAGACATGAAAATTTTGATGGTGCTGACATCACACGACCAACTTGGCAACACTGGCCGCAAAACCGGCTTCTGGCTCGAAGAGCTGGCCGCGCCTTACTACGTGTTCAAAGAAGCCGGCGCAGAGATCGTGCTGGCATCGCCTAAGGGTGGTCAGCCGCCGCTCGATCCGAAGAGCAACGAGCCAGACTTCCAGACTGACATGACTCGCCGCTTTGAGGCAGATGCAGACGCCCAGGCCCAACTCGCCAACACCGTGCGCCTGGATAGCGTTTCACAAGCCGATTTCGACACCGTATTCTATCCTGGCGGCCACGGTCCTCTTTGGGATCTCGCCGAAGATAAAAACTCAATCTCGCTGATTGAGTCGTTCCTCGCTGCCGAAAAGCCCGTTGCACTTGTTTGCCATGCACCAGGCCTGCTCCGCCACGTTAAAACGCCAAGCGGACGCCCGCTGGTAGAAGGCAAAAAAGTCACAGGGTTTGCCAACAGCGAAGAAGCCGCTGTCGGCCTTACCGACATCGTGCCGTTTCTGGTCGAAGACGAACTCAAGGCCAAGGGTGGTATCTTTTCGAAAGGCGACGACTGGGGATCCTACGTCATCACTGATGGTCTGCTGACCACCGGTCAAAACCCAGCATCCTCGGCACCGGCAGCTACTGTACTCCTAAAACAGCTCACATAGAGACCAAGTTCATAAGCAGATTGGCTGTCTTAATTCAGAGGAAGTGATCGACCTGGCCCTTCAAGAACTGGGGCCAGGTTGCGCCGATAGTTACAGAAAAACTATTCAAAAAAGTAGAAGCAATGCGATGTTGAGCCATATAAATCAGCCGGTTGGCTACGGGAAGAAAGCTATATCAACGACCAGTGGGTTGATGCAACCAACGCTTCTGAGTTCGGACTGCCCGCGTATTTTTATACCCGTGACCTATCCAGCGTGTTTCGAGTTTCTCGAGCGTTGGAAAGCGGCATGGTCGGTGTCAATTCAGGCTTGGTCACCGCGGAAGTTACCCCCCATTAGGTGGCGTCAAGGATAGCGGACTCGGCAACGAGGGTTCCTCACATGGCATTGAGGAGTATCTCCTACTCAAGTACATCAGTCTTGGTGGGCTCTGAGCGCCATCGAACTGTTACCCATTTTCTTACATGAGATATTAAGATGAAGATTTTTATTTTGGGAATCACTGGCAAGGTGGGATTTCGTTTAGCACGCATTTTAAAGGAGCGGGGCGACGAGGTAGATGGCCTTTACCGTCAGACAGACCAGGCCCAAATGCTCGCTAGCATCGGTATAACCGGCACCTTCGGAGATCTGATGAGCATTGATCCGCAGCGACTAGCGCAAGCCATGCAGGGAAGTGACGCCATTGTCTTTAGTGCTGGCGCGGGGGGCGCTGGTAGTGACATAACCGAAGCAATCGATGGTAATGGCATCACCAAGACGATAGAAGCTGCCAAGTTGGCTAGTATTAAGCGGTTTCTCCTTGTGTCAGTATTTCCCGAGGCATGGCGCGAAAGGCATATGCATGAAGGCTTCGAGCACTATATCAAGGTGAAAAAGCGGGCAGATATAGAACTCACCCAGAGTGGCCTGGACTGGTTAATCCTGCGTCCGTCCGCCCTGAAGGAGACCCCGGGTGCCGGAACCATTAATCTTGGGGTAGCCCAGCTCCACACCGAAGTCAGCCGTGACGATGTGGCGGCAACTCTTGCAGCGCTGCTCCATACCCCCATGGTGAGCCGCAAGATTCTTGAACTAACTGCAGGAAACACGCCGATAGCAGAAGCTATTGATGCATTGACCACCATTTGAGTCACATGCCTCTAAGGAGAAAGCAACAAAGAGCGGTGCAACCGCTCCTGCTGTTCTCTCGCCTGAGCAATGTGAAGCTCAGAAGCTGAAACGCAAGCTGTGTCGGGTTGAAGAAGAGAAGAAAATATTAAAAAAGCTACCGCTCTCTTGATGTCGGGGTTACCGAGCAATTCTCGATAATCGAGCGACTCGCCTGCCGTTCGAGCGATCTCTGAGGGGGTCGCGGCAGGAAGTAGGGAGAAATGTGCGCGTTACCTCTATTGAGCCAGGCGCGGTTAATAGTGAGCTCAAGTACAGCACTTCAGGCGCGGCTACTGAAACGGCGTTAGATTTTTACAAGTTTGAGAAGGAGTACCACAGCTGCCGGCCCACTCTACCTTGAGCACCAAACGCCAAGAGAAATCAATTGGTGACTTCAGCTTGAAAAATGTGCCCGCTCTGATTTGCCCAGAACAAGTGCTGGGAGAGCTGAACTATCCGTTCACGAGCGCTCGAGGAGGGGCGAATCTTATAGCCCGTCTTGGTTCAGTGGTCGCCTCATCCCCGGTAAGGTGCAGGTCTTTGCCGATCCTCTCTATCAGCATCTCAGTTAGGACCTTTACCTTCCTAGAGTGATGCTTACCAGGAGGACGAACGACAAATATTCCTGAATCATGTATCGGGTAGTTCGTCATGACAGGCACAAGTGCGCCCGAGGCCAGATGCTCCTGAAGAAGCACTTCAGGTAGATACGCAATGCCGACAGCAGCCAGGGCGGCAGCGACCAGCGCTGTGCAGTTGTCGGCTTTGAATTGTCCTTGCGGTCGGATCTTGACAACCTTCGCCCCATCCACGAATTGCCAGGACTCAGTACCTTGCATGAGTGCACGATGGGTGAGTAGTTCGTAAGGCGTTTCAGGCACTCCATGGACTTCTATATACTCTGGGCTCGCAACCAACTTTCTGTTGAGCGGGCCGATGCGTCTTGCAATCAGGTTGGAATCCGTAAGATGGCCAAGCCGAATTGCACAATCAAAACCTTCTGAAATAATATCTACGAGGTGCTCGCTGTAGCAGGTGTGGATGTGGAGATCGGGATAGCGCCGCGACATTTCCGCGAACACGGGAGCCAAGTGAGTCGAACCAAAGGAAAGCGGAGCAGCGATGCGTAGTCGACCGTGTAGGTCGCCGGCAGGCAACATCGTCTCCCTCGCTATATCCATCTCTGCACAGACTCTGGCTGCGTGATATCGGAACGTAGCACCTGCTTCTGTCAGGGCTGCGCCGCGGGTGGATCGTGCAAGCAGCTGGACACCGAGTTCAGCTTCGATCCGCGCGAGCCTTCGGCTGACGATCGACTTGGAAATGCCAAGTCGGAGGGCACCAGCGGAGACTCCACCACCATCAGCGACTTCTACAAACGTTCGCAATACTTCAATGTCCATTTTCGAGGCCTCGTTTCGCCACATGATGAATCGCCTCTGACATTTTAGGCCTCAATCAAGTTTTTAAAAGGCGCCGTTCGTACTTTCCAGCACTCTCATCACAATACAACAACCCTGTACATAAAAACTCCTCATTGGCTGGTCTTATCATAGCCAAGATAGCCATTAATCCATTAATAATTAGCAACAACTGTCACAAACTTCAAAAGTCGATGGTGAAAAGCGCTCAGGTCGGTGATCGCTCAAGAATAACTCGTCGAGACTTGCTTGTATTCACTGCAGGTGCTGCAGTGAATACGCTTCATTAGGTTATGCCTGAAAGTCGACGAGCGATGATCAGAAAAGGCAAATCGGAAAAAAGACGGAGTTTACGGGGGCAGTCTCAAGTCCCAAACGCAATGCTAATTCGAGATTCCGAACTTACCACAAGTCCATCACATAAACGCACAACCATCCAATCAGCCTGTGGCGCACCTTGGCATAGTCTCTATACCATTGGGCTCGCAGGTTGACTGCCAGCGAGCGTTGCGCTAAGCCATTTTTTATTGGCATGGCCGGCAAGCATTGCCTTCAACTTGGCAAACCTTAGCGGACCATGGGCAAAATTTGAGTAGCCCTCAGCACAACCAAACGCGATTCACCACCATAGGGAAGCTACTTTGAGTACTCTTTCAGGTCAAAGGCAGCCGGAAGCGACTTCCTTTACTGCCCCGCAGCTCACCGGAGTACGTGCTGAGTATCGGCCATGAATAGAACAGTTTTGTTCATCCACGGCGCTTGGCTGACTCCGGCAATTTGGAATCATTTCAAGGGGCGCTTCTCGGCTTGTGGATATACCTGCCTCGCCCCGCCCTGGCCGTCACTGCGTTCACAGTCGGGGGCAGTGCTGCCAGGCGCACGCCCAGCCCCCCTCGGACTCGCTCGAATTATCGACCACTATGCCTCCATAGTAGAGGGTCTGCCTTATGCACCGCTGCTTGTCGGCCACGGAGTCGGAGGCCTGGTTGTTCAGTTGCTACTGGACCGCGGCTTGGGCACGGCCGGAATCGCTATCGCTCCCATCCCACCGCGCGGTGTCCAGCGGAGTGCCTTAGCTTTCAATCTGTTGCCACTGTTACTCAATGGCGGTGTATGGGCGCATAAGGCAGAGATGACGTTCGAGTACTTTGCTACCAAGGTCGCGCAACGCCTGTCATCATACGAGCAATGTGCGGCATATCGACGGCACATCGTGGCTGCTCCGCGACGTATTCTCTACGAAACCCTCCTGGGCATCCGCTGCAGCGTCGACTTCTCCAATGACCAGCGTGCCCCCTTGCTGCTGATCGTTGGAGAAAAGGACCATGTTATCCGAGCCAGTCTCGTGGAAGCCATCTATAATCATCACCATCAGTCGATTGCGCCCACATCATTCGAATGTTTCGCAGATCGTAGCCATTGGCTGATCGCCGAACCGGGCTGGGAAGAGGTGGCAGACTACTTGATCGAATGGTCGCAGACTCAGTCAGGAAGATTTTAGTAACGTATCAGGCGTTCATGAATGAAGGCTTCAAGCACTCAGGCAGCCTTGCCCAGTGACTCAAACGAGTGCGCTACGCTCAAGGCCGCCGCTTTAGCCTGCTTGCTATGGTTGATTCTCGCGGCCCTAAACTGGCCACCACAGGCCGAGGCCCGTGCCTTCCGGCAGTTGGAACACAGCCGCTGGTCAGCTGCCGACAACGGCCCGAGCCAAGTGGGAGCCTTAGCTCAAACGCATGACGGTTATCTTTGGCTGGGTAGCAATGACTCGCTGCTGCGCTTCGATGGCGTACGTTTTACTCGATATCAACCAGCCAATGGGCAAGCTCTGGGTACCGTCTCGGCATTGCTAGCGACCAATGCAGGGCTCTGGGTTGGTCTACGTGCAGGCGGATTGCGCTTCATCTCGTCGAATGAAATGGCTAATTATCCACCCCAGGACGGACTTCCTGGTGGGGTCATTTATAGTCTTGCCGAAGACCAACTAGGTCACATCTGGGCCGCCACCAACGATGGCCTGGCGCGTTTCGATGGCAGGCAATGGCAGCGCATTTCCACACAGATGAATTTTCCGGGTTTGCATTCGAGTGCAGTGTTCGTCGACCGCAGCGGTGTGCTATGGGCTGCCAATGAGGAGCGCTTGTTCTACCTACCCAAGAATGCTCGATCCTTTATCGACACTGGGCTATCGGTCGCCTGGGCGAGCCAGATCGTCCAAGCGCCGGACGGCGACATCTGGGTGGCCGATCGTTATAACGGCACGCTGCAGAGCTTCAGTCCCGATACTGGCGAGGTTAAACGGCTGCCCACGTCGGCAGGCGGTAACAGCGGCCTATTGTTCGACAGCGCCGGCGCGCTGTGGGTTGGCACCATCGGCGATGGCACCCACTATCTGGCACAGCCGTCTGCACAGATAGGAACTAGCGAAACGGCTACAGAAAAATACACCAGCCGAGATGGCCTAAGCTCGGATTACATCTGGCCGCTGCTGGAAGACAGCGAAGGCAACATCTGGGTCGGAACCAGCTCAGGGCTCGACCGATTTCGTCCTCGCACCGTAGCGATGGCACCACTGCCTGACAATGCGATCAATTTTGCCTTAGCTGCCGGCACTGACGGCAGCATATGGGCTGGAAGCGGCAATCTTCCGGCGATGCGGCTGAAAGCGGATCACCTCGACTCGCTGAACGCTCCACCACCTGTAACCTCGGCGCTAACAGATGGGCAAGGACGTATCTGGATGGGTGGGCCGAATGGAATCTGGCGATCGCGCGGCGATCATTTAGAAAAAGTTACCGACCTGCCCAGCAGTGCCTTGCCGGACTCAGCGGTACGTGCCATGGCTTTAGGTGCGAATGGCACTCTCTGGGTTTCGATCAACAGGCAAGGGTTGTTCTCATGGCGTGAAGGCTCATGGACTCGTGTTGAATCGCCCTCCCTGCCTAGTCAGATAATGCCCGTAAGCGCTGCGGCCGATGATCAGGGTCGGCTCTGGTTCGGCTATCGCGACAATCTGATCGTCACTCGTAACGTCTTCGGCACACGCCACTGGGGGCTAGCAGACGGCTTGCAGGTTGGTCATGTGACTGCCATCAGTCACCAAGGGAAGCGCAGCTGAGTCGGTGGACAGCGCGGCATGGCGTATTTCGATGGCTCGCGCTTCCACCGATTACAGTTACCAGACAATGGATTATTCGACAATATTTACGCCATCATTGCCGCGCCTTCGCAAGCCCAGAATGCGTCTGCGGGAGACAACGATCTTTGGGTGCACGCAAGATCAGGAATCTACCAGATTCCAGCCCCCGAGCTGGAACAGGCCATAGCAGATCCTGACTATGACATTCGTTATCGGACCTATGATGTCATGGGTGGTCTAACAAGCGATCCGCACCAAGTGCTTCCACTACCGACCGCAGTGCGTGATAGTGGAGGACTACTCTGGTTTGCCACTGCCAACGGTGTGGTTCAGATCGATCCAACTCGCCATAATAAGCGCGACGCCCCCCCGAAAGTCGCTATCGAGTCCCTGAGTGTCGATGGTGTGGAGTTCCCGGCAACATCGTCGATGGTTCTGGCAGGGTTGAAAAGGATCGAGATCGGTTACACCTCTCTCAGCTTATCAAGTCCGGAGGCGGTTCACTTTCGCTACCGCTTGGATGGCTTCGATCGCGACTGGCACCACGCTGGCTCTCAGCGCCACGCTATTTATACCGGACTTCCCCCTGGCGATTATCGCTTCCGGGTCCTCGCTCTCAATCAAGCTGGTGTTACTAGCCAAGACGAAGCAACGCTGTCCTTTTCCGTACCACAAGTGTTCTACCTGCAACCGACGTTTCTCACTGCAAGTGGCCTAATGCTGGCCGGCCTTTTGTGGCTGCTATACCGTGCTAGTATGCGGCGCTCGGCAGAGCAGTTACGCGCGCGCCTTGAGGCACGGCATGCCGAGCGCGAACGAATAGCTCGCGAACTTCATGATACTTTTCTGCAAGGCGTACAAGGCCTGATACTACGTTTTCAGGCTATTACACAAACGATTCCCGAAGGTGAACCGACACGCATCCAGATGGATCAGATTCTTGATCGTGCCGACCAAGTTGTCAGCGAGGGACGTGACCGGGTGCTAGATCTTCGCAGCTCTGAATCTTCGTCAGTAAATCTGCTCGCGGCCTTGACCAAGGTCGGCCGCGAATACGCTCAGGACAACACAGCCGTATTCATAGCATCTTCCCGTGGTGCACATCGCCGACTGAATCCCATCGTCCGAGAAGAAGCCTATCGAATTGGGCACGAGGCTATCCTCAATGCCTTCAAGCACTCCGGTAGCGCGCATATCAACCTGCATATCGTCCATGGCTTGCGTGAGTTCGAGTTACAGATCACCGACGATGGCGTCGGCGTGGACTCTCGCTACCTCAATCCACTCGGACGGCCGGGGCATTGGGGCCTGTCCGGCATGCAGGAACGTGCTTGCAACATCGGTGCGAAACTGATTATTCAGCGAGCCCGCCCTAGGGGTACCGAGGTTCGCTTATGCGTTCAGGCATCATCAGCCTACCTTCGCCCTCTAACTCGTCTTCAGCGCTGGTGGCAACGACTAAGTAGGCAAAGGAGCTAAACGTGTCGCAAGCAAATCAACCAATTCGCGTGATGGTAGTCGATGATCATCCCTTACTACGGGAAGGAATTGCGGCAGTCATCGACGGGCAACCCGACATGGTCTTAATAGCTGAGGCAAGTGGCGGTAACGAAGCGCTGGAAATGTTTCGGACGCTGCGCCCGGATGTTACCTTGATGGACCTACAAATGCCGGATGTCAACGGCATTGAGGCAATTAAGGCGATACGTACGGAGTTTCCCGAAGCATGTATCGCCATACTCACTACCTATCGCGGCGATGTGCGAGCGCTACATGCCATCAAGGCCGGCGCTAAAGCATATTTACTTAAGAGCACATTGCGAAAGGAACTCGTTGATACCATACGACTGCTGGCTGCAGGTAAGCGCCATTTCCCACCGGAAATAGCTGCCGAACTGGCCAGCCATCTCGACAAGGACGCTTTGAGTGATCGCGAAATACAAGTCTTGCAGTGCGTGGCACGAGGGAAATCCAATAAAGAAATCGCATCTCAGTTTAAGCTATCGGAAGACACCATCAAGGGGCATATTCGAAGCATCATGGAAAAGCTTTCAGCGAACAACCGCACCCACGCAGTGTCAATTGGCATTCAGCGCGGCTTCATCGAGTTTTAAGCCTAAGCCACCTCTTTCACCGCTAAGAGAGACAAAGACCACAGACCAATCCAAGCCATACTTATCCCCTATTGGCATTATGTCAGATCTAATGTCGCCACTTGATGCACCAATGCTCAGCAATTTTTTCGGCAATAGATAGTCCTGAGTGACACAAGCCCCACGACGGCCCTATAACGGAGCGACCTAAATGATTGACACAATAGAAATACGCAAGGCGGCTGACCGAGGCGAGGCAGACCATGGCTGGTTGAAGTCCCACCATAGCTTTTCCTTCGCCTCGTACTACGATCCTAAACAGGTGGGATTCTCCGACCTGTTGGTGATTAATGATGATCGAGTCGCAGCCGGCAGCGGTTTCAACAAGCACTCGCACCGTGATATGGAAATATTCTCTTACGTCCTCGAAGGAGAGCTGGCTCATAAGGATTCACTCGGCACCGGATCGGTGATCCGCCCCGGCGACGTTCAGTTAATGAGCGCCGGTACTGGTGTCTCGCACAGCGAATTCAATGCCAGTGAGACGGAGTCGGTTCATTTCCTTCAGATTTGGATCACTCCCTCAACCAAGGGAATCAAACCCCGCTACCAGCAGCAGCACTACGGCGCGGCAGAGAAGCGCGGAAAACTACGACTCATTATTTCTTCCGATGGCGAAGACGGCTCTTTGAAAATCAATCAGGACGCGCGCATTTATGCAGGGCTATTTGACAAAAGTGAGCAAGGTGAATTGTCTATTATTGGTGAGCGGCATGTTTACGCCCATGTTGTAAGCGGCTCGCTATCTATCAATGGACACCGAATGAAAGAAGGTGATGGAATAAAGATCTGGCATGCCGACAAGCTGCTAATCACCAATGGCAAACAGGCCGAAGTATTGATATTCGACCTACGACCCAACGAGCTACCGAAGGTAGACTGAAGCTTCCCAAGAAATAGGCACGGACGCCTTGTTTCCTTGGCATCGGCTTTGATATTAAAACAACAAGTCAATCAATGCCGCCTCTATCCCCGTGTTGGCCAAATATTTGTCGCCACTTCTGTGGAGTTAGCCCTGTCTCGCGACGAAACGTCCGGCTGAAGTGGGATTGGTCGCAAAATCCATGATTGAACGCGATCTCGGCTAAGGGTATGCGACTGTCCAACATTGCCTGGCGGGCCAGTTCGATGCGCCTATGCGCAACATAAGCCTGGGGGACAACCCCCATGGCCTGCTTGAATGCATGGGAAAAGTAGCTGGTGCTCAGGTTAAGAGCCGCCGCCAACTGCGTTGTGCGAATGGCAGAATCGATATGCTGAACGATGAAGCGATCTAAGCGCTTGATTTGCCAACCCGCCAGCCCCCCTATGAAGCGGTTACGCGCTGAATGGCTTTTGTCGGTGTGGTTCAGTAGATCGATCGCCAAGGACAGCCGCACGATCGCGGTTTCGCTATCGCTCTGCAACACATTTTGAGCATCAACAATCAACCGACGCACGGCCTCTACGGATTCTAACGGCGCGCCGGGAAAGGGCTGCTTAGTAGAACTAGCATCTAGAGCTTTCGCATGCAGAACAACAGCAGCCTTAGCGCCATGGCTCATGTTCATGATTCCGGTCTCCAGCAATCGGAGAAATAATCATCTGCGATAGCATGCGGGACGCAAAGCCCACTAAGAAGGGTGCTAAAACAACCCATAAGTGTGGTTCGTCCAGAAGCAGTACTTACACGAATATTTCACCAGCGCTCTGCTCACCCGGCAAGCGCCTTACCATTGGAATCCCCACATTCGGCTGAGCCGGTTGAAGCTGCCGCCGCACCAGATCTGCCGGAGAGGCCTTAGTGGGATCTGGCATGGTCGTTCGGACCGTGCCCCTCGCCGTGAATCGCATCAGCAGCAAGATCGGTACCAACGCAGCAGGTTGTGCGCCGCAAGGCTCAAAGCCGAACACTAAGCTTTGTTCCTGTGGCCTCGTTCTTTCCACTATTTAAAAGGATGTAAACATGAAATTTCGTAACGGTCTCGATTCTCTTCTTCGCCCTGAAGATTCGGTTCTGGTCCTGATTGACCACCAGCCTTACCAGCTCTCGAATCTGAACAGCCACGAACCAACGATGGTAATTAACAATTCGGCGGCCCTGGCGAAGACTGCCAAAGCCTTCAATGTGCCCACCATCCTGACAAGCGTGGTCGCTGCCCAGGGCGGCGACATCTTTCCTCAGATCACTGATGTCTTCCCTGGGCAGGAGATCATCGACCGCACCTTTGTCAACACCTGGGAAGACAAGCCGACGGTGGACGCGGTCAAGGCAACGGGCCGCAAGCAGCTGATTATCGCAGGCCTGTGGACCGAGGTGTGCGTCGCCATGCCGGCGATCCAGGCCGCTGGCGAGGGATGGGACGTCACTGTCATCACGGATGCGTCTGGCGGTACGTCTGTGGAGGCTCACGAAGTCGCCATCCAGCGCATGATTGCGGCCGGTGTGAATATGATGACCTGGATGGCATTGGCGTCCGAATGGCAACGAGACTGGGCGCGGACCGAACACCTTGTCGAACTGCTCGAGGTCATGAAGCAGCATGGCGGCGGCAGTAGTATCGCATACATGTGGGAGCAGCAGTTGCTCAATACCCCGGTGCCTGGCAGCGCAGGATAATCGGCATGAGGATGACGAGACTTTTCAGCGACGCGTCGCGAGAAAGCTAATGGCTGTTCAAGTCTCGTCATCCTTCTTGCGACAACCCCTCCTGCCATTGGTGATGACTGCAGCCTGCCCGGCTGAGCTTAAAATGAGAGGCCGTGAAATGTCTGTAGATAGTTTCCCTGTTGGCTTGGAAATGCATGTTTCCTATCCAAAGCTTCAGGTCATTCTGACACTACTGTCCGTGTCGCAGTTGAAATTCGAGATCAAGGAAGGGCCATTTGCCCGAATCGAGACGGTCGATATACAGGTCGTGCCTCTTGGCAACAGCCTCTTCGCGGTAAGCTGGCAGGAGCAGAGTGGTGCGACGGTCACCAATATTCAAGACTATGACCGTGGTCTGATTCATTCGCACGCAACCTTACCTGACAGCCAGTTTCTGCGGATGACCGGCGCATTTACGATCACACGCCCCGCAGATCGTACTTCTGATGATCGCCCTCATCGCAATAAAGCTTTGGTACTTGAAGCGATGACATCACTTTTCCAGCGCCACGACGCCTCGGCAGTCGAACGGCTCTACACCGAGAACTACATCCAACATAATCCGAACATTCCACAGGGACGTGGTGCCTTGCAGGGAATCGTTGAAACCCTGTCTCCTGCCGTCCACTACGAACCGGGCCTGCTCATCGCCGAAGGTGATCTTGTCGCCATTCACGGCCGGATACGAGGCTGGGCAGAAGAGCCGCAGGTAGTGATCGACATCTTCCGGGTCGAGGACGGCAAGCTAGCCGAGCACTGGGATGTCTTGCAGAACGAAGTGCCGGCAGCGGCAGGCGCAGCCGGCATGCCGATGTTCGATCCCGAGGAAGGTACGAATCTCGGCTAAGGGGAATCAGCATAGTCCCCCATGGACGAGCGGAGATCCGCGAGCGCCACTTTGGTTTCTCAACACGAAAGCGTGATGACCAATCTGAGTAACTTTCTAGTACAGGATATATAACCATGAACAATATACTAGTTATAAACAGCAGCGTTTCGGGTGAGGCATCTGTTTCTCAACTCTTGGTGAGGAGCGCCGTACAGCGCGTGCTGGAGGTAAACCCCAGCGCAATGGTCACTTACCGCGATCTCAGCGATGCCCCCGTACCACATCTCACAGCCTACACTGTCGCAGGTGTTAGAGGAATGCCCGAGACACAAGCCGAGTTGGCCGCACAGGCACTTTCAAACGAGCTCATCGATGAACTGAAAGCTGCAGACGTCGTTCTGATCGGCGCTCCTATGTATAATTTTAGCATACCATCTTCGCTACGTGCGTGGTTCGACCACGTGCTTCGCCCGCGAGTCACTTTTGCATACAGCAAAGCCGGCGTACAGGGTTTGCTTAAAGGTATTCGCGTAATCGTAATCGAATCTCGAGGCGGCCTCTATTCGGAAGGCCCTACTAAAGAAATGGACTTCCAAGAGCCATATTTAAAGACACTGCTAGGCTTTATTGGGATCACTGATGTCACCTTTGTTCATGCTGAAAAGATCGGTTCTGGACCTGAAGCACGTGAGCTTGCAATAGAAACCGCAAAGGCCCGGCTTGAGGAAGTCATCATTGATTCTGAACAGTTAGTGATTTAGCTCGGCAAAGTGTAGATTCTGTTCGAAATATTCGATAAGCAATTCGGTAAGAACTCGTATTTTTCGGGCGGGATGATGTCCTGGCGGGCGAATGACATAGGCGCCTCCAGGACGCACGGGGTAGCGATCCATAATCGGATTGAGCGCGCCAGACGCTAAGTACTTATGCACCAGCCCACTTGGAAGCATACCGATGCCAAGTCCAGCAACGGCGGCTGTGACTAGCGCTGCGCCATTATCGGCCTTGAAGCGCCCTTGCGGTCGAACCGTGATGATTTTATTGTCATCCATGAACTGCCATGCTTCGCTGCCCTGCAGCAGAGCTTGATGGTTGAGGAGTTCTTCCGGCGTCTCCGGGGCTCCGTGCGCTTTGATATATCCTGGGCTCGCGACAAGCGTTCCATAAATGGTCCCTACACGCCTTGCTATCAAACTTGAATCCTCAAGATAGCCGAGCCGTATGGCACAGTCATAACCTGCTGCGATAAGGTCAACGACATGATCACTATAGTAAGTGTTAATGTGTAGGCGAGGGTGCCGCCGTGCCATTTCCGCGATCACTGGCGCGAAGTGTGTTGAACCGAAAGACAGAGGCGCAGATATTCGCAACCGGCCACGCAGGTCCCCGGCAGGTAGGATCGTTTCCCTGGCCGCATCAATTTCTGTGCAAGCTCTAGCCGCATAGTCACGGAATGTGGCTCCAGCTTCTGTCAGAGCAGCGCCACGAGTGGTTCGCACTAAGAGTTGTATTCCAAGTTCCGTTTCGAGCCGGAACAGCCGCCTGCTAACGATCGACTTGGAAACGCCGAGTCGACGAGCAGCGGGCGAGATCCCTCCGGCCTCAGCAACCTCCACAAATGTCAACAACTCTTCAATGTCCAATTCTTATTCCCCTCTTTCACAACGCAGCTGCAAGTAAATACGCTCTACTTCATTACACATAGGAATATTGCAGTGTTTAGAAAACAAGCCCGCAATTCCTGCATGCCTCCTGAAAACAACATCACTCAATACAAAATGGTAGCGACATCATTCTTGTGTAATGGCCTTGACCCCCACTGTCTCTTTCCAAAGATGCTGTACTCGTTCTGACAAACTCATAGCATGCCGCCATATTTTGACTGTGCCACTTCGGCATAGGCAACAGTAGCGATGTTAAATTTTTCGTACAAAGCCTAGTTTGAAGTGGGCTCTGGCCGATTCTGTTTTGATCATTGACTCGGGCTGCCCTGGAGTGACCCGAGCCTGTGGCGGCATACCGTTACGGATTAGTACAGTGTAGCCAACGCTTCCTTGGTGAAATCGCCCAGCAACTTCTCATCGCGGGTGTGCACCTTTTTCACCCATGCAGGATCGCCCAGCAACGCACGACCGACAGCGATTAAGTCGAACTCGTCACGTTCCATCCGTGCCACGAGATTATCCAGACTGGCCGGAGTCGAGCTTTCGCCGCTGAAGGCGCCCATGAAGTCGCTGGATAAGCCGACCGAACCGACGCTGATCGTGGCCGCGCCCGTGAGTTTCTTGGCCCAACCGGCAAAATTCAGGCCATCGGCACCATCGAGTTCAGGATACTCCGGTTCCCAGAACCGGCGCTGTGAGCAGTGCAGAATATCCGCGCCGGCTTCCACCAGGGGGGCCAGCCAGGCAGCCATTTCGTCCGGTGTATTGGCCAGGCGTACGTCGAAGTCTTGCTGTTTCCATTGGCTGACGCGGAGAATGATCGGCAGATCGGGGCCAACGGCTTCGCGAACGCTCTTGATGACATCCGCGGCGAACCGGGAGCGGTCCTTGAGCGTAGCACCGCCGTAACGATCATTGCGCTGATTGGTGGCCGCCCAGAAAAATTGGTCGATCAAGTAGCCGTGGGCCGCATGGATTTCGACCGTATCGAAACCGAGCCGCTTAGCGTCGGCAGCGGCTCGAGCATAGGCATCGAGCGTGTCAGCGATCGCTTGGTCGCTCATGACATTGCCGCGCGGCTGGCCAGGTGCGACGAGGCCAGACGGGCTTTCTACCGGCACGTCCGGTACCCACTCCGTGAGGAAGCTTGCGACCGAGCCCACGTGCCAGATCTGTGGTCCCATGCGGCCTCCCGCTGCGTGCACATCGTCGATGATGTTTTGCCAGCCGGTGAGCGCTTGCTCGCCATGGAAAAACGGGATGTTCGGTTCGTTGCGAGCGGCCGGTCGGTCGATGGTGGTGCCTTCAGACAGAATCAGGCCGACATCGTTTTCGGCCCGCCGACGATAATAGGCAGCGACGTTGTCGCCGGGTACGCCCGATGGCGAAAACGATCGCGTCATCGGTGCCATGACGATACGGTTTTTGAGCGAGAGTGATTTCAGTTGAAAGGGCTGAAACAGTACGTCGATGTTGGATGAGGCCATGGAGCATGCTCCCGGTGATGGATGGACTTTCAATCTTGGTATATGATTTATACCAGATACCTACTGGCAACTTTCAACTCACTAGGTATCCTCGAGGACACCACCATGCCCGACACATCTCGTCCGATAGCGGCGGCCGATTGCCCCAGCCGCGTGATTCTCGATCAGATCGCAGACAAGTGGTCTGTCCTCGTACTATCGGCACTGTGCAAAGAGCCCCTGCGTTTCAACGCGCTCAGGCGTCAGTTGGAAGGCATCACTCAGAAGGCACTGAGCCATACGCTGCGCCGGCTGGAGCGCAACGGCATCGTCGAACGCCGCGTGTTCACCTCGGCGCCGGTCGCTGTGGAATACCGGATCACACCTCTCGGACGAACACTCGAGGCACCTTTTCAGGCGCTGCATCAATGGGCGCTGCGATATCATCAGGAAATCGAAAAAGCGCGAAGCACCTACGATGCGCGTCAGCAGGCATTGGAGGACGAAACCGAGAGCCGCTAGTGGTCTCTCACGTATCTCGAACTGCCCGACGGTAGTCTGTTGGGCTCATGTGTCGATACTTGGTGAATACCCGGGCGAGCACCTGATTCGATGAGTATCCAACCTCCTGGGCGATCTCAGTAACCGAAAGGTCCGTCAGTTCAAGGAGCTCGCTGGCCTTCTCCACTCTCAGTTGCGTCAGGTAGACTCGTGGCGGAACGCCGACGCTCTGCTTGAACATGCGTGCAAAATGGAAAGTTGAGAGCTGTACCTCGGCCGCTAGCTCGTCAAGGCCGATGTCTTCCGAAAATCGCGCCCGCATCAGTTCCAAACAACGACGCTTAGCCCATGGGGCCAGGCCACCCTTTTTCGGCGCGCACGGTTCCCCGCTTAACCGGCACAGCTCGGCGAGAATCTCGCAACCGGCGGCCTGCGCCAGAAGACGCGACGGCACCCCCTCCTCGTTAGACAAGGCCCACAATTTCCGGAGCGAAGATTGTATAGCCAGCGAATGAAATGACCCTTCATGCAGACGCAAGCG
The DNA here is from genome assembly GCF_002286975.1 of Halomonas salipaludis. Lineage (GTDB taxonomy): Bacteria > Pseudomonadota > Gammaproteobacteria > Pseudomonadales > Halomonadaceae > Franzmannia > Franzmannia salipaludis. The sequence continues at coordinate 16,897 of NZ_NSKB01000007.1, forward strand.
TTCCATCGAGAGCTGCCCATCCGAGGCTTCATCGAGTATTTTCTGCCAATGCGCTAGAGGAAACGACAAGCTTCGAAGCTGATGGCTAGCGTCGACCATGACCCTATTGGCAAAATTCGGCGCGGCGAGAAACAATCCCCCCCTTTCGCTCATCACATCGAAGTGCCCGCCTCCCATGTTTCCGCTAACACGGCAGCCACCCAGCAGGTCTTGGTACAGAGTAAGGTCCGGTACGGCCGGATCGGACATGTCTCCGGCCGGTTGTGCTGCCTCAATTAAATTTAGGATTCCTCCGGGCGATTTCATCGTGCGTATATAGGAAGCGAGGTGGCCCTCGCAGTACCATTGGGTGAAGGATGCATAGGTAGTCTCTGTCACTGTGATGTCCTTAGGAATTCCAGGCTGATTTATACAAATCACTTGCTATCCGGCATGCACCACATATCGGTCAGTCACTATTAGGCAAACCAAGCCTCACCACAGCATTCGGCATCTTTCATGAAATATTCATAAACGGCGAATGAAAGTCCTTCCATTTATCATCAAGACATATACATTACACATCAGGCTCTTGATGTAGGAATTCGTACCTTGCGAACATATTCGTTGAGCCTGCTAATTAACATCTAACACTGAATCTTGAGAAGCCGAGGCTTTTCGCTTCTTTCTAATACCATAGTTATAGCCTGTGGTCTTAGGTTTTCGGTAGCCCTAATCTGTGAATAGCTGTGTTGCCAAATCCGGAACGCCTATAGGCTAGGTGTCAGATACAGTGTGATTGGTCACCCGTTTGGTCAATGACTCTGGCCGCTTGGCCTGCCATTCTTTCATCATCGTGATTGACGATGCAGCCCTTCTGCGGAACATGGTGATCACACATAGAAACAACCTAATGTAGTGCATATTGGCTAGATATGGCTCTTCGTTCGTCTACATAGTTCCCTGCCATGATCCTACTGTAATGGGGAAATTATAGATCAGAACCAGCTCTATGAATATCTTATCTGGCTTACTACTCCTTGGTTATCCCGCCATGTGCTACTTGATGAGAGCAGCGGTTTAGTCCATGTATAGTGACCAAGTGTTGTTCCACTGGTTTTTCAGCACACAGCAACTCCTTTATTACATCTGATGGCAGTTCATCGTTATACTTGTGCGGCCTAAAACTGATTCGGCAACCAACCATATAATCAACAATAAACCGTCTTGCCACCGCAAGATTGAGGTGATAAACCTCAGGCATCCATTTCGTATTCAGACTCTTGATGAATCGCTCTGTCAGATCGTTGTTCCTGAAATTGCCGCGGCGACGGGGACTCTTCGTTATCATCTTCACCTGACTCTATGGGAGTGCTCATACTCTCAAAATCAGCTGACCAGCCTTACTATGTCACTACACTCACGTTTGGCCGTGTGTTCCCTACAGACGCCTATCAGCCCTTTGCCAAAGGCATCAAAGCTGCTGGCATTCAGCTGTCACCTGGTCAGTGTACCCACGTACTCCGGCACACCTTTGCCAGTCACTTCATGATGAACGATGGCGACGTGCTTACCCTGCAACGCATCCTTGGCCATCAAACCATCATCATGACCATGCGCTATGCACACCTCTCCCTCGACCACCTGGCAGACGCGATCAAGTACGCCCCCAAGGTCGGCTGACACATTGGGGAATAGTTTATATTAATAAAATCAATTGTTTATTAAAAACCTTAAGAGGCGTGATGCGTCAGGTCGTGGAAGTGAATCCCGGTCGCCTTTATGACGGCCGTCATGGTGCGCAACGTTGGATTGCCCTTGGGGGATAGCGCCCGGTACAGACTTTCGCGTGACACCTTGGCCCTCTCAGCGACGACAGCCATCCCCCCCTGGGCCTCTACCACATGCCGTAAGGCCATCAGGAAGGCAGACTCTCCGCCCTCCTCGTCCAGCTCGTCAAAAGCAGTGCGTAGGTAGTCAATCGCCATGTCAGGATCATCGCGCAGCATCTCAATCACAGCGGTATCGTGGCTTTTCATGTCCGGGTTCTCCTTCGGTGGTCTGCCAGAAACGTCTTGGCCTGCTCAATGTCGGCCTGCTGGCGCTTCTTGGTGCCACCGATCAACAACATCACCAGGCGCCTACCCACCTTGGCGTAATAGACGCGGTAGCCAGGGCCATAATCGATGCGCAGCTCCAGCACCCCATCGCCAACGGCCTTGGTATCTCCTGCATTTCCAGCAGCCAAGCGGTTTAGGCGAGTCAGCACCCGCATGGCGGCCTGTCGATCCTTGGACTTAGTGTCATCCAACCACACTTGAAATGGATCGTGTCCGTCGGCGGTGAGGTAGTGTGTCAGCTCCATCATTGAGAGGATTGTAGCCTAAAAGCTACAAAAGGGAATGGGAGCGCGCGCATTTGGCATGCATATCGAGTGGACGCGATGACTCACCAGAGGTCTGTCGACACTCTGTAGACACATTAGCATCTGATTGAGAAACCAAGCCAAGGAAGGAACCGCTAAAGGCTTGATTTAACTGGTACCGGCGGTCGGACTCGAACCGACAAGGGCTTGCACCCGGCGGATTTTGAATCCGCTGCGTCTACCAATTCCGCCACGCCGGCAACGCGCGATGCATTATACGTGGGCCGCTTGGCAGGTCAATCGGGCAGCCTGACTTTGCGCGATGAACCGGGTATCCTGTGCCGCTTGTCCAGGCGGTCGAGTCGGCGGCTGTGGGCAAGGTATCGATGCCACTATCACTGCGAGTCATGGCCTACATGCTGCGTGCCGATTTCCATTACGACCTCCCCGAGGAGCTGATCGCTCGCTATCCCTCCGAGCGGCGCAGCGACTGCCGCCTGCTGTGCGTCGACGGTGCCAGCGGGGCGCTCAGCCACCGCCGCTTTCCCGATCTGCTCGAGCTGCTCGAGCCCGGCGATCTGCTGGTGTTCAACGACACCCGGGTGATTCCGGCACGCCTGCACGGCCACAAGGCCAGCGGCGGCAAGGTAGAGATGCTGCTCGAGCGTCCGCTGGATGCGCACCGCGGCCTGGCGCACATCCGCGCCAGCAAGTCGCCCAAGCCGGGCACCGAGCTGATCTTCGAGGGCGACGTGCGCGCGGTGGTCGAGGGCCGCCACGAGGCGCTGTTCGAGCTGCACTTCCTGGGCGAGACGCCGATGATCACGCTGCTCGAGCGCCACGGCCATATGCCGCTGCCGCCTTATATCACCCGCGAGGACGAGCTCGCTGACCGTGAGCGCTACCAGACCGTCTATGCGCGCCGCGATGGCGCGGTGGCGGCGCCCACCGCGGGGCTGCACTTCGATGAGCCGCTACTCGAAGCACTGGCCGACAAGGGCGTGGAGAGCGCCTTCGTGACCCTGCACGTCGGCGCCGGCACCTTCCAGCCGGTGCGCGCCGACGATATCCGCGACCACCATATGCACAGCGAGTGGATCGAGGTCGACGAGGCCGCCTGCGCCAAGGTGCAGGCGGCCCGCGCCGCCGACCGGCGGGTGATCGCGGTGGGCACCACCAGCGTGCGCTGCCTGGAGTCGGCGTGTCAGAAGAGCGGCAGCGGCGAGATCGCACCCTATCGCGGCGAGACCGATATCTTCATCTACCCCGGCTATGAGTGGCTGTGCGTCGACGCCCTGATCACCAACTTCCACCTGCCGGAGTCGACGCTGCTGATGCTGGTATCGTCCTTTACCGGCTATGACACCATGATGGCCGCCTACCGCGAGGCGGTGGCCGAGCGCTACGCCTTCTTCAGCTACGGCGATGCCATGCTGTTGACGCGCAAGACGCGTTGAGTCGTCGAGCCGCTCAGTGAGAAAACGAGATTTCCATGCGTAACCAATGCTTCATGAGCTTCGAGCAGCTGGCCAGTGACGGGCGCGCCCGCCGCGGCCGGCTGACCTTCCCGCGTGGCACGGTGGAGACGCCGGCGTTCATGCCGGTGGGCACCTACGGCACCGTCAAGGGCATGACCCCGGCCTCGGTGGAGGAGATCGGCGCCGAGATCATCCTCGGCAACACCTTCCACCTGTGGTTGCGCCCCGGCACCGAGGTGATCGAGGGCCACGGCGACCTGCACGACTTTTCCCAGTGGCACAAGCCGATCCTCACCGACTCCGGCGGTTTCCAGGTCTTCTCGCTGGGCGAGATGCGCAAGATCACCGAGCAGGGCGTGCACTTCCGCTCGCCGGTGGACGGCGCCAAGGTGTTCATGGGCCCCGAAGAGTCGATGGCGGTGCAGCGCTCGCTGGGCTCTGACGTGGTGATGATCTTCGACGAGTGCACCCCCTACCCGGCCACCGAGCGGGAGGCCGAGGTTTCGATGCAGCGCTCGCTGCGCTGGGCGCAACGCTCCCGCGACGCCCACGGCGATTCGCCCTCGGCGCTGTTCGGCATCATCCAGGGTGGCATGTATCCGGCGCTGCGCGAGGCCTCGCTCAAGGGTCTGCTCGAGATCGGCTTCGACGGCCTGGCGATTGGCGGCCTGTCGGTGGGCGAGCCCAAGGAGGAGATGATCAAGGTACTCGACTACCTGCCGACCTGGATGCCCGACGACACGCCGCGCTACCTGATGGGCGTGGGCAAGCCCGAGGACCTGGTCGAGGGGGTACGCCGCGGCGTCGACATGTTCGACTGCGTGATGCCGACTCGCAACGCCCGCAACGGCCATCTGTTCACCGCCGAGGGCACGGTCAAGATTCGCAACGCCAAGCACCGCCACGACACCCGCCCGCTGGAGGCCGACTGCGACTGCTATACCTGCCAGCACTTCTCGCGCGGCTACCTGCACCATCTCGACCGCTGCGGCGAGATGCTCGGCTCGATGCTCAATACCATCCACAACCTGCGCCACTACCAGCGACTGATGGCCGGTTTGCGCGGGGCTATCGAAGCGGGTACATTGGCGAACTTCGTGGAAATGTTCTATGCGCGACGCGGCCTGCCCGTGCCTCCGGCCCCCGAGCAGTGACGCGGCGCGCTGACCCTTGCCGTAACCTTTCGTTTCTCAGGAGATAACGTCTCATGCTGGACTTCTTCATCTCGCCGGCCTACGCCGAAGGCGGCGCCGCCGGTGGCGGTATGGCCCAGATCATCATGCTGGTCGGTTTCGTGGCCATCTTCTACTTCCTGCTGTGGCGCCCGCAGGCCAAGCGAGCCAAGCAGCACAAGCAGCTGGTCTCGAGCCTCTCCAAGGGCGATGAAGTGGTGATCGGCGGTGGCGTGCTGGGTCGCATCACCAAGGTCAGCGACGACAGCGAGTTCTTCACCATGGAAATCGCCGAAGGCACCGAGATCAACGTGCAGAAGAACGCCGTGGCCGCCGTGCTGCCCAAGGGCACCCTCAAGTCCATCTGATTTGCGGCACAGTGACAGCCTGCCGTGCCCTGGCGAACCCCAGGGCACGGCGCCTGTCCAAGCGCCGAACCCTTCTGGTAAACGCCACGTCACTGCGTCAGCGTCGCCGTCAGTCAGCTACAAGGCAGGGCTTGCATGCTCAACCGATATCCCCTGTGGAAGTATCTGCTCATACTTCTCGTACTCGTCGTAGGCCTGATCTACTCGCTGCCCAATCTGTTTCAGGCAGACCCCGCCATACAGATCAGCAGCGCCCGCAGCGAGGCCCCGATCAGCGAGCAGCAGCTGGAGCAGATCCAGTCCGCCCTCGATGAAGCCGGCATCACCGTCAGCGCCACCGACATCAGCGATGACGCGGTGCTGATCCGCCTCGCCGAGGCCGACGATCAGCACGCCGCCCGCGAGTTGATCGGCGAGATCATCGATGGCGACGACTACGTCATCGCCCTCAATCTCGCCGAGTCGACGCCCCAGTGGCTGTCGAACCTGGCCGCCTCGCCGATGACCCTGGGCCTCGATCTGCGCGGCGGGGTGCACTTCCTGCTCGAAGTGGATATGGACGCCGCCGTGGAGCAGCGCCTCGAAGTCAACGCCAGCGCCATGCGCGAGATGCTGCGCGGCGAGCGGATCCGCTATCGCAACACCGAGATCGACGGCCGCGACCTGACGCTGACCTTCATCAACGACGAAGATCGCGACCGCGCCCGCACCCTGATCAGCCGCGAGTTCCCCGACTTCGACTACAGCAACCAGGGCGACGGCCGCGGCGCCAGCCTGGTGATGACCATGACCGACCAGGCGGTCAACGAGCTGCAGGACTATGCGGTCAACCAGAACCTGACCACCCTGCGCAACCGCGTCGACGAACTCGGCGTGGCCGAGCCGATGGTGCAGCGTCAGGGGCCGGATCGCATCGTGGTCGAACTGCCCGGCGTGCAGGACACCGCCGCCGCCAAGCGCGTGGTGGGCGCCACCGCCAACCTCGAGTTCCGCCTCGAGGCGCGCCCCGATACGCCAGAGAACGAGACCGAGTCGTTCAGCTTCCGCAACGACGAGACGCGCACCGCCGACCTGATGCGCGACGTGATCATCACCGGCGACAGCGTCTCCAACGCCAGCCGCAGCTTCGACGAGAACGGCCGCCCGCAGGTCAATATCAACCTCGACGGTACCGGCGGCACGCTGATGAACCGCGCCACGCGCACCAACATCGGCCGCAACATGGCGGTGCTGTTCATCGAGCACAACACCCGCACCACCACGGTGATCGAGGACGGCGAAGAGGTCGAGGTGCGCGAGCCCTACACCGAGCGCGGCCTGATCAGCCTGGCGACCATCCAGAGCGCGCTGGGCAACAGCTTCCGCATCACCGGGCTCGACTCGCCCACCGAAGCCGCCGACCTGGCCCTGCTGCTGCGCTCCGGCTCGCTGGCCGCGCCGATCTACTTCGTGCAGGAGCGCACTATCGGGCCGAGCCTGGGGCAAGACAACATCGATCGCGGCGTGACCTCGATCATGGTCGGCCTGGCGCTGGTGGTACTGTTCATGCTGGTGCGCTACAAGGTGTTCGGGGTGTTCGCCAATATCGCCCTGACCATCAACCTGACGCTGCTGGTGGCGGCGATGTCGATGCTCGGCGCCACCCTGACGCTGCCCGGCATCGCCGGCATGGTGCTCACGCTGGGCATGGCGGTAGACGCCAACGTCTTGATATTCGAGCGAATACGCGAAGAGTTGCGCGGCGGGATGTCGGTGCAGCAGGCCATTCATGCCGGCTATGAGCGCGCCTTCACCTCGATCATCGACGCCAATATCACCACCCTGCTGGTAGCGGTGATCCTGTTCTCGATCGGCACCGGGCCGGTCAAGGGCTTCGCCGTGACCCTGTCGCTGGGCATCCTGACGTCGATGTTCACCGCCCTGCTGGTGACCCGTGCCATGGTCAACCTGACCTACGGCGGCAAGCCGGTGAAGAAGATCTGGATATGAGGAGCCTCGCGATGCGACAGTTCGATTTCATGGGCAAGCGCCGCCTGGCCTTCATCATTTCAGCGCTCATGCTGCTGGTGTCGATCGGCTCGCTGGTGGTGCAGCAGCTCAACCTCGGCCTCGACTTCACCGGCGGCACGCTGGTCGAGGTGCGCTATGCCACGGCCCCGGCGCTGGATACGGTGCGTCAGGCGCTGGAGGGCGAAGGCTTTCGCGACGTCTCGGTGCAGACCTTCGGCGCCTCCAACGAGATACTGATCCGCCTGCAGCAGGACTTCGACCCCGACGTCGGCCAGCAGGTGGTCAGCCTGCTGCGCGGCGATGGTGCCGAGGTCGACCTGATCCGCGCCGAGTTCGTCGGCGCCCAGGTCGGCGAGCAACTGCGCGACCAGAGCGGCATGGGCATGCTGGTGGCACTCGGCATCGTGATGCTCTACGTGGCCTTCCGCTTCCAGTACAAGTTCGCCATCGGCGCGCTACTGGCGTTGATCCATGACGTGATCATCGTGGTCGGGGTGTTCTCGCTGTTCCAGCTCGACTTCGACCTCACCGTGCTGGCCGCGCTGCTGGCGGTGATCGGCTACTCGCTGAACGATACCATCGTGGTCTATGACCGGATCCGCGAGACGATACGCAAGTCGCGAATCGACGATATGCCGACGATCTTCAACGAAGCGATCAACATGACCCTGTCGCGCACGCTGGCGACGTCTGGTACCACCCTGCTGGTGCTGATCGCGCTGCTGCTGCTCGGCGGCGACATGATCCACTACTTCTCCATCGCCCTGATCATCGGCGTGGTCGTCGGTACCTTCTCGTCGATCTACGTGGCCGCCGCACTGCTGCTGATCGTCAAGCTACAGCGCCAGGACCTGATCCCGGCCAAGAAGGAAGATCCGGAGGAAGAGGGCGAAGAGCAGCTGCCTTAGCGGCAGCGCGCCACCTCCCGCAGTACTCAAGGCCCTGCCATTTGGTGGGGCCTTGTTGTATTGGAGGCCAGCTACTAGCGATTCGATCGCAGCGTGCGCTCGATGCGCGCCTGTATCCAGTCACAGAACAGCAGGATGCGCGGTTCATCGACACGATGGGCCGCACACACCAGGTAGTAGGCCTGGGGGGCTGGCACTTCGGCGTCGAACAGCCTCACCAGGTTGCCCCGCGCAAAGTCCTGGGCACAGACGATGCGATCCCCCAGGGCCACGCCGAACCCTGCCGCCGCCGCCTCCAGCGTCAGGTGGGCGCCCCACAGATGGGTGCCATGCCCCAGGTCGCGGATATCGGCCCCCGCCGAGGCCAGCCAGCGCTTCCAGTTGCCCCCCGCATCCTCATGCAGCAGCCAGCCGCCGCGCAATTCGCTCACCTGGCGAGGTTGATCGCTGGCGGCGAAAAAACGTGGATGGCACACCGGCGTCATGTCGAAATTGGCCAGCAGCCTAACGTGCTTGCGCTCCCACTCGCCGTCGCCGTAGACCACCGCCAGGTCGTAGTCGGCGGTGGCCACCTCCTCGTCATCGAGGTTGCGCGGCACCACGCTGAGCTCGATGTCGGGAAAGGCGGCGCGGAAGTCGCGTAGCTGATGCGCCAGCCACTTGGTCGCCAGGGTCGGCGGGCAAGCGACATGCAGGCGCCCCTCCACCGACGGCAGGCCCAGCTTGAGGGTGCTCTCGGCCAACAGCCGCAGCGCTTCGCGGACCTGACGCGAGTAGACCAATCCCGCCTGATTCAGCCGCAGCTGGCGTCGGTCGCGATGAAACAGGCTGACGCCCAGCGCCTCTTCCAGCGACTTGATCTGATGGCTCACCGCGCCATGGGTGACGTGCAGCTCCTCGGCCGCCTGCTTGACGCTTTGCAGCCGCGCCACGGCCTCGAAGGCACGCAGGGCATTGAGCGGTGGCAAGGGTCTCCTCATGGCAATTTTTCTCACATGTCGGGACAAAAAATATGAATTTTATTATCAACACATTGTTGCCAATCTGAAAGCGGCTCCACGCCACCTGCGCCACTTTTCCGAGGACTCTGTGATGAAGGCACCCGACAGCGCCGCCACCCGCCGGCCACGCAATCCCGATCGACTGGCCCGCGACAAGGGGCGCGCCTTCTCTCACGTGCCGGTGATCGACTTGGCCGCGGCGCTCGGCGCCGAGGCCACGGCCGAGAGCCGCCAGGCGGTCGCCGACGAGATCGGCAAGGCTTGCGAACAGGTCGGTTTCTTCTACGTCGCCAACCACGGCATCGCCGACGACACCATCGCCGCCGCCTGGGCCGCCTCGCGGCGCTTCTTCGCCCTGCCGCTTGAGCACAAGCAGGAGATCCATATCAGCAAGCTGCCCAACCACCGCGGCTACCTGGGCATCGGCGAGGAGACCCTCGACCCCTACGCCGCCGACAGCAAGGAAGTCTTCAAGGTGGGGCTCGAACTGCCGGCGGACGATCCCGACTTTCAGAACGGCATCATCATGTATGGCCCCAATACCTGGCCACGCGACCTGCCCGGCTTCCGCCAAGACGTCTATGCCTACTACCAGCAGATGTTCGGCCTCTCGCGGGAGCTGTTTCGCCTCTTCGCTCTGGCCATCGGCATCGATGAGCATTTCTTCGATGACAAGATCGACAAGCCCATGGCGCAGCTCAATCTGATCCGCTATCCGGCCCACGAGGGCGAACCGCGGGTCGGCATAGGTGCCCATAGCGACTACGAATGCCTGACCCTACTGGCCCAGGACGACGCCGGGGGACTGGAGGCGCGCAATGCCAAGGGCGAGTGGATCGCGGTACCGCCCATCGCGGGCACCTTCGTGGTCAATATCGGCGACATGATGGCGCGCTGGACCAACAACCGCTTCGCCTCGACGGTGCACCGGGTGTTCAACCGCTCGCAGCGCGAGCGCTACTCGATGCCGTTCTTCTGCGGCTGTAACTACCACACCGTGGTCAGTTGCCTGCCCAACTGCTCGAGCGACAGCGAGCCGCCACACTATCCCGATACAGTGGCGGGCGAGCATCTGGTTGGACGGCTCGACGCCACCAATGCCCACCGCCAGCCGCCGCAGGGGTCACCAAGATGAGCGCCACGGTTCCCGATTGGCTGCGCGGTGTCTGGCAGCGAGTACGCATCGACCACGCCGACGGAGGCCAGGACACCAGCACGCGAGTGTTCTGGTTTCAGGGCCTGAGCCACTACGGCGACCTGCGTATCGCGGCCTCGCGCCCGCAGGTGAGCCAATTTGGTGCCTCCCCCTCCGCCGATTTGGCCCTGGCGCACCAGCAGGGTGCCACCGGACGCTGCCACTGCCCCGGCCATCAAGCCATCTGGCAACGCGAATGGGGCTACCAGCCGGTGGTCGATTTCCCCGAACCGGGTGACCTCGAAGCGCGCGGCTCAGTGGTGATCGAGCGAGCCCCCTCCGGGGCCTACGAGGAGGAGTGGCATCGGCTGACGCCGCCCGACCCCAGCATCCAGGTGTGGCGGCGCGATGACAGCCGCGCCCGGCTGCTGGTCATCGATGGCTACGCCATGCTGATCGCGCGTCGCCCGGTGGAGCCGGCACCGCGCCCCTTGGCGGCTCTGCTCACTGAGGGCACGGCCGCCGCACACCAGCTGCTCGACTGCGAAATCTCCTGCGCGGTGCGCGCCGCCCCCGGCGAGGCCTTCGTGATACAGCTGTCGACCCTGCCCTGGCGCGAGCAGCAGCCGCTTGCACTGTGCAATGGCCGCGGCGAGATCACCGCCCCCGGCTGGCAGCTGGAGGAGCACCACGCTGGCAGTCCCGCTACTGGCTACTCCAATAGTCCCGCTACCGACTATTCCGACAGCGTCTCTGCGACAGGCCCCCGGCCAGCATCTACGAGCTCGAATGCCAAGATGGTACGCGCCTTGCAGGTGAAACGATGATCGACACCCTCCTACGACCGCCAGGTACCACAATGACAAACCCACCCTCGCCGCTGCGCGATGTGCCCCCGGTCAAGGCGCCGCCCCATGCGGGCGACGTGCAGCTCAGCGTAGAGGGGATCCAGCAGCGCTACGGCAGCTTCCTGGCGCTGGATGATATCTTCATCGATATTCGCCGCGGCGAATTCCTGACCCTGCTCGGCCCCTCGGGCTCGGGCAAGACCACCCTGCTGATGATTCTCGCCGGCTTCATCACGCCGAGTGCCGGGCGGCTCAAGACCGCTGGCCAGTACATCACGCTGCGCCCCGCGGAGAAGCGCCAATATGGCATGGTCTTCCAGGGCTATGCGCTCTTTCCGCATATGAGCGTGGCCGAGAACGTCGATTTCCCGCTGCGCATTCGCGGCATGGACCGCGCCACGCGCCGCCAGCGCGTGGCCCGCATGCTGGAAACGGTAGGGCTGACCGAGCACGCCGGGAAAAAGCCCAGCGCACTATCGGGTGGCCAGCAGCAGCGGGTCGCCCTGGCCCGGGCGTTGGTCTTCGAGCCCGAGATGCTGCTGCTCGACGAGCCCTTCTCGGCGCTGGACAAGAACCTGCGCGGCCAGCTCCAGGACGAGCTCAAGCGTATCCACCGCGAGATGGGTACCACCTTCGTCTTCGTCACCCACGATCAGAGCGAGGCGCTGGCCCTCTCTTCGCGCATCGCCATCTTCAATCAGGGCCGTATCGCCCAGCTCGATACGCCGGAGCGGCTCTACACCTCGCCCCACGACCGCTTTGTCGCCGAGTTCCTGGGGCGCATGAACCTGCTACCGCTGAGCGACGTGCAGCGCAACGGCCGGCGCGTGACGGGCCGCTTCGGCACGGCGCCGCTGTCGGCGCTGGGCGAGCGCCACTTCGCCCACGACGCACTGCTGATTGGGATTCGCCCCGAACAGCTTGAGGTCGCGCTTGAACGCGACGACGCCGGTGCGCGCAACTGGCTGGAGGTGACCCTCACCGAGCGCACCTACCAGGGCCATAGCCTCGACCTGACGCTTGCCGGCGCGGACCATAGCGTGCTGACCACCAGCATCGCCATGACCCACCCCGCCGCCTCGCTGCCGCTGGGCGAGCGGCTGTGGCTGCACTGGGGGATCGATGAGGGCATCGTGCTGGAGGCCTGAGCGACGCCCCGTAACACGCGCATCACCACCGCCGATGTCGGCTTGTCACAACACCAACAAGGATCCATAGCCATGCATCAGTCCCATCAGCAAGACTGTATCGAACTGCTGGTTGAAAAGGCCCGCCGCGGCCAGATCGACCGACGCAGCTTCCTCAAGGCCGCCGGCATGCTGGCGGCGTTGCCGCTGGCCATGCGCAACGGTATCGGCTGGGCCCAGGAGCGCCCGATCGTGCTCGTCAACTGGGGCGGCGACGCCATCGATGCCTACCGCCGGGCCTGGACCGAGCAGTTCAGCCGCGAAACCGGGATCGCGGTACGCATCGATGGCAGCGGCCCCACCGAAGGCGCCATTCGCGCCCAGATCGCCTCAGGCCGCCCGAGCTGGGACGTGGTGGATGCCGAGCCCTTCACCTCTCTGACCCTGGGGCGCGAGGGCATGATGCGCCCGCTCGACTACTCGCTCATCGAGCGCGCCAAGGTCAACGAGGCGTTCGCCACCGACTACGGCGTGGCCAGCTATCTCTACAGCTATGTCATCGCCTGGGACAAGCAGCGCTTCGAGGAGACACCGCGCACCTGGGCCGACTTCTGGGACGTCGAGCGCTTCCCCGGCAAGCGCACCATGTACAAGTGGATGAACGGCGTGCTCGAGGCCGCCCTGCTAGCCGATGGCGTGGCCGTCGCAGATCTCTACCCGCTGGATATCGCCCGCGCCATGGACAAGCTGGACGAACTGCGCCCGCATATCCTCGCCTACTGGGGCTCCGGCGCCGAGAGCCAGCAGCTGTTCCTGGACGGCGAGGTGAGCATGGGCCAGATCTGGAATACCCGCGCCATCGTCCTCGAGCGCGATACCGAGGGCCGGGTCGGCTGGCACTACGATAACGCCTGCGTCACCCCCAGCAGCTGGGCGGTACTCAACGACAACCCGGCCGGGGCCGAGTCGACCATGCGCTTTATCGACCACGCCCTCGAGCCCGAGGGTCAGGTGGAACTGCTCGAGCTGCTCGGCAATGGCCCCTCCAACCCGGCCGCTGCGGCGATGATTCCCGAGGAGCTCGTCGAGCTCAACTGCGGCTCCGAGGAGAACCTCGCCAAGCAGTTCAAGCTGGATATCGAGTGGTATGCCGATCACTACGGCAGCGTGCTCGACGACTTCCTGACCCGCACCGGGGCTTGAGCGCCCCCTGAGGAGAGCGAGCATGGCGAGAATCTCCGCGCGTTGGCAGCACCGCCTGCTGCTATGGCCGCTGCCGGCCGTGCTGCTGCTCTGCTACGTGCTGCCGTTCGCCGGCATCGCGGTCTGGAGCGTCACCCTGCCAGAGCCAGGCATGGCCAACTATGCGCGGCTGGCGACCGACGGCTCCATCCATGCCGTGCTGTGGCGTACGCTCTACCTGTGCGCCACGGTCGGCGTGCTCGCCCTGCTGCTGGCGTTCCTGATGGCCTACTGCTGGCTCTACAGCTCTCCCGGTTGGCGGCGTTGGGTAGAGCTCTGCGTGTTCCTGCCGTTCTGGATCTCGGTGCTGGTGCGCACCTTCGGCTGGCTGATTGCGCTGCGCAGCAACGGGCTGGTCAATGGCTGGCTGGAGGCGCTGGGGGTGATCGATTCGCCGCTGGCCCTGACCCGCAACTCCCTCGGCGTGGTGATCGCCATGGTCCACTTCATGGTGCCCTTCGCCTTCTTTCCGCTGGTCTCGTCGATGCGCCAGATCGATGACCGCGTGCTGCTGGCGGCGCGCGGCCTGGGGGCCTCGCGATGGCGGGTGTTCGTGTCGATCTTCCTGCCGCAGACGCTACCCGGCCTGCTCGGCGCCTTCATCATGGTATTCGTGTTCTGCCTGGGGTTCTTCGTGATCCCGGCGATCCTCGGCGGCGGGCAGACCGTGATGGCCGCCGAGTACGTCTTCCTGCAGATGTTCCAGACCTACAACTGGGGCATCGGCGCGGCGATCTGCATGCTGATGCTGGCGCTGGTCTCCGGCCTGGTCTGGATCCTGCTGCGCTTCTCCCGCGTTGAGCGCCTGGTCGGCTAAGGGGCAAACCAAACCATGAACATCTATCGCGCCGGCTGGCTGGCCAAGCTGCTCGCCCTTGTCACCATGGGCTTCCTGATGCTGCCGCTGATGGCCGTCATACCGGTCTCGTTTACCGGCAAACGCTATCTCTCGATGCCCGAGGGGGACTGGTCGTTGCGCCACTATGCGTCGCTGCTGAGCTCCCCCGAGTGGCTCGGCAGCCTGCTGCACAGTAGCGTGGTGGCGGTATGCGCAGCGCTGCTGGCGACGCTGCTGGCCACCGCCTTCGTGATCGCCATCTGGTACCGCAGCGGCGCCTGGACGCGCTGGCTGATCGGCCTGTGCATGCTGCCGTTGATCGTGCCGCCGGTGGTCTCGGCGATGGTGCTCTACTTCATGACCACGCGAATCTCGCGCATCGCCCCCGGGCTCGGCTATGACTCGCTACCCGGGGTGATTCTGGCCCACACGCTGTTGATCGTGCCCTTCGGCGTGATCAACATGCTGGTCGCCATCAGCCGTATCGACAGGCGCATCGAGCTGGCCTCGCGCAACCTCGGCGCCAGCCTGTGGCAGACCACCTGGATGGTGATCCTGCCCAACCTGCGCCTGGCGATGCTGACCACCTTCCTGCTCTGCTTCGTGCTCTCCTGGGAGGAGATTGCCGTCACGCTGTTCATCACCAGCTGGGAAGTCGTTACCCTGCCACGCCAGATATGGGGCGGCCTACGTGATAACGTCGACCCCGTCGTGGCGGCCATTTCCACGCTGCTGATCGGCATCGTCCTGCTCTTGCTGCTGACGCGCATGGCGATCGAAAGCTGGCGAGAGGCTCGTCGCATTGGCTAATTCAAGCTGGAACTCACCGGGAGCACCATGACAGCACCGATAGCATCCCAAGCGCCGCGCGGCTGCAGCAACGAGGAGTGGCAGGCACGCTGCGAGCTGGCCGCGCTCTACCGCCTGATCGCCTACTACCGCATGACCGATCTGATCGACACCCACCTGACGCTGCGCATTCCCGGGTCGCCAGAGCATTTCCTGATCAACCACTACGGGGTGCCCTTCGAGCAGATGCGCGCTTCGGACCTGGTGCGCATCGACCATCAAGGCCGGGTCGCGGATCCGCTCAATCCCGATGGCCGAATCAACGTCGCCGGTTTCGTGATCCACTCGGCGATTCATGCCGCACGCCCCGAGCTCGCCTGCGTGATTCATACCCACACCGCCGCGGGGATGGCGGTCTCGGCCCAGGCCGAGGGGCTGCTGCCGCTGACGCAGCATGCGATGAAGTTTCACGGCAAGCTCGCCTACCACGAGTATGAAGGCGTCGCCCTCGACGTCGCCGAGCGCCAACGGCTGGTGGCCGATCTCGGCCCGCACAAGGCGATGATCCTGCGCAATCACGGCCTGCTTGCGGCGGGAGAAAGCGTCGCCGAGGCGTTCATGGAGATCTACTTCCTCGAGCGCGCCTGCCAGGCCCAGGTGCAGGCCCTGGCCGGCGGCCGCGAGCTGCATCTGCCCAGTGAAGCCGTGCAGCGGCATACCGCGGCCCAGTTCGCAGCCGAAGGCGAAGGCGAGATCGTCGACCTGGCCTGGCGCGCGGCGCTGCGCCTGATCGAGGAGCAGCGCCCAGACTACTGCCGTTGAGCCTGCCGTAACGCAAAACGCCCCCGCCGACGGTGGGTCAGCGGGGGCGTGGCGTAAATGCAGGAATGCTTAGAAGTGTGGCGCCAGCTGCTGCACCAGCGCCTTATAGAGGCGCGGGCTGGCGGCCATCAGCTGGCCTTCGGTGTCGACGCTGGGGCGGCCGTCGAGGCTGCCCATCAGCGCGCCGGCTTCCTTGAGCAGCAGCGTACCGACCAGCTTGTCCTGCTCCTCGAGACCCAGCACGAAGGCGGCATCGGCGCGCCCAGAGGCCAACTCGACGATATCCAGCAGGCCGCTGCCGGTAGCGCGCTGCACTTCGATCTGCGGGCCGAGCTGCTGGATCAGCGTCAGGTAGGCCGGCAGGTGGCGCGGCCGCAGCCAGCTCTCGGGCAGACTCATGGCGATCCGCGCGCCACCGATGGCCGAGGTCTTGGGCACGCGGATGCGCTTGCCGTTGTACTGGGCACCGCGGCCACGACTGGCGAGAAATTCGTCGTCGCTGAACGGACAGATCACCACGGCGTGCTCGGGGCGCCCCTTGACCAGGCATACCAGCGACAGGGCGAAGCCGGCGCTGGCCACACTGAGGTTGGAGTAGCCGTGGAAGGGCTCGATGACCCAGTGCATGTCGCGGCCTTCGCCCTCGCCTTCGCGGTACGGGGTATAGCGGCCTGAGATGCCGTGCTGCGGGTAGCCCCGCGCCAGCTGACGGGCAATCAGGGTCTCGGCGTTGCGAGCGGTGTCTTCCAGCAGACGCTCGATATTGTGTTCTTCGTGGGCGTTCTCGATACGCTCACGAATGCGCAGAAACTGTTCGGCGGCGCTGCGCGCAGCGCGCAACCCGAATTGGACCATCGGATGCATGATCGGGCCTTGAGAAGTCGGTAGCTGTTAAAGAACGTGTTGCACGATTGAGCCGCGCTAAGAACTTGGCTGACGGGCGACGCCGCGCATGCTAGCAGAAAGCGCCGTCGGGGGCCATCGTCGACGCCTCCGGCCTGCGCAGCGCGCCACCGTCATGCTAGACTATGCGCCCTGAATGCACTGCGCCAAGGCTCTCCATGCTCGACTCCATCCGCATCGTGCTGATCGGCACCAGCCACCCCGGCAATCTCGGCGGCACCGCGCGCGCCATGAAGAACATGGGGCTCGGCGACCTGGCACTGGTGGCACCGCGCAGCGAGCACCGCTCGGCGGATGCGATTTCGCGCGCCTCCGGCGCCGATACCATCCTCGCCGCGGCACAGCGGGTCGAGACCCTGGAGGAAGCGGTCGCCGACTGCAGCCTGGTGGTGGGCGCCAGCGCCCGCTCGCGCACCCTGCCGTGGCCGATGCTCACCCCGCGTCAGCTCGGCGAGCGCTTACCCGGCGAGTTGGCCGGCGACGGCACCCGGGTGGCGCTGGTGTTCGGCCGCGAGGATAGCGGTCTGACCAACGCCGAGCTGCAGCGCTGCCACGCCCATGTGCATATCCCCTCCAATCCCGAGTTCAGCTCGCTCAACCTGGCCACCGCGGTGCAGGTGCTGGCCTACGAGTGCCGCCTGGCATGGCTCGCCGCCGAGCACGGCGAGGCACCGGAAGTCACCGAGCAGGAGCAGCCGTTCGGCGTGGCCTGGGACAACCCGCCGGCCAGCCATGCCGACCTCGAGCGCTTCTTCGAGCATCTCGAGCGGGTGCTGATCGACGTCGACTTCCACGACCCGGCCAAGCCGCGCCACTTGATGGCGCGGCTGCGCCGCCTCTATCTACGCGCACGCCCCGACCAGATGGAAGTCAATATCCTGCGCGGCATGCTCAGCGCGGTGGAGAAGCGCTGTAGCGAGCCCCCGCGGGGCTAGCCAGCGCTGCCTTGCAGGGGGCCGACCCCAGCCCAATAATGAACTCAGCCGCCTACGGTCGCGCCTGTGCGACCGGCCCACCGTCATTCAAGGATTGCCGCATGTTTGCCCGACTGCGTGAAGACATCAACAGCGTATTCGCCCGCGACCCCGCGGCGCGCAACTTCCTCGAGGTACTGACCAACTACCCCGGCCTGCACGCCCTGCTGCTGCACCGCTGCGGCCACTGGCTGTGGCAGAAGAACCTCAAGTGGCTGGCGCGCACTCTATCGACTTTCTCGCGCTGGCTGACCGGTATCGAGATCCACCCCGGCGCGACCATCGGCCGGCGCTTCTTCATCGACCACGGCATGGGCGTGGTGATCGGCGAGACCGCCCTGGTCGGTGACGACGTGACCCTCTACCAGGGCGTCACCCTGGGCGGCACCAGTTGGAACAAGGGCAAGCGCCACCCGACGCTGGGCGACGGCGTGATCGTCGGCGCCGGTGCCAAGATCCTCGGCCCCTTCACCGTCGGCGCCGGCGCCAAGGTGGGCTCCAACGCGGTGGTCACCAAGGAGGTGCCGGCCGGCGCCACGGTGGTCGGCATCCCCGGCAAGGTCGTCAAGCGCGCCGACCCCGATGTCGAAGCCGTGCTCGACGTCGACCCGGCCCGGCGCGAGGCGATCTGCCAGAAGTTCGGCTTCGATGCCTACGGCGTCAGCCAGGACATGCCCGACCCGGTGGCGCGCTCGATGCAGGCCATGCTCGATCATATGCACGCCGTCGACGAGCGCATCGAGCAGATGTGCGGCACGCTGCGCAAGCTCGACGCCAGCTATCGCGATGGTCGCCTGCCGGAACTGCGCGACGAGGACTTCGCCGAGATTCTCGACGACGTCGACAGCTGCTGCCCGCCGCGCGACGAGCAGCCACCCGATGATGGCAGCGACAACCGCTGAGCCAGGCAGAGCGGCTAAAGTTGACCCGGGTGCTGGGTTATTCCCATAATGGCGCTTTACGATCCGCCATCAGGCTGCGATGACCCTATGCGCTTGACCACCAAGGGACGCTACGCCGTCACCGCGATGCTCGACCTGGCCCTCAACGCCAGGCACGGCCCCTCCTGCCTGGCCGATATCTCCAAGCGCCAGGAGATCTCGCTGTCGTACCTCGAGCAGCTGTTTGCCCGCCTGCGCCGGGCTCAGCTGGTCAAGAGCGTGCGCGGCCCTGGCGGCGGCTACCAGTTGGCCCATCCGCCGGCCAGCATCTCGGTGGCGCGGGTCATCGACGCGGTCAACGAGTCGGTGGATGCGACCCGCTGCCAGGGGCTGTCCGACTGCCAGCGCGGCGATGTCTGCCTGACCCATCATCTATGGTGCGAGCTGTCCCAGGAAATCCACGGCTTCCTCGACGGCATCACCCTCGGCACCCTGGTCGAGCGCCACGAGGTGCAACACATCGCCGCGCGCCAGCGCCGCCGCACCGACGACGCCACCATCGCGGTGTCGCCGCCATGAGCGCTCCGATCTACCTCGACTACGCCGCCACCACCCCGGTCGACCCCCGCGTCGCCGAGGTCATGGCCGGCCACCTGACCATGGACGGCACCTTCGCCAATCCCGCCTCGCGCAGCCATATGCCCGGCTGGCTGGCGGAGCAGGCGGTGGAAGGTGCGCGGCGCCAGGTCGCCGACCTGATCGGCGCCGACCCCCGCGAGATCGTCTGGACCAGCGGCGCCACCGAGGCCGATAACCTGGCGCTGATCGGCTTCATGCGCGCCAATCGCGCCCGCGGCCGCCACCTGGTGACCTCACGCATCGAACACAAGGCGATCGTCGACACCGCCAAGGCACTCGAGGCCGAGGGGTTCGAGGTGACCTGGCTCGACCCGCAACCCGACGGCCGCGTCACGCCCACCCAGCTGGCCGAGGCGCTGCGCGACGACACCGTGCTGGTGTCGCTGATGGCGGTCAACAACGAGCTCGGGGTGATCAACGAGCTGGCCGCGCTGGCCGAGGTCAGCCACGCCCGTGGTGCGGCCTTCCACGTCGATGCCGCCCAGGCCGCCGGCAAGCTGCCGCTGGACATCGCCGCCATGGGCATCGACCTGCTGTCGCTGTCAGCGCACAAGCTCTACGGCCCCAAGGGCATCGGCGCGCTCTACGTACGGCGCAGCCCGGACATCCGCCTCGAGGCACTGATCCACGGCGGCGGCCACGAGCGCGGCATGCGCTCCGGCACCCTGGCCACCCATCAGATCGTCGGCATGGGCGAAGCCTTCGCCCTGGCCAGCGCCGAAGGCGAGGCCGACCAGCGTCACATTACTGAACTGCGCGACCGCTTCCTGGCCGGCCTTGCCGACCTCGACGGCGTGCATCGCAATACTGCGGTCGAGGTGGCGGTGCCCAACATCGTCAACCTGGCCTTCGACGGCGTCGATGGCGAGTCGCTGCTGATGGCGCTACGCCACCTGGCGATCTCTACCGGCTCAGCCTGCAACTCAGCGAGCGTCGAGCCATCTTATGTACTGAAGGGTATCGGGGTGCCGCGTTCCCGGGCACTGGCCTCGTTGCGCTTCAGCTTCGGCCGCTTTACCCGGCGCGAGGATGTCGACACCGCCATCCACGAGCTGCGCCACGCCATCACCGCGCTGCGCCGCTGAGCGGCGAGCCGTGGTTACCCTTTATGCCACGCCCTTTATGCTAGAGTGGCTGCCATCGGGCAGCGTTTCTCAAGGAGGCAACATCATGGCCCATCTTTCGATCACTACCGCCGCCGCCCAGCAGATCCAGCAGGTGCTGGAGGAGCGTGGTCAGGGCCTTGGCCTGCGCGTCACGGTCAAGCCCAGCGGCTGCTCGGGCTACAGCTACGTGCTCGACTTCGCCGACGAGGCCGCCGCCAACGACGTGTCCTTCGAGGAGCACGGCGCACGCGTCTTCGTCGCCCCCGAGGCGCTGGAGATGCTCGACGGCAGCGAAGTCGACTACGTCTCGGAAGGACTCAACCGCTTCTTCCGCTTCAACAACCCCAACGTCAAGGATCAGTGCGGCTGTGGCGAAAGCTTCACCGTATGAGGCACCGTGGCGCGATGATTGTTGGATGCCACGGGAAAGCGCTATAATGCGCGGCTAATTGGAACGGCGGCGCTTGCGCCGCCAGCCCTTGCGCCGATCCTGATTCACGTCGCGCCGTCCGCGGCTCCATGTTTGTCATGGCTGCCGCGGGCGGCGCGATGTCATCCGCGATGAGCCGCTTGCACCCTTGCGTTTTCATACTGCCCGTTTCGCACTGCCTTTTCACACCACCCAACGGAGACACGTCCCATGGCTACCGAACGCACCCTGTCCATCATCAAGCCCGATGCCGTCGCCAAGAACGCCATTGGCGAGATCATTGCACGCTTCGAGAAGGCCGGCCTTCAGGTCGTCGCCGCCAAGATGCTGCATCTCGATGAGGGCAAGGCCGGCGGTTTCTACGCCGAGCACAAGGAGCGTCCCTTCTTTGGTGACCTGGTCGGCTTCATGACCTCTGGCCCGGTGGTGGTGCAGGTGCTCGAAGGCGAAGGTGCGATTGCCAAGAACCGCGAGCTGATGGGCGCCACCAATCCCAAGGAAGCCGCCGCCGGTACCATTCGCGCCGACTTCGCCCAGTCCATCGACGCCAACGCCGTGCATGGCTCCGACTCCGCCGCCTCGGCCGAGCGCGAGATCGCCTACTTCTTTGGTGCCGACGAGATCTGTCCGCGCTGAGGAAGCGCGTCACGCCTTCCCGCAGGGGCGCCCGGCGCCCCTGCCCCACCGACTCGCTGACCGCCATGACTGCCACTACCGCTCCTCAACGCACCAACCTGCTGGGCCTGTCTCGTGAGCAGATGGAGGCCTTCTTTCTCTCCATCGGCGAGAAGAAGTTCCGTGCCGCGCAGGTCATGAAGTGGATTCACCACGAAGGCTGCGACGACTTCGAGGCCATGACCAACCTCTCCAAGGCGCTGCGCGCGCGACTGGCCGAGGTCGCCGAGATCCGCGGGCCGGGAGTGGTCTATGAAGGCACCTCCAGCGACGGCACCCGCAAGTGGGTGCTCGAGGTGGAGGACGGCAGCTACGTCGAGACCGTGCTGATTCCCGCCGACAACGGCTCGCGCCGTACCCTGTGCGTGTCGTCCCAGGTCGGCTGCTCGCTGGACTGCAGCTTCTGCTCTACCGGCAAGCAGGGCTTTCAGCGCAACCTCACCGCCGCCGAGATCATCGGCCAGGTGTGGGTCGCCAGCCGCAGCGCGGGGCCGCAGAAGGATACCGCCCAGCGTGCCGTCACCAACGTGGTAATGATGGGCATGGGCGAGCCGCTGATGAACTACGACAACGTGGTGCCGGCGATGAAGCTGATGCTCGACGACAGCGCCTACGGCCTGTCCAAGCGTCGCGTCACGCTGTCCACCTCGGGCGTGGTGCCGATGCTCGACAAGCTGGGTGACGACATCGACGTGAGCCTGGCGATCTCGCTGCATGCCGCCACCGACGAGCTGCGCAGCGAACTGGTGCCGATCAACCGCAAGTACAACATCCGTGCCCTGCTCGACGCCTGCCACCGCTACCTGGCCAAGTGTGACAGCGCCCGCGTGGTGACCATCGAGTACACCCTGATCAAGGACGTCAACGACCAGCAGCAGCACGCCACTCAGCTGGCCGAACTGCTGCGCGAGCTGCCGTGCAAGATCAACCTGATCCCATTCAACCCCTTCCCGCACTCGGGGTATGAGAAGCCGTCGCGCAATCAGGTGATGCGCTTTCAGCAGTGGCTCTACGAGCTGGGCTACAATGCCCCGGTTCGCACCACCCGCGGTGACGACATCGATGCCGCCTGCGGCCAGCTGGTGGGTCGTGTCAAGGATCGCACCAAGCGCCACGCCCGCTATATTCAATCGATTCAGCTCGACGCCGACTGAGGCGGGTGGCGACCTTGACTTCAACCGGACACAGCGCTTTGATGGGTAGGTTTTTCAAGCTGTTGTTGCACATTGCCGCCTCCGCACGGCTACCCGATGCGACCATACTTCCATGCGCCGAGAGGACTCGATGATTCGTCGCTACACCCAGCCAGGATGCCGCTCGCTACGGCCGTTACTGATCGGCCTGTTCGGCGTCGCCTGGCTGACCGGCTGTAGCAGCCAACCGGCACAGCCAGATAGCGGCACCAATCCGGCCGAGGCCTACACCCAGCTGGGCATGGCCTACCTCGAACGCGACAACCTCCCGCGTGCCCAGGGCGCCTTGAGCCGCGCCCTGGCGATGGCGCCCAACGACCCCGAGACGCTGCAGGCGCTGGCCATGGTCTATCAGCGCCAGGGCGAGGACGAACTCGCCGACGAACACTTCCAACGCGCCCTCTCGGCCGATGCCGGCTACACTCGGGCGCGCAACAACTATGCGGCCTTCCTGTATGACCAGGGCCGCCTGAGAGAGGCCTGCACGCAGCTCGAGCAGGCCACTCACGATACCCAATACGACAATCGCGCCCAACTGTTCGCCAATCTTGGGCAGTGCCAGCGCGAAATAGGCAATCTCGGCGCGGCAGTCACCAACCTCGAGCGCGCCCAGGCCATCGACTCGCGCAGCCCGCGCAGTTATTTCACGTTGGCCGAGATCGAATATGCCCGGGGCAACAATGCGCGGGCCTGGGAACAGCTGCAATCGTTCATGCGCCTGGCTGGCACTACGCCGGCCAGTCTCGAACTGGCCCGCGACATCGCCGATGCGCGTGGCGACAGCGAGAACCGGCGTTTCTTCACCGAGCAGCTCAATGCCCTGGGTCATGCACCCTGATCACCGAATATTGACGAAGGATGCTCAGCCATGAGCGACACTCACGATAACGACGTAGCGGACTTTGCCCCCCAATCGTCACCCGGCGATATGCTCAAGCGCGAACGCGAGCGCCAGGGCATGCCCCTCGACGAGGTCGCCACCGCCCTCAATCTGCGCCCTGCGGTGGTGCGCGGCCTGGAGAGCGACAGCTACGACGAAGTACCGGTGGCCGCCTACCGGCGCGGCTACCTGCGCGCCTACTCACGGCTACTGGGCATCGACGACAAGCCGGTCGTCGTCGCCTACAATGCGCGCTTCGGCAGCGCCGAGACCGAGCGCAAGGTGACCCCGGTGCACGTCACCAAGCCGCCCTCCAAGCTCGGTGCCTGGCTATTCAAGCTGGTCACCCTGCTGGTGATCGTGGCGCTGCTCGGCCTTACCCTGCTGTGGTGGCAGAGCCGTGAAGGCACCGACCTGCTGGGCATGGGCGGCGGCGAACCGGTAGCCGTCGACACCCTCGACGGCACCACCATCACCGAAGGCGAAGAGGACCTCGCCTCCGGCAGTGAGCCGCTGCCGCCGCTACCCGATGATGAAAGCGACCTGGGGCTGGTCGACGACGCCCCGCTCGATGGCCCCAGCAACGATGACCCGCTGATGCCCGAAGAGCCGCTGCTCGACGCCCCCGCCGATGAACCGGCCGCCGAGCCGCTGGTCGAAGATCCAGCACTGGTCGAGGCACCCAGCAACATGGATGCCGCTGACGATGCCGCGGGCAACGACGAGCCGGCCGTGGGCGATCTCGTCGAGGCGGCCAGCGCCGAGGTCGAGGAAGCCAACGCCGCCGATGACACCGGCGCCGCCGACCCTGGCGTACTGCAGCTGACCTTCAACGAACAGTCCTGGACCGAGATCTTCGATGCCGGCAACCAGCGCGTATTCGTCGGCCTGCAGGAGCCCGGCACCCAGGCCACCGTCGAGGGCGAGCCGCCCTTCCGTCTAACCGTAGGCAACGTGACCGGCGTCGAGCTGCGCTATCTCGGCGAACAGGTCGACCTGGCCGGCTATGCCGGCAGCAACAACGTTGCCCGCTTCACCCTGGGAGAATGACCTAGTCACTATGCACGCTCAGTCTCCAATCACACGTCGTCAGTCACGCCAGATCCACGTCGGCAAGGTGCCGGTAGGCGGCGGTGCGCCGATCTCGGTGCAGAGCATGACCAATACCGACACCCTCGACGTGGCCGCCACCGTGGCGCAGATCCGTCAGCTCGAGGCCGCCGGTGCCGATATCGTGCGCGTCTCGGTACCCGACATGGACGCCGCCGAAGCCTTCGGCAAGATCAAACGCGAAGTGGCGGTACCGCTGGTCGCCGACATCCACTTCGACTACAAGATCGCCCTGCGCGTCGCCGAACTGGGCGTCGACTGCCTGCGCATCAACCCTGGCAACATCGGCCGCGAAGAGCGCGTCCGGGCAGTGGTCTCGGCAGCCCGCGACAACGGCATCCCGATCCGCATCGGCGTCAACGCCGGCTCGCTGGAGAAGGATCTGCAGAAGAAGTACGGCGAGCCGACCCCGGCGGCGCTGGTCGAATCGGCGATGCGCCATATCGACCACCTCGAGCGCCTCGACTTTCCCGACTTCAAGGTCAGCGTCAAGGCCTCCGACGTGTTCATGGCGGTAGCCGCCTATCGCGACCTGGCCAGCCGTATCGAGCAGCCGCTGCACCTCGGCATCACCGAGGCCGGCGGGCTGCGCTCGGGCACCGTCAAGTCGTCGATCGGCCTGGGTATGCTGCTGATGGACGGCATCGGCGACACTATTCGCGTATCGCTGGCCGCCGACCCGGTCGAGGAGATCAAGGTCGGCTTCGACATGCTCAAGAGCCTGCGGCTGCGCAGCAAGGGCATCAATTTCATCGCCTGCCCCAGCTGCTCGCGCCAGAACTTCGACGTGATCGGCACCATGAACGCCCTCGAGGAGCGCCTCGAGGACGTCATGACGCCGCTCGACGTGTCGGTGATCGGCTGCGTGGTCAACGGCCCCGGCGAGGCCAAGGAAGTCGACGTCGGCCTGACCGGCGGCAGCCCCGCCAACCTCGTCTATATCGATGGCAAACCGGCCAGCAAGCTGCGTAACGATCACCTGGTCGACGACCTCGAGCGTCTGATCAGGGAGCGGGTACGCCTCAAGGAGCAGGCCGAACAGGACGTGCTCGCCAGGGACGCCTGAGCGCCCGGCGATGAGTAAGGAGCAAGCGTTGAGCGACAAGAAGATCCAGGCCATTCGTGGCATGAATGACCTGCTGCCCGACCAGTCGCCGTACTGGCAGTACTTCGAGGCCCAGGTGCAGGGACTGATGCAGCGCTATGGCTATGCCGAGATGCGCATGCCGATCGTCGAGCAGACCGCGCTGTTCGCGCGCTCCATCGGCGAAGTCACCGACATCGTCGAGAAGGAGATGTACACCTTCGACGACCGCAATGGCGACAGCCTCACCCTGCGCCCGGAGGGCACCGCCAGCTGCGTGCGTGCCGCCATGCAGCACGGCCTGCTGCACAACCAGACCCAGCGGCTCTGGTACCAGGGGCCGATGTTCCGCCACGAGCGGCCACAGAAGGGCCGCTACCGGCAGTTCCACCAGGTCGGCGTCGAGACCTTCGGCCTCGAGGGGCCGGACATCGACGCCGAGCTGATTCTGCTCTCGGCGCGGCTGTGGAAGCAGCTCGGCCTGCTCGAGCACGTCACCCTGGAGCTCAACTCCCTTGGCTCGCTGCAGGCGCGTGCCGCCTACCGCGAGACCCTGGTGGCCTACTTCGAGCAGCACCTCGAACTGCTCGACGAGGACTCCCGGCGGCGCCTCACCAGCAACCCGCTGCGCATCCTCGACTCGAAGAACCCCGACATGGCGGCGATGCTCGACGCCGCACCGCAGCTGATGGATCACCTCGACGCCGAGTCCCGCGAGCACTTCGCGGCGCTTACCGCGATCCTCGATGCCGCCGGCATCGGCTATGTGATCAACCCGCGGCTGGTGCGCGGTCTCGACTACTACTCGCGCACCGTGTTCGAGTGGACCACCAGCGCGCTGGGCAGCCAGGGCACGGTGTGCGCAGGCGGTCGCTACGACGGCCTGGTCGAGCAGCTCGGCGGCAAGCCGACCCCGGCGGTGGGCTTCGCCATGGGCATCGAGCGGCTGATCCTGCTGCTCGAGACCCTCGACCTGGTGCCCGCCGAGGCCACCCCGACCCTCGATCTCTACCTGCTGGGCATGGACGCCGCCGCCGGCCGCGAGGCGCTGCTGCTCGGCGAGACGCTGCGCGAGGCGCTACCTGCACTGCGCGTTCAGGTACACTGCGGCGGCGGCAGCTTCAAGAGCCAGATCAAGAAGGCCGACAAGAGCGGCGCGCGGCTGGCGCTGCTGCTGGGCGAGGATGAACTCGCCGGGGACACGGTCACCGTAAAATTCCTGCGCGACGATCGCCAACAGTGCAGCCTGCCGCGTGACGGCCTGGCCGCGGCGCTGAGCGAACTGCTGAACGTTGCTTGATCGCCGCGGCGCCGCGGCGCCGAGGCACGCATTCCGATTGAGAGGAGACCGCCCGTGGCGGAGCTGAGAAGCGAAGAAGAGCAGCTTGATGCCATCAAGGCCTGGTGGAAGCAGAATGGTACCTCGCTGATTGCCGGGGTGGTGATCGCCATCTCCGGCGTACTGGGCTGGAACGCCTGGCAGAACTATCAGGAGAATCAGGCCGAGGCCGCCTCGCTGCGCTATCAGCAGCTGCTCAGCCTGGCCGCCGACCCCGAGCTCGACGAGGGCGGGCGCGCCGAGGCACGCGGGCTGATCGACGAGATCACCGACAACCATGGCCGCACCCTCTACGCCGATCTGGCGCAGCTGATCGAGGCGCGCCTGGCCGTCGCCGAGGGCGACCTGGCCGCGGCGCGTGCCGCGCTCGGCGACGTCATCGACGGCAATGCCCGCGACTACGTCCAGGCCCTGGCGCGACTGCGCCTGGCACGGGTCCAGATCGCCGACGGCAATCCCGAGGCCGCCCTCGAGGTGCTCGACAGCGGCCTGCCCGACTCGCTGTCGGCCCAGCGCGAGGATATCCGCGGCGACGCCTTCGTTGCCCTGGAGCGCGACGACGAAGCCCGTGACGCCTATCGCCAGGCCATGGCACTGGCCGTGGAACACGGCCAGTCGCTGTACGGCGTACAACTCAAGCTCGACAACCTCGGTGCGGAGGATGCCACCCTATGAAACCGACCCTCGTGATCGCCGCCGCGGCGCTGGCCCTGCTGGCCGGCTGTGCCGGCAAGGTGGAGCCGCAGTATCCGCCCAAGGACCTGACCAGTTTCGATGAGCAGGCCAGCTTCAGCACCGCCTGGAGTCAGCGCGTCGGCCGCGGCCTGGGACGCGCCACCTACCCCATCGCGCCGAGCCGCGAAGACGGCGTGATCTTCGCCGCCGACGAGCGCGGCCAAGTCTACGCCATGGACGCCGAGAGCGGCGACACCCTGTGGCGCAGGGATCTCGACACCCCGGTCTCCAGCGGCCTCAACGCCATTGCCGGCCAGGTCTACCTGGGCACCCGCAACGGCGAGGTGCTGGCGCTGAACCAGAACGACGGCGACGTCGTCTGGCGTACCCGCGTCTCCAGCGAGGTGCTGGCCGCGCCCCAGGCCAACCAGCAACTTCTCGTCGTGCAGAGCGTCGACGGTAACGTCACCGCCCTGGACCGCAGCAGCGGCAACGAGGTGTGGGTCCACACCAGCTCGCAGCCGGCCCTCACCCTGCGCGGCACCGGCACGCCCCAGGTCATCGACCCGGTGACCTTCGTCGGCTTTGCCAACGGCCGCCTGGCGACCCTCGACAACCGCAGCGGCCAACCGCTGATGGAGATGCGCATCGCCGTGCCCCAGGGTCGCACCGAGGTCGACCGCCTGGTGGACCTCGACGGCCAGCCGCTGCTGACCCCCGACGGGCGCCTCTACGTGACCAGCTACAACGGCCGTCTGGTAGCCATGGAGGCGACCTCCGGCGAGATTCTGTGGGAGCGCGAGCACTCCAGCTATCTCTCGCCGCTGCTGGTCGGCGACACCCTCTACACGGTCAACGAAGCGAGCCACATCCTCGCCCTCGACGCCCTTTCCGGCCGCCTGCTGTGGCGCTCCGATGACCTCGAAGGCCGCTGGATCACCGCCCCGGCGCTGGCCGACAACAAGCTGGTGTTCGGCGACTTCGAGGGCTATGTGCACCTGCTCGACCGCAACAGCGGCGATTTCGTCGGCCGCACCCGGGTCAACCGCTCGGGCATCAGCCTGCGCCCGCTGACCGATGGCCGCTGGGTCTACGCCCTGGCCAACGACGGGCGCCTCGAAGCCCTGCAGATTCGCGAGACACAATGAACCCAGTCATCGCTCTGGTCGGCCGGCCCAATGTCGGCAAGTCCACGCTCTTCAACCGCCTGACCCGCTCGCGGGACGCCCTGGTGGCCGATTTCCCCGGCCTCACCCGCGACCGCAAGTACGGTAACGGCGCGCTGGGCGACAAGACCTACACGGTCATCGACACCGGCGGCATCAGTGGCGACGAGGATGGCATCGACGCGGCCATGGCCGAGCAGTCGCTGCTGGCCATCGACGAGGCCGACATCGTGCTGTTCATGGTCGACGCCCGCGCCGGGTTGATCGCCGCCGACGAGGCGATCGCCAACCACCTGCGGGTCAACCAGAAGAAGACCTGGCTGGTGGTCAACAAGACCGATGGCCTCGAAGAGCACTCAGCGATGGCCGACTTCTGGCAGCTGGGTATCGGCGATCCGCATCCGATTGCCGCCGCCCACGGCCGCAACGTCACCACCCTGATCGACGAGGTGCTGGCACCGTTCCCCGAGCGCGAGGTCAACGCCGCCCCGACCGATCTCAGCAACGGTGTCCGCATCGGCGTGATCGGCCGCCCCAACGTCGGCAAGTCGACCCTGGTCAATCGCCTGCTCGGCGAGGAGCGGGTGGTGGTCTTCGATGAGGCCGGCACCACCCGCGACGCCATCGAGATTCCCTTCGAGCGCCGCGGCAAGCCCTATGTGCTGGTGGATACCGCCGGCGTGCGGCGGCGCAAGAACGTCAGCCAGATCGCCGAGAAATTCTCGATCATCAAGACCCTCGAGGCGATCAAGGAGTGCCACGTGGCGATCATGGTGCTCGATGCCCGCAGTGGCTTGGTCGAGCAGGACCTGCACCTGCTCGACTACGTACTGAGCAGCGGCCGGGCGCTGGTGCTGGCGGTCAACAAGTGGGACGGCCTGGAGGCCGAAGCCAAGGACAAGATGCGCGCCGAGATCAAGCGCCGCCTGGGCTTCGCCGACTACGCCGAGCTGCACTTCATCTCGGCGCTGCACGGTACCGCGGTGGGCGACCTCTACCCGTCCATCGACCGCGCCTTCGCCTCTGCCAACAGCCACTGGTCGACCAATCGCCTGACCAGCATCCTTCAGGACGCGGTCGGCGAGCACCAGCCGCCGCTGGTCCACGGCCGCCGCATCAAGCTGCGCATGGCCCACCAGGGCGGCAGCAATCCGCCGATCATCGTGGTCCACGGCAACCAGACCGAGTCGCTGCCAGATGCCTACAAGCGCTACTTGACCAACACCTTCCGCAAGGTGCTCAAGGTGCGCGGCACGCCGATCCGCTTCGAGTTCCGCTCCGGCAAGAACCCCTATGACAGCAACGCCGGGGCCAGCGACCGCGAGAAGGCCAAGAAGCGCGAGCTGGGCCGCACCAAGGAAGCGCGCAAGAGCCGCCGCTGACGATTGCTGGTCATGTTCGATTGTCGAGGGGCGCCTGAATCAGGCGCCCCTCGACGTTTCTCACGACGCTGGCACCACCCGTATCAGCGCCCCCTCAGCGTGATCGGTGAGCAGGTAGAGATAGCCGTCGGGGCCGACCCGCACGTCGCGGATACGCGCGCCGAGCTCCTCGAACAGCACCTGCTGCTCGACCACCCGCCCCTGCTCGCGAAGCAGTCGGCGCACCTGCTGGCCGGCCAGCGCCGAGACGAACAGGTCGCCCTGCCAGTCGGGAAAGGCGTCACCGCGATAGAGCGCCATGCCCGACGGCGCGATCGACGGCGTCCAGTGCAGCAGCGGCGGCGTGAACGCCGGCAGCTCGCGAAACGGCGTGATCCGCGCCCCGGTATAGTCGACGCCGTGGCTGGTCAGCGGCCAACCGTAGTTGGCGCCGGGCTGAATGCGGTTGAGCTCGTCGCCGCCGCGCGGACCGTGCTCATTGATCAGCAGCTCGTCGCGCTGATCATCATAGACGATGCCCTGGACGTTGCGATGGCCGATGCTATACAGCTCGGGCCGCGCGCTATCATCGCCGAGGAATGGGTTGTCGTCGGGCACGCCGCCATCGAGAGTCAACCGCACCAGGCTACCCAGGTGATTGCCAGCATTCTGCGCCTGCTCGCGATGGTCGAAGCCATCGCCCAGGGTCAGCACCAGCGTCTCGTCGGGCAGCAGCGCCATGCGCCCGCCGTAGTGGGAGGCGCCGCGCTTGGCCGGTGAGGCGCAGAACAGCACCTCGCCGGCGCTGAGTCCCTCACCGTTGAAGCGCGCCCGGCCCAGGCAGGTGTTATTGGCATTCAGGTCGCCATAGGCGTAGCTCAGGTAGAGCAGCCCGCTGTCGGCGAAGTCCGGCGCCAGCATCACCTCGAACAGCCCCGCCTGGGCCTCGGCGAACACCTCAGGCACCCCGGCTACCGGCGCCTCGCGCAGCTCGCCGTCGGCGTCGACCAGCCGCAGCCGCCCCGGCCGCTCGGTGACCAGCATGCCGCCATCGGGAAGAAACGCCAGCGACCAGGGATGCTCGAGGCCTTCGACCACGGTCTCGAGGCGATAGTCGGCATGGGCCAACCCTGCCAGCAGCGGCGCGGCAAGCCACAGACTCATGCGTTTCATGACGTCCTCCCGGCACGACAGCAGGCATATACCAGGCCGCCCAGGGCAGCACCGCCGAGCATCGCCAGCGTCCCTGAGAGGCTACGCGTCGCGGCAATCAGGGTCGGCATCGGCGCCAGGGCGTCGACGACCAGCAGTGCCAGCCACAGGCCCAGCGCCGCCGCCAGGGGATACAACAGGCCCGCCGGCAGCGCTAGCCAGCGCCTCACGAGCGCCGCCAATGGCAACGCCGCGGCCAGCACTGCCGCGACCAGCCCGGCATACAGGGGCGCGAAACCTAGCAGGTCGTGGACGCTGGTGGTCAGCCGCGTGGTCAGACTGATCTCGGCGCCTAGTGCCGCGATCGCCGCCAGATTGAACTGGGTCTGGATCAGCGACCCGCTCAGGGTCGTCACCAGCAGGGCCAGAACGAAGCCCTTCAGCCGTGTTCTCCACTTCTCTATCATCGGCATTCCTTGACAAAGCAACGGCGGTGGCGGCGTGCGCGAAATTGCTTGGCAGCCAGCTACACTGGCCCTAGAATACGCGCGCCCCGCGACCGCTCCCGGGAGCATCCCCGGCCATTATTCCATGCCCAGGAGTCCGTGATCATGTCGTTTGTTGCCCGCCGCCGCTGGCGCCTGCTGCTGCCCACCGGCCTGGCCCTGCTGCTGGCCGGCTGCCTGGCAATGCCCCAGACCAGCCTGTTCGCGATGCGCCTGGCGGTGACCTCGCTGGGCGTGGAGGACGTGCGCATCGGCCCCTATGCTATCCGCGCCGGCCTCGACACCTCTGATATCACCTCGCTGATCGCCTCCAGCCTCGGCGCCGGCAGCCTGCCGGTGCAGGCCACCCTGGCCATGGGTCTGGGGCTGCCACGGGGCATGCCGCCGGTGGAGCTCAATGGCTTCCGCTGGACCCTCGACGTGCCCGATGCCGAACCGATCAGCGGCAACTACGACGAGCGCGTGGCGCTGACCCCGGGCGACGATGCCGACCTGCGCCTGCCGGTGAGCTTCGACGTGCTCGGCGACCGTCAGCGCTTCGCGCCGATGGTGCAGCTGGCCAGCCAGCTGGCCAACCGCGGCGAACTGCCAGCGGGCAGCGAGCTTGCCATCACCCCCGGTGGCGTCCGCGGGCTGGGGGTCACGCTACCGCCAGGGCTATGGATGCCGACGGTGCGCTTTAGCATCAATCAGGACGGCAGCCTGACGCCCGCCTCCTAAGGCTAGCGCTACGCGTCCAGGCGCTGCTCACCGATCCACTGGCAGGCGAACTGCCAGGCGGCGCGGCCGCTGCGGCCGCCGCGCAGGGTGGCGAAACGAATCGCCGCCTCGCGGGCCTCGGCGTGCCAGTCCTCGCCGCTGCCCAGCCGCGTCACCCAGTGCTCGCAGACCTCGAGGTAGGTGGCCTGGTTGAAGGGGTAAAACGCCAGCCACAGGCCGAAGCGATCCGACAGCGAGATCTTCTCCTCCACCGCATCGCCGTGGTGCAGCTCATCGCCGACCAGCTGGGTGTCCTGGTTATCGGACAGCGACTCGGGAAGCAGATGGCGGCGATTGGAGGTGGCGTAGAGCAACACGTTGTCGGGCGGCCCGGTCAGGGTGCCGTCGAGCACGCTCTTGAGCGCCTTGTAGGCGTCGTCGTTGGCCTCGAACGACAGGTCATCGCAGTAGACCACAAAGCGCTGCGGCTGGTCGCGCAGCTGCTGGACCAGCCCCGGCAGGCCGGCCAGGTCGTGGCGATCGACCTGAATCAGGCGCAGGCCTTCGCCGGCCAGGGTATTGAGCAGCGCGCGTACCATCGATGACTTGCCGCTGCCCCGCGAGCCCCACAGCAGCGCGTGATTGGCCGGCAGGCCCTGCAGGAAGGCGCGGCTGTTGGCGAGCAGTGCACGCTTCTGGCGCTCCACGCCGAGCAGGTCATCGAGGGTTACCGCATCGCGAACCGGCACCGGCAGGAGTTGTCCACCCAGTGGGTGGCGTTGCCATAGCGCCGCCACGTCACGCGACCAGTCGATGCGCGGCGGCGAGGGCGGCAAGAAGGCCTCGACGCGGTCGAGCAGCTTGGCGAGTCGCGCGGACAGCTCGGCATCCATTGATGGAGTCTCCCTCTGGTTGACCTTGGTGGGCATCCGGGTATCTTGTGGCAGATCAGTGGCTTTCGTCCACTGCCTACGGACGGACTATGAGGACGCTTGACCATGCGCTGGATCCCCCGACTCGCCATTGGCGCGCTGTGCCTATCGCTCGCTGCCTGTGCCAGCTCGCCCACCGGGCGGCAGCAGTTCACCCTCTACTCGGATGAGCAGCTCAACCAGATGGGGCAGCAGGCCTTTGAACAGTACCAGGAGGATCTGACGGTAGTCGGCGGTGCCCACGCACGCTACGCCGAGTGTATCGCCGATGCGCTGGTGGCCGAGCTGTCCGGCCGCGACCGCGACTACAACTGGCAGATTCGCGTGTTCGAGGATGACTCGGCCAACGCCTTCGCCCTGCCCGGCGGCTACATGGGCATCCACACCGGGCTGCTCGACATCGCCACCGATCAGGATCAGGTCGCCGCGGTAGTCGGCCACGAGATGGGCCACGTAATGGCCAGTCACGCCAACGAGCGGGTCTCGACCCAGTCGGCTACCCAGGTCGGCATGTCGGTGCTCTCCTCGGTGGCCGGGCTGCAGGGCCCCCAGGGCGAGCAGATGCTCGGCCTGCTCGGCGCCGGCGCCCAGTACGGCATCCTGCTACCCTTCTCGCGTCGCCACGAGAGCGAAGCGGATGTGATCGGCCTACAACTGATGGCCGAGGCCGGCTTCGACCCGCGCGCCAGCATGACACTGTGGGAGAACATGCAGGCGGCCAGCGGCGGCCAGCCCCCCGTGTGGATGTCGACCCACCCCAGCCAGGGCCAGCGCATGGCCGGCCTCGAGGCCAACATGGACGACGCCCTGGCGCGCTACGAGCAGGCGCGCAGCGCCGGACGCCAACCCAACTGCCAGCGCCCTGGCTAAGACGCCCCCGACCCGATGCTTCGACTTGGACTACTGCTACTGATCGTACCCGTCATCGTGCTGATGGGCGTCTATTTCTGGGAACTCGGCGACGTGCGCGAGTGCACCCTCTCCGGCGGCTACTGGGACTATCACGACGGTGTATGCCGCGACACCCCGCAACCGTTCGTCTCCTGGCTGGAGCGCTACCCGCTGCTGGTCAACGGCGGCATGCTGCTGTCGGTACTCGGCGTGGTGCTGTGCATGGTCGGGCTCTACGTCAAGAAGCGCTGAACCTAACCGGCCATTTGACCAGCGCCCCGCGGCTGACGCCGCGGGGCGCGTACGTTTCACCCCCCACTATCCACCGCCTCTTCGTAGAGATAGCAGGCCACCTGATGCTCGCGGGCAATCAGCCGCCGCTTTGGCGAGGCCTGGGGGGCGAACTGCACGCTCAGGTTCCCTTCCCTGCCCTCGACCCGCGCCGCCTGCCACAGCGAGGGGTGCTTGGCCGAGAGAATCGCCTGCAGCTCATCGCGGGCCGCCGCTTCGTCGGCGCCATCGACCAGCGCCAGCTGCGCGTTCAATCCGCTAACGCTGGCCCCGGCCAACTGCTGCGGCTCAGCGCCGCGAATCCGCCACTCGCTGAGCGCCGTGGCTACGTCGCGCCCCTCCCAGCCGCAGTGGGCCATGGCCTTGGGGCAGCGGGTGTGGAAGTGGCAACCGTTGGGCGGCTCCATCGCACTCGGGATCTCGCCGGCGCTCTCCAGCGGCGGCTTGACCACCGCCGGGTCCGGCTCGGGGCTGGCATCCAGCAGCAGCTGGGTATAGGGGTGCTTACGCTCGCGGATCAGGGTGTCGGTGGGCCCCACCTCGACGATCTCGCCGAGGTACATGATCGCGGTACGGTCGGCGACATAGCGAATCGTCGGCAGATCGTGGCTGACGTAGACGAAGGAGATGCCCAGCTCGTTGCGGAAGCGCCGCATCAGGTTGAGCACCCCGGCGCGAATCGATACATCGAGCATCGATACCGGCTCGTCGGCGACCATGAAGCGCGGCTCGAGGATGATCCCGCGGGCGATCGCCACCCGCTGCCGCTGGCCGCCGGAGAGCTCGTGGGGGAAACGCTCCTGGTAGGCACTGGCCGGCTTGAGCCCGGCGCGCTCCAGCGACTCGACCACGCGCTGCTCCAGCGCCTCGCCCTCGGCCAGGCGGTGAATGATCAGCGGCTCGGCGACGATGTCATGGATGGTGAAGCGCGGATTGAGCGTCTGGTACGGGTCCTGGAAGATCATCTGCGCGCTACGCCGAAAGGCCTTGAGCTCGGGGCCCTTGAGCGCGGCGATGTTGACGCCGTCGAAGCGGATCTCACCGGCGGTGACATCCTGCAGTCGCACCAGCATCTCGCCGGTGGTGGTCTTGCCCGAGCCCGACTCGCCGGCCAGCCCCAGGATTTCGCCCTCGCGCAGGTCGAAGTCGATATCGTCGACGGCGTGGACCTTGCGCTCCTTGTGCTTGCCGCGCAGGCCGTCGAGGAAGCCCTGCTCCACCGGGAAGTACTTCTTGAGCCCCTCGACCTCGAGAATCGGCGTCTCGCTCATGCGCCGCTCCAGGCTGCCTGCCCCCTGGACCTGCTCGCCGAGGCGCTCGCCGGCGATCTGCCAGGTGTCGTTCCTGGCCGCCCGCTGGCGAAAATCGACGGCCTGCTCGGGGTAGTGGCAGGCCGCGTGGCGCCCCTCACCGACATCGACCAGCAGCGGCGTCTCCGACATGCAGCGCTGGGTGGCAAAGGGGCAGCGCTCGGCGAAACGACAGCCCGACGGCGGATCGAGCAGGTCCGGCGGGCTGCCGGGAATCGAGATCAGCTCGCGCTGGGCCCCTTCCAGGGTCGGGAAGGCGTTGGTCAAGCCCATGGTGTAGGGGTGGAAGGGGCTGGCGAAGACCTCGCGCACCGGCCCGGTCTCCATGATCTGGCCGCCGTACATCACCGCCACCCGGTCGCAGGTCTGCACCACCACCGAGATGTCATGGGTGATGAACATCAACGCCAGGCCGCGTTCGCGGCGCAGCTTGGTCAGCCGCGACAGGATCTGCGCCTGAGTCACCACGTCCAGCGCCGTGGTCGGCTCGTCGGCGACGATCAGCTGCGGGTCCAGCGCCAGCGCCATGGCGATCACCGCGCGCTGCTTCATGCCGCCACTCATCTCATGGGGATAGGCGGAGAGCCGCCCGGGATCGATGCCGACGTCGCGGAACAGCTGCTCGGCGTGGGCCCAGGCCGCCTTGCGCTCGATCTTGCGGTGCGCGCTCATTGCCTCGAGGATCTGCTCGCCGACGGTATAGACCGGGTCGAGAGCGTTCATCGCCGCCTGGGAGATCCAGGCGATCTCGTCCCAGCGCACGCGGCGCATCGCCTCCGGGTCGAGGCCGAGCAGATCGCGGCCGGCGAAGTCGATGCGCCCCCGCGGCACCTCGCCGTTGGGCGGCAGCAGCCGCAGCATGGCCTTGGCCGCAGTGGTCTTGCCACAGCCGGACTCGCCGACCAGGCCCAGCGCCTCGCCGGGAGCCAGCGAGAAGCTTACCCCGTCCACGGCCTGCACCGGGCCGGCCCCGGTGCGGTAGTGAATGGCCAGGTCATCGACGCTCAGTAATGGAGATGTGCTCATCGACGTGCCCTCAGTCGCGGATTGGCCACCAGCTCGAGCGAGCGGGAGATGAAGAACACGGAGAGCACCGTGATCATGATCAGCAGCCCGGGTGGCAGGTTCCACCACCAGGCCTCGCGCCAGGCCCCGGAGAGCCGCGCGTTGTGCAGGATGCCGCCCCACGAGATCGACTGCGGCGGCCCCAGGCCGAGGAATGACAGCGTTGCCTCGGCGATGATAGAGACGCCGACGATGATAGCCAGCTCGAGGAACACCAGTGGCATCACGTTGGGGAAGATATGCAGGTACATGATGCGCAGGTCCGACGCGCCGGCGACCCGCGCCGCCTTGACGAAGGGCCGCTCGCGCAGGCTCAGCACCTGGGAGCGAATCAGCCGCGCCACGGTGCGCCAGGTGAGCAGCGACACGGCCAGTATCACGATGAACAGGCTGGGCTCGAACAGCAGCACCAGGATCAGCGCGAAGGGCTCGAAGGGAATCCCGTACATTACATCCACGGTGCGCATCAGCACGGTCTCGGTGCGGCCGCGGAAGTAGCCGGCCACCAGTCCCACGTTGGCGCCGATCAGCACCACCAGGGCGGCGCCCAGAAAGCCCACCAGCAGGGCGATCTGCGAGCCGTGGACGTTCTGGCTGAAGAGATCGCGGCCGAGATGGTCGGTGCCGAACCAGTGCTCGCCGGAGGGCGGCGCGAGGCGATTGACGAAGCGGTCCGAGCCCAGCGCAAAGTAGTTGCTCTCGGTGACCATCAGCGTGCGCAGATGACGCTCCTCGTCGCTTGGCATCAGTTGCCAGTCAGCGCCCCGCTCGCGTTCGAAGACGATGCCGCTGCGCCCCACCGCGAAGGCGTGACCCTCGTCGGTGATCCAGCCGGCGCGCATGGCGCGGGAGTCCGGCGCATCGTGGCTCTGCCAGCTGGACTCAACGTCATCGCGTACCAGCAGGGTGCCGCGCTCGCCGACGATCAGGCCGGCGCCGCTGTCGGCGATATGGATATGGTTGAGCTCGCGGTTGCCGGGCAGCCGCTCCAGACTCGGTGTGTCCTCGCCCGGAGCGAGTCGCAGCGCCAGGCCGCGATCGCCCACCAGCCAGGCGCTGCCGTCGACGTCCAGCGCCACACCGTTGAGATCGAAGCCACGCCCCACAGGGCTCTGCAGTGACTCGACCTCACCGCTGGCCAGATCCAGTCGCCAGATGGTTTCGCCGCCGCCCACCAGCAGCGCGGTATCGGCGTCGCGCCAGGCGATATCGTTGACGTCCAGCGGCTCGGGCATGGCGAAGGTCTGCCAACTGTCGTCGGGCGTCCACAGCGCCACCGTGCCCTGGGCGCCGGCCACCAGGGTGGCGCCGTCTTCGCGGATATTGACCGCATTCAGGGTCGCGGTAAGTGGCGTGTCGAGGCGCGACCAGTCACCCCCCGCATAGCGCCACACCACGCCGTCGCGGCCCACTGCCATGCCCAGGCCGTCGCGGTAGTCGGCGGCATTCAGGGTCGCCTCGCCCAGCGGCGGCGAGGCTTGCCAACGCACGTCGCCGGCCTCGACGCTGCGCGTGAACAGCGAGCCCTCCTCACGCTCGTTGACCGCCAGGGGAGCATGGGTAGAGAGCACCGGCGCGAACAGTGCCATGGCGATGATCGACAGCAGCACCGCCAGCCCCACCAGCGCCAGCCGGTCGCCGAGGATCGCCCGCAGTGGCTCCTGGGCACTTTTCATCAGTCGTGATCGGTTCATTTGAAGCTCACCCTCGGGTCCAGCATGGTGTAAAGGATGTCGACCAGCAGGTTGAGGGTGATGACGAAGGCTGCCATCACCAGGAAGCTGGCCTGGGCGAGGGGGAAGTCAGAGGTGCGCACCGAGTTGAGGATCTCGCGTCCCAGCCCCGGCCACGAGAACACCACCTCGACCACCACCTGGCCGCCGGCGGCCAGGCCGATGGTCACCGCCAGCTGGGTGACCACTGGCAGCAGCGCATTACGCGCGGCGTGGGCGTAGAGGATGCGGCGCTCCGGCAGTCCCTTGGCGCGGGCCATCTCGATAAAGTCCTCGCCATACACCTCGAGCATGGTGTTGCGCATGATCAGCAGCGGCGAGCCGAGGTAGTAGAGCGCCACCACCAGCGCTGGAAGAATCAGGTGGTGCAGGAAGTCGAGGGTGAATATCTTGTCGAGGAAGCCCGAGGCCACGTAGGGCAGCGTGCGCATGCCGCTGGTGGGTAACCAGCCTAGCCCGATGCCGAAGATCAGGATGGCGATCATGCCGGTCCAGAACATCGGCGCCGAGCGAAACATCAGGCCGACGAAAATACCGCTGGTGTCGGCGCGGCTGCCGCGCCGCCACGACAGCCAGGCGCCCAGCGGCGCGCCCACCCCATACGCCAACACGATGGCCGGCAGCATCAGGATCATGGTGTTGGCCAGCCGCTCCCAGATGATATCCGCCACCGGCGCGCGGTAGTGGAAGGAGTAGCCGAAATCGCCCTGGACGATATTCGCCAGGTAGATGAAATACTGCTCCCAGATCGGCCGGTCGAGGCCGAAGCTGGCGCGGATCTGCTCACGCTCCTCGGGAGTCAGGCCCTCGGTGATCAGCGCGGCGGTGGGGTCGGGTAGCCCCAGACGAAACAGGAAGAACAGCAGGGTGGCGATGATGAACAGCGCCATGAAGCCGTGCAGCACACGGCGTATCAGATAGCTTCTGCGTGACGACATGACGGACTCGCTATAAACGGCCGTTCACCCCGCGCCGCCTTGTGGGCAGCGCGGGGTGGCGGCAAGCACCTGGGAGAAAGCGGCTTGGCAATGCGCTCAGCGCATCAGGCGACCGTCCTCGTCCCAGCTGTAGCCGGCCTCTTCCAGCTCGGCACGGGCGGCGTCCATATCGAACTCGAAACGCTCGATAAACGCCTCGTGCCAGAAGGTGTTGACCGGCGCGATCACGCTGGAGCCAACTTCGCCGCGACCGTCGAGCAGCACATTGACCATCCGCTCGCGATCGCTGGCCATGATCAGCGCACGGCGCACGGCGCGGTCGTCGAGGGGCGCGCGGCGCAGGTTGTAGGTCATGTGGTAGTAACCGAAGTCGGGTACGTTGACCACGGTGAGGTGGTCTTCGCTCTCGGCCAGGCTGATCTGACCCGGCTCCATGCGCCAGGCGGTGACGTCGATCTCGCCGGTCTGCAGGCCGGTATAGACGCCCTCCATGTCGGCGTAGATGATGAACTCGACGCCGTCGACGGCGATCTCGTCGGCGTGGAAGTGGTCGTCGAACTTGCTGATGGCCATGAATTCGCCGCGATCGAAGCGCTCGAACTGGAAGGGCCCGGAGCCCACGGTGGGCACCTGGTCGGGGCTCAGCGTCGAGGCATCATCG
Source organism: Halomonas salipaludis (assembly GCF_002286975.1). GTDB lineage: Bacteria > Pseudomonadota > Gammaproteobacteria > Pseudomonadales > Halomonadaceae > Franzmannia > Franzmannia salipaludis. Next base: position 57,573 of record NZ_NSKB01000007.1, read on the forward strand.
ATCTGCGACCAGATATGCTCGGGCAGGATCGGGATCTGCGACAGCGAGATGCTGGCGAAGGACGCCGAGGGCTCGCTGAGGTGGAAGTGCACGGTGCGTTCGTCGACCGCCTCGGCGTTGTCCAGCGCCGCCAGGTAGGAGTTGAAGTAGCTGTAGTCCTGCTCGAGGTAGTAGTTCCAGGTGAAGGCTACGTCGTCGGCGCTCAGCGGCTCACCGTCGTGAAAGGTCATGCCCTCGCGTAGGGTCACCGCCACGGTGGTGTCATCGATCTGCTCGACGGCCTCGGCGGCCCAGGGCAGCGGCTCGACGTCGGCCGACAGGCGCACCAGGCGATCGTAGTAGAGGCGCATCCACTTCCAGCCCCATACCGAGGTGGAGGCCAGCGGGTTGAGGTTGTCGGGCTCCTGGGGGCCGCCGATACGCAGGGTGCTGCGCTCGCCCACCGGGGTCGCCTCCATCGGGCCCCACTCGCTGTAGAGCCCCTCGCCGGCCATCGGCTCGAAGCCGTCGAAGGCCTCGTGGTTGTAGGCCACCACCTCGTCGCGGTGGAACAGCACCGCCAGCGGCGCATCCGGCTTGTAGAGTTCCTGCATCTCCATCACCAGCCGCTGCCGCTCATCCAGATCGAAGGCCTGGGACTGCTGGTCGAACAGCGCATCGAACTCGGGGTTGTCATAGCCACCCGGATTGTTGCCGCCGGGGTTAGCCTGGCGAGAATCGAGGGTGCTGAGGAAGAACTGCGGGTCGAGGCGGTCGGTGCGACCGGTCCAACCGAGGATGGTGACGTCGAAATCCTGCTGGTCGTAGAACCGCTCCAGGGCGGTGCTGAACTCGGTGGGCTGGACATTCACATCGAAACCCAGCTCCTCCCAGCGCTCGGCGATCATAAAGGCCGCCTCGTAGCGGATCGGATCGTAGGACTCGGTGGTGGTGATCAGGTCGATGGAGGCCACCTGCTCCTGGGCCAGCGCCTGAGCGCCAAACGAGGCCGCGGTCAGGCCCATGGCACTCGCTAGAAGCGTTCTCTTAAAACGCGTCGCTGCAATATTTTTCACTGTCATCTGCCTCATTGTGCGTTGTTATTCGGAGATTTGACGTCTTTGCAATAAAGACCTCTGGCCAGGCTAGGAAAGCTCAGCAGAAGCGTCAAACGCTCGATTAAACGCAAGTCGGGCAAATGAACGTATACGCCCCGCCGGGGAAGGCGCGTCAAGTCACATGCTTTGAGGCTCTGGCACTACCTAGTCCCTCCACCCTGACCACCCGCTTGCCGATCCCCTTACCGGTGAAGAGGCCGCAGAAAGCCTGCGGCCAGGCGTCAAGCCCGTCGACTATATCGAGGGGTGCCAGCGGATCGAGTTCGGCCATGCCGGCCTGAAAACGCGCCCAGTGTTCGGTTTCGTGGCCGGGTACCACGAAGGGCATCAGCCGCGCGCCGATCGCCGGCAGGCGTGTCAGGTTGGGTGGCGCCCGGCGCGGTTCGGGGTCGTGGTACTGACTGACCAGGCCACACAGCACCACTCGCCCGCCGGGGCGCAGCCCCTCGATGGCGGCTTCGAAGACCGCCCCGCCGAGGTTCTCGAAATCCAGGTCTAGCCCCTCAGGGGCTGCCGCGGCCAGGGCATCTGCGAAGCCATTGGTATCGCGGTCGTCGAGAACCGTCTTGACCCCCAGGGCCTGTTTTAGCCAGTCGCGCTTGGCGCCGCTGCCGGCGCTAGCGATCACCCGCGCCCCCTCACGCTGGGCAAATTGCACCGCCAGGCTGCCCACCGCGCCGGCGGCGGCCGACACCAGCAATGTCTCGCCGGACCTGGGCCGGCCGTAGTGGCACATGCCCAGCCAGGCGGTGAAGCCGGTCATGCCGCGGGCATGAAGCCAGCGTTCGGGGGAGGGGGTCTCGCCAGGCAGGCACAGCGGCAGTAGGGCTTGCGGCTTGGGGCACGTAACACGCGCCCGGTCGGCCACCGGCAGGTGGCCGACTACCCAGTCGCCCTCACGCCAGCGCCCGCGGCTGCGCAGGATACGACCTAGTCCCCAGGCGGAGAGCGGCGTTCCCGGCCTCCACTTGGCCAGGTAGCCGTAGCCCTCGGGCTGCATGCGGGTCCGCATGTAGGGATCCACCGACAGCCAGTGCAACTCGAGCTCCACCTGGCCCGGTGAGAGCGGCGGCAGCGACATTTCCCTCAGCGAGAAGTCGGTAGGCACCGGCAAACCCGCGGGACGCCGTGCCAGGTGCCAATGCCGCGCCATATCGATCAGAGCGAGCGGCGCAGCTCGGCGAGTACCGGGGCGGTGTCGGGGCGCTGACCACGCCACAGGCGATAGGACTCGGCGGCCTGGCCGACCAGCATGCCCAGGCCATCGACGGTGCGAGCACCGCGCGCGGCGGCCCAGCGCAGGAATATCGTGGGCTCGGCGCCGTACATCATGTCGTAGGCGGTGGCGCCCTCGGCGAAGAGGTCGTCCGGTAGCGGCGGCAGATCGCCGGCGAGGCTCGCGCTGGTGCCGTTGATGACCACGTCATAGGGGGCGTCGACGGCCTCGAAGCCGCCGCCGCTGATCGCCCCCAGGTCGGTGAAGTCGGCGGCCAGCACTGCGGCCTTCTCGGCGGTGCGGTTGGCCACCAGGACGCTGGCCGGCTGGGCCGCCAGCAGCGGCTCGAGCACGCCGCGCACCGCGCCGCCGGCGCCCAGCACCAGCACCCAGGCACCGGCCAGCGTCACGCCGTTGTCGTGGAGGTCGCCGACCAGCCCCACGCCGTCGGTGGTGTCGCCGTGGGTGACGCCCTCGGCTCCCAGCACCAAGGTATTGACCGCCCCGGCGCGGCGGGCGCGCTCGCTAAGGCTGTCGCACAGCCGGTAGGCCTGCTCCTTGAAGGGCACCGTCACGTTGGCGCCGCGCCCCCCTGCGGCCATGAACCTCTGCCAGGCGCCGGCGAAGTCATCCAGCGGCGCTTCGATGGCGGTGTAGTCGATATCGTCACCCAGCTCGGCGGCAAAGGCGGCATGAATCGCCGGCGACTTGGAGTGCGCCACCGGGTGGCCGAATACGCAGTAGCGGTCTGTCATGAGAGCTCCTCTTCCCCCAACCAGTCGCGGGGACGCAAATAATCACGATACAGCAGCGCCTCCGGGCTATCTGGGGCCGGGGTATAGCCGTACTCCCAGGCCGCCAGTGGCGGCATCGACATCAGAATCGACTCGGTGCGCCCGCCGCTCTGCAGGCCGAACAGCGTGCCGCGGTCCCAGACCAGATTGAACTCGACGTAGCGGCCACGGCGGTAGAGCTGAAAGTCGCGCTGCTGCTGGGTGTAGTCATCGCCGCGACGGCGCCGGACGATGGGCAGGTAGGCGTCGAGGAAGCTGTCGCCCACGGCGCGCTGGAAGGCGAAACAGGAGGCGAAGTCGCCTTCGTTGAGATCGTCGAAGAACAGCCCGCCCACGCCGCGGGTCTCGTCGCGGTGCTTGAGGTAGAAGTAGTCGTCGCACCACGCCTTGTAGCGCGGATAGACCGCGTCGCCGAACGGCGCGCAGGCATCACGGGCCACGCGGTGCCAGTGCCGCACGTCGTCGAGCACCGGGTAGAAGGGCGTCAGGTCGTAGCCACCGCCAAACCACCATACCGGCGCCTCGCCACTCTTCTCGGCGATGAAGAAACGCACGTTGCCGTGGCTGGTGGGCACATGGGGGTTGTGGGGGTGCAGCACCCAGGACACGCCCACGGCGTGAAAGCTGCGCCCGGTCAGTTCGGGGCGCGCCGCAGTGGCCGAAGGCGGCAGTTGCGCCCCGTAGACGTGGGAGAAGTTGGCGCCGCCCTTCTCGAATACGGCGCCGTTCTCGATCACCCGCGAGCGGCCTCCGCCCCCCTCCTCGCGGGTCCAGCTATCTTCACGGAACTCGGCCTGACCGTCTTCAGTGGCCAGCCCTTGACATAGCCGATCCTGCAGTTCGAGCAGGTAGTGCTTGACCTCGTCGAGATGCGCGTGGGCCACGCTACCTCCCTGGATTCATCGATGAGTAGAAAGTTATTGCCGTCAACCGCGCAGCACCCGACCGCTGACCAGGTCGCGAATGGTGCTGGGCGCCTCGCGACCGCCCAGTTCACCCTCGACGAGGCCAGCCAGGGCGGCACCGAAATAGGCATCGACCTGATCCGCCGAGCGCGCCTCGGGCTCGCCGGCGGGATTGGCCGAGGTCGACACGATGGGGCCACCAAACGCCGCGCACAGCTCGCGCACCAGCGGATGATCGCTGACCCGCAGCGCCACGCAAGCGTGGCCGCCGCGCACCAACGGGTGGCTGTGGCCGTTGTCCGGCACCAACCAGGTGTTGGGGCCCGGCCAGCTGCTCACCAGCGGCGCGTGCAATTCCGCCGGCAGGCCCGCCAACCAGGGTGCGAACTGGGCGATGTCGCCGGCCACCAGAATCATTCCCTTGGCCGGGTCGCGCTGCTTGAGCCGCAGCAGGGCGGTAAGCGCCTCACCGCTGGCGGGATCGCAGCCCAGCCCCCAGACCGCCTCGGTGGGATAGGCAATCAGCTCGCCACGCGCCAGTGCCTTGGCGGCGAAGGCAGTCGATATGCGAGGTGTCGCGCGTTCACGCATGGCAGGGGCTCCAGGCCAATATCACAGGGCCAAGAGTCTACCATGGCCGTCCAGGCCGGTGATAAGCCGACAAGCTCATACGCAAACTGCCTAGCGCGGCAGGCGGATCCAGCCGCCAACGGCCTGAGTGGCAAGCCCCTCGAGCTCGAGTTCGAGCAGCCGCAGCTGGCAGTCGCTGACGTCGTGGCCGCTCAGGGCCACCAGCGCATCGAGCGGCGTCGGCCGGTCGCTGAGCCAGGCCAGCAGCGGGTCCTGCTCGCCGGCAACGGCAAGCGCTGGCAGCACCTGGCTGGGCGCCACCCAGTGCCCCAGCTCGGCGAGGATGTCCTCGACACAGGTGGCCATGGCCGCGCCGTCGCGAATCAGCGCGAGACAGCCGCGCGCCTGGGGATTGTGGATCGAACCGGGCACCGCGAACACCTCGCGGTTCTGCTCGGTGGCCAGCCGTGCACTGACCAGCGAGCCGCTCTTCTCGGCCGCCTCGACCACCAGCACGCCCTGTGAGAGACCGGTAACGATGCGGTTGCGTCGCGGGAAGAAGGCCGGATGGGCGCCCGTACCCGGGGGATGCTCGGCGAGCAGCAGCCCACCCTCGTCGTGCAGGCGGGCATACAGCTGGCGATGCCGCTGGGGGTAGACCACGTCGACCCCGCAGCCAAGCACCGCCACACTGCGCCCACCGGCATCCAGGGCCGCCTGCTGGGCGGCACCGTCGACGCCCAGGGCCATGCCGCTGATCACGCACCAGCCCTGCTCGGCGAGTTCGCGGCCGAAGCGCTGGGCGTTGTGCAGGCCATCGCGGCTCGGCCGCCGAGAACCAACGATCGCCAGGCCCGGCGGCGCCAGCGCAGCCAGGTCGCCGCTGGCCCAGAGTACCGGCGGCGGGTCGGGTATCTGCGCCAGCAGCGCGGGCCAGTGGTCGTGAGCAGGGGTCAGCAGGTGATGGTGGTCGGCCGCGGCTTCCCAGCTCAGCGCCGCATCGAGCTGGGCCTGCAGTGGACTGCGCGCGGGGTGGTGGAGCCAAAGCCGCAGATGGCTGCGCGCCGGTTCGGGCATCGCCGCCAGCCAGCCATCGGGCCACGCCGCGGCGGCTTCGGTCAGCTGCGCCAGGCGCCGCGGGCCAAGCCCGGGTAGCGCCGCCAGTATCAACCACTCCCTGGCCGTCATGCGCTCTCCTCCCTGTTTCCGCACCGTTAGCGCTGCGCTAGCGTGGCGTTGCTGTCGGGGCTGAAGATCCGATCGCCCACCACCAGGCTGCGGCTGGCGCGCATCACCAGCGCATAGCTCATCCGCTCGTAGCTCTTGAACACCATCACCAGGCCGGCCTCTTCGCCGGGCAGCCGCAGCGCCTCGTTGGTGACCGGATCGGTGACCAGTTCGCCGCGCTGCTCGACGCTCAGCACATGGCCTGGGGTGAGACCATCGCGACGGCCGCGGTCCAGCGCCACCACCTGCTGTCGGCCGATGAACTGGACGCCGCCAGGCACCGCCAGCAGCCGCCCATCCACCGCACGCTGCGGCGCTCGCGGCATGAATTCGGTGACCAGCTCGCCGCTCTCCAGCGGCAGCATCAGGTCGCCGTTACGCACTTCCTGGTTGGCACTCAATACGTCGAGAGTAGCGATGTCACCCTCGCTGCGCAGCCAGCGTGCCTGGCCGACGCCGACCAGCTCGAGCCCCAGGAACTCGCCAGTGACGCTGTCTTCGTAGGTCTCGCCGAGGCGGTAGATGCCCAGCCGGCCATGGTCTGCCAGGTCGCCGCGGACGTAGATGCGATCGCCGGCGCCACTGATCAGGCGGCGATCACCGCCGCCCACCACGTAGGCCTGCTCGTCGGCCTGCGCCGGGTCGTCGAGCACGCGGTACTCGGCGAGGAAATTCTCGACCCGCTCCAGCGGCAGTGGCGGCACCGCCTCGCGCCGCGGGGTACGGCGCACCTCCGGCGACAGCCGGACTTCGCCGCCACGCCCGCGTTCCAGGCCGAGGCGCGGTCGACCGTCCTGGTAGTAGAGGTAGACGGTGTCGCCGGGGTAGATGACGTGCGGATTGCGGATCTGCGGGTTGCCCCCCCACACCTCCGGCCACTGCCAGGGATGGCGTAGGAAGTGCCCCGAGATATCCCACAGGGTGTCACCGCGCACCACCGTATAGCGATCCGGTGCATCGCCGCGCAGCCCGGCATCGCTGAGCCCTTGCCCCATGGCCGGCAGGCTCAGCAGCAGCGCCCAGCCTGCGCCCCAGCCATGCCACGCCCCCCGCCTCGCCCCGCTCGCGCTCATCCTGTCGTCCTCGCGTCCAACGGCGTTATCGCTCTTATGTGCGGCCATGCATGGCGCAAAACGCAACCGGCGGTTTCACTGCACGCGGCCGCCCACTACAATATGGCCATATCCTCTGATAACAGCACAACGGTGATTTCAACGCCATGGCCAAGTTACCCATCCTCGAATTTCCTGACGAGCGCCTGCGCACCAAGGCCGCACCGGTTGCCACGGTAGACGACGAGGTGCGCCAACTGGTCGACGACATGTTCGAGACCATGTACCACGCTCGCGGCATCGGCCTGGCCGCCACCCAGGTTGACGTGCACCGCCGCGTTATCGTGATGGATGTCAGCGACGACCGGAGTGATCCTCGGGTGCTGATCAATCCCGAGTACACACCCCTCGGTGACGAACGCGAGTCGCTCCAGGAGGGCTGCCTGTCGATCCCCGAATATTACGCCGAGGTGCCGCGTGCCCTGGGCGTCCACCTCAAGGCGCTGGATCGCGACGGCCAGCCCTATGAGCTCGAGGCCGACGGCTTGCTGGCACACTGCATCCAGCACGAATACGACCACCTCGAAGGGGTGCTGTTCGTCGACTACCTGTCGCCGCTCAAGCGCGAGCGGGTACTCAAGAAGATGCAGAAGCGCCACAAGCTGATGCAGGACGCCTGATACCCGCCTGACGCCCCAGCCGGCTCGCAGCAGCGCTGCGAGCCGCATTGCGCATGAAGCGGAACGCCGCCCGCAGGTGGCCGATCCGCCGTATCCGACTTCTCGAGGCCCTACCGCATGCCCCAAGCGTTACGCGTGATCTTCGCCGGCACCCCCGACTTTGCCGCCGCGAGCCTGGCGGCACTGCTCGACAGCCGGCACCGGGTGGTGGCCGTCTACACCCAGCCAGATCGTCCCGCCGGTCGCGGTCGCAAGCTGTTGCCCAGTCCCGTCAAGGCGCTGGCCCAGGCGCATCAGTTGCCGGTCTATCAGCCGACGTCGCTCAAGGATGCCGACGCCCAGGCCGAGCTGGCCGCCATCGAGGCCGACATCATGGTGGTGGTCGCCTACGGCCTGATCCTGCCCCAGGCGGTACTCGATACCCCACGGCTTGGCTGCCTCAACGTCCACGCCTCGCTGCTGCCGCGCTGGCGCGGAGCGGCGCCGATCCAGCGCGCCATCGAGGCCGGCGACCGCGAGAGCGGGGTGACCATCATGCAGATGGATGCCGGCCTCGATACCGGCGCCATGCTGCTCGAACGGCGCACGCCGATCGCCGCCACCACCACCGGCGGCGAACTGCACGATACCCTCGCCAAGCTGGGTGGCGAGACGATCGTCGCGGCCCTCGACGCCCTGGCCGGCGAGGGCCTCAGTGCCACGCCGCAGCCCGAAGCGGGCATCACCTACGCCGCCAAGCTGACCAAGGCCGAGGCCGAGCTCGACTTCCGCCAGCCGGCGGCGCGCCTTGCCGCCAAGGTGCGCGCCTTCAATCCCTGGCCGGTGGCCTGGTGCACACTCGGCGACGAGCGTCTGCGGCTGTGGTTGGCCGCCGCCGGCGAGCGCCGCGACGACGACCCTCAGCAGACGCCACCGGGTACCCTGCTGCAAAGCGACGCGGATGCCCTGCGCATTGCCTGCGGCGCCGGGGGTAGCGAAGTGCTACGCGTCACCCAGGCCCAACTGCCCGGCGGCAAGGCCCTGCCGATGCGTGAGCTACTCAAGGCCCGCGGCGAGCGCTTCGCCGCCGGTACCCCGCTATCCCCCCCGGAGACGCCACGATGAACGACGCGCCCACGCCCCAAGGCAGCGGCCAGCAGCTGCGTGCCGCCGCCGCCCGTGCCCTGCTGCCGGTGATCGATGCCAAGGGCTCGCTTGCCGCCCTCGACGACGGCGGCGTAGCACCTCGCGACCGCGCGCTGTTCCGTGCCCTGTGCTATGGCGTGTGCCGCACTCTGCCGCGCCTCGAGGCGCTCGCCGACGAGCTGCTGCGCAGCCCCTTCAAGGCCCGAGACCGTGACATTCAGGCGTTGCTGCTGGTCGGCATCTACCAGCTGCTCTATCTGCGCGTTCCGGCTCACGCCGCGGTGGGCGAGACCGCCGGTGCCGCGCGGCTGCTCGGCAAGGCCTGGGCCACCCGGGTACTCAATGGCTGCCTGCGCCGCCTGCAGCGCGAGCAGAGCGCGCTACAGGCCAAGGTCGACCGCGATCCCTGCGTCGCGCTGCTGCATCCGGCCTGGCTGCTCAAGGCGCTGCGCCAGGCGTGGCCCGACGACTGGCGCGAGATCGCCATCGCCAACAATACCCCGGGGCCGATGACGCTACGCATCAATCGCCGCCGGGTCAGCCGCGAGGTGTATCGCGAGCGCCTGCTGGAGAGCGGCCTCGAGAGCCGCCCCTGCGAATTCGCCCCCGATGGCTTGACCCTCGAGACCCCCTGCGACGTCAAGGCGCTGCCGGGGTTCACCGACGGCGTTGTCAGCGTCCAGGACGAGGCCGCCCAGCTTGCCGTGGAGCTGCTCGGCCCAACCCTGGCCCCACGCCCCGGGGCGCGGGTGCTCGATGCCTGCTGTGCTCCCGGCGGCAAGACCGCACACCTGCTCGAGGCCTTCGACATCGACCTCACCGCGCTGGACAGCGATGCCCAGCGCCTGACCCGCGTCACCGACACTCTCGATCGGCTAGGGCTAACGGCGCGCATCGAGCACGCCGATGCCACCCAGCTGGAAGGCTGGGAGACGGACTGCTTCGATGCCATCCTGCTCGACGCCCCCTGCTCCGGCAGCGGCGTGATTCGCCGCCACCCGGATATCAAGCGGCTACGCCGCGCCGAAGACATCACCGCGCTGGCCGCGCTGCAGGCGCAGTTGCTCGACCGCCTGTGGCAGACCCTGACCCCGGGCGGCACCCTGGTCTACGCCACCTGCTCGGTGTTCCCTGAGGAGAACGCCGAGCAGATCAAAGCCTTCCTGGCCCGCACCGCGGATGCCCGCGTTACCACCCCCGACCAGGTGGCCTGGGGCCGCCCGGCCGGCGACGGCCGCCAGCTGCTGCCCCGCGAGGCCGGCCATGACGGTTTCTTCTACGCGCGACTCGAAAAGGCGCGCAGCTGATCCCACCCCGCGCCGCCGCCTGTCCTTCGCCAGGCGGCTGGTTTATGCTGTGCCGACGCATCGCAGGGGAACAGGCGTGGCATGAAGATCATCATTCTCGGTGCCGGACAAGTCGGCGGCACCCTGGCCGAACATCTCGCCCACGAAGAGAACGACATTACCGTGGTCGATACCGACGGTGGGCGGCTGCGCGAGCTGCATAACCGCCTCGACATCCGCACCGTCTCGGGCCCCGCCTCCTACCCCATGGTGTTGCGCCAGGCCGGTTGCGAAGATGCCGACATGCTGATCGCGGTGACCAACTCCGACGAAGTCAACATGATCGCCTGCCAGGTCGCCCACACCCTGTTTCGCACCCCCACCAAGATCGCCCGCGTCCGCGCCACCGCCTACCTCACCCGCAAGGGCCTGTTCGCCCACGAGGCGGTGCCCATCGACGTACTGATCAGCCCCGAGCAGGTGGTCACCGACCATATCCGCCGCCTGATCGAGTACCCCGGCGCCCTGCAGGTGCTGGAGTTCGCCGGCGGCCAGGCCCAGCTGGTGGCGGTCAAGGCCTTCTACGGCGGGCCGCTGGTGGGCCAGGAGCTGGGCTTCCTGCGCCGCCATATGCCCAACGTCGACACCCGAGTGGCGGCCATCTACCGCCGCAACCGGCCGATCATCCCGCGCGGCGACACCGTGATCGAAGCCGACGACGAGGTGTTCTTCATCGCCGCCCGCCGCGATATCCGCGCGGTGATGAGCGAACTGCGCCGCCTCGACCGCGACTTCCGCCGAGTGGTGATCGCCGGCGGCGGGCATATCGGCGAGCGCCTGGCCGAGAATCTCGAGCACAGCCATCAGGTCAAGATCATCGAGCACGACCTGGAGCGCTGTACCACCCTCTCCGAGCGCCTCGACCGCACCGTGGTGCTGCACGGCAGCGCCACCAGCAAGCGCCTGCTGCTGGAGGAGAACATCGAGGACTGCGATATCTTCTGCGCGCTGACCAATGACGACGAGGTCAACATCATGTCGTCGATGCTGGCCAAGCGGCTGGGCGCCAAGAAGGTGCTGACGCTGATCAACAACGCCGCCTACGTCGACCTGGTGCAGGGCGGCGAGATCGATATCGCCATCTCGCCCCAGCAGGCCACCATCGGCAGCCTGCTGACCCATGTGCGGCGCGGCGATATCGTCAACGTCCACTCGCTGCGCCGTGGCGCCGCCGAGGCCATCGAAGCCATCGCCCACGGCGACTCGCGCTCGTCCAAGGTGGTGGGTCGCGCCATCGACGAAATCGACCTGCCCGGCGGCACCACCATCGGCGCCATCGTGCGCGGCAAGGAGGTGCTGATCGCCCACGACGACGTGGTGGTGGAGTCTGGCGATCACGTTATCCTGTTCGTGGTCGACAAGCGCCGCATCCGCGACGTGGAACGGCTGTTCCAGGTCGGGCTGACATTCTTCTGATGGGGGAGCAACGCGTGAACGCCCGGACAAGGAGCGTGACGGCATGAGTCTGCGCGTGATTCTGCGCATCCTGGGACTGCTACTGATGCTGTTCAGCCTTACCCTGGTGCCGCCGATCCTGATCTCACTGCTGTTCAACGACGGCGTGTGGGACGCCTTTGCCATCGCCATGGCGATCACCGTGGCCACCGGTGCCCTGCTCTACCTGCCCAATCGCTATGCGCGCAAGGAGCTGCGCACCCGCGACGGCTTCCTGATCGCGGCGCTGTTCTGGACGGTACTCGGCACCTTCGGCTCGCTGCCGCTGATGCTCGACGGCCCCTATGCGCTATCGGTCACCGATGCGGTGTTCGAGTCGTTCTCGGGATTGACCACCACCGGCGCCACGGTCATCACCGGCATCGACTTCCTGCCCGAAGCGGTGCGCTACTACCGCCAGCAGCTGCAGTGGCTGGGCGGCATGGGTATCGTGGTACTGGCGGTGGCGATCCTGCCGACGCTGGGCGTTGGCGGCATGGCGCTGTACCGCACCGAGATCCCCGGGCCGCTCAAGGACTCCAAGCTGACCCCGCGCATCACCGAGACCGCCAAGGCGCTGTGGTACATCTATGCCAGCCTGACGCTGACCTGCATCATCGCCTACTGGGCCGCCGGCATGGACTGGTTCGACGCCATCGGTCACGGCTTCTCGACCGTGGCCATCGGCGGCTTTTCCACCTACGACGCCAGTATCGGCCACTTCGACAGCGCCACCATCGAGCTGATCTGCGTGCTGTTCATGGTGATCTCGGCGATAAGCTATAGCCTGCACTTCGCGGCCTGGCGCGAGAAACGCCTGTCCCAGTACCTGCGCGATCCGGAAGCGAGCTTCCTGCTGCTGTTCCTGCTCGGCCTGAGCGTGATCAGCGTGCTGACACTGTGGCTGACCGCCACCTACAGTGGCAGCGAGGGCCTGCGCAACGGCGTGTTCCAGGCGGTTTCCATCGCCACCACCGCCGGCTTCGGCGTCGCCGACTTCGCCGCCTGGCCCGGCGCTCTACCCTTCCTGCTGTTCGTCGCCGCCTTCGTCGGCGGCTGCTCGGGCTCCACCGGCGGTGGCATGAAGGTGATCCGCATCATCCTGATCCTCAAGCAGGGCATGCGCGAGGTGATGCGCCTGATCCACCCCAATGCGGTGATCGCGGTCAAGGTCGGCAAGGTCAGCGTGCCCGACAGCATCGCCCAGGCGGTGTGGGGCTTCTTCTCGGTCTACGTGATGCTGTTCTTCCTGATGCTGATCGGGGTGATGGCCACCGGCGTCGACCAGGTCACCGCCTGGTCGAGCGTCGCCTCGACCCTCAACAACCTCGGCCCGGCGCTGGGTGAGGCCGCCAGCCACTACGGCGAGCTGCCCGACCTGGCCAAATGGATCCTGGTGATAGCGATGATCCTCGGCCGCCTGGAGATCTTCACCGTGCTGGTGCTGTTCACCCCGGCCTTCTGGCGGCGCTAGTCGAAGATGCTGCCAAGGGACGCCGGGGGCAGGTCGCAGCGAAGGTCTTTTGCCATGGGTGAGGAGCACTGCTCCGAACGGGCTGGCCATGGATGACCAGCACCGGTCCTGCAAGCGAAGCAGGATGCGAGAGCGAAGCAGGGCAAAAGTAGCGCCCAGGGATGGGTTCACAGCGCCTTCGCGTAGGCCTGCCGCCGGATCAGTCCCGGTCTCAAAGCAGCTGAACGTTTACTGCGATTTACCTATCGTTGCCGTCCCCGGGTTTGGCGTGGCCAGCGGCTTTCGTGGATAATCGCCTGATCATCTTGTCGTCACAGCGAGCCTTCATGACCGACCCTCAGGATCTCACCGCCAGCGCCGAGCCGGCCGCAGCGCTCAGCGGCGGACCTCGCCAGACCCTGCAGCTGGGCGATACCCGCTACACCCTGCTGGGCACCGCCCACGTCTCCAAGGAGAGCGCCGACGAGGTGCGCGCGCTGATCCGCTCCGGCGACTTCGACGCGGTGGCCATCGAGCTGTGCGCCTCGCGCCACCACAGCCTGGTGGAACCCGATGCCCTGGCCGGCCAGGACCTGTTCGAGATCTTTCGCCAGGGCAAGGCCGGCATGGTCGCTGCCAGCCTGGCGCTGGGGGCCTTCCAGCAGCGCGTCGCCGAACAGTCGGGCATCGAGCCCGGCGCCGAGATGCGCGCCGCGCTGGAGGAGACCCAGCGCCGCGACCTGCCGCTGCTGCTGATCGACCGCGATGTCGGTATCACCCTCAAGCGCATCTACGCCAATGTGCCCTGGTGGCAGCGCTTCTCGCTGTTCTCGGGGCTGCTCGGCAGCGTCATGTCGCGCCAGGAGGTTTCCGCCGCCGATATCGAACGGCTCAAGGAGGGCGACGTGCTGGAGTCGACCTTCAACGAGTTCGCCGAGCAGTCCGAGTCGCTGTATACGCCGCTGATCAGCGAGCGCGACCGCTACATGGCCCTGCGTATCGGCGAGGAGAGCCCGCCCGGGCGCTACCGCCATGTACTGGTGGTGATCGGCGCCGGCCACCTCAAGGGCATGGCCGAACATCTCGGCACGCCGCTGCCCGACGAGCCGCGGGTCGAACGCGAGGCGCTGGAAGCCACGCCACCGCGCTCCAAGGTCTGGAAGCTGCTGCCCTGGGCGATCACCGCGCTGGTGCTGACCGGCTTCGCCATCGGTTTTTCGCGCAATACCGAACTCGGCTGGCAGCTGGTCGGCGAGTGGTTCCTGATCAACGGCGTGCTATCGGCGGCGGCCACCACCGTCGCCCTGGCCCACCCGGTGACCATCCTGGCGACCTTCTTCGCCGCCCCGCTGACTTCGCTCAATCCCACTATCGGCGCCGGCTTCGTCGCCGCCGGGGTCGAGCTGTTCATGCGCAAGCCCAAGGTCGGCGACTTCGCCCATCTGCGCCACGATGTCACCTCGCTGCGCGGCTGGTGGCGCAACCGGGTGTCGCGCACGCTGCTGGTGTTCCTGCTCGCCACCCTCGGCTCGGCGGCGGGCACCTGGGTGGCAGGCTTCCGCATCGCCGGGGCGCTATTCGGTAGCTGAGGCGGGCCAGCGGCCCTGGCGCGACAGCAGCCGGCGCATGGCCGGCGTGGGCTGTTCGATCTTGTGGTAGGTACGGCTCGAGGCGTAGCTGTCGTTGAAGGCGTCGAAATAGTCGTCGAGTATCTCGGCGGCGTCGATATCGCCAGCCTGGCGCAGCAGTTCGATGGCCACTTCCGCGGTACACAGGTGGGCCTGGGAGGCCGGCTTGCGCAGCCGGTAGCGGGTCTGGCGCTGGGTGCGCAGCGGCAGCACCGGCAGCGCGTCGAGGTAGGGGCTCTTGCGAAAGATGCGCCGCGCCTGGCGCCAGGTGCCGTCGATAATGATGAACACCGGAATCTTCGCCTGCTGCTTGGCACGCTCCACCGCCGGCATGCCCACCACCCGTTCGGCGTAGTCCGGCTGGTCGTCGGGAAAGATCACAAAGGGCGCATAGCGCGAATCCTCGAGCAGTGCCAGCAAGTCTGGATCGGGGGCGGTACGGTACCAGGTGAAGACCCGGGTGGCGGACAGCACATCGCCAATCAGCCGCCCGGTATTGGTCGGCTTGTGGTGCTCCAGGGGGTGGGTCAGCAGCCACACCTCGGCGCAGCTGTCGGTCTCGACCCGGAAGGGGCACAGGCAGTTGAGGGTCGGCAGATTGCAGCCTTCGCAGCGTTCGACGAAGCTGCCGCGGGCCTTGAACTCACGCCGTGGCGGACGCGCATGACCGCTGGCCGGATCACGGCCTTCGCCGTTGGCCACGCGTGGATCGAGCGAGACGTCTTCGTACATGACGCACCTGGGAAAAGAGCGGGCGGGCATTCTAGCATGCCTGCCCGCCAAGGCACTTCAGGGGGTCTCGGAGGCACTCGACGCCGCCACAGGCCAGCGCTTCCAGTAGCCGGCCAGCAGCGAACCTGAGACATTGTGCCACACCGAGAACAGCGCGCCGGGCAGCGCAGCCCCGGCGCTGAAGAACTGGTTGGCCAGCGCCACGGCGAGCCCCGAGTTCTGCATCCCTACCTCGATGGAGACGGTACGCGCGGTACGCTGGTCGAGGCCGCACAGCCGGCTGACAAAGAAGCCACCGGCCAGGCCGATGGCGTTATGGGCGATCACCGCGACGGCCACCACTGGCCCGAGGCTGGCCAGGCGACCAGCGTTGAGCGCCACGACGATGGCAATGATCATCACGATGGCGAACATGGCAAGCGTGGCCAGTGCAGGCTCGACCCGCTCGACATGGCGCCCGACGAAGTGATGCACCACCACCCCTACCGCTACCGGCGCGACCACCAACTGGGCGATGCTCGACAGCATCCCCCACACCGGCACTTCGACCATCTGCCCGACCAGCAGCCAGGCGATCAATGGCGTCACCACCACCGAGGCCAAGGTCGAGACCAGCGTCATCGACACCGATAGCGCCACCCGCCCGCCAGCCAACCAGGTCATCACGTTGGAGGCGGTGCCGCCGGCCGTCGCGCCCACCAGCACCATCCCGGTGGTCAGCTCCGGTGACAGGCCCAGCACCAGCGAGACACCGAGTGCCGCCAGCGGCATCACCACGAATTGCAGCAGCACGCCGATGCCCACCGGCAGCGGCGCCTTGATCACAGCGAGGAAGTCCTGCTTGGACAGCGTCAGCCCCATGGCGAACATGATGGTCGCCAGCAGCACCTGGATCTTTCCCGCGTGACCGGTGAACAGCGGCGGCATGATGATCGCAAGGGCGGCGAAGAGGATCGCCCACACCGGAAAGAGGCGATTGAGGCGTTCGAAAAACAGCATGATGGCGTGTCCTTACGATGTGGTCCGCCGGGCGACGCGGCCCAACCGCCGCGTTGATTAGACCGCTAATAATGCCCTAAAGCGACGACCGGGGAAAATCCCTCACGCCTCGAGCAGCGTCTCCGGTAGCCACAGACGGCCCTCCCGCGACCAGTGGCGCACCAGCGTCGTGACACCGCGCCCGGCAGGCTGGGCCAGCGCCGCAACGCCGGGCGGCGCCAGCTGCTCGGCGGCTGGATCGACCAGGATCACCTCGGCATCCAGCGGCGCCCGCTCGAGCAGCGCCGCGGCAGGCATCACCGCCAGCGAGGTGCCCACTACCAGCAGCAGATCGGCCTGCTCGACGATCTCGCAGGCTTCTATATAACGCGGCACCGGCTCGCCGAACCACACCACGTCGGGGCGCAGCTGGCTGCCCTTGTCGCAGATATCGCCAAGCCTGATGCCGCCGCGCGGCAGCGGGTAGCGCATGCGCTCATCGACGCTGGAGCGCGCCTTGAGAATCTCGCCGTGGAGATGCAGCACGTCGCGGGAGCCGGCACGCTCGTGGAGATCGTCGATGTTCTGGGTGATCACGCTGACCCGAAAGCCCTGCTTCTCGAGCAAGGCCAGGGCCTGATGGGCAGCGTTGGGGCGGGCGCGGCGCACCTGGGTGCGCCGCGCATCGTAGAAGCGCAGCACCCGCTCGGGGTCGCGACGCCAGGCCTGGGGCGTGGCCACGTCTTCGATGGCATGATCGGCCCACAGGCCGTCGCTGGCGCGAAAGGTCTGGATGCCGCTCTCGGCACTGATGCCAGCACCGGTGAAGACCACCAGGTGCGGCGTTCGAGTCTCGTTCATGGCCGCCACTGCAGGTAATGTCGCCGCAACATAGCACTGCCACAGCCACCCTGACAACGCGCCAACGGATGACAGCGGCGCGCCGAGCGGCGACAATGGCCGCCCATTTCGAGACGCCGCTGCCATGCCTGCCACGCCCCCCAGCCGAGACGCCTGCGCCCCGCTGCCGATCCTGTATCGCGATGCGGCGCTGGTGGTCGTGGCCAAGCCGTCAGGGCTGCTGGTCCACCGCACCGCCCTGGCCCGCGGCGAGACGCGCTTCATGGTGCAGACGCTGCGCGACCAGCTCGGCCAGCGGGTCTACCCGGTGCACCGCCTCGACCGCCCCACCTCGGGGGTGATGGTATTCGCGCTCAGCGCCGAGATCGCCGCGACGTTGACCCAGGCCTTCGCCGAGCAGCATATCGCCAAGCGCTATCTGGCGGTGGTGCGCGGCGTTGGCCCCGAAGCCGAGCGGCTCGACTACCCGCTGCGCGAGGAGGACGGCAGCCGCCCCAAGGCACAGATGCCGGCCATGCCGGCGGCCACCGAGATCCGCCGCCTCGACAGCGTCGAGCTACCGGTGCAGGTCGACCGCTACCCCAGCAGCCGCTATTCGCTGATCGAGGCGCGCCCGCTGAGCGGGCGCCGCCACCAGATCCGCCGCCACCTGTCGCAGCGTGGCTACCCGATCATCGGCGATGCCAAGCACGGCAAGGGCAACCACAATCGCTTCTTCAAGGAGCGGCTCGGCTGCCCGCGGCTGCTGCTGGCCGCCGTCGAGCTGCGCTTTCCGCACCCGCTGGAGGGCAGCCAGCTGCAGGTCAGCGCACCGCTGCAGGAGGACATGCAGCAGCTCTTCGAGCGCTTCGGCTGGGCCGCCCACCTGCCGCAGCATGACATCGCCTGGCATGACACCGGCTCACCGACCTTCGCCACCGCCCCATGACCGATATCGACGCCAACGCCGACGACTACGACCTGCGCTTCGGCGGCATCCGCCGGCTCTACGGCAGCCGCGCCGCCGACACCTTCCGCCACGCCCATGTGGTGGTGGTCGGCGTCGGCGGCGTCGGCAGCTGGGCGGTGGAGGCGCTGGCCCGCGCCGGGATCGGCAAGCTGACGCTGATCGACCTCGACGACGTCTGCGTCTCCAACGTCAACCGCCAGCTCCACGCTCTCGACGGCACCATCGGCCGCCCCAAGGTCGAGGTGCTGGCGGAGCGCTGCCGGGCGATTCACTCCGGCATCGAGGTGGTCGCCGACGCGGCGTTCGTCACCCCGGGCAATCTCGCCGAGCGGATTCCCGACGACGCCGACCACGTGCTGGATGCCATCGACAGCGTGCTGGCCAAGGCCGCGCTGATCAGTTGGTGCAAGCGGCGCAAGATCCCCATCACCGTGACCGGCGCGGCCGGCGGCCAGACCGATCCCACCCGCATCCAGGTCGCCGACCTGACCCGCACCGAGCACGATCCGCTGCTGGCCAAGGTCCGCGCCCGGCTGCGCCGCGACTTCGGTTTCTCGCGCAACCCCAAGCGGCGCTTCTCGGTGGAGTGCGTCTACTCCGACGAGCAGCTGGTCTACCCGGGTGCCGACGGCGAGGTGTGCCTGACCAAGCCGGGAACCGGGGATGCCACCCGACTCGACTGCGCCTCGGGCTTCGGCGCGGCTACCTTCGTCACCGGCGCCTTCGGCTTCGCCGCCGCGGCGCGGGTCATGGCGCGGCTTGCCAAGCACGCAGCAGATTCTCAGGAGATTCAGGATGCATGATACCAAGCGCCCGGTCGCGGGCATCTACCGCCACTACAAGGGTGCCGACTACGAGGTGGTGGGTGTCGCCCAGCATAGCGAAAGCGAAGAAGCGCTGGTGGTCTATCGCGCCCTCTACGGCGACTACGGCCTGTGGGTCCGGCCGCTCGAGATGTTCTGCGAAACGGTCGAGATTCAGGGCGAGACGCTGCCACGCTTCGAACTCATCAAGGCATTCTGATGTGATGCAGCGCAACCCCAGGAGCAGACTGCATCTCGCCTCCTCCTGCCTCCAAAGCCGCCGGGCGGCTCATGTTTCGCGCTCCAGGCACCAGCCCTCGCGCAGGATCACCCCCACCTGAAGCCCTTCGCCAAGCGCCACGGGATGATAGGCGAGCAGCGTTTCACCGCTGGCGAGACGCAGGTGCAGTTCGTAGCGCTCACCGCGGAAGGTCACGCCCTCCACCCGCGCTTGCAGCCCCTGACGTGAAGGCGCATCGGGCAGCACCGTGACGTGCTCCGGGCGCACCAGCAGCGGCTGGGTGCGCTCGGCGGCAACCTCGGCCAGCCCGCGCATCAGCGCCGCTTCCTCCAGGCGCACGCCCGGCTGTCCTGCTGCGACGTTCAGCAGACTGCCTTGACCGATAAAGCCCGCCACCCAAGCGCTGCGCGGTTGGCGATAGAGCGTCTGCGGCGTGGCCCACTGCGCCAGCCGGCCGTCACGCATCACGGCGATACGATCCGCCAGCGCCATGGCTTCGCTCTGGTCATGGGTGACGTAGACCAGGGTGGCCCGGGTGCGGCGATGGAAATCACGAAAGCTCAGCTCCATCGACGCACGCAGGTGACGGTCGAGGTTGGCCAGTGGCTCGTCGAGCAGCACCACGTCGGGATCCGTGACCAGGCAGCGCGCCAGCGCCACGCGCTGACGCTGGCCGCCGCTGAGCTCCTGTGGCGAGCGCTGGGCGTAGGGTTCCAGTTCCACCATGGCCAGCGCCTTCGCTACCTGGTGCCGGTAGGCCTCGCCCCCCAGGCGGCGCAGCTTGAGCGGGTAGCCGACGTTGTCGGCCACGCTCATGTGCGGCCACAGGGCGTAGGACTGGAACACCATGGCCATGTTGCGCTGCTCCGGCGGCAGCTGCCGTTCGCGGCTGGCCAGGGTACGTTCGCCCAGGCGGATCTCACCCGCACTGACGGCTTCGAAGCCAGCCAGCATGCGCAGCATGGTGGTCTTGCCACAGCCGCTGGGGCCGAGCAGCGCGACGAACTCTCCCGGTTCGATCTCCAGCGAGAGCGCATCGACGGCGGTCTGCTCGCCGAAACGCTTGGAGACGCTCTCGATGGTCAACCCTGCCATGGTACGACTCCCCTGGGCAGGCGATGCGCCAGTAGGCTCAGGCACAGCATCAGTGCCGCCACCATCGCCACCACCAGTACCGACAGCGCGGCGGCCAGCACGCTCTCGCCGCCCTCGTCCAGGTTGAAGATCAGCACGCCGAGGGTCTCGTTGCCGGCGCTCCACAGCAGCGCCGAGACGGTCAGCTCGTTCACCGCCAGCAGGAACACCAGCAGCCCGCCGGCGAACAGCGCCGGCGCTACCAGCGGCAGCACGATGCCGCCCAAGCGCCGCCAGGGGCCGGCCCCAGCAAGCTGGGCCGCCTCCTCCAGCGAGGGGTCTAGCTGGGCGAGGCCGGCGGCCACCGGCTTGAGACACACCACCAGGAAGCGCGCCAGGTAGGCAACGAAGATCAGCCCCAGGGTGCCGTAGAGCGCGATATTGACTACCGGAATGGGGCGCACGAAGAGCAGGATGCAGGCCACCGCCAGCACCACACCGGGCAGCGCATAGGGTAGCTCGATGGCGCTCAGCGCCAGGCCCTGCCAGCGCCGCGGCAGACGCTGTAGGCGGTAGGCTAGCGGCAGGCTACACAGCATCAGCACCACGGCGGCACTGCCCGCCAGCCATAGGCTGTTGTGCACCGCACGCCAGGTCGCCCCCTGGCGGCCGATCACCTCGTGGTAGGCGTTCAGGGTGATGGTCTCCCAGGAGAGCGGCACACCCATGGCGGGCACCAGCGAACTCACCACCAGCGCCGCCAAGGGCGCGACCAGAATGGCCAGTAGCACCGCCACCAGCAGCACGGTCACGCCGCCACGCCAGCGCCCCAGCGCGAAGTCGTGGGCGCGGCCACCGTGCCCCACCAAGCCAAAGCGGCTGCGCTTCATCCACGCCTGCTGCAGCGCCACCCCGGCCAGCGCCAGGGCACCGATCAGCAGCGACAGCGAAGCCATCTCGGCCAGCACACCGGTGCCGAAGTTGGCCATGCGCTGGTAGATCAGGGTCGGCAGCACGTAATAGCCGGCGGGGATGCCCAGCATGGCGGGAATCCCAAAGTTGCCCAGGCTCGAGATAAAGGCCATGGCACCTCCCGCGACCAGGCCGCTGCGGGTCACCGGCAGGATGATCTGCCCCCACACCTGGGACTGGCGGGCGCCGCTGATGCGTGCGGCCTCGACCAGTTCGCGGGGCAGCGAAAGCAACGACGTACGCAGCGCCAGGAACACCAACGGCGCACTCTGGATCCCCAATAGCAGGGCGATGCCCTCGGCCGAGTAGAGCGGCTGAGGGCTGCCCAGCGGCGGCGCCATGCCGATGCTCTTCAACAGCGGGCTGGCCGGGCCGAACAGCTGCAGCCAGCTCAGCGCCGTGACTTGGGGCGGGATCATCATCGGTAGCATGAAGCAGAACACCAGCCAGGCCTTGCCGCGGATATCGGTGAGAGTGATCACGAAGGCGAACAGGCTGCCCAGCAGCAGTGCGATCAGCATACCCAGCCCCGAGGTATAGAGGCTGCGCCACAGCGCCCGCCAGGTGCTCTCGGCCTGCAGCACCCGCCACAGCGGCGACTCGCTGCCCTGGGCCAGGTCGCCCAGCGCCTCTATTAGCAGGCGCAGGCTGGGCACCAGGCTCAACGCCACGATGATGAGCATCAGCAGGGTGAGCAGCCAACGCTGCTGGCTGCCATCAGTGAGACCCGGCGCCATGCTCAGCCGCCGAACAGGTCGTCGAAGCGCTGCTTGAGTGCGGCTTCCCTGGCCAGGGCGCTTTCGATGTCGAGCGGCATCAGCGCGATGCTGTCGCGGTCGGGAAAGCCTGCCGGCGGAGCAACCTCGGGATGCGCCGGTAGGTAGCCCTGCTCGCTGACCAGCTGCTGCCCTGCCCGCGAGAGCACGAAATCGACGAACAGCTGCGCCGCCTCGGGATTGCGAGCCTCCTGCATGATGGCAACCGGCTCGGTTACCGCACTCACCCCCTCTTCGGGGAACACGAATTCCACCGGCGAGCCCTTGGCCGCCTCACGTATCGGCAGGAAGTCGACCACGATGCCGTAGGGCCTGGTGCCTGCCGCCACGGCGTTGAACACCCCGCCGTTGCCGCCCTGGGCCTCGGTACGGTTGGCCTGCAGCGCTTCGTAATAGCCTTCGCCCAGCTCGGGATGGGCCTCGACCGCCGCCATGTGGATAAGCGCGGCGCCGGAATAGAGCGGGCTCGGCATGGTCACCTGCCCCGCGTACTCGGGCTGGATGAGTTCCTGCCAGCTGTGTGGCTGATGCTCGGCACCGGTGTTGTAGACGATACCCGTGGTGATCAGCTTGGTGCCGTAGTAGTAGCCTTCCGGGTCGTACAGCTCGGCGTCGTAGGCCTCGCGTTCCGAGCTCAGGTAGGCCTGCAGGTGCCCCTCCTGTTTAAGGGATTCCATGGTCATGCTGTCGGCGATCAGTAGCACGTCGGGGTTACTGACGTTGGCGCTCAATTCGGAGCGCAGCCGGGTCATCAGGCGGGTGGTGCCGTCGCGCACCCACTCCACCTCGATCTCCGGATAGGCCGCCTGAAAGGCGTCGACGGTCTGCTGGGCATCGCTGTTGGGCTGGCTGGTGTAGAGCACCAGCTTCTGGTCGGCCAGAGCCGGCAGCGCCAGGCCAGCCAGAAGCAATGCCAGCACGGATCCTGGGAAGCGCTTGTGCATGGGAATACCCTCAAAGAATCATTCTCATCGAGGGTACTGCGCTTGGTTTACAGCTCGGTGACAGCCGCTGCGGCCGGAGAGTCGGCGCTCAGCGATCCTGGCCGCGGTGCGCCCAGCGGGTCATGCGCTTCTCGAGCAGCGCGAACAGCTCATACATCACCATGGCCATGGCGCTGATCACGATCAGCCCGGCGAATACCAGCGGCATGCGCATCTGCGAGCCGGCGCTCATCATCAGGTAGCCGATGCCCTGGTTCGAGGCCACGGTCTCGGAGACCACGGTGCCGACGAAGGCCAGGGTGATGGCGACCTTGAGCGAGGCGAAGAAGTACGGCAGCGAGCGCGGCAGCCCCACCTTGAGCAGCACGTCGAGGCGCTTGGCGCCGAGCACCCGCAGCACGTCCTCCATCTCCGGCTCCAGCGTCGCCAGGCCGGTGGCCACGTTGACCACGATGGGGAAGAAGCAGATCAGGAAGGCGGTGAGGATCGCCGGTACCGAGCCGATGCCGAACCACACCACCAAAATCGGCACGAAGGCGACCTTGGGGATGGCGTTGAAGCCCACCAGCAGCGGATAACAGGCGCGGTACATGAAGCGCGACGAGCCGACGATGAAGCCCAGCGCCAGCCCCACGACCACGCCCAGCGCGAACCCCACCAGGGTGGTCCACAGGGTCTGCCAGGAGTGCATGCCGATCGGTCCGGCGAAGGTGATCATGGCCTGGAAGGTGTCCCAGGCGCCGGGAAACAGAAACGGCGGTACGTCCAGCAGGCGCACCGTGCCCTCCCAGATCACCAGCAGCGCGATTACCGCCAGCCACGGCGCCAGACGCTCCTTGGTGGTGGCCTTCATGCCGCACCTCCGCGTATCTCGCCAATCTGCGCGCGCAGCTCGTGCACCAGGGTGGTGAAGGGCTCGCGATAGGTGGTTTCCAGCTCGCGCGGGCGCGGCAGGTCGATTTCGCGCCGCTCGACGATGCGCCCCGGGCGCTTGCTCATCACATACACAGTGTCGGCCAGGAAGGCCGCCTCGCGCAGGTCGTGGGTGACCAGCACCACGGTGAAGCGCTGCGTCTGCCAGAGGTCGCGCAGCACGCACCACAGCTCTTCACGGGTAAAGGCATCCAGCGCGGCAAACGGCTCGTCGAGCATCAGCAGCTTGGGTTGGTGGATCAGCGCGCGGCAGATCGAGGCGCGCTGCTGCATGCCGCCGGAGAGCTGCCAGGGGTACTGGTCCTCGTAGCCTTCCAGCCCCACGGTTTGCAGCAGGTCGCGTGCCCAGCCGACGAACTCCCCGCGCCGCCGGCGAAACTGCGAGCGGTAGGGTTTGACGATCTCCAGCGGCAGCAGCACGTTATCCAGGGTGGTGCGCCACGGCAGCAGGTTGGCGTTCTGGAACGCCATGCCGGTGATCTTGAGCGGCCCGCTGACCGGCTCGCCAGCGACCCGCACGCTGCCCTGGGTCGGCCCGTGCAGACCGGTGCAGAGCTTCATGAAGGTCGACTTGCCGCAGCCCGAGGGGCCGACGATGGCGACGAACTCGCCCTCGCGGATGGAGAGGCTGATGTCCTCGATGGCGTTGCCGCTAGCGTCGTAGGCGAGGCTTACGTCGTCGAAGTCGACGAAGGCATGCTCGCTGCGCGCCGCCTCGGCGGCGCGCAGCTCGGTGGGAGTGGCGGTCATGGCAACCCTGGGCTCAGTCGGCGAAGATCATGCGGTCTTCCTGGGCGGGCAGGAAGCGCGAGGTGAAGACCCGCTCGGCGCCAGGCACCTCGGGCAGGTCGTAAGCCTCGGCAACCAGCCGGATCGCCTCGTCCAGGCGCGCCTCGTCGATGGCACCGGCGCCGTGGGCGCGGGCGTCCTCGGTATCGATGGCGCCCTCGATGGCAAGCTTCAGGCGGCGCGTCTCGAGCTCGACGTCGATCAGGCCGTCGCGGTTGCGCACATAGTCGATGGCACCCTCGGGGTCGGCCAGGGTCTCGGCAAGCGCCCGGTTGAAGGCGCGCAGAAACCCCTCCACCGCCTCGGGGTTCTCCTCGGAGAACTGCTCGCTGGCGATGATCGCATTGCCATAGAGCGGCACACCGTAGTCGGGGAACGGCATGATGGTCAGCTCGCCCTCCTGCATGCCGCGCGCCTCGAGGTTGAGCAGACTGGTGAAGTAGAAACCGGTGATGGCATCGACGTCGCCGCGCTCGAGCAGCGTTTCGCGCAGTGCCGGGTCGACGTTCTGCCAGGTCACGGCATCGGCGTCGAGGTCGTTGGCATTGGCGAAGATGCCCCAGGCGCGATAGCCAGTATCGAAAGTGGGTGCCGCCAGGGTCTTGCCGGCCAGGTCGGCGGGCGTCTCGATATCGCGGTCCTTGCGCGCGAAGACCGCCGCCGGCGAGCCGTCATAGACCACATAGACGCCCTGGATGCCCGGGCCGTCGGGATTCTCGGCCAGGAACTCGACCAGTGCATTGAGATCACCGAAGCCCATCTGGTAGGCACCGCTGGCGACCCGGTTGATGGCTCCCGCCGAACCGCTGCCGGAGTCGATCTCGACGTTGAGCCCCTCCTCTTCGAAGTAGCCGCGCTCCACCGCCATCAGAAAGGGCGCCGACGGCCCCTCGAAGCGCCAGTCGAGCTGGAAGCGAATATCGGTGGCGGCGCTGGCGGTGCCGCTCAGCAGGATGGCGCCAAGCGTGGTGCCGAGAAGCAGGCTACGTGACAGGATTCGGTGCATGGCATGGGCCTCGGTATACAAGATTGTCATCATTGAGTATGCAGGTTTCTTGCCATCGCGGGCTGTTGCTCGCAGCCCCTGCACGGCAAGGGTCGATGCAGGGCATCTCGGCACCTCACTGCGCCACCCCGGTGCAGGCGCCGCCCGCCCATGCACCAGCATAGAACATTCAGCAATACCGGCACCGCGTGCATCCTCAACGCAAGACACCGGCCCTGGGGCCGGTGTCGTGATTCGCTGCGGCTCGGCTAGCGCGTTACTCGTCGCCGGCCATCTGCATCTGACGCTGCATGTAGTTCTCGATGCCAACCTTGTCGATCAGGCCGAGTTCGGTCTCGATATGATCGATATGGTCTTCTTCGTCGGCGAGAATCTCGCGGAAGATATCGCGAGTCACATAGTCCTTGACCTGTTCGCAGTAGGTGATGGCCTCGATGTAGTCCTTGCGACCGTCGTGCTCGATCTTGAGGTCCGCTTCGAGCATCTCGCGCACATTCTCGCCGATGTGCAGCTTGCCGAGATCCTGCAGGTTGGGCACGCCTTCGAGGAACAGGATCCGCTCGATCAGGCGATCGGCGTGCTGCATCTCCTCGATGGACTCGTCGTACTCCCACTTGGCCAGCGCCTTGAGGCCCCAGTCCTTGTACATCTTGGCATGCAGGAAATACTGGTTGATGGCTACCAGCTCGTTACCGAGGGCCTTGTTCAGGTGCTTGATGACCTTGGCGTCGCCTTTCATCGATCCTCTCCTAAGTGCATGACACTAAACGCTAGAGTCGCCGCAGGCCGCGACGTCATGGCACCAGTATCGACAAAAAACCGAGAAAAGGCAAAAAATCCAATCAGGACAGGAGGTTAGCGAGACGCTCTCGCATTTGTGAAAAGTCGCGGATGGCAATGACTGACGGACGCCAGCCAGCCTCACACGGCATAGGCAAGGTCCTGGCTGGCCTCGACCATGGTGGTGACAACGGCCTCGCGGGTCAGCGCCTTGCCGACACAGGCACATTTGCCGCACTGGGTGGCACAACCGGTGGACTCGCGCACTTCACGCCAGCTGCGCGCGCCGCCATCTACGGCTTCGCGAATCGCCTTGTCGGTTACCCCGTTGCACAGACACACGTACATGCCATCACCTCGCTGATCATCCACATACCGAATGTAAATGATTCGCAGAGCCTATTGCAAGTGCAACTACGACCTATTGGTTAGATAGATCTCTTCTCCGGCTTGGGTAGCACCACGACTTCAGTGCCGGAGGCGATATCCGGCCAGCTGCGCCGCTGGCCGTCGAACAGCACCCACCAGTAGCCCAAGCCCAGCAGCGCCAGCGACAGGCAGGCGACCAGAAAGCGGATCAGGCTCTGCACCAGGGTAATGCTGGCGCCGTCCGGGGTCTGTACGCGCAGCCGCCAGGCCTGCATGCCCAGCGTCATGCCGGCACGCATCCAGCAGAAAGCGAAGAAGGCGAAGGTGGTGACGAACAGCAGGCTGTGAAACAGCGGCGACTCGTTGGCCTCGCCCTGGTTGAGCGCCACCGCAATAAAGGCCAGCAGCACCCAGATGGCCATGACCAGGAAGCTGTCGTAGAGCATCGCACCCAGCCGGCGGCCGAGACCGGCCGGCCATACGCGGTCGAGATCGGTAAAGCGTCGTCGCATGGTGTCCTCGTGTCAGCCCGAGCGTCGTAATAGATAGAAACCGAGGCTGGCGCAGATCAGCGTCGGCCCGAGTACCGCCCACACCGGTGAGAAACCGAACACCGTCGAGGCCGGCGCCAGCAGGTCCTGCAGATACTTGAAGCACAATCCGACCACCACGCCGTAGAACACCCGGGTACCGGCGGCCACGGTGCGCAGTGGACCGAATACGAACGAGGCCGCCACCAGCACCAGCGAGGCCATAGTCAGCGGCATCAGCATCTTCTGCCAGAAGTAGAGCAGCGGCTGAGTCGACTGCAGCCCCTGCTCCTGCAGGTAGCGCGCGTAGGCCCACAGCTCGCTGGGCGCCTGGCTGTTGACCGGCCGCAGCAGGCGCCCGAGCTGGTCGGGCGTGAGGCTGGTCTGCCAGTCGAGCCGATCGAGGGACTCGGCCTCGGTGCGCGCGTCTTCGAAGCGAGTGATCGAGACCTCCTCCAGCACCCAGTGGCCGTCGTTCCACACCGCCCGCTCGGCAGTGGTCGCGGCCCGCAGGATCTCGCCCTCGAACTCGTAGCGGGTCAGATCGAGCACGGTGTTGTCGCCGCGGATCGCCCCGAAACGGTAGACCGCATCGCCCTCGCGCTGCCAGCCGCCGCGCTGGGTGAGCACGGCGCCCTCGCCCTGCATCTGCTCGATGCGCCAGGCGCTGGCAAACTGCTCGGTGCGCGGACTGACGTATTCGGCCACCAGCAGCACGACCACCACGACCAGGATGATCGGCTTCATCACTCCCCACAGGATCCGCGACAGCGAGCGCCCGGCGGCGCGCATCACGGTCAGCTCGTTGCTCGAGGCCATGCTACCCAGGCCGATCAAGGCGCCGATCAGCACGCCTACCGGGGCATACTGATAGAAGCGCCACGGCAGGCGCATGATCAAGTAGAGCAGCACCTGGAAGGCGCCGTAGTTCCCCTCGACGTCATCGAGGTCGTTGATGTAGGTGATCACCAGGTCGAGCCCCAGCAGCACCAGTTGCACGACGATGATCGCGCCCAGCACGTTGCGGGCGATATAGCGGTCGAGACGGTCGGCGATCATCAGCGCATCCCCTTGTGCTGTGCCCGCTGCATCATTACCAGGCCAAGGGCCAAGTAGGCAGCGTGGATCGGCCACATGCCCACCGCCGCCGACAGCGCGCCGCGGCCAATGGCGTCCTGGGCGGCGAGCAGCAGACTCAGGTAGCTGATATGCAGGAAGATCGCCGGCAGCAGCTTGGCGAAGCGCCCCTGGCGCGGATTGACCTTGGATAGCGGCATTGCCATCAGGGTCAGGATGAAGACCATCAGCGGCAACCCGAAGCGCCACTGCAGCTGGGCGTGGGCACGGCTGTCGTCGCTGCCCAGCAGCGCCGCGGTGGAGGCGTACTCGGGGGAGTCGATCTCGACCACTTCATCGGCGCGCGAGAGGCGCACCGCGTAGGTGGCGAACTCCAGGCGTTCGGCCTCGAAGCGCCCCGGGTCGACGCTATAGCGCTCGCCGTCGGCCAGCACCAGAAAGCGGCTGCCGGTCTCATCGTCGACGGTCTGATAGCCGCTTTGGGCGCGGGTCACGCTGTCTTCCGGGGTGCCGTCGGTGCGCCGCTGGCGCTCGCTGATGAAGACGTTCTGCATGCGCGTCTGGTTATCGGTAAAGCCCTCCACGTAGACCGTGCGGCCGGCGCCCAGGTCCTGGAAGCGTCCCGGCGCCAGCGCCGAGAAATCCAGCTGGCTACGCTGCTCCTCGAGGGTCACGGCATTGTTGAAGGCCCCTGCCGGTGTCAGCCACAAGCTGCATAGCCCCACCAGGAATGCCACCAGGGTGGCCGGCACCAGGCTGATGGTCAGCAGCCGCCGCGGACTGGTGCCGCAGGCGACCAGCACGGTAATTTCGCTGTTGAGGTAGAGCTGCCCGTAGGCCAGCAGGATGCCCAGAAAAAAGGCCAGTGGCAGGATCAGCTCGAGAAAGCCCGGCAGGTGGTAGAGCATCAGGGTGCCGAGAATGCTGGCCGGAATATCGCCCTCGGCAGCATCGGTAAAGTAGCGAATGAAACGACTGCCCATGATCACCAGCAACAGCACCCCGGCCACGGCGGCCATGGTCAGCAGGATCTCGCGGGTCAGGTAGCGAAATATGATCAAGAAACTCTCCCGGTGCTCCATGCAGGGCAGGTATCGCTCCCCATGCAATGGCGCAGCGCATTGCGTACACTGGACGGCATTCGGCTGCGGCAAGGCGTCGTGCCGGCATTATCCAGAATCCCCTTTCGCTTGTCTTGTGGAGACGTCATGGAATTCACTGTTCAGACGGCCAATCCGGCCAAGGTCGAGACGGCCTGTCTCGTGGTACCGGTATTCAAGGACGGCGACCTGCTGCCAGCTGCAGCCAAGCTCGACGATGCCAGCGAGCGGCTGATTGGACAGCTGATCGAGCGCGGCGACTTCAGCGCCGGGCTCGGTAACGTGCAGATGATTCCCTTTGCCCCCGGCGTCAGCGGCGAACGCCTGCTACTGGTGGGCCTGGGCGAGCGCGACAAATGCAACGAGGCCGCCTTCCGCAAGGCGCTGGACGCCGCCTTCACCACCCTGGCCAAGCTGCCGGTGAGCGACGCCGCGGCGGCCTTCACCGATGTGCCAGTCGGCGAGCACGGCTGTGCCTGGAAGGCACGCATGACCCTGGAAGCCGCCGAGCGCGCCATTTATCGCTTCGTCGAATTCAAGTCCGACCCGGCGCCCGCAGCCAAGCTCGAGCGCGTCATCCTACTGGTCGGCGATGGCCAAGACGCCGAGGCGGCCAAGCAGGGCGCGCGCCTCGGCGCCGCCATCGGTGCCGGCATCAACGTCACCCGCACCCTGGGCAACCTGCCGGGCAACGTGTGTACCCCGCGTTACCTGGCCGAGCAGGCCGAGGCGCTGGGCAAGGGCTCCGGCGGCGCACTTGAGGTCGAGATCCTCGACGAAGAGGCGCTGGAAGCGTTGGGTGCCGGCTCGCTGCTGTCGGTGGGACGCGGTAGCGCCGAGCCTACGCGGCTGATCGTCATGAAGTACCAGGGCGCCGACAATCCCGACGATGCCCCCCATGTGCTGGTCGGCAAGGGTATCACCTTCGACACCGGCGGCATCTCGCTCAAGCCCGGCGAAAACATGGACGAGATGAAGTTCGACATGTGCGGCGCAGCCAGCGTGTTCGGCACCGTCAACGCGGTGCTGGCGCTCCGCCCCAGGATCAACCTGGTGGCGATCGTCGCCGCCGCCGAGAACATGCCCGACGGCAAGGCCACCAAGCCCGGCGACATCATCAAGACCCTCAAGGGCCTCTCCGTCGAGGTACTCAATACCGACGCCGAAGGGCGCCTGGTACTGTGCGACGCCCTGACCTACGCCGAGCGCTTCCAGCCCGCCAGCGTGGTGGATATCGCCACCCTCACCGGTGCCGCCATCATCGCCCTGGGCCACCACGCCACCGGCCTGCTGTCCAACGACGACGACCTGGCGCTGGACCTGCTCGAGGCCGGCGAGACCGCCTGGGATCGCGCCTGGCACCTGCCGCTGTGGGACGAGTATCAGGAGCAGCTCGACTCCAACTTTGCCGACCTGGCCAACATCGGCGGGCGCCCGGCGGGCACCATCACCGCGGCCTGCTTCCTGTCACGCTTCGCCGACAAGTTCCCCTGGGCGCATCTCGACATTGCCGGCACCGCCTGGAGTTCCGGCAAGCAGAAAGGCGCCAGCGGCCGCCCGGTGGGCCTGCTGACCCAGTACTTGCTCGATCGCGAAGCCGACGCCGAGGTCGAAACCGACGCCGAGTGATGCCTGAGCTTCCCAGGGGGTTGCCTTTTTTGCGCGGCGACTTTCTCATGGGAGGCCTGACATGCTTTCACGCACCGAGTCGCCCACGCGACTCGGTGTTCCTGTATCACCCTGAGGCCATTGCCGCGCCCCAGGGGTAGCGGAGACCCTTTGCCGTGCCCACTGCAAGCTTTGCCCAACTGCCCAACGCCCAACCCACGGCGGACATCATTCGCAAGGACATCCTTGCCAACCCTGGTTTTGGCCGCTATTTCAGCGACCATATGGCGCATATCCGCTGGACCCTCGATGCCGGCTGGCACGGCCACGAGGTGCGCCCCTACGGTCCGCTGACCCTCGACCCCGCCGCTGCGGTGCTGCACTACGGCCAGGAGATCTTCGAGGGCATCAAGGCCTACCGCCACGCCGACGGCTCGGTGTGGACCTTCCGCCCCGAAAAGAACGCCGAGCGCTTCCGCCGCAGCGCACGCCGGCTGGCGCTGCCTGAGCTCTCCGACGAGGACTTCATCGGCTCGCTCAAGGCGCTGCTCGCCCAGGACCATGAGTGGGTACCGACACCGGCCAGCGAAGCCGACGAGTGCAGCCTCTACCTGCGCCCGTTCATGATCGCCAGCGAGACCTTCCTCGGCGTGCGCCCCTCCCACGAGGTCGACTACTACGTGATCGCCTCGCCGGCAGCGGCCTACTTCAAGGGCGGCGTCGAGCCGGTGTCGATCTGGCTGTCGGCCAACTACAAGCGCGCCGCCGCCGGCGGCACCGGCTTCGCCAAGTGCGGCGGCAACTACGCCGCCTCGCTGGCCGCCCAGAAGGAAGCCGAGGCCCACGGCTGCGGCCAGGTCGCCTTCCTCGACGCCGCCGAGAACAAGTGGATCGAAGAGCTGGGCGGCATGAACCTGTTCTTCGTGTTCAAGGACGGCCGTATCGTCACCCCCAAGCTGACCGGCACCATCCTCGAGGGCGTGACCCGCGACTCGGTGCTGACCCTGGCCCGCGACGCCGGCCTGCAGCCGGAAGAGCGCCATATCAGCATCGACGAGTGGCGCGATGGCGCCGCCTCCGGCGAGATCACCGAGGTCTTCGCCTGCGGCACCGCCGCGGTGATCACCCCGGTGGGCGAGCTGGTCGGCGAGGACGAGCGCATCCGCTGCCAGCCCAGCGACAACCCGGTGGCCAAGCAGATCCGCCGCACCCTGCTCGACCTGCAGTACGGCCGCGCCGAGGACACCCACGGCTGGCTGACCCGGCTGGTGTAATAGCAGCTCTCACAGCGGTTACGCCCCCCACCGACGTGGCGGGGCGCCGCCGGGCGGGTCGTAGCGGAGGTTTGCGCCATGGGTGAGGAGGATTCCTCCGAACGGGCTGGCCATGGATGGCCAGCCCCGGTCCTGCAAGCGGAGCAGGATGCGAGAGCGAAGCAGGGCGCAAGTAGTGCCCCCTCGTCGGCCCTGTCGCCGGGTGAACCCCAGCCCTCGGCGTCACAATCAGCACACCTTTTGGCGAGCCGTATGACACAGGTTGATTTCTACGTCCTACCCGACACCACGCTGGAGGCCCGGCTGGCCTTCGCCTGCCGGCTCACCGAGACCATCCAGCGCAAGGGCTACCGCCTGCACCTGCACGCCGAGGATGAGGCCATGGCCCGTCAGCTCGACGAGCTGCTGTGGACCTTCCGCCCCGACGCCTACGTGCCCCACGCCCTGGCCGGCAGCGAGATGGCCAGCCAGGTGCCGGTGGTGATCGGCTGGCAGGGGCCGCCGGATCCCGCCGAGGAGCACCCCCAGGCGATGCTCAACCTGCATCCCGAGATCCCCGAATGGTTCTCGCGCTTCGAACGAGTCGCCGAGATCATCAACCAGCACCAGGAGGTGCTGAGGGCCAAGCGCGCCTGCTGGAAGACCTACAAGGACCGCGGCTACCCGGTCAAGGCGCACCAGTTGGCGGGGCAAGAGGGTCGAGGGTGACGGTTGCGACTATTCAGCGTGGCTAACTATCGCGGTTACCCCCTGCCTTGTGACGCTCGGGGCTGATCCGTCGACAGGTCTTCGCGGAGGCGCTGTAAACCATCCATGGGCGCTACCGATGCCATCCCTGGCATCGGAACCTCCGCTACGACCTGTCCCCGGCGCCCCCCGCGCAGCGTAGTCGCCTCATCCCTCGGCTACCAGGCTGACGCCTAGCGCCTCATCGCGCTATAATCGTGGCCATTTTTCGCACGCCTCGACGATTTCCTGCCGCCCGGCGCCACGCCCCGGCGGCGACCATTTCTGGACCCGGAACGCCCCATGGACAAGACCTACCAACCCGAGCAGATCGAATCCCGCTGGTACCAGCGCTGGGAAGCCGACGGCCGCTTCGCGCCGTCCGGCCAAGGCGAGCCCTACGCGATCATGATCCCGCCGCCCAACGTCACCGGCAGCCTGCATATGGGTCATGCGTTCCAGGACACCATCATGGACACCCTGATCCGCTGGCGGCGGATGCAGGGTCACAACACCCTGTGGCAGGTGGGCACCGACCACGCCGGTATCGCCACCCAGATGCTGGTCGAGCGCAAGGTCGCCGCCGAAGAGGGCAAGACCCGCCACGACCTGGGCCGCGACGCCTTTATCGACAAGGTGTGGGAGTGGAAGCACGAGTCCGGCGGGCACATCACCCGCCAGCTGCGCCGCATGGGCGCCAGCGTCGACTGGAGCCGCGAGCGTTTCACCATGGACGACGGCTTCTACAAGGCGGTCCAGGAAACCTTCGTGCGCCTCTATGAAGAGGACCTAATCTACCGCGGCAAGCGGCTGGTCAACTGGGACCCCACCCTGCACACCGCGATCTCCGACCTCGAGGTGGAGAACCGCGACCAGCAGGGCCAGTTCTGGCACTTCCGCTACCCCCTGGCCGACGGTGTGACGACCGATGCCGGTCTCGATTACCTGGTCGTCGCCACCACCCGCCCCGAGACCCTGCTCGGCGACACCGGCGTGGCGGTGAACCCCGAGGACCCGCGCTACGCCTCGCTGGTCGGCAAGTACGTCGAACTGCCGCTGGTGGGGCGCCGGATTCCCATCGTCGCCGACGAGCACGCCGACATGGAGAAGGGCTCCGGCTGCGTGAAGATCACCCCCGCCCACGACTTCAACGACTACGAAGTGGGCCGCCGCCAGGGGCTGCCGCTGATCAACGTCTTCACCCAGGATGCGGCGATCCTTGCCCAGGCCGAAGCCTTCGACATCCAGGGCCGCCCGCTGCCCGATATCGACCCAAGCCTGCCCCAGGCCTATGCCGGCCTCGACCGCTTCGCGGCGCGCGAGCGGATCGTCGCCGACATGCAGGCCGCCGGGCTGCTCGAGCAGGTCGAGGCGGTCAACAACACCCTGCCCTACGGCGACCGCAGCGGCGACGTCATCGAGCCGCTACTGACGGACCAGTGGTTCGTCGCCGTGGAGAGCCTGGCCAAACCGGCCATCGAGGCGGTGGAGAGCGGCGATA
Source organism: Halomonas salipaludis (assembly GCF_002286975.1). GTDB lineage: Bacteria > Pseudomonadota > Gammaproteobacteria > Pseudomonadales > Halomonadaceae > Franzmannia > Franzmannia salipaludis. The sequence goes on from NZ_NSKB01000007.1 coordinate 92,123, forward strand.
TCCAGTTCGTGCCGAAGAACTACGAGAACATGTACTTCGCCTGGATGCGCGATCTGCAGGACTGGTGCATCTCGCGCCAGCTGTGGTGGGGCCACCGCATTCCCGCCTGGTACGACAGCGAGGGCAACGTCTACGTGGCCCGCAGCGAAGCCGAGGCTCGCAAGAAGCACGGCCTGGGTGACGAGATCGCCCTGACCCAGGACGACGACGTGCTCGACACCTGGTTCAGCTCGGGCCTGTGGACCTTCGGCACCTTGGGCTGGCCGGAGCAGACCCCAGAGCTGGCGACCTTCCACCCCTCCAGCGTGCTGGTCACCGGCTTCGATATCATCTTCTTCTGGGTCGCGCGGATGATCATGCTGACCCTCAAGTTCACCGGCGAGGTGCCCTTCAAGCAGGTCTACGTTCACGGCCTGGTGCGCGACGGCCAGGGCCAGAAGATGTCCAAGTCCAAGGGCAACGTGCTCGACCCCATCGATCTGATCGACGGCATTACCCTGGATGACCTGCTCGAGAAGCGCACCGGCAACATGATGCAGCCGCAGAAGGCCAAGGCCATCGCCAAGGCGACCCGCGCCGAGTTCCCCGAGGGCATCGAACCCCACGGCACCGATGCGCTGCGCTTCACCTTCCTCTCCCAGGCCACCACCGGGCGCGACATCAAGTTCGACATGGGCCGCCTGGACGGCTACCGCAACTTCTGCAACAAGCTGTGGAACGCCTCGCGCTACGTGCTGATGAACGCCGAGGGTGAGGACTGCGGCGCAGCCGGTGGCGACGTCGAGCTGTCGCTGGCCGATCGCTGGATCGTCTCGCGGCTGCAGCAGACCGAAGCCCAGGTCACCAAGGCGATGGAGGAGTTTCGCTTCGACCACGCCTCGCAAGCGCTCTACGACTTCGTCTGGAACGAGTACTGCGACTGGTACCTGGAGCTCTCCAAGCCAGTGCTATGGGATGACGCAGCGGCCTCCGAGGCCAAGCGCGGCACCCGGCGCACCCTGGTGCGCGTGCTCGAGGCGATCCTGCGCCTGGCCCACCCGATGATGCCCTACATCTCCGAGGAGATCTGGCAGCGCGTGGCACCCCTGGCCGGCAAGGCCGCTGGCGACGGTAGTGATTCGATCATGAACCAGCCCTGGCCGCAGCCGGAAGAGAGCAAGATCGACGAGCAGGCGACCCGCGATATCGAGTGGCTCAAGGGTGTGATCGTGGCGGTGCGTAATATCCGCGCCGAGATGAACATCGCCCCGGGCAAGCCGCTGGAGGTTCTGCTCACCAAGGGTGGCGACGCCGACCGCCAGCGCCTGGAAGCCAACCGCCCGTTCCTCGCCAAGCTGGCCAAGCTGGAGAGCGTCAGCTGGCTCGACGACCCGGCTCAGGCGCCCCTCTCGGCCACCCAGCTGGTCGGCGAAATGGAAGTGCTGGTGCCGATGGCCGACCTGATCGACAAGGACACCGAGCTCGCCCGCTTGGCCAAGGAGATCGACAAGCAGGACAAGCTGATCGGTGGCATCGAGAAGAAGCTCGGCAACGAGGGCTTCATCGCCAAGGCGCCGGAGGCGGTGGTGGAGAAGGAGCGCGGCAAGCTGGCCGACTTCCAGGCCGCGCGCCGGCTGCTGGTCGAGCAGCGCGACAAGATCGCCGCGCTCTGAGATGGCGCCCCCCGGCAGCAAAGGCTTCGGCCAGTCGCCCTTCCCCGGCGGGGTCGACCGCGGCCTGACGCTGGAGTCGATCAGTGCGCTGTTCCCGGTCTTCGAGCAGGCCAGCGCCGGGGCGATCTCGGTGGACGCCGAGAGCCGCCTGACCTGGATCAACGACAGCTACTGCCGGCTGCTAGGTATCGAGGACCCCGAGGCGGTCATCGGCCGCCCGGTGGCCGAGGTGATTCCCGCCACCCGCATGCCCGAGGTGGTGCGCTCGGGGCGACCACTGCTGCTCGACATCATGGAGTACCGCGGCCAGCAGCTGGTGGTGATGCGCCTGCCGGTCTTCAACGATGCCGGCACCGAGGTGCAGGGCGCAGTGGCCTTCGTACTGTATGACGACCTGCAACCGCTGACGCCGCTGGTCAGCAAGTATCGTCGCCTGCAGAGCGACCTGGCCGCCGCCAAGCGCGCCCTGGCCAAGCGCGGCGCGCGCTACGAGATGGCCGACTTCGTGGGCGCCAGTGCAGCGGTGCTGGAGGTCAAGCGCCGCGCGCGCCTGGCCGCTGCGCGCAATACCCCGGTACTGCTGCTCGGCGAGACCGGCACCGGCAAGGAGGTGCTGGCCCAGGCCGTCCACGCCAGCTCGCTCCGCGCCGAGCGCCCCTTCGTGGCGGTCAACGTTGCCGCCATCCCCGACAACCTGCTCGAGGCCGAGTTCTTCGGCGTGGCCCCGGGGGCCTACACCGGCGCCGACAAGCGCCAGCGCCAGGGCAAGTTCCAACTCGCCGACGGCGGCACCCTGTTCCTCGATGAAGTCGGCGACATGCCGGGGCATCTGCAGGCCAAGCTGCTGCGCGCGCTGCAGGAAGGTGAGGTGGAGCCGCTGGGCTCCAACGAGGTGGCGCCGGTGGACGTGCGGGTGATCGCCGCGACCAGCCGCAACCTCGAGGAGATGGTCGCCGCCGGCAGTTTCCGCGCCGACCTCTACTACCGCCTCAACGTGCTCAGCATCCGCGTACCGACCCTGCGTGAGAGGCTGGTGGACCTGGGCATCCTGTGCGACACCATCCTCGAGAAGCTGGCCGCCGAGAGCGGCGAGCCGCGCGCCGAGATCACCGCCGAGGCCATCAACGTGCTGCGCCAGCACGACTGGCCGGGCAATATCCGCGAACTGCGCAACACCCTGGAGCAGACCCTAGCACTCAACGAGGAGTGCAGCGTCATCGACGTGCCGCAGCTGCTGACCGCGCTGCCGGCCCCGGCACGGCGCGGGCGCCAGCCCGGTGTGCCGAGCGCGCCGGTGCGCCCGCTGCAGGAGGCGGTACGCGATGCCGAGCGCAGCGCCATCCATAACGCCCTTACCGCCAGCGGTGGCAACAAGGCACAGGCCGCACGGCTGCTCGGCATCCCCCGCTCGGTGCTCTATGAGAAGCTCGGCCGCCTGGCCGACATGTCCGAAAATCCGGACGAATGACCAAAAATCCGGACAACAAATCTACTACCAAAGGCAAATATCGTCCGTTATTACGGACATATACGCTTTTGGCGCGATTGACGAAATCTCGTAACTCCTTGTTTATCCACTATTCCTGATTGTTGGCACGAAGTCTGCAGTGTCACAGGCATACGTCGCCGTGCGGCGTTGTTGTCCAACAATAACGAAGCCAATCAGGAGCTATCATGCCGTTCAACCGCCCTCTCACCTCGCTAGTCCGTCCCATCGCACTCGGTGTCACCACCGCCGCCGTGCTGGTGGGCGCCGGCCTGAGCAGCGCCCAGGCCCAGGAGCGCGTGCGCTGGCAGGTACCGATCGCCTTCCCCTCCCACCTGGTCGGCCTGAGTACGCCGGTGCGCTACCTCAGTGAATCCCTCGACGAAGTTTCCGGCGGCAATATCAACCTGCGCTACTACGAGCCGGGTGAACTGATCCCGCCGTTCGAGATTCTCGATGCGGTGTCCGAAGGCCGCTACGACGCCGGCTTCACCTGGGTCGGCTACGACCAGGGCAGTATCCCGTCACTACCACTGTTCGCCGGCGCCCCGTTCGGCATGGAGCCACCGGCCTACCTGGCCTGGCACTACTTCGGCGGCGGCCGCGAGCTACTCGAGGAGATCTACGACGACTATAACGTCCACCCGCTGCTGTGCAGCATGATCGGCCCCGAGGCCGCCGGCTGGTTCGCCGAACCCCTCGAAGATCTCGACCAGATCGACGGTCTGCGCATCCGCTTTGCCGGCATCGGTGGCCAGGTACTCGAGCGCCTCGGCGCCTCGGTGACCATGATCCCGGGCGGCGAGCTCTACCAAGCCATGGAGCGCGGCACCATCGACGCCATGGAGTTCTCGGCACCGGCGGTGGATCGCATCCTGGGCATGCAGGAGATCGTCCAGAACTACGTGCTGCCGGGCTGGCACCAGACCTTCACCACCGCCCACCTGCTGGTCAACAAGGAGAGCTGGGAGTCCCTCGAGCCGCAGACCCGCGCGCAGATCGACATGGGTTGCCGTGCCGCTACGCTCTACGGCTACTCGGAAAGCGAGATCGAGAACCCCAAGGCACTGCGCGACTTCGAGGAAGAGGGCGTCAACGCCCAGGTGCTGCCGGATGAAATCCTCCATGAACTGCGCCGCGTGACCAATGAGGTGCAGGAGGAGATCGCCGCCGAGGACGAGATGTTCGGTCGCGTGCTCGAGAGCCAGCAGGACTTCATGCGGCTGCATGGCAACTGGCACGTCAAGGGCCATCTGCCGCGCTCCTACTACGCGCCGGAAGAGATCGGCAGCGACTGATCCGCGCTTGTGATACCGCCACCGGTCGCCTGCGGCCGGTGGTTCGTGCTTGCCCCTTTCGCCACGGAGTGACCCGATGAGCGTTCGTGAACAGGGGTCGGGGGATGGCGAACACGCCAAACTCGACCTGCCCACCAACCGCATCAGCCATCTGCTCGACAGCGTCATACTGCAGCTGGGCAAGGCCGCCTCCTGGCTATGGCTGGCGACCCTGGCGGTGGTGCTGACCAATGTGGTCAACCGTTTCATCCTCGACCGCGGTTCGATCGCCCTGGAGGAGCTGTCCTGGCACTTCTTTGGCGCTGCCATGGTGCTGACCCTGGCCTACGCCGTGGTCACCGACGACCATGTGCGGGTCGACGTGATCCGCGAGAAGATGACGCTACGCACCCAGGCGTGGATCGAGCTGCTGGCCATCGTGATTCTGCTGCTACCGATTCTCTATATCGTGCTGGTCGAGCTCTACCAGTACGGCTATCGCTCCTTCGAGCGCGGCGAGCGCTCCCAGGCCCCCAGCGGCCTGCCCTATCGCTTCATCATCAAGACCGTGATCCCCATCGGCCTGAGTCTGGTGGCCGTGGCCATCGTGTCCCGCGCGCTGCGCTGCAGCACGCTGCTATTCGGCTATCCACGGCGCTTTCTGAGTCCCGCCGAGCGCGACCAGCGTCCTTCTGACTGAATCACGAGGTTGATCATGGGATTGGAAGAAATTCTCGTACTGGCGATGTTCGCCAGCTTCATGGGCCTGCTGCTGCTGGGCTTTCCGGTGGCCTGGGCGCTGGCCGGCATCGGCTTCGCCTTCGCCGTGCTCGGCCATGTGCTGGTGGAGTTCTTCGACGCCGACCTGTGGTTCAGCTGGGGCGGCACCATCGGCGTGCTCGACCGACGTATCTACGGCATCGTCGCCAACGAGCTGATGGTGGCGCTACCACTGTTCATCTTCATGGGCATCATGCTTGACCGCTCGGGCATCGCCGAGCGGCTGATGAACTCGCTGGTCAAGGTGCTCGGCGGCCTGCGCGGCGGCTATGCGGTCACCGTGGTGATCGTCGGCGTACTGCTGGCCGCCTCCACCGGCATCGTCGGCGCCTCGGTGGTGCTGCTCGGCATGCTCTCGCTGGGGCCGATGATGCGCGCCCAGTACAACAAGTCGCTGGCGGTGGGCACCGCCTGCTCGGTAGGCACCCTGGGCATCCTGGTGCCACCCAGCATCATGCTGGTGTTGATGGCCGACCGCCTGGGCACCTCGGACGCCTCGGTGGGGCGGCTGTTCATGGGCGCGCTGATTCCCGGCATCATGCTCGGCCTGATGTACATCGCCTATATCGTCATCGCCGCCTATATCAACAAGGACCTGGCCCCGGCGCCCAAGGACCGCGAGCCGCTGAACGCCCGCGCCTTCGTGCAGGTGTTCTGGGCGGTGCTGCCGCCGCTGGGGCTGATCCTGGCGGTGCTGGGTTCGATCTTCACCGGCTTCGCCACCACCACCGAGGCCTCGGCGGTGGGCGCGCTGGGCGCGCTGCTGCTGGCACTGCTCAACCGCCGGCTGACGCTCACCGCGCTGCGCAAGGCGCTCTACCAGACCAGCCGCACCACCGCCTTCATCTTCGCGATCTTCATCGGCGCGACGATCTTCGCCGCGGTGCTGCGCGGGCTGGGCGGTGACGATGTGGTGCGCTTCGCACTGACCGGCTTGCCGTTCGGCGAAACCGGCATCGTGCTCACCGTGCTGGCGGTGGTGTTCCTGCTCGGCTTCTTCCTCGACTGGGTGGAGATCACCCTGATCATCCTGCCACTGGTGGCACCGGTGGTATTCAGCCTCGGCGTCGATCCGGTATGGTTTGCGATTCTCTTCGCGATCTGCCTGCAGACCTCGTTCCTGACGCCGCCGGTGGGTTTCGCGCTGTTCTATATCAAGGGCGTCTGCCCACCCGGTGTGACCACCCGCGACATCTATATCGGCGTAGCCCCCTTCGTCGCCATCCAGTTGCTCGGGCTGCTGCTAGTATTCTGGTTCTCGAGCCTGGCCACCTGGCTGCCTGGTGAAGTCTACGGCGGCCGCTGACCGCCCTTCCCCCTCTGTGGAGACAACCGCATGCGCATGACTGACAAGATTGCCCTGATCACCGGCGCCGCCGGTGGTATCGGTCTGGCGATTGCCCAGGGCTTCGCCCGCGAGGGCGCCAAGGTCGCCATCAGCGACCTCGACCTCGACGCTGCCGAGCGCGCCGCCGCCGGTATCCGCGATGCCGGCGGCGAGGCAATGGCCGTGGCCATCGACGTCACCGACGAAGCCGCCGTGGATACCGGCTTCGCCAAGGTGGTGGACGCCTGGGGCCGCATCGACGTGGCGGTGGCCAACGCCGGCATCCAGCATATCGAGGCGCTGGACAAGCTGAGCCTGGCCAACTGGCGCAAGGTCACCGGCGTACACCTCGATGGCGCCTTCCTGACCACCCGCGCCAGCCTGCGCCAGATGTACCAGCAGCATGGTGGCGGCTGCATCCTGTATATCGGCTCGGTGCACAGCAAGCTGGCCTCGCCGCTCAAGGCGCCCTATGTCGCCGCCAAGCACGGCCTGCTCGGGCTGTGCCGGGCGGTGGCCAAAGAGGGCGCCGCCCACGGTGTCAGCGCCAATGTGATCTGCCCCGGCTTCGTGCGCACCCCGCTGGTGGAGAAGCAGATCCCCGAGCAGGCCCGTGAGCTGGGCATCAGCGAGGAGGAGGTGATCCGCGACGTGATGCTCAAGGACACCGTGGACCAGGAATTCACTACGCTGGAAGATATCAGCGAGGTGGCGGTCAACCTAGCGGCCTTCCCCACGGCGGCGCTGACCGGTCAGTCGGTGGTGGTCAGCCACGGCTGGTATATGCAATGACAGCAGGAGAGACCCCGCACATGGACACGGCAGAGATCCTCTGGGAGCCCGGCCCGGCGCAGTACGAGCAGAGCCAGATGGCCCACTACCTGCGCTGGCTGGCCAAGGCCGGCTATGGTGACTTCGCCGACTACCAGGCGCTGCACGCCTGGTCGATCGCCGACCTCGAGGCCTTCTGGCGCTCGGTATGGGAGTTCTGCGGCCTCGAGGCCGAAACACCACCAACCGCAATGCTCGGCCGCCGCGAGATGCCTGGCGCCGAGTGGCTGCCCGGTGCGCGGCTCAACGTCGCCGCCAACCTGCTGCGCCACGCCCGCGGTGAGCGCGCCGAGCAGGAAGCGGTGGTGGCCATGGCCGAGTGCCGCGACACCCGGCGAGTGACCTTCGCCGAGCTCTACGACGATGTGGGTGCCTTCGAGGGCGTGCTGCGCGAGCACGGCGTGCAGGTCGGCGACCGTGTCGCCGGTCTGGTGGCCAACGGCTACGAGGCGCTGGTGGCCATGCTCGGCGCGGCGAGCCTCGGTGCGGTGTGGTCGTCGGCCTCGCCGGACTTCGGCGTCGAGGCCACCATCGACCGTTTCGGCCAGATCGAGCCGGCGCTGCTGGTGGCAGTCAACGGCTACGGCTATGGCGGCAAGACCTTCCCGCGCCTCGAGCAGATCGGCCAGCTCGCCGAGCGCCTGCCCAGCGTGCGCCAGGTGATCGTGGTCGACCAGTTGCCCGGCACCGGCCTGCCACCGGGCGAGCGCTTCAGCGCCTGGGACACGGCACTGGCCCGCCACCGCGGCAGCGCGCCCTCGTTTACGCCGCTACCGGCCGACCATCCGCTCTATATCCTTTACTCCTCGGGCACCACCGGCAAGCCCAAGTGCATCGTCCATGGCGCCGGAGGCATCCTGCTCAACCACGCCAAGGAGCTGATGCTGCACGGCGACCTTGGCCTCGGCGACCGGCTGCTCTACTTCACTACCTGCGGTTGGATGATGTGGAACTGGCAGGCCTCGGGGCTGCTCACCGGCGCCACCCTGGTGACCTACGACGGCTCGCCGGGCTATCCGGACATGGACCTGATGTGGCGCACCGCCGAAGCCGAGCGCCTGACCCACTTTGGCACCAGCGCCCGTTTCCTTGCCGAGTGCCGCAAGCAGCAGCTGACCCCGGGGCGCGATCACGACCTTAGCTCGCTGCGGGTGATCTTCTCCACCGGCTCACCGCTGCTGCCGGAAGACTACGACTGGGTCTACGGCGATGTCTCCGGCGACCTGCTGCTCGGCTCGATCGCCGGCGGCACCGATATCTGCGGCTGCTTCGTCGGCAGCACCCCGCTGCTGCCGGTGCGCCGCGGCGAGATCCAGTGCCGCTTCCTGGGCGTCGACGCGGTGGCCTACTCCCCGGACGGCGAGGCCCTCGACAACGCCCGCGGCGAACTGGTGTGTCGCCAGCCGCTGCCGTCGATGCCGGTCAGCTTCTGGGACGACGCCGACGGCCAGCGCTACCATGACGCCTACTTCGCCAGCTTCCCCGGGGTCTGGGCCCACGGCGACTTCGTACGCTTCACTGCCGAGGGCGGCGCGGTGATCTACGGCCGCTCCGATGCCACCCTGAACCCCGGCGGCGTACGCATCGGCACCGCCGAGATCTACCGTCAGGTGGAAACGGTCGAGGCCGTGGCCGACAGCCTGGTAGTGGGCCGCCCCATCGACGGCGACGTGGAAGTGGTGCTGCTGGTGACCCTGGTTCCCGGCCAGGCGCTCGACGAAGTGCTGCTCAAGCAGCTGCGCCAGCGCATCCGCCAGCACGCCAGCCCGCGCCACGTGCCGGCGCATATCGTCGCGGTGCCGGCGGTGCCCTATACCCGCAGCGGCAAGAAGGTCGAACTGGCAGTGGCGCGCATGCTGCAGGGCGACACCAAGGCCGAGAACCGCAGCGCGCTGAGCAACCCCGAGTCGCTGGACGCGATCCACGATGCCCTGGATGAAGCCAAGCTGCTGCCGGGCTGAGCTGCGCAGGCATGCTGGAGCAAAGGATCAGGCCCCGCGTCGCGGGGCCTGATCACATCCGCGGGCGTGGCTGCTAGAATGGCGGAAATCTTTCAGCTACGTGACGTTTTCATGACCCAGCCACCCTCGTCCTTCCATCCCCTGCGCATTCTCTTCTACAACCTGCTCGGCATCGCCCTGGTGCTCAGTTGGTGGTCGCCCAACCTGCTGATCTGGGAAGAGCTCGACGACGCGGTGTTCTTCGTCACCAACGCCTGGCTGCATGCAGACAACATGGCCTGGGTAACCTTCGTCGCCGCGGTCAACAACCGCTGGTTCGACGTGGTTAGTTTCCTGTTCCTGCTGGCTATCTACCTATGGGCGATCCGCCGCGACCCGGTAGCCGAGCATCGCCTGCTGCGCTGGGGCGGCATCGGCATCACCATGCTGCTCACCGCAGGCATCCTCAGCCAGGCGGTGCGCTACGCCATTCCCTGGGAGCGCCACAGCCCCACCCTGGTCTATGACGACGTCAACCTGATCACCCAGATGGTCGGCTTCTCTACCAAGGACGTCTCGGCAACCAGCTTCCCCGGCGACCACGGCATGATGCTGATGCTGTTCACCGCCTTCATGTGGCGCTTCGCCGGGCGCAGCGTGGGCCTGGTCAGTGCGCTGTTTGCCATCTTGAAGAGCTTCCCGCGGATACTCGGTGGCGCCCACTGGTTCAGCGACATCTTCATGGGCGCGCTGGCGATCTGCTTGATCACCCTGCCCTGGGTGCTGTGCACGCCCGTGGCGCCGGCCACGGCGCGCGCGATTACCCGCGGCATGGTAGCGGTCAAGACCCGGCTACTGCCCGCCCGCTAGCGACCATCTCCCGACACGACAACGCCGGCCCCTTGAGGCCGGCGTTGTTCAGTTCGCGCCACGACAGGGCATGCCCGATCAGCGGCGCTGAAAGCCCCCCAGTACGCGGCTATCGCTGCCGAAGAATACCAGGCGGTCGTGGTCGATCAGGTAGCGGTAGGCGTTTTCCAGCATGTCATCGACGCGCTGGGCGTCGGCCATATCGGGGCAGGCCATGCGCGTCGAGGAGAGTTCGCTGATGCGGATGCGGTTGCCATCGTCGAACTGCACCCGCCCATTGAGCTGGTTACAGCCATTGTTGCCGCTCAGGCGCAGTGCCCCCCCATTGGGCTGGACCTCGATATAGGGTCGCTGTTCGCCGGACCAGCGCTCGGCGGTGCCCAGCAGGATCAGCTGCCAGCGCTCGCCGACCATCGGCGACTGCTCGGCGCGAGTATCGGGCTCGGGGGCTCGTTCGGGAGCCGGCGCCGGGGAGCGGGCACAGCCTGCCATGACCGCCATCGCCAGCAGCGCGGGAATCCATGTCTTGCGCATCGTCGTTCCTCGGTGAAAGACTCCAGCGACAAGAGTGCCGCAAGGCTCTCCGCTTGGCCAGCTCAGCCTGTATCATGAGGGCTGGATGACACTGCTCACGGAGAGACCATGCTTCACGCGCTGCACAACGACGACCTGGGAAAACTGCTCCTGCGCCTCTCGGTGGGCGGCCTGATGCTACTGCACGGCATCGCCAAGCTCACCAACCCCGACAGCCTGACCTGGATCGGCAATGCCCTCAGCGCCCAGGGGCTGCCGAGCTTTCTCGCCTACGGCGTGCTGGTCGGCGAGATCGTCGCCCCGCTGATGGCGATCATCGGCCTGCAGACGCGCCTCGCCGGCCTGCTGATGACATGCAACATGCTGGTGGCGATCTTCCTGGTGCACCGCCACGAGCTGCTCGACTTCCAGGCCAACGGCGCCTGGGCGCTGGAGCTGCAGGGCCTGTTCCTGTTCGGCGCCGCCGCCATCATGTTCCTGGGCAGCGGGCGCACCGCCTACCGGCCGGACTGAGGGGGCGCCAGACGCTCAACCTTCATTGCGCTCGAGAAATTTCTGGACTCGTTCGGTACTCGGGCGTGTAAAAAAGGTCTCCGGATCCGCACTCTCGATGATCCGCCCTTTGTCGAGAAACACGACCTGGTCGGAGACGGCCCGAGCGAACGTCATCTCATGGGTGACGATGACCATCGTATAGCCCTCCGCGGAGAGGGCTTTGATCACCGCCAGCACCTCGCCGACGAGCTCGGGATCCAGGGCCGAGGTCGGCTCATCGAAGAGCATCACTTCCGGTCTCATCGCCAGTGCCCGTGCGATCGCGACGCGCTGTTTCTGACCGCCGGATAGCGTATTCGGGTAGGCTGCGGTCTTGTGCGACATGCCGACCTTTTCGAGCAGCTCATGCGCATGCGCCTCGGCCTCCGACCTGGCCTTACCCAACACATGGATCGGGGCTTCGGTGACGTTATGCAAGACATTGAGATGTGGCCAGAGATTGAAGCTTTGGAAGACCATTCCGGTGCGCGCACGTACCTTGGCAAGCTCCCTCATCGACATAGGCTTCCCGGCGTCGTTGACGCCAATGCGCTGGCCGGCAATCGTGATGGTGCCGCGATCGGGTTGCTCAAGCCAGTTGACACACCGAAGCAGCGTCGACTTACCCGAGCCTGAAGACCCCAGGATCGTGACGACGTCACCTTTCTTCACTACCAGGTCGACGTCACGCAACACCTCTACCCCATCAAAGCTCTTTGATAGATTTCGGATGGAGACCGCTGTCGTCTCAGACATTATCAAACCCTCTCTTTGCGCTGAAACGCCCACACTGCTTAATGATAATCTCCATGATCATGCTCACCAGCCAGTAGCATCCGATCACCACGATAAAAGCTTCGGTTGGAATGAAATAGGTACCCGACAAGCTATTGGCCGCAGCGGTCAACTCACGAACGGTGATAATGACCAGGAAGGCGGTATCCTTCAGTGCATAGATCAACTGGTTGCCGATCAGGGGGCGAGACCGCATGATGATCTGAGGAAGAATCAGACGAAGAAACATCTTGCCGGTGTTGAAGCCATAAGCCCGTGCAGCCTCCACTTGTCCGGGAGGAAAGGTCTGACGAACCCCACGGAATATCTCGGCGAAATAGCAGCCATGATAGACAGCTAACGCACCAACACCGGCCCACCACGCATTCAACCTGATGCCGAAGCTGGGTAACCCGTAATAGAGCAGGTACACAAGAATCAGGAAGGGCAGCATTCGCATGGAGTCGACGAAGATCCTGAGTGGTACCTCCAGCCTTGGTCGCGCACCTTCCAGTATGTAGAGCATGCCACAGCCGATGACGAAAGCGGCCGATATGGAGAGACCGAATATCTCGAGCGTACTTATGAAGCCGGCGATGAACTGATCTCTCTCTAGCCAAAGAATTTCCCAGTTGCTCATTATGCCTCCTTACTCGGCCAGACGATTGGCACGATGCTCGGCAATCCGCTGCAGCCATACCAGGCAGCCGATAATCGCCATGTAAAGCGCACAGGCAACCAGGATCGGGGGCAAGGGCTCGTAGGTCACCGCCGATATTCTGTTGGTGACGCGCGTCAGGTCGACGATGCCAATTACAGCAATGGCCGGGCTGCCCTTGATCAGGAATGACATCTCATTGACCAGCCCAGGCAAACTGGTGATCATCAGTTGCGGAAACATGATACGGCGGAACGTGACCCATGGGGTCATGCCCATGGACATGGCAGCTTCACGCTGCTCACGAGAGAAATTGCCGAAAGCACTCCGCCAAATCTCGGCATTGAAAGCCGTGGTATTGATGGTTAACGCCAGGATACCGGCCAGGTTTCTATCCAGCTGTATCCCGAAGTTGGGAGCACTGAGAAATATGAACAGGGTCAGTGTCACTAGTGGAGTGGCGCGTGCCAGACTGATGTAGAGCACCAGAATCTGGTCAATGATGGGAATTCTCGCCAGCCGCACCAATGCCAACAGCAAGCCAGCCACCACACCGATGGCAATCGATACCCCCGAGATCCAGAGGGTGACCCAAGCCCCCTCCAGCAACATGCTCCAAGCACTTGCATTCACAATGCCGCTCTCCCATCGAACGAAGATTGATCGGCGTCGATAGAGGCTATCGACGCCGCTGTAGGGAGTGTTTCAAAGGGAGGCTATTCGCCGATGCCAGCCAACTCGTGAAACTGTTCCACGCTGGTCAACGGCTCTTGCGGAAGATCAGGAAAGCTCTCGCCGAACCAGGTCTCCTGGAGCTCCGCGAGGCGACCGCTATCGCGCATCTCGGAGAGAAACTCGGTCATGAATTCGAGCAGTTCAGGGCTGTTCTTGGGAATCGGCCAGGAGACATAGCCGGGACCGGACACCGCCGGGCCTTGGGCAAAGACATCCGGGCGCGAGCTGACCAGTACATTGACCGGCACGGCCGAGTCGATCACGAAATCCAGACGCCCATTGGCCAGGTCTGAGAAGGCTTCGGGGTAAGACTCGTATTGCACCACATCGCCCAGGGCACCGCCCTCCTCGGCCAGCATTTCCTCGAGCTCGGGCAGTCTCGAGAGCAGTACGCTACCGGCCTGGACGCCGACGGTCATGCCACTCAGGTCCCCGACATCGGCAATACGTTCGTCGTCCGCACGCTTGATGGCAAAGTGCTGGGCCGACGCATAGGGAGGCGTGTAGTTGAAGACGCGCAGCCGCTCGTCGGAGACCGACGCCCCCGTCAAGGCCATATCGTACTGACCGCCGGACACGGCGGCGAGAAGCCCTGTCCAAGGCAGTATCTCCTGGCGAATTTCGAAATCTGCGTATGCCCGAAGCTCTTCCAGCATATCGGTATTGAAGCCTACCGCATCGCCGCCATCGATATAGTTGAATGGCGAGTAATTATCCTCTGTCGCGACGATCATGTAGCCACGGCTTTCGATCTCATCCAGATCCGCTGCTACCCCTTCCGCGGGCAGTATCAGCAGCCCCGCAGCCATGGTAAGTGCCAGGCAACTAATGGCCGGGCGATGGAGGATCAGCGTAGAACATTGACGAAACATTGCAGAAATCATGAGGCACACCTCAGTATTATTGTTGAAAGACACGATACGGCTAGCACTTTACTGAAGTGATGGCGCATCGCTGTCCCCACCCTAATGAATCCCAAGGGCTAGGCTATAGAGCCAGTTTGGCCTCCTCGATTGGCCAGATAGCAGTCAATCGTCAATGCCAGGCGTATCTTCGGCTCGCCATACGCAGTGCACCGTTCCTGGCCTGGTTCTTGCAGCATATGTGGCATAAGCGACTGTCCTCGCAACGCTTCGGGAGCCACCATGCTCGATCACTACTTCCATCTCGATTTCGACGCCCAGCGCGGCTTGCAGGAACAGCTGCGCGAAGCGCTTCTCGATGCAATCCATGCAGGAACCATTCCCGCCGAAGAGGCGCTGCCATCCTGTCGTAGGCTATCGCTGCAGCTCGGCATCTCACGCAACACAGTGGCGCTGGTATACGAGGGGCTGGTGGAGGATGGTTATCTGATCAGCCGGCCGCGCAGTGGCTACTATCTGCACGACGCCTACCAAGAAGCGGATGCACCTGACATGCCGGTCGCGGTACGCGAACAGGCGGTGGGTGCACCACGATGGAGCCAGCGATTCACGCATCGCCCCAGCCACTTGCAGGGCGTATTGCGGCCCAGCAACTGGATGGATTACGCCTTTCCTTTCATCTATGGCCAGCTCGACACACGGCTATTTCCGCTGGAACAGTGGCGCGAGGCATCGCGGCGCCTACTGGGTAGCCAGCGTGAACGTCGCTGGCTGAGCGACCGTTACGACCAGGACGATCCGATGCTGGTAGAGCAGCTGCGTACCCGGGTGCTGCCCAAGCGGGGGATCCACGCGCGCAGCGATGAGATCCTGATTACGCTAGGGTCACAGAACGCGCTGTTCCTCATCGCACAGCTGCTATTGGATCGTAACAGCCGTGTCGCGGTGGAGAACCCCGGCTATCGAGAAGCGGCCAATGTGTTCCTGCGCCAAGGGGTCAAGCTCAACTATCAGGCGGTGGATAACGAGGGCATGCGGCTCGACGGTGAGGCGGCCGACTGCGACTACCTCTATGTCACCCCCAGTCACCAAGGACCCACCGGCATTACCATGAGCCGAGCCCGCCGCGAGATGCTCATCGAGCAGATCCAGCGGTGCGACCAGATCGTGCTCGAGGATGACTACGACGCTGAGGTCAACTTCGATCACCATGCGCAACCGGCGCTCAAGGCGAGCCGCGCAGGATCACGGGTGATCTACATGAGCAGCCTCTCCAAACCACTCTCCCCTGGCTTGCGGCTAGGCTACCTGGTGGCCGACGCCGAGCTGATCGACGAGCTGCGCGCCCTGCGCCGGCTGATGTATCGCCACCCGCCCTCCAGCCTGCAGCAGCAGCTGGCGCAGTTCCTTTCCCAAGGGCACTACCACCGCTACCTGCGCATGTTCTCCGACAAGATGCGTGAACGCTGGGAGGTAATGAACGACAGCCTGATGCATGCGCTGCCGTGCTGCCGGCGCGTGGGCGGCGATCATGCCAGCGTGTTCTGGCTCGAGGCACCCGAGCATGTCGATACCCAGCGCCTGGCCTGGCGAGCGGCCCAGCATGGCGTATTGATCGAACCCGGCTTCCAGCACTTCTTCGATCGAGTACCGCCACGCAACTTCATGCGCCTGGGCTTCGGTGCCATTGATGCCGAACGTATCAAACCCGGCATCGCCCGCCTGGCGCAGTCGTTCGGCGCATAGCGCCCCCGGCGGGCGTCAGCACGACGCGCCGAGCACTTCGTCGAGAATCGCCAGTCCCTGCTCGACTTCCGCTTCGCTGACGATGCAGGGCGGCACGATATGCAGGCGATTCTCGATCACAAAGGGCAGCAAGCCCTTGGCGAGCATCGCGCTTTTCAACTTGGCGACCTCGGCCGCGGGCAGCGGTGCGCGGGATCGACGATCGCTGACCAACTCCAGGGCGTGGAAGACACCGAGACCGCGTACCTCGCCAATGACAGCATGATCGGCCGCCAGCTGCTGAAGACCCTTGGCCAGGACCCCATTGCCCACCCGGTCGGCGTTTTCCACCACCCCCTCGTCACGCATGGCGTCCAGTGTCGCGACGATCGAGGCCATGGCCAGCGGGTGGCCCGAGTAGGTCAGGCCACCGAAGAACATATGGTCGTCGAAGTGGCGGCAGATCGCGTCAGAGACAATCACGCCGCCGGTGGGAACGTAACCGGAGTTAACCCCTTTGGCAAAGACCACCAGGTCCGGCTCCACCGCGAAGTGCTCGAACGCAAACCAGCGGCCGGTGCGGCCGAAGCCTGCCATCACTTCATCCAGAATCAGTAGGATACCGTACTGATCGGCCAGCTTGCGCACCCCCTGCAGATAGTCCTTGGGCGGCACCAGCACCCCGGCAGTCCCGGGGATCGTTTCGAGCAGGATTGCGGCGATGGAGCCAGGTCCCTCGCACTCGATCACACGCTGTAGGTGTTGCAGGGCACGCTCGCACTCTTGCGTCTCATCGACGGCCCAGAAGTCGCTGCGGTAGAGATAGGGGTTGAAGAAGTGCGCATGCCCGCGGGCGAACTCGTTGGGGATGCGCCGCGGGTCGCCAGTGGCGACGATAGCGGCGCCGGTATTGCCATGGTAAGAGCGGTAGGCCGAGAGGATCTTGTCGCGACCGGTGAAGCTCCGCGCCATGCGCATGGCATTCTCATTGGCATCGGCGCCGGCATTGGTAAAGAACACCTTGCTGAAGGGCCCGGGCGCACGTTCGAGGATGCGCTTGGCCGCCTCTCCACGAGCCAGGTTGGCGTGAGCGGGCGCGACGGTGGCCAGCGTCTCGGCCTGGGCCTGAATCGCGGCAACTACCTTGGGATGCTGATGGCCGATGTTGGTATTGACCAGCTGGCTGCTGAAATCCAGATACTCCTTGCCCGCATAGTCCCACATCCGGCAGCCCTTTCCCCCCGCTATCACCAGCGGGTCGAGCTTGCCTTGCGAGGACCACGAGTGAAAGACGTACTGGCGGTCGAGTTGATGGACGAAGTCGTTGGTCACGCAATCGCTCATCGCAGGATTCCTCTTGTCGTGGGTCGGCCATCGCTGGTCGCTCGCGATCAGGGCTCACCTGGGCCAGTCAGCACGCAACCAGAACATCGCCAAGCCTAGGCGGGGATCGGTTCGCTTGAGTAGAGCCAAAATCCTGTGCCGCTCGGGACAGACGCCCGCATGTCTCATCGACCACCGCTAACTGGCCCTACCGCCGTCGATGGGCGCTCAGTATGTTGGCGTCTCGAGCGGCGCCAGGCGAGGCAGGAGAGCAGTCGGGGCGTCGGCAATGGGCAACCCTAGCCGGAACGCTATGGCCGCGATTCCGGTGTAGGTGCGGAGATGGAGCTTGCCATGAAGAGAGTCGCTTTTATTACCGGTGCCACCTCGGGCTTTGGGCGTGCCGCCGCCCTGCGCTTTGCTGAGGCGGGCTGGTCGCTGGTGTTGTGTGGCCGGCGTGAAGAACGCCTGAAACAGCTCGAGGAGGAGCTTGCGGCCACCACGGCGGTACACTGCGTGGTACTCGACGTACGCGACGCTGATGCGGTAAATCAAGCAGTGAGTGCGCTACCCGGTGCGTTCAAGCGCGTGCATGCGCTGATCAACAATGCGGGGCTGGCACTCGCGGCCAAGCCGGCCCAGCAGGCCGTGCTGCAGGATTGGCACACCATGATAGACACCAATGTGACCGGCCTGGTCAACGTGACTCATGCACTGCTGCCGACGCTGATCGAGACGGGCCAGGGTGCCACCATCGTCAACATCGGTTCCATTGCCGGCCACTGGCCCTACCCCGGCAGTCACGTCTATGGCGCCTCGAAGGCGTTCGTCAAGCAGTTCAGCTACAAACTGCGCTGTGACTTGCTAGGTACCGGCGTGCGGGTGACCGACCTGGCCCCGGGGATTGCCGAAACCGAGTTCACCCTAGTGCGCACCGGGGGCGACCAGGCCGCCTCCGATGCTCTCTACAGCACCACCACGCCGCTCAGCGCGACGGATATCGCCGAGCAGATGCTGTACATCGCCACGTTGCCGGCACATATCAACATCAATCGGCTCGAGGTGATGCCGACGCGCCAGGCCTGGTCGGCGTTCGCCATCGATCGAGACCCATGACGCTCCTAGCGACCATTTAAGGAATTGCCGTAAGACTCGGCCGCCGACTCATGACCCCGCTTGACAGGCCAGCCAGGACTGACAATGCTGACGGCCCGAGTCACGCGAATACCGAGGATCAAAATGCATTATCTGTCTCAACCCAGCGGATGGGTGGGCGGCGTGCTGCTGGTGTGCGCTTCCAGTGCCCTGGCCGCCGACGTCGAATTGAGGATCATCGAGACGACCGATATCCATAGCCATGTAATGGACTTCGACTACTACCGCGACACCGAGGTCGAGGACCTGGGCCTGGTGCGTACCGCCACCTTGATTCGCCAGGCGCGCGACGAGGTCGCCAATAGCCTGCTGGTCGACAACGGCGATCTGATCCAGGGCAGCCCGATGGGTGACTACATGGCCGATGAAGGCCTCGCCCAAGGTGAGACTCACCCGGTCTACAAGGCCATGAACCTGCTCGACTACGAGGTCGGCAACATTGGCAATCATGAGTTCAACTACGGCCTCGACTACCTCGAGCGCGCCATCGACGGTGCCGACTTCCCCTATGTCAGCGCCAATGTCTTCGATGCCGAGAGCGGCGAGCACTATTTCGATCCCTACCTGATCGAATCCTACAAGCTGGTCGACAGTGACGGCGAAGCCCAGACGATTCGGGTCGGCTATATCGGCTTCGTCCCGCCGCAGATCATGGACTGGGATCGCCAGCATCTCGAGGGCAAGGTGACCGCCGCCGATATCACCGAAACCGCCAGAGAACTGGTGCCGCGGATGAAGGCCGAAGGCGCCGATATCGTGGTCGCCATCCCTCATTCGGGGTTGTCGAGCGATCCCTATCGGGCCATGGCCGAGAACTCGGTCTACTACCTGTCCGAGGTCGAGGGCATCGATGCCATCGCCTTCGGCCACGCCCACGCAGTCTTCCCCAGCGACGACTTCGCCGAGATTCCCGGGGTCGACGTGGCGCGCGGCACCATCAACGGCGTGGTCGCCGTGATGCCGGGGCGCTGGGGCAGCCATGTCGGGATCATGGACTTGACCCTTAGCGCCGATGGCGATGGCTGGCGCGTCGCCGAGGCCCGCGCCGAGGCGCGACCGATCTACGACGCCAGCGAGCGCCGCGCCCTGGTCGAGGCCGATGCGGAGATCGCCGACGCCGTGGCCCACGACCACGACGCCACCCGCAACTTCGTCAGCCAGCCGATCGGCCAGGCCAGCGCGCCGATGTACAGCTACCTGGCCCTGGTCCAGGACGACCCCACCGTGCAGATCGTCAACCTGGCACAACAGGATTACGTCGAGCGCTTCATCCAGGGCGACCCGGACCTCGAGGAGCTGCCAGTGCTGTCGGCCGCGGCACCATTCCGCGCCGGCGGTCGCAAGGATGGCCCCCACGAGTACACCCAGGTCGAGGCCGGAGAGCTCAGCTACCGCAATGCTGCCGACCTGTATCTCTACAACAACAACTTGGCAGCACTGAAGGTCAGCGGCGCCGAGCTCAAGGAGTGGCTGGAATGCTCGGCGGGGCAGTTCAATCGCATCGATCCCGATCTCGAGGAGACCCAGGCACTGCTCAACTGGGAGGGCTTTCGCACCTACAACTTCGATGTCATCGACGGCGTGGAGTACCGCATCGACGTCACCCAGCCGGCGCGCTATGACGGCGACTGCGAGCTGCTCGATGCCGACGCCGAGCGTATTCAAGGGCTGAGCTACGCCGGTGAACCGGTCGACCCGGAGCAGGTCTTCCTGGTCGCCAGCAACGACTACCGCGCCTACGGCGGCCACTTCCCAGGTACCGGCGAAGACAATGTCGCCTTCGTTTCACCGGACGAGAACCGCGCCGTGGTCGCCGACTACATCGCCCGGGTCAGTGCCGAGCAGGGTCAGGTCGAACCCAGCGCCGACGGCAACTGGCAGCTGGCACCGATCAACAGCGATACGCCGCTCGACGTGGTCTTCGAGACCTCGCCCAGCGACACCGCCGCCGACTTCATCGCCGCCAACGCCGATTACCCGGTGGAGAAGGTCGGTGAGGACGATATCGGCTTCGCGCTCTACCGTATCGACCTGCGCCCCTGAGCGAAGGCTGTGGCGTGCCCCTGGCAGGGAGAGGCACGCCGCGACCGCCTCCCTCTTACCAGCTGCCGGTGTTCTCCATCGACGCCCAGGGCTCGCGGGGCTCAAGGGCATCGCCCTTCTGTAGCAGCTCCACCGAGATGCCGTCCGGCGATTTGACGAACGCCATATGGCCATCGCGAGGTGGGCGATTGATGGTCACGCCGTTGTCCTGCAGGTGCTGGCAAAGCGCATAGATATCGTCGACGCGATAGGCCAGGTGGCCGAAGTTGCGTCCGCCGGAATACGCCTCGGGTTCCCAGTTGTAGGTCAGCTCCAGCTCCGGGGCCTTGAGTTCGGCGCTGCGCGCCTCGTCCTCGGGGGCAGCGAGGAACACCAGGGTGAAGCGTCCCTTGTCGTTCTCCTTGCGACGCACCTCCTTGAGGCCCAGTAGGTCACAGTAGAAGTACAGCGAGGCGTCGAGATCGCTGACGCGCACCATGGTGTGCAGATATTGCATGGGTTGCCTCCTTGGCTGGTGAGAAACGGCGCTAGTCGTGGATGTATTCCTGGAAGACCTGTGGCGCCTCGTGCTGCCCGCCGAAGGCGAACACAGCGTAGTCGTCGACGCGCCCGGTCTCCATGCCCGGCGAGCCGTGGGGCATCCCCGGCACCGCCAGGCCGGCAACCTCCGGCGACTCTTCGAGCAGACGCTGGATATCCGCCGCCGGCACATGGCCCTCGATCACGTAGCCATCGACCAGCGCGGTATGGCAGGAGGCCATGTCCTGGGGGACGCCACGTTCGATCTTGACCTCGCGCAACTCGCGGGTGTCGTGCGCTTCGACCTCGAAGCCAGCCGCCTCGAGGTGCTCGGCCCAGGCCGTGCAGCAGCCGCAGTTGGGATCCTTCCACATCTCCACCAGCGGGCCTGCCCAGGCCGCGGTGGAGAAGGCACTCAACAGACCGATGCCCACCAGGCGGCGGGCAGCAGGGGGGAAGAGAGAGGGAAACAGACTCGACATGACGACTCCTCGATGCTAACGATAGTGACCTTCGACCCTCAGGATACACCAGCATGTCCGCCTACTGTGACCTAGCCCCGGGCCATGAATTCCACGGCCCCTACCACGACCACGAATATGGCTTTCCAGTCCACGACGACGACCGCCTGTTCGAGCGCCTGATCCTGGAGATCAACCAGGCCGGCCTCTCCTGGCTCACCGTGCTCAAGAAGCGCACCGCCTTCCAGGCCGCCTTCGAGGGTTTCGACATCGACCGGGTGGCCGCCTATGGCGAGCCAGAGCGCACGCGTCTGCTGAGTGATGCCGGCATCATCCGCAACCGCCTCAAGGTCGACGCCACGATCCACAACGCCCGGGTCGTGCAACGCCTGCAGGCCGAGCACGGCAGCTTCAAGGCCTGGCTCGACCACCACCACCCACTGCCCCGTGCGGACTGGGTCAAGCTGTTCAAGCGCACCTTCCGCTTCACCGGCCCCGAGATCGTCAACGAGTTCCTGATGAGCAGCGGCTACCTGCCCGGCGCCCACCGCGACGACTGCCCGGTGCAGGCGCGTATTCTCGCCGCCGGGCCACCCTGGGCAGAGACTACCCCGGGACGGGTCGGGAACCCTGCTGCGGATCGCCACTCATAACAACCGTTCATTCACGTCGACCTCGGCGCGCAGGGAGAACGACCAAAGCATGGATTCGATTACACAGGCGGCACTGGGCGCCGCCATCGGCGGCGCCGTGCTTGGCCGCCGGCTGGGCCGCAAGGCGGTACTGATCGGCGCGGCGCTCGGCACCCTGCCGGACCTCGACGTGGTGCTCGATTACGGCGACGCCGTGGCTAACTACACCGAACACCGCGGTTTCAGCCATTCGCTATTCGTGCTCACCGGGCTTGGTACGCTATTGGCGCTACTCGCCGCGCGTTTTGCCCCGGCGCGGGACATTCCGCTGCGCCACTGGTGGCTGTTCTTCGTGCTGTGCCTGACCACCCATCCGCTGCTCGATGCGCTGACCACCTATGGCACCCAGCTATGGTGGCCGCTGGACGTACACCCCAGCGCCTGGCCGATCGTATTCATCATCGACCCGCTCTACACCCTGCCGCTGCTGGTAGGCATCGTCATCGCCCTGATCAGCGGCAACGGCCGCCGCGCTCCAGCCTGGGGCCTGGCACTGTCGAGCCTGTATCTGGTGTTCGCCTTCGGCGCCAAGAGCCTGGTGGAGTATCGTATCGGACCCGGGCTTGCCGAACGCGGGCTGGATGACGTGCCACGGCTGGTGCAGCCAACGCCGTTCAATACGTTGCTGTGGCGAGTCACGGTGATCGACGGCGACGACCAGCACGAGGCGCTGGTCAGCATCTTCGACGGCCGTGCGCCGGTCGACTTCGCGCATTTCTCGCGCGGCGCACAGTGGGAACCAGCGGCGCTGGCCAGTGCCAACGGCGCACGGCTCGACTGGTTTGCCGGTCCCTTCCTGCGCTACGACGTGGAGCTGATCGACGACATCCCGACCCTCACCGCTACCGACCTGCGCCTGGGCTTTCCAGGCTTTCATCCGTTTACCTTCACGCTGCTCGAGGCCGACCTCGACGCCGGCCAGTGGCATCCGCTGGCCAGCGAGCAGCGCGAAACGCCGCCCCGCGAAAACGGCGAGGCGCTGGCGCTTCTCGGCCAGCGCATCCTCGACCCCGACGCGCCGCTATGCCTCGGCGAGCTGGTCGACGAGCGCTGGCATGAGGAAGTGACCTGTTGAGGCTAGGGGGCAATACCTTGCCCACAGCCCCTATACGTCTGCCCGTCGAGGGTCAGCGTGACGCGCACCGGGAAGGGGTCACCCTTCATATCGTCGAAGCAGGCCCTGGCCTCCAGCTCCAGCAGGAACGGCTGCTCGGCGGCGCCGCTGACCAGCCGCACCCGGCCGTTGGCATTGTCCATCATGGTGACCCGGTAGGGCAGGTTCAGTTCGCGCTCACCATAGTCGAGCAGCAGCGACAGGCGCGGCGCATCATGGTCGAGGCTGACGATCCAGCCCGGCTCGTTGCCGCGGCCGTGAAACATCACCCCGGGGCGGTCGGCGCGGGTCATGGTGGAGCGCGTCAGGTCCTGCTGGCAGTCGAGGCGGCCGTTGTCGCTCTCCACCAGCGCTTCGTCGCCCTTGTTCCAGAAGCTCAGATCATCGACCGTGTAGCGCGCGCCGCTGGCCACTACCGCCGGTGCCAGGCGGTAGGCACCCTGCCGCGACCATAGCCGCAGTTCGTCGTCGCCATACGCCGAAACCAGGTCTTGGGCCGGCTGGCAGCGCCAGGCGACGAAGCGCTCGGCGCTGCCGGGGAAGAACAGCGATGGCAGCAGCGGGGCCGGCTCGCTGGCCGCCACCTCGGCCGCCGAACGCTCGTCGGTCACGGCGGTGGCCCCGGTGCTGTCGACCACCGCCGGTGGCGGCTCATCGCTGCTCTGGGGAGCGGCGCAGCCGGCCAGCCACAGCGCGCCACAGGCGATCCCGGCGACGCGGGCAAGAGAGGGAGAAGGGGTCATCAACGGGCTCCTTGCAAGGCGAACGAATCCTGATCCGCGCCAAGCATAACAGGCGCCGGGGCGATTCGCCCCGGCGCCTGGTCGTGTCGGCCTTCAGCGCAGCATCAACCGTGCTTGCGGCGCAGCTCGCGGGCCGCCTCGACCATATTGGCCAGCGCCGGTTCGACCTCTGCCCAGCCGCGGGTCTTGAGGCCGCAGTCGGGGTTGACCCACAGCCGCTCGGCGGGGATCTTGTCCAGCGCCTTATCCATCAGCTGCACCATCCAGGCCACCTCGGGAATGTTCGGCGAGTGGATATCGTAGACGCCGGGGCCGATCTCGTTGGGGTAGGCGAAGTCCTGGAAGGCATCCAGCAGCTCCATGTCCGAGCGCGAGGTCTCGATGGTGATCACATCGGCATCCAGCGCAGCGATGGAGGCGATGATGTCGTTGAACTCCGAGTAACACATGTGGGTGTGGATCTGGGTGGCATCCTCGGCCACCGCCGCCGACAGCTTGAAGCAGGCCACCGCCCAGTCGAGATAGCCCTGCCATTCGGCCTGGCGCAGCGGCAAGCCCTCGCGCAGCGCCGGCTCGTCGATCTGGATGATGCGAATGCCGGCGGCCTCGAGGTCGGCGACCTCGTCGCGCAGCGCCAGGGCGATCTGCCGGCAAGTGGTCTCACGCGGCTGGTCGTCGCGCACGAAGGACCACTGCAGGATGGTCACCGGGCCGGTGAGCATGCCCTTCATCGGCTTGTCGGTGAGCGACTGGGCGTACTCGCTCCAGGCCACCGTCATCGGCTGGGGGCGCGCCACGTCGCCGTAGATCACCGGTGGCTTGACGCAGCGCGAGCCGTAGCTCTGCACCCAACCAAAGCGGGTGAAGGCGAAACCATCGAGCTGCTCGCCGAAGTACTCGACCATGTCGTTGCGCTCCGGCTCGCCGTGTACCGGCACGTCGATACCCAACGCATCCTGGCGCGCCACCGCATGGGCGATCTCCTGCTGCATCTGCGCCGTGTAGTCGGCCTGGCTCAGCTCGCCGGCCTTGAACGCGCGCCGCGCGGCGCGGATCTCGGCGGTCTGCGGGAAGGAACCGATGGTGGTGGTGGGAAACAGCGGCAGCTCGAAGGCACGGCGCTGGGCCCGCGCCCGTTCGGGATAAGGGCTGGCGCGCTCGGTGTCAGCGGCCGCGACCGCCGCCAGGCGCTCGGCCACCGCCGGGCGATGGATACGCGCCGAGGCGCGCCGCGCATCGAGTGCCGCGGTGGCCGACTCGAGGCAGGCGCGGTCGTCCGGCGTGGCGCGATTGTCCAGCAAGCGTGCCAGGGTCACCGTCTCGTCGAGCTTCTGGCGAGCGAAGGCCAACCAGCTCTTGAGCTCGGTGTCGAGCTCGGTCTCGGCCTCGAGGTCCACCGGCACATGCAGCAGCGAGCAGC
Organism: Halomonas salipaludis; assembly: GCF_002286975.1. Lineage (GTDB taxonomy): Bacteria > Pseudomonadota > Gammaproteobacteria > Pseudomonadales > Halomonadaceae > Franzmannia > Franzmannia salipaludis. The sequence continues at coordinate 117,579 of NZ_NSKB01000007.1, forward strand.
TCGGCGCGATCCACAGCCGTTCGCCGAGGCGCATGCGCGCATCCGCCAGCCGCTCGCGCAGTACCGCCAAGTCGGCACGCCAGATGTTGCGGCCATCAATGGCGCCCAGCGACAGCACCTTGTAGCCCGGCAGGTTGTCGATCACCGCGGTGAGCTGCTCGGGGGCGCGTACGGCGTCGATATGCAGCCCGTCGACAGCCAGGCCGGTGGCCAGCTTGAGGTTGTCGCCCAGCCCGCCGAAGTAGGTCGCCAGCAGCACCTTGAGCGGCGCGCGAGAGAGGCGACTATAGGCCGACTCGAAGGCCTGCTGCCAGTCGCGGGGCAGGTCCTGGACCAGCGCCGGCTCGTCGAGCTGCACCCACTCGACGCCCTGCTCTGCCAGCCGTGCCAACACCTCGGCGTAGACCGCCAGCACCCCGTCGAGCAGGCTCAGGCGGTCGAGGCCGTCATCGCCCTTGGCCTTGCCCAGCCACAGCCAGGTGAGCGGGCCGAGCAGGCTGACCTTGACCGGGTGCCCCGCGGCGACGGCCTCGTCGACCTCGCCGAATAGCCGCTGGCTGGCCAGGCGGAACGTCTGGCCGGCATGCAGCTCGGGGACCAGGTAGTGGTAGTTGGTGTCGAAGTACTTGGTCATCTCGCAGGCCGCCGCCGGCGCGCCGCTGGGGGCGCGGCCGCGGGCCATGCGAAAGGCGGTGTCGAGATCGATATCGCCAGCGGCCACGTCAGGCTCGGCGCCAAAGCGCGGCGGCACCGCGCCGAGCAGCAGCGAGACGTCGAGGACCTGGTCGTAGAAGGCGAAATCGCCCACCGTGACCATGTCGAGGCCCGCGGCGCGCTGTTCGTGCCAGTGCCGGGCGCGTAGTTCGCGCCCCGCGCTTTCCAGACCATCGCGGTCCAGTTCGCCTTTCCAGTACGCTTCGGTGGCGCGCTTGAGTTCACGATTCGCGCCGATGCGTGGGTAGCCGAGAATGTGTGCCAGTGCCATGTGCTAACCCTTGAGGTGATAAACCGATATGATTTATGGCGGCGTCGCCATACGCAGTGAAGGCAGTCTGGCTGGCACCCAAAGGTGAATCAAACTAAATTAATTAATCTTAAAAGTGAAAGTGACTCATCATGCTCGAGCTACGCCATCTCCGCACCCTGATCGCCCTGCGCGACGCCGGCTCGCTGGTAGAAGCCGCCGAGCGGGTTCACCTCACCCAGTCGGCGCTCTCGCACCAGCTCAAAGACCTTGAGGAGCGGCTGGGCAGCCCGCTGTTCCTGCGCAAGACCCGGCCGGTAGAGTTCACCCGTGCCGGCCAGCGGCTGCTGGCCCTGGCCGAGCAGATCCTGCCCCAGGTGCGCATGGCCGAACGCGACCTGGCCAGGCTGGCCGGCAACGAGCAGGGCCGCCTGCACATGGCCATCGAATGCCACAGCTGCTTTCAATGGCTGATGCCGACCATCGACTACTTCCGCGACCACTGGCCGGAGGTCGAGGTCGACATTCCCGGCGGCCACCACTTCGACCCGCTACCGGCGCTGGCCCGCGAGCAGCTCGACCTGGTGATCACCGCCGACCCTCAGCCGCTGGCCGGCGTGCACTACGAGCCACTGTTTCGCTATCAGGGCCTGCTGGCGGTAGCCAAGCAGCACCGCCTGGCCGGACGCGCCTGGATCACCCCCGAGGACCTGGCCGATGAAACCCTGATCACCTACCCGGTGGAGCACGCGCGCCTCGACGTGTTCAGCCAGTTTCTCGACCCCGCCGGCGTCGAGCCGCGTGAGATCCGTACCGCCGAGCTGACGATCATGATGATGCAGCTGGTCGCCAGTGGCCGCGGGGTCTGCGCGCTGCCCAACTGGGCGCTCACCGAGTACCTCGAACGCGACTACGTGCGCGGCGTGGCGCTGGGCGAGCAAGGCATGTGGAGCACGCTGTTCGCGGCGATCCGCGAGGAGACTCGCGAGGCCCCGTGGATGGAGGATTTTCTGCGCACCGCGCGGGAGACCTCGTTCGCGGTGCTGGAGGGGATCAAGCCAGCCTGAGGTTGGTTCAGGTGCCACCGGGCAGCAGCAGGCTGAAGCGCGCACCGCCCAGCGTCGGGCTGTCGTCGACCATCACGCTGCCGCCATGCCAGGCCATGACCTTGTGCACGATGGACAGCCCCAGGCCATAGCCGCCGGAGCGTCGGGTGCGACTGTCGTCGAGGCGCGCGAAGGGCTTGAAGATCTCCTGACGGTCCGCCTCCGGCACCCCGGGACCGTCATCTTCGACGTCGATGCGCACCGCCCGCGCGTCGTTATGCAGGCTGATCAGCACCCGCCGTTCGGCGTGCCGACAGGCATTTGCTACCAGGTTCTGCAGCGCCCGCTGTAGGTAGCGCGGCTCGGCCTCGAGTTCGAACTCCTCGCCCGCCGCCAGATCGATGCGCAGCTGGCCGTGCAAGCCGGCCAGGGCGTCGATGACACGCTGCGCCATGGCCCGGCACTCCAGCGGCTCGGTGGCCAGCTCGACGCCATGGGCCTGGTCGCTACCCAGCCGCGCATAGGTGAGGATCTCGTCGATCAGGCCGTCGAGCTCCTCGATGTCGCCGTCGATGCCCGATAGCTGGCGACGCACCGCCTCATCGTCGGTCATGTCCTCGACCATCTGCACCGCGAAGCGAATGCGCGCCACCGGCGTGCGCAGCTCGTGGGACACCGCCCGGATCATCTCCTGCTGGGCGCGCAGCAGCGCCTGTACCTGGGCAGCCATGCCGTTGAAGGCCATTCCCAGTCGGCCCAGGAAGTCGCTGCTCTCGACCTTGACCCGGGTGTCGAGGTGGCCGCCGGCGATGCGCGTGGCAGCCAGCTCGAGCCTGGCCATACGCGCCTCGACGCCGCGCACGATCAGGTAGATGGTGCCGGCCAGCACGCCGAGCATCAGCACCAGCAGCAGCAACGACAGCGACAGCGGCATCGGCTCGAAGGCGTGGATCGGCCCCACCTGCAGCCACTGCACCGACTGCAGTTGGTTGCCAGTGTCGAGCTGCAGGAACAGCGTCAGGCTCCAGGCTTCTGGAGCCAGGTGCAGGATCACCTCGCCAGCGCCCAGCCGCGCCAGTTGGGCGCTGTCGAGTCGCCGCGGCGGCACATCGTTCAGAGTGATCGGCAGCGCCCCGCTGGACAGCTCGGCGACGCGCTGATGACGCAGCAGCGGGTCGGCCAGCCACTCGCCGAGCAGGCCGGCCATGCCGCGCAGCTGCGACTCGCTGATGCCATCGAGGCGCGCCTCGAGCACGGCCGCCTCGTCTGGCAGGCGTATGAACAGTCGCCAGTCGGTGTCTCCCCGGGTGTCGATCAGCACCCGGCCGGCGTCGAGCCGGGCACGCTGAAAGTAGCCGAGACCGCGGCTCTCGGCGTCATCGTGCAGATGCAGTTCGATATCGAGTTCGGTGCCGCGCTGCCACAGCCACTGGCTGCGCTGCTCCTCCGCCGCGGCGCCCAGCTGTTGGGCCAGCAGCCGCATCGGCGCGTCGGCGAGCTGTTCGCGATACTGCTCGCGGCGCACCTGGTCGACCAGCGTGAAGCCGCTCAGCGCCAGCCCGAACGCCAGTACCAGAGCCAACGCCAGCAGCACGTAGACGCGTAGAAAGGTACTGCCCGAGAGCGGCCGCAGCATCAGCATCAGCCGTCCTTGACGAACAGATAGCCCTTGCTGCGCACCGTCTTGATGCGGTGCGGATGGTTGGGATCGTCGCCGATCTTGGGACGAATGCGCGACACCCGTACGTCGATGGAGCGATCCTGGCCATCGTACTTGATGCCGCGCAGCTCGCTGAAGATCTCTTCACGGGTCAACACCCGCCCGGCGTGACTAGCGAGCAGCCACAGCAGATCGAACTCGGCGCTGGTCAGATCGATACGGTCGCCCTCCAGCCAGGCCTCGCGAGTCGCGCTGTCGACCACCAGATTATTGAAGGTGAGGCGCGCCTCACCGCCGCTTTCGCCACTCTCGGTGCGCCGCATCAAGGCCCGCATCCGGGCCAGCAGCACCCGCGGCTGGACCGGCTTTGGCACATAGTCATCGGCCCCCATTTCCAGCCCCAACACCTGGTCCATATCGTCGGTGCGCGCCGTCAGCATCAGGATCGGCCCGGCATAGTCGTTGCGCGCCCGACGGCAGATCGACAGGCCGTCCTCCCCTGGCAGCATCAGGTCGAGAATCACCAGATCCGGCTGCAGCGAGACGATACGCTCCACGCCACGCGCACCGTCGGCCTCGACAGTCACCTGGAAGCCATTGGCTTCGAGGTAGTCCCGGGTCAGCTCGGCGAGCCGTTCGTCATCCTCGATGATCAGTACATGATCCTGGTCGTTGCGCTCCACGCGTTGTTCCATCCCGTCATATCCGTCCGTTGTTGGGGAAACGGCCGCCGGCTGCTCGGCAGCATCATTTTCGCGACATCCTGCAACGCCAACTTACCTGGGGCACTACAGGGCCACATTGTTATTGGCGAATGATACCCAAGGATACCCGAAATAACCGAATTTGCAGCGAGCGTTTCTCGTTTAGCCTCTTTTCGGCCACACCGCCCGGCCGTGAAACGCTCTAGCATGCGGCCTGTCGAGGGGCGTCGATTCACACCCAGGAGAGTCACACGATATGCACAGCTTATCCACTTGCTGAAAGCCAAACGGCACACTATCTTGTGCTTGTGACCCATAGGCACACAACATAGTGTGTACCTAGCAAGTCACCTTACGACTGTCAACTTGCACCGACATCGCGTCAAGTGCAGCCAATTTGCCCGCTTTTTTCTAGGCGGCAGGGCGCGTCTCGCGCTGCTTTCCAACCACCACCGCTAGGACGACACGGCGCCATGGATACCACTTTGACTCCCGGCAAGACGCCGGTGAACGTGACCGCCCCCAACCAGCTGCGGGTGATCAAGCGAGGCGGCGATGTCGTCTCATTCGATGCCAGCAAGATCTCGGTGGCAATGACCAAGGCATTCATCGCCGTGGAAGGCGACAATGCCGGCGCCTCGTCGCGAGTCCGCGACTTCGTGGCCCAGGCCTCCAACGTCATCAGCGAGGCCTTCCTGCGCCGCATGCCCGATGGCGGCACCCTGCATATCGAAGATATCCAGGACCAGGTGGAACTGGCGCTGATGCGCGCCGGCGAGCAGAAAGTCGCCCGCGCCTACGTGCTCTATCGCGAAGAGCACGCCAGGGCCCGCGCCGCCGCCGGCGGCGACATCGAGAAGCCGCACCCGACGCTCAACGTCACCGCCCTCGACGGCAGCCGCCGTCCGCTCGACCTGGGCCGCGTCGAGACCCTGGTGTTCGACGCCTGCGAAGGGCTGACCAACGTCGATCCCAACAAGATCGTCGAGGACTCGCTGAAGAACCTCTACGATGGCGTGACCGTCGACGGCGTCTCCCAGGCGCTGATGATGACCGCCCGCACCCTGGTCGAGAAGGACCCCAACTACACCTACGTCACCGCCCGCCTGCTGCAGGACAACCTGCGCCGCGAGGCGTTGTCGTTCCTGGGCGTCGCCGAAGAGGCCACCTACCAGGAGATGGCCGAGCTCTACAAGCCGGCCTTCAAAGCTTATATCGAGCGCGGCATCGGTTTCGAACAGCTTGACGAGCGGCTCGCCGAGTTCGACCTCGAGCGCCTCGGCGATGCACTGGACCATACCCGCGACATGGCCTTCACCTACCTTGGCCTGCAGACCCTCTACGACCGCTACTTCATCCACCAGGACGACGTGCGCTACGAGCTGCCCCAGGTGATGTTCATGCGCGTGGCGATGGGTCTGGCACTCAACGAGGACGACCGCGAAGCGCGCGCCATCGAGTTCTACGAGCTGCTCTCCAGCTTCGACTACATGGCCTCGACGCCCACGCTGTTCAACTCCGGCACCCAACGCAGCCAGCTCTCCAGCTGCTACCTGACCACCGTGCCCGACGATCTGGACAGCATCTACAGCGCCATCCGCGACAACGCCATGCTCTCCAAGTGGGCCGGCGGCCTGGGCAACGACTGGACCCCGGTGCGCGCGCTGGGCTCCTACATCAAGGGTACCAACGGCAAGAGCCAGGGCGTGGTGCCGTTCCTCAAGGTGGTCAACGACACTGCCGTGGCGGTCAACCAGGGCGGCAAGCGCAAGGGCGCGGTGTGTGCCTACCTCGAGTCTTGGCACCTCGACATCGAGGAGTTCCTCGAGCTGCGCAAGAACACCGGCGACGACCGCCGCCGCACCCATGACATGAACACCGCCAACTGGGTGCCGGATTTGTTCATGAAGCGCGTCTTCGACGACAAGGAGTGGACGCTGTTCTCGCCGGCCACCTGCCCGGACCTCCACGATCTCTATGGCGCCGCCTTCGAGAAGCGCTACGAAGAGTATGAAGAGATGACCCGCAGTGGACAGCTCAAGCTGTTCAAGCGCGTCCGCGCCAAGGACCTGTGGCGCAAGATGCTCTCGATGCTGTTCGAGACCGGCCACCCCTGGATCACCTTCAAGGACCCCTGCAACCTGCGCAGCCCACAGCAGCACACCGGGGTGGTGCACTCCTCCAACCTGTGCACCGAGATCACCCTCAACACCAGCCCCGACGAGATCGCGGTGTGCAACCTCGGCTCGGTGAACCTGGCCCAGCATGTAACCGATGGCCAGCTCGACGACGCCAAGCTGCGGCGCACCGTGCGCACCGCGGTGCGCATGCTCGATAACGTCATCGACATCAACTATTACGCGGTGCCCCAGGCGCGCAACTCCAACCTCAAGCACCGCCCGGTGGGGCTCGGTATCATGGGCTTCCAGGACGCCCTCTACGCCCACGGTATCGCCTACGCCAGCCAGGAAGCGGTGGCCTTCGCCGACCGCTCCATGGAGCTGGTCAGCTACCACGCCATCGAGGCCTCAAGCGACCTGGCCGCCGAGCGTGGCCGCTACGAGAGCTTCGAGGGCTCGCTGTGGAGCCAGGGCGTGCTGCCCATCGACTCCATCGACAGGCTCAAGACCGAGCGCGGCGAGAAATACATCGCGGTGGACACCTCCGCCACCCAGGACTGGTCGAGCGTCCGCAGCAAGATCGCGACCCAGGGCATGCGCAACTCCAACGTGATGGCGATCGCCCCCACCGCCACGATCTCCAACATCTGCGGCGTGTCGCAGTCGATCGAACCGACCTATCAGAACCTCTACGTGAAATCGAACCTGTCGGGCGAATTCACCGTGGTCAACGCCTACATGGTCAACGACCTCAAGGAGCGCGGCCTGTGGGACGAGGTGATGATCAACGATCTCAAGTACTACGACGGTAGCGTGCAGCCCATCGAGCGGGTTCCCGAGGACCTCAAGGCCAAGTACGCCACCGCCTTCGAGGTCGAGCCCAAGTGGCTGGTCGAGGCCGCCTCGCGGCGCCAGAAGTGGATCGACCAGGCTCAGTCGCTGAACCTCTATATCAAGGGTGTCTCGGGCAAGAAGCTCGACGTGACCTATCGCATGGCCTGGTACCTGGGGCTCAAGACCACCTACTACCTGCGCGCCCTGGGCGCTACCTCGGTGGAGAAGTCCACCGTCGAGCGCGGCAACCACAACGCGGTGGGCAACGGCGCCCCGGCGCCCACGCCAACTGCCACCCCCGAACCGCGTGGCGTCGACGACTTCCTCACCGGCAAGGCAGGCAGCGGCTCACGCGCCCCCTCGGCCGGGGACATCGACGACCTGGGCTGCGAGGCCTGCCAGTAACGGCGCTCCGCGCCGGCCCCGGGCTTCGAGCAGCGAGCCGCTAACGGCCCGAAGCCCGAAGCCCGAAGCCCGAAGCCCGAAGCCCGAAGCCCGAAGCCCGAAGCCCGAAGCCCGAAGCCCGAAGCCCGAAGCCAATATTTGACCACCGGCGTCATGCGATAAACGCCACCAGCGAAGAACAGGACAGACAAATGCTGAACTGGGACGAATTCCACGAGGACGACAGCGCGGTCGCTGAATCCAGCCCGCAGTACGCGGCACCCAAGCCCGCACCGGCCAAGCCCGCGGCGGCGCCAAGTGCCGAGGAGGCGCCCGAGGGCGGTACCGGCAACCGCTATCAGACCGCCGACGAGGAGCGCCTGGCGCGGGCGCGCAAGTCGCTTGAAGAGCTCGACGTGGCCGCCGGCCTCGAGGAGCTCGAGATGGGCGCGGCACGCATCGAGGTCGACGACAAGCAGATGATCAATGCCCGCGCCGACTTGAACCAGCTGGTGCCGTTCAAGTACGAGTGGGCCTGGCAAAAGTACCTGGACGGCAGCGCCAACCACTGGATGCCCCAGGAAGTGAACATGAACGCCGACATCGCGCTGTGGAAGAGCCAGGACGGCCTCACCGCCGACGAGCGGCGCATCGTCGAACGCAGCCTCGGCTACTTCTCCACCGCCGACTCGCTGGTCGCCAACAACCTGGTGCTGGCCCTCTACCGCCTGATCACCAACCCCGAGTGCCGCCAGTACCTGCTGCGCCAGGCCTTCGAGGAGGCCATCCACACCCACGCCTACCAGTACTGCGTGGAGTCGCTGAGCATGGACGAGGGCGCGGTCTTCAACATGTACCGCGAGGTACCCTCGGTGGCCGCCAAGTCGGCCTGGAGCCTCAAGCACACCCAGTCGCTGTCGCGCCCCGACTTCCAGACCGGCACCCCGGAGACCGATCAGGAGCTACTGCGCAACCTGGTGGCCTTCTACTGCGTCACCGAGGGCATCTTCTTCTACTGCGGCTTCAGCCAGATTCTCTCCATGGGCCGCCGCAACAAGATGACCGGCGTCGCCGAGCAGTTCCAGTACATCCTGCGCGACGAGTCGATGCACCTGAATTTCGGCATCGACATGATCAACCAGATCAAGATCGAGAATCCGCACCTGTGGACCCCCGAGTTCCAGGACGAGGTGACCCAGATGATCATCGAGGGCACCGAGCTGGAGATCGCCTACGCCCGCGACACCATGCCCCGCGGCGTGTTGGGCATGAACGCGGCGATCATGGAGGAGTACCTGCACTTCATCTGCAACCGCCGCCTGGCGCAGATCGGCCTGAAGGAGCAGTACCCCGGGGCCAAGAACCCCTTCCCGTGGATGAGCGAGATCATCGACCTGCGCAAGGAGAAGAACTTCTTCGAGACCCGCGTCACCGAGTACCAGGTGGGCGGCGCGCTGAGTTGGGATTGAACCGAGCACCATGCTCTGCCCTCCCTCGGGAGGGCAGTCCTCGCACCCCCTATCCGCCATGCGATAGGCACAACGGATGCCGACCACCCCAATGGAGGGCACTGCCATGAGCGCACCTCTGGCAATCGAGCAGGACGTTTCACGACAGTGGCAACAGGCGCTGGACCGCGCCCTGGCGGCCCACGAGCAAGAGAGTGCCACCGCCTACTACACCTATATCGCGCTGGCCTTCCCCGCCGACACACCCTATACCAGCAACGCCAACCCGCTGATCGACTTTCGCTCGCTCAAGCGCTGGGCCCGCGAGCGTGGCTGGCGGGTGCTGCCCTCGCGCCAGGCCTCGCCCAGCGACAAGTACCGCCCGCCGGTACGCTTCATGCGCCATGCCTCGCCGCTGCACTGAGCGACTCTCGGGGGATTCAGTGAACCATCCGACCAACTCTGCCCCACCCCTGCACATCGCTGCAGCGATCATTGTCGATGATGCAGGACGTCTGCTGCTGGTGCGTAAACGCGATACCCAGGCGTTCATGCAAGCGGGCGGCAAGATCGAACCCGGCGAGACAGCAGCAGCGGCACTAGTACGTGAGCTTCACGAGGAGTTGGCGCAGCGGCCAGAGCGTCTCGTCTACGTGGGAGAGTACCAAGCCCCCGCGGCGAATGAGCCAGGCCAGCACATCCGAGCCCACCTGTTCAGGGTCGACATCGCAGGCTGTGTGACCCCTGCCGCCGAAATCGCGGAGTTGCGCTGGGTAACGCCACACCAGGCGCTTGGCCTGCCGCTGGCCCCCCTGACCCGCAATGAGGTACTGCCCTGGGCCATTGCGAATGCGTCTCGCGCGTCGCAAACGGGTATTGAAATATCGCCGCTTTCAGGCGCAGACTAATGAAGGTGTCAGTCATCGTGATCACTGCCCTCAGCGAGGGGCACGACTGAGTTAGGAGGCCATATCACCATGAGCAAGAGCATCATCGAACGCGTCTATGTTCCTACCCACGTGCGTCAGCTCCCCAATGGCGAACGCGTCAAGATTCCCGGGCATTACAGAAAGCCCACGACCGACTGATCGATACCGCCACGCTAGCCACCGGGCCACCCGTACCCCGATCAGCGTGGCTTGACACCGGATGCCACCGCCAACGCGGCCGCCACCTCGCGGAGCGTATCGCGCTGTTGCTCAGGCAGCGCCCGGTAGGTGTCCAACAGCTCGCGTTCCTCATCACTCATTTCGGTTCTCCAGGCAGCCGGCGGCTCACCCACGCCTTGGTCGTCCGCTGCCCCATAACGTAACTGCTGCGGCTCCACTTTCAGCCACTGGGCCAGCACCGTCAGCTTGTCCTGGCTGGGCAGGGACTCGCCGCGCAGCCAGCGACGCACGCCCTGAAACGTGATGGGCTTTCCCCAGAAACGCAGATTGAACTCGCGCTCCAGTACCGAAGGCCTGGGATCGTACCCTGCCTCCCGCATGGCCTGCTTCAACCGCTCGGCAAACAATCTTTTTTCTTCCATGCCGCGAATGTGAAGCATTGGTTCAACTCGAGTTGAACTAAAATTCAATCGATGGTTAAACTAGTGGTTTAATCCACCAGCTGTATCCGAGACACATGCGATCGCGGTGCAGGCCTGGCGCAGGAGTGGTGGAACGAACAATGCCCGCGTTAGCCGACGTTTCGCAGCACGCCGAGGGGGATGGACATGAGTGTAGACCCTTTGCTCTCTCAGCCTCGCCTTCACGATCTGGCGACGCTGCTCCCGGAACTGACATGGCTCGGCATGGCCACCGACCAGGATGCCCTTCTCCAGCGCCTGGGCGAGCTGCTCTTCAGGCTTACCGGGCAGCACCCGGTGGCACTCTATCGCTACCACCCGGATGGCAAGGCCCACCTCATTCACCACTTGGCGTCGCCTCTGGATTCTCCCCCTCCAGCCCCCTTTGAGCCCCCTGCGCTCGACCAGCACCGGCCCCTGCTACTCCCGACAGACCCACCGCACTGGGGATACGTACGATGCCATACGGACGACCTGGCAGCTGCTACACGGCAACTGCTGACCTTGATGCTGAATATCGCCGGCCAGCGCTTGCGCTACCTGAAGTCGCTGCGCTACGAGCATCACCGTGAACAGCTAAAGACCAGGCGGCGCCTGATCGTCAACGAAATACGCCAGATGCGTGATGCCAATGAGCTGGTCAGGCGCCACGGCGATCACTGGCTATCGCTGCTGCGGGCCCAGGGCGTCGCCCTGCTGTTGAATGACAGGCATGTGGTGAGGGGAACGACACCGCCGGCAGAGGCTCTGTCGCAGCTGAAATCAGCCCTGGCGGCCATGCGGCGAACGCGACGTACCACCACCTTGAGCGAGCTGCCCGCCAACCTGTCAGCGGCGCTACCACGCTCACGATACGGCGACTTGCTTGCCGTACGCATGACCGTCAACAAAGTGACGATCGGCTGGCTCGTGCTCTTCAGACCGCAGCAACCGAACCACAGCCCTGATCGTGATGCTATCAGCCGGCATGCCGGCTGGCTGGCAATCGAAGTCCACACCGCCCAGGACCTTGCCGACGACATCGGGATTGCGCTATCGGTCATCGACATCATGCACGCCAACCGCAAGCTGATCAGCACCAATGATCGCTGGAAACGGCTCGCCCACCGCGATCCACTGACCGGCTGCTGGAACCGCTACCGACTGGATGTCGCCCTCTCCGAGGCCATTGCGCAGAGCGCCCAGACTGGCGCCCCCCTGTTCCTGCTGTTGATGGATATCGACGATTTCAAGTCGGTCAACGATCAGTATGGCCATAGCGTCGGAGACGACGTCATCGTGCATGTCGCTGGCCTGATAAAAAGACGCCTGCGTCAGCAGGATAGCTGGGGGCGTTGGGGCGGGGAGGAGTTCATGGTCATCATCTCGCGGGTCACGCCAGAGCAGGCGTTCAAGATGGCAGAGCGATTGTGCAACGACATCGCGCGAACAACCTGCCCCGCTGGGGCAGGCCGTATCACGATCAGTATCGGTGTCGCCCGCTGGCAGCCTGGGATGGGGCATCGTCAGCTGATCGAGCTGGCCGACGATGCCATGTACCGGGCCAAGCGGGACGGCAAGAATCGTGTCGTATCGGCGGACAACGCCACCTAGGGCGTCCTGCCTCTCACGACACTGGCGCTACCCTTTCGGCCCCAGCAGCAGCCAGACGATCAACCCGACCAGCGGGAAGAACAGCAGGATCAGGATCCATAGCAGCTTGGCCACCGGCCCCGCCGAGCTCTTGGCCACCTTGACCACGGCCCATATCACGATGATCAGCCAGATCAGACCCAACAGGCCGCCGACTTCGATTCCCATAATGCACTCTCCTTTGCAGTTCAACGGGCTACCCCGTGCATGGTAGGCATAGTCGTGGCGAATTGCACAGCCGCAACAACGCCCCCTGCCGTCCCGGCCCTGGCGGGTTATCATGGCTGCTTCTGCCTGCTTACCGCTGAACGGATGTTACCTTGGCTACCGACCTGCTCTACAACACCCTGATCTTCCTCGCTGCCGCGGTACTGATCGTGCCGCTATGCAAGCGCCTCGGCCTCGGTGAAGTGCTCGGCTACCTGGCCGCCGGGGTGGTGATCGGTCCCTCGGTGCTGGCGCTGGTACCCGACGCCGAAGGCGTACTGCAGTTTTCCCAGGTCGGCATCGTGCTGCTGCTGTTCGTGATCGGCCTGGAACTCAAGCCGGCACGCCTCAAGGTGATGCGCCATGCGGTGTTCGGTTTCGGCAGCCTGCAGGTCGCGGTGACCAGCCTGGCACTGTCGCTGGGCGCCTGGTGGCTGGGGCTGGCCCCCGTCGCCGCGCTGGTGGTGGGGTTCAGCCTGGGGCTGTGTTCCACGCCACTGGTACTGCAGCTGCTCGGCGAGCGCAAGGAGCTGCAGACCCGCCACGGCCGCAACGCCTTTGCCCTGCTGCTGTTCCAGGACCTGGCGGCGATCCCGGTGCTGGCGGCGATTCCGATCCTCGCCGCGGGGTCGCTGCTGGCCGATGGTGCCGCCCCGCTGCTGCGCGAGGTGGCCTTTGCCATCGCCGCCTTCGCGGTGCTGATCGTCGGCGGCCGCCTGCTGCTGCGGCCGCTGTTTCGCATGGCCGCCGGCACCGCCAGCCGCGAGGTATTCGCCGGCACCACCCTGCTGGTGGTGATCGGCGCCGCCCTGCTGATGGAGCTGGCCGGGCTGTCCATGGCGCTGGGCGCCTTCATCGCCGGGGTGCTGCTCGCCGACTCCGAGTACCGCCACAACATCGAGGCCGATATCGAGCCCTACCGCGGCCTGCTGCTGGGGCTGTTCTTCATGGCGGTGGGCATGATGGCGCAGATCGGCCTGCTCGCCGAGATGCCGCTGACCATCCTCGGCCTGACGCTTGGCCTGCTGCTGCTCAAGGGCGCCAGCGTGCTGGTTGCAGCAAGACTCTACGGCACCTCCTGGAAGGAGGCCAGCAGCCTCGGCATACTGCTCTCCCAGGGCGGTGAGTTCGCCTTCGTGCTGCTGACGGCAGCCGCTGCCGCGGCGCTGGTCGATGCCACGCTGGTGCAGCTGCTGATCCTGGTGATCTCACTGTCGATGGCTACCACGCCGCTGCTGTTTCTGCTGCATGTGCGCTGGATTCGACCGCGCTTCGACGCCCCCAGGCCACGACCCGGCTACGATAGCCCGCGCGACGACTCGCCGCGGGTGATCATCGCCGGCTTCGGGCGCTTCGGCCAGATCATGGGCCGCGTGCTGCAGGGTCTGAAGATTCCCTACACCGTACTCGATATCAATGCCGACCAGGTCGACTTCGTGCGCCGCTACGGCAACAAGGTGTATTTCGGCGACGCGTCGCGTATTGACCTGCTCCGCGCTGCCGGGGCCGACAAGGCGCGGATCCTGGTGATCGCAGTGGGTGATATCGAGGCCTCGCTGCGCATCGCCGAGCGGGTGCGGCGCCAGTTCCCGCACCTGCGGCTCTACGCCCGCGCGCGTAATCGCTATCACGCCCACCGCCTGATGCGCGCCGGTATCCACCGGCTGATCCGCGAGATGCTGCCGGCCAGCCTGGAGCTGACCCGCGAACTGCTGATCGAACTGGGCCTGCCCACGGATCAGGCCCAGCACACCGTGGATACCTTCCGTGAGCACGACGAGCGCACCCTGCTGCGCCAGCTCGAGGTGTTCGGCAACGAGAAACAGCAGATCCAGACCGTCCAGGAAGCCGCCCGCGAACTCGAGGCGCTCTACGAGGCCGACGAGGATATCGCCACGCCCACTCGCGGCGCCCCCTCGCAGCACGACGAGCGTTGACCGACCCTGGGCACCACGCCGGCGCCGGGACTCTTCTATACTGAAGCTCTGCCCGATCTGACTGGCGGAGCCGTCATGCAACGTCATGCCCACCGCTTCTGGCCATCGCTCATCACTGCCGCCGGCCTCGCCGTCGCCGGGGCCTGGGCTCAAGCGCCTTCCCCCGATGACGAGACCGCGCCACCTCGCCAACCCGTCGAGCGGATGACCTTCGACTGGGATCAGAGCGTCGACAGCCTGAGGGTGCTGGATCTCGACGGCCGCGATATCGACGTCGAGATAGCGCCGCAACGGGAGCCGGGGCGCATCAGCCTGAGCGTACCCACCCGCGAGCCCTTCGTGGTCAAGAGTGACGCGGTCGAGACCCGCCGGCTGACCACGCAAGAGCGGCAGGTGCTGCCGGGTGGGCTCTTCATCCCCTCCACGGCCGAGACCGACGAGGTCGTGTTGCCCCCGGGGTTGGGTATCGCGCCACTGCCGCCGCTGCCATCCACAGCGTCCACCTGGCTTCGTCTCAGCGTCGTGGCCAGTCCGGTACCTGCCATCTGGAACCCGCTGAGCAGCACCTACCACACCCGGCTGAGCTTCGGCGTCTACCCCTCGGATGCCGAGCATTTCGCGCCTCGACAGGCGCTTGAAGCGCCTGTCGAGATCAGGCTGCGACTGCGCGGCCTGACCACCCGCGAGGAACCCCCTGCCCTGCTGATCGAGGCCCCGGGGCTGGCCAACGAGCAGTCCCTGGTGCTCGACTTCATGCCCTCGACGGCGACCCCTATCCTGGAGGTCAACTCCACTCTCTCCGACGTCAATCTGCAGCTCGAGGCGCTGCCGCGGCTGGAGGTTCGTCCGGAATCGACCAGCATGGTGGGCCTCGGGCTGGCCCGGATGGCCGTCAATATCGAGCAGGTGGCGCCCCACGGTGAGCCGCTGCGCGCCACGCGCCCTACCCCGATCGCCCTGACGCTCGACGGCCCCGCCACCGCTGCCCCGAGCGAGCTGCACATCGCGCCAGATCAGTCCACGGCGACGTTCGAACTGCGCTCTTCCGGCCTCTCGCCGATTACCGTCAGCGCCGTCGCCGGCAGCCTTAGGGGTGAGGCAAGCGTCGAGCAGCGCGTGCCCTGGGGGCCAATCGTCACTGCCTTGCTGGGTGGTGCCCTGGGAGGATTCGGCCGGCGCTTCGTCAAGGGCGCGCACCGGGTGTCGACGCCGCTACGTATGCTCGAGGGCCTCGTCGTGGCGCTGATCGCCTACGTTGCCGGCGTGCTTGGCGTCGGTTATCTCGCCTTGCCGATGGCCGTGGTCGCCACCGAGGCCGGCGCCTTCCTGACCGGCGCCCTGAGTGGATTCATCGGGGTGAACGTACTCGAACGCCTCCACACCAGGGCATCGCCACACGCCGGTTAGACAGCCGGCATCCCTGACAGCCGCCACCAGGCCGGCAGCAGTGCCAGGTTGTCGACCTCACCGAAGCGATCATCGAGCAGCACCACCACGCCGCGATCCTCGGGGCCGCGAATCACCCGACCGGCGGCCTGCACCACCTTGGTCAGGCCGGGGTAGCGGTAGGCGTAGTCGAAGCCGCGTCCGAAGCGCGCCTCCAGCCGCGCCTTGAGTATCTCGTTGTCGGCGCTTAGCGGCGGCATGCCCAGGGTGGCGATAAAGGCGCCCACCAGACGCTCCCCGGGCAGGTCTATGCCTTCCGCGAAAGCCCCGCCCAACACCGCGAAACCGATCCCCCGCCCGCCGGCCACGAAGTCATCGACGAAGGCCTGGCGCGACGCTTCATCCATGCCGCGTCGCTGGCAGCGGGTGGGGATATCGGGGTGATCGCGGGCCAGACGCGTCAGCGCCGCGTCGAGGTAGGCGAAGCTGCTGAAGAACGCCAGGTAGTTGCCCGGCGCACCACGGTACTGGTCGGCGATCACCGCCACCAGGCCATCCAGTGAGTGCTCGCGATCGCGCCAGCGGGTCGAGAGATGCCGCGCCAGGCGCACCTCCAGCTGCGTGCTGTCGAACGGCGAGGCGACCTCCCACCACACCGCATCGTCGGCCAGCCCCAGCAGGTCGCGGTAGTAGTCGGCGGGGCTCAGGGTGGCCGAAAACAGCACCGTGGTGTGGCTGGCGGCCAGCCGCGGCGCCAGGAAGTCGGCGGGTATCAGGTTGCGCAGCGTCAGGGTCGCGCGCCCGCGACCGCGGCGGGTCAGCAGGCAGATCGAGTGGTCGGCGAACGACTCCGTCAGCCGGCACAGCGCCAGCGCCTCGAACAGGAACGCCTGCAGCTCATCGACCTCGCCGCTGGGGTGCTCGGCAAGGTAGTCCCCCACCGCCGAGACCGCCTGCTGCAGGGCCAGGACCAGGCCCGCCGGCAGCGTCTCCAGCAACCGCGGCGCCGCATCATCGGCGGGCGACTCGGCGGCCAGCAGCTCACGCCACTGCCGCACCACGCGCCCCAGCGGTTTGGCCAGAGCCGGCGGTGCGCGTCGCTGCACGGCGTTGCAGCGCTGCTGGTCGAGGCTGGCGCTGTACATGCCGCGGGCCCGCTCGACCAGGTTGTGGGCCTCGTCGACCAGCACCGCGACCCGCCACTCCTGGGCCTGGGTGGCGGCGAACAGCAGCGCGCTGGTATCGAAGTAGTGGTTGACGTCGCCTACTGTCAGGTCGCACCAGCGCACCAGCTCCTGCCCCAAGTAGTAGGGGCAGATATCGTGGGCCAGCGCCAGTTCGCGCAGGGTCGGCCGGTCGAGCACGCGGCCGCACTCCACCGCCGCCTGACGCGCCGCCGGCAGGCGATCGTAGAAGCCCCGCGCCAGCGGGCAGGCGTCGCCGTGGCAGGCCTTGCCGGGATGCTCGCAGGCGGTGTCGCGGGCGACCAGTTCCAATACCCTCAGCGGCATCCTCGGCGGCGCCTCGTCAGCCCCCGGCTCGGGGGCATTGGCAACGCCCAACGTCCGCAGCGCCTCGAGCGCCAAGCGCCGCCCCGGGGTCTTCATGGTCAGGAAGAACGCTCGGTCTAGCCCCTGGCGGGGCATGGCGGCAAGCATCGGAAACAGCGTGCCCAGCGTCTTGCCGATCCCGGTGGGGGCCTGCAGCAGCAGCTGGCGACCGGTGCCGGCGGCCTTGTAGACCGCCTCGGCCAGCTCGCGCTGACCGCGGCGGAAGCCTGCGTGGGGGAAGCGCAGTGTCGACAGGGCGGCATCGCGGCGGCGGCGATGGGCGGCCTCCTGCTCGGCCCAGGCCAGGAAGCGCTGGCACTGGTCGACGAAGAAGGCCTCCAGCTCGCTGGCCGTGGCCGGCTCGCTCAGACGAGTCTCCTGTCCCGAGCCGATCTCCAGGTAGACCAGCGCCAGCTCGACCCGCTCGAGCTGGCGGGCTCGGCACAGCAGGGCGCCGTAGACCTTGGCCTGAGCCCAGTGCAGGGCGCGCTGATTGGCCCCCATCCGCGCCAGGCTCCCGCGGTGGGTCTTGACCTCCTCGAGGCGCCGGGCGGCGGGATCGAAGCCGTCGGCGCGCCCACTCACCACCAGCCGTGCCCCGTCTACCACCACCTCGCCGCACAGGCTCAGTTCGCTCTCGTAGCCCGCTCCGCGCCGCTCGGCGATCAGCTGGTGCCCTTCGATGCCCTGCTGGGCGGTGGGCGACGGCGTGAAACGGTGGTCCAGGTCGCCGGCCCGGGCGGTGAAATCGCACAGCGCCCTGACCGCCACCCGGTAGCAGGGTTGTGCCGCCGGCAGCGGGTTCACGGCGCCTCCCGCCAGCGCACCTGGCACACCACCGCGGGAATGTCGTGGGCATGGAAGTAGGCCAGCCAGCGACGCTGGTTGTCCTGCAGGCGGTCGCCTGGACCCTTGACCTCGATCAGCCGGTAGCGCGGGCCCTGGAGCACCTCGGGCAGGAATTGGATCAGGTCCGGCAGGCCGGCGCGGTTGGCGCCGATATCCTGCAGCAGGCGCTCGAACAGCCGCGCCAGGTGCGCCGCCGGCAGCCACGCCAGGGCGCGCTCCAGCAGCGTCTCGTCGAGCGCTTGCCAGTCGACGAAGGGTGACGCCAGGCCGTGCTTGACGTGCCAGTGGCGGCGAATGGTGTCGCGATAGCGGCCGTCGCGCAGCTGTGCCAGGCAGGCCGAGAATCGCTCACGACGCCGGCTGACGAAGTCCTCGCGGCGCAGGTCGGCCGGCCCGCGCTGGAAAGGGTGAAAGAAGGCGCCGGGCAGCGGGGCGAAGATCGCCTCCCAGCACAGCAGCCCGAAGAGGCCACCGATCAACGTATTCTCGACATAGTGGACCGGCGCATCCGGGCCCTGCAGGTGATCGCGCACGGCGCCCTCCACGCTCGCGGCGGGGCCCGGCAGCGTCAGCGTCCACTGCTCGATGGCAGGCGCCGGCGGCGCTGGGTCACAGGCCAGCCCCAGCCGCCGGCGCAGGCGCGGCTGCAGCCGTGCCAGGGCCTGGCCCTCGGCCTCGCTGAGCGGCGGCTGCGCCTCGGCCAGGGCCAGCGCCTCGCGCCAGGCGCCGCGCCGCTCCAGCAGCCGCAGGCGACGAATGCGCGCCTCACCGCCGCCGCCAGGGTCGCCGCTGGCCGCGGCGTAGGCCTCGAGAGCCAGCTCAGGGTTGGCGTGGCGCTGCGCCTCGCGACCCAGCTGGAACAGCAGCCTGGCACGCCGCGTGGCCAGCCAGGGGCTGTCCCAGACGTCATCCGCCGTGCTCGATGGTATCTCGGGCCACAGCGCTTCGACGGCCTCGCCGGCCTCGAGGCGCTCGCGCAGGCGGTGCAACTGTAGATAGGCGTCGACCTCGGCACGCCGCTGAAAAGCGCGTGAGGCAGGATCCAGTGGCACCTGCTCGTAGCGCTGCATGCCGAGTTCGGCAAGCACGAAGTCGGCCCAGTCCTGGCGCAGGTTGCCGAAGAACATCAGCCGCAGCCGCTCGCAGTGGGCCATGCAGGTGATTCGCACGATGCGGTCCGGCGCCGCGGGCCACCACTCGCCGAGCCGGCGCGGCTCGCTCAGCCGCGCGGCCAACGCCTCGCGTAGTCGCGCCTTGCCGGTCGCGGCGGGCAGCCCTGCGGCGCGCATCTCATCGGCCAGCGCCGCGCGCAGCTCGGCCAGGCGCCAGTGGCGAAACAGCTCGTCGAGGGATAGCAGCGGCTCCTCTTCCACCCAGCCAGCGGCGATCAGCGGCGCCAGGGCGGCGGCGCTGTCACCGATCTCGGCATAGGCCAGCCGCGCGACGCGAAAGTGCTCGCCGCGGCGCATCACCATGCGCGCCAGCAGCGCCTGGGAAGGCGTCGGCAGGTCGGCAATACCGCGGATAAAGGCGCGCTCGGCGTCGCTCAGCAAGTCGTCGTAGCGCGCCGCCACCCAATCTAGCACGCAGCGGAAATTGGCCAGGTAGTAGCGCGGGTCGTCGAGGGGAGCCGCTGCCGGTGGCGCGGGCCGCATACTGTTCATTTATCCATGGTAGCAGGCCCACCAGGCTGGCGGCCAGAGCAACGTCATCGTCGTCAGACGCGCCGCACGGCGAGGGTCAGCGCTTACGCCATGAATGCGACTTGCCCAGGGTGTCGGCGGCATGGGCGCCGCGCTCCCCCATCGGCCGCGGCTCGCCAACGGTAGTGTCGTGGCGGGTCTGGCGCTCCATCTCACCGTTGAGCTCGGCGCCCACCAGCACCGTGAAGGCCGACAGCCAGAACCACATCAGCAGCACCACCACCGCTCCCAGCGAGCCGTAGAGTTCCGTAAAACTGGCAAAGTGGCGGGCGTAGAATGACAGCCCCAGCGAGCCCAGCAACCACATTAGCGTCGCCGTCACCGTGCCGACACTGAGCCACTCCCAGCGCGGCGCGCGCCGGTAAGGGGCGAACCGATACAGCACCGCGATCACCAGCATCATCATCAGCACCAGGGCTGGCCAGCGCAGCAGGCTGATCAGGGTCACCAGGGTACTGTCGAGGCCCAGCATGCCGATCACCAGCGGCAGCCCGGCGATGAACACGATGGTCACCAGGGTCAGCACGATCAGCCCCACGGTCAGCGCCGAGACCACCGTGGCCTTGTGGGCGAGGCGCCGCCGCTCGTCTTCGCCGTAGACGATATTGAGGCCGAGGATCAGTCCGCGCACGCCCTTGGAGGCGACGAACATCGCCACCACCAGGCTGCCTACGGCCGCCACGCTGAGCCCGGCGTCGGTGTTCTCGCTGATCTCGTTGGCCTGATGCTCGATGATCGCCGCCGCACCCGGTGGTATGAAGCGGCTCAGCTCGGCGATCTGACGCGTGATGTCATGGGGGTCGAGCACCAGCGCCCAGATCGAGATGATCGCTGCCAATGCCGGAAACACCGCCAGCAGCGCATAGAAGGCCACCCCGGCGGCGAGCATGGTGATGTTGTCATCGCTCATCTCGCGCTTGACCCGCCAGGCGATGTCCAGCCAGCCGAGACCGCCGATCTGGCCCGGCTGCTCGGCACGACGGCCACGCGGTGAGTGATTCGACCCCTCCTCGGTCACATCCGGCTCCTTGAGGTTGATAGCCAGGATCAGGGCTCGGGGCGGCTGAGCACCATCTGATCGCCGCTGATCTGGATATCGAAGCGGTTGAGAAAGCTCATGCCCAGCAGGGCCCTGTCGCCCTCCATCCCGGGATTGATCGAGCCGCGCACCTGGCGGGCAGTGAGGCCGCCCAGGCTGACACGGTCGAGCTCGGTGATAAAACCGTCGACGCGGCCGTTGGCGGTCTGGAAGCTGGCGGTACGGCCGGCCTCGAGGGCAAGCTGTTCGGCCAACTCGCTGGACACCGCAATATAGGTCGCCCCGGTATCGAGCAGGAACTCCACCGGCTCACCGTTGATGCGGCCGGTGGCGACGAAGTGCCCCGAGGCGTTGCGGGCCAAGGTCACCGGTTCGTCGCCCTCGGTCATATGCACCAGCCCGGCATTGGGATTGCGCCGTTCATCGAGCACGCCCTGGAACCACCAGCTGCCCATGGCCAGTATCAGCAGCCAGAACAGCAGCATCATGCCGAGCCCGGTACGCCGCACGCCTCTGCCCTGATCATCCATCGACTCACCTCCACCGGCCGCTGCCACTCCATACATAGTCGCCGCGAAGAGCGATCGGTTCCCTCCAGCCTACCAACAACGCAGCCAATACGCGTTAACTGCTGACTTTACCTCGCGTCGATTCGATGCTCGTATGGCGACACCTGCCATCGCTTGGAGACACGCATCGTGACCGCTACTGCCCTGCCCGCCGACGCCTGGGAGGCCGGCGCCCTGTACCGACTATTCAGCGGCAGCATTGCACCGCGCCCGATCGCCTGGGTCGCCAGCATCGACGCCGCCGGTACCGCCAACCTGGCGCCCTTCTCGTTCTTCAACGTGGCCAGCGTCGCGCCGCCGGTGCTGGTGTTCTCGCCGCTGCTCAACGGCCAGGCCGAGGTCAAGGACACCCTGCGCAACCTCGCCGCGGTCCCCGAGTGCGTGATCCATATCGGCGGCGAGGCGCTGACCGAGGCCCTCAACGCCACCAGCGCCAGCCTGGCCCCGGAGCAGGACGAGTTCGAGCACGCGGGCCTGGCCAAGGCCGAGATGCCGCCGCTAAGGGTGCCCAGGGTCGCCGCGGCGGCGGTGGCCTTCGGCTGCCGGGTGCGCGACATCCTGCGCTTCGGCGACGGCCCCATGGCCGGCAACCTGGTGATCGCCGAAGTGGAGGTCATCCACGCCGACCCGACGGTGTGGAACGGTCGTCACGTCGATCTCGACGCACTCAAGCCGATCGGCCGTCTGGCGGGCAGCGACTACCTGCGCGCCAGCGACCGCTTCGCGCTCAAGCGCCCCGCCTGAGCGTTGCCCCAGGCCGGGCGACCCGACACGCCCAGCAGTGCCAGCGACACACTCACCGTTCAGGCGCCTGCCACTGCTCGGCGACCCGCTGCCCGCGGGCCTGGTTCACCGCCAGGCAGATCAGGATGGCGACGATGAACAGCCCCGCGCAGAGCAGGATCGAGGCCTGCAGGCCGACCACCGACTGCAGCAGCCCCAGGCAGATGATGCCGAACACCCCAGCCAGCTTGTTGGCCAGGCCCCAGAAGCCGAAGAACTCCGCCGACTTCTCCAGCGGCGAAAACAGCCCCACCAGGGCGCGACTGGCCGACTGGCTCGAGCCCAGGCTGAGCCCCGCCAGGCAACCGACCACCAGGAACAGATGCTGCGCCTCCCAGTCGAGCCCCCACTGCGCGTTGAGCCAGGCGGTAAGCTCCGGCGTGGCCCAGATGGCGAAAATCGCCGCCACCCACAGCAGCAGAGTGCCGATATAGGTGATCTTGGCACCGATGCGATCCTGGATCAGGCCGAAGCCCAGCGCCCCCGCGGCGGCGGTGATCTGCACGATGATGAACATGATATTGCGGATCGACTCGTCCCAGCCGATCACCTGGGCACCGTAGATGAAGGCAAAGGCGATGATGATATAGACCCCGGCCATCGAGAACAGCAGCGACACCAGGAACACGCCCAGGTCGCGAAAACGGCGCAGGTCATGCAGCGTCTCGGCGACCCGTTCACGGGCAATGCGATAGTAGGTCATGCCGGCTGGCAGCGCCTGGGGCGTGCCGCGCTCCTTGAGCCACAGGAAGGTGGGGATCGCCGTGACCAGGAAGAACCCCGCGGCGAACGGCCCCACCCAGCGGATACGCTCGAAGTTCTCGGCGCTGGCCTCACCCAGCACCACCAGCGTGAAACCGGCGGCGAACAGGCCACCGACATAGCCCAGCGCCCAGCCGAAGCCGGAGATCTTGCCCAGATCCCGCGGCGGGCCGAGGTCGGGCAGGAAGGCGGCAATGAATGACTCGCCCATCGAGTAGGCGTAGTTGGAGAGGGTGATCAGCACGAACCCCAACAGCACATAGCCGGGTGCCACGAAGTAGAGCATCGCGGTGGTGGCGATAGTGGCCAGGTAGCTGACGAACAGAAAGCGCTTCTTGCTCGCCGAATAATCCATCGCCGCCCCGCACAGCGGGCCGCTAATCACCACCATCAGATAGCTCAGCGCCAGCGCCAGGCTCCACAGCAGATTGGCCAGGCGATAGTCGTCGCCGCGGTCGCCGACGATCACCGTGGTGAACAGCTCGCCGAAGACCACGGTGATGATCAGCAGCGTGTAGGCCTGGTTGGCGAAGTCGAACATCGCCCAGCCCAGTATCTCCTTGCGCGAGGCCCGCGTGCGGGGCACGACGCCGGTATGGCTCATGGGACATTCCTTTGTGAGCGTGGCTCGACAAGACTATCAGCAGCGCGGTACTGGCCACCATGCGGCATGGCAACACTGTCGATCGAATGACAGGCCAACGGTTTCCCTCTAGCTTGAAGCTGAGCTGCCGATAACCTAAATATGTGGTCGGCTTTGCTTGACGGCCAGACTCAACATGGCGAACGCCACCGCATCCTGGGATGCGTCTAGAGAGGGGGTACAGCGCCCATGATAGCAAGGCTGCTGCTGGCATTGTGCCTGGTTGTGCCGCTTTCCTCGGCTCTTGCCCTGGAACGGCTGACCTTCATCACCGAAGAGTATCCGCCCTATAACTATCGCCACGGCGAGCGCCTGGAGGGGATCGCCATCGACGTCCTCGAAGCACTGTTCGAGGTCACCGAGACCCCGCTCGACCGCAATGCCGTACACTACTATCCCTGGGCGCGCGGCTACGATCTCGCCCTTAGCGAGCCCGGCACGGTGCTGTTCTCCACCACCCGTACCGAGCAACGCGAAGCACTCTTCCAGTGGGTCGGCCCCATCGCCCGCGACAGCGTTACGCTGCTGGCCCGGCGCGACAGCGAGATTCGCCTCGACACCCTCGACGACCTGGCCACCCACGACTACCGCATCGCGGTGATTCGCGAGGATATTGGCGCCCAGCGACTCACCGAGAACGGCGTCAGCGACAACCTGCTGCGCCCAGCGATCTCCAACCTCAGCGCGCTGAAGATGCTCGAGCACGGCCGCGTAGACCTGTGGGCCTACAGTCAGAACGTCGCCTTCTGGCTGATGGAGCAGCACGGCATCGACACCCGCCAGTTCGAGCCTGTCTATACGCTGAGCGAGTCCGACCTCTACTTCGCCATCAATCGCGACACCGACCCGGCACTGGTCGACACCATGCAGGCGGCACTCGATACCCTCGACCGGCAGGGCCAGTTGGCAAGACTGACCGGTAGTGGGGTGACCTTCACCACCGAGGAGTACCCACCCTTCAACTACCTCGACGACCAGCGCCAGGTCGAGGGTCAAGCCACGCGCATGCTGCAGCGCGCGCTGGATGACACTGGCCATAGCGCCGCTTTCCGGCTAATGCCCTGGGCCCGTGCCATCACCGAGGCGCGCCTACGCGATAACCACTGCGCCTACTCGACCAGCCGCACCGCCGAGCGCGAGGACCAGTTTCGCTGGGTCGGGCCGCTGGTCAGCAACCGCTGGGCGGCCTTCGTGACCATTGACAGCCCACTGATGGCCGAGGACCTCGATGAGCTGGCAGGCCTGACCATCGGCAGCTTCCGTGAAGATGCGGTGGGCCAGCACGTCGAGGCCCACGGCATCCCCGTTACCGTGGCCAGCCAGGAGCGTGACAACGTCCAGCGCCTCGCCGCCGGGCTGATCGACGTGTGGGTCACCGGCGAGCTGCCGGCCCAGGTGCTCGCCGCCGAGGCCAACATCGAGCTGCGCAAGCTGTTCGACTTCCACGCGGCCGACCTCTACCTGGCCTGCCACCCTTCGGTCTCCGAGACCTTCCTCGCCGACCTGCAGCGCGCCCTGGACGACCAGCGGCGCAGCGGGGTCAGCGCCAGAATAGAGGCCGAGGTGCTCGAGACCCTGGGCGTCGCTCCGTGACGCGCCGCAGCCTCACCGCCAAGCAGGCCGGCCTGACCCTGCTGATTGCCATTCTGCTGAGCATCGTCGCCGGGGCCCTGGAGCTGGCCTCGGATCTGCGCACGCTGCGCGACGAGGTCCGTGAGCAGACCACCCACACCCTGCGCCTGGTCAACGGCACCGCCGCCGAGGCCGCTTTCCAGCTCAATCCCGACCTCGCCGACCAGGTCATCGACGGCCTGTTTGCCGCCGGCAACGTCCAGCAGGTGGTGATCCGCGACGACTTCGAGCGGGTCATGGCCAGCCGCGAGCTGAGCCGTGACAGCCAGGCCGGCTGGTTGATCGAGCGGCTATTCGGCGACATGCTGCATTATCGCGCCAACCTCGACTACGACCTCGGCCAGGGCAGCCCGTCAAGCAGCGTGGGCGAGATCGAGCTGAGCCTGGCGCTGGATAGCCTCGGCAACGCCTTCATCGAACGCAGCCGCGTGGTGTTTTTACTCAGCGTACTCAAGGCCTTTGCCATCGCCGCGCTGGTGGTCGTGGTGTTTCACGTCTTCATCACCCGCCCGCTGCTCAAGGTGCACACGGCGATCGCCGCCACCGACCCGCAGCGCCCCGGCGAGTGGCCGAAGCCGACACTCGGCCACCATCACAACGACGAACTGGGCGAGCTGGTGGAAAGCCTCGATGAGCTGCTCAACGCCTTTCAGCGTGGCCTGGAGCAGCGCGACCAGTTGCACCAGATCTCGACCGTCGACGGGCTCACCGGGATCGCCAACCGACGCTGCTTCGATGACGTCTACGCGGCAAGTTGGGAGAGCAGCATCCGGGAAGGCACGCCGCTGGCGGTGATCTTCCTCGATGTCGATCACTTCAAGGCCTACAACGACCACTTGGGTCATGCGGTTGGCGACGACACCCTACGCGCCCTGGCCAAGGCGCTTGCCGCGGTGGTGACGCGCCCCGGCGACCTGGTGGCGCGCTACGGCGGCGAGGAGTTCGTCTGCGTACTGGCCAATACCGACCTCGACGCGGCACGGCGGGTCGCCGAACGCATTCGCCACGCGATTTACGCACTGGAACTGCCCCACCCCGAAGCCGAGCGGGTCACCGCCAGTATCGGTATCGCCAGCGCCACCCCGGCCGACGGCAGCCTCGACCGCGAACAGCTGCTGGCCCTGGCCGACCAGCGCCTGTATCGCGCCAAGCACGCCGGCCGCGACCGTATCGTCGCCGACGACGAGACAGGCTAGACTCAGGGTGACGGTTCACCTCATAGGAGCACCATCATGCGCCCCGAGGACGATCTCTTCGCCCGCCTAAAAGCGGCACTGGCCCGGCTCGACGCCGAGATCGACGCGCTGGCCGCCAAGGCGCGCCAGGCCGGCGACGAGGCCCGCAGCCGCTACGCCGACGACCTCGAGCGTCTCAAGCGTCGCCGAGTCGAGCTGGAAGTGCGCCTGGATGCCCTGCGCTGGGCCAGCGAGGCGGCATTCAGCTCCCTGGCCCGCGGCCTGGAAGACGGCGCGGGCCTGGCGCGCAAGGCCTTTCGCGACGCCAGCGCACGCTTCCGCCAGGGCTGACGTTTAGGGCCCGTCCGGGCTAGCGTCTTCGCCGGGCTGAGCACGGTTGCCGCGCTGGTAGCGCGACACCGCCGCCCCGCCCTGGTCGGCAAGCTGCGCCAGGCGGTCGATCTGGGCGTCGAGGGCCGGTAGCGCCTCGCGCCGGTAGCGCGACAGGTCGTCGATGGCGCCCATCACCTCACTGAACGACTCTTCCAGCGTTTGCATGTCGAGCATCGCCGACGAGGCGCGGGTCTGGATGTCGACGCCCTGCTGACGCAGCGCCTTGGCGGTTCCGCTGATCATCTGCGAGGTGGTGGTGTTGAGCGCCTCGACACGATCCAGCACCAGCCGCTGGTTGGCCATCGCCAGCGCCACCGTGACCGCCACCGTCAGCGCCGAGACGGTGACGTTGATGGCCCGGTCGACGCCGCGCATCAGCTCGCGGTTGTTGCGGATGATCACCTCCAGCGCCAGCACGCCCTGCTGGCTTACCGCCTGCTGCTGCTGCAGGTCGACGATGCGCTGGCGCAGCGGAAACAGCAGCTCCTCCTCGACGAAGCGCCGCTGCTCGTCGTTCTCGTCGCGACGGGCGATGGCCTGCTGCAGCCGTGCGTCGATCAGCCGCCCCAGTTCGACCTGGCGATTGAGCTGGCTCAGCGAGGCGCGCAGCGCCTCCTGGTCGTCGCCCAGCGTGATGTTGTCGCGGTTCAGCATGTCGCGACCGCTCTCGAGGTCGGCAATGATCGCGTCCAGCGCCTGCTGGGCGTTCTCGAACTTGCGGAAGTAGCGCTGCAGGCGGCTGCCGGCACCCGGCACCAGCGCCAGCACGCGGTCCAGCGGACTCGCCGCCAGGCGGTGCTGGGCCGGGTCGAGGCTATGCATGCGACCGCGCAGGTCGACCAGCGCCTGGGCCACCGGTCCGCCATCATCGCCCTGGTGGGCCAGCTTGCGCAGCGGGGTCTGCAGCATCGCACTCTGGTGGGCGGCCTGCTGTTGCAGCTCGCGCCCCATCTCGTCCACCGCGCGGCGCTTGCGCGCCAGGTCGGCATCGGCGTCGTCGGCCAGCACATCATCGACGAAGGCCGCGGCCATGGATTCGAGCTCGGGGTCGGCAGAGGCCTGCTCGACACCGGGGTCGGCATCGAGGGCGTCCGCTTCATCGAGCTCCCGCTCGATCTCGGCCAGCGGCGGTAGCGAAAGCGGTGAACGCTGCGGGTCTTGCTCGCTCATGGCAGAAATTCCTTGCGTCTCAGCTGTCAGCCTAGATTACCTCACCTGGCTCAACGCCGATAATCGGCTGCTCGAAGCTGTTCATCTTCGCCAGAGGCTTTATGATTCATCAACGTATTGGCCTATGCCGCCGCTCCCGCATATCCATGCCCTCGCACAAGGAAGACACAGTGTCTACGTTCACGATCCCTCGTACCCTCCTCCTCGGCCTGATGCTGACGGCGGGCTTCGGCGCCAGCTATGCCGATGACAGCGTCGACGCGCCAGCCCCCCAAGTGGCAGCGCTCGGCGAACGCCTGACCGGAGAGATCACCAGCGCCGACGAACTCAATGGCAAGGACGGCAGCTTCTACCAGCGGCATCACCTCATGCTCGAGGCGGGTAGCGTGGTCGAGTTCGAACTCGGCGGGGCCCTGCGCGGCAGCCTGTCGCTGTTCGCCCCCGACGGCGAGTGGCTGGCAGCCAGCGGCGATGATGCAGGTGCCAAACTCCGCCAGCGAATCGCCGAAGACGGCAACCATGTGTTGGTCGTCAGTGGCGAGGACGCGCGCAGCTTCGGGCCCTATCGCCTCGACAGCCGACAGCTGGAAACGCGCAGCGAAGGCGATATCACCGCACCCATCGAGCTGACTGGCTGGCTGGACGGTGACAGCAACCGCTACCGGCTGCAGATCGAGGAAGCCGGCCTGTATGTCATCGAGATGCGCTCCCATGAGTTGGATGCCTATCTGGAGCTCACCGGCCCGGACGGTTTCGCCGTCAGCGATGACGACAGCGGACAAGGCCTCGACGCACGCCTGACCGCACTGCTCGATACCGGCGACTACACCCTGGTGGCGCGTGCCGCCCACGGCTATGGCCAGGGCATCTACTCGCTGGATATCTCGGCCCAGGCCATGCCGGACGATAGCGATATGCAAAACGGCGGTCCGCTGGACCTGGATACTCAGGTCAGTGGCTGGTTTTACGGTCAGGATATCGACTATCAGATCACGCTGAGCGAACGCCTCGAGGTAGTGATCGACATGCAGTCCGAGGACTTCGACAGCTACCTGACGCTCACCGGCGACGGCGTGACGATCAGCGACGACGACAGCGGCAGCGACCTCGACGCACGCCTTCAGACACTCCTCGATCCCGGCCAGTACACCATCAGCGCCGGCAGCTTCGGTTCGGGCAGCGGCCGTTTTCGCCTCGCCACGCGGACGCAAGCCGTCACCGATGACGAGGGTAGCGAACTGAGCCTGGACGAACCACGCACCGCACGCTTGGTACCTGGCGCCCGCGACCACTACACCCTGCAGATCGAGACCCCGGGCATGTACGTGATCGACATGCGCTCGAGCGAGGTCGACGCCTACCTGGAAATAGAAGGCGAGGAACTCTACCTGAGCGATGACGATAGCGGCGACGGCGTCGATGCGCAGCTGACCGTGCGCCTGGAGGCGGGCCACTATCGCGTAACGGCCAGGGCGTTCAACAGCAGCGATGTGGGCAGCTATGTGATCAGCGTCACCCAGCCCTAGGCTTCGTCTGAAAAGTCGGCGAGCGAAGGTCAGGGCTAGGCCCGTTCCCTACGGGCCCACGCACTCCCCACATCCATGTGGGTCGCAAAGCAAAAATCGGCGACAAATCGTCAGGATTGACGATTTGGGCAGCTCCGCTGCTCGCAGAGCGAGCGACAAGGATGTCGCGAGTCCAAAGCGGAATTTACGAGGTGTAAATGAGTACTTTGAGCTGATTTTTAACGCCGTATGACCAAGCGCAGGCACTTTTCGGACAAAGCCCTAGTCCCTCAGTCGCTGCTGCGCCCGTAACGCTCGGCACGTTCGACGAAGCGGCGCAGCTCCTCCAGGGCCAGGTCGGTACCGCGCGAGGCCTGGGGGCGCTGGGTCTCGATACGCGCCATGGCCACCGCGGTATCGTCAAGCACGGTCAGCGCCGACTCGTTACGCGCCGCCAACTGCTTGAGGCGCCGCTCGGTGCTCTCGAGCAGCTCCAGGCGCCGTTTGAGTGCCACCCGCTCCTCGACGCTGAGCTGGGCCTGCTTGGCCAGCCGGCGACGCACGAAGCTCTCATCCACCCCCACCACACCGCTGGCCTGGGAGGCCATCGAGGTCAGGTTGTCCACCGCCCCCAGGCACACCTCGCTGACCAGCTCACGAGAGCGCTCGAAGGCCAACTCACCGCGTTCGAAGCGCCCGCCGAGCACGCCCATCACGTGGCGGTAGCGGCTGTACAGGCGGTCGGCCTGGATCGCCAGGTCGGGGCGATGCACGTCGAGCAGGCGCTGTTTGGCGGCACACAGCGAGCGCACCAGGTCATCGGCGTCCGCTGGCGGCCGCGCCGGGTCGAGCACTGCCACGCCGGCCTCGTAGGCGCTGCGCTCCTGCTCGGCCCGCTGGCGCTCCGCCTCACGCGCCAGCTGGGCCTGACGGCGCCGTTCGCCGCGTCGTGCCCACCAGCCACGCAGCCGCCGCTCCAGCGGCAGCGATACGGCGATCGCCCCCAACCCCGCCAGCCAGCCGATCAGGCTCGGTGAAAAGCCGCCCCATAGCGATGTCAGCCACAGCAGCACGCTCACGAACGGGAACAGCAGGCAGTAGCGGGCGATGACCTGCCAGCGGTTGGGCGAGGCCAGCGGCACCGCCAGACGCGGGTTGGCCAGCCCCACCAGCAGCCACGGCAGGCAGGTCATGAACAGTCCATAGGAAAACCCCTGCAGAAATCCCAGCATCGACTCGTGGTCCTTATCCCGAGGGCAAGCAGTCTCGAGTGTAGAGTAAGCGTGTCGCCAGGATAAGAGGCCAACGCAGCGTGATACGCTCAGGCTTCGTCAATCAGTACTCCCCGGACCCGACATGCCCCACACCGACCTGCTCGCACGCCCCGAATGCCTTGCCTGGCACCAGCAACTGGCGCGCCTGCTGCGTGGCGTTGCCAGCGTCGACTTCCCGCGCCAGCTGGATCACTGCCTGCGCGAGCTGGTGGCCTACGATACAATCCTGATCAACGCCTACCGCGGCCGCCGCCGGCCGCTGCTGATCCACGACGACTACCCCGAGGCCCAGCGCGAACAGGGCATCGAACGCTACCTGAGCGAAGCCTACCTGCTCGATCCCTTCTTCACCGCGGTCAGCGACGGCCTCGACCACGGCGCCCAGCGCCTGCGCGAGCTGGCGCCGGACCGCTTCGAGTCGAGCGACTACTACCACCGCTACTACCGCGACCTGGGGCTGCACGACGAAGTGGGGCTGTTCGCGCGGGTCGACGAGCAGGTGGTGATCGCGGTATCGCTGGGCTTCGGCGGCAACTCGCCGCCGCTGACGCGCCGCGCGCTGCAGGCGCTGCGTCACCTGGCGCCGCTGGTCGAGGCGCTGCTCGAGGAGTACTGGAAGTGGCAGGGCGGGCAGTTCCAGCAGCGCCTCGACGAGCGCGAGCCGGTGGAGGCGGCCTTCGCCAGCTTCGGCCGCGAGGCGCTCACCGCCCGCGAACAGGAGATCGTACGGCTACTGCTGGCCGGCCACTCGACCAAGTCGGCGGCCCGCGCGCTGGATATCAGCGACGGTACCGTCAAGGTGCACCGCAAGCACATCTACCAGCGCCTGGCGGTCTCCAGCCAGACGCAGCTGTTCCGGCTGTTCCTCGATCACGTGGCGCTGGTCTCGCGCCAGCGTGGGCGCTGACTCTCCCCAGACCATTCCGTGCGCAGTTGCTGGTCCTTCACGACAAACTCAGGCATAAGCGCATTTTCTCGCTACGTGCTGGCAGCCACAAGGTATGACCTTCTACGACCTCAACCAAGACATCCTCCAAAGTCGCGTCAGTAATGGCGTAGGATCGCCCCAGGCGCAGCCAGTCGCCTGCTTGGCCGACTGGCAGCTGCATCTGAAGCGTACCAGATCGCCACTCGATCCAGCAGATACAGCCGCGTAGGGACGTTTCCCATAATATGTCGCTTCCACGTAGCAGACGGTGTCCACCATTAGGCAGTGGCTCGATGCATAGTCTGCCGAGTGCTGTCTGCAAAGGCCCCAAAGGGCCATCGAGTCTATCACTGGCGATACTCAGCCCATCCCAAGGCGTAACGTCACATACTTCGGCGATGCTCAACGCAGGCATCAGCGCGCCCCATGTGTAGAACGTATCGGTATCAGGTTGGTCGGTGATGGCACCGGTTTCGGCGTGAAAGTTCTCACCGCACACTCTGTGCTCCCAGCCGCTCTGAAACAGCTGCCAGCTTTGATCGGCCAGGCGCGCTGCTTGGGCATCGAAACCGCAGCGACGCAGACCGCGATGAACCCAGAAGTTGAGCGGCGGCCAAATGCGACCACGCCAATAGACATTATCACCGTAGCTGGGATCATCACGGGCCACCGAGGGCAGCGAGAAGGTGCCACCGAATTTATGTTGTGGCAGCAGGTAATGTTCGACCATCGTAGCCGCCTGCTCCGGCGTCGCAGCCCCGGCAACAAGAGGATAAAACGAGGTCGGTGCCAGTTGACGCACAAAACGACCATCCGGAAGACGATTGGCGAACACCTCACGCTGCATGTCCCATAGATGATCGCGAATGCAGGAGAGGTGTGCTTGATGGCTGGCCCGCAAGCGCTCCAAGCTGACGTTGTCCCCTAGGGCATCTGCCATGGCCACGAGCATTTCGTTATCCAGCGCCAGGAGGCTGTTGAGCCCTACGTCATAGCACTGCAGTAGCCCGGTAGCGGGATCGAAGAGTGCGTCGTCGTGAACTGGGCTATTATCCATCGCCGATTCGTTCTTGGCACCGAGCTTGGTATTCTGATATAGCCCCCTGCCGATATCAGGTGAGGTGCCGTAGGCAACTAGCCCCGCACCGTTCAGCTCGCGACAGCGCCACCACCAATCGAAGTTGGCCAGTAACCGGGGAAACGCCCACTCAAGCAGTGCCCGATCTCCGCTGCGCTGATAAAGGTTCCACACGACATAACTGAGAATGGGGATCTGACTGCGATCCAGCCAAGCATCGTTGCCCGTTACTAGGCAGGGAAAGTTGCCAGCCACGGTTTGCCAGGCAAAAATGGCCGCTACATTGTCCTTGGCGATGGATGGGTCAATGTGGCCCCACAGCCAAGCGTGAAATGCCACGTCATCGAGCCAAATACCGAAGCCACCGAACTTGCTAGTACTCCAGAAGCGAGTCAAAGCCGTATAGGGCCGTTGATTCACACTGTCATAGACATGGTTCCAACGCACCACATCATTGAGCGCTTGTAGGGCCTGCTGTGATCTTCCAGGCACTTTGACACTTAGAGGCCAAGCCTCGTCGGGAAGTATGGAGAACCCAGGGGAAATTTCGTTGAGATAGCACGTGATGCGCTGCCGGGGCGCCTCTTCGAGATTGAAGCGCATAGCAGCACAGCGCCCTGATTCACCGCGAGAGGAGAGATAAAAGTAACCATACTCTACGAGTTCATGGCATAAGGCCTCAAGGTCGTCATGAAACGTAGTCAGTAGTGGAGCGTAGACGGCTTGTAGACCAACTCGGTTTGCACCAACTTGCCCATGCAAGGTGCCATCGTTCCGTGCATACCACGTTTCATCATGAGAACCTCGCACGCACAGCACGACCCAAAAGCGCAGCCCCCATTCACCACTAGCCTGGGCTCGCCAGTCGATTTCCACCTCAGTGTCATGAAAGGTAAAGCGCCAGTCCAGGGTGGTACCGGCGTGAGACGTGCGCAGGCAGGCCGTACGACCATCCAAGCCCCTCGTTCCCAGCAGGGTGGTGGCTGCAGGGGGGATCAGTGACACGTCATTGGCGCTGGCCGAATAGAGTAACGGAGTCAAGGTTACACCCAGCGTAGGGTGGACGATCTCCGCTGGGCGTTCGGCAGTCCACGTGCCCCACCCCGCTCCGGCAGGTACCTGTTCAGTCATACGTGACGCCCTGCCATTGAGCGAGTATCGCCTCTGTCGAGGCGAGTTCTATCTGCTGGTCGAAACGCGGGTAGACAAGCTCAAGACAGGCGCGATGAGCGCTGGGATCACTGCTCGCCACCGCATCTCGCGCGATAATAACCCGATAGCCAAGATCTACCGCCGAGAGCACCGTCGCCAGCACGCATACATCCGTCTCGATACCGCAGACGATCAGAGCCGGTGGCGCAAGCTTTCTAATATATTCTCGAAAGGTCGGACCCTGGGGCCCAACAACAGGTGCTTCAAATGCGTTATGCCCCCTTTTGTCGAATACCTGCCCGACCCTGGCATAGGGCACCAGGCTGGGATGGAGTTCTAACATGTCCGTGCCAGCCTCGACCTGAGTCACACGATGCCAATGGCGATAGTATCGCTTCCAGCAACCTTGAGCGGACTCGGGAGACGACGCAGTAATGAAGCGGGTAAATAATGTCTGGACAGAACGCGCCGCGACCAAACGCTCGACCTGCGGCAGAATCGCAACACCGTCGGCGCCATACCACTCACCCGGTTCAAGAAAAAGCCGCTGCATATCGATGCACAGGACCTGGGCGGCTGCCGGAATCGGCCCGAACGCCAAGCCACCTTTCTCCATCACGCTTCCACCAAGATAGTATCCCTGGCATACCAAGCCAGTTTGACCAGTTGCCCCGGCACCAGCTCTGCCGCCTCATGGTTCTGGGCAAATACCTGGAGCGGGATGTCGCCGTAATGCAGCAGATAGTTGAGGCTGTTGCCGGCGAAGACGATGTCGTCGAGCCGGGCCTCCATCACGTTGGCATCACTGGCGAGAACCTCATCATCAGCGACGATGGATATTTTCTCCGGCCGCACCGCACAGGTTGCCGTACCACCTTCCGGCAGGACGTCGAGACTGCGCAGGCAACTGCCGCCGTCAAGTTCGAGGGCGCCACTGACAACGCGTCCTTTGAACAGGTTGGCATCGCCGAGGAACGACGCGGCGAATGCCGTGGCTGGCCGCTCGTAGATCTCCCGAGGCGTGCCTTCCTGCAACAGCTTGCCATCCTTGAGCACGCCGACCTTGTCGCTGAGCGTCAATGCTTCCTCCTGATCATGTGTCACGAGGATCGTGGTCACACCAATCTCACGCTGGATGCGCTTCAGCTCGACCTGCATTCCCAGGCGCAGTGCCTTATCGAGTGCGCTAAGAGGCTCATCGAGCAACAGTACCTTGGGGCGGAAGATAATAGCCCTAGCCAACGCCACACGCTGGCGCTGGCCGCCAGAGAGTTCATGTGGCTTGCGCCGGTCATATCCAGTCAAGCGGACCAGTTCCAATACGTCCCCCACTCGTTTGCTAATCTCCTCTTTATTGGTATCGCGTACCATCAGGCCAAAAGCGACATTGTCGTACACGCTCATGTTAGGAAACAGCGCGTAATTCTGAAACATCATACCGATATTGCGTTTCTCCACCGGCAGTCGCTCGACGGCGGAACCACCAATATGGATCTCCCCCGTATTGGGGAAACTGAAACCGGCAATCAAACGCAACAATGTAGTCTTCCCGCTGCCCGACGGCCCCAACAACGAGTAAAGTCCGCCATCGGAAAAGTCGATAGAGATATCGCTCAGCGCAGGAAAATTACCGAAGCTTTTTGTGACATGAGAAACAGTAACGGATGCCATCAGCGAGAATCTCCAAAGCGATAGAAGCGTGACACGATCACCAGCAACGTTATCGAGAAAGCGATAACGAGGGTGGAAATAGCATTGATCTCCGGTGTAAAGCCTTGCCTAATCGCACTATATATCTCCACTGGTAGGGTGCTGATACCAGGCACAGAGAGGAAATAGGAGATCACGAACTGGTCGAACGACACGGCAAAAGCAAACAGAGCGCCAGCAATGATACCCGGCGCCATGTAAGGTAGCGTCACGTAGCGCACTACCTGCCAAGGAGTCGCACCCAGCGAACGTGCTGCTGCCTCCAAATCGGCGTCGAACCCTCGGAGTCGTGCTGAGACGACGATGATGACGTAGGGTAACGCAAGGGCAACATGGCCTAGGACCATGGCATGCAGGCCACGGCCGATGCCACTCCAGAAAAAGAACAGCAGCATAGCCGTGCCCGTAATCAACCAGGGAATGGCGATGGGAGGAAAAAGTGCTGCCTGGAATAGCTTCTTGAAGCGAAATTCATAGCGAAATAACGCAATGGAGGCCGCTGTGCCGAGCACGGTGGCAATGAGTGTGGTGGCCATCGCTACCAAGATGCTGTTGCGGGTGGCCGCCAGAAGTCGCTGATTACTGCTCAACTGAACATACCAATCGAAGGTCCAGTCGATAGGCAGTTGATAGAACTGTGAGGTGTTGAACGACATCGTTGCCATAACCACGATAGGTAGGTAGAGGAAGGCTAGCACTAAGGCAAGATAGAG
This sequence comes from Halomonas salipaludis, assembly GCF_002286975.1. Taxonomy (GTDB): domain Bacteria; phylum Pseudomonadota; class Gammaproteobacteria; order Pseudomonadales; family Halomonadaceae; genus Franzmannia; species Franzmannia salipaludis. The sequence goes on from NZ_NSKB01000007.1 coordinate 154,099, forward strand.
CCTCCCCACGACCAGAAGAGTAGGGGTAGCTTTCATGAGGCTCTCCTCAAGATAGGCTGGAAAACGGCAAAAATGATCAACACACACGCCAACAATAAGAACGACAGCGCAGCGCCCAATGGCCAATTGAAGACGGCAGTAAACTGATCTTCGATCACGGTGCCTAGAAAAGTACCCTCGCGTCCACCAAGGATGCGCGGCTCCATGAAGGAACCGATCACCGGCACAAAGATCAGCACTGCGCCGGCGACGATACCCGGCATTGCTAACGGCAGGATAACCTTACGCAGCACTGTCAAACGGCTGGCGCCTAGCGATCGGGCGGCGTCTACCAAAGAGTCATCTATAGTCTGCAGCGAGATATAGCATGTGAGGATCATGTAAGGCAGGTAGGAGTGCACAAGCCCGATGACCACAGCGGGGTAGGTGAACATCAGATCCAGTGAGCCAAAACCAGGGATCAGCCAGGCAAGGAAGCGTTCCAGAATACCATTGCCGCGCAGCACCATGGTCCAGGAGAATATCCGGATCAAGGCATTGCTCCAGAATGGAATGATGACTAGTAGGAACAGCGCTTCTCGCCAGCGCCCCTTGATAGTCTTAGCGAGCACATAAGCGCAAGGAAAACCGATTACGAAGCACCATAGAGCGACTTCCGCGCCTAGACGCAGTGATCGCCACATCAGGGTGCGGTAAAACTCCTGTTGAAAGAAGGCCTCATAGTTGGAGAAGGTGGTGTACCAGTTACGCCCAGCAATAGGCACATCACTGAGGAAGCTGAAATAGAACATGGCTGCCAGCGGCAGCAGCACGGTGATGATCAGCCACAGGTAGGCAGGCCCCATCAGCCAAGCGGCACTTCTCGCATCGGAGGGCCCCCGGCGGGGCACACTAACGGTATCGGGTAAAGCCATCGGCCACTCTCACTCCTGGAAGTAGGTCTTGGTTTCCTGCCACACTTCCAGCATCTGGCGGCGCATCGTTTCCTCGATGGGTCCCATGAAGGGCAACCTTTCGACCTGCTCCAAATCTTCCATCAGAGCCTTGTTGAAGGCACCATCGGGTAACGCTGCCACAGCCTCGACGTTGGCCGAGATGGGGGCTCCAACTTCTCCATCCCAGTAGGTGTAGAAGTCGGGGGCAATCATCCAATCGATGAACTCCCGGGCGGCTTCGGGGTGAGGTGCATCGGTCTGCATCGACAGGCCATCGAGCCAAGCGATGGCCCCCTCTCGGGGAGTCACAAACTCGATGGGCAACCCGAAATGGCCACCTGAACGTGCCGCTGAGCCACTCCAGTAGGTGGCCATATCGAACTCACCGGAGGCCATGTACTGATTCCACTCGTTCTCCGATCCCCAGAAGGTGCGGATCTGCGGTTTGAGGGCATACAGGCGCTCGCGGATTTCGTCGAAGTCGTCTGGGGCATTGATGTCCTGCCCGGTCAGCAACGCTGCGAACTGTACCGATTCCACAGCATCGTCGCGCCAACCGATACGCCCTGCATATTGTGGGTCCCATAGCACTTGCAGGGAGTTCGGGGGCTCACTGATGGCCTGAGTATTGATAGCGAAGGATGTCACGCCCCATACCCAAGCGGCACCGTAAACCTCTCCATCTAGGCTCAAGTGGGGATGCCCAGCGAGTTCAGCATCCAGACTCTCGGCGTTCGGAATGTCAGCCAAGTCGATGGGCTGGATTAGGCCTTCTTCTGCGGCTTGCTGGGTGTAGGCCGCATTGATGACAATCACGTCATAGGCCCCAGGATTGGTACGCAGCTTGGTGAGCATCTCCTGCTCGGAGTTGAAATACTCATGTACGACGCGATGGCCAGTCGCCTGCTCGAACTGCTCGATGGCCCAGCGCTCGTCGGTGCCATAACCTTGCCAGTTGAGCACGCGGAGCGTATCAGCGTGGGCGAAGGTAGCACCTAGCATCAATGCACCAGTGACGGTGAGAAGTCGATATGAAGGGGTAATCATGAACGGTTCACCTCGATTGTTGGGCTTGTTATCGAACCTGTCACCGGACGGCTGGCAGCCCATCACGCCGGTTGATGAGCTATGCATCAGGTTTGGCTTGCCTTCCGAGACGTCAGGATGTACAAATTACACATGTCCAAACATGTACGATTTGACAAGAAACAGCAAGTCTTAACCGAACTGATGCGCCGAATCGAAAGCGGCCAGTTAGGTTATGGCAAGCGCTTGCCAGGCGAGCACCAGTTGGCTAACGAATTCAAGGTTAGTCGCGGCACACTGCGCCAGGCACTGTCGGAGCTCAAGGAGCAGCACTATATCGCCACCCAGACGGGTGTCGGCTCGATAGTCACCTACGATGGCATACCACTCGACCAACAGCGCGGCTGGGCTCAGGCATTGGCAGACTCAGGGGCTACCCTAGAAACGCAGTTGCTGCGCCTGGAAAGCATTGAGGATGAGGCGCTAGCGGCAACCTATGGGATGGCTGCCTACATTGCAGTAGAACGCCGCCGAGTCACAAGCCACGGACTCATCGTCTCACTGGAGCGCTCTCGCATCCCCGCGACGCCAGTATTGCATGACCTACCGCAACGAGGTCTGCTGGACAACTCCCTGACAGCAACACTGAAGGCGGCAGGCCTGCATGCCGAGCATGGAGAACAGAGCGTCGATGTGGTGATGCTCGATGCAGAGGATGCACGCCTGCTCGGTCGCAAGACCGGTAGCCCCTTCCTACGCTCCGTACGCACCACCTTCGACCAGCGAGAAGCTCTCGTCGAGCATGTTGTCAGTCTTCTAGATCCTGATCACTTCCGCTTATACCTACGTTTTGGAACCTGACCATGCCCCGCCCCAATGTCAGTTCACGCTTGACCTTCTCCGGCACGGACAACGGCCTGCGGGAGCGGGCTTTGGGGGCCTTTCACGGCCTGGCACTGGGCGATGCGCTGGGCATGCCAACCCAATCGTTGAGCCGTGCCGAGATCATCGGCGGTTTTGGAACGATTGCTGCCCTGGTGGATGCTCACTCCGACCAGCCCATTGCACCAAACATGCCGGCAGGGTCCATCACCGACGATACCGAGCAGGCCATACTGGTAGCTGATCTCCTGATCGAAGGCCGGGGGCGAATCGCACCAATTGCGCTCGCCAACCGGCTCATTGCCTGGGAGGACAGAATGCGCGAACGAGGCTCCCTCGACCTACTCGGGCCCTCGACCAAGCGTGCCATTGAGCTAATCGTCGCTGGCACATCACCGCATGAAGCAGGCCGCTTCGGCGCCACTAACGGGGCAGCGATGCGCATCACGCCAGTGGGCATCGCCTTCGACATTGACGATGAAGAGCGCTTGTTGGAGGCCGTCTGCGAGGCAAGTTGCGTCACCCACAACACCAACCTTGGCATTGCCAGCGCAGCTGCAGTAGCGGCGGCGATTTCCGCTGGCCTCAATGGTGCATCACCACGTGAAGCATTGGATGCCGGTGTACGCTTGGCCGAGCGCGCCGAGGCATACGGATTCTGGATCGCTGGCGCACTCATCGCGCCACGTATCACATGGGCAAGAAAATTAGTACGGAATTGCGATGACCGAGAGGTTATCGAACAGATCCATGACCTGGTAGGTACCTCGGTAGCTGCACAGGAATCAGTAGTAGCGGCCTTTGCTCTGGCGGAATGGGCTGAGCAGGCCAATGAGCGGCCACAGCGCGTGCTGTGCCTAGCCGCCAGCCTAGGCGGTGACACTGACACCATCGCCGCCATGCTGGGCGCTATGCTCGGTGCCTGTCACGGCCTAAACGCACTACCCGCGAGGTGGGTCAAACAAGTGTGCGATGTGAATGGGCTAGCACTGGAGCCACTCGTCGACCAGTTGCTCGTACTACGTGCTGGGGAGTGAGCCCATGTCAGCCACACCACGCCTGATCTATACCGGTCAAGCCATCGTCGATATCGTCATGCGGATCGACCAGCTACCACCACGCGGCGGTGAAGTTGCCGCTGCTAGTGCCGACCTGGCCGTAGGTGCAGGCTTCAACATCATGGCTGCCGCTCGGCGCCAGGGAATGCAAGTCCTCTATGCTGGCAGCCATGGCCGAGGGACAATGGGTAACCGGGTTCGGCAGGCGCTTGCGGATGAGCAGATCGACTGCCTGGCGCCAGTAGACGAGCGCCGTGACAGTGGCTTCTGCATTGCCCTAATCGATGCTGACGGCGAGCGAACTTTCGTCACCCGGCAGGGGGCCGAAGAGGAGGTCGATGCAAAGCAGCTTTGGGCACTCCGCCTACAGCACGGTGACTGGTTGCATGTCAGCGGCTACAGCCTGCTCTATGCCGCCAAGGCCGAAGCGCTGCTGAACTGGCTGCAGCAGCTCCCTACCGCCCTATCCGTGGTGTTCGATCCAGGCCCACGACTCGCGTCCATTCCAGTCGAATACTTGGATAGGCTGCTGCCACGCATCAGCGTTTGGAGCAGCAATGCGGAGGAGACCCGATCCTTCGGTGCCCACCAAGATCTCGAAGCCGCTCTGCGCACTATCGCTCGGCAGTTGGCACCTGATGCCCTACTAATCGCCCGGGATGGAGCCAATGGCTGCCGTCTTTTGCGCCACGGGGTTTGCCATAACATTACGGGATTTCCAGTAGTTGCCGTGGACACCAACGGCGCTGGCGATGCTCATAGCGGAGTACTAATCGCCGGGCTCGCCCATCATCTGCCTGCTGACGAGGCTTGCCATCGCGCCAATGCCGCGGCAGCTATCGCCGTCTCCCGACATGGACCTGCGATGGCGCCCACACAGCATGAACTGAACGACTTCCTCACTGAGCATCACAGTACGTACTGAGAAGCTCTAAGCACCTGCAGATCTAGATGCGGCATCAGCCGATCGCCTCCACCGACACCGACCGAGCAGCGGCCAGGGTGCGACGCACCACCTCCGGAGTGAACGGCGGGCGAGTGAAGCGCACCCCGGTGGCATCGTAGAGGGCATTGGCGATGGCCGGCGCGCCGGGCAAGGAGGTGGACTCCCCCACCCCCAGCGGTGGCGCCTCGGAGTGCTCGACCAGCATGACATCGATCTCGGGTAGCTCGGAGAAACGCAGGATCGGATAGCCGCCCCACTCGCGACTCACCGGCAGGCCATCCTCGAAGGCGACGCGCTCCTTGAGCGTCCGGCTCAACGTCTGGATCACATTGCCATGCACCTGGTGGCGCACGCCGGCAGGATTGATCATCAGGCCGGCGTCCTGCCCCACGATCAAGCGTTCGATGACGATGCGTCCACTGTCGGGATGCACCTTGAGCTCCACCACCCAAGCCGCCAGGGCGGCGCCGAAGCCGGGAAACTTGCTGTGCACGTACTGGGCATAGGCCACTCCACGTCCGTGCTGCCAGCCATCGACCACGCGAGGCTGCGAATGAGCGACCCGCGGCAGCCAACCCGCGCGCACTGCCACGGCCTCGGTGAGCGCCACCGCCCGGGGATCGCTCAGATGACGCAAGCGAAAGGCCACCGGATCCTCGCCGGCCAATTGGGCCAGTTCGTCGATATGACTCTCATGGGCAAAGGTATTGGGCATCGCCGAAACGCCACGCAACCAAGAGGCACGCACCAGAGTAGGCACATCGTCGCAGGCGATCTGACGATGGGAGTAGCGGTAAGGCGGGACCGAGGTACGATCGCCCATCTCGAAGGGGATATCGCTGGGTTTGGCGACGCCCGTCAGCAGCAGGGCCAGGGTGGGGGCATTGTTGGAGGGGTAGCGGGAGACGAAGCGATAGGCGGCGAGCGTGCCATCGGCATGCACCCCGCCCTCTACCTCCATCAGTTGGGCTGCCCCCTTGGGCTCCCAGCCATGCTCCTGCTCACGGGACAGCTGTACCCGTACCGGCCGACCCACCGCCCGGGACAGTAGTGCCGCATCGGCCCCCACATCATCGGCACAGTTGCGCCCGTAACAGCCGGATGCCTCCATCCGGGTGATGGTGATCACGCCCTCATCGAGTCCCATCAGGCGCGACAGGTCGGCACGCAGACTGTGGGGATTCTGGGTGCCGGACCACACCCGCAGTCGCTCGTCACGATAGTCGGCCACCGAGCAGGAGGGGCCGATGGAGCCATGCAGTTGGAAAGGCCAGACATAGGTGCGACGGATCCGCTGTGCGGCATCGGCCAGTCCGTTCTCCACGTCCCCCTCCTCCAACAGGGGACGGCGTTGCGCCGGCAGCTCACGCAGGGCCTGCTCTAGATCGTCGAGCCGGGGGAGCCCCTCCGGCTCGCGCCAGGAGACCTGGAGCCGTTTGGCCGCTGCCACGGCCTGCTCCTCACGCTCAGCGACCACGCCGACGAAGTCGCCGATCACCACCACCTGGATCAACCCGGGCATGTCGGCCACCGAGGCCTCATCCACACCTACCAGGCTGGTACCGACGAAGCCGCCACGATCATGGCCGGTATAGGGCGGACGGATCACCCGGCCGTGCAGCATGCCGGGCAGGCGCAGGTCATGCACGAACGTCAGCTGGCCGGCGACCTTGTCGGGAATGTCCACCCGCGGCGCCGCCCGACCCACCAAGCGGTAGTCGCCCACTGGCTTGAACGGTACCTGATCGGCAAGCGGCAAGGCGTGGCGCGAGCCCGCCAGCAGTTCGCCGTAACCCACGGCGGGTCGATCACCCGCGACCGGTTGAATGGCACCTTCGGCACAATACAAGCTGCTGCGCGCCACGCCGAAGTGATCACTGGCCAGGTCGAGCAGATGTTCCCGTGCCTGGGCCGCCGCCCGCCTCAGCGGTTCGGCGGTGATCTGGATGGTGGCGCTGGCAATGGTGGGCCCCTGGTTGGGCACCTCGAAGGGATGCCCCAGCACCATGGTGACCCGTTCCAAGGCCACATCCAGCTCCTCGGCCACGATCTGGGCCAGGGCGGTGCGAATGCCAGTCCCCAGATCCACGTGCCCATTGAAGGCCATCACCCCGCCATCGGCGAGTACTGCGATAAAGAGCTCGGGCTCCTTGGGCACAAAATCGGAATGTGTACCCGGTTGACCCGGCGCCGGTTTAGGAGGGATCACGGGGTCCCGGTAGACCACCAGCATATCGGCGCCATGCAGCAGCGCGTCTCGATCCGGCAGTGATGTAGGCGCCATATGAACCTCTCCATTGTTGGCTATTGCCAAGATCATGAGCGAATGCCGGCGTAGCGCAGGCGCTAGTGATCCCGTCCAGCTTGCCCCAATCTGCGTTTGGTTATAGTGTATGCACCATAAATAAGCATGGCTTGCTCATCGACTGCAAGCCATACAACGATGGCGTTGACACTCGAGTCCGTGGTACTCGGCCTCCGGGGTCATCCTTCCCGCTAGCCACCCGTCAACCCAAGATCGTCGCCAGCAGATCGAGGAGATCCGATGACCCAAGAGACGTCAGCTCACGCCACCAGCGCCAGCGAGCATCTCTCTCCTGCCGAGCAGGGGTATGACTTCTCGCAACAGGTGGGGCACCTTTTGCGCAAAGCCTACCAGCGACATACGGCGATTTTTCAGCGCCACAGCTATGACAAGCAGCTGACTGCCATTCAGTTCGTCACCCTATGCACAGTCATGGAACGCGGCGCGAGTTCTCTCACCGAGATCGTCAATGCCACCGCAATCGACCCCGCCACCATTCGTGGGGTGATCAAGCGCCTCAAGGCGCGGGAGTGGATCACCCTGACCACCGATCCCGGCGACCAACGCAAGGTGATGGTGGTCATCACCGAGGCGGGGGAAACACTGGTGGAGAACATGGTGCCCATCGCCAAGCAGATCAGCGATCAGACCATGAGTAACCTCAACCCCGCCGAGCGCATCGCCCTGCTGCACCTACTGGAAAAAATGAACGCCGACCAGCTAAGCGCTGACTAGGTGGGATCAGCACTCCCGCTGGCGTATTCGCGTCAAGAGCGGCAGCAACAGCGGCAAGGCTATCGCCATCAATGACATGGCCAGCAGCAGCATGGCAATGGGGCTATTCAGGAACACATCCCATGTGCCTCTTCCCAGGATCAGACTACGGCGAAGATTCTCTTCCAACAGCGGGCCGAGAATCAGCCCGAAGGCGAGTGGCGCGGCGGGCAGCGACATCAGATACAACAGATAACCGAGCACCCCGAAGAACAGCATGATATAGACGTCCGCCAGGCTATTGCGGATGGAAAAGGCGCCGATCACACACAGCAGTGCAATGCCGACCAGCAGCAGATGCGTGGGAATGCGCAAGATCCATGTCATCCAGCGCATCAGCAAGAACCCAAGCAGTAAGGTCAACAGCAACGCAATGGCAAATCCTGCATAAATGCTGGCCACGAACTCCGGATTCTCGGCGAACAGCATCGGTCCTGGGCGCATGCCATGCATCAGCAGCGAGCCCATCAGCACAGCGGTAATGGCGTCACCGGGCACGCCCAGCGTCATCATCGGAATCAGCGTGCCGCCGATGCTCGAACTATTCGCGGCTTCCGGCGCCACTACCCCCTCGCCGGCACCCTTGCCGAAACGCTCGGGGTGACGCGACAAGCGTCTTTCCTGGGCATAGGCGATGGCCACCGCAATCGCCGAACCGGCAGCGGGTATCGCGCCGATCAACGCCCCAATCGTGGAGCCTCTAAGCGCAGACTTCCAGTACGAGACGAAACTGCGCAAGGCACCCGATGCGGCATCGAGTGAGGCCGCTACCGGTCTGGTGGCAGGGCGCGACGCCGGGCCAATATGCTTCATCACCTCCGCCAGGCCAAACAGGCCGATGCACAACGGCACCAACTCTACCCCGCCTTGTAGCACGCGACTGCCGAACGTGAAGCGCGGCATGTCCGTCATCAGATCGAACCCAACCATGCCGCAGATCACCCCAAGCGCCCCTACCAACAGGCCACGCACCGTCGAGCCAGGCGAGGCATAGGCCAATAACACCAAGCCGAACACTGCCACCGCGGTAAACTCGGGGCTACGAAACTGCATGGCCATGGCGGCCATCCATGGCGCCACCACCATCAGCAGCGCCAACCCCACCAGTCCCCCCAGACTGGAGGCCAGAAGAGCATGACTCAGCGCCAGCTTTGCCTGCCCTGCTTGCGCCATGGGGTAGCCATCCAGTTGGGTGACAATGGCGCCAGGGGTACCAGGAATATTGATGAGGATGGCCGATATCGAGCCGCCATACACGCTGGCCACGAAGACACTAAGCAGGAAGAGGATCGCCAACTCGGCCTGCATGCCAAAGCTCAAAGGAAGCAGGATCGCCAGGGCCATGGTCGAGCTGACACCGGGCAGAGCGCCGAGCACGATGCCCAGCAGGACCCCACCCAGCGCAAGGGCGATCCCCAGGGGCGAGGCCAGGGTGGCCACGAATGCGGTCAAGGTATCGATGAGCATCGGCTCTCCTCGCTTACAACGGCACGTTGAGCAGCATCACGAACACAAGGTGCAGCAGCGCCCCGATCAGCAGGGCGAAGCACGCCGCATGACCCAACGCACGGCGCAAGCCCCCACCACGGCGATAGCCAAGCCATGCGAGCCAAGGCGCAGCGAATAGCACGCTGGCGGCAAGGAATCCCAGCCAGTCTGTCAGCACCGGTAATAGGGCGATCGATGAGATCAGCAGCAGGGCATGCAGGTGATCGCCCGGCATCGCCATGCCGGGAGGGCCCAGCCAGCCACTGCGTGCCCAGTTCACCACCCCTTTCAGCAGGATGACCGCCCCTCCCAGGCCCACCAGCCCGATGACGATCAACGGCAAGAACGCCGGGCCAGGATCGGGACCGCGCCCCAGAGTAGCCGTCAGGGCAGTGTCGCGGAGCACGGAGTAGCCCACCACGCCTGCCAGTACACTGAACAGTAAGCCGCAGGCGATATCGCGCCAGGCTTCATGACCGAGATGCCGAGTCGCCATGGATCATTCCTCGCGTGTGAGTGCGGAGCGGTACTCAATCGCTGAGCAGGCCCGACTCTTCGAGGATCGCATGCACTTCACGCGAGCGCTGGTTGAGATAGGACTCGGTAGCGGCACGCGCCATCGGCGTGATCACCAGGCCTAGCTCGCTGGCCTCCTGCAGGAATCCGTCATCGTTGAGCAGTTCGTAAAAGAGCTGCTCCAATCGGTCGCGCCGTGCCTCGGGCACGCCTTGCGGCAGGTAGAGCATGAAGAAATCTTCCGCGATGAAGTCAAACCCTTGCTCCTTGAATGTCGGCACGTCGGGAGCAAAAGGGTGGCGCTCCTCGGCGGCAACACCGAGCAACCTGACCGCTCCCGCGGCGTGCTGGTCAGCGAGCAGGGGAATCGGCAAGGTGACAGACATCACCTCACCGGACAGCAGTGCCGATACGGTGGGAGCGTAGCCTTGGTAAGGAATCTTGGTGAGGTCGACATCGAAGCGATTCTCCAACATGCTGGCCGCGATGTAGGAGAAACCACCTGGAGAGTCATTGCCGTTGACGATGCCACCGGGCATGTCCCGCAGCAGCTCCAGATACTCCTCTATCGACTCGATACCGGTATCGTCACCCACCGCCAGTGATGCCGGCTCGGGACCGATGAACACCAGCGGCTCCAGCTCATCCAGCGGGGTGGCGTTGGGATTCATGTAACTCTGGGCAATGGCGTGGGTCCCCATCATGCCCACGGTGTATCCGTCTGGCGCGGCATCGGCCACGTGTCTCACACCGGTAGACCCCGCGGCACCGGTCACATTGGTGACGACCAGCGGCTGAGACATCGCCTCTGGAGCATACTCCGCCATCAGGCGGGCAGCGAGATCATAGGCGCCCCCCGCCGGCCAGGGCACGACCAGGGAAACGGGACGGGTGGGAAACTCCTCCGCTACCACTGGGGTGAATACCGCAGCGAGCTGGAAGGTAGCCAAAGCGGCCGCAGCCATCAGGGTATGACGGGTTTTCATTGTTTTCACCAATTGTCAGAAGTCTAAGATTAGGCTTGTTATTGCTCTTCCCGATCACTGGCGTGACGATCGTCAAGTGGCAGCACGACATGCCTCGACCAAGCCTCCGGCAGCGCAACATGCGATGCCGTGACAAGGCCACCATCCATGCTGTCTTGGCGAATCTCCTTAGCCCAGCAGGGCTGCTATCGCTTGTTGTCTCACTTGATATGTCATGGCATCCAGCCACTCTCTACTTGCCTGCCATCCGTCGGCAGGGTCATGTCGTCACCAAGGTGGCAAAGAACTCGTCCTTGCCGATCACATCACCATACTTGCTGTCGATATCGAACAGGTTGGCCTCGTGGGGCGCAGGGTGGCGGTCGCCCACGCATTCACGCATCACCATCACGCGGAAGCCGTGCTGCAGACCATCCACCGCCGTGGCACGGATGCAGCCACTCGTCGAGCACCCCATCAGCACCACGGTATCCACCCCCAAGGCGCGCAGCGTCGGTGCCAGCGAGGTGCCGAAGAACGCGCTGGGATACTGCTTGGTGATCACCAGCTCCTCCGGTAGCGGCGCCACCTCTGGACAGAATTCGGCATGCGGGTTGCCTTCCACCATCGCCTTCATCACCGGCGCCTTCTTCAGCCACACGCCGCCGTCGAGGAAGCGTTCGGGCTGGTAGCGAATGTTGGTGTGTATGACCGGTAGCCCGGCGCGACGCGCCTGTGCCAGTGCCTCGGCGGCGTGGGGCATAGCCGCGACCACGCCGGGGGCATAGAGTGGAGCCCCGGGTATGGTGTAGCCCTGCATGAAGTCGACCACTATCAGGGCGCTCTGCTCACCGAAGCCGATCCGGCTGTCCCATACGCCCTTGTAGTTATCCTGCGCGTCATCGTTGTGAGGGTTGGACATCAGGGCGTCCTCAGTAAGCGCCGGAGAGCAGGGCGCCAGCACCAGGCACCACGGGCTCGAGATCCAGGGCCTTGAGCATGGCATAGGTCGTGGCGATGGCCGCAGTGACCACCGGCTTGCCGGTGAGCGCTTCGACCTTAGGGACGGCAGCCAGCGAGGGCATCTGCACGCAAGCAGAGAGTACGATGGCGTCCACATCGCCATAGTCGAGGCCGGCAACGATCTCCGGCAGGTTGGCGGGATCGTGGCGCGCCACATCGAGGTTGTTGGGGATCTCAAGGGCTCGATAGTCGACCACGTCGATCCCTTCCTGGCGGACATAGTCCACCACCATCTCGGTGAGCGGCTTCATGTAGGGCGCTACCACCACCACACGCTTGGCCTTGAGTACCTCGAGGGCATCCACCAGGGCACCGGCACTGGTGACAACCGGGGTGTCGCAACCGTTTTCCTCGGTGCGGCCACGCAGTCGCTGCTGGGATTCGCGGTGGTAACCCGGCCCCATGGACATGATCGCCACCAGGCAGGCGTAACCCATCACATCCACTGCCGCGTCGGAGAGCTCCAGGGCACAGCGGTCGGACTCGGCGTCCATGGCGGCCAGTTCGTCCTTGCTCACCGTCTTCATACGCATGCGGCTGGAGTGGAAGGTAAAGCGTTCGGGACGAATCAACTGTCGTGCCCCCAGCATGGCCGGGATTTCCGTCTCCATGGTGATATTCGAACTGGGTACGATCTGGCCGATGCGGTATGTCTTGGTCATGGCGCTAGGGCTCCCTTAGAGTTCAACGCCCAGGAAATCCTCGAAGGCGGCGAAGAAGCCCTCGACGTCATCCCAGGGGATCATATGGCCTGCCTGCTCTGCAGTCGTGATGCGAATCGACGGCAGCAGATCGCGGATTTCGTCGCGATCCTGATCCTCGATCACCCCCCCCTTGCCGGCACACATCAGCAGCGTCGGCACTCCAACGCCGGGCAGGTCCTGATGGATATCGACACTGTGGAACTCCTCGAAGGCCTGGATGATGGCCGGTTCATAGCAGGTGTGCAGCCACTCGGCGCGCAGTCGACGCTGCTCTTCGCTCCAGGTGGGGCAGAATTGACGCATCGTCTCGGCGTCGGCGCCGTGGACACAGGCGCGGATCGAATCCACATACCACGGCAGCTTGCTGGGATATTCACGACGCCCAGGACCGGACACCGGCGGATCGATCAACACCAGCTTGTCGATATTCGGTGCCCCCCGGGACAGGGCGCGCAACGCAAAACGGGCGCCCATGGAGTGGCCGGCGAGGACGACACTCTCCAACCCCAGCGCTGTGATGAAGGCACTCACGTCATCGGCACAGGTATTGGTGTCGTAGTCGAGCTCGGGGCCGCTGGAAGAGAGACCACGCCCGCGTACGTCGAGCACATAGGTGTCGAAGTATCGGCCGAGGCGCTCGGCCACGAAGCCCCAGGTCACCGCCGGGCTGGTAATGCCGGGGATCAATACCAGCGGCTGGCGGGTAGCCGATGCCTCACCGCCATAGCGCAGGTAGTGCTGGCGTATGCCGTTGGCATGAACGTGGGCGCCATACAAGAAATTACTGCTCATGCTGGACTCTCCTGGCTCATGTCTTGCGGCTGCTTGAGTGGCTCCTGGTAGACGTCATAGCCGAACACCCAGGCGGGATCTTCGTCATGGCGCAGCCAGGTGTTGTCATGCGATACCTTCTGTACCCGTGAAGCGCGCTCGAAACGGTTGGTACGGTATAGCTCGAAGGCCTCCTGGTAGTTGTCCGCTCCCACCTCGTCGAGGCAGCGCACCAGCATGGCAGCATCCTCGATGGCCATGGCGGCGCCCTGGGCCATGTGCGGCTTCATCGGATGGCAGGCATCGCCCAGCAGCACCAGGCGATTGTCGTGCCACAGCGGCAGCGGATTGCGTTCGAGCAGCGGCCACTTGGTCACCGTCTCGGTGCAATCGATCAGTGCCTGGACCGTGGGGTGATAACCCTCGAAGGCCTTGCGCATCTCTTCGCGAGAGCTGTCCACGAAGGAGGTGCCATGACGCCACTCCGGCTCGGGCACGCCGGTGACGTAGTAGTACTCCTGCTCATCACCGGTGACGAAGTAGACCATCATATGGCGATCTTCCGACCACCACTTCACGCATGCCTCGAAGTCGAGATCGTAGGCCTTGAGTTTCTCTGCCGAGATGATCGCCCGATGGGCGACCCAGCCGCTGTAAATAGGTGCTTCGCTGCCGAGCAGTTTTTCGCGAATGCATGAGTTGACCCCATCGGCACCAATGACTATATCAGCCTCGTCGCTGCTGCCATCGCTGAAGTGCATCACCACCTTGTCGCCGGTGTCATCTACCTCTACCAACTGCTTGCCGAAGTAGAGGCGCTCCTGATCCAAGGTACCCACCATCAGCTCATGCAGGTCACCACGATGTACGGTGATATACGACGCGCCGTACTCTTGGCGAGCGAAGTCACCGAGGGGGATACGTGACAAGTATTCACCGCTCTTGCCATCGCGACTGAACCAGTGACTGGGATGCGACCCCATGGCGTCGAGACGCTCCTCAAGCCCGATTTGGCGCATCACCTTCATGACATTGGGCCCGAGGTGAATGCCGGCCCCCAGGCGGGTGAAGCTCGGCGCCTGCTCATACACCTTGGTGGAATAGCCTGCCTGCTGTAGCAGTGCGCCAGCGGCCGCGCCGCCCAGTCCGGCGCCAATCACGGCGATGGTGAGTGCATTGGACATCGTGTCGTTTCCTCATTGCTCTTGTTGGCATCTCCCCCAGTGCGCCAGGCAGACCAGCCGTTGCAGGTCTACGCCTCGCCGACTCGCCTAGGGCTCAGCCATACAGGGCCGATCAGGCGAGGAAAACCGTAGGAGTAAAAACAACGTATACACCAATAAAAAAAGGGTCAAGAATTATTTTTCCAACATACCCCCTGTCAAACGACCAGACAGGCCATAATAGAAAAATACATAAAAAACTTATAAAACAATTATTTATTATCACACTCAATCACGGATAGAGCAAAAAAACAGCACTTGCAAGAATCGCCACGCCAGTGCTATATGTTGTAGACACTAGGATCTAATAGCGTACACGCCATTAGCAGCAAGAAAAGTGCACTACCAGCGAGAACCGCACCATTTCTTGCACCAGAGCGGTGCGACCGCAGCAGCCAACAATAACGACGACACCCATGACCCAAACCCTGACACTGAACGTCAACGGACAGGCGCAAGCGCTATCAGTGGCACCCGACACGCCGCTGCTGAATGTGTTGCGCAACGATCTAGCGCTCAATGGCCCCAAGTACGGTTGTGGGCTGGGTGAGTGCGGAGCCTGCAGCGTGCTGGTCAACGGCATGGCTGCCCGAGCTTGCGTGCTACCGATCTCAGCGGTAGTCGGCCACGAAATTGTTACCCTCGAGGGCCTGGCCCACGAGGGCCGGCTCGACCCAGTGCAGCAGGCCTTTATCGAAGCGCAGGCCGCCCAGTGCGGCTATTGCCTCAACGGCATGATCATTAGCCTGCGGGCCTTGCTCAATCGAACCCCGCGGCCCACATCGACACAGCTCAGAGCGGCGCTGGAGTATCACCTCTGCCGCTGTGGCACCCACCTGGAGATCCTGGAGGCAGCAGAGCGCGCCGTAGACATCAATGCCGCAGAGTCACTGGAGGCGCCCCGTGACTGACCGGCCGCTCTCCTCGCCGAGGGCCGACCGTGCAACGCTGCCCGCTGCGCTGGCATCGCCCAAGCGCTTCGGCGTAGCAATACGGCCTCCCCGCTATGCCTGGAACGGCGAGCACTTCGTCAGCGATCGACTGGTAGACGTGGACAGGGCCAGCGTGGCCGACCAACCGGGGCGGATCGAGGTTGTCGTCGAGGGCAACTTCGTGGGCGTGGTCGCCGACAGCCTGGATGCGGCCCAGAACGCCGCACGACAACTGGCCATCGAGTGGCAGGCCATCTCCGATACGGGCCATGGCAATGACGTCCGAGCTCACATAGCGACCAAAACGAACAGCAGCGATCCGCTCGCAGAGCATGGCACCCCCAGCCCGGCCCACCGCCACGACTATGGCTGGCCAAGCCGTCTACGCTGGGGCGATACCCCCGGCTGGGTGGTGGCCGACTGCTCCGAGCAAAGCCTCATGGTGTGGGTCGATAGCATGTCGCCAGAGGCCTTGGCCCACGACTTGGCGACACTTACCGGCCTGGCGCGCGAGCATATCGACCTGTATGGGCCCTCAGCACTGCGAGATGCCTGCTTGGGACGCCACTGCGGGGACGATGCCGCAGTGGATGCTGCCATCATGTCTCGCCGGCTCGGTTACCCCGTGGCGGTATGGCTGGATGCAACCTACGCACGCGATGTGCAGGCCCTGGGCGAGGCCCAGCGCATCTCCTTGCGTGCCGACCTGGCAATGGACGGCGAGATCAGCGACTTCCGCTACCACCAGGCGCATATTTCGGGAGACATTGCTGCCGTGGGCCTATGGCTATGCGGTTGCCCTCCCGTCCAGCCAGCCATGGCCAGCCCAGCTGCGACTTACTCCCCCTATGCCTTTCGTCGCCACCGGTTGGCGACACGACGCGATGCGGGCACTCACAGCCACAACGACGGGTTCGCCGAGATTCAACAAGCGTTTGCCAGAGAATCCTTCCTGGACGAGGTAGCCCACGACAGTGGCCAGGATCCACTGGCACTGCGCCAGCGTCATCTCGACGATCCGCGTGGTATCGAGCTGATCGAGTCCGTCTCCCGGCGCGCCGAGTGGGGTAAAACGTCATCCCCTGCCGATGCCGAGTCACCCGACCTGCTGCGCGGCCGCGGCTTCGCCTATGCGCAACGTCCCGACCGCCATCAACGTATTGCCGAAGGCGTCCGCTCGGCCTGGATCGCCGATGTGGAGGTCAACCGCGTGACCGGCGATGTCACCCTGACCCGCCTGGTGGTGGGCCAGGATGCCGGGCCTGACATCGACACCTCGCGCTTGCAGCAAACCTTGCAAGCGCGTGTGCTGAGTAGCGCGCGTCCGCTGCTTGGGCGCGCCCCCACCTTCGACGAATGGGGCGATGGCAGCGAGCCTCCCCCGGACCGGGATAGCGCAACCAGTAGCGCTCTCGTGGAGCCGACCGACACCCTAACCCGGAGAGCAACGAACGACATGCCGGCGACGCCGGGCGCTACGGCACTACCTGAGGCAGACCTTGCCCCCGCTGTGGCAGTCATCGCCAATGCCCTGTTCGATGCCACCGGAGTGCGTTTTCGCCAGCCGCCGTTCACTGCCGGCCGGGTACGCGAGGCCCTGCAGGACCCGACCTCCCCATTGCAGAAAAACGTCTCCGAACCACCAGCCCTTCGGCGCGGTAAACGCTGGTTCAAGGCAGCGGCACTGACCGCGGTAGCCGGCACAGCGATGATGGCCTGGCCCTGGAAGGGCGCGATCGCCCCGATCCCGCGCCCTGCCGCCAACCTCTACTCGGCAGAGACCATCGAGCGTGGGCGGCTGGTAGCCGCGGCTGGCGACTGCGCGGCCTGCCACACCGCCGAGGGAGGACAAGAAAATGCCGGAGGGCATGCCTTCGATACGCCGTTCGGCACCCTCTACAGCACCAATCTAACGCCCGATGAGGAAACCGGGATTGGCCAGTGGTCCTATGCGGCCTTCGACCGCGCCATGCGTCAAGGCATCAGCCGTGACGGCCGCCACCTCTATCCTGCGTTCCCCTACACGGCCTTTGCCAAGATCAGCGATGCCGACATGCAGGCGCTTTATGCCTATCTGATGGCACAGCCCGCAGTGCGCGCCGAGACACCCGCCAACTCGCTGAGCTTCCCCTTCAATATCCGACCATTAATGGCAGGCTGGAATGCGTTATACCACGATGCCACGCCCTTCGAGCCCGCCCCCGAGCAGAGTGATTTATACAACCGTGGCGCTTATCTCGCCGAGGGCCTGGGCCACTGCAGCGCCTGCCATACCCCACGCAACGCCATGGGCGCAGAGCGTCGAGGAGAACAGCGCCTGGCCGGCGCCATGGTGGACGGCTGGGAGGCCCCTCCCCTCAACCAGCAAACTCACTCACCGATTGCCTGGAGCGAGGCCTCTCTCTACGACTATCTGCGCCATGGAGCCTCGTCGCTGCATGGCGTGGCCTCCGGCCCCATGGCACCAGTAGTAGCCGGCCTGGGCGAGCTGCCGGAGTACGACGTACGCGCCCTGGCGCACTACGTG
The DNA here is from genome assembly GCF_002286975.1 of Halomonas salipaludis. Taxonomy (GTDB): domain Bacteria; phylum Pseudomonadota; class Gammaproteobacteria; order Pseudomonadales; family Halomonadaceae; genus Franzmannia; species Franzmannia salipaludis. The sequence goes on from NZ_NSKB01000007.1 coordinate 172,174, forward strand.
GCGGCCCAGATGGGCGTACCGGCAGGAGATAGCGAGAGTGTTCAAGCGGATGCCGCGGAGCGCATTGCCTCGACCCAGAGCGGCCCTATGGGAATGGAGGAAGGTGAGCGCCTATTCGAGGGCGCTTGCGCTGCTTGTCATATGGAGAGCGGCGCTCCCACCTTTTCCAGCGCCAAAACTTCTCTGGCCCTGAACACCAACCTGTTCAGCGCACATCCCGACAACGTCATTCAATCGATTCTAGGCGGCGTACATGCCGACCATGTTCCAGGCAGCGGCGCGATGCCTGGTTTCTCCGACAGCCTTAGCGACTCTCAGGTTGCCACTCTGACGGCTTACCTGCGGGCACGCTTCGCGCCCGACCAAGCACCCTGGAAAGACATCGAATCCCGCACATCGGAGATTCGTTCCTATAACGATAACCCTTAACCCCGACGTAATAACAATACGAGGTTGATCATGCAAAGAAGCAAATGGATATGGCTAGTTTGGACAGTGGTACTACTGTGCTACCTAGTCCCTTACACCCTACTGACCAACGTACAAACATGGCTGGGCAGTTTTCTGTTCTGGACGATTGCCGGGTTGGTGATCATTGCCCTAAACCTCTATATCACCAAAGATTTCGAGGAGCACGGCAATGACTGAGTCAATGATCTGGTGGTCTATCGCCATCTATTTCTTTATTGCCATTGGGATTGCCATCTTATCTCGCCAAGGCAAGTCGGAGAGCATGTCGGGTTATTTCTTGGGTAACCGACAAATGAATGGGTTCGTCTCAGCGTTGAGCTACAGCGCCACGACCTATAGCGCCTTTATGATGGTAGGGCTGGCCGGATTGACCTACGCCGGCGGCGTGGGCGCCCTCGGCTTTGAAATCATCTATTTCGCGGGCGTCTCGCTGGTGGCGATCTTCGGGCCGAAATTCTGGGCCGTAGGCAAGAAGTTCAACTTCGTGACCCCTAGCGAGATGCTAGGCCATCGCTATAACAGCAAGCACGTCGCCATGGCCGTGTCGATTGCCAGCTGTATCTTCCTGATTCCCTACGCAGCAGTACAGCTTGCCGGCGTTGGCTATCTACTTCAAGGCACCACCAACGGCGCAATTCCTTTTACCACCGGGGTAATGCTGGCAACGGTGATAGCGATTATCTTCTCCTATGTAGCAGGCATTCGCTCAGTCATGTGGACCGACTCCCTGCAAGCCATCATGATGATCATCGCCTCGACGCTGGTCGCTTTCCTGGTCATCCAGGGACTAGGTGGGTTTACGGCGCTGTTCGACACCCTGGCCAGTGAGCATCCCCAATCGCTAACGGTTCCAGGCACTGGTCTATTCAGCTTCATCACCTTCCTCGGCCTGACCATCCCGTGGTTCTTCTTTAGCCTCTCCAACCCCCAGGTCAGCCAGCGGCTATTCATGCCCGCCTCGCTGCGCTCCATGCGCCAGATGCTGATCGGCTTCCTGGTCTTCGGCTTTATCTACACCCTGGTGTCGGTGCTGTGGGGCTTTTCTGCCCTGGCGGCCTTTCCTAGCCTGGAGCGCGCGGATCTCGCCACCCCGACGCTGCTGGCATCCGACTTCGTGCCACCGCTCCTGGGCGTTATCGTGATGATCGGCATCATGGCCGCCGCCGTCTCGACCATCGACTCGATCATGCTGACTCTCTCCTCGATGCTGGCACGTGACGTCTATGCCAATCTCAAGCCCGATGCCAGCGAAAAGCGTCAGCTGCTGGCCGGCAAGATCGTGATCCCCGTCATCGCCATCATGGCGCTTGGCTTTGCCGAACTCGAGCTCGACCTGATCGCCGTGCTCTCGGTGGCAGCTTCATCGGGCCTGGTGGCCATGGTGCCAGCGATCATCGGTGCCTTCTACTGGAAGCGTGGCACTGCCGCTGGCGCCCTGGTAAGCGTGCTCGGCACCGGCGCCTTCGTGCTTTTCGTCTATGCCATTGGCAACTCCTTCCTGGGTCTGCCGGCAGGCGTGTGGGGAATTATCGTGTCCACGACGCTATTCGTAGGTGTGAGTTTAGCGACCAAACCGCATAAGGCTTCTACCGATCTCTTCCTAAAGGCTATCACCGAGGAGTTAGGCCGCAAGAAGCACACACCATCCGCCAGCCCTGACCCACACAACGCCACGGCTTAATTTTCATCGACAATCTACCGCTCGGCGCTTTATGTCCGATAAGGGCTAAAGCGCCAAGGTCGGACGCATTAGCCCTAACGGTTCCATACAATGGATATTGGGAGTTCTCATGGATCACGCAAGTTTTACCGAAATATGTCTGCACCAGCTAAAAATGTCTGGCGTGCATGAAGGCGAAAAGCTCATTATCCTTACACAGGGCAATGAACGCCTTGAGTATGCCGATGCGTTTATGGCGGCGGGCCAGCGCTTAGGTGCTAATATGTACCATATGCGCTTACCGTCCCCACTACCGACGGGCGGTTGGAATGTGGGTACGACAGGTCTAGCCAGCATGCCAGACGCGGTAGAAGCGCTTAAGAATTGCGACATGCTGATCGACTGTATTTTCCTGCTTTTTTCACCGGAACAAATGGCTATACAGGCGGCGGGGACGCGCATACTGACAGCCGTAGAGCCTCCTGAGTTATTGGCGCGCATGTTGCCCTCGAAAGAGTTGAGAGAGAAGGTCGAAATCGCTGCCGATATGCTGGACAAGGCCAAGGTAATGCGTATTACCTCGCCCCATGGCACCGATGTTACCTACCAATTGAATACCTATCCCACCATCGCCGAATATGCCTGTACCGATGAACCAGGCCGCTGGGATCACTGGCCGTCAGGGTTTGTCTTTACCGGCGGCGACGACGATGGTGTTGATGGCCAGATCGTCGTCGCTCCGGGCGATATCCTCTTGCCCCAGAATATCTACGTTCGCGAACCGATCACCTATACCATAGAGAAGGGCTGGATCACCGATATTCGAGGAGGCTTCGAGGCCGATATCGTCAAATCCTATATGCAAGACTTCAATGACGAGCGCGGCTATGGCATGAGCCACGTCGGCTGGGGAATGAACCGGGACGCCAAGTGGCACAGAATGGTGCCCGGAGAGTTCCCCGGTGGCATGGGGATGGAGCCCAGGAGCTTCTACGGAAACGTGATGTTCTCGACGGGGCCGAATAGCGAGCTCGGGGGGAGCAATGACACCGCCTGCCACTTGGACATTCCCATGCGAGGCTGCTCACTCTTTCTCGATGACACGCCCATCGTTATCGACGGCGACATCGTTGAAAAGGAGATCATCATCGACCAACCATGATCCTGCAGCGCCCCCCCAGGGGCTCACGCCTGAGCCTCTGGGTGATTGCCGCAAAATAGCCCCACATCCTTGGTGCTACTGCTTTCGACAAGCCGCTTACTCTCTGCCGGCCAGCTCGATCAGCGCATCGCACAGCACCTGAGCGCCCAGGGCGCACTGCTCCGGGCTCGAGTACTCCGCCTCGTTGTGGCTGATACCGTCGCGACAGGGGATGAAGACCATCGCCGTGGGCGCGACCCGCGACACATAGACGGCGTCGTGGCCGGCACCGCTCAGCATGCGCCGGTAGGCAATGCCACGAGCCTTGGCGGCGCCCTCCACGGCGTCGACGCAGCCGGCATCGAAGCTCACCACCGGCGAGGCCCAGATGCGCTCGCTTTTCGCCTCCACGCCGAAGGCCTCGCCGGCGGCGGCCAGTTCATCCTCGAAGCGCGCTTCCAGGGCATCCAGCTCACCCTCGTCGATATGACGCAGGTCGACGCTGAGCCGCACCTCTCCGGGCACCACGTTACGCGAGGCGGCGTCGATTTCCAGGGTGCCACAGGTGACCTTGGTGTCGCCGCTGGGATCCGCCAGGGCGTGGGCCTGGAGGCGGTCGATGCAGCGCGCCGCGGCGGCCAAGGCGTCGCGCCGGTAGCGCATCGGCGTGGGGCCGGCATGCGAGGACTGGCCGCGCAGCGTGACGTCGAACCAGCGCATGCCCTGCACGCCGGTCACCACGCCGATCGCCTCGTGGTTCTCCTCCAACACCGGCCCCTGCTCGATATGCAGCTCGAGGAAGCCCGCCAGGCGCGGCTCGCCCACCGCCATCTCGCCGTTGAAGCCGGTCGCGGCGAGCGCCTCGCCGAGGCTCACGCCGTCGCGGTCGCGGCGCGCCAGGGTCGAGCCGACGCTGAACACGCCGGCATAGGTGCCGGAGGCGACCATGGCCGGGGCGAAGCGGCTGCCCTCCTCGTTGGTCCACACCACCAGTTCCAGCGGCCGCTGGGTGACCACGCCGTGATCGTCGAGGGTACGCAGCGCCTCGAGGCCGGCCAGTACCCCCAGCACGCCGTCGAAGCGTCCACCCTTGGGCTGGGTATCCAGGTGGCTGCCAACGCCGATCGGATCGAGATCGTCACGCTTGCCGGCGCGGCGCAGGAACATGTTGCCGACGCGATCGACGCGCAGCGTAAGACCCAGCGCCTGGCCCCATTCGATCAGCAAGTGCCGGCCGGCGGCGTCCTCGTCGGTAAGCGCCAGCCGGTGGCTGCCGCCGTTGGGGCTGGGGCCGATCTCGGCCATCGCCATCAGCGAATCCCACAGTCGTTGCCCATCAATGGAGTGCGTCATGGGTGCCTCGTTGCGTTGTGGTTATAGGGTGTTGCCAGCTTAGAAAGCGGCCCTGCCTGCCACCATACCCCAATCGGGATATGTTCCCGCCAAGTCGCCCCTGGCTAGTCTGGTGCTACCGATAACAACAGACGAGGCCACGGCCATGCCCCCGACACCGACCATCAAGCGTTCCGCCCCGCGGCAGTCGAACGCCAGCACCCGCCAGGACCTCGACGCCCAGGCGCTATGGCAGAAGGACAAGGATCACTTCATCCACCCCTTCACCGACTACAGCCGCTTCCACGACGAGGGCTGCGATCTGATCACCGACAGCGACGGCATCTACGTGGAAGACGTCCACGGCAATCGCTTTATCGACGGCATCGCCGGCCTGTGGTGCGTCAACGTCGGCCACGGCCGCGCCGAGATCGGCCAGGCCATGGCCGAGCAGGCCACCCGCATGGCCTACTTCTCCACCTTCAACAACCTTTCCAACGCCCCGGCGACGGAGCTGGCCGCCAAGCTCGCCGAGCTGGCTCCGGCCCACCTCAACCACGTGTTCTTCAGCTGCGGCGGCTCGACGGCCAACGACGCCACCGTTCGCCTGGTCCACTACTACTTCAATCGCCTGGGCAAGCCCAACAAGAAGCGCATCCTGTCGCGCAACAACGCCTACCACGGCACCACCTACCTGGCGGCGAGCCTGACCGGCATCGAAAGCAACAACTGGGACTTCGACACCCTGGATCACCTGGTCACCCACCTCAGCGAGGCCAACCTCTACCGCCGCCCCGAGGGCATGAGCGAGGCGGACTACTGCGATCACCTGGTGGCCGAGCTGGAAGAGCGCATCGCCGAGATCGGCGCCGACAATATCGCCGCCTTTATCGCCGAGCCGATCATGGGCGCCGGAGGGGTGCTGATGGCGCCGGCGGGCTATCACGCCCGCATCCAGGCGGTGTGCCGCACCCACGACATCCTGTTCATCGCCGACGAGGTGGTCACCGGCTTCGGCCGCCTGGGCCACTTCTTCGCCTCCGAGGCGGTCTTCGATACCCAGCCGGACATCATCAACTGCGCCAAGGGGCTCTCCTCGGGCTATGCGCCGCTGGGCGCCACCCTGATCTCCGACGAGCTCTTCGAAGTCCTGGGCACCCCCCAGGGCAAGGGCGGCGTGCTGAGCACCGGTTTCACCTACTCCGGCCATCCGGTGAGCTGTGCGGCGGCGCTCAAGAACATCGAGATCATCGAGCGCGAGCGGATCTGCGACAACGTCCGCGAGGTGGGTCCCTATCTGGCGCAGCAGCTCAAAACCCTGGCAGATCACGAGACTGTCGGCGACGTGCGCGGCAGCCACTTTATGCTGGCCATCGAGAACGTCGCCGATAAGGCCACCAAGGAGCTGCTGCCGGTGGAGGCGCGGGTCGGCGACCGGGTCGCCGCCGAGGCCCAGAAGCGCGGCCTGATCATCCGCCCGGTGGGCCACCTCAACATCATCTCGCCGCCGCTGATCTGGGACCGCGACACCGTCGACCGGGTGGTGGCCGTCCTCGATGAGGCCTTCACCGCCGTCACGGCGTCCCTCAAGGCCGACGGGTTTATCTGACCCGCTCGGGGGCCGGGCGACAGGCCCCCACCCTCACAAGACCACAACGATAAATAGAGAGTGTTGTATGGAAAGTTTTGGCGCCTGGAGCCTGCTCCCCACCGCCGTGGTGCTGGGCATGGCCGTTATCACCCGTCGCACCATCGAGTCGCTGCTGGCCGGGGCCCTGGTGGGCCTGCTGATGATCGACCCCACCACGGTGGTCACCCAGGGTTCGGATATCCTGCTCAGCGTGCTGGGCAACGACACCGTGACCTGGATCATCCTGGTCTGCGGCCTGTTCGGCAGCCTGATCGCCCTGCTGGTCAAGACCGGCGGCGTGCTCAGCTTCGGCGACGCCGTCACCAAGCGCATCCATAGCCGCCGCCAGAGCCTGCTGGCCACCTGGGTGCTGGGGCTGGTGATCTTCGTCGATGACTACCTCAATGCGCTGACCATCAGCGCCTCGATGAAGAAGATCACCGACCGCTTCCAGGTCTCGCGGGAGAAGCTCGCCTATATCGTCGACTCCACCGCGGCGCCGATCTGCATCCTGGTGCCCTTCTCCACCTGGGCAGTATTCTTCGCCGGCCTGCTGGAGGAGAACGACGTGTCCGGCAACGGCATGGGCCTCTATATCGAAGCCATCCCGTATATGTTCTACGCCTGGGTGGCCGCCGCCGTGGTGCCCCTGGTGGCCATGGGCTGGATTCCCAACTTCGGCCCCATGAAGGCCGCCGAGGCCCGCGCCGCCGCCGGCCAGCTGATGCCGGACGGCGTCGACGACAACGCCCTGGAGGTGGAGGACGATGGCCGCATGCGCCCGCACCTGCTCAATTTCCTGCTGCCCATCGCCACCCTGATCTTCTTCACCTGGTACTTCGAGATCGACATCCTGCGCGGCGTCATCGTGGCGCTGGCCGTGACCCTGGTGCTGATCGCCGTCCAGAAGCTGCTGAGCTTCCACGACACCTTCGACACCGCCCTGGATGGCTTCAAGGCGATGATCATGCCGCTGGGCACCCTGGTGGCCGGCTTCACCCTCAAGGAGGTCAACGACGTGCTGGGGCTCACCGACTACGTGATCGCCACCGTCCAGCCGCTGATGAGCCCGGGGATGCTGCCGGCGGTGGTCTTCGTCACCATGGCTTTCCTGGCCTTCGCCACCGGCTCCTTCTGGGGGCTGTTCGCCGTGGCCATGCCCATCGTACTGCCCCTGGCCGCCAGCATGGACAGCCATATGCCGCTGGTGATCGGCGCGCTGATCTCGGCCAGCGCCTTCGGCAGCCACGCCTGCTTCTACGGCGACTCCACGGTGCTCTCGGCTCAGGGCAGCGGCTGCACGCCCATGGCCCACGCCCTGACCCAGTTGCCCTATGTGTTGATCTCCGCAGCAATTGCCGCCGGCATCTTTCTGATCGTAGGCCACCTGTGAGAACCGTCATGAACCCACCACAGATCGAAAGCCCCAGCGCCGATACCGCCACCCCTGCAACCCTGGGCTTCGCCATGCCCGCCGAGTTCGCCCCCCACGACGCCTGCTGGATGCTCTGGCCGCAACGCCCCGACACCTGGCGCTACGGCGCCAAGCCGGCCCAGCAGGCCTTCGCTGCGGTGGCCTGCGCCATCGCCGAGAGCGAGACGGTGTTCGTCGGCGTCAACGACGACCAGTACGAGAACGCCCGCCACCAGCTGCCCGCCCATATCCGCGTGGTGGAGCTCTCCAGCAACGACGCCTGGATGCGCGACGTGGGCCCCACCTTCCTGACCCACCCCGACGGCCGTCTGGCGATGGTCGACTGGGAGTTCAATGCCTGGGGCGGCCTCGACGGCGGGCTCTATTTTCCCTGGGACAAGGACAAGCGCATCCGTACCAAGATTGCCGAGATGCTCGGCATTCCGCGCTTCACCGCACCGATGGTACTGGAGGGCGGGGCGCTGCACGTCGACGGTGAAGGCACCCTGATCACCACCGAGGAGTGCCTGCTCAACCCCAACCGCAACCCCGGCCTGAACCGCCGGGAAATGGAGCAGCTGCTCCGCGACTACCTCGGCATCGACAAGGTGATCTGGCTGCCGCGGGGCTGCCACCGCGACGAGACCGATGGGCACGTGGATAACCTGTGCTGCTTCGTGGCCCCCGGCCAGGTGGCGTTGAGCTGGTGCGACGACGACGCAGACCCCCAGGCCGCCATCTGCCGCGAGGCGCTGGCGGTGCTCGAGGCCGCCAGCGACGCCAAGGGCCGACCGTTGAGCGTGCACAAGCTGCCCCAGCCCGGCCCACTGTATATCGCCGAGGACGAGGCCAGCGGCCTGGATCGCCTCGACAGCTCCCACCCGCGGCGCCCCGGCGATCGCATGGCCGGCTCCTACGTCAATTTCTATATCGCCAACGCCGCGGTGGTGATGCCGCTGCTCGACCCTGTCCATGACGAGGAGGCCAAAGCGATCCTCCAGGGACTCTTCCCCGACAAGCGGGTGATCGGCGTGCCAGCCCGAGAGATCCTGCTCGGCGGCGGCAATATCCACTGCATCACCCAGCAGCAACCGCGCGTGTGAGCCTGCGTTATCCCCTTGGGGACAATGCGGGCGACGTCCCAGCGGTGCTACCAATAGCAGATCGCACAACAACAAAGGTCATCTACCATGTCGCACAATGCTTCGGGCCTGACGGGCCATTCTCAGCGCTTCGGCAGTGCCACCAAGGGCGGCCTGCTGTTTCTCAGCGTCGTGTTGGTCGCCAGCCTGAGCGGCTTCGCGCTGATCGATAGTGACTATTACGGCCTCTACAGCCTACTGCCTACCACCGTGGTCATCAGCATGGCGCTGCTCACGCGACGGACGCTGGAAGCGCTGCTGGCCGGGGCACTGAGTGGCTTCATCATGCTGTCGCCCACCACCGCCGTACAGGATATGGCGGCCAGCGGCCTGGGGGTGATGCAGGACCCGACCATGGGCTGGATCATCCTGGTCTGCGGCTTGCTTGGCAGCCTGATTGGCCTGCTGCAGTTCGCGCGAGGCACGGAGGCGTTCAGTCGCGCCGCCGGACGCTACTTCACCACGCGTCGCAGCGCGCTGCTGGGCAGTGTCGGGCTCGGTGTGCTGATCTTCATCGATGACTACCTCAACGCCATGACCGTCTCGGCGGCGATGAAACGGCTGGCCGACAAGCTTAAGATATCGCGCTCGATGCTGGCCTATATCGTCGACTCGACCGCGGCGCCCATCTGCTTGATCATCCCCTTCTCCACCTGGGCAATTTACCTCTCGGGACTGCTGGAAAGCCACGACGTTGCCGACACCGGCCAGGGCTTCAGCTACTACCTGACTCTCATCCCCTACCTGTTCTACCCCTGGGTGGCGCTGATCGTGGTGCTGCTGGTCGCTGGCGGACTGATCCCGGCGCTGGGCAAGATGAAGCGTGCCGAGCAGGGCGACGAAGAGCGGTTGCCCGAGAACAACGAAGAGGAAAATCCCGAGCAGTTCACGCATCGCCCCGCCAGGTTGATCAATTTCCTGCTGCCGATGGCAACGCTGATCTTCGCCACCTGGTGGTTCGAGATCGACGCACTGATCGGTGTGGCGTTCGCCCTGCTGGTGACCCTTGGTCTGTACGTGGCGCAAGACATGGCACCGCTCAACCGCCTGTTCGACGAGATCATCAAGGGACTGCAGTTCATGTTGGTGCCGCTGGGCATCGTCTTCGCCGCCTTCATTCTGCAAGACGTCAACGAGCAGTTGAGTCTGGCCGAGACACTGATCGACTGGGTCATGCCGGTCATGGCGGGTCAGTGGCTGCCAGCAGTGACCTTCGTGATACTCGCCGGCCTCGCCTTTGCCACCGGCTCCTTCTGGGGTGTCTATGCCATTGCCTTCCCCATCGTGGTTCCGCTGGCGCTCGCCACCGGCGCCTCGCTGCCACTGACCCTAGGCGCCATGATCTCAGCGGGAGCCTTCGGTTCGCACGCCTGCTTCTTTGGCGACTCCACGGTATTGAGTGCCCGTGGCTGCAGTGTGACACCGCTGCAGCACGCCCTGACCCAGCTTCCCTATGTCTTGATCGCCGCGGCCTTTAGTGTGCTGCTATTCATCGTCCTGGCCTGAGGAGTTGACCATGCCACGCACCGGGTTTGCCTTTCATGAACACTGCATGTGGCACGATGCCGGCCCGTGTTCGATCTTCGACGCCCCGGGAGAGTTCGTGCAACCCGCCGCCGCGGCAGAGCATCCAGAGACCAAGCGGCGCCTGCGCAACCTGCTGGAGATGAGCGGCCTGATCGATGAGCTGGTCCTGCTCAAGGGTGAACCGGCTAGCGAGGAGGACCTGCTGCGCTTTCACACCTCCGCCTACCTCGACCGGCTGGCAGGGATGAGCGAGCGCGGTTTCGGTGATGCTGGCGAGTGCGCGCCGCTGCGCAAGGACAGCTACACCATCGCCCGCCGCTCCACTGGGCAGGCGATGATCGCCATGCAAGCGGTGCTTAGCGGCCGCTGCGACAACGCCTATGCGCTGTGCCGACCACCTGGCCACCACGCCGAGCGTGACCGGGGCCGGGGCTTCTGCCTGCTGGGCAATATCCCGGTGGCGATCATGGCGATGATGGCGCACCATCCGCTGAGGCGCGTCGCGGTCATCGACTGGGACGTGCATCACGGCAATGGCACCCAGCAAGCGTTCTGGGAGCGTGATGATGTATTGGCCATCTCGCTCCATCATGACAACAACTATCCTCAGGATAGCGGCCACCTCAGCGAGCGCGGCGAGGGTGCCGGATTCGGCTATACCCTCAACGTGCCGCTACCTGCCGGGAGCGGGATCGGTGCCTACCTGGCGGCCCTCGACGAGGTGGTCATACCGGCCCTCACTCGCTATCGGCCCGAGCTGATCGTGGTAGCCTGCGGCTTCGATGCCAGCGCCATGGACCCTCTCGGCTGCATGCTGCTCAACAGCGGCGCCTATGCGACCATGACCCAAAAGCTGTTGAGCGCCGCCGAGCGGCTCTGCTCCGGGCGATTGGTCATGGTCCACGAAGGCGGTTACTCGGAAGGCTATGTTCCGTTTTGTGGCCACGCAGTGATTCAGACACTGGCCGCTAGTCAGACCGAGGCCTACGATCCGATGGACGCTGAAATCGCCCGCTGGGGGCAACAAACGCTACAGCAACACCAGCAGCCTTGGATCGACCGGGCCGCCGCGCTAGTGGAGGATATTCGCTAGGCTTCTAACAGGCTGATATGCCATGCACGAGCCCCGTCACGCCGCCAAACCTCCCGCCAGCCTGGCGCCTGTCGCCAAGCTGGCGGGGCTGGTGCGCTCGCCGGATTTTCTCGATGGGTTGGGGGAGGTACTGGCGGCTTACTTTCCCGGCATCAGCTATGCGGCCTTCCACTTTTCCGCCCAGGGTCGCCCCGCCATCCTGGCACACAATCTCGATGCCACGCGCCATCAACGCGTTCTCATACCGTACATAGAACGCATGTATTTGCTCGATCCGATATTCCAGCACTGGGAGCGACACCGTGCCCGTGGCGTGTGGTCATTGGATGAGCTGGCACCAGCAGGGTTTCGAGACAGCGATTACTTCGCCACCTACTACCGCGAGCTGGGACTGCATGACGAAGCCGGGGCCTTCTTTCCCCTCACCGAGCAGGACTGCTTGTCGCTCTCCTTCGGTTTCTATCGCCCCTTGGCCACGCCGGCACCCGACGATGTGCTCGCCGTGCTGACCTATCTCTTCCCCTTGCTGGAATCGCTGATAGGCCAGTTCTGGCTGGCCAGCAGCCTGCACCTTCCCCGCGTCGACGACCAGGCTCCCAGCCAATTGCACGACTTCGGTCGCGATGTGCTCAGCGACCGTGAGCGCGACGTGGCTTGGTTAATCCTGCGTGGCTACAGCTCACCGGAGATTGCCCGACAGCTGGGCATCACCCAGGGGACGGTCAAGAACCACCGCAAGCGCCTCTACAGCCGGCTCAACATCAGTAGTCAGGGCGAGCTTTTCCGCCAGTTCATGCTATTCCAGCAGCCCCTCTCCTGATCCCACATTGCCCCAAGGCTCGACGGCTTCTAGGGTGACGAGGCAAACCATGGAAAAGGAGAGCTGATATGTACGAGCAAGGAGCCAAAACCGTTGAGAGGCCCCGCCACACGCCCCGCGGCCTGCTGAGTCTGGCGGCCATCGCCTTGACTGCGCTGGTGCTGGCCGGCTGTGGCACCACCACCGGCGAACGCGCCGCCAGCGGTGCCGGCGTCGGGGCCGCGGCGGGTGCTGGGGCAGGCGCCGCCACCGGCGGCAGTGCCACCCGCGGCGCAGTGATCGGTGCGGGCGTGGGTGCCGCCGCCGGGGCGCTGACCGACGAGGAGGATATCGATCTCAGCCAGTAACCTCGGGTCTCGCCTAGCGGCACAGCCGGAAGCCGCGCATGCCGAAATGGAAGTGATCGGCATGCGCGGCGTTGTAGTCCGGCCCCAGCACGTTGCCGAAGATATCGCAGGCGCCGTCCCGCGCCTCGCGCAGAAACGCCCCCGCCTCGCCGTCATCGTCCCAGTCGCCTAGCAGCGTGATGCGCCGCCCGTCGGCGAAGCCGAACCCCGCCACGTCGAACGCGTCGGCGCTGGCATGTTCGCTCAGGCGTCCGTCCTCGCGGCCATAGACGTTGCGGCAGCTGTAGCTGCCGTAGTGCTCGACGCTTGTCACGCGGCTGCCGAACACCTCCTCGGCGGCGGGCTGCAGACGCTGGCGCTCGTAGATCACCCAGGCCAGTGCCAGCGAGCAGCTGGCGACGAAGCTGGCGTTGAAGTCGACCCCGCTGCCCTGGACCCGCACCACGTTCGCAAGCGGGCACCCCGCCACCGGCTCATGGTCGTCCAGCGCGGTATAGGCCAATTCAGCATCCGGTACCGTATTCAGCGCCGCCAGGCAGCCCTGGCGGTCGTCGGCCAGCTGGCGCAGCTTCCACTTGCTGACCGGCGTCAGCGGGTCATCCACCGCCAGCGGCTCCCAGGGCGCCCAGTGCTGGGGCACCGCTTCCCACACGCGTTGGTGCGCCGCGGACACTGCCACGGCGATAATCAACAACACGATGAACTTGCCCATTCACTACCACCGGCGAAAGATTCGCCTCCAGCCTAAGCGCTGTGCCTCGCCGATGCGATAACCCCGGATAGCAGCAGGCCGCCCGAGGGCGGCCTGCTGCGGGTGGCACGGTGCGATCGAGCCAACGCTTACTCGGCTTCGGGCGGCATGACCGCCTCGGGAATCTCCAGACCGGCCTCCTGGTAGTAGCGCAGCGCGCCTGGATGCAGCGGCGTGGTGGTGTTGTCGAGGGCGATCTGCGCCGTCATGCCCTCCACCGGGGCAAAGCTCTCGGCGATGGCCTCGACGTTCTCCCAGTAGGCGCGGGTCAGGTCGTAGGCGGTCTCCTCGTCCATGCTGCTGTTGGCAACGATGCCGATGAAGGTGCCCAGGGTGGTGGCCTCGGGCATGTCGCGGTAGGTCTCGGCGGGGATGGTCGCCGGTGACAGGAACGGCAGCGCTTCGGTCACTGCCTCGAGCTGCTCGTCGCTGAACGACAGGATATGCAGCGGCCGCGAGGAGTGAACCTCGGTGAAGGCCGGGATCGGCGGCACGCCGTTGTAGCTGAAGCCGACAATGCGCCCGTCGACCACCGCCTCGGCGGCATCATCCATACGCATGCGCTGGAAGTCCGGCTGGATGCCGAGCACCTCGAACACCATGTCGGTGATGTACTCGCCGCCACCGCCAATGCTGCTGGGATTGAAGCGCTCGCCCTCGAGTTCCTCGAAGGTCTCGATATCGCGGTCCTGGCGCACCGCCCAGTGCATGGTCGAGGGCGCGACCCAGGTGATCACCCGCATGTCGGGGTTGTGGTGGTCGGTCTGCTGGCCTTCGCCATGGTAGCCCTCGTAGGCGCCGATGGCGTCGATCAGCGCCAGGTCGATCTCACCGCCGCGCAGGCGAATGGCGTTCTCCCGCGAACCGCCGGTCTCGCGTACCGAGATCTCGTGGTCGGTGGCGCCGCTGACGATGCGCGAGACCTCGGAGTAGCCGAAGTACCAGCCGCTGGCGCTGGGCGCCACGCCGATGCTCAGCGACTCGCCGGCCAGCGCCGGGGTAGCGGCGACCAGGGCCGCGGACATCAGCGCCGTGCCCAGGTGGCGGCGCAGGGATACGGTGGCGTACATAAATTAACTCCTAGCTTTTCAGACGCAGTCTTGGTTGTTATTACGCTCAGAATCACTCGCCGTCGCGGAACGCGATGCCCTCTTCGGCGAGTACCTCGCGGGCCACGCGGAAGCCGTCGATGGCCGCCGGGAAGCCGCAGTAGGCGGCGCTCTGCAGCAGTACCTCGCGGATTTCCGCCGGCGTGCAGCCATTGTTGAGCGCGCCCTTGAGGTGAATCTTGAGCTCGTGGGGGCGATTGAGGGCCACCATCATGCCCAGGTTGACCAGGCTGCGGGTCTGCCGCGGCAGGCCCTCACGGGTCCAGATATCGCCCCAGCAGTTGCGGGTCACCAGCTCCTGCAGCGGCCAGCTGAAGTCGTCGGCGCCGTCCAGCGAGCGGTCGACGTAGGCATCCCCCAGCACCTCGCGGCGCACGGTGATCCCCTGCGGATCGAGGCTGTCGTTGCGATGACTCATGGCGCATCTCCTCACTCGCTGGCGGCGGCCAGCAGGTTGTCGAAGGCATCGCCGAAGTAGAGCTCGTAGCTGTCCTTTTCGACGTAGCCGAGATGCGGCGTGGCCACCAGCCCCGGCAGGGCCAGCATGGGATGCTCGAACAGCGGCTCCTGCTCGAAGACATCGATGCCGGCGCGTCCCGGCCGACCGGCACGCAGCGCCGCTTCCAGCGCGCCGGGCTCGATCAGCTCGGCGCGGCTGGTGTTGATCAACACCGCCTCGGGCTGCATCAATGCCAGATGCTCAGCCGTGACCATGCCGCGGGTGTCATCGTTGAGGCGCAGATGCAAGCTGAGCACGTCGCTGCGCGCGAACAGGTCGTCCTGGCTGGCGGCGACCTCGAGCCCCGCCTCGGCGGCGCGCTGGCGGGTGCCCTCGCGCCCCCACACCAGCAGCTGCATGCCGAATGCCTGGCCGTAGCCGGCCACCAACTGGCCGATCTTGCCGTAGCCGAAGATGCCCAGGGTGCGGCCCTTGAGCCCGGTGCCCAGGGTGCGCTGCCAACGCCCTGCCTTGAGGTTCTCGACCTCTTGGGGAATGTGCCGGGTCGCCGCCATCACCAGGCCCCAGGTCAGCTCGGCGGCGGCCACCGGCGAACCGGTACCGGTCAGCACCTTGACCCCGTGGCGGGCGCAGGCATCCTGGTCGATATGCGCCGCACCGCCGCCGGTCTGGCTGATGTAGCGCAGCTTGGGCAGCCTGGCCAGCAGCGCCTCGCTGATCCGGGTCCGCTCACGAATCAGCACCAGCGCCTCGGCGTCCTGGAAGCGCTCGGCCAGGGCATCGAGATCGCTCAGGGTGTCGTGATGAATCGTCACATCGTGACCCTCGAGCTTGCCGAAGGCGTCCAGGGTGCGTACTGCGTCTTGGTAGTCGTCGGAGATCACGATCTTCATTGCGCGGGTTCCTTGCCTGCTGCGGGTGAGGAGGAGCGGGATAGCGTCGCCTGATGGTGACGATACTGCCAGATGAACAAGCCAACGATCAGCACGATGCCGATGACGTCGGTGAGCAGCTGGCCGGTGATCAGCATCAGCGCCGCAATCAGCAGCAGTCCGCGCTCCAGCCAACTGCAGGGTCGCAGGAAGTAGCCGATGGTCGAGCCGGCCAGGGCGATGATGCCCAACACCCCGGAGCCGACCGCCAAGGCGATCTCCAGCGGCGTACCGTTGCCCAGCAGCGGCGGGTGGTAGATGAACATGTAGGGGATCAGGAAGCCACCCAGCGAGATCTTGGTCGCGGTCAGCGCGGTCTTGAACCAGTGCGACCCGGCGATCGCACCGCCGATATAGGCGGCCAGAGCCACCGGCGGCGTGACCCCGGAGAGGATCGCGAAGTAGAGGATGAACAGGTGGGCCGAAAGGCTCGGCAGCCCAGCCTCGATGAAGGCCGCGGCCACCACCGAGGCGGCGAGCATGTAGGCCGCCACCGTGGGCAAGCCCATGCCGAGGATGATCGCCACCACCATCGCCAGCACCAGCGTGATCAGCACGTCGCCGCCGCTGACCACCAGGATCACCGAGGAGACCTTGAGGCCCAGGCCGGTAAGGCTGATTACCGAGGCGATGATCGCCACGCTGCCGATGATCACCGCGATCATCGCCGCGGTCATCGCCCCGGCCTCGAGGGCTGCCGGCAGCGACTTGATGCGCTCCCACAGGGTGCCCGGGCTGCGCCACGAGAACAGATAGATCAACACCGCGGTGAAGTAGGCCGCCACCGCCGCGGTGGTGGGGGTGTAGCGCAGCACCAGCATGGTCACCAGCACCGCGATCGGCACCACCAGGGTCTCGATGTTGAACAGCCCCTCGCGCAGCGTCGGGCGCTGCGACTTGGGCACCGGCGTGAGGCCCAGCCGCTTGGCCTCGAAGTGCACGCTCATCCAGATGGCGAGATAGAACAGCAGCGCCGGGATCAGCGCCGCGCCGATGATCTCCAGATAGCTGGTCGAGATCACGTCGGCCATGACGAAGGCCGCCGCGCCCATGATCGGCGGCAGGATCTGCCCGCCGGTGGACGCCGAGGCCTCGGTGGCCGCGGCGAAGCGTGGGCTATAGCCGTTCTTCTTCATCAGCGGGATGGTGAACACCCCAGTGGTGGCGACATTGGCCGCGGTACTGCCGCTGATGCTGCCGAACAGCGCGCTGCACAGGGTCGCGGCCTTGGCCGGCCCTCCGGACATGCGCCCGGTGGCGGCGTTGGAGAGGCGCATGAAGGTATCGCCGCCGCCG
Source organism: Halomonas salipaludis (assembly GCF_002286975.1). Taxonomy (GTDB): domain Bacteria; phylum Pseudomonadota; class Gammaproteobacteria; order Pseudomonadales; family Halomonadaceae; genus Franzmannia; species Franzmannia salipaludis. The sequence goes on from NZ_NSKB01000007.1 coordinate 189,299, forward strand.
GTGGTGACCAGCAGCGCACCGAACATGATGAAGATTACGATCACCGTCGACGAGGTGCGCATCAGGCTGCCGTAGATGCCAGTGGGGCTCATGTAGAAGGTCGCCACCAGGTCCGCCCAGCCGTAGCCGCCGTGGCCCCAAACGCCGGGCAGGTAGCGCCCGAAGTAGGCGTAGACCAACGCCACCAGCACCAGCACCGGGAAGGCCAGGCCGATGGCACGTCGGCACGCTTCCAGCAGCAGTAGGATAGCGGCAATGCCGAAGAACAGATCGGTGGTGGTCGGCATCAGATAGCCGAGATCATAGAGAATGCGGTCGAAGTGATAGATGTAGTAGGCGCTGATCGCCACTCCCAGCAGCACCGGTATCACGTCGTACCAGGGCAACCGTTCGCTGTCGCGTGCCCGGCAGGTGTAGGCGAGGAAAATCAGCGGAATGGCGAACATCAGATGGATCGCATTCTGAGTATTGACCGCCCCGGTGACCGCGGCGTAGAGATGGAAGAGCGCCATGGACACGGCGGCGATGCGCATGACCAGGAACCAGATGCCCGTCAGCTTGCGCTTGCCGGAATCATCGGAATACTTCTCGACGACCTGTTGCTCTCGAGGCGTGTCCATTACCAGACTCCTGCGTCGCCGACCCGCTGGGCCAGCGACGACGAATGGATGTGATCGAACGATACCCCGTCGGCAGCCGGGCCGCCAACGGGGCAGTAACGACGCTTACTGCGCCTCGGGGGGAATGACGTCGTCGGGAATTTCCAGCTCGAGCTCCTGATAGTAACGCAGCGCACCGGCATGCAGCGGGAAGGTCGCGTTATCTATCACGTCCTGGGGCGTCACGCCGTCGGCCGGGGCAAAGGAGGCCGCTACCTGATCATGATTCTCCCAGTATGCCTTGGTGATTTCATAGACGATATCGTCGTCGAGGCTGGCGTTGGCAGCCACGCCCATGTAGATGCCCAGCGAGGTGGCCTCCTCCATGTCGCGGTAGGTACCGGCCGGAATCACCGATGGCGACAGGAACGGCAGCTCGCCGGTGACCAGATCGAGCTGCTCTTCGGACAGCGACAGCAGCTGCAGCGGCCGCGACGAGTGGACCTCGGTAAAGGCCGGGATCGGCGGCACGCCGTTGTAGCTGAAGCCGACCAGGCGGCCGTCGGTGACGCCCTCGGCGGCATCGTCGATGCGCATGCGCTGGAAGTCGGGTTCGACGCCGAGGATATCGAACACCAGCTCGGTGATGTACTCACCGCCGCCGCCGATGCTGCTGGGATTGAAACGCTGGCCGTTGAGATCGTCGAAGGTCTCGATATCCGAGTCCTGGCGCACCGCCCAGTGCATGGTCGAAGGCGCGATCCAGTAGACCAGGCGGGCATTCTCGTTGGGCGTCTCCTCGAAGCGGCCGATGCCGTTGTACATCTCGTAGCCGACCAGCGCCTCGGTGAAGGCCAGGTCGAGTTCGTCGCGGCCCAGGCGAATGGCATTCTCGCGGGTGCCGCCGGTCTCGCGTACCGAGATCTCATAGGGAGTGTTGGCGCTGATCACCCGCGCGCCTTCGGAGATACCGAAGAACCAACCGGTGCCGGTGGGTACGGCACCGATGTTCAGCGACTCCTGGGCCTGGGCGACACCGGCGGTGAGACTGCCAACTGCCAACAGTGAGATGGGCAGCAGCTGACGGGCTTTGCGGAAGGTCTTGAGCGTAGCGTTCATTCGATTTACCTCGATTATGTTGTTATAAGACGGATTGCAGTGATGGTTTAGGTCGATAAGCATCCGTTCATCTTGGCGTAAGTGCCTCCTTGGGCGAGCACGGCCCTTCGTTCGAAATATAGTGGAGTCGCCCATGAGGTTGAAGGCATAGCGCAGGTCCAGGTAATAGCCATTCATGACCCCGCCATCGCAAAATACGATGGCAAGAAGTCTCAGACACTTCCTGTCTTCTCCGACGGCATTTTTTTTGAAGACTCCACCAGGTGCTCGACGAATAGCCTTGCTGCCATGGGCAAGGATTCGAACGAATTGACGAAGATCGCAAGCTTGCGCCTTGCCCACTCATCGCGCAGCGCAATTACCTTGATACCGATGCCGCCAGCATAGGGACGCAGGGCGCCGCGTGGCACTACGCCGATCCCCAATCCAGCCTCGACCATCAGGCAAAGGGCGTCGTAGCTGGTCACCTGGATGCGGATATTCAAGGGGCGATTGGCCTGGCTCGAGGCCTTGATCAGTTCGAGGTTGATGGCACTCGCCGACTGCAGGCCGACATAGGCATAGCCGAGGGTGTCATCAAAGCGGATGCTGTCGTGCACGGCCAGCGGATGATCGAGCGGCGTCACCACCACCAGATCGTCGGTATGATAGGGAAAAGTTTCCAGGTCATGACCGTGAGGAAGCAGCGCACACACACCGACATCAGCGCCGTTACTGGCCACCTCACGAGTGATGATCGGACTGACCTTTTCCTCGAGATGAATGTTGATTTCCGGGTGCTTGAGAAAAAAAGACTGTATTTCGCCGGGCAAGTATTGTGTGATGGCCGACATGTTGGCATAGACGCGAACATTGCCACGCAAGCCGCTGGAATACTCGCGCATCTGTACGAAAATATCGTCGAGGTTGTGCAGCACCCCGCGCGCCATGTTGAGCAGCGCGATGCCCGCGGCCGTCAGTTCGACGCCCTTGTTGGTACGCAGCAAAAGCGGCGTATTGAATACCTCCTCCAGCTCGCTTATTCGCTTGCTCACCGCGGAGGTAGCGATGAATTCGGCCTCGGCAGCGCCAGCGATGGTGCCCTTCTCGGCGACCCTGACGAACAGCTTGAGTGAGGTGGTATCTAGCTTCATGGCAACGTCACACCTCGATTCCTCATCAGCGGGTAGCCAGGTCCATCATGCACCGCTTGGTAGCTGCGGTCTCGGCACTGTCGTTAAGGGAAGAGGCGGGGCTTAATCTAAAATGGTATACAACTCTTCTCGTTTTGACGCCAATATAGGCCTAAATTGTGCGATATTTCAAATAATCGTACACAATAATCGCTACGACCTTAGTCATGCCCTGCAGCGCCATGCCCTACACGGAGTTCGTCCATGACCGCCGCCGACCGCGTCTACGCCATCATCAAGCAGCGCATCCTCGACGGCTATTATGTGGCCGGCAGCTATGTCCGCGAGGCCACCATCGGACAGGAGCTGGAGCTGAGCCGCACGCCGATCCGTGAAGCCCTGCGCCGCCTGGTATCCGATGGCTGGGTGGAGGTGATCCCCCATCACGGGGCGCGAGTGGTGTCCTGGACCCAGCGCGACGTGGAGGAGGTCTTCGAGCTGCGCGTGCTGCTCGAGCCCCAGGTGGTCAGACGCGCGGCCTCGCGCATCGATGCCCCGCGACTGGATTCACTGGGCGAGCTGGCCTGCCATATGGAGCAGCTCTGCGAGCGCGGCGACGACCAGGCCATCGACGAGATTGCAGTCCTCAATGATCGCTTTCACGCCGAACTGATCACCGCCGCCGACAGCCCGCGGCTGCAGCGCCTGCTCGAGGCCATCGTCCAGGTGCCGGTGTCGCGTCGCAGCTTCCATCATTACAGCGACGAAGAGCTCCACGCTAGCATGCGCCATCACCGCGAAATCCTCCGCGCGCTGGCGGTCGGCGACGGCGAATGGGCGGCATCGGTGATGCGTGCGCACATCCTGGCCGCCCGTGCCGCACAGCTACACCCACCCGCGCGTCAGACTCACCAGCCACGACAACAACACGCCTGAGGCACAGCCCATGACACCCCCCAGCCCCCCACTCAACCTTGCCCAGCAGCTGGTCCGCGACCACCTTGTCGAAGGCGACCTGAGCCCCGGCAACGAGATCGCCCTGCGCATCGACCAGGCCCTGCTGCAGGACGTGCTCGGCACCCTGGTGATGCTCGAGCTCGAGGCCATGGGCCTCGACCGAGTGAAGACCCAGCCCAGCGTGCAGTACATCGATCACGGCCTGGTCCAGGCCGACCAGCTCAACGCCGAGACCTACCTGTTCCTGAAAAGCGCCTGCGAGCGATTCGGGATCTGGTACTCCGGCCCCGGCAACGGCATCAGCCACCCGGTGCACATGGAGCACTTCGGAGTGCCGGGCCAGTCCATCGTCGGCTGCGACAGCCACACCACCGCGGCTGGCTCGCTGGGCATGCTGGCGATCGGCGCCGGCGGCATCGAGGTGGCCATGGCCATGGCTGGCGAGCCGCTCTACCTGAGCATGCCGGAAATCTGGGGCATTCGCCTGGAGGGCCGCCTGCCCGACTGGGTCTCGGCCAAGGATGCGGTGCTCGAGCTGCTGCGCCGCCACGGTGTGGCCGGCGGCAAGAACACCATCATCGAGTACCACGGGCCGGGCCTCGCGGACCTTTCGGCCATGGACCGCCACGTGATGGCCAACATGGGCACCGAGATGGGCGCCACCGCCACGGTATTTCCCAGCGACGAGGAGACCCGCCGTTTCCTGGCGGTCCGCGGCCGCGAGGCGGAATGGCAAGCACTGGCCGCCGAACCGGGCTGCACCTATGACCGCGAGGAGACGCTGGATCTCTCACGCCTCGAGCCGCTGATCGCACTGCCGTCAAGCCCCGACAAGGTGGTGCCGGTGCGCGAGGTGGCCGGCGAGCCGCTGCACCAGGCCTATATCGGCTCCTCGGGCAACCCCGGCTACCGTGACTTTGCGGTGGTGGCAGAGATGCTACGCGGGCGCCGCGTCGCCGACGGGGTCTCGCTGGACATCAACCCGTCATCGCGCCAGGTGCTGACCACGCTGATCGACGAGGGCCATCTGGCCGACCTGGTGGCCTGCGGCGCGCGACTGCACCAAACCGGTTGCAACGGCTGCATCGGCATGGGCCAGGCGCCGGCGGCGGGCCTCAACAGCCTGCGCACCGTGCCGCGCAACTTCCCCGGCCGCTCCGGCACCCGCGAGGACAGCGTCTTCCTGTGCAGCCCGGAAACCGCCGCTGCCTCGGCGCTGGCCGGCGTGATCAGCGACCCGCGCAGCCTCGACATGGCCTATCCGCGGATCGCCGAACCGGCGCGGATGGTGATCAACCGCGACCTCTTCACGGCGCCGCTGCCGCCCGCCGAGGCGCGCTTGAAGCCACTGCAGAAGACCGACAATACCCCGGCGCTGCCGACGCTCACCCCACTGCCCGACACCCTGGAGGTGCCGGTGCTGCTGGTCACCGGGGACAACATCTCCACCGACGACATCATGCCGGCGGGCCAGCGGGTGATGCCCTACTGGAGCAGCGTCTACGCCTCGGCGCCGTTCACCTTCGAGGCGGTCGACCCGGACTACGCGGCACGCGCCGAAGCGACCCGCACCCGCAGCGGCCACGCCATCGTCGGCGGCCACAACTACGGCCAGGGCTCGAGCCGCGAGAACGCCGCCCTGGTGCCGCGCTACCTGGGCCTGCAGGTGGTGCTGGCGCGGAGCTTCGCGCGTATCCACTGGCAGAACCTGATCTGCTTCGGGGCGCTGCCGCTAACCTTCTTGGACGATGCTGACGCCGCGCGCCTGACGCAGGACGACCGTATCGTGATTCGCGACCTCCACGCCCAGCTGGCCGCCGGCCCTGCGCTTGTCGCCGAGATCGTCGGCAAGGGCGAACTACGCCTTCACCACGGCCTGACCCGGCGCCAGCGCACGCTGCTGGCCGCCGGCGGCGTGATCAACCATCTCAAGGTGCGGCCTGCGAATAAGCGCAGCGGATGACCTCATAGCAGCAGATGCACCACCAGGGCAACACCGCCCACCAGCAGCGCCAGGGTGACCGCGATGTCGACGCAGCGATTCAGCCAGGCGTCGAAACGCGAACGACGCTGCAGCGGCATCAATCGCGGCGTCGCCCCGTGGCTGTGTCGCGCGCCGAAGCGGCGCTTCCTGAACAGCGGCATGGTCAGCGCGATGCTCCCAGTATTGTCATAATGATGCTGCCATCATAAAACGCCGCGCCCGCATCTGCCATGCCAGACGCGGGCGCGGTATGCATTGCCTCCTTGGCTCAGAGGGAACCGGTCAGTTGTCGCGGGTATTGATACGCCGGTTGATTACATTGGGCGCCCGCCGCACGCGCTCCTCTTCGCTGAGCAGCTCGGCCTCGAAGGCGTCTGCGCCTACCGGCGTCTCGCCGTGGCGGCGGTAGAGCTGAGTCAGCATCGCCTTGCGGTCGGCGCGCAGCTCCTTGATCAGCACATAGGCCATGCCGTAGAGGATGAAGGTGAACGGTAGCGCCGACAGCACCGATGCCGACTGCAGGCCGGTCAGGCCACCGGCGGCGATCAGCGTCAGGCAGATGGCGGCAATCAGCACGCCCCAGGTTATCCGCTTGTAGAGCGGCGGGTTGATCGAGCCGTTGTCGGTCATCTGGGCAACGATATAGGACGCCGAGTCCGCCGAGGTCACCAGGAAGATGAAGATTAGGCACATGGCAATGATCGACAGCAGCGGCGTAAAGGGCATCAGCGCGAACATCTCGAACAGCGCCACGGTAATATTGGACTGGGTGACCGCGGCCAGGCCGACGTCGCCACCCAGCTCCATATTGAGCGCCGCGCCGCCGAATACGCCGATCCACAGGCAGGCCAGCAGCGGCGGCACCACCAGCACGCCGAACACGTACTCTTTGATGGTGCGCCCCCGCGACACCCGCGCCACGAAGGTGCCCACGAACGGCGACCAGGCGATCACCCAGGCCCAGTAGAAGATCGTCCAGGAACTGGCCCAGGTGTTATCGGTATACGGCGAGATGCGCAGGCTCATGCCGATGAAGTTCTGCAAGTAGTCGCCGATGCCCAGGGTGATGGTCTCGAGAATCGCCAGGGTCGGGCCGGTGACCAGCACATACAGCATCAGCCCGATGCACAGGATCATATTGAGGTTGGAGAGCCGCTTGATGCCCTTGTCGAGCCCCGACCAGGTCGAGGCCATATAGGCCAGGAACATCACGAACAGGATGATGAACTGCCACAGCACGCCTTCGGGCAGGCCGAATACCGCGTTGAGCCCACCGTTCATCTGCAGCACGCCAAGCCCTAGCGAGGTTGCCACGCCCATTACCGTGGCCACCACCGCGAACACGTCCAGCGCCGGGGCATAGGGCCGTACCTTGGGGTACTTGGCGGTCACCGAGGAGAGCACCGAGGAGACCAGCCCGGCCTGGCCCTTGCGGAACTGGAAATAGGCGATGATCAGCCCCACCAGCGAGAAGGCCGCCCACTGGTGGATGCCCCAGTTGAAGTAGCTGTACTGGATGGCATAGCGCGCGGCGTCGGTGGTCTCGGCCTCGACGTCGCCGTAGGGCGGGTCGATATAGTGGAACATCGGCTCGGCCATGCCGTAGAACACCAGGCCGACGCCGAAGCCGGCGGCCAGCAGCATGCTGACCCAGGAGAAGAAGGTGTAGCTCGGCGAGCTGTCCTGGGGGCCGAGGCGGATCTTGCCGTACTTGCTGAACGCCAGCCCCAGCAGGAAAATCACGAAGCCGAACATCGAGAACAGGTAGAACCAGCCGAACAGCTGAGTAACGCTGGCCAGCGCCGCTTCCGCCCCTGCGCCGAAGCGCTCGGGGAAGATCGCCCCTACCGCGACCAGCACGACAATGATTACCGCAGACACCGAGAACACCCGCTGCCCTCCGGGATTGGCCATATACGACACTCCCTATCGATTTGTCACATTTTTGTACAACGTAACATGCCCCACTAGCAGTAACACCCGCTGCTCAGTTGTCGCAAGTTGTGCTTAGACCACGCCACCGCTCGGGCCTGATCTGACGGCAGGCCTTCGAGGAGGCGCTGTAAACCATCCCTGGGCGCTACCGATGCCATCCATGGCATCGAACCTCCTCTACGACCTGCCGTCAGCGCCCCTCGCTAGAAGCAGCTGCGCGCACAACATCAGCACTATGCGAGACACAAAGCATTTGCAAAATATCGCGGTCACCCCCATAAGAGGGCGAGAGATAGCAAGCACGCTAATGACTTCCCGGGGGCCCCCATGAGCCAACTCTCCACCACCCGCCTTTCGGTGCTCGACCTCGCGGCGATCCGTCAGGGCGGCAGCATCGCCGACAGCTTCGCGGATAGCGTGGCCACCGCACGCCACGCCGAGGCGCTGGGCTTCACCCGCTACTGGCTCGCCGAACACCACAGCATCGACGGCATCGCCAGCGCCGCGACCTCGGTGCTGATCGGGCATATCGCCGGGGCGACCCAGCGCATCCGCGTCGGCAGCGGCGGCATCATGCTGCCCAACCATCCGCCGCTGGTCATCGCCGAGCAGTTCGGCACCCTGGAGACGCTCTACCCCGGGCGCATCGACCTCGGGCTGGGTCGCGCCCCGGGCTCCGACGGCGCCACCATGGCCGCGCTGCGCCGCCACGCCCAGGCCGGCGTCGACGACTTCCCGCAGCGCCTCGAGGAGCTCGCGGGCTACCTCGATGACGCCCAGCCCGGCCAGCGGGTGCGGGCGATTCCCGGCCAGGGAACCAAGGTACCGCTATGGCTGCTCGGCTCCAGCGGCTACAGCGCCCAGCTGGCGGCCAGGCTCGGCCTGCCGTTCGCCTTCGCCGCGCAGTTCGCGCCCGGCTACCTCCACGAGGCGCTGCGCCTGTATCGCGACAACTTCCGGCCCTCGGCGGTGCTCGACGCCCCCTATGCCATGGTCGGCCTGCCGGTGATCGCCGCCGACAGCGACGCCTACGCCCACTACCTGGCCAGCACCGCCCAGCAGAAGTTCCTCAACCTGATCCGCGGGCGCAGCACACGCGCCCAGCCGCCCCAGGAGTCGCTCGACTGGTCGCCCATGGAGCAGGCCCAGGTGAACCAGTTCCTGGGTGCCGCGGTGATCGGCGGCCCCGAGACGCTGCGCGAACAGCTCGAGGCGTTCGTGGCCCGTACCGGCGTCGACGAACTGATCATGACCACCGACGTCTACGCCCAGGAAGACCGCCTGCACAGCCTGTCGCTGGTCGCCGAGGCCTGGCAGGCATGAGCGCCCGGCTCGACTGGCCGGGCACCCTCAAGGGCCTCAAGCGCATGGCGCCGCTATCGCCGTTCGTGATCGCCTTCGGCCTGGCGTTCGGCGTGGCAGCCATCCAGCGCGGCCTGTCCGGGCTCGAGACGCTGCTGATGAGCGGGCTGGTGTTTGCCGGTGCCTCGCAGTTCGCGGCCCTCGAACTGTGGGGGCCGCAGATTCCGCTGGTCGCGCTGATCGCCTCGACCTTCGCCATCAACGCCCGCCACCTGCTGATGGGCGCCGCCCTCTACCCCTGGCTGAGCCACCTGCCGCGCCGCCAGCGCTACGCCAGCCTGGGGCTGATGAGCGACTCCAACTGGGCCATGGCCGCCGCCGACTATCGCCGTGGCGAGACCAACGTCGGCATGCTGGTGGGCGGCGGTATCGCGCTGTGGCTGGCGTGGATGCTCGGCACCCTTCTCGGCGTGGTGTTCGGCAGCGGCATCAGCGAGCCCGAGCGCTTCGGCCTCGACGTGATCATGGGCTGCTTCCTGCTGTCGATGCTGGTCGGCGGCAAGCTCGACCTCGGCGTGCTGGTGCCCTGGGTAGCGGCGGCGCTGGCCGCCCTGGCCGCCTTGGCCTGGCTGCCGGAGAACTCGCACGTGATCGTCGGCGCCCTGGCCGGCGGTATCGCCGGGCTGCTGATGCCACCGCGTAGCAAGCCCAAGGAGGCCTCGCCATGAGCCTGCCGCTAACGCCCCTGGGCGCTTTCCTCGCCATCCTGAGCATGGCGCTAGTCACCTACCTGACCCGCAGCGGCGGCGTGCTGGTGATGTCGCGGATCCCCATCGGCCCGCGGGTCGAGCGCTTTATCAACGCCATGGCCGGCTCGGTGCTGGTGGCGGTGATCACGCCGATGGCGCTCTACGGCGACTGGGGCGCCCGCCTGGCGCTGGTGGCCACCTTCGGCGTGATGCTGACCAGCCGCAAGCCGCTGTTGGGGATTGCCGCCGGTATCGCCACCGCCGCCGGCTGGCGGCTTATCCAGTCGTAACGGAACGATCCGCGGCGGGTGACTTCCAATAGCCACACGCTCAACTTGATGCTTTTCCGGAGCCCCTAATGCCCAACTCTCGAGACCCGCGTGACAACCCCGCCTGGCAAGCCGCACAGCAGTGGCGGGAGCGCGCTCGTCAGGGCCGGCCCAGCGGCCTGCGCCTGTTCTTCACCTGGCTGCTGTTCGGCACCCTGATGATCGTCGGCACCGTTATCGGCCTGTTCTTCCTGTTGATCGGCTGGGCCATGCTGCCGTTCCTGCGCCACCGCATGAAGAAGCGCATGGAGCGCATGCGCGCCGAACAGGCACAGGACATTGGCAGCGGCCAAGGCAATCGCCACCACCATCAACAGGTGCTGGAGGGTGACTATGAGATCAAGGACGAGTCCAACCCGCGACGCCCGGACTAACCGCTGACAGCGGCGCGACGGCAGCGCCGATCGGGGTGATCGAAGGTGGCGAAAGCACCACGCCTGGCATAACGTTAAGGAGTGATATCACGCCACTCACATGAGGTACTGCATGCGCCATAACAACAAGATGCACCACGTCATCCCACGCTCTGCAGCGATCGCCTTGGCAGGCGGATTGATGTTCGCTGCCCCCCTGGCCCTGGCCAATGACTACCCTACTTCGACCCGCGTCGACTACGTGCTCGGCTGCATGGCCGCCAACGGCCAGAACCACCTGGTGATGCAGCAGTGCTCGTGCAGCATCGACGTGATCGCCGAGCTGATCCCCTATGAAGAGTACGAGTCCGTCGAAACGGTGATGCGCATGAACGACCAGCGCGGCGAACTCGGGGTACTGTTTCGCACCGAGCGCGGCCTGCAGGATCAGCTGCGCCAGTTCCGCAGCGCCCAGGCCGAAGCCGACCTGCGCTGCTTCTGAGCGCGCCTTCGTCTCACCAGCCAGCCACAGAAGGTGCTTCCCCGATGCCCCCCTGGTTCCTGTCGAGCGCCGCCCTGCTGGGGGCGGCGCTGATCAGCAGTAGCGCACTCGCCGCCGATGTACGCGAGGGCGAACGCATTTTTCGCAACCACTGCTACGGCTGCCATGCGCTGCAGGAAGGCGTGCACCGCGCCGGCCCCAGCCTGCATGAGGTGATCGGCCGCCCGGTCGGCGGCCTGGCAGATTACGACTACTCTGCGGCCCTAGAAGCTGCCGAGTTCAACTGGGACGCCGAGACGTTGGATACCTTCCTGGCCGACCCCGAGGCGCTACTGCCAGGCAATCGCATGGTGCTGTGGGGGCTCGAGGATGCGCCGCGCCAGGCGCTGATCCGCTATCTCGAGGCCCAGCAGGAGGCGCCATAGCCGCCTTTACTTACTCTCCGCCACCGCCCTTGCGCGCCATCATGCCGCGCGCCGGGTTGTAGCCGAGAATCGCCAGCGCCAGCAGTATCGCCGTGGTCACCACCACGATCAGCACCGCCTCGAGATTGAGCTGCTCATAGAGCGCGAAGCGGATCATCTCCACGGCGTAGGTGAAGGGGTTGAGCGACGCGATCTGATAGACCAGATAACTGCCCTCGCGGATCCGCCATAGCGGGTAGAGCGCCGAGGAGAGGAAGAACATCGGGAAGATCACAAAGTTCATCACCCCGGCGAAGTTCTCCAACTGCTTGACGAAGGTCGACAGCAGCATGCCTAGCGCACCGACCATGAAGCCGGTGACGATCAGCGCTGGCAGGATCCACACATAGCCCAGCAGCGGCGCCTGAATGCCGTAGAACCAGGCGATGGTCAGGAACACATAGACCTGCACGATCGACACCAGGGTGCCGGCCAACAGCTTGCACAGCAGCAGGTACCAGCGTGGAAAGGGACTGACCAGCAGCACGCGCATGCTGCCCATCTCGCGGTCGTAGACCATCGACAGCGAACTCTGCATGCCGTTGAACAGCTGAATCATCCCCACCAGGCCGGGGATGATGTAGACCTCATACAGGATGTAGGTCTTGTAGGGGTCGGTCATCGCCACGCCCAGCGCCATGCGAAAGCCCGCGGCAAACACGAACAGCCAGATCAGCGGCCGCACCAGCGCCGCCACGAAGCGCGTGCGCTGGTGCAGGAAGCGCAGCAGCTCGCGTCCCACCACGCCGCGCAGGCAGTGCAGGTAGCGGTTCATGTGGCCACCTCAACGGGGCCGCGGGTCAGGGTATCGAAGGCCTCGCCGATGCTGGTGGCGCCGCTGGCGGCGAGCACTTCGCTGACGCTGCCGCTGGCGCGCACCCGCCCGGCGTCGAGCACCACCACGCGATCTTCGGGATAAACCTCGTCGATCAGGTGGGTGGCCCACAGCACCGCCACGCCCTCCTCCACGCACAGCCGATGGACCCGTTCGACCAGGTCGCGGCGCGCGGCGATATCCAGCCCCACAGTGGGTTCGTCGAGCAGTAGCAGGCGCGGCCGATGCAGCAGGCCGCGGGCGATCTCCACCCGGCGCCGCTGGCCGCCTGAGAGCTGGCGCACCCGGGTCTTGAGTGCCTCGCCGAGCCCCACCCGCTGCAGCTGCTCCTCGGCACGCCGACGCGCCTCGCGCGGCCCCATGCCGTGCAGGGCGGCATGATAGGTGAGGTTCTGGCGCACGCTGAGATCGAGATCCAGGGTCGGCTGCTGGAACACCACGCCCATCCGCGCGTGGGCCGCCACGACATCCCGCCGCAGCTCGAAGCCGCCCACCCGGATGCTGCCCACGCGGCGGTCGTAGAGCCGCGTGATCAGCGAAAACAGGGTGGTCTTGCCGGCCCCGTTGGGGCCGAGCAAGACCGTGAACTGCCCCGCCTCGAGGAGCAGGCCAACCTCCTGCAACACCGGCTTGCCGCTGTAGCTAAAGCTTAGCCCTTCCACCTCGAGCGCGGGGACTTCTGTGCTCTCGCCCACCGTCATGGCTGGACGATCACCCCCCACGGGAAGCGCCCTACCGGGATCGACTGCAGCGCGGTGAGGTTCTCGACGTCGATCACCGTGACGTCGCCGCTGACGCCGTTGGTGGTGTAGAGCCGCGTCTCGTCCTCGTTGAGCGCCAGGTGCCAGACCCGCTGGCCGACCAGGATGTAGTCGAGCACCTCATAGGTTTGCTGGTCGACCACCGCCACGCGATTGGAGGGCCCCAGCGCCACGAAGCCGTAGCGGCCATCGGAGGTCAGCTGCACGCCCACCGCCTGCACCGTCTCGCGCGGCACCCCCGGCACATCGAAGCGGATGGTGTGCTCGACGTCGAAGCTGTCGACCATGTCGATCACCGAGACGGTGGCGGCGATCTCCGCCGAGACCCAGGCTTCGCGGCCGTCGTGGGTGAACTCGGCGTGGCGCGGGCGCGCGCCCACCAGCCGATGGTGCACGGCCTCCATGAGCTCGGCATCGATGATGTGGGCCATGTTGGAGGTCTCGGTGGTAGCGATCAGCCAGCGGCCGTCGGGGCTGATGCCGAGCCCCTCCGGCTCGACCCCCACCGGGATCTCGGTGACCAGGGTGCGCCGCTCGTAGTCGAGCACCGAGACGATGTTGTCATCCTCGTTGGAGACATAGATATAGGGGCGGTTGGGATCGACGCGGATCACCTCCGGGTCCTCCCCCGACGACTGGCTGCGTACCACCTGCAGCGTCTCGAGATCGATCATGTCGATCGCCTCGTCGTCGCCCACGGCGACGAACAGCTCGCTGCCATCGCTGCTGAAGGCCATCGCCCGTGGCCGGCGGCCAACGTCGATGGTCTCGATTACCTCGAGACTCGCACCGTCGATCACCGAGACGGTGTTGTCCTTCTCGTTGGAGACGAAGATGCGCTCGGCGCTGGCGGCCAGCGGGGTCAGGGCCAGGGCGCCCAGCGCCAGCCCGAGAAGCGTCGGCTTGAACATGGCGGCAGCCTCGCGACTTAGAATTGGCATTGTGATTCCCCCTCGTCGACACCCATGGCATCCAGCGGCGTACGCGGATGCAGATAGCCCTCCTGGGGCGACACCGAGGCCACCATGCGCGGCCCGGTGATCAGGATCGGCTGGCGCAGTTGGTGGTTCCAGGTGCGGTAGCTGACCGGGAGGCCCAGGTAGCCGGCGAGCTCGAACTCGTCGCTGAGCATGTAGTCGACCACCTCACCGCGCTCCACCGAGCCGGTGCGCGCAGCGGCCTCGCCCAGCGAGCGCACCGCCAACCAGGCGCCGAAGTCCTGGGGCGTCATCCAGCGCTCGGCGAGCTTCTCGAAGCGCCGCTGCAGCTGCACCGCGCCCCAGGATTCATGCGCGCGGTGCCAGGCGGTGGCCATCAGCCCCTGGGTGCCGGCCACCGGGCGTGGCAGCCAGGTCTGGTTGGGGAAGAACTCGCCGAAGTAGTCGGTCTCGTCGGAGATCACCAGCACGTCGTGGTCGGCGAAGTCCTGGAGAAATACCGGGATCTCGCGCTGAATGTCGTGGAAACCGCCCTCGGAGCGCCGCGCCATGGCCTCATAGGGCCACATCTCCTCGCTGACCACCTCATGGCCGAAGCGCTCGGCGGCCTCACGCAGGGTCTCGGCGAACAGCCGATCCTGATCGGTGTTGCCGTAGACCAGCCCCCAGCGCTCCCACTGCTTGTAGCCGAGGAACTGCGCCAGGCCGTCGGCCAGCATGCGCCGGCTGGGCACGGTATGGAACAGCTGGGCATGGCACGCCTCGCTGCGCAGATGGTTATCCCGCGCCGCGGCGTTGAACACCACCCGCTCACCCAGCGCCTGGTGCTCGAGCACTGCACTCAGATCGTCGGCATTGAGCCCGCTGATGATCCAGTCGGCGCCCTGTTCGATCAGCTGTTCGAGGCCGGCGGTCACGTCGCCACCGGGCTCGACCATCGCTTCGACCAGCACGAACTCCTGGCCGAGAAACTGGCCGGTGGCGTTGTTGTCGTTGACTGCCAGGCGCGCGCCCTGGACGCCTTCATCATCGATTACCGGGTCGAGCACCGAGAGCGGCTCGAGATCGTCGGGCCGCTCCATGCCCAGATAGCCCAGGGTGATGGTGGCGACCTCTTCGTCCTGCGCCAGTACCGGGCCCGCCAGCGCCACGCCGGCGGCCAGCGAGCCCGCCACCAGCCAGCCCGCGAGCGGACGGGCCCCTACGTTATCAGCCCACATATGCACTCCCTAGCGGGGATCACCCGCGCCTGTTGTTGTTTGCTAGTGCGACTAGCGGCCTTACATCCCGGCATCGATGATGCGCACCATCTGGCCGAGCCGTTCTTCGAGCAGATAGGGCTGCTCGCACAGCGCCGGCAGCGACTGCTGGCGTGACTGGAAGGTGCGCTGCTCCCAGAACAGCGCCTTGGAAAGTTCCTCCTCCTGCGCGGGGTCGATGTCCTCCTCGGCGCGCAGCGCCTCGAGCTCATCGACCATCTCGGCAACCTTCTCGAGCCGTGCCACCTGGGCCCGCGAGGCACCGCGAATACGCTCGATGGTACGGCTACGCTCGCGCTGGGTGAGCTCGAAGAGCCCCGAAAACAGCAGCGTCAGGCGCTCCTCACGCTGCTCAGGGTCATCATCGGCAAGGCTGTCGACAAACTCGCTGACCCGCTGCATGGCGTCGTCGCTGCGGGTCTCGCGGGACATCGCGTAGCGCACCACGCGGCCCACCTCGTCGTCGTCCCACCACGCCTCCTCGACCTCGTCCAGCGGCGGCCCGGTCCAGATCGCGCCCCACGCCAACTCCGGTACCAGACGCTGCACGCAAGGCCAGTCGGGGGGGCCGGTGGCGGCGCGCTGGGCCTCGGCGGGCGGCGGTGATGCCAGCGCCAGCAGCAGCCCAAGCGGCAGACCCATTATCAGAGCGGAGATGTGGGAGGCTTTCATGATGTCTCCTCCGCATTGAGCGAGGCCGAATCGAGCGGCTCACCGCGGCGGTCGAGCAGCGGCACCTGGTACTCGACCAGGATGGCGTTGATCTCATCCTGATGGCGGTCGATGAAGTCGTTGATCCAGTCCTTCCACTGCGGCTCGCCGCGGCGGATGCCCATGGTGATGCGAAAATCCAGGCGCACGTCGCTATCGTCCTCATGCAGCGGCAGCACCTTGAGCGGCGGATCGTGCCGCGCGGCGAAGTAGCCGGCCATCGGCCCCCAGATCACCGCACCGTCCAGGCTGCCGTTGGCCACGTCGGCGATGGCGTCGCGCACCGGGGCACGCTCGCGGGTATCGACCTGCAGCAGGTAGTTGCGCACCGTGGCGCCACTGCGACGCAGCGGCACAATGGGCGGCGTCTCGGCGATCACGCCGATATCGAGCCCTTTGAGTGCCGGATCGTCGAGGCGTGTCACGTCGGCGTCGAAGTCCGCCGGCACCACCAGCGCATACACCGAGCGGTAGTATTCATTGGTGTTCTGCAGGTGCTCGTAGCCCGCCACAACACCGATCATCACGTCGCAGACGCGCAGTTCCAGGGTATTGCGCACGAAGCCCATGACCTGCGGCGCCCAGACGTAGCGTAGCGGCACATCAAGATCGTCGGCCATCAGCTCGGCGATACGGTTCTCGAAGCCCTCACCGGCACTGTTGGTGAACGGTAAGTTGTTACCATCGGCGCAGACCCGCAGCTGGTCGCGCTCGTAGAGCTCGGGCAGGTCGGCATGGACCGAGCCGATACCCTGGGTCAGCAGCCAGGCTGCCGCCGTCAGACATGTCAGGGAACCACGAAACCTCATGACGCTCTCCACTTGCCAAGGTGCAGGGGCATTGCTTACGCCTGGCGGAACAAGGGCCGCCGCGTCAAGATGCGTCGTCGTCCAGCGCTTCTTCTTCCTCCAGCGTCTCGTCGCTGACCTCAACCTCGAGGCGTTCAATGATCTGCGGGCGCCCGCGACCGATATCGCCGGCTGCGCGACCGCGCATGTAGCTGTAGATGTTTTCGATATTGCCGAGCACGTAGGGGTCGTCGGCAAATGCCGGCATCACCTGGCCCGGCTGTACTTCACGGCCGCCGGCAATGGTGCGGGCAAATTCGGCGAAATCGCGCCGTTCCGAGGCGCGCACCAGGCTGGGGGCAAACGAAGAGCCCAGGCCGTCGGGTCCATGGCAGGCCTGGCAAGAGCGGGTATAGGCGATATAGCCATCATAGGTGTCGGGATCGACCCTGCCGTCCTCGGCCAGGTATTCACCGGCGGCGCTGGTATCGACGGCGCCACCGTTGTCTTTGTCGTTGTCACTGCCGGCCAGGGCCAGCGTGGAAATGCTCAGGCCGGCGGCCATCAGGGCGGCGACCAGCGAGGTGGTGGAAAAACGCAACGTCTGGCGTGACGCGAAGACTCTAATCATGTGCGTGCCCTTACTGTTCGAACGCTGCCGCGAGCCTTGCGGCAGCGTTCGTTATCTGGCCGGGCGGCGCCCGGCGCCATTTGTCATTGTGTCGCCGTTAGGGACTTGCAGCTCCTTGCAGGAGAGGTCTGCCATGGCGCAAGGCGCCATGGCAGTCACTGCGTTCAGGCGTCGGGCAGTTCGAACACGGTCAGCACGCCGCCCAGTTCGGTGTAGTCCTCAAGGGCAGAGAACACACCCACCGCACCGAGACCTTCCTCGGGATCCTCGAGCCCTGCCGCCAGACCGATGCCGGCCCAGCCGCCGACCCCGGAGAGCACGGCGATGTACTGCTTGCCCTCATGGCGGAAGGTATTGACGTTACCGATGATCCCGGATGGGGTCTTGAAGCGCCACAGCTCTTCGCCGGTCTCGATATCCACCGCCTTCACGTAGCCCTCGAGAGTGCCGTAGAAGGCCAGATCACCGGCAGTGGTCAGCGCGCCGCTCCATACCGCGAAGCGTTCGTCGACTTCCCATACCACTTCCCCGGCGACCGGATCCCAGGCCATGAAGCTGCCCATGCGGCCTTCCATGCCACCGTTCTCCACCGGTGCCGGCATCATGGTCAGGGTTGCACCCACATAGGGCTGGCCCGCCACATAGTCGGTCTCGAAGGGCTCATAGTTCATGCAGATGCGGTTGATACCAGCATAGATCAGGCCTGTCTTCGGCGAGAACGAGCTCGGCTGCATGTTCTTGGCGCCCATCGCAGTGGGGCAGATATCGGTGGTATTGACGTCCACCCCCTGAGTGAAGGGGCTGAACTCATCGGCGACGACCGGACGCCCGGTCTCCATGTCGTAGTGGGTGGCCCAGTTGGTTTCCGGGGCAAATTTCTCGACGGTGAGCAGCTCGCCGGTCTCGCGATCCATCAGGAAACCGAAGCCGGTGCGGTCGATGATCGACAGGCCCTTGCGGGTCTCGCCATCGACCTCGACGTCGATCAGCACGTTCTCGTTGACGCCGTCATAGTCCCACTCGTCGAACGGTACCTTCTGGTAGACCCACTTGGTCTCGCCGGTATTAGGATCGCGGGCGAATACCGTGATGCCCCACTTGTTATCCGCCGGCTCACCATCGATGGCGCGCTGATCGGGGTTCCAGGTGCCCGGGTTACCGGTACCGTAGTAGATCAGGTCGAGCTCGGGATCATAGGTTACCCAGCCCCAGGGCGCGCCACCGCCGCGCTCCCACTCGCCGTCGGGCCAGGTGGTCACGCCGAGGTCGGCCTCGCCGATCGGCTCGCCCATCATCAGGGTGGTTTCCGGGTCGATCAGCACATCGGAATCGGGACCCTGGGAGTAGCCGCGCCAGGCCATCTCGCCAGTCTCGATGTCGTAGGCGGTGAGGTGGCCACGGATACCGTATTCACCACCGCTGACCCCGACGATGACCTTGTCATGCACCACCAGCGGCGACATGGTCATGGTCTCGCCCTGGGTGTGGTCGCCGTTGCTGACTTCCCACAGCACCTCGCCATCCTCAGCGTTGAGTGCCACCACGGTGTTGTCGGCCTGGTTGAGGAAGATCTTGCCGTCGGCGTAGGCCACGCCGCGATTGACGGTATCGCAGCACATCACCGGAATGACGCGCGAGTCCTGATCCGGTTCGTAGGACCAGATCACCCGGCCATCCTCTTCCAGATCGAGTGCGAACACCTTGTTGGGGAAGGGCGTGTGGATATAGAGCCGGCCGTCGCCGACGTACAGCGGCCCGCCTTCATGGCCACGCAGCACGCCGGTAGAGAACTGCCAGGCGGGCCGCAGGTTGCTGACGTTGTCGCGGTTGATGTCACTGAGGTTGCTGTAGCGGTGGCCTTGGTAGTTACCGAGCTGGGTGGCCCATAGGTCATCGTTTTCGAGTAGTTCCATCAGGCTGTCATTGGCGTGGGTAGTCGCCGCTGTGACAGCCAGAAGCCCCGCAGCTGCGAGTGCGCAGCTCATCTTGAGATGCATGGCGTTGTCTCCTAGCACTGAAGGTGCATCCCCTCGCCCGGGACTGGGCCACGGATGCATCTTTCATTGTTATGGTATTCCTAACAGCACACTCCAGGTCTAGCACAAGAAACCGCCTTGCACCGGGGTGTTAGCATAGGTTTTCGCCTTCTGGAACGGTCAAAAGACTTTTGCTGTGGCGGCATAATCCGCAAAAAGTATCCCGCCTCACTGAAAAGTCCCCGTAATCTCATGCTTTATAAGCGATACCGGGATCGCACGCCATTTGCCAAACGCCCTGCCCAGCGCCGAGCCCTGCAGCATGCGACTTAGGTAGCAAGGCGTGGAACCCACAACGTGCTTTACTGGTCAATGCAGTACACATCCACCGCCAACAGGAGTGTTCCTATGTGGACCAAGCCGACCTATCAGGATCTGCGCCTAGGCTTCGAAGTCACGCTCTATATCTCCAATCGCTGATCACGGCCTACTGGTAAGACGCTCCGATTTTCGGGGCGTCTTGCTTTTGGCAGGTATGAAATGCCGGCGGTTGATGATTAGCTTCGCCTCAAGACTTCATTAACGGTGTGCCATTCGCGGCACACAGCAAGACGCCGGGAGGTGGTATGCAGATACTGGTACTCGGGGCAGCGGCAGGCGGCGGCTTTCCACAGTGGAACTGTAATTGCCGACTGTGCCGCGGCGTACGCGACGGCAGCATCGAGGCCACCCCGCGCACCCAGTCGTCGATCGCCATCAGCAGCGACGGCGAGCGCTGGCTGCTGTGCAACGCCTCACCGGATATCCGCGCCCAGCTGGCCGCCAACCCCGAGCTGCACCCCAAGCGCATTCCCCGCGACAGCGGCATCTCCGGGGTGGTGCTGATGGATGCCCAGATCGATCACGCCACCGGCCTGCTGTCGCTGCGCGAAGGCTGCCCGTTCGAGGTGTGGTGCACCCCCAATGTGCATCAGGACCTGAGCACCGGCTTTCCGCTGTTCCGCATGCTCGAGCACTGGCAGGGCGGACTCGAGTGGCAGCGCATCGGCATCGACGACGGCCACTGGGAGGCCGAGTTCAAGGTGCCGGCCTGCCCGGGGCTGACCTTTACCGCGGTGGCCTTGACCAGCAATGCGCCGCCCTACTCGCCGCGCCGTGGTGCGCCGACGCCGGGCGACAATATCGGCCTGATGGTCGAGGACGCCAGCCGTGGCACGCGGCTGTTCTATGCGCCTGGCCTGGGCGAACTCGACGAGCGCACCCGCGGTTATCTGCAGCAGGCCGACTGCATCATGGTCGACGGCACCCTGTGGCAGGACGACGAGCTGATCCAGGCCGGCGTGGGCCGCGCTACCGGCCGCGACATGGGCCATCTGGCACTGTCCGGCGAGCACGGCCTGCTTAGCGAGTTCGAGGCCTTGCCCGATTCCACCCGGCGCGTGCTGATACATATCAACAACACCAACCCGATTCTCGACGAGCGCTCCGAGCAGCGCGCCGAGCTCACCGCGCGCGGCATCGAAGTGGCCTTCGACGGCATGCGCCTGGAGGTGTGAACCCTCACCCGCAATCCCGCGTCACAGATAACTAACACCTGTCACAAATAATAATAGTGCTGTTGCCTGCCAGGGAGCCTTATATGACCGCCATCGCATCAACGCTAAGCGACACTTCGGGAGAGGCCATGAGCCCCGACGCCTTCCGCCAGGCGCTGCTGGCCAAGGGCGACTACTACCATATCCATCACCCCTACCAGGTCGATATGGCGGCGGGCCGCGCCACGCCCGAGCAGCTGCGCGGCTGGGTGGCCAACCGCTTCTACTATCAGATCAATATTCCCCAGAAGGACGCCGCGCTGCTGGCCAACTGCCCGGACGCCGCGACCCGGCGGCGCTGGATACAGAGATTGCTCGACCACGACGGCCACGACGATGACGGCGGCGGCATCGAGGCCTGGCTGACCCTCGGCGAAGCCGTGGGCCTGTCCCGCGACGAGCTGTGGTCCCAGGAGCACGTGCTGCCCGGAGTGCGCTTCGCGGTGGACGCCTACGTCAACTTCGTGCGCCGCGCCGACTGGCGCGAGGCGGCGATCTCATCGCTCACCGAACTGTTCGCGCCAGAGGCCCACAAGAGCCGCCTGGACACCTGGCCGACCCACTATCCGTGGATCGACGAGGCCGGCTACGGCTACTTCCGCAAGCGCCTCAAGGAGGCGCGACGTGACGTCGACCATGGCCTGGAGGTGGCCCTCGCCGTGTGCACCACCCGCGCCGCCCAGGAGCGTGCGCTGGAGATCCTGCAGTTCAAGCTCGACGTGCTGTGGAGCATGCTCGACGCCATGACCCTGGCCTACCAGCTCGAGCGGCCGCCCTACCACAGCGTGACCGACCAGCGCGTCTATCACCGGGGGCTAGCATGAATCAGGACTCTGACAGCAGCCGTGTCTATTACCTGCGCCGCGGCTGGCGACTACAGTGGGAAGAGGCCCAGCAGCGCCACGTGCTGCTCTACCCCGAGGGTATGGTCAAACTCAACGACAGCGCCGGGGCGATTCTCGGCCAGCTCGACGGCCAGCGCGACGTCGCCACGCTGATCGAGCGGCTGCAGGCGCAGTTCCCCGAGGCCCCCGACGGGGCCATCGCCGAGGACGTGCACGCCTTCCTCGCCGACGCTCAGCAACAAGGCTGGATCCAGCATGACTGATCACACCGATACCGCCACCGCCAATGGCGCCACAGGCGCACCGCTGTGGCTGCTTGCCGAGCTCACCTACCGCTGCCCGCTGCAGTGCTCCTACTGTTCCAACCCACTGGACTTCGCTGCGGTCAAGCAGGAGCTGACCACCGCGGAGTGGATCGAGGTGCTGACCCAGGCCCGCGCCATGGGCGCGGTGCAGCTGGGCTTCTCCGGCGGCGAACCGCTGGTGCGCAAGGACCTCGAAACGCTGGTCGCCGAGGCCCGCCGGCTGGGCTTCTATACCAACTTGATCACCTCGGCGCTGGGCCTCGACGAGGCGCGCATCCACGCCCTGCGCGATGCCGGCCTCGACCATATCCAGATCAGCCTGCAGGCCTCCGATCCCGACGTTGCCGCCGCGGTGGCCGGCTCAGCCAAGGCCCATGCCAAGAAGCTGGCCATGGCCCGGGCGGTCAAGGAGGCCGGCTATCCGATGGTGCTCAACGTGGTACTGCATCGTCACAATATCGACCAGCTCGATACCATCATCGCCCTGTGCGACGACCTCGGCGCCGACGCCGTGGAGCTGGCCAACTGCCAGATATACGGCTGGGCGCACCTCAACCGTGCCGGGCTGCTGCCCAGCCAGGCCCAGCTCGAAGCCGCCGAGGCCACCACCCAGCGCTGGCGCCAGCGCCTCGCCGAGCGCGGCCGCGACATGCGCCTGCTGTTCGTGGTGCCCGACTACTACGCCGACCGGCCCAAGGCGTGCATGGGCGGCTGGGGCTCGATCTTCATGACCGTGGCACCGGACGGCGCGGTGCTGCCCTGCCACAGCGCGCGGATGCTGCCAATGGACTTCCCCAACGCCCGCGAGCGCCCGCTGCAGGAGATCTGGTACGACAGTGCCGCCTTCAACCGCTACCGCGGCGACGACTGGATGCAGGAGCCCTGCCGCAGCTGCGACGAGCGTCACAAGGACGTCGGCGGCTGCCGCTGCCAGGCGTATATGCTGACCGGCGACCCGGCCGCCACCGACCCGGTCTGCGACCTGTCCCCGGACCACCACCTGATCGAAGCGGCGCGCCGCGAGGCCGCCGACGACGGCCGCTCGGCGCAGGCGCTGACGCTACGCAACGCCCGCGAGTCCCAGGTCTTCTGTCGCGCCTAGGCGAGGACGCAGCATGCGCGCGAACCATAGCGACCTGAGCCGGGGCCTGCCAGCGGGTAGCCGCTGTCGCGCACAGCGGCACGCCAGCGGCCTATGGATGCTCGCCGCCGAGGTGCCCGGCGCCCACCTGACGCGGCTGGCCGGCGCCGTCGATCTCGGCTACCTCGATGAGCCCGCCGCGCGCCCGGGGCTCGCCCACCTGCTCGAACACGCCCTGTTTCTCGGCAGCCGCCGCTGGCCCGAGAGCGATGCCCTGAGCCGCTGGGTCGGCGAGCAGGGTGGGCGCTACAACGCCTATACCGGCGACACCGCCACCGACGTTCACCTGCAACTGCCCCCAGCGGCCGCCGGGGACGGCCTCGCCCGACTCTGCGAGCTGCTGGCCTGGCCCTGCTTCGATCCTGCGCTGGTCGAGCGCGAAGTGGCGGTGCTCGACGCCGAGTTCCGCGCCCGGCTCGCCGACCCCGAGCTGCATCGGCTCGCCGCCCTCGGCCAGCTGTGTCGCGCGGGGCATGCTGCGCAGCTGTGCCACGCCGGCCACGCTGCCAGCCTGGCCGGCAGCGGCGAGGCGCTGGCCGCCGAACTGCGTACGCTGCACCGCCACTACCGCCCCCCGCGCATGGCGCTGGCGATGCTCGGGCCACAGCCACTCGAGGAGCAGCTCGCGCTGCTGGCCCACCACGCCGCCGCGCTCGACGCCAGCGCCCCGCCCCCCGCACCGACACGGGCCTGGCGCTGGGCCGAGCCCGGTGGCGTGGCCTGGCAGTTGCCCGACGCAACCCACGACGCCAGCCACTGCATGGAGCTGCTGTGGCCGCTGCCGGTCGACCTGGCCAACGCCTACCGCCCCTACCTCGACGGCGTGGCGGCACACCTCGCCGACGGCGCCCTGGCCGCGACCCTTGGCCAGACAGCAACGCTAAGCGATATGCAGGTCACCAGCGAGCCGGCCGGCAGCGGCCCGGGACTCTCGCTGCGCCTCGATTTCGCCTCTCCCCCTCCGCCACTGAGCGAATTGCTGGCCTGCCTCTACCCGGCCATGGGCGAGGCCCTGCGGGATCCGCTGACACCCCCCATTAGCCTTGCCGCTAACAACACCGCAGCACTCGACCAGTGGCCGCGACGCCAGGCCCGGCGCCTCTCCGGGCAGGCCCCCAACCCACCGGCCTCGGTGCGCAGCGACGGCCACGCGGCCCTGGCCGCCTGGCTGGCGCCGGATCAGTGCCGGCTGCTCTGGCAGCAACCGGCCGCAGCACAACAAAACTCCGACTGGCGCCTCCTTGAGGAGACCGCCACGTGGGTGCAACCCATCGCGCTACCGGCAGCTAGCCCGCCACATGCCCCAGCACCGCGTCCGGCTCCGCGACTCGACACCTCATCGATGGGCGCCCCTGAGACATCGGATACCCGTCGATGCTGGCTCGGGCGACCGCCCTGGCCCGCGGCCGAGCACGAGGCCGAATCCGTCAGCCACTGCGCCCTGGGCTGGCCGGCGCCTGAGTCTGGCGCCCGACTACACCACTGGCGCCAACGCTGCCTGGCGCTGAGCCAAGCGGCGCAGGCTCAGGGCGCCGGACTGCAGCTCGGCGGCGACCGCCTCGGCGACTGGTTGATCGCTAGCGGCACACCGGACCAGGTGCGCGCCCTGGCCGAGCAGGCCCTGGCGGCCTGGCCGGCTGACGGGTATGCCCACGCCGCCGACTCACCCGCCGCCGGGCTGGTCGCCCAGCGCCTGCTCGGCCGACTGGAAAGCGCCCCGCCACCGGTCAACACCGAAGCCTCCCCCTCGCCCTTGTGCTGGGCCAGTGATGCCGCCGACCTGCTGGCACGGTGCCCGCCAGTGCCAGGCACGCCAGCGCCACCCGCGAATCCCACCGACACGGTCTGGCTCGCTCCCCGGGCCACGGACCACGCGGTGATGCTCGAAGTGATGGGTGCGGACGCCAGCCCGCGCAGCCGCTGGCTGCTGCACCTGCTCGGCCAGTGCCACGATGCCGCCTTCCAGCAGGCGCTACGCCAGCGTCAGGGCCTCGGCTACGCCGCCGCGGTGCGCTACCGCGAGGCAGCCGGCTGGCCGCGACTCGGCTATGTGGTGCAGTCGCCGCATGCCGACGTCGACACCCTGCGCCAGGCCATCGAGGCCTTTATCGCCTCCGAGGCGGTGCCGCTCGCGCGCCTCCCACCCGCGGCGCTGGACGCCCAGCGCCGTGGGCTACTGGCCCGCCATGGCCCACCCGAAACCTACCCGGCCGCCCTCGAGCGAGTATGGCAGGCGCTGCGCCAGGCACCGCCGCCGGTGGGCGAATCGGCCCTGCCGAGCCACTTGGGCAGCCCCTGGCAGCAAGACATGCAAAGCCTCGCCGGCTTGGCACCCAAGGATCTGCTCGGTGCCGCCGAGGCCTTGCATACCGGCACGCTGCCACGACGCTGGTGGCTTCATCATCCGCCAGGGGCCCACTGACGCAGGTCGGCACTGCCGAAGCCCCGTGACTGTTGCCGTTCAGCAATATTGCCACTCGGCAACGCAGTTATGCCGCTGCCGCACAATCCCCCCTCCGAAGCTCACCTAGACTGTGATCAGCATTCACCGGTCCAGTATCGACGACCGCTGCGGGTCATTCATCACCGCATGGATAACAACAACAGGAGTCCGCCAATGAAGTCACGCGCCGCAGTCGCACTTGAAGCCGGCAAGCCGCTGGAAGTCACCGAGGTCGACGTCGAAGGGCCCAAGGCCGGCGAGGTGCTGGTGCGCATCAAGGCCACCAGCGTCTGCCACACCGACGCCTATACCCTGTCCGGCGCCGACCCCGAGGGCAACTTCCCGGCGGTGCTCGGCCACGAGGGCGCCGGCATCGTCGAGGAGGTCGGCGAGGGCGTCACCTCACTAGCCGTCGGCGACCACGTCATTCCGCTCTATACCGCCGAGTGCGGCCAGTGCAAGTTCTGCCTCTCGGGCAAGACCAACCTGTGTGGCAGCGTGCGCGCCACCCAGGGCAAGGGCCTGATGCCCGACGGCACCAGCCGCTTCTCGCTGGACGGCAAGATGCTGCACCACTACATGGGCTGCTCGACCTTCTCGGAGTACACCGTGCTGCCCGAGGTGTCGCTGGCCAAGGTCTCCAAGCAGGCGCCGCTGGACAAGATCTGCCTGCTCGGCTGCGGCGTCACCACCGGCATCGGTGCGGTGCTCAACACCGCCAAGGTCGAGCCAGGCTCCACCGTCGCCGTGTTCGGCCTGGGTGCCATCGGCCTGGCGGTGATCCAGGGCGCGCAGATGGCCAAGGCCTCGCGGATCATCGCCATCGACGTCAATCCTGACAAGTTCAAGTTGGCCGAGCAGTTCGGTGCCACCGACTTCGTCAATCCCAAGGACTACTCGGACCCGATCCAGCAGGTGATCGTCGACCTCACCGACGGCGGCGTCGACTACTCCTTCGAGTGCATCGGCAACGTCAACGTGATGCGCTCGGCGCTGGAGTGCTGCCACAAGGGCTGGGGCGAATCGATCATCATCGGCGTGGCCGGGGCCGGCGAGGAGATCTCCACGCGGCCGTTCCAGCTGGTCACCGGGCGGGTCTGGAAGGGCTCGGCGTTTGGCGGGGTCAAGGGGCGCTCGGAGCTGCCGGGCTACGTGGAGCGCTATATGAACGGCGAGCTGAAGATCGACGAGTTCGTCACCCACGACATGCCGTTCGAGCAGATCAACGAGGCCTTCGAGCTACTGCATGCCGGCAAGAGCATTCGTACTGTTTTGCATTTTTAAACGCGCCGCTTTTTGATCACGCCCGAAGCCGCGTGACTGTTAAACGCGCCCGAAGCCGCGCGAAACGTTAGAGCAATACGCGCCACGGCTGTTGCTGAATCAGAGTGCGCGGAATTCCCCGGCTATCCAGTGGTGGCCGGGGTTTATCGGCTTAGAGGAGAACGCCACATGACCATGAGCGAACAGTTGGAGCTGGTGTCGGCCAACAAATCCTTCGGCGGCTGGCTGAAGCGCTACAAGCACCACTCCCGGGCGCTGGATTGCGAGATGATCTTTGCCATCTACCTGCCGCCCCAGGCCGAGAACGAGCGGGTGCCGCTGCTATGGTGGCTGTCGGGACTGACCTGTAACGATGAGAACTTCATGCACAAGGCCGGAGCCCAGCGCTTGGCCGCCGAGCTGGGCATCGCCATCGTCTGCCCCGATACCAGCCCGCGCGGTACCGACCTGCCCGGAGAGCATGACAGTTACGACTTCGGCAGTGGCGCCGGCTTCTATGTCAACGCCACCCAGGAGCCGTGGTCGAAGCACTATCGCATGTACGACTACGTGGCCGAGGAGTTGCCCTCGGTGGTGCGGCAGCATTTCCCGGTCAACGGCCGCGAGTCGATCAGTGGTCACTCCATGGGCGGTCACGGGGCGCTGGTGTTGTCGCTGCGCCGCCCGGGGCACTATGCCTCGGTGTCGGCCTTCGCACCGGTCGTCAATCCCACCACCTGCCCGTGGGGCAAGAAGGCCTTTAGCAACTACCTGGGCGACGATCCGGGCAGCTGGACCCAGTACGACGCCTGTGAGCTGGTGGCCAAGGGCGCCTCGCGCCAGCCGCTGTTCGTCGACCAGGGCGAGGCCGACAATTTTCTGGAAGAGCAGTTGCGGCCCGAGCGTCTGGAAGCGGTGTGTGCCGAGCACGACCACCCATTGACGCTGCGCCGCCAGCCGGGTTACGACCACAGTTACTTCTTCATTGCTACTTTCATCGAGGATCACCTGCGCTACCATGCCGAGCACCTGTTCAAGAAACGCTGAACGCTCGCCGATGATCCCTCCACGACGCCGCTGCCTTGCAGCGGCGTCCTTGGTTGATGTCTGGCGACCGGTGCGACCTCTGCATGTCTCTTCGCGACACGATTGTCGCAGATTACTGCATCCCGGCGATGCGATAGGCAAATTTGAGCTGTGTCGGCGCCGCAGCGCGATTACATTGCCGTGTGACGTGCCTATTCGCGACAGGCAAGCGACACCTAATAACGATAACAGCGGTCGTCGGCGATGTCGGCGACCTCCCCTAGCCAACCGTGCTGGAGTGACCCATGACGTTTTCCCCCCAGGCCGCACGACCCCCTGCCGCACCCCAGACCCTGGGGTTTCTGCTGCTGGACAACTTCACCCTGATTTCACTGGCCTCGGCCATCGAGCCGCTGCGCATGGCCAACCAGTTGGCCGGCCGCGAGCTCTACCGTTGGTATACGCTTAGCCTCGACGGTGGGCCGGTGCGCGCCAGTGACGGTCTGCAGGTGACCCCGGATGCCGCCACCGCCACGCCGCTGGCGCTCGACATGGTGATCGTCTGTGGCGGGGTAGGGCCCAGCCGCAGCGTGCAGCGCGAGCACGTTCACTGGCTGCAGGCCCAGGCGCGCCAGTCGCGCCGGCTCGGCTCGGTGTGTACCGGCAGCTGGGCACTGGCCCGTGCGGGGCTACTCGACGGTTACGAGACCAGCATCCACTGGGAGTGTCTGGCGGCCATGCAGGAAGCCTTTCCGCGGGTAGCGCTGACCACCCGGCTGTTCTCCATCGACCGCGACCGCGCTACCGCCTCCGGCGGCACCGCGCCGCTCGACATGATGCTCAACCTGATCGGTCGTGACCACGGCCGCGAGCTCTCTGCCGGGATCTCGGAAATGTTCATCTACGACCGGGTGCGCAACGAGCAGGACCAGCAGCGCGTGCCGCTCAAGCATGTGCTGGGCACCACCCAGCCCAAGCTACTGGAGATCGTCGCCCTGATGGAGGCCAATCTGGAAGAGCCGATCGGCCTCGACGAGCTGGCCCACTACGTCGATGTGTCGCGGCGTCAGCTGGAGCGGCTGTTCCAGAAGTACCTGCACTGCTCGCCGTCGCGCTACTACCTCAAGCTGCGCCTGACCCGGGCGCGGCAGCTGCTCAAGCAGACGTCGATGTCGATCATCGAAGTCGCCTCGGCGTGCGGCTTCGTCTCTACCCCACACTTCTCCAAGTGCTACCGCGAGTACTTCGGTATGCCGCCGCGGGACGAGCGACTGGGTATCTCGCGCCCGGGGCAGCGCGTGGAGGTGGCTGTGGTCCACCCCCTCTCTCAGGCTGACGCCTC
Source organism: Halomonas salipaludis (assembly GCF_002286975.1). Taxonomy (GTDB): domain Bacteria; phylum Pseudomonadota; class Gammaproteobacteria; order Pseudomonadales; family Halomonadaceae; genus Franzmannia; species Franzmannia salipaludis. Next base: position 218,563 of record NZ_NSKB01000007.1, read on the forward strand.
CCCTGAGCTGGTATCGAGCGCGGTAGTGGCGCTGGCCCAGGCGCGCGGCGAACCGACCTATGCCAGCGTGCCGCTCTAGGCCGCCAGCCTCTTTCTATCTCTGCGTTGAGAGCGTGCCCCGAATATCGGGGCACGCTTGTTATACTGCCGGCATAGGTCATTCCGGGCGCACGGCGCCATCGATCCGAGGAGTCCTGCTATGGCCCTGGCCTGGCGACACCGAGTCTCGCTACGCGGCGTACTGCGTGGTCTGCTGTATGCCGTGATCGGCTTCGTCGCCCTGTCGGTGCTGGTGGTGCTGCTGTTTCGGGTAGTACCGGTGTTCGGTTCGATGGTGATGGTGGAGCGCAAGGTCGAGTCATGGGTGGCCCGCGAGCCGATCCGCATCGAGCACCAGTGGCGTGCCTGGGGCGAACTCTCCGCCTACGCCAAGCTGGCGGTGATCGCCGCCGAGGATCAGCGTTTCCCCCACCACCGCGGCTTCGACGTCGACGAAATGCGGCGTGCCTGGGAAGCCAGCCGCCAGGGAGGTCGCTTGCGCGGCGCCAGCACCATCAGCCAGCAAACCGCCAAGAACCTGTTCCTGTGGACTGGGCGCAGCTGGCTGCGCAAGGGGCTCGAGGCGTGGTTCACGCTGCTGATCGAGACCCTTTGGCCCAAGGAGCGCATCCTCGAGGTCTATCTCAATATCGCCGAGTGGGACAGCGGCGTATTCGGCCTGGAAGCCGCCGCCCAGCACTACTTCGGTGTCTCCGCGGCCCAGCTCAACGCCCACCAGGCGAGCCGCCTGGCGGCGATCCTGCCCAGCCCGCGCAACTGGAGTGCTGCGCAGCCCAGCGCCCACGTCGAGCGGCGCAGCGCCTGGATTCGCCAGCAGATGAGCAACCTCGGTGGCGCCAGTTACCTGGAGCAGCTCTAAGAGGGTGTTTACAAAGGTCACGCGCTCAGCATTTTGTAGACACCCTCTGAGTGCGGCTGTCGACATTGCGACAACCATGACGCTTTTGGGATTCCCCCCGTCGTTTCCAAGCGTCGCCCACACCTAGGGCGGCGCTATGCTGCCGGCAAGTCCATGTCACTGCCGGAGCAACCTCCATGTCCCCGCTCGACCTGCATAACGACGCCGTCGTCATCGACGGCCTGATCATCGCCAAATGGAACCGCGAGCTGCTCGAGGATATGCGTCGCGGCGGCCTCACCGCCGCCAACTGCACTGTGTCGGTGTGGGAGGGATTCCAGGCCACCGTCGACAATATCGTCAAGTCCAACCAGCTGATGGCCGAGTGCAGCGACCTGGTGCGCCCGGTGCGTACCACCGCCGACATCAGCCGCGCCAAGGAAGAGGGCAAGACCGGCATCATCTACGGCTTCCAGAACGCCCACGCCTTCGAGGATCAGATCGGCTACGTCGAGGTCTTCAAGCAGCTCGGCGTGGGCATCGTGCAGCTGTGCTACAACACCCAGAACCTGGTGGGCACCGGTTGCTACGAGCGCGACGGCGGCCTGTCCGGCTTCGGTCGCGAGATCGTCGCCGAGATGAACCGCGTCGGCATCATGTGCGACCTCTCCCACGTGGGCGGCAAGACCTCCGAGGAGGTGATCCTCGAGTCGCAGAAGCCGGTCTGCTATTCCCACTGCCTGCCCTCGGGCCTCAAGGAGCATCCACGCAACAAGTCCGACGAGGAGCTCAAGTTCATCGCCGACCACGGCGGCTTCGTCGGCGTGACCATGTTCACCCCCTTCCTGCGCGCCGGCATCGACGCCACCGTCGACGACTATGTCGAGGCCATCGAGTACGTGATGAACATCGTCGGTGAGGATGCCATCGGCATCGGCACCGACTTCACCCAGGGCCACGGCCAGGACTTCTTCGAGTGGTTGACCCACGACAAGGGCTACGCCCGCCGCCTGACCAGCTTCGGCAAGATCATCAACCCCGAGGGCATCCGTACCATCGGCGAGTTCCCCAATCTCACCGAGGCGCTGCTGCGCCGCGGCTTCAGCGAGCCCCAGGTGCGCAAGATCATGGGCGAGAACTGGGTACGGGTACTCAAGGATGTTTGGGGCGAGTGACGATAGCGGCTGAGATAGCCCTGTAGCGAGGAGCGCCGGGGCCTGTCGATCCAGCAGCTCCGGCACCATAGCGAGGGGCGCCGGGGGTAGGTAGAAGAGGAGGTTTGCGCCATGGATGGCGCAAGGTAGCGCCCAGGGATGGGTTCACAGCGCCTCCTCGCAGACCTGCCCCCGGATCAGCCCCGAGCGATGTCGGCAACGACCACTGCTTCGCCACTTCAAAACAATCAGCAAGATTCTAGGAATTCGACCGTGACCAAACTGGCCCCCGAACTGCCCATCGAGGTGGATAGCGAGACCGGCGTCTGGACCACCGACGCCCTGCCGATGCTCTATGTGCCGCGCCACTTCTTTATCAACAACCACACCGCCGTCGCCGATGCGCTGGGTGTGGACAAGTACGCCGAGATTCTCTACCACGCCGGCTACAAGAGCGCCTGGCACTGGTGCGAGAAGGAGGCCGAAGCGCACGGCCTGGAAGGTGTGGCGGTCTTCGAGCACTACATGCAGCGGCTCTCCCAGCGTGGCTGGGGCAAGTTCATCACCGAGGCCATCGACCTCGAGGCGGGAACCTGCCGGGTGCGCCTGGAGCACAGCGCCTTCGTCTACCAGCTCGGCAAGACCGGACACAAGGAAGAGTACATGTTCACCGGTTGGTTTGCCGGCGCCATGGACCAGATCCTCGCCGCGCGTGGTAGCGCGCTGCGTACTCTCGCCGAGCAGACCCAGAGCGCCGCAGAAGACGGCTGTGAAGTGGGCTATTTCGAGACCAAGCCGTTGACCGGCGACGCCCGCTAAGCTCGGGTACGAGGAGAGAACCATGGCATTCGACGCGATCTTCGAGCCGATCCAGATCGGCAAGCTGACCATCCGCAATCGCGTGGTCAGCACCGCCCACGCCGAGGTGCATGCCACCGACGGCGGCATGACCACCGAACGCTATGTGCGCTACTACGAGGAGAAGGCCAAGGGCGGTTGCGGCCTGTGCATCTGCGGCGGCTCTTCGGTAGTCTCTATCGATAGCCCACAGGGCTGGTGGAGCTCGGTGAACCTCTCCACCGACCGGATCATCCCGCACTTCCAGAATCTGGCCGACGCCGTCCACAAGCACGGCGGCAAGATCATGATCCAGATCACCCACATGGGGCGCCGCTCGCGCTGGGACGGCTACGACTGGTCGACCCTGCTGTCGCCCTCCGGCATCCGCGAGCCGGTGCACCGCTCCACCTGCAAGACCATCGAGGAGGAGGAGATCTGGCGCATCATCGGTGACTTCGCCCAGGCCGCGCGCCGGGCCAAGGAAGGTGGCCTCGACGGCGTCGAGCTCTCCGCCGTGCACCAGCACCTGATCGACCAGTTCTGGAGCCCGCGGGTCAACAAGCGCGAGGACCAGTGGGGCGGCAGCTTCGAGAACCGCATGCGCTTCGGCATGGAAGTGCTCAAGGCGGTGCGCGCCGAGGTCGGCGACGACTTCGTGGTGGGCATGCGCATCTGTGGTGACGAGTTCCATCCGGACGGCCTCTCCCATGAGGACATGAAGCAGATCGCCGCCTACTACGACGCCACCGGCATGCTCGACTTCTTCGGCGTGGTCGGCTCCGGCTGCGACACCCATAACACCCTGGCCAACGTCATCCCCAACATGTCCTACCCGCCGGAGCCCTTCCTGCATCTGGCGGCGGGCATCAAGGAAGTGGTCAGCGTGCCGGTGATCCACGCCCAGAACATCAAGGACCCCAACCAGGCGCAGCGCATCCTGGAAGGCGGTTACGTGGACCTGGTGGGCATGACCCGGGCGCATATCGCCGACCCGCACATCATCGCCAAGATCAAGATGGGCCAGATCGACCAGATCAAGCAGTGCGTGGGCGCCAACTACTGCATCGACCGCCAGTACCAGGGCCTCGACGTGCTGTGCATCCAGAACGCCGCCACCTCCCGCGAGTACATGGGCCTGCCCCATATCATCGAGAAGAGCGAAAGGCCCAAGCGCAAGGTGGTGGTGGTGGGCGGTGGCCCCGGCGGCATGGAGGCGGCCCGCGTCGCCGCCGAGCGTGGCCATGAGGTGACCCTGTTCGAGGCCGCCGAGGCACTCGGCGGGCAGATCACCATCGCCGCCCAGGCCCCGCAGCGCGATCAGATCGCTGGCATCACCCGCTGGTATCAGCTGGAGCTGGCGCGCCTCAACGTCGACCTGCGCCTGGGGACCCGCGCCGACGAGGCGACCCTGCTCGACCTGCGCCCGGATATCGTGGTGCTGGCCACCGGTGGCCAGCCCTTCCTCAGCCAGTTCCCGGAGTGGGGCTACTCGGAGAACCCCGAGGAGAGCCTGGTGGTGAGTACCTGGGACGTGCTGTCCGGCAAGGTCGCGCCGGGCAAGAATGTGCTGATCTTTGACGCCATCTGCGAGTTCTCCGGCGTCTCGGCGGCGGATTTCCTGGCCGACAAGGGCGCCAAGGTGGAGATCGTCACCGACGACATCAAGCCCGGCGCGGCGGTGGGCGGCACCACCTTCCCGACCTACTACCGCAGCCTCTACGAGAAGGAGGTGATCATGACCTCTGACCTGATGCTGCATAAGGTCTATCGCGAGGGCGACTCCCTGGTGGCAGTGCTCGAGAACGAGTACACCGGCGCCCAGGAGGAGCGGGTGGTCGACCAGGTGGTGGTGGAGAACGGCGTGCGTCCCGACGAGGGCCTCTACTACGCGCTCAAGGAGCAGTCTCGCAACAAGGGCCAACTGGACCTGGAGGCGCTCTACGCCATCCAGCCCCAGCCCTGCCTGAGCGAAGAGGGGGCAGAAGGCTTCCTGCTGTTCCGCCTGGGCGACTGCACCGCGCCGCGCAATACCCACGCGGCCATCTACGACGCCCTGCGGATCTGCAAGGACTTCTGACGGTGCACGTGGTCTGGTGCAGCCCGAGGGCATGCTCAAGCCGCGCCGTCAGCGATTCGCCCGAGGCGAGACGCCGCAACGCGGTACTGCCGAAGGGACTCGGCAGAGGCGTGGGGGCCAGGGATGGCCCTTCCACGCCGTGACCGCAGGTTGCCAGTCGAGAGTCGGAATAGCGAACGCGTGGCGCGCTTGTGGATGGCCCTCGGCTGACAGCGCCGACAAGCGATGGCTGACCCCGTCAGGCCGCTAACGTCAAACCACCACTTCTAGCCTGCGAGGTGAGCGAGATGCTCGAGACCCTATTGCCGATCCTGATCTTCGCCGCCCTGGGCCTGGCGGTGATCGGCGCCATTCGGCGTATCCGCCTGTGGCGCCAGGGGCGACCCTCCGCCGTGCCGCTGCTCAAGGGCCTGGCCGCCCTGCCGCGTCGTTACCTGGTGGACCTGCACCATGTGGTGGAGCGCGACAAGGTGATGTCCAACACCCACGTGGCCACCGCCGGTGGCTTCGTGGCCGCCGCCGTGCTGATGATCCTGGTGCATGGCTTCGGCCTGGCCCAGGGCGTGCTGGGCTGGCTGCTGCTGGCGGCCAGCGCCGTGATGTTCGTGGGCAGCCGCTTCGTGGCCCAGCGCCGCCGCAATCCGCCCGCGCGGCTCTCCAAGGGCCCCTGGATGCGCCTGCCCAAGAGCCTGGCGGCCTTCTCCCTGGGCGTCTTCCTGATCACCCTGCCCACGGTGGGGCTGCTGCCCGCCGACTTCGGTCACTGGCTGCTGGCGCTGGTCCTGGCCGCCGTGGTGGTCTGGGGCCTGGGCGAGATGGTCTTCGGCATGACCTGGGGCGGGCCCATGAAGCACGCCTTCGCCGGCGCCCTGCACCTGGCCTTCCACCGCCGCGCCGAGCGCTTCGGTGAGGGCAACCGCTCCACCGGCCTCAAGGCGCTGGACCTGGACGACGAGGCGGCGCCGCTGGGCGTCGAGAAGCCCGCCGACTTCACCTGGAACCAGCTGCTCGGCTTCGATGCCTGCGTGCAGTGCGGGCGCTGCGAGGCGGTGTGTCCGGCCTTCGCCGCCGGCCAGCCGCTCAACCCCAAGAAGCTGATCCAGGACATGGTGGTGGGCCTGGCCGGGGGCAGCGATGCGGGCTATGCCGGCTCTCCCTACCCCGGCAAGCCGGTGGGCGAGCATTCTGGTTCCCCCCATGGGCCCATCGTGGCCCCTGATGCAACGACGGGCGGCAAGGCCCTGGTGGACGCCGAGACCCTGTGGTCCTGCACCACCTGCCGCGCCTGCGTGGAAGAGTGCCCGATGATGATCGAGCACGTGGACGCCATCGTCGATATGCGCCGTCACCTGACCCTGGAGCGGGGTCAGACCCCCAACAAGGGCGCCGAGGTGCTCGACAACCTGATCGCCACCGACAACCCCGGCGGCTTCGATCCGGGCTCGCGGCTGCACTGGGCGGCGGACCTCAACCTGCCGCTGATGGCCGACGTCAAGCAGGCCGAGGTGCTGCTGTGGCTGGGCGATGGGGCCTTCGATATGCGCAACCAGCGCACCCTGCGCGCCCTGGTCAAGGTGCTGCGCGCCGCCGAGGTGGAGTTCGCGGTGCTCGGCACCGAGGAGCGCGACAGCGGCGACGTGGCGCGGCGCCTGGGCGACGAGGCGACCTTCCAGTCGCTGGCCAAGCGCAATATCGCGACCCTCGCGAAGTACCGCTTCCAGCGCATCGTCACCTGTGACCCCCACAGCTTCCATGTGCTGGGTAACGAGTATGGCGAGCTGGGCGGCCCCGGAGCGCCGGCCCGCTACGAGGTGCGTCACCACAGCACCTTTATCGCCGAGCTGTATGACGCCGGCCGGCTGGCCTTCGCGCCCTGGAAGGGCGGCAAGGTCACCTATCACGACCCCTGCTACCTGGGTCGCTATAACGGCGAGTATGAGGCGCCGCGCAACGTGCTCAAGGCGCTGGGCATCGAGGTCAAGGAGATGGAACGCTCCGGCTTCCGCTCGCGCTGCTGCGGCGGCGGCGGCGGGGCGCCGATCACCGATATTCCCGGCGAGCGGCGGATTCCCGATATGCGCATGAACGACGTCAAGGAGACCGGCGCCGAGCTGGTGGCGGTGGGCTGTCCCCAGTGCACCGCCATGCTCGAGGGGGTGGTGGATGCCACCGCCGAGGTGCGCGATATCGCCGAGCTGGTGGCCGACGCCCTGGTGGCACGCCCGGCCGCCGAGGCGGTCGATGCGACCCAACGGCCCACCGCCGAGGAGGTGATCTGATGAGTGAGATTCGTCGTCGCGATCCACGCCGCGAGTGGATCGCCCGTAACCGCCTGCATCCCGAGCACGCCAGCGTGCTCGCCGACCTTGGTGGCATCGGGGGCGGCGCCGCCAGCGAGTGGCTGGGGCCCAACGGGGTGATTCGCAAGAACCCCCATGCCATCGGCTTTATCGGCCCCAATGGCGTCAAGCGCATCGACCGCAGCGGCGCCCAGCAGGGCGGCCATGCGGTGGGTGCAACCCGCCAGGCGGTCCAGGATAGCCGTCGCCAGGTGGAGATTCCCGAACCGGCCTTCCTGGTGGCGGTGGTGCCGGACATGACCGGTGGGCGCCTCTCCGGCCACGATAAGGACCTGCTGGGCCTGGCCCGGCGCCTGGCCGATGCCGACCCCGAACGTCCCGGCGCCGTGCTGGCGGTGATATTTGGGCAGCACAAGGGCGAGGGGGGCGGCGAGCTGAAAGAGCAGGCCTTTGGTGAGGCGGGCATCGATCGCCTGCTGCACCTCAGCGACGACGCCTACGCCGGCTTCGCCCCCGAGGCGCGCCTGGCGGCGCTGACCGCGGTGGAGCGGGAACTGGCGCCGCGTCACTGGCTGCTCCCCGACTCGCCCCTGGGCGGGGCCGACCTGGGCCGGCGCCTGGCGCTGCGCCTGGGTGAGGGGAGAGACGAGCGCCCCGCCACCGGCGTCTGGCAGCTCGAGGCCGATACTGAGGCGCCGCTGGGCTGGCGCTGCACCGCCCGCGGCGCGGCGGAGAGCCTGGATATCCAGCGGCCCCTGCCCCGGGTCGCCCTGGCGCTGGCCGAGTGCGCCGAGCCGGTGGACGAGACCCGTCACGCCGCCGCGCCGGTGAGCCTGGCGGAGACGATCCCCAGTGCCTTCTCGCGGATCGAGGACCTGGGCCAGGTGGCGGTGGATCCCGCCGGGGTGGCGCTGGCCGAGGCGGAGTTCATCCTCTCCGGCGGCAATGGCGTCAAAGACTGGGAGGGCTTCCACCATGCCGCCAAGGTACTGGGGGCGACGGAAGGCGCTTCCCGGGTGGCGGTGGATGACGGTTTCATGGCGCGTCATCGTCAGGTGGGGGCCACCGGTACCTGGGTCACCGCCCGGGTCTACCTGGCGGTGGGCATCAGTGGCGCCATTCAGCACCTGCAGGGGATCCAGACCTGCGACAAGGTGGTGGCCATCAACCTCGACCCCGGATGCGACATGATCAAGCGCGCCGACCTGGCGGTGATCGGCGATAGCGGCGAGATCCTCGCCGCCCTGGTGGCCATGGTGGAACAGCAGCGAGGAGGGCAGCGCGATGCGGCCTGAGCAGCAGGGAATCGAGGTGGCGGTACTGGTCTCGGTGGGGCGTCACCCCATCACCGGGCGCGCGCGCCGCGCCGATCAGGATGCCCGGGGCCTGGAGATGGCCCTGGGCCTGGAGCGCCAGCTGCCCGGCAGCCGGGTCAGTCTGCTGCATGCCGGCCCGCGCAGCGAGGAGGGCGAAGCGGCGCTGCGCGGGTACTTAGGTATGGCCGCAGGCGCTGGTATGGCCGCAGGCGCCGGCATGGGGCTGGACACCCTGACCCTGCTCGAGCAGGCCGAGGGCAGCGATGCCATCCCGGCCCTGGCCGAGCACCTGGCCGCGGCACCGCCGCAGCTGGTGATCACTGGCGCCCGGGCGGAGCGCGGCGAGGGCTCGGGGCTCTTGCCCTATGCCCTGGCCGAACGCCTGGGCTGGCCGCTGGTCAATGGCCTGGCCGCGGTGGAGAAGGTCGAGAACGGCGTGGCGATCTTGTTGCAGGCCCTGCCTCGGGGCCAGCGCCGACGTCTCAAGGTGCGTCTGCCGGCCATCGTCAGCGTGGATGCGGCGGCCCCGGTGGCGCGCCAGAGCGCCTTCGGCCCGGCCCGCCGGGCCGAGCTCGAGGTCACTCCGGTGGCTGCCCAACCCGACCGGGCACTGGCCGAGTGGCAGCTGGCCCCGGCCCGCAAGCGGCCCAAGCGCCTGAAGATCGTCAAGGCCGCTTCGGCCCGTGACCGCTTCAAGGCCGCCGCCGCCAAGGCGGAGGGCGGCAGCGGCCAGGTGCTGGAAGGCGTCTCGGCGGAGCAGGGCGCCGAGGCGATCCTCAAGCTGCTGAATGAGGAGGGGGTGCTGCGCTGACGATATGAGCGCCCCCTCATAACGCATGAACCCCGGTCTAGGCCGGGGTTCATGCGTTACGGCATTTGGCGTTGCGGTCAGGCCAGCCGAGCACCCGCAGGCTCGCGCAGCTCCTCGCGAAGCCCCTTCACCAGGCAGAAGGCCATGCCCAGCAACACCAGAGTGAAGGGTAGTCCGGTGGCCACGGCGCCCGCCTGCAACGCGCCCAGTGCCGCGCTACCGCCGCCGTAGAGCAGGATGCCTGCAATCACGCCTTCCAGCACCGCCCAGAACACGCGCTGGCCGCGAGGGGCGTCGGTCTTGCCGCCGGCGGTGATGTTATCGATCACCAGCGAGCCGGAGTCCGACGAGGTGACGAAGAATATCAGCACCAGCAGGATCGCCAGGCTGGAGGTCACGGTGGTCAGCGGCAGGTGCTCGAGCATCTGGAACATCGCCAGCGAGACGTCGCTGATACCGTCGGCCAGGGCGCCGACGCCGGCGACCGACTGGCTCAGGGCGGTGCCGCCGAAGGCGCTCATCCACACCAGGGTGACCAGGGTCGGCACCAGCAGTACGGCAATCAGGAACTCGCGCACCGTACGCCCGCGGGAGACCCGGGCGATGAACATGCCGACGAAGGGCGACCAGGAGATCCACCAGGCCCAGTAGAAGACCGTCCAGCCGTGGTACCAGGTGGTGTCGTCGCGACCGATCCAGTTGGAAAGCGGTGCGATATGGCCGACGTAGGCGAGGGCGGTGCTCCACAGGTTGTTGACGAACAGCAGCACGCCGCCGGTGACGATCACGAAGACCAGCAGGGCCAGGGCGATCACCATGTTGATGTTGGAGAACAGCTTGACGCCGCCGTCGATGCCGCGCCACACCGAGAATAGCGCCACGGCGGTGACCACCACGATGATGGCAAGTTGGGTGCCGATGGTATTGGGTATATCGAACAGGTAGTTGAGACCGCCCGCCGCCTGGGAGGCACCGAAGCCCAGTGACGTGGCCAGGCCGAAGATGGTGGCCAGCACCGCGACGATGTCGATGATGTGGCCGAACCAGCCGCGCACCCGCTCGCCAAGGATCGGTGTGAAGGCCGAGCGCAGGGTAAGCGGCAGGCCGCGGTTGTAGGCGAAGAAGGCCAGCGACAGCCCCACCACGCCGTAGATCGCCCAGGGGTGCAGGCCCCAGTGGAACATGGTGGCGCCGATCGCCGCGCTGGCCCCGGCCGGGGTGTGTGCTTCGGCATTGAGCGGGGTGCCGTACCAGTCGGTGTAGTAGGCCACCGGCTCGGCCACGCTCCAGAACATCAGACCGATGCCCATGCCGGCGGCAAACAGCATGGCGAACCAGGAGGTGGTCGAGTACTCCGGCCGGGCCTGGCTGCCGCCCAGGCGAATGCGCCCCACTGGCATGGCAATCAGCGCCAGGCACAGCAGCACGAAGAGGTTGCCGGCGATCATGAACAGCCAATCGAAGTACTCGATCGACCAGCCGCGGGCGGCGGTGAGGTGGCTGTTGGCGGCGTCGGGATAGATCAGGGCGTAGAGGATGAAGGCCAGGATGGCGAGAGCCGAGAGGGGGAAGACGGGATTATGGAAATCCATCCCCAGCACCTGGGCATTGTCTTGCCCCGGTTTGAGGATCGGTGCATCGTCATGGTTCATGGGATTACCTCGGTGGTTATTATTGGTGTCTCTTGCTTGGTGCCGGTTGTGACGAAAGACCGGGTTAGCCATTGTTGTGCCCACGCGGCGGCGGCAGTGTCGTGAAAGCGACCTGCGGTTGTCTTGTTGGGTCTTGAGGTAGGAGGGATTGAGCATCTCGAAGCGCCCCTCGGGGCTGGTGATGCAGATGCTCACCAGGGCGGCCTCGAGGACCCGCTGGGTGTTGCGCTGGCGGTGGGGCAGCCATTACCGCCCGACTTGCTCGGGCTGGCGCTCCAGCGGCGGGTCAGCCTTGCGGCATGCCTGGTTGCTGCTGAGCCTCGCTGCGCAGGTCGAGAAGCATCTCACTCAAGGAGTGCTGACAGAGCGACTCCAGGGCTGGGCGCGCAAAGTAGAAGCCCTGCTGGCGATGAATGCCCTGACGGGCAAGCCATAGGGCCTCTTCGCGAGTCTCGACGCCCTCGGCGATCAGGCCGATGTCGAGCTCTTTGGCGAGGCCATGCACGGCGCGCAGGATCGCCTGTCGGCGACAGTCCTGGTCGCAGCCCATGACTAGCTCGCGGTCGATCTTGAGATTGTCGGGTCGCAGGTCGGTGAGCAGATCGAGGTTGGCGAAGCCGTTGCCGAAGTCGTCGATGGCGGTGGTGAAGCCCATGTCGCGATAGGCGTCGATGATGCCGCGCAGGTGCTGGCGGTCCTTGACCAGCTCGGTCTCGGTGATCTCGAAGACGATCCGATCCGTTGGCCAGCCGACCCGCTCCGAGACTTCCAGCGTGGCCTGGATGCAGGCGCTCGGTTCGTAGACCGCGTTGGGCAGGAAGTTGATCGACAGGCGTTCCTGCATGCCCAGGCGGCTGGCCAGTTCGATGGCCTTGACCCGGCACGCTTGATCAAAGCGGTACATCAGGTCGTCGGTGACCTTGGAAATGATGCTGTAGGCCGATTCTCCGCCGGGGCCGCGCACCAGCGCTTCGTAGGTGACGATGCGGGTGGACTCGATATCGACGATGGGCTGGAAGGCCATCGTGAAATCGAAGGGCAGAGGGATGTCGCAGCGACCGCACTGGCTGTCGACCCTGGCACAATGACCCATAAGCGTTTCCTGTTTTCTTGCCGATCTGACAATACGGTTAGACGACTATTATCTTATTATCGGCTCATCTGCCCGGGGCTTTAACCGCGCGGCGCTTTGCCTTGACCGCCATCACCACGCCGCCAAGCGCGATGGCCATGCCCAGCAGGGCAATCGGAGGCAGATGCTCGCCGAACAGCCACCAGGCCTGCAGCGCGGTGACCGGCGGTACCAGGTAGAACAGGCTTGCTACCCGCGATGCCTCGCCGCGCTCGATCAGCGCCATGAGCAGCAGGATGGCGGCAATCGACAGGATGCAGACCAGCCAGGCCAGGGTTAGCGCGAAGGTCGGCGACCAGTCGATCTGACGCGATTCGAATAGCAGCGCGCCTACGCCAAGCAGGACCCCGGCGGCCAGGTACTGCACCACGGTGCCCGAGAGTAGCGGCATTGTGGTGCAGAAGCGCTTTTGATAGAGGGTGCCGCAGGCAATTCCCAGCAGTGCCACCAGCACGGCGAGCAGTGCGGGCAGGCCGAAGCCCTGAAACAGCGCCGCTCCGGGGTCGAGCTTGCTGCCCAGCACCATGGCAATACCGACCAGGCCGAGGCTCAGACCCAGCCACTGCCAGCGCGACAATCGCTCATCGAGGAGTGGCCCGGCAAGCGCGGCAGTAAGCAACGGTTGCAAGCCCACCAGCAGTGAGGCAAGCCCTGCCGGCATGCCCAGGTAGATACCGTAGAAGACACCGCCCAGGTAGGCGCCGTGCACCAGCAAGCCGCTGACGGCGATATGCCCCCACAGGGCGATATCTCGCGGCCAGCTCCCTTTGAAGAAAAATACCAGTGGAACCAGCAGCGCCAGCGTCAGGGCGAAGCGCACGAACAGGAAGGTAAAGGGCTCGGCATAGGGTAGCCCGTACTTGGCCCCGATGAAGCCGGTGCTCCACAGCAGCACGAAGAGCACCGGCATCGCGGTGAGGGCCAAGTGGCGAGGACGTTGGGTGGGCATCGATGGGTTCCTTGTTCCCCAGGCGGACGACGAAGCGAGCGAAGAGATTACGCCTTGGCTGCGGTGGCGAAAAGCCGCGGCGGTGGCGGAGTGGCCTGAGTCCTTGCAGATAGGTGATAAGTTGTCGCATCACGTTGCCCGCTTATTGCCGAGACTCCCATGGGAGCGGGACTGGCAGGTTGGCAGTCTCTTGCTCGTCTTTGTATTGCGACTATTGTAACTTCTGTGGATATTTTCTGTTTCTTTCTGTTACTCGAAAAATATGAACCCTCTTGGTGCGGTGCCGTCACAGTGGGGCACATACTCAAGCAACACTCTGGAGGTATTGATATGCAACGGATGACTGCCCTGTTCTCTGCAGCACTGCTGACTGCTGGTTTGTTCTCTGCCCAAGCGGCCTTCGCCCAGGATCCCGCCCAAGATCCCGCAGCGGCGCCGGAGCAGCAGGCGGCACCCGCTCAGGATTTCTCCGACCAAGAGCTTCAGCAATTTGCTGATGCTTCTCAGGAAATCGCTATGATTTCTCAGGAGTACACCGAGCGTCTGCAGGGCGCCGAAGACGAGGCGACCCAGCAGGAAGTCCGCATGGAAGCCAATGACCGCATGGTCGAAGTCGTCGAAGACAGCGGTCTGGACGTCGATACCTTCAATGCGATCGGCCACACCATCCAGCAAGACCCGGAAATGATGCAGCGCGTTCAGGAAATGGCTGAACAGTCGTAAGCTGCACTCAGCGTCGACTCCCATCGACAGCATGAGCACCAAGGGCCGCTTCGAGCGGCCCTTGGCGTGTCTGGGCGACGTCTGGATGGCTCATGGCGACGCGAACTCCCACTGGCGGCTTTACAGCAAGGGCTGGGAACATCAGACTTCAGACAATCACGTCGGGCCAGGAGTAGACATGGACATCGAACTGCTGGAGATTCGCGAGCAGCTGGCCCGCTTTGCCCCCTTCGACGGCCTGAGTGATACGCATCTCGATCGCGTGGCCGGAGGTATCGAAGTCGCCTATTTCAAGGCCGGCAGCGATATCTTGCAGCTCGGCGATGCCATCGAGGACCTGTACTACATCCGCAGCGGCGCGGTGGAGATATTCTGGCGCAACGGCGAGCTCTATAACCGGCTCAGCGAAGGCGATATTTTTGGCCACTACAGCCTGCTGCGTAGCCGCAAGGTGCATTTTCCCGCCAAGGCCCTCGAAGACACCCTGATCTACTTCATCCCCGGTGAGGTTTTCCGCGAGCTGTGCGACCAAGATGAACACTTTGCCGATTTCGTCGAGTTTGGCCGTACGCGGCTCAAAGCGGCGGTAGAGGAGCAGCACAAGAGCAACGACATGATGATCACCCGGGTGCGCAAGCTGGTATCGCGCCGCCCGCTGATGATCGAGGAGAGCGCCAGCGTGCAGGAGCTGGCCCAGCGCATGAACGAGGAGAATGTCTCCTCGGCGCTGGTGTTGTCGACGGCGGAGGGCGACCCGCGTTACCAGTTCAACGACCCTGAAGGGCAAAGCTGGACCCTGAAGGGTATCGTCACCGATCAGGATCTGCGCAACCGCGTGCTGGCTGAAGGGCTGAGCGTGTCGACCCGGGTCGGCGAGATCGTCAGTTCACGGTTGATCAGCGTGCAGTCCGACAAATCGGTGCACGAAGCGATGCTGTCGATGCTGCGCAACAACGTGCATCACCTGCCGGTGCTCCACCGGCGCCGGCCGATGGGCGTGTTGCACCTCTCCGACATCATTCGCTACGAGACCCACAGCAGCCTCTATCTGGTCAGCAACATCTTCCATCAACCGGATGCCAAGGGCTTGGCGCGCCTCAAGCCCGATGTGCGCGAGGCTTTCGTGAGGATGGTCGAGGAGGGTGCCAACTCGCACATGGTTGGCTCGGCGCTGTCGACCATCGGGCGCAGTTTTACCCGCCGCCTGCTCGAACTCGCCGAAGAGGAGCTGGGGCCGCCGCCGGTGCCGTACTGCTTCATGGCGCTGGGCTCGATGGCGCGCAACGAGCAGAGTATCGTCACCGATCAGGACAACGCCCTGATTCTCGATGATCGCTTTGACCCGGCCCAGCATGACGACTACTTCGCGACCCTCGCCAAGCGCGTCAGCGATGGTCTCGACGCCTGCGGCTACACCTACTGCAAGGGTGATGTCATGGCCACCAACCGCCAGTGGCGTCAGCCGCTGGCGGTATGGAAGGGCTACTTCAGCGACTGGATCGACAACCCCAACCCGGAGCACCTGCTGCACAGCTCGATCTTCTTCGATCTCGATAGCGTGCATGGCGAAGAGGCCTTCGTCGAGCAGCTCCAGGACCTGGTGGCCCGCAAGGCGTCCGAGAGCCCGCTGTTTCTCGCTGCCATGGCGCGCAATGCCTTGGGCCGTACGCCGCCGCTGGGCTTCTTCCGCACCTTCGTGATGGAGAAGGACGGCAAGCAGAACAACACCATCAACATCAAGCGCCGCGGCACGGCGCCGATGGTCGACCTGATTCGGACGCACGCCTTGGCCTGCGGCTCGCGGGCACAGAACAGTTTCGAGCGTCTCGACGATATCGCCAAGACCCAACTGCTGCCGGCCGGCACCGGCGACAAGATCCGCTACGCCTTCGAGTTCCTGTCGATGGTGCGCATTCGCCACCAGGCCATCGATCTGCGCGAGGACCAGGAACCCGACAACAACATCGCCCCAAGCAACGTCTCTGACAGCGAGCGTCACCACCTCAAGGACGCCTTCCAGCTGCTCAGCAACGCGCAGAAGTTTCTCAAATTCCGCTACCCCATGCCGTCGCGGCGCTGATCGGCATGTTCTCGTTGCGTTCGCTGCTAAAGCCCTCGGCTACCAACTGGCCCGACTACCTGGCGCGGCGTGCCGGTGAGGCCCGCGACCCCTGCGTGGCCGACTTTTTCGCCTCCAGCCAGCTGGCGCCGGAAACGCCGATCGGTGAAGCGCCACTGGTGGCCATGGACATGGAGACCACCGGCCTCGATGAGCGGCGCCATGCCATTGTCAGTATCGGCCTGGTGCCCTTTAGCCTGGGCCGCATCCGCCTGGCCGAGCGCCGCTATTGGGTGGTGCGCCCGCCGCGGCCACTGTTGCGTCAATCGGTGACCTTTCACCACATCACTGATTCCGAGATCGTCGATGCGCCGGACCTCGACGAGATCATCGATGAGCTACTGGCGGCCCTGGCGGGGCGTCTGGTGGTAGTCCACTACCGGCATATCGAGCGGCCGTTCCTGGATGCGGCGATGCAGTCGCGGCGCGGCGAAAGTCTGCGCTTCCCGGTGATCGATACCATGTCGCTGGAAGCACGTATCTATCGTCAGTCGCTGTGGGCGCGTTTTCGCCGCTGGATGGGGCGCCCGCCGGTGTCGATTCGCCTACACAACAGCCGCGAGCGCTACGGTCTGCCGCCGTATCAGGGGCATCATGCGCTGATCGATGCGCTGGCCACCGCCGAGCTGCTGCAGGCACAGATTGCTGCCCGGCATCAGCCGGGCACGCCAATCGGCCAGCTCTGGAGCTGAATGTCAGGCATCAAAAAAGGCGGCCCGCGGGCCGCCTTTTTTCGCTGTGGCTGGATATGCTCAGCCGCGGGGTTCGCTCATCAGTCCCTTGACGATGGCGTAGCAAGCGACCAGCAGTACCAGGGTGAAGGGCAGGCCGGTGGAGATCACCGCTGCCTGCAGCGCCGCCAGGCCGCCGCCGAGCAGCAGCGCGATGGCGATAGCGCCCTCGATGATCGCCCAGAAGATACGCTGTGGCTTGGGCGCGTCCACCTTGCCCCCGGCGGTGATAGAGTCGATCACCAGCGAGCCGGAGTCCGACGAGGTGATGAAGAACACGATCACCAGCACGATAGCGATGAAGGAGGTGATCTCGGTCAGCGGCAGGCCTGCCAGCATCACGAACAGCGCATCCGCCTCGCCCTCGAAGGTCCCGGCGAGTAGCTGTTCGATGCCGGCGCTACCGAAGGAGGTCATCCACAGCACCGAGACCAGCGACGGCACCAGTAGCACGGCGATCAGGAATTCGCGCACGGTACGCCCGCGCGAGACCCGGGCAATGAACATGCCGACGAACGGTGACCAGGAGATCCACCAGGCCCAGTAGAAGGCGGTCCAGCCCTGGCTGAAGTTGGCATCTTCGCGGCCGAAGGGATTGGAGAGCGCCGGCAGGTTGGTCAGGTAACCCAGCAGGTTCTGGAAGAAGCCGGTAGCAATCATCAGCGTCGGGCCGACGATGATGACGAAGGCCAGCAGCAGGAAGGCCAGGCCCATGTTGAGCTGGGAGAGGCGCTGCACACCCTTGTCAACGCCGAGCAGGATGGAGCCCATGGCGATAACGGTAATGCCCATGATCAACAGCACCATGGTGGTGTTGGTGTTAGGAATACCGAACAGGTCGTTGAGGCCGTTGGTGGCCTGCTCGGCGCCCAGCCCCAGGGAAGTGGCCAGACCGAACAGGGTAGCGAACACCGCCAGAATATCGATCAAATGGCCCGGCCAGCCCCATACGCGCTCTCCCAGGATCGGGTAGAAGATCGAGCGCATGGTTAGCGGCAGGCCCTTGTTGAAGGAGAACAGCGCCAGCGCCAGCGCCACTACGGCGTAGATGCCCCAGGGGTGGAGGCCCCAGTGGAAGATGGTGGCGGCCATGCCCAGCGCCACGGCGCCGGCCTCGTCGCCTTCGGCGCCGCCCAGCGGAGCCCAGTCGGTGCGCGCGCCGTTCTCGGTAGCGACGCCCCCCAGTGCGGACTGGAAGTGGTCCATGGGTTCAGAGACGCCGAAGTACATCAGGCCGATGCCCATGCCGGCGGCAAATAGCATGGCAAACCAGCCCGCATAGCTGAAGTCCGGCGTTGCATCTTGCCCGCCGATACGCACCTTGCCGAGTGGCGTGAAAATCAACGTGATCGAGAGGAGAACGAAGATGTTGGCGGCCAGAAGGAAGAACCAGGCCATGTTGCTGGTTAGGAAGCCGAAGGTGGCGTTGAAGAGCGGCGCCACTTGCTCCTGCAGGGCCATGGTGATGATCACGAAGAACACCACCACGAGGGAGGAGATCCCGAACACCTTGCCGTGGAGGTCGACGTTGAAACCCATCGGCGACGCCTGGGTATTATCCTGACCGATCACATAGTCGGTATCGATCAGGTTGGCGGGGCCTTCTGGGGCGGGAATGCCTTCGGAGCCTTCTTGCCGCTCCTGGGAAGAGGGACCTTGAGAATTCTTTTCCACTGCGAAATCTCCCTTGTGCGTATGTTGTGATGGCTCACAGTTATTGTGACGCTTTACCAGTGAATTGCCAGGCAAGTGGCCCATAAGGTGCAGATGAATTCGACGCCAGGGCCATTATTGGGCGAGTCGCACAGCATCGCTATCACCGCAGCGACCTCGCCATGTCTGACCTCTATCACACAAAGTCAGGCCCGCCAAATGGCGGGCCTGTTGAACGGCGCCGAACAGCGGCGTCGATCAGGACGACATCAGTTATTGACGGTTTCGTCGACCGTGTCGCCGATGCTTTCGGCACCTTCGCGGGTGCGTTGCCAGGCGCTCTGGGCGCCCTCGCGAGTGGCTTCCCAGGCCTCGGCTGCGTTCTCGCGGGCCTGATCCCACCAGTCGCGATCGTATTCGGGCAGGTCGGCGAATTCGTCTGCGGTGGCATCGACATAGACGCGGTGCACGGTATCGCCGTCTTCGTCGGTCTCGGTTTCCAGGCGGTAGTGGTCGTTGTCGAGCACCACGTCGCGGCCGCCAAGACCCAGGGTGGCGCCGGTCTCGATGACGATGGCCTGAACGCTCATATCGTCGTCGAGCAGGATGTCCTCGACGTCACCGACGTTCTCGTCCGGATCGCTGTCCAGGTAGACATCGGCATCCATGATCGCATCGGCCGAGTAGAGGCCTTCGACCTCGGCCTGAGCGGTACCCGCCAGCGCCATACCGCCAGCGGCGAGAGAAATGCTGAGTGCGAGAGTGGTCTTGCGCATGCTGTGATCTCCTCGATAGTCCTTTCGTGGTGTCACTGTTTGGGTGCCGTTTACAGCTTGGCGGCCCAGTCGTTGGCGCGTTTTTCCGCTTCTTCCTTGGTGATGCCGTACTTGGTTTGCAGCTTGCCGATCATGCGATCCTTCTTGCCGGCGATCTGGTCGAGCTCGTCGTTGGTCAGCTCGCCCCAGCTCTCGCGGGCCTTGCCTTGAAATTCCTTCCAGCGTCCTTCTATCTGGTCCCAATTCATGGCGGCTCCTCCTTGTGGTTGCCATGATCCGTATCCACAGCGTGGTCTGTCCGCGGCCCTGACGTCGTTTTCAGGGAGGCGTTCGCCGTGTGTGGCGAACATAGCGTCTATGCTATGTGACAGACTGGCTGTGACAGCGCATCCTTTCTGTGACGTGCACCCTTAAAGATAATGTCGATTTATAGAACTTCAATGCAATGATAACAAATTGTTTCATTTCTGGCCGGTGCCATTGCCACGACGATGAGTGATTCAACGACAACGAGCACGCCCATGACCGAGACCCCCGTGACCCCCGTGCGCCGCTTCCGCGGCACGCCCCGCGGCCGCGAGCTGGCCCCCGAGGCGCTGACGGCGCTGCGCGAGCTGCTCGGCGACGAGCGCGAGGCCCCGTCGCTGCAGCGCCGCGACCTGCTGATCGAGCACCTGCACCTGATCCAGGATCACCACGGCCACTTGTCGATGGCCAACCTGCGCGCCCTGGCCGCCTATATGAACCTGCCGATGGCGGCGGTGTATGAGACCGCCACCTTCTATGCGCATTTCGATGTGGTCCACGACGACCAGACGCCGCCGCCAGCGGTGACCATCCGCGTCTGCGACTCGCTGTCCTGTCAGCTGGCCGGCGCTGCGGCGCTGCAGGGCGAGCTCGAGGCCGGCGTCGACCCGGCCCAGGTGCGGGTGCTGCGCGCGCCCTGCATGGGCCGCTGCGAGAGCGCGCCGGTAGTCGAGGTCGGCCACCGTCATGTACTGCACGCCAGCCGCGAGGCGGTGGAGGCGGTGGTCGATACCGGCCATTTGCATCCCGAGGCCATCGACTGGCAGCGGCTCGACGCCTACCGCGACGAGGGCGGCTACGCGCTACTCGATGCCTGTCGGCGCGGTGAAGTAAGCGTCGACAGCCTGATGCAGACCCTCGAGGCGGCCAACCTGCGCGGCCTGGGCGGGGCCGGCTTCCCGACCTTCAAGAAGTGGTACTTCGTGCGCCAGGAGCCGGGGCCGCGCTACTGCGCGATCAACGCCGACGAAGGCGAGCCCGGCACCTTCAAGGATCGCTATTACCTGGAGCGTGCCCCGCACCGCTTCCTCGAGGGCGCGCTGGTCAGCGCCTGGGCGGTGGAGGCCGAGGCGCTCTACATCTACCTGCGCGACGAATACCCCGGCCTGCACCGCGTGCTCCACGAGGCAATTGCCGAGCTCGAGGCCGCCGGCCTGGTCAGCCCCGGCTACGTGGTCATGCGGCGCGGCGCCGGCGCCTATATCTGCGGCGAGGAGTCGGCGATGATCGAGTCGCTGGAGGGCAAGCCCGGCAAGCCGCGCCACCGGCCGCCGTTCGTCGCCCAGCGTGGCCTGTTCGACCGCCCGACCCTGGTCAACAACGTCGAGACCGTCTACTGGATCCCACTGATCTGGCAGCGCGGTGCCGAGTGGTTCGCCGGCCATGGCCGCCACGGGCGCAGCGGCTTGCGGAGCTTCTCGCTGTCCGGGCGGGTCAAACGCCCAGGCGTGCACCTGGCTCCGGCGGGCATCACCCTGAATGAGCTGGTCGAGGAGTACGGCGGTGGCATGGCCGACGGCCATCGCCTCGCCGCCTACCTGCCGGGTGGCGCCTCCGGCGGCATCCTGCCGGCCAGCAAGGCGGACATCCCGCTGGACTTCGATACCCTGCAGGAGGCCGGCTGCTTTATCGGCTCGGCGGCGGTGATCGTGCTCTCGGACCGGGATGACCTGCGCGGCGCGGCCGCCAACCTGTTGGCGTTCTTCGCCGACGAGTCGTGCGGGCAGTGCACGCCGTGCCGGGTCGGCACCGAGAAGATGTTGACCCTGCTCGAGCGCGACGAGTGGCACACCGCCGACCTCGAGCGGCTGTCCCAGGTGATGATGGACGCCTCGATCTGCGGCCTTGGCCAGGCGGCGCCCAATCCGGTGCTGGGGCTGCTCAGAGACTTTCGCAGCGAGCTGGCTGCCCAGCACGTGATCGTCAAGGGCTAAGGGAGATGAGCATGAGCGAACAGAATTTCAGCCTGACGCTCGACGGCGTCGAGGTCATCGCCCATCCCGGCGAGACGCTGTGGCAGGTGGCCAAGCGCGCCGGGGAGACCATTCCCCACCTGTGCTACAAGGATGCCCACGGCTACCGTGCCGACGGCAACTGCCGTGCCTGCATGGTCGAGATTGACGGCGAGCGGGCGCTGGCGGCGAGCTGCCTGCGCCAGGCTGCCCCGGGCATGGTGGTCAACAGCGCCACCTCCGAGCGCGCGCGGATCTCCCGCGAAGCGGTCATGGAGCTGCTGATCGCCGACCAGCCCGAGCGTGAGCAGAGCCCCGACCGCGCCAGCCACTTCTGGGCCATGGCCGACCAGCTGGCCATCGATGCCACGGCGGTGCGCGAGTGGCTGCCGCCGCGCAGCGAGCGCGATGCGCCCACGGTGCATCACGTCGCCGCGCGGGACGCCGCCTTGCTGCATACCGCGGGCCATGACGCCAGCCACTCGGCGATGCACGTCAATCTCGACGCCTGCATCGAGTGCAACCTGTGCGTGCGTGCCTGTCGCGAGGTGCAGGTCAATGATGTGATCGGCCTGGCCCATCGCGGCGCGGCCTCGAAGATCGTCTTCGACTTCGACGACCCCATGGGCGAGAGCACCTGCGTGGCCTGCGGCGAATGCGTCCAGGCCTGCCCCACCGGTGCGCTGATGCCGGCCACGCTGATCGACGCCGAGGGCCGCGGCGACTCCCGGGTGGCCGACCGTCAGGTCGACTCGGTGTGCCCCTACTGCGGGGTGGGCTGCCAGCTCACCTACCACATCAAGGATGACGAGATCCTGTTCGTCGAGGGGCGCGACGGGCCCTCCAACCACAACCGGCTATGCGTCAAGGGGCGCTTCGGCTTCGACTACCCACGCCATGCGGCGCGGCTGACCACGCCGCTGATCCGCCGGTCCGGGGTGGCCAAGGGGCTCGACCCGGACTTTGACCCGGCCCAGCCACTGAGCCACTTCCGCGAGGCGAGCTGGGAGGAGGCGCTGGACGCTGCCGCCGGCGGCCTCACCGCGCTCAAGGCCGAGCGCGGGCCGGCGGCGCTGGCCGGGTTCGGCAGCGCCAAGTGCTCCAACGAGGAGGCCTGGCTGTTCCAGAAGCTGGTGCGTACCGGCTTCGGCTCCAACAACGTCGACCACTGCACCCGGCTGTGTCACGCCAGCTCGGTGGCGGCGCTGATGGAGTGCATCGGCTCCGGGGCGGTCACTGCCTCCTTCATGCAGGCTGAGCAGGCCGATGTGGTGATCCTCACTGGCTGCAACCCCACCGTGAACCACCCGGTGGCGGCGACCTTTTTCAAGCAGGCCGCCAAGCGCGGCACCAAGCTGATCGTCATCGACCCCCGCGGCCAGGCGCTGGGCGCCTACGCCCACCAGACCCTGCGCTTTACGCCGGGCAGTGACGTCTCGCTGTTCAATGCCATGCTCAACGTCATCGTCAGCGAGGGGCTCTACGACCAGGCCTATATCGACGCCCACACCGAGGGCTTCGAGGCGCTCAAGGCCCACGTCGCCGGGATGACCCCCGAGGCGATGGCGCCGGCCTGTGGCGTCAGCGCCGAGGAGATTCGCCAGGTGGCGCGGGAATACGCCACTGCCGAGCGGGCGATGATCTTCTGGGGCATGGGCATCTCCCAGCACACCCACGGCACCGACAACGCGCGCTGCCTGATCTCGCTGGCGCTGGCCTGCGGCCATACCGGTCGCCCAGGCACCGGCCTACACCCGCTGCGCGGCCAGAACAATGTCCAGGGCGCCTCCGACGCGGGCCTGATCCCGATGGTGATGCCCGACTACCAGCCGGTCTCCGACGCCCAGGTGCGCAGCGCCTTCGAGGAGCTGTGGAACACCGAGCTCGATCCCGAGCCCGGCCTCACCGTGGTCGAGATCATGGACGCCGTGCATGCCGGCACCATTCGTGGCATGTATATCCAGGGCGAGAATCCGGCCATGTCCGACCCCGACCTCGACCACGCGCGGGCGGCCCTGGCCAAGCTCGAGCACCTGGTGGTGCAGGACCTGTTCGTCACCGAGACCGCCCAGTTCGCCGACGTCATCCTGCCCGCTTCGGCGTGGCCGGAGAAGGACGGCAGCGTCACCAACACCAATCGCCAGGTGCAGATGGGCCGCGCCGCCATGCCGCTGCCCGGTGACGCCAAGCCCGACTGGTGGATCATCCAGGAGATCGCCCGGCGCTTCGGCCTGGCCTGGGACTACGCCCACCCCCGCGAGGTGTTCGCCGAGATGCAGCGCGGCATGCCGTCGCTGGACCACATCAGTTGGGAGCGCCTCGAGCGCGAGGACTCGGTGACCTACCCGTGCCCGGCGGACGATGCTCCGGGGGCCGACGTGGTGTTCAGTGACGCCTTCCCCACCGCCAGTGGCCGCGCTCGCTTCAGCGCTACCGTGCCGCTGCCGCCGGACGAACCCATCGACGGCGATTACCCCACGGTGCTGACCACCGGGCGCCAGCTGGAGCACTGGCACACCGGCTCGATGACGCGGCGTGCCAAGGTGCTCGACGATCTCGAGCCCGAGGCGGTGGCCAGCCTTTCGCCGGGTGAACTGCGCCGCCTGGGTCTGCAGCCCGGCGACGCCTTGACCATTACCACCCGGCGCGGCTCGATCACCCTAGGTGCCCGGGCCGATATGCTGATGCCGGACGGCATGGTGTTCGTGCCGTTCTGCTTCGCCGAGGCGGCGGCCAACGTGCTGACCAACCCGGCGCTGGACCCCTACGGCAAGATCCCTGAGTTCAAGTATGCCGCCTGCCGGCTGTCGGCCGCCGCGACGGCTCCGGCCTAGCGGCGGATGAATGTGGGGGATGGAGGCAAGATGGAGGAGAGGAGGGCCGTGTCATGATGATTGCCGAACTAATCGACGGAGATGACTTTCGCCAGCGGCTGGTGGCGCTGGGCGTGCAGCTCCCTGAGGGCGCTTGCCCCGAAACCTGCGCCCGGCTTGCCAGACGCATGCAGCGCGAGGTCGGGGTGCCGGGGTTGGAGGCGGAGATCGCCGCATTGATGCAGCAGCGTGAGATCATGCTGCCATCGGTGCGTCGAGCCATCGAAGATATCCTCCAGGCGCGCTAGCCTAGCCATTGCGACCCATGTGTCATTTTTCGCCACTCCTGGCCCGCCATACGGGTCAGGTGGTGGTGGTCTTGGTGTGTCCGTAATAATTATATCTATCTGTTTTTATGGTTTTTCTTGCTTTTTGTTGGCTAGGTGGTGCGGTTCCTGCTTGGTCTGTGGTGACACTCAAGCAATCGTCAGGAGGCAAGGATGAACAGAAGCACCAAGGCAAGCCGCAAATTCATGGCCGCCACCTCGATTGCCGCCATGTTACTGGGCAGCCTGGCACTGGCAGGCTGCGGAAATGACGACGATATGCCGCCGATGGAAGAGGATCCGGCAATGGACCAGCCCATGGATGAACAGCCTGGCATGGATGAGGGGATGGACGACCCCGCCATGGAGGACGACGGCATGACGGAAGAAGATCCAATGATGGAACAGGACGACGAGTTCTGATCGTTCACCCCATCCGTAGTTCGATTGCATGATGGCGGGGCACGGAGGCCTCGCTTGTCGACCGGCGACACGTTTGCCGGCAGGCCACACAGGGATGTGGCCACACTGGATCAGGAGGTTGTTTGCGATGATGTCCAAGGCTTTCTTGAAGAAGATCGGTGTTGTTGGCGTATCGTTGGGGCTTACCGCCAGTTCGCTGGCGATCGCCGATATGCATGATGACGGCGCGCCCGCCGATCCCGCAGGGACCTCGGATCCTGCCTCACCGGGCACCCAGGACCCGGCTACCCCGGGGACCGACCCCGCCGATAGCGAGCAGGGCAGCGCCGATCCGACCACCGGCGAACCGGGGACCGGCGACGAGCCTCGGGCTGGCATGCCGGAAGAAGAGGAAGCTGGCTTCGGTGATGGCGGCGAGGCCATGCCCGGCGAAGCGGACCCGCCCGCCGAGCACTCCGGCGAGCCGCTGCCAGAGGAAGAAGAGGTTAACTGATCGCAGCGACAATCGTCAGCCGTGCTGGCTGACGAGCCTCGATCTCACGCATCAACGGCGCCTCAGTAGGCGCCGTTGGTGTGTCTGCCCAGCAGGGTGGAATACAGGGGCTTAGCTGGCGTCGTCGTGGTCTTCCAGGCGCCGATAGAGGGTCTTGCGGGCGATGCCCAGGATGTCGGCAGTGCGCCGCTTGTTGCCGCCGGTTGCCTCCAGCACCTTCTGGATATAGCGCTTCTCGACGTCCTCGAGACTCGGCCAGCTGGCGCCCTGGGCGGCAGGCGTCACCTCGTTGCCGAGGGCGGTGCGCTGTTCATCGGCGTGGCCGCGTAGGCGTTCTGGCAGGTCGTCGTGGCACAGGATGCCGTCCTCGGCCAGGGTGACCGCGCGCATGATGGCGTTTTCCAGCTCGCGGACGTTGCCCGGGTAGGGGTAGTTGAGCAGGGCCTGGAGGGCCAACGGCTCGACCTGTTCGATGTGCTTGCCCTGCTGCTCGGCGTGCTTGTCGATTAATGCGGCGGTCAGCCGCTCGATATCGCCCTCGCGCTCGCGCAGTGGCGGAATGCGCAGCGAAAAGGTCTCGAGGCGATAGAACAGGTCGCTCCTGAAGTTGTCATCCTCGATCTCCTTTTCCAGATCGCGGTGGGTGGCCGCGATGATGCGCACATCGACCCGCTCCTCCTTCTCGGCACCTACCGCACGCACGGACCTCTCCTGCAGGGCGCGCAGCAGCTTGGCCTGCAGCGAGGGCGGCATCTCGCCGATCTCGTCGAGGAACAGGCTGCCGCCGTTGGCAGCGTGGAACAGCCCCTGGCGCGCCTCGTTGGCGCCGGTGAAGGCGCCTTTCACATGGCCGAAAAACTCGCTCTCCATCAGCTCCATGGGGATGCTGGCACAGTTGACGGCGATAAAAGGGGCGTCGTGGCGCGGGCTCTCGGCGTGGATGGCGCGGGCCAGCAGCTCCTTGCCGGTGCCGCTCTCGCCGAGGATCAGAATCGGCGCACTGCTCCTGGCCAGCCGCGCCGCGTCGTGAAACAGCGACTGCATCGCCTCGCTCTCGCCGACGATACCGTGGAAGTGCGGGCGTGCACCGCCGGCGCTCTCCAGGCGTGCCGCCAGGCGATGATTCTCGAGCACCCGGTAGACCGCATCGCGCACGCCTTCGAGATCCAGCGGCTTGGTCAGGAAGTCGTCGGCGCCGATCTTCAGCGCTTCCACCGCTTGCTCGATGGTGCCGAAGGCGGTGATCACGATGAAGCCAACCGTGCTGCCGTCGTGGCGCAGCCGCTCGAGCAGCTGCATGCCGCTGATGCCGGGCAGGCGCACGTCGCTGATGATCAGCTCGACGCTCTCGTGGCTGAGGGTGGCGATGGCATCCTCGGCGCTGGCGACCCCGAGGGTGGTATAGCCGGCATCCTGGAGCTCTTCCTCGAGCAGCTCGAGAATCGCCGGGTCGTCTTCGACGATGAGAATCGGCAGCGTCACGAAAGCCTCCATGTCATGCGGGTTGCGCTCCTT
Organism: Halomonas salipaludis; assembly: GCF_002286975.1. GTDB lineage: Bacteria > Pseudomonadota > Gammaproteobacteria > Pseudomonadales > Halomonadaceae > Franzmannia > Franzmannia salipaludis. The sequence continues at coordinate 245,522 of NZ_NSKB01000007.1, forward strand.
GCGTGGGTGTCGGGTCTTCGGCGAGGAAGGTCAGTTCGAACCCGGCGCCCCCCAGGGCGCTGTCGAAGACCCCCACGGTGCCGCCGTGGTCGTTGATGATACGGTGAACCATCGACAGGCCCAAGCCGCTGCCCTGGCCGACGGGTTTGGTGGTGAAGAACGGATCGAAGACGCGGTTCTTGTCGGCTTCGCCGATGCCCGGTCCGTCGTCCTCGACCTTGATATGCAGCTCGCCGTTGAGCGTTTCGGCGCTGACCCGGATATGTCCACCGGGATTGGCCTGCAGGGCGTTGTGCATCAGGTTGGTGAACACCTGCGTGAGCTGCTGGCCGTTGACAGTCAACTGAGGCGCCGGAGTGGGCAGGGCGACTTCTACATGGCTGCCGATGCGCTCGAGTTCATCCTCGAGCAGCTCGATCGCTGCGGCGATCAGCTCGTCGAGTTGGCAGCTCTCCTTCTCGACATTGTGCTGGCGGCCCAGCTCCATCAGTTGGCGCACGATCACCACGATGCGCTCGACCTCGCTGCGGATGCGGCCCAGCTTGGCGCGCTCGTCGTCGCCGATCACCTCGCGGCGCGCCAGTCGCTGGGCCTGGCCGTTGATCACCGTCAGCGGTGCGCCGATCTCGTGGGCGACGCCAGCGGCCAGCACGCCGAGTTCGGCGAGCTTCTTCGATTTGCGCAGGCGCTTCTCGAGCTCGATCTCCTTGCGCTGGCGGGCCTCGATATCGGCGTCCTTCTCGGCCATGGCGTCGAGCATGCCGTTGAGGGCCAGCGACAGCTTGCGATATTCGGCGGGGCCGTCGATCGCCGCGCGCTGGCTGCGGTCGCCTTTCTCGACCCGCTCCATGACCCCCAGCAGGCGATTGAGCGGTCTTTCGATATAGTGGCGAAAGCCCCACCAGATCATCAGCACGATACCCGCTGCGCCTACCGCGAAGACGACGACGGCAACGATGCTGATAAAGCCAGTATAGTTCTCGATGCCGGTATTGAGCCGGTTGACCTGCAGCACCCCACGGATCTCGCCGCCTGGCGTGGTCAGCGGCACCAGCGCCGAGTAGTAGTTCCAGCGCTCGTGTTGACGGTAGTCGCCGGTCGGTTCGCCGGCCTCGACCACGGCGCGGATGTCGTCGGCATCGAACAGCTCTTCGCCGAGCCCCAGGCCATAGATCTTCTCGCCCTGGGGGTCGAAGACGTAGGCGCCGTAGATGCGGTGGAAGGAGAACGCCGAGTGCAGCGACTCCTGCAGGGCGTCGGGGGTATCGCGCTCCAGGGCGTAGCCCAGCGAGGTGCCGATGGCGTGGCTGATGATCTGCACCTCGCTTTGCAGCTTGGTGCGCACGTTGTCTTCCAGTGACTTGATCGCCACCAGGCTGAATACCAGCAGGATCAGAAACAGCGGCACCAGAACCGTGACGATAATGATGTTGCGTAGGCGCATGCAGGCTTACCGCGACGTTCGGATCAGCGACTATCCCAACACGCCGCGGCGCGGAAATCCAGCCACCGACCGTTCAGCCGGTGGCCAAGGCAGCGAAGGTCAGCCCTTAACCACGTGCAGGTGGGGCGCAGTGTGGCCGAGGTTCTCCTGCAGGCGCTCGCTGTACCAGTCGATGAAGTCGATCACCCCGAACTCGTAGGTCGTCGAGTAGGGACCCGGCTGATAGGCCCGGGAGTTGATGCCACGCTGGTTCTCTTCGGCGAGGCGGCGATCCTGATCGTTGGTGGCGTCCCACACCTTGCGCAGCTGCTCGGGGTCGTAGTCGACGCCGGCCACGGCATCGGCATGCACCAGCCACTTGGTGGTCACCAGCGTCTGCTGCGGGCCGAGTGGCAGTACCCGGAATACCACGGCGTGGTCGCCCATGAAGTGGTTCCAGGAGTTGGGCAGGTGAAGGATGCGCAGCGAGCCCATATCGGGGCTCTGCAGGCGGCCCATCAGCTTGCGACAGCCCGGCTTGCCGTCCATGGTCATCGACACGGTGCCTTCTAGCAGCGGGGTGCGGGTCAGGCGGTTGCGCTTGCCGAAGCGCTTGAGCTGCCAGGGGACCCGGTCGGCGTCCCAGTCGGCCTGCTTGCGCGCCACCTGGGCCTTGTAGGCCGGGGTGGCCCGTGGGTCCTCGGTGTCATCGAACTCGAGCAGGGTGTTGAGCAGCTCGGGATGCGCGCCGTTGCAGTGGTAGCACTCGCGGTTGTTCTCGACCACCAGTTTCCAGTTGGCCTGCTCGACGATCGACGACTCCACCGCGACCTTGGTGTTGGCCATATCGTAGGGCTCGAGGTAGTGCTCGAGGGTGGCCAGGAAGTCGTCGATGGCCGGCGGCTGCTCGGCGAGGCTGACGAAGATGAAGCCTCCAGCGGTGCGGACCTGGATCGGCTTGAGGCCGTACTGGCCCAAGTCGAAGTGCTCGCCCATGTCGCTACCGGCGAACAGCAGTCGGCCATCGAGTTCGTAGGTCCACTGATGGTAGGGGCAGACCAGCTTGGCGACCTTGCCCTTGTCCTTGACGCATAGCCGCGAGCCGCGGTGGCGGCAGACGTTGTGGAAGCCGTGGATGGCGCCCTCGGCGCCGCGCACCAGGATCAGTGGATTGTCGCCGACCTCGAGGGTCATGAAATTGCCCTTGGCGGGTATTTCGCAGGACATGCCGGCAAACAGCCACTCCTTCTCGAAGATCTCCTGCATGTCCAGGGCGAACAGCCGGGCATCGTTGTAGAACGGCTGGGGCAGCGAGAACTGCGGGGTGCGCTGGGCGAGCATGGCGCTGGTGGCCTCGCGGGCGCCGGCCAACGGATCGTCGAGACGCTCGGGTGACATCGAGTCCATGAAAACGCTTCCTCTGTAACGGGGCCGCGGCAGCGGCGCGGGACGAATATGGTTGGGGTGTGACCGGCGCGATCGGGGATACTTGTTCGGCGAGTGTGGACCAGCCGCTCGACGGGCAGTTGTCTGGCGACGACAAGGCGTGATGCAGCGGCGACGCGTGGGGTAAGAATCCTGCCTGGGGCTGGGACAGGTGGGCATGTCGAAGTCGCAGACAGGCATGTGGCATGTCCGCACTGTGCGCAGAATTCGCAGCAACGGGTACCGCCATGTGAGAGTGGTGTCCATCCCATGACCGCAGCCCAGGCGAGTGTTTCCATGTCCATGAACTTCCTCAACCCGGTCACCACCCAGACCTGGACCAATGGCCGCCACCTGGTGCGCTGTGTCAAGGTGATCCAGGAGACCTGGGACGTACGCACTTTCTGCTTCATGGCCGAGCAGCCGGTGCTGTTCTTCTTCAAGCCTGGGCAGTTCGTGACCCTGGAGTTGGAGATCGACGGCGAGTCGGTGATGCGCTCCTATACCATCTCCAGTTCGCCCTCGATTCCCTACAGTTTCTCGATCAGCGTCAAGCGCCTCCCCGGCGGCAGGGTCTCCAACTGGCTCCACGACCACTTGCGTATCGGCGACGAGCTGGCGGTACATGGCCCGGTGGGCAACTTCAATGCCATCGACTACCCCGCTGACAAGATCCTGATGCTCTCTGGCGGGGTTGGCATCACGCCGCTGATGTCGATGGCGCGCTGGTTCTTCGACACCAACGCGGCGGTGGACCTGGAGTTCGTGCACTGCGCACGCACGCCGCGCGACATTCTCTTCCAGCGCGAGCTGGAGCATATCTTCACGCGAATTCCCGAGTTCAGGCTGCATATCGTCTGCGAGCGCAGTGACGATCTGGGCGAGACCTGGGCGGGTTTCCGCGGCTATCTCAGCCAGGCGATGCTCGAGCTGATGGCGCCGGACTTCATGGAGCGCGAAATCTTCTGCTGTGGCCCGCCCCCCTACATGAACGCGGTCAAGCGCATCCTGCGCGACAACGGCTTCGATATGGCCCACTACCATGAGGAGTCGTTCGGCGCCACGCCGCTGGCGGTGCAGGAGGACGTGCTGGAGCTGGTCGAGCAGGCCGAAGCCGAAGCCGAGGAGCTCGATACGGCGGACATGCTCAGCGTCGAGTTCTCCGCCACCGGCAAGAGCGTGCGCATCCAGCCCGGCGAGACGGTGCATGCCGCCGCGGCCAAACTTGGCCTGCACATTCCCAAGGCGTGCGGGATGGGCATCTGCGGTACCTGCCGCGTACCGCTGACCTCGGGGCAGGTCAACATGGAGCACAACGGCGGTATCACCGACGAGGACATCGCCGAGGGCTATATCCTCTCCTGCTGCAGCATGCCCACCGGGGATGTGGTGGTGGAGTACTGAGCTGAGGACCGTATTGTGAGCCCGTGCCGCAACGCGGCACGGGCTCTTGCGTTACAGGTCCTTGACCAGCCGCAGGGCATCGTAGATCGCCGCGTGGGTATTGCGTGACTCGACGGCGTCGCCGATGCGGAACAGCAGGAAGCTGCCATCCGGGTTTCGGTTGACGGCCTGGGGCCGGCCGGCGATCAGGTCGTCGTAATCTACCTCGCCGCCGTTGCGGGAGTGTGGCTTGAGCTCGAAGTAGATGTCGGCCATCGGCGTGATGCCGTAGTTGACCACCACCTGGTCGATGCGCCGCGCCTGGTTCAGGTCCAGCTGCCCTGGTGACGCATAGTCGCTGGTGATAGTGGCCAGCAGTTCGCCGCCATCGCGCTGCACGGACTTCAGCCGATAGGTGGGCGTGAAGGTGACGTTGGGGCGCTGCAGAGAGCGCATGTAGGGCACCAGGTTCATGGCCATGATCTCCGCCGAGAAGGTGCGGTCCGGCGTCATGATCTCGAGTTCGGCTCCAGTGGCGGCGATGATCTCCGCCGCCTGCATGGCGGCATGATCGCCGGCGTCATCGAACAGCAGCACGCGTTTGCCCGGTGCCACGTGGCCGGAGAGTATGTCCCAGGTGTTGACCACCAGCTCGCTGCCGACCGCTGGCTGGTCTTCCATGGGATAGCCGCCGGTGGCCACGATCACCACATCCGGCTTCTCGGCGAGCACCTCCTCGACCTCGGCCCAGACGTTGTAGCGGATCTCGACGCCGAGTGCCTCGCAGCGCTCCAGGCGCCAGTCGATGATGCCCAGCATCTCGCGGCGGCGCTCGCTCTGCGCCGTGAGGCGCACCTGGCCGCCAGCATCGCTGGCGGCTTCCAGCACCACCACCTGATGGCCCCGTTCGCCGGCGACACGGGCGGCCTCCAGGCCTGCGGGGCCGGAGCCGATGATCACCACCCGCCGCTGCTGCGCTGCTGTGGGGATGGTGTGGGGCATGGTGGTTTCGCGCCCGGTGGCGGCGTTGTGGATGCAGTAGGCGGCGCCGCCCTGGTAGATACGGTCGAGGCAGTAGTTGGCACCCACGCAGGGGCGGATCTCCTCCTCGCGCCCCTCCATGATCTTGCGCACGATGTGCGGGTCGGCCATATGGGCGCGGGTCATGCCGATCATGTCGACCTTGCCCGAGGCGATGGCATGGCGGGCGGTGGCCACGTCCTGGATCTTGGCACCATGAAAGGTGGGGAAGTCCACCTCGCGGCGGATTTCACCGGCGAAGTCGAGGTGCGGGGCGCTGGGCATGCCCTGGATGGGGATCACGTCGGTGAGCCCGGGGTCGGTGTCGATATGCCCGCGGACCACGTTGAGGAAGTCGACCAGGCCGCTCTCCTTCAGGCGCCGCGAAATCTGCATCCCGTCGCTGGCGGTCAGCCCCCCTTCCAGCATCTCGTCGCCGGTGTAGCGCACCCCGACGATGAATGCTTCGCCGACCCGCTGGCGAATGGCGCGCAGCACCTCGAAGGTAAAGCGCAGTCGGTTGTTGAGATCGCCACCGTAGGGGGCGTCCAGCGTATTGGTCAACGGCGACCAGAACTGATCCATCAGGTGGCCATAGGCCTGCAGTTCGATGCCATCCAGGCCCGCCGCGTGCATGCGCTCGGCGGCGTCGGCGTAGTCGCGGATCAGGCGCTCGATGTCCCACTCCTCGACCTGCTTGGGGAAGGCGCGGTGGGAGGCTTCGCGACGGTGCGAGGCGGATACCGCCGGTAGCCAGTCGCCCTTGTCCCAGCGGGTACGCCGTCCCAGATGCGTCAGCTGGATCATCACCGCGGTGCCGTGCTCGTGGCAGGCGTCGGTGAGCTCTTTCATCCACGGCACCACTTCGTCCTTGTAGGCCAGGATGTTGTTGAACACCGGCGGGCTATCCTTGGCCACTGCCGCCGACCCGGCGGTCATGGTCAGGCCGAGGCCGGCACGCGCCCGCTCGGCGTGATATTCACGATAAAGCGCCTTGGGCATGCCGTCTTCGGGGTAGGCAGGCTCGTGGGACGTCATCATCAGCCGGTTTTTCAAGGTCAAATGCTTGAGCTGAAAGGGCTGCAGCAGCGGATCGTTAGCCATGTTGGGGACTCCATCTTGTTGTGATCTTGACAAATCTAGCTGCGGGTGTACATCTTTGTCAATTTAATGTACATACATGTACATTTGCGGAGCATTTACCACATACAGCCCCTCATCACATGGCGGGGGCGCTGCGGGCAGCTGCCGGTGCGTGGCTAAAGGAGGTGGAGACATGTCGCAAGGTACGGTGATCGGCATCATCGGCGGGCAGGGGTGGATGGGGCGAGCGCTCGGGCTCGCCCTGCTGGAGCAGGGTGTCGTGTCTGCTGGTCAGTTAGTGATCTCGTCGCGCACCGGAAGCAGCAACGCCTACCGCGACTGGCCCGGCGTGCGCTGCACCGAGGACAACCGTGAGCTGGCCGAGCTGGCGGACGTCATCGTGCTTTCGGTGCGCCCGCAAGATCTCGCCGGTGTCGATATCGAGGTCGGCGACAAGTTGGTCGTTTCGCTGCTGGCAATGGCGTCCTTGCAGGAGGTCGCCGGCCAAGTGGGCAGCCGCCGGGTGGTGCGTGCGATGCCGAACGCGGCGGCGGAGATTCGTCGAGCCTATTTTCCGTGGTTTGCCTCGCCGCAGGTCAGCGCCGCCGACAAGCGGCTGGTGCAAGCGCTGCTGGAGAGCTGTGGCAGAGCCCGCGAGCTTCCCAGCGAGCGTGACCTCGATTACCTGACAGCCCTGAGTGGCGCGGGCCCTGCCTATCCGGCACTGCTGGCCCAGTCGATGCTGGAGCACGCCAGGCAGATGGGGATCGCCGACGATATTGCCCTCGAGGCCGTCATGCAGACCCTGGTGGGTGGCAGCCTGCTGCTGGAAAAGCTGGGAGCCGATCCCGGCGACATGGTGGAGCGGCTGATTGCCTATGACGGCACCACGGCCAAGGGGCTGACAGCGATGATGGAGGAGGGCATCGGCCAGGCGATTTCTCGTGGTCTCGAGGCGGCGCACTGGGTGGCAATGGGGCCTAGTAGGAGCGGTCAATCAAGCAACCGGGAGAGTCTGGAATGAAGATCCTCGTCGCGGTCAAACGCGTTATCGACTACAACGTCAAGATGGCCATGAACCCTTTCTGCGAGATCGCCGTGGAAGAAGCCGTACGGCTCAAGGAACTGTAAGGAAGATCGGGATCTTCCAGGTATGCTACGGCAGCATACCTGGGGGCATGATACGGTCTGCTATAGGCCAAAAAGCTCGGCCGGATTGTCGACTAGGATCTTTTGTCGCTCGGCAGTATCCGGTGCATAGCGGTAGAGTAACTCAAGCAGCTCGGCATCGTTGGGAGGCGGTGACATGGAAAGCGGGTGCGGCCAGTCGCTGGCCCATATTACTCGATCCGGGGCGGCATCAATGTAGGCACGAGCAATGGGCAGCACGTCATCCCAGGGATAGCCTTTGACGGAGATTTTCTCGCCTAATGACAGCATCACCCAGAAGTTGCCTCTCTTGAGTAGCTCAATGGTCTTTTTGACGCTGGGATCTTCCACGCCTAGGCTGGCATTGGCCCGACCGAAATGGTCAATGAGTACTGGAATGTCCAGGTCCTCGTAGAGATGTACGCTATTCTTTATCCCATCCTTCTCTGGTTGAATCTTCGCATACCAACCCAATTCTCGCAGGCGTTCTACCGCCAGCCGAAACTCATCGGATGACAAGCCTACCCCCAGCTCCTTGCGAAAGGTGAAGCGTGCCCCGCGTACGCCGGCGTTATGTAGATCTCCGAGATAGCTGTCATTGCGTTCCTTGAAGACGACGGCATTGGCACAGCCACGATAGTTGGGTCCGGCATGCTTGAGGGCATCCAATACGACGCTGTGGTCGGCGCCGTAGGTGGTCGCCTGGACAATGACTCCCCGCTCTATACCTAGTGCACGGTGCATTCTCAATGCCGCTTCGATGGTCGCGGAGGGCATCTTGAATGGGGCATCAGGTCTCGGTGGATACACATCGGGATCGCCGAATACATGAAACTGGGCATCGCAGCTATTTGCCGGTGGCGCTTCCTGGGCCGGGCGGGGATCCGGGGCGAAGGGGTAATACTTGGACATGGTGTCTCCTGCCATTGGCGGATCGACAAGGCCGCGGGGTGAGCGGCCGAGGTTCAGGCGCCGGCCGACTGACCGATCACCGCGAGAACGTCACATTGAACCAAGAAGTTTGATTCGACCGGATTCTGTAGGGCGTGCCGCGCCGGCCTGGTAGCTGGATCCGGGAACATCCTCAGCCATTCGGCATTCAGGGCATCCCGCTGTGAGCGGTCTTGCAACCAGATCGTCATTTTCAGAATGTCATCCGTACTACCACCGGCGGCCTCGAGGATGTTGCGCACATGCTGGAACATGAACTCACACTGTGCCTCGAGGTCCATACCCAGTTCGCCGGTGGCCGGGTCGGTACCATTGATCACGCCGCTGGCCACCAGGTCCCCGATCCGGCTGGCCGCCGGAATCGGGTTGCTGTGTTGGAAGCCGGTACTGTAGACGCTCGTGCGTCGAGACATGCAGGGTTCCTCCACTTAACGTTGGATATCGGCGCTGCGAATCACGGGATCCCAGCGGTCGTACTGCTCGTTGAGAAATGCCTCGAAATCTTCGATATCCATGGCGCGAGCTTCTGCGCCGGCAGCTTCGAATTTGGCAATCACCTCGGGATCGTTGAGGATTGTTTTCAGGGCCGCGTTGAGTTTCTGAGTGGCCTCTTCGGGAAAATCCGCCGGGCCGAACAGACCGGTAAATGTTTCCGTCACCGCTTCCGAGTAGCCAAGCTCCTCTAGGGTCGGCACATCAGGCAGAGAGGGCAGGCGTGACGGCGAGGAAACGGCCAGGGCATCCAGCTTTCCACTGGTGATGAACTGTTTCGCTACGGTGTACTGGTCAAAGTTGAAATCCACACGGCCGCCTAGAAGGTCGGTGGTGGCTGGTGCATTGCCGTTGTAGTGCACTGTGAGCCATTCGGTCTCCAGCAGACGTTGTAGCATTTCACTGATGAGATGGTTTTGGGTGCCGGCTCCAGGCGAGGCCATGGTGAGTTCACCAGGGGATTCCTTGGCTCTCTCGAACAACTCTTCAGCGCTATTCACCCCCAGGGCTGGGTTAGCCTGGAGTACGAGGGGAACGAATGATATGGAGCCAATGGGCGTAAAGTCCTCCTTCCAAAAGTAGTTGTCCTGTCGAAATAGCAGCGGACTGAATAGCACTGGGCCATTGGGTGCCACGAATAGCCTGTAGCCGTCGTTATCGGCGCTGATGACATGGGCAGCGGCAATCATACCGCCAGCGCCGGCGCGGTTCTCAACCACGAATGGCTGTCCGAGTTCCGCCTCGAGGCCATCGGCTACGATGCGGGCGGCTAAATCAACGTTACCTCCTGGGGGATAAGGCACTATCAGGTGTACAGGTTTTTCCGGCCAGGCTGCTTGGGCAGCACCAACTAAAGACAAGGAAAAGAGCAATGTGGTTAGCGATCTGAGCAGGCGCATTCTTGTTCTCTCTGATTATTGATGAGGTGTGTTGAAGGTGTGTGATTGAGACGGGTGTGCTTCCTGGATGTTGTAGCATTACTCTCCAAAATTTTTCACTCCACCATCAACCCAAAACTATCCAATACGTCCATATAGTGGACTTATGTGCCCGCATGATGCAGGTCCTTCCCGCCACGGTACGGCTATGGTTCAACAAGGCAATCATTTCGCATGAGGCATTAGTCCATATAGTGGACGTTTTCGTCAGCGTTAAGTTGACCTTCTGCAAGCGTCCCGATTAGCTTCCAGGTACTCCCCTTGGTTGGTCTAGCTGAAGAGTTATCATGAAAATAAACGCATCAGCCCTTTCACCGCAGGAATGCTATCGCTTGATCAGTGGCATCGTGGTGCCCAGGCCGATTGCATGGATGACCACCCAGTCCCCAAGTGGAGTGGTCAACCTGGCGCCGTTCAGTTGCTTTACCTTCGTCTCAAACAGCCCGCTGATGGTGGGTGTCAACATTGGCCGCAAGGGCGGCCGCGAGAAGGACACTGCTCGCAACATACGTGCCCTGGACCAGTTCGTGATCAATATCGCCGACTGGTCCATGGTAGAAGCCGTGCATGCCAGTGCGGTGGAGTACGAGGCTCATGAAAGCGAGGTGGAGAGGCTCGGCATTACAGTCACACCGTCTGATACGGTAACGCCGCCGCGCTTGGCCATGGCGCCGATCAGTCTGGAATGCCGCCTGCATAGCATCACCGCCTACGGCGACACCGGTGCCGAGTTCTTCGTTGGCCAGGTCGGCCGGGTGCATATCGCCGACAGTCTGTATCGGGACGGCCGCATCGACACCCGGGCACTGCAGCCGGTATGCCGCATCGCCGGTGCCAACTACGCCACCTTGGGTGAGATCCGCGAGCTCAAGCCTGTGGCGCAGACGCCAAAGGGCGTCATCGAGCCTCGCTCATGACCCGTCCCGATGATCCCCAGCTGCCGGAGGGTGGCAAGGATAAGCCCACTGGCGAGGTTGGCAAGACCTTGGGGGCGCGTAGCATCCGCCGTGCGGTGGCGATCCTGCGGATCCTGGCCACCGGCCAGGAGCACGGCGTGCGCATCACCGACATCGTTCAACAGACCGGCCTCAACCGTCCGACGGTACACCGTATTCTGCGTGTGCTGATCGAAGAGGAGGCGGTGGAACAGGATCCCAATACGCGCCGCTACATGGTTGGCCCGGAGGTCTCGCTGCTGGGACTGTCACGTACCGCCCGGGTGCCAGTGAAGGCGGTGGCCGAGCCCTATCTGCGGCACATCGCCGAGCAGTGCGGCGACAGTGTGTTCCTGACCATCCGCAGCGGCTTCGACTCGATCTGCGTGGACCGCAAGACTGGCCATTACCCGGTCAAGGTGCTGTCCATCGAGGTTGGGGCGCGGCGGCCGCTGGGGGTAAGCGTCTCCGGCCTGGTGCTGCTGGCGTTCGCCGACCCGGACGACAGCGAGGAAGTGATCCTCGGTAACGAGCAGCGCTTCACCAGTCACGGACTGGAGCTGGATGCGGTACGCCGCCGCATCATCGAAACCCGCTCCCTGGGCTATGCCTACAGCGAGGTGGGCGTGGTGCCTGGCACCCGAGCCCTGGCGATGCCTGTGTTCGATGCCGAGCACCAACTAGTGGCGTCGGTGGCGGTGTCGGCCATGGCCGATCGCCTCAGTCCGGAGCGACTCGCCACTCTAGTGCCGCTGATTCGCCACCAGACCGAACTGATCGCCAAGCGGTTGAGCGAAGTACAGAATCGCCGCCGCTAGGTGCCCCTATCGATTCAGGAGAAGCCATGACATCCGTGACCCTGCGCCCGGGAGGGCCCTTGCTCAGCGGTGCCGTTTACGGTTGCCTGCTCAACGTCCAGGAAGAGCTGGACCGATTGGGCGATGCCATCAACCAGGCGCCTTACCACGGCGCGCCCAGCGGCCCGGTGCTGTATGTGAAAACCGCCAATACCCAAATCGCTGCCGGCCAGCCGGTACCGATTCCCAGCGATGTGGAACAGGTGCGGGTGGGCGCTGCCCTGGGCGTGGTGATCAAGGACACCCTGACCCGCGCCGGTGTCGAACAGGCGCGCTCCGCCATCGCTGGCTACACCCTGGTCAACGATGTCACTGTGCCCCACGACAGCCTGTTCCGGCAGCCGCTCAAGCAGAAGTGCCGCGACGGCTTCTGCCCGATCGGCCCCGGCCTGGTGGACGCCGCCGACCTGCCGGATCCGGCCACGCTGACCGTGCGTGCCTTCGTCAATGGTGAGTGCCGCCATCAGTGGTGCCTGGACCAGCTGGTGCGCCCGGTGGCCACCCTGCTCGCCGACATTTCCGATTTCACCAGCCTTTACCCCGGCGACCTGATCATCGTCGGGGTGTCCCCGGACGCGCCGTTGGCTGGTGCCGGCGACACCGTGGCGGTGGAGATCGACGGCCTCGGCCGGCTCGAGAATCGGCTGGTATCCGAAGGGGAGGATGCCCGATGAAACGAGCACGTATCGCCTTTGAAGGCCGGGTTCAGCAGGCTTGGGAAGACAATGGCAGGGTGCGGCTGTCCGACGGTCGTCGCTTGGAGGAAACCGAGGTAGTGTGGCTGCCGCCGGTGATGCCGGGTACGATCCTGGCGCTGGGGCTCAACTATGCCGACCACGCCGCGGAAATCGCCTCCCAGGCGCCGGAAGAGCCCATGGTGTTCCTCAAGGGCGCCAATACCCTGGTGGGCCACCGGGCCTTCACACCGCGCCCCGACGACGCCACCAATATGCACTATGAGTGCGAGCTGGCCATCGTCATCGGCAAGTTGGCACGCAACGTAGCCCGAGCCGATGCCTACGATTACATCGCCGGTTACACGGTGGCCAACGATTATGCAGTACGCAATTACCTGGAAGGCATTTACCGGCCCAATTTCCGCATCAAGAGCCGCGACAACTGCACGCCCATCGGCCCTTGGCTGGTGGATGCCGCCGATATAGCCGACCCCATGAACCTGCGCTTGACCACTCGCGTCAACGGCGAGATCACCCAGGAAGGTTCCACCCGGGAGATGATCTTCGACGTGCCCTTCCTGATCGAATACTTCAGCGCTTTCATGACTTTGCAGCCTGGCGACCTGATCCTCACCGGCACTCCCAAGGGCACCGTCAACGTGATGCCCGGCGACGAGGTGATCACCGAAATCGAGGGCCTGGGGGCTCTGCACAACACCATTATCTCGAGGAAGCCCTGATGCCCGGAACAGCGATGCTCGATGATATCGCCATCCGCGACGCGGCCGAACGGCTCGATCGTGCGGAAACCGAACGCACCCAGATCGATCATTTGACCCTGCAATACCCGCAGTTGGGTTTCGTCGATGCCTACGCCATCCAGCGCCAGTGGGTGGACATGAAGGTGGCCCGCGGCCGCCGGATGAGAGGTCACAAGATCGGGCTGACCTCGCGGGCCATGCAACAGTCCGCGCGCATCGACGAGCCGGATTACGGCGTGCTGCTCGACGACATGTTCTTCGAGGATAATGCTGACATCCCCATGGACCGATTCATCGTACCGCGTTTGGAGGTAGAGCTGGCGTTCGTGCTGCAACAGGATCTGAGCGGCCCGGACTGCACCATGCTCGACGTGATGCGCGCCACCGAGTATGTGCTGCCAGCACTGGAGATCATCGACGCCCGAGTACGCCAGGTGGACCCGGCCTCTGGTACGCCGCGCAAGGTGTTCGACACCATCTCCGACAACGCCGCCAATGCCGGCGTGGTGCTGGGGGGACGCCCCATTCGCCCGTTCGACATCGACCTGCGCTGGAGCGCGGCGGTGTGCAGCCGCAATGGCCTGGTGGAGGAGACCGGTGTGGCCGCCGGGGTGCTCGGCCACCCGGCCAAGGGCATCGCCTGGCTGGCCAACAAGCTGGCGCCCCACGGCGTTACTCTGAAGGCTGGCGAGATCGTGCTGGCGGGGTCGTTTACCCGCCCGGTGTCGGCGTCTGCCGGCGATACCTTCCATGTGGACTATGGCCCGCTGGGAGCCCTGGGACTGCGCTTCGTCTGAGAGGAGAGGGTCATGGAACTTCCGGTCAATCGTTTCAAGCAGGCGCTGGCGAACGGCCGCAGCCAGATTGGCCTGTGGTGCGCCATGGCCGATGCCTACGGCACCGAGATCGGTGCTGCCGCCGATTTCGACTGGCTGCTGATCGACGCCGAGCATGGCCCCAACGATGTGCGCTCTATTCTGGCGCAACTGCAGGCGGTGGCGCCCTACGCCACTCATCCGGTGGTGCGACCGGTGAACGGTGACGCCGACACCCTCAAACCGCTACTCGACGCCGGCGTGCAGACCCTGTTGGTACCGATGGTAGAAAGCGCCGACCAAGCCCGCGCGATCGTCGCGGCGACCCGCTATCCGCCCCACGGTCGTCGCGGCGTGGGTGCCGGCCTGGCGCGGGCGTCGCGCTGGGGACGGGTGCCTGACTACGTGCACTGCTGCCACGAACAACTGTGCGTGTTGCTACAGGTGGAAAGCCGCACTGGGCTCGAGCATCTGGATGACATCGCCACCATAGACGGCGTCGACGGCGTGTTCATTGGCGCCGCCGACCTGGCCGCCGACCTGGGCTACCTGGGCCAGCCCGACCATCCGCAAGTGAACGCGGCGGTGCTGGATGCCTTCCAGCGTATCCAGGCGGCGGGTAAGCCCGCCGGTTCGCTCACCGTCAACGAGGCGCTGGCCCACGAGCATCTCGCTGCCGGTTGCCGGTTCCTCGCCGTGGGGGTCGATGCCGCCTTGTTGGCGCGCGCGACCGACGCACTGCTTCGACGCTTCAAGTACCCGGATCCACCGTCGCCTTGCCTGGTCGGCGGTTACTGACGCTACGCTCAACGCGCGTTTCGCGCCTTAAGGAGAATAATAAATGCCACGCTCCATCAACGGTTTTCAGGTCTGTACCGCCGCGTTGCTGGGCCTGCTTGGTCTCTACGTGATCGTCCAGGGTGGCAGCTACGAAATGGGTTCGCTGCGCCGCATGGGCCCCGGTTTCTTCCCGGTGATGGTCGGCTCGGTGCTGTTGCTGTTTGCCGCCCTTCTGGCAGTGGAGGTTCGCCATTCGGCGCCAGAGACGGGTGTCTGGATCCCACGCCCGATCCTCGCCATTGCAGCAGGCTTCGTGGCGTTCGCCGTGCTGCTGGAACGGGCCGGACTGGTGCCTGCTACCCTGGCGCTGGTGATCCTGGTATCGCTCGCCGATAAGCCGGTGCGTCCGGTGGCGGCGGTAGTCACGGCGCTTTCCCTGAGCGCGCTTGGTGTCCTGGTGTTCATTTACGGCCTTGGTATTCCGGTCGCTGCGTTCGAGTGGTGATCCGATGGATATCTTGAACAATCTGGCACTCGGCGCCGACATCGCATTCTCCCTGGAAGGCCTGCTGTTCTGTTTCGTTGGTGTTCTAGTCGGCACCTTCGTGGGTGTACTGCCTGGAATTGGGCCGCTTGCGGCGATTTCCCTGGCCTTGCCGATGACCTATTATCTCTCCCCGCCGATCGCCCTGATCATGCTTGCCGGGATCTTCTACGGCGCCCAGTACGGCGGCTCGATTGCGGCTATCCTGCTCAATCTTCCGGGTACTGCCTCGGCGGCGGTGACCTGTCTGGATGGCAACCAGCTGACCAAGCAAGGGCGCGCCGGCGTGGCCCTGTTCACCGCCGCCATCGCCTCCTTCAGCGGCGGTATCATCGCCATCTTCATGGTGCTCGGCTTCACGCCGATGATCGCTTCATTCGCCATGGGCTTCGGACCGGAGGACTACTTCTCCGTCATGCTGCTGGGCCTGGTGGCCGCTTCCACCCTATCGGTGGGATCGCCGCTCAAGGGCATGACCATGGTGATACTGGGCATTGCCTTGGGATTGGTGGGCATTGACGAAACCTCTGGCGCCGCGCGCTTCACTTTCGGTGCGCTGGCGTTGTCCGATGGTATCAGCCTGGTTGCCCTGGCCATGGGGCTGTTCGGTGTCGGCGAGATTCTCGCCAACCTGGGGCAGGAGAAGCGCGCGCCGCTGATCACCGGCAGCCTGACCTTCAAGTCGATGATACCCAGGCGCGAGGAGTGGCGCGGTCTATGGAAGAGCATTCTGCGTGGTTCCGGTATCGGCGCCTTCGTTGGTGCACTGCCAGGGTCTGGACCGGCCATCGCCGCCTTCATGTCCTACGCAGCGGAAAAGAAGCTGGCTAAGCATCCGGAGAAATTTGGCCGGGGCGAGCTGCGAGGCGTGGCGGCACCGGAATCCGCCAACAATGCGGCGGTGCAGGCAGCGTTCATCCCCACCCTGAGCCTGGGCATTCCCGGCGACGCGGTGATGGCGGTGCTACTCGGCGCCATGATCCTGCACGGCATTTCCCCAGGACCGATGCTGGTGACCAGCAATCCCGAAATGTTCTGGGGGCTGGTGGTGAGCTTCGGCGTTGGCAACATCATGCTGCTGATCCTCAACGTGCCGCTGATCCGCGTCTGGGTGCGGATGCTGTTGATTCCCTACCACGTGCTCTACCCGGCGATGCTGTTCTTCATCTGCATTGGCGTGTACTCGGTGCGTTCGAGCGTGTTCGATATCTACACCGCGCTGTTCTTCGGCATGATCGGCTACTTCCTGATTCGCCTGCGTTACCCGGCTGCGCCGCTATTGCTCGGTTTCATCCTCGGGCCAATGATGGAAGTGCATTTCCGCCGTGCGCTGCTGCTCTCGCGGGGCGATTATTGGACGTTCTTCGCCAGTGGGCCAAGCACCGTTTTCCTGGCGCTTTCCGCGCTGTTTCTGGTATTGACCACCTGGGCGGCGTTTCGCAAGGGGAGCGCTCGTGTTCCTACGCAAGGGGATGGAGCCGGTTAGTCGATGCCGCTCTCATACCCATGCCGGGCATGGAAGCGCTGTAGCTCCCGGGCCTCGGGCGCCTGGCCGGTGAAAATCTCGACATAGGCGGGGATGCGCTGCATGCGCACCTCGAGCGGCTCCTGGGTCTTCATCGAGATATAGCCGATCTGGGTCAGGTAGATGGTGCGCCCGCGTACGTTGGCCGCCAGCGGCTCGAAGCCGTAGCGTTCGAACATGCGAGTCAGTGCGTCGATACGCTCGGCGTCGGCAGCCTCGATTTCACGCTCCACTGGCGCCGACTGCAGCGCCCAGCTGCGCATGGCAAATTCCAGCGGGGAGTCGAACAGCTGGGGATTCAGCCAGCAGTCGAAGACATTGAGCATCGCCTCGGCGATATTCTCGGCGTAGGCCTCGGTCTGGCGCACCAGGCCCTGGGTATTCTTCTCTCGCCAGCGCGCGATCAGGGCATCGAGCAGCGCCTCGCGGTCCTTGAAGAACCAGTAGAAGCTGGTGCGCGAGAGTTGTAGGCGCTTGGCCAGGGGGAGGATGCGTACGCTATCGACGCCTGACTCGAGCAGCAGTTCGAATGCCGCATCGAGCCAGACGTCGCGTGAACCCTTGGCAGGGGGCGAAGCGGTGGATGGCATCGTGGCGGTCTCTGGAGGCGTCGAGGCGAAGTGTACACAGGTGTCATGTTCATGTACACATTGCCTCGACGCTGGTCGCCGCCGAACCTCTAGGCGTCCGGTTCGAGCCGGTAGAGGCCGCCATCCCCCGAGTCGGTGAGTAGATAGACGTAGCCGTCGCTGCCCTGATGCACCTCGCGGATACGGCCGATCTCGCCGTCGAGCACGATCTCGCGGTGGGCGACCTCACCATCCTCCATGACCAGCCGCTTGAGCTGCTCGCTGCGCAGCCCGCCGGCGAGCAGGTTGCCCTGCCAGGCGGCGAACGCCTCGCTGTCGACCTGGGCCAGCCCCGAAGGCGCGAAGCGGTCGGCGTAGATATAGCGGGCGTCCTGCATATCCGGGTGGGAGTCCTCGCCGATTGGCTCGCGGGTGCCGTAGTCGACGCCGCGGCTCACCGTCGGCCAGCCGTAGTTCTCGCCGGCTTCGATCAGGTTGAGCTCGTCGCCACCCAGCGGGCCGTGTTCGCTGGCCCAGATGGCGCCGTTGGCATCCACCGCGAAGCCCTGGATATTGCGATTGCCGATGGAGTAGATCTCGTCCAGCGCCGAATCATCGTCGACGAAGGGATTGTCGTCGGGCACGCCGCCGGTCTCGGTCAGGCGCAGGACGCTGCCGGCGTGGTCGCCAGCGTCCTGGGAGCGCTCGGGCTCGACGCCGCGGTCGCCGACGGTCATCAGCAGGCTACCGTCGGGCAGCCAGGCCAGCCGCGAGCCATAGTGACGGCCGGGCTGGGAGTAGCGGTCCTGCTCGAACAGCTCCTCGACATCGACCAGCGCCTCGCCGTCCAGGCGTGCCCGGGCCAGGGCGCTGACGGTGCCGCCATCGCCGGGCTTGGAGTAGCTGAAGTAGAGCCTCTCCTCGCCGTCGGCGTAGGCGTGGTGCAGGGTCACGTCGAGCAGGCCGCCCTGGCCGTTGACGGCCACCTCCGGCACGCCCTCGAGATGGGTGATCTCGCCACCGTCGATCATCGCCATGCGCCCGGCGCGCTCGGTGACCAGGAAGCGCCCGTCGGGCAGCTCGGCGATGCCCCAGGGGTGCTCCAGGCCGCCGGCCAGCTGCACGATGCGCAGCACCGCCTCTTCGCTGTCGATACCCTCGGCGACCACCTCCTCGGCCTGGGCGCTGCTCAATCCCAGCAGGCCGCCGGCGACCAGCGCCGTGCCCAGCATGGCGCCCTGCGATGTCTTGCCCAACTTGCTCATGATCTCGCTCCCTGTGTCGAACTCACTGACATGGATGGGTGACCTTCACCCTAGCAGAGACCTCGGCGGGGGCGATTTTCTCCACTACATCATGATCGCCAGCAGGATCGGCAGGTAGATGAACGACAGCAGCGTGGAGCAGAACACCAGCCCGGCGACGTACTTCGGCTCGCGGCCGGAGCGCTGGGCGAACAGGTAGTTGAATACTGCCACCGGCATGCTCATCTGTAGTACCAGGATGCTGTGGGCCAGGGGCGGCAGGCCGATCACGCTGCCGACACCCCAGGCCAGCAGCGCCGCGGCCAGGGTGCGGACCACGCTGAAGCCGATCCCCGAGGAGAGGTTGCGGGCCTGGATGCTGGCCAGCGACACGCCCAGGGTGATCAGCATCAGCGGCACCGTGAAGCCCGAGATCAAGTCCACGGTGTTGTCCAGCCAGCGCGGCAGGGCGGTGTCGGTGAGCAGTAGCGCCAAGGCGATGCCGATGGCGTAGACGGTGGGGGTGCGGGCCAGGGTGCGCAGCGGCCGGCCACTCCTGCTGTGCATGGCGGTGCCGAAGGTGAACTGCACCAGCGAGACGGTGACCATCGAGGCGATGGCGAAGGCGAAGCCGCTGCTGCCAAAGGCATATAGCGCCACCGCCAGGCCCATGTTGCCGGTATTCGGGTACATCATCGGCGATAGCAGTACCCGCCAGTCCTTGCGTAGTAGCGGCGCCACGGCGAAGGTCAAAAGGCCCATGGCGACGATCACCAGCAGGGTACCGAGCATGGTGCTGCCGAAGCTGCCGGCATCGATTTCGGCACCGCTCAGCGAGGCCAGGATCAGCGCCGGGGTACCGATATTGAAGACCAGCTTGGTGACGAACTCCACCGGGTAGGCGTGACCCAGGCGAATCCAGGTGAAGCCCAGGCTGGCGCCCACGAAAACCGGCGCCATCACGGCAAAGAGTTCGACGAACATGCGCTGTCCTTGGTTGTGCTGCCGGGCATACGGCGCCATTGGCAGCGACGAAGGTCTAAGGTGAGGGGGTATTGTCGTCGATTCATGCTGCGCTGCAAAGGCTGGGCCGATGTCGCAACCCGACAGCTCTGTCGCAAACGCATCGCGTCGTGACGTCGCCAAGCATCTTGGCCGGCGGGGCGGGGGATACCATCGCCGCAAGTGAAATCAATCACCGCTCATCACCGTGCTTCTGGAGGCCCTGATGCCACATCGCGACGGCTTTGCCTATACCGACACCCTGGCGGCATTCGACGCCCCGCTGGCCGCGGCCATCGCCGACGAGACGGCGCGCCAGGAGGCGCATGTCGAACTGATCGCCTCCGAGAACTATGCCAGCGTGCACGTCATGCAGGCCCAGGGCACGCAGCTGACCAACAAGTATGCCGAGGGCTATCCCGGCAAGCGCTACTACGGCGGCTGCGAGCACGTCGACGTGGTCGAGTCGCTGGCCATCGAGCGCGCCTGCGATCTGTTCAGCGCCGACTACGCCAACGTCCAGCCGCACTCCGGGGCCCAGGCCAATGCCGCCGCCTTCATGGCGCTGATCCGCCCCGGCGATACCGTACTGGGCATGAGCCTGGCCCACGGCGGCCACCTGACCCACGGCGCCGCGCCCAACTTCTCCGGCAAGCACTATCACGCCGTGCAGTACGGCCTCGATCCGGCCACCGGCGAGATCGACTACGCCGAGGTCGAGCGGCTGGCCCATGAGCACCGCCCCAAGCTGATCGTGGCCGGCTTCTCGGCCTACTCGCGGGTGGTCGATTGGCGGCGTTTCCGCGCCATCGCCGATGCCGTTGGTGCCTGGCTGCTGGTCGATATGGCCCACGTGGCGGGGCTGGTCGCCGCCGGCCTCTACCCCAGCCCGCTGCCCCATGCCCACGTGGTCACCACCACCACCCACAAGACCCTGCGTGGCCCCCGCGGTGGCCTGATCCTCTCCGCCAGTGGCGATGCCGACCTCTACAAGAAGCTCAACGGCGCGGTGTTCCCCGGCCAGCAGGGCGGGCCGCTGATGCACGTCATCGCCGCCAAGGCGGTGGCCTTCAAGGAGGCCATGAGCCAGGCATTCGTGCAGTACCAGCAGCGCGTGATCGACAACGCCCGGGCCATGGCCGGCGTGTTCATGGCCCGCGGCTTTGACGTGGTCTCCGGCGGCACCGACGACCACTTGTTCCTGGTCTCGCTGATCGAGCAGGGCGTTACCGGCAAGGACGCCGATGCCGCCCTGGGGCGTGCCCATATCACCGTCAACAAGAACGCCGTACCCAACGACCCGCAGAGCCCCTTCGTCACTTCCGGACTGCGTATCGGCACCCCGGCGGTAACCACCCGCGGCTTCAGCGTCGACGACTGCGAGGCCTTGGCCGGCTGGATCTGTGACATCCTCGACGCGCTGGCCGAGGGTATCGACACTACCGACGTCGAGGCCGAGGTACGCACCCAGGTCGAGGTGCTGTGTGCCCGCTACCCCGTCTATGCTGATAGCCGACACGCCGATGTCGAGCGGCCTGGCGCCATCGCCTGAGCTAGGCGCGGGCTATATTCCATCAGGAAACTTGCGATAGTAGCGTCTCTGGATGCTCGAGCAGGCTAGCCTTGAAGATTGTGCTCTTGGCTAGCCTGTCTCTTTCGAAAGCGACCAGGTGGAATATCGAATAGCTGGTGGAAGCTACGTCGGAAGTGGGAAATACTGATAAACCCAGTGGCTACGGCGATTTCGGTGATGGATTTGTTTGTCTGTTGTAGTAAGCGGCGAGCATGAGTCAAGCGAAGTTCGAGATAGTAGCGTGACGGGCAGGCATCTACATGGCGTTGGAATAGGCGCTCCAACTGTCGCCGGGAAATATCGATGCAGTTGGCGATTTCGTGGATGGAGAGCGGTTCTTCTATATTATTTTGCATGAGTTCTAGCGCAATTTTTAATGGCTGAGGCAGGGTCGGGTCATGGTCGATGCTGATGACGGATATGTCGGCTATTTCTTGTCGCTTGTCGCAACTGAGGATCTCCTCAATGGCGTTGGTGAACTCTTCTCCGCAATCACGCCGTACCACCTGCAGCATCATGTCCAGTGAGCTGTTGGCTCCCGCACAAGTCAATCGCTCTCTATCCAGGACATGGTGATGCTTGGAGATAGCGACCTCGGGGAACATCTCTCGGAGGGCGGTGCGCCCGTCGGGATGATAGGCACATTCGTACCCATGTAGCAGCCCAGCTTCGGCAAGGAACCAGGCACCGTTCCACAAGCCACCTAGCGTGACTCCCACCTTGCTGGCAGCTTTGAGTTTATTGCGTATATCTTGGGCTTGCTGCAGTTGAACGCGCAACCCGCCGCAGATGATCAACATATCTAGCTGTCTTTCATCGAGTTCCTCGAGTTGGCAGCTGACGGGCGTCTCGATATTTAAGTCGCTCAATACGTACTTCCCTGAAATGCTAGCCACTATCACCTCGTAAGGTGTAGAGGGACGCATCAGGTTGGCAGTTACCAAGGCATCCACTGCGCCGGTGAAGGCCATCATGGAAAAGTGCTCCAGCAGTACGAAAGCAACCTTGCGCGTCTGGGGCGGCCCGATGGGGTGAGAGCCGGAAGGTAAGTAAGCCCTGTTCTTGTTCTTGAGCAAGCTTTCGAAATGAGCGGCCATGTGAGGATGGGCTCCTGATGTTGGGCCTCTGGCCGGGACTGTCCCGGGTAGACCAAAATCCAAGATACGCAAAGTGCTACCGAAATCAAAGCCGTCGCTCTGCGGCATGAAGGTGTCGCATGCGGTCCGCTGCTGAATGGGGGGCGCGGGGAGAATGAAATTCTCCTCCTCATTCGAAGGTTGTGAATCGATGAAAGACAACAAAATCAATAAATTAAAAATTTTCTTGCCGCTGCTGGGCTTCGCCTTGGTAGCATCCGATGCTCAGGCGAGCGAGATCACACTGAATTTCCATAGCGGTCTGGCGCAGTCTCGCCCCGAGGCGGAGCATATCGAGGAGTTTGCACGACTGGTAGAGGAAAAATCTGCAGGCGAACTGAAGATCGACGTCTATCATGCTGGTGCACTGGGGCTCAAGGAAGCGGATATCCTGCGTACTCTGCAGCGCGGTATGGTGGATATGGCATTGCTGTATGGTGAGTATTATACACGTGATGCTCCCGCTCTCTCGGCGGTGTATGCCCAAGGTGCGATCACCGAACCCGAGCAACACCTCGACATCCTGCCCGTCATCAAGGAGCTGTATGATGATGGTTTCGCGCAATGGGATATTCACACCGTAGGTGGTGTGGTAGCACCAGTATTCGACGTAGGATTGCACTGCAAGAGCCCCGTCAACACCTTGGAAGACCTGCAGGATAAGAAGGTGAGAGTTTGGTCTAGGCACCTGGTCGAAACCTTCGATGAGCTGGGTATTGCCGCCCAGGTGATTCCCCAGAACGACATGTACATGGCCCTACAGACCGGTGTCGTGGACTGCGCCTACTATCTCTCTACCGTCGCCAAGACGATTTCTCTACAGGAAGTCACCGAGTACGAGGCCTATCTACATCCATGGGCCGCGGCGCCCTGGATATTCGGCATCAGTGAGCGGGCTTTGGGACGACTCAATGAGAATCAGCGCCAAGCGCTGGAAGAGGCCGGCCAGGAAGTCTGGGATATCACTCGTGAGCTGGCCGTGAGTCCAGAGCGAGAGGCCGAGGCACGAGCAGAACGTGAAGAGCTGGGTATCACCGTACTCGAGCCATTCTCCGCTGAGGATGTCGAGACCTTTGTAACAGCAGCCTGGAACAACTGGCAGAGCCTGGCGGAGAACGCCGGAGAGGATGGCCTGCGCTACTACGAAACAGTGACCGAAGCACTCTCCGAGTGAGGTCTATCCATCGGGAGCCAGCAGCTGGCTCCCGAATTTTTTTCATTTCAGGGTGGACTAATCGATGCTGAAGACAATGAGCGCCATCGTCGAGCGATCGGCTCATGGCGCCTTTCTGCTGGGCGTACTCAGCGGCATTACGATGACCGGGCTGATCTTCGTCAGTACGCTGATGCGCTATATCGGCGGCCGGCCAGTACGCTTTTCTGACGAATTGGCCGGCTTGTTGTTCCTTTCCATGACCTTCCTTTGCCTGCCCTATGTGCTGGATAGGGGGCGCCATATCCGTATAGAGATCGTGCGAAGAATGGTGCCTGAGCCGGCGGCCAGCATCCTGGATGCGATCGGCACGCTTACCTTGGTGACCTTCTGTGTGGTGTTTGCCTATGAGGCATCGAGTTTCATGGAATTTTCCCACTCCATTCGATCCCGAACGGATATCAGTGGCATCCTGCTATGGCCCTGGATGACGCTCATGCCTGTTTCCATGCTGCTGTGTGTACTGGTGCAACTTCGTCATGGTATACGCCAGCCACCTAGCGACAACGTTTCTCCTGGGGAGGTGGGGCCATGAGCTGGTTACTGCTTGGCGGCGGGCTTGCCGTACTGCTGACTAGCGGGGCAATCCTGGGTGCAGCGCTGGGCTTGGTTGGCATGGCGCTGCTGCATTTTCAAGCCAATGGTGCTACCCCTTTGGCGATCACCGCCTCTTGGAATATGCTGACGGACTTTACCTTGAGTGCTGTGCCGCTGTTTATTTTCCTTGGGGAAATTCTTCTGGCGAGTGGTATATCCAAGCGTGTCTATAATGGTCTTACACCACTCTTTGCGCGCGTACCAGGGCAGCTTTTGCATACCAATATTGCGGTATGTACGCTGTTCGGTGCCGTTAGCGGCTCCAGCACCTCGACTGCCGCCGCCATCGGCTCGGTAGGTTATCCCGAGCTGAGGTCGCGCGGCTATGACCCGGGCATGGTGGTCGGCAGCCTGGCGGCGGGCGGCACCCTGGGACTATTGATACCACCGAGCCTGGCGCTGATCATCTACGGGGCCACCCAGAACGTGTCCATCGGCACCTTGTTCATCGCGGGCATGCTGCCTGGACTGATGATTGCTTGCGCCTTTTCGATATGGATCATAGTGCGTACCAAGTTTGGCGGGCCGGTTGCGCCGGAGTCAGAGGGGCGAATGGACTGGTTAGCAGTGGCCCGCGGGCTTAAGGAAATCTGGCCGCTGCCAATATTGATCTTCTTTGTTTTAGGAACCATTTACTTAGGTATAGCGACACCTACAGAGTCCGCCGCTCTGGGGGTTGTTGCTAGTATTGTGCTAGGCATGACATGGGGAAATCTCAACCTACCTAAACTGTGGCAGGCATTTAAAAATGCCTCCCTCATGTTCGCTGCAATTGGCATGATCTTGCTCGGTACGGTGATTCTATCCCAGGCCGTCAGTCTGCTGGGTATCCCTCGGTCTGCGGTAGACGCTATCAGTGGTTTTGGCCTGGGCCCCTACGGCATTCTGCTGTTAATTGTCATCGTCTATATCGTGCTTGGTTGTTTCTTCGATGGTATTTCACTGCTGTTGATGACGCTGCCTATCACATTCCCCATGATTATTGGCCTTGGGTTTGATCCCATCTGGTTTGGCATCGTCGTTACCTTGTTGGTTGAGATAGGAATGATAACGCCTCCCATGGGGCTGAATCTTTTCGTCTTGACGTCCATTTCCAAAAACGAAGTCGACCTCACCACCGCCGCCAAGGCTTCCTTGCCCTATTGGCTGATACTGCTTGGGGCGGTGGGGCTATTCACACTGTTTCCTGAGCTAATCCTCTGGGTCACACGCTGGTAGCGCGCCAGATAGATTCATGCTGCTCATGTTGCCATGGGGTTTTTGCAGGGCAGGCCGCGTCTCTTTAGGCCTGCCTGTCGCAAATGCGACCTGGCATGACGCTGGCGAGTAGTTCGCCGCAGCGCACGGCTCTTACCATCGTCGGCAGTGATGATGTCGTTCACCACCTTGAAACTGCGCCCGGCGCAGCCATCCCGCAGGAGTCGTCCATGCAACGCTATTCCGGCTTCGGCCTGGTCAAGCACGCGCTGAGCCACCATGAGCACTGGGAGCGCCAGTGGCGCAACCCGACGCCCAAGAAGCAGTACGACGTGATCATCGTCGGCGGCGGCGGCCACGGCCTGGCCACCGCCTACTACCTGGCCAAGGAGCACGGCATCACCAATGTCGCCGTGGTCGAGAAGGGCTGGCTGGGCGGCGGCAACACCGCGCGCAACACCACCATCGTGCGCTCCAACTACCTGTGGGACGAGGCGGCGGCGCTCTACGAACACTCCATGAAGCTGTGGGAAGGGCTCTCCCAGGACATCAACTACAATGTGATGTTCTCCCAGCGCGGCGTGCTCAACCTCGGCCACACCCTGCAGGACATGCGTGACATCCAGCGCCGGGTCAACGCCAACCGCCTCAACGGCATCGACAGTGAAGTGCTCGACGCCGACGGCGTACAGCAGATCGTGCCGATCCTCGACTGCTCCAAGCGCGCGCGCTATCCGGTGATGGGCGCCTCCTGGCAGCCGCGGGCCGGGGTGGCGCGCCATGATGCGGTGGCCTGGGGCTACGCCCGCGCCGCCGATGCGCTGGGCGTCGACCTGCTGCAGAACACCGAGGTGACCGGCTTCAAGATCCGCGACGGCCAGGTCTACGGCGTGCACACCAACCGCGGCGATATCGAGGCCAAGACCATCGGCTGCGTCACCGCCGGCAACTCCGGGGTACTGGCCAAGATGGCCGGCTTCCGGCTGCCGCTGGAGTCGCATCCGCTGCAGGCGCTGGTCTCCGAGCCGCTCAAGCCGATCCTCGACACCGTGGTGATGTCCAACCACGTCCACGGCTATATCAGCCAGTCGGACAAGGGCGACCTGGTGATCGGTGCCGGCATCGACGGCTACAACGGCTACGGCCAGCGCGGCAGCTTCCCCACCGTGGAGCACACCCTGCAGGCCATCGTCGAGATGTTCCCGATCTTCTCGCGGGTGCGCATGAACCGCCAGTGGGGCGGCATCGTCGACACCTGCCCGGACGCCTGTCCGATCTTGTCGAAGACGCCGGTCAAGGGCCTGTTCTTCAACTGCGGCTGGGGCACCGGCGGTTTCAAGGCGACGCCTGGCTCGGGGCATGTGTTCGCCGCCAGCCTGGCCAAGGGCGAGATGCACCCCATCGCCGCGCCGTTCTCCATCGACCGCTTCCATACCGGAGCGCTGGTGGACGAACACGGCGCTGCTGGCGTGGCGCACTAATCGAGCCGGCATAGAGATGATTGCAGTTGCCTCTGAGCGAGGAACGCCGGGGACAGGCCGAAGAGGAGGTTTGCGCCATGGATGGCGCAAGGTAGCGCCCAGGGACGGGTTTACAGCGCCTCCTTGCAGGCCTGTCGACGGATCAGTTCCGAGCGCTGCAGCAAGTTGCGACAGCTCTGTGAGCCCTCGGAGATGGATGGACGGCGTGCTCGTGCATCCCTTCGCGAGGTGGCGGTCTCGAGCCAGAAGACAATGACAGATGCGGCGCAGTGTCGATGCGCGGCTTCAGGAGAACCACCATGTTTCAGATCTACTGCCCCTACTGCGAGGAGCTCCGTGAAGAAGAGGAGTTCCACCCCAAGGGCCAGGCGCATATCGTCCGTCCTGCCGACCCCGAGGCCTGCTCCGATGAAGAGTGGGGCGACTACCTGTTTTTCCGCGACAACCCGCGCGGCATCCACCACGAAATGTGGGTGCACGCCGTCGGCTGTCGCAAGTTCTTCAACGTCACCCGGCACACCGTGAGCTACGCGATCCTCGAGACCTACAAGATCGGCGAGCAGCCCAGCGTCACCGCTGAGCCTTCGGCCGGCGAAGCGGCCGCCTCCACTGCTGATGTCCGCCAAGGAGTCCGTGCATGAACCAGCAAGTACAGCGCCTCGCCCAGGGCGGGCGCATCGATCGCAGCCGGCCACTCGGTTTCACCTTCAACGGCCAGACCTACCAGGGCTACCACGGCGATACTCTGGCCTCGGCACTGCTCGCCAACGGCGTCGATATCGTCAATCGTAGCTTCAAGTACTCGCGGCCGCGGGGCATCGTCGCCGCCGGCGCTGAGGAGCCCAATGCCGTGGTCCAGTTGGGCGCCAGCGAGGCCGCCCAGGTGCCCAACGTGCGCGCCACCCAGCAGGCGCTCTACGACGGCCTGGTGGCGCGTAGCACCAACGGCTGGCCCAGCGTGCAGAAGGACCTGATGGGGCTAGTCGGCAAGGTCGGCGGCAAGTTCATGCCGCCGGGCTTCTACTACAAGACCTTCATGGCCCCGGCCTCGATGTGGATGACCTACGAAAAGTACATCCGCAAGAGCGCCGGGCTGGGGCGCAGCCCCGCCGAGGCCGACCCAGATATCTACGACCACCTCAACCGCCACTGCGAGGTGCTGGTGATCGGTGCCGGCCCGGCGGGCCTCGCTGCCGCCCTGGCCGCGGCGCGTAGCGGCGTGCGCGTGATCCTCGCCGACGAGCAGGAAGAGATGGGCGGCTCGCTGCTGGATAGCCGCGAGAGCCTGGACGGCAAGCCCGCCGCTGAGTGGGCGGCCGAGGTGCTGGATGAGCTGAGTGGGTTGGCCAATGTCACCCTGCTGCCGCGCACCACCGCCAACGGCTATCACGACCACAACTTCGTCACCCTCCACGAGCGGCGCACCGAGCACCTTGCCGACAGTGCGCCGCGTACCGCCCAGGGCGCACGCCAGAGCCGGGCACGCATGCATCGGGTGCGTGCCGGGCAGGTGATCCTGGCCACCGGCGCCCACGAGCG
Organism: Halomonas salipaludis; assembly: GCF_002286975.1. Taxonomy (GTDB): domain Bacteria; phylum Pseudomonadota; class Gammaproteobacteria; order Pseudomonadales; family Halomonadaceae; genus Franzmannia; species Franzmannia salipaludis. The sequence goes on from NZ_NSKB01000007.1 coordinate 273,831, forward strand.
GCCGCTGGTGTATGCCGGCAACGACGTGCCGGGCAATCTGGTGGCCGGCGCCGTCTCGACCTATATCCGCCGCTACGGCGTGGTGCCGGGCAACAAGCTGGTGCTCTCCGTCAGCAACGACTACGCCTACCGTGCGGCCCTCGACTGGCACGACGCCGGTCGCGAGGTCGTGGCCATCGTCGACGCCCGCGAGGCGCCGGACGGTGACCTGGTCGGCGCGGCCCGCGAGCGCGGCATTCGGGTGATCACCGGCAGCGCGGTGATCGAGGCCAAGGGCGCGAACCGCGTCTCGGCGGCGCGGGTGGCCAAGATCGATATCGACGGCTTTCGCGTTGCCGGCCCGGCCGAGACCCTGGCCTGCGACTGCGTGGCCAGCTCCGGCGGCTACAGCCCGGTGATCCACCTCGCCTCCCACACCGGCGCGCGGCCGACCTGGAATGACGACATTCTCGGCTTCGTACCGACCCTGGTCGACGGCGTTCTGGCCAGTGGCGCGGCCCACGGCATCTATGCCCTGGGCGAAGTGCTGGCCGATGGCGTGGCGGTAGGCTCGCGGGCCGCCGCGGCGACCCGCGGCGAGGCCGCCGAGATAGCGCTGCCGGCTTGCCAGGCGATCAGCGAGTCGCCGGCCTGTGCGCTCTACCAGGTGCCCCATGAGAAGCCCACGTTGCGCGCGCCCAAGCAATTCGTCGATCTGCAGAACGACGTCACCGCCGCGGCCATCGAGCTCGCCACCCGCGAGGGCTTCGAGTCCATCGAGCACGTCAAGCGCTATACCGCCATGGGCTTCGGCACCGACCAGGGCAAGCTCGGCAATATCAACGGCATGGCCATTGCGGCGCGCTGCCTCGAGCGCACCATCCCCGAGGTGGGCACCACGGTGTTCCGGCCCAACTACACCCCGGTGACCTTCGGCGCCATCGTCGGTCGCCACTGCGGCGCGCTGTTCGACCCGGAGCGCTATACCGCGCTGCACCAGTGGCACGTGGAGAATGGCGCCGAGTTCGAGGACGTCGGCCAGTGGAAGCGCCCCTGGTACTATCCCCGCAAGCAGGGCGGCAAGCAGGAGAGCATGCACGAGGCGGTGGCCCGCGAGTGTCGTGCGGTGCGCGAAGGGGTGGGTATCCTCGACGCCTCGACGCTGGGCAAGATCGATATTCAGGGCCCGGATGCCCGGGAGTTCCTGGCGCGCATCTACACCAACAAGTGGGAGAAGCTGGCGGTCGGCAAGTGCCGCTACGGCCTGATGTGCAAGGACGATGGCATGGTCACCGACGACGGCGTGACCAGCTGCCTGGCCGACAATCACTTCGTGATGACCACCACCACCGGCGGCGCCGCGGCGATCCTCGAGTGGCTGGAGTTGTGGCACCAGACCGAGTGGCCGGAGCTCGACGTCACCTTTACCTCGGTGACCGACCACTGGGCGACCATGACCGTCACCGGGCCCAAGTCGCGGGCGCTGCTCGCCGAGCTCACCGACGATATCGACCTGGACCGCGACAGCTTCAAGTTCATGGACTGGCGCGAGGGCACGGTGGCCGGGGTGCCGGCGCGGGTCTTCCGCATCTCCTTTACCGGCGAGCTGACCTTCGAGATCAACGTTCAGGCCCACTACGCCATGCACGTCTGGAAGGCGCTGTTCGAGCACGGCAAGAAGTACGACCTGACGCCCTACGGCACCGAGACCATGCACGTGCTGCGCGCTGAGAAGGGCTTCATCATCGTCGGCCAGGACACCGACGGCTCGGTGACCCCGGAAGACCTCGGCATGCAGTGGTGCGTGGGCTACGACAAGCCGTTCTCGTGGATCGGCAAGCGCGCTCTGACGCGCAGCGACACCGCCCGCAGCGACCGCAAGCAGCTGGTCGGCCTACGGCCCAAGGATCCCAAGGTGGTGCTGGAGGAGGGGGCGCAGATCGTCTTCGATCCCAACCACGCCATCCCCATGCCGATGGTCGGCCATGTCACCTCGAGCTACTACAGCCCGACCCTCGACAGCGGCTTTGCGCTGGCGGTGGTCAAGGGTGGCCAGCAGCGCATGGGCGAAAGCGTCTACCTGCCAATGGCCGACGGCAGCGTCCATGAAGCCGAGATCACCAGCACGATCTTCATCGATCCCAAGGGAGAGCGTCAGCATGTCTGATTCAGCGCTGAGCCGAGTGAACCTGTTTGATTCCCGCGCCGACCACGCCAGCGTGGCAGTCGAGTCGCCGCTGGCCTATTCCCTGCAGCGCAGCGGCGCGCCGGCCCCCAGCGCCGCCAGCCGGGTCGTTCTGCGCGAGCAGGCCTTCCTTGGCCACCTGATCCTGCGCGGCGGCGCCATCGTGCTCGACGAAGCACTGCGCGAGGTGCTGGATACCGGCTTGCCGGGCCGCCCCAATACCCTGAGCTGGGACGCCAGCGGCGAGCGCTCGATCCAGTGGCTGTCGCCGGACGAGTGGTTGCTGATCGTCCCCGGCGGCGAAGCCTTCGCGGTGGAGCGGCGCCTGCGCGAGCGTCTCGCTGACGCTAGCTTCGCCATCGTCGACGTCAGCGGTGGCCAGACGCTGCTGACGCTGGAGGGCGAGGCGGTGCCCGAGCTGTTGATGAAGTCGGTGGTCTACGACGTCGACCCGAGCCACTTCGCGGTGGGCAAGGGGGTGAACACGGTGTTCGCCAAGGCCACCGCCATCGTGCGCCGTAGCGGCGAGACGCGCTGGGAGCTGGTGGTGCGTAGAAGCTTCGCCGACTACTGCTACCGCTGGCTGCTGGATGCCGGCGAGGAGTATGCCATCGGCGTCGAGCGGTAACAGCCAACGCGAAGGTCTTGATTGCCCAGGGTGATCGCCGCTGCCTCTTAAGCGAAGGACGCCGGGGGCAGGTCGAAGAGGAGCGCCGCAGCCTCGTAAGCGAGGGACGCCGGGGACAGGTCGAAGAGGAGGTTTGCGCCATGGATGGCGCAAGGTAGCGCCCAGGGAAGGGTTCACAGCGCCTCCTCGTAGGCCTGTCGACGGATCAGTCCCGAGCGGTGCTGCCTACCTGCAATAGCCTTGCTTGATGGTCAATATTAAGCGACAACCGGCATGCTCAAGCAAACCGTCTACGGAAGGGATGCCCATCAAGGAGCCCCAATGAATCACTCTTCAGATACCTGGATCCTCGCCGCCCAGTGCCCCAGCCGCCTGGGCACCGTGGACGTGGTCACCCGCTTTCTCAAGGAGCAGCGCTGCTATATCACCGAGCAGCAGTCCTTCGATGATCGCCTCAGCGAGCGCTTCTTCATTCGTACCGCCTTCTTCCCCGAGGCAGCAGGGTTCGACGCCGATGCCTTCCAGGCCGACTTCGCCGCCCGCGCCGCCGAGTTCGACATGACCTTCGAGCTGGCCTCGCCGGGCCAGCTCACGCCGGTGGTGATCATGGTCTCCAAGGCCGACCACTGCCTCAACGACCTGCTCTATCGCTACCGCACCGGCCAGTTGCCGATCGAGATTCGCGCGGTGGTCTCCAACCACCCGGACCTCGAGCCGCTGGCCGCCTGGCACGACCTGCCCTACTACCATCTCCCCATCACCCCGGAGACCAAGCCCGAGCAGGAGGCCCAGGTGTGGCAGGTGATCGAGGAGAGCGGCGCCGAGCTGGTCATCCTGGCGCGCTACATGCAGGTACTCTCCAGCGAGATGAGCGAGAAGCTGGCGGGCAAGGCGATCAATATCCACCACTCGCTGCTGCCCGGCTTCAAGGGCGCCAAGCCTTACCACCAGGCCCATGCCAAGGGCGTCAAGCTGGTCGGTGCCACCGCCCACTACATCAACGACGACCTCGACGAAGGGCCGATCATCACCCAGGGTGTGGAGCCGGTGACCCACGCCGACACCCCCGAGGACCTGGTCGCCAAGGGCCGCGACATCGAGTGCCTGACCCTGGCCCGGGCGGTGGCCTACCACCTCGAGCGCCGGGTGTTTCTTAACGACAAGCGCACGGTGGTGTTCGCGCGCTGAGGGTGCTTTCGGGGGAGCGGCGAGCGAGGCGCGCAGCGAAGGTTTATTGCTAAGCTAAACGATAATTCTTACAATTTAGCTTCGCTGGCGCTATTGCCGGCATCATCCGTCGCTCCGCTCCCATAACGAGACGCTCCCATGTCCCATAATCCCTACTGCCCTGCGCCAGCTCCCCTGAGCGTGGCGATTCGGCGTGCTGCCGCGCTGTCGCTATCTGGCTTGCTGGCCACTACGTCCCTGGGCCTCCAGGCCCAAGACGATATCGAGACCCAAGACACCATGGTGGTGACGGGCACCGCCTTGAAGGTGGCGACGCCGCTGGTCGAGACGCCGCGTCCGGTCTCCATCGTCGAGCGTGATGAGCTCGAAGAGCGCAACGTGCAGCAGCTCGACGAGACCTTCCGCTACCGCTCCGGCGTTTTGTCAGGCCATTACGGCTCGGATAACAACACCGACTGGTTCAAGGTCCGCGGCTTCGATCAGGCAACCTATCAGGATGGTCTGCGGATTTACCGCGAGGGATTTTATCAATGGTTGCCAGAGCCCTATGGGCTGGATCGTATCGAACTCTTCAAAGGGCCCTCGTCGATTCTCTACGGCGAGGCACCGTCCGGTGGCCTGATCAATGCCGTCAGCAAGCGGCCAACTGCCGAGCAGCGGGGCGAGATCAACATCCAGGCAGGCAACAGGAATCATCGTCAGGTGGGTATCGATACCTCGGGCCCGCTCACCGCAGCTGGCGATGTGCGCTATCGCTTCGTCGGTCTATACAAGGAGCGTGACGGCGACCTGAATGATACCGAGAACGAGCGCTACTACTTTGCGCCCAGTCTTGAGTGGGATATCTCCGACGACACCCGGTTGACCGTGCTTGCCAGCGTCCAGAAAGATGACGGAATTCCCGTCAATCCCTTCAAGCTGGCCTATGGCACGGTTCAGGATACGCCGTTTGGCAGGGTGGATCCTCAGACCAACTACGGAGCCCCCGGTTACGACAAGGACGAGCGTACCCAGGCGGCGGTTGGATACGAGTTCGAGCATGCCTTCAACGACACGTGGAGATTCGAGCAGAATTTCCGCTATAGCCATCTCGACCTGGATCTGCGCAGTACCTATATGATGATGGGAACCGGTGATGGCCAGACGGCATTTCGCGGTCATCTGCAGCGCGACGGCGAGATCGATAGCATCACCGTCGACAACCGCATGGTCGGCAAATGGTATAGCGACCGCACGGAAAACACGCTATTACTCGGGGTGGACTACCAGGACCTGACACTGGATGGCAGGGAATTCGACAACTACTTCTACGACAGTGTCGATATCTTCAATCCCCAGGGAGGCATTGCACCAGTACCCAGCGATCAGTTGACTCGTCGCAAGATCGACAAGGAGCAGCTGGGGCTCTATGCACAGAACCAGTTGCGTATCGACGACCGCTGGGTACTGCTTGGCGCCGTTCGCCACGACACTGCCGATGTACGCAACGAGTCCGAACTCGATAACAACACGGTGGATGAAACCCAGTCCGCGACCTCCTGGTCCGGTGGCGTCATGTACCTTGGCGATAACGGCCTGAATCCCTACATCAGCTATACGGAATCCTTCCGCCCGGCAGCGCAGACCAACCCCGATGGTGCCATCTTCGAGGAAATCGAAGGTGAACAGTGGGAGTTGGGCGTCAAGTACGCGCCGTTCAATTGGGACGGTTATGTGACAGCGGCGATCTTCGATATCAAGGAGTCGAACTCCTTTGCCACGGCTCCCGGTGGTTACCAGACGCAGGAGGGCGAGCGCACCTCACGTGGATTCGAACTCGAGGGGGTAGGTTATCTCACGGACGCACTCAGGCTGACCGCGGCCTATACCTACACCGATGCGCGTGATGCCGACGACAATCGGGCGGCACTGATCCCCCGGCATATGGCCTCTGCCTGGCTGAACTATGACTTCCAGGGAACGGCCCTGGATGGCTTGAATGTCGGGGTGGGGGTCCGCCACGCAGGTGAGACAGTGGATGGCGATATCACCGTAGCCGACTACACGGTGGGAGATGCCATGGCGAGTTACGACTTCAACCGCAACTGGACCGCCCAGCTCAACGTCAACAACATCACTGACGAAACGTATGTCGCCAGTTGCGATTTCTGGTGCTATTACGGTGAGTCGCGCAGCGTCATCGGCAGCTTGAGCTATCGCTGGTAGGCACGAAAAAGACAGGATCTTGGCCGTCCCTGGCCAAGCATCCTGTCAACAGTAAGCCACGTCCGAGTTCGCGAGACCTCGAACGCTGAGTCAGTCGATGATCTTGCGCGACTCGGCCAAATAAACCTCGCCGTGCTGTCTTACGCCTTCCACGTCCTGGGTTTCCGAGGCGATATGCACCTCCTCCAGCGTGTCGGCCAGGGCTGCCAAGTCGGCGTTGATCTTCTCCAGCGCGTTTTCCAGGGTATAGGTCAGTTCATGCACCTGGCCCATCTCCTGGGGGCTCAGCTCACCCTCCAGCAGCGCCTCTAGCTTGCGGTTGTATTCAGATAAGTTGGCGACGGCCTGCTCCAGGGTCTCTGCGGGCTTACCCGAGAAGTGCTCAACGCGTTCGTCGGCTAGCGCCAATCCAGGCATGGCCAGGGCCAGCCACACTGCCAGGCAGGGTAGGCCGCCAAGCGGAAGCCATGCTGTGCGTGTCTTGATCATGAGTGAACTCCCTTGCAGTTGCGTATGATTATCAAACGCGAATGAGAGGATATCACTCGCGCTGACACCCGGCAAGCCAGCCGCTAACAGGCGCTGCGTCGATCCTGTGCGTTTGGACAAGGATGCTAGAACGACAAGAGAAAGCTGGTAATGAAAATGATAAAAATTCGTATTAGTATGCTTGGCGTTGTGTGTCAACTGGCAGGAGGCCGGGTATGCGACAGTCCAAGCCGTTGAGTCAGGTCGAAGAGATCTTCGTAAAAGACAGAATAAGAATATTCAATTCGGTACTTAAAATATTGTCCAATCGCGAACTGGCAGAAGATGTCGTGCACGATGCCTATCTCAAGGTCAGGGAGGCAGGGGCGACCCTTGCCATCACGCAGCCATCGGCCTATGCCTTTCGGGTGGCACGCTGCCTGGCCATCGATCGCTATCGGCGTCGTGCGCTTGAAACCGGCCTCTTTGCCGGTGAGAGTGAGGAGGGGCAGGGCGTCTCCTACACGACACCGGAGAGAATAGAAATAGGCCGGGAGGAGTTGCGGCTGGTGTCGAAGGCCATGGAGGCTTTGCCAAGCAGGACACGCCGGGCCTTCGAACTTTATCGGATGGGCGGCTATACCCAGCGTGAGGTGGCTGAGCAGCTAGGGGTTTCGACCACGCTGGTCAACTTCATGATACGCGATGCATTAAGCCACTGCCGCAGTGCGCTACTCAACGATTGATACGCAGGTCGACTCACAGTTGCTTTTTGTTACTATTCGAGTGACTGGCTAGATCCATGAGGCTTGCGATACATCCCGCAGGGCAAGACGACAATGAACAACGAAAACGGCAATGATGCCGAGTGGCAGGCAGCCCTCGACTGGTTGATGCGCATGCACGATGGTGAACTCGACGATGCCGGGCATCGGGAGCTACATGCCTGGTTGGCGGCGTCGCCGACACACCGTGACGCCTTCCGCGAGGCCGAGCGCCTCTGGACGCTGACCGGGCTGCTACCCCCCAAAGACAAGTAACGTTCTCATCTCTCTTCTACGTTCTCTTCCCTCCTTTCGTCTATGAGCCAGCGCTTGGCTTAAATTCTTTCGCCCCTCGTTCGTCATGGTAAATGAGAAGCAATAGCATGCTTCGAAAAGACCCATGCACCGACGAGGTAAGCGTCATGACGAGTTGTTTCGATCGCGAAGACGGGGTGTTCCGCGTCCTGGTCAACCACGAAGAGCAGTACTCCCTGTGGCCCGAGTGGAAGGCGATTCCCGCCGGCTGGAAAGATACCGGCATACTCGGCGACAAGCAGACCTGCCTCGACTACGTGGAAAAGACCTGGACCGACATGCGGCCGCTCTCGCTGCGCAAGTGGATGGAGCAACAAGCCACGGCTGAAGCGGAGTAGGCAGATGCATCCCCGACGGATGAAGCTGCTCTGCCTGCCCTGCGCCGGGGCTAGCGCCACCATGTACCTGCGCTGGAAGCGCCACTTGCCGGCGTGGATCGAGGTTCACCCTATCGAACTGCCGGGGCGGGGCGAGCGCCTGGGCGAGCCGTTCATCAAGGATTTCGAGACCCTGGTGGTGCGCCTGTGCGAGGAGCAGGCGACGCGCATGCGCGGCGACTTTGCCCTGTTCGGGCACAGCATGGGCGCGCTGCTGGCCCACGGCATGGCGCTGCGCCTGCGCGATGTGGGGCGCCCCCAGCCGCGGATGCTGTTCGCCTCGGGGAGCCCGGCGCCCTCGATGCGCGATCCGCAGCGCTTCGCCGGGCTCGACAACGACGAGGCCCTGGTCGCCGACCTGCATCAGCAGGGCGGCACCCCCGAGGAGGTATTCGCAAGTCCCGAGCTGCTGCGCCTCACCCTCGACGTGCTGGCGGCGGACTACCGCCTGTGCCGCGGTTTCCGCTATCGCGGCAGGCCACCGCTCGACTATCCGCTGCAGGTCTTCGCCGGACGTGATGACGACATCGAAAGCGAACGCCTGGAGGCATGGCGACGTGAGGCGGGCGGGGCCTTCTCTCTGGACTGGTTCGAGGGCGGGCACTTCTTCCTGCGTCAGCAGGAGCCGCAAGTGCTGGCGGCCATCGAGCGCTCGCTGAGTTCACGGCTAGCGGAGGTGCCCCATGCAGCGCCTGCCGTTGGCTGAATCGGTGCCCACGGAGCTGGAGGTCTGGCAGTTGCTGCTGGATACCGGCAGGGAGCCGGCACCAGATGCCTGGCGGCTGCTCAGCCACGAGGAGCAGGCGAGGGCCAGGCGCTTTCGCCACCTGGCGGATCGTGTGCGTGCCGTCGCCACCCGTGCGGCACTGCGGCGGCTGCTGGCGGAGCGAATCGGCGTGGCGGCCGACGAGCTAGCGTTCAGCGAGAACGCCCACGGCAAGCCGCTACTGGCTGGTGTCGAGGGGCCGGCGTTCAACGTCTCGCATGCCGGCAACGTTGCCCTCATTGCACTGGCGCCCAGCGGTGCGGTGGGGGTCGACATCGAGCGGCAGCATAACGACGCCGAGCTCGAAGCGCTGTACGACCTGCTTCTATCGCCGAGCGAGCGGGCCGAGCACAGCGGTGGCCAAGCGGTCCTGCCCCTGATCGAGCGCTGGGTCGTGAAGGAGGCAACGCTCAAGGCCTTGGGCGTGGGGATCGCCGAGCATCTACCGGCGCTGTCGGTCTTCCTCTCGTCTGGCCAGCGCAACGCCTACCGGCTCGATTACCGCTTGGCCGCCCCACCCCTGGAAGCCTGGGCGATCAGCGCGCCGGCAGGCTATACCGCCGCGCTGGCCTGTGCCGACAGGACGGCGAGCGAACCCTTCAGCACACACTCTTTAGGAGGCCAGCCATGCACAGCAATGGCACAACACCAGTGAAACACGCCGCGGAAGCATTCGAGCGCAAGGCGCCTGTGGGGTCGGAGCTGCCCACTCTGATCTCCCCGGCGTACGAGAACCAACCGTTATTGGAAGCCTTCGGCGAACTGCGTGCCGATATCGAGGCGCTGGTGACACGGTTTGGCGGGGTGCTGCTGCGTGGCTTCCAGGTGCCCTCGGTCGACGCTTTTCAGCAGTTTGCCGCCGCCTTTGGGCATCCACTGCTTAGCTATGAGTTCGCATCGACGCCACGCTCAGCCGTTTCGTCAGGCATCTATACCTCCACCGAATATCCCGCCCACCAGCATATCCCGCTGCACAACGAGCAGGCCTACACCCGCGAGTGGCCGATGAAGATCTGGTTCCACTGCGTCACCGCGTCGCCGGAGGGCGGCGAAACGCCGATTGCCGACAGCCGCGCCATCTACCGCCGCATGCCTGCCGAGATCCGCGAGCGCTTCGAGCCCGGCATTCTCTATGTGCGCAACTACGGCGACTTCGATATGCCCTGGCAGCAGGTCTTCAACACGGAAGAGCGCAGCGAAGTGGAGGCATTCTGCCGTCGCGCAGGTATTCGCTGTGAATGGAAGCCGGATGGCGACCTGCGTACCACCCAACTGTGCCAGAGCATGGAAACCCATCCCGTCACCGGTGAGCGGGTGTGGTTCAACCAGGGCCACCTGTTTCACGTCTCCAACCTGCAGCCGGAAGTGCGTGAATCGCTGGAAGAGCTGCTCGACCCCGAAGACATGCCGCGCAACGTCTTCTTCGCCGACGGCAGCCCCATCGACGACGCCATCTTCGATGAGATTCGCGGCGTATTGGACGCAGAGACCGTGATCTTCCCCTGGCAGGCGGGCGATGTGCTGATGCTCGACAACATGCTGGTCGCCCACGCACGCACACCTTTCAAGGGGCCGCGCAAGGTCGTGGTGGCCATGGCGGAAGGCCACGGCAACCTCGCCAACACCACCTTTTGATACGTCATCCCCGGGCCTGAATATCCAGTAGGTACGCATATGAACGCAGCACACCCCGCCGCACCCAGCACCGATCACCCCCGTGACTTCGTCGAGCACCTGTCAAGGCTGGCCAGCGAGCGGCCCACCGACAGTGCCTTGATCGTGGTCAGCGCCCAAGGCGAGATCACCCTCGACTACGCCACCCTGGAGCGGCGTTCGCGTACCCTGGCCAGCGAGCTCCAGCAGCGGTTCCCGGCGGGCGAGCGTGCCCTGATCCTGCTCGACAACGACGAGCACTACGTGGTGGCGTTCTTCGCCTGCCTGTATGCCGGGGTGATCGCCGTGCCGGTGTTCCCCCCGGAATCGGCCAAACAGCAGCACCTGGCACGCCTGCTGGCCATCGCCGCCGACTCCCAGGCCGCCTGCGTGCTGACCTCGGCGGCGATCATCGAGGTACTGGCATCGGCCGGCGAGGGCTTCGGTAGCACCGAGCTGATCCCGGTGGATGGCGTGGACGAGTCCCGCGCCGACCAGTGGCGCGAGCATCGCCCGCAGCGGGGCGACGTGGCCTTCCTGCAATACACCTCGGGCTCCACGGCCACGCCCAAGGGGGTGATGGTCAGCCATGGCAACCTGATGGCCAATGAGCGGGCCATTGCCTCGGGGTTCTCGATCGGTGCCGATGATGTCTTCGTCAGCTGGCTGCCGCTGTATCACGACATGGGCCTGATCGGCGGCCTGCTGCAACCCATCTATCGCGGCATTCCCGCCGTACTGATGAGCCCGACCTTCTTTCTGCAGCGCCCGGTGCGCTGGCTGGAGGCGATCTCCCGCCACCGTGGAACCGTCAGTGGCGGACCCGACTTCGCCTACCGCCTATGCCTCGAGCGCATTCGCGACGACCAGCTCGCCGCGCTGGATCTCTCCAGCTGGCGGGTGGCGTTCTCGGGCGCCGAGCCGGTGCGCCACGCGACCCTTACCGGCTTCATCGAGCGCTTCCGCCCGGCGGGTTTCGCCGCCGACACGGCTGCCCCCTGCTATGGGCTGGCCGAAGTCACGCTGCTGGTAACGTGCAACCCACGCGGTACTGGCGTGGTGGGCACGCCGTTTTCCCAGTCGTCGCTGGCGCAGGGGCAAGCCAGCCCCGCGGCGGAGGGCAACACCCTGGTAGGCTGCGGTACGCCGCCACCCGACCACGCCATCGATATCGTCGACCCCCAGGGCCACCACTCCCTGCCGGCGGGCGAGGTGGGTGAGATCTGGGTGCATGGGCCCAGCGTGGCCTTGGGCTATTGGCAGAACAGCGCGGCAACGGCACACACCTTCGTTAGCCGCGATGGGGTGAGTTGGCAATCCGCTGACGGTCAGCAAGACGCCGACGGCAGTGTGGGGCGCTGGTTGCGCACCGGCGACCTGGGCTTCCTGCATGACGGGCAGCTGTACATTGCCGGGCGTATCAAGGACCTGATCATCCTGCGCGGCCATAACGTCTACCCCCAGGACATCGAGTGCGCTATCGAAGCCGAGGTGGAAGCGGTGCGCAAGGGGCGGGTAGCGGCCTTTGCCGTCACCACGCCGGAGGGGGATGAAGGGATCGGCGTGGCGGCGGAAGTCTCCTATGGCATGCAGAAGCTGGTGCCCGCCGATAAGCTGATCGATGCCCTGAGCGAGGCGGTGGGAACCGCCTGCCACGAGCCCCTGGCAGTTGCCGTACTGCTCAATCCCGGCGGCCTGCCCAAGACCACCAGCGGCAAGCTGCAGCGCAGTGCCTGCCGCCAGGACTGGGAGGCCGGCAGCCTGGATGCCTACGCCATTCACGCCTTCGGCCACTTCGTCAGCGGTAGCGACGATGGCGAGGAAGGAGACCCACCCGATGGCCCGGCAGCGCTTGGGCACGCTGCCGAAACCACTACGACAGCAACCTCGATCGAGAGTGAAACACAGCGCACCCTGGCAACGCTCTGGCGCCAGGTATTGAAGATTGACGACGACAAGCCGTTGGCAAGCGATGCCCACTTCTTCGCCAGCGGAGGTAACTCACTTGCGGCGGTGCAACTGGCGGGACGTATCAGTGAGCGCTGGGGCATCGAGTTATCGTTGAATGTGCTGTTCGAGCAGCCCCAGTTGTCTGCCATGGCCAGGGCCATCGAAGCGAGTCTGACGGCCTCATCGGATCAACGGGCGCTGGCCATCCCCCGTCTTGACGATGATCAGCGTCAAGGCGACCTACCGCTGTCGGAAGGTCAACGTAGCTTATGGCTGACATGGCAACTCGATCCCCAGAGCGCTGGCTACAACATGGCGGGGGCACTGCATCTCAAGGGAAGGCTGGACCTGCCGGCGTTGGAGGCTGCGCTGGAAGCTCTCGTGCAACGCCATGACATTCTACGTACCTACTACCCCACAAGTAGTGCGGGAGAGCCTGTTCAGCGTCTAGCGCAGGACTGGCAACCTGGGTTGCCCTGCATCGAAATATCTGGTGATGCCACGGAGGAGCGGGAGATGGCATTGCATGCCGCTCTCTCCAGGCTGGCGCGGCAACCTTTTGCGCTGGATCAAGAGCCGCCCTTGACCGTCACCCTCTGTCGACTGTCCCCAGAGCACCACGTACTGGCTGTCGTGCTGCACCACATCGCTGGCGACGGGTTATCGGTTCGGGTGCTGATCGATGAGCTATGTGCCCTTTATGAGAGCGCTCATACACAGCGTGATGCTGCGCTTGTGCCTCTGCCAGTGCAGTTTGCCGATTATGCCGTGTGGCAACAACAGCACCAAGCCGATGAGCGCAAGAGCCAATTGGCCCATTGGTGCGAACGGTTAGCCGGCGATCATCCCCCGCTAGCGTTGCCCTTGGATCGACCGCGGCAAGCACTATCCACACCCAGTGAAGGACAGCTGCGCTTTGCGTTTTCCCCTGAGATTAGCGAGCAGCTACGTCGCTTAGCCCGCGAGCGCAACGTCTCGCTCTACGCCGTGATCTTGGCGCTATTGAAGCTGACGCTGTATCGCTTTAGCGGTGAGACGGATATCAAGGTCGGGGCACCAATTGCCAATCGGCGTAAACCCGAACTCCAGGGCTTGATTGGCTACCTTATCAATGTCGTCGTGCTTCGCACCCAGGTAGATCCCACCGCGAATTTCGAACGACTGCTGGCGGAGGTGAATGCCACCCTGATAGATGCACAGCTGCATCAGGATGTCCCCTTCGATCAAGTGGTGGAGGCGCTACAGCTCGAACGGCAACCAGGGGTACATCCGCTATTTCAGGTGAAGTGTACTCAGCAGGAAATGTGGCAGGCGGAGCGCCATGTGGCTGGCCTGACCGTCCAAGCGGAGCAGGTATTCACGGGCATTGCCCATTTCGATCTGAGTCTCGATTTTTGTGACGAGCCAGAGGGAATAGCAGGTCTATTCGCCTACTCCGCAGAGCTGTTCGATGCCGCTACGATCGAGCGTTTCTGTCATGCATTCCGGTGCCTGGCTGAGCAGGTCGTCGCTGATCCGCAGTCTCAAACGGAGATGCTGGCGCTACCCGAGCCTATCTCCGTGCTGGAAGGCAACCAAAGCGAATTTCTTGCTCAGGATATACCCACCCTGCTGTCGAAAGCGGTGGCAGCTCATGCTGATGAGTTAGCCGTAGATGACGGGCAATACCGCTATACCTACGCCAGCCTGGATGCCCAAGCCCAGCGTCTGGCACAGGCACTAATTGCAAAAGGCGTTGGTTCCGAGGTGCGTGTTGCCATCCACGCCGAGCGTTCGTGCGAGTACGTACTGGGTATCCTCGCCGTACTCAAAGCGGGCGGGGCCTTCGTGCCGTTGGACCCACAGCTGCCGAGCGAGCGCTTGGCCTATCAACTGGCTGACAGCGGCGCTCGCTTAATGTTGAGCAGCACAGCTTGCGATTGGAACGGTGACGTTCCGGTCATGGCGCTGGCGTTTACCGACGATAAACCGGCCTCTATTGGGCCTGAACTACCCGTCATACATCCCCAGCAGACCGCTTATGTGATCTATACCTCTGGCTCCACGGGCAAGCCCAAAGGGGTGGCGGTCAGTCACGCTGCCCTGGCCAACTACGTGCAGGGCGTTCTGGAGGCGCTGGCGCTACCAGAGGATGCCCGCAACATGGCGATGGTGTCGACGGTAGCGGCTGATCTTGGGCATACAGTGCTGTTTGGTGCCTTGTGCACCGGGCGCACCTTGCACCTCATTTCCCCCGAGTGCGCCTTCGACCCGGATGCCTTTGCGGCTTATATGCGGGAACAGCAGGTGGATGTGCTGAAGATCGTACCGAGCCACCTGCGGGCACTGCTGAGTGCCGCCAACCCGGCCGATGTACTTCCGCACGAGCACCTGATTCTGGGCGGCGAAGCGACCGACTGGGCGCTACTGGCGCGTATCGCCGAACTCAAGCCAACCTGCCGGGTGCTCAATCACTACGGCCCCACGGAAACCACGGTAGGCATTCTCACCCAGCAAGCCGACATGGCCGATCGAGCTGCCAGCACGCTGCCGATCGGCAAACCGTTGGCCAACGCTCAGGCCTGGGTGCTCGACCCCTGGCTCAACCCGGTGCCGAAGGGCGTTGCCGGCGAGCTCTATTTGGGTGGTCCAGGGCTAGCGCAAGGCTATCTACAGCGGCTGGGGCAAACGGCGGAACGTTTCGTCGCCAGCCCCTTCCATGCGGGGGAACGGCTCTATCGCAGCGGTGACCGTGTGCGCCACCTGGCCGACGGTAGCCTGGAGTTCTTGGGCCGAGTGGACGAGCAGGTCAAGATTCGCGGCTATCGGGTGGAGCCGAGCGAGATCGCTGCCCTGCTGCGCGACCAGTCGGGTGTCTTGGAAGCCGAAGTGATCGCGCGGGAAAGCGAGGAAGGCCGTGCGCAACTGTATGCCTACGTGGTGATGGCAGCCGGGAGCGACCTCGATGACGCCGCGTTACTCGCGCAGCTGGGCGATCGCGTGCCGGACTATATGGTGCCCAGTGCCATGGTACGACTGGATGCCTTGCCGCTGACCGCCAATGGCAAGCTGGATCGCAAGGCGCTGCCCGAGCCAGTACAAGCCGATGGTGGTAAAGCCTTCGAAGCGCCCCAGGGAGAAGCAGAGGAGGCGTTGGCCGCGGTCTGGGCCGAGGTGATCGGCTGCGAGCAGGTAGGGCGCAACGACAACTTCTTCGAGCTGGGTGGCGACTCCATCCTCAGCTTGCAGATCGTCGCGCGCTCGCGCAAGCGTGGCTACAAGGTAACGCCCAAACAGTTGATGGAAGGGCAGACCGTGGCCGCCGTGGCGGCGATGGCCACGCCCTTGTCTACTGCGGCCCCTAAACAAGCAACTGCGCCCGATAAGGTGGCGCCCTTCGCACTGCTGCCGGTACAGCGCTGGTTCTTCGAGCAGAACTTCGCCGAGTCACACCACTGGAATCAGTCATTGATGCTGGAAGCGGCCAGTGATTTAGATGCCGCGCGGCTAAGGCGCGCCATTGAGGCAGTGGTAGATCACCATGGTGCCTTGCGGCTGCGCTTTGAGCGCATTGGCGATAGCTGGCAACAAGCCTATGGCAAGCTAGCCGATGATCTCTTCGAGCACCTCGACCTGAGCGATCATGCTGATCCGGCGCAGGCCATCACTCAGGCCGCCGATGCTGCGCAGCGCAGCCTGAGTCTGGAGCGGCCGTTCCGTGCCATCTGGATGGAACTGGGAGGCGAGCGCAGCGGGCGACTGCTGCTCGTGGCTCACCACCTGGTGGTCGACGGCGTCTCGTGGCGCGTGATTCTCGACGACCTGCAAGCGGCTTACACGCAGTTAAGTTCAGGGAATGCGATCGACCTACCACCGGCAACCACCTCGCTAGATGAGTGGGCGCGCGCCCTGGCCGACTACGCCACGTCGGAAGCCTTGGCTGAGCAACGCCCCTATTGGGAAGGCCTCGTCAAAGCGCCAGAACCCAGCCTACCGGCACGGAATTCCCAGGGCAGCAACAGCGTTGCCGATACCGCATCGCTGGCTGGCAGCTTATCGATTGATGCAACCACGCAACTGCTGGGGCCGGTGCATAAAGCCTACCGCACCCAGGTGGATGATCTGCTCCTCACTGCGCTGTCGAGCGCCCTATGCCAATGGGCTGGGCGAGACAGCGTACTGATCGAGCTGGAAGGCCATGGTCGCGAAGACCTGTTCGACGGTATCGATCTCAGTCGCAGCGTGGGTTGGTTCACCTCGCTCTACCCTGTGCGTTTGACGCCGGGCAGTACCGAACCGGGCTCGAGCCTCAAAGCCATCAAGGAGCAGCTTCGCCAGGTGCCCGACAAGGGGCTTGGCTACGGCGTGCTGCGTTATTTGAAAGAGGAACCCGCGCTGGTCGGCGGTGCCTACCCCCAGGTCACCTTCAATTATCTAGGCCAGTTTGACCGCTCCCTGCAGGGCGATGGGGCCTGGCGGCTCGCCAAAGAGAGCGCCGGGCAGCCCCGCGCGGCGCAAAGTGAGCGCCGTACCTGGATTGAGGTGGTGGCCTGGGTTCAAGAGGGCCAACTGCGCTTTCACTGGCATTACAGTCGTGAGATTCACAGCGAGGCAGAGATACATGCCTTGCGAGCAAGCTTCCAAGTGCAGCTAGAGGCACTGATCGAGCACTGTGCTAGTGGCGTTCGTGGTGTTACACCTTCGGACTTCCCACTGGCGGGGCTAAGTCAAGAGCAGCTTGACGGCTTGAGGTTGGATGCCGCCAATGTTGAGGACATCTACCCGTTGGCGCCGATGCAGCAAGGTCTGCTATTGCATACTCTGCTCAATCCGGGCGCGGGTATGTACATGATGCAGGATCGCTACCGGTTTGCTTCGCCCATTGATGTCAATGCTTTCGAGAAAGCCTGGCAGCGAGTCGTCGAACGGTATGAGGTGCTACGTACAGGGTTTGTTTGGCGCACCGAAGAGATGCAGTTGCAAGTGGTGTATCGGCAAGCCTCTTCACCAGTGGAATATATCGATTGGCGCGGTATAGACGAGGATGAGGCCGATCGTCGTTTGTCGGTGCTATTGCGTCAGGAGCTTGATGATGGCTTTGACATGGAACGGCCACCATTGCTAAAGGTACGCCTTATTCAACTGGCGGAGAATCTGTTCTACGTCGTGCAGAGTTTTCATCATATTCTGATGGATGCTTGGTGCCGTTCCCTGTTGCTCAGCGATTTTTTCCACTATTACGATGCCTATCGTCTCGGGACGAGTCGTGAGTTGACGCAACCAAGGCCGTATCGTGATTTTATCGCTTGGTTGCAGCAGCAGGATGCCAATGTGCTACGCAGCTATTGGCAACATGAGCTTGAAGGTTTCGATGAGGTAACGCCGATTCCTTATCTTAAACAGCACGGTTCGAACGAAAGTGTTGCCACGGTGGCTGATGTGTTCTCCTCGCTCTCCCACGATGAGAGTGCAAAGCTACAGAGCGTTGCCCGACAGCACCAATTGACGGTCAATACGATCGTGCAAGGAGCATGGGCTCTGCTGTTAGGGCGGCTTTCTCTGGTGGATGACATTCTATTCGGCGTGACAGTAGCTGGGCGTCCGCTAGAACTGGAGGGCATACAGGAGACGATGGGATTGTTCATCAACACTATCCCTCTGCGTGTGTCAGCCCCAGCACCTCAAACATCTGTCCTTGATTGGCTGCATGGGCTATTGGCGAAAAACCTGGAGATGCGTCAATACGAGCATCTACCGTTAGTCGAAATTCAATCGTTGGGAGAGCAGTCACAAAGACGCAGTCTATTCGATAGCCTCTTTGTATTCGAAAATGCGCCGATAGATGCCAGCATAACGGAGAAAATCCATGATCTTCATGTGTCTATCAAGGGCAACCGCACCCACACCAATTACCCCTTGACCGTAGTGGTGGTGCCTGGCGAGCAATTGATGCTGCAGCTCTCCTATGACGCTCGGAAGTTTGACGATTCCAAGGTCGAGAGGCTGCTCTCGGGCTTCCGTCAAATTCTCTTGCACATTATTGACAGGCCTGATGCTCCCTATCATGAATTGGACGTATTGCCTGTTAATGAGATGGAAATACAGCGGACGCAATCTAGAGGGCAGTCGATTGCTTATCCCTTTGAGCGAGGTTATATCGACCTGTTCCGTGAGCAGGTACGAAAGCATCCACGCCAAGTTGCCGTTCGCCATCAGGGAGACTCTCTCACTTATGATCAGCTAGAGGACACCTCCAATCGCATTGCCCAGGCGCTGCGGCAAGCCGGCGTGAAGAAGGATGATGTCGTGGCGCTGCATGCCGAACGCGGCCTGGCGTTGCCGAGCATGATCCTGGGCACGTTCAAGGCCGGCGGGGCGTATCTGGCGCTGGATCATCGGCTTCCGGATCAGCGTATCGCCGCGATACTGGCGTCCAGCCATGCATCGGTTCTTGTTGCCACTGCTGAGCAAACATCGCGTCTCGAAGCTGTGCTTGAATCCATGCCCAGCCCACCACGGATGTTCGTGTTCGAGGAACTCGCCGCGGCAGAAGATCCGAAGGGCGATGTCGCCATCCCGGTGCACCCCGATCAGGCCGCCTACGTCATCTATACCTCAGGTTCGACCGGTGAACCTAAGGGCGTGGTGGTCAGCCAGCGTGGCATGCTCAACAACCAATTGAGCAAGATTCCCTATCTGGATCTGTCGCCCCGCGATGTCATCGCGCAAACGGCCGCGCTGAGTTTCGATATCTCCGTCTGGCAAACTCTGGCGGGGCTGTTGTGTGGAGCCTGTATCGAGATCGTGCCTGATGAGATTGCACGCGACCCCAGTGCGTTGCTCCCTTATGTGCGCGACAACGGCGTCACGGTACTGCAAAGCGTACCTGCCGTGATCCAGGGGATGTTGAATACTGCCTCAGTCGACCTGCCAGCACTGCGCTGGCTGCTGCCCACGGGCGAAGCCTCCACGTCTGAGCTAGTGCGCCAATGGTTTGCACGCTACCCGACGATCCCATTGGTCAATGCCTATGGCCCTGCAGAATGTGCCGATGATGTATCCCTGCACTTGCTGCGAAGCGGCGATGACGGGTACTCCGCCGTGGTGCCGATCGGCCAGCCGGCTGATAACACCCAACTACTCGTTCTCGACAGTCAATTAAACCTATTACCTGTGGGGGTGAGCGGCGAGCTATATGTCGCTGGTGTCGGTGTTGGGCGGGGTTACCTGAATCAGCCGACGCTGACATCGGAGCGCTTTGTGCCCAACCCGTTTGCCGAGGTGCCTGGGGAGCGGCTTTACCGGACAGGCGATCTGGCCCGCTATCGCACCGATGGGGCGCTTGAATACATCGGGCGCACCGATCAACAGGTAAAAATACGGGGCCAGCGCATTGAGTTGGGTGAAATAGAGTCTCGGTTGGTGGAGTTCGATGTAATACGAGAAGCGGTTGTGGTGACCCAGGAAGGGCCGGGAGGAGCCAGGTTGGTAGCTTATACGGTCGCTCAGGCATATGAATCGATTGATGCGACCGAGCTACGCGAACGTCTGGGGCAGGTATTGCCGGACTATATGGTGCCAAGTGTGGTGATGATGCTCGATGCTTTGCCACTAACGCCCAACGGTAAGGTGGACCGCAAGGCATTGCCCGAGCCTGACTTCACCAGTCGTTCGCAATACGTTCCGCCCCAAGGTGAAACGGAAGAGGCGCTGGCGGCGATTTGGAGTGAGGTGCTGGGTGTCGAGCAGGTAGGGCGTCACGACAACTTCTTCGAGTTAGGGGGGCACTCGCTGTTGGCACTAAAGGTACAAGCTAGAGTAGAAGAACATTTCGATATACGTCTCCCTCTCCGCAGCTATTTCGAACACGCTACATTGGCCTCTATGTGTGAGCCTATTCAGGAAAGCAGGGGAGGTGCGGAAGAGCACGAGAGCGTACAGCTCGAAAAGATGGCAGCGCTACTAGATGGAATGGAGAGCTGAGATGGAACTCAATAAACACACGATTGCTGAGCGCTTCGCAAACTTGCCACGAGACAAGCAGAGCGTATTTCTTGAGGCATTAAGACAGCAGGATATCGACTTTTCGCAGTTGCCAATCGTTAGGTCTAATAATCAAGAGAGCAGAACACTCTCCTATGCTCAACTTCGTCAGTGGTTTCTGTGGCGTATGGATCCACAGAGCAGCGCTTACCATATTACGGGCGCTGTGACCCTTGAGGGATCGCTGGATGCTGAAGCCTTGCGGGATAGTTTCTCCGCTTTGGCAACCCGTCATGCAGCATTACGCACGGTGTTCCGTGACGATGGTGAGGGCGAAGTGATACAAGTGGTGCAGGCCGAGAGCAACTTCGTATTGCACGAAGTTGACCTGGGTCAGATGCCGAAGGATGAGCGAGCAGCAGCAATAGATAACCAGCTTGCTCGGCTTTGCAATGAACCTTTCAACCTGGAGCGGGGGCCGCTGTTACGGGTAGGGCTACTGCGCTTAGCAGAAGAGAAGCACCTTCTGGTCGTGGTCATGCATCACATTGTATCCGATGGCTGGTCGATGCAGTTGATCATCGATGAGTTTGCAGCGGACTACTCCGCTCGGGTTACGGGTGAGACGTGGCAGCCGCCAGCCCTGCCGATTCAATATGCCGATTATGCCCTCTGGCAGCGTCAATGGATGGAAGCGGGTGAAAAAGAGCGCCAGCTCGCTTATTGGAAGGCTGAGCTGGGAGATGAACACCCGGTACTGGAGCTACCGACAGACCGTACACGTCGCAACGATGGACACTACTATACTGCACGCCACGAAATTGTGATTCCTGCCTCGGTAGTAAGTGGATTGCGTCGACAAGCTCAGGCTAAGGGCGCTACCCTTTTTATGGCGCTACTGGCAGGCTTACAGGTGTTGTTGTATCGATATACTGAGCAGGAAAATATTCGGATAGGCGTGCCAATCGCCAATCGGCATCGTACAGAAACTCAAGGAGTGGTAGGGCTTTTCGTCAATACTCAGGTGATGTGCAACCAGTTAAATGGTCGCCTGAATTTGGCCGAAGCGCTAGAACAGGCAAAACGTGCGGCGCTTGGTGCTCAAGAACATCAGGATCTGCCTTTTGAGCAGTTAGTAGAAGCGCTGCAGCCGGAGCGTAGTCTGAGTCACACGCCACTATTCCAAGTGATGTTCAATTATCAGCAGCAGGATCATAGTGCGCTGATGGCTCTCCCAGGGTTGGAGTTGAGTACCTGGTCACTAGAAAAGAAAGAGGCGAAGTTCGAGCTGACCCTAAATGTGGATGAGTGTACTAATGACTGCCTTGAGGCAAGTTTTATTTATGCTGAAGAGCTGTTTGACTCCACCACCATTGGACGACTGGCGCAGCATTATGTCGTTTTCTTAAAGGCGCTGGCAGAGATGCCAGAAAGTGCGCTGAGTGATGTCGAGCTACTTGATAAGAATGAACAGCTGCAATTGAAGAAATGGGGAGGTATCACTCAAAGGTCCCCTGATGCTCTATCTACTCACCATCTAATTGAACGCCAAGCAGCGGCAGCCTCTGATATCACAGCGCTAGTATTCGAAGATCAGTCACTCAGCTACGCAGAACTCAATACCCGCGCCAATCGCTTGGCGCACTATCTGATTGGTTTGGGTGTAAAACCTGAAACCCGAGTAGGCATCGCCATGGAGCGCTCGGTTGAGATGGTGGTGGGGTTACTGGCTATTCTCAAGGCGGGTGGCACTTATGTGCCGCTGGATCCCGATTCTCCAGCCGAGCGGCTGACCTATATGGTCGAAGACAGCGGCATAACTATGTTGGTCACACTGCAACGCATACGTGAGACGCTGCCGGTAACTGATGGGATGAGTGTTGTTGAGGTGGATCGACTAGATGTAGCACACCACGCCTCTGCCAATCCGGAAGTGGTACTTCACAGCGAACATCTAGCCTACGTGATTTATACCTCGGGCTCTACAGGAAGACCTAAGGGAGTAGGAATTACGCATGGTGCTCTGAGCAATTACGTTGAAGGGGTACTGGAGGTTATAGCGCTACCTGATGATGCTCGTAGTTTTGCAATGGTATCGACAATAGCCGCAGACTTAGGCCATACCATGCTATTCGGTGCCTTGTGCAAGGGAAAAACTCTTCATTTGATTTCATCTGATAGTACGCTTGATCCAGATGCTTTTACTAGATACATGCATGAGCATGAAATTGATGTCCTCAAAATAGTGCCTAGTCATTTACGCGCTCTAATGAGTGTAAAGAGTCCGTTTAATACATTGCCGAGAAGATGTTTAATTCTTGGGGGAGAAGTAAGCGATTGGCCTCTGGTTAAATGGGTCTCAGACCTAAACCCATCTTGTCAAATTGTTAACCATTATGGCCCTACTGAGACAACTGTCGGAGCATTGACACAAAGATATGAAACTGCTGATCAGCGAGCATCTACGCTACCGATTGGCGACCCCTTGCCTAACATGCAAATTCGGGTACTTGACCCTTGGATGAACCTTGTGCCTCAAGGAGTGAACGGTGAACTTTATCTAGGAGGGGTGGGGTTGGCCCGCGGTTATCTGGGGCGTCTTGATATGACGGCGGAACGATTTGTAGCCGACCCCTTTGGTGAAGGAGAACGTTTATATCGCACCGGTGATCGTGTGCGGCAATTGCCAGATGGTAGCTTGGAATTCCTTGGCCGTATGGATGATCAAGTTAAAATCCGAGGTCATCGTGTGGAGCTAGGGGAAGTTCAAGCGCAGTTACTATTACAACTGGCGCTTCGCGAGGCGGTGGTGGTCTCTCAGGATGGAGCGAGCGGTTCGAGCCTAGTGGCTTATGTGGTTCCTCAGCCAGGCATTGAGCTTGACGTCACCTCAATACGCGACCAGTTAAGCCAACATCTGCCAGACTACATGGTGCCGGGAGCCGTGATCACGCTCGATGCATTGCCGCTGAATGCCAACGGTAAGGTAGACCGCAAGGCGCTGCCTGCACCGGATTTGGTCGGAAGCCAGCGGTATGAACCTCCGCAGGGGGAGGTCGAAGTTGCTCTCGCACAAATCTGGTCCGAAATATTTGACGTTAAGCGGATTGGCCGCCGCGACAACTTCTTCGAGCTGGGTGGCCATTCGCTATTGGCTTTGAAGGTGTTGGAGAAAATGCGGCATCGGAGGCTGACGGGGCAGGTACGCACGCTGTTTCAATGCCCGGAGCTAGCGGCCTTCGCCCAGGCACTGACGCAGACATCCGAGCGGCAGGACATCATCATCCCGCCCAATTGCATTTCCGATGACTGTTCGGCAATCCAGCCCGAGATGCTGCCGCTAGTCGATCTCAATGCCCAAGAGATCAGGGTTATCGAAGCAGCGGTGCCCGGCGGCGCTAGCAATATTCAGGATATCTACCCGCTGGCACCGCTGCAGGAAGGGATTCTCTTCCACCACCGGCTGCAGGAAGAGGGCGATGCCTATGTGACTCAACATTTGCTTGGCTTCGACAGCCGAGAATGGCTGGAAGCCTTTATTGCCGGTTTTAACCAGCTGATTACCCGCCACGATATTCTGCGTACCGCCGTGCTGTGGGAGAACCTGCGTGAGCCAGTGCAGGTGGTATACCGGCATGCCGAGCTGGAGCTTGAGTGGTTAGACTTGGATCATGCTTCTTCGCTTAGTGTCGCTGAGCAATTGAATGCTGAGGTGGACCCTGACCAACATTGCCTCGATGTGCGGCGAGCGCCGATGCTGCGTGCGGTAGCGGCCCATGATCCAGAGCAAAAACGAAAACGCTGGCTGTTGCAACTGCCAAGCCACCACCTGGTGATGGATCACATCACCCTTGAGCTATTGGTGGAAGAGATCGCCCTGATCCAGCAAGGCCGTGAAGATGAGTTGCCCAAGCCGCTGCCCTTCCGCAACTTCGTGGCGCAGGCCCGGCTAGGGGTAAGCCCAGAAGAACATGAAGCCTTCTTCCGCGAGCAACTGGGCGATATTGACGAGCCGACCGCGCCCTTCGGGCTACTAGACGCTCGAGGTGATGGCAGCGATATCGAAGAAGTACGTGTTCCTTTGGCAACGGAACTGGCCCTACAAGTTCGGCAGCAGGCGAAGCGCCATAGCGTCAGCACCGCCAGCCTGTTCCACCTGGCCTGGGCCTTGGTGCTGAGCAAGACCACTGGGCGGAACGATGTGGTGTTCGGCACCGTGCTGTTCGGCCGCATGCAGGGAATCGAGGGCGCCGAGCGGGCACTGGGGATGTTTATCAATACGCTCCCTGTGCGCATCAAGATGGGCACTCAGGATGTCGAGCAGTCCTTGCGCCAAACCCACGATGCGCTCTCTGAACTAATGCACCATGAACATGCCAGTCTTGGCCTTGCGCAGCGCTGCAGCGGGCTACCTAGTGGCATGCCGCTCTTTACTAGCTTGCTGAACTATCGTTACAGCTCTCCCCAGCAAGAGGGAAATCTCATCCAGGCCTGGAAGGGGATGGAAGTGCTGGGGGCCAAGGAGCGTACCAACTACCCGATTGGTATGGCGGTGGACGACCTGGGAGAAGGTTTTCAACTGGTGGGGCAGGTGAGTCGAGCGATCGGCGCGCAGCGGCTGTGTGATTACATGGAAGCCGCTGTAGCGGGCATCGTGGAAAGCCTACAAACGTCACCACGGAAAGCGATAAGTGAGATCAGCCTGCTAGGAGAAGAAGAACAGAGGTTGCTAAGCGAGTGGGGAGTGAATTCATACCAGCACCCCGACACTCAGCCAGTCCATCACTTGATCGAGCGCCAAGCTTCGGTAACGCCAGATGTTACTGCACTAGTATTTGACGATCAGTCACTCAGCTACGCCGAACTCAATGCCCGAGCCAACCAACTAGCCCACTATCTGATCGGCTTAGGTGTAAAACCTGAGACGCGGGTGGGCATCGCCATGGAACGCTCCATCGAAATGGTGGTAGGGCTGCTAGCGATCCTCAAGGCGGGGGGCGCCTATGTGCCGCTGGATCCCGAGTACCCCTCCGAGCGGCTGGCGTTCATCGCTGAAGATAGTGGCATCGAGCTGCTGCTGACCCAGCACCACTTGCGCGAGTCCTTGCCGCTAGCGGCTGGCCTTAGCGTTGTTGAGTTGGATCGACTGGACGTGGCACATCACGCCTCTACCGATCCATCGGTAACACTGGACGGCGAGCACCTCGCCTATGTGATCTACACCTCGGGCTCCACCGGGAGACCCAAAGGCGCTGCCATCCGCCATGATGCCTTGACCAACTGCATGGTGTGGATGCAGGAGACCTACCAGCTCACCGATACCGATGCCGTACTGCACAAAGCGCCATTCGGGTTTGACGTCTCGGTATGGGAGATTTTCTGGCCGCTGAGTGTTGGGGCACGTTTGGTGATCGCCCAGCCCGGAGACCATCGAGACCCCGAGCGCATCATCGAGCTGATCCAGCGGCACGGCGTGACCACGCTCAACTTCGTGCCCTCAATGCTCAAGGCCTTCCTGGCCTATCCCGACGTCAAGGCCAAGACACGGCTCAAGCATATCATGTGCGGCGGCGAGGCCGTTCCCGCCTCGCTTCAGCAGGATGTGGCGGAGTGTCTCGATGGGGCTAACCTTCACGATCTTTATGGTCCCACCGAAACCACCATCCATGTTACGCACTGGTGGTGCCGTGATGACGCTCACCGCCAGATCCCCATTGGTCGGCCCATTAGTGGTACTCGCACCTACATCATGGATGATGACCTTAACCTGGTGCCACCAGGTGTGACGGGAGAGCTGTACCTGGGTGGGGTAAGCCTGGCCCGTGGCTATCTCAATCGCAGTGACCTCACGGCGGAGCGGTTTGTCGCCGACCCGTTCAATGAGGGCGAGCGCCTCTACCGTACCGGCGACCTGGTGCGCTGGCGGGAGGACGGCCAGCTCGAGTACTTGGGCCGCCTCGATCATCAAGTGAAAATCCGCGGCCTGCGTATCGAACTTGGCGAGATCGAAGCCGAGCTGCTCTCTCAACCGGAGGTTCGCGAGGCGGTGGTGGTAGCGCAAGCAGGTTCCAACGGCTCTATGCTGGTGGCCTATGTGGTGCCCCAGGCCGACGGCGAACTAGACACCGCCGTTCTACGTGAGGGGCTGGGTCAAAAGCTACCGGATTATATGGTGCCGGGCGTCGTGATCATGCTCGAAGCACTGCCGCTGAATGCCAATGGCAAGGTGGACCGAAAGGCCCTGCCCGAGCCGGAGTTGGCCAGTGGCTCGCCGTACGAGCCGCCTCAGGGCGGGGTGGAAGAAGCGCTGGCGGCGATCTGGTCCGAGGTGTTGGGCGTGGAGCAAGTAGGTCGGCACGATAACTTCTTCGAGCTGGGTGGGCATTCTCTGCTTGCTGTGCAGATGGTGGCTCGTGTTCAAGCCGTTATATGCGTTGAGCTCAAAGTGTCCGAAGTGTTTAAACACCCACAACTCCACGGCTTAGCTGAATGTATTGCCGCATTCAACAGCGAATACTCCTTTGAGCAGTCACTCTCCGATATTGATTCCTTCATCGACAGCATGGATACCGTTCAATGAGTAATATCGATACCCGTCGTATTGCGGAGCGCTTTGCCGGATTGCCTGCCAAGCAGCGCCGTGTGGTTTACGACAAAATTCGTACTCAAGGATTGGGCATTGGCCAGTTTCCTATTCTCAGGCGCCCTGATTCTCAGTTGAGTATTTGCTCACCCTCTTATGCCCAACTGCGCCAGTGGTTTCTGTGGCGCTTGGATCCTCAGAGCAGTGCTTACCATATTACGGGTGCTCTGACCCTTAAGGGCTCGCTGGATACTGAAGCACTGCGGGGTAGCTTCGCCGATCTGGTGTCCCGCCATGAGGCATTGCGCACGGCGTTCCGTGACGACGGCGAGGGCGGGATGATGCAAGTGGTACAGGCCGAGAGCAACGTTGCATGGTGCGAAGTCGAGCTAGGCCATATGCCGAAGGATGAGCGAGAAGCGGCAATAGAGAACCAGCTTGATCGGCTTTGCAATGACCCTTTCGATCTGGAACAGGGGCCGCTGCTGCGAGTGGGGCTACTACGTTTAGCAGAAGAGCAGCACCTTTTGGTGGTGGTAATGCACCACATCATCTCCGATGGCCGGTCGATGCAGTTGATCATCGATGAGTTTGCTGCGGACTACTCCGCTCGTATGACAGGAGAGGCCTGGCAGCCACCCGCCTTACCGATTCAATATGCCGATTATGCAGTATGGCAGCGGCAGTGGATGGAGGCGGGTGAAAAAGAGCGTCAACTGGCCTATTGGCAGGCGGAACTGGGAGATGAACACCCGATATTGCAGCTGTCGACTGATCGCCCACGCCGTAACGATGGCCAATATCACGCTGCACGTCACGCAATAGTGCTCCCTGCCTCGGTAGTGAGCAGATTGCGTCAGCAGGCCCAGGCGAAGGGCGCCACCCTGTTTATGATGCTACTGACAGGCTTCCAGTCACTGCTATATCGCTATACCGGGCAGGAAGATATCCGGGTCGGGGTGCCGATCGCCAACCGCCACCGCACGGAAACTCAAGGCGTGGTGGGCTTCTTCGTTAATACGCAGGTGCTGCGTAACCCGCTGAATGGTCGCCTGAGCCTGGCCAAGGCGCTGGAACAGGGAAAACGTGCGGCGCTGGGTGCACAAGAGCATCAGGATCTCCCTTTTGAACAGTTAGTGGAAGCGCTGCAGCCAGAGCGCAGCCTGAGCCACACGCCGCTATTTCAGGTGATGTTCAATCACCAGCGGCAAGATTATGGCGCGTTGCAGACACTACCAGGACTGGAACTGAGCAATTGGCCACTAAATAAGGGAGAGGCGCAGTTCGAGCTGACGCTGGACGTGATGGAGCGCACGGATGGCTGCATAGAAACAAGCTTCGTTTATGCACAAGAGCTGTTCGACTTAACCACCATTGAGCGCCTGGCGCAGCACTATACGGCTATTTTACAGGCGCTGACAGAGACGCCGGAGTGTGCGCTGGGCGATATTGAGTTACTAGATCAAGGCGAACAGCGTCGATTACAGGAGTGGGGCGAAAGCTCTCAACGGTATCACGATTCATCGCCTATCCATCACTTGGTAGAACGCCAAGCTGAAGCAACCCCAGAGACCGAGGCACTGGTATTCGACGATCAGTCACTCAGCTACGCCGAACTCAATGCCCGAGCCAACCAACTGGCCCACTATCTGATCGGTCTAGGTGTACAACCCGAGACCCGGGTGGGTATCGCCATGGAACGCTCAATCGAGATGGTGGTGGGGCTGCTGGGTATCCTCAAGGCGGGGGGCGCCTATGTGCCGCTGGATCCGGATTACCCCAGCGAGCGGCTGGCCTATATGGTCGATGACAGCGGTATCGAGCTGCTACTGACCCAGCAGCCTCTTCGCGATACGCTGCCGGTGGCCGATGGGCTGAACGTCATTGAGCTGGATCGGTTGGATGTCGCTCACCATGCGTCGACCAACCCAGACGTGGCCCTGCACGGCGAAAATCTTGCTTATGTGATCTACACCTCGGGCTCCACCGGGTGGCCCAAGGGCGCGGCTAACCGCCATCGCGCGCTGAGCAACCGCCTGGCGTGGATGCAGGATGCCTACCGGCTAACGGCCGACGATGCGGTATTGCAGAAGACCCCGTTCAGCTTCGACGTCTCGGTGTGGGAATTCTTCTGGCCGCTGATGCAGGGCGCCCAGCTGGTGATGGCCCCACCGGGGGCGCATCGCGAGCCGGCGCAACTGGTCGAGCTGATCCGTACCCACAAGATCACCACGCTGCATTTCGTGCCCTCGATGCTGCAGGCCTTCCTGGCGCATGGCGAGGTAGAAGCCTGTACGAGTCTGACGCGCGTGGTATGCAGCGGCGAAGCGCTACCGGCGGAGCTGCAGAATCAAGTATTTGCTCGCATGCCTCACACGGCACTCTACAACCTCTATGGGCCCACCGAGGCGGCCATCGACGTCACTCACTGGACCTGCCGGGACGACGGGCGCAGCCAGGTCGCTATCGGCCAACCGATTGCCGGTGTCCGCACCTACGTACTGGATGGCGATCTCAACCTGACGCCGCCCGGGGTAGCGGGTGAGCTCTACCTCGGCGGTGTTGGTCTAGCGAGGGGCTACCTTCACCGCCCTGACCTAAGCGCAGAGCGGTTTATCGCCGACCCGTTAACCGAAGGAGAGCGCCTCTACCGCACCGGTGATCTGGTGCGCTGGCGTGAGGATGGCCAGCTCGAGTACCTGGGCCGCCTCGATCATCAAGTGAAAATCCGCGGCCTGCGCATCGAACTTGGCGAGATCGAAGCCGAGCTGCTCTCCCGGCCGGAGGTTCGCGAGGCGGTAGTGGTCGCTCAAGAAAGCTCTGGTGGTTCCAGGCTGGTGGCCTATGTGGTTCCTCAGGCTGACAGTGAACTCGACACCAGCTCACTACGTGAGGCACTGGGGCAGCGGCTGCCGGACTATATGGTGCCGGGTGTCGTGGTCGCCCTCGAGGCATTGCCGCTGAATGCCAACGGCAAGGTCGATCGCAAGGCTCTGCCCGATCCGGAGTTGGCCAGTGGCTCGCAGTACGCGCCGCCGCAGGGCGAGGTGGAAGAAGCGCTCGTGGAGATATGGTCTGAAGTCCTTGGCGTCGAACAGGTGGGGCGCCACGATAACTTCTTTGAATTGGGGGGCCATTCGTTATTGGCTTTGAAAGTGCTCGAGAAAATGCGGCATCGAGGACTGACGGCAGAGGTGCGCACGCTGTTCCAATGTCCAGAGCTGGCGGCCTTTACTCAAGCGTTGACGCAAGCACCCGAGCATACTGAGATCACCATCCCCCCCAATCTGATTCCTCACGATTGTCAGGCTCTCCAGCCCGAGATGTTGACGCTAATCGAGCTCAATGCCGAAGAACTTCGTGAGATCGAAGCCGCTGTGCCCGGTGGCGCTAGCAATATTCAGGACATCTACCCCCTGGCACCACTACAGGAGGGCATTCTCTTCCACCACCGGCTGCAGGAAGCGGGCGATGCCTATGTGACCCTGCGTCTACTGGGCTTCGATAGCCGCGAGAGGCTGGAAGCCTTTATTGCCGGGTTTAATCAGCTGATCGCCCGTCACGATATTCTACGTACCGCCGTGTTCTGGGAAGGACTCCGCGAACCGGTGCAGGTGGTCTGCAAGCATGCAGAGCTGGTACTCGAATGGCTGGACTTGGATGGTGCCCCATCACAGAGCGTGGCCGAACAACTGAATGCCGAGGTGGATCCTGAGCACCACCGCCTCGATGTTCGCCGGGCCCCCATGCTGCGCGCTGTGGCTGCCCATGATGTCGAACAAGATCGCTGGCTACTGCAGCTACCCAGCCACCACTTGGTGATGGACCACACTACTCTCGAGCTACTGGTGGAAGAGATCGCATTGATCCAGCAAGGCCGTGCAGATGAGCTACCCAAGCCCCTGCCCTTCCGCAACTTCGTGGCGCAGGCTCGGCTAGGGGTAAGCTCAGACCAACATGAAGCCTTCTTCCGCGAGCAGTTGGGGGATATCGAAGAGCCCACCGCCCCCTTTGGGCTGCTGGAGGTACGTGGCGATGGCCGCGATATCGAAGAAGTACGCGTTCCACTGGAAGCAGAGCTAGCCCAGCGGGTGCGGCAACAGGCCCAGCGCCATGGCGTCAGCACGGCCAGCCTGTTCCACCTGGCCTGGGCCTTGGTGCTGAGCAAAACGACGGGGCGGCACGACGTGGTATTTGGCACCGTTTTGTTCGGCCGCATGCAGAGCATCGCAGGTGCCGAGCGGGCGCTGGGGATGTTTATCAACACCTTGCCGGTGCGCATCAAAACGGGTACTCAAGGTATCGAGCAGTCTTTGCGACAAACCCACGAGGCCCTTTCTGAGCTAATGCATCACGAGCATGCCAGCCTCGGACTGGCTCAGCGATGCAGCGGGTTGTCTGGAGGATCGCCGCTGTTCACGAGTCTGCTGAACTACCGTTACAGCGCTCTCCAGGAAGAAGGAACGCCCACCCACACCTGGGAAGGACTGGAAGTGCTGAGCGGCCAGGAGCGAACCAATTACCCCATTGGTATGGCGGTAGATGATTCGGGAGAAGGCTTCCAACTAGTAGGACAAGTGAGCCGCACAATCGGCGCCCAGCGCCTGTGTGATTACATGTGCTCGGCCGTGGCAGGAATCGTGGAAAGTCTGCAAACGGCACCACGGCAAGCGATCAGTGAGATCAGCCTGCTAGGAAAGGATGAGCAGCAGTTGTTGAGCGAGTGGGGAGAGAATGCTCAGCAGTATTCTGACACTTCTCCAGTGCATCAGTTGATAGAGCGACAGGCGGAAGCAACCCCAGAGGCCACGGCCCTCATCTTCGACGATCAGTCACTCAGCTACGCCGAACTCAATACCCGTGCCAATCGTCTGTCCCACTATTTGATCGGTTTAGGCGTAACCCCCGAGACTCGGGTGGGCATTGCCATGGAGCGTTCCATGGAGATGGTGGTGGGGCTGCTAGCGATCCTCAAGGCGGGGGGCGCCTATGTGCCGCTGGATCCCGAGTACCCCTCCGAGCGGCTGGCGTTCATCGCTGAAGATAGTGGCATCGAGCTGCTGCTGACCCAGCACCACTTGCGCGAGTCCTTGCCGCTAGCGGATGGCCTTAGCGTTGTTGAGTTGGATCGGCTGGATGTGGCGCACCATGCCTCTAGCAACCCAGCAATAGCGCTGCACGGCGCGCACCTCGCCTATGTGATCTACACCTCGGGCTCCACCGGGAGACCCAAAGGCGCTGCCATCCGCCATGATGCCTTGACCAACTGCATGGTGTGGATGCAGGAGACCTACCAGCTCACCGATACCGATGCCGTACTCCACAAGGCGCCGTTCGGTTTCGACGTCTCGGTGTGGGAGATTTTCTGGCCGCTGAGTGTCGGGGCTCGTCTGGTGATCGCCCAGCCCGGAGACCATCGAGACCCCGAGCGCATCATCGAGCTGATCCAGCGGCACGGCGTGACCACGCTCAACTTCGTGCCCTCCATGCTCAAGGCCTTCCTAGCCTATCCCGATGTCAAGGCCAAGACACGGCTCAAGCATATCATGTGCGGCGGCGAGGCCGTTCCCGCCACGCTGCAGCAGGACGTGGCTGAGTGTCTCGACGGTGCCAATCTGCATGATCTTTATGGCCCTACTGAAACTACCATCCATGTCACGCACTGGTGGTGCCGTGATGACGCTCACCGCCAGATCCCCATTGGGCGACCCATTAGCGGTACTCGCACCTACGTCCTGGATGGTGAACTCAACCTGGTGCCACAGGGCGTCGCGGGAGAGTTGTACCTGGGCGGGGTAAGCCTGGCCCGTGGCTATCTCAATCGCAGCGATCTCACGGCGGAGCGCTTTATCGCCGATCCTTTCACCAAGGGTGAACGCCTCTACCGTACCGGCGACCTTGTGCGCTGGCGGGAAGACGGCCAGCTCGAGTACCTGGGCCGTCTCGATCATCAGGTGAAGATCCGCGGCCTGCGCATTGAACTTGGCGAGATCGAAGCCGAACTACTCTCTCAGCCAGCGATTCGTGAGGCGGTGGTGGTGGACCAGGAAGGTCCCAGCGGTTCGAGGCTGGTAGCCTATGTGGTTCCACAGGCTGACACTGACCTCGACAGCACCTCACTACGTGAAGCGCTGGGTCAAAAGCTACCGGATTATATGGTGCCGGGCGTCGTGGTCACCCTCGAGGCACTGCCGCTGAATGCCAACGGCAAGGTGGATCGCAAGGCCCTGCCCGGGCCTCATCTAGAGGAAGTCCGAGAGTACGTGGCACCCTCTACACCAGAGGCGCACCAACTCGCCGAGATTTGGCAGCAAGTGCTTGGCGTTGAGCGGATTGGCGAAACCGACAACTTCTTCGAGCTGGGTGGAGACTCCCTGTTGAGTCTACAAGTAATGAGCCGTGTACAGGCTCTAGAGGAGCCGAGACTTGCTTTTTCACTGCTCGATCTAATGCAGAAGCCGACCATAGCTTACCTATTGGGAAGAACGCCCGTTGAAGTCGAGCACGAAGGGGCCGTCATGCTCAACGGCGAGTGTGGCAGTCAGCCGCCGCTGTTCTGCATTCATGCCGTGATGGGGACGGTTTTTGACTATCAGCCGTTGGCTCGCCACTTGCAGGAAGTATGCACGGTTTATGGTCTGCCTTGCCGAATGTTGACCGACCCACGGCATCGAGATTCATCACTTGAAAAAATGGCTGATGACTACGTGGAGACGATACGTCGCATACAGCCCGTGGGGCCTTATCGGCTATTGGGATGGTCACTTGGTGGAGCATTGGCAGCTATGATCGCAGCGCGGCTTGAAATGCAAGCTCAGGAGGTGAGCCTGTTGGCGCTGGTGGATCCGTACATCCCCGGTAGCGGCCAGGAGAGTATTGATGATTGGCAGAAGGATTTTGCTGCCTATGTGTCGGTCATCTTGCCGGGTCTCTCATCTGAGATGGTCGCCAATAGTAATCACGATGCGTCCCATAAAGAGCCGAGTGAAACGGAGCTTGCCGTCAGGCTGGAGCGTCTACTCGTGGCAGACGATGCTCATGGCAGAGAAGGTTACCCTGCTCTAGGCGGTGAGGAACTGGCCCGGATCTTCTGTGTGTCACGACACTTGAAGTATCTATCACTACAGGCCGACGCCTTGCCGGCACTGAACTGTGAAGTGGACTGCTGGTGGGCGTCGGAAAGAGCCTGGGATGAGCGACAGGCGCTAGCGGATCAATTGAATCGAGCTCCGAGTACATCAATTGAGACTGCCAGTGACCATTTCTCGATAGTTGCTGATGGTGTCCTACTCTCCAAAGTGAAGAAGCGACTAAAAGTGAGTGCTGCAATACAGTCTAACGAATCTCTGCAGGCGTTATTTTGAAGATCTGTATGCGTTCGGTGAACATACCTTTCGCTGAGCCCGACTTTGGACTTGCCCCGGTGCCTCAGTGGTCGGCATCGCGTTGGAGCATGCTCTGAATGCCCATCTGGTTCACGAATGGATCCGTGAGGTTAGGTGGTCGGCGCCGGTGAGTGTCTCCCGGCGTTTGTTCCAGTGCCGATGGCAAGCACCACCACACCGGCATCGGCCAGCGCCGTGAAGCCGAGCCTATTTGCGTGCTACTTCCGAGTGCCAAAGGCACGGTGGACATCGAGTGGCGGGTGTCCGATGCGCAGGTCTGTCGGGCGCTGCCTCGGGATCTGCTGTCCTGATCCGTATCGACGAGATCTGATTGGCACCGAGCTGTTGGACATGCGCGCGACCCCGATACCGACCTGGCTCGGTTGGTGAAGGTATTCGGTACCGCCCGGCCGCATGCGCCTATCTGTTCGCCAACCGGTGCGGCAACTGCGCAGGTGCTGATCCACGATGGCCTGGGGCCTGCCTGTGTGCGCGTCGTCTCAATCAAGGCAAGTTCCATTGGGCCGACAACTGGCACCGCGACCGGGTGGAACTGTCCTGAGCAAGTGGCGGAGCTGGTCCAGGGCCTGCCCTGGCAGCGCATCGGTCCGGTGGAGGTCGTTTCAGTCCTGTAAGTCTCTCGGCGAACAGACCTCGACCATCATCGTTATCAAGGGTGAGAGCTACTAGCTAAAGGGGAAGCGACGGTTTAGAGATCCACAACCCTTAGCTTCACTAGGAAGGAAGAGCCGTCTCCCCCTCAAGCGACTTACCCTCATCCAGTGTTGACAGGATGAGGGTAAGTCTCTAGGATCTAAATGATAATTATTATAATTAAAATTCATGTTTCGTAAGGCTTAAAAAAAAGGGGAAGGTTATATGCTCAAGAGAAAATACGCTCTGTTCTGTCAGAGTGGGTTGCTTGTCACCACATTGGTTATGGTGCCGGTTTATTCTGCTGCTCAGGAAGAAGAAGCGGTCTCCGAATTGGAGAGCCTGACGGTCACCGCAGACAGGGTAGGGGCGCAGGGCCCAGATGTGGGCTATCAGGCAGAGCGAAGTCGAACAGCAACCAAAACAGACACACCTCTGTCCGAGACGCCTCGCTCGATATCGGTGGTAACAAGAAACCAGATTGAAGATCAGGGGGCACAAACGCTGGGCAACATTTTGGATTACGTACCGGGAGTCAATAGCGCTAACTACCCTGGAGGTGATGCGCTGGCTGGTGATATTTTCTATATACGTGGTATGAACCAGCGCGATTACGGATACGGTACCTATCGAGATGGTTTGCGAGTGCAATCAAATGCCTACGCGACATCTGCCGAACCCTATGGTTTAGAGCGAGTGGAGGTGCTCAAGGGGCCGACATCGATTCTATACGGTGAAAATATACCTGGTGGAATGGTGAACCTGGTCAGCAAGCGACCTACGTACGAACGCCAAGGAGAGGTCAATCTTAGCTATGGAACCCATGACCGACGGCAGTTTTCTTCTGATGTGTCGGGAGCTCTGAATGAAGATGGCAGCATCCGTGGCCGAATGGTGTCCTTGGTTCGCGAGGCGGATACGCAAATAAATAGCATGGGTGATGACCGCATCTACTTTGCCCCGTCGTTGGCCATCGATCTTAGCGACAGGGATACCCTGACCCTGCTGGGACAATATCAAAAGGACAGCACCGAGATTCAATTGGGGTTACCGGCATCGGGCACACTACTCGACAATCCAGGCGGTCGATTGGGCACCGATACCAACCTGGGGCATCCAGACTGGGATGGTTTTGAGCGGGAATTCTGGACATTGGGTTACGAATACGAGCACCGCTTTGATAATGAGTGGACGTTTCGCCAAAATGGGCGGTACACACGCTCCCTGGTAGATCGGCAAGAAACCTGGTTGCAATTCGTGGATGCTGGTTACGGTTCTAACATTGGTGCCTATAATCTTGATCGGGCCAATGAGTCTAGAATCTACTCCATCGATAACCAAGTGGTCGGCAATGTGACCACTGGATCGCTCGACAATACGTTCCTGTTTGGTGCCAGCTTCGACAAAACGTCATTCGAACAAACCCAGTATGCCAGCGACTTCGCCAGTGGTGAATTCTACCTTATCGATATTTTCGATCCCCGGTATAACAGTGAGCCGCAAACCTCTATGCTGTCTGACGATGGCGACCTCAAGCAGGATTTGGCAGGTATTTATACTCAGTGGCAAGGTAAGGTAGGCGGCTTGATCGCTCTCGCGGGCGTTCGTTACGACTGGGCGGATAGTGAATATGATGATTATATGGCAGCCAATAATAATAGCCGTCGCAGCGACGAGAAGCTAAGTTGGCAAGCGGGGTTGATGTATCAGTTTGACAACGGCATCTCACCCTACGTTAGCTATTCTACTACTTTTGTACCCGTTCAACTTAACACTGAAGATAACTTCAAGCCCATTACCGGCGATCAGGTAGAGTTAGGGGTAAAGTATGAGCCGGAAGGCTGGAATACCCAGGTGACGGTTTCTGCTTATGACATTAATAAGCAAGATGACGTTAGCTACGACGGAAGCTCAGGTGACTACCGCCAGGTTGGTGAAACCCAGTCCCAGGGTTTAGAAGTAGAGGTTAAGAGTGATATTAACGAAAGTCTGAGCCTTACCGCTGCCTATAGTTATATCGATGCCAGGATTGTCGAAGATGCTGGTTCGCGTTTAGAAGATGAGCAAATTACCGGTATTCCCCGCCATCAGGCTTCTTTCTGGGC
The DNA here is from genome assembly GCF_002286975.1 of Halomonas salipaludis. Lineage (GTDB taxonomy): Bacteria > Pseudomonadota > Gammaproteobacteria > Pseudomonadales > Halomonadaceae > Franzmannia > Franzmannia salipaludis. Next base: position 310,998 of record NZ_NSKB01000007.1, read on the forward strand.
CAATTATACTTTCCGGCAGGGGGCATTGAACGGTCTACAAACTGGTCTTGGTGTCCGCTACTTGGGAAAATCCTACGCTTATCCACCAGAAAGTCTTGATTACGGTACACTTGAGGTGGGTAGCGAGACGCTAGTCGATGCAACCATTGGTTATGATTTTGGCAATAACTGGAGCGCAAAGCTCAACGCCAAGAACCTTTTTGATCGTGAATATGTCGCTCGCTGTAATAACGGAGGGCGTTGCTATTGGGGGGCTGAACGCACTGTGCAGGGCACCATTTCATACAACTGGTAGTATGGTATAACTATGTGTCGCAACGCCGATATAGTTGGTGGTGCGACACTTATTCTTGGCGGGATGAGGTTGTAACTATGGTAAATGGTCAGCCGATAGTATAGGTTATTCAGCAGTGGTAGCATCTGAGAAGTTGCTTTCAGTCAGATGGCTGACAAGGTTGTTGGCAAAACGCTGAGCAGAAGGAAGCCCTCCCCAAGACCAATAGTTGATAGGAACGATGGTGTAATTACTCTCTTTTACGGCAGGCAAGTGTCGCCACTGGCCATTAGAGAGTAGCCGCTTCTGCCCTCCAGGTGGATCGTAGGGGCTTTCAAGAAATATCACTTTAGCGTCGATGTCAAACAGCGGCGTTGCGCTGACTGTGGTCATACCCCATTGGCCTAGATCCCCCTGCCAAGCATTCTGAAGGCCTAGACGATTTACTACCATGCCTTCAACACTTCCCTCGCCGTAAATGCGGGCATGGCGCTCATCAATCAGGCGTACTATTAATATAGGAAAGTCACTGCTGCCATCAAGCTGACTTCTTAAATCGTCAAAATAGCTATTGGTTTTCTCGATGTACTGATCAGCCCTGGCAGGGGCATGGACGAGGTCACCAAGCTGTCGAGTCAATTTTTCCACCGCTTCCCAATGGTCATGGTCGTCATTGTTACCGGAAAAATTATAAAGAAGATATTCCTTAACATCAGAGATTCTTCTAAGTCTTGGTTTTATGTTAACATGGGCAGGTGGTGAAATCAGAATGTACTGCGGTGGGTGGTTAGCAAGAAGCTCGTAGTTGGGAAGGAAGCGAGATCCAAGATTTTCCGTAAAGGGGATGATGCCACTTTGACGTGAATATGTTTCGTATCCCCTGAGACCCGCTAGGAATCTAGGCGGGTGGCCAATGGCGCTGAGTGTCTCAGCGATTGCAAAATCAAATGTCGCCAATGGTGTCTCGCTACTTATATCACCTGCCATCGTAACTTTGCTAATAGATACACCTGTTAGCATGGCGATCGATAGAATGAATATCGTATGGAGTATGGAGCGATAAAAAATGTCAATGCGATATTTCACAATTACTCCCAGTGTGTTTGGTATAAAGAAGTGTCGGCGGTCTCAAGTTTTAACAGCAATTCTACTGAAGAGGGGGCTAAACAGCTTGGCTGCCGTGATATTGTGGCCACAGTGGGAGATGGAATCAGCAAGGTGAAGTATTTTAACCGCCAGACAGGTGCCACTGGCGCGAGTCGTTGCAATCGAAGAAATGGGCTTGCCGTATCAGGGTGCCGCTGATCATCCAAGGCTGCTTGAGCAGGTCGGCAAGGCGATGTGCTCGTTGGCCAGCCGTTGCTCTGCAGATCAGCCCTTCGCCTTAGTGGGCCAGCGAGCCCTGGAAGATAGGGAGGCAGATGTTCGACCATTTGATGCTAGCTAGGAGTGAGAATTCACCCTATTTTCATGCAAAATCATTCTCATTTCAATTTTTGCTTGATGTGAGCGTGCTTACCTATCTGATTTGTCGTGGATATGGATTAGCGCGTCAACCTTGATCGTCGCTCTATAGTGAGTGCTGTGATCGCGGCATCGCCGCTGAATGCCAATGGCAAGGTAGACCGGAAGGCGTTGCCTGAGCCTCATACTAGAGAAAGTCCGGGTGCACGTCGCACTCTCCACAACAGAGGTACGCCAACTCGCCGAGATATGGTAGCCGATCATGCTGTGTGGCGCCGCTGATTGGAGTGTGTTTGACCATCTGCCAGTGTATGACATAGGCCGCTCCACCTGGAGCGGCCGGGTCATCGGGGGCTTGTCGCGTGTCAGTTGGTGCCTACCAGGGAAGCAGCTGGCGTATGCACACGGGGTGTTTGCGCTGCCGGGAGTGTGGCGTCGAGCACTTCGCAGATCTCCTGGGTGCGTGACGCCAAGATCGACAGCAGCGTATCGCTTAGGCCGTGGGTGGGCTCGCAGCAGCCCTGCAGGAAGATTGCCGGCTTGAAGTGGGGTGGGGTGAATACGCGGTAGTGACGATCGACGGCGAAGTCGCCGAGGTAGGGCTTGAGCGGGTCGAGCAGCGTCTCGTGCACGTCGCGCCGGTATCCCGTGGCCAGTACGACGGCGTCGAAGTTGGCCGTGTCCGTGGCGCCGCTATCCAGTTCGGTGATGTCCAGTCGCACGCCGTCCGCCGTCGATTCGGCATGGGTGACCTCATGGCGGCGGCGGAAGCGATGGCGCGTCTCGCCGGTGACCTTCTGCTGGTAGAAAACGTTGTAGATCTGCTCGATCAGCGCCAGGTCGGGCGCCGAGTAGTTGGTGCTCTTGTACTCCTGCATCAGCGCCTGGCGCTGGCCGGTGGGGTTGTTGAACACATAGTCGGTGTACTCGGGGTTGAAGATTTCGTTGACGAAGGGGCTGTCATCGGAGGGTTTGAATGCCCAGGCCCGGGTGATCAGGTCGACCTCGATGCCGGGGCGATTGTGGAGGTCGAGGAAGATCTCGGCAGCACTCTGCCCGGCGCCGACCACGGCGATGCGTCGCGGCGACTTTTGCCGCGCCAGCTCCTTGAGGTAGTGGCTGGAGTGGAAGACCCTGGGGTCGTCGTAGAGCCCGGCAAAGCAGGGCGGAACATTGGGTGCGCCGCCAACGCCGATCACTAGGGAGCGCGTCAGGCGCTCGTGGTGGTTGCCGTTGGCGTCTCGCGAGCAGACGCGTAGCAGCGTGATGTCATCGTCCTCGCCGTGGGGCAGCACTTCGACGACCTCTTCGCCATAGCTGCAGCGTTCCTCGAAGTGCGACGCCACCCAGGACAGGTAGTCGTTGAACTCGTGGCGGCTGGGGAAGAACGTCTGCAGGTTGATGAAGTCCTGCAGTCGGCCTTTGGCATGCAGGTAGTTCAAAAAGGTGTAGTGGCTGGAGGGCGCGCGAGGGGTGACCAGATCCTTGAGGAAGGAGATCTGCATATGGGCGTGGTCGAGCATCATGTCCGGGTGCCAGGCGAAGGCGGGCTGACGTTCGATGAAGAAGGCATCTCGTGCCTGCCCCCTTTGGTCCTGCTCTTCGAGGGCGATGGCCAGGGCGATGTTGGAGGGGCCGAAGCCGATACCGATCAGGTCGTGAATACGCATGTGAATCCTCGTGGGTGTCGTGGTTATTGAGAGAAGCGCGGGCCGGGTCTGGGGGCCGAGCCGGGGTGAGGCGGCTGGGGAATCCAGCTGCGCTCATTGAAGAAGTGCTCGCGTAGCTGCATGCCGAGCATGGCCCGCTTATGCGGGAAGTCGAATGCCTTGAGATGGGCGTAACCGCAGCGCGCCAGGTTGTGGAGCATCTTGGCGTTGTCCACGCGAGGCTCGATAACCAGGCGCTGGGTGCGGCAGTCGTCCAGAAACAGGTAATGGGAGATGGAAGGCAGCCAGGCGGCGACGTAGGGCGTGCCACGGAAGGCGGCTTCGCCGATCAGCAGATGCCAGCCGCGGTCGAAGTCATCGGCATCGTAGTAGGCACCGAGGCGGTCCTCCTTGGCCCAGTAAGCCTCGAAGTAGCCGAAGGGCTGGTCATCGAAGCAAGCGATCAGCGGCAGGGCGTTGGGATGGCTCAGGGTCGCTTCCAAGCGGTGGCGATGTTGGGCTAGGTCGCCCTGTTCCTCCCAGAAGTGGGCTACCACCGGATCGTTCATCCAGCGGCTGAAGCGCTCGAGGTCGTGTTCCAGATCGAGGACGCGAAAGCTCAGGGTGGCCTTCAACCAGGGAATATGGCGCCGATAGACGGTGCCCTCGGGCTTGGGCGGGCGGCGCGGATGGCGCTTCCCTGCGCTCAGCACCGGCTGCTGAGGGTAGGGCAACGGCCGAGGCGAGGGCAGCCACAGGCCAGGCTGTTGCCAGAACAGCTCGGCGGGCACCCAGGGCACTCCCTCGCTGTCGTCCACCACGATGCCGGTATGGCGTAGCGCCGGATACATGGCCTTCGGCCCCTGCAGCTGCAGCCACTGTGCCTCGGGGTGAAAGGCGAAGGCGGCGTCGATGGCCGCGAGGGTGGCCTCACGTCGTGGGGTACTGCCGGCGGGCCAGGTGAGCGCCAGCTGGCCGGCGCTTTGACCCAGCTGCCAGGTGGTGCTATGAGGGCCGCCCTCGATGCGTAGTCGGTGGGTCTCGGCATCGTGCTCCACTCGGTGTGGTATGTCATGGGGGTAGGAGACGAACTCGTTGGTTGCCGTGCGTTGCGCCGTGGTGTGCGGTTCTGCTTGAACGGTGGTAGACACTGCGGGGCTCCTGTCATGGGCTCGCGTAGGCAAGTGGCCTGCTCACTCTGATGACGAATGAGAATGCGCCTTGTTTAATTTTTGGGACGTCGGTCGATAACTTTTCTGGCGTGTCGCTCGTCATCTAAGGAAATGCCCCATCCGAGTGAGGTCGCTGTGCTCGCCTATCTGATTCGTCGTTCCCGTGGATTGATGCTGGCCGCTACCCTGGCCAGCGTTGCCGCAGGGCTATGCAGCGTGTTGTTGATCGCGCAGATCAACGCCGCCTTGACCAGCGATGCGGAAAACCGTGCTGGTATCGCCTGGCTCTTTGCCGCCGTAGCGGTGGCATTGATGCTGAGCCGCATGTCGTCTGCAGTGCTGTTTGAACGCCTGGGCCAGCACGCTCTGGCGGAGTTGCGCCGCTTCATCTCCAGGCGTGTCGCCGCCGCCGACTATCGTCATCTCGAGCGGGTGGGCAGTGCCCGGGTGCAGTCAGCGCTGTCGGAGCACAGCACCAATGTGGCGCAGTTCTTCGTCAGCCTGCCGGTGATCCTGACCAATACGGTGGTGGTGGTAGGCTGCCTCTGCTACCTGGCGCTGCTCTCCTGGCAGATCTTCTTGATGGCCATCGCCGTGATCGGTCTGGGGTCCATCGGCTACCACCTGGCGCACCTGCGGGCGATTCGCTTGCTCGATCAGGCATCGTCCGAGCAGGACCGCTTGTTCGGCCACTTCCGCGCTCTCACCGACGGCGCCAAGGAGCTACGCCTTAACCGGCCTAAGCGCGGTGCCTTTATCGGCGAGGTGCTGGAGGCCTCCATCGACGGCGTGCGGCGCCTGCGCACCCGAGGCATGTCGCTGTTCGTGGTCTCGACCAGTTGGGGGCAGTTCCTGATCTATGCCTTCATTGGCCTGGTGCTGTTCGTATTGGTGGGCGGTGGTCCGGATCAGACCCGGGTGATGACCGGTTTCGCTCTGGTGTTCGTGTTCATGGTGACGCCGCTGGAGGCGCTGCTGATGAACATCCCTCGCGCCAATCTGGCGCGTGTCTCGGCCACGCGTATCGGCGAGCTCACCGCGGATATGCCCGGGATGGAGGGCACTGCCGAGGGCACCGCACCGACCAGGCTGGAGCGCCTGGTGCTGAAGGGGGTCACCCACGGTTATTACCATGAGCAGAGCGACGACGTCTTCGAGCTGGGGCCCATCGACTTGACCTTCGAGCCCGGTGAGATCGTCTTCCTGGTGGGCGGCAACGGCAGCGGCAAGACCACCCTGGCCAAGCTGCTGGTGGGGCTCTACCCACCGGAAGGCGGTGAGATATGGCTCAATGGCGAGCGCATCGAGGCGCATAATCGCGATGCCTATCGGCAGCTGTTCTCGGTGGTGTTCTCCGACTTTCATCTGTTCGAGCGGCTGCTGGAGGCGCCGCGTGCCGATCTCGACGAGGAGGGCAACCGCCTGTTGGCCAAGCTGCATCTGCAGCACAAGGTACGGGTCGAGAACGGCGCCTTCTCCACCCAGGCGCTGTCCCAGGGCCAGCGCAAACGCCTGGCGCTGGTGGTGGCCTATCTGGAGGATCGCCCCTTCCTGGTCTTCGACGAGTGGGCGGCGGATCAGGAGCCGCTATTCAAGGAGGTGTTCTACCGCGAGGTGTTGCCGGAGTTGAAACGCATGGGCAAGGCAGTGCTGGTGATCTCCCACGACGACCGCTACTTCCCCCTCGCTGACCGGCTGGTGCGGCTGGAAAGCGGCAAGCTGTTGGCAGCCGAAGCGGTGGCTGGAGCGGAGGTGGTGTAATCAGAATTATCATTACTACTTGAGCGCCGGCTCATGCTGCGTCAAGTGGCTGCCCCACCGGCAGCGGTTCGTGTTGCCGGGCGGTAAAGGAGCAAGCCCGCGGCGGCGACTGCCGCGAACGATGCCCCCGCGATGAAGGTGGCCGGGGCGCCGAACAGGCTCCACAAGGTCCCGGCAATGATGCTTGCCAGCAGTAGCGCGCCCCCACTCACCAGGTTGAATATGCCGAAGGCGGTACCGCGCAGCTCGGCAGGTGCGTTATCGGCAACAAGCTTGGAGAGCAATCCCTGGGTAAGGGCCATATGCAGGCCCCAGCATGCGGCGCCAAGGAATACCGCCCACGATGATAGCGCCATGGCCAGTATGATGTCGGCGACAATCAGTGCCGCCAGCCCCAACAGCAGCAGCGCTCGTGACGACAACCGGTCGGCCGCGATCCCCGCCGGGTAGGCGAATCCGGCGTAGACGATATTCATGATGATCATGATCGCGGGTACGTAGGCAATGGTGAGCCCGACATCCTGGGCGCGGAGGATCAGAAACGCCTCGCTGAAGCGTGCCAGGATGAATACTGCCCCCAACGCAACCACCAGCCAGAAACGCAGTGGCAGGCGTGTGGCGTGTGCCAGTGTCAGGCGCTTTCGGGCGCCTGGGGGATGTTCTGGAGAGGTGGGCTCGTGCACCGTGAATGTCAGCAGCATCGCGATGAGCGCCGGTACCACCGCCACCCACAGCACGAGTTGGACATCGCCGGCGAGCCAGAGCATGAATAGCACCGCCAGCAGCGGACCGAGAAAGGCACCGACAGAATCCAGGGATTGGCGCAGGCCGTAAGCTGCCCCCCGCAGCCGTGGGGGGACGATATCGGCCACCAGAGCGTCACGCGGGGCGCCGCGGATACCCTTGCCGATGCGGTCGACGAAGCGTGCCCCGAATACCCACTCGACCGTCGGTGCGAGCGGAAATACCGGTTTGGTAAGTGCGCTCAGTGAGTAACCGAGCACGACGAGAAACTTGCGCCTGCGAAAGAAATCGCTGATCGCCCCGGAAAAAACCTTGGTGACCGCGGCAGTCGCGGCAGAGACACCTTCGATGATTCCGATCGTCAGCATGGATGCGCCAAGCACGCTGGTCATGAAGATCGGCAGCAGGCTATGGACCAGCTCCGACGAGATATCCATGAACATCGACACCATCCCGAGTACCCAGATGCTTCTCGGCAGGGAGCGATGGGCGCTTCCCGCGGCAGCCGGTGGCTGGGGGGAGTCGGGGCTTGGTGAAGCCATGTGGATTGTTCTCCTGACGCGTACTGTCCGTTCGTGCGGGCGGGGATGGTTCAGGAGGTGTGGGTTTTTGCTTGCTATGGTGCTCCCGATGCCCTGCGCGTGCTTTTGCAGGGCATTGTATGTGAATAAGAATCATTCGTGCAAATGTGTTGCGGATTTCACGGCAAATGGCGCCGTTGGCGACCTACTACTGTGATGTATCTAGCTTGGGGTAACGCTGCCGAGTATGCACCACATCGATGATAGCGACATGCTCGGTGGTAATGCGATAGACCACCAGGTAGTTAGGATGCACGACGGCTTCTCGAGTACCAGGGACACGGCCGTGACGGTATAGGTAAGGGTGTTGAGGCAGCGCCTGTACCGTCTCCTCGATCACCTCTTGAAGCGCTAGCGCCGCATAAGGATTGCGGTCACTCAGGTAATTGAGAATGGTCCACAACGACTCGCGAGCTTGGGGTTTCCACTCAATCGTTAGCATGGCGGCGACGCTTGGACTCCACCAAGGCTCGCATCTCGGCCATCACATCGTCATGTGCGATCGTGGGGCGTGGATCATCCATGCTGCGCTGGACGCGCTCACGAAACCAGCGATCATAGCGCTCTGCTTGTTCTTGAGTCTCGAACTCAGAGACAAGAGGATCTAGTCGTGTGCTCATATCCGCTCCTCTTCCATTGTCCCCAGTTTACGCCATCTTATCGGATGTGTCTGGTGTACCTAGCACGCCACGGCGATGCGATGCTCGCCGTTGGGGTGGGGCATGACCTGCATGGGCAAACCGTAGATCGCTTCCAGGGTGGCGTCGGTCATCATCTCTTCGGGGGAGCCGTGGGCCAGCACCCGGCCGCTGTGCAGGGCGAGCAGTTCGTCGCAGTAGCGCGAGGCCATGTTGATGTCGTGGAGCACGATGATCACGCATAGCTTGAGTTCGTCGCACAGCTTGCGGATCAGTGCCAGCACTTCCATCTGATGGGAGATATCCAGTGCGGCCAGCGGTTCGTCGAGGAGCAGGAAGCGACTCTCCTGGGCCAGCAGCATGGCCAGCCACACCCGCTGGCGCTCGCCGCCGGATAGGGTGTCCACCAGCCGGTCGGCGAAGTCCTCGGTATGGCTGAGTTCGATGGCGCGCTCGACAGCGGCCTTGTCCTCTTGGGTGTGGCGGCCCAGTAGCCCATGCCAGGGGTAGCGCCCGAAGCTGATCAGCTCGCGGCCGATGAGATTCTCGGCGCTAGGCAGGTGCTGGGGCAGATAGGCCACCCGGCGGGCGAACTCGCGCTGGCCCCAGTCACGCACGGGGCGGCCATCCAGCAGCACCTCGCCTTGGCTGACGGGCTGCTGTTGGGCGAGCAGCTTGATTAGGGTCGATTTCCCCGAGCCGTTATGGCCGATCAAGCCGTAGATCTTTCCCTCCTCGAAACGGTGCTCCACGGGATGGAGCAGACAGGTGCCGTTGACCTCGAAGGTAGCGCCCTTGACCTCGAACATGATGGTTTCCTTGCGCGGGTAGTCGATTCCCATAGAGTAAACGAGAATCGTTGTCTTTATCTACCGTGTTTGACTGCCTTGGGCGGATAGCCGAAGAAACGCGCGAAGGCTGTGCTGGAGAGCGTGCTTGGCAGCCGCGATTTGGCGGGCTTTACCCCCTCCTGGTCGGTTGAACATGCGTAGGGCAACAGGGAGTGTCGTTCGGAGCAAATCTGTTTTACACTGAAAGCAGTTTTGCTTCGACCTTGGAACAAAGGGTGGAATCATGTCTGCTACCAAGTCTTTCACCGCCAAGGATGTTTGTGCCGCCTTGGGCGGTATTAGCCGCTCAAGGCTGCACACATGGGCGCAGTTGCCACCTTTTTCCGACATACCGACGCGTGAGAGAAGCGCGCGACGCTATACGAAGGCCGATCTGCTGACGTTTGCCGTGTTGCAAACGCTCGAAGAGGCTTTCGGCATGAAGCGCGGGAATATGGGCAGCATTTCAGCCGCTGTCCACCATTATGTCAGCGCGCCACGCCAAGCGCCGCTGGAAGAGTGGGTCTTCATCCCGTGGGGCGAAGGATTCGTACGTTCGGTGCAGGAGAGCATCGCCAGCCCCGGTTGGGTGATTGATATGGCCAGGGAGCGTGAGCGTATCGATCTCTACCTGGGGCTCACCCCACCGCAGCAGGAGCTTCCCTTGATCACGAACGTCAAGTCGGGGCGCCAATAGGCTGGCTTATGGATGTGTTACTTGAATTCGGTGCACCTAGCGAGAGCTGCGTTGATCTGCACGACGAGCAGGATGTTCGACGCCTGAGATACACCGATCTGGTGCGGAATCGCCAAACGCCACTGGTCGACTATGTGGTCGAGCAGCAGGCTCAAGCGCTACTCTATGTTGTCGATCAAGCCCGTTTGCGTCACGACGATGTGCCGATTACGAGACTTCAGCGAACCCTGGCCATGCGTGGTGAGCCTGCCTGGCTGGGGGTATTGAAGCCGGGCCGACTGGATATTTATGCCACTGACTTGCAGCCTGCTGCTGCTGTCGAACCCGTCTGGTTTTCGCGAGACTCCCAGGAGGCCCCGAGCATTCTCCCAAGGCTAGCGCAGGGGGAAAGCCTTGCCCCGCCCGCCACGCTACGTCTACGCGATGCGCTACTCGACTTGATGACTGATGCCGGTGAAGCGCTACGTGGCCTTGGCGTATCGACTCACGAGGCCATCGCCCTGACCGGGCGAGCGCTTTTCCTGCGTTACTTGATTGGGCGCAAGATCGTACTGCCTGACCATCTGCCGAAAATCGCGCCCAGTGCTGCATCGCTGGATGCCTGTATGAGCAACGACGCCACACTGGCAGAGACAAACCTCTGGTTGGATAACACTTTTAATGGTGATCTCCTCGCACTCCCCGAAACGGATTACGCTGCTTATTTTCGTCAGCTTGTTCAACAACACGGACAGGCCGTCACGCAACCCTTGAGTGCAATCTTGACACTCGATACTGCCATTGAACCGGGGGTGTCACAACGACGCTTGGCGTGGGGGGATCTGGACTTCGACCATCTACCCATCGGTCTGTTGAGCGAGACCTATGAAGAACTGATTCATCGTTTCGATAAATCGGCGCGTCACGCCACCAGTGTCTATTACACGCCCTATCACATCGCCGAATATATGGCAGAAGAGGCGTTTCACGGGCTTCCGGAGGGTTCGGAAGCGCGGCTGCTGGATCCTGCCTGCGGCGCTGGCGTGTTTTTAGTGGCGGGGTTGCGCAAGCTGGTGGAACTACGCTTTCGTGAAACTGGCGAGCGGCCAACACGTGAGCAGATCCGGGGAATTCTCCATCAACAAGTGGTAGGTTTCGATACCAATGGCCATGCACGCACCCTGGCGGCATTGGCTTTATACCTCACCGCGCTGGAGCTTGACCCACATCCGGCGCCGGTGGAAGCACTGCGCTTCAAGAAACTGGAAGGCAGCGCCCTGATTGATGTCGCCGACCCGGGCAGCCAAACCGGTGAGTTGGTACCCATGGCAGGAAGCCTGGGCGACCATGTATTCGATCACTACCGTGACACTTTCGATGTGGTGATTGGCAATCCCCCTTGGACTAGCCTGAGCGTGAAATACGGCGCCATTGACTGCATTTTTACCCGGCGGTGCCGTGAGGTGGCTGCCCGGCGCGGCCTGGATAAGATTGCAGCCAACTACCATAATCCGGATCGTGTGCCTGACCTGCCTTTCGTTTGGGGAGCCATGGCGTGGGCCAAGCCTGGTGGTCGAATAGCCCTGGCACTGGCCGGTCGCTGGCTGTTCAAGCAGTCCTCAAAGGGCGTTGCCGCCCGCAATGCACTGTTCGAAGCGTTGAAGGTTACGGGCATACTCAATGGCGCCGCGTTGCGACAAACCCAGGTCTGGCCCAGTGTGGATCAGCCGTTTTGCTTGCTGTTTGCCGACAATGTGTTGCCGGAACCGAATGACCAATTCGTTTTCGTCAGCCCGCACTATGAGCCGGATTTGAATGATAAGGGTCTGTTGAGGGTCGATGCTAGTGATGCCAGCCCAGTGGCTTTTAGTCTGGTGATGAGCACCCCGGCTGCACTGAAGACTCTGTATCGCGGCACGGTGCTGGATATGGCCATTGTCAACAAGATCAAGCAGCGTGCGAAGTCTACGATAGGCGATTATTGGAAGGCGAGCTCCGGGCTTAACAAAGGACGAGGCTTTCAGGTGGCCAGCCGCGCCCAAGACGATACCTTTCTAGATGGAAAGCCAGAATTGCAGGCGGATTATGACCGCCACCCATTTAGAGTGCTCAATCAGACGCTGGATGGCTATATTCCGCGTGGACTTCACCGCACTAGGGCTCCTGAAATTTATAAAGCTCCATTGCTACTCGTCAGAGAGGCAAGTCGACAAGATCGCGGGCGCGGTCGAGCCTTGATAAGCGACTCTGATCTTGCTTACTCGGAGTCGTTCTGCGGCTATTCGGGTGCAGAGCATCCACAAGGCGATTTTCTGATTCGCTATCTGTTGGTCGCCATTCATAGCCAATTATTTGAATACGCTGCGCTGATGACGAGTGGAAAGTTTGGTGTCGAGCGTGAAGCCTTTCAGGTGTTGGATATCGACCGCTTCCCGTTTATTCCACCGGAGACTCTGTCAAATGAGCAGCGCCAGTCCATAGCAATTTGTGCTCAGCAGCTGATCGACAATGAACCTGACTGGCCAATGTTGGATCGCAGCGTGGCGCAACTCTATGGGTTGTCGTTGGCTGATCAGCAAGTCGTGTCCGATACCCTGGCGATCAATGCCCCCTACGCCTCTGCACGTGACAGAGGTCTAGCTCATATTTCGAAACAGCAGGCCCAAATATTCATTGATAGCCTGGAAAAAGACCTGGCCGCTGTCTTTGAAGTTGGGGGGCATAGTGTACGGGTGCAGTCGCTCAACAGCGCAAGTGAGGCTCTGCCTTGGCGTTTCTTTTCCATTTCCTTGGACGAAGCAGCCCCACCACCTGGACTTCCCGAGCAGTGGGTTAATCAGGCGGGTGGCCTCGGTGTTAGTCGAATCACCTTGCTGAGCGCAGATCAGTCAAGTCTGATCGTGGGCTTGCTCAACCGCTACCGATACTGGACGCAGAGCCAGGCCCGGCTGCTGGCATCAGAGCTGATCTGGGAATTTGGGGCACGTTTAGAGGAGCTCAGTCAGCAATGCGAGGACTGATGACAGGGGGTGGAGTGGCCGGAAGCCCCTGCGAGATTCCCATGTCTCTTATGGTGGTGGTTCAGAATACCCTTGCTCACGCTTGGCGACTTCTGCTCGAACAGGTCGACAATGGACAGTTTGCCATCTGCGGGGAAGAGGAAGATACGATCACCGAACGGCTCTATATGATCCTGGATGATCTCTACACCAATGAGCCGGATACCATTCAAGGATTTTCACTGTTTCAGCTCCCGGTTCGGGAAGGCAATTTGGCTAACCGAGCAGGGGACAAGCGCGATAACCAGCCCGATCTCGCCTTTCGCCCGCTAAGAGGGCTACTGGATACGCGAAGCAGTGCCATGGCAGCGATCTTCGTCGAGTGCAAGCCCATCGATTCGAAACATCCGGTTGGTAGCACCTATTGCAAGGCAGGTATCAGTCGGTTCGTCAGGGAGGATTACGCTTGGGCCGTGGATCGCGCCATCATGCTGGGGTATGTTCGCAATATCTGCCCACTACCCGAAGGGTTGGCGTATGTACTTAACCACGATGCTGGCCGTAAGGCATATCATGTCGAGGAAGGCTTGAGGCACCTGGGGAAGACCCCAGCGGGAGACGACGTTTACGGTAGCGTCCATCGGCGTGGAGCGAGCACTTCGCCGTGCCCTGATGAAAGCTCTCCTATCACCCTGCACCACCTTTGGCTTAGGCCCGTAGCGCCTTGCGAGCCTACCCGGTGTCACGTCCGGTAGCGCTGGAGGATAGCGGCGCACATCAACACTCCCTTATGTCACGCCTTCGGTTGCCGCCACCGCACGCTCGACGGCGCTGAAGGTGATACGCTCCTGCTCTAGTCGCACCCGCTCGCCCAAGCGGTCTGCGTGCAGTTCCTCGAACAGTGCCTGCTCGTCGGCGGTAAGCCGGGTGGGGTGGCCGGTGTAGCGCTTGTCCTCGGGCTCCTGGCCCCATAGAGGTTGGTGGGCCATCAGGGTGGCGCGGTCCATCAACAGGGAGCGCGCATGGGGCAGGCCGGCACGCAGGCGGTTGAGGATGCCGAAGCCGTGGGTATCGATGTCGCCCCAGTACCAGATGGCGGTATCGTGCAGCCAGGGGATCTCTCTCAGCCGCTCCAGGCCATAGCCCAGCCCGAAGATCACCAGGCTACCGGCGGCGTCGGGGAAGGCCAGGCCATTGGTGCGGTTCTCGGTGATGAACACGCGCCGCACCGGCAGGTTCAGCCCGGCGAACTCCTCCGGCGGAACCGCGATATCGCGCATACCGTGGATGGCCAGCGCCTGGTCGAGTAGGCGAAAGCGGGTCTGTGGCGCTTCCGTGCGCAGGCCATAGCGACGCGCGAAGCCCTTGACGCCGCTGGCATCGCGCTGGATGGCGGTCGCCGGTAGCACCACATCCAGCAGCTCGACGAGCAGGCTCCGGCGAGTTTCGATGAACTTGGTGTCGACGCCGGGGATATCCAATTGGCGCAGGTAGAGCCCCGGCCGCGGATTGGCCAGGAACCACGCCAACACGGCCAGCAGGCGTGGCCAGTCGTCGGCGTGGCGTAGCACGCTGAGGGGGCGGCGCGCTATCCAATCCCGCAGCTCGGGATGGTGGTGGAGCAGGGTGTCGGCCAGGGCCTGGAAGCGCTGGGCATCCTGTTGGCGACCAATCAGGCGCAGCGCCTGGGCCTCATCGGGGATCACCGCTGCCACCGGAATGGCGTTGCTGCCGTGGACCCGGTTGTTGACCTGCTGCCAGCGCAGGTCGTAGCCGTAGCCGCGTCTCTCCTGGCTCTGCTCCCTCAGCTCGTTCACCCAGTCCATCACCGCGCCAAAGCGCTCGGTAATATCACGTGCGCTGGGGCGGCGCAGGCGGATCTCCAGGGGGAACAGCGATTCGCCGGACATCCGGGCGGCGAGAAGGCGGCCGCTGTCCCAGGCCTTTTCCAGTTGCGCGCGGATGGTGGCGGGGGTACTCCAGCTCATGACGCGCTTATCATGTTGCGGGCGGCGCGCTCGGCGCGATACTCCTCGATGCTGAGGTTGCGCACCATGGAGTGCTGGCCGCCGTCGTTGTGCACATAGCCCACGTTGGCCACAAAGGGCTCGATGATATGGATTTTCTGCAGCGGAGTGATGATCAGCAACTGCAGATTGAGCCGCTGGAACAGCTCCAGGCCGTAGCGCGCGGATTCGTCGGAGCCGCGGCCGAAGGCTTCATCGATGACCACGAAGCGGAATGAACGTGAACTTTGCCCGCCCGTTTCGAGGCCGAACTGGTAGGCCAGGCTGGCGGCCAGCACCGTGTAGGCGAGCTTTTCCTTCTGGCCACCGGATTTGCCGCCGGCATCGGTATAGTGCTCGTGCTCGGCGTCGTCCTCTCGCCAGCGTTCCGAGGCGGAGAAGACGAACCAGTTGCGCACATCGGTGACCTTGCGTGTCCAGCGTTTGTCGGGCTCGGTCTGGCCCTCCCGCCCGCGCAGGCGCTCGATGATGGCTTTGACCTGCAGGAATTTGGCTTCGGAGTACTCCTCGGTTTCCGAGCCGGTCAGCGCCCCTTCGGTGCAGGCGCGCAGCGACTCGCGGAACTCGCGTACCTCGGGGTCCGGGGTCGGTTCGGCCTGCAGGCGGATATAGCGGTTGGGGTTGTAGTCGATGGCGTGCAGCGAGCGGTTGATAGTATCGATGCGTTCGCGGATCAGCTCGCGCTCCTGGTTGAGCTTGGCCTGGAAGCCGGCCACCTCGCGGATGGTGTTCTCCTTGAGCAGCTTGCGGAAGTCGGCTTCGAAGCGCGGCAGGTCGTCACCGACCAGCTGCTCGAGCATGCCGCGGTATTCGTCGCCGGAGGCGATGCTGACATCCACCTCGCGGGTCTCCAGTGGCCACTCGGTCTGGTAGCTACGCATGGCGTCGATGATGCGTTCGCCGAGGCGCTTGAGGCGTTTCTCCTCGGCGTCGATGCGCCCCTGAAGCCAAGTGCGCATCTCCCGCTCGGCATTGTCGCAGGACTCCACGGTCAGGCGCCGCTCGGGCAGGGCCTCGGGGCGTAGCGCGTCGAGGCGGGGAAAGTCGCTTTCGCGCACCGTGGCAGCGGTACGCTCCACCAGGGCTTCGGCCTCGGCCTGGGCCTCACCGGCCTGATCGTACTTGAGCCGTGCAGTGGCGCGTTCGTCGCGCAGCCCGGTCAGGCGCGCGTCCTGCTCCTTGAGCTCTGCTTCCAAGTCGCCGAGCTGCTGCTGGAGCAGGCGCAACGTATCCGAGGTCGCCTCGAGCGACTGGCGCTCCTCCTCGAGTCGCTGGATGAGCAGCGTCGGGGTGTGCCAGTCA
Organism: Halomonas salipaludis; assembly: GCF_002286975.1. Classification (GTDB taxonomy): domain Bacteria; phylum Pseudomonadota; class Gammaproteobacteria; order Pseudomonadales; family Halomonadaceae; genus Franzmannia; species Franzmannia salipaludis. Next base: position 327,115 of record NZ_NSKB01000007.1, read on the forward strand.
AGCTCCTGAAAGTGGCGGTAGACATCGATCCGGTGGAGCAGGGTGCCGCGGGTTTCCAGTTGCTTCTGGATCTCCTGGGCCTGGCTCAGGGTGTCGGCCAGATGCTGTAGCCGTTGCTGCAGCTGATACTGCTGCTGTTCCAGGGCGGCGATCTTGGCCTCGTTGCTCCAGCCCAGCACGTAGCGAGCGCGGTCATTGATGGCGTGGCGGTCGTCCTTCTCGTGTCGCTCGCCTTTGGCCTTGATCTGGCCGCTACGGGTGATGGCGCGTTGCTCGCGGCGCAACTGCGCCAGGTCGCGGCAGCAGGCGTAGTCGAAGCGGCGGGCGAGCTCCTGTTCCAGCCAGGCGTAGAAGTCGGAGTCTGGCCGTACGGCGAGCTTGCGCACCAGGGAGTCCGGGTGCAGCTGCGGCAGGCCGGCGCCTTTCGGCTCGCGCACCCGGTAGTAGACCAGGCGTCCACGCAGGTGGGTGCGGTCCACCCACTCGGCGACCTCCTGATAGTGTGCATCCGGCACCAGCAGCGACAGGCCGAAATTGTGCAGCACGCGCTCGATGGCGCCCTCCCAGTCGCGCTCTTCATCACGCACCTGGATCAACTCACCGGCAAAGGGCAGCGACTCCACTGACAGCCCGGTGCTCTCGCACAGCCGCTCACGCAATGCCAGCATGGCGGCAGGGATGTTGGAGCGACGCTGGCGTAGGGAGTTCAGCTCGCGCTCGACCTCCTCGACACCCTCGCGGCCATCGCGGAAGGCGACCGCCGCCTCGGTTACCGCGTTCTGGGCCTCGGCCTTGCGGTCCTCCAGGGTCTCGAGGGCGTGTTCCACCCGCTGGCGGTTCTCCACAAACACCGCCTCGTCGCCCAGTGGGTCCAGCGCCAGGCGCTGGGTAAGCGTTTGGTACTCCTCGGCCCGCCGGCGGCGCTCATCGGCCCGCTCGCCCTGATCCTTGATCTGTCGCTTGAGTTGCTCCAGGCGGTCGCCGCCGTTGTCGGCAATGGCCTGCTTCAGCTCGTCGCGCTTGGCCTGGTTGTGCTGTTGCTCGCTGGCCAGCGCCTCAATACGCGAGGCCAGCCGTTCCAGCTCCCGCTCCAGCTTCTCCCGCCGCTGCTCAAGCAACTGTGCCTTGATCCCGGCGAACCAGGGTTGTAGCGCCTCGCGGCAGGCGGTGAGCTCCCGGGCCTGGTCGCTGGCCTCGGCGTAGCGGTCCAGGTTGTCGACCATCGGCTGCAGGGCGTTGATCTGCGCTTTCGCCTTGAGCACCGCCTGGTGGGCGCGGTCAAGGTCCTCGAAGTGACGGATCAGCGCGTCGATGCGCTCCTCCACCGCGAAGGCCTCCAGCATATGCCCACGCACGAACTCGGTGAGATTGCCGACCGATTTCATCGAGACCGTTTGGTTGAACAGCTCCAGTGCCTGCTCGCTGTCGAGACCAAAGCGCCGGCGGAACGCCGCCCCATAGGGCGGGAAGTGGTCGAACAGCTCCACCTGGGGCAGCTGGCGCAGGCGTTTGCGCAGGGCGTTGAGGTCGCTGCCGAAGTTGGCGAAGTCCTCGGTGATGGTCAGCGGTCGGTCGGCGACCACATAGCTGCGAGCGGGTTGCCCTTGGCTGTCGCGCAGCCAGAACAGCTGGGCCAGGGTGACATGCTGGTCGTAGCCGGCATGGTAGAACTGCGCGAGAATCACCGAGTAGCTATTGAAGTCGCGCAGGGCAACGGGCTTGGCGGCCAGGGCGCCGTCGCTGCGCTCGGTCTTATAGTAGCCAAGCACGTAGGAGCGCAGGCTACGCTCGCGCTGTTCGGCGCCGGCGGCCTTGTTGTAGGTGATGCGCTGGGCGGGTACCAGCAGGGTGGTGATGGCGTCTACCAGCGTCGACTTGCCGGAGCCGATGTCGCCGGTGAGCAGGCTGGTCTCGCCATTCGGTGCCAGGTGCCAGACTCGCTGATGAAAGGTCCCCCAGTTGTAGACCTCCAGGCGCTGGAGCCGAAACCCGGTGTGCGAGTCGCCGCCGGCGAAGTCGAACAGCGCGTTCTGCGGGTTATCCGTCATCGTCGTTATCCAGGTGCTGGCGGTAGTCTGCCAGGCGTTGGTCGAACTCGGCGAGCCACTGGGCGTCGACGAAGGCGGCGAGAATGCGGCGCACCTCGAAGCGCTCCTCCTGACCGCGCAGCCGGCGCAGGAACCCCAGCTCCACGACACGCTTGATATGGCCGTCCATGCGGTTCATCAGGCGCACTTCGTCACCGGTTTCGGGCAGGAACAGGCGCACCATGTCGGTGATCTGCTCGCGGGAGAGAATCAGCCGCGGATCGCCGCCGGTGGCGTCATGCTCGGCCAGCTTCTTGCGCAGCAGTGCCAGCAGCAGGCTGACCGGATAGCTGAGCTGGCGGCGTGGTACCAGGCGGGGCAGCTCCTCCTCGCCCTCCTCGGTCGGGCGCTGGCGCAAATAGGCGTAGCCCTCGGCTTCGTCCAGGATCAGCTCCAGCCCGAATACACCGGCATGGTCGCGTACTTGCGCCTGGAGTCGCAACAGATCCTGCCACGCTCCGGCCTGGTCATCGCGGTAGAGGACGCCTTTGAACAGCAGGATCAACACCGGAGACAGCGCCGGTTCGCGCTCGTTGGGTGGGGTGCCGGTCTCGTTCATGGGTGGGCTCCCTGGTGGCCACTAACGAAGATCACCGCGGGCAGGGTGGCGCGGCGCTGCTGGCCCTGGTCATCGGTCCAATACACGACCTGCTCCTGCGTTTCATCGACGAGGCCCAGTCCCTCCCCGGTGGCCAGGCTCAGCCAGGTCACTAGTTCCGCCAGTCCCTGCTCCAGTGGATGCCGCTGCAGCAGCGCCTCCAGGCTGATCTGGCGCTGGGTCTGCAGCGCCTGGCGTAGCCGGGCCCGCAGCCGCTCCTTGTCCACGTAGACTTGCTCGAATAGCGGGTCGGCGGCGATGTCCGCGGTTCCCTCCTCGAGCGGCGCCTGTTCGATATGTGGCTTGATGGGAGGGCTGAACAGCGGCCGATCCATGGCCAACTGGACGTCGGGGGCGGGGGCCTCCACGGTCATGAAAGGGGTGGTTGGCAGGTTCTCGCGCACCGCCAGGGCGTGCTGCTCCAACCCACGCAGCAGATCCATGATACGCCGGTTCTCCAGCCAGGCCTGGTCGTCCAGGTAGCGTCGCAGCTGCTCGGAGAGCCGGGCCACGGTGCGCTGGGTCGCCTCTCCGGCGGTCAGCCAGTCGTAGTGGATGCGGCGCAGCCTCGGGTCGGGGTTCAGCTCGGCGACCGGCTCCAGCGCCAGGATCGTCTCCAGCAGTTCGGTGAGCTCCTGCTGGCGGTCGGCAGACATCAGGAAGTCCCAGAAGGCACGAAAGCTGCGGCCCTGGTCGGAGTCTGTAATGGCATCACGCTGGCCCAGTACCTCCTCCAGTATCGCGGCCTTGCCGCCCTCCCAGGTGGCGATTCGTTCGCGTACCTGGCGATCCAGGTCACGAAAATTCTGCTCCACCTGGCGGAAGTCGGCCAGTAGCGCCCGAGCCGTGTCGGTGGCCTGAAGAAAGCGCTCGCGTAGTCGCGTGGGATCCATGAACGCCATATGGCCGGCACGAATCTCCTCGATCTCTGCGTCAATGGCGGCGCGGCGGCGGCTCAGTTCCGTGATGCGCGTCTCGGGATCCGTTTCGCTGTTCTGGGAAATGTCACGCAGCAGGTCGAAGACCAGCTTCAATCGCGACTCCGCCCCCACGAAGGTGCGCTGCTCGAGCCCGGCCAGCCACTGAATGGCTTGCTCGACGGCAGGTATCAGGTCGTAATGCGGCTCGTCCGAGTCGGCGGGAAAATAACGTCGCAGCCAGCCGCGTTCATCGCTGGCCCAGTCATTCAGATACTCCCGCGCGGGCTTGGGGAAGTGCCCTTCGCCCAGCCCCTGGCGAAGGTGGAACAGAAAGTCTTCCAGCCTTGCCGCCAGCTCCTGCTCCGGCAGGCTGCGCACATTGGGCTCGATAAAACTGCGATGCACGAAGGCAATGATCAGCGGCGCGTGGTCGGCCAGCAGCAGCCGCCAAGCGGGATGGTACTTACGTAGACTGGTGAGATAGTCGTAGTCCATGCGGCTGGATTATGCCTGACGACTAGCGGCACTTACCAACCCAGCCAACCACGCAGCCGCTGGCGAGGAGATGAGGAGGCGGCGCTGGTGCGCTGGGTGCTACTCGAGAGTTGTGCCGTGGCTTCCTTGAGCGGTGTCATGATCGCCGACAGATGGTGCTGGCAGAGTTGCCGGTTGAGGGCCGCGGGGCACTGTGCCATCAGCAGACCGCAGTGGTAAATCGCAGTATCCAGCGGCTGGTTGACCTCTTTGAAGGGCGCCGCCTCCTGACGGCAGCGCTGCAGCTCACCCAGCAGCATGCGCAGCGTTTGAGCATCCAGCCAGCAGGGCGTGTCGTCTCTTTTGGGTGAGGTAGCCACCGAGTTCTGGATCGCCTGGAAGGAGACGTGCAGGAAAACGCATGTGTAGTACAGCTGGGAGCGTTCCGCGGTCATAGGGCACCATAGAGCATCTCAATGAGATTGATTTGCATTCTGGTGCTTGGTAGCGATTATGTCAAATGCCGAAGCGAGCTACCCGGGCAGTCGTTGACACGCCGGAATATTTGAAAAAGAATAAGAATCATTTTTGAAAACAGCGTGGAGCCGCGCATGGCGACATACCGGCCGGTCGCCCCCCAGGCGTATCACACCGGTTGCCGGGCCTCTCTCGGCCAGCTCTATTACCACCACCAGCCCTGGCTGCAGCGCTTGCTGTGCCGGCGGCTGGGCTGTGATGCTGCTGCTGCCGACCTGGCCCAGGATGCCTTTGTGCGGCTGATGAGAACCCCGCGCAGTTTCGACTGCGACGAGGGCGTGAGGGCCTACCTCAGCCGCATGGCCAAAGGTCTGTGCGTTGACCACTGGCGCCGGCTCGACATCGAGCGAGCCTGGCAGGAATCCATCGCCGCCTGTGCCGATGCCGGCCTGCCCTCCGTCGAGCACCAGCAGATCGTCATCGAAACCCTATGCGAGATCGACCGCATGCTCTCTCGGCTACCGGAGAAGGTGGCGACGGCGTTCCTGGGCTCTCAGCTGCAGGGTAAGCCTTACCGGCAGATTGCTGAGGAGTTGGGCGTTTCCGAGCGTATGGTCAAGAAGTACATGGCCCAGGCCATGCTGCAGTGCGCGCTGATCGAAGCCGGGTTCGAGGCCAGCCTCTAGCATGGCGGGGGATGCCCACAGCACTGACGAAGCGGCGCAGCGGCAGGCGCTGAGTGAGGCCGCCGAGTGGTTTGCCGAATGGCAGGCGGGCGGGCTCGCTCCCACTCAGCGTGAGCGCTGGCAGGCGTGGTGGGAAGCCAGCAACGCCCACCGCTGGGCGTGGCAGCAAGTGGAGAGCGTGAGTCGGCGCTTTAGCAATGAGCTCGGCGAGTCGGATCGACAGCATGCCACCCAGGTGATTGGCCAGGCTCGCCAGCGGCGGCGGGGCCGGCGCCAACTGCTGGGCGGCTTGGCTAGCCTGGCCATGGTGGCCGTGCTGGTGGGGATTCTATGGCAATCGACGCCGCTAACCCAATGGGGGGCCCGTTGGGGTGCCGATTATCGCACCGCCACGGGTGAGATCACCCGCATCGTGCTGGAGGACGGCACCCAAGTGTGGCTGAACAGCGCCTCGGCTCTCGACGTCGACTACGACCCAGAGCGGCGGCGGTTGGTGCTGGTGGCCGGCGAGGTGTTGGTGGTCACCGGGGAGGATCCGGTGCGGCCGCTGTATCTCGATACCCGCAGTGCACGGCTCACCCCACTGGGCACCCGTTTTAGCGCTCGTGAACGGCCAGACGACGAGCTGTTGACGGTGTTCGAAGGCGCCGTGGAGATTCGCACCGGCGACCAGGCAGGGCAGCAGCAGGTGGTCGAAGCTGGCCAGCAGGCCAGCTACTCCAGTGCAGGCATTGCGCCGCCGGATGCCGCCCAAGGCGCCCGGGAGGCCTGGGCCAGCGGCATTCTACTGGCCGAAAATCTCACCCTGTCGGCCTTCGCCGAGGAGCTTGGTCACCACCATTGGGGCAGGATTCAGGTCGACCCCGCCGTCGCCGACCTGACCTTGCTGGGAGCCTACCCCCTCCACGACCTGGAGCGCACCCTGAGGATGATGGAAAGCGCGCTGCCGGTGCAGGCGCATCGCGTCGTGCCGGGTTGGATCAGGATCGAGGCTGGCGCAAAGGCAAGCGAGTAAAAACTTTGCTCTGCCCGGTTCCCCTTTTTTCGGCTGGTTCGATTCCTGAGTACAAGCTCACGAAAACAGCCACCAGGGGAACCGATCCATATGACCTACAAGCCCTCCTCGATTCAACCGCCTCTGCGCGCTCGCCGGCGCATGCTGGCAATGGCCATTCACCTTGCCGCGGCGGGGCTGGTGGCTATACCCATGACAGCGCTGGCTCAGCAAACGAGCCAGCAGCAAGTGCAGCAATACGACATTCCCCCCGGCCCGGTCAGCAGCGCACTCAACCGCTTTGCGGCCCAGGCCAGCATCTATATCAGCGGCGCCGGCGCGCTGGGGGAAGGGCGCCAAAGCCCAGGGCTTCAGGGCCAGTATGGAGTGGACGAGGGGCTGCAGCGGCTGCTGGCGGGCACTGGACTTGCCGCGGTGCGGCAGGGTGATGGGGGCTATCGGCTGGATTACATCAATAGGCAAGTTGACCAGAGCCTGGAAACGGTATCCGTCTACGGCACCCTTCCGGCCCGCTATGAAGCCCGCTACGCGGACTCCTCGGTGCGTCTTCCTAAAGATATTATTGATGTGCCGCGATCCATCGACGTCATTCCTGAGCAGTTCTTGCTCGATCAGCAGGCTCGAGAAATGGCTGATGCCTTTCGCCTATCACCCAATGTGGTTGTGGCTGATGGCTATGGTGGCACCCGGGAGCACTCATTGATTCGCGGCTTCAACCGCAACGATAACTTCTATCGTAATGGCGTTCCTTTTAGCCATGAGAGCCGTATTGATCCAGCCACTATTGATAACATTCAGCTAATCAAAGGGCCAGTTGCCGATATCGGCCGTATGTCACCAGGCGGCATCGTCAATATAGAAACCAAACAGCCGCAGTTCCAGCGCGAACATTCCATTTCGACAACCTTCGATGAGCATGGGCAACGACGTGGAACCATCGATCTCACGGGCCCCGTCGGTGAGAGCCAAAACTTGGCCTATCGGATCACGGGCTCGCTTGAGGACAGCGAGACATTTCGTGATACCAACGTTGACCGGCAGTTTTTGTCTTCTGCGCTCCTCTGGCAAGCTGATTCCGGTGCAAGCGTAGGCTTCAATCATGAGTATTCTAAAGATCGCCGAGAAATAGATAGAGGATTAATTACGGTACCAATGGGGGATTTGCGACGCCGACTAGCGGATGTTCCTTTTGATACTCGCTTCGATGGAAATATTCCCAATGAGCGCAACAGTGAATATCATCTTGCTGAGCTTGACGTTGTCATTCCGTTGGCAGATTCAGCCTGGGAAATCGACAACAAGCTCTTTTACTCGAGAGAAACGGGAGAAGACCTTCGTGCCGAAGTCATTTCTGTTGGAGCGGATGTTAGCAGCGAGCTTACTGAAGATACGCTAATTCGACGTGTCGGTGCCAACCAGAACAGTGTGCGCACATACAAATTTGCCCGCTCACAGTTGATTGGTGCAATCGATACGGCGATCCCCATTCGTGTGGCAGCGGGAGTTGAGTACCGAGAATTCAGCCATGAGTGGCGCAACTTAACCGGCGCCCCTCAAATTGGTGGTTCCGTCTCATCACCGAATTCTTTTACTCTTATCAATGATCTTGGCTCGCCCAGTAGCGACCAATTTTACGACGTTAGTCAAAAATCACATGGTATGTTTTCGTCTACCGAGTTCTCGCTAACGGACACAGTGACGCTTGACCTTGGGCTTAGATATGAAATATCTGAGAACAACTATCATAACGACAATTATTTAACAGGCTCGTCGACTGATATTGACTCAGGGAGTAGCAGTAAGTTGACAAAAGGTCTCGGGCTGGTTTGGGAGACCACGCCGGGATTGAATCTATACCTCAGCTACGCAGACACCTTCGAGCCTCAAAATATATATGTAGGAAGTCAAGAGGTATTCGAACAGGATCCCAGCGAAGGTCGGCAGGTTGAAGCAGGTGTGAAGTGGAGTTCTGCCGATAACCGTTACTTTATTACTGGTGCAGTCTTTGATCTTCGTGAAGACAATGTGGTTGAAACTATCAACGGAGAACCGGTGCCAACCGGTGGCATTACGTCTAAAGGCGCGGAATTTTCCATAGCCGCTAATCCGGTCGATGGCTTCAACCTGCGTGGCGCCGTTGGCCTGCTTGATGCCAAGATCGTTAGCGACAACGAAGCAACGAACGGTAATCAACCGCGTAACGTCCCTGATACGACAGCCAGTCTCTGGGCGAGCTACGAATTCCGGAACCCAGCGAGTGCGCTTAGGGGATTAGGTATAGGCAGTGGCATTACTTATGCCAGCAACCGCTATGGCGATAATGGCCATAGAAACAACCTTGGTGAAGCTCTCTATGGTTTTGAGCTTGGTGACTATACCGTTGTTGATGCTGGGCTCTGGTACTACCTCCCTGTTGGTAACGGCGACCGCTTGCGTTTTGACCTGGGTGTCAAGAACGTGACCGATGAAGAATATATTGTTGCTTCCGGTGGTAACACACGAATCAGTGTTGGCGACCCGCGAACATTCTATAGCGGCATACGCTTTGAGTTTTGATTGAACCCGCGACATGCTCAAGCTATAAGCGCACAAAATAGAGGAAAGGGGAGGGTCCCTTTCCTCTTTACTATCAATATTCACCGTGGTTTTATTTAAAAGTGATTTTCATGCCATGTTCCACTGTTTCCGCTAGGCTATTATTTAATGGTGTCGTGGTGGTGGCCATCATTACTGCTTTAACGCTGCCTGCTAAAAGTCTCGCGTCTTCGAATGCCTCATCCATTGCCGCACTTGATATCCGCATCGTCGAATCACTGTTGGCAATGAATGTAGTGCCTAAAGCACTCACGGGGTCTCAAACTCAAAATTTCTCTGCCGCCATGTTGTCGGATGCTACCGAGCTTGGCCTACTCTTCCAACCCAACCTGGAGCTTCTTAGCCTACTTTCACCCCGGCAGATTTTGATGTCACCAAATTTGACACAAATTACTGATAAATTATCTGGCATCGCGACGACGGTGAGCCTAACACCCTATGATAATGAAATAGGGATAGACCCCTGGCACCGACTAACCGACTTTACTCGTCAGCTAGGTAAGTACATCGGTGAGAAGAATTCCGCAGAAAACTTAGTACGCGAAAGCGAGCACCGTCTCCAGATATTGCGTGATAGGCTCCCCAGTGAACAGCCCCCCCTTTTAATCATTCGTTTGATGGATCATAACCATGCTCGGGTCTTTGGTAGCAACAGCATGTTTCAAGGTATCTTGGAACAGCTGGAGTTGACCAATGCTTGGAAAGGGCAGAACAATTACTTGGGCTTTACGACCGCCAGCCTTGACGCTTTGATAGATATAGACGCCCGCTTAGTCATCTTAGAAAGCCCATTCGCTAATAGCCCCGTTCGTGAACAGTTTTTCGCACAGGGTATTTGGAAGCATCTGCGCAGCTTGCAACGTGGTGATGAGATCTATCTGCCAGCTAATTTTATTCACTTTGGGGCTCTACCTTCTGCCCTAAGCTTCGCCGACCTGCTGGTCGAAGCCCTTGATGTGAGCAGTGATCATTGAGAACAGTATGATCGAATTATTGACGCCCATCTTCCGAGGAGAGTGGGCCCACTTCGGTGAAGGCCTGATCTGTAGGGAGGCTGTGGGGAATAACGCTTACCTGCTAGCCGACTTGCTCAATGAGCCGGAGAAGATCGACGAGATTCTGGTAAGGCGCGCTCGTTTTTATGGTGTTGACGATTTGCGACCAGTGGCATCGATCTGGTTACTGAAATACGTCACTCTTCTTGTTCCTCCTGTCGCCGTCGCGGCAACGGTGCTGCAGCATGGCTTCCCCGTCAGACCGCAGGATATATCGGTAATCTTGGATGAAGATGCCACACCAGTTACCTTCACCATTCCCCAGCTCGGCGAAAGTATTGCTGGCCTTGGCACCCAGCAACGTTATGCCCCTCTAATCAAGGAGCATCTGCAACCGTTGATTGCCTACCTCTCCTCGCACTCTGGCGTGCCGTCCAAAATTTTGTGGGGGAATGTTTCGCGGCGCTTGGAGACGATACTTACCCTTGCCCAACAACTAAACACACTGCCTCCCGAGACTACCCAGCGTGCTGCCAGCGATAGAGAGTTCCTGCTAGAGCGCCGCACCTGGCCCGACAACGAACGCAATCCGATGTTCGGCTCTAAACGGCAAGCAGCAAGGGTGACAGAGAATGGAGTAGTGCCGGTGCGGCTTCATCGCCACTGCTGCCTTGATTATCGCTTGCCAGAAGGTAGTTATTGCGGGCTATGCCCACTGTCACCTGAATTTCGCAAGCGAAAAAAACGGGTGCCTTGATCAACGGGGTCCCGATCACTGGCAAGGGCTTGTATCCTCCTGGGTCTCACAATATGATGACAATCATTATCATTTGCATAATGCTGAGGCCAGAAGGTCGCCATGTCGTCTGGGAACTACCCACTGCGCGAGCAGGTGCATACCCTGTATTCGGAACATCACCGCTGGCTGCTTGGCTGGCTGCGTAGTCGCTTGGGCTGTTCGCAGCAGGCGGCGGATTTCGCTCAGGATACCTTTGTTCGCATCCTGGGGCGTGACGACGCTGAACGCCAGGTTGAGGCTATCCGTGAGCCACGTAGCTTCCTGGCGACCATCGCCAATCGGGTCCTGATCGATTACTTCCGCCGCCACGCGTTGGAAAAAGCCTACCGGGAAAGCCTGGCCCAGCAGCCGGAACCGGTTGCCATTTCGCCAGAAGAGCAGGCCATCGTGCTGGAAGCGCTGCACGAACTGGATGCCATGCTCAGCGGTCTGGGTAGCAAAGTACGCCGTGCCTTCTTGTTGTCCCAGTTACAAGGCATGCGCTACGCGGATATTGCCCGTGAGTTGGGCGTATCGCTCAGTTCGGTCAAGAAATACATGGCCAAGGCCACCGAGTCTTGTTTGCTCTATGCGCTGGAAGCGGAACTGTAACGTTGACTGCTACAGCCCCCGATGAACTGACCCAGGCTCGGCGGGAGGCGCTACAAGCGGCTGCTCAGTGGTATGCGCGCCTGTGTTCGGAAGAGGCCGGTCCAGAAGATGAGCAGGCCCTGCGGCAGTGGTTAGGCAGCGATCCAATGCATCAGTGGGCCTGGCAGCGGGTAGATCAACTGCAGGCCCGGCTGGGGCGAGTGCCGGGCCACCTGGCGCTGAATACATTGGAGCGTGCCGAGCAGCACGTCAGTATGAGCCGTCGCGGCGTGTTGAAAGGGCTGGCATTGCTGTTGGGCACGGGGACTCTTGGCGTGGCTGCCTACCGCCATGCCCCGGTGGAGCACTGGCTGGCGGACCACCATACCGCTACTGGCGAGATCAAACAGCTGACGCTAGACGATGGCACCACTCTGATACTCAACACCGCCTCGGCCGTGGATATCCATTTTGACGTCAACGAGCGCCTGGTGGTGTTGCGCGAGGGCGAGATCATGGTGACCACCGGTAGTGAGAGTAGTGAGGACCCGCGTCCTTTTATTGTGCAAACGCCCCAGGGGAGGGTGCACGCCCTGGGCACGCGGTTCTCGGTGCGAATGCTGGAAGCGGAAACGCAGGTCGCTGTGTTCGAGCACGGTGTGGAAGTGACGACTCGCGCGGGGGCACAAAGCCTATGTGCTGCCGGCCAGCAGCTCGCGTTTACTGCCGACGCTACGTCTCCCCCGACGAGCCTGGTGCCTACGGATGACGCCTGGACTCGCCAGATGCTGGTGGTGCAAGACATGCGCCTGGATGCGTTTATCGCCGATCTGAGCCGCTTTCGAACGGGCGTTTTACGCTGCAGCCCCAGCGTGGCCCATTACCGCATCACCGGCGCTTTCAGGGTAGACGACACCGACCAGGCACTGCATGCGCTGACTAAGTCCTTCCCGGTATCGATCAATTCCCGCACGCGGTACTGGGTGGTGGTGGACGAGAAAAAATAATTTTTGCCAATGGCGGTACTTTTTTGTCCCCCGTTCGACCCACTGGTGAAGAACGCACTCTTTTGCTGCCCACCAGAGGGGACTCCATGCACGATACGAAGCTAAAAAAATCACGGCTCACCCAGGCGATTGGCGGTGCAGTGCTGTGCTCAGGGCTGTTGCTGCCCGGCGCTCTGCTGCCGCTGATCGCTCATGCCGAGCAACGAGCCCAACAAAGTGCGCAGCATTTTGAAGTGCCGGCCGGCGACCTGGGCAACGCCCTTAGCCACTTTGCCGCCAATTCCGGCGTGGTCATCTACTTTGATGCCAGCCTGACCGAGGGTAAGCAGACTCGCGGGCTATCCGGCGATTACAGCGTGGAAGGAGGGTTGCGGGCACTACTTAGCGGTAGTGGGTTGTCTTTGGTCAAGGAAACCGATGGTAGCTATCGGTTGGAAGAGCGGCCGGCTGATATGGAGTTGTCGGTCGTAGAGGTATCGGCTGAGCGCTATAGGGGCGTGGCCACAGAAGGAACCGACTCCTACACCTCTAACCGGGTAGCGATTGGCAAGCATGAGCAGTCGCTTCGGGAGATTCCCCAGTCTATTAGCGTGATCACCCGCCAGCGCATGGATGATCAGGGCATGACCTCGCTGATTGATGCCATGGAGCGTACAACGGGGGTTCACACGACACACTTTGGCGGCGATACCGCTACTTTCAGCTCGCGAGGCTACCAGATGGGTACGCTGCTACTGGATGGTAGCCCTGTGAGCGGGGGTATTGGCTACACTGATAGCAGTGCTTTCGACACGGCCTTGTTTGATCGAATCGAAGTCCTGAGGGGGCCGACAGGTATCCTGCAGGGAGCGGGAGAGCCCAGCGGTACTATCAATATGGTGCGTAAGCGCGCGCAACGGGAGTTTGGTTTCAATACATCTCTGACGGCGGGTTCGTGGGATGCCTACCGTGGGGTTATAGATACCACGGGTGCCTTGAACAGCGATGGCAGTGTGCGCGGGCGGTTTGTTGCTGTTTATGATGACCGTGATTCATTCCTCGACCATGTTGAGCGCCAAAAAACGGTGGGCTATGGCACGCTTGAGATAGATGTAACAGATAATACTACTGTATCACTCGGCGCAATTTATCAATCCGGTAAATCCACTCCTTTTTTGGGCTTGCCGGCTTATGCAGACGGCAATCTCCTGGATGTTAGTCGTTCTACCTTCCTTGGCTCTACGTGGGATGAGAAAGATGAGCAGCTGGAGCGTTACTTCATAGAGCTTGAGCATGCTATGCAGAATGGGGCTAGCTTTGTTTTGAAGGCTAATAGTTTGCACCGTGATACCGATACCGTGCAGAGTAGCGCATCAACGAGTTTCGTTGATCCGGCCACCGGCACAGTGGAAGTTTGGCCATGGCGCCATCGTTCGGTGATAGATGACAGGTCTCTCGAGGCGATCTTTAGCACTCCTTTCGCATTTTTGGATGGAGAGGGCCGCGTAACGCTTGGCGCCAGCTATCAGCGTGGTGAAAACAAGCATCCTTGGTCTGGTGGTGAGCGTTTTAATAAAAGTGTATTTAATCCAGATAATAATTCCGAAGAGGTGGGGTTCGCGCTTACGCATCGAGAACCTACAGTGGATAAGCAAACCGGACTATACGCGCAAACGAGCCTTGAGATGAGTGAGCGAACAACGCTATTGATGGGGGGACGCTTGAGTTGGTGGAAGACGACCCCGGGAGGCAGCCCTGAAGATGAATTCAAAGTAAGTGATGAATTTACACCCTATGTGGGTGTTATTTACGGTATTACTCCCGATGTTTCGACGTATGCCAGTTATACCAATATTTTTCAGCCACAAAACGATCTGAGTGCAACCGGTGATGTGTTGGAACCTCGAACCGGCAATCAGGTTGAACTCGGCTTGAAAGGGGAGCACTTTGATGGGGAGCTCAACTGGCATACTGCCATTTTCCGTATTGATGATGAAAACCGTGCCATAAACGACCCAGAGGTGCCGGGCGCTTCGATTTCAGCTGGCAAGGCCCGTAGCCAAGGCTTCGAAGCGGAAATCAGTGGCACGTTGCTATCTCGATGGGATATTTCGGCGGGTTACGCTTACACCGCTACGGAACTCGTTCGCGATCCGGGCAATGAAGGGCTTTCCTTCTCTCCCGAAACCCCCAAGCATAGCTTTAATCTATGGTCCCGCTATCGCTTCTCTGAAATGCCTAATGAAGGATGGCGCATCGGCGCTGGCATAAAAGCAGTGAGTGGTGCCCATGCGAGGCGTGGTGATGTCGTTTGGGAGAAAGGTGGCTATACACTGCTTTCCGCACAAGTAGGCTACCGGCTCAATGAGAATCTTGATTTTTCACTTAATGGTAATAATTTGACTGATAAGAAATACTATTCGCGTGTTAGCGGTAATACTCGCAATAACTATTACGGTGATCCGAGAAATGTCATGTTGACGATGCGCTACAGTTATTGATTATTGAAAATCCAAGCAGGGCGCAGGCGCTCTGCTTGATGGTTTCATGTCGGTGCTGAGTGTTGACCATTGGCTATGTTGCGCATGGCTGTTTATTGTGTGCTTTACCTGCTTGGGGTCGTTGGGGAATGGGGAGTCTTGCGCGTGCCGCTAAGTAAAAAGGCATTGATGATTATATGTGTCGTGCTGGCTTTATATGGATGTGAAGACGCCAGCGCTGAGAAATCTCCCGATGTTCTTGCTTATAGCTGGTCCATTGTAGAAACGCTCGTTGCGCTAGACCTCCCGCCCAGAGGCATGACAATGAAAAAAAGTTATGAGACTTGGGGAAGTATTGAAACTCTGCCTGAAGAGGTGATGGAAGTGGGCTTTCCGCCGAATCTCGAGCTTGTTTCGGAAATCTCACCCAGCTTCATCATGATAGGGTCAGATGGGCCTGCTCTTGATGGAAGATTGCCAGAGCACTATGCTACTTATCGCACCACACTTTACAACGAAGATGTTGATAGATGGTATGAAATATCGGAGTTTTCAATAGATATCGCGAAGATGGTTGGTCGTTTAGAGCTTGGTAATGAGTATGTAGGTTTTGTTGAAAACAGAATAGATAAAATGAAAAGGAGGGTGGCAGATTGGGAGAAGCCTCTATTGATTATTAGGGCATTAGACGATACGCACGTGAGAGTTTATGGCAAGAATAGCCTGCCTCAAGCCGTTGCCGACCGCCTTGGGTTAACGAACGCATGGGATGGTCCAACAAATGGTTGGGGGTTCTCCATAGTCACCGCTGCAGAGCTAGTAGGAATAGAGGCTCAGCTGATCATTGTGGAAGGGCCAAGATTATCAGGAGAGATGCAGGAAAAGCTCGCCGGCCATGGAATTTGGCAACATGTCCCCAGCGTCAAAGAGGGTACTGTCATCACGATTCCGCCGTTCTGGATATTTGGTGCTCTCCCCTCCGCCCTGCGCTTCGCCGAGGCCCTGGTCGAGGCGCTGGAGGCAAGCTCAGACCCTGAGGAGGCCTCCACCTGTAGTACCCTGTAGGAGCCAACATGGTCGACCTGATCCCCAACAGCTATGACGAATGGCGCTACTGCATTACCGAAATTTGCGGTATCTCGCTGACTGAATCCTATATCCGCAAGCGTATCAACTGAGGTTGTTGTTGGTACCGCCATTGTATTGAGATGTATTGTCATTTAGATTATTGCCTGTGGCGCCGCCTCGCCAGGGCGGTGTGTGCCAAACGATGACGGTGGGTGATGGCCTCTCTCAAGCAGCCGCGTGGGCAACAGGTAGCGTTCAATACTCTCTATAGTGAGCATCACGGCTGGCTGCGGCGCTGGTTGGGAAGCCGCCTGGGCTGCTCTCATACCGCCGCCGACCTTGCCCACGATACCTATCTGCGCATACTGGCGCGGGGTACCACCCCCGAGCCTGAGCAGTCACGTCGCTTCCTGACCCAGATCGCCAAGGGCTTGATGGTCGATCATTTCCGACGTCGGCGTATCGAGGCCGCCTACCTGGAAACCCTTAGCCTCATACCGGCGTCGCAGGCGCCGTCGCCGGAGGAGAAGGCGCTCACCGTCGAGGCGCTGGTCGAGATCGATGCGCTGCTCCACGAGCTTCCCGACAAGCCGCGGCGCGCCTTCCTGATGTGCCGGCTGGATGGCCTGAGCTACCGAGAGATCGCCGGGGCACTGGGTGTCTCTATCTCTTCGGTGGAGAAGTATATCGCCCGGGCGCTGTTGGTCTGCCACCACGCCATGCGTGAGTCCGCGCCATGAGTCGCCCGCCCGCCGACGCTCCTCGCAAGTGCTCTTCTCAAGAGGACGTCTCTCAAGACACCCTCTGTCCCCGCGTGTTGGAGCAGGCCAGCCTGTGGATGGCAAGGCTATGGAGCGACGATGCCACCGCGGCGCAGCGCGAGGCGTGTCTTCAGTGGCGGCAAGCCGCACCGGAGCACGAACGTGCCTGGCAGCAACTGCAGGCCATCGACGTCCGGCTCGGCGCGTTGCCTCGCCATGCCGCCCGCAGTGAGCTTTTCGAGTCCTCCCGCCAGGTATCACGGCGCGGCCTGCTGCAGTGGGGCGGTCTGGCGGTGTTGCTGGGTAGCCTTGGGTTCGGGCTGCCGCGCACGCCCCAGTGGCAGCGCCAGTTCGCCGATTATGCCACCGCTGTCGGCGAGACGCGGGAGGTGACGCTGAGCGACGGCACCCAGCTGCGCTTGGATACCGATACGGCGCTAGACGTGCGCTTCGACGCCGACCAGCGGCGTATCCGCCTACTGCGTGGAGAAGTGCTGGTCACCACCGCAGAGGCGCCGGACGTTCGCCCGCTCAGCGTGGTGACCCGGCAGGGGGCCTCCTACCCGATCGGGACACGCTTCAGCGTGCATCAGCACGACGACAGTACTCGAGTGCTGGTCTACCAAGGGCAGGTGATGCTGGAACGCCACGGTAGCAGCCAACGAATGACGCTGAATGCCGGCCAGCAAGGGGGCATGAATGCCGCGGGCATGACATCGCCGGCGCCTCTGGATCACGCCGTGCTGTCACGCTTCCAGGGGCGGCTGGTGGCTGAGCGCATGCGGGTCGCCGAGGTGGCCGAGACCTTGGCGCGATATCGCCATGGGGTGGTGCGCTGCTCAGCCGAGGTCGTCGACCTGCGAGTGAGCGGCGTCTTTTCCCTGGAGGATACCGACCGCGCCCTGGCCAGCCTCGCCGATGCCTTGTCGCTGGAGGTGGTCTACCGCACATCGCTGTGGGTCACCATTCAGCCGAGACCCGGTGGGTGAAATTGGGCGAAAAAATGTGGCGAAAGCATTGAGGGATTCGCGTTCTCGTTCGGAAGAGGCGATGTAGACATAAAAACTGCATCACTGAACGGGGATCTTCATGACGACGCAGCAAGCGCACTCACGCTTTATTCGAACGCCGTTGGCGCGAGCCATTCAATATGGTCTGCTGGCCGGTAGCCTGGCCGTTGGCCTGCCCGCGACTGGGCTGGCACAGGACGCGGCAGGGCAGGGCGCGACTACCCAGCAAGGCTATTCCATCGCAGCCGGGCAGCTCGACACGGCCCTCAACCGCTTTGCGGTGATGGCCGATATCGAGATTGCGTTCGATGCGGCGCTGACCGGCGGCGTGCAGACCGCCGGCCTGCAGGGGCATTACAGTGTCGATGAGGGATTGCAACGCTTGCTGGCCGGCACCGGGCTTGCCGCCGTGCGCCGCACCGATGGTAGCTATCGGTTGGAAGCGCGGCCGACGGACGTCGACCTGCCCCTGGTGCGTGTAGAAGCCGACTGGATACAGGAGACGGCCTATGGGCCCGTTCAAGGTATCGCCGCTACCCGCAGCGCAACAGGCACCAAGACTGATACACCGATTATTGAAATAACGCAGTCCATATCGGTAGTTAGCAGTGAGGAGTTTCGTAACTATGGGGCTCGGAATTTCACCGAAGCCTTGGCTTATACGGCTGGTATATCAAGGCAGGAAGGCGCCGATCGTAGTACTGAATCACTCAGAGTCCGCGGGTTCACCGTTGACAGATCCTATCGTGACGGCAGTAAATACCAAGCTAATGTTTATGACGGTCAGCAAGAGCTTTATGGTCTGGAGCGATTGGAAGTCTTAAAGGGCCCATCCTCTATTCTTTATGGCGTGGCCTCTCCTGGTGGGATGCTCAATGCTGTGAGTAAACGCCCTACCAGCGAGCCCCTGCGCGAGGTAAATGTCGAGGCAGGCAGTTTCGATCGGCGCCAGATCTCTGCTGATTTCTCCGATGCTCTGGATGAGGATGGCGTCTGGTCATACCGCCTGACCATGCTGCACCGGGATAGCGATACGTTTATCGACCATGTGCCGGATGATCGCACCTATATTGCCCCTACTTTAAAATGGCAACCCAACGAGAGCACCTCGCTCACTCTGCTGAGCGAGTATCAGCGCGATCAAACGGCCTATGTTTACGGGCTACCCAACAGTGGCACTATTCTTCCTAACCCGAACGGTCAAATTCCCCGGGAGCGATTTACAGGGGAGCCCGGCTATGATGAGTATGATAACGAGCGCTATTCGATTGGCTACTTGCTTGAGCATGATTTCTCTAACAGCCTTCACCTCCGTCATAGCCTTCGGACATTCCAAGCCGACCGGACTTACGATTCTATAAATATGGGACAGAGTAGCGACCAGCGGATCTATACAAGGATCGCTCAAGATCGACGCGATGCGTCATCAGGCTTGACCTCGGATACCTCCTTGCAATATGCCTGGGAGGCTGGCAATGCCGCCAACACCAGCATGATCGGAATAGACTACATACGGCAACGGCACGAAACCGAGCGCTACAATCGCACAGCCCTACCGCTTGATCTCTTTGATCCAGTTTATGGTAGCGCTGAGCTAGGTGATCCAGTGCCTTTTGCATGGTCGTCCAAGCAACGCAGCGAGCAGGTTGGCTTGTATGCTCAAAATCAGATGAAAATCGCCGAAAAGTGGGTTTTCCTGCTGGGCGGGCGACAGGACTGGACGGAGAATGAGAGCTCTCCTTACTTTGGCCCCACCGAGTGGAACCGCAGCACGAACAATGCCTTCACAGGGCGTGTAGGGGGTGTCTATCTTGCCGATAACGGTTTGGCGCCCTTTATCAGCTACAGCCAGTCGTTTGAACCTACCAGCGGCACTGACCGTAACGGCAATCAGTTCGAGCCCACACGGGGTGAGCAATATGAATTAGGCGTTCGCTATCAACCAGATGGGTGGGATACCATGCTCACTGCCACCGCTTACGAGCTGACACAGGAAAACGTCAGCGTCACCGATCCGGTGGATACCAGCTTCCAGACGCAAATAGGCGAGGTGCGTTCACGCGGTGTTGAGTTGGAAGCGAAGACGGCACTAGGCCCCAATGCCAACTTGGTCGCGGCTTATGCCTATACGGATGCGCGTACAACGAAGAGCAGCCCCGTTACGGCAGACCAGGTGGGTAGGAGAGCGGCCAATACCCCCTATAACCAGTTCTCACTATGGGGAGATTATCGCTTTGGCGATTTCGGCCTCCCAGGGCTGAAAATCGGAGGTGGCGTTCGCTACGTTGGCCCAACCCGGGCGACCTGGGTCGAGGGTGAGGTGCCGTCGTTTACGCTCATTGATACACGAGTAAGTTATGAAACTGGATCTTGGGTGTATGCGTTGAATGCCACCAATCTCACTGATAAAACCTATATCGAGTCCTGCACCTATGGCTGCTACTATGGCGAGCCGAGAAGCATTGTAGGCTCAGTAAGTTATCAGTGGTAACGTCATTACCAAGTTGGTCAAAGGCAGGCGGTGAGGCCGCCTGCCTTTGTTTTATAAAAGTCAGAATAGAAAATATATTGATGATCTATATGGGTGATTTGTTACCATCAGGCCGCATAAATTTCCTCCTAATTATACTTTTAAAGCTGTTCGTTTCCTTCGCTAATGCTGAAGAGTCCAAAAAGCTGATCGCTTTTGACTATGCCATTGCAGATACACTGTCGGCCTTGCATCAGCCTCCTATAGCGATGGCGGGCTTGGCACAATATAGGCGCTTCTACCGGGATCCCTTATTGCCTGAGGCTAGAGAGCTAGGGAATAGATTTCAGCCCAATCTTGAATACCTGGCGGCGTTGGAGCCTGATGCTATTCTAATATCGCCGCCGGCTCATTTGAATCTAGAGAATAAACTTTCCCGCATTGCTAATGTGAGACCGATACGGCTGCTTTGGAAAGGCCAGAAAGTATGGGAAAGCCTGGAAAATATGACTAGAGAATTGGGAGACTTGAGCGATAATCAGCAGAGGGCCAAGGAATTAATTAATGATGTCGAAGTCGCGCTGGCAGTAATGGCGGAACAGATTAAAAGAACTGGAGAGCCACTGTTTGTTGCGCAAATTATTGACGATCGTCATCTGCGACTCTATGGGTCTGGAAGCCTAGAAGATATGGTTCTCACTCGGCTTGGCTTGGAGAATGCCTGGCAAGGCCCTACTAACGACTGGGGTTTCAGTACATTAACCATTTCAGAGGCGTTTCAATTAGAGGGAAGGTTCATTCTTCTTAATCCGGCTTACTCTCAATACTTAACTGATTCAGCCCTGCCAACGTCGGGCCTATGGCAGCATTGGCTGGATGATCTTCCTATCAGTATAGAAGTAAATTATTGGTCGTGGGGAGGTTTCCCCTCCGCCCTGCGCTTCGCCGAGGCCCTGGTCGACGCGCTGGACGAGGCCGGTGACAGCGCCCCCGCTCCCAGGCGCTAATGCGATGTTGTCCCGTATGCGTATTTCAATGATAATCGTTTTCAATTAAAGTATGGCCCGGCTGAATCGTCTATGCAAAGGGGGCAGAACGCATGGCTGAAGGTAGTGTGCGCCACCAACGGGAACAGGGGCTGTGGGCATGACGGGGTATGCGATGCGCAGGGGGGCGCCGGCGCTTACCTGCTGGCTGCTGAGCCTGCCGCTGGTGGTGCTGTTCTGGCTGGGGCTGGAGGCCCAGGGCGGCATGGCGTTGGGCTTCAAGGCGCTGTTGTCGCCCTCGTTCGAGGATGTCGACCAGCTGCTGTTGCACTATGCGTGGTGGCCACGGCTCTCGGTTGCGCTGCTGGCTGGCGGAGGCCTGGCGCTGGCCGGAGTGCTGATGCAGCAGGTGCTGCGCAACCCGCTGGCGTCGCCTACTACGCTGGGGGTGGCCTCGGGGGCCAACCTGGCGTTGATGACGGCGACCTTGCTGGCGCCGGGACTGCTGGCCGTTGGCCGTGAGTGGGTGGCGCTGGCCGGTGGTGCATTGGCGGTGGGGCTGGTGTTCGTGCTGGCCTGGCGGCGCGGCTTGGCGCCGATCGTGGTGGTGCTGGCCGGGCTGGTGGTGAACCTCTATCTGGGCGCGCTGGCCACGGCGCTGCTGTTGTTCAATCACGAGGCGCTGTCGGGGCTGTTGATCTGGGGCGCCGGGTCACTGGCTCAGAATGGCTGGGATGGCGTGGCGATTCTTTGGCCGCGGATGGCCATCAGCTGCGTGCTGGCCTGGTTGCTGCTGCGCCCCTTGGCGGTGCTGGAACTGGACGATGCCAGCGCCAAGAGCCTGGGGGTGTCGCTTACCTATCTGCGCTTTGCGGGCATGGGGCTGGCGGTGTTCATCACCGGCAGTATCGTCAGTGTGGTGGGTATTATCGGCTTTATCGGCTTGGCGGCGCCTAATATCGTGCGCTTGGCGGGGGCGCGCCGCCTTAGCGAGCGCCTGCTGTGGGGCACGCTGCTGGGGGCGGTGCTGCTGGCCACCACGGACCTGCTGCTGCAGAACTTCACCGGCCTGGTGCCGATGCTGATTCCCACCGGTGCGGTGACCGGTGCGCTGGGGGCGCCGCTGTTGATGTGGCTGATCCCACGCCTCAAGTTGCACGGCAACAAGGCGCCCCAGCCGTCGGCCGTAATCGCGAGCCGGCATCCTGCTCCCGGCCGCCTGGCCACGCGGCTGGCCATTGGCCTGCTGTTGGCTGCCGCCCTGGGCCTGCTACTGGGGCAGGGAGTGAATGGCTGGTACTGGCTGTCACCGGATAACTGGAACGTGATGCAGTGGCGTATGCCCCGGGTGCTGGCGGCGGCGGCCAGTGGCTTGATGCTGGCGGTGGCCGGTACCTTGCTGCAGCGCCTCTCCGCCAACCCGATGGCCAGCCCCGAGGTGCTGGGTATCAGCGGTGGCTGTGCGATTGCCCTGATCCTGGGGATCTTCCTGCTGCCCGCGCCGACCAGCGGCATGCTGGTCGGCGTCGGCACCCTGGGGGCCTTTGCCACGCTGCTGATCCTGGTGGCACTCAATCGCCGCAGCGGCTTCGTACCGGAGCGCCTGCTGCTCACCGGGGTAGCGGTCACGGCACTGTTCGATGCGGTGCGCAGCGTGATGCTGGCAGGCGGTGATCCACGTGGGCAGCAGGTGATCGCCTGGCTGGCGGGCTCCACCTATTACGTTGATCTCACCAGTGCCCTGGTGGTGGGGACGCTGGCCGCGTTACTCACGCTGTGCACCCTGCCGCTGACCCGCTGGCTGGACATTCTACCCCTGGGGGCACCTACCACCCTGGCGCTGGGCATTGCTCTCAATCGTGCTCGCCTGGTGCTGCTACTGCTGGTGGCCCTGCTCACGGCCTGCGCCACTCTGGTGGTGGGGCCGCTCTCATTCGTCGGGCTGTTGGCGCCGCACATGGCCAGGTTGCTGGGACTATCACGCGCCCGCCATCACCTGCTGGGTGCGGCACTGGTGGGCATGCTGCTGATGGTGCTGGCCGACTGGCTGGGTCGCCAGGTGATCTTCCCCTACGACATGCCGGCCGGGCTGGTCGCGTCGCTGATCGGTGGCGCCTACTTCATGTGGGGGCTGCGCAGGCTGTGAGATGTGGCCGCCCATGGGCAGCCGGAGATGATGGTGCGCTGAAAGAGAGGAGGCGGATATGACAGGGATGGCAGAGTTGCCGGTGTACCGCAACGATGCGGCCGAGGCGCTGCTGTTACTCTATCGGCAGCCACCCCTGGATAGGCTCAAGGCACCCCGCTTTGGGGTGCCGGAGGTGCCGACTACCGCTATGTCCGACCTGCTCGAGCCTGGGGTGTTGGGGGAGACGATAAGCCGCTTTGCCGCCAGCTTCGGCGAGGGGGCCGATCGCAAGGCGGCCGCCTCGATCTGGTCGAAACACCACTTCAGCGGCGTCTCGATCCCCACCCTGGCGGCCAATCTACTGCTGGGGCAGGCGCTGCCGGTAGGTCTCGAGCAGATGCGTCTCGCGCTTGGCGACAAGGGGCAGCCGGCGCATATCTGGCTGCCAGATGGCGGCGAACCGCTGCCTTCGCAGCTCCCTTCGGCGCGCTTTGACTATCTGTTCGACGCGCACTGCGCACCGCTGATCGAGGCGCTGGCAGCGACCTCCGGCCTGGCGCCCAAGGTGTTCTGGAGCAATCTGGGGCACTACGTGGAGTTCGTGGGGAAGACCTGCTCACAGCATCCCGGTTGCAGCGGAGCGGGGGAGCCGCTATTGCGCTATCTCGACACCAAGACGCTTGCTGACGGGCGTCGCAATCCGCTCTACCAGCCGGTGCGCTATCTCGAGCTGGGCGGTGAGACTCCCACCCGGGTGCGGCGACTCTGCTGCGTCAAGTATCGGCTGCCCGATGAGCCGCTGTGCGGCGGCTGCCCGCTGAAGCCGGAAAACAAGCCGGCCAAGAAACGCCGCTAAGGCTGCACGACACGCTGTCGCGCTTGCCTTAGCGTTTCACTCTTTGAAGGAGCCAAGGTCAATGGAGCTGTTCAGGATCGTATGGCGGGATTACCGCTGGCCATTCGTGGCCGTGGTGGTGTTGAGTCTGGCCAGTGCTG
Source organism: Halomonas salipaludis (assembly GCF_002286975.1). Taxonomy (GTDB): domain Bacteria; phylum Pseudomonadota; class Gammaproteobacteria; order Pseudomonadales; family Halomonadaceae; genus Franzmannia; species Franzmannia salipaludis. The sequence goes on from NZ_NSKB01000007.1 coordinate 351,216, forward strand.
GACTGGGCATTGGGGTCATCGCCTTTATCAATCAGCGGCTGCTGGGCACCTTTCCCGACCCCTGGGGCATCCTGCCGGAGTTCCTGGGCCTGATCGCGCTGTTGTTGGTGATCACCCTCGCCTCGCAGCTGGCTTTGACCACGCTTGGTCACCACTTTGTCTACCGGCTGCGTGGGCAGTTGATCAAGCGCATCCTGGATACCGACATCGAGCGCGTCGAGCAGATCGGCAGCGCTCGCCTGCTGGCTAGCCTGTCTACCGACGTGCGTTATATCACTGTGGCTTTCGTGCGCCTGCCGGAGTTGGTGCAGGGTGGGGTATTGACCGTGGGGGCCTGCCTCTACCTGGGCTGGCTGTCGCCCTCGATATTGGCGGTGACGGTGTTATGGACTGCGGTCACCGTGGCGGTCTGCATGCGCCTTGTCACCTGGGTCTACCAGCATATGGCCAAGCTGCGCGAAGTCGAGGACCGGCTCTACGCGGACTATCAGTCGGTGATCGAGGGGCGCAAGGAGCTGGCGCTCAACCGTGACCGGGCCAAGTGGCTCTATCGTGACGTCTATACGCCCAATGCCGATGCCTATCGCCACCATATCGTGCGTGGCGACACCTATCACCTCAGTGCGATCAACTGGTTCAACATCATGATGCTGGGCGCCATCGGCGTGGTGTTCTTTCTGGCCAATGGCCTGGGCTGGGCGTCGGCGCAGGTGGCCACCACCTTTTCTCTCACGCTGCTGTTTCTGAGGGCACCCTTGATCCAGGCGGTGGGGGCCGTGCCGACGCTGATCAACGCCCGGGTGGCGTTCGAGAAGTTGAGCTCGCTGGCTCTGGCGGATTACCGCGATAGTTTCGATAGCGATACTCGGCGCCACGGCTGGCAGGAGATCGTCCTTGAGCAGGTGACCTATCGCTATCCCGAAGAGGAGGCGCGGCCGGGCTTTGCGATAGGGCCTATCGACCTGACCCTGCGGCGCGGCGAGGTGGTGTTTCTGATCGGCGGCAACGGCAGTGGCAAGTCGACCCTGGCACGCTTGCTCACCGGGCTCTACCAGCCTCAGAGCGGAGTGGTGCGGGTCGATGGCCGGGCGCTGCAGGAGGCGGACTGGGTGACCTACCGCCAGCACTTCTCAGCGATCTATACCGACCTGCACCTGTTCGACCGCCTGATGGGGCCGGGAGGCGAGTCGCCCGATGCGACGCTAGTGGAGGAGTGGCTGGCCGCCCTGGGCATGCACAGCAAGCTCGACATCGAAGACGATCGCGTCACCAATATCAATCTCTCCCAGGGGCAGCGCAAGCGCCTGGCGATGCTGCTGGCGGTTGCTGAACAGCGCGATCTACTGTTGCTCGACGAGTGGGCCGCCGACCAGGATCCGCAATTCCGCCGCGTGTTTTACCGTGAGCTGTTGCCGCAGCTTAGGGCGCTGGGGAAGACGCTGGTGGTGATCAGCCACGACGACCACTACTTCGATCAGGCCGACCGCCTGCTGGAGATGCGCGGCGGGCAGCTGTATGAGCTGACCGGAGAGGAGCGTAGAGATGCGAGCCGGGATGCAGTCGCCAGGGTGGAGCAGTAGGCGCCGGTGTGACGGGCCATTGGGTTAACACTGCAAGGCGCATCAAGGAGCCAAGCGGCGTAAGTGAATCGGGCTGCCGCGGTGTTCAGGCCGCGGGCAGGGCCTCCACCAGGAGTTCGGCGAAGCGCCGTGCCGAGGGTAGGGCGCCAAAGCTCCACGCCGCTGGCAGCGTAATATAGGTATCGTCGCGGACGCCGGGTAAATGTTGCCATAGCGCACTGCGGCGGAGCTTCTCCTCGACGCCGGTGGGGTAGGGCTCAACCACCACGAGTTGCGCGTCGAGCTTCATCAGCTGTTCGAGGCCGACCAGGCTGAAACCCCAGGCGTTGGTCGGCTCCTGCCAGGCATTCTCCAGCCCGAGCCGATCCAGCACCGCTTGGAACAGGCCATTCTCACCGAAGACGCGTACGTGCCGCTCGTCCATGAACTGAATGATCAGCATGGGGCGGATCTCCTCGGGCAACTGCTGCCGCAGTGCTTCAATATGGCCGTCGGCCGCGGCGATCAAGGCGTCGGCCGCTGCGCTGCGCCCGGTCACCTCGCCTAGCTCGCGGGTCAGCGTTGCCGCTTCCTCCCAGGTGTCGCGGCCGGGCGTATAGAGGTGGAAGGTGTCGACCCGGCCGATTTTGCTCAAGCGCGGCGCCAGGTTGGCGAACATCGGCGAGATGACGATATGCGCGGGCGCTAGATGCGCCAGCAGTTCGGTATTGGGCTGGGAACGCAGGCCCAGGTCGATCACCTGGTCGGTTAGGTGGGGCTCGCCGACCCACTCGTGATAGGCGTCGACCTGAGCCACGCCGCGGGGCGGTGCCTCGAGGGCCACCAGGGTCTCGGCCAGGGTCCAGTCGATGCTGGCGATGCCCTCGGCATGAGAGGGGGAGGCATAGGTCAATCCGAGCCCCGACACCAGCATGAGCGAACCTCCTAGGCGACGCAGTCGCGAGGTAATGGAAGCAGGCATGTTGGAATCAGGGCCTTGGTGACGTCATTTCATGATAATGGTTGCTATTTCGATGCGTGAGTGTGCCATCTCATGCGCGGGCTGTCCATCTTCGCTGGGCGGTGATCAGAAGGTATAGCTGAGACTGGCCAGCACCCCGCGCTCGGCGCCGAAGTAGCAGTACTCCAGCGAGTTGCAGGCGGCGACGTACTCCTCGTCGGTGAGGTTGGTGACGTTGAGGCGGGCGCTGAGGCCGTCATAGCCGAGGCGCCCCAGGTCGTAGCCGAGGCTGGCGTCGACCAGGGTGTACTCGGGCACCTTGGCGGTATTGGCGCGGTCGGCCTGGATATCGGCGTAGTGGCGTACGCCGAGGCCGGCGTCGAGGCCGTCAAGCGCGCCGCTGTCGAACGCATAGTGCCCCCACAGGCTGGCCTGATGGCGCGGTGCATAGATGGCCCGGTTGCCCTGGTTGCCGTCGTCGCTGCGCTGGTAGGTGATGTCGGTATAGCTGTAGCTCGCCTGCAGGCGCACACGATCGGTGAGCTGGGTGTAGGCCTCCAGCTCGACGCCCTGGGATTGGATCTCGCCTACCGCACGATAGGGATCGGTGGGCTGCTCCTTGGTGGCGACGTTCTCCTGGTTGATGCGAAACAGCGAGACGCTGTAGCGATCCTCGCTGCCGGTGGGCTGGTACTTGAGGCCGGCCTCGAGCTGCTCGCCCTCCATGGGCGGCAGCAGGTCGCCCTCGGCGTCGACGAAGCTGGTTGGGGTGAAGGCGGTGGAGTAGCTGAGGTAGGGGGCCACGCCGTTGTCGAACAGATAGAGTAGGCCGGCGCGGCCGCTGAACTGGGTGTCGTCCAGCTCGCTGCGCTCGCCGCTGTCGAGGTTGGTGTTGGTGATGTCGACCCAGTCGTAGCGCCCGCCGAGGGTCAGCCGCCAGTTGCCAAGGGCCATCTGGTCCTGGAGGTAGATGCCGGTCTGGCGCAGTTCATGATCCTCGCGGGCGGACGGATAGATGGCGATGGGGTCGGCGCCGTATTGCGGGTCGAAGGCATCCAGGTTGGGGAAGGCGCCCGAGGGCCAGTCGACGCGGTTGTCGCGCTGTTGGTAGTCGACGCCCAGCAGCAGGGTGTGGTCGATGAAGCTGCCGCTGAGGTCGGCTTCGAGCTGGTTGTCGAGGGTCCAGGCCTCCAGCGACTCGTCGCCGCCGGCGTAGTAACGGGTCAGCTCGCTGTCCGAGCCCGGCGCCCAGCCAAAGCCGTAGACCTGATCCATGACCACATCGGCATTGAGGTAGCGCAGCCGCTGGCGCGCCCGCCAGTCATCGTTGACGTGGTGCTCCAGTTCGTAGCCGAGCATGCGCTGGGTGCGCTTGAACTGGTCGTACTCCGCTTCGCCGTCGAAGAAGTTGTTGGAGATGCGCCGGCCGTTGCGGTCGACCACGGCGCCTTCATAGGGCACGCCGGAGTGGTAGCCGCCTTCCGGGTCCTGCTGCAGGTAGGCGTACAGCGTCAGGCTGGTGGCATCGGTTACGTCCCAGGTCAAGGAGGGGGCGATGGCGTAGCGCTCCTCCTCGACGGGGCCGAACTGGGTGTCGGCGGCGCTGGCCAGGCCGGTCAGGCGGTAGGCCACGCGATTCCCGTCGCCGAGTGGCCCGGAGAGGTCGAAGGCCGCGCTACGCTGCTGGTTGTTGCCCAGCGAGAGGCGCAGTTCGCCGCCGGGTTCGAATTCGGGGCGCTTGCTGGTCAGCGCCACCACCCCGCCGGGGGAGGCGCGGCCGTAGAGCACCGAGGCGGGACCGCGCACCACCTCGATGCTGTCCAGGAACCACGGATCGACGCTCATCGAGCTGTAGGAGTTGCTGTCGCCCATCACCTTCAGGCCGTCGAGAAAGGTGTTGCTTAGGCTGCCGTCGGAGAAGCCGCGCAGCACCAGGTAGTCGTAGCGGTTGGAGGCGCCGACCTGGTTGCTGAACACTCCGGGGGTGTAGTTGGTGGCGCGCTGTACCGTGCGCGCGCCTTGGGTGTGCATATCCTCGCGGCTGATCAGCGATACCGCCTGGGGCGTTTCGACGAAGGGCGTCGTCACTTTGGTGGCGGCCTGTTGGGCGGTGACGGTGAGGGTATCGAGCTGGCTGGCCCGATCGTCAGCCTGGCCCCAGACGCAGGTGGTTGTGCTGCTGGCAAGCATGGCGATGGCGAGTGACAGCTGGTGCGGTCTGAGCATGGAGGCGATGTCCCCTGGCAATAATACAATAGGATCTTCTAGTAATGAGAATTATTACATTGTCGAGGGGCGCATGATGTATGCGCTGCGCCAGAAGACTTATGCGCTATGCCAGGGTATGGGCGAGACGCCGTGGGGAGACGCCGAAGTGGCGGCGAAAGGCGGTGGTGAAGTTGCTGGCATGGCGGTAGCCGCAGCGCTGTGCCGTCTGCTGGACGCTGAGCCCCTGGGCCAGGTACTCCCGAGCCAGGGTTAGCCGCCGCTGGCGTAGGCAGTCGAACACCGATTGGCCGAAGGCATGGCGAAACTTGCTGCGCAGGCTGCTGGGGCTCATCGCCGCGAGGCGTGCCAGGTCCTCTAGTCGGTGCGCTTCCATCGGCTGCTGCAGCAGGCGTTGGCGCACCGCCTCGAGTCGCGCCTGCTCGCCGGGCGAGACGCCGGGTTGCTCGAGTGGATGCGGCGGCATTGCGGGTTGCACGTGCGCCAGCAACTGCAGTGCCAGGCCCTCCAGCAGCAGGCGCTGCGCCCCGGGCTGCCAGTGGTCGTCCAGGGCGTGCTCCAGCGAGCCGACGAGATGCTCGGGCAGGCGCCAGATGGAGGGTGCTGACGCCCCCGCGGAGAGCGCCAGCTGTGGCAGCGCCGCGGCATGCTCGAGGCCCAGCATCAGGGTACGCAAGCGCTGGCCGGGGGCCTGACTGGCGTGCAAGGCATGCGCCGAGCCGGCCAGCCGGGTACTCATCGCCATGCCTGCCCTCAGGTGGCGTTCGCTGCCTCCCACCTGCAGCGTGACGCAGCCCTCCAGCACCACCAGGACCAGCAGCGCGGCCGACTGTAGCGACGAGGAGGCATAGTGCTGCAGGACCTCGACGTCGGAGTGGGTCAGGCGCATGCCCGGTCGCAGGGCGAACTCCTCCACCCGGCCCTGTACCACCGGCAGGCGGCCTTGGCGGGCGAAGCGGTAGGCGATTCCGAAGCGCCGTCCGTAGGCGGAGAAGTCATCGCCGCAGTAGCGCTGGCAGGGCGTTGGAGGCATCGCGTGTTGATTCTCGGTGGAGGAGTAGGACATGAGGGTATGATACACGAATGAGGTTTATTCGTATTTATCCTCGGGTACCACTATCCACTCGCGCCGTTCGCGTTGCTCTGCCATTCTGAGCTAGCATAGGGGGCTGCGGCCAAGCGCCGTGTCTTTTCTATCAGCAAAGGGAGGAGCTAGAGTCATGCCTCATACACTGCCCGATTTGCCTTACGCTTACGACGCGCTGGAACCGCACATCGACGCGATGACCATGGAAATCCACCATTCGCGTCACCACCAGACCTACGTCAACAACCTCAATGCCGCCCTAGAGGGCACCGGCCTCGAGGAGACGCCGGTAGACGAGCTGCTGGCCAGCCTGGACAAGGTGCCGGCCGACAAGCGTCAGGCGGTCATCAACAACGGTGGCGGCCACTCCAACCACACCATGTTCTGGGAAATGATGTCGCCCCAGGGCGGCGGTCAGCCCAAGGGCCAGGTGGCAGCCGCCATCGACGAGCAGCTGGGCGGCTTCGATGACTTCAAGGATGCCTTCAAGAAGGCGGCCCTGGGTCGCTTCGGTAGCGGCTGGGCCTGGCTCAGCGTGACTCCGGAGAAGAAGCTGGTGGTGGAGAACTCCCTGAATCAGGACAGCCCGATCTCCAACGGCAACACGCCGGTGCTCGGCCTGGACGTCTGGGAGCATGCGTACTACCTGAAGTTCCAGAACAAGCGCCCGGACTACATCGAGGCGTTCTTCAACGTGGTCAACTGGGATGAGGTCGAGCGTCGCTACCAAGCGGCAATCGCCTGATTCTCGACTGACAGCGTAAGACTGAGCGCCGCGGCCAAATGGCCGCGGCGCTCTGTTGTGTGCTTCTCGCCACCTTTCTTGATCTCCGTTAAGGTCTCGTCGGCGCAGCCGGCTAGACTGGCCTTGCCCGCGTACCGCCCGCTATCAGGGCGCCTCGCGCCTTGTCGCCTGGCTACCGCATGCGGGGGGTGCGTTTGGTCAATAGACACTATATATTGATTTCTTCATGGCAGAATTCACCAGATATGGTGTATCCTAAGAGACGTCGGCCAAGCCATACTTGCCTTGATTTGTAAGGAAACGATAACCATGAAGATTGAGATTTACAGCAAGCCCGCCTGCGTACAGTGCACCGCCACCTACCGCGCGATGGACAAGCAGGGGCTCGACTATGAGGTCATCGATCTGAGCCAGGATCCCAGCGCCCGCGCAACCGTGGAAGGCCTTGGCTACCGTCAGCTGCCGGTGGTAGTGGCCGGTGACGACCACTGGTCGGGCTTCCGTCCGGACCGCATCCAGGCGCTGGCGTAAATCGGGCTCGAGGTCACGGCAGGAGATCACCATGCTGGCTGAGCAGAGGCACCAACAGCCGAGTGCCGATCACGCCCAAGGCGAGCTGGTCTATTTCTCGACCAAGTCGGGCAATACCCAGCGCTTCGTCGAGAAGCTCGGGCTGCCGGCACGGCGCATCCCGCTGAGCCGCGATGAGCCGCCGCTGCGCGTGACCCGGCCCTACATCCTGATCACCCCCACCTACGGTGGCGGCAGCGCCGACGGCGCGGTGCCCAAGCAGGTGATCCACTTTCTCAACGATGCGCACAACCGCGGCCTGATTCGCGGCGTGATTGCGGCCGGCAACACCAACTTCGGCGCCGCCTTCGGCCTGGCCGGGCGCATCGTTGCCGACAAATGCGGCGTGCCGCTGCTATATCGATTCGAACTGCTGGGCACGCCGGACGACGTGGCCAGGGTTCAACAGGGAGTAGATGCGTTTTGGAAACGACAGCCATGAGCGAGATTCACCGGCCCGCCGGCCAGAGCGAGGGTGGACGCACGCTCGACTACCACGCCCTCAACGCCATGCTCAATCTGTATGGGCCGTCGGGCGAGCTGCAGTTGGACCGCGACCGCGAAGCGGCGCGCCAGTACTTCCTGCAGCACGTCAACCAGAACACCGTGTTCTTCCACTCGCTGGAAGAGAAGCTCGACTACCTCATCGAGGAGAGCTACTACGAGCCCCAGGTGCTCGAGCAGTACCAGCGCGCCTTTATCAAGTCGCTGTTTGAGCAGGCCTACGCCTACAAGTTTCGCTTCCCGAGCTTCCTCGGCGCCTTCAAGTACTACACCAGCTATACGCTGAAGACCTTCGACGGCAAGCGCTACCTGGAGCGCTACGAGGACCGCGTGTGCATGGTGGCGCTGAGCCTGGCCCGCGGCGACGAGACCCTGGCCCGGGCGCTGGTCGATGAGATCATCAGCGGCCGCTTCCAGCCCGCCACGCCGACCTTCCTCAACTGCGGCAAGCGTCAGCGCGGCGAGCTGGTGTCGTGCTTCCTGCTGCGCATCGAGGACAACATGGAGTCCATCGGCCGCGCCATCAACTCGGCGCTGCAGCTCTCCAAGCGCGGCGGCGGGGTGGCCTTCCTGCTCAGCAACATCCGCGAGTTCGGCGCGCCGATCAAGCGCATCGAGAACCAGTCGTCGGGCATCATCCCGATCATGAAGCTGCTCGAGGATGCCTTCTCCTATGCCAACCAGCTGGGCGCGCGACAGGGCGCCGGGGCGGTCTACCTCAACGCCCATCACCCGGATATCCTGCGTTTCCTCGATACCAAGCGTGAGAACGCCGATGAGAAGATCCGCATCAAGACGCTGTCGCTGGGCGTGACCATCCCCGACATCACCTTCGAGCTGGCCAAGCGCAACGAGGCGATGTACCTGTTCTCGCCCTACGACGTCGAGCGCGTCTACGGCGTGCCGTTCGGCGATATCAGCGTCACCGAGAAGTACCACGAGATGGTCGACGACTCGCGCATCCGCAAGTCCAAGATCAATGCCCGGGAGTTCTTCCAGATACTGGCCGAGGTGCAGTTCGAGTCGGGCTATCCTTATGTGATGTTCGAGGACAACGTCAACCGCGCCAACCCCATCGCCGGGCGCATCAACATGAGCAACCTCTGCTCGGAGATCCTCCAGGTCAACACGCCGAGCCTCTACGACGACGACCTCGGCTATCGCCATACCGGCGAGGATATCTCCTGCAACCTGGGCTCGATGAACATCGCCAAGGTGATGGATGCCGGCGATATCGGCACCAGCGTCGAGATCGCCGTGCGCGGCCTCACCGCGGTGTCGGAGATGAGCCACCTCTCCTCGGTGCCGTCGATCGCCGAAGGCAACGCCCACTCCCGCGCCATCGGCCTGGGGCAGATGAACCTGCACGGCTTCCTGGCTCGCGAGCACATCTACTACGGCTCGGAAGAGGGGCTGGATTTCACCAACCTCTACTTCTGCTGCGTGGCCTACCACGCCCTGCGCGCCTCCAACCGCCTGGCCATCGAGCGCGGCACGGCCTTCGCCGGCTTTGCCGACTCCGACTACGCCAGCGGCGTGTTCTTCGACAAGTACACCGAGCGCGAGTGGCAGCCGCGTACCGAGAAGGTCCGGGGACTGTTCGAGCGTGCCGGCATCGCCATTCCTAGCCAGGCAGAGTGGCAGTCGCTCAAGGCCTCGGTGATGGAGCACGGCCTCTATAACCGCAACCTGCAGGCGGTACCGCCGACCGGCTCGATCTCCTATATCAACCACTCCACCTCGAGCATCCACCCGGTGGCGGCCAAGATCGAGATTCGCAAGGAAGGCAAGCTGGGGCGCGTCTACTACCCGGCGCCCTATCTCGATGATGACAACCTGGCCTACTACCAGGATGCTTACGAGATCGGCCCGGAGAAGATCATCGACACCTACGCCGAGGCCTCGCAGCACGTCGACCAGGGCCTGTCGCTGACGCTGTTCTTCCCCGATACCGCCACCACGCGCGACATCAACAAGGCGCAGATCTACGCTTGGCGCAAGGGCATCAAGACGCTCTACTACGTGCGCCTGCGCCAGAGCGCCCTGGAAGGCACTGAGGTAGAGGGCTGCGTCTCCTGCAGCCTCTAGCGGCATGACCAGCCTGCGGCGAGATGAGCGCCGGGACAGCTCATCGTCTACCGGCGCCTATACCTCCTGGCCTTGCTTGTTTAACACGAGATTGAGATATGACTAACGCACACGCAGCACAGGGCACGGCGCCGCGCCTATCGCGGGTCGATGCCATCAACTGGAACCGCCTCCAGGACGACAAGGACCTGGAGGTATGGAACCGCCTGACCAGCAACTTCTGGCTGCCGGAGAAGGTGCCGCTGTCCAACGACATCCAGTCGTGGAACACCCTCACGCACCAGGAACAGCAGCTGACCATTCGCGTCTTCACCGGCCTGACGCTGCTCGACACCATCCAGAGCAGCGTCGGCGCCCCGGCGCTGATGCCGGATGCGCGCACGCCCCACGAAGAAGCGGTCTACGCCAACATCGCCTTCATGGAAGCGGTGCACGCACGCTCCTACAGCTCGATCTTCTCGACCCTGTGCACCACGCGGGACGTGGATGACGCCTTCCGCTGGAGCGAAGAGAACCCGACCCTGCAGGCCAAGTCGGACCTGATCCTCGAGCGCTACCGCGCCGACGACCCGCTGATGCGCAAGGTCGCCAGCGTGTTCCTCGAGTCGTTCCTGTTCTACTCGGGCTTCTACCTGCCGATGTACTGGTCGAGCCACGCCAAGCTGACCAATACCGCCGACCTGATCCGCCTGATCATTCGCGACGAGGCGGTGCACGGCTACTACATCGGCTACAAGTTCCAGCAGGCGCTGGCCGAGGCCACGCCGGAGCGCCAGGCGGCGGTCAAGGAGTACGCCTACGAGCTGCTGCTGGAGCTCTACGACAACGAGGTCAAGTACACCGAGTCGCTCTACGACGAGGTGGGGCTGAGCGAGGACGTCAAGAAGTTCCTCCACTACAACGCCAACAAGGCGCTGATGAACCTCGGCTTCGAGGCGCTGTTCCCGAGTAGCGTCACCGACGTCGACCCAACCATCCTCGCCGCGCTCTCGCCCAATGCCGACGAGAACCACGACTTCTTCTCCGGCTCCGGCTCCTCCTACGTGATCGGCAAGGCGGTGGCCACCGAGGACGAAGACTGGGCGTTCTGACCGCGCCCCAGGCCGCCTGCACGGCGGCCTTCCCTCCCACCCGCCAAGAGAACCCCTGTGAGCCCTGCACAGCCTTCCCGCAGCAGCAGTAGCTTCCATGCCCTGGTGCGCCTGCTGCGCTATGCCCGCGGCTACCGGAGGCGGATCATCGCCGCCACCAGCTGCTCGATCATCAACAAGATCTTCGACATCGCTCCCGAGATCCTGATCGGCGTGGCCCTCGACGTGGTGGTCAACCAGGAGCGCAGCTTCGTCGCCCGGCTCGGCTTCACCACGCCCCAGGAGCAGATCATGATCCTGGCGGTGCTGACCTTCTTCATCTGGGCCGGCGAGTCGATCTTCGAGTACCTCTACCAGATCCTGTGGCGCAACCTGGCCCAGCGGCTGCAGGCTGACCTGCGCCAGGACACCTACGAGCACGCCCAGCGGCTCGACATGGCGTTCTTCGAGGCACGCAGTTCGGGCCAGCTGGTGGCGACCATGAACGACGACGTCAACCAGCTCGAGCGCTTCCTCGACGGCGGCGCCAATGCGCTGGTGCAGGTCGGCGTCACGGTGGTGGCAGTGGGGGCGGTGTTCTTCGTCATATCACCGCTGATCGCGCTGCTGGCCTTTACCCCGATCCCGCTGATCGTGTGGGGGGCGTTCTACTTCCAGCGCAAGGCCGGGCCGCTCTACAGCGATGTGCGCGAGAAGGTCGGCGACCTTTCCAGCCGTCTCTCCAATAACCTCGCCGGCATCGCCACCATCAAGAGCTTTACCAGCGAGGCCCGCGAGGCCGAGCGCCTGCGCGTGGCTAGCGAGGCCTATGTGCAGGCCAACCGCCGCGCGATTCGAGTCAGCTCGGCCTTTATCCCGGTGATCCGCATGGCGATTCTGGCCGGCTTCCTGGCCACCTTTACCGTGGGTGGGATGATGGCGCTGCGCGGCGACCTCAACATTGGTGCCTACGGCGTGCTGGTGTTCCTTACCCAGCGCCTGCTGTGGCCACTGACCGGCCTGGCCGAGGTGATCGACCTGTTCGAACGCGCCATGGCCAGTACCCGGCGCATCCTCGACCTGCTCCAGGTGCCGATCACGGTGCGCGACAATGCTACCCGCGAGCTGGCCCAGCCGGTGCGCGGTGCGGTGAGTTTCGATGCAGTCAGCTTTCACTACCCCAGCAGCGGGGCGGGGGTCGAGGCGGTCAGTCTAGAGGTGCCGGCCGGCACCACCCTGGCGCTGGTGGGCGCCACCGGCTCCGGCAAGTCGACGCTGATCAAGCTGCTGCTGCGCTTCTACGACCCCGAACAGGGCACGGTGCGCGTCGACGGCCAGCCGGTGCAGAGCGTCAGCCTGGCCTCGCTGCGCCGCGCCATCGGCCTGGTCAGCCAGGACGTCTACCTGTTCGAGGGCTCGATACGCGACAACATCGCCTACGGCAGGCCCGAGGCCAGCGACGCCGAGGTGCTCGAGGCGGCGCGCACCGCCGAGGCCTGGGAGTTTATCGAGGCGTTGCCGCAGGGGCTCGAGACGCCGGTAGGGGAGCGCGGCATTCGCCTCTCGGGCGGCCAGCGCCAGCGGCTGTCATTGGCCCGGGCACTACTCAAGGACTCGCCGATCCTGATCCTCGACGAAGCCACCAGCGCGGTGGACAACGAGACCGAAGCGGCTATTCAGCGCTCGCTGAAGCGCATCGCCCACGGCCGCACGGTGATCATGGTCGCGCACCGCCTCTCGACCATCGTCCACGCCGACGAGATCGCCGTGGTGCATCGCGGCCAGGTGGTCGAGCGCGGTTCGCACCCCACGCTGCTGGAGCGCGACGGATTCTATGCCGCCCAGTGGCGGGTGCAGACCGGCGCGGCGCGAGCCGAGGATGTCATGCCGATGCGGTAATCTCGGCTTTAGTACTCCAGCGACCAGCTCACGGTGTAGGTACGACCGCGTCCTTGATAATCGTAGAGGTATTCCGGCCCATAGTAAGGGGAGTAGAACATCGCGGCGCGCTGGCCCCACACCGTCGAGTACTTCTCATCCAGCAGGTTCTGCACGCCCAAGCTGAAGCGTCCCAGGCCGGTGCGCTGGGCCAGGCTCAAGTCGACCGTGGTGGCGCCCTCGATGCGTCGATCGTCGGCGTCTTTCAGGTCGAAGGTGTGGTTGGCTTGCAATCGCGCCGAACGAAGATGATCTGCCCAGCCGACGAAGGCGGTGGCCGAGGAGAGGGACGCGTAGCGAGCATCGCGCTTTTCCCATTGGCCGTCGTCGTTTTGCTGCTCTGAACGGACCAGGTGCAGGGTACCGCCGGCCTCGACACCGTTGTCAAAGTAGCGGGTCAGCGCGCCTTCCAAGCCATAGTCGCGCTTCTTCTCGTCGACCACTGTGACGCTCAGGTCCTCGTCATTCTCCACGGCCTTGTCGGACCAGGAGTAGTAGGCTGCCGCCTGGACCATCCAGCCGCCGTCTTGATAGCGCCAGCCCAGTTCTACCTGGTCGGTTTCGATCGCTGACAGCGGATTGTCGGCGACGCTCACCTCCGCGCTCTTGCCGTAGTACTTGGCCGGGTCTGGCAGCTCGAACCCTTGGCTATAGCGCAGCCAGCTCTGGTGACCGTTGTCGAAGTCGTAGAGAGCGCTGGCATTGAAGAGGGTGGCGCTGTAGTCGTTCTCGCCGCCGGGAATGCTGCGGAAGTCGTCGACCTCGACATCCGTGCGTTGATGGCGAAGGCCGGCCGAGAGTTTGAAGGCGTTGTTGGCCCACCAGTCACCCTGGGCGAAGGCTGACGTGGTGTCGATGCGATAGCCTGGGTAGCGTGGCTCGACGCTGGTGGCCGATTGAACCAGGCCTCCGCTGGCATCGGTGGCGTTGCGACTGAAGATCATCTGGTTGGCATCGAAGCGTTCACGATCCAGGTCCAGGCCATAGCTCAGCGACAGCGTGTCGTTAAGCTCGGCATCGAACAGCGCCTTGAGCCCGGTCAGCCGGGTATTTTGCTGCGAGGCGCGGAACTCATAGGCATCGGGTGCGCTCCAGTTGGGATCCGGATAAGGGAAGGCCTGGAAGTTGGCGTCTTCCTCGCGGTGGAAGGCCTGCAGGTAGAAATTCTGGCCCAGCAGATCGGCATGGTGATATTGCAGGTTGAGCAGCCTACGGTCGGTGGCGGGATCGCGATCCGAGTGATATCCGTCGCGGATCTCGGCCTCGTTGAGGTTGGGGCTGGACGCGTCGAGGTTAGGGAAGTAGACGCCGCGATCGCCTTCGTAGCGCGAGCGGTAGAGTTGAGCACCAAGCTCGAGACTCTGGTCGTCATCCAGGTTGACGGTGAGGTTGCCGAGTACATCGATGCTGCGGTTGTCCTGCAGGTCGGTTTGGGCAATATCCGGGAATATCTCATCACCACGCCCATCGAAGTGGCGGCCGTTGTCCTGATAGGCGACTCCCAGATAGCCCTGAATGCGCTTGTTGCCGCCACTCACTGACTGGGCGACGCGCTTGTCGAAATCGTCGCTGCGATTGAAGCCGCTGGTGACGCCGACCTCGCTGCGCCAGTCTGGCCCGCCGACCCGTGCCTTGCGGGTGATGATATTGATGATGCCACCCGTGGCGCCGCCGCCGTAGAGGCTGCTGGCACCGGAGAGCACCTCCACGCGTTCGATGTTGAAGGGGTCGATACTGTCGAACTGGCGCGACAGGCCGCGGGAGCCATTCATCGAGACGCCGTCGATGAGCACCTGGGCACTGCGTCCGCGCAGATTCTGGCCATAGTTGGTGCGGCCTTGAGGCGCCAGGTCGAGGCCCGGTACCAGGCGGCCCAAGGCTGTTTTCAGGTCTGCGCCGCCTTCGATCTGTTGCTGCAGCTCGCTACTTTCGATCAACCATACCGCCCCGGGGATCTGGCTGATCTGGATCGGGGTGCGCGACCCCACTACCACCATCGTTTCCTGTGTCTCCGGCTCCTGAGCTTGCAGCGCAAAGGGGGTTGTGCCCACAGCCATGGTAAGGGAGAGGGTCAGGAATTTCTTCATGGGAGATCCTATCGGCGAAGAGATACCGGGGCTTTGGGCCCGGTGATTGTTCGTTAGCAACCGAAGGATAACCAGTGTCGAAATAAAGCTCAATAATATCTATTCGTATTTGTATTCCGCTGTTTTGCTGCTTACTCCTCTCGCTAGCGAAAGGGCGGGGTTAGCGATTGACCAAAATGGCGTTCAGCGCCACCGGCACCTCGTCGCCGATGCGCTGATAGCCGAGCAGGCTAAGCACGCTGCGCAGCGTGGAATTGGCCATTATCTCCTGGCCGTCCAGTGCCACCGGCTCGGCGGTGGTCACGCGCACCGTGTTGAGATCCTCGCGGGTGAAGCGCAGGTCCACCGGCTCCTGCTGGAGATTGCCGTCGGCGCGCACGCTGAAGGTCAGTGTCTCGACCATTGATTCGCCGATGTCGAGGGCATCGAGGCGCTCCGGCGGCAGCTGCGTATTCAGGGTCGCCAGCGGCATGTCGGTGATGCCGGAAAGCCACGGCGGCAGCGGCCCCAGCCGGTCCAGCGCGTCGGTCTGGTTGAGGCGCAGCGGCAGCGTCAGGATGCCATCCTCAGAAATATCGCCGCGCAGCTCGCGCACGCGGTGCTGATGCTCCACCGGGCCGTTATCGGTCAACTCGAAGATGGTCGCCTCGACCTGCGAGCGCTCGGGGTCGAGCTGCCAGTCGGCATGGGCGGGCAGGGCGGTGAGCAGGGCAAACAGGGCAAGATAGGCTTTCACATGAGTCTCCCGGTCAATGACACAGCAGAGACACGCCGCCGCGAGAAAAGTGCCCCATTCCAGCAATCCGCGCGCGGCTACGCTGGCCTCACCCATCAGCATTCGCTATCATACGCCCGCGCTTACGCGCTCCTCCCGATGGGCCTATAGCTCAGTTGGTTAGAGCAGGGGACTCATAATCCCTTGGTCGCTGGTTCGAGTCCAGCTGGGCCCACCAATGACTGCTTCCATATCGTACCTCCCATGGCTCAGCTTTCTCCCAACACCCAGGAAATTCTGGACTGCCTGCGCGCTACCGCTGCCGAGACCCTTGAGCGAAAGCGACGTCTTGGCCACTATGCGGTCATCTGGCAGGACGGAAAGCCTGTACTGATTGGCGAAGATGCCCCCGAGCAGCCTCAGTGCCAGCCTGCAGACGAACAGAAACCGAATTGATGCTGCGCCGCGGCGCCTGAACTTCTCGGCCCACCGGGCCTCTTCGTGGCTACCCCCTCACTGTGTATGATGGCCCCTACTCATCACCGAGACTTGGCAGCGGGCCTTTGCGTCCTTAGGCTGCTTAACAACAACACTCTCCTCTCCCCGAAGCGCACCTTGGGGGGTTACTTTTTTCGGGTATCCGGATTGGATGGTTGATGGTTGTTATCTTCAGACAGCAGCCACTCTCCCATGCCGCTATCCTCTAGAGCGTATACTCCGCGTCCCGAGCGCCACACCAGCCCCTTCTCACGCAGTGATTCCAGCCCGCGCTGAATCGTTGACGGTGCCGGTTTGCTCTTGCGCCCGGCACGGGCCTGTATCTCCTTGAGCGTGTCCTGGGTGAAGGGCGTAAAGGGTCGTTTATCGGCTGATGCTCGGGCCAGGACGAACAGGATCGCCTGCTGAAGGCCCGGCAGCTGGTCGAAATCAGACTGGAAAATGGCCAAGTAGTCCGCCTGAACCGCTTCGGCTCCCTGCTGCAGCAGCTTGCCCAGATCAGACGCCTGTCCAAGCTCCAATGCGACACGCTTGATAACGTCCCAGAGCAGCTCGGGGCGATGCCCCATGCGCTCGAAGGCCTGCGCGACATCGGTCACTTTGAAGGTGTTACCCGGCGCAAGCTTGGCGTTGACGTGCTGGGTGAACGCCTCGACAAAGTCGCTACTCAACAGTGGGAAGGGAGTGACGGTGTTGCCGAAGAAGGGTTGGTCCCGGCTCAGCACGAGTTGTGCCAGCTTGTCCCGGCTGCTCCCAGTGAAGACCAGGCGCAGGCCGGGTTGCTCAACGCCCAGAGTTAGCGCATCTCGGGCAGCCTTGAGCGCGAACATGGTGTTCATGCCCAGCTCGCTGCTTAGTGCGTGCTGCGCCTCGTCGACGAACAGGACCACCAGGCGCCCCGATGCCTCATGCAGTGCCTGGAGGGCCTCTGCCAGCGTGGCTTTGTCGGGCAGCGCCGGCTGTGAGAGATCCCAGGTCAGCGTCTGATGTAGGCTAACGGAATCAACGCCGGCCGCGCTTAACAGCTTCTTGATACGCGGCGCGTAGGCCTGCAACTTGGCCATGATGGCGCGCTCGATCAGCAAGCCAGGGTCAATATGCCGATTTGTCCAGAGATCGACGTAGACCACTTCCCAGCCCCGTTGCTCGCAAGCAGGCATAAGGTCCTGGCGCAGGAAGGTACTCTTGCCGGTGCGACGCGGCGCGGCTAGGAACAGCCCCCCGCTGTAGTCGATCAGGCCCTCGCCGGTGAGGCCGGCCATGATCGATTCTGCCAGCGCGGGCCGATGGAAGACAAAGGATCCAGGAACCATGGAATACGCCTCTTTACGCATGTATGCGTAAAATTATACACAACAGTGTTGAGTGGGGGTAATGTAGGCCCACGAAGCGGCTAACACGTTGTCGCCGGCGTCCCATGGACGATGCAGAGGCCTAAGTCGCCTGCTACTTGTATCCATGACGCGCTAGGCTGTTACGCATAATTACGCCAAGCGGTAGTTTGGTCAGAACCATCAGTATGTCATGGCGCTGCACACCGACACGGACAGCCCCCACGTCCACCTAACGATGAGGAGCCTGGGCTATGACGGCCGTCGATTGAACGTGAAGAAGGGCGACCCACAGAAGTGGCGAGAGGCCTTTGCGGCGGAGCTGGAGTGCCAAGGGGTAGAGGCCACGCCGCGTGCCACCCGTGGGGTGATCAAGAGGGGTGTCAGCCAAGTGGTGCACCACATTCGAGAGAAAGGTCTGACGCCACAGGTGGATCAGGCGAAGATTCAGCAGGTTGTCGAGGACTTCCGCGATCAGTGGGCTGGCAAGGCACCGAAGCCACGCCCCTGGGAGGATCGTATCAAGGAGCATCAGACCTATGTCCGCAAGGCCTGGCTGATGGCGGCGAAGGAACTCAACCAGAGCCACGACCCGGACGATCAGGAGCTAGCCAAGCGCATCGTGGCTTTTGTGGGTTCCATGCCGTCGATGAAGACCGAGCGCCACGAGCTCCAGGAGAGGGTCGTGGCACGGCTACAGCGGGGTGCTCAAAAACGCCAGGGGAGAGAGAAGGGCAAAGATCAGGATCATCAAGACGAACGGTAATATGGAGCGGTAGAACGACTGTTCCTGAATCGAGTCACTGGACCAGCTAGGTGGGATAGCTGGGTTGATAACGTAAAGAAGACTGGGTAAGCTGAGGCTAAGCCTAGCAACTTAGGCCCTTGTGGCCTACGAGGCATGAGTCATGCCTTGCAATGAAACGGTGAACAGCTCGAGGTTTCGCTGGCATCTTCTTTGGAGCCCAGCCGAAGTCTCGGCTGAACTCCAAAGAAGATGCCAGCGCGCTTAGGTAGGCTATGTCAAAAATCACAGATAGCACTTACTATAGAGCTATTTCGCCTATAAAAAATGCAGTGAATAAGGGCCGAGTGATACCGTTAGGTGGTACTCCTCGGCTCTTTTTTTTGTGCGGAGCAAATGGTCATGATGGAAATGTGTCTTATAGGAGGAAGCAAGTAAACGACTTTTTATTAAAAAATGTAGAGAATGCCCAAGTCATAATAGCGGAAAAATTCTTTGATGAATATAGAAGAAATAGCAGAGAGAAGAATGCTTTAGACTTTGAGCATGTTTTAACTAAGATGTCTGAAAAAGTAATAATAATAATGGAAAGCCCAAGTGCAATATGTGAGCTTGGCGCGTTTGCACATCATGAGCTTCGGCACAAACTGATTGTTATTAATGACTCTAGTTTTAAAGACTCGCCATCTTTTATAAATACAGGCCCTTTAGAAGCTGTTCGAGAGTGCTCGGATGAAAATAGAGTACTCTGGTATAAAATGTACCATGGAGATGTTGAAGGTAAAGATGGAGTTGCCGCTGTTTTTCATGATCTCAATAGTTTGGTTGAAAACCCCTCAGTGGCTAGTAAAAGAATTCCTTGTGAAGATCTTGATCCTTCTAATGCGATCACAGCGAAAACGGTGTTGTTCGTTCATGACCTAATTTTTATGATGAGAGAGGTTAAGTACAAGAGCCTGATTGATGCTGTTAAGATAGTGTTTGGCGAAAATAAAAAATATGACAATGTCAAAAAAATACTTACAATTCTTATTTCATTGGGTTTTATAGCCTACGAAGATCGTTTTTCAAAGATAAAGAGCATGCGCGGCAAGGCCTTTTTTAGATATTCGGATGATGACGGAGTTATGAGAAAAGGGTTCTTTCTTGATGGCTTGAAACAAAGAATGAGAGCTTGATTGTTATGTCAATCATTTCTGAGGTGAGCCGAGAACTCGACATGGTAGAGGATTCCTTTAGGGAGCAAATACGTCTTGCCCGTGGTAAGATAAAGCATATTAAAATAAAGAAGAAAAATGGTAAAGGTTTTAGGAGGATTGTAATTCCTCCTTGGGAGTTTAAGATTGTTCAGTACTGGACCATTTTAAACTATTTAAGGAATGTTAAGATTCATCGTTCAGCAACTGCTTTTCATGAAGGCGCATCCATTCGTACCAATGCCCTTTGTCATCGAAAAGGGAATTATTTTGTTAAGATGGATCTTTCTGATTTTTTCCCCTCTGTTGGGGTGGATGACTTTAAGAATGCATTGTATAAATATCATCCGGAATTTATCTGGCTCGAAAAGGAGCTTTCTGATAGTGAGTTTTTAGAGTCTATGTTCCACAAAGGTGTTTGTGCGATAGGCTTTCCCGCTTCACCATATATAGCCAATATATGCATGATTGAGATTGATGAGCTTATTGAGAGCAAGCTGAAAAATAACGTGGAGAGGTTTGGAAGATTTTCTTACACTAGATATGCTGATGATTTAACTATATCTATTGAAAGGAAAGGGTTTAAGAGGGAAGTGGAAGGAGTGGTGTATGAAGCAGTAAGAGAAGCATCTTTAAAAAATATTAAGGTTAATAAGGAGAAGACGAAGTACGGAAGCAAAAGTGGTGGGTCTGCGTTTGTTACTGGGATGAGAATTTGTAAGGATGGCCATATAACACTGCATAGGAAGTACAAGGATCATGTAAGACTATTGCTTTCCCTTTATAGCAAGGGAAAGTTGAAGCCTGAAGATAAGGGTAAGCTTTTGGGGCATCTGAATTATTGTAAATCCTCAGATCCTGAGTTTTACAATAAGCTCGTCCTTAAGTACTTTCAGTCCATTGAAAAATTAAAAAACTCTAATGGTTAATTTTTCCTTTTGTCCTGTTTGTTGACGGGAGTTAAAAAATAACTCCCGCCTTTAGTGCACTGTGTGCGTTATGTTGTGTTAGACCCAAAAGCGTCGGCAGCGAGAAGTGTAATGACCCCCTGGTTTCTGCACACCCTACGCCGCTAATAATGGATGTGCTCGGGGTGCCACATAGCCCAACGACTGATGTGGCCGCTCTTCGTTGTAGTACTGGATCCAGCGGCCGATTACCGCTCGGGCCTGGCCCAACGATTCGAACCGATGCTGCCAGATGCATTCTTCCTTCAATGATCGGAAGAAGCGCTCGACCAGCCCGTTTTGCTCCGGGGTGTATGGTGTCGTGAACTCCTGGGTAAGCCCGTAGGCCTTCACCGTCGCCGTATAGTGCCGACTGCTGAAGACCAGGCCATTATCTGAGCGCAGCGCCAGTGACTGATGAATGCGCCCTAACGCGCCGAATCGATGCACCAGAGCTTCTTCCAGCGCGGCTTCGGCGGTCTTGCTGCTGCCATTGTCCGATAATCGCCAGCCAAGGATCTCACGCGTGCAGCAGTCGATAATCACCGCCAGGCTGGCACGTCGATCCTTGCCGCACCATACATGGGTCAAATCAGTCGCCCAACGCTCGTCCGGACGTGAGGCGACGGATGGGAGACTTCGGGCACGAGGTCTGAAGCCCTGCGGGCGTTTACGTACCTGCCAACCCTTTAGCTGGAGGATGCGCTGGATCGGCTTACGGTTCTCACCCAGGACACAGGCCAGACGCCGGTAGCCATAGGTGGGAAACCGCTCCAGAGCCAGCTTCACACGCATGGCCAGGTCATGATTGATGACACGCTGACGAACCTTGGGCTTGTAGTAAACCGTCCGGCGTGGAAGGTTCAGCCACTGGCATAGCTTGGAAAGTGATACCACATGCCCTTCCTGGGCCAGTTCCGCCTGCAGCGACCTCACGAGTTCTCGTCCTCGTCGAGCAGGCGCTTGATATAGAGCGACAATTACTCTGGCCGGCCGACGACAACTATTGTGGCCGGTTGCCCTAAGCTTGACCGCTTGTCCCGACCCACCAGGGAGCCGGTATGGCGGTCACCAGCCAACAGGTCACGCTCTATATGTCGCAACGCCAACAAGGCCAGACCCAGGAGGTCGCCGCCGCCAAGGCCGGCCTCTCCGTCAGAACCGCTCGCCGCCTCGAACGCCGGGCCGAGTCCTCTGAGCTGCCGGCACCACGGCA
>NZ_NSKB01000008.1 GCF_002286975.1 Halomonas salipaludis
AGCAGGTGATCGTCGACCTCACCGACGGCGGCGTCGACTACTCCTTCGAGTGCATCGGTAACGTCAACGTGATGCGCTCGGCGCTGGAGTGCTGCCACAAGGGCTGGGGCGAATCGATCATCATCGGCGTGGCTGGGGCCGGCGAGGAGATCTCCACGCGGCCGTTCCAGCTGGTCACCGGGCGGGTCTGGAAGGGCTCGGCGTTTGGCGGGGTCAAGGGTCGCTCGGAGCTGCCGGGCTACGTGGAGCGCTATATGAACGGCGAGCTGAAGATCGACGAGTTCGTCACCCACGACATGCCGTTCGAGCAGATCAACGAGGCCTTCGAGCTACTGCATGCCGGCAAGAGCATTCGTACTGTTTTGCATTTTTAAACGCGCCGCTTTTTGATCACGCCCGAAGCCGCGTGACGCGCAATGAAAGCAATATGCGCCCGCGAAGGCGCCAAGGTAGCAACAACAAGAGAGGTTAACTGCCATGCTGACACGAATGAGCCTGAACCCGGAGCGCAAGCCTATGAGCCTGATGGATATCCTGAAACGCTGGTTCGGCGGCCAGAGCGCCACGCCCGCCGCCAGCAGCCATCGCCCTGAGCCCAAGGCTGCGCCCAGCGCCGCGGCGGCGACCCAGGCCCCACCCACCAGCAATACCAAGATCCATCCCGCGGTGGATGGTGGCGTAAAGGCCGGCAGCGATGCCTTCAATGGCGGCACCCTGCACTGCCGCTGCGACAGCAACAAGGTCGAGGTGACGGTCAAGGCGCAGTGCGCCCACAACCACGTGTGCGGCTGCACCAAGTGCTGGAAGCCCAATGGCGCAACCTTCTCGATGGTCGCGGTGGTGCCCCGCGACAGCCTCAGCGTCACCGCCAACGAGGACAAGCTCGAGGTGGTCGACGCCTCGGCGGCGATTCAGCGCCACGCCTGCAAGGGCTGCGGCGTACATATGTACGGGCGCATCGAGAACACCGACCACCCCTTCCACGGACTGGACTTCATCCACACCGAGCTCTCCAACGACAGCGGCTGGGCCGGCCCGGAGTTCGCCGCCTTCGTCTCCTCGATCATCGAGGGTGGCACCCACCCAGACAACATGGACGACGTGCGCAGCCGCCTCAAGCAGCTTGGCCTGGAGCCCTACGACTGCCTGTCGCCGCCGCTGATGGACGCCATCGCCACCCACACCGCCAAGGCCAAGGGCGTGCTCTGACACTGCCTGGCAACAACACGCCAACGGGCCACCTCCAGGGTGGCCCGTTGGCGTTTCTGGCTCGGAGAAACGCCCGAGAGAGGAGCCGATGAAGCTCCCTGGTTTTGTCATAATGTAGGACAGGATTAGCTGCGCATTCACCCCATAAACCTTGCGGTGCAGGCTTACCGCCATTGGTAATATTTTTTTCAAACAAGAGAACAGTCGACTCCCCAGCCAAGACACTGGCATGCCAGAGGTAGTGATAAGCATTGCGACTAGATGTTGATTAGGGATGCACTTTTCTGGCTCAGTGCGTATCATAATTTTCAGAAATATTTCGCCCCCACCATCCTAAGAACCCTTGGTATCATTATGAGCCATCCTCTGCCACCGCTAAATCCACTGAGAGCATTTGAGGTGGCTGCTCGCCTTCGCAGCCTGACACGTGCTGCTGATGAGCTTCATGTATCTCAGGTTGCTGTCAGTCGCCAAGTCAAGGTACTGGAAGATTATCTAGGGGTGGCGTTATTCACGCGCCTACACCGAGGTATAGAGCTTACACAAGAAGGTGCTGAACTCTATGATGGAGTCAAGGGAGCCTTCCGTGACATTGAAATTGCTGCAAGGAAAGTATCAAGAAGAAATCAGCGTGACACACTATCCATACAGTCTTATACGACTTTTTCACAGCGCTGGTTAATACCTCGGCTGGCTGACTTTCATAAAAGAAACCCGCAGCTTGAGGTGAAGCTTTCTTCATCATTAAAGCCCGTCGACTTCGGCTTACAAAACGTGGATGCCGCCATCCGTTCGGGTCATGGCGACTGGCCAGGCCTGCACGCAGAAAAACTGGTCGACATCGAGCTGATCCCGATCGTATCGGCATCCCTATGGGCGACAGAAAACCTGGCAAAAGATGATATTTCACGAGTTCGTCTATTGCACTCGATGGCGCGCCCGGATGATTGGAAGAAGTGGATAGAGGCAAGCAGCAATCAGGCTGATCCTGAAATGGGGATCAAGTTCGACACCTCTGCGCTGGCCTATGAAGCTGCCTCGATGGACATTGGCTGCGCCATCGCCATCAAGGTATTTATCGAGCGCCAGCTTCAGGACGGCAGCTTCGTGGCGCTATCGGACTTCATCTGCAAGACGGGGGAGGCTTATTACTTGACCTGGCCAAAAGACGCCCACCCCTCGGATGCACTGCTGAGGTTTCTGGAGTGGATGAGAGGGTTGATAGATCAGCCGCTATGATAGAAATCAACCTGGTAGAAGCCTATCTATCAGTCAGCAAATTTCCGAACAAGTGTCTTGCCATAACGATGTCGAAGCCATTTAAATATCGCCAGATGCAAGAACAGCAGCACTCCGCAGATGAAATAGGCCACCGCAAAACCACCGAGCTGTGTGGCAAATCCTAGAAGCAACGGCGCGAGGAACTGCATGGCTCGGTTGGCCATGAGCCGTATCGACAAGGCTTGCGCCCTCTGCTCTTCGAGTACTTCTTCGGCGATCACCACCATCGAAAGCGGCTGAGAAAGCCCCACCCCTACCCCTACCAGGATCGAGAAGAAGCACAGCAGGTAGAAATTGCCTGCAAAGCCAGTCAGCAACAGGCCTGACGCCATGAATGCCATGGTCAATGCCATAGTCGCGTAACGTCCGCGAAGGAGACGGACGATCATGCTCGTGAAAGGCCTGATCGCCATCGAGGAGAAAGCGCGCAGGCTGACAATGAGCCCGATCGTGGTGCCGGAAAGTGCCAGGCTTTCCAGGTATACGGGGAGATAGCTGGAGTGCGCACCCAGCGCCAGCATCGCCGCGATCGACGCAATCATGGATAGCTGAACGCCATGCGTGTTCTTCACGAGCGTCAGCTGTCTCGCCAACCCCACTCGCAAGCCGACTTTTTCCTTTGTGCCACCATGCCCCTTTCTCTTGTTGGAGATAAAGATCGCCACCAGTGAAACCAGGGACAAAAGAAAAGCAGCCTGGATAGCGCCCGCAGGACCACCCCGATAATCGATCATCCATCCGGCCAGCAAGGGTCCGAGCATTTGGCCGACGGAGAGAAACGTCGTGTACCAACCAAAATAGCGCTCCAGCTTGGTGCCCCTGCCGAAGTAGGTCACGGCCGTCTGCGCCGAGATGATCATCATCAGTTGCGCCAGGCCGATCACCAGCTGCCCTGCGACCAGCCCCGTGAAGCCAGGCAGTGCGGCCAGCAGCCATGCGCCCAGCACCATGCCCGCCGCACCCAGCTGCAGGGGGCGTGTACTCCCCCAGCGCGCGACAAGCGAGCCAAACGACAGCGCCAGGAACAGCGGCAGAACGTAGGGCGCGCTAACCAGCAGCCCCAGGGCCAACGGCGTTGCGCCAAGCTCGATGGCTGCTAGCGGCACGGCCACCAGCAGCATCGTTTGCACGAGGAAGGCGACGCTCAAGCTCAGGCAAATACACGCAAACTCCATTCGCATCGCACGCTTCCCTCTTGGCCAGGCCCTGATGGAGGTCCTGGTGCTGAATCAGCAGAAAACATGAAGGGGTGGACAGCCAACGTTGCCCACCCCATACCTTACCGGTCGCTTCAACTATCTGACGATCGGGCGCTGACGACGGTATCCCTTGATCTTGTTGCGGAAAAGCCCCAGCGCCGGCAAGAGGAACGACAGCAGCGCAATCGCTAGCAGCGTGGCACTCAGGGGGTTGGTCACGAACGTCGTTACATCGCCATTCGAAATGGAAAGGGCACGGCGCAGGTTCGTTTCCAGCATATCGCCCAGCACCAGTGCCAGGATGACGGGAGCCAAGGGAATGTTGACCTTGCGCAGCACGTACCCGATGACACCGAATGCCAGCGTCACATAGACCGGGAACATCGAGCTTTCGGAAGCATAGGCGCCAATCAGGCTGATCGAGGCAACGATGGCGGCTATCGCCGGGCGCGGAATATCGGCCACTTTGGCCCAGAATCTGGCGCCGGCCAGCCCGATGAACACCATAATCGGCACGCTGATCCACAGCGAGACAAAGACCGTATAGGGAATCTGCGGGTTGGTGGTGAACAGCAGCGGTCCGGGCTGTATGCCGTGGATCATGAGCGCACCGATCATGATGGCCGTAGTGGCAGACCCGGGGATACCCAAGGCCAGCATCGGCGCCAACGAACCGGATACCGAGGCGTTGTTCGCCGTCTCCGAGGCGGCAATGCCCTCGTAGCTGCCCTTGCCGAACAGCTCGGGCTTTTTGGAAAAACGCTTGGCAACGGCGTAAGAGACAAAGGAGCCGACGGAGGCACCCGCGCCCGGTATCACCCCGACAAAGTAGCCGATGAGAGAGCTCCTCAGGAACAGCATCTTCATCTTGTAGAACGTCTTGAAAGGCACCGCCAAGATCCCGCTCATGGGCTGGTTCTTGGTCTTATGGCTGGCCCCCGCCTCGATCATGTACAGCACTTCAGAGAGGGCGAACAGCCCCAGCAAGGCAGGCACCAGGGGCAGCCCCTCGAAGAAATCGGGATGGTAACTGAAGCGAGGCACTCCCGTCTGGGTATCCAGGCCGATCGTGGCCAGGGCCAGCCCTATCCCCATGGCCAGGGCGCCTTTCAGCAGCGAGCCGGAGGATAGACTGGATACCAGGCTCAGGCCGAGAAGGGCGAGTGCGAAGTAAGCGGTAGGGCCGAAATTGAGCGCATATTCAGAAAGCGGCACGGCGGTCAGGAACAGCAGAACCGCGCTGGCGAAGATACCCACGCCCGAAGAGATGATGGAGATGTTCAGCGCAATGCCCGTTTTCCCCTGCTTGGTCAACGGATAGCCATCCCAGGCCGTGGCAACCGCGGCCGCCGTGCCGGGTGAGTTGAGCAATATGCCGGATATGGCGCCGCCGTACTCGGCCGCGGCAAAGAGAGAAACCAGCATGACGATGGAGACAATGGGGTCCATGCCATAGGTAAAGGGAATCATCAGTGCGATACCCAGGCTAGGCCCCAAGCCGGGGATGGCGCCGATCAGGTAACCGATGAGGGCGCCCGCGACGAGGCCAATAGGAACCATCGGATTCGCAAAGGCATCCAGGCCTATCAGGAGATTGTCAATCATGATCACACCTCAATCGAAATAGACGCCAAGTACCAGCACGAAGAGGACATAAATACCGACGGATAACAGTGGAGGCAGGCCAAGCAAAAGGAGATAACGTCTTTCGCCCCCCAGCCACATCACCAGCAACGCAAGCAGTGCAATACCGACAAGAGGCCCGGTCCACGGGAGAGTCATAACCATGGCGAGCATGACGGCGATCGTCAGCGCCACTTGAGCCGGTCGACTAATCGCAACGAAGGGCTCCACTTCGTCCTTTCGCGGCACAACCAATGAAACGACGAGAAGAGCCAGCAAGGATGCCCCGATGACCAGCGAGACGATAAAGGGAAACCCACCGGCCCCCACGCCACGAGCTGATCCCGGCAGGCCCAGGGCCTCCTTGAAGTAAAAGGCATTGACCAGGAAAAGGACGATATAAACGAAAACCTCGAACCCTTTTTTGCTTATCCTGATCTCCGAAACGACGTCATCCCTGGCTTCGGCATCATGTGATAAATCACTCATTGGCGCTCTCCAGAATTCTTGTAATGTTCAACAGCACATCCAAGTCTTTTCATCATCATGGCGCATAAACATAGCCTGAGACACTGACTATTCTTCAGTCTCGACCGACGAAAACGTTAGGGCCAAACTAGACGAAAGGAGAATGGATGATTCCTGCCGTCTAGCCTCTCAGCGTGTCGATGCTAACCAAGCTGGCATCGCCCCGCTCATGGCCCTTGCCGCTTACCTCGGCGAGCCATTCGAGCGCAGCCGTGAGCCGCTCGTTGCCCAGTTGGCGCGCAATGAAGACAGGCCCACCCCGCCAGCGCGGGAATCCGTAGCCATGCACGAGCGCGATGTCGATATCCTCGGGTCGCTGGCAGACACCTTCACCAAGCAACAGCAACGCCTCGTTGATCAGGGCGAGCAGCGCTCGCTGCTGAATCTCCTCGTTACTGAACGTCCTCGCCTCGATACCCTGTTCCTGGCGGTACCAGTCGATGATCGCGGCGACCTCGGGGTCCGAGACGGGGCCTTTGCCTTCGCCATAGCGGTAGTAGCCCTTGCCCGTCTTGCGCCCCAGGCGCCCGGCTTCACAGATCAGATCGGGTATCCCGACATAGCGGCGTAGATGCCGGGTGGCCATGGTCTGCTGGCGCATCTTCCAGGCGATATCCAGCCCGGACATGTCGGCCACCTTGAACGGCCCCATGGCCAAGCCATACGCTTCCAGGGCGGCATCGATCCGTTCGGGGCTGGCGCCCTCCTCCAGCATGAACTCGCACTGGCGGCGATAGGCCGCGTACAGCCGGTTGCCGACGAATCCCCAGCTGTTGGCGACCACAATCGCCTTTTTCTTCAAGCGCCGTGAGAACGTGATGGCGGCGCTGAGCGTTTGCTCGCTGGTCGTTCTGCAACGCACCACCTCGAGCAGCGCCATACGCTGCGCGGGGCTGAAGAAGTGCAGTCCCAGGACGCGCTCCGGATGGGCCACGCCCTCCGCGATCCGGTCGATATCGAGATAGGAAGTATTGGTCGCCAGCAGTGTCTCCTCGCCGACAAGACCGGCAAGGTCGGCAAACAGCGCCCGCTTGACGTCGAGATCCTCGATGATGGCTTCAATGACCAGATCCGTGCCGACTACCGCCTGGATCTCCTGGGTGGGGCGCAGTCTCGCCAGCATCTCGTCGCGCCGCTCGGCTGTCATGCGACCGCGCCGGATATTGCCTTCCAGCTCGTCTGCGATGCGCTTCACCCCCGCCTCGAGGGCCGCAGCATTGAGCTCCAGTAGATCGACCGTATAGCCGGCCTGCAGCACGCAGAGGGCGATGCCGCTGCCCATGGTGCCGGCACCGAACACCGAGACCCGCTTCAGTGAGCGCGGCTCCACGGCCTGGGTCGGAGTGAAGGGCTGGGCTCGTTCGGCGAAGAAGAGGTAGCGCAGCGCGCGTGCGGGTTCGCTGCCACGCAAGGCGAGGAAGTGAGCCCGCTCCTTGGCCACCGCTTCGGCAAAGCTCGACTTGCCGGCGCTCATGACCACCTCAACCGCCACGGCCGCCGCAGGCAAGCCGCGGGAGCGTGCCAGGAGCCTTTTCACCAGGGCCTGCAGCGTCGATTCATCGACGGGCGCGACCTCACGCTCGGCCAGGGGCCGCTTGCCGCCCCGGTAGCGGCTCGCGTAGGCCAGGATCTCGGCCTGCTGCGCCGCTTCTTCCGTGGCCACCAGCAGTTCGTCCACCAGCCCGACCTCGCTGGCCTCGACGGTACCGATGGGCTTGCCGCTGACGATCATCTCCAGCGCCTTGGGCAGCCCCACGGCGCGCGGCAGGCGCTGGGTACCCCCGGCGCCGGGAATGACACCGACGCTGACCTCGGGCAATCCAAGCGTGGCGCTGGGCGTCGCCAGCCGCACATCGCAGGCCAGGGCCAGCTCCAGCCCACCGCCCAGGGTGTGGCCCTTGACGACGGCAATCACCGGCAGCGGAAAGCCAGCCAGCGCTGCCGTCACTTGAGGAAGCGTCGGCTCGGTCGGCTCGCTTTCCAGCTCGTGCAGGTCGGCGCCGGCCATCAGGTGCTGGCCCGCTCCCGTCAGCACGACAGCGGTGGCGCGTTGCACGTCGATCTCGCCCAGCGCGGCCAGGATGCCTCTGCGTACCGCATCGGTGCTGCTGTTGACCGGCGGGTTGTCGAGGGTGATGACCGCCACCGCCCCCTCCTGGCGAAGGTGGACCTGGCCGCCGCTGCACGGTTCAGCCATGGGCGTTTTCCTCCCCGCGCCCCTCGTCGAGGACGAGCACCGCGTCCGCTGCCACCACGCCCTGCCCTTCCGGCATGACGAACAGCGGGTTGATTTCCGAGGTCACCACGCGCTCGCCCAGCTCTGCCATCAGGGCGGAGAAATTGACGATCGCCTGCGCCAGCGCTTCGGTATCGCGCCGCGCTGCACCGCGATACCCGTCGAGCAGGGGCCAGGTGGTCAACTGCTGCATCATCTCCCTGGCCTGTTCCAGCGTGAGACCGCCCTGCACCGGCAACAGCCGGATGGCGGTGTCCTTGAACAGCTCGGCCGTGACGCCACCGGCCCCCAGCAGGATGGCCGTGCCCAGGGCATCGCGGTTGGCGCCCAGGATCAGCTCATGGCCGCCGGCCACCATTGCCTCCACCAGATAGGCGTCGGCACGACGTCCCACGTGGGACTCCACCTGATGTGCCATCTGCTCCAGGCGATCGCCAATGGTATCGGCATTCAGGTGCAGCGCCACGCCGCCAATGTCGCTCTTGTGCAGCAGGTTGGCGTCCAGCACCTTCAGCACGACCGGCGCTCCCACTTCACTGGCGGCGCGCTCGGCCTCTTCACGAGTGCGCACGACGCGGCTCGCCGGTACGGCAATGCCGGCCTGGGAGAACAGCTGCTTGGCGGCCGCTTCGTCAATCGCCCCCTGGGGCAGACCGCTCAGGTCGGGCAGTTGGACGCTCGGCTGGCTGGCCCCAGCACTCAGCGGCTGGCCGGTGAGATACAGGGCTTCCAGTACCGCGCTGCAGCTTTCCGGCGAGCTGAAACCGGGAATCGCCGCCCGGTTCAGGCGCTGCAGCGTATTCGGTGCATAGGGGCTGACGTAGGCCAGCACCGGCTTGTCGCTGGCACCGAGGCTGTCGCTGATCGCACCAACCACCAGGTCCGGCATGGCCAGGCCCGAGGAGCCGATGATCACGATCAAGGCATCGTAGCTGTCGCTTTCGAGCAGGATACGAATCGCTTGCCGCAGCAGATCGGGCTGCAGCCCCGCCAGGGTCACGTCGATGGGGTTACGGTCGAGCGCCGTTGGCGTATCGCCCTGCAGGGCGCGCAGTTTCTCCGCGGTGGCCTGGTCCGGCGGTGGCGTCTCGAAGCCATTGATCCCCAGGCTGTCGGCGATGAGCGTACCGGCACCACCGGTGGAGGTCAGCACGGCGACGCGACGCCCCGCCAGTTGGCGGCCGGCCACCAGCACGGCGGGCACGTCGAGGAATTCGTCGAAGGTATTGACGCGGATGACGCCCAGTTCGCGGAAGAAGGCATCGTAGACCCGGTCCTCTCCCGCGAGTGCTCCCGTGTGCGAGCTGGCGGCGCTGGCTCCCGCCTCGGAGCGCCCGATCTTGAACACCACCAGAGGCTTGCCTGCTTCGCGGGCCCGGATCGCCACCTCACGGAAACGTGCCGGGTGACGAATGCTCTCCAGGTAGAGCGCAATCACCTTGGTGTTGGGATCGTCGATCAGATACTCGACGAAGTCGCTCACTTCCAGGTCCACCTCGTTGCTGGTGGAGATGAGCGAGGAGAGGCCGATGCCCCGGCCCGCCGCACGCGAAAGCAGCGCCCCCAGGATGCCGCCGCTCTGCGAGACGACCGCCACGCTACCGGCAGGCAGCTCGCTGACCTCCAAGGCCCCGCTGGCGGAAAGGGGGATGCCGGCCGTCAGGTTGACCAGACCGATGGTGTTCGGCCCCAGGATGCGCATGGAGCCGGCGGCCTCCTTCAGCTGTGCCTGAAGATTCTGGCCCTCTTCTCCCGCTTCCGCATAACCGCTGGCGAGCACCACCGCGGCCTTGCAGCCCAGTTGGGCCAGTCCGCGAACCGCATCGATGCTGCGCCTGGCATTGAGCAGCACCAAGCCGACATCCGGGGCCTCCGGCAGCGCCTCCACGTTCGGGTAGCAGGTGAGGCCCTGAATCTCCTCGGCCTTGGGGTTGACCGGATAAATCGCTCCTTCGAAGCCGTGCTTGATCAGGTAGGAAACGGGCAGCCCCGAGGTCTTTTTCGGATCGGCGGAAGCGCCGATCACCGCAATGCTGCGCGGATTGAGGAGGGCATCGATCTGGTTCACTGCTGGGCCTCCTTCATGCGATCGAGAAAGGCCTGCACCGAGCTGCGATGCTCTTGTGATGTGTAACAGATGCCCTGGGCCTTGCTGCCCTCGGCGAACACCTGGTGCTCGGACATCTCGTAGCTCTTGTTGATGACCGATTTGGTCAGCGCGATGGCCGTACGCGAGCCGCTGCTCATCTCATCCGCCATGGCCTGGGCCGAGCTCAACAGCGCATCGGCACTGCAAAGCTGATCCGCGATGCCCAATTGCAGGGCCTCTTCGGCATTTACCCGGCGACCGCTGAAGATCAGCGCCTTGGCACGCGCCAGGCCGACACGACGGGGCAGGAAGTACATGCCGCCGCCGTCCGGCACCAGCCCACGGGCGATATAGGCCCAGGTGAAATGGGCATACTCGGATGCCACGACGAAGTCACAGGAGAGGGCCAGGTCCGCCCCCAAACCGGCCGCCGCCCCGTTCACGGCAGCCACGGTGGGAATCGGCAGATTAAGGAGCAGGCTGGCGGCGTAGTGGACGCCTTGCTGGCGCTCCCAGCCGTTGAATCCCACCGTGGCAGGGTCGGCCTCCATCCGCGTTTTCATGCCGGCAATATCACCGCCGGCACAAAAACCCTTGCCGCTCCCGGTGATGACCAAGGCGCGAATGGAGCGATCAGTGCGGATCGACAGCAGATGCGCCACCAGTTCGGCCCGCATGGCATCGCTCATGGCGTTGCGCTTGTCGGGACGGTTCAGCGTCAGCAGGGCGATTCCGTTATCGACCGTACAGTTGACCAGCTCGTTCTGGCTCATGACACACCCCTCTTGAATGACAGCCGTCATGTAGAAAAAATTATTTAAAGAATGAAGCCCAACGGCTTTTTCTATAAACCAGGCCATTACCTGTTCGAACTTGAATTCGAAGGAGAAAAGGCCCCGCCCATGGCCGAGTGAAAATTTCGTAGCCACAGGAAAAACGGGGCATAAACAGGACACGTAATTCTTGAATAAGCCAGCGAGGCAGAGACATTAACCTTGCCGCACCGACTTATAAACTTCCTAATCGTCAGACTTTTCCAGTTCGCCCTTGGCGACTTCACTTATCCTTCTTGCAAACTCCGTATACTCCTCCGGCCCCATCCATGAATCGGTGACACCGGCGTTCCGTGCATACTCCTGGTAATGCTCGGAGCGCATGGCTTCATGGAATGCATCGGCGATCTGCTGCTGTGTCTCCATCGGGATGCCGGCGGGACCAAAGACGCCACGAACCTGAACCCAACCGGTATCGATGTCGACTCCTTGCTCTGCGAAGGTGGGAACGTCCGGCAGTCCTTCTAGTCTTTCATCCGCAATGACACCGACTCCTTGAATGCGGTCAGCATCAAAAAAGCTCTTTAGTGCACTGAGGTTGGAGATACCCACGTCCACGTGACCACCCATGACAGCGGCAATGATGTCGGGCGTGCCGTTATAGGCGATCCACTCGAATTCGACATCGGCCTCATTTTCAAGCATGGAAATCGCGATATTCTGCGTAGATCCGCGTGGACCAAAGCCCCCTATGCTGACTTTCTCACTCCCATTCCCAGCCTTTTCGATCAGTTCCCCAACGCTCTCGATCCCCGTCTCACTCCTGGAGAAGACGATATGCACGTCTTCCTGCGCCGAGGCGATCCAGGCAAAGTCATCCAGCGCGAAAACGCCGTTGAGATTGGTCAGCATCCCGGTGAAGTGGGAAAGCGTATTGATGCCCAGCGCCAGGCCGTCGGGCTTCGCACTGCGAACGCGGGACATCTGGGTAGCACCCGCACCGCCTGGCGAATTGATAACGACGATCTGCTGCCCGATCATGGGCTCCATCGTTTCAGCCAGCGTTCTGATGAAAACATCGGCCGAACCGCCCGCCTGGGTATGCATGACGAAATTGACAGTGCCTGTCGGCCAATCGCTATCGTCTGCGGCCGCAAAGCTTCCAGCAAAAGTTGCGGTCAACAACGAAGCGGCGGCAGCGCTAACAACCGTTTTAGAAAACGTGCTCTTGAAGTTATTGTTCATTTGTTTCACCTCATTGACTTATCAATCACAAGAACCAAGCATCAACATTGACAATGCTGGCATGCCCTAAAAAACGCTTCCACCGACGATAAATTGGTGCTTGGCCAACCTTTGGTTCAGCGAATGCTAGATCGACTACCCAAGCCCACCTGGCAGTTCATTGCCCCACAAGATGTTGTTCTTGATCTGTTCGAGCTCGGGTCGTGGAAGAATGCCTGTCGTCAACTCATCGTATTTCTCGATCAGCTCATCATCCGACATGGGATCTTCCGGATCCCCCTTGCGGGTCTCCTGGAAATGAATGTGCTTCTTGCCGTCATTGGTCGTCACGATGATGTTGGCCATCCGCTTCGCGGGATATTCTTTGGCGATGTCCGATCTTTCCGATACCGTCACTCTTTTCATCAGGTCGCGTACTCGCGTATCGCTCAGCATGGCGCTTTCGAACGCCTGCAGTCTGACTTTCCCTAATACCACAAAAGCAGCAATGCAATACTGCAGACTGAACCTGGCTTCCTGATCTGAGTTCGGTGCGGGCCGATTGCACATCGAGTAGGTTGCACCATACCCCTCGATGTGGATCCTCTGGATCTGGTTAAGCGGTATGTTCTCTCTTTCTCTGAGCACCTTAAGTCCATCAAGGGCTGGAAAGATATGCCCGCAACAGCCGTGATTCTTGATCGTCATTCGCGTGATGGGTGTCCATTCACCTAGGCCATCCAGAGCAACATCCCAGTTCCCTGTGGAGTCACTTGTCGCAGCAGCGAAGCCGTTGGGCGCATTTAGGCTATCGAGCGATGCCGTTACACCATGCGATGCCGCCATTCCGGCCATCAGCCCAGCATCCGCCGCATGGCCGGCATGCAGCGGCTTGGCCATGCCTTCGCCTTGCAGGTTCTGTTGATGCCCGCCAGCGAAGCTGCTCGAAAGGGCAATGGCGTGGCCGATTTGCGGCTGGCTAGCGCCGAGGAGCATCGCCGTAGAGACTGCCGCGCCGATGGTGCCCACGGTGGCCGAGGTGTGCCAGTAGGTGTAGTGGCTTGGCTGTATGGCTAGTGCAATGCGGCAGCCGACTTCGTAGCCACCGATAATGGCTCGATGAAGCCTGTCCCGAGACGCACTAACGTCCTGTGCAATGGCTAGCGCCGCTGCAATGGTCGAACTACCTGGATGGTAACCACCGTCCTTGAAGATATCGTCGAACTCGACGGTATGGCTGGCCGTGGCGTTCAACAAGGCGGCATACCTTGGCGTGCCTTCGAGCCCATCCACATAGCACATGGCCTTGCCAGTACCACGGGTAGTCGAAAAGGCCTCGGATAACAGAGTTGCCGGGGCATGACGCGTACCAGGCAGCGTAGTAGCGAACCAGTCCAGCAACGCCCTGCGTGTCGCCCAGTCGACCTCTGGCGTCAGCGGCCGGTGCTGCCAGTCGTTAGCGACTTGCGCTAAGCGCTCGATAGGATTCTTCATCGAGTTCCCCTGCGATCTGTCTGAACCGACGACGTGGGATACCCGATCACACCCGCCGCTTCCAATGCCCCCAGATCGCTCATTGAATAACCCAGGCTGGCGAGCAGTTCGACCGTCTGGGCGCCGACCTTCTGCGGTGGAGATGTGATACGCCGCTCGCCTGAGGACATCGTAAACGCCGAGATCGGCACGACCAGCTCACGCTCGTCGTTCTCCTCGATGGGTTGGCTGTGCAACATGCCTCTCGCGCCGACGTGAGGGTCGGCCAGGGTTTCTTCCAGACGCCTGATCCTCGCCGCCGGGATGCGCCGCTTCTGCAGGAACGTCTCCCAGTAATCCGCCGTCATGGTGCTGATGATTTCTGCAATGACCTTGGCTTCTTCCTCATGGCTATCGAGGCGCTGGTTGTTGTTCTCCTTGATCATGTCCTCCCGCCCCAGCGCCGTCCACAGGCGTTTTTGCTGGGTCAGATTGGAGGCAGCGATCATCAAGGGCTCATCGGAGGCCTGGTAGCACCCGATGGTGGCAAACGGAAACGTGTTGCCCTTTGGCTCCGGCTTTTTGCCGTTCCACAGTAGCGCGGTCAAATAGGGGCTTGTCAGCATCAAGGCCGTATCCAGCATCGACACATCGACGAACTGCCCCTTTCCCCCATTACGCTCGCGCTGAAAAAGCGCCGTCGTGATAGCAAAAGCCGCCGTCGTACCCGTGGCATAGTCGACGACCGGTGCACCGCTCTTGAGCGGTCCCGTCTGACGGTCTCCCGTCATTGCCATCATGCCTGAGAAGGCCTGAATCACATTATCGTAGGCCGTGAGCTCTCGGCGCGGCCCTGAGGAGCCAAAGGCAGAGATGGAACAGTAGATCAACGCTGGGTTGATGGCTGCCAGATCTTCATAGCCCAGCCCAAGCTGCTCCATGGCGCCCGGACGATAGTTTTCGACGAACACATCGGCCGTTGCCAACAGCTTCTTCATGATCTCTTGCCCTTCGGGTTTCTTTAAATCGATAGCGACGGCTTTTTTATTGCTGGCCTGAGACATAAAGGCGGTTCCCATACCCGCATCGTTCATCCCCCTATCAGCCCCCTGGAGACGCGCCTGATCCGGATCATCGGGAGACTCTACCTTGATGACGTCCGCCCCCAGAACGGCCACTTGATAAGTAGCAAAAGGACCCGCCAACACATGAGTAGCATCAATGATACGGATATTCTGAAATGGCGGATTCATAAGCTTCCTTATGGCATATATATTCTTTTATTATATCGAGACGACACGCCTAGTCTGCACACCGTCAACAGCCGGAAAGTGGTGGAAGGTTTTCACTATTCTGATGGTAGGGAAATCAGCAGAGACCGTGTAGTGACAATAAATCAGGCCTTGGACAACTTTATGTTTGCAGTCTTGCCAACTCAGAACACAACGAGCAGCGCCCAAGTGTCTGTATGGCGCGTTCGCTGCACGCCACCGAACGTACCCAGGCGAGCCATCCCGTCGAGCTGCAGCTAGAGTCGCAGGATGCCCCCTCGACCCAACTCATACGCAAGACCCGCTTCCTGGGGCCGGCCACCCTGCTCGAGGAGTAGCTAACGCCAATAGGGGTTGGCTTTCGTCGGCTTCTTCATTGAGCGCTCAAAGCGCATTCAGATTGCGGAACATCTTGCTCAAGCACTGGTTGATGTAGACGACCTCGTCCTTGCGCAGCCCCCTAAAGGCCTTTTCCACCACCTGAGCGGTGAGCTCTCTGGCCACGGCCAGCTTGGCCTCACCGCCCTCGGTCAGCTCCACTTCCGTGACCCGGCCATCCTGGGGCGAGGGAGCGGTCTTGAGCAGCTCTGCCTCCTGCATCTTGTAGACGATCTTAGTGATGGTGGAGAGCTTGGCCACGGCATGCACGGCGATGTCCGACATGCTCAGGCGACCTTGCTCATGCAGGATCATCAGTATCCGCCACTTGGAGGAGCTCAAGCCATGAGGCTTGAGCAGCGTGTCCACATCGGCACTGTACTTGGCGTTCAGCCGGGCCACCCAGTAGAACGGGAAGTCCTGGGCCCGGTAATCATCGGACAGCGGGAAGAAGGAGGATGCCAGTTCGTCCTTATCAACCATAGGGTGGGCGCTCCAGGGCGGCAAAATAGTGGAATATTCTAGCATATGCCCACCATAGCGAAAGCCGCGGCCTAAGGGTTGCGAACCGCGACGTTGGTCGTCATCTACTCCAACCGCCGTGTCTCGGAAGGGTATTCCCCAAACAGCTTGCAGTAGCTTGCCGAGAAGTGGCTCAAATGGCGGAACCCCATTTCATACGCCGCATCACCCACCGTGCACTCGCAAGCGGATGTGCTTGCCAGCCTCCTGCGCACCGCATTCAGCCGGATGCTACGCAGGAACTCCACCGGGCGGATGCCCACCACTCGCTGAAAGCTGTTCTGCAACGTCCGGCGACTCACCCGCAAGCGCTCGCACAGCTCGAGCACGCTGAGTGGATTGCTCGGATCGGCCAAGGCAAGCTCCTGGCTGCGCTTGACGATGTACGAACTCACCGCGAGTTCGCTGCGTTTCTGCTCGACATGCGCCTGCAGAAAAAGATCGAGCAGCGCAGCCATCAAGGTGTCCTCGATCTCCTTCTCGAGGACGGGCGCCTCGTGCTCCCCCAGTCGCAGGAAGCCATCGAAGTTCCGGCACACCTGCCCCTTCATCTCTTTCAACAGCCGCATCGGCACGTTGATGCCCGGCATGGAGAGCAGATGAGAGAACTGGGCTGAACCCAGCTCGATCTCCGCCAAACGGATAAAGCGCTCGAGATCGACGTTCAACGACATGAACGCCATCCCCTCCGGGGCATGCAGCAGGAACTCTTCGCCATCGCGCAGCAGCAGAACGCTGTTGGAGCTTACCTTGCAGCCTTGGATGATGGGGGGCCTTCCCGTGGCAAAGGCCATGCAGAACCGCTGCCTGGGCGCGTGTCCATGCTGGACGACGCGCTTGTCGAGCACCTCGTGAAAGACTTGAAAGCGCTCGCCCGAGACCTGGAAAAGCTCGCTCGAGAGGCGACCGGCACCGAGCTGGTCGTAGACCTGCTGCCACCCCTGTATCGCAGCCGCATGCTGCTGAGGGTCATGGAAGGAACGAACGTCGTAGCGCATACCCCCCCCCCGGGAAACGTCGCGTCATTAGCGACTCAGCAGCATGGGTCAGCTCATGGCACCGGCCGTCTAACACAATAGAGCTACCAGAATAGAGCGATCAGAAGAACGCCGCCAAGACGAGCTGGGCGTAAACGTTGGTGCCGTTGCCGCCCACCTGGGTGCCGCCCTCGGTTGCGTCCCTCTTGGGCTTGTACAGGCCCAGCAGGGGGCTGATGACGACGTTGTCGGTCACGGCCCACTCCGCGTACAGGTCCAGTTCCCTGGCATCCAGATTCTGCATACCGCGTCCCTTCAGGGTACTGAAGTCGAAGAACAGCGCCCCCAGGGTGAGGTTCTCCCTGGGGCTGGCCCTCAAGGCGACATGGTGGACATCGTTGTTGCGTGCAAAGGGCCCCGCATAGTTGGCCGCCACTTCGCCCTGCAGCCAGGTACCCAGTTGGGGACTGCTCAGGCCAGTGAACAGCGAATCCCAGTCTTCCGAATAGCGGGTATAGCGGTACGTCAGGCTGGGCGTCCAGGGAGTATCCGCAAAGGTGTAGCCGGCCTCGGCATACCAGGCGGTTTCCGAGCCGGCCTCCTTGTCCTGCCAGGCGTATTCGAAGGCGAAGTTGGCGTTCTCGATGCCGGCGTCGCCCTCCCCACGCAGGCCGTAGACGTTCATGCCGTCACGCTGCTCGAGAAAGTCGTCGGCCCACTCACGATTGACGTCAAGGCCATGCACCCAGGTCAGCCCGATAAGGCCTGCATCACCGGCATAGTCGAGGGTAGCGGCGGCCAGCTCGGTTTCTGCCTGGGCCAGGTTATCGGACTTGAGCCAGGCGGCCGTCCCATGCAGGCCCTGCTCCCCGCCGAGGCGCAGCACCGCGGTACGGTCAAAGGCATGCCTGGCCGCCAGGTAATAGGCGCCGCCACGATCCAGGGCACCATCGGCCGGCCCCCTGCCCAGATTCAACCCATCGTCGTTGATGATGAAGCCCCTGCCAAGCTGGACGGCCTGCCGGCCAAACGAGACATCCATACCATCCGTACCCAGGGCGGGAAAGAGATCCGCGGAGCGCCATCCCAGGTAGGCGTCCTCGAGGGTGGTGCTGCGTTCCGTACCGATGCTGTTGCCGCCAGCATCGCCATCCCCCCAGGTGGCGGAGCTGACCCAGTTGAGGCCACCATACACAGTGCCGGCGCCGCCCAGCCCCTGATGGCCGTTGACGCCGTACTTGACGAAGCCCTCGCGCCAGCTGGAGCCATCCTCCCTGCCGTCGTAGTTCTTGCGGCTGTTCATCCAACCATGCACGGCCAGCAGATCGAGATTCAAGGCCCCATCGGCACTCGTTGCCAGTTCGTAGGCCTGGGCCTGACCCGCCTGCCCAATGGAAACCGTCAGCGCCAGAATCCCACTGGCTACCCAAGTCGTCTTGAAAGCATTCATCTTGTCACCTTGATGGTCTTGTTGTTGTTGGCCCATTTGATGGATGAGCCACTCAGTTCGTGCGCTGTCGCACGAACAGCAGCTGCGGGGTGGTGAATTCGAGCAGTCCCTGCAGGCCGAACTCGACGCCGAAGCCGGACATCTTGCAGCCGCCGAACGGCGTATTGGGTTGAATCTGGGCGTGGCAGTTGACCCAGGCCACACCGCTCTCCAGCCGGCTGGCGATGGCCTGCGCCTGGGCTTCATCCTCGCCCCACACCGAGCCGCCCAAGCCCATCTGCGATGCATTGGCACGCCGCAGGGCATCCTCGATGTCGCGGTAGGCGATCAATGGCAGCACCGGGCCGAACTGCTCTTCATCCACCAGCCGGTGGCCATCGCTGACCCCGGTGACGATGGTGGGCGGATAGAAGAAGCCCCGGCGCTCCAGGCGGGTGCCGCCACACAGCACCTGCGCGCCCTGGGCACGGGCATCGTCGACGAGTTCGCTCACCAGCTCGAGCTGGTCGAGGTTCTGGATCGGACCGAAGGTCACGCCCTCCTCCAGGCCAGCGCCGACTACCTGCCGCTCGGCAATGGCCGCCAGGGCCTCGGCGAACTCGCGGTACTGGGACTCGTGCACGTAGAGCCGCTTCAGTGCCGCGCAGGTCTGCCCCATGTTGAGGAACGCCGCCTGGAAGATCTCCTCTACCACCGCATCCACCGGCGTGCCCGACAGCACGATGGCGGCATCGTTGCCTCCCAGCTCCAAGGTCAGGCGCTTGAGGTTGCCGGCCGCCGCCTGCATGACTCGCTGCCCGGTTTCGGTGGAACCGGTGAAGACGATCTTGTCGATACCCGGGTGAGCGGTGATGGCGCTGCCGAAGCCCTGCCCGCCGGTGACGACATTGATGACCCCCTTGGGCACGTGGCGGGCGATGATCTCCCCCAGGCGAATCGTGCTCAGCGGGGTGAGGCTGGAGGGCTTGCTCACTACACAGTTACCCGCTCGCAGCGCCGGCATGATATGCCACACCGCGATCATGAAGGGCCAGTTCCAGGGCGTGATGGAGGCCACCACGCCCACCGGCTTGTGGTGTAGCTCGATGCGCTGGGCAGGCGTCTCTTCCACCAGCTCGACCGGCACTTCCTGGCTGGCCGCATAGCGTGTCCAGGCCGCACCGCCGCCCACCTCGGAGTAGGCCAGGGCCAGCGGCTTGCCCTGCTCCATGACGATCAGCCTTGCCAGCTCGTCCGCCTCACGCTCGATGTCGTCAGCGATGCGACTGAGCAACTCGCATCTCTGCTCATGAGTACTGAGCTTCCACTGACCGAAGGCATCGCGGGCGGCGCTGACCGCCTGATCCAGCTGCGCGGTCGAGCCTGCCGGACACCGTGCGAAGGGCGCCCCCATGGCCGGGTCGATGACCTCGAAATGCCCTGCGGCACCCGGTACGCTGTCGCCATTGATCAACAATTCGTAGTTACGCATACAACCGTCCTTCATGCTTTGACGCCTCGCCGGGAAAGGCAAACCTTCCCCACGATCAAGGCATAGGGCTTACAGCCGATGAGAGCCGAGCTGCTGGAATTGCTCGGGAGAGGTTTGGCGCAGACGCATGGCCATCGCCCCACCCACGGCAAGCGCCAGGGCGATGAGAATGCAGAGTCCGTAGGAGAGCACCTTGCTGGACCCGGTTAGAACGTCGAAGTGCATCACCGCGATGACCAGCATGGTGAGCAGCGCGAGACTGGAGAAGGCGGGCAGGATCTTGCTTCTCCACGGGCCCACACCCAGCTCGGGGTGGCGGCGAAAATAGCGCAATACCGCCAGCGAGGTGATCGCCATCAGCAGGATCAGGGAGAGCGCAGCCAGGCTGGAGAACCAGGCGAACAGTTGCAGGATGGGATCACCGCCGGAAGCCGCAAAGATCATCACCGCCGTTGCCGCGATCAGCGTCTGCAACAGCGAGCCGATGTGGGGGCTCTGATGCACGGGGTGGGTGGTGCCCAGGACGCTTGGCAGCAGGCCATCACGACCGATGGCTTAGAAATAGCGGGCGGCCGAATTGTGGAACGCCACCAGGCCGGCATAGATCCCCACCAGGAATAGGACGCGAATGACCTGGGTCATTTCAGGCCCGACGTAGTGATCGGACAGCCCGTAGATCAACGTGGTCGGATCCTCGAGCGCGTACAGAGTGGGTACGATCTTGTCGGCGCCGACCCCGATGATCATCGACCAGATGGAGAGCGCATAGAAGCAGCCGATC
Organism: Halomonas salipaludis; assembly: GCF_002286975.1. GTDB lineage: Bacteria > Pseudomonadota > Gammaproteobacteria > Pseudomonadales > Halomonadaceae > Franzmannia > Franzmannia salipaludis. Next base: position 20,486 of record NZ_NSKB01000008.1, read on the forward strand.
AAGAGGATGGAGGCATAGGTCGCCAGCGGAATGTCGCGCCGGGGATTCTTCGCCTCTTCACCATAGATGGTGGTCGCTTCGAAGCCGATGAACGCGGCAAAGCAGAACAGTAAGCCGATGGAGGGAGCGCCGCTGAACACGTGCCTGGCCTGGAAAGAGTCGAAATTCACGCCGCTGTCGCCACCGCTGGAGAGTATGGCCACGTTCAACACCAGGATGACGAGATACTCCACCATGACGATCACGCAGAGCACCTTGGCCGAGAGATCGATCTGGCGATAGCCGAGGAACGCGATACTGCCCATCGCCAGCAGCGAATAGATCCACCATGGCAGGTGCAGATCGAATACGGCACTCATGGTGCCGGCGGCGACGCCACCGAACATGCCGTAGAGAGCGATCTGCAAAATATTGTAGGCAAAGATCGCCAACCCCGCGGCCGCACCGCCGGCAATCCCGCCCAGGCCCCGCGCCGAGAAGGCATAGAAACCGCCAGCATTGGTCACGTAGCGGGCCATGGTGGTATAGCCCACCGAGAAGATCAGCAGCACCGTCAATACCAGGCCAATCAACACGGGGGTCCCCGCACCATTGCCCAGCATCATGCCGATCGGAAAGCCGCCGGCCAGAACACTGAATGGACTCGCCGCGGATACGACGAAGAAGATAATGAAACCGACACCCAAGGCGCCACGCCTTAGCTCTGTCGAAGCTATCGCAGGAGAAGTGGTTACACTCATTTTTTTGACCTTCGTATTGTGATTATAGGAGTTATCAACATCACAGGCTTTATATTATTCTCACCCAGGCAAGTGGCGTTATCCCAAATCGGCACTACGATCTTCTTTTAATTCAATAAGATAAAACATGCCCAAAAACCGAAAACTCACCCACTCTTCGCCAAAATAAAAAACTTATTTTGGATAGACTGAGCGTTTTTCACGGCTTCCAATTGCGTTAATAGTCCGCTTCTTTTAGATCGCTTTATTTCCTCATCATGACGAAATCGAAGTTTGCCTCCCATGCCACACTTTCATCCGTTGACTCACGGTAATCCACGACCAGCGATTCCTTGACCCCGAACACCGTATCCGATGTCAGGTAGTCATCGCCCGAGACGAAGGTGTGGGTGACGATCCGCTCATAGTCGGGATGCTCGAGCATGAAATGCATATGCGCAGGCCGCCACGGATGACGCCCCAGGCTTGCCAGCATCTTGCCCACCGGGCCATCGTCGGGGATCGGGTAAGGCACCGGCTTGATGCCGATGAAGTCGTAGCGGCCATCGGCACCGGTAATGAACACGCCGCGATTGTTCCATTCCGGTTGCTGGTTCGGCTGCTGGACGTCATAGAAGCCGTCGCTGTTGTCCGACCAGACGTCGATACGCACCCCCTCGATGGGGTTGCCCTCCAGGTCGAGCACTCGGCCCTGGTAGCGGCAGGCTTCGCCCTTGCCATCCAGCGAGATGGAAGTCCCCATGGGCAGCTCCGGCGCGCCGTCCACATGGAAGGGGCCGAACACCGTGTTCTCGGTCGCGCCCGCCGGGCGGCGGTGCTGAATGGCATCCACCAGCATGGAGACCCCGAGGGTATCGGAGAGCAGGATGAACTCCTGGCGCTTGTCGTCGCACAGCTGCCCGGTGCGAGTCAGGAAGTCGATAGCCACTTCCCACTCGGCCTGGGTCAGCCCGACTTCCTTGACGAAGCCATGCAGGTGGCGGATCAGCGACGCCATGATCTCACGCAGCCTGGGGTCGGTCTCCTCGCCCATGCGCGCATTGACCGCTTCGACGGAGTTCGCTTCGGTGAAATAGTCGATCTCGGACATGCTCCATTCTCCTCGATGGCCCCATTGCTCGGATCCGGGTGAGCCGCTCAGGCCTGAAGACATCACTGGGGCCGGCCGCCACGCCAGGCGCGCTGGAGCAGCTCACGTATGGCGTCGCGCTCGATCGGCCGGGGGTTCCAGTAAGGATTCATAGCCGCCAGGTCAGCCGCCTCGTCCAGCTCGGACTCGCGCAGCCCCAGCGCCGCGAGGGCAAGGGGCGCCCCAAGGGAGCCGGCGAAGTCGTAGAGGCCGCCGCCCAGCTCGCCGCCGAACAGGCTCGCCGCCGGCGCCAGGACCTCGGCGGCAGCCTGGGCGTTGTAGGCCGCGGTATGCGGCAGCAGGATGGCGTGGGTCTCAGCGTGGGGCAGGTCGAAGCGGCCGCCCAGGGTGTGACAGAGCTTATGGTGTAGCGCCATGCCCACGCTGCCCAGCACGCTGCCGCACAGCCAGGCGCCATACAGCGCATCGCTGCGTGCCTGCAGGTCCTGCGGGCGTTCGACGATGGCCGGCAGCGCCTGCTTGAGACTGCGCAACCCCTCCATGGCCATCAGCCCGGTCAGGGGGTTGCGGTCCTTGGCGTAGAGCCCCTCCACCGCATGGGCCATGGCGTTGAGGCCGCTGGTCACGCTGGTCGCCACCGGCAGCCCCAAGGTGAGTTCGGCGTCGTAGATCACCACCTCGGGCAGGATGGCAGCGCCCTTGACGGTGGTCTTCACGCCGTTCTCGGTCTGGCCCAGGATCGGCGTGACCTCGGAGCCGGCATAGGTGGTCGCCACCACCACCTGCGGCACACCATTGCGATAGGCGATCGCCTTGCTCAAGCCGATGGTCGAGCCCCCGCCCAGGGCGACGATGCCATCGGCAGCGGCGTCCTCGAACGCCGCCATGGCCTGCTCGGTCACGTGCACCGGGGTGTGCATCACCGCCCCGCTGAAGACCCCGCCCCCCAGTTCGCCGAGCTGCGCGTTAAGGCGTAGGGCATCCTCGCGCCGGGAAGGCGTCGACAGCACCAGAGCCCTGCGGCAGCCCAGCAGGCGCACTTCGTCGGCGATCCGGGCCAGGCTGCCGGGCCCGAAGAGCACGCGCGCCGGGTTGGCCGTGTAGAGGAAATCGTGTGGCATACCTTTCTCCTCAGGGCTTGAGCAATACCGATTGCGTTGGGTAATCGCTCGCCCAGCCCTCTTGCAGCGGCGCGACAAAGACGTTCTCCGTGCGCGTCCGGGTGATCTTCCAGGTGCCATCAGGCTCCTTGCGGAAGGCGTTGTTGAGCCGCGACGAGCGCAGCAGCGCCTTGCCATCGGAGAAGATCCACGGCTGGCAGTGCACCCACTGGCCCTCTGCGACATCGCCCCTGACGTGGATCTGCTCCGAGGTCAGGTAGTGAACGTTGAGTAGCAGCTTGGGATCCTGATCCTTCTTCCAGAACCCCTGGAAATGGCGCCGGATGGCCGCCGCCCCTTCGGCACGGCCGAACTGGTTGTCGTAGTACTCGCCAACGCCTTCCCACACAGCGTCTTCGGTATACAGCGCCATGATCAGCTCGATGCGCTCCTCATCACTCTTCACGCCATATTCGGGAATCGGCGTGTCGCACAGGAACATGTAGCGCGCCTGGAGACGACGGATCTCGGCCTCGGCCTCCAACGTTTCGATGCGTGCCACCAGGGCTTTCATTTCAGCATTCGTCACTTGCGACATTTCTCTCTCCTTTTTCCAACGGAATGGTTTCGCGGGCTACGCAGCGCTGAACAAATCGACGAGCGAGATGAAGCGCAAGGCGCACGGAGCACAGTACCGAGCGAAGCGACAAACAGCCGTAGGCTGGCCCCGAAGGGGCGAGAAGCCGAAGGCTGCGAGTCAACCGGAGCCTATGGGGTATAGGTGAGGATCCGACGGTCCGACGCTTCGGCACCGCGCAACGCAGCGATTCGCTCGCGCAGGCATTTGTGCAGTGCTTGCGCTATAGAGGGGCGCCGAGGCGCTCGATCACGCGCCCCAGCCCCGACTTGATCGCGCTCACTTCGGCCGGCGCCAGGTTCTCGAACAGGCGTCGCTCGTAGTCGTCGGCCATGGCCAGCAAGCGCAGCGCCAACGCCTGCCCCTCATCGCTGAGCCGGACGCAACCGTCTTCGCCCGGGCCGACCAGGCCACGCTCGCGCAGTCCGTCGAGCGTGTCCTCGAGATCCGCCTGGGGCTGGGCCACGCGCTCAGCCAAGGCCTCGGCGGCCTGAGGACCGCGGTCTGCCAGCAGGGTCAGAATCCGCCATTCGTTGTCGTTGACTCCCAGGCTGCCGAGACGCGGATAGAAGTCGCTGCGGTAGGCGGCTAGCGCCTGGCGCATCAGGTAGAGCAGGTGCTTGCCGAGTCGGCCGTTCAATGCCGGGCGCTCGCCGACGTTGAGTAGCAGAGGATGCGGCTCGGGCACGGCATAGCGCCCGTTGTGGAAGACCAGGGCGCTGCCCTCGTTGCGATAGGCGTAGCGCACCACTTCGCCGACGATGATCAGATGATCGCCGCCCTCGTAGACGTTCCACGTGCGGCATTCGAAATGCGCCGCGGCGCCCTTCACCTTGGCTACGCCGCCGAGCCCCTCCTCGATGTCGATGCCGACGAACTTGTCCTCACCCCGCCGTGCAAAGCGATTGGAGATGTCGACCTGCTCATTGCTAAGCACGTTGACCACGAAGTGTTCGGCATGGCGGTAGGCATTCAGGCTGTAGGCGCCCTTGTCGATGCTCCACAGGATCAGCGGCGGCTCCATCGACACCGAATTGAAGCTGCTGGCGGTGACGCCATGGTTCTCCTCGCCCTCGCACGCGGTGACCACCGTCACACCGGTGGCGAACTTGCCCAGCGCGCTGCGGAAATCTCTCGTATCGAAGCTCATAAGCGGCTCTCCCTCCCACACGGGGACTATTATTTTCAGCGCCCCAATTTCTCGCCGGTGGTGCCGGCGATGCCGTAGTCGCTCTTGGGTATTTCGCTGATGATGACCCGCACGTTCGCTGCGGGGGCATCGATGGATTCGGCGATGGCGTCCGTCACCTTACGGATCAGAGTCTCCTTCTGATCCTGGCTACGACCCGCCATCATGTAGACGTGAACGGTTGGCATTGTCTTGTCCTTTTCTTGTCGTCAGATTCTGGCCGTCAGAGATCGAGAACGATCCGTTTACCCTTAGCCCGAGAGCAGCAGACGCACATCATCTCGCCCTCCTGCTTCTCCTCTTCGGTGAGAAAGTGATCGCGATGATCGATCTCACCTTCGATGACGTCGGCCACACAAGTACCGCACACGCCCTCCTCGCATTTCACTTCCACTTTCACGCCGGCCTTGGCGAGGGCCTTGGCAATGGTCTCCTCGCTACCCACGGAGACAGTGACGCCAGACCTTTCGGCAATCACCTCGAAAACGTCGCCCGAGACATCGACGTCCACCGAAAAGAATTCGCGATGAATACGCTCATCGCCGATGCCGGACTCCCGGGCCCGCGAGATCACCCACTCCATGAATCCCTGGGGACCGCATACGTAGACGTGCGCGCCTTCCCTGGCAGCGGCGAGCTCGGCGTTCAGATCGAGCTTGGTCTCCAACTCGTCGTCATGGTGATAGACGACGACGTCGGAAAGCCCGGCCGCCTCCACCTCGCCGCGGAAGGCCGTCACGCTGCGCGAGCGCGTGCAGTAGTGCAGCGTGAAGTCCTTGCCCAGCGCGCGCAGGCGGCGAGCCATCGCCATCATCGGCGTGACCCCGATGCCGCCGCCGAACAGCAGGCTCTGCGGCGCCTCCTCGTGTAGCGGGAAGTGATTTCTCGGCCCCTCTATCTCGAGCGTCTCCCCCACCCTGGCGATTCGATGCAGGGCCTCCGAGCCACCGCGGCTGTTGGGGTCGCGCAGCACGCCGATCTCGTAGAACTCGTTCACTTGCGGATCCGAGCAGAGCGAGTACTGGCGCCACAGGTCGATCTCGCCATCGCGCACGTGCACGTCCAGATGCGCGCCGGCGGTGAAGGGCGCCAGCGGCGCGCCGTCGAGCGAGCGCAGCCGCAGCCTGGCAATGCCGCCCGGCTCATCGATGCGCTGGTCGATCGCCAGCGTCAGGCGTTGGTTAGCGGTATCCATTGGCATCACCTCATGTAGATTCCACCGTTGACGTCCCAGCAGGCGCCGTTGACGAAGGCCGCCCTGGGGCTCGCCAGCAGCACCACCAGCTCGGCGACGAAGTGCGGGTCACCCAGGCTGCCCACCGGGATGTTGGCGATGGCCTGCTCGAGATTGCCGCCCAGCACGGAGCGCACCATGGGCGTATCCATGGGGCCGGGCGCGATGGCATTGCAGGTGACGCCAAAGGGCGCGAGATCGCGGGCGAAGATCTTCGTCAGCGTGAGGATGGCGCCCTTGGAGGCGGCATAGTGCGCCCCGGTGGCCGTGCCGCCGTTCTGCCCCGCCAGGGAGGCGAGATTGACGATTCGCCCGTAGCCGCGCGCCTTGAAGTGGCGGCCGAAGACCTGGCTGCCGGCGAAGGTGCCGCCGGCGTTGGTGGCCAGCACGGCATTGAAGTCCGCGGGGTCGATCTCCAGCAGCCCCTGCACCACCGTGCGCGCCGCGTTGTTGACCAGCACCTCGACCGCCCCCCAGCGCTCGATGCACTTGTCGAGCACGGCCTGGAAGTCTTCGGGTTGCGACACGTCCAGGGTGGCGGAGACGGCAGTGTCGCCCGCCAGGTCGAGTTCGGCGGCCAGCGCCGCAGCCGGCTCGGGCTCGATGTCCGAAATCACCACCCGGAAACCGGCCCGATGCAGGGCGCGCACGGCTTCGGCGCCGAAACCACGCGCCCCACCGGTCACCACCGCCGTCTGGATCTTGTCAGGAGTCGGCATCGTCATCAGAACAAATAGCTGAACGAGTTCAGCATCCCGTCGGAGTTGAGCAGACGCGCCACCTTGTGGCGGATCTTGAAGCCGCCCGGCGTGACGATGAGGGTGTAGCTCAGGTTCGCGGCCCAGATCCGCTGGCGCCCGAACTTGTCTTCGATCAAGTGCTCGGCGCAGCGCACCGTTACTTCGTCGCCCTCGACCTCGTCGATGACGAAGCGCGACACTGTGCGAATGGTGCGGGCCGGCGGCGCCGAGGAGATCGAGAACCCCTGCTGGAAGCGGGCGATGCGGTCGCGCCGCATCTTGGCATCGTCGTGGCAGAGGTTGAGCGTGTTGGCGAAGTCCTCGCCGTCGCCGATGGGCAGGGTGTAGAAGCCCTCCTCGCTCCACAGGGCGAGCCAGGCGTCGTAGTCCTGACGGTCCAGCATGTCCGCCTCGGCCCAGATGAAGGCTTCCGCATCGCGCAGCAGGGAGTCATTATCTCGCTTGATCATCTCGTTCATGCCTGCATCATCCTCTTCCACATGTCGTACGCCGCCCGCATGCCGGTCTCGGCACTGATATGGCCGCGGGGCCCCACCTCGCCCGGCTGCTCGTCGACGAGACCGCGATTGAGCAGAATGGGCAGCTCCGCGCCCCCTTTGACGCCGCGTTGTATGCGCTCCCACACCTCCGCGTCGTCGGGCGAGCCGAAGCCCATCGGCCCCTGGAAGTGTTCGTGCAGGCGCAGGCGCACCTGGTTGGCCGCCTCCGGGCCGCCGTCCATGCCGATGGCGATGTGACGAATGTCGGTCCGCTCGACGTTCACCGGCGTCAAGACGCGGAAGAAGGCCAGCGAGAACGAGACGTTGGGAAACAGATTGAGGTTGAAGCCGGCCCCGCCCACGGCGCGCACGATGCGCCTCACCTGCTCATCGGGGTAGCCTTCGTCGCGCAGCTCCCGGGCCAGCTCCGTAAAGCGCTCGGGGATCGGCGCCTCGAGGTTGTCGTCGAGATCCACCAGCTCGGGGATCATGACCATCACCGAGTGGCCGTTGCCGAGATCCTCGACGTACCCCTTGCCCTGATCCAGGAAGGAGAAGACCTCCTCGGTCTCGTCATCCAACGACTGCAGGAAGGACTTGTGCACGACGGGGAAATGATAGGCGTCAGTGGTGTTCTCGAGCTGGACCTTCCAGTTCATCGGCACGCTGAACTGATGCTCGCCCAGCACCTTGACTGGATAGCCCGCCCCCTGCTTCATGAACAGGTCGATCCACTTGGTGACCGGACCGAGGAAATCGACCAGCGGTTCGGCTTCTTCATTGAAGGTGGCGAAGACCATGCCGGCGTAGGACTCGGTGCGCAGCTTGAGCAGGCCGTGCTGCGCCTTGTCGAAATCGTCGCCGTACTGCTCGGGGTAAGGCAGCGCCCGCAGCGAGCCATCCAGCCCGTAGCCCCAGCCGTGGTAAGGGCACTGGAACGAGGAGGTCTTGCCCTTCTTCACCTCGCACACCGTGGCGGCACGATGGCGGCAGCGGTTCACCATGACGTGGATCGCACCCTTCCTGTCGCGCACCACGATCACCGGCTCGAGCCCCACCTGGGAGAGCCTGAACGAACCCTTTTCGGGGAACTCGCTTTCGTGGGCAACCCACACCCAGGTTTTCTTGAAGATTTTCTGCATCTCCTCCTCGAACAGCCTGGGATCCTCGTACATGGGCGTGCGAATGTGATCCTTGAACACCAGCTCGTGAGGGGTGATGTCGATCTTGTTTTGGCTATTCATGATGACCTCGAATTAGCTATTGGCGGCCCTTTTCGAAACGGCTTGCCGATGGTTTTTCCGTCACTCGGGCACGACCAGTTCGCGCCCGATTCGCGCCTCGACCCGGCAGTATTTCCACAGCTTGTAGGTGCCGTCGCCCACCGGCGTGGTGCGGAAGAAGTTGCAGGCCTCGACGATGGATTCGTAGTCCTCCACGTCGGCCATGATGTAGAAGGTCCAGGGGGCGGCGAGGGAGGGGCCGACCTGAATGCGGTCGTCGTCCATGATGCCCAGGATCGTCAAGCCGGGCAGGCCGTCGATGCCCTGCAACATCTCGCGGGTGGCCTCCCACACCTGCTTGGCCTCCTCGGCGGTGGCGTTCATGAAGTTCTGATTGATGCCGCAGCAAAACAGTACGCGATGCATCATGATGCTCTCCTTTCTCAGTTATCGTTTCGGCTCACAGGTAACCCGGCAGGGGGTCGTGATCGAAGAAGATGGCCCCGGCGTTCTTCCAGGTGATCTCGCCCATGAAGGCGTGCTGGGTGCACAGCGATGCGTCACGCAAAATGCGTGACAAGGGGTGGCCGTTCTCGGCACCGGTCATGCCGCTGATCTGGTACACGCTGCGGATGGCCTCGGCGCACTCATGGGTCAGGTGGGTAGCGGAGAGTCGCAGCAGGTTGATCTGCTCGCGGCTCGGCTCGCCGCCGGCCTCGACGGCACTCCAGGCCGATTCGGTGCTGTCGTAGAAGAAGGCACGGGCGGCACGCACCCGGGCCTCGGCCTTGGCCAGGCCGATCTGGGCGTACTCGCGTTCGCCCAGATTGGGCGCCCCGGTGACCGACTTGCGCCCTCCGGCCATGGCCCGCACCACGTCCAGAGCCTCCCGCGCCAGCCCCAGGGTGGTGACCGCCAGTACCTGGGTGGCAAAGGAGAGGGCGGGGTAGCGGAAGAAGGGCGCGTCGATGGTGGCCCTGGCGCCGCGCACGAAGGTCCACTCCTCGGCAACGTAGGCCTCGTCCACCACCAGGTCGTGGCTGCCGGTGGCGACCATGCCCAGCATGTTCCAGGTGGGGTCGATGCGAACCTGCTCGCGGGGCAGCACCGCCATGCGCGGCAGGGCGCCGGGGTCGTCGGGCTGGATGCCGACACCGCACAGCGAGGCGCTCATGCAACCGCTGGCGAATTTCCAGCGCCCCTTGATGCGAAAGCCGCGGTCGACCCGCTCGGCGGGATGGGGCGGAAAGATACCCCCCGCGAACACCACGTCGGGAGAGTCCTTCCAGATCTGGGTGATGGTCGCCTCGGGCAACGCCGCCAGGTAGGCGGGGTTCATGCCGAAGCTAGCCACCCAGCCGGCGGAACCGTCGGCCGCCGAAATGGCTTCGACCATCTTCAGGAACTCGGCGGGGGATTTCTCATCGCCGCCGTACCTGGCCGGCACCATGGCGCGATAGACGCCAATGGCCTTGAACTCCTCGACGATGTCCGGCGAGAGGTGTCGCTGTGCTTCGAACTCTTCTCGCCGCTGGCGGATATTGTCGAGCAGCGCATCGAAGCGCTCCTCTCCGCCCCACTGGGCTTTATCGACCTGGCTGTGCATGGGCTTCTCCTGTTGTTTGAATGGCCTCGTCAGGCCCTGTACCCACCAAGTAGCGCGCGACCAGATAGCGCGCGGCCCGGCAGACACTGGCGTCATCGCCACGCCGGCCAATGAGCTGCAGGCTCACCGGCCGTCCCCGGCTCGGGGGCAGAGGCAGGCTCAGGGCGGGATGCCCCGAAAGATTGAAGGGCCGCACCAGGGACGAGACGCTCAGGTCCTGCTGCCCCACCTCGGCTGCCGCGCGGGTCAGCGGAAAGTGCGGCAGTGTCGGCAGCGCCAGCACCTCGTAAGTCTCGAGCAGCCGGTCGACGGCGGCAGTGAAGGCCAGGCGCACCGCTTCGGCCTCGCGCAGTTCGGCGTCGGTGGTCTCGGCGGCCGCACGCAGGCGGCGCTCCACGTCACTTCCCAGGCGGCCGCTGTCGAGCCAGGCGGCACAGGCCATGTAGGTTTCGCGCTTGATCAGCGCCATGGCGGCATCAAAAGCTTCGTCCATCAGCGGCAGATCGCCCTTCTTGCCGGCCAGCCCGGCGCCTTCGAGACACGCCTCCACCGCAGCGAGAACCGTCGTATCGGCCGCCACCTCTAGCCTGCACAGGCGTGGCATCGCCGCGCCCTCTCCGACCGCGAAACCGTCGTCCACGGCCGCCATGAAGGCGATCAGCTCATCGAGATCGGCGCTGAGCGGTCCCACGCAGTCCAGGCTGCTGAACGTGGGCATGACCCCGTGCCGACCGAGCCGACCGAAGGTGGGCTTCAATCCGTACACACCGCAGCAGGCTGCCGGCACCCGGATCGAGCCGCCCGTGTCGGTGCCGATGCCGATCTCGGCCAGGCCCGCCGCGACCGCCGCCGCCGAGCCGCTGGAAGACCCACCCGGGATCAGTGCCGGGAAGCGCGGATTCTCGGGGGTGCCTGTCCAAGCGTTGAGCCCGGTCATGCCGAACGCCAGCTCATGCAGGTTGGCCTTGCCGACGATGCGGTAACCGGCTGCCAGCGTGCGCTCGACGATCTCGGCATGCCTCTTGGCCGCCGGCGCACCGGCCAGCGCCGCCGAGCCCGCCCGGGTCGGGTAGCCGGCGATATCGATGCTGTCCTTGACCACGACTCGCTTGGGGCCCGTGCCGAGGTCGAGAGCTTGGATGAGAGATGACATGGCAGCCTTTTGTTTATTTCTCACATGAAATTTCAAGTATTTAATGGCACGCTGATTCGTTTCTTGACCTACTTTCGCCCTACCTATTTACCTTCACTTCCTACCTTTACTTCAGAGAACGAACAGCACGATCTCGGGCACCAACAGCAGCAGCGCGATGCATATCAGATAAGGCGACATGAAGTAGCCGACGCCGCGAAAGATCTCGCCGAAGCTGAGCTCGGGATCGAGGCTCTTGACGATGAAGGCATTGACCCCCACCGGCGGTGTGATCGCTCCCATGCTGGTCACGATGCAGACCATGATGCCGAACCAGATCGGGTCGTAGCCCAGCACCAGCGCCACCGGGAAGAAGATGGGAATCGAGATGATCAAGAAGCCCATGGCATCCATCAACGCCCCACCGATCACGTAGATCAGCAGCACGCAGGCCATGACCAGCACCGCCGGCAGGGGCAGCGCCGCGGCCCACTCGCCAACCAGGAAGGGCAGCCGTGTCACGGTCAGGAAGCGCCCGAACACCACCGCTCCTGCCACCAGCATCAGGATCATCGCCGAGGTTCTGAGGGTGTTGCTCAAGGCGTCACGCAGCATCGCCCATGTGAACCGTCCACGCAGGCCGATGATGGCGATGGCGCCGACGCAGCCAACCGCCGCCGCCTCGGTGGAGGTGAACCAGCCGGCGAACAGCCCGCCCAACACCAGGATGAAGAGCGCGAATATCTCCAGCACGCCCTTGAGCGAGGCTAGTCGCACGCCCCAGCTGGAGCGCACGCCGGCCGGCGCCATCTCCGGGTTGCGCCAGCAGAGATAGGCAATGGTCAGCACGAAGAGCGTCATCAGGATCAAGCCGGGCACGATGCTGGCGATGAAGAGGTCGCGAATGGCCAGCTCGGCCTGCAGCGCGATCACGATCAACACGGCACTCGGCGGAATGATGATGCCCAGGGTGCCGCCGGTGGCGACGCTGCCGGCGCTCAGCGCCTTCTGGTAGCCGAACTTCTTCATTTCCGGCAGGGCAATGGTACCCACCGTGGCGGCCGTCGCCGTGTTGGAACCGCACACCGCGGCGAACCCGGCGCTGCTCAGGATCGTCGTCGTGGCCATGGAGCCCTGACGATGCCCCGTCCAGGCGTATGAGGCAGCGAAGAGTTTCTCGGTGATTCCCGAGCGGAACAGCAGCTCCCCCATGAAAACGAACAGCGGTATGACGCTCAGGGAGTAGGAGGAGAGCTGCTCCCAGATACCCGAGCTGATGATGTTGTATGCCGCCATGGGGCTGGTGATGTGCAGCATCCCGAAGAAGCCGACGATGAACATGGCAAAGCTGATGGGCATTTTCAGCACGATCAGCAGGAAAAGCGCCAGCACGCCAACGATGGCCAACATGGTGAAGCTCATGCTTGCTTACTCCGAGTCAGGCACTCCAGCACGTCCACCAGCAGCACCAGGCAGAACGCGGTGAAGCCGAAGGCGACCATGTAGATGATGGGATAGATGGCCAAGCGCAGAGACTGCGAGACGGTGCCACGCTGCATGGCCAGGATGCCGTACTCCCAGAGCTTGAACGCCACCATGGCGAAGAACAGCAGGCTCGTCAGCGCCACCAGGGCCTGTATGAGACGCTGTAATCCCCGAGGCATTCGAGCCACCAGCATATCCAGCTCGATGTGCGCCTTGGTGGCCTGGGCATAGGCCAGGGATAACGCCACCACCACCGCCGTGAGCCAGCCCACCACCTCGGTGGTACCGCCGAATGAGGAGGCGAACTGGCGCATGACGATATTGGTCACCACCAGCAGCATCATCGCCAGCAAGGCCGTCCCGGCGAGGGCAAGCAATAACCGACTGACCAAAAGAGAGAGTCTATTCATGAGCCAGCACTCATCGTGTCGAATGTTTCCCGGGCCAAGGCCCGGGCACCTGTCGCTACTAGCTGGTCCTGTCACTACTGCTGATATTGCTCGAACAGCTCGAGCATGCGCTCATGAAATTCATGCGCCGGCAGGCCCAGCTCGGCCACGCGGGCCAGCCGCGCCTCATTGATCGGTACCAGCCGCTCGGTCCAGCGGGCCGCCTCTTTATCGCTTAGCGAAAGCACTTCGACGCCCTCTTCCTCGCGCGCCCACTCCAGCGTCGCCTCGACGTGGGAATCGAGATAATCCCCGGCGAAGAAGGCCATTTCGGCGCCCAGCTCATCGATGACCTGCTGAACGTCCTCGGGCAGCGACTCCCAGCGCTGGCGGTTCATGACCGCCACCAGTACCGCATTGGTCAAGGGGTAGTCGGTGACGTACTTGACGGTGCGCGCATAGCGCAGATCCCTCAGCACTTCCCGTGAACTGATATAGCCGTCGACGACACCGGCCTGCAGCGCCTCGCCGGTATCGGCCTGGGAGAGCGCTACCGGCACCCCGCCCAGCGCCGCTAGTACATCGGTGCTGTCGCCAGGTACACGGATCTCCTGACCGTGTAGCGCCTCCAGCGAGGTGATCGGGTCCTTGGTCTGCAAATAGCCGGGTTCGGAGGTGAAGGCTGTAATCACCTTGAAGTCCTCGAGCCCCAACTGCTCAGGGGGGAATTCCTGAATCAGGTCGTAGAGTGTCTGACTGGCCACGGTCGAGTTGACCGCCTGGCCGGTGATACTGCCCACCAGGTTGAGCAGCGGAAAGCGGCTCGGCTCATAGGAAGTGATCGAAAGGCCGATGTCGGCGACGCCGTTCAGCACGCCGTCGTACATGTTGTTGGCGGATAGGAGGGTACTGCCGGGAAAGGTGTTCACCGTCACACGTCCGTCAGTGCGGCGCTCAAGCTCCTCCGCCCAACGCTCCATCTGCACGCCGGGAAAGGTGCTGGCAGGCGAAATGAAGGCATAGCTGAGGGTGATGTCGCTGGCTGCTACGAGCGGGCTTGCCAGGGCACTCATCAGCACACCCGCCAGCCCGATGGCACCGGCCACGCGCCGAAGGCTCGACACTGGATTCTTCGTCATCATGGGTCCTACCTCTCTTATCGTTGTTGTCCGGATGCTTCTGTGTCATCCGATACACTCAATATCACATGAAATTTCAAGCAATGCAAATTGCACACATCTGTCCGCAGAGCGAACGTTAGCTGCCTGGCTTACCGATCATGATCGGCCATGAGCTGCTCATGATTGGCCACAATCTGCTTGTGCTGGCGCTCGAGCAGGACGAACGAGCCGACTGTCGCCGCCAGGCGCAACGCCTGCTCCTCGAGCCTGTCGGCCGCCGCGGCGGACTCTTCGACCAATGCTGCGTTCTGCTGGGTCATGCGGTCGAGCCCCACCACCGCCTGATTGACTTGACCGATACCCTGGCTCTGCTCGCTGGAGGCAGCGCTGATTTCGTCTAGAACATGGGTGACCCGCGCCACGCTGGCCACGACTTCGCTCATGGTAGCGCCGGCGGCCCGCACGAGCTCCGAACCTGCCTGGGTCTTGGCGGTGGCGTCCTCGATCAGCTCCTTGATCTGCCGGGCGGCGGCAGCGCTGCGACTGGCCAGCTGACGCACTTCGCCGGCCACCACCGCAAAGCCACGGCCCTGCTCGCCAGCACGAGCCGCCTCCACCGAGGCGTTGAGCGCGAGCAGGTTGGTCTGAAAGGCAATGCCGTCCATCACCGAGACGATCTCGGCGATCCGCTGCGACGAGCTGTCGATGTCGTTCATGGTCCGCACGGCTTGCGACACCACTTCCCCGCCGCGGGAAGCGACCTGCGAGGCGCTGCGGGAGAGTTCATTCGCCTGCTGGGACGAGATGGCGGTGTGCTCGACGGTACTGGTCAACTGCTCCATGGAGGCCGAGGTCTCCTGCAGGTTGGCGGCCGCGGTTTCGGTTCGCGCCGACAGGTCCTGGCTGCCCATGGCAATCTCGCCGGCGGCGACACGCACCGAGTCGCTGCTGTCACGCACGTCAAGCAGCACGTCGTTCATCTTGTCGACGAAGGCATTGAACTGGATCGCCAGCCTGGCGCTTTCATCGCGGCCAGTGACCGGCAGACGCCGGGTCAGGTCGCCATTGCCGGCGGCGATGTCCTGCATGCGTTCGGCCAACCGCCGCAGCGGGCGCGCGATGCTCTCCCCCACGAGCCATGCCGCCACCAGCCCCAGGCCGGCAATCAGCAGTCCGATCAGGGTCATGCCCAGGATGTCTCTATCGAGCTGTTCCTCGGTCTGCCGCTGCAGCCCGTGCAGCCCGGCGAGCACCGCCTCTTCGGGCTGCCGAATCATCAGCACCCAGGTGCGGTCGACCTCACCGATGGTGAAAGGCCAGTAGAGCTCGATCACACCCTGCTCGGCATCGTGCAGGTAGATCGCCTCACCGTGCTGGGCCTGCCGTATGCGCTCCTGCAGGGCGGCATCGAACACCTCGTTGAAAGGCTCACCCAGCCTGGCCTCCTCCCGGGTATGCGCTACCACTCCACCCAGCGGCGCCATCAGGGCCATTTCCCCCGCCCCTTGGTAGAGGTTGCGGTTTTCCGCTTCGAGCATGGATTGAATGAAGTCGACCGTCAGGTCGACGCCGGCAATGCCGCGAAACTCGCCGTCGACCAGCACCGGAGCAACGAAGGAGGTCAGCATCACCTCCTCGTCTCCCACCTGGTAGACATCCGGGTCGGTAATGCAGGGCCGCAGCGTCTCCCTTGGACAGAGATAGTACTCACCGACGCGCAGACCATTAGACTGCATGGCGTCGTTCTCCATGACCTCCTCATCCTGAGCCATGATCTCGAGTCGGCCGCTCTCGTCCCGATACCAGAGCGGCATGAAGCGGCCGTTCGGGCCATGCCCGGGAAGACCCTGACGGGAATAGACACCGTCCGGCCCAAAGGCATTGGGCTCCCAGGCGATATAAGCGACCGGAAGCTCCTGGTTGACTTCCAAAAACCTGCGAATGACATCGCTCAAGTCCCGGCGGCTCAAGCCAACCCCGGACGTCCCTTCCTCGGACTCCGAACCCATCAGCGAGTTGATCGCCGCCAGCCCCTTGGCCACCTCGAGCGCCTGGACCAACTGCACCTGAATGCGCTGCGCTTGATAGGAAGCCATGGCATGCAAGCGGCCTTCCGTCTCGTTGAGCAGTATGTCCTGCGCCCCAGAGCGAGTAGCTTGCTGGGATCTTGAATTTGCCATGACGAAGTATGCGGACAAGCCCAGCACGGCCAGGGTGATGGAAACGCCGACCAGCAGCGTGACGAATGAGCGCAATGATTTGAATTTCATAGCAATAGCCTGAATGGGGAGTTTCGTTGTTATTGGCAAGCAACCTCGTTGCGCACGGCGACACGAGCCTTAGACCTCGGGCCGCTCGGTCTGAGATGGCGAAGGCTGGCTTTCTTTCAATATCACATGAAATTTCAACAAACACCCAAACTGATTTTCAACGCAGCATGGAGCAGCGACCGACAGAACTCAGTCTCAAGGAACCAGGCCAGCTATGCCGACCCCGAACACCAGTGGAGTGATGGTATAAAGCACCGCCACGATCACCAACAGGCCGATCATGTTCATCCAGATACCGGCACGGATCATGTGGCGAATGGGCAGCTCGCCAGTGGCGAAGGCTACCGCATTGGAAGGCGTGGCCACTGGCAGCATGAAGGCGCAGCTGACAGCAAAGGTGACCACGATGGTCATTAACAGCGGATCGATGCCGAGTCCCGTGGCGATGGCTCCCATGATGGGGAAGAAGGCGGCAGCCGTTGCGGTGTTACTGGTCAACTCAGTAAGCAGGATGATGATGAGGGCGGTGACCACCAGCACCAGCAGCGGCGGCAACCCCGCCAGCCCCGAGACGCTTGCGCCGATCCAGGCACTCAGCCCGGTGGCGGTGAACTGGGCCGAGAGGGTCAGACCACCGCCGAACAGGATCAGTACGCCCCATGGCACTTCACGGGTCGCCGACCATTCCAGCAGGGTCCCCTGCCCGCGTGATGCGGGAATGACGAACATCAGGATAGCCGCCAGAATTGCGACACTGGTATCGTTGATATTGGTCAGCCAGGGCAAGGTCGCGGCGATGGCTGGTACCCGCGCCAACAGCGGCAGGAACACCCAGCAGAACACCGCTCCGGCGAAGACCATCAACACCCGACGCTCCTCGGGCGTCAGACGCCCCATCGCATTGAGCTCCGACTCGATCATCGCCCGGCCCCCCTGGATGTTCCCAACTTCGGCACGGAACACCAGCTTGTTGAGCACCCACCAGGCCAGCAGCAGCATGACGAAGGAGAATGGCAGGCCCATCAACATCCAGTGTCCGAAACCGATGACGACTCCGTGGGAATCCTCCAGATAGGCACGCATCAGCGCCATGGGCGGCTGACCGATCAGGGTCGCCATGGAACCGATGGTGATCGCGTAGGCGATGCCGACCAGCACCGCTGCGGAGAACTTGGGTGTCGCCTCGCCATTGCCCAGCGACTTCACCAAAGCAATGATGGAGCCACCAATGGGCATCATGATCACCGCCGTGGCAGTATTGCTGACCCACATGGTGATGAACCAACTGGCCGCCATCAGACCAAAAACGATCTGGGCTGGCCGGGTGCCGACCAGTAGCACCGTCATCAGCGCGAAACGCCGGTGCAGATTCCAGCGCTGGGTTGCCAGGCCCAGCAGCACACCGCCCAGTACCAGAAAGACGATGGAATGCGCATAGGGTGAGGCGGTTGCCCCTACGGTGGCGATACCGAAGAAGGGAAAGAGCACCAGCGGCAGCAGCGAGGTTACCGGAATCGGGATCGCCTCGGTCATCCACCACACCGCCATCAGCATGGCGATTCCCGCCACCATACGTGCATCGAGGTCGAGGCTATTGGGCAACAGCGAGTAGGTGGCCAGGGCGATCAGCATGCCTGCGACTAGGGAAAGTGGCTTGAAGCCAGTGACGGCAGTGCCAGCAGGCGACGCGCTCATTTCGGCTGAATTCATGTTGGGCTCCTGGTTATAGCGCTGGCACACACGCCATCAGAGGGACATGGGGGGCGTAGCTGACAGGCGTGCTGCCGGCGAGTGGATCGCTGCATGCGTCAGGCAGCGGGTGCTCAGGCCCTGGCGGAATCTCGCTTGGCCATCGCCTCGTCCTCCAATGCCCGCGGGCGCTTGTGACGGCTCTGCTGCTCGGGGTCGGTGGTGGGAGCGAGCTCAACATCGAACACCACCTCGGTGAAGGGAGCTTCGAGCCCGCGCTTGGCGGCCTCGGCGGCGTCCTCGATGCGGGTGGCGTCGACCACCAGCTCCTCGCGCGTGGCAAAGGCGAAGTCGTCCCAGGTGTACTCGTCGCCGGCCAGGTTGATCTGGGTGGTCAGGTGACGATGGCCCGGAGCGGAGACGAAGAAATGGATGTGCGCCGGGCGCTGGCCGTGACGGCCCAGCAGCTTGAGCACCTGGTCGGTGGGGCTGCCGGCCGGTACACCGTAACCGGAGGGGATGATGCTGCGCGCGCGGTAACGCCCCTCGGCATCGGCAATGATGGTGCGGCGCAGATTGTAGTCCGACTGCGAGGGGTCGAAGAACGAGTAGTTGCCCTTGGAGTTACAGTGCCAGATCTCGACCTTGGCGCTAGGGATCGGCTGGCCATTCACGTCGTGTACCTGACCGGTCAGCCACATCACCTCGCCGTCGGGATCACTGCCGTCATCCAGCCGCGCGAAGCCCTCGACTTCCGGGGCGCCGGCCACGTAGAGCGGGCCCTCGATGGTGCGCGGCGTGCCGCCGCTCAGACCCGCCTGCTCGTCGGCGGCGTCCATGCGCATGTCGAGGTAGTGGTCGAAACCGAGCCCCGGGGCCAGCAGGCCGAACTGGCTCTCCTTGCCCAGCTCGTTGAGCAGGCCCACCGCCGACCAGAACTCCTCGGGGCTGATGTCGAAGTCGTCGATCAGGCGGTACACGTCGGAGAGCAGGCGGTGCAGGATCTGCTTGGCGCGCTCGTTGCCGCCCTGCTGATCGCAGCCGGCCACGGCCCTGAGGAAGTTCTGCACGTCGGGGGTGTCATGGATCTTCACGGTCATGGGTTATACCTCGTTGTCATTGGATGCCCCGCAGGGCTGGCGTGATGGTTCGTGAATCAGCTGTCGTCGTCGCGAATGGATGACGGATGGCGGCACAGCGGCTTGACGCCGATCTCCATCCACGGGAAGAGCGGCAGGCCCGCGACCAGCTCCTGCAACTCGGCGTTGTCGCGCACGTCGAATATGCTGACGTTGGCGTAGCTGCCGGCAACCCGCCACAGGTGGCGCCACTTGCCTCGGCGCTGTAGCTCCTGGGCGTACGCCTTCTCCCGCGCCTTGATCGCAGCGGCCTCATCGGCCGGCATCGTCGGCGGCAGCTTGACGGTCATTTCCACTTGGAAAAGCATGGATTTCTCCTCAACGGCGGACGTAATGCGCCAGTTTGTCTTCATCCAGGGCTACTCCCAGCCCCGGGCCTTGCGGCAGTGCAACGCCGAACTCGCCGTAGGCCAACGGCTCGGCGACGATGTCGTCCTCGAGCAGTAGCGGACCGAACATCTCGCTGCCCCAGGCCAGCTCGGGCAGCGTGGCCCAGGCGTGCAGAGAGGCGGCGGTGCCGATGGTGCCCTCCAGCAGAGTGCCGCCGTAAAGACCGATGCCAGCCGCCTGGGCCACCTCGCCCAGCGCCAAGGCACCGCGCGGGCCGCCAGACTTGGCGATCTTCAGTGCATAGGCGCCGCTGAAGCCGGCAGCGGCCAGGGCGAAGCCGTCGCGGGCGTCGGCCACCGCCTCGTCGGCCAGCATCGGCACCTCGAAGCGCTTGGCCAGGCGCACCAGCCCGGCATGATCACGGGCGCAGATGGGCTGCTCGATCAGATCGATGCCGGCGGCCTGCAGCGCGGCGATGCCGCGCACGGCGGTGCTCTCGTCCCAGGCCTGGTTGACGTCGACACGCACGCTTGCCCGCTCGCCCAGCGCTTCCTTGATCGCGGCCACATGGCGCACGTCGTCATCCACGCCATTGGCGCCGATCTTGAGCTTGAAGTCGCAGTGGCGGCGCTGCTCCAGGCGCTGGAAGGCCTCGTCGATGTCGCGGGAGGTATCGCCGCTGGCCAGGGTCCACAGCACCGGCAAGTGGTCGTGGCGCGTACCGCCGAGCAGCACGGCCATGGGCAGCCTCAGGCGCTTGCCCTGGGCGTCGAGCAGCGCGGTCTCCAGCGCCGACTTGGCGATGGCGTTGCCGCGGGCATGGCGGTCGAGCCGGGCGCGCAGCGTAGCGACGGCGTCTGCCGGCTGGCCGATCAGCAGCGGCGCCAGGTAGGCGTCGATATTGCGCTTGATGCTCTCGGGGCTCTCGGGGCCGTAGGCGAGCCCGCCGATGGTGGTGCCTTCGCCCAGGCCCTCTACGCCGTCGCTGTCGCGCAGGCGCACGATGACCAGCGTCTGGCAGGCCATGGTGGTCATTGAGAGCTTGTGGGGGCGGATGGTCGGCAGATCGACCAGCAGCGTTTCGATGGACTCGATGACAGATGACATGCGCGCTCCGGCGGTTCGGTGTTTCGATACCATGGCAGTCTGATTGCCCCGACGCGGCCGAACCAATATCGTTTAGGTCCGGATCCATACCCTGGAGGTATCATGGAGCTGCGACATCTACGCTACTTCTGCGCCGTGGCGGAGGAGCTCAACCTGACCCGCGCGGCCGCCAAGCTACATATGGCACAGCCGCCTTTATCAAGACAAATCAAGCAGCTGGAGAGCGAGATAGGCGCCAGGCTGTTCGAGCGCAGTACCCGCGGGCTGCGCCTGACGCCGGCGGGCCAGTTTTTCCATGAGCATACCTTGCAGATACTGGAGAAGGTCGACACCACCGTTGCCGCGACCCAGCGCATGGCCCGCAGCAGACGCGTGATATTCGGCATCGGCTTCGTGCCGTCGATGTTCTACGGGCAGCTGCCGCTGTTGGTGCGGGAACTACGACAAAAGGATGGCATCGAGCTGGTGTTAGCCGAGCTGACCACGGTGCAACAGGTGAAGGCGCTCAAGAGCGGGCGCATCGACCTGGGCTTCGGACGGTTGCGCATCGACGACCCCGACGTGGAGCAGGACAACCTGTTCGACGAGCCGCTGCTGGCGGCCCTGCCCGAAGGCCACCCGCTGGCGGACACCAAACCGACCCTGGCCCAGCTCGCCGAGTACCCGCTGGTGCTGTTTCCGGCCCAGCCACGTCCGAGTTTTGCCGACATGACGCTGGGGCTATTTCGCCGCCGCGGCCTCAAGGTCAGCGTGGCCCATGAAGCCAACGAGCTGCAGACGGCGCTGGCGCTGGTCGCTTCGGAGATCGGCATCACCCTGGTGCCGGAGCAGGTCAAGCGAGTGAAACGCGATGGCATCGTCTACGTTTACCTCGCCGACCCGGGGCTCACCTCGCCGGTGATCTGCAGCCGGCGCAAGGGCGAAGCCCCCTCGCCGGTCATGCAGGAAGCCAACGCCATTCTCGAGGCCCTGCTGGAGAACCGGCGCAGCGGGCGCTATCCGTGAAGACACCGTTCCCACCTCGCCCCCACGCTATTAAAAAGGGCGCCCACTAGTGGACGCCCCCCTGTTGGATCTCGCCTGATCATCGCCGCGGCGGTCGCCTCAACCATTCCGACCTTGACCCGCTGACATTTGCCTGGCGAAGAAGCCATCGATCGCCGCCTGCGCTTCGGGCGAGCGACAACGTTCCAGCAACTGCTGTTCTTCGTGGTCGAAGGCGCGGCTGATCGCCTCGGCGTCGCCTTCCCGCAGCAGCGCCTTGGTGGCCAGTAGCGCATCGAAGGGCTTGGCGATCAGGTGGGTGGCACAGGTGAATGCTTGTTCCAAGGCCATCCCATCGGGAGTGGTATCGGTCAACAGGCCCAGTTCACAGGCGCGGGCCGCGGAAAAGGAGGTACCCAGCATGAGCATCTCGCTGGCCGCCTTGTTGCCGGCCAGCTTGGGCAGCATATGCGTGGTGGCCCCCAGGGGCGTCAGGGCAAAATTGACGAATGGCAGGTAGAAAGAGGTCGAATTTCCCGCGTAGGCGAAATCGCAGTGCATCAGGATCGATGAGCCGAGCCCCAGGGCGAGGCCCTCCGCGGCGGCGATGACCGGCTTGGGAAAGGCGTAAAGACGGCGCAGGAAGGTGATGGCCGGCACCTCCGTCGCCTCCGCCAGCGCCTTGTAGTTGGCCAGGTCATTGCCTGCAGTAAAGCAGTTCTCGCTGCCGGTGATGATCAGGACCTTGGCCGCGTCGTCTGCCTTGGCCGCGGCAAGCGCATCGATCAGTTGAGCGTAGCTTGCCTCATCCAGGATATTGCGCCGTTCGGGCCCGCTGATCTTCAGCAGCGTAATGCCATCCGCTCGGTGGGACGTCGTGATTCGAGTCGCCATGCGCTACCTCCATTGCAGACAGAGAACCTATTCCTAGCATAAGTAGTTTTTGATGAGCGTGCTAAATTTTCTTTGGCACGACGCCGGTGGTATCTCGGTAAACAAAAAAGCCCGAGCGTAGTGCCCGGGCCAAGGAGGACGAAATGATCGATTGGCGTGCTACTCCAACGCCTCGTAGGGCAGGCCGACGTAGTTCTCGGCGATGGTGGTGAGACCGGCGCGAGAGCCGGTGACATAATCCAGCTCAGCCTGCTGCATGCGTGCGCCGAAGTCCTCTTCCTCGGAAAACTTGTGCAGCATCGAGGTCATCCACCACGAGAAACGCTCGGCCTTCCAGACCCGCCGCAGGCAGGTCTCGGAGTAGCGCTCGATCAGGTCGCTACGCCCCTCATGGTAGACCTTGCACATCAGCGAGTAGAGCGTGCTGACGTCGCTGGCGGCCAGGTTGAGGCCCTTGGCACCGGTGGGCGGCACGATATGCGCCGCATCGCCGACCAGGAACAGCCGCCCATACTGCATCGGTTCGGCGACGAAGCTACGCAGCGGCGCGATGCTCTTCTCGATGGAGGGCCCGGTGACCAGCTTGGCGGCGACCTCGTCCGGTAGGCGGCACTTGAGCTCCTCCCAGAAACGCGCGTCGGACCAGTCCTCTACCTTTTCATCCAGCGGCACCTGGACGTAATAGCGGCTGCGGGTCTCGGAGCGCATGCTGCACAGCGCGAAACCACGCTCATGGCGGGCGTAGATCAGTTCATGGGAGACCGGCGGCGTATCGGAGAGGATGCCCAGCCAGCCAAACGGGTAGACCTTTTCGAAGGTCTTGATGCGATCCTCGGGAATGGTCTGACGCGATACGCCGTGGTAGCCGTCGCAGCCGGCCACGTAGTCGCAGTCCAGGCGCACGGTCTCGCCGTTCTTCTCGAAGGTCACCCAGGGTGCGTCGCTCTCGAGGTCGTGGAGCTGGACGTTGTCGGCCTCGTAAACGGTCTGGCCGCCGCTGGCTTCGCGGGCCTCCATCAGGTCGCGGGTGACCTCGGTCTGGCCGTAGACCATCACCCGCTTGCCGCCGGTCAGCTCGGCCAGATCGACCCGCACATGGCGGTTGTCGAAGGCCAGCGCAAAGCCGTCGTGGGGCAGGCCCTCGGCGTCCATGCGCCGCTCGACACCGGCCTCGCGCAGCAGATCGACCATGCCCTGCTCCAGCACCCCGGCGCGAATACGGCTGAGAACGTACTCGCCGCTTTTGCGCTCGAGGATCACGTTGTCGATCCCCTGGCGCTGCAGCAGTTGCCCCAGCAGCAGTCCCGAGGGGCCGGCGCCGATGATCGCCACCTGTGTCTTCATGATCAGCACCCTATCGTTGTCGTCTTGGACATGCGTTCTAGTAGTTGTATTTTTCAGTGATAGAGGGCGCTTTTTAAGGCACAATCTGGCCATTGAATAGGACAAATGGCGTATTTTGACTAGACGTTAGTCGATACCGTGACAGGAGCCTTGCATGCCTGCCCTAAGCCACGATGCCGTGCCGGTGTTCAAACTCTATGGCGAGACACGGCACTGGCCGACACCGGATCTGCTGCACTGCGAGTCCATCGCCGAGCGCAGCCGGTTGCATGATTGGCATATCAAGACCCACCGCCATGCCGACCTGCTGCACCTGCTGCATATCGCCGCCGGCGAGGTGGTGCTCGACCTGGAAGGCACCCAGACACGCTTCTGCGGCCCGGCGCTGATCGTGGTACCGGCCATGGCGATTCACGGCTTTCACTTCGAACAGCAGATTCGCGGCCATATCATTACCCTGGCCCAGCCGCTGGCCGAGCACCTGATCGTTGCCCTCAGCCATCAGGGTGCCGCCCTGCAACGCAGCGGCCACTACCGGCTGGTGGATAGCGGCGAAGCCCAGACCATCGCCCTGCTGGTAGCGCAGATCGCCGACGAGTACCGCCGCCCAGCGATCAATCGCGACCTGGTATTGCACGCGCTCATTCAGGCCCTGGCCGCCCAGGTCGCGCGTCGCGCCGAGCGCCAACGTAGCCATCCCCCAGCGCTGCGGCCGACGCCGAGTACCAGCGAGCGGGCGCGCAGCCACCTGCAGCGCTTCCAGGCGCTGATCGAGGCCCACTACCGCGAGCAGCCCACCGTCGGCGCCCTGGCCAAGCAGCTCGGCATCACCGCCGCCCACCTCAATACCCTGTGCCGCCAGTTGGCCGACCGCAGCGCCCTGCAATTGCTGCATGAGCGCATCCTGCTGGAGGCCAAGCGCCAGCTCACCTACACCAACATGACCATCAGCGAGGTCGCCGATAGCCTCGGCTTCTCCGAGCCGGCCTACTTCACACGCTTCTTCAAGCGGCTTACCGGGCTCAATCCACGTGATTTTCGCATGCGCCAACACGCTCCCTGCTAAGGAAGCGCTGCGAATGCCCAGCGCTCAATGTGGCACGCACGCTTCCCGCTTGCGCAGCTCCCCCGGCGACACCCCGTAGCGCTCACGAAACACCTTCGCGAAGTGCGCGCTATCGAGGAACCCATGCGCCAGGGCGATATGCGTAATGCTGCACCGCCGCTGGGCCGTGTCCAGCAGTGCCAGATAGCACTGCTCCAGGCGCAGCTCGCGAATGAAGGCGGCCGGCGGCAGCGTGCCGTAGCGACGAAACTCGTCGTAGAGACCGCGCATCGAGACGTTAAGGGCAGACGCCAGATCCTCGGGCGCCAGCGTGGGATCGGCGATGCGCTGCAGTATCACCCGGCGTGCCTTGGTGATGCGTTCGCTGGGCAGCGGGGCGCAGTGCAACTGCTGGCGTTGATGACGCCACAGGGAGCCAAACGCCAGCTCGAGTGCTGCATCCTCCACCTGGGCAACGGGTGGACCACTCGGCCAAGTCAGCTGAGAGCGCAGTACCGCCAAGGCCGCATGCGCACCGGCATCCCAAGGTAGCGCCTGCCCCTGGCAGCCTTCAGCCAATCGCCGCCACTCCGGCACCTCGGCCAGGTCGATGCTCAGCATCAGGGCACGATAGTCGCCGAAGGTCTGTAACCGATAGGGGGTCGAGAGGCGATAGACCGTCATCTTGCCGGGGCTGAGGCGAATGCTGCGCCCGCCCTGCTCCATCTTCGCTTCGCCATGCAGTTGCCAGACGAGCTTGAAGGTGTGATCGCCGCCAGAGAGTCCCACGAGCCGTGGCGTACGCGTCACCCGTACCGGCGAACTGGTGAGCTTTATCAGGTGGCTTCTGTGCAAACCCCGCCCGCGCAATCTGGCATGGAACAGCGGCGACTGCGGGACCACCTCCAGCGGCGGCAGGTGCGCCTCACTGGCCTGCAGGAAGCACTCCAGGTTGGTCGTGGTCAGGGCAGGCGGCGGCGCGCGATCAGGACGTGCCGCCGAGGCTGGGGAGGCATTGTTCATAGGCTGGCGACTCCGTAGCTAATGTTATAGATATAATTTATTGCTACTTACAACTATATAATCTGGTCCAAGCGGCCGAGCTTGGCAAGTCGTCGTGCAGGGACCAACAAGAGGTCTGCAGGGATCGACAAGACGGGGAGGGCAGCACGCGGCAGGCTAGGTGCTGTACGCAGACAGTTTTCGTACACAGGCATGATAAATCCAAATAGCCATGCTGCAGGAGACACGCCATGACGCAGACACACACCTTCCACGCCCTGGTCGGCGGCCAGCTGAGCACGGGTAGCCGCCAGATGCCGGTGATCAACCCCAGTAGTGAAGAGGTGATCACCCACTGCCCACAAGCCACCTCCGAGGAGGTCGAGCACGCCATTCGCGTGGCACGAGAGGCCTGGCCTGGCTGGCGGGATACGCCCCTGGAACAGCGCCGCCGCGTGCTGCACGCCATCGCCGATCGCATCGAGGCGAACGCCGAGGAGCTGCAGCGCTGGCTCACCCTGGAGCAGGGCAAACCGCTGGCAGGGGCAGCCGTGGAGACCTCCCAGGCGCCCGCCATCCTGCGCTATTTCGCTGAAGCCGACCTGTCGCCGCGCACCCTGCAGGACGACGAGCAGCAGTGTGCCGAGCTACACCGCCGCCCGCTGGGCGTCGTCGCCGCCATCGTGCCCTGGAACTTCCCCCTGGTAATGGCCTGCTACAAGTTGGGCCCGGCACTGATTACCGGCAATGTATGCCTGATCAAACCGAGCCCTACCACCCCGCTGGCGACACTGCGCCTCGGCGAGCTGATTGCCGACTTGGTGCCACCCGGGGTGGTCAGCATCCTGCCGGATGGCGGGGATATCGGCCCCTTGCTGACCGGCCACCCAGACATCGACAAGATCTCCTTCACCGGCTCCACCACCACCGGGCGAAGCGTGATGCGCGCCGCCGCCGATAACCTGCAGCGCATCACCCTGGAGCTGGGCGGCAACGACGCCGCCATCGTGCTCGATGACGTGGACGTCGACGCCGTGGCACCGCAGCTGTTCGGCCTGGCCTTCGTCAACTCCGGCCAGGTGTGCATGTCGATCAAGCGCCTTTACATTCAGTCCGGCATCTACGAGCGCATGTGTGATGCCCTCGCCGAGCTGGCGCGCAACGCCAAGGTCGGCGACGGGCTGGATCCGGCTACCCAGTTTGGGCCGCTGCAGAATCGCAAGCAGTTCGAGACGGTGAAACGAATGCTCGAACTGGCACCACAGCACGGTCGAATCATTGCCGGCGGCCGTGCTTATGGGCCGGGGTATTTCGTCGAGCCGACGCTGATCCGCGATATCGAGGAGGGCAACCCGGTGGTCGACGAGGAGATCTTCGGCCCGGTTCGCTCGCTGCTGCGCTTCGACGACGTCGAGGATGCCATACGGCGCGCCAATCGCTCGCCCTATGGCCTGGGCAGCTCGGTATGGACGCGGGATAGCGCGCGCGGCAAGCAGATCGCCTGTCGATTGGAGAGCGGCAGTGCCTGGGTCAACCAGCACTTCGCCATGGCGCCGCACATACCCTTTGGGGGCCATAAACAGTCGGGGATCGGCGTGGAGTTTGGCGAGGCGGGACTTAACGAATACACCGCTATCCAGTCGGTGGTCGTTGCCAAATAACCCCTTGCAGGAGCACATTATGAATATCCATGCAGCCGTTACCCGCTCGCCTCGGGCGCCCTTCTCGCTGGAGACCTTGCAGCTCGAGCCGCCCCGCGCCGGCGAAATCCTGGTGCGGGTGGTAGCGACCGGCATCTGCCACACCGATATCGCCATGCGCGACCAGCTTCTCCCCACGCCACAGCCGGTGGTGCTCGGACATGAAGGATCCGGCATCGTCGAGCAAGTGGGCCCGGGGGTTGCCAAGGTCAAGCCTGGCGATCATGTGGTCATGACCTTCAACTCGTGCGGACACTGCCCCAGCTGCTTCGATGGCGAAGCCAGCTACTGCCACGAGTTCTTCCCACGCAATTTTCTCGGCACGCGAGCGGACGGCTCCAGTGGCCTGTCGAAGGATAGTGAGCCGGTGCATGGCAACATCTTTGGCCAGTCCTCCTTCGCCAGCCACGCCCTCTGCCATGAGCGCAATATCGTCAAGGTGCCGCAAACGGCACCGCTGGAGCTGCTCGGCCCCCTCGCCTGCGGCGTGCAAACCGGCGCCGGTGCAGTGCTCAATGCGCTTGGGGTCGTACCAGGCAGCAGCATCGCCGTGTTCGGGGTGGGCTCGGTGGGCCTATCGGCCATCATGGCCAGCGTGGTGGCGGGTGCGACCACGATCATCGCGGTGGATCGCCATGCGACACGCCTGGCCATGGCCGAGGAGCTCGGCGCCACCCACGTCTGCCTGTCTGACAATCCCGAAATGGAGCAACGCATTGTGCAGGTCACGAATGACCTCGGCGTCGACTACGCACTGGATACGACCGGTATCGCCGCGGTCATCCAGCAGGCGGTGGCCGTTCTGGCTCCGCGTGGCAGCTGTGGCATTCTCGGCGCCTCGGCACCGGGCAGCCTGATGGAGCTGGACCTGGCGCACATGATGTCGGCGGGCCGCAGTCTGCGCGGCATCGTCGAGGGAGACGCTCATTCCGATACTTTCATCCCCACGCTGATACGCCTTTATCAGCAGGGCCGCTTCCCGTTCGACCGGCTGGTCACGTTCTACGACTTCCACCAGATCAACCAGGCGATCGACGATGCCGAACACGGCCGGGTCATCAAGCCCATCGTTCGCCATTCCCGCGACGTCTAACCCGTCGACTTCTTGCCCCCATCACCAGGTGTTCACAGTACAACGGCAGCTTCGGTCTGCCGTTTTTTTTGGTATCTCCCGTCACTCTGTACACATGCTCCACCAAAGGTGTAATACCCAGTCAATGACCTGATGGACAGGATGGTGTAAAATCCACAATGTTTATCGATACAACAGTATGCCTTGTCAACTAGACTGTCAGCATCGCCCAATAACTCGTGAACCCTTCATCGCCGAGGCCCACCATGACCGAGCCCCTCGTCAAGACGTCACTGGACGACAGCATCTACACCATTACCCTGGCACGACCGGAAAAGCGCAACGCCGTGAGCGACCGCCTGCTCGGTGCCCTGGAGGAGGCTCTGATCGCCATTCCCGAGGGCACCCGGGTGATCATCCTGGCCGCCGAAGGCAAGCACTTCTGCGCCGGACTGGACCTCGCCGAGCACCAGCACCGCGACCCCTTCGGTGTGGTGCAGCACTCGCGCGGCTGGCACCGCATCTTCGACCGCCTGCAGAATGGCGGCCTACCGGTGGTCACCGCCATGCAGGGCGCGGTGATCGGTGGCGGCCTAGAGCTGGCCACCGCCACCCATGTGCGGGTCGCCGAAACCAACACCCTCTACCAGCTCCCCGAGGGGCGCCACGGCATCTTCGTCGGCGGCGGCGCCTCGGTGCGGGTGTCCTCTATCATCGGCCCCGGCCGCATGTGCGAGATGATGCTCACCGGCCGCGTCATGGAGGCCGACGAGGGCCAGCGTCTGGGGCTGTCCCACTACGTGGTCGGTGAAGGCGAGAGCCTCGACAAGGCGCGCCAGCTCGCCGCGCGCATCGCCGAGAACGCACCCATGGCCAATTGGGCCATGGTCTCCGCCATCTCACGCATCGACAACATGGCCAGCGACGATGGCCTGTTCGTCGAGTCGCTGACCGCGGCCCTGACCCAGACCAGCCCCGAAGTGACCGAGCGCATCGGCAGCTTTTTCAATCACAAGGGCCAGGGCCCACGCATCTGAGGAGAGCATCATGAAGTTCCAGGACAATAGCTTCATCGTTTCCGGTGGGGCCTCAGGGCTTGGCGAGGCCACGGTGCGCGCCCTGCACGGCGCCGGCGGCAGGGTCGTGATCGCCGATATCAATGCCGAGCGCGGCGAGGCGCTGGCCGCCGAGCTGAATGGCCAGGGCGCCGCGGAGCGCGTGCGCTTCCGGCGCACCGACGTGACCAGCGAAGCCGATGCCCAGGCCGTGGTCGACCTCGCCCTGGAAACCTTCGGCGGCCTGCAGGGACTGATCAACTGCGCCGGGGTCGGCGACCCCGCCAAGGTAGTCAGCCGCGACGGCGAGCCGCTGCCTCTCGAGGCCTTCTCGCGCATCGTCAATATCAACCTGCTGGGCAGCTTCAATATGCTGCGCCTGGCCGCCGCGGCCATGGCCAAGGGCGAGCCCCAGGCCGACGGCGAGCGCGGAGTGATCATCAACACCGCCTCGGTGGCCGCCTTCGACGGCCAGATCGGCCAGCCGGCCTACGCGGCCTCCAAGGGCGGCATCGTCGCCATGACCCTGCCCATCGCCCGGGAGATGGCGCGCCACGGCATCCGCGTAATGACCATCGCCCCGGGGCTGTTCAAGACCCCGCTGATGGAGTCGCTGCCGGAAGAAGTCCAGCAGTCGCTGGCCGCGTCCATCCCCTTCCCCAGCCGCCTCGGCGAGCCCGACGAGTTTGCGCGCCTGGCCTGCCATATCGTCGATAACCCCATGCTCAACGGCGAGACCATTCGCCTGGATGGTGCTATCCGCATGGCGCCGCGTTAATTAAGGCCACATTTCCAAGCATCGTCCGATGGAGGGCGCCGGGGGCAAGCTGACGCGAGGGTCCTATTCCAGGGATGGAATAGGTAGCGCCCAGGGATGGGTTCACAGCGCCCTCGCGAAGGCTTGCCGCCGGGGAAGCCCTCCCTCACCAAGCAACAGTCCGGCCAGCATCGCCACGAGGACGCCATCACCATGCTCGACTACCAAGCCCCCCTGCGTGATATGCAGTTTATCCTCGACGAGCTCGCCGGCCTGGAGGGCATCGGAGAGCTGCCCGGCTGCGAGGATGCCTCGCCGGATCTGGTCAGCGCCGTACTGGAGGAGGCCAGCAAGTTCGCCAGCGGTGTACTCGCCCCCCTCAACCAGGCCGGCGACCGCCAGGGCTGCCGCCTGGAAGGCGAGCGGGTGATCACCCCCGACGGCTGGCAGGACGCCTATGACCAGTTTCGTGACGCCGGCTGGATCGGTCTCTCATTGCCTCCGGTGCACGGCGGCCAGGGCCTGCCCAAGCTGGTCTCCACGCCGGTGTGGGAGATGTGGTTCTCGGCCAACATGGCCTTCGCCATGCTGCCCCAGCTCAACGTGGGCCAGACCGAGGCGCTGATGATCGCCGCCAGCGAAGAGCAGAAAGCCACCTGGCTCGACAAGATCGTCAGCGGCGAGTGGGCCGCCACCATGAACCTCACCGAGCCCCAGGCCGGCTCGGACCTGGCCGCCACCCGCATGCGTGCCGAGCCGGCTGGTGAAGGGCGCTACCGGCTGTTTGGGCAGAAGATCTATATCTCCTACGGCGAGCACGAGCTGACGCCCAACATCGTGCACCTGGTGCTGGCCCGGCTCCCCGACGCCCCGCCCGGCATCAAGGGGCTGTCGCTGTTCCTGGCCCCCAAGTACCTGCTCGACGAACACGGCGAGCCGGGGGAGCAGAACGATATCCGCTGCATCTCCATCGAGCACAAGATGGGTATCCACGGCAGCCCCACCTGCACCCTCAGCTACGGCGACGCTGGCGGCGCCCTGGGCTACCTGGTCGGCGAGCCGCACCAGGGGCTCAAGACCATGTTCGTGATGATGAACGACGCCCGCTTCAACGTCGGAGTGCAGGGCGTGGCACTGGGCGAGCGCGCCTACCAGGCGGCGCTCGACTATGCCCGCGAACGCGTTCAGGGCCGTGATATCGTGACCGGCGAGAGCGGCAGGCCGATCATCGTTCACCCCGACGTCAAGCGCATGCTGGTGTCGATGCGCGCCCGGCTGATGGCCATGCGCGGCTTGCTCTACACCGCCGCCAGTTGGTTCGACATCGCCCGCCACCACCAGCAGGCCGGGGTCACCGACAAGCACCGCCGCTACGTCGACCTGCTGATGCCGGTGGCCAAGGGCTGGTGCACCGAGGTCGGCAACGACCTCTGCGACGAGGCGATCCAGGTATTCGGCGGCATGGGCTTCGTCGAGGAGACCGGCGTCGCCCAGCTGTTCCGCGACGCTCGGGTCACCACCATCTTCGAGGGCACCACCGGCATCCAGGCCAACGACCTGCTGGGCCGCAAGATCCTGCGTGAGGACGCCGCCACCCTGCGCGAGCTGATTAGTGATATCCGCGGGACCGCCACCCAGCTCGCAGACCATCAGCGCCTCGCCGACCTGGCGGAACCGCTTGGCGACCAGGTAGCGCTTCTCGACGAAACCACCGACTGGCTGCTCGAGCACAAGGCCGATACCGCCAACCTGTATGCCGGCGCCGTGCCCTTGCTGCACCTGCTCGGCATCGCCTGCGGCGCCTGGCAGATGGCGCGCCTGGCACTCGCCGCCGACACCCGCATCGAGAAGGGGCAAGGCGACACCGATTATCTACGGGGGCTGGTGGCGCTGGCCCGCTTCTACATGGCCACCCAAGCGCCCCAGGCTCACGCCCACGCCCATGCCGTCCGCCATGCCGGGGCGGTGCTGAGCCGTTTTCCTGAGAGAGGGTTATGAACCGGGCCCACTAACCAAGCATCTCAAAGCCGAATAGCATGAGAGCAAATAATATAAGAACAGTGACGGAGGCGTTCCCTGATGCATACGACCGTCCCCTATACAGCAACGTTTTCGGGCTTTCGCCATCGGCAGAGCAGCGATGTCGAGGAGCATGCGCGACAGTTCAGTGGCTGGCAGTGCCGCTACGACCAGGTCACCCCCGGCCGTTTCGCCGGCAGCGTGACCGAGCTTCACCTGGAAGGCATGCAGGTGGCACGCGACCAGGCCAATCAGGCCATCGTCAAGAATGGCAACGCCTGGCCCAATGCGATTACCTTCAGCCTGCCACTCGAAACCAGAGATCCCGGCTTTCATTGCGATGGCCACGCCGTCAGTGGTCCGTGTCTGCTGACGGCCCATAGCGACCGGCTCCCCGAGGTGCGCGCGCCTGCCTATCTGGACCTGCTACGCGTCACCATCGACGAATCGCTGCTCGAGGAGGTGCAGGAACACCAGCAGCGCAGCCTGAACCTGCCCGCGGTGGCCCATTGCTACCGGCTGGCCAGCCACGTCGAGCGGGACGAGCTGATTCCGCTGGCACGCAGTCTGATGCAAGGTGCCAGCCCCCGCAGCCAGGCACTGTTGATCCACGCCGCCATCCGCAGCGGTTTCCGGGATATGATGCTGCTGCATCTGCTCGATCTGATCGACAACGAACGCATCACACTGCTGGCGCCCCATGCGCGCAAGCGTATCGTCGACCGCGCCTGCGACTATGCACTGGCGCATCGCGACGCCCCTCCCTCCATTGTCGATCTGTGCAATCGGGTCGGTGCCAGCCGTCGTAAATTGCAGTACTGCTTCCAGGAAACCCTGGGCATCAACCCGGTCGCTTACCTGCGTACCTTGCGCCTCAACGCCGCCCACCGCGACCTGCTACAGGCCGGCGGCACCAGGAACGTACAGGACATTGCCGCTCACTGGGGCTTCTGGCACCTGAGTCGCTTCGCCGCCGACTATCGCCAGCTTTTCGGGGAGTCTCCCTCCGCTACCCTGCAGCGCGCCAAGCGCGATTTTGCCGAATCCGGATAACCCTACCTCCAGCGCTCTCAGTAATGTGTTTGTTGACAACCACAACAAACACATCAAGAGAGTTGCCCCATGCGTTATTCCAATCTGAAATCCGCCCTTTTCGGCACCGCCCTGCTCTTCCTGTCCAGCAGCGGTCACGCCACGGAGAACGGCTCTCCCACCACGCCGGCGGGCCTGTACGACTTCGGCGCCGGCTTCACGCCCCCGCCTTCTCCTGTAGGCACCTTCGGCCTGCGTACCGCCTTCTACTCCGCCAACACGCTCAAGGACGGCAGCGGCAACGATCAGCCGGTAGACTTCTCCCTGGACCTACTCTCCATCGGACTGGCCTACCTGCGCATGACCGACCGGCAGATCCTTGGCGCCAGATACGGTTGGGGGGCAGTGCTACCGTTCTTCCATATGGACGCCTCACTCGAAGTTCCCACTCCCTTCGGCATTGTCTCCGACAGCGCCGAGGTGTTCCGCCAGGCCGACCTGCAGGTGCTGCCGCTGATCCTGCAGTGGAATCCGTCCCCCAATCTGGGCATCAATACCCAGTTCCAGATCCAGGCGCCTACCGGCGATTACGATCAGGATCGCCTGGTCTCCCCCGGCCTTAACCGCTGGGCCTTCTCGCCCATTCTCAATGCCACCTACATCACCGAGAGCGGCTTCGAGGTCTCCTCGAGCTTCCAGCTCGATTTCAATACCCGCAACCCCGACACCGACTATCGCAGCGGCGTGGAGTATCGCCATGACTTCGCCCTGGGCCAGCATATCGGCAGTTGGACGGCGGGAATCGGCGGCTACTACTACCGCCAGCTCACCGATGACGACGCCCCGGGGCTGACGGATGGCAACCGCGCCCAGGTGATGGCGCTGGGGCCGGCCATCAGCTTCTTCCAGCCCGGCCTGCCAGCGGTCTCGCTGCACGCCTACAAGGAGTTCGAGGCCCGCAACCGGGCCGAGGGCTATAGCGTGGCGCTGCGTATCGGCAAGACCTTCTGACCAGGAGTCTCATCATGACAGATCCTAATGTGAGTCCCCGTCAGGCCACGGGGCGGCGGGAAGGGGCGGTGATCCTGCTGGGCAGCAGCCTGACCATCGTCGGCTCGGTGATGGTAGCGCCGATTCTGCCCAAACTCTTCGCGGAGTTCGGCCCGGTGGAGCCCAAGGCGCAGCTCCTGGTGCCGCTAGCCATCACCGGCCCAGCCCTGGCGATCGCACTCTGCGCGCCTCTCGCCGGTTGGCTGGCAGACCGCTTCGGTCGCAAGAACCTGCTGATACTGGCCACCCTGCTGTATGCCCTGCTGGGCGCCACTCCAGCGTTGCTCAATGACCTCACCGCCATCGTCGGCGTGCGCCTGCTGTTCGGCTGCGCCGAGGCGGCGATCATGACCTGCTGCGCCACGCTGATCGCCGACTACTGGAAGGGCGAGGAGCGCTTGAAATACGTCAACTACCAGGTGGTCACCATCGGCGTGATGGGCGCCCTGTTCTTCGTCGTCGGCGGCGTTCTGGGCGAACACTCCTGGCGGTCGCCCTTCTATCTCTACCTGCTGCCGCTGCTGCTGATTCCCGCCATGCTGAAAGTGCTATGGGAGCCGGTCCGGCACACTCCCGGCCCCGCACAAGAGTTCCCCCTGGGGCGGGTCAACAAGGTCGCCCTGCTGGTCGGTTACCTGCTGATATTCTCCGGCATGGTACTGGGCTTCATCGTCACTGTGCAGACGCCGATCCTGCTGGTCGGTCTTGGCATCACCTCGAGCACCCTGATCGGCATGGCTGCCGGGTTCGGCCTGCTTTCCACGCTGATGGGCTCACTGTTCTGGCCGCTGATGCGCCGCCTGCTCGGCACCAGCGGCTGCAATGCCCTGCTACTGTCATTGATTGCCCTGGGGCTGTGGCTGCTGGCCAACGCGCAGAGTTACAACACGGTGCTACTGGGTGTCTTTATTCACGGTATCGGCGTCGGCATGCTGGTTCCCAACGCCATGGCGCCCGTGATGAATGCCCTGACTCCCCGAACCCTGGGCCGCGGCATGGGCGGCTTCACCGCCAGCCTCTACATCGGCCAGTTCGCCAGCCCCCTGGTAGTTGCCGCGGTGATCGCCGCCCTGGGCACCGACGTGCGCGGCGCGATCTCGGCGCTCGCCCTGGCCAGCCTGGGCGGCGCCTGCCTCTGGCTGCTGGCCCGGTTGCGCGCCAGTCGCTCAGCCCCGTCCACCCCGACCTCGGCCACTTGAAGCCCCCGGGCGCGCCGGTCTCGACTCCGCCGGCAACTGACTCTGCCAAGAGTGGCAATGTTCATCCCCCACTGAACAGGTAACACCATGCGCGATATCCAAACCTTGATCGATCGATCGGATGCCACGGCACTGGCGGCACTCATCAAAGGCGGCGACCTCCAGCCCGGCGAACTGCTGGAGGCAACGATCCAACGCCTGGAGAAGGTCGAGCCACAGCTCAACGCGGTAGCGGAAAAGCTCTATGATCGGGCCCGGGAGCAGCAGCCGGCAGCGGGGCCCTTCCATGGCGTTCCCACCCTGGTGAAGGATCTTTTCGCGCCTCTGGCCGAGGCGCGCATGACCAACGGCTCCCTGGCCCTGGGTGAAGCACGCCCGGGCATGGACGACGAAATGGTCAGCCGTCTGCGTCGGGCCGGCTGCGTCTTCCTCGGCACTAGTACCTCACCCGAGTTCGGCACCTCCTACAGCACCGAGTCGACCCGCTTCGGTGCCACTCGCAACCCCTGGAACACCGAGCACAGCGCCGGTGGTTCCAGCGGCGGTGCTGCGGCGCTGGTGGCCGCCAGGGCCGTCCCCTTCGCCCACGGCAATGACGGCGGCGGCTCTCTGCGCGTGCCTGCCTCCTGCTGCGGCGTATTCGGTTTCAAGCCCAGCCGTGGCTTGATGCCCAACGGACCACTCGCCGGCGAAGGCTGGGGCGGCATGGGCGTGGCCCATGCCATCACGCTCTCGGTTCGCGACAGCGCGGCGCTGCTGGATGCGACCGCCGGTGCCGACCTGGGGGCTCCCTACGCGGCCCCTGCCCGACCTTCCAGCTATGTCGAGTCGATGCAGCGTCCGTTGCGACCGCTCAGGATCGCCCTGGTAGAGCACCTCGACCCCTGGCCGTCGTCAGCGGAGGCCCTGGCGGCCGTGCGCCACTCCGCCACCCTGTGCGAGCAGTTGGGCCATCAGGTGATTCCCGCCACCCTGCCGGTCGACCTGCCCCGCTTCCTCGACCAGGCCTTCGATATCATCGGGCCCAACACCCGCAACTACGTCGAGCTGCTCGGGCAGATGCGCGGCGCAGCGGTCAGAGATGAAGAGCTGGAGCCGAGAACCCGTATCTATCTCAGGGAGAAAGGCGGCATCGGTGCCACCCAGTACATCCAGGCCATCGAGGGCATTCATGCCCTTGGCCGCACGCTGGCCAATTTCATGCGCGACTACGACCTGATCCTGACCCCGACGCTGACCCGCGAGCCACCGCGGATCGGCGCTATGGACGTCACCGACCCCAACGCTGATCTGGCAATGCTGATCGAGTGCTTCCACCGCTATTCACCGTTTACCGCCCTGTTCAATGCCAGCGGTCAACCCGCCATGTCGGTACCGCTGTACTGGACGAGCACCGGTCTGCCGATCGGCGCTCACTTCGCCGGCCGCTTCGGCGACGAAACGACCCTGCTGGCGCTAGCCCATCAGTTGGAGGCACTACAGCCCTGGGCGTCACGCCGTCCACCGCTGAACGCCTGCGCGGTGTAACCTTGCAGATCAGCTATGAAAAGACGCTCGCGTCAGCAGTCGCTTCGCAAAGATGCCCAATATGATGCACAATAGCATCTAATTAGATGCAGAGCCTTTGCCATGCGCACCACTATCACCATCGACGACGCACTCTACGAGCAGGCCTTGAGCCTCGCCGAACCTGGGATGGATAAGCCCGCCGATATCGTCCGCGAGGCCATCCAGACCTATGTGCGGGTACAAGCAGGCCGGCGCCTTGCCGCCTTGGGGGCCACGGCACCCGACATGCAGGATGTCCCTCGACGTCGGGAAGAGCCCACGAGGTCATGAGCGTACTCGTCGACACCTCGGTATGGATAGATCACTTCAGGCACCGCAACGATGCCCTGGTCGAGCTGCTCGAGGGCGATCAAGTAATGAGTCATCCGATGGTGGTGGTCGAACTGGCCTGCGGGACACCCCCAGCACCGCGTGTGCAAACTCTCAATGCCATTGAGTTGCTACGCCCATGTCAGCAGGCAAGTTTGCTCGAAGTGAGAGAGTTCATCGAGCACAACGCGCTCTATGGGCTGGGATGCGGCCTGGTGGATATGGCCTTGCTAGCCTCGACACTGATTACCCCTGAGGGCCAGTTATGGACGCTGGACAAGCGCCTCGCCGAGATGGCAAGGCGCTTTGGTGTGGCATATCAGCCCACCCACTACATCTGATTCGGCAGGAAGAGCACCAACGCCGGGAACAGGATCAGCAGAGCCAGGCGGACCAGATCCGCCGCCACGAACGGCATGACCCCCTTGAAGATTCGGCCCAGCGGCACATCGGGCGCCACCGAGCGGATCACGAAGACGTTGATACCAATCGGCGGCGTGATCATGCCGAGCTCAACCGCCACCACCACGATGATGCCGAACCAGATCGGGTCGAAGCCCAGGCCGGTGACCACCGGGTAGAGGATCGGCACCATCAGGATGATCATCGCCATCGGATCGAGCACGCAGCCAAGCACCAGAAACAGCGCCAGGATAAGCAGCAGCACGCCATACTCCCCCACCGGCAGCGCGGTGAGCCAGGCGGTCAGCAGCTGCGGGGTCTGGGTCACGGTCAGGAAGTAGCCGAACAGCAGCGCACCGATCAGGATGGTAAAGATGGCCACCGAGGTGCGCAGCGCATCGAGCAGGCAGGCCAGGGTCGTACGCAGGGTAAGCCGCCGGCGCAGCACGCCAATCAGGAAGGTACAGAAGGCGCCCAGCGCCGCGGCCTCCACCGGCGTTACCACGCCCAGATAGATACCCCCGACAATGGCGATGAACAGCAGCATCACCGCCCAGACGCCGCGCAGCGCGGCGAATTTCTCGCCCCAGTTGGAACGCTCCCCCGCCGGCATGGAATCTGGCCGCAGCATGCCCAGCACACGGATGGTGACGAAGGCGAGCAGGATCGACAGCAGGCCGGGGATCACGCCGGCCACGAACAGCTGGCCAATATCCTGGTCGGTGAGGAAGCCGTAGAGCACCAGCACCACCGACGGCGGAATCAGGATACCCAGGGTGCCGCCGGAGGCGATCAACCCGGTAGAGAGGCTATCGGCATAGCCGGCGCGACGCATCTCCGGCAGCGCGACACGGGTCATGGTAGCGGCGGTGGCCACCGAGGAGCCGCAGATCGCCGCGAAACCGCCACAGGCGGTCATGGTGGACATCGCCGCGCCGCCGCGGAAGCCACCCAGCCAGGCCTGGCCGGCACGAAACAGCTCGCGACTCATGCCGGTGGCCGAGGCGAACACTCCCATCAGAATGAACATCGGGATCAGGCTGAGATTGTAGTTGGTAACGGTGCGCAGCGGCGACGTGGTCAGCACGCCCAGCGCCGCATCCAGGCTGGTGACCGCCGCGAAGCCGATCACGCCAACGATCCCCATGGCGATCCCTACCGGCACGCGCAGCGCGATCATGCCGAACAAGCCAACGAAGCCCAGCAGGGCAATCAGGTTGTTATCCATCGCGGGGCTCCTTGGCGGCATCGTCGACGATCGAGACCGACGCCGGCAGCGACGCAGGACGCCAGATCAGCAGCACCAACCGCGCCAGCGCCAGCAGGGTGGCGGCCAATACGCCCAGCCAGGCCATCGCGTAGAAGGGCCACAGCGGCAGCTGCAGGTCGGAGGTGGTCTGGCCGGCATGCATGATGGTCATCACGCGGCTGAACAGCGCCCAGGCCAGTGCCACGATGAAGGCAGTCACCAGCAGATGAGCTAAGATATCCATCAGCCGCCGCAGCGGCGCTGGGCACAGCTGCCAGACCAGGTCCACGGCAATATGGTCGTTGCGCCAGGTGGTGGAGCCGAGGCCCCACAGGATGGCGATGCCCAGTAGCAGGCTGGCAATCGCATGGGCATCGGGGATCGAGGTCGCGAACAGATAGCGCGACAGCGACGCCACGAAAATCAGCAGGGTGATCACCGCCAGGCTGAGGCTGGCGATGCGCTCGATCAGCGTCGCGGCAGCCGTGATCATGGAAGGCGTTGCCATACGAAGATTCCCTCGGCGCTAGCCGACACGAAAGACCTGGATCAATACGCGCTCGGGTTCACGAATGCCCCGCGCCACGAACAGGTCGCGGGTCAGCCAGGCGAGCGCTGGGTCGGCGGTCTGAAAGGTCGGCACGGTGCGGAAGTAGTACTGATCGGGCGCCACGTGCTCGCCCTTGATTAGCTGCTGCATGATCGGCTCGGGGGCGTGGCGCACCCCGCGGTTCTCGACCTCGATCAAGCTGCCTTGCGCGGTTCTCAAGGTATAGCGGGCCAGCACCTCGGCGCAGCCGTCGGCACGAATCGACTGCCAGTCCGCGCCTCCAGGCAATACCTCACCGGCAAGCCGAGGGCCGTCGAAGGAGCCCCCAAGGATGGGAATGATGCGCCGACGGCCAGTTACCAGCTCGCCGATCTCGAGGGGCTCGTCGACGTGTACGACCAGGGTGGTGACGGGCTCTAGCCGCGGCGGTGCGTCGAGGTGGGGGTGAGAATCAGTGGCCATGCGGATCTCCACAGGCTAGTGGGTCACACCGGCCCCGCGGGGCCGGTCGCTCCTCTCCATTACTCGAACAGCGCATCCACTGCTGCCAGGCGCTCTTCCAGATCGGCCCGCAGCTGCTCTGGATCATGCCCCGCATCGCGCACGCGCTCGGCCCAGGCCTCGCGCAGCGGTTCGGCAGCCTCACGCCAGGCCGTCATCTCCTCGTCGCTCAGCTCGATCATGGTGTGGTCGGGCGAGTCACGGAACTGCTCATGGCCCTCGCGTTCCATCTCTTCCCAGCCGCGGGTGATCCGTGTCGCCCACTCCCCGGTGCAGTGGTCGTCGATCACGCCCTGTTGCTCGGCGCTCATCTGCTGGTAGGCATTCTGGTTGATGAGCAGCGCCTGCCATGAGGAGTACATCGGAAATTCGATGTGGTAGGTGGTAATCTCATCGATGCCGAACAGGATCGTCGAGCCGGACGGGAAGGTGATAGCGTCCGCCACACCCCGCGACAGCGCTTCGCGGGTCTCCGGTGCGGATACCTGCACGCTGGCTCCGCCCAGCTCGCTGACGAAGCTGGCGATCGAGGAGTTGGCCGGCCGGATCGTCATGCCACTGATCTGGCCGGGATGGCGGATCTCCTCCTTGGTATGCAGGGTCCCAGGGTAGTGGCCATGGATCAGGCACATCACCACGCCGTCCATCTCCTGGTCGGCGTGCTGCTGGTACCACTCGGTCGCCGCCGCAGCGCCGTTCAGGGTATCGCTTGCCACGAAGGGCAACTGAAGCAGGTCGGAGATCGGGAAGCGTCCCGCGCTGTAGCCGGGATTGACCCAGGCGATATCGGCGATGCCATTGGCGACCATATCGAAATGATCTTCGGCGCTGCCGAGCTGCTGGGCGGGGAACATCTGAAAGTCGATGGTACCGTCAGAGGCTTCGTTGATTGACTCGGTCCACTCCTTGAAGCCGGTGGACGGGAGGGCGTGCTGCTCCGGCAGCCAGTGAGCGAACCTCAGGGTCTGGGCTTCGGCGATGGCCGGGGCAGACCAGAGTCCCACGCACAGCGTGCCGATCAGGAGTTTGCGGTGTGTCATTGTTATCTCCTCGGGGTCGT
Organism: Halomonas salipaludis; assembly: GCF_002286975.1. GTDB lineage: Bacteria > Pseudomonadota > Gammaproteobacteria > Pseudomonadales > Halomonadaceae > Franzmannia > Franzmannia salipaludis. The sequence continues at coordinate 62,000 of NZ_NSKB01000008.1, forward strand.
TGAGGCATCGGCGCCTCACTCAAGCAGAGGGCCTGGCGTGGCCCTTCACGGTCTTACCTGTTTCACCCCACCTTGACGATCAGCGCTGCGGCAGAGTCACCGGCGGCACAGCCGGTCACCAGGGCGTAGCCGCCGCCCTTCAGCGCGGTCTCCTCGATGGCCTCGATCAGTAGGCGCGCCAGGGTCGGGGCCTGGGGGTGGCCGTAGACCAGCGAAGTGCCGTAGTTGTTGAAGGTGTTGGCATCCAGCCCCAGCGCCTTGGCCAAGTGCAGGTCGTTGGCAATGAACGGCGAGTGATTCTTGACCGTCTTGATCTGGTCGAGCGTCAGGCCGGCCTGGTTGAGCGCGCGCTTGACCGATTCCGCCGGCGCCATGGGCATGTGCGCCGGCTTGGTGCGCGCATGGCCGTAGGCCACCACCTGCACGACCATCCGCGGGTCGCTGCTCATCGCCTCGGCGCGCTCGCGGGTGGTGACGATGATGCCGGCGTTGGCATCCGCCGGGTGCGTCTGGGCGCCGAAGGTGTGTATGCCGTCGGGCTGTACCGTGCGCAGCCGGGCCAGTGCCTCGGCGCTGGTGGCCGTGACGCCTTCATCGGCCTCGATAGTGCGCGTCTCCTTGCGCGACACGGCGACCTCGAGCGGGAACATGTAGCGCTTCTGGAAGGCACGGTCGTCGGCCAGCGCCGCGGCGTACTGCTCGTAGCGACGCAGGGTCAGTTCATCGGCCTGCTCACGGGTGAAGCCGTGCTCGCGGGCGACGTTCTCGGCGGTGGTCAGCATGTCCTTGCCGGTGGCCGGGTCGGCGGCAATGTTGTCCATGTTCCAGTTTTCGGCAATCACCTCGCCCCCCGGCCCGTTGGGGTTGGGCCAGATGGTGTGCGGGCCGTTGGAGGGGCGATCGGCGAGCAGGCAGTAGGTGGTCTCGAAGTTGCCGGCACTCACCGCCAGCGCGGCGTTGAACACCGCGGTGGTGGCGGTGGCACAGGCCTGGGTGATGTTCTGGCCTGGCGCCTGCGGGGCCCCCATCATCGCCGCCGCCCAGGGCGCGCCGTAGAAGATCGACTTCTGGCCCACCGAGACGCCGAGGTAGAGGTAGTCGATCAGGGTGGGATCGACATCCCGCGCGTCGAACCAACGCTTGCTGGTGGCGGCACCCAGTTCGATGGAATTGACATTGGCCAGGCTGCCCATCCATTTGCAGAACGGGCTGGAGTAGTAGCCACCGTAGGGGATGTAGGCGTTGTTGAGCATATCGGCTTCTCGTTGGGGAAGAAAAAGGGGGCTCGCCGACCTCACCGGGTGCGAAGAGCCCCAACCTGATGATCGTTATGCCACTAGATGTGCACGCAGCTCGCCCCACTGGGGCTGGAAGATGCCCGCGGGCATCTCGCGCAGCTCCTCGGCAATGCGCGGCACGAAGTCCATGGCGGCCAGGATGTCGCGCTCGACGTCGATGCCCGGCGCCACTTCGGTCAGGGTGATCTCGCCATCGATCAGTTCGAAAACGCAGCGCTCGGTGACGAACAGCACCGGCTTGCCGGTTTCCTGGGCATAGCGTCCGCTGAAGGTGATCTGGTCGACGCACTGCACGAACTTGCGCCGCGGCCCCTCCTTGTCGATCTTGATGCTCCCGTCGCTGACCGCCACGTCGCCGCCGTTGGTGAAGGTGCCGCAGCACACCACCTTGCGCGCGTTCTGGCTGATGTTGATGAAGCCCCCCGGGCCGACCACCTTGTCGCCGAACTTGCTGACGTTGAGGTTGCCCTCGTGGTCGGTCTGGGCCAGGCCCAGGAAGCACACGTCCAAGCCGCCGCCGTCGTAGAAATCGAACTGGTAGCCGTGGTCGATGATCGCCTCGGCGTTGTAGGCGGTAGCGAAGTCGCCGCCGCTGGCGGGCACGCCGCCGTAGGTACCCAGCTCGGTGGTCAGGGTCATCAAGTCACTGACGCCCTCCTCGGCCGCCACGCTGGAGACCCCTTCGGGCATGCCGATGCCGAGATTGACCATCCCCCCGGCGGGCAGCTCCATGGCGGCACGCCGGGCGATCACCTTGCGCGGGTCCAGCGGCAGCGGCTTGATACCGCCCAGCGGCACCTTGAGATCGCCAGCCAGCGCCGGGTTGTAGGTGGTGGTGATGGTCTGCATGTGCTGCTCGGGCTCGGCGATCACCACATGGTCGACTAGGTCCCCCGGCACCTTGACCTGCTTGGGGTGCAGGCTGCCCTGGGAGGCCAGGTACTCGACCTGGGCGATGACGATACCGCCGCTGTTCTTGGCCGCCTGGGCCATGGAGAGCTGTTCGAGAAACAGCGCCTCGCGCTCCATGCTCAGGTTGCCGCGCTCGTCGGCAGTGGTGGCGCGGATCACCGCCACGTCCACCGGGAAGGTGCGATACAACAACCACTCCTCGCCCTCGAGCTCGACCAGCTTGACCAGGTCCTCCTCGGCGGCGGCGTTGGCCTTGCCGCCCTCGAGGCGCGGATCGACAAAGGTGCCCAACCCCACCTTGCTCAGCACCCCGGGTTTGTTGCCGGCAATATGGCGCCACAGGTGGGCCAGCACGCCCTGGGGCAGCAGGTAGCCTTCGGCACGATTCTCGCGAAGCAGATCACCCATGCGCGGCGCCTGCCCGGTGTGGCCACTGATCAGCCGCTTGACCAGGCCCGCATGACCGAGGTGGTTCATGCCACGGGTCTTGCCGTCGCCGCAACCGCAGCTGTGCGCTACGGTCAGGTCACGGGGCGTGCCGCTCTCCAGAAAGCGTTGTTCCAGCGCCGTGGCCACCGCCTCGGCAAAACCGCACAAGCCGGCGGTAGTCCAGATGACGGTGTCGCCGTCCCGGATCAGGCTCGCTGCGGTGGTGCTGTCGATGATCTTGCTCACTGTATTGGTCCCCTTATGGGAGAAGCGATACGCTACAAACCCATACAAATTGTTGAATCAACAAACATTAATGCCGACACCCACGACCATCACCGCAAGTGCGCAGCTCAGCCGGTCAACACCAGCACGATCTGCGGATAGAAGATCACCAGCGCCACCACCACGATATCGGCCACCAGGAAGGTAGAGACCCCCTTGAAGATATCCATCAGCGAGGCGTACTGCCCCGCCACGCCCTTGATGACGAAGATGTTCATCCCCACCGGCGGCGTGATCATGCCGATCTCCAGCAGCTTCACCAGCAATACCCCGAACCAGATCAGGCTGACGTCGTAGAGCTCGAAGACCGGCAGCAGTACCGGCAGCGTCACCAACATGGCACCGAAGGGCTCCATGAATAGCCCCAGAAACAGATAGATCAGCACCACGATCAGCATCAGCTGCAGGTAGGAGGGGTCCCAGCCGCTTACCGCACTGGTGATGTAACCGGCCACGCCGCTCAAGCTGAGGAACAGCGTGAACATGCTGGCACCGACGCCGATGATCAGCAGCGCCGAGGTGGTCGAGAGCGTTTCCAGCAGCGCCTCCTTCATCGCTCTCTTATCCAGGCGCTTGAGCAGCAGGCCGATCAGGATGGCCCCGGCAGCGCCGACGGCGCCGGCCTCGGTGGCGGTGAAGAAGCCCGAGAAGAGCCCGCCGAACACCAGCAGGCCCAGCGCCAGTACCGGCCAGATATCGATCAGCGCCTGGCGCGGAGAAACATCGCGGGCACCGGTCGCCTCGCGGGGCACGATATCCGGGCGCAGCCAGCTGACCATCAGGATCACGATGCAGTAGCTCACCGCGGTCAGCAGACCGATGGTGATGCCACCGAGGAATACTTGGGTGATCGAGACCTGGGCAAAGACGCCATACACGATCATCAGGATGCTGGGGGGAATCAACGCGCCGATGGTGCCCCCCGCGGCGATGGTGCCGCAGGCGAAGCTTGGCTTGTAGCCGCCCTTGACCATCTCGGGAATGGCGATGCGCCCCATCGCCGCCGAGCAGGCGACGCTGGAGCCGCTCACCGCGGCAAAGCCGGAGCTGGCGAAGATGCTCGAGATCGCCACGCCCCCCGGCAACCAGCGGAACACCACCTTGGCGGCATTGAACAGCCCATTGGTGAGGCCGGTGTGATAGCAGACGAAGCCCATCAGCAGGAACATCGGCACCGCGCTGAGCGTCCACTTGGCGATGAACTCATAGGGCGTCGAGGAGAGCATGCCGATGGCCGTCTCCCAGCCGAACATCACCGTCATGCCCCCCAGGGCCACCGCCACCAACGCCAGCGCCACCGGTACGCGAAGTGCCAGCAGCAGCAGCAGGATCGCCAGGCCTGTAAAACCGATCGCAACGGACATGGAATTACCTTTCGTCTTGCGCGGGAGTGTCGTAGGTCGTTCCCGTTGCCAGCAGTGGCAGCCTCACCAAACAGACCAACGCGGCAAGCGAAAAAGCAGCGGGAAGAACGAAGTAGGTCGGCCAAACGGGCATCGGCACGTTGAGCGACATGACATAGGCACCGATTTGATACTGCTCCATCGCCTTGTCCCAGGTAGCCACAGCCAGCACGGCATATATGGCCGCCGAGAGAATCGACACCAGCACATCCGAGACACGGATCAGCCTCGGCCCCATCATGCCTTCCAGCGCCTCGACACGGATCATCCCACGTCGCCACTCGACCCATCCCAACGGCAGCAGCGCCAGGGTGATCAGGTAGTAGCGCGTGACCAGCTCGAGGGTGGCGGGAATCGAAATCGATAGCGTCGAGCGCAGCACGACATCGAGCGTGATGTGCACGACCATCAGCAAGATGCCCAGGGTTCCCAGCAGCGCCAAGCCGATGGCAGCCAGATTGGTCAGGCGATACAGCATAGCCATGAAGGAGTCTCCGGCATCACGTGCCGGCCCGCAGGCCGGCATTCAACGGATCAGCATCAGCTGCCATAGGCGGCGAAATCGACATCGCTCCAGATTTCGCGCTTCATCGCCTCGGCAACCGCCTCGGGATCATCGCCGGTTTCCTCAACGATCTCGGTCCACTTGTCGACCAGCGCCTGGAAGCGCTCGATCTTGCTCTCGGCGTCTTCTACGCCATAGCGGCTCTCGGCCTGCTCGGCGGCATAGACCAGATCCTCTTCGAGGAAGACGGGAATGGCGTCGAGCAGGTCCTGCTCGGGTTCGAGTAACTCGATACCGCTTTCAGCGGCGATTTCCCGGGCTTCATCGGCCATTTCATAGCCCCAGCGCTGGGTGATGGCAGCGCTGGCTTCCACCGAGGCATGGATCATCGCCTCACGCTCCTCGGCCGACAGTGTTTCCCAGGTACGCTGACCAATGGCGTGGGAGATGGTGCTGTGGAAGGTACCCAGCTCGATGTCGGTCACGTAGTTGAGCACGTCGTCGAGACGGAACGAGATAATGTCGGCAATCGATGCGATCGTACCCTCGATCACGCCCTGGGAGAGCGACTCATAGGTTTCGCCTACCGACATGGTCGCCGGGGTCAGACCAACCGATTCCGCCCAGCGCGAATACTGAGGGCCGCCGACCCGCATGCGCAGGCCGCGCAGATCGTCCAGCGAGCGCACCGGCTCGGTGCTCAGGATCCGGTAGAGATCCGAAGCGTGGGAGCTGGAGTAGACGATGCCCAGCTCGCGGAGCTCGGCCTGGCACTCAGCACAGGTGACGATATATTCGGTGACCGCGGCGCCCATGGCGTGGGGCGTGGTGCCGAGAAAGGCAAGGTCACCGACCAGGTTGATCTCGGGCAGGTCAGCGGGGAAATAGGCCGGCAGAAAGAGCCCTGCCTCCACCAGGCCGCTGCGGATGGCGTTGCGCATATTGCCGATATTGGCCACCTCGGTGCCCAGCAGGGTGCCCGTCAGTCCGCCATCGGTTTTCTCCTCGAGGCGCTCGGCAAATTCAGTGAACATCGGGTCGTAGGCCGGGTGGGCTGGTGGAACCCCCGGCGCCATGCGCAGTTCGCGCGCCTGGGCATGGGTTGCGAGCGCCAGGCTGCCCACGGTTACGGCGATGGCCAGAGTCTTGAATAGGGGACGATGCGTCATGGGACACCTCTGTGGCTGGGCTTATATTTGTTTATATAATCAACAATAGATAATTACATCTATCTTGCGCTCGATTATAGTCCACAGCACCACCATCTCCGATACCAGACTTTGGTAGGAGCTCTCCATTTCACACGAGGGGCGATTCACCTGATGCAGTGATCTACCTTGGCTCAGGGACAGAAGCAAGGCGAGCGCCTGGGTTGGCGCCAAGGAAGGAAGCGACGCCCATTCAGCCGGCAACAGGCCGGCCTCCTCGGCGTCGATAAAACGTCTGACGGGGCCTTTATGGAAGCGGCAGCACTTCAACCAGTGCCGCTAGGCAGGTGTCGATCTCCTCGACGCTGTTATAGTGCGCCAACGAAATGCGGGTGACCGCCGGCAACCGTAGCGGCCGCAGAATGTTGCCGGAGTAGACATCGTCGCTACGTGCGTGGACACGCACCCCGCGCGCACCGAGCTCGGCCACCACATGCTTGGCCTCTACGCCCTCGACGGCGAACGATACCACCCCTTCACGGTGCGGAGAGTCGGCAGGGCCAATCAGCCGCAATCCAGGGTAGTGACAAAGCCCCTTCAGCCCCTCGCTACCGTGTAGCAGTCGATGCACCAGAGCACGCTCATGGGCTTGCATTGCCCGCCCGGCGGCCACCAGGTAGGCGCGACGCGACGCCTCCTCGGTGAAGTGCCTGCCCAGCCAGGCGAGGTAGTCGACCATTGCGCTGACCCCAGCCAGCGCCGATGGGTCGCGGCTGCCCAGCTCCCAGGCATCGGCGGGCTTGCCCGACAGTCGGTCGTGGTCGATGACACTCAGGCGATCCGAGAGCCAGGCATAGCCGTTGTTGAAACGGCAGTACGCCTTGTAGGGTGAGATGACATAGGCGTCGACACCATAGTCATCGACGGCCAGCGTCCCGTGCGGGGCATGCTGGATACCGTCAACGATAATGATGCACTGCGGGGCTACGCTGCGTATGGCTCGGGCGATCTCGGCCACCTCCATGCTCATGCCGGTGACCGGGCTGGTATGCAGGATCGTCGCGATGCGAGTGTCCGCTCTCACGCGATCGGCGTAGTGCGCCGCCGTCACCCGCCCCGACTCAATGTCGAAAGGTATTTCGATCCACTCGCGGCCAGTGCGTCGCGCCCACTGGGCGGTAGCATCATAGGTGCCAGGATGCTCCACCGAGCTCGAGACGATGCTGCCGCCCGGCTCAGCGGCAAGTGCCGCGGCGCGGATCACACGGAACAGGCACTCGGTGCCGCTCTCACCACCAAAGATGACACCGCTGCTGGCGCCCATGAAGATGGCCAGGTCATTGCGCCCATTGGCGACGATCTGCGATACGGCATGGGAGGCGGGATTGTCGCGATGCTCATTATCGGGAATCCCGGCGACCTCGGCGCTGCGCTCAACGGCTGTCTTGAGTGTCAACGAGCCTCCCGCATTTTCAAAGAACACCCGCTTGCCCGTGAACGGACACTGCTCAACATGCAGGAAGGACTTGCGCACTTGCTCGAGTAGCGCGCTGGAGAGCAGCCTGCCTTCCACAGGTATCGTCTGTGGTAAACCGCTAGTGTGGGACGCTGTCGTCGCCATGATGATATCTCCGTCGGCCAGTGAGTCGCTCCCCTGGCCTTGTTAGGGAAGGTGATAAGGCGTCAGGTCGGGGCATGGCGACGTCGACGCCACTGGGCCCAGAGCGGATAGGCAAGCGCCAGCACCACCAGCAAGCACAGCCCCAGCGACAGCGGCCGGGTAAAGAAGGTGGTGAGGTCCCAATGCGCGATCTGCATCGAGCGCCGGAAGTTGACCTCGAGAATGGGGCCAAGGATCAGGGCGATGACCAAGGGCGCAGCCGGATAGCGCCAGCGCTCCATGAAAAAGCCCACCACACCGAAGGCCAACGCGAGCCAGACATCGAATATCTCGTTGCGCAATGCAAAGGTACCGATCACGCTGAACACCAGGATCATCGGCCCCAGTACCGCCCCCGGCACCTTGGTCACTACCACCAGGTGGCGGCACAGCCACAGGCCAACCAATGCAAACAGGAGATTGGCCAGCAGCAGAGAGAGAATCAGGGTGTAGGTCGTCTCGGCGTGTTGGGTAAACAGGCTTGGCCCCGGAATCATGCCGTGGATCGTCAGACCTCCGATGAACACCGCGGTCACCGCGTTGCCGGGAATACCTAGCGTCAGCGTAGGAATCAGCGTACCGCCGGTCACCGCGTTGTTGGCCGACTCAGAGGCCGCTACCCCCTCCAGCTCCCCCTTGCCGAAGCGCTCGGGTGTCGATGAGTGCCGGCGCGCCTCGCTATAGGAGATAAAGGAGGCGATGCTGGTCCCGGCACCAGGCAGGATGCCCACCACCGACCCGATGACCGAAGAGCGCAGCATGGTGCGAAGGCAGCGCCGGATATCCAGCCACGCCGGTAGCCGGCGCCCTCGGAGCTGCTGTGCCGTGCCCGACAGCACGCCGCCACCCGCCGGCACACACAGGTTGAAAGCCTGGGAGACCGAGAATAGCCCGATCAGTACCGGCAGTAGCGGTACTCCATCGAACAGCTCGCTGTGGCCGAAAGTGAAGCGCTGCATGCCGGTGAAGGTGTCCAACCCCACCGTGGCCAGCACCAACCCTACCGCTGCCGACAGCACCCCTTTGAGGGGACGATCCGACGCCACGCTGACGATGGTCACCAGTCCGAAGATCGCCAGTACCGTGTACTCCTGAGGACCAAAGGCCAAGGCGACCGTAGACAGCGGCGGGGCAATGGCGATCAGCACGACCACGCTGAACAGCCCGCCAAACAGAGAGGCCAGTGTCGCCATACCCAGTGCCTCACTGCCACGTCCCGCCGCCGCCAACGGATAGCCGTCGAGGGCAGTGGCAATCGAGGCATCGGTGCCCGGGGTGCGTAGCAGGATCGCCGTCACCGAGCCACCATAGACCGAGCTGACGTAGACGGCGCCGAGCAGGATAAGCGCCAGATCGGGCGGCATGTTGAAGGTGATGGGGATACATAGCGCCACCCCCATCGTCGAGGAGAGCCCCGGCAGCGAGCCGATCGTCATGCCGGCCAGGGTGCCGAGCAATAGCGTCAGCAGAGCCATCGGCGTCAGCACATTGCCGAGGGCAAGAAGCAATACGTCCATATAGCGTCTCTTGAATGGGTCGCGGGGAGTGCCGCTAGGGTGTCAGCCAGCCGCCCGGCAGTGGCACCGACAGCAGGTACACGAAGACCACGTAGATCAGCGCCGAGAAGACCACCGATATCGTCAGTGCCAGCGGCCACCGCAGTTGGCCCAACCGCCGCAAGCTGGCCAGCAGGAACAACGGCAGCGCGATGAAGGTTCCGGCACTCAACATCAGCAGCAGCAGTCCCAGCACGCATAGGCACCACACCGCGAAGCGCTGGTAGGCCAGCGGCGGGGGCGGCTCATCGGGGGCACGGCGGCGCAGGGTGCCAAGGGCAATACCCAGGCAGGCCAGCCCGCCTAGCGCGCCGGCGACCACCGGGAAGACCCCCGCGTCGCCGCGCATCCCCAGCCCGGTGACCACCACGGCGGCACATAGCGCGCCCAACAGCAGGGCCACGCCACGATCGATAGTATTGAGCGTCATGGGCTATCTACTCCTGCCATTCGCTCACTGTTCGACCCAGGGATCCTGTTCCCAGAGCGCCTTTAGCCGAGCGTGACTGTCGTCGATGAAGTCAACGTAATCCTGCCCATAGATGGGGTCGACGGGCATATTGAGGCGCTCCATCTCGGCCCGGAACTCTGGGTTGTCGATGACGTTGCGCGACGCCTCGAGGAGCAGATCATAGATCTCTTGCGGGACATCAGCCGGCATGGCGAATCCGCGTGACGCAGCGGCCAGGACGTCATAGCCTTGCTCCCGCCCAGTGGGCACATCGGGCAGTGGCTCGCCACGCTCTTCGGACCATATCGCCAGCCCCCGCGCCTTGCCCTCCTGAATCTGCGTCACCGCTTCCGACATATTGCCTGCGAAAGCCGTAATATGGCCTCCGAGTAGTGAGGCCGTTGCCTCGGCGTTGCCGTTGTAGGCGACGAAGTTGAGGTCGACATTCGCTTCGGCGGCGAAATTGAGGGCCGCGAGGTGATCGTCACCGCCGACACCCTCGTGGGAGATGATGATCGACTCGGGATCGCTCTGCACCGCTGCGACGAAGTCGTCCAGGTTCTGGTACGGGCTATCGGCAGCCACCACCAGCATGCCCGGGTCGGTGATCACATTGGCTAGCGGTCGGAGGTCGTCAAGGGAGTAACCAACGCTCTCCTCGCGAGTGAACGGGTAGACCTCCACTACCGGCGAGTTGATCAGGCCGATGGTATAACCGTCCGGGGCCGCGTTGGCCAGGTGTACCCACCCCAGCTCGCCACCGGCGCCAGGCCTGTTGACCACCACCACCCGCTGACCGAGCTCCTCCTCGACGTACTTGGCGAAGATCCTCGCCATGGTATCGGTGCTACCGCCGGCGCCGAATGCGACGATCATCTGGATCGGCTTGCTGGGATAGTCCGCCGCCAGGGTCGTGGTGCTAAGGCCCGTCGCCAGCAGCGCCGAGACCACGCCTAACCCCACCTTGCGTACCGACATGTGCAGTGTCTTCATCGCCTGATTCCTTATTGCTGTTGTGGTGTGAAAGCTAGCGCCGGGCCACGACTACCCCCGCCTGGCGCTCAAGAGCACTCCCTGCCTACTTAAAAGCACCGCACACTTTCAAAAAAGCGAATAAATCGCATATTTTATAAGTCATTAATTTCATGAGTGGCGATCCATGTTGACTCTCAAGCAGCTGGAAACTTTTGTCCAAGTGGTCGAGCTCGGTACCTTCGAGCGCGCCTCTCAGCGACTCAATGCCACCCAGTCCACCGTCTCCAAGCGCATATCGGAGCTGGAGCAAGCCACCGGCCTGCGCCTCTTCGATCGATCGCGCCGCAATGCACGCCTTACCGAGGAGGGCGAGCGACTGCTGGAACTGGCCTACTCGACACTGAGCGACGCGCGACGGATCCTCGAGCTCAAGGCGCGGCCAGAGCACATGCTGCACCGGGTGCGTATCGGCTTTACCGAACTGGCTGCTCTCACCTGGCTGCCTGGCTTTCTGCGCGATTACACCACCGAGCGGCCGGACATTCGCTTGGACATCACCATCGAGATGAGCCGTACGCTATATCAGCAGTTTCAGGACGGAGAGCTGGACTTGGTTGTCATACCGCAGGTCCCCGACGCTTTTGCACAGCCTGGCGTGGAAACGCAACTGCTGGAGAACGTGGAGATGGCCTTCATGGCCAGGGAAGGTCTGGTAGAAGAGTCCCAGCCGATACCATTGAGTGCACTGGAGCGTTATCCCCTAATCAGCCAGGGCAAGAGTTCCGGCTTTGCGCAGGACATCAATCGCTGGCTATCTCACCAAGGCATGTCCGCCGCCACCCTAACCGCCGATAACTTGTTGGCGCTGGTGGGCCTGGTAACGGCGGGACGTGGCATCAGCGTCTTGCCGAAACGTTGCGTTCAGCGCTTGGCCCATGATCAAGGGCTGGAAATTCTCGAGACTATCCCCTCGCTACCCTCGATCGGCTATCACGCGCTCTACCATGGCGGCGTACGAATCCAGCTGCTCGAAGAGCTCGCCCAGCGCCTCGCTGCCGCCGCCGACTTCACCCGGCCCTTCTTTCTGTCCGAGAGGAAAGCCCAGACAATCTGACAAGCCTCCGCTCGCCGACGAAAATAACGCCCTAAGCCGAGTACCAGTACAACGCAGCGTTTGCCCTTAGCCACGACGCAAGAAGGGCCAGCGCATTGCGCTGGCCCTTCTCATCAGTAACCTGCCTGGCTATCGCAACAGCTTGCTTCCCAGCGATCAGATACCGTAGCGGGTCAAGAGGTAAGCCCTGTGCTTACGGTAGGCGCTTTCGGTCATGCGCTCGAGCAAACGGTAGGCGGCCAGTCCCACGCGCTTGATCATAGAAGCCGGGGCAGCAGTGGTAGGCGAAGCAGGTGGGAGCGTCTGGACGGTCATGACAGTGAACCTCGGCTATTTCGTAAGGATGCTAACAGTATAGCCCCGCCTTAGACTTTAGTCCAATTCATACGCCTTTAGTCGCAAGCCCTTCCCCGCGTACCGCGCCAGGATACGATGAAGGGGAGCCCCTCGGCTCCCCTTCACTCGTGCCCGGAACTCGCCATCGCTGGTCAGTCTTGCGCCACCAGCTCGTCGGGAATCTCCAGGCCAACCTCCCGGTAGTAACGCTCTGCGCCCGGATGCAGCGGCAGGTTGAGATGTTCGATCGCTGTCTCGAGCCGTACATGGCGCAACCAGGGGGTCCTCTCCCGCTGCTCCTCAGCCTGCTCCCAGAACGACTTGGTAATCGCATAGACCTCGTCGGCGGAAAGGTGCTTGCCCGTGCCGATGCCGCTGATCGAGCCCAGGGTCAGGACTGGCTCTTGGTTGACCACGTTCTCACCGTAGTCGTCCGGATCGATGGTGCCTGTCACACCTCCCGGACGATTGACAATAGACACCATCTCGGGCTTTTCCATCTGCTCCTCGGTCAGCCCGAGGAGCCGGATCTCGCGGGACAAGGCGAACTGCTCGATAGTGGGGCTGGGAGGAAGCGTCGGGTTGATGTAGACATCGAGGCGACCGTCCTGATAGGCCTGAGTAGCCGCATTCCAGCCTAGATTGACAGCCTCGTAGTCCTCGTTAGCTACCAGCCCGGTAGCAGCCTCGATGGTCTGGCGCATCACTACCGTGGCACCGCCGCCAGGCGGCCCCAGGAAGACCCGGTGGCCCGCCAAGTCTTCCAGGGATTCGATACCGGAATCGGCATCGGTAATGAAATGATAGAACCCCTGCGGGAAGGCCATCACACCCCGCACGTTTTCAGAGCGCTCCTGGGCATGGGGGATCGGCGCGTACATGTTGATCCCCTGCTTCATGGAATCGTGCACGCTTGCCGACCACATGAAGAAGTCGATATCACCGATTCCTGCCTCCAGCGCATGCTGGGTGGCCGCGCCGGTGGCATTGACCTGAATATTCACGTCCAGGTCCTCATCGCTGTTCACCATCTGTGCGAAGGTGCTCATGATCATGTAGGAAGAGGAGCCTGGCTCCAGGGTCGACAGTCGGTAGTTGTCGGCGGCCATGGCCTGGCCGGTTACGGTCAATCCTAGCGTGATGGCCGACACGGCAGCCGCAAGTTGCGCAGTCTTATTGTGCATAGCGTTACCCATATTATGTTATTGAGAGAGATCCGTTCTTTTGTTGACGAGAGCATTCCATTGCCCTCCCGCCTTGCGGCTTTGCAAAAAATCACCTGCTAGCAGCAGCGCCCCTAGTGCGAATCCCAACGCTTCGATCCATACCACCGGCACCAGTATCGAGAACCCTATTGCCAGTCGAATAGTCCTCGACACCGCGCCGAGATGGGCCGCGGCATAGCCCGATACCGCCGACGAAAAGAGCCAGATGGCCAGGGTTAAGCGAGCCACTGCCCACAGGAAGCTATCCCACTGAAAAGCCTCCACCAATGACAACGAAGGGTTGTAGACCAGCACGAAGGGGATGATGAAACCGATCAGCGCGAGCCGGCAGGCATCGACACTGATACGCATGGGGTTGGCGTTGGCGATGGGCGCCGCGACGAAGGCCGCAAGTGCCACCGGCGGCGTGATCGAGGACAGTACCCCGAAGTAGACCACGAACAGATGGACGATCAGGGTGGCCACCCCCATCTGCTCAATGGCCGGCCCCATGACCAGTACGATGATCAGATAAGCGGGCACCGTCGGCATGCCCATGCCAAGTACCAGTGACCCCAGCATCATCATGATCAGGGCCAGGAACAGCGAGTCGCCCGCCACTGCCATGATGGTGTTAGCGAAGCGCAGCCCCAGGCCAGTGGCGTTCATCACGCCGATCAGGATGCCGATGGCACCCACCGCCACGATGATCTTGGCACTGGAGATACCCGCCGCGTAGAGGGCATCCACCAGGCAGCGCGGGTTCTGGCGCACTTGCGGGTTGAGTAAGATGCCCAGCACTACGGCAGTGATGACGGCATAAAAGCCGGCAAACGCAGGTGATCGACCGGCGATCAGCAGTGTCACCACCACCCCCAGTGGCACAAGGAAGCACAGCGACATCAGGTAGTCATGGAGGGTTAGATGCGGCCTCTCCGCCTTGGGGATCGGCTTGATATCCCGCTTCACTGCCTCGAGATGAACCGCCGTGAATAAGGCCAAATAGTAGAAGAGCGCCGGTACCAAGGCGGCAGTGGCGATGGTCAGGTAGGGAATTCCGGTGACATCGGCCATGATGAAGGCCACCGCCCCCATCACCGGCGGCATGAATTGGCCGCCAGATGACGCCGCTGCCTCCAACCCCCCTGCATAGGAAGCCGGGAAGCCACGATTGCGGATCATCGGGATGGTGATGACCCCCGTGCCCACTACATTGCCCGCAACCGAACCAGACATGGTGCCAAAGGCCCCACTGGCGGCTATCGCCGAATGAGCCGGGCCGCCCCTCAATCGACCGGTCAAGGCAAAAGCGAACTTGAGCAGCACATCCCCTGCACCGATTCCTTCCAGCATGCTGCCGAACACCACGTAGATCAGGATCATCGATACGACAATGGCGATGGGGTTACCGAAAACCCCGTCGAAGGAGTACCAGGTGACCTGCATCAGCTGGCGGAAGCTCATGCCGGCATGTTCGAAGATCCAAGGCAGATGTTGGCCATAGAGACCGTACAACACCATGAGCACGCAGATCACCAGCAGCGGCCAGCCGATGGCGCGGCGCGTCATCTCCAGCAGCACGACCAGCCCCACCGCCCCGATGGCAAGGTCCTGGGTCGTAAAGGCATACAAGCCAACCTGCAGCATCTCGCCGATCTGCAGGTAGCGATGGATGGCCACCAGCAGGGCCACCAGCAGCAGCGTATCCAGCAGTCGACGCAGCACCGGCCACGACTGGACACGCCGCCGCTCAATGGCATGCAACAGCAGCAAGAGGCCGGCGATGCCGAAGGTACCGACTCGCAGATGAGTCTCATCCAGCACGCCTATACCCGCGACATATACCCCCACGCCGGCGAGCAGAATGCTCACCAGATAGACCAGGCAGCCAACGCCCCTGTCGAAGCGCCCCCTGCTTCGCTCGGCTTCAGTGTCGGGAGAGGTTGTCATTGATGAGACTCCACGAAATCGTTGGAGGACGCCCCGGATCAGAAAGCCGCCCGGAGCATAATTGTTGTGCTATAAAACTATTTAAACTATCCCCAAACACTGTATCGCACCACAACTAGACATAGGCCCAACAAGAAAGCGAATACCAGCGCCGAGAAAATCGATGGCTAGGCCACAGACACGACCACACCCCCCTAGGAGAGGTGTAGGCGCATCGGGATGTTAGTGAGCAAGGTGCTCGATGGGCTACCAAACGCCGAACAGGATGCCGCGTTTATGAGCGGTACCGGTGCGCTGTTCTACCAGGTCGTTGGAGATGGTCGTGCGCAACCGTCGTGCCTTGAACCACTCGTTGAGCGCGGCCTCGAGCTCGCCGCGCACGGCGCGATTAACATCGCAATGGGCGACATCCTCGAGCTCGTCGGGATCCGTCGCGAGGTCGAACAGCTGGGGGGTATGGTTGGCGTAGTGGATATACTTCCAGCGCCCGTCGGTAACCATAAAGGCCCTGGCTTCGTCTGGCGCCAGTCCCAGCTCCTTCCTTGCCGGTCGCCAGGCATAATCTGCCTCGCTAAAGGCATAGCCCCGCCAGGTGTCGGCCGGCCCCCGGGTGACCAGGCCGTGCAGCGAGCGCCCCTCCAGCACATGGTTGAGCGCCTGGCTGTCGCCGCCGGCATAGTCGACGAAGGTGGGCACCAGGTCGATGGCCTCCACCAGCTGATCGTTGCGGCTGCCACGGGTGGCGTCGGCTTCGCGCCGCGGGTCGACGACGATCATCGGTATCCGGGCGCTGGGTTCATGGAACAGCTCCTTCTCGCCCAGCCAGTGGTCCCCCAGGTAGTCGCCGTGGTCCGAGGTAATCACGATGACGGTGTCGTCACGCAGCCCTCGGGTCTCGAGGAAGTCGATCAGCCGGCCGAGGTGATCGTCGAGCTGGGTGATCAGGCCCATGTAGGTGGGAATGACCCGCTCGCGTACCTCGTCGCGGGAGAACTCCCGAGACTCTCCGTGGCTCATGAACGCCTCGACCACCGGGTGCGGGCACTCACGCTCGGCGTTGCTGCGTACCGCCGGGAGCATATCCTCGAGGCCGTACATCTCGTGATAAGGCGCCGGTGCCATATAGGGCCAGTGGGGCTTGATGTAGCTCAGGTGCAGGCACCAGGGTTGATCGCCGGTCTCCTCGATGAAGTCCATGGCGCGGCGGGTGGTATAGGCCGTCTCGGAGTGCTCCTCCCTGACCCGTGCCGGCAGGTGGTTATGGCGCATATACCAGCCGCTGAGTAACTCGCCGTTGTCGCCCTCGGCCGAGTTGGCGGCACTCTGCCAGGGGTTGTCACCTGTATAGCCCTGTTCGCGCAGGTAGCGGTTGTAAGGCAGATCGGGGTTGGCCAACTGATCGGGATGCAGGCCGTCGTCGCGCTCGAACGGCTCAAAGCCGCACTGGCTGATCAGCACCCCGCGGGAGGAGTCCGGGTCGATGCCCAAGCGGGACATGCCATCTTCATCGCGCTTCATATGGGTCTTGCCAACCAGGCCGACGCGATAGCCGAGGGGTCTCAGGTAGTCGCCCAGGGTGCGCTCGTCGACGCGCAGCGGCACGCCGTTGTAGCTGGCGCCGTGACTGGCCGCATAGCGCCCGGTATAGAAAGACATTCGCGAGGGGCCACATACCGGGGCCTGGCAGTAGGCACGGGTGAAGTTGACGCCGCGCCGGGCCAGGGCGTCGATGTGCGGCGTCTTGATGGTTGGGTGGCCGTTGCAACCGAGGTAATCGGCACGCAGCTGATCGGCCATGATAAACAGCAAGTTGGGCGGTCGGGTCATGATACCTCCGGTGGAGCCGAATCCAGTCAATTGTCGGCCTTGATGGCAAGCCGAGAAGCTCTCGGCACATTTTCCTCGAGCAGGGGATCTACTGATCACACCAGGATGAGGTCGTATGTCATATGGAGCAGCGAAACACCGATCAGGGTGTAAACCAGAGCGCTGATGGCACGGTTCGACAGCCGGATAACCAAGGGTCGCCCCAGCATCACTCCTGCCCCTCCCCCCAGGGTCACCAGCAGAGCAAGCATCGGCTCGAGGTGCCCACCGCCGCCGAACACCAGGCCAGTGCAGGCCGACAACAGCAGACCAATAACCGTCGAGGTGCCCACTACCACCTTGATGTCGGCGCCGCTCATGGCGCTCAGAGCCGGCACGATCAGCACTCCGCCGCCCACCCCGGTAGCACCCACCATGGCCCCGCAAGCCAAAGGCATCAGCCCGCCCAGCCACTGGCCGACGTGCTGCAGCACCTGGGGCCGGAAGCTGACCAGCACCGCGAAGCCGGCGGCGGCCAGCACGGTCACCTTGAGGCCGTGCTGCACGCCGGCCCCCCAGGAGGTGCGCAGCAGCAGGGTGATGGCCAGGGCCAGCAGCAGGCAGCTGGGCACCGCCCAGCGCGAGAAGCGTTTGAACAGCGCCCAGTCAACGCGGCTGTCGCGGCCATGGGCATAGGCCGCCGCCACCTTGATCAGCACCGAGGCCAGGCTGGCGCTACCTACCGCTGTGGCCGGCGCCACCCCGAACAGCAGCATCATGCCAGGTACCATGATCACTCCGGCGCCGACCCCTGAGAGCAGGATCAGCAGGCCGCAGAGGATGCCGAACATAAGGGCCGTGACTTCGAACATCACTCAGGCTCCCTGCATGGCCTGGCAGCCGCCAGGTTTCACCGGCAGCCGGGCATGCAGCACGATCATGCCGAGGCCCGCGACCAGGCCAAGAACGCTGACCAGCGGATAGGGCGAGAGCAGAGCCACGGCCGTGGCGAAGCGTATCCCGGCCTCGGGCAGTGCGATCCGCTGCCGGTCGAAGCGGGCCAGCGCCGAGGCGGTGAGGTAGAGCGCCAGAGCCAGCTGCACGATCATCCACAGGTAGGCGGCCAGGCTGAAGTCGGCGCCGGCGGCGCCCACCGTCAGCATGATGGGGTTGTAGACGAAGGCGAAAGGGATCAGGAACAGCATCGCCGCGATACGCGTGCTGGTGACCGCCGTGGCCATGGGCTTGCCGCCGGAGATCGCCGCCGCCGCATAGGCGGCGATGGCCACCGGTGGCGTGATCACCGAGGCGATGCCGAAGAAGAACACGAACATGTGAGCGGTGAGTAGCTCCAGGCCGAAGGCCTGCAGGGTCGGGCCCATGACCACGATGATGGCGATATAGGCCGGCAGGGTCGGCATGCCCATGCCCAGCACGATGCAGCCCAGGGCGGTGATTGCAAGCGCCGCGAACAGCGAGTAGTTGGAGGCCCCCGAGAGCAGCACGGCGAACTTGGACGGAATGCCGGTGGCCGACAGCGTCGCCACGATGATGCCCACCACGGCGATCGCCATGGAGAGTCGCGCCACGGTGATGCCGCCCTCCGCCAGGGCGATGGCCAAGCGCTGGGGATGGCGTCGGATGCTGGGATTGATCAGGCTCAGCGGGATCAGGGCGAAGATCGCGGTGATGGAGGCCCCGGCCGGGGAGGCCCCGCCGATCAGCAGGAAGACGATAATCCCCAGTGGTGCCACGATCAGCAGCAGGTTGAGCCAGTCCTGCAGCTCGACGGGGTCGGCAATCTCGTCCTCATGGGCCGCGACACCGAGCTTGCGCGCCTCGAAGTAGACCGCCAGGAAGAGGCTGAGGTAGTAGGCGACGGCGGGAATCAGCACGGCGGTGATGACCGTCAGGTAGGTCACACCGACATAGTCGGCCATGACCAGGGCAGCGGCCCCCATGATCGGCGGCAGGATCTGGCCCCCGGCCGAGGCGCTGGCCTCCAGGCCGCCGGCGAAGTTGCCGGAGAAGCCGCGCCGGCGGATCATCGGGATGGTGACCACCCCAGTGCCTACCACGTTGGCCACGGCACTGCCCGACACCGTGCCGAACATGCCGGAGGCGAGGATCGCCGAATAGGCCGGGCCACCGCGAAACCCGCGCATCAGCGAGAAGGAGATGCGGATCATCGAGCCGCCAGCGCCGCAGCCATCCAGCACGGCACCGAGGATGATGAAGGGCAGCACCGTACTGAGGATGATGCCAAAGATGCTGCCGAGGACGCCGTTGTCGGCGCCGAACCAGAGATTCTCGGCCAGCTTGTCGAGGATATCGCCGCCGCTGATCTGCAGCGCCCCGGGCCAGTAGTGGCCGGTAGCCAGGTAGAGGAAGGCCAGGATGCCGATAATGGCGATCGGTGCCCCCCACAGCCGCCAGCAGGTGATGATCGCCACCGCCACGCCGACAATCGCGATCACGGCATCCTGCAGGCCGAAGAAGACGATCGAATAGAGCATCTCCATGCCGACTTCGTAGTAGCGGTAGCAGCTATAGAGCACCGCCCCCCACAGCACCAGATCACCCGCGATGCGCAGCGCCGACAGCGACAGGCCGCTGGCCAACCGCTCCCGCCAGCAGTAGACGATGGCAATGGTCACGCAGAAGGCGAAGAAGGTGGGTCGGAACCACTCCAGGGAGAAGGGGCCGATGCGCGGCAGCATCTGATAGCCCGGCATGACGTTGGCGAGCCCCAGCAGGGCGACGCTGCCGCCGAGTATCCAGAGTAGAACGCCGAAACGTTCCACCCAGCGCGTGTTGTCGATTGTCATGGCAGTCACCCCAGGTGGTGGTGGCAAGGCGGGCGACGCCGACCCCGCCGGGCGGCAAAGATCGGCATGGTGGAGGGCCCGTCACGGTCAGTCGGTCAGCAGCGCCTCGGGGATCTCGACGCCCTGCTCCCGGTAGTAACGCACGGCGCCAGGGTGCAGGGGGGCATTGACCCCGAGGAAGGGATCCTCGGTCTCGGCCGCCCGCAGCAGGGCGTTGGAGGCCTTCATGGCGTCGATATTCTCGCGATAGGCCTTGGTGTAGCGGTAAGCAACATCTTCTTCCATGTCCTGATGCACCGCCAGGAACATGACGTTGGCGGCGGTCAGCAGATCCTCGTCAGCGTTGACCTGCCCCTCGTAAGTTCCCGCCGGAATGGTGTTGTAGGTCATCCCGGCCCGCTCGGTGTAGGCATCCCACTCCGGGGTGCCGACCACCGCGTCGGGAATGCCCAGAATGCGGATGGAGCGCTGAAGGCTCAGCTCGTTGAGCGACTGCTGGCCAACCGGGGCGGAGATGACCAGGACATCGTAGTGGCCGTCCTGGAAGCTCTGGGTGGCGATACCCCAGGGCGCGCGCTCCCCCTCGTAGTCCTCGCCCTCCACCAGGCCGGAGGCCGCCTCGATCATGCCAGTGATCTGCAGGCTGGCGATCCCGGCCGGCGGCCCGATATAGACCGACGTGCCGCGTAGGTCCTCCCAGGACTCTATACCGGAGTCGGCCCAGGCGATGGCATGGTAGGTACTGCCGGGCAGGCCGCTCAGGGCGCGCACGCTGTCGGCCAGTTGGCGGGCATTGTCGCCGTGGCTCTCGTAGGGACCGACGCCCTCCTGCATGGCCCTGAACGCCGGGGTGGGGACCACCGAGGAGTCCAATTGGCCAGCAGCCACGCGCATCAGTGAGCGGGTCAGGGTCTGGCCAGTCACCACCTGCAGATTGATCCCTTCTTTGGGGGTATAGGTGGCCATGGCCTGGGGCACGATACCGGTGATCGAGACTGCACCACCGCCATCCAGCTCCAGGGTCTGCGCCTGCGCCGAGGCGGCGGTGGCCCAGAGGGCCAGGGAAGCTGCGAGAATTCTCATACGCATTGTTATCGTACCTATTTATTGATGAGTAAACGAAACGTGCTCTCGGTAATCATGCCTCAGGCCTTGAAATTCCAAAAATTCCTTTTTAGTCTCTTAAATTTAAAACTTTGAATAACAAAGACGGTGGAGCTCAATGGAATCCAAGCATTTAATGCAATTGGCTATTATTCTCGACTGCGGCTCCATCAGTCAGGCTTCTGGAAAGTTACATATCAGCCAACCCACCCTGACCAAGAACATGCAGACGCTCGAAATGCAGGCCGGAGGGCCTCTCTTCACGCGCAGTCGCCATGGAGTGCGCCAGACCCCCTTGGGGGGCGTACTAGCTCGAGAAGGGCGCGCCATTGCCAAATCGGTATGGTCAGCCGAGCAGTCAGCTACACGCTTCGGATTGGGTATGCAGACCGAACTCCGGATTGGGGTCGGCCCGCTAGTGGCCAGCTTGCTGATGCACACCATCACCGAGACTCTACTAAGGGACCATCCAAACCTGTCACTGCTGATTCGCGTGGATACGCCTTACCGGCTGTTCGAACAGATCAACGACGACGAGCTGGACATCGCCGTGGCACCTACGGTGATCTCGGCAAGCCAGGAGCTGGACAAGGTCCTGCTCTTCGAGGACCACTTAGCCATTTTCGCTTCCTGTCATCACCCTTTGTCCCAACAGAAGCGTATCGAAGTCAGTGATCTCAGCCACTACCCATGGATCAATATCGCTACTTACGCCAAATTCGAGGAATCCCCGGTAGAACGCCTACAGAAGGCAGGACTTAAGCAAGTGCACACTCATATAGCCCTGGCCGGCGACGCGATGATCTGCCTGAACATTCTTCCCACCGGCGAATATTTGAGCATCATGCCCAAGCGGGTCACTGATATCGCCGCACCGCGCTTCGGCCTCCAGAGCCTAGCTGTGGAGGCCGACTTTGGTGAGCGCAACATGTACCTATGGCACCCCCCCTCCCTGGCCGGCGATATCATGTTGGATTCAGTAGCTCGTGCTTTTATTGATACCCTCGAGACGGCCATGGCTAAGTAAAACTCGGCCTTGCTTCCTGGCCAAAGTGGACACACCGTCGAGATCGGCTCCTTACTCACAGACGAAGCTGTCGGCGCTGGCCTCATCTCCCTCTTGGTAGCGTGCTACCTGCGGATAGGGGCAAAGCGGACGGCTGATGTCGCCAAGGGCGTCGAGCGCCTCCTGGTTATCGGCCTGCACCCCGGCCAGGATCGCGTCAGGGCGCTCGCCCTCCTCCACCCAAGCCGTTAGTACCGAGAGGAAGTCGACGTCCGCTGTCACCACACCATCCACGCCATGAGGCATGCCGGGCACCCGATAGAAGCGCACGAACTCGTCTGCACGCCCCTCGTGATTGTGGTCGAGCTGACGGTACCAGCGGGTGGTGTCGTTCACCGAAAAGACCGGATCACTAGTGCCGTGAAATACCAGCATGTGTCCACCAGCCGCCTTGAACTCGGCCATCTCGGGGTCTTCCACTCCCGGCGGTGTCATGAATTCCATGGCCGATTCAGCAAAAGTGTCGTTGCTGGCATGGATCCGTGGCGCGTCGCTGTCGAAGTCGAACTCGAGCAGGTACTGCTCCAGGGAGGCCACATCACCTGCCACCTCAGTGGGCGGCGTGATAAACACCTGCGCCAGGGCCGAGGCCCCCATCACGCCAATGATGGGCCGGTTCTCCCAGGCATCTATCGGGGACTCGAGCTTCCAGATACGCCAGTTCTGTGAAGCGATACCGGTATCCCAGGGCCAGTCGCTGTAGAGCGGCACGCCTTGGGAATTGTGCGGCCCAGCGTGTACTGCCTTCAGCGCCGCGATCTTGGCATCGTTAAGACAATCCTCGCTGGCCCCCGACTCACAGCGCAGCAGTTCGATATCGAACTGCTCTTGGCAAGCATCCACATCGGCCACGATCCCGTCTTCCAATCCGTCGAGATGGTCGCAGGATTGCCGCACGGCATTCGCCACGCGTGCGAGGTCGCCACGACTGAAGGCGCGTCTGACATCTCCCTCGACCGCCGTGAAAGCCTGAATATCCCAGGCGTGCTGCACCGCCGCCTTGGGTAGGTTGAACCCCGGATAGCCCACCAGCAGCCCATCGAAGGCCTCAGGCATGCGAGCAGCGGCCACCATGGCGTGCCGCCCACCGTTGGAGCGTCCAAGTCCATACGTATAGCGCACCTCAGCATCGTAAAAATCCTCGACCAACGACACCGCAAGTGGATGCAACTTGGCCACGGCCCCATAGCCATAGTCCTGTCGCGCTTGCGGGTCGAGCCCGAAGCGTGCGCCACTGGCCAGCCCGGCATCCTGGGCATAGCTGTCATGCCCGGCATCGCTGGAGACCACGGCAAAACCTCGCGAAAGTGCCGTTGGCGTCCCGGGCAGGATCTCGCCGGTGGCCGGCACAACCTCGCCATCGGTGCCACCATTGAACTGGTGAACAAAGCCGTGGTTCCACTCATCCGGCAGCCTTAGCTCGAAGCGAATGGCATACGCCTGGCCGTCGATGCCAGTGCGCTCATAAGCGATCCCCTCCACTCGGCAGTGGGCGATGCCCCACTCACTCGCCGCGGTAAGCGATTCGCTGGCGATAATGCGCATGTCGGAGCGCTCAGGATACTCCCCCTCCAGCCTGTCGCAGGCGGAACCGTCGGCCACGGCAGGGGCAGCCAGGAACAAGCAACCTGTCAGGCATAGCGTCGTCGGTAATAGCCGTTTGATCATCTCTCACCTCGTTCTCACAGTGGCCTGGACTACCGCGCCACGTCCATTCCCAGACCAAAAAGCCCGGCGAACAGACGCACGCCGGGCAAGGAGCTAGTTAAAGGTACATCAAACGGATCAGAAGCTGACGCTGATACCACCCGCCAGGTTGTTGTCGGTATTGTCGTAGCGCGCCGCCTCCACGAAGGCATAAACGTCTTCGTTGAAGTGGTAACGCACCGTCCCCACCACCGCGTCATTCTCGAGGCCGAGGTTCTTGTCATTCTCGGCGTAGCCCACCGAGACCGACCAGTCGTCGCTCAGGTTAGCCGAGACGTTGACGCCCCAGGCGTCGAAGTCGGAGGCGCCGCTGCTGTCCTCACGATCGTCGTTGTGCTCGTAGACACCGCCCAGCTGCACCATGCCGAAGTCGTAGCCGATGCCGATAGAGGTTCGGTGCAGGTTGTCGATACCCGGGCGACGTACCTGGGTGTGGCCGATACCGAAATTCAGCGGTCCCTGATCGTAGACTAAACGCCCCGAGTAGATATCGAAGTCCTGACCATTCTGCGCATTAGTGGTCAGCACGGCACCGATGAGCTGGAAGCCACCACCAAAGCGAGGGCTACCGTAGGAGAGTACGTCGCTGCCCTGCTCGGCCTGGCCGAAGATGGCATTCTGCCCGGTCTGAGCGTGGAAGCGGTTGTACTCGAAGGTGTCGACGTTGTTGTAGATCTGATGCCAGAAGCCGGAGGGTACCCGCGGCTGAAATCCGAAGCTACCGAAGTCGGTCAACAGCAGTACGCGGGCGGTGCGGATATACACCTCACCGTCATCCTGACGATGGGCGCCCGGTGTCCAGGTCTGCTCATCAACGGTGTTGATCGCGTTGGCGAAGTCACCGATCAGGTCGTAGCGAATGCGCAGCGCATCGTTGACATGGTAGATCCCCCCGACCCCGGCTTCGGCCCGGAATGCCCAGAGATCCTTGTCACGGTCGTCCACATCGAGAACACCGCCGACGATCTGCCCACCAAATGTAGGACCTGTGTGGCCATCGTCCGCTACCGCCTGGGCGGCGGCCATGCTCAGGGTTAGCGCCAGGGGCGCAAGTGCCAGTCGTGTATAGGTTGTCATTGTGGTTTCCCTTGTTGATTTATTGCTTTGGCGTGCTCGCATCAGGTCGCACCTGATGTATGGCAAGGTTTGATTATTGGCAAATTGTTGTCAAACACAATATTCTTTATAAAAACTGTACGTATTGCGAACAATATTGCTGCACTGCATTATTGCCGCAATCTATTGATATACAGTAAGAAAAAAGAAGCGGGACCAAAGACTCTT
Organism: Halomonas salipaludis; assembly: GCF_002286975.1. Lineage (GTDB taxonomy): Bacteria > Pseudomonadota > Gammaproteobacteria > Pseudomonadales > Halomonadaceae > Franzmannia > Franzmannia salipaludis. The sequence continues at coordinate 87,022 of NZ_NSKB01000008.1, forward strand.
GCTACACCCTTTTCGAACACCCTCCTAAAGTTGATAGCCCAGGTCGCCCCTTGCCGAGCTGGCAAAGTGCCATTCAACCGTTGGCAAGCTCGGCCTCTCCGCAATGCTGGCCGGTGGATCTATGTCGCGGGTCGGTACAGCGCTTCCCACCCTCTGCATCTGCAGAGGTTCTTTTCCCAGCGTTCCTTTCTAGGATGAATCTTCTTCAAGCATCACTCATCCGCCTATCCAACAAGAAAAGGACTGCACCATGACACTGAAGAGAAACAGCAGCGCCCTTGCCATTGCCGCTATCGCTTCTTTTTACTCGGCAAGCTGCCTAGCAGCTCCTGGGGACCACACTGAGGAGAAGTGGCTCTCGGATACCATGATCAATGCCCGGGCCAATATGTTTCATCCGGATCTCAACTACCTGACCTTCCAAGCGCTGGATAAGATGTTTTCCAGTCGCGTGGTGGAGGCTTCATCCACGCCTTGGCGGTTTGAGGAAGCCCCGATCGAAATCACTGAGACCTTCTCGATGGAGGGTAAAGAGCTATCTCTCGATGGGTTTCTCGAAAGCACCCGTACCAACGGACTGCTGATCATCAACGATGGCAAGATCGCGTACGAGCGCTATCGGAACGGATTAAGCGAAACGCAGCAGCATGCCGTTTTCTCCGTATCCAAGTCCATTATTTCCATCTTGATAGGGTCGGCTGTCGAAGATGGAAAAATCGCCAGTCTAGACGACATGGTAATTGACTATCTTCCCGAGCTGGAGAAATCCGGATTCGCAGACACCAAGGTCATTGATCTTCTTAGAATGCGCTCAGGTGTCGCTTGGAATGAGCACTATGAATTTGGCGGGGATACACAGCTCACGGAGGTTCATGACAACTCCCTGGTCGCTTACGCGTATCGCTGGTGCGACTATGCCGAGACATCTTCCGAGAAGCTGCATGAACCGGGGACACAGTTTAACTATTCGACCCTGGACACCAGCGTACTCGGCTGCTTGCTGGAACGTGCAGTGGGTACGACGGTGGCAGAGTACATGTCAGAAACAATCTGGCAGCCTGCCGGCATGGAGTCTGATGGATTCTGGATTATGGATGGCCCTGAGCCTGTCGGGAACGAGTTCTACGGCGCTGGCTTCAATGCGACGCTTCGCGATCTCGGCCGCTTGGGTCTGATGATGCTCGATAAGGGGCAAGCCAACGGTACTCAGGTTATTCCTGAAGCGTGGGTAGCAGAGTCGACCGTTTCCGACCCCGGCTATGAGTACACCTCAGAAGACGCTGACATTGGCTATCAATATCAATGGTGGACACTTCCAGAGTCTCAGGCCTACGCAGCCATTGGACTCTACAATCAGTTCATCTACATCGATCCGCAAAGCCAAACCGTGATCGTGAAACTTAGCCACACGCCTGAGCCACTTGGCTGGGATGAAGCCAATTTCGATTTTTTCGAAAAGATATCAGGTCTCTTCGCAGAGTAACTCGCCTCTATACATATTGAGTCATCTGCCATCCTGTGTGACATACGTAGCCCCAGGATGGCAGACAACGTTAAGGAGAGTGGGCCTCGCTCTTACCACCAGCCTGGCGGAGGGCCGTGATAAGTTCCACCTTATTGCTGACTCCCAACTGAACATAGGCGCTACGTAGGTAGGTCCTTGCAGTGGCTGGGGTAACACCGAGGATGCGAGCCACTTCCTTATAGGAGTGTCCTAGAGAATATATATTCGCCGCACTCAGCTCTCGTGGCGACAAGGGAGAGAATTGCTGGCGCGAACACAGCATCAAAGCAATCAGATCGCCACAGGGCTGAACCATCATTCCCTGTCGACCATCGGCATATACCGTACAGGGCACATGGCTCACGAGTCGCGATACATTGCCTGGCAAGCTGGATCCTTTCCAGTCCGCATACTTTTCACTGATCACTTCGCCGATATCTCTTCCAATATAGAGCAACTTGCCTTGCGTACTGGCAAGCGCATAGTTATCCCAGAGACTCGGCAGGCCGTCGGAGCGAATCATCGACAGATAGCTGCGCCAACAATAGGTCAAATGATTGAAAAATTCTTCCATCAGTATTGACTCAGCATCGCCAAATTCAGGACTCGACTTTCTTCTATTGATGGACACAAAGAATAGCGTTCTGCTGGAAGGGAACTCCTCTGTCACGGCCATACTGTGAAAGATATCATGTCGCTTGCAGAACGCCGCGACCTCCTCACTCTCAGCCTTCAAGGCATCGCTTCCACTATCCCTCACTGCCTTGCCCAGACAGGAGATCGATGAGTTCGCAAAGCAGTCTACCCCGGATATTTCAGCCCACTCCTCGGCGAAGGAGGCACTCAGTCCGATGCTGCCATGCATCAAATTCCTGGGCATTGAACTCTCTGCCGGGATATAGACCTGGCCCCACCATGCCGAATCGAAGCTTACGACGTTACGGAATATCAGAATGGCTTCATGCAACCAGTTTACTGCAGATGTGCAACCGGAAAGGGCTGACAACTTCAATATTTCACGACTGAAGCACTTGAGGTCATTCGCATCCAGGCTTGGGCTATGTGCCGTACTATTGTTCTTCATCGTGTCACCTGCTGTTGGGCCCATCTCCCTAGACGTTGTGCAAAGCCACTCGCACCTCTTTCGGCACCGGGCGGCCCCGCATGCGCTGCGGGTCTGCCGGATCCTGCGCCGCCCATACGCGGGTCACCGTGGCCTCCACGGCCAGCGCGTCGCCACGATAGAGCCGATGCTGTACATCGAAGCTGCTGTTGCGGAACTCGGCGACCCAGGTCTCGATGCGCACCTCGTCACCAGAGCGGCATGGGGAGAGAAAACGGCTGTGCAGGTCCACCACCGGGTAGCCGATCACCGTGAAGCGCGCCTGCAGGGTCGCCAGGTCGAAGCCCACCTTGGCGAACAGCAGATTGGTGCAGTGATCGAAGTAGCCCAGATAGCGGGGATGAAAGACGATCCCCGCCGGGTCACAGTCGCCCCACTCGATCTGGCGGGTATGCTCGTGGATCAACATGCGTGCATCCGGTTGGCGCTCAGCCGAGGTGTATCACGACAGGGGAGTCATCGCGATATAGCTCGTCCACCGCCGCGGCGCGATTGTCGAGCACGGCACGCTGGTTGATCGAGCCCTTGTCGGTGACCTCGTTGGCATCCAGCCGCGGTGGCTCATCGAGCAGCAGCACGCGGCGCACCCGGGTGGAACTGCCGGTGCTGGTGGCGTCCAGGTCGCGCAGCATCTGCCTGAAGCGCTCGCGCACCGTGCTGCTGGCAAGAAGCGTGGCGGCATCGGCCGAGTCGTCCAGCCCCGCCAGTTCACGACACTTGTCGAGATCCGGGAAGATCAGCACCGCCACGAAGGGCTTGTCGAGCCCGGCGATCACCGCGTCCTTCACATGCGGCGCCCCGGCTTCGATGACACGTGCGCGCAGCGGCCCGACGCTGACCCAGGTGCCGGTATCCAGCTTGAAGTCCTCGGTGATACGCCCGTCGAAGCACATGCCGCGCTGGGGCTTGTCGGGGTCGATGAACTTGACCGCATCGCCCAGGCAGTAGAAGCCCTCCTCGTCGAAGCTCTTGGCGGTGATCTCGGGCTGGCGCCAGTAGCCGGGCATCACGCTGGGCCCTTTCACCCGGCACTCCAGCTTGCCGCCGTTGGGCACCAGCTTGACCGTCACCCCACGCGCCGGCAGCCCCACCACGCCGGACTGCGACTCCTCCAGCGAGGCGAACATCGCCGAGGGTGCGGTCTCGGTGGCGCCGAGGCCGGTCAGCATGCCCACCTTGCAGCCCAGGGTCTGGATCGCCAGGCGGTCGAGCTCGTCCCAGATATGCTGGGAGAGCCCCGCCGCGGCGAAGAACATCAGGTTGAGTCGCGAGAAGAAGGTCTCGCGCAGGCTATCGTCGCGCTTGAGGTAATCGACCAGGATCTCGAACCCCTTGGGCACGTTGAAGTAGACCGTCGGTGCGATCTCGCGCAGGTTGGCGATGGTGGTCTCGAACTCGCCCGGCACTGGGCGACCGTCGTCGATATACAGGCTGCCGCCGTTGTAGAGCACGATACCGATGTTATGGTTGCCGCCGAAGGTATGGTTCCAGGGCAGCCAGTCCACCAGCACGGGCGGCTCGTCGCGCAGGAAGGGCATCTGAGACGCCAGCATCTCCTGGTTGGAGCACAGCATGCGCTGGGTATTGATCACCCCCTTGGGCATGCCGGTGGAACCGGAGGTGAACAGGATCTTGGCGATGGTGTCGGGGCCAATGGCAGCGTGGGCAGCATCCACCGCCGCGCCGACCGGTGTCTCCAGCAGCGCAGCGAAAGGCGCCACCTCCTTCTCGTCACCGGGGGTCAGCGCCACGCAGGGGCAACCCTCGGGGCGAACCGCCGCCAGGGCGGGCGCATAATCCTCGGCCCTGTCGACCATCAGCAGCCCCGGTGTCAGCAGCTCGATGATATGGCGCAGCTTGCCGTAATCCTTGCTGACCAGCGAGTAGGCCGGCGATACCGGGGCGAATGGAATGCCCACGTACATGGCAGCCAGCGACAGTAGCAGGTGCTCGGTGGAGTTGCCGCTAAGAATCGCCAGCGGGCGCTCGACGCTCAGGCCGTGATTCAACAGCCCTTGCGCCAGCTGGCGCACCCGGGCCAGGGTCTCGGCATAGCTCAGGCGCTGCCACTCACCGTGGCCATCACGCCTTGCCACGAAGGTTCGCTGCGGGGCCTCGCGTGCCCAGTGGGTGAGGCACGCCAACAGCGTATCGGGATAGTCGCCGAGGGGCTCGACCACACGTAGCAGTTGAGTACCGTCGGCGCGCTGTGTCAGGTCGGCGGTGGCGATGCCCACATGGACATCGCGAAAGGGGTGAGACATGGGCGCTCCTGCTTATTGTGATCGCGGTCAGGGTTGGTGAAGGCGGTCTCGCGCTACCCTCGGGATGGGAGCCTTGATACCATGCATGCAGTATTTTTTTAAATTGTTTATGTGTCAAACAGTGTGCCAAATAAACACTATCCCAGCTCGATCTAGAAGAACAGGAGATATTTCTTTTTTATCAACAAGATAAAGAAGAGATTCGCATATCTCCCACAAACCTGAAGAGGCGCAACGCGACTAAAGTTCAACGCCTAACGCATCCATTCGAGGCCTAGTTCACCATCATGACCGACACCGACATGAACACCGACGCACACAACGGAATCGACTACTCCATGCTGCAGTCCCGCATCGGCTACATGCTGAGGCGTGCCCAGATGGCTTACTTCGATATATTTGCAGAAGCCTGCGCCAAGGAAGGCATCACGCCAGGCCTGTTCGGCATCCTCGCCATCGTCTACCGTAATCCCGGGCTGACGCAGACAGCGGTGTCATCGGCGTTGGACGTCGACCGCTCGGCCATGGTCGCGGCCATCGACAAGCTCGAGGAGATGGAGGTGATGGAACGCCGCAAGTCGCAGAATGACCGCCGCTCCTATGCGCTGTATTTGACCGACAAGGGCAAGGCCTTTACCGACCGGTTGAACCGCACTGTGATCGAACGGGAATCCGACTTCGAACACTTCCTCAACGAGGATGATCGCGAATGGTTACTCAAAATCCTCGATCGCATCGTGCAAGCGAAGAAGGGCAATTGAGCAGCTATGGAGATACCGAGCCACGTCGATGTGCTCGGTATCTCCCAGCATGATGGTGCCGCGCTAGATCGGGTAGTGGCGCGGCCCCAGCTGCAGCGTCATCCAGCGCAGCTCGGTGAACTCCTCGATGCCGGCCTTGCCGCCGAAGCGCCCGTAGCCGCTGTCCTTGACGCCGCCGAACGGCATTTGCGGCTCGTCGTGGACGGTCGGCGCGTTGATATGGCAGATGCCCGACTGGATGCGCCCGGCGACCTTGATCGCCCGCGCGGTGTCGCGGCTGAAGACCGCCGCCGAGAGGCCGTAGTCGCTGTCGTTGGCGACACGGATCGCCTCCTCCTCGCCGGCGACGCGGATCACCGCCACCACCGGGCCGAACGACTCCTCGGAGTAGAGGCGCATCTGCTCGGTAACGCCGTCGACCACCGTGGCCTGCATCACTACGCCCTCGGCCTTGCCGCCAGCGGCCAGCCGCGCGCCCTGGCTCAGCGCGTCGTCGAGCAGCGCATTGAGCTTGGTGCCCGACTCGGCGTTGATCAGGGTGCCAAGGGCGTTGCCCTCGGCACGGGGGTCGCCGGCCTTGAGCGCCTTGGCCCGGACGGCGAACTTCTCGACGAAGGCGTCGGCGACGCTATTGTCGACGATCAACCGCTCGGTGGACATGCAGATCTGGCCCTGGTTGAAGAAGGCACCGAAGATCGCCGCATCCACCGCAGCGTCGAGATCGGCGTCGTCGAGCACCAGCAGCGGCGCCTTGCCGCCCAGTTCCAGCAGCGCCGGCTTGAGGTGCTTGGCGGCCTGCTCGGCAATGATCCGCCCCACCTGGGTCGAGCCGGTGAAGTTGACGCGACGCACCGCCGGGTGCTCGACCAGCGCCGCCACCACCGCCGGGGCGTCGTCCGGCGCATTGGTGATGACGTTGACCACCCCGTCGCCGAGCCCCGCCTCGACCAGCACCTCACCGATCAGGTGATGGGTGGCCGGGCACTGCTCCGAGGCCTTGAGGATCACGCTGTTGCCGCACGCCAGCGGCGTGGCCACGGCGCGGGTGCCGAGGATGATCGGCGCGTTCCAGGGCGCGATGCCCAGCACCACGCCGCAGGGTACGCGTACGCCCATGGCCATGTTGTCGGGCACGTTGGAGGGAATCACGTCGCCCTGGATCTGGGTGGTCAGGGCGGCGGCCTCGCGCAGCATGCCGGCGGCCACCATCACGTTGAAACCGGCCCAGCCGGGGGTGGCGCCGGTCTCGTCGACCATGCGCTCGATGAACTCGGCCTGGCGTGACTCCATCAGGTCGGCGGCCTTGAGCAGCTTGGCGCGGCGCTCGCCGGGGCCGCTCTGTGACCAGCTGGCGAAGGCAGCCTGGGCGGCCTCGGCGGCGCGCTTGGCATCCGCTACCGTGGCCGCCGCCGCGGTGGTCACCGCTTCGGTACTGAGCGGATTGTGACGGGCAAAGGTCGCCCCGCCCTGGGCGGCGCTGGTGGCGCCGCCGATCAGCAGGTCGAGCTTGGTCATCTCATCACTCCTTTTGTGGCCATAGCCGAGGCGCTAGATCAGCGCTAAATCAGCCATAGCGTTAACACCGGGAAGGCCAGCAGCAATATCAGGCGCAGCAGGTCGGCGACGATGAACGGCGCCACCCCGCGGTAGATCTCGCCGAGCTTGACGTGGGGCGCCATGGCCTTGATCACGAACACGTTCATGCCCACCGGGGGCGTCACCAGCCCCAGCTCCACCGTCAGCACGGTGAGGATGCCGAACCAGATCGGGTCAATGCCCAGCATGGTGATGATCGGGAACACCACCGGCACGGTGATCACCAGCATGGCGATGGAGTCCATGAACATGCCGAGCACGAAGTACATCAGCAGGATCAGCAGCAGGATGAAGATGGTCGGCACGTCCAGCCCGCCCAGAAACTGGCTGATGGTGAACGAGATCCGCGACACCGAGATGAAGTAGCCCAGCGTCTCGGCGCCCATCAGCATGAAGAACACCACCGCCGATAGCGCCAGGGTCTCCTGCACGCTGCGCCACAGGCCGGCCAGGCGCATGCCCTTGTAGAGCGCGTAGAGCAGGGTGGCGAAGGCGCCCACCGCGGCCCCCTCGGTAGGCGTGAACATGCCCTGGTAGATGCCGAAGATGATGATCACGAAGACCGTGAAGAACGGCACCAACCCGGCGATCGACTTGAGCTTGTCGAGCGCACTGGAGGGCTCGCCGGGCACCGCCAGCTCGGGCTTGAGGCGCATCACCACGGTCACCGTCAGGGCGTAGAACAGCAGCCCCATCAGGCCCGGGATCAGCCCCGCGGCAAACATGTCGCCCACCGACTGCTCGGTGATCACCGCATAAATCAGCAGCGCGATACTGGGCGGGATCATGATGCCCAGGGTGCCGCCGGCGGCCAGGGTGCCGGTGGCCAGCGAACGCGCGTAGCCATGCTTCTCCATCTCAGGCAGCGCGACCCGGGTCATGGTGCTGGCGGTGGCCAACGACGAACCGGAGATCGCCGAGAACACCCCGCAGGAGCCGACGGTAGCGATCGCCATGCCGCCCTTCCAGCCGCCGCACATCACCCGCGTGGAGTTGAACAGCATGCCGGCCATGCCGGAGTGGGCCGCCAGCACCCCCATCAGGATGAACATCGGAATGGCGCTGAAGCTGTAGCTGGAGAGCACATCCACCGGCACCGACTTGACCATCGACACCGCCGCCCCCCAGGAGATCACCTGGGCGAAGCCGACCACGCCGACGATCAGCATCGACAGCGCCACCGGCACGCGCAGTACCAGCAGCACCAGCAAACCGATCAGGCCGAGGCCACCAATCATTTCACTGCTCATTGGCGCCTCCCCCTTGGGTGGCGAACAGGCTGCCGAGCAGCACGTGGATCAGGCTGCGCGCGGCGAGCAGTGCACACAGCACGGCACCGAACTGATAGATCGGCCCCATCGGGATGCGCAGGTCCTGGGTGACCTGGCCGCGGCGCGCGGCGCTGGCCGCCTCCTGCCACAACCCCAGGGTCATCAGCACCCCGAGCACGCAGAAGCCGATCAGATAGATGCCGCCGAGGCGCTGCTTGAAGGCGTCGGGCAGGCGGTGGCTGAAGGCCTCCACCACCACCTGGCTCTTCTCGATATTGGCGGCCATGGCCGCCAGCAGCGCGAACATCATCAGGTAGCTGACCAGTTCCACGCTGCCGCTGACGCTCCAGTTGATACTGCCGGCCGAAAGCCGAAACAGCAGCCGCGTCAGCACATCGGCCATGGTCACGCTCATCAGCGCCAGCAGGGCAATGCCTGCCACCAGCTGGCCCAGTCGCGCCAGCCAGTGACTCGTCGTCGTCAGGAGTTGCATTCACAGGCTCCCATCAGCGCCGTACCGGGCATTCGTCACGCGCCTCCATGGCGGCCTGATAGACCTCCTGGGCGTTGTCGATGCCGCGCTCCTCGAGCTCGTCGAGATAGGTTTCGATACCGGCCTTGAGCGGCTCGGCCCAGTCGTCGTGCTGCAGTGGAGTGTCGATCACGCGGATGGTGTGACCGGCCTCCTCGGCTTCGGCCTTGCCGGCTTCATCGAGGCCGTCGAAGACATCGCCGGCGATTTCGCTCCAGGCCATGCCCATGTTGTCCTCGATCACCGCCTGCTGCGCCTCGCTCAGGCCGTCGAAGCTGCGCTGGCTCATGGTGGCAACGAAGATCAGCGAGTAGAACGGCACCTGGGTGTGGTAGCTGGCCAGCTCGTTGAGGCGGAAAACCTTCATGCCCTCCCACGGGAAGCTCAGGCCGTCGACCACGCCACGCTGCAGCGAGGTGTAGATGTCCGGCGCCGGCATCCCTACCGGCTGGGCGCCGAGGTTCTCGAGCATCTGGCCGGCCACCGCGGTAGGCCGACGAATACGCAGCCCCTCGAGGTCGGCCGGCGACTGGATGTCGGTGTCGGTGGTGTGCAGGTAGCCCGGCCCGGTGGTGAACATGAACAGCACCTTGGTGTCGTCGTACTCGGCATCCAGGTGGCCGTCGTCATACAGCGTCTGCAGGATGCAGGCACCCTGGCTGGCGGTATCCGAGACGCCCGGCAGCTCGACGATCTGCGATAACGGGAAGCGCCCGGCGGTATAGCCCTGGGCGGTGATGGCGATATCCGAGATACCGTTGACCACGCCCTGGTAGGCGGCGTCGGCCTGGGTCAGGGTCTGGGAGGGGTAGTTCTCGACGCGCAGCTCGCCGCCGGACTGCTCCTCGATGGTGTCGGCCCAGGCCTGGAAGATTTCCTGGTTGATCCCCGAGCCATCCGGCCAGAAGTGCGACATACGCAGGGTGGTGGCATGAGCCGTAGTGGCCAGGCCGGCGACGGAGAGCGCCAGCAGACAGGGCAGTAGCTTGCGGTTCATCAGGAACCTCCTGGGTTATCGTTATCGTCGACATAGTTCGTGATACGAACTATCGTTCGCAATATTGATTGAACGTAACCCACCCGGTGGATTTTCGATAACCCACTTTGGTCTTAGTTGACCGATTGCACAGCCACGCAGGCGCCAGCTAGCCGCCTTTGGCCCGGTACTCTGCCCCAACTCGCCAGGCAAAAGCGCGGGCCTTTCTTGGACATTTGGCAGGCTCGCCCCTGCCATTACAGCGAACCACCCCCGGCGCTGTTATTCAGCCTCGCTCTCGGCGTCTGGATCCAAACCGAACAGCGCCCCATAGCGCAGGCCAATATAGGCATGCTCGCGCATCAGCATCTCGGCACGGGCGCTCTCGCCGCGGCCTAGTGCCTGAAATACCAGCTGATGCTGCTGATGGGCCAGGTAGAGCTTCTGGTACTCGCGGTCGAGCGCCGAGCTGTCGATGACGATGGAGTCGGCGGAGGCGAACGGCAGATGGTTATTGCGCTGGATCGCATCGCCAATCACCCGGCTACCGGTGGCCTCGACGATGGCGCGGTGGAAGGTCTCGTTCAGCTCACTCCAGCGGGCGATATCGCCCTCCTCGAGATAGCCCTTGCCAAGCAGCTCGGCGCCGCGGGCGATGCAGCCTTCAAGCTGTTCACGCACCGCAGGCGGCAAGCCACGTTCGGCAAGGCGCCGCGCCGCCAGCCCCTCCAGCGCACCGCGCACCTCCACCGCGCATAGCACGTCCTCCTGGGAGAACTCGCGCACCACGAAGCCGCGCTTGTTGGCCCGCTGCAGCAACCCCTCCTGCTCCAGGGTACGGAAAGCCAGCCGCACCGGGGTACGCGACACCCCCAGCTGCTCGGCCACTCGCACCTCGCCGATGCGCTCACCGGGCTGGTAGCCACCCTCGCTGATCAGCTTGCGCAGTCGGGTCACCACGCTCTTGTCATCACTACTCACCTGTTTTCCTTAGTGTTATGGCATGTTAATGACGGAAAGCCACTTTGGATCCAACTAAAGCATATATTGACCAAGACAAGCTACATGGCCTGTACTTTGGATCCATAAATAGATAGAACACAAAATGGTTCAACAACACAACAGACTGGTCGTAACGAGGAGAAACCGCGATGTTCCCCAAAAATACCTGGTACGTAGCCTGCACCCCGGATGAAATCGAGGACAAGCCCCTCGGCCGCACCGTCTGCAACGAGACGATCGTGTTCTTTCGCGGCGAAGGAGGCAAGGTCGCCGCCGTGGAAGACTTCTGCCCCCACCGCGGCGCCCCGCTGTCGCTGGGCTTCGTGCGCGATGGACAGCTGGTATGCGGCTACCACGGCCTAGAGATGGGCGGCGACGGCAAGTGCTCCGGCATGCCCGGGCAGCGGGTGCGCGGCTTTCCCTCGCTGCGCGCCTATCCGGTCGAGGAGCGCCACGGCTTCATCTGGGTCTGGCCCGGCGACGCCGAACAGGCCGACCCGGCCGAGATTCCCGAGCTGCACTGGGCCCATGACCCCGAGTGGGCCTACGGCGGCGGGCTCTACCACGTCAACTGCGGTTACCGGCTGATGATCGACAACCTCATGGACCTGACCCACGAGACCTACGTCCATGCCTCCAGCATCGGCCAGCCAGAAATCGAGGAAGCCGCCCCCGACACCCAGGTCAACGGCAGCGAGGTGATCACCAGCCGGCACATGGAGAACATCCCCGCGCCGCCCTTCTGGCAGGCCGCCCTGCGCGGCAACGACCTGGCCGACGACGTGCCGGTGGACCGCTGGCAGATCTGCCGCTTCACGCCCCCCAGCCACGTGATGATCGAGGTCGGCGTGGCCCACGCTGGCAAGGGTGGTTACGACGCCCCGGAAGCCTACAAGGCGGCCAGCATCGTGGTCGACTTCATCACCCCCGAGACCGAGACCTCGATCTGGTACTTCTGGGGCATGGCACGCCACTTCAAGCCGCAGGATAGCGAACTCACCGACAAGATCCGCGAAGGCCAGGGCAAGATCTTCGCCGAGGACCTGGAGATGCTCGAGGCACAGCAGCGCAACCTACTCGCCTACCCCGAGCGCCAGCTGCTCAAGCTCAACATCGACGGCGGCGGCGTGCAGGCACGGCGCATTATCGAGCGGCTGATCGCCGAAGAGCGCGAGGCCACGCCAGCGGAGCAGGCCTCATGAGTGCGCTGCCCCTGTCGATGTTCGTCGAGGTGACCGCCAAGCGCCAGACCGCCGAGGACATCATCGTCGTCGAGCTGGCCGATCCCCACGGCCGGCCGCTGCCGGCCTTCAGCGCCGGCGCCCATATCGACGTGCGAGTCCCGGCGCCGGGCCAGGACGGGTTGATCCGCCAGTACTCGCTGTGCAATCACCCCGAGGAGCGCGACCGCTACCGCCTGGGTATCCTCCGCGAGCCCGACTCGCGGGGCGGCTCGAAGGCCATGCACGACGAGCTCCAGGTCGGTGACCTGCTGGCGATCAGCGCGCCCAAGAACCACTTCCCACTCGAGCCGGCTCGCCGCTCCCTGCTGTTCGCCGGTGGCATCGGCATTACCCCGCTGCTGTGCATGGCCGAGCGCCTGGCGCATACCCAGGCGGCCTTCGAGCTGCACTACTGCACCCGCTCGGCGGCGCGCACCGCTTTTCTCGACGAGATCCGCGCGGCCGACTTCGCCGACCGCGTGCAGCTGCACTTCGACGACGGCGACGCCGAGCAAAAGCTCGACCTCGCCAGCTTGGCGGCGACGCCGGATCCCGACACCCAGGTCTACGTCTGCGGCCCGGCGGGCTTTATCGATCACGTGCTGAGCACCTTTCGCGAGCACGGCTGGCCGGAGGCGCAGCTGCACACCGAGTACTTCAGCGGCGTCGAGACCGCCCGCGACGATGACGGCAGCTTCGAGGTCAAGATCGCCAGCAGCGGCGCCAGCTTCCAGGTACCCGCCGACAAGACCGTGCACCAAGTACTCAGCGAGAACGGCATCGAGATCATGGTCTCCTGCGAACAGGGCGTCTGCGGCACCTGCCTGACACGGGTGCTCGAGGGCGAGCCCGACCACCGCGACCTCTATCTCGATGACCACGAGCACGCCGCCAACGACCAGTTCACCCCCTGCTGCTCCAGAGCCAAGAGCAAGACCCTGGTGCTCGACCTCTGACCCGACACCCATAACCATAATCAGAGAGGTTCCCATGACCCTGACTGCACGCCCCACCCGACTCGCCGCTGGCATGGCGCTGGCCGCTGGCCTGGCCGCCCTGCCGGCCCTGGCAGAAGCCACCACCCTGCGTATCGCCCACGTCTGGCCCGGCGGTTCGATGGTCGACCGTGAGCTGTTCGGCGCCTGGGCCGAGAGCGTCGAGGAGGCCTCAGAGGGCCGCCTCAGCGTCGAGATCTACCCCGGCCAGACCCTCGCCAGCGCCGACAACACCTACCAGGGTGCCGTCAGCGGCATCGCCGATATCGGCGCCACCGCCCAGGGCTACAGCGCCGGCCGCTTCCCGCTGACCCAGGTGATCGAACTGCCCGGCGTATCGCTAAGCAGCCGCCAGGGCTCGTGCATCCTGCAGTCGCTGTATGACGACGGCCACCTGGATGACGAGTACGACGACTCCCACGTGCTGTTCATGTTCACCACCGGCCCCGGCTACCTGCATACCAGCGACCGCCTGATCGAGACGCCGAGCGACCTCGAAGGCCTGCGCATGCGGCGCCCCACTGCCGTGGTCGGCGACATGTTCTCGCGGCTCGGCGCCCAGGCCATCGGCATGCCGGCGCCGGACGTCTTCACCTCGATGCAGCGCGGCGCCATCGACGGGCTCAGCTTCAACTGGGAGGGCATGAAGACCTTCCGCCTCAACGAGCAGGCCCACTACCACACCGAAGTGCCGCTCTACGACCTGGCGCTCACCGCCACCATGAACCGCGACACCTACGAGAGCCTGCCCGACGACCTGCGCCAGGTCATCGACGACCACAGCGGCATCGAGTGGTCGCTGCGCGCCGCCGCCGTCTACGACGAGCTGATTCGCCAGGGCCGCGAAGAGGCGCAAGAGGCCGGCCACGAATTCCTGGTCATCGACGACGCCATGAACGACGACGCCTGGGGGCCGGTACTGCAGGAGACCATCGACCGCTACCTGGCCGATACCGGTGGTGAAGCCGAGACCCTCTACGAAGAGAGCCTGCGCCTGCAGCAGGAGAGCTGTGACGTATGACGCCAAGGCGTCGACGTCCTCCGTTGCCCCGCTACGGCGGGGCTTTTTTGGAGCTTCGCCTAGCAGAGTGAGGCAGGCATCGCGCTCCTCAGTTCAAGGAATATCACGCCGGTAGAGTGAATAACCTGCCACGCGCCAACGCTCGCCGGTTTGCGTGTCGTAGTAACCACCTTGGGCGCTACGCCCCTCATCTTCGATTTTCCAGCGACCGCCCCCATCATAGCTCACCGCAGTAACATCTTTACCGAGCAAGCTGCCTTCGTTCACCCCATCGAACAGCAGCCCTTCATCTGGGGTGATATACAAGGCATAGCCCACCAGGTCGCTATCGAATTCATTCAGCTCAGTGAGTTGATCACCGTCCCAGTACCAGACAGAAGTGGGATGTTCCACCAACTGCTCCTTCGGCACTAGGGTGATGGGGCGCCCTTTCCGAGCCAGGATATAAACCTCGCCTTTCTCTGTCGCGGCAATATCGTTAACGCCGTAATCCCCAACTGCCACCTCAAATACAGGCTCGTCCTCCCCCCAGGGCAGAGAGTAAATGGCGCTCTCGCCACGATGATGGTCAAAGAACGCCATGCGCAGCACATTATCCTGCCCCAGTGCTACCAAGTCGAAGCGCTGTCGTTCGTTTTCCAGGTTACGGGCACCGGCCGGCACGGGAATCTCTTGCCAGTTCTCACCTCCATTTTCGGTCCGCCAGATGTGTGGTCCCCAGCCCACCAGATAGCCCCGCTGAGCATCGATAAACCTCAGCACCGAAATATTCTGATCCTCCGGCCATCGCAAGCGATCCCAAGTTTCCCCCTGATCGCTGGACTTAAACAGCTGGGTAAGTTGTGGATGATATCGCTGCCCCGGAGGTTTTTCAGCCGTGCGGTCCGACCACCCCGTAGCAAGGTAAAGCGTGCTCCAGTCTGGTGAAAGCCACCAATCTGCCTGCTGGGCGGGCTCTTCGAAGCGCCGCTCGACGCCATCTTCAAGATCCCCTGCGAGAATACGCACAGTGCGACGGTTGGCTCTTTCACCGACATCCCCCATCCATGCTTCCGTAGGCTCAGCCCTATCTGGATCACTACGCTCTTCACGTGGTTTGAATGTTATTTCCGGATTGGTCAGCTTCATAGAAAGCACCTGCTCGCCACGAATACGGAAGTCCCCTGGTCCATAGGGTTTGTCTTCCTTCATAAAATCGTTGCTGACGCGCTCCCACATTCCCCCACTCCCTATCACGTAACTTGCTACCAAGATGACAAGTATGGCTAATGCCCAACGCAAACGGCGCATATTCACTCCTAACGTAGATGCTGCATCAAACGCGAAAGCGCCTGCTCCACAGCACTGACGCCCTCATTGACACGTGCATCGACAGTTTCTGCCGCCGCCCGAGCACCGTCAGAGATGGCGTCCCTGGCACCGAGAGCCTTGTCTCGTGCCACCTCAATGCCACTGTCAATAGCCTGGTTCCATGTCTCTCCATCCAGCCACTCTTCGACGTTGGGTTGGGTGCCGATGCGCAACAGGTCACTGATTGGCAGGTCTGCAAGCCCTCCATCCAGGTAGGCCGGCACATGGGTATTGAACGCGAAGGTTTTAAAGGTAGTTTTATCCACTTCCAGCTCATACTGAGGCACTGTCATTTGAACGCTGCGATTGGGGTAACGGCGACACACCACATTAATATCATCGCCTACCATGTTATCCCTCAAACCGTCCTCAATATTACTTTGAAGAAGATAACGTGCATCAGCTAGCCACTCCTTACCCTGCTCGCTTAGCCTAGGCTTTAACCGCTCTCCATAAGTATAGCAATAATAGTAGCCATAACTGATATAGTAGTCCGGTGGCTGATGCTCGCAACCGATATGGCGCATCATAAAATTGGCATGCCGCGACCAGTGCTCGTGAGTGCTATCGGGCGCAGCCAGTAGGTCACGATTCGCCAGGAGACGACGTAGCACTTCTATATCATCGAACGGATTCCACCGTGTGGCCCAGGCTCGGATAGCTTCCCAGGTAGCCACGCCGGTTTTATCGATAAATTCATCGTGAAGCGGCCGATAATAGAACTCGCAGTTTCCCAAAAAGCCTTGGTTTGCGGGCGGCACTTCCTTATCACAAATATGCAGGCGGGCCTCTGCTCTCTGGGTATCACTCGCTGGTGTATAGGTGGCATCCGCCTCACCCAGCACGCGCTCAAGCGATGTCATGTCTCATCCCTCCAGTATGTCGATATGCAGCCGCCCAGGCCTCTGGCTTTGTGCCATCTCGGTTTCGCCAAGTTCGCTGGTTCGCCCTTCTTGGACGATGTTGCCTTGAGCGTCGGTCATTCGATAACGCATATTGGCTGCGGGGATATTGGTACCTGCCCAGGTGACCACGAACGCTTGATCGTAACTGCCCATCTCCAATCCCTCCGCTTCTGCAGGTAACAACGGTTCAAGTACCGCCTGCCCGCTGCCCACCCCGGGACTGCCACCGGAGTTGATCTTGACCTGGGCGCCGACGATGGTGACGCCGCTGGGGTCGAGCTTGATAACGCTGCCGCCGGCCTTGAGGGTGATCTCGGCGCCGGCGTCGATCACGGTCTTGCTGCCGGCCTTGTGGTGCACTTCTTGCCCCGCCTCGATGAGCTGGGCGCGGCCCGTCTTCTCGTGGCGAGTGGCGTCGACGCTCAGGTGGTCGTCGCCGTCGACCTGGGTGTGGCGGCTGCCGTGCACGGTGAGGTGATCGTCGTTGTCGATTTCGCTGATGCGGTCGCGGCGGACCGTGAGATGACTGTCGTTGCCGATCTCTTCAGTGCGGTCGTTGTTGGTGAGCAACTCCAGGTCCTTCTGGGCGTGCAGCCAGATCTGCTCCTGGTCGGCCTGGTCCTCGAAGCGCAGCTCGTTGAAGCCGTCGCCCTGGTGGCTCTGGGTGCGGATCACGGTGCGCGTCTTGTGCTCGGGCAGTGCGTAGGGCGCGGTATTCACCGCGTGGTAGGTGCGCCCGGTGATCAGCGGCTGATCCGGGTCGCCTTCCAAGTAGCTGATTATTACCTCGTGGCCGATCCGCGGGATGGCGATGCTGCCGTAGCCACCACCGGCCCAGTCCTGACTCACTCTCAGCCAGGCGCTCGCCGTTTCATTGGGTTCGGCGTAGCGGTCCCAGGGGAACTGCACCTTGACCCGGCCGTGCTCGTCGCAGTGGATCTCTTCGCCCTCGGGGCCGACCACGAAGGCGACCTGGGGGCCGTCGACTCGGGGCCTGGGGTTGGGCATGGGCCGCCAGGCCTGATCGGCGGGCATCAGGAGCAGGTCGTTGTGGTAGCAGGTCATGCTCTGGCTGTCTCCCTGGAGGATACTGTCCTCCTCCAAGGCCTGGTGCTGCTCGCCGTGATGCACCACGCCGATCACCTGCCAGTCGCGGTTGAGTGCGTCGAGATCGTGGTCGCTGAGGGTGAAGCGTACCCCCGGGGCGAGCTCGGGCAGGTCGCTCTCGGCCTCGGCGGTGCTGGCGTCCTGGCGCAGCGCCTCGAGGCGTATCTGGGTAAAGGGCTCGCCGGAGGCGTCGCTCTTGTAGCGCCCGGGATAGTCGTAGTGCTCGTAGTCCGCTCGTTGGCCATGTGCCTCCAGCCCATCGGCCGCGTGGTCGTGCAGCTGACCATAGCTCGGGTTCTTGAAGGAGTAGTCCTTGAGGGTGGCGCTGGCCGGGGCGAGGCGGGCGACCTGCTTGAGCTTGCGTACATGGCGAGTCGGCGGCGTGCCGCCGGCGCGGCTGTGGTAGCGGCGCTCGCCCAGATGGGGCAGCACCTGGGGCGCGTCGGCGAACACCAGGCGGTGGCCGGCACTCGGCGCATCGCCATCGTCGCCTGCAGCAGCAAACTCGTGGTAATAGAACAGCCCCTCTTCGGCCGCCAGGCGCTGGACGAAGGCGAGATCGGTCTCGCGGTACTGGGTCAGGTACTCGCGCACCTCGGGTTCCCGGGTCGCGGCGAAGGCGATATCGGCGATGCCATGCTCGTCGCACAGGGTATTGAGCGCGGTGAGCGGCGAGACCGCCTGGAAGATGCGCGAGTTGTGGCGCAGCCCGAGGCGCCACAGCGCGGGGCGGATCTCGAGGTGATAGAAGGTGCGGCGGTGGCCGCTATCGCCACGGCCGAACTCGCTGACCACGCCGTTGATGAGGCGCAGCGCCTCGCCATCCTGCCAGATCGTCAGGGTCGCCTCGCGGTCGAGGATCTCGCTGGCAGAGAGGCCGCTGTCGCGGCTGGCAAAGCGTACGCTGAGCGCGAAGGGTGCGGAGAGCCGCTCACGATGGGTGAAGTCGATCACCGCCACGTCCTCGACGCCAGGCAGGCTCAAGGTAAAGTGTAATCCGCTCGCGCTGGCCATTACGCCTCCCTGCGTCTGGAACATGCCGTGGTGATTGATGCATTAGAGGAATGAAATCCTTGGTGCGGCAAGGATACCAATCCCAGCGGCCGGCATCTGTGGGTGTTCACCTACAACGGTGTAGGAAATGGCTTACAAAAGCATTGAGAGCATACCTACGGCATCCCATCGTTCATCTGCACGATGTTCAGGCCCGCCCAAGGGAGTGAAGATGATGTTACGGCCCCGTTTACTGGCCGACTCCAATAACAACAACGGTACCCGACGATGACCAAGCCCGATGCCGTGGCGTCTGACGACCTGCTGGACGCCTTCAGCCAACTGCTCTGGGACATTAACCAACTTGCCCAGCAGCTGCCGCTGCCCGACTTCCACCCCGCCGCCCTGACCCGGCTGCAGAGACTGTTGGCCTTCGACTGCGCTTGGTGGGGGCGCTCGGTACTGATCGATGGGCGGATCGAGGAACACAGCCGCTTCTTCTTCGGCCTCCCCGAGGGGTATCTCGCCGACTGGCGCTCCATCGAGCACCAGGACGTCACCGTGGAGCGCAGCCACCGCGAGCCAGGCCAGGCGGTGATCGTCGATATGCGTGCCACCACCCCAGGGCTGGCTTGGCTAGGGGAACGCCATGACATCAGCGAGCTGCTGTGCGTGATTCACACCAACCCTCGCACCCAACTCAGCGACCATCTCTCGCTCTATCGGCGCCCCGGCACGCCCCGCTTCGGCGAGCGGGAGCGCCAGCTGCTGACCCACCTGATCAGCCACCTCGCGATAGCAGTGGATGCCAGCCAGATCCGGACGCTGGTGGCGCGTCGCGAATGCCTGGAACATCAGCCGCACCTGGCCCTGGCAGTGTGCGACCGCCAGGGCGTGCTGCATAGCGCGGAGCGTGGCTTCAGCGATTTGCTCGGCGATGAGTGGCCCGACTGGCAGGGGCCGAGGCTTCCGGTGCACCTGGACGAAGCCGGTTACCAAGGTGACCGGATCAGTATCCAGTGCCGCCCAGTCCTCGACCTGTGGCTACTCACCGTCTGCCGCCTGGGGCCACTCTCCTGCCTCAGCGCTCGGGAATTGGCAGTCGCGCAGCACTTTGGCAGCGGCCTCACCTACAAGGCAATCGCCCGAGAGCTGGCGATCGCCCCCAGTACCGTGCGCCACCACATACGCAGCATCTACCAGAAACTCGACGTCCACGATAAAGCCAGCGTGGCCACCCTGGTCAACCGCTCGCCGCCTGGCTGATACCTGCCGGGCCTCGCGTCCGCTTCATTCCCACCATGCCGACCATCGCCCGTGCGAACGGGTGGCGGCGTCGTATATCTGCGTCTTAACCAAACCAGAGGCTACACAATGACAACACCTCCCATGCTGCGACGCGTCATCGCCGGCCTGACCACGGCGCTGACGCTGAGCGCCGCTGCTGCCCAGGCCGCCGACCTCAATGCCCGAGACTTCCTGTCTGCCCCGGCAGGCACCTCGATAGGCGTGCTCTATCTGGCCAGCGAGCAGGCCAATCGCTACCGCGGCGGCGCCGACCCCGAGGGCAATGCTCGCCTCGGCGTGAACGCCCTGGCGTATCGTCAGCTCTGGTTCAGCGACATCTGCGGGCGCCTTTGCACACCCCAGTTCGTGCTGCCCCTGGTGGAGGTGGATGCCCGCCTGCCCGGTGCCGCCGAGCGGGAACGCCAGAGTGGTCTGGGAGATCCCCAACTGGGCGGCACGCTGTTCTTCGTCGACCGTCCCGAGGACCGAGCCGCCAGCGGCTTGTTGACGATGCTGACCCTGCCCGTGGGCGAGTACGACGGCCAGCGTCCAGGCACCTCTCCCGGCGCCAACCGCTGGGCGGCTACCTTCGTGTTCAATTATACCCAGGGGGTGGGCGAGAGATGGGTCCTGGAGGCCAACCTCGAAGCCCAATTCTATGGTGACAACGACGACTACCTGGGCATGACCCTCGAGCAGGATCCGCTCTACCGTCTCCAGGCGTTCGCCTCCTATGACCTCACGCACACGCCCTGCGCTTGATCCATGCCGAAGGCGGCGCGCTGCAGTTGGATGGGCAAGCACTGGGCGACACCCGCCAGCGTTATACCCAACTGGGCGTAGAGCTGGGCCACCAACTCACGCCCCGCCATCAAGTGATGCTGGCCCTCTCGCATAACGTCGATACCGACAACGCCTTCCACGGCAGCCAGGCCCTGCTGCGCCTGGCTCGTGTGTGGTGAACCGCACGACAACCGGAGATCTCCCATGACTCTCGAGACATCGGCTACCAAAGGCGCCCCGTCGCGCCGCATGATCGTCGCCTTCGCCGCCCTGGCCCTGATCCTGATTTCCAGTAGCGCCTCGACGACATTGCGGGGCGCCCCCACCCAAGGAGTGACCTCATGACCCGCCGTACCGCCTTCTTCTTCGATGAACACTGCCTATGGCACAGCGCCGGCCAGCACGCCCTGGTCATGCCGGTAGGCGGTTGGGTGCAACCCCCTGCCGCCGGGGGGCTGGCCGAGTCGCCGGAGTCCAAGCGACGCTTCAAGTCGCTGATGGATGTCTCGGGGTTGACCCAGTCCTTGGACCTTCGCTCGGCCCCCATGGCCAGCGAGGAGGACCTGCTGCGTATTCATCCCGCTGAGTACCTGGCACGCTTCAAGACGCTGAGCGCTGCCGGCGGCGGCGAACTGGGCGACCACGCCCCTATCGGGCCGGGCAGCTACGAGATGGCACGGGTTTCCGCGGGACTGGCGATCGAGGCCGTGGCCACGGTGCTGCGCGGCGAGGCGGACAACGCCTATGCACTGTCGCGCCCCCCTGGCCACCACTGCCTGCCGGATCACGCCATGGGCTTCTGCATGCTGGCCAATATTCCCATCGCCATCGAGACTGCCAAAACCCGCTCGGGCCTTACCCGTGTCGCGGTGCTCGACTGGGACGTCCACCATGGCAACGGCACCCAGCACGTCTACTACGAGCGTGATGACGTGCTAACGATCTCGCTGCACCAGGAGGGCTGCTTCCCACCAGGCTACAGCGGGGCCGAGGATCGCGGCAGCAGCACAGGCCTCGGCTACAACCTCAATATTCCGCTGCTGCCCGGCGGCGGCGAGGACGCCTACCAGCATGCCCTGCAACGACTCGTGATACCGGCACTGGAGCGTTTCGCCCCGGAGCTGATCATCGTCGCCTGCGGCTTTGACGCCAATGGCTTCGATCCCCTGGCGCGGATGCTACTGACCAGCGAGTCCTATCGGGAGATGACACGCACGCTGCGCCAGGCCGCTGAGCGACTCTGCGGCGGGCGCCTGGTGATGGTCCACGAGGGCGGCTACTCCGAGGCCTACGTTCCCTTCTGCGGCCATGCGGTGGTGGAGGAGCTCAGCGGCGTGCATACCGATGTGACGGATCCGATGCTCGAGTTCCTGCGCCTGCAACAACCCAATGCCGACCTACAGGCCTTCCAGCGCGAACGCTTGGACGCCCTAGCGGCCAGTTGCAAGCAATAGTGCACCCTGACGTCAGAGAAAGCGCTCGAAACGGTAGGGAGCCGGGTCGATGAGCGGCACCTCGCCGGACAGCAGGTCGGCGGCCAACTGCCCGGCCGCCGGTGAGGTGCCGAAGCCGTGCCCGGAGAAGCCGGAGGCGATGGTCAGCCCCGGCACGCCGGGAACCGCGCCGATGACGGGGTTCGAGTCCGGCGTGATATCGATCATGCCGGCCCAGGCAGCTTCCACCCTGGCCCCCTCGAAGACCGGCCAGGCGGCGGCGAGATTGCGCCGCGCCTCGTCGTTGATCCTGGCGTTGGCCGGCGGGTCCATGGTGCGCACGCGCTCGAAGGGTGAGCGCTTGTCTGCCCCCCAGCGCCTGGGCAGCGACAGGTCATTCACGAAGTGTTTGCCGAGCGAAATCCGCAACAGCTGCCGCTGGCCACGCAGCGCGCCCAGATAACGTGACCCGATCAGCAGGTGATCGAGCGTCAAGGGCGCATCGAGGGCGCCGCGCTGGGTGACGATGAAGCCGCCATCCCTATGCTTGCGGAAGGAGAAGTCGGGCGCCCCCACGGCGATCTCCGTCGGCCCCTCCATCGTCGCGGTGCGCAGCACCGAGCAGATCAGCGGCAGCGTCGGCAGCGAAACGCCAAGATTGCCAAGGAAACGCCGCGACCACATGCCACCGGCCAGCAGTACCTGATCACAGCGAATCTCGCCTCTCTCGGTCACCACGCCGCTTACCTTGCCACCCGTCATCGACAGGGTGCGCACCGCGCAGTGCTCGACGATCACCGCCCCCTTGGCCATGGCGACCCTGGCGATGGCGCTGGAGGCCAGGGTGGGCTCGGCCCGCCCATCGGAGGCGGTATAGATACCACCGGCCCATTCACCCTTGCCGCCGGGCACCCGGCTGTCGATTTGCCGGGGGCTGAGCAGCTGCGAGTCCAGCGACAGGGATTCCACCGATTTGAGCCAGGCCTCGTGCACGGCCAACTGCTCGGCGGTGCGGGCCAGAAACATGATGCCCGACTGGCGATAACCGACATCGCCACCCACGCGCTCGGCCATGCCGGCCCAGAGCCGGTCCGCCGCCAGCGCCATGGGCACGTCCGCTGCGTGGCGGCTGGTCTTACGTATCCAGCCCAGGTTGCGAGAGGACTGCTCGCCGGCGACGCGCCCCTTCTCCAGCACGACCACCGGAATGCCCCGCTCCGACAGTGCCAGGGCCGCGGTGAGACCGATGATCCCGCCGCCGATGATCACCACGCTGGTCGCTGCAGGGAAGTCGCTGGAGGTATGAACAGACGCTATTGTCGGTGCCATGGCAGGAAAGTCCTCTAGAAATCGGGGGCGACGAAACAAGGGCGAGCGAGCCACTTACCCGGCAGAGGTGTCGATCCGCTCCACCTCGGCGCTGCCGGCACCGCGATAGGCGGTCACTTCCAGCTCGACCTTGTAGATCTCGGAGCCCAGCGGCGGGCAGGTCACGGTAATGGCCGGGTCTACCCCGCGCATCGTCTCGCCGAACAGGGTCATGACGGTTTCGGTATCGGCCGGGTTCTGGATGAAGATCCTGGCCGACACGATGTCGGAGAGGCCGCTGCCCACCGTGCCGAGCGCACTTTCGAGGTTGGCAAAGACCTGCCGCAACTGCTCGCTCACGTCGTCGGGAATTTGCTTGGTGTCGGGGTTGCGACCGGCGGTATTGGACACGAGGATCCAGTTGTCGACGGCCACCAGGCGGGAGTAGCTGCCATGTTGCTCGAACTTGGAGCCTGTCTTGACTTTGACGATCTTGGTCATGGTGTGGTCCTGTTGGAAATAAGAGAGGGAGCCGGCGCCGCCTTGCGAGGCGGGCCGGCAAGCGTGCAGTGGCCTTCAGCGCAGCAGCGGCTCGTCCCACAGGTTGAGCTTGACGCCAATCCCTTGCTCGATCGCCTTGCGGTAGACCACGGTGGCCCAGGCCACGTCCTCGACCGGCATGCCGCCCACCGACATCAGGACGATCTCGTCGTCGTTTTGGCGTCCCGGGGTGCTGCCGGCCACGATCGCGCCCAGGTCCTCGAGCTCCCCTGCGGACAAGCTGCCCTCCTCGATCATGTCCATGAACTTCAAGCCGACCAGCGGAATGCAGTGGTGGGCGGGCTTGGGGACTTCTTCGTACCAGGCCTCGTACAGCCCGATATTGTCGAGCACCTTGCGCACGTCCGGCGCTGCCATGCCGGCATCGAAGTTGCACGGCGCCGGCATGGCCAGGAAGGTACCCGGGCTGACCCACTCGCGCTTGACCAACGGATAATCGTCGGGGTTGCCCACCTCTCCCGAGGCGCAGTAGCTCACGATGTCGGCGCCACGCACCACCGCCTCGATGTCGTCGACCACCTCGATGGTGGTGACCTGCGGGTAGTGCTCGCGGACCCAGCCGACGAAGAGTTCGAGGCTCTTAGTGCTGCGCCCCTTGACCTTCACGGTATCGATCTGTGGACAGGCGGCGATGAAGGCGGCCAGCGAGGTGCGCGCCATCACGCCGGGCCCGTAGATGCCCACCACCTTCGAATCCTTGCGCGCCAGATGGCGTGCGCCGACGCCCGGCACCGCGCCGGTGCGGTAGGCCGAGAGCAGGTTGGCCGACATGTAGGCCAAGGGCGCGGCCGTATCGGCATCGCTGAGCGTGAACATCAGAATGGAGCGCGGCAGGCCCTTTTCCCGGTTCTCGATATTGGAGCCGTACCACTTCACACCTGCCGTGCAGAAGTTGCCGCCGAGGTAGGCAGGCATCGCCATCATGCGGCGGTCGGCGGTGGGCTTGGGCATGTTGGGGAAGGGGGAGTCCTCGGGGAACATGATCATGGCCCCGTGGGAATCGTTGTTGGGGCCCGCCATGCGGTAGTCGCCTTGATGGAGCAGCCCGAACATCTCCTCCATGGTGTCCACGCAGGCCGGCATGTCGGTGACGCCCGCACGGACCATGTCCGGTTCGGAGAGGTAGATGAAATCGATACTAGTGTTGCAGGTCATGTCGAAGTCCGATTTGTTGTTGGGTGACCACCAGTCACGATGGCTTGATTTATCCTTGCACAGGAAAAATCACCCGCGTTATCACAAATCGGCAGCATATTGCTGGCGCGCTACAGGACAGGAGCGCTGCAGACGTTCATATATCCAGGGTCGTGGCCCGGCGTAGTTCCCTGGGTTGGCTGAAGTCGAAGCGCCGTCCACGGTGCAGCGTACAGCGGTTATCCCAGATCACCAGATCGTTGGGCCGCCAACGATGGCGATAAACGAACGCCGGCTGCGTGGCATGCTCGAGCAGGTCGATCAGCAGCATGCGCCCTTCCGGTAACGTCCAGCCTTCGATGGCGCAGGCATGAACGGAGATGAAGAGCACCTGGCGGCCGGAGCCCGGATGGGTTCTCACCAACGGCCAGTAAGCCGGCGGAATCGCTTGCTTCTGGGCGTCGGTATAGTCGGTGTCGCCAAGCATGAAGCGTGAATGCAAGGCGTAATGCTGCGCCTGGAGCCCGCCGATTTCCTGCCTGACGGACTCCGGCAAGGCATCGCAAGCGGCCCTCAGGTCGGCAAACTCGGTTTCTCCTCCCTCTGCGGGCACCCGTACGGCCGATAGCAACGAGTAGCGTGCCGACGGCTTCTGGAAGGAGGAGTCGCTATGCCACAGCTGGTTGGCGATATTGCTGACGACCTTGCGATCCGAGCGCTCCGCCAACCGACCACTGCCGTCGGCCACATTGGAGATGTCGGCAAGCTCGGCATGCTCCAGGCGCTCCTGGCTCTGCTTGAGTTTCTTCAATCCCATATCCAAGGGCCCGAAGGACTTGGCCAAGGTCAGTTGCTGGGTTTGCGTCAGCGGCTGGTCCCGGAATACCAGCACCGCATAGCGGTCGATGGCCGCCTCGATGGCGGCGACATGTGCCTGCTCGAGGGGCTGGCGAAGATCGAGCCCGGTGACTTCGCCCACGAAGTGAGGATGCAGCGGCGTTACGTCGAGCCTCATGGTAATGACCTCCAGGCCGGTGGTTTTCCTGCGTACAGGGATAGCGCACAGCGCGACACGCTCATTTGGATGCCCCGTTACCGGCGGTATAAGGCAACGACGCCCCACGGACCTGCGAGAACTGCCGCATCCCGAGTACCAGCGTGACCGCTGCCATGCCGACCAGCGTCGAGACGAATTCGGGAAAGCCGATCAACAACCCACCGATGAACAGAACCGGCCTGGCCCAGTTGCGCACCTGACCGAACCCCATCAGGTGCCCCTCCGAACCGCCTGCGATCAGGATGATGGCCAGCACGTTCAGCGCGAACCAGATGGCCGTCAGGTAGAGTGGGCCCTGGAAGATCAGCGCCGGTTCGAACAGGAAGAAGATGGGAATGAAGTAGAGCACGATGCCCAGCCGGGCCGCATGAAGGCTCGTCTGCAACGGATCCGAATCGCTGATTCGCGATGCCAGGAACGCCGCCAAGGCCACCGGAGGCGTAATCGCCGCCAGGGTCGCGTAGTAGGCGATGAACAGGTGAATGGCCAGGATATTCAGCCCTGCCATCTGCTCCAGTGCCGGCGCCAGGGTCAGCGCCAGCATCAGATAGGCGGCCACGATCATGCCCAGCATGCCGAAGATCAAGCACACGCCGATGCCGATCGCCAGCACCAGAACGATACTGCCCCCGCCCATGCGCACCAGCTCCGAGGCAATCGCCGGCGCCACGCCAGTGGCCATCAGCCCGCCCAGGATGAAGCTGGTGGGTAGCAGCAGCCCCATGGTCTGGCTCAGCAGCTTGCCGATCTGGAACAGGACCTCGGGAATCTTGCTGGGGCGAAGCATCAGCTCCTTCTTGAAGCAGGTCAGCAGGATCAGCAGCCCCGAGGCATAGAAGGGCGTCAGCCGCTCCCAGCGCATCACGACCAGCCCCCATACCAGGAAGACCAGCACCACCAGGAAGGGCCACCCCTCCAGCAGGGTCTGGCGAATACGCGGCAGCTCTACCTCGGGCAAGCCCTTGAGATCGGCCTTGGCCGCATAGCCGTCCACATGGCAATAGAGGCCGAAGAAATAGAGCAGGCTGGGAATGATGGCGGCGATGACGATCACGCCATACTCGGTGTTGGTGAAGTCGGCCATGATGAAGGCCAATGCCCCCATGACCGGCGGCATCAGCATCCCGCCAGTGGACGCGCAGGACTCCAGAGCACCGGCATAGTAACCAGGGAAACCGGCACGCTTCATGCTGGGAATCGTCACCGAGCCGGTACTCACCACGTTGCCGAAGATCGAGCCGCTCAGGCTGCCGAAGAAGCCGCTGGCCAGCACACTGACCTTGGCCGGCCCACCCCGGGCACGCCCCATCAGGGCCATCGCCAGCTTGAGGAAGAAGTCGGCCGCGCCGGTGGAGACCAGCAAGGCAGCCAGGATCAGAAAGCCGATGATGGTCTCGGCCACCACCCGCGTGACGATGCCGAGCATGGCGTCGCCCGAGTAGACGTTGAAGGCGATGGTTCGCGCCAGGCTGGAAGGTGGCCCCCACAGCATGCCTGGCATGAGGTCGGCGAATATCGGATAGAGCCCCAGTGCCACCACGATCGACAGGAAGATCAGGCCTCCCGAGCGCCGGGCAGCCTCGAGAATCATCACGAACAGTGCCGCCGCCACCCATAACTGCCATGGCTCGCTGACCGGTACCCAGGTCTGGTAGACGATCGAGCGCCCTTGGCTGGCCAGGAAAAGCGCCAGCCCGAATACCACCAGGGCCGGAAAGTAGCTGAGCCATGAGACCCGGCCTTCTCGCTTGTGGGCGGGTAGCAACAAGTAAGCCAATGGCAGATACATCGCCATCAACAGGAAGTAGTAGGTGATATCAAGCAGCGGAATGACGCCGAACACATAGACGACGGCCAGCATGACCCCCGCCAGGGACATCGCCAGCACGGTGATGCGCACCGGCAGCGGCATGCTCTGATAGCGTTGGTAAGTACGGTCGACGAATTCATCGGGTATGTTTGCGGGGTCGGGCTGGCGTGCTGCTTGTGTCATTGTCGTTGACTCCGTGTGAGAGGCTTTTTTTCTTTATTATTGAATCGTTACCTACAGGATCTGGCGCCGCCTTTGTGAACCGTGATGGTGCCGGCGTCGGCGTCGATGCTGACCCAATCTCCTGTCTCGATGACCTCGATGGGATCCAGGTCGCAGTCGGTCATCGCCGGCACGCGCGTCACCACCGCACCCAACGCCATCTTGGTGGTCATGCGCGTGAAGATCATCGCCTTTGGGCAGACGCCATTCAGCCGGGCCATATGGAAAAAGGCAGACCAGCCAGAGGAGCCTTTCGCCCCGGGAAAGACCAGGATCTTGCCGGCGAACGACTGGCCGACGAGCTCATGACGTCGCTCGATGATGGTGCCATCACGCTCATTGATACCTCCCCATCCGGAGATGGTCTCCCGGGTCACCAGGGCCTCGCCCTCCGCCTTGCCACCGACGACCCGGCGCCCGTGAATCACCCGTTGCTGCGCCTCCAAAGCAGTCATCTCAAAGCCCTCCCTTCCACTCACCGGTCAGTGCCGCATCGACACACTGGCGCACCGATCCGAACCATCCCTGCACCTTGGCGATGGCCGGCAGATAGTGGGCCTGCTTGGCCGAGTCCGTGGCAATCACCCTGACGCCTTCGGGAAGCCGGCGAGAAATCGCCGGACAGGTATCGCTCATGATGACGCCGCCCGCCGCCTCGATGGTTTCCAGGTACCCGGCGCGCCGGGCGATCTCCTTGATGGCCCGCGGCGTGTGGACCCAGAGCGCCACATCGGGATGGATCTTGCGGCCACGCAGCAGATGCGCCACCAGTTCGACCTGCTCGATGGCATTGTGGGGGCAGCCGAGCATGATGAAGTCCACGCGATGGTCGGTGGCACTCTGCAGTTTCTCCCAAGCCTCGCGCCGCTCGGCCTCGCCGAAGTTCAGTTCATGCTGCGGCCGATGGGAGCCGAAGGCCTCTTCCAAGGTGCGCGCCTCCGGCGTGACGCCGGGGATGTGATACATCTCGACACCGCCTGACGAGGCGGCTGCAGCGCCGAAGTGCTTGAGCTTGATCAGGTTGGGATGGTGCAGGCGGCCGCTCAATACCGGCTTGTGCTCCTGGACGACTTCACCGACGTAGTAGCCCAGCAACCCCCAATCCATCATGTCGTCGACGTCGATGGACACGTTCACACCATGGGTACCGAAGCGGTTCTCCGGCAAGTGATAGCCCCAGTAGGGAATACGACCGGTAAGGGCCGCGGCCCCAGTGCTCTCCTTGCCCTCGACATTGGTCCGCGCGCCAAGCACGGAATTGCAGTAGATGACGGCGGACGACTCCATCCAGGCACAGTGTTCGCCCATGAGCGGTACATTGCCCACCTGATAGGGCGTGCAGGTGGCACACATGTTGATGCCACGCTCGCCCAGGAATGCCTCGGACGCCCGCTGCATCTTCACCAGCGACTCGTCGACGCCCTGCAGGCGCCAATTGTCGTTGTCGATGCCGGTGATCAGTTGGGTCGTCGGCACGGCGACGCGGGGTATCTCGACGACCTCGTCACTGTCGAGATTGAGTTCTGAATAGACGGCATCGAAACCCTTGTCGACGATGGACTGTATCGAAGGGGTCGAGGCATTGAAGGCCCCCGCCACATTGCGCGTCTCGACCAGGCGCTCCGCCCCCACGGCCTGGCCATAACGCAGCAGCAGGTCCATGGCCCGCGCCTTGGCGGGGCCGTTGGCGCCGTCCAGCATGGCTTTCTCATAATCCGTCAACTGCATGATGCGTGCCTCCTCATGCCGGCGTGTCACGACGCCCGGCCTGTATTGTTTTAGGCAGATTAGCCAAGCCTATCTTTTGGAGAAATAGTCGTTTTAAGATAAGAGCTTTCGCTAAACGCGAAAAAATAACCCACCCATGCCCGTACCGCCCTCACCTGGAGGTCGTCTTGGATACCCTGACCAACATCCGCACCTTTCTCACGGTAGTGCGTGCCGGCAGCTTTTCAGCCGCCGCTCGTACCCTGGATACCGTGCCCTCGGTGATCACCAAGCGGGTCGACCAGCTGGAGCACCAGCTCAAAGTCAGCCTCTTCACGCGTACCACCCGCAAGCTGGACCTGACCGAGGTCGGCGAGCGCTACTATCCGCGCTTCATGACCATCATCCGGGAGATCGACGATGCCTTTCAGGACGTGACCAGTTCACGGCATCGCATCGAAGAGAAGCTGCGCATCAAGTGCCCCACGACCATGGCCATTCAGTACTACGGCCATATCCTCACCGACTTCCAGCGCAGCTATCCCGGCATCCGGCTCGAACTGCTGCTGATCGACCGCTCGGTGAATCCAGTGGAGGAGAGCTTCGATATTGCCATCGGCGCCCTGCCGACCTCTTATGCCAACGTCGAGGACATCCCGCTGTGCCCGCTGCCGCGGATCATCGTGGCATCGCCCACCTATCTCCAGGAGAAGGGCATGCCGAAGCATCCGAGCGACCTGATTCACCACGACTGCCTGACCTTCCTTGCCGCTGGTAACCGCTGGCAGTTCCAGGGTGACAAGGGGCCGGTGAGCGTGGACGTCACGGCCCGGGTCAGCGTCAACGACAGCCACGTTCTCATGCATGCCGTGGAGAACCACCTGGGCATCGCCATCGTCGCCAGCCACATCGCGGAGCCCAGCCTGCGGCAGGGCCTGGCGACAGAGATACTCTCCCACTATCCCGTGCCCGATCTGTGGGTGAAGGCACTGGTACCTCGCAATCGTCGTGGCAACGCGGCCGTGGAAGCCGTGATCAGCTGGCTCAAGAATGCCAGTCAACCGGCGCCCCCCTGGGAGCAGATCCCGCTCAGCAAGATCACTCGCCAGGCACCGTCCTGACGCCCTGCGCTGAGCTCGGCCCGGGTACAAGCCGTCGACGGTATGGACGCTTCAATCCACGGCGTTCCCCTCGCTGCGTACCAGCACCGCCCCCTTCGTCAACGGTTGCACAGTACGCCGGTATTGCTGCAGCCAGCCGGTATCGAACAGCGGTTGGCGAGGGCGCCAGCGCTGCAGGCGCCGCTCCAGCTCATCGGCATCCACCTCCAGGTCGCAGCGCCGCGTATCGAGGTCGATGACGATACGGTCGCCATCCTCCACCAGCGCCAGAGGGCCGGCCACGGCCCCCTCGGGAGAAACCTCCGCCACCACCAGCCCCTTGCAGACCAGCCCTGAAAGGTGGCCATCGGTGAGCATCGCCACCTCCTCGCCCAGGCCGGCACCGTCGATGGCAAAGACGACCCGCGAAGCGCCTCCGCCCATGCCGGGCCCACCGCACACCCCAGCCCCGCGCATGACCAGCACATCGCCGGGGCGGATCTCGCCCTGTTCCAAGGCCGCCAAGGCATCGTCCGAGTTGGAGAAGCAGCGCGCAGGGCCGGTGAAGCGACGTACCTTGCGCTCCACGATACCGGTCTTGACGATCCCCGACTCCAGCGTCAGGCTGCCGCGCAGTATGACGATTGCCGGACGCGAAGCGACGGGCCTTGCCATCGGGCGGATCACGCTCTCATCCGCCACCGTGACGCCATCCAGCTCGGCCTCGAGGGAACGCCCTGTCACCGTGATCGCGTCGGCATCCAACAGCGGTTCCAGCTGTTTGAGCACCGCCTGGCAGCCACCGGCCGCATCGAAGGCCTCGATGGTATGTTCGCCCACCGGGCGCACCGCACTGAGCACCGGCACCTGATCGGCCAGTCGCTCGAAGAGCGCATACACGTCGACGTCGCAGTGCGCCTCCACGGCCACTGCCTGAAGATGCTTGACCGAGTTGATCGAGCCGCCCACCGCCAACACCGCCCGCGCGGCGTTGGCAAAACTGCCAGGCGTGAGGATGTCGCGAGGCTTGAGATCCTCCCAGATCATCTCGACGATGCGCTGGCCTGCCTGGCGCACCGTATCGCCCATCCTGGCACTGTTGGCAGCGACCGGCGTACTGCCCGGCAGCGCCATGCCCAGTGCCTCGCAGACGATATGCATCGAGTTCGCCGTGCCCATGCCGGAGCAGACACCCGGCCCCTTGACCGCCTCGCGACTCATGCCGATGAGCTCGTCACGGTCCAGGTTACCGGTCACCACATGCATGGCCCCGACGAAGACATCCTCGATATCGACATGCCGGCCCCGATATTCGCCACTGGGCTGATAGCCGCAGGACACCATCAGGCTGGGAATGTTGAGTCGCGCGGCGGCCATCAACTGACCCGGCACGGTCTTGTCGCAGGAGGTCAGACAGACCATGCCATCGAGCATGGCGCCCTCGACACTGGCCTCGATGTCATTGGTGACGAGATCCCGCGCCGCGAGGATATAGGCACCGCGAGCGCCGGCGCCGGTGATGAAGTCGCTGGGGGCCGTGGTGCGAACCTCGAAGGGCACGCCCCCTGCCTCGCGAATGGCCTGCTTGAGTTCGGCCGCGACGCCGTCGAGATGAGAGAAACAGGCGGCCAGTTCGGATGAGGTGTTGATGATGGCAATCTTGGGTTTCTCGCAATCTTCCTCGGCAATGCCCAGGGCGTGCCAGTGGGCGTTTCGCACCGCCCAGAGATAGGAACCGCGGGGAAAATTGCTGCGCAGTTTACGCTTCATGAGTCCGCCCTTTAGGTAATGGTGATGTTAAGTTCCGGCCAGCTCGCCCCCTCAGTCCAGGGCGCGAACCAACTCGCCGTAGGGCTGCGCAATACCATTCTCTTCGCGATACTGCTGCCAGAAATTCACCCAGCTCTCATTACCGGGGCTGACGTTGATTCCTTGGTCGGCGGCCAGGGCCATGGCTTCCTGATAACTGGCCACTCTCGACTGGGCAAGCTCCACCAGGGCCTCCTGACGCTCCTGGAAAGCCTCGTTCCAGCCCCCCTTTTCCTCCAGATAGCGGATGGCACCTTCGTGCAGGGGCTGCATGGCGCCGTGCTCGAGGAACAGCTTCAGGTTATCCATGCTCATCATATGGGCATGCGTGAAATCCCCCTTGAAGCTGTCGTAGGCTTCATCCATCCACTTGACCAGGTGATAGACGAAGTCCGGATCGTCGTCGCCGCGCACGTGGTACATCTGGAAGGCATGGTCCATGTTCAAACCATGTGCGGTGCCGGCACCTGAACTGACTTCCATGGGCACATAGCCCAAATTCACATTCCGATAGCGCTCATAGGCCTCGGGGTCCTCGGCCGGTTCAGGCAGCTCCAACCAGCGGATGCTGTGGGGGCTGGCCTCCGCCTCGTAGCTAGGCCCGGCAACCGGCCCGGTGATCGCCACGTCGGCACGCCCTTCGGTGACCACGGCGGTATTGGCACCGAAACTGCCCACCTCGACCAGCTCCACCTCATCATGGTCGAGATCGAGATAAGCCAGTAACGCATCGATACCCACCAACAGGAAGGCAGAACTACCTGCATAGGCAATACGGGTTCCCGGGCCTATGTCGTGGATGCTCTCTATGTCCGAGTCGCCACGTACCATGTAGCCCCATGGCGTGACCATGGCCAAGGCAATGGCACGCGTATCGGCCGGACCTCCATCACGCGACGCGAAGCCATCCACCGCATCCATCTGGTCGTAATACTCGGAAGCCTGCATCAGGGCGATGCGCCCTTCATCGGTATTCAACCAGGAGGCCCGCGAAAAACCGTTGGGAGCCGGCAGCACCCTCACCCGCGTGGGTGTCTGCGATGAGAGTTCCGTCGTCCATGCCACTGCCAGGGAGTGATTGCCCGTACCCACCGCAGGCGTGATCACATTGAAGTAGCGAGGCCATTCGTAGTCATCTTCGGCTATCGCCTGCTGACCGATAGTGGCAACTGCCAGGCTGGCGCCGAGCATGGTACCGGCTACCCACCTGAGGCCATTGAGCTGGATCTTGTGCATTGCTGTGCGCTCCATGTATTAGGAAACATGCGTTGTTGTTGTGTCGGCGCCTCGCGCCATACTGGCTGTTCAGGAGGTCGCGACCTTATTCGCCAGGTCTGCTTCGCTCCATCGATAGTGTCTTTTTTCGACGTTCTCCTTGACTCGCTCGCGCATCGCCGCGGTATCGATGGCGTGCACGCTGCCACTCCCCGCCAGATCCAGGGCGTGCGCTGCTGCCATACCCATGGCGATACAGGGTCCCATCACCCTGACACTCGACAGGGCTGCCGCGTCGGCATCGATGCAGCGCCCAGCGGCCACCAGGTTATGGCACTCCTCCGGCACCAGACTGCCGAGGGGGATGTAATGGACATGCTCCTCATCGAAGGTGATCCAGTGGTGGCCATCGCTATGGTCGTGCAGTTCGATGGGCCAGGCAGTTCGGCCGATGGCATCATCGAACCGATAACCGCTCTTCAGCTCCTCGACGGTGAGATGGTGACGCCCCACGATCCAGCGCGTCTGGCGAATCCCCGGTAGGCCGAAGGATCTGATTCGCGCCTTACCGAAGCACTCGGGAAACTCCTGGCGCAGGAACTCCACCCCCCGGGAGGCCTGCTCCTTGCCCTCCAAGGCCTTGGCCGATGCCTCAACCGGGTCCAGCGGAGTCTCGACATGGGTCATGTTCATCGCCGCGATACCGCTGCCGGGGATGATGAAACCGAGCCCCTCACGACGCAGCAGACCATAGGCGTCGCCTCTCTCCTTCATGCGCTGGCTGATCTCCTGCTTCGTCGGCTGATGGCGCTCATCGATATGTTCGAGTACCACCATCTGGGTACCGAAGACGCCCTGTCTGGCCGGCTCACGGCAGGCGAACCCTGCCTGGTAGGTCAGCGCCGCATCGCCGCTGGCATCGACGAAGCCCTGCGCCTCGATGCTCACCACCCCGTAGCGGGTCATGAAGTCGCTACGTACGATCCGGCCATCCTCGACATGGGCATCGAGCAGCATGGCCCCCAGTAGCGGCGTGATGTCGGCCTCGAGGACACTGTTCTCGCTCCAGCGTCCCAGCGCCACCTCGTCGTAGTAGACCACCGTGGTATTGGGGCCATTGCGATAGTGAATCGCCCCCTCCTGCTCCTCGAGGTAACTCAGGATGTCATCGGCGATGCCGTGCGTGAACTGGTAGCCATGGGTGCCGTTCGAGAAGAGCCCGCAAAAGGTGGCAATGATCGAATTGACCGCCTGCCCACCCAACGCCGGCTGGCTGTCGACCAGAACGACACTGCGTCCCAGCTTGGCCGCCTGCAGGGCCGCCGACATGCCGGCGATACCGGCGCCCACGACACAGATATCGGCCTTGAGATGTCGCGTGGCACGCGCATTGCCACGCCGCACGATGCGCGTCTCGGTGCTCGGTGAACCCGCCATGTAAGCTATCTCCCGTTGTCGTTTCCCTGGAGACTAGACAAGGGAGTCTTTTGGAAAAATAGCCTTATCAAGACAGCAGCTTTCGCCATATGCGAAAAGCGAGTCTGCACGGGGATACCAGGCCAGCCGGGGGAGAGACTCCCGCCCTCATGATCAGGTCCATCCAGACACAAACCCCCGCCATGGCGGGGGTAGGATCCTGCACGCTGGACGCGCCTCAAAAGTCGAAGAACACCGTCTCGCCGTCGCCCTGCAGGCGAATATCCAGGCGGTAGCGCACCTTACCGTCGGCCTCCTCGCGTTTGGCGATCAGCGTCTGGCGGCGCGCCGGCGACTCGATGGCACTGAGCACCGGGCAGGCGGCATTGGCGTCCGCTTCGTCCTCGAAGTAGAGGCGCGTCTGCAGCTGGATATTCACGCCGCGGGCGAAGATCGCCAGGTTGATGTGCGGCGCCATGGTCTTGCCGTCGCCGCGGGTGATGGCCCCCGGCTTGATGGTGGCCAAGGTCCACTCGCTGTCGCCCACCGCGGTGGTGGCGGTGCGGCCGAAGCTGTTGAACGGCTTCTGTAGATCGAAGGCCGGCTGATACTGGCCCTGGCTATCGGCCTGCCAGGCCTCGATCAACGCATCGCGCACCAGGTCACCGTTGCCGTCGATCACCTGGCCGACCACCTCGATATGCTCGCCGTCGGCTTCGGGCTTGGCCAACTGGTTCCAGATCTCTTCATCGCGCTCGGGCAGGCCGGCGACATCCAGTGCCAGGCCGATGTGCACGTAGGGGCCGGCGGTCTGGGAGGCGGTCTCGCGCAGCATCAGGTCGTGGGTACCGACGCTATTGGGCTGTTGCATGGCGGTCTCTCCCGTCACTGGTTTTCGAAGTAGGTCTGCAGCTCGCCGCGTACCACCAGGTCGAAGCGGTAGGCCAGGCAGTCCATGGGGCGGCTGCGCGCCATGTCGAGGCGGCCGATCATGGTCTCGACGGCGTCCGGGTCGTTGATCGTCTGCACGATGGGGCAGATCGGGATCAGCGGGTCGCCCTCGAAGTACATCTGGGTGATCAGGCGGGTCGAGATCGACGGGCCCATCACCGAGACGTGGATATGCGCCGGGCGCCAGGTATTGATGCCGTTGGGCCAAGGATAGGGGCCGGGCTTGATGGTACGGAAGCGGTACCAGCCGTCGTCGTCGGTAAGGCAGCGGCCGACGCCGCCGAAGCTGGGGTCGAGGGGCGCCAGGTAGGCGTCTTTCTTGTGGCGATAGCGGCCGCCGGCGTTGGCCTGCCACATCTCCACCAGGGTGTGCGGCACCGGCTTGCCGTACTGGTCGACCACGCGCCCGAACATGATGATGCGCTCGCCGATGGGCAGCGCATCCTGGCCCTCGCGGTAGTTCATCAGCAGGTCATTGTCGTGGGGGCCCATGCGCAGGGCGCGGAAATCCGGCCCGCTTAGCTCGGAGACGCTGGGCCGCTGCAGGCTGACCAGCGCCTGGTTGGGCGAACGTGCCACGGTGGTCTTGTAGCCCGGCGCATAGGCCGGCGGATGCCAGTTACGGTCGCGCTCGACGTAGCGCTTGTTGTCGTCTTGCATGGCGAAAAGCCCTCTGCTGGCGTGGATCGCGGGCCATGCCGCGGGTTGGCCAGTAGTGTGGCGCGTCGTCGCAGGGCTGCCAATTGACGACTTGGGGCACCGACATAACTTATGGGTTATGGGTATCGATGCGATCTAATGAACTGAGGGCGAGCTGCCAAGGAAGGCGTCTGCCATTTTCCCGCATCCGTGCATAGGCAGTCTTTGCCTCCTCCCTGGTGATGATCTGATGGCAAACGAGCTGATTAACGATCCATAGGGTCCCCATCACTTCGACACCTTCCCTATCGGCAGCAGCCCGAAGTCTCTGGTCCCCCGTCAGAAGTGGGCACTGCTCTTGCCTGGCCAGCGCCAGAGCGAAACAGTCGTTTCTGCTCACTCCGGAACAGCGCTGTATGAGTGCCACCGCATAATGGAGCGTCGCCGAGGTAAGCTCCCCCTGCGACAGCCCCATATCCAGAAGGTGTCTATGCTGGGCTTCCAATTCTTCTGCAAACAGAATATCGGGAACGGCGAACTCATAGGGAAGCCGAAATAGCTCGTCCATGAGCTTGCCTTCTTCAAGGTCAATCAGAATATTGGTATCGCTAATGAGCAACTGCATCCAGCTGCTCCAGCTTCCGTTCCTGGTGGAACTGCATTAGGGGAATCCCCAGCAGCTCTGCGGCCTTGGATTCGCTAACAATCCCCTCACCGAGTGCTCGATACACCAGTTGCTGGAATGTCAGGGTGACTTCCGCAGGGTAAGCGTTCCCTGGCTCCACTTTGTGCCAGCGGTTTTTCGAGAACTTGATCATCATCCCACGATGTTCAGCCGACGTGATGATACCGAGATCCTTGGCACGATAGAGACAAGCCTTCATGCTCAGCCCGTACTCCATCTTCATCAGGTAGAGCTCTTTCGGCTCAAGATGCTGGCGTGATGGGCCGAGCTGTTGACGCATCGATCCGGCCGGCAACAAAAAAGCGCCAGCAAAGCGGTTACAGGCTTGCTCTTCATCCAATGTGGCAGCCAGTCGTCCCTGCAACAATAGGTGCCCAAGCTCATGAGCCAGTGTGAATCGCTGGCGGTCCCCAGGCCAATTGGACGATACGACGATGACGGGCAATCCTGCTATCTGTGCTTGCAGGCCATCAAACTTGGACTGCTCATCGACGTCCGTCATGATCACGAGGATACCGCGGGCTTCGAGCTCATCGACCAAGTCTGGGATAGGATTCTGTCCCAGCTGCCAGCTCGACCGCAGGCCGTCGGCAACTGCGTCCACCTCGTCCAATGTCTCGACCCGCTCTGGCAAGTCGTCTGGCTTCTTGAAGTCGGCGAGCGGGAAGTTCGGCCAAAGGTTGGTTAGTTCGTGCCAACGCTCTGCCTGATCGAGCACATCCGCATGGATACGCTTGAGGATGCCTGCCGGCAACGTCGATCGCTTGCGATACTCCACCTCACCGAGTTCGACCTGTACAGGGCGGAAGAAGTATTCGCTACGTACGCCCAGTGACTTGGACAGCTTGATCAGTACGCCTGAGCTGGGCATGCACTGGTCATGCTCGTACTTCTTGATCATGTTGGCACTCACGCCAACCTGCTGCCCCAAGGCCTGCATGGATAAGCCAGCGGCCGCGCGTGCACGCTTGATTCGCTCTCCAATCATGCTGGCCTCTCAAGGTTTATGAATCATATAAATTCATGGTAGACGTAAACCATACAGCCTAGCAAACCACCACTGAAAGAGCACATGGAATGTTCTAATTAGGAAGCATCCAACATCATCGCCAGCGTTGCCTGTCCCGTGGATATCGAGTGAGTCATTGCACAAGCGCTAATACGCAGCCGCCGCCTCGCGCAGTGCCTCGCAGAACGCCTCGAGCCCCAGCGAGGGCTGCAGGCTGGCGTTACGGCAGAAGCCCACCGAGCCGCCCTGGTCCTCCAGCGGCAGCGCCAGCTCGACCAGTAGCCCGGCAGCGATGTCGTCGGCCACCGCCTCGCGCGGGGCGACCCACAGCGCGTCGCTGTCGAGGGTGTAGCGGCGGCTGATCGGCAGCGACAAAGTCTCTAGACGGCGGCCGGGCAGGCCCAGGCCATGGCGCACGCAGAAGCTGTCGACCCGCTGGCGCAGGGTGGTCTGCGGCGGTGGCAGCACCCAGGCCAGTTCGCTCAAGCGCTCGGCGGGCAAGGGGGTGATGCCGGCCAGCGGATGGCCACCGCGCACCACCAGCAGCAGCGGCTCGTAGTAGAGGTGTTCGAAGGTCAGGTCGCGGATCTCGCGGGCCTCGGTCATGCGCCCCACCACCAGGTCGAGTTCGCCGGCGCGCAGCTGCGAGAGCAGGTAGGCGCTGGCCCCGGTGACCACCTTGACGCCGCTGTCGGGCGCCTCGAGAGCGGCCTGCCAACGCAGGATCGCCCGCGGCAGCAGCTGGCTCTCCACCGTAGAGAGCGCCCCGACCCGCAGCCACTCGCCGCTGCCCTGGGCGGCACTCACCGCGCCGACGCCCTCCTCCAGCGCGCGCAGCGCGGGCCCTGCGTGGCGCAGCAGGGTGAGGCCGGCCTGGGTCAGCGCCACGCCCTTGGCGGTGCGCTCGAACAGCGGCACGGCGACGCTCTCCTCGAGCTCGCGGATGGCCTTGGAGATGCCCGGCTGGGTGATCGCCAGGCTCTCGGCGGCACGCGCAAAGCTGCGCCGCTTGGCGACCTCGAGAAAGGCCTGCAGATGGCGCAGCTTGATACGCGGATTGAGCATGGCAAACGACCGGCGATGGCGTAAAAGCGTTACCTTCGCCGATCAGGCGCCAAAACGGAACCGCCACCTATTGCGCACACTTCTAGATCGGCTCCGTAACGCCGCAAGCGACGGCGGACTTGCACGCCGATATCGGCGCGCCTATAGTCCTTTGCAACACACCCGCCAAGCCTATGATTGCTCCGGCAGTCACGCTTAAATCGCGCGGGTTTTTTATTGCCTGCTATCTAGCCTGTGCCACCCGCCACCGAGCCGAGCCTTAAGCTCCCTACCGAGCAGCGACATATCAGCATCCGAGTGCCTTGCCTGATTAACTGGGACCCAGCATATAGGCTCTAAGCTGCCGCTCCTCCCTCATGACATGGAGGATAAAAATCCGTCTCTCATCTTCACGATAAAAAACGCGACACGGTGGCACCACGACATCTCTATACACCGAGTTGGGAAGCTCTGGAGGAGCCCGCCCGGACTGGGGAAAATCTGCCAGGCGCTCGGTGCCAGCGAAAATCCGTTCGACCAACTGGCTTGCCGCTGTAGGGTTATCCAACGCGATGTACTCGGCGATGGCGTCCAGATCCTGAAGCGCTGGTTCCGTCCAGATCACTTCAGCCATTTACGCATTTTCTCCTTGGCCTCACCTTGGCTGAAGGTTCTCTCCTCGAGCACCGCACGCTCCCCGCGTGACAGCCCCTCCAAAAGCTCAAGCCGGCGCTGCATGAACTCGTAATACTGCACGTCAACAAGATAGGCGGAGGGCTGGCCATGCTCGGTGATCATTATCGGCTCCTTCGACGCGCGCAGCTCCGCCAGAATCCGCGTGGCCTGGCGCTTGAGGTTCGTCACAAGCTCAACTTTCATCGGCTTACCTCTGAACGAGAGTGATAGTGCCACTATAGTATCACCCGCCTGCTGCTGCTATCACAGCCGTCCCGCACACAAAGGCGCGGCAATGCTGCGGAGCGTCTAATCTGCCTCGCTGTGGCGAAGATGGGTCAGCTCTTAAGATCGGCACGCCTCGCTCAGTTCCAGGGCTCGTGCATGCACCTCGCGGGCGTTGTCGATGCCGCGCTCCTCGAGGCGGGTCAGGTAACCCTCGGTGCCCTCCTGCAGCGCCTCGGCCCACTCCGGGTCGTTAAGCGGATCCTCCACGCTGTGGATGGTGCCGCCCTGGGCCACGGCCTCCTCGCGCCCTTCGCGGTCGAGGCGGTCGTAGACATCGCCGGCACGCGCCGCCCACTCCATCCCTGTGTGGGCGTCGATGGCCTCCTGCACCTCGGGGGCCAGCCGCTCGTAGCTGTCGAGGTTCATCACCGCCATGGCCACCCCGGTGTAGTAGGGCACCTCGAGGTGATACTCGGCCAGCTCGTTGATGCCGAAAGTCTTCATCGCCTGCCACGGGAAGCTCAGGCCGTCCATCACGCCGCGCTGCATCGAGGTGTAGATGTCCGGCGCCGGCATGCCCATGGGCTGGGCGCCGAGGCGTTCGAGCATCTCGCCGGCGACATCGCTGGGGCGGCGAATGCGCAGGCCGCGCAGGTCGTCGGGGGTCTGCAGTTCGTCGCCGCGGGTGTGCAGGTAGGCCGGCCCGGTGGCGAACATGTAGAGCACCTTGACGTCGTCGTACTCGTCGCTGATCAGGCCTTCGTCATACAGCGACTGCAGCACACAGGAGCCCTGGGAGGAGCTGGACGAGACGCCCGGCAGCTGGACGATCTCCGAGAGCGGGAAGCGCCCCGAGGTGTAGCCCTGCATGGTGATGGCGATATCCGAAATGCCGTTGACCGCGCCCTGGTAGGCCTGGTCCGACGGCCCCAGGGTCTGGGAGGGGTAGTTCTCGACCGTGACCGCGCCGTTGGTGGCTTCCTCGAGGCTCGCCGCCCAGGCCTCGAAGATCTCCTGATTGACCTCCGAGCCGGAGGGCCAGAAGTGCGCCATGCGCAGGGTGTCGGCGTGGGCGGCGGTCGCCGCGGCGGCCACGCAGGTGGCCAGCAGGCAGCGGGAGATGGCGTGTTTCATGGTAGTGACCTCTGTTGTGCTTATCGTGAGTGTCGTGATGCGAGTGGCGTGTTGTTGCTCCTGACAGGCGTCAGGTGGGCAGGGTCGGTACCTCGATCAGCAGCGGGCGATCCATGGCGAGGCCCTCTTGCAACGCGCTGGCCAGGGCCTCACGGGAGTCGGCCAGGCGCGCCTCCACCCCGTAGCCCTGCGCCAGGGCGCAGAAGTCGATACCCGGCACGTCGAGCCCCGGGGCGTTGTCCACCGCCATATGGTGGGCGAAGCCACGCAGCGCGCCGTAGGTGCCGTTGTTGAGGATGATCAGCACTGCCGGGATGCGGTACTGGGCGGCGCTCCACAGGGCGGTGATGGCGTAGCTGGCCGAGCCGTCGCCGATCACCCCGATGACCTGGCGCTGCGGCTGGGCAAGCTGCACGCCGAGCGCCGCCGGCAAGCCGAAGCCGAGCCCGCCCGCGGCAGGGAAGAAGTAGCTGCCGGGATGGCGCATGCCGACCCGCTCCCAGAAGATCTCCACCGTCGAGGTCGACTCCTTAACGTAGATGGCGTCTTCCGGCGCCAGGGCATCGAGGGTGTCGAACACATTGGCCGGGGCCAGCCGGCCCTCGCCATCCTCGGCGACCGCCGGAGTCGGCAGCGCGGCGGGCAGCTCGCGCTCGCTCTGCTCGAGGTGCGGCAGCAGCGCCTCGAGGGTGGCGTGCACGTCGCCCACCAGGGCATCGCCCATCGGCGCCCGGGCGGCCTCGCCGGCATCGCCGGTGACATGCACCAGCTGCGCCCCGGCCGGCAAATAGCGCCCCGGCGCGTACTTGTGGTAGCGGAACACCGGCGCCCCCACCACCACGACCAGATCGTGGCCCTCGAGGTGAGCGGCAATGCCGGAAACCGCCGCCGGCAGCACGCCGCGAAAGCAGGGGTGGCGCGTGGGAAACGGGCAGCGCGACGCCGAAGGCGCCACCCACACCGGCAGCCGCAGGCGCTCGGCCAGCTCGACTGCCAGCCCGTTGGCCTGGCGGGCATCGACCTCGGGCCCCAGCACCAGCAGCGGGTTCTCGGCGCCGTTCAAGCGCTCGGCCAGACGCTCGAGCTGCGTGGGGGACGGCACCCCGGCATGTTCGATCTCGCGCGCCACCACCAGCTCGGCATCGTCGCCGGCCTCGCGGTCCCAGTCGTCATGCGGGATCGACACGTAGACCGGCCCGCGCGGCGGCAGCGAGGCGCTGTGGATCGCCTGGCTCAGCGCCCGCGGCACGTCCTCCGGGCAGGCCGGCTCATAGCTCCACTTGACCAGCGGCTTGGGCAGCTGCGGCGCCTCCACGTTGGCCAGCATCGACTCCACGCCGATCATCGAGCGCGCCTGCTGGCCGGCGGTGATCACCAGCGGCGAATGCGAGTACCAGGCGTTGGTCAGCGCCCCCATGGCGTTGCCGGTGCCCGCCGCGGCGTGCAGGTTGACGAATGCCGGCCGCCCGCTGGCCAGGGCATAGCCGTCCGCCATCCCCGCCACCACGCCCTCATGCAGCCCCAGCACGTAGCGGAAATCCTCGGGAAAGCCCTTGAGGAACGGCAGCTCGTTGGAGCCGGGATTGCCGAAGACGGTG
Organism: Halomonas salipaludis; assembly: GCF_002286975.1. GTDB lineage: Bacteria > Pseudomonadota > Gammaproteobacteria > Pseudomonadales > Halomonadaceae > Franzmannia > Franzmannia salipaludis. The sequence goes on from NZ_NSKB01000008.1 coordinate 130,450, forward strand.
GTGATGCCCTGGCGGCGCAGCAGTGAATAGGTGACGGCGTGAACGCTCGGCATGAAGGCTCCTGAGGCGGATGACGAAAGGTTGCGTTTACGCTAGGCGCCAGCACCACATCGAGCAAATCGATAGTTTTTCTAGTTAGAATAAGAAGTATCTATTCCATGTCTTATCGGGGAGCGCCCATGGCCCACGCCGATCTCAACCTGGTGCGCACCTTCGTGCTGCTCTACGAGACCCGCAGCGTGACCCTCACCGCCCAGCGGCTGTTCGTCACCCAGCCGTCCGTCAGCTACGCCCTGAGCCGGCTGCGCGAACAATTCGACGACCGCCTGTTCGTGCGCGGCCGCAATGGCATGGAGCCCACGGTGACCGCCCGCCAGCTCTACCCTGCCCTGCGCGACGGCCTGCAGCAGCTCGAGGCGACCCTGGCCAGCGGGCGCGACTTCGACCCGGCCAGCTGCACGCGGCGTTTTCGCCTGGCGCTCACCGACCTGGGGGAGATGTCGCTGCTGCCCAGGATCCTGCCGCGGCTACACGCCGAAGCGCCAGGCATGGAGCTCGAGGTGGTGGCGCTGGAGATCGACCGCGCCAGCGACTGGCTGGCCAGCGGCAAGGTTAATGCGGTGATCTGCAGCCGCCCGCTGAACGCCGCCGACGTCGACCGACGCGCACTCTTCGAGGATCGCTACGTATGCCTCAGCGACCCACAGGCGCTGGGCGGCGAGCCCCTCGACCTGGCACGCTTCAGCGCCGGACGGCATGTGGTCGTGGCCTCGGCCTCCGGCCACGACCTGGCCGACGAGGTGATGCGGCGCGACGGCATCGAGCGCAAGGTCAGCCTGGAGATTCCGCACTTCTCGGTGCTACCGCAGATCCTCCAGGGCAGCGACCTGCTGGCGATCCTGCCGGCACAGATCGCCAGCGACTTCGCCGCACGCACACCGCTGGTGGTCAGCGAACTCCCCTTCCCGGTACCGCCCTTCGACGTGACGCTCTACTACCAGGCCGGTGCCACGAGCGCGCCCGCCCAGCGCTGGTTCTGCGAGAGCATCATCGCAGCGATTGGCGATCACGAGGCGTGACGCCGAGCACCGATGCCTGTCAGGGGATGAGCTTCTCGGCGCGCAGGCGATCGAACAGGTCGCAAAAGGCACCGCGTGTCTCACGGAAATGGTCGAAGCCGAAGTCGCGGGACTTGGTGGTGTCGTTGACGCACTCCTGATCGCGGCCCAGGTCGGCATCGGTGTGCCACCACGAAGCCAGTTTGCCGACGTCCGGCTCGACCAGATCGTGCTTGCTGGCCAGCTCGCGCCAGGTCGCTGCCGCATCGGCCATCTGCGTCTCCAGCGGCTGCGGCGTTTCCGGGCACTCCGCCACCTCGAGGCCAAAGTAGTCGCCGATCTCGCGCCACATGCGGCGCCAGCGGAAAACGTCGCCGTTGACGGTATTAAAGGCCTGATTGGCCGCGCCCGGCGTGGTCGCCGCCCACTCCATCTGCCGCGCCAGCACCAGCGCATCGGTCATGTCGGTCAAAGCGTTCCACTGCACCTGTGACCCCGGGAACACGAAGGGCTGGCCGCTCGCCTTGCAGATCGACGCGTAGACGGCAAGCGTCGTGCCCATGTTCATTGCATTGCCTCGGGCATAGCCGATCACGGTGTGCGGACGGTGCACGTTCCAGGCAAACCCATGCCGCGCGGCGGCATCGAACAGCACGTCTTCCAAGGCGTAGTAGAAGTTATCGCCTGGCACCCGCGGCTCGGACTCGCGGAACGGGGTCTCGATGCGCCCGCTGCCGTAGGCCTCGAACGAGCCCAGATACTGCTTGGTGCCGGTCACCAGCGAGGCGTGTTCCAGGTTGTCGCTATCAAGGGCCTCGAACAGGTGGCGCATCATCGCGCTGTTGGCCTCGACGTTGGCCTTCTCGTTGTCGCGACGCACCCAGGTGCAGTAGAAGACGTGGGTAATCGGCAGGCCCGCAAGCGCCTGCGCGGTGGCCGACTTGTCCAGCAGATCGGCGGCGACCGGAATCACCCCGCTCTGCTCGGTGGCGTGGCGCGACAGACCGTAGACCGTCCAGCCGCTGGCCACCAGATAAGACGCGAGATTGCCGCCGGTAATACCGGTGGCGCCAACAACGAGCGCTATGCCTTTACGCATGATCGATGCCCTTCTGGAAAGTGCGAGAAGACCCGGCCTCACGCCAGATCGATGAGCGCAGTCTGGTGGAGGGCAATCGTTGCTACAATCGGAAGCAACGCAAAACTTTATTGCATAGAGCGCAACTCAATGAACCCGAACGCCATGGACCTCAACGCCTTGCGCATGTTCGAACGTGTCGCCGCCACCGGCAGCTTCACCGCCGCCGCGCACCACTTCCACCGCGCGGTATCGTCGGTGTCGCGACAGATTCGCGGGTTGGAGGAGTCGTTGGGACAGCCGCTGTTCTACCGCCACACCCGGGCCGTCACCCTGACCGAGTCAGGCTGGCGCTACTACGAAGAGGTGCGCGACATTCTCGAACGCCTCGACATGGCCACCGAAGCGCTAACGCAACCCCAGGCAGAGCCCAGCGGCGTGCTACGCATCAATGCGCCGGTGGCCTTCGGCCAGCGCCAGGTCGTGCCGCTGCTGCATCGCTTTCAGCGCCGCTTTCCCGGCATCAAGGTGGAGCTGCAGTTGAATGATCGGGTCGTCGATCCGGTGCGCGAAGGGCACGACATCACCTTCCGGGTGGGGCACCTAGCCGACTCATCGCTGGTCGCACGGCAGCTGGCGCCGATGAACTACATCGTCGCCGCCTCCCCCGACTACCTGGCCAGACAGGGCACGCCGCAAACCCCCGAGGCCCTCAGCGAACACGACTGCCTGACCTACCAGGGCGAGCTGGGCCGTCAGCGCTGGTATTTTCAGCACGGCGAGGCGCCGAAGGAAGTCGCCTACGAGGTCGACGGCAGCCTGGCCAGCAACGACGCCGAGAGCCTGGTAAGGGCGGCCCTGCTTGGCCAGGGGCTAGTCATGTTCCCCACCTGGTTGATCGCTGAGGAACTGGCCCAGGGCAGCCTAATGGCACTGCTCGAGTCATGGCGCGGCGAAGTGATGCCCGGCCGCCGCAAGCTCTACGTGCTGACGCGTGAGCGCCAACTCAGAATACCCAAGCTGCGCGCCTTCATGGAGTATCTGTTCGAGGCGATGTCGCCCTGCCCGCCCTGGGATCGCTGGCGGGAACGACACACTGCCTGAGCGACAGGGCGCAACCGCTCCATGCTACCCGGGAGAGATGTCGCTGCTGCCACAGTGGCACGCCCGCCCAGCGCTGGTGCTGCGAGAGCATTATTGCGGCACTAAGTAGCGACGAAGGGTGAGACTGGGCAAAACGCGACTGTCGAGACAATGCACTTGAAGTGGTCCCTGAAATTCGGACCCGGCGCTCAGCTCTGATCAGACCGACCAGAAGGCCTGGTGACGACTGAGACCCTCACCCGGTCACCCATCGATCTCGCCCCAATGCCTTGACCTCGTAGAGGCGTTGATCCCCGATACGCATGAGCGAATCGATGTCCTCGCCGTCGCGCCCCGTCTGGGCGCAGCCCACGCTGACGGTGATCTTCACCACTTTGTCGTTCAGCCTGATCTCCAGGTCATAAAGGGTAGAGCGGATACGCTCGGCGATCTCGCCCGCCTGCTCGATATCGGTATCCGGTAGCAGGACCTGGAATTCTTCACCGCCCACCCGGGCCAGCAGATCAGTGGGCCTCAGGTTCTCTTCAATCGTGTAGGCCACGTGCTTGAGCACCTGGTCCCCGACCTGGTGCCCATGGACGTCGTTGACCGTCTTGAAGTGATCGAGATCCAGGCACAAGAGTGACAGCGGCGTGCCGTTGAGCTGCGCACGGGCAAGTTCCCGCCTGGCCCGTCTCATCAACTGGCGTCGATTGGCCGCGCCGGTAAGCCAGTCGGTGGCGGCCTGCTGGGTCAATCGGGCGTTGGCCTTCTGCAAAGCTTTCGTTCGTTCGGCCACACGGCGTTCCAGTTCATCTTTGGAGCGCTTGAGTTCGGTCAGGTCATGCTGCACGCCCACGAAGTGAGTAACCCGGCCATGAGAATCGGATACCGGGGCCAGACTCAGCTGAATCCACAGCGGCTGGCCGTCGCGTCGGTAGTTGCGCACCAAGGTCTGTACCGGCTGCTTGCAGCGTAAGGCGTCGTGGATTTCCCTTACGCCTTTCTGATCCTCTTCGCCGTGCTGCAGGAAGCGGCAATGCCGGCCAATAACCTCGTCGCGCGAATATCCGAACAGGGTTTCGAAGGTATCGTTGACCCAGATGATGGGGTCGTCGAGGCGACGCGCATCGGTAATGATGACCGCATCGTAGATGGATTCCATCGTGCGTTCGAATAACCGCAGCCGCATGCGCTGGGCCTCGATCTCGCCCATCAGAAGGCCGACGCCGATCCCCACGGTCGCCGTGACCGCAAGAAATTGCTGCAGGGCAAGGATGGCGCCTTCCGGGTCCTCGTCATGCAGCGCCCAGGATCCATGCACGGTCCAGGCAATGGAAGTGGCGGCCACCAGCGCCACCAGCGCCGCCGCACCGGCCACGCCAAAGCGCGCCGCTGCCCACAGCACCGGCGGTAGCAACAACACCAGCGACAGCGGATGACCGCTATCCTTCTGCCCCATCGTTACCATGAGCACCATGCCCATGACACCAAGCAGGAGAAGCAACGCACCAAGCTCGAGCAGACGCTTGCGGGTCCAGGTCTGGAGCATTCCCTGGTACTGGCGTGCGAAGATGACCAGCAGCGGCGTAAGCAGAACTAGCCCCAGGGCATCGCCGAACCACCACATCTGCCAGTGGGCAAGGTACTCGAACCGCTCTCCGGCGAGCTCGCGATACACCCCGGCTCCGAATAGCGCAGCGGCCCCGGCCGCCAACAATGGGCCGAACAGTAGGAAATAGCCTCCGCGGGAGAGGCTGTCGAAATTGAAACGTGGACCTGTGAACCAGCGGATCAGCGAGGCTGCGAGGAAGACCTCGAACAGGTTGATCAAGCCGAAGGATACTGCCGCCCACAACGGAAAGGAGGGGATGTCTGCGATGATCTCCGCGGCCATCACTACCGGAATAATCCACGCCCAGCGGCGCACGGGCAGCAGTAACAGTGCTGCCAGCGCCACGGCATTGGGGGGCCAGATGATGGCCTTGCCGTCGGGTGAGATGGTCTGGGTCACACCCAGCCAGGCCCCGGCGAAATAGCCCAGCCCGACCACGACCATGATGGCCAGGCCGGTGAGCCATCCCGGTTGCTGTATTTGCGGCCTCATGTGCATGAGTTTCCTACTGGGATGCCCGGTGGATACCTGCTCGCCCACCTCTATCCCTAAGGCATGACAAACGCCTTTTGTCGCCGACAGCCGCGCATACAAAAGGCCGCTGATTTTATATCGGCGGCCTTCAGCGGAACTTTAAACCGGCGCAGGCCGGTAGGGGAGGCGTATTAGGAAGCCTTGGCGGCCTTGGGAGCCGCTTCCTTGGAAGCCTTGGTGGCAGTCTCGGTGCTTTCCTTGACGACTTCCTGGGCTTTCTGGACATTCTCTTCGGTCAGCTTCTGGCTGTCCTTGGCGAAGTCCTGCTGCAGGGCGACGACCTTACCGGCGTCTGCCTTGAGCCGCTCGGTGAATTCCGTAGCGACATTCTGCTGGCCTTCCATATAGCTCTTAAGGCCCTCAGCATCCTTGACTTCCACCAGGCTGCGCAGCTGCGCCACGCCGGTGTCGGTATAAGCCTTAGCGGCCTCGAGCTGTGTGTTAACCAGCTTCTCGGTGAAGTCGACGGACAGGGCCGCGAAGGCACGCGCCGGGCCGAACATCATGGTCTCGAACTGCTTGGTGTCAAAGTTAAAGTTACTCATCTTAAGAACCTCCGGGTTCTGAACGAACGGGAGTTCCCCGCTCTGATGACATACACAGTAGCAGTAGAATTTGTGCAGTGCAACATAACCCTCCGTAGCGGCCTCACTACAGAGGACCGGTCGATGGCCTTCGACTACCGGCACCGCGTGATCTGCTGCGAGGAGCTGTGCCGCGGCACCATCGACACGGCCAGCGTCTCCCCCGCGAGGTGGACAAGCAGGCCCTGCCACACAACGCCGCGGCGGTGATCCTGGTCCACCGCCACCCAAGCGGAGATCCAGCCCCCAGCGAGGCCGTTCGGCGCATTACCCAGCGGCTGAGGAAGCGCTGGACTGGTGGAGGACCTCGTCACTGACCAGATCGTGGTGGGGAATGGGGTGAGTCGTTTGCTGAGCGGGGATATCTGTAGAGCTGGCCAGCGTATAGCCCCGGTGCTGACCCTGCAGGGGCAGACCTAGCGCTCCATCACTGCAAAGGCCTCGGCGATAGTGGGCGGGGCCGTGGGGCGTGCGTACATCGAGGCCAGGTACTCTCTTAGCCTGGGTGCGTCGCCGAGCATTTCCTCCTCGTTGGCCCAGTCCAGGGTATAGGCGGCGTTGAAATCGGCGACGCTGAGCCGGTCGCCGACCATGAACTCCCGCGCTGTCATGTGACGCTCCAGAACGGCCACCATCTCCATGCACTCCTGCACCGCCAGGTCGACGTCCTGGGGCAAGCGCTTCTCCAGTGGATAAAGGAAGGTGTGACGAGCGATACGCCACAGCGGCTGCTCAATCTCGGTTACCAGGAAGAAGATCCAGCGATACATCTGGGATCGCTCCTCCAGCGCCGTGGGGATAAAGCCCGCTTCTGGGTGCTTCTCGGCCAGGTAAAGCTGGATCGCGGCCGACTCGGTGATGACCTGGCTACCGTCGACCAGTACAGGCACCCGGGCGGCGGGGTTAATCGCGAGGAAGTCGGGCTGGTAATGCTCGCCTGCCATGAGCTTCACCGGGTGCAGCTCGTACTCCAGACCTAGCTCGTTGAGTAACCAGAGGACGCGCAGGGCGCGGGTCGGGGGCGCTCCGTATAGCTTAAGCATTGGTGGCTCCATCGGCTGTCAGTTACCCGCTCATTGTATTGGCTCCTGATTTACTCGAATGGGGGCCAGTGGAGTCGACACACCGATCACGGCAAGAGCCAGCGCTGGTTCTGTGAGGGCAGCGTAGCGGCAATTTGCGATCAATAGGCGCGAGAGCAGGCAACATGCCATTGACGAGGCAATGCACCTGCATTACCATCAATGCATTACCTTTGCATTGTTATCAAACGGAGGCCAATCATGAGCTCGGCCATTGAGGATGACTCCACCCTGACCGACCGCTACCAAACGACCGTTCCGGCATCGGTTCGCCGTGCACTGAACCTGAAGCGCCGTGATCGTATTCACTACACGATTCGCCCCAATGGTGAAGTGGTGCTCACTCGCGCTCGCGATGAGTCCAGCCAGGACCCCGTAGTAGCCAACTTCCTGGCATTCCTGGAGCGCGATATGCAGCAGCAGCCGGAGAACATTCGCCCGGTCACTGCCAGCACGTTTGCCGAGGCCGAACGCCTGACATCAGGAATCGAGGTAGACCTGGATGAAGCACTGCCAGAGGACGATGATGACGCATGAAGCCTCTGGAGATAAATGGATGGACGATATACGCACATCCGCTGTTCCTGGAGCAGGTCGATGCGCTCACCGATAAGGTGAAGCGGCTTCAGGCGAAGGATCCTCTCGGATATCGCAACAAGCCGGCCACCAAGCGCCTTGCGGCGATTGTGAAGCTGGCTACAAACGACATCCCGCAGGACCCGGCAAGTCCTCAGTATCGACAAGGCAACACGCTCGGTGCTGACCACACCCATTGGTGCCGGGCCAAGTTCTATCAGCAGTACCGGCTGTTCTTTCGCTACGACCTGGCGAGCAAGACCCTCATCTATGCGTGGGTCAACGACGAATCCACCAAGCGCGCTTATGACGGCAAGCACGATGCTTACGCCGTCTTCCGTAAGATGCTCAACAAAGGTAACCCACCGGATAGCTGGAATGATCTATGGAGAGCAGCCATCAGCGATCGTGAACGCATCAACGCGCTTCTGGGTGCGGAGGAGGATAAGCCCTAATTTCGACATTCCGGGCACGGCACCTCGTTTATGACGCTCCAAACTCGCCACCCCTTTATGGCAACTCTACAGAATTTATTTCAGCTCGACTTCGACAAAGGAGAAAGGTGTCTCACCATTATTAATCACATTATGTTCGGTGCCTTCTAACCGGTTGTAGCACACACCAGCTTGAAGCGTCACTTCACGATTTCCATCAGGCGTTTCCAGCAACATCACGCCATCATGGATCGGCACAATCACATAGTCGTGAGCGTGCCGATGCCACCCTGTTTCCGCGCCTGGCGGAAAATCCCAACGGGTAACGATGACCTGGTCGTTATTGATCTGCTCCTGGCTGCTTGCCTGTGGTCTAGTCATGATATTTCCTTGCATACGTTAAACTGCATATTAGGAAGGCACCACTGGCAACCTCTTTTCGAGCGGCTGCCGAATGGGCGGAACTCCGCAGACGCTAGCATAAGAAATAATGGGAAGCACGGCAATAATGATGATGCTACGGCTCCTCTGAAAACTCATGCGCTTCTTATCGCTATACTGAGTGGCAATAGTGTCGTCATACTCTGCCCATTAGCCTATAGCAACGGCAGCCAGGATCAGGACTTATTCTCATTCCTTGAACGCCAAGATCTTAAAGCTGGCATGGGCGGCTTCAACATAAAACGGCGGTCGACTGCCACCACCCACGCCATACATCGTTCAAAAAACGCACCTGCGGTTAATTACACCTTATGACTTAAGGCTCGCGACATACCACTCTTCTCGTGCAAACCTGAGGCCGAGCTCATAAACCACATAGGCGAACACGAAGGTCGCGGGCGCAGAGAATCCTGAAATCGCGGGGATGTGCATGATAACGATGCCGGTCAGTGTCGCGCCGCACCAGGCGACAAGGCCACAGGGGTTGATGGCGGGTATATAGGTATTATCCAACTCAACATGGCCATTGAAGCGGTCCTGATAGGTTCTGGACAGAATATGTGCGAGCGCCACCCCGACCCAGGCCACCACAAAGACCCCCTGATACGCCAACGCCTGCAGAATGTACGAGAATACATCGGCCATCATCAGCACATAAGCGATGACACCGATGGCACAGACAGCGACCACCTTGGACATATGGATGCCGGTTACCTTGCGAATGAATGACTCAAAGTTAACCGTTGCCAGATAGAAGTTGGCAGTATTGATGCGGCTCTGCGTCACCCATACCAGCAGCAGGCCACCAAAGCCCATCAACTCCAGCAAGCCCAGCACCACCGAGGCTTCCGACAAGCCATCGGTAGGGATCATGGAATCCAGCAGAATGCCTACGATGCCGCTGAACAGGAAGGTCATGGCGTAGAAGGGGATCCCGAAGGTGACCCGGGCATGGAATTTAGCGTCCTCCTTGCGACCAAAGCGAGCATAGTCGAAGGTGAACATCATCAGCACCCATACGCCCATGTAGTAGGCAAAGGTCTGTAGCCAGCCAAAGGAAGAGGCACCGCCCTCCGGCACACGGGTCAACCAGCCACTGGGGTAGCCGAACTCGGCGATGGCCATCCCTACCGCTATCAGCATACCGACCACGTAAACCGGCAAGAGGACGCCGTTGAACTTATCCAGCCAGTGCTGGACACTGCCGAAAATAAGCGCCACACCCAATATCGCTACAATGGCGGTGGATACCGCCATGGGCAGCACGCCACTCCACTCGGATAGTACCAGCGCCATGACGTAGCCTTCGAATACAGCATAATAGAGGGCAGTAGCGAAAAATATCAGCGTGGCCACGACGGCCCCGAAATGACCGAACAATATCTTGGAAAAGAGCGCGACGGTCAAACCAGTTTTAATTGAATAGCGACTAATCACCCCATTGATTATGCTATACGCAACCATCGTCAGTACAATACCGATCAGCGCATTGGTAGTACCATAGGCGCGCGCCATCGCGGCGGCCACGACCATATAAAAAATGGCACTACAGACAGCCCACCATGCCATCATGAGATTGATCTTAGGCATTCGTCCTTCTGGCGGTACGGGCCGTTCTGAAAAGTCCAGATCAGACGCCTCACTATGATTTTTGGCACTCATCACATTTTCCTTTATTATTTCATTTGATGTGGAAGCAATAGTTATCCCGACAAATCCCACTGGATTTGCAGAAACCGTCACTTGTAAATCAATAGTTGCTACAGGCTCGATTGTTTTTATCCAGTGAGAGAGCGCTGATACACCTCTACAATAGTCCTTTCATCGAATAGGTGTTTGGCCTGAGGTGCACTGTCAATTTGCCTGACGTGCACCACAGGGCGCTCTCTTTAGGTAGTTGCCGCGTTACGCCATTTGCCGCAACTGTTCCAGCACCTCCTGGTAACGGGCTCGGGCGGCAAGGGCCTCCTCCAGGGTCACTTGAACGAAGCGTACCTTCTGGTGGGGCTGGATTTGGCCTACCGTGTCCATATCCGCACTGATCACCGTGCCGATCATTGCGTAACCGCCACCGGATACGGCATCGCGATGCAGAATGATCGGCTCGCTGCCGCTTGGCACCTGAATGGAACCAATCGGGTAGCAGGCATCAACGATATTGGAAGGATCGTCTCCCGCACCGAACGGTGGTTCGCGATCGATGAAAGAGAGCCGGGTGCCGCCTTTCATCCGGTAGCCGATGCGGTCAGCCTCCGAGGCCACCGTCCAATCTTCGGCGTAGAATTGCGCTTGGCTTTCCGACGTCAAGCGATGGGCATACAGGCCTGGCACCACGCGTAACTGGTACTGCTTGGAGAAAGCTGGCACCAGTGAGGACGGCAAACGACGGCCGACGCTCGCCCGACCGTGGGCCGGCAGTAGCGCCAAGGTATCGCCAGCCTGGAGGTTGCGGCCCTGCATGCCTCCCAACGAGCCAAGCGCGTAAGTACTGCGGCTGCCCAGGCGTTCGGGAACGTCGATCCCGCCCTCTATCGCCAGATAGAGCCGCGCCCCCGCCTTGACGAAGTCGAAACTAAGGGTCGCCCCTGCGGGGACTTCGAACACCTCATTGAGCGGCCGCACCTCACCGTTAACCCGCGGGGTCATCTCGGCGCCACAGGCGGCAACCTTGCGTGCTTCGCTGAAGCGCAGTTCTGGCCCCATCAGCGCGCACTCGAGGACGGCGGCCCCCTCGTGATTGGCCAGCAGCAGATTGGCCGCTATCAGCGAGCGCTGGTCCATTCCCCCGGAAGGGGGAATCCCGAGGTGGTAGTGCCCCTCGCGTCCCTTATCCTGAATCGACGATGCCAGGCCGGGCTTGATGACATCAATGCTCATAAAGTGCCTCCTTAACGCGGCGTGCATAGCCATCCGGATCCTGATTGAACGCATCCAGGTCGAAGGTGAACGGCGTGATCTTGGGCTTGAACTGGCCCTTTTCAGCCGCCGCCAGCAGCGCGTCGTACTCCTCACGATCAACGGCGCGATGCTTGACGATGTCGCCCGGGCGGAAGTAGATCATCGAGTCATCGATATGCGGCTGCTCGCCGGCGGGATCGTAGATGGGCATGGGCGTCACGCCGAACATCTGATAACCACCCGCGCCACGCACGGAATAGATCACGCTGAAACACCCGCCGATACCCACCGTCTGCTTTGGAGTATCGGTGCGCGGCCGCAGGTACTTGGGCACCTGAATCTGGCGTTCTCTCGGCACCATCTGATACATGAACGGCAGCCCCGCCACAAAGCCCACCATCGACACGAACCAGGGTGTGGCACTGTGCGCCTCGATAAAGGCGTCAACGCTCGCATAGCCGTTGATGCGGGCCGCGTATTCCAGGTCTGTCGAGGAGGGATCCTGATGGTGCTCGCGGAAGCGCATCAGGGTTTCGTAGGTCCACGGATCGTTGTAAAGCACCGGCACTTCCACCACCCGCGTTTCCAGGGTGCGGACCTGCTGGTTGGACACTTCCTCTTCCAAGGCTTCCAGCCTTTCCTGAAGCTGGCCGGCGGAGATCATGTCGGGGTTATAGCGCACCTGATAGGACGCGTTGGCGGGGCATATCTCGATGATCCCCGGCAAGGCAATCTCACGCAGCCGTTGGGTAATGGAGATGGAAAGGAAGAACGCCTCCAGGGTCATCTCTTCGTTGAGCTCAACGAACAGAAATTCATCACCCGCCTGGCTATAACGGGTTGTGGCTGCCACCTCATTGCTCATTGATGACCTCCTTCTTATTGGCATGGTCGGACGCAGGCTCGCTCAGCCAGCGCTCCAGAAAGGCCGTATCGAACGCCCCCGCCTTGACGGCAGGATCCTCGATCAAGCGACGGTGCAGCCCGGCGGTGGTGGTAAAGCCCTGCAGATGGAATTCATCCAGCGCCCGGCCAGCGCGAATTAACGCGTTCTCGCGGCTGTCATCCCAGACAATCAGCTTGGCCACCAGCGAGTCGTAGAACGGCGGCATCTTGTAGCCTTCATACAGGCCACTATCGATACGCACCCCCGGCCCGGTGGGCCACACCAGCTTTTCTACCGTTCCCAAGGAGGGGAAAAAGTCGCGGTCCGGGTCTTCGGCGTTGATACGCATCTCGATCGCCCAGCCCTTCAAGCTAATCTCGTCCTGAGCGATGCCGAGCGGTTCACCCGCGGCGATCTGGATCATGGCCCTGACCAGGTCGAAGCCGGTGACCATCTCGGTGACCGGATGCTCGACCTGGATCCGGGTGTTCATCTCGATAAAGAAGAACTCGCCGGTGGTGTCATCAAACAGGTACTCCAGGGTGCCCGCGCCCAGGTAGCCGACATGCTCGGCCAGCGCCACCGCAGAGTCGCACAGCCTTTTTCGCGTCGCGCTATCGACCGCCGGCGACGGCGCCTCCTCCAGCACCTTCTGACGTCGACGCTGCAGCGAGCACTCACGCTCGAAGAAGTGCAGGGCGCGCTTACCATCCGCCAGTATCTGCACTTCTATATGTCGGGCGCGGGCAATAAACCGTTCCAGATAGACCCGTCCGTCACCGAACGCCGCCTGGGCTTCGGCCTGTGCCTGAGGCAGCTGCTTGGCCAGCATGTCACTATCTTCAGCCACACGAATGCCGCGCCCACCGCCGCCGGCGGCGGCCTTGATCAACAGCGGGTAGCCCACGTCTTCGGCAACAGCCAGTGCTTCTTCCAGCCCTTCGACGGCGCGTGGAGAGCCGGGCACCACCGGCACGCCGGCTTCTATCGCCGTCTGACGTGCCATGGCCTTATCCCCCATACGGGCGATGATGTCGGCATCCGGGCCGATAAAGATCAGCCCCGCCTCCTTGACGGCACGAGCGAAGTCGGCACTTTCGGAAAGAAAACCGTAGCCCGGATGCACGGCATCCGCCTGACAGCTGCGGGCAGCCTCGATGACCGCGGGAATATTGAGATAGCTCTTCGACGCCTGGGCAGGGCCAATGCACACCGCCTCATCGGCGTGCTGCACGGCCAGCGTGTCGGCATCGGCCTCGCTATGAGCGACGATGCTGACCAGGCCAAGCTCGCGCGCTGCCCGCACGATTCTCAGTGCTATCTCGCCACGATTGACGATCAGCAGGCGACGTATCATTCGTTGACCTCCAGCGTGCCAATGACGTCGCCGGCCTCCAGTACGCTCTCGTTGTCAGCGCTGAAGCTGACCAGCGTGCCGGAGGCTTCCGCCTTGAGTTCGACGAACTGCTTCATCACCTCGATCAAGCCGATGACATCGCCGGCTTGTACCGCCTGCCCCTCCTCTACGTATACCGGCTCATCCGGTGAGGGCGTGCGGTAGAAAACACCCGGAAACGGCGCTTGAATCTGCTGTGTTGTCATTATCTGTCTCCTGTCATTCATGACTTTTCCATCTTTAGCAACGCATTACCCCAGCGTTACCGGCCGCCTGCTCTCAGGGAGCGGCAACCTCTATGCCAGCGTTATCCAATGCACTGCGCACGGCTTTTACCAGCGCTAACGCCCCGGGCGTATCGCTGTGAACACATATCGACTGGAAGGAAACCGCCACCGACTTGCCGCTGACCGACTCGACCGTGCCCTGCTGGCAGGCACGCAGCACTTTTTTCGCCACCTGTTGCGGGTCCAGGCGCTGCACCTTGCGGACGAAGACGATGCTGCCCTCGTCGTTGTAATCACGGTCGGCGTAGAACTCATGCACTCTGTGCAGGCCCTCGCTTTTGGCGGCCTGATCCAGCGCAGAGCCTGCCAGGCAATAGACGGGTAGCTCAGGCGCCACCTTGGCCAACGCAGCACTCAGCTGCTGAGCGAAGTCGGCATCCTTGGCCGCGTGCATGAACAGGGCACCATGCAGTTTGAAATGGTGCATGTGGAGACCTTCGAGGTGAGCAAGCTCGCGCAGTGCGCCCAACTGATAGAGGGCGTCGCACACCAGCTCCTCTGCAGGCGCAGCAATTGCCCGGCGGCCGAAGCCCACCAGATCCCCAAACCCCGGGTGAACCCCGACGCCAACACCATGACGCGCCGCCAGGCGGAGGGTCTGCTGCATGGTGGTTGGGTCACCGGCATGAAAGCCCGCGGCAATATTGGCGGAGCTGATCAACGGCATGATATCGGCATCGACACCGTCACCAATCGACCAGGCACCAAAGCCTTCTCCCATGTCGGCGTTCAGATCAATCTTTGTTGTCATACGTCACTCCTTGGTCACCACACGTAGTTATGGCAGCCAAGCAGCGACATTGATAATATTAATTATTGTAGAGCGTTTTCAAAAAATCCGAACGCCGAGCCAGAGGCCGCCATGTCACGAGATCTGTCGCTACGCAAATTGCGCTACTTCATGGCGGTGGCCAAAAGCGGCCGAGTCACCCAGGCCGCGATTGACCTGAATGTGTCGCAGTCGTCCATCACCACCGGTGTGAAGGAGATCGAAGAGCAGGTAGGGGTGGCACTGTTCAGGCGCACCAGTCGCGGCATGACGCTGACCCGCGAAGGCAGCCGTTTTCTGCAGCGGGTTAACTACGCGTTTCAGGCGCTCGACGACGCCTTCGACGGCCTTCAGGACAGCCACCCCACCTTGAAAGGCACGCTGCGGCTGGCGATGACCTACACCGTGGCCGGCTACTACATGCCTCCCCTGCTGGCGCAGTTTCAGCGCCGCTACCCCTGGGTCAAAGTCGAACTGTACGAAGTGTCGCGCCCGGAGATAGAGGAGGGTCTCACCTCAGGCGAATTCGATTTGGCCATCCTGCTGACCTCCAATATCGAACATCACCAATGGCTGGAAAAACTGACGCTGACCCAGTCCCGACGGCGGCTCTGGGTCAACGGCCAGCATGAACTGCTGAAACGGGATCACATTACCCTTCAAGATATTGCCCATTACCCCTACATCATGCTGACCGTGGATGAAGCGGACCAGTCGGCCCTGAAGTACTGGAAACCCGAGGGTATATCGCCCAATATCCTGTTCCGCACCTCATCGGTCGAGGCGGTGCGCAGCATGGTCGCCAACGGCACCGGGGTGACCATCCTCTCCGATATGGTCTATCGTCCCTGGTCGCTGGACGGCAAACGCATCGAGCATATCGAGTTGAACAACCCGATCCCGCCTATGGAACTGGGCCTCTCCTGGCCCCGCAATCGCCCGCTCAGCCCCGCCGCCAAGGCTTTCTGCGAGCTAGCCCAGGGGTTCTCGATCTAGCCTGCTTTGGCACTTTACGCCCGTCGGTGGAACGCCATTGAGTGTCTGCAAGCGTGCGGGGGGCATTCCGGTAACAGCCGGCAGCGTGCTTTCAATGACGTTGAATGCAGGACAAGGTGAGAGCCGACTTGCAAGATGCCTCCGCCTGACTACATTAAGCGGATGCCATATGACCAGGAAACGCCATGCACAGCGACGAGTTACCTGCCATCTATCTCGATTATATCGCATGCCTTAACCAACAGGACTGGGGCAACCTGGGACGTTATGTCAGCCAGAACGTCAGCCACAATGGCAACGTCATAGGGCTGAGTGGCTATCGCGCCATGCTGGAGGGCGATTTTGAAGCAATTCCAGATCTCTACTTTAACGTCGCCCTTCTGATCTCACAGCCCCCGCATATCGCCAGCCGCCTACAGTTCAACTGCACTCCCGTTGGCATGCTGTTCGGGCTACCGGTCAACGGCAAACCCGTGAAATTCGAAGAGAATGTCTTCTATGAATTTAATGGTGATGGGAAGATCCAGACCGTCTGGTCGATTATCGACAAAAGCGCAATCGCCGAACAGATATGATCATTGGTGGACACGCTGCAGTGCTGGGTGCTTTTAGAGTCAAATTTCCCTTTATGCCAGGGGCGGACCTTGAGATTTTCCTGATACTCAACGGTAGAGCTGACGCGCCGAGAGAGCGGTCGAGTGGAACGATTTGTACCTACTGGTCTTTATCGGTTAGGGTTGAAAGCTAGGGTGAACCAATCTGTACCCCAGTCACCTCCTTTCCCAGGGTAGCCAGTCGGCTCGTGGTTTCCATCCCAATACCAGCGCCGAAAATTGTGTCCGTGCATCCCTACGGCAAGAATTCGCCCGCTCACAGTTTTCCGCATTGAGTAACAGGATTCACCGTCCTGCGATACATGGGTAGTGATTCCATGATCTTCAGGCAGACCCTTAAAATCGTGTAACTCCATGATTCGTTTAATTTTAGCGAGGTCATATCCTTTGGCGTTCTTGCCGTACCACCCATGAAACCACAGCATTATTGTTTCTAGAGCATTCCATGTTTCTTTGAATTCCCGTTGGTCAAGCTGTGCACCTTCTTCATCGACGCCTTTTAGGCCAGCATTATCTATGAGCTTCTGAGCCGCTTCCGATTTGGCCGCCTCTCTGTCGGCGCAAAATTGGAGGAACTCCTTAACGACTTGCCTCGCCTCCCGGAGGCTGAAGGCGTTTACGATTTTATTGTACCAATATCCATGACAATTGCGAATCGTGCGTGGATTATGACCGGCCCGGAGCGCAAGAGGTAAGATTCTACAGAAACGGTCAATCCAAGATGGATTCTCTCGGGCCATGTGTCGGAAAATTTTTTCTAGGTTGGAATAAACCCCCAAAACAGCTACGAATACTGAACCCCAAGTACCAAGCCAAAAAGGCATCAGAAGGTCACGTGTGAGTTGATGCCAATCAATGTACGTCCAGCCTGAAACCAGATATATGGTGCCAAAGCTAACTAGAAGCAGACCTATGATTCCAAGCAGTGAATTGAATGCCCTTTCCACAACCCGGTGTTCAGGTCGGATTGACGCTACAGCGGCCAAGACAACCAAGAAACCGATTAGCCCTTGCAACAAAAACTCAACTACTAGATGAAAGGTCCGAACGTTGACCATGAATCCGAGTAGAACCGTCACCGAAATAAGAGCACGAAGTTGGTGAAGCAGCCATCGTGGGTCCGTGGCAGCCTTTGTTATGCCGAAGATGAGCGGTATACCGATGAGAAGGGTCCATACGACAGTCGGACCCAGCATGGATGGCTTCCATGCCCCAGCCAGATACGCAAGATACACCCCTCCTCCGATCCAGGCGACATACATGCCAAGTGCCGTAAGAACTATTGGTTGGATGAAGCTTCGCAGAATCCTGGGAAGCGACTTGCGTGTCGGACCATAGCTGAGCGCGCCAAAGACCAGGAGTCCTAGCCAAATCAGTCCGGCAATTTCACGGGGACTCAGCATCACTGTACAACCGCCATTATTATAAGAATCACCCAAATATAACCCTGGCTGCAATTAAGACACCGCCAATAATTAATCCGATAACAACTTTGCCCCATGCAGTTTCATGCCACGACTTTGTTTTCGAATCTGTTGCAGATGTACCCGCTTCGTTTCCCCTACCTCTCAGACGTTTTGTCTTTTTTGCCTGGACCAACGTTTTTGAGGTAGTTTTGTTCGCCTCAAGATCAACATCCTCGCAGTCTTCAAGGTCAAACATTGGACCTTTATCGGCCATAAATAACTCTCCTAATTGCCAAGACCAACGGTTTTAGTCCATATCGACTCTCACCATACGTTGCGACGTTTCCCTTTGCGACTAAGCCCTTCGTTCCCCTCGCTACTATCGGCCTATCAATGTTATGGAACCGATTATTTGTTAGCGTTACATTCCTACTATTTTCAATGTAGATACCTGTACTCATGAGAGCTTCCAACTTCTAACGCCATAATCACGAGCTCGTCGCGTGCATTGTCTTGTTATGTTTTATCTGTATGTATACTCTTGCCACGGAATCTGGGATGGATGTACGTTGGCAAGAAAATTAACGATGTCTCTACGACCTCTATACTTAGGAATGCCACGAGAATCTTGAGCCATTAACGCTACTGGCATCCCTGGGAACATAGGCATGAAAGAGGAGATTGCTTCATCACTTTGGTGCTGAGAGTCTACGATATGTTTCTTCACTACCACGATCGCGAAAGTAACACCCTGCTCTTTGATCACTGCGCCTTGAAATTTCATAGTAACTCCTATCTAGCTACATGCAGAAACGTAACAGCAATATTATATAGAATACTCGATATCCCACTTTAACGAGCACGCGCATTCAACAATATCACACCACACACAACAATACTCACACCCCATTGAAAAACCGATAAATCAAGTATATATAACACTGATGAACGTGACTGCTACCTTTGCCGGCATGGTCGCTTTGGGTCAACTTCAACCTTAATCACAGCGCGATGCCTCATATGCCAAGCTTCAGGTTGCCGCTCCGGAAAATCCAATGACATACGGCGACATCTACCGCTGTAGGCTTATAAACAAGCACTCATTTTCAGCCTATACGCCAGTGCTGACCCGTGCCAGAAAATCAGTCAACGCAAGCCGAAAGGATGAGGTGTGAGGAGGAATTGGCCGCAGGCCAGCATCGGTCGCGGCCGGAAGGGGGCAAGGGGTGGAGCGGAGGCGGCCTAACTCTCCATCGCCGCGAAGGCCTCGGCGATGGTGGGCGGTGCCGTGGGGCGGGCGTACATCGAGGCCAGGTACTCTCTTAGCCTGGGTGCGTCGCCGAGCATTTCCTCCTCGTTGGCCCAGTCCAGGGTATAGGCGGCGTTGAAGTCGGCGACGCTGAGTCGGTCGCCGACAATGAACTCCCGCGCGGTCATGTGACGCTCCAGCACGGCCACCATCTCCATACACTCCTGCACCGCCAGGTCGACGTCCTGGGGCAGGCGCTTCTCCAGTGGATAAAGGAAGGTGTGACGAGCGATACGCCACAGCGGCTGCTCGATCTCGGTCACCAGGAAGAATATCCAGCGATACATCTGGGATCGCTCCTCCACCGTCGTGGGGATAAAGCCCGCTTCTGGATACTTCTCGGCCAGGTAGAGTTGGATCGCGGCCGACTCGGTGATGACCTGGCTGCCGTCGACCAGTACGGGCACCCGGGCGGCGGGGTTAATCGCGAGGAAGTCGGGCTGGTAATGCTCGCCTGCCAACAGCTTCACCGGGTGCAGCTCGTACTCCAGGCCTAGCTCGTTGAGCAACCAGACGACGCGCAAGGCACGGGTTGGGGGTGCTCCATATAGTGTAAGCATGTGCGGCTCCTTCGGCTGTCAGATACCCGCTGATTGTGTTGTCTCCTGATTCAATCGAATGGGTGCCGGTGGAATCGACACCCCTATAACAACAAGAGCCAGCGCAAGGCGCTGGCTCAACGATGAAAAAGCCCCGCCGAGGCGGGGCTGTCGTCGCTCACTCATCGGGGGGCTAGCCTTCGCCATCCCCCCAGCCCAGCTGCTTGGCCAGCGCGAAGGCATGGTTGGCGGCCGGTACGCCGCCGTAGATCGCCACGTGCATCAGCACCTGGCGCAGTTCGGCTTCGCTGAGGCCGATGCGCTTGGCGGTCTTGAGGTGCAGGGTGAGCTCCTCACGGCCGAGGGCGGCGAGGATGCCGGTGGTGATCATGCTGCGTTCGCGACGGGTCAGGTCGTCGTTGCTCCACAGCTCGCCCCAGGCCAGGCGGGTGATCATCTGCTGGAAGGGGGCATCGAGGCTGGTGGCGTTGGCGGTGGAGCGCGCCACATGCTCCTCGCCGAGCACCTGCTTGCGGGTCTCCAGGCCGGTGGCGTAGCCCACGCCGTGGCTGGCTACGTCGCCGAGGTCGACGGCCATCGCCTTCAGCAGCGCCTCGGCGAACTGTGCCGGCACTTCGACCGAGGGCACATGGCCCACGCCCTCGAAGATCGTCAGGGGGGCACCGTCGAGTTCGGCGGCCAGGGCCTCGAGGGTCGCCGGCGGCGTGGCCAGGTCCTCGCTGCCGCCCAGTAGCTGCACCTTGACGCCAGGATGTTGTGACAGAGGGCCAGAGAGCTTGCCGGTAAAGACGTGGCTGCCGAGCATCTCGCACAGCTTGGCGTAGCCTTCGGCATCGTTGCGGCCCATCTGGGTCATCCAACCAGTCTTGAGCGCTGGGTTGGCCTCGACGCGGGCCGGCGCGAACCAGCGCGGCACGATCTCGCCGCTCATCGCCGCCAGGCCCTCGCTGCGCACGCGGCCGGCGCGGGTGTTCCACATCTCGGCGTTGCCGATCACCGCGCCGGTGTTGGTCAGGGTGGCGGAGTAGAGCCGTTCGGCGTGTTCACTGATCAGCTGCTGGCCGACGACCCCGCCGATGGAGGTGCCGACGAAGTGGAAGCGCGAGGCCTGGGCGTGCTCGGCCAGCGCCAGCGCCTCGGCGGCCAGGTCGGCCGGGGTGATGGCAGCCTCGCCCCATGCCTGGCTGGCGCCGTGGCCGGGCAGGTCCCAGGTCAGTACCCGGTAGCGCGGCAGCAGCATGGGCAGGATGTCGTCCCACACCGCCTGGGTCATGCCCAGCGGATGGGCCAGCACCACCAGCGGGTGGGCCTCGGCGCCGAGTAGGCGGTAGGCCACGCTGCGGCCGTTGATCGTTAGAAATGCCATAAAACACTCTCCCATCCCCAGGCATCGAATTATCGCTCGGTGCCTGATTGGAAATAGCTGTAAGACGGAAGATCGGTGCTTTGCACCTGGAAGAGGGAAGAAACCCTGATTCATCCTTCTTCTCTCTTCTCTCTTCCTTCTTCCCTCTTACTTTCTTATTTCTTACGCCTTCTCTATCAGCGTGGCGATGCCCTGCCCCACGCCCACGCACATGGTGCACAGGGCATAGCGCTTGCCGCTCTTGTGCAGCTCATGGGCAGCGGTCAGCAGTAGCCGTGCGCCAGACATGCCCAGCGGGTGGCCGAGGGCGATGGCGCCGCCGTTGGGATTGACCCGCGGGTCGTCGTCTTTGATGCCCAGGTCGCGCATGCAGGCCAGCGCCTGGGCGGCGAAGGCCTCGTTGAGCTCGATGATGTCGATCTCGTCGATCGACACGCCGCAGCGCTCGAGCAGCTTGTTGACCGCGGGCACCGGGCCGTAGCCCATGATACGCGGCTCGACGCCGGCGGTGGCCATGCCGAGGATCTTGGCCATCGGCGTGAGACCGTGCTTGTCCACCGCGGCCTGGCTGGCGACCAGCATGGCGGCGGCGCCGTCGTTGACTCCAGAGGCATTGCCGGCGGTGACGCTGCCGCCGTCGCGGAACGGCGTCGACAGGCCGGCGAGCTTCTCCAGGGTAGTCTCCCGCGGGTGCTCGTCCCGGTCGAAGATCAGCGGCTCCTGCTTGCGCCGCGGGATCTCGATGGGCGTGATCTCCTCGGCAAAGCGGCCGGCCTGCTGGGCGGCGGCGGCCTTCTGCTGGGAGCGCAGGGCGAAGGCGTCCTGGTCCTCGCGGGCGATCTTGAACTGCTCGGCGACGTTCTCGGCGGTCTCGGGCATCGAGTCGACGCCGTAGGCCTTCTTCATCTGCGGGTTGATGAAGCGCCAGCCGATGGTGGTGTCCTCGATCTTCTGGCCGCGGGAGAAGGCGCTGTCGGCCTTGCCCATCACGTAGGGCGCGCGAGACATCGACTCCACGCCGCCGGCCAGGGCCAGGTCCATCTCGCCGGCCTTGATGGCGCGGAAGGCGGTGCCCACGGCGTCCATGCCCGAACCGCACAGGCGGTTGAGGGTGGTGCCGGGCACCGAGGTCGGCATGCCGGCCAGCAGCAGCGACATGCGCGCCACGCTGCGGTTGTCTTCACCGGCCTGGTTGGCACAGCCCATGAACACCTCCTCGATGGCCGCCGGATCGAGCTGTGGGGCCTCGGCGAGCACCGCCTTGAAGATGCTGGCCGCCAGGTCGTCGGGGCGCACGCTGGCGAGGGTGCCGCCGAAGCGGCCCACGGCGCTGCGCCGCGGATGACACAGATAGACGTCGCTCATTGGTACGGTTCTCCTGTTCGGCTCACTGCCCGGCGTGCTTGCGGTCGGTGCGGTCCTTGAGTTCGCGCAGGATCTCGAGCTCTTTCGCGCTCGGCTGCGGCGTGCTCTCGAGGCTCTCGGCGAAGCGGATCTCCCAGCCGGTGGCCTCGATCACGTCCTCGCGGCTCACCCCCGGGTGCAGCGAGACGACCACCAACTCCTTGGTCTCGGGGTCGGGCTTCATCACGCACAGGTCGGTGATCACCCGGGTCGGCCCCTTGCCGATATTGGGCACGCCGTCGCGACCCTTGCCGTCGCGGCCGAAGCCCAGGGTGGTGACGAAGTCGACCCGGTCGACGAAGGCGCGCTTGGAGTGCTTGAGGGTGATGAACACCTCTCCCGCATTGGTGGCGATCTCCGGCGCCCCGCCGCCACCCGGCAGGCGTACCTTGGGCTCGCGGTAGTCGCCGATCAGGGTGGTGTTGAGGTTGGCGAAGCGGTCGATCTGGGCGGTGCCCAGGAAGCCCACGTCGACCTTGCCGCCCTGCAGCCAGTAGCGAAACATCTCCGGCACCGAGACGGTGGTCAGCGCGGTCTCGGCCAGCTCGCCGTCGCCGATGGAGAGCGGCAGCACCTCGGGCTTGGTCTGCAGGGTGCCGGACTCGTAGATCAGCACCACGTCCGGGGCGTGGGTCAGGCGCGCCAGGTTGGCGGCCTCGGAGGGCAGGCCGATGCCGACGAAGCAGGTCATGCCGTTTTCCAGGGCGCGGGCCGCGGTCACTGTCATCATTTCCGAGGAAGTGTAGTCATTGCTCATCAGGCGGCGCCTCCGGCGTTGTAGACGTTGTCATCGAGCCACTGGGTAAAGGCGTCTCGGTCGCGGGCGATGGCGTCCCACTCCTTGTAGAAGCGGTTGTCGCGGTCGTAGTAACCGTGGGTGTAGGAGGGGTAGGCGCCCTTCTTGGCCACCGCCACGGCGCTGATCGCCCAGCCGGGGATCACGCAGGCGTTGGGCGTGGCGCCGAGGTCGTCGACGATCTCCTCGACGGTGACGATGCTGTGCTTGGCGGCCAGTACCGCCTCCTTCTGTACCCCGACGATGCCTTCCACCAGCACGTTGCCGGCACGGTCGGCGCGCTGGGCGTGGACGATGGAGACGTCCGGGCGCACCGAGGGCACCGCGGCCAAGCGTTCACCGGTGAACGGGCATTCGATGAACTTGATCTGGTCGTTGACGCTGGGCAGCTCGCTGCCCACGTAGCCGCGCAGCACCGCCAGCGGCAGGCCCGCCGCGCCGGCCTCGAAGGCGCAGGCCATGGCGGCATGGCTGTGCTCGAGGATTTCGATCTGGTGCGGCCAGCCCTTCTCGACGGCGTCGCGCAGGCGGTGCAGCGAGCCCACCCCGGGGTTGCCGCCCCACGAGAAGATCACCTTCTTGGCGCAGCCGGCGCCGATTAGCTGGTCGTAGACCAGGTCCGGGGTCAGGCGGATCAGGGTCAGGTCGCGCTTGCCCTGGCGGATCACTTCGTGGCCCGCGGCGAAGGGAATCAGGTGGGTAAAGCCTTCCATGGCCACGGTGGCGCCGTCTTCGACGTAGCGGGCTACCGCGTCATGCAAGCTGAGGAACTCGGCCATGATGTTTGCCTCTCGGTGCTCGGCTCGGGTTCGCCCTGCTTTGTGCGCATTGCGAACTTAGGTTTGTGATACGAACAAAATAATCCCTTCACCCACGACCGTCAAACCACGAAAAAGGGAAGGCCGCGGCCTTCCCCTTTTGGTTTTATGAAAACCACTTTATTTACAATTAACTAGCTTCCCTCTAGCCAACTGACGGCGCGCTTGACCTGCTGCTGGCTACTACCAATGTATAACCTCGGGTCGCAGGCTCGGGCGAGCTCATCGGCAGCGACCTTGCCGCTGATCTCGGCGTGCTCGGCCAGCACCTCGGCATAGCCGCGCCCTTCTCGTCGGGCCGTCTCGGCGGCTTCGGCGGCAATGCGCTTGGCGGCGTCCTGACCCAGCGCCGGCGCCAGCAGCTTGGCCACCGGCTCGGCCATGATCGCGCCGCCAGTCACCGCCAGGTTCCGCTGCATCGCCTCGGCGTTCACCTCCAGGCCTTCGAGCAGTACCGCCGCCTGCTCCAGGGCGCCCTCCAGCAGCAGCGCGCTGTCGATCAGCGGCGACCACTCGGCGTGCCACTCGCCGAGGCCGCGCTCAAGCGGCTGGGCGGCGGCGTTGAGCAGCACCGTGGTGTGGCCGTGCACCTGGCGCGCCGCGCCGCGGATCAGCGCACAGCGCACCGGGTTGCGCTTGTGCGGCATCGACGACGACTCACCCATGCCCTCGCCAGCGGGTTCGGCGACCTCGCCAAACTCGGTCTGGGTCAGCAGCGCCACGTCGAGGGCCAGCTTCTCCGCCGCCCCGGCCGCGGCATCCAGCGCCGTGCCCAGCGCATGGATCGGCTGGCGGTCGGTGTGCCAGGGCAGCACCGGAGCGGCCAGGCCAAGGCGCTCGGCGATGCTGTCCATCAACGTCAGACCCAGGTCATCCCAGCCCGGCCCGTCTAAACCAGAGTGCACGCCCACCGCGCCGCCGAACTGTACCGGCAGCGCGACCCCGGCCAGGCGACGGCGGGCCTGCTCGAGGCCCAGCGTCCATTGCGCCACCCGCACCCCGAAGGTGGTCGGCAGCGCCTGCTGCATCAGGGTGCGCCCCACCATCACGGTCTGGTCATGGACCTGCATCAGTGCGATGCCCGCTACCCGGCAGCGCACCAGCAGCGCATCGAGCCGCGCCAGGCGCGACTTGAGCAGCAGCATCAGGGCGCTGTCGACCACGTCCTGGCTGGTCGCCCCCTGGTGGAAGTAGCGCTTGAGCTCATCGGGCAGCGCCGCGCGGGCCTGCTTGACGAAGGGAATCGCCACGTTGCCGCCGCTGGCCACGCCGGCAGCCAGAGCGTCGAGATCGAAAGGGTGGCCCGCGAGGCGCTCGCGCAGCCGTTGACTGGTGCCGGCGGGCAGCGCGGCCTCGGCCTCCTGGGCCTCGGCCAGGGCCAGTTCGAAGGCCAACATGGCCTTAACCATGGCCTGGCCGTGGCAAGCGGCCAGGCCGTCGGCGCTCATGAAAGGGTGTTGGATCAGGGCGGCGGGCATGGGAATCTCCGTGGACAGGGCAGCACTTTACTTACGCATCATTCGAACAACTGTTCGCACTTCGAACAATATGCTAGATTGAAGGCTGCCCCAACAGCAACATCGATAAGGATAACGACGGCATGAACGCCCCCATCCAACAGGATACGCTGCAGCCGGACGACCGCGACTTCGTGACGGCGCTAGCCAGCGGCCTGGAAGTCATCCTCGCCTTCGACGGCGCCAACCCGCGCATGACCCTCAGCGAAGTGGCCGCCCGCACCGGCATGAACCGCGCCCGCGCGCGGCGTTTCCTGCTCACCCTGCACTCGCTGGGCTATGTGCGCAAACAGCAGCGCTACTTCGAGCTGGCGCCCAAGGTGCTGCAGCTTGGCTACTCGTTCCTGTCGGCCAACAACTACCGCAGCGTGATCCAGCAGTATCTCGAGGATATCACCGCCGAGATCGGCGAGTCCTCCTCGTTGGGCGTGCTGGATGGCGACGAGGTGATCTATGTGGCGCGCTCAGCGGCCAAGCATCGCCTGATGGCGATCACCCTCTCGGTGGGCACCCGGCTGCCCGCCGCGCACACGTCCATGGGCCGGGTGTTGCTGGCTCAGCTACCCGATGCCGAGCTTGACGCCTACCTCGAGCGCGTGGTGCTGGAGCGCTACACCGACAAGACCATCACCGACAAGGACGAACTCAAGGCTTGTGTGCTCAAGGTGCGCAAGCAGGGCTATGCGGTCTCCGACCAGGAACTGGATTCCGGCCTGCGTTCGCTGGCGATACCGGCCTTCGATGCCAACGGCCGGTTGCTGGGCGCGATCAACATCAGCACCAACGCCGCACGCATCGACCTCGAGACCCTGACCGGCCATTTCCTGCCGCTGCTGCAGAAGAAGGCACGGCTGATCCGCACCCACGTCAGCTGAGCCACTCACTCGTCGTCATCGAAGGATCCAGACCATGGCTCTCAGCCTGATCGAGCGCACCCTGGGTGTACTGGAAACACTGTCTCGTGATGCCCGCGGCCTGCCCCTGCAGAGCATCGCCGAACAGCTCGAGATTCCCAAGAGCGCCGTCCACCGCATCTGCTCCGAACTGATTCGCCTCGGCTATGTCCGCCAGGACCCCGCCAGCCACTACTACCTGCTGTCGACGCGGCTGATGGCGATGGGCTTCCACTACATGGCGATCAGCGGCACCAGCGACATCGTCCAGCCGATCCTCGACCACCTCGCCGCCGAGTCCGGCGAGATGGTGCGCCTGGGGGTGGTCGAGGGCCAGCGCCAGATCTGGATCGCCAAGGCCCAGGGCGCCCGCAGCGGGCTGCGCTACGACCCCGACATGGGCCGCGAGGCGCCGCTCTACTACACCGCCTCGGGTCACGCCTGGCTGGCCAGCCTCAGCGACGAGGACGCCATCGCCCTGGTCGAGGCCCAGGGCATCGGCAACCCCGACGACTACGGCCCCAACGCCCCGCGTAGCCACGCCGAGCTGCTCGAGCGGCTCGAGCGCGCCCGCGCCAGCGGCTACAGCTGGCAGGTCGACAACGCCGGCGCCGGCACCTCGGCGCTGGCGGCCGTGGTGCGCCACCCCCGCGACGGCCACGTGATCGGCGTGCTGAGCATCGCCGGCCCCAGCGTGCGCCTCACCGAGTCGCAGATGCACGCCCTGGCGCCCAAGCTGCTCAAGGCCGCCGAGGAGCTGTCGCAGACCAGTCAGGCGTCCAACGTCTTCAGTTAACGCTCGCTGGCAAGGAGGCCTGAATGCTCGCGATCCTGGGTATCACCACACCGATCTTCCTGCTCATCGGCCTCGGCTACCTGGCCATGCGCCTGCGCATCACCAGCCGCGAGCAGATGCAGGGCGTGAGCACCTTCGTACTCTACTTCGCGCTGCCGGCGCTGGTGATCCGCGCGCTCACCGAGTATCCGCTGGAGGAGGTGGTGCATCTCGGCTACCTGCTGGCCTACGGCCTCGGCTCGGCGCTGATCTTCCTGTTCGCCCTGCTGCTGACGTGGCGCTGGCAGCGCCAGCCGCTGACCACCAGTGCCTTGCATGCGCTGGGCATGACCGCCTCCAACAGCGGCTTCATCGGTTTCCCGGTGGCGCTGATGGTGCTCGGCTCGCCGGCGGCGGTGTTCCTGGCGCTGAACATGCTGATCGAGAATTTGCTGGTGATCCCCGCCGCGCTGATCCTCGCCGAACTGGGCAGCCAGCGCGGCGCCAGCCTGGGTGCCGCGCTGCGCCAGACCGCCCAGCGCCTGGTGCGCAACCCGATCCTGATCGGCCTGGCCCTGGGTGTCATGCTTTCGGCCAGCGGAGCGTCGCTACCCGGCCCGCTCTACCGCGTGGTTGACATGCTGGCCACTGCGGCGGCACCGGCGGCGCTGTTCGTGATCGGCGGCGCCCTCTACGGCCTCAAGCCCAAGGGCATGGGCCGCGACATCGGCCAGATCGTGCTCGGCAAGCTGGTCCTGCATCCGCTGGCGGTGCTGGCAATGATCCTGCTGCTGCCGCCCATGGACCCGCTGCTGATGGCCGGCGCCCTGTTGTTCGCCTGCGCGCCGATGATCAGCGTCTATCCGCTGTTCGGCCAGCGCTACGGGGTCGGCGATATCACCGCCGCGGCGATGATGGTCACCACCCTGGCTTCCTTTATTACCCTCAGCCTGGCGATCTGGCTGCTAAGCCTGGCGGGCCTGCTGCCTGGCTAGGGCAGCGACCACTTCATTGCCAGCTTGCGAACTTTTGTGCGCCTTGCAAACACCGCATGGCTAGCTTAGCCTACTGGAACCAAGTTCCAGTATTTTTATTGGCGCGTGTTCTCACCGCTGCATCGGGCCATGCTCAGCGCTGATCAAGATAGCCTGCTAACATAATGGTTCATCACGATCCGGGAGCCCCATGGCGACACCCCCCAGCCTCACCGTACAACTGCCCGGCGACCGCCCGCTACGCGGCATCGGCTTTATGCTCGCCGCCGGGCTGCTGTTCGTGCTGCTCGATACCGGCGTCAAGCTGCTCGGCCAGGACTACTCGCCTATCCAAGTGGTGTGGGCACGCTACGCCGGACACATGCTGGTGCTGGGCGGCTATCTCATCTGGCTGGGGTGGCCGCGCTGCCGCGCGCTGATGCACACCGAGTCGCTACTCGGGCAGGTGCTGCGCGGCCTGCTGCTGTTCGGCGCCAGCACCTTCGCCTACCTGGCGCTGCGCGACCTGCCGCTGTTGCAGGTCTATGTGGTCAATTTCAGCGCGCCGCTGCTGGTGACCCTGCTGGCGATTCCGCTGCTCAAGGAGCGCGTGACGCTCGCTCGGGGCGCAGCGGTGGTGGTGGGCTTCATCGGTGTGATCATCGCCGTGGGGCCTGTCGACTGGCGCGCCCAGCCCGCGGCACTGCTGCCGTTCGGCATGACGCTGTGCTTCGCGCTCTACCAGCTGACCACACGGCGCTTCGGCCGCCACGACCACCCGCTGACCTCGCTGTTCTACGCCGGCCTGGCCGGCGCCCTGGTCAGCAGCGCCGTGGTGCCGCTGTTCTGGACGCCCATCGCGCTGGGCGACCTGCCGCTGTTCCTGATGGTCGGGCTGCTCGGCGCGGTCAGCCAGCTGGCGCTGATCCTGGCCATGCGCTGCGCGCCGGCCTCGCTGGTCTCGCCGTTCCTCTACACCCAGATCGTATGGGCCTCGCTGTTCGGCTACCTGGTGTTCGGCGACGTGCCGCTACTGCAGGTCTACCTCGGCGCCGTGCTGATCATCGGCGCCGGGATATTTCTCGCTACGCGGCGGACTTGAGCGAAGCCTAAGGCGCTGTCAGTTGACTGGGCTTGGCCGCCTCGGCGCGACCCAGATGCGTCACCCAGGAGATCACGTCGGGAATGCCCGCTTCCAGGGCGGCCGCCTCGTAGCCGCCGTGATGCCCGGCGGGCAGGTCGTGGGCGATGCCCTTGTGACAGTCGATGCAGGTCGCTTCGCCGCTGGCCAACGAGGTGGAGTGGGCGCGGGCCGCGCGGCTGCTCTGGGCGGTGAAGTCCATGTGCTCGAACTCATGACAGTTGCGGCACTCCAGCGAGTCGTTGGCCTCGAGCCGCGCCCATTCGCGCTGGGCCAGCTCCAGGCGTTTCTCCTCGAACTGCTCCTCGGTGCGGATGCTGCCGAACACCCAGCCCCACACCTCCTTGGAGGCCTCCATCTTGCGCGCGATCTTGTGGGTCCAGCCGTGGGGCACATGGCAGTCGGCACACTGCGCCCTGACCCCGGAGCGGTTGGTGTAGTGGATGGTGTCCTGCATCTCGCGCAGCGGATTGCGCTCCATCTCGTGGCACGCCACGCAGAACTGCTGGGTATTGGTGGCCTCCATGGCGGTGTTGAAGCCGCCCCAGAAGATGATCCCGGCGATAAAGCCGCCCAGGGTCAGGAACCCCAGGCTGAAGTGCACGCTGGGGCGGGTGAGCAGCCGCCAGTAGCGGCCCAGCCAGCGCTTCATGGCTCACCTCCCTGGCTTTCGCGGAGCATCTCACCGAGCACCTGGTCGACGGTCTGGAAGCGGTTTTCTACCAGCGGCGCGGCGTCGGTCTGGGGCACGTGGCACTGGGTGCAGAAGTAGCGGTCGGGGGAAACCGCCGCCAGCACCTGCTTGTGGCGGTCCATAAAGTGGGTGACGCTGACCATCGGCGCCCCGGCGCTCACCGCGTTCTCGCGGCTGTGGCAGGTCAGACACTGGTTGTGGCGCAGGTCGACCTGGTAGTCGCGAATATTGTGCGGCACCACCGGCGGCTGCTCGGGGTAGTTGAGCACCTCGCGCCCCGACTCGCGGGACTGGCCGGCCATCGGCGGCGCCGGCTGGGTCTCGGCCACCGTGCCGCCCTGGCGCAGGCCGTCCGGTGCCGAGGCCCGATAGTGCTCCTCGGCGAGTGTCACGCCTGCCCAAGCCAAGGTGGCGGAGAGGCATAGAGCGGTAAGCCTTTTCATCGCATGTCTCCTTGCTGGCGGCCTCAGGCCAGGTTGAGCAGCTCCAGGCGCACCGCACACTTCTTGAAGTCGGTCTGCTTGGAGATCGGGTCGGTGGCGTCCAGCACCAGCTTGTTGATCAGCCGGTTGGCGTCGAAGAACGGTACATAGACCAGCCCCTGGGGCGGCCGCACCCGGCCGCGCGTCTCGACCCGCAGGCGGATCTCGCCACGGCGGCTGGTGACCTTGACCTCGCTGCCGCGCCGCACACCCTCGGCGCGAGCGTCCTCGGGGTGCATATAGAGCAGCGCCTCGGGCACCGCGCGGTGCAGCTCCGGCACCCGGCGGGTCATCGAGCCGGTGTGCCAGTGCTCCAGCACCCGACCGGTGCACAGCCAGTAGGGGAAGTCGTCGTCGGGGCGCTCCGGGGCCGGCTCGTCGGGCACCGCGAAGATCAGCGCGCGGTCGTCGGGCTTGGCGTAGAACTGCACGCCGCGGCCCTCCTCGACGTAGGGGTCGTAGCCCTCGCGGTAGCGCCACAGGGTCTCCTGGCCGCCGACTACCGGCCAGCGCTTGCCGCGGGTCTGGTGGTAGACGTCGAAGTCGTCGAGGTCCTTGCCCTTGCCGCGCCCGAAGCGGGCATACTCCTCGAACAGTCCCTTCTGGACGTAGAAGCCCAGCTCCTCGGCCTCCTGGTTGGCGTAGCCCTCCTCCATGTCGGAGAGCGGGTAGCGGTCGACCTGGCCGTTGGCGTAGAGCAGCTCGAACAGCGTCTTGTCGCGCAGCTCGGGGGCCGCTTCAAGCAGCTCCTCCGGCCACACCTCGTCGACGCGGATGCGCTTGGCCAGCGCCAGGGTCTGCCACAGGTCGGAGCGCGCCTCGCCGGGGGCGTTGACCAGCTGGTGGAAGAACTGGGTGCGTCGCTCGGAGTTGCCGAAGGCGCCCTCCTTCTCGACCCAGCTGGCGGCCGGCAGGATCAGGTCGGCGGACTGCGCCGAGGCGGTGGGATAGATGTCCGAGACGATCACGAAGGCCTCGGGGTTGCGCCAGCCAGGCAGGATCTCCTGCATGGTGTTGGGGCCGGCGTGCATGTTGTTGCATACCTGGGTCCAGTAGACCTTGATCTCGCCGTCCTTGAGCTTGCGGCTCTGCTCCACGGCATGAAAGCCGACCCGCTCGGGGATGGTGCCCTCGGGCAGCAGCCAGATCTCCTCGGCGTCGCGGCGATGCTCGGGGTTGGTGACCACGCGGTCGGCGGGCAGGCGGTGGGCAAAGGTGCCCACTTCGCGGGCGGTGCCGCAGGCCGAGGGCTGGCCGGTGAGCGAGAAGGGGCTGTTGCCGGGCTCGGAGATCTTGCCGGTGAGCAGGTGCAGGTTGTAGATCAGATTGTTCACCCACACCCCGCGGGTGTGCTGGTTGACGCCCATGGTCCAGAAGGTCATGACCTTGGTGTCGGGGTCGGCGTAGAGCTCGGCGAGCTGCTGCAGGCGATTCTCCGACACGCCGGACTCCCGCGCGGCGCGCTCGAGGGTGTAGTCGGCGACGTAGTCGGCGAACTCATCGAAGCTCATCTCCGACCAGGAGTTGGCATTGTCGGCGTTGGCCGCGGCCTGCTGCAGCGGATGCTCGTCGCGCAGGCCGTAGCCGATGTCGTCCACCCCCCGGGCGAAGCCGACGTGGCTAGCGACGAAGTCGCGATCGACGTTGCCGCTCTGGATGATGTGGTTGGCGATGTAGTTGAGGATCACGATATCGGCGTTGGGCGTCATCACCATGGGGATGTCGGCCAGGTCGAAGCTGCGATGCTCATAGGTCGAGAGCACCGCCACCCGGGTATCCGGGTAGGAGAGCCGGCGGTCGGTGACCCGGGTCCACAGCACCGGGTGCATCTCGGCCATGTTCGAGCCCCACAGCACGAAGGCGTCGGCATGCTCGATATCGTCGTAGACGCCCATCGGCTCGTCGGAGCCGAAGCTGCGCATGAAGCCGAACACCGCCGAGGCCATGCAGTGGCGGGCGTTGGGATCGATGTTGTTGGTGCGCAGGCCGGCCTTGAACAGCTTGCTGGCGGCATAGCCTTCCCAGATCGTCCACTGCCCGGAGCCGAACATCGCCACGCTATCCGGACCGTGCTCGCGGATCGCCTGCTTGAACTTGTCGGCCATCACGTCCAGCGCCTCGTCCCAGGACACCGCCTCGAAGTCACCGTCCTTGGCATAGGCGCCGTTGCGCTTGCGCAGCAGCGGCTGGGTCAGGCGGTCCTCGCCGTAGAGGATCTTCGACAGAAAGTAGCCCTTGACGCAGTTCAGCCCGCGGTTGACCTCGGAGTGGATATCGCCGTGGGTGGCGACGATGCGGTCGTTCTGGGTGGCGACCATGACGCTGCAGCCGACCCCGCAGAAGCGGCACGGCGCCTTGTTCCAGTTGAGCCGGGTCAGCTCGGCGTTGGTGATCAGGTTGGTGGCCCCGGCGGGGATCGCGATCCCCGCGCTGGCGGCGGCCACGGCGGCCGCATTGGCCTTTACGAATTCGCGACGTGTCAGTTTCATCATGCCCCCTCATGCGGTTCATCGGCACTGGCCGGGTCGAGCAGCTGGTGGTAGACCAGCGCCGCGCCGAGCACGCCGGGCCGTGTCTGTACGGCATCGATCAGGTCGAGCGCACGACTCTCCTGAAGACTCTCCACCACCGCCACCAGCTTGCCCGCAGCGTCCTCGCCACGGACCTCGCAGCCGCCGGCGGCATTCAGCCAGGCGGCCACCTCCGCCAGCCGCGGCGGCCGGACATGGACGATGAAACTGGCGATATGCAGCGTCTCTTGGCTCATCGGCGCGCTCCGGGTTGCACTGGGCCGTTGTCGGCCAGGGTGATGGCATCGTTAGGGCACACCGCCAGGCAGGCCCCACAGCCGCGGCAGGCCTCGCTGTCGATATGCGGCTGCGGCGGACGACCCAGCGCCGGCGGAAAGCGGATGGCGCGCCACTCGCAGGCGTCCTGGCAGGCCTGGCAGTGAATCTGTGCCAGCGCCAGGCAGTTGGCCTCGAGCTGCGCGTGCCAGGCAAACGCCTGGCGCTGGGTATCGAAGACGTCCGCTTCGCACACCGCAGCGCAGTCGCCGCACAGCGAGCAGCCGTCGGTATCGAAGCGGATCTCGGGGAAACCGCCGCCGCCGCGTACCAGCACGCCCTCCGGGCAGGCGTCGATGCAGGCATCGCAGCCGGTGCAGCGCTGGGTCAGGTCATCGGCAGTCCATGGTGGCCGGCGCACAGAGGGGCGGCCGCTCAAGGTGCGGAAGAACTGGCGGCGATCCGAATGGCGGTGAGCCTTGTTGTTATGGGTCATGACGTCACCGACTCAACCGGGAGGGCCGGGTGGGCCGGCGATCATCTGGTAGATCCACACCGCGAAGCCGTAGCTGCCGACCACCGCCACGGCGAGGATCGGGAACAGCAACACGCAGATGAACAGAAACAGCTTCAGCTCTTGTCGCTTGCGCACCGACGGCGCGGCGCTGTCGGGGTCGCTCATGGCACTTTCCTCGCTGGGTGTGGGCCTGGCCGGATGTGACAAACCACCGCATACCCTTGTCAGCCTAGCGAAGACAGCCCCCTATGCCAGTTGACGCAGATCAAGCTTTTATCAGACAGCCTGAAACGCCGCGAGCCCGCCATAGGGCGGGCTCGCGGTCGGGCATCAAGCTAGCCTGGATTCAGGCGTCGGCGGCCTTGATCAGCGCGTCCAGGGCGGCCAGGTAGCCCTGGCTGCCGAGGCCGGCGATCACCCCGTCGGCACGCAGCGAGACGTAGGAGTGGTGGCGGAAGCTCTCGCGCTTGTGGACGTTGGAGAGATGCACCTCGATGACCTTGCCGTCGAAGGCGTTGAGGGCGTCGAGGATCGCCACCGAGGTGTGGGTGAAGGCGGCGGGGTTGATGATGATCGCCGCGGTGCCGTCGAGCCTGGCAGCGTGGATGGCATCGATCAGCGCGCCCTCGTGGTTGCTCTGCAGCGCCTTGACCTCCCAGCCGTTGAAGGCGGCCTTCTCATACAGGCTGTTGTTGATATCGTCGAGGGTCTCGTGGCCGTAGATCTCCGGCTCGCGAGTGCCCAGCAGGTTGAGGTTGGGGCCATGCAGCACCAGCACCTTGGCTTGGCTCATCAGTCGCTCTCCTTGAGCAGTTCACGCCGATAGTGGGCGAAAAGGGTCAGCGCCTGGGCGTCGGCGGCGGCGCGCTTGGCTTCATCCTCGCAGAACAGCTTGAAGGCGTCGACGCCCTGGAACACGAACAGGCTGACGCCGCTCATTACGCTGGCACCGGCGGCCTGGGCGGCGGCGACGAACTCGGTCACCGCCGGCACGTAGACCGCATCGAAGATCCAGTGGTGCGCCGCCACCAGCGCCTTGGGCAGCGGGCAGCCGGGGCTCTTCTCGTGGCCGATGGGGGTGCAGTTGACCAGCCCATCGCAGCGCGGCACGGTGGCAGCGAGCTCATCGCGACCGATGATCGAGGCGTTGAAGCCCTGGGCAGCGAGTTCGTCGGCGAGCTGGCGCGACTTGGCCGCGTCGAGGTCCATCAGGATCACCTCGCTGGCGCCGAGCTTGCCCAGCGCAAAGGCCGCCGCCTTGCCCACCCCGCCGGTGCCCAGCAGCAGCACCCGCCCCGGCGCCCGCTCGCCGAGGGTAGCGCGGTAGCCGCTGATAAAGCCGGTGAAGTCGGTATTTTCGGCGACGATCTCACCGGCATCGAAGACCAGAGTATTGGCCGCGCCGATCATGCGTGCCCCCTCAGTCGGGCGAGTGGCCAGGCGCACTGCCTCCTCTTTCCAGGGGAAGGTGACGTTGACCCCGCGGTAGCCGGCGGCGCGCACCTCGTCGACCTGGCTGGCCAGGGAGTCGATGGGTTGCTCGTTGGCGTCGAACAAGTCATAGCTGGCGGGAATCCCGGTCAGCTGGCCGAGTCGTACGTGCAGGTCCGGCGAGCTGGAGTTCATGATGGCCTTGCCGATCAAACCCAGTTTCATAGCTGATCTCCTGATAGCAGCGCTAGCGCTGGGCGGATTGAGCGGCGAGCCGGATACCGGCATTGGCGGCACCGAACTGGTGATAGCCGCCGCGGCGCTCGACGATCTCGAAGAAGAAGCGTCCCGAGAAGGTCTCGGTATAGGCGTGGAAGAATTCGCCCTCGTCGCTGCGGTCGTAGAGGATATTGCGCGACTGCATGGCCTCGAGCAGCGCCGCATCGAGGTCGTAGCGGGCCTCGAGGTCGTCATAGTAGTTCTGCGGGATGCGCAGCAGCGGCAGGCCGCGCGCCTTGAGCGCATCGACGCTGGCGAAAATATCGCGACTGGCGAAGGCGATCTGCTGCACGCCACCCTGGAACTGACTCAGGAAGCGTCCCGGCAGTGTCTCGCTGGCCTGGGAGACGGTCAGCGGCAGGCGGATCGAGCCCTCGGGGCTGGTCACCGCCTGGCTGAGCATCAACCCATGGGGGTCGACGATCTCGTGCTCGGTCTCGGCGTCGAAGCCGAAC
Organism: Halomonas salipaludis; assembly: GCF_002286975.1. GTDB lineage: Bacteria > Pseudomonadota > Gammaproteobacteria > Pseudomonadales > Halomonadaceae > Franzmannia > Franzmannia salipaludis. The sequence goes on from NZ_NSKB01000008.1 coordinate 166,384, forward strand.
ACGGTGCGATAGAATAGCTGCCAGCCGAGCAGTTGGGTCGCCGGTAGCACGTAGGAGAGGTGGTCGACCCGGGTCAGGCCGGCTTCATCTCGGCTGTCCTGGTCGAACAGTTCGAAGTCGGTGCGCCACTGCAGGTCGCTGGCGGCCTGGTCGTCGACCAGATACACCAGGCTACCCTCGATGCCGCGCAGCGCGGGAATCTCCATCTCGCCTTCGCCGACCTGGCTGCGGAAGGTCTGGGCCTGGAAGGCCTTGGCCCGCGCCAGCGCCTTTTCCACATCGTCGACCCGGAAGCCCACCGCACACACCGCGGTGCCGTGCAGCAGGCGAAAGGTGTGGGCAAAACTGTCGGTCTCGAAGTTGAGCACCAGATGCATATCGCCCTGCTTCCACAGTTCGACGTTCTTCGAACGGTGGCGTCCCACGTGGCGAAAACCCAACGCATCGATAAACTCGCCGAGCGGCGCGGCGCTTTCCTCGTCGAGGGTGAACTCGATGAAATGAATGCCGTTATACTGTGGCGCCGGCGGGATGCGACTGGCCCAGGGGCCCTCCTCGACCAGGTTCTCGAGCAGGATCAGCGAGCGCAGACCATCGCGGGCGGTGGCCTCGGTGGGCCCGGCGCGGAAGGCGTCGTTGAAGATCTCCAGCGATAGCGGGCCGGCGTAGCCGGTCTTGGCCAGCACGGCCATGAAGTCGCGCAGCGGCAGGCGGCCCTGGCCGGGGAAGCAGCGGAAGTGACGGCTCCACTGCAGCACGTCCATGTCCAGCTGGGGCGCATCGGCCACCTGCACGAAGAAGATCTTGTCGCGGGGAATACGCGCGATGGCCGCGAGATCGTGGCCGCGGGAGAGGATGTGGAAGCTGTCGAGCACGATACCCAGCGCCGGATGATCGGCGCGGCGTACCACCTCCCAGGCGTCGCGGTAGTCGGAGATATGGCGCCCCCAGGCGAGTGCCTCGAAGCCGATGCGGATGCCGCGCTTGGCGGCCCGCTCGGCCAGCTCGCGCAGGTCGGCCGCGGCCTGGCCGAGGTCGTCCTGGCACTGCGGCGAGACGTTGCTGCAGACCAGTAGGAAGTCGGTGCCGAGTTCTTCCATCAGGTCGAACTTGCGCTCAGCGCGCTGCATGTTGCGGCTGCGCTGCGGCTCGGGCATGGCCTCGAAATCGCGAAATGGCTGGAAGGCGACGATCACCAGCCCCAGCGACGTACACAGCCCGCGCAGCTCGGCAGGGGAGCCGTCGAAGGAGAGCAGATCGTTCTCGAAGATCTCCACGCCCTCGAAGCCGGCGCGGGCAATGGCTTCCAGCTTGGTTCTCAGGTCGCCGCTAAGGCAGACGGTGGCAATGGCGCGCATGCTGTCCTCCGGGCCGCGGGTGGCGGAGCACTGCCCATCCCCTGCGGCGATTGTCGATATGGCACTCTTGGCAGGGCGACACGAACCCGGCGTGGCCATTTGCCGGCCTAAGACCTTAGTCGCATCGCCCTCATCATGCATTGACAGTTCTGGAAAGGAATTCTAGTTTGTTCGCTATTAGCACGCAAGTTCGACAACCGAACAACTCGACACATCAACACAACAAACAGATGTATCCGGAGGACACCATGTTCAGACCTACGCTTAGCGCCCTCGCCGTTGCCATCGGCACCCTCGGCATCGCCGCTGCCGCCATCGCCGACTACCCCGAACGCAATATCCAGGGCACCATCCAGTGGGGCGCAGGTGGCGCCACCGACAACGTGATCCGCAGCCTCACGCCCCACGTCGAGGAGGCGCTGGGCACCACCATCGTGCTGACCAACCGCGCCGGCGGCACCGGCGTGATCGGCATGAACCACGTCATGAACCAGCGCCCGGACGGCTATAACCTGCTGTTCGGCGCCGAGAACCCGCAGCTCTACCCGCTGATGGGCCTGGCCGACTTCACCTATGACGACATGCACGCCGTCAATATCATCGGCCAGGGCCTGGTAGTGATCGCCACCCACCCCGACAGCCCCTTCGAGGACTTCGGCGAGCTGCTCGAGTACGCCAAGGAGAATCCCGGCGAGCTGCGCATGGGCGGCACCGGCGCCGGCGGCCTGCCGAGCACCGTACACGCCATGATCAATGCGGTAGACGAACTCGATATCCGCGACGTGACCTTCGGCGGCGATGGCCCCGGTGTCACGGCGCTGCTCGGCGAGCATATCGACTTCATGCCGCTGAGCCTGTCGGCGGTGGCCGAGCAGATCCGCGGCGGTCGCCTCAAAGGCCTCGCGGTGCTCTCCGACCAGGAGGTCGAGGACCTGCCGGGCGTACCGCCAATCACCGCGGCGCTGCCGGGGATCGAGTCGTTCCTGCCGTGGGGGCCGTTCTGGGGCGTGTTCGTCCACCAGGACACACCGGATGACATCAAGGCAGTGCTCGAGGATGCCTACTACAATGCCGTGGCCTCGGACGAGTTCCAGCAGTTCCTCGACGACTTCGGCGGCGCCCCACTCAACCTGTCAGGCGATGAAGCCCTGCAGTACCTCGACAATTGGCAGTCGGTGACCGCCTGGTCGATGTACGACGCCGAAGCGGAAACCATCGAGGTCTCTCCGGAGGAGCTCGGTATCCCGCACCCGTAACCTTTCCCCCGGTCGCAGCCTGGGCAGGCCCAGCATTGCTGGGCCTGCCCGACGGAGTTTCGCATGGACAACAAACCCGACAAGCTACAGGTCGGCGAGCGCGTCTTCGACTGGCTACTGCTGCTGTTCAGCGGTGCCGTCTTCTACCACGCCTACCAGATCACCGGCTTCTCTTCGATCAACTCGGCCGGGGCCTTTCCCATCGGCCTATCGCTGATCCTGATCGCCTCCTCGATCGCCGTGCTGGCCGGCCACCGCCGCAAGCAACGGCCCGACACCCAAGGCGCACTGGACGAGTTCAAGGCGTTCCTGCGGCAGCATTTCCCGTTCAACGTGCTGGTGTTCTCGGCGCTGGCAGTGGCCTACCTGATCGCCATCGAGCCGGCCAGCTTCTTCCTCAGCACCTTCGTTTTTCTAGTGCTGGCGATGATCTTCCTGCGCCGCGGTAAGGCGGTCACCTCGCTGCTCACCGCGACCGGCGCAATTGCCGTGATCTACGTGCTGTTCACCGTGGTGTTCCGCGTCTACCTGCCGTAAACGGCGCAGCCCCCTGACCCAACGAGGCATCGCATGAGTGATACCTTCTCCTATCTGTTGATGGCCTGGCTCGACCCCCAACTGCTGGCCCTGACCGCCCTCGGCACCCTGGCCGGCATCTACGTCGGCGCCATTCCCGGGCTGTCGGTGACCATGGCGGTGTCGATCCTGATTTCCTTCACCTTCTCCTGGGACATCAACAACGCCCTGGCGCTGATGGTGGGCATCTACGTCGGTGGGGTCTACGGCGGCTCGCGTACCGCCATCCTGCTCAATATCCCCGGCTCTCCGGCGGCGCTGACCACCGCCTTCGATGGCTACCCGTTGGCCCAGCGCGGCGAAGCCGGCCGCGCCATCGGCCTGAGCACCGTGATGTCGGTGATCGGCGGCTTCGTGGGGGTGGCGATCCTTGCCGCCACCGCGCCGATGCTCTCCGACCTGGCACTGCGCTTCGCCCCCCGCGACTACTTCCTGATCGCGCTGCTCGGCCTGCTGCTGGTCAGCACGCTGTCGGGCAAGTCGCTGGCGCGGGGCATCTTCGCCGTAGCCCTCGGCGGGGTCATCGGCCTGGTGGGCATGGACCCGGTCACCGCCCAGGGCCGCTTCACCATGGGTAACATGAACCTGCTGGGCGGCATCCACTACGTGGTGGTGATGATCGGCCTGTTCGGCGTCGCGGAGGCCTTCTACCAACTGCACCATCTCAATACCGTGCCGGTGAAGCAGAAGGTCGACAAGATCGTGCCCTCCTTCAACATGGTAGCCAAGTACCTGCCGCTATCGATCCGCACCTCGGTGATCGGGGTGATCGTCGGCGCCCTGCCCGGCACCGGCGGCGACATCGCCTCGCTGTTCGCCTACGACCACGCCAAGCGCACCGTCAAGCACCCCTCGCGGCCATTCGGCGAAGGCGCCTATGAGGGGCTGGTGGCGCCGGAGACCGCCAACAACGCCGCGGTAGGCGGCGCCTATGTGCCGATGCTGACGCTGGGCATGCCCGGCGATGCGGTGACCGCGGTGATCATCGGTGCACTGGTGATCCACGGCCTCAACCCCGGTCCGATGCTGATGGTCGAGACCCCGCATATCTTCTGGTTCACGGTGGGCAACCTGGCGCTGGCCAATATCTTCCTGCTGGTGTTCGGCCTGACCGGCATCAAGCTGTTCTCGAAGATCGTCGAGCTGCCCAAGGCGGTGCTGATCCCGCTGATCCTGGTGCTGTGCGTAGTTGGCACCTACTCGATCAACAGCAACATGACCGAGGTCTACTGGATGCTCGGCTTCGGCATCCTCGGCTACTTCCTCAAGGTGTTCGGTTTCCAGATGGGCCCGATCATCCTGGGAGTGATTCTCGGCCCACTGCTCGACGAGACCTACCGCCAGGCGATGTCGTCGGTGGGCGATAACATCGGTGAATTCCTGCTGGCACTGGTCGTCAATCCGCTGTCGTTGGTGCTGACCAGCGTGATCGTCCTGGTGCTGCTGGGCAACACACCGGCCAAGCGGCTGCTGCTGGAACGCCTGTCGCGGCGCTGAGTGACACCAGGATGGTTGAGCTTCTAACCCACCCGCGTGCCGCGCTGGTATTCGACTTCGACGGGGTGATCCTCGACTCGGCAAGCCTCAAGCGCGAAGCCTTCGCCGCGTTATATGACGACTACCCCGCCGCCCAACAGGAGGCCATCAGGGCCTACCTGGGGCGCCGCGGCGGCCAGCCGCGGGAGGTCAAGTTCCGCCATATCGAGTCGCACATTCTGGGCCGCGACGTGCGTCCGGCCGATATCGACGCCCTTTGCGCCCGCTTCAAGGCAGTGGTCGCGGCGCGCATCCAGGTCGCCCCGGCGATCGCCGGGGCGCTCGAGTTCCTGAGCCGCTGGCACGGCCGACTGCCGCTCTACCTGCTGTCGGCGACGCCTGGGGTTGAGCTGCGTGAGATCGTCGAGCAGCGCGACCTGGCGCGCTACTTCGAGGCGGTGATCGGCGCGCCGCCGGACAAGATCACCGGCATGCGCAACCTGCTCGAGCGTTACCGCCACCCAGCGGCGCACACGGTGATGATTGGCGACTCCTACAACGACTACCGCACCGCCCGCGGCAATGGCACTCACTTCGTCGGCATCTGCGCCGCCCCGAGTGCCTCACCGTTCCCCGACGACGTGGTCACCACCCCCGACCTGCACGGCCTGGAGGCGGCACTGGCCAGGCTCTCGGCTTAGGTGGTCGTGCTGTTTTCCGCCTCGCCCATCCAGCGCTGCCAGACCCGGCGCACCAGTTCGCGGTGCGCCGCCACCTCATCGGCATCGACGACCCGCTCAGCCTTGGTCAGCGCGGCGCGGTGGGTGGCGTGGCGGTAGGCCAGGTAGGCGTCGCGCAGCCCCTGGGCTTCGTCGGCGGGCAGCCGCTGGCAGGCCTCGAGGGTCTCGAGCAGGCGCATGTTGTCGCTCCAGCGCAGCAGCTCGGGGGCATCGGCGCTCATCGCCAGCACCGCGAACTGGCACAGGAACTCGATATCGACCATGCCCCCGGCGTCCTGCTTGAGGTCGAAACGCCCGGCCTGGCGCGCGCTGGCCTTGCTGCCCAGATGCTCACGCATCTTGTGGCGCATCTTGACCACCTCCTCGCGCAGCGAGGCGAGGTCGCGCCGCGCGCCGAGAATCTCGCTGCGAATGGCCTCGAAGCGCTCGCCGAGATGGCGGTCGCCGGCCACCACCCGGGCACGCACCAGCGCCTGGTGCTCCCAGGTCCAGGCCTGGTGCCGCTGGTAGTCGGCGAAGGCCTCCAGCGGCGTGACCAGCAGCCCGGCGTTGCCCGACGGCCGCAGTCGCATGTCGACCTCGTAGAGCGCACCGGCCGGGGTCACCGCGGTGAGCAGGTGAATGATGCGCTGGCCGAGGCGGGTGAAGAACACCGGGTTGTCGATCGGCCGCGGCCCGTCGGTGGTGCCTTGGGAGGCGGCGTCGTGGATGAACACCAGGTCGAGGTCCGAGCCGTAGCCGAGTTCGATGCCACCCAGCTTGCCGTAGCCGACGATGATGAAGTCGGTGTCGCCGGGCACGCCGTCGCGCCGTGCCGGGCGGCCGTGCTTGCGGGTCAGGTGTTTCCAGGCCATCGCCAATACCTGCTCGAGGACCACCTCAGCGATATAGGTGAGGAAGTCGCTGACCTTCATCAGCGCGCGGGCACCGGCGATATCCGAGGCCGCCACGTGCAGCACCTGGGCGTGCTTGAAGATCCGCAGCGCCTCGAGCTGGGCCTCCTCGTCGTCTTCTGGGATGCGCCCCAGCGCCTGGCGCAGCTCGTCGGCCAGGTGCTGCTTGTCAGCCGGGGTGTAGAGGGTGGCCGGGGTCAGCAGCTCGTCGAGCAGGATCGGGTGGCGGGCGAGCTGCTCGGCGATCCAGGGGCTGGCCGCGCACAGCCGCATCAGGTGGCTGAGGGCCTGGGGGTTCTCGCGCAGCAGCGCCAGGTAGGCGGTACGCCGCAGCACCGCCTCGATCAGCGGCAGCACCCGCTCGAGCACCAGGTCCGGGGCCTCGCTGTCGGCCATCGCCGCGAGCAGCATCGGCATCAGCGCATCGAGGCGCTCGTAGCCGATGCGCTGCATGCTCTTCACCGCCCGCGATTCGCGCAGTGCCGTCAGGCGCCGGGCGGCGGCCGGGGCATCGTCGAAACCGGCCCCCTCGAACAGCGCCAGGATATCATCGTCATCCATGACGCCGCGCCACAGCCCGCGCCACTCGTCCAGGTCAGGCTCGTCGTCGCCTTCGGCGGCGTCTCCCACTTCCTCTTCGGGGTCGGCAATCACCGCATCGAAGTGGCCGCGGATGCGCCCGCGGACCTCATCGAGACGCGCGATCAGTGCCGGCCAGCCCTCCATGTCCAGCGCCAGGGCGACCCGCTCACGCTCCTCGTCATGCTCCGGCAGCGCCTGGGTCTGGCGATCCTCGAGTGCCTGGATAGCGTGCTCCAGGTCGCGCAGAAAGGCGTAGTCGGGCTCCAGCTCGTCGACCACCGCCTGGGGCAGCAGGCCCAATGCCGGCAGGATCTGCATCGCCTGGCGCAGCGAGGTGACCTGCAGCTCGGTGTCGCGGCCACCGCGGATCAGTTGGAAAGCCTGGACCACGAACTCGACCTCGCGGATGCCGCCGCGGCCGAGCTTGATGTTGTCATCCATGCCCTTGCGGCGCACCTGGCGGTTGATCATGCCCTTCATCTCGCGCAGCGACTCGATGGCGCCGAAGTCGAGGTAGCGGCGGTAGACGAACGGCCTGAGGCTTGCCAGCAGCTCGTCGCCGGCCTGGCGGTCGCCGGCCACCGGGCGGGCCTTGAGCATGGCGTAGCGCTCCCACTCGCGGCCCTGGTCCTGGTAGTAGCTGGAAAGCGAGCTGAAACTGCCGACCAGCGGGCCGCCGTCGCCCAGCGGGCGCAGCCGCATGTCGACGCGAAAGGCGAAGCCGTCGGCGGTCACGGCATCCAGCGCGCCGATCAGCTTCTGGCCGAGCTTGGTGAAGTACTCCTGGTGGTCGAGCTCGCGCTTGCCGCCCTGAGTGATGCCCTTGTCGGGAAAGGCGAAGATCAGGTCGATGTCCGACGATAGGTTGAGTTCACCGGCGCCGAGCTTGCCCATGCCCAGCACCACCATGCGCTGCGGCTCGCCGTCGCGCTCGGCCGGCAGCCCCCAGCGCTCGGCGTGGTGGGCCTCGAGCCAGCCCAGCGCGCCCTCGAGGCACACCTCGGCGAGGCGCGAGACGCTGGCCGCAGTGGCCCACATATCGATCCCCGGCGGGCGGGTCAGGTCGCGCCACACGATGCCCAGCATGCGCGCCCGGCGAAAGCGCCGGATCACCCGCTGCATGGCCGCCTCGTCGTTGGCCTCCTGGAGCAGTTCGTCGAGCCAGGCGGTCTGGTCCTCGGCGCTGGGCGGCGCGTCGAGTTCATCGGCGGCGTCGAGCTGCATCAGCCAGTCGGGGTAGCGGGTCAGGGTGTCGGTGGCAAAATCGGAGATACACAGCACCCGCGCCAGCTGGGCGCGGCGCGACTCGGACAGCGCCGCCCAACTGGCCCCAGGCCCCTCCTGCTGCTGCATCTCGGCCAGGTTGTCGGCCTGGCTCAAGGTCTCGTCGAGGCGCTGGCTCAGCTGGTCGCGGCGCGCATGCAGCGCCTTAGGCAGGTCGTCGCGGGGCAGGAAGTCATCGGGCAGCGCCATGGGGCTCTCGCAGTCAGCGGCAAATTGCCTTCAGCATAGCGAAGCCCGGCGCCGAGGGTCACCCAATAACATCGCTAGAGACTAATCCGCGGGCTTACCCCATTAGCCGCTGGCCGATCAGCAGCAGCCAGGTGATTCCGGCGAACAGCAGCGCCAGCATCACCGCCGCCGAGCTGATGTCCTTGGCGCGGCCGGAGAGTTCGTGATGCTCGGTGCCGATACGGTCGACCACGTTCTCGATGGCGCTGTTGAGCAACTCGACGATCAGCACCAGCAGGCAGCTGCCGATCAGCAGGATCCACTCCAGCGGGCTGCGACCGATCCAGATCGCCAGCGGCAGCAGCACCAGACACAGCGCCACCTCCTGACGAAAGGCCGTCTCGTTGCGGTAGGCGGCCCTGAGGCCCTTGAGTGAATAGCGGGTCGAGTGCACCAGATGGCGCCAACCGGTATGCCCAGATTTCATCGTTTCGCTCTTGCTATGGAATCGATGCCGCCACGGCGGCACGAGTGACGATAGTAGCAAATCCCACGCGCCCCCGGCGTGGGTCGCCGACGCAGTTCAGTGGGCGCGAATCATGGCATCGAGGTCCTCGGTCAGTGGATCGAGGACCTGGGTCCAGTTCAGCCAGGGTGTGCTCGAGGTGCCGTTGACCAGTACCGTGAAGACGCCCCAGCGGCCGCTGTCGGTGCGAAAATAGCCGCCCACCGAGCGCACCGCGAAGGGCTCGTTCAGGGTGCCGGTCTTGAGCATCACGTTGTTCTGGAAGCGCTCGCCGCCACGGCGGATGAAGCGCGACGGGCCGTTGACCGGGGTCTGCATGCTGGCCAGCAGGTGCGGAAACAGCGCCGGCCGATGGTAGGCATGCTCGAGCAGCGCATTGACCCCCGCCGCCGAGGTGCGATTGGTGGTGGTCAGGCCGCTGCCGCTGTGTAGCGTCAACGGGCCGTGGCCGGGAATCGCCGCGGCGTAGGCCTCGAGCGCCTGGGCGGCCTCTTCCAGCGAGGTCTGCGGCGTCGGCACCAGCCCCAGGTTGAGTACGTCGGCCATGAAGTTGTTGGAGTAGTTCATGGTTCGCAGCACCAGCTCCTGCAGCGGCTTGCCGTCCACCGCCGCCAGCCGGCGCGCGGCGCCGTTGGGCGCCACGCTGGTGGTGACATAGGGCACTCCGGCGGCGTCGCCGCCGACCTCGATGCCCGCCTGGCCAAGCAGCGCCAGCAGCGTCTGGGCGGTCTGCCCGGCGGGATCGGAGCTGGCCCGGTAGATCTCCCGTGGCGAAGCGTTGGCGGCAATCTGACCGCGCAGGATCATGGTGTCACCGCCGGCATCGGTAACGCGCTCGGCATTGAGCTCGGTGGCATTGCCGGCGGCCACGGTGGTGACCTGGTTGTTGATGCCGATCACTGGCTCCACGGTATCGCAGCTCACCACCCTCGCCGCCTCGCCGACGCCGGCAGCGGGATGCACGTTCATGCACCAGCTGCCGTAGTTGACCCCCGCCGAGCTGAGCAGCGCGCTGTAGGTGTTGGCCGAGCGCTCGGCGGTATCGCAGCGGTCACGGGTCACGCACGCCACCGGGCCGAAACGCCACTGACTGACCACCAGCTGGCCGTTGACGCCGCGCACGCCGTGCTGGCGCAGCAGCTGCACCAGCTTCCACAGCTCCTCGGAGACCAGCGCCGGGTCGCCGCCGCCCTCGAAGATCAGGTCGCCCTGCAGGATGCCGTCGGCGTCGATCTCGCCAGCGCTCTTCAGCTCGCTGGTAAAGCGATGCTGCGGCCCCCAGCGCTCCAGCGCCGCCGCCGCCAGGTAGATCTTCGACACCGAGGCCGGCGACAGCTGACGCTGCGGCTCGATCGCGCCCAGCAGTTCGCCGCCGCCATCCAGCAGCCGCGCCTCGGCGCTGATCAAAAAGCCCTGCTCGGTCATGCGTTCGAGGTTGGCAAAGCCGGCGGCCAGCGCCGGCAGCGCCAGCAGTGACAGCAACAGGCCCGCCAGCGGGGCGATAACGCGACGCAGCATGCGCGACTCCTGAATCAGTGGGCCGAAACCTTGGAAAACACCTGGATCACTACCACTCCGCCGACGATCATGGCTAGGCCCAGCAGCGCCGGTACGTCGGGCACTTCGCCATACAACACGATGCCGATCAGCGTGACCAGCACGATGCCGAGCCCGGCCCAGAAGGCATAGGCGATGCCCACCGGCAGGGTGCGCAGCACCAGCGTCAGCATATAGAACGCCGTGGCATAGCCCACCACCACCAGCACGCTGGGCCACAGCCGGGTGAACTCGTTGGATGCCTTGAGGGCACTGGTGGCGATCACTTCGGCAATGATCGCCAGCGCCAGAAAGAGATACGTCATGGCCTGCTCCTGCAAATCGACACGCCAGTCTAGCGCTCGACGCCTGGCATGTCCCGCGGGACCAGATCAGGCCGCCAGGCCAGCGAGGCCGCAAGACGCCACAGCGTCTGGCCGCTGGCGTGGTACTTGCGCTCGAACGGGGTGAGGGGGTCGCCAGCGGGATCGAAGGCGTCGATCGTCGCCGTCACGCCGGTGGCCTGATACAGCGCCTGACCGAACTCCTCGACATAGATCGCCCAATTCGAGCGCAGTTCCAACTGGCCGCCCAAAGCCAGCAGATGCGGCAACACCGGGTGGCCCTGCCAGCGCAGCTTGAGATGCACCGACTTGGGGTAAGGGTTGGGGTAGAGCAGGTAGTGGTAGTCAGGCTGCCAGCCCGCGGCCAGCGCCAGCCGCCAGAAGTCGACCAGATCGGCACGCACCAGCCGGGCGTTGGGTGGCAACGGGCCGTGGTCCCGCGACAGGCGATCGGCGCTGCGGTCGATGCCCAGCACCGCATGCCCGGAGTGACGCAACGCAAGCTGCCGGGTCGAGAGCCCCACGCCACAGCCGGCATCCAGCACCAGCGGCTTGCGCTGCTCGGCCAGCCAGGCCGAGGCAGCGTCGAAGGCGACCCGGGTGTGCTCGGCAATCGGCTTGCGCCAAGGGTGGTCTAGGGCACGCTGCACGCGGCGCTGCAGATCATCGTGGGGCCCGCTCTGACGGGACTGGATACGGCGAGACTCGTCGGACATGGCAGCGCTAAGGTGGTGAAATCAGCGACCATGGTAGCACTTGGCAGCTCGCGTACAGGCCAGTGGGCGCGCAAAAAAACGGCGCATCCCGGAGGACACGCCAACTACCAACTCGTATGACTCAAACAGCCATCTCATCTTAGCGCCGCAGCGCACCATTTTCAAACATTTGTTTTAACACCGCTCTGGCGCCCGCTCATGGCGGCGGCATGACGCCACGCCGACCCCGGTGCTATCATCGCGCCATTCGATAAAAAACGACTCGTAGACACCCACAGCACAACGAGGAACGCGGCTTGTCACAGTTACCGGTGATCGTCGGCATGGGCGGAGTCAACGCCGCCGGCAGAACCTCTGGCCACCAGGCCTACCGTCGCACGGTGCTTGCAGCCCTGCACAAGGACGACCAGGAACAGACCCTGCTGGGCCTGGCCGCCATGATGCGTCTCGCCCAGCCGAGCGAAGACGACACCTGGCAGGATGCCAGCGGCGAGCCGCTGGACGCCGCGGCGCTGGTCGACCGCTTCCGCCAACGGGTCCTCGACCACACTCTGATCCGGCGCATCGAAGACCCACGCTTCAATGAGGACGGCATCCCAGCCAATCGCCAGGCCCAGTTGGCCCTCGACGCGCCGCTGACCTTTCGCGTGCGCCGCCGCCAGCTACCCGACGCACTGCCCGAGACCTGGCAGGTACGTGAGATCGACCGCCACCAACTGGAGGTCAGCGTCCCTGCCGGCAGCCTCGACGTGATGCTGCCCGAGCGGCGCCCGGCCCAGGTACGCGCCGCCGGCCAGCTGCCCAGCGGCTTCGACCCCAGCCGCTTCTATCGCAGCGTGCACCACCCCCGCGGGCTGTCGATGAGCATCTTCGGCGCCTCCGACTGCCTCGGCCAGAGCGGCCTCGACTGGCAGTCGCTGCAGGACCGCCTGGATCCCGACGACATCGCGGTCTATGCCGGCAACTCCATCGGCCAGCTCGACGACCCGGGCTGGGGCGGGCTGCTCAAGAGCTTCGTGTCCGGCAATCGCGCCACGTCCAAGCAGATGCCGCTGGGCTATGGCCAGATGCCGGCCGACTTTCTCAACGCCTACGTGCTGGGCAGCGTCGGCGCCACCGGTGCGGTCCAGGGCGCCTGCGCGAGCTTCCTCTACAACCTGCGGCTAGGCGTCGACGACATCGCCAGCGGCCGCCGCCGGGTGGTGATGGTGGGTACCGCCGACGCACCGATCACCCCCGAGATCATCGAAGGCTTCCGCGCCATGGGCGCGCTGGCCGACGACGACAGCCTCAAGGCTCTCGACGCCCTGGCACTGCTGACCGACGCCGACTACCAGCGCGCCTGCCGGCCGTTCGCCCGCAACTGCGGCTTCACCATCGCCGAGGCCAGCCAGTTCGTGCTGCTGATGGACGACGCCCTAGCGCTGGAGACCGGCGCCCAGATTCTCGGCGCGGTGCCCGGCGTGTTCGTCAACGCCGACGGCTGGAAGCGCTCGATCTCGGCGCCGGGCATCGGCAACTACGTGACCCTGGGCAAGGCGGTGGCGCTGGCCAACGCCATGCTCGGCGAGCAGGCGGTGCGCGAACGCAGCTTCCTGCACGCCCACGGCACCAGCACGCCCAAGAACCGGGTCACCGAGTCGCATGTGTTCGACCGCATCGCCGCGGCCAACGCCATCGACGACTGGCCGGTGGTCGCGGTCAAGGCCTTCGTCGGCCACTCCCAGGGCAGCGCCGCCGGCGACCAGTTGGCCAGCGCCCTGGGCAGCTTCGCCCACGGCTGGCTGCCGGGCATCCCCACCCTTGATGCGGTGGCCGATGACGTCCACGCCGAGCGGCTGCGCTTCTCCCGCGAGCCCCAGGCCTTCGACGCCGACGCCTGTTTCATCAATGCCAAGGGCTTCGGTGGCAACAACGCCACCGGCCTGGTGCTGTCGCCGGCCGCCACCGAGCGGCTGCTGACCAAGCGCCACGGTGCGGCCGCGATGGACGCCTGGCGCACTCGCCGCGAGGCGACCCTGGCGATCAGCGCCACCTACGCACGGCTTGCCGACCGCGGCCACTTCCGGGCACTGTACCGTTTCGGCGAGGGCGTGCTCGAGGGGCCGGAGTTGACCATCAACGCCACGCAGATCGAGATCCCCGGCTATGCACGGCCGGTCTCGCTGGATGTCGACAACCCCTATGGTTCGCTCGACGACTGAGCGCCATCCATACACAAACTTCAGGGAAGCAGCGCTGGCATGAATATCGTGGTCTATCCCGGCACCTTCGATCCCATCACCAACGGCCACTACGACCTGATCGAGCGTGCCGCCAAGATGTTCGACAAAGTGGTGATCGCGGTGGCGGCGAGCCCCGGCAAGCGCCCCACCCTTGACCTCGACACCCGCGTGGCGCTGGCTCGCACGGTGGTCGAGCCGCTGCCCAACGTCGAAGTCACCGGCTTCGCCTGCCTGCTCACCGAGCTGCTCGAGCAGCAGGGTGCGCGGATCATCCTGCGCGGCCTGCGCGCGGTGTCGGACTTCGAATACGAGCTGCAGCTGGCCAACATGAACCGCGCCCAATCGCCCGGCGTGGAGAGTGTGTTTCTCACCCCGGCGGTGGAGAATTCCTATATCTCCTCGACCATCGTGCGCGAGATCGCCCGTCTGGGTGGCGATATTTCCCAGCACGTGCATCCCACGGTCGTCGAGGCGCTCGACAGGCATTACAATACCTGAGTAACGTACTAAGATTTACGCTCAGCTCAGGCAATCCCGAGGTAGCCCCATGGCCCTGATGATCACCGACGAGTGCATCAACTGCGACGTCTGCGAACCCGAATGCCCCAACGGCGCCATCTCGCAGGGCGAGGAGATCTACGTCATCGACCCCGGCCTGTGCACCGAGTGCGTCGGCCATTTCGACGAACCGCAGTGCCAGCAGGTCTGCCCGGTGGACTGCATTCCCCTCGACCCTCAGCGCGAAGAGAGTCGCGCCGAGCTGATGGAGAAGTACCAGCGCATCACCGCCGCCTGAGACGCCTGGCAGTTTCTCCATTTCCGCAAGGACGCCAATGAGCTCCCCGTCGCCGCGCAGCGCCGACCGCCGTATCTGGCTGCTGGCCTGGCCGATCATTCTCTCCAATATCACCGTGCCGCTGCTCGGCCTGGTGGATACCGCCGTGGTCGGCCACCTGCCCGACTCGCGCTACCTGGCCGCGGTGACCCTCGGCGCCACCCTGTTCAGCTTCCTCTACTGGGGCTTCGGCTTCCTGCGCATGGGCACCACCGGCCTGACCTCCCAGGCGGTGGGTCGCGAGAACGATAGCGAAGTGCGCAACCTGCTCGGCCAGTCACTGCTGATGGCCGGTGCCATCGGCGTGGCGTTGATCGTGCTCTCGACGCCGCTGATCGAGCTCGGCCTGTGGCTGCTCGACGGCAGCGAAGTGGCCACCGATCTGGCCCGGGAGTACGCCCAGATCCGCATTCTCTCGGCGCCGGCAGTGCTCGCCAACTACGCCATCCTCGGCTGGTTCCTGGGCCAGCAGAACGCCCGGGTAACGCTGGCCATCCTGGTACTCACCAACAGCGTCAACATCGTGCTCGACCTGCTGTTCGTGGTCGGCCTGGGCATGACCAGCGACGGTGTGGCCTGGGCCACGGTGATTGCCGACTATACCGCGCTGGCCTTCGGCGGTTGGCTGGTGCTGCGTCAGCTGCGCCTGCTGGAGGGACGCTTCCTGCGCCAGCGGCTGCTCAAGCTCGTCGCCTACCGCGAGCTGTTCCAGGTCAACAGCCATCTGTTCGTGCGTACCTTGGGGCTGCTGTTCGCGATGGCCTTCTTTACCGCCCAGGGCGCCAGCCAGGGCGACACCGTGCTCGCTGCCAACGCCGTGCTGCTGCAGTTCATCATGCTCACCTCCTACGCCCTGGATGGCTTCGCCCACGCCGCCGAGGCGCTGGTCGGACGCTCGGTGGGGCGCCGCCGCTGGGATGAGTTCGCCACCGCAGTGCGCGCCGCGGCGCGTTTCTCGCTGTTCGCCGCTGGCGCGGCCTCGCTGGCCTTCCTGCTCGGCGGCCAGGCGCTGATCGCGCTGCTTACCGATCTCCCCGAGGTACGCGCCACGGCGGCGCAATACCTGCCGTGGATGATCGTCATGCCGCTGCTGGCGGTGTGGAGCTACCTGCTCGACGGGGTGTTCATCGGCGCCACCGCCAGCCGCGAAATGCGCAACAGCATCTTTATCGGCCTGGCCGTTTACCTGCCGCTATGGTGGCTGACCCAGGGCCTCGGCAACCACGGCCTGTGGCTGGCCTTCACGGCCTTCACCCTGGTGCGTTCGGCGACCCTCGGCGGCTACTACCTGCACTACCGGCGCCAGCGTTGGCGAGCCAGCGTTGACCCGGCCTGAGCTGCCAGTTCAGGCTGAATGCGCTAGCTTGGATCTACCCAACCAATAAAAGCGATCATGCCATGCTCAAGTTCCTGTCACGCCCCGCCGTCAGGTTGGTGGAGCGTTACCTGCCCGATCCCTATATCTTCGTGCTGCTGCTGACCCTGATCGCCGCCACCGCCGCCATCGCCGTGGAGCGCCAGACGCCGCTGGCGGTGATGCGCTTCTGGGGCGACGGCTTCTGGGGACTGCTGGCCTTCTCGATGCAGATGCTGCTGGTGCTGGTGACCGGCTTCATGCTGGCCAGCTCACCGCCGGTCAAGCGCCTGCTCGAGCGGCTGGCCGGCAAGGCCAATAACGCCGGCGGCGCGATCCTGCTGGTCACCGTGGTATCGCTGACCGCCAGCTGGATCAACTGGGGTTTCGGGCTGGTGGTCGGGGCGCTGTTCGCCAAGGAGCTGGCGCGCCAGATCCGCGTTGACTATCGGCTGCTGATCGCCAGCGCCTACTCGGGGTTCGTGGTCTGGCACGGCGGCCTGGCCGGCTCGATCCCGCTGACCATCGCCACCGAGGGCCACTTCAGCGTCGAGCAGATCGGCGTGATCGGCACCGGCAGCACTATCTTCGCCTTCTTCAATTTGGCGATCGTGGTCTGCCTGTTCATCGCCGTGCCACTGGTCAACCGCATGATGCTGCCCGACGAAAAGGACAGCGTTTACATCGATCCCGCCCAGCTCGATGACACGCCGCCGGCGCGCAGCCGCGTCACGCGCCCCGCCGAGCGGCTCGAGAACAGCCAGGCACTGGCCTGGCTGGTGGGCATTCCCGGGCTGATCTTCCTCGCCGACCACTTCCTGCTGCGCGGCGGCAGCCTCAACCTCAACATCGTCAACTTCCTGTTCCTGTTCCTGGCCATCGTCCTGCACCGCACCCCGCGGCGCCTGCTCGACTGCCTGCACGAGGCGATCAAGGGTGGTGCCGGGATCGTCATCCAGTTTCCCTTCTACGCCGGCATCATGGCGATCATGGTCGAGTCGGGGCTGGCCCAGAGCATGTCCGAGGGGCTGGTGTCGTTTGCCACCGAGACCTCGCTGCCGTTCTGGTCGTTCATCAGCGCCGGCATCGTCAACCTGTTCGTGCCCTCCGGCGGCGGCCAGTGGGCGGTACAGGCACCGGTGATGCTGCCTGCCGCCGAGGCACTCGGCGCCGACGTCTCGCGGATCGCCATGGCGGTGGCCTGGGGCGATGCCTGGACCAACCTGCTACAGCCATTCTGGGCGCTGCCGGTGCTGGCCATCGCCGGCCTCAAGGCCAAGGACATCATGGGCTTCTGCCTGATCCAGTTGTTCGTCACCGGGGCGATCATCTCGGTGGGGCTGACCTGGTTCTAGGCCAGCGGCAGCCTTCCACCGCCAACGAAACGCCTTGTCGCCGGCTGGGGGCTAGGCGTTATGCTGTAAATGACCCTGACAAGGATACCCTCGATGGACGCACACGCCCTTCCCGGTCAGCATGAGCTCTCGATGACCGTGCTGATGACCCCCGACATGGCCAACTTCAGCGGCAAGGTGCACGGCGGGGCGATCCTCAAGAAGCTCGACGAGGTGGCCTACGCCTGTGCCAGCCGCTACTCGGGTAGCTATGTGGTGACGCTGTCGGTGGACCAGGTGCTGTTCAAGCAGCCGATCCATGTCGGCGAGCTGGTCACCTTCCTGGCCATGGTCAATCACGTCGGTCGCTCGTCGATGGAGATCGGCATCAAGGTGGTGGCCGAGAACATCCGCGACAAGGTGATCCGCCATACCAACAGCTGCTACCTGACCATGGTCGCGGTGGACGAGGACGGCACGCCGGCGCTGGTGCCGCCGCTCAGGCTCGACACGCCACTGCAGAAGCTGCGCTTCGACAAGGCCGCACTGCGCAAGAAGCTGCGCAAGCAGGCCGAAGAGGAGGCCCGGCGCACCCATGCGCACCACTATGCGACCCAGCCGGCGGGCGATACGCCGGGCTGATGCCCGCGCGTGCCCCCCAGGCGAAGGAGACGCCATGCCCGCACGACACGCCCTGAGCCCCGCCCTGGAGCGCCTGCACCTGGTGTGGGATGTGCTGATCATGCTGCTGGTGATCGCCAACCTGAGCCTGCTGCTGGTCGACGGGCTGTTTCTGCTCGACCCGCTGAATGCCGCCTTCGAGCGGCTGGCGCCGGGGCTTCACCAGGCCTACGACCAGCGTATCCACGCCAACTTCATCGCCATCGACCTGATGTTCGTGGCGGTGTTCGTCGCCGACGTACTGCTCGGCTGGGCAGTGGCGATCATCGAGCGCCGCTATCACCGCTGGTTCTTCTACCCCTTCGTGCACTGGTACGACGTGCTGGGCTGCATCCCGGTGGGCGGCTTCCGGCTGCTGCGCGTGCTGCGCGTGATCTCGCTGGTCCAGCGCCTGCACCGGCTGGGGCTGATCGATGTGCGCCAGTGGCAGCTCTATGCCTTCGTCGCCAAGTACTACGACATCCTGCTCGAGGAGCTTTCCGACCGCATTGCGCTGCGCCTGCTGGGCAATATCCAGCAGCAGGTGCAGGCCAGCGACTCGCTGTCGGGGCGGGTGATCGAGGAGGTGGTGATGCCGCGCAAGCAGGCGCTGGTCCATGAGATCACCCGCCGGCTGGAGGACATGGCCGGCAGCGCCTACCAGCGCAATCGCGGCGACCTGATGCGCTACGTCAGCGCGCTGGTCGGGCGTACGTTGGAGAGCAGCCCCGAGATCCAGCGCCTGCGACGGCTGCCGATGGGCCGCCAGCTGAGCGTGGCACTGGACGACACCCTGAGCGATATCGCCTGCCGGTTGGTGGAAGAGGCCGCCAACGGACTGCGCTCGCCGGAGTTCGAGCAGCTGCTGGAGCGGGTTGCCGACAGCGGCCTGGAAGCCTGGCTCAAGGTCGACAGCCACAGCGACGCGGTGACCGAGAAGGTGCTGGTGGATATGCTCGAGGTGCTCAAAGAGCAGGTGCGGAGGCAGCGCTGGAAGGACCGCTACGAATAGATTCTGTCGAAAACTGCCTGCGCTCGCCGACTTCTCGTACAGAACCTGGGGCGTTATAACGTGGCGGGCGCCAGCGGCGGCGCCTCGAGCACCTCGAGCAGCGCCTGCAGGGCTTGGTCGAGGGCCTCGCGGGAGGCCGCCGCGCTCAAGCACAGGCGAATCGCCTGGGGCGCGGGCTCGCTGCCCACGCAGAACGGCTCGGCGCTGGTGACGCGCACGTCGCGGCTCGCCAAGGCCTCGACCAGTGCCGCGCTGCGCACGCCATGGGGCAGGCGCAGCCACAGGTTGGCACCCAGCGGTTGCCCGCTGATATCCCATCTGGCCAGCCGGCAGCGCGCCAACGCCTGACGCGCCGCCAGCTCGTCGCATTGCCAGCGCAGCAGCGTCTCGGCGTCACCGCTGGCCAACCACTGACAGACCGCTTCGATCATCAGCGGCGGCACCATCCAGCTCTGTGCCCTGAGACTCGCCGCCAGCCGCTCGCGCAGGCGCTCGGGGGCTCGCAGGATACCGATTCGCAGTCCCCCGGCCAGCACTTTGGCGGTGCTGAACACGAACAGCGTACGCTCAGGGGCCAGCCGGTAGAGCGGCGTGCCGCGCGCCTCGGCCGGCAGATACTGCACGCCGTCCTCGAGCAGCCAAATATCGTATTCGCGGGCCAGCGCCACCAGCCGCCGGCGACGCGCCTCGCTGAGGCTGGCCCCGGTAGGATTGTTCTGATCCGGGGTGACGTATACCAGCCGCGGTGCCTGGCGCGCGCACAGCCGTGCCAGCGCCTCGACGTCCATGCCATCAGCGTCCATGGCGATGCCGTCGATCTTGAGATGCGCCTGCTGGGCGGCACCGATCAGCCCCGGGTAGGTCAGCGCATCGGCGGCCAGCCGCTCGCCGGGGCGTAGCAGCGTAGCCAGCGCCAGGCTGATGCCGTGCTGCCCGCCCTGAGTGATCAGCAGCTCCTCGGCGGGCAAGGTCATGCCCAGTGTGGCCAGCCAGTCGGCCAGCACCCGGCGCTGCTCGAACAGGCCCTCGGCGGCCTGGTACTCCACCGCCGCCTGCAGTAGCCGCGGCTGACGCGCCATGCTGCTCAGCGCGCGGCCCAGCGCCTCGGCGCGCAGTGGATGCGGCGGCGGCAGGCTGAGGCTGAGATCAATCAGGCCGGCATCGCACTCGGCACCCGGAGTAGGAAAGGCCGGCGTTGCGGCAGCGCCGCGCACGTAGGTTCCGCTACCGACCCTGGCCACCAACCAGCCCTGGCGTTCGGCCTCGGCATAGCCGCGGGTCACGGTGCCTACCGTGACGCCCAGCGCATCGGCCAAACGGCGCTGCGGCGGCAGGCGCTCGCCGGTAGTGAGCTCGCCGTCCTCGATGGCCGTGGCAATGGCCTCGCTCAAGGCGCGATAACGCGGCCCCTGCGGGGGAAGCTGTGGCACCCAGATTGTCATGGTGACAATAAATCCATTGACGTTAATTACTGCAAGATTATGCTGACAAAAGCAGCACAATCAAGCAGAAAAACTCAAATTGAATGGATACAATCATGCTGGAAGGATTGGCATTTCTCGGCCCGGCAGCGCTCTACATGATGTCGATGACCATCACCCCGGGGCCCAATAACGTGATGCTCACCGCCTCCGGGGCCAACTACGGGTTCTGGCGCACCATGCCCCACATGCTGGGCATTCTGGGCGGCTGCTTCGCGCTGTTTGCCGGCATCGCGCTGGGCCTGGGGCTACTCTTCGAGCGCTACCCGCTGGTGCAGACCACGCTGCGCCTGGTGGGCAGCGGCTATCTGCTCTATCTGGCCTGGAAGATCGCCAGCGCCCCGCCGCCGGACCTGCGCCTGCGCGGCGAGGGCCGGCCACTGACCTTCTGGCAGGCCGCCACCTTCCAGTTCGCCAATCCCAAGGCGTGGGTGATGGGCCTGGCACTGATGGCCGGCTTCCTGCCCCAAGGCGGCGACACAGTGCTCAATGCGCTGCTGCTGGCCGCCTTCGCCGAGCTGGTGGCGCTACCCTGCATCGCCCTGTGGGCCGGCTTTGGCACCGCCATCGGCCGCATCCTCAAGACGCCCCGCGCCTGGCGGCTGTTCAATGCCAGCATGGGCGCCATGACCGCCGCCTGCGTGGTGCTGATCCTGCGCTAGCCGCAGGTGATCTGCGCGATGCGATCGTCGTCGTCGAGGCGGATATTGAGGCGGTCGGGGCGATGATCCATGGTCGCCGCATCGCCGGGACGCAGCACACGCAGCGACGCGGCACCGCTCTCCTCCTCGATGGCGGCACGCAGCGCCTCGGAGTAATCGCGGCCGACGCGATCCTGCACCGCGCGGGCGCCGCAGGTATCGCCGCGCTGGGTCACGCTGGGCGGCTCCGGTGCCGGCTCACGCGGTACGCCGGAAGGGCCTGCGCTGGTACAAGCCGCCAGGGCCAGGCTCGCCGCCAGCGCCGGCAGGTAACGTGGGAGGGTGAGCATGCTGACTCCTTGTCATCATCATCGATAGAACCCGACGCAAAGCGGGCGAGCCCACCAGGCCCGCCCGCTACTGCGCATCTAAGGTGCGCGGGATGCTTAGTTGGCCGCATCCTGCACCGCTTCACCACCGCGCTCGACATCCTGGCCGGCGCCGTCAATGGTGTTGCAGCCCGCCAATGCGCCAGCGGTCATGAGCAGGGCAAAACTGAGGGCAATCGCTTTTTGCATTTGTGTTCTCCTTAACACTGGTGCATAGCAAACAACGGGATCGGGATCCGTGTCGTCCATTCCTTCCTTGAAGCAATGGCCTCAATCAGCCTAACAGCCATACCCCGACTTTGCACAACCGCTACGCGCTCAGTCCGCCGAGCGCTGAATGGCCTCGCCGCCCGCCGAAATATCCTCGCCCGCACCACGCATGGTGTTACAGCCGCTGAGCAGCGCTAGGGTAAACAGCGAGAGTAGAATAGCTGCTGATAGCCGTTTCATGGTCATATCCTCATTCCTTGACTGGTCTGGCGGAAAGGCCCGCGCTGCTATCAATCTAGCACTTGTTCAAGCAACCGCGAGAGCTATTCAGCTCAGCAGTAGACGCAGCAGGATGGCGACGATGACTACCAGAGTCAGCCACTTGACCCAGGCCGCACCGCGCGGGCCCATGTTGACCTTAACTCCGACCCAGGCGCCGGCCATGCTGCCCAGCGCCAGCAGCAGACCATAGCCCCAGCGCACCTGATCGAAGGCCATGAACATCAGCAGCGCCGGCAGGGTATAGACCAGGATGATCAGCACCTTGAAGACATTGACCTGGGCCAGGTCGATCTTGAGCATGCGGTAGAGCACGACGATAAACAGGATCCCCACCCCAACCTGAATGAAGCCGCCGTAGAGACCGATGCCGAACATCGCCAGGTAGATCAGCGGGGTCAGTCGCTCGCGGGTCAGCGGGCGGGTCTCGAGGCGCGGCTGGGGCAGCAACATCAACACTGCCGAGCCAGCCATTACCGCGATCAGCACCGCTTCGAACAGCGCATCGCTGACCGACAGCGCTAGCCAGGCGCCGAGCAGTGACCCGGCCACCGCCGGTAGCGACAGCAGCAGGCTGAGCTGCACATGGGAGGCGCCGGCACGCAGGAAACTGCCCACCGCCGCCACGCTCTGCAGTACGATGGAGACCCGATTGGTGCCGTTGGCCACCTGCGGCGAGAGCCCGAGAAACATCAGCAGCGGCAGGGTCAGCATCGAGCCACCCGCCGACAGTACGTTGATGAACCCCGCCACGCCACCGATCGCGACCAGCGCCAGCGCTTCCTGTAAAGTCATGAAGTATCCCGATGTTGCCGCGCCATAGCATGGCATAATCCGCCGCCAGCGCGAAGGCGACTTAGGCCCGTCTGCCCCCTTGCCAAGGAGACGACATGCACGATCTGACCCTCGACCCGCGGCTCGACGCCGACACCTTCCCGATTACCGAGCTGCCGCTGTCGCGGGTATTGCTGATGAACGATGCACGCTTCGCCTGGCTGATTCTGGTGCCGCGGCGTGGCGGCGCCTGCGAGGTCAGCGACCTCAGCGAGGCGGATCAAGCGCAGCTGTGGAGGGAGGCCGCGCAGCTGGGGGACGCGCTCAAGCAGGCGCTGGGCGGCGACAAGCTGAATATTGCCGCCCTCGGCAACGTCGTCTCCCAGCTGCACGTACACGTGATCGTGCGCCACCGCGACGATGCCGCCTGGCCGGCGCCGGTATGGGGCCACGGCGAGGCCGAGCCCTACGACCTCGACGCCCTGGCCGCGCTGCGCGACAGGGTGCTGGCACTGGTCGAGGGTCTGACCCTCGATGCTTAACCGAAGGGCGACTGCCGCGGGGCCTCGCTCTCCTGCGGCTGGCCGCTGCGTTCGGCACCCGGCGTCAGCAGCGGGTCGCGGCTCGGCGAGCTGACGCCAGCTACCGACAGCGACACGCCGAGCAGCACGATGGTCAGGCCACCCGCCAGGGCGGCCCAGCCCACCATCCTCTGCACGCCGCTGCCACTCGACTGACGCGCCAGGCGCCGCTCGGCCCAGCCGCGGGCCATCACGCTGGCCAGCGCCAACGCCGAGACCGCCAACGCCGTGCCCGCCGCCATCACCAGTACCGCACTGACCCCGACCCAGAACTGTCCGAGCAGCGATGCCGCGCCCAGCAGCAGCACACCGCCGCTGCACGGGCGAATACCGATCGCCACTACCGTGGCCAGCGCGGTGCGCCAGTCGGCGGCCTGCCGAGGGTCGACATGGTGAGCGCTGCCGCAGCCGCAGTGATCATGATGGTGTTCATGATGATGGTGCTGATGAGCCTCGTGGTCGTGATTCGCGATAGCCCCAGTCGGGCGGGTCGCTGCGGCCCCGACACTGGCGGCCGCCGGTGTGCGCCGCAGCTGACGCAGCGCGCGCCAGCACAGCCATAGGCCGAGCAGCGTGACCATGAAAAAGCTGGCCTGCTCGACCCATGCCACCGAGCCCATCGCCTGGCGAGTCAACCAGCCCAGGCCGTGTACCAGCACCGCCACCAGCGTGATCGCCACCAGTGCCTGCAGCAGCGAGGCGGCACACGACAGCGCCAGGGCGCGGCGCAGGGCGCCCCCCTGGGAGAGCAGGTAGGTGGTCAGCACCGCCTTGCCGTGGCCGGGTCCCGCGGCATGAAACACCCCGTAGCCGAAGCTGATGCCGAGCAGCGTCACCCAGGCCGCCGGCGACGGCGCCCCGGACAATTCGGTGATCGCCAATGTCAGGGCACGATGCAGGTCGCGCTGCCAAGCCACTACCTGCAAGCTGATCGCCTGGGCACCGCCCTGGAACAGCCAGATCAACCCTGCCACGACGAGAATGCCGGCCAAGCCACCTAGCCACACAGCACCGGTCATGCGTCGCATTGGATCTCTCCGGTTTCGGCGAAGTAGCGGCCCAGGCCGTCCGGGGCCTCGTCGGTGATATCCAGGCGCGCCGCCTGGGCGACCTGCGCCGGATCCGGGTCGGCGGGCAGGATCCGGGTGCTGCAGCGCGACTCGGCCCCGGTCACCACCAGGGCGTCGTCGCTGGGTCCATCGCCGTTCTCTTCGTGCAGCACCTCGATGTAATAGGTGGGATCGAAGACGCGATAGACCAGCGGCTCACCATCGAGCGGCAGCGGCGTCTCCAGCGGCAGCAGGAAGATGAACTCGACGCGCCCGTCGCGTTCCATCACCGTGTATTCCCGAACCTCGCCCAGCCCTATCGCAGCCTCGCCGTGGTACAGCTCGGTGAAATAGCCCTGTGGCGCCAGGGTGTCGCGGATCTCCATGCCCAGCAGGTCGAGGCGCTGCTCGAGGCTCTCCTCGCCCTCGGCGCGGCCGAGCTCCTCGAGCAGCACCAGGCTGTAGAAGGGATCCATCCGCCAGCGCTGATGCAGCGCCTCGACGCGGCCATCATCATCGACGATTACCCGCATGCTCATGTCGATCCAGCCGTGGGGGTGGGCCAGCGCCAGTCCCGGCAGCATCGACAGCGCGGCGCCTAGCACCAGTCGCCGCCACCAGACACATCGTTTGCTTGCTGTCATGCGTTTCATGTTCCGCTGATGAATTCCAGATCGAGTGCGTGGGTTCAGGGTGCCAGCCCCAGTGCCGCCTGCAGTTCCACCAGCAGCGGGTCGAGGCTGTGCGGGGCCAGCGGCTGATTACCGCGCTGGCCGCTGAACGAGATCAAGGCGCCGTGGGGGCTCTCATCCACCTCGAGGCGCAGTCGATAGCCCGGCCAGGCCGCCGACACCGCCTCGACGCGGCCCAGCTCGGCATCGGCATGGCGGATCACGTAGCCACGCTCGACCAGCAGTTCGAGCCCCGCCGCCAGCGCCGCCTGGCGCTCCACCGGCAGCACGAAGGCACGCGGCTCGGGTGCCATCGGCGCGGCGGCGCAGCCGCCGAGTACGGCCAGCAGGGCGATGATCAGCAATCGCTTCGATAGGTTGCTCTTCATGGCGCCTCCTGCTCGGCCGCAATGGCCTGCCGAATGGCCCGGCACAGTGCGGCGTCGCCGCCGCTGCGCGATTCGCGTACCGCCCCCTCGGCGTCGACCACCCGGCTATCCTGGGAGACCAGCACCCGCTCTCCAGGCGCCACCACCGAGATCCGTTCGATGCGGGTAGCATCGGCCGGGAAACCACCGCCGTAGCCGGCGCGGCCACCGCCGATACCGATGCCGATTCCCACCCCAGAGCCGACCGACACACGACCGCCGCCGCCGACACCACCACCGATGCTGCCGAACACGCCGCTACCGCGCGACCAGCGGTCATCATAGCGCGCCCCATAGCCCGGCAGCACCCGGCTGCGCTCGCCGCTGACCACGCCAAGCTCGGTATCGGTATGGGTGATGCGGTAACCCTCGCGCTCCAGCGCATCCACCGCTCCCCGCGTCACCACGAGGCGCTCATGCTCGCCCAGGGCCCAGCGACACTCCGCCGGCACCTGGGCGGTCTGCGCCGGCAGCGTCGCGGGGCCACTAGCACAACCCGCCAGTGCCAGCAACGGCACCCAACACCAGTATCGCCATCCGCCGTGTTGCATTGGCTCTCCTCCACGTTGCTGCGGGCAGTCTACGTCGAAAACAGCGCCCTTGCAGTTTCGTCACTCGCGTTGCTATGACCCCAACGAGATAGGATAAGCTCAGTACTCCTTTCCATGATCCGTTGACGAGCCGCCCATGCAGATTCTGATCGCCCCCGATAGCTACAAGGATGCGCTACCCGCCAGCGACGCCGCACGCGCCATTGCCTACGGCATCCAGCGCGTCCTGCCCGAGGCCACGCTGATTCGCTGCCCGATGGGCGACGGCGGCGAGGGCACCCTGGATGCCCTGCTCGACGCCACCGGCGCCGAGCGCCGCGAGCAGCGCGTCCAGGACGCCCTCGGCCGCCCCTGCGAGGCCGCCTGGGGCTGGCACGCCGAATCACGCAGCGCCTTCATCGAGCTGGCCGAGGCCAGCGGCCTGCAGCAGATCCCCCGCGACCAACGTAGCGCCCTGCACAGCACCACCCATGGCGTCGGCGAGCTGATCCTGGCGGCGCTGGATGCCGGCGCCGAAACGCTGCTGCTGACCCTCGGCGGCAGCGCCACCAACGACGCCGGCGCCGGCATGCTGCAGGCGCTGGGCGCGCGGCTGCTGGATGCCGAGGGTAAACCGCTGGCGCCCGGCGGGGCGGCGCTCGCCAAACTGCAAACCCTCGACCTGAGTGGCCTCGACCCGCGGCTCGCCAAGCTGCGCGTGGAGACCGCCGTGGACGTTGACAATCCGCTGCTCGGCGAGCGCGGTGCCAGCGCCGTGTTCGGCCCCCAGAAAGGCGCCAGCAACGCCGATGTGGCGACCCTGGACGCCGCCCTGGCGCACTTCGCCGACGCGACCGCCGCAACGCTGGGTGACGATCACCGCAACCTGCCCGGTGCCGGTGCCGCCGGCGGCATGGGCTTCGCCGCCCGCGCCTTCTTCGGCGCCGAGCTGCGGCCGGGTATCGAGCTGGTCATGCAGCAGGTCGGCTTCGACGCACTGCTGGCCGAGGCCGACCTGGTGATTACCGGCGAGGGCCAGCTCGACGGCCAGAGCCTGGCGGGCAAGACCCCAGTGGGGATCTCGCGCCGCGCCGCGGCCAACGGCGTGCCCTGCGTGGCACTGGTAGGGCGTCTCGGCGAGGGCTGGCAGGCCTGCCACGCGGAGGGCGTCACTGCCGCCTTCGCCCTGGCCGACGGCCCCATGGCCCTCGACGACGCATTGACGCGCTGCGCCGAGCTGCTCAGCGACCGCGCCGAGGGCGTGGTGCGGCTGTTCAATGCACAGCGCGGTTGAAAAACGCCGCGAGGATCGGCATCTCAACATGCAGAGGCGCTGTCATGGTGCCATTGCCTGGCGCTATGGCCGCCATGGCGATAATTCGCTAACCGTCACGCGCCCCGGCCGCTAGACTCATGGGCGTTACCATCAGGGAGAGAGGAGGCAACCGCATGTCCGATACCAACGCCATTGGCCTGCACCCGGCCAGCGCCAGCCAGCTGGCCGACAAGCTCAACGCGCTGCTGGCCAACTACCAAGTCTTCTACATGAATGTGCGCGGCTACCACTGGAACATCAAGGGGCCGGAGTTCTTCGAGCTGCACGCCAAGTTCGAGGAGTTCTACACCGACCTGCTGACCAAGGTCGACGAGGTCGCCGAGCGTATCCTGACCCTCGGCCACCAGCCGATCCACGCCTACAGCGACTACGTGGCCACCGCCAACCTCAAGGAAGACAAGAACGTCCACGACGGCGCGACTTGCGTGCGTGGCGTGCTCACCGGCTACCAGACACTGATCGAGCTGCAGCGCGAGATCCTCTCGCTGGCCTCGGATGCCGACGACGAGGGCACCGCCGCCCAGGTCGGCGACTATATCCGCGAACAGGAGAAGACCGTGTGGATGCTGGGCGCCTACCTGGGCTGATAACCAGCCTTCGGCGCACGAGATTGCCAGCGGCCGCCCACGGGCGGCCGCTGGCGTTTCAGGTGTCGGCATCTGGCGTCGCCGCGGCGTAACCGTGCAGCTTCGATGGAAGTCGCCAGGGTCGCCGTGCAGCGCCGCCTGGGCGGAATATACTGATGCGGGAACTGCAGGGTGAATCATCCCATCGACACAACGGAGGACACCCCATGCAACGCATTACCTTGAGCGGCCTGCTGCTCGGCATCGGCCTGGCGCTGGCCATGGCCGGCACACCGGCGATGGCCGACCACGACCGCCGCGGCTATCACGGCGGCGTGCATCACCACTACTATGGCGCCCAGGCGCGCGGCGGCAAGCATCACCGCGCACCGCGCCATGCCAAGCGGCCCAAGCATCATCGCCGACCGGTGGTGGTCCACCATCACGCGCCACGCTATCGCCCGGCACCGCCACGGCGGGTCGAACATCACCACTACCATAGCTCCTCCAGCAGCGTACCCTTGGTGCGCCTGGGCAACGTACCTATCGTCAGCGTGCGGGTCGACTGACGACGCGCCTCAGGCCATGCCCGCCGCGTCAGGTGCGGTAGGCATGGCCAGATCTTCCACCAGCCCGCGCAGCAGCAGCCAGAACTCGTTCACCGAGTCGATCTCGACGCGCTCGTCCGGCGAGTGGGCGCCGCGGATCTGCGGCCCAAAGGAAATCATCTGCAGCTGCGGGTACTTGCCGCCGAGGATGCCGCATTCGAGGCCGGCGTGGATCACCTTGACCGCCGGCTCGGTGCCGAGCTGGTCGCGATGCAGCCGCTTGAAACGCTCCAGGAGCGGGCTATGCGGCGCAGGCGCCCAGCCGGGATAGGCGTTCTCGACCCGGGTGCGGGCACCGATCAGCCCGAACAGCGCGCTGAAGCGGTCAGCCATGTCTTGGGTGGCGCTATCGCGCAGCGAGCGCACCAGCGCACATAGCCGGAAACGCCCCTCGCTGAGCGCCACCACGCCGAGGTTGTTGGAGGTCTCGACTACCCCCGGCACAGCGCTGCTCATGCGCTCGACGCCGCAGGGGGCGGCGTGCAGGGCGTCGACCAGCAGATGGCTGGCGGTGGCGGTCAGCGCCTCATCGGCGGCTCCATCGGTCGTCGTCAGGCTCAGCGTCAGACCCTCGTCGACCCCAGCAAGCTCGCTACGCAGCTCCTCGCCCAGCGCGGCGAGCCGCGCCTGGGCCACCGCCAGTTCATCCTCGGCCAGGGCCAGGGTGGCGAAGGCTTCCCGCGGCAGGGCATTGCGCAGGGTGCCGCCGCGATAGTCGATCAGCCTGGCGCCGCAGGGTGCCAGCGCCCGCAGCACGCGCATCATTAGCCGGTTGGCGTTGCCACGGCCCGTGGCGATATCGATCCCCGAGTGGCCGCCGCGCAGGCCAGTCAGCGCCAGCCGGTAGGGGTGCTCGCCTTCGCTCAGCGCGCTGGTCGGCAGCTGCGCCTCGACCACCACGTCGGCGCCACCGGCGCAGCCGATATACACCTCGCCGCGATCCTCGGAGTCGAGGTTGAGCAGTAGCTGGCCCTCCAGCCAGCCCTCGGCGAGCTGCAGCGCGCCGCCCATCGAGGTCTCCTCCTCGAGGGTGAACAGCGCTTCGAGCGGGCCGTGACGCAACGTGGGATCGGCGAGGATGGCCAGCGCCGCCGCCACGCCGAGACCATTATCGGCGCCAAGCGTGGTGCCGCGGGCGCGCAGCCAGCCATCCTCGATGTAGGTCTTGATCGGGTCGCGGGTGAAGTCGTGGGGATGGTCGGCATTGGCCTGGGCGACCATGTCGAGATGGCCCTGCAGGATCACCCCGGGAGCTGCCTCGCAGCCTGGCGAGGCGGCTTTCTTGAGCCGCAGGTTGCCATAGGCGTCGCGGTCGTGGGCCAGGCCCTGGGCCTCGGCCCAGGCTTCGAGGGTGGCTACCAGCGCCGCCTCGTGCCCCGACGGCCGCGGGGTATTGCACAGCGTGCGAAAGTGCTGCCACAGCGCCTGCGGCGCCAACTGGTCGAGATGTGCGTTCATGATGGGTCTACATAAGGGATAACCTTCATCACTTTACTGACCGCTCGCTGCCAGGGAAAGCCTAGGCTCTTCACAGGCAAGAGTGTCACGGATATTAGTACGGCTCGGGACTGACCCGTCGGCAGGCCGACAAGGAGGCGCTGTAAACCATCCGTGGGCGCTACCGATGCCATCCATGGCATCGAAACCTCCTCGTCGACCTGCCTCCAGCGTCCCTCGCTCCAATAATGGCCATCACTGTGCCCAGTCGCGCCAGCGGGTCAGCGCCTCGCGCAGCCGTGCCTGCACCTCGCGCCGCCCGCTGAGTCCCAGCCGCTCGGCCAGCCAGGCGCTATCGCGGGCCTGGAACAACCAGGCCACCAGCAGCCAGGCGTCGTCGTCGCGGGGCGCGTCGCCGGCCAGGCCGCGCCGCACCAGCTGCTGCAGCGCCGGGCGCACCAGTGCCGGCTCGCGGCGGCCCAGGGTCACGTCGTCGAGATCGCGGCGCTGCTGGACATCCAGCGGCGGCGCCTGACCTTCGGCGAGCAGCGCTGCGGCCACCGCCGGCTCCAGGCCCTTGAGTTCATAGGCCAGCAGGGTCGGCAGTAGAGCCTGGAAGTGCGCTGTGAGGCTGTCGACCAGTGCCTGTCCGGCGTCGCTGATGGGTATCGCCACCATCAGCGCATGCTCGCCGGTGGCGGTTTCGCGGCTCAGTCCCAGGCGTACGGCGCGAAAGCCGGCGGCATGCCAGAAGGCCATCAGCTCGGGGTCGGCACCGAAGCTGGCCCCCAGCAGGTCGATGCCGTCGTGCCGGGCGCGCTCGACCTCGGCGGCCAGCAGCTGCCGGCCGATACCCTGACGGCGGGCCTCACCATGTACCGCAATGCGCATGATACGCCGTACCCGCGAGGTCAGGGCGCGGCGACTGCCGGCGTGGGCGGCCAGCGACTGAGCCAGCAAATGGCCACGTGGCCGGCGCTCGCCGCGGGCCACGCGTTCGGCCAGCTCAGCGGTGAAGCCGCCCTCCTCACTACATAGCGACACCGCCAGGGTGTTGCCACTTTGTTCGAGGGTGGTGATCGATACCCCGGGGCCGTCGAGCAGGCGGCGCAGGTCGCTGGGCTGGGTGCGGTAGTGGGCCTGCACCAGCAGGCCGAACAGCTCAGCGAGGCGCGCTTCGTCGACCGCCAGCGATGCCCGCTTCCAGCGCCGCAGCGCCAGCGTCGCAACGCTCGGTGCCGGCAGCGTGGCCGCCGGTTCGGCATCCAGCATCAGCAGGTGGCGGGTCAGCGCTTCGAGCGGGTCGCCTTCGGCCCAGCGCACCGGTGTCGTCAGCGTGCAGGCGCGCCAATCCGGGGCATGGCGCTGCAGGTGGGGCATGAAGCGCAGTGCAAAGCCGCGCCCCGAGCCTTCGTAGCCGTGCACGGTGGTGGCAAAGGCAATCCGTGGAAAGCGCACCAGCCAGTCGGCCAGCAGCGCCGCGGGGATCGCCGCTGCCTCATCCACCAGCAGCAGGCTGCCGGGGCCGGTCGTGGCGCCGTGGCTCTCGGCCAGGGCGTCCGGGGCCACGAAGCGTACCCGCTGAGTATCGCCGTCGCGCAGCAGGCTGATTTCGAGGCCGTGGCGTCGTGCGTCTGGGCAGTGGCGTTGCAGGTGCATGAACAGCGTCTCTACCGCCGCCGGGCGCGGCGCGGTGACCAGGATCTCGCGCTCGCCCTTGGCCAGCCAGCGCGCGCAGGCGATGCCTAGCGCGGCGCTCTTGCCGCGGCCACGGTCGGCGCTGATCACCAGCGGCCGGCGCCGGCGCAAGCGCAGCAGCCGCGCCACCGCCTGGGCCTGGTCCGGGGTGGCGCAGGCGCTATCCGCGGGTTCCGAACCACCCGCACCGCCCTCAGCAGGCGGCGGCAGGGGCGGCAGCGTCAGGTCGCCATCGCTCGACCAGCGCGCCGCGTCGGGGGCGGCCTCGAGTTGCCGCGCCAGGCGCTGCAGGTAACGCGACGGCAGCTGCGCCGGTCGGTACGGATGGTCGGCCAGACGGCGGTAGTCGGCATCCGGCCGTGCGCCCCAGTCGGGCGGCGTGAGCAGCACCAGCAGCCCGCCGGCCACCAGGGTGCCGCTGAGCGCGCCGAAGGCGTCCGGGTCGAAGCCGGCCCCTTCGCTGGCCGCATCGAACACCACCAGCGTCTGCTCGCCGCCGAGCCGGGTGCGCGCCTTGGCAGCAGGTAGCCAAGCCGATTCGGTGATGCCCGCGGGGCACACGGGCGCGACCCATAGCCCCCGTGCCGGATCCTGCCGCCAGATCGCCAGCGCCCGCGCCAGCCCCTGGTCCGGGCTGGCGGATATCCACAGCAGACCGCGCCAGCGCTGCGCGGCCAGCTGCGCCCGCCACGCCAACAGCGCCTGCAGGTTGCGGGCCTCCGTCATGCTCGGCTCCTGTCTCGTCGAGCCCTCCAGTGTAGAGAACCTGGCACTCACCGCACCAGCACCTAGCAACACGACAACGCAAAAACTTTGCGTATCATTATCATTTGCAATCAGATTGTTTCTTGCTATCGTACCCATAACGTTCGCCACCCCATGCCAATACGACAAGGGATATCGCCATGCAAAAGACGCTCATCGCTTCCGCCACGCTTGTCTCCACGCTGCTGGCAGCCCCCCTGGCTGCTGCCGACCTGACCCTCTATTCAGGGCGTGGCGAGTCGATGGTCGACCCGATCATCGCCCAGTTCGAGAAAAACACCGGCATCAACGTCAACGTACGCTACGGCGATACCGCACAACTGGCCGTACTGCTGCAGGAAGAGGGCGAGCGCTCTCCCGCCGACCTCTACTGGGGCCAGGACGCCGGCGCCATGGGCGCGATCAGCCAGGCCGGCCTGCTCGCTGAGCTGCCCGATGATATCTATGACGGCCTGCCCGGCATTTATACCAGCGAGACCGGCAACTGGGTTGCCGCCAGCGGCCGCGCCCGAGTGTTCGCCTACTCGCCGGAACGGGTCAGCGAAGAGGAGTATCCCGAGAGCGTCTTCGATCTCACCGACGAGCGTTACGAAGGCCGTGTCGGCTGGGCGCCCACCAATGGCTCCTTCCAATCTTTCGTCACCGCGATGCGCGTCGAGCATGGCGACGAGCGTACTCAGGAGTGGCTCGAGGGCATGCGCGACAATGGCGCCGTGACCTTCCGCAACAACACCACTCAGGTGCAGGGCATCGCCGACGGAGAAATCGACTTCGGCCTCGTAAACAATTATTATTTGCCGCGGTTCCTGGCTACCGATGAAGACTTCCCGGTGGAGCAGGCCTTCTTCGCCGAAGGCGATATCGGCAACTTGGTCAACGTCGCCGGCATCGCGGTGCTGGAGAGCAGCGACAACAAGGAAGAGGCGCTGGAGTTCGTGCGCTTCCTGCTGTCGCCGGCCGCCCAGCAGTATTTCACCGGCAATGTCTATGAGTACCCGGTGACCCGCGACGTGATCCAGAACCCGGAACTCGAGGATTTCGACCGCCTGCTGGAGGTCAGCCCGCAGATCGACCTGGATGACCTGGAAGATCTCGAAGGCACGCTGAACCTGCTGCGCGACGCCGAGCTGCTGTAAGCCCTAGCGTCGTCAAGCGAGCGAGTCGAGACCAGGGTGGCATTGCCACCCTGGTCTTGTGCGTTTTAATGGTGGCCAATATCGGTCGTGACTTGAACAGCGAGAGACAATGAGCCACAGCGCCGAGCTAGCCAGCCCTGCTGCCCGTCGCGCCCTGCCGAAAGGCCGCGCGCGGCGCGTGCCGCTGCATATCCTGCTGCCCTCGCTGGTGGCGGCGGCAGCGATGCTGGTACCGCTGTTCTACCTCGCACTGCGCGCCTTCGAGGCCGACCCGCAGACCCTCGCCAACCTAGTGCTGCGCCAGCGCAACCTCGACCTGCTGCTCAACACCCTGTCGCTCGCCGCAGGCGTGGTGGTCATGACCACCCTGATAGCGCTACCGCTGGCCTGGCTGGTAGTACGCACCGATATCCGCTTCAAGCGCCTGCTGACCGTGCTCGGAGTGATCCCGCTGGCGGTGCCCGGCTACGTGATGGCCTATGCGCTGATCGGCCTGGGCGGCAACTACGGCGTGCTGGCCCAGCTCACCGGCGTACAGCTGCCACGCATCGACGGCTACGTCGGCGCCCTGCTGGCACTTTCGCTGTATACCTTCCCCTATCTGTTTCTCAACCTGCGCGCCACACTGGCGGGCCTCGACGGTAACCTCGAAGAGAGTGCCAGGAGCCTCGGCTACGGCAATCGCGAGGTGTTTCTCAAGATCATCCTGCCCCACTTGGCGCCCTCGCTGATGGCCGGCTGGCTGGTGATCACCCTCTACGTACTGGGCGACTTTGGCGCGGTGGCGCTAATGCGCTACGAGGCCTTCAGCTACGCCATCTACACCCAGTACTCCGGCGCCTTCGACCGTATCTATGCCGCCTGGCTGTCGATCATGCTGCTGGCGGTGGCGGCCAGTTTCGTGATGCTCGACAGCCTGGTGGTCAAGCGCAAGCTGGCGCGGGTCGGCACCGGGGTGGCGCGGCCGGTCAAGCCGATGCGCCTGGGCCGGCTGCGCTGGCTGGCCTACCCCTATCTGGCGCTGATCTTCGGCGCCTCGGTGGGCCTGCCGGCGCTGATCCTCGGCTACTGGCTGGTGCTGGCACCGCCCGACCTGAGCTTCTTCGCGCGAGTGCCCGGCACCTTCCTGCGCTCGGCGGGGGCGGCACTGCCCGCCGCCCTGCTGGCGGCGGCCTTCGCCCTGCCGATCGCCTATCTCACGGTGCGCTACCGCTCCACCGCGGCGACCCTTATCGAGCGCTCGGCGTACATCGGCTACGCGATTCCGCCGCTGACTCTGGCCCTGGCGATGGTGTTCTTCTCACTGCGCACCGCGCCCTTCCTCTACCAGACCCTGACGCTGCTGATCGTGACCTGGGCGATGGCCTCGCTGGCCCTGGCCCTGGGCCCGATTCGCAATGCCCTGCTGCAGACGCGGCCCAACATGGAAGAGGCCTCCCATTCGCTGGGCCACGGCCCGCTGAGCACCTTCCTGTGGGTGATCTTTCCGCGCCTGCGTCGCGGCATCCTGGCCGGCATCGCGCTGGTCTTCGTGCTGTGCATGAAAGAGCTGCCGATCACCTTCTTGCTGGCCCCGACCGGCTACACCACCCTGGCGGTGACCGTGTTCACCCGCACCTCCGAGGGCATGTTGGCCGAGGCCGCCCCCTTCGCCGCCGCCATCGTGGTGTTCTCGAGCCTGTCGGTGGGCTTCCTGTTAACCAAAGAGGGCAAGCGATGACCACCCTCAATCTCAATGCCACTCCCCAGGCCAGTGCGCCGCAGCGCCCTGCTCCGCTGCTCAGCGTCAGCGGGTTGAGCAAGCGCTATCGGTCCCGGGATCCACTGGCGGTCGAGAATGTCGGCTTCACCCTCGGCAACGGCGAGATCCTGGCGCTGCTCGGCCCCAGCGGCTGCGGCAAGAGCACCACCCTGCGCATGATTGCCGGGTTCGAGCATCCCGAGGCCGGCGATATCGTGCTGCGCGGCAAGAGCATCCTCGACCAGCCGCCGCAGCAGCGCCGCATCGGCATCGTATTCCAGGACTATGCGCTATTTCCGCACATGAGCCTGGGCCACAACGTGGCCTTCGCCATGCGCCATCTGCCCAAGGCCAAGCGCGCCGCCCGCGCCCGCGAGTGGCTCGATATGGTCGGCCTGGCCGACCTGGCTGAACGCATGCCCGACGAGCTCTCCGGTGGCCAGCAGCAGCGCGTGGCACTGGCCAGGACGCTGGCCGCCGAGCCGCAGCTGGTACTGCTCGACGAGCCCTTCTCCAACCTCGATGCGGCGCTGCGCGAGTCGACCCGCAAGGAGGTCCGCCAGCTGTTCAAGGCCGCCGGTACCTCGGTGATCCTGGTCACCCACGACCAGGCCGAAGCGCTCTCCTTCGCCGATCAGGTCGGCGTGATGCACGCCGGCAAGCTGATCCAGGTCGACCGCCCCGAGCAGGTCTACCAGCACCCGGCCACCGCCTTCGTCGCCGAGTTCCTCGGCCATACCAACCTGCTCGACGGCGATGCCGACGGCGAGATCGCCCAGACCGCGCTGGGACCAGTGGCCATCACTCCGGCCAGCCGCGGCCCGGTGCGTGTCTCGCTGCGCCCCGAGCACCTGGCCCTGGCCACCGCCCCGGACGGCCATGGCGCCACCGTGGTCGAGCGCGAGTTCCGCGGCCACGACTGCTTCTACCTGCTCGAGCAGCACGGCCAGCGCTTCTGCGCCATCACCCCCAGCCACACCCTGTGGCAGATCGGTGAACAGGTCAGCCTCGAGCCCCAGCGCACCGCCACGGTGCTGCAGTACTAGGCTTTTTCACCCAATCTCAGGGGGAAGGCGGGAGTTGCGTCACGAGCAAAGGCAGGCTTGGACAAGGCCATCGAAGATAGGCAGCACCGCTCGGAACTGATCCGTCGACAGACCTACGAGGAGGCGCTGTAAACCCTCCCTGGGCGCTACCTACGCCATCCATGGCGTAGAACCTCCTCTTCGGTCTGTCCCCGGCGTCCTTCGCTTAGTGGCAACTGCGATTGCCCTACCTGCTGGAATTCACGTCGGCTACCCGTCGTAGACCTGCTGGGCGCTATCAATGCGCTTCGTCCCAGTTGGCCCCACTCTCCGCCTCGACGATCAGCGGCACGCGCAGTTCGGCGGCATTGCGCATATGCGTCTTGACCGCCTCGATAAAGCCGTCGACGTCGGCCTCCTTGACCTCGAAGACCAGCTCGTCGTGGACCTGCATCACCATCCAGGCGTCGAACTCGCAGGGCGTCTTGGCGCTGCCCTGTAGCCAGGTGTCGACCTCGATCATGGCGCGCTTGATGATGTCCGCCGCGGTGCCCTGCATCGGCGCGTTGATGGCGGTGCGCTCGGCGGCCTGGCGGCGGGCGTGGTTCTGGGCCTTGATCTCGGGCAGGTAGAGGCGCCGGCCGAGTACCGTCTCGACGTAGCCGTCTTCGGCGGCCTGGGCGCGAATACGGTCCATGT
The DNA here is from genome assembly GCF_002286975.1 of Halomonas salipaludis. Taxonomy (GTDB): domain Bacteria; phylum Pseudomonadota; class Gammaproteobacteria; order Pseudomonadales; family Halomonadaceae; genus Franzmannia; species Franzmannia salipaludis. Next base: position 203,303 of record NZ_NSKB01000008.1, read on the forward strand.
AGCGCGCCACCCCGGGGTAGCGGTCGAAGTAGCGCTCGATGTAGGTCTGGGCCTGGTTGCGCTCGATGTGCAGCTGCCGCGACAGCCCCCAGGCGCTCATGCCGTAGATCAGCCCGAAGTTGATCGCCTTGGCGCTGCGCCGCTGGTCGGCGGAGACCTTGTCGAGGGGCACGCCGAATACTTCCGCAGCGGTGGCGGCGTGGATGTCGCGGCCCTCGGCGAAGGCCTCGAGCAGGCCCTTGTCTTCGGAGAGGTGGGCCATGATGCGCAGCTCGATCTGCGAGTAGTCGGCGGCGACGATGCGGTAGCCGGGCCGGGCGACGAAGGCCTGGCGGATCTTGCGCCCCTCTTCGGTGCGAATCGGGATGTTCTGCAGGTTGGGGTCGCTGGAGGAGAGCCGTCCGGTGGCAGTGACCGCCTGGTGGTAGCTGGTATGCAGGCGCTTGGTGGTGGCATTGACCAGCCGCGGCAGCTTGTCGGTGTAGGTCGACTTGAGCTTGGCCAGGCCGCGGTGCTGCATGATCACCTTGGGCAGCGGATAGTCCAGCGCCAGCTCCTCGAGCACCGCCTCGGCGGTGGACGGCGCACCCTTGGGGGTCTTCTTGAGCACCGGGATCTTCTGCTCCTCGAACAGGATCTCGCCGAGCTGCTTGGGCGAGCTGAGGTTGAACTCGCGTCCGGCCAGCTCGAAGGCCTCGGCCTCGAGCTCACGGATGCGCTCGGCCAGGGCCTGACTCTGGGTGTGCAGCCGCTCGGCGTCGAGGGCTACCCCGGTGCGCTCCATGCGCGACAGCACCGGCACCAGCGGCAGCTCCAGCTCATCGAGCACCGCGGCGAGCCGGCCTTCCTGTTCGAGGCGCGGGCGCAGCTCGTGCTGCAAACGCAGGGTGATATCGACATCCTCGCAGGCGTAGGGCGCGGCCTGCTCGAGGGCGATCTGGTTGAAGGTCAGCTGCTTGGCGCCCTTGCCGGCGATCTCCTCGAAGCTAATGGTCTTCTCGCCAAGGTACTTGAGCGCCAGCGAGTCCATGTCGTGGCGGGTGGCGGTGGAGTTGAGCACGTAGGAGGCGAGCATGGTGTCGGCCAGCGGCCCGACCACACTGATCTGGTAGTTGGCCAGCACCGAGATATCGTACTTGAGGTTCTGGCCGATCTTGCCCTTGGCCGTGTCTTCCAACAGCGGCTTGAGGGCCGCCAGCACCGCCGCGCGGTCGAGCTGGGCCGGGGCGTCGAGGTAGTCGTGGCCGAGCGGGATATAGGCCGCCTCGCCGGGCGTCAGGGCCAGCCCCACGCCGACGATCTCGGCCTCCATGTAGTTGAGGCTGGTGGTCTCGAGATCGAAGCAGAAGCGCTCGGCCTGGCGCAGCCGCTCGAGCCAGGCGTCCAGCGCGGCCTGGTCGACGATCACCTGGTCGTCGCGTGCGGCGGGAGTCGCGGCGGGCTCACCGCTATCGGCCTGGGGCGTGGCGGTGCCGCCGGCCACGTCGTCAACGCCTTGGTCCTTGCCCTCGAGCAACTCCGACAGCCAGGCCTTGAACTCCATCTCGCGATACAGCTCGAGCAGTGCCTCGCGGTCGGGGTGGGCGATCTCCAGGTCGTCGAGGCCTACCGGCAGCTCGCAGTCGGTCTTGATGGTGGCCAGCTGGTAGGAGAGAAACGCCTGGTCGCGGTGCTCCTCGAGCTTCTTGGATAGGGTCTTGGCGCCGCGGAAGTCCAGCGTCTTGACCTTGTCGAGATCGGCGTAGATGGCGTCCAGGCCGCCGCCCATGCCCTGCAGCAGGCCCAGCGCAGTCTTCTCGCCGACCCCCGGTACCCCGGGGATGTTGTCGACCTTGTCGCCCATCAACGCCAGGAAGTCGATGATCAGCGACGGCGGCAGGCCGAACTTCTGCTCCACGCCGGCCTCGTCGAGGGTCTCGTCCTTCATGGTGTTGACCAGGGTGATATGGCCGTTGACCAGCTGCGCCATGTCCTTGTCGCCGGTGGAGATCACCGCATCGCGGCCGGCCTCGGTGGCGCGCCGCGCCAGGGTGCCGATGACATCGTCGGCCTCGACCCCCTCGATGCACAGCAGCGGCAGGCCCAGGGCGCGCACGCAGGCGTGCAGTGGCTCGACCTGGCTGCGCAGGTCGTCGGGCATCGGCGGGCGCTGGGCCTTGTATTCGGCATACAGCTCGTCGCGGAAGGTCTTGCCCTTGGCGTCGAACACCACTGCCATGGGGCTGTCCGGGTAGTCCTTGATCAGCCGCTTGAGCATATTGAGCACACCCTTGACCGCCCCGGTGGGCTGGCCCTGGGAGGTGGTCAGCGGTGGCAGGGCGTGAAAGGCGCGATACAGGTAGGAGGAGCCGTCGACGAGGACGATGGGGCTGTCAGCCATGGTGAAGCGATCCCTTGGGCATGAGCAATGCCTCCATGATACGCAGCTCGCCGCGCCGCGTCAGGCTTCCCTCGCTAAGAGAGCCTCCCAGATTTATACTATCCTGCCGCCAGTGGCAGTGAATTACCGCCCACCGTCAGTGTCCAACCGCACAGATACCATGCCGCTTTCGGCAGGAGGTTACATGTCGCGACTCCCCTTGCCCCGTGCCGCGCTGCTGGCAGCGCTGCTTTGCTCGAGCCTGCTGCTGGCAAGCCTCGTAAGCCACGCCCAGTCATCGCCCGAACCCCAGGTCACCGAACGCCAGGAGGGGGATCGCACCCTGCGCGAATTCCGCATCAACGGACAGCTCTACGCCATCGAGATCCGCACCCGCGACGGCGACCGCTACCACCTGCTCGATCGCCGTGGTGATGGCAATTTCAGCCGTGTCAGCGGTGATGCGATAGAGGTACCCGACTGGGTCAATACCGGGCGTTGAGCCCGCTCCGGCCGGCGACACTTTTCGTGCATCGCACAAGCAAGACGGTACAATGTGCCGCTTGGCAACCCCGGGCGAGAGAGACATGGCCGTATTTACCCCGCTGAGCCAGGCTCAGGTCGCAGAGTTTCTGCAACGCTTCGACGTTGGCACGCTGACGCAGCTCGAGGGCGTAGCCAGCGGCACCGAGAACACCACCTATTTCGTCACCACCGAGCGCCAGACGCTGGTGTTGACGCTGTTCGAGCAGGGCGAGCACGAGGAGTTGCCGTTCTTCGTCGATCTGCTCGACTACCTGGCCGACCATCGCCTGCCGGTGCCCGGCCCAGTGCATGATCGTCAAGGCATCGCCCTGCAGAGCCTGGCCGGCAAGCCGGCGCTGCTGTTTCCGCGCCTGCCCGGGACGTATCCCAGGTCGCCAAATCTCGCCCAGTGCCAGGCGCTGGGCGATGCCCTCGGCCATATGCACGCGGTATCGCGCTACTTCGACGGCCACCGCCCCAATCCCCGCGACCTGCACTGGCTGGTGGCCATGCATCATCGCGTGCTGGTCTACCTCTCCGCCGACGACCAGGCGCTGATGAGCGACGAGGTCGACGCCTACCAGGCGTTCTTCGGCGACGCCCCGGACCTGCCTCAGGGCGCGCTGCACGGCGACCTGTTCCGCGACAACACCCTGTTCGACGGCGAGCGGCTGGGCGGCATCATCGACTTCTACAACGGCTGCACCGGTGACCTGCTGTTCGACCTGGCGATCGTCATCAACGACTGGGCGGTAAACGCCGACGGCAGCCTCGACGCCGAGCGCCACGACGCCATCCTGCGCGCCTACCAGGCGCGCCGCCCGCTGACCGACGCCGAGTGCGCGGCGTGGCCGATGATGCTGCGCATGACCGCGCTGCGCTACTGGCTGTCGCGGCTGCTGGTGGTCTATGTCGACCCGCCGGCCCACGACTTGACGCCCCATGACCCGGAGCAGTTCCGGACCATTCTGCTCAGCCGCCTGCAACACGGCGCGCTGGCCCTGCCGGAGGCCCACCCCGCATGAGTCTGCTCGATGCCGGCGCACCGTCGCCTTCACGCCTGGCGCGCCACACCTACAACATCGACCAGTGGGGCAGCGGCTATTTCGACGTCGATGACGGCGGCCACACCGTGGTGCGCCCGCTGGGCAGCGAAACCGAGGGTCCGGCGCTGCCGCTGGATGCACTGGTCGACCAGCTGCGCGAGGCCGGCCTGCGCCTGCCGGTGCTGGTGCGCTTCACCGATATCCTCCACGACCGGGTCGAGCAGCTGTGCGCGGCCTTCGACGCGGCGATTCGCGAAGAGGCCTATACCGGCGGCTATACCGCGGTCTACCCGATCAAGGTCAACCAGCAGCGCCGGGTGGTCGAGGAGATCCTCGCTACCCAGGAGCGCGGCCACGGCCGGGTCGGCCTCGAGGCCGGCAGCAAGCCGGAACTGCTGGCAGTGCTGGCACTCTCCGGCGACGGCTCGTCGCTGATCGTCTGCAACGGCTACAAGGACCGCGAATACATCCGCCTGGCGCTGATGGGCGAGAAACTCGGTCATCGGGTCTACCTGGTGGTGGAGAAGTATTCCGAGCTTGACATCATCCTCGAGGAGGCCGCCACCCTCGGTGTCACGCCGCGCATCGGCCTGCGCGCCCGGCTTGCCTCGGTGGGTCGCGGCAAGTGGCAGGACACCGGCGGCGAGAAGTCCAAGTTCGGCCTCACCGCCGGCCAGACCCTCGGCGTCATCGAACGGCTCAAGCGCAGCGATGCGCTGGGCAGCCTGCAGTTGGTGCACTTCCACCTCGGCTCGCAGATCGCCAATATTCGCGATATCCAGCGCGGCCTGCGCGAGTGCGCGCGCTTCTACCAGAGCCTGCGCGAACTCGGTGCACCAGTGGACACCGTCGACGTCGGCGGCGGCCTGGGCATCGACTACGAAGGCACCCGTTCGCGCAGCGAGTTCTCGATCAACTACTCGATGCGCGAATACGCCAGCAACGTGGTGTGGGCCTTCCGCCAGGCCTGCGAGGCCGAAGGCCTGCCGCACCCACACCTAATTAGCGAATCGGGCCGCGCACTGACCGCCCACCATGCGGTGCTGATCACCAATGTGATCGGCGAGGAGCGCATCGAGGACCAGGCACCGCCGCGCCAGGTCGAGGATGACCCGCAGATCGACGAGCTGTGGCGCGTCCACGGCCGCCTGGCCGACATGCACGAGCCGCGCGGCCTGGTCGAGGCCTACCATGACTTGGTGCAGGCCATGGGCGAGCTGCAGGATCGCTTCGTGCTGGGACTGGCCGGCCTGGTCGCGCGCGCCGAGGGCGAGGCGGTCTACTTCGCCGCCTGCGCGCGACTCAAGGCGCGCCTCGACGGGCGCAATCGCGCTCATCGCGAGATCCTCGACGAACTCGCCGAGAAGCTCGCCGACAAGCTGTTCGTCAACTTCTCGCTGTTCCAGTCGCTACCCGACGTATGGGGCATCAAGCAGATTTTTCCGGTGATGCCGCTGAGCGGCCTGGAGCGTACGCCGAGCCGTCGCGGGGTGATCCAGGACATCACCTGCGACAGCGACGGGCGCATCGACAACTATGTCGACGGCCAGGGCGTGGAGAGCACCCTGCCGCTGCCGGAGTGGCGCGACGGCGACGAGAAGCTGCTCGGCTTCTTCCTGGTCGGCGCCTATCAGGAGATCCTCGGCGACCTGCACAACTTGTTTGGCGACACCGACTCGGTGGACGCCGCCCTCGATGCCAATGGCGACTGGGTGCTGTCGCATGCCATCCAGGGCGACACCGTGGCCCAGGTCCTCGACCACGTCAATTTCGATGCCGAAGTGCTGCGCCGCCACCTGGCCAGCCAGCTGGACGCCAGCCAACTCAGCGTCGAGGAGCATCAGGACTTCCTCGCCGACCTCTCCGCCGGGCTGCAGGGCTACACCTACCTCGAGTGATACGGCCACTGGCCCAACGCAATGCGCCCCCGCAGCCAGGCTGCGGGGGCGCATTGGTGTTGATCTTGCAAAAGCTTAGTCGACTACCCGAGTGGCCACTTCCAGCCCACCGGTCAGGGTGAAGTGCAGCTCGGCGCCACGCGGCAGCTCGCCGACCCCCGGTGGGGTACCGGTCAGCACCACATCGCCCGGCAGCAGCGTGAAGTGACGGCTCATCTCGGCCAGCAGGGTCGCCACCGGGAACAGCATGTCGGAGCCTTCGCCGCTCTGCACCCGCTCGCCGTCGATGTCCAGGCTGAAGGTCAGTGCGCTCCAGTTGGGCACGCGGTTGAGTGCCAGGAACGACGACAGCGGGCAGGCGCCGTCGAAGCTCTTGGCGATCTCCCAGGGGTAGCCCTTCTCCTTGAGCTGCGACTGCACGTCGCGCAGGGTCAGGTCCAGCGCCAGGCCGATACCGGCCACCGCACGCTCGGCTTCCGAGGCGGTGGCATGGGTCAGCGGCTCGCCGATCAGCAGCGCCAACTCGGTCTCGAAGTGCACGTCGCCGCGTGAAAACGGCGCATCGATCGGCTCGTCCAGCGGCACCGCGCAGGTCGACGGCTTTATGAACAGCAGCGGTTCAGTGGGAATCGGGTTGTCCAGCTCTTTGGCATGGTCGGCGTAGTTGCGACCAACGCAGACGATCTTGCCCAGCGCGTGAGGAAATTCCTGGCCATCGGTAAAACGGGGAACAAAGCGCATGGCGGGATATTCTCCTGAATAAAAGGGAGGCGACGTCTCGGGCGCCGCTTACATAATAAGCGTCACAGTTTACCGCAGCGGGCGCGCCAGTCCAGCGCCCCCGCCTAATGCGTCACTCGAGACGTCTCTCGCCATCACGGCGACCAGTCTGCATCTGGCTGATGGGCCAGGAATGCCGGCCGTGCACGCCTTGCCGCATAGGGGGCAACGCAGCGGTTGTCTCGACGATTGTAGACAAAAAATGCGTTGCTGCGGGGATCCGGCGACATATTGGCGTTGGAGCCGTGCAGCGTATTGCAGTCGAACAGCAGCAGCCCCCCTGCCGCACCGGTCGGCGCCTCGATACCGTGCCGCTCGATCAGCTCGCCCAGTGCCTCGCGGCCGGGCACACCGAGCTCCTGCATCTTCAGCGACTGCTTGTGATGATCGTCCGGCGTTTCGCCGAGGCAGGGCACGAAGACCTTGTGCGAGCCCGGTACCAGCATCAAAGGGCCATTGAAGTGGTGATTGTCGGTGAGCACCAGTGACGCGCTCACCGCGTGCATCTCCGGCATGCCGTCCTCGGCGTGCCAGGTTTCGAAATCGGAGTGCCAGTTGAAGCCCTTGCCCTGGAAGCCGGGCTTGTAGTTGATCCGCGACTGATGAACATAGGCCTCGCCGCCGAGGATCTGCTCGGCGCGCCCCTTCAGGCGCGGATCCTGCGCCAGGCGCCGAAAGCGCTCAGAAAGAAAATGCACGGCGAATAGCGAGCGGATTTCCTCGCCGCCCGGCTCGGTGATGCTGAAATCGCGCCCAACGTAGTCCTCGTTCGACATCAGTGCCTTGAGCTCCTCGCGCAGGGCATCGAGCTCGTCGCCGCTGAGGAAATTGGGTTCGAATAGAAAGCCCTGGCGCTCGAAGGCATCGAGCTGCGCCTGGCTCAAGGGGCCATCCTCGGCGCTGCCCTTGACCACCGCCTCACGGCGCTTGAGCCAAGGCATGTCGAGCGGCTGCGACAGCCGTGTCGGATAGGGATCGTGCCGCTGCGCGGCGGGAGAATGGTAGTGAGCGTTACGGGTAGCGGTCTGTACCGACATCCAAATCACCTCCTGGAACCTGTGATCGGGTTGTTGATGCAGAAATAGCGGGCTGACAGCGATGCATGCCGCCTAGCCATGTAGAACGTAGGGGCGAGGGTGCTCAATTCAAGTGCTGTCGACACTTTCGCCACCCCACCCAGCCACCACAGTTTGACAGCCCTATATTCCGTGGGCACATTAAATAGGCAAATAGGATCGCCTCATGCCCCAAGATCTAGAGATCGAGTATGACGACGCCAAGCGCCTCAAGACGCTACAAGAAAGGCAGCTCGATTTTGCCCATGCTTACCAAGTCTTTGCCGGCGACACCATCATGCGGATCGACAACAGGCACGACTACGGTGAGGAGCGCATTATCCCCCTGGGCTACCTGAACCATCGCCTCGTCGTCCTTGTCTGGACCTGGAGAGGCCAACGACGGCGCATCATCTCAATGAGGCACGCCAATGAACGCGAAATCCGATACTTCCAAGCCAACATGGGTTGACCCTGACGACGCTCCAGAGCTCGACCAGGAGTGGTTCGACGACGCCCACCAGTACCACGGTGATACCTTGGTCAAGCGTGGCCGTGGCCGTCCCCCGCTCGAACCCAAAGAACGCAAGGTGCCCGTCAAGGTCCGCTACGATCAGGACGTTATCGAAGCCTTCCGCCAAACTGGCCCCGGCTGGCAGACCCGCATGAACGATGCGCTACGCCAGTTCCTGGCCGAGCATGACGTCAACAAGATGGACGGGCGCCACTAGCCCATCGCGAGGCCGTGATGAACATCGACACCGGCTCCACCAACGTCTATGCCGACCTGGGCATGCCAGATGCCGAGGAAATGCTGATTAAGGCCCAGTTGGCCGCCAAGATCGGCGAGATCATCAAGCGCCGCCGCCTCACGCAGACCAAAGCGGCAGAGCTAATGGGCATTCCCCAGCCTAAGGTTTCTGCCCTGCTGCGTGGGCAGTTCCGCGGCATCAGCGAAGCCAAAATGCTCGAGGCGATCGCTCGCCTAGGAAGAGACGTCAAAATCGTCATCGGCCCCTCACGGCGCCGTTCCTCTCCAGGACACGTCGAACTGGAAATGGCTTGAGGATCACTACGAATGGACGCACCGCTAAATGAGTCTGAAGCTGAGTGAACTGATATCGAAGATACCCCTGGCCTGAATGAGGAGTGGTTCGAAGATGCATACCAGTACGATGGCGATACCCTAATCAAGCGTGGTCGTGATCACCTTCTCTCTCCTCAAGAAAAAAGTACCAGTCAAAATCCGTGAAGATTAGAATGCATATGAGGCCTTCCTTCATATCGGCCCAGGCGATTAAATTAAAGTTAACAATACGAGGCGCTCGTCTACAACTATATAAAACTTTCACATCTTACATACACCACAGCCATATGTATCAGCCACCATTAAACCACTTTATTTTAGGCTGTTACTGAGCCTAAGCATAGTCACCATACAAACAAAGTCATTTCAATAACTTATCTCAATGACTTATTTCAATGAGAGCTTATAAAACTATTCAGTATTTACATCACCCAGTCATCAACGATAAAAAACTACAACAGTTGAATGCAACGCGACACCCTTGAAAAATTTTAAACATCTGATATCATGCTTATGGGAACTATAGGAGTAGCATGATGTTTCGATATCAACTAGAGTCATCGAAAGAAATTAAAAAGCTGCCTGACGCAAAAAATGAGACCGCAATAGCAGTGCTAGACGACGATCCTTTCAAGCCAAGCAAAAGCTTAACTACCCATGGATTTAGAATTGAGGAGCTAGGTCCAGACATACGTTCTCTTTCACAGATCTCTAATTATCCTGTCATAATATGTGATATCCGTGGAGTAGCTCCTGAGTTTGGTAGCTCACTTGAAGGTGCACACCTTATAGAGCAAATCAGAAAAACATATCCCGATAAGTTTCTTATTGCTTATACAGGCATGCAGCACTCTATTTCTCACAACAAAGCTCTGTCATATGCAGATAGGCATATGGATAAAGCCGCCCTTATAGAGGAATGGGTTTCAGAGCTAGATGATGCAGTTATGGTGATGTCAACCCCATACAAGCGCTGGCTAAGGCTCCGGCTTACACTCGATAAAAGCGGTATAGATGCATACAAAATATACAGGCTTGAGCAGACCTTTCTGAAGGCGTACATTAAGAAGAACCCCAAACTTTTAGATACTACATCTATTGATCTCACGCCTGAAATAAAAGATTTATTCACCTTGACAGCAAAAACCATATTGATGAGCTTTTTTAACAGTTGAGAAATTATGAACTATAAAAAAATGCATAACAGGGAACAAAAGCTAAAAGCTACCATACAAAATCTGAAGGCTAAAAATGAACACTCCAAACGTGAAATTTTAAAATTAAATAACACGCTTGATGATGTAATGCACGAAATGAGAAGATTCAGTGCAGACATTATATCTATAACTGAAGAGCTGAGCAAAAATTTTCAGGAAAATCAAAAAAGCTCTGCAAAATGGAAAAAGGCCTCTGAGAAAATTGACACAGTTTTTTATTTGGCAGGATTTATTAGCGTCCGCTTAAGCTTGGCCGACATAGAGCTTAATCCAGAAGCCATCAAAAGACAAAAATTATTTCGAGCAGGCATCCATAGAAAGTTCGAAAAATCACGACATGTTCTTTCTTCTCTGGCCAGAACGAAAGCAATTAATATTAATCTCACTGGAGAATCTTTCTCTGAAATTGATGCCATCAAAGCCTTTGATCTTGTACCCTATGTACTATTAGAAAACGCTATAAAATACTCTCCCAAAGGCCAAAGTATAAATATAATTTTTGATGATAACCCCTCATATAAACATGCTAGTGTGACCGTTTCATCCATAGGACCTCTACTACATTCTGATGAAAAAGAAAAAGTATTCGATCGAGGTTATCAAGGTCAAGAGGCGAAAGATTTAAATATAGATGGTCAAGGTTTAGGCTTGAACTTGGCAAAGACATTATGTGATCTTCATGATCTAAAATTAGATATAAACCCCAGTAGAGATGTGAAGTTTACTTACAACTCTATAGCCTATAGCGAATTTCAAATAACAATAACATGGAACAAAAGGCAAGCATAAAAACTAAAAACACCATCAAGAAAAGCGATCTGCCCGGACATTATCTTCCACCCTATCGTGGATGAGTATATCGCTTCAGATCGCTGCACCCAATTATATCCATGATCGCTTATTAGCTAAATGATATAAGAAAATGGCCAACGCCGCTGGGTGATTCATGTAGCACGCATAGATTAGCCTTGTACATCGACCTCAGGCTTACCTGATTTAGCAACCTCCCCATCAAGCCCGCTCAAGGCTGACACTCCTTATCCTGGAGCCTTTCCCCCCTGGTACCACCTAGCCGCTGCCACCTTGCCTAGTCGGTATCCGTCCCTGTTTGCTTGAGCATCTGCCGCGCTCTCTCGATCTCCGGGCTTATGTGCCCAGAGCTTTCATCAACCAAGTTAGTTACTAACCATAGTGCGTACCTGCTGAATGCTTTCGACACCAGCTCTAGGTGCTTCCCTGACGGCGCGCTCCTACCGTTTTCGATATTGATCAGTGTCTGCTTCGGAATCCCCGTCAGATCGCTAAATGCTTGCCGGCCGCGCCCTTCCGCTTCACGTATCTCGCGCACTTTTTTTCCAAGCTCATTTGACATGTTGCCTGAACCGCCTATAGCTCGATCTAACAAGTGTTGTTTTATCGGAAAACACTGAGCACGGACACCTAACGGTCATTTAGAAAAAGTACCACAACTAGCCAAAACGAGCAGGTACGACATGGAAACGAGCAACACGCCCCAGGTCCCGGCCACCGTGCCACTGATGACCATCGAGCGGTTCGCCGAGCCTTCAGGCCTCACCCCCGACACCATTCGTGGGCAGCTCCAGTAAGGCAATCTTCCCCCCATCAAGGTCGGCCGCCGGCGCCTCGTTAAAAGCCGGCACGCATCAATGCACCCCCTCAGGCGCTCGTCCAGGACGGCCTTGACCGTCTAAACCGTGGCGACTACACCGCACTTAGCCTCGAGCCCCGTCGCTGACGCCCCCCCGCCGCCGGGCCTCAATCCGCTGCGCCTTGAGGAGACCCTGTCGGCAGCCTACTTGTGCCTGGCAAGCACCTAAATCGAGTTCCTCACCTGGCAGGAATGCCTCCGCCGACATGATCGCCCAAACACACATGCTCTACATGGACCCGCCTTACTGGCAGACTGAGGGCTATGGCGTCGGGTTTGGCATCGAGCACTACGAGGAAATGGCAGAGATCCTGGTCCCCCTCAAAGGCAAGGCTATCATCAGCCTCAACGACCACCCCGACATCCGGCGGATCTTCGCCGGCTTCCACATCGAGACCACCGACATCCGCTACACCGTCGGCGGCGGCAAGGGATCAGATGCTCGCGAGGTGCTGATCTTCAGCTGGGACGTGGCAGCGGAGCCGGCGGGACTTTTCTAACTTTGCTTACCAGCTAAACACCGGGGGACAGTTATGCTTGAGATAGCGAGCGGCTTGAAAGCCGCATACGACATCGCCCGTTCTGCCAAGGACGTACACGACCAGGTGCGCCTCAACACTGCCATCAGCGAAATTTTAGAGCAGCTGTCTTCAGCTCAGTTGGGGGTGTTTGAGCTTCAAGAGAAATATCAAAAGGTTGTAGAAGAGAATAGAGAGCTCAAGGTGCTGTTGGAGAAGGCCAGACGCTTTGATGATTACCAGTTGGAGAAGACGCCATTAGGCGGCTTCATACTGCGGCTAAAGGATGGGAGCTTCAACCCTGAGAACCCGAGCCATGCGATCTGCACCAACTGCAAAGAGGATGGCAAGGTGTCCGTGCTGCAAGAGTATGATACCCACTACTACTGCCACTCCTGTAAGGCGAACGTGCCACACACACAGGCACCATCTCTCACGTCCGACTGGGACCCCTATGACCATTAGCTTTTCCAGGTGCCAAGTATCCCGCTAAACTCAGGTGCTTTCCCTAAGTAGAAGCAGTGCCAAATTCGGCGCCGAGCTATGCCAAATATGGCGCGCCGTTACAGCCAGCCTGTCGCCCAAGGTTAAAGACCGGCCGCCTGTAGTGGATGGAGTTTCAGGACACAAAAAAACCGCCTCAAAAATGGGCGGTTTAATATTGAGCAAATGCTTGATATATCAAAGGTTTCGCTTGGTGCCGGCACCAGGAGTCGAACCCGGGACCTACTGATTACAAGTCACAGCACCAAAAAATCTCGAAAAATCAACACGCTACTGCGTGGAAAAATCTTCGTGGAATGCTTACAGAGGCGGCCTGAGGGCAGGCTCCATCATCAGCATCACACGGCATCATCAGGTAGCTATTGAAGAGCACAGGGTTCCAGCTGTCAACCTGCATGAGGGCAGTCTAATTCAGACGATGGTAGGAGGCGGGCCAGCAGCCGAGGGGATAGCCCCATGAGGACGGCAAAAGCGGTGCCGGGGCATTAAAGCCAGCCCCTGGCACCGCAGGTGGGTCATGATCAGATTTGCGCTCGAGCGCCACTGAGCCTAAACACGCCCCTCGATGGCGCTGCGCAGGCTGCCGATGTCGACCTCGACGTACTCAAGCGTCGTGCTGATGTTGCTGTGGCCGAGCAGCGCCTTGACGATGTGCAGGTTGCGGTCTGGCTCCTTCATCAGCTCAGTGCCCAACGTATGACGGAATCGGTGCGGGCTCATCTGATAGCCGCAAATCTGGGAAAGCTTCTGATAGAAGCTCTCCACCTGCCAGGAGTCCATCATCTCCATTCGGTGCCGCACGCTGAACCGGTTGACGTTGAAGATCTGCTCACCACGCTTGATCCCCACCATCCTTGCCGAGTTCATCAGGTTCTCCAGGTGCGGGTAAAGAGCATTGGATATCGGAACAAAGTGTTCGCGGTTATTCTTTGCACCCTGCCAGGTAGCTGTGAGCACGCGCGACTTCAAGTCAATATCTTCTGGCTTCATCAGCAGTAGTTGAGTCAGCCGGATTCCCGTATGGTAGAACGTTTCAAATACCACCTCCCAGAACCAGACAGGATGAAGCACCGATGGAGTTTTTCGGTAACGCTCTATTTTCTTATGCAGGTCAATCGCTTCCCTGGCCATCTCAACCTGGCGCTTACTCAGGGTCTTTTTCCTCTTCTTCGGGGAGCTCACTTCCATCTTGGCAAACGGATTCGAGGAGATAGGAATCAGGGCATGATCTATCGCATGCTTGAAGAGGATTCTGTTATGACGGCAGTAGTTATTCCAACTAGAGTGCGCAAGGTTTCTCCCCGTCTCAGAGAAGCAGAAGTCTCTCCATTGCCTGACATCATCACGAGTCACTTCTTCAGGAAGCTTATCCTGACCAACGAAACGCCGCAAAAGCTTTACAGGAACAAAATATGAAGTTCTGCTCCGCTCCGTTAGCCAGCGCTCAGAAAAATAGGATTGCAATAAGTCGTCAAAGGTAAATGTTTTCATTCTTCGGGGTTCCCATCAACCAGGTCAATAAAGGGGTTATCAAAAACCTCCTTACCCTCCTCCATCAGGTCATCCTTATCCACAAGATAACCACAAAGGGTGCTCGACTTCTTGTTTGGACCGACCACCTTCACCTTGTGAAAACTTCCACCATCCTTATTCTTCTTGTGCAGCTTCAGCTTCTGGAATGAATCCTGAACTGACTTCCACTCTCCCTCCTCTCCACTAACCTCCTGACAGTAGCGCTTGAACACCTTGGGACTCACAATAAACAGCTTTCCATCTACTGTATGCACCAGGGCCTTCGAGTCATTCATCAATACCTTGTGAGAGCTGAGCCCACTCCTCATCCACTCCAGGAAAGCCTCCCCTGGTGAGCCCGCCTCGGGGCCCACTTTTTCGTTACTGCCCTCCCCCTCTGACTTTTCATCTGGAGCCGGTGGCTCCTCCTTGCTCCCTCCCGCGATAGCGAGGATGGATGCTTCCAGATCATCCGGCAGGTACTTTTCCTCATCAGATTCATGTGATTGCGCTCCAGAAACTTCGTCTGGAGGTGTTGTTGAAGGCTCTTCTTGCTGATCCTGGCTACCCTCAAGGGCCTGAACACTGCCAGAAAACTCTTCAGCAACCTCCTCGCCACTCCAAACGAGTGATTTATGGACTTTCACCATGGAGAGCTCAGCACTCCATTCACCCAGCTCAACTCGGCACTTCCATACCGATCGCCCCTCCTGGTTTTCCATAATCAGTCCATGGGACTGCATTTCATCGTAGAGGCGAGTCTCGTTGGATGGCACGCCCCCGATGCCATGGGAAAGTAAGTAACTCTTTATCTCACGGGGTACCAGAGGAGTGACCAGCCACAGCGCTTCTGAGGTGACAAATCCCTGCGCCCCTTTTTCATTGAGCTTAATCTTTTGTTTGACAATGTGTCGGATTGCCCCCCTCAGCTTGCTCTGCAGGGAGTCCCTGGGGGCTTTCTCAACATTGAAGACCTTCCCACCTAGCGATTTGGCAACACTGGCTCGATCCGCCTGATTGACGATTTCACCGACAACGCCGGAGCGCTCAGAGTGGCCGCTGATGGTATACATTACCAGGCCAAACAGTTGCGGCTGGCTTCTCAGCCACTCGAGGGCAGAGTTGCCAACCACCTCCTTGCACAGCAGTAGGTTGGTAGCGGAGTGTAGGAAGTAGTCGCGCCCTTTGACATACCGAAAACGATACTCATCGGGAATCACGCCTTCCCAGAGGCACCACCTGCGGCCAGATTTCAGGTAGATATCGACGTCGACGATGACTTTGGCAATATCATGAAGCAGGCAGGCATAGATAATCGCGACGCTCCACAGCTCCCCGGTCGAAGATTGCATCTCAGGGGACGCTTTTGGTGGTAGCAGGTGTTGTCGGCGCAGTCTCAGCCCGAACACACAGGTCTCGAGCCCATGATCGAGCATGCCACCCGGGTAACTGTGGTGATGAGACTCTGAGGCTGGGAGCCGCTGTACACGCTCAGCGTACCTCTGTAAAGGCTCCTTGACGTAGGCCTCGAACACGGGTGATGTCAGCGAGGTGCTTTCATGAATGGCTTTGAGCAGCTGCTGTCGATATGGCGTCGCCAGCAGCTCCACTCCTGTGCGTGGAACTTCCCAACTGGGATCACACTGATCCTGAGCGGTATCAGGCAAGCTACGCCGGCCGCGTAGAAAACTGAGATTCAACAATTCTCGCTCCAGGTGACACTTTCCATGCATCACACACTTGACTCCTCTCAGGAGCCAGAAGAAACGTTAACTGCGATGAGAGAGGTTTCGACCGGGCAATCCGTGCCCAAGTCATGTCACATGACATACATGCTGATGATAACCAGTTGCATTTATTATACCCATATCGTATTTCAGGAATATTTAAAATGACGTAATCTTCATCTTCACCGGACATAGGCTCTGGATTACAACCAAAGTCTATGAACCCCTCACAGGTAACAAAAAAACCCCTCCGTAGAGGGGCTAAGTAAGGTGAGTATCAACTGACCAGCTGCCGGGCCAAGGCCATCTCCACGGAGTCACCGTCCGTATTGAGGGCATCCAGGCCCGACTCGGGCACGTCTCCCGACGTGCTCTGCGCCACGGCGATCTTCCTGGCCATCAGCGACAGGCAGGCGATCTGTGACGATCCGGCATAGCCGAGGTAGAGCACCTTCACTGGCTGCCGCTGACCGATCCGCCAGGAACGGCGGGCGGCCTGCTGCAGGGTGTAGACGTTCCAGCCCGTCTGCATGAAGACGATGGTGGGAAAGTCCAGCAGGTCGAGCCCGGTCTTCACCAGGTCCGGATTGGTGATCAGCACGTCGACACCACGGTCGACCTGATCGGCAATCCAGTCCTCGCGCCGTTGGGTCTCCACGCTGGAGCGCAGCACCGCGACCTTGAAGCCGGCCTGAGTGAGCACCGCCTTGAGTCGGCTGCTGGTATCACGTTTGCCGGTGTAGGTCGTGTAGACCAGTACCTTGCGACCCTCGGCCTTCTCTCGCTGGCAGATCTCCACCAGCTCCCGCTCCTTGGGCATCGGCTGCTGCTCGCTATAGAGGCTCTGCACGAATGCCAGCAGGCTGCCCGAGCGCGGATGCTTGACCGTCTCCGGTCGGAAGCAGCAATCCGGCCAGGCCAGCAGCGCATTGAGCACCACGCCCAGCAGGGTGGTGTCCTTGCGTGCCAGCGCCTGTCTGAGCTCGGTGGTCAGTTGACCCTCGAGCCGCCGATAGGCAAAGGCCTGCTCGTCGTCCATCGGCACCTCGATGAAGTCTTCATCGTAGGGCGGCAGTACATTGCCACCGATGTCCTTGAGCTTGAGGAAGACGGTGAAGGGCAGCACGTAGCGCATGATCCCCTTGGGGCCGAAGCCCGGGGCCTTGACGGTGCGCACCGACAGCTTATTGCCTCGCGCTGTCTTGTGCGAATCGCCATCGCGCTCGGTGTAGATGTCCTTCAGCACCCCATGATCACGCAGGAACGACATGGCCGCAGGCCCCATCGATCCGCGCCCGTTGGGGCGATACCCGTCCTCAAGCATCTTCGGCGTGAGGATGCGGAACAGCAGGTGGAACAGATCGTCGGCATAACCGCCCATCAGGGTGCCGGTCAGCAGCAGCGACTTGCGCGCCTTGGCTGCCAGCACGCCCATGGCCTGGCCCTGGGCCGACCCGGCGTTCTTGTACTCATGCCCTTCGTCCACGATCAGCAGATCGAAGGTGTGATCCGGCAGCTGCCGCTTGATGAATTCGGTCGGCTGATAGCCTCCTTCACCGAAGCCGAACTCCATCGTGGCCATGGCCCGCTCCATGCGGGCCGCCTGCCGGTCGGAGAACACCAGCTCCCCGTTCTCATCCATGAGGTTGATGAACTCGTGGATGTTGTCGCCCAGCAGCGTGGCCAGGAACTCCTCGCCAAACTGCTGCACCAGGCGCTCTGACGAGACCTTGCCGATGGTGGGCAGCTTGCGCAGCGCCTTGAGTACAAGCTCGCGCTGCAGGCTGCCCGTCGCCCGTTGTGGCCGCATCAGCGTCCAGAGTGGGCTGTGACAGTGCCGGCACTTGTGCCGTCGCTCCTCACGGAGAAACTGCGACAGCGATACCACTTCGTTGTCGCTGTCAATCACCGTGCCGCCGCACTGGGGGCAGGCCGCCAACTCGCCGCCCGGCACGCGCTTGCGTGCCGGAGCGGGTCGCCAGTGGAAGCCCATGCGCATGCGCACGCGCCCTAGGATGAAGAACTCCGGCCGCCCATCGGACGGCTGACCCAGGGCCTCACGGAGCTTGAGCAGCTTGACAAGGGTATCCGGGCCGTTCAGCACCCAGACCCTGGCCTGATCGACGGTCTCCAGGATCTCCCGCCGCCACTTGTAGACCAAGTGAGGCGGCGCGATTACCAGGAACCGCCGATCGCCTTCGCCGTGACAGACCGCCGCGGTGGCGATGGCCATCATGGTCTTGCCGGTGCCCATCTCGGCGTTGATGATGCCCGCCGGCTCATGTCGGTCGAGCAGCAGCGCCGAGATGGCCTGGACCACCTCGGCCTGCTCGGGGAAAGGCGCCCGCTTGAGGGCCGCCATCACGGCCTGGCGACGAGGGTTGGCCTCGCCGTCATAGACCGGGGGATGGGAGCGGTTGAGCGAGGCCAGCAGGCCATCGCCAAACTCCTCCACGAAGGCGTTGAGGTCCACCTGAGGCCCGAAGACCTCGCCAGACTGCGCCATGCCGGCCGGCGCCGGCAGCTGAGTGATATCGTTCATGTCCGTCTCCTTGTGCACAAGAAAAAGGCGGGCACTCCCCTCCCCTGGCGGGTTGGAAAGACCCGCCGTGGGGAATGGCGCCTTGGGGCGCCGGTCAGTAGTCCTCTGGCAGCAGCAGCGTGGTAGCGCTGCGATCCGCCTCGGTGATGATCCAGACCGTGAGTGACTCACCGATCCGGTAGGACGAGAGCAGCCTGTCACCGTGAACCAGGGCCTGCTCGTTGCTTTGACGGTCCTCCTCCGGCACGTCCCCCCAGTCGCCGGTGACGTGTCGTCGGAGCAGCGCCATGGGCGAGACCTCGCCTCGCTCCACCAGCTCGTTGACGGCCCGAGTCATCACCACGCGCCCTACATCGAAGTGTCGTGGATCCGGCCTCGCGGCACGCTCGGCGACCCGGTTGAGCGGCGCAGGCACATCGCCTGCCTCGGCGTCTTCCGCCTTGCCACCCTCCTCCTGCTCGCCGTCGTTGGCCGCCGGCGTCGAGGTAATGGTCAGCAGCTGCCCAAAGTGAGACGAATCTGGCGTCATCTCCCAGGCGCGGATCACCGGCACGAAGCGGTCGGTGAGCATGCGGGTCTCGGTGATGGAACCGTCCTCCCGCTCGGTGAACTCGGTCTTGGCGACCTTATCCTTGTGGGTGTTGCCTTTGACCACCAGGCAGCGGCCGTTGGGCGCCGTCACCACGCCGGAAATCGCCCCGGCCGCCAGCGACAGGGCCAGATGCCAGGAGGAGAGTCGGCGCACCGGGGGACGCGGCGAAAGGCCGGTCTTCCCGAACACGCTGCCCGCCTCGGGCCAGAGCCCCTGCAGCCCCACGACCTCATCGGCCAGCTGCTCGGCATCGAGCGACACGCGATAGAAGTGGCGCAGCTCGCCCTGAGCCGCCGGTACCACATAGGGCTCGAAGGGCCACACCTCCGGAATCACCTCGGGCGTGACCTCCTTGCTCCCCACGCGCAGCAAATGGGCGCGCATGGCCTTGGCCTCCTGACGGCGCTCCACCTCACGGCGTCGCACCCGGCGGCCCAGGATCACGACCTGCTGGAAGTCATCCACGGCAGCGCGGAAGACCCGCAGCTCGGTGAAGTGGTTGACCAGCCAGCCGGTCAGCTCCTTGTCCAGGGCGTAGTCGGGAACGATCAGCACCATCACGCCCCCATATTGCAGGGTGCCGATGGTGCGCTGGTAGAACAGCTTCTCCAGGCGCCTGCGCCCCTTGCCTTGGTAGAGGTCATAGCCGGCGTGGTCGGCCAGCAGATCGCCGTAGGGCGGATTGAGCCACAGGCAGCCCATGCTGCGCGGTGAGATCACCGTGTCCATCAGGTCGCCCTGCAGGCCATTATCCACCAGGTCATGCATCGAGGCGGCCCGCTCGGCGTGATACTCCACGCCGCAGGCCTGAACGCGTTCGCGCCCCAGGTGATGGGCCAGCTCGGCGATGGCAGCGCCCTCCCCCGCACAGGGATCGAGCACTCGCATCCGGCCGGCGCTCGCCGGGCTGAGCGCCTGAAGCACCCGCTCGAGCGACGCCTCGTCCGTGGGGAAGTAGCCATTCCTGGCGAAGTTGCGCGCAATGCGCTGAAACATCAGTGCCATGCGACACCTCCTGTCGGTTGGGTGTGGTAGGCGCGGCCAGAACGGCCGCACCGCGGTGGAGCAAGAGCTCAGGGCTCGGGGGTGAGCACGCCGGCGCGGATCATGCCGCTGAGGCGTGGGGCCAGGTCGTTCTCATCGAGTGAGATCTCCCAGGCCTGGATCGGCCCCTGTGAGAACGGGGCCGGCAGCACCGCATGCTGGGCATGCAGCAGCGTCATCACCGGCGCCCGCCAGTGATCCAGCAGGGGCAGCGGGCAGAGCTCCCGCACACGAGGCCACAGCTGGTCATCCACCGGGTAGGTACCCTCCTCGTCGTCGAGCAGGGCGATGCTGTGCAGGTTGGCGCGATCCGGTGTAATGCAACGCTGGTCGAAGAGCCACACGTGCACTAGGGTGCCGAAGCGCGTCTGCCGCAGCCGGGCGGAGCGCCGGGAGTAGCGGTCCATGTCGCCAAAGACCATGGGGTGGCGAGTCTCGCCCTGGCAGAGGTGCAGGGTATCCAGACCATTGTCTGCCGCTGGTAGCGTCAGCCTGGCCAGCAGCTCCTGGAGCGCCGTATCCCGCCCCCACAGGGAGAGAAACAGGCACTCACGCTGCCGGCCAAGGCAGAACGCGTCGGCGTACAGGTCCAGGCACTCATCGAGGGTGTAGAGCTCGGGCATGAGGGTCTCCATCGGTTAGCGAAGATCGATGGGGACATCCCGAGCCCAGGGCATCGAGATGCCCCGGTGGGGAGTGGCTGCCTCAGGCAGCGGCTTGCCAGGTCTGCGTCGGTGCCTGGAACTGGTAGCCCAGTTCCTTCAATCGACTCACCTGACGGCGGAACAGCGCTCGGTCCACGGTGGGGTCGAGCTTGACGCTCTGCCCCAGGGGCCAGAGCAGGCCGAAGAGCTCGGCGTCGGGATTGGCTTCCTGGCCAGCGGCGTGGGTCTCCGGGGCTTGCGGCCCTGGTCCCTCACCAGCATCAACCTGAGGCGGCGGCGCAGGTGGCGCCATCGGCTCGCCCGGTCCAGACATGGATGGGGCAGGAGGCGCGGGAGCGGCCTCCTCCTCCAGCGGATCCATCTCCGCGGAGTCGAAGCGTGGGCCATGCTGGGTCACCAGCATGCCGTCCTCGGTCAGCAGCATCTCGCCGACCTTGGCGCGGACCTCCACGACCAGCCGGCCACCGGCGAAGTAGCTCGCCGGTCGAATCTCGAGCAGCAAAAACTCGCCCTCAAACACCCCTTCGCTGAACTGATCCAGCTGTGGGTCCTTGATGACGAACTCGCCGATCGAGGCCGCCAGCCGGCCCACATTGAAGGGGCCGTTGCGCCCATGAATGGTGCGGACGGTGAGCCGTCCGGGAATCTTGATCATCACCAGACTCCTGTTCGACAGGATGCAAGAAGAGTGGACGGGGCCAGCAGTGCCGGCCCCGTCCAAGCGGCCTCGGGCAAGGGCCCGAGGTGTCAGAGGTAGCCCCGCTCGGCGAAGGAGACCGAGTCCGAACCGCCGACCACGATGTGGTCGAGCACGCGAACTTCGATCAGACCCAGTGCCTCTTTAAGGCGCTGGGTGATGCGTCGGTCCGCATCGCTCGGGTCGGGCTCCCCGCTGGGGTGGTTGTGGGTGAAGATCACTGCACCAGCGTTGTGGTGCAGCGCCGCCTTCACCACCTCCCGCGGATAGACCGAGGCGGAGTCGAGGGTGCCGTGGAACAGCTCGCTGAACTCGATCACGCGGTGCTGGGTGTCCATAAAGATGGCACCGAACACCTCGTGGTCGTAGCCGGCCAGCTTGAGCCACAGAAACTCACGTACCCGATTGGGCGTATTGAGCTTCATGCCCTTGGAAACGAAGCGCTCCACCACCTGGCGTGCCGCATCGATGACGCGGTCATCGGGGGCTGCCAGGTAGTTGCCGTCGCTGTCGCACACGAACAGCTGAGACGCGTTGGATGGGGAGTAGCGAGAATCTGCCGGGAGGGCAGCTGCTGAAGTGTGTGTCATGACCAGAACCTCCGGACATGACCGAGACCGCCCCCTCCGGGAGCGATGTCCCGGTCGGGGTGGATAGTGAGGAAGGGTTACGCTGCGGCGAGCAGCGCGTGGTTCAGCTCGTCGTGGCGAGCCACCAGCAGGTAGTCTCCGTGCTGGCGGTCGTTCTGCACCACGAGGGCCTCGAGCTCGAGAGCCAGAGGCTGATGGGGGTTCCCGCTGGGCGGGATGCGATGGTGAGTCAGCCGCACCGCCTGGGTCCCTGCCGGGTACCCGCACAGTTGGCTGGCCACGTTTTGCAGCAGCAGCTGGAATCGTTCGATGGGAGAGACCCCATGCTCCGAGACCACGTGCTCTGCGACATACATGCAGTCATCCATGACACGCTCGCTAATGCGCACCTTGCCCACAAAGCCGTGGTCACGAGCCAGAGACGACATATCGTAGGATTTCATGGTGTATCTCCTGCGGTAATGCACACAGGGGACACACCTTCCCCACCGGGGAAAGTGGATCCCCTGGTGGGTGATGGCACATGAGTGCCGAGGAAGAGGTGCTGCATCCACCCCGGGAGGGCGGCCTCGTTTCGGGATGCGCGAGGCCTTGGGAGGTGGCGTACCGCCAAGCGGCGCACCCTTGAAACGCCTGGATGCCGGGGTTGTCTCAGTTGGTGCCGGTCGAGACCACCGGGCCGCCATCGGCGGTGCTTGCCTGATTAAGGCTACATCGCCGATGCCCATCGTCAAGCACTGGATGGCCAGAACAGGTACCAAGCCCTGTCAAGTCCGGCCGAGGGAAGACTTTGCTGTTGCCATGATCATTTGATTTTCAATTCGATATTGAGCGTTATTTGATCAGAAGAGTCGGCACCCAGCGCAGAAAGGCCACCATCCCGAGCAGTTCCACCAGCGACTGCAGAACGATCACCACGACCGCTGCGCTCCAGGCCTCAGGCAAGGAGAGTGCCAGTGGCAGCATGACGAAGGAGTTGCGTGTGCCGAGACTGAAGGTGAGCGTGCGGCCCGTGGCAGCAGGAAGCCGGAACGCCTGGCTCAACAGCTTGCCGAGGGTCGCCGCGACCACCAGGTAGAGCACGAAAACCGCTACAACCCGCCACAGTAGCATGCCGCTGTCGACCACCAGGCTGACCTGGGAGCCGGCAATCAAGAACACCACCAGTGCCAGCAGGGGGATGGGGAGCCAGCTCATCCCATCGACGACTTCCTCGATGACGATGTGTCGCTCGGCCACCCGTTCGGTCAGCCAGGCCAGTATCAGGGGGGTGACAATCAGGCCAGAGAAGGCCGCCAGCAGGTGGCTGTCGGCTGTCAGTTCGATGGCCAGATCGCCCATCAACCACCAGACATACAGCGGCAGCATCACCAGTTGAACCAGCAGCAGCAACGGGGCGGCTGCAATCGCCCGCGCACTATCTCCTCTACCCAGATGGGCAAAACTGATAAACCAATCCGTGCAGGGGACCAACAGTACCAGGAGCACGCCGAGTCGAATGGCAGGCTGTTCTGGCAACAGCAGCGATAAGGCAGCAACGGCCAGCGGAACCAGCAGGAAATTGCCCACCATTAGCGCCATCATGAATCGCCAGTCGCGAAATGCCCGGGTCAGATGAAGCAGGGGCACCTGGGTGAAGGTGGTATAGAGAAGCACGCCAAGCAGTGGCCAGAGCCATATCTCCCAACGCTGGGTCGTATCCGGCGATCCCCAGCCGATCGCCAGGCCGACCAGGATCGCGGTGAGATAGATCCAGACCTGATGCTGCTCCAGTGTGGCGCGCATGATGTGAACGGTAGCCTCGTCGCGGACTGAGCTGCTGCAGAAGAGAGCCAGTCACCCTAGGCCTCGCCGGTCAACCTTTCAAGGTCGGCAACCACGGCCTCCATGGGGTCGCTGTCGCGGATCAGCAGGCGCGCCTCTCCCTGGGCATTGAAGGCGAAGACAGCGCTGGAATGCGACACATCATAGTTGCCGTCGCTGTCTTCTTCGCCATACCCGTAGGTCACTCGATAGCGGCGTGTCAGCTTATCGAGTGCCGCTTTA
Source organism: Halomonas salipaludis (assembly GCF_002286975.1). Lineage (GTDB taxonomy): Bacteria > Pseudomonadota > Gammaproteobacteria > Pseudomonadales > Halomonadaceae > Franzmannia > Franzmannia salipaludis. The sequence continues at coordinate 227,376 of NZ_NSKB01000008.1, forward strand.
TCCCCCGTAAGGCCGATGAACTGGGGGCCGAAGGCGTCGGTGTAGCTGTCCAGTGTCTCGGCGTCATCGCGGCGAGGATCCACCGAGACGAAGAGCACCTGAATTTCATCGCGCGCGGTCTCATCCATGCGTTGGGTGGCCGCGTCGAGACGCGAAAGGGTGGTCGGACAGACATCGGGGCAATGGGTGAAGCCGAAGAACAGCAGCGTCGTCTTGCCGAGGAACTGATCGGCGCTCACCGTACTCCCGTTCTCGTCGATGAGTTCGAACGCCAGGGAAGGCATCAGCCCCGAGATATCCTTGGTCTGCCAGTCTGGATTGCTGCAGCCTGCAATCCATAGCGTCACGAATAGTGCCATGATGCATTGGCGCATCCTGCTCCCCCTACTGTGCTGTCGGCGCCACGGCGCGGAACGTGACACCCTGTCGCTGATTGCCGGCGAAATGAAGATTCACCTCGACGTCGTCACCAACGACGAGGGGGCGAACCCGCTTCATGAGCATGAGATGGTAGCCACCAGGGGCGAATTCGACCTGCTCCCCCGCCGCCAGCTCCAGTTGGGCGACGGGCTCCATGCGGGTGACGCCATCCTGATTGACACTGCGGTGCATCATGACATTACCGAAAGCGGGGCTATCCGCTCCTGTCAGGGTGACGCCCTTCTCGCTGGTATTGGTGAGGGTGAAGTAGCCTGCCGCGGGCAGGTCCCCGGGCAGGAGCCGCAACCGCGCCTCGCTGACCTCCAGTTCGGCAGCCGCCAGCGTGCCGGTCGTCGCGATCAGCAGGAGGAAAATCGAGCACCAGCGTTTCGCCAGGCGCGGCAGACTAGGGTGTGGCGTGAGAGACATCAGCGGCATCCTCCTTGCGGGCATCACGGAACAGAAAGCTGAGAATGATCAGAACCCCGATGGCACTCATCATCGTGGCCGGTACCCAAGTCAACAGGCCACCGAGGAGCTGGTCAGTCAGAGGGTCCAGCGGCCAGGCGCGCCCGCATACCTCATAGACATCGAAAATGACACTCCGGCTGAAGACGATATAGGCCCCCAGCACGATCTGCGGCGGAATCACCACCAGCAGGATGGCGATGCGCTTGCCGTAACCGAGGCCGCCCTGCTGCGGCGTGCGGCGATCCAAGATCAACCACCAGAACAGCAACCCATCCAGCGCCATGCTCCAGTTCATCACTTGATACAGGTCGGTACTCAGCATCGCATCGAAGTGGACCTCGGGAATCAACCAGAAATAGATCAGCCCGACGAACAGTACGGGAGCGATCAGTGGATGTTGAAGCGTCCGGTATACAGGGCGCAGCAGGCGCGCGACCGGCCTCCATCCTGAAAAGTGCCTGATTCGGGTCGGCAAGCCGTCTGTCAGTACCGGCAGGGGGGCGGCCAGGGCAATCAGGAAGGGGCCGGCGTGATGCAGTACCAGATGCTGTGCCCGATGGGTAAAGAACATGTACTGGGCGAGGTAGTCGTAATGGGTCTGAGTGACGCCATAGATGGTGGCGACACCCAGCAGGTAGGCAAGGACTCGACCTGCGCCTGTGGCCTCGCCTCGCCGTCGGCGCTGCCGGAGGCCACGCAGGTAGAGCACGATGGCCAGCAGGCAGGCCCCCGACCAGGCCAGCGAGAACTCCCACGGCAGCAGGTAGCCCAGAGCAACGTCGAGGTCGATAGCCCGTCCCTCCCCAGAATCGGCATGCAAACGGTGAGACTAGAAGCCCACCGCGCCATGCGGCAAGGTGGGGCTATAAACGCAACGCCAATGGTCATGTAGAGCGCTATAGATCCTGGATCATCCGCGACCGACGTCAGCGTCACGAGACTGACAAGACTCGCCATGTTGTCGTCGTCATGGCCTGCTCAGCGCGATTTCTGCGTAGATACCCTGGTAGTCTGTGTCATGCGTTTTATCCGGATCCGACGCGGGCTCCGGCTTGGGATTCAGGGCTACCATGCGACCGCTGGGGTCATCCAACAGGCCGCGAAGCTGTTCATAATCGAAGCTCCAGCCCTCGGCCTTGTGTTGGTTGAGACGGGTGATGGTCTCTACCAACGTGGACATGCTGTTCCCCTCCCCCTCCAGAGGCGGGAATGCCTGAACCAGTGGTTGCCCTTCATGCCAGCCGATCTTGATGGGTTGGTTGACGATTCGGACCTGGGTGCCGGCGGGCACGCGGTCGAAGATCGACTCGATGTCCCCAGGGAACATGCGAATACAGCCACGGCTGGCACGCATGCCGATGCCATCCGGCTGGTTGGTCCCATGGATCAAGTAGCCATCGAATCCAAGGATAATGGCATGGTCTCCCAGCGGATTGTCCGGGCCTGGGGGCACCACGCTGGGCGCCTCTTCACCGCGTGCCCTGGCTTCACGCTGAACCGACTCGGGTGGATACCAGGCGGGGTTCTTGATGTTCATGGTGGTCTTGGTCACACCGAGGGGGGTATCGAAGCCCTCGCGACCGATGCCGATAGGATAGGTCTCGACACGTGATGTCTCGTCGTCATCCACTTCGGGATAGTAGTAAAGGCGCAGCTCGGCGATGTTGATGACGATGCCAGTGCGCTCTGCGGCGGGCAGGATGAAGCGCCCGGGTATGGTCACCTCGGTACCCTCGCCGGGAATCCAGATGCTCACGTCCGGGTTGGCGCGCACGATCTCCCTGTACCCCAGGTTGTGTCGCCTGGCGATATCGAGCAGGGTTTCTTCTCGATCCTCCACCGTTATGCGGTAGGTGTCGCCAATCACATTGCCTTCCTCAGGCAGCGGATAGTGACCGCGGGGCCACTTGTTCTCCTCCTGGGCCTGAGCAACGCCGATGAGCGCGAGCCAGCCTGCCAGCACTCCCACCAGTGTGCGTGTTCGGAGTTGCCACCATGGAGATTTCCTCGCTGTGCCAGAGTGGGATTCGGATAACGCCATCATTCTCTCCCTTTTCGGCTGGACCCTTATCATCCAGACCGACGTGTGTTGAATCGCCATCCAGGCAGCACCAGTAAGGTGGCCAACAGCCAGGTGGGCCAGCTACCGGTTCGGGTGAACGGCGTGTTTCCCACCATGGGCAGCACCTCGCCGCGAAGGCTCGTCGCCTGGAACTGCGGTGCGCGGGCCGTGACACGGCCCTGAGGATCGACGATGGCGGTCACGCCGTTGCTGGTGGCGCGGATCAGGTACCGGCCGTTCTCCAGCGCACGCAGGCGGGCCATCTGCAGATGCTGCAGGGGGCCGATGGAGCGGCCGAACCAGGTGTCGTTGGAGACCGTCAGCAACAGCTCGGCATCGCGCGCCTGCTCGGCGACACGATCGGCATAGATGATCTCGTAGCAGATGGCGTTACCGATGGTGGTTCCGGCGGCGTGGATCGGCCCCTGAGCCTCGGCCCCGGGGGTCATGGTCGGCATGGGCAAGTCGAAGAAGGCGATGGTGTCGGCGAGCAGGCGCTTCAGCGGCAGGTACTCGCCGAAAGGCACCAAACGCACCTTACGATACTGGCCCTCGGCGTTACCCAGGCCGATCACGCCGTTGTAGTTATCGCCGCCGTCGCGCTGCAGGATGCCGGTGAGCAGGGCGGTGTCGGGCGACAGGTTGGACTGTACCCGCTCCAGTATGGGCCGCGCTTTCTCCTCGAACATCGGCAGGGCCGCTTCCGGCCAGACCATCAGGTCGAGCTCGTCGGGCTGCTTTCGTGCTAACGACGTGTAGATGTTGACCGCCTCGCGCTGGCCTTCGGGCGTCCACTTGATCGACTGAGCCAGGTTGCCCTGCAGCAGGGCGACCCGTAGCGGCTCGCCGGCCGGCGAGGTCCACTGGGACGGCAGGGCCAGGGGAGTCAGCCAGAGAGCGGCGATGGGCGCCGCGGCCCACCAGCGGCGGCGCAGGAGCTCCACGCCCAGGGTGCCGGTCAGGGCGGTGATCAGCGACAGGAAATAGACGCCGCCCACCGGGGCCCAGGCCGCCAGCGGCGAGTCCACTTGGGACGTGCCCAGCAGCAGCCAGGGAAACCCGGTAAACAGCCAGGTGCGCAGCCACTCGCTGAGTACCCAGGCGCCGGCGAAGCTGAGGAAGGCCAGGCGTGGGCCCGTGACGCGGCGATAGAGCCAGAAGGGCACGGCATAGAACAACGCCAGGCTGGCCACGAACAGACCGGTGAGGAAGAGCGCCAGGAGCGCCCCCGTATCGCCATAGTCGTGGATCGCGACGAAGACCCAGGAGGTCCCCGAGCCGAACAGGCCCACGCCATAGCACCAGCCGCGGAGGGCGGCTTGAGCGGGTGTCAGGGCATGGATGCCGACATAGACCAGGGCCACCGCCACCGGGCCCAGCCACCACTGCGCGAAGGGCGCGGCGCTGAGGGTGGTCAACCCTCCGGCGGTCAGGGCCAGCAAACAACCGAGGACCGGAGAGAGCCGTCCGACAGGCGTCATGTCCCGGACCGGCTGGTTCTGTGCATCCATGCCGTCACTCAGACAATCTGGGGGAGGGCCGCTCACGCAAGGCCGCCATCGCAAAGGCGATGACCCCCAGAAACAGGGCGATATCCGCCAGGTTGAAGGCGGGCCAGTGCCACTCTCGCCAGTAGATGTCCAGGTAGTCCACCACATACCCTCGCGCCAGGCGGTCGATGCCATTACCCAGCGCGCCACCCAGCATCAAGCTGTACCCCAGCGCCTCCAGGCGGGGCCTGGGCCTGCACAACAGGAACGTCAGCACGATAGTCGCCATTCCTGTCAGGCACAGGAAGAGGTAGCGCTGCCAGCCACCTGAATCGGCGAGGAAGCTGAAGGCCGCCCCCGTGTTCCACCAGTGACCCCAGTTGAAGAATGGGGTCAGCGGGATGGTCTGGCCATACGGCATCAGCGCCTGCACCAGTCCCTTGATGACCTGGTCGGCCAGGCCGACCATAACGGCCAGTGCCAACCAGTAGCGGCTCTGCGGCGCCATCGCTATCCGTTTCGTTCTCATGACGTGGCTGCCTGGTAGCGCGGGCTTGCCGAGCCGCTCATGGCGGTCCCTGGTGAGAAGCGATAGCCCAGCAGCCGCATGGCGTTCAGGGTCACCAGCACGGTGGCACCGGTATCCGCCATCACCGCGATCCACATGCCGGTGATGCCCAGCGCCGTGGTCACCAGGAAGATAGCCTTCAGGCCCAGCGCCAGGGCGACGTTGGTCTTGACGTTGCGCAGCGTGGCCCTAGACAGGTCGATCAGCTCGGCGATGCCGGTGACGCGGTTCTTGAGCAGGGCCGCATCCGCCGTTTCCAGTGCCACGTCGGTGCCGCCGCCCATGGCGATGCCGACATCGGCCGCCGCCAGTGCCGGGGCATCGTTGATCCCGTCGCCCACCTTGCCGACCGGCCCGCGTCCGGTGGCCTGCCATTGCTGCACGCGCCGGGCCTTGTCCTCGGGCATCAGCTCGCCATGGGCCTCGATGCCCAGCGAGCCACCGATGGCAGCGGCGGTACGCGCATTGTCACCACTGAGCATGACGGCCTCGACGCCGAGACGTGACAGGGCGGCGAGCCCCTCCTGGGCGTCCTCACGCGGCTCATCGCGAACGGCGATCAGTCCCAGGGGACGCTCGCTCTCGACCAGCAGGGCGAGACTCTTGCCGGCACCCTCCAGCTCGGCGATCCGGACGTTCAGGTCATGATCCAGCGTGACTCGCTCGGCCAGGTGGCGAGGCGTGACCAGGCCCAGCTCGCGCCCCTCGACCCGGCCGGCGACGCCCAAGCCCGACAGGGCGCGGCTCTCGCTGGCCAGGGGAAGCGACAGGCCCTGTTGCTGCGCATGGGCGAGGATGGCCGTGGCGATGGGATGGCTAGAATCACGTTCCATCGCGGCTGCCAGCCTCAGGATCTCGTTTTCGCCCTGGCCGGTGGCCCAGTCCTCCACGTCGGTGACACGGGGAGTGCCGGCGGTGAGGGTGCCGGTCTTGTCCAACGCCACCGTGCGCAGCTTGCCCAGCTGTTCGAGTACCGCGCCGCCCTTGATCAGCAGGCCCCGCCGGGCGCCCGCCGAGAGGCCGGCAGCGATCGCCGCGGGGGTCGAGATCACCAGGGCACAGGGGCAGGCGATCAACAGCAAGGCCAGGGCGCGATAGACCGATTCCGACCAGGCCATGGTCGAGACCAGCGGCGGCACCACCGCCATCAGCAGGGCGAGCCCCACCACCGCCGGCATGTAGTAGAACGCGAAGCGATCGATGAAGCGCGCCACCGGCGCCTTGGCGGCCTGGGCCTCTTCCACCAGGCGGATCACCCGGGCGATGGTGTTGTCCTCGGCGCCGCGGGTTACCTCCACCTCCAGGGCGGCATCGAGGTTGACCGTGCCGGCAAAGACGTCGTCCCCCGGGGCACGCGAGCGGGGCACCGACTCCCCGTTGATCGGTGACTCATCCAGGTCGGATTCGCCGGTCAGAATACGCCCATCGCAGGGCACGCGGTCGCCCGGTCGCACCAGGACTCGCTGCCCAGGCGTGAGCGAGGCGGCCGAGACCTCACGAGTATCCCCATCCTCCATCAGCCTCGCCGTGGACGGCGTCAGGTCCGCCAGGGCCGAGATGCTGCGTCGCGCCCGTGAGGCGGCCACGCCCTCCAGCAGTTCGCCCACGGCGAACAGGAAGACCACCACCGCCGCTTCGGCGGCGGCGTCGATAGCCAGGGCGCCCAGGGCGGCGATGCTCATCAGCATCTCGATGGTGAAGGGGTTGCGCATCTTCAGTGCGCCCCAGGCGCCCTGTGCGATGGGCACCAGACCCACCAGGGTGGCGGCGACGAAGGGCCAGCCTCCCAGTACCGGCCAGGTCATGCGAAGGACCAAGGCCAGAGCCAGCAGGCCCCCCGTGACGAGCACCAGGCGTCCTTTCGCGGTCTGCCACCAGGGCGCTGGGGGGGTATCTGACCCATCCTTCTCGGTATCGGCGGCAAGCCGGTAGCCAAGCTCGTTAAGGATCCGTTCGATCGTCTGGTGAGACGGGGCCGAGTGTGGTTGGGGGTGTACGGTGACCGACCCGGTCACCGAACTGGCCGATACCGCCTCGATGCCCTCCAGGCGGCCCAGCGCGGCTTCGACCTTGCGCTCGCAGCCACCACAGTCCATGCCTTCGACTCGTAGCGTGAAGCCCACTGACGTTGCCGTGGATGTCGAATTTTCCATGGTGACACTCCTGGCGATGGGTTATCTTCTGAAGGATAAACCTTGTAGCAACTATAGATTCAAGCCATTCAGGAGGGCTTCAGGATGGCGAAGACGAGCGATGCAATCGGCATTGGCGAACTGGCCCGGCGTGCCGGCTGCAAGCCCGAAACGGTTCGCTACTACGAGAGCATCGGGCTGGTGAGCGACGCGACACGTACCGAGGGCGGTCAACGCCGCTACGGAGAGGAAGCGGTCAGGCGGTTGACCTTCATCCGCCATGCCCGGGACTTCGGCTTCTCGGTGGAAGCGGTGCGTGAACTGCTGGCCATGTCAGACCAGCCCGACATGCCGTGTCAGGAGGTCGACGCCATTGCCAAGCACCACCTGGAGGAGGTCGAGTCGCGGTTGCAGCGGCTCTCCGCACTGCGTAACGAGCTCAAACGGATGGTCAGCCAGTGTGCCGGGGGGAAGGTCGAAAGCTGCCGGATCATCGAAGTGTTGAGCGATCATCAGCTTTGTATCAGCGACCAGGCCCACGGAGGCGCTCACGACCTGGGATAGGCATCTGGACGGATCGGTATGCTAGCCCAGCGAGACATCCAGAAACAGCATGAGCACCAATCCCACCGAGAGCCCCAGCGTTGCCTTGTTCTGGTGGCCGCTTCGGTGGGTCTCGGGAATGATCTCATGGCTGATGACATAGAGCATGGCGCCGGCGGCGAAGGCCAGCCCCCAGGGGAGCAGCACTTGTGACATGCTGACGACTCCCGCACCCAGCAGGCCACCTAACGGCTCGACCAGTCCGGTGAGAGAGGCAATGGTCCAGGACCGCCAGCGGGAATAGCCCTCACCGAGCAGTGCCACCGCCACCGCCAGGCCTTCCGGTGCATTCTGCAGGCCGATACCAATGGCGAGAGGAAGGCCACCCTCACGCCCCCCAGCGCCAAAGGCCACGCCAACCGCCAGACCCTCTGGCAGGTTGTGGATCGTGATGGCAATGATGAACAACCAGATTCGGCGCAGCGATGCCGCCTGTGGCCCTTCACGTCCCTGCTCGAAATGCTCGTGGGGGAGTCGCTCATTCAGCAGGGCGACCAGCCCCATCCCCATCAGTATCGACGCGCAGGCAATGGCGGCAGGCAAGACGCTACCGCCATAGCGCAGTCCAGAAGCTTCCAGGGAGGGAATGATCAGTGAAAAGAAGGACGCTGCCAGCATGACACCGGCGGCGAACCCGAGTGCCAGGTCGCGAACGGCACGATCGGGCGCCTTGCTGATCAGGATAGGAAGCGCTCCGATCGCGGTCATCGAACCGGCGGCAAGACTACCCAAAAACCCCAGCGTGACTGGAGAGACACCGTCCATAGACCCTTCCACTTTGGAGGATGGGTACTGCAGGGAATGTTGAGTCACACGACGATAGCCATCACATGGCCACCGATGCGTGTCATACAACAAGTCAGCCTGGCGGCCTATCGATTATCCAAGGCGACCAGACCGGACGTACCGATGGCTTTTTGCAGACGCCCACGAGCCTCGAAGAGCACGCTTCGATAATCCTGGGGTGTCGGTGACTCCCCCAGAATGATGCGCTGCCCCTCCTCCAGGGGATCGACAGGACGGTCACCCACTCTCACTTCGTAGTGCAGGTTGGGCCCCGTGGTGAGTCCGGAGGCCCCGACTTCACCCAGCGTGTCGCCGGCATTGATGGCGTCCCCGACCGACAGGCCGGAGGCGAAGCGACTGAGATGCGTATAGCGACTGAGAGTGCCCATCTCGTGCTCTACCTCCACGACACGACCATAACCTCCCCGGCGACCGACGAAGGAGACCCGCCCCGGCGCCGTCGCCATGACTGGGGTGCCGCGAGGGGCGGCAAGGTCGACGCCGTCATGACGACGTACCCCACCGTAAACGGGATGGCGTCGATTGCCGAAGGCGGACGTCAGGCGTGCGCCGAGCACCGGGAACCGCTTCGTCTCCACAAGGCTACCGTCCTTGAAGAGCATCACGGTGGCTCTCTGGTCCGTCGGCCATACCATCTCCAGTCGTGCCGACGGGTCAGCCAATCCCATATAGGTCAGACGGGGAGGCCCGACTCGCGTGCCATCCTCTCGGCGATCCTCTTCCCACAGTAACTGCAGGCGCTCCGCGCCCGAGATATCTCGGGCTGTGTCCATGAGTCCGCCTAGCAGCACCTCGAGGTCCATGGCGAAACGCGTGGGTATCCCCTCTGCCGCCAAGGCGGCATAGAGTGACGTTTCGATGTCCACTTCACGGCCCAGCGTCAGGGTGTCGAGACGAGGCGGGACAATCCGCGTCGACGGCCGCTCCCCCAGCGTAACGACGTATTGAATACCCGAGTCACGCTCGATGGCCACCGACACCGGCTGTCCGGTCGTCAGAGAGGTGACAGTGAGACGGTCTCCAGGCCGCAAGCGTCTTGGGTCGAACCTCTCCGCCAGCGATGTCGACGCTTGGGTGCGCGTCTCGGCATTCACGCCAAGCTGCTGCAGCAGTGCGTTCAGGGTATCCCCAGGCGCCACGGTTAGCTCCTGGGCGACGCGCTCGGACGGCTGAACGGCCAAGGGCGCTGAGCCCCTCTGTGCGAGAGCCTGTGCCCTGGTCGATGCCGGTTCGCTCGGGGATAGCAAGGTGTTCTCTTGCCAATGGGCCTCGGCCAGCAGAGGGCCCAGACCCACCAATCCTAGCAGCAACCAGCGCCGTGTCATGACGCATCGTCCTCGCCAGCGACCTCGGTCACCTCACGATTGACGGCGTCGACCAGTTCCTGCATGCCGAAGGGGTCCAACAGCTCACCATTGACGAAAAAGGTCGGCGTCTGGCGGATCTGGTTGGCCTTGACGTCTTCCTTGTCCTGGTCAATGACCGCTTGTACCTCAGGGGAATCCAGTTGTTCCTCTGCTGCAGCCCTGTCCAGACCGGCCACGCTGGCGATATCCAGAATAGCGGCCTCATCGAAGCTGCCATGAGCCGCCCACTGGCTCTGCCGGGCCAGCAACGCCTCCAGCACCGGCTGGAAGACATCCTGGCGCCTGGCGACTTCCAGCACGCGAATGGCGGTATCTGACACGTCTCCGTGGAAGGGCGTGTAGCGCACCACCAGCCGCACCTGGTCGGGGTATTCTTCCAGGATGCGCTTGGTCAGCGGATAGAAGGCACGGCAGGCCTCGCAGGCTGGATCGAAGAACTCCACGATGGTCACCGGTGCTTCTTCCGGCCCCAGAACAGGTGAGTGTGAGCGCACCAGAGAGTTCTCGGCCTGAGCGCCATCCTGGCTGGCCGCCTCGGCGCCCATGCCCAACAGCGAGGGTCTCGATACCGTCACGATGACGGCGATCAGCATCAACGCACCGGCCAGGATAAACGTCGCTTTTTTGTACATTGACTTCTCCAATTCAAGTGGTTAAGCGGAAAGCAAGACCAGAGGACTGCTGAGTGGGTCTCAACCGCTGATGGGTGCCTAAGTCGGCGAATAGTGGCGTGTCATCCATGCCCATATAGATTGGCTCCCTCATGCGCATGATCAATATGCTCGAATTCCAAGCTGGAGTGGCCAATGTCAAAGCGCGCTTTCAGTTGCGCCTTGATATCCGCCTTGATCGCCTCGAGCTGCTGCCAGCCTGCTTCCGTCGTCACCACGTGGCAATCAAGTGCGGCGGTATTCTCCTGCATTTGCCATAGGTGAACATGATGCACATCCTCAACCCCTTCGACGCTGCGCAGGACATCAATGACTGATTGACCCTCGACATCGGGTGGCGAGCCCAGCATCAGTGTCCGGATAGGGGTAGCTATCTCCGTAAAGGCAAGATAGAGAATATAGAGTGCAATGCCGAGCGTAATCGCGGGGTCTACCCAGCGCATGTCGTATAGCAGAATCAGCGAGCCCCCAATGATCACCGCGATGGACGCAAACGCATCAGACAGGTTGTGCAGGAAGAGAGCCCGAATGTTGACACTGTGTTTTTGCATCGACCAGGTGAGCAAGGCCGTTAGCGTATCGACAAGAAGAGCGACAATGCCGATGATGACGACTATCCAGCCTTGAATCTCTGGCGGGTCGATCATGCGCATCACGCCTTCATAAATTAGATAAAACCCAACGAGGATGAGGGTCGTGTAGTTGATCAGCGCTGCGACAATTTCGATTCGCCCATAGCCGAACGTCATCTGCGAGTCTGGCGGTCGCCTCGCGATCTTGCGAGCGGCAAAGGCAATGACAAGGGCAGCCATGTCGGAAAAATTATGCAGCGCATCCGCGATCAGCGCGAGGCTTCCCGCCAGGATACCCCCCACTATCTGAGCAACGGTCAATATCCCGTTGGCCCAGATGGCGATGCTCACCCGACGGTCACCAGAGGTGGGGTCAAGGTGGGGATGATCGTGATGATGTCCCATGCGTCATCCTCGTGGTGTCACCTGATGACCCGGCAGTATAAAACCTATAGCAACTCAAGCTTCAAGCCCGAATTCTAATGAAGGCCGAGCCAAGGCTAAGCGTATGGAACTTTGCATAGTGGGCGCTGTACCAGACATGGTTACCATGTCCCATGCCCCGGAAGGAGCCCATTGTGATACCTAAGCCTCACCCGCACACCTGGCTGATGAGCCTAGCCTTACTCTTGATGCTGGCGACGCCAGCCCTCGCCGAGCCACGGCTGCCAGACTTCACAGAGTTGGTCGACAAGGCCGCGCCGGCCGTCGTCAACATCTCCACCTCACGGGAGGTCGAGAGGTCCATGACATCCTTTCGGCAGTTTGGGGGGCAGGAGGTGCCGGAGATCTTTCGAGAGTTCTTCGGCGACCGCATCCCGATGCCACCCGGCGGTGCGCCCAATCGCAATGAGGAGCCGCGTCAGTCACTGGGATCGGGCTTCATCTTCGATGAAGACGGCTACATCATGACCAACGCCCACGTGGTCAAGGGCGCCGATAAGATCCTGGTGCGCCTGAATGGCCGGCGTGAGCTCGAGGCTGAGCTGGTCGGTGCTGATGAAAAGACCGACGTGGCGGTCCTCAAAGTCGAGGCGGACAATCTGCCGACCCTGGAGCTCGGTGAGTCCACCGATCTCAAGGTCGGCCAGTGGGTCGCCGCCATCGGCTCTCCCTTCGGCTTCGATCACTCGGTGACGTCCGGGATCATCAGCGCCATCAACCGCACCCTGCCTCAGGACGTCTATGTCCCCTTCATCCAGACCGACGTGGCGATCAATCCGGGTAACTCCGGAGGACCGCTCTTCAACCTGGATGGTGAAGTCGTGGGCATCAACTCCCAGATCTTGACCCGCAGCGGTGGCTACATGGGCCTCTCCTTCGCCATCCCCATCGATGTAGCACTGGATGTCGCCAACCAGCTGCGCGAAGAGGGTTACGTGAGCCGCGGCTGGCTGGGCGTCAGCATCCAGCCGGTGTCCAAGGACCTGGCGGAGTCCTTCGGCATGGAACAAGCCGAGGGTGCCTTGATCGCCGAGCTTGAGCCCGGCAGCCCTGGGGCGGAAGGCGGCCTCAAGGCCGGTGATGTCATCCTTGAGGTGAACGGCCAGGAAGTGGACCACTCCACCACGCTGCCGCGCCTGGTCGGTCAGACGAGTCCGGGGGAAGAGGTCGAGCTCAGGGTGCGGCGCGATGGTCAGCAGGAGACCATCACGGTGGAAGTTGGCGAGTGGCCGGATGCCGGTGCCGATCAGGCCGAGGGCGACCCGGTGCGCCTCGGGATCGTGGTTCAGCCGCTGAGTAGCATGGAGAAGCGCCGGCTTGGCATTGATCACGGCGTGCGCATCGCCAAAGTCGATCCGACCGGCCATGCCGCTGCCGCCGGCATTCGCCCCGGCGATGTGCTGGTCAGCCTGGGCCAGCAACCGATAGAGAGCCCGGAACAGCTGACGGAGTTGCTTACCAACCTGCCGGACGACCAAACGGTGCCGGTTCTGCTCAACCGCGACGGCCGTGCCTATTTCGTGGCCCTGCGAGTGGGCAATGGTGACTGACCGCGACTGAGTGGCGTTCAATACATCAGCACAGCGGCGCCCTGGCGAGTAGGATCGCTGGGGCGCTTCTTCAGAATCTCGTGCATTCTAATGCGCAGCTAGGTGGCCTACTCATTAAAAGTAGTACCGCCAACCATCCGGCGGTGTTTTAGTTCAATTTTTGTGCCCCAATGGCTGATTTCTTGTCAAGCTCCCACGCCACAGGGCACGTTCCTGCAAAGCCATGGTTCAAGCAACATCGAGGCCTTCCCAGGGCCCAATGTAGGCGTGATTTTGCTATGCTGTTGCCGTTGTGATCTCTCCCTTTTGGTAAAGATCAACCCCGACTATGTGCTGGATGAGTGGTTATAAAAAACCTTAAACCATGACTGATAAGATGCGTACTCTCAGGGCATTTAGCCGATGATGCCGCGCTTTATTTGAACAATGAAGCCGATATCTTCAAGATGCTTTAGGTACTCCCCAGGCGTTTCTCGCTACGGCTTTATAACCCAGATCCGGCCGCGACCGGGCAACATGCGATCCCACCAGCAGTTCCTGTATCGGTTGCGGCTGGTGCGGGTGAAGTGGCTGAGATGCCGTCCTAGCGAGCTTACGCCTCGTGGGCAAAACCGGACCAGCTGTTCCAGCTACTGCTCTTACCTGCTGCGCGGATCATGCAGCCGTGCTGAGCCTTCAGCGATAGTGAAGTGATGATTGAAGAGCCGAGTGCGCTAATCCGAGCGCGATAAACTACAATGCTTATCAGAAGCATCCTTGTTCACCTTAGAGCGATAAGCGATGACAGGACGGCGTTTCGACCGCCGGGGTTTCCTCAAGGCGGGGGGCTGGGGCCTGATGTCAGCGATAGGCCTGTCGTCGGCCCGCGCAGCCACCGTTTCGGCACCAGTGACGACCTCTTCCTCCCCTGCCGGAAGCCACGGGGCTATGACGGGCAACATGATCACCCAAGGCGAGGTCGACCATGCACGCAATGGCTTCGATCCGACCGCCATGCTCACCGACTGGGATACCGGCAGGGTCAGCCGGCTGGCGAACGGGCAACGGCTGCGCGAGTATACGATCACCGCCATCGACAAGGAGATCGAGATCGCACCAGGGCTCTTCTTCCCGGCCTGGACCTACAATGGTCGGGTGCCGGGGCCGTCGCTGAGGGCCACCGAGGGCGACCGGATACGCATTCGCTTCGTCAACGCCGGCAGCCATGTGCACACTCTGCACTTCCATGGCATCCACTCGGCGCGGATGGATGGCGTGCCAGGCGCCGGCGAGGTAGCACCTGGGGAAGCCTTCACCTACGAGTTCGATGCCGAGCCCTTCGGCTGCCACCTGTATCACTGTCATTCGTTGCCGTTGAAACGCCATATCCACAAGGGTCTGTACGGTGCCTTTATCGTCGACCCGGATCCGCAACGGCATCCCGAGCATGAGCCGGCGGCTCGCTCACGCCTACTGGGCAGTGAGGCGAACGCGCGCTGGCAGGAGTTCGTGATGGTGATGAATGGCTTCGACACCAATTTCGACGAGGAGAACGAGATCTACGCGGTCAACTCGGTGGCGCATGCCTACGTGAATCGGCCCATTCGCCTCGAGCGGGCTCGCCCGGTACGGATATACCTGATTAACGTCACCGAGTTCGATCCAGTGAACTCCCTGCACCTGCATGCCAACTTCTTCGATTACTACGATCATGGCACGACCCTGACGCCGACCCTCAGGACCGTGGATACGGTGATGCAGTGCCAGGCGCAGCGGGGCATCCTGGAATTCTCCTTCGCCGACCACGAGCCGGGGCAGTACATGTTCCATGCCCACCAGAGCGAATTCGTGGAACTCGGCTGGATGAGTCTGTTCGAGGTGGTCTGATGCACCCGCGACTGTGGTTCTCGTTGCTGCTCCCCCCGCTGATGCTCGGCTTGGCGCTCCTGTGGTTCCAGATGACGCAGCCACTCGAATGGCTCGGCGTATCGCCACCGCCGCTCGAGGAACTGACCGTCGAGCGCACCATCATCGACGACGACGGCCTCGCCCTGAAGGTACGCGCGGGGGGATCGGAACCCATGCGTATCGCCCAGGTGCAGGTCGATGGTGCCTACTGGCGCTTCCACCAGGAGCCGGCTGGTGAGCTGTCCAGGGGGCAGGCCGCATGGCTGCAGATCCCCTATCCCTGGGTGGAGGACGAACTGCACGAGGTCACCCTGGTCACCGGCACAGGGGTCACCTTCGGGCACACCATCGAGGTGGCGGAGCCAACCCCACAGCCGAGCATCGAGCAGTTGTCCGGCTATGGCGTGCTCGGCCTCTTTGTGGGGGTCCTGCCGGTGGCGCTGGGCATGTGCCTGCTGCCGGCGCTACAGCATGCCGGCGCGCGAGGCTTCCAGTTCACGCTGGCCCTGACCCTGGGGCTACTGGCCTTCTTGCTGGTGGACACTCTCGAGGCCGGGCTCGAACTCGCGGCCGAGGCGGCGTCGCTGTTCCAAGGGCCGGCCCTGGTCTGGCTGACGGCGCTGGTCGCCTTCCTGGCGCTGCTGGGGGTGGGGCGGCGCCATGGCCTGCCTCCGGAGGGTCGCATTCTGGCGTGGTATATCGCACTGGGCATCGGACTGCACAACCTGGGCGAGGGCCTCGCCATCGGTGGCGCCTTCGCAGCCGGTGCCGGGGCGCTGGGCACCTTCCTGGTGATCGGTTTTACGCTGCATAACCTGACCGAAGGCGTCGCCATCGCTGCTCCCCTGACGCGCCTGTCCATACCTGCCTGGATGTGGGTCGGACTAGTGGCCCTGGCCGGCTTGCCCGCGGTACTCGGCACTTGGCTGGGGGCCTATGCCTTCGCACCGCATTGGTCGGCGCTGTTCCTGGGGCTGGGAGCCGGCGCCATTCTACAGGTCTGCGTCGAAGTCGCAGATTATCTACGGCGAACCGCCGTGGCTGAGGCGATGTCGCCAGTCTCCGGCATTTCAGTGCTGGGTGTCACGGCCGGTGTCGGGATCATGTACGCCACGGCACTGCTCGTGCAGGTGTGACCTCGGGGCCACCTGTCCACTGATCGCCTCATTACACGAGGCTCGATCAACGGGGAGCAGCGACTCCCCAGAAATTGAAGGGCAAGCGGATTAAATGGTTGATCTTACCTTTGCATGAGAGTGAGACAAACCGGCATCTCATCGGATTATCTGGTTGATGCTTCACCTACTGCTGGTGCATGTTTCCTTCGCTAATTCCAGCAAGAACCCCACACGCCTCAACTTCCCGGTCATCGTTGCAACTCGCTCTCAGTGAAACGAGTTGTTTTTCAAGCGCTTGCAGAGCGGTTATCTGCGACCGCACATGAGAGATGTGATCATCGAGCAAGGCGTTGACGGCGGTACAAGGCTGATGAGGGTCGTCCTGATAGCTCTGTAGTTCGTGAATCTCAGCCAGTGACAGGCCTAGGATTCTGCAGCGACGGATGAAGGCCAGCCGCTCACCATGCTTTTCGGTATAGACACGGTAACCGTTGTCCTGCCGATCAGGCGGCGGCAACAAGCCCTGCTGTTCATAGAAGCGGATCGTCTGTGTTTCGACCCCTACCAACTGCGCCAACTGACCAATACGCATCAGCCTCCTCCCCAACGGATTCTTTACTCTATTGACCTTATAGTAGCTTTATAGTTTTAAATGGTACCACAACATTGTTCAAGTGGAGTCGTATCATGAACAAATCCTGTGGTGGCGGCGCCTGTGGCGGTGATGCAACGTCCGCGGCGGATACCGATATACAGGCCTCCTCCGAAGCGCCGGGGAGATGGGTCAGCGTTTATGCCGTGCCGAAGATGGACTGTCCATCAGAAGAGCGAATGATTCGCCTAGCCCTGAACGGCTTTGAGGAGGTTCGAGCGCTGTCCTTCGACTTGTCGAACCGCCGGCTGAAGGTCGTACATGACGGCGAGGTCGAGCCCGTCACCTCGAAACTGAAGACCTTGGGGCTAGGCGCCTCGCTTCAGGAAACCGTCGCTGCAAATCCGGAGACCATCAAGGCCGCCGAGTTCTCGGCAGCTTCTGCTAAGCAAGAATCCGGGGCCCTGCGCTGGTTGCTCGGCATCAATGCACTTCTGTTCGTGGTGGAAATGACTGCCGGTCTGATCGCCCAGTCCACCGGCCTGATTGGAGAATCCCTGGACAATTTTGCCGATGCGGCGGTGTACGGGCTTGCCCTTTATGCGGTTGGACATAGCGTGAAAATGCAGGTACGTGCCGCGCATCTTGCTGGTGTACTGCAACTGATCTTGGCTGTGGGCGTACTCATAGAGGTGGTGAGACGCTTTGTATTCGGTAGTGAGCCTGAATCGCTGGTGATGATGGCTATCGCATTCGTCGCATTGATTGCCAATACCAGTTGTCTGCTGCTCATATCCAAACATCGGGAGGGCGGGGCGCACATGAAGGCAAGCTGGATATTCTCGGCCAACGACGTGGTGATCAACCTGGGGGTCATCACCGCCGGCGCCCTGGTCGCGTGGACCGGGTCCAATTATCCGGATCTGATTATCGGCACCATCGCGGGGGTCATTGTACTTAACGGTGCCAGACGCATTCTGGCGTTGAAGGGTTAAATAATGCTCATTATTGGCAAAAAGCTCTCGCCGTATGCCCTGTTGTCCATATCGGGCCTGCTGGCAGCGTCTGATCAGGCCGTAAAATGGCTGGTGCAGCAATCAATGGCCTATGGCGAGTCTATTTCAGTGACCCCGTTCTTTAACTGGGTGCACGTATGGAACACCGGTGCCGCATTCAGTCTTTTTGCGAATGGTGGAGGCTGGCAGCGCTACTTTTTTATCGGAATCGCGGTGGTGGTCTCGATTTTTCTGATCAAGCTGATCCTTGAAAATCGTCATAAAGGAGAAGCCATCGCTTACAGTCTTATCCTCGGTGGCGCCATGGGCAACCTGATTGACCGGGTCTTTCGCGGCTATGTTGTGGATTCCTTTGATTTCTATTGGCGCGACTGGCATTGGCCGGCCTTCAACCTGGCTGATATTGCAATTGTCCTCGGTGCCTTACTTTTCGTTTCCGGCAGCTTGTTGGGTAAAAAAACAAACACCAATGCCGAGCCGGATGGATCTGACTGACACCTACGCCTATACAACACCATGCCCGAACTTCCCGACAACATCCTTCACCTGCCGCAATACCAAGTACTGGGCTGCAAATCAACCGACGACGAAATGCACTTCCAGGTGGACGTGCCCGATCCGATCGCCTGCGAGGAATGCGGCGTGCAGGGTGAGTTCGTGCGGTTCGGCAAGCGTGATGTTCCCTATCGTGATCTGCCCATCCAAGGCAAGCGGGTCACTCTCTGGTTGGTCCGCCGCCGACACACCTGCCGGGCCTGCAAGACAACATTGAGTCTCCGGGAATCCCGGTACGGTTCGCTCAATCTCAGCCTGTTCACCCGGCACAGCAGGACAACTGCGTCACGTCTTTGGTAAAAGTTTGGGCACAGAGCTTGATGCCTTCCACCATGGTGAGGTGGGGGAACAGTTCGTCGCCGATGGCCTGCACCGTCATGCGCGCGCGCAGCGCCAGAACCGCCGTCTGGATCAGCTCGCCGGCTTCGCCGGCCACCGCCTGTACCCCCAGCAACCGCCCCGTGTCGCGTTCGGCCACCAGCTTGATGAACCCTCCGGTGTCGAAATTGACCAGCGCACGTGGCACGTTCGCCAGCTCGAGCACGCGGGACTCTACGCTGAAGCCCTGCTCCAGTGCTTCGGCTTCCGTCAGGCCGACGGTGGCCACCTGGGGGTCGGTGAAGATCACCGCCGGCATGGCACTGAGGTCCAGGGTGGACTCGCCGCCGGTCATGTTGATCGCGGCGCGGCTACCCCCGGCGGCGGCGACGTAGACATACTCCGGCTGATCGGTGCAGTCACCGGCGGCATACAGGCCCGGTACGGTGGTCAGCAGATGCTCATCCACCAGAATCGCGCCACGCGCGGTCTCCACGCCGATGCTCGCCAGGTTCAGGGCCTCGGTGTTGGGTGTGCGGCCACTGGCCACCAGCAATTGCTCCGCCTGCAGGGTCCCGGCGTGGGTCTGCAGGGTGAACAGCTGGCCGTCGTGGCTCACTTCGCTGGCCTGTGTCTGCTTGAGGACCTCGATGCCCTCACGGCGAAACGCCGCTTCCACGGCCTCACCCACCGCCGGGTCTTCCTGGGACAGCACTCGGCTGCGGGCCAGCACAGTGACCCGGCTGCCCAGACGGGCGAAAGCCTGGGCCAGTTCCAGGGCCACCACCGAGGCCCCGATCACGATCAGCCGCTCGGGAAGGGTGTCCAGTTCCAGCGCACTGGTGGACGTGAGATAGGGGGTCTCGGCCAGCCCCGGCACCGGCGGTTCTGTCGGACGAGCGCCGGTGCCGATGAAGGCGCGATCGAAGCGGACGGTCTGCTCGCCGCCTTCATTCAGACTGACCGTCAGATGCTGGGCATCGACGAACCGGGCCTCGCCATGCAGGACCGTGATGGCCGGGTGGTCGCGCAGAATTCCCGCGTACTTGGCATCACGCAGTTCCTCGACACGCCCCTGCTGTTGTTCGAGCAGCTGCGCCCGGTCCACCACCGGCGCCTGGGCGCTCAGGCCGGCATCGAAGGGACTTGCCGTGCGCAAGTGGGCAATATGGGCCGCGCGAATCATGATCTTCGAGGGCACACAGCCGGTATTGACGCAGGTGCCGCCGAGGGTCCCGCGTTCGATCAGGGTGATGCGGGCCCCACGCTCGGCGGCCTTCAGGGCCGCCGCCATGGCGGCGCCGCCGCTGCCGATCACCGCGATGTGCGGGGCGTCTTCATCACGGCCCTTGGAAACCGATGCGCCTGTCGGGGAGGGTGTTTCACTGTAGGCCAGTCGGGCCTGATAGCCAAGTCGGGTCACGGCGAACGTCAACGCCGAGGCCGGTGTGCCCGGATCAACGGCTATCGATGCCGTCCCCTGAGGATAGGAGACCTCCACCGACTGTACGCCGGGCAGCTTCTCCAAGGCTTCCCTGACATGATCCGCACAGCGGTCACAGGTCATGCCACTCACGTTGAGTTCAATCATCACGTTTCTCCGAGTCTTCATGAGTAAAGCCGGCATCCTGCTTCCGCTTGTGGTGTCGCGCGTAGAGAGGCAAGCCGATGACGATGGTCAGGGCCAGGGCAGCGAAGAGCACGTAGTCGAGATAGCCTGTCAGCGCGGCCAGGCCCGCCGTGCCGGACAGAATCAGGACTATTGGCACGACGCAACACAACCCCATCAGCATGCTGCCAAGCACGACGTTTGAAAATTTCTTCGGACCTTTCACACTTATTCCTTAACCGTCGAGGGATAACCTGCATTGGCCGTGGCCTGGAGCAGGGCCTCAACCGTGGTCTTGGCATCATCGAAGGTGACCACGGCCTCACGATCCGGGTAGCTCACGTCGATTTGCGAGACGCCGTCCACCTTGTTGAGTGCGGCCTTGACGGTGATCGGGCAGGCGGCGCAGGTCATGCCCGGTACCGAGAGCGTCACGGTCTGCAGGGCCGCCATGGCGGGAGGGCTGAGCAGGGCGAGTATCGCGATGAGGGCGAAACGAGCTTTCATGGAGAACCTCCTCTCAATAGAACCAGGGCAAGGTGTAGGGAAAGACCAGCGCAGTCAGTACCAGTAGCGACACAATCCAGAACATGACCTTGTAGCCCGTCCTGACGCGTGGCATGGCACACACCTCACCCGGCTGGCACTTTTTCACTGGCCGGAAGATCCGGCGCCAGGCGAAGAACAGTGCCACCAGCGCCATACCGACGAAGAGTGGGCGGTAGGGTTCCAGGGCCGTCAGGTTGCCGATCCAGGCGCCGGAAATCCCCAGCATGATCAGCACCAGCGGGCCGAGGCAGCAGACCGAGGCAAGGAGGGCAGCAAGCCCACCGGCAGCCAGGGGCCCTTTCCCCGTTTTCGATGTAGACATTGCGCTTGCACCTTTCATGACCTTGTTTACTGGGATAAGGTTACATCCGTAGTCAGATACGGAGTCAAGCGTCATGAAGAGACAGGGGGATAGAGTAGCGGGCACTATGACCATTGGTGGCCTGGCCAAGGCGGTTGGCGTCAATGTCGAGACCATCCGGTATTATCAGCGCCGTGGGCTACTCTCAGAGCCCGAACGTCCTGCCGGCAGTATTCGCCGCTATGGCACAGCCGACGTCGCGCGGCTGACCTTCGTCAAAACCGGGCAGCGGTTGGGCTTCAGCCTGGACGAGATTGCCGAGCTGTTGCGATTGGAGGATGGCACTCATTGCCAGGAGGCCAGCACCCTCGCTGAGCATAAACTACGGGATGTCCGTGAGAAGGTCGCCAGCCTCCAGCGTATCGAGCGGACACTGGACGAACTTGTACAGGCGTGTCATGAACAGGAGGGAAGTATCACCTGCCCGCTGATTGCGTCCTTACATGAGGGCTCGATCACAGGGGAACAGCGGCTCCCCAGAAATTGAAGCCAGCGAACCGCGGAACTTTCGGTAGATAGCCCGTCTCCATTCGCTGGATACGGAAGCCAGCGTGCTCGATGAGCTCGGGGATGGCACGGTTGAGATGGCAGCCCCCCGCCACCTTGCGCCACAGGGGGTTGACGCGGTCCTGCCACTGGCGCACGGCTTCGTCGGGCGCCGTGCCGTGTTCGCAGAACAGCAGCTGGCCACCCGGCTTGAGCACGCGACGCATCTGCTCCAGCGCCCGGTGCCAGTCCGGAATCGTGCACAGGGTGTAGGTGAGCACCACGGTATCGACACTGTTGTCGTCGAGAGGAACCTCCTCGCCCGGCAGGTCCAGCCAGCGCACCTCGAACGGTGCGCCGATGACGTTGTGGCGGGCCTTGCGTCGCATGCCTTCGGAAGGCTCGAGCCCCCAGACCAGCTCGACCCGGTCCGGATCGTAGTGGGGAATATTGAGCCCGGACCCCATACCCACCTCCAGAACACGGCCCCGGGCTTGCGGCACCACGGCCGCCCGCTGACGATCGACCACCGTGTTGCCACACGCCAGGTGGAGGAAATGCGGCAGAACACGATTCTCGTAGAAGGACATCTGTATCGTCATCCCGTGTGGTTGCCAGGTGATCGAAATACGGTGTGATCGAAACCAGACCGGTTCGTTATGCCACCACCTTGAAGTAGCGCATCATACCGGCATCCTCATGCTCCATGTTGTGGCAGTGGTACATGTAGAACCCCTCGAAGTCCTTGAAGGTCAGAGCGATGCGCACCCGTTCCTCCGGGAACACCAGCACCGTGTCATGCAATCCCGCGTCGATGATCCCATCGTGCAGGTCCGTCTTGCCGCCCGCCGATATCCGCTCCTGAACCAGGAATTGCAGTCCATGAACGTGCATGGGGTGCGGCATCATGGTGTTGTTGACGAACTCCCAGATCTCCGTCTGCGCCAGCCGGACGATCTCGTCATCTGCCACCGTCGCGCCCTCCATCTGCCGGCCGTTGATCGTGAACCCCTGCATCATGCGCATGCCCAGCTCGAAGCGGCGTACTGGCGTATCGGCCTGAACCGGGGAGGCCGGCAGGTCTTGAGCCAAGCGTTCCGGCAGGGTTTCCGCATCGTTCGCCCGTGCGACGACGGCGAAGGTAACTAGCGAGAGCCGCTCGCTTCCCATCATGTCGCGCATCATGCCTCGATCCATCATGCCGTCCATCCGGTCGCCCATCATCCCTCGATCCATCAAGCCGTCCATCATCCCTCGGTCCATCATGCCACCACCGCCCATCATGCCGAGTTGGTACTCCTCGCTCACCAGCTGTACGGAGTCTCCGGGCTCGGTGTCGCCAAAGTCGACCCACAGATCGATCCGTTGGGCCGGCGCCAGTGTGACCGAGCGGCGCCGCTCGGGCTTGGCGAGCAGGCCACCGTCGGTGCCGATGACGGTCACCGCCCGGCCATCGCTCCAGGCCAGCTTGTAGATGCGCGAGTTGGAGCCGTTGAGCAGGCGCAATCGATATGGCTGCGTGGACACCTCGCGTCGCGCGTCCGGGTGGCCGTTCACCAGTACCCGCTCCCCGCGAAAGCCCTGCATGCGGGTCATCATCGCCCCCATGCCACCATCGTCGATGTACTGAAGCTCATTGCCATTGCTAAAAGTGCGATCCTGCAGGATGAGGACCAGTTCCCGCTCTCCGTCGGGGAGCTCCAAGGCACGCTCGGCGTCGTCGTTGATGATCAGTGGACCGGCAAGGCCGGCGTAACTCTGAAAGCCGACCCGGCCACCGTTGGGGCCGTGAGGATGGGGGTGGTACCAGTACAGACCGGCGCGATCCACGACATCGAAGGCGAGCGTCGTGCTCGTCGCCGGCGCGATCGGCAGGCGCGGCTGACCGTCCATTTCTGGCGGCACGTGCAGCCCATGCCAATGCACGGTGGTGTCTTCGGGGAGCTCGTTGTCGATGCGCACATGCACGCGCTGGCCGCGGAACAGGCGGATCAGCGGGCCGGCATAGCTCTCACCCACGGGCATCAGGGTATCTTCAGGCCCGACGATTCGCTCGGCCGTGTAGCGCCAGACGTCGCTCGGCGCACCGGGCAGGATAGCCACCTTGTCGGGATGGGCTCGCACACGCAGGTCGACGTCGAAGGGCCCCTCCATGGCCGTCGACGCGGACGCCGCCCGCAGAGCGGGGCGATATCCCCCGAGCCATACCCCGGCCCCCACCAGGGTCGACAACGCCGCCACACCGCCGATGCGGCGCAATACGCTACGTCGCTGCAGGTCGACATAAGCCATGATGCTCCCCCTCTTCTATGGTTGTCGGCGGCCCCGGCTCATAGCTTGGCGGCGCGTAGCCGCAGTGCGTTGGCGATGACCGAGACCGAGCTCAGGCTCATCGCGGCGGCGGCGTAGATGGGACTGAGCAGCCAGCCGGTGAACGGAAACAGCACCCCGGCGGCCAGAGGCACCCCCAGGCTGTTGTAGACGAAGGCGAAAAACAGGTTCTGGCGGATATTGCGCATCACCCGGCGACTGAGATGGCGGGAGCGAACAATGCCGGAGAGATCCCCTCTCACCAGGGTCACCCCCGCGCTCTGGATGGCGACATCGGTCCCCGTGCCCATGGCGATACCGACGTCAGCCTCGGCCAGGGCGGGGGCGTCATTGACGCCGTCGCCGGCCATGGCGACCACGCGCCCGGCCTCGCGATGCTCGCGCACGATACGCCCCTTATCTTCCGGCAGTACGTCCGCTTCAATTTCGTCGATACCAAGTTGGCGCGCCACGGCTTCGGCGGTGGTACGGTTGTCGCCGGTGAGCATAACCAGGCGCAGGCCATCCTCTTTGAGCGTCCGGATCGCCTGTGCGGTGGTTTCCTTGATCGGGTCCGCGACACCGATGAGTCCCATGACCTGATCATCGGCCACCAGGAACATCACGGTTTGCCCTTCGGCTTGCAGCGTCTCGGCACGCTGCGTCCATTCCCGCGCCTCCACACCACGTGTTTCGAGCAGCCGGGCATTGCCAAGCGCAAGCTCGCGTCCTTCGACCCGACCGGTGACCCCCATGCCGGTCACCGCCTCGAAATCGCTGGCATCGCTCAGCTCGACATGATGCTCTTGCGCAGCACTGACAATGGCCTCGGCCAACGGATGTTCGCTGCCTCGCTCGAGGCTGCCGGCAAGTTGCAGCAACTGCGTTTCATCGCTGCCGGAAACGGGCTCGAGGGATACGACCCGGGGTTTACCCTCTGTGAGGGTGCCGGTCTTGTCGACGACCAGGGTGTCGACTTTCTCGAAACGTTCCAGTGCCTCGGCATTCTTGATCAACACGCCCGCCCGGGCCCCGCGACCGACCCCAACCTGGATCGACATCGGCGTCGCCAAGCCGAGCGCACAGGGACACGCGATGATCAGCACCGATACCGCGGCGATCACCGCGTAGGCCATCGCCGGCGGTGGCCCCCAGATCCCCCAGGCAATAAATGCCAGGATCGCCACGGTAACCACCGCGGGGACGAAATAGCCGGCGACAACGTCGGCAAGCCGCTGCACGGGCGGCTGCGAACGCTGCGCTTCGGCCACCATCTCCGCTATCTGCGAAAGCACCGTGTCCTCGCCGACCTTGTCGGCGCGCATGACTAAGCTGCCCTGACCATTCACGGTGCCGCCGATGACCGTGTCGCCCTCGCGCTTCTCGACGGGAAGGGACTCCCCGGTCACCATCGACTCGTCCAGCGTGCTGTGGCCTTCGAGCACCTCGCCATCGACCGGCACCTTGTCACCGGGGCGTACCCGTAGACGGTCACCGGTACACAGCTCGTCGAGCGAGACCTCCTCGTCATTGCCCTCGGCATCGATGCGTCGTGCGGTCGGCGGCGCGAGATCGAGGATCGCGCGCAGCGCACTGCCGGTCTTCTCGCGGGCGCGGGCCTCGATCACTTGACCGAGCAGGATCAGCACGACGATCACCGCCGCCGCCTCGAAATACACGCCGACCGAGCCATCGGCGTCACGGAAAGTGGCCGGGAATATCCCAGGGGCGAGCGTGGCGACGACACTGTAGCCATAGGCCGCCCCCACACCGAGGGCGATCAGCGTGAACATGTTGAGGTTGCGGGAGACGAGAGACCTCCAGCCACGCAGGAAGAATGGCCATCCGGCCCATAGCACCACGGGCGTGGCAAAGATCAGTTCGATCCAGTGCCCGCCGCCGGCGGGCAGCACCTCATCCAACCAAGGGCCGATGCCGGGTAGCATACTGCCCATGGCGACGAACAGTACCGGCAGCGTCAGCAGGCCGCCCACCCAGAAACGTCGGAACATGTCGAGGAACTCGGCGCTGCGTTCCTCTCCGGAAACGCGGGTGGGCTCGAGTGCCATGCCACACTTGGGGCAGTCGCCGGGCTCATCCTGCCGCACCTCCGGATGCATGGGGCAGGTATACTGGACCCTCGACGACGGTTGCGGCTTGACGGGTTCCAGCGCCATGCCGCACTTGGGACACTCCCCCGGCTCGTCGCTCTCCACGCCAGAACACATGGGGCAGAAATAGTTGGCCTTGCCACTGGGCTTCGACGCAGCCGCCGAGGTGGCGGCAAGCACGGCGTCCGGATCCTCGCGAAAGTGCTCGGCGCACTGCTTGCTACAGAAATGGTAACGCTCACCGCGATGCTCGACGCTCTCCGCCGAGGCGGGATCGACGCTCATGCCACAAACGGGGTCTTTTGCCATGACGAACCCTCCATTGTACAAAAGGTTCCTGTTGCGTGGTCGGTGGCCTTTCTCCTCGCTGATATGAACAGGTTACACCTTGCCACCGCCGCCGACCCGACTACCCCAGTGTCGCCAGCGAGGGAAACCAGTCGACCATGATGCTGGAAAGCCGCGTCATGGTGCCCGAGACGATGGCGATGCCCATCAGGATGACGATCGTGCCGGCAACTGGGCGAGCATAGGCGCTCCACCTACCCAGACGTTGCCGATGCAGGGCGAATCGATTGATCAGCAGGGTACTGGCGAGAAAGGGTAGCGCCAGGCCCGCCGAGTAGGCGCTGAGATAGAGCATGCCGGCCTGGACACTGGCGGCACTGGAGGTGGCCATCAGGATGGCGCCCAGGATGGGGCCGATGCAGGGGGTCCAGCCGATGGCGAAGGAGACCCCAAACACCGTCGCCGACAGCGGGGAGCCACCCTGGACGTTCGGTGTGAACTGCAGAGTGCGCTGGAACAGTGACAACCGGAACACCCCGGTCATGAACAGGCCCAGCACGATCACCACCGTGCCGGCGACCCAGTTGAATTCCTGGCGATACCCCCGCATCAGTTGGCCGATACCGCTCGCGCCGAGCCCCAGCAGGATGAACACGATGCTGAAGCCGAAGATGAAGAAGACGCTGAGGATCAATGCCTCCAGCCGCCTGTCGGCCTTGCCGGCACTACCACCCGTGACCACCGACAGGTAGGCCGGTAACAGCGGCAGCGTGCAGGGCGAGAAGAAGGAGACCAACCCGCCGGCGAAGGCACCGATCAGACCGATAGAAGAGAGAGATTCCAAGGCGTTACGCTTCCTGGGGGCAAGGTGCTCGATGCGAAGCAGCCTGGGGCCAGCCGCCTACTTCGGACATGGTTAGGCAGAGGATTCTAAAGGTTGCGCCTACCTCAAGGTCAACCATGAATAAATACCTTTGGATATAACGCAAAAGAATATACTCCTTTCCTCGAAAGCCCTTGACCTTAAAGTTGACTTCAAGGATATCGTGCGTAGTGCATCATCTGACACTTAGCAGAGATAAGGAAAGCGAGATGACCCTACAGCTAGGGGAGATAGCTCCCGATTTCACGGTCGAATCCACCGAAGGCACGCTTGGCTTTCATCAGTGGCTGGGCAAGGACTGGGCCGTGCTGTTCTCGCACCCCGCCGATTATACGCCAGTCTGCACCACGGAACTGGGCGCATTTGCCAGGCGTAAGGACGAGTTCGCCGCGCGTGGTGTCAAGCTGGTGGGGGTGTCGGTCGACCCCCTCGCTTCTCACCACGACTGGGCGGAGGATATTAAGCAGACCCAGGGCGCGGCCCTGAACTACCCCCTGCTGGCAGACGCGGACCAGGTGGTGGCTCAGTTGTATGGAATGATCCATCCGAAAGCCGACCCCAAGGTGACGGTGCGTACCGTCTTCATTATCGATTCCGACAAGAAAATCCGCCTGACCTTGACCTACCCGCCCAGCACCGGGCGTAACGTCGACGAGATCCTGCGGGTCATCGACTCGCTCCAGCTAACCGACAAGCACAAGGTGGCCACCCCCGTCGACTGGCAAAACGGTGACGATGTCATCATCTTGCCGTCGCTCTCGGATGACGACGCCAAAGAACGTTTCCCCGAGGGTTGGAACGCCAAGACGTCCTACCTGCGAGTCGTGCGTCAACCGGACTAACGGAGCCACGGCTCGCGAATCAGGCCGCCTGTCCCAGACGGCCTGTCGGAAGCTCCGATTCACAGTGTCGTGAGGTGAAGCCATGCAAACACTCAGTATCGGCGAGCTTGCCGAACGCAGCGGGGTCGCCAGCCAGGCGATTCGTTTCTACGAGAAAGAGAAACTCATGCCCGCCCCCCAGCGGACGGACGCCAATTATCGGCGTTATCCCCTGGATGCCGTGGCCAGGCTGCAATTCATCGTCCATGCCAAGCAGTGGGGCTTCACGCTCGAGGAAATCCGTGAGCTGTTGATCCTCCAGGATGCCAACGGCGACCGGGCGCAGGCCAAGCGCATCGCCGGAGAGAAACTGCACAAGATCCGCGAGCAAATTCGACATCTCTCGCGGATCGAGGCCGTGTTGTCGAAAACACTCAACGAATGTGCGGGCGAAGGGCCGATGCAGGAAGGCTGCCCGATCGTCGAGGCCATCGCCGAGAAGGCCGAATGAGCGACATCGTCGCCTCCGGCAGTGTAACGCCGGAGGCCCGAAGCGCGCACGCCGGGCCGGCAGGTAACCAAGCCAGGAGACCACAGTAATGACGGAAAACGTCGATATCGAGATTCGGGGTATGTCCTGTGCGTCCTGCGTCGGACGGGTGGAGCGGGCCCTCGGCCAGCAGCCGGGCGTGATTAACGCTCAGGTGAACCTGGCCACCCAGAAGGCGACGATCCAGATGGAGGGAGGCTCCACGACGGCCAGCCTGCTCGACGCTATCGAAACGGCGGGCTATCAGCCGGTGGTGGAGAGCCTCGAGATTCCCGTCACCGGCATGAGCTGCGGATCCTGCGTCTCGCGGATAGAACGAGCGCTCGGCAAGCTGCCCGGCATGGTGGAGGTGAGTGTCAATCTCGCCACCCAGAAGGCCTTCGTCCGTTTCCTGCCGGGGACCGTATCGCTGGCACGCATTCAGCATGCCATCCGCGAGGCGGGCTATGAACCGCAGGAAACCGAGTCGCAGCAGCAGGCGGACCACGAGGATCGCGAGGGACGACAGCTTCTCCACCGGGTCATGCTCGCGGCAGTGCTCACCATCCCGGTGGTCATCATCGCCATGGGAAAAGTGATTCCCGCCTTTGATGCGCTCTTGGCGAGCATGATGCCGCATCGCGGCTGGATGGGCGTCGAGTGGCTGCTGACCACGCCCGTGCAGTTCTATGCTGGGGCACGCTTCTATCGCGGTGGCTATGCCGAACTCCGGCATCTCAACCCGGGCATGAACAGTCTGGTCATGATCGGCTCGAGCGCCGCCTACTTCTATTCGGTCGCCGCCCTGCTGGTGCCCGGATTTTTCCCGGCTGGTACCGCCGTGAGCTACTTCGAGGCGGCAGCGGTGATCGTGACGCTGATCCTGTTGGGACGCTACTTCGAGCACATCGCCAAAGGCCGCACCTCCGAGGCGATCAAGAAGCTCCTGCAGCTGCAGGCAAAAACCGCCCGCGTCATTCGCGATGGTGAAGCGGTCGAGGTGCCGATCGAGGCCGTCGTGCCCGGCGATCGCATCCTGGCCCGCCCGGGCGAGCGCATCCCGGTGGATGGCATCGTTGAGGAAGGCCATTCCTTCGTCGACGAGTCGATGATCAGTGGCGAACCGGTACCGGTTGCCAAGCAGCAGGATGCCGAAGTCGTCGGCGGCACCATCAACAAGAACGGCGCGCTTACCTTCCGCGCCACGCGGGTCGGTGCCGACACCGTGCTGTCGCAGATCGTCAAGATGGTGGAAGCGGCACAGGCCGAGAAGCCCCCAATCCAGCAACTGGCCGACAAGATCGCCGGGGTGTTCGTGCCCGCAGTGATCGTCATCGCCCTGATCACCTTCGGTGTGTGGTTCGCCTTCGGGCCGGCCCCGGCGCTGTCCTTCGCCTTCGTTACCACGGTGAGCGTGCTGCTGATCGCCTGCCCCTGCGCGATGGGCCTAGCCACCCCGACCGCGATCATGGTCAGTACCGGCAAAGGGGCCGAGATAGGAGTGTTGTTTCGCAAGGGCGCGGCGCTTGAGACGTTGGCCAAGATGGATACCGTCGTGCTCGACAAGACCGGCACCCTGACTCAGGGGCGACCCGAGCTGACCGACTTCGAAGTGATCGAGGGGCACGAGAACGAGGTGCTTCGCCTTGTCGCGGCGGTGGAAGCGCAGAGCGAACACCCCATCGCCGAGGCCATCGTGCGTGGTGCCCGAGCACGTGGACTCGAGCTGCCGGCCGTCAGCCATTTCAGCGCCGAGCCGGGCTACGGCATCGAAGCCGACGTCGCCGGTCACCGGCTTCACATAGGGGCCGATCGCTACATGAACCGGCTCGGGATTGGGCTCGGCAAGGCGGAAGAGCGCGCCAAGGCGCTTGCCGAGGATGCCAAGAGCCCCCTCTATGCCGCGGTGGACGGCCGACTCGCCGCGGTCATCGCGGTGGCCGATCCGCTCAAGGAGGGCTCGGTCGAAGCCATTTCAGCACTCAAGGCGCAGGGGCTGGAGGTGGCCATGCTCACCGGCGACAACCGTGGTACGGCCGACGCCATCGCTCGTCAAGTTGGCATTCAGCGCGTACTCGCCGAGGTGTTGCCTGACCAGAAGGCGGACGAGATCAAGCGACTACAGGCCGAGGGCGGCAAGGTCGCCTTCGTGGGCGACGGCATCAACGATGCCCCGGCGTTGGCGCAGGCCGACGTGGGCATCGCCATCGGTACCGGGACGGATATCGCCATCGAGGCCGGCGACGTAGTGCTGATGCGTGGCGACCTGAGGGGAATCGTCAATGCCGTGGCGCTCTCCAAGCGTACCCACCGGACCATCATCGGGAATTTCGTCTGGGCCTATGGCTACAACGTGGCGCTGATCCCCGTGGCAGCGGGCGTACTCTATCCGTTCATCGGCGTATTGCTCAGCCCCATGCTGGCGGCAGCCGCCATGAGCGTCTCCAGCGTCTTCGTGTTGACCAACTCGTTGCGGCTACGCCGCTTCACGCCGGATATCGATGACGCTTCGCCGGTGACGAGCGGTGAACCCCAGGCGGTTCGGGCCCACCAAGTCTGAGTAGCAAAATTTAATAGGAGACCAAGATGATGGGAAGCGAAGCATGCACGTGGGGGATGGCGGGGATGGGGCTCATTTCCATCCTGCTGATTATTGCGTTGGTGCTTGGCGTCGCCGCGCTCGCCAAGTATCTGTTCTTCGGAAAGAAGCGTGATAGCTGACAACCAATCGCTACGACAGGTTCGATTCCCCGGATTGATCAGAGAGCGATGAAGAGGCCGTTCATGAAGAAAATCATCTACTCTACTTATTGCCTTGCTGTTGTAGGGCTGTTCGGTCTCATTACGCTCCCCGCTCTGGCGGAGGAAACGGGGGGCGATTCTCTTGAAGGCCACCAGGCCATTAGTACAGCCGATACTGGAACACCCCTACCCGCATCGATTACGGCATTATTGGATCAAGGACTCAAATTCCACGGAACCTTTAATGCCCCGGGAGATATACAAGGTTATGCCTTGTCCTATGATAATGAGCCCGTGGCGGCTTATATTCCCTCCACTTCCGACCATGCCATCATCGGTACCTTAATTGATCCTCAGGGCAACGCTGTAATGGAAAACCAACTTCAAGCTCTGGTGCTGGAACCGATGCTGGAAGCTACCTGGAGCGCGTTCGAGGACACTCGCTTTATTCCGGAAGGATCTGATAGTGCGTCACATATCGTGTATACGCTGACCGACCCCAACTGTCCCTACTGCAATGCGCTGTGGAAGAGTTCACGGTCTCTAATCGATCAAGGTGAGCTTCAGCTTCGTCATGTGCTGGTCGGCGTTCTGTCAGAGGACAGTCTCCGCAAGGCGGCCGCGATCCTTGAGTCGAATGACCCAACCAAAGCCCTCGAAACCCATGAATTGAACTTCCGCAATGGCGGCATCAGTCCGGTGGTGCCGTCGGAGGAGAGTCGAGCGCTTCTTAGGCGGCATGCCCAGCTCATGCGCGAGGCCGGCGCCACGGGAACGCCGACCAGCTATTACCGCGATGAAGAAGGTAATGTGCAGCGCATCAATGGTGCGGTGTCGACCGACCGGCTTCGCGACATATTGGGTGTCGAATGACACGCCATAACGGCACAGGGGTGACATGAGATGTCATCTCACACAACTGAGATGAGTATGGCAAGCACGCTCGGTGTAAAGCACAGGCTCATATTGGGAGCTTCTGTGCTGATTGGCTTGGTGACCCTCTATTGGATCCTGATGGAGACCGGTGCCTTATCGACGCTCACCAATAAGCAGGCTCTGCGTGAGTGGGTTGGCCAGTTGGGGGTCTGGGGGCCATTGACCATTATCGCCATGATGATAGCGGCCATTGTCATGAGCCCGATACCCAGTGGGCCGATAGCCATGGTGGCCGGTGCAATCTACGGCCCTCTATGGGGAACGGTGTATGTGGTCCTCGGTGCCGAGGCCGGCGCGCTGCTCGCCTTCGGCATTGCCCGCCTGCTCGGCTACGAGGTGATCCATCGCTGGTCGCGTATACGTCCCATGTTGGACTGGCTGGGAAAGGAGCGCTCTCAAACCGGGTTGATGCTCGTCGTATTCGCATCGCGATTGGTGCCATTCATTTCGTTCGATGCCGTCAGCTACGCGGCGGGCCTGACACCGCTGGCCTTCTGGCGTTTCTTGATTGCCACGCTGGCCGGGGTGGTTCCGACGGCGTACTTGATCGTCATGTTCGGCGAAGTACTGATTACCGCCGACTCCCGCGGTCTCACGGTCGCGTTGATTCTGCTCAGCGGTATCACGCTCCTGCCGCTCCTGGCGAAACTCGTTTGGGCTCTGCATCGAAAGCGACGGACTAGCTCCAATTGACGGCTGCCGATGCCGATTGCCTCGTCCCATGAAATCACGCGACTCAAGACGGAATCACCATGCTCGTCAAAATCATTCCTGAACTCGGTCTCTTCGCGCTGATCATGGCGCTGGGCCTGGCGTTTATACAGGCGCTGGCTCCGTTAGCGGGTGTCACGCTCCGCCGCCCACTCTGGATGGCCTTCGCCGAGCCCATGGCATGGGGGCAGTTCGCCTTCTTGCTGGTGGCCTATGCCAGCCTGACCGCGAGCTTCCTGCTCGATGATTTCAGTGTGTCCTATGTGGCCAACAACTCCAACTCGATGCTGCCGTGGTATTACAAGCTCACGGCGGTGTGGGGGGGACACGAAGGCTCGGTGCTGCTATGGAGCCTGATCCTCAGCGGCTGGGGCTTCGCCGTCAGCCTGTTCTCGCGCAACCTGCCGCGTGACATGCTGGCCCGTGTCTTGGGGGTCATGGGCATGGTCAGCACCGGATTCTTGCTGTTCATCCTGATCACGTCGAGCCCTTTTGAACGTCTGCTGCCGGGAGTGCCTCAGGACGGCGCCGATCTCAACCCGCTGCTACAGGACGTCGGGCTGATCTTCCATCCCCCCATGCTCTATATGGGCTATGTGGGCTTCTCGGTGGCCTTCGCCTTTGCCATCGCTGCCTTGCTGGGAGGACGGCTCGATGCCGCCTGGACACGCTGGGTGCGGCCCTGGACCAATATTGCTTGGGCCTTCCTCACCATGGGCATCGCGCTGGGTAGTTGGTGGGCCTACTACGAGCTGGGGTGGGGCGGCTGGTGGTTTTGGGACCCGGTGGAGAACGCCTCGTTCCTGCCCTGGCTGACCGGGACGGCGCTCATCCATTCGCTGGCGGTCACGGAAAAGCGTGGCACCTTCAAGAGCTGGACCGCCCTGCTGGCGATCTTTACCTTTTCGCTGTCGCTGCTGGGCACCTTCCTGGTGCGCTCCGGGGTGCTGACGTCGGTGCATGCCTTCGCCAATGACCCGTCACGGGGCATCTTCATTCTGGCACTGCTGGGGTTCACGGTGGGCGCTTCCTTGCTGATCTTTGCCCTGCGTGCGCCGCGGATGAGCGGCAATGTGGGCTTCGGCTGGCTATCTCGTGATGCGCTGTTGCTGATCAACAATATCCTCTTGGTCGTCATGACCGTGACCGTTTTGCTGGGCACGGTCTATCCGCTGATTCTCGATGCCCTGGGGCTGGGCAAGATCAGCGTCGGCCCACCGTACTTTAATACGCTATTCGTGCCGCTGACCGTGCTGCTGTGCGCCTTCATGGGGCTAGGCCCCGTGGCGCGCTGGAAGCAGATGGCGGGGCGCGAGTTGATGCGCCGACTACTTTGGTCCGGCATCGCCGCGCTGATCATGGCGGCGGCGGTTCCGTTCATCTACGGCGGAGAATGGAACGCCGCCGTGGCGCTGGGGCTGGTCATGGCCCTGTGGGTCGTGCTGGCGTTGATCCGTGACCTGTTCGACAAGACCCGCCATGCCTCCTCACCCCTGGCCGGCTTGCGCAAGCTGTCGCTGGCGCATTGGGGCATGGTAGTCGGCCATCTGGGCATGGCCATCACCATCGTGGGCGTGGCCATGGTGTCGAACTATGCCATCGAGCGTAACGTACGTCTTGCCGTGGGGGAGCGTGTCGAGATAGGCGGTTACAGCTTCACCATGACCGACCTGAGCGAGCGCCGCGGTCCCAATTTTCTGGCCGATACGGCAACCCTTGAGGTGGCACGTGATGGCCAGCATGTCACCACCCTACGGCCCGAGAAGCGATTGTATATTGCCCGCGGTCAGCCCATGACCGACGTCGCCCTGCGCCCTGGGCTGCTGCAGGACATTTACGTGGCGCTGGGCGAAGACTTGGGTGACGGTGCCTGGGCCATGCGAATCCAGATCAAGCCGTTCGTACGCTGGCTCTGGCTGGGGGCGTTGTTGATGGCCACTGGCGGTCTGCTGGCGGTGGCGGACCGTCGCTATCGGCGTCAGCGCTCAGTGCCAGCTGACTCCACTCTCCTCCGTGAGGTCCATACATGAAACGGCGACTGTTACTGCTTTTCCCCTTGCTGGTTTTCCTGGGACTGGGTTTCTTTCTCTACCGAGGCTTGGCCATGGATCCCAGTGCCCGCAATTCGGCACTGCTAGCCCAGCAGTTTCCTGCCTTTTCCCTCTCGACACTGAAGGATCCCGGTGCCCGGGTCGATGAGTCGCTGTTGCACGGGCAGGTCACGCTGGTCAATGTCTGGGCCGAGTGGTGCCCGACCTGCAAGGAGGAAATGCCCCAGCTGCTGACACTCGCTGAGCGCGGCGTGCGCTTGGTCGGCATCAACTACAAGGACACCCGCGTCAAGGGGCGGGAGTTTCTCGACGAGTTCGGCGACCCCTTCGAAGTCAATATCTTCGATCCGGATGGCGATCTGGGGTTCGAGCTCGGCGTCTACGGTGTGCCGGAGACCTTCCTCGTCGATGCCGAGGGCATCATTCGCTATAAGCACACGGGCTATATCACTCCCGAGGATGTCGAACGTGTCGTGCAGGAGGTGGGCAAATGGCGTTGATGACCCGGGCCGGCCTGCTGTTGCTCTTGTTGATAACGTCGGTCCCTGTGCTGGCGGATTCGGCTATCGAGGTGCGTGACTTCGAGAGGCCAGTAATGGCCGAACGCTATCGTGATCTTACTGCCTCATTGCGCTGCCCCAAATGCGATGCCCAGGCCATCGACAGCTCCAACTCTCCGGTGGCTGCCGACATGCGCGAACGCGTTGCAGATTTGTTACGCGAAGGGCGATCCGATAAAGAAATCCTCGATTACATGGTCGCACGCTTCGGCGAATTCGTGCTTTATAACCCGCGACTCGACGAGCGTACCTGGCTGCTATGGGGATTGCCGTTCGTGCTGGTGATGATCGGGGCGTTTATCGTGGCGGTCTTCGTCCGCAAACGAAAGCATGCCCAGGCTCGAGCGCTCAGCGCCGAGGAGCGCGAGTACCTCAATGCCCTGTTTAACCGCGAGGGGAGCGAATGAATCTGCTCTGGTTGGGCATCGCCCTGTTACTGTTGCCTGCCCTGTGGCTCGTGATCCTGCCGCTGAGACGGACCCGCCCGCTGCACGATGCTCAGCAGGCCTTCGAAACCAAGCAGCGCACCGATGCCCAGAACGTGGCGGTCTATCGTCAGCGCCTGGCCTCGCTGGAAACGGCCCATGCACGCGGCGAACTCGACACCGCGCGAGTCGAGGAGGGTCGGCTGGAGCTCGAACGCAGCCTGCTCGAGGATACCCAGGTACGCCGACGCACACCGCTCAACCCCCCCCAGGCCGGACGGTTGTTGGTGCCGCTGGTGATGGTAGCGTTGGTGGTGGCCAGTCTGCTCTGGTATCAACGGGAAGGCGCCGAGGGCGATCTGGCACTGTATGCCGTGCATCAGGAGGTGCGCAACTCGCCTGACGGCTCGTTGGCGATGCTGATCGAGCGGCTCGAGGAGCAGGCCAAGCGACAGCCGGACAATCCCAAGGTGTGGATGTCGCTGTTTCCGCTGTACCGGGACAGCAATCGGGGACGTGATGCCATCGCCGCGCTCGAGCGCCTGATCGAGCTGGAGGGTCGACAGCCTTCCCTGCTGGCGCAATTGGCACAGATCCAATTCTTCGTCGCTAACCGCTCGCTGACCGACGAGGTCCAGGCACTGGTCGACGAAACCCTCGGTCAGGATCCACGCCAGCCCACCGTGCTCGGCATGCTGGGCATCCATGCCTTCGATCGCGCCCGCTATGAAGAGGCTATCGATTACTGGCGACGCGCGATCGCCGGCTTCGACGACCCCGGCTCGGCGGAAGCGCTGCGGGAGGGCATTGCCGTGGCACAACAGCGCCTGGACGCCTCGTCCGACCAGGTCGATGCCCATCAGGCCGCGCAGGACGGCGCGTCGCTCGCGGTCAGGGTCGGCCTCGCCGAATCGCTCCGCGAGCGGGCCGCACCGGGCGACACGGTGTTCGTCATCGCCCGCGACGTGGCCGGTGAATTGCCGCCACTGGCGGTGGAGCGGGTCACGGTTAGCGACCTGCCACTCAAAGTGACCTTGGGCGACAACAATGCCATGACACCCCGGGCGCGACTCTCCCAAGTCAATGAGGTGCGCCTGACGGCGCGCGTCTCCGCATCGGACGAAGCCACCCCGCAGCCAGGCGATCTTGTCGGCGAGGCGGGACCGGTGACACTCGGCGAGTCGGACTCGCCGGTCGAAATTTCCATCGATCGCATCGTTGACTAGCCAGGCTGATCGTAAACGCAGTCTCGGCAACGCGACTTGGCTGTCAGAGCATTAAGGAAGAACCATGCTGCAATACCCTCAGATTGATCCCGTGGCCATTTCCCTTGGTCCCGTGCAGATTCACTGGTATGGCCTGATGTACGTGGTCGGGCTGGTCGCCGCCTGGTGGTTGGGGCGTCGTCGTGCTCACCGCCTGGGCCTAAGCCACGATGATATCGGCGATCTGATCTTTTACGGCGCCCTAGGAATCATCCTCGGTGGTCGCCTAGGTTATGCGCTGTTCTACGGGCTCGAGCAACTTCTTGCCAACCCCTTGTGGCTCTTCAGAATCTGGGACGGCGGCATGAGCTTTCATGGCGGCCTGGCCGGCGTACTGATCGCTTCACTATTGTTTGCCCGCAAGCACCGCCTGGCCTTCTTTCAGTTGACCGATTTCATCGCCCCGCTGGTGCCGATCGGCCTGGGGGCTGGGCGCCTCGGCAACTTCATCAATCACGAGTTGCCGGGAAGGGTCAGCGAGGTCCCTTGGGCCATGGCCTTCCCTCCCATGATGGGGCTGGGGCCGGAACCGCGCCACCCTTCAGCGCTTTATGAGTTCGCCTTGGAAGGCGTGGTGCTGTTCGCCGTGCTGTGGTGGTTGTCGCGTCGACCCCGCCAGCGAGGCCTCATCTCGGGGCTGTTCCTGCTCCTGTACGGCGCCTTCCGCTTCGCCGTGGAGTTCGTGCGCCTGCCCGACCCCCAGCTGGGGTTCATCGCCTTCGGCTGGCTGACCATGGGGCAACTGTTGACCCTGCCGATGCTCATCGCGGGGCTGGCCCTGGTCGTCTGGTCAATGCGTCAGCCAGTGGATAGGGCGAAAGCGGCGGCGGCCTCATGAACACGGCCCTCGCTTCTCTGCTGGTGCTGCTGTTCGTCGCCACACCGGTAGCGGCCCGTGGAGAGTTTCCCGTGGGCCGTGACCAGAGCAATCCCTTCAGTGACCCGATTCAGCGGAAGTTCCTGCCGGCCAATGAAGCCTTCCGGGCCAGTGCCTGGCGAGACGATGAACGGCTCTATGTCGGCTTCATCATCGCCGAGGACTATTACCTCCACCGCCATCGGTTTGCACTGGAAAGTCGTTCTCCGGGCGTCAGTTTCGGTGAACTGGCCTTGCCACCTGGCGAACCCATGGTGCATGCGTCTCTGGGGGAGATCGAGGTGTTCTATGACCAGGTGGTATTCAGTACGCCCATCGAGGCAAGCGACGCCGCTGCCGAGACGCTGGCCATCACGGTAACCTTTCAGGGCTGCTCCGACCTGGGACTCTGCTATCCGCCCGAGCAGGTCGAGCTCGACGCGCTGTACGGCTCGCCTCCGGCAGCCTTCGATTCTCCCCCTCGTGATACTGGGGATAGCGAAGAAGGAGCGCCTTGAATGGATCCCACCGACCTGAGCCTGCCGCCGCTGGCGGCGGCCTTCGTCTTCGGCCTGCTCGGAGGGGCGCACTGCATCGGCATGTGTGGCGGCATCATGAGTGCCCTGACCTTTGCCGTGCCCCCCAGCATGCGGCAGCCGGGACGCCTGGCCGGCTTGTTGCTCAGCTACAATCTGGGTCGCATCAGCAGTTACATGCTCGCCGGCGCCCTGGTGGCGCTACTCGGCTCAGTGCTCAATCATGCCCTGGACGGCATCGCCCTGGTGCTGCGTGTCCTGGCGGCGGTCATGCTGATTCTGATGGCGCTGTATATCGCCAACTGGTGGAAGGGCTTGCTGCGTGTCGAAGCCCTGGGTCGCTTCCTGTGGCGGCGTATCGAACCGCTTGGTCGAGGCTTGATGCCCGTCGTGAAGGTGCCCCAGGCCGTTGCCCTGGGGTCGATCTGGGGCTGGATGCCCTGCGGGCTGATTTATTCGATGCTGGCCTGGAGTCTGGCCGTGGCCGAGCCACTACGCGCCGCGGCGATGATGGGGGCCTTCGGGTTCGGCACCCTGCCCGTTGTCCTGGCGACCGGTATGGCAGCCCGCCGCGTCTCGCTGTGGATCCGGCATCCGGCGACCCGCACGCTGGCGGCGCTGCTGATCATTGCGTTTGCCGTCTGGCAACTCTGGCATCTGCAGTCCATGACCGGCATGGACGATATGGCCAGCATGGCGCCGTCGCATCACTGATGGCATCCGCACGGGCCATCCGTGACGATAGCCGGTTGCGCCGATCCCAGCGATTCGATCAGTTGCTTCAGGCTGGGAGCTTCGGAAGCATTATCGTGGTCGATGCTTTCCAGCCATCGCGCTATCGCCTGGAGTTCATGGATCCGTGAGCGAATGTATGGCCGTTGTTCAACCAGGGGAGCGTACGTATCGCTAAGCGGAGGGCTGCCTTGGTCCGCCCAGGTCAATATCTTCTTGATGTCTGGGAGACCGACTCCCAACGAGCGAAGGCAATCAATGAGACGCAGGCGACCCAGTGCCTCCTCGTCATAGAGTTGATAGCCGTTGCGCGGGTCCCGTTGCGGTCGTAACAACCCCTCACGGGTGTAGTGGCGTACCGTTTCCGCAGTGACCCCACCAGCCCGAGCCAGTTCAGTGACTCGCATTGCCTTTTCCTCACCTACTCATTTGCAGTCAGCCTACAACCGTGCGGCCGCCCAAAGGTCAAGGCCTGGTTATAGCGCTCAATGGGTGGCCGCCCGCATGACGCGGGGACGCCAAAAAATAAGGGCTTGACCTTGAAGTGGGCTTCAAGGATATCTTTCCAGCAAGCAGCGCCGCTGCCGGGTGAAAATCGAAGCCAAGCCGTCCATCAGCCTTGCTGGTGGAACGGTGATTCCCAGGAAGATAGAGGAGAAGAGTCATGCGGAAACGTCACACGGCGATCTTGACTGCCGCCATCATCGTCGCCAGCGGCTTCGGTGCCGGCTCGCTTCTTGCGCAGGAAGAGAATCAGCAGGCGCCAATGGAGGGCAAGGGCATGCAGGGCGATATGATGCAAGGGGGTGGCATGATGGGGATGATGAGTGAAATGAATACCATGATGAAAAACTGCAATGCCATGATGGAAAGCATGCAGCAGGGTCATGAGGGCGATAGCAACGCCTGAAGTGGCATTGGCCGGGGCTGCTTCGCATAGGAGCGGCCTCCGCTAGGATTGGGTGGCGCGAGGGGAGGACGGTACGTGAAAAAAGAGCTCTATACACCACTACTTGTCTTAGCATTGATGACCAGTTCTCCTTCCTTTTCCCATTCCCTCGAAGATGCCGAGGCAGAGCTGCAAGAGCGGGAACGCTACGCCCAATTCGTCGACCAGCCAGCGCCGGCATTTTCGTTGACCGATACAGACGGTAATACCGTGTCGTCTTCCGACCTGGAAGAAAGCGTCGTGGTGCTCAATTTCATCTACTCGCGCTGTCAGGAAGCTTGCCCGGTGCATATGAACCTGATTGCCGAGGTGCAGGAGCGAGTCAACGATACCGGCCTACGAGATGATGTTGAATTTATCACCATCGCTACCGACAGCGAGGATTTTTCCGGCACGCACAACAACATGCGGGCCTACGGTGAAAATTTCGATCTGGACCCCGCCAACTGGCGTTTTCTCTATCGGGCCGAAAATGAGCCTGCCGAAACCACCCGCCAGGTCGCGGAGGCCTATGGCCTTCGATTCGATGATGTGGCCGAGGGCGTCCAGGCGCATGGCGTCGTGACTCATGTCATCGACCAAACAGGACGGATGCGGGCCCGCTTTCATGGGCTCAAATTCGATCCGGAGCACCTAGTTTCCTATGTAAAGGTGTTGGCAGAAGGACCAGAGGAATTATCCACCGGTGCGTGGGATCGTATTCGCCATACTGTCGTCAACACCTTCAATTAATACTGTGAGATATAGCGATCTTGCTATCAACTGTTCTCGCGAGCTCAATGGAGGTTCAGCGTATGAAACACCTGAAAACATTCACCCTGGCTGCGCTGCTGTCCTTTCCCTTATCGGGACTGGCAGCCGAGACGTCGGCAATCCTCTACAAGAACCCCAACTGTGGCTGCTGCGCCGAATACGCCAAGTATCTCGAACGAAGCGGGTTCGAGGTGGAGACAATCGATACTCACGATCTCGCGAAGATGAAAGCCGAGCACGATGTCTCCGAGGAACTGCAGGGTTGCCATACCACGCTCATCGACAATTACGTCTTCGAGGGCCACGTTCCCGTGGAAAGCGTCACCCAGGTACTCGAAGAGAAACCTTTCATCAAAGGCCTGAGCGTACCCGGCATGCCGCTTGGCTCACCGGGAATGTCGGGCGAGAAACAGGGTCCACTAGAGGTCTATACCTTGGCCTTCCAGCCAACCGATAGCCCCGAAATATACGCCACACACTGAAGGTAATCTCTGGTGATGAAAAAACTGATCGGGACCAGTTGGTTAGCGGCGGTATTGTGGGGGGCGATCACCTCTACAGCCGTCGCCGAACCGCCCGAACGTGTGGGGCCCAATGGATTTCTTCTCTGGGAAAGCCCACGTGAGGTGTCGGAAATCAGCTTCGAGGCTGGCGACGGCAGCCCTCAGACGCTGGCCGACTTCGAAGGCAAGCTGATCCTGCTCAATATCTGGGCGACCTGGTGTGGTCCTTGCCGCGAGGAAATGCCCACCCTGGATGCCCTCCAGACCGAACTGGGTGGAACGGATTTCGAGGTCGTTGCGCTCTCGATCGACCGCAAGGGCATCGAAGTCGTCAACGAATTCTATCAGGAGGTGGGTATCGAGCATCTCGCCCCCTACGTCGATCCAACCGGCATGGCCAGCGCTAACCTGGGTGCCGTGGGTATACCCACGACACTTCTGCTCGACCGCCAGGGCAGGGAGATCGGGCGCCTGGTCGGAGAGGCCGAATGGGATACCTCCGAGATGATCGACTTTCTTGCCGAAATCATAGAAGCCACCCAAGAGGAAGCGCCATGAGTTGCTGTGACGACAAGCCCCAAAAAGGCCAAGAGAAAGCCGGACTGAAAGGCCTGGTAACAGGCCCGCGCCGATGGATGCTGCTGGGCGCCGTGGCGGTGGCCGGTGGCCTTGCCATGGGCTGGGATCAGTTGGTCCTGCTCGGCCTCGCGCCTCTCCTGGTGAGCCTCTTGCCTTGTCTCGTCATGTGTGGACTGGGGCTTTGCATGATGAAATGCAAGGACAAGACAGGCAAATCAACTGACCCGAGTGAAGCCACCGACGCGCAAGCCGGGGTGGAAGCCTCCACAGCGGTACCCACGGAGACGGCATCCGCCAATCGTCTATCAGCGGATCACCAGGTGCCGTCCGAGCGGCCCATATCCAAGCTCCAAGCCTAGCCGCGGGATAAGCGAGGATGCTGGAGCTTGCCAATATCGGCCTGGCGACGGCCTTTCTGGCGGGCCTGATCTCGTTCGCTTCGCCCTGTGTCTTGCCGCTCGTACCGGGCTATCTTTCCTTCGTCGCCGGGCGCTCGCTGGGGCAGATACGAGAAGCGGATCGACGGGAACGACTCCGGGTGTTGACCCAGTCGATCTGGTTCGTGCTCGGGTTCACCACGATATTCCTGATGCTGGGCGCCAGTGCCACGGCCATTGGGCGCCTGCTACTGATCTATCGCCAGGAGGCGAACCTGGTCGGCGGCCT
The DNA here is from genome assembly GCF_002286975.1 of Halomonas salipaludis. Classification (GTDB taxonomy): domain Bacteria; phylum Pseudomonadota; class Gammaproteobacteria; order Pseudomonadales; family Halomonadaceae; genus Franzmannia; species Franzmannia salipaludis. The sequence continues at coordinate 270,230 of NZ_NSKB01000008.1, forward strand.
CATCGTCATCCTGTTCGGTGCCTTCATGACCGGGCTCATTCCGCTGCACTGGTTACAGCGAGAATGGCGGTTTATCGGCCGGCTCAAGGAAGAGGGTGGCGTGCCCGGTGCGGCTTATCTGCTGGGTGTGGCGTTCGCCTTCGGCTGGACCCCCTGCATCGGCCCGATTCTGGGCGCCATTCTGACGGTCAGCGCCTCGACGGCCAATGCCTCGAGCGGTATGGCGTTGCTCGGCATCTATTCGCTGGGCCTGGGGGTGCCCTTTCTGTTGACGGCGGTGTCGCTCGATCGCTTCCTGCACCACCAGCCATTCCTGCGCCGCTGGGGCCGAGCCATGCATCTGACGGCCGGGCTGATCATGATCCTGATGGGTATCCTGATGGTTACTGGCAAACTGTCCGAACTGTCCTATTGGTTATTGCGCACCTTCCCTGCGCTGGGCAGCATCGGCTAGCCGTTATTCGAGGAAATATTGCAATGAACAAGATCACGAGTCGCTTCTGGCGTGCCCTGTCACTGACGAGCTGGGTCATGGCCAGTCTGAGCTTCGTCAGTATGGCCGGGGCCACCGAGGAGGCATTGCCGTCGCTGAGTTATGACCAAACAGGCGAACGGCTGCTCAAAGTACAGGCCAACCAGCTTTTCGAAAGCACGGATGGCCGGGCGGCCTGGACGATGATTCCATTGCCCGACGAAGTAGCGGAGGGACGGTTGGTAACGGTATCGGCAACCGCCGAACAGGCCCTCTATATCGCCGGCCCCTCGATCGGGGTGCAGCGCAGCATCGATCAGGGAGAAAGCTGGCACGAGATCGATGAGGGACTGCCTAGCCAAGACGTTATCGCATTCACCGTGCATCGTAACCAGCCAGAAACGCTTTATGCTGTGGTTGTCGATGACGGCCTCTACCAGAGCGAAGATACCGGCACGACCTGGAAGAAGATGGATAGCGGTCCTGCCCAGGCCGTTCGTCGGCTCATCCACTCCGATATGGAGGGTAGCATGCAGACCGGCTGGCTCTATGCGGTGTCCGACGATGTGGTTCGCCTGTCGATGGACTGCTTCTGCGGCTGGCGACCGACCGGGGATCTCAATGCCGGCAGGGTCTATGATCTGGCCTACAAGCTCGACGATCCCGAGCACGTCTATGTAGCCACGGAGCAAGGACTGTGGCGCAGCGACAATGGCGGTCAGGAGTGGCAGCAAGTTAGGGGTAATGCCCCGACGCTCGTTGCGCTTACGCTCGCGCCGCAGGGAACGCTCTATGCCCTGGATCGTGAGGGGGAACTCATGCGCAGCGAAGATCAGGGCCAAACCTGGACACCCCCCGATGCGTAAGCGCTGGATCCTCGTCACAACATGGCTGCTGATGAGTGCCGCGGGGCAGGCCATGGCGGGGGGTGGCCCCTCTTCGCGCGATACCTCTCGGCTGGAAGAGGGAGAAAGGATCTACCAGCAGTACTGTGCCAGCTGCCACGGCAGCGAGGGCGAGGGCCAGCCGAACTGGGAGCGCCAGAATACCCAGGGCGAATTACCCGCCCCCCCACACGGGCCGGAGGGGCATACCTGGAAACACTCCGATGCGATGCTCTACCGGATCATCGCCGAGGGGTGGCGCGACCCCTGGAACAAGACCGAAAGACTCACCATGCCGGCCTTCGAGGATGTCCTGACCCCCGCCGAGATTCGCTCTGTGATTAATTTCCTCAAGTCGTTATGGACATCGGAGCAACGACACCACCAGGCGGAAGAAAGCGTAGGAGCTTCATTTCCGACGCAAAGTGAGTAGCTGTGGGGCTGGGAATTGTAAAGGTGATTATAGACCCAATTTTATCCCGGATAATCTGTTCGTGCAGGACTCCATTCGACTTTTCCGAGCACACCAACTCTCGCTCCACAGCGATAATGCGAGCGGCCAGCTCAGCTTTGGTTTGGCGCATCAAGTAATGCATGCGACGCCGCTTGACCTTCCCCCTGATCTAGGTCCACCCACAATGTGAGAAACCGCCCCTTCATGCACACCGCTGGGCATAGGCGACGGGCGGCATATAGCCCAGCGAGCTGTGCGGTCTGACATGGTTGTAGTGGGCTCTCCATTGGTTGATTTCATATCGGGCATCGGTCAGGCTCAGAAACCAGTGCTGATTGAGACAGCCATCCCGGAATTTGCCGTTGAAGCTCTCGATGAAGGCATTCTGTGTCGGCTTTCCCGGTTGGATGAAGGACAGCGTTACCATCCGCTCACGCGCCCAGAAGAACATCGCCTTGCTGGTCAGCTCGGGGCCGTTATCGCAGACAATCGAGGTAGGCAGCGAGCGCTGTTGCGCGACCTCGGTCGTCCAGGAACCTGGCCAAGCTACGCCCGGAAATGGACGTGTCCACCAGCTGACCAACACACTCTCTGCTGAAGTCGTCCACGATGTTCAGCACGCGGAATCGGCCCCCCGAGGCCAGCTGATCCGAGACGAAGTCCATCGACCAGCGCTGGTTGGGCCTGTCCGGACACAGCATCGGCGCTCTTGGCCGCACCAGTCGCTTGCGCCGCCGGGTGCGGACCTGAAGCCCAGCCTCACGGTACAGCCGGTAAGTTCGCTTGCGATTCACCACCAGGCCCTCCTGACGCAACAGAGCGTGCAGCAACAGGTAGCCGTAGCGGGGGTAGCAGGTCGCCAAGGCGTTCAGTCGCGCCCGAAGCGGCTCATCGTCACGCGGCATCGCTTGGTAGCGGGCCACCGATCGTGGCAGGCCCAGCAATCGACAGGCATGTCGCTGGCTGAGCCAGCCGCCTGTCACCAGGTGCGTTACCGCCCGCCGCTTCGCTTCGGGCGTCACCACACTCCCGAGACGATCTCCTTGAGAGCGGCATTGTCGAGAGCGCTTTCCGCCAGCAGCTTCTTCAGGCGGGCATTCTCTGCCTCCAGCTCCCGGAGACGCTTGGCCTCCGATACCTCCATACCGCCGTACTTGGCCTTCCAGCGATAGAGGGTCTGCTCAGTGACGCCATTCTGCCAAGCCAGCTCAGCCACCGAGACGCCGCGCTCATGGGCCTTGAGGATGGTGATGACCTGCTCTTCGGTATGTCGATTAGGCTTCATCGCGAGATCTCCAGCTATCAGGGTAAACGTAGCGGAAAACTCACATTGACGGTGGACCGGTTTCTGGGGGAAAGGTCACGCTCCGCATCGGTACGGTTATGCGCAGCTGCACATAACCGCAAGAACTGGCTCTTCAGTCAAATGCCGAGCGGCGCGCAGGCCAGCGCGGCGACCTACAGCCTGATCGAGACGGCCAAGGCCAACGGCCTCTCGCCCTTCGAGTACCTGCAGTTCGTGTTCGAAACCCTGCCGACACTCAGCGAGGATGACGATTTCGACACGCTGCTCCCCTGGCGCTGGAAAGAGACTCTACCTGTCTGACTCAGGCCGCATCAGGTGGGGGTTGTGGAGCGCTTACGGATGTTTCACTCCGGAATTTATCATCTCGCAGGCCAGCATCCAGCAGCACGTACGATGTTAGCACTGCTCATAACCTGGGCTTCCATATCTAGCAATTCTGGCACCTCAACTTCATGGCCACCACGAATGATTCGGTCGACGACATATCGCCGCCACCTCAACTATTACTACTGTAATGGCCACCCGCTACAATCGTTGACTCCACCGACCCAAGATCTTCAATAAGTTGCCTCAGGCTGAGATCATCATCGGTACCTATGCTCTCCAACCATTGCGCTATCGCATGGAGCTCTTGTATCCGCAAGCGAATATAGCATCCTTGATCAGCCAGCGGCGTGAACTTATCAACAAGCGTAGAGGTGTCTTGATCCGCCCAATATAACATCTGCTTGATTTCCGGGAGACCAACGCCCAACGAACGAAGACAATCAATGAAACGAAGTCGCCCCAGCGCCTCTTCATCGTAAAGTTGATAGCCATTGCACGGATCCCGCTGCGGTCGTAACAGACCCTCACGTGTGTAGTGGCGTACCGTTTCAGCAGTGACGCCACCAGCACGAGCAAATTCTGTGACTCGCATTGCCTTTTCCCTACATGTCCATTCTATGTCAGCTTACAACCTTGAGGCTGCACAAAGGTCAAGATCGAGCTGGGTCGACCCATGGCGGTCTCCAACGTAGTGCTGCACCTTCAAAATGTGGCCTTGAATCTAGGGTAAAAAAGCAGATACGCATGAGAGCGGTACAAAGGATTCAACAAGTTAATACTGCGCTGGTTTCATGCCGAATAACCAACCAAGACCAAGGTTTTGAACATACATCCATGCTGAAAAGGTATAACCTATGGTAAAAGTCATCCCAGCCATTCGCCCAGGTCACCACTTCAATGAGGCCGCTGCAGCTTACGGCAAGCTCCGTCTTGATCCGTGTCAATGGACAAGGTTCGAATCTGCGCTAGGTTAAGATATACATCACTCTGCAGGAGCCCTGCCACATGGCCAGGCACACGTCATTTCCTAAGCAATCCTCGCGGTCTACCACCGCCTGGCATCGCTTTGGTCTGGTCATCCTGCTGGGCATGGTGCTACTGCTCTCTAGCGCCGCCACAATGGCAGATGACCCCTCCTCGGCAGATGCTCCCTCCTCTACTGAGTCTGGCCAGGTTGGCGTTGAGCCTCACGCAGATACGCACTCGAACACCGAGTTCATCAACGCAGACTATCCTCAACCGCGATGCCACCATGGCCATGGCACTCGTAATGTCGGCAGCGCCCTGTTGCGCCTGGAGCGCCAGGACTTGGAGCTCGAGCCCCTTCCCTTGAGCATGACGGCCCCGGCCATAGCGCCCCGGGTTGTCACCGCCAGCGGCTCGCCAAGTGCCCCTCCCTCACCCTCCTCGGTTCCTGTCTACCTTTTGACCCAACGCTACAGAGTCTAAGTCGACCTCGTATCTCCATCTCGCGCTTCCAGCCGTGGCCGCGTGGGAGAAAACCCGTGCCCGCCCCACATTGATCCAGGCAACTGCCGGAGTGGCCGCTGTGTGTGCAGAGACTCTTCCCACCATGAGAAGTGCATGCACATTCGCAACCACACCCGAGTGCTCGGTATCGGGTACGGCTTAGCGGACGTCACGAGGAAGACTTTATGGACGCACTGTTTTACTTCCTGCTTTGGGCAGCAATCCTCTTCTTGATGATGCGGTTCGGCTGTGGCGCCCACGTCATGGGGCACAGCCATGGCAGGACCAAACACGACAACGATAGCCCAGGGAATCAACGTGCAACTGAAGGGCTGGAGTGGATTCCGCCAGCCGAGGACGTCGACCCCGTCTGCGGCAAGACCGTCAGAACGAAAGGGGCCAAGCCAAGCGTCCACGATGGCCACGTCTTTTACTTCTGCTCTCGTGACTGCCGGGAGCGCTTCGAGGCCGCGCCCGAACAGTATCTCGTCCCTGGTGCAACGGCCTCGCCCCTCCAACCGGAGAACAAAGATGCCTGATGCCAATGCTCCGTTGACAGCCAAGCCCCGTTCAGGAACTCGCTTGCCGGTTCAGGCAACGCCGCGGATTCCCATGATCGCACTCGGGATGAGCCTGGGGCTGTTCCTGGCCGTAACCTTCATCCTTTGCGTCGGCTTCGATCTGCTGTTTCCCGACCAGGCGATGTATAAGAGCTGGCTGCGCTTGTTGCCAGGCTTCACTTGGCTCAGCTGGTCAAGCTTCTTCCTGGGGCTGGTCGAAAGTTTCGGCTACGGCTGGTACATCGCCCTGGTCTTCGGCCCGCTATACAACTTCTTTGTCACACGCCTCAACCGACACAGCGGAGCGTAGGCCATGAACGAATCCATCACTCAATACCGAAGGCCTCAACGCATGCGTGCGGCGTTGATTCCATTCCACTGAAGAGGTCGGAAACTGTCCGGGATCAAGAGCCGCCTACTTTCATCTCTACCTTCTCTTGACCCTTGGGTTACCCGCAGGCTTTAGCCTGACGTCAGGGCAAAGTAAGTAACAAGAAAAGGAGATCCGACCATGTGGGGCGACATGATGGCGTATATGGGGAGTTACGGCTGGGGGCATATGCTCTTCGGCGGGCTCATGATGGTGTTGTTCTGGGGCATCGTCATTGCCTTGGCCGTTCTCCTGGTGCGTGGCCTGACCCGAGGCCGGGGCGAGCCATTTTCTCAACGGCGGCCAACGGCCCTGGACCTTCTTCAAGAACGCTACGCCCGGGGAGAAATCGACCGCGAGGAGTACGAGCAACGCAAGCGCGATCTTCTGCTTTGATCGCACCTCCTGATTATTGGATACGGCACTATTAGTTTCGACCCTATCGAGATAGGGCCACGAGGTTGAATCAAGACGCGGAAGCGACGGAGACGATTCCATGACGCAACACCAACACGACCATTGTCACGGGCATGCCTCGCACGAGGCACCGACACTAGGCAGCGGCGATACGGACCAACACGCCGCCGGCAGCCAGGGTGGCGCCCAATACACCTGCCCGATGCACCCGGAGGTCGTCTCCGACCAGCCGGGTGACTGCCCCAAGTGCGGCATGCACCTCGTGCCCGTGGGAAGCGACGACTCGCAGACGCATGACGGGCATGGTCATGGGGCCTCCGCGCCGGCCCACGGCGGCAAGTACGACAAGGTGCCGGCCGGGCATGCCGGCGCCGTCTACACCTGTCCGATGCACCCCGAGGTTCGCCAGACCACTCCCGGGGCCTGTCCGCTGTGCGGCATGGGGCTGGAGTTAGAATCGGCGGCGGTCGGCGATGAGGGGCCGAATCCCGAGCTGGTCGACTTTACCCGGCGTTTCTGGGTCGCGGCCGTGCTCACCCTCCCGGTTCTGGTGCTGACGATGAGCCCCTACCTGGGTGTCATGGCGGTCCGCGATTTCTTCGGCGAACGCAACGCGATGTGGATCGAGCTGGTGCTCAGCACGCCGGTGATCCTGTGGTCCGGCTGGCCGTTCTTCGTGCGCGGCTGGAATTCCTTCCGCACCTGGAACCTCAACATGTTCAGCCTGATTGGCATGGGGGTCGGCGCGGCCTATCTCTTCTCGATTGTCGCGGTGCTGGTGCCCGGCATCTTCCCCGAGGGTTTCCGCCGGGAAGACGGCAGCGTCGGCGTCTATTTCGAAGCCGCGGCGGTGATCGTGACCCTGGTCCTGCTGGGCCAGGTGATGGAGCTGCGCGCGCGCGAGGGCACCGGCAAGGCGATCCGGGCCCTGCTCGACATGGCCGCCAAGACCGCGCGGGTGATCCGGCCCGACGGCAGCGAAGAGGAGATACCGCTGGAAGACGTGCAGGTGGGCGACCACCTGCGGGTGCGTCCCGGCGACAAGGTACCAGTGGACGGCATGGTGGTCGAGGGCCGCTCCTCGATCGACGAGTCGATGATCTCCGGCGAGCCGGTACCGGTGGAGAAGGTCCAAGGCGACCAGGTCACGGGGGCCACGATCAACGGCACGGGCAGCCTGGTCATGGAGGCCACCCGCGTCGGTGCCGATACCATGCTCAGCCAGATCGTCGAGATGGTGGCTGCCGCCCAGCGCAGCCGCGCACCGATCCAGAAATTCGCCGACAAGGTGGCGGGCAAGTTCGTGCCCGCGGTGATCGGCGTCGCCATCCTCTCTTTCATTGCCTGGGCGATCTGGGGCCCGGCGCCGGCGCTGTCCTATGCGCTGGTCTCGGCGGTCGCGGTGCTGATCATCGCCTGTCCCTGTGCACTGGGCCTGGCCACGCCGATGTCGATCATGACGGCCACCGGGCGCGGCGCCCAGCTGGGAGTCCTGATCAAGAATGCCGAGGCCCTGGAGCGTTTCGCCAAGGTCGATACGTTGATGGTCGACAAGACCGGCACGCTGACCGAAGGCAAGCCGAAGCTGGTGGCGGTGCTGCCGGAGGCGGGGCATGACGAGGCCGAGGTGCTGCGCCTGGCGGCCAGCCTCGAGAGAGGCTCCGAGCACCCGCTGGCCGAGGCCATCGTCGCCGGCGCCGAAGAACGTGGCGTATCCCTCGCCGATGCCACCGATTTCGAGGCCGTAACCGGCATGGGCGTCAAGGGGGTCGTGGACGGCAAGTCGGTGGCACTCGGCAACGCCAAACTGATGGCCGAACTGGGCCTCGATGGCGGGCGAATCTCCGAGACCGCGAACGCCCGCCGCGATGAGGGCGAAACGGTGATGTTCGTCGTGCTCGACGGCCAGATCGCCGGTCTGGTCAGCGTGGCCGACCCGGTGAAGGACACCACACCCGAGGCCCTGAAGGCACTGCACAAGCTGGGATTTCGCATCATCATGGCCACCGGCGACAACGAGCGCACCGCCCGCGCCGTCGCCGGCCGGCTGGGCATCGACGAGATCCGCGCCGACGTGCTGCCCGAAGACAAGGCGCGCATCATCCAGGAGCTGCAGGCCGAAGGCCGCAAAGTCGCCATGGCCGGCGACGGAGTAAACGACGCCCCCGCCCTGGCCCAGGCCGATGTCGGCATCGCCATGGGCACCGGCGCCGACGTGGCGATCGAAAGCGCCGGCTTCACGCTGGTCAAGGGCAACCTCGATGGCATCGTGCGGGCCCGCAAGCTGTCGCTGGCCACCATGCGCAACATCAAGCAGAACCTGTTCTTCGCCCTAGTCTACAACGGGGCCGGCGTACCCATCGCCGCCGGGATCCTCTATCCGTTCCTCGGCATCCTGATCGGCCCGATCTTCGCCGCCTTCGCGATGAGCGCCTCCTCGCTGTCGGTGGTGATGAATTCATTACGCCTGCGCCGGGTGAGGATCTGATCATGAATGACGACAAGGGGTGGCTGGAGCGACGACCCGGCAAGGGCACCTTCTGGCTCATGGTAGCGCTCGCCCTGGCGGTGATGGGCTTCCTGCTCAGGGGGGAGCACAAGGTGCACCTGCTCGGTGCCCTGCCCTGGCTGATCCTGCTCGCCTGCCCGCTGATGCATGTGTTCATGCACGGCGGGCATGGAGGCCATGGAGGGCACGGAGGCCATGGCGAGCATGACGATCACAAGGGAGGACGCGATGAGTGATGACGTGCCCGCCTATGGGCTGTGGGGCCTGGTGCTGCTCAATTCGGCGATCTTCATCTTCTTCGCCTTCAGCTTCTTCAAGCCGCAGACGCGCCGGGACTGGCGCTCGCTCGGGGCCTTCAGCGCCTTCCTGGTGGCGTTGTTCACGGAGATGTACGGCTTTCCGCTGACCCTCTACTTCCTCTCCGGCTGGCTGCAGTCACGCTTCCCTGAGGTGGACTGGTTCAGCCACGATGCGGGGCACCTGCTGGAGATGCTGTTCGGCTGGCAGGCCAACCCACACTTCGGGCCCTTCCATCTGTTCAGCATGGTGTTCATCGCCGCTGGGTTCTGGCTCATCGCCGCCGGCTGGCGGTCACTCTATACCGCCCAGCGGCGGGGAGAACTGGCCACCACCGGGCTCTATGCCCATGTCCGGCATCCCCAGTACGCCGGCTTCGTGCTGGTGATGACCGGCTTCCTGCTGCAGTGGCCCACCCTGCTGACCCTGGTCATGTTCCCGGTATTGGTGTGGATGTACTCACGACTGGCGATCCACGAAGAGCGCGAGGTAGCGCGCCAGTTTGGCGACAAATGGCAGACCTACGCGGCCCGCACGCCACGCTTCATTCCGCACCTGCGGATGGCGAGTACGAGTGGCTGGCGCCTGTAAGGACAAAATCCCAGAGGTGCAGTCATGAAAAGCAGACGTTTTTCTCGTCGGCACGATCGTGGTCGTCAGCGACGACTCGCCCGGGGCTTCTTCTGCCCCTGCCACGGCTCCCAGTTCGACTTCGCCGGACGCGTGTTCAAGGCGGTGCCGGCGCCGATCAACCTGAAGGTTCCGCCGTACCGCTTCCTGTCCGAGTCCCGGATCGAGATCGGCGCCCACGACATCCTGACACTGAGAGGTATCCACTATGACCGCCAAAACATCCACCACCAAGCCACCCACGGCTCATAAAGCCCCGCGCAAGCGCCAACCCACCGCCCCACCAGATATGGACGCCCCGATGACCGCACCCGAGCCCGAAGAAGGCACCCTCCCGAGCCACCCGGCCACGGAGCTACTCGCCTATCAGACCGACCTGTGGCGACGCGGCGTACGCTACCTGGACACGCTGCGTGAGCGCGCGGACAACATGCTCGAGCATGAGCAGGCGGGCAAGCCGCCACTGCTCGACTTCGATTACGAGATGCTCGTGGATGGCCGTCGACTGGCGCGCCCCGCCAACTATGCCCTGCTGCGCATCACCCGGGTCGGCGAGGACTGCCTGGAGGACTGCCTCGACGAGACTAGGCCGCCGGTGATGATCGTCGACCCGCGTGCCGGCCACGGCCCAGGCATCGGCGGCTTCAAGCGCGACTCCGAGGTCGGCATGGCACTGCATGAGGGGCACCCGGTCTACTTCGTGATCTTCTTCCCCGAGCCCGTCCCCGGCCAGACACTGGAGGACGTGCTGCACGTCCTGCGCCGCTTCGTCGAGACGCTGGCCGAGCGCCACCCCGGCCAGCCGCCGGTGCTCTACGGTAACTGCCAGGCGGGCTGGGCCATCGCGCTGCTCTCCGCCGACTGCGAGGGTCTGGTCGGGCCGGCGGTGCTGAACGGCTCGCCGCTCTCCTACTGGTCCGGCGAATCCGGCGTCAATCCCATGCGCCTCGCCGGCGGCCTGCTGGGCGGTGCCTGGCTGACGCACCTGATGGCCGACCTGGGAGACGGGCGCTTCGACGGTGCGAACCTCGCCACCAACTTCGAAGCCCTCAAGCCGGCGAATACCCTGTGGCAGAAGGACTATCAGCTGTTCGCCGACATCGACGGCCAGCGCGAACGCTTCCTCGAGTTCGAGCGCTGGTGGACGGGGTTCTATAGCCTGAGCAAGGAAGAGATCGTTGCCATCGTCGAGAACCTTTTCGTCGGCAACAAGCTGGAGCGTGGCGAGCTCGAGGTCTGCCCCGGCTGTAGCGTCGACCTCAAGCGCATCCGCAACCCCCTGGTGATCTTCGCCTCCGGCGGCGACAACATCACCCCGCCCCATCAGGCGCTCAACTGGATCCCCGCGGTCTATCCCGATACCGCGGCACTCAAGGCCGCCGACCAGCGTATCGTCTACCTGCTCAATCCCCACGTCGGGCATCTGGGCATCTTCGTCTCCTCCAAGGTGGCGCGCCTCGAGCACCGAGCGATCCTCGAGAGCGTCGGCAATCTGAATGACCTGGCCCCTGGCCTCTACGAGATGCGCATCGACAACCCCACCGGCGACCCCGACTGTCACAAGCCCCAGTTCCAGGTGCGCTTCGAGGAGCGCCGCGTGGAAGACCTGGACTTTCCCGACCAGGCCCCGGCGTTCGAAGGGGTGCGAGCGCTCTCCGAGCACAATGTGGCCCTCTACGAGACCTTCGTCGGGCCCTGGGTGCGGTTTTACACCACCCCCTGGTCCGCCGAAGCGCTGCGACAACTACATCCGGCGCGGACCAGCCGGCTGATGTTCTCGGAACGCTTCTCCCCCTGGATGACCGGAGTGAAGTGGCTGGCCGAGATGGTGGAGACCGCGCCGGCGCCGGTCGATAGTGACACCCCCTATCGGCAATGGGAGACGCTGGTGAGCGACTCTATCGCCTCGACGCTGGAGCTGGCCGGCACGACCCGCGACAGCGTGTACGAGATGGGGTTTCACAGCCTCTACGGCGGGGGATGGTGGAGCGAGAACGAGTGACCCAGTCGAAGCCAACCCGGTTTACAGCCAATACCTATAGAGCAACCCACTAATGGAGAGCAATAAATGAAGATCGAGACCTTTCATGACCTGATCGACTGGACTCGCCAGCTGCATGCCCAGTTGGCCGAATGCTTCAGGCACTGTGCCACCCAGCAGGAGGAGGCACGGGCCAAATCGCTGCTGGAGTACCTCGCCGATCACGAGGCGGTCCTGGAGCACACCGTGGCCAGCTTCGAGAAGCAGGCCGACCCCAAGGCCCTGCACACGTGGGTTTACGACTATCTATCGCATGCGCCCATCAAACCCCATCAGGCGTGCAATTTGCCCTATGCCGAGATGGGCTTCGAAGACATCAGCCGGGAAGTCTTCTCGCTGCACGATCAGGTCATCGCGCTATACCGCTACCTGGAAGGACGCGCCGACATCCCCGAGGCTCGGGATCTCGTTCGCGAGCTCTTGAAGCTGGAGGAACACGAGGCGATGCGTCTGTCCCAGCAGATCAACCGGGCTCGGGATCTATAGATGTCGACGCTACAGGGCCGTCTAAGCAGAGGTCGTAGCCACTAATGAAGAACGGATGATCGCCCGGCACGTGCAGCGCACATTAACCAACACCCAGGAGGTGACATGACCCAGACGGCAACGCCAGTGGCCCTTGCGACGCTCGATGATCTGATTCAGCGAGCCGGTGGCGGTAACCCGATCCGCGTCGCCGTGGTCAACGCGGCCCAGGCTGCGGTGCTGGAGACGCTTCGCGAGGCGGCGAGGCTGGGCATCGCCGAGCCGGTGCTCATCGGCCGTCCCACCGAGATCGTCGAGGCCGCCGCGGCGATCGGGTGGGACCTCGATCCGCAAGCGATGATCGAGGCCGATTCGGATGTGGAGGCCGCCCGCATCGGGGTGGAGCTCGTGCAGGCCGGACGCGCGGAGGCGCTGATGAAAGGGCACCTCCACACCGATACCTTCATGCATGCCCTGCTGGGCAATGGCCTGCGACAGCCCGGCCGGCGCGTGAGCCACGTCTTTCTGGTGGACGTGCCCGACTACCCACGCCTGCTGGCCGTGACCGATGCGGCCGTGAACATCGTGCCGGATCTCGACGCCAAGGCGCAGATCCTGCACAACGCCATCGAGCTGATGCACATGATCGGGCTCGAGCGGCCACGCGCCGCGGTCATTTCCGCCGTGGAAACGGTCAAACCGGCCATCGTCTCCACCCTGGATGCGGCCTGCCTGACGTTGATGGCCCGCCGCGGCCAGATCGCCGGCGCCGAGGTCGACGGGCCGCTGGCCTTCGACAACGCCATCTCGGAACGCGCGGCCCACGAAAAGGGCATAGACTCCCCGGTGGCGGGGAAAGCCGACATCCTGCTCATGCCGGATCTGGTGTCCGGCAACGTGTTGGCCAAGAACCTCGAGTACCATGCCGGCGCCACGGCGGCCGGGGTGGTCATGGGGCTGACGGTACCGGTGGTACTGAGTTCCCGGGCCGACCCTCCCGAGGCACGCCTGGCCGGACTGGCCGTGGCGGCGCTGATGTACCGTGCGGGGATCCGCCTGCCCGTGCCCTCTCCTACCGAAGCGGAACCCACCTTCTGCTGTTCCCCGCAACCCGAGTCGGCCTGCCGCCCCATGGAGGTGCGCTGATGGACACCACGACCCGAACCAACATCGACGGGCCGGCAGCGAGCCCACCGGCGACGTCGACCGATCAGCGCCTGCACGCCATGGCGAGCCTCTTCACGGGTGGGCTGTCGCCGACCGCCGTCCAGCAGGCCTGGTGGGACTGGGCGCAACATCTGCTCCTGTCGCCCGACAAGCAGGCCGAACTCGCCGGCAAGGCCCTGCGTAAGTGGCAACGCTTCGGCGGTTACTGGGAGCAGGCTTGCCGGGCACCGTGCGAGCCCTGCATCGAGCCGTTACCCCAGGACAAGCGCTTTCGCGGCGAGGCCTGGCAGCGCTGGCCTTTCAACGTGCTCTATCAGGGTTTCCTGCTGCAGCAGCAATGGTGGCATGCAGCCACCACCGGTGTACCGGGTGTCTCGCGCCACCATGAGGCGATGGTGAACTTCGGTGCACGACAGATACTCGACGTCTTCTCGCCGTCGAACTTCCTCGCCACCAACCCCGAATTGCTGGAGCAGACTCGGCGCGAGGGTGGCGCCAACCTGGCCCGCGGCGCCAGTAATCTGCTGGAGGACTGGCGCCGCCGGCAGGCCGGCGAGGGGCCTGCGGGCGTCGAAGCATACCGGGTCGGCCGAGACGTGGCGGTGACGCCGGGCAAGGTGGTCTACCGCAACCGGCTCATCGAGCTGATCCAGTACGCGCCCGCCACCCAGGAGGTCCATGTCGAGCCGGTGCTGATCGTGCCGGCCTGGATCATGAAGTACTACATCCTGGACCTCTCCCCGGAAAACTCCCTGGTTCGCTACCTGGTGGCGCAGGGCCATACGGTGTTCGTCGTGTCCTGGAAGAACCCGGGCAGCGAGGAGCGGGACCTGGGCATGGCCGACTACCGGCGGCTGGGGGTCATGGCGGCCCTCGACGCGGTCACGGCCATCTGCCCGCAGCAGCGTGTCCACGGCGTGGGCTATTGCCTGGGCGGGACGCTGCTGTCGATTGCCGCGGCCGCCATGGGCCGGGACGGTGACACTCGCCTGGCCAGCCTGACGCTGCTCGCCGCGCAGACCGACTTCAGCGAGGCCGGCGAGCTGATGCTGTTCATCGACGAGGACCAGGTACGCTTCATCGAGGACCTCATGGCGGTCAGGGGCTATCTGGATACGCGCCAGATGGCGGGCGCCTTCCAGTTGCTGCGTTCCCAGGACCTGATCTGGTCGAGGATGGTGCGCAGTTATCTGGCTGGCGAGCGTCCGCCCATGTTCGACCTGATGGCCTGGAACGCCGACGGCACCCGCATGCCGGCACGCATGCACAGCGAGTACCTCCGGTGGCTGTTCCTCGACAACGACCTCGCCGGTGGGCGCTACCGGGTGGACGAACGGCCCGTATCGCTGACCGACATCGAGATCCCCGTGTTTGCCGTCAGCACGCTCAAGGATCATGTCGCCCCCTGGCGCTCCGTCTACAAGGTCCAGTGGCTGACGCCGGCGGACGTCACCTTCGTGCTCTCCAGCGGCGGGCACAATGCGGGCATCGTCAACCCGCCCGGCGATTCCCGCCGCTATCACCAGATCTCGACCATCCAGGCTGAGGACCCCTTCATGGATCCGGACGGCTGGCAGGTCACTGCCGCGCATCATGACGGCTCCTGGTGGCCCTGCTGGCAGGGCTGGCTGGCCGATCACAGCACCCAGCGCGTGCACGCCCGGGAGCCGGGGGTGACCAGAGGCTATCCGGCGCTGGACGAAGCGCCAGGACGTTATGTACTGGAGAAATGAGCCCGTCCTGCGGGCCTGGTAGATGAAGCGGTGCAACTGTAACCGCAAATTGAGCCATATACGTAGCTCGCCATGAGCTGCCGATCTGTGACACTTAAGGAGGTAACATCATGAAAGCACTCGTCTATCATGGTCCTGGCCAGCGTCGCTGGGAGGAAAAGCCGCGCCCGAGCATCACCAAGCCGACGGACGCGGTGGTACGCATTACTCATACCACCATCTGCGGCACCGACTTGCACATCCTCAAGGGCGACGTACCCGCCGTGGAGGATGGTCGTATCCTCGGCCACGAGGGTGTCGGCGTCGTCGAGGAAATCGGCGACGGCGTGAGCAACATCCAGATCGGCGACGAGGTGCTGATTTCCTGCATCACCTCCTGCGGCCGCTGCGACTATTGCAAGCGCG
Source organism: Halomonas salipaludis (assembly GCF_002286975.1). Taxonomy (GTDB): domain Bacteria; phylum Pseudomonadota; class Gammaproteobacteria; order Pseudomonadales; family Halomonadaceae; genus Franzmannia; species Franzmannia salipaludis. The sequence goes on from NZ_NSKB01000008.1 coordinate 285,737, forward strand.
GTCTCTATGCCCACTGCCGCGACGGCGGCTGGATTCTCGGTCACCTGATCGACGGCACCCAGGCCGAGTACGTGCGTATACCGCACGCGGACAACAGCCTGCACCGATTGCCGAAGGACATGGACCGCGCCGCGGCGGTGATGCTTAGCGACATTCTGCCTACCGGCCATGAGATCGGCGCCTTGAACGGCGAGGTAGGGCTCGGCGACACGGTGGCCATTGTCGGCGCGGGGCCCATCGGCCTGGCGGCCCTGATGACCTCGCGCTTCTATTCTCCCGCCCGGATTATCATGATCGACCCCGACGAGAACCGCCTGGCCATGGCCAAGCAGCTCGGCGCCTCCGACACCATCGCACGAGATCCGCTCGACGCTATCGACGAGCTAACCGGTGGCGAAGGCGTAGACGTCGCCATGGAAGCAGTGGGGATCCCCGAGACCTTCGATATCTGCCAGCGCATCGTGCGCCCGGGGGGGCATATCGCCAACATCGGCGTGCACGGCAAGAGCGTCGAGTTCCGCCTGCAGGACCTCTGGATCAAGAATGTCACGGTGCGTACCGGCTTGGTGAACACCGACACGACCCCGGTGCTAATGCGCATCGTCGAGGCCGGTGGCGTCGAGCCCGCGGGCTTGGTGACCCACCGCTTCAAGCTCTACGACATCGAGAAGGCCTACGACGTGTTTTCCCAGGCGGCGAAGGAGCAGGCCATCAAGATGCTATTGACCGCCGAGTGACCAAGCGGGGACGACTTTTCAATGGCCACATCCTGGAGCTGGATGGGCGGCTGCGTATTCAGCTGGGGGCGCAACCCGCATGCGCCGTCCTGAATAATGAAAAGGGGAAACAGCGATGAAACGCGAACGAGTGGAACGGAAGTCTTTCCTGGATCCGGTATGTGGCATGACGATCAGCTTCAAGACCGCCGCCACGGGGAGTGAATACCGGGGGCAGCGCTATTACTTCTGCTCAGAGACGTGCCGCGAACAGTTCGAGACGGATCCCGAACGGTACGTTGGTGCGCACCACCAGCTGAATGACTGAGCCGTGGGTGAACGTAGAGGCCCTTCATCCATGACCCAGAACTCGGCCGTCTGCGCTGGCCCCGCGCGGGGCGATACCGTGACCGTAATCGGCGCCGGCCCCGCCGGGTTGGCCTGCGCCATCGTCCTGGCGCGCGCGGGAAAGCACGTGATCGTGCACGAGCGTCGCCGTCGTGTTGGTGCCCGCTTCCATGGCGATTTCCAAGGGCTGGAGAACTGGAGTGACGACATCGATGTGCTCGATGAGCTCGCAAGCACAGGGATCCGGTCCAGCTTCGAGCATCACGCCATCTCGCAAGTGACGGCCTTCGACGGCTGGGGCGGCCGCCACGAAATTCGCTCTAACCAGCCCCTGTACTACCTGGTCCGCCGGGGATCGGAAACGGGCACCCTGGATCACGCCCTGCTTGAGCAGGCCAAGGCCTGTGGTGTGGAGGTGAGGCTGTCGTCCCCCGTCAAGAACACACACGGCTCCACCGTAGAGGCCAAGGGACCAATGTTCGCCAACGTCATGGCGGTGGGCTACCTGTTCGAGACCGCCATGCCGGACGGCCAGTGGGCCTGCTTCAGCGACCACCTGGCGCCAGGCGGCTATGCCTACCTGCTGGTGCAGGGCGGACAGGGTACCGTCGCCACCTGTCTGTTCAGGGAGTTCACGCGCAATAACAAGTGCCTGACACGCACGATCGCATTCTTTACCGAGCAGGCCGGGCTGGACATGCGCAAGGCGCGTCCCTTCGGTGGCGTCGGTAACTATGGACCGCCCTGCCGGGGCGAGCACGAGGGGCGTCTGCTGGTGGGCGAGCAGGCGGGCTTTCAGGATGCGCTGGCGGGCTTTGGCATGCGTTACGCCCTGCGCTCGGGCGTTTTGGCCGCGCACAGCCTGCTGGAGGGTCGCGATTACGAATCGCTATGGCAGCGCTCGCTGCTGCCGGCGATCCGCCAGGGCATCAGCAACCGGCTGCTGTACACCAAGGCCGGAGACCGCGGGCGGCGGGCCATGTTTCGCCGAATGGCCAGGCGCGATGCGCGCCCAATGCTCGCCAAGCTTTACCACCCAAGCCTGCTGGGTCGGATCCTGTACCCGTTCGCGAGGCGTCAGGCGCGCATCCCTCAGCACGATCCCGACTGCTGCGACACCACCTGTACCTGCCTGCGCTGCCTGTGCCAGCGCCACGTCAGCTCGGGGACACTCGCAGCGCGCTAGAAGACCTTGGGCATGGGAAACCTAACGTAATGGAGGACGAGCATGGAACACCTCGACTTGAAAGACCGCAAGGGCCTGGTGGTGGGCATCGCCAACGAAGACAGTCTAGCCTGGTCAGCTGCCCGGCACTTCCGTAATGCCGGTGCGGAACTGGCGATCACCTATCTCAACGACAAGGCACGTCCCCATGTCGAGCCGCTGGCCCGGAAAGTGGACGCCGGACTGTTTCTCCCCTGTGACGTGACGGTGCCGGGGCAGCTGGAGGCAGTGTTCGAGGAGATCCGTCAGCGCTGGGGGCGACTGGATTTCTTCCTGCATGCCATCGCCTGGGCCCGCAAGGAGGATCTGCACGGGCGACTCACGGACTGCTCGGCCGAGGGCTTCTCCGAATCGATGGCCATTTCCTGCCACTCGCTGATTCGCATGGCCCAATTGGCCGAGCCGTTGATGGACCGGGGCGGCAGTCTCATGACGCTGAGCTACTTCGGCGCCGAGAAGGTCGTCGACCACTACAACGTCATGGGCCCCGTCAAGGCCGCACTGGAGGCCTCGGTACGCTACCTGGCCCATGAGCTTGGCCCTCGCAACATCCGCGTCAACGCCATCTCTGCAGGAGCGGTGGCAACCCGGGCTGCCTCCGGCATCGAGCATTTCGACGAGCTACTCAACGAGACCGTCAAGCGGGCACCGCTGCGCCGCACCGTGGACGCCGATGAGGTGGGTCGCACCGCGCTGGTGCTGGCCAGCGACTATGCCACCGGCATTACCGGCGAGGTGCTCCACGTCGATGCCGGCTTTCATATCGCCGGCATGGTCTTTCACTGATGGCGGGGGTCCTCAGCAAATCAGGAGCCGGCTTCACGGCTCTGCTCGCCGCCACCTTAGTCGTCTTCCTCGGCTACGGTACGGTGCTGCCGATTCTGCCGCTGTTCCTCGACCGGGTGCTGGCAGTGACTACCCCCGGGGACGTATCGCTGCACACCGGGCTGCTGACGGGGGTGTATACGCTGGCCTTGTTCGGCTTTGCCCCACTATGGGGAAGTCTCTCCGACCGCCTGGGCCGTCGGCCCGTCCTGCTATGGGGGCTGGCAGGGTTTGCACTGGCCATGCTGGGCTTCAGCCTGACTCGAAACCTGCCACTCGCCTATGGGGTACGGGCCCTTGCCGGCGCCTTTGCGGCGGCGGTGATCCCGGTGGCGTTGGCGCAGGCGGCCGAGTGTGACGACCCAACGCGCCGTGCACGGCGTTTTGCCTGGCTCAGTGCCGCCGCCACCTTGGGCTTCTTGTCCGGCCCCATGCTTAGCGGCTGGCTCGCCAGCATTCCCATGGTGATGCCTCAATCCGACATGGTCCTCGGCGGGCCAGTGGCATGGCCCTTCGTGGTCACGGCGGGATTTGCTGGTGCAGTGTGGCTGTTGATCTACCATCACGTCCGCGAACAGCCGGCTCACCGCCCGCCTTCCGACACGCATGCCTCCGAGCCGGACTCGACTCGAGCAATCGGTGGCTTCCTGACGCTGACGCTGCTGGCGATGCTCGGCCTGGGGGCCTTTGAGGTGGGGCTCAGCCTGCAGGCGAGGCAGTCTATTGGTCTCGACCCCTTCAGGGTCGGGTTGCTGTTCACGGAGTGCAGCCTGGTGATGCTGGCGGCGCAACTTCTGTGGTCGGCATACCCACCGAAACGCCTCTCTCCCAGCCATCTGATCGGCGGGTCCTTCCTGTTGATGGCCGTAGGCATTCTTGGCCTCCCGTATGCTTCGAACTTCTGGGGGGCATTCGTCGTGGTCGGGCTACTTGGCGCGGGATCAGGGCTGCTGGTTCCGCTACTGGCCTATCAGGTCTCCCTGGCCAGCGGGCCGGCACAGGGTGCGGCGCTGGGCAAGCAGACCGCCTTGGCCAGCCTTGGGCAAGCCGTGGGGTCTGCGGGCGCCGGATTGCTGTTCGCTGGCAGCGCGCTCGGCACCTACTGGGGGCTTGCGATCGTGCTTTTCGTTACCGCCATCCTCACATTCTTTGTTCACTATCATCCTCGAGTGATAGCACTGGTTAAACACGCACCGCGTCAGAATTAATGACAGTATTTCATGGCGGAAACAGGATTTGGCAACCTGAGTCTGCACACACGCCTCCTGCTTTCTTCGATCTTGATGCATATCAATGGACAGGTAGTATCACTGGTCTAAGGTGAGGGAGCCGTTTCTCGACAAGTTGTCTGCCACCATGGCCAAGAGCCCACCGACACGCCGCCTCAGTCTTGCCCACGCCTTGTCGTGGCTGCGTATCGGTATAGTCGCACTGATGCTGCTGGGTCTATTCCTGGTTGCGATTCAGTCCCACGCCCACCACGAGACTGCCTTCCTCCAGGGCAGCCCCCTGGCCGGGCAACACCTCGAGGCCCCCCAGGAGGCCCCCAGCTGCCACCATGGCCATGGTACGGGTTCTCTCGTCGGTGCCCTGCCGCACGTGACGCAGCAGGACATCAAATTCGCTACCGTTCCTCCCTCCTTGGGCGGTATGGACCCGGCGCCTCGGATACTCGCCAGCAGCGGTGTCCCGCAAGCTCTGCCCGACCCTTCTCCGGTTCCCGTCTATCTGCTGACACAACGGTTCAGATCCTGAGCCCTGGGTAATTCTCCTCACACCCAGTCGCTGTTACATGTCGGGTCCCGTGTGATTGACCTCTGTGCAGCACGTAGCCGAAATAATGTCAGCAAAGGGCCTGAATGGGCCCAACAGCTCGCTAGGAGAAGGATCATGGAAATTCGCAAGCACACTCTCGCTCTCGGACTCGCCCTGGCACTCGGTGCCAGTGGTAGCGGCATCGCCCTCGCCCAGAGCATGCCGACCAATCAGCCCAATCAGGGTAGCGGCATGACGGGCGGCAGCGGCGGCCAAGGCGGCATGGGGCCCGGCATGATGAGTGGAATGATGGGCGGCGGCCAGGGCGGCATGGGGCCCGGCATGATGAGTGGAATGATGGGTGGCGGCCAGGGCGGCATGATGAAAGGCATGATGGGCGGCGGGATGATGCCCTGCCCGATGACGGACGGTGCTGGCATCGGCATGATGCAGGAAATGCTCGAGCCGGAGCAGCGCGACGAGATGCGCGCACTGATGCAGGAGCACCGCCCCGCCCAGTTCGAACGCATGGGCCGCCTGATGAACCTGCGCGATGACCTGATGGCAGAGATGCGCGGCGAGCGCCCCGACCCCGAGGAGGTCCAGGCCCTGCACGGTCGGATGGCCGAGCTTCACGGCGAGATGATGGCCGAGAGGGTGCGTCTGGAAAATACCATGAACGACCTGCTCACCGACGAGCAACGCCAGCAGCTTCAGCAGGCCACCCCTGAGAGTGACGTCGACCCCGAGGACCACGAGGCCCATCACTGACCGGGAGTGTCACAGACTCAGGCAACAGGACGGCCATTGTTGGCCGTCCACTCGGCAACGCCCGCAGGAGACAAGCGATGAGCGATTCACCCCCCAACACGATCACCCTGACGGTCCCCGGCATGGGCAGTGACCACTGTGCCGGCATCGTGCGCAAGACGCTGGAACGCCTCGATGGCGTGGGCGAGATCCAGACCAATATCGCCAACCACCATGTCAGCGTGACCATCGAAGCAGGCGGGCCCGACGGCGACACCTTGAAGGAAGCCGTCGAAGGCGCCGGCTATGACGTGGCCGCCGTCAGTGGTGGTACCGGCATGCAACAGGTCCGCCTGACCGTTCCCGGCATGGGCTCGGACCACTGCGCCGGCATCATCCGCAGTACCCTGGAGCGGCTCGAGGGTATCGAATCAATCGACACCAATATCGCCAGCCATCGCGTCTCTGTGAGTATTGCCGCCGATGGCCCCGATGGCGATGCGCTCAAGCGCGCCGTGGAAGGGGCCGGCTATGAGGTGGCCGCCGTGCAGGCCGACGAGGCGGAGGATGCCGACAGCGACGCCGAGATCGAGGAGGCCTATCTTTCCCAGGCCCGCAAGCGGCTGATCATCGCTGCGGTACCCACCACCCTGATCATGCTGCTGATGATGCCGCACATGTTCTGGCAGCCGATTCCCGGCTACCTGGCCATCATCGCCGTGCTGGCCTTCCCGGTGGTGTTTCTCTATGGCGGTATCGCCACCCACAAGTCGACCTGGCGCTCGCTGAAGAACGGCACCTTCAACATGGACGTGCTGATCTCCATGGGCAGCCTGCCGCCCTACTTGATCGGCCTAGTCGGCTTCGTCTACCCCATGACCTCATTCATCGAGATGGCCGCCACCATCATGACCTTCCACCTGCTGGGCCGTTACCTGGAGGCACTCGCCAAGGGACGCGCCTCCCAGGCCATCCGCCGCCTAATGACCCTGGGTGCCAAGACAGCACGCGTCGAGCGCGATGGCGAGGAAGTCGAGGTGGCGGTGAAGGAGCTGGCCCCGGGCGACATCATGGTCGTGCGCCCCGGCGACAAGATCCCCACCGACGGCGAGGTGGTCGAGGGCGAGAGCCATCTCGACGAGTCCATCGCCACCGGCGAGTCGATACCGGTCTACAAGAGCACCGGGGACAGCGTGATCGGTGCCACCATCAACAAGGAGGGACGCTTGCGGGTCAAGGCGACCCGCGTCGGCGGCGATACCTTCCTCTCCCAAGTGGTGCGGCTGATCGACCAGGCTCAGGGCTCGCGGGTACCGATCCAGGAATTCGCCGATCGCATGACCGGCCGCTTCGTACCGGCGGTGCTGGCCATCGCTCTGGCCAGCCTGGTGGCCTGGGCGCTATTCCCGGATGCCCTGCGACCGATACTCGACTGGGGTGCGACCTTCCTGCCCTGGGTGAACCCCGAGGCCGCCACGCCGGTGCTGGCGATTCTCGCCGCCATCGCAGTGCTAGTCATCGCCTGTCCATGCGCGCTGGGCCTGGCCACCCCCACGGCGCTGATGGTCGGCTCCGGCATCGGTGCCGAGCGTGGCATCCTGATCCGCTCCGGCGAAGCGATCCAGACCTTCAAGGACGTCAAAGTGATGGTGCTCGACAAGACCGGCACCATCACCCGCGGCGAACCAAAACTCACCGAGGCCGTCGTCGCCGAAGGCGCCGACGAAAACCGCCTGCTCACCCTGGCGGCGAGCGTGGAGAACGCCTCGGAGCACCCCATCGCCCGGGCTATCGTCGATGGTGCCCGGGAGCGCGATGTGAAACCCGGCGAGGTCAGCGAGTTCCGTTCCACCGGTGCGCGCGGTGTCTCGGGCAAGGTGGGCGACGAAGTGGTGCTGATCGGCAATCGCCGGTTGCTGGAAGAGGAAGGCGTGACCGGCCTCGAGGCCCTGGATGACGCCATGGGCGAGCTCGAGGGCAAGGGCCGCACCGTGGTAATCGTCGCCGCCGACGGCCAGGCACTCGGCCTAGTGGCCGTGGCCGACACCCTCAAGCAGGAGTCGGTGGAGGCCATCCGCGGCATGCATGATCTCGGTCTGCACGTGGTGATGATCACCGGCGACAACGAACGCGCCGCCCGCGCCGTGGCCGACGAGGTGGGCATCGACGAGGTCCAGGCCGGTGTGCTGCCGGAAGGCAAGGTTGATGCCATCCGCGCGCTGCAGGAACAACACGGCAACCACGTGGCCATGGTCGGCGACGGCATCAACGACGCCGCGGCACTGAAGCAGGCCAACGTGGGCATCGCCATCGGTGCCGGGGCCGACGTGGCCATCGAGGCGGCGGACGTGACCCTGGTACGCGGCGAGCTCACCGCCGTGGTGGACGCCATGCACCTCTCGCGAGCCACCTTCGCCAAGATCGTCCAGAACCTGATCTGGGCCAGCGCCTATAACGTGGCCGCCATCCCCATCGCCGCCATCGGCCTGTTGCACCCGATGATCGGCGTCATCGCCATGACCACCAGCTCCCTCTCGGTGATCGGCAACTCGCTGCTGCTCAAGCGGCGTTACGCCCGTGAGCAGCCCCGCGGAGAGCCTTCCACTGCCACCCCATCGGTCCAAGCCAAAGGCGACCGCTCATGAAACGACCAGAATCCACCAAGCCCCCCTCGGGAGAGGCCGAATCACAGAAAGAGCCGTCTTCCCCTACCGCGGCACTCCATAAATGGATGATGACCGCCTGCGTGGTGCTGATGGGAGGCGCCGTGCTGCTGTTCATGTGGGGCGGGCAATCACTGAGCAGCGGCGCCTGGCTGCTGCTGCCCCTGGCCCTCTGTCTCGGCATGCACTTCCTGATGCACCGTCATGTCGGGCATGATCAGCGCGACCGAGATGAATAGCAGATATAAATCGGCATCGATGCCAGACACGCAATGCCGATGCCGTTCTGGTACGTTACATTAGGAACAGTCAGGACAGATGTTATGCCGAGGGTGGCGATCAGGCAGTTATAACAGATCCAGACATCATTTTCTTACAGATCGTCCATCCTCCCAGTCTGCCGAACAAGGCGCATCGCTTCATGCTGTTCCAGCTCAAGAAGGGATTCAAGCAACTCCCTTGCTTCAGGAATCTCCGCCTTGCCAACCAAGTTACGATAGAGATCTGTCACTTGATCATGGAAGTCGAAAATCTCCCGACAGATTTCATTGAAACCCAGCGCAGCATAGGGTGCATCACAGGTCCGATGCGTCCGGATCGGCCTGTGTTCCAGATAATCATATACATAGGTATTCAATGCTTTGGGGTCCGCTCTACTCTTTAACTCACCAACAACATACTCCATCTCATGCTCATGAGCTGCCAGATAATTAAGGAGCATCTTGGCACGCTCTTCTTCATTATGATCGGCACAGTGAGAGAGACAACATGCCAAATGCTCATGAAGCTGCCGCGTCCAGTCAATCAGGTCACCAAAGGTCCGTATCTCCATGATCCCTACCCTTCAACATCAATGTGAATGAGTTCTGTCGTCTAAACTTGAGACTCCTTTGCGAGAGATAAAGAGTCGCTCGACAATCAAGATTGCCACCATCACAACGAGAGCAACAATTAACACTAAATAATCTGTCGTAGCCTTGACCCAAAGGAAGCCTACCAACACGGCTACATCCAAGAGTATAGCAATCACTAGCACCGCTGCGCTTGCACCAACTTCCTTACGCAGATGACGCAACACCCCCCAATGAACAGCAATATCCATGATCAAGTAAAAAATGATACCAAGTGCTGCGATACGGCTAAGGTCAAAGAAAGCCGTCAGAACCAAACCAAGCACGACCGTATAAACCAGGGTATGCTTCTGGATACTGCCTGGCATATGAAAGTGACGATGCGGCACCAGTTCCATTTCCGTCAGCATTGCCAACATGCGTGAGACCGCAAATATACTGGCAATGATACCACCCGCGGTGGCCAGCATGGCGAGAATGACGGTGAACCAGACGGCGGCCTCCCCCAGCGCAGGACGGGCAGCAGCCGCCAACGAATAATCTTTCGTTTCGATTATCTCGCTCAGCGACAGATTACTGGCGACAGCGAAGCCCACCAGCGCATAGATCACCACACACAGGGCGATCGAGATCATGATCGCCCTGCCGACGTTGCGATGGGGATCTTTTATCTCTGAACCACTATTGGTGATCGTCGTGAACCCCTTGAAGGCCAGGATCCCCAACGCGGTTGCTCCTAGAAAGCCTGACAGAGATCCCTCGGGCGTCGACGCCGAGGTTTCCATGCCGACCGAGTCGGCGATGATGACACCGACGACCCCGAACAAGATGATCCCACCAATTTTTATGAACCCGAGTACTGACGCAACACCCTGAATCAGCTTGTTGGCGGAGAGGTTTAGTAAAAATGCAGATATCAGCAGCGCAACACCCAATAAGGGGACAAGCAGTGACCTATCCCCAAAATCGAAAAGCTCTAGCGTGTAGGACCCAAAGGTTCTCGCCAAAAAGCTTTGTGCTATCACCATGGAGAAATACATTAAAAGCGCATGGAAAGCGGTGGTCAGAGTTGGTCCATAAGCCTTGCTGAGGTACATGCCAATACCACCAGCTGACGGATAGGCATTGGACATTTTCACGTAGGAATAAGCACTGAAAGAGACGATTAGTGCCGCTGACAAGAAGGCTAACGGGAAAAGCACTCCCGTCATCTCGGCCATCTGTCCCGTCAAAGCAAAAATACCAGCGCCAATCATGACCCCGGTCCCTAAGGCAATCGCACCGACCAGTGAGAGGCTATTCTGCTTGTACTGTGGCGTTCTATCCATAGACTCCATCACCTCTCTCCTGGGTGAATGAAACCAGACCCTACCGAAAGCCCTCTTGACGCTCTGAGACTCACCAGATGACAAATGGTAGAGTGTGGTTAGATACATTGAAATCAAAGTGTAGAACCTATGCGCTACCCAATAGTCAATTATTTTCTTTGGATACAACCTCCGAACCTAGCCGATGACGACGCGCCATCCACAGCATCAACGGCGGCAAGATCAACCCCTGTAGTAACGGCGAGAGGCCCGTGCCCAACCACGGCACACGGGGCATCAGCTGCGCATACTCCCAGCGTTGACTGACAAGCGTAGCGTGCCACTCCATCGCCACCGTGATACCGATAGCCACCAGCACGAAGCCCACGCACTCCTTGGCCCCATAGCCCCGAAGCCAGTCATGACGTCGATGCCATACGGCCACCGACCAATACGCCATCAACGTGATCAATACATCGCCAAGGGCTGCCTGGATACAAGCCTGCACAGCTTCCCAATGTGGCATCACAGGCATGCCCACATACAAAGGAACCTGTAGGAACTCCCAGGGGAGGTTCAGCAGAAAGGCAAATAACGCTACATGAAGCTCCCTAGCCGAGCGGACCACGCGTAGTTTCCTGCAGCGCTTACCCTGAGGCTAGCCTTGCGTATAGATGTGAATACCATTCAATGGCAGCTCCAAGGCTCCTTCTTTGCATTATCTTTTATGTTTTGGTCAACAAATCGATAATGCTCCTCCTTGAAGCGGTTCCACCAACCACGACTGATTTCGACCGCATATTTGTCGAGAATATCTTCGACGCAGTCGAGGCAGAGACGTGAGCCTGGCTTATTCATGAGGCCGACCTGAAAACGAAGATGGCAAGTGGTTTTCTCTTGTAGAATCAGGATGTTCCTGCCAGAACACGATTCAAGAGGACCACTCGCCATGGGTGAAACCCTAACGACCTGGTCGCCCTCGTGCAACGGCTCTGTCCGTGTTGAGCTGAGCGGCCAGCGCACCACCAGCGACAGCGGCGCTTTGCTGCTGCGTGAAGCCCTCGACAACAGCGGCGTGGTCGAGGCGCTGG
>NZ_NSKB01000009.1 GCF_002286975.1 Halomonas salipaludis
GAGGCCCGGCACGTCGTCGACGATGCTGATGTTGCCGCTAAGGTCGGTACTCAGAGTGTCGCTGACGGTGTCGCCATCACCGTCGGTGACGGTGACCGTGGCTTCGACACCGACCAGGCCGGCCGGCAGCGTGAGGCTGTCGGCACCCTGGGCGTCATGGTCGAGGGGCGCGGACTGGGTCACGGTGACCGTGCCATCACTGCCGATCTCGATACGCAGCACTTCGCCGTCAGGCGTGCTGCCGGTGATCACGCCGCCGTCGAGGCTGAAGGTGAGCGGTTCGCCGCCGCTGGTCAGGCCGTGGTCGAGGTCGCCCAGGGTCAGGGCGTAGTCGCTGATCACGGTGCTGCCGGCACCGTCGGCGCCGTAGCTGGCGTCGACCGCGGCGGTGAAGGCCGCGGCTACGCTGGCACTGGCCACCGAGGTGCCGTCGACGGTCTCGCTGTCCAGGGTCTCGAAGCTGACCTCGCTGAGGTCAACGTCGCTCAGGTCGAGGCCCGGCACGTCGTCGACGATGCTGATGTTGCCGCTAAGGTCGGTACTCAGGGTGTCGCTGACGGTGTCACCATCGCCGTCGGTGACGGTGACCGTGGCTTCGACACCGACCAGGCCGGCCGGCAGCGTGAGGCTGTCGGCGCCCTGGGCGTCATGGTCGAGGGCCGCGGACTGGGTCACGGTGACCGTGCCGTCGGCACCGATCTCGATACGCAGCACTTCCGTGCCATCGGCAGTGCCGGTGATTACGCCGCTGGCGTCTTGTGTAAAGACAACCGGCTCGCCGCCACTGGTCAGGCCGTGGTCGAGGTCGCCCAGGGTCAGGGCGTAGTCGCTGATCACGGTGCTGCCGGCACCGTCGGCGCCGTAGCTGGCGTCGACCGCGGCGGTGAAGGCCGCAGCCACGCTGGCACTGGCCACCGAGGTGCCGTCGACGGTCTCGCTGTCCAGGGTCTCGAAGCTGACCTCGCTGAGATCGACGGCGCTCAGGTCGAGGCCCGGCACGTCGTCGACGATGGTAACGATGAGGTTGCCATTGACGCTATTTCCTGCAGCATCCGTCACGGTATAGACAAGATTCGCAAGCGCCTCGTCGCTGCCCTCGGTATGTAGCAGATTGTTGGCAAGCGTGATGGTGAACGCGCCGGTCTGGGGGTCGATGACGAGCTGCAGTAAAAAGGGCTCGTCGGGATTGCTGGCTTGGATGCGCTCATTGGAGGCAGTGAGGGTGTTGGTAGCAGAATCCCAACTGAAGGTAACGCTCTCCTGGCCAATCGTCAGCGTTTGTCCATCCATGCTGGCAAAGCCAATACTGCCGGGGCCGAGCAGTCCAAAATCAAAGTCCAACGTTCCTTCTTCAGTAAGGCTATTGAACCCACCGCCTCCACCCAGCAGCAACGCATTCTCTGCAAAGCTGAGCGATGCATCGTCAGCCGTCGGGTTGCCCTCGACCTGCGCCTGCCCCCCAACGTCAACCGGCGCAGCCTCGCCCTCAGGGGTGGTAAATTCCGTGGTTTGCACACTACCAAACTCGAAGGCCAGCGGATCGACGCCCTCGGTAATGCGCGCCAGGCGCACGAAACCGTGCCCGCCATCGGCCGCAGCACCGCCACCGGCACCTGCGGCGGTAGGATCGAGCACGTCGAGCAGGTCGACGTCGTCATCGTCGATGGCGGCGAGCAGCGCCTCGAGGTCGGCATCCAGGACTTCGCTATCGGTGACGTCGACCGGCGCGTTGACGTCGACATCCGGGGTCATGGCAATTTCCTGGCCGCCGCTGATCGTGGTCGGGTCGAGGCCATCGAGGAAGTCGAGCTGCACACTGCCGTTGTCGGAGGTGACCAGTGTCTCGCCTTCGACGAGGGTGTCGCCGACGCTGAGTTCGCGTAGGTTGCCGTCGGCGTCGCGGGCCCAGGCCTGACCGGTGATCGAGAGGACGGTTGCAATTGCCATGATCTGTTCCTTCTGCGTAAGCATGCTGCTGTCCTGAAAAGGCAGCAGCGTTTTTATCGGGCTATTTTATCGGGCTATGGCATCAGACTAAGAGAGGCAAGGCGGGAAAAACATAGTACTGATGGACAGGGTAACCCGATGTAACGGGCCGCTACCCCCCTCAGGCATTGCTGGTCGTTTCACTACGCTGCGACAGCAGCAGGATAAGCTGCATACGGTCGCGTACCTTGAGCTTGCGGAACACCGCACCGAGATGCGCCTTGACAGTGCGGTCGGTGATGTCCATGTCGCGGGCGACCTCCTTGTTGCTCTTGCCCGAGGCCACCGCCAGCGCCACCGCGCGCTCGCGCTCGGTGAGCAACCCCAGGGCGTCGTCGCGCATGCGCGCCTCGCCGCCCAGCGCGCGGAAGGTCGAGCCGACCACCTGGGCCAGCAGCTCGGGCCACACCCATATGCCCTGGTTGGCGGTCACCACCTCGACTTGTTGCAGCAGCGGCGCCGGCGAAAAGGCGTGGGCATAGCCCCGGGCACCGGCGCTGAGCGCCTGGAAGGCCTCCACCGAACTCGGCGAATAGGCAAGCACCACCAGCACAGCGCCGCGCTGGGAGAGGGTCTGCACCAGCCCAGCCCAGCCCTCGATCTGGCTGACCACCCAGACGTGATCACCGGCGCCGGCCTGGGCCCGCGCCAGCTGCGGCGTGCAGCGGCGCAGGTGCGGGAAGGCCTCCTTCCAGCGCGGAATATCGTCGAGTCCTTGGCATACGAAGAGGTGTTGTTTCATGTGTTAGCGCTCGGTCAAGGCGTTGCTGGTACCACGCAGAATCGGCTTGAGCAGGTACTCCATGACCGTGCGCTTGCCGGTCATGATATCCACCTGGGCGGTCATCCCGGGAATGATCGCCAGGTCCTGCTGGTCGGCAAAGCCGCCCTCCAGCGTCCTCACCCGTACCAGATAGAAGGTGTTGTCGTTGTCGTCGGTAATGGTATCGGCGCTGATATGGTCCAGCTCCGCCTCCAGGCCGCCGAAGATCGAGAAGTCGTAGGCGGTCAGCTTGATGGTGGCCGACTGGCCGGGACGCAGAAAGGCGATGTCCTGCGGGGCGATGCGCGCCTCCACCAGCAACTGGTCGTCGGTAGGCACGATCTCGACCACGTCCTGACCGGGCTGGGCCACGCCGCCCAAGGTGGTAATGTGCATGCGCTGCACCACCCCTGCCACCGGCGCACGCACCTCGGCCAGCCGCACCCGGTCCTCGAGACCGGTGCTCGACTCGTCCAGTGCCGAAAGCTCGCCCAGCGCTTCGGCCAAGGAGTCGCGCCATTCACCGCGCCTCTCGAGAGTCACCTCGCGCAGCTGGGCCTCGGCCTCCTCCACCGCCGCCTCGAGCCTGGCGACCTGGGAGCCGGCCTGGCTGCGGTCGCCTTGGGCCCGCGACACCTCGCGCTCGAGGCGCAGTACCTCGACCTCGGAGACGGCGCCCGAGCTAAGCAGCGGCCGGGTCAGGTTGAGTTCCTGGCTGGCCATGCTCAGCTCGCGGCTGGCAGTGCTGAGCCGTGATTGCGCCTCGTTGAGCTCCTCCTGGCGCTGACGCAGCCGGTCGCGGGCGATGCTCTCGACCTCGCGCAGCTCGTCGCGGCGGCCCTCGTAGAGCTCACGCTCCTGGGCGACGATCTCGGGTGCCTCGGCCAGCAGCTCGTCGGAGGGCGAGAACGACGAGCCGGTGATCAGCGCCTGCAGCCGCGCAATGCGCGCCTGCAGCGTCAGCGCCCGGGCGCGGTTCTCGCGGAAGCTCGACACGAAGCGGGTCGGGTCGATGCGCATCAGCAGCTCGCCGGCTTCGACCATCTGGCCCTCACGGACCAGGATGTCCTGCACCACCCCGCCGTCGAAGGACTGCACTTTCTGCAGCTGCTGAGAGGGAATCACCCGGCCGGTGCCGCGGGTCACCTCATCGATCTGGGCGAAGTACGACCAGACGATCAGCGCCACCAGGGCCAGCAGCACGGTGTAGAGGAAGCCCCGGGCGCGTATCGGGTCCTGCTGCATGCGCGCCCAGTCGGCGTCGCTGGCCCAGTCACGATTGAGGTGCGCCGACGACACGCGGCGTGCAAACAACCGGTCGATCAGCGGCCTAAACGGCCGGCCACCGCCCTCGGAGAGCCGCCCGATGGCCTCGAAGCCCTGCTGTTCGGCGGTCTTGGACTTGCTCTGCGCCATCAGTTGGCCCTCCCGATCTGGCCACTACGCAGAGCCTCTACCACCTTGTCCTTGGGTCCGTCGGCGACGATCTTGCCAGCGTCGACCACCACGATGCGGTCGACCATTGATAGCAGCGAGGTGCGGTGGGTCACGACGATCATGGTCTTGGCCGCGGCATACTCAGCCAGGCGCTTCTTGAAGGCCTCCTCGCTGGCGTGGTCCATGGCACTGGTGGGTTCGTCGAGCAGCAGGATCTGCGGGTCGTGGACCACCGCCCGGGCGATCGCCACGCCCTGACGCTGGCCGCCGGAGAGCATCTGTCCACGCTCGCCCACCGGCAGGTCGACACCGTGGGGATGGTTGTTGACCAGCTCGCCGATACCGCTGATCTCCAGCGCCTGCAGCAGCGCTTCGTCCTCGACCCCTTCACTGCCACCGCCGGCCACCACGTTCTCGCGCAACGAGCCGTAGAACAGGCTGACATCTTGGGGCACATAGCCGATATGCCGGCGCAGCTCGATGGGGTCGAACTGGCGGATATCCACACCGTCGAGCAACACCGCACCGCTGGTGGGCTGGTAGAGGCCCAGCATCAGCTTGTTGAGGGTCGACTTGCCCGAGCCGACCCGGCCCAGCAGCGCGACCTTCTCGCCGGGCTTGATCTTGAGCGAGATATCACGAATCGCGTCGCGCTCCTCGTCGGGGTAGCGCAGCGTGATGCGGTTGAGCTCCAGCTCGCCGTTCACCACCGGCCGGGAGACGAAGGACTTGCCCTCGGGGCGCTCCACCGGCTTGTCCATCACCCCGTTGAGCGACTCCAGCGCGGTGGACGACTGGTGATACTGGGCGAGCAGCGCCGCGGCCTGGCTGACCGGCGCCATGGCCCGCGACGACAGCAGATAGGCGGCGATCAGCCCGCCCTGGCTAAGGTCGCCCTCGATGATCAGGTAGACGCCGACGATGATCACCGCCACCGCCACCGTATGCTGGGCCCACAGCGCCACGCTCGACACCGACGAGCTGATCAGCCGCAGCTGCGCCGAGGTACGCGACAGGAATGCCGTGGTCTTTTCCCACACCGCCTGCAGCCGGCTCTCGGCGCGCAGCGTCTTGACGGTTTCCAGGTTGCCCAACGATTCCACCAGCGTGGCGTTGCGCTGGGCGCCGACCCGCCAGGTGGTCTCGGAAAGCTCGTGCAGCTTGCTCTGAGCGGCCAGCGCGTAGAGCAGCACGAAGACGATACCCACCACGATGGGGATCACCAGCGGCACGCCGATGATGGCGATGATTGCCACGAACATGATCACGAACGGCAGGTCGACGAGACCCACCACGGTGGCCGAGCCGATGAAGGCGCGCACCGATTCGAACGACTGCAGGGTGGCGGCAAACGAGCCGGTGGAGGCCGGTCGCGCCTCGAGGCGCATGCCCAGCACCCGCTGCATGATCGACGCCGACAGCTTGACGTCGGCGCGGCTCGCCGCCAGGTCGACGAAGGCGTTACGCATCAGGCGCAGCGCCAGGTCGAAGCACAGCACCACGAAGATCCCCGCGGCCAGCACCCACAGCGTCTCGGTGGCTTGGTTGGGGACTACCCGATCGTAGACGTTCATCACGAACAGCGGCATGGCCACCGCGAACAGGTTGATCATCACCGAGCCGATGATCACGTCGCGGTAGAGCCGGCGGTTCTCGCGGATCACGCCCCAGAACCAGTGGCGCGACTTCTGCTGGCTGACCTCGGGGCCGCGGGCGTCGAAGCGGAACCTGGGCCGCGCGTAGATCACCCGCCCGCTGTAGCGCGCCTGCAGCTCGTCCAGGCTCACCTCGGTGGCCGCCTCGCCCAGTTCGGGAAAGATCACCCGCGCCGTGCGCGACTTGACGTCCAGCGCCACCAGCACGCAGGCGCGCCCCGGCTCGAGCAGCACCACCACCGGCATCAGCGCCGGGTTGAGCTGCACCAGCCTGGAGCGGGCATGGCGGGCGGCGAGCCCGGCGCGGGACGCCGCGCGCGGGAACACCCCCGGGGTCAGCCTGCCCTCCTCCAGCGGCAGGCCGGCCAGCAGCGCATCGCGCCCCATCTCCTGATCGTGGGCACGGGCCACCACGCGCAGGCATTCCAGCAGGTCGTCCTGCGGCGGCGGCTGGCGCCCCGCCTCTACGGCATGTTTGGCATCGCTGGTCACGGTCGCCCCTTCACCCGGTTGATGCAATCCCTACTACGTGGGTACTGAGACAGTCGCGCATCCTCGCCAACACGCGCGCCGCTCAAGAGGGGTTATCGGCCGAAATCAGATAAGCTTCAGCGAAGCCCAGTCCGGCCACCCGGCCGCGCAGAGCTTCGGCTTCGCTCCTGGCCACCGGCCCCAGCTGCACGCTGTACAGGCGACCGCCGTTGCTGACCCGCACCGGGCCACCGAGTTCGGCACTCAGCTGCGCTTCGAGTTCGGCAGCGCGCTCGGCGGAGCTTACCGCCACCACCTGCACCAGCGAATCCGCCGGCGCCTCGGGCAGCGTCATGTCGGCGGCCTCGGCCTGGGCATCAGCGCCGACGCTGGTCGACGCTACTTGCTGGTCCCAGTTCAGCGCCGACGTACTTGCCACCCCTGCCGCCTCAGCCACAGGGGCTGGGCGCTCGACGCTCCAGCGTGCGCTGAGGTCGCGGCTGCGCAGCGGCGTACCGGTCATGTCGAGGTTCTCGCCGTTGGTTTCCAGGGTGACCTCCACGCGACGGTTCTGGCGGCGTCCCTCGACGGTGTCGTTGCTGGCCACCGGATTGTTGGAGCCATAGCCACGGCTCTCCAGCAGCCCCGGGGATACCCCCTGGGAGGCGAGATACTCGGCCACGTTGCGCGCCCGCGCCTCGGAGAGTGGGTCGTTGATGGCATCGGTGCCGGTGCTGTCGGCGTGGCCGGCGATGAACACCCGCGCCAGGTCGTCACGCTGGCGAATCTGCGCCGCCAGGCCGTTGAGCTCACCACGCGCCGCAGCGCTCAGCTCGGCGCTATTGATCGCGAACAGGGCATCGGCGCTGATGGTCACATCCGGGGCGCGGGTCGGCGCCGGCACGTTGAGGTCGCCGGTCAAGTCTTCAAGAGTGAAACCCGCCGGGCCCTGGGCCGGGCAGATGTCGTCGGCATTGATAGTGACGCCGTCGCTGGACAGCTCGGCCAGGTTCGGGGTGTCGTCACGCATCACGCCCAATGCCGGCATCAACTTGCCCATCGCCGCCAGAGTGCGGGCATCGGCAATCGCCAGGTCATACTCGGCGTTGATGTAGGCGCGGCTGGCCTCGAAGTACTCGTTCTCGCTGTCGAGCACGTCGAGCAGGGTGCGCTGGCCGATGTCGAACTGCTGCTGGTAGGCGCCGCGCACCCGGTCGATGGACTGACGGTGCTCGTTGAGGTACTGCATCTGCTCGCGCAGCCGCTGGGTGTCGTTGTAGGCGATCTGGGTGGTCTGGCGCAGGTTGACGCACTCGACGTCGCGCAGGTCGATGGACTGCTCGACCAGGTCGCTGGCGCGGCGGAACGAGGCGCGGTCGCTGCCGCCGCGGTAGAGATTCATGGTCGCCACCAGCTCGGCGACGTGCTGGTCGCGGCGGCCGGTGAAGTCGCTCTGGTTGTTGGTGCCGGTGCGGGCGCGGAACTCCAGGCGCGGCTGGAACGCCGAGCGGGTACCGGCCTGCTCGGCGCGGGCCGACTCGATGTTCTCGATGGCGGCGTGGAAGTTGGGGTTGCCCTCGTAGGCCATGCGCACCGCATCGTTGACCGACGGCGGCAGCTCGCCGTCCAGCGCCGGCGCTGGTGCGAGGTTAGCGGCCGGCAGGTCGCCGATCAGGCGCTGGTAGCGCGAGCTGACGTCGTGGAGGTTGGAGGCTTCGGTCATCAGGTTGGACTCGGCCAGCGCCAGGCGTCCGCTGATCTGCTCCAGGTCGACCCGGCGCCCGGCGCCGGAGTCGACGCGCTCCTCGATCTGATTGAAGACACGCATGTGCTCGCGGTAGTTGTCCCGCGCCAGCTTCACCAGCTCGCGGTAGCGGCGTACGTCCTGATAGGCTCGCGCGGCTTCCAGCGCCACCTCTTCGCTGGCCCCCAGCAGCTCGTAGTAACGCACCAGCTTGGCGCGGTCGAGGCGCTCGACCTCGCTGCGGGTGGCGAAGCCGTCGTAGATCATCTGGGTCAGCGACAACTCGGCGAAGTCGGTGTCGAAGCTGCCGCGACCATCGCCTTCGCGATCCTCGATACCGACACCGGCGCTGACATCGATGCTCGGCAGGTAGCCGCCGCGGGCGATATCGACTTCATTGGTCGAGGCACGAAAGCCGTTATAGGCCGCCTGCACCTCGGGGTTGGTCGACACCGCACGCTGCACCACCTCGCGCAGATCGCTGCTGCCTGGCGACGACATCCCTGCCAGGCCGCTCGGCACCTGGGCGGCCGCCGGCAGCACGGCTCCGGCCATCAGGCCGAGAGCTGCCGCCCCATACGCGGCATGGCGCGTCAAGACAGGGAAACGACGGCGACATTGAGGCACGCTGAACGATTTCATAAAGCATTGCTCCCTTGCGTTATGCGAAACACCTGGCACCGGCCAGTAGCGCTGTTGTCAATAGTAGTGACGCCTGTCGTGATGCGGATTAGTTAGTATCTGGCATTGCAAGCGGCACTATTTTGTAATCAATTGTAATCCAGCGGAACGAATTATCCAATGAGTTTACTCAAAGCACCAGCGTAGATTAGTCGCACTTTATTGGCAGCGCCTACCTGAGGCGTTTCCTGCATGCCACGTACCGCGTTGAAAGCCTTAACGAGGTCGCACATCGAAGCTCAATTGCCAGCGAGCTGTGCTATCGTCTCACTAAGCGCGCGGCTAGGCCGCGCGACTTCGTCAACCGCATGACAGGGTTTCCACATGTCCGCATCCGAGATTCACAAGACCCGCGTAATCAATGAGCTGCGAGGGTTCATAAAGAAACTGCTGCAGGAACCGGCGATCCTCGAGCAGGCGCTGCAGATCGCCCGCAAGCATGCCGATCTCAACGAGCGCGACATGCTGGCCGGCATCGCCCGAGAGGTCAGCGACACCACCAGCGTGCATATCCCCGACGACCCGGCCGAGCACTCCGAGGCCGACCGGCTGTTTCTTGAACTTCTCAAGGAAGTCATTAGCGAGGAGCAGGCGCTTTACTAACAGAAACCGCGACCAAGCCTGACAAGCGTGCCAAGACACGTCTCAGGCTTGGCGCCGCGGCAAAAAAAACAGTCACTATCGACGATGGCGGCCACGCAGGGAAAATGCATATGACCACCACGACCCGGGGGAACTCCCCCCTCGCGCTGCGGCGACTCGCGGCGCGCAACCCACTGCTGTTCACACCACTGCCCTCGCTGCTGGCCTCACTGCTGGCATGTGCCCCGCTGATGGCCGCCGAGCTCTCAGCAAGTGACCGCGCGCCCTCAGAGGACACCACCCCGGTTCTCGCGCTCGAACGCGGCGAGCGCCACACCACGCTGTCGCTGGCCGATATCGAGTCACTGCCGCTATATGCCGTCGATATGGCCCACCCCGAGGGCCCCGAGGGCGAGTTCCTCGGCGTGCTGCTGGATGACTTCCTGGCCGCCCACGAACTCGACAGCATCGAACGGCTACGCTATATCGCCCGTGACGACTACACCGTGTTCCTGACGCCCGAGGAGCGCCAGGAGAAGGCCTATCTTCTGGTCACGCGCCTCAATGGCGCGCCCCTGCCCGCTCACCAGCACGGCCCGCTGATGTTGACCGTTCCCGCTGACATCGAAGCGGTACACGAGGGCAGCGAGCCACTGACCAAGTGGATCTGGTCGATTACCACTCTGCGCGCCCGTTGAGCCACCCATGCGCCTGCCTCGGCTGACACAGCAGCTGCTGCTGCCGCTGTGCGTGCTGTTCGCGCTTCTCGGTGCGTTGCTGCTCGGCACTGCCTGGAGCTTTGCCAACAACGCCGGTCGTCACCTCGGCGCTGACTACCTCGGTTTTGCCAGCGAGGTAGTGCGCGGCCAGCAGGATAGCCTCCACATCCAGCAGGCCATCGACAGCCTGGTCGATAATCCCGAGCCCCTCCACCAGCAGCAGTCACTAGAGCGCCTGTGGATCATCGCCACCCGCCAGAGCAGCATTCACCAGTATCTTTCGCGCAGCGCCCTGCCCAAGGAGGACTATCAGCATATCCTCGACGAGTATCGCGTGCTGAATCGTCTGCTGATGGAAGCCGAGCCGCTGCTGGCACACAGCCTGAATGACCCACAAAGCCTGGCCCGCCTGGAGACCCTGAGTGACCAGCTCGACGACACCCTGGCCTTTATCTACAGCGAGCTGCAACACCAGGTATTCACCGCCGCCGCCAGCCAGCAGCAGCTGATGCAGCGCCTGGCGCGCTGGATCATCGCCCTGGCGCTACTAGTGATGGTAGTGATCGCCGCACTGCTCGCCGCGCTCTACCAGATCGCGCGCCAGAAGACGCTGGTCGAAGCGCTCAGCGTCACCGACGAACTCACTGGCCTCAACAACCGCCGCGCGCTGCTCGACCAAGCCAGCCGGTTGTTCGCCCAGAGTATTCGCAGCGCCACACCGGTCAGCCTGGCGCTGATCGATATCGACCACTTCAAGGAGGTCAACGACCAGTATGGCCACCCCACCGGCGACCGCATCCTGGTCGCCTTCGCCACGCTGCTCAAGGACGTGGTGCGCCGTGCCGACGTGGTAGCGCGCATCGGCGGCGAAGAGTTCTGCGTGCTGATGCCCGCCACCGACGCCACCGGCGCCAGCGAGCTCTGTGAGCGGCTGCGCCGTGCCGTGGCAGAGCACAGCTTCCACGGCCAGGCCGAAGCACTTTCCATCACCATCAGCGCCGGGGTCACCACCACCCGCACCGATACTGCCCCGCCAGACGACAGCTTTGCCGCCCTCTACCCTCGCGCCGATCAGGCCCTCTACCAGGCCAAGCAGGACGGCCGCAACCGCGTCGAAGTGGGGTAGTCAAAGGGAGTGGCGCCAAGGCAAAAACAGGAGCGACTTCAGTCGCGATGGGGATCAATACACCACACCGCGCAGTATCTCATAGACCACCTCGTTGGCGATGTCGACGAGGATGGCATCCTGGCCGGCCTGGCGCCATTCATAGCCTTCATAGCGGGGTAGCTGGCCGTGCAGGCGGTCGTCGAAGCGCTTGGCGATACCCGGGGGAAGCGGCTTGCCACGTTCGAGGTTCTTGCGAATGCCCGGCGGCAGGTCGGCGTCGCGGCTGACGTAGTCGCGGTTGTCCTCGAAGATGCGCCGGATCACCCGCTCCTCCAGGCTCGGGCCCTCGCGCCAATCGCCGTTGCGACGCTCATCGCCGCGGCGACTTTCTCGCGGCGCCGACTCGCGGCTGCGAGCCTCCTGCTGACGACGCTGGCCCTGGCCGCGCCCCTGCCCCTGTGAGGCGCCTTGGCCTTGCTCCTGTGGAGAGCCTTGAGATGAAGCCCCCTGGGCCAGATAGCCAAACGGCGCCGCGCCCTGGCCATTTCCCGGCTGAGCCGCCAGCGGCGACACCCCCAGCGCCAGCGTCAGCGCACTCGCCGCCAGCAACGGCCAGCGGGACGAACGGAGAGAAAGCGGCAGCATGGCAAGCTCCTTGCGTTGCGGGTTTAGCAACAGCCTAGCGGGAAATGATGCAAGGGGTGTGGAGAGGGAGGAAGAAACAAGAGAAAAGTGGGAAGAGGGAAGAGGAAAGGCCGGCGGGTACCGGCCTAGAATCTTCCAGTTAAATGTCAAAAGAAAATGATTCTTTACCGGGCGAAACAGCACTCGCAGATATTCTGCTTCCAAGTACAATACCGGAGGGATCTGCAGGAACCCAGTCTTCACACGCTGAATCAGTAGGGTAAGCCGGTGCAGTCCTCCCTTCATAAAGTTCTGCGGCAGCCGAAGTTGCATAACTTCTAACCTCTGTTGCGCAAGCATTGTTCGCTGCCCTAACCGTATGATTTTGATACTGCGGGATCGCAATCGCTGCCAAAATACCGATAATCGCCACTACGATCAGCAGTTCGATCAGGGTAAAACCGCCCTGGCCGGCCTTACCCTTGACGGGTTGGTTACGCATCTGTGTCATCATTTTTTACCCCTACGGTTTTTCTGGCCCAGCCTGATTGATCCGCTGTCACAGCACCGTTGCCGCTCACGTTATTGAGCCCCCTGGCTCGCTGTCCTGAGGCAGTCGCGGCTCTACTGTTTGCTGACACCGCTCGTCACTGGCACCACCCTCTTGCCGCTGTTGATGCGCCGACGATCTTCCTTCAGCGCATCATACTTTTTAATGATGTACTCAGTGAGTACCTGCACGGCCATCTTAGCGCACTCGGCTCGACGCCTCCCCTGAAGTAACGCGGTTGTTCAACGCTACTCCTGGGTAGTATGACCACCGCGGCGTCCTGGGATTTTCACAAAAACGATACTGCAAGGATTAAAAGCATCACACTCCATTACAGTAGGTTTCACGCCCTATTCATGCCCGCATTACTACCCCTCCTCACTTTCTTAATACCACGTTCGTAAGATGGCATTCATGGCTTTTTTCAGTCGCGCTCGCGAGTAAACTGACAGTACTGCTTGCTTTCACCGAGACCTGCCATGACCGACGCCCCTCCCCCCCCACCCCAAGAGCCACCGCCCACTCGCTTGCGCGGCATCGCCGGGCGGATGGTGGAGGAAGGCCTACTATCGGTCGCAGCGGCCAATCGCGCCGAACACGAGGCCCGCGAGGCAGAGGTCTCGCTGATGCAGCACCTGGTCGAGAGCGGCCTGGTCACCCCGCGCCAGGCGGCGATGGCCGCAGCCTGGGAGTATGGCCTGCCACTGCTCGACCTCGACGCCCTGCGTCTCGACAGCCTGCCCCCCGCCGGCGAGATGCCCGAAGCGCTGCTGCGCAGGCTCGGCGTGATGCCGCTGACCCGCAGCGACCACGGCGTGACGGTGGCAGTGCCCTACCCCTCGAGCCTGGCCGTGCTCGACGAACTGCAGTTTGCTCTGGGCATCTCGGTGGAAGGCGTGCTGGCCCCCCTCGACCAGTTGGCCCCGGCGCTGGAGAACTACCTGAGCCAGGTCGACCAAAGCGACATCATGGAAGGCCTCGACGACGCCGACCAGGCGCTCGAAGGCCTCGCCTACGACGAGTACGATCCCGCCGACGACAGCGCCGTCACCGCCAGCAGCGACGACGCCCCGGTGGTGCGCTTCGTTAACAAGATCCTGCTCGACGCCATCAAGCGCGGCGCCTCGGACATCCACTTCGAGCCCTACGAGTCGAGCTACCGCATCCGCCTGCGCATCGACGGCATCCTGCTGGAAGCGGCGCGGCCGCCGTTCGGCATGCGCACCAGGATCGCCGCACGCCTCAAGGTCATGGCGCGTCTCGACATCTCCGAGCGGCGCCTGCCCCAGGACGGCGCCATCAAGCTGCGCCTCTCCAAGCAGCGCTCCATCGACTTTCGCGTCAACTCGCTGCCCACCGTGTACGGCGAGAAGCTCGTGCTGCGTATTCTCGACCCCGCCTCGGCACAGCTCGGCATCGATGCACTGGGCTTCACGCCTCAGCAGCGCGAGCTCTACGAAGCGGCGCTGGCCGAGCCTCAGGGCATGATCCTGGTTACCGGCCCCACCGGCAGCGGCAAGACGGTGACGCTCTACACCGGCATCAATATCCTCAATACCACCGAACGCAATATCTCCACCGCCGAAGATCCGGTGGAACTCAAGGTGCCGGGGGTCAACCAGGTCAACGTGCACACCAAGATCGGCCTCGACTTCGCCAGCGCCCTGCGCGCCTTCCTGCGCCAGGACCCGGATATCGTCATGGTCGGCGAGATCCGCGATCTGGAGACCGCCGAGATTGCCGTCAAGGCCTCGCAGACCGGCCACCTGGTGCTCTCCACTGTGCACACCAACTCCGCCGCCGAGACCCTCACGCGGCTCTCCAACATGGGCGTGGCGGCGTTCAATATCGCCAGTTCGGTGAGCTTGATCATCGCCCAGCGGCTGGCGCGCAAGCTCTGCGCACTGTGCAAGGAGCCGGCGGAGATTCCCGCCGCAGCGCTACGCGAGGAGGGCTTCAGCGACGAGGAGATCGCCCAGGCGACGATCTACCACCCGGTGGGCTGCCGCAAGTGCACCCTGGGCTACAAGGGCCGAGTGGGGATCTATGAGGTGGTGCCGGTTTCCGAGGCGATCAGCCAGCTGATCATGCGTAACGGCAACGCCCTGGAGCTCGACGAGCAGGCGCGCCGCGAAGGCCATCCGGACCTGCGTCGCAGCGGCTTGCTCAAGGTGATGCAGGGGATTACCAGCCTGGAAGAAGTCAACCGGGTGATAAAGGAGTAGCGCCGAGCGCTGGGGAGTGAGCCGGCAGCGCTGCGCGCTGCATCGCGAATAAATTCGCTCCCACATGAGCATAGCGCCAAGGCAAATGTGGGAGCGACTTCAGTCGCGATGGGGTTGGCCTACCCCGGCAACGCTGCGCGCTGCAATCGCGACTAAAGTCGCTCCCACGAATCGCGAATGAATTCGCTCCCACACTAAAGAGGGCGCCGAGCAGCAAGTGAGGGGCGCTGGCGGTAGGTCGCAGAGGGGGTTCTATGCCAGGGATGGCATAGGGAGCGCCCAGGGATGGTTTACAGCGCCCCCTCGTAGGCCTACCGCCAGGTAAGTCCCGAGCGGAGGCGGGGGTGGTCCTATCAACTCGCTGGGCGCTGACACCGATAACGCAGGGGAACGATAATGGCGACACGACAACTCAAAGCGCCAACCAAGATCAAGCTTCACCGCTGGAAGTGGACAGGCAAGGGCCCCAACGGGCGCAAGGTGCAGGGCGAGATCGTCGCCAGCCAAAAGGCCGAGGTGGAACGCGAGCTGGCCGGACAGAGCATCATCATCAAGAGCGTGCGCCGCAAGAGCTCGCTGTTCGGCGGCATGGGCACGATCAAGTCCCGTGACGTGATGCTGTTCGCCCGCCAGATGGCGACCATGATCCGCGCCGGGGTGCCGGTGCTGCAGGCCTTCCAGGTGGTCGCCGAGAGCCTCAAGAAACCCGCCATGAGCGCCCTGGTACAGGAGTTGATGAACGAGGTGGCGGCCGGGGCGAGCTTCTCCGAGGCGCTCAAGCACCACCCCGAGCACTTCGACCGGCTGTTCGCCAACATGGTCGAGGCTGGCGAGCAATCGGGCTCGCTGGACCGCATGCTGGAGCGGGTGGCGACCTACAAGGAGAAGGTCGAATCGCTCAAGGGGCGGGTCAAGAAGGCGCTCTACTACCCGGCGGCAGTGATTCTAGTTGCGGCGGGCGTGATCGCGCTACTGCTGATCAAGGTGGTGCCACAGTTCGAGAGCCTGTTCCGCGGTTTCGGCGCCGAGCTGCCGGCGATGACGCGCACGACCATCGCATTCTCCGAGTTCGCCCAGGCCTACTGGCTGTGGGGCATCGTCATCGTGGTGGGTACGGTGCTGGGTATCCGCCTGGGCATGAAGCGTTCCGAGGCCTTCGCCTACCGTATGCACGCCCTGTCACTACGGATTCCGGTGATCGGCGATATCCTCGACAAGTCGTGCGTGGCACGCTACTCGCGCACCCTGGCCACGACCTTCGGCGCCGGGGTGCCGCTGGTCGAGTCGCTGGAGACCACCGCCGGCGCCGCCGGCAACAAGGTCTACGAGCGCGCCGTGCTGCAGGTGCGCGACGATGTCTCCACCGGCCAGCAGCTCTACTTCGCCATGCGCCTCACCGAGCGCTTTCCGCCGCTGGCCGTGCAGATGGTCAGCATCGGCGAGGAAGCCGGCTCGCTGGACGCCATGCTCAACCGCGTGGCCGACTACTACGAAGAGGAGGTCGACAACAAGGTCGACGCCCTCACCTCGCTGCTAGAGCCGTTCATCATTGTGGTGCTCGGCGTACTGGTGGGCGGCCTGGTAGTCTCGATGTACCTGCCGATCTTCGAACTGGGGAGTGTGCTTTGAGCGTGACGCTAGACCTGCCACCCGCGATGCTCTGGCCGCTGGCCGCCGTACTCGGGCTGTGCCTGGGCAGCTTTCTCAACGTGGTGATCACCCGCCTGCCGGTGATGCTGATGCAGGGCTGGCGGGCCGAGGCACTGGATGCCCTGGAGCAGCAGCCAGAGGCGGTACCACGCTTCAACCTGCTGACGCCGCGCTCGCAGTGCCCCAGCTGCGCCCAGCCGATTGCCTGGTACGACAACATCCCGCTGCTCGGCTATCTCAAGCGCCGCGGGCGCTGCGCCGGCTGCAACGGGCGGATCAGCCCGCAGTACCCGCTGATCGAGCTGGCCGGAGCGATACTGACGCTGGCGACTGTGGCGCTGTACGGCGCCAGCCTGGCCGGGCTGTTCATCGTCGGCGCCTGCCTGACGCTGCTGGCGCTGGCGGTGATCGACCTGCGCACCCAGCTGCTGCCCGACATCATGACCCTACCGCTGCTGTGGGCAGGGCTGCTCTACCAGCTGCTGTTGCAGCCGCTGCTGCTGCCCAGCGCGGTGATCGGTGCAATGCTCGGCTATCTCGCACTGTGGAGTTTTTACTGGCTATTCAAGCTGATCACCGGCAAGGAAGGCATGGGTTACGGCGACTTCAAGCTGCTCGCCGCGCTGGGCGCCTGGCTGGGCTGGCAGTACCTGCCACTGCTGCTGATCCTGTCTGCCGGGGTCGGCGCGCTGGTCGGCATCGTGCTGCAGCTGGCGCTGCCCAAGCTACGCGGCACACCAATGCCGTTCGCCCCCTTCCTGGCCATGGCCGGCTGGATCGCTCTGCTGATGGGCGAGCCGCTGATGGCACTCTATCTCGGGATCGTCGGTGTCTAACCGCCAGGGTGGCCACTGGTGACCGCGAATGTGGGGCCGTTTATGCTTGAGCTGAGGTGAGAAAGTGGACAACTGGCGGGAGAATTCATGAGCCTTTGCGTAGGCGTTACCGGCGGCATTGCCTCGGGCAAGTCGAGCGTGGCGCGGGCCTTTGCCGAGCACGGCATCCCCTGGGTGGATGCCGACGACGTGGCCCGCGAGGTGGTCGAGCCTGGCGAGCCGGCGCTGGACGAGATCGTCGCGCGCTTCGGCCCGCAGGTGCTGGACGACGACGGCCGCCTGAACCGCCGCGCGCTGCGCGAGATCGTGTTCCAGGATGCCGGCGAGCGGCGCTGGCTGGAGTCGGTGACCCATCCGCGCATCCGCGAGCGCCTGGTGGCGCAGCTGGCGGAGATGGCAGCGGGCCCTGCGCCCTACCATCTGCTGGTCTCGCCGCTGCTGTTCGAGTCGGGCCAAGCGGCGCTGACCGACCGCACCCTGGTGATCGACGTGCCCGAGGCACTGCAGATCGCGCGCACCGCGACGCGGGACGGCGTCGACGAGGCCCAGGCCAGGGCCATCGTCGCCGCGCAGATGCCGCGCACCGAACGCCTGGCCCGCGGCGACGATATCCTCGACAATGGAGGGGATCTCGCGGCGCTGACCCAGCGCGTCGCCGAGCTAGACCGCTACTATCGGCAACTGTATCGACAACTCGCCAACGACTTACCACGGAAGTGATATGAGCCAGCGTCAGACCCCATCACGCCCTCTCGAAGTCCCCTGCCCCCGCTGCCAAACACCGGTGGCCTGGGTGGAGGAGAATCTGTTCCGCCCGTTCTGCTCGGAGCGCTGCAAGCTGATCGACCTCGGCGCCTGGGCCGATGGCAGCCACCGTATCGCCGGCGAGCCGGCGATGGACGAGACCGAGATCGATGAGATGATTATGCGCGCCGAGCGCGGCGACACGGGCCGAGAGGACTAGCCGTGGCCGCTCGCCCCCCCACCGAGTACCGCCTGCTGGCCGAGCTGGAGGCGGCCTTCGACCGACTGATCGAGCGGGTCGAGGGGCTGTGCGAGGTGTATCGCCAAGCACCGGGATCGGCCTGGGCGCTGCACACCCCAACCCCGGACGCCGCCTGGCTGCGCCAGGCGCTGCTGGATTTCTGGTATCAGGATGGCCAGGACGGCCGCGCCACGCGTAGCCACGTGGGGCTGGTGGCCGCCAATCAGGCGCTGCTCGACGAGGTGGCCAGGGTCAATGCCGCCAAGGCCGAGTTTGCCGCGCTGCTGGCGGAGATCCGCGCCAAGGCGGCGAGCCTGATCCCCGAGCTCAAAGCGGTGCTGCCGTTTCGCCATCCGGCGCTGCATAGCCATCTGCGCGGTCAGGGCCTGGCGCGGCTGCAGCTCAAGCAGTGCTGGCGGGCGATTCCGGTCGCCGATGCGCCGCTGGCGCGGGTGCGCCTGGCGTGGTATTCCAGCGGGCGCTCGATCAAGAAACTTAGCGTGGGCGAGGCCGAGCAGAAGCTGCTGGCGCTGGATAGCGAGGCGCCCCATGTGCGTATTCAGCTCCGTCGCTTGGCGGGGATCCCCAGCGCCGAGCCGCTGGCCCAGGTACAGAAGCAGGCACCGCTGATGCGCGCCAACCTGTTCTTCGCCGAGCCGCTGGCCGACGGCCGCAGCCGCCGCGCCATGAATGTCGCCCTGCCGCTGTTCATTCCCAGCCACGACGGCCACCTGCCCGACTACAACCTGCCGCCCCCCGCGCCCAGCGAGAAACGCACCCGCGCCAGGCGCAGCGACGAGAAGCTCGAGGATGAGGTGTTTCTGCCCAGCCTGCGGGTGTATCGCTACCGCGGCTGAGCGCGCGGCCACCACCAACCCCATCGCGGCTGAAGCCGCTCCCACATATGCCTTGGCGCCACTCCCGGTGTTGTGGGAAATCCACCCACACATGCCAAAGGCGCCACCCCTTGTGGGAGCGAATCTATTCGCGATTGCAGCGCGCAGCGCTGCCGGGATAGATCAACCCCATCGCGACTGAAGTCGCTCCTACATTGGCCTTGGCGCCACTCCTGGTGTTGTGGGGAATCCACCCACACATGCCAACCGCGCCACCCCTTGTGGGAGCGAATCTATTCGCGATTGCAGCGCGCAGCGCTGCCTAGAACAGCCGGTTGAGGCCGTTCTGGGCGGCGACGCGGTAGGCTTCGGCCATGGTCGGGTAGTTGAAGGTGGTGTTGATGAAGTACTTGAGGGTATTCGCCTCACCGGGCTGCTGCATGATCGCCTGGCCGATGTGCACGATCTCCGAGGCCTGGTCACCGAAACAGTGGATGCCAAGGATCTCGAGGGTGTCGCGGTGGAAGAGGATCTTGAGCATGCCCACGGTGTCGCCGGTGATCTGGGCGCGGGCGGTATCCTTGAAGAACGCCTGGGCGACTTCGTAGGGCACCTTGGCGTCGGTCAGCTCGCGCTCGTTCTTGCCCACCGAGCTGATCTCGGGAATGGTATAGATGCCGGTGGGCACGTCGTCGACGAAGCGGAAGTCGGCGTCGAGCAGGTCGTCGCTGGCGTTGCGGCCCTGGTCGTAGGCGGCGCTGGCCAGGCTCGGCCAGCCGATCACGTCGCCCACCGCGTAGATGTGCGGGATGGCGGTGCGGTAGTGGTTGTCGACCTGCAGCTGACCGCGGCCATTGGCCTCCAGGCCGATGTTCTCGAGGCCCAGCTGGTCGGTATTACCGGTGCGGCCGTTGGCCCACAGGAAGGCGTCGGCGCGCAGCCGCTTGCCCGACTTGAGGTGCACCACCACGCCGGACTCGTCGCCCTCGATGCGCTCGTAGTCCTCGTTGTGGCGCACCAGCACACCGTTCTGGCGCAGGTGGTAGGAGAGCGCGTCGGAGATCTCATCGTCGAGGAACGACAGCAGGCGGTCGCGGGAGTCGATCAAGTCGACCTTGACGCCGAGCCCGGAGAAGATCGAGGCGTACTCACTGCCGATGACGCCGGCGCCGAAGATGATCAGGGTGCGCGGGGTGTGCGACAGGCCGAGCACGGTGTCGGAGCAGTAGATGCGCGGGTGGCGAAAGTTGACGTCGGCCGGACGGTAGGGGCGCGAGCCGGTGGCGATGACGATCTTCTGGGCGCAAATCTCCTCGACGCCCTCGTGGTCGTCGCGTATCACCAGAGTGTGCTCGTCCTTGAAGCGCGCCACGCCGAAAAACAGGTCGATGCGGTTACGGGCGTAGAAGCGGGTGCGCATCTCGACCTGCTGGTCGATAGTGACCCGGGAGCGTTCGAGTACCTTGGGGAAGGAGAACCAGCGCGGCTCGCCGATATCACGGAACATGCGGTTGGTGTTGAACTGCATGATCTGCTTGACCTGATGGCGCAGCGCCTTGGAGGGGATGGTGCCCCAGTGGGTGCAGTTGCCGCCCACCGCCTGCTGCTTCTCAATGATGGCCACGCGCTTGCCATGCTTGGCGGCGTTGATGGCGGCACTCTCGCCGGACGGGCCGGTGCCGATGACCACTACGTCGTAGTTGTGGACTGCCATGTGCTGTCGCGTCTCCTTTCCCCTGAATGTGTTATTGCCTTGGCGCCACTCCCTGTGGGAGCGAATTTATTCGCGATCTGTGGGAGCGGTTTTTAACCGCGATGTAGCGCACAGCGCTACCAAGCAGCCCCCCTTCGCGACTGAAGTCGCTCCTACATTAGCCAATGGCGCCACTCCCTGTGGGAGCGAATTCATTCGCGATCTGTGGGAGCGAATTTATTCGCGATCTGTGGGAGCGACTTCAGTCGCGATGCAGTGCGCAGCGCTGCCGGGCCGGGGCAACTCAACATCATCGCGGCTGAAGCCGCTCCTACATTGGCTTTGGTGCCATGCCCCTGTGAAGGGCCTCCCCCATCGCGTCTAAAGCCGCTCCTACATTTTGCAGACCTAGCGCCGCACGGCGTTGTAGCCGAGGTCGGCGCCGCGGCTCTCATCACCGCGACGGCGGGCACTGCCACGCTTGCGGTTCTCTTCCTCGCAGACGTCGTCCTTGCCACCGCAGACTTCGCAGCCGTCCTTCATGCCGATGTTGTTGAGCCCGCCGCAGGAACCGGCGATCGGCTTGCGTCCGAGCATCACGCCGATGGCCATGGCAGCCATCAGCAGCAGCATGAAACCGAATACCAGTAACCAAATTGTCATCATTCCTCCTGGGTGCCCTCGTGGGGCGACTAATCGCCAAGGTAAGGCGTCATGGCCGGGCTGATGCGTACATCGTAGCCTGTTTGGGCTGTGACAATGAAATAGGCGGCAATGCTCCGCCGCTCGGCCAGGGCCAGCGCCGCCTGAGGTGTCATGCGCAGCAGCCAGCTGGCCCAGGCCGCGGCCTCCAACGCCGTGGTGGCCAGCACACTGACCTCGACGACCCGCTCGCTGCCGTTGGCCAGCCACCAGCCGGCGGGGGTTTCGGCGCTACCGGCAAGCCCCAGCCAGCGGTCGCGGAAGTCGCCCGCAGTGGCCAGCGCCAGGTCGTCGATGGCTAAACGCCGCACCTCGGAGGCGCCGAAATCGGTGGGCTGCTCGAGGGCCAGCTGCCAGGGGCGTCGCCCCGCCTGGGTGCCCCGCGCGCGCACGTCACCGCCGACCTCGAGGAAGTAGCGCACCGTGCCCTGGGCATCCAGCCAGCTGGCCAGGCCGTCGATCAGCCAGGCGTGAGCCAGGTCCCGGTGTGCCCGCGAAAGCGCTGCGCCAGACACGCCAGGCGTGCTCGTCAGTGCCGCATCGAGCAGGGTGAGATGGTCGAGAAACGCCGCGTGCTGGCGTTCAAAGCGTGCCAGTTCACTCTGTATGCCGACCTCGAGCGACCTTGCGTCGGCGCCGGAATCGGCATACAGGGTGAAATGGTAACCGTGGTCGAGGGCCGCGCCCTGGACATCGAGCCGCTGGCTGCCGCTGTCGCGGCACCCCGTCAGGGTAGTGGCCAGCATGGCCAGCACCGAGATGAACAGGGCCGGCCCGCGGGCCAGCCCTGTCAGTCGCCGTGAGGCGACGCCGATCATCCGCCGAAGTCGTCCAGCATGATGTTCTCGGGTTCTACCCCCATGTCGAGCAGCAGCTTGATCACCGAGGCGTTCATCATCGGCGGCCCGCACATGTAGTACTCGCAGTCCTCGGGCGCCGGGTGGTCCTTGAGGTACTTCTCGTAGAGCACGTTGTGAATGAACCCGGTGGGGCCTTCCCAGTTGTCTTCCGGCAGCGGGTCGGAGAGCGCCAGGTGCCACTCGAAGTTGTCGAACTCCTCGGCCAGCTGGTCGTATTCCTCGTTGTAGAAGGTCTCACGCCAGGAGCGCGCGCCGTACCAGAACGAGATCTTACGCGTCGACTTGAGGCGCTTGAGCTGGTCGAAGATATGGCTGCGCATCGGCGCCATGCCGGCACCGCCGCCGACGAAGACCATCTCGGCGTCGGAGTCCTTGGCGAAGAACTCACCGAACGGCCCCATCACCTGCACCTTGTCGCCCGGCTTAAGGTTGAAGACGTAGGTCGACATGATGCCCGGCGGATGGCTGGTGCCGGGAGGCGGCGTGGCGATACGGATATTGAACTTGAGGATACCCACTTCTTCCGGGTAATTGGCCATCGAGTAGGCGCGGATAGTCTCCTCGGGGTTCTTGTGCGAGATCTTGAACAGGTCGAACTTTTCCCAGTCGCCGCGATACTCTTCCTCGATGTCGAAGTCGGAGAACTTGATATCGTAGGGCGGCGCCACCAGCTGCACGTAACCACCGGCGCGGAAGTCGACGTTCTCGCCTTCCGGCAGCTTGAGGTTGAGCTCCTTGATGAAGGTGGCGACGTTGGGGTTGGAAACGACCTCGCACTCCCACTGCTTGACGCCGAACACCTCCTCGGGCACCTCGATCTTCATGTCCTGCTTGACCGGCACCTGGCAGGAGAGCCGCCAGCCCTCCTTCTTCTCGCGCATGGTGAAGGCCGACTCTTCGGTGGGCAGGATCGAGCCACCGCCCTCTTCCACGCGGCACTTGCACTGGGCGCAGGAGCCGCCGCCGCCGCACGCTGAGGAGAGGAAGATGCCGTTGGCGGCCAGGGTGTTGAGCAGCTTGCCACCGGCCTGAGTGGTCAAGGTGTGCTCGGGGTCACCGTTGACCTCGATGGTCACGTCCCCGCTGCTGACGAGCTTGCTGCGCGCCGCCAGGATCACCAGCGTCAATGCGATGACGATGAGGGTGAACATGACCACGCCGAGCAAGATGACAGTTGTATCAACCATGTCGGGTTCCTATTTCAATCGTTGCCTTGTCACGTGGGGCGTACCGGGCGGCGCTGCCACCCGGTACGCGACTTACAGCTGGATGCCGGAGAACGACATGAAGCCGAGCGACATCAGGCCCACGGTGATGAAGGTAATGCCCAGGCCCTGCAGGCCGCCGGGCACATCGCTGTACTTGAGCTTCTCGCGAATGCCCGCCAGGGCGGTGATCGCCAGCGCCCAGCCAAAGCCGGCACCGGCGCCGTAGACCACCGACTCGCCGAAGTTGTAATTACGCTCGACCATGAACAGTACGCCACCCAGGATCGCGCAGTTGACGGTGATCAACGGCAGGAATACACCCAGCGCGTTGTAGAGCGTGGGCACGTACTTGTCGAGGAACATCTCGATGATCTGTACCAGGGCGGCGATTACGCCGATGTAGCTAAGCAGCCCGAGGAACGACAGGTCGATGTTTTCGGCGCCGGCGATACCGGTCCAGGTCAGTGCCCCTTCGGCGAGCAGATAGTTGAGCACCAGGTTGTTGACCGGCACGGTGATGGTGAGTACCACGATCACCGCCACGCCGAGACCGAACGACGAGGAGACCTTCTTGGATACCGCCAGGAAGGTACACATGCCGAGGAAGAACGCCAGCGCCATGTTCTCGACGAACACCGAGGCGATGAACAGGCTCAGATAGTGTTCCATGTTACACGGCCTCCTTGGGTTCGGTGTTGTGCTTCATCTTGAACTCGTTCTCCTCGACCTGCTCCGGGTAGGCCTCGCGAATCACCCAGATCATCAGGCCAATGATAAAGAACGCCGAGGGCGGCAGCAGCATCAGGCCGTTGGGCACGTACCAGCCGCCATCCTGCACCGGCTGCAGCACGGTGAAACCGAACACGCTGCCGGAGCCGAACAGTTCGCGGAAGAAGCCCACTACCATCAGCACCACGCCATAGCCCAGACCGTTGCCGATGCCGTCGATGAACGACATCTTGGGGCTGTTCTGCATGGCGAAGCCCTCGGCGCGGCCGAGGATGATGCAGTTGGTGATGATCAGGCCGACGAACACCGAGAGCTGCTGTGACATCTGGTAGGCGAAGGCACGCAGCACCTGGTCGACCACGATCACCAGCGAAGCGATGATAGTGACCTGCACGATGATGCGGATCGATGACGGGATATGCTGACGGATCATCGACACGAACAGGTTGGAGAAGGCGCACACGAACACCACCGCCAGGGTCATGACCAGCGACACGCTCATGCTGGTGGTAACCGCCAGCGCCGAGCAGACCCCGAGAATCTGCAGGGCGATGGGGTTGTTCTTGAAGATCGGCGTTACCAGAACGCCTTTCGGGGAATCAGCAGCCATGATCAAGCTCCTTCCGTTTCGAGTTCGACGTCGGCGTCCTGGGCTTCATCGAGGCTGACATCCTCGCGGAAACGTGCCAGATACTCACCGAAACCTTCCGGACTTAGCCAGAACTGCACCATGTTGGTCACCCCGTTGCTGGTCAGGGTAGCACCCGACAGGCCGTCGACTTCATGCTCGCCGCTGCCGCTGCCGCGGGCCACGCGAATGGCCGGGGTGAGACTGCCGTCATCGGCGTAGATCCGCTTGCCTTCCCACTGCGACTGCCAGCGCGGATTGTTGACCTCGGCGCCAAGCCCCGGGGTCTCGCTGTGCTCGTAGTAGGTGATGCCGACGATGGTGTTGCCGTCGCCCTCGATGGACATGTAGCCGCGCATCAGGCCCCACAGGCCCTGGCCGCGGATCGGCACGATGATCTGCTCGGGGTCGTCGCCGTCGCCGACCAGGTAGACGGTGGCGTAGTTCTCCTGGCGGCTGAGGCCGGCGATATCGCGCTCGCCCGAGAGGGTGCGCGAGGAGGCCGGGTCGCGAGCGGCCTGGAAGTGGTTGAAGGTATCGGGATCGAACTCATCGGTGTACTCACCGGTGCGCAGATCCACTACGCGGGGCTCGATCTCGGCAAAGGCCGCTTCCACGTCCATGCCTGACTCGTAGAGATTGGCGACGCGCAGGATGTTGGTCTTGCGGTCGAGCTCTTCGTTGAGCGCCTGCATCGGGCGCAGCGCCACGGCGGCGGTGGAAACCACCACCGAGCAGACGATGCACAGCGCGAACGCCACGATCAGGATCTTCTTGATGGAGTTGTTGCTCTGTGCCATCAGGCAGTCTCCTCGGCCGGCGCACCAACGCGCTGCTGACGGCGCTTGATGTTGGCCTGAACAAAGATGTGGTCGATCAGCGGAGCGAACAGGTTAGCGAACAGAATCGCCAGCATGATGCCCTCCGGGAACGCCGGATTGACCACGCGGATCAGCACGGTCATCACGCCGATCAGCGCACCGAAGATCAGACGCCCCTGGTTGGTCATGGAGGCCGACACCGGGTCGGTGGCCATGAACACCATGCCGAAGGCGAAGCCACCGACCACCAGGTGCCAGTACCACGGCATGGCGAACATCGGGTTGGTATCGGAACCGATCAGGTTGAAGAGCGCACTGGTCGCGACCATGCCGAGGAACACCCCGAGCATGATTCGCCACGAGGCGATTCCCGTCCACAGCAGCACCGCGGCACCGATGAAGATCGCCAGTGTCGAGACCTCACCCATGGAACCGGGGATGAAGCCGAGGAAGGCGTCCCACCAGCTGAACTGGGTGGTCAGCGCGGTCATGCCCTCCTGGAAGGCGAGCGACAGCGCGGTGGCGCCAGTGTAGCCGTCGGCGGCGACCCATACCGCGTCCCCGGAGATCTGCGCCGGGTAGGCGAAGTAGAGGAAGGCGCGGCCGGTCAGCGCCGGGTTGAGGAAGTTCTTGCCGGTGCCGCCGAAGATCTCCTTGCCGATCACGATGCCGAAGGTGATGCCCAGCGCCACCTGCCACAGCGGGATGGTGGCCGGCAGGATCAGCGCGTACAGCACCGAGGAGACGAAGAAGCCTTCGTTGACCTCGTGGCCGCGCTTGACCGCGAACAGCACTTCCCAGAAGCCACCCACGGCGAAGGTCACCAGGTAGATGGGCAGGAAGTAGGTCGCGCCGAGCACGAAGTTGGCCCACAGGCTGCCCGGATCGTGGCCGCTGGCGAGCAGCATCATGATCGCTTCGCGCCAGCCGTCCATCGACTCGTAGCCGCCGGCGATGGCGGTGTTGGCCTGCCAGCCGGCGCTCCACATGCCGAAGAACATCGCTGGGAAGGTACACATCCAGACGGTGATCATGATGCGCTTGAGGTCGACGCCATCGCGCACATGGGCGGTGGTCTTGGTCACGCTGGGCGGCGCGTAGAAGATGGTGTCGACGGCTTCAAACAGCGGATAGAACTTCTCGTACTTGCCGCCCTTGTGGAAGTGCGGCTCGAGATTGTCGAGTGTCTGTCGGATACCCATCATCAAGCCTCTTTCTCGATCGTGGTGAGATTGTCGCGCAGGATGGGACCGTACTCGTACTTGCCGGGGCACACGTAGGTGCACAGCGCGAGGTCTTCCTCATCCAGTTCCAGACAACCGAGCTGCATGGCGGTCTCGATGTCACCGACGATCAATGAACGCAGCAGCTGAGTGGGCAGGATATCCAGCGGCATCACTGTCTCGTAGGCCCCCACCGGGACCATGGCGCGCTCGGAGCCGTTGGTCGAAGTGTCAGGCGCATAGTTGGACAGGCCAAGGAACTTGGACACGTAGATACCCAGCACCGAATGGCGCTTGGTACCCGGCGACAGCCAGCCCATGAAGGCGCGCTTGTTGCCCTCTTCGAGCAGGCTGATCTGGTTGTGGAAACGCCCCAGGTAACGCAGCGATCCCTCGCAGGTGGCGCCGGAGAATACCGAACCGGAAATTACCCGGGTATCATCAGGATTGACCACTTCACCGTCGAGCAGTTCCTCGCTGCTGGCACCGATGCGGGTGCGCAGCAGGCGCGGCTTCTCGGCGCGTGGGCCACCCAAGGCGACCACCCGGCTGACATCCAGGGCGCCCTGGGTAAACAGCTTGCCGAAGGCGATCACGTCCTGGTAGCCGATGTGCCAGACCTGCTTGTGCAGGGCCACCGGCGACAGGTAATGAATATGGGTACCCACCAGGCCGGCCGGATGCGGGCCGGCGAACTGCTCGACCTGCACGCCGTCAACGCCACTGCCGGGCAGTTTGGCATCGGCGCCGGTGCACAGGAACACCTTGCCTTCGGTCAGGCGAGTCAGCACCTTGAGGCCGTGCTCGAACGCCTCGGGCTGCTCGTTGATCACCAGCGTTGGGTCGCCAGCCAGCGGATGGGTATCCACGGCGGTGACGAAGATGTTCTCGGGAGTGGCGTCGAGGGCCGGGGTGCGTGAGTAGGGGCGCGTGCGCAGCGCCGTCCACAGGCCGGACTCGACCAACTGGTCGACCACCACCTGGCGCTCCAGGCCGTCGAGCTTGTCGGCACCGTGGGCGGTAAACTCGACGCGCTCCTCCTCGCCCTCGGCGACCTTGATCACCACCGACAACAGGCGGCGCTTCTCGCCGCGGTTGATGGCTACCACCTCACCCGCCGCCGGCGCGGTGAAGCGCACGCCGTCGATCTTCTTGTCGGTGAAGAGTAGCTGGCCCAGCTTGACGCTGTCCCCCTCCCGGACCTCCATGGTCGGCTTCATGCCAACGTAGTCGGTACCCAGGACTGCCACGTGGCGCACCGTGCGCGCATCCTCGATGCGCTGCTCGGGCACCCCGGTGATGGGGAGATCCAGGCCTTTTTTGACTTCGATCATAGTCTCGCCCAGTTAGGATCTGATGTGGAAGGAAAGGGGTTCGACAGGACGCACGCGCCAGCGCGGCTTGCGCCGGCCGCTCGTCACGGACTTCGAATTCTTTTCTTATCAGAAGGTTGCCAGTTCGACCCGAGCACACTCGAGTCGTGCCAAAAATCCTGAGCATTATAAAGAGATACGCGGCGAAAGGCCACCGGCGAGAAGGCGCAAAGCGGCCCGCCGAAGGTCTCGGCGGGCCGTATGAAAGCGTGGCAATGGCGCTGGGCGCGGACCGCCCAGCGCCGGGATCAGTCGCGGTCCTTGGGGAACACCAGGAAGCTAACGTTGGACATGTGCTGGAGGATACGCACTACCTGGCAGCTGTAGCCAAACTCGTTGTCGTACCACACGTAGAGCACGGCGTTCTTGCCGTCGGCAATAGTCGCCTTGGCATCGACGATGCCGGCGTGGCGGTTGCCGACGAAGTCCGACGACACCACTTCCGGCGAGTCGACGTAGTCGATCTGCTTCTGCATCGGCGAGTGCACCGCCATGCGCCGCAGATAGTCGTTGAGCGCCTCGGCGTCGGTGTCCTGATGCAGGTTGAGGTTGAGGATCGCCATCGACACATTGGGAGTCGGCACGCGAATCGCGTTACCGGTCAGCTTGCCGGTCAGCTCGGGCAGCGCCTTGGCCACCGCCTTGGCGGCACCGGTCTCGGTCAGCACCATGTTGAGCGGCGCGCTGCGCCCGCGGCGGTCGCCCTTGTGGTAGTTGTCGATCAGGTTCTGGTCGTTGGTGTAGGCGTGCACCGTCTCGACGTGGCCGTGCTCGATGCCGTACTGGTCGTTGATCGCCTTGAGCACCGGCACGATGGCGTTGGTAGTACACGACGCCGCCGAGACGATGCGGTCGTCGCTGGCGATGTCGGCGTGGTTGATGCCGTAGACGATGTTCTTGACGTCGCCCTTGCCCGGCGCGGTGAGCAACGCCTTGGCCGCGCCCTTGCAGGCCAGGTGCTGGGCGAGCCCCTCTGCGTCACGCCACATGCCGGTGTTGTCGACGATCAGCGCGTTGTCGATGCCGTAGGCGGTGTAATCGATCTCGGACGGCGCGTTGGCGTAGATCACTTGAATGACGTTACCGTTGGCGGTAATTGTGCGCGCCTCGACATCGATGCTGATGCTGCCGGCGAACGGGCCATGTACCGAGTCGCGGCGCAGCAGGCTGGCGCGCTTCTCGAGGTCCTTGGCGATATCGCCGCGGCCGCGCACGACGATGGCGCGCAGGCGCAGCAGGTTGCCGCCGCCGGCCTTCTCGATCAGGATCCGCGCGAGGATGCGGCCGATACGGCCGAAGCCGTAGAGCACCACATCCTTGGGCTCGTTGTGGTTGCCATTGCTCTGATGGCCGCCGACGATCTCGGCCAGCTCACGCTCGAGGAAAGCGTGGACGTCGCCGTTGCCGCGGGTCTTGTAGGCCACCGCCAACTTGCCGACGTCGATGTGGGCCGGCCCCAGGTCGAGCTCGGTCATGGCCTTGACCAGCGGGAAGGTATCGCGCACGTCGAGCTCGGTGCCCTCGACCTTCTTGACGAAGCGATGGTCCTTGAGGATGCGAATCACCGACTGGTTGATCAGCGAGCGGCCGAACAGCGAGGTGACGATGTTGTACTGGCGGTAGAGCTTGCCCAGCAGCGGAATCATTTCTTCGGCGATGGCTTCGCTACCTTGCCACTCCTCAAAGACGGTCTCGAGCGTTTGCTGACTCACGTGGGGCCTCTTCTACTTAAGGGTATAGAATGTGGCGCCATTATCGCGGCGGCGCAGCACGACGGCAATTGCTGGATAGTCGCAGCCGCTGTAGGGCAATTACAGAATCGCGGGCTTGACTACAAGATGCATATAAGGCTGCTATTATCGCGGATTCGCTCTCAAGGTTCGCGATTTCGATACCATGCCGCATTTTTCACCGCTCGACCCGCCCCGCCCTTCCGGCACCCGCGAGACGCTCTACTGGCAGCGTCCCCACGGCAGCGCCCTGGCCCTGGCGCTGGCGCGCCTGGCCACCGATGCGCCGCTGCTGGTGATCACCGCCGACACCGCCGAGGCCCAGCGCCTGGAAAACGACCTGGCGTTCTTCGCCGACGCCCCGGTGATGCCCTTCCCCGACTGGGAGACGCTGCCCTACGACAGCTTCTCGCCGCACCAGGACATCGTCTCAGCGCGGCTGCGCACCCTGCGCCAGCTGCAGCAGGCCAGCCACGGCATCGTGCTGGTGCCGATCAACACCCTGATGCAGCGCCTGGCGCCGGTTGAGTATATCGCCGGGCGGGTACTGAGCCTGGAGGTCGGCCAGACCCTGGACCGCGAGGGCTTCCGCGAGAGCCTGTCGCGAGCCGGCTACCGCGCGGTGGAGACCGTCTATGAACCCGGCGAGTATGCCCTGCGCGGCGCGCTGATCGACCTCTACCCGATGGGCTCGGAGGCGCCGCTGCGCATCGACCTGTTCGACGACGAGATCGACACCCTGCGCCACTTCGACCCCGACACCCAGCGCAGCCAGGACAAGGTCGAGCAGGTCGAGCTGCTGCCGGCCCACGAGTACTCGCTGTCGCGCAGCGCCATCGCCTGCTTCCGCGAAGGCTTCGAGACGCTGTTCGACGTCGACCCGCGCCAGTGCCCACTGTATATCGATGCGCTCAAGGGCATTCCCTCGCCGGGCCTCGAGCAGTACCTGCCGCTGTTCTTCGAGGAGACCGCGACGCTGTTCGAGCATCTTGCCGCAAGCACCCGGGTCGCCACCCTGCCCGGCGTGTTCGAGGCCGCCGAGCACCACTGGGCGGCGATCGAGAGCCGCTACGAGAACCTCGGCGTAGACCCCACCCGACCGCTGCTGCCGCCACATCGCGCCTTCGTGCCGGTAGCCGAGGTGTTCGGCGCCATCAAACGCCACCCGCGGGTGGCGATGACCGAGGACCCCGAGCATCCTCACGCCCGGCTGTCGGCCACCCAGCCGCCGCCCACGGCGGCCATCAACGCCCGCGCCCAGCAGCCGCTGGCATCATTGCAGCACTTCCTGGCCGAGCATGCGGCGGCGCGAGTGCTGTTCGTCGCCGAGTCCCGCGGCCGCCGCGAGGCCATCGAGGAGCAGCTCGCCCCGCTGCACCTCGCCCTGCCCCACGTCGACGACTGGCACGCCTTCGCCAGCGGCGAGCAGCGCCTGGCGATCACCGAGGGTGGCCTCGAAGCCGGCCTGGCAATGGGAGACAGCGACGCCGGCATCACGCTTGCAGTGATCACCGAGTCGGAACTGTTTGGCGACGTCGTGCGCCAGAGCCGGCGCCGCGCCAAGGCCACCGACGACAACGAGCTGGCGGTACGCCACCTGGCCGAGCTCCACGAGGGCTCGCCGGTGGTCCACCAGGCCCACGGCGTGGGCCGCTACCTGGGCCTGGAGCGCCTCGAGGCCGGCGGTCAGGCAGCAGAATTCCTGGCCCTGGAGTACGCCGACGGTGCCAAGCTCTACGTGCCGGTGGACAGCCTACACCTGATCTCGCGCTACGCCGGCGCCAGCGACGAGCTGGCGCCGCTGCACAAGCTCGGTTCGGAGACCTGGGACAAGGCCAAGAAGAAGGCCGCCGAGAAGATCCGCGACACCGCCGCCGAACTGCTCGATGTCTACGCTCGGCGCGAGGCGCGTGTCGGCTTCGCCTGCGACGTGCCGGTGGAGGAGTACGCACGCTTCGCCGGCAGCTTCCCGTTCGAGGAGACCCCCGACCAGCGGGCGGCGATCGGCGCGGTGATCGGCGACATGACCCGCACCCAGCCGATGGACCGCGTGGTGTGCGGCGACGTTGGCTTCGGCAAGACCGAGGTGGCGATGCGCGCCGCCTTCCTGGCCGTGCACTCCGGCCGCCAGGTGGTGGTGCTGGTGCCCACCACCCTGCTCGCTCAGCAGCACTACGACAACTTCCGCGACCGCTTCGCCGATACCGCGGTGCAGGTCGAGTTGATCTCGCGCTTCACCGGCGGCAAGGGCCAGGCCGAGTCGCTCAAGCGCATCGAGGAGGGGCGCGCCGATATCGTCATCGGCACCCACAAGCTGCTCTCCAAGAACATGCGCTTTCCCAACATGGGCTTGCTGATCATCGACGAGGAGCACCGCTTCGGGGTCGCCCAGAAGGAGCGCCTCAAGAGCCTGCGCGCCGAGGTCGACATCCTGACCCTGACCGCCACACCAATCCCGCGCACCCTCAACATGGCCATGAGCGGCATCCGTGACCTGTCGATCATCGCCACCCCACCGGCACGCCGGCTGTCGGTGAAGACCTTCGTTCAGCAGCGCAACGAGGCAGTGGTCAAGGAGGCGATCCTGCGCGAGATCCTGCGCGGCGGCCAGGTCTACGTGCTGCACAACGAGGTCAAGACCATCGAGACCAGCGCCGAGCAACTGCGCGAGCTGGTGCCCGAGGCGCGGGTAGCAGTCGCCCATGGCCAGCTGCCGGAGCGCTCGCTGGAGCGCATCATGTCCGACTTCTACCACAAGCGCTTCAACGTGCTGGTGTGCTCGACGATCATCGAGACCGGCATCGACGTACCCAGCGCCAACACCATCATCATCGAGCGCGCCGACAAGTTCGGCCTGGCCCAGCTGCACCAGCTGCGCGGCCGGGTCGGCCGCAGCCATCACCAGGCCTACGCCTACCTGCTGACCCCGCATCCCAAGGCGATCACCCGCGATGCCGCCAAGCGCCTCGAGGCGATCAGCCAGGCCGAGGACCTCGGCGCCGGCTTCACCCTGGCCAGCCACGACATGGAGATTCGCGGCGCCGGTGAGCTGCTCGGCGACGAG
Source organism: Halomonas salipaludis (assembly GCF_002286975.1). Lineage (GTDB taxonomy): Bacteria > Pseudomonadota > Gammaproteobacteria > Pseudomonadales > Halomonadaceae > Franzmannia > Franzmannia salipaludis. The sequence goes on from NZ_NSKB01000009.1 coordinate 32,884, forward strand.
CAGAGCGGCCAGATGGAAACCATCGGCTATAGTTTGTACATGCAGATGCTCGAGCGTGCGGTGAAGGCGATCAAGGCCGGCAAGACGCCGAACATCGAGGCGCCGCTGGACCAGGGGGTGGAGATCAGCCTGAATCTGCCGGCACTGATCCCCGACGACTACATGCCTGATGTGCAGCAGCGCCTGATCATGTATAAACGCATTGCCAGCGCCGAGGACGAGGCCGCGCTGAAGGAGCTGCAGGTCGAGCTGGTCGACCGCTTCGGCCTGCTGCCGGCGCCGCTCAAGACGCTGATGCGCCAGACCCGCCTGCGCCAGCGCGCCGAGCGGCTGGGTATCTCGCGGCTCGAGGCGGGGCCACAGCGCGGCCGGGCGATATTCGCCACCGGCACCACCGTGGACCCGATGACGCTGGTCACGCTGATACAAAAGGATCCGGTTCACTACCGACTCGACGGCGCCGATACGCTGCGCTTCGAGCAGGAGATGGAAACCGAAGAAGCGCGCTTCAACGTGGTCGAAGGCCTGCTGGAGCGATTGAACCGCAAGACCGAGGCGGCTTGAACGGCTGACACCGAGCAAGCGCCTGACGATAAAGGTATGACTCGGTGAACGAGACCAAGCCCATGAACATGCACCTGACCCACGGCCTTGGCGGCCGGCTGCGCGCCGCCCTGGCCACCGCCCTGCTGGCCTTCGCGCCGCTGACACTGGCCGATGCCGCCAACGGCGAGCGACCGGTGGGCCACTATCCGATTCCCGACCAGGGCGATGTCGTCGGCAGCATCCAGACCGTGACCGCGGCCGAGGAAGACACCCTGATCGATATCGGCCACCGCTTCGGGCTGGGCATCGAGGAGATGCGCCGCGCCAACCCCGGGCTGAGTCTGTGGTATCCCGGCGAGGGCACCGAGGTGGTCGTGCCAACCCAGCACATCCTGCCCCCCGGCCCCCGCGACGGCATTGTCGTCAACCTGCCGGAGATGCGCCTCTACTACTACCCATCGGCGGCCAGCGGCGAGACGCCGATCGTCGAGACCTACCCGATCAGCGTCGGCCGCGAGGGCTTCTCCACGCCGGTGGCCTCGACCCGCACCACCATGAACATCAAGGATCCACACTGGGCACCGCCACGCTCGATGCGCGAGGAGGCCGCTGCCCGTGGCGAGCCGCCTCCCGCGGTGGTGCCGCCGGGCCCCGACAACCCGCTGGGCCGCCATGCGATCCTGCTGGGGCTGCCGAGCTACCTGATCCACGGCACCAACCAACCCGACGGTGTCGGCATGCGCGCCAGCCGCGGCTGTATCCGCATGCTGCCGCGGGATATCGAATCGCTCTACTCGCGAGTGCCGGTGGGTACTGCCGTGCACCTGATCAACGAGCCGTTCAAGGCCGGCTGGGACGCCGAGGGCACCCTGCTGGTGCAGTCGTTCCCGCTGCTCGATGAGCAGGAAGGTTCCTTCCAGCCGGTGCTCAACGCCCTGGAGATGCTCGCCAGCGCCCTCGGCGACGAACAACCGCCGGTGGACTACGCTCGCGTGCGCGCCGAAGTCGAGGCCCCCAAGGGCCAGCCGGTGGCGGTGCTGCGCGAGGCGCGCGAAGAGCCCATCGAGCACGCCGACGAGCCCCGCCCCACTCCCGAAGGCATCTACCACCACCTCGGCGAGCCGGACAACGGCCTCTACCAGCAGCTCGAACTGGCGATGGGCTGACAGACGTTGCAAAAAAAGCCCGGGCGCAGGGCCCGGGCAAATTTGCAGGGTGCAAACGATTGACTAAGGGATGCTAGTCGTTTGCCAGGCTAGGTTACCCCCCTTACGCACCGAGGGTTACCCTCAATAGCCGGCGAGAAACCTCGTAATTCTCCTCTTGCATTTTTCCACCCTGACACAAACGCCGAAGCCGGCCCCTAATGGAGCCGGCCTCGGGTAAACCGATGCTGAAAGCATTAGCTTTCGGCACCCATGTCAGAATCACTTCTGCATGGAGCGCTCAAACATGCGGTTCATCTCTTCGCGGTTTTCGCGAGACATCTGCAGAGCAGCCTGAGCGTCGCGCTGCGCCTGGTTGGCAGTGTTCTGCGCCTGGTTGGCCACATTCAGCGCTTCGGATGCGTCAGCCTGAGCAGACTCAGCGGTCATGCGCACTTCGTCCAGGGCGCCGGTAGAGGCACAGCCCGCCAGAATCGCCAGAGATGCAGCGGCAGCGGTAAGCTTCAGAGTGTTCTTAATGGTCATGGTGTTCTCCTTGAGAGACTTCCTTGGTTCAGCTTGGGTTGTGCCTGCTTAACAGGCGTCCTGCTATCGCAGGTTCTTCTGCACATCACGATGGCAATCATAGACGGCCAATACGTGATGTCAAACACTGTTTTATTATAGACAGGCTCCGCCTGTCTACACGAAAAAACCTATCGCGCCCCTAGAGCCTAGCGGATCACGACCCGTGTGCCAATGCCGATCAGCTCGGCAAGCCGCTCAATCTCTTCATTAGTCACCGCCACGCAGCCCAGGGTCCAGTCGAAGCGGCCGTGAATCTCGGGATCACCGCTGCCGATGCCGTGCAGGCCGATGTTTCCGCCCAGCACGGTATCTTGAGGCGGGCGACCGTGACGGCGCAGATAGTAGTGGTATTCCTCGTACTCGACGCGACTCATCACCCCTGCATTGAGGGCGTCCAGGGCGTGCCAGGGGGTCGGGTAGTCGACGTTGAAGAACAGGTGGAAGCGGCTCTCGGGATTGATGCCGTTGATGCGAAACTCCCCCTTGGGGGTCTGCTTGTCGCCCCTCACCCGCAGCCGCGCGGCACCGCGCTGACCGACCGAGATGCCGTGTATCCGCTCGAGCGGGAAGTCGCCACGATACACGGTCAGCGTGGCATCGCTGTTGTCGACCTTGACCCAGACTTCAAACGAATCACGAGGGCCAAAATCGGTGGCAATGTTGTCGATCAGGTTGGCCTTCAGGCCAAGGGTCGGCGTAAGCGCCATCGCGACGATGGCAATCAGTCGGGTGAGTCGGCTCATGGAGTCAGATACTCTCGTCTAACACGTTCAATGAGTGTCTTCTACGCTATCAGACGCGCGGTGACAAACCCTATTTATCACCGCGCGTTCAACGCACTTGCGTGAAGCCACAATCGGCTCTAACCAAGTCCTTGGCTGCGCAGATAGTCCTCATAGCTGCCGCTGAAGTCGATAATGCCCTGCGGCGTCATGTCGAGCACCCGGGTGGCCAGCGAGGAGACGAATTCACGGTCGTGGCTGACGAAGATCAGCGTGCCTGGGTAGTGCTCCAGCGCCAGGTTGAGGGCTTCGATGGATTCCATGTCGAGGTGGTTGGTGGGCTCGTCCATCAGCAGCACATTGGGATTGATCAGCGACAGCTTGCCGAACAGCATGCGGCCCTGCTCGCCTCCCGACAGCACCTTGACCGACTTGCCGATATCGTCGCTGCTGAACAGCATTCGCCCCAGCGCACCGCGCACCACCTGCTCGCCGGCATCAGTCCACTGCTGCATCCATTCGAACAGCGTGGCCGAATTGGCGAAGTCGTCGCCGTGGTCCTGGGCGAACACGCCGAGCTCGGCGCTGTCGGTCCACTTGGCGCTGCCGCTGTCCGGGGCCAGCTCACCGCTCAGGGTCTTGAGCAGCGTGGTCTTGCCGATGCCGTTGGGGCCGATGATGGCGATTCGTTCACCGGCCTCCACCGTCATCGAGATCCCCTCGAACAGCGGCTCACTGCCGTAGCCCTTGCTCAGGCCCTCGACGTTGAGTGCATTGCGGTGAATCTTCTTATTCTGCTCGAAGCGGATGAACGGGCTGACCCGGCTCGACGGCTTGATGTCGGTGAGCTTGATCTTGTCGATCTGACGCGCCCGCGAGGTGGCCTGCTTGGCCTTGGAGGCATTGGCCGAGAAGCGGCTGACGAAGGCCTGCAGCTCGGCGATCTGCGCCTTCTTCTTGGCATTGTCGGCGTGCATGCGCTCGCGCACCGCAGTGGCGGCGGTCATGTAGTCGTCGTAATTGCCGGGGAACAGGGTGATCTCGCCATAGTCCAGGTCGGCCATGTGCGTGCACACGCTGTTGAGGAAGTGGCGATCGTGGGAAATGATGATCATGGTGCTGTCGCGGGCGTTCAGCACCCCTTCCAGCCAGCTGATGGTGGCGATATCCAGGTGGTTGGTGGGCTCATCGAGCAGCAGCACGTCGGGGTCGGCGAACAGCGCCTGGGCGAGCAGCACGCGCAGCTTCCAGCCCGGTGCCACGGCGCTCATCGGGCCGTGGTGCTGGTCGAGGGGGATCCCCAGCCCCAGCAGCAGCTCGCCAGCGCGGGCGTCGGCGGTGTAGCCGTCGAGCTCGGCGAAACGCACTTCCAGGTCGGCCACCGCCATGCCATCGGCTTCGCTCATCTCGGGCAGCGCGTAGATGCGCTCGCGCTCGGCGGCCACCGCCCATAGTTCGGTGTTGCCCATGATCACGGTGTCGATGACGCGCTGGTCCTCGAAGGCGAACTGGTCCTGGCGCAGCTTGCCGAGCCGCGCATCGGGCTCGACCATCACCTGGCCGGCGCTGGGCTCGAGATCGCCGCCGAGGATCTTCATGAAGGTCGACTTGCCGCAGCCGTTGGCGCCAATCAGACCGTAGCGATGGCCCTTGCCGAACTTGACGGAGACGTTCTCGAAAAGGGGCTTGGCCCCGAACTGCATGGTGATATTGGCGGTAGAGATCAAAGCGGAGTCCCGTTGGCGCAAGGGAAACACTGTACAAATGCCTGCACGAGCAAATCGCTGCGTTGCGCGGTGCGCGGAATCCTCACATATACCCCATATGCTCCGGTTCCTGTGCTCCGTGCGCCTTGCGCTTCATCTCGCTCGGCGATTTGTCCAGCGCTTCCCAAAGGGACGCGATTGTACGCGCTATTGGGCCATCGTTCACCCTTGCACTTGCGCCTTGTGGCAGCAGCACCGGGACTATCTCAGCAGCAGGCCTGCGAGGGGGCGCTGTAAACCATCCCTGGGCGCTACCGACGCCATCCATGGCGTCGAACCCCCTCGCAAACCTGCTGCTGACGTCCCTCGCTATGAGCTTTACTCAATGGAAGTGGCTGAACGAATCTACGCCCCTAGACCGCCGTCTGCTGATGGTTCGGCGGGTCGTGGCGCTCGACGGTAAAGATCGACTGGAGCTTGTCCTTCTTGCCGTAGAGATGCACCGTGGTCTGGTCGAAGGGGAAGTACTCGATGTATTCGCTGTGCAGATTGAAGCGCGGCTTATGGGCGTTGATCATCGCCGCTGCCAGGCGCTCGCGATTGGCATGCCCCGACAGGCCCACGCCGACCCATAGCGCCTCGTCCGGCTGCAGGAAATCTCGCCAGGCTGCATGATCCCCATGATGCGTCACAGCGTGGCGGGCGTTACGATGCTCGCCCACGAAGAGCAGCTCCTGAACCTCCATCTCGCCGCTTTCGGGGTCGTGGGCGGCGCGGAACACGCAGTAGATCCCCGACTCATCGGGCACCTCGCTGAGTTCATCCAGCGTCCAGTAGCCAAGTATCTTGGGGGAAAGCAGTTGATCGGACATCGCTATCACCTCCTATTGCTCGCCTGACGAAGTGGGCGCCAAACCCGACACCCAACGTGGCGACTTACCTACAGCCTAGTCAAATTGGGGGTTTTTGCCCTACCCGCCCCTAGGCTAAGGCCCTGCCGACAAAGGCGCTTGCCACTACCTCTAGCGAGGAACGCCGGGGGCAGGCCGTACGCCAGGGATGGCGTAGGTAGCGCCCAGGGATGGGTTTACAGCGCCTCCTCGAAGGCCTGCCGACGGGGTAGTTCCGAGCAGCGCTGCTAGCGCAATAAGTCGCCTTCAATCGGCACGAAGTGACTTGCGGCGCGCATCAGCGAGGCGGCGGTGAGGCGCTCAACCCCGACCACTTCGACGGGAATCCCATAGCGCTCGCGGATGCGGCTCACCAGCAGGTCGAAGTCGCCGTCGCCGGAGAGCAGCACCAGGCGGTCGACCTCGGCGGCGGCCTCCATGGCATCCAGGGTGATGCCGACGTCCCAGTCGCCCTTGGCCGAACCGTCGCTGCGCTGGATGAAGGGCTTGAGCTTCACTGTAAAGCCGATGCGGCGCAGGATCGCCTGGAACTGCTGCTGGCGCGGGTCGCCGCGCTCCACCGCATAGGCGTTGGCGACCACTACCTCGCGGCCGGCAGCGAAGCGCGTCCAGCAGGCGTGGTAGTCGAAATGACGACCGAACGCCTCGCGGGTGGTGTAGTAGACGTTCTGCACGTCGACCAGTAGTGCAATTCGTTCCACCGGCGCTGCCTCATCAGGGGGTAGGCCTTCAGCCTGACACAGCTCGCCCCTCGGCGTCGCCTGCTGGTGCCACGTGCTCGTCGACGGGCACGCGCATCAGCAACGCGTAGAGCACCGGCACCACGCACAGGGTAATGATCGAGGCGGCCAGCAGGCCGAAGATGATGGCGATGGCCATCGGCGCCCACAGCAGGCCGCCGCCCAGCCACAGCGGCAGCAGTCCGCCACTGGTGGTCAGGGTCGACATCACCACCGGCCGCAGGCGGCGGCTGCCGGCCTCGAGGATCGCCTCCAGCGGCTCCAGTCCATTGCGTCGCTCGAGGTCGATGCGGTCGATCAGCACGATGGCGTTGTTGATCACGATGCCGGCCAGCGATACCACCCCGAGGAAGGTCATGATGCCGAAGTGCGAGCCGGTGATCAGCAGGCCGAAGACCACCCCGATCAGCGACAGCGGGATGGTCGTCAGGATGATCAGCGGGCGCCGCAGCGAGTTGAACTGCATCACCAGCAGCACCAGGATCACCATGGCGCCGATCGGCAGCTTCTCGGCGATCGAGTCGGTACCGATCTGCGACTCCTCTACCTCGCCGCCGAATTCATAGAACACATCGCTGGGCCAATCGGCCTGCTGGGCATCGAGCCAGGGTCGTAGTTCGGCGGCCATCGCCTCGGCAGTGATCCCCGGCACCAGTTCCGATTCCACCGAGATGGTCTGGTAGCGGTCGCGGCGCAGGATGCGCGACGGCCCCCAGACCATCTCGACCTCGGCGACCTGGGCCAGCGGCACGCCCTGGCCGCCCTCCTGGGGCATCACCACTACGTCGTCCAGCTCGTCGGCATTGCGCAGCTCGCCGCGCTCATGGCGCAGCATGATCGGTACCAGGGTGTCGCCGTCGCGGAACGTCGACACCTCGATACCCGACAGCGCCGACTGCAGGCTCAACGCCACATCGCGCTCGGTGACTCCGGCGCGCAGCGCTCGTGCCGGGTCGATATCGACGCGCAGTCGCTTGACCCAGTCGCCCCAGTCGTCGCGCACGTTGCGCGTACCCGGCTGGTTGCTGGTGTAGTCGCGCACCTGCTCGGCGATCTCGGCCAGCCTTTCGCGGTCGTTACCCGACAGCCGAATCGACAGCGGTACCTTGACCGGCGGCCCGAAACTGGTGGCCTTGACGCTGGCGCGCAGGTCGGGAAATTCGTCGTTGAGCCACTCGTCGAGCTCGGCGATCAGCGGATCGACGGCCTCCCAGCGGTTGGCCTGCAGCAGCATGAAGGCGTACTCGGGACTCGGCGGCTCCGGGGCGTGATTGATGATGTAGCGCTCGCCACCGAAGCCGATGAAGCTGCCCCAGTGGGTCACGCCGTCGCGGCGCCACTCACCGGCGTCATTCCGTTCGGTGGCGAGCGCCTCGCCGAGATGCGCCTCGATCGCCTCGACCACCTCGCGGGTGCGCTCGATGGGCGCCGAATAGGGTAGCCGCAGCTCCACGGTGATCAGGTTACGCTCGGCCTGGGGAAAGAAGATCTTGGGTAGGTAGCCGAAGCCGACCAGGGTCAGGGCGAACAGCCCCAGCACCACGCCCAGGGTCGGCAGCGGATGGCGCAGCAGCGCCAGCAGGCCACGGCGATAGCGTGGGTAGACGGCGCGTGCCAGGCGCCCCTGGGAGGCGTCGTCGCCCCTTGCCGGGGCCTCGGCCTGGCGCTTCTCGGCAACCTTGTCGCGACGCGGCTCGAGCAGTGCCACGCAGAGCAGCGGGATCATGGTCAGCGACAGCAGCCACGACGACAGCAGCGTAATGGTCACCACCTGGAACAGCGAGCGGGTGTACTCGCCGACATCGGAGACCGCCAGGAACTGCGGCAGGAAGGCCGCCGAGGTGGTCAGCGACGCGGTCAGCAGCGGAAAGCGCAGCTGGGCGGCCGACTCCAGCGCCGCCTGGCGCACGCTTTTGCCCTCGCGGGTCGAGACCTGGATCGACTCGACCATGACAATGGCGTTGTCGACCAGCATGCCCAGGGCGATGATCAACGCCCCCAGCGAGACCTGATTGAGGCCGATGTCGAACAGCCCCATGAAGGCCAGGCAGGCGAGAATCGCCGCCGGCACCAGGCTGGCCACGATCAACCCGGTGCGCAGACCGAGGAATAGCAGCATCACCACGCAAACCAGCACCACCGCCTGCAGCAGGTTGATCAGAAACTCGTTGATGCGCTCATCGACGCGGTCTGGTTGAAAGGCCAGTTCCTCGAACTCGAGGCCGATGGGCAGCTCGGCCTCGATCTCGGCGATGCGCTGGCGCACCTGATCGCCCAGGTCGGTGATATTGCCACCCTCGCGCATCGCCACGCCCATCGCCAGGCCCGGTACGCCACTGGCATGGTAGCGGCTCATCGGCGGGTCGGCGTAGCCGTGATAGACCTCCACCAGCGAGCCCAGCGGCACGCGCTCGCCTTCTGGCAACGGCACCAGCGCGCGGCGGATGTCATCGATGCTCTCGAAGTTGCCGGTGGGCTCGAGCACCAGACGCTCGCTGCCCGAGCGGATCGCTCCACCGGGCAGCACGATATTGCGCGCCGCCAGCAGCTGCCCAAGGCCCTGGGGCGACACGCCGAGCTCGGCCAGACGCGCCTCGTTGTAGTCGAGGAAGATCCGCTCCTCGGCATAGCCGTGGAGGGTGACCTTGGCCACGTCGGGCAGCTGCAGCAGGCGGTCGCGGGCGTCGTCGGCGACCTGCTTGAGCTCGGCCGGCGAGAAGCCCTCGCCGGTCAGCGACAGCATGATGCCGAACACATCGCCGAACTCGTCGTTGATCTGCGGCGGGTGGGCCTCGTCGGGCAGCTGGTGCTGGATATCGCCGATCTTGCGCCGCAGCTTGTCCCAGCCGGCCTGGACGTCGACCACATCGGGGCGCAGCTCGACGCGGATGATCGACACCCCGGCCCGCGAGGTACTCTCGACATAGTCGAGTTCCGGCATCTCCATGATCGCGGTTTCCAGCGGGTCGCTGACCAACTGCTCGATGCGCTCCGGGGTGGCGCCCGGCATCGGCGTGACGATCTGCGCCACGCGCACCGTGACCTCGGGGTCCTCGGCCCGCGAGATGCCCAGGTAGCTGATCACCGCCCCCAGGAAGATGACCAGCAGCGCCACCACGGTGACGCGGTTGTAGCGCAGCGCGGCAGCGGTGAGGCTCATCGGTTCGCCTCCAGGCGCACCCGCTGGCCGTCGCTGATACGGCTCATGCCGGCGACCACCAGCCGCTCGCCAGCGTCGAGTCCGGCAACGATCTCAAGCGACTCGCCCTGGCGCCGCCCCAGGCCTATCTCGCGCCGCTCGATCTGCGCCAGCGGCCGGCCGTTGGCGTCGGCCTCGGTCGCGTCCTCCGCGATGGCCACGTAGACGTAGTGGCCGGCAGCATCCTCGCCCACCGCCGCCATCGGCACCCACAGCGAGTCGGCGCCGTTGGCGGCCTGCGGCAGGAGAATCTCGGCGGCCATGCCCGGCGTCAGCGTCGCCGAGGCGCTATCGTCGGCGTCGATATCCAGGCTGACCCGCAGCGGCCAGGTTGCCTGGGGCGGCTGCAGCGGCAGGCCGATCTCGGCCACTCGCCCAGGCAGCGTGAGCCCCAGCAGCGGCAGCTCGACCTCGACCCGATCGCCCTCCTCGACCCGCTCGAGCAGGTCCTCGGAGAGCGCCGCGCGCACGTCCATGCCCTCGCCGCAGGCGAGTACCAGCACCGGCTGACCGGCGCCGACGTTCTCCCCCGCTTCGACCAGCCGCTGGGCCACGCGACACGCCCCCGGCGAGTCGAGCTCGGCAAACCCCAACTGGCGTTCGGCCAGCGCCATCTGGCGCTCGGCACTACGCTGCTGGGCGCGTGCCGACTCGACCTGGGCGCGGACGGCGTCGAGCTGGCGCGCCGCTGCACTGCCGGCCTCATACAGGCGCCGGGTACGCTGCCACTCGGCCTCGGCGTTGGCCGCAGTGGCCGCCGCACTGGCCAAACCGGCCTGGGCCTGGTCGCGCTGCAGCTCGATATCGGTACTGTCGAGGCGCGCCAGCGGCTGGCCGGCCGCGACCCGCTCGCCGACGCTGACCTCGAAGGCATCGAGCTGGCCATCGAGACGAAAACTCAGGCGGCGGTTGGCCCCCGCCTCGAGCCGCCCCGGCAGGCGCCGCTCGGCATCCGGCACGCCCGGCTCGACCAGCTGGGTGCGCACCGGGCGCAGCGCCTCCTCGGCGGGCGGGGCACTGTCGCAGCCGATCAGGGTCAAGGCCAGCAGCAGGATGGTCGGGGGGAGAATCCAGGGCGTCATACGCATGGGCTTCCGGGTCATGGGTATCATTGCGGCGAGCTCGCCAGCAGGCGGTCGCGGTCGGCAGGGGTGAGCGGGCCCGGCAGCATGCCCAGGGCGCGCTGCAGATGTATCAGCGACTGCAGGTACTGCCAACGCGCCTCGACCTCGGCCAGTTGGACCTGGCGTGCGCTGGCCTGGGCATCGAGCAGCGCGACCTGCTCGGCGGCACCCTCGCGCCAGGCCGACTCGACAAGGTCACGGGCCGCTACGGCGTTGTCGCGAGAGGTCTCGCGCAGGCCGATGCGCCGCCAGGCGGCAGCCAGTTCGATGCTCGCCGCGCGCAGCTGGGTCTCGATGCCCTGGCGGGCATCCTCTTCGCGCAGGGTGACACTCTCCAGCTGGCGCGCGCTGCGTTCGCGCTCGAGGCTGCGGCGCCCGCCAGCATACAACGGCAGGCGCGCCGAGATCCCCACGCTCCATGCCTCCGAACCGGTCTCGGGGAAGGTCACGCCGGCGTCGTCGAGGGCGGCCACACCGGCCTGCACCACGGCAGCATCGGACTCCCAGGGGGCGCTGTCGCCTGTGCCGTCGCGGTAGAGCTCACGCTCGTAGCTGAGCTGCAGCCCCACCTCCGGGGCCCAGAAAGCGCGCCGCCGCGAGACCAGCTCGCGCTGCGCGGCCTCACGCCCCGCAGCCAGCGCCTGCAGCTCGCGGGAGTCACGCAGCGCGTCCGCCAGTAGCCGCGTCTGCCACTCCTCGAGGCGCGCCGGGCTGCGCACCGCTGCAGCGAAGCGTTCATCACCGGCCAGCCACTCGGGCCGCCGGGTATCCGGCGCCTGGGGGCGCAGTGCTGCCGTCGGCGCACGGCCCAGGCGGCGGTTGAGTGCCAGCCTGAGCTGCTCGCGCTGGGCCTGGGCCTGTTCGAGCCGCTCACGGGCCTGGGCGCGTTCGCTTTCGAAGCGCAGCCGCTGTTCGCGGCCGGCGGCGCCGGCCGCCTCGCGCCGCTCGGCCTGGCGCAGGTTGGCATCGACCAGTTCGAGATCTTCGCGCAGCACCTCGAGCTGGGCATCGAGACGCAGCGCGTCGAGAAACTCGCGGGCGGTATCCAGCGCCAAGTCGAGGCTCTCGACCTCCAGCTCGGCGCGGCGCACACGGTCGAGGCTCGCATTGACCGCCAGCGCGGCCAGGGCAGGCTCCGAGAACAGCAGCTGCTCGAGGGTCACGCCAGCGGTGGCGCGGCGCTCGGGCTGCTGGCCAAGTCCCAGGGCGGCGCGCTGCTCATCGATCTGGCGACCGGTGGCCTCGAGGTAGAGATTGGGCCGCCAGCGCGAGCGCGCCTGATCCTCGGCCAGCGCCTCGGTGTCGACCTCGTGGCGGGCGATTTCGAGGCTGAGGTTGTCGGACAGCGCCAGCGCTACCGCCTGCTCAAGGCTCAGCGTGCCCGCCTGCGGTGCCTCAGCGGCAGCGGCCTCGCGGGAGGCTTCGACCAGCCGCGCCCGGGTCAGCAGGGCAAAGTCCGGTGACCAGCCGAGCGCCCTTGCCGTAGCCAGGTTGAGCCACTCGCGGCCCTGGGTCGGCCAGGCATCCAGTGGCTCGACCGGGCGACCGGCGGCACGGTCGTCAAGACGCAGCGCCAGCCGCCGCAGCCAGGCGGCTTCATCCACCGCCCCGGGCAGCGACAGCAGCGCGCCGTGCTCGACCTGGGCGGGGTCGGAGAGCGCCACGCCGGGCACGCCAGCGTCCGTGAGCGCGGCGAACCAGTCGCGCTGGGCGGCGGCATCGAGCTCGGGCAGCGCCAGGATCAGCGCCACGTCGGCGGCGGCGATCTCGGCAATGGCGTCGCGGCGTGGAGGGTGCAGGGAGAGCGTGATATTGCGGGCCGCAGCGCGCTCGGCCAGCAGCTCAGCGGCGCGCTGGGCCTGCGCCGCCGGGCCGACGATGGCGATATGCCGCAGCGCAGTGCCCCTGGCCAGGTCGTCGGGCAGATGAACAAAGGGATCGCGCTCACCGCACAGACCCTGCTCGAGGTCGTCGGCGTCGCGATAGGACGGCGCCTGCGCATCGCCGATCAGCCTCAGCGGCTCGCGGCCGGCGCTGAGGCGCTCGAGCTCGGCTTCGAGCTGTACCAGTGACGCACTGCCACGCGGCAGATCTGCCGGCGCCACGCTGACGCTGGCCGCCCAGGCCACCACCGGCAGCCAGGCGACCAGCGCCATCATTCCCTTGAGCCTCCCTGCGATCATGATCACTCTCGCTTGATCGTTATTGCGTCATGTCCGAAACGCGCGGCCTGTTCCGACCTTGGGCGCGACTGCTGAGCCAGAGTTTAAACGAGTGATTGAATTTTACCAGCCGGCCCGAGAAGGCCAACCCTGAAAGGGAGAACGGTGCCCTTGCCTTGGTGCTACCAGCAAAAAGCCCGCCGGTTAACGGCGGGCTCGATCGTAAATTGCGCAGCGTTCACTCAGTGTAGGGTGGCGGGGAAGGCCTGGTCGTCGCTCTCTTCCTGCCACAGTTTACTGCGGGTAATGGCGTGGTCGATCATCTCCTGGGCGACCTCGAAGCGGCTTTGGCGCAGCAGCTCGGCGGCCTCCTCGGAAAAACGAATGCGCATCAGCGGCTCGCCCTCGCCCTCGGCGGGTCGCAGCACGATCTCGCCGTCGCTGAGCTCGACGATTTCCAGGATAGCGGTATCAGACACGGCGACCTCTCTCCCAGCGTGGGGACACTAGCGGTGACAACAAAAAACGACCAGGGCAAGGACCATGGTCGTCGTCTTGATGGCCAGACTACCACTTAGGGCGGCGCGGCGTCACCACTGAAACCTCCTCTTCTGCCTGTCCCCGGCGTCCTTCGTCTAAGGGCAATAGCGATAGCCTTGGTCACCACTCCTCGCTGGTTTCGCGCAGGGTGGCAAGGGTCGCCTTGAGCCCGGCGAGGGCCTCGCCCAGCTCGTCGGCGAGGCTGTGCTGGGCGGCGCTGACGATCAGGCCGCTGCGCGGCGGCTGACGGCGTGCCGCGCCCTCCACGGCGTGCAGCGCCTCGAGGCGCGCCAGCAACACATCCAGCCAGCTGCCGTCGCGGCGCGCCAGCTCGCGCAGGTGCTCGAGGGCGGCCAGCGGCGGGCTGTCGTCGGCGAGCAGCTCGCGCCAGTCGTGGCGCGCCAGCAAGGCGTGCTCGGTGAGTTCGCGCAGCGCGGCATTCAGGGCCAGCTCGAGCAGCGCCAGGGCGCCCTCCTCCTGCGCCATGCGGCGTGCCGAGGCGTGTTCGTCGTCACCCGGCGTCTGAGCGAGCAGCAGCTCGGCCTGGTAGAGCAGCTGATTGGTGCGCCCGCGCGGGGTCATTTGCGCTTGTCCTCCACCTGCCACTTGCCGTTCTCGTAGAGTGCCTTCCAGCCGGTGGCCTTGCCGTCCTCGTCGGTCATCACGAACTGACTCTTGGTCTTGCGCGAGAAGCGGATCTGCGCCGGCCGGCCGTCCGGGTCCTCGCTGGGCGCCTCGAGCAGGAAGTGATACTTCTCGGGCAGCTCCTCGGCGTGGGCCTTGAGCTCCTTGACCAGCGGCGGGCGGGTCTCGCGGTTCTTGGGAAACTGACTGGCGGCCAGGAACAGGCCGCTGGCGCCGTCGCGCAGCACGTAGTGGTCGTCGACCTTCTGGCAGGCCAGCTCGGGCATCGGAATCGGGTCGATCTTGGGCGGCGCCACCTCGCCGCTCTTGAGCAGCTTGCGGGTGTTCTTGCACTCGCTGTTGGTACAGCCGAAGTACTTGCCGAAGCGGCCGCTCTTGAGCTGCATCTCGCTGCCGCACTTGTCGCACTCGATGACCGGGCCTTCGTAGCCCTTGAGTTTGAAGCGCCCCTGCTCCACCTCGTGGCCGTCGCAGTCTGGGCTGTTACCGCAAATATGCAGCTTGCGGGTCTCGTCGATCAGATAGCTGTCCATCGCCGTGCCGCACTTGGGGCAGCGGTGCTTGGCGCGCAGCGCCTCGGTCTCGGCCTCTTCGCCGGCGTCGGCGGCGACCGCCTCCTCGCCGGGGATCAGGTCGATGGTGGTCTTGCAGCGCTCCTTGGGCGGCAGGTTATAGCCCGAGCAGCCCAGGAAGACCCCGGTGGAGGCGGTGCGGATCTGCATCTTGCGCCCGCAGGTCGGGCAGTCGATGCCAGTCGGCACCGGCTGGTTGGGGCGCATGCCATCTTCGCTCTCGGCGATCTCGAGCTCTTTCTTGAACTCGGCATAGAAGGCGTCGAGCAGCGCCTGCCAGTTGCGCTCGCCCTCGGCGACTTCGTCGAGGCCGTCCTCCATGCGCGCAGTGAACGAGAAGTCCATCAGATCGGGAAACGACTCCTTGAGACGCTCGGTGACGATATCGCCGAGCTTCTCGGCATAGAAGCGCCGGCTCTCGAGCTTGACGTAGCCGCGGTCCTGGATGGTCGAGATGATCGAGGCGTAGGTCGACGGCCGGCCGATGCCGCGCTTCTCCAGCTCCTTGACCAGGCTCGCCTCGGTGAAGCGCGCCGGCGGCTTGGTGAAGTGCTGCTGCGGATCGAGCTGCTCGAGGGTCATCGGCGTGCCCTCGGCGAGGTCGGGCAGCGACTGGTCCTCGTTCTTGCCCGACGGCTTCATTACCCGGGTATAGCCGTCGAACTTGAGCACCCGGCCCTTGGCGCGCAGCTCATAGCCGTCGACCTCCACCGTCAGGGTGCTGGACAGATACTCCGCCGGGGTCATCTGGCAGGCCACGAACTGGCGCCAGATCAGCTCATAGAGCCGTTCGGAGTCACGCTCCATGCCGGCAAGGTCGCTGGCCTTGAGGTTGACGTCGGAGGGGCGAATCGCCTCGTGGGCCTCCTGGGCGCCCTCCTTGCTGGAATAGCGGTTGGGCGCCTCGGGCAGGTAGCGCTTGCCGTAGGCCTGCTCGATATGCTCGCGCACGCCATCCACCGCATCCTTGGAGAGATTGGTGGAGTCGGTCCGCATGTAGGTGATGTAACCCGCCTCATAGAGGCGCTGGGCCAGGGTCATGGTCTTCTTGACCGAGAAACCCAGGCGGCCGCTGGCGGCCTGCTGCAGGGTCGAGGTGATAAAGGGTGCATTGGGCTTGGAGCGGGTCGGCTTGTCCTCCCGCGCGGTAATCGCCAGGCTCGCCTTGCGCAGCGCGGCGATGCGTTCGAGGGTCTCGGCCTCGGAGGTGGGCCGGAAGGCCTTGCCATCCTGGCGCACCAGCTCGAAGCGGATCGGCTCGGCCTTGGCGTCGTCGGCCACTGCCAGGTCGGCATGGACGTCCCAGAACTCCTCGGGCACGAAGGCACGGATCTCGCGCTCGCGCTCGACGATCAGACGCACCGCCACCGACTGCACGCGGCCGGCGGAGAGCCCGCGGGCGACCTTGGCCCACAGCAGCGGCGAGAGCATGAAGCCCACCACGCGATCGAGGAAGCGCCGCGCCTGCTGCGCCTCGACGCGCTCGATATTGAGGCTGCCAGGCGCCTTGAAGGCCTCCTGGATGGCGTTCTTGGTGATCTCGTTGAACACTACCCGCTTGTAGCGCGAGGGCTCACCGCCGATGGTCTCCTGAAGGTGCCAGGCAATCGCCTCCCCTTCGCGGTCCAGATCCGTCGCCAGATAGACCGCGTCGGCCTTCTCAGCGTGCTTCTGCAGCTCGGCGACCACCTTCTCCTTGCCGGGCAGCACCTCGTAGTGCGCCTCCCAGCCATGCTCGGGGTCGATGCCCATGCGCCGGATCAGTTGATCCCACGACTTGTGCTTCTTGTATACCGCCTTCTCTTCCGGCGACATCTTGCGCGTCGCCGCGGCCTGGCGGGCGCGCTCCTTGGGGTCGGAGGCCGCCTTGCCCGAGCCGCTGGTCGGCAGGTCACGGATATGACCCACGCTCGACTTCACGATGAAATCGTTGCCGAGGTACTTATTGATCGTCTTGGCCTTGGCCGGCGACTCGACGATGACCAGTGACTTGCCCATAGTGCTCCACATTCCTGTTGTCCGGGCCAACGCCCTGGACCTGCGAGTCGTTCGCCACACGTACTACTACATGTACTACGCGGCGTTGGAAAAATGCGCCTACCCTAACCCAGTGCCAGAAGCCGCGCCAGTCTCAGCACTGGCGTCGAGGCGCCACGGCCCTTTGACCCTAGACCGCCGGGACTGGGCTCGGCAAGACGTTTCCCCGGGTCGAGCCCTTGGTGTAGTATCATGTAGTAAAATCACTACATAATACTAAGCACGCCGGCCGAGCCTGTGCCGAGAGCGCATAGGCCACTGATTCACCGGCACTATCCTTCAGGAGAGACAGATGTCGACAGCCCCGCTCAACGCTATCCGCCGCACCAAGATCGTCGCCACACTGGGACCGGCCAGCGACCGCGACGGCGTACTCGAGGCCATGCTCGAGGCTGGCGTCGACGTGGTGCGCCTCAACTTCTCCCACGGCTCCGCCGATGACCACCGCCGCCGCCTGGCCCGGGTCCGCGAGATCGCCGCGCGCCTCGGCAAGAGCGTCGCCGCCCTGGGGGATCTGCAGGGCCCCAAAATCCGTATCGCGCGCTTCGCCAACGGCGCAGTGACCCTGGATGAGGGCGCCAGCTTCATTCTCGACATGGCGCTGGACAGCGACGCCGGCGACGCCACCCGGGTCGGCTGCGACTACAAGACCCTGGCCGCCGACGTCGCCGTCGGCGACCGCCTGCTGCTCGACGACGGCCGGCTGGTGCTCGAGGTCAGCGCGATCCAGGGTGACGAGGTCCACACCACGGTGGTCGTCGGCGGCAAACTGTCCAACAACAAGGGCATCAACAAGCAGGGCGGCGGCCTCTCCGCCGCGGCGCTCACTGACAAGGACAAGGCCGATCTCGAGACCGCCATCGACATTGGCGTCGACTACCTCGCGGTGTCCTTCCCGCGCTCCGCCGCCGATATGCAGGAGGCCCGCGACCTGCTCGGCGAAGCCGGCAAAGAGATCGGTCTGGTAGCCAAGGTCGAGCGCGCCGAGGCAGTGGCCGACGATGCCACCCTCGACGGCATCATCCTCGCCTCCGAGGCGGTGATGGTAGCGCGTGGCGACCTCGGCGTGGAGATCGGTGACGCCCAGCTGATCGGCGTGCAAAAGCGCATGATCAAGCGCGCCCGCACCCTCAACCGCGCAGTGATCACGGCAACCCAGATGATGGAGTCGATGATCGAGTCGCCGCTGCCGACCCGCGCCGAGGTGTTCGACGTCGCCAACGCGGTGCTCGACGGCACCGATGCGGTGATGCTCTCCGCCGAGACCGCCGCCGGTGACTATCCGGTGGAGACCGTCGAGGCGATGCATCGGCTATGCCTGGGCGCCGAGCGCGAGCGCACCGCCCAGGAATCAGGCCACCGCATCCACGAAGGCTTCACCCAGATCGACGAGACCATCGCGCTGTCGGCGATGTACGCCGCCAACCACCTCGAGGGTGTCGCCGCCATCGCCTGCATGACCGCCACCGGCTATACACCGCTGATCGCCTCGCGGATTCGCTCGGGGCTGCCGATCGTCGGCCTGGCCCACAGCCCCACCGCTCAGCGGCGCATGGCGCTCTACCGCGGCGTGGTCTCGCTACCCTTCGATAGCACCGAGCTGGATCCCGGCGAACTCAACCAGCACGCCATGGCGATTCTCAAGAATCACGGCATTGTCGAAGCCGGCCAGCTGATGATCCTGACCCGCGGCGACCATATGAACGCCCACGGCGGCACCAATACCCTGAAGATTCTCGAGGTGCAGTGAGCCATGAGCCTCCTCCCCGACAATGACCCGCGCCCGGCCCAGCAGGCCAGCCGTACCCTGCCCGCCCGCAAGCGCATTGCACTGATCGCCCACGACGGCAAGAAGGATGAAATGCTGGCCTGGGTAGAACGCTGGCAGACGACCCTGGCCCAGCACCAGTTGGTCGGCACCGGCACCACCGCGCGGCGCATCGCCAAGGAGCGCGGCCTCGAGGTGGAAGGACTGATGAGCGGCCCGCTGGGCGGCGACCAGCAGATCGGCGCGCGCATCACCGAGCAAGGCCTCGACCTGCTGATCTTCTTCTGGGATCCGTTCGCCCCCCAGCCCCACGACCCCGACGTCAAGGCGCTGCTGCGTCTGGCCGCGCTGTGGAACATCCCGGTGGCCTGCAATGCGGCCAGCGCCGATTTCCTGATCTCCTCGCCCTATGTTGGCGAGGAAGTGGACATCGCCATCCCCGACGCTGGAGCCTGGGTCAGCGCCCGCGCCGACTGACGCGGACAGGCAAGAAAACGACAGCGCCATCTACACGACAACGCCGCCCCTAGGGGCGGCGTTGTCGTTAGGCACTCGCTGAAACGGCTGCGGCTGCTCAATCCTTGCCGCTGGGCTTATCTGCCGGCGCCTTGCGAGCACGCGGCTTGGCCGCTGGCTTCTTCTGAGCAGAAGGCGCTTTCTTGGTAGGCGCCCCCTTCTCGGCAGCCGACGTCTTCTCGGCCGGAGCTGCCTTTTCAGCAGCCGGAGTCTTCTCGGCCGGAGCTGCCTTTTCAGCAGCCGGAGTCTTCTCAGCAGGCGCTGATTTCTCGACCGGCGCCTTCTCAGCAGCCGGAGTCTTCTCAGCGCCCGAAAGCTTCTCAACCGGCGCAGCGACAGCCGGCTTGGTCTCTGGCGGCGCCGGACGCGCCGCGGCGAAGTAGCCACGCACCTCGTCGAGCCGCTCATTGACGCCGTCGGCCTGGGGGCCGCTGGCCGCCAGCACGTGCTCGAGATGCTCGAGGTGCTCATCGATCTCGGCGTTGCTGCAGCTGGCCAGCAGCGTCGGGATGGCCGCCAGGGCCCGCGCGCGGTCGAGCTTGAGGATAAAGAATTGGTCACGCACCAGCGTCTTGAAGTCGGCCAGCTTGAGGCCCGGCTCGAGTTCGGCCCGCGACGCCTTGAGGCGCTGGAAATTGCGCTCGTCGGTGGAGGGCGCGCCACCCAGCACGTAGATCAGTGCACGCATCACCGCCTCGTGGCCGCCGCCCTGGTCGATACGCTGGCACAGCTCGGCCTGACGGTTATCGACGAAACGGCGATGCTCCGGCTCGATGCCGGGACGCCGGCGCAGCGGCTCGCCGCCGATGCCAAGGCCAGCCACGGTCTGCAGCCACGGCTGGCCGTACCAGCCCATGAACAGCTTCTCGGTGAGGCCATCGCGCAGCTCGCGGTAGGCGTCGAGGCTGCCACTGAGATGGTCGCTGGCGACGCTCTCGGCCATGCGCCAGGGGTTGTCGGCTGCCGCTACCTGGCGCTCGGCACGCACGCGCTCGGCGAGCACCGGGACCGGCGCCATCAGCGGGTTGCGGTCGGAGTAGAGCTTGTAGGCCAGGCGGATCGGGTGCATGCGGCGTATCCAGCGCGCCGCCTCCGGCGTCATCACCGCCTTGAGCCACGGCTGCAGCAGCATCTGGTAGAGCCCCAGGTTGATCTGCGAGACCCGCTCCACGGTAGCGAAGCGGCGGTCATCCTCGTCGCTGGGCTGGACGATCTCATCGAGCTCCTTGACATCGCGCGGGGTGAACTCGAGCAGATAGTCGCCGTCGATATGCGCCTCATCTTCGCCGGACGGCGTGCGCTCGGTGACCTGGGTCTCGTAGAGGCCCGGCGGCAGCACGTCGATGTAGTCCATATTGGCGGTGAACTCGGTGTGCTCCTTGCGCGATACGCTGCCCGAGACGAAGATGCCCAGGTGGCCGGTGGTGTCGTGCACGCAGTAGACGATGGTCTGCTCGTGGGCGTAGATATCCTCGACGTCAGCATAGAGGTCGCGCACCCAGCCCAGCGCCTGGGGTGGCGGCGTGATGTCGTCGCCCTTGGAGCAGAACACCACGATCGGCGAACGGATGTTGCGCAGGTCGATGCGCCGTCCGTCGCGGGTCGATAGCCCAGCGGTACTCAAGCGGTTGCCGATGAACAGGTTATCGACGATGTACTGGATCTCTTCGGCGCCGAGCACCACGTGCCCGCCCCACCAGCGCTCGAACTGCAGGTAGCGCTCGGCCTCGCTGTCGACGTTGGCGTAGAGCCGATACTGCTTGTCCCACAGGGTGTTGGCCGGATTGAGCTTCTCGAAGTTCTGCACCAGCAGCGCACCGTCGAACAACCCGGCGCCAAGGTCGCCGGCCAGCGCCGTCATCCAGCTGCCGCCGGTCATGCCGCCGGTATAGCGCATCGGTGCACGGCCCCGCTCACCGGCCCAGTAGGAGAGCGGCGCCCCGGCGATCAGGATCGGACCGAACACCTCGGGCTCCAGCGCCGCGGCCATCATGATCTGCCAGCCAGCCTGGCAGTTACCCACCACCATGGGCTTCTCCGAGACATCGGGATGGCGGGCGATCACCTCGCGCAGGAAGGCGATTTCGGCGTCGACCACATCCTCGACGCTCTGGCCCGGCACAGGGAACGGCAAAAAGCCGATGAAGTAGCACGGATGCCCGGCACGCAGCGCCACGCCGATTTCGCTGTCGGGCTTGAAGCCACCGATGCCCGGACCGTGGCCGGCGCGGGGGTCGACCACCACGAACGGGCGCGCCAGCGAGTCGACCTCGATTCCGGCCGGCGGCACGATGCGCATCAGCTCGTAGTTGACCGGTCGCGGCATATCGCGGCCGTCGACCAACACCTCGGACTCGAAGCCCAGCACATTGGGCTTGGTCTGCTCCATATGCTCGAGATACTGATTGCCCCGCTGGCGCATCACGTCGAGGTAGAGCACGCTGCGCTCGAGGCTGTCGCGCCAGTAGTCGACGCTGGCGCGACCGATGCCGAGGGGATCGAACAGCGCAAGCGACGCATTCATCATGGAACTAGCGGCCGGTAGCATGGGATCACTCCATAGCGGCGAAAAGGGGTTGCGCCATTGCAGATAGCAGCACTGCTCGAAGCTGAATTGGCGGTAGACCTCCTCTTCGACCTACCTCCAGCGCTTCTTGCAAAGAGCCGCGACAATGGCATTGCTGGCAATCAGTATGCCACCATGCTGCATTGCAATATAGCCTAGTCTTTTCGCCTGACGCTCGCCAGTCGGACGTTCACTCGATCTCCACCAGCACCTCGCCGGGCATCACCCGCTCACCGCGTGCCACGTGCAGCGCGATCACCGTACCGGCGCGCCGCGCGTGCAGCTCGGTCTCCATTTTCATCGCCTCGGTGATCAGCACCGCCTGCCCCTCCTCGACCCGGTCGCCGACGGCCACCAGCACGTCGACGATGTTGCCTGGCATGGCAGTGGTCACGTGGCCGGCGCCGCTGGCACGGGCGCGGCCGCTCTCGGGCGGCGGCTGGTAGCGGTCGCGGGGCTCGAAGACCACCGCCTCGGGCATGCCGTCCAGGGTCAGGTAGACCTGGCGGCGTCCGCCACGGTCGCGGCCCACGCCGGTGATCTGCACGTCGTAGGACTCGCCGTGAACGTCGATCACGAATTCGGTGGGGGTGCCCTCGCTGACCGGCCGCTGGCCGACGTCCGGCGCCGGCAGCGGTTCAGGGATCAGGCTGCCGTCGCGACGCCCCTGCAGGAAGTCGCGCCCGATATCGGGAAACAGCGCATAGGTCAGCACGTCCTCTTCGCTCTCGGCAAGCGTGCCGATCGCGGCGCGAAAGCGCGCCATCTCGGGCGGCAGCAGATCCGCCGGTCGGCCCTGCTCGGCGGGTTCCTGGCCCACCGCCCGGCGCCGCAGCTCAGGGTCGGCGGGGGCCGGCGGGCGCCCGTAGCCGCCCAGCAGGTAGCGCTTGATCTCGTTACTGATGGTCTTGTAGCGCTCGCCGGTCAGCACGTTGGTCACCGCCTGGGAGCCGATGAACTGCGAGGTCGGCGTGACCAGCGGCGGATAGCCGAGATCGGCACGCACCCGCGGGATCTCGTCGAACACTTCGCGGATTCGCGACAGAGCATTCTGTTCGCGCAGCTGGTGGGCGAGATTCGACATCATTCCGCCGGGCACCTGGCTGACCAGCACGCCGATGTCCTCGCGGGTCACCTCGCTCTCGAACCCTGCGTACTCGCGACGCACCTCGCGCAGCCGGTCGCTGACCGCCTTGATCGCCTCGAGGTCGAGGCCGGTGTCGTAGTCGGTGTCGTGGAAGGTTGCCACCATCGCCTCGCTGGCCGGGTGGCTGGCGCCGCCGGCAAAGGCCGCGCAACAGGTGTCGAGGTGCCGGCAGCCCGCCTCCACCGCCTTGAGATGGCACTGGGCAGCCAGCCCCGACGTGGCGTGGGCGTGCAGATGCACCGGCACTTCGACGGCATCCAGCAGTGCTGCGACCAGCTCGGCCGTGGCGTAGGGGGTGAGCAGCCCGGCCATGTCCTTGATGGCGATGGAGTCGGCGCCCATCGCCACCAGCCGGCGGGCATCCCTGACGTACATCTCCAGGTCGTGGACCGGACTGACGGTATAGCAGAGCGCGCCCTGGGCGTGCTTGCCAGCCGCCTTGACCGCCGCCATGGCGGTCTCCAGGTTGCGCAGGTCGTTGAGCGGGTCGAACAGCCGGAAGATATCGATGCCGCCCGCCGCGGCACGCGCGACGAAGGCCTCGACCACGTCATCGGCGTAGTGGCGGTAGCCGACCAGGTTCTGGCCACGCAGCAGCATCTGCAGCGGCGTGTTGGGCAGCGCCGCCTTGAGTCGCTGCAGGCGCTGCCAGGGGTCCTCCTTGAGGAAGCGCACACAGGCGTCGAAGGTCGCCCCGCCCCACACCTCCAGCGACTCGAAGCCGATGGCGTCCAGCGCCGGGCACACCGGCAGCATGTCGTCGGTGCGCAGCCGCGTGGCGATCAGTGACTGGTGGCCGTCGCGCAGCACCACATCGCTGAGGCGCACGCGGGAGTCGGGGTTGGCGGGCATGTCTGTCTCCCTGTCAGGGCGGTGGTTCATAGGCCGGCGTGGACGGCGATGGCGGCAGCCACCACCAGCGCCACCTCGTCGGGATTGCGCTTCACCGAGTAGTCGAGCAGCTCGGGGTGGCGCAGCACGAAGCCGGTATCGAAGTCGCCGCGGCGAAAGTCGGGGTGCTTGAGGATCTCCTCGTAGAGCGGCGCGGTGGTCTTGATGCCATGCAGACGCATGTCGTTGAGCGCGCGCACGCCGCGGTCGAGGGTCTCCTCCCAGGTCATGCCCCACACGATCAGCTTGAGGCACAGGGTGTCGAAGTGCGGCGGCAGGCGGTAGCCGGTATAGATGGCGGTGTCGGTGCGCACCCCCGGCCCCCCCGGGGCGTAGTAGCGGGTAATACGACCGAACGACGGCAGGAAGTCGTTCTTGGGGTCCTCGGCATTGATACGAAACTCGATGGCGTAGCCGTGGTGACGAATGTCCTCCTGGCGAAACGCCAGCTTGAGCCCGTAGGCGATGCGGATCTGCTCGCGGACGATATCGACCCCGGTGACCGCCTCGCTGACGGTATGCTCGACCTGGATGCGGGTATTCATCTCCATGAAGTAGATCTCGTTGCCCCGCACCAGGAACTCCACGGTACCGGCGTTCTCGTAGCCCACCAGCCGCGCCGTGCGCACCGCCAGCTGGCCGACGTAGGCGCGCTGCTCGGGGGTCAGCCGCGGGCTGGGGGCGATCTCCATCAGCTTCTGGTTGCGGCGCTGGATCGAACAGTCACGCTCGAACAAGTGAATCACGCTGGCGTGGCGGTCGGCCAGCACCTGCACCTCGATATGCTGGCTGCCGACCAGGCACTTCTCGAGGAACAGCGCACCGCTCGCGAAACGTGCATCGGCTTCCTCGCCGACCTGGCCCCAGGCCTGCTCGAGCTGGGCTGGGTCGTCACAGCGCCGCAGGCCGCGGCCGCCGCCGCCGTGGTTAGCCTTGAGCATCACCGGGTAGCCCAGCGCCTCGGCCAGCGCCAGTGCCTCCTCGGCGCTTGCCAGCGGCGCCCGCGAGCCGGGCGTGACGGGGATGCCCGCTTCGCGCAGGGTCTCCCGTGCGCCGCTCTTGTCAGCCATGCGTGCGATCACCTCGGCATCCGGGCCGATGAAGGCAATGCCCGTCTGAGCGCACAGCCTGGCGAAATCAGCCTGCTCGGCGAGAAAGCCGTAGCCGGGATGCAGCGCATCGCAGCCGGTCTCACGGGCCAGGTCGACCAGGCGCTGGGCGTCAAGGTAGCCGTCCAGCGGGTCATCGCCGATGAAGTAGGCCTCGTCGGCGCGCTTGACGTGCAGTGCGAAACGGTCCGGTTCGGTGTACACCGCCACCGAGCGAATGCCCATCTCGGCGCAGGCGCGCTCGATGCGCACCGCGATCTCGCCGCGGTTGGCGATCAGCAGCTTGTGGAACATGGCGACCCACCCCGGCAAAATTGATAGTATTTCACAAGGGCCTGGTGACGTTCATCGCGGCTGCGATGAACGTCGACAGGCCCTTGCCCTATTCTGTCATAACCGACACCGCTTGGACGCCTCGATGACGCGACCCAGTCTGCTCAACCGCCTGACCTTCCGCCAGCTGCAGGTATTCCAGGCCGTGCACCGCCAGCAGTCCTACTCGCGGGCGGCGGAGCAGCTCGGCCTGACGCAGCCGGCAGTCAGCGCGCAGATCCGCCAGCTCGAGCAGGCCCTCGAGCAGCCGCTGTTCAAGTATGCCGGCAAGACCTTGCACGTGCTGCCCGCCGCCGATGCCCTGGCGAGTTCGGTACAGTCGATCTTCGGTCAGGTTTCGAGCCTGCAGATGGCGCTCTCGGAGATGGCCGGCAGCATCCGCGGCGAGCTCAACCTGGCGGCGGTCTCCACCGCCCAGTACGTGGTGCCGTATATCCTGGCGCGCTTTCGCGCCCTCTACCCCGAGGTGCAGATTCGCCTGCGGGTATGCAACCGCGGCCAGGCCCTGGAGCGCCTCGCCGAGCGCCGCGACGACCTGGTGATCATGGGCATGGTGCCCGATGACCCCAACCTCACCTTCATGCCGATCCTCGACAACGAGATGATCCCGGTGGTGTGGCCGGAACACCCATTGATGCACAGCCCCAGCCCGACCCTCGACGACTTCGCTCACCACTACGTGCTGATGCGTGAACCCGGCTCCGGCACCCGCAGCGCCTTCGAGGACTTCGCCTCACGCGAGCGGGTGACGCTGGCCCACACCATCGAGATGGGCACCAACGAGGCAATCAAGCAGGGCGTGATGGCGCATCTCGGCGTAGCGGTGCTGCCGCGCCTGGCCGTCCAGTTGGAACTGGCTGGCGGGCTGCTCGCCTCGCCGCCGCTGCCCGGCTTTCCGCTGCGCCGCTCGTGGTGCACGGTGTATCCCAAGGACCGCCACCCCTCGCCGCTCACCGAGCTGTTCCTGCGCTTCGTCCAGGAGCTGCTGCCGGAGCTCAACGCCCACTTCAGCGCCCCGCTGACGCCCCACCGCGGCCACTCGGTGGTCTGCCTGCCGGTACCCAAGGCACAAGGCAGTTAATTTGGGCAAGCACCGCTCGGGACTGATCCGCCGCCATCAGTGCCGATTGCGAGGACGCCGGGGGCAGGTCGGAGAGGAGGTTTGCGCCATGGGTGAGGAGGATTCCTCCGAACGGGCTGGCCATGGATGGCCAGCCCCGGTCCTGCAAGCGGAGCAGGATGCGAGAGCGCAGCAGGGCGCAAGGTAGCGCCCAGGGATGGGTTTACAGCGCCTCCTCGTAGGCCTGCCGACGGGTTAGTTCCGAGCTCGAGGCACGGTGGGGCAAGCCAAGAGTTCCGAGCGGCCAGGGCGGCTGAACCCACCCCCGACCTTATGCTAAAGTGGCGCCCATATTGGTTCGGGTGACGCCGCCCGGGCAGCGAACAGAGAGGCGCGAATCGCTATGAGCAACAAGCCGTCGCAAGCCGTTTCCAGCGGGGCCAAATTCCGCAACGAGCACGGCATGTCCGTGATCAAGGATGGCATCAAGCAGCGCAGGCAGAGCGAAGCAGCAGAGCCCCACGAGGGCGTCAGCAACGGCCGCAAGCCGCCCTGGCTGCGCATCCAGATCGCCGGCGGCGAACGCTTCGAGGCGGTCAAGCGCAACGTCAGCGAGCACCGCCTGAGCACGGTGTGCGCCGAATCGCACTGCCCCAACATGGGCGAGTGCTGGAGCAACGGCACCGCCACCATCATGCTGATGGGCTCGGTATGCACCCGCGCCTGCCGCTTCTGTGCGGTGGACACCGGCAACCCGCGCGGCTGGCTCGATCATGAAGAGCCGCAGAATACCGCCAAGTCGGTGGAGTTGATGGGGCTGCGCTACATCGTGCTGACCTCGGTGGACCGCGACGACCTAGACGACGGCGGCGCCAGCCACTACGCCGCCTGCGTCCGCGCCATCAAGGCGCGCACACCGGAGGTGGTGGTCGAGGCCCTGACCCCGGATTTCGACGGCGTGCACGACGCCATCGCCGACGTGGTGGATTCCGGCCTCGAGGTGTTTGCCCAGAACGTCGAGACCGTCGAGCGCCTCACCCAGCGCGTGCGCGACCCCCGCGCCGGCTACCGCAAGACCCTCGACGTGCTGGCCTTTGCCAAGCGTCACAAGCCCGAGGTGCTGACCAAGACCAGCTTGATGCTGGGGCTCGGCGAGACCGAGGAGGAGATCCTCGCCACCTTCGACGACCTGCGCGAGATCGGCGTCGACATCGTTACCCTCGGCCAGTACCTGCGCCCGACCAAGAACCATCTGCCGGTGGAGCGCTGGGTCACGCCCGAGGAGTTCGAGCGCTACCGTCAACTGGGGCTCGAGAAGGGCTTCATGGAGGTCGCCTCGGGGCCGCTGGTTCGCTCCAGCTACCGCGCCGACAAGGTCTTCGAGAAGAACAACCTGGGGCTGGCCGCCCCGGCCAAGGTGCCCGGCCAGCAGGCGTCCGCGGATGACGGCCTGATTCCGGTCACGCAGGTAAGCTGAGCCCCTGCTGCAGACGGCAGTGCTCCGGTAGCTCGCCGGGTGCTGCCCAAGCCAGATCGCGCCCCAGCTGGGCGCCCAGATGGCGTACCAGGCCACGCGCCACGCTGTCCGCGTCCGGCGCCGCAGGTATCAGGTCGCTGATACGCGTCATCGCCATGCCGGCATAGCCGCAGGGATTGATACGCGAGAACGGGCTGAGGTCGACATCGACGTTGAGCGCCACGCCGTGGAAGCTGGCGCCGCGACGAATGCGCAGCCCCAGTGAGGCGATCTTGGCCTCGCCCACGTAGACTCCCGGGGCGTCCGCCCGCGCCATAGCCGCAATCCCCAGATCCCCCAGCACGCCGACCACCGCCTGCTCCAGCGCGGTCACCAGCTCGCGCACGCCGAGCCGCGTACGGCGCACATCGAGTAGCGGATAGACCACCAGCTGGCCGGGGCCGTGATAGGTCACCTGGCCACCGCGGTCGGTCTGTACCACCGGGATGTCGCCGGGCATCAGCAGATGCTCGGGCTTGCCGGCCTGGCCCTGGGTGAAGACCGGATCGTGCTCGACCACCCAGCACTGGTCGGGGGTCTCGGCGTCGCGCGTATCGGTCAGCTCGCGCATCGCCTGCCACACCGGCAGGTACGGCTGGCGGCCCAGGCGGTAGACCTGGACAGGCGCGACGGGATGCTCGCTCATCTACAGCACCATGTGGACGCGGCCGGTGGCCTTGAGCGCGGCGAACAGTGCCTCGAGGTGGGGCTTGCCGGTGGCGACGATGGTCAGGCGCACCGACTGGAACTTGCCGTTGCGGCTGTCGACGACGCGGATCGACTCACGGTCGAAGCCGGGTGCATGCGTCTCTACCACCGCGACCACGGTATCGTGAAAATCGTCGCTGGCATCGCCGACGATCTTCAGCGAGTAGTCGCAGGGGAACTCGACGCGGGGGGCCGGCGTGGACGTCGCCGGAGTATCGAGACGCAGGTCTCGCAGGGGCTTGTCGGCCATGATGTTGGGTACTCGAAACGGGAGTGTGACACCATTTTACGCAACCGAGCCGCTGCGACCAAGGCCGCCGCAAGCGGCGGCCCCGTGCAAGACTGCAGCGCTAGGCCATCGATCAGCCAAACAGCCCGCTGATGAACTGGCGCACCATGTCGAAGACACGCTTGAAGATACCGCCCTGCTCGACACTCTCCAGGGCCACCAGCGGACGCTCGCCGAGCACTTCGTCACCGAGCTTGACCTCGAGGGTGCCGAGCTGGTCGCCGGCCGCCACCGGTGCAGTGATATCGCCGCGCAGGTTGAGGCGTGCGGTGAGCTCATCGCTGCGGCCGCGCGGCACGGTCATCCTGACGTCGCTGTCGACACCGACCCGCACCTGGTTCTCGGCACCGCCCCAGATACGCGGCGTCTCGAGCACCGAGCCCGCCTGGTAGAGGTTGAGGGTCTCGAAGTAGCGGAAGCCGTAGCTGAACAGCTTCTGGGTCTCCTGGGCGCGGGCCTCTTCGGAGCTGGTACCCATCACCACCGAGATCAGTCGCATATCATCGCGCTTGGCCGAGGCCACCAGGCCGTAACCGGCCTCGGTGGTCCAGCCGGTCTTGAGGCCGTCGACGGTGGCATCGCGCCACAGCAAGCGGTTGCGATTGGGCTGACGAATGTCGTTGTAGGTGAAATAGCGCTCCGAGTACATGGCATAGTGCTCGGGGTAATCGTTGATGATGTACTGCGACAGCAGCGCCATGTCGCGCGCCGAGGAGTACTGCTCGGGGTCGGGCAACCCGGTGGGATTGGCGAAGTTGGTGTTGTGCAGCCCCAAGCGCTGGGCATGCTGGTTCATCAGGTCGGCAAACGGCTGCTCGCCGCCAGCCAGATGCTCGGCGACCGCCACGCTGGCATCGTTGCCGGAGACGATCACGATACCGTGTAGCAGGTCGCCAATCGACACATTGGTGTCGACTTCAACGAACATCTTGGAACCACCGGTGCGCCAGGCATGCTCGCTGATACGCACCTCGTCATCCACCGCGACATTGCCACGATTGAGCTCCCGCTCGACCAAGTAGGCGGTCATCAGCTTGGTGAGGCTGGCCGGTGGCAGACGCTCGTCGGCGTTGTGCTCGACCAGCACCTCGCCGCTGTCGGCATCCATCAGGAACCACGACTTGGCCGCCAGCTGCGGCGGCGAGGGAATCATGGTCTGAGCGCTGGGCTGCTGGGCCTGGGCCGACACTCCCAGCGTCATCACCCCGAGGCTGGTCAGGCCGGCGGCGGCCAATGGGAGCATCGAGCGACGCAAACCGGACAACAAGGCAAACACTTTCATTACACCCACTCTCACAAAAGAAGAAACGTCACGAGATATACGACCCGACGAGGGGTCAGTCATTGATTACCAGGGTTTGCGCAAACCCCGCGCGGCGCAGTTCGTCACGCAGGGGCTCGACGCGGCTGGCGTCACTCACCGGCCCGACCTGGACGCGATGCACGCTGGCATCGCTGGCCACCCGCACCGGCTGGTTGAGTTCACTTTGCAGCCGCGACTTGAGCGCCTCGGCGTTGCTCGCCGAGCCGAGGGCGGCAACCTGCAGGAAGACCCCGCCGGCATGCGACGAACCGTTGTCGGAGGCCGGCCTGGCGGCGACTTCCCGGGGCGGCGAAACGTCTGCCGCTGGCGCAGCCACTTGCTCGGCGCCGTCGCGGGCCTGGCGCTGAACCTCAGCTACCTGGCGCTCACCATTGCCGCGATTCTGCTGCCAGGCCACCGGATCGATGGCCTCGACGCGCACCCGGCCGGTGCCGCTGCCCAGAATATCCAGCCGCGCCGCCGCCGCATAGGAGAGATCGATCTCGCGGTCGTCATGGAAGGGGCCGCGGTCGTTGACCCGCACGATCACCGAGCGCCCGTTGGCAACGCTGGTCACCTTGACGAAGCTGGGCAGCGGCAGCGAGCGGTGCGCGGCGGTCATCAGGTACATGTCATAGATCTCGCCGTTGGCGGTAGCGTAGCCGTGGAACTTCTCGCCGTACCAGGAAGCGATGCCCTCATTGCTGTAGCCCACCTCGTCCGCGAGCACCCGGTACGTTTTGCCCCACACCTCGTAGGTGGGTCGGTTGCCGCCCGGCGAGCGCGGTTCGACCCGCGGCTCGGCGTCGGGCACGTTGGCGACATCCGGCGGTAGGTCGGGGTAGGCATCGCGGCTCATCGAGTAGCGCCCGCTGGCGGTGCTGGTCGCTGCGTTCTGCGCTGCATTGGCGGTGCCACCATCGGCGCGCTGGCTACCGCCGCCGCTGCTGGCACAGCCGGCCATCAGCAGCAGTGCGGCCAGCGCGGCCGAAAGGCGAGTCAGCTGTCGGACCATGCGCCCTCCTCATAGGCCTCGGCGATCTGCTCGGCCAGCTCGGTCACCGCCATGGCATACAGATGGCTGTGATTGTAGCGGGTAATCACATAAAAATTGTGGTGACCGAGGCGATAGTGATAGCTCACTTCCTCACTGTCGTCGTCGCGCAGGAAATCGAACGCCAGCGGAATCACCGTATCCGCTGCATCGGCGTCGGCCGGCTCGATGCCGACCCCGGCCAGCTCGGAGAGTGACGCATAGGGTGGCCGGGTAGCATTAAACTCTATGCCCTTGGGCAGCGACTCGGGACCACTGGCCTCGCTGAAGATGGCCTCGTCACCGCGCCAGCCGTGCTCGGCAAAATAGTTGCCGACGCTGCCGATGGCATCCACCGGGTTGGTCCACAGGTCGCGAATGTCGTCACCGTCAAAGTCCACCGCATAGGCGCGGTAGCTGGTAGGGATGAACTGCGGGTAACCCATGGCACCGGCGTAGGAGCCGTGCAGCGAGTCGGGCTCGACCTCTTCTTCATAGGCGATCTCGAGGAAGGCGGCCAGCTCGCCGCGAAAGAAGCGGTGGCGGCTGGGATGATGAAAGGCCAACGTCGACAGCGAGTCGAGCACCCGATGACGACCGGTAAACTGGCCGTACTTGGTCTCGACGCCGATGATCGCGGCGATCACCTCAGGCGGCACGCCAAACTCCGCCTCGGCGCGAGCAAAAGCATCCTGGTGGGCATCGATGAACGCCGCGCCCTGCAGGATACGGTCGCGCTGCAGGAAGATCTCGCGGTACTCGTCCCAGCGCAGGCGCCGCTCGGCGGCGCCCTCCATGGCGTCGAGTACGTCCTGGCTGAAGCCGGCCTGGCGCATGGCCGCCTCGGCCCAGTCACGCGGCACGCCCTGCTCACCGAGCTCGTCGACCAGTAGCGCGACCTCGTCATGCGACGCCGGGTCGAAATCGGCGGCAAGACTCGCCGACGCCATCAGTGACAGGCCCACTGCGGCCAGCACGCCGTGCGCGCCCCTTCCCTGAAATGCAGACACCGTCATCGGTCGGGCAGCTCCTTGCTGGGTCGTTTGACGCCGCCTCAGCGTGGCAACAGGCGGCGGTGGGCATGAATCGACATGAGAATACCGAAACCGGCCATCAAGGTCACGCTGGAGGTGCCGCCATAGCTGACCAGCGGCAAGGGCACGCCGACGACCGGCAAGATGCCGCTGACCATACCTACGTTGACGAACACGTAGATGAAGAAGGTCAGAATGATGCTGCCCGCCAGCAGGCGGCCGAAACAGTCCTGGGCCGCATTGGCCAGCCACAGCCCGCGGACGATGATCAGCAGGTAGAGGCTCAGCACCACCAGCATGCCGACCAGCCCGAACTCCTCGCCAAGCACCGCGACGATGAAGTCGGTATGGCGCTCGGGCAGGAACTCGAGCTGCGACTGGGTGCCATGCAGCCAGCCCTTGCCCAGTAGGCCGCCACTGCCGATGGCGGTGGTCGATTGGATGATGTTCCAGCCGGCCCCCAGTGGGTCGCTCTCGGGATTGAGAAAGGTCAGCACCCGTTGGCGCTGGTAGTTGTGCATGTTGATCCACAGCAGTGGCAGCGCCGCGCCGGCCAGCACCACCAGAAAGGCGATGAAGCGCCACGACAACCCGGCCAGCAGGATCACGAATACCGCGGCACAGGTCACCAGCAGCGAAGTACCGAGGTCCGGCTGGCGCGCGATCAGCAGTACCGGCACCGCCATCAGCAGACCGCACACCAGCAGGTCGGTCCACCTTGGCGGCAGCTCGCGTCGGCACAGGTAGGCGGCGAGCATCATCGGCATCGCCAGCTTCATCAACTCCGAGGGCTGAAAGCGCACCACCCCGGGAATCACCAGCCAGCGCTGGGCGCCCATGCCCATGTCGCCCATCACCTCAACCGCGACCAGCATCGTCAGCGCCACACCATACAGTAGCGGTGCCCAACGCAGCAGCGTGGTCGGCGACAGCCGCGCCAATACCATCAGCACCAGCAACCCCAGCCCGAAGCGGCTGGCCTGGGCGATGACCGTCTCGAGGCGCTGGCCGCTGGCACTGTAGAGCACCAGTAGCCCGGCACTCATCAGCACCAGCAGCAGCAGCATGATCCATGGATCGATGCGCAACTTGGTCCACACGCTCTTGCGACGCGACATACCGCTCAGGGGCGGACGCACCGGATGGCCGCGCAGGCCGCGGGTAATATCGCCGAGCATCATGAGCATCCCTTGCCGATCATCAGTTCCCCGCTACGCTGGCGTTGTCACTCTCCATCTCTTCGCGCACCTCTTCGACATCCGGCGCCTCGTCGTCGAGCAGCCAGGCATCGCTCATCGCCCGCGCCAGGTGCGCGGCGTGGGTGCTGCCGCCGCCGGCATTCTCGACGATCACCGCCACTGCGATCTGCGGGTCCTCGAGTGGCGCGAAGGCAACGAACAGCGCGTGGTCGCGCAGCCGCTCGGCGAGCTCGTCGGCGTCATAGCGCTGGTCCTGGCCCAGGGAAAACACCTGAGCGGTACCCGACTTGCCGCCCATGCGGTAGTCGAGACCGACGCCGGTGCGCCGCGCGGTCCCCTCGCTACCGCTCAGCACCTTTTCGGCACCGGAGAACACCTTGTCCCACCACGCCTCGTTGTCGAGCACGATGTCGCCGAGGGTATCGGGCAACACCGTCTCCTGCTCATGATCGCCGATGCGCTTGGCCATACGCGGCTTGACCCACTTGCCGCGATTGGCCAGCACCGCGGTAGCGGCCGCCAGCTGCAGCGGCGTCACCTGCCAGTACCCCTGGCCTATGCCCACCGAGATGGTTTCACCCGGGTACCAGGGCTGATTGAAGCGCCCACGCTTCCACTCCCGCGACGGCATCAGCGCAGCGCTCTCGCCGAACACGTCGTGGCCGACCCGTTGGCCGAAGCCGAAAGCGGTCATGCGCTCATGCAGACTGTCGATGCCCATCTCGTGGGCCAGGGTGTAGTAGTAGGTATTGTTGGAGACCTCGATGGAGCGCTCCATGTCGACCCGGCCGTGGCCCCAGCGCAGCCAGTTGCGATAGCGGCGGGTATCGCCCGGCAGTTGAAAATAGCCGGGATCGTTGATTACCCGGTTGGGCGTGATCACTCCCTCGGCGAGCCCGGCGATGGCCAGGAACGGCTTGATGGTGGAGCCCGGTGGGTACTGACCGCGGATCGCGCGATTGAACAGCGGCAGGTCGATGTCCTCCTGCAGCGCCTGGTAGGAGGCGACGTCGATGCCGGTGACGAAGCGATTGCTGTCGAAGCCCGGCGCCGAGACCATGGCCAGGATCTCGCCGCTGGCCGGCTCGATGGCGACGATCGAGCCGCGCCGGCCGTCGAGCAGTTCGTAGGCCAGCTTCTGCATGTCGCGGTCGATGGTCAGGGTCAGGTTCTCGCCGGGCACCGGGTCGGTGCGGCCCAGCTCGCGTAGCACCCGGCCGCGGGCGTTGGTCTCGACCTTGCGCAGCCCGGCCTGGCCATGCAGCACGTCCTCGTAGAAGCGCTCGACGCCGGTCTTGCCGATGAAATGGGTGCCGGCATAGTTGCCCGGATCCAGGGTCGCCAGCTCCTCGGCATTGATGCGTCCCACGTAGCCCAGCGCATGGGACAGCATCTCGGCATCCGGGTAGTAGCGCAGCAGCTGCGCCTCGACCTCGACGCCGGGCAGGCGATGGCGATTGAGCGCCAGGTGGGCGATCTGCTCCTCCTTCAGGTCGCTCATCAGCAGCGCCGGCTGATAGGGCCGGGTGCGCTGCCGCGAGCGCTCGCGGAACGCCTCGACGCCCTCCTCGGGCAGCGCCAGCAACTCGACCAGCAGGTTGAGGGTGGCATCGAGGTCCTCGACACGCTCGCGCACCAGCATCAGGTTGTAGGTGGGGCGATTCTCAGCCAGCAACTGGCCGTTGCGGTCATAGATCAGCCCACGGGTCGGCGGCAGCGGCTCGACCCGCACGCGGTTCTTCTCCGAACGGGTGATATAGACCTCGTGCTGGGTCACCTGCAGGTAGGCCAGACGCCCCATCAGCGTAGTGGTCAGGGCCACTACCACCAGCAGCGCCAGCAGCGAGCGCAGTCGGAAGATACGCACTTCCTGATGCGTGTTCTTGAGTACCTGGCGACGATCACGCATGGGGCGAACTCGAGAATTGAAACAAGAAACACCTCAACGGTGGTAGGGATGCCCTACCAGCAGCGTCCAGGCGCGATACAGCTGTTCGGCGAGCAGGATACGCACCAGCGGATGCGGCAGGGTCAGCGGCGACAGCGACCAGCGCTGATCGGCGCTCGCCGAGAGCCCCGGCTCGATACCATCGGGGCCACCCACCAGCAGTGCCACGTCGCGCCCGGCGAGGCGCCAGTCAGCGGCCTGCTCGGCGAGCTGCTCAGTGCTCCAGGGCTTGCCGCCGACCTCCAGCGCCACTAACTGCTCGTTGCCCTTGAGCCGCTCGCGCATGCGCTCGCCTTCGCTGGCCACGGCACGGGCGATATCGGCATTCTTACCGCGCGACCCGGGGGCGATCTCGATCACCTCGAGGCTGAAGTCACGCGGCAGCCGCTTGCGATACTCGCTAACGCCCTGTTCCACCCAGCCTGGCATCTTGGTGCCTACCGCCAGCAGTTTGAGCTTCACACACGCTCCCCGCGCACCTCGGCCTCGCCGTCGCTGGGCAGGTCCGACCATAGCCGTTCGAGGTCGTAGAGGCGCCGGGTTTCGACCAGCATCACATGCACCACCAGTTCGCCGAGATCCACCAGCACCCAGTCGGAGCCGGCCTGCCCTTCGACGCCCAGCGGCTGCAGGTCGTGCTCCTTGGCGGTTTCCACCACGCGATTGGCCAGCGCCGAGACATGCCGCGTCGAGGTACCGCTGGTCACCACCATCAGGTCGGTCACGCTGGTCAGGCGCGACACGTCGAGGGTGGCGATATCCTGGCCCTTGAGGGACTCGAGGGCATCGATCACCAGTGTCTTGAGGTCGTCAATCTGCATAGTGTGCGTGGGGCTCCTGGTGCGTAGCGGAAATCACTGTCATTGGCCCATCATTCTACCGCTCGTGGCGGTAGAGGCCCAGTGCCATGATGCGCCGCTCCACCGCCTCGGGCAGTAGATAGCGTACCGAACCGCCGTAGCACAGCCGCTGGCGCACTTCGGTCGCGGAGATCGCCATGCGTGTGGGCAGCGAGAGCCGCAGCAGCCCGCCGGCCGGCGTGGCAAACAGCGCCGCCGGGTCATCGACCTCGCGACCGGCGATCAGTTCGCCAAGCGTGTCCGGCAGCGGCTGGTGATGATCGGGCCGCTCGATGACCACCAAGTGCGCCAGCTCGAACAGCCGCTGCGGCTGATGCCAGCCGGCCAGCTTGAGGAAGGCATCGTGGCCCAGCGCCATCACCAGCCGCGCCGACTCACCGTATTCGGCGCGCAGGCTGGCCAGGGTGTCAGCGGAGTAGGAGGGGCCGTCGCGGCGGATCTCGCGGTCGTCGGCAACCAGCCGCGGCGTGTCGCCGATGCCGTGCTGCAGCAGCGTCAGGCGCTCATGACTGGGCACCCCAGGCGCCTCGCGCAGCGGCGGCTGATGGGCAGGAATCATGTGCACCCGTTCTAGGCCGAGCGCATCGACCAGCTCCACGGCGCTACGCAGGTGCCCCAGGTGCACCGGGTCGAAGGTGCCACCGAGCATCGCCACCCGCACGCCATCACTCACGGATATGCCCATCCCCGAACACCACGTACTTGCGCGTGGTCAGCCCCTCGAGCCCCACCGGCCCCCGCGCATGCAGCTTGTCGGTGGAGATGCCGATCTCGGCGCCGAGACCGTACTCGAAACCGTCGGCAAAGCGCGTCGACGCGTTGACGATCACCGAACTGGAGTCGACCTCGGCCATGAAACGGCGTGCCAGGGCGTACTGCTCGGTGACGATGGCGTCGGTATGCTGCGAGCCGTAGCGCTCGATATGCGCCATGGCCGCGTCGATACCATCGACCACACGGATCGCCAGTACCGGCGCCAGGTACTCGGCGTGCCAGTCCTCCTCGCTGGCCTCGACGGCCTGGGGCAGGATCTCGCGGGTCCGCGGGCAGCCACGCAGTTCGACATGATGCTCGGCGTAGGCGGCGGCGAGCCGCGGCAGCAGCTCGGCGGCCAGCGCTGCATCCACCAGCAGCGTCTCCATGGTGTTGCAGGTGCCGTAGCGGTGGGTCTTGGCATTGAGCGCGATGGCCAGCGCCTTGTCACGGTCGGCCGTGGCATCGATATAGACATGGCAGACGCCGTCGAGATGCTTGATCACCGGCACCCGCGCCTCGCGGGTAATGCGCTCGATCAGCGACTTGCCGCCACGCGGAATGATCACATCGACGTACTCGGGCATGGCGATCAGCCGACCCACCGCGGCGCGATCGGTGGTGGCCACTACCTGCACCGCCGCCTCAGGCACCCCGGCCTCGGCCAGCCCCGCCTGCAGGCAGGCAGCGATGGCGGCATTGCTGTCGCGCGCCTCTGAGCCACCGCGCAGGATGCAGGCATTGCCCGACTTGAGGCACAGGCTGGCCGCCTCGACGGTGACGTTGGGGCGCGATTCGTAGATGATACCGATCACGCCCAGCGGCACGCGCATCTGCCCGACCTGAATGCCGCTGGGCCGGTAGCGCAGGCCGTCCACCTCGCCCACCGGATCGGGCAGTGCAGCGACCTGGTGCAGCCCTTCGATCATGGCGTCGATACGTGCATCGGTCAGCGCCAGGCGGTCGAGCAGCGCCGCATCCAGGCCGTTTTCGCGGCCCCGCACCAGATCAGCCTCATTGGCCGCCAGCAGCCGCGGTCGAGCCTGCTCGAGCTGGGCTGCAGTGGCCAGCAGGGCGGCATTCTTGCGCGCGGTATCGAGACGCCGTAGCGTGGCGCTGGCGGCACGGGCCTGCTGACCCAACTGATCCATGTAGGCAACGACATCGGTGATGGCAGCGGTGTGGTGTGACATGCCCTGGCGAGACTCCTGAATAGTAAGGGTGTACGGCGGCGATGACCGACAGGCTGAAAAGGCTCATGATACAGCGAAGCAGACCAATATAAGGCACCATGGAGAGCATGTACAAAGTCCGCGGTTTTCGCCTCACCCTGCTGGCCGGCGCGGTGCTCTGCGCGGCAATGGCCGTCACGCTGGACCTCGGCGCGGTGCAGCCGCTGCTGTGGATCACAGCCCTGTGGCTGCTGGCCACCGCCGCCCTTCTGCAGCACCGCCTCTACTGGCCGGCCCGCATGCCCTGGCAGCTGGTGCCGAGCCTGCTGCTGGCGAGCCTGGTGACACTGGATTCCGAGTCCTTCGGGGTGTGGATGTGGGCCTTTGCGATTCTGATGATGCTGCCCCAGCCACGCTGGATGATGGCCCTCAACGTGGCCCTGGCCGCATTCGCCTGGTGGCAGGTAGCGGCCATGCTACCCCGCGCCGAAGCCAACATCAGCGGCGCGGCACTGGCTCTGCTACTGCTGGCCGGCGCCGCCCATGCCGTGCAGCTGCGCCCGCTGTGGCAGCGAGTCATCCAGCGCCAGCGGCTGACTCCCGGCCTACGCCTGTGGTCGGCCCAGCGCCTCGAGGAGTCGCTGGCCCGCGAGCGCACCCGCAGCGAGCGCGACCCGCTGCACGGCGAACTGCTGCTGATCCGCAGCACCGGGTACCGCTGCTGGCGGCTGGCGCAACGCCTGGCCCAGGCCAGCCACCCTTTCGAACACTGCTATCGCCTCGACCGACGCACCCTGGCGATCACCCTGGTGGGCCGCGATCCCACCGCGGTGCGCCAGCGCTGCCAGGCCCTGCTGAGCATGCTCCCCCAGCGAGACCTGCGTGCTCGCACCCTGCCACTGAGCGACAGTGAACGCCTGGAGGAGGCGCGCGAGGCGCTCGCTGGGCAGCGGGCCCCACTGGTGCACGACGAGGCTTGCCCATGATGCCTCGCCTCGAGCCTTCACCATCGCGGCTGTTGGTGCTGGTCTACCTACTGACGGCGCTATTTGCCGGCGCCCAGGCCAGCTGGCACTACCTGATGGGCCACTACGACTACATCCTGCTGCCGAGTATCGGCGCCCTGCTGTTACTGGGGAGTGCTGCGGTAGTGTGCCTTGCCAACCATCGCGCCCAGCGCATGGCCTCCTACATGCTGATCAGCACCGGCTATCTGCTGCTGACCGTGGAGCTGATACGGCTCGACCAGGTCGCCGACCTGTGGCTAGGGCTGCCGCCGGTGCTGGCGCTGCTGCTGCTGCCGCTGGGCCCGGCGCTGATGCTCAACCTACTGCTGGCCCCGCTGTGGCTGCTGCTGATGGACATCGAGATGAGCCTGCGCCAGGCCACCCTCAGCTACCTGACGCTGGTAGCGCTGTGCACCCTGGCGCCCTGGGAGCAGCTGCGCCACCACGCCCTACTGCGCGCCACCGACCCCAACGACCCGCAGTGCGAGGCGCTGACGGCAAGCGCACTCGAGGAGACCCTGCAGAGCGAACTGGCGCGGGCCCAGGCACTCGAGCGGCGCCTCAGCGTGCTGGTCATCTATCTGCCACAGCTCGACATGGCCGGCGAGCAGTTCGGCCTGCGCCTCTACCGCCACATGTTGCAACGCTTCTGCCAGGTGGCGCACCATACCTGCCGCAGCCATGACAGCCTGGGCCGCGCCGAGGGCAACCTGTTCTGGCTGGTACTGCCGGACACCGGCGACAACGGCGCGCTGATGGTCCGCAACCGCCTGCTGGCAGCGCTGGAGCGCTGCGTGCTTGCCGAGACCGGGCCACTCACCGCACGCATCGCTGTGTGCACCCCGCAGCCTGGCGAACGTTGGCTGGCCTTCGAACAACGCCTCCTGCGCAGGGGGCACGCGCTGACGGAGTCCGCGTCTTGAATATTGCCGACTGGCTCTACCAGCTGACCCCATCCCCCGCCCTGCTATTGCTGATCATCGCCGTGATCGCGCTGCTCGAGTGCCTGGCCGTGGTCGGCCTGATCATGCCTGGCGTGCTGCTGATGACGGCGGCCGCCTCGCTGGCCGGCCACCAGGACCTGGCGATACCCCTGGTACTGCTGGCCGCCTTTCTCGGCGCCCTGGGCGGCGACGGCCTGAGCTTCGCGCTGGGCTATACCCAGCGCGAGCGCGTGCCGCGACTGTGGCCGTTTCATCGCCATCCGGAGTGGCTGGCCCGCGGCGCGCGCTTCTTTCAGCGCTACGGCACCCTGTCGGTGATCTTTGCCCGCTTCGTCGGCCCGGTACGCCCGGTGATCCCGATGATCGCCGGCATGCTGCACATGTCGCCGTTTGCGTTCCTGTGGGCTTCGCTGCTGTCGGCGCTGCTGTGGGCACCGGCCTATGTGCTGCCCGGCTACCTGCTGGGCCGCACCTGGCAGCAGCTACTCGACATCCCCCCCGGCACCCAGCAGTGGCTGCTCGCCCTGGCGGCGGTGATCGTGGCGTTGGCGCTGGGTTTTTCGTGGCTGCGTCACCAGCTGGCCCGCGGCGGGCGCGTCTACTTCGCTTGCGCGCGGCTGGCGCGCGGCGCGGCCTGGCGGCGCCGGCTGTGGATGCGCCTGCGCGCCCGGCGGCCGCACGGCGAGTTCCCACTGGGCTCGCTGTGCCTGCTGGTCGTGTCACTCACAGCGCTGTGCATCTGGACGCTGATCGTGCTCGACCACCAGGGACCGATGCTGATGGACACCCAGATCCAGGGCATGGCCGCAGCACTCGACACGGCCTGGGTCGCCACCGCCAGCGAGCTGATGGCCCGCGCCGGCGACACCTATGGCGTACTGGCACTGTTCCTGCCCTGGGGGTTATGGCTGCTGTGGGCGCGACATCTCTCGGCCTTCCTGCACCTCAGCGCCGGCCTCGGCGGGATCGCCGTGGCCAACACCCTGTTCAAGCAGCTGGCCGGGCGCGAGCGGCCGGACTTCCCGGAGTACCTGGCCGGCTCGCTGGCCTACCCCAGCGCCCACGCTTCCACTGCCGTGGTGCTGTACGGCCTGGCTGCCGCCTTTATCGCCCAGGAACTGCCCTCGCGTCACCGCGTGTGGGCCTACTGGGCGGCAATCGTGCTGGCCGTACCGATGGCGCTGTCGCGCCTGACGCTGGGCGTGCACTGGGCCAGCGACCTGATCGGCGGTGCGCTGCTGGGGCTGGTGGTCTGCGCACTGGTGCGCATCAGCTATCACCGCTTCGCCCACCGCTCGCTGACCCCGGCCCCCTGGCCGAGTCTGGCCGCGGCCTCGCTGGTGCTACTGGCCATGCGCCTGGCCTGGCTACCACCCACCTGAGCTGGGCACTAGCCTAACGCTAGCCAGATCCCTACCCCCACCATCATCGACCCGGCAATGCGGTTGAGCAGCCGTACGTTGTCGCTTTCGCCGAGCAGCTTGCGCGCAGTGCGCCCGCCGCCGGCGTAGAGCAGCAGGCAGATGAACTCGATGAGCAGGATCACCGCCACCAGCGCCGCCAGCTGTGGCCCCAGCGCCAGGCTGGCATCAAGGAACGGCGGCAGCAGCGCGACGAAGAAGGCCCACCCCTTGGGGTTGGCCACCGCGGTGACGAAGCCCTGCATGGCCAGCTGGGTGCGCGTGGCACGCGGCAGCTCGACGCTCTCCAGGGGGATCGCCATGCGCCCCCGGGAGCGCCACATCATGACCCCGAGGTAGGCCAGGTAGGCGCCGCCGACCCACTTGAACAGCGCAAACAGCTCCGGCTGGCGCAGCATCAAGGCCGCCACCCCGGCACCGGCGGCGACCGCCACCAGTGCCACGCCGGCAAGCTCGCCGAGCATCATCCATAGCGTGCGTTTGACCCCCTGGGTCATGCCGAGGATCATCGCCAGGGTCATGCACATGCCCGGGGTCAACGAGACCATGAAGAATGTCGGCACGAACACCGACAGCAGCGACAGTTTGATCACACCAACCTCCGTGTAGGTAAATGCCCAGCGCTTGCTTGAAAGTACCACTCGAGCGATGACCGTCAGGTGACGATCACTCGTCGCCAGGCGCCGACTCGCCCCAGCGCGGCATCAGCCGGTGCTCGATGCCCAGCTGGTTGAGAATCCGCGCCACGATGAAGTCGATCAGGTCGTCGACGCTCGATGGCTGGTGATAGAAGCCCGGCGCCGCGGGCAGGATCACCGCCCCCATCCGCGTCAGACTCAACATGTGCTCGAGATGAATCGCCGAGAACGGCGTCTCGCGGGGCACCAGGATGAGCTGGCGGCGCTCCTTGAGGGCCACGTCGGCGGCGCGCTCGATCAGATTGTTGCTGGCCCCGGTGGCCACCGCCGACAGGGTGCCGGTAGAGCACGGGCAGATCACCATCGAGGCCGGCGCACCGGAACCCGAGGCCACCGGCGCCATCCAGTCCTCGCGGGCGAAGCAGCGGACCTGCCCCGTGTGTGCGCCGCTCATCTCGCCGAGCGCTTCGACCAGCCGCTCGGGGCGCGCCGGCAGCGAGATGTCGGTCTCGGTGTCGATCACCAGGTGCGCGGCCTTGGAGATCATCACCCACACCTCGTGGTCGGCGGCCACCAGGCACTCGATCAGACGCAAGCCGTACTGGGCGCCGGAGGCACCGGTCAGCGCCACCGTGACCGGGGGCTTGAAGTCATTCGCCATGCGCCACCTCCAGTGCCCCCAGCAGCTTGTCGTGAATGCCGCCAAAACCGCCGTTGGACATCACCACGATGCGATCCAGCGGCCGCGCCTCGGCGACTACCGCCGCCACCAGGGCGTCGAGATCATCGGCCAGTTGGGTCGGCGGCCGGCACTCGGTGAGCACCTCGTCCAGCGACCAGTCGAGCCCTGGCGGCTGGTACCACCACACCACGTCAGCATCGTTGACGCTCGCCGCCAGCCGGCTGCGCAGTGTGCCCAGGCGCATGGTGTTGGAGCGCGGCTCGATCACCGCCAGCAGCCTCCCCTTAGGGGTCGCGGCGCGCAGCCCACCCAAGGTGGCGGCAATCGCCGTGGGGTGGTGAGCGAAATCGTCGATGACCTGGATATGCGCGATCTCGCCGCGCACCTCCTGGCGCCGGCGCGGGTTCTCGAAGCGTGCCAGCGCCGCGCAGCCGCGCGCCAGGTCGACGCCAAAGGCATGCGCCGCGGCCAGTGCGGCCAGGGCATTGCGGGCGTTGTACTCGCCGTTGAGCGCCCAGTCGACCACCGCATCCTCCTCCCCGCCGTCGCTCTGGCGCTGGATGACCCGAAAGCGCGAGGCGTCGTCGCGCTCCAGTTCGATTCGCCAGTCGCTCGCCTGCTCGCGACCCAGGCGCGCCACCGGCGTCCAGCAGCCCTGCTCCAGGACCCGCTCCAGCGCCGGCTGGTCGTCACCGACCAGCAGCTGGCCACGGCCCGGCACGGTGCGCACCAGATGGTGGAACTGGCGCTCGATGGCGGCCAGGTCGGGAAAGATGTCGGCGTGATCGAACTCCAGGTTAGCCAGCACCGCAATCAGCGGACGGTAGTGAACGAACTTGGAGCGCTTGTCGAAGAAGGCGGTATCGTACTCATCGGCCTCGACCACGAACGGCGCCCCCTCACCACCGAGACGCGCCGAGACACCGAAATTGCGCGGCACCCCGCCGATCAAGAAGCCCGGCTGAAGGCCGGCGGCTTCCAGCAACCAGGCGGTGAGGCTTGCGGTGGTGGTCTTGCCGTGGGTACCGGCAATGGCGATGACCGGGCGCCCGGGCAGCACCTGC
Organism: Halomonas salipaludis; assembly: GCF_002286975.1. Taxonomy (GTDB): domain Bacteria; phylum Pseudomonadota; class Gammaproteobacteria; order Pseudomonadales; family Halomonadaceae; genus Franzmannia; species Franzmannia salipaludis. Next base: position 76,482 of record NZ_NSKB01000009.1, read on the forward strand.
TCGGCCAGCCACTGGGGCCCGGAGACATAGGCCAGCCCCTCATCGAGCACCGCCTCGACCTCGGGATTGCCCCGCGACAGCGCATTGCCCACCACCACCAGATCCGGGCGCGGCGTGAGATTGGCCGCGGCGAAGCCCTCGCTGAGAGCGATGCCGGCCTCGGCCAGCTGAGTGCTCATCGGCGGATAGACATTGGCATCCGAGCCGCTGACGCGATGGCCGAGTTCGCGGGCCAGCAGCGCCAGGCTGCCCATGAAAGTGCCACAGATTCCAACAACATGAACGTGCATCGCGTGCCTCCTGCCACAGTCGCTGCGAGACTAGCACGCTGCCCGAGCCGCCACCACAGCCCCACTCAAACGCCTCGACCACCTGTTAACATAAAGTAACAGGATGCAGCTCCCGTCACTTTCGACTAAGATATGCGACCACTTCCTACGCCCTTTCGACGACCCGACACATCAGGAGCGATGCAACTCCATGGCCCAGCACAACGCCTTTTATGCCCAGTCCGGTGGCGTCACCGCCGTTATCAACGCCAGTGCCTGCGGGGTGATCGAAGCTTGCCGCCGCGAGTCCGACCGGATCGGCAAGGTATACGCGGGCCACAACGGCATCATCGGCGCCCTGACCGAAGACCTCATCGACGTGTCCCAGGAGTCGGACGACGCCATCGCCGCACTGCGCCACACGCCGGGTGGCGCCTTCGGCTCGTGCCGCTACAAGCTCAAGGACATCGAGACCCACCGCACCCAGTACGAGCGGCTGATCGAAGTCTTCAAGGCCCACGACATCCGCTACTTCTTCTATAACGGCGGCGGCGACAGCGCCGATACCTGCCTCAAAGTCTCGCAGCTCTCCGAGAAGCTCGGCTACCCGCTGACCGCCATCCACGTGCCCAAAACCGTCGACAACGACCTGCCGATCACCGACAACTCGCCGGGTTTCGGCAGCGTGGCCAAGTACATCGCCACCTCGACACTCGAAGCCTCGTTGGATATTGCCTCGATGTGCGCCACCTCGACCAAGGTCTTCGTGCTCGAGGTGATGGGCCGCCACGCTGGCTGGATCGCCGCCGCCGGGGCACTGGCCGGTAGCGGTGAGGGCGAGCCGCCACACCTGGTGATCTTCCCCGAGATCCATTTCAATCGTGCCGCGGTGATGAAGCGCGTCGATGAAGCGGTCAAGCAATATGGCTACTGCGTGATCGTGGTCTCCGAGGGCGCACGCTATGAGGACGGTACCTTCCTCGCCGATTCCGGCAATACCGACGCCTTCGGCCACCGCCAGCTGGGCGGCGTGGCGCCGACCCTGGCCGGCATGGTCAAGCAGGACCTGGGCTACAAGTACCACTGGGCGGTGGCCGACTATCTGCAGCGCGCCGCTCGCCACCTGGCCTCGAAGACCGACGTCGAGCAGGCCTACGCGGTGGGCAAGAAGGCCGTGGAGCTGGCTCTCGACGGCAAGAACGCCATGATGCCGGCGATCAAGCGCGTCTCCGACACCCCCTACGAGTGGCGTATCGAGGCGGCACCGCTGGCCGAAGTCGCCAATCGCGAGAAGTTCATGCCCCGCGACTTCATCCGCGAGGATGGCTTCGGCATCACCGAGGCGTGCCGCCAGTACCTGTCACCGCTGATCCAGGGCGAGGACTTCCCGCCGTTCGAGAACGGCCTGCCCAAGGTCGCCCACCTCAAGCTGGCCAAGGTCGAGCGCAAGCTGCCGACGTTTACGCTGTAAGCGCCGACTCGGCAGCGCTGCGCGCTGCAATCGCGAATTAATTCGCTCCCACATGAGAGTGGCACCAAGGCAAATGTAGGAGTGACTTTAGTCACGATGGTGTTGGCTACCTCGGCAGCGCTGCGCGCTGCAATCGCGAATAAATTCGCTCCCACAGGGGTATAGCCACAAGGCTAGTGTAGGAGCGACGTCAGTCGCGATGGGGTTGGCTAGCCGGGCAGCGCTACGCACTGCATCGCGAATAAATTCGCTCCCACAGGGGCATAGCCACAAGGCTAGTGTAGGAGCGACGTCAGTCGCGATGGGGTTGATCTGGCCTGACAGCGCTGCGCGCTGCAATCGCGAATAAATTCGCTCCCACAGGGGTATAGCCACAAGGCTAGTGTAGGAGCGACATCAGTCGCGATGGGGTTGATCTGGCCTGACAGCGCTGCGCGCTGCAATCGCGAATAAATTCGCTCCCACAGGGGTATAGCCACAAGGCTAGTGTAGGAGCGACATCAGTCGCGATGGGGTTGATCTACCCCGGCAGCGCTACGCGCTGCAATCGCGAATAAATTCGCTCCCACAGGGGCATAGCCACAAGGCTAGTGTAGGAGCGACGTCAGTCGCGATGGGGTTGATCTACCCCGGCAGCGCTACGCGCTGCAATCGCGAATAAATTCGCTCCCACAGGGGTATAGCCACAAGGCTAGTGTAGGAGCGACTTCAGTCGCGATGGGGTTGATCTACCCCGGCAGCGCTAAGCACTGCAATCGCGAATAAATTCGCTCCCACAGGGGTATAGCCACAAGGCTAGTGTAGGAGCGACGTCAGTCGCGATGGGGTTGGCTAGCCGGGCAGCGCTACGCGCTGCAATCGCGAATAAATTCGCTCCCACAGGGGTATAGCCACAAGGCTAGTGTAGGAGCGACTTCAGTCGCGATGGGGTTGGCAACCACCCTCAGCGCAGCAGCCACGACAGCACCAGCAGTAGCAGCAGGATGCCCGCTACGCCCTGCCAGAAGTTGACCGGCTCCTTGAGCAACCGCGGGCTGGTGCGCTCGCGGCGCTCGCCGACGGGGTCACGCAGTGCATACAGGAACTCCGAGAGCCGCCGGAAGCGCAGCGCCCGCTGCGGGTCGAGGGCACGGCGCAGCGCCTCGTCCAGCGCCGGGCTGATTTCCGGGTTATGGGTGCGCGCACTGCGGTAGGCCATCTGCTCGAGCCCGGTATGGCTGCGCAGCTCGTGGGGTGGCAGTTCATAGGGCAGCAATCCGGTAAGCAGCCAGTAGACCGTGGAGGCCAGCGCATACTGATCGCTGCGCCGCCCTACGTCGGTATCGAGGGCATACTCCGGCGCGCTGTGCTCGGTGAGGCCGAGCTGGCGGGCCAGTTCGCGGGAGTGCTTGTGGCCATCCCCCTCGCGCAGCCGGCAGGCGCTGAAGTCGGCCAGCACCACCTGACCGTGGCGGTCGATGAGCACATTGTCGGGGTGGATCTGCTGGTGCAACAGGTCGCGGCGGTGCAGCGCCTGCACCGCCTTGCCCAGCTGGCGGGCGATATCCAGGCGCTGCGCCAGGCTGGCCTGAGGATGGCGCCGCGACCAGTCGGAGAGCCGCTCACCGTCGACGTAGGCCATCAGGTAGTAGAGGTAACGGCGCGGCCGAGACGACTCCATGACCCGCGCCACAAACGGCGAGTTGACGCGCTCCACCACCCACTGCTGGAGCAGGAAGTGCTCGAGGTAGGAGTTGCGACTGGAGAGCTCCGGGCTCGGCGCCTTCATCACCATCTCGCGCTCGCTGTAGATGTCGCGTACCCGGTAGACCCGCGACTGGGCGGTACGTGACAGCACCTCCTGCACTTCCAGGCCGTCGAGGCGCTCGCCGGGGGCGAGCTCCGGGGGCACCGGCAGGTCACCGTAGAGCCGCCCGGGGTGGTCCTGTTCGGTTTCCGGCAGGTGGTCGACGCGCACCAGCTGGAAACAGAACGGCTCACCGCCATAGCCGCGCGCCTGGGCACGCGACAGGGCAGCATCGGCCAGCCGTTCGCAGGCGGCGTTGAGGTCGCTGGCGTCGGCGCGGATCAGCTGCACGTAGTCCGAGGGCATCAGCGTGCCGCGCACCGCCTGGGTGGTGAACAGGAAGATGTCGCCCTGCTTGAGCGGTACCGAGACGTAGTCGATGTCGATATTGCCATCCAAGCCCAGCGCCCGGGACGGGTAGCGATAGCCGCCAAGGTCGGTGACATGGTCGCGGGAGAGCTGCTCGAACTCGGCGCCGCGCAGACGAAACACCAGGGTGTCGCCCATATGGAACAGGTGCCCCTCGCGGCCGCGGTAGACCATCGCCGACAGCGAGGCCATGTAGCTGCCGTTCTGGACGTGGCCGCTCTGGCTGTAGCACCAGCCGTTGAGGGCCCGCAGCACACGGGTCGCCGAGGTCTTGACGTCCCAGTGGTCGGGTGTCGAATAGTAGTCGGCGAGGAAGCCGCGCACACTGAGATCGCCGGCCTGCTTGGCGATGGCATTGCGCGAGCTGGAGTCACTGATCAGCGCGCTGGCACCCTTGGCCTCGAGCAGGGTGTGCTCGGCGGGCACACGCACCGACATCGAACTGCGATGATGGCGCCGCTCAGGGGCGACGAAGGCCTGGCCGATACTCAGCGACAATTCAGAACCCACTGCTCCTCCCGTGACACTTTTCTGGTCGGCTGCACGCCGCACTGGCGCCAGCGCTATCCATCATACACCGCTTATGCGACAAGCACTTGTCCACCAAAGGCGAAAGCTCAGCATTGGTAATCGCATGTGGCTCTTCGTATAATTCGCCGCATTGCAATAACTGCCAGTGTCCTGGCCATCGCCAGCACCCAGCACTCTTCCTACGTCAGAAAGGACTGCACCATGAGTTTCGACAAGATCCCCGCCGGCAAGGACCTCCCCAACGACGTCTACGTCGCTATCGAGATCCCCGCCAACCACGCGCCGATCAAGTACGAGATCGACAAGGACATGGATGCGCTGCTGGTCGACCGCTTCATGGCCACGCCGATGTTCTACCCAGCCAACTACGGCTTCATTCCCGACACCCTGGCCGACGACGGCGACGCCCTCGATGCGCTGGTGGTCACCCCCTACCCGGTCCAACCCGGCAGCGTGATTCGCGCGCGTCCGGTGGGCATCCTCAACATGACCGACGAGGCCGGCGAAGACGCCAAGCTGGTGTGCGTGCCGCACCAGAAACTCACCGCCCTCTACGACGACGTCCAGGAAGTCACCGACCTGCCCGAGCTGCTGCGCCAGCAGATCGCCCACTTCTTCGAGAACTACAAGGATCTCGAGAAGGGCAAGTGGGTCAAGGTCGAGTCCTGGGAGGGCGCCGAGGCTGCTCGTGCGGCAATCGAGAAGGCCGCCGCGGCTTACGCCAAGGCCTGATACGCGTCGCAACGTCAGCGGGCCGCCCAAGGGCGGCCCGCTGGCATTTCAGCGCCGTGTTACTGTGCCGGATCGTCTTCGGCATCCTCTGGCCCTGCCTCGCCGGCCGCGTCGAGCGCCTCCTCGTCACCGGCCTCATCTCCGGCCTCATCAGCCGCCTCTTCCTCGCCGGCCGCATCTTCCACCACCTCCTCCACCGGCGGCTCGACGGCCCGTTCCTCCTCTGCCTGGTGTACCTCGCTGACATCCACCTCGGCAACCCGTGACGCCAACTCGCCGGCCAGGTCGCGCGCGCTCACGGTATAGTTGGCCATCACCAGGGAGTGGTTGGCGAACAGCCCGAACCCCGAGCCGTTGAGGATCACCGGGCTCCAGATACGCCGCTGGGTCATCTCCAGTTCGGCGATCAACTGCTGCCACTCGCCGTGCGCCTCAGCGGCCTCCAGCAGGTCGGCATAGTCGCGCTCCACGCCACGCAGGAAGTGCAGCAGCGCCCAGGCGCTGCCGCGCGCTTCGAAAAAGATATCGTCGACGCGGTACCAGGGCGTGGCGTCGGGCCGCTCGTCGGCGTCGATACCCAGCTCGCGGCTGGCGTCGCGCTCGCCGAGAGCCGCCGACAGCCGCCGGGTCAGGTCGTCGAGGCGTGCCTCGACCCGCGCCAACCAGTCGCCAAGCGGCTCGCCGTGAGGCACGAAGCCGTCGCCGGCGTCATCCCCCAGCTCGCTCAAGTAAGCCGCCAGCGCCTCTGAGGCCTGGTCGAAACGCTGCTCAGCAGAGGGATAGAGCCAGTCGCGGCTACTCACCTGCAAGCGCTGCTCGGCCTCCTCGAGATGCGCATTCTCGCCGCCGGCCAGCCCAACCATGCTGGTGGCGAGATCCCGCGACTGGCGCAGCACGCCCAGTTCCCAGTTGGGCATGTTGTCGAGCCACACGCCGGGAGGTGCGATATCGTTGCGCAGGTAGCCGCCAGGCTTGTCGGTCAGGGTGTCGACCACCTGCTTGAGGGTAGCGGTGGTGACCGTGCCGCGCGCGCCGGGCAGCCCCGACTGGTCGCCATCGAGGGCCTGGCGCTGCTCGCCGGTGGCCAGCTCGACGTTGAACGGCGGCGGTTCACGGCTCCACCAAATGCCAAGTACCAGGGTGACCAGCAGGTAAATCAGTGCCAGTGCCAGCAGCGGCTTCCAGATCCATCCATAGTCGGGCCGTTCGAGCTCACGGCGGCGCGCATCGGCCTTGGCCTTGCGACTTCCCAGTAGTGACATGGCATCGCTTCCTTTAATGAAATAACAAAGGGGTAGAGAGGACAAATGGCCGCAGCGCAATGAATGCCCAGGCCCGCTTGAGGTATCCTAGCATGTGGTCGCCGCGCCGAGCGCCATCGGGAACGTCCGCTGGCGCCACCGGTCTCAAAGGCGTTTCGTCACCCCGGCAAGCCCATGGCCTAAGGATACTCCGTACGTGAACTCGCGCCTCGCCCTTCGCACCGCCCTCGCCTGGCTACTGCTGTTGACGCTGCCGGCCCTCGCCCAGGCGCAATGGTTCTCCTCCGGCGGCTCGTCGAGTCGCGACTTCCTGCCAGTCCACGAGGCCTTCGAGGCCAGCACCTGGCTGGATGGCGAGACTCTCTACGTCGGCATGCAGAGCGCCGACGACTACTATCTATACCGCCACCGTTTCGAGCTCGAGAGCCTCGATGAGGCGGTTACCCTGGGCGAGCCCGATCTGCCCCCCGGTGAGGCGCACAGCGACGAGTTCTTCGGCGATGTCTACGTCTTCTACCAGCCGGTGGTGCTGGAGATTCCCATCGAGGGCGGCGCCCCCGAGTCGCTGGCCTTCGCGCTGACCTTCCAGGGCTGTGCCGATGCCGGGCTCTGCTACCCCCCCGAACGCATCACCCTGGAGGCGATGCCCGGCTCGCCGCCAGCGCTATTCGCCTCCGCCCAGGCCGATGACGGCGCCGCCAACCAGCGCCCTGCCGCCCCCGATCTGCAGAGCGCCGACGGCCGCTTCAATGCGCTGCTGGCCGACGCCAGCCCACTGCTGATGATTGGCCTGTTCTTCCTTGCCGGCCTGGGGCTGACCTTTACCCCCTGCGTGCTACCGATGGTGCCGATTCTGTCGTCGATCATCGTCGGCCAGAACCCCAGCCGACCGCGCGCCCTTGCTCTCTCGGCCAGCTATGTCGCCGGCATGGCCGCCACCTATGCCGCCGTCGGGGTGCTGATGGGGCTGTTCGGTGCCGGGCTCAATCTCCAGGCGCGGCTGCAGTCGACGCCGGTGCTGATCACCTTCAGCGTACTGTTCGTAGTGTTTGCGCTGGCCATGCTGGGTGCCTTCAACCTGCGTCTATCACCGCGCCTGGCCGGACGCATCGATGCCTGGCAGGCCCGCGCCCAGCGCAGCGGCCCGCCCGGCCTGGCGCTGGCCGGGGCACTCTCGGTGCTGGTGGTCTCGCCCTGCGTATCGGCGCCGCTGGCCGGCGCCCTGGTGTTCATCTCGACCACCGGCGACGCCCTGCTGGGCGGCGCGGCGCTGCTCGCGCTGGCTCTGGGCATGGGCGTGCCGCTGCTGCTGGTGGGTACCTTCGGCACCACCCTGATGCCGCGCACCGGCGCCTGGATGAACGGCGTCAAGATCGCTTTCGGCGTGCTGCTGCTGGGGGTGGCGATCTGGCTGATTGAGCGGCTGCTGCCGCCGGCAGTAGCGCTGCTGCTGTGGTCGGCGCTGGCTATCGGTACCGCCCTGACCCTGGGAGCACTGCGCCTCAATGCGCCGCGCGGCTGGCCGCAGCTGCGCCAGGCCGCCGGGCTGATGCTGCTGATCTGGGGCATTGCGCTGGTGATCGGCGCCGCGCGTGGCGCCCAGGATCCGCTGCGCCCGCTGGCCACGCCGCCGGGTGTACTGGCCGAGCGCGGTGGCGCCGAACTGCCCACGCCGGTCAGCGTGACCCGCCTGGAGGAGCTCCAGCAGGCGCTGGCCGACGCCAGCCGCGATGGCCGACCGATCTTCGTCGACGTCACCGCCGACTGGTGCATCTCCTGCAAGCAGATGGAGCGCAACGTCTACCCCAGCGTGGCGAACCAGCTAGCCAACTTCCAGCGCATCCAGATCGATGTCACCGAGACCACCGCCGAGAGCCGCGAGCTGCTCGACCACTTCGGCCTGTTCGGCCCACCCAGCCTGCTGTTCTTCGACGGCGAGCACGAGATCCGCGAGGCACGCATTCTCGGCGAGGTGGGGCGTCGCGACTTCGCCCAGCACCTCGAGCAGTTGCTCGGCTGGCTCGAGCAACAGCGCGCCGCCACGACGTGATCATCGTCAAACATCTGTTCAACAGCCGGCTTCGGCGGCCATCGCCGTGGCACGCTGGACAAGCCTATCTTTTTTCGGCACACTCCTCGAACACTGTTTTCAACGGCCGATATCACGATATTTTTCAGGATCGTGTCGTTATCTAGACAGAGTCGGCGAAGGTTGACAGCGTCGCCGACCGGCCACGTACACCACCCCTGATCGAGACAGATTCATGGATATTCGCAAGGTCAAGAAGCTGATCGAGCTGCTGGAAGAGTCCAACATCAGCGAGATTGAAATTCAGGAAGGCGAAGAGTCGGTCCGTATCAGCCGCCACCCCAATGGCGCCACTTACCAGCACAGCATGCCGCAATACGCTATGCCGCCGACCGGCTACGCACCGCCCGCCGCCCCTCAGCCGGCACCCGCTGCCAGCGCCGAAGAGAGCAGCGCCCCGGCGCAGCATAGCGGCCACGCGGTGGCCTCGCCGATGGTCGGCACCTTCTATCGCGCCTCGGCGCCGGGCGCCAAGCCGTTCGTCGAAGTCGGCCAGAGCGTCAAGAAAGGCGATGCCATCTGCATCGTCGAGGCCATGAAGATGATGAATCAGATCGAAGCCGACCAGGACGGCGTGATCGAAGCCATTCTGGTCGAGGACGGTGAACCGGTCGAGTTCGACCAGCCGATGCTCATCATCAGCTAACCTCCAAGGGGCGCAACCATCATGTTGGACAAGGTACTCATCGCCAACCGCGGCGAGATCGCCCTGCGCATCCTGCGCGCCTGCAAGGAGCTGGGCATCAAGACCGTCGCGGTCCACTCCAAGGCCGACCGCGAGCTAATGCACGTGCGCCTGGCCGATGAAGCGGTGTGCATCGGGCCGGCCTCTTCGGCGCAGTCCTACCTCAATATCCCGGCGCTGATCAGCGCCGCCGAGGTCACCGACGCCAGCGCCATTCATCCCGGCTACGGCTTCCTTTCCGAAAACGCCAACTTCGCCGAACAGGTCGAGCGCTCCGGCTTCGTGTTCATCGGCCCGCGCGCCGAGACCATTCGCCTGATGGGCGACAAGGTCAGCGCCATCGAGGCGATGAAGAAAGCCGGCGTACCCACCGTCCCCGGCTCCGACGGGCCGGTACCCGACGATCCCCAGCAGACGCTGGCCATCGCCCGGCGCATCGGCTATCCGGTGATCATCAAGGCCGCCGCTGGCGGCGGCGGTCGCGGCATGCGCGTGGTGCATAGCGAAGCGCACCTGCTGTCGTCGATCAGCGTGACCCAGAACGAAGCCAACGCGGCATTCGGCGACGGCACCGTCTACATGGAGAAGTTTCTCGAGCATCCACGCCACGTCGAGGTACAGGTGCTGGCCGACGGCCAGGGCAACGCCGTGCATCTCTATGATCGTGACTGCTCGCTGCAGCGCCGCCACCAGAAGGTCCTCGAGGAGGCCCCGGCGCCGCATCTCGATCAGGAGGCCCGCGCGCGGGTGCTCAAGGCGTGCACCGACGCCTGCCTGACGATCAACTACCGCGGCGCGGGCACCTTCGAGTTCCTCTACGAGAACGGCCAGTTCTTCTTCATCGAGATGAACACCCGTGTCCAGGTCGAGCATCCGGTCACCGAGATGGTCACCGGCGTCGATATCGTCAAGGAGCAGTTGCGCATCGCCGCCGGCATGCCGCTGTCGATCACCCAGGACGACGTGCAGCTCAACGGCCACGCCTTCGAGTGCCGCATCAACGCCGAGGATTCGCGTACCTTCATGCCCTCGCCGGGCAAGGTCACGCTCTACCACGCCCCCGGTGGACTCGGCGTGCGCATGGACTCGCACCTCTACACCGGCTACAGCGTACCACCCCACTACGACTCGCTGATCGGCAAGCTGATCACCTGGGGCGCCAGCCGTGAGATCGCCCTGACCCGCATGCGCATCGCCCTCGACGAGCTGCTGGTGGAAGGCATCAAGACCAATATCGACCTGCAGAAAGACCTGGTGCGCGACAGCCACTTCCAGCAGGGCGGGGTCAATATCCACTATCTCGAGAAGAAGCTCGCCCAGTAACCGCTGGCGTGCTGGACGGGGCGGCCACTGGCCGCCCCGTTTGCGTGTAGCCGACACCGCTTACCGCCCATTCAGGAGGCTTGCCCATGCCCTGGCTGCAACTCAAGGCCCATACCGCCCCCGAGCACGCCGAACGGCTCGAGGAGCTGCTGCTCGATGAGGGAGCCAGCGCCATCACCCTGGAGGATGCCCACGACGACCCGGTGTTCGAGCCCGACCGCGGCACCACCCCGCTGTGGAACGAGACGGTGCTTACCGGCCTCTATGACGACCTCGAAGGGATCGACGCCATGCTCGAGCGGGTCCGCGAGGCGTGGGCGGTCGAGCTGCCCGACGAGCCATGTCCGGAGATCGAGGTCGAACTGCTCGCCGACCGCGACTGGGAGCGCGAGTGGATGGACGGCTTCACCCCGCTGCAGATGGGCCAGCGCCTGTGGATCGTGCCCAGCTGGCACGCTGCACCGGACCCCGATGCCGTCAACCTGCTGCTCGACCCAGGGCTGGCCTTCGGCACCGGCACTCACCCCACCACGGCACTCTGCCTGGCGTGGCTCGACGGCCTGGCGCTGGACGGCGAGCTCGACGCTCGCGAGGTGCTCGACGTCGGCTGCGGCTCGGGCATTCTGGCCATCGCCGCGCTCAAGCTCGGCGCCATGCACGCCGTGGGTACCGATATCGACCCCCAGGCGCTGACCGCCAGCCGCGACAACGCCGCGCGCAACGCCGTGGACGAACAACGTTTCGCCCTGCACTACCCCGAGCAGCTCGACGACGCACGACGCTTCGACGTGGTGGTGGCCAATATCCTCGCCGGGCCACTGGTCGAGCTGGCGGCGATGATCGCCGGCCACGTCGCGCCGGGTGGGCGCCTGGCGCTATCCGGGATCCTCGCCCAGCAGGCCGACGAGGTGCTCGACGCCTACCGCGCCCAGGGCCTAGCGATGGATGAACCGGCGAGCCGCGACGGCTGGGTGCGATTGAGCGGCCGGCGGCCCGCTTGAATGCCCCTCGGCCGGGCTGGCTGAATGTCCATCTTCACCCGCGGGCGGGGGGTGGGTATGATATGCCCCCCTTGATGACGATTGACCATGATCGAACGAGCCCCGATGCCCATTGACGCCTCGGCGCTGCCGTCTATCGGCCGCCACCGCCTGCCCAACCGCGTGATCCTGGCCCCCATGGCCGGTGTCACCGACCGCCCCTTCCGGCAGCTGTGCCGGCGGCTGGGCGCCGGGCTGGTGGTCGGCGAGATGGTCACCTCCGACCCCAGCCTGTGGCACACCCGCAAGTCGCGGCTGCGCATGGACCATCGCGGCGAGCCCGGCCCTCGCGCGGTGCAGATCGCCGGCGGCGACGCCGCCATGCTGGCCGAGGCGGCACGCCTGAATGCCGCCCAGGGCGCCGAGATCATCGACATCAACATGGGCTGCCCGGCCAAGAAGGTGTGCAACAAGGCCGCCGGCTCGGCGCTACTCCGCGACGAGCGGCTGGTGGCCGAGATCCTCGACGCCGTGGTCGCCGCAGTGAACGTGCCGGTGACGCTCAAGATCCGCACCGGCTGGTGCGCCGAGAGCCGCAACGGCGAGCGGGTCGCGCGGCTTGCCGAGGACGCCGGCATCCAGGCGCTGGCGGTACACGGCCGCACCCGCGAGCAGCGCTATAACGGCCACGCCGAATACGACACCATCGCCGCGATCAAGGCCGCGGTGTCGATTCCGGTGTTCGCCAACGGCGATATCGACTCGCCCGAGAAAGCCGCCCGAATCATCGACTATACTGGTGCGGATGCGGTGATGGTGGGTCGCGGTGCCCAGGGCAATCCCTGGCTGTTCGCCGAGATCGACCACTACCTGCGCCACGGCCAGCGGCTCACTGCACCTAGCGCAGCGGAACGCCGCGAGGTGATGCTCGACCACCTCGCCAGCTTGCACGATTTCTACGGCGAGCACATGGGCGTGCGCATTGCGCGCAAGCACCTCGGCTGGTACCTGGCCCGGCATGCGCCGGACGCCTCCACCGTCAAGCGTCAGCGTGCGCATTTCAATGCCCTGGAGAGCCCCCGGGCACAGCGAGACTTCGTGGACCAACTGTTTCGTCATCCCGCCGCCGTGCGGTCGATGACGTCGAATGGAATCAGCGCAGCATGACCAGCAGGCAACCCACACAGCCAGGCTCCTTGATGGCCGCGGCCCAGGAATCCCTCGACCTCGCCGCGGCGCTGCCCAGCGATAGCGAGCGCGCGCTTGCCGCCACGCCCACCGACCGGCCGCTGCGCGAGGCGGTAGACGTCGCCATGCGACGCTACTTCGCCCACCTCGATGGCGAATCGGTCACCGACCTCTACGCCATGGTGCTGGCCGAGGTCGAGGCGCCGCTGCTCACTGCGGTGATGGAGCACGTCGACGGCAACCAGACCCGCGCCGCCGACATGCTGGGCCTCAACCGCGGCACGCTGCGCAAGAAGCTCAAGCAGTACGACCTGATCTGAGATCCTGAGGGAGCCCCACGCGGCTCCCTCGCTGTTTAATGATTCACTAAGCTGAGAGTACTCCCATGCCCCACTCCGCCTCCTCGCTTGCCGTTCGCCGCGCCCTGCTCAGCGTCTCCGACAAGACCGGTATCGTCGACTTCGCCCGCGGGCTGAGCGAACACGGCGTCGAGCTGCTCTCCACCGGCGGCACCTACCGCCTGCTGCAGGAGAACGGTATCGCAGTCACCGAAGTCTCGGCCCACACCGGCTTCCCCGAAATCATGGACGGCCGGGTCAAGACCCTGCATCCCAAGATCCACGGTGGCATTCTGGGTCGCCGCGGCCAGGACGACGCGGTGATGGCCGAGCACGGCATCGATCCCATCGACATGGTGGTGGTCAACCTCTACCCCTTCGCCAGCACCGTTGCCAAGCCCGACTGCACGCTGACGGATGCCATCGAGAATATCGATATCGGCGGCCCGACCATGGTCCGCGCCTGCGCCAAGAACCATGCCCACACCACCATCGTGGTCAACGCCGAGGACTATGCCCGGGTGCTCGGCGAGCTGGCCGCCCACCACGGCGCCGTGAGCGAGGAGACCCGCTTCGACCTCGCAGTGCGCGCCTTCGAGCATACCGCCGGCTACGACGCCGCCATCGCCGACTACCTGGGCCGCCGGGTACCCGGCGGCGAGGATGGCTTCCCGCGTACCTACAACCTGCAGTTCCACAAGAAGCAGAGCATGCGCTATGGCGAGAATCCGCACCAGAATGCGGCCTTCTACGTCGAGGCCGATGCCAGCGAGGCAAGCGTCGCCACCGCCACCCAGCTGCAGGGCAAGGCACTGTCGTTCAATAACGTCGCTGACACCGACGCCGCCTTCGAATGCGTCAAAGCCTTCACCGACACCGCTTGCGTGATCGTCAAGCACGCCAACCCCTGCGGTGTGGCGGTGGGTGCCAACGCCCAGGAGGCCTACGACAAGGCCTTCGCCACCGACCCCACCAGCGCCTTTGGCGGTATCATCGCCTTCAACGTGGCGCTCGACGCCGACACCGCCCGCGCCATCATCGACCGCCAGTTCGTCGAGGTGATCATCGCCCCCGGGGTCAGCGAAGAGGCCCGCGCCATCGTCGCCGAGAAGGCCAATGTGCGCCTGCTCGACGTGGCCGACCACTGGCCCGGTGAGCGCGAACATGCTCACGACCTCAAGCGTGTCACCGGCGGCCTGCTGGTTCAGGACCGCGACCTGGGCATGGTCGGCCGCGACGAGGTGACCGTGGTCAGCGAGCGAGTGCCCAGCGAGCAGGAACTGCGCGACCTGGCGTTCGCCTGGAAGGTCGCCAAGTACGTCAAGTCCAACGCCATCGTCTACGCCAAGCACGGCCAGACCGTCGGCGTCGGCGCCGGCCAGATGAGCCGCGTCTACTCGGCGCGCATCGCCGGTATCAAGGCCGCCGACGAAGGCCTCTCGGTACCCGGTTCGGTGATGGCCAGCGACGCCTTCTTCCCGTTCCGCGACGGCATCGACGCCGCCGCCGCCGCCGGCATTACCGCGGTGATCCAGCCCGGCGGCTCGATGCGCGACCAGGAGGTGATCGACGCCGCCAATGAGGCGGGCATTGCCATGGTGTTCACCGGTATGCGCCACTTCAAGCACTGAGGAGATGAAAACGCTGGATCTCGGTCATGCGTCGTTGAAAGTCGGCATCAAGATGCTCATTTGCAACAGCAAACTCCGCTCTTTCGCCGACTTTCGCCTAGCCTGACCATCGCCCAGCGGTTTTCTCGAACAGTGCTTAATTAGAAAACCCCATTGGCCTAGGCCAATGGGGTTTTCTGTTCTTAAAGCTTATGAACTATGGCTTCCAGCTCCGGGCGGAGCCCGGTCAGCCGAGATCGATACACAGGTACTTGGTCTCGACGAACTCTTCGAGCCCCTCGCGGCCGCCTTCGCGGCCCAGGCCGGAGGCCTTGACCCCGCCGAACGGCGTTGCCGGGTTGGAGATCAGGCCGGTGTTGATGCCCACCATGCCGTACTCGAGCGCCTCGGCGACGCGCCATACCCGGCCCAGGTCGCGGGAGTAGAAGTAGGCCGCCAGGCCATACTCGGTGGCGTTGGCCATGGTGATGGCGTCCTCTTCGTCATCGAAGGGGAACACCGCGGCGAGCGGCCCGAAGGTCTCTTCGTGGGCGACCTTCATGCTGTCGTTGGCGGCACTGATCAGGGTCGGGGTGAAGAAGTTGCCGCCCAGCGGGTGAGGGTTGCCGCCAAGCAGCAGCTCGGCGCCCTTGTCGACCGCGTCGTGGACGTGGTCGCTGACCTTGTCGACGCCGTCGCGGTCGATCAGCGGGCCGATATTGATGCCCTCCTGAGTGCCGTCGCCGACGTGCAGTTCGCTGTTCATGGCCACCGCCAGCTTCTCGCAGAAGGCATTGACCACGCTCGATTGGACCAGGAACCGGTTGGTACATACGCAGGTCTGGCCAGCGTTGCGGAACTTGGCGGCCATGGCGCCGTCAACGGCGGCATCGAGATCGGCATCCTCGAACACGATGAACGGCGCATTGCCGCCCAGCTCCAGCGAGATCTTCTGGATATGCTGGGACGCCTGGGCCATCAGCGTACGGCCGACTTCTGTGGAGCCGGTGAAAGTGATCTTGCGCACCACCGGCGACTCGGTAAGCGCCGCGGCGATCTCCGAGGCGCGGCCGGGCACCACGTTGAACACCCCGCGCGGCACCCCGGCGCGCTCGGCCAGCAGCGCCAGCGCGGTTGCCGAGAACGGTGTCTGGCTGGCCGGCTTGACCACGATCGGGCAGCCGGCGGCCAGCGCCGCGCCGGCCTTGCGGGTGATCATCGCCGCCGGGAAGTTCCACGGCGTGATCGCGCCAACCACGCCCACCGGCTGCTTGGTGACCACCACCCGCTGGTTGGCGCTGGCGGCCGGGATCGTCTCGCCATAGATGCGCCGCGCCTCCTCGGCGAACCAACGCAGGAAACTCGCCGCGTAGCCGATTTCGCCGGCGGCCTCCTTGAGCGGCTTGCCCTGCTCGAGGGTCATGATGGTGGCCAGCTCCTGCTGATGCTCATGCATCAGGTCGTGCCACTTCATCAGAATATCGGCACGCTCGAGTGCGGTCAGCGCACGCCAGGCCGGAAAGGCAGCCTCGGCGGCAGTGATTGCCCGCTCGGTTTCGGCGCGGCCCAGGCGCGGCACGCGGCCGATGGCCTCGCCACTGGCCGGGTTGATGACGTCGATCTGTTCGCCGCTGTCGGCGGCGACCCAACTGCCATCGATATAGGCAAAGGGACGATATAACGGACTGTCTTGCAGGGATGACATGATGTTCTCCTTTCCATCATTGCGCCGCGTATGCGGCGCACGGGATGATGCGAAACGGGGCACGCAGGGGTAGCTTGGGACATGAGGGCATCACGTTGCCAGGGACGGCTCGACCAGCGCCGCAAGGGTCGCAACGACGATGGCCAGCGCCACCGCCAGCCAGCAGAACGCACGTCCTTTATAGCGTAGCGGATCGCGTCGAATCTGGCGCAACCCGATCAGCGCCAGCACCGCAGCGGCGATGTTCAGCGGCGGCAGGCGCCCTTCAAAGAATAGGGCCACGAAGGCGGTAATGATCGCCGCCACCGCGAAACCGGCATAGCGCTTGCGGGGCGGATGGGGCTCGGCGGGGGTCTCGGCGTCTGACAAGCCAGCGTCTCCGGGCTGCAGTGAAGGCTCCATGCTAAGCCGACTGACTCCCGGAAACCAACCCCGCGGCGACACGCGAACGGGTTTACTCGCTGCGGCGGATCTCGCGGGTGTCCGACAGCGTGATCGACACCGAGTCGGCGAAGCGCAACGCATGGGGTTTGTCGATCTCGACCTGGGCGGTCAGCACCTGCTGGTAGGACATGATGATGTCGAGCACTTCACGGGTCATGCGCTCCAGCAGCAGAAAGCGATTCTCTTCGACATGGGCAATGACGTGCTTGGTGATGGTGCGGTAGTTGAGCGCCTGATCGATATGATTGAACTGCACCGCCCGATCGGCCCGATAACGAATGGTGGCATTGATCACCACGTCCTGGCGGTTCTTGATCTCGTCTTCCTTGATGCCGATATGGGTACGCAGTCGCAGGTTCTTGATGCGAATGCTCGCCAGGTCGTGGTCAAGATGCTGGTCGTCGAGCGCGTGCAATGCCATGGGCGGTCCTCCTCGGGCCGGTAGCGAAACTCGGATGGATCCAGCGCAGGATAGCGGCTGGGCGTTTCAGCGTCCGTTGACCAAGGTAAGAAACTCCTGACGCGTCGGCTGATTCTCACGGAAGGCGCCCAGCATCACCGAACTGGTCATGCTCGAGTTCTGCTTCTCGACCCCGCGCATCATCATGCACATGTGCTTGGCTTCTATGACCACCGCCACCCCGCGTGCCCCGGTCACCTGCAGCACCGCTTCGGCGATCTGGCGGGTGAGGTTCTCCTGTATCTGCATGCGTCGCGCATACATGTCGACGATGCGCGCAAACTTGGATAGCCCCAACACCCGGCCGTTGGGCAGGTAGGCGATGTGGCACTTGCCGATGAACGGCAGCAGGTGGTGCTCGCACATCGAGTAGAGCTCGATATCCTTGACCAGCACCATCTCGTCGGTTTCCGATTCGAACACCGCACCGTTGATCAACTCTTCGAGCGACTGATGATAACCGCGAGTCAGGAACTGCATGGCCTTGGCGGCCCGCTTGGGGGTATCGCGCAGGCCTTCGCGCTGGGGGTCTTCGCCCAGCCCGGAGATGATATGGCGATAGTGGTTGGCGAGCTCTTCGGTCATGAGGGGGCCTATATGCTGGTATCACCCTGGGTCGTCAAGGGTGTGTTGCACTACTGTGATATACAAAATATATACAGCAATTATGTTTTGTACAATGACGTGACGCATAGCGACCAATTCTAAGCCCTGGGACCAGACCCGTCGAGCCGCGGAGCGAGGCGATCTCGGATAAGCAGCACAGGCTCTAATGGATCCGGCGACAGGCCTGCGAGGGGGCGCTGTAAACCCATCCCTGGGCGCTACCTTGCGCCATCCATGGCGCAAACCCCCTCTTCGGCCTGTCCCCGGCGTCCTTAGCCGCGATAAATGGGATACCCCGACTGGGCCTGCCGAGATGCAGTGACATCATGTCACGCCCCGCCCGGCTGCAGCCGAACCTGGCTGTGGTAGACTTCTGCCACCCTGCCATGAGTCCAAGCGAGTTTACCGGGAATGATCAAGTCAACGCGCTCCACGCTGGCCCTGTTCGCCGTCGCCATGAGCCTGCCGCTAGCCGCCCAGGCCGGCACGCTATCGCTCCCCGCCGGCGCCAGCGTGGCCGTGGAAGTCATCGATACCACATCCCTCGATGTCAATAACACCAGCCAGTCCGACGTCCTGCTCAAGCCCACTGCAGCTGCCAGCGGCGAGTACGACCTGCCCAACCACTGCCTGATCACCGCCGATGCGCGACTCGACGGCGAGCGCATCCGTCTCAGTGCCAGCACCCTGACCTGCATCGAGGCCAGCGCCGACGACAGCGAGATCTTCAGCGGCGACCTCTCGGCCACCGCCGAGGATCTCGACGGCAATATCGGCGTACCCGCCTGTGTCGAGGGCAGTGGCAGCGATTGCCAGCGCGCCGAACTCGTTCCCGGCGAGGCCTTCCAACTGCGCCTACGCGGCGAGCTCGCCCTGGAGGCCCAGGAGAATCCCTCGGCGCAGATCAACGAGCGTCGCCGCCAGGCCAACGGCGAAGGCGTTGCCAACCCGGTGCCCGGCGAACGCCCCGACCCCGAGGCTCAGTAATCGGCCAGCCAGCGCGGGTGCTGCTCCAGCGCCTGGCGCTGCTGCTCGAGGCTGCGGATATGCTGGTCCCAGTAGCCCTCCTCGGCGGCCCAGGGGAAGGCCCGCGGAAACGCCGGGTCTTCCCAGCGTGCGGTGAGCCAGGCGCTGTGGCGCAGTAGCCGCAGCGTGCGCAGCGGCTCGATCAGCACAAGCTCGCCTCGCGGAAAGTCCGCCTCCTGCTCATAGCCTTCGACAATCTCCGAGAGCTGCCACTGCAGCTCTTCCGGCGTCTGGGCGGTGAGCAGCATCCATAGATCCTGCACCCGCGGCCCCATCAGCGCATCGTCGAAGTCGACCAGGCTGAAATCGGCGTCGCGCCCCAGCATATTACCGAGGTGGCAGTCGCCGTGTAGACGAATGACCGACTGCGCCGGCCAGGTGTGCCCGCGCAGTAGCTTGGCCAACTCAGCGCTGATGCGCGCATAGGCGTCGCGTTGGCGGCGCGTCAGCCAGGGGCCGCCCAGCACGGTGGCGCGCCCCTCCTCGACCATCTCGGTCAGGTTCAGGTTCAGGCGGGTGGTGAAAGCGCGCCGCGCGCCTACGGCATGCACCTTGCCGATCAGCTCACCCAGTGCGAACAGGTGCTCGGGATTCTCGAGCTCCGGGGCCTGGCCAGGCACCTGGGGAAACAGCGTCAGGCGAAAACCCTCCCAGTGATGCAGCGTCTCCCCGGCGGCATTGCGCCAGGGCGCGGCCACCGGCACGCCGGCCTCGGCCAGTTCGAGCAGGAAGTCGTGCTCCTCCTGGATCTGGGCATCGCTCCAGCGTCCCGGGCGGTAGAACTTGGCCACCCAGCGGCGGCGCTCGTCGTCGCTCAACAGAAATACCCGGTTTTCGTAGCTGTTGAGCGCGAAGGGCTCGCCGGGCAGCCACAGGCCCAGCGACTCCACCGCCGCCACGATGCGCGCCGGGCTGAGCCGTTCGAAGGGGTGAGGGGTGTCCGCCATGCTCGGCTCCTGAGGGGGAAAGCCTGGCATCTTAGCAGTCGCTGGCCGTGCCTGCCGAGATGGCATTCATTGACCTTGGAGCCGATCGCCACTGCCAGCGAGGGACGCCGGGGGCAGGTCGAAGAGGGGGTTTCGATGCCATGGATGGCATCGGTAGCGCCCAGGGATGGTTTACAGCGCCCCCTCGTAGACCTGCCGACGGATCAGTCCCGAGCGGCGCCAGGCTTATCGGTGGCCCGGCGTCCCTCGCTCTGAAGTTATGGCAGCCACCCAATCCCCTCACTGTCGCGGCGTGCGCGCCACCGCCCATACCTCCACCAGCGTCGCGCCGCGGGCCTGGCAGGCCTGGGCCAAGGCCTCGCAGGTCGCCCCGGTGGTGACGATATCGTCGAGGATGGCGACATGCGCCGGCAGCACCTGCTCGACGCTGAAGGCCCCCTTGAGGTTGTCGCGCCGCGCCTTGCGGCTCAGGCCCACCTGGCTCGGCGTATGCCGCAGCCGCTGCGCCTTGACCAACGGCAGTCCCAGGCGCCGAGCCAGCCGCTCGGCCAGCCAGGCGACCTGGTCGAAACCTCGCTCTCGGGCACGCCGCGAATGCAGCGGCACCGCCACCAGCGCCTCGGGCAGCTGCTCCACCCCGCGCAACTGGCGCTCGAGCAGCGCCAACAGCACCGCCCCCGCCCGCGGCGATGCCGAGAACTTGAAACTCTGGACCAACAGCGCCACCTCGTCGCGGTAGCGCAATGCCACCCGCGCACGTACGAAACTCGGCGGCTGGCTGAGGCAGGCACCGCAGACCAGGCCGGATGGCGTCAATGGCGGCAGCGGTTCAGCACAGCGCGGGCAAGCCGGCAGGTTCCATGGCAGCGCCACCAGGCACGCCTCGCACCAGGGCGCATCCGAAGCCGCGGGGCCCCGGCAGAAGTGGCAGCGCCCGGGCAGCGCACTGCGCAGCATCCGGTCAACCCTACCCAGACAACGAGTTGACAGCGTCGACATAGTCCCTATCATCAGGCACACACCCCTGTTAACTCATGACTGATCTCATGTTAACTGAGCCATCAGCCCCAGCGGACCCTACCATGACCCTAGCCAGCGATACCGCTCCGCGCCACGACTGGCGCCTCGACGAGATCCAGGCGCTGTTCGCGCTGCCCTTCAACGACCTGCTGTTTCGCGCCCAGCAGGTGCACCGTGCCCACTTCGACGCCAACGCCGTGCAGGTCGCCACCCTGCTCTCGATCAAGACCGGCGCCTGCCCGGAAGACTGCAAGTACTGCCCGCAATCGGGCCACTACAACACCGGCCTGGGCAAGGAAAAACTGATGGAAGTCGAGCGGGTGGTGGACCAGGCCGCCGCCGCCAAGGCCGCCGGCGCCAGCCGCTTCTGCATGGGCGCGGCCTGGCGCAGCCCCCGCGAGCGCGACCTCGACGTGGTGCTGGAGATGGTCAAGCGGGTCAAGGCGCTGGGGCTGGAGACCTGCATGACGCTGGGCATGCTCGACGGCGAGCAGGCCGACCGGCTGGCCGCGGCGGGGCTCGACTACTACAACCACAACCTCGACACCTCGCCGGAGTACTACGGCGAGATCATCACCACCCGCGGCTATGCCGAGCGCCTCGAGACCCTGGGCAGCGTGCGCCAGGCGGGGATGAAGATCTGCTCCGGCGGCATCCTCGGCATGGGCGAGGCGCCTTCCGATCGCGCCGGGCTGTTGCAGCAGCTGGCGCGGCTCGACCCACACCCCGAGTCGGTGCCGATCAACATGCTGGTCAAGGTACCCGGCACGCCACTCGAAAACGTCGACGACCTGGACCCGATCGAGTTCATCCGCGCCATCGCCGTGGCGCGCATTCTGATGCCCAAGAGCCATGTGCGGCTCTCCGCCGGTCGCGAGCAGATGAGTGAGTCGACCCAGGCGCTGGCCTTCCTGGCCGGGGCCAACTCGATCTTCCACGGCGACACCCTGCTGACCACCGAGAATCCCGCCGTGGCCCGCGACCAGGCGCTGTTCGATAAGCTCGGCCTGCACCCGGAACGCCCGCTCTACTACGATGCCAGCGCGGCACGCGCCGCCGAGCCCGCCTAGCGATGGGGCTTTGGCAGCGGCTCGAACGGCGCCTGGCAGAGCAGCATCAGCGCGGCCTGTGGCGGCAGCGCACCGGCCACGCGGCCGGGCTGCTCGACTTTGCCGGCAATGACTACCTGGGACTGGCCCAGGACCCGCGTCTGGCCGAGGCCCAGGCCGTGGCGGCCCGTCGCCTGGGCGCCGGCAGCGGCGCCTCGCACCTGGTCAGCGGCCACCGCGAGGTCCACGAAGCGCTGGAGCAGCGCCTGGCCGCGCTGGTCGGCCGGCCGCGGGCGCTGCTGTTCTCGACCGGCTACATGGCCAACCTGGCGGTCATCCAGACGCTTTGCAGCGCCCAGACACGGCTATTTCACGACCGCCTCAACCACGCCTCGCTGCTCGACGGAGCGGCGCTGTCCGGCGCCCGCTCGCGGCGCTTCCACCATCGCGACCTCGACGACTTAGCGGCCATGCTGACGCGGCGCCCCGCCGCGAGCGAGGCGCTGATCGTCAGCGACGGCGTGTTCAGCATGGACGGCGACGTGGCCGATATCGCCAAACTGGCGACGCTGACCCAGCGCCACTCGGCGGCGCTGATGATCGACGACGCCCACGGCATCGGCGTACTGGGCGAACACGGCGACGGCTGCGTGGGTCGCGCCTTCGGCTGTGATCGGGTGCCTATCCTGGTCGGCACCCTGGGCAAGGCGCTGGGCAGCTTCGGCGCCTTCGTCGCTGGCGAGCCGCGGTTGATCGAGGCGCTGATCCAGTTCGCGCGGCCCTATATCTACACCACGGCGTTACCGCCGGGGGTCGCCGCGGCGAGCCTTGCCGCGCTGGATATCCTCGCCGCCGAGCCCGAACGGCGTACCCGGCTGCAGGCCAATATTCGCCACTTCCGGCAGCTGGCTAACGCCGCGGCGCTGCCGCTGCTCGACAGCCACACGCCGATCCAGCCGCTGCTGCTCGGCGAGCCGAGCCGTGCCATGAGCTGGCAGGCCAGCCTCGCCGCGCGTGGCTGCCAGGTCGGTGCGATTCGCCCACCTAGCGTGGCAGCCGGTGCGGCGCGCTTACGCATCACGCTCTCCGCCGCGCATACCCCAACGATGATCGAGCAGTTGGTTACGGCACTGGTGGCCTGCCAGGAACAGGAGCATAGCGCGCAATGCCACGCTTGATCCTACTGCACGGCTGGGGGGTGGATGCACGCATCTGGCGGCCCCTGGCACCACACTGGCGGGCTGACTGCCAGATCGCCAGCCCTGATTGGCCTGGCTACGGTGCTTGCCCGGCGTTGAGCGCTCCCCAGGACCTCGACGCCCTGGCCGACTCCATGGCAGAGGCGCTGCCCACCGATGCAGTATGGGTCGGCTGGTCGCTGGGCGGGCTGCTGGCCGCCGCGCTCAGCCAAAGGCTGAGCACGCCGCGTGGCCTGATCATGCTCGGCATGGGGCCGCGCTTCTGCCACCCAGCAGCGGTGAGCAATGCGACGCTCAACGACTTCCAGCTCACCTTTGACCGCGCCCCCGAGGCCAGCTGGCGCCACTTCCTGCGCTGGCAGGCCGGCGGCGAACCGTCACCACGGGCGATCTACCGGCAGCTCACCCGCCTGCTCGGCGACACGCCGCCAGCGGCGCTGCCGACCCTGGGGGCCGGCCTGGCCCAGCTTGGCGAACTCGGCGCCCAGCATCTGGTCGAGTCGCCCCCCTGCCCGGTGGCCTGGCTATACGGCGCCCGCGACCCACTGCTCGCGCCGGCTGGCCTGCCGCCTGGCGCCGAGGCACTGCCCGACAGCGGCCACTGCCCAATGCTCTCGCAGCCTGTCGCGCTGGCCTGTGCGCTGCAGCGACTGGCTGACGGCTTCAGTCACGCCAGCACGATGGAGCGCCAATGAACATGCCCGCCCCCATTGCTGCCACCAGCTGGCAGCGCAACGTGGCGCGAAGTTTCAGCCGCGCCGCACCCCGCTACCTGACCCTGGCCGACGCCCAGCAGCGTATGGGCGAGGCGCTCTGGCAGCACTTGCCGAGTCGCGCCACATCCATCCTCGACCTGGGCTGCGGCCCCGGACACTGGACCCTGCGCCTCGCCGCACACTACGACACCACCGCCCTCGGCCTCGACCTGGCTCCCGGCATGCTTGCCGAGGCCCAACGCCGCCACCGTCATCACCAGCGCGGCCAACGCTGCCACTGGCTGTGCGGCGATGCCGCTCGCCTGCCGCTGGCCAATGCCAGCCTCGACCTGGTGTTCTCCAACCTGGCACTGCAGTGGTGCACGGACCTAGATCAAACGTTCAGTGAACTCCACCGGGTGCTGGCCCCCGGCGGCACCGCACTGATCAACACCCTGACGCCCGGCACCCTGGCAGAGGTCGCCGAGGCCTGGTCGCGCCCCGCGGCACTGCTCGACTTCGCGGCGTCCGAGCGGGTCGTCGCGGCCTGCCACGCGGCAGGCCTCAGGGTCAGCGTCGAACAGATCGCCGAGCGCTTCCACTACCCGGACTTCGGCGCGGTAATGGCCTCGATCAAGGGCGTCGGCGCCCAGCGCCCGTCCGTGCCGGGGCAGGCGCCGCTAACCCGCCGCGACCTGCAGTGCGCGCGCCAACGCTACGAACGCTATCGCGTGGCTGCGGGCCTACCGGTCACCTACCAGCGCCTGACCCTGACCCTGCAGCGCGGCCCCCGGCCAGCGCCCTCGAGTGAGACTTGCCCATGAGCGCCTACTTCATCACTGGCACCGATACCGACGCTGGCAAGACCCTGATCGCCAGCGGGCTGCTGGCCTTGGCCCGCCGCCACGGCCTCACTACCCAGGGGCTCAAGCCCGTCGCCTCGGGTTGTGAAGTGACACCCGACGGTCTGCGTAACCGCGATGCCCTCGCCCTGCAGGCGGGCTGCCACCCGCCGCTTGGCTACCACGAGGTCAATCCCTACGCCTTCGCCCCGGCCATTGCCCCGCACCTTGCCGCCCAGCGCGACGCGGTCCCGCTCAGTCTCGCTGGAGTTGCACAACGGCTCGCCCCGCGGCTGGCCGAGAACCGCGACCTGACCCTGGTGGAGGGCGCCGGCGGCTGGCGGGTACCGCTCAACGCCAGCGAAGACCTCGCCGGCCTCGCCCACCTGCTGAACCTGCCGGCGATCCTGGTGGTCGGTGTGCGGCTCGGGGCGATCAATCACGCCCGCCTGAGCCTGGAAGCGATACGCCGCGACGGCGTTCGCGTCGCCGGCTGGGTCGCCAACCTGCTCGAGCCGCGCATGCAGGAGACCAGCGCCAACCTGGCCACCCTCGCCCAGCTGCTGGATGCGCCCTGTCTCGGCCAGGTGCCCTACCTGGCCCATCCCACACCGGCGCAGGTGGCCGACCATCTGCGCCTGCCGCAATAACGCGTTGACTTGGTAACGCCCATCCGTAGAATATGTGCGGCTTGGATAGCCGCTGCTGCTGCAAATGCGGATGTGGTGGAATTGGTAGACACGCCAGATTTAGGTTCTGGTGCCTTCGGGCGTGGGAGTTCAAGTCTCCCCATCCGCACCAATTCAACAGCAGCGCGCCCGGTGACTCTTTCGACCGGCTAACTCACTTCTCCTCCTGCCTCGCACCGGTAGTATCACGACGTGCAATAGTTCTCGCGCCCGACACAAGCCGGCAAGTACTAGCAATAGCCGCGCCTCTCTGCGACGTTGGCACTTCCACATTCAGCCGATGGCATGACATCGCTATACTGATGCAAACTCGGGGCACGGCAGGCTGCTCAAGCAAACTGCTGAATTGCCGATACCCCTGCAAGGCATCACGCCCATCAACCGTCGGGAGGATCTTGCGATTGAATGATCTGGTGACCTCTCACGATGTCTTCCGGCGCCTGGCCGACAGCCTATCGATGGCCACCGACGAGGCCTTCTTCGAGCAGCTGGTGGCAGCCCTGGGTGAAATGCTGGGTGTCGATTACGTGATGCTCGCCCGGGTCGATGCCGACGCCTGCGAAGCCACCAGCCTGGCGCTGTGGGCCCATGGTCAACTGGTCGACAATATCCGCTACCCGCTGCTCGGCACGCCCTGCGAGCAGGTCAACGGTCAAGCTGCCTGCCACTATCCAAACGGCGTCTGCTCGCTGTTTCCCGACGACCCCATGCTTGCCGAGCTCAACGCCGAGGCCTATCTGGGAGTGCCGATGTACACCCCCGACGGGCGCGCCTTGGGCCTGGTCGCTGCCCTACATACCCAGCCCATCGACATGTCGCGCCACGCCGAGGAGGTACTGCGAATCACCGCCGCGCGGGCCGGGGCAGAGCTCGCTCGTCAGGAGAGCGAGCAGCACCATCGCGAGCAGTTGCTGAGTACCAACCGCGCCTTGAAGCTGCTCAGCCGCTGCAACCAAGCGCTGATCCAGACCGAGCAGGAGCAGCAGCTGTTGGAAGCGATCTGCCAGCTGGCGGTCGATATCGGCGGCTACCGCATGGCCTGGGTCGGCTATGCCAGGCATGATGACGCAAAACACATTGCCCCCCAAGCCTCGGCGGGCAATGCGCAGGGCTACCTCGATCAGATCACCCTAAGCTGGTCGGCACAGCAGCGCAACGGCAGAGGGCCGGCAGGCAGGACGGTACGCAGCGGCGAGCCGGTGATCATTCAAGACCTGGCTAACGATCCGAGTTTCATTTCCTGGCGCGAGATGGCCCTGCGGCACGGCTTCCGCAGCATACTGTGCCTGCCGCTCAAGCGTGGCGACCAGGTCTTTGGCATCCTTGCGCTGTATCAGTCGAATACCGACTCGATCAGCAGCGAGGAGCGCCAGCTGCTGTGCGAGCTGGCCGACAACCTGGCCTTCGGCATCGATACCCTGCGCCAGCGAATCGCCCAGCAACGCATCCAGCACGCCGTGCTCAAGATCGCCTCGGCAGTCAGCGCTCGCAGCGGCGAGGAGTTTCTCGACCAGCTCACCCACCATATGGCCGAGGCGCTGGATGCCGAGCTGGCGTTTATCGCACGTATCGACCCTGCCGACCCCACCCGCGCCCACACACTGACCATCGTCATCGACGGCCAGCGCCAGCCCAACTTCAGCTATACCCTGCCCGGCACGCCCTGCGAGGACGTGCTGTTCGAGACCGAGTACATCGTCCACGACGATGCCGATAAACGCCTGCCAGTGGAGGGCCGAGAGGCGCTGAGCTGGGTACGCGCCTATGCCGGCCGGCGACTCGACAATGCCGCCGGCGAGCCGTTCGGCCTGCTTGGCGTAATGTTCAGCCAACCGCTACATAGCACCGAGCTGGTCACCAGCGTGCTACAGATCTTCGCCGCCGGGGTCGCCGCCGAGCTGGAACGCCAGGAGGACGAAGCACGCATTCGCCGCCTCGCCTACCTCGACCCGGGTACAGGTCTGCCCAACCGCATCGCCTTCACGCAGCGCCTGGAGAGCGCCCTGTCGTGTACCGGCTGTCCCCAGATCGGGCTGATGCTGCTCGACCTCAATCGCTTCAAAGACATCAACGACACCCTCGGCCACGATATCGGCGACAAGGTGCTTGCTGCCGTGGCCGACGCCTTCTCGGGCACCCTGATGGGCAATGAGTATCTGGCACGACTGGGCGGTGACGAGTTCGTGGTACTGATCGCCCCCAGCGACGCTTACACCATCACCGATACCGCCGAGCGCTTGCTCGGCTCGCTGACAGCACCGTTGCAACTCGACGAGCAGGCCTTCGAGCTCGACGTCAGCATCGGCATCGCCTTCTACCCCGACGACGCCGGCAGTGCCCGCGAACTGCTCAAGCACGCCGATATCGCCATGTACCAGGCCAAGCAGCAAAACGTTCCCTATCGCTTCTTCGAGGCGCATATGGGGGCGGCATTGGCCTTACGGCTGGATATGACCAAGCGCTTGGCGGCAGCCTTGGCCGACGGCGCACTCAGCCTGCATTTCCAGCCGCAGGTCGACCTCACCACGCTGCGCCTGACCGGCGCCGAAGTACTGTGCCGCTGGCATGACCCGGAGCTTGGCACGGTCAGTCCGGCCGAGTTCATTCCGCTGGCCGAGGAGCGTGGCATGATCGTGCCTCTCGGCAACTGGGTCATCGACGCCACCTGCCGCCAGCTCGCCGCCTGGCAGGCCGAGGGGCTCGTGGTGCCCGGCCAGTTGGCGATCAACGTCGCCTCGCGGCAGTTCGACGACAACCAGCTGATCGACACCCTGCAGCACAGCTGTGCCAAGCATGGAATCGCCGCCAGCCAGCTCGGCCTGGAGCTCACCGAGAGTGGCTTCATGAGTGACCCCGACCAGGCCATCGCCATGACCGAGGCGCTCAAGAGGCTGGGCTTCGGGCTCTCCATCGACGACTTCGGCACCGGCTACTCGTCGCTTGCCTACCTCAAGCGCTTCGCCGCCGACAAGATCAAGATCGATATGTCGTTCGTCGCCGACATGCTGGAAAGCGACAACGACCACGCCATCGTCACCACCATCATCGCCATGGCGCGCACCCTGCAAATGGAAACCGTGGCCGAGGGCGTCGAGACGGCGGAGCAGGCCGAGGCACTGCTCGCCCTGGGCTGCCAACAGGCACAGGGCTACTACTTCGGCCAACCGCTCACCGGCGAGGCCTTTGCCAAGCAGTGGTTGACGCCGATGCTGGTCGAGTAAGGCCGGTAGCGCCTCTCTAGAACGCTCGAACCGGCGATTCGCATTCGAATTGCCGGGACCGGCTAACCTAGGTTATCGAATCTTGTCTTGATGCTTCCCATCATGGGTGTGCCGCTCTTGGATGAGTGCGGCCGCACTTCATTAGACGATGCACAAGGAGCAAGTGATGAAACCGATGAAGCCCTTCCTGCTAAGCGCCACCCTCGCCCCCGTCCTGATGTTCGCCGCGGGCAGTGCCCTGGCAGATAACCATGTGAATGAACCAGACCATGCCGGCGTAGAAGCCACTTTCCTGACCGAGCAACCTGAAAGCACGCTGCACGCCAGCGAGCTGACCGACAAGGATGTAAGAAGCACCGCCGAAGATGACGAGGAAATCGGCAGCGTCGACAACCTGCTGCTTGACGAAGATGGCCAAATCGTTGCGCTGATCGTGGGCGTCGGTGGATTCCTCGGTATCGGCGAGAAGAACGTCGCCATCGAGTGGGAGAGCGTCGAGCTGACCCACGAGGACGATGAATACGTGGTGCGTGTCAACGCCACCCGCGATGCACTCGAAGATGCCGAGGAATACGAGAGCAACTGATACCCTCGTATCCCTGGTGAGTCCTGCTTACCAGCAGAGAAACGGCAAGCGCCCAGGCGCTTGCCGTTCTGTTGGTGAATACTGTCCCGGAGCGATCAAGCCCGCGCTTGCGTAGACGCCGCGAGGTGCGGATTCAACTGTTCGAACTGCGCCAACAGATCATGTTCGTGCTCGTGAATGGTGATATGCGCCACCAAGGGCTTGCGATTGCGGCCCATCCACTCGACCTCGTTGCGCCCCTCGACCAGCGCATGGTTGGCCTCATCGGCAGTGGCCGGGCACACCCCGTTGATCTTGAGAATCACCGATTTCTCGCTGAGGTGCCCCTTGAGCGGACTACCCTTGCCAATCCGCAAGACCCGTAGGCCGCTACATTCCAGCGGCGTATCGTCGGCGAAGTGACCATGCTCGCCTTCATCCTGCTCCGCGTCATCCCCGACCTGATCGTCAAGCTTTTGATTGATATGCGTGCATAGCAAGGCAGCACCGAAGAGCAGCGCACTCAGCCCCCCAACGCTTAGCGCCAGGAGGCCGCCGCCCCAAAGTACCACCATCGTTGTGATCGGCGCCGACAAGGCAGCTGTTACCCATAACATGACGCCCAGTAGCGTCCGTTCCCCGTCGATATTCATGCGTACCCCAAGGTATAGTTTTTATCACCTTGAGTTGTAGCCCATCCTGCGGGCCAGGGGTGTCACGAGATGTGGTTAATCTTTTCCAGACAGTAGCTTAATGCTGCAAAACGGTATCCTACTGTCTCGCAGGAGCGCGTGTCAGCCGCTGCGCCTGAGCCACCTCGCCGACACCCCATCAACGCCGCCATTTCCTTGGCCTGACCGTCCAGCGACTTACCCATTACAAACGACTGTTTCATCACGGTTGGTTAAAGTCCCCGACGGCTGCGCCGATAACGTGATACAGGACAACTCCAACCCCGCCACCAGCGCTGTAACGAGTGTTAAAGCGGTGGCTACCTGATGCCACCGAGTAGCACTCGTAAACATCGAAACTCAATAAAGTGATATCACATAGAAGGGAGACTATGCGTCTCAATACCCCGGTTACCCAGCAGGAATACCGCCTCGCCGAGGGGGACCTGCTGATCTCGCGCACCAACCTTCAGGGCAAGATCACCTACGCCAACCCGGCGTTCGTCGAGGCCAGCGGGTTTACTCTCGAAGAATTGATGGGCAGCGACCACAATCTGGTACGCCACCCGGACATGCCGGTCGAGGCCTTTGCCAACTTCTGGACGACCATCAAGCAGGGCGAGATCTGGAGTGGGCTGGTAAAGAACCGCCGCAAGAACGGTGACCACTACTGGGTGCGCGCCAACGTGGTGCCGGTGCGTGAGGCCGGCAAGGTGGTCGGCTACGCCTCGTTGCGCACCTGCCTCAGCCGCGCCGACGCGGCCAAGGAGATCCATCAGTTGATCGCCAACGCCAACCAGGAGATCGATGCCGGTGCCGAGGTAGTGGCACGCACTGAATCGGCGATCGGCCGCGTGGTCGAGGCAAGCAACCGGGTCAATGACATCATGGAGGAGATCAGCGCCGCCTCCCGCGAACAGAGCAGTGGCATCACCCAGATCAGCGACGCGGTCAGCCAGATGGAACAAGCCGTTCAGCAGAGTGCCGGCCAGCTTCAAGAAAGCGGCCGCGCAGCGCATCAGCTACAGCACGAGACCTGGCAGCTCAACAACGCCATTCTGGCCTTCCGCACCCAGGGCAGCGGCCAGGAGCTGCAGGTCGAGATCGACGTTGCCTCCGTCACCACTCAGGGCGAGTCCGCACCTCCCGTGCGTCTCGCAACGCCACGCCCGACACAGCAAAAGGCCAGCGCTACGTCAGGGAGGGATTGGATGTCCTTCTGACGGTTATATTATGTTACACCTGTGAGTGGCAGCGCTCTTGGGCGACGCTCTAATCGATGCGGAGGCAGTAACCATGCAGACACCACCCGTACCCGGGAATGAGTTGCAACGTCTGCAGCGGCTGTGGCGTTATACCCTCGACGATCGCCGGCACGAAACTGCTCTCGACGACCTGACACGCCAGGCCGCGGAGCTGCTGGAAGCACCCATGGCGATGCTGTCGCTGGTCGACGAGAACTGCCAGTGGTTCAAGAGCTCGATGGGCATACTCGTCGGCCAAACGCCGCGGGATATCTCGTTCTGCGCCCACACCATCTTGAACAACCAGCTGATGGAGGTGGCCGACACCCTCCTCGATTCGCGCTTTGCCGGTAATCCGCAGGTAACTGAGGCACCCTTCGTGCGTTACTACCTGGGTGCCCCGTTGATGACACGTGACGGCTACGCAATAGGCTCGCTATGCGTACTCGATACCCAGCCACGCCAAGCCAGCCTTCTTCAGCGCCAGCTGTTGATACTGCTGGCCCACCAAGTAATGCAGCACTTCGAGCAACGCCTGGATGCGCGCTTCATAGATGCCGTGGACCACGCCGGTATCGGCGTCTGGGAGCTCAATGCCGACTCCGGGGATGTCGTGCGAAGCCAGGCCGCCTTTCGTCACCTCGGTATCGACGATGACCAGCCGCCCCTGACGGAAGCCGCTATCTCCCGCTACCACCCCGATGACCAACCGCGGCTACGTCAGTGCCTGAACGACGCCATCGAACGACAACAACGATTCGAAGCCGTGCTGCGTCTGACCACCCCCCAGGATCACTACGACTGGGTACAACTCACCGGAGAACCGCTGGCGGTCGACGGCGTCACCAAGCAGGTCTTCGGCACCATCCGCAATATCAATCGCCTAAAACATGCCGAAGAGCGCCTACAACGTCAACACCAGCTCGACAGGGTGATCGTCAAGGCCCAGTCGCACTTCATTACCAGCGGCGACGGCCATCAGGCCTTTGCTCTGCTGCTCGATGACATTTTGGCACTGACCGGCAGCGAGTTTGGCTTTATCGGCGAGGTGTTCTATGACGCCGACGACCAGCCCTACCTCAAGGTGCAGTCGGTCACCGATATCGCCTGGGACAAGGCCTCCCGGGCGATGATTGACGCCGCTCCCGGCACCCTCGAATTTCACAGCCTCGACACCCTGTTCGGCCACGCACTGCGTACCCAGCAGACGGTGATCAGCAATGACCCTGCCAACGACCCGCGCAAGGGCGGACTGCCGCCGGGGCACCCACCGCTGCACAGCTTCCTTGGGATACCTATCAGCATCGACGGCCGCATGGTCGCCATGCTGGGGTTGGCCAACCGCCCGGAGGGCTTCGATGCGGCGCTCGAGGAGTTCCTTACCCCGCTGCTCAGCACCACTGCCCAGTTGGTCGACACCTTGCGGGTAAGACGCGAGCACCACTCCAGCCAGCAGAGCATCGCGCGGCTTTCCCAGGTAGCCCAGCGCACCAGCAACAGCGTCTTCATCTGTGATGCCAATGACCGTATCGAGTGGGTCAATGAGGGCTTCGAGAAGCTCAGCGGCTATTCCAGCGACGAAACGCTGGGCAAACGCCCCGGCGAGCTACTACGCGGCCCGGCCACCGACAGCGCCGCCAACGCGCGCATCGAGGCGGCGCTAGCGCGTGGCGAGGGATTCGAAGAGGAGGTAATCCACCATCGCCGCGACGGCACCCCCTACTGGGTGCACATCCACTGCGATGCGCTGTACAACGAGAATGGTGAGTTGACCGGCTTTATCGACATCCAGTCGGATATCAGCGAACGCAAGGCCTTCGAGGAGCGTCTCAAGCTCGCCGCACGGGTTTACGACAACACCCAGGAAGGCATCATGATCACCGATGCCGACCACCAGGTAGTCGACGTCAACCCGGCCTGCTGTGCGATCACCGGCTATGGCCGCGAAGAAATGATTTCCATGCATGCCACCCAATTGGGGTCGGCGCTGCCCGGCGTTGCCGACGCCTCCACCGTGATCGATCAACTGGCCAGCGGCAAGGACTGGCACGGCGAGTTCGCCGGACGGCGCAAGAACGGCGAGAGCTTCCCCGCCCTGCTCTCCGTCTCGTCGGTCTACGACGACCAGGGCCAGGTCATCAATTACGTGGCGGTGTTCTCCGATCTCACCCGCAGCAAGCGCCACAGCGAGGAGCTCTACCGTGCCGCCAACTTCGACAAGCTCACCGGCCTGGCCAATCGCGAGCACCTCGCCCAGCAGTTGCAGGACCTGCTCGACTACGCGGAGGGCTCTGACCAATCACTGACCGTCTGCATGCTCGACCTCGACCGCTTCGGCAATATCAATCAGAGCCACGGTCATCAGGTCGCCGACCGGCTGCTGGTAATGCTCGCCGAGCGCTTCAAGGGCGTGCTCAAGGAGTACGGCAAGCTGGCACGGATGGGCGGTGACGAGTTCGCGCTAGTGCTGCCCGAGGGTACCCAGGGCCTGGAGACCCTGGACCGCCTGCGCGACGTCCTGGCCGAGCCGCTGATCCTCGACGGCGAACCGCTCAGCGTGACCGCCAGCATCGGTATCTCGTCCTATCCCCAGGACGACAGCGACGCCGACATGCTGCTACGCCACGCTACCCAGGCGATGTACCAGGCCAAGCAGCGCGGCGGCGACTGCTACCAGCTGTTCGACCACGGCCAGGATCTCCACATCCGCCGTCAGCGCGAGGAGCTGGCACGGCTGACACAGGCCCTCGAGCGCGGCGAGTTCGAACTCCACTACCAGCCCCAGGTCGACCTGGCCACACACCGCCTGGTCGGCGTCGAGGCACTGATCCGCTGGCGCCACCCGCAACGCGGCCTGCTGTCCCCCGGGGAGTTCCTACCGCAGCTAGCCGGCACCGAGCTCGAACAGGGCATCGACGAGTGGGTGGTGGAGGCCGCCCTGCAGCAGGCGGACGCCTGGCGAAGCGACGGCCTGGTACTACCGGTCAGCGTCAACCTCAGCCCCCAGTCGCTGGTGCGGCGCGAATTTCTCGAGGTGCTCGCCCAGCACATGCGGCGCCATCCGCATATCGGCTCAGGCGACCTCAAGATCGAAGTGCTGGAGTCCGCCGCGCTGGACGATATCGACGCCGCCATGCAGGTGATGGAGGGCTGCCAGGCACTGGGCATCGAGCTGGCGCTGGACGACTTCGGCACCGGCTACTCGTCGCTCTCCTACCTGCGCAACCTGCCGGTCGACCTGATCAAGATCGACCGCAGCTTCGTCTCGCGAATGCTCGACAGCGACGACGACCACGCCATCGTCGAGAGCGTGATCTTCCTTGCCGACAAGTTCAAACGCCCGGTGCTCGCCGAAGGCGTGGAGAGCATGGACCACGCCCAGGCACTGGGCGCACTGGGCTGCCACCTGATGCAGGGCTACGGCATCGCCAGGCCGATGCCCGCTGGCGAGATCCCCGCCTGGCAGCAGGCCTGGCTCGGCGCAAAGATTACGCCTTGAACACCCGCCCAAACACAAACGCCCGGATCCAAGACCCAGGCGTTACCAGCATGCTGTGATAAAGCAGCAGCCTCAGAAGGTGTAGGAGACCCCCACTACCGCCACCGGATAGAACGGCAGCTTGTCGGCCTCATCCTTCAGGCGCTGCTCTTCACGGCGCAGATCGCGGCGAAACTGGTCGTTCTCCGCCTCGTAGTTCTCCGAGGTGCTCAGCGATACGTCGATACTGGTCGCCATCACCCCAAGTTCGGAAAACACCCCAAAGCCCTGCTGATGTGACGAACGCCAGCCCAGGCCGGCATAGGGTTGCACGCCATCGGCGATGGTCAGCTTGCCGTGTACGCTGCCGATATCACTGGCAGCATAGGTCTGCCCATCGAACTCGAAGGTATCGTTGCGCTTGGAACGGCCGCTCACGTTGGCTTCCATATCCGGCAGCATGGCATCCGCAGTAAGGTAGAATCGCCCGGCAAAAGGATAGTAGTCGAACTTGATGGCCCCGGCGGAGATATCCAGGTCACCGTCGTAATCCACATCATCGGTATCGAAGTCACCGCTCCAGCTCAGCCCACCGGCGTACTGGGCGGTCACCCCCATACGCTCATGAAAGCGCCATGACACCTCGGCCCCTACCCCAGTGGTGCCCGCCAGCACGCCAACGCTGTAGCGATCCTCGAAGGCCTGAGCGCTACTTGCGCCAGCACCCAACAGCAGCGCCGCCATGCCGGCAGTCATCAGCTTGTACATTATGAATATTCCTTGCGTAATGATCCGACGCGGGCTTCACACCCCGCCAGAGTGCTATCGGCAAACGCTCGCTTATCTTTAATAAATCAACCTAATCATAGGGATATCAGCGCTGCAGCAGTGTGAGAATCATATTGGGGAGCTGATTGGCCTGAGCCAGGACCGCCATGCTGGCCTGCTGAAGTATCTGCGCGCGAATCATCCGCGACACCTCGACCGCGTAGTCGGCATCCATGATCCGCGAGCGTGAGGCCGCCAGGTTGATCTGCGTGGTAGCCAGGTTATCGATCACCCCTTCGAGGCGATTATGCGTCGCCCCCAGATAGCTACGCTGGCGGTCGACACGCTTTAGTGCCTCATCGAGCCGCGCCAGCCGGTCCTCGTCCACCTCCTCGACACTGAAGCCCTCGAGACCCAGCCCGTCGAGGTCGAGTGCGGTCAAAGCTATATCGATCGTCTGACCGTCGTAGGCCCCCACCTGAATCGACAGCGAGCGGGACTGCCCCAGCGGCTTGATGCCGTTGAAATCGGTCTGGCCGGTAAGGCGGTTGATCTCGTCGAGGCGCTGATCGACTTCGTGCTGAATCGACGCCAGATCGCGCTCATTCAGCGTGCCGTTGGCCGCCTGCACCGAGAGCTCGCGGATACGCTGCAGATTGTCGTTGACCTGATTAAGCGCACCCTCAGCGGTCTGCACCAGCGAGATACCGTCATTGGCATTGCGCTGCGCCTGGGCCAGGCCACGGATCTGCGCGGTCATGCGATTGGCAATCGCCTGACCGGCGGCATCGTCCTTGGCACTGTTGATACGCAGGCCCGACGACAGCCGCTGCATCGCCGTCTGCAGCTCGGCCTGACTGCTATGGAGATGCTGGCGCGCCAGCATCGACATGATAGAGGTATTGAGCACCAACACCGTTGCAAGCCCTCAAGGGCGCGCCAGGCGGCGCGCAGGGGTAGTTGCTCAGAGTATCGGCCGGCGCGGCAAAAACTTTAGCTCTCGCTTATTCGCATGATCAAGAGACGGCCGCCCTTCAGGCGACCTCATCAAGCATCAACAGCGTGTAGGCACGCTGATCGGCCACCGCCTTGGCGAAGATGGCATGCACCTCGAGGTACTCGGCCTCGTGAGTCTCGTCCATGCCCGACGCTTCAAAGCGCAGCATCAGCGCACGGGTGTCGCGGACCAGGCTATCGAACTCCTCGATGATCTGCTGGTACTCGTCGGGCGTCACGGTAAAAAAGCCTCAGCATGGCAGGGTATGGTTGCATTGTAGAATGCCTGGCCATACCACCGATTTGCTGAAAAGCGTAGAGAAACAGTGTTTGCGGGGATAATCGAGCCAAGCACTGCATCGCGAATGAATTCGCTCCTGCACAGGAGCATTGCACCTAGGCAAATGTGGGAGGGACGTCAGTCCCGATGGGGTTGCCCGGAAGCGCTACGCACTTCAATCGTATTAGCGCGCCTGGATCGCCTGGGTCTGCGCGTATAGTTCCCTGGCACTGTTCAGCGCTACCCGTTCATGCTCATCGAGTTCCAGCATCGGGCCGGTAGGCAGGCCATCGGGTTCCCTCAGCTCTTCAATCAGGGGCGCATAGCGCTGCAACAGATGGCCGAGGTTCATGCGGATCATGGTCAGGTTCAGCTGGAACTCCTGCTGTTGATGCTCCCGGCGTGAGCGCTCCTCCCCGGGCGGGGCCTGATCGATCATCATCTGGAGTGTCTCATCGACGAAGCGCTCCGTGGCTTTCAACTTGGGAATGAGGTCGTGAAGAAGGTCCCGTGCGGATATCCTACCTTCGGTTATCGCCATAAAACATCGTTACTCTTGCAGATGGTTATAAGCCCTGCTCGCCATGCAGCGGCGTCGCCAGCATCTCCAAATGGTGTCGACCACGCGATTTCCCAACGCCGATCTCGATCATCGCTGCGTGCGGGCAACCGAGCCTTTTCAGACAGTGCTGGAGTTTGCGTCTTTCACGGTGCCGGGCGCTCTGGGCATCGCTCTTGAGCACTTCGATCACCGCCAGGGTTTCACCGCTGCCTCGGCGATGAATCAGCAGGTCGGGAAAGATGGTCGGCGCCTCGGTGGTGGCACTGGTGGTGGATACCACGATATGGCCTCTGCTTTGCAGCGGCCCGCGCCAGCAGTTGAACTCGCAATCGACATCCCAGTCGGGAAACACTGCCTGTAGATGGCACCCCAAGCGAGCGGTGATACTGCGCTCATTGGCCTGAGCTTCCAGCAACGCCGCGTCGCGCTCTTGCAAGCACTTCAATGCCTGCTCCAGGCCACCAATGACGTCCACTTCCAGGGCGGCGGGTAAGGTCTCGACATGGGTCATGCGCTCGTATCCCCCTGCGTCATTGTCATCGGCTTCTTGTTACATACATCAGCATATCGGCAAGTAAGCGAAAAACTTGAGCCCTCATCTCGGCTGCCTGCCCCCTTGCCCCGTCTCGATGTGGAGCCGGCTCCCGGGAATGGCTTGCGACGACGATCCCAGGTCATGGAGGACAACCCTATGACGGTAACCGAATGCTAGACTGACGCCAGTCACCCTAACCATTCCCGAGAAGGCGCCGATGAAGGATTCCATCGCCATACAAGATGCCCTGGTCGAACTGGCGACCCACGACGAGAATATCGCCGTGTTGTGGCTCTACGGCTCACGGGCCAAGGGCACGGCCACCGCCAGGAGTGATTACGACCTGGCCGTCGCCTTTCGCACTTTCGAGAAGGATCCGCTGGAGCGGCGCCTGCGCCCAGAGCTTCTCGCGCAAGTCTGGCAGGATGCCCTAGGCCTGGCGGAGGACAAGCTCTCCCTCGTGGATATCAACCTGGCGCCGCTGCCCCTGGCCCATGCCATTATCCGCACCGGGCGGGTGCTGCTGGCCAACGATCGAATGCGGCTGATTCGAGAAGAGCAACGCATTGGCTCGATGTGGGAGATCGACCACCTCTATCATCAACGTCACTTCGCCTGACCGACCGAGCCAACATCCTATATATATCGACGCCATGCGGGAGCACCTAGCCACCCTCGCCAAGGAACTGGAGCAGCTATCCCAATCGGGTGCGGATGGGTTCAGCTTTGGGCGCAACGGCGTCGAGGTTCCCGCTTCCCCTTCCCTTATCGCTAAGAAGATACCTGAGCACTGACCACCGCGCGTCTCTGGCGACGCACCATCACGACTCCCGTCAGCAGCATGATGCCAACCGGCAGCGGCGCGGCGAAGACACAGGCGGCCGCCGACGACAGGGCGAAAAGGGACAGATAGCGCGCCAGCAGCCGCCAGCCCGCGGAAAGCCTGCCAGCCGAACGCCACATCGCCAGGAAGGCAAAGAACCAGTAGAAGCCCAGGGGAACCGCCATCAGCCCCATCCAGGCACGTACGCTTCTCGAGAAATAGGCATTACCGGCATCGGCATTCATCAACTCGGCCAGCCGATCACCAAAGAGGACAAACAGGATGGCCACCAACACGATCGAGCCAATCACGCCCAGCCCCAGGAAGGCCTGAGCGAAGCTCCACCCACCACGAACGACGCGAAACCGCGCCACAAAGGGCGCCAGGATACCCAACAACAACGCGAGTAAATGCGCCACGACATACCGCCCTTGATTTAATCAATTGATAAAATAACTGCCAGCCAGCCTACCCCCGCTGCTCGCACGCCTGACCGAGCAATCAGGGCCTGTCTCTGTTCCCGTTTTCACATACTGCCTCCTTACTCGATAATATTTATCGCCTTTCGCAGCCGGATGCACTGGCATGAGCTTCCCCCCCCGGCGGGCCGACCCTCTCTAGAAATTATCGACCAAAGCAACAGCTTCTTGAGGAATCAGAAGAAGTAACGCCTCATCCCCGAGAAATGAGGGTCTGTCCTCGATAGCCTTTGCTCCTTAAAGCATAAAACGGGGCCTTTCGGCCCCGTCATTACTTACCACTTCAGCCTTTTGGCCAAGCCTTACCTTAACCCAGCAGAGACAGCACGTTCTGCGGAATCTGGTTAGCCTGGGCCAGTACGGAAGTGCCAGCCTGCTGCAGGATCTGCGCGCGGGTCATGTCAGCCACTTCCACCGCGTAGTCGGCATCTTCGATGCGCGAACGAGCGGCAGAAAGGTTTGTCTCGTTGGTTTGTAAGTTGGTAATAGCATCCTCGAAACGATTCTGCACCGCACCCAACTCGGAACGCAGACTGTCCACATCTTTCAATGCCGCATCTAGCGTTGCCATGGGGTTAGCAGTAGCAGTCAAACCAGCTTCTGCATCAGTGTCATAAGCTGCCTTCGCTGCAGTAACTTCATCTCCATCAGCAAAATCAGTAGTAATTGTGGCGAAGTCTGCACTATCTGCATCAGTTTCAAAGACCGACGCACCCTCTCCGAGCTTAGCAAATGTACCATCACTATCTTCTACAACATATACTGTCGTCCCACCGTCATCATATGAGCGCAGCTTAAGCTGATCGTGGCTATCAGCTTCAAAATTAGTCAAGCTAAGACCAGTAAGATCCACCTCTTTAGTTACTGGGTCTCCATTTGCATTATCGAGCGTAAGCTCTTTAATTTCCCCAGAAAGACCTGACACCGTAAAGCCTTCCATACCAAGCGTGCTAGAGTTGATCTCCTTCAAATTAACGGTGATAGCTTCACCGTCATTTGCACCCACTTGAATCTGAAGACCTTGATCGCTAGCCAGAACTTCTACACCATTGAAACTGGTTTCCTCAGAAATTCGGTCAATTTCAGACAGGCGCTGGTTGATCTCGTCTTGAATAGATGTCAGATCATCTTGGCTGTTGGTGCCGTTTTGCGCTTGCACGCTCAGCTCACGGATGCGCTGCAGGTTGTCGTTGATCTGGTTTAGCGAGCCTTCAGCGGTCTGGGCAACGGAGATACCGTCGTTGGCGTTACGCTGCGCCTGAGACAGACCCGTAATCTGAGCAGTCATGCGATTGGCGATGGCCTGACCGGCCGCATCGTCCTTGGCGCTGTTGATACGCAGGCCGGAGGAGAGACGCTCCATGGAGGTTTGCAGGGCATTCTGCGACTTGGACAGATTGGACTGGCCAATCATGGAAGTGATGTTGGTATTGATCACGGACATGATGATATTCCTTCCTGATAGTTGAGGGCTCCATTGGCGGGCCCGGTCTTCTTCATGTTGCGGCCCGATCCCTCCGGGCCCGCCGTAACGGCGCCGTTGGCCGTTACCTTAACTATCGGAAGCGTGAGGAAAACCTTTAGGGTTGAGATGAGATTTTTTGCAAAAACCTTGTGCCGGAAACGCCGCTGGCGGCCCGAGGGCCGCCAGCGTAACGAGATGCCACTTATTGCAGTGCGCGGTTACCGGCGCCCGCGGCCCAGCTGGGCATCCAGGGCATCGAACTGCTGAGTAAGGTAGCTACTTGTCTGGTTCATTTGCGCGATCATGGCATCGAGCTGGCCAAACTGGGTGCGGTAGCGCGAGATAGTGCTTTCGATGCTTTTTTCCATGCGCGCATAGCGCTCTTTGAGGCTCTCGACGCGGTCCTCGGCGCCGCTGATGGTGTTCTTGACCAGACCGTTGCTGCCGAGCATCTGATCGAGGGCCTGGTTGAGCTGTCCGGCCATGCCGGCGTCTTTCTCGTCGCCGGCAAAGAAGTCACTGAGGCCGGCCATGTTGCTGCTGACCAGTTCATCGAGGCGGTCGCTATCCAGCTCCAAGGTGCCATCGCGCTGCAGCGAGATACCGACCTGGTTGAGCGTGGCGAACTCGCCGCCGGCTATGCCACCACTGAGCATGCTGCGCATGCGCGACTCGATGGTGCGCACCATGCTATCGCCGTTGAGCTCGCCGGCCGTGTTGGTCTCAGCGTTATAGGCAGTGAGACTGCCGATGGTGGATTTCAGGTCGTTGAAGGCATCGACGAAGCCGGTGATGGCCTCGCGTACCGCACGGGTGTTCTGCTCTACCGCCACGGTGGAGGTAGCGCCTTCGGTGCCTGGCTCGAGGTTCAGGGTCACGCCCTGGATGGCGCCTTCGATGCTATTGCTGGGGCTGGTAATGCGAATGCCGTTGACATTGATCTCGGCATCAGCGCCTTCGCGCTGGGTCACCGGATCGGCGTCCAGTGTCACGCCATCGACCAGGCCAGTGAATTCCAGGCCCTCGATAGAGGCATCCTGGCCGGTCTCCTTGGAGCTCAGCGCCAGGCGGTAACCGCTGCCATCGTTGACGATGGAAGCGGTGACGCCGGCATCGTCTGAAGCATTGATGGCGTTGCGGATATCGATCAGCGTGGCGCCTTCCTCGAGATCCAGGGTAAGCGCGGTGGGCTCGCCGGTGTCAGGGTCAATTTTGCCAAAGGTCAGGGTGAGCGTGGCATCGGCGCCGGTCAGTGCCTGGTCGTTGGCGGCCACGCTGCTAGTGGCCAGGCTGCCCGCCCGCGCGGCATTGACCACTTCCACCTCATAGCGGCCAGGGTTGGCCTCGGCGGACGCGGACGCTTTTACCCCCTCGCCTCCACTAACGTTGGTGGAGAGACTCTCGAACAGCTTGGGGTCATTGACCTTGGCTGCCGCCTCCTGAAACTTGGTCAACGCCGACTGCAGCTGACCGTAGGCCGAGATCTTGGCCTTCTGCTGGGTTTGCTGCAGTTTGATGGGCTCGAGCTTGCCGCGCTCGGCCTCATTGAGCTGATCCAGCAGTCCGTTGAGGTCCAGGCCCGAACCAATGCCCAGTGAAGTGATAGTGGTCATGCCAAGTCGACTCCCTGTGTGCGGTATACACCCTGATAAATCAGATTATCGGCAAGTGCAGCAGGAACTTTAGGCCATTTTATCGCTGGCGCAAAAAACCCCGGCGCCGGCCGGGGTGTCGAGGGTCGGGCTTGGCAAGATACGTGGCACTACATCATGCCACCGCCGCCTTGGCCGCCACCCAGGCCATTGAGCTGCTCGGTGAGGTAGTTACTGGTCTGCTGCATCTGCCCCATCATGCTATCGAGCTGCTGGAACTGGGTGCGGTAGCGGTCGATGGTCTGCTCGATGCTCTGCTCAGTGCGCTGGTACTGTTCGCCCAGGCTTTCGATGCGCGTCTCGGCGCTATTGATGGAGCCTTCCAAGGCACCGTTGCTACTGAGCAGCTGCTCGGTGGTGCTCTCCAGGCGGCCGGCCAGACCGGGGTTGGCCTCGTCGCCGGCAAAGAAGCTGGCCACGCCCTCGGGATCATTGGCCAGGGCGCTATCCAACTGCTGCTCGTCGAGCTCGAGGGTGCCGTCCACGCTGAGTGAGAGCCCCATGTCGGAGAGCAGCGAGAGTTCACCGTCGCGCACCTCAGCGGCACTGAGCTCGTTGCGAAGGCTGGATTCCATGCTGCGCACGGCGCTGTCGCCAATCAGTTCGCCGGGCTGACTGTCTTCGCCGTTGAAGGCCGTGAGGCGCTCGGTGGTGCCCTTGAGGTCATTGTAGCCGTCGACAAAGGTGGTGATCGCGTCGCGGATGCTGCCGGTGTCGCGCGCCACCTCTACGGTGCTGCTGCCCGGCTCCTGCAGGCTGAGCGAGACACCCTGAATGGCATCCTCGACCTGGTTGGTGGGACTGGTGATATCGATACCGTTGACCGTGAGGTTGGCGTCCTGGCCGGCCTGGGCGATGGTGCCACCCGGCTCTTCGGCAAGGTTGCCAACCGCCAGCTCGGCGAAGTTAGTGCCGGTGATCGAGGCCTGCTCGCCGGTGTCTTGCGACATCAGAGTCAGACGATGGCCTTCTCCGTCGAACACGATAGAGGCGTTCACCGCCGCGTCGGGGTCGGCGTTGATGGCGTCGCGCACGTCTTCCAGGGTACTGTCGGCGGCGATCTCGACCGCGTGGTTGAGGTCGGTGTCGGCGAACTCGAGCTGAAGTGAGCCACCCTCGGCGGAGATGACGGTGTCGAGGTCTTCGACCCGCTCGCTAGTGAGGTTGCCGGCGGTGGCGGTATTAGCCACCTCGACCTCGAAGCGGCCGGGGCTCGCCTCGGGGCCGGCGGACGCCTGCAGCGCCCCGCCGCTAACCTCGGCGGTAACGCTCTGATAAAGCGAGGGGTCGTTGAGGGTCCCGACGCTGTCGCCAAAGCCAGATAGTGCGCTCTGGATCTCGCCGTAGGCGGAGATTTGCACCTGCTGGGTGTCGATCTGCTGTTCGATGGGCGCGAGCTTGGCTTGTTCGGCCTCCTGCATCTGGCCGAGCAGGCCATTCAGGTCGAGCCCTGAGCCAATCCCTAGTGAGGTGATACTCGACATACAACAACTCCCAAAGCGCGTGTATTTTCCTCTCTATGAGTGGCCCATCGGCGGGGGTAGAGTGAACTTTAGGGCATGGCTACGATTTTTTCGGCGTCGCGACACGGGCAAGCAATGGCGACCTTGCCGGGCAGCGCTACGCGCTGCATCGCGACTGAAGTCGCTCCTACACTGGCGTGTGGCGCCAAGGCAAAAGTGGGAGTGGCTTTAGCCGCGATGGGGTGGATCTGGCCAGGCAGCGCTACGCGCTGCATCGCGAATGAATTCGCCCCCACAGGGTCATGGCGCCAAGGCAAAAGTGGGAGCGGCTTTGGCCGCGATGGGGTTGGATCTGGCCCGGCAGCGCTGCGCGCTGCATCGCGAATGAATTCGCTCCCACAAGGTCATAGCGCCAAGGCAAAAGTGGGAGTGGCTTTGGCCGCGGTGGGGGTGGGTTGAGCAGCTGCGCCTAGGTGTCAGGCATCCAGTTTTCGACTCTGAGACCAGGTACCCGTTGGAACTCTCGCACATTGTGGGTAACCACCACCAAGCCTCGTGATCTCGCATGCCCTGCTATCATCTGGTCGTATGGACCAATGGGGGTGCCGCTCTTGGCCAATTCAGCGCGCAGCTGCCCGCTATGCGCAGCGGCATGACTATCGTAGTCGAGCACCTCCAGGCGTGCGGCAAAGCCCTCGACTACTTCCAGATTACGCTCGGGGCTCGCCGATTTCTCGGCGCCATAGATTAACTCCATCAGCGTCACGGTACTGATGCATAGCTGGGCATGATGGCGTTTGAAGGTATCGCGGACCTGGGGCGGACGTTTCTTGATGGTGAAGATACAGATGTTGGTGTCCAGCATGTACTTCAGCATTAGGCATTACCCGAAAACTAGCTGCGCTCGACCATACAGCGTTAAAAAACAACTCAAAATGCTCATTTACACCACGTAAACTCCGCTTTTTCCTTGTTTTTTTCCTTGTCTGGTCATCGCTCGCCGCCTTTTCAGGCAATGCCTCTAGAACCCCTCACGCTCCTGGTCAGCGGGCTGGTCCCGATTGAGCATGAAGTCGTCACTCACTGTCTCGCCATCGAACCAGCTATCCCACCCTTC
The DNA here is from genome assembly GCF_002286975.1 of Halomonas salipaludis. Classification (GTDB taxonomy): domain Bacteria; phylum Pseudomonadota; class Gammaproteobacteria; order Pseudomonadales; family Halomonadaceae; genus Franzmannia; species Franzmannia salipaludis. The sequence continues at coordinate 121,116 of NZ_NSKB01000009.1, forward strand.
TCCTGCCGGGGCAATGATGCGCGTACGCCCCACCACCATAACGTCGACACGCGTCACGCTATCGGGAAGTGCGACAGCCTTGGGCAGTCGAACCGCTTGGCTGCGGTTGCTCTTGAATATCGATGCCTGCTCCATCACCCACCTCCGGGATATGCCCTAGGGATATACAAGCATAGCATCAGCATCCGAGGCCGCCAAGCTGGTATTAAGGCACTGCGATGCTCACCGGGCAGCGCTACGCGCTGCATCGCGACTGAAGTCGCTCCTACACTGGCGTGTGGTGCCAAGGCAAAAGTGGGAGTGGCTTCAGTCACGATGGGGTTGGATCTGGCCCGGCAGCGCTACGCGCTGCATCGCGAATGAATTCGCTCCCACAATGATCGCGACTGAAGTCGCTCCTACACTAACCACTACACCAGGGCGTCGAGGCCGCGGGCGAGATCGGCCTTGAGGTCGTCGATGTCTTCGAGGCCGACGGCGACGCGGATCAGGCCGTCGCTGATGCCGGCGGCGGCTTTCTGCTCCTCGGAGAGACGGCCGTGGGTGGTGGTACCGGGGTGGGTGATGGTGGTCTTGACGTCACCCAGGTTGCCGGTGATCGACATCACCTGAGTAGCGTCGATCACCGACCAGGCGGCCTCGCGGGCGCTCTGGCCGCGACCGTTGACCACTTCGAGGCCGAGCACGGCGCCATAGCCCTGCTGTTGGCGACTGGCCAGCGCATGCTGGGGGTGGCTCTCGAGGCCACTGTAGTAGACGCGGCTCACCGCCGGGTGCGCCTCGAGCCAGCGCGCCAGGGCCATGGCGTTCTCGCAGTGGGCGCGCATGCGCAGGTTGAGGGTCTCGAGGCCCTTGAGGAAGATCCAGGCGTTGAACGGGCTCATGCAGGGCCCGCAGGTGCGCACCACGCCGAACAGCTCCTCGAGCTCCTTGTCGCGGCCCACTACCGCCCCGCCGATGGCGCGGCCCTGGCCGTCGAGGTACTTGGTGGCGGAGTGGATGACCAGGTCGGCACCCAGCTCGATGGGCTTCTGCAGCGCCGGGGTCAAAAAGCAGTTGTCGATGGCCAGTAGCGCGCCGTGGCGGTGGGCGATCTCGGCCAGCGCGGCGATGTCGACCACCTCGGAAAGCGGGTTGGACGGGGTCTCGGCGAACAGCAGCTTGGTGGCCGGGGTGATCGCCGCCTCCCAAGCCTCGAGGTCGGAGAGCTCGACGTAGCGGGTGACGATGCCGAACTTGCCGAGGTACTTGTCGAACAGGCTGACGGTGGAGCCGAACAGCGAGCGCGAGGCGACGATCTCGTCGCCGGCCTGGAGCAGCGCCAGCGCCGTGGAGAGGATCGCCGACATGCCGGAGCTGGTGGCCACGCAGCGCTCGCCGCCCTCCATCACCGCCAGGCGCTGCTCGAAGTTACGCACCGTGGGGTTGGTGAAGCGCGAGTAGATATTGCCCGGCTCCTCGCCGCCAAACTTGCGCGCGGCCTCGGCGGCACTGCCGTAGACGAAGCTTGAGGTCGGGAAGATCGGCTCGCCGTGCTCCTGCTCGTGGGTACGGGCGTGGCCGGCGCGAATCGCCTGGGTGGCCAGCGCCCAGTCGCGCTGGTTAGGGTTGTCAGTCGTCATCGAGGTCATCCTGATTGTGCATGCCGACCAGGGCGTGGTCGCTGACGTTCTGGACCTTGGCGCTATCGTTGCGCGAGGCCTCGAGCCGGGCCAGGTAAGCGTCGTCGATATCGCCGGTGATGTACTGGCCGTCGAATACCGAGCAGTCGAACTGCTCGAGGGCCGGGTTGACCTCGCGGCAGGCGTCGCGCAGGTCGTCGAGGTCCTGGTAGAAGATGCGGTCGGCGCCGATCAGCTCACCGACCTCGGCCTCGCTGCGGCCGTGGGCGATCAGCTCGTTGGCCGCCGGCATATCGATACCATAGACATTAGGGTAGCGCACCGGCGGCGCGGCGGAGGCAAAATAGACCTTGCTGGCGCCAGCCTCGCGGGCCATCTGAATGATCTGCTTGCAGGTAGTGCCGCGCACGATGGAATCGTCGACCAGCAGCACGTTCTTGCCCTTGAACTCGATGTCGATGGCGTTGAGCTTCTGGCGCACCGATTTCTTGCGCTGGGTCTGCCCCGGCATGATGAAGGTACGGCCGATGTAGCGGTTCTTCATGAAGCCTTCGCGGTAGGTCACGCCGAGATGCTGGGCGAGCTCCAGCGCCGAGGTACGCGAGGTATCGGGGATCGGGATCACCACGTCGATATCGTGCTCGGGCCACTCGTGCTGGATGCGGTCGCCGAGCTTGCGGCCCATCTGCATGCGCGTGCCGTAAACGTAGGCGCCGTCGAGGATCGAGTCGGGCCGCGCCAGGTAGACATGCTCGAAGATGCACGGCGCGAGGATCGGCTTGTCGGTGCACTGCTGGGTGTGAATATTGCCACGCATGTCGACGAAGATCGCTTCGCCGGGGGCCAGGTCGCGGTGCAACTCGAAGCCGCCGACGTCCAGCGCCACCGACTCGGAGGCGATCATCACGTCCTGGTGGCCGCCTTCGTCGCGGGTGCCGAACACCACCGGGCGAATGCCCTGGGGGTCGCGGAAGGCGACCATGCCGAAGCCGTTGATGATCGCCACCGCGGCGTAACCACCCTTGCAGCGACGGTGCACGCGGCGCACGGCGTCGAAGATGTCCTCGGGCTCGAGGTGGTGGCCCTGCTTGCCCAGCTCGTGGGCGAAGACGTTGAGCAACACCTCGGAGTCGGAGCTGGTGTTGATATGGCGCAGGTCGGTGGAGAACAGCTCCTGCTTGAGCTGATCCGAGTTGGTCAGGTTACCGTTGTGGGCCAACGAGATGCCGTAGGGCGAGTTGACGTAGAACGGCTGCGACTCCGCCTCGCTGGACGAGCCGGCGGTGGGATAGCGCACGTGGCCAATACCCAGGTTGCCCTTGAGACGCGCCATATGGCGGGTATGGAAGACATCGCGCACCAGTCCATTGCTCTTGCGCAGCAGGAAGCGGTCTTCATGCCATGTCATCATCCCGGCGGCATCCTGGCCACGGTGCTGAAGGACTGTCAGCGCATCATAGATGCCCTGGTTGACCGCCTGGTTGGCCATCAGGCCCACGATACCGCACATTCCACTTTCCTCGCTGCACTGTTGCTGATGGCCGGCATGGCCAGCCTTGTAGGATATTTGAGCGCTACTGGGCGGCCGGTGCCCTCTATCGGACGGCCGGTGCCTCGCCTTCTTGCCCGCCGGGTTCGTCGAGCATGTCGTCCTGGTCATTGCCATCACCGAAGCCGGGTAGCGAGATATTGCGCCACGCCTCGGTGCGCTCCGGATCGCGCTGCTCCCAAGCCTCGACCTGGCTGATCACCCAGCTGCGCAGCTCCTCGAAGGTGGGTCGCAGCTCGGCATCGCGCCACGCCTCGAGCTGCGACAGCGGGGTCAGCGAGATCAGCACCGTGACCAGCACCAGGATCGCCGCGCCGCGCAGCACGCCGAAGCCGGCCCCCGCCACGCGGTTGAAGAAGCCCATGCCGACCCACTCCACCGCGGCATGCACGGCGCGGATCACCAGCCCGCAGATCATGATCACCACGAAGATCACCAGGATGAACGATAGCACCAGCCGGCCGTCGGCGTTGTCGATCAGCCCGCTGAGCATATCGGCCACCGGCTCGGCGAACATCCGCGCGGCGACCAGCGCGATGATCCAGGCCGCCAGGCCCAGGCCCTCGCGGATCAGGCCGCGCATGAAGCCGGCCAGCATCGAGATCGCCAGTACCGCCAGGAACACCATGTCCAGCCAGGTGAGACTCATCACTCCTCCCGCACCCGGATCAGCAGCCCCTGGATATTGGCGCGCTCCTGTAGCTCGGTGCGCGCCTGCTCGCCATCACTGGAACTGGCGAAGGGGCCTACGTAGACGCTGGTCATATTGTTGTCGCGGGCGCGGCGATAGGCGCTGAAGCCCTGCTCGTTGAGTTGCGCCTCGAGGCGCTCGGCATTGCCTGCCTCGCCGAAGCTGCCAACCTGCACGGCCCACTCGCCACCTTGGGTGGCGGCGGTAGGCGGCGACTGCTCGGCCTGCGCCTCGGGCTCGGTCGCCGGCTCTGGCTCGCTGGGGGCCTGGGCCGCCTCGGCCAGTTCGGCGATCGGGTCGCTGGCCTCGGGCTCGGCCGGGGTCGGCTCATCGAGATCGCCGGGCTCATCGCGAGTCACCGGGTCGGTGGCCTCGACCACCTGCTCGACATCGACCTCCGGCGGCTCGTCGATCTCGCCGGCCCCCGGCGTGGAGAGACTCGCCGGCGGCGTCGGTTCGTCGACCGGGGTACGCTGCACGTCGATGGGCTGCTCGATGGTCAATACCGGCGCCGGGCGCTCCTCGCGGGTCGTCGGCGCATCGAACAGCATCGGCACGAAAATCACCCCCAGGGCGACGATGATCACCGCCCCGCTGATGCGTTCACGCATGCCATATTTCATGCTGATCCCTCCTTATGCCTGGTGCTGGCGTCCACTGCCACAGACGGCTGGGCCACAAACGGCTGGGCAACCACAGGCGATTCGATGAGGCGCCCGGCCTGCCACTCGCCCAGCGCCTCGGCCACGGTAAAGAACGAGCCGCACACCAGCACCTGGTCGTCGGCGCCAAGGCGCCCATTGAGCCAGGCCACGCCGGCGGCAACGCTGTCGGCGCAGTGCACCAGCGGCTGGCCGCTGGCGGCGAGGGTCTCGGCCAGCGCCGCGGCGCTGCGCGCCCGCTCCCCCTCGAGGCTCACCGTGACCCAGGCGTCGATCTGCCCGGCCAGCTCAGCGACCACGCCGCTAGCGTCCTTGTCGGCGAGCATGCCGAACAACGCGTAGCGTGTGCCGGCACAGCCGCGGGCGGCGAGCCGCCTGGCCACATAATGGGCCGCATGCGGATTATGCGCCACATCCAGGCACCAGTTGCCTAGCCACTGCATGCGCCCGGCCAGCTGCACCTGGGCAAGGCCCTGGCGGCAGCACTCGGCGTCGAGCACGACGCCTGCCAGCGCCAGCGCCTGAAGCGCACTGGCGGCATTGTCCAGCGGCAGGCCTGGGTCGGGCAAGTGGTCAAGTGTCAGGCTATCGTCGGCGGCTTGTTCCGGCGCGCTTCCTTGCCACTGCCAGTGGCCGCCGGTATCGGGCTCGCTGCGGGTTACCTGCTCACCCAACGCGAACAGTGGTACGCCGAGGGACTCGGCGTGCTGGCGCACGCTGGCCGGCAGCGTCGTGCTGCCCAGCACCGCGGGGCGTCCGGCACGCATGATGCCGGCCTTCTCGCGGCCGATCTGCTCGATATCGGTACCCAGGAAGGCGGCATGGTCCTGGGCCACGGTGGTCACCATCGCGACATCTGCATCCAGGATATTCACCGCGTCCAGGCGTCCGCCCAGGCCGACCTCGAGAATCGCCAACTGTGGAGCGCACTGGGCGATGCTGTGCAGCGCAGCCAGGGTGCCGGCTTCGAAGTAAGTCAGGCTGACCGGCTCGCCAGCCAGACGCGCCGTCTCGACGGCATTGAAGCCGGCGATCAGGGTGGCGTCGTCGGCCTCGACGCCGTCGAGGCGCAGGCGTTCGTTGTAGCGCAGCAGATGCGGCGAGGTGTAGGTGGCGGTGGTCAGCCCGTGGGCACGGGCCAGCGCCTCGAGCATCGCCACCGTAGAGCCCTTGCCATTGGTGCCGGCAACGCTGATCACGCGCGCGGCGATGGGAGCATCCAGCAGCCCCATGCGCTCGGCCACCGCGGTCACGCGCTCGAGCCCGAGCTCGATGCTGACCGGGTGCTGCTGCTCGAGGCGCGCCAGCCAGCCCGCCAGATCGGTGGGCAGTGCGGTGCTATCCGGCGAACTCATGGGGCGCTCCGTCAACGCGGCTCCTGGCCGTCATCCTCGACGGGCTGTTCGAACGGCTCGTCGACTTCGGCTTCGGCTGGCTGCTCGGCAACATCGACCAGGTCGGGCTCGCGCTCCTCGGGCATGCCGTTGACCGGCAGATGGGTCAGCTTGCGCAGCACCGCGCCGAGACGCTCACGCATCTCGCTGCGGTGGACGATCATGTCCACGGCGCCGTGCTCGAGCAGGAACTCGCTGCGCTGGAAGCCTTCCGGCAGCTTCTCGCGCACGGTCTGCTCGATCACCCGCGGCCCGGCGAAGCCGATCAGCGCATTGGGCTCGGCGACATTGAGGTCACCAAGCATCGCCAGCGACGCCGAGACGCCGCCGTAGACCGGATCGGTAAGCACCGAGATATAGGGAATGCCGGCCTGCTTGAGCTTCTCCAGCGCCGCTGAGGTCTTGGCCATCTGCATCAGCGAGAACAGTGCCTCCTGCATGCGTGCGCCGCCGGACGCCGAGAAGCACACCAGCGGGATGCCCTCCTCCAGCGCGACGGTCGCCGCACGCACGAACTTCTCGCCGACGATGGCGCCCATCGAGCCACCCATGAAGGTGAACTCGAACGACACCACGACGATCGGCATGCCGTCGAGGGTGCCACGCATGGCGATCAGCGCATCGTTCTCGTCGGTGCTCTTCTGGGCCGCCGCTAGGCGGTCCTTGTACTTCTTGGAGTCGCGAAACTTGAGGCGGTCCACCGGCATCAGGTCGGCGGCGATCTCCTCGCGGCCCTCCTTGTCGAGGAACCAGTCGAGGCGCTTGCGGGCGGTCAGCCGCAGGTGATGATCACACTTGGGGCAGACGTTGTGGTGTTTCTCGAGTTCGGGCAGGTAGAGCACTGCCTCGCACTTGGGGCACTTGCGCCACAGCCCGTCGGGCACGCTGGCGCGTCGGTCCTTGCGCTGGATGCGGCCCATCGAGGGCACGATCTTGTCTAGCCAGCTCATGTCAGAATGCTTCCCGTATGCTGAGTCATAGAGTCATCGCGTTATGGCGCTCGCTCAAGCGTCCATGGCGCGGCGCATTTCGCCGAGCACGGCCTTGAGCTGCGGCGCGATGGCGGCTGGGTCGTCGGCACTGTCGGCGATGCGGTTGACCAGCGCCGAGCCGACGATCACACCGTCGGCAACCTGGGCTACCGCCGCCGCCGAGGCGCCGTCACGAATGCCGAAGCCAACGCACAGCGGCAGCTCGGTCATCTCGCGCAGTGGCGCCAGATGGTTGGCGACGTCCTCGGCGTTGAGGCTGGCCGAGCCGGTCACGCCCTTGAGCGAGACATAGTAAAGATAGCCTTCGCCATGGGCGCATATTGTAGCGGCCCGAGCGTTGGAGGTGGTAGGGGCAACCAGGAAGATAGATGCCAGGCCACGGGCCTTGAGCACCGGACCGAACTCCTCGGCCTCTTCCGGCGGCATGTCGACGGTCAGCACGCCGTCGACGCCGACATCGCTGGCGGCATCGGCGAAGGCCTGGTAGCCGATGCGCTCGATCGGATTGAGGTAGCCCATCAGCACCACCGGAGTGGTACTGTCGGTGCGGCGAAACTCGCGCACCATGTCGAACAGGTCGACAAGCCGGGTACCCTTGGAGAGCGCCCGCTCGCAGGCCTTCTGGATCACCGGGCCATCGGCCATGGGATCGGAGAACGGTACGCCGAGCTCGATGATGTCGGCACCGGCCTCGACCAGGGCGTGCATGAAGCCCACGGTGTGCTCGGGGCCCGGGTCGCCGGCGGTGATATAGGGGATCAGGGCCTTGCGGCCCTGCGCCTTGAGCTCGGCGAAGCGTTGATCGATACGGTTCATCGCGGGTCCTTAGAATTCAATGCCGTCGAGCTGGGCCACCGTCATGATGTCCTTGTCACCGCGACCGGAGAGATTGATCACGATGTGCTGGTCGCGACGCATGGTGGGTGCCAGCACCTTGGCGTGGGCCAGGGCGTGGGCCGACTCCAGCGCCGGCATGATGCCTTCCATATGGGTCAGCTCGCGGAATGCCTCGAGCACCTGCTGATCGTTGGCGGCGACATAGTTGACGCGCCCGACGTCCTTCCACAGGGCGTGCTCGGGGCCGACGCCTGGATAGTCGAGCCCGGCGGAGATCGAGTGGGTGTCGGAGACCTGGCCGGCTTCGTCGGACATCAGGTAGGTGCGGTTGCCGTGCAGCACGCCGCGCGGCGCATTGGAGGCCAATGGCGCGGCGTGGCGCCCGGTCTCGACGCCGTCACCGCCCGCCTCGACGCCGTACATGGCGACCTCGTCGTCCTCGACGAACGGATAGAACAGGCCCATGGCATTGGAGCCCCCGCCCACGCAGGCGATCAGCGCGTCCGGCAACCGGCCGATCTGCTCCAGCGACTGGCGGCGCGCCTCGCGACCGGCCACGGCGTTGAAGTCGCGCACCAGCAGCGGATAGGGGTGCGGACCGGCCACGGTGCCGATGATGTAGAAGGTGTCGTCGACGTTGGTCACCCAGTCGCGCAGCGCCTCGTTCATGGCGTCCTTGAGGGTCCGGGTGCCGGAATCCACGGGGATCACCTTGGCACCCAGCAGGTGCATGCGGTAGACGTTGAGCTTCTGGCGCTGGACGTCTTCGGCGCCCATGTAAACCTCGCACTTGAGGCCCAGGCGCGCCGCCACGGTGGCGGTGGCCACGCCGTGCTGGCCGGCGCCGGTTTCGGCGATCACTCGCGGCTTGCCGCTCTTCTTGGCCAGCAGCGCCTGGCCCACGGTGTTGTTGACCTTGTGCGCGCCGGTGTGATTGAGGTCCTCGCGCTTGAGCCAGATCTGCGCACCGCCCAGTGAATCCGACCAGCGTTTGGCATGGTACAGCGGCGAGGGCCGCCCCACGAAGTGGGCCAGATCATAGTCGAATTCCGCCTGGAAATCGGGATCGTCGCGCATGGCGGCGTAGTTCTTCTCGAGTTCATCCAGGGCGAAGCTCAACGTTTCCGAAACGAACCGACCGCCGTAGGGGCCGAAATGGCCACGCGCATCGGGCAGTCGGGTCAGGTCGCTGAACTTGGTCACGAAAGACACCTCACAGGGTCGCTTGAGCGGATTGGCGTACCTGGCGCGCACCGCATGGCTTGCGATACGAACCGACCCCGGAGCATAGCAGGTTTTGAACGGCTTTTAGAGCGTCGTCACATCATCGACGATGGCTTGATGGACATCCGGCAACCACTGATAACCGCTCGGATAATGCAGGTGGCGGACAGGCACCTGGGCGGCAATACGCGACAGGCGCATGAAGCGGTCAATGCGAAGATCGGCGGCCGCAGACTGGGCCGCCCCCGGCGCAAACGCCCGCCCCCCGCGCTGGGTCTCGAGCAGATGCCACAGGAAAGAGTGGCGCGCCAGGTGCATCACGGCCTCCGAGGCCGGCACGGGCATTATCTGCGTGCGAGCATCAGGCCCGGCCTCCCGCTCGCGCGCCAGGAGATAGATCGCCGCCACCGGCAGCGGCTCGGTCTGCGCCCGGCCCAGCGCCTGCAGTGGCACGCTCAACTTGGTAAATGCCGGATGCACCAGCGGATAATCCTGCTCGCCGGTGACGAAACGCCGCGCCTGCTCCGGCGTCATCTTCAGTTGCGGAAAACCATGCAGGCAGCGCGCCCCTTGGGCAGTGATGGTCAACGCCGAGATATCATCGGCCAGCAAGGCAAAGCCCGCTTCGACCAGCGAAGTCACCAGCGTACTCTTGCCGCCGGTGCGATCCGCTGCGAACAGCACCGCTCGCCCATCTACCTCGACGGCGCCGGCGTGCAGCGCCGTGATGCCCGAGAGCTCGAGGTAACAGCTGAAGACATGGCCGAGCAGGCAGACCTCTACCATGTAGTCGAGCGCGGGATCGCGCAGCTGGCAGTCGATATGCCCAGGGGTCAGCGTAAAATCCGCCACCCGCGGGAAGCGCATCACATAGCCATCGGCAACCGCATACAGCTGAACGGCCGACTCGCCGTAGTGGTTCTTGTCGGGGCTAGCGTACAGGCAGGCGTCTGCTGCCAGGCTCGCTGCGTGGCACACGACACGGCAGTCAAAGCGCAGATCCGGCTCACCGGAAGGCGCCACCGAGGTCATCGGCGTGCGAAAGCGGCGCTCGGTAGACACACGCTGCCCGAAGATAAGATAGCGGTGGCTCATCGAGCGGGCAGTGGGTCATTCACATAGGTGATGATGAGATGCTGCCGATGATTACACAGGGGTGATGTCAGGCACCGTGCTGCCTGGATCGCTACCGATCGGGTCAAGATTCCGATCGCGGGTGATGTCCGTTACTTCGCCCCACTGCTTGATCTGGGGTGGCTGGTACGCAATTCGCTGAGACGCCTCAGCAGCAGGGGTACGCTCTTGGCTAGCCATGGGTATTACCTCTCTCGTAAGCCTGTTCAGCACAAGCAGGCATGATAGGAAACGTAATGAAAAATTAGCACAACATCTGCTTACACTCCAGCCTCGAGTACCACGGCCAGCCGCACTGCGTATCATCGGCAATATGGCCCGACAGCCTAGGCAGCCATCGGGCCAACATCAGTCCTTGATTGCTACAACCAATCGAAGCAGATCAATTGTAGTTATGGCCGCCGGGGAAGACGCTTCCGTTCTCGGAGCCTACCTGCTTTCCACCATTATTGTATCCAATATCGCCCGGACCACCTGAATTACCTGATTGAGTCATATCGGATACCCCCCCCACTGCTTCAATTGCGGGGGTGCGTAGCCAAGGCGCTCACCGGTTGTTTTTTCTTCATTGTTCATCATTGCCTACACTCCTGCGCATAGTTACGGCCAGCCGTGCTTGATCAGCACATTACAAAACTATGCCTAGTAACAATTTGAAACAAGATGAAACATTTAGAACGCCGACTGATTTTAGTCAGCTCGCAGCATGAGGCCATGCCATGCTGGGCGCCTCCCCCTCTTCAGGGCTACCAGTGCCGACGCAGCCATAGCTCGAGAGATAGCATCGGCCACAGGTCGATGTCGTCACGCTCACCGCTGAGCAGGCTCTCGCACTGCTGCTGTAGGCAGCGTTCATCGACAAACCCCATGGCCGCACAGAGACTGTCGGTCACCAAGTCACGTACGATATCGGGTGCCTCTTCACGCAGGGCATGCAGATAGAGTGCTTCTGGCGTTACCTTGCGTGCCGCATGGATCGCCTCGCGAGGCATTATTCCACTCATCGAACGCTTGGCGAGCCGCTTGAACTGGCGCGGCCGCGTAATCAGGTGCTGGGGGGTGGCAAGCATAAACTCGGCTATCCGACGGTCACTCCAGGGGTCAAAAAAATCCACCCCGTAGTGGGCGCATAGCCGCTCACTAAACTGCATGACACGCGAGGCTAGCGGGGAGTTTATCAGCGTATAGCGCTGCCGTGCCGAACAGCCTTGCCAGTGCTCGGCAAACGTTTCCTGGGGATCTTGTTGCGGCAGACCCACACGTCCCAGAAACTCCCTGTCGACATAACTTGCGGCCCGCTCTCCCAGCCACGTTGGCAGCGGGGCGGGCCGATGCGAAAGCCGCCCAGCGCGTTGGCGGCCGGCATCCAACAGCTGCCTCCAATGAATCGCCACTCGACGCGGCACGAGATCGACAAGCGCTGGGGTCACGACATGCTCACGCAAGGTGGCTAGTCGCGAGGTGCCATACATGTGCGAGAGCCGTGCCAACTCACGTCGAGACTCGGCATAGAGCCCGTCTCGCAGCATTCCAGTGATGTCGAACACCGCCTCCCCGCTCATCAGGTCGCCACGGAAGCCAAACATCATGCCACTTGCCCCATCAGCCGCGGCGGCAGATATCGCGCGGTGCATATAGGCGTGGTAAATGGACATGTAGGGGTCGTCCTGATGAGGACGATACGCCGCGAGATCCACGAGAGGGTAGGTCTCTTCTGCGGCAATTTCGTGTACCGGAATCGCATAGCGACCCGCTACTTTATGGATATTGTCTCGCTCATCACACTCGGGAAAGCGCGAGAAGGCCCAACTGTAGGCCTGCATGGAGGCGACGTCTTCGCCTTGCTCGGCCAGCCAACCGCCCATTGAGGCAGCCGTCGAGGAGTCCATGCCACCGCTCAGGCTGATACCCATGAACGATTTGGTGACCAGACGAGAGCGCATGACATCGGCCATTAGCTCACGGAAATGCTCGTCATACTCGCGCATGTCGGTGTAATGCAGCCGCCGCCCGGCGTCGGGCCGCCAGAAATAGCGGCGCGATACGCTACCGGTCATCGTGATGACGACCTCTTCTGCCTGCCTGACCTCTTCGACGCCCTGATAGAAGGTATGCCCACCAGGGACCTGCATGTCGGCGAGATAGCGGGCGACCGTCTGCTCGTCGATTCGCTCTGCTCGGGTACTCACGGCAAGCAGCTGACTGATCTCGGAGGCAAACAGCACACGGTTGGACTCCACTCGAAAGTAGAGCGAGCGCATGCCCATCGCATCTCTCGCCAAGGTCAAGCGACCGCGGCGCTGATCCCAGCATGCATAGGCGAAGTCACCCAGCAGCCGTGCCGGGGCATCCTCCGGATAGGCCAACAACGTCTTGAGGATCAGCGCGCCATCGCTCGACGCCTCATCCAGCGATTCGCAAAGCGCCTGGCGGTTGTCGATTCTTGCAGTAGCCGCCACCGCCACGCCCGCATCGGGAGCCGCCAGCGGTTCGCATACCCCTCTGCCATCACGCAGGGTATCCAGCGACAGACAGGCGAGGCCCGCGGTACCGGCCTGCAGATAGCTGATACCATCCCTGCCACGGTACGCGGCGGGCGCCACCATCGCCTCGAGTTCAGCACGGGTGACGGCGGCGCCATCAAGACGAACGATGCCGCAAATACCGCTCATGCACGACCTCCAGGGTCAGGGCGTATCAACCACTATGAGGAGCTCATTGTCGACCAGCTGCGCCAGAAACGCCTGCAAATCATTAAACAGCCGGTCAGCATCAACCTGATAGCGTTCCAGTAGCACATCGTGAGCGGCTTCGAGTGTTCCGCTATCCAACAGGCAACGCCACATATCTGCGGCCACACCTTCCAGGTTAAAGACGGGCACAGCGCTCCCCTGATCGAGGGTTAATCGAGCGAGCAACACCTCATCGCCATTATCGAACCATAGCAGTCGACCCGAGGGTAACAGCGGCCCCGGCCCGCCATGCTCCAGCAGCGTAGAACGGACATCGGAATGGCCCAGCTCGTGGGCAGCCACGCGCCGCTTGATACTGAGCTCAGGTGGTAAAACGTTCCACCCGGCGGCAAAGCCTTGCTGTTGTTCATCCCAGTAGCGTGTCTGCGGCTCACACCAGGCAAAGGCCACGTACTCGGTAATACCCACCCAATAACCATGCCCGGCCAGAAGCTTCTTGCGTCTTTCACGCCAGGCAGAGTAGCCCTCCGCATAGCGCTCGAAGCCGATATCAAGGAGATCCTCGGCGTTCAGACATAGCGTTACCCTTGGCTCTTGCCGCTCAATATTGCGGCATAGCGCCGGCACTGCATATAACGGGCAGAATACCACCCGGCTATAGGCCAGCGTGTGTAGCGTCTGCTGAAAACGCACACCTGACAGCGCGCAGTCATCGACCACGATAAGCAGGTCATCCTCTGCCGACGGCGTCGAATCGATGCTGGTCAACTGTTCAGGACGCAGATCCAGATAGTACGCCAGCATGCCCAGCACGATGTACCCACCGCGTGGAATTGCTGCGAAGCGAGCGCGGGCAAGGCGCTCCGCTCCGAGGGCATGGCACAGCTTGCTGGCCAAGCGCTCCGTCACCCGCTCGGCAGTGGCGTAGTCGACGTAGCGATGGCGTGAGAGGACTTCCTGCAGATGAATAGCGAGTTCTTGCAAGCGATCGAGCTGGACGTCCGTAAAGTGACCTAGCACGCCCAGCAGCACACTGGGATCCGCCCGCCCCACCAGTCGCGCATCGGGCATGTCAACCCAGAGGGGGTTGGCACAGACAGCTGCCATCAGGGAAGATAGCGCGGCTTGCGGGCGGTCCTGGCGGGTAAAAGACATGACGCGTTCGACGGGAATAGTACCGCTAAGCAGCACCACTAACCCATGGCCGGTATGCGTCATGTGTCGAACACCTTACCCCTGGTAATCGATCAGGGCCTTCCGCGGCCTCGACCGCCGCCACCACTAGTATTGGCGGGGGTGAACACGCTGCCATTTTCGGACCCCACCTGGTTACCACCAGGGTTAAAGCCGACATCGCCGGCGCCACCGGATCCTCCGAGCCGTGTCAGAGCGGCGACACTGCCCCACTGCTTAAGCTGTGGGGCGCTGTATTCAAGACGCGCACCCTGTTCTACACCATCGTCATGCAAGCCTTTCATCGATAGCTCCTCGTATGGAGTGGATGGCTAAAACTTTTTAATGGCTTCATCCAACCAAAGATACACTTATTAACATAAAAGAAACAAGCGGTGTCGCAACATCGATCTTTCCTACTGTAGATATTGCTGTTAAGCACTGCTGTCGAACTCTCAGTTCGCCATACGCCTCAAGCGATCATCTGCGGCCATGACGCCCCGCAAAAAATCACCAATCAACTCGGCCTGCTTGATGCCTGGCGCCAACTCGACGCCCCCCGACACATCCACCGCCAGCGGCCGTACCGTCGCGATGGCCTCAGCGACATTGGCAGCCGTCAGGCCGCCGGCCAGGATCACCGGCGCTGCCAGGCTTGCAGGAATTCGCGCCCAGTCGAAGGTCTCGCCGGTACCGCCCGGCACGCCGGGCTTGTAGGCATCGAGCAGCAGGCCGCGGGCACCGGCGTAGTCCGCCGCCGCGGCATGCAGGTCGATGCCGTCACGCATGCGCAGCGCCTTGATCCAGGGCCGAGGAGCGGCCGCGCAGAAGGTTGGCGACTCGTCGCCGTGGAATTGCAGCAAGTCGAGGTGCGGCGCGCAGGCGGCGATGAACGCCGGCGACTGGTCGACGAACAGCCCGACCCGGGTTACGAAGGCCGGCACCCGCGCACTGAGTTCGGCCAGGTGCTCGAGATCCACCGCGCGCTTGCTGCCCGGCCATAGCACGAAGCCCAGCGCATCGGCGCCGGCGGCCACGGCGGCGTCGATATCCTCGGCGCGGGTCAGGCCGCATATCTTGACCCGGGTACGGCGCGGCACACTCATGGCGACTCCTCCTCGGGCGCCGAGGCGGCCTTGCGCTGGGCTTGCTGTTGCGCTTCGCGCTGGGCTTTCTGTTGCGCTTCGCGCTGACCTTGGCGATACGTCGGCAGCGACGGGTGGCCCTCGTCCTCGGCCAGCGGGCGGCCGCGGCGATAGCGCACCAGCGGCGAGTCGGGCAGCTCGCGCTCGCCGGTCCACTCGCCGAGAAAGGCCAGCAGATTGGGGCCGAGCGGCTCGCGGGGCAGTGTGTATTGCGGATCGTAGATGGAGTCGACGAAGTGCAACCCGCAGCCCGGCGCGGTGGCGCTGGCCTGGGTGCGATCGCGCAGCGTCAACAGCCGGGCGATGTACTCTTCATCCTGCGCGCCGCGGCCAACGTCGACCAGCGCACCGACGATATTGCGAATCATATGGTGGACGAAGGCGTTGGCCTGGACATCGACGACCACCAGCGGGCCGTGGCGATGCACCTCGATGAAGTGCAGGTGGCGCCAGGCGGTCTTCGACTGGCAGCCGGCGGCGCGGAAGCTGGAGAAGTCGCGCTCGCCAACCAGCACCTGGGCGGCGCGGTGCATGGCGTCGGCGTCCAGCGGGTCGCGGCACCAGGTGGCGTTGGCGCGCTCGAGCACCGGCCGGCTGGGCTGGTTGAGTATCACGTAGCGGTAGCGTCGCGCCAGGGCCAGGAAACGCGCGTGGAAGTCGTCGGCCACTGGCACCAGCCAGCGGATGGCGATGTCCCGGGGCAGATTGGCATTGGCACCGAATACCCAGGCCTTCTGCGAACGCGACACCGGCGGGTCGAAGTGAATCACCTGGCGCGTGGCGTGCACGCCGCTGTCGGTGCGGCCACTGCAGTGTACGGTGACCGGATGCCCGGCCACCCGCGCCAGGGCCTGCTCGACTTCGTACTGCACCGAAGGCGCATGCTTGAGGCGCTGCCAGCCGCAGTAGGCGCTGCCGTCGTACTCCACGGCGGCGGCCAAGCGGCCGGTCAGGCGGGTCTTTTCGTCCAGGCGTTTAAACAGGGGCATCGGCTCGTCAGCGGCTCGTCGGGGTCAGCGCGCCGCATGGCCGCGCGCATCACAGGTCGTGTTGGGCAATCAGCCGCCGCGCCTCGGCCTCCAGTTTAGCGTCTCCTGGGCCGCGGCCAACGCCTGCTCGAGCAGCGCGCGGGGCGCTTGTGGCTGACCCTGGTCGAAGCGCTGGCGGGCCGCATTAAGCAGACCGTGGGGCGAGGCGACGGCAGACTGCTCATTATCCAGATGCAGCGGCTCGAACGCCACCTCCTCGATCCTCCACTCCCCTTCGGCGGACTTATTCTCGACCGATGATTCCCCGGCTGGTAGTGCCACGCCGCCGGGCGACATCGGCCAGTTTTCCTCCCGCTAACGAGACGACGCCTCCCATTGGGGAGGCGTCGTCGGCTCAGCGAAGCGGTGCTTTATTTATTGCTCGCGCAGGATCTTGAGCATGCGCTTGAGCGGTTCGGCGGCGCCCCACAGCAGCTGGTCGCCGACGCTGAAGGCGGACAGGTATTCACCGCCCATGGCCAGCTTGCGCAGGCGTCCTACGGGCACCTGCATGGTGCCGGTCACCGCCGCCGGCGTCAGGCCGTCGATGGTGGCGTCCTTGTCGTTGGCGATGACCTTGACCCACTCGTTATGCTTGGCCAGACGATCCTCGATTTCATCCAGCGGCACATCTTTCTTCAACTTGATGGTGAACGCCTGGCTGTGAGAACGCATGGCGCCGATGCGTACGCAGATGCCATCGATGGGGATCGGGTTGTTGTCGAGGCCGAGGATCTTGTTGGTCTCGACGCTGCCCTTCCACTCTTCCTTGCTCTGACCGTTGTCGAGCTTGGTATCGATCCACGGCAGCAGGCTGCCGGCCAGCGGCGCGCCGAAGTTATCGGTGGGGAAGTCGCCCGAACGCATCGCCGCGGTGACCTTGCGGTCGATGTCGAGGATCGCGCTGGACGGGTCACTCAACTCACCGGCGACGCTGTCGCGTAGGCTGCCCATCTGATTGAGCAGCTCGCGCATGTGCTTGGCGCCGGAGCCGGAGGCGGCCTGATAGGTCATGGAGGTCATCCATTCGATCAGGTCGGCCTCGAACAGGCCACCCAGGCCCATCAGCATCAGGCTGACGGTGCAGTTGCCGCCGGCGAAGGTCTTGGCGCCCTTGGCCAGCTGCGCGTCGATCACGCCGCGGTTGACCGGATCGAGCACGATGGTGGCTTCATCGGCCATGCGCAGGGTGCTGGCGGCATCGATCCAGTAGCCCTTCCAGGCAGCGCCGCGCAGATCGCCGTAGACCTGCTTGGTATAGTCGCCACCCTGGCAGGTGACCACGACATCCAGCGCCTTGAGCTCGTCGATGTCGGTGGCATCCTTGAGCGGAGGCACGTCGACGCCGATATCGGGGCCGGGCTTGCCGACCTGGGAGGTGGTGAAGAAGACCGGCTCGATGCCGTCGAAATCTCCATCCTCCTGCATGCGCTGCATGAGCACCGAGCCCACCATGCCGCGCCATCCGACGAAACCGACTTTCAACATGTGAAGTCCTCCAGAATTCAAATGAGGCCAATATTATACATGAAGCGCGCCCGGGTCGCAGGGCTTACTGCGGCCCCGGGGACAGGAATAAGCGAAGCTCATTTTTCAGGGAAGAAAAATGGAGCGCCCATGGAGGGGTCCACAGCGTCTTCGCGAAGCCCTGTCGCCGGGAAAGCCGCTTCGCCAAGACCTGGCTGTAGCCCCTCGCCGTACAGCTTAGTGCTAGACGCTTGCAGCTAGGCGCTTATAGCCCCTCAAATGCCGCCAGCACGGCGTCACCCATCTCGCTGGTGGAGACCTGGCGAGTGCCGGGGTAGGCGATATCGGCGGTGCGCAGGCCGTCGTCGAGGACCTTGCCCACCGCCGTCTCGATGCGCTCGGCCAGGGCCGGCTCGTCCAGCGAGTAGCGCAACATCATCGCCACCGAGAGAATCGTCGCCAACGGGTTGGCGATGTTCTGCCCGGCGATGTCCGGGGCGCTGCCGTGGCACGGTTCGTACATGCCCTGGCCACTCTGGTTGAGCGAGGCGGAGGGCAGCATGCCGATGGAGCCAGTGAGCATCGCCGCGGCGTCGGAGAGAATATCGCCGAACATGTTACCGGTGACGATCACGTCGAACTGCTTGGGCGCGCGTACCAGCTGCATGGCGGCGTTGTCGACGTACATGTGCGAGAGCTCGACATCGGGATACTCCGGCGCCAGGCGCTCCATCACCTCGCGCCACAGGATGGTGACCTCGAGCACGTTGGCCTTGTCGACGCTGCACAGCTTCTTGCCACGCTTCTGCGCCATCTCGAAGGCGACCCTGCCGATGCGTTCGATCTCGCTCTCGGCGTAGACGTAGGTGTTGAAGCCGACACGCTCACCGCCGCGCTCTTCGATGCCACGCGGTTGGCCGAAGTAGATGCCGCCGGTGAGCTCGCGCACGATCATGATGTCGAGCCCCGACACCACCTCGGGCTTGAGGCTGGAAGCCTCGGCGAGCTGCGGGTAGAGAATCGCCGGGCGCAGGTTGCCGAACAGGCCGAGGTTCTTGCGCAGGCCGAGCAGGCCCTTCTCGGGGCGCTTGCTGAGGTCTTCGATCTTGTCCCACTGGGGGCCACCCACGGCGCCGAGCAGAATGGCGCTGGCAGCCTCGGCCTTGGCCAGGGTCTCGGCGGGCAGCGGCTCGCCGTGTGCATCGTAGGCGGCGCCGCCGACCAGCGCTTCCTCGACCTCGACATCCAGGCCGCGGGCCTGGCAGGCGGCCAGTACACGGCTGGCCTGGGCAGTGATTTCCGGGCCGATACCGTCGCCCGGGAGTACTAGAATCTTGCGTGTCATGTCGTTCTCAATCCTTGTAATGCCACGTAGCCATTTGTGGGTGCTATCTGATCCAACGGCGAATATGAATGCTTCATGCCGGCGTCGGTGGCAGCGAGGCTGATCCGGCGGCAGGCCTACGAGGAGGCGCTGTGAACCCATCCCTGGGCGCTACCTTGCGCCCTGCTGCGCTCTCGCATCCTGCTCCGCTTGCAGGACCGGGGCTGGCCATCCATGGCCAGCCCGTTCGGAGCAGTGCTCCGAACCCATGGCGCAAACCTCCTCTTTGGCCTGTCCCCCGGCGCCTCGCGAGCAACCTCCGTGCAGTCTTCAGGCCAGGGCCTTGTCGCGGAACAGCCACGGCCGTGCGGCGCGATGCTTGGCCTCGAAATCGCGAATGGCATCCTCATCCTGCAGCGTAAGGCCAATATCATCGAGGCCGTTGAGCAGGCAGTGCTTGCGGAAGGCGTCGACCTCGAACTCGATGATCTCGCCTTCCGGGGTGGTCACGCGCTGGTTCTCGAGGTCGACGTCGAGGCGATAGCCTTCGTTGGCTTCCACCGCCTTGAACAGCCGGTCCACGGTGTCTTCGTCGAGGGTCACCAGCAGGATGCCGTTCTTGAAGGCGTTGTTGTAGAAGATGTCGGCAAAGCTCGGCGCGATCACCACCCGAAAGCCGAAGTCCTCCAGCGCCCAGGGCGCGTGCTCGCGGGAGCTGCCGCAGCCGAAATTGCGGCGTGCCAGCAGCACGCTGGCACCTTGATAACGCGGCTGATTGAGCACGAAGTCAGGGTTGAGCGGACGCTGGCTGGCATCCTGGCCCGGGTAGCCCTCGTCGAGGTAGCGCAGCTCGTCGAACAGGTTGACGCCGAAGCCAGTGCGCTTGATCGACTTGAGAAACTGCTTGGGAATGATCAGGTCGGTATCGACGTTGGCGCGGTCCAACGGCGCGACCAGGCCCTGCTCGCGTTCGAACTGTCTCATGGCTTAGGCCTCCTGGGCAGCAGGTTGAGCGTCGAGCTGACGCACGTCGACAAAGTGGCCGGCGATGGCAGCGGCGGCGGCCATCGCCGGGCTGACCAAGTGGGTGCGGCCACCGTAGCCCTGACGCCCCTCGAAGTTGCGGTTCGAGGTCGAGGCGCAGTGCTCGCCGGCCCCCAGCTTGTCGGCGTTCATCGCCAGGCACATCGAGCAGCCCGGCTCGCGCCACTCGAAGCCGGCCTCGGTGAAGATCTTGTCGAGCCCCTCGGCCTCGGCCTGGCGCTTCACCAGCCCCGAGCCGGGTACCACCATAGCCAACTGGATGGAGCTCGCCACCTTCTTGCCCTTGGCGACCTTGGCCGCTTCGCGCAGGTCTTCGATGCGCGAGTTGGTGCAGGAGCCGATGAACACCTTGTCGAGGCGGATATCGGTGATCTTCTGCTTGGGTGCCAGGCCCATGTACTCCAGCGCGCGGGTGTAGCTGCGCTTGACGGTGTCGTCGGCGGCGTCGGCCGGGTCCGGCACTTCGCCGGAGATACCGGTGACCATCTCTGGGCTGGTGCCCCAACTGACCTGCGGTTCGATGCTGGCGGCGTCGATCTCGACCACCTTGTCGAAGGCGGCGTCGGCGTCCGAGACCAGACCGCGCCAGTCGGCCACGGCGGCGTCCCACTGCTCGGCGGTCGGCGCATAGGGGCGCTCGGCGAGGTACTCGATGGTGGTGTCGTCGACGGCGATCAGGCCGACCCGGGCTCCGGCTTCGATAGCCATGTTGCACACCGTCATGCGGCCTTCCATGGAGAGGCTCTGGATCGCGCTGCCGGCAAACTCGATGGCGTAGCCGGTACCGCCGGCGGTGCCGATCTTGCCGATAATCGCCAGTACCACGTCCTTGGCGGTGACGCCAACACCCAGCTCGCCCTCGACGCGCACCTGCATGTTCTTCATCTTCTGCGCCAGCAGGCACTGGGTGGCCAACACGTGCTCCACCTCGGAGGTACCGATGCCGTGGGCCAGCGCGGCGAAGGCACCGTGGGTGGCGGTATGCGAGTCGCCGCAGACCACGGTCATGCCCGGCAGGGTCGCACCCTGCTCCGGCCCGACCACGTGCACGATGCCCTGGCGGGCGTCGTTGATCTTGAACTCCTCGATGCCGAATGACGCGCAGTTGTCGTCCAGGGTCTGGACCTGGATCAGCGACACCGGGTCCTTGATCCCGGCATTGCCTTCAGCGCGCTCGATCACCGTGGTCGGCACATTGTGGTCCGGTGTCGCCAGGTTGGCGTCGAGCCGCCACGGCTTGCGATTCGCCAGGCGCAGGCCTTCGAAGGCCTGGGGCGAGGTCACTTCGTGGAGCAGCTGGCGGTCGATGTAGATCAAGGCGGTGCCGTCGTCGCGCGCCTTGACCAGGTGCTGCGACCACAGCTTGTCGTAAAGGGTCTGGCCTGCCATATCGTTCTCCCGGGCTCTGGGGCCCTGTTCTCATCATCCGGTCTGTGCCCGGTGCGCCGCGGCTATCTCGGCGACAAGCCTACGAGGAGGCGCTGTAAATACTTCCCTGTACGCTACCGATGCCATCCATGGCATCGAACCTCCTCTTCGGCCTGTCCCCTGCGCCGCTGTGTCGTGGCGCTGGGCGCTGGGCGCTTATCGCTATACCCGCAGTCTCCCGCCCCTCGCCCATAAAATCAATTCATGTTATTTATGCTTTGAATTCCCCCGAGGAATACATCAAATGGATACGCAAAGTCTCCAAGCCTTCCTCGCCGTGGCCGATCACGGCTCGTTCTCACTGGCCGGCGAGCAGCTGCACCTCACCCAGCCGGCGGTGAGCAAGCGTATCGCCAGCCTCGAGGAGCAGGTCGGTGCACGCCTCTTCGACCGCATCAATCGCCGTGTGTCGCTGACCGAGGCGGGCCGGCTGCTGCTGCCGCGGGCGCGGCAGATCCTGGTGATGGTCGACGACAGCCGCCGCGCACTCTCCAACCTGAGTGGCGACGTGGCCGGCAGCCTGACCATGGGCACCAGCCACCATATCGGCCTGCATCGCCTGCCGCCGCTGCTCAAGCGTTATACCCGCGCGCATCCCGGGGTACGCCTGGACATGCGCTTCCTCGACTCCGAGCAGGCCTACCAGGAGGTGCTCGACGGCGAGCTGGAAATCGCCGTGGTGACCCTCGCCCCGGTGCCTGACCCGCAGCTGATGGTGGTGCCGGTGTGGGTCGACCGGCTGCGCTTCGTGTGCGCCCCTGACCACCCTTTGGCACAGGATGCCACACCGCCGCTGACGGCACTCTCTGCCCACGATGCGGTGCTGCCCGGACCGCAGACCTTCACCCGCGGCATCGTGATCGACACCTTCGCCCGCGATGGCCTGCAAGTGCAGGTAGCGCTCTCCACCAACTACCTGGAGACGCTGAAGATGATGGTCAGCATCGGCCTGGGCTGGAGCGTGCTGCCGGAGTCCTTGATCGACGCTAGCCTGCACGTGCTGGATATCGAGCATCGCCCCATCGAGCGGCCGCTGGGCTACCTGGTGCACAAGAGCCGCACCCTCTCCAACGCCGCGCGCTCGATGTTGGCGTTGCTGGATAGCGAACGCACCGCGCTCGGCCGCGGCGACATATCGCCCACTGACTAATGTCGCTATTTATCAGAATGCCTTTCCGGATATCTGCCTTACTTGGACAATGTTTTGATTAAAAACGACAGATATTAGTCTTAAATAATCAAGTATTCGGCAACGCAGTGTCGCAAAACCTCATGCCTCTTCGACGTAGCAGCCTAGCCTGAGGGCTACCGTTACAGCATGAGGAGCCAGACCCATGACGGACCGGATTCCGATCCAGCAGTGGGACGAGCAGTCCGCCGAGACAGCCGTCACCCTGCCCTCCCGCTACTTCTACGACGAGACCATCTTTGCCGAGGAGCGCGAGCGCATCTTCATGAAGGCCTGGCACTTCGGGTGTCATGTCAATGAGCTTAGTGAAGCCGGCGCCTTCGTGGTCCGGGATATTTTCCAGCAGAGCGTTATCCTGATGCGCGACCGCCAGGGTGACATCCACGCCTTCCACAACGTCTGCCAGCATCGCGGCAACCGCCTGCTGAACGAGACGCGCGGCATCAACAAGGGCGTGATTCGCTGCGCCTACCACTCCTGGTGCTACGGCCAGGACGGGGCGCTGCGCAGCGCCCCGCGCAGCGAGCGTCTGGCCGGTTTCGACAAGCAGCAGCACGCC
Source organism: Halomonas salipaludis (assembly GCF_002286975.1). Classification (GTDB taxonomy): domain Bacteria; phylum Pseudomonadota; class Gammaproteobacteria; order Pseudomonadales; family Halomonadaceae; genus Franzmannia; species Franzmannia salipaludis. Next base: position 144,271 of record NZ_NSKB01000009.1, read on the forward strand.
ATCCCGGCCGTGCGCATGGAGGTCTTCGCCGACTGCGTGTTCTTCAACTTCGATCCCGATGCGGACTCGATGCAGACGCTGTTTCCCGGCGCCGACCGGGCCATGCGCGAGGCGATCCCCGATCTCGACAAGATGCAGCTGGTCGAGGAGGACGATGTCATCGTCCCCGCCAACTGGAAGGTCATCATGGACAACTCCATCGAAGGCTATCACTTTCAGCTCTCGGGGCCTTGCCACGTCGATCTTGCGTCGCTGATCGACTTCGCCGGCTATCGGCTGCGTCAGTTCGACCACTGGTGGACCTACGGCGCCCCGCCCAACCCCGACGCCATCCAGGCCTATGGCAAGCCCCTGTCACGCCCCCCCGAGCCGGGTGATGGGTTCTTCAACATCGGTATCTGGCCGCACAACACCTTCTATCAGTTCCCGTTCACCCAGTGCCTGGGCACCTTCATGATGATCCCGCTGGACAGCGAGCGCAGTCTCCTGCGTTTCGGCTACTACAGCGCCCAGCAGCCGATCTCCGAGGTCTCCAAAGCCAGCATCGCGTGGATGAACGATGAGCTCGGCCCGGAGGACATCGACCTCAACGTCACCGTGCAGCAGGGCTTGCACTCGCTGGGTTACAACCAGGGGCGCTACATGATCGATGCCGAGCGCAGTAACGAGAGTGAGCACCTGGTGCATCACTTCCACCGTCTGGTGTTCCGCGCCCTGCACCCCGACGCGAGTCGCTTATGAGCGATGCCCCTGACGGCGAGTTCCGCGGCCGTCGCGTGCTGGTCACCGGCGGCGCTCGCGGCATCGGCGCCGCCACCGCCGAGCTGTTGCTGAGGCGTGGCGCACGGGTTGCCATCGGTGCGCGCAGCGAAGCCTCGGTGGACGCCTTCAACGCCGAGCGTGACACCCCGGCCCTGGCGGCGGTGGGTGAACTGCGCGACCGCGCGAGCTGCCAGCGGGTGGTGGACGCGGCCTGCGAGCGGCTCGGCGGTCTCGACTGCCTGATCAACTGTGCCGGGGTGTTCGAGGAGGTGCCCTTCGAAGCGGTCACCCAGCAACACTGGGACGATCACTACCAGATCAACGTTGCCGGTACCTTCTTTGCCATTCAGGCGGCGCTCCCGGCACTGGAGGCGAGTGGCGGCAACGTGGTCAACCTCGGCTCCGATGCCGGGCTGATCGGCTTCCCTCCCAGCAGCGTCTACTCCGGCGCCAAGGCGGCCGTGGTCAACCTGACCCGCGCCCTGGCACTGGAGCTGGCCGGGCGCATCCGCCTCAACTGCGTCTGCCCCGGCAACGTGGCCACCGAGATGATCGATCATGCCGCACAGCGCAGTCCCGATCCCGCTGGCTATCTGGCCGACGCCCATGCCCGCGCCCCGCTGGGGCGCATGGCACGGCCTGTCGAGGTCGCCGAGGCGATTCTCTACCTCGCCTCGCCCCGCGCCAGCTTCACCCACGGCGCCATTCTCAGCGTCGATGGCGGGGGTGTGTGCGGTTTCTAACCACGCCCCGCAAGACAACCGATAACACCAGGAGACCCTGACCATGCGTAGCCCATCACTGCCTACCCTCTTGTCACGCTTGACCGCCAGCGCCCTGCTGCTGGCGCCGCTCGCCGCCCAGGCCGAGACGATCCGCTTCGCCACGCCCCAGTGGCCCGGTGCCACGGTCAAGTCCGAGGTCACCCGCCAACTGGTCGAAACCCTTGGCTATGACGCCACCCTCCAGGAAGCCAGTTCCTCAATCATCCTCGGCGGCATGGCCAGCGGTGACCTGGATATCAATATGGCGCTATGGCGGCCCTCACAGGGCGGCATGCTCGACCCGCGCCTGGAAGCCGGTGAACTGGTCGAACTGACCGAGAATATCGAAGGCGCGCGCTTCCAGCTCGCGGTACCCGGTTACGTCTGGGAGGCTGGCGTGCGCTCGATGGCCGATCTGGCCCAACACGGCGAACGCTTCAGCCACACCTTCTACGGTATCGAACCCGGCAACGTCGGCAACGAACTGATGCAGGAGGCCGTCGACAACGACACCTATGAGCTGAGCGACTGGCGGGTCGTGGCCTCCAGCGAGGCCGGCATGATGTCACAGGTGGAGACCAGCATTGCCGACGACGAGTGGATCGCCTTCCTCGGCTGGGAACCGCACTGGATGAATGTCGACTTCGATATTCGCTACCTGGAGGACCCGGAGAATCTGTGGGGCGATGCCAGCTCGGTGTCTACCGTGGTCGCCGCCGATTTCGTCGAGCGCCACCCCAACCTGACCCGTCTGCTCGAGCAGATCGTGCTGCCCATCGACGTCCAGGATGCCTGGGTCTATGACTACAGCCGCCGCGACATCCCTCTCGAGGAAGTGGCCAGCCAATGGCTCGCTGACAACCCCGACATGGTGCTTGGCTGGCTCGACGGCGTGACCAGCGCCGACGGGGAGCAGGACGCCGCCGACCGTTATCGCGATACCCACTGAATCCATCAGCGTGGCGAGGCCCTGGCATGACTGACCCCGCGTCATACGACTACATCATCGTCGGCGCCGGCTCGGCCGGCTGCGTGCTGGCCGATCGGCTCAGCGCCGACGGCCGCTACCGGATACTGCTGATCGAGGCCGGTCCGCGTGACGACTCCTGGACCATCGACATGCCCGCCGCCATGGGCGCGGCCATCGATGGCCCGCGCTTCAACTGGCACTATCACTCCGGTCCGGAGCCCTATCTCGACGACCGCTATATCGCCACCCCCCGTGGCAAGACCCTGGGCGGCTCGTCGTCGATCAACGGCATGGTCTACATTCGCGGTCACGCCCGCGACTATGACCACTGGGCCGAGAGCGGCTGCCCCGGTTGGGGGTATGCCGAGGTGCTGCCCTACTTCCGCCGCGCCGAATCCCACGAGCTGGGCGGCGATGACTACCACGGCGAGGATGGGCCGCTGCGGGTCAGCGCCGGCCGGCCCTATGATCCCTTGGCGCGCGCCTTCCTCGATGCCGGCGTTGAGGCCGGCTATCCCTACACCGAGGATCCCAACGGCTACTGCCAGGAAGGCATGGGGCGCGTCGATCGCACCACTTATCGCGGCCGACGCTGGAGCACTGCCCGCGGCTATCTGGCCCGCGCCAGGTCGCGGAATAACCTTAGCGTGATCACCGGCGCCCTGGTCGAACGGGTGCTGCTCGACGCCGGTTGCGCCCGGGGCGTGCGCTATCGCGTCGCGGGCGACACCCGTCACGCCACGGCCACACGCGAGGTGATCCTCGCCGCCGGGGCCATCAACACCCCGCAACTGCTGATGCTCTCCGGGATCGGCCCCGAGGAGGCACTGACAGCGCATGGCATCGACTGCCAACATTCGCTGCCCGGGGTCGGCCAGCGTCTCAGCGACCATCCTGACAGCGTGGTCGCCTACCATGCCGAGCAGCCGGTCTCCATCGCCCCCTGGACGCATGCGCCGCGCAAGTGGTGGCTGGGCTTGCAGTGGTTCTGCCGCCATACCGGACTGGCGGCCAGCAATCAGTTCGATGCCGGCGCCTTCATCCGTTCCCGCGCCGGGGTCGAGCACCCCGACATCCAGCTCACCTTCATGTCGGCGGCGGTGCCGCCGGGCTCGGTGGCGCCGCTGCGCGAGCACGCCTTCCAGGTGCATATCGACCTGATGCGCCCCACCAGCCTCGGTCACGTCAGGCTGCGCAGCGCCGACCCGGGCGAGGCACCGGAGATCGTTTTCCACTACCTGGCCAGCCAACGCGACCAAGCCGATATGCGCAGCGCCGTGCGCCTGGTACGCGAAATCATCGCCCAGCCAGCGTTCGACGGCCTGCGCGGTGAAGAGATCTCCCCCGGCGCGCATATCGACAGCGACGCCGACCTCGACGCCTGGGCGCGACGCACCACCGAGACCGGCTATCACGCCGCCGGGACCTGCAAGATGGGGCCCGCGGGGGATCCCGAGGCGGTCGTCGACCCCGAACTGCGTGTCCATGGTCTGGAGAGGCTGCGCGTGGTCGATGCCTCGATCATGCCGCGCATCGTCAGCGGCAATACCAATGCCCCCACGGTGATGATCGCCGAAAAGGCCAGCGACCTGCTGCTCGGCAAGCCCCCCTTGCCGCCCAGCGAGGCAGCGACCTGGATTCACCCCGAGTGGCAACATCGGCAACGCTGAGGTTCTCATGCACGACGCTCTATGCCTGGAAATCCGCCACCACCAAGCCCTCGGCGAACGCCTCTACCGGCTCGATCTGGCGGCAAGCGACGGCGCCACCCTGCCTCCGGCCGCACCGGGGGCTCACCTGGCACTCACGCTTCCCAACGGCATGATGCGCCACTATTCACTGCTCGATGGTGCCGACGACGGGATCTACCGCATCGCCGTGCTCCACGAGCGCGATTCCCGCGGCGGCTCGGCGTGGCTCGCCGAGCACGCCATGCCGGGCACTCGACTGACCGCCAGCGGCCCCCATGATCGCTTTCCCCTCGACGAGAGCGCCGCTCACCACTGCCTGGTCGGCGCCGGGATCGGCATCACCCCGCTGGTCGCCATGGCGAGACGCCTGCACGCGCTGGACGCCAGCCGCGAGCTGCACTATCTGGTGCGCCATCGCCGGCAGGCGCTGTTCGCCGCCGCCCTGGCGCCGTTGTTCCCGCCCGGAAAGCTGCATCTGCATGTCTCCAGCGAGCATGGGCGCACTCGCCTCGACACCCTGGTGAACACGCCTCGTGCCAGCACCCGCGTGTATGCCTGCGGCCCCGCCTCGCTGCTCGACGAGCTGGAGTGTCTCGCCGCCGACTGGCCGGCGGGCTGCCTGCGCCTGGAGCGCTTCCATAACGACACCGTGCCGAGCGACGCCCCTCAAGACGCCTGCGAGGTGATCCTTGAGGCCAGCGGCAGACGCTTCACGCTGGCCCCGGGCCAATCCCTGATCGATGCCCTGGAGGTACACGGCGTGGCCCCGCCGCGCCTGTGCTGCGAAGGCGTGTGCGGCACCTGCGCCACACCGCTGCTGGATGGCGAGGTGGAGCACCTCGACGCCGTGCAGTCCAGCGCCGAGAAGGCCCTCAACGACCTGATCTATCCCTGCGTGTCGCGCCCCCGCGGCCCGCGTCTCGTTCTCGACCTCTAAGTGGAGTCCCGCATGCCTCATAGCCACCACGACTGGCACCGCCTCGCCGCCGAGCTGACAGCCGACGGTCGTGCCTTCATCGACGGCCAGCGCCAGGCGGCCCAGGCCGGCGACTGGCTCGACTCCCTCAATCCCATGGGCGGGCCACCCGTCGCACGCATCGCCGCCGGCACCGCCACGGATATCGACCTGGCCGTGGCCGCTGCACGTCGCAGTTTCAGCGCCGGCGACTGGTCGCGAGCCACACCGACCCGGCGTCGCCAGGTCTTGCAGGCAATCGCCGCGGGGCTGCGCGAGCACGCCGAGACGCTGGCCCTGCTCGACTGCCTGGAAGTCGGCAAACGTATCGACGAGGCCCTCGACGATGTCGAGGAGTCCGCGCGACTGTTCGACTGGTATGCCGAGGTGCAGGACAAGTGGTACGACGCCCTGGCCGCCTCGCCGCCCGGCGTGCAGGCCAGCATGCGCCATGAGCCATTGGGCGTGATCGGTGCGGTGGTGCCCTGGAACTATCCGCTTCACAACGCCTGCGTCAAGCTGGCGCCGGCGCTGGCCGCCGGCAATAGCGTGGTACTCAAACCCGCCGAGGAGTCATCGCTGTCGGCACTGCGCCTTGCCGAGCTGTGCGAGATCGCTGGCCTCCCCCAGGGGGTGGTCAATGTGGTGCCCGGGCATGGCCACCAGGCCGGCGAGGCACTGGGCCGCCACGCCGACGTCGATGCCATCGGCTTCACCGGCTCCAGCGACATCGGCAAGCGCTTCATGGTCTATGCCGGCGAGTCCAACATGAAGCCGGTGTGGCTGGAGTGCGGCGGCAAGAGTCCGCATCTGGTGTTCGCCGACGCAGGCGATCTGGAGGAGGTCGCCGACGCCGTGGCCGGCGGCATCTTCACCAATGCCGGTCAAGTCTGCTCGGCTCATTCACGGCTGCTGGTGCAGCGCGAGCTGGCCGAGCCATTGCTCGACGCACTCTGCCGCCGCGCCAATGCGCTGACCCTCGGCGATCCGCTCGATCCCGCCACGACGCTGGGGCCGCTGGTCAGCCAGGCCCAGTTCGACAAGGTCTGCGACTATTTGCGCCTGGGTCGCAACGAAGCGCGGCTGGTATGCGGAGGCGAGCCCCGCGAGGCGGACGGCGGACGGCTGTTCGTGGCGCCGACGATCTTTGCCGACGTCACCCCCGAGCGACGCCTGTTCCGCGAGGAGATCTTCGGCCCGGTCTTGACGGTCACCCCCTTCGACGACGAGGAGCAGGCCGTGGCACTGGCCAACGACAGCGACTATGGCCTGGCGGCCTCGCTGTGGACCCGCGACCTGGGACGGGCGCACCGCCTGTGCGACCGTCTGCAGGCGGGCACCGTCACGGTCAATGGCGTGGATGCCGTGAGCCTGCAGACCACCTTCGGCGGCGTCAAGCAGTCGGGCATCGGTCGCGACTACGCCCTCGCCGGTATGCAAAAATACATGGCCGTCAAGACGCGCTGGATTCAGTATTGAGTCCCCGACAGGAGATTTCCATGCAACAGCACGACGTGTCGCGCCCCATCCTGGATGCCAGTCCGCGCCAGCAGCTGGCCGCCGCCTTTCGCTGGATGGCCCGTCTCGACATGCACGAGGCCACCGCCAATCACTGCAGCCTGGCGCTGGACGAGCGACGCTTCCTGATCAACCCGCTCGGTCATCACTTCTCGGAGCTGCGCGCCAGCGACCTGCTCGAGGTGGATCGCCACGGGCAAGCGCCGGCGGGCATCGACCCCACTGCCTGGGCGATTCACGGCGCCATGCATCGCCAGGGCGAGCACATCGGCTGCATCCTGCACAGCCACGCCCCCTATGCCACCGCACTGGCCTGCCTGGAAGCGCCCCATCTGCCCCCGGTGGAGCAGAACAGCATGCGCTTCTTCGAGCGTCTTTATGTCGATCAAGGCTTCGATGGCATGGGGCTCGCCGACGAGGCCGAACGCCTCGGCGGGCTGGCCAACCGTGCCTCGGTACTGCTGCTCGGCAACCACGGCGTGGTGACCACCGGCGCCGATGTCGCCGAGGCATTCGATCGACTCTACTACTTCGAGCGCGCCTGCCGCACCTATCTGATCGCTCGCAGCAGCGGCCTGCCGCTCAAGCCGGTCAGCGACACGGTGGCGCGCAAGACCGCGGCCCAGTGGGACGACTACATGGCCGAGGGGGCCGCCCAGCAGCACTTTGCCGCGCTGCTGCGCATTCTCGACCGTGACTCCCCTGACTATCGTCACTGATGCGTACGCCTGGCCTGCCTGATAGCGCTCCCTCGACGCCCCCCTACCGGCTCAAGCTGATGCTGATGCCGGCGTTCTCCTTCGCCGGCCTGGGGACCATTCTGGATAGCCTGTTCATCATCAACTGGCTCGCCCAGGAGCCGCGCTTCGAGTGGCAGCTGCTGGGGCTGGAGGAGAGCGTCATGGCCTCCAACGGCACGCCGCTGGCCGTCGAGCGCGAGTGGCCGGCTCCGCATACGCTGGACGAGGTGTGGGTGCTGGCCAGTTTCGCCACCAAGAGCTACCGCGACGATACACGCCTGGCCATGTGGCTACGCCACTGTGCCGCCGCGGGAGCCAACCTCGGCGGTATCGAGGTAGGCAGCGACATGCTCGCCGCCGCCGGGGTCATGCAGGGCCATCGTGTCGCCATGCACTGGGACAACCGCGAGGGCTTCGCCGAGCGCTACCCGCAACTCGAGACCAGCAGCGAGCTCTACTGCCTCGACCGCGACCGGCTGAGCTGCGCCGGGGGCACCGCCATCGTCGACCTGATGTTCGCCTGGCTGGCTCGCCATGTGGAACCCGCCCTGCTCGAGGAGCTGCGCAATCATCTCCTAGAACGTCGTCAACGCGACGGCACTCGCCAGCAGCTTGCCGCCGACCCGCTCCACCATGCCGAAACCTCGGCACAGATTCGCCGGGTGCTGCGTCATATGCGCCGCCACATCGAAGCACCGCTAAGCACTGCCGAGCTGGCCAGCCATGCCGGCCTCTCGACGCGTCAACTGGAGCGCCGCTTCAAGCATGAGCTGGGGGTCACACCGATGCGCTATTACCTGTGGCTGCGCATCAACCGTGCCCATCGTCTGCTGCAGCAGACGGACCTCAGTGTGGCGTCCGTCGCCAGTGCCGCCGGTTTCGCATCGCTGGAGCATTTCTCACGCAGTTATCGCCGTTTCTTCGGCTGCGCGCCCAGCAGCGATCGCCTGCAGTCGCCCGAGGCGCCGGTGCTGCCACTGCGCTACCTGCCCTACCGTCGGCGCTGACGTTCGCGGCCGCCCACCCGCGGACGCTATGCAGGGGCTCGCTTGAGCCTCGGCGACAATTTACCTAGGATGCTAACTTTCCCCTTACGCGAGGTCGCTCGCTCAGGATACTCATGTCCGCTCAGGATGCGCCGCCCGCCGCCCCCACTCGCCCCGACTCGCCCTCGCTGCGTCAGGTGATCGCCGGCGTCGCTATCCTCGCCGGGCTGATCTGGCAGATCCTGCTGTTCACTGGCGCGGCCGTGACGCCGCTGCCGGTGGGCTATCTGCTGTGGTTCTCGGTGGTGCTGCTGTGGCGCGACATCCCTACCCGCTCACGGCGCCAGGCCGGCGTACTGATCGCACTGGGTGCCGGCATGCTGCTGGCGGCACGACTAGGCTATGCCGCCGAGGTGGCCTGGCCGTGGATTCTGGACGGCAATACCTACGTGGTAGCGATGCTGGTAGGCGTCAGCTTCATCAGCCTGATCGGCAGTCAAAGCCCCAGTCGCAGCGGTACCCATCTGACCGGCTGGCGCGGCGTGCTCAGCACCTGGTTCAGCGTTCACCTGCTGGGGTCGATCCTCAACCTCTCCACCGTCTTCATGGTGGGGGACCGCCTGCGCGGCCTCAACCCGACGCCCACCCCGCCAGCCACCGCACCGCTCAGCCCGCCACAAATCCTGGCTCTCAATCGGGGGCTCTCCAGCGCCGCGTTCTGGTCGCCGTTCTTCGCCTCGATGGGGGTGGTGATGAGCCTGGCGCCGCAGATGAACTTCCTGTGGATTCTCGCCTTCGGCGTGCCACTGGGGGCTCTGTCGGGGCTGCTGACCTACCTCGAGCTGCAGCGCCGCTTCGACCTCGCCGCTACCCCCGGTTTCGCCATGTCGCCGGCCAACCTGTTGATGCCGGTGGCCATGGCAAGCCTGGTGATGCTGTTTCACTACGGCCTGACGCCTGGGCTGTCGATCGTCAGCATTATCACCTTTCTGCTGCCGGCGGCGGCGCTGGCCAGCAACCTGCCCCAGGGGCTGCGCTGGACGCGACGGCGCCTCGTCGAGCATACCCGCCGGCGGCTGCCGAGCATGCGCGGCGAGATTTCGCTGTTCCTGGCGGCGGGGCTCTTTACTCAAGGATTGTCGACGCTGATCGCCGCCGTGACCGGCGGCGAGTGGGTGCTGTTCGCGCACTTCGGCGCGCCCCAGGCGGTGGCAAGCTATGCGATCATCGTCGCCAGCGCCATCGCCGGCCTGCATCCGATCATCGGCGTCTCGACGCTGGCCTCGATGCTCGACCTCGAGGGCAGCCGCTACACGCTGCTGGCCTTCGTGGCGCTGGCCTCCTGGGGTGTGGGCACGGCAGTGGGGCCACTGTCGGGGATCAACCTCTCGCTGCAGGGGCGTTACGGCGTCAGCGGCTATCGCACCATGCGCCTCAACGCCCCCTATGCCGCCGTGATGTCCCTGGCGGTGGTGGTCGGCATCGTCCTGCTCGACCGGCTCCTCGCCTGATCAGTCGGAGGCGCGGGCAAAGTAGCGATGCCCACACTGGTGGCAGGGCTCGATGCGGGTAACCGTCTCGAGGGTGACCCTGGCGTCGCAGTGCACGCAGGCCATGCGCCCGGGAGCGGCGATCTCGCCTTCGCAGTAGTCGGCCTGGGCCGCCTCGAGGTCGTCCTCGAGCCGCTCGCGGTCGACGACACTGCGGTCGGCCACCGACAGCAGCGCCTCGCTGACCTTACGCGATAGCACCGCAAGATCGATGCCCAGCCAGCTGGCCACGCTGTTGCCGCCGGCAGCAAGATAACGGCGCATGTCCTTGAGGTCGCGCTCGACCCAGGCGCGCAGCAGCGCGAGCTCGTCCTTGGTGAACTCCTCGAACTCGGCCTCGAACTCCACCGCGTCGTCGAGATCCTGTTGCAGTGCCTCCCATGACAGTTCGTCGGCGCCCTCCTGCAGGCGCGCCAGCATGCGTTCATACCCTTCGCGCAGGCGATGCTCCTGCGATGACTCTTTGCGATCGCTCATGATCTGCTCCTTGAACGCTGGACGAAAAACCTGTCTTCATCATCTTCAATATTAGTGCCTGGATGCAAACCACACGACCCAGAGCGTGGTGCGGCTGCAAGCGCCTCTTCGCGAGCGCGAAGTGCCGCCCAGCACACCACGCACAATCCCAGGTAGCCGCTCAAGCCCCGTAGGTCGCGCAGCATCGATTGCGTCAGTCCGAAGTCGAAGAAGGCCACCGGCACCATCATGCCGGCGGCAGCCAGTATCTGCAGGTCGGGCGCATGGCGGGATCGGCGCAGCTTCTTCCAGAATAACCACAGTGGTACTGCATATAGCAGTATCAGGCTCAGCACCCCGGCCAGTCCCCGCCTGGCCGCGGTGTCGATGATCTCGTTGTGTAGTTGCACATGGATGATGACGCGGTCATAGACCCTGCCCTCCTCGGCCAAGGCTCTCAGGGCGTCCTCCATATGGCGTTCGCCATGGCCGAACAGTGGCTTTTCAGCAACCATGATCGCCCCGGCACGCCACAGCTCCAGACGCATGCCAAGGGAGTTGCCGGCATTGCCCTGCTGCCAGTAGCGCTGCGCATCGCTTGTCACCTGCCCCACGCGCTCACCGACACCGCTATGTGGCAATACGACAATCACCAGCATCAGCGCTGCCAAGCCACCAATCCCGAAGCGCAGGTAACGCCTTGGCAATACGTCCCGGGCAGCGCGGAAGACCAGCAGCATCACAAAAGGTAAGGCAACCCAGCCACCGCGGGTCCCTGAGAGCAGCGACCCAAGCAAACCCAAGGCGGCGGCCAGCAGCGCAAGCACCAGCAAGGATGCATGCCTGGGCGAGCGATAGCGCAGGCTCCATAGCACTGCCATCAGCGCCAGCGAGCCAAGCAGCAGAGAGAGATTGCCGAAGGGAATGGCATTGATACCGTTGCTGGCCCGCTCCGCCCCAAGCACCAGCCGCTCATAGAGCGCAATCAGCCCCGCCCCTGAAGCACCCAAACAGGCGCCCCACCACAACATGCGTGGATTGGGCGGGTAGCAACGCAGGCCAATCAGCAGCGGCACCACCAACAGTGGCCAGATCGGCAGCGCGCGAATGCCAGCCCTCTCGATGACTGGCCAGTGCCCCGAACGCCATACATCAAGCAACCAGACAGCCCCGTAGAGCATCAGTGCAGCGCAGAACCAGGCGTCGTCCCGATCGAGCCTTGCGTACTGCTCGCGTCGTGCCGTCACAGCGATCAGTAGACACAGCCCGAGCCCCGCGAGCGCAACGACTCTATGGGCGTCAGGAATCAGCACCAGCAGGGCAACGAAGGCCAGCATCAATACGCTGTTGGCATGACCAACCGCCTGGCCAAGCTTCATCGGCATGTCAGCCCAAATCGGTCAGGGGGTCTCTTCAGCATCGACCTCTCGGTAGTGGTGCGCCTGACGCCTGAATAGCTCACAGTAGATACCTTGACGCTTGATCAACTCATCGTGGGTGCCGGCTTCACAGATCACCCCCTTGTCCATCACATAGATGTAGTCAGCCATTCTGACGGTCGAGAGGCGGTGACTGATGACCAGAGCCGCACGGTGGTCGATCCGCTCCCGGAAGTTCTCGAACAGTTCGAATTCGGCCCCTGGGTCCAGGGCACTGGTGGGCTCATCGAGGATGATGACGTTCGAGCGGTGCATGAACGCCCGGGCCAAGGCGATTTTCTGCCACTGGCCGATGCTCAGTTCCTGGCCGTCATCGAACATTCGCGTCAGCGGTGTATCGTACTGCCGCTTGAGGGTCTCGATGAAAGGCGCCGCTCCGGCATTGATGGCCGCGGTTCTTACGGCAGGGGTGTCTTCTGGCTCGCGAATATCGCCAAAGCGGATATTGTCGCGCACGCTGGTCGCATAGTGCGTGTAGTCTTGAAAAATCACACTGAAAACACGCCGGTACTCTTCGATACCGAACTCTCGCACATCGATGCCATCGAGTGTGATGCGTCCCGATGTCGGATCGTAAAGCCGGCATAGCAGCTTGATCAGCGACGTCTTGCCTGAGCCGTTGGCGCCGACCAACGCCACGATCTGCCCTGGACGGATGGTCAGGTCGATATTGTGCAGTACCTGGCTATCGGTGCCGGGGTAGCAGAACCCCACGTTCTCGAAGCACACCCCTTCACGGGGCTCAGCAGGCACCTCGCGCGGCTCCTCAGGCTCGGCAATGGCAGGCCGGATATCCAGAAACTCGAACAGCAAGCCGACGTAGAGGTGGTCCTCGTAAAGCTTGGAGAGCTGCTGGACCAGTTCCTGCCCCATCGACTGTGCGCGCTGAAAAATCAGCAGGAACAGCACCAGGTCGCCAACGCTGTTGCGCCCTTCAGCGGTTTGCCAGGCAAGGAAGCCCAATGAGCCGAAGAAGGCCACCGAGGCGATGCTGGCCACCACCATCTCGACACTGGTGCGACGCTTGGTGATGGCAAGCTTCTCGCCGCGAATGGTAGCGCGTAGCTTGGAGTACTGGTCGCGAAGGTAGTCGCCCAACTGATTGAGGCGCAGCTCCTTGGCGTTGATGTCGGAGGTCATCAGCCAGTCGAGGTAGGCAGCTCGGCGCTCCATCTGAGTACGACGCCGCTGCCACTCGTACAGGTAGCGGGTAAAGTAGATGCGTACAAGCAAGGCCGGCACGATGGCAATCAACAACACCGGCAGCAGCAGCCAGTTGATGGTCACGATCAGCACCACAACGGCCGCCAGCATCAAGCTGTTCTTACCCAGCATCATGAGGTTACTGGCCACCTGGGCAGGCCGCTGATTGCCGGACTGGCGCGCCCGCTCCAGCGTATCGTGATAGCGCGGGCTTTCGTAGAATGCCAGGTCGGCACGCACGGCGCGTGAGTGCACCTCGCGATCCACGTAATCGGCCACCATCATGCCCTGGGCTTCACGGGCCAACCCCGACAGGCTTCGCGCAGCGATGAACGCGACAGTGCTCGCACCGGTCAACGCGACATAGAGCAGCACATGCGACAGCCCGCCGGGATCCCCCTCACTACCAAGCATCTGGGTAACGACGTCCACCAGTTGCTTGAGGAGATACAGCACCGCCAGACCAAACACCACTTCCAGCGCCATCAGCAAGGTACTGAGTACCGTCCACTTGCGGCTGCTCTTCCACAGCATGGGCAAGATGCGCCGCAAGGTCAGTACAGGAGCAAGCAGCTTATCGGTCTGGATCATGGTTGGCCGCCATCAGACAGGTTCATTTATGGGTGTTTCCAGAGGTCATGCGCACATAGGATTCACGAAATGGGCGGGTGACTCGATAGAGCCACTGCCACCCTCGGGGTAGCGGCCAACTCTGATAATCAGCATAGCTAGGCCGGAACAGGCGCGTCCAACCCAGAAGCTTCCAACGCAACCAGTGCCGTGCATTGGTTTGCCAGCTGAACGAGAAGTCTGGCGTGGCCTTCTGGCGGCGCATGGCAAGCTCGACCTGGTGGTCGCCCTGCATGGCTTTCAATGACATGGCCAGCATGTCCCTGCCATTTTCCGACAACGCCTTGCCTTCCCATAGTTCAGGATCCGCCAGGGTAGCGAACAGCTCCAGGGACGCCTCCACGGTGGCGCGAAGATTACGCCGGTCGGCACACGCCATGACGGCCTTGAGATCGAAACTGGGGTGGCGCTGAATGGCGTCCATGTCGACCAGCCAGTGCAGGTGGGACCAGTAGTGCTTGGTGTGGTGCCAGCAGATATAGACGAACAGCTCTGAGGTCGGCATCACCGATATGTAGCGGCTACCAAGGCGCATCGGCTCGGCCATGGCCAATACCTGGCGAGAATCGTAGATCGAGCCGATGTTGTCGATGCGCTGGTGAAACTCGATGGCGATCCGCCGCGGTGATACCAGGGTAATGACCTTCTGCACCCGGGAGACGAACGCCAGGCTGGTCGCATCACTCTCCAGCGCCGCAGGGTCGAGCGGGGTATACCCCTGGCCCAATGCATGTTCCAGCACCTCACCCATACGCTCGCGGGGCACTAGTACATCGATATCCTGGCAGAAACGCATGGCCGGCTCGTCATAATACCGCTCGGCCAGCGTCGGTCCCTTGAAGAACACATGCTGGAGCTCCAGGGGCCCCAGCAGGTCCTTGACCAAGTCACGCAGCGCCGCCGTCACATTCATGTTGTACTGCAGGACGCTGAGGGAGTGCAGCTTCATGAGATCGAGCTGTTCTTCGGGCAGCGACGGCGGCATGAGCTTGCGCAGGTGGCGATATACCAGCGGCAGCACGAACCGCTCCTGGGCTCGGCGTGTAAACTGCTCCCAGTCAGCGATTTCCTCACACAGCGCGAGCGCAGCACGGCTCTGGGCCTCCGTGAGCTGCAGCCGTGCGAGGAGTATCAACAACCGTAAGCAAGGATCCAACTGAACCGGCGCGTTGAGCGTAACTGTCATGACGAGCGTCCCTTACTGACCGTGGCGCCAACTTTCAGCCATAATTGCGCCTTTTTATCAAAGACTTGCATTGTTTTTCGTGCTTCCCTGGTACGAGGTCTCATCGCATCGCAATCTAGACGCACCTAGCGTTCCTGCGTATTGCAGGAATCTGCCAAGGTGCGACAAGCGAGGCCAGCCGGGGCTGCCTACGGCAGCAATATTAACAGTCTAGTGACAAAATAACAGCCCGCCAGTCATGCGACGGGCAGCACCCAACAACCGCCCTACCCCGCATCAATAGCGGGCTCATGGATAGACACTGCTTTCACACCGATTACCGCCAGCAGGCTTCGCCTCGCCATAATTAACATAAAGACACATTTTTCACTGACAGCATTGCTCCCATGTCAGCCATTCTGCTAGGTTAGATTCATCGTCAACCGAACGCCTAGCGTGCCATGGGATGGCACGATACACACGTTCTCAACAAGGAATGCTTTGCGCGGCCATGAACGACGCCCCTTCGAGCCCAGACTCATTTTGCGATACCGAGCATACGTTCCAGCTGCACTTGCCGTGGCCCGTTCCCGCATTCAGTGACGCCGACGAACACGTGCCGGAACTCGATCCTGCGTTCCGCTTCATGCCAGACGTCACGAAAGCCATTCTCATGGGCTTTACCCACAATCGACGCGTATACCTGCATGGTCCCCATGGAAGCGGCAAGTCATCGCATATCGAACAGGTAGCCGCGCGACTCAACTGGCCCTGCATACGCATCAATCTCGATGGACACATCACCCGCGCCGACTTGATTGGCCGCGACATGGTAGTGATCCGCGATGGCAAGCAGGTCACCGAGTTCGTACCAGGCATACTGGTCTGGGCCCTGGAGAGGCCCGTTGCGATCGTGTTCGATGAATATGACGCCGGCCGCCCCGACGTGATGTTCGTCATTCAGCGCCTGCTCGAGAGCCATGGGCGCCTGACTCTGCTCGATCAGAATCGGGTGATTACCCCGCATCCGGCATTTCGCCTGTTTGCCACGGCCAATACGGCTGGACAAGGCGACGCCACGGGCCTCTATGCCGGCACCCAGGCCCTCAACCAGGCACAGATGGATCGTTGGCACGTGGTGTCGGAGCTCGGCTACATGCCGCCCGAGCAGGAGCAGGAAATACTCAAGGCCCGGCTACCCGACCTCGAGACGACCACCGTCGAGCGCATGGTGACCTTCGCCGGGCTGACTCGCCAGGCCTTCCAACAGGGCGATCTTTCCTCGCTGCTTTCGCTGCGCACGTTGGTCTCCTGGGGGGAAAACATCACGCTCATCGACGACACTGAAGAAGCGTTGCGACTGGCCTTCGTTAACCGCTGCGACGACACCGAGCGCCCGCTGGTTGGCGAACTCTATCAGCGCTGTTTCGACGCTGAGTTACTGCAGGGCACGGCCCATGTCTCAGGCATCTATTGACCCCAGCCGTGCTACAGAGCTGGTCGCAGCGTGGACACGCACCTACGCTGCTGGTCACTCGTCCGTTAAGCCGCTGGGCGCAGCCTCTCCTTGCAACACTTTCAGCCGCGGCGAAGCGGATGCCCTGGCAGCATGGCGTCGCTGGCACGACCCCGACCAGGACAGCGCGTTCAGCGAGCAGGAGTGGGGCTGGTACGCACTGATCGAGCGAGCGCGAGTCGAGACGCTAGCCTCACGACATCTCCCCGGCATGGCCAGTAACCTGATGCATGCCGAACTAACGGCACCCGACGACAGCGCCATGGCCGCGCTCTATCGGGCCTCACGCATTCTCCTTGCTGGGCAATCCCCTCATCCCCCAACGATTCTACAAGCCCCTCCGGTCCAGCCAGTCTCTCGCCCCGCGTGGCTGAAAAAACTGCTTACGCCCAGCACGGCTGGTACTCGCCAAGGCGCGCGCCTGGAGAACTTGCAGGATAGCGATATCTTGCATGCGCTTGCCGCGGCCTCGCACCACGTGGAGAACGACCGCGCCTTCAGGGAGTCTGTCACACCCATCGTAAAGCGTCTTGCCCGCTACTATGCCGACAGCCACCAACCCCAGCTAACGCTACACGGCAGTTCTCGGCATGGCTCCGCAGAGGAGGACCCCGACGCCGAGCTCACCGCTACGGGCCGCCCCCACGATGCTCGAACGCTAGAGGACGAGCAGATCGAACGCGACGACCGCCAACACGGCTATGCGGTGTACTCACGCGCCTGGGACGAGCAACAGCCGGCGAGCTTCTGGTATCGCAGTGATGATGCCATCGCACTGAAGCAACTGGATATGCCAGACCGCAGACGGCTCCGCCAGTTAGCGCACCGCCTTCAGCGGCGCCTGATGGCGGCACGTCTACGCCACTGGTCATTTGATCAGGATGAGGGGCGGCTCGACAGCCGTCGCCTGGCCAGACTGATTGGCGACAACCCAAGCCAGCGGGTGTTTCGCGTCGAACAGCAAGCCCCAGTGCCCGAGGCCTGCGTGACGCTGCTGGTGGATCAATCAGGCTCCATGCGAGGCGAACGCAGGCGCATGGCGGCGATCGCGATCGACCTCGCGGTGCATACCTTGGAACTGTGCAAGATACGTTGCGAAGTGCTGGGGTTCACGACGCGCTTCAATGCCGACAACCCCTTGGCCCAGCAGTGGCAGGCCGCCCCTGGCGCGGAAATACCAGGGCGGCTGAATGCCGTTCGCCATATCATCTATAAAACGCCAGAGCAGCCATGGCGTCGCGCCCGCCAGAACCTGGGGTTATTGCTACGCGAGGAACTGGGTCACGAAAACATCGACGGTGAAGCTCTCTACTGGGCAGCCAAACGCCTGATTCGTCAGCCACAGCCGCGCAAGGTACTGATCGTACTCTCCGACGGTGCGCCCTACGACAAGGCAACGGCTCAGGCCAATGGCCGAGAGTTCCTCGAACAACACCTTAGACGCGTCATCCAGGAGATCGACCAGAGCGCGATCACCCTGGCGGCCATCGGCACCGGCCAGGATGTCGCACGCTTCTATCGTCAGGCACTGACCGTGCGCCGGCCGGAAGCGGTTGCCGAGTCGCTGTTCGAGCGGCTCGGCGATCTTCTTACCCACGCTGTGCAGGATGAGACACGCTCATGAGTACCATAGCAGGCCTGATTCAACTCGACGGCCAAGCCATCGACCGGGACACGCTTCATCGGATGCAGGTACTGCTGACACCTTACGGCTGGGATGCCCAGCATGCATGGCAGCAAGGCGCCAGCGGCATGCTGCGCACCCTGCTGCGCACGACACCGGAGGATAGCCTGGACCACCAGCCGCTGGTGGATGCTGCATCGGACATGGTGGTGGTGTTCGACGGTCGCCTGGACAATCGCGAAGAGCTTGCCACAGCACTTGAAATAGCGACCTCGGAGCTCGCTTTGATGGCCGACAGCGACCTGGCCCTGCACGCTTGTCGACATTGGGACATGGACACCCCGAGGCACCTGCTCGGAGACTTTGCCCTGGCATGCTGGCAGCCCAAGCGCAAGCGATTGTGGCTGGCTCGCGATCCATTGGGGGTGCGCCCGTTGTTCTGGTACAAACGCCACGACCTGTTCGCCTTCGCCACCATGCCCAAGGCCCTCTTCGCCATCCCCGGGCTAAGCAAGGCGATCTGTGAAGAGCAGCTGCATGATTATCTGTGCATGCTGCCCATGACAGGACCGGCCTCCTTCTTCAAGGATGTGTATCGCGTTGAGCCTGGGCATACCGTGCTGCTCGAGGACGACCGCGTCAGCACGCAGCGCTATCACCAGTTCGACCCCGACTATGAGATCCACTTCGATAGCGACCAGGAGTACGTCGACGCGCTGCGCGCACACTTGAACCGCGCAGTGGCCTGCCGACTGCGCGCTTCCGGCCCAGTTGCCACACACCTGAGCTCAGGCAAGGACAGCACAACCGTCACTGCCTTTGCCGCGCAGCTCTTAGCCCAGCAGCACAAGCCGCTGATCGCCTACACCGCCGTGCCGCGCGAAAACTTCGACGGTCCAGTTCCAAGCGGTCGCCATGCCGATGAAGGCCCCGCAGCACGCAAGGTCGCCGATCGATTCAGCAACGTCGAGCACGTCCTGATTCGTACCAACGACACCTCCCCGTTGGATAATCTCCACGAGACCACAGAGATGCTCGATCGGGCGCCGCTCAACGCCTGTAACGCGGTATGGACAGCTGCCATTCGCGAGGACGCGGCCAAGCGCGGTGTCCGAGTGCTACTGTGTGGCGACAAGGGCAATATGAGCATCTCGTATGACGGCATGCCTTATCTGCCACAGCTGGTGCGTACCGGGCGCTGGTTGACCTTGTGGCAAGTCTTCAAGGGTATGAAGCAGCATTACCCAACCCTAACCTGGCGACAAATGGTAAAATTTTCCACCGCCCCGCTACTCCCCCGCCCGTTGTGGCAGGCATTCGAAAAATATCGAGGCCGAGCCTGGGAGCTTGGCGGTCACAGCGCTATAAATGCTCGATTCTCACATCGCCTTAACACAAGCGCACGTGCACGCGATCAAGGCTTCGACCTTACCTATCAGCCTACCGACAGAGGACGGCAGGACCGTATCGATATACTCAACCTTACCGATACTGGGGAATATAACGCTGCGGCTAATGTTGACGGTGTCGAGTATCGCGACCCCACCGCCGATGTGCGACTCATAGAGTTTTGTCTGGCGGTGCCAGATTCGCAGTATCTGAAAGACGGCCAACCGCAGTCGCTGCTCAAGCGGCTGATGGCAAACGTGCTCCCTGACGAGATTCTGCATGCCAAGACACGCGGCCTGCAGGCCGCCGACTGGTACGAGCAGACCGAGCAGGCCCTGCCCCAATTGCGTGAAGAGCTCGAACGGCTCAAGGCGCATGGTAGCGCTGGCGACTTTCTGGACCTGGACGCACTGCAACTGGCCCTGGATGAGTGGCCGGAGGCCGGATGGGCCAACCCCGAGGTGGAGAGGCGCTACCGCTACAAGCTGTTGAGAGGCTTGTCGGTGGGAACCTTCATCCGCTACGCGGATGAGGGCAATGAGTAACTATGTGTAATAAAGAGTGGTAGATGAGTATCCAAGCTCTCGCTATACTGTGGGAGTTGCCACTCACTCCGGCAACGCAACTAAAGGATGAATCTCATGAATCAGATGGATCGTAAACCCTATGCTAGCCCTTCCGTTCAGGAACTGGGCGCTCTGAAAGACATCACCGAAGCAGGTGGTCGTCCTGACGCCGACACTGCTGGTGGCGAAGACGGCACCGCCTTCAAGCCAGGCTCTTGAGCCGCTTTAGGTAATGTCTAAATAGCTAGCCGCATATTGCCACCCAGTGGCAATATGCGGCTTTTATAAATAAGATATATCGCAAATATGGCTCTTCTTCGTTGATGTCGCACCCTTCAACTACTCGAGTATGAAACAATGTCATCATCCACGATTTCTTCTACTACTCTACTCAAGCGTAACCCCGACATGGTAGCGGCCAATATCGACGGAGACGTCGTGATGATGGGCGTAGACCAGGGGCAGTACTATGGCATCACTGGCGTTGGGTCGCGCGTCTGGGAACTCCTCGAAAACCCCGTCTCCATCGATGGCATCACCGAGGTGATATGCCAAGAATACGAAACCGATCCGGCAACATGCCGCGAAGATATGTCGAAATTCGTCAATGACCTAATCAAGATCGACTTGATTGAAGTCGTCGAGTAAGGCAATCATTACGTGGCGACCTACTTTCCGACATTGCAGACAGGGTTCCTGAAAAAAATCAGGCGCAAGGCGACCAGCTTCTTGCGCCAGCCCGGCTTTGCCAAGCGCTGGTTCCCCCTGCTGTGGGTGCTGCTGGGGTTGAGCAGAATGGCGATTCTGCTCTTTTCATTTCGCCGCCTGGCCCCCCATCTAGGCAATCCAGTTGGCATTGCAGCGTGCATTCCGCTGCTGACACCTGAACAGGAAGCAAAGGCGGCACAGATCGGCCAGGCCATCAGGCTCGCCGCTCGCTACACGCCCTGGGTATCCAACTGCTTTCCTCAAGCTGTGACCGCCCGCCTGGTGCTGGGCCTCCATGGCATCCCCTACTCGCTCTATTTCGGAGTCATGCGTGAACCGGAGACTTGCGAGTATAAAGCCCATGCCTGGGTAGCAACCGGCCGCGTGGCAATAACCGGCGGCTACGGTTTTAACCGTTTCACCGTTGTCGGGTGTTACACCTCCCTGCCACATCCCGCCCAAGGCCAGGCCCGGCGTTAGCCAACCTTCCCCGCGCCCCTTCTGCGCATAGCCCCCCGAGACCGCCTGGTGTCGGGCAAGTTCATTCTGCCTTGTTATTAATGTGTATTTGTTCAGACTCGAGATCGGACCTGGCTTTTTACGCAGCTTGATCGAGCCAGGCTGCTTCCGTATAGCACCTAGCATTATATGCTCAATGAAGTCCCATTACTCTTACCACCTCGATAGTAACATTAATACACATAAATTGACTCAAGCACTCACCTAAAATTGGGATTTTTCCTAATGCTCAAAAAACCATTTAAAAGCAATAAGTTAAAACATAAAAAACAAAGTAGAAGTCAACCAGCAAGCTTGATGGAAGGATAGGAAGCGACTAATATCTGACAAGAATGTAAAAAGATGTATCCGCGGAGTGACGGGACATCGGGAGCATTCTAACAGAGCAGCAGGGGTGGAGTGTCCATCAAGGTAGATCGTCTCAACAGCACCATGGAGTAGTCGCATGAATATTGATAAGAAAGAAGTATATTCAGCACCAGTGGTCGTAGCGCTGGGCTCGCCTGCTGAGATTACCCAAGCAGGCGGCAGGCCGAATGCAGACGTGGAACAGGGGCAGGACGGAACGGCCTTTAAACCGGGTTCCTGATTTAGCCATCTAGCATATTGCGCACTACGCAGTGATTCGCTGATAAGCACTGTGCAGTGCGCATATAAATCGAATGATCAAGCCCTATTGAAAAGTGTCACACAGTGCATCTAGCGTTTCCATAGAGATTCCCACCCAAGCCACTTGAAACTCGGCCCAGTCGTCGCCTCAGAGAACACAATGCTGTTATGCCGTGCATTCCACTCCATTATCTTGGCATCTTCTTTACGATCTATCGCAATATCCCAGCCAATACAACCCAGATGCGGAAAGCCCTGATGAAGGCGGCAACACATTGCTGCTGCTTGGTGAAAGCCAGGGATTTGAATATTGCTGAACGAAGTGCCCGTATCGGGATGTGACTCGACTTGGCGCCAGTCAGGCATGAAGCCACGTGACCAAAGTACTCCCGTTGCCATCTCGACAGGCACTCTGATTTCACTTACCGCCCTGACATAGCGATCATTGGCCCTTCCCAACCTGAGGTCGGCTGCTCGCAGCTCGACACTGCCATCCGGCAGTTTGGCGGTGGTCAGTCTTAGCGTAGCGGTGGAGTTGGGCGTCAGTGCGTCGAATATCTGATGTTGAATAACCGGACGCTGGAAAACCCCATCGGGTAACCTCGCCAGTGTCTCAGGACTGATATCACCTCTTCCAAGAATGCGGATGCCCTGGCCCTGAAAGGAGCGATCAGGCTTGAAGAAAATACGTTCGTCTGCCGCGAACAGTAGATCAATCAAGGCAGGAGCGCTCACCACGGAATAGTCCGCGGCATAACCTATCCCATCGATGAGATAGGCGATATCCGGCAGAGCCGCTGAGTTCAGCAAACGCTTGGTCAGGGTCTTGGTATTGGTCGCTTGGCCGATTTGGCCATTCTTGCATGGCAACACAACTAACTGATAGTAATCGCCAGGGATCCAACCCTCCACGAATGAACCATGAACGGCAGAATATACCTTCAGCCAGGGAGCGTATTTCGCGCTACCCAATACCTCATGGGCATAGTCACGCGCCTGCCGCTGAATAGGTGAGCCAAGCGCTCCGTTGTACTGCTCGAGGCTGGCAAGTAACCGCTGGGCCATCCTGGCGTGCTGGGCATGGCAACGCTCGCGCTGCACGCGCAGAGCCGCCTGCTTCACGAGGCGCTTGATAGCTGACGCTGCCATCAGCGTGCCATGTCGAGCACTGCGGGACCGGCAATACTCACCCCTAGCGCTCCTCGGCGTCCTGGCTGTGCATGATCCTTTCCAGTAAAGGTTCAATGCTGGTATTCATGTCGTCCAGCGACCAGGGGCGACGAAAACGATAGACCTCGATCTTGCCCGCCAGCTTGGTGCATTCACGCATCAGCCCTTGCGGGCTGTGGAACTCAGTGCCCATCTCGGGCCGGTAGAGCGTGGCCATCACCGACTTGAAGGCTTCGACCCCGGTGATGCGCTCGAGGCTCGCCGCTTCGCCCTCCTCCGCGCGCTCAAGCATTACCAGTGCCTTGAGCGGATAGGGGTGGTCCTGGAAGCCCTTGTTGAGCATCAAATGATACTTGTCTTCCCGGGTGAGATCGCGGACCAGACCTTCGGTCTGAATGCCCAGCGCAGCCAGAGCATCTTTCCACAACTTAACCCTGGGTGGCCCAGGGTGGAGGTAGGGAACATCTTCATGGGGCTTGATCACGGCAACATCGTCGGTCACCAGCGGCCAGCCCTGGGTATAGTGTAACCAAGCGCCGATGGTCGACTTGCCAGCGCCGGAGTGGCCGGTAAACGCCCATACGCCCCCGGGAGTTTTCAAGGCACTGACATGCAGCGGCAGCCAGTGCCGTTGATGCAGCAGCCCGCCAAGCGCACTGCCTAGCAGGAACAGACGAATATCCCCTGGGTCGGCGACGGGGTCGACGCCGCGGGGCACCCGGCGGTCGAGCAGGATCCGCTGGCCATGTTCGACCCGATAGCGAGCAATGCCCTCGATGGTGATCTGGCAGCGATCGTCGCCCATCTCCAACCAGCCCTGGCGAAAGGTGGCGTCATCCAACTGATCCGCAACGCCAGGTGTCTCTATCACGACATCGGGTTGGTCGCAGGGCGCAATGACCGGCAGCTCGGGCAGTTCCAAGCGGGACTCTATCTTCAAACCATAGGTGTGGTAGTAGTAACGCGCATCGCTAGCAGGCACATTGCCGCGTCGCTCATCCTGTATGGACGCGGTACGACCTGGCATCTGCTCTTTTCCTTGACTGGCCACTATCCAAACTCCCTTATTCTATCGTGCTCGTGAGCACTGCCCCTACTCCACCGCCACCGCAGAAACAATCCTGCGGCGCCGAGGCGCCGCAGGCGGTGAGTGGCTAGTGCCCTTACATCATGAGTACTCGGGCTCACCTGGATAGCTTGGCTTCTTGGAATGCCAATGATCCAGTTTTTTCTGCCACAGATAGTGCTTCCAGCCCCAGAATTCAGTTTTTTCTGCCATGGAGCCGATGGCTACCACAGCGGGTGACTCGTATGCCTTACGGTTTTCGGAACCCTGCATGATCGTTTCTCCAGATCGCTGATAACAAACAGTGGCTTTGATTAACAAAAAATAACGCTGCGATTACACTATAAATCGTCCCTGGCAATAGTCAAATCCATCTGATGCAAAAGTGGCTCGAGAGAGCGAGATACCTCCTGCAGATCCCACGGGCGCCGGTAACGGTAGATCCGTATCCGCTCAGCAAGCGCCTGGCAATCCCGCATCATCGCTTCTGGCGGGTTATACGAGCGGCCCAGCTCGACCCGATAGAGCGCTTCGAGCAGCAGAAACAGCGCTTCGGGACCTTGCACTTCCGTCAGCTGCGCGGGCTCACCTTCCGCTCCCCGCTCCAGCACTACCAATGCCCTGAGAGGCTCAGGCTGCGGCGCCTGGCTGCCCTCGAGTGTCAGGTGGAACTTGTCGACGCGCGTCAGATCGCGCTGTGCGCCCTGGGTATCCCACTGGAGTGCCGCCAGGGTCTGCTTCCACAGTTTGACCTTGCGTGGGCCAGGGTAGAGCAGCGGCTCGGCATCGGCAGGCTTGATGACGGCCACATCATCGGTGACCAGCTCACACCCATGGTAGTGATACAGCCAGGCGCTGAGGGTAGACTTGCCGGCACCGGATTCGCCGGTAAAGGCCCATACGCCGCTGGGTGCCTTGATGGCGCTGACATGCAGCGGCAGCCAGCCACGCTGATGCGCCAGCACGCCAAAGGCGGTGCCCAGCAAGTAGACGCGGATATCGGAGGGTGCAGCCGGCTCGTCGCCACTGCCGGAGACACGCCGATCGACGACGATCCGCCGGCCTTCTTCAATGCGATAGCGGGCGATGCCATCGACCCACACCTGACATTGACGCTCACCGAGCTGTAGCCACTGGTTGACCGCCCTGCTCCCCTCCAATACATCCTTGACCTCGCCGGCGACTATCTCGATATCTGGTGAAGCACAGGGCGGGATCTGGGTGAGCTCTGGCAGCGGAATCTGGGAGGCGATATCGAACCCATAGGTGTGATAGTGGTAGCGCGACCTCACAGACGCAGGTCTGCCTGCCCCTTGGGTAGCAGATACTTCAGGTCGTACAGCACGTGTTCCGGCTTGCCCCAGGCACGCATGGCAGATGCCCCAAGATCACGGAACTCACGGTGCGCCACGGCGAGAATCACGGCGTCATAGGCGCCATCCTCGGGCGACTCGATAGGCCGTATGCCGTATTCACGTTCGGCCTCATCCTTGCTGACATGCGGGTCAAAGACGTCGACCTGGATATCGTACTCAGCCAGCTCCTTGAGAATATCGACGACCCGAGTATTGCGCAGGTCGGGGCAGTTCTCCTTGAAGGTCAGCCCCATCACCAGCACGCGCGCTTTCTCGACGTGAATGCGGCTCTTGATCATCTGCTTGATCAGCTGCGACGCCACGTAGGCGCCCATGCCGTCATTGATGCGTCGCCCGGAGAGGATCACCTCGGGATGGTAGCCTACCTGCTGGGCCTTGTGGGTCAGGTAGTAGGGATCCACGCCGATGCAGTGCCCTCCCACCAGCCCCGGCCGAAACGGCAGGAAGTTCCACTTGGTGCCAGCCGCCTCGAGCACCTCCTCGGTATCCAGCCCCAGTCGGTTGAAGATCATCGACAGCTCATTGATCAAGGCGATGTTGACGTCACGCTGGGTGTTCTCGATCACCTTGGCCGCCTCGGCGACCGCGATCGAACTGGCCTTGTGGGTGCCGGCCGTGATCACCCGCCGATACAGGGCATCGACGAAGTCGGCCACCTCCGGGGTAGAGCCCGCAGTCACCTTCTTGATGGTGGTGACGCGGTGCTCCTTGTCGCCCGGGTTGATGCGCTCGGGGCTATAGCCGGCGAAGAAGTCACGGTTGTAGACAAGCCCGGAGATGCGCTCGATGACCGGCACGCAATCCTCTTCGGTGGCGCCCGGATAGACCGTCGACTCATAGATGACGATATCGCCTTTGGCCACTACCTGGCCCAGGCTTTCACTGGCCTTGATCAGCGGTGTCAGGTCGGGGCGCCGGCTGCTATCGATTGGCGTCGGCACGGTGACGATATAGACGTTGCAGTCGCGCAGAGCATCGAGTTCGCTCTCAAAACTGAGCTGCGTCGACTGCGCCAGCAGCTCGGGCTCGACCTCGAGGGTCTGGTCGATGCCGTCGCGCAGCTCACTGATACGGTTGGCGTTGATATCGAAGCCCACCGTGGGCATCACCTTGCCGAATTCCACGGCAAGCGGCAGCCCCACGTAACCCAGGCCGATGACTCCCAAACGAACGTTATCCATGCTCAGCATTGCGATGTCCCTTGTGATGGTGTGTTGATCTCGCTGCGATACCCATTAGGGTTCTGGCGCTGCCAGCGCCAGGTGTCGGCCATCATCTCGCCGAGGCCGCGACGTGCCCGCCAACCAAGCTCTCGTTGTGCCTTTTGTGGGTCCGCCCAGAACGCCGCCAGGTCGCCTTCGCGGCGCGAGGCAAAGTGGTAGGGAATCGGCCGCTCGCTGATACGCGCGAACGCCTCGACCACCTCCAGCACGGAAAGCCCCTGGCCGGTCCCCAGGTTATAGACGTGCGTCCCGGGCTCGTGCAGGCGCCCCAGCGCACTGACATGCCCTTCCGCTAGATCCATCACGTGCAGGTAATCCCTCACACAGGTGCCATCTGCGGTGGCATAGTCATTGCCAAACACCGTCAACGAGGGCCGGCGCCCTACCGCCACCTGGGCGATGTAGGGCAACAGGTTATTGGGAATGCCCTGCGGGTCCTCCCCGAGCTTGCCCGAGGGGTGCGCGCCGATGGGGTTGAAGTAGCGCAACAACGATACGCTCCAGCGCCCATCAGCGTTCACCAGGTCCTCGAGGGCCTGCTCCACCATCGCCTTGGACGTGCCATAGGGGTTGGACGTGCGGCCACGCGGCATGCTCTCGTGGTACGGCACCGGCGCGTTGGGCCCATAGACCGTGGCCGAGGAGCTGAACACCAGGCGGAAAACCCCGGCCTGCTGCATCGCTTGGCACAGCGTCAAGGAGCCGTTGACGTTGGTATCGTAATAGGCCAGCGGCTGCGCGACACTTTCGCCGACGGCTTTCAGACCCGCGAAATGAATCACTGCATGAATCGGGTGCTCGCTGAAGAGTCTGTCCAGGCATACGCGGTCGCGCACGTCGCCCTCGATGAAGGTCAAGGCGCGGCCGGTAATCTGCTCGACGCGGCGCAGCGCCTCCCGCGATGCATTGACGAGGCTATCCAGCACCACCACCTCGTATCCCGCTTCGAGAAGGGCTAGCGCGGTGTGCGAGCCAATATATCCCGCGCCCCCCGTGACCAGAATCTTGCCTTGCTGCATATCAGTATCCGGCATCGATACTCACCGCCGTAGTAAAGGGTTTGCCCTGCTGGTAGGCACGCAGGTTATCGATGAACACCCCAAGCGCTCTCTCGAGATAGAACGGTGTGGTGCCCGATACATGCGGTGTGATCAGCAGGTCGCTGCGTTTCCATAGTGGCGACTCGGCAGGCAATGGTTGCTGCTCGAAGACATCCAGGGCGGCGCCCTTGAGCGTGCCGCTATCCAACGCCCGCAGCAGTGCCTCGCCGTTGACCACCCCACCACGCGAGATATCGACGAGCACCGCGCCAGGCTTGAGCTGAGCCAACAGCGCATCGCTCACCGCTCCATAGGTGGCTTGGGTCAGCGGCAGGCAGACGACCAGAAAATCGGTGCGCGCCAGTTCCGGCCCGAGCTCCTCCAGCGCCACCACCCGGTCGACGCCAGCGATGGCGCGAGGTGTGCGCTGAGTGCCCACCACCTGCATATCGAACGCCTTGGCGCGCCGCGCAAGGCTCTGGCCGATATGACCAAGCCCCAGCACGGTGAGTTGGCTACCGGTCAGCTCGCCCAGCCAGCTGCGCTGCCATAGCGCCTGCCTGGCCTGATCGTGAAAGCGGCCGAACTGCTTGGTGAAGTAGAGCATGGCACCGATGGCGTACTCGCTCATCGGCGCCCCGTGTACGCCACTGCTCTTGGTCATCCAGATCGAGGACTTGTCGAAATCCATCGACCAGATCTTCTCCACGCCGGCGGAGAGAAAGTGCAGCCAGCGATACGTGTCGAGCCTTGCCAACGCATCGGGCAGCCACGGCAGCGTCGGGGTGATCACCACATCTACCTCGGCATTGGCCGGCACGGCCTCAACGCTGTCGGCAAAAAGGAGCTCCGCCTCGGGCAGCGCTGCTCGCAGGGTGTCGGTCACCATCGCTCGCTGCTGTGCAAGCACCTCGGCTTTCTGGAGGTAGAGTACGCGCTGAATGGGTGGCGGCATCATGCAGCTCCCCGGCTACCCAAGCGGTAGGCACACTCGGCAAGTTGGCGCTGATTCTCCAGCAGCGAGGATTGGTCGGCGCTGCGCCAATGCGCCTCGGCCTGGCGCAGCTTGGCAATCTCGGCGGGGAAGTCGAGCGTTTCGAGCAGGCCAGCCGACGTCGCAGCGCCGGCGTGGAATGCCCGCGACAGGATGATCCACTGCGAGCCAAGCCGCACGTGCTCGCCGAGCACCGTCTCGGCGGGCAGCTCACCCAGGCCAATCCTCGCAACACCGCCTACCCCCCACCGAACCCCGGCCTGGGTGAGTAGCGCCGCCGCAGGATCGAGCAGACGTCCCGCCAGAGGCTCGAATAGAAAGCCAAGCCCCATGCTCAGATAGAGATCGTTGAGCCCGATGTGGACCTCGTCATGCCCCGGTGCGAGCAGATCCAGCCAGTCAGGTAAGCGCACCAGCGAGGCCGCCGTCTCGGCCAGGAAGGTAACCGGCACCCGCCCATTGACGATATCCAGAAACCGGCCGACCTCTGCGCGGCAAGAGAACATCGGCAGCATCAAGCGCTGCGCGCCATGGGCTATCGCCTCCTCCACTTCCTCACGGGTCGACGCATTGAGCGGATTCAGCCTCACCATCAGCTCTGCGCGTTTCAGCACCGCCGCGACCGCTGCAATCTCGGCGAGGGAGTGTGCCGCCTTATGGGTGTCCAGGTGCCCCTGGCGCTCGGCCTTCCCCAGCACCTCCTGATCCATGAAGATGCGCGCCACATCATGCTGCTCGATGAACGCGGCCACATCCGGGCTTGCCGTAATCATCATGAAGTTGAGCTGGCTCATCGCATAGCCTCCTCAACGTCACTGTCCTTGGGCGGCTGCCCATTCAGCCGATCACGATAGGTGCGCCAGTTGAGCCCCGGCTCTCCGTAGATTCCGCTGCCCATCACCACCACCTTGACCGTCAGCAACAGGATCTTGAGATCCAGCGCCAGGCTCTGCTTTTCGACGTACTCGGCGTCATGGGCCAGCTGCTCCAGCCAGCCCAGGCTGCGCCGACCTCTGACCTGGGCAAGCCCGGTCAGCCCTGGCCGCACGCTGAAGCGCTTCTTGTATCCCGGCGGCACCACCTCGGTCTGCTCCATCAGCACCGGCCGAGGCCCGACCACGCTCATGTCGCCCTTGAAGATATTGATCAGCTGCGGCAGTTCATCGAGGCTGGTGGCACGTATGACACGGCCTGCCCGGGTAATTCGTGGGTCGTGCCCTGCGCTTACCACTTGCTCCTGATGCTGGTCGATGCTCTCCGGCGCACGATGCTGCATAGTACGAAACTTGAAGATGCTGAACGGCCGCTCTCCGCGCCCAGCGCGCTGCTGCATGAAAAACACCGGCCCCGAGCTATCCAGCTTGATCCACACCGCGACCACCAACAGCAGCGGTGCCAGCACGATCAAGCCCGCTCCGCTGGCAATCACATCGAAGAGTCGTTTGATGCCTTCCCTCATGCCAACTCCATTGCCTCTAGAATCACTTTATTCACCTTGCGAACATCGTAGTGACGTTCGACTAGTGTCCAGGACGCCTCGGCCATCTGCGGCACCAGCGCTGGCTGCTCGACGAAGCGTCGCATCGCCTCTAGCAAGGGCCCACTGGTGCGTGGCGCGACCAGAAAGCCGTTTACGCCATCTTCCACCGTCTCCCGACAGCCCGGCGCATCGCTGGTGATGATTGGCCGCCGCATGCTCATCGCCTCGAGCACCGAGCGTGGCGTACCCTCGCGATAAGAGGGCAGCACGAACACAGAGCACTGTGCTATCCATGGGCGAACGTCTGAAACGCCGCCGATGAACTCCACGCACTCCTCCTGCTTCCAGCGATCGAGGTCTTCGACAGAGCAGGAATGTGGCAGATTGGGATCGTGCGGGCCGACCGCGATGAAACGCGTTGCGGGGTATTCGGCACGCAGCTGGCCTGCTGCCTCGCAGAACTCTGCCACGCCCTTCTCGGTCAACAACCGGCCGATGAACAGGAAGGTTACATCTCCCTCGGGCAGTGGGGTGGCGGCAAAGCGCTGCATATCCACCCCCGACCCGTAGGTGCGCACGGCCTTGCTGGCGTCGCGCAGGATGCCGCGCTCAGTGAACTCCTGGAGATCATCGGGATTCTGGAAAAATACTTTTCTATTACAGGCAAGCCCGGCGCGATACAGCCACGACACCACCTTCTGCAAGCGACGATTCTTGGGGCTATCAGTCGTGAAGACATGGCCCAAGCCGGTAATCATCGAGTAGATGCGCGGCACACCCGCCGCCTTGGCAGCCAGACTGCCGTATACAACGGGCTTGATGGTATAACCGAATACCGCCTTGGGCTTAAGCCGGCGGATCAGGCGATAAAGCGACCACAGCGTCTTGATATCATGTAGCGGATTGATGCCGGTACGCCCCATCTCGATCGGGTGGATCTCGATGCCCAACTCCTCGACCTCAGACAGGTAGTCGGCGGTGGGCACCGCCGCCGCCACCACCAGCCCTCGTGCCTGCATCTCTTTTACCAGGTCCCCACGGTTGGCGATCAGGGAGCGCGCATTCCCTGCGATGATCAATAAATCCACGAATCAGTGCCTTCTCAAACGGATGGTTAATCTATCGAAAGACGAAGCAGCAAGCAGCGTGCAGATGGCCAGGAATTTCGTCCGATGCCGGATAGCCGTGCCGATATTCGTCACCCCGATAGCGAATACGAAAATCAAAGCCCCAGCCATGAACATCAGCGCAAGACACTCCTCCTTGCGCCTGACTCGATGCCAGCCTTTATATAAGCGCCAAGCAAGAAACATGTACATACCCGAGGCAATGACACCCATCAATTGACGTGGGCTACGCAAGTCCCAAGGAAACGGGGAAAAGGTAAAATACACGATGCGCATGGGAATTAACCAAGGTTGTGTATAAGGATTCCCCCGTGCAACAAAGCTAGGATAAGCCGAGCCACCACGTCCCTCACTCTGAAAACGGGATTCAATCAGATCCTCGACGCCCTCTTCTTCATTTTCCCCTCCAATAGTGATGCCCTTGGCCAGACTTATACCGCCGCTACCTACGACAATCAGCATAGCCACCGCGAAAAGCGCCACAGCAGAGAAGAACTTGCTAGCCACTTGACGAGTCGTCGCTCCGCCCTTGATCGACGAAACCAGCGTTCTGAACGAAAAGTATCCCAAGTACAAGGCAATACCTACCATGGCCCCAATCCACCCTGGGTGAATCATCAGCGCCACAGCAAACATGGAGAAGGCTGCAAATATCCAGATAGTCCCTTTACCAGACACCCAGTTCAGAAAGAAATATACGCCCAGTAGAAAAACGACGATGGAAAATTCTTCGCGCAATGCTATCACTGAGTTGAATGCCGCAAAAGGGAAAAGCGCCATGATATAAGCACTAATAATTGCAGGCTTACGCCCCCATAGCCGGTACGCCATGATGCCGGTGAGAAAAATACCCAACAAGCCTGCAAAGAAATTCAATACTGGAAGTACAAAGTAGTTGTAACCAAAGAGCTTAAAGAAAACTGCCCCTATAGTACTATATACGTAGGAAGCACTATAATTGAAAGTATCGAACAAACGTTCCCAATCAAGTAATGACCACTGATATGCTGTTCTCGTAAAAACGACAGCGTCACCATCTGCCCCTGGAGGGGAAAACAAACCATAGTAATCCAACAGCATAAGAAAACAGCGAAAAGCAAAGCCGATCATGATCGGCCATAGCAACCAGCGGTGCTTCATGGATACTATCAGACAGAAGACGAATGAAAGCAGGAATACAAGAGTAACAAAAAGCGCCGGTATCATATTTCTCTCATCAACAGGGCCGATTATCAGGCCGTAAGCGCGTCTTCGTATAACGCAATATGCTTATCCGACGAGGCTTTTATCAGATAATCGCCCGAATAGGAAAGCGCATTTTTGGAAAACACTTCACGCAATTCATGATTGCCTATCATCATCCTCAACGCCTGCGAATAGCTGCTTTCGATCAACTCATCGACTACGATACCGTTACATACCTTGTGCACGATTTCCGAACACCCCCCGACATTAGTTACTACAACCGGCAGGCCGCTCAGAGTGGCTTCGATTTGCGCGATTGGCAATCCTTCCCATGCAGATGACATAACGAATACATCCGCATCATACAGTAATTCATCAACGTTGCTGACGTTGCCCAGAAATTCAACACGGTCAGATATGCCTTTCTCGTTCGCCAGCCGTACTAACTCCTCGCGTAGGGGGCCCTCGCCAGCTATTTTCAATCGATACTTCTGATCCTCCAACCTGGCAAGTGACGCAATAAGTAGAGAGAGGTTCTTTTGATCGGACAAGCGGCCGACACTCAACAGGTTGACGTCATCATCACCCTGCCCAGCGGTTCTCTGCTTTTTACGCACCCGCTCGGGTGAAACACCATTATCAATTCTGACCACCCTTCTCCGAGAAACACTCTCGAGCAATTTCTTGCAAGCCAAGCATATACCGATGTATCTGGAAACCTTCAAGTCGAGGAGCTTATAAAGTAACACACTTGCACCTAGCTTTATATTATGGTGAGTATAAACCACCTTGGTGCTTTTCAAGAAGAGAGAAAATATGGCAGCATAATACAGGTGGCAATGCACAATATCAGGCGAAAAACCGGACGCTGCCTTGCGCATAGCCTTGATACCCAACCAAGGTTTCTTCCGAGCAGCGGCCCCGATGAAGCCGTACTCAATGTCATTGTCATCCAATTGCTTCAAGAATTCCGCTTCAAACTCACCATCCCGCCCAGCTTCGGAGGCGCGATCGAGAAAGAGGATGAATACTTGATGCCCCGCCCTGACCATCTCTATAGAGAGGTCTCTTACATATATTTCAGCACCGCCTGCCGCTGCAGAAGATATGACGTGGAGAACTCTCATAAATCAACTCTTGTCGAATGTATAACCGAATTTATCAATATCTTCGCGGTATAAAGACCTGACCAGCTCTACCATGTCATCGTTAACATAGGCGCTACGATAGTCGATTTTATCTGAGGTGGTATTTTCCCTGCCGACATTTATACTCTTGCCGAGCACCGACTCAACATACTGTATGTCGTCTCCCAGACTCTCCACCTTTCCCACATAGTCCGTCAAGATACGACCATGCTTGCCAACAACGAATCTACTCTGTGGCTGGAATACGAAATCTATTTTATCTAATTTTTGCCTAGCCAGCCACTCAAAGAGAAATCGCTCGAAACTCTCAAACTCTGAAATTTGGTATTGCTCAGGACGGTACATACCCATGCTATCCGTTTTCCCAACTCTCGCAAAACGGTACGCTGACAAAACACGATCCCATGGATTTCTGACAAAAGAGAAGACAAACGCTTGAGCAAAAAGCTTTGGGAACTGGTCCTGGATCTCACTCGCAGTATAGTGCCCCAAGGTCCGTCCATATATAGCTTTGTTCAAGCTAGTACCCGCAGCCTTTGGAACATGTATATATATGCAGTTATTACGTTTCCAGTGCGAATATCGCCTAAATAGATTTATCTTATGCTTGACGTCTTTACTGTTCATCTATATTCCTGGAAATAAGTTGAGCGTATTGTGACGCAACATATGAAATAGTGAATTGCTCAAGGTGTTTCTTCAGATCGTCACTCATTTCCCTAGCGGATGAATCACGGGAAGAATTATAAT
Organism: Halomonas salipaludis; assembly: GCF_002286975.1. GTDB lineage: Bacteria > Pseudomonadota > Gammaproteobacteria > Pseudomonadales > Halomonadaceae > Franzmannia > Franzmannia salipaludis. The sequence continues at coordinate 178,590 of NZ_NSKB01000009.1, forward strand.
TACCTTCGAAATAATGCTGCGCAATAGCTTCCGCCATTTTTTTATCGTCACCAATACCAACAAGGGTACCGAAGCGCCCACCATCAAGTATTTCGCTCGGCCCGCTGCGACAATCCGTAGAAATCACATCAATGCCACTACCCAGCGCCTCAATTAGGGCATTAGGCAGCCCCTCCCAGCGAGAGGAGAAGAGAAACAGATGGTAATGGCCTATCTTGCTTTCAATATTGCGGTCAAAGGGTCTTAAGAAAATGCGACCCTGCAACCCTCGGCGAGCTATCTCAGTGTGTAACTCATCATACAACTCACCCTCCCCGTAAATATCTAACTCAACATCAGCGCCCAGCGTATTAACTGCATGATCTATTGCGCGAACAAGCATTTGCTGATCTTTTGCTTGAGACAGCCGACCAACATTGACTGCTTTAATTCTATTATTAGTACTAGCCACTCCATTTTTGAAGTTATAAAACTCACTTGGCAAGTTATCAAATACGGGATTATAAATACAATGAACTTTCGATGCGTCCAAGCGGTAATATTCGCACAGTGCACTGCCAGAATCTTTCGAGTTAACCAGCACAATCAAGGCACGCCTGCATGCAGCGCCATGCAAGAATGAAAGAGCTTTCATTACTAACGTCATCTTCATGTAGCGATATTTAGCCGGAACGTTAGTTCTTACATTTGGCACCCGCAGGCACTTATATGGACGGGCCAGCATGCACCCTAAATATGTAATTATATTAGGTATATCAGTAAATGAAAGTACAGCGTCAGGACGCTCTGATTTAATTGCCTTGCTAACAGCCCATGCCCGCGACACTGGATTATTAGCTAAAATCTTCTTTAGTGAAACCGCGTCTTCTAATGTATACTCTTGCCCTGCTTTAGACCGCCAATAAAGATAAACAACGTCATGGCCTAAAGCAGCGAGAGCGCTCGATAGTTTAACAGCGACTTTCTCAGCTCCACCACCCCCAAATGAGGAGCACACGAACATTATCTTCATATTGACGTCTTCTTGATGCTAGCCGTAAGTTTAGTGATAGGAAGCGGCACAACAAGCTTCAATAGTTTATTAAACCCGGCCAAGTCGAGAGATGAATAATAAATAATACTCAATTCGGAAAGAGAAAAGTCGCCACTTCGCTTTCGTGCGGCTAGCCAGGATATATTCTTTCGATTAGAGAGTCTCTTAAGCCGGCTTTTGATTTTGCTGTGGGGGTTGTTTTTTATGAAATCAATGACAGTTTTCTGAACCGGATGCTGTCTTTCCACGCTTGACTTACCGTATATAACTCCGCTGTTATCCAGTGCATAGCATGACGTCACCACTGGTGATACAACTATTGAGCCACACTTTAGTAAAAGTCTTAGCCACAGGTCACTATCTCCACCTCGCTTACATTGGCCTGCTGGAAACCCTCCAGCTTCTATGAAGAGGTCTCTTTTAATGGCAACTGCGTTGGTGTGAAATATATCTCTACGGGAAAATCTTGCCAACGCTGCATCACGATCTATTTGCTCTTCCCGGGGATGGAAAAAACCACTCTTATCACCCTTGAATATCTTATCTCTCGAGAAACTAAAAAAGCTTACGTCTCCATATTTATCAATAAGGTCACGAGCTGTTTGCAGATGGTTAGAGTACCAAATATCATCCGCATCGAGGAAAGTTACCCATTTACAATTTGATTTTTCTACACCAAGATTCCTCGCTGCATAACCACCGGGGCCTGGCGTATCCCGCCTATATATTTTTATCCTATCTGACTCATAAGGAAGGAGCAACTCGGCACTACCATCGGTAGAACAATCATCAATCAAAATCAGTTCATAGCCATCGTAGGTTTGTGCGAGTACTGACTCGATCGCAGCAACGACATGCTCTTTCTTGTTATGTACGGGAATTATCACTGAAAACATAGCATGATTTCCACTCGCTAAGGTAATCGCGACGCTCACAACACGTGCTTAATGACTTTAGAAATTAGTGCTTGTTCATTGTCAAACATTGTTTTGAGCACTATTTCGCCGTGTACCGGCGGCTCATACGGACTATCAATTCCCGTAAAATCCTTGATCTTGCCTTCGCGCGCCTTCTGGTACAGGCCCTTGGGGTCGCGCTGCTCGCAGACGTCCAGCGGGGTGTCGACGTGCACTTCGATAAAGGCGTCTTCGTCGAACAGCGCGCGCACCGCGTCGCGGTCCTTGCGGAACGGCGAGATAAAGGCGGTGATGACGATGATGCCGGCTTCGGCAAATAGCCGCGCGACCTCGCCCACCCTGCGAATGTTCTCGCCGCGGTCCTCTTCGCCCATGCCGAGGTCCTTGCACAGGCCGTGGCGGACGTTGTCGCCGTCCAGCAGCATGGTGTGGTAGCCGCGGCGGTTGAGTTCGATCTCCAGGGCGTTGGCGAGCGTCGACTTGCCGGAGCCGGAGAGGCCGGTGAACCAGATGCACTTGCCGGAGTGGCCGTTGAGCTGCTCGCGCATGGCCTGGGTGACGCTGGTGCGGTTCCAGACGACGTTGGCCTTGCTGTCGTGGGCGCGGTACTCGTAGGGCGTTTCGCTGTCGCTGGGCTGGTGGATCATGCCGGCGCCGACGGTGACGTTGGTCAGCCGGTCGATAATGATAAAGCTGCCGGTGCCGGGGCTCTTGCGGTAGTCGTCCACCGGCACCGGGGCGGTGAGCTCGACGCTGCAGCGGGCGATGCTGTTGAGGTCGAGGTGCTCGGCGTGGCGATGTTCGAGGGTGTTGACGTCGATCTGGTAGTCGATGGCGGTGACCTTGCCGGCCAGGTCGCGGGTGGCGAGCTTGAGGTCGTAGAGCTTGCCGGGCTCGAGGGCAGTGTCGTGCATCCACACGATGTCGGCCTCGAAGCCGACGACCAGGGGCACCTCAGCGTCGGCGCTTACCAGCCAGTCGCCGCGGGAGATATCGATCTCGTCGGCCAGCGTGAGGGTGATGGCCTGGCCGGGATAGGCGACGTCGAGGTCGCCGTCATAGGTGACGATACGCTCGACGCTGCTGGTCTTGCCCGAGGGCAGTGCCTTGACCGCTTGCCCGGGGCGCAGGATGCCGGCGGCCAGGGTGCCGCAGTAGCCGCGGAAGTCGAGGTTGGGGCGGTTGACGTACTGCACCGGGAAGCGCAGGTCGCTGAGGTTCTGGTCGTGGGTGATCTCGACGCTTTCGAGCAGCTGCAGCAGCGTGGCGCCGGGGGCGCCGCTGGCGTCGCGGTACCAGGGGGTGTGCTGGCTGGGGTCGACGACGTTATCACCGTTGAGGGCCGAGAGCGGGATAAAGCGGATGTCCGGGGCGTGGAGCTTGGCGGCGACCTCCTGGTACTGCGCGACGATCTCGTCGTAGCGCGCCTCGGAGAACTCGACCAGGTCCATCTTGTTGATGGCGATCACCAGGTGCTGGATGCCCAGCAGGTCGGCGATGAAGCTGTGCCGGCGGGTCTGGGTCTGCACGCCGTAGCGGGCGTCGATAAGAATAATCGCCAGGCTCGCCGTGGAGGCGCCGGTGGCCATGTTGCGGGTGTACTGCTCGTGGCCCGGGGTGTCGGCGATGATGAACTTGCGCTTGTCGGTGGAGAAGAAGCGGTAGGCGACGTCGATGGTGATGCCCTGCTCGCGCTCCGACTGCAGCCCGTCGACCAGCAGCGCCAGGTCGACGGCGTCACCGGTGGTGCCGCTGGTCTTGGAGGCTTGGGTGATCGCCGCCAGCTGGTCCTCGTAGATCATCTTGGAGTCGTGCAGCAGCCGCCCGATCAGGGTCGACTTGCCGTCGTCGACGCTGCCGCAGGTGATGAAGCGCAGCAGGTCCTTGTTCTCGTGTTCCTTGAGGTAGGACTCGATATCGTCGGCGATCAAGGGCGAAGAATGAGACATAATCAATCCTGAAGAAATGGATATAGGGAAGGTGACTCGAGCGGACTACCGCGGTTGAAGCCGCTCCCACAACACCGGGTTATTTGCCCTGTAGGAGCGACGTCAGTCGCGATCAGCGGTGTCTACTAGAAATACCCCTCACGCTTCTTCTTCTCCATGGAGCCGGCCTGGTCGTGGTCGATGGCCCGGCCGCTGCGTTCGCTGGTCTTGGTCAGCAGCATCTCCTGGATGATCTCGGGCAGGGTCGCGGCATGCGACTCCACCGCGCCGGTGAGCGGGTAGCAGCCCAGGGTGCGGAAGCGCACCCACTTCTCCTCGGG